>NZ_AEYF01000001.1 GCF_000292525.1 Rhizobium sp. CCGE 510
GCGAGCAGACACGTTAGCGCCGGCCAGAGCCAATGCGGTCATGGCAGTCGTGGTCAAAAACCTATTCATCGAAGAACCTCCCAGTTCAAGTTTGGAAGATGCAGGACCCATTCCCGCACCAATCACCCGCCCTCCTCGAGCGTAGTTCGTCCGCCGGCTAAGCCAGCTTTTCCGTCTGCGGCATCCACCAGCTGGTGCGTTTGCCGATATGCATGTTCAGCGTCTTGGTCTCGGTGTAGTCCTCGACCGCATGGCGGCCGAGCTCGCGGCCGAGGCCGCTCTGCTTGTAACCGCCGAAGGGAAGTTCCGCGGCACCGTCCATGAAGGTGTTCATCCAGACCGTGCCCGCCCGCACCGACCGGCCGATCGTCAGGCACGTGTCGAAATCGCGGCTCCAGACCCCGGCCGACAGACCGTAGTCGATGGAATTGGCAATCCTGACCGCTTCGGCAGCCGTCTCGAATGTTAGAACCGACAGGACCGGACCAAAGACTTCCTCACGGGCCACCGCCATATCGGGGGTGACCGCTTCGAGAATGGTCGGCGACATGAACTGTCCCATGCCGAGGTCGAGCGTCTCGCCCCCATGGGCGATCCGGGCGCCGCTGCTCCTGGCACCGGCGACATATCCCGAGATCTTCTCCAGATGCTGCGGCGTGATGATCGCGCCGACCTGGGTCGATGGATCGAGCGGGTCGCCGACCTTCACTGCCTTCGACAGTTCAGCAATCCGCGTGACGACATCGGAGGCGATTGATTTGTGCAGGATCAGCCGCGAGCCGGCGTTGCAGCACTCGCCGGCATTGAAATAGGCGCCGAAGACCGCAGCGTCGATGAACGCATCGAGATCCGCATCCGGGAAGACGATCTGCGGGTTCTTGCCCCCCAGTTCCAGCGACACTTTCTTCAGCGTCTGCGCCGCATTCGTCATCGTCAGCTTTCCGACACCGGTCGAGCCGGTGAAGGACACCATGTCGACATCCGGATGCGACGTCATGACCGCGCCGACTTCAGGTCCCGTACCGGTGACAATGTTGACGACGCCATCCGGAACGCCTGCCTGCTGCAAAATCTCTCCCAAAACGAGTGTCGATCCTGAGGTCAGCTCCGACGGTTTGACGACGGCGGTGCAGCCTGCGGCGAGCGCGAAGGGCAGCTTCTGGCCGACGATCAGGAACGGAAAGTTCCAGGGGGTGATGATCGACACCACGCCGATCGCTTCGCGCAGGACGACGCCGAGCGTGCCGTCGCCGAGCGTATTGTAGCTTTCGCCATGGAGATCGCGTGCAAGCGCCGCGGCGTAGCGCCAGATATCGACCGAGCCGGCAATTTCGCCCCGTACCTGGGTGATCGGTTTGCCTGCCTCGATGGCATCGAGAAACGCCAGTTCCTCCGCACGTGCGGCGATCAGATCGGCAGCCTTGAGCAGGATGGCGGACCGTTCAGAGGCGGTCATCCGCGGCCACGGCCCGAGGTCGAAGGCCTTGCGTGCCGCAGCAATGGCGCGCTCGGCATCCGTCCTGCTGCCGGTCGGGAACCGACTGACCACGACACCATGGCTTGGCGCGATACGCTCGATCGGATCGGCAGCGCCGGTCACCCATTTGCCATCGATCAGCATCTTGAAATCACGCGCTTTGTGGTCGCTGAGCGCGATGGGGTTGACGAGAACCGTCATTACCATTCTCCCTTGAACGTTGCCGGGCGCTTCTCGCTGAATGATGCGACGCCCTCCTTCAGATCGCCGGTCTTGGCGGCGAGAATCGAGCCCAGGGCTTCGACCGCGGTTCCATTGTCTTCACCATTCGCCGATGCGATCATCAACTTGGCGATCTCGACGGCGGCCGGCCCTCTTGCAGCAATCCGCTCGGCATAGTCCATGGCCGCGGCGAGCGAATTTCCGGTTGGAACGACCGCGTCGACGATGCCGAGCAGGCGGGCTTCCTCGGCGGTGAAGATCTCGCCGCCGAGCGCCATACGGCGGACGACCTGCGCGCCGAACCGGCGCACGAGACGCTGGGTTCCGGACCAGCCCGGCACCATTCCGAGGCCGGTCTCCGGCAGGCCGATCTTGATGTGTTGCTCTGCGAGGCGAATATCGGCAACGCCTGCTAGCTCCAGCCCGCCACCGAGGGCATGGCCGTTCAGCGCGGCGACCAGTGGCACCCGCAGCGTCGCCAGTCTTTCGAAGATACGATGACCGTGCCGAACCCAGAGATGACCGAATTCCTGAGGCAGCATTCCGCCCCAGGCCTTGATATCGCCGCCGGCGGAAAAGCCCTTTCCTTCACCCGTCAGAACGGCGGCGCGCACATCCGGGTTCGCCTCCACCGCGTCGGCCGCGTCCGCCAAGGCCTTCAGCATGTCGAGATCGAGCGCGTTCAGCTTCTCCGGACGGCATATCGTCAGCGTCGCAACGTGCCCGTCGATGTCAACTCTGACTGTTCCGCTAGCCATGGAATCCGCCCTCCAGCGTCCGTTCCCTTTTAGCTGGAAGCGACAGGCCGATGGCTGCCTCGCCGAAGAGCCTAGCGTCCATGACCTTCAGGTCGGGGGCGACGATCAGCGGAAACTCCGCCTGATCGAGGATCTGGGACTGGAGTTCGACACCCGGTGCAATCTCGGTGAGGAAGATGCCATCAGGCGTCAGCTTCATGACGCACCGCTCGGTGACATAGGTGATGTCCTGCCCCTGCTCGATCGCCCGCCTGCCGCTGAAAGTGACGTGTTCGACCTCGTTGACGAGCTTCTTCAGCTTGCCTTCCTTCTCGATGAGAAGAGCCCCATCGGCGATCGAAAGCTTCGCTCCGGCGTTGAACATGCCAGAGAAGACGATCTTCTTTGCCCGCGCCGTGATATCGACGAAGCCGCCGGCACCGGCGGTTACATGCGGCCGGAAGGAAAGCTTGGAAACGTTGACCGAACCATCCTTGCCGATCTCGAGGAAGGAGAGCAGCGACGCATCGAAGCCCGCGCCCTGAAAGTAAGTGAACTGATAGGGAGACGGCATATAGGCGTCCGCATTGGAGGCGCAGCCAAAGGCGAAGTCGAGCAGTGGCACGCCACCGACCGCGCCTTGCTCGATCACCCAGGTGACTGCGCCGTGGAGCCCCTCCTCCAACAGAATCCGCGGCACGTTGGCCGAGATGCCAAAACCGAGATTGACGCAGCTTCCCGATTGAAGCTCCTGCGCGACACGGCGCGCGATGACCTTTTGAACATTGAAATCCGGAACGTGGAAGCTATCGAGCGGGCGGAAGATCTCTCCCGAAATAGCCGGATCATACCCCGTCTGCGTCGTCTGCTTCTGATCGGGATCGACGACGATATAGTCGACGAGCATCCCAGGCACCCGGACGTCATGGGGCTTCAGCGAGCCTTCCTTGGTGATCCGCTTGACCTGCGCGATGACGATGCCGCCATTGTTGCGGACCGCAAGCGCCTGATCGAGGCCGCCGAGATAGGCGCCTTCATGTTCGTAGGTGAGGTTGCCGCGCTCGTCGGCGGTGGTGGCGCGGATGATGGCGACCTGAGGCACGATCGCGGGAAAGAACAGCCAGTCGTCACCCTCGAAGCTGACACGCTTGACCACCGGATGTTCGGAAGCCAAGCCGTTCATTGCGCAACCCTGCCGCTCGGGATCGACGAACGTGTCGATGCCGATCTTGGTCAGCACGCCCGGCCGTTTGGCGGCGGCTTCGCGATGGATGTCGAAGAGGATGCCGGAGGGAATGTTGTAGGCCGGGATCTCGTTATTGGTGATCATCTGCCAAATCAGCGGCGGCTCTGATGACGATGGTCCCGACGGATAGGAGCCGCCGATGATACGCTTGAGCAGTCCCTTCCTGGCGATGTGGTCGACGCCCTTGATGCCGCTCATGTCGCCGGCGGCGATCGGATGAAGGGTCGTCAGGTCACGGGGATGACCGGTCGCATCAAAACGCTCGCCAATCGCCTTCAGCATCAGATCCGGGCAACCGAGACCGCTCGAGGACGATACCGTGACAACGGCGCCATCCGGGATCAACGCCGCCGCTTCGGCTGGGGTGAGATGCTTCTTCATGGGCGTTGCTCAGCGTCCTGTTTCGATTTTTACGCTCTTGCCGGTCTTTGCCGGCGCGGTCTTGCCGGCGCCGCAGCTCTCGCGGACAACCAGTCGAACGGCTGTTACCACCGTCTCCGCCTCGGCCTTGCCGGCATTGATCTGCTTCAGGAGCATCTGTGCGCCGCGGCGCCCGATGCCTTGCGGATCGACCGAGACCGTCGTCAACGCCGGAACCGCTGCCTGAGCCTCGATGACATCGTCGAAACCCACCACGGCGAAGTCGGCGCCAGGCTCCAGACGGCGCGCGTGCAATCCGTCGCAAACACCGAAGGCCACGGCATCGTTGAAGCAGACGGCTGCGGTCGGCCGACGGCTAAGTGCAATCGCCTTTCCGATCGCCTCTACCCCGCCGGCTCGGGAAGGCGCGGATGAGACGACCAGATCCTCGTGATAATCGAGCCCGGCTGCCTCTACGCCGCTTCGGTAACCGGCAAGGCGGTCGTCGAAGACGGCGGTGTCGGGAAAGCCGCCGAGAAAAGCGATGCGCTTGTGACCGAGCCCTGCCAGGTGCTTGACCGCCGACATCATGCCGGCTTGATTGTCGGAAACGATCGACGAGACCTTGGCGCCGGGCAGGTTTCGAACGACCACCACCACCGGTATGCCGGCCGCCACAAGCGGCTTGAAATCTGCCGCATCGGTGGCGCGCGCCGGCGAGACGATCAGCCCCGAAATGCCATGTTCACGCATCGACGCGACGACCTCACGCTGCCGGTCGATGCTTTCACCGGTGTTCGACAGGAACTGCACGAATCCGGCCGACTGAACGACCATGTCGACGCCGACCGCCAGCTCGGCAAAGAAGCTGTTCGTCAGGTCGTTGACGACAACCCCGACGATCTTCGACTTGGCACCGGCCTGCCGAAGATTGGCTGCGCCGCGGTTATAGACGTAGCCGAGCTCGCGCATCACGGCGCTGACCTTGGAGCGCGTCCCCTCATGGACCAGGGAGGAGCCCTGAAGCACCAGCGAAACCGTCGACTTGGAGACGCCGGCGGCCTTTGCGATGTCGATGACGGTCACCCGCGTCTTTGTCATTTCCCTCTCCGACCACGACGTCGACTGATGGATAAATATTTGGAACGTTCCAATTTTGTCAAGCGGGATTTGCAAAGTAATTATAGGTTTGCTCATTTCTATGGAGAATTCAGTGCTTTCTCGATCGAAATCTCAATTGAAAAATTGGAACGATCTAAATTTCAGGCACCCGACTGGCTTGTTTCCCAGGAGATCCGTGAACTCATGCCGAGTGATGTCAACGAGGCGGGAGAGGACGTCCTGGCCTTCTGGACGAGCAGCTGGCCAGCTTCGGGTGAGTTGCCGTCGAGGAACTCCTGTCGGCATTAGCGAAACTTTATCGTTTCTGACCAATGCTACGCATACGTGCAACGTGCCAGATCTGCAGCAGGGCCGGATGATGCCACATTCGTTTGAATCTATTCTGGAAAACCTGCCGCAGGGCATTGTTCTGCTTGATCCTGCCAATAGGGTGACGGCTTTCAACTCCCGCACACTGGAAATTCTCGGCCTGCCGGATGGCGCCATCGGCAAAGGAATGAACATCGACGGATTGCCGGGCACCGCCGATTGCCGCGCAGCCGCATGCCGGCAGCCGACGTTCGGCAGACCACACACCTCTCAGTTTGCGCTTTCCGATGGGCGAATGGTCTCACTGACCTGCGCGCCCTCGAAAGAGGGAGGCTGGATCCTGAGCTATGAAGACATCTCTACTTTGATCCGCGTTGAAGACAGTCTCACCGAACAACATCACCGGTTCGACGCGGCCCTCAGCAACATGCCGCATGGGCTGTGCATGTTCGATTCGACAAAGAAGCTGATCCTATGCAACCCATCCTACGCACGGATGTACAACCTGCCAGAATTGCTGACCCAACCGGGGACGCCGCTTGTCGATATCCTGGCCTATCGCAGCCGCGAGGGAAATGGCCCGGCCGACACCGCTCGCTATTTCGATGTGGTGGTCGAAGCGGCGGCACGCGGTGCGGTGGCCAGCCAGAATATCGTGCTCGCCGATGGTCGCGTTATCAAAATCACCCACAATCCGATGCAAAACGGTGGCTACGTGGCCACCCACGAGGACGTCACCAAGACAGTGCGGCTGACCGAAGAGCTGCGCCGGCATCACGATCAGCTCGAAACGACGGTGCAGAGCCGCACGGCTGAGGTCGAGCGCCAGGCGCAAGAACTCGAGCGAATGCTGGCGCAGGAGCGGACCATCAATGAATTGCAGCGGCAGTTCGTGGCAATGGCGTCCCATGAATTCCGAACCCCGCTCGCCATCATCGACGCTGCTGCCCAGCGGTTGTTGCGTAAGAGAGGAGCAATCGAGCCTGAATTTCTCAGCGACAAAGTCGATCAGATCCGCGCCTCGGTGAACCGGATCGTCGATCTCATGGAGAGCATCCTGTCGGCCGGCCGCCTTGACACCGGCAAGATCGATATCAGCTACGACGCCTGCGCCTTACGATCATTGATAAAAACCTGTTGCGAGCGGCAGTCGACGATCACCAAGACGCACAGCTTTGTGTTAGACATTGACAGCGTGCCTGAGTTCATCGATGCCGATCCGCGTAGTTTGGCGCAGGTCTTTACCAACCTGTTGTCCAATGCCGTCAAATACGCGCCCGGAACCTCGGAAATTCGCGTCGCGGCATGGGAGGAGACGGGAAACGTCAAAGTCTCGATCAGCGATGACGGGGTGGGGATCGATCCCGAAGACGTGCCCCGGCTGTTCCAGCGCTATTTTCGTGCGGGAACATCGACCGGAATTGCCGGTACCGGCATCGGCCTCAATCTGGTGAAGCAGATCGTCGAACTGCACCACGGCTCGATCGAGGTTCGAAGTGCAAGAGGGTGCGGGTCGACCTTTACCGTAACCCTTCCCATCGAGCGAACCGGTAACGCGTCTGCGAACAGTGACGCTGCCTGATATTTCAGGATTGCTGTCTTGCATATCTACCCTATCCTTCTCAACAGAGGAGGATCATGCCATGGCTTTCATTCACACCCCCAATGCATCCGCCAGCGAGAGGACGACGTCGATGTATGCGTCGGCCGAGGCGAATTATGGTTATCTGCCGAACATGTACCGGGCCTTCGGTCACCGGCCGGAGGTGATGGAGAACTGGGCAGCGCTGCTTTCGAGCATTCGCGGCCATATGAGCCTCAGGCGCTATGAGTTGGTGACGCTGGCGGCGGCCAAGGAGCTGAAATCCTCCTATTGCATGCTGGCGCACGGCTCGGTGCTGCTGCGCGAGGGCTTTACCGGCGACGGGCTGACGGCTGTTGTCAACGAGACGGAGAAAGCGCCGATCGATGCGGGCGAACGGGCGATCATGGCCTTTGCCGCCAAGGTCGCGCGCGACGCGACGTCGGTTACCCAACAAGATATAGACGGGCTGAAGAAACACGGGCTGAGCGATGCCGAAGTCTTCGACGTCACGGCCGCGGCGGCAGCCCGCTGTTTCTTCTCGAAAATGTTGGATGCGCTCGGCGCTGCACCCGACCACGCCTATTTCGAGCGGCTGGAGCCGAATGTGCGAAAGGCGCTCAGCGTCGGCCGGGAAGTCGAACGGCCGCTGGCGCCGTCACCGTCGCGGGGCACATCGCAATGAGAGAGTGGGCCCTTATTCTTCCGGCTTGTCCTCAAAATGCCGGATCGCAAACTCGGCGATATTCTGACTCGACCGGTCGGCATCGTCGAGCAGCGAGGGAAACAACTGCCACTGATGCGGCATGCCTGGCCAGATCTCGGTGGTGACGTCCACGCCCGCCTGGCGGGCCTTGTCGGCGAGCCGCAGCGTATCGTCCAGCAGGACTTCGCCGGAACCGACCTGCAGCAGCAACGGCGGAAAGCCGGCCATATCGGCATAAAGCGGCGATGCCTGGGGATCGGTCGGCGACCGGCTGCCGAGATAGGCCTTGCGCAAAGCCTCGATCGAGGTGCTTCCGACCAGCGGATCGCTATTGGCATTGGCTGTCATCGATCCGCCGGTCGCGGCAAGATCGGTGATGGGGCTGAGCGCAATCACAGCCGCCGGCAATGGTTTTGCCGCCTGCATCTGCCGCAGCACCGTCTCGATCGCGATATTGCCGCCGGCGTCATCGCCGGCGACGATAACGTTGTCGCTGCGGTAGCCGTTGTCGAGAAGCCAGCGATAGGCCGTCAGCGCGTCGTTGATCTGCGCGGGATAGGTATATTCGGGCATCAGCCGATACTCGATCAACAGCACGTCGCTGGATGTGGCCTTGGCGAGCGAGCCGGCAAGCAGGCTGTGTGTGCGGATGGAGCCGCCGGAAAAGCCGCCGCCATGAATATAAAGGATCACCCTTTGGCCGATCGGGTGATGTAAACGGGCCGGCCACATCAGCTCGGCATCGACGCCGTCGGCATCGACATGCCGGACCTGGATGCGGGTCGGGCCCGGCGTCGTTTCCATCAGCGCCCGGAAGGCTGTCCGCCGCTGCTGCAAGCCGTCTGCGCCGGCAAAATGATCTTTCCAGAGGCCGACGAGTTTTTCGACCTGTTTGAGGGAGACCTGGCTTTGCGGTCCGATTTCCCTGCCGACCGCCGCCGAGGCCAGCAGCATCAGCGCTGCCAATGCGGGGAACAGAGCGCCGAGCCGCTTTGATGCTCTTCGATTACCAGTTGGCAAAATCCGACCGTTCATCAACCTCTCCCGATGATGCTGGCCATCGCGGCCATGGCAGCATCATTGGCCAGTTCACGCGCAGGAGTCAAAAGGCTGAAGGATGTGAATCCTCACCTTTTTTACTCGGCTCTCATCGCGTCGATGACCGCTCTGAAGCCCGCCGACATGTGGCGTCGGCTCGGATAGTAGAGATAGAGCGGTTCCTCCGGCCAGCACCAGTCGTCGAGCACCT
The DNA here is from genome assembly GCF_000292525.1 of Rhizobium sp. CCGE 510. GTDB lineage: Bacteria > Pseudomonadota > Alphaproteobacteria > Rhizobiales > Rhizobiaceae > Rhizobium. The sequence continues at coordinate 9,011 of NZ_AEYF01000001.1, forward strand.
GGACCAGCTCGCCGTTGGCGATCGCCTTTTCCACCCGCGGTTCCCAGATATAGGCAAGACCGACACCGCCGAGCGCTGCCTGCAGCATCAGTTCGTGATCGTCGAGCGACAGCGGTCCGGTCGGCTGAAAGCTCACCGCCTGGCCATCCCTCTCGAACTCCCAAGCGTAGCGTGCGCCTGACGGAAACATGTTCTGGATACAGAGATGGCGCTTGAGTTCGTGCGGCGTCGCCGGCTTCGGCCTCGTCTCGAAATAGGCGGGCGAACCGACGACGACCAAGCGGATGCGCGGCTTGATGCGCAGCGCGATCATGCCCTCGGTGACGCGCTCGCCGAAGCGGATACCGGCATCAAAACCCTCCTCGACAATATCGACCAGCCTGTCAGTCGCGTTGATCTCCAGCTGCAAATTGGGATTGCGTTGGAGCAACGGTGCAATGACGCGGCCGATGACGAAGGGGCCGATCGAATTCGGCACGTTGATCTTGACCTTGCCGAAGGGCGTGTCGCGGTATCGGTTCAACGCATCGAGCGCTGCTGCCATCTCGCCGAAGGCCGGGGCGAGATGCGAGATCAGCAGTTCGCCGGCTTCGGTCAGCGAGACGCTTCGCGTCGTGCGGTTGAGCAGGCGAATGCCGATCCGGTCTTCGAGGTTGAGTACGGCATGGCTGACCGCGGAAGCGGTGACACCCCTCTCCTCGCCGGCCTTGCGAAAACTCTTATGCCGGGCAACGGCCGCAAATGCCGCGAGTTCGGAAAGTTCGGTAGCGCGCATTACTGAATACTGCTCATCATAGTTTCAATAATAACGAATCTTATACAGCAACCGATTTTCGGTCAAATTCAACCCGTCAGCACAGAGATGCGACGCCGAGACAACCACATAGTCCTCGAAAGGAATTCGTCATGAAAGTCTGGTTCATCACTGGTGCATCCCGCGGCTTCGGCGCGCTGATGACCAAGGAAGCCCTTGCATCAGGCGATGCGGTTATCGCCACCGCCCGCAACCCGAAGACCGTGACCGAGCAGTTCGGGGATCATCCGAACCTGCTTGCCGTCGCCCTCGACGTTACCAACGAGGCGCAGGCGAAAGAGGCTGCGGCTGCCGGCATCGCCCGCTTCGGCCGCATTGATGTTCTCGCCAACAATGCCGGCTACGGCCTGCTCGGCGCCGTCGAGGAAGCCACGGCCGAAGAGATCGAAAGGCTCTATGCCACGAATGTCTTCGGCCTTCTGAAGGTGACGCGCGCGGTGTTGCCCTATATGCGCCGCCAGCGTTCCGGCCATATTCTGAACTTCTCTTCGATCGGCGGATACCTCGGCTATCCCGGTTGGGGCGTCTACGGCTCGACGAAATTCGCCGTCGAAGGCCTGTCCGAATCGATGGCCGCCGAACTCGAACCGTTTGGCATCACGGTGACGATCGTCGAGCCCGGCTTCTTCCGCACGGACTTCCTCGCCGATACGTCGCTGGCGGTGAGCCCGGCCTCCATCGCCGATTACGAAGGCACGCCGGCCGGCAACATGCGCAACTTCACCGCCGACGCCAATCATGCCCAGCCCGGCAATCCCGCCAGGCTCGCCGCCGGCATCATGACGATGGTCAATTCAGCCAACCCGCCGCTGCGCATGCCGTTCGGCAGCGACACGGTGGCTGTGATCGAGGAGCAGCATGCCAGCGTCGAGAAGGAGCTTGCCGCCTGGCGTGAACTTGCCCTCTCCACAGATTTTTCGAGCGATGCAACGGCCTCTGCCTAAGAGCCAGGGCCGGTACCGCCGCCGCATCCCGGATGTAAGGGTGCGGCGGAACTGTCGTTACGGCGGGAAAGAGCGCCTTGCGGCATATTGGCATTCGCCTCACGCCGCGGATGGCCTAGATCTAAGGCAGATCACCACCGTGAAGAGGCAAATCCATGTCCATCAAGACCATCTGCATTTATGGCGCCGGTGCCCTCGGCGGTGCCATCGCCGCCAAGCTCGCAAGCCGGGCCGATGACGGCGTCACTGTTTCCGTCGTCGCGCGCGGGGCACATCTCGACGCCATCCGCAGCAACGGCCTCAGCCTACGCGAAGCCGATGCGGAAACGCCGCTCAACGTGCGGCTGACCGCAACCGACGATCCCAAGACATTGCCACAGCAGGATCTGGTCATCACCGGCCTCAAGGGCCATCAATTGGCGCCCGCCGCGGCGGGCATCGCAGGCCTGCTGAAACAGGGCACCCGCGTCGTGATGATCCTCAACGGCATTCCATGGTGGTATTTTCATCGGGATACCAGGAGCGGGCATGCGGAGCTGCAATTCGACGAACTCGATCCCGGCGGCAGGCTTTGGCGGCTGATCGGGCCGGAGCGTGTGATTGGCTGCGTCGCCTATCAAGGCGCCGAAGTGGCCAATCCGGGTGAGATCCAGCTTTCTCACAAAGGACGCTTCGTGCTCGGCGAGCCATCCGGCGAAATGTCTGTCGATCTGGAGGCCATAGCGGCGGTGCTGACGGGCGCCGATCTGCTTATTGCGACCACTCCCGATATCCGAAGCGAAATCTGGAGCAAGTTGATGGGCAACGCTGCCTTCAACCCGATCAGCGCTTTGACACGGGCGCTGATGACAGACATCTTGGCGGATCCGTCGCTCATGGACATGGTGAGCAAAGTTATGAAGGAAGTGCTTGCTGTCGGCGATGCGCTCGGCACACATTTCAGCATGACAGTCGAGCAGCGGCTGGAACAATCGCGCCATATTGGCGGCGTTCGTACATCGATGCTGCAGGACCTGATTGGCGGCAAGGCGCTCGAAATCACGCCGCTGGTCGGCATGCTGGTGGCGCTTGGACGTCTGACTGCAGTACCGACGCCGTTATCGGAGACGATCCTGGCGCTGGTGACGCAGCTGGATCGGGAAAACCGACGCGGTAGTTGATGGCGAAAAAAATGCGGCCGGCAAAAATCCGGGCGCCCTTCTTTTACCTTCCGACCTGCTTGGCACAGTCCGGCGCCGTGCCGCCGCCGTCGAGGAAGGTCGTTGCCACATTCGCCATGAGCGGCGAACCGAAGGTCTGGCAATGGGTGAGATCCGGCAGGATTGCCAACCGGTTCTTCGACATGTTCATCGAAATCAGCTTCATCTTCGTTATGGCCTTGCTCCATATCTGCGTCGACACCGCAAGGACGACAGGATCAGGCTTTTCCGACACCGAGCTTAGAGATTTGCCGATTAAGGCTTCAAAACTGATTTCCAACTTTTCCTTAACCGGCATGCTGGTAAAATCTTCGCAGAGACTTCAGATGCCACGAGACCGATGCCGAAACCGAATTTCCGCTTCACCCATTACGATCTAAAGGAACAACGCGCCGGAACGGTCGTCGAGGTGTCGTTGAATGCGGTGAACAATGTCCGCTTGATGACGGCGCCGAATTTCCAGCGCTTCACCGAGGTTCTCGATTTCAAATATATCGGTGGCGTGGCGCGTAAATCGCCGATCAAGATCGCCGTTCCGGAAAGCGGCCACTGGCATATCGTCGTCGATATGGAAGGCCATCACGGGCTGGCGGACTCGTCCGTCAAGGTGATTGCCGCGCCCGTCAATCAGAAGACGCCGCGCGCCTCCTGAGCTTAGCGCGGCTTGCGCTCCTTGCGAAGTTTGTCCCACCATTCCAGCCGCTTGCGGATGTCGCGCTCGAAGCCGCGCTCCGGCGGATCGTAGAAGGTCTGGCGGCCCATCTTCTCCGGGAAATAATCCTGGCCGGAAAAGGCGTCCGGCTCATCGTGATCGTAGCGATAGCCGTCACCGTAACCTTCGCCCTTCATCAGCTTGGTCGGCGCATTGAGAATGTGCTTCGGCGGCAGCAGCGAGCCGTTCTGTTTGGCGGCTTGGCTTGCCGCCTTGAAGGCGGTGTAGACGGCATTCGATTTCGGGGCGGTGGCGAGATAGACGCAGGCCTGCGCCAGCGCCAGTTCGCCCTCCGGGGAACCGAGATACTCATAGGCATCCTTGGCGGCATTGCAGATTACCAGCGCCTGCGGATCGGCAAGACCGATATCCTCAACCGCCATGCGCACCAGCCGCCGGCCGAGATAGAGCGGATCCTCGCCGGCATCGAACATCCGGGCGAGATAGTAGAGCGCGGCATCCGGATCCGAACCGCGCACCGACTTGTGAAGCGCCGAGATCAGATTGTAATGGCCGTCCTGCGCCTTGTCATAGACCGGCGCGCGGCGCTGGACGATACGCGTCAGGCCTTCGGTATCGAAGCTTTCACCCTCGCGCGCGGCGCGCCAGACCTCTTCGGCAAGCGTCAGCACCGCCCGGCCATCGCCATCGGCCATGCGGATCAGGCTGACGCGTGCTTCCTCCGTCAGCGGCAGCGGCTTCTGCTCGATCACCTCGGCGCGCTTCAGCAGCTCCTCCAGGCTCTGCTCGTCATGCGACTTGAAGGTCAGCACGCGCGCGCGCGACAATAAGGCGGCGTTGAGTTCGAAGGACGGGTTTTCGGTTGTGGCACCGACGAGGATGACGGTGCCGTCCTCCATGACCGGCAGGAAACTGTCCTGCTGGGCGCGGTTGAAACGATGGATCTCGTCGACGAAGAGCAGCGTCTGCCGGCCATCCATACGGCGCAGACGCGCTGTCTCGAACATCTTCTTCAGATCGGCGACACCGGAAAAGATCGCCGATATCTGCTCGAAGGCCAGCCCCGCCTCACCCGACAGCAGCCGCGCCACCGTCGTCTTGCCGGTACCGGGCGGCCCCCAGAAGATCATCGAGCCGAGCGACCCGCTTTCGATCATTCTCTTCAGCACGCCGTCCTCACCGGTCAGATGTTCCTGACCGGTGACATCGGCAAGCGTCTTCGGCCGCAGCCGGTCGGCAAGCGGCCGCCTGGCGGCCACCTCCTCCGGAACACGCGGCGCGAAGAGATCATTGCTCATCGGAAGAACTGCCGGATGCGCTGACCGTCGCGCTCGATCTCCACCCGCCAGAGGCCCGGGTCGCTATCGGCGATTTCGGACAGTTCGCTGGTCGACTTCACATCCGTGCCGTTGATCGAGACGATGATATCCTTCGGTTCAAAACCGAGACGGGCGGCAGGCGAATCCTCCTTGACCTCGGAGACGACGACGCCTGCCGATTCCGGCGGCATGCGCAGCTCGTCGGCGACCCGCGGCGACAGGTTTTCGACGACAGCTCCGCTAAAGGGGGTGCGCCCGCCGATAGTGCGCTGGTCACGCGGCGAGGTTTCCGGGGCGCGATCGAGCGTCAGCGGCAGCTGCTGCTCGCGGCCGTTCTCGACGATGGTGAGCTTGACCGACTTGCCGAGACCGGCCGTCGTCAGCCGATAAAGCAGCGCATCAGGATGTTCGACGGAAATACCGTCGACAGCGGTGACGATTTGGCCGGCCTTCAGCCCCGCCTTGGCGGCCGGGCCGCCTTCCGAAACCTTGACGACGAGCGCGCCGCGGGCCTTGTTTAGCCCCAGCGCCTCGGCGACTTCCGAGGTCACCGCATCGAAACTCGCGCCGACATAGGGCCGCTCGAAGGATTTGACGCCGGCATCTGCCGAAGCGAGGAAGACCTTGACGAGATTGGCGGGAATGGCAAAGCCGATGCCGTTCGAGCCGCCGCCGCGCGAGAAGATCGCCGTGTTGATGCCGATCAGTTCGCCTTTCATATTCATCAAGGCGCCGCCGGAATTGCCGGGATTGATTGAGGCATCGGTCTGGATGAAGAAGCCGAATTCGTTCTTGACGACCTGGTTGCGGGCAAGTGCGGAGACGATGCCGCTGGTCACCGTCTGGCCGACGCCGAAGGGGTTGCCGATTGCCAGCACGAGATCGCCGACCTCAACGGCATCGGAATTGCCGATCGGCAAAGTCGGAAAACTTTCCTTGGTGTCGATCTTCAGCACGGCAAGATCGACACGGTCGTCGCGCAGCACCACCTTGCAGGGGAATTCGCGTCCATCAGGCAGCGCCACCTTGATGTCGTCGGCGCCTTCGACGACGTGATTGTTGGTCACGACGGTGCCGTTCGCCTCGACGATGACGCCGGAGCCGAGCGATGACTGCTTCTCCGAACGGTTCGGCATCTGCTGACCGAAAAACTGCTCGAAGAAGGGGTCGCCGGCAAAGGGTGACTGCCGCCGGACGGTCTTTTCCGCATAGACATTGACGACGGCGCCCGACGTCTGCTTGACGAGCGGCGCGAAGGAGAGCTGCATCTGCATCTGGCTCTCGGGCACGGTCTTTGCGGTCTGCGCATTGGCCGCAGCCGGCAGAACGAGCATGAGAGCGAACAGCGAGACGGAGGCGCGCTTGAACAGGCCTTGCATGGGTATCCTTTTTGAATCCTTGTGTGGAACCGTTGTAGCGCCCGACGCTAGAAAGGAAAGAGGGCGGAAGCATGGAAGAATAAGGCAAAGAGACGTCTTGGAAACCGATTGAAGTCATTGCGAACTTGATTCAGGAATTTCGGCCATGCAACTGATATCAAAAGCCAAAAACTGGGCAAAGTCACTGAAGCGTGACATCGTCGCTCTATGGCTTGCCGCCCGAGATCCCCGCGTGCCATGGTATGCCAAAGCCGTGGCCGGCGCCGTTGCTGCATACGCCCTGTCGCCCATCGATCTCATCCCCGATTTCATTCCCGTGCTCGGTTATCTCGACGATCTGCTGATCGTGCCGCTCGGCATTCTGCTGGCGACGCGGCTTATCCCGGCTGAGGTAATGAGCGCGCTGCGCGATGAAGCGGCAAGACGCATCGAGCGTCCTTTCAGCCGGGGCGGACTGATCTTCATCCTTGCCGTCTGGCTTGCCTGCATCATCTTCCTGGCTCTGGCGTTGCACAAGCTGGCCTGATCGACGGCAAGGAGACTTTTGAATGATGACGACGAGAGCGATGGCGACGGTTCTTGGTTTTGCAGTTCTGGCTTTCGCATCAGATATGGCGCAGGCGGCGAGCTTCGACTGCGATGCGAAGGAATTGAAACCGGATGAAAAGGCGATCTGCGACAACCGTGCGCTTAACGATGCCGACGTAAAGATGGTGACGACCTTCGAGCTGCTCTCCGGTCTGCTGGCGATGGGCTCACGCGGAACATTGCAGGACGAGCAGACAGCCTGGCTGAAAAAACGGCAGGAATGCGCGGCGGACGCTGCCTGTATCAAGGCTGCCTATGATGAGCGGCTGAAGCAGCTCGGCGAGACCTATAAAAACATCAACCGGCCGCTTTGAAAGCGACCGGCTTGAGCAGCTGACTTTCAATCAGCGGGTGATCAGTTCGACCAGTTAGCGAGCGTTCAGATCCCGCACGGCGCCGCGATCGGCACTTGTCGCGAAGGCGGCATAGGCCTTCAGCGCCGTGGTGACATTACGCTTGCGCACTTCGACCGGATGCCAGCCCTTGGCGTCCTGATCGGCACGGCGGACGGCAAGTTCGGTCTCGCTGACCCGCAGGCTGATCGTGCGGTTCGGGATGTCGATGTCGATCATGTCGCCCTCGCGCACCAAGCCGATCGTGCCGCCATTTGCCGCTTCCGGCGAGGCGTGGCCGATCGACAAGCCGGAGGTGCCGCCGGAGAAGCGGCCATCGGTGATGAGCGCACAGGCCTTGCCGAGGCCCTTCGATTTCAGATAGCTCGTCGGATAGAGCATTTCCTGCATGCCGGGGCCGCCCTTCGGGCCTTCGTAGCGGATAACGACGACGTCACCCGCCTTGACCTCGTTGGCGAGGATTGCCTTAACGGAAGCGTCCTGGCTTTCGAAGACGCGGGCCGGGCCGGAGAATTTCAGGATCGATTCATCGACGCCGGCCGTCTTGACGATGCAGCCGTCAATCGCAAGGTTGCCCTTGAGCACGGCCAGACCGCCATCCTTGGAGAAAGGGTGTTCGACCGAGCGGATGACGCCGTTCTCGCGATCGGTGTCGAGTTCGTCCCAGCGGGCCTCCTGGCTGAAGGCGACCTGGGTCGGGATGCCGCCGGGAGCGGCGCGATAGAAATTACGGACGGTTTCGCTATTGGTGCGGGTGATATCCCACCGGTTGATCGCATCGCCCAGCGTCTCGGCATGCACGGTCGGGCAATCACGGTTCAGCAGACCGCCCTTGTCGAGTTCGCCGAGGATCGACATGATGCCGCCGGCGCGATGCACGTCTTCCATATGAACATCGCTCTTGGCGGGTGCGACCTTCGACAGGCACGGCACCCGGCGCGACAGCGCGTCGATATCGGCCATGGTGAAATCGATCTCGCCTTCATGGGCGGCGGCAAGAATATGCAGGACGGTATTGGTCGAGCCGCCCATGGCGATATCGAGCGTCATGGCATTCTCAAAGGCCTGCTTGGAGGCGATGGTGCGCGGCAGCGCCTTGACGTCGTCCTGCTCATAATAGCGGCGGGCGAGATCGACGATCAGATGGCCGGCCTCGACGAAGAGCCGCTTGCGGTCGGCATGGGTCGCGAGCGTCGAGCCATTGCCGGGCAGCGACAAGCCGAGCGCTTCCGTCAGGCAGTTCATCGAATTGGCAGTGAACATGCCAGAGCAGGAGCCGCAGGTCGGACAGGCCGAGCGCTCGATGGTCTGGACGTCCTCGTCGCTGATCTTGTCATCGGCGGCGGCGACCATGGCATCGACGAGGTCGAGTGCATGCGTCTTGCCGTGCAGCACGACCTTGCCCGCTTCCATCGGACCGCCTGAGACGAAGACCGTCGGGATGTTGAGGCGCAGGGACGCCATCAGCATGCCGGGGGTGATCTTGTCGCAGTTGGAGATGCAGACCATGGCGTCTGCGCAATGAGCATTGACCATGTATTCGACGCTGTCGGCGATGAGTTCGCGCGAGGGCAACGAATAGAGCATGCCGTCATGGCCCATGGCGATGCCGTCGTCGACGGCGATCGTGTTGAATTCCTTGGCGACACCGCCGGCCGCCTCGATTTCGCGGGCAACGAGCTGGCCGAGGTCCTTGAGGTGCACGTGGCCGGGCACGAACTGGGTGAAGGAATTCACCACCGCGATGATCGGCTTGCCGAAGTCCGAATCCTTCATTCCCGTGGCGCGCCAAAGGCCGCGTGCGCCTGCCATATTACGGCCGTGGGTCGTGGTTCTGGAACGGTAGACTGGCATCGGTGTCTTCCTCACGTGTCGGAAATTATCAGGCGAAACGGGGCGGCAATGAAGCTTGCGGGCCGGGCAACGCTGCTTTTTGGAATTGTCCTAATCCAATCGACCGGGGCTGTCACTACCGGCAAGGCCAAATCCGGTACGCTGCGAGGAGAAGTGCCCTCAGCGCCATTGGTGACATACGGTTCGGCGTGAGGTTTGGTTACAGCCTATTCCATCACAGGCGAACACAAAAAATTGGCTTCCCGTCGGTGATATTCAAGGCATAGACACTAATCCGAACATGCGGGCGGTTCGTTTAAGAACTATATTCAAGAAAACGCCCTGGAGGTTTTCGACATGCCAAGCTATCGCCCGCCGAAGGTTGCTTCGTCCGAGATCACGCCACGCCAGATCTACCTGCGCCGTCGTGAATTCCTGGGCGCGGCAGCACTAGGCGCCATGGGGCTCTACGGCGCCGGCAAGGCGAGTGCTGCCGCCCTCTCCGCCGTCGAAAGCAAATACAAGGTCGACGAGAAGCCGACGCCGATCAAGGACGTCACGACCTACAATAATTTCTACGAGTTCGGCCTCGACAAGGCCGATCCCGCCGCGAATTCCGGCGATTTCAAGCCGCTGCCTTGGACCATCAAGGTCGACGGCATGGTCAACAAACCAGGCACTTTCGACCTCGAGGCGCTGATCAAGGAATTTCCGATCGAGGAGCGCACCTATCGCATGCGCTGCGTCGAGGCCTGGTCGATGGTCATCCCCTGGGACGGCTTTCCGCTGGCATCGCTGCTCGACAAGGTAGAGCCGCTCGGCAGCGCCAAATACGTCGCCTTCGAAACCGTGGTGCGGCCGGACGAGATGCCGGGGCAGAAGGGTTTCTTCCAGTCGCTCGACTGGCCCTATGTCGAGGGTCTGCGCCTCGACGAGGCGCGCCATCCGCTGACACTGCTCGCCGTAGGCCTCTATGGCGAAACGCTGCCGAACCAGAACGGTGCGCCGGTCCGTCTCGTCGTGCCTTGGAAATACGGCTTCAAGGGCATCAAGTCGATCGTCAGGATCACGCTAACCGACCAGCAGCCGAAGAACACCTGGCAGGTGACCAATTCGCAGGAATACGGCTTCTACGCCAACGTCAACCCTGCGGTCGACCATCCGCGCTGGAGCCAGGCGAGCGAGCGGCGCATCGGCGAAAGCGGCTTCTTCGGCGCAAGCCGCCACCCCACCCTACCCTTCAACGGTTATGCCGACGAGGTGGCAAGCCTTTATGCCGGCATGGATCTGAAAGCGAATTTCTGATGGCGGAACTGTCGCTTGCCATTCCCAAGCGCTGGCAGCCCGCCTCCGTCTGGCTGCTCTATGTCGTCGGGCTCGTGCCGGCGGCCTGGACCTTCTATCTCGGAGCGACCGATCAGCTCGGCGCCGATCCGGTCAAGACCTTCGAGCTTTTTCTCGGCATCTGGACGATCCGTTTTCTGATCGCAACACTTGCCGTCTCCCCTGCCCGCGAGCTCTTCGGCTGGAACTATCTGCGTTATCGCCGCGCGCTCGGCCTGCTGACCTTTTACTACGCGCTGATGCATTTTACCGTCTACATGGTGCTCGACCAGGCGATGGATGTCCACGCCGTCATCAACGACGTGCTGAAGCGCCCCTTCATCATGTTCGGTATGGCCGGGCTTGCGATGCTCATTCCGCTGGCGGTGACATCAAATAATTTCTCGATCCGCCGCCTCGGCAAAAACTGGATCTGGCTGCACCGCCTCGTCACCATCATCGCCGCCTGCGGGGCGCTGCATTTCGCGCTGTCGACCAAGATCCTCGATCTCGAGCAATATATCTATGTCGGCCTGATCATCGCCCTCATCCTCTACCGCTCCTATCGCCCGATCGCGCGCAGCCGGAAGAAAGGCCAGGGGCGAACGCGCAATCGCGCGATGGCGTCGGCTTCGTGAGGCAGAAAACTTAAGGCCGGGGCCTCATCGCCGCCCGATGGGCGGGATCGAAGGCGCAAGCCGCGGCGATCCCGATTGCATAGGCCAGCATGTTCCACAGCGAAAATATCCGACCGAGCAGCAGCGCCCCTGCGGTCGTCAGCCGAAACGCGTCCAGCCAGGGCGTGTGATAAAGCCGAAACAACTCCACTGAGATCGCTATCGCCAGCGCGATGACAGCAAGGATGGCCGGCCGTGACCTTGCGATAGAGAGCGTCACAAGCAGATAGACCATCGCCCCCCACAGCGCCGATCCGCCATAGTTGACGATGATGAAAGGCAGATCGGCCGCGTAGCCAAACCGTCTGAGCACCAGCCCGAGCGCGATAACCACAAGCACGGCTGCGAGACGAAAGACCTGATCTCCAGAACGTATTTGAATGTTTTCGCGCAATTGAACATATCCCGTCAATCTCAGCCGATTTAACCGCCTACCGCGCGGGCACAAAATTATCAAGCCAGCCACTGTTTGCCGCTGTAAGGCGCTGATAGCCTATGATTCGTTCAATACAGGTTCGGATATCCCAAAGAGCACATGTCGAAGGCTGCCGCGCTTCAAAGATTACTTCCTTCGCTCGACAAGCATTTGACCGATCGGCCGTCCGATCTGCAACGAAGCGGTATTCAGCGCTTCGCCGTCGAGTTCGTTTACTTCGGCGTGAAAGAGGCTCGGGCTTGCCTCTTTGCCGGTCTTTTTTTCCTGGCGGTATTTCTGGTCCCGCGGGCAGGCCTCGTTCATATTCCCCGCTACGACCTGCTGCTCATTATCGCGCTTGCGATCCAAGTATCGATGATCTGGGCAAAGCTCGAAACTTTCGATGAGCTGAAAGCGATCTCGCTCTTTCATCTGGTCGGCTTTGCTTTGGAGGTCTTCAAGACCTCAGGCAGCATCCAATCATGGAGTTATCCGGATTTCGGCTATACTAAATTATTCGGCGTCCCACTTTTTTCCGGTTTCATGTATGCCGCCGTTGGCAGCTACATCATTCAAGCATGGCGGTTGCTGGACCTGCGTGTGAGGCACCATCCATCCTACGGGATGGCCTGGCTCATGGCGCTGGCGATCTACGCCAATTTTTTTGCGCATCACTATCTCGGCGATTATCGGTGGTATATCGCCGCCTGCACGCTCGGCCTCTACGCCCGGACCACAATCATTTTCCGTCCCTACGATCGCGATCGAAAGATGCCCTTGCTCCTCGCGTTCATTCTGATCGGATTCTTCATCTGGCTTGCGGAAAACATCAGCACCTTCTTCGGTATCTGGCGATATCCGAACCAGGTCGGGGCATGGTCTGCCGTCGAGATCGGAAAATGGAGCTCGTGGTGCCTCCTAGTCATCATGACCTTTACGATCGTCGCGAACCTCAAACATATCAAGCAGCACATACACGTACCCGATTGACGGGCGAAATATCGACGACGACGGCAGCTTCCTTCCGCTGCCCGCCATACGTCGACCAGTCCGCGACCAATGCACAAACAAAAACAGCCGGGCTTTGCGAGCCCGGCTGTTTTGTTTCCGCAGGAGCGGAAGATTTAAGCCGCGACGGCCTGCTCTTCGGCAGCGACGCGGGCCTTGTCGGCTGCGCCCTTGGCGAAGGTGTCGCGATCAACGAATTCGATCACGGCCATGGCGGCATTGTCGCCCTGGCGGAAGCCGGCCTTCATGATGCGCAGGTAGCCGCCGTTGCGGGTGGCGTAACGCGTTGCGATCGTGTCGAACAGCTTCGAAACGACAGCGGCATCGCGGATCTGCGAGATCGCCTGACGGCGAGCATGCAGGTCGCCGCGCTTGCCGAGCGTGACGAGCTTCTCGACGATTGGACGGATTTCCTTGGCCTTCGGCAGGGTCGTGACGATCTGCTCGTGGGTAATCAGCGAAGCGGCCATGTTGGCGAACATCGCCTTGCGGTGGCTTGCAGTTCTATTCAGCTTGCGGCCGGCTTTACCATGGCGCATTGCTATTCTCCTTTAATGCAGGTGCCCTTGACACTAAGTGGGCCTGCCGTTTCCTGGCACATGCAGGCGATCGGCCTGCTGTTTGACGGGGAAAGGCAGCCGAAAGAGCCTGCCTTCTGTTATGTTCTTGCGATCGGCGTGCGGGCGGAAAACCGCCTCACACTTTTCCTCACGCCGCTCAGTATTGGTCTTCGTAACGCTTGGCGAGATCTTCGATGTTCTCGGGCGGCCATGCAGGCACTTCCATGCCGAGGTGCAGGCCCATGGAAGCGAGAACTTCCTTGATTTCGTTCAGCGACTTGCGACCAAAATTCGGCGTGCGGAGCATTTCTGCTTCGGTCTTCTGAATGAGGTCGCCGATATAGACGATGTTGTCGTTCTTCAGGCAGTTTGCCGAACGGACCGACAATTCGAGTTCGTCCACCTTCTTCAGGAGAGCCGGGTTGAAAGCCAGTTCGGTGACTGCTTCCTCTTCGGTTTCCTTCTGCGGCTCGTCGAAGTTGACGAAGACGCCAAGCTGGTCCTGGAGGATGCGCGCCGCAAAAGCGACGGCGTCTTCGCCGGTGATCGAGCCATCGGTTTCGATGGTCATGTTCAGCTTGTCGTAGTCGAGAACCTGTCCTTCGCGGGTATTTTCAACCTTGTAGGACACCTTCTTGACCGGCGAATAGAGGCTGTCGACCGGGATGAGACCGATCGGAGCATCTTCCGCACGATTGCGTTCGGCCGGAACGTAGCCCTTGCCGTTGTTGACGGTGAACTCCATGCGGATTTCGGCACCCTCGTCGAGCGTGCAGATGACATGCTCGGGGTTGAGGATTTCGATATCGCCGACCGTCTGAATATCGCCAGCCGTGACAACACCCGGACCCTGCTTGCGCACGACCATGCGCTTTGCGTCGTCGCCATCCATCTTGATGGCGATTTCCTTGATGTTGAGCACGATGTCCGTCACGTCTTCGCGGACGCCCGGAATCGAAGAGAATTCATGCAGTACGCCATCGATCTGCACCGCCGTGACGGCAGCGCCGCGCAGCGAGGAGAGCAGAACGCGGCGAAGCGCATTGCCGAGAGTGAGGCCGAAGCCGCGCTCCAGCGGTTCGGCAACAAGCGTCGCCCTGGTGCGCGAGCTCGAGGAGAACTCCACCTTGTTCGGCTTGATCAGTTCCTGCCAGTTCTTCTGAATCATGAGTTTGCCTTCCGTTCGTTGCCACCATCCAATCGTGGCAACCGAGCTTGAAAACCACCGTGAGCGCCAAGGCGCTCACCAGTGACGAGAGCGATGATCAGACGCGGCGCTTCTTGCGCGGACGGCAGCCATTGTGCGGGATCGGGGTCACGTCGCGGATGGACGTGATCATGAAACCAGCAGCCTGGAGCGCGCGCAGAGCCGATTCGCGACCCGAACCCGGACCACAAACTTCGACTTCCAGCGACTTCATGCCGTGCTCCTGAGCCTTCTTGGCGCAGTCTTCGGCAGCCATCTGGGCAGCGAACGGGGTCGACTTGCGCGAGCCCTTGAAGCCCTTGGCGCCAGCCGAAGACCAAGCAATCGCGTTGCCCTGGGCATCGGTGATGGTGATCATCGTGTTGTTGAAGGTCGAGTTGACATGAGCGACACCCGACGAGATGTTCTTGCGTTCACGACGGCGAACGCGGACGGCTTCCTTAGCCATGGTATTCCTTTCGTTGATCTCTTCGCCGCCGTAATGCCAGCGGCTACACCGGAGCGGCGCCTATATGGTCCCGCTCCAAACTCAAAAGAGGCCGGCGCAGACCGCCAGCCTCCCTACCCCGGTTTCCCGGAAATTACTTCTTCTTACCAGCGATTGCCTTTGCCGGGCCCTTGCGGGTACGGGCATTGGTGTGCGTGCGCTGACCGCGGACCGGAAGGCCGCGACGATGACGCAGGCCGCGGTAGCAGCCCAGGTCCATCAAACGCTTGATGTTCATCGAGGTTTCGCGACGAAGATCACCTTCGACCTGATAGTCGCGGTCGATAGCTTCGCGGATCTGAAGGACTTCGGCGTCCGTCAGCTGATGCACACGGCGTTCAGCCGGGATACCGACCTTCTCGACGATTTCCTGTGCGAATTTCGTACCGATCCCGTGAATGTAGGTCAGCGCGATAACAACGCGCTTCGCAGTCGGGATGTTGACGCCAGCGATACGTGCCACGCCTGTTCTCCTTGCATTCCAGTTGCCATCCGGCAAGTGGGCTTCGTTATGCGGTCTTTGGAACCGCTCGTTCAGATTTACGTCCGCAACATGTCAAAACGACCGCACCCGGACTTCCCTGGGAAATCCGCGCCGATCGCATGGAATGTCGCGAGTTGGCGCGGTGTTTAGCGGAATCACTGCTGAAAAGCAACCGTTCCGCCAAGTTTATTTTCAAAGCCTTAAAGCTTGGAAAGAATGTTTTCGACCTCGGCCGTCACCTGATCGATCTCTGCGATGCCATCCACGGACTTGAGTTTGCCCTTGGCATGGTAATAACCGATCAGCGGCGAGGTTTCCTTGTAGTAGACCTGCAGCCTGGCCGTCATGGTCTCCGGGTTGTCATCAGGACGGCGCTTGAAATGGGTGGAACCGCACTTGTCGCATACGCCTTCGGCAGCCGGAACCTTATCGGTATCGTGATAGACGCTGCCGCACTGGGCGCAGGAGTAGCGACCGGCAACACGACGGACCAGTTCGTCATCGTCGACACGGAATTCGATGACGACGGACAGGCTGAGACCCTTTGCCTTTAGCATCGCCTCGGTGGCGTCCGCCTGCACGAGCGTCCTGGGGAAACCGTCGAGAATGAAGCCGTTGGCGCAATCGGGTTGATCGATGCGCTCGGAGACGATGGCGATAACAATCTCATCCGACACAAGCTTGCCGGCGTCCATGACCGCCTTGGCGCGCTTGCCGACATCCGTACCGGCGTTGACCGCAGCACGCAGCATGTCCCCCGTGGAAAGCTGCGGAATGCCGTGCTTTTCCACGATCCGCTGGGCCTGGGTTCCCTTACCCGCGCCCGGCGGCCCCAATAGGATAAGTCTCATCGCCCCCTCTTTCCTCCACGCAACTTCGATTTCTTGATCAGGCCTTCGTATTGCTGCGCGATCAGGTGACCCTGGATCTGTGCAACCGTATCAAGAGTTACGCTAACCACGATCAAAAGCGAAGTCCCACCAAGGGCTAACGGGATACCGGTTTGCGACACCAAGATCTCCGGCAGAATGCAGACGAAGACGAGATAGAGCGCGCCGATCACCGTGATTCGGGTCAGCACGTAGTCGATATATTCGGCGGTGCGCTCGCCCGGGCGGATGCCAGGAATAAAGCCGCCATGCTTCTTCAGATTGTCGGCCGTGTCCTTCGGATTGAAGACGATGGCCGTATAGAAGAAGGCGAAGAAGGCGATCAGCGCCGCATAGAGCACCATGTAGAGCGGTCGGCCATGGCCGAGGGCGGCGACGATCGATGTCGCCCAGGCAGGCATCCCCGACGTGCTGGCAAAGCCCGCAACCGTTGCCGGCAGCAGCAGCAGCGACGAGGCGAAGATCGCCGGGATGACGCCCGAGGTGTTGAGCTTCAGCGGCAGGTGCGAGGTATCGCCCTGGAACATCCGGTTGCCGACCTGGCGCTTCGGATACTGAATCAAGAGCCGGCGCTGGGCACGCTCGACGAAGACGATGACGCCGATGACGCCGATCGCGACGATGATGACCAGCAGGATCAGGAAGGTCGACAATGCGCCGGTGCGGCCGAGTTCGAGCGTGCTGGCAAGGGCCGTCGGAAGACCGGCGGCGATGCCGGCGAAGATGATCAGCGAGATGCCGTTGCCAATGCCACGCGAGGTGATCTGCTCGCCGAGCCACATCAGGAACATCGTGCCGCCGAGCAGCGTCAGAACGGTGGAAACACGGAAGAACCAGCCCGGATCGACAACGAGGCCCTGGCCGCTCTCAAGGCCGGCGGCAATACCGTAGGCCTGGAGCGCACCGAGGATGACTGTGCCATAGCGGGTATACTGGTTGATGATCTTACGGCCCTGCTCGCCCTCCTTCTTGAGGTTTTCGAGCGCCGGCACGACCGATGTCATGAGCTGCACGATGATCGAAGCAGAGATATAGGGCATGATGCCGAGCGCGAAGATCGCCATGCGCTGAACAGCGCCGCCCGAAAACATGTTGAAGAGGCCGAGGATGCCGCCTGACTGGCCGCGGAAAGCCTGGGCATAGGCTTCGGGATTGAGACCCGGAAGCGGAATATGGGTGCCGAGCCTGTAGACGAGGAGAGCTGCCAGTGTGAACCACAAGCGCTTCTTCAAATCCTCGGCTTTGGCAAAGGTCGAAAAATTGAGGTTGGATGCCAATTGTTCCGCTGCAGAAGCCATGCGTTTCTCCGCGCTACCAATTCCGGCGTCTCTGGGGGATAGGCCGGCCCCGGAATCAGTATGAAAATTATTCAAAACCGGGTTCAGGACGGATTGCAGCGCAACCCTATGCCTCACCCTTGCTTTAGTCTTACCGGCATGACGCGGGCGCGCCAGCCAAGTTTTTGTGAGGCCCACATATGGGAGCAAAATCGCCCGGTGTGAAGCACCCCGGGCGAGATATCAGCAGATTATTATTCGGCTGCAGCCGGAGCCGAAAGCTGCGTCACGGTGCCGCCGGCCTTTTCGATTTTCTCGACGGCGGGCTTGGAAGCGCCTGCAACGACGATGGTGATCTTGGCCTTCAGCTCGCCGTCGGCGAGAACGCGAACGCCGTCCTTCGGGCGACGGATGACGCCGGCCGCCTTGAGGGCAGCTGCGTCAACGGTCGCCTTGGCATCGAGCTTGCCAGCGTCGATCGCCGCCTGGATCCGGCCGAGCGACACAACAACAAAATCGGAAGCGAAAATGTTGTTGAAGCCGCGCTTCGGCAGGCGACGATAGATCGGCATCTGGCCGCCTTCGAAGCCGTTGATGGCGACGCCCGAACGGGACTTCTGACCCTTCACGCCGCGACCAGCCGTCTTGCCGGATCCCGAGCCGATACCGCGGCCGAGGCGCTTGCGGCTGTGGGTCGAGCCTTCGTTGTCTTTAATTTCATTGAGTTTCATGAGCGTTTCCTCCGTCTCACTTCTCGTCGACGACGCGAACGAGATGCTGGACAGCACGGATCATGCCACGAACGGAAGGAGTATCCTCCAGCGTGCGGCGACGGTGCATCTTGTTCAGTCCGAGACCGATCAGCGTGCGCTGCTGGACATCCGGACGGCGAATCGGGCTGCCGATCTGTTCGATCGTGACAGTCTTCGCTTCAGCCTTCTTGGTAGCCTTGGCCATCTGTCAAACTCCTCTTATTCTTCAGAGGCGTTGCCGGAGGCGCTACGACGAGCCTGCAGCGTTGCATACTTGATGCCGCGCTGAGCTGCGATGTCCTTCGGGTGAACCTGGTGCTTCAGAGCGTCGAAAGTGGCGCGAACCATGTTGTAGGGGTTCGACGAACCGGTCGACTTGGCGACGACGTCATGCATGCCGAGCGTTTCGAATACGGCGCGCATCGGACCGCCGGCGATGATGCCGGTACCGACCTTGGCCGAGCGCAGCAGAACCTTACCGGCGCCGTGGCGGCCATGAACGTCGTGATGCAGCGTACGGCCGTCACGCAGCGGTACGAAGATCAGTTCGCGCTTGGCGGCTTCGGTTGCCTTGCGGATGGCTTCCGGCACTTCACGTGCCTTGCCATGGCCGAAGCCGACGCGGCCCTTCTGGTCGCCGACGACGACGAGTGCTGCGAAACCAAAACGACGGCCGCCCTTGACGACCTTGGCGACGCGGTTGATCGCGACCAGCTTGTCGACGAATTCGCTGTCACGCTCGTCACGGCTCTGGCGGTCTTCCCGCTGCGGCCTTCTTTCCTGTGCCATTGTCCTCTTCCTTTTTCTTTTCCGGGTGCAATCGGCAAATAAATGTGGACCGCGTCAGCCTCCCCTATCGGAGAGTGCTTGCGGTCCGGCGAAAATCCGGCCGGCGCTAAAAGCGTCCGGCCGGAAACTGATCAGAAGGTGAGACCGCCTTCGCGGGCTGCATCGGCGAGAGCCTTGATGCGGCCGTGAAAGATGAAGGCGCCACGGTCGAACACAACTTCCGTAACACCGGCCTTGGAGGCGCGCTCGGCAACGAGCTTGCCGACAACGGCAGCGGCAGCGGTATCGGCACCGGTCTTCAGAGAACCGCGCAGATCCTTCTCGAGGGTGGAGGCAGACGCAAGCGTCTTGCCGGCCACATCATCGATGACCTGGGCGTAGATGTTCTTCGAGGAGCGATGAACCGACAGGCGCGGACGGCCATTGGCCACCGACTTGATATGACGGCGCACGCGGTTGGCACGACGTGCAAGTGCTTCTTTCCTGCTAGCCATTTCGCGTGATCCTTACTTCTTCTTGCCTTCTTTGCGGACGATCCGCTCGTCAGCGTACTTGACGCCCTTGCCCTTGTAGGGCTCAGGACCGCGATATTCGCGGATTTCAGCGGCGACCTGACCGACCTGCTGCTTATTGATGCCAGAGACAACAATTTCAGTCGGCTTGGGAACGACGATCGTGATGCCGACCGGCGGCTCATAGATCACGTCATGGCTGAAACCGAGAGCCAGCTGCAGGTTCTTGCCCTGCAGGGAGGCGCGGTAACCGACGCCGTTGATTTCGAGCTTGCGCTCGAAGCCATCCGTGACACCCTTGAAGATACCTTCGATCATCGTGCGGGACATACCCCACTTTGAACGTGCATCCTTGCTCTGGTTCACCGGCGTCACGACGACCGCGTTGTTTTCGAGCTTGAGGCTGATTTCGTCATTAGCAACGAAAAACAGCTCGCCCTTTGGGCCCTTTGCAGTGACCTTCTGGCCATCGACCGTAGCCGTGATCCCAGCAGGTACCTGAACGGGCTTCTTACCGATACGAGACATGTTTCAATCCTGTCTGTTCGCTATGGAGATCCCTGCCCGATCTTAGAAGACCGAGCAAAGAACCTCGCCGCCAACGTTCTGTTCGCGAGCCTGGTGATCGGCCATCACACCCTTCGGAGTCGAAAGGATGGTGATGCCGAGGCCGTTCGCGACCTGCGGAATGGACTTGACCGAGACATAAACCCGGCGGCCCGGCTTGGACACACGGCCGATCTCACGGATCACCGACGCGCCTTCATAATATTTCAGCTCGATGCTGAGTTCCGACTTGCCATTGCCGAAATCGACAACGGAATAGCCACGGATGTAGCCTTCGGACTGCAAGACATCGAGAACACGTGCACGGAGCCTGGACGCAGGCGTCGAAACCGACGACTTGCGGCGGGAAGCGCCGTTACGGATACGGGTGAGCATATCGCCCAACGGATCAGTCATTGTCATGTAACCTGCTCCTTACCAGCTCGACTTGACGATACCCGGCACTTTGCCGAAATTGCCCAGTTCACGCAGCGCAATACGCGACATGCGCAGTTTGCGGTAATATGCGCGCGGACGCCCCGAAACTTCGCAACGGTTGCGAACACGGGTCTTCGATCCATCACGCGGCAGGGATGCCAGCTTGATCGAGGCCTTGAACCGCTCTTCGATCGGAAGAGCCTGGTTCATGATGATCGCCTTCAACGCAGCCCGCTTAGCGGACTGGTTGGCGACCGTAGTACGGCGGCGCTTGTTCTTTTCAACTGCGCTTGTCTTCGCCATGTCAGGTTCCTTTTCTACGCTCGTCGTTACGGTTATTGACGGAACGGGAAGCTGAACTCTTTCAGAAGAGCCCGTGCTTCGTCGTCGGTCGTCGCCGTCGTGCAAACGATGATGTCCATGCCCCACATCTGATCAACCTTGTCGTAGTTGATCTCAGGGAACACAATGTGCTCCTTGATGCCCATGGCGAAGTTGCCACGGCCGTCAAAGCTTTTCGGGTTCAGGCCGCGGAAGTCGCGAACGCGCGGGAGCGCGATGTTCACGAGGCGGTCCATGAACTCGTACATGCGGGCGCCGCGCAGGGTGACCTTCGCGCCGATCGGCATCTGTTCGCGGACCTTGAAGCCTGCGATAGAGTTACGTGCGCGGGTGATGACCGGCTTCTGGCCGGCGATCGCTGCGAGGTCGGCGGCAGCTACCGTCGGCTTCTTCGAGTCGGCGGTCGCTTCGCCAACACCCATGTTGATCACGATCTTGTCGAGCTTCGGGATCATCATCTCGTTGGCGTAGGAGAACTGCTCCTGCAACGCCTTGCGGATGCGCTCGACATATTCCTTCTTGAGCCGTGGCTCGTATTTTGCCTCAGCCATCGATCACTTCTCCAGAACGCTTGGCCACACGGACCTTCTTGCCGTCAACAACCTTGAAACCGACGCGGGTCGGCTTGCCGTCCTTGTCGATGATTGCAACGTTAGACAGGTGGACCGGGGCTTCCTTGTTGATGATGCCGGCTTCCTGGGTCTGCGTCTGGCGCTGATGGCGCTTGACGATGTTGACGCCACGAACAACGGCACGATCTTCCTTCGGCATGACCTGGACAACTTCGCCGGTACGGCCCTTGTCCTTGCCAGCGAGCATGACGACCTTGTCGCCCTTACGAATCTTCTGCATCGCTTCGCTCCTTACAGTACTTCGGGAGCCAGCGAGATGATCTTCATGTGGTTCTTGGCGCGAAGTTCGCGCGGAACCGGTCCGAAGATACGGGTGCCGATCGGCTCTTTTTTGTTGTCGATGAGGACTGCTGCGTTGGTGTCGAAGCGGATGACAGAGCCATCCGGACGACGGATGTCCTTGGCGGTACGAACGACAACCGCCTTCATCACGTCACCCTTCTTCACACGGCCGCGCGGGATCGCTTCCTTGATCGAAACGACGATGACGTCGCCGATCGAGGCATACTTGCGCTTCGAGCCGCCCAGCACCTTGATGCACATGACACGACGTGCGCCTGAATTATCCGCGACGTCGAGGTTTGTTTGCATCTGAATCATATCAGGTCGCCTTCTTGGTTTACCGGAATGGTTGGGCTAGCCCCCTACTCCGGCTTATGAAAATTTTCGCCGGCCGAGCTGCCTTGACGGCAGCACAGACGCGGCAATAGCTGAATAGCGCGGGATCGATCGTGCCAGGGTGGTTTCCCGAAGGACCTTCCGTGCGCTCAAAGCAAAAGAACGCCCGGCTTTCGAGCGTTCTGACGCTGCTTCATACAGATATTCCGGCGAGACGCAAGGCCTCGCACAAAATTCTGTTACTGGCCCTGGGCGGAAATCACCGTCCAACGCTTGTCCTTGGAGATCGGCGCGCATTCCTCGATGGATACGGTATCGCCAATCTTGTACTGGTTGTTCTCGTCGTGGGCCTTGTACTTCTTGGAACGACGAACGGTCTTCTGGAGCAGCGGGTGAGCGAAACGACGCTCGACGCGAACTACTACCGTCTTCTCGTTCTTGTCGCCAACGACGACGCCCTGCAGGATGCGCTTCGGCATATTTTTCTTCCTTTAGGCCTTAACTTCTGCCGCCTTCTGGCGGGCAATGGTTTTCACGCGGGCGATGTCCTTGCGGACCTCGTTGATGCGCGAGGACTTTTCGAGCTGGCCGGTCGCCTTCTGGAAGCGCAGGTTGAACTGCTCCTTCTTCAGCTTGGCAAGCTCGTCCTTGAGTTGGTCGGCGGTGAACCCGCGAACATCTGAGGCTTTCATGAGCTCAATCCCTTACTCTGCAATGCGCTGAACGAAGCGCGTCTTGACCGAGAGCTTGGCAGAGCCGAGGCGAAGAGCCTCACGGGCGATTTCTTCGCTGACACCGTCGATCTCGAACATCATACGGCCGGGCTTGACCTTGCATGCCCAGTATTCAACGGAGCCCTTACCCTTACCCATGCGGACTTCGGTCGGCTTTTTGGTTACCGGAACGTCCGGGAACACACGGATCCATACACGGCCGGCGCGCTTCATATAACGCGTGATCGCGCGGCGGGCCGCCTCGATCTCGCGCGCGTTGACGCGGTTAGGTTCCTGAGCCTTCAGGCCGAATTCGCCGAATGCCAGGTCAGAACCGCCCTTGGCGACGCCCTTGATGCGGCCCTTGAACTGCTTGCGGTACTTGGTACGCTTTGGCTGCAACATTTTCTTATTCTCCGAACTTCTCTGCCACGCGCGCTATCAAGCGTTGTCGCGGCGACGGTCTCTGTCGCGGTCACGATCACGGCTTGCCGGACCCTGGGCGTCACCTTCCATCGCACGGCGCTCGGAAGCCATCGGATCGTGCTCAAGGATTTCGCCCTTGAAGATCCAGACCTTGATGCCGCAGATGCCGAATGCGGTTTCTGCTTCAGCCGTGCCGTAGTCGATGTCGGCGCGCAGCGTGTGCAGCGGCACACGACCTTCGCGGTACCATTCCGTACGAGCGATTTCAGCGCCGCCGAGACGACCGGCGCAGGTGATCTTGATGCCTTCGGCGCCAAGACGCATCGCGGACTGAACGGCGCGCTTCATGGCGCGGCGGAAAGCCACGCGGCGCTCGAGCTGCTGGGCGATCGACTGAGCGACCAGCGTCGCATCGACTTCGGGCTTGCGCACTTCGACGATGTTGAGGTGCGTTTCCGAATTGGTCATCTCCGACAGCTTCTTGCGGAGCTTGTCGATGTCCGCACCCTTGCGGCCGATGATCAGGCCCGGACGCGCCGAGTGGATCGTGACGCGGCACTTCTTGTGCGGACGCTCGATGACCACCTTGGAGATCCCGGCCTGCTTCAGTTCGCTCATGACGAACTTGCGCATCTTCAGGTCTTCGTGCAGCAGCTGGCCGTACTCGGCATTGTCCGCAAACCAGCGGCTATCCCAGGTACGGTTGATGCCAAGACGGAAACCGATTGGATTGATTTTCTGACCCATTATGCGGCCTCCTCTACTGCCTGCACTTCACGAACGACGATCGTCAGGTGCGCGAAGGGCTTTTCGATGCGCGACGCGCGACCGCGGCCACGAGCGTGGAAACGCTTCATGACGATCGACTTGCCGACATAGGCCTCGGCGACGACAAGCGAGTCGACGTCGAGATCGTGGTTGTTCTCGGCATTGGCGATCGCAGATTCGAGCGTCTTCTTGACGGCACCTGCGATGCGCTTGCGGGAGAACTCCAGCTCAGCGAGTGCGCGCTCGACCTTCTTGCCGCGGATAGCCGCAGCAACCAGGTTGAGCTTCTGGGGGCTGACGCGGAGCGTGCGGGCGACTGCTTGCGCCTCGTTGTCCTTCAGCCGGCGTTCGGCTTTTGCCTTGCCCATTGTTACTTCCTCTTCGCCTTCTTGTCCGCGCCGTGACCGTAATAGGTGCGGGTCGGAGAGAATTCACCGAACTTGTGGCCGACCATGTCTTCATTGACGCTGACCGGGATATGCTTGCTGCCGTTGTAGACGCCGAAGGTAAGACCGACGAACTGCGGCAGGATCGTGGAGCGACGGCTCCAGATCTTGATCACTTCTGCACGACCGCCTTCACGAACCTTCTCAGCCTTCTTGAGAAGATAGCCGTCAACGAACGGACCTTTCCATACTGAACGAGCCATTGGAGACTTCCTCTCTTACTTCTTACGCTGATGACGCGAGCGCATGATCATCTTGTCGGTCGACTTGTTCGACCGGGTGCGCTTGCCCTTGGTCGGCTTGCCCCACGGGGTAACCGGGTGACGGCCACCAGAGGTGCGACCTTCACCACCGCCGTGCGGATGGTCGACCGGGTTCATGACAACACCGCGGTTGTGCGGACGCTTGCCGCGCCAAACTGTACGACCGGCCTTGCCGTCGTTGATGTTGGCGTGGTCAGGGTTGGAGACGGCGCCGATCGAAGCAAGGCAGGAGCCATGAACGAGACGCTGTTCACCGGAGTTCAGGCGAAGGATCGCCATTCCCTGGTCACGGCCGACGAGCTGCGCGTAGCCACCGGCGGAGCGAGCGATCTGACCACCCTTGCCCGGCTTCATTTCCACATTGTGGATGATGGAGCCGACCGGGATGAACTGCAGCGGCATGGTGTTGCCTGGCTTGACGTCGACAGCCTTCTCGGAAGCGATGACCTTGTCGCCCGGAGCGAGGCGCTGAGGAGCGAGGATATAAGCCTTCTCGCCATCAGCATAGTTCACCAGCGCGATGAAAGCCGTACGGTTCGGATCGTATTCGATACGCTCGACCGTGCCTTCGACCTCGAACTTGCGACGCTTGAAGTCGATCAGACGATAGGTACGCTTGTGACCGCCGCCGATGAAGCGGGCGGTGATGCGACCGAGGTTGTTACGACCGCCGCTCTTGGTCAGGCCTTCCGTCAGCGCCTTGACCGGCTTGCCCTTGTAGAGGGCCGAACGGTCGACGATGACCAGCTGGCGCTGGCTCGGGGTGATCGGATTGAATGTTTTCAATGCCATTTTCTTATACCTCAGAGACCGGTGGAGACGTCGATCGTCTGGCCTTCAGCCAGGGTCACAACAGCCTTCTTCACGTCCTTCTGCTTGCCGACGAAACCGCGGAACCGCTTGGTCTTGCCCTTGCGCAGCAGAGTGTTGACGGCCGTGACCTTGACGCCAAACAGCGCCTCGACAGCAGCCTTGATTTCCGGCTTCGTCGCCTGCTTGGCGACATTGAAAACAACCTGGTTGTTTTCGGATACCAGTGTGGACTTTTCGGTGATTGCCGGAGAGACGATCACATCGTAGTGGCGAAGATCGGTCACTTGAATCGCTCCTCTAGCGCTTCAACCGCAGCCTTGGAAAGCACGAGCTTGCCGCGGCGCAGGATGTCATAAACGTTGATGCCCTGGATCGGAAGAACATCGATGTTCGGGATGTTCTGAGCTGCGAGCTTGAAGTTGCCATCAAGTTCTGCGCCACCGATGAAGAGGGCGTTGGTCAGGCCGAGCGTCTCGAATACGGACGCCAGAGCCTTGGTCTTGGCTTCGGTGGCAACCAGGTTGTCGATGACGATGACGTCATCGGCCTTGATCTTGGCCGAAAGAGCGAGGCGCAAGCCGAGTGCACGAACCTTCTTCGGAAGGTCATGCTCGTGGCTGCGGACGACTGGGCCGTGAGCCTTGCCGCCGCCGCGGAACTGCGGAGCGCGAGCCGAATGGTGGCGGGCGCGGCCCGTACCCTTCTGCTTGTACATCTTGGCACCGGTGCGCGAAACTTCAGCGCGGCCCTTTGCCTTGTGCGTGCCCTGCTGCTTCTTGGCAAGCTGCCAGCGGACGACGCGGGCGATAATGTCTTCGCGGGGCTCGAGGCCGAAAATCGCGTCCGAAAGGGAAACCTTCCCGGCGTCTTTTCCCTCGAGGGTTTTGACGTTGAATTCCATTGATCTGGCTCCTTACTTCGCGGCCGACTTGACGGCGTCGCGCACGATGATCCAAGCACCCTTGGAACCAGGAACAGCACCCTTGATCAGGATCAGACCACGATCTTCGTCGGTCGAAACCACTTCCAGGTTCTGCGTCGTGACGCGCGTCTGGCCCATGTGACCAGCCATCTTCTTGTTCTTGAAAACCTTGCCCGGATCCTGGCGCGAGCCGGTCGAACCGTGCGAACGGTGCGAAACCGACACACCGTGCGTGGCGCGGAGACCACCGAAACCGTGGCGCTTCATGGCGCCGGCAAAACCCTTACCGATCGTCGTGCCCGTCACGTCGACGAGCTGACCGGCTGCAAAGTGACCGGCCTTGATCTCAGTGCCGATCTCAAGCAGCTGGTCTTCCGACACGCGGAATTCCGTGACCTTGGCCTTCGGCTCGACATTGGCAATGGCAAAGTTGCCGCGCATCGCCTTCGACGTGTTCTTCACCTTCGCCTGGCCGGCACCGAGCTGAACTGCGGTATAGCCATTCTTTTCGACAGTGCGCGTAGCGACGACCTGGACGGCCTCCATGCGCAGTACCGTTACCGGGACATGCTCGCCGGCGTCGTTATAGACGCGGGTCATTCCCACCTTCTGTGCAATCACACCTGAACGCATCGGTTCAATCCTTCTCACTCAGCCCGAAGACCCGAGGTCTCAGAGCTTGATCTCAACATCGACACCGGCGGCGAGATCGAGCTTCATCAGCGCGTCTACCGTCTGCGGGGTCGGATCAACGATATCGAGAAGGCGCTTGTGCGTGCGCATCTCGAACTGTTCGCGGCTCTTCTTGTCGATGTGCGGAGACCGGTTGACCGTGAACTTCTCGATGCGGGTCGGAAGCGGAACGGGGCCCCGGACGCTTGCACCGGTGCGCTTAGCCGTCGATACGATCTCGCGCGTGGAGGCATCGAGAATCCGGTGATCGAACGCCTTCAGGCGGATGCGGATATTCTGGCCGTTCATTCGACTTTATCCTTGTGTCTGTTATCCGCGTGTCACCATCGAGGGACACGACTTACCTTCAGTTACGTTGGCGGGCCACCGGTTTCAAAGATCGAGAGGGACACCGAGGTCGGCGTCCCTATCCTTTCCTTGGGCCTGGTGGCCCAGCCGCTAGTTACTCGACGATCGAAGCAACGATACCGGCGCCGACGGTGCGGCCGCCTTCGCGGATCGCGAAGCGCAGCTTTTCTTCCATCGCGATCGGAACGATCAGCTCGACCGATACCGTGACGTTGTCGCCCGGCATGACCATCTCCGTGCCTTCCGGCAGCGATACGATGCCCGTCACGTCGGTCGTGCGGAAGTAGAACTGCGGACGGTAGTTGGTGAAGAACGGCGTATGACGGCCACCCTCTTCCTTCGTCAGGATGTAGGCTTCAGCCATGAACTTCTTGTGCGGCTTGACCGAACCCGGCTTGCACAGGATCTGGCCACGCTCAACGCCGTCACGGGTGACGCCGCGGATCAGCGCGCCGATGTTGTCGCCGGCCTGGCCCTGGTCGAGCAGCTTGCGGAACATTTCAACGCCGGTCACCGTCGTCTTCGTCGTCGGGCGGATGCCGACGATCTCGACTTCTTCGCCAACCTTGACAATGCCACGCTCGACGCGGCCAGTCACAACCGTACCGCGGCCCGAGATCGAGAACACGTCTTCGATCGGCAGCAGGAACGGCAAGTTGATCGGACGCTCAGGCGTCGGGATGTAGGCGTCGACAGCGGCCATCAGCTCGCGGATCGCGTCTTCGCCGATCTTCTTGTCGCTATCTTCGAGAGCAGCAAGCGCCGAACCCTTGACGATCGGAATGTCATCGCCTGGGAAGTCGTAGGACGACAGCAGTTCGCGAACTTCGAGCTCGACCAGTTCGAGAAGCTCGGCGTCGTCAACCTGGTCGACCTTGTTCAGGAACACCACGATGGCCGGAACGCCGACCTGGCGGGCCAGCAGGATGTGTTCGCGCGTCTGCGGCATCGGGCCGTCAGCGGCCGAGCACACCAGGATCGCGCCGTCCATCTGGGCAGCACCGGTGATCATGTTCTTGACGTAGTCGGCGTGGCCGGGGCAGTCGACGTGCGCATAGTGGCGGGCCGGCGTCTCATACTCGACGTGTGCCGTCGAAATGGTGATGCCGCGGGCCTTTTCTTCCGGAGCAGCGTCGATCTGGTCGTACGCCTTGTACTCACCGAAGTACTTCGTGATCGCTGCCGTCAGAGACGTCTTGCCGTGGTCAACGTGGCCAATCGTGCCAATGTTGACGTGCGGCTTGTTGCGCTCAAACTTACTCTTTCCCATTTTCGGGTCTCCATTTTGCTAGTCCCCGAAGGGATCTAATTCTTGTTATCGGTCAATTGGTATTCCGGTCACTTCTGACCGGAATACTTTGCCTGGATTTCTGTTGCGACGTTCGACGGGACCGGCGAGTAGTGATCGAAGGTCATCGTGTACTGAGCGCGGCCCTGGGACATGGAGCGCAGGTTGTCGACGTACTTGAACATGTTCGCGAGCGGGACGTTCGCGTTGATGACGACGGCGATACCACGGCTTTCCTGGCCCTGGATCTGACCGCGACGGGAGTTCAGGTCGCCGATGACGTCGCCGACATAATCTTCCGGGGTCACGACTTCGACCTTCATCATCGGCTCGAGCAGCTGAGCGCCGGCCTTCTTGGCTGCTTCACGGAAGCAGGCACGCGATGCGATTTCGAAGGCGAGAACCGAGGAGTCGACGTCGTGGAAGGCACCATCGATGAGGGTCGCCTTGACGCCGAGCATCGGGAAGCCAGCGAGCGGACCCGAAGACAGAACACTTTCGATGCCCTTCTGGACGCCCGGGATGTATTCCTTCGGAACGGAGCCGCCGACGATCTTCGATTCAAACTTGAATTCTTCGCCGTCCGGGTTCGGTTCGAAGACGATTTTGACGCGAGCGAACTGGCCGGTACCACCGGACTGCTTCTTGTGCGTGTAGTCTTCTTCGTGCGTCCTGGTGATGGTTTCGCGGTAAGCGACCTGCGGCGCACCGACGGTTGCTTCGACCTTGAATTCACGACGCATGCGGTCGACAATGATGTCGAGATGCAGTTCGCCCATGCCGGCGATGATGGTCTGGCCGGATTCCTGGTCGGTCTTGACGCGGAAGGACGGATCTTCAGCAGCCAGGCGGTTGAGCGCCAGGCCCATCTTTTCCTGGTCGCCCTTGGTCTTCGGCTCGATGGCGATCTGGATGACCGGCTCGGGGAATTCCATGCGCTCGAGGATAACCGGCTTCAGCGGATCACAGAGCGTGTCGCCCGTCGTGGTTTCCTTGAGGCCGGCGAGAGCAACGATGTCACCTGCGAAAGCTTCTTCGATGTCTTCACGCGAGTTGGAGTGCATCTGCAGCATACGGCCGACGCGCTCGCGCTTGTCCTTGACCGTGTTGATGACCGACGTGCCCTTTTCGAGCTTGCCGGAGTAGATGCGAGCAAAGGTCAGCGAACCGACGAAGGGGTCGTTCATGATCTTGAAGGCGAGCATGGAAAGCGGCTCGTTGTCATCGGCGTGACGTTCGATTTCAGCTTCCGTCTTGAAGTCGATGCCCTTGATCGCCGGGATGTCCATCGGCGACGGCAGGTAGTCGACAACAGCGTCGAGCAGCGGCTGCACGCCCTTGTTCTTGAAGGCGGTGCCGCAGAACATCGGGTGGAACTTGACGTCGATCGTGCCGCGGCGAACGAGTTCGCGGATCTTGTCGTTGTCGGGCAGAATGCCTTCGAGATAGGCTTCCGTCGCGGCTTCGTCGATGTCGACGACCGTCTCGATCAGCTTTTCGCGATACTCTTCAGCCTTAGCCTTCATGTCCTCGGGGATCTCGACGACATCCCACTGGGCGCCGAGCGACTCGTCGCGCCAGATGAGGGCGTTCATCTCGATCAGATCGATGACGCCCTTGAACTCGGTTTCCGCACCGATCGGCAGCTGCATGACGACAGCCGTTGCGCCGAGACGGGTCTTGATCATCTCGACGGAGCGGTAGAAGTCCGCGCCGGTCTTGTCCATCTTGTTGCAGAAGATCATCCGCGGGACATTGTACTTCTCGGCCTGACGCCAGACGGTTTCCGTCTGCGGCTCAACGCCGGCGTTGGCGTCGAGCAGCGCGATGGCGCCGTCGAGAACGCGCAGCGAACGCTCGACTTCGATGGTGAAGTCGACGTGGCCGGGAGTGTCGATGATGTTGAAGCGGCGGGTCTTGCCGTCACGGCCCTTCCAGTAGGTCGTGGTGGCAGCAGAGGTGATCGTGATGCCACGCTCCTGCTCCTGCTCCATCCAGTCCATGGTGGCTGCGCCGTCGTGAACTTCGCCGATCTTGTGCGACTTGCCGGTGTAATAAAGAATACGCTCGGTGGTCGTGGTCTTGCCGGCGTCGATATGCGCCATGATACCGAAATTGCGGTAGTCTTCGATTTTATATTCGCGAGCCATTGTGGACTGCCTTTCGATACCGTTCGGAATTACCAGCGATAGTGCGAGAACGCGCGGTTGGCATCAGCCATCTTGTGCGTGTCTTCGCGCTTCTTGACGGCGGAGCCGCGGTTGTTGGACGCATCGAGCAGTTCGCCGGAAAGGCGGTCAACCATAGTCGTTTCATTGCGCTTGCGGGCAGCAGCGATCAGCCAGCGAATGGCGAGAGCCTGGCGGCGCTCCGGACGAACATCGACCGGGACCTGATAGGTCGCACCGCCGACGCGGCGCGAGCGGACTTCAACGTGCGGAGCAATGTTGTCGAGTGCAGAATGGAAAACCGTGAGCGGCTCCTGCTTGGACTTGCCCTGGACGACGTCGAACGCGCCATAGACAATGTTTTCAGCAACGGACTTCTTGCCGTCGAGCATGATGGCATTCATGAACTTGGTGACGACGAGATCGCCGAACTTCGGGTCCGGATTGATCTCGCGCTTTTCTGCTTTATGACGTCTGGACATATTTTCGTCTCTTCAACCGTTAAGGCGCTTCATCACGCGGAGGACCTCGCGCAGCGCCGAATTATTCAAAACCGAATTACTTCGGACGCTTCGCGCCGTACTTGGAGCGGCGCTGCTTGCGGTTCTTGACACCCTGGGTATCGAGAACGCCGCGGATGATGTGATAACGGACACCCGGAAGGTCCTTGACGCGGCCGCCACGGATCATGACGACGGAGTGTTCCTGAAGGTTGTGACCTTCGCCGGGGATGTAACCAATGACTTCGAAGCCGTTGGTCAGGCGGATCTTTGCGACCTTACGCAGAGCCGAGTTCGGCTTCTTCGGCGTCGTCGTATAGACGCGCGTGCAAACGCCGCGCTTCTGCGGGTTCTCCTGGAGTGCGGGAACCTTGTTACGCTTTACGTTCGCCTGGCGAGGCTTGCGGATCAGCTGGTTTACGGTAGGCATTCAACCATCCCTTACGTTTTATCTCAGTACCCTTGCGGGCTTGAACTCGCGCCGTCTCCGGCAGTGACGCATGCTTTCCGTCAATGCGCAAAATATGGCCCGATCCGCTTCCGCAGATGGACCACAAGGAGCAGAGGACGCATATAATATGCGTCGTGCGTGCAGCATCATGACTTCAACGTGCGTTTAGAACCTTGTTTGAGGTGAACTTCAGGGCGCGTCGCCCCGAACAGCCAAGCCTCACATGGGATCTGATGGCCGGGGTACTACTGGTTTCCACCGATCTCGTCAAGGCCGGTTAAGAAATAAACTCGCCGCATCGCCTTGATCTGCGGGCCTAAGGCCCTGAATTCAGGCTTCTAGACGAAATCAGGGCCGAGCACCAAGATAAAAACTTGGGCATTGCAGCAAAAGCAGTTAAGGAATCAGCAATTGCGGCGTGCGGCCCTCACAGCAGGATTCGAGCGACCGAATCGTCAAAGAGCCGAAGGACAGGCGATGATTACGACACCTGATAACGACAATAATTTCGACGGGCCGATGATCTTCATCATCATCGGCAAAGGCTACGAGTCCGACGGCAGCGAAGGCATCGACCTGCACATCATGTTGAAGGCGCCCGACGACGACACTGCCGTACGCGAGGCCTTGAACGCCCTTGCCGAGGAAGGCTTCATCGAGGCCGATCTCGACCAGATCGGCATGCTGACCGAGGTGCCGGCCGAAGAGCCGCACGCCTCCGCCTATCAGGGTGCCGTCGATGGCGAGGTCGCGATCATCCGCTTCAACTGAAGGGAGCCGCCGCTTGCGCTGCGGGTCGCCAAAGGCAGCATAAGCGGAAGCAGCGCTTCCCTCCCCCCCGACCAACCAAAGCAGACAACAAACGAAAACCGCCCGGATCGCTCCGGGCGGTTTTTCAATTCGTGTGCCACCAAGTGGCGGCTTCCGCTGCGGATTATTCCGCAGCCGGAACCTTTTCGGCCATGTCCTGCAGCATCGGCGTGGCAACGGCTGCGCCGCTGCCCTTGCGGCGCTCTTCGAGGATCATCTCGTCGCGCGACGTGGCGATGCGACGGATCTGGGTCATGGTGCCGCCGGTGCCGGCCGGGATAAGGCGGCCGACGATGACGTTTTCCTTCAGACCCTGCAGGCCGTCGGTCTTGCCGGCGATCGCAGCTTCCGTCAGCACCTTGGTCGTTTCCTGGAAGGACGCGGCCGAGATGAAGGACGGGGTCTGCAGCGACGCCTTGGTGATGCCGAGAAGAACCGGATCGCCGTAGGCAGGCTTCTTGCCCTGCTCGATCAGATGATCATTGACGTCTTCGAGCTCGATCCGGTCGACATTGTCGCCGACGATATAGGTCGAGTCGCCTGCATCGGTGATCTCCACCTTCTGCAGCATCTGACGGACAATCACCTCGATGTGCTTGTCGTTGATGACAACGCCCTGCAGGCGGTAGACTTCCTGGATCTCGTTGACGAGGTAGGAGGCCAGAGCCTCCACGCCCTTGATCGCCAGGATGTCGTGCGGAGCCGGGTTACCGTCGAGGATGTAGTCACCCTTTTCGATATAGTCGCCTTCCTGAAGGTGGAAAGGCTTGCCCTTCGGGATCAGGTATTCGACAGGCTCGACACCGTCTTCAGCCGGTTCGATGATGACGCGACGCTTGTTCTTGTAGTCGCGGCCGAGGCGGATCGTACCATCGATCTCTGCGATGATGGCGTGGTCCTTCGGACGGCGGGCTTCGAAGAGCTCGGCAACACGCGGCAGACCGCCGGTGATGTCCTTGGTCTTGGCGCTTTCAAGCGGCGAACGCGCAAGGACGTCACCCTGAGAGACCTTGGTGCCCGAATCGACCGACAAGATGGCGTCGACCGAGAGGAAGAAGCGGGCGTCACCACCGCGAGACAGCTTCATGATGTTGCCGCTGGCATCCTTGATGACGATCGCCGGCTTGAGGTCCGAACCGCGCGGCGTCGAACGCCAGTCGATGACCTGACGCTTGGTGATGCCGGTCGACTCGTCGGTGGCTTCCAGAACGGAGAGACCGTCGACCAGGTCTTCGAACTGAACGGTACCAGCCACTTCGGTCATCATCGGACGGGTGTAGGGGTCCCACTCAGCTAGACGCTGGCCGCGCTTGACCTTGTCGCCTTCGTCGACATGCAGCTTCGAACCGTAGGCCACACGCTGCGAAGACCGCTCGACGCCACGCTCGTCCAGGATCTGGACGGTCATGTTGCGGCCCATGGCAACGAGGTTGCCATCGGAGTTGCGCAGGATGTTGCGGTTCTTGATCTGCACCGTACCTTCGTACGAGGCCTCGAGGAACGACTGGTCGACCACGGTTGCCGTACCGCCAAGGTGGAAGGTACGCATGGTGAGCTGGGTGCCCGGTTCACCGATCGACTGAGCAGCGATGACGCCGACGGCTTCGCCCATGTTGACAGGCGTACCACGCGCGAGGTCGCGGCCGTAGCAGACTGCGCAGACGCCGGTCTGGATTTCGCAGGTCAGCGCCGAACGGATGCGGATCGACTGGATACCGGCCTTCTCGATTTCGACGACATCGGGCTCGAGGATCATTCTGCCGGCATCGACGATGCGCTCACCCGTGATCGGATGATCGATGTCATCGAGCGCCGTGCGGCCGAGGATGCGGACGCCGATCGAAGCAACCACCTGGCCGGCATCAACGATGGCGGTCATGGTGAGGCCCGTCTGCGTTCCGCAATCGACGTGCGTGACGATGCAATCCTGCGCGACGTCGACGAGACGACGGGTCAGGTAGCCGGAGTTGGCGGTCTTCAGGGCGGTGTCTGCAAGACCCTTGCGGGCGCCGTGGGTCGAGTTGAAGTACTCGTTGACGGTCAGGCCTTCCTTGAAGTTCGAGATGATCGGCGTCTCGATGATTTCACCCGACGGCTTGGCCATGAGGCCGCGCATGCCGCCCAGCTGGCGCATCTGGTTCGGAGAACCGCGAGCACCGGAATGGCTCATCATGTAGATCGAATTCATCGGCTTCTGGCGACCGGTGCTCTCATCGAATTCGACCGCCTTAATGCGGGCCATCATCTCTTCGGCGACCTTTTCGGTGGCCTTGCCCCAGGCGTCGACAACCTTGTTGTACTTTTCGCCCTGCGTGATCAGGCCGTCATTGTACTGCTGCTCGTATTCCTTCACCAGGCTTTCGGTGTCGGCAACGATCTTGGCCTTGGCATCCGGAATGACCATGTCGTCCTTGCCGAACGAAATGCCGGCGCGGCAGGCATGGGAAAAGCCGAGCTGCATGATGCGGTCGCAGAAGATGACCGTGTCCTTCTGGCCGCAGTGGCGGTAGACCGTGTCGATCATCTTGGAGATGTTCTTCTTGGTCATTTCCTGGTTGCAGATGTCGAACAGCACCTTGCCGTTCTTCGGCAGAAGTTCGCCGATGAGCAGGCGGCCAGGCGTCGTCTCATAGATCTTCGAGTAGGGCTTGCCATCCTCGTCGATCGACTTGAAGCGGCCGCGGATCTTGGTGTGCAGCGTCACGACCTTGGTTTCAAGAGCGTGATGCAGTTCGCCGAGATCGGAGAAGGCCATGCCTTCGCCCGGCTCGTTCTGGTTGAGGATCGACAGGTAATAGAGGCCGAGAACCATGTCCTGCGAGGGAACGATGATCGGCGCGCCGTTGGCCGGATGCAGGATGTTGTTGGTCGACATCATCAGCACGCGGGCTTCGAGCTGGGCTTCGAGCGACAGCGGCACGTGAACAGCCATCTGGTCACCGTCGAAGTCGGCGTTGAAGGCCGTGCAGACGAGCGGATGCAGCTGGATCGCCTTGCCTTCGACCAGGGTGGGTTCGAAGGCCTGGATGCCCAGGCGGTGCAGCGTCGGTGCGCGGTTCAGGAGAACCGGGTGCTCGCGGATGACCTCGTCGAGGATATCCCAGACTTCCGGCTTTTCCTTTTCGACCAGCTTCTTGGCCTGCTTGACGGTCGAGGAGTAACCCTTGGCGTCGAGGCGGGCATAGATGAACGGCTTGAAGAGTTCGAGCGCCATCTTCTTCGGCAGGCCGCACTGGTGCAGCTTCAGTTCCGGGCCGGTGACGATGACCGAACGGCCGGAATAGTCGACGCGCTTGCCGAGCAGGTTCTGGCGGAAGCGGCCCTGCTTGCCCTTCAGCATGTCGGAGAGCGACTTCAGCGGACGCTTGTTGGCGCCGGTGATGACGCGGCCGCGACGGCCGTTGTCGAACAGCGCGTCAACCGATTCCTGCAGCATGCGCTTTTCGTTGCGGATGATGATGCCAGGCGCACGAAGCTCGATCAGGCGCTTCAGACGGTTGTTGCGGTTGATGACGCGGCGGTAGAGATCGTTCAGATCCGAGGTGGCGAAACGGCCACCGTCGAGCGGAACCAGCGGACGCAGATCCGGCGGAATGACCG
This sequence comes from Rhizobium sp. CCGE 510, assembly GCF_000292525.1. Classification (GTDB taxonomy): domain Bacteria; phylum Pseudomonadota; class Alphaproteobacteria; order Rhizobiales; family Rhizobiaceae; genus Rhizobium. Next base: position 45,279 of record NZ_AEYF01000001.1, read on the forward strand.
GAACCACCTTCATGATCATCCATTCAGGACGGTTGCCGGATTCCATGAAGTTCTCGACGATCTTCAGGCGCTTCATCAGCTTCTTCTGCTTGAGATCCGAGGTGGTTTCGGCAAGCTCAGCGCGCAGATCGCCAGCGATCTTTTCGAGGTTCATCGAGGCCAGCATCTCGTAGATCGCCTCAGCGCCGATCATCGCGGTGAACTGGTCTTCGCCGTATTCGTCGACGGCAAGCATGTACTCTTCTTCCGAGAGGAGCTGGTGCTCCTTCAGGGCGGTCAGGCCCGGCTCGGTGACGATGTAGTTTTCGAAGTAGAGAACGCGCTCGACATCCTTCAGCGTCATGTCGAGCAGCGTCGAAATGCGTGATGGCAGCGACTTCAGGAACCAGATATGGGCAACCGGAGCGGCGAGCTCGATATGGCCCATACGCTCACGGCGAACACGTGACAGCGTAACTTCGACGCCGCACTTTTCGCAGATGATGCCCTTGTACTTCATGCGCTTGTACTTGCCGCACAGGCATTCGTAGTCCTTGATCGGCCCGAAGATGCGCGCGCAGAACAGACCGTCGCGTTCCGGCTTGAACGTACGGTAGTTGATGGTTTCCGGCTTCTTGATCTCACCGTAAGACCAGGAGAGGATCTTCTCCGGAGATGCGATAGAAATCCGAATGGAATCGAAATTCTGCGCAGGCACCTGCGGATTGAAAAGATTCATGACCTCTTGGTTCATGCCTGTCTCCTTCATGGGCTGAGCGCCCTCAAAATGCGATGGTCGGCGGCAATTTCCCGGGAGCCGCCTCCCTCGCTTAAACGAGAATAACCGCAAGATGCGGCGAAACTTCCCTTCCGGGCCGACACGGATACGGCGCCCGGTGGGACCGGCGTGCGCCGCGTTGGCAGCGCACGCCTTATCAAGTGCTTACTCGGCCGCGTCGGGCAGCTGGGCTGCCTGCGCCTCGTCAAGCTTGGTGTTTTCGAGCTCGACACTGAGGCCCAGCGAACGCATTTCCTTGACGAGAACGTTGAAGCTTTCCGGAATACCGGCTTCGAACGTGTCGTCTCCGCGGACAATGGCTTCGTAGACCTTGGTGCGGCCGGCGACGTCGTCCGACTTCACCGTCAGCATTTCCTGCAGCGTGTAGGCCGCACCGTATGCTTCGAGCGCCCAGACTTCCATTTCGCCGAAGCGCTGACCGCCGAACTGCGCCTTGCCGCCCAGCGGCTGCTGGGTAACGAGCGAGTAAGGACCGATCGAACGAGCATGGATCTTGTCGTCGACCAAGTGGTTGAGCTTCAGCATGTAGATGTAGCCCACGGTCACCTGACGGTCGAACTGCTCGCCGGTACGGCCGTCATAGAGCGTCGACTGGCCACTGTCCTTGAGACCTGCCAAGCGCAGCATGTCGTTGACGTCGGCTTCGTTGGCACCGTCGAAAACAGGCGTCGCAATCGACACACCCCGCTTCCACTGGTCGGCGAGGCGCAGAACCGAGTCGTCGTCGAAATCCTGGACCTGTTCGGCCTTCGGACCGTCACCGACGACATCGCCGATGGTCTTGCGCAGCGGGGCGATATTGCCATTGGCCTTGTATGCGTCGATCAGTTCGCCGATCTGGCGACCCATGCCGGCACAAGCCCAACCCAGGTGGGTTTCGAGGATCTGGCCGACGTTCATGCGCGAGGGCACGCCGAGCGGGTTCAGAACGACGTCGACATGCGTGCCGTCTTCGAGGAACGGCATGTCCTCGACAGGCACGATGCGCGAGACGACGCCCTTGTTGCCGTGACGGCCGGCCATCTTGTCGCCCGGCTGGATCTTGCGCTTCACGGCGACGAAGACCTTGACCATCTTCATGACGCCAGGAGGCATTTCATCGCCGCGCTGGACCTTCTCGACCTTGTCCATGAAGCGCTGTTCAAGGCGCGACTTGGATTCGTCGTACTGGCCGCGGAGTGCTTCGAGCTCGCTCTGGACCTTTTCGTCCTCGACCGCGAACATCCACCACTGCGAGCGGGGATATTCGGAAACGACAGCGTTCGAAAGCTCGGCGCCCTTCTTGAAGCCCTTCGGGCCGGCGATGGAGGCCTGGCCGCGCAGCATTTCGATCAGACGGCCGTAGACGTTACGGTCGAGGATCGCCTGCTCGTCGTCGCGGTCCTTTGCAAGACGCTCGATCTCTTCGCGCTCGATTGCCATCGCTCGCTCGTCCTTCTCGACGCCATGGCGGTTGAAGACGCGAACTTCTACGATCGTTCCGTAGGTGCCGGGCGGCATGCGCATGGAGGTATCGCGCACGTCGGAGGCCTTTTCGCCGAAGATGGCGCGCAGAAGCTTTTCTTCCGGCGTCATCGGGCTTTCGCCCTTCGGCGTGATCTTGCCGACCAGGATATCGCCCGGCTGAACTTCGGCGCCGATATAGACGATGCCGGCTTCGTCGAGGTTCTTCAGCGCTTCTTCCGAAACGTTCGGAATATCGCGGGTGATTTCCTCAGGACCAAGCTTGGTGTCGCGCGCCATCACTTCGAATTCCTCGATGTGAATGGAGGTGAACACGTCGTCGGCAACGATGCGCTCGGAGAGCAGGATCGAGTCTTCGTAGTTGTAACCGTTCCAGGGCATGAACGCGACGAGCGCGTTGCGGCCGAGCGCCAGGTCGCCGAGATCTGTCGACGGGCCGTCGGCGAGAATGTCGCCGCGGTTGACCTCGTCACCGACGGTGACCAGCGGACGCTGGTTGACGCAGGTGTTCTGGTTCGAACGCTGGAACTTCTGCAGGCGGTAGATATCGACGCCGGACTTGCCGGCTTCGAGGTCTTCCGTGGCGCGGATAACGATACGCGTTGCGTCGACCTGGTCGACCACGCCGCCGCGGCGGGCGCCGATGGCAGCGCCTGAGTCACGGGCGACGACCGGCTCCATGCCGGTACCGACGAACGGGGCTTCGGCACGCAGCAGCGGCACGGCCTGACGCTGCATGTTCGAGCCCATGAGCGCGCGGTTGGCGTCGTCGTTTTCTAGGAACGGGATCAGCGCGGCTGCGACCGACACCACCTGCTTCGGCGAAACGTCCATCAGGTTCATGCTGTCGCGGGGCGCGAGCATGACTTCGCCGGCATGACGGCAGACGACGAATTCGTCGACGAAGGAACCGTCAGGGTTCATCTCGGCGTTGGCCTGGGCGACGTAGTACTTCGCCTCTTCCATGGCGGAGAGGTAGAGCACGTCGCTCGTCACCCTACCTTCGACGATGCGGCGGTACGGGCTTTCGATGAAACCATACTTGTTGACGCGGGCAAAGGTCGCAAGCGAGTTGATCAGACCGATGTTCGGGCCTTCCGGCGTTTCGATCGGGCAAATGCGGCCGTAGTGGGTCGGATGCACGTCGCGGACTTCGAAGCCGGCGCGCTCACGGGTCAGACCACCCGGGCCAAGAGCCGAAAGACGGCGCTTGTGGGTGATTTCCGAGAGCGGGTTGACCTGGTCCATGAACTGCGAGAGCTGCGAGGAACCAAAGAATTCGCGGACGGCGGCAGCCGCCGGCTTGGCGTTGATCAGATCCTGCGGCATGACCGTATCGATCTCGATCGAGGACATACGCTCCTTGATCGCGCGTTCCATGCGCAAGAGGCCGAGACGGTACTGGTTTTCCATCAGCTCGCCGACCGAGCGGACGCGGCGGTTGCCGAGGTTGTCGATGTCGTCGATCTCGCCCCTGCCGTCGCGCAGTTCGACCAGCATCCTGACCACGGCCAGGATGTCGTCCTTGCGCAGGACGCGGACGGTGTCTTCGACGGTCAGGTCGAGGCGCATGTTCATCTTGACGCGGCCGACGGCGGAGAGGTCGTAACGCTCCGCATCGAAGAACAGCGAGTTGAACATGGCTTCGGCCGATTCCATGGTCGGCGGCTCACCCGGACGCATGACGCGGTAGATGTCGAACAGAGCGTCCTGACGGTTCTCGTTCTTGTCGGCGGTCAGCGTGTTGCGGATATAGGCGCCGACATTGATGTGGTCGATGCCGAGAACCGGAATCTCGTCGAAACCGTTCGCCAGGATGATACCAAGCGTCTTCTCGTCGATTTCGTCGCCGGCTTCGAGGTAGATTTCACCGGTGGAGTAGTTGACGATGTCGCCGGCAAGGTAGTTGCCGTAAAGATCGTCGTCGCCGGCCTTCAGCGCCTTCAGGCCCTTGTCGGAAAGCTGGCGCAGCAGGCGCGGGGTCAGCTTCTTGCCGGCTTCCACGACGACTTCGCCGGTATCGGCGTCGACCATCTCGGTGATCGCCTTGGCACCCTTCAGCGTTTCCGGCTTGAAGGGAATGCGCCAGCCTTTGCCATCACGCTTGTAGAGCGACTTCGTGTAGAAGGTGTCGAGGATTTCCTCGCCGTCCATGCCGAGCGCCATCAGCAGCGACGTGACCGGGATCTTACGGCGACGGTCGATACGGGCGTAAACGATATCCTTGGCGTCGAATTCGATATCGAGCCAGGAACCGCGATAAGGGATGACGCGCGCAGCAAAGAGCAGTTTGCCGGACGAATGGCTCTTGCCCTTGTCGTGATCGAAGAAGACGCCCGGCGAACGGTGCATCTGGGAAACGATCACGCGCTCGGTGCCGTTGACGATGAACGTACCGTTATTGGTCATGAGCGGCATGTCGCCCATGTATACGGACTGTTCCTTGATGTCCTTGATCGACTTTGCGCCCGTATCCTCGTCAATATCGAACACGATGAGGCGCAGCGTCACCTTCAGCGGCGCAGCATAGGTCAGGTCGCGCTGACGGCATTCGTCAACGTCGAACTTCGGCGGTTCGAACTCGTAGGACACGAATTCCAGCATGGAAGCGCCGGAAAAATCGGTGATCGGGAAAACCGACTTGAAAACGGCCTGAAGACCCTCATCGGGCCGGCCGCCTTTCGGCTCCTCAACCATCAAAAACTGGTCGTAGGACGCCTTCTGAACCTCGATGAGGTTCGGCATTTCTGCGACTTCGGGGATCTTACCAAAAAACTTGCGTACGCGCCTACGACCGTTGAACGAAAGGGTCTGAGCCATCGTCGCTCCTTCAAAATCTTGCACCCGGGCCTGCAACGGACGGGAACCGATGGCCAGTCGATCCCGTCAATCAATGGGTAATCCAATCTCGTCCGACACCCGAAAACGCTCAGCTCGGATTGCTGTGCTGCCCTCGGTGCGAGACTATCCTTTTGAAGAACCCATTACCCAAAAGCCGGTTTGACGCGGCTTTTGGGTAATTCGTTCAGAAAAACGGCAAATGGGAGGCAGCAGAGACTGCCTCCCAAAAGCAATTCAAGATTACTTGACGTCGGCCTTGGCGCCGGCATCTTCAAGCTTCTTCTTGATGTCAGCGGCTTCAGCCTTGTTGACGCCTTCCTTGACAGCCTTCGGAGCGCCTTCGACGAGGTCCTTGGCTTCCTTGAGGCCGAGACCGGTGATGGCGCGGACTTCCTTGATGACGTTGATCTTGTTGGCGCCGACATCCGTGAGGATGACGTCGAACTCGGTCTTTTCTTCTTCAACGACAGCCGGGCCAGCACCACCAGCAGCGGCAGCAACAGCTACCGGAGCAGCAGCGGAAACGCCCCACTTTTCTTCAAGAAGCTTCGACAGTTCTGCGGCTTCCAGAACGGTCAGCGCGGAGAGGTCGTCAACGATCTTTGCGAGATCAGTCATTTTACTAGTTCCTTTTGTTCGGTTCGAACCGGTTGATTATAAACAGCGAAAAACCGCCTTACGCGGCTTCGTCCTTCTTGGCGTAGGCCGCAAACACGCGGGCAAGCTGGCTTGCCGGTGCTGCAACAACCCCAGCGATGCGGGTAGCCGGTGTCTGGATCATGCCCAGCAGCTTCGCACGCAACTCATCGAGCGAAGGCAGGGTCGCAAGCGACTTGACTGCATCGGCGTTGAGCGTGGTTGTTCCCATGGAACCGCCCAGAACAATGATCTTGTCATTGGTCTTGGCGAAATCCATGACGACCTTCGGAGCGGTGATCGGATCGGTGCTGTATGCAATCAGCGTCTGACCCTTGAAGAGATCGGTGATCCCTTCCGCTTCCGTACCCTGAAGGGCAATTTTGGCCAGGCGGTTCTTCGCGACTTTGACGGTACCGCCAGCTGCACGCATTTTCGAACGAAAATCGTTCATCTGCGCGACTGTGGCACCAGCATAGTGGGCCACGACAACTGAGCCCGAAGCCTTGAAGACTTCACTCAGTTCCGTGACGAATTCGCGTTTTTCCGCTCTTTCCACTGCCTATCTCCAGTTGGCGGGACCAAGAATGGGCCCGCCGGGTTGCCTTTGCCTCCTGGGATCATGCGAGATCCCAAGCGACGCTTGAGGATCCTGTCCCCCCGCGCTCTCGCGCCAATCAAGGCTAAAGAGGCACAAGGCATCCAAGGCTCGAACCGATTTCCTAGAAGCGAACTTCATGCAATTCGGGTCTTACCCGTCTCATGCAGGCAAAGTGATTAAGGGATAACCACCTGCAATCTCGGACAGGATTCCGGATTTCTCCGGAATATTCCGGCCCCTTGCGAGGCCGGAAATTCAGTCGCCGGACGTAAAGCCCGGCAATAATTTACGCAGTCGGGCTTGCTGTGACCGAGCCGACTTCGATCTTGACGCCCGGGCCCATGGTCGAAGAAATCGCCACGCGCTTGACGTAGTTGCCCTTGGCGCCAGCCGGCTTCGCCTTGATGACGGCGTCGGCAAAAGCGCGGATGTTTTCTTCCAGAGCCTTGGCGTCGAACGAGGCCTTGCCGATGCCGGCATGGACGATGCCAGCCTTCTCGACGCGGAACTCGACAGCGCCGCCCTTAGAAGCCTTGACAGCTCCGGCGACATCCATGGTGACTGTGCCGACCTTCGGGTTCGGCATCATGCCGCGCGGGCCGAGAACCTTACCGAGACGACCGACCAGCGGCATCATGTCCGGGGTGGCAATGCAGCGATCGAATTCGATCTTGCCGCCCTGGACGATTTCGACGAGATCTTCTGCGCCGACGATATCGGCACCGGCAGCCTTGGCTTCATCAGCCTTGACGCCACGAGCGAAAACGGCAACGCGAACCGTACGGCCGGTGCCGTTCGGCAGATTGACGACGCCGCGAACCATCTGGTCCGCATGGCGCGGGTCAACGCCGAGGTTCATCGAGACTTCGATGGTTTCGTCGAACTTGGCGACAGCCCGTTCCTTGACCATGCCGATGGCCAGGGTCAGAGCGTAGAGCTTGGTGGGATCAACACCTTCGTTGATCTTCTGCGTGCGCTTACCAGCCATGATCTTAACCCACCACTTCCAGGCCCATGGCGCGGGCAGAGCCCTCGATCATCGCCATTGCGCCTTCAATATCCGCTGCGTTCAGATCCTTCATCTTGGCTTCTGCGATCGACTTGATCTGAGCCTTGGTGAGGGAACCGGCCTTGGCGCCCTTGCCGGGCGTCTTGGAACCGGAGGTGATCTTTGCCTCCTTCTTCAGCCAGTAGCTGACCGGAGGCTGCTTCATCGCGAAGGTGAAGGACTTGTCCTGGTAATAGGTGATGACGACCGGAATCGGCATGCCCTTTTCCATTTCCTGCGTGGCGGCATTGAACGCCTTGCAGAATTCCATGATGTTAATGCCACGCTGACCAAGCGCCGGACCAATCGGCGGGGACGGGTTTGCCGATCCTGCCTTGACCTGAAGCTTGAGCTGGCCTGCAACTTTCTTAGCCATATCTCTCTGCCTTTCATGAACGGCCGGTCGCCCGGCCCGTGATGCCGGATCTCTCCGGCGGCTGCGGTTGCGTGGTGCGGATCATTTGGGTCCGGCTAAGACCCCCTCACCTTCCACGCGGATGCGGACACAGTCCGCAGGAAACAGGCCGCAAGGCCAGCTTCCAATCTCTTGCAATCAGACCTTCTCGACCTGAGCGTATTCCAGTTCGACCGGTGTTGCGCGGCCGAAGATCGACACCTCAACCTTCAGGCGCGAACGTTCTTCATCGACATCCTGAACCGTGCCGTTGAACGAAGCGAACGGGCCGTCGGAAACGCGAACCTGCTCGCCGATCTCGAAGGTAATGGAGGCCTTCGGCCGCTCGACACCTTCCTGGACCTGGCCGAGAATGCGCTCGGCTTCATAATCCGGAATCGGAACGGGCTTATTGTCGGAGCCGAGGAAACCGGTGACCTTCGGCGTATTCTTGATCAGGTGATAGGCTTCGTCGGTCAGATTGGCACGAACCATGACATAGCCGGGGAAGAACTTGCGCTCGGAATCGACCTTGCGGCCGCGACGCACTTCCACCACCTTTTCGGTCGGCACGAGGATCTTCTCGAACAAGTGCTCAAGCCCCTTCTGGCGAGCCTTGTTCTCGATGTCTTCAGCGACCTTCTTTTCAAAATTGGAATATGCGTGGACGATGTACCAACGTGCCGCCATTTTCATCTCCACCCGTATCAGTTGCCGGTATTCAGCACGAAGCTCAGAACCCAGCCGATCAGCTGGTCAGCGGCAAAGAAAAAAAGCGCGGCGAAAACCACCATCACAAGCACCATAACCGTCGAGATCATCGTCTCGCGGCGCGACGGCCATGTAACTTTGGACGTCTCGGAGCGAACCTGCTGCAGAAACGCAAACGGATTGGATTTGGATGCCATCGACTGCCCACGCAATTACGGCGCGTAAAGCTGAAACCATCAGCCCCACGCACCGCGTGTCTGTTGAACCCTAAATAAACACCGATCTCCGAATACACAAGAGGGAAACCGAAGTTTAACGAAATTAGTTACCGCCAATCAATCCCCGACCGGAATGCCGCGAGCATGTCCGCGCTGTCCCGTTTCGAGGAAAATGGCAGGGGCAGTAAGGCTCGAACTTACGACCTGCGGTTTTGGAGACCGCCGCTCTACCAACTGAGCTATACCCCTTCATACCGATCATTCAGCGCTTGGACCAAAGTCCGCAAATCGCTGCTGAAAAGCATGGCGCTCCCTTTAAGACGACGACAGCGGATTGGCAAGCACGATTTTCGATTTTCACAGCCATTCTGCGCATATGCAAGCGATCGGCGCTTCCACCGTGCCCCCAATATCCGTTCAAACCGTCACATATTTCCGCCAGTCGTGCTCTTCGTTAAAGCCCAGCACCTCGCGGATCTTGCGGTTGGAGAGCAGGCCCTCATATTCGCCGATCTCGCGGGTGAAGGGCACGTTCGGGTAGAATCGCTTCGCAAGCTCCTTCGACGGCGTGTTGGCCGAGACGGTGTCGTTGGCCGCGTTGAAGACCTGATAGCCGAGACCGTCCTTTTCGATGCAGAGATGGCAGATTTGCCCAAGATCGCGGGCGTCGATATAGCTCCAGGCAATGCGTTTGCGCATTTCGGGATTGGCGAAATAGGTGGGGAACCGCTCATATTCGTGCGGCTCGATGACGTTGCCGATACGCAGCGCATAGATGTCGAAGCCTGAACGTTCGGCAAAGGCGCGCGCCGTCTTTTCGTTGACCACCTTGGAGAGCCCGTAGGAATCCATTGGATTGACGTCGTAATCTTCCTCCAGCGGGAACTGGTGGAAATCACGATGGCCTTCGGCGAAGCAGACGCCGTAGGTCGTCTCGCTCGATGCAACGATGATTTTCCTGATACCGAGCTTCACTGCCGCCTCGATGACATTATAAGTGCCCATCGTATTGATGCGGAAAGTCTCATTGTCGGGCTTGATCAGGATGCGCGGGATGGCGGCGAAGTGCACGACGGCATCGAAGGGCTGCACGCCCCTGCCCGCATCGAGATCAGGAAAATCGCGGTGCATCGACAGCGCGTTGAAGACCTGACCGCTATCGGTGATGTCGGCAATGAGGTTAGTGACGCCAGGACTGTCCAGCGGCACGAGATCGAGGTTGTGAACCTCGTAACCGGCATTGACGAGCCACGGTACGGTATGGCGACCTGCCTTACCCGAACCGCCCGTGAACAGAATCCGCTTCTTCATGGAATATCCTCCGCATCATGAAATCGGAGGCATAGTTAGACGCTTCGGCGCGAAGAGCAAGCGAGCGTCTGCTAGGGCTCATCACCCCCGCATCGCCAGGAGCATCCTATGCGGGAGCGCCTGGCCGATCATTTCCGATCACCGCAGAAGCCTGCGATGCTCTGCAAGGGTCGTCACGTGACGAAACTTGCATCCAGCGTCGTCACTTGACGACACTTACCTCGCCGAGCTGCACTCCGGCTGCCTGAACAACCTCTTGCGGTATTGCAGCGATGAAAAACATCGTGAAAACATACATCGCGAATATCGTCGCAGCGAATGTGGCCTTTGGAATCATCCGGGCTCTCCTCTTTGCAAGAAGGAGTCTGGACTAAAATGGGCCATTCACAACCGGTTTCTGAATGTGAGATGAACAAAATACTGTGACAGGCCAATTTAACGATATTTTTACAACACCTGTTAAACCTACCGGAAGCCATGAAAACAAAAAACCCCGCTGTTTCCAGCGGGGTCTTCATAATTGCGGATAACCCGAAAGTTACTCGACGATCGAAGCAACGATACCGGCGCCGACGGTGCGGCCGCCTTCGCGGATCGCGAAGCGCAGCTTTTCTTCCATCGCGATCGGAACGATCAGCTCGACCGATACCGTGACGTTGTCGCCCGGCATGACCATCTCCGTGCCTTCCGGCAGCGATACGATGCCCGTCACGTCGGTCGTGCGGAAGTAGAACTGCGGACGGTAGTTGGTGAAGAACGGCGTATGACGGCCACCCTCTTCCTTCGTCAGGATGTAGGCTTCAGCCATGAACTTCTTGTGCGGCTTGACCGAACCCGGCTTGCACAGGATCTGGCCACGCTCAACGCCGTCACGGGTGACGCCGCGGATCAGCGCGCCGATGTTGTCGCCGGCCTGGCCCTGGTCGAGCAGCTTGCGGAACATTTCAACGCCGGTCACCGTCGTCTTCGTCGTCGGGCGGATGCCGACGATCTCGACTTCTTCGCCAACCTTGACAATGCCACGCTCGACGCGGCCAGTCACAACCGTACCGCGGCCCGAGATCGAGAACACGTCTTCGATCGGCAGCAGGAACGGCAAGTTGATCGGACGCTCAGGCGTCGGGATGTAGGCGTCGACAGCGGCCATCAGCTCGCGGATCGCGTCTTCGCCGATCTTCTTGTCGCTATCTTCGAGAGCAGCAAGCGCCGAACCCTTGACGATCGGAATGTCATCGCCTGGGAAGTCGTAGGACGACAGCAGTTCGCGAACTTCGAGCTCGACCAGTTCGAGAAGCTCGGCGTCATCAACCTGGTCGACCTTGTTCAGGAACACCACGATGGCCGGAACGCCGACCTGGCGGGCCAGCAGGATGTGTTCGCGCGTCTGCGGCATCGGGCCGTCAGCGGCCGAGCACACCAGGATCGCGCCGTCCATCTGGGCAGCACCGGTGATCATGTTCTTGACGTAGTCGGCGTGGCCGGGGCAGTCGACGTGCGCATAGTGGCGGGCCGGCGTCTCATACTCGACGTGTGCCGTCGAAATGGTGATGCCGCGGGCCTTTTCTTCCGGAGCAGCGTCGATCTGGTCGTACGCCTTGTACTCACCGAAGTACTTCGTGATCGCTGCCGTCAGAGACGTCTTGCCGTGGTCAACGTGGCCAATCGTGCCAATGTTGACGTGCGGCTTGTTGCGCTCAAACTTACTCTTTCCCATTTGAATGCTTCCTGTGAACGAGATGATAGGCCCCGGCGAACCGGTTTAGTGCCGCCGTTTAAGGCTTTCGGCGAAATTGCGCAAGACTTAATTGCAGACGCCATTCTTGGTGTGACAGCGCATATGGGGGACAATTCACCGCCTGCAAGGCGATTCGCCGGAGCACCGCCTAAAATCGCTGAAATCCTTGAAGAAAATCGGGTGGACTGCCGGAGATGAGCCACCGTGCCCGGCATCGAGCACCCTCGTCTGCCGGTCGATGGTCGCTATCGGCGGCGTCTTCTGACACATCAGCCTAGCGAATTATCGCGGGCGGCGTCGGTCACATGAATTGGGCCTGGAAAAACTGGAGCGGGTAGCGGGAATCGAACCCGCGTATTCAGCTTGGAAGGCTGCTGCTCTACCATTGAGCTATACCCGCGGGGTGGTCCGATCCGATGACGAATGGTGGAGAGAGTTGGATTTGAACCAACGTAGGCTGAGCCAACGGATTTACAGTCCGTCCCCTTTAACCACTCGGGCATCTCTCCAGTTATTCGTCCGGATCTAGAAGACCAAGTTTGTCAGACTTCGAAGCGTTGCGGCCCGTCGTCTGCGCCGCGTATATGACCGGAGCATTTCCGTCTGTCAACACGATGACAACGGAAAAAACACGAAAAATTTCATTCCTTGCCGAAAGCCGGCATATGAAAGAAAGCCTATGCGGCAGCCAGCGCCATGGCTATAAAGCCGCATGAGCAAAGATAAAAAATCGGGCGGCACGGCCGCGACAGACCCATCAGCCAAGGATACGCATTACGCCACGCTGCGGCGCGCGCACCGTGACGCCAAGCGCGAACGCGGGGAGATTCCCACGCCTCAACCGCAGAAGCGCAAGCGCGGGCCTGAGGACTGGAAACCGCCGACGCTCGCGCCCGATCAGGTGCATCTCTACGGCCTGCATACGGTGCGCGCCGCCCTCGACAATTCCGAGCGCAAGAAGATCAAGCTTTTCGTGACCCAGAACGCGCTGGCGCGGCTCGAAGTCGACGTCGAAACGCTCGGCATTCCCTTCGAGATGGTCTCGCCGCAGGAGATCGACAAGGTGCTCGGCCCAGAGGCGATTCATCAGGGCGTCATGCTGGAAACACGGCCGCTGCCGGTCCGCCGTCTCGAAGCCCTGAAGGACAGCCCTCTCCTGCTTGTCCTCGACCAAGTCACCGATCCGCACAATGTCGGCGCGATCATGCGCTCCGCCGTCGCCTTCAATGCCGGCGCCGTCATCACCACGCAGAGACATAGCCCGACCGAATCCGGCGTGCTCGCCAAGTCCGCCTCCGGCGCGCTGGAACTGATACCTTATATACAGGTTACCAATCTCGCCGATGCACTTGGTGAGTTGAACAAGCTTGGTTTTTCCACCATCGGTCTCGATTCGGAAGGGCCAGCGCCACTCGAAGGCACTTTCTCGGGCGGGAAGGTAGCGCTGGTGCTCGGCTCCGAGGGCAAGGGACTGCGGCAGAAGACCCGGGAAACCGTCAACGCGCTTGCCCGCCTCGACATGCCCGGTGCGATTAAATCGCTGAACGTCTCGAATGCCGCGGCGATAGCGCTTTATGCGGCGCGGCTTTACCTGAAGGCATAGGCTGGTCCGCAGGCGGGCCGCGGCGAAGTGGAATTACCGTGACCCGTATCCTCCCCCGGCTTACGGGAGCTGCAGCTTCGCTTTTTGTCTGCAGTCTCGCACACAGGCAGGATATCGATCACGATATTCTCAAAGGACAGCGCCGGAACTTACCTCCTCGCCCCGAAAGACGGTCGAGCCGGATGCCGGATGACTCTCGAAGGCGGCAAGCCGCTTTTATGGGTGCTCCGCTGATTCGAAAGTGAACAGTATCCCGTCAACCCGCTCGTCTGGGTTAGCTCGGTGTCCGGCAGGCGGTGGGTCCGTCCATAGGGTTGCGGGCCGCTTCGCCCGCCGCGTAAGCGAGTTCGACCGGATAGACGATCACACTCGACAGTTTCTCGATTTCGCTTGCATGATCGGGGCTGCGTTTGATTTCCGCCTTGTAGGCAGCAGTGCAATCCGGCAGGCGCTGCGGCGACAGACCCGTGTCGGCGGTGATCGTCCTGGCGCAGGCAGTGCCCTCCAGATAGAGCGAACAGGACGCCGTGTAGACGCGGGGGAACTCGAGGGTCAGTTCCCCCTTCCCGCTGCTGATCGCCGCAAAATTGTCGCCATCGAGGGAATCGTCGAGCAGCCGCTCGCCCGTCGCCGCATCGTAGACGACGAAGGGTAGCCCGCCGTTCCACCCGTCCGCCGCACGGAAAAACACAAAACCGCCGCGAACGCCCATGAGGTAGCCGGCGGTATCATCCTCGATGACCCGCTCGCGCGCACCGGCGCGCTCACAGGGGGCATCGGCGGCAAGCAGCGCCAGCTTTTCGGCTCCGACCTCTCCAAGATCGACCTCCTTGACCATGAAGGCGGGATAGCGGCTGCAGGTGATCTTCGGTTTCGCATCGGGATTGAGCTCATCCTTCGGCAGCGCGACGACATCCAGCTTTATCGGCTTGTCGAAAGGACCTGCATTTTCGGACGCTGCGGCCCATGAGACGAACGCCGCGGCAATGACCGATGCTGTAACCATCCTTTTCATGACGTTCGTCCCCAACTGTTTCAGGCATCCCTGACACAGTTTAATCCAGTGCGACAGATGGAAAAGCGGATGCCGGCGATACCCGCGAAAGACTCAACCGATACCGGAGAAATTCAATTTTGCCTTGGAAAGACCTCCTGGAGCACTATGATCGGCCGATGACCGATCGTGACGACCGGTCAGAAGCAAGAAGGAACGATCCCCATCATGGCCATTCGACCGCTGATTTTCGGTATTCTCTTCATCGCGGTCTTTGTCGTGATTATCCTCAGCATCATGTGGGTGGACACGTCGCACCCGATCCACCAGCCCGATCCGCTATCGCCAACGGCGCCCGGCCCCGCGACACCCGGGTAGGTTCAATAATTTATGTCATCAGGACATGTGCAGCGGTTCCCGGGGTGACGACATGCATAAAAGCAAACGGAGCGCGCGTATGAACCAAGGTCGATGCGGCGCGCTGTAGCCCCGCAGGAACGCGGACGGCGATCAGGCGTTAATCCGGTAATTGAACAAGGATTGAACGCTCATGCGCATAATGATCGCCGTCGTCGCCTTCATGGTAGTCTCCGTGCTCAGCATCGCGATACTGTCGCCGTCTGGCGCTGGCCAGACCGGCAATGGCAACAGGATCGAGGCGAGCGTCAACGAACCGGTCACTCATTGAAAAATGGCCCGGATGATCCGGGCCATTATTGTTAGCTGCGGTAGAGCCAGAAAGGCATTCCGCGATCGCGATGGCGCCACTCACGGCGTTCCTGCCAGCGCTCGGCACGCCACCGGCGCCAGCGCCTGTCATCATCGCGCCAGTCGGACCGGCGCCAATCGCGCTGATCGCGCCAGCCACGGTCGTCACGCTCACTACGCCAGCTGCGGTCGTCACTGTTGTCACGGTCGCGATCACGTCGCCAGCCGTCACGAATTTGAACGATATCGCCCTGGACCGATACGGCCGGCCGGTCGACGGGCATGGCGGCGGCCGGGGCGACGGACGCCAAAACCGCACCGACGGACATGGTTGCGGCGAAAAAGAGATGTGCGAGCTTCATGGCTGCTTCTTCCTCATTGATGATGAGGCGAAGATAAGCTGGCGCGGCTGAATTGGCGCTGAAGCAGCCCTTCAGGCAAGGTTCATCAAACGATACAGGATAGCTGGAAAAATCTGTCGATACGATCAAGCAAAGAACAAGCGGTATCGAATGGAAAAATGGTGCCCCCGCCAGGGTTCGAACCCGGGACCCCCTGATTACAAATCAGGTGCTCTACCAACTGAGCTACAAGGGCAATAGCTGCCAACTAACAGATTCTATGATTGTGTAAAGGAAAATTCGTGTCTGTGCGGACGGTTCGACTGCCGCTCAAAACGCTTCGCGATGGAAAACGTCCTTGTCGCGCCAGCCCTTTATCCTTTAGCTAGGACAGCATCACAAAGGGCATTGCATGGGCCGTTCATTTCAGACTCTTTCCTTTCTCGCCTCACCGACAACGGAGGCGCTTGCAGCGCGCGAGGAGTTGATTCGCATCTATGGTGACGTGCCGGCCGACGATGCCGACGTTATCGTCGCGCTCGGTGGCGACGGTTTCATGCTGCAGACGCTGCACAACACCATGAACTCCGGCAAGCTGGTCTACGGCATGAATCGTGGCTCGGTCGGTTTCCTGATGAACGAATATCGCAGCGAACAACTTCAGGAGCGCATCTGCGTCGCCGTCGAAAACGTCTTTCGACCATTGCAGATGACGACGGCCAATGCCGACGGCACCAATTCGACGGCACTCGCCATCAACGAGGTCTATCTTTTCCGCCAATCCTATCAGGCCGCCAATCTACGCGTCGCGGTGGATGGGCGCGTCCGCCTGGAGGAGCTGATCTGCGACGGGCTGATGGTGGCGACGCCTGCCGGGTCGACAGCCTATAATCTTTCGGCCCATGGCCCGATCCTGCCGCTCGAGGCCCCACTGCTCGCCATGACGCCGGTCAGCGCTTTCAGGCCACGGCGTTGGAGGGGCGCGCTGCTTCCGAACAGGGTGACCGTCGATATCGACGTGCTTGAGCCGGTCAAGCGGCCGGTGAACGCCGTGGCCGACAATACCGAGGTCAAATCGGTGCTGCATGTCCGCATTGCCCAGTCGGAGCATATGACCGCGCGCATCCTCTCCGATCCCGACCGCTCCTGGTCCGACCGTATTCTCGCCGAGCAGTTCAAGGATTGAGACGATGGCACTGCGACGCGTATTGATGACCACCATGTTCTTCATCGGATGGTCGGCCACAGCCTTGCCGGCGCAGGATGCCATCCTGCCGGCATCGGTGATTTTCGCGACCAGCACCGGCTACTGGGCGGATGATGGCAACGCGCCGGATGTCGAGCGGGCGCCGACAGGCGCCGAGAGCGTTGCCAACCACGGGGGACAGGCCACGCAGCGCCACGGCTACTACAAGCTCTTTGCCGTTCGCCAGGCGGACAGGACCTCGAAGGTCTATTTGCAGCAGGTTGCCCAGACCGAGACCGGCCCGGCGATCACTTCAACCGTCGAGCTGCAGGAGATCAGCGACCTCAAGCCTTATATTACCGATATACGTCCCGAGAATTCGAACGGCATCATCAAGGAGCCGGGGTTGTTCGCGACGATCTACCTGAAGACCGATCCCTCTGCGGAGCCGGATGGCTGGACCGTGCTAATCGATGAATTCGGCGACATCACCGTCGAGAAGGCGACGAATTGAACGGCTGGGATCTGTTCAGAGGGGCGCCTGCGAGATGAAACTCGGCTTTCGCGATGGCGTGGTTTACGACGAGAACAGGTCGAACTGGGACGCAGACGGCCCCAGACCCATCAGTTGGTCTCTGTGGTATCCCGCTGCCGATGAGGCGCGCGAAAGCGACGCAATGGAAAGAGGTTGGTTCCAGAGGGCGAAAGTCGCCCGCGACGCAGCCGTCCGGCCGGATGTCCAGCCCTATCCCCTCGTGCTGTTGTCGCATGGCACCGGCGGATCTGCGGCCGGACTGGAGTGGCTGGCGCGACGGCTGGTCGATTGCGGATTTGCAGCGCTCGGCGTCAACCATCACGGCAATACCGGCAACGAACCCTATCGCGCCGTAGGCTTTGCTTGCCTTTGGGAGCGGGCGCCTGACCTCAGCTACATGCTCGATCACCGCGATGACTGGCTCAGCGATCTTTCCGGCCATATCGATACGAGCCATGTTTTCGCAGCCGGCTTTTCGGCCGGCGCCTATGGCGTCATGCTGCTGCTTGGCGCCGTCGCCCAGTTTTCGCAGTTCGAACCGTCGAGGATGAAGCCGGGTGGCGCGCGCGGACCGAGGGAGTTTCCCGACCTTGCCGATCATATCCCGACATTGCTTTCCACCAGCAAGGTGTTTCGCGATTCATGGTCCCGCATGTCGAAGTCCTACCGGGATGACAGAATCAAGGCCGCACTCCTATGCGCGCCGGGCCGGTCCGTTCTCGGTTTCAGCGCGGAAAGCCTGAAAGCTGTCGATGCGCCCGCCCTTATCCTGGTCGGCGATGCCGATAGGGCGGCGCCGGCCGAGGAATGTTCGACATGGCTGCATGCGCGGCTCTCGCGCAGCGCTCTGAAGATCTTCGGTGGCGGCCTTGGGCATTACGTCTTCGTGCCGGAGGGCACCGCACTCGGCCTCGCCTTTGCCGCAGAGCTCTTTACCGATCCGCCGGGCATCGAGCGTGTGGCTATTCATGACGAGATTGCTGGTCTGTCGGCAGCGCTATTCCAGGACAGTATGTTCAACGCGAAGGCCTGAGCTAAGAAAAGCCCCGTTTCCGGGGCTTTCTCGTCTCGATCCTGCTGCTGGTATCAGTCCACATCCTCGACGACCGCGTCGGCGGCGCCGCTGATGCGGTGGGCAAGGGCCGCTTCCATGAACTCGTTCAGATCGCCGTCGAGCACGTCGTCCGGCGCGGTGCTGGCAACCCCGGTGCGCATATCCTTGACCAGCTGGTAAGGTTGCAGCACGTAGGAGCGGATCTGGTGGCCCCAGCCGATATCCGTCTTGGAGGCCGCTTCGGCGCTGGCAGCGTCCTCGCGCTTTTTCAGTTCCGCTTCGTACATGCGGGCCCGTAGCATGTCCCAGGCCTTGGCGCGGTTCTTGTGCTGCGAACGCTCCTGCTGGCACTGCACGACGATACCGGTCGGGATATGCGTGATGCGCACGGCCGAGTCGGTGGTGTTGACGTGCTGGCCGCCGGCGCCCGACGAACGATAGGTATCGATGCGGCAGTCGCCTTCGTTGATATCGATCTGGATCGAGTCATCGACAACTGGATAGACCCAGATCGACGAGAAGGAGGTGTGGCGACGCGCATTGCTGTCGTAGGGCGAGATGCGCACCAGCCGGTGCACACCCGATTCCGTCTTCAGCCAGCCATAGGCATTGTGGCCCTTGACGAGCAGCGTCGCGGATTTGATGCCCGCCTCTTCGCCGTCGTGGACTTCGAGAAGCTCGACCTTGAAACGCTGGCGTTCGGCCCAACGGGTGTACATGCGCAGGAGCATGTTCGCCCAGTCCTGGCTTTCGGTGCCGCCGGCGCCGGAATGGACTTCGAGATAGGTGTCGTTGCTATCGGCTTCGCCGGAAAGCATGGCTTCCACCTGACGGCGGGCGGCCTCAGCCTTCAGGGCCTTCAGCGTGTCCTCGGCTTCCTTGACGACACTCTGGTCGCCCTCTTCCTCGCCAAGCTCGATCAGCTCGATATTGTCGTTCAGCTGCTGTTCCAGCTCCTTGACGCCATTGATGCCGTCATCCAGCTGCTGGCGCTCGCGCATCAGCTTCTGCGCTTCGGAAGCGTCGTTCCAGAGGTTCGGATCCTCTGCCTTGTTGTTCAACCAGTCCAACCGTCTTATCGCCTGGTCCCAGTCAAAGATGCCTCCTCAGCAGGGTGATAGCCTGCTTGGTTTCATCGACCACATTTTCGATTTCGGCTCGCATTTTCCTGCTTCTCTGTCTGGGTTCTTCCGGTGCTGGTGGACATAGAGACGCCCGCCGCGGATGTAAAGGCCGCGCGGGCGTTCAAAAATCGGGCGGCGGTCAGAACAGGCCGGGCGTGCCGGTCTGGACCGCCTGGTTTGCTTGCGGCGAAGTCTTCAGGATCTCTTCCGGCGCCATGGTGCTGTCCATGCCGATGACGGAGAAGCTGTCGGCCGGGCCGGTGCCGGGCTTGAAGGCCTCGATGATGGTGTTCGGATCGCCGTCGACGGCGGCCATGCCGGTCTTGCGGTCGATCGAAATCAGATTCATTCCCGGCGGGATGACGAATTTCGATTCCGGCGCATCCTTGACGGCAGCCTGCATGAATTCGTTGAAGATCGGGGCGGAGAGAACGCCGCCGGTGCCGCCGCGGCCGAGCGGGGCCGGCGTATCGAAGCCCATATAAAGACCGGCGACCAGATCCGGCGTGAAGCCGACGAACCAGGCATCCTTCTCGTCATTGGTAGTGCCGGTCTTGCCGGCGACGTCGCGACCGCCGAGATCGACCTTGCCGGCGGCCGTGCCGCGCTGGATGACGCCCTGCATCATCGAGGTGATCTGGTAGGCGGTCATCGGGTCGAGAACGGTTTCGCGGTTGTCGACGACATTGGGCTCTTCCTGGTTCTGCCAGTCGCCGGCATTGCAGCCTTCGCACAGACGCTCCTCATGCTTGAAGATCGTCTTGCCGTAGCGGTCCTGGATGCGGTCGATCAAGGTCGGCTTGATCTGCTTGCCGCCATTGGCGATGACCGAATAGGCCGAGACCATGCGCAGCACCGTCGTGTCGCCGGCGCCGAGCGACATGGAGAGAACCGGCAGCATGTGATCGTAGATGCCGAAGCGCTCGGCATATTCGGCAACAATGTTCATGCCGAGATCGTTGGCGAGGCGCACCGTCATCAGGTTGCGCGAATGCTCGATGCCGGAGCGCAGCGTCGACGGGCCGCCGACTTCGCCACCGTAGTTTTCCGGCTTCCAAACCTGGCCGCCGGAGACGATTTCGATCGGCGCATCCATGATGACGGAAGCCGGGGTATAGCCGTTATCCATTGCCGCCGCGTAGACGAAAGGCTTGAACGAGGAGCCCGGCTGGCGCATCGCCTGGGTGGCGCGGTTGAATTCGGACTGCGAATAGGAGAAGCCGCCGACCATGGCGAGCACACGGCCGGTCTTTGGATCCATGGCGACCAGGCCACCCTGCACCTTCGGCGGCTGTTGCAGGCGATAGGAGGTCGACGCGTCATCGCCAAGCTTTGCGACATAGACGACGTCGCCAGGGGCTACGGCGCCGACCGGCGATTTCGCGGTCTTGCGGGCGCCGTCGGCCGAACGGAAGGCCCACTGCATGTTCTTGGCTTCGATAGTGCCGCGCTGACGGTCGGCTGAAACCTTGCCGCTTCCATCCTTGGCCGGCTGCAGGCCGATATCGACGTTGCTGTCGGAGACGGCAAGCACAACGGCGAGCCGCCATTCAGGCACGTCGGAGAGGGAGGGAATATCGGCAAGCGCCTTGCCCCAATCGCCGCTTGCATCGATCTGCTTGATCGGGCCGTGGAAACCGCGACGCTCGTCATAGGTCACCAGACCATCCTGCAGCGCCTTGCGGGCTGCGAGCTGCAGCTGCGGATCGAGCGACGTGCGCACCGAAAGGCCGCCCTCATAGAGAACCTTCTCGCCATATTGGTCGATCAGCTGGCGGCGCACGGCTTCGGCGAAATAGTCCGAAGCAAAGAGCGAGGGGCCGGTTGTGCGGGCGGTGACGCCGAGCGGCTGCTTCTTGGCTTCCTCGCCGTCGCTCTGGCTGACATAGCCGTTTTCGACCATGCGGTCGATCACCCAGTTGCGGCGTTCGAGCGCAGCTTCCGGATGGCGGAAAGGATGATAATTGGCCGGACCTTTCGGCAACGATGCCAGATAGGCGGCTTCGGCAACGGTCAGTTCGGTGACGGATTTGTTGAAATAGGTGAGTGCGGCGCCGGCGATGCCGTAGGAATTCAGACCGAAGAAGATCTCGTTCAGGTAGAGTTCGAGGATCTTGTCCTTGCTGTAGGCCTGCTCGATACGGAAGGACAGGATCGCTTCCTTGATCTTGCGGTCGATCGTCTGGTCAGAACTCAAAAGGAAATTCTTGGCCACCTGCTGAGTGATTGTGGAAGCACCGACCGGGCGGCGGCCGGAACCGAAATTCTGCAGGTTGACGAGGATGGCGCGGCCGAGGCCGGTGAGATCGACGCCCGGGTGATTGTAGAAATTCTTGTCTTCGGCCGACAGGAAAGCGGCCTTCACGCGGTCGGGGATGGCCTGAATCGGCAGGAAGAGACGCTTTTCCTTGGCGTATTCGGCCATCAGAGCGCCGTTGCCGGCGTGGACGCGGGTGGTCACCGGCGGCGCATAGCTGTTCAGAACGGCATAGTCCGGGAGATCCTTCGCGACGTTGGCGAGATAGATGGCAACACCCGCCGCCGCGACCAGAAACAGGACGCAGGCCATTCCGAAGAAATATCCAAAAAGTCTAACCATATTTTCAGCTACCGGTCTCTTCGATCGTCAATCGGCGCAGACGCAGCGATTGTATGGATCAAGGCAATTTGCACGTTGCGCGGCTTACTCCATGAGCGTTACCGCCACAAGCCGATTCCGCGCTCAAGGCTTACGAAACATAAGCCGGAGTAACGGCGCGAATGTGAGGAAAATAGGGCTCTCGCCGCCGCATTCACCGCTGCGGGCGCGTTTCATTAGGACTGTCACATCCAAGCAACGCCCGTTCCCGCCGTCAAGCTGAACCATCCTGCTCAGAATTCGATTCATGGAACGCAGTTTAAGTGTTTGTTTTCATGAATGCGGCCGTCCCGCAACTGCGACTGAATTCTGGGCAAAAACCGTTAGCCGCCATTCGCCATGACGCCGGCGCGGTATCGCTTCACCGCCTCGGTCAAGAGACTGACGATCTTGCCGCGCCAGCTCTCGTCGAGCAGCAGTTTCTCGTCCTCGGCATTGGATAGGAAGCCGAGTTCGAGAAGGATCGACGGCACATCAGGGGCCTGCAGCACGCGGAAACCGGCATGACGGTGCGGATTGTTGATGGTGCCGACCTGATCCTTGAAAGAATTCAGCACGCTTTCGGCCAGCGAAATCGAGAAGGCCTGGGTTTCGCGCCGTGTCAAATCGAGCAGGATATCGGCGACCTCGGGCGGCTCGGCGACCGTTTCCTTGCCGGCGATCTGGTCGGAGAGGTTTTCGCGTTCGGCAAGGTCGGCGGCGAGTTTGTCGGATGCCTTGTCGGAGATCGTGTAGACGGTGGCGCCACGGATGTCCTTCTGCTTCAGCGTGTCGGCATGCATCGAAATGAACAGCCCGGCATGGTTCTGGCGGGCGATCAGCACACGCTGCGACAGCGACAGGAACTCGTCGTCCTCGCGCGTCAGGAAAGCCTTGATGCCCGGCTCCTTGTTCAGCCGATCGGTCAAGGCCTTGGCGAAGGCAAGCGTCACCTGCTTTTCTTCGGTCTTGGTGTCGACGCCGATCGCGCCGGTATCGATGCCGCCATGGCCGGCGTCGACGGCGATGACGAAATCGCCGAGGGCAGCTTTCTCAGGTGCCGGGATGGCGCTCGTCGTCTCCGCCGCCTCAGTCCCTTCGCTCGAGGCGCGATCGCTCCAGGATTGGGTCTTCACCAGCTCGGCGAAGGCTTGCTTGTCGATCATCTCGGCATCGAGCACGAGCCGATGACCCTGGCCGGCCTCGTCGGCCTGGACTTTGGCGAGCGCCAGCTTGACCGGCCCTGCCGTCGTCAGCACGATGCGGGCGCTGTCCTCGTCCATCTTGCCGTAACGGATATCCTTGAACAGGCCGCGGGCGGCGAGATCCTTGGCCGGAAAGCCGAAGGCGGTCGCCGGCAGGTCGATGACGATGCGCTCCGGATTGGCGATGTAGTGGACGGAAAAGTGCGGTTCGCGATCGAAATCGATGACGATCCGGGTTCTTGCATCGTCGCCGACGATGCGTGCGCCATAGGCCAGCAGCGGATCCCTCGCCTCGACGGAACCAATAACGGCCGGCAGGAAACCAACCGCCAGAAGCGCCGTCAGAACCAACCTTGCGAATGTCGATCGCCGCGCTGGGGATTTCGCCGCGATCCGAGCCCTCTTAAACAATAAACCGCCACACCCTATCTGTTACTCCGATGGAGCCGACGCGGCCGCGTCGAACGTCGCTAGACGAAACACCCGTTGCGGCCCGCCGAATCGCGATCACTTTATCCCCAACTTCTATGCGTTACGAAATCCATCAATATTATGGCGCATTTGGCTTTTCCCTTGCTATTGTGACACGGAAAACATACAACGAATTTTAGGGTAAAGTGTTGACGGGATAGAGT
Source organism: Rhizobium sp. CCGE 510 (assembly GCF_000292525.1). Lineage (GTDB taxonomy): Bacteria > Pseudomonadota > Alphaproteobacteria > Rhizobiales > Rhizobiaceae > Rhizobium. The sequence goes on from NZ_AEYF01000001.1 coordinate 69,018, forward strand.
CGCCGCAAAGGCTGCCAGCCAGATCAGGACCTGGCGCCACACCGGTCATCGTCCGCCGTCTCATGCGCTTCATCCTTAGAACTGGATCCTGATTTTCCGGCTCATTGTCGGAATTCATTGGTGGATCAGCCACCACGCTCTCAGGGAGCAAACTCATCGGACCCGAACGGGTCTTCGTATTTGTCGATCACGCTTGGTTGTTGATGGTTTCGCAGCAGGTTTTATCTGAAGTGTACAGGCCCCGGACCGAAATGGTTCCGGCTGCGGTCTGGCTGCTGCCCTCCCCCTCGTATCAGGCGCGACTTTCATTATCCGGCGCGGCCATTGCGGACCGCATTCTTTCTGTTTCAACAGCAGTCGGGAATGCGCTCTCGCGGCCACGCCGAGGAGCACAGCTTACATGGCAGACAAAATGCTTATCGATGCGTCTCACGAGGAAGAGACGCGCGTCGTTGTCGTTCGCGGGAACCGCATAGAAGAATTTGACTTCGAGTCTCAGCACAAGAAGCAGATCCGCGGCAACATCTATCTTGCAAAGGTAACGAGGGTCGAGCCCTCGCTCCAAGCCGCATTCGTCGATTACGGCGGCAACCGGCACGGCTTCCTGGCCTTCGCCGAAATCCATCCCGACTATTATCAGATACCGCTTGCCGACCGTCAGGCGTTGCTTCGGGCCGAAGCCGAGGAGCATCGCCGCGACGAAGATGTCGAGCATGTCGAAACCGCGCCGATGGTCGATCTTTCGACCCAGGACCAGCCGGATGTCGGCATCGTGCCGGCAGAGGCGCCGGAAACGGCAGGTGTAACGGAGGAGCCGGCAGCGATAGCAACCGCTGCATCGCCCGAGGCCACCGAGGAAGCTCCGGCCAAAAAGGCCAGGCCGCGCCGCAGCCGCAAAAAGGTGACCGAACCGGCTGCTGAGACGACCGCGACCGAGGACGCCGTTCCCACAGATGTCGAAGCCGAAGGCGCTTCGAGCGTCGACAACGAGGATGACGGTTCGACCGGCGGCCCGATGGCCGCCATGGTGGAAACCGACTCGATCTCCGAGGACGTCGATACCAACAAGCGTCGCCACGATGATGATGACGACGATGACGATCATGGCGAAGAGGAAATCATCGAATCCGTCGGCGCCGAAGACGCGATGGAAGAAGTGCCGGACCGCGTGCAGCGCAAGCCGCGCAAGCAGTACCGCATCCAGGAAGTCATCAAGCGCCGCCAGATCCTGCTCGTGCAGGTCGCCAAGGAAGAGCGCGGCAACAAGGGTGCCGCCCTTACCACCTATCTCTCGCTCGCCGGCCGCTATTCCGTGCTGATGCCGAACACGGCGCGCGGCGGCGGCATTTCCCGCAAGATCACCAACCCTGCCGACCGCAAGCGCCTGAAAGAAATCGCGCGCATGCTCGAAGTGCCGCAGGGCATGGGCGTCATCCTTCGCACCGCCGGCGCCAACCGCACCAAGGTCGAGGTCAAGCGCGACTTCGAATATCTGATGCGCCTCTGGGAAAATGTCCGCACACTGACGCTGGCATCCACGGCTCCCTGCCTGGTCTACGAGGAAGGCTCGCTGATCAAGCGGTCGATCCGCGACCTTTACAACAAGGATATCAGCGAAGTAATCGTCTCCGGCGAAGAAGGCTATCGTGAAGCGAAAGACTTCATGAAGATGCTGATGCCGAGCCATGCCAAGGTGGTTCAGCCCTACCGCGACATCCATCCGATCTTTTCGCGTTCCGGTATCGAGGCGCAGCTCGACCGCATGCTGCAGCCGCAGGTGACGCTGAAGTCCGGCGGCTACCTGATCATGAACCAGACCGAAGCGCTGGTTTCCATCGACGTCAACTCGGGCCGCTCGACCCGCGAACACTCGATCGAAGACACCGCGCTGCAGACGAATCTCGAGGCTGCCGACGAAGTCGCTCGCCAGCTGCGCCTGCGCGACCTTGCCGGCCTGATCGTCATCGACTTCATCGACATGGAAGAGAAGCGCAACAACCGCGCTGTCGAGAAGAAGCTGAAGGAATGCCTGAAGAACGACCGCGCCCGCATCCAGGTCGGACGGATCTCGCATTTCGGCCTGCTCGAAATGTCGCGCCAGCGCATCCGCGCGTCGGTTCTCGAATCGACCACGCAGGTCTGCTCGCATTGCGGCGGCAGCGGCCATGTGCGTTCGCAGTCCTCCGTCGCCCTGCATGTCTTGCGCGGTATCGAGGAATATCTGCTGAAGAATACCACGCACAACATAAGCGTGCGCACCACGCCTGACATTGCGCTCTATCTGCTCAACCATAAGCGCCAGACGATCATCGATTACGAAAACCGTTTCGGCGTCGCCATCATCATCGATGCGGACGGTTCGGTCGGCGCCCAGCATTTCGCGATCGATCGCGGCGATCCGGTGGAAAATCCGGTCAAGATCGAAACGCTCTTCAACTTTGCAGCCATTCCTGAAGATGACGACGACGATATCGTCATCGAAGCGGATGAGGACGAAGACGAGGAACTCGAAGAAAAGCCGGCCGCTGCCGAGCGACCTGTCGCAGCACGCTCGGAAGCCGACGCTGACGGCAACCGCAAGCGCAAACGACGCCGGCGTCGGCGCGGTCGCAACGGCAATGCCGAGCATCCGACATCAGCCGCTGGCGAAGCTGGCGACGAAGATGAGGATGGTGACGACGAGGGCGTTGAAGGCGGCGAAGGCGATGAAAACGCCGAATCCACGCCCGAGACACTGGCGGAAAGCGAGGAATCGCAGCGCCGCAAGCGGCGCCGTCGCGGCAAGCGCGGCGGTCGCCGCAATCGCGCCGAGGATGGCTCCGAACTGACGGCCGGCGAAGCCGGTGAAGACAATGGCGGTGATGAGGGCGGCGACGAGGACGAAGGCGACGACGTTTCGAACGATGGTGCTCCAAGCGAAGCCGTCGCCGAAACTGTCGAAACAGCTGCCGAAGCCGGCGAAGGCCAGGCTGCGATGGCAGCCGTCGAAAGCGCACCTGTGATAACCGAGGAAGTAAAGCCCGCCCGCAGCCGCGGCCGCCGCAAACCGGCCGCAGCGCCGGTCGAGGAACCGGTGGCTGAGACGGCGCCTGCGGCCGAGGCCGAACCGGAGTTGGTGGAAGCCTCTGCCGATCTCGGAACGCCCGTTCAGGAAGAGGTCCAGGAAGAGGCAAAGCCGGTTCGCGCCAACCGCGAATCCAACATCTCCTCCTCGGAGCCGACGGTAAAATCCACCCGCGTCGAGAATGCCGAAGCTGACGACGGCAAGCCGAAGAAAGCCGGCTGGTGGCAGCGCCGTGGCTTCTTCTGAACGCTGATTTTCGGACGTAACTGATCAATCCGGCTGCGGCGACGCGGCCGGATTTTTGTTTGTGGCAACGGCATCAGCGGTCTTGTATCCTCGTGCCGTTGGTGCGCATCATCGATGGCGATCACACGTGAGACGACCATGCGGACGAATATCGATATCGATGATGCCTTGCTTGCCGAGGCGATGGCCGCCACGGGATTGGCGACAAAAGAGGCCGCCGTCGAAAAGGCCTTGCGAATCCTTATCGAGAGGCACCGCCGCACCAATGCGATCGCAAATCTCTCAGGCATAGGCTGGGCAGGCGATCTCGACGATATCCGTCGTGACCGGTCAGATGATGCAGGATAATCTTCCTCGACAGTTCGGTCTGGATTGCGCATCTGCGCGGGATAAGCGCGGCCAGCCCGGTCCGACATCGCCGAGACCAGCAGCTCATCCGGCTGCCGCCACCTTCTCCCCGCTTGCGGGGCGACATGCCGCGCCCTCTCTGCTCCCAACTCGCTCTCGCAGGGCACGTCCCCTCTCCCAGTTTTTTACGGGCAGAGGGTTAGGGTGAGGGGCAGCCATCGGCGCAAAGTGGTTCGATATCGCTCGGCGAGATGTCCGGCAACGAGCGACTATCATCCCCCGCCTGCGATCAGGCCGCCGGCGGATAGAGCAGGTCGACGATGTAGCTGGCGTCGAAGCGGGAATCGAGCATGCCGTAGGTGGAGCGCCAGCCGCCGGCAAGACGCGTCTCGATGAAGGCATCGGCAATGCGCCCTGCCCCGAGCCGATAGAGTTCGGCGGCACCGGCCGCAAGCGCCAACTGCTCGACGAGCAGGCGCGCGGCGCCCTCATCCTGTTCGCAGAGCGCGACAGCGGCGCGCAGCACATCGATCGTCTTCTTGCCGGCCGGGCCGAGATCGCGGGCAAGGCCGGCGAAGACCGTTTCGAACAGATCCTTGCCACGGTTGAGCACGCGCAGCACGTCGAGCGCCATGACGTTGCCGGAGCCTTCCCAGATGGCGTTGACCGGAGCCTCACGGTAGTGGCGGGCAATCGGGCGTTCTTCGATGTAGCCGTTGCCGCCGATGCATTCCATCGCCTCGTAGATCAGCGCCGGCGCGATCTTACAGCACCAGTATTTGGCGACCGGCGTCATGACGCGGGCATAGGCCGCCTGCTCGGCATTGCCGCGCGCCTTGTCGAAGGCGTCGGCAAGACGGAAGGACAGCGCCGTCGCGGCTGCGACGTCGAGCGCCATGTCGGCCAGCACGCGCGTCATGATCGGCTGGTTGACGAGCATCTTTCCGAAGATGCTGCGGCCGCGGGTGTGGTGTACGGCTTCGGCGAGCGAGGCGCGCATCATGCCTGATGAGGCCAGCGCGCAGTCGAGCCGCGTCAGCGTCACCATGTCGAGGATGGTGCGGATGCCGGCATCCGGGCCGCCGAGCAAGAAACCGAACGTGTCTGAGAATTCCACTTCGGCAGAGGCGTTGGAGCGGTTGCCGACCTTGTCTTTCAGCCGCTGGAACTGGAGGCCGTTGGCGGAGCCGTCCTCCAGCAGGCGCGGCACCAGGAAGCAGCCCATGCCCTCCTTCGTCTGCGCCAGCATGATGAAAGCGTCGCTCATCGGAGCGGACATGAACCATTTATGGCCGGACAGCCGGTAGATGCCCTCGCTGACCTTTTCGGCAGCGCTGCGGTTGGCGCGCACATCCGTGCCGCCCTGCTTTTCCGTCATGCCCATGCCGATGGTCACAGCAGACTTCTGCATGGCGGGCTTGTTCGACGAATCATATTTGCGCGAGAGGATTTTGGGGGCCCAATCCTTCTGTATCGCGGGCGAGGCCGAGAGCGCGGCGACCGAGGCGCTGGTCATCGTCAGCGGGCAGAGATGGCCGGATTCCAGCTGTGACGATAGATAGAAGCGAGCGGCGCGAACCTTGTGGGCCTCATCCTTGGCGTCGGTATCGGCCTGCGGGTCCCAGACGGAGGAATGCAGGCCGACCGACATGGAGCGCCGCATCAGCGCGTGCCAGGCGGGATGGAACTCAACGACATCAAGGCGCTCGCCGCGCGGACCGTGGGTACGCAGCTGCGGCGCGCCCTGGTTCGCCATGCGCGCCAGCTCCTGTGCCTCCGGCGAGGTGACGTAGCGGCCTATGTTTTCCAGGTCCTCGCGGATGCCGCGCGGCAGGGCTGCCGTCAGATCGACGATCAGCGGATCGGACCGATAGGCGTTGATGCCGGACCACAGGCTCGGCTGATTGAGTTCTGCGAGTTTTTCTTCAGTCCGGTTGGCGGAGGTCATAATTCGCTTCTAGTGTAAGAGCCCGGCAAAGGGAAACCGGAAGTTATGATTCGGTTCATTCTGCTCTATCGGAATTTTGGCGAAAATGCATGGGGACATAAGCCTTTGCCCACAGCGCATGCTTGCCCCGGCGGGCAGCACTCTTTATAGACCCGCCAGAGACAGCAAGAGGCAGGGTCATGGTCTTTTTTCCCCACCGCCACCTCATCGGCATCAAGGGCCTCACCGAGCAGGATATCACCTATCTGCTCGACAAGGCCGACGAGGCCGTCAAGATCAGCCGCCAGCGAGAGAAGAAAACGTCGACGCTGCGCGGGCTGACGCAGATCAACCTGTTCTTCGAGGCATCGACTCGCACGCAGGCCTCCTTCGAGCTGGCCGGCAAGCGGCTCGGCGCCGACGTCATGAACATGTCGGTCGGCAATTCCTCAGTGAAGAAGGGCGAAACGCTGATCGACACGGCGATGACGCTGAATGCGATGCGTCCCGACGTGCTTGTCATCCGCCATTCGAGCGCCGGTGCTGCCGCCCTTCTCGCCCAGAAGGTTTCCTGCTCGGTCGTCAATGCCGGCGACGGCCAGCACGAACATCCGACCCAGGCGCTGCTCGACGCACTGACGATCCGCCGCGCCAAGGGCAAGCTCTCGCGCATCATCGTGGCGATCTGCGGCGACGTGCTGCATTCGCGGGTGGCGCGCTCCAATATCCTGCTGCTCAATGCGATGGGCGCCCGCGTGCGTGTCGTCGCGCCCGCCACCCTGCTACCCGCCGGCATCGCCGAGATGGGTGTTGAGGTCTTCCATTCGATGAAAGAAGGGCTGAAGGACGCCGACGTGGTGATGATGCTGCGGCTGCAGCGCGAGCGCATGTCCGGCGCCTTCGTGCCTTCGGTGCGCGAATACTACCATTTCTACGGGCTCGACGCCGAAACGCTGAAGGCGGCGAAGGAGGATGCGCTGGTCATGCATCCCGGCCCGATGAACCGCGGCGTCGAGATCGCCTCAGAGGTGGCGGACGGGCCGCAGAGCGTGATCGCCGAACAGGTGGAAATGGGGGTCGCGGTGCGCATGGCGGTGATGGAGACGCTGCTCGTCTCGCAGAACCAGGGTCCCCGAAGCGATGGAATGATGGCATGAGCAATCCGATCGTCCTCAAAAACGTCCGCATCATCGACCCGTCGCGCAATCTCGACGAAGTCGGCACGGTCATCGCCGAAAACGGGGTGATCATTGCCGCCGGCTCCTCGGCGCAGAACCAGGGCGCGCCGGAAGGCGCCGTCATCCGCGACTGCGCGGGCCTTGTCGCGACGCCCGGCCTCGTCGATGCGCGCGTCCATATCGGCGAACCCGGCGGCGAACATCGCGAGACGATCGCCTCGGCCAGCCGGGCGGCAGCAGCCGGCGGCGTCACCTCGATCATCATGATGCCGGACACCGATCCCGTCATCGACGACATCGCGCTCGTCGAATTCGTCAAGAAGACGGCGCGCGATACGGCCGCCGTCAACGTCTATCCGGCAGCCGCCATCACCAAGGGCCTTGCCGGTGCGGAGATGACGGAGATCGGCCTGCTGATGCAGGCGGGCGCCGTCGCCTTCACCGATGCCCATTCCAGCGTCCACGACACGCAGGTGCTGCGCCGGATCATGACCTATGCGCGCGAATTCGGCGCCGTCATCTCCTGCGAAACCCGCGACAAATATCTTGGCGCCAACGGCGTCATGCATGAAGGGCTTTTCGCCAGCTGGCTCGGGCTCTCCGGCATTCCAAGGGAAGCCGAACTCATCCCGCTCGAACGCGATCTCAGAATCGCAGAACTGACGCGCGGCCACTATCACGCCGCGATGATCTCGGTGCCGGCCTCGGTCGAAGCGATCGAACGCGCCCGCAGCCGCGGCGCCAAGGTCACTTCAGGCATCTCGATCAACAATCTGGCGCTCAACGAAAACGACATCGGCGAATACCGCAGCTTCTTCAAGCTCTATCCGCCGCTGCGCCCGGAAGACGATCGGATCGCCATGGTCGAGGCGCTTGCGAGCGGCGCGATCGACATCATCGTCTCCTCGCACGATCCGCAGGACGTCGATACGAAGCGCCTGCCCTTCGGCGAAGCGGCCGATGGCGCGGTCGGTCTTGAAACCATGCTGGCGGCGGCGCTCAGGCTTCACCATGGCGGCCAGGTGAGCCTGATGCGCCTGATCGATGCCATGTCCACCCGCCCCGCGCAAATCTTCGGCCTCGCCGCCGGCACGCTGAAGCCGGGTGCTGCGGCCGATATCGCGTTGATCGATCTTGATGAGCCTTGGCTTGTCGCCAAAGACATGCTTCTCTCCCGCTCGAAGAATACGCCGTTCGAAGATGCGCGGTTCAGCGGGCGGGCCGTCGCGACTTATGTCTCGGGAAAGCTTGTCCACGCACTTTAGAAAAAGCCTGGACTGATACGCCACGGAGGGGCTGAGGCGGCATATGTTATCCAATCTCATGTCATGGCAGATCACGCTGCCGATCGCGCTTGCCGCCGCCGTCATCGGTTATCTCTTCGGCTCCATTCCTTTCGGCCTGATCCTCACGCGCGCCGCCGGCCTCGGCGACGTGCGCAGCATCGGCTCCGGCAATATCGGCGCGACCAATGTGCTGAGAACGGGAAACCGCAAGCTCGCTGCTGCGACGCTGCTGCTCGACGCGCTGAAAGCATCGGCAGCAGCCTGGGTCGTCGGTTATTTCCTCGGTCAGGAGGCGGCGATCATCGCCGGCTTCTTCGCCTTCATCGGCCATCTCTTCCCGGTGTGGATCGGCTTCAAAGGCGGCAAGGGTGTCGCCACCTATATCGGCACCCTGCTCGGCGTCGCGCCGATCATGGTGGTGCTCTTCGCCGCCGTCTGGCTGGCGGTCGCCTTCACCAGCCGCTACTCGTCGCTGTCGGCGCTGGTCGCCATGCTTGTCATTCCGGTTGCGCTGTGGATACTGGGTAACGAAAAGGTTGCGGCCGTCATGGCGATCATGACGCTGATCTCCTACTGGAAGCACAAGGCCAATATTTCCCGCCTAATGGACGGCACGGAAAGCAAGATCGGGGCAAAGGGATAATGGATGCGCCGGGCGCGGGATCAAAAGGCGTCGCGCTGAGCGAACGGCAACGCATCGCCTGGCTGCGCCTCATCCGTTCCGACAATATCGGCCCGGCGACCTTTCGCGACCTGATCAATCATTTCGGTTCGGCCGAGGCAGCACTCGCGGCGCTGCCGGAGCTTTCGGCGCGCGGCGGCGCCACGCGGGCAATCCGCATCGCCAGCGAGGCCGAGGCGCACCGGGAACTGGAAGCGGCGCATCGCTTCGGCGCCCGCTTCGTCGGCATCGGTGAGCCGGACTATCCGCAGGCCCTGAAGAAGATCGACGGCGCGCCTCCGCTGCTTGCCGTCAAAGGCGCTCTTGCCGCCGCCAAACGACCGGCGGTCGGCATCGTCGGCTCCCGCAACGCTTCGATCGCCGGCGCGAAATTCGCGGCCATGGTGGCGCGCGATTGCGGCCGGGCTGGTTATACCGTGGTGTCCGGCCTGGCCCGTGGCATCGACACGGCAGCGCATCGGGCAAGCCTCGACACGAGCACGATCGCAGCGCTTGCCGGCGGTCTCGACCAACCCTACCCGCCGGAGAATATCGGGCTGCTCGAGGAGATAACCGGTGGCAACGGCCTGGCGGTGAGCGAAATGCCGTTCGGCTGGGAACCGCGCGCCCGCGATTTCCCGCGCCGAAACCGGCTGATCGCCGGTATCGGTCTCGGTCTGGTGGTCGTCGAAGCGGCAACGCGCTCAGGCTCGCTGATCACCGCACGGCTTGCCGGCGAGTTCGGCCGCCTGGTGTTTGCCGTGCCCGGCTCACCGCTCGATCCGCGCTGCCACGGCACCAACGGCCTGCTGAAGGACGGCGCTTCGATCGTCACCACACCCGCCGATGTCATCGAGGCTTTGGCGCCGCTTACGCAATTCGAGCTGTTCCCGTTATCGATGGCCGAGCAACCGGCAGCCGACGGCAAGGCGATGACAATTCCGCCCGGCGATTCAGACCGGGCCCGCATCATCGATGCGCTCGGGCCAACCCCGGTCGAGATCGACGACGTCATCCGCCATACCGGCCTGTCGGCATCCGCCGTCTATCTCATCCTTCTGGAACTCGACATCTCAGGCAGACTGCATCGGCATCAGGGCGGCCTCGTCTCGCTTACCGATTGAATTTCGCACGATATTCGGGCGCGGCGTTAAGAATGGCGAAACCATGCCGAAAGTGATTGGCAACCTATCTCAAGATGTATTTTTCCGACAATCCTCTTTCGGCTGCAGCAGACGCAAGAGGTAAAATTGTACCAAACCCCTTGACCGCGGCGATTTCCCTGTCCATGTCGGAGGGCCGGGCATCCATGTTGCGGTGTGTGTTGCGCTGGCTTAAATGCTGGCGTCGTTTCCTTTTTAGAGAATCATCATGAATGTTGTAGTGGTGGAATCGCCTGCCAAGGCCAAGACGATCAACAAGTATCTGGGTCCGGGATACAAAGTGCTCGCCTCCTTCGGCCATGTGCGCGATCTGCCTGCCAAGGATGGCTCGGTCCTCCCCGATCAGGATTTCGAAATGCTTTGGGAGGTCGATAGCGCCTCGGCCAAGCGGATGAAGGACATCGCCGACGCGGTGAAATCCTCCGACGGCCTATTTCTCGCGACCGACCCGGATCGCGAAGGCGAAGCGATTTCCTGGCACGTTCTCGACATGCTGAACAAGAAGCGCGTGCTGAACGGCAAGCCGGTCAAGCGCGTCGTCTTCAACGCGATCACCAAGAAGGCGGTCCTCGACGCGATGGCCGATCCGCGCGACATCGACGTGCCGCTCGTCGACGCCTATCTCGCGCGCCGCGCACTCGACTATCTCGTCGGCTTCAATCTTTCGCCGGTCCTGTGGCGCAAGCTGCCCGGCGCGCGTTCGGCCGGCCGTGTCCAGTCTGTGTCGCTTCGCCTGGTTTGCGACCGCGAATCCGAGATCGAGCGCTTCATATCGGAAGAATACTGGAACATCTCGGCGCTTCTGAAGACGCCGCGTGGCGACGATTTCGAAGCAAGGCTGGTTTCGGCGAACGGCAAACGGCTGCAGCCGCGCGCGATCGGCAACGGCGAGGATGCCGGCCGGCTGAAGGCGTTGCTCGACGGTGCGAGCTATGTCGTCGACACGATCGAGGCCAAACCGGTCAAGCGCAACCCAGGACCGCCGTTTACGACCTCGACGCTGCAGCAGGCAGCTTCCTCCAATCTCGGTTTCTCTGCCTCGCGCACCATGCAGATCGCTCAGAAGCTTTATGAGGGCGTCGATATCGGCGGCGAGACCGTTGGTCTGATCACCTATATGCGAACCGACGGCGTGCAGATGGCGCCGGAGGCGATCGATGCGGCGCGCAGCGCCATCGTCGACCAATTCGGCGAGCGCTACATGCCCGAGAAGCCGCGCTTCTATTCCGCCAAGGCCAAGAACGCACAAGAGGCGCACGAGGCGATCCGTCCGACCGATTTCTACCGCTCGCCCGACCGCGTGCGCAAATTCCTCGATGCCGACCAGATTCGGCTCTACGACCTGATCTGGAAGCGCGGCATCGCCAGCCAGATGGCCTCGGCCGAGATCGAGCGCACGACGGCTGAAATTACCGCCGATAATAAGGGCGAGAAGGCCGGCCTGCGCGCCGTCGGTTCGGTCATCCGCTTCGATGGCTTCATCGCCGCCTATACCGACCAGAAGGAAGACGGCGAGCAGAGCGACGATGGCGACGAGGATGGCCGTCTGCCGGAGATCAACGCGCGCGAGACGCTCGCCAAGCAGAAGATCAATTCGACCCAGCATTTCACCGAGCCGCCGCCTCGCTATTCGGAAGCCTCGCTGATCAAGAAGATGGAAGAGCTCGGCATCGGCCGCCCCTCCACTTATGCGGCGACGCTGGCAACGCTGCGCGACCGCGACTATGTGACGATCGACAAGCGCAAGCTGATCCCCCAGGCCAAGGGCCGGCTGGTGACGGCTTTCCTCGAAAGCTTCTTCACCAAATATGTCGAATACGACTTCACCGCCGATCTCGAGGAAAAGCTCGACCGGATTTCCGCCGGCGAGCTGAACTGGAAGCAGGTGCTGCGCGATTTCTGGAAAGATTTCTTCGCGCAGATCGAAGACACCAAGGAACTGCGCGTCACCAATGTGCTCGATTCGCTGAACGAGGCGCTCGCACCCCTGGTCTTCCCGAAGCGGGAGGACGGCAGCGATCCGAGGATCTGTCAGGTCTGCGGCACCGGCAACCTGTCGCTGAAGCTCGGCAAATACGGCGCCTTCGTCGGCTGCTCGAACTATCCGGAATGCAATTACACCCGCCAGCTCTCCTCCGAAAACGGCGGGGAAGCGGATGGCGCCGGATTGAACGAGCCGAAGAACCTCGGCACCGATCCGACGACCGGCGAGGAGCTGACGCTGCGTTCCGGCCGCTTCGGCCCCTATATTCAGCGCGGCGACGGCAAGGAAGCCAAGCGCGCTTCGCTGCCGAAGGGTTGGAAGCCCGAAGAGATCGACTATGAAAAGGCGATGGCTTTGATTTCGCTGCCGCGCGACATCGGCAAACATCCGGAATCCGGCAAGATGATCTCGTCAGGCATCGGCCGCTATGGGCCGTTCCTGCTGCATGACGGTTCCTATGCCAATCTGGAAACCATCGAAGACGTATTCTCGGTCGGCCTCAATCGCGCCGTGACTGTCATTGCCGAAAAGGCGAACCAGCCGCCGGGCCGGGGTTCGCGCGGTACGCCGGCGGCGTTGAAGACACTCGGCGATCATCCCGACGGCGGCGCGATCACCGTTCGCGACGGCAAATACGGTCCCTACGTCAACTGGGGCAAGGTCAATGCCACCCTGCCGAAGGGCAAGGATCCGCAGGCGATCACCGTCGAGGAGGCGCTCGCGCTGATCGCCGAGAAGGCCGGCAAGGCGCCTGCCGGCAAAACCACCAAGGCGAAAGCCAAGCCGAAGGCGGCGGCAGCCGAAGCCAAGACCACCAAGACGGCGGCCAAGCCGAAGACAACGAAGGCGAAAGCGCCCGCGAAATCGAAAAAGAGCTGACGTGAGCAGGATACCGCGCGACAGAACGAACCCTGCGGGCAAGCGCCCGGGCAAGATCGGCCGTGCCGGCAAGGATGCTCCCGCCGTCGAGCCGCTGAACATCGTCCACGGCGCGCTGCCCTCGCGCGAGGTGATCCTGCGCTTCATCGCGGATCATCCGCAAAAAGCCTCCAAACGCGAACTCGCCAAGGCTTTCGGCCTGAAGGGCGACAACCGCGTCGAGCTCAAGCATCTGCTGCAGGAACTCGAGCAGGAAGGCATGCTGCAGAAGAACCGTAAGTCGCTGATCCGCCCCGGCGCGCTGCCGCCGGTCACCGTTCTCGATATTACCACGCGTGACAAGGATGGCGATCTGATCGGCCGGCCGGCGGAATGGCCTGAGGATCAGGGCGTCGCGCCTGCCGTCGCCATCCGCCAACAATCGCCCGCGGGCCGCCAGGGCAAGGGCAAGGCGCCCGTCGCCGGCCTCGGCGACCGCATCCTGGCGAAGATCTTCCCGGCCGTCGATCGCGGCGGGCCGGCCTATACGGCGCGGATCATCAAAGTGATCGACAAGCGCCGCGGCGCCTCGATGGGCGTTTTCCGCACGGCGCCTGGCGGTGGCGGCCGGCTGCTGCCGATCGAGCGGCGTGGCGAGGAGATGGTGATCGATCCCGACTTCACCGGCGGCGCCACGGACGGCGACCTGGTCGAAGTCGAAATCGCCCGCCTCGGCCGTCTCGGCCTGCCGCGCGCCAAGGTGCTTTCCGTGGTCGGCTCCGTCGGCTCGGAAAAAGCGATCTCGATGATCGCCATTCATGCGCATGGTATCCCGCATGTGTTCCCGCCGGCCGTCGTTGACGAGGCGGACGCCGCAAAACCCGCCACGATGTCGCATCGCGAGGATTGGCGCGACGTGCCGCTGATCACCATCGACCCGGCCGACGCCAAGGATCATGACGACGCCGTTTATGCCGAACTGGACCCCTCGCCCGACAATCCCGGCGGCGTCGTCGTCAGCGTGGCTATTGCCGATGTCTCCTGGTATGTCCGCTCCAAGTCGGCGCTCGACCGCGAGGCGCTGAAACGCGGCAACTCTGTTTATTTCCCGGATCGTGTCGTGCCGATGCTGCCGGAGCGGATTTCCAACGATCTTTGTTCGCTGAAGGAAGGCGTCGACCGCCCGGCGCTTGCCGTGCGCATGAGCTTTTCCGGAGAAGGCCGCAAGATCGGCCATACCTTCCATCGCATCATGATGAAGAGCGCGGCCAAGCTGTCCTATCAGCAGGCGCAGGCAGCGATCGACGGCAAGCCGGACGATCAGACCGGACCAATGCTCGAGCCGATCCTGAAGCCGCTGTGGCACGCCTATGAGGTGATGAAGCGCGGACGCGACCGGCGCCAGCCGCTGGAACTCGACATGCCGGAGCGCAAGATCCAGCTGAAGCCCGACGGCACCGTCGACGGGGTCGTCGTGCCGCCGCGGCTCGATGCGCACAAGCTGATCGAGGAGATGATGATCCAGGCGAACGTCTGCGCCGCCGAGACGCTGGAAAAGGCACGCCAGCCGCTGATCTACCGCATCCATGACGGCCCGACGCTTGCCAAGCAGGAGATCCTGCGCGAGTTCCTGGCGACGCTCGGCATTTCGCTTGCCAAGGGCGGCAACATGCGCGCCAACAACTTCAACGGCATCCTGGCGAAGGCGGACGGCACGCCGCACCAGACCATGGTCAGCGAGATGGTGTTGCGTTCGCAGAGCCAGGCGATCTACGGTCCGGAGAATATCGGCCACTTCGGCCTCAACCTGATGAAATACGCGCATTTCACCTCACCGATCCGCCGTTACGCCGATCTTATCGTGCACCGCGCCCTCGTCGGCTCGCTCGGCTTTGGTGAAGGCGGCATCACGCCCGAGGAAGAGGCTGTTCTCGACGATATCGCCGCCGAAATCTCAACCTTCGAACGCCGGGCCATGGCGGCCGAGCGTGAGACGGTCGACCGGCTGATAGCCCATCATCTCAGCGGCCGCGTCGGTGAAGAATTTGCCGGACGGGTCTCGGGTGTGACGAAATCGGGGCTTTTTGTTTCCCTGCCGGACTATGGCGCCGACGGTTTCGTCCCCATATCGACGCTTGGCACCGATTATTTCATCTATGACGAGGCGCATCAGGCGCTCTCGGGTGAACGGACAGGGCTTGGCTATCGCCTTGGCGACAGCGTCACGGTGAAGCTTGCCGAAGCGATTCCGCTCGCCGGCGCGCTGCGTTTCGAAATGGTCAGCGAAGGGCGCGAAATGCCGACGGCAGTGCGCTCCTTCCACAAAGCGGGCCGCCGCGACAGGGGCCAGGTCCGCAAGAAGCCCGGAACGAGACCGCCGCGGGGACGTCACTAGAGCCCATGCGCCGATGTTTCGGCCTGAAAGAGGAACTTGCGATGAGCACACCGACCGATCCGGCCGTGCGCTACGGGGATACGCCCGAGGCCGAGCGTCCGGTTGGACGCTCGATCATGCGGGGGCTGTCGAACTGTTGCCCGGCCTGTGGCAACGGCAAGCTCTTTCGCGCCTTTCTGAAGCCGGTCGATCATTGCGCTGCCTGCGGCGAGGCGATGCATCACCAACGCGCGGACGACCTTCCGCCCTATATCGTCATCTTCGTTGTCGGCCACGTCGTGGTCGGTGGCTATATGCTGACCGACATGACCTTCGTGCTGCCGGTCTGGGCGCATCTTGCCATCTGGGCGCCGATCACCGTTATCACCGCGCTTGCCTCGATCCAGCCGATCAAGGGCGGTGTCATCGGCCTGCAATGGGCGTTGCGCATGCATGGTTTCGGTGGAGAGAGTAACGGTTCCGACGATTATGACATCCCCGGCCGGCCGGATTAGCGCCTTCACCTTCCAGACATATTTGGCGTGTAGTGCCAGCGCTCCACCGATCACCACCCGAAGGCGGTGGCGGACGATCCTCAACGACTTGACATGGTAAGCTTTTCTTGTCTGAACAGGCTTTACATTCCGCAGGTGGTCACTCACATCGGACATATTGCGAAACGCTCCCCGTCACCCGGATTTGGCACGCCCGTGTCTTTCTGTGTGAGGTGACCGGCCGATTCGCTCGCGTAGCTTTCTAAGGATGGATAAATGTCTCAGCCGAGAAACGGCACACCGGGCGATGTCGAGGAAATCCATTGGCCTTCTCTGGTGGCAGCCATCTCGTCCATATCAGCCGTCGGCATAGCAATCGGCCTCGGACTGCCCCTCCTCAGTATCATCCTCGAAAAACGTGGCATCTCGTCCACCCTGATCGGGCTCAACACGGCAATGGCCGGGGTCGCGGCGATGGCTGCCGCGCCGATCACCACCAGGCTCGCCCATAAATACGGCGTCGCGCCGACAATGCTCTGGGCCGTGCTGATTTCGGCGCTGAGCGCGCTCGGTTTTTATTATGCCCAGGATTTCTGGATGTGGTTTCCACTGCGTTTCGCTTTCCATGGCGCGACGACGACGCTGTTCATCCTCTCCGAATTCTGGATCAATGCCGCTTCGCCGCCTTCCAAACGCGGCTTCGTGCTCGGCATCTATGCGACCGTGCTTTCCCTCGGCTTTGCGGCCGGGCCGCTGCTGTTTTCGATCCTAGGCAGCGACGGCATCTTCCCCTTCCTGATCGGCGCCTGCGCCATCCTGCTGGCCGCCATTCCGATCTTCATCGCCCGCGACGAAAGCCCGGTGCTCGAGGAAAAGCCGGAGTTGCATTTCATGCGCTACGTTTTCCTGGTGCCGACGGCGACGGCGGCGGTCTTCATCTTCGGCGCGGTCGAAGCGGGCGGCCTATCGCTTTTCCCGATTTTTGCCGTGCGCGCCCATTTTACCGAATCGCAGGCAGCACTTCTGCTCACCATGATGGGCGTCGGCAACGTCATCTTTCAGATCCCGCTCGGCCTGCTCTCCGACCGCATCGCCGACAAGCGGCCGCTTCTAGCCGGCATGGCACTGATGGGGTTCATCGGCGCGATGATGTTGCCGCTGCTGCTCGACAACTGGCTGTTGATGGCCGGGCTGCTGCTTTTCTGGGGCGGCTGCGTCTCCGGCCTCTATACGGTCGGGCTCAGCCATCTCGGCTCGCGGCTGACGGGCTCCGACCTTGCGGCGGCCAATGCCGCCTTCATCTTCTGTTATGCGATAGGAACCGTGGCCGGACCGCAGGCGATCGGCGCAGCGATCGACGTCGCTGGAAATAACGGTTTTGCCTGGGCGATTGCCGCGTTCTTCGGGCTTTACGCCCTACTTTCCGGCATCAGACTGATGTTCATTCGAAAACGGACTTGACTTTTCGGGCGAGATTCGTAGTTTCGCGCCAGAATTTGCCGTGGAGCCCATCCGGTTTCCACGGCTTTCATTTTCCTTAAAGGCAGGACGACCATGGCCAAGGCTACAACAATCAAGATCAAGCTGCTGTCGACAGCCGACACCGGTTTCTTCTACGTCACGACGAAGAACAGCCGTACGATGACGGACAAGATGACGAAGACGAAGTACGACCCGGTTGCACGGAAGCACGTCGAGTTCAAGGAAACCAAGATCAAGTAATCACTTGATCTCAGGATTTCAAAAAAGCGCGCGCCCTCGGGTTGCGCGTTTTTTGTTGTCCGGATGATCGCCTCTAGAGATGATAGCGCAAACAGAAAAACGCCGCCCTTCCATCTTCGGGAAGTGGCGGCGTTTTCTTGAAAGGGGGTCGGCCAGCATGCAAAACGGCACGAGGAACCGCTATAACTTGCCTACTAGCCGACCGACCCCACGACCCAGGAGATGCGGCGGACCTGAGCATCATGGGGTATCGACAACTCCTCAACGGGAGCGCTTCTCTTATGTGCCGATAATTTGCGCAAAACTGAAAGAAAATCAACAAATTCTTAATGATGATTTTTGCGGACTTGATTCTATGGTTAAAAGTCCAGTTTTGGTGCATACAATGATTTACCGGATCTGCTTGGTGCCGAAGCCTACTCGTTGCCACCTGGAAGAAATTCGACACTATAACGCAATAACTTGAACACCCCCTCTCCCTACGTGAGGCGCCGCCGCAGCACACTATTTCGCCTCATTGGCATGAGACGTTTTTTATAGTCGCTATTTCATTTTCAGCTATGGCCAGATACTTTCAAGACTATCGGGCAGCGGCGCATCCCCAGCAAAGCAGGAAATCCATTTTTCGGCTATTTGGCTGCAAATTTTCACCCCGCGCCCTGCCGGCGGGTATTAAAAATCGGTAACAATTCGCTTACCACTGTGGAAAACCTTTAGACGACATATAAGGCGACAGATGATTCGTCAGGCGGCTGCGGCGACCACGCGGTTGCGGCCGGTATTCTTGGCCTCGTAAAGAGCCAGATCGGCCTGCTTCATCAGCTGGTCCGGGGTCAGCACCGCTGCAATACGCGAGGCGATGCCGAAGGACGCGGTGACGTTCAGCGCCTCGCCGGCGTGTTTCAGCATGAAGGGGGCGCTTTCGATCGCCGTGCGCAGGCGCTCGGCGACAGCGGCGGCTATCTCAGGCGAGGTGTCGGGCATGACAACGACAAATTCCTCCCCGCCGTAGCGGCAGGCGAGATCGGCGCCGCGAATGGTCGAACGGACACGGTTTGCAAATTCCCGCAGCACTTCGTCGCCACCGTCATGGCCGTAGGTGTCGTTTACCTGCTTGAAGCGATCGATATCGGTGATCAGTACCGAAAGCGGTCGGCCGCGCGCCATTGACCGGTTGAAGAGCACGTTCAAATGATTGTCGAGATAGCGCCGGTTATAAAGGCCGGTCAGCGGATCGGTTACCGCAAGCTCGATCGTCTGCTTGACGCTGGCGCGCAGACGGTCGTTGTAGCGCTTGCGGCGGATCTGCGTCAGGCTGCGGGCAACCAACTCATTGGGATCGACCGGGCGGATGATGTAGTCGTTGACGCCGAGATCGAGCGCGCGCACGACCATCTCGTCGGCACCCTGCTCGGTGATGATCAGGATCGGCAGGAATCGCGTGCGCTCCAGCGAGCGCAGCTGCGAGCAGAGGCGTAGCGGATCGTAATCGTCGAAGTTGGCGTTGACGATGACAAGATCGAACGCGCTTTCGGCCGCCTCGAAGAGAGCGGCCTGCGGATCGGAGAGGGCAAGCACGTCGGCAACGGGCTTCAGCGCCCTGATAAGGCGCTCCTGCGAATTGGCGCGGCCGTCGACGAGCAGGACCTGAGCGGTCTCGTCGGCGCGGCTCTCGACCGCGCGGGTGAGGTCGTCGATGCCTATCGTATGGGCGGTGTCAGCGCGAATGCGCAGCTCATCGCTCAACGTCTTCAACCGCAGCAGGCTCTTCACCCGCGAGATCAGCTGCAGATCGTTGACCGGCTTGGTGAGGAAATCGTCGGCACCAGCTTTCAGGCCGCGAACGCGATCGGCCGGCTGGTCAAGCGCGGTGACCATGACGACGGGAATATGCGCGGTTTTCTGGCTGGCTTTCAGCCGCTCGCAGACTTCGAAACCATCGATGCCGGGCATCATGATATCGAGCAGGATGAGATCGACCTGGTTGCGCTCGCAGATCGCCAGCGCCGTGTAGCCGTCGGCCGCGGTCATGACGTCGAAATACTCCGCCAGCAGCCGCGCTTCGAGCAGCTTCACGTTGGCCGGAATATCGTCCACCACCAGTATTCGCGCAGTCATAGGTGTCTTTCCGATGCGTCAGGCATCGCCCAGATAGGTCTTGATCGTCTCGATGAATTTCGGAACCGAGATCGGCTTGGAAACATAGGCCTCACAGCCGCCCTGGCGAATCCGCTCCTCGTCGCCCTTCATCGCAAAAGCCGTGACGGCAATGACGGGAATGACGTGCAGCTCGTCATCTTCCTTCAGCCATTTCGTGACTTCGAGGCCGGAGACCTCGGGAAGCTGAATATCCATCAGGATGAGGTCGGGGCGATGCTTGCGCGCCAGATCGAGCGCCTCCATGCCATTTCTGGTCTGGATCGTGGTGTATCCGGACGCCTCGATGAGGTCGCGAAAGAGCTTCATGTTGAGCTCGTTATCTTCTACAATCATCACCTGTTTGGGCATGACAAGCTGTCCCTACGTCCGTTCGCGCAGCGGTTTGTCCCATGAGAAAGGCACATGCGGACAATAGCTCCGTGAAACCGATAGCGCACGCTAGCGGTATTTGGTTGAAGAAAAGGTAACGTAACTCTCGAAATGCAAAGCAACTTCAAGACTTCGAAACAACAGGCCGCCGACCCGCACGCAACCGCGATCGCCGTGCTCGGCTGGCTTGCCGACGATCCCGACATGTTCGGCCGATTCCTCGCCCTGACGGGTGTTGCGCCCGGCCAGGTGCGCAGCGCCGTCGACGACCCGGGTTTCCTTGCCGGCATGATGGATTTCCTGATGAACCACGAACCGACGGCGATGGCTTTCTGCACGGCGAGCGGCATCAGCCCGGAAACCGTCACCGCCGCCTGGCGGCATTTCTCTTCGCCGAGTCTCGGTTCCGGAGAATGCTGACCATGGCCTGCACTCCGGACCTCGATGTCTCGCATATCCGCCTCGGCGAACGGCCGTTGATTGTCTGCGACGTCGACGACGTCGTGCTGCAGTTCATCGGCCCTTTCCAGCTTTTCCTTCAAAGCCGGGGGCACGCGTTTCTGCCGCGATCGTTTAAGCTTCACGGCAACATCGTATCGCAGGCGGATGGCGCGGAGATCGAGGATCCGCAGGTTAGCCGACTGATCGAGGAATTCTTCGAGGCACAGGAGCTGTGGCAGACGCCGCTCGACCGCGTCGTCGAAACGCTCGACCGGCTTTCGCAAGAGGCCGACGTGCTGTTCCTGACGGCTATGCAGCCGCGGTTCCAGGAGCAGCGCCGCCGTCTGCTCGATAGGCTGGGTCTGCTTTTTCCGCTGCTTGCCACCGAGCAGCCGAAGGGGCCGATCGTTCACGCCTTGCATGCCAGCCGCTCCCTTCCCGTCGTCTTCATCGATGATATGGCGCGCAATCTGCATTCCGTCAGGGATCACGTCGCCGATTGCCTGCTGATTCATCTGATGCCGAATTCGCCCGTCCATCGTTTCGCACCGGCGGCGGCCGCCGACATCACCCGCGCTACCGACTGGATGCATGCGGCCGAATTGATCGAGGCGTATTTTCTTTCCGGCGCGCTCATGCGCGCAGTTCCAGCCGCATGAGCGGACGTCCGTCCTTGCGCCGTGCCACCGTCTCGAAACCGGCCGCATCGAAGATCGCCGACGAGCCGATGCAGAGAGAGACTGATTTCGACTGCTTCACGTGATCGATCGGACAGGCTTCGAGCAGCCGCGCCCCCTGGCGCCGCGCATGGTCGATGGCGCCGGAAAGCAGGCGATGGCTCATTCCCTTTCCGCGCAAACCGGGCAGGAGGAAGAAGCAACTGACGGCCCAGATGGACGGATCATGCGCATCGCCCTCCTCCAGCGGCCGCGAGACGGTGCGCGGCGAATTGAACTGCGGCACATCGTGGCGCGGCCCGACCTGCACCCAGGCAACCGGCGCGCCGTCAGCATAACAGAGGATGCCCGGCGGCGGCCCCGCCTTGATCCGGTCCTGCATATGCGCCTTGCGCGCCTCGGTCGCCATCTTCGTTCTGATCGCATGCGGCAGGCGCAGCGCGACGCACCAGCAATTATAGAAGGCACCCTGCGGCCCGAACAGGATTTCGAAGTCGCCCCAGCGGTCTGGCGTTACCGGTTCGAAACGAAGATCGTTATCCAAAGGCAAAGCTCCCGCCTCTCTTGAGACTCGGAAGCTTAGGGCGTAATGTCACGGCGTTCAACCTTTGTTCTCATGATGATGCCCGCGCCCGACAAGACACCCGGCTTCTGTCGCGACTGCCTTGCCGAGCAGAAGGGCGAGGCGCGCCGTTGCGTGTCCTGCGGCAGCCCCCGTCTGGTGCGCCATCGCGAGCTCTACGCATTGACGCTTGCGCATATCGATTGCGACGCCTTCTACGCGGCCGTCGAAAAACGCGACAATCCGGAGCTTGCCGATAAGCCGGTGATCATCGGCGGCGGCAAACGCGGCGTCGTCTCCACCGCCTGCTATATCGCCCGCATCCACGGCGTGCGTTCGGCGATGCCGATGTTCAAGGCGCTGGAAGCATGTCCCGAGGCGATCGTCATTCGGCCCGACATGGAGAAATATGTCCGGGTCGGGCGCCAGGTGCGCGCCATGATGCAGGATCTGACGCCGCTGGTGCAGCCGCTGTCGATCGACGAGGCCTTCCTCGAGCTTGACGGCACCGAGAGGCTGCATCACGATCCGCCGGCGCGAACCCTCGCCAAATTCGCCCGCCGGGTCGAAAAGGAAATCGGCATCAGCGTTTCGGTCGGGCTTTCCTATTGCAAATTCCTTGCCAAGGTTGCCTCCGACCTGCACAAGCCGCGCGGATTTTCCGTCATCGGCCGTGAGGAAGCGGTCGAGTTTCTGGCGCCGCGCGCCGTCACCACGATCTGGGGCGTCGGCAAGGCCTTTGCGGCGACGCTTGAGGCAGACGGCATCCGCACCATCAGCCAGTTGCAGCAGATGGAGGAAAACGACCTGATGCGCCGCTACGGCAGCATCGGCCAGCGGCTCGCCCGGCTGTCGCGCGGCATCGACGACCGTGAAGTGCATCTCAACGATGCGGCCAAAAGCGTTTCGTCCGAGACGACCTTCTTCGACGACATCTGGCGTTATGACGATCTGGTGCCGATCCTGCGCAATCTTTCGGAAAAGGTCGCCTGGCGGCTGAAGAAAAACGGCATTGCCGGCCAGACCGTGGTCTTGAAGATGAAGAGCGCCGATTTCAAATCGCGCACCCGCAACCGCAAGCTCGAAGACCCGACCCAGCTTGCCGACAAGATCTTCCGCACCGGGCTCGATCTTCTCGAAAAAGAAACTGACGGCACGAAGTTCCGACTGATCGGCATCGGCGTCAGCGATCTCGGCGATGCTGCGCGTGCCGATCCGCCCGATCTCATCGACCGGCACTCCGGCCGGCGAGCGGCCGCCGAAGCGGCGATGGACAAGCTGCGCGACAAGTTCGGCAAGAATACGGTCGAGACCGGCTACACCTTCGGCAGCAGCAAGCGTGATTACTGAGGTGTGAAGGCTCCGCGGTCCCGCCTATAAAATCTTCCTTAAACTTCGTCTCATAATGTGCCGTGCAAGTATTGCGTATGGTTGGGTATCATGTTCTCGCGTCTCGTCTTCGGCCTCGGCTTGCTGTCGGCCACCGCACTCGTGCACCCTGCCCTTGCCGCAGATGCGCGCACGCTGCAGATCATCGTCTCGAAGGACAGGCAGTCGCTTGCGGTCTATGACGGCACCGAGGTCGTCGCGACCTCGAAGGTCTCGACCGGCAAGGACGGGCACACGACGCCGAGCGGCATATTCTCGGTGCTCGAAAAGCAGAAATACCACGAATCCAATCTCTATTCGGCGGCGCCGATGCCGTTTATGCAAAGGCTGACCTGGTCCGGCATTGCGCTGCACGAATCCAATTCCGTGCCGCGTTATCCGGCCTCGCATGGCTGCGTGCGCATGCCGGGCGCCTTTGCAAAGATGCTCTACGGGATGACCGAGCCCGGCATTCCCGTCATCATCAGCGATGGCGAAGTGGCGCCGCAACCGATCGACCATCCGACGCTTTTCCATCCGGAAGCGCCGGCGCCGATGCTGCTGCTTTCGGATGTCGAACTGCGGCCTTCGATGCCCGACAGTCCGGGGACACCGGTGCAGGTGGCGATGAACGACACGGCGGCAATGCCGATGCCGGCAGCGCCGCCGCTTGCCGCGCGGGAACCCCAGCCGCCGTCCGAGCCGATCAGCATGCTGATCACCCGCCGCACGCTGCGCGAGACGATCATCGACATCCAGACCCTGCTCAACCGGCTCGGCTTTTCCGCCGGCGATCCGGACGGCTTGCTCGGGCCGTCGACCGTGCAGGCGATCAAGACTTTCAAGACGCTGCGGCCGGCCGAATTTGCCGGTGACAGGAGCCTCGTCTCCGACGCGCTGCTGAGGGAAGTCTATGCCGCGGCGGGCAAGGGTGAACCGCCGAACAGCGTCATCATGGTGCGCCGGGCGTTCAAGCCGATCTTCGAAGCGCCGGTGACCATCGCCGATCCGGGCTTGGCGCTCGGCACGCATTTCTTCACGCTGCATGCGGTCGATGAAACGGCCGGCACGGCGGACTGGCTCGGCATCACGCTTGAGAACAATCTCGCCCGCGAGACGATGAAGCGGCTCGGCATCACCAATCAGGAAAGCTCGATCGTCACCGGCAGGCCGATTGCCCGGTCGCTCACCCGCATCACGATCCCGGAGGAGACCCGCCGCAGGATCGACGCGCTGATCGCGCCCGGCTCGACCCTGACGATCTCCGATACCGGTCTTGGCCGGGAGACCGGCGAAGGCACGGATTTCATCACCATCACCCGTGGTTGATCCCGATCACCCCGCGGTGGGTGATCACGATCACCCGGGTTGATCAAACAAGCTCGACATCGACGACACCGGGAGCGGCGCGAAGAGCGGCGGCGATCTCCGGAGTGATGCGGTATTTCTCCGCCAGCGCCACTTCCACCTCGCGTTTGCCCTCCTCCTTGATGACGATGAAGGAAACCAGACCGTCGCCCTTGGCGTTCAGATGGCCGGCGACCATCTTCAGTGGCCCGGAATCTCTGATATAGACGCGCAGTGCCTTCTGCATCTGCAGCGACTTTTCCTCCAGCGACTGGATCGTCTGGATGCGCAGGCCGATGCCCTCCGGCCGCTCCTCACCGGTCGCGGTCAACACGAAGGATTTCCCCGACTCCAGCACGTCGCGATACTGGTTGAGCATTTCCGAAAACAGCACCGCCTCGAACTGGCCGGAAGAATCGGAAAAGACGATGATGCCCATCTTGTTGCCGGTGCGGGTCTTGCGCTCCTGCTTCGAAATGACGGTGCCGGCGAGCCGCGCATTGAAGGCGCCCTGTTTGATCGCTTGGGAAAACTCGGTAAAGGTCTGCACCCGCATCTTCTGCAGGAGGTTGTTGTAGGAATCGAGCGGGTGGGCTGTGAGGTAGAATCCCAGCACCTGGAATTCCTTGAGCAGCCGCTCGGAGGCAAGCCAGGGCGAAAACGGCGGCAGGGAGATCTTTTCAGGCCCCGAGGTCAGGGTGCTACCGAAAATATCCGACTGGCCGCTCAGCTTGTTTTCCTGGGCACGCTGGGCATAACCGAGGATACGGTCGAGGCCGGCCGAAAGCTGAGCGCGGTCGGCGCCGAAACAATCGAAGGCGCCGGCAAAGATCAGGCTTTCGAGCACACGGCGATTGACCTGGCGCGGGTCGATGCGCAGGCAGAAATCTTCGATGCCGGCAAAAGGCCTGTCGCCACGCACCTCGACGATATGGTCGACGGCGGATTCGCCAACACCCTTGAGAGCGGCGAGCGCATAATAGATGCGGTTGTCGCCGGTCTGGAAATGGCGGAAGGAGGTCTGCACCGAGGGTGCGATCACCTCGATACCGAGGCGCTTGGCATCCTGGCGGAAATCGTTGACCTTTTCGGTGTTGGACATATCGAGCGTCATCGAGGCGGCGAGGAATTCGACCGGATGATGCGCTTTCATATAGGCCGTCTGGTAGGAGACGATGGCGTAGGCGGCGGCATGCGATTTGTTGAAGCCGTAATTGGCGAACTTCGCCAGCAGTTCGAAGATATTGTCGGCCTGCGGCTTCGATACGCCGTTCTTGACCGCGCCGACGACGAAGCGTTCGCGCTGCTGGTCCATCTCGGCCTTGATCTTCTTGCCCATGGCGCGGCGCAGAAGGTCGGCTTCTCCGAGCGAGTAGCCGGACAGGACCTGAGCGATCTGCATCACCTGTTCCTGGTAGACGATGACCCCTTGGGTTTCCTTGAGCAGGTGGTCGATCATCGGATGGATCGATTCCAGCTCTTCTTCGCCGTGCTTGCGGGCATTGTAGGTCGGGATGTTTTCCATCGGGCCCGGACGGTAGAGCGCCACCAGGGCGATAATGTCCTCGATGCAGTCCGGCTTCATGCCGATCAGCGCCTTGCGCATGCCGGCACTTTCCACCTGGAACACGCCGACCGTCTCGCCGCGCGACAGCATCTCGTAGGTCTTCTTGTCGTCGAGAGGAATGGCCGCGAGATCGACCTTAACGCCGAGCTTGGCGACGAAATCGACCGCGACCTTCAGCACCGTCAGCGTCTTCAGGCCGAGAAAGTCGAATTTGACCAGGCCGGCCTGCTCCACCCACTTCATGTTGAACTGGGTGACCGGCATGTCCGAGCGCGGATCGCGATACATCGGCACCAGTTTGGAAAGCGGGCGGTCGCCGATGACGATGCCGGCGGCATGCGTCGAGGCATGGCGGTAAAGCCCCTCGATCTTCTGGGCAATGTCGAGCAGGCGGGCGACGACCGGCTCCTTGGCCGCCTCTTCCTGCAGCTTCGGCTCCTCCTCGATCGCTTTGGACAGCGGCGTCGGATTGGCCGGATTGTTCGGCACGAGTTTGCAGATCCTGTCGACCTGACCGTAGGGCATTTCCAGCACGCGGCCGACGTCGCGCAGGGCGGCGCGCGCCTGCAGCGAACCGAAGGTGATGATCTGCGCCACCTGTTCGCGGCCATACTTGGCCTGGACGTAGCGGATCACCTCTTCGCGGCGGTCCTGGCAGAAGTCGATGTCGAAGTCCGGCATCGAAACGCGTTCCGGATTGAGGAAGCGTTCGAAGAGCAGCGAAAACCGCAGCGGATCGACGTCGGTGATCGTCAAGGCGTAGGCGACCAGCGAACCGGCGCCCGAACCGCGGCCGGGACCGACCGGAATGTCTTGCTGCTTGGCCCATTTGATGAAGTCGGCAACGATCAGGAAGTAACCGGGAAAACCCATGCGTTCGATGACGCCGAGTTCGAAGTCCAGTCGCTCGCGATATTCTTTTTCCTCGTAACCCGGCGACATGCCGAGCGTCGAAAGCCGCATGTCCAGCCCTTCGACTGCCTGGCGGCGCAGTTCGCTCGCCTCGGCGCGTTCGGCCTCCTCGGCATCGTCGGTCGCCCCGGTGAAGCGCGGCAGGATCGGCTTTCGCGTCTTCAGCACGAAGGAGCAACGCTTGGCGATCTCGATGGTGTTTTCCAGCGCTTCGGGCAGATCGGCGAAGAGCTTGGTCATCTCGGCCCGGCTCTTCAGATAATGGTCCGGGGTCAGGCGAAAGCGGCTGTCGTCGGAGACGATCGCATTGTGGGCGACCGCCATCAGCGCATCATGGGCATCGTAATCGTCGCGTGTCGGAAAGAAGGCCTCGTTGGTCGCAACCAGCGGCAGGTCGTTGATATAGGCGAGCTCGACGATCTTCTGCTCGTGCCGCTTGTTGTAGGTTCCGTGCCGCTGCAGCTCGACATAGAGCCGATCGCCGAAGAGACGCTTCAGCGCGAGCAGCCGGACTTCCGCCTGGGCGGGATGGCCATCCTTGATCGCCACGTCGACGGGCCCGGTCAGGGCGCCGGTCAAGGCGATCAGCCCTTCCGTACCGGCCTCCTCCAGCCAGGAGGCTTTGACATGAACGGCCTGGTTGCTTTCGCCGCCGAGATAGGCGCGGCTGACGAGATCGACGAGCCGTTCGTAACCGGCATCGGTAGCGGCGAGAAGAACGATCGACGGCAGCTTGACCAGAGCCTGCTGGCCGCCGCGCTTTTCCGTTTCCAGCCCGTCTTCCATGTCGATCGAGACCTGGCAGCCGATGATCGGCTGCAGGCCCTCCTCCATCGCCTTCTGCGAGAATTCCAGCGCGATGAACAGATTGTTGGTGTCGGTAACGGCGATCGCCGGCTGGCTGTCGCCGGTCGCCTTGTAAAGGATCTTCTTCAGCGGCAAGGCGCCTTCGAGAAGCGAATAGGCGGAGTGGACCCTCAGGTGGATGAAGCCCGGCGTGCCGCCGGTCACCTCAGCCGTTGAACCCTTTGCCGTATCCGCCATGTCATGCCTTCCCAATCACCCGAATGAATCGGACGCATTGTCGGCATAGAGAGCGACGATGTCCAGAAGAAGTCCCGCGTCCGGACCGCATGATTGCCATGCGGTCCCCTGAAAACTTTAGATCGCCATGACGATGAGCGAGAAGCTGGCAACGAACATTGCGATGGAGGTGAATGCTGCGATATCACGGATCATGTCAGTCATTTGGCTCTCCGTTACTCGTTATGTTTTTAATTTGTTCGATGTTTGTTCTGTTGTCAACAGGAATCTTTTCCTTCTTTCTTGCGTTAGAAAATGCCGAACGCGCATTGCGATTCGGTAGAGGCAGACGGGCGACCTCTCTCAAGGCGAGCCGCATATTTCCGACTTGTGTTCCCTTTTTGTTCTTTACATGCCGCGGCATATTTGCCAGCATCCGGCCGAGAGGAGAACGACATGTTCGACATTGCAATGCTGAACGAATTCGTCGTAGAGGCGAAGGCTGCGACCTATGTCGGCGGCGGCGTGCCGCGCCCGCCCTGCCGGCCGGGTGCCCACGATATCGGCTATGAGCGCGGCGACTGGCGCTATCTCGACAGCTATTTCGGCGGCACCGATTTCGCCGGACAGGAGGTGGTCTGGTTTGCCGGCGAGCCCGTCTGGGTGATGAACTATTTCGGTTGGATCGTCGCACCAGATCTCATCGACGGCGCTGCCGCCGGAGCGGTGATCAAGGCGGCACTGTCAGCCATGTATCGGCAGGGGCGTTTTCTCGGCGGGATGGAATTCGATCATCCACTCGGCCGCTATCTCGACCGCAGCGAAGGCGGTTGCGAGCGGTTCAGCGGCCATGAACGCATCATGGTCGACAGCCGGGAGGCCTATATGCTCGATTATCGTGGCGGGCTAATCATCCCGTAATCGCTGCCTTAGATTTTTGTTTCTACGGCATTATCCCGGAACCGCTGCACACGTCGGGGCGACATGCTCTAGAAATCGACGATTTTGCCATCGGAAATGGTCACGCGCCGATCCATGCGGCGAGCGAGTTCGTGATTGTGGGTGGCGATGAGGGCGGCAAGGCCGGACTGGCGCACCAGCGCCTCCAGCGCGTCGAAGACGTAACTTGCCGTTTCCGGGTCGAGATTGCCGGTCGGCTCGTCGGCAAGAAGCAAGCTCGGCGCATTGGCGACGGCGCGGGCGATCGCGACGCGCTGCTGCTCGCCGCCGGAAAGCTCGCCAGGGCGATGGGCGCCACGATGGCCGATGCGCATATAGTCGAGAAGCTGGCCGGCCCGCTCGCCGGCTTCCTTCCAGGACAGCCCGGCGATCAGCTGCGGCATCATGATGTTCTCGAGTGCGGAAAATTCCGGCAGCAAGTGGTGGAATTGGTAGACGAAGCCGATCTCGCTGCGGCGGATCGCGGTGCGTTTTTCGTCTGAAAGGCCGTCGCAAGCATGGCCGTTGATGATGACTTCACCGCCATCGGGATGTTCCAAGAGGCCAGCCAGATGCAGCAGCGTCGACTTGCCGGTGCCGGAGGGAGCGACGAGAGCGACGATCTCGCCTTTCGACAGCGAGAAATCCGCACCCTTCAGGATCGGGAGCAGCGTATCGCGTTGCCCGTAATGGCGCTCGACCCCCGTAAGCTTGAGAACGACGTTGCGTTTCATGAAGGCGGCATTCCTTATTCGTAGCGCAGGGCCTGCACCGGATCGAGCCTGGAGGCACGCCAGGCCGGGAAGATCGTCGCGATGAAGGAGAGCGTCAACGCCATGACGACGATCGAGATGGTTTCGCTGAGATCCATCTCGGCCGGCAGCTGGCTGAGGAAATAGACCTGCGGATTGAAGATCACGGTGCCCGAAACCCAGGAGAAGAACTGGCGGATGGATTCGATGTTGACGCAGACGAGGACGCCGAGCAGCACGCCGGCCATGGTGCCGACGATGCCGATCGCCGCCCCGGTCATGAAGAAGATACGCATGATTGCGCCGGCGCTGGCGCCCATGGTGCGCAGAATGGCGATATCGCTGCCTTTGTCCTTCACCAGCATGATCAGGCCGGAGATGATGTTCAACGCCGCGACAAGCACGATCAGCGTCAGGATCATGAACATGACGTTGCGCTCGACCTGCAGCGCCGAGAAGAAGGTCTGGTTGCGCTGGCGCCAGTCGGTGAGGTTGATCTGGCGGCCTGCCGCTTCCTCCACCTTGGGTCTCAGAGTGTCGATATCGTCGGGGTGATCGACGAAGAGTTCGATCGACTGCACCAGTCCCTCGGCATTGAAAAAGAGCTGCGATTCCTCGAGCGGCATAAAGATAATCGAGGAATCATATTCCGACATGCCGATCTCGAAGAGGCCGGAGATCTTGTAGGACTTGACGCGCGGGCTGACGCCCATCGGCGTGATGTCACCATCCGGCGACGTCAGCGTGATGAGGTCGCCGACGTTCAGGCCGAGCTGGTTGGCCATGCCGGTGCCGATCAGCACGCCTTGGCCGGAGGCATAACCGACCATGTCGCCTGATTTGATATTGTCTGAGATCGTCTTGAGCTTGGTCAGGTCCTCAGCGCGGGCGCCGCGCACCAGCGCACCGGTGCTGCCGCCCGCCTGGGCGGAGGCAAGCACTTGACCTTCCACCAGCGGCAGCGCCATCTTGACGCCCGGCACGGCGGCCAGCCTGCTGGAGAGGTCGGGATAATCGGTGAAGGGACCATCGGACGGCTGGACGATCATGTGGCCGTTGATGCCGAGGATGCGCGAGACGAGCTCGGTGCGGAAGCCGTTCATCACCGCCATGACGATGATCAGCGTCGCAACGCCAAGCGTGATGCCGACGAAGGAGAAGCCCGCAATGACCGAGATGAAGGCTTCCTTGCGGCGGGCGCGCAGGTAGCGCCACGCCACGAGGCGTTCGAAGGTGGAAAATGGCTTGCCAGCCGGACCCAAGCCGGATTTTGAACTCCGGTCCACTGCTGCCTCTGCCATTTCGCCTCCGTCTCCTTAAGCCACGAACCTGTTGATCGCCGCTTCGATGGTCATCGTTTCGCGGGCGCCGGTCTTGCGGTCCTTCACCTCAACTTCGCCGTTGGCGACCGCGCGCGGGCCGGCGATGATCTGGACGGGCACACCGATCAGGTCGGCGGTCGCGAATTTCGTGCCGGCCCGGTCGTCGGTATCGTCATAGAGCACATCCTTGCCGGCCTTGGTCAGCGCGGCATAGATCAGCTCGCAGGTATCGTCGCAGGCCTGATCGCCTGCCTTCATGTTGATCACCACGACATCGAAGGGCGCGACGGATGCCGGCCAGATGATTCCGTTGTCGTCATGCGATGCTTCGATGATGGCGGGAACAAGGCGTGTCGGGCCGATACCGTAGGAACCCATATGAACGAAGTGGTCCTTGCCGTCGGGTCCCTGCACTTTCGCGCCCATCGCCTCGGAATATTTCGTGCCGAAATAGAAAATATGGCCGACCTCGATGCCGCGCGCCGAAAGGCGGTCGCCTTCGGGAACGGCGCTGAAAGCCGCCTCGTCATGCATTTCCGAGGTCGCCGCATAGAGCGAGGTCCATTTGTCGAAGATCGTCTGCAAACCCTCGACGCTGTCGAAATCGGTGCGGTCGTCGGGAATATCGAAGTCGACGAAATCCTTGTGGCAGAACACCTCGGATTCGCCGGTGTCGGCGAGGATGATGAATTCATGGCTGAGATTGCCGCCGATCGGGCCGGTATCGGCGCGCATCGGGATGGCGCGCAGGCCGAGCCGATCGAAGGTCCTGAGGTAGGCGGCGAACATCTTGTTGTAGGAATGCTCCGCCCCTTCGCGCGTCAGATCGAAGGAATAGGCATCCTTCATCATGAATTCGCGTGAGCGCATGGTGCCGAAGCGCGGCCGGATCTCGTCGCGGAACTTCAGCTGGATGTGATAGAGATTGAGCGGCAGGTCCTTGTAGGACTTGACGGAGGAGCGGAAAATATCCGTCACCATCTCTTCGTTGGTAGGGCCATAGAGCATCGGCCGATCCTGGCGGTCCTTGATGCGCAGCATCTCCTTGCCGTAGGCGTCATAACGGCCGCTCTCCTGCCAGAGTTCGGCCGATTGCAAGGTCGGCATCGAAAGCTCGATAGCGCCGGCCCGGTTCTGCTCGTCACGGATAATGGCGTTGACCTTGTCGAGCACGCGTTTGCCGAGCGGCAGCCAGGAATAGATGCCCTGCGACTGCTGGCGGATCATGCCGGCGCGCAGCATCAGCCGGTGGGAAACGATTTCCGCCTCCTTGGGGTTTTCCTTGAGGATGGGCATGAAATAGCGGGACAGACGCATGGCGGATTCCGAAGCAGTTGAGATCCCGCAGCAGGCGGAATCGAAAGACAATGGTGAATGTCGGGAGCGTTCATAGCCGCTTCGCGGCAGGAAGGAAACCCGCAACGGACGTTGGCAACCTCCCCGAAGCGCATGTTCGCACCCGCAAAATGGAAGGGCGTCAAAAAGCGCGTGTTTATAAGGACTTGAACGAAAATCTTGTCAACAGAAAAATTTTACTAGAGTGTAGCAAAAATGCAAAAAAAGCTAATGACAAAGCCCAATGTTTGAGCTAGCTTTAGCTCACAAAACAGGCAAGAGAGATAAATTCTTGCCAAATTCGCGGTCAAGTCTTGGGAGGATCAGATCTTAGGCGCGCTCGTCGCTGCCCCGGCAACGGTTACGGATCACGCGATACTTAAAACAAGGCTTTTAGCCTTGTTTTTTTTGGCTTTTCGACTTCATCCGACCCTAAAGATCCGGGCGACTTGCGTAAGGGAATGATCCTCATTCCGTTACGGCAGCTCTTTGCCGCAATCGCATGACGCCGGTATGACGAAGTTCGCTTTTCAATGATATACATCTGCCCAAAGTTTGGGCAAAAGCTGGACGTCAATAGAAGCTCGGCCCGAGTTGCGGAAGGGCATCGAAGCCCCAGCCGAAATAGGTGTCGCAGAGATACCAGAGGCCGTAGATCAGAGCGGAAATCAGCGTCGTCAACGAAAAGACGAAGGCGGCGCGAAACCGGCTGGGCGCGCTCGGAACGGTGCCGAACACCACATCATTGTCCTCCGCCTGGGTGCGCAGCCCGATCGGCAGAACGGCAAACAGCGTCATCCACCAGACGATGAAGTAGACGGCAAATCCCTGAAGAAATGTCTGGAGCATTGTGGTTCCCGGTAGTGTCGCGCTAAAGCGCGTCGCGATCTTTCAGATTCGCTCCTTGCGCTTTAACTCATTGTTTTACGCATGTCGTTGCCGCAAAACCGCTGCACACTTTTGCGCGACATGCTTTAGAGGACGGCGACAGACATTCTGTCACTTTGCGTTAGGCGCCCTTATACGGCGGAATGGCGATCAATTCAAAGCGGATGAAGCCCATAGCCGGCTTGGAGGCATTCTGCCGCAGGGGTCACGCCTGTTCGAGTTCGATCAGCGTGCCGAAGAAATCCTTCGGATGCAGAAACAGCACCGGCTTGCCATGCGCGCCGGTTTTCGGCTGGCCGTCGCCGAGCACCCTCGCCCCGGATGCGACCAGCCGGTCACGGGCGAGAATGATATCGTCCACCTCGTAGCAGATGTGGTGCATGCCGCCGGACGGGTTCTTTTCGAGAAAGGCTGCGATCGGCGAGGTATCGCCGAGAGGTTGCAACAATTCGACCTTGGTGTTCGGCAATTCGACGAAGACGACAGTGACGCCGTGTTCCGGCAGAGCCTGCGGCTGCGATACGGCTGCGCCCAGCGTGTCCCGATAGGCGGCCGTTGCCGCGGCCAGATCGGCAACGGCAATGGCGACATGGTTCACCCGGCCAAGCATGTTTAGACCTTGGTAACGAAGGCGGTGACGAGCGGCTTCTTGCCCCAGGCCTGGTTCGCGGCCGAGCGGATGGCCCGGCGCACGGCCTCCTGCACCATGTCGACATCCTTGCGACGGGCGCGCGGAATGCTCTCGATGGCGCTGATCGCCGCTTCGAAGAGCGTATCTTCCATCTCCTCGCCCTCGACGTCATAGACCGGCAAGCCGATCGCAACGAGATCGGGATCGCCGACGATATCATAGCGGGCGTCGAGCACGACGCTGACCGCGACGTGGCCGACATAGGAAAGCTTCTTGCGTTCGCCGATCCCCATCTCGTCGAAATCGCCGATCAGCGAACCGTCCTTGTAGATGCGGCCATGCGGCGCCTGGCCGATCACCTCAGCGGGACCGGGCGCCAGCCGCAGGATGTCGCCGTTGCGCACGCGCGGCACCAGGGCGATGCCGGATTGTTCGGCAAGTTCCTTGTGCGCGGTCAGATGCGTCGCCTCGCCATGCACCGGCACGACGATCTTCGGCCGCGTCCATTCATACATCCGCTGCAACTCGTTGCGACGCGGATGGCCGGAGACGTGGACCAGCGCTTCGGTATCGGTGATGATGTGCACACCTTGCTCGACAAGACCGTTCTTGATGTCCTGGATCGCCTTCTCGTTGCCGGGAATGGAGCGCGAGGAAAAGACGACGATATCGCCTGCCGCAAACGCCACGTTGCGCATCTCGTCGCGAGAAAGCTTGGCAAGCGCTGCCCGTGCCTCACCCTGGCTGCCGGTCAGGATGACGACGACCTTGTCGCGCGGGATATAGCCGTATTCGTCCTCGGAGATGAAGGGCTTCACGCCTTCCATCAGGCCGATATCCTGGGCAACGTTAACGACGCGCTTCAGCGAACTGCCGAGCAGCAGCACTTCGCGGCCAGCCGCCTCGGCAGCCTCGGCAACGGTACGTATGCGCCCGACATTCGACGAGAAGGTGGTGATCGCCACCCGGCCTTCGGCATTTTCGATGATCTTGCGCAGGCTTTCCGACACATCCTTTTCGGAGGGCGAAACGCCGTCGCGCAGCGCGTTGGTGGAATCGCACATCAGCGCCAGAACGCCTTCGTCGCCGAGCTGGCGGAAACGCGTCTCATCGGTCAGGGGTCCGAGCGAAGGCTCGTGGTCGATCTTCCAGTCGCCGGTGTGGATGACGTTGCCGACCGGCGTGCGGATCATCAGCGACATCGGCTCGGGGATCGAATGGTTGACGGCCACACCCTCGATGCTGAAGGGGCCGACATTGATGGTGTCGCCTGCCTTGAACGGCGTCACCGGCACTTCACCGATCCTGGCCTTTTCGAAATTGCGCTTGGCTTCGAGCAGACCAGCGGTAAAGCCCGAGGCATAGACCGGCACGTTGAGCCCGGGCCAGAGATCGGCGAGCGCGCCATAATGATCTTCATGCGCATGAGTAATAATGATCGCCTTGAGGTTCTTGCGCTCACTGGCAAGGAACCGGATATCGGGCAGCACCAGGTCGACGCCCGGCAGGTCGGGGCCGGGAAAGGTGACGCCGCAATCGACCATGATCCATTGGCGATGCTCCGGCGGGCCGTAGCCATAGAGAGCGAGATTCATGCCGATCTCGCCAACGCCGCCCAGAGGCAGGAATACCAACTCGTCCTGTTTCGCCATAATTTTCGTTTTTTCCGCTATCTAAAAAACACATCGCCGGCAGCAATGGGCATCATCCTGCCAGTGCCGGTATCGAGCATCAACAAGCCATTATCATCAATTCCGGCGAATTGTCCGGAAATCGATCGGTCCGGCAAATTCACCGTAATCCTTTCGCCAATACCACAGGCTATCTCGCGCCAGCGCGCGGTGATTTCGCCAATGCCGCGGCCCTGGTCCCAGAGATCGAGCACGCCAGCCATCGCGGCGAAGAGGTGGGCGAAAAGTTCCTCCGGAGAGGCCGCACTTGCATGCTGACGCAGGCAGGTGACGGGGTAGAGCGGATTGTCGGGCATCACCGAAACATTGATGCCTATGCCGACGATCAGTGCGTAGCGGCCATCCGGCAGGCCTTCGCCTTCGACGAGAATGCCGCAGGTCTTCTTTCGTCCTATGAGGATATCGTTCGGCCATTTGATCTCGAGCGGCTCGGCGCCTGGCGGCAGCACCTGGCGGATCGCCTGGTGCACGGCAACGGCAACGGCAAGCGGCAAAGAGCTCAAGCGCTCCATCGGCGCCGGGTCGATCAGCAGAAGAGAGGCGTAGAGATTGCCGCGTTCGGAAACCCAGAGCCTGCCCCGACGGCCGCGGCCGCCGGTCTGCCGTTCGGCCGTCACCCAGAGATTGCCGCCATCGCCCGCCCGAGCCCGGGCGAGGCATTCGCTGTTGGTGGACGATGTTTCCGACAGAGCCTCGTGCCTGAAATCGCCGAGCGATATCCGGCGCCGCCCGTCGGAAGCCATCAAAAGAGCGTCGCGGCGGCAAGCTCGGCCGCACCGCCGATCGGGCCGCCGATCAAGACATAGGCGGTGACGAACAGACCGGAGAGACCGAAAACCAGACGCAACGAACCGGAGACGCGGGCGAATTCGCCGGTCGCCTCATCGAACCACATCAGCTTGATGACACGCAGATAATAATAGGCGCCGACCACCGAGGCGAGAACGCCGATGATGGCGAGCGCATAAAGCTTGGCTTCGATGGCGGCGACGAAGACGAAGTACTTGGCGAAGAAGCCGGCAAGCGGCGGGATGCCGGCGAGCGAGAACATCAGCGCCGTCAGCACAACGGCCATGAACGGGTTGGTGGTGGAAAGGCCGGCGAGATCGTCGACATTTTCGACGACGGTGCCGTCCTTGCGGCGCATCGACATGATGATCGCAAAGGTGCCGAGGGTCATGACCATGTAGATGACCATATACAGCATGACGCCGGAAACGCCGGTCTGGTTGCCGGCGGCAAGGCCGACCAGCGCGTAGCCCATGTGGCCGATCGACGAATAGGCCATCAGCCGCTTGATGTTTTTCTGGCCGATCGCGGCAAACGCGCCGAGCAGCATCGAAGCGATCGAAATGAAGACGACGACCTGCTGCCAATCCGCCAGAACCGGCTGGAAGGCGGTGATGACGATGCGCGTCATCATCGCCATGGCGGCAACCTTGGGGGCTGCAGCCAGGAAGGCGGTGACCGGCGTCGGCGCGCCTTCATAGACGTCGGGCGTCCACATATGGAAGGGAACGGCGGAGATCTTGAAGGCGATGCCGGCAAGGATGAAGACCAGGCCGAAGATCAGACCGAGCGAACGCGCACCCTCGACGGAAAGCGCCTGAGCGATCTCGGAGAAGTGGGTGTGGCCGGTGAAGCCATAGACCAGCGACATGCCATAGAGCAGCATGCCGGAGGAAAGCGCGCCGAGAACGAAATATTTCAGGCCGGCTTCGGTCGACTTCAGGCTGTCGCGGTTGATCGCGGCGACGACATAGAGCGCCAGCGACTGAAGTTCCAGCGCGAGATAGAGCGAAATCAGGTCGTTGGCCGAGATCATCAAGAGGATGCCGAGGGTCGCAAGCACCAGCAGAACCGGGAACTCGAACTTGTCGAGTTGGTTTTCGCGTGCGTGGCCGGTCGTCATGAACAGGGCGACCAGCGAACCGATGAGCGCCACCAGCTTCATGAAGCGCGAGAAGCCGTCGGCCATGTAGACGCCGCCATAGGCGAGGCCTTCAGCGGGCACGAAGAGCAGCCACAGGCCGGCGGCCAGCAGCAGCACGATGGCGAGGCCGGTGACGACGAGGCCCGACCGCTCGCCTGAGAAGACGCCGACCATCAACAGGACAAGGGCGCCGACCGCGAGGATGAGCTCCGGCGCGGAAAGATGCAGACTGAGGAGAATTGTTTCAGCGGTCATGTCCGATAAGTCCCGTCATCAATTCATAGACAGCGCAACATTCTGCGCTGCGTGCACGGCGGCCGTGTAGTTGTTGACCAGCAGATCCACCGAGGCGGCCGTCGCATCGAAGACCGGAGCCGGGTAAACGCCGAAGAAGATGGTCAGTGCGACCAGCGGGTAGAGAATCAGCTGCTCGCGCCTGGAAAGATCAAGCAGCGCCTTCAGCTTTTCCTTCTCCAGCGCGCCGAAGATCACCCGGCGATAAAGCCAGAGTGCATAGGCGGCCGAGAGGATGACGCCGGTGGCGGCAAACAGCGCGACCCAGGTATTGACCCGGAAGACACCGATCAGCGTCAGGAATTCGCCGATAAAGCCCGACGTGCCGGGAAGCCCGACATTGGCCATGGTGAACACCATCATCGCGACGGCATATTTCGGCATGTTGTTGACGAGACCGCCATAGGCGTTGATCTCGCGGGTGTGGGTGCGGTCGTAAATGACGCCGACGCAGAGGAAGAGCGCGCCGGAGACGATGCCGTGCGACAGCATCTGGAAGATCGAACCCTGAACACCCTGCATGTTAGCGGCAAAGATGCCCATGGTGACGTAGCCCATGTGCGCCACCGAGGAATAGGCGATCAGCTTCTTGATATCGTCCTGCATCATCGCCACCAAGGAGGTGTAGATGATCGCAATGACCGACAGGGCGAAGACGAACGGCGCGAAATAGTCTGATGCGACCGGGAACATGCCGAGCGAGAAGCGAATCAGACCGTAGCCGCCGAGCTTCAACAGCACGCCGGCCAGGATCACCGAGCCCGCCGTCGGCGCCTGAACGTGAGCATCAGGAAGCCAGGTATGAACCGGCCACATCGGCATTTTCACCGCGAAGGAGGCGAAGAAGGCAAGCCATAACCAGGTCTGCAGCGCCGGCGGGAATTTATAAGCCAGCAGCGCGGTGATGTCGGTCGTGCCGGCCTGCCAGTACATCGCCATGATGGCGAGCAGCATCAGCACCGAGCCGAGCAGCGTATAGAGGAAGAACTTGTAACTCGCGTAGACGCGGTCCTTGCCGCCCCAGACGCCGATGATCAGGAACATCGGGATGAGGCCCGCCTCGAAGAAGACGTAGAAGAGCACGATATCGAGCGAGACGAAGACACCGACCATCATCGTTTCGAGGATGAGGAAGGCAATCATATATTCCTTCAGGCGCTTCTCGATCGAGAGCCAGCTCGCCAGCACGCAGAAGGGCATGAGGAAGGTCGACAGGATGACGAACAGCATCGAGATGCCGTCGACGCCCAGGTGGTAGCCGATGCCGGTGCCGAGCCAGTCATGCTTTTCGAGCATTTGGAAGCCCGGATTGGCATTGTCGAAGCCGGTCCAGATGAAGAGCGAGACGACGAAGGTGAAGACGGTGGTGATCAGCGAGATCCACAGCACGTTCTTCCGGCCGGTTTCGCTCTCGCCGTTCATCAATAGCAGGAGCACCACGCCGACGAGCGGCAGGAAGGTGACCGTTGAAAGAATAGGCCAATCGGTCATCAGAAGGAACTCCCGAGCATCATCCAGGTAACAAGCCCCGCAATGCCGATCAGCATGGCGAAGGCATAGTGATAGAGGTAACCGGTCTGCAGGCGGACGACGCGGTCGGTAACGGCGACGACGCGGGCGGCAACGCCGTTCGGGCCGTACGTGTCGATGACGCCGACGTCACCCTTCTTCCACAGGAAGCGGCCGAGCGCCTTGGCCGTGCGGACGAAGAGGAAGTCGTAGAGTTCGTCGAAGTACCACTTGTTCAACAGGAACTGGTAAAGAATGCGG
This sequence comes from Rhizobium sp. CCGE 510, assembly GCF_000292525.1. GTDB lineage: Bacteria > Pseudomonadota > Alphaproteobacteria > Rhizobiales > Rhizobiaceae > Rhizobium. The sequence goes on from NZ_AEYF01000001.1 coordinate 108,304, forward strand.
TGCTGCCTGGCGAGGGTGCGCGGAGTCTGCGGCGAGCGGATATACATGTACCACGCAGTGACGAAGCCGAGCAGCATGGCGATGAAGGGGCTCAAGCCCACCAGCGCCGGCACATGGTGGAACTCTTCGACGAGCTCGTTCTCGGCGCCGGTAAACAGCGCGCCCTTCCAGAACTCGGTATATTCCTCACCGTAGAACCGGCCTTCGAAGAAGTAGCCTGCGAAAATGGCTCCCACTGCAAGGAGATAAAGCGGCACCAGCATGACCTGCGGCGACTCGTGCACGTGATGCATGACCTCGTGCGAAGCGCGCGGCTTGCCGTAGAAGGTCATGAAGATCAGGCGCCAGGAATAGAAGCTGGTGAACAGAGCAGCGATGACCAGCAGCGAGAAGGCAAAGCCTGCGACCGGCGAATGCGATGCATAGGTTGCCTCGATGATCACGTCCTTGGAGAAGAAGCCGGCAAGGCCGAACGGCGTGAAGGGAATGCCGACGCCGGTGATCGCGAGCGTACCGATGATCATCATCCGGAACGTCCACTTGATGTGCGGCCGCAGGCCACCCATGTAGCGCATGTCCTGCTCGCCATCGACGGCGTGGATGACCGAGCCGGCGCAAAGGAAGAGCAGCGCCTTGAAGAAGGCGTGCGTGAACAGATGGAAGATTGCCGCGCCGTAAGCCCCTACCCCGAGCGCCACGAACATGTAGCCGAGCTGCGAACAGGTGGAATAGGCGATGACGCGCTTGATGTCGTTCTGCACCAGGCCGACGGTCGCCGCGAAGAAGGCGGTGATCGCGCCGATGACGGTGACGACGACCAACGCATCCGGCGACAGTTCGAAGAGCGGCGACATACGGGCGACGAGAAAGACGCCGGCGGTGACCATGGTGGCCGCATGGATGAGGGCCGACACCGGGGTCGGGCCTTCCATGGCATCGGGCAGCCAGGTGTGCAGCAGGAACTGCGCCGACTTGCCCATGGCGCCCATGAACAGCAGCAGGCAGATGCCGGTCAGCGCATGCGCCTTGTCGAGCTGCATGCCGAAGAGGTTGAGGATCACTTCGCTCGCCTCGCCGCCGCCTTCATGCGGGGCGAAGTTCGAGGCATTGGCGAAGATCGTGTCGAGGTTGATCGAGCCGAACAGCACGAAGACGCCGGCGATGCCAAGCACGAAACCGAAGTCGCCGACGCGGTTGACGATGAAGGCCTTCATCGCCGCAGCCGTTGCCGACGGCTTCTTGAACCAGAAGCCGATCAGCAGATAGGAGGCAAGACCGACGCCTTCCCAGCCGAAGAACATCTGGGCAAGGTTATCGGCGGTCACCAGCATCAGCATGGCGAAGGTGAAGAGCGAGAGATAGGCAAAGAAGCGCGGACGATGCGGATCGGTGTGCATGTAACCGATCGAATAGACGTGCACCAGCGTCGAGACCGTGTTGACGACGATCAGCATGACGGAGGTCAGCGTATCCACGCGCAGCGACCAGGAGACGTCGATGCCGCCGGACTGGATCCAGCGCAACACCTCGACCTTGATCGGGCCGCCTTCGGCATGCCCCATGCCGACGGTGAAGAACACCACCCAGGATAGGATGGCGGCGATGATCATCAGGCCGCTGGTGACATATTCCGAAGCCTTGGCGCCGATGGCGCGGCCGAAAAGGCCGGCGACGATCGCGCCGATCAAGGGAAGAAAGACGATAGCCTTATAGAGGAACATGAGCCACTCAGCCCTTCATCATATTGACGTCTTCGACCGCGATCGAGCCGCGGTTGCGGTAGAAGACAACGAGAATTGCAAGACCGATCGCCGCTTCGGCAGCCGCGACCGTCAGGATGAACAGCGCGAAGACCTGACCGACGATGTCGTTCAGGAAGGAGGAGAAGGCGACCATGTTGATGTTGACGGCAAGCAGGATCAGCTCGATCGACATCAGGATGACGATGACGTTCTTCCGATTCAGGAAGATGCCGAAGACGCCGAGCGTGAAGAGGATGGCGCTGACCGTCAGGTAGTGGGAAAGTCCGATGACCATGTTCTTTGTTCCTTGACCTGCCTTAGACGCCCTGCCCGGGCTTGACCGACACCACCTCGACGGCGGTGGCGGGCGTGCGGGCAACCTGCCTGGGAATATTCTGCCGCTTGATGTTGGTGCGGTGCCTCAGCGTCAGCACGATCGCGCCGATCATGGCGACGAGCAGCACCAGACCGGCGATCTCGAAGAAATAGACGTAGTTGGTGTAGAGCACGTCGCCGAGGGCGGCGGTATTGGTGCGTTCCGTCAGCGCCGGGATCGGCATGGCGACCGTCTTGGCGATCTCGGGCGAGATGACGCTGCCGCCGATGACGACGATCAGTTCGGCCGCGAGGATCACCCCGATCAGCCCGCCGATCGGCGCATAGTCCAGAACGCCGGCCCTCAGTTCGGTGAAGTCGATATCGAGCATCATCACCACGAAGAGGAAGAGCACGGCGACGGCACCGACATAGACGACGAGCAGGATCATCGCCAGGAATTCGGCACCGAGCAGCAGAAAGAGGCCGGCCGCATTGAAGAACACCAGGATCAGGAACAGAACCGAGTGAACCGGGTTCTTCGCCCAGATGACCATGAACGCCGACGCCACCGCGACAAAGGCGAAAAGGTAGAAAAATAGAGCCTGCAGACCCATGTTGGTGCCTTTTTCATCTTCCCCCGGGCAGCCGGGAGTTTTTCTGCCCGATAGAGCTTTGCGCGGCTGACCGGCAAAGCTCCTGTGCATATTGACCGCGACCGAAGCAGCTAAGCTCCCTTACGGCATTTCAAAAACTCGATCAGCGGTACGGCGAGTCGATCGCGATGTTGCGGGCGATTTCGCGCTCCCACCGGTCGCCGTTATCCAGAAGCCGTCCCTTGTCGAAATAGAGCTCTTCGCGGGTTTCCGTCGCGAATTCGAAGTTCGGGCCTTCGACGATGGCGTCGACCGGGCAGGCTTCCTGGCAGAAGCCGCAATAGATGCACTTCACCATGTCGATGTCGTAACGCACCGTGCGGCGGGTGCCGTCATTGCGACGGGGACCGGCCTCGATGGTGATCGCCTGGGCAGGACAGATCGCCTCGCAGAGCTTGCACGCGATGCAGCGCTCTTCGCCGTTCGGATAACGGCGCAGCGCATGCTCGCCGCGGAAACGCGGGGAGACCGGACCCTTCTCGAAGGGATAGTTGATCGTCGCCTTTTGGCGGAAGAAATAGCGCATCGACAGAAAGAACGCGCCGACGAATTCCTTGAGAAACAGCGAGCTGATGGAACCGGACAAGCTTGCCATCTTCAACCTCCAATTTTGCCGGAAACGAGAGCTGACATCATCATGCCCAACCCATCAGTTTCAGCACGAATGCAACGATGACGACCATGGCGAGTGACAGCGGCAGGAAGACCTTCCAGCCGAGGCGCATGAGCTGGTCGTAGCGGTAGCGCGGGACGAACGCCTTGACCATCGCGAACATGAAGAACACGAAGCAGGCCTTCAGCATGAACCAGATGATGCCCGGAACCCAATTGAGGATCCAGATGTCGACCGGAGGCAGCCAGCCACCGAGGAAGAGGATCGTCGTCAGCGAGCACATCAGGCAGACGGCCGCATATTCGCCGAGCATGAACATCATGTATGGCGACGAGCCGTATTCGACCATGAAGCCGGCAACGAGTTCCGATTCGGCTTCCGGAAGATCGAAGGGCGGGCGGTTCGTCTCGGCAAGTGCCGAAATGAAAAAGATGATGAACATCGGGAAGAGCGACAGCCAGTGCCAGTCGAGGAACGACGATGGCAGGCCGAGCATGGTGCCGAGGCCGGTATGCTGCGCATTGACGATATCGGTCAGGTTCAGCGAGCCGACGCAGAGCAGCACGGTGACGATCACGAAGCCGATCGAGACTTCGTAGGAGACCATCTGTGCTGCCGAGCGCAGGGCGCCGAGGAATGGATACTTCGAGTTCGAAGCCCAGCCACCCATGATGATGCCGTAGACCTCGAGCGAGGAGATCGCGAAGATATAGAGGATGCCGACATTGATATTGGCAATCACCCAGCCATCGGCGAGCGGCACCACGGCCCAGGTGGCAAGCGCCAGCAGCACCGTTACCAACGGGGCAAGCAGGAACACTACCTTGTTGGCGCCGGCCGGAATGACCGGCTCCTTGAAGACGAATTTCAGAAGGTCAGCGAAGGACTGGAACAGACCGAAGGGGCCGACGACGTTCGGGCCGCGGCGCAGCTGCACGGCCGCCCAGATCTTACGGTCGGCGAGCAGCACATAGGCGATGAAGACGAGCAGGCAGACGAGAAGCAGCAGCGACTGACCGATCATGATGATCGCCGGCCAGACATAGGTCGAAAAGAAAGAATCCATAGTCCCCTGCCCTTACTCTGCCGCGACTTTGAAGTTGTTGCGGGCCAATGCCGAGCACTCCGCCATGACAGCCGAGGCACGCGCTATCGGGTTCGTCAAATAGAAGTCTTTCACCGGCGACGCAAACCCGGATTTGTTCATCTTGCCGGCTTTTTTCGCAACTGCGGCAATTTGGGCGCTATCGGTTTCGGCGATCTCGTCGATGGCGGCGAAATGCGGGAAAGCGGCATAGAGCCGGACGCGCAATTCGCTGAGCGAATCGAAGGGAAGCTTCTTGCCGAGCACGTCGGAAAGGGCGCGGATGATCGCCCAATCCTCGCGGGCATCGCCCGGCGCAAAGCCTGCACGGTTGCCCATCTGGACGCGGCCCTCGGTGTTGACCCAGGTGCCGGACTTTTCGGTATAGGCTGCGGCCGGCAGGATGACGTCGGCATGATGCGCGCCGTTATCGCCATGCGAGCCGATATAGACCGTGAGCTTGGCCTTCTTGGCGGTGAAATTGAGTTCGTCGGCGCCGAGCAGGAAGAGCACATCCATCGCCGTCAGCATTTCGGCGGCATGGACGCCCTTGGCACCCGGCACGAAACCGAGGTCCAGGCCGCCGACACGAGAGGCTGCGGTATGGAGGACGGCAAAGCCGTTCCAGCCTTCGACAACCGCGCCGACCGAACCGGCAAGCTTGGCGGCGCTGGCGAGTACGCCGGCGCCATCGGTGCGCGACAGCGCGCCCTGGCCGATGATGATCATCGGCTTGGCAGCGTTCTTCAGAACTTCGGCAAAGGCGTGACCGCCGTCGACCAGATCCTTCAGCGTGTCGGGACCGCCGCCGAGGTAATCATAGCTGTAGCGCAGCTCGCTCGGCTCGCCGATCACACCGATCGGAAACTTGCCGCGGCGCCAGCGCTTGCGGATGCGGGTATTGAGGATTGCCGCCTCGAAGCGCGGATTGGCGCCGATGATCAGCAGCGCGTCGGCCTGGTCGATGCCCGAGATGGTCGGGTTGAAAAGGTAGCTTGCGCGGCCGAGCGACGGATCGAGCGCCGCCCCATCCTGGCGACAGTCGAGATTGGTCGATCCCAGCGACTTCACCAGTTCGGAAAGCGCATACATTTCCTCGACGGAAGCGAGATCGCCGGCGATTGCGCCGATCTTGTCGCCGGAGGTGGCGGTGGCGGCAGCCTTGATGGCGCCGAAGGCTTCTGCCCAGCTGGCAGCCTGCAGGCGGCCGTCGCGGCGGACATAGGGCCGGTCGAGGCGCTGGGTCTTCAGGCCATCCCAGATGAACCGGCTCTTGTCGGAGATCCACTCTTCGTTGATCGCCTCGTTGACACGCGGCAGAACGCGCATGACTTCACGGCCGCGGGTATCGACGCGGATCGCCGAACCGACGGCATCCATGACGTCGATCGATTCGGTCTTGTTCAATTCCCACGGACGCGCGGAAAAAGCGAAGGGCTTGGAGGTCAGCGCGCCGACCGGGCAAAGGTCAACGACGTTGCCCTGCAGCTCGGAGGTCATCGCCTGTTCGAGATAGGTGGTGATCTCGGCATCCTCGCCGCGGCCGATCAGGCCGAGTTCGGAAATGCCGGCGACCTCGGTGGTGAAGCGGACGCAGCGCGTGCAGTGGATGCAGCGGTTCATCACCGTCTTGACCAGCGGGCCGATATACTTGTCTTCGACGGCGCGCTTGTCTTCCTGGTAACGCGAGGTGTCGATGCCGAAGGCCATCGCCTGGTCCTGCAGGTCGCATTCGCCGCCCTGGTCGCAGATCGGGCAATCGAGCGGATGGTTGATCAGCAGGAATTCCATCACTCCTTCGCGGGCCTTCTTGACCATCGGAGTGTTGGTGAAGACCTCGGCCAGTTCGCCATTCGGGCCGCCGCGAATGTCGCGCACGCTCATGGCGCAGGAAGCCTGCGGCTTCGGCGGGCCGCCCTTTACCTCGACAAGGCACATGCGGCAGTTGCCGGCAACCGACAGCCGCTCATGGAAGCAGAAGCGCGGAACTTCGGCGCCGGCATCCTCGCACGCCTGCAACAGCGTGTAGTGATCCGGAACCTCGATCTCGTTGCCGTCAATCTTCAGTTTTGCCATCGTCGCTCAGTCCTGTTTCCCGTTTGCCTGATGACGGCAAACAAACCTATTTTTGCAACACTCTCATTGCCTAGCCGGATCTTTCGTCCTGCCGACATCTGATGTCGCCCAAATTCTCTGTCGCGTGCTCCAGGTCCGGAACCCGCACCGGCATCCGCAGCGTGAGGCCCCCGCCCGTCCGCCGATCTGCCCATCTTTCCGGCCGATTGCACGGCCGGACAGTTTATTTCCTTCGGCGCGCCCGCCCTGCCAGAACTTTTGCCTGGCCGGTCCAGTCGTCACGCCCGATGCGGCCGTTGACGCCAAGCTCGGCGTCGAGCCGGGCAATGTCCTCGACGCTCCAGGCAGCAATCTCGGCGAAGCTGCGAATGCCCCTGTCACGCATCACCTGCTCCAGCTTCGGGCCGATGCCGGTGATCAGCTTCAGATCGTCGGCCTTTTTCGCCCGCGGGGTCGGCTTTGCCTTCACAGCCGGCTTCGGCTGGCTGGCAGGTACCGGTTCGCCGACCGGTGTTACCACAGTCAGTTTCGGCTTTGCCTTCTTCTCGACTTCACGCTTCTCCGCCGTCGGCTTGTCCGCGGCCGCCGGCTTGACCACAGCCTTGGCGACGACCTTGACCGCAGGGCGAATATTTTCCGGCCGGATATCGACATCCGGCGCCAGCGCTTCCGGTGGCGTGTCATCGAGGGCAGCCGCGACCTTGCCGGTCGTTTCCAACGCGCTCTGGAAGGCGCCGAAGAAGGCGCCCGCCATCTGAGTCGAGAAACCGAAGCCGATCGCGGTTGCGGCGGCAAAGGCTGCAGCAGGATGCGCCATCAGCGGATGCACCGGCATTGCCCGTGCATTTTCCAGCATCTCGGCGGCAAGACGGCCGAAGCCGGCCGCGAAATCGGCGGCGTCTTCCTTCTTTCCACTCTTCGATGCGTTGTCCGCCATGATTATTCAGCCGCCTCCAGAACCGCGCCATGATCAAGAGCGCTTGCCGTATACTGGTCGATGCGCTTTTCGATCTCGGGGCGGAAGTTACGGATCAGACCCTGCACTGGCCATGCGGCGGCGTCGCCGAGCGCGCAGATGGTGTGGCCTTCGATCTGCTTCGTCACCTGGAACAGCATGTCGATTTCGCGCTTCTGGGCATTGCCCTTGGCCATGCGCTCCATCACCCGCCACATCCAGCCGGTGCCTTCGCGGCAGGGCGTGCACTGGCCGCAGCTCTCGTGCTTGAAGAAAGCGGAGATACGGGCGATCGCCTTGATGACGTCGGTGGACTTGTCCATGACGATCGCGGCGGCTGTCCCGAAGGAGGAGCCGACGCCGCGCAGGCCGTCGAAATCCATCGGGCAGTCGATGATGTCCTTAGCCGGAACGATCGGGCAGGATGCGCCGCCCGGAATGACCGCCAGCAGATTGTCCCAGCCGCCGCGGATGCCGCCGGCATGGCGGTCGACCAGTTCGCGGAAGGTGATGCCCATTTCCTCTTCGACCGTGCACGGCTTGTTGACGTGGCCGGAGAGCATGAACAGCTTGGTGCCGACATTGTTCGGGCGGCCGATGGCCGAGAACCAACCGGCGCCGCGGCGCAGGATCGTCGGCGCAACGGCGATCGATTCGACGTTGTTGACCGTCGTCGGGCAGCCGTAGAGACCCATATTGGCCGGGAAAGGCGGCTTCAGGCGCGGCTGGCCCTTCTTGCCTTCCAGGCTTTCGAGCAGGGCTGTTTCCTCGCCGCAGATATAGGCGCCGGCGCCGTGATGGACGTAGATGTCCATGTCCCAGCCGAGCTTGTTGTTCTTGCCGAGCAGGCCATAATCATAACATTCGTCGATCGCCGCCTGCAGCGCTTCGCGCTCGCGAATATATTCGCCGCGCGCATAGATGTAGGCCGCATTGGCGCCCATGGCGAAACTGGCGATGACGCAGCCTTCGATCAGCGTATGCGGATCGTGACGCATGATGTCGCGGTCTTTGCAGGTGCCGGGCTCCGATTCGTCGGCATTGACGACGAGGTAGTGCGGGCGGCCGTCGCTTTCCTTCGGCATGAAGGACCATTTGAGGCCAGTCGGGAAGCCGGCGCCGCCACGGCCGCGCAGGCCCGATGCCTTCATCTCGTTGATGATCCAGTCGCGGCCCTTTTCGAGGATCTGCTTGGTGCCGTCCCAGTGGCCGCGGCTCATCGCGCCCTTCAGGGACTTGTCCTTGAGGCCGTAGATGTTGGTAAAGATGCGGTCTTTATCTTGTAACATGCTTCACCTCTTTACCGCGGCTTCTTGCCGAAGACCTTGATATATTCCGCTTCGCCGCCCTTGGCGAGCGCCTTGGCCTGCTTGACCCAGTCGTCGCGCTCGATGCGGCCGCGGAAGTTCAGGAAGCCGTCGACCCATTCGCGTTCGGCCTTTTTCCAGCCGGCTACCTGCGAGAAGGTGAAGATGCCGATCTCGTTCAACGTCGCCTCGATCTTCGGGCCGACGCCGGAGATCATCTTCAGATCATCCGGCGCGGCAGGCTTTTCGATGCCGGCCGGACGGTTCTTGTCGGTCAAGGCAGGCTTTGCGGCCGTGGCGGCTTCCGCTTTGACGGCGGGTGCCGGCGCCGGTTCGGCAGCCGCAGTGCCGGAAACCGGCTGCTGCTCGGCTGCCTTGGCATTTCTGGCAGCCGCCTTCGGCGCCGTTGCCGGCGTCTTCAGCGCGGCATTGGTCTCGGCATCTGTGCTCTTCGGGCGGGCGGCCTCCGACGGCGGGACCGGAGCGGCGTCGACGACCGGAGCCGACACGGTTTCGGCATCGGCCTTCTTGGCGCGCGTCCTTGTCTTCGGCTCTGCCGTCGTCAGCGAGGTCAGGCCGCCTTCCGGCGCCGAAAACACTCGGTCAATCTGGGTGCCGGGCTTGATGCTCGCGCCATTGCCGGCGGCAAAGGTATCGATGATTTCTTCGAGACGTGCCGGCGTCAGATCTTCATAGGTGTCCTTGCCGATCATCACCATCGGGGCGTTGACGCAGGCGCCAAGACATTCAACCTCTTCCCACGACAGCGTTCCTTCGGCATTGCGCTCGAAGCTATGGGCATGGATCTTGCTCTTGCAGACCGACATCAGCGCTTCCGAGCCGCGCAGCATGCAGGGCGTCGTGCCGCAGACCTGGACGTGGGCGCGGGTGCCGACGGGGTGCAGCTGGAACTGCGTATAGAAGGTCGCGACCTCGAGCACCCGGATATAGGCCATGTCGAGCATGTCGGCGATCTTTTCGATCGCCGCGCGCGTGACCCAGCCATCCTGCTCCTGCGCCCGCATCAACAGCGGGATGACCGCCGATTGCTGGCGGCCGGCGGGGTATTTCTGGATCGTCTTGTCCGCCCAGACCGCATTTTCATCGCTGAAAGCGAATGCGGCAGGCTGAAATTGATCTTCGGCTAATCGACGAACGGACATTCTTTCTCACGCCTTGTCAGTTTAGGGTTCCACACCGCGAAGCGGTCAAAGACTGCATTTCGCAGGCATAGGCCGACTGGTCTTTCTGCATAAACACTACGAATTTGCCGCCATTCGGAATGGCAGCCTTGATCTGATAGCCCTTGGACAAAAGATCGCCCATGGACGTTTGTGCCGCTGGCGGCGTCACTTCCTTACGACCGAGCGGCGTGCCGAGCGTATCGGTCTCCTGGGCCGAAACCCCGGATGCCGCAAGAAGAAGGGCGACGGCAAGCGGCAGACGCTGCATCAACGGTCCACCTCGCCGAAGACGATGTCGAGCGAGCCGAGTACGGCCGCGACGTCGGCAAGCTGATGGCCGCGGCACATGAAATCCATCGCCTGCAGATGCGCATAACCCGGCGCACGGATCTTGCAGCGATACGGCTTGTTGGAGCCGTCGGAAACCAGATAGACGCCAAACTCGCCCTTCGGCGCCTCGACGGCGGCGTAAACCTCGCCGGCCGGCACGTGGTAGCCTTCGGTATAGAGTTTGAAATGGTGGATCAGCGCTTCCATCGAGCGCTTCATCTCACCGCGCTTCGGCGGCACGACCTTGCCGTCGATCGACGAGAAAGGACCGGTCTTGGCATCCGACAACAGGCGATTGACGCACTGCTTCATGATCCGGACCGATTCGCGCATCTCGATCATGCGGATCAGGTAGCGGTCATAGTTGTCGCCGTTCTTGCCGATCGGAATGTCGAATTCGAGATCGGAATAACATTCGTAAGGCTGGGCGCGACGCAGATCCCAGGCAGCGCCCGAACCGCGCACCATGACGCCGGAGAAGCCCCAGGCCCAGCAGTCCTCCAGCGACACGACGCCGATATCGACGTTGCGCTGCTTGAAGATGCGGTTGCCGGTCAACAGATTGTCGATGTCGTCGAGCGCCTTCAGGAACGGGTCGCACCAGTCGCCGATATCCTGCACGAGCTGTTCCGGCAGGTCCTGATGGACGCCACCCGGACGGACATAGGCGGCATGCATGCGCGAGCCGCTGGCGCGCTCGTAAAACACCATCAACTTTTCACGCTCTTCGAAGCCCCAGAGCGGCGGCGTCAGCGCGCCGACGTCCATGGCCTGCGTCGTGACGTTCAGCAGATGCGAGAGGATGCGGCCGATTTCCGAATAGAGAACGCGAATCAGCTGGCCGCGGATCGGGATGTCGATGCCGAGCAGCTTTTCCACAGCCATCGCATAGGCATGTTCCTGGTTCATCGGCGCGACGTAATCGAGACGATCGAAATAGGGCACAGCCTGAAGATAGGTCTTGGTCTCGATCAGCTTCTCGGTGCCGCGGTGCAGCAAGCCGATATGCGGATCAACCCGCTCCACAATTTCGCCGTCAAGCTCCAGGACAAGACGAAGAACGCCATGCGCCGCCGGATGCTGCGGTCCGAAATTGATGTTGAAGTTGCGGACGTTATGTTCGGTCATGCTGGGTGCTCCATGCCAAACGCGTTGCCAATCAAGCGAATAGCGAATGGCGAATAGCGAATAGTTTCGTTCGGTCTCATCGTTTCTCCTGGAGACTCCGTATCAGCGCTCGAACCATTCGTCCGATTTCGTCGCACTTTTCGGTCATCTGCCTGAACTCACTCTCCTCGATCAGACCGATGCGATGAGAGATGAGCATATGCGTTTCCAATTCCTTCAGCGAACCTTGGGAGATGCGCAGAAACTGAATGAAACTTCCCGTGACTTCACGTCCGTGTCCTTCAGCAATATTGGCGGCTATCGAACTCGCCGCCCTGCGTATCTGAGCCGTCAGACCATAAATCTCCTCTTTGGGAAACTTTTTGGTCAACTGATAGCAATCCACCGCGAGATCGATCGCCATCTGCCAGACCTTAATATCCTTGTAGGAGTTTATCGTCTGGCCGCCCTTTCCAACTATTCGCTATTCGCTACTCACTATTCGCCTTCAAGGCTTCGCCTTCTCATCCCCCGGCAACACATACTCCGTCCCTTCCCAAGGCGACATGAAGTCGAAGTTGCGGAATTCCTGTTTGAGCTCGACCGGCTCGTATACGACGCGCTTTGCCGCGTCGTCGTAGCGGACCTCGACGAAACCTGTGGTCGGGAAGTCCTTGCGCAGCGGGTGGCCTTCGAAGCCGTAATCGGTGAGGATGCGGCGCAGGTCCGGATGGCCGGTGAAGAGTACGCCGTACATGTCCCAGGTTTCGCGCTCGAACCAGTCGGCGCCGGGATGAACGGCGCAGGCCGATGGAACCGGCGTATCCTCGTCGGTTGCCACCTTGACGCGGATGCGCAGGTTCTGCTTCGGCGACAGCAGGTGATAGACCACGTCAAAACGCAACTCGCGCTGCGGCCAGTCGACGCCACAAATATCAATCAGGTTGACGAAACCGCATTTGGCGTCGTCACGCAGGAAGGTCAAAAGCGCGATCAGGTTCTCACCGGTCGCCGTCAGCGTCAGCTCGCCATACTTCAGCTGCGATGCGGCGATCAGGTTACCGCGCGCTTCGCCAAGGTAGGACGCAAGCTCAGTCAGGGCTTCACTCATATGCCTTTGTCCTTAACCCTTAGCGTTCGATCGTGCCGGTGCGCCGGATCTTCTTCTGCAGCAGAAGCACGCCGTAAAGCAGCGCCTCTGCCGTGGGGGGACAGCCCGGCACGTAGATGTCGATCGGCACGATGCGGTCGCAGCCGCGCACCACCGAGTAGGAATAGTGATAATAACCGCCGCCATTGGCGCAAGAGCCCATCGAGATGACGTAGCGCGGCTCGGGCATCTGGTCGTAGACCTTGCGCAGGGCCGGCGCCATCTTGTTGGTCAGTGTGCCGGCGACGATCATGACGTCGGACTGGCGCGGCGAAGCGCGCGGCGCAAAACCGAAGCGCTCGACGTCATAACGCGGCATTGACAGCTGCATCATTTCGACGGCGCAGCAGGCAAGGCCGAAGGTCATCCACATCAGCGAACCGGTGCGGGCCCAGTTGATCAGTTCATCGGTCGAGGTAACGAGAAAGCCTTTGTCGGCAAGCTCGTTGTTGATCTCGCCGAAAAATGCGTCGTTGCTGCCGATCGGCTTGCCGGTCGAGGGATCGATGATCCCCTTCGGCTGCTGGGCGACGAGTGGCTGATTGCTCACAGGGGCTACTCCCATTCCAGGGCTCCCTTTTTCCATTCATAGATAAAGCCGATGGTCAGCACGAAGAGGAAGACCATCATGGACCAGAAGCCGAACCAGCCGATGGCGCCGAAGGAAACGGCCCAGGGGAAGAGGAAAGCGACTTCCAGGTCGAAGATGATGAAGAGGATCGATACAAGGTAGAAGCGGATGTCGAACTTCATGCGGGCATCGTCGAACGCGTTGAAGCCGCATTCGTAAGCCGAGAGCTTTTCCGAATCGGGCGCTTTGAAAGCCACGGCGAACGGCGCAATGAGCAGCGCCAGGCCGATAACGAGCGCGATAGCGATGAAGATAGCGATCGGAATATAGGAACTGAGCAGTTCAGTCATCATGTTCATCCCTGCTTGCCGGAGGCGCCAGGCGGCACATTTGGGCAAATGCCCGGCAAGCGAACGTGCGTTGCAACAAGCCGTGGTTAGCGCAGCCGAAGCCCCGGCGCAAGAGATTTACAGAGGCAATTCGACGCGTGGCGCGCGGACATTATCAAGCAGATGCAACGATGTCGCGACAAATCCGCCCAAGCCGTGTGAAGCTGCATGTCTGACCAGTGGAAACTGCATGGCTTGGTGAAGATAATGGCGCGAGTGACGGGGCTCGAACCCGCGACCTCCGGCGTGACAGGCCGGCACTCTAACCGACTGAGCTACACCCGCGCATTGATCGGCCATTTGCGGCCGCGAGGGTGAAGAAAGCCGGACAAACAACAAATCGCTTTGCGTTTTTACAAGACTTGAAATGGCGCGAGTGACGGGGCTCGAACCCGCGACCTCCGGCGTGACAGGCCGGCACTCTAACCAACTGAGCTACACCCGCAATTCATTTCAAGCAGTCCGGATGCTTTCGCACCCTCACCAAAACGGCTGCCCGTTTCGATGAGCGGCTAACTACGGGGTTCGCCTTTTAGTGTCAAGCAGGTTTGGAGACAAAACCATGACAGCCGTTGAATTGTTTTGGCAAGGCCGCACGGAATGAAGGAAAAGGCGGCAAATCCGTTTCCCGCTGCAGCACCGAGGCCGGGTCGAAGCCGCCGGCACGGTCGAAGCCGACATGCCCCCTCCCCTTTATCCACAGCCGGCCGCACCCGACGGGTATCGGAAGGAACGGGGCCGCCGCCAAAAAAATCAAAAAATCTTCACAAACGCTCTTGCGGTTTTGCCGCGATCCGCATAGATCACGGCCACCAACGCGGCAGGCCGATCCGGCTTCGTTTGCGATGGGCGATTAGCTCAGTTGGTAGAGCGCCTCGTTTACACCGAGGATGTCGGCGGTTCGAGTCCGTCATCGCCCACCATTCTTTTCCTCCCATAAAGTATTAATAGCTGGATGATGTTGAGGCTTCGCAGGCAGACGCCCGCATTGCTTCACCACCTATCCGGGGCTCCAATCGGCCACTGATCCGGTGAAAGCGCTCAGCAGGGCCAGATGCGGGGGCGCCGTCTGAAGCCAACGCTCCACCAAAACGGACTACTCCCGGCCGCTGCAGCCACCCCCTATTGGGCGAATGGATGAGGGCCAGCAAAAGTGGGAGAATTCGTCGCCCGGAAATCTCCGCGCTTGAAGGCTCACAATGCCTGGAGGTGTGCCATGAGGTCTCTCTGCTCCGCATTGACGCTGTGCATCGCGGTCGCCCTTTATACGCCAGGCGCCAGATATGTCAGGCTGCCCGGATACGCCTTCAAGACGAATCCGCAATGCCAGCGCCACGAACCAAAGACGCGGTTTGACAGGCGGTGCGACTGGCCGAGAGTGGGCTTCAAGGACTTTACGCCCCCGCTTGTAACCGTACTTGGGATCTGACGATCGTTCTCAGCGAATCATCGTGGTCCATGCGCGCTTGCTAGCCCGACGGCATCCATGGCTTTTTGACTGTGACAGCGTCTCTGATCGCGGTCGAGCGCCGTCGCTCTGACTCCCCACCAGACTCTATATAGCACTTCGGAATCCCGAAATTGGTTGTGGGATTGAAATCATTGCATGTTTTTTTCTGTCGACACCTCGGGAAGCGCCGCGGATTTCGGAATCCCGAAGCGGGGAATTTCGGGATTCCGAAGTGGCGTTCTAAAGCATGTCGCGTAAAAGTGTGCAGCGGTTTTGCAGCAACGACATGCGCAAAACAAGGAGCTAAAGCGCGAGAAGCGAATCGGAAAGATCGCGACGCGCTTTAGAATCGTGACAGTCGGGGCTCATCGCCCACCATTCATCCCTTCGCCAGTTCTTTATCCACCGCCGAAACCAGCCGCGAATCATCGGCCGTCACATCCGGCGCGAAGCGGGCGGCGACTTTGCCGTCGCGGCCGATCAGGAATTTTTCGAAGTTCCAGAGAATGTCGTCCTCGTCGCCACCTGACATGCCGTGGGATTTCAGCCGTTCGCGCATCGGGCCCTCACCTGTCGTCTTCACGCCAGACTTCGTCAGCTGCCGGTAGAGCGGGTGCTGGGCTTCGCCTTTGACGGAGATCTTCGAAAAGATTGGGAAGGTGACATCGTAGGTGCTGGTGCAGAAATCGAGAATCTCGGCGTCGGTGCCGGGCTCCTGGCCCTTGAAGTCGTTGGCGGGGAAAGCGGCGATAACGAAGCCGCGTTCGCGCTTTTCGCCATAGAGCTTTTCGAGCCCCTCATATTGAACGGTCAGCCCGCATTTCGAGGCGACATTGACGACCAGGAGCACGCGGCCCGTGTATTCGTTGAGCGCGGTTTCACGACCATCCACTGTTTTGACAGGAATATCCAACACGTTCGCCGTCACGGGAACCTCCAATTTCATGGGAACATATTCGCCAAACTTAGCGATATCGCCGCGGTTGTCATCAGCGTCGAAATCAATTCCGCGTCAGGAGACACTGGTGTGGCCCAATGCATGGCATCAGGACGCGTGCAGAGGTTCCGGGACGAAGAACTAAAGCGCGTCGCGCGAATCAAGTTCGACGCGATGCGCTTCAGCGGCCTGTGCCGGGCTTAGACCTCTCAGGCGGGGGATGTTTCCTTCACGTCGTCGAGCAGGAAGTGCACGACGATATAATCCGTCTTGAAATGGCGGCCGCTGTCCGACACGGATTCGACGCTGCCGCCGTCCTTCGGGTGCCAGGCGTGGTAATGCGGGTTGGTGGTGATCAGCGTGATGGCCTTGCCTTCCAGGGCTTCCTCACCAAGCCGGAAGCGCATCTCGGCAAACGGCCAGATCCGCTCGTAATCCTCCATGCTGATGCGTGCCTTCAGCGCCTTGCGGTGCAGCGGTGCTTCGCCGGCCTCTGCCGGTGATTCCAACATCACCTCCTCGGCCCCTTTGATGATGGCGTTGAACTCTTCAGGCCACATGCGTCTCATGAAATCGCTCCTCCCGAGGCTCTCGTCAGTCCACAGATGAAACTTAGCGATTTGTTCGAAAGAAGCAAATTCCCGTCATGTGGTTGTCATCGGCTTCGGCTGCTCCTACGTTCGCCGCATACCAAATCAGGGCCGTCAGTCGCCCGTAATCCCGAGATCAGAGATGAAGACACGTGAAGACAGGCAGGCGCTCCGGGCGAGCATGCCGCGCACTCCGCTCAGCGCCCATCATATGGAAAACGCCCGCCTGCTGCCGGATCGCGGCGAGTTGCTCTACCGGATCCCCAACGGCGGCATCGGCGTCGAAGTGGGTGCAGCCTTCGGCGACTATACGGCGGAGATCCTGGAAAAGAATCGCCCGGCGCAGCTTTACCTGATTGATCCCTGGTCGATGGATCGTTACAGCTCCGGCCTCGACACCATCCACACGACGTTTTCGGCCGAGATCGAGGCCGGCCGGCTGCATCTGATGCAGGGCACATCGCTGGAAAAGCTCGCAGAATTCGAGGACGATTTCCTCGACTGGGCCTATATCGATACCGACCATTCCTTCGAGCTCACCTGGCAGGAACTGCTGCTCTGTGAAAAGAAGGTGAAGCGGACGGGGCGCATTGCCGGGCATGATTTCTGCACCGGCAATACGGTCAAGCCGATCGTCTATGGCGTCGTCGAGGCGGTCACCAAATTCTGCAAGGACTGCGGCTGGCAATTCGAGTTCCTGACAGTCGAATCACATGCGCATTTTTCCTATTGCCTGAAGCGGCTCTAACCGGTCCTACACCTTGCCGGAATATTGCGCGTCGCTGACATGCTCCATCCAGTCGACATGCTTGCCGTCCAGCGCCTCGTGAATGGCGATGTGTGTCATCGCCGTGTCCGCGGCGGCACCGTGCCAATGTTTTTCGCCCGGCGAAAACCATACCGTGTCGCCGGCGCGGATCTCGCTTATCCCACCGCCCCAGCTCTGGACGAGGCCCCTGCCTGAGGTCACGATCAGCGTCTGGCCGAGTGGATGCGTGTGCCAGGCGGTGCGGGCGCCGGGTTCGAAAGTGACGGAGGTTGCCCGCATCCGGGCCGGTTCTGGCGTTTCCATCAGCGGATCCTGGCGAACGGCGCCGGTGAAATAATCGGCTGGCGGCTTCATCGAGGGGCGAGAGCCGGCGGGTTTGATCTCCATGATCTTTCCTTTTCCATTCATTGCGGTTGAAGCTTTGTAGCGGAACGATATTTCATCGAGGCGACCAATCAAAGCCGGATCGGCAATTGCCGCATCCTCGCCCGACTGATAGGCCGATATCTTTCATCACTTAAAGCACGTCGCATTGAAACTTGATTCATGCGACGCGCTTTAGCCCTTTGTTTTTATGCATGTCGTTGTCCCGGAACCGCTGCACACTTCCGGGCAACATGCATTGGGAGAATTTTTCATGAAACACCATGCTTTCGGCCGCATGCCCTTCACCGTCACCAATGTCGGCTTCGGCGCCTGGCAGATCGGCGGCTCATGGGGCGATATCAGCGAGGCTGATGGGCGCGCCGCGCTCAACGCCGCACTCGATGCCGGCATGACCTTCATCGATACGGCTGACGTCTATGGCGACGGCCGCTCGGAAAAGATCATCGCCGACGTCCTGAAGGCGCGCGGCGGCCAGCGGCCGATGGTCGCCACCAAGGCGGGCCGTCGCCTCAACCCGCATGTCGCCGAAGGCTATTCGAAGGTCAACCTCGAAGGCTTCATCGACCGCAGCCTTGAGAATCTTGCCGTCGACAGCCTCGACCTCTTGCAGCTCCACTGCCCGCCGCGTGAGGTGCTTTACCAGCCTGAGGTCTTCGAGGACCTGAACGCGCTGCAGACAGCCGGCAAGATCAAAGGTTACGGCGTCAGCGTCGAAAAGGTCGAGGACGGACTGAAGGCGATCGAGTATCCCGGCGTCGTCAGCATCCAGATCATCTACAACATCTTCCGCCAACGTCCCGACCACCTGTTCTTCCAGGAAGCGCGCCGCAGGAATGTTGCGATCATTGCCCGCGTGCCGCTGGCAAGCGGCCTGCTCTCCGGCAAGATTACCCGGGAGACCCACTTTGCCAGCGACGACCACCGCAATTTCAACCGCCACGGCGAAGCCTTCGACGTCGGCGAAACCTTTGCCGGCGTTCCCTTCGAAGTCGGCCTGCAGGCGGTGGAAGAGGTGCGCAAGCTTGTACCTCAGGGCGCAACCATGGCGGCCTTTGCGCTCCGCTGGATCCTGATGGCGGAAGCCGTCACCGTCGTCATCCCCGGCGCCCGCAATGGCGAACAGGCGAAAGCCAATGCGGCCGCCGCCGATCTTGCACCGCTGTCGGCCGATGTCATGGCGGCGACGCGCGAGATCTACGAGCGGCTGATCGCGCCGCATGTGCATCAGCGCTGGTAGAGGCGGAGCATCGCTTTTTTGGCACCTCAGGCAGGTTTCCGCTCTCTGCGCATCTCGTTTCGCATGATGAAGAGCGAGGCGGAAAGGATAAGCGCTGCTCCGAGCCAGAGGTAGCCCGCCGGCGCATAGCCGAAAAACAACCAACCGGCCAGCACGTTCAGCGGCAGCTTCAGATCGTCGAAAGGTTGGACGTAGGCGGCATCGGCTGCGGCATAGGCAAGCGTCAGGAAATACTGCGCTGCGGCGGTCAGCAGCCCGGCCAGCAGGAACAAAGCAAGAGTTGCACCCGTCGGCACTGCAAAGCCTGCCGCAAGCGCCAGCCCGCCGTTTATCGGCGTCAGCAGAACGAGCAGCCAGACGGTGATCGTCTCCGGTCGCTCGATGCCCGTCAGGCTCTTGGTGATCAGCGACGAGGCGCCCCAGAGCAGCGCCGAGAGCACCGGCAAGAGTGCCGCCCAGCCAAAACCATCAGACCATGGCTGCAGGATGATCATCGCGCCGGTGAAACCGGCTGCGGTCGCGGCCCAGCGGGCCGGACCGACGCGCTCTCCCAGGAAAAGCCGGGCGCCGAGAATGATGAAGAAGGGCGAGGTCATTACCAGTGCGATCGCCTGCCAGATCGGCACCGCGGCAAGGCCGGCGACCCAAGCCTCGACCCCGAGCGCCGCAAGCACGACGCGCGCCAGGTGACGCCAGGGATAGTGTGTGCGCATCGCCGCCAGGCCGAGCCTGCGAAGGAACGGCAGCGAAAACAGGAAGGCGAAGCCATATTGCCAGAAGGCTGCCGAGGCCGAGGGAAAGGCAAGCTTCATCGTCAGCCATTGGGTGACGACGTTGAGAAGCGAAAAGGCGATGCCGGCAAGGACCATCCAGAGTGCACCGACAATGGCGCGGGACGGCTCGACCGCAAGAGAATTCTGACTCATGTCTTTCATCCAAAAACTACAGCGCCGCGCGTCTTTTCAGACGCGCAAAGGTCGCTGTAGAACTTTAAGTTACTGCATAATCTTAATCCTTAGATCGATTCCGATTTAAGGAATTATGCAGGGACCAACATAAATCAGGACGCATGAGGCCGGGCTTAGAACGACACGGCAGATCCCCGCCCCTCGCACGGCCGACACTCATTCTCTTCCATCCGGACTTTAACCGTCGGCTCCGGAATCGCACCGGATCTGCTGACCTTTCCCAAGCGACAGCTCGGGAAAGCGCTCGCGGGCTCAGGCCGAGACCCTTACCGCCGGTGGGGAGTTTCACCCCGCCCTGAGAACAGAGATGTCGTAAATCAAAGCCCGCATCGCGGCAAGAGCTACAAAGCAAAGGGCCCGACAAAGCAAAGGGCCAAGCAAAAGGGGTCCGGCAAAGCCGAACCCCTTTCCAAATCCTGCACAGCCGGTCTCGTTTACGGCTGGCGGATAATCTCAGATCAGCCGTTGACGGCGTCTTTCAGGCCCTTGCCAGGCGTGAACTTCGGCACGTTGCGAGCCGGAATGTCGACTTCAGCGCCCGTCGAAGGGTTGCGGCCCTTCGATGCGGCACGATGAGAAACGGTGAAGCTGCCGAACCCTGCAAGGCGGATGTCGCCCTTGTTCTTGAGTTCACCCTGGACAACGTCGAAAACCGCGTCAACAGCGGAAGCCGCGTCAGACTTCGTCAGTCCTGCCTTTTCGGCGACTGCGGACACGAGTTCATTCTTGTTCATGTTTCCACCCCTTTCTAAATGGTACGAAACGACTCAATATAAGCTAGGCGCCGAATAGGTATCATCAGGCCCGCCGGGAACCCAAAAGCCCTGCAAATCAAGGAAAAGCAAGCGTCTACATGACGTTTTCACAAAAAAGGCTGGCGTTTCCGCCAGCCTTTTTCCGAGTTTTCAGCCAATGGGGCATAAATGTGGCCGAGGCCACTCAATGCGCTATGGTCGCGCCCGTCTCGTCGAGGCCTTCGACCGTTGCGATGACCGGCGTTTCCACCGTGCCGTCCCATTCAATCGGCTCCGGCCGGCGGATCAGCGCATGCTTGATCACCTCGCCCATGCGGGACACCGGGATGATCTCCATGCTGTTCTTCACGTTATCCGGAATCTCCGCCAGATCCTTGGCGTTTTCCTCCGGAATCAGCACCTTCTTGATGCCGCCGCGAAGCGCTGCGAGCAGCTTTTCCTTGAGACCGCCGATCGGCAGCACACGGCCGCGAAGGGTGATTTCACCGGTCATGGCCACGTGCCTGTTCACCGGGATACCGGTCATGATCGAGACGATCGCGGTCGCCATGGCGACGCCGGCCGAGGGGCCGTCCTTCGGCGTCGCACCTTCCGGCACGTGCACGTGGATGTCGCTCTTGTCGAAGCGCGGCGGCTCGATGCCGAAATCGACAGCGCGCGAACGGACATAAGAGGCCGCCGCCGAGATCGATTCCTTCATCACTTCTTTCAGATTGCCGGTGACCGTCATACGGCCCTTGCCCGGCATCATCACGCCTTCGATGGTCAGCAGCTCGCCGCCGACTTCCGTCCAGGCAAGACCTGTGACAACCCCGACCTGATCCTCGCCCTCGGCTTCGCCATGGCGGAAGCGCGGGACGCCCAGATAATCAGAGATGTTGGCAGCCGTCACATGGACGGACTTCGTCTTGCCCTTGATGATCTCGGTCACCGCCTTGCGGGCGAGCTTCATCAGTTCGCGTTCGAAGCTGCGGACGCCGGCTTCACGGGTGTAGTGCTGGCTGATGGACATCAGGGCGTCGTCGTTGACCGAGAACTCTTCCGGCTGCAACGCATGTTCCTTGATGGCCTTCGGCAGCAGATGCCGCTTGGCGATCTCGCGCTTTTCATCTTCGGTGTAGCCGGCGATACGGATGATCTCCATGCGGTCCATCAGCGGAGCCGGGATGTTCAGCGTATTCGCCGTCGTGATGAACATCACATCCGACAGGTCGTATTCGACCTCCAGATAATGGTCCATGAAGGTCGAGTTCTGTGCCGGATCGAGCACCTCGAGCAGGGCCGAAGACGGATCGCCGCGATAGTCCTGGCCGAGCTTGTCGATCTCGTCGAGCAGGAAGAGCGGGTTCGACTTCTTGGCCTTCTTCATCGACTGGATGACCTTGCCGGGCATCGAGCCGATATAGGTGCGGCGGTGACCACGGATTTCGGCTTCGTCGCGAACGCCGCCAAGCGCCATGCGGACATACTCACGGCCGGTCGCCTTGGCGATCGACTGAGCGAGCGAGGTCTTGCCGACACCCGGAGGGCCGACGAGGCAGAGGATCGGGCCCTTGATCTTGGTGGCGCGAGCCTGCACGGCCAGATATTCGACAATGCGCTCCTTGACCTTGTCGAGACCGAAGTGATCGGCTTCGAGAATCTTCTCGGCATTATTGAGATCGGCCTTGATCTTCGACTTCTTGCCCCACGGAATGCCGAGCAGCCAGTCCAGATAATTGCGCACGACGGTGGCTTCGGCCGACATCGGGCTCATCTGGCGCAGCTTCTTCAGCTCTGCATCGGCCTTTTCACGGGCCTCTTTCGACAGCTTGGTCTTGGAGATGCGCTCTTCCAGCTCGCTCATCTCGTCGCGGCCTTCCTCACCGTCGCCGAGCTCCTTCTGGATCGCCTTCATCTGTTCGTTCAGGTAGTATTCGCGCTGGGTCTTCTCCATCTGGCGCTTGACGCGCGAGCGGATGCGCTTTTCGACCTGCAGGACCGAAATCTCGCCTTCCATGAAGCCGAGGGCTTTTTCGAGGCGAGCCTTGACGCTGGTGGTCTCCAGCATCTCCTGCTTCTCGGTGATCTTGATCGACAGATGCGAGGCGACCGTATCGGCGAGCTTGGAATAGTCGTCGATCTGGCTGGCGGCGCCGACCACTTCGGGCGAAATCTTCTTGTTGAGCTTCACATAGCTCTCGAATTCGGAGACGACCGAACGCGACAAGGCTTCCAGTTCGACCGGATCGTCGTGCGGCTCCTCGAGCACATGGCCGAGCGCCTCATAGAAATCCTCGCGGCTGGTATAGGTGTCGATCTCGGCGCGGGCGCGGCCTTCGACCAGAACCTTGACGGTGCCGTCGGGCAGCTTCAACAGCTGCAACACGTTGGCCACGGTGCCGACCTTGTGGATCGCGGACGGATCCGGATCGTCGTCGCTGGCGTTGATCTGCGTCACCAGCATGATCTGCTTGTCGGAACCCATGACCTCTTCGAGCGCACGGATCGACTTTTCCCGTCCGACGAACAGCGGCACGATCATATGCGGGAAAACCACGATGTCGCGCAGGGGCAGAACAGGGTAGGCAGTACTGCTCGCTACAGACGTTTTCTTCGTCATTTTAAGTCCTTTCCATCGTCCCGTTACCGGGCTCTCTGCGCGGCCGCTTGGGACCGGCCGGCACTCTCACTTGGTTCTACAAGTGGAGGTTCTGACTAAGCTTTTCAAGCCACGCTAACGCCCGCGTTCCCCGGATGTGACAGCTTCATTACAACGAAACGCCAACACTATGAAGCGCGTGGCTGGACCGGCGCTTACCACTTCCGACCCGGCTAAAATACAAACGCCGACAATAGGCTTACGGAATCACGGCATCATTGCCAAGCACTCTTCCTTGCGCAACATCGGCCCCTTGCGCAACATCGAAGTCAATTCCGGTTCCCACCGACAAAATACTAACAGTGCCTCGGATGGTTTTTCAAATAGAAAGGGGCCTGCCGATGGCAAGCCCCCAAAATAATCGTGCGAAAGCGCAAAGGTTACGCCGAAGCGTTGGCCTTTTCTTCCTGACGATCGGCATAGATGTATAGCGGACGGGCCGAACCGCGAACCACTTCCTCAGAGATGACGACCTCGCGCACGCCTTCCAGCGTTGGCAGTTCGAACATCGTGTCGAGCAGGATCTTCTCCATGATCGAGCGAAGGCCGCGGGCGCCGGTCTTGCGGACGATCGCCTTGCGGGCGGTTTCACGCAGAGCATCCTCGTGGAAGGTCAGTTCCACGTCTTCCATCTCGAACAGGCGCTGATATTGCTTGATCAGCGCGTTCTTCGGCTCGGACAGGATCTGGATCAGCGCATCTTCATCGAGGTCCTCGAGGGTCGCCAGAACCGGCAGACGGCCGATGAACTCGGGGATGAGGCCGAACTTGACCAGGTCTTCCGGCTCCAGTTCGCGCAGGACTTCGCCGACGCGGCGGTCGTCCTGAGCCTTAACGGTGGCGCCGAAGCCGATCGAGGTCTTCTCGCCGCGGGCGGAGATGATCTTGTCGAGGCCGGCGAAAGCGCCGCCGCAGATGAACAGGATGTTCGTCGTGTCGACCTGCAGGAATTCCTGCTGCGGGTGCTTGCGGCCACCCTGCGGCGGAACGGAAGCGACCGTGCCTTCCATGATCTTCAGCAGCGCCTGCTGCACGCCCTCACCCGAGACGTCGCGGGTGATCGACGGGTTGTCGGACTTGCGCGAAATCTTGTCGACTTCGTCGATGTAGACGATGCCGCGCTGCGCACGCTCGACATTGTAGTCGGCCGACTGCAACAGCTTCAGGATGATGTTCTCGACATCCTCGCCGACATAACCGGCCTCGGTCAGCGTCGTCGCATCGGCCATAGTGAAGGGAACGTCGATGATGCGGGCGAGCGTCTGGGCAAGATAGGTCTTGCCGCAGCCGGTCGGGCCGACGAGCATGATGTTCGACTTCGCCAGCTCGACTTCGCCGTTCTTGGAGGCGTGCGCCAGGCGCTTGTAATGGTTGTGAACGGCGACCGACAGGATTTTCTTCGCCTGCCGCTGGCCGATAACGTATTCGTCGAGGACCTTGATGATGTCCTGGGGCGTCGGAACGCCGTCGCGGGACTTGACCATCGAGGACTTGTTCTCCTCGCGGATGATGTCCATGCACAGTTCGACGCATTCATCGCAGATGAAGACGGTCGGTCCGGCAATCAGTTTCCGGACTTCGTGCTGGCTCTTTCCGCAGAACGAACAATAGAGTGTGTTCTTGGAGTCGCCGCCGTTGCTGCCGCTGACCTTGCTCATTTCACTTTCCTTCCAGCACGCCGCATTTCAAGGCGAAATCGCGGTCCACTCTATCAGCTCCTGGCGGCACTCCGTTTCCGGAGCCTTTGCCGAGAAGGGCTTCAGGGGCTACGAACCGGGCCCAATCAATCATGTTCGGGTCCCGGCGGCAACGAATCCCCTTCGAATGCCAAATGCTATGTCATAAAAATTCAACATAGCATTAATAGTTACTATTAGCGTCTTCGTCGCCTGTTGAAAGCCCTTGTTCAATCACAAATGGGATAGAACTGTGGCGACGAAAACACCATCCCTATTAATTACTAGGCCTGCTCGCCTTCCATTTCGATGCGCGACGTCAGAACCTTGTCGATCACGCCCCAAGTCTGGGCCTCGTCCGCATCCATGAAATGGTCACGATCAAGCGTCTTTTCAACTTCCTCATAGGTGCGGCCAGTGTGCTTGACATAGACCTCGTTCAGGCGGCGCTTCATCTTGAGGATGTCGCGAGCGTGGCGCTCGATGTCCGAAGCCTGTCCCTGGAAGCCGCCCGAGGGCTGATGCACCATGATGCGGGAATTCGGCGTGGCGAAGCGCATGTCCTTGTGGCCGGCGGCCAGCAGCAGCGAGCCCATGGATGCGGCCTGGCCGATGCAGAGCGTCGAAACCGCGGGCTTGATGAACTGCATCGTGTCGTAGATCGCCATGCCGGCGGTGACGACGCCACCAGGCGAATTGATGTAGAGGGCGATTTCTTTCTTCGGGTTTTCGGCCTCGAGGAAGAGAAGCTGGGCGCAGACGAGCGTCGCCATATGGTCTTCGACGGCACCCGTCAGGAAGATGATGCGTTCCTTCAACAGGCGGGAATAGATGTCGTAGGAGCGTTCACCGCGGTTGGTCTGTTCCACGACCATCGGCACGAGGGCCATTGCGGTATCGACTGGGTTTCTCATGTGCGTCCTTTGTCAACGTCTCGCCGGCCGGCGCCGGGAATCAAAGAAAATGTCTATCCCTACATAGAGTGTCCCTGCCCTCCTCTTCAAGACACGCATGAGGATAACGTTAAGATGGCGGGGCAAGGCGACCTTAGCTGGTAGCCTCTTTCTCCCAAACGCCTGTTAACGGCGAGCCCCTGGCGCCATCGCCCCCGGCTTTTCTCCACGACAGGATGAAGGAATGCTTACTTCATTCGAGAGCGCTCATACACGTTTACCCGACAGAAAGCCTACCGGCAGATATCAGCCCAAAACCATGCCGCAGTGCAGCGGCATTAAGGAAGTGGCGAGCTTCCTCGGCAAGGATAAAGGCCGACAAATAGCGGCCGACAGATAAGGCCAACGGGCAAGGGGTTGCTGACGTGTTCAATATTGCTACAGGTCTCGCGATCTGGTGTTCCGAAGCCATGACGCTCGCTTTGGTGCTGTTCGTCGCCTGGCGCCACAATGTCAGGAACGAGGCCTATCTCTATTGGGGCCTCGGCTTCCTTCTGACCGGAATCGGCTTTGCGATGGTAGCGCTGCGCAGCGAAATCCCGAGCGTGCTTTCCATCGAGGCAGGCAATGCCATTGCGTTGCTCGGCCAGAGCGCCTGGGTAGCGGGTTTTCTGGCACTCGACCGCAAGAAAATCGAATGGTGGGCACTGCTGCCGCCGGCAATCTGGCTCGCCGGGGTCTTCCTGCCCTGGGTCAACAGCGACTATTCAAACCGGGTGGTGCTCTATAACCTCGCTTCGGCGACGGGTGCGACGGCGCTTGCCATGGCGGTCGCCGCTGGTGACATGCGCCGCGAGCGTAGCCGCGTCAAGCTGATGGGCGTGTTCGTCGTCCAGGGTTGCCTATGCTTCGGCTCGGCGCTGACGATGGCGCTGACGCTGCCCAGCGATATCGACGCAACCAATCTCGGTGGCGCCTCCGCCATGGCAAGCGCCTTCCTGCTCACCATCGCCTTCGCGTTTACCTGCCGCCTGATCATGGAGCGCTCCGAACGGCACCTGCGCGCCCTCACCCTGACCGATTCGCTGACCGGCGTGCTCAACCGCCGCGGCCTGCTCGGTTATTTCGACGCCATCCAGGAAAATGCCCATCATGACCAGCGCCAGGTCGCAGTGATGCTCTTCGATCTCGACCATTTCAAGCGTGTCAACGACCGTTTCGGCCATCAATCCGGCGATGCGGTTCTGACCGAATTCGCCCGCATGGCCCGCCAGTATATTCCGAACCACATCTTCGGCCGCATGGGCGGCGAAGAATTCGCAGCCTTTGCCGCGGTCACGGACCAGACGGAAGCCGAGGCCATCGCCGAAGCGATCCGCACAGAATTCTGCCGGCTTCCCGTCAGCACCGGCGAAGCGATCGTACCGGTCACCGTCAGCATCGGCATCGCCCTTGCCTCATCGATCGAAGCCAATATCGACAAGCTGATCTCGGCCGCCGACCGCGCGCTCTATGCGGCGAAGGGCGCAGGCCGCAACTGCACGGTCACCTTCGGCGAAGCAGAGGCGGCAGCGCCGGCGCCGGCCACGCCGAGCCACACTGCCGGCGAACTGGTGCCGACGGTCGATGACCAGGTCGAGGCCCTGCGGCGCATGGGCACGCTGTCGCGGACCGGCTAGCGGTAACGGTGAAAACCGGAATCAATCCTCAGGGTTAGGCACAGCTTTTAAAGTGATTGGCGCGCCCGGACGGGCGCGTATCGCTTCAGGGCGGCTCGCCCTCACCCAGCATCTTTCCGAGGTCGAGCAAATCCGCTAAGCCTTCGGGCATGATGATACCGCCCTTTCTCTCGATCGATCCGGCCCGCCGCCATGTGTCGCTGGACGCCCGCAACCCCGCTTTCTACAGCAATCCGAATGCCGTCTATGCCGCCCTTCATGCGCATTGCCCGACGTTTTACTGGAGCGAGCAGAAGCAGTGGTTCTTCACCGGCTACGACCATGTGAACGGGCTGCTGCGCGATCGCCGCTTCGGCCGGCAGATCCTGCATATCGCCAGCCGCGACGAGCTCGGGCTTGCCGAGCCGATGCCGCATCTTGCCAGTTTCGATCTCTCTGAACGTTATTCGCTGCTCGAACTCGAACCGCCGGAGCACTCACGGCTGCGCACGCTGGTCAACCGCGCCTTCGTCTCCCGCCATGTCGAGAAGATGAAGCCGGAACTTGCCGAACTCGCCAACCGGCTGATCGACGGCTTCGCGCAAAAGGGCGAGGTCGAACTGCTCTCGGCCTTTGCCGACATCATCCCGGTGACGATGATCGCCCGGATGATCGGCATTCCCGAGGAGATGGGGCCGCAGCTGCTTGCCTGGTCGCACGCCTATGTCCGCATGTACATGTTCGGCCGCACGCGCACCCAGGAAGACGAGGCCGAACGGGCGGCGAAGGAATTTTCCGACTATGTCCGGACGGTGATCGCTGAACGCCGCGCCGAGCCACGCGACGACCTGCTCACCCACATGATCCACACCGAGCACAAGGGCCAGTATCTCACAGAGGAGGAACTGATCTCGACGACGATCGTGCTGCTCAATGCCGGGCACGAGGCGACGGTGCACCAGATCGGCAATTCGGTGCGCATCATCCTCGACAGCGGCTCAGATCCGGCGGAACTCTTCCGCGACGAGGCGACAACGGAGCGCACCGTCGAGGAGACGCTACGCATCTGTGCGCCGGTCCACATCTTCCAGCGCTGGGCGCTGGAGCCTGTCGAAATCGACGGTGTCTCCTTCCAGCGCGGCGACAAGGTCAGCCTCATTCTCGCCGCCGCCAATCTCGACCCGGCGAAATTCTCCGAACCGCTGGCCTTCCGGCCGGACCGCAACGAGGCGGCCAACCTCTCCTTCGGCGCCGGCATTCATTTCTGCATCGGTGCACCGCTGGCGCGGCTGGAGCTCAACGTCGTGTTGCCGATCCTGTTCGCAAGACTTGCCGGTCTCAAGCTGGCGAAGACGCCTGAAGTCAAGGATGTCTATCACTTCCACGGGTTGGACCGGCTGGATCTGCAGTGGTGATCAACCCGCTCGCAGATTAATGCATGTCGCCGGGAAGTGTGCAGCGGTTCCCGGACAACGACATGCATAAAAACAAAGAGCTAAAGCGAGTCGAATGAATCAAGTTACATCTGACGGGCTTTAGCCGTAACGTCCTGTGATGTAGTCTTCCGTGCGCTTGACCTTCGGCGACTGGAAAATCTCGGCGGTCGGGCCGTATTCGATCAGCTCGCCGAGATACATGAAGGCGGTGTTGTCGGAGATGCGGCTTGCCTGCTGCATGTTGTGGGTGACGATGACGATCGTGAACTCGCCCTTCAACTGCGCGACCCTTCAATCGCGCATCATGCGGCCGAATCTTCCTGCAGCCTGCCGGATATGTCATGCGCCGACATAGGCCTGCCCATCAGATAACCTTGAAGCTGATCGCAGCCGGCCTCTCGCAAGATCGCCGCCTGGCGGCTGTTCTCGATACCTTCAGCGGTCACGGGAATCTGCAGGGCGGTCGCCAGGGAAATGGTCGCCCGAAGGACATCGGCGCCGTTGGCGCCTTCATCGAGAGCGGATACAAGCGAGCGATCGATCTTCATGCGATCGAACCCGAACTGCCGCAATGCGCCAATGCTGGCGTAGCCGCAGCCAAAATCATCAAGCGCGAATTTTATCCCGACGCGCTTGAGCTGATCAATCGACCGCCGGGCCTGATCCGGATTTGTCATCAGGACGCCTTCGGTGATCTCCAAGGTCAGCCGCTTTGGATTGAAATCGAGTTCCTGCAGCACTGAAATCACTTCCGCGGCAAATTCGGGATTGCAAAGCTGGATCGGCGAGACGTTGACCGACAATGCCAGATCGGGCCAGTTCGTGGCATGCTCGATCGATGTTCTCAGCATGTGGACGCCGAGCGCGTCGATGAGGCCGCACCTCTCGGCGAGAGGGATGAAAATCTCCGGGCTGATGTTTCCCGTTGACGTTCGCCAGCGCGCCAGCGCTTCAAGACCGGTGACAGCGCCTGTCGTGGCAGAGACGAGCGGCTGGAAAACGGCCTCGATCGCACCGCTGCTGATGGCTTGTTTCAACTGACCTTCCAGTTCGGCGACCCGTTGGCGCTCCTGGTCCAGCTCCGGGTCGTATTCGATCGCCTGGCCTCTACCATTCGCCTTGGCACGATAGAGAGCCATGTCCGCTCTGCGGAGAAGCTCCAAGGGCTCGATGTCTCCGTCGCGTGCGGCAGCTCCGATGCTTGCTCCGACTTCGATCGTTCGTCCGCCGATTTTGAAGGGTTCGGCAAACTGCGCCAGAATGGTCTTTTCCATATCGTCGCAGGTGGCATCTCCAACATGCACCAGCGCAAATTCGTCGCCCCCCAGCCTGGCCGCGGCAACGACCTCGGGATGGCAGACCAGCAGGGCGTTCGAGACCAGTCGGATCAAATCGTCGCCGACCGCATGCCCCCAGGCATCGTTGACGGCCTTGAAGCCATCAAGATCGACCAGATAGAGCCGTAGTGGCGAAGCGCCCGAACTCTCCAACTCTTCCAGCAGGCTAAGAAGTCCATGTCTGTTCAACAGGCCGCTCAGGCTGTCATGGCCCGCTTCGAACAGCGCTGCTTGCGCCAATTGGCGCAGGCGTCGCGCCTCGGAAGCGCCGACCATCAGCACGCCGATCAGGAACAGCGCAAGGATGGCGACAGCGGCCGCGACATAGGGCGTGACTTGATGAAACACAGTGCTTCCAGGGGCTTTGCTCGGCCAGACGAGATAGCCGATGACGGCGCCTTTCATGTCGGTGATCGGCGTGTTCAGAAATTCCGGCCGGGGCTTCGTCTCAAGATGCAGGCCTTCGAGTTCGTGTTCGTCCGAGAGCGTGTCGAGAACTTCGGACGTAAATTCCTTGTAGAAGCTCAGAGTGCTGAGCTTCGGAAGCTCGCCGGCGGTCTCGAATGGCTGGATCGCCTGCGATGCGAGCAGAGCGATGCCATTTTCGGTCTTAATGAAATTGACCAGCGGCGCCCGTTCGGGATCGGCAGCCGCGTTGGTCTGCCGAAAAAAGCCTTCGCCGAAAAAGGCGCTCGGCTCGAAGGGCTTGCCCTTGGCATATGCGGAGACGATCGACGACCGGTCGGGACCGATAACGACCGCGCCGTCATAGAGCGCGTAATCCTCACTGGTCTTTCCCCAATTTTCAAAAGCCCAATCGGCGGCGGTCGGAGACGAGGCTGCACTATAGGCATCGTCCCATATGGCATTATCCGTCGTCGTCCCGCTCAGGCGCGCCACAAAGGCTGAGATCGCCGCACGGGCAGCGCGCGTGGCCCGCGCATCGTCGATCTCATTTGCCGACCGGGTCATCTTGACGACGACATGTGCCATCAGGCCGGTCAGAATGAGGGCGACGACAAGGAAACAGACCGTTGTCGCAACGATGGAAGAGGTCTGGGTGCGAACGTGCCTACTCGCAAGATTCGACGACATGCATATTCCGCAAAAGATGATTGCAAGGCCATGTCTGTGGGGACTGCAGGAGACATCATGTCCGCTATGCGCTGCAGACGGGATATAGCATTTTGACGATGTAGGCCCGATTAATGGGATTGGTTAAAAGCGTTCTATCCGGGAATAGAGGCGCGGCCATTGGCAGAAAGACGGGCCGTCATCGCCGCAAATCGGTACAGGCCCGCCATTGGTCAGCGCCGGTTTGCCGGCGCTGCTTAAACCTTGATCACATAATCCTTGCGAGTCGTTTCAACGACTTCCCACGTCCCCTTGAAGCCGGGTCTCAAGATCATCCGGTCGCCCGTCTTTAGATGAACCGGCTCACCGCCCTCCTCCGTCACGATCGAATAGCCAGACAGCAGGCTGAAATATTCCCACTCCTCATAGACGATCCGCCACTTGCCCGGCGTCGCCTCCCAGATGCCGGAATAGAGGCCGCCTTCGGCTTCCTCCAGGTTCCAGCTGCGGAAATGCGGAT
The DNA here is from genome assembly GCF_000292525.1 of Rhizobium sp. CCGE 510. GTDB lineage: Bacteria > Pseudomonadota > Alphaproteobacteria > Rhizobiales > Rhizobiaceae > Rhizobium. Next base: position 140,111 of record NZ_AEYF01000001.1, read on the forward strand.
CGCCTGAAATGATCCGGCCGGGCTCCGGGGCGCCGAATTCCGGTTCGACGCCGTCGATGCCGAAGGTGATGAAATTTGTCATCGTCGTCAGGACCTCTCCGATATCAGATCTTCGAAAGCGCCTGTTCGAGATCGGCTATGATGTCCTTGACGTCCTCGATGCCGACGGAAAGGCGGACCACATCGGGCCCGGCGCCGGCGGCGATCTTCTGCTCGTCGCTCAACTGCCGGTGCGTCGTCGAGGCAGGATGGATGACGAGCGAACGGGTGTCGCCGATATTGGCAAGATGGGAGAAGAGCTCCAGCCCCTCGACCAGCGTCTTGCCCGCCTCATAGCCGCCCTTGACGCCAAAGGTGAATACAGAGCCTGCGCCCTTTTGCGAATAACGCTGCTGCAGGGCGTGGTTCGGGTCGTCGTCGAGGCCGGCATAATTCACCCAGGCGATCTTGCTGTGCGCCTTCAGCCATTTTGCGACGGCGATTGCATTGTCGCTGTGGCGCTGCATGCGCAGCGGCAGCGTCTCGATGCCGGTCAGGATCAGGAAGGCGTTGAAGGGCGAGATCGCCGGGCCAAGATCGCGCAGGCCGAGCACGCGGGCAGCAATCGCAAAGGCGAAATTGCCGAAGGTCGCGTGCAGAACCATGCCGTTATATTCCGGCCGCGGGCTCGACAGCATCGGGTAGTTGCCGGATTTCGACCAGTCGAAAGTGCCGCCGTCGACGATGAGGCCACCCATGGAATTGCCGTGGCCGCCGAGAAACTTGGTCAGCGAATGCACGACGATATCGGCGCCGTGCTCGATCGGGCGGATGAGATAGGGTGTCGCCATCGTATTGTCGACGATCAGCGGCAGGCCGTTGCGATGCGCGACCTCGGCAATGGCGGCGATATCGACGAAGGTGCCGCCCGGATTGGCCAGGCTTTCGATAAAGATGCCGCGCGTCTTGTCGTCGATCTGACTTTCGAAGCTTGCCGGATCGGCGGCATCGGCCCAGCGCACCTGCCAGCCGAAATTCTCGAAGGCATGGCCGAACTGGTTGACCGAGCCGCCATAGAGCTGACGGGCAGCGATGAAATTCTCACCGGGACGCAAGAGGTTGTGGAAGACGATCACCTGCGCCGCATGGCCGGAGGCGACGGCAAGTGCTGCCGTGCCGCCTTCGAGCGCTGCGACGCGTTCCTCAAGCACGGCCTGGGTCGGGTTCATGATACGGGTATAGATATTGCCGAAAGCCTGCAGGCCGAAGAGAGCGGCGGCATGATCGGAATCATTGAAGACGAAAGCGGTGGTCTGATAGATCGGCGTTATCCGCGCGCCCGTGGTCGGGTCGGGCTGCGCACCCGCGTGGATCGCCAGCGTGTTGAATCCCGGATCGTTCTTGGCCATGTTGTCCTCCCGTTCGTGTTGAACCGGCGGGATCATAGTCGCTCACGGACGAAAGTTAATATCGATCCGTTTTAACCCGCATGCGTTCGGTGGAAAATCCGTCTCCTCTTCCGGCAGGTCAGGCAATGAGACGGGGATATTCTATCGCCGGGCAACGGTTCATCACCACCTTGACGCCCGCAGCCTCCGCCTTTGCCGCGGCCGCATCGTCGCGGACATCAAGCTGAGCCCAGATGATCTGCGGCAACGGCTTCAGCGCCAGCGCCTCCTCGATCACCCCATCCAGATATTCGGCGGCACGAAACACGTCGACCATGTCGATAGGCACTGGAATGTCAGCGAGCCTGGCATAGACGGTGCGGCCCTGGATCTGTTTGCCCGCCTGCCCCGGGTTGACCGGAATGACCTCGTAGCCGCGCGACAGCAGGTAACCCATGACGCCATTGCTCGGCCGGGCCGGATTGGGCGAAGCGCCGGTCAGCGCGATGGTCTTTACCGAATGCAGAATTCCGGCGAGATAATCATCCGTATAGGCGTCGTGGTTCATGTTGCTTCTCCACTCCCGAAAGCCCAAGAGCATGATGCCGAAAGGTGTAGGCGGTTTTCGGACGGCATCAGGCCTCAAAATTCTTGATTTACATCGGCCCGCAGTTTTTTGCGTTGCCGTGAAACCGGCTGCGTGTCTTTTCCGTATATATGAATTGAGTGCTCCCGGAGGATAATCCGATGAAAAAAATCGCTCTTGCCCTCATGCTCGTGCTCGCCGCATCGCCGGCGCTCGCGATCTCGCGCTACAATCCGCTCGCCATGAGCTGCGCCAACGTGCGTGCCGCCATCCACAATCAGGGCGCCGTCATCTTCCGCTACCAGTCCCCGCGTGGCTTACCGCTTTACGATCGCTATGTTCGCAACAGCAATTATTGTGATGCGACCGAATATGCGGAGTGGACGCATATCCCCTCGAAAGACAATCCCCGCTGCCAGGTACTGAACTGCCAGAACATCCACAACCTTGACGGGATGCTGTTCGTTCCGCATTATCAACTCTGATGGTTTTGCCATCCTAACGGTCGCAGAGATGGTGCGTCTTTCGCGTTTACGCAAGTTCCGGGCTCAATCCCGCGCTGCGACTTTTCAAAGAATGCACAATCAAAAGTTTTAGATTTCCCGTGTGTCAAAGTTATAGAATAATATCTACATTTCAGCGGCATAGAATAATTGGTTGCCCATTTCTCGCAGATATATTCCCTTTTCGTTCGTGATAACGCCGCGCTCCGTTCCCCCGTCCATTAGAAACATCTCATAGTTGAAACGATCGCGTGGATTGAACGCATGTCGCGCGCACGTAAAAATTGCCCGAACGAGCCGCGATTGTTTCCATAATGAAAGAATGCTATTCGACATATGCACGTGTCCGCGACCGCTGCCTGTGCATTTCGTGCAAATCCCAGTTGTCCTTTCAGTAAATTGAAACGCCGAAGGCGAGGCGTTTCCGCTTCCATCATCTTTCCCGGACTCACTCTCTTGCCGCTCGACGTCATTCTGCTCGTTCTCTTCGGCGCACTGCTGCACGCGACATGGAACGCCATCGTCAAGGCGGGAAGCGATAAATCCCTCGATGCGGCGTTGATCTCTGCCGGGGGCGCGGTTTCGGCACTGCCGTTCTTGGCATTCCTGCCGTTGCCGCAAGCCTCGGCCTGGCCGTTCATCGGCGCCTCGGCCATCCTGCAGTTCGTCTATTTCCAGTTGGTGGCCGCCGCCTACCGGGCTGGCGATATCGGCCTGGTCTATCCGCTGATGCGTGGCTGCGCACCACTGCTGATCGCTGCGACAAGCGGTTTCATCCTCAAGGAAGATCTTTCCGGCGGCGCTCTTGCCGGCACGATGACGATCTGCGCCGGCGTGCTGACGCTCGCTCTGGAGGCGCGGCGCGGCAGTAGCCGCGCCGTCATGCTCTCGCTTGTCAACGCCTGCGTCATCGCCAGCTACACCTATGTCGACGGCATCGGCGCGCGCCTTTCCGGGAATGCGATTTCCTACACCTTGTGGATGTCGCTGCTGCCACCCGTCCTGCTGTTTTCCTGGGCGGTTTCGCAACGCGGCACCGTGGCCGTGGCGCGTCATGTTCGTCGCAACTGGTGGCGCGGCCTCCTCGGCGGCGCCGGCTCGATCGCGTCCTACGGGCTGGCCCTCTGGGCGATGACGAAAGCCCCGGTCGCAACCGTCGCAGCGCTGCGTGAAACCGCGATCCTCTTTGCGTTGGTGATCTCGATTACCGTCTTCAAGGAAAAAGCCAGCGCCTGGCGCTACGTCGCCGGCGTCGTCATCGCGATCGGCGGGCTGGTTCTGAAACTGGCGTAATTACTCGCCCTTCCATTCCGGCGTGCGCTTGCGGAGAAAGGCGCCGATCCCTTCCTGCGCATCCTGCGTCAGCATGCTGTCGACCATCACTTTGGTGGTATAATCATAGGCCGCCTCCACCGGCAGTCCGAGCTGGCGGTTGAACGCTTCCTTGCCGATCTTCAGCGTCAGCGGCGATTTGCTGGCGATGACAGCCGTATATTTGGAAACCACCTGCGCCAGATACTGCTTCGGCACGATGCGATTGACGAGGCCGAAATCCTTGGCGGTCGAGGCATCGATCGTCTCGCCGGTCAAAAGCATCTCCATCGCCTGCTTGCGGTGGGCGGCACGGGAAACGGCCACCATCGGCGTCGAACAGAACAGGCCGATATTGACGCCCGGAGTGCAGAAGGTCGAACTATCCGTGCAGATCGCCAGATCGCAGGAGGCGACGAGCTGGCAGCCGGCCGCCGTTGCAAGCCCGTCGACCTCGGCGATGACGGGCTTCGGCAGGTGCGCGATCTTCAGCATCAGATCGGCGCAGAGCCGGAAGGCCCTCTCGAAGAAACCAGCCCCCTGATCGTCATCAGCGCGATGGGCGCTCATTTCTTTGAGATCATGCCCGGCGGAGAAGACATTGCCGGTCGAGGCGATGACGACGACCCGCACATCCGAATCCGACGCGGCCGTATCAAGTTCGGTCATCAATCTCTTGAGTAGTGCGATCGAGAGCACATTGGCCGGCGGGTTGTTGAGCACGAGGCGCAACACGCCGTCGCGCAGTGAGCGGACCAGCAATCCATCCGCCCTGTCTGCGTCCGGGAAGGATACGATTTCGGCCATGATGCTGCTCCCTGCGTTCGATTGCCAGACGGACGTATTGCCACAAGGCGCCTGTAATTTCGAGCAGGATCCGCGTTTTCCGCACAGGTCGCCGCGGTCAGCACCAGAACCAGGATTTTGCGGTCTCCGCCTTTGCCTGTGCACGGGTCAGACCGATATCGCAAAGCTCGTTGTCGGTGAGTTCCGACAGCGTGCGGCGGCTGCGGCGCTTTTCAAGGCGATGCGCGACGACGGCCAGCAGCCACCGGCCCCAGCGCGCCCTTCCGCGAAGTCTCGACTGAACGATATGGTGCGATGTCGCAAGGATCTCGCTAATCTCCAAGGCCATCTCATTTTCCCTTTTTCGACGGATAAAAGATGCGCTGGATAATGCAGCGAAGGAAGCTTATGGATATTATGAGATGCATAAGGATTTCTTTTGTATGGCGCTCAACCTCGATCAGCTCGCGACCTTCGTCAACGTCGCCGATCTCGGAAGCTTTACGGCCGCCGCCGACAAGGAGGGACTGACCCAACCGGCCGTCAGCCTGCAGGTGAAAGGGCTCGAGCAGCGGCTCGGCGTCCGGCTGATCGAGCGTGTCGGACGGCGGGCGCAGCCGACCGCCGCAGGCCTCGACCTGCTCGTGCATGCAAGACGCCTGCTCCAGGACGCGGGTGCAGCTGAAGAAGCGATGACGCCCTACAGGGATGGGGCCAGCGGCCGCGTGCGCATCGGCAGCGGCGGCACGGCGTCGATCCACCTGCTTCCTCGCGCCATTGCCGCCGTTAGAAAATCTATGCCCGGCCTCGAAATTATCGTGCGCATCGGCGATGCCGACGACATTTTGCGCGACCTGGAGGCCAACAGCCTCGACATCGCCGTCGTTGCCTTGCCGGCTTCGGGGCGCAACTTCGAGATCGAACCATTCTACGAGGAGGAATTGCTGGCCGTCGCGCCCGCCGGCAGCCTCATGCCCGACGGCGGACCGGACGCCGCCTTCATGCGCGACAAGACACTGTTGCTTTATGAAGGCGGCAATACGCGACGGGCAATCGATGCGTGGCTCTCCGAACCGGATACCAGTGTCCGACCGGCGATGGAGTTCGGCAGCATCGAGGCGATCAAGGAACTGGTGGCTGTCGGGCTCGGCTGGTCGATCCTGCCGGGACTGGCGCTGAGGCGCGACCGGGCCAGCCTCGTGACGACATCATCGCTAAAACCGAAGCTCACGCGCCGTCTCGGCATGGTTCTGCGCCGCGACAAACACCTGACACGCGGGCTTCGCGACATCATGAAGTGCCTGCGCGAGTTCAAAGGTTAAGGCCATTTTCGCACCCGGCGGGCATGGAAAACGTCAGGGCATCGCAGTCCGCCGTTCGATCAATGTGTGGTGTCATAATACCTCACGCATAACCCATTGTTTTCGCTTTGATATTTTTCAGCGCGCCGAAACGACCGATATTGACCCAATATCACATTCCCTTTATACACCGTGCAGAACGCAGCCTGTCCGGGCTGCTTTCTTTTTGGCATGGCGCGAGCCTGCCAATCCAAGCAACAAGAAACGCCCTTCAAGCCTTCGGGCCAAGGGTCTCAAAAGAGAGTATTCACTATGGCAACCTTCTCCCAGAAGCCTGCAGAGGTGGAGAAGAAGTGGGTGATCATCGACGCCGAAGGGCTGGTCGTTGGCCGTCTCGCTTCCATCATCGCTATGCGCCTGCGCGGCAAGCACAAGGCAACCTTCACGCCTCACGTTGACGACGGCGACAACGTCATCGTGATCAATGCCGACAAGGTCGTTTTCACCGGCAAGAAGTATTCCGACAAGGTTTACTACTGGCACACCGGTTTTGCCGGCGGCATCAAGGAACGCACCGCGCGCCAGATCATCGAAGGCCGCTTCCCGGAGCGCGTCCTCGAAAAGGCCGTCGAACGCATGGTTCCGCGTGGCCCGCTCGGCCGTCGCCAGATGAAGAACCTGCGCGTTTACGCCGGCTCTAACCATCCCCATGAAGCCCAGCAGCCGGTCGCCCTCGACGTTGCCGTGCTCAACAAAAAGAATGTAAGGAGCGCCTGATCATGGCTGACCTCTCCTCCCTGAAGGATCTCGGCACGATTTCCGAATCTGCTGCTCCGGCCCACGTCCGCAAGGTCGACTCGCTCGGCCGCTCTTACGCGACCGGCAAGCGCAAGAACGCCGTCGCTCGCGTCTGGCTCAAGCCGGGCTCCGGCAAGATCATCGTCAACGGCAAGGAATTTGCGGAATATTTCGCGCGTCCGGTGCTGCAGATGATTCTGCGCCAGCCGATCGTTGCAGCTGCCCGTGACGGCCAGTTCGACATCATCGCAACCGTTGCCGGCGGCGGTCTGTCCGGACAGGCCGGTGCCGTTCGCCACGGCCTGTCCAAGGCGCTCACCTACTTCGAACCGGGCCTTCGCTCGGTGCTGAAGAAGGGCGGCTTCCTGACCCGCGACAGCCGCGTCGTCGAACGCAAGAAGTACGGCAAGGCAAAGGCCCGCCGCTCGTTCCAGTTCTCCAAGCGTTAATCGCTTCGGACAGACGGAATTACGAAGGCCGGGGCAACCCGGCCTTTTTTGTTGTGCAATCGGCTTCTGATAAAGGGCAGACCACTACCGCGCTGCGCGTCGTTCAGGACCCCAACGCGCAAAACCGTGCGGCGATTCTTTGGTAACGGCATGGGTCAAACAAAAGCAGAAAGAGCGCGTCTGAAAGATAGTGACGTGCTTTGGTTCTTCCTGGCGACGTGCATCAGTCGGAAGAAAGGGCGGCCACGCCGTTCCCATCCACCATGTCGTCTTGCCTGAGAGCGGCCAGGATTTCGTCGGCGACGGCTTCCGCACCCGCCGAGGTGAAATGCACCTTGTCGGAGATGAACGTCTTGCCGTCCCGCGCCAGATCGCATCGGCCCGCCTCTCTCCCGCAGAAAATCCTCGCCGGATCGACGCGCAGGACATGCCTGTCTTTGGGGCCGTCGAGATAGGCGTAGGAAGGCGACGATTGCTGGAGAAATTCATCCCGGGCGATCGTGATCGTCGGCGCCGGCGTGCCCTTGTGCATCAGTTTCGCAACCTTGGCTGCGATCTCCGTGTCACCGCGCGGATGCGGATAGACGATGACGACGCGGATGCCGGCCGATGTCAGCGCGCCGACGGTTTTGTCGAAAGCATCCCTCAACCTCTGCCCCACGTCTGATGTCGCGATCTCTTCGCCGTTGAAGATGTATCGGGATTGCTCGAAAAAGATCTTCCAGGACGCGGCGAGGAAAACCGTTTTCACCTGGCTCTTGACGAGGTAATCGATCGCCGCGGCGTTGAAAGCGCCGCAATCGCGCGCCTGGTGGGGGACCATCGAGACGTCGGCGACCGGCGCACAAAAGCTGTGTGTGATCTGCTGCAGGCCGATATTCATGCCGTCCAGGCGCTTGGCCAGCGCCGGCGTCAGCGACGATGCGAGGGAATCTCCGAGGATGGCGTATGTCTGGGCGTGGCTGCCGTTGAATATGCAGTCCTCAATCGGCATTGCATCCCAGCCCGACGAGCCCTCGAAAAGGCAGGTCTTGCTCCAATCATTGTCCGCCATGAATTCCTTGATCGGCGTCGGCAGCCGCCATGGAATGCCGCGCGTGTCATGGCCGTAAATGCCGAAGGCGATGAAGGCTGCAAGGATCAGGGATACAGATGCGACCAGGCTGCGGCTGGACGGCAGCAATCGACGCTCGCCCCTGCGGAACGGCTGCTCGACAAAACGCCAGGAGACATAGGCGAGCACAAGAGAAAGGCAGGCGAGAGCGCCCATCACGGTCAGCGGGGGCGGATCGATACTGCGGATCCGCGCGAAGGCAAAAAGCGGCTGGTGCCAGAGATAGGCGCTGTAGCTGATCTGTCCGATCATGGTGAAGGCACGGGTCGAAAGCAGTGCCGCCACCCAGGTTCCCTGTCGCGCATGGAGCAGCACGAGCATCGTGCCGACCACAGGAACCAAAGCGAGCGTGGAGGGAATGGGCGAGGTTTCGTCGAAATAGAAGACGGAGAAGGCAATCATGCCGAACCCGAGGAGCGACAACGGATCGCTGCCGCGCTTTTGCCCCTTCAACTGCACCAAGCTGCAGATCGATCCGGCCAGAAACTCCCAGGCCCGCGAGGGCAGGAAATAGAAATTGGCCGAGGGAAAGACTCGCGAGGCCCACTCGCTGTAGGCAAGGCTGGCACACGCGATCGCAACCAGGACCGCAAACAGCCAGCTCGGCTTGCGTTTCCACATGAATAGGATGAGCAGCGGAAAGAACATGTAATACTGTTCTTCGACGGCGAGGCTCCAGAGGTGGAGCAGCGGCACCTCTCCTGCCTCCGGCGCGAAATAGCCGCTCTTGAACCAGAACAGGAAATTGGCGCCGGAAAGACTGGTAGCAATCAGGCTATCTGAGAAGGCGCGAAACTCCTCCGGCATGACCCAGAGCCAGGCAAAGGGCAGACAGCACAGGACGACGAGAAACAGCGCCGGCAGCAGCCGGCGGGCGCGGCGCTCATAAAATGCCGCCAGCGAGAATGAGCCGTTACGCATCTCCTCAAGGATAATCGAGGTGATCAAAAAGCCGCTGATCACGAAGAAAACGTCGACACCGATGAAGCCGCCGCTGAAGACACTGAAGCCCGCATGAAACAGAATGACAGGCATCACCGCGGCCGTCCGCAGGCCGTCGATCTCTCTTCGGTAAATCACTTAAATATTCCTGAGATATAATGTACTTGCCAACGATGCGGGACCGAATCTACAACCCGGCCTTGCATAGGCAATCGGCATTTTTCCTGCAAGTATGAATTTTATAAAAAATTTGACTAAACCACCGCTTTTATCGCTATCGGCGGTGCAGGAGAAAGAGTGTTCCGTTGCCGAGCCCCGGCTACACTGCTAGACAAGGGGCAAATGGCTTCGCAAGCGAGCGGAGCCGCAGCCAGGGGCGCATGATGGGAGCAACCAAGTCCGCAGACAAATAGGCCGCAACAACTCTGCCCTGTTGTTGCGGCGTCTGTCCGGCCAATCCTGATACTGATGAAGAGACAGATCGCCGCCGAATGAAATCATTTGAGCGGGTTCTTTCCCATGTCTTATCCCAAAATCCAGCAGTGGACCTATTCCGTGCCGACAGCCTTGCTGCTGATGGCGCCTTTCGACCTCCTGGCCTCGCTTGCCATGGACATCTATCTGCCGATTGTGCCGGTCATGCCGGCGGCGCTCGACACCTCGCCGGCCGTCATTCAACTGACCCTCAGCCTCTACATGCTCGTGCTCGGCGCCGGGCAGATCGCCTTCGGGCCGATTTCCGATCTTGTCGGACGACGGCCCGTCCTGCTTGCAGGCGCGGCACTCTTTACCGCTTCCTCCTTGCTGCTTGCCGCTTCCTCCTCGGCTCCGCTCTTCGTGGCCTTGAGGTTGCTGCAGGCCATTGGCGCGTCCGCGACCATGGTCGCGACCTTCGCAACCGTGCGTGACGTTTACGCCGGGCGTCCTGAAAGCACCACGATCTATAGTCTTCTCGGCTCCATCCTTTCCTTCGTGCCTGCTTTGGGGCCGATCACCGGGGCCGTGATCGCCGCCCACTTCGGCTGGCGCGCCATTTTCCTCGTCATCGGCCTGCTGTCGGTTGCCGCGCTTTGCAGCGCCAGTATGCGGTGGCCGGAAACCCGCCCTGCCGTAACCGCGAAGATCGCTCTGCGCCCAATCCTCACCAGCTTTCCCTTCTGGGTCTATACAGCGGGCTTCAGTGCGGCGATGGGCGGCTTCTTCGTCTTCTTCTCGACGGCACCCCGTATCCTGATCGATAAAGCCGGTTTCTCCGGCATTGGCTTCAGCTTCGTCTTTGCCACGGTGGCGCTGGTGATGATCGTGACGGCGCGGTTCGCCAAACGCTTCACCATGCGCTGGGGCGTTGCAGGCAGCCTTGCCAGAGGCATGGCAACGCTGCTTGTCGGCGCCGTGCTGCTTGCCATTGGAGAATTGTTTCTGCAGCCCTCCTTCACCAGCTTCGTCGTGCCGATGTGGATCATCGCGATCGGCATTGTCTTTGCGACGGCGGTCACCGCCAACGGCGCGCTCGACGCCTTTGGTGACACGGCGGGAACCGCGGTCGCATTCTATTTCTGCGCCGAGAGCATCATCGTCGGCGTTGCCGGAACCTTGTTCGTGGTTCTGCTCGGCGGCGACAGCGCCTGGCCGCTCGTGGGCTATGTCTGCGTGACCGCGCTGACGACCTTGGCTGGATTGTCGCTCCTGCCCGAGCCGACCTGAGAAACAGACGGGCAAAGGTCGGCCGCTCGATAATAACGAGCGGCCGTCATCCGAACGATTGCTTGAAATCTGCCGGCACCTCGCCTACCCCTTTTCTCGCGCAGGGGATGGACCGATCTCCTCGCGAGAGATCCCCCCGCCCGACGCTCCGGCTTCGAATGGCGGCCCTGTGGTGTTGCGTCCACATCGAACGCGACAATGGTTCTGCGACCGAAAAAGGAGCACGACTTGGCGAACAGATCGATTGACCACGCCTTCACGGCGACCAGCCTGAATTCCGCAGCCGGCGACCCGACTTTTGCCGGGGCACTGTCCTTCATGCGCCGCCGCTTCACCAAGGAGCTCGCCGGTGCCGATGTCGCCGTCTGGGGTATTCCCTTCGATGCGGCAACCTCGAACAGGCCGGGCACGCGCTTCGGGCCGCAGGCGATCCGGCGCGCCTCGGCGATCTTCGACAATGATCCGCAATACCCTTTCAACCGCGATCTCTTCACTGATATGGCCGTCATCGACTACGGCGATTGCCTGCTCGACTATGGCAATCATCAGGATACGCCTGGCGCCATCGAACGCCAGGCCAACGTCATCCTCGACAGCGGCGCCTTCCTGCTGACGCTCGGCGGCGATCATTACGTCACCTGGCCGCTGCTGAAAGCCCATGCGGCAAAACATGGGCCGCTCGCGCTCGTCCAGTTCGACGCGCACCAAGACACCTGGTTCGATGAAGAGCGGCGCATCGACCACGGTTCCTTCGTCGCACGCGCCGTCCGCGAGGGCATCATCGATCCCGACCGCTCGATCCAGATCGGCATCCGCACCCATGCGCCGGAGGATTGCGGCGTCAATATTCTTTACGGTCATCAAGTCGAGGAGATGAACGCCGGCGACATCGCCTCGGCGATCATCTCGCATACGCGCGGAGCGCCCGCTTATCTCACCTTCGATATCGATTGCCTCGATCCGGCCTTTGCGCCGGGCACCGGCACGCCGGTTGCCGGAGGGCCGTCGAGCGCCAAGATCCTCTCGGTGCTGCAGCGCCTGCACCAGCTCGATATCCGCGGCGCCGATATCGTCGAGGTATCGCCGCCCTATGACCATGCCGATATCACCGCCATTGCGGGGGCAACGGTGGCGATGTATATGCTGGGGCTTCATGCCGAGCGACGCGCCATCGCCGTGTCACAAGGCTGACCTATCATCCTAAAGTGAATCCGGAAACCTTCTGAACCCATTGAAAGCGCAGGTTAACATGGCACCGAAAATCTTCATCGACGGCGAACACGGCACGACGGGTCTGCAGATCCGCACGCGCATGGCTGGCCGCCGCGATGTCGAGCTTCTGTCCATTCCCGAGGCCGAGCGGCGCAACGCCGCCATGCGCGAGGACATGCTGAACAGCGCCGACATCGCCATTCTCTGCCTGCCCGACGACGCGTCGAAGGAAGCGGTGCAGATGGTTTCGGCCAACAACAATGTCCGCGTCATCGACACCTCGACTGCCTTCCGCATCAATTCGGGCTGGGCCTATGGCTTTGCCGAAATGGACGGCGCGCAGGCCGACAGGATCAAGGCCGCCCGTTTCGTCGCCAATCCCGGCTGCTACCCTACGGGCGCGATCGGCCTGATCCGGCCGCTGCGCGCCGCCGGCCTTCTGCCGGACGGTTATCCGGTGACGGTCAACGCGGTCTCCGGCTATACCGGCGGCGGCAAGCAGATGATCGCGCAGATGGAAAATGCGGATCATCCGGATGCGATCACCGCGCCGCATTTCCTCTACGGCTTGCCACTCACCCACAAACATGTGCCCGAAATGACCGTGCACGGCCTGCTCGACCGCGCGCCGATCTTCTCGCCGTCGGTCGGCAAGTTCGCACAGGGCATGATCGTGCAAGTGCCGCTGCACCTCGGCAACCTCGCCGAAGGCACGACGATGGAGAGCATTCATGCCGCCCTCGTCGCCCATTATGCCGGCCAGGATATCGTCACCGTCGTGCCGCTCGCCGAAAGCAAGGCCCTGCCCCGCATCAATGCCGTCGAGCTCGAGGGCAAGGACACGATGAAGCTCTACGTCTTCGGCACGGCGGGCGGCTCGCAGGTCAATCTGGTGGCGCTGCTCGACAATCTCGGCAAGGGCGCGTCGGGTGCTGCCGTGCAGAACATGGACCTGATGCTTGCCTCCTGACCTCTTGACGCTGGATGCACTTATCGCCGGCGTGCACGCATGGTTTGCCACCACACTGCCCGCCCATGGCATCTATGCGCTGATGGCCTTTGCTTTCATCGCAGGGCTTGCCCGCGGCTTTTCGGGCTTCGGTGCCGCGCTGATCTTCGTTCCGCTCGGCGGCGCGATCGTCGGACCGAAGCTGATCTCGCCGATTCTGATCGTCATCGATGGCATTGCCTCACTCGGGATGATCCCGCCCGCCTGGCGCGGCGCCAACCGGCGCGAGGTCTTCGTCATGGCGGCGGGTGCCGCCCTCGGCATCCCGGCCGGCACGGCGATGCTGGCGTTGCTCGACCCGCTGGTCCTGCGCTGGAGCATTACGATTATCGCGATCAGCTTGCTCGCGCTCCTCGTATCGGGATGGCGCTACCAAGGTGAGCCATCCGCGCCGCTGACCAGCGGCATCGGCTTGATCGCCGGGTTATTCAGCGGCGCCGCGCAGCTCGGCGGACCGCCAGTTGTCGCCTACTGGCTCGGCGGCAAGAGCGACTTTACCCGCGTCAGGGCGAATGTCGTGCTCTATTTCTCGATCTCGACCGTTTTAAGCGTCATCAGCTACTATATCGGCGGACTGTTCGTGCCTGCCGTCTTCGCGCTCACCGTCGTCACCTTGCCGAGTTATGCGGTCGGGCTCTACGGCGGTTCGAAACTGTTCGGGCTCGCCGAGGAACGGACCTTCCGCATCGCCTGCTATGTCCTGATCGCCGGCGCCGCGATCATCGGCATGCCGTTGCTCGATGGCGTGCTTCGTTAGACATCTATGTCAGGTCGGCCTGCGCCAGGCAGCCGCCACCCGCTTCAACCTTGCTCTGCGATCATCGTCTCGTGTGGGTACTCGCCGTAAAAACCGCGCCAGTTGGCCACCGCGAAACCGAAAACCACCAGGGCGCCGGCCTGATGCAGCAGGCCCCAGTGAAGCGGCACCTGCATCAGCAGCGTGGCGATGCCGATCGCGGCCTGCAATGTCACCAGCGCGAAGAGCACGACGGCGCGGCGTGCATGGGTGGTCCATGGTGCGGCGCGCAGCGCGATCACCATGTTGATCAAGGTCAATGCGAAGAGCGTATAGGCGCCGATGCGGTGGATGAACTGCACCGTCTTCGGGTTCTCGAAGGCATTGATCCAGAAGGGCTGCTGGATCAGGAGATCCGACGGGATGACGGCGCCATCCATCAACGGCCAGGTATTGTAGGAAAAACCGGCGTCGAGCCCCGCCACCAGGGCGCCGAGATAAATCTGGAACAGTGCGAAAACGGCGATCGCGGCGGCAAGACCACGCGAGCTTCGCGCCGGCGCCGGATCGCTGGAATGCCTGGAAAGCCCGCGCATGATCCACATGCAGCCGGCAAAGATCAGGCAGGCCATCACCAGATGCGTCGCCAGCCGGTACTGGCTGACATCGGTGCGGACGGACAGGCCAGACGACACCATCCACCAGCCGATAAACCCTTGCAGGCCGCCAAGCGCCAGGATGCCGACGAGCGGCCAGCGCAGGCGCCTTTCGATCCGTCCCGTCAGCCAGAAAAAGATGAGCGGCAGCGCGAAGATCACACCGATGCCGCGGGCGATCAGCCGGTGCGCCCATTCCCACCAGAAAATGCCCTTGAACTCGTCGACGGTCATCGAGCTGTTCAATTGCTGAAACTCAGGAATGCGCTGATAGAGGCGAAATTCCTCCTCCCATTCGGCAGCCGACAGCGGCGGGATGACGCCGTGGATCGGCTTCCACTCGGTGATCGACAGGCCGGAATTGGTCAGCCGCGTGGCGCCGCCGACGAGCACGAGACAGAAGAGCGCCAAAAGCACGAAACCAAGCCAGAAGCGCAAGGCGCGGCGGTCGCGGTCCTGTTTGCGCACTTCGCTCAGGATCGCCTGTTCCGTGGTGGGGTTTGCGACAGCCATGATGTCTCCTTCTATCCGGCAGTTGATTTGCCCCACCGGCTCATGCAAAACAAGCCCCGAACCTTTGCGGCATGCCGTCGCGCCGGTTTCGACCTGTCCATGCCGAGAGATAATTGATGCCCATCCGCCTCCGCAAATTCATCGGCACGATCCTCATCATCGTGCTCGTGCTGGTCTATGCGCTGGTGGCGAACACGATCGCGGTGGCAACGCTCGGCAACGCGCCCTGGTGGGGACACCTGCTCTATTTCCTGCTCACCGGCCTGCTCTGGGTATTGCCGGCGATGGTGATCATCAAGTGGATGGCCGGACCGCGACAGCAATAGGCCATTAACGGCCGAATAACCGTGATCGGCGGAAAACCTCGCCCGACGCGTGCAGTTAAACCAAATATACGTCTGCCGTACCTACCCTCCCGTTCAGCATTCTTGACCGGAGAAAACCGTGCAGTCGCAAAAGCTTGATGTCCATGAACGGTCGTCAGAGGACGTGGCGCTGGCCGACGCGGCCATTTCGCGCCTGCGCCAGCTGAGCATGAAACTCGCCATGGCTGAGATCGACATCGAAGTCTTCGACACGATGCAGCCGTTGGAGGACGACTGGCGGGCGCTGGAGCGCGACAATCTCCAGTCACTCCATCAGAGCTATGACTGGTGCGCCGCCTGGGTGAGCGCCTTTCAGCGGCCACTGGCGATCCTCAAAGGCAGCTATGCGGGTCAGACGGCATTCATTCTGCCGGTCGAAATCGTCAAGTCCCGAGGGCTTTCGACCGCGAAGTTCATTGCCGCCGATCACAGCAATATCAATACCGGCCTGTTCTCCGAGAGCTTTGCAGAAGCCGGCGGGACCATCGATCCCGGTAAGTTCGCCAGCCAGCTTCAACAGGCGCTCAAGGGTCGAGCCGATCTGCTGCTGCTGCAGAACATCCCGGTCGAATGGCGCGGGCGACAAACTCCGCTTGCGGGGCTGCCGATGGTACAGAACCAGAATCACGCCTATCAGCTACCGTTCTTTCCCACTTTCGAAGAAACGCTGAAGCAGCTCAACGCCAAGAACCGACGCAAGAAATTCCGTGTTCAATCGAAACGTCTCGAGGCTGCCGGCGGCGTCGAATACCTTGTTCCCGAGACATCGGAAGAACAGCACCGTCTGCTCGATATCTTCTTCCGCCTGAAGAGCGCCCGCTTCGCCAGCCTCGGCCTGCCCGACGTCTTCGCCGAGGGAGAAACGCAGGCCTTCCTGCACGGTCTCA
The DNA here is from genome assembly GCF_000292525.1 of Rhizobium sp. CCGE 510. Taxonomy (GTDB): domain Bacteria; phylum Pseudomonadota; class Alphaproteobacteria; order Rhizobiales; family Rhizobiaceae; genus Rhizobium. The sequence goes on from NZ_AEYF01000001.1 coordinate 156,350, forward strand.
TCGACAAGCGGGATGACGACAAGCCGTATTTCGGCCTGCAGATGCATGTGCTGCGGCTCAAGGGTGAGAATGAGGGCCGCATCGCCGCAATTTCAGGCATTTCGCGAAAGGGCGACCACATCATCTGCCAATTCGGGGCGATCGACGAAGACCTCGTTCCGGATACGAGCCCCGGCGAATTCCTCTATTGGCAGATCATCTCCGGGTTGCATGGCAAGGGCGTGGCGCTGTTCGATTTCGGCCTCGGCGACCAGACGTATAAACGCTCCTGGGCGCCGGTCGAGACCGCGCATTACGACGTGGTGCTGCCGGTCTCGCCGTTCGGCGTTCTCGCCGGCGCCGCGCACCGGATCGTCACCCGCGGCAAGGCCCATATCAAGGCGCGCCCTAAGCTCTATAAATTCGCCCAAGGCGTCCGAGCACGCATCGGCTAAATGTTTAAAGCGTGCCACAAAACCGCGGCGCACTTTGCGCGACATGCGGTCTTTGTTTTACGCATGTCGTTATCGCAAAACCGCGGCGCACTTTTGCGCGACATGCGGTCTTTGTTTTACGCATGTCGTTATCGCAAAACCGCGGGGCACTTTTGCGCGACATGCGTTAGGCGGCCTGGCCGAGCCTCTGCTCCGCTTCTTCACCACCCGACATCAACACGACGCGCTCGTAGCCCGCAGCCTGGAATTCCGTCATCAGGGCAACGAAGATCGTCTCCTCGACTTCCGGCAGGGAGAGAATGATCTCGACGTCCCGGCTGCGCGTCAGCCGCGAGACACCGGCGACGTCGGCCGAGCCGCATTCGACCACGACGAGGTCATAAGCGGCGGCAAGCGCATCGAGCAGAAGCGACAGCCGGTCGACACCGCGCATGGCGCGGCGAACGTCACTCTGGCCCTGGGGAATGAGATGGGCATCGGAAAGATGGTCGCCGTGGATGGTGTCGCCGAAGGCGGCCTCGCCACACAGCAGATCGGTGACGCCGAGCGCGGCCTGGTCTTCAGCCATCAGTTCCGTAGGGTAACCGGAACCGGTCATATCGATCAGGATCACGCGGCGGCCGGCGTCTGCCAGCATGCGGGTCAGCAAAACCGTTGCCGCCGAGCCATTATCACCGGTCGGAGATATTGCGATTGCCAGCGGCGCCCGACTGCCCGTGAGATAATCCGCAACGGAGGCGATGGAGAATTCGTTGTCGTCCTCCGGCGCCACCTCGGTGGGCTCCACCTCCTCGACGATATTCTCTTCGTCCGCGACCACGGCAAGCATACTTGGCTGGACAGGCTTTCTGACGACAGCGACAACAGGCGTGGCCTGCGGGGTATCCCTCTCCTCGAGTGTTTCTGCCTCGATGGTCTCACGAGACGCATCGACGACACGCAGCGCCCGGCCGCTGAAAAGTTCGGCCAGCATGGTGACGATGGCGCTCAGGATCAAAATCGCGACGGTCGCGACGACGACGATCGGCATCACCTTCGGAAAATAGGGATCGACCGGCTCGATGGCCCTGGAAACGATACGGGCGTCGGCTGGGCTCGAATTGCTGTCGGCGCGGGAGGCGGCCTCGCGGTAGCGCACCAGATAGGTTTCGAGCAGCTGGCGCTGGGCGGTGGCCTCGCGCTCCAGCGCATTGAGACCGACCTCGTCTTCACCGGCGCGGGCGCTGTTGGCCTGCACCGTGTCCGACTGGCGCTCAAGCTCGCTCGCCCTCAGATCGGCGACCTTGGACTCATTGTCGATGCTCGCCAGAATCTTCTGCGTCTCCTGGCGGATCTGAGTCCGGATATCGGAGAGCTGGGCGCGCAGGCTTTTCAGCCGCGGATGATTGTTGAGAAGGCTGGTCTGCAGATCGGATATTTGCGACTGCAGGCCGGATTCCGTCGCTTTCAGCCGCTGGATCGCCTGGGACGACATGATGTCAGGCAGCGTGTCGGAGGCCTCGCCCGAAGACAGCGCATTGCGCACCGCCTGCGCCCTCGCCTCGGCATTGGCCTTGTCGCCGCGCACGCGGGTCAGCTCGGCGGAGATATCGTTCAGCTGCTGGGCCGGAAAGGTGGTCGTGCCGTTGGTCTGCAGCAGCCCGTGGGAGGTGCGGTATTCGGCGACCTTCCTTTCGGCCTCGCTGACCTTGCCACGCAGCCCCTCGATCTCCGGCTCCAGCCAGCGCGTCGCTTCCGAATTGGAATCGAGCTTGGCGCCGCTCTGCGTCGAAAGATAGACATTGGCCATGGCGTTCGGAATGGCGGCTGCGAGCTTCGGGTCCTTCGAAGTAAAACTGATGCCGATGACGCGTGAACCCGGCACCTGGTACACTTGAAGGCGTTCGACGAAGGCGTCGATCACGCGCTCTTCCGGCGGATTCTCCAGCGGGTTCTTCTTCAAATGCAGCTTCACCAGGATGCCGCTCATCGCCGAGCCGTTGGCGGCATCGTCGAATTCCGGCAGGTTATAAAGCTTCAGGTCGTTGATGACCTTTTTGAGAAGATCGGCCGATTGCAGCAGTTGCACCTGGCTGGCGATATTCAGCTCATCCATCAGCGGACCGGCGCTGGCATCGTTGGCCTGTTGGGTGCTGGCGAATGCCGGCGCGCGGGGTTCGATGAGAATGCGTGTTTCGCTGCGAAATTGCGGCGACATGATCTTGGCGCCGGCAAAGGCGACGCCCGCCCCCACGAGGGTAATCGCCAGAATCCGCAAACGGCGCGCCCAGACGGCGCGGACCAACTGGCCGAGGTCGATGTCCACATCCTGATCACGCGCTACGCCGGACATGCTCTTACTCCACAACAAAGGTGCCGCAAGCGTAAACGACCATGGTAACTCAACGGTTAATGGCAATCTTGCCGAGTAATGAGCAAGGGCAAGTGAAGGAAGCGGAAAATTGCAAGCGGCCTTTACCGGGCATTAACCCTAACGGATCGATAACGGCTCTACCGAGTTCATTTTCTGTGAGCACAAACGGATGTCTGTCGTCCAGCCCAAGATCCTTTTGGCCCTGAGCCTTGCAGCCATGACGGCGGCATTAGGCGGCTGCACGACGTACAAGCCGGCTCCGAAGGCCTTCAACGAGGCGACCATCCAGCCCTATACGCTGGACAGCGGCGATCGGTTGCGGGTTACGGTTTTCGACCAGCAGAGCCTGACCAACACCTATACGGTGGATCAGGCCGGCTATATCGCCTTCCCTCTCATCGGCCAGGTCCCTGCCCGCGGCCGAACACTGCAGCAACTCTCGGGGCAAATCGCCCAGAAACTGCAGCAGGGCTATCTTCGCGATCCCGACGTCACCATCGATGTCGATCGCTACCGTTCGATCTTCCTGATGGGCGAAGTCGGCCAACCCGGCCAGTATGCCTATGTCCCCGGCATGACGGTGCAGAACGCTATCGCGGTCGCCGGCGGCTTTACCAGCCGCGCCAACCAGAGCATGGTCGACGTCACCCGCAAGATCAACGGACGGGTGTTGACCGGCCGCATCAATATATCGGGGCCGATTATCGCCGGCGACACGATCTACGTTCGCGAACGGCTCTTCTGAACGATGGCAGAACAGAAGCCGCTCCGCATCCTCCATTGCTTCAGGTCGCCGATCGGCGGAATTTTCCGCCATGTCCGCGATCTCGTCGAGGAGCACAGCAAGGCCGGTCATGAAATCGGCATCCTCTGCGACAGCTCGACCGGCGGCGAATACGAGGACAGCCTATTCGACGATATCCGTCCCTATCTCTCTCTCGGCCTGACACGCGTGCCGATCCGGCGCTCGATCAGCCCGTCAGATATTGCGACGATGTGGGATACATACAAGAAAATTAAAAGTTTGCGGCCGGATGTGCTGCACGGACACGGCGCCAAGGGCGGCGTGCTCGCGCGACTTGCCGGCTCAGCGTTGCGGGTGAACAGGTATCGCGTTGCCCGCCTCTACACCGCGCATGGTGGAAGCCTGCATTATTCGCGTTCATCGTTCAGTGGACAGTTCGTCCTCAGGATGGAGCGCCTGCAGGAATATTTCACCGATGCGCTGGTCTTCATCTGCGAATACGAGCGCGACACTTATGCGCGCAAGGTGGGTAAACCGCGGACGAAGACCAGACTGATCTACAACGGCATCGCCGAGCGCGATTTCGAGCCGATCCCGACCCGCTCGGATGCCGTGCATTTCATCTATGTGGGAATGCTCCGGGACCTCAAGGGTCCCGATCTGTTTGTCGATGCCTTCGCAAAGACCGAACGGCTGCTCGGCAGGCCGTTGTCGGCGCTGATGATCGGCGACGGGCCGGATCGCGATCGCTACCGCGAAATGATGGTCGAGCGCGGCCTTGGCAAGCGCATCGGCATGCTGCCGGCGATGCGGGTCCACGAAGCCTTCTCCATGGCGCAGAACCTCGTCGTTCCCTCGCGCGCCGAAGCCATGCCCTATATCGTGCTCGAGGGGCTCGGCGCCGGCAAGACGATCATCGCAAGCCGTGTCGGCGGCATTCCCGAGGTGCTCGGCGCCGACAGCGCAGCCCTTGTGGAGGCAGGGAATTCAGACGATCTCGCCCGCGTCATGGCGGAAACGCTGAGCACACCCGGCTGGCACGCCAAGACGATGCCCAAGCCCGAGGCGGTGAAGGCGGTGTTTTCCTCCGCCGTCATGGCACGTGATGTCCTGAAATTGTACCATGAACTCGTCGGTGCCGCTGACCGTCAAGCAGTGCCCGCCGCCTCGTAAATATTTCTTAGGGGCTTTCTGGTACTTCGCTTGCTGGACAACGAGCGAAAAGCCCCATGAACAAGCTGGAAAAAGGCGATCAATTCGACGTGGAAGCACTGCGCAAGCAGGTCTCCGACATCGAGGTGCGCGGCGACGCGGGTCAGGAAAAACCTTCCGATCCGACCGAAATCAACCCCTATGCCCGGCAGATCGCTGAACAGTTCCGCGATGGGACCAATTCGCCTGTCATCATCATCGGGCAATTGCGGCTGCTGGAATTCCTGGCGCTCTTCGCAATCGCCCTGATCGTCCACACTTTCTGGCCCGGCGACGGCCATGATTCCTCCTGGATGCGGGCGGGCATGGCGGCGATCGCTTCGGCCTTGACCGTCATCGGCCTCCAGCTTGCCGACACCTACACCATCCCGGCACTTCGGGCCAAGCTGCGGCTGATCCCGCGCATTCTGGCGTCGTGGACGATCGCGCTTCTCCTGACCGTCGGCCTGTTTGCTCTGGTTCGCGGTAGCACATGGGCGACGGTCGTCGACGCCTATATGCCCTGGTTTGCAGCCGGCGCGCTCTTCCTTGCAGCCGAGCGTTTCCTCGTCGCCTACGGCATCCGCAATTGGGCGCGCAATGGCATCATGGAGCGCCGCGCCGTCATCGTCGGCGGCGGCGAGCCGGCCAAGGACCTGATCCGCATCCTCGAACAGCAAGATGACAACGACATCCGCATCTGCGGCATCTTCGACGATCGTAGCGAAAAGCGCTCGCCGATCATGGTCGCCGGCTATCCGAAGCTCGGCACCGTGGCCGAACTTGTCGAGTTCGTGCGGCTGACGCGCATCGACATGCTGATCATCGCTCTGCCGCTTTCGGCCGAGGCGCGGATCTACGACCTGTTGAAGAAGCTCTGGGTTCTGCCGGTCGATATCCGCCTTGCCGCGCATGCCAACCGGCTGCGCTTCAGGCCGCGCGCCTATTCGCATGTCGGCTCGGTGCCGATGCTCGACATTTTCAAGAAGCCGATCCGCGACTGGGATTCCGTTGCCAAGCACGGTTTCGACATCTTCTTCACCGTGGTCGCCCTTGCACTGCTCTGGCCGCTGATGGTCGCGACCGCAATCGCCATCAAGGCGACCTCCGAAGGGCCGGTTTTCTTCATGCAGAAGCGCCATGGCTTCAACAATGAAATCATCAACGTCTTCAAATTCCGCTCGATGTACACCAACATGGCCGACCCCACGGGCAAGGCCGCGGTGACCAAGGGCGATCCGCGCGTCACCCGCGTCGGCCGCTTCATCCGCAAGACCTCGATCGACGAATTGCCGCAGCTTTTCAACGTGCTGAGGGGCGAGCTCTCGCTCGTCGGCCCACGCCCGCACGCCGTTCTTGCCCAGGCCCGCGACCGCGCCTTCGGTGATGTCGTCGAGGGTTATTTCGCCCGCCACCGCGTCAAGCCCGGCGTCACCGGCTGGGCGCAGATCAACGGCTGGCGCGGAGAAGTGGACAATGACGAGAAGATCAAGTTCCGTACGGCCTACGACCTCTATTACATCGAGAACTGGTCGCTCTGGTTCGATCTCAAGATCTTGCTCCTGACTCCGATCCGGCTGCTCAACACGGAAAACGCCTATTGACCGCGATCGAGGCGACATATCCCCGTGTCGCCCAACCGCAGCGGATGACGCTGCGCCTGATCGGCTCGGCCTTCGTCGCCTTCGGCGTCTTCCTCTCCGGTTTCGTGATCGACGAGCCAGCGCCCTACGAACTCTGGATGGCAGGGCTGATCGGCCTCTGGTTCATCCTGGGCCTGAGGATTTCGCGCGGCGTCGCGCCGCTGCTTGCCCTGCTGCTCACCTTCAATATCGGCGGCATGCTGTCGCTGACGCAGATGAAGGATCTGGCGACGGGGCCGATGTATATTGCGGTGTCGACCTTCCTGGCGCTGACGGCGGTCTTCTACGCAGCGATTATCGAGGACAGCCACAAGCGGCTGCCGCTGATCTTCAACGCCTGGACCTTCGCCGCCGTCGCCACCTCCGCGCTCGGCATACTCGGCTATTTCCATGCCTTTCCGGGCGCGGAGATCTTCACCCTCTATGATCGCGCCAAGGGCGCCTTCCAGGACCCGAACGTCTTCGGCCCCTTCCTGGTGCCGCCATCACTCTATCTCATCCACGGCATCCTCGTCGGCGACTTGAAGAAATCGCCGTTGAAGGCTGCCGCCCTGCTCGTGCTTGCGCTCGGCATCTTCCTGTCCTTTTCCCGCGCCGCCTGGGGTCTGTTCGCGCTCGGCGCAGGACTGCTGATCTTCATCATGCTGCTCAAGGAGCGCAGCGGCGCCTTTCGCCTCAGGGTGCTGGTGCTGTCGCTGGCGGCGATCATCATGTTGGTCGCCTCGCTGTTGGTGGCGCTGCAGATCCCAAAAGTCGCCGAACTGTTTTCGGCGCGCGCCCAGTTGGTGCAGCAATATGACGGCGAGCATCTCGGCCGTTTCGAGCGCCACCGGATCGGCTTCACCATGATGATGGAGCGCCCACTCGGCATCGGCCCGCTGGTGTTCGGCACGATGTTTCCCGAGGACGAGCACAATATCTGGCTGAAATCGCTCACCACCTATGGCTGGCTCGGCTTCGTCAGCTATGTCGGCATGCTTGTCTGGACGCTCGCGCTCGGCTTTCGATACCTGCTGCTCGACCGGCCGTGGCAGCCCTTCCTGATGATCGCCTGGATCTCGATTCTCGGCCATGCGACGATCGGCAACGTCATCGATATCGACCACTGGCGCCATGTCTATCTGCTGCTCGGCACCGTCTGGGGCTGTGCGGCGCTGGAAGTGCGCCGCAAGCGCGGCCTGAGGCCATAGCTCCGAGAGCATCGCGGTCTATTTCGTCGCACCTGCCGTCAAGCCGGCGATAAACCGCCGCTGGAAAACCAGATACGTCAGAATGAGCGGGAAAATCACGATCACCGCGCCGGCGGTCAGAACCGGCGTGTTCACAGTGTAACGTCCTTGGAAAAACAGCATGCCGAGGGGCAGCGTCCGATAGGCGTCGTCGTTGACCAGAATGAACGGAATGAGAAACTCGTTCCAGGTCCAGATGAACAGGAACAGCGCCAGTGTCGACATTGCCGGTATCATCAGCGGGATAACGATCTTGCGAAGGATATGAAAGCGTCCGGCGCCGTCGAGGACCGCCGCTTCGAGAACTTCCTCCGGCAATTGTTGCATCGCACTGGCGAGGAAGATCGTTGAGAACGGTATCGACATGGCGATCTGCGGGATAATAAGCGCCGCATAGGTATTGATCAGCCCAAGATATCGCATTTCATAATAAAGCGGGATGATGAAGGCCTCGGCCGGCACCATCATGCCGAGCGTCAGAATCGCAAACAGCGTCCGCCGAAACGGGAATGACAGGTAGGCGAAGGCAAAACCGGTCAGCAGGCCTAGAAAGACGCTTACTGCAACGACGGGTATGACAACGATGATCGAATTCCAGAAGTAGATGTTGAAATGTCCGGCATTCCAGGCATCGACGTAGTTTTCGAAATGCGGGTAGGCCGGCAATGCGAAAGCACCCCTGAGAACGTCAGCCTTGCTCTTTATCGACGTCAGCAGCAGAAGCAGGAACGGGGTGATCGTTACGAAAGCAAGAAGCCAGAGGAGAAGGCGAAGGAAGAGCGCGGCAGGGATGTTGGACGAACGGCTCATCAAGCCACTCCTTTACTTCTAGAGCCGACCAGCCGGTGAATTGCATAGTTGATTGCGAATGTCAGCAACGCGCCGACAATGGCGATGGCCGCCGCAGCGCCGAACCGATTGAGCTCAAAGCCGAGCTGGTACATGTAGATATTCGGCACGAGCGTCGCGTTCGCCGGTCCGCCGCGGGTCATTGTAAAAATCAGGTCGAAGCTTTTGATCGACGCTATCACCGTCAGAAGCAAAACCACCCTTATCTCAGGCAGGAGAAGCGGCAGCGTTATCCAGAAAAAGGTCTTTCGCGCCGAAGCGCCATCGACCTTGGCAGCATCAAACAGCGACGGGTCGATGCGCTGAATTCCGGTGAGGAAGATGACCATGCAGAAACCAAAGAAATACCATGTGGCAACGATCCCCACTGCGGGAAGCACAAAATTGAAATCTCCGAGCCAAGGTAATGCGAACCTGCCCAATCCTATCGCTCTGAGAAACTGATTGAACGGTCCGAATGCGGGATTGTAGAGCCATGCCCAGATGATGCCCAACACGGCAGTCGGCATGATATAGGGCAGGAACAGGAACGTTCTGAGCGCGAGTTGTTCGCGCTGCTTCAGATTCCAGACGCAGCCAGCAAGCGTTATCCCGAGCACGAGCGGCAGGACGCAGTAGAAGATCATGAGCTCGGCGTTGTTACGCAGGGCAATATAGAAACGACTGTCGGAAAGGAGGTCGGCATAATTGCCCAAGCCAACCCATCTCGGCATGCTCAAGCCGTCCCAGCTGGTCAGGCTCAATCCCAAAGCAGCGACAATCGGTCCAAAGACAAACGCCGCGTAAAGCAGCAATCCAGGCAATAAATAGATGAAATTGGTCTGTTGCGTTCCATCAAGTGCGGAGCGTTTCATCCAGTACTCCCTGAGGCCAAAGCTCTGGTCATCGCGCAGCAAGGCGTGAGCTCGCAGCGCTCATTTGAACGTGGCGAACGGGACGCCGGTTGGACCGCCGAGCCAGGCGGTCGTGACCACCGAGCCGAAGGTCACGACCAGCGTCCGCATTCCTTATTTCTTATCCTTCAAATACCCCTGATAATCCTTGTCCATCGCGTCGACGAAGGCTTCGGGCGTGATCTTGCCGGACAAGAGAAGTGGTGTGTTGTCGTCTATCGTCTTCAGCATCGTCGCGCTCGACCAATCGGGATAGTGCCCGAGTGCATCGTTGGCGTTGAGTGTTTTCCACATCTCGATTCCCGAGGTCAGGAGCGGCGTAAGCTTAGGCTTTGCATCCGCCGGGAGCGATGTTGCAGGGAGGTAGCCGGCATTGGCCCAGCTTTCAGCGGCCTTTTCCGAAACCATGTAGTCGATATACTCGCCGGCCAGGTCCTGCTTTGCCTTGTCTTTGGCAAGGCTCGTTATCGCCCAGGCAAGATCCACGCCGCCGACACTCATGGGCTTGGAAATGCCCTTCGGAGCGGGAATGGCCATGAAGCCGATATCCGGATTGTTTTGCATGTCGCCGAAATACCAGGTCCCGGAGATCAGGAACGCGCCCTGCCCTGATATGAACAGCTGGACGGCGTCGTCACCGGAGATGCCCTCGTAACCGGGATAGAAATAGCCGCCCTGTGCCCAACTCTGCACGAGTTTGGCGGATTCGATATTGCCCTTGGTGTTCCAGGAACCGCCCTTGCCGTAAATGAGGTCATCAAGTTCGCCGCGATTGGCCGCGTCGATATGTGCTTGATCGATGGCACCGATCATGTGCAGGGCGAGATGCTGCTTTGCCGAGCCCATCATGAATGGCGCGACGCCTTTTTCCTTCAGCTTGTCAAGATCAGCCAAAAGCTCCTCGAAGGTCTGCGGCAGTTTAACGCCTGCGTCGTCGAGGATCTTCTTGTTGTAATAGAGGCCAACGATCTCGCCGAGACCCGATATGCCGTAGGTCTTGCCGACCCCGAATTTTGGCCCATCCCAGCGGTCTCGAGCAAGCACGGAATCCGACTGCCGCTTATCCCAGCCATATTTCTTGATGTACTCGTCAACCGGCAGGAGCAAACCTTCCTTGATCATCGCGCCCATGTCGCCGGCGCCCTGGTTGACCTTGGTGATGACAGGGCCATCCCCTGCCGAAACCGCAAGCTTCAGCGTCAGCTTCATGTCATCGAAGGTGCGGGCGGTACGTTTGATTGTAACGCCGGGATGGGCGGCTTCGAACTCCTTGTTCAGTTGCTCGATGACTGCGCTCTGGCCTTCGAAGGTTTGGTCATCCCATACAGCCAGATCGTCGGCGCGGGCCGCGGAAAGGCCGAAACTCATAAGCGCCGCGCCTGCAAGCGCGACAGCTGCTTTCAATCGGTATGCCGGCAGTATGCTGATCGATTTCACGTTTCTATTCATCTGCTCCACCTCATTTGGTTTATTCTCCACTCCCCATCCGAGCCTTGCGCCGGGCACCGGCCGAACGTTTCCTTCCAGACCTTTGCCGGGCCTGCGAATCTGAGGTAATCGTCAATGCACGAGTCTCTCTCGCGATCCAGAATGACAAAGCGCCACGCAGGAGGTGGCAAAGCGATGGACAATAACTGCTTCATCCGCCCGGCGATTGAAGCGGATGTCGACGCTCTTTTCGACATCTGCCTTAAAACCGCCAATGGCGGCGAGGATGCCAGCGCGCTTTTTAGCGACCCGCATCTGCCCGGTTACATCTGGTCCGTACCCTACCTCAAGTTTGCCCGAGACCTTGCTTTTGTTCTCGTTCAGGGCGACCGGCCGGTCGGCTATGTCGTCGGGGTGTCCGATACCAGCCGCTTCGACAAAGACTTGGCGACACACTGGTGGCCGTTCGTCCGCCGAGAGATCGCCGGACTGACACCCAGCCATCCGCGCGACGCCGACGTGATCGAACGAATTCAAAATCCGCGCAGCGGAACGACGTGGCTTCAAGACGATTATCCCGCGCATCTTCACATCAACATTCTTCCCGGACTTCAGGCAGGCGGCTGGGGCCGCAGGATGATCAGCACCGAGCTTCAGGCGCTTCGCAATCACGGGGTCAAGGCTGTGCATCTCGGGGTCGATCCAAACAACGAACGGGCCAGAGGCTTCTACCGTCATCTTGGTTTTTCCGAACTCGAACGGGACGGCTCCGTCGCTTTTGCCATGCGGATCGATGAAGTATCCGGCTAGAACCGACGGTGCCATCATGTTCATGAGATTGGCTCCGCATTTGCGGCGTCAAGCCCGTATTTTAAAACAACCGCCGCCGGCATGGCACTCCAGCCCTGAAGCAGGGAGCCGCGCCCGTAAGGCGGCGAGAAATATTCCACCGCACCGATCCAGCCATTCTCGAGGCAGGTTTCCCACCAGCGTGTCAGTGCATAGCGCGCACCGCCAAGTCCGTGGCGAAGGCGTTCTTCGGCATAGGCGCCATCCCAATAGGGCCAGTCCGAGCCATTATGGTAGCGGTAGGGAAAAGCGGTCTTGGACCGTAGATCACTTTGCCGCTTGAATGGCGGATAGGCGCACATCATACCCCAACTGCCATAGGGCTGTTCCTGATTGTTGCGCGTTTCCAATCGGGTTTCAAACGCTCTCAGCAAGCCGACCGCCTTCTGCCCGGAAATCGCGCCAAATCGCGACAAGGTCAGGCTGTCGAGAGCCAGATGATCCTCGACAAAAGCGCCAGGCGTTCCATAGTCGACATATCCTCCTGTTGTCGGCACAAAGAGCTTGGCCTCGATTTCTTCGCGGGCAAGACTTGCGGTCGTGCGTGCGCGTTCAGCAAGCGTCGGATCGAGACTGTCGCCAAACCTTGCCACCGCGTCCATGGCGCCGACGAAAAGACCCAGATCGTAAGAGACCAGGCCCTCACGATAGACGTTGTCGGCCCAGTCCCGGTCGTTGCGCGGCTTCAGCGGCAGAACGCTGCCGGGACCAGCCAGACTGAGATAGCGCTCCACGATTGCCTTGACGATCGGCCAGTGCCGTTGCACCTCTGCTCTGTCTTTCGTTGCGCTGACATAGTCGTCAATGAAAAGAATAAAGAAGAGCGGGCTGTCGAAATGGTCGCTCCACCAATCTTGCGGACGGTTGTGGTACTCCGGAACCGCCCTCTTGTGGGTTTTGGGATTGGCCTTGCTGTCGGCGACAAAGCGCTGCCAAGCCTCCGATTGCGCAGGCCCGGTCAAGATTACGCCGCTTGGAGCTTCTCCATCCGGCTGCACCGCCTTGGCAAGCAACCGGATCTCGTCACGCACCGCCTCCGGCGCAAGCGTCAGAAGAGGCTGCATCGTCCAATAGCCATCGCGGTAATAGGTCCGCGCCGGAGCACTATAGGCCTGCCCTGCGGCAAGACCCGCGAAGGCACCGTGTTCATCACGCCTGATGCTGGAAAGGGCGGCGTGTATCCCCTGGCAGACCATGCTGCGCATCAGCGCGTCGGCGTCGGGCGCTAGATCACAACGCGCAACATATTCAGCGGCTTCAGCAATGATAGCCTGGCTGGTGAGGCTGAGAGCTTTCTCGGCTTCGCCTCTCGAGGCGCCGACGGCGATCCGAAGATCCGAGCCGAGAGCGTCCACGATGAGAACACCCCAGCCCATTTCGAAAGTCCGCCGATGATCGGTCCGCGTGAGCCTCGCGCTTGCGCCTAGTTCATCCGGCTCATGCCACCAGGCGCAACGGCGTGCCGGATATACGCCCTGAAGGCGCACGCCTCTGATCAACATCACTGGCAGCGACTGCGCGACGAATACGCCGCCATGTTCGGAAATCATACGGTTCGGGGCATAGGTATAAGGCCCCCCGACGGCAGAAAATCTCACACGCCCCAGACTGCCGGCGCCCCAGAGAGCGAGATCAGCGTATCCGTCCGGATGAACATCCGCCTGAAGGCGTGGCGCCATTACAGGCAGCAAAACACCCTCTTCGGCGGAAAGCTGTCCATCGGTCGAGGGCTTTATCATCGGCAATCCCCGCAATTGGTTTCAGCCTACAGGCGGCCTTCCGTTTGTCAAGGACATAGACAAAAGCATGGCCGCAGTGTACTGAAAGCCGGTAGAGATGATCAGACAGAGCTTCAGATTTCGCCTTTCGCGATATTGGAAAGCCAATATCGTGCCAATTAAGTATGCGCTCCGAACTAATGCAACGAGCTGGCCGGATAGCAATGACCTCTTCTGTCGTACAGACTCCAATCGCACGAAAAATTTCAACCAATGCCGTAATCCGAACGGTGTTGGCGAACGGCTCGATCTCCCGCGCCGATATTGCCAAGCTGACCGGCTTGTCAAAACAGACGATTTCCGATGTCGTACGCGACCTTGAGGATGATGGATGGCTGAAACCGATCGGACAGACCGATGGTCGCCCGGGCCGGAATGCGATCATCTATGAAATCAATGCCCGGGCGGGACTGGCCGTCTCCATCGATCTCGGCGGCACGAAGATTGCTGCGGCGATCTGCGATCTGTTGGGCAATGTCGTCGCCGAAACCAAAGTGGCCACCGACCCGCGGGGCGGAATTCATCTCGTCAATCAGTTCAGCGATGTGATCGTTGAACTCGCGCTTACTGCCGGAACCACCGCCGACAAGCTCCGTCTCGTCGTTCTGGGCAGTCCCGGCGTGCTCGATCCTGCCACTGGCCATATCAATGTCGCACCGAACATTCCCGGCATCGACGCCATCAATCTGCGGCAGGTCTTCAGCGACAAAATGGGCGTTCCGGTGATCGTCGAAAACGACGTCAACCTGGCGGCGCAAGGGGAGCGATGGCGGGGACACGGTGTGGAGACCGGCAATTTTGCTTTCATCGCCCTCGGAACGGGCGTCGGCATGGGCATTATCGCCAATGGCGCTCTGTTGCGCGGCGCGCGTGGTGCGGCCGGCGAAATCGCCTATCTTCCGATCGGCGGAGACGCTTTCGATCCTGGCGGGTTTACGCTTGGAACATTTGAGAGCGCGGTCGGCAGCGTCGCGATGCTTCGTCGGTATACCGGTTTCGGCGGGCGCAACGCATCCACCGTAGCCGAGCTCTTCGCCGCGTTCAATGCAGGAGAGACAAGCGCCGTGGCCGCAATCGAAGAGACGGCAAGGCTGGTCGCGGTCGCCATTGCGGCCATCGGAGCAACGCTTGATCCTGAACTGGTGATCACCGGCGGCAGCATCGGCGCAAGACCAGAACTTGTGAATGCGATCCGCGATTTTCTGCCGCGTTGCACGCCTTATCCGCCGCGCATCGAGATCAGCCGCTTTGGGAACCGCGCCGCCCTGGTGGGAGGAATGGGGGTTGCGGTCGAGCGCATGCACGACGATCTATTTGGTGTAAAATTGTAGGACGCATGATCGGCGCGCGCCACTTGAGAACTGCGGTGAATGCGCTAGATTTTGCGGCATGATAACAGCAACACAGATACGCGGCGCGCGGGCGATGATCGGAATGAGTATCGAAGAGCTCGCCGCCGCAAGTGGCTTGCCGGTCGAGACGGTATCGGCGCTGGAAAATGGCCAATTTGCGGGCGAGCCGCACGCGCTGTTTGATGTTCGCAGCACGCTCGAGGCGCAGGGCATCATCTTCCTGTCAAGCGGCAACCAGGATGAAGGCGGCCCGGGCATTCGGTTGCGCGCACGTACGTCCAGCGACGACGGCATCCGGCCGGAGAACCTCAACGCCGCTAATGACGATTAGCGCATGGCGCCGAAACTGCGCGGTTTTCGGACAGCGTCGTCCTCTGACGCCTCAATATGGAATGGGCTTTCAGAATTAAGCCGACGCGGCTTAAAATCACGCTATTCGAATGGAACCAAACAGGCATTCGGCCGTTTCCGCTGTCCTATCGGATACTTAGGGGCAATCACTTGAACCGCAGCAATGGTCTTTACGTCATCATCGGCGTTCTCGTCATCGCCGTAATCGGCCTCGGCGCTTATATCTACCGCGAAGAAAGCAAGCCACAGGGAATCGAGATGAGCATCGGCAAGGACGGTGTCTCGATCGAGCAGAACTGAGCGTCAGAGATATGTCTTAGCCAGATCGGCGAGCTTGCCGCCGTCCTTGACGCCCTGCCTGTAGAGCTGAATGATAACCGCACCGATCCGCTCGGCTTCCGGCGTCGTCCTGACCAATCCGCGCTCTTCGCAGACCTTGTCGAGCACCTGCGATAGCAGATCGAGATCTTCCGAAAACAACGGCAAATCATGCGGATGGATTGATGATCGTAACATCACGCCGCATTTCCTCCGAGGGCAAACGCATCCACGCTTGCATTGCCGGCCGCCCTCCGCAACCGGCAAAAATGATTATGCGCGACGGCTTGAACTTTAGCAACTACGCAATTTCTACGGAACAAAATCAGGGAACAAATGTTTGCCCCGCGCGTTTGGGCCGCGTCTGGAACACGATGATTGTCGGATCATGCTCCAGTCGCAGAAATCAGTGAGTGCAGACATTGAGTGAAGTACGCTTTCCCTCCCCCATCCGGGTGCTTTCTCCAGGCAGCAGTCTGATCGTTTCCACGGTCTGGGAAGCCGTCGAATATCTCAAACAATGGCCGAGCAAACGTGGGAGCCACTATCGCATTGCACGCCAGCATTGCTTGGATGCACTCGACGGGCTGCGCAGCCCGCGTGCAGCACAAGCTTCTTTCATCACGGCGGTGAAGACGGCGGGATTGTTGCTGTGATATCAGCCGGTGTGGCGGCCAGCGGCGGCGAACTGGGGGTGAATGGAGCCTTCCATGATCACCTTCGCGGTTATTTCGATCACACGCTCCTCGGCGAGTTCCGCAAGCGCAAGCGCGACATCGCCCTCCGACCAGCCGGCTTTCACAGCCTCGTCCGACAGGGCCTGGAACGCGCTGGCAAGGGCTTGTCTGCAAGTTAGATTCTGCTTCATATCCGCCATGCGCTCGCATTAGGCTCGTTGTGACAGGGACGCTGTTAATCTACACGTATTTGCACGAATGCGAAGAGCTTTCGCGTTTTTTAAATTCAAATTGGATAATTCCAATTTAAATTGTGTATAATCTTAGCACAACATAAAATATAAGACCAATTCAACTGAGTGATCTTTAAAACAACTGACTTATTTATTTCATAATCACACCCGTTAAGGGTACTTTTTGCATTAATTACTTTAAATAGTTACGAAACCCTATCGAATTAGCGATTATTTTGACCTGCGATGCGAGAATTTGAATTGCGGCACGTTCTCTGCATTTCCTTGCAACCCTTTCCATCAACCGTCCCTGAGACGAAGGCGACCTTGTTTTTTACGGCCACTCAACAACTGGCGATCTGCTGCATGATCGGCACCGCCAATCGACCGGCGGTGCCAGCCGCCAAGAGCGCCTCCGGCGCTAATCACGTTAATACCACAACGACACCACACTGCCGTCAAAGTCCGCCGTAGGATTGCGTTGGGTATTATTGAGTTGGCGGGCTCACATCTTCAGGAGTTAAAATGTCTATCGAACTAGACGCGACGACCTATGTACACGCCAAGCCGGCGACCGCCCATTCTTACATTTTGCCGGCCGTTGTCGATGTTCTCGAGAACAGCTTCCAGCAGGCGAACGAAACGTCGATCTTCGACCTCGGTTGTGGCGCCGGCGGTGCTGCAGCCGTGCTTGCGGGAAAGGGCTATGATGTCACCGGTGTCGATCCGTCCGAGGACGGAATCGCGAAAGCGAGAATGGCCCACCCCGATCTTCCGCTGGAAATCGGCTCCGGTTACGAAGATCTTTCCAGCCGGTATGGAACCTTCGATGCAGTGATAAGCCTCGAGGTCGTGGAGCACCTTTATGATCCTAAGGCTTTCTCGGCCACTATGTACGATCTGGTGAAGCCGGGCGGCATCGCGGTCATGTCGACGCCGTTTCACGGTTACTGGAAAAATCTGGCCTTGGCCGTGAGCGGCAAGATGGATGACCATTTCATGCCTCTCAAAAATCACGGCCATATCAAATTCTGGTCTCCGGAAACGCTGAGCACCCTCCTGCATGAAACAGGTTTCGAAGACGTCGACTTCGAATATGTCGGGAGGATTCCGCTCCTGGCGAAATCGATGATTGCGATCGCTCAAAAACCGCACTGAAGGCCCGTCGAAGGCCGACGCCTTTTGTAGGGCCGGCAAGCAGCATGAACAAAATGACATTTTCCTTGGGGACTTTTCGGGATTTTCGGTTCCCGTTTCAGCAATTCTGCCAACGCCACCTTCCGTATCCGCCTCTAGCGAGACAACGAAAATTGACATTGTGACTGGGATTTCAAGGGGATAAATGGTCGGGGCGACAGGACTTGAACCTGCGACCCCTTGACCCCCAGTCAAGTGCGCTACCGGGCTGCGCTACGCCCCGACCTGCCGAAACGGCTTGTTTCGTTTAGTTTTTCAGCGCGTGCAATGCAAGCGGAAAAACCTTGCCTCCAACAAAAAGGAGGCGGTTTGTCGCAATGGTCAGATCGCGGCGAGCTTCAGCCGGCCTTCGACAGTTTGGCGGGGCTGCCATGCCTGGTAGTTGGCGATCGAGAAATGTGGTGTTTCGAAGGGTGTGGCGTGTGTTTGCGTGATGACGGTGACGTCGGCGCCGGCGGCCTCGCCGGCGAGGATGCCGGCGATGGCATCTTCGAAGACCAGGCATTTTGCGGGATCGACGCCGAGACGGCTGGCACCAAGCAGATAACCTTCGGGGCTGGGCTTGCCTGATTTAACTTCCTGGCCGCTGACGATGACCCTCGGCATCGGAATGCCGGCGGCCACCATTCGCCGCTTGGCGAGTTCGATCGGCGCCGAGGTGACGATTGCCCATCTGCCATCGGCAATGGCGGAGAGGAAGCGGATGGCGCCGGGGATCTCGACGATGCCCGAAACGTCTTCCATCTCCTCGGCGAGCAGCACGTCCGCCTCATGAGCCGGGTCGACGCCGGGAAGGCCGAGCCCGCGGATAACATCGGAGGCGCGGATGCCGTGAATCGTCTTCAGGAAAACCTCCGGTTCGAAGCCGTAGCGTCTTGCCCAGTCGCTCCAGACCCGTTCGACGACGGCGATCGAATTCAGCAGCGTTCCGTCCATGTCGAAGAGGAAGGCGTCATAAGACCTGTCGAGGATGTCATGGAGAGCGGGCACGGGCGTTTCCTTGGGGCGCGGGAGGCCGGGGCGGCCGTCAAGCAGGCGAGTAGCGAAGAGCGGCGGCCGCGTCAACGTCAGTCGTTGACTTCGGGATGGGTGACGCTGCGGACGTCGGCCAGACCACGGGTGGCGTCGCGGTTGCCGGTCGCGGCTGCGGCTTCGAAGATACGGGTCGCGTCGCCATACATTTTCAAATTGAAATAGCTGTAGCCGCGCAGAACCATCAGGTCGATGCGCTCCTGCTGGAGCTGCGCGCGCTGATCGAGGTAGATGAGGGTTTCGCGATAACGCCCGGCATCGAAGGCCGAAAGCGCACGGTCGGCGAGGATCGCCACCTGAAGCTCGGCGGCGCGCTGGCGGTTCTGCGGCGCCTTGGTGGCGGCAACGGCGGCATTGCTGGAGAGGCCGGCACGCAGATAGGCAAGGCTCTGGCCATAGGCTGCGTCTTCACGGTCCTTGCGGATCGGGCTCTGCAATGCGGCCTCGAAGGCGGAGATCGCCTCCATCGGCCGGTTGATGTCCATCAGGCACCAGCCGCGCGACAGCGCGTTTGCCGGGCTGAGTTGCCCCGCATCTACAGTCGTCGAGCAGCCGCGTGGTTGGCGCGCACCGCGCTCAACGGTCACCGTCTGCATCGCCGGCCTCCCCGCGCGAACGGCGACCTCCGGACCGGGCTGCTGTGCCGCCCGGCGCTCGGCCGGAAGCGGCTCGGCCGCAGCCGGACGTTGCGGTGGCTGCGTCGGCTGAACCGGCTGCTGCGGGGCAAGCTTTGCCTGCTCGGGCTGCGTGCCGACATTCGGGGTCAGGGAGGAGGTGTCTTCGAGATTGATGATCCGGGTCGACCGGCCGGCCCAGGCATGCTGGATGTCGAGCACGCCCTTGCGGTCGTTCAGCTGGTCGCGGGTGACGACAAGGCCATAGGCTGAGGGCTCGTCATCGGGTTTCCAGGCAAGTGCGGTCTCGAACCAGCGTGCGGCGGTCTGGAACTGGTTGAGCGAGCGGGCGTACCAGCCGAACTGCTGCGCCGTCGGCACGTATTTGCGGGCAATGACCTCGGCGGCGATGCGATGCAGCACGTCTTCGGCAAGATCGGCCGGCGGCTGCAGCGCCATCAAGTTGGCGGTGGCAGCGAGATAGGTGGCGCTCGCATCATCGGAATCGCCACGCCAGCGGAACATCACGTCCTCGGCCTCCTGAGGAGCCTTGCGGGCGATCAGCGCCAGCGCCAGCCCCTGCGAAGCGGCGGCCGTATCCTCCTTGGCGCGGGCGGCGCGGAACCACTTCTCTGCATCGGCATCGTTGTTACGGCGAAGCTGGTGCCAGCCGAGCAGCAGCGCATCCGAGGCAAGTCCCTCGGTCCCGACGAGTTTTTCGAGACGGGCGACGTAATCGGGCGCGACGGCGATTTTCGGATCGTCGTTACCTTCGGCCACGAAGCGGCGGGCGAGATTGTCGCGGATCGCGTCGAATTCCCGGCTGCCGTCGCTCGCAGGCCTCTCGAGGGCGAGCAGCGCCTGCATCGGCTGGTACCCAAGCAATGTCGACGCCTTTTCGACTGTTGCCAGCCGTTCGGCCGGGCTGGCGCAGCTCTTCAAGATGTAGGTGTAGGCGTCCTGGCCGCGCTGAACCCTCTCCGTCTGGACGAAGGCTTCGGCGACACGCCAGAGGACGTCGACCTCGCTGCAGGTGAGCAGGCTCGGGGTTGCCGCAGCGATATCGACCACGGTCGCATATTGCTTGAGGTCGGAAGCGTTGACGAGGCGGGCGCGGGCCTCGGCGACGTCGAGCCGCTCGAGCAGATCGGCCGGCGGCTGCCATCCGGCATTGGTGGCCTGACGGTCGGCGACAGCCTTGCGCAGCTCGGCATAGCGGCCATCGGAATAGAGCTGCCACATGGTTTCGAGCTGTTTGTCGCCGTTTTGCGGCACGGCAAGCGGATCGGCCGGCGGAACCCAGTTCGGATAGAGCGCCTGAAGGCGGGAGATCTCAGCCTGCAGGCGCAGCTTGTCGCCGCGGCTGGCGAAATAACGAAGCGCACTTTCATCGACGGCAGGCTGCGATGGCGCGGCGGCCTGCTGCGGCGCCGGCGGCTCCGACACGATGGCGGGCGCGACCGGTGCGAGCTCAGCGGCCGGCTCCGGCTTGACAGCTTGGGTCGCAGCAGGTTGAGGCGTGGCAGGTTGGGGCGCCGCAGGCGGCGTTGCTGCAGGCTGCTGCGCGACGGCATTCGGATCTGAAGTATCCGGTGCCGATGGCGGCGAGGACGTGATCGCCTCGATCTTGTCGGCAACGAGCTGCGCGTTGAATTCGGAATTGCCGGCAACCTCGGTCGGCTTGATGTGGCCCATCATCATCAGCTCCGGCGTCGGCCTGCCGGCAGAACCAAGGCCGAACCTTTCCTGCAGAGCGGCACGGTCCTTCAGCCCGGTGACGACGGTCGCCACCATCACCGCCGCTGAGACCGCTACGAGAGAAGACTTCACAGACACTCCGGATGCTTCTCCCCGATATAGGCCAACCCCAGAAGTTGAAGGGTGGACGGATAATAGAGTGCGGGCGCAAACTGCAGCGCCGAACCCGGCAGCTTGGTCCCATCGACAACACAGGCCACAACATCGTTAACAATTCGATAACCGGGGTCAGACAACACGGTCTTCGGCCGGCCGGTGGTCAGATCGATCGTGGCGGGAATGCCGTCTTGCGACATCCCCTCTTGCAGGCGGGTGAGCAGAGCCTTGTCAGTGATGCCGCCACGCGCGAGATAGAGCGGAATGCGGATGGCGTTATATGAGAATTCGGCGTCGAACCCCTCTGCCGGCCGCGGCTTATCGTGCAGACTCACCCATTCGGCGGGAAGTTTGCGCGGGCCGAACTGCATTCTGTTCAACAATGCCACGCCGTCGTCTGACAGTTTTTTCCAGGCATCCGACGGAGCGAGTGCCGCCATCACCGGGATTGCCTCGTAAATCCAGTAGGACGGGTTGACGACGGGACCGTCCTCACGGTCGCTGCCAGTAAAACCTTCGGTCCCTGGCAGCAACAAGATGCGGCCGTCCGAGCTGGCGACGGTTTCAGCAAGCAGCGCCTGTGCCATGCGGGAGGCAGCGAGAATATAGTCGTTGCGTTTCCACGCCGTGCCGGCCAGCGCCAGCGCATAAGCGATCAGCATGTCGCCGTCCGTGGCATTGTTGGTGTCGGACACGTGCGGCTTGACGTTCGGATCCCATTTCCAGACGGCAAGGCCATCGTCGCGCAGCAGCAGCTCGGTGCGGGTAAAATACCAGATCTGCTCGAAATCGGCGGGATTTGCCGAAAGGTAAGCGAGCAGCAGGCCATAGCCCTGCCCTTCGCTGTGGCTGATATTGCCATTGCCGTTATCGACGATGCGGCCGGTCGGATCGAGAAACTTCGCCTTGTAGGCCGACCATGCGCCGGCATTGATCATCGCCTGCTGCGCGACGACGGGCGGGCTCGGTGCGAGCGCGACGGTTGCTGCCAGCAGGAGCGCGCGCCATCGCCTCATTTCGACCGACCCAATCTTTTGAGCATCGTCGACGTCGTGAGGCCGATCAACAGCAGGAAGACGACCAGCAGGAAGGCGTAGGAGAGGATATTCGTCGATAACCAGTTGGCGGCGATCAGGCGGTAGTTAGCGATCGACCAGGGCATGGACGGCACGAAATCGAAACGGGTGACGGGCAGCGCGTCGATCTTACCCGTCTTGTTCGAATAGGTGGTGATGTGGCCCGATATCTGCGGCCAGTTCAGCTGCGCGGTCAGAACCTCGAGCCCCTCGCGCAAATCTTTCGCCGACGGCGCCGTCACCACGGTCCAAGAGCCCGCTCCCGCGGGGCTGGAGCCTTGCGCAACCAGCAGCGTCGCGACGTTTGGCGGCGTAAAGGTCTCCTCGGCGCCGGGCACGAACTGCAGCGAATTGCGGGAGATGTCAAAATTGCGCGACAGCCACTCGCGAAAGGCCGTAATTTGGTTGTGCAGGAGACCGCCGCTGACCTTGGAATTCCACTCCTCGAAGGCAGTACCGGTGTCGACGACGCCCGTCTGCGCGTCCGTCACGGGACGCCAGGAAGCTTGGCTAGCCGTTGCGATATTGGTCTGCGACAGCGCGGTTGCCGGCATCTGCGAGATGGAGCCGATGAAGATGGCATCGCGATCGCCGATCGTATTCGGTGAGGCGACGTTTTCGACAGGGATCGGATGGCCGGCGGTGATCGCCATCTGGCCAAGCAGGGTAGCGGCGGCCGAAAGCGTGTCGGCATCGATGCGGTCGATAAACAGCGGCGTCGGCTCCGTAGCCCGGCCATAGGGATAGGCGGTGCCGGCCATGGCGGCCAGATTCGGCCGCTGCCCGACGCGGGCAAAATCCGGAATGTGCAGCTCGGAGGTATCGAACAGGGCAAAGCGGGGATTTGCAGCAGCGGTGGCGCCCGGCGCGCAAGCCGCATCGTCCTTGGTCATCAGAATCGCCTCGATCGCCACCGAATTGAGACCGGGCTTGAAGTGCCGCATCGTCACGCGGATCGGTAGATGACGCAGAATGCCGCCGGTGGTCGTGGTGATCGGCACGGTGGAGGCGATGTTGTCATTGACGTAGATATCGATGTGGCTGCCGGGCAGCACGTTATCGGTATAGGCGGCGTCGAGCAGCACCTTCGCCTCGCCATAGGCATTGGCATAAAAGTCAGCCGGCACAGCGATATTGAAGCTGGTCCGCAACCGCCGGCCGGAGAATTCGGTGGTCTTCACGCCGAGCTGAGACAAGGCAATGTTCGTATCGGAAAAAACCAGCGGCGCGTTCGGAGCGCTCCAGCGCTCGGTGGTCAGCGCGTCGCGGCGGACATCCGCGGACCTGTCCGTCGGCGAGACGATGGTATCGATCGCCGAGGAGACTGCCTGCCAGGATGGACCGCTGATCAGAAGCACCGGCGAGCCGCTGCGAGGATCGGTGACGAAGGCAGCGAGTGCCGCACTTTCGGCGCCGGGCGGCAGGCCGGGAAAGAGCGGCCGCAGTTCCGCCGCGGTGCCGACGAGCACGCTGAGCTTGCCGGGCCTGCCGGCAGGAAGCGAAGCGGTGCTGAAGGCAAAGATCTGGTTCGGCATGCTGCTCAACACCGAGAGGCCCTGCGCCAGCCGCAGCAGCGGCTTGGTGGTTCCCGGCTGCTCCAAAGCCGGGACGACGATGTCGAACTCGGTCTTGCCGGCGCCATCGACACCGATTGCGCGGATCGCGTCGGCGCTCGCCGGCTCTGCAGCATCGCTGCGGGCAAAGCTCAGATAGGTTCCGGCCGGATCGATATTCGACCACAATTCATAGGTGGACTGGATGCTGCAATCGGTGCGGTGACGCTGAGCGGCTTCGAAAGTGACGAGATTGGCGCCCGGCTGCAGCAGACCTGGCGGAACCTCGAAAGTGACGGTCGACGAGCCGTCCGCCGAACCGATGCGCTGCTGGCCGATCGGGCGGTTGTTGAGATAGATCGTCAGCGCCGAGGCCTCAGGGGCAACGACGATCGAATTCTGGTAGGCGAAGCTGAAGCTCGCCTTGGCGGCCGCCTGTTCCGGCGTCAGATAGACGGTCCACGACCGCCGGTCGTATTCGCCGCCGAGGCCGAGTTTCGAAAAGGGTACGACATAGCGACGGACATCGCCGGAACGCGGAGACGAAGCGGCATTTCCCGCCGCGGCCGGCTGGGGCGCCGGCACCGTCGGCTGCGACGGAACGGAGATCGCCGGAGGAACGGGTGCAGGCGCAGGAGCAGCCTGGGTTGCGGGTGCTGGTGGTACGGAAACCGTGGGCGTGACGGGAACCGGCGCGGTCATTGCCGGCTGGGTCGTTGTCGGCTGGGTCGGGGGTGTCAATCTCGGGGTAACGGAGGCACCGGGCGGCCGCTCGCCGGACATGTCGAAGGGTGCCGTCTGCGCCTGGGCGAAGGCGGAGGCATTCAGCAGGAAAAGCGAGGCGGCGACGATCCTTCTCATCCTGCGTTGACCTTTGCCGCCTGCTGCTGGGCTTCCCGCTCCGGCCGCATGCTGCGGAAGAAATAAACGAGGCCGCGGCTCGTCTGGTAGAACGACAGGCCGAGGAACCAGATGGTGCCGCGGATCAGGCCCGGATTGCGGCGGCGCGAGGCCTGAAACTCGGTCCACTGGCCGGAATTGGCAAACATCAGGTCGGCGATCAGGCGATGATCGAGGGCGCTTTTCGGCACGTACTGGCAGCCGACATTGCTGATGTCACCCGACGGCTCGATATTGCGGACGATCAGCGGCAGGGTCTCCAGATCCGCGCCGCTATAGGGCCGGAAGCGGATTTCGCCGACGGCACCGACCAGCATCTCGTCGAGATTCTTGTTGAAGATATGAAGCCTTGCGCCGTGGACGGAGACGTCCTCGATCGAGGCGGTATACCATTTGCCGTTGGCGCCGAATTCGCAGCGACGGTTGACGCGGACGCGGCGGGATAGGGCGCGCTCGCCGCGCTCCGACACGACACCGAGCGCGCAGCCGGCCATGATCAGGTTGATGACGTTCCAGCCGCCGACGACGAGCGTGACGTCGGCCTTATAGGGCTCGGCATAGATCCTGTAGACGGTAATGATGAGCGCGACGATCTGCACCGCAAAGATGACGAAGAACGGACGGCTGATCTCCGACAGGCGGCTGACGGCGATCGATTCGTCCTTGGCGGTGACCTTGAAGGTCGGCTTCCTCGGATTGAGCATGACGGAGATGACGGCCGGCAGCAGATGCACGGTCTGGACGTATTCGTAGAGCTCCGAAATCCATGGCCAGCGGAACGACCCGTAGAGGTAGTTCTGCATCATCAGATTCACGAGCATATAGGCAAGCGTATAGGCTAGGAACTCGCCGCCGGAGGCGGTGAAGATTTCCAGATCGAAGAACAGGTAGAAGAGCGGCGCAAACAGGAAGATCGTCCGCGGGAACGGGAAGAGCCAGAAAAGCGTGGAGGACATGTAGCAGAGGCGTTGCGGGATCGACAGGCCGCGCTTCAGCAACGGGAAGCGGAAGCGCAGGATCTGCATCATGCCCTGCGCCCAGCGGCTGCGCTGGCCGATGAAGCTTGCGAAGGTGGCCGGCTGCAGACCGGCGATCAGCGGCTTGTCGACATAGATGCTGTTCCAGCCGGCGCCGTGGAGCGCTAAGGCCGTCTCGCAATCTTCGGTGATGCTGATGCCGGAAAAGCCATTCTGAGAGTCGAGCGCCCTGCGGCTCAGAACCGCGGCCGAGCCGCAGAAGAAGGCGGCGTTCCATTTATCGAGGCCGCGCTGGATGATGCCGTAGAACATTTCGTTCTCGCTCGGCATCTTGTCGAAGGTGCGCAGGTTACGCTCCAGCGGATCGGGATTGATGAAGAAGTGCGGGGTCTGGACGAGGAAGAGCTTCGGATCGTCTTCGAAGTAGCCGACGGTCTCGAGCAGGAAATCGCGGGCCGGCGCGTGGTCGGCATCGAAGACGGCGATGAGTTCGCCGGTCGAGTGTTTCATGCCGTTATTGAGATTGCCGGCCTTGGCGTGTTCGTTTCGGTCGCGCGTGAGATAGCTGACGTCGAGGTCCTCGCAGAGCTTCTTCAGCTCGATATGGCGGGCAGCTGCAGCCTGTGCTTCGAGCAGCTTGCCGGAATTGCGCTTCTGCAGGGTGCCGCCGTCGTCGAGCAGCCAGACATGCAGCTTCTCGGCCGGATAATCCATGGCCTTGGCGGCAGCCAGCGTGTTTCCGAGAAGCCCGGCATCCTCGTTGTAGGACGGCACGAAGACATCGACATGCGGCAAACGCCCGGGATTGGCGGCACGCGAGGGGCGCGGCGGCAGCGGCGTCGCGACGATGAACAGGCTGAGCGCCAGCATGGCGACGCTGTACATTTCGGCAAGATAGAGCAGCAGGCCGGGAATGAAATTCGCAGGCTGATTGACAGGCGGCAGCGTATTGGTGGTGCGCCAGTAGACATAGCGCAGCACGATCGACGTGCCAAAGGCGAGCGCCACCAGGCGCCAGGTCCCCTCACCCTTCAAAATCTTGATCAGCGCCATGACCGTCACGACAGTGATGCTGGTGATCAGCTGGGTCTGCAAGTTGACCGGCAGCGTGATCAGCACGATCATGCAGAGGGAAACCACGGCCCATATGATGACACTGCGGGCTTTGCGCATCGACGTTCCTTCGAAACTGCTCAACCGACGCGCCCTCCGGCGCCCCGGGCATGCTCCCTGGAACAGGATGATTTTAGGTCTGGCCTAAAATCTGAATCCTGTTCTAAATTAAAACGTTAGAGCATGATGTCGTCCGAAAACCGCTCACACTTTTCGGCATCATGATCTATCTCCGGCAGGCGGCCGTCATGGCCGCGTCGCCTATGCAATCGGGCGAAGGCACGGTGACGCCGATCGCCCTTACAGATTGTCCAGCTTGTTCGACCGGCGCGGCTGCCGCATCCGGCGTTATGCCCGCCTGCGGCGCATCGCCGGGCAGCGGCACGCGCGGGCCGATGGGCGCAGGCACCGGTGCCGCACCCTGTACCGGTTGCGGGGCGGAAGCTCTGCGGGCCGGACCTGCACGCGGCCGGCTGACAATGGCAGGCGCCGGTTCGTAGCCGATCGGCATCGGGCTGGCGCGATAGCCGCCCTCGTCGGGATAAATCGGCGCGCCGGTGCGTCCGAGCGCAACATCGGCCGGCGGTGGATTGCCGTAAGGATTCCAGATCACCCCGTCGAACGTGCCTGAGATGGTGTAGCCGTAGACGATGCCGAGCAGCTGGCGTTCACTGGCGTTGGCATCGCAGAGACGGAGGCGCAGCTGGATCATGCCAAAATTGCGGGCCTGGGTATTGGCGGCCGCGCTCGAGCGGATCTGCTGCCAGGCATAGATGCAACTGTCGCCGCTGCGGCTGCTGCCGGAGGCATAACCGAATGGGCCATAGGCGTTCTGCAGGAAGGTCGCCGACGTCGCCATCGGCACGCCGGGGGCCGAGCGGGCCACCTCGCGGCTGATGCCGCTCTCGTTGATCATGCTGAAGCCGGCATTGCCGGTGCCCGGGTTGACCCCGGAAGCGCCGAAAAACTGGACCTTCAGGAAGTTCTGCCCAGGCACGGAGGATGAGGTAAACAGCGAGATCGTCTGCTCGACGCCGTTGCCACGCTTGCGCTCGACGACGCTGACGATCGATGGGCCGCCCGGCGGCGGCAGGACCAGCGCCTTTTCAGGCGCCACGGTCTCCGGTCCAGAGGGCTGGCGCACACCGCCCGTCGACGTGCAGCCGGCCATTATGCCCGTCACAGCCACCAGCGATATCGTCTTCCACAAACGCATGTCTCGAGCCGCCGCAATCGTCTTTCCAGATATCCATTCGCAAACCGAAACGCGACGGACCTTCGAATCAACGACCAACCGGCCGTTCACAGGGTATAAATCGCCAACATGGTTAACGAAGAGTAAAGAACCCGCCGCCGGTGCCACAGAACGAACTCGCGCTGAACGTGATTCGAACAGCTCAACCGTATGGTGCATAAATTGATTTAGCAACAACTGAATTGCCGAGATTCTGTCTTACGCACTGGCGAGGGCCGGACGGGAACTATGCCGCATGGCCGGCGTTGCGTTGATGTCTCAGGTTGAACAAGGAGAACATCCCATGCGCAAGATCATGCTGGCCGCGGCCGCCATGCTGACCATCAGCTCCGCCGCCTTCGCGCAGAGCACCGTCATCGTCACCGATCCCGCCCCGACCGGCTCCGTCGTGTTGCCCGGCGAGGTGCGCACCTATGTGATGGAGCAAAACACGCCATCCGTCGTCTATGAAGGCGATATCGCCGTCGGCGCGACGCTGCCCGATACCGTCGAGGTACACACCGTGCCGGATATGGACGGCTACGGCTATACCGTCGTCAATGAGCGGCGCGTCATCGTCGAGCCGAAGACGCACCGCGTGATCCAGGTCCTCGAATAAACGATCTGGAAATAGTGGACGGGCGGCCGCCGAGAACAAGATGATTTTAGGCCTGATCGGCCTAAAATCCATATCCTGTTCCAAATCGAAGAGTTAGAGCATGACGTCATGAGAAACCGCTCTCACTCTTCGGCATCATGCTCTAACGGCCTCACGTCCGACCGTCTTCCCTTGCCGGCGCATTCAAGAGTTCGCGGATCTTGTGGGCGAGTTGCTCGAGGCTGAATGGCTTGGCGAGCAGGGAGACGCCGTGATCGAGCACCCCGTTGTGGACGATGGCATTGCGGGTATAGCCCGTCGTGTAGAGGATGCGAATCGCCGGCCATTTTTCCTGCACGATATCGGCGAGCTGGCGTCCGGTCATTTGCGGCATGACGATATCGGTAAAAACCAGATCGACTTCCCGATTTTCTTCCAGAACTAGAAGCGCTTCCATCCCGCTTGCCGCCTGCAACACGGTGTAACCGAGTTCATGCAGGCTTTCCGCGGTCATGGTGCGGACGTTCTCATCATCCTCCACCACCAGGATCGTATCGTTGACGCTGCCCTGGGGGATAGGCTGGGCGCCGGCCGCACTCAACCGCGCGTCAGTCGCCCCGACATGACGCGGAAGATAGATCTTCACCGTCGTGCCCCTGTCTATCTCCGAATAGATCTTGATGTGGCCGCCGCTCTGCTTGATATAGCCGTAAACCTGACTGAGGCCGAGACCGGTGCCCTTGCCGGGTCCCTTGGTGGTGTAGAACGGGTCGAATGCCCGCTCGATCACATCAGGCGACATGCCAGTCCCGGTGTCGGTCATGCTGATCATCACATATTGGCCAGCCTCGACCTCCGAATGCATGCGGGAATATCGCTCGTCGAGTTCGGTATTGGCGGTCTCGATCGTCAGATGTCCGCCGCCAGGCATGGCGTCGCGACCGTTGACGGCAAGGTTCAGGATAGCGTTCTCAAGCTGACTCAGATCGGCAAAACTCGGCCAGAGGCCGCCGGCAAGCACGGTCTCGATCCGGATCTGCTCGCCGAGTGTACGCCGCAGCAGTTCCGACATGCCGCCCACCAGCTTGTTGAGGTCGATTACTTCAGGGGCGAGCGGCTGCTGGCGCGAGAACGCAAGAAGCCGCGCCGTCAGTACCGCCGCCCTCTGGGCGCCATCTTTGGCATTCTGGATGGAATTCAGCAGGCGGGGATCCTCATGTCCGGTCAAACGCCGCTGGGCGAGATCGAGATTGCCGATGATGATCGCCAGCATGTTGTTAAAATCATGGGCGACCCCGCCTGTCAGTTGACCGATCGTCTCCATCTTCTGCAACTGACGCACCTGCGCCTGAGCGGCGGCGTTCTCTTCCATCTCGTGCCTGAGTTCGGCGGTACGCTGGACCACCGTGTGTTCGAGGCGTGTGTTGAAACTGTTGAGTTCACTGCGGAGGTGGCTCTGCCGGCCATGCGCGACGATGATCATCTCCATCAGGCCGACGATGATCGCCGCATTGACGAGATAGGTTGAGAGACCGACCCATTGGCCGGCGCTGACCGGCCAGAAGATATCGTGCGGTTCGACGAAAAACTGCTGGACGATGAAAGCGGCGAGAATGGCCGCGACGAAGCCCGGCCCGGCACCGCCGATGAAACTCGCCAGCAATATCGCCGGGAGGAAGCTCAAGAAGGGGAAGCCAGAGAGATAGTCGCTGGCGACAAGCCTCAGAAGAAACGTCAGGCCAACGAAGGCAACGGCCAGCGGATATGTATAACCCGGCCTATGACGCAGCCAATCCGTGGCACTCAGCAAATCCATTCCAGATCCCTTCTTACAGCGCCGCGCGTCACTCAGATGCGCAACGGAGGCTCTAACTCTTTCATTTTCTGCATGATTTTATCTTTGAATCGATTCGGATTTAAGGAATTATGCAGGAGCCGTTGCGCAAACGGCATCCCAGCTTTTACACATCGAATTTCACCCGGCAATATGTTGTTTCTCGCACTGCCGGGCATGACACCTTGACGAGCCGTGCAAGGGGTCCACATATTTCCATGCCCAGCAAGGGGAATGGGTGGATGGGAACATGAAAGACATATTTATCGTCGAAGACGACGCGCTGATTGCCATGCTGCTTGAGGATATGCTCGCCGATCTCGGCTACCGGGTTTGCGCCAGCGCGCCCGATCTGGAACGGGCGCTGGCAACAGCCAGGGAGACGGAGTTCGACGCTGCAATTCTCGATGTCTCGCTCGCGGGGCAGAGTTCGCTGCCGGTTGCAAAACTGCTCGACGAACGCGGCAAACCCTATGTCTACGCGACGGGGTATGGCACCGCCCCTGCTGGCAGCAGCCCAAGCACATTGCCCGTGCTGCAAAAACCCTTCCAGCTCAGCGAACTCGAACAGGCGATGAAGCGGCTTACCGAAGCCTGAAGCGTGTCGCGATCTTTCAGATTCGCTTATCACGCTTTAGGTCGTTGTTTTTGCGCATGTCTTATCGCAAAACCGCGGAGACATGCTCGAATGCATGTCGCCCGTGGGCGGTAGTCCGGGATAAAGACATGCATAAAAACAGAAAGTTCTTTTCTGGTCAGCGTACCTGATCGAGCAGGCGCTTGCATTCCAGCAGGTCGTAAAGCGCCTCCTGCAGCAATGCCCTGTCTTCCTTGCCGATGCTCGATTTGCCGATCGAGACTTCCTGCTCGTCGTCGCCCGCCACAAAATTGAAGAACCGACGGGTAATCGGCGCCTTGGCGCGGCCGACAATCTGGTCTTCGTCGGCCATGCCGACGCGCGGTTCGCCGGCACTCGCCTCCTGCACGCCCGACGCAAGCGCCTCGACGCTGGCGAGATCGCCGTGGCCGACTGAAATGACGAACTTGTTGCCGTTGGTCTTCAAAAGCTTCTGCACGCCCTTGATCGTATAGCCATGATCATAGAGCAAATGCCGGATGCCCTTGAGGAGATCCACATCCTCGGGCCGGTAGTAACGACGGCCACCGCCGCGCTTCATCGGCTTTATCTGGGGAAAACGCGTCTCCCAGAAGCGCAGCACATGCTGCGGCAGATCAAGATCGTCTGCGACTTCGCTGATGGTGCGAAAGGCATCGGGGCTCTTGTCCAACGTCATACTGCTACGCGACCTCGCGGCTCGATCCTACGGCGACTCATCATATTTCAACGGTTTGGCGCCGACAATTCAAGTCATGTGTCGACGTTGCGCACAACGCAGGACAGTGCGGAGAGAAAAAATGCTGTTTTAAAACGGGAAGCAGATGATCAGGAGGCCGGATTCTGCGGCTTCAGCTTGACCTTGCGAGACACATGCGCCTTGAGGATGCGCGTCTTCAGCACGTTCGACGCCTTGAAGGTCATCACCCGACGCGGGGAAATCGGAACCTCCTCGCCAGTCTTCGGGTTGCGGCCGATCCGCTCGTTCTTGTCGCGCACCTGGAAGGTGGCGAAGGAGGAAAGCTTGACGGTTTCACCACGCACGATGGCGTTGCAAACTTCGTCGATGACAGTTTCCACAAGTTCCGCAGATTCGGTCCGGGAAAGCCCGACCTTTCGGAAAACGGATTCCGCCAGGTCTGCTCGCGTCACTGTTTTTCCGGTCATGGTTTCCCCGCCCACTACAAATATTTTGTGAAATCGCATGAAGAGTATTTGTCTTGCGCCTTACGGTCAAGCTCTTGTTCGCCGCCAGTTTTTTAGGATTCATGCCTACCAGCGCAGCAGAACGGCACCCCAAGTGAAGCCGCCGCCCATCGCCTCGAGCATCACCAGGTCGCCCTTCTTGATGCGGCCGTCGCCGGCAGCGGTCGCAAGTGCGAGCGGGATCGAGGCCGCCGAGGTATTGCCGTGCAGATCGACCGTGATGACGACCTTCGCCGCATCGATATTCAGCTTCTTGGCCGAACCGTCGATGATGCGCCGATTGGCCTGGTGCGGCACCAGCCAGTCGAGGTCCTCGGCGGTCGTTCCGGTCGAATCGAAAGCCGCCTGAATGACATCGGTGATCATGCCGACGGCATATTTGAAGACCTCGCGGCCTTCCATGCGCAGCTTGCCGACGGTGCCCGTCGTCGAAGGTCCGCCATCGACATACAGCTTTTCCTTGTGCGAGCCGTCCGAGCGCAGATGCGCGGTCAGCACGCCGCGATCGGCAATAGTGCCCTCGCCCTCGGTCGCTTCGAGCACGATCGCGCCGGCACCGTCGCCGAACAGCACGCAGGTGGTGCGGTCGTTCCAGTCGAGAATGCGCGAAAAGGTTTCGGCGCCGATGACGAGAACACGCTTTGCCAGCCCGCCGCGGATATAAGCATCCGCTGTGGTGACCGCATAGACGAAACCGGTGCAGACCGCCTGGACGTCGAAGGCGAAGCCGTGGCTCATGCCGAGGCGGTTCTGGATGTTGACCGAGGTTGCCGGAAAGGTGTTATCCGGCGTCGAGGTGGCACAGATGATGAGATCGATATCATCCGGCGTCAGGCCGCCATTGGCAAGGGCTGCACGCGCCGCGGCCTCACCGAGCGACGCAGTCGTCTCGTCATCGCCGGCGAGATAACGCTGCCGGATGCCGGTACGCTGGACGATCCATTCGTCGGATGTGTCGACGATCGCCTCCATGTCACCATTGGTCATCACGCGCTTCGGAAGTGCGGCTCCGAACCCGCGAACCACTGAACGGATCATCGTCGATTGAACCCCATTGCTCATGCAGCTTCCGGGCCCATGGGGGGCAGCCGCTTGGCATGATATTTCTTAAGATCGTTTTCTATTTTCTGATTGAGGCCGTTCTTGGCCATGTCGTAGCCGACTTCGATGGCGGCTGCGATGCCTTCGGCATTCGCCCCGCCATGGCTCTTGATGACTATGCCGTTCAGGCCGAGAAACACGCCGCCATTGACCTTGCTCGGATCGAGCTTCTCGCGGAGCATGTCGAAGGCGCTTTTGGCGAAGAGGTAGCCAATGCGGGCGAGCAGCGTGCGCGACATGGCGGCACGCAGATATTCACCGATCTGCTTGGCGGTGCCTTCGGCGGTCTTCAAAGCGATATTGCCGGAAAACCCTTCGGTGACGACGACGTCGACCGTGCCCTTGCCAAGGTCGTTGCCCTCGACGAAGCCGGAATATTCAAGCGAATCGATGTTCGCCTCGCGCAGCAGCCGACCGGCTTCCTTGACCTCTTCCTGGCCTTTCATCTCCTCGACGCCGACGTTCAGAAGGCCGACCGTCGGACGTTCGACCTCGAAGAGCGCACGCGCCATGGCGCCGCCCATCAGGGCAAAATCCATCAACTGCTGGGCATCGGCGCCGATCGTCGCACCGACATCGAGCACGATGCTCTCACCTTTAAGCGTCGGCCAGATTGCGGCAATCGCCGGGCGCTCGATATTGGCCATGGTGCGCAGACAGAACTTCGCCATCGCCATCAGCGCCCCGGTATTGCCGGCTGAGACCGCAACATCGGCCTCCCCCGTCTTCACCGCCTCGATCGAGCGCCACATGGTGGAGATATAGCGGCCGCGGCGCAGCGCCTGGCTCGGCTTCTCCTCCATGCTGACGGCAAGCTCGCAATCGTGAAAAAGCGACTTTTCCTTAAGCTTCGGAAACTTGGCGAGAACCGGATCGCATTGTTCCTTGAGACCGTAGAAAACGAAGGAAATATCCGGATGCCGATCCAACGCCTTGGCGGCGCCGGGGATGACAACCTGGGGACCAAAGTCGCCACCCATGAGGTCGAGAGATATTCTGATCACGCGTCCCTGATCCTTCTTTTCGCCGAGGGCGAAATTTCGGCCAAAATACCGGTTTTGGCGTCGCTTACAACTGAATTATGTCAAATGCCAGAGACGCTTCAGTCCTTTTTCCAATCCTTGAGGGCAGCGAAAGCCGAGGGCTTTTTGTCGTCCTCGCCGCTATCCTCGATATGGCCGTCGAATTCGACGTCCTTCTTGCGCGGATAGGGATCGATCGCCAGAGCTGCGAATTCGGCAACCACCTCGCCGGCATCGATCGTATCGCCGACAAAGGTCTCGGGCAGATCAGGGCCGTCCGGATCGAGCAACATCTCGCCGGCGTCATTACCGGCCTGGCGGGCAAGCTTGGAGCCCTCCGGCACGAAGATCTGATCGAAGCTCTCGTCGAGGGCGGATTCGACCGGTTCAAGCGTTACGACGCAGGACTGGACGAGCTTGGCCTTCACACGGCCCTTGATGCGCACGCCGTCGCGCTTCCAGCGGGCAATCTGCAGATCGGCGCTGAGATTGTCGACCGAGACGATGTTCCAGGTCTCGGCAAGCGCCTTCAGTTCGTTGGCGTCTGCTTCGACGTGGACTTCGACGGGGTTGGCCGAGATATGGCCGACCTTGACGTGATAGGAGAAGGGAACATCGTCCCGATTGTTCTTCATCGTTTCCTCCTTCAAGCGACCGGTGGGAGCGTTGCTGAACCGGTGGCGATCTCCTCTTCGGCAACGGCGGACAAATGTGCTTCCGCGGCGATCATCCACCCGGCGAGGCCGGACATATCGGCCGGCGCCGAGCTTTCCGGATATATATTGCGCGTGAGTGCGACAGCGAGCGCCTCGGCATTGCCTGTGTCCATCGCCTTCGAATAGGCTTCGAGGCGGCCATAAAACATGCCGGCGAGCTTCTTCATGCGCTTCGGCACGCTGTTGTCGCCGATACCGAGTTCGCGGATCGAATAGTCGATATCCTGGAAGAAAGCGTCGACGATCTCCTGGGCGATCTCCTGGCCGCTGGTGGCTGAAGCACGCGTGCGACGAAAAAACAGAATCATCGCGATCGACAGCATCTCGAAACGGCCCATGACCGTGTCCGGCACATTGAGCCACTGATAAATCTCAGGCATGCGCGCGGCCGCCGTCAGCGTCGCATATTGCCTGTCGACGATTGCCTGATTGTTGTTTTTCCTACGGAAGAGCCCGAAGATCATTGTTTTTTCCGGAAATGCCTCATTCTTCACGCCGGCTGGCCTCTGGCCTTGTTGCATGATTTCGAAAGCTGGTTTACCGAAGCAGGCGCGAATTGCAATGCCGATCGTGGCCAGTTTCGGGACGATGCCTTCGATGCGTCAGCCGAAGCGAATTCGGGACATTTGACCCGGAATGGCCACAATGGTTTTGCAGGAGGTAAAGCGTGCAAGGCCCAAAATGGCTGCTATCGATACTCAAGGGAGTAGATGTCGTTGAAGAAACGGTATTTCAAGTCTGACGTGAAATTCTTCAGCAGTGCGGCCATTGCCTTCATAATCGCCTCCACCACCGCTCTTTCCGGTTGCCAGACCAGCACCGTGCTCAATGGCGGATACGTCGCCGATCAGCAGTCGCTGAACCTCGTTCCGGAAGGCTCGAGCCGCGAGCAGGTGCTGCTTTCGCTCGGCACCCCGTCGACGACGGCAACCTTCGACGGCGAAGTCTTCTATTACATTTCGCAGCGCCGCACGCGTGCGGTCGCCTTCCAGAAGCTGAAGGTCGTCGATCAGAGCGTTCTGGCGGTCTATTTCGACAAGGACGGCGTCGTCAGCCGCCGCGCCAACTATGCCCTGCAGGACGGCAAGGTGTTCGACACGATCGGACGCGTCACGCCGACCGGCGGCAAGGAACTCACCTTCCTGCAGCAGATGCTCTCCGGCGGCAGCGCCGCGAGCGCGGCCCGCAGCTTGTTCGGCGGCGGCGCCGGCGGCACGCCGCAGAACCCAAGCAGCCTGCGCTGATCGAATACGCCTGATACGAAAACCCGCCGGAGCAGCTCCGGCGGGTTTTTTACTGCATATTCAAGGTGTTACAGCGTGTTTCCACGTGGCAGGCGCCGCGGAGAACCGCGGTGCCTGGGCGTGATGGCTCAACCGGCGAGAACGGCGAGCAGCAGCAGCGCGACGATGTTGGTGATCTTGATCGCCGGGTTGACGGCCGGGCCGGCGGTATCCTTGTAGGGATCGCCGACGGTATCGCCAGTGACCGAGGCCTTGTGCGCATCCGAGCCCTTCATGTGACGCACGCCGTCCTTGTCGACGAAACCATCCTCGAAGCTCTTCTTGGCATTGTCCCAGGCGCCGCCGCCCGATGTCATCGAGATGGCAACGAAGAGGCCGTTGATAATGACGCCAAGCAGCGATGCGCCGAGCGCAGCAAAGGCCGAGGCCTTGGAGCCGGAGATCAGAAGAACGCCGAAATAGACGACGATCGGCGCCAGCACCGGCAACAGCGACGGCACGATCATCTCGCGGATGGCGGCCTTGGTCAGAAGGTCGACGGCCCTGCCGTAATCCGGCTTTTCCGTGCCCTGCATGATGCCCGGCTTTTCCTTGAACTGACGGCGGACTTCCTCGACGATCGCGCCGGCCGCACGGCCGACGGCGGTCATTGCGATGCCGCCGAAGAGGTAGGGAACGAGACCGCCGAAGATCAATCCCGCCACCACATAGGGGTTGGAAAGATCGAAGGAAATTTCGCCTATGCCGGCGAAATAAGGGAACTTGTCGCCATTCGCCGCAAAATATTTGAGGTCGTAGGAGTAGGCTGCGAAGAGAACCAGTGCGCCGAGACCGGCGGAACCGATGGCGTAACCCTTAGTGACGGCTTTGGTCGTATTGCCGACAGCATCGAGCGCATCCGTGGATTTGCGCACTTCCGGCGGCAGATGCGCCATTTCGGCGATACCGCCGGCATTGTCCGTCACCGGTCCGAACGCGTCGAGGGCGACGATCATCCCGGCAATGCCCAGCATCGCGGTGACCGCAATGCCGGTGCCGAAAAGGCCGCCGAGCTGGTAGGTGGCGAGAATGCCGCCAACGATGACAATCGCCGGCAGTGCCGTCGATTCCAGCGAGACTGCCAGGCCCTGGATGACATTGGTGCCGTGACCGGTGACCGAGGCCTGGGCGATAGAGACGACAGGACGCTTGCCGGTGCCGGTATAATACTCGGTGATCACCACGATCAACGCGGTGACGACGAGGCCGACGATGCCGCAGAAGAAGAGGTGCGCGCCTGAAATGTCGACACCGCCGACCGTGCCGAGCGAGCCCCAGCCGACCGTCAGCGAGGTGGCGGCGCCGAGACCGACGATCGACAGCAGGCCGGTGACGATGAGACCCTTGTAAAGAGCGCCCATGATCGAGCCGTTCGAGCCGAGCTTGACGAAGAAGGTGCCGATGATCGAGGTGATGATGCAAGCACCGCAGATCGCCAGCGGATAGATCATCGCAGACTGGAGGATCGGCGCTCCGGCAAAGAAGATCGAAGCGAGGACCATGGTGGCGACGACGGAAACCGCATAGGTCTCGAAAAGGTCGGCGGCCATGCCGGCGCAGTCGCCGACGTTGTCGCCGACGTTATCGGCAATCGTTGCCGGGTTGCGCGGATCGTCTTCGGGAATGCCGGCTTCCACCTTGCCGACGAGGTCGCCGCCGACATCGGCGCCCTTGGTGAAGATGCCGCCACCGAGACGGGCGAAGATCGAGATCAACGAAGCTCCGAAGCCGAGCGCCACCAGCGCATCGACGACTTCGCGCGAGCCGCTCTCATGGCCGAGGCCGAAGGTCAAAATGGTATAGTAGATGGAGACGCCGAGCAGTGCGAGGCCAGCCACCAGCATGCCGGTGATCGCACCCGACTTGAAGGCGATGTCAAGGCCGGCCGAAAGGCTCGCGGAAGCGGCCTGGGCGGTGCGCACATTGGCGCGGACGGAGACGTGCATGCCGATGAAGCCGGCAGCCCCGGAAAGCACAGCGCCGATCAGGAAGCCGATGGCGGCCGCAGCGGAAAGAAGCAGCCAGGCTGCGATGAAAACGACAACGCCAACAAGGGCAATGGTTCTGTATTGGCGCGTCAGATAGGC
This sequence comes from Rhizobium sp. CCGE 510, assembly GCF_000292525.1. Lineage (GTDB taxonomy): Bacteria > Pseudomonadota > Alphaproteobacteria > Rhizobiales > Rhizobiaceae > Rhizobium. Next base: position 194,686 of record NZ_AEYF01000001.1, read on the forward strand.
TTGAGCGCCTTCGCGGATATAGCCCGCGATCTCCTGCATACGGCTGTTGCCCTGATCGGCGGCAAGCACCGACCGGGTTGCCCAGGCGGCATAGACCACCGAGAGCAGACCGCATGCAATTACGCATAAAAGAATGGTCATTTCGCTCTTTCCTCCCATAGGCCGGAGATCACTCCTTCTCCGGCAAAAACGCCGCCGAATCGCCTTTCCTCTCCACAGAAATGCCACAGCTAAGCGGTGCGGAGATTGCTTGGTCGATCACGTGGCGTCAAGACCGCAACAGGCGAAAAACCGTTGCAGTTCAAAGAAAGACGCGGGAGATTGTTTGGCGGCTAACGGGTTATTTCTTCGCCTCGCCGCGGACCTGCTTTGCGATGCGGTCGAGCACGGCGTTGACGAGCTTCGGCTCGTCGTCATCGAAGAAGGCCTGGGCGATCTCGACATATTCGGTGACGATGACCGCCACCGGAACGTCCTTGCGGTCGGTGATCTCGAAGACGCCGGCGCGCAGGATGGCGCGCACGGTGCTGTCGAGGCGCGACAACGCCCAATCATCCTGCAGGGCTGCAGCAATCAGCGGATCAAGACGGGTCTGATCGCGCACGACGCCGGAGACGATCGAACGGAACCAGCCGGCATCGGCCTTCAGATAGGTCGCGCCGTCGATTTCCTGGCCGAGACGGTGCGCCTCGTATTCGGCGACGATTTCCAGGACGCCGGTGCCGCCGACATCCATCTGGTAAAGCGCCTGAACGGCAGCAAGGCGGGCAGCGCCCCGCTGATTTGCAGTCTTGACCGGCCGTTCCGTCTTGTCGTCGTTCATTCGTTATGCACCCAGTTTCTGCTTCAGCTCGATCATGGTCAGAGCTGCGCGAGCGGCAAATCCGCCCTTGTCTTTATCCGAGCGGCGCGCGCGCGCCCATGCCTGTTCGTCGTTTTCGACGGTCAGAATGCCATTGCCGATGGCAAGGGACTCGCTAACCGTCAGATCCATCAAAGCGCGCGAGGATTCATTCGACACGATATCGAAGTGATAGGTCTCGCCGCGGATGACCATGCCAAGCGCGACATAGCCGTCATAATGCGTTCCACCATTGTCGTCTCCATCGAGCGACATGGCAATCGCCGCTGGAATTTCCAGTGCGCCGGGAACCGTGACGACCTCGAAGGTCGCGCCGGCCTGCTCCAATGCGAAGGTGGCGCCCTCGAGCAGGGCATCGGCCATGTCGTCGTAAAAGCGGGCTTCAACGATCAAAATATGGGTAGCGGTGTCTCTCGGCATGGTTCACCTTCGTTTTGTGGGTCGTTTTCCACTCGGCAGGCCGCGGTCAAAACATGCCTTTGCCGGAATGGCAAGCAATTTCGCCCGATGCCGCAACGCCAAAATTGAAATATCAGCAAAGGGATAGCCGCGCCATGCCTGCATAGCTGGGCAAGCCGTTGAAACCAGCTTTTCCGGATGCCTGGAAAACGGCATTTCAAAGGCCGTGTTCATGAACAATTCTTAATGGATTTTCAGTGAGTTAACCCATTGAATCGCGAAGGGGACAACGCCAATTCCATGTCGTGATGCAGACGATCCCCTGCAACGACAGTCGACCGTCAAAGCAGATGAAAAGGATACTACCATGAACCGCGTTGTCACCATCACCATCGCCGCCGCCCTCTCCTCCCTCGCATTTGCCGGCGTCAGCCGGGCCGAAAGCCTTGGGATGAACACCGCCCAGGGTATCGAGCAGACACTCAGGACCTTCCACGGCAATGATTTCAACGTCGAGCAAGTCCGTAACTGGCGCAACCTCGACGACGAAACCACCGGTCCGCGCTCAGCGCCGGAACGTTCCGGCCAGGCCGTTCACGGCATCCAGGCCTCGATCGACGCCAACAGGTCGCTTGCCCATCGACTTAACAATGAAGGCGTCGATGTCCGCAACATCGTCAATGCCGAACAGGCAGCCGACGGAAGCTTGACCTTCTACGTCCGCTGACGGTTCAGCGCATCGCGTCCCATCGGTGCGCGGCGCGCAAAGCATGGGCGGCGGTCTCCTCTCCGCCCATGCCGGGGATTTCCCAGATAGGCCAGATAGGCCCAGATAGGCATTGAATTTTTCGCTGCGATGATGGCTTCTCTCCCTGCAACAGGAGGACATCATGACTAGGGAATCGAAGGTGGTGATCAATACCGCCGATCTCAAGCTCGACCATTGGAAACAGGGCGAGCTCTATGAAAGCGTCGATACCTCGTTCGGCACGCTTCTCGGCTTGGCCGGTCTCGGCGTCAGCTACAACGAAGTGCCGCCGGGCAAATCGGGCTGCCCATTTCACAATCATCATGTCGAAGACGAGCTTTTTTATGTGATCGCAGGCGCCGGCGAATACCGTTTCGGCGGCGAGCGCCATGCGATCAAGGCGGGCGACGTGCTCGGCGCGCCGGCCGGTGGGCCGGAGACGGCGCACCAGATCATCAACACCGGCACGGCACCACTCGTCTATCTCGGCATTTCGACGATGGCAAAGACCGAGATCGTCGAATATCCCGATTCCGGAAAGTTTCTTGCCAAGACGAACAGGGCCAAGACCATCAGCGACGATTGCAAACCCGGGCGCTTCCGTTATATCGGACGGCCGGAAGGCGATCTCGACTATTGGGACGGCGAACCCGGCGCTTGAAAGACCGATATGACCGACATTCCGACCCTCGAAACGGAGCGACTGACGCTCCGCCCTCACCGCCTCGACGATTTCGAGGCGCATGCAGCACTATGGGCGGACGAAGACGTCGTTCGTTTTATCAGCGCTGTGCCGTCGACGCGCGAGCAGAGCTGGAGCCGCATGCTGCGCCTCGCCGGCATGTGGCACCATATGGGCTTCGGCTTCCTTGCAATCATCGAAAAGGCGAGCGGCCGGTTCATCGGCGAAGCGGGCTTCATGGAATCGCGCCGGGAGATGACGCCGTCGATCGAGGGGACGATGGAGATCGGCTGGGCGCTGATGCCCTCGGCGCATGGCCGCGGTTATGCCACCGAGGCGCTGACCGCGCTGATCGGCTGGGCGGAGAGTTATTTCCCCGGAAAACCGATGAGCTGTATTATCAGTCCCGAGAACCAGGCTTCGCTCAGGGTGGCGACCAAACTCGGTTTTCGCGAGACCACGCGCACGCAGTATAACGGCGAGATCATTCAGTTTTCGCGGTAGGGAATCCGTCAAGGGGCAGCGTGGCGCACCATGCTGACAAATGAAGCGATCTAGAACAGGATGTCGCCCGAAAACCGCTTACACTCTTCGGCATCATGCTCTAGCCGGCCTATTGGTACACGATCTCACACCGCAGATACTTTCGATCTGCGGTACGAAATGACAGTCGGAATACCGTTATTTTTACGCCGACTCGATCAGAGCGCAGACCTTGTCGACGATCTCCAGCTCCATGTCCGGATAGATGGGAAGGCAGAGCACCTGTAGTGCGGCTTCGGTTGCGACCGGCAGATTCGAGGGCTGCGAGGAAGGCAGGCTGCGGTACATCGAGAAGCTTGAAATCAGCGGATAGAAATAGCGGCGCGGATGAATGCTGTTTTCCTTCAGCAGCTCATAGAGCCCATCGCGTGAAATGGGATAGCCAGGGCGTACGAGGATCGGGAAATAAGAGAAGTTGGAGACGGTCTCGCGGGAACGGTCCAGGCATTCTATGCCCGCAACGCCGTGGAGCCGCTCGCGGTATGCAGCGTCGATGAGCTCACGCCTTTCGAGTGCGAAGTTGATATATTTCAGCTGCAACAGGCCGAGCGCAGCGTTGAACTCGCTCATCTTGCCGTTGGTGCCTGGCGCCACCACGGTCACTTCATCGACGTAACCGAAGTTCTTCAGCTGGTCGATGCGGGTCTTCGTCTTGACGTCCGGGCAGATGATGGCCCCGCCTTCGAATGTGTTGAAAACCTTCGTCGCATGGAAGCTCAGGATGGAAAGGTCGCCGTGATTGAGAACGCTTCCCCGTTCGTCTTCCACGCCGAAGGCATGGGCGGCATCATAGATGACCTTGAGATTGTAGAGATCGGCGATCTTCTGGATCGCATCGACGTCGCAAGGGTGGCCGTAGCAATGCACCGGCATGATCGCCGTCGTCTGCTGCGTGATCGCCGCCTCGATTTTCGCTGGATCGAGATTGAGCGTCACCGGGTCGATGTCGACGAAGACGGGCTTCAAGCCGTTCCAGAGAAGCGAATGTGAAGTGGCCACGAAGGAATAGGGCGTGGTGATGACTTCGCCCGTGACGCGGAGCGCCTGAAGCGCCGTGAGCAGCGCAACGGTGGCGTTTGAAAAGAGGCTGATGTGCTTCACGCCGAGATGGTTGCAGAGTTCCTGCTCCAGTTGCTCGTGGAATGGCCCGCCATTGGTCAGGATGCGATTGTTCCAGATCGCTTCCAGCGAAGGAATGAATTCCTCGAGCGGCGGCAGGCTGGGCTTCGTTACATAGATCTTTTCGTTTTTCATGACGCCGTCCAGAGTTGGGCACTATCACGCAGTTGGGCCTGGTGCGAACATCACGGCTTAATCTGTTCCCAGGCTGACCAGCGAAATTCTTGCCAACAGTGTGGCGCAAGCTTCACGTCCAATAGTCGACGCCCAAACCGGCCCGAATGCCATTTCGTGAATCACGAAGACGGCAGCCATCCGCGAAGGACGATACCTTGACGATCAATCAGCCCATTTCCGCTCTACCGGCCGACCTTCCTGATCTGGCGCTTCTCACGGAGAAGGCTGCCGGCACTGGATCCGTCATTATCTATCAGCCTTATCTCGATCCGTCGCAGCGCAGCCAGCTCGACGCGGCGGCCATGCCGTTCGACATCTCGTTCAATACGCAGGCGACGACCCGCGAATATGAGCTCTTCCGCACCCTGCATCAGCATCACGAGGCGATCGGCCTCGGCGACGACGTGTTCTGGGGACTGCTTTCGAGCAAATTCGAGATGAAGTCGGTGACGAGCTTTCCCTCCTTTGTCACGGAAGCGGCAAAGGCCCGGGCGGAAGGTGCGGACGCCTATCTTTACAATCCGTTGATCGGCCACGCGGCTATCTACAGCAACGTCTGGGAACATTCGCTGCTTGGCGGTCACCCCGGCATGGAGCCCATCTTTCTGCATATCCAGGAGCTCGGCTATCCGATCGCGCCGCCGCAGGACAAGACTGCCTTCATGTTCTGCAACTATTTCTGCGGCAACCGGAAATTCTGGTCCGGGTATTTCGCCTTTTGCGAACGCATTCTCGAATCGCTGGAAAACCAAGCGCGCGCCGGCACGGCGGCGGGCACCGCCTATGCCGGCACGGCTCACTATTCACGCGATGCCAACGCCAAGATGCGCCCCTTCGTGATCGAGCGTCTGCTCGGGCTTTATGTCCAGCAGGCTACCGCCTCCGGATTGAAGATCGCCGCCTTCGTGCCGACCCTTACCGATTTCGAATGGAAGTTCGGCGTCCGCCTGGGCCGAATGCTGCATGGCCTCTTCGCCGCCAAGGAAGCCTTTCTGCGGAGCCGTGACGAGGCTCTCCTGAACTCATGGCAGCAAGGCCGCCAGCCGCTCATCAAGCAGCCGCATCTGATCTGGGGAGCTGATGATCCGCCCGGCTGGATGCCGCGCGGCCAATTTATCGGCGATCGCGAATTGATGCGCGCTTATGCTCCGCAGGCTTCAGGCGCCTCGCCGGTACCGCAGCAGCCGGTATGGACAGAAAGGCCCGCTCTACCAGCTGCGCCGAAAATCGAGCAGCCGCTCCGCAGCGCATTGCAGCCCTTTGCCGGCGGATGGCAGGCACACAAGGACCGTCATTGCATCTGGATCGTGACTCCCGAAAACTACAATCACAGCCACGCCTTCGACGAAGTCGCGCTCGGCCTGCAGGGCGCCTTCGAGGAACTCGGCGGCTCGGCCCTGATCGTCCGCGACATGAACGCATTTGCCGACCGCGCGCCGATCATCTACGGCGGCAATCTTCTGGCCCCCGAAGTCCTCGGTCATCTGCCGAAGGACAGCGTTCTGATCAACCTCGAGCAGGTGTCTGAAGAAAGCACCTGGATCAATTCACGCTATGTGTCGATCCTGAGAGCGATGCCGGTGCTCGACTACAGCCCGCGCAACCGTGCAAACCTCGCCGCCAAGGGGATTGATCACGCCGGTGTGCTCGAGATCGGTTACAGCCGTTGCCTGAGCCAGATTCAGCACGCCCCCGTCAAGGATATCGACGTGCTCTTCTACGGCTCGATGAACGAACGCCGCCACCATATCCTGAAGACGCTAAAGGACGGCGGACTGAAGGTCGCGCATCTGTTCAACATCTATGGTGCGGAACGCGATGCAGCGATTGCCCGCGCCAAGATCATCATCAACATCCATCATTATGCGAGCGGCGTCTTCGAGATCGTGCGCATTTCCTATCTGCTCGCCAATCGCGTCTGCGTGCTGACGGAAGGCGACAGCCGCGATCCGGACCTCCAGCCCTTCATCGGCGGCTTGGCGATTGAGCCCTATGAAGACATGATCGAGCGCTGCTACAAGCTGATCGCAGATGCCGACGAGCGCGATGCCATTGCTGCGGCAGGCCTTGATGCCATGCGGAGCCGCTCGCAGGCGGAGATGCTGATGAGCGTCATGAAGGCTGGCGCCTGATGAAGGCCGCAGAAAAGGTAAGCCATGCGCATTGAGACCGCGGCCATCGAGGGCATCGTTGCAATCACACCGCCACGCTTCGGCGATCACCGCGGCTACTTTTCCGAGGTATTCAAGGATGCCTGGTTCCGGGAAAATGTGGCCGACGTCACGTTCATCCAGGACAATGAGTCGCTTTCGGCGCAGGCCGGCACTGTCCGGGGGCTGCATTTCCAGATCCCGCCGTTCGCGCAGGGCAAGCTGGTACGGTGCCTTGCCGGCCGGATCATGGATGTGGTCGTCGATATCCGCAAGGGATCACCGAGCTTCGGCAAATGGCTCTCTCAAGAGCTCTCGCCGGACACCGGCAAGCAGCTCTGGATACCGGCCGGTTTCGCACACGGATTCGCAACGATTGAGCCGAACAGCGTCATCAGCTACAAGGTGACCGCACCCTACAGCCCGCAACATGATCGGGGCATCGCGTGGAACGATCCGGCGATCGGCATTCGCTGGCCTTTCGATGAGGGAGGCATGGTATCGTCCGACAAAGACAAGACGCTGCCGCGGCTCGCCGATCTGCCAAGTCATTTTTCCTATTCAGCACAGCAACCCCAGGATTGATTTACGATGCGCATACTGGTCACGGGCGGAGCGGGCTTTATCGGATCGGCATTGGTGCGCCATCTCGTCAGCGAGATTGGCGCCGAGGTGCTGAATGTCGACACGCTGACCTACGCCGGCAATCTGGCGTCGCTGAAATCCGTCGAATCGGCGCCCAACTATCAATTCCTGCGCGCCGACATCTGCGACCACACCAGGATGCAGGAAGCATTTGCGTCCTTCCGCCCTGATCTCGTCATGCATCTGGCGGCAGAGAGCCATGTCGACCGCTCGATCTCGGGCGCGGCCGATTTCATTCAGACCAATATCGTCGGCACATTCAGCCTGCTGGATGCCGCACGGCACTATTGGGATGGGCTTGACGCTCGCCGCAAGAGTGCCTTCCGCTTTCTGCATGTCTCAACGGACGAGGTCTACGGCTCGCTTGGCGACGAGGGTCTCTTCGAGGAGACGACGCCTTACGATCCGTCCTCGCCCTACTCCGCCTCCAAGGCGGCGAGCGACCATCTGGCGATCGCCTGGCACCGCACCTACGGCCTGCCCGTCGTCGTATCCAACTGCTCCAACAATTACGGCCCGTTCCATTTCCCCGAAAAACTCATACCGCTGATGATCCTGAACGCACTGGAGGGCAAGCCTCTCCCGGTTTACGGCAATGGCGCGAATGTCCGCGACTGGCTGTATGTCGAAGACCACGCCCGCGCGCTCTTCACGATCGCATCCAGAGGGCGCCCCGGCGAAAAATACAATGTGGGCGGCCGCAATGAGCGCAGGAACATCGATGTCGTTCATCGCATCTGTGCTATTCTTGACGGCGTCTGCGGTGACAAGGCACCGCATGCACGTCTGATCACCAACGTCACGGACCGCCCCGGGCACGACGCACGCTATGCGATCGATGCCTCGAAACTCGAAAGCGAACTCGGCTGGAAGGCGCAAGAGACCTTCGAAACCGGCATCGAGAAGACCGTGCACTGGTACTTGGAAAACGAATGGTGGTGGAGGCCGCTGAGCGAAAACGTCTACTCCGGCGAACGCCTCGGCGTTTTCAAGGAACGATAGAGATGCGCATCGCCGTCACCGGCAAACAGGGTCAAGTCGTTCAGTCGCTGCTGAGACGTGGCGCCGAAACCGGCGTCGAAATCAGCGCGGTTGGGCGCCCGGAAATGGACCTCGCGAATCCCGAAAGTATCGTAGCCGCCTTCTCAGCTCTGCGCCCGGATGTCATCGTCTCGGCCGCCGCCTATACGGCGGTCGACAAGGCCGAGAGCGACGCCGAGCTTGCTTTTTCCGTTAACGCGGCAGGTGCCGGGGCGGTTGCCGAGGCTTGCGCGCGGATCGGGGTGCCGGTCATCCACATTTCGACCGACTACGTCTTCAGCGGCGACAAGGCCTCCGCGTATTCCGAAGAGGATGCGACGGCGCCGGTCTCCGTCTATGGGCGTTCGAAGCTCGCGGGGGAGACGGCCGTCGCGGCGGCGAACCCGAACCACGTCATCTTGCGCACCGCCTGGGTCTATTCGCCCTTTGGCACCAATTTCCTGAAAACGATGCTGCGGCTGTCCGAGACGCGCGATCATCTTCGCGTTGTCGCCGATCAGACAGGATGCCCGACTTCGGCACTCGACATAGCCGACGCGATTCTTGCAATCGCAACCCGTATCGTAGCAGACCCTGCGCCATCGCTCCGCGGTACTTTTCACCTGACCGGCAGCGGCGAAGCAAGCTGGGCTGATTTCGCGGAAGAGATATTCGCGAAGCTTTCCAAATCCGGCGGGAGAACCGTCGGCGTCGAGCGCATCCCGACGGCGGACTATCCGACACCGGCGAGGCGTCCCGCCAATTCACGTCTCAATGGCGACAAGCTAGCCAGGACATATGGAATCCGGCTCCCGGAATGGAAGCAGTCTATGACGATTGTCATGCAAGACCTTTTGAATAGGGGTCTTTAAGGAGATGGGCATGAAGGGCATTATTCTCGCCGGCGGCACAGGCACGCGTCTGCATCCGATTACGCAGGCCGTCTCGAAACAGTTGATGCCGGTCTACGACAAGCCGATGATCTACTATCCGCTTACGACGCTCATGCTTGCCGGCATCAGGGAGTTGCTGATCATCACCACGCCTCACGACGTCGAAGCCTTCAAGCGCCTTCTCGGCGACGGCTCGCAATGGGGAATTTCGCTGACCTATGCCGTACAGGCGAGTCCGGACGGCCTCGCCCAGGCCTTCATCATCGGCGCCGACTTCGTGCACGGCGACAGCTCGGCACTCGTTCTCGGCGACAACATCTTCTACGGGCACGGACTACCGGAAATCATGAAATCCGGGACGAGTCGGCGGGAAGGCGCGACGGTCTTCGCCTATCACGTCACCGATCCGGAACGCTATGGCGTTGTCGGCTTTGACGAAAAAATGAATGCGCTATCGATCGAGGAGAAACCGAAGGCCCCGAAATCGAACTGGGCGGTGACCGGCCTCTATTTCTACGATCAGCAGGTGGTCGATATCGCCGCCAACCTGAAGCCGTCACCGCGCGGCGAATTGGAGATTACCGATCTCAACCGCACCTATCTCGAGCGTGGCCAGCTTTTTGTGGAGCTGATGGGCCGGGGCTATGCCTGGCTCGACACCGGCACGCCTGATAGTCTGCACGATGCAGCAGCTTTCGTCAGCACGCTGGAGAAACGCCAGGGCTTCAAGATCGCCTGCCCCGAAGAAGTCGCCTGGCGCATGGGTTACATATCGCAGGACGACCTCGCCAAGCTCGCGGAGACGCTCGGCAAGAGCGCCTACGGCCAGTATCTGAGGAAGCTGTCCCCGGATTGGTGAGCACTCCGGCCGGTGCGCACCCACGAAACCGGTACAGATTTTCGATTCAGGCGCTCGGGAATTCAGCCAGCCTGGCTGCGTAACGGGCCATGGTGTCGACTTCGAAATTGACGAAATCGCCGGCCTTGCGCTCGCCCCACGTCGTCACTTCGAGCGTGTGGCGGATGAGCAGGACGTCAAAATCGGTGCCGTCGACCGCATTGACGGTCAGCGAGGTGCCGTCGAGGGCGATCGAGCCCTTGGGGGCGACGAATTTCGCCAGATGTTCGGGCGCCCGCAGGCGATAACGGGTGGCGTCGCCCTCCGATGTCACCGAGAGGATTTCCGCCTTGCCGTCGACATGGCCGGAAACGATGTGGCCGCCGAGTTCATCGCCGATCTTCAGCGACCGTTCGAGATTGATGCGGCTGCCTTCCCGCCAGGTGCCGATTGTCGTCAGCCGCAGCGCCTCTTCCCAGGCTTCGACCTCGAACCAGCGGCCGTTGCTGCCCTCGGCCGGAAGTGCGGTAACGGTCAAGCAGATGCCGGCATGGGAGATCGAGGCGCCCATGTCGATCGTCGTCGGATCATAGGCGGTCGCGACCCGCAGCCGGATGCCTTCCCTCAACGGGGAAACGGATTCGACCGTGCCGACATCGGTGACTATTCCGGTAAACATCAAAGCCCTCTTTCGTATTCGTCCAGGCGATCTGCGCCGAACATCTGCGTGCCCGCATGGGCAAAACCCGATGGTATGTCGGTTGCTTCAAGCGGCGATTCAATACCACCCTCGCCGATGACGACAGGCGCCTGGTAAAGCTGGATGCGGTCGACGAGGCCGGCTTCGAGAAAAAGTCGCGCCGTCTTGGCACCGCCCTCGACCAGAAGCGAGGAAATACCGCGTGCTGCCAAAGCCGGCAGCAGGATTTCCGGATGATAAGGATTGCAGTAGAGGATTTCGACGCCGGCGGCTTCGAGTGCGGTGCGCCGAGATTCAGCGTGGGCGAGCAAGTTACCCCCCTCTGCCTTGCCGGGCATCTCCCCCCCAGGTGGGGAGATCGGCTGGCGGCTAGCTCCCTGCCCTCCATCTGCCGTTAATCGTGACGACGAGTCATCTTGGGAATTCGGATCCCGCCTCTGGCCGATCTCCCCCCTTGTGGGGGAGATGTCCGGCAGGACAGAGGGGGGTAATCCCTCGGCATCCGCCGCTAAAGGCGACACTTCCTCGCTCGCCACCACGATCACCGGCACCTCCCGCGCGGTCGCAACCAGCTTGCTCGTCAGCGGCAAGACCAGCGACGGATCGAGCACGATGCGGATGGGGGACTGCGCTTCAAGGCCTGGTGTCCGCACCGTCAGCAGCGGATCATCCGATAGCGCAGTTCCGATGCCGACGAGGATCGCGTCGATTTCGGCGCGCAGCGCCTGCACCTCAGCGCGGGCTTCCGGGCCGGTGATCGCCACCTGCCCCGCCCCCTGACGGCCGATCATGCCGTCAGCGGAAACGGCAAGCTTGAGAGTCACATAAGGCCGGTTCTTCGTCTGGCGCGTGAGATAACCGGCCAGCGAACGTTGGCCCTCGGCCTCCAGCACGCCGGCATCCACCTCAATGCCCGCTTCGCGCAGCATGGCAATGCCCCGGCCGGAGACACGCGGATCGGGATCGGTGACGCTGATGACGACGCGAACAACGCCATAGGAAATCAGCGCCTCGGCACAGGGCGGCGTCTTGCCGTGATGCGAGCAGGGTTCGAGCGTCACATAGGCGGTGGCGCCGCGAGCGAGCGCGCCAGCCTCGGCGAGCGCCTGCGTCTCGGCATGCGGACGGCCGCCGACAGCGGTAACCGCCTGGCCGACGACGACGCCGTCCCTGACGATCAGGCAGCCGACGGAGGGGTTGGTGGCGGTGCGGCCGAGATGCCGGCGCGACAGGCGGATCGCCGCCGCCATGAAACCTTCGTCATTCGGCGTGACGCTCATGGCTCACCTGTCCAGCGGGTCGCGGGCGATCTTGGCGTTGATTTCGGAAATGACCTTTTCGAAATCCTCGGCAAGAGAGAAATCCCGATAGACCGAGGCGTAGCGCACGAAGCCGACATCGTCGAGGCTCTTCATGGCTTCAAGCACCTGCAGGCCGATCTGCTCGGAGGAGATCTCGGTCTCGCCGGAGCTTTCCAGCCGGCGGACGATGCCGGAAACGGCCCGCTCGATGCGATCGCGCTCGACGGGGCGCTTGCGCAGCGCCACTTCGAAGGAGCGCACCAGCTTGTCGCGGTCGAAGGGTACTTTGCGGCCGGTCTTCTTGATGACCATCAGCTCGCGCAGTTGCACGCGCTCGAAGGTGGTGAAGCGGCCGCCGCAATCCGGACAGATACGCCGCCGGCGGATGGACGTGTTGTCCTCCGCCGGGCGCGAATCCTTGACCTGGGTATCTTCCGAACCGCAATAGGGGCAGCGCATCGCTACTCCTTATCCCATGTAATCATACATTGGGAAGCGGTCTGTGAGGTTGACCACCTTGCCGCGCACGGCTGCTTCGACGGCGGCATTGCCTTCATCGGAATTGGCGACCTTCAGGCCGTCGAGAACCTCGACGATCAGATTGCCGATTTCGCGGAATTCGGCTTCCTTGAACCCGCGCGTCGTGCCGGCCGGGGCGCCGAGGCGCACGCCCGAGGTGACGAAGGGCTTTTCCGGGTCGAAGGGAATGCCGTTCTTGTTGCAGGTGACGTAGGCGCGGCCGAGAGCTGCCTCGGCGCGTTTGCCGGTGGCGTTCTTCTTGCGCAGGTCGACCAGCATCAAATGGTTGTCGGTGCCGCCGGAGACGACGTCGAGACCACCCGCGATCAGCGTTTCAGCCAGCGCCTTGGCGTTCTTGACGACCTGGGCGGCGTAGTCCTTGAACTCCGGCTGCAGCGCTTCGCCGAAGGCGACGGCCTTGGCGGCGATGATGTGCATCAGCGGACCACCCTGCAGACCGGGGAAGACGGCCGAATTGAACTTCTTGGCCAGATCCTCTTCATTGGTGAGGATCACGCCGCCGCGCGGGCCGCGCAGCGACTTGTGGGTCGTCGTCGTGGCGACGTGGCAATGCGGGAACGGCGACGGATGCTGGCCGCCGGCAACGAGGCCGGCGATGTGGGCCATGTCGACCATCAGATAGGCGCCGACCGAGTCGGCGATCTCGCGGAAACGCTTCCAGTCCCAGATGCGGGAATAGGCGGTGCCGCCGGCGATGATCAGCTTCGGCTTGGTTTCCTTGGCCTTGCGCTCGACTTCATCCATGTCGAGCAGGTTGTCACCTTCGCGCACGCCGTACGAGACGACGTTGAACCACTTGCCGGACATATTGACCGGCGAACCATGGGTGAGGTGGCCGCCCGAATTCAGGTCGAGACCCATAAACGTATCGCCAGGCTGGAGCAGCGCCAGGAACACGGCCTGGTTCATCTGCGAGCCGGAATTCGGCTGGACGTTGGCGAAATTGACGCCGAACAGCTTCTTGGCGCGCTCGATCGCCAGCTCCTCGGCGATATCGACGAACTGGCAGCCGCCGTAATAACGCTTGCCGGGATAACCCTCGGCATATTTGTTGGTCATGATGGAGCCCTGAGCTTCCAGCACGGCGCGGGAGACGATGTTCTCGGAAGCGATCAGTTCAATCTCGTGCCGTTGGCGACCGAGTTCCTTTCCGATCGCACCGAAAATCTCGGGATCGACGTCCGCAAGCGAGCGATTGAAGAAGGATTCGGTGGAAGCATTGGTCATCGGCGGGCTCCTCAACTGGAATGCGCTGAGGTATTAGCCTTCCGCTGTGGCAAGGGCAATACGAAGAACGACATTTGCTGAGCAAACCGCGCGCTCCGGCCTTTTTGTGACCGCTCTTTGCGGACGCCTGGCGACCGCGCTATGGACCGCCCGGCTCGGCATAAAAAAACCGCGCCGGGAGGCGCGGTTTGAAAACCCAATAAAGCGGCGGCCGCTTACTGGACCGGCTGCTCCATGCCGGCCGTCGTATCGAGCGCCAGCTCGGCGTTGCCGTCCATCTGGTAGATGTCGTCGCGGAACTGGACGACGCCGTCGGGCATGCCCCAGGCGGAGATATAGACGAAATAGACCGGAACTTCCGTGGCGAGTTTGACCGGCGTGTTGACGCCGGTTGCGATCACCTGCTCCATCTGCTGGCGGTTCCAGCCGGGGGTCTCGCGCAAGAGCCAGTTCGACAAGTCGCGCACGTTCTGGACGCGGACGCAGCCAGAGGATTCGAAGCGCATCAGCTTGTTGAATAGGCCCTGCTGCGGCGTGTCGTGCATGTACTCGCCGTTCTTGTTGTAGAAATTGATCTTCGTCGAGGCCATAGCGTTGGTCTTGCCGGGGTCCTGGCGGAACATCAGGTTCGGCGCCTCGCCGTTCCAGTCGATGGTCTCGGGGGCAACTTCGTTGCCCTTGCCGTCGATCAGGCGGATGGCGTTCTTTTCGAGATAGGTCGGATCCTTGCGCATCAGCGGCATGATGTCCTTCTCGACGATCGAGCGCGGCGAGGTCCAGTAGGGGTTGAGGATGACCTCGTAGATCTTCGAATTGACGAGATGCGTCGGACGGCTGAGACGTCCGACAACCGCGGTGTGGCGCGTCGCGACACTGCCGTCTTCGACTGCCTCGACATAGGCAGCCGGGATGTTGACCATCACGTGGCGGCGGCCGAGATCCTCGGGGAACGTCTGCAAGCGGATGATGTTGGTGTTCAGCTGCTGCAGGCGGACATCGGCAGGGATGTTCATCGCCTTCAGCGTGAATTCGCCGAGCACACCATCGGACGGCAGGCCGTGGCGGGCCTGGAAGCGCTTGACGGCGCCGTCGACATAGGAGTCGAAGGCACTCGACATGCCGGCCTCGCGTGGCAGGTCGCCGGTGATCGCCAGGCGCTGACGCAGCGCCTGGACTGCGGGATGGCTGACGCCGAGCTGCAGCTTCTGGTCACCGGGATTGACCTCCGGCCAGCCGCCGGCAGCGGCGATCTGCTGATACTGCATGACCGCCTGCTGGGCGCTGGCGACCGATTGGGGGCCGAGGATCGGCGTATTGGAAACGACGGCGCTTGCGGTGCGCGAAGCCGCCTTGGCGTCGAACTGGTCGTCCCAGTTGCCGCGGCGCGGTGCATTGATCAGCGTATCAAGCGCCGATTGCGCGAAGGCCGGCGCGGCAATCGCGCCGGCGCCAATCGTTGCCGCGGACGCCAGGAAAGCGCGGCGCGAGAGAGCTTCAATTCCGTTTTTCTTCGACATAGTCCCAACCACTGAATGCGGCGATAAAGAGAAGCCGCGGCTCTTTGAGATATCACTGCGCTTTAACGCAGATCTCCGTGCATTTGTTGTCCCGGCACATCAAAACTTTCCGCTTGCCCATCACAAGATTGCGATGCGACAGCCTGAACGTCTGATTGGTCCATTGAAAGCGCCGGTTGTTAAGCCTTCCGCTGCCACACCAATATGGCCAATTCGTGTTGACGGGCCGGAAGACCGACAATCCGGCTACCGGAAACTCGACATAACGAACCATATGACGGGCTAAACCGTGCCGGTTAATAACGGCTAAAAGACGGCTTGAATACCGCGATAATGCCTGCCCGCCTTTGCGTTGCAAAGATGCCACGCGAGAGCAAACGGCAAAACCGGACGCGCAGGGACACGTCCGGTTTTCTGCAACCCTGAAGGAGGTCAGGGGTCTTAGAGGCGATACATGATGCTGTCGTTCCAGAAGCGGTCCAGACGCTGGAGCAGCTTGTTCATCTGGGTGAACTCGTCGGTGCCGATGCCGCCGACCTTGTCAATCGAGGTGATGTGGCGTTCGTAGAGCTTGCCCACCGTTTCGGCGATGTCCTGGCCGGTTTCGGTCAGGCTGATGCGGACCGAGCGACGGTCGATGCGCGAGCGCTGGTGGTTGATGAAACCGAGGTCGACCAGCTTCTTGACGTTGTAGGAAACGTTGGAGCCGAGATAGTAGCCACGCGAGCGCAGCTCGCCGGCGGTCAGCTCGGAATTGCCGATGTTGAAAAGGAGCAGCGCCTGGATGGCGTTGACGTCGCTGCGACCCTGACGGTCGAACTCGTCCTTGATGACGTCGAGAAGACGGCGGTGAAGACGTTCAACAAGATGAAGGGATTCCATGTAAAGATCACGGATGCCCTGGTCCTGCTGGTCACGGAAGTTCGATACCGCCTGCGGCTTGATTTTCGTGTTCATATTAACTGCCTCACTGTTTGGTTGGCGGTGTGTTTTCTTCCCGCCTTGAGTGAGACCCTATCGAATACATATAAAATTCGACTTAAACCGCAGGCTTAACGGAGCCTTACCGGTAACCCCACGTTGTCTCAGGGTAAATCAACACTTACCTCGCGGCGATAGCGGCGCTTTTCCAGCCAGAGCAGCAGGCGGAAAATCCAGTAAACCACGGCGACAATGACATGCAGCAGGATGATCAGCTTGTTGGGGCCGAAAATATCCGGCAGCAGGCCATACATCAGGATTTGCCCGCCGGCGGCCAGCACCCAGATGACCGGCCCCCAGGAGACGGTGAGCCAGAGGCCGAGGGAGGCGACGGGAAAAAGTACGGCCAGACTGGTGCTCGCCACCTTCCATGGCAGGCTCAAAAGATCGAAGCGGCCGGCGCCGACCAGCGAATAGCCGACGAGCATCGCCCAATATTGCAGGCCGAACCAGAAGCAGGATACGGCAACCAGTCTCAGGAAGAGAATGAAGAGGATATCCGCCAGTGTGCGTTTCGGTATCGTCGGGGAATCGGTTTCCATAGCGCAGACATCGGTTTGGGGTTGCATCTTCTTAAAGAACGCCACGCGTCTGACGACGCGCAAACGACGCTCTATCATATCGAGTGCGCGCGTAATGCCGAAAATCGACTTTGATTTCGGCATTATGCGCCAAGGTTTTTCCGCCGCGGCCAATCGCCCGGTTTGGATTTTCAAGGCGCCATGATAATGAGCGCTCCGATAAATGGAATGGCCCAGGGGGCAGATATCATGCAGGACAGGACGCATCTCGTCGACGACATCACCGGCCATCGCCGCATGCGGCGCAACCGCAAGGCAGACTGGACGCGCCGGCTGGTGCAGGAAAACCGGCTGACGGTCGACGACCTGATCTGGCCGATCTTCATCGTGCCGGGTTCCGGCATCGTCGATCCGATCGCGGCCATGCCGGGCGTCAACCGCATGAGCATCGACAAAGCCGTCGAAGCGGCGCGCGAAGCGGCCGGCCTCGGCATTCCGGCGCTCGCCACCTTTCCGAATATCGAAATGGAACTGCGCGACGAGACCGGCTCGAACAGCCTCGAAGCCAACAATCTGATCAATCAGGCGACGGCGGCGATCAAGAAGGCGGTGCCCAATATCGGCGTCATCACCGACGTCGCGCTCGACCCCTTCACCAGCCATGGCCATGACGGAATCTTGAGAGACGGCGAGATCGTCAACGACGAGACGGTCGATCAGGTGGCGCGGGCCGCGGTGATGCAGGCGGATGCCGGGGCCGACATTATTGCGCCATCGGAGATGATGGACGGACGTATCGGCGCAATCCGCATGGCGCTCGATGCCGCCGGCCACCAGAGCGTCGGGATCATGAGCTATGCAACGAAATTCGCCTCCGCCTTCTACGGCCCCTATCGCGAGGCGATCTCGACGGGCGGGCTGCTGAAAGGCGACAAGAAGACCTATTATATCGACCCGGCCAACGGCACCGAGGCGATCCGCGACGCGGCCCTCGACGTCGAGGAAGGCGCCGACATGCTGATGGTCAAGCCCGGCCTGCCCTATCTCGACATCTGCTGGCGGATGAAGGAGGCCTTCGGCCTGCCGACCTTCGCCTACCAGGTCTCTGGCGAGTATAGCCAGATCAAGGCGGCGGCGATGAACGGCTGGATCGATGGCGAGCGGGCGATGCTCGAAACGCTGCTGTCGTTCAAGCGGGCCGGATGCGACGGCATTCTCACCTATTTCGCGGTCGAGGTGGCGAAAATCCTCAGCAAACGGTGATTGCGAGCATGATGCCGAAAAGTGTATGCGGTTTTCGGGCGACATCATGCTCTATTTCTTCGATTTAGATGCGGATGTTTCAGGCCGGACCGGCCTGAAACATCCGCATCTAGGCAGAAAATATTGTATTTCGCCCGGCTGACACCATATCTGCGGCATCGGTTTTCCGCAGGAGATTGAGATGAGCTACAACCCCAATCCGCTTTATGCCGCACCGGAGGACTGGCGCGCCTATAGCGGCGTGTTGAGCCGCCGTGTCTTCGCCTTCATCCTCGACTATCTGATCGTGCTGCTACTGTGCATCCCCGCAGCGATCGTGCTGTTCTTCCTGTCGATCGTGACGCTCGGGCTCGGCTTCCTGCTCTACCCTGCCCTCTTCGTCATCGTCGCCGGCATCTACTTCGGCCTGACTGTCGGCGGGCGGAGCCAGGCCTCGCTCGGTATGCGCGCGATGGGGATAGCCATCGTGCGCGTCGACGGTCGGCCAATGGATTTCCTGACGGCAATCGTGCATCTGGCGCTGTTCTGGATCCTCAACTCGGTGCTGACGCCGCTCATCCTGCTTGCCGGCCTGTTTACTGAACGCAGCCGTCTCATCCACGACCTGCTGGTCGGCACGGCAACGGTCCGCACCGCCTGAGCCTTGGACCGAGATCACGGCCGAACCATTAAGCGGAGACGAAATAAAGTCTCCGCTTTCTCTTTGCCCGGGGGCGCCAACGCTCCATATCTAAAATTAGAAGACCGATATGGACGGCGAGAACCGTCCCGCTGTTGACGTTTTTTATTCTTAGGTCATGCTGTCAAGAAACGGTACGGCCTCGACAAGGAAATTTCCGCGACAGATGAATACGCAGACAACGCCATCCCCGCAGTTTTATCTGACGGCTCCGGCTGCGTGTCCGTATCTGCCGCATGAGATGGAGCGTAAAGTGTTCACCCATCTGGTCGGCCCGCGCGCCGCCGAGATGAACGACATCCTGACGCAGGGCGGTTTCCGCCGCTCGCAGAACATCGCCTACCGCCCAGCCTGCGAATCCTGTCGCGCCTGCGTTTCCGTGCGCATTCTCGCCCAGGAATTCGAGCCGACGAAATCGATGAAGCGGGTGCTTGCCGCCAACTCCGACGTCATCGCCACCGAATTTAGCGCCCAGCCTTCCAGCGAGCAATATTCGCTTTTCCGGCGCTATCTCGATTATCGCCACCAGCAGGGCGGCATGTCCGACATGACCGTGCTCGACTATGCGATAATGGTCGAGGACACGCATGTGAACACGCGAATCGTCGAATATCGCCGGCGTGAAGAAGGCTCCGGACTGGAGCAGCGGCCGAAGGGCGAGCTGCTTGGCGCCGCGCTGACCGACACGATGAGCGACGGGCTATCGATGGTCTATTCCTATTTCAATCCCGATCTCGAGCGGCGGTCGCTCGGCACCTTCATGATTCTCGACCACGTCCGGCGCACGAAGGCGCTCGGCCTGCCGCATGTCTATCTCGGCTATTGGGTTCAAGGATCGCGAAAAATGGACTACAAGACACGCTTCCAGCCGCAGGAACATCTGACGCCGCGCGGCTGGGAACGTTTCGATCCCGCATCCATGCCCGAGAGCACCCACGACTAGAGCCTTTCCTGGTTAGATTGAAGCATTCTGCCGGAGCAGGTTTTCGTCAGGGCAGAGGCGATTGGCGATGGGCATACCCCTTGGTACGTCCGAGCCGATCGCCTCTGATCCTGGCGGAAAGATGTCCCGGCCCTTCGGGTTGGCTGAAACGGGCCGTCTGATCGACCGGCCGGCTTGGCCGTAGCGCTTGGCTACGACGCGCGCCAGCCGGTCGACCATCCGACTCCGTTTAAGCCAACAGAATGATTCAATCTGACCAGGAAAGGCTCTAGATGTTCCCCACCGCTCTTTCCGATCATCGGAACGGCCTGCTGCTGACGGCGATCGGCGGTCTGGCGCTTTCCATGGATATTCCGCTCGTCCGCCTTGGCGATGGCGACATTTGGTCGGTCCTGGGAACGCGAAGCGCGGCCACGGTTCTCGCCACGCTCGTCATCCTTGGCGCAATCCGTGTTGCCTCGGGCAATTGGCCGGTCCTCGTTCCGGGGCGAGCCGGCCTGCTCGCCGGTCTGCTCTACGGCCTTTCGTCCCACACTTTCGTGCTCGCCATCTTCAACACGACCACAGCCAATGTCGTCTTCATCGTCGCCTTCAACCCGATGTTCGGGGCGCTTCTTTCCTGGTCTTTCCTCAAGGAGAAGCCGCAAGCCGCAACGCTGATCGCCATGCTGTTCATGATCTTCGGCGTCGGGCTGATCGTGCATGAAGGGCTTTCCAGCGGCCATTTTTTCGGCGACGCCATGGCGCTTCTCAGCGCGCTTATTCTTGCCGCAGCCATCACAATCGGCCGGGCCTCGCGCCGGGAAATGGGCTTCGTGCCACTGCTTGCCGCCATCCTGCCGGCTGCGCTCGGTCTCGCGCAAGCTCTGCCCTCAGGGCTTTCCATCGCCCATCCCGGCTGGATCCTCTTCAATGGCGCCATCGTGATGCCCGTCGCCTTCTGGTGCCTTGCGACCGGGCCGCGCTACCTCTCCGCCCCTGAAGTCGGCATGTTCTACCTGCTCGAAACCGTGCTCGCCCCGATCTGGGTCTGGCTGATCTTTTCGGAAACGCCGGCGACGATGACACTCGTCGGTGGCGGCATCCTGACGTCGGCTATCGCCGGGCATTGTTCCTGGATGGTGTGGGGAAGAAGCATCAGGCGGTTGGCGGAATAGGCGTTGTCGCCTGCCCATCCCTCATGTTATAACTCCGTTACCACACCAGAGGATGAAGAAATGAACGTGACAATCCGGAAGATCGGCAATTCCGAGGGAATTATCATCTCCAAGGAGGTCCTCGACCGGCTTGGATTGAAAACCGGTGATTCACTGGAAATGCAGGTTGAAAACGGCGGCATCACTTTGAAGCCGACTGACGAGGATTTGTCGCGTCAGCTCGAGACCGCACGATACTTCATGGACAAGTATAAGGTCGCTTTGAAAAAACTCGCCGAATAATGGCCTTCAAATTCCTGACGAGGCCCTTGGTGGAGAGCCTGCAGAAAATGCAGATCGATCGCTTTGGCGGACTTGCTGGATTGCGTGACGAAGGCGCGCTGGAGTCTGCTCTCGGCCGGCCGATGCACAAGGCGCATTATGGCTGCGACGACGTCATCGAACTCGCCGCCGCCAATCTTTTCGGCCTTGCCCGTAACCACGCCTTCGTCGACGGCAACAAGCGGATCGCGATCGTAACCGCAGGTGTTTTCCTGCTCGAAAACGGCTACGAGATCGAAACGACCGATGCCAATCTCTACGCCTTCGTGCTTGCCGTCGCCGCCGGCGAGATCGATGAAGAAGGGGCGACGCGCTTCCTTCGCGACTTCAGCGTCCCGCTCAACCCGTAGCCTTCATCTGCTGCTGTTCCAGCTCCCTGCCAAGCCCTGCGACCACGTGTGCCCAGCCGCGCCGGGTCTTCTCCTCGTGTTCGGCCCATTCGGCGCACATTTCGTGGGTCAGCGTCAGACGGCTGCCGCCGCCGAGAGGCTCGATGTTGATTTCGACGCGGTCGCAATTATGATCATGCTCTTCGACGGAGAAGCTGAAGACCATGCGTTGTGGACGCTTCAGCTCCAGGAAGACGCCCTGGTGAAAGGCGTCGCCTGTGGGGCGGCGGTCGACGACGAAGAAACGACCGCCGACATGCGGATCGATATCGGCGCGGATGACATGACCGTCGTCGGTGGCAAACAGGAAGCGGCGGGCGATTTCAGGGTTGAGCCAGGCGTCGTACACCACAGAGGGCGGCACCCTGTAGGTGTGGCTCACATGCACTTTGATGGTGCTGGCGGGCATCGATTTTCCTCCGGTAAGGGCGCGCGCACTTCTCCAGTGCCATTTCGCCCGCCTGCGAAAACCGGCCTTATCCTATTTTTGCTGACAGGAATTAGATAGAGGATTTGCCACGCCCGCCAAGAGCAAGGCACAGAAATATAATTCCTCTAATCGGTACCGATCTAAAGAATTAGACAGTAAATCAAAGCGTTACGGCAAGGCGTCTCGCCTCAGCCGGCAAATTTACCGCTGCGCGGAAAACCCTTCGGCACAGTGCGGCCGGCGGTGGCGCGGTCGGACAGCCACTCGGCAAGCTCATCCTTGTTCTTCGTGAAGGTGCGGCCGGCGCTGTCTTCCCAGACGAGACCGTTTGCGATCGCAAAGCAGCGGACGTCGGAAATGCCGCCATCCTTGTAGCGCTGCAGACGCACGCCCTTGCCGCGCGACATTTCCGGCACCTGCGCCAAGGGGAAGACCAGCAGCTTGCGGTTTTCGCCGACGACGGCGACATGATCGCCACCAACGGGCACGAGCAGCTGGGTTTCCTCGGGCAGCGCGACATTCATGATCTGCTTGCCCTTGCGGGTATTGGCGACCAGTTCGGCCTCCGGAACGATGAAGCCGTTGCCGGCCGTCGAGACGATCAGCTGTTTGCGCGAGGGATCGTGGACGAAAGCCGTCAGCACCGCCTGGTCGTTGTCCATGTCGATGATGATGCGCAGCGGCTCGCCGTGACCGCGACCGCCAGGCAGCTTGTCGCCGCCGAGCGTAAAGGCCTTGCCGCCTGTGGTGACGATCAGGATCTTGTCCGTCGTCTGCGCCGGGAAGGCCAGCTTCAAGCCGTCGCCCTCCTTGAAGGTCAGCGTCGCCGTATCGGCGATATGGCCCTTCAGCGCGCGGATCCAGCCCTTTTCGGAAATGACGACGGTAATCGGTTCCTTCTCGATCATCGCCTGCTGGATTGCTTCCTCGTCGGCTTCGGGCGCATCGGCAAACTGGGTGCGGCGGCGACCGACCTCGGTCGCCTTGGCAAATTTCTTCTTCACTTCGCCGATTTCCCAGGCGACCGTCTGCCATTGCTTGTCGTCGGAGGCGAGCAGCGCCTCGATCTCACCTTTTTCCTTGGTGAGTTCGTCGAATTCCTTGCGGATTTCGAACTCTTCGAGCTTGCGCAAGGCGCGCAGCCGCATGTTGAGGATCGCTTCGACCTGAATCTCGCTGAGATCCCAGCGCGCCATCATCACCGGCTTCGGCTCATCCTCCTCGCGGATGATCTTGATCACCTCGTCGATGTTGAGATAGGCGATCAGAAGGCCGCTGAGGATTTCCAGGCGCCTTTCGATCGCCGCCAGGCGGAAGCGCGAGCGGCGCTGCAGGACCTCGCGGCGGTGATCCAGCCACTCCTTCAGCACTTCGTTCAGCGCCATGACCCGCGGGATGCGGCCCATGGACAGCACGTTCATGTTGAGTGGGAAGCGGTTTTCGAGCTCGGTCAGCTTGAACATCGATTCCATCAGGATCGTCGGATCGACGCTACGGGTCTTCGGCACCAGGACAACGCGGATGTCCTCGGCCGATTCGTCGCGGATATCTTCCAGCAGCGGCAGCTTGCGGGCGATCAGCAGCTCGGCGATCTTCTCGATCAGCCGCGATTTCTGCACCTGGAAGGGAATTTCGGTGATGATGATCTGGTAGCCGCCACGGCCGAGATCTTCAGTCTGCCATTTTGCCCGCACGCGGAAACCGCCGCGGCCGGTGCGATAGCTCTCGATGATGCTGTCGCGGCTGTCGATGATGATGCCGCCTGTGGGGAAATCCGGGCCGGGAATGAATTCGACGAGCTTTTCGACGGTCGCATCGGGATGTTTGATCAGATGCAGGGCGGCGTCGCAAAGCTCGTGGGCATTGTGCGACGGGATCGAGGTCGCCATGCCGACGGCGATGCCGGAGGAGCCGTTGGCGAGCAGGTTCGGGAAGGCGCCGGGCAGGACGACCGGCTCGGAATTCGACTCATCATAGGTGTCGCGGAAATCGACGGCATCCTGATCGATGCCTTCGAGCAGCAGTTCGGAAACCGCCGTCATCTTCGATTCGGTGTAACGCATGGCGGCGGGGCTGTCGCCATCGATATTGCCGAAATTGCCCTGGCCGTTGACCAGCGTGTAGCGCTGCGAGAAATCCTGGGCGAGACGGGCAAGCGCGTCGTAGATCGACTGGTCGCCGTGCGGATGGTAGTTACCCATCACCTCGCCGACGATCTTGGCGCATTTCCTGAAGGCCGAAGTCGGCCTGAGCCCCATCTCGTTCATCGCATAGACGATGCGGCGGTGAACGGGCTTCAGCCCGTCGCGCACGTCAGGCAAAGCGCGGTGCATGATGGTCGACAGCGCATAGGCGAGATAACGCTGCTCGAGCGCCGCCTTGAGGTCGACCGGTTGGATGTGATCGTCGTCTCCGCCGGAAGGCGGTAAAATCTCTTGTCCCATAGGTCCTGACTAGCCCAGAAGAGGCTGGCGGGCAAGGAATCCGGGGCATAGCAGCTGTGGATGAAGTCTTGGCACCGACATCAAAGGATGAGACAAACGTTCCGCCGCAATTTGAACTTCGTTTGCCGTTCCTTTCAACGGAAATTTAGAAGTCCGCAAATATAAAGCAGGCCCAATCCGTAGTAGCGTAACTGCAGATTTCCAACCGCCATCACGCCACCAGAGGAATCACCCCATGAACTTTTACCGGACAACGCGGCTGATGCTGTCGGGCGCCGCCATTTTCTCGCTCGCCGGCTCGGCATTCGCTCTCGATGGCACCGATCTCTTGAAGAAGATCAATGCCGCCTATGCCGCCCAGGGCGGGACGATTGCGGCTGAGGCCGTCGATATCGACGGCACGACCGTGACGTTGAAGAATGTCACCGTCAAGCCGACCGGCGGCGAAAGCCTGCCGATCGGCGAAATCACCCTTTCCGGCGTCGAAGAAGACGAAGATGGCGGCTATTACATCGAAGAAGCGGCCTTCCCCGATATCAACAAAACGCAAGACGGCGTGACCGTCACGGCGCAGGAGCTGACGCTCGGCGGCATCTCCGTGCCGGCAACGCCGGGCGGCGACACGCTCGACACGATGATGCTCTATGAAACCGCCCATACCGGCCCCGTGAAGGTGGTCAAGGACGGGGCGGAAGTGTTCTCGCTGCTCGAAACCAACATGAACCTGACGCTGCGCGAAGACGAATCCGGCTTCGATTTCGACGGCGCCTTCAAAAGCATGAAGGCCGATCTCACCAAAACCGAGGATGCGCAGAGCAAGGACGCGATCGAGAAGCTCGCCCTGCAGCACGTCCAGGGCGACATCACCATGAAGGGCGCCTGGGAACTCGGCCCCGGCACGATCGACGTCTCGGAATTCGCCTTCGACTTCACCAACGTCGGCAAGCTGAACCTCGGCTTCAAGATCTCGGGCTACACGATGGCCTTCATGAAATCGATGCAGGATGCGATGAAGGAATCCGAAGCTGGTGCGGACAAGGACCAGTCGCAGCAGGCGCTGGGCCTCGCCATGCTCGGCCTGATGCAGCAGCTGTCCTTCGAAGCCGCGCAGGTGCGTTTCGAAGACGCCTCGATCACCAAGCGCGCGCTGGATTATGCTGGCTCGCAGCAGAACATGTCGGGCAAGCAGATGGCGGATTCGCTGAAGGCGATGACGCCGATCATGCTGGCGCAGCTCAACATCCCGGAATTGCAGAATGCCGTTTCGGCAGCGGTCAACACCTTCCTCGACGATCCGAAGAGCTTGACCGTCAAGGCCGCTCCGGAAAAGCCGGTGCCGTTCCCGACGATCGTCGGTGCTGCCATGGGCGCTCCGAACACGCTGCCGCAAGTGCTCGGCGTCAAGGTTTCGGCCAACGACTGATCGACTGGTTTCATTGTTGAAGGGCCCGGCAGTTTCCGCTGCCGGGCCTTTTTCATTTTCAGGCACGGTGGCGGGCGACCTCGGCGATAGCGAGGGCTGCGATATCGAGTAATTCCTCATGGGACGCTCCGTCCCTCGCCTGCACCGACATCCCCTGGACGATAGCAGCTAGGAATCGCGCCAGAGCGCCGGCGTTGGTCCCGGCCTTGATATCGCCCTCACGGATGCCGCGCTCGATCCTGGCGGCGAAGCCATTCAGCGACTGCCGGCGCAGTGCCGCAACATGATTGGCAACGGCGTCGTTCTCGCTGGCGCAGTTCAGTACCGCCGTCGAAATCATGCAGCCTTTCGGATGCTCCGGCGCCGAAAAAATCGCGGCCGAGCCTCGCAATATGCGCTCGAAGGCGGAGACGGTGTCGATCGGCTCGGCAAGCGCCGAAAAAGTGTTGGCGCCCAGCCCTCGGTACTGCTGCAACGCCTCGCGATAGAGATCGGCCTTCGAGCTGAAGGCGGCATAAAGGCTTTGCGGCGTAATGCCCATGGCGGCAGTGAGATCGGCGATCGAGGCGCCCTCGTATCCGCGCGCCCAGAAGGTCTCTCGGGCGGCCGATAGAACTGTCTCTCGGTCGAAAGCCGGCGGGCGGCCGCGGCGGCGGGCGGGAGGATTTTTGACGTCGGCATTATTTTTCACAATGATCACTCTAGAAATTCGGGGCGGCGTGCTATATTCAGGAACGGTCATTGTGATTATAGAAGGTTTAATCTGATGAGTCTTCCCCTCGAAAAAGCAGAAGCCAACAGGCGTTCATCCCTCGGCGCAGCCGTCGATACGGCAATAGCCAGCGCGCTCGACGAAAAGCGGCTGGTCGGGACAGTCGTGCTCGTCGCCCGCGACGGAGAGATCATTCATCGCCGCGCAGCCGGCCTCGCCGATCGCGAAAACCGTCTGGCGATGCGCGAGGACATGATTTTCAGGCTTGCCTCCATCACCAAGCCGATCGTCACCATCGCCGCGATGCGGCTCGTCGAGCAGGCGAGAATCGGGCTCGACGACCCGGTGACCCGATGGCTGCCGGAGTTCCGGCCAAAGTTGCCCGACGGCAGCGAAGCCACCATTCGCCTCCGCCACCTGCTGACCCATACATCCGGTCTCGGCTATAGCTTCTCCGAAGAGGATGGTGGTCCCTATATCAGCGCCGGCATTTCCGACGGCCTCGATCAACCGGGACTGCCACTCGCCGAAAATCTGCGGCGGATCGCCAGCGTGCCGCTGCGTTTTACGCCAGGCAGCGACTGGCAATATTCCCTTGCCATGGATGTTCTCGGCGGCGTCATCGAGGCGGAAACCGGCGTGGCGTTGGAGGAGGCCGTTGCCGAACTGGTGACGAGACCGCTTGGACTCGCCGATACCGCTTTTTCGGTTCGTGACCGCAGCCGGCTGGCGGCCGCGTATATGGACGCGTCACCGGAACCGGCGCTGATGGGCGAGAATGCGCTGGTGATGTCGCAGATGGGTCCCATCCGTTTCGCGCCGAACCGTATTTTCGACCCCTCCTCCTATCATTCCGGCGGCGGGGGCATGGCGGGAACGGCGGCTGACGTCCTTGCCGTGCTCGAAACCATCCGCAGGGGTGGTGGACCGCTGCTCTCTAACGAAACCGTGCGGATGATGATGACGGATCAGGCCGGCGGGTACCGCCAGCACCACGAACCCGGCTCCGGCTTTGGCTTCGGCTGGTCTGTCATCACCGATCCGGCCGAGGCGGGCGTGCCCTTCCCCAAGGGCACGCTGAAATGGGGCGGCGTCTATGGTCATAGCTGGTTCATCGACCCGGTCAACGGCCTGACCGTCGTTGCGCTGACGAACACGACGCTGGAGGGCATGTGGGGCAAGTTCACGGTCGATCTACGCGAGGCGATCTACGCCGCATTGTGAACGACAGCAAAAAGCCCGACGATTTGAACTGCCCCTCGAAAGTTGGACAGCAACCTTCGGGGCAGTTCAGCGGTCGCCGGGCCTTTGCATTGGGGATCAGACGATCCTCAGTCCTTCTTGACCGGGGGGATCGGCCGGATCGCGAGTTCACGCAGCTGTGTCGGCGCTGCCGGGCTCGGCGCGCCCATCAGCAGATCCTGGGCCTGCTGGTTCATCGGGAACAGCGAGATCTCGCGCAGGTTCTTCGCGCCAACGAGCAGCATGACAACGCGGTCGATACCGAAGGCAGCACCACCATGCGGCGGCGCGCCGTACTGGAAGGCGCGGTAGAGGCCGCCGAAACGATCTTCGACATCCTGCTGGCTAAGACCGACTTTCTCGAAGGCAGCGACCATGGTTTCCGGCGACTGGTTACGAATCGAGCCCGAGGCGATTTCGAAGCCGTTGCAGACGGCGTCATACTGGAAAGCCTTGATCGTCAACGGATCCTGGTTCTGCAGTGCTTCGAGACCGCCCTGCGGCATCGAGAACGGGTTGTGGGCGAAATCGACCTTCTTGTCTTCCTCGCTCCACTCGAAGAAGGGGAAGTCGACGATCCAGCACAGTTCGAAGCGGTCACGGTCGACGAGGTTCAGTTCTTCGCCGGCCTTGGTGCGCGCCTCGCCGGCAAACTTGTAGAATTTTTCCGGTTCGCCGGCGACGAAGAAGCAGGCGTCGCCATCGCCGAGACCGAGCTGGGTGCGGATCGCGTCGGTCCGCTCCTCGCCGATATTCTTGGCAAGCGGGCCGGCACCTTCGAGCTTGTCGTTCTCGCTGCGCCAGAAGATATATCCGAGGCCAGGCTGGCCCTGGCTCTGCGCCCAGGCGTTCATGCGGTCGCAGAAGGCGCGCGAGCCGCCTGTCTTGGCCGGGATCGCCCAGATCTGAACCTTTGGGTTCGAGGCAATCATGCCGGCGAAAACCTTGAAGCCGGAGCCGGCGAAATGCTCGGTCACGGCTTCCATGACGATCGGGTTGCGCAGGTCCGGCTTGTCCGAACCATATTTGCGGATCGCCTCGCCATAGGGGATGCGCGGCCATTCCTTGGTGACCGGCTTGCCTTCCGCGAACTCCTCGAAGACGCTGGTCATCAGCGGACCCATCGTGTCCCAGACGTCCTCCTGGGTGACGAAGCTCATTTCGAGGTCGAGCTGGTAGAATTCGCCCGGCAGGCGGTCGGCACGCGGGTCTTCGTCGCGGAAGCAGGGTGCGATCTGGAAGTAACGGTCGAAGCCCGCCACCATCAGCAGTTGCTTATACTGCTGCGGCGCCTGCGGCAGGGCGTAGAAGGTGCCGGGATGGATGCGCGAGGGCACGAGGAAGTCGCGTGCGCCTTCCGGCGAGGAGGCCGTCAAGATCGGCGTCGTATATTCTGTGAAGCCGACATTGCCCATTTCTCGGCGCATCGCCGAAATGACCTGGGTGCGCTTGACGATGTTCTTATGCAGCGTTTCGCGGCGAAGATCGAGAAAGCGGTACTTGAGGCGGACGTCTTCGGGATAATCCGGCTCGCCGAAGACTGGCAGCGGCAGTTCCTTGGCGGCGGAGAGCACTTCGATCTCCTGGGCGTAAAGCTCAATCTCGCCGGTCGCCATTGTTTTGTTGACGGTGTCGTCGGTGCGGGCCTTGACGAGGCCGTCGATGCGGATCACCCACTCGCCGCGCACGGTCTCCGCCATTTTGAAGGCCGGGCTATCAGGATCGGCGACAACCTGGGTGATGCCGTAATGGTCGCGAAGGTCGATGAACAGGACGCCGCCATGGTCGCGAACGCGGTGGACCCAGCCGGAGATGCGGACGGTCGAGCCGACATCTGTCTTGCGGAGGGCGGCGCATGTGTGGCTGCGATAGCGATGCATGATCTCAATTCCTGGCATGTGGCTTAAGACGGCAGCAAGGGCTCCAAGACCCCTCAAGCGCCGACAAGAAAATCGGGCGGAAAAGCGCATGGACGCTCCGATTTGTCAAGGCTTGGCGCGTGCCACCCGCGCGTTTGGCACGCGTTTATGGCGAGGACGCGACCCGTATGCTGGGCAGTTTGGCCGCACTTCCCATATTGATGAAGGAGCGGGTCAACTTTAAAAGGATCGGCATTATCACTGTGGAGCCTCCGCATGTCTCTCCTGACCCGCCGCAACCTTCTCAAGGCATCCGCTGTCGCGGGCGCCTATGGCGTCGGCATCGGCGTTGCCGGCAAATTCGGGCTTGCCGAGGCAGCCCCCGAGCCGCAGTTGCTGACGGCGGTGAAGACCGAGGCCATGCTGACCGAGGCCGGGCCGACCCGGGATATCATGAGCTGGGGCCAGGACGGCATGCCGCCGGTTCTGCGGATGAAAAAGGGGCGACCCTATGCGGCGCGGTTGAAAAACGGGCTCGACGAGCCGACGACGATCCACTGGCATGGGCTTCGCATCGACAACCGCATGGACGGCGTGCCGTTCATGACGCAGCCCTATATCTATACCGGCGACAGCTTCGACTACGTCTTCACGCCTCCCGATGCCGGCACTTTCTGGTACCATCCGCATTGCAACACGCTGACGCAGATGGGGCATGGCATGACCGGCGTCATCGTCGTCGAAGATCCGGCCGATCCAGAATTCGATGCGGAAGTGGTGCTGAACCTGCGCGACTGGCGGCTTGGCGGCGACGGGCAGTTCATCGCCGCTTTCAAGCCGCGCGACGCCGCCAAGTCCGGCACCTACGGCACCGTGCGCACCGCCAACTGGCACCAGGAGCCGCAATATGACGCCCCGGCCGGCGGGCTGGTGCGGCTGCGCATCGCCGTCACCGACGTGACGCGGATCTTCTCGCTGAAGGTGGAAGGCGCCGATACGACCGTCATCGCGATCGACGGCAATCCGGTGCCGAAGCGTTTCCCCCTCGACCTGCTGCAGATCGGTCCGGGTCAACGGCTCGATCTTGCCGTGCGCATGCCGGACAGCGAAGGCGCCGTAGCGACGCTCGAAGATATCCGCGGCACCACGCCGAAGACCATCGCCAGCCTGCGCGCGGTCGGATCATCGTTGAAGCGCGATATCGGCGATCTCGGGCCGCTTGTCGAAAATCCGGTGGCGAAAGCCGACCTTTCCGCCGCCGAACAGATCCCGCTGGTGCTGAGCGCCACCGCCGAGAACACCGCTGTCGAAAGCATCTGCGGCACGCTCGGCTACAGTTTCTGGGCAATCAACAAGGTGCCGTGGCCAGGCGACACGCCGGATCCGACGGCGCCGCTGGCTGAACTGAAGCTCGGCAAGAGCTATGTCTTCAATCTGGAAAATACCACACCGCATGCGCATCCGATCCATCTTCACGGGATGAGCTTCACGGTGATCTCCTCTTCGACCAGGGAGGTGATGCCGCTCATCTCCGATACCTATCTCATCCAGCCCGACGAAAAAGTGCAGCTCGCCTTCGTCGCCGACAATCCTGGCGACTGGCTGCTGCATTGTCATATCATCGAGCACCAGAAAACCGGGATGACCAGTTACGTCAGAGTGACCTGAGGCGGCCTTGCCGCAGTTTGGACGTAATTCTTATCCAGCAATGCTCGAAGCCTATGCTCTTGTATTGACATATCGAAGCGAAAGGAGAAGGAAGGTTCAACCGACCTTTTCCTTGCGAATGAAATGATATGATCGAAACCACCGCCGATTTGGCGGCCGCCTGCAAAGAGCTGGCCAAGTCCGACTTCATCACCATCGACACCGAATTCCTGCGCGAGACGACCTTCTGGCCGGAGCTTTGCCTGATCCAGATGGCAAGCCCGACAACCGAAGTTCTCGTCGATCCGTTGGCCAAGGGGATCGACCTCTCCCCCTTCTTCGAGTTGATGGCCGATTCGAAGGTGCTGAAGGTCTTTCACGCGGCGCGTCAGGACATCGAAATCATCTTCAATCGCGGCAATCTCATTCCGCATCCGATCTTCGACACGCAGGTCGCCGCGATGGTTTGTGGCTTCGGAGACAGCGTCTCCTATGACCAGCTGGTCAGCCGCATCAAGAATGTCCATATTGACAAGTCGTCGCGCTTCACCGACTGGAGCCGCCGGCCGCTGTCCGACAAGCAGCTGGAATATGCGCTGGCGGACGTCACCCATCTGCGCGATGTCTACCTGTCGCTGAAGGCGCAACTCGATCGCGAAGGCCGTACCTCCTGGCTCTCCGAGGAGATGGACGTCCTCGAGGCGCGCGAAACCTACGACATGCATCCCGACGATGCCTGGCAGCGGCTGAAGATGCGGTTGCGCAAGCCGCAGGAGCTGGCGGTCCTGAAATATGTTGCCGCCTGGCGCGAACGCGAGGCGCGGGCGCGCAACGTGCCGCGTTCGCGGGTGCTGAAGGATGATGCGATTTACGAGATCGCCCAGCAACAGCCCAAGGATACCGAGGCGCTCGGTCGCCTACGCACTATTCCGAAAGGCTGGGAGCGCTCGACCTCCGGCGCCGCCGTCATCGAGGCTGTCAATACGGCGCTCGCTCTTCCGAAGGCCGATATGCCACATGTGCCGCGCCAGGCGCAGGCGCCCGAAGGAGCTGCTGCTGCTGTCGAACTGCTGAAGGTTCTCTTGAAGCTGATTTCGGAAAAACACGGCGTGGCGCCGAAGGTGATCGCCAACAGCGAGGATCTCGACAGGATCGCTGCCGAGGGCGAGAAGGCCGAAGTCGGGGCCCTGCACGGCTGGCGGCGCGATCTATTCGGCGAGCCGGCGCTGCAGCTGATCCAAGGTCAGATCGCTCTGCGCTTCGTCGACCGGAAGGTCGAGACCATCAGCCTCTAGAGCACGATGCCGAAAAGTATGAGCGGTTTTCTTATGACATCATGCTCTAACTCTTTAATGTAGAACAGGATTCAGATTTTAGGCCGAGCGCAGGATTCAGATTTTAGGCCAACCGGGCCTAAAATCATCCTGTTCGAGCTGGCTTCAAGGTCTTACAACCCACGCGTCTGTGTGACGCGCGGGGTTGTAAGACCGCATCGAATTCGCTTGACGCTTTTTTCCCAGCTGAAACAATGGCTGGAAGAACCATTATTTGGTGAAGGACAGCATGCGGGAAATCTCTCCGACGCAGAACTGGATCCTGATCACGATCGTTCTGGCCGCCAGCGGCGTTGTCTACGATCTGATGTTCTACTCCAATCAGACGCCCGTTGTCGGCGCAATCTTCGCGCTGTTTATCGGCATGCCGATCATTGCCTTCGAGCGCAAAGCGTTGTTCCGCGGGCTGTACAGACATATCCAGAGGCTGCCGACCTTCGCCTTCATCATCAGCGAATTGGTGATCTACGAGATCCTGATGAGCATCGGTTTTGCCTGCGGCGCTCTGCTGCTCTCGTCAATCGGAATGGTGAAGCCAACGTCGTTTCTCGATCTCGTCATCATGCCCTACGAGGTCTTCCTCTATGCGCTTGCCGTCTGCTCGGCGCTGATCTTCATCCTGCGCGTGCGGGAACTGCTCGGCCGCGAGGTATTCCTCAGCATGCTGGTCAGCCGCTATCGCAATCCGGTCAGGGAAGAGCGTGTCTTCCTGTTCATCGATCTGGTCGATTCGACTGCCTTTGCCGAAAAGCACGGCGACCTCCGCGCGCAGCAGCTGCTGAGCTCGCTGTTTGCGACCTTCGCCGAGCCGGTCCGGCGCCACAAGGGCATGATCAACGACTATGTCGGCGATGCGGCGATCATCACCTGGCCGCTTGCCCGCGGCGTTAAGAATGCGCGTTGCGTGCGCTGTATGTTCGATATCCTCGCCGATATCGAAGCCAATGCCGCCGGCTGGCGGAAAAGCTACGGACAGGTGCCGAAGCTTCGTGCCGCCCTTCACGGCGGCGAGATCATCACCGCCGAAATCGGCGTCGACCATCACAAGATCAGCTATTTCGGCGACACGGTGAACACCACCGCTCGGCTGGAGACCCTCTGCCGCAGCCTGAACCGGCCGGTGCTCATCTCCTCCGAGCTTGCCCGGCGCATGGAGTTTCCCGACGACATCGCTTGCGAGGATCTCGGCACCCATGCCGTCAAGGGGCGCGGCCAGGCGCTTGGCGTCATGGCGCTTTCCTCGCGCGCGGTTACCGTGCTGAACACGCCGGCGGTCATTCTGCACGGCTGAGCGACCGTTCTGCTGCGCATCACCAAAGCTTCACCCAACCGTCAATTCGCTGACACGGAAGCCCTGCTAAGCGGAAGCCATTCGCATCCGTTTCATGGGGATATTATGAAGACCATTCTTTTTGCTTCCGTGTCGCTTTTCATCCTGGTCGCGGCCTCCGCTTCCGCCGACCAGCAGCAGTTCCCGGCCAAGCTCGCCGGCCAGGCGATCCTGCCTGCCAACACCATGGCTCCGGCTCCGGCCGATGCTCCTGAGTTCCTCAAGCATTCCGGCAAGTTCACGACGGCGGACCGCAAGCGCACCGAAGCGCTCGGCACGGTTCCCGGTAAGGATGGCGCCCGCGTGACCGACCTGAAGCTTTCCTTCGAGGGTCAAGCGATCCAAGGCTTCTCGGGCATCAAGACGATGGCCGACGGCAGCTTCTGGACGCTCACGGACAACGGCTTCGGCTCGAAGGCCAATTCCTCCGACGCCATGCTCTTCCTGCACCAGATGAAATTCGACTGGGCGACCAACAAGGCTGATGTCGTCAAGAACCTCTTCCTCTCCGATCCAAACAAGATCGCGCCGTTCCCGATCGTGCTTGAAGGCACCGATACACGTTATCTCACCGGCGCCGACTTCGACATCGAATCGATCCAGCCGGTTGCCGACGGCTTCTGGCTCGGCGACGAATTCGGTCCCTATATCCTGAAGTTCGACACAGCAGGCCGCCTCACCAACGTCATCGCGACGACGCTCGACGGCAAGCCGGTGCTTTCGCCCGACAATCCGCTGATCCAGCTTCCGGGCAACCCGGCTGCGAAGATGCCGGTCTTCAACCTGAAGCGCTCCGGCGGCTTCGAAGGCCTCGCCATGTCCAGGGATGGCTCCAAGCTCTACGGCCTGCTCGAAGGCGCCATCTACAAGGATGACGGCCAGATGGAATCGGTCGATGGCCACACCGCCGTCCGCGTCATCGAATTCGACGTCGCCTCCAAGAAGTGGACCGGCCGCAGCTGGCTCTATCCGTTCGAAGACAAGGGTGTGTCGATCGGCGACTTCAACATGCTTGACGACACCACCGCTCTCGTCATCGAGCGTGACAGCGGCGCCGGCACCAAGGACAAGGCCTGCGCCGACCCGAAGCAGCCGAAGCCGGATTGCTTCGAGGCGCCGGCCGAGCTGAAGCGCGTCTACAAGATCGAGTTCAACGATGCCAATGTCGGCAAGGCCGTCCGCAAGATCGGCTATATCGACCTTCTGAATATCCAGGACCCAGACAGCAAGAAGAAGGCCGGAGCCAAGGACGGCGTCTACGACATGCCCTTCGTGACGATTGAAAACGTCGACCGCGTCGACGCCACCCACATCATCATCGGCAACGACAACAACCTGCCCTTCTCCGCCGGCCGCGCCGTCGACAAGGCTGATGATAACGAGTTCAGCCTGCTTGAGGTTGGCGAGTTTCTGAGCGCGAAGTAATTCGGTTTGGTTTGAGATGGAGAGGGCGGTGCGGAAGTGCCGCCTTTGGTTGGTGGTGATTTCGAAATTTTGGCGTTGTGCCGTGTGTGCCCCCCTCTGCCCTGCCGGGCATCTCCCCCACAGGTGGGGAGATTGGCTGGGCGCAGGGGCTTCCCCAAACAATCAGCGATTCAACTCGGGTTGACGTTCAAGATGCGGGAAGGTCATGCCACTTGTAATCTCCCCACCCGTGGGGGAGATGGCCGGCAGGCCAGAGGGGGCCTCCTCGGCACAACGGCCGCAAATCAGACCTACTCGAACAGAAACGCCAGCTTTTTGTTTGTCAGCTTCGACAGCTGCTGCAGGCGGCCGTCCAGGCGTTCGCCGGCGAAATCGCGGTATTCGGGGGGCACGACGAATTCGAGGTCGATGTCCGGGCTCGACGATTTGCGGAAGGTCAGGTTCTTGACGATTCCGGGCATCGAGGCCGAGAAGAGGTAGACGACACGCAGCATGCCGC
Organism: Rhizobium sp. CCGE 510; assembly: GCF_000292525.1. GTDB lineage: Bacteria > Pseudomonadota > Alphaproteobacteria > Rhizobiales > Rhizobiaceae > Rhizobium. The sequence continues at coordinate 230,646 of NZ_AEYF01000001.1, forward strand.
CGAGCAGCTTAGCGCGCTCGATGAACTGGGGAGTGGCGATCTGCGCCAGCGGGCCGGTCGCGCCGTCGTCGTGCAGGCCCTCGAAACGGTAGTAGTTGCTGAGCGCAATAAAGGCGCGGCCGGGATGACTGATGCCGACGAAGGAAGAGTGGGCGATGACGTTCAGCGCCTGTAGACCGCGATAATCGGGATGGGCACGCCAGCTGATATCGGCAAGCAGACAGGCCGCCTGACGGTAGCGGCTTTCCTCTTCTGTTTCCTGGACGCCGAAGAGTGGCATCATGCGGCCGGTCCATTCCGCCAGTTCGCGGGCATGCTCCGGCGAACGCGCACGCAGGATAGCCAGTTCGCCGGCAGCAGCAAGCAGCGGATCGAGGCGGCGTTCGCCCTCCGACAGCAGCGAATAGAGATATCCCTCGCGCACACCCTGCGCCGAGAAGGAAATCTTCGACGGCTTCATCGCGCTCAGCACTTCCGTCATGGCAACGGCGCCGAAGGGCAGCAGCGAACGGCGATGCTTGGACACGGCCTGCAGCGCCGGCTCCTTCGAATCGCGCGCGGTCACCACCTGTTCGAGGAACAGCATCATCGCTTCGAGCGAGACCTCATAACCCTGCATCATATGCAGCGGATAGTGAGTCATCTCCATATGCAGCTTGGCGATGTTTCGCCAGGTGCCGCCGACGGCGTAGAAGGTGCGCCCCTCGCCTTTCGACAGCAGCTTTGCCGTCTTCACCTGCTTGCGGGCAAAGGTGCGGGCCTTGGAGAGCGAGCCGCCGGCATATTCCGACAGGCGCAGGCCGCCGAGCGGCAGCGTGATGCCCTTGCCGAACTCCTTGCCCTTGATATCGATCAGTTCAAGCGAGCCGCCGCCGAGGTCGCCGGCAATGCCATCGGGATTGAAGAAGCCGCTGATGATGCCGAGCGAGGCGAATTTCGCCTCCTCCTCGCCCGAGAGGACGCGGACCTTGCGGCCGAGGATGGTTTCCGCCTGATGGATGAAATCAGGGCCGTTGCTTGCCTCGCGCGCGGCGGCCGTCGCCAATACATACATGGTGGCGGCGCGCGCCTGGTCGGACAGGGCCTTGAAACGGTGCAGCGACGCCAAAGCCCTTATGACGCTGGCTTCATCCATCTTGCCGGTCAGGGCTATGCCCCTGCCGAGGCCGCAGAGAACCTTTTCGTTGAACAGGACGGTTGGCGAACGGGACATGCCTTCATAGACGACAAGACGAATGGAATTCGATCCAATATCGACGACGGAGACCGGGGCGATCCCCGGAAGGCGCCCCTGGGCTTCAGATTCAACCATCTAGGTCCAGTTTTACTTGTTGTTGCGGCCTTCGAGCAAGCCGGCGATCAGCTTCGGCGCACTGGACTTCAGAGCTTCACCACGGCCCGACAGGCTCGGATTGGTCATGAAATACTGCTGCGCGTTGAACGGTTCCTCGCCCCTGCGCACTTCCATGCGCCGCGACGTACCGTCGGGCAATATCTCGTAGCTTTGTTGATTGTCAATCACGTTGCCGAGCATAATCTGTGACAAGACCTGCTCGTGAACGGTCGGGTTCGTCAGCGGAACCATGGTTTCGACGCGGCGATCGAGATTTCTCGGCATCATGTCCGCCGAACCGATGTAAACCAGCGCCTTGTCGGACGGCAGGCCGTGGCCGTTGCCGAAACAGAAGATACGGCTGTGCTCGAGGAAGCGGCCGATGATCGACTTGACGCGGATCTTTTCGGAAAGGCCGGGCACCTGCGGACGCAGGCAGCAGATGCCGCGCACGACGAGATCGATCTCGACGCCGGCATGGCTGGCGCGATAGAGCGCGTCGATAATATCGGGGTCGACAAGCGAATTCATCTTCATCCATATCGCCGCCGGGGCGCCGTTCCTGGCGTGCTGTATCTCTTCCTCGATGTGGCGCAGGATGCGCGGGCGCATCGTATAGGGTGAGATGGCGAGCTGCATGCTCTGTTCCGGCTCGCCATAGCCGGTGATGAAGTTGAAGATGTTCGCCATGTCGTGGGCGATGACCGGATTGCAGGTGAAATAGGACAGGTCGGTGTAGATCTTCGCGGTGATCGGGTGGTAGTTGCCGGTTCCGAGGTGGCAATAGGTCCTGAGCTTGCCTTCCTCGCGGCGGACGACCATCGACATCTTGGCGTGGGTCTTGAGCTCGATGAAGCCGAAGACGACCTGCACGCCGGCGCGCTCGAGATCGCGCGCCCAGCGGATGTTCGCCTCTTCATCGAAGCGGGCCTTCAGCTCGACCAGCGCCGTCACCGACTTGCCGGCTTCGGCGGCGTCGATCAGCGCGCGGACGATCGGGCTGTCGTTGGAAGTGCGGTAGAGCGTCTGCTTTATCGCCAGGACGTCAGGATCGCGCGCAGCCTGGAGAAGAAACTGGACCACCACGTCGAAAGATTCGTAGGGGTGATGGACGACCATGTCCTTTTCGCGGATGGCGGCGAAGCAGTCGCCGGCATGTTCGCGGACGCGCTCGGGAAATCGCGCATTGTAGGACGGAAACCTGAGATCCTCGCGCGGCGCCTTGGTGATCTCGGACAGAGTGTTCAGCGCCAGAAGGCCCGGCAGAACGGCGACGCGATTGTCAGGGATATTGAGCGCCTGAACGACGAACTGGCGCAGCGAGGCCGGCATTTCCGAGTCGGTCTCGATACGGATGACCTTGCCGCGGCGGCGCCGCTTCAGCGCCGTTTCGAAGAAGCGGACAAGATCCTCAGCCTCTTCCTCGACTTCGATATCGCTGTCGCGGATGACGCGGAACGTACCGGAGCCCTGCACCTCGTAACCCGGGTAGAGCCGGTGGATGAAGATGTTGGCGACATCTTCCAGGGTGATGTAGCGGATCGTGCTTCCATCATCCGGCAGACGGACGAAGCGGTCGAGCGCCGGCGGCAGGCGCAGCAGCGCCGTCATCGGGTCGCGGCCGTTCTTGCTGACGAGCTGCAGGCCGATCGAGAAGCCGAGATTTGGAATGAACGGGAACGGATGGGCCGGATCAATCGACAGCGGCGTCAGAACCGGAAAGATCGCTTGTTCGAATTCGGCGGCCAGCCACTGGCGATCGGCATCGCTCAAGGCGCCGGGGCGGACGATCAGGATGTCTTCCTTGGCGAGATACTGCTGCAGCACGGCGAGCGAGGCCTGCTGCTCCATCTGCAGATGGTCGATTTCCTGCAGGATCGACTCGAGCTGCTCGGCCGGCGTCTTGCCGTCGGGGCTGCGGATGACGATGTTCTGGCGCACCTGGCCCTCTAGGCCGGCGACACGCACCATGAAGAATTCATCGAGGTTGGCGGCCGAGATCGACAGGAAGCGAACGCGCTCAAGCAAAGGATGCTCGGTATTCAGCGTTTCTTCCAGGACACGGCGGTTGAACTGCAGCCAGGAAAATTCTCGGTTGATGAAGCGCTCGGGGCTCTTGAGCAGTTCTTCCAGCGGGGGAGTGTTGTCGTTGGATTGCGGAGTAAGTTCCTGATGCTCTGCGACTGCACTATCCATGGTCTACCCCGTTCTCAATCGCCGAAGGCAATTATATCAGTTTCACGACGGAACTGTGACAGTCAATCGGCCGGCTCCGAATTTCCCAATTCATTCAATACCTCGGCGGCCAGAGACCGGGTGATTTTCGTGCCCCGCGACAGGGCCAGCCGGTCAAGCCTTTCGACGATCGTCTGAGCGGCATTCAGCGATCGCTCCATCCGGTTAACGATATAGAGCACGAGTTTGTCATCTATATAAAGCTGCCGGTCGGCAAAGAGCTTGACGATCACCTGCGACAACAACGCCTCGTCGGGTTCGCCGATCTCGACGACGGTTGCAGCTTTCAGGCGCGAGCGCAGATCGGGCAGCAAAACCGGCCAGGACATCGGCCAGAGACGACTTGTTATCAACAGGCTGGTGCCGTTTTCGCGGACGCTGTTAATGACGTGGAACAGCGCATTGTCGTCGAAGCCAAGACGGTCGGCATCCTCGAACAGCACCGGACCGGCCGCTGCAGCAACCGCGGCGTCCGAGCCAAGCTCGGGATGGATGTCGACGGCGCCGCTCAATTCCCGCCAGATGCGGGCGAGATGCGATTTTCCCGAACCGACCGGGCCGGCGAGCACGACGACCGGCGATGGCCATGCCGGCCAGGCATCGACGATCGAAACGGCGGCAGCGAGACGCTCCGAGATCAGGAGGTCGTCGCGCCCGCTTGCGGCATCGTGCAAAAAGGCCAGCGGCAGCTGCTCTCCGGCCTTACGCTTCGGATCAGCGTTGTTCACGTCATTCATGGGGAACTGTTTTCGTCTTCCGGGCGCGGCCAGTCGGCGACACGCCAAAATAAAGATCACTCTGAAGGTAACGCGAAAGCGCGAAACGAACAAGGACGCCGACGGCGGCAGCGGCCGGCACGGCGACCAGAAGACCGACGAAACCGAAGAGCGCGCCGAAGGCAAACAGCGCAAACATCAGCCAGACCGGATGCAGGCCGACGCTGGAGCCGACGAGCTTCGGCTGCAGGATATTACCTTCCAGGAACTGGCCGCTGAAGAAGACGGCGAGGACCAGGCCGATCCACGGATAATCCGGCCAGAACTGGACGATCGCGACGCCGATAGCGAGAACGAGGCCGACCATCGAGCCGACATAGGGAATGAAACTGATCATGCCGGCAAAGAGCCCGATCAGCAGGCCGAAGTTCAGGCCGACGAGAGAGAGGCCCGCGGCATAATAAATGCCGAGGATGAGGCAAAGCGAGCCCTGGCCGCGGATGAAGCCGGCAATCGCCTGGTCGATCTCCTTGGCGATCTGGCGAACATCGCTGATATAATCGCGCGGGATCCACTGATCGACCTTGGCGACCATACGATCCCAATCAAGCAGGATATAGAAGGCGACGACGGGGGTGACGACAAGCAGCGATATGACGTCGACGATCGCCTTGCCGGAATTCCAGATCTGCGCGAAGAGCCCGGTCAAGAAGCCCATGCCTTCGGAGAGGATGCCGGAGAAATTGTCCTTGATCGTGCCGGCCTGGCTCTTGACCCAATCCGGCAGCAGGGAATTCTGCGATTGGCTGATGAATTGCTGCAACTGGCTGATGTAAGTCGGCAGACGCTCGGCGAAATCGTTGAACTGGCTGACGAGCACGGGAATGAGGATCATCAGCGCCAGCGCAAAGACGATGACGAAAGAGATGAGGATGCCGACCGTCGCCATCATGCGGCTCAGACCCAGCCGCTCCAGCCGGTCGGCCACCGGATCGAGGAAATAGGCGATCGCCATGCCGGCGATAAAGGGCAGCAGGATCGAGCTGAAGACATAGAGAAAAACGATGAAGAAGACGAGCACTGCCAGCCAGAAGAAGATCTGACGCTTGAGACTGTTGCCGCTAACTTGCTGTGGCATCGCTTCCCCGCTGTTCGCTTTCCGCCGCCAAACGCCGCATCCGAACCGAAGCGGCCATTCAGCACATAGGATGCAGGCGCAAAGATGGTCAACCCTGCCGCGCCAAATCCCGGAAAGCCTCGGGGAAGACGCGGGAAATTGGGGGCTTTTGCCATGCGGCGCTTGCATAAAGCCCCCTGTCATGCAATTGCGACCGGCAGATGACGCGGCGCGTCTGCCGCCAGAAATAGCCATCGGAGACCAGCATGAGCCAGTCTGGGAAAAACGGCCTGACATACAGCGATGCGGGCGTCGATATCGATGCCGGCAACCTCCTCGTCGAGAAGATCAAGCCGGCGGTGCGCTCGACGCGCCGCCCTGGCGCCGACGGCGAGATCGGCGGCTTCGGCGGGCTGTTCGATCTCAAGGCTGCAGGTTTTACCGATCCGGTTCTGGTTGCCGCCAATGACGGCGTCGGCACCAAGCTGAAGATCGCCATCGATGCCGATTACCACGACACTGTCGGCATCGACCTCGTCGCCATGTGCGTCAACGATCTCGTCGTGCAGGGCGCCGAGCCGCTGTTCTTCCTCGATTATTTCGCCACCGGCAAGCTCGACCCAGACCAGGGCGCGGCCATCGTCGGCGGCATCGCCGCCGGCTGCCGGCAGGCGGGCTGCGCGCTGATCGGCGGCGAGACGGCCGAGATGCCCGGCATGTATTCCTCCGGCGATTACGATCTCGCCGGTTTCGCCGTCGGTGCTGCCGAACGCGGCAAGCTGCTTCCCTCCGGCGATATCGCCGAGGGCGACGTGATCCTCGGCCTTGCCTCCTCCGGCGTGCATTCCAACGGTTTTTCGCTGGTGCGCAAGATCGTCGAACTCTCCGGTCTCGACTGGGATGCGCCGGCGCCATTCGCCGACGGCAAGAAGCTCGGCGAGGCCCTGCTGGAGCCGACCCGCATCTATGTGAAGCCGCTTCTGACGGTGATCCGCGAAACCGGCGCCATCAAGGCGCTGGCGCACATCACCGGCGGCGGCTTCCCGGAAAATATTCCGCGCGTGCTGCCGAAGCATCTGGCGGCTGAGATCGATCTTGCCGCCGTCAAGGTTCCCAAGGTGTTTTCCTGGCTCGCCAAGACGGGCGGCGTCGAAGCGAATGAAATGCTGCGCACCTTCAACTGCGGCGTCGGCATGATCGCCGTCGTCGCCGGCGAGAATGTCGCTGCCGTTTCCGCCGCCCTCGAAGCCGAGGGCGAGACTGTGGTCACGCTCGGCCGCATGATCGCCCGCAACGAGGGTGCTGCCGGCACGGTCTACAAGGGCACGCTTGCCATATGAGCGCGAAGCGCAAACGCGTCGTCGTCTTCATATCCGGCGGCGGCTCGAACATGATGGCGCTGGTTGCGGCGGCAAAGGCCGCTGACTATCCGGCCGAGATCGTCGGGGTGATTTCAGACAAGGCGGATGCCGGTGGACTTTCCAAGGCCGCCGCGGAAGGCATCGCCACCTTCGCCTTTCCGCGCAAGGATTATGGCAGCAAGGAAGCGCATGAGGCGGCGATCTTTGCCGCACTCGACACGCTTTCTCCCGACATCCTCTGCCTAGCAGGTTACATGCGGCTGCTGACGCCCACCTTCATCCAGCGTTATCAAGGCCGGATGCTCAACATCCACCCTTCCCTGCTGCCGCTGTTTCCAGGCCTGCATACACATCAGCGCACCATCGACGCCGGCATGCGGATCGCTGGCTGCACCGTGCATTTCGTCACCGAAGGCATGGACGAAGGACCGGTGATCGGCCAGGCGGCCGTCCCTGTTCTCACAGGCGATACGGCCGAAAGCCTCGCCTCGCGCGTGCTCACCGTCGAGCACCAGATCTATCCGCAAGGGCTGCGGCTTTTTGCCGAAGGCCGAGTGACAATGGAAGGCGGCAAGGCCGTCGGCGCCGAGGCTTCGGCCATCGCGCCCAACGCCCAACTCATCTCGCTGATCGGCGACCGCGCTTAGAGCGCGCCGGTGTATTAAGCCGCCAACACCCGCAACGGATGCAGCGTGCCGTCGCTGTAGACGAAGCGGCCGGCGCGGAAGGTGGCGCGGATGCGGTTGATGTCGCCGGGCTCGACCACGACCAGATCGGCGCGCTGGCCGAGGGCGATTTCGCCTCGGTCCGAGAGGCCGGCGGAGCGGGCGGCATTGCCGGTCGCCATGGCGACGGCTGAAGGCAGGCCGCCCTCCACCATGTCGGCGAGCTTGAAGACGCCGGGCACGAAGGCGGCCGGATGATAATCGGCGGCGATGACGCTGAGCAGGCCTGCCTTTGCGGCATCGAGGGCGCTGAGGTTGCCCGACATCGACTGGCCGCGCAGCGCATTCGGGGCACCCATCAGGGTCCAGAGACCGCGGCGGCGCGCCTCTTCCGCGGCGGGCGCTGTCACCGGAAACTCGCTGATGGTGACGCCGAGATCGTGCATTTCGGCGACTTTTTCGACGCTGTCATCGTCATGCGAGGCAAGCGACAGCTTGTGCTTCAGCGACAGCGCGACGATCTCCTTCAGCTTGGCCTCGATTTCAGGGTTATTGCGCATGGCGATGCGCTTGGCGACGATCTCGGCGGCCATTTCCTCGGAGACGGCGCGGCGCTCGGAAATGCTGAGGATGTAGCTTTGCAGGTTGTTGTACTGACCCTGGCCCGGCGTGTGGTCGGTGAGCGAAACCATGTCGATCTGATCGGCATTCAGCAGGCGCTCGAGTGCGGCAGCGGCGCCGACATTGGTGATTTCGTAGCGGGCGTGGACGCGGTGGTCGATCAGCAGATTGTCGCGCAGGCGGTTGATGCCTTCGATCACCGCCGAAGTGGTCTCCAACGAGCGGACGTGGCCGTAGACGCTTTCGGTGGCAAAGGAGACGGCGGCAAAGGCCGTGGTGACACCGGCGGCGGCAAGCTTCTTGTCGAGCTCGTGGATGCCGAAATCGATCGGCATCGTCGCGTTCGGCCGCGGCGCGATCTCGCGTTCGATCATGTCGCCGTGCAGGTCGACGAATCCCGGCATCAGCAGCCGCCCGCCGCCATCGATGGCCGCCCCGGCAACCGGCTCCGGCCTGATCTCGGCAATGACGCCGTCCTCAACACGCACGGAACCTTCACTCACTACCTCGTTTGGGAGAACGAGGGTGAAATTGCAGAGCCACATGGGCTTTCTCCTGACCGCATCCGATGATTGACAGACCGCAGCGGATAGAACCGCTTCGTGACAGCCGTATGAAATTTCGAGCGCGCTCACCTTAAAGCGGAAACTTGCACTTTGAAAACCATCCGCGGCGCGCGCCCCGCAGATAACACTCTCCGTGCACCCGAGCAAAGACGGCAATCAGGCCGTCAGCCCTGCCCTGTTCAAGATGGCCCATTGCAGCAGCACGATCGTCTTGACGTCGAAGATCTCGCCGGTTTCGATCATCGCCGCAGCTGCGTCGAGCGGGATTTCGAGGACCTCGATATCCTCGTGTTCTTCATCCAGGCCTCCGCCTTCCGCCACGCGGTCGGCGGTGTCGACCAAGGCTGCGAAGAAGTGGACGACTTCGGTGACGGCACCCGGTGAGGTATAGGATTTGAAGAGGAACCGCGCATCGCGCAGGCGATAGCCGGTTTCCTCCATTGCCTCGCGACGGATCGCTGTTTCGGGATGGTCGTCGTCGAGAAGGCCAGCCGGCACCTCGATCACCCAGGCGGGGTCGCCGTTCATATGCACGGCAAGGCGGAACTGGCGGACGAGAACGACGAGATCGCGTTTCGGATCATAAAGCAGAATGCAGGCGGCGGGCGTGCGGTGATAGACCTCCCGCTTCAAGCGCTGGGTCGCGCCCCTGCGGTCGATATAATCGAGCAGATAGCTGCTCAGCTTTGTCCACCCATTCGACAGCGTTTCCTCGCTGACGATCTTCACCCGTGATTTCGGCTGCATCATGCTGCGTCCCTGCGAAGCCAGACCTTGTTATCATGCACGGCCGCCCCGCCATAGGGCGCGACCGGGTCGGCGCCTGTGAGCACGTTGATACCCTCGCCATCGACATGCGCCTTGTTCGGCCAGAGGCCCTCGGCGATCAACACGCCAGGCTTCACCTCGGTGGTGACGCGGGCATGGATGCGCAGATCGCCGCGGCTGTTGCCGATGCGGACGAGATCGCCATGGGCGATGCTACTGGCTTCGGCGTCGGCGGGATTGATCATCACCTCGGGGCGGCCTTCCTTCTGACGCGAGGTCTTGGTCTCGGAGAAGCTCGAATTCAGAAAATTGCGGGCGGGCGAGGTGGCGAGACGAAAGGGGTGTTCGCGATCGGCGACTTCGATGACATCGACCTGATCGGGGAAAGCCGGAAGCTCGGCATGCGGCCCGAGCGCGCCGATCGCCGCCGGCGGCTTGTTCGGCGCTGGCTGATCGATCCAGTCCGGGCGGAAATGAAACTTGCCATCCGCATGCGCAAAGCCATTCAGATAATGCGCCTCCTCGAAAGCCGGCTGGCGGTCGAACCATTTGTGTTCGAGGAAATGGTCGTAATCCGGCAGGCCGCTCGATTCGAGAACCCGATCCACCATTTCGCGGGCAGTGAAGCCGAAGCCGGGTCGATCGGCGACGCCGAGACGTTTGGCCAGTTCCTCGATGACGAAGAGATTGGTGCGCACGGTTGGCGGTGGTTCGACCAGCTTCGGCCCGAGCAGGATGTGGTTCTGGCCACCGGCCCGGTAGATATCGTCATGCTCGACGAACATCGTCGCCGGGATGACGATGTCGGCGATATCAGCCGTCTCGGTCATGAACTGCTCGTGCACGGCGACGAAGAGATCATCGCGGGCAAAGCCGCGCCTGACGAGGCGCTGCTCGGGGGCGATGTTTGCCGGGTTGGTGTTCTGGATCAGCATTGCCGTCACCGGGCCGCGATGGCGCAGCGCCACAGCATCGCCGGTCAGCACGCGGCCGATCTGCGACTGATCGAGCATGCGGATATCGGCATCCTTCATCGACCGGCCAGTCAACTCCGCATTGTTCATGCGGAAGATATCGCTATTCGAATGGAAGGCGCCGCCGCCCTCATATTGCCAGGAGCCGAGAACGGTGGCGATCGAGGCGGCCGCATGCATGGCGACCGCGCCGTTGCGTTGGCGGGTGAAGCCGTAGCCGAGGCGAAAGAAGGTCTTTTTCGTCGTGCCGACGAGGCGGCCGAAGGCTTCGATCTCCTCGACCGACAGGCCGGTGATGTCTGCTGCCCATTGCGGCGTCCGGGTTTTCAGATGCGCTTCGAGACCTGCGGGATCATCGGCATATCGCGCCATATAGCCACGGTCGGCATGGCCGTCGCGGAAGGCTATGTGCATGACGGCGCAGGCCAGTGCCGCATCGGTGCCCGGCCTGACGATCAAGGCCATGTCGGCCTGCTTCATCGTCGGATTGTCGTAAATGTCGATGACGACGATCTTGGCGCCGCGCTCCTTGCGCGACCTGATCGCGTGGGTCATCACGTTGACCTGCGTCGAGACCGCGTTGGTGCCCCAGATGACGACGCAATCGGTGCGGCCCATCTCGCGCGGGTCGGGACCGCGCAGCGTGCCGGTCGCCATGGTGAAGCCGGTCCAGGCCGGGTTGGTGCAGATCGAAGAGAAGAAGCCGGAATAGCGCTTGGCATGGCGCAGGCGATCGATCGAATCGCGCTGCACCCAGCCCATGGTGCCGGCGTAGAAATAGGGCCAGATCGCCTCGCTGCCGTTCCTTGCCTCAGCCTTCACGAAGGCTTCGGCGATCTCATCGAGCGCATCATCCCAGGAAATCTGCTGCCACTGCCCTGCCCCCTTGGCGCCGGCGCGGCGCAAGGGATGCATCAGGCGGTCGGGATGGTAGAGCCGCTCGGCATAACGGGCGACCTTGGCGCAGATGACGCCCGAGGTGTAGGAATGGTCATTCGCGCCGCGCACACGGCCGATGCGGCCATCCTCCGATATCTCGACCTCCAGCGCGCAGGTGGAGGGACAGTCATGCGGACAGGCCGTGTGGCCCACCCTGTTGTCCGGCTTCGGGGATTTGGCGTGGATGGGGGTCGCAATGTTCATGGCATTTGTATATTCCAAGGCTTGCACGGCCAAAAGCCACAAAAATTTCCCATGACGCGAATTCATACGGACATCAGCGAAAATGAACTACCGCCACATCTATCACGCGGGCAACTTTGCCGATGTGCTGAAACATGTCGTGCTGACGCGGCTGATCCGTTACATGCAGAAAAAGGATGGCGGGTTCCGCGTGCTCGACACGCATGCCGGCATCGGCCTCTACGACCTCTCCTTGGAAGAAGCGCAGAAAACCGGCGAATGGCTCGATGGCATCGGCAAGCTGATGGAGGCCGATCTCGGACCTCAGGTTTCCGAACTGCTGGAGCCCTACCTCACAGCCGTCCGCGAACTCAACCCCGAGGGCGGCATCCGTTTCTATCCCGGATCGCCGAAACTGGCGCGCCTGCTGTTCCGGTCGCAGGACCGGTTGTCGGCAATGGAACTGCATCCCGAGGATTTCGTCAGGCTGCATCGGCTGTTCGAGGGCGATCACCACGCCCGCATCACCGAGCTCGACGGCTGGCTGGCGCTCGGCGCGCATCTGCCGCCGAAGGAGAAACGCGGCATCGTGCTCGTCGATCCGCCCTTCGAGGAAGAGGACGAATATCAGCGCCTGGCCGAGGGACTGGAAAGGGCCTATCGCCGTTTTCCCGGCGGCACCTATTGCCTATGGTATCCGCTGAAGAAGGGGGCGCCGATCAAGGAATTCCACGAGGCGCTGCAGGCGCTCGACATCCCGAAAATGCTCTGCGCCGAACTCATTGTCCGCAGCGACCGCGGCATCACCGGATTGACCGGCTCCGGCCTCGTCATCGTCAACCCGCCCTTCACGCTGAAGGACGAGCTGCACCAATTGCTGCCGGCATTGAAGGACCATCTGGCGCAAGACCGTTTCGCCTCGCACCGGGCCTTCTGGCTGCGCGGCGAGACCAAGGCGGTCAAGGACGATTGACCAGGCACCAGAATCTTAAATTTGCGCATAATCCTTTCTGGAAATCGATTCCGATTTTCGGGGTTATGCGCTAGCTTCGGGAATAATCCGCCCGTAGGCCACAATCTGATCAGGTACCCCATGAAGCTGCTTTGTTCCCCCGCCTCGCCCTATTCCAACAAGGTGCGGATGGCCGCGCATTTTCTCGGCCTGAAGGTGAGCGCCATCCGGGTCGACACCAATACCGGACCGGCGATCCTGGTGGACAACAATCCGCTCGGCAAGATCCCGACTCTGCTGACCGATGACGGAGTGTCGGTATACGACAGCGTGGCGATCATGCATTATTTCGACCGGCTGACGAAGGGCAAGCTCTACCCCTCCAAGAAGAGCAAACGCACGGATGCGGAAGTCCTCGAGGCGCTCTGCGACGGCATCTGCGACTGCCTGCTCGCCATCATCTACGAGCGGCGCTTCCGCGACGCGGAAAAGATCCACCAGCCCTGGATCGATCGGCAATGGAGGAAGGCGACGAGCGGGCTCGCTCACCTCAGCGCCAATCCGCCGAAACCCGGCAAGAAGCTGAATGGTGGGCATTTTGCCCTGGCCGCGACGCTCGATTATCTCGACCTGCGCTTCAAGGACCAGTGGGAAGCCGATCATGCGCCGCTGATCGACTGGCTGCGGCAGTTCGACAAGAAATTCCCCGCCCATAACGAACTCAAGGCCCAGGGCTGAGAGCAGTCGGATCGTAAGGCTTGGGCGCCTGGCACAACAAGCGAGCAGTAAAAAGCCGGGCGATGTGCCCGGCTTCTCCATGCTTGGATGGTTCTGTTCGGCTTAGAACTTGACGCCGATACCGAGCTTGACGCTGTTTTCGTCGTAACCGCGCGAGAAGCTGCCGGAGTCGAGGTTGTAATCCTTGCTCTGGTAGTCGGTGTAGCGATATTCCAAGCGCGTCGTGATGTTGTTGGTCACGAAGGCTTCGACGCCGGCACCGACCGTATAGCCGTAGTTCGTCTTGCTTTCGTCCGAGGTGCCGTCGGAAACCTTGACGTTGCCGAGGGCAAGACCGGCCGTACCGTAGAGCAGGAAGGGGTTCATGTCGTAGCCGACGCGGCCACGGACGGAGCCGTTCCAGCCATACTTGTTCTTGACGCCGCCAGAGGAAACGTCGTCGCCGCTGTAGCCGAGATCGGATTCAACGCCGTAAACGATCTGGCCCTGCTGCCAGTTGTAGCCGGTGAACACCTGGCCGCCGAAACCATAGGTGTGGCGGTCGGAACCGAAGTCACCCATGTTGTAGGTGCCGGCACCGCCGAGGTAAAAGCCTTCCCAGCTACCGGCCTGCTTGACCGGAGCGTCCTGGGCGACCGGTGCTTCCGGAATCTGGTCGACGGCATCGGCCGCCTGAGCTGCCGAGACGCCCGCAATTGCAAAAATGGAGGCCATGAGGCCAGCAATGAGTACACGCATACTTAGTCTCCTTTCAGTCCCGCTTCGCTTGCCATCTGTCTATCAGTGAAGCATTGGCGGGATATTGCCAGATGTCCCTTCCGGATCGAGACTGAAATTGGAACTCAAATGCGGATTTGAAAGAGCCAAATTGTGATATCATTGTGGCTGCCGCATGGCCGAAATTCGATGTTGCTTTGACGCAACATACACTTCATTAACCATACCGAAGAGTTAATCTTAAAATACCTATTTTAATAAATCGTATTCTTAAATAATACATAGAATATCCCGCCCACAGACGCAACCGCAACGGCCTATTTATATAATCTCCGCCCGCGCCTATATAGTCAGCAGACAGACTCGCGGGATCAGAAGGCAGGATTTTGAACCACAAAAGACTTCGCTCGGCCCTTGTAACTGGGGCCGCCAAAAGAATAGGCCGGGCAATCGCCGAAGACCTTGCTGCAAATGGCTTTTCCGTCGCGATCCACGCGAACGGCTCCATCGGTGAAGCCGAAGATCTGGCGGCGGAATTGCGGCAGAAGGGATATCGGGCGATCGCGCTCGAGGCCGACCTTACCGATATCGGCGAAACAAGCGCGCTTGTCAGAAAGGCGTCCGAGGCGATCGGCCACCTCGATCTGCTCGTCAACAACGCATCGGTTTTCCGCCAGGATTCGGCCCGCAGTTTCGATGCGACGGCATGGGCGCAGCATTTCGACATCCACGTGCGGGCGCCTTCGATTCTCGTTGCGGCCTTTGCCGAACAGCTGCCGGACGATGCGAACGGACTGATCGTCAATATCATCGACCAGCGGGTCTGGGCGCTCAATCCCGGCTTCTATTCCTACACGCTTTCGAAGGCCGCACTCTGGACGGCGACGCAGACGATGGCGCAGACCTTTGCGCCGAAGCTGCGCGTCAACGCCATCGGCCCCGGTCCGACGGTGCGCAGTGCCCGACAGTCGGAAGAGGACTTCCAGGCTCAGATCGACGGGCTTATCATGAAAGCGGGGCCGGGATTCGGCGAGTTCGGACAGACGATTCGCTTTCTCTTCGAGACGCCCTCGATCACCGGCCAGATGATTGCCCTCGACGGCGGCCAGCACCTCGCCTGGCAGACGCCCGATGTGGCGGAGATTACGGAATGAACGGACGAAAGCTGCCGGATGGCGGCGTTCTCTACGACGATGCGGATGAGAGCGAAGACGATATCGAGGTGGAAGGCGACGTTTCCGCCGCCGCCCCGCTTGCCACTGCGGTCGACTGGAACGCGGGCAGCGTCAACGAGACCGGGCTCATCGGCGCGGAACTGATCGGCGAATTCGTCAAGCGGCTGCCGAACAGCCCCGGCGTCTACCGCATGTTCAATGCCGAGGGCGACGTGCTTTATGTCGGCAAGGCGCGCAGCCTGAAGAAGCGCGTCGGCAATTACGCCGTCGGCCGCGTGCATTCCAACCGCATCGCCCAGATGGTGCGGCAGACAGCGAATATGGAATTCGTGACGACGCGCACGGAAACCGAAGCGCTGCTCCTGGAAGCGAATCTGATCAAGCGCTTGCGGCCGCGCTTTAACGTGCTGCTGCGGGACGACAAGTCCTTCCCCTATATCCTCATCACCGGCGACCATCGGGCGCCTGCCATTTTCAAGCATCGTGGTGCGAGAGCGCGAAAGGGTGACTATTTCGGACCTTTCGCTTCGGCCGGCGCGGTCGGGCGGACGATCAATTCGCTGCAGCGCGCCTTCCTGATCCGCACCTGCACCGACAGCGTCTTCGAAACGCGAACCCGCCCCTGCCTGCTCTACCAGATCAAGCGCTGTTCCGGGCCGTGCACCCACGAGGTCAGCGACGGTGGTTACGGCGAACTGGTGCAGGAGGCGAAAGACTTCCTCTCCGGCAAGAGCCAGAAGGTGAAGTCGCATATGGCCGAGGCCATGAACCAGGCGGCTGAAGACCTCGACTTCGAGCGGGCGGCGATCTATCGCGATCGCCTGGCAGCACTTTCGCATGTGCAGAGCCACCAAGGCATCAATCCAGCCGGGGTCGAGGAGGCGGATGTTTTCGCCATCCACCACGAGGGCGGCATTTCCTGCATCCAGGTGTTCTTCTTCCGCACCGGTCAAAACTGGGGCAACCGCGCCTATTTCCCCAAGGCCGATCCGCAGCTTTCCGGCGCCGAGGTGCTGAATGCCTTCCTCGCCCAGTTCTACGACGACAAGCCGGTGCCGAAGCAGATCATGCTGTCGGAAACGATCGAGGAGATGGAGCTGCTCGCGGCAGCCCTCAGCCAGAAGGCGGCTCACAAGGTTTCGATCCTGGTGCCGCAGCGCGGCGAGAAGCGCGATCTGGTCGATCATGTCGTCGGCAATGCGCGCGAGGCGCATGGGCGAAAGCTCGCCGAGACGGCGTCGCAATCGCGGCTGCTCGAAGGTTTCAAGGACACGTTCGGGCTTGCCTACACACCGCAGCGCATCGAGATCTACGACAACTCGCATATCATGGGCACCAATGCCGTCGGCGGCATGGTGGTCGCGGGGCCGGAAGGTTTCGTCAAGAACCAGTACCGCAAGTTCAACATCAAATCGACCGACATCACCCCCGGCGACGACTTCGGCATGATGAAAGAGGTGATGACGCGGCGCTTCTCGCGGCTGATCAAGGATGAAGGCATTCCCGACCGGACGGCGCAGACCGCGGTTTCCGACGCCGCCGACATGCCCTTCCCGGCCTGGCCCGATGTGATCCTGATCGACGGCGGCCAGGGGCAGATGACCGCGGTACGCGCCATCCTTACCGAGCTCGGCATCACCGACAGCGTGACGGCGATCGGCATCGCCAAGGGTGTCGACCGGGATGCCGGGCGCGAGCGCTTCTTCCCGCCGGGACGCGAGAGTTTTACGCTGCCGCCGCGCGATCCGGTGCTCTATTTCGTCCAGCGCATGCGCGACGAGGCGCATCGTTTCGCGATCGGCTCGCACCGGGCACGGCGCAAAAAGGAAATGATCAAGAACCCGCTCGACGAGATCGGCGGCATCGGCCCATCGCGCAAACGCGCGCTGCTTCAGCATTTCGGCACGGCGAAGGCGGTTTCGCGCGCCGCCCTTTCCGACCTGATGGCGGTCGAAGGCATATCGGAAGCCGTCGCCAAGCAGGTCTATAACCATTTCCACGACGACGCCGCGAAATAACCGGCGTCCGTCGCAAATTCCACGCAAAGGCGGTGGAAAGACAGAAAGAATGTTGACGGTCCGCGGCCAAAGCCGTCATCTACCGTGTCGGCTCGAAAATCGGACTCGATATCAGGAAAGCAGGATGCGTCTATTCAAAGTGTTACAGCGTTCTTGCGCGAGAAGACGCGCAGTGCTGTAGCAGCGCATCAATTCAGAGAAACGATCCCATGGCATCGCGTGCGTACAGCATTCCCAATCTTCTGACCTACGGCCGTATCCTCGCCGTACCGCTGATCGTTCTCTGCTTCTTCATCGAGGGTAAGCTGTCGATCAGCAACACGGCGCGCTGGGTGGCGCTGTGGATCTTCGTCATCGCCTCGATCACCGATTTCCTCGACGGCTATCTTGCACGCATCTGGAACCAGACGTCGAATATCGGCCGCATGCTCGATCCGATCGCCGACAAACTGCTGGTCGCCTCGATCCTGCTGCTGGTCGCCGCCGACCAGACGATTGCCGGCTGGTCGATCTGGGCGGCGATCACCATTCTCTGCCGCGAGATCCTGGTTTCCGGTTTGCGCGAATATCTGGCGGCGTTGAAGGTCAGCGTACCGGTGACGCGGATCGCCAAGTGGAAGACGACGCTGCAGCTCGTCGCCATCGCCTTCCTGCTCGCCGGCCCGGCCGGCGACGAGGTTTTCCCCTATACGACCCAGACCGGCATTGCGCTGTTATGGGTCGCCGCGCTGCTGACCATCTATACCGGCTACGACTACTTCCGCGCCGGGGTGAAACATATCGTGGATAACGAGGAATGACGCGGCTTGTCTATTTCGCATGGGTGCGCGAGCGCATCGGCAAAGACGAAGAGGAGATAGACCTCCCCTCCTCCGTCGTCACCGTTACCGATCTCTTGAATCATTTGAAGACGCTGGGCGAAGAATATGAGACCGCACTTCAATACCCCGAGGTGATCCGCGTGGCGCTCGACATGGAACATGTCGAGCATGACGAGCCGATTTCGGGCGCGCGGGAGATCGGGATATTTCCGCCGATGACGGGGGGGTGAGACAGTGATGGTGGTGCCGTGTCGCTACCCCCCTCTGTCCTGCCGGACATCTCCCCCACCAAGGAGGGAGATTGGCTGGGGGCGACCGGCTCCTCAAAACAATCCGCGGTTCAGTCCGACGAAACGCGATATAGGCAGGAAGAGCGCGCCACTTGTGATCTCCCCACCTGTGGGGGAGATGGCCGGCAGGCCAGAGGGGGGCTTCCGCGGCACGCCCTTTCCGTATTCTTTGCAGTCGCATCAAAGCAGCGGAGGTCCCTGTGGTGATCATCACCCCTACCATCCGCGTCCAACGCGAAGACTTCGACCTTCAGACCGAAGTCGACCGCCTCTCCAAGGGCAAACCCGGCATCGGCGCAGTCGTGACCTTCTCCGGCCTCTGCCGCGATGACGGCGGGTCGCTCTCGGCGCTCGAACTCGAGCATTATCCCGGCATGGCCGAAGCCGAGATGGCCCGCATCGGCGATCTCGCCATTGCCCGTTTCGGACTTCTCGGCCTCACCGCCATCCACCGTTACGGCAAGATCGCCGTGGGCGAGAATATCGTGCTCGTCATTGCAGCCGCGCCGCACCGGCAGGCGGCGTTCGACGGCGCCAATTTCGTGATGGATTTCCTGAAGACCGCAGCCCCCTTCTGGAAGAAGGAACACGGTAGGAATGGCGCCAGTGGCGACTGGGTCGCGGCGAGAGACGCCGACGACGCGGCACGCGACAAGTGGAAGTGATCAGAGCATGGTGCCGAAAAGTGTGAGCGGTTTTCGGAAAACATCATGCGCCTTTAAAGCACCACGCGCTCTCTGCGGCTCATGACCAGCATTAGGACGAGCAGCGAGAAGACGACCAGATCCCGCCAGACCAACGGGCCGTACGCGCCCCACATGGTTTCGACGACCGCGAGCCCGGCGGCGCCGCCCGCCGAGCGCAGCGGATCGGAATAGCCGCCGGCAGCTGCAATCAGCAGCACCTTCAGACCGAACATCAGGCCGGCGCCGAAATCCATGGTACCGTAATAGAAGGTGGCGAGGATACCGCAGCTCGCGGCGACGAGGCTGGCTGCCGCATAAGCGACGAGGAAGACGCGGTTGGCGCTGGTGCCGCAAAGCTCGGCGGCCAACGGATCGTCGGTGACGGCGCGCCAGACACGGCCCCAGGCGGTGCGCCTGAGGATCAGCGTCCCGACAGCGACGATGGCTGCCATCAGCGCCGTATCGATCAACTGGATATAGGTGAGCGTCACCTTGAATGAGCCGTCGCTCCAGAAGATCACCGTGTCGTTCAGGAACGGCGGCAGCCAGATAGCGCGGGTATTGGCGGCAAGCCTGGCCGTTTCCATCAGCACGATCATGACGCCGAGGGCGGCGACAATCACCGTATTCGGCGATTTGCTGACCAGCGGCAACATGATCGATCTGCCGATCCACAGACCCGCCCCCAGCGAATAGACGATGGAGGCGCCGGCGCCGACGGCAAGCGCCGCCGGCAGCACCAGCCAAAACTTGACATAGGCGAACTCGGTGAAGAGCAGCAGGATCTGGCCTGCGAAGGCGAATATCGCCCCATAGGTGATATCGGCCCGCTTCGTCACGCCGAAAGCGACGGCGTAGCCGAAGGCGAGCGCGGCATAAAGAGCAGCGAGCGGAACCGCATTCGCCAGCTGCTGCAGAAGATAGGCCATTCCGGACACTCCGCGTCGCCGAAATTATAACTGGTAAAACCCATTTCGTCAGTTATAATTTCACCATGAGCTTTTCCTGGACCCCTCACCGCTTTGCCGGCGGCGCACTGGCGCTCGATGTCGCCAACAGCGTCATTCTGCGCCACGATGCAGCGCGGCGAACCGACCGCTTCGCAGTCCGCGACCAGATGCGGGACTTTCCGCGCGCCGCGGCCGAATTCTGCGCCGAACGCGCCCTCTTCGGCGATATCGTCCCGGTGGCGGCGGAAAACGAAACGGATTTCATCGCGTTGCGGGAAGCAATCGACCGCTATTTCCGCAAGCGTATACTGGATGGCGGCAACGACCAATTGCTGGCCGGGCTACTAAACGCGCTGGCGAAGGTGCTGCGCGAGACAAGCCCCGGCAGTCTGGCTGCGGCGACCGCGCATTCGGTGCTGCGGCTGATCGCCATGCCGGATCCGGAGCGGATGAAAATCTGCGGCAATTGCGGCTGGCTGTTCGTCGACCGCAGCAAGAACAGGAGCCGCGCCTGGTGCGACATGGCGATCTGCGGCAACCGCGCCAAGGCGAACCGGCACTATCGCCGCAAGAAGGAGGAGGAGACGCCATGGGGAAACATCTCATCCTGACAGCAGCAACAATTGGCCTTCTGCTGTCTGCCTGCCAGCGCCAGGCGGAAAACCTGGTCGAAGTCACCGGCCATCTTTTCGTCTTCAACTATCGGGTGGCGAGCGCCACCTATCTGCTGACGCTGAAGAAGACGGGTCCCATTCCCGACGGCTCGGTCATCATCGCCGAATTCGAAAATCCTCAAGGAGGCGATCCGCTGGTGCTGAACCAGAAGATCTATCCGATCGACGACAAGATCGCGCTGCAGAGCGAAAAACTGCACTGCGTGCGCAAGGACCGTCCCTATTCCGTCAGTGTCCGGCTGGTCGACAAGGACGGCAAGCTGCTGCAGGAGTTGAAGACGCAATTCCGCTCCGACCTCGACCAGACCGTGCTGCCGAGCAAGCCGCTCGTCCTCGGCGCGCTTTATGACAAGAACCCGGAGGTCTTCAAGCCGGACGGCAGCGTTGATTTTTCGAATACCGACAAGTGCCCGGCATAGAAAAAGCCGGAGCGAGGCCCCGGCTTTCAAGAGTCAATTCAAGGCATTGCTGCGCAATGCCGAAGCGTGGCCTCAGCCGACGACTTCGGTATCAGAGAACCAATACTTGATTTCCTGGGCAGCCGTTTCCGGAGCATCCGAGCCGTGAACCGAGTTTTCGCCGATCGACAGGGCGTGAACCTTGCGGATCGTGCCTTCATCAGCGTTTGCCGGGTTGGTCGCGCCCATGATTTCGCGGTTCTTGAGGATGGCGCCTTCGCCTTCCAGAACCTGAACGACGGTCGGGCCGGAGATCATGCCTTCGACGAGTTCGCCGAAGAAAGGACGCTCCTTGTGAACGGCGTAGAAGCCTTCGGCTTCGCGGCGGCTCATCCAGACGCGCTTGGAGGCGACGACGCGCAGGCCGGCATCTTCGAGCATCTTGGTGATGGCGCCCGTCAGGTTGCGCTTGGTTGCATCCGGCTTGATCATCGAGAAGGTGCGTTCAATCGCCATAGTCAAATCCTTTGTTTTCTCGGGAAAAGTGGGCGGTCTTTACCCGCCCCACCGCCCGAAAACAAGAGGTCGACGGCAATTTCACGCCGCTGTCACAGTGCTGTTGCGGGTTTGGTGACGATCGCGGCATGCGTAGCTGCAGCGCGCAAATTCGAATGGCACTTCGCCCAAGATCGAATGGCAACGGAAACCGCCGCGCCCTGAAGGCTATGTAGGCGCGGCAACGAGCTTCCGCCACGTGCGAGTGCAACCAAGGGACAGCCGCGACCCTAGCGGCCCCACAGCGTCGCACGCAACCCTCGGGAAACTTGGCGACGGGAGACTAACTGCACCGCTACGAGCGTACTTATGGAAATTCTACTTTCGTTCGAAACGAGCCAAAAAAGTTATTCTCTTAGTCGTTAAGTATTGAATCCTCTCATCGAGCAAATAAGCCAGAGCATCAATCTTGTCGCAACTGGCAGACCATTTTTGGTCTCTTTCTAATGACCAACGCTACCTGCGATTTACGAGCATTTCACAAGCTGTTACTTGGTGCGCTGGGGTTGTGGGGTGCTGGGGGAAGCAAGGTGTCATATTCGCAGGAAATCGATAAGCTTTTGACCACTATGGCTGCAGAAGGAGGCCGCGTTACTGGTGTAGGCCTTGCAGATGAGGACGTCGTCAAAGCGGCAGCAGATCTCGGATTGATAGATGTTGCCACCGGCGATGCGTGGACCCTCGTCGATACCGTATCGCTCACACCTCAGCAGCGGTTGGAAATGAGGCTGCCTCCCATCGTTCGAAAACCTTCCATTGTCGCTTCGGCAGCAAACGCCATCCTATCGATGGTAGGCCGTGCCTTCGGAAGGCCTAGCCCGCTGCGCTAACGCCCCCAGATCCGCGTTGATGATGCGGCGCCAGCCTGAACGCCAATGAAGCTTTAGCCCCCGCATCATTTGATGCCCGCCACCGCAATCTCACGCCGCTGTCACAGTCCGGCCGCGGCTTTCATGGAGATCGAGGCAGCGCTCGAACCAGGTCATGACGGGATCGTCGGCGGCCAGCATGGCGAGGCCGGCGGAGACGCGCAGCCATTGCAGCGCGCCGAAGACGATGTAATCGGCAAAGAGCGGCGTCTGCCCGCCGATGAAGGGCTGGAATTTCAGCATGTGCCGGAGCGGCTCCAGCTTGGCGCCGAAGGCGGCCTTCTCGGCTTCGCTGTCGGCGGCAATCACCTCCAGCGGCTTGCCGAGCCTGACCTCACGGCTCTCGCGGAAATAGGTCTTATCTCCGTCGTCGAGGTTCGCATGAATGTCGAGAAGGGCGATCCGCATGATCGCCGGATGGACGATCATCTGCGAATAGCCTTCGACCATGCGCGACAGCGCTTTGCCACCCTCGCCGCCAAATAGCGACGGCCGCTCAGGATAGGCCTCCTCCAGATAGAGGGCGATATCGAAACTGTCGGAGACCAGCCGGCCGTTGTCGTCGAGGACGGGCACGGTCTGCGAGACGCCGCCGCCGATTGCGCAGATGCGGGCATAGGTCGTCGGGATCTCCTCGAAATCCAGCCCTTTATGCGCCAGCGCCATCACCGCCTTCCAGCAATGGGGCGAGAAGAAGCGTCGTTCGTCGGCGCCGCATAGGGAATAGAGGGCTCGGGTCATGACGGTCCTTTCGAGGTCTCAACTCTGACCATTCCACGACAGAAAACACCGGCGATCAAATCAGGAAATTTCATGGCGCCATCACTGCGATTTCTGGGGAAACGGGCTAAATTGCCGACAGGACACGGGGAGGACCGAATGCTCCGACATTTCAGGATGTTTGCTGCTTATAACCGCTGGGCAAACGCCCAAGTTTATAAGGCGGCGGCTGAACTCAGCGACGCGGAATTCCGCAGCGACCGCGGCGCCTTCTTTGGGTCGCTGCACCGCACGCTCAATCATCTGCTCGTCGCCGACCGGATATGGATGAAGCGCTTCACCGGCACCGGCGACGCGCCGGCGACACTTGATGCCGTGCTCTTCGAGGAATTCGATGCGCTTGCAACGGCACGCACGGCGGAGGACGAGCGTATCATTGCCTGGACCGGCATGTTGGATGAGAAAGCCCTTGCCGCCGACTTCACCTATGTGCCGGTGACGCAGCCGATCGAGATGACCCAGCCATTGTCGCCGGCGCTCACGCATCTCTTCAACCACCAGACCCATCATCGCGGCCAGTGCCACATGACGCTGACGGCGCTCGGCAAGCCGAGCCTCAGTCTCGATCTCATCTACTTCCTGCGCGGCGAAGGCCGCGAGTGGATGTGAGGCAACCTTCCAAATTGAAAAATTAGAACAGGATGCCATCTGAACCCGCTCGCGCTTTCGGCATCATGTTCTCAAGACAGCATTAACCGCCTTTGCCGGTTCCATCACAAACCCGGCGCTCTTCGCGCAAAAATTCAGTCTCTCTTAAAAGCTTGCGCGCATAGCGGAATGAAGGGAAAACGCCCGGCCGCGAGGGATTGTCATGCAGAATGCAAGCGCAAACGCATTGGTGCCGCGCGAGGCGGTGCGCCCGGCGCCGATGGCCGACATTCAGAAGATCGCCCAGCACCTCGCGCGCCTGAATGTCGCCGCCTTGCCGCGCAACTACGAACTCTTCCACGAGGCGATTATCGGGCTCAATGCCGGTCTTGCGCAGGATATCGCAGCACTCGGACCGCAGCCACAACAGGCGATGCTCGACGCACTCGGATTGAAATACCGCCTCGTCGGCCATTGCGGGCTGGCCGGCGAGACGTCGCGCAACGAGGCGAGCCGGATGCTGCGCGAGGTAGCGGACAGGCTTGCCGAAGGATTGCGGCACAAGGACGCCTTTGCACGCGCCAGCGGCACGATCCTGAAATCGGTTTCCGGCCACAACGACCAGAGCCTTGCCGCCTTTCTCAGCGAAGTCGACTACCTCACCGCCTCACTTGCGACGGTGCTGTCGGCGGAGACGGAGATCGCGGCTAAGCTGCAGGATGACATCAAGAGGCTGGAAACGCTGGAACGCGGCATTTCGGCGATGCAATCGGCGGCCATCGCCGACAGGATCACCGGGCTTCCGAACCGCATCGCGCTGAACCGGGAGATAGCCGATCTCTATGAGCGTGAAGAGGGTTTCGCCGGCAGCGCGCTTGTTATGGTCGATATCGACAATTTTTCCGATCTCAATGAAAGATACGGCGCCCAGGCAGGCAACAAGCTGCTGAAGAAGCTCGCCGGGCTTTTCCGCAAATCGGTCAAGAAGAACGACTTCGTCGCCCGCATTGAGGCTGACGAATTCGCGCTGCTGTTTTCCAATGTCGGCATGCAGGATGCCATGACGATCGCCGAGCGGTTGCGCGCCTCCGTCGAGGACAATCTGGTTTTCGCGACATCAGACAACGCCGATCGCGGCAGGTTGACCATCTCGATCGGCTTGGCACTCAGCGCCGATGCGACAACGCCCGGCCAGTTGCAGGCCAATGCCCGGGTGGCGCTTCTCGCTGCGCAATCCAACCCGCGACGGCCGGTGCAGGCTTTCGGACACTGAAACCGCGGACGACACGCGGCCGCAGGGCAGGCATTCTTGCTGCCGGACGGGACGGCCGCGCAACAAGTGCTCTTGCCTTGGCGGGCGCTTTCGGCCAAAACGCCGGCCATGATCACGCTCACCGATATTTCCGCCCGCATCGCAGGGCGCCTGCTTCTCGACAATGCCAGCATTTCGCTGCCTTCGGGCACGAAGGCGGGGCTTGTCGGGCGCAACGGCGCCGGCAAGTCGACGCTGTTTCGCGTCATCACCGGCGATCTCGGCTCGGAGACTGGATCGGTGTCGATCCCGAAGGCCGCACGTATCGGCCAGGTGGCGCAGGAAGCGCCGGCGACCGAGGACGCCCTGATCGAGATCGTGCTTTCAGCCGACAAGGAACGCGCGGCCCTCGTTGCCGAGGCGGAGACGGCGACCGATCCGCACCGCATTGCCGAAATCCAGATGCGCCTCGTCGATATCGACGCGCATTCGGCTGAAGCGCGCGCGGCGAGCATTCTTGCCGGCCTCGGCTTCGACCAAGAGGCGCAAGCCCGCCCCGCCTCCTCTTTCTCCGGCGGCTGGCGCATGCGCGTCGCCCTTGCCGCCGTGCTGTTTTCGGAGCCGGATCTGCTGCTGCTCGACGAACCCACAAACTATCTCGACCTCGAAGGCACGCTGTGGCTGGAAGACTATGTCCGGCGCTATCCGCACACCGTCATCATCATCAGCCACGACCGCGACCTGTTGAACAATGCGGTCAATGCGATCGTCCATCTCGACCAGAAGAAGCTGACCTTCTATCGCGGCGGTTACGACCAGTTCGAGCGGCAGAAGGCGGAAGCCGACGAGCTGCAGACCAAGGCCAAGGCCAAGAACGACGCAGCCCGCAAACATCTGCAGGGCTTCATCGATCGCTTCAAGGCCAAGGCTTCCAAGGCCCGACAGGCGCAATCGCGCGTCAAGGCGCTCGAGCGCATGGGTACGGTCGCCGCGGTGATCGAGGATCACGTGCAGCCGATCACTTTTCCCGAGCCGGAAAAGCAGCCGGCCTCGCCGATCGTCGCGATCCAGAGCGGCGCCGTCGGCTACGAGCCCGGCAATCCGATCCTGAAGAACCTCAACCTGCGCATCGACAATGACGACCGCATTGCCCTGCTCGGTTCGAACGGTAACGGCAAATCGACCTTCGCCAAATTCATCTCAGGGAGACTTGCACCCGAGAGCGGCGAAGTGAAGCTGGCGCCGAGCCTGAAGATCGGCTTTTTCGCACAGCATCAGCTCGACGACCTCATTCCCGAGCAATCGCCGGTGGAGCATGTACGCCGGCTGATGCCCGGCGCGCCGGAGCCCAAGGTGCGCGCCCGCGTCGCCCAGATGGGGCTTGCCACAGAGAAGATGGCGACCGCCGCCAAGGATCTTTCCGGCGGCGAAAAGGCTCGCCTGCTGATGGGGCTTGCCGCCTTCAATGCGCCCAATCTGCTGATCCTCGACGAACCCACAAACCATCTCGATATCGACAGCCGCCGAGCGCTGATCGAGGCGCTGAACGACTATGAAGGCGCCGTCATCCTGATCTCGCACGATCGTCATCTGATCGAAGCGACGGTCGACCGGCTGTGGCTGGTCAATGGCGGCACGGTCACGACCTTCGAAGGCGATATGGACGAATATCGCGACCTCATCGTCAGTTCAGGTAAAAAAAAAGAAGAAAAGCCGCAGCTAACTGAAGATGCGACGTCGAAGGCCGACCAGCGCAAGCTCAATGCCGAACGTCGCGCCTCGCTGACGCCGCTCAGGAAAAAGATCAACGAAATCGAATCCTTGACGGCGAAGCTGGAGAAACAGATTCAGGCGCTTGACGCGGAACTTGCAAATCCCGCCCTTTACGAGAAAACGCCGGCCAAGGCCGCCGATAAGGTAAAGCAGCGCGGCGAGGCCGCGGCAAAACTGGTTGCCGCAGAGGAAGACTGGCTGATGCTTTCGGCCGAATACGAAGAGGCGATGGCGGGATAGCCACATTCCTCAGAGCATGATGTCGCCCGAAAACCGCTCACACTTTTCGGCATCATGCTCCAGCGAAAGCGTGGCGAAGTGCCGCGGATCGGCACAATTCCGGCCACCATCAACCAATCGTTAACCATAATTCGAAAGGTTGTCTCAACATTCGTTACTGATTTGTTGAGCCCTTTCGATGTATCGTTTTTTCATACTGACCTGCATGGCCCTTACGGCCGCCCTGTCTGCTTGCAGCACCACCAAACAGGCACCGGATACGTCGATCAAAACCTCTTCGGTGATTGCGCCCGAGGGCCGGAAGCTTGGCTATGCCGGCGACGATGCGGCGCCGCGCATGAGCGGCTGGCACCATCTGGCTGGACGAACGCTCGAGGTTTCCTCGCTCGCCGATCTCAAGCTGCAGGACAAGGAAGTGATCCTGAGCTTCGACGACGGTCCGATCCCGGGCCGGACCGACAAGGTGCTGGCGATCCTCGACCAGTTCGGCGTCAAGGGCGCTTTCATGATGGTCGGCGAAATGGCCGAATTGCACCCGGCGCTGGCCCGTAAGGTCGCCGAGGATGGCAACACGATCGGCAGCCACACCTATGATCACGCCGACCTGAGTTCGCTTGATTTCGACGCAGCGATGGCCGAGGTGATCAAGGGCGAATTGGCGGTGACCAAGGCGACGGGAACCGACGTCTCCTTCTTCCGATTCCCCTATCTTGCCGAGAGCCACAGACTGCGTGCCGCAATCGCCATGCGCGATATGGTGGTCATGGATGTCGATATCGACAGCAAGGACTATTTTGCCGTAACGCCGGCCTCCGTGACGCAGCGGACGATGGACCTGCTGCACAAGCGTGGCCGCGGCATCATCCTGATGCATGACATCCACAAGCGCACGGCAACGATGCTTCCGACCCTGCTTTCGGAACTCGAAACAGAAGGCTACAAGGTCGTGATGCTGAAATTCAAGAAGACGCAGGCACCGAACAACCTCGTCGCCTCGGCCGATTTGGTGACGACCCGCTAGAACAGCATGTCGTCTAAAAACCGCTCACACTTTCGGCATCATGCTCCGGTGGGCGTCAAGATCTGATTACCAATCGACAGCCTCCTGCGCGGAGGATTTTTCAAGGTGCGCGCAGATTTAAAAAAATAAAATCTATAAACCCCATTGTAATAATGATCTTTTGCGAGAAAGAGCGGTCCTTCTCTCTCTCCCCGGTCACCGATGCCTTTCTCGCCCTTCGGGCAGTCGCGGATGTCGACAGTCCGGCCCCGACCAAAAGAGCGCTGCAATTGCTCGGGGCATGAATTGTCGTTCCGTCCTTTTTTCTTTCCTTGTTTTCACAAATGGAGCTGAAACATGTCACGTAAGGTTCTACCAAAGGCGCTTTTCGCCATGTCGATTTCGCTGCTGGCGGCAACGCATGCATTCGCTGATGCCACGCTCGATCGCATTAAGGCCCGCGGCGCCCTCACCGTCGGCGTCATCCTGTCCGGCGCGCCGTTTGGCTATATCGATCCGACATCGCAAACGCAGAAGGGATACAATCTCGATATCGCAAAAGCGCTGGCCGACGATCTTGGCGTCAAACTCGAAACGGTCACCGTGACGCCGCCGAACCGGGTGCAATTTCTCCAGCAGGGCAAAGTCGATATTCTGATTGCCAACATGCAATACACCGAAGATCGCGCCAAAGTCCTCGACTGGGTGCCGACGCCATACGACCGCAGCGGCGGCGCCGCCGTCGGACGCAAGGACAGCGGCCTGAAGGACTGGGCAGATCTCAAGGGAAAGCCGGTCTGCGTTTCGCAAGGGTCGAACTACACGCAGCCGCTTATCGAAAAATATGGTGCCGAGGTAAAAGGCTTGCCGAGCCAGCCGGAGTCGCTGCTGGCGCTGCAGGGTGGCAATTGCGTCGTGGCGGTGCATGTCGGCGCAACCCTCGGCCTGCTGCTGCAGGATCGCCCTGAGGATTGGAAGGACTACGCCATTCTCTTCCCGACGGAACTGATCCCTTCCGATTCCGTCATCTGGGTTCGAAAAGGTGAAAAGGAAACGGCCGAGGCACTCGATACGACGATCCGGCAGCTTCATACCTCCGGAAAGCTGCTCGAGTTTGCCAAGGCAAACAGGCTCAGCAACACCGAATACCTCGAGCAGGAGCGCAAGACCCTGTCAGCCAGCAAATAAGACGGGGGACGCATGGTAGATCGACATGCAGGATAGCGGCATAACCAGCCTGTTCGTCAATCTGACGAACAGGCTCGGCCTGAACTACGAGTTTCTCGCAACGGGCTACGAGGCGCAGATATGGCGTGACGGTTTCATAACCACGCTCTATCTGATCGCCTTGCTGATCCCCGTCAGCCTGATCGCCGGATTGCTGTTTGCCGCCTGCCTGACTTCGGGCAGGCTCTGGCTATCGGCGCCGGTGCGCGCCTTCGTGGAAATCACCCGAAACACGCCGACGCTGGTGCAACTGATGTTCAGCTTCCTCGTTCTCAATACATTCGTCTCGAACCTGGTCGGCGGCGCGCAGAACAATCCGCTGACGCCGTTTTTCTGGGTGGTAGCGGTGGTCGGGCTGCATATCGCCGCCTTACACGCCGAGGCGATCCGAGCGGGTATCGAAGCGGTTCCGGCCTCGACCGTGGAGGCGGCGCGCGGCATCGGCTTCAGCAAGCTGCAGATCCTTCGTTACGTCGAAATTCCCCTGGCGTTTCGGGCATCGCTGCCGGCGATCGTCAACAACCTGATCAACCTCGTAAAACTGACGACGGTGGGCAATGCGATTGCAGTCAGCGAGATCACCTATGCCTCGATCATGGTGTGGACGCAGCGCGACAATGTGGTGTCTCTGATGATCGTCATCCTGCTGTTCTTCAGCATCATCAATCTGGTCGTCGCCCGCGTCGGCCTGTGGGTGGAGCGCAAGCTCGCCGTTCCGGGATATGGCCTATGACGACAGTGGCGCTTCCCGAACCGCGCAAGAGCGGCCACCTGCTGCGCAACATCGGCTTCGCAGCACTCCCTGCCGTCATTCTGCTCTGGTCGCTGGCCGATCTCACTCTTGGACGTGAGCTGGCGCAGTGGCTCCCCTACCTCGCCTCCGGCTTCCTGATGAACGTCGTCATCAGCCTCAGCGCCATGACACTGGGAACGGTGGTCGGAACCATGTTCGGCATTCTTCAACTGGTGCCCTACAGACCGGTGCGCTACCCGGTCGTTGCCTATGTACAGGCCTTCCGCAATGCCCCGCATCTCGTGCTGATTTTCGCCACGACTTACATCTTTCCCTTCGAGATCGTCGTGTTCGGCAACTACCTGCCCTTCCCCGACTGGCTGAAGGCGGTGATCGGGCTTGCCATTCCGGCTAGCGCTTACGTGGCCGAGATCACCCGTGGCGCCATCCTTTCCATTCCGACCACGCAATGGGAAGCGGCAAAGGGACTGGGGTTTTCCCGCAGCCAGGCGCTGCGCTGGATCATCCTGCCGCAATGCCTGCGGCGCTCGCTGCCGCCATGGATGAACATATTGGCGTCCATTACCATGGGCACCTCGCTTGCCTCGCTGGTCGGCGTGCATGAACTCTTGCATGCGGCGACCGATGCCAGCACCGCGGTGCGCCGGCTCGATTTCACGATCATCGCCTATATCGTGGTGATGGCCGCCTTCTTCATGCTTTGCTACCCGATCGCCCGCCTGACCCGACGCCTCGAGCGGCGTTTCAACGCGGCCTCCAGGATTTGAGATGATGAACACAAAAAGCGACGACGCGATCGTACGACTGGAAGACGTACACCTTTCCTTCGGCCAGACCGAGGTGCTGAAGGGCATCGACCTGACCGTCAACAGGGGCAATGCGGTTTCCATCATCGGCCCCTCCGGCTCGGGAAAGTCGACGATCCTGCGCTGCATCAACGCCTTGGTAGCGCCGCAACGCGGCCGCATCACGGTCGGCGGCACCCGCGTCGACCGACTGACCACGGAAAGCGAGCGCATTGCGCTGCGCAAGCGCGTCGGCATCGTCTTCCAGCAATATAATCTCTTTCCTCACCTGACTGTGCTGGACAATATCGTGCTGGCCCCGACCCGCATCCTCGGCGTCGCGCGGGGCGAAGCAGAAAAACTTGCGCGCGAACTGCTCGAAAAGGTGCGGCTCTCCGAAAAAGCAGGCGCCTACCCCGGCCAGCTTTCCGGCGGCCAGCAACAGCGCGTGGCGATTGCCCGCGCGCTGGCGATGAAGCCGGAACTGGTGCTGTTCGACGAGGTGACCTCGGCGCTCGACCCCGAGACGGTGGGCGAAGTGCTGTGGGTGATCCGCGACCTCATCCGCGACGGCATGACCAGCATCCTGGTGACCCATGAAATGCGCTTCGCCGAGGAGATCAGCGACACCGTCGTCTTCACCGAGAACGGACGCATCGTCGACCACGGTTCCCCTGAAGAAATATTCCATACGTTCGACAATCCCCGTATCCGCCAGTTCGTCGGGGGCCTTGCCGGCGGGCGCGGAATGGAGCGCGGCGAAGGCATTTAGGATATTGTCATGACGAGAACATTCGCACCTCTGACTTCGGCATTCGCCGAGGCGATCATCTCCTCGGACCCGTTGAAGGATTCCGCGGCGATGGACGCGGCCCGCCTGGCGATCATCGATTTTCTCGCCTGCGCGATTGCCGGCGCCCGAGACGACACGACCGGCCTTCTGGCCGATGCCGTCGGGGCCAATCTGCCGGGTGAGGCGATCCTGATTGGAAGCGGGCGCCGAACCGATCCGCTGGCAGCGGCGGTCGTCAACGGCTATACCGGCCATGTGCTCGACTATGACGACGTGCATGCAAGCGTACGTGGCCATCCGACTACGGTGATCGTCCCGGCGCTGCTGGCGCTGGCCGCCGAGCGCGCGTTTTCGGCTGAGGCGCTGGTCGCCTCCTATATCGTCGGGCTCGAAGCCATGGCGCGGCTGGGCTTATCGCTCGGATCGAAGCACTACGAGACAGGTTTCCATGCCACGGCAACGCTCGGCACAGTGGGCGCGGCAGCCGCAATTGCCCATCTGATGCGCGCCTCTGCGGACGAGACCGCCATTGCACTGGGCCTCGCAGCAACGCAGTCGTCTGGCCTGCGGCTGCAGTTCGGCACCGACGCCAAACCGTTTCATGCCGGCATGGCGGCGCGATCCGGTCTCCTGTCGGCGCGATTGGCGGCTGCTGGTTTTGGTGGCGCGTCCGATTTCCTCGACAGTCCGGTCGGCTTCCATTCGGTCTTTGCCTTTGGCGCCGAACACTTGTCTGCCTTGACCGAGAACTGGGGCTCGCCCTGGCAGATCGCGGCGCCCGGGCTGACGCTGAAGGCCTATCCCTGCTGCACCGCCAGCCATCCGGTCGCTTCTCTCGGCATCGATCTCCACGGGCAAGGCCTGCGCGCAGACGCAATCGAGCGCATCACCTTCACCTATCCGCCGGGCGCCGATGCAGCCTTGGTGGTGAGCGAGCCCACAAATGGGATCGAGGCGCGCTTTAGCCCGGAATACGTATTCGCGGCAGCCCTCATCGACGGCGCCTTGCGGCTCGATCATTTTGACGGGCAGCCGGTCGAGCCACGGCTGATGACGCTCGCCGGACGCGCCGGCCGCCGCCATGACGAGGCCGCGCCGCGCATGTCGAGCGATCCGCAGACCCGCTTCGTGATCGTCGATATCGCCCTTGCCGACGGCAGCACGATACAGCGCCGTTTCGACGGCCTGCCGGGGCTGACCGATCCAACGGAAAAATTTCGCGACGCAACCGGTCGCCATCCGGCCTTCGCCGACATCCCATCACTCGTCCGGACAATGCAAAGCACCGCCGACCTTCGCCAACTCCTAGCGCTGCTCAACCAAGACGCCGCCCAAAACCTCGTTTGACGAAAGATTTTGCCATGACCCGCAAGAGAGAAATCCATCTGGGCCTGTTCCTGCAAGGGGCCGGCCACCACGTATCCGGATGGCGTCATCCTCACGCCGAGGCGGGAAGCGAGAATTTCGACCTATTGAGGCGCGTGTCCGAGATCGCTGAAGCGGCGAAATTCGATATGGTCTTCCTGGCCGATGGATTGACCAGCGGCGTCGATGCGCATCCCTCGACGATCGCCCGTTTCGAACCGCTGACGCTGCTTTCCGCGCTGGCCGTGGTGACCGACAAGATCGGGCTGGCGGCAACGGCGTCCACGACCTACGGCGAGCCCTACCACACCGCCCGCGCCTTCGCCTCGATCGACCATCTGAGCCACGGCCGCGCCGCCTGGAATATCGTCACGACCTCCTATGCCCGCACGGCGAACAATTTCTCCAAGGCCCATCCCGAGCATGACGAGCGCTACGCCGTGGCCGAGGAATTTGTCGACGTCGTGCGCGGCCTCTGGGACAGCTGGGACGACGATGCCTTCATCAAGGACAAGCAGAGCGGCGTCTACGCCGACCCGACCAAGCTCCGTGTCCTCGATCACAAAGGCAAGTATTTCTCCGTCAAGGGGCCGCTGAATATTCCCCGTCCACCACAGGGCCACCCGATCCTGATCCAGGCCGGCTCGTCCGGGCCGGGCCAGGATCTTGCCGCCCGCACGGCAGACGTGGTGTTCACCGCGCAGCAGAGCCTCGAAGAGGCGCAGGCTTTTTACAGAAGCCTCAAGGAGCGTGTCGCTCGTTTCGGACGCCAGCCGGACGACGTCGCCGTCATGCCGGGCTTCCTGCCGGTGATCGGCCGCACCACCAAAGAAGCCGCGGACAAGCTTGCAGAACTCGACAGGTGGACGGACATCAAAAGCGCCATGCCGCTTCTGGAAGAACGCATCGGCCACAGCCTTGCCGAATACGATCTCGACGGCCCGCTGCCGGATCTGCCGATTTCCGACCAGTTGCGCAGCCGCGCCGAACTGCTGACGGCGCTGGCAAGGCGCGAGGATTTGACCATCCGGCAGCTGGCGCTGCGCGTTGCTGCCGGCCGCGGCCATCATATCGTCCTTGGCACGCCGGTCGAAATCGCCGACAGGATGCAGCAGTGGTTCGACAGCCGCGCCGCCGATGGCTTCAACGTCATGCCGCCCTTTTTCCCCGGAGGCCTGGAAGACTTCACGCAGTTGGTCGTGCCGATCCTGCAGGAACGCGGCCTGTTCCGCACCGAGTATCGCGGCTCAACTCTTCGCGAACATCTCGGCCTCGCGCGGCCTGCGCCAATTTCGCCCTAACTCTACGAAATATTGGTTCCTGCACAATTCAAAATGCTACAGCGTCTTAAAAGACGCGAAACAGGAGCCGGCAGGTCGAACATGAACCTTCATCTCGAAAAGGACGACGATCCGCGCACCCGCCAGTTCATCGACGGATATAACCAGGTTTCCGACGCGGCGCTCAGAACACCTGAATTCGCGAGCGATCGCGATGCAATCAAAGCGCTGATCGAGCGGCAGGACCGGCTGATCGTGCCGATGCGCCGCGGCGCGTGGCTGTTCGATTTCCGGCAGAGCAAGGACAATCCTCTCGGCGTCTGGCTCCGTCTTCCCGATGACCAGGAACCGCTGCCGGACGCCGACTGGGAGTCGGTCTTCGATCTCGATGCCTTCTGTGCCAGCGAAGGCAAGCGCTGGAACTGGCGCGGCGTCGTCACCTGCCCGTGGGAGCCGACGCGGGTGCTGCTCACACTTTCGGACGGCGGCTCCGACCTTCTCCGGCTGCTCGAATTCGACGCCGAGAGCAAACAGATCGTCGAGGGCGGCTTCGATACGCCGGCCGCGCGATCGCACGCCAACTGGCTGAGCCGCGACGAAATCTGCTATTTCGGTTCGATCGACCGATTTTCGGCGACCCGCTCCGGATGGCCACGGGTCGGGCGGCGATTGAAGCGCGGGCAGCGGCCGGAAGATGCCAGCGTCATGTTCGAAGCCGCAAACGAGGACGTCTACGGCTTCAATCTCGTCATCGACACTGCCCTGTCAGGCGCTTCGGCGGATGCCGGATTGATCGACATTTTCGTCGCCGCCCATGAGATCGGCGTGGCCAGCGCTTTCCTGATCGGCGAGGACGGCACGCAGCGGCGGATCGATCTGCCCAAGGAGGCGGACTTCCAGTTCAATCGCGATCATTGCCTCTGGCGGGCAAAGACCGATGAGCGCGTTCCCACCGGCAGCCTCGTGCTGCAGCACTTCGACCCCAGTTCGCAGACGGCTCCGCTCGGGCCGGCGCGGATCCTGTTTCAGCCTGGCGAGGGCCAGTCGATCTCGCAGATGATGCTGATGCGCGAGTGGTGCGCCTTCATCATCTCCGATCGGCTGCGTCCACGTCTTCTGGTGCTAGACCTGACAAAGCCCGATGCCGAACAGCGCGAGATCGCGCTGCCGGCGGACATGCAGACGGCTCATTTCAGGCCGCTCTATGCCGATCTGCATCTTGGCGACGATACGCTTTACATCATCGGCCAGGGCTTCCTGCAGCCACCGGCCTGTTACCGCCTCGAGCTGTCGGACCGCAGCAAGGAGGCCGAGCCGATTTTCGTCGCCGCAGCGCCGAGCTATTTCGATGCGACCGGTATGTCATCCGAACTGCTGGAGGCCGTTTCCGAGGACGGAACCAGGGTTGCCTACCGGCTGGTCCTGCCGAAGCAGTGGACCAAGGGCGCGCTGCCGGTGCTGCTTTACGGCTATGGCGGTTTCGATGTTTCGCTGTCGCCGAACTATTCCGGGGTGACAGGACGCTGGCTGGAACAAGGCGGCGCCTATGTGCAGGCCTACATCCGCGGCGGCGGCGAATTCGGGCCTGACTGGTATCGCAGCGCCAAGCGGCAGGGGCGAGACAAAGCGTTTGGCGATTTCGTCGCCATCGCCCGCGACCTTGTCGCCCGCGGCTACACTGTGCCGTCGCGGATCGCCTGCCAGGGCGGCAGCAATGGCGGTCTGCTGACCGGCGTGATGCTGACGCGCTACCCACAAGATTTCGGCGCCGTCTGGTGCCAGGTGCCGGTGCTCGACATGACACGCTTTCACCTGTTCAGCGCAGGGCAAGCCTGGATGGACGAATACGGCGATCCGGAGATTTCAGCGGACCGGGATTTCATGCTCAGTTATTCGCCGCTTCACAATGTCAGGCCGGCCACCGAGATCACCTATCCGCCGATTTATATCGAAAGCTCGGCCAATGACGACCGCGTGCATCCCTCGCACGCACGCCGCTTCGCGGCGCGGCTGGAGGAAGAAGGGCACCGGCCGCTCTTCCATGAATTCGGCTCAGGCGGGCACGGCGGCGACGGCAATTCCGAAGAGCGCGCTGCCCGCGCCGCAATCGGTTACAGCTTCCTTCGCCAAACTATCATGAGGTAAGACGGCCATCATGCGGTAGGATACAATTGAATGAAGGAGGAGAGCTTGTCGGCGCGCCTCTTTCTGCTACAAAGCGCAATAAATCATACTTTTCATACAGGCTGGAAAATACCATGTCCCCAATCAACCTCGCCATCGTCGGCGTCGGCAAGATCGTCCGCGATCAGCACCTTCCCTCGATCGCCAAGAACGCGGATTTCGAGCTCGTCGCCACGGCAAGCCGCCACGGCACCGTCGAAGGCGTCAAGAGCTATACGACCATCGAGGCGATGCTCGACGCCGAGCCTTCGGTCGATGCCGTTTCGCTCTGCATGCCGCCGCAATACCGCTATGAGGCAGCCTATAAGGCGCTTGTCGCCGGCAAGCACGTCTTCCTGGAAAAGCCGCCCGGCGCAACGCTGAGCGAAGTGGCCGACCTCGAGGCGCTTGCGAGTAAGCAGGGTGCGTCGCTGTTTGCCAGCTGGCATTCGCGCTATGCGCCGGCTGTCGAGGCCGCCAAGGCGTTTCTAGCTTCGACGACGATCAAAAGCGTGCACGTGATCTGGAAGGAGGATGTCCGCCAATGGCATCCGAACCAGGATTGGATCTGGCAAGCCGGCGGCCTCGGCGTTTTCGATCCCGGCATCAACGCTTTGTCGATCGTCACCCATATCCTGCCGCGGCCGATCTTCATCACCGAGGCCGTGCTCGAATTTCCCGAGAACCGCGATGCGCCGATCGCTTCCGACATTCGCTTCCGCGATGCCGGCGGTCTGCCGGTTCATGCCGAATTCGACTGGCGCCAGACCGGCAAGCAGAGCTGGGACATCGTGGCGGAGACGGCAGCCGGCCAGATGGTTCTCGCCGAGGGCGGCGCCAAACTTTCTATCGACGGTGCGCTGACCTTCGCCGAGCCGGAGCAGGAATATCCCTCGCTCTACCGCCGCTTCGCCGAAATCATCAAAGCCGGCAAATCGGATGTCGATCTCGCGCCGCTGCGCCACGTCGCCGACGCCTTCATGCTCGGCAAGCGGAAATTCGTGGACGCGTTCCACGACTGAGTCCTTGGCGGCCGGGGATCGTGCTGCTCAATATCCTCACGAATCGATGACGACAAAGGCTTGAAGCGGTAACGCGCCACTGCGGCGGTGAAACGCTCAAGCCTTCTTCTCCCACCGCCCCTCCGGCGTCTGCTGCCAATAGGTGAGGTTATGCCCCTCGCCTTTCAGCTTCTTCCATTGCGCTCGGGCGGCCTCCAGTTGCTCCTGGTCGTGACCGTCGAACATGAAGACAACGCGCTCATAGGCATCGACCGGCGGCGGCTCGGCGCCGTCGATGATGAAACGCACAGTCGCAGCATTGGCATTGTCAGGTGTCACCGTCAAAAGCACCGGCTGGCTTTCGGCGAAATCGCCCTCGTCGGTGCCGTGCGGCAGGAAGCTCTCCTCCCGGAACGTCCAGAGATGCGCGTCGAGAGCATCGCGCCGCGCCGGCTCTCGCGTCTGGACGGCGACATGCCAGCCGCGCTCGACGCTTTTGTCGATCAGCGGCGGAAGCGCGTCTTCCAGCCTGGTTTCGGTCAGATGATAAAAGAGAACGTCCGTCATCAGGCTTCATAATGGGCGCGAACGAGCTCGTCGAGCAGGCGCACGCCGAATCCGGAACCCCAGGACTGGTTGATCTCATCCTGCGGTGAGCCCATCGCCGTGCCGGCGATATCGAGATGCGCCCAGGGCGTGTCCTGGACGAAGCGCTTGATGAAATGCGCCGCAGTGATTGAGCCGGCCTGGCGGCCGCCGGTGTTCTTCATGTCGGCGAACTTGCTGTCGATCAGCTTGTCGTAGTCCTTGCCGAGCGGCATGCGCCAGAGCTTCTCGTTTGTGGAAAGGCCGGCTGCCGTCAGTTGGGCGGAAAGCTGGTCGTCATTGGAGAACAGGCCGGCATGCACACTGCCGAGCGCCACGACGATGGCGCCGGTCAGCGTGGCGAGATTGATCATGAACTGCGGCTTGAAACGATCGTTGCAGTACCAGAGGGCATCGCAGAGCACGAGCCGGCCTTCGGCATCGGTATTGATCACCTCGATGGTCTGGCCGGACATCGAGGTGACGATATCACCCGGACGCTGGGCGTTACCGTCAGGCATGTTCTCGACCAGGCCGATAATGCCGATGGCATTGACGGCGGCCTTGCGGGCGGCGAGCACATGCATGAGGCCGGTGACGGCTGCGGCACCGCCCATATCACCCTTCATGTCTTCCATGCCGGCGGCCGGCTTGATCGAAATGCCGCCGGTATCGAAGACGACACCCTTGCCGACGAAGGCGATAGGACGATCCTTGCCCTTGCCGCCCTTCCACTGCATGACTGCCAGGCGCGGCGGACGTACGGAGCCCTGGGCGACGCCGAGAAGGGCGCCCATGCCGAGACGGCGCATCTCCTTCTCCGTCAGGATTTCCACTTCGACGCCGAGCTTTTCCAGTTCCTTCGCCTTGGCGGCAAACTCGACGGGGCCAAGCACGTTCGGTGGTTCGTTGACGAGGTCACGGGCAAGATTAACGCCGCCGGCAATCGCTTCGGAATCGGAAAACGCCTTTTTGGCGCCATTCGGATCGGCGGTGACGATCGTCACCTTGACGGATTTCGCCGCCGTTTCCTCGTCGTCACTCTTCTTCGTCTTGTAGGTATCGAAGCTATAGCCGCGCAGCAGCATGCCGAGCGCGAAATCGGCCGCCGCGCGCCCGCTCGTCTCGAGGCCAGGCACGTCGATGAAGACAGCGGCCTTGTCGGTATTCTTGATTCTCGCCGCCGCAATACCGCCGGCCTTCAGCCAGTCATGGGCGGTGAGGCCGGCGGCCTTGCCAAGCCCGATGACGACGATGCGCTCGACGGGTGCGCCTTCGGGGGCGACAATATCGAGCGCGCTCATGGATTTCGCGGTGAATCGGGCGATCCGGGTAGCCTTGGCAACCACGCCTGCCGGATCGACCGTTTCGGTGCCTGCGGCGCTGTCGGCCTCGGCAGTCTTCAACAGGATCGCCAGGCCGCCATTGAGCTTTGCCGATTTTGAGAATGCAATTTCGAACTTCGCTGACATGTCTTCTCCGCTGGGATTCTTTGAAATCCGTCCGTGGCGGATAATTTCGCGTTTGGCGGGTCTGTCAATGGCTTGCGACAATTGTTATGGTCAGCCACGGCCATCAAGGCCTTCATGTTTTCGTCAGTTTCGTAGATATTCGCGTTGACAATTTTTTCGAAAAATCGCTGGCGGGGCCTAGCAATCCGCCTGCCGAAAACGACTTTCGGCGCATTCATGCTGCTGTTCTGGACGTGGTGGGCGCTGCTTATCGTCTTCCGCGCCTTCCCCGGGATAGACATCTATTTTTCCCAGCTTTTTTTCGTCCGAGCAGATTGCGACGCGGCTGCCGCCGCCGGCAGCATCTGCGGCGGCTTTCCGTATCGCGACTCGGGGAACTTCGACCTGCTGCGCACCGTCTTCTTCCGCCTGCCCTATGTCGTGGCGATCGTGATGGTGTGGAAACTCATCGAATGCCACCAGCAACATGGCGCAACCTTCAACGCCGAACGGGTGCGCAAACTGAACGTCGGCCTCGGAACGCTGCTGATTGGGCCAGTGCTGCTCGTCAATGTCGTCCTGAAGGAACACTGGGGTCGGCCGCGGCCGATACAGACGGATTTTTTTGGCGGTGCGCTGCATTTCGTCGAGGCGGGTTCGCTTGCCGGAAAATGCGTTTCGAACTGCTCATTCATCTCAGGCGAGGCCGCGAGCGCCGGTTGGCTTTTCTGCCTTCTGCTCTTCGTTCCAAAATCTCTGCGCTATGCACTGGCAGCGCCCGTGGCGGCAATCTCGATCCTCACTCCGGCGATGCGGCTATCCTTCGGCGCGCACTACCTCTCCGACGTCGTTCTCGGATGGCTTTCGTCGCTTGTCGTCTTCGCCGCGTTGCTGGCGTTAACTGAGTCGCAACAGCATCGAAAAAATTCTGAAATTTGAATGAATTTTTGACACCAGCTTGTCGCAAAAGCGCGACAAAGAGCGTAGAGGGATTCTCCTGCAAAGCCGTTTGGGCGTGCAGGTGCTTTCAAGGGCAGGCATGAAACTACTCGAGACATACATATTGCGGCGCGTCGGCCAGATGTTTCTCGTGGCGCTCCTGCCCGTTCTGGCGATCATTTGGACGACTCAGGTTTTGCAGCGCATCAATCTGGTCACCGATAGCGGCCAGTCGATCGGCTCGTTCGCCAAGCTCGCCACGATGATCCTGCCGTCGATCATTCCCGTCGTGCTGCCCTTCGCCCTCGTTATCGCGATCACTCAGACGCTGACGACGATGAACAACGATTCCGAGCTCACCGTCATCGACGCGGCCGGCGCGCGGCGCAGCGTGCTGATCCGCCCGATCCTGCTGCTTGCCGCCGTCGTCAGCGTTTTTTCCTTCTTTGTCGACAACGTCGTCGAGCCGCGGGCAAAAACCGTCGTGCGCCAGATGATCGCCGAGACCTATGCCGACCTGCTGTCTTCGGTGATCGAAGAAAAGACCTTCCGCAAGCTGGATGAAGGCCTCTATGTGCAGATCTCGAAGCGGATGGCCGGCCGCATGCTGAAGGGCCTTTTCGTCGCCGACGAGCGCGACCCGGCCTACGAGCTGATCTATTATGCGAAGGAAGGCGCCGTCGACGATACGGGCACGACGCTGATCATGCATGAGGGTGAAGTGCACCGCAAAACACCCGATGGCAATGTCTCGGTCATCAATTTCGATTCCTATTCCTTCGACCTCTCGGATATGACGGAGAACCGCGGCCAGGCGACGCTGCGGGCCAGCGACCGTGACCTGTGGTTCCTGATCAATCCGGATCCGGCCGACAAGGATTATACGATCCGACCGCTGAGCTACCGCGCCGAACTGCATCGCCGGCTGACGGACTGGATTCTGCCTGTCGTCTTTGCCCTGTTTTCGCTGGCGATTGCCGGCGATGCGCGCTCGCACCGCGAAGCGCGGCTGCATCCGATGGTGAGCGCGCTTGCCTATGCCTTCGCGCTGCGATGGGCGGCGTTCTACGCTGCCAATCAGATCGACACCGACCCTGAATATATCGTCGTTCTCTATGCCATACCGATCGTCAGCGGCATTATCTCGATCGCCTTCCTCGGCCTGCACAAACGACTGGCCATCCCTTCGTTCATCCGGGACCGGATTTCGTCTTTCTGGAGACGGGGGCAAGAAAGGCTGTTTGCCGCGGCCGGCAGGACCGGCGGGGATGCGGCCCAATGATATTCGGGACATTGTCGCGTTATTTCTTTCGCCGCTACCTGGTGACGATGGGCTGGTTCGTGATCGGCGTCTCGGCGATTTCCTTCCTCCTCGATTTCAGCGAGACGGCGGGCCGCATGTCCGGGCTGCCCGGCTACACGATCGGCGGCGGCATCCTGATGACCGCCGTGCGCCTGCCGCTCATCCTGCAGCAAACGGTACCCTTCATCGCGCTGTTCGTCGGCATGACGGTGCTGATCGGGCTCAACCGCAAATATGAGCTCGTCGTCACGCGCGCAGCCGGTATTTCGGTCTGGCAGTTCATGTTTCCCTTCATCGCCGGCTCGCTGCTGCTTGGCCTGCTGACGATGACGGCTCTCAATCCGCTTGCCGCCTGGGGACAACGCCAGGCGCTGCTCGTCGAATCGGACTGGCGCGGCGAGAACGCGGTACTGCGCAAGGCGCCGCAGATTCCGTGGCTGCGCCAGATCAGTGGCCGGGACGATGTCATCATCGGGGCCCAGACGGTTCAGGAGAACGGAACCAAGCTGATCGACGCCGTGCTGATCCATTTCGATTCAAGCGGTCAGGTCATTCTGAGACAGGACGCCGCGACGGCAAAATTGGAAGATGGTTACTGGCAACTTAACAACGTTGTCGAGCGCAAGCCTGGCGAAATCCCCGTGCGTAAAGCTTCGGTTCAACTTCGCACCAATCTGAAACAGGACTTCGTCCAGGAGCGGCTGACAGCGCCGGAAACAATTGGTTTCTTTGACCTTTCCAACCGCATTGCCGCGGCCAAATCCTTCGGTATCTCGACCAAGGCGCTGGAGACGCAATTCAACTCCCTGTTGTCCCAGCCTCTGCTGCTGGTGGCGATGACTTTCATTGCTGCAACAGTGTCCCTAAAATTTAGCCGGTTCAACCAATCCCGCTCCGTGATTCTGGGTGGCATCCTTTCGGGCTTCATGCTTTATGTCATCACCGTGCTTGTAAAGGCATTCGGAAGCAGTGGAGTTGTGCCCCCCTTCGTGGCGACGTGGATACCGGTGATCGTCGCGCTGGCTTTGGGTGCGACAATTCTGCTTCATCAGGAGGACGGCTAGTGGCGGCAGGCGACCGCAAGTATTTTAGTAAACAGTTGGTTGCCCTGCTTGTCGGCGCGACTCTATATTCCTATTTCGGCAGCGCTCCGGTCTCCTACGGCCAGGTCAGCGCGCCCGACCAAACGATTGGAAAGAAGATTCCTGCAGAAGCCAAGCTTCTGCTTTCGGCCAATGAACTCGTCTATAACCGTGACGCCGATCTGGTGTCGGCGGTCGGCGGCGTGCAGATCAATTATGCCGGCTACAAAATGGTCGCGCAGAAGGTCGAGTACAATCAAAAGACCGGCCGGATGATGGCAGTCGGCAATGTCGAGCTGGTCAGCCCCGACGGCAACCGCATCTATGCCGACAACCTTGATGTGACCGACAATTTTGCCGACGGGTTCCTGAACTCGCTGCGCATTGAGACCGCCGACAATACCCGTATCGTCGCCGAAAGCGGCGAGCGTGTCGGCGGCACGATGATGATTCTCAACAAGGGCGTCTACACCGCCTGCCTTC
Organism: Rhizobium sp. CCGE 510; assembly: GCF_000292525.1. GTDB lineage: Bacteria > Pseudomonadota > Alphaproteobacteria > Rhizobiales > Rhizobiaceae > Rhizobium. Next base: position 273,811 of record NZ_AEYF01000001.1, read on the forward strand.
CCTGCGCCGAAGATCCGAAGCGCGCGCCTTTCTGGCAGGTCAAAGCCAAGCGCGTCATCCAGAACGGCGTAACGCACACGATCCGCCTGGAGAGTGCGCGCTTCGAGCTGCTCGGCCATCCGATCGCCTTCCTGCCGTTCATCGAAGTTCCCGACAATACGGTGAAGCGCAAATCGGGCTTCCTCTTCCCGACGATGAGCCTGTCGCAGAATCTCGGCTTTGGTCTTTCCGTTCCTTATTATTACGTGATCTCGCCGAGCATGGACGCGACGGTCACCGGCACCGGCTACACCGCCCAGGGCTTCCTCATCGAAGGCGAATTCCGCCAGCGCTTCGAAAACGGCACGCATATCCTGCGCGTCGCCGGCATAGACCAGGCAAAGCCGGACAATTTCAGCTCCGGCACCAGCGATGCCGAGGCCAGTCAGCGTGGCATGGTGGCCTCGAAGGCCGAATTCCGTATCAATCCGCGTTGGACGTTCGGCTGGGACGTCATGATGCAGAGCGACAACAATTTCTCGAAAACCTACAAGCTGCGGGACTTCAGCGGCACGGATCGCACCAACCAGATCTACCTGACGGGACTTGGGAAACGCAATTATTTCGACATGCGGGCGTTCTATTTCGACGTCCAGGATGCCGATCGGACGAACACGGCCGAAAAGCAGCAGGCGATCGTCTATCCCTCGCTCGACTATCACTATGTAGCGCCGCAGCCGCTTGCCGGCGGCGAACTGTCGGCCGATGTCAATCTGACGAATATTTCGCGCACCCATGACGACTTTTATACCGTCGACGGATTCGATCGCTTCCGGGGCCTGAAGGGCCAGACGTCGCGACTGACCACCGAGCTGCAGTGGAAGCGCACATACGTCACGCCGACCGGCCTGGTGATCACGCCGCTTCTGGCCGCACGCGGCGACGCCTTCGCGCTGAATATGGACGACCCCACAGGTTACACCGGCAACTACAGCGACAGCAACTCCGCCACCCGCTCGATGTTCACCGCCGGGCTGGAGATGCGTTATCCGATCCTGATGACGACGGATAACAGCACCCATATCCTCGAGCCGATCGCGCAGATCTATGCCCGCCCCGACGAGCAGCTCGCAGGCCGCCTGCCGAACGAAGATGCGCAGAGCTTCGTCTTCGACGCCACGTCACTGTTCGACCGCGACAAATTCTCGGGCTACGACCGCGTCGAAGGTGGCACCCGCGCCAATCTCGGCGTGCAGTACACCGGTACGTTCGACAGCGGTTACAAGCTGCACGGCATCTTCGGCCAGTCTTATCAGATCGCCGGCCAGAACTCCTTTGCCACCGATGATCTCGTCAATGTCGGTGCGGATTCGGGCCTTGAAACCACTCGCTCCGACTATGTCGGCCTCGGCGGCATCGAGACACCGTTCGGCGTTTCCGTGACGGGCTCGTACAGGCTCGACGAGAAGAATTTCGAGTTTCGCCGCGGCGACCTGACGACGGCCTACCAGAACGACACCTTCTCCACGCAGATGACCTTCACCCATCTCAGCGCCCAGCCGGAATATGGCTTTGCCGAGGATAACGACGAACTCCAGACAAACAGCAGCGTCAAGTTCAAGGATTACTGGTCGATCTTTGGCGGCATCGCCTGGGACCTGAACAATGATGTGATCAGTCGCCGGACGATCGGCCTGTCCTATGACGACGAATGCACGATCTTCACGATCGCGTATACCGACCGCAGGGATTCCGACGACGAGACGGCAAGCGACTGGACGATCGGCGCACGGCTGACCTTCCGCACGCTCGGCGACATCAAGATCGGCTCAGATACCCTTCAGTGATGGGCGGGCGGCGCAAACATGGCCTGAAGCCATTCTTTCGCCGTAAGCCTGTGCAGGACATTGCCGCCAGTCGATATCTGAGGCATAGGGGATTCGCGCCGTGGTGGAAGCGAATGTCCGCGTGTCTCGCACTGTGGTAAGAACGCCGCGAACAACGTCTCGCGACGCTATCGGGAGGTCAACGGATGATTGACGCGAAAAAAGCTATAACCACGTTCCTCGCCGGGGCGGCGCTTGCCTTGCTGACGGGTGTTGCCGCTCCAGCGCTTGCGGCAAGTGAAGTCAAGGCCGTGGTGAACGGCACCGCCATCACCAGCGGCGATGTCGCCAAGCGCCAGGCGTTTATGCGTCTGCAGCATTCGAAGGCCGATGCCAAGGCCGCCGAGGAGCAATTGATCGACGAGGCGCTCAAGCGCCAGGAGGTTTCCCGCGTCCATATGTCGGTTTCGCAGCAGGACGTCGACGCGTCTTTCGCCCGTTTTTCCAGCGGCAACAAGCTTTCCGTCGAGCAGATGTCGCAGATCCTCGATCGCGCCGGCGTTGGCGTCGACCATTTCAAGGGTTTCATCGCCGTGCAGATGAGCTGGCCGCGGGTCGTCAACGCGCGCTACGGTTCGGCCTCACGGATGTCGAACTACGATCTCGTCTCGCGCATGATGCAGAACAACAAGCAAAAGCCGGTGACGACCGAATATATGCTGCAGCAGATCATCTTCGTCATTCCGCAAGCCAAGCGCAACGCCATCACCGGCAAGCGCAAGGGCGAGGCCGAGGCGTCGCGCTCGAAGTTTCCGGGCTGCGACCAGGCAAAGGTCTTTGCCGCAACGATGCGCGACGTTTCCGTGCGCGATCTCGGCCGCATGCTCGCCCCTGAGATCCCGCCGGATTGGAAGCCGCTGGTCGAGCAGGCCAAAGGCAATACGACAGGGACCCGCGTTACCGACAAGGGCGTCGAATACCTGGCAATCTGCAGCCAGCGTCAGGTTTCCGACGACCAGGCGGCCGAAATGGTGTTCCGCCAGGAAGATCTCGGCAAGTCCAAGGGCGACAAGGACGCCAGCCCGGAAAACGACAACAGCAAGAAATATCTGGATGAACTGCGCAAAAAGGCGCAGATCGCCTATCGCTGACCGACGATGACGATACCGTTTTCGCGACCGCTTGCGCTGAGCCAGGGCGACCCCGCCGGCATCGGGCCGGATATTACCCTGATGGCTTGGCTCCGGCGGCGTGAACTCGGGCTGCCGCCTTTCTTCCTGATTGGCGATCCCGAGGTAATGGCGTTGCGAGCCCGCCAGCTCAACCTTTCGGTTGCGATCGGCGAGACGGACAAGGCCAGCGATGCCGCCGGGATGTTTGCCGATGCGCTGCCCGTCATGACAGTGCCAGCAGGCATCGAAGTGGTGGCTGGCGAGCCGCATGTGGCAACGGCGAAGGCCACGATCGCGGCGATCGAAAAAGCCGTCTCGCTTGTCATCAACGGCGAGGCGCTCGCGGTCGTTACCAATCCGATCTCCAAGGCAGTGCTTTACGAGGCAGGTTTCCGGTTTCCCGGCCATACCGAATTTCTCGCCGATCTCGCCGCCAGGGCGACCGGCCGGCCGGTGACGCCTGTGATGATGCTGTCAGGACCAAAACTCCGGGCCATCCCGGTCACCATCCACATTCCGGTTCGGGACGTGCCGCAGGCGCTGACCGGCGAACTGATCGTGGAAACCTGCCGGATCGCCCATCAAGACCTGAGGCAGCGCTTCGGCATCGCGGCGCCGCGGCTCGCCGTTGCCGGCCTCAACCCGCATGCGGGCGAAGGCGGGACGATCGGCAAGGAGGACGAGGATGTCATCCGCCCGGCGATCGAGCGGTTGCGCGACGAGGGCATCGATGCGATCGGCCCCCTGCCCGCCGATACGATGTTCCATGACGAGGCGCGGGCGCGCTATGACGTCGCCGTCTGCATGTATCACGATCAGGCGCTGATCCCGGCCAAGGCGCTGGGTTTCGACGACAGCGTCAACGTGACGCTCGGGCTTCCCTTCGTGCGCACCTCGCCGGATCACGGCACCGCTTTCGGCATTGCCGGCAAGGGACTGGCGCGCGAGCAAAGCCTTGTTGCGGCGCTGAAGCTTGCCGCCCAGCTTGGCCGCAGCGCGGAAAGCCGCCGCTGATGGCAGCACTCGATGGCCTGCCGCCGCTTCGCGATGTCATCCAGCGTCACGGCCTCGACGCGCGCAAGGCGCTCGGGCAGAATTTCCTGCTCGACCTCAACCTGACGCAGAAGATCGCCCGGACGGCGGGCGCCCTCGAAGAGGCGACCGTCTTCGAGGTCGGCCCGGGCCCCGGCGGGCTGACGCGGGCGATCCTGGCGCTCGGCGCCAGGAAGGTTATCGCCGTCGAGCGCGATACACGCTGCCTGCCGGCACTTGCCGAGATCGCCGATCATTATCCCGGCCGGCTGGAGGTGATCGAAGACGATGCGCTGAAGACCGATTTCGAAGCCTTGGCGCCGGAAGGCCCGATCAAGATCATTGCCAACCTACCCTACAATGTCGGCACGCAGCTTTTGGTCAACTGGCTGCTGCCGAAGGCCTGGCCGCCGTTTTGGCAGTCGCTGACGCTGATGTTTCAGAAGGAAGTCGGCGAGCGTATCGTCGCCTGCGAAGACGACGACCATTACGGCCGCCTCGGCGTGCTCTGCGGCTGGCGGACCGAGGCGCGCATGGCCTTCGATGTGCCGCCGCAAGCCTTCACGCCGCCACCGAAGGTAACGTCGACGGTCGTGCATCTGACACCCCGCGAAAACCCTATCCCCTGCGCTGTCAGCAATCTGGAAAGGGTGACGCATGCGGCCTTCGGCCAGCGTCGCAAGATGCTGCGTCAAAGCCTGAAACCGCTCGGCGGTGAGAGCCTGCTCGTCAAGGCCGGGATTGATCCGGCCCGGCGGGCGGAGACCCTGTCCGTCGAGGAATTCTGCCTTCTTGCAAACAGCCTTTAGGAGTTGTAAGAAAATTGCACCCCGCCCTTGATTAAAGCGACGGCGTCTCTTCCAGCAACTCGCGGACGAAGTCGAACATGCCATGGCGGCGGTCGCGGCGCAGGCGTTCGGCTTTGACGATCGACTGGACGGCATCGAAGGCAGCGTTGAGATCGTCGTTTATGATGACGTAATCGTATTCGCGCCAATGGGCGATCTCGGCGCGGCTGTTGGCGAGGCGTGTCTGGATGACCTCCTCGGAATCCTCGGCGCGGCGATGCAGCCGTGACTGCAACTCGGTCATGGTCGGCGGCAGCACGAAGATCGAGACGACGTCGGCCGACATCTTCTCCTGCAGTTGCTGGGCGCCCTGCCAGTCGATATCGAAGAGCATGTCGCGGCCCTCGGCCATGGCCTGCTCGACCGGCTCGCGCGGCGTGCCGTAGAAATTGCCATGCACCTCGGCCCATTCGAGCAGCTCGTCGCTATCGCGCAACCGCTCGAACTCGCGCACGCTCTTGAAGTGGTAATGCACATCCTCGACTTCGCTCGGGCGGCGCTGGCGCGTGGTGACGCTGACGGAGAGGCCGATTTGCCTGTCCTGCTCCAGTAGCGTACGCGCGATGGTGGACTTGCCGGCGCCCGACGGCGACGAGATAACAAGCATCAGACCGCGGCGGGCGATCTGGACGGGCGAGGATTTCGCCGGTTTCATGTCCTACTCCAAATTCTGGACCTGCTCGCGGAACTGGTCGATCACGACTTTCAACTCGATGCCGGCGGCGGTGACCGCCGAGGCATTCGACTTCGAGCAGATGGTATTCGATTCGCGGTTAAATTCCTGTGCAAGGAAATCGAGCCTGCGCCCGGCAGGGCCATCTTTCACCAGGAGATCGCGCGCTGCGGCGACGTGCGCCTTCAGACGATCGATTTCCTCGCGCAGATCCGCCTTGGTCGCCAGCAACGCAGCTTCGGCATGCAGCCTGTCGCGGTCGAGCGCGGCCATGCCGTCCATCAGCAAGGCGACCTGCGCGGCCAGCCGTGCGGCGATTTCCTGCAGCGAGCGTGAGGGATCGGCCGCGATCGCGCGCGTCAGGCCTTCGATCGTCGTGACATGGTCGAGCAGAATGCCGGTCAGCGCCGCCCCTTCCTGTTCCCGCATGGCTCTCAGATCGGAAAGCGCGGCCGACAGGCCGGCTGCGATATCGGCGTCACGGGCGGCTAGCGCCTCCTCGCCATCCTCGCTTTCGCGGAATTCGACGATGCCGCGCACCAGAAGCAGTGTGTCGAGCTTCAGCGGCGCCGGATCAATGATCCCGTCCAATTGCTCGCGCATGGCAAGCACCGCGGCAAGCGCTTGCCTGTTCAGCACAGCCTCGAAGCGGTTCTCGTCGGCGGTGACGGAGAGCGATGCCTGCAGGTTACCGCGGCTGAAGCTTTCGCCGGCGAGGCGGCGGACGTCAGCCTCCATGCGTTCGAGGCCGGGTGGCAGACGCAGCCGCAAGTCAAGGCCCTTGCCGTTGACCGAGCGCAGTTCCCATGCCCAGCGCCAGCGGCCGCTCGTTCCCTCGCGCCGGGCAAAACCGGTCATGGACTGCAAAGCCATCCGAGCCTCCAGAAACTATCAGTTGATCTTCTTTTTCTTCGGCGGCACAACGGTCGCGCCGTCATCCGCCGGCTGTTCTTCCGGCTGGCCGTCGACGGCGATGCTCGGGTCTGAGCCCTTGTCGGCTTCGAGCTTGCGCCAGTGCTTGACGTTGGCGTTGTGCTCCTCGAGCGTCGCAGCGAAAACATGGCCGCCAGTGCCGTCGGCAACGAAATAGAGGTCCTGCGTCTTCCAGGGATTGGCGACGGCTTCAAGCGCATCCTTACCGGGATTGGCGATCGGCGTCGGCGGCAGACCCTTGATGACATAGGTGTTGAATGGCGTGTCCCGCTTCAGGTCCGACTGGTAGATCGGCCGGTCGGCCGGTTTGCCGTCGCCGCCGAAGAGACCGTAGATGATCGTCGGGTCGGACTGCAGGCGCATGCCCTTGCCGAGCCGGTTCAGGAAAACCGAGGCGACATGGGCACGTTCATCGGCAACGCCGGTTTCCTTCTCGACGATCGAGGCGAGCGTCACGAATTCCTCCTTGGACCGCAGCGGCAGCGAGGAGTCGCGCTTGTCCCAGATCTGGTCGACGATTTTCTGCTGTGCCGCCGCCATCTGCTGGATGATTTCCGAGCGTTTGGTGCCTCGCGAGAACTTATAGGTATCTGGGCGAAGGCTGCCCTCGGCCGGAAGGGCGGCCGGCAGGTCGCCTTCCAGCACCTGATCCTCCAGCATGCGATTGAACATCTGGCGGACCGTCAGGCCCTCGGGGAAGGAAACGGAATAGAGAATTGATTTGCCGGACTTCAGAAGCTCCATGATATCGCTCATCGAGGCTCTGGCCTTAATCTCATATTCACCGGCCTTCAGGCTCTCGCCGGCAGAAAGATGCGTTGCGGTGAGATAACGGAAGATGCGGGCATCGCTGATGATTGCGTTGCGCTCGAGGTTTGAGGCAATTTCGGCCAGACCGGCGCCACTGCGGATAATGAAATTGGTATTGGTCTGCAACGGACCGGGGTTCCGATAGGTCGATGTGGCGTAGTAGAAGGCGATAATGGCGATGACGCAGACCACAACCGCCATCGTCATGATGAAGTTCAGGAAAAGAACCACCTGGCCGCGGGCTTTCTTGGACCGTTTCGGCGGCTCCGGAACGCGCTCCGGACGCAGGGCTTCGCTGGGCGACTTCGGGATGATCGGTCCCTTCTGCGCCTGCCGGCCGTTCTCGCCCTGCGGGGTATCGTTGCTCTGGTTCGTCGTATCGCTCACCGGCAATCCTCTAAAACTTGACCCTCACTTCGCTATTTCGCGAAGCAATGCGGCAAAAGCAGGTTCTGCCGCCGTTCGACGGCGCTTCCGGTCGTTATGCTCTCGCGCGCCCTGCGACGCAACGCAGAGGACAATTGCAGCGTATGGGACACCCATTACACCGCGGGACGGACCGTTATTGCGCGTAACGGCGCAGGACGAGCGACGCATTCGTGCCGCCAAATCCAAACGAGTTGGACAGCGCCACATTGATTTCCCGTTCGCGAGCCTTATGCGGAACAAGATCGATTGCCGTCTCGCGTTCGGGATTGTCGAGATTGAGCGTCGGCGGCGCAATATTGTCGCGGATGGCAAGCGTGGTGAAGATCGCCTCGATTGCGCCGGCGGCACCGAGAAGATGCCCAGTCGCCGACTTGGTCGAAGACATGGAGATCTTCGACGCCGCATTGCCGACCAGTCGCTCGACGGCGCCGAGTTCGATCGTGTCGGCCATGGTCGAGGTGCCGTGGGCGTTGATGTAATCGATATCGGCCGGCGTCAGCCCGGCGCGCTTCAGCGCCATCGCCATGCAGCGGCCGGCGCCCTCGCCGTCTTCGGACGGCGCAGTGATGTGATAGGCGTCGCCCGACAGGCCGTAGCCGACGATTTCGGCATAGATCCTGGCGCCGCGCGCCTTGGCGTGTTCGAGCTCTTCGAGCACGACGATGCCGGCGCCCTCGCCCATGACGAAGCCGTCGCGGTCGCGGTCATAGGGGCGCGAGGCCTTCTGCGGATCGTCGTTGTGCTGGGTCGACAGCGCCTTGCAGGCGGCAAAGCCGGCGAGCGAGATGCGGCTGACCGGGGATTCCGTGCCGCCGGCGACCATGACGTCGGCATCACCAAGCGCAATCAGCCGCGCGGCATCGCCGATCGCATGCGCGCCCGTCGAGCAGGCGGTGACGACCGAATGATTGGGTCCGCGCAGCTTGTGGCGGATCGAGACCTGGCCGGACACGAGGTTGATCAGGCGGCCGGGAATGAAGAAGGGGGAGATGCGGCGTGGGCCCTTGTCGCGCAGGGTATAACCTGCCTCGACAATGCCTTCGATGCCGCCGATGCCGGAGCCGATCAGCACACCGGTGGCGATCTGGTCCTCATCGGTCTCGGGATGCCAGCCGGCATCGGCAAGCGCCATGTCGGCGGCAGCCATGCCGTAGATGATGAAGGGATCGACCTTGCGCTGCTCTTTCGGCTCCATCCACTGATCGACATTGAAGGTGCCGTCGGTGCCGTCGCCGACGGGAATACGGCAGGCGATCTTGGCGGGAAGGTCGTCGACCTCGAATTCGGTGACCAGGCGGGCGCCGTTCTGGCCGGCTAGCAGCCGGGACCACGTCACCTCGGTTCCGCATCCTAAGGGTGATACCATGCCGGTACCCGTTATGACGACACGTCTCATCGCGTGCTTTCCCCGTCTCTTATGTTCTATGGAGAAATATGCCGAAAAGAAAAGGGCGGACTCCAGGCCCGCCCTTTTCTAAAATTTACAGGATCAGGCCTGGGCCTTCTCGATAAACTTCACGGCATCGCCGACCGTCAGGATCGAGTCGGCAGCGTCGTCAGGAATTTCAACGCCGAATTCTTCTTCGAAAGCCATGACAAGTTCGACCGTGTCGAGCGAGTCGGCGCCCAGATCGTCGATAAAGCTGGCGCTCTCGACGACCTTGTCGGCGTCAACGCCAAGATGATCAATAACAATTTTCTTTACGCGTTCTGCGATATCGCTCATGTCGGTTTCCTCGACCTTATGTCCTGATCGGAATGCCGTTGCGGCACCCCTACCCTGTTTCAGCCTGCGATGTTTTCAGACATCCTCGGCAAACTCGTTTACCCGGCTTCAGAGATGTCCCAGGCTTGCAAAAAGCCAGCCGGTCCGTCTGCTTTCTCGGGACGACTGTTGACAGTCATGGCCCGCTTAACATGCTTTATGTCTGCCGCAAAGCGAGAAAATCAACGGTTCGTGATTGCTCAACATGCTATTGGCGGAAATATCCCCATGCCAGCGGTTTGTCGTTTCAGATCATCGCCATGCCGCCGTTTACGTGCAGCGTCTGGCCCGTCATATAGGCAGCCTCGGAGGACGCAAGATAAGCGACCGCCGAAGCAACCTCACCGCCCGTGCCCATGCGCTTCATCGGGATCGCTCCCATGATCGCTTCCTTCTGCTTGTCGTTCAGCTTGCCGGTCATGGCGCTTTCGATGAAGCCGGGCGCCACGCAGTTGACCGTCACGTTGCGGGTGGCGATCTCCTGGGCCAGCGACTTGGTGAAGCCGATCATGCCGGCCTTCGAGGCGCAGTAATTGGTCTGGCCCGGATTGCCGGTGACGCCGACGATCGAGGTGATGTTGATGATGCGGCCATAGCGGCGGCGCATCATCGGATGCGTCAATTCGCGCGTCAGCCGGAAGGTCGACGTCAGGTTCACTTCCAGAACGGCGTCCCAATCCTCGTCGCTCATGCGCACGAACAGGCCGTCCTTGGTGATGCCAGCATTGTTGACGAGGATATCGACGCCTTCGAGTTCGGCCTCAGCCTTCTGGCCAAGCGCCTTGACCTCATCGCGGTCGGAAAGGTTTGCCGGGAAGATCTTGACGCGCTCGCCGAGTTCGGCGGCCAGCGCTTCCAGCTTCTCGACGCGAGTGCCGTGCAGACCGACGATAGCGCCCTGCTTATGCAGAAGGCGGGCGATTTCCTCGCCGATACCGCCCGATGCGCCGGTGACGAGAGCCTTGCGGCCGGAAAGATCGAGCATGGAAACGTTCCTTATATCTGGATATCTGGAAATACCAATCAGGCCATGAGGGCGGCAACAGTCGCGTCGATATCCGCCGGACCGTTGACGGAGATGCCGTTGACTGTCTTGTCGATGCGCCGCGCAAGGCCGGTCAGCACCTTGCCGGAGCCAAGTTCATAAAGCGTGGTGACGCCATTGCCGGCGAACCATTCCACCGTCTCGCGCCAGCGGACCTGACCGGTCACCTGCTCGACCAGGAGGCCGGCGATCTCGCCGGCGCTGGTCACGGGCGCGGCACGGACATTGGCTATAACCGGCACGACAGGATCGGACTTGGCGACCGTTGCCAGCGCTTCGCGCATGGCCTCGGCGGCGGGCGCCATCAGCTTGGAATGGAAGGGTGCTGAGACCGGCAGCAGAATGGCGCGCTTGGCGCCTTTGTCGGTCGCCAGGCCGGCGGCCTTTTCGACAGCCGCCTTCTCACCCGAAATGACGATCTGGCCGCCGCCATTGTCGTTGGCGATCTGGCAAGCGCCGAGGACGGCCGCTGCCTCGCAGACGGCAATGACATCGGCATGTTCGAGGCCGATGATCGCGGCCATAGCACCGACGCCGACGGGGACGGCCGCCTGCATGGCATTGCCGCGGATGCGCAGCAGCCGCGCCGTGTCAGCGAGCGAAAAGGTGCCGGCGGCGCAAAGGGCAGAATATTCGCCGAGCGAGTGGCCGGCGACATAGGCGACCTTGGACTTAAGATCCAGCCCCTTGGCCTCAAGAATGCGGACGACGGCAATGGAGACGGCCATCAGCGCCGGCTGGGCATTCGCCGTCAGGGTCAACGTATCCTCGGGACCGTTGAACATGACGTCGGAAAGCTTTTCACCGAGTGCCTCATCGACCTCGTCGAAAACGGCGCGGGCTTCGGCGAAATTCTCGGCCAAATCCTTGCCCATGCCGACGGCCTGACTGCCCTGACCGGGAAAAGTGAAAGCAATGGTCATTCTCGTATCCCTGGCTCGTGCCCCTGATTGCGCGCCCCGCGAGGCGTTTTGCCTCCAATTGACATTCTTTCCGGCAGAGTCAAGTGGCGGCCCACTCTCCGCAAAGCCTTCCGGACCGGCGCAAAAGCCAGGTTTTTACTCTTGCGCTCCGCCAAATCCGGCCTAGATTTGCCCGGTCCTCCCCAAGGCTTCAGCTCTCTCCCAAGGTTTTCTCATGAAGTACAATACACTCGGCCGCACCGACATTTCCGTTTCAGAAATCTGCCTTGGCACCATGACCTGGGGTTCGCAGAACAGCGAAACCGACGCTCATGCGCAGATGGATTACGCCGTCGAAAAGGGCGTCAATTTCTTCGATACCGCCGAGCTCTACCCGACCACCCCGGTTTCGCCCGAAACGCAGGGGTGGACCGAAGACTATATCGGCAGCTGGTTCGGCAACTCAGGCAAGCGCGGGGATATCGTACTCGCCACCAAGGTCGCCGGCCGCGGCCGCGACTATATACGCGGCGGCGAGGGTGCGGATGCAAAGAATATCCGGCTGGCGCTCGAGGCCAGCCTGACGCGGTTGAAGACCGACTATGTCGACCTTTATCAAATCCATTGGCCGAACCGCGGCCATTTCCATTTCCGCCAGAACTGGAGCTACAATCCCTTCAACCAGGATCGCGACAGGGCCGTCGCCAATATGCTCGACATCCTGGAAACCCTCGGCGCACTGGTGAAAGAAGGCAAGATCCGGGCGATCGGCCTTTCCAACGAAACCACCTGGGGCATCCAGAAATACCTGACACTGTCAGAACAGAGGAGCCTGCCGCGCGTTGCCAGCGTTCAGAACGAATACAATCTGCTCTACCGCCATTTCGACCTCGACCTCGCCGAACTCTCGCATCACGAGGATGTCGGGCTGCTCGCCTATTCGCCGCTCGCCGGCGGCATCCTGACCGGCAAATATGTCGATGGTCTCAGGCCGAAGGGTTCGCGCGGCTCGATCAATCACGATATCGGCGGCCGGCTGCAGCCGTTGCAGGAACCGGCGACCAAAGCCTATCTGCAGATCGCGGCAACCTACGGTCTCGACCCAGCGGCCATGGCGCTTGCCTTCTGCCTGTCGAGACCCTTCATGGCCTCGGCCATCATCGGCGCAACCTCGATGGAGCAGTTGAAAGTCGATATCGGCGCGGCCGACCTGACGCTTTCGGCCGAGGTGCTGGCGGAGATCGCCAAGGTCCACCGGCAGTATCCGCTGACGCTCTGATCCGGCCCTCTCACGCCTGCCCGACGCTCCTTATGGGTCTACGTCGGGCTCGGGTGTCCGATTGGGCTTGCCTTTGCCCGAAAAATCCGTATAAGCCGCCGTGTTCGTTAACCCGGTCTTCTGGCTGGTGGCTGAACGGAGGGCCAGTTTCCTTTCGGAAATCGTTCGGAACAGAAGCGTTCCAGCCTCCCGTGTCTCCGCTCTCGACCGTCTCGGAAACGCTTTCTTGCCTGGGTCCGCCCAATCAGGAGCAGTCGTTGAGGCTTAGCCGCCGAATATCGGGTTGAACCAAACGCAAGAAAGGCAAAGCTGTCATGGCTCTTTATGAACATGTATTCCTTGCCCGGCAGGATATTTCCGCTCAGCAGGTCGATGCCCTCGTAGAACAGTACAAGGGTGTGATCGAAGCTAACGGCGGTAAAGTCGGGCGTATCGAGAACTGGGGCCTCAAGTCCCTCACATACCGCATCAAGAAGAACCGCAAGGCGCACTACGCCCTGATGGACATCGATGCACCGGCTGCTGCCGTCCAGGAAATGGAACGTCAGATGCGCATCAGCGAAGACGTTCTTCGCTACATGACGATCGCCGTCGAGAAGCATGAAGAAGGTCCGTCTGCCATGACGCAGAAGCGCGACCGCGACGACCGTCCGCGCGAAGGCGGCCGTGGCCCGCGTGAAGGCGGCTTCGGCGATCGTGACCGCGGCCCGCGTCCGCCGCGTGAAGGTGGCTTCGGCGACCGTGAAGACCGTCCGCGCCGTCCGCGCGAAGACCGTGTATAAGGGAGATCCGAGATATGTCTGAAACTTCCTCCGCTCCGGTCCGCCGCCCCTTCCATCGCCGCCGCAAGACCTGCCCGTTCTCCGGCGCCAACGCGCCGCGGATCGACTACAAGGACGTACGCCTGCTGCAGCGCTACATTTCCGAGCGCGGCAAGATCGTTCCGTCGCGCATCACGGCCGTTTCCCAGAAGAAGCAGCGCGAACTCGCCCAGGCGATCAAGCGCGCCCGTTTCCTCGGCCTGCTGCCCTACGTCGTAGCCTAATAGAATATGTGACCCCCAGATTCCTGATCTGGGGGTTGCCTCCCTTCCGCGATGGGCGCGGATCGGAACTCTTAAAACCCATGTTGAGACGTTTCTGAATTCGATTCAGCAACATCCTCTAACTGCTTGATGAAGCAGGACAGCGACCTTGAAACGACCAGATCTTAAAACACTGCTGATCGGCGCACTCGCCGGATTGACCGCCGCCCTGCTGGTGCTGGGCGCGAGCATGCAGCCGTCGTTTTTCAGCGCGCTTCTCTATACGGCCTCGGCGCTGCCGATCCTGATCGTCGGGCTCGGCTGGGGCAATGCTGCGGCGATCTCGGCCGTGGCCACCGCAGCCGCACTCGGTGCGATCTTCATCTCCCCTTCCTTTGCGCTTATCATGACGCTGGTGACGCTCTTGCCGGCGGGCTGGCTCAGCCACCTCGCCAATCTCGCTCGCCCCGCCTCCGAACTCGGCGGCCCTGACCATCTGCTTGCCTGGTATCCGCTCTCCGATATCCTGCTGCATCTCTGCGGCCTGGTGACGATCGCCGTCATCGTCATCGGCGTGATGATCGGTTACGGGCCGGAAATCACCGATCCGATCGTCGATCTGCTGATCACCTCGGTCAAGCAGCAGCAGCCGGAATTCATGCCGGATCCGACAGCCACCGCGCAGACCAAGTCGCTGATCTTGCTGATGCTGCCGGCTTTGCAGGGCGGCATGTGGGTGAGCATGCTGTTTGCCGCCTATTATTTCGCCGTGCGCATCGTCGCAGCGTCCGGCCGCGGCCTTCGCCCGCGCGAGGACATCCCCTCGTCGCTGCGCATGAACCGCAACTCGATCTTCATCTTCCTCGCCGGGCTTGCCGCCTGCTTCTTCGGCGGCGTTCCGGCGCTGGTCGGCGCGACGGTGATCGGCACCTTCGGCGCCGGCTTCGTGCTTTCCGGTTTCGCCTCGCTGCATTTCCGCACGCGCGGCAAGGACTGGCGCATGCCGGCCCTCATCCTTAGCTACCTGGCCTCGATGCTCATGCTGCTGCCAGCTCTCCTCATCCTCGTCCTCGGTCTCAGCGATACCCGCAAGGCGATCGCGCTGACCCCGACGAAAGATGCTGATGCCCCCAAACAATCCGACACGAAAATCTGAGACACAAGAAAGGCAAAAGAAAATGGAAGTCATCCTTCTCGAACGCATCTCCAAGCTCGGCCAGATGGGCGAAACCGTCAAGGTTCGCGACGGCTTTGCCCGTAACTACCTGCTGCCGCTCGGCAAGGCGCTGCGCGCCAATGCCGCCAACAAGACCCGCTTCGAAGCCGAGCGTTCGACGCTCGAAGCCCGCAACCTCGAGCGCAAGTCGGAAGCCCAGAAGGTCGCCGACGTTCTCGACGGCAAGTCCTTCATCGTCGTGCGTTCGGCCGGCGAAACCGGCCAGCTCTACGGTTCGGTCGCTGCCCGTGACGTCGTCGATATTCTCGCCGCCGAAGGCTTCAACATCGGCCGCAACCAGGTTCACCTCAACACGCCGATCAAGGCGATCGGCCTGCACAAGGTCGAGCTGCAGCTGCATGCCGAAGTCGAAATCCACGTCCAGCTGAACGTTGCCCGTTCTGCCGAAGAGGCAGAGCGCCAGTCCAAGGGCGAAGAACTCACCTCGGTCGACGCGATCTACGGCGTCGACGAAGACGCTCTGCGTCCTGAGGATTTCTTCGATCCGGAAGCCGATGGCGTCGACGAAGACGAAGCATAATACCGCTGGAGCAATCCGCGAGAGAAAGCCCGGTTCGCGCCGGGCTTTTTTATTTTTCGGCAGTCTGGCGTTGCGGTTCGACGCTCTTATCGACCTGTACGACGACGGAGAGGCCAGGCGTCAGCGCTACTGCCAATGTCTGCCCTTTATCGATGCCGATACGCACACCCACCCGTTGGGCGACCTTGGTGAAATTGCCGGTCGCGTTGTCGGCCTTGATGACGGCAAATTCGGAACCAGCCGCCGGCGAGAAGCGCTCGATATGGCCGTTAAGGCTGCGTCTGTTCAAAGCGTCCACAGCGATGGAAACGGGCTGACCGACCTGCATGCCGTCTAGTTGGGTCTCCTTGAAGTTCGCAACAACCCAGACATCCTGGGGCACGACTGCCATCAGCTGGGTGCCGGCCGTCACGTATTGGCCAACGCGAACGCCGACCTCGCCGAGACGGCCATCCCGTGGAGCCTTGATTGCAATATTTTCCAGGTCGATCTCGGCAAGCTGAACCGCCGCCTCCGCACCGGCGACACCGGCCTCGAGCGAGGCACGACTGACGATGATCGCGGAAAGGTTCTGCTTTGCTACTTCGAGAGCCGCCTGTGCTTGATTGAGGGCGGCTTTCGCCTGTTGCAGCGTCGCCTGCGCCTGCTCGGATTCGCTTTCAGAAGCGATGCCACGATTGCTGAGATTGCTGACACGCTCCCAAGCAAGCTGGGAGCGCTTCAGGGCGGCATTGGCGCCGTCGATCTCAGCGCGGGCTGAATTGACGTTGGCCTCGCCGGACCGTTCCTGCTGATGAGAATTGGAAAGCGACGCTTTCTGCACATCAAGAGCGGCCCGCGCTTGCGCGACCTTCTGGCCATAGATGCGGTCGTCGATTGTTGCCAGTACATCGCCCTTCTTGACCTGCTGGTAGTCCTTGACCGGCACGTCGATGACATAACCGCTCACCTGCGGGCTCATAATAGTCACATAGCCACGAACATAGGCATTGTCGGTCGTCTCGACCGATGTAACGAAGGGCGGAAGCCGCCAGGCATAGAGCACAAGCAGGATGCCGGCGGCCCCGACGAGCAGGATGATGATGGTGGTTGGTGAGCGAAGAAACTTGAACATCGGTATTTCTCTGCATTTTGCAATCAGGACTGGACAGCGGAATTGGACGACATCACGAAGGGCTTGAGGAGCCGATCCCACGCGAGGTGGAGCAGGAGGATGACGAGGGCTGTGACGGAGGCGACGAAGATGACCAGAAAAGCATCGTTATAGGCGAGGACGTAGGCCTCGCGCGTCACTTGCTGGGCAAGCAGCGAGAGACCCTCGGCATTGAGGAGCGTCTTGTCGGCAACGACCTTATTATAGGCGGCGGAAAGCTGCGCGACACGCTGGGCGGTAAGCGGGTCCGTCAGCAGGATGTGTTCGACCAGCGCGTTGGAATGGAACTTCTCGCGGATCGTAACGAAAGTGCCGAGCATGGCGGAGGCAAACAGTGAGCCGATGCTCTGGGTGAACAGGAAGATCACCAGGAAGTTGACGACATATTGTGGGCCTTTGGCTAACACGGCACCGAAACCCTTCGACATTACGGGTGGCAGGAACATTGCAGCCCCGGCAGCAACCATCGCCTGGCTGAGGTACATATCGGCAGGGCGCGTCAGGCTGGTCGATTGGCTGTCGATCCACGCGCCGGCGGCGATGAGGATCAGCGCCAGCACGTGGGCAGTCTCCACGTAACGCGTCATCATCAGGAATGAGCAGAAGAGGCCGCCGACAAGGGAAGCGAGCAGAATGACCACATAGAGATGTACGGTCTGCTCATTGAGCAGCCCAAGCTGCTGATAGAAACCTGCCGCCGTCGCCGACTGCTCGGAGGAGACGAAACGGAAGAGCAGCAACACTCCTGCCATGCGCAGGTTAGGGCCGGAGAGCAACCATCGGAGATCGATCATCGGATTCTGGCGCGGCAATTCGATCAGGAACAGGAGCGTCATCGCCCCGATGGCGACTGCAAGCAAGAAGCCGAGCCACGGCACCTCGAACCACCAGTAGAGACGGCCGAGCGTCAGCACGATGGCAAGACAGCCAAAGCCGATTGCCAGCAGAAGATAGCTCAGAATATCGAGACGCTGGATGACATGCGCGCGCGGGGGTGGCGTTAGCGGCAGAAGGTAGATGACGGGAAGAGCGATCAGCGCCAGCCCCAACTCAAATGTGTAAAGCGCGTTCCAACCACCAAGGTCAAGGAGCGTCGGGGAGATGATCCGAGCGATCGGGGCGGAGAAGAGCGTGTTCATCAGCGCCAGGCTGAGGCCGAGCGAGAGTTTCTTTGCCGGTGGGAAGGCCTCTAACATGTACAGGAAGCCGATCGTCGAAAGCGGCGCTGCCGCCATGCCGCTCACGAAACGGATGACAATCGCCGAATGCAGGCTGGTGACCTGCAGATTGAGGAGTGACGCGACCACGAAACAGACGATGCTGAATTCGGCGAAGCGTCTCAGCCCGTATTGCGTTCTGATCTTGAACAGCGCGATCGCAAAGCTCGCATAGGGCGCCATGTAGGCGGCGGACAGCCAAGAAAGCTCCGTGGTGGTCGCCGAGAAAGATCCCTGCAACTGATAAATGTTGGCTGTGGCGAGGTTCATGCCGAGGCCCTGCGTCAGGAAGAACAGTACCGACGCGGCCATATAGAGCGCCATTCTCCATGCCGGCATCGCCGCAGGCGCCGGCGGAGCGCCACCCTGTAGTGCCGCTGTGTCCCACTCGGCTTCCGGCCGCGAGACGTCATTGTCGTTGGCTGTGTCCCTGGAAGCGTGCGCAAGGCTCATCGAGCTCTCCTCATGATCCGCGCATCGTCTGCAGATTGGCCTGCATGGCGCGGATCACGCTCAGCGTCGTCCTTAGGTCGCTCTCAGGAATTCCGGCAACGACCCGGGCGCGCATTTTCCATGCGATTTCCTCGACCTCGCCGGCCGAGACCCTGCCGCTTTCGGTGAGATATATTTCCTTGGCGCGACGATCGAAACCGGGGACGCGGCGTTCGACGAAACCCTGCCCTTCCATCGTGTCGAGAATTCGAACCAGCGTCGGCGTCTCTAGTTCCAATTTGTCGGCCAATTCGCGCTGATTGATTCCATCCTTCGTGTTCAACGCGAAGAAGACGCGGGCGCGCGGCAGCGTCATATCTCGTTCCTTGACGAGCGCATCGAAGGCAACTCGCAGCTTGCGGCTAAAAGCAGCGATGTCCTCGATGAGTTCGCGCCCGAGGGATTTATTCGGCATGAGTCCGGCCTATTTTTAAGTAGTATGCTAATTATATGGATGCTTATTTATCAAAGAACAGCACTTTTTCAAGTGGACCATCGGATGTTTTTGCTGCGTGCCGGAGGTCATCGCAGTAAAATAGAGCCTCCGGAGGCTAGGGTGAGTCGGTACCGTGTCGCGCGGGTGACACTCCGGGTATTTTCTCCTTTAGGTCCCCAGGACTGTGGAGAAGTCGAACAACGTGCACAGCGTTCAGGATTTAAGCGAAGCGAGCCCCCGCTCCCTTCGCGGCCTCTTGATTTTCGCGTCCGGAATTGCGAATCCGGAGCTGGAAAAAGACAGAACGGATGATGATGAACGACGCCGCTCGAAAGATTGCAGCTGTTGCTCCGTCGGAGCAGCATTATCGCGAAGCACCCAACAATATCGAAGCCGAACAGGCGCTTCTGGGTGCTGTCCTGATGAACAACGACGCCTATTACCGGGTGTCGGACTTCCTGAAGCCGATTCATCTCTATGAACCGCTGCACAGGAAGATCTTCGAGGTTGCCGGCGATATCATCCGCATGGGCAAGATCGCCAATCCGGTGACGATCAAGACCTTCCTGAAGGCCGACGAAAAGGTCGGCGACATGACGGTTTCGCAATATCTGGCGAGCCTTGTCAGCAATGCCGTCACCGTCATCAATGCCGAGGATTACGGCCGGGCGATCTACGACCTGGCGCTGCGCCGGGCGCTGATCACCATCGGCGAGGATGTCGTCAACATCGCCTATGACGCGCCGCTCGACATGCCGCCGCAGTCGCAGATCGAGGATACCGAACGCCGCCTCTTCGAACTGGCGG
This sequence comes from Rhizobium sp. CCGE 510, assembly GCF_000292525.1. GTDB lineage: Bacteria > Pseudomonadota > Alphaproteobacteria > Rhizobiales > Rhizobiaceae > Rhizobium. The sequence continues at coordinate 293,390 of NZ_AEYF01000001.1, forward strand.
AAAACGGCCGCTACGACGGCGGCTTCCAGGCCTTCAACGATGCGGTTGCGCTGGCGATTGACATGGCGGCCGTCGCCAAGGAACGGGACGGCGGGCTTTCCGGCATCTCCACCGGCATCCATTCGCTGGATTCGAAGATGGGCGGCCTGCAGCGTTCGGACTTGATCGTGCTTGCCGGACGCCCCGGCATGGGCAAGACCTCGCTTGCCACCAACATCGCCTATAATATCGCCGCCGGCTACGAAGGTGAAGTCCAGCCGGACGGCAGCATGAAGGCTAAGAATGGCGGCGTCGTCGGCTTCTATTCGCTCGAAATGTCGTCCGAACAGCTTGCCACCCGTATCATCTCCGAGCAGACGGAAGTCTCTTCTTCGAAGATCCGCCGCGGCGACATCAACGATGCCGATTTCGAAAAGCTCGTCGCCTGCTCGATGATGATGCAGAAGGTGCCGCTCTATATCGACCAGACCGGCGGCATCTCGATCGCCCAGCTTTCGGCGCGCGCACGCCGTCTCAAGCGCCAGCGTGGCCTCGACGTGCTGGTGGTCGACTACATCCAGCTGATGACCGGTTCGGGTAAATCCAGCGACAACCGCGTGCAGGAAATCACCCAGATCACCACCGGCCTGAAGGCGCTCGGCAAGGAACTCAACGTTCCGATCATCGCCCTGTCGCAGCTGTCGCGTCAGGTGGAAAGCCGCGACGACAAGCGGCCGCAGCTCTCCGACCTTCGCGAATCCGGCTCGATCGAGCAGGACGCCGACGTCGTGCTCTTCGTGTTCCGCGAGGAATACTACGTCAAAAATTCGGAACCGCGCGACATCCACGATCCGAAATATCCGGAATGGGAAGCGCTGTTCGACAAGGTGAAGGGCACCGCCGACGTCATCATCGCCAAGCAGCGCCACGGGCCGACCGGCACGGTGAAGCTCGCCTTCCAGGCGGAATTCACCCGCTTCGCCGATCTCGCCGATCCGTCCTTCACCCAATATGAAGAGCACTGATCGCGCGATGCTGCTGCAATGCAGCGGCCGGACTTCCCCCCGACAACATTGACCTCTAAACTGGCCGGAGAATCCTTCTCCGGCCTCTTTTCGATGTGGATCATGAGCGAATTTCTCGACGCCCCCGAAGACGATAATTTTGCCTCGGCAGGCCTGCGGCTGACCGTCGACCTGACGGCCCTGACGGAGAACTGGCGCGACATGGCGCGTCGCTCCGGTGCGGCGCGCGCTTCGGCGGTCGTCAAGGCGGATGCTTACGGCATGGGCATCGAGGATGCCGGCGAAGCGCTCTATGTGGCAGGCGCTCGCGATTTCTTCGTCGCCACCGTCGACGAGGGCGTGACGCTTCGCCTCTATGCACCCGAGGCGCGCATCTTCGTGCTCTCGGGCATATGGCCGGGCACCGAGCGGCGCTTCTTCGAAAACGATCTGGTACCGGTGATTTCTTCCGACGAGCAGCTCGCCTTCTGGATGGCGGTGCTTGCCGATTACGGTGACTACCCCTGCGCGCTGCATGTCGATACCGGTTTCAATCGGCTCGGACTGCATATGGACGATGCGATCGCGCTTGCCGACGACGTCTCGCGGCCGGCGAGCTTCGCGCCGGTGCTTGTCATGAGCCATCTCGCCTGCGCCGACGAGCCCAGCCATGCGATGAACCGGCAGCAACTCGAATCATTCCACAGGGTTAGCGCCGCCTATGAAGGCATCGATTCAAGCCTTGCCGCCTCGGCCGGCATTTTCCTCGGCGAGGATTATCACTTCGACCTGACCCGTCCCGGTATCGCGCTTTATGGCGGCGAGGCGGTCTGCGGCATGGCCAATCCGATGCGGCCGGTGGCAACCGCGGAAGCCCGCATCATCCAGGTGCGCAGCGTCGAGGCCGGTGAGACCGTCAGCTACGGACGGGCGCTGCAGCTTAGCCGCAAAAGCCGGCTGGCGATCGCTTCGGCCGGTTATGCCGACGGCTACATGCGCAGCCTGTCGAGCGGCGGCGTGCCGCTGCGCCAGGTCGTCCCGCAGGGTGGGCAAGGCTTCATCGCCGGTCATAAGGTGCCGGTCGCGGGGAGGATCACCATGGACCTGACGATCTTCGACGTGACGGATCTGCCCGACAACGCCGTGCGCGCCGGGGATTATGTCGAGCTGTTCGGAAAGAACATGGCCCTGGACGACGTGGCGCGGGTGGCAGGCACGATCGGATACGAGATCCTGACGAGCATCGGGCTCCGTCACGAGCGGCGCTATGTCGCCGACGAGGAATAGCTTCCCCCGTCAGCGGCTGCTGAGCGCAAGGCGGACGCCGAGCGCCAGGAAAAGCGCGCCGAGGCCGCGATCGAGCCATAGCCCGACTTTTTGATTATGCCTGAGCGCATCGGCAAGACGCCCTCCGAGAAGGACGAGCGGCGGCTCGATGAAGGCGGCGACGACGATGATCAACCCGCCATGCAGCATGAGCTGGGCCCATGCCGGCCCTGCCCCTTCGACGACGAATTGCGGCAGGAAGGCCAGGAAGAAAATCGCCACTTTCGGATTGAGCAGTGAAACCAGAATGCCCTGTCGGTAGATCCTTGCTGCCGGCATTTTTTCACCGGCAACCTTTATCAGGCCATCGCCGCCGCCGGCGCGCAAAGCCTGAATTCCCAGCCAGACGAGATAGGCGGCGCCGATCCATTTGACCGCGGAGAAGGCGACTGAAGAAGCGGCGAGCACGGCGGAAAGGCCGAGCGCTGCCATCAGAACATGCAGGCAGGCACCGGACCAGACGCCGAACAGCGCGGAAAAACCGGCGCGTTTTCCGCTTCTCATCGTGTGACCGAGGATGAAGGCGATGTCGGGGCCGGGCGACAGGTTGAGCAGAACCGCCGCCGAGAGAAATGCAAACCAGTGCGCAATTGAATAATCGAACATCTTCCACCGTTCAGAATGAGCAGAGGCAAAGCATAGGCACGGGAGGCGCTGATGGGGAAATCATTAGTTTTGATCTGTCGCGATAGCCATTATCTCAGGCACGACAATGATTCGATGAAGCGGCGTGTCTGCTTCAGTCGGGAACCCGGACTGAAAGAGTGACTGATGGCGAAGGCCAGAACACAATTCATCTGCCAGAGTTGCGGCACGATCCACAACCGCTGGGCCGGCAAATGCGAGAACTGCGGCGAATGGAATACCATCGTCGAAGAGGACCCGATGGGCGGGATCGGCTCCGGTCCCGGCAAAACGCCGAAGAAGGGCCGGCCGGTGGCGCTGACGGCGCTGTCAGGCGAGATCGAGGAGGCGCCGCGCATTCATACCGCCATGTCGGAGCTCGACCGGGCGCTCGGCGGCGGTTTCGTACGCGGGTCGGCTGTGCTGATCGGCGGCGATCCCGGTATCGGCAAATCGACGCTGCTGATGCAGGCGGCGGCCGCCCTTGCGCGGCGCGGCCACAAGATCATCTATGTCTCCGGCGAAGAAGCCGTAGCGCAGGTCCGGTTGCGGGCACAGCGCCTTGCGGCGGCCGATACCGATGTGATGCTGGCGGCCGAAACCAATGTCGAGGATATTCTGGCGACCCTTGCCGAGGGCAAGCGGCCAGACCTCGTCATTATCGATTCCATCCAGACGCTGTGGAGCGAACTTGCCGAATCCGCGCCGGGAACGGTGACGCAGGTGCGCACCGGCGTGCAGGCGATGATCCGTTTCGCCAAGCAGACCGGCGCCGCCATGGTGCTGGTCGGGCATGTCACCAAGGACGGACAGATCGCCGGCCCGCGCGTCGTCGAGCACATGGTCGACGCTGTGCTCTATTTCGAGGGCGATCGCGGCCATCACTACCGCATCCTGCGCACGGTCAAGAACCGCTTCGGCCCGACCGACGAGATCGGCGTCTTCGAAATGTCCGACAAGGGCCTGCGCGAGGTCGCCAACCCCTCGGAGCTCTTCCTCGGCGAGCGCAACGAGAAATCGCCGGGTGCCGCCGTCTTTGCCGGCATGGAGGGCACACGTCCGGTGCTGGTCGAGGTGCAGGCGCTGGTGGCGCCGACCTCGCTCGGCACGCCCAGGCGCGCGGTGGTCGGGTGGGATTCGGCCCGGCTGTCGATGATCCTCGCGGTGCTGGAGGCGCATTGCGGCGTCAGGCTCGGCCAGCATGACGTCTACCTCAATGTCGCCGGCGGTTACCGCATCACCGAACCGGCGGCCGATCTCGCCGTCGCCTCGGCGCTCGTTTCCTCGCTTGCCGGTATTGCCCTTCCCGCCGATTGCGTCTATTTCGGCGAAGTCAGCCTGTCGGGCGCCATCCGGCCGGTTGCGCACACCGCCCAGCGCCTCAAGGAAGCCGAGAAGCTGGGTTTTTCCGCAGCATTGCTTCCATCCGCCTCCGCCGAATTGCCGAAGGGCTCCGGCGGGCGGTGGAGCGAGGTCGAAAGCCTGCCGGATCTGGTGGCGCGCATCGCCGGATCGAAGGGAGCGCTGCGTGTGGAAGACGAGGTTTGATCCTTTCATTGCCAAGATTGGTGATGATATAGGAGGCACACGATAAGGCACGACACGGCCGCCAAGCGGCAGTCCTGGAGTTGAATTTACATGCCCATTACGATTTTCGACGGTATTGTCATCGGCGTCGTGCTCTTCTCCGCCGTGCTGGCGATGGTCCGCGGCTTTTCGCGCGAGATCCTCTCGATCGCGAGCTGGGGCGGATCGGCGGCGGCGGCCTATTACCTCTATCCCTACCTGCTGCCCTACGCGAAGAAATACACCGATGACGACCGCATTGCGATCGTTGGCTCGGCGGCGGTCGTCTTCCTGATTGCGCTCATCGTCATCTCCTTCATCACGATGAAGATTGCCGATTTTATCATCGACAGCCGCGTCGGCGCGCTGGACCGCACGCTCGGCTTCCTGTTCGGGGCAGCGCGCGGCGTGCTGCTGCTGGTCGTCGCCGTCGCCTTCTGGAACTGGCTGGTCGATGCCGACCACCGCCCGGCCTGGGTCAATCAAGCGAAATCGAAGCCCTTCCTGGATTCTATGGTCGTGAAGCTGAAATCGGTTCTGCCCGAGCAATTTGCCCAGATGATACCGGCGAGCATCCGTGATAAGCTTCAGCCGCCGGCACAGGGCGCTGAGGGCACCAATCCGCCGACGGGCGACCAAGCGCCGGCAGAAGACGCACCGACCGCGCCTGCACAACAGCCAGCGAATTGACACAGTGTTCAAGAGCTTGACCCGCCCTCCGGCAATTGCCATTTGAGCGGGATGTCAAATAAGGGGTCCGGCCGGGCATAACAGCTTAGCCGGGCTTCAGTTATTTCTGGAAATGCCGATCCATTCTTGTGAGAGCAGAGGCCCGCAGAAATGAACCAGTCCCATTCCTTCCCGACCGACGATCCGCTCGACGGAGATACGCTGCATGAAGAATGCGGGGTTTTCGGAATTCTGGGACATCCCGATGCCGCAGCACTCACGGCTCTCGGCCTGCATGCCCTGCAGCATCGCGGGCAGGAAGCGGCCGGCATCGTCTCCTTCGATGGCAAGCGCTTCTACCAGGAGCGCCACATGGGCCTCGTCGGCGACCATTATACCAATCCGATGACGCTTGCCCGCTTGCCCGGCAGCATATCGATCGGCCATACGCGCTATTCCACGACAGGCGAAGTGGCGATGCGCAATGTGCAGCCGCTGTTTGCCGAACTTGAGGAAGGCGGCATCGCCATTGCCCATAACGGCAATTTCACCAACGGCCTGACGCTGCGCCGCCAGATCATCGCGACCGGCGCCATCTGTCAATCGACCTCCGATACCGAAGTCGTCCTCCATCTCATCGCCCGCTCCCGCCATGCCTCCACCTCCGACCGCTTCATCGACGCCATCCGCCAGATGGAGGGCGGCTATTCGATGCTTGCCATGACGCGCACCAAGCTGATTGCCGCGCGCGACCCGACCGGCATCCGCCCGCTGGTGATGGGCGAACTCGACGGCAAACCGATCTTCTGTTCGGAAACCTGCGCGCTCGACATCATCGGCGCCAAGTTCGTCCGCGACGTGGAGAACGGCGAGGTCGTCATCTGCGAAATCCAGCCCGACGGCTCGATCAGCATCGATGCCCGCAAGCCCGGCAAACCGCAGCCGGAGCGCCTCTGCCTGTTCGAATATGTCTATTTCGCCCGGCCGGACTCGGTGGTCGGCGGCCGCAACGTCTATACGACGCGCAAGAACATGGGCATGAACCTCGCCAAGGAATCGCCCGTCGAGGCCGACGTTGTCGTGCCGGTGCCGGACGGCGGCACGCCGGCGGCTCTCGGCTTCGCACAGGAAAGCGGTATTCCCTTCGAATACGGCATCATCCGCAACCACTATGTCGGCCGCACCTTCATCGAGCCGACGCAGCAGATCCGCGCCTTCGGCGTGAAGCTGAAGCATTCGGCCAACCGGGCGATGATCGAAGGCAAGCGTGTGGTGCTGGTCGATGATTCCATCGTGCGCGGCACGACCTCTCTCAAGATCGTCCAGATGATCCGTGAGGCCGGCGCGCTCGAAGTCCATCTCCGCGTCGCCAGCCCGATGATCTTCTTCCCGGATTTCTACGGCATCGACACGCCCGATGCCGAAAAGCTCTTGGCCAACCAGTATGCCGATGTCGAGGCCATGGCCAAATATATCGGCGCGGATTCGCTTGCCTTCCTGTCGATCAACGGGCTTTACCGCGCCGTCGGCGGCGAGGACCGCAATCCGGCTCGCCCGCAGTTCACCGACCACTACTTCACCGGTGACTATCCGACCCGCCTGCTCGACAAGAACGGCGAGTCGATTGGCAACAAGCTTTCGATGCTTGCCAGCAACGGCTGAGCCGCCGCTGCTTTGCCTTCCCTTCCGAGGGGCTCTTGCGCCCCTCGCCTTCGCACGCAAATCCGGAACCGGAACAGATGAACATCAATCTTGAGGGCAAGATCGCACTCGTCACCGGTGCATCGCGCGGTATCGGCTATTTCACGGCGCTGGAGCTTGCCAAAGCCGGCGCCCATGTGATCGCCTGCGCCCGCACCGTCGGTGGGCTCGAGGATCTCGACGATGCCATCAAGGCGGTCGGCGGCACGGCGACGCTGGTACCCTTCGACCTGGCCGACATGAATGCGATTGACGCGCTCGGCGGCTCGATCTTCGAGCGCTGGGGCAAACTCGACATCCTCGTCGCCAATGCCGGCGTGCTCGGCGTCATTTCGCCGATCGGCCATATCGAGGCGAAGGTGTTCGAAAAGGTGATGACCATCAACGTCACCGCCACATGGCGGCTGATCCGCTCGGTCGATCCGCTGCTCGCCCGCTCGGATGCAGGCCGCGCCGTCATCCTGTCATCAGGCGCGGCTCACAAGTGCCGGCCATTCTGGAGCGCCTATTCCGCGTCCAAGGCCGCTGTCGAGGCGCTGGCCCGGACCTGGGCCGGCGAGAGCCAATCGACGCCGCTGCGCATCACCAGTGTCGATCCGGGCGCGACCCGCACGGCGATGCGCGCCCAGGCGGTGCCCGGCGAAGATCCGCAGACGCTGCCGCATCCCTCCGAGATCGCCAGGGCGATCCTGCCGCTGCTCGGCCCCGGCGTGACCGAGACCGGCAAGCTGTTCGTTGTGCGGGAAAACAAGCTCGTCGACTACCGCCTGCCGGATTAGCGTCAGTTCACAGCAACGGCTGGGAACAGATGTGCGAAGCCTGTCTCCGACGGGCATAGAGCGTTGAGGTCCACCGCCCCCTGAATGCCGTCGACAGTGCCGTTATCGGCAAACTGCCAGATCGACCAGCGACCGCATTCTTGCTGCGCCGGCTCCTGGAACACGCTTCGCAGCCACAGGTAATGGTCGGGGAAGCGGGATTCATTGCCTTTCAGATAGCGATCAAAGAACTCCTGGGTGACATAGAAAATCGGCTTCTCCGGAAAGGTGCCTTTCAGCTCGGTGACGAATGCGTTCACCTCAGTCGCCATTTCCTCAAGCGTCGGGACCTTGCTGCAATTGCCGACAAACTCCAGATCGACGGCGATAGGCAGGGTTCCCGGCTCCCTCGGCACGGTTGCCAGGACATTCTGTGCCTGATCCTTGCCCGGGCGGCAGAAGGTGAAGAAATGATAGGCGCCCCTGACCACTCCGGCATCGCCGGCGCGCTGCCAGTTGTCGGCGAACCTGGAATCCCTGTGATCTCCGCCTTCGGTCGCCTTCATGATCGCGAAACGGACGTTCGGCCGCGAAGCCACCGTCATCCAATCGATGTCACCCTGGTGATGGCTGACATCGATGCCTTGGATCGGATAGCGGCTCAAGGATGGATTGTTGAAGCGAAGCATTCCGAAATCGTATGCGAAATATGCAGCCAATGCGACTGCCAGAATTGCCGTCGCTGCAATCGTCCATCGAACCAGGCTTCTCACACATTTCCCCCTATTTTCAGTCCTTTCCCAATTGCCTATAAACGATTTGTGCCGTGAAAATGGCGGACGAGCCGTGCCGCCGGGATCGTTCCTCGCCCCTCTTGACCAAACGTCATTCCCACGCCATAAAACGCGGCATGAAAACGGTTATCTGCATTATCTGCGGAAAGATTATTCGCTAGCGCAAGCGCTGGCCCGGCCGTTTTCGTCTCCCAAATAGTCAAGATGCGAAACGCCCCGGTCCGCCGGTCGCGATATTTTTCTGATTGTACTTATGGGAGAGTGGAATGGGCGGCATGCCGGAACTGAAGCTGTACAACACGCTGACACGGGAAGAATCGGTTCTTTCGCCGATCGATCCCAACAATGTCCGCATGTATGTCTGCGGCCCGACCGTCTATGATTTCGCCCACATCGGCAATGCCCGGCCGGTCATCGTCTTCGACGTGCTGTTCCGGCTGTTGCGTCATGTCTATGGCGAAGACCACGTCACCTATGCCCGCAACATCACCGACGTCGACGACAAGATCAATGCGCGGGCGCTGAGAGATCATCCCGGCCTGCCGCTCAACGAAGCGATCCGGGCGGTCACCGAAAAGACCGAGACTCAATTTCACGCCGATGTCGCCGAACTCGGCTGCCTGGAGCCGAACTTCGAGCCGCGTGCGACCGACAATATTGTTGAGATGACCGAGATCATCGAGAAGCTGATCGGCTATGGCCATGCCTATGTCGCAGCAGGCGAAGTGCTGTTCGACACCAAGTCCATGGCGGATTACGGCCAGCTTTCGAAGCGCCCGCTCGACGAGCAGCAGGCCGGTGCCCGCATCGCCGTCGACGCGCACAAGAAGAACTCGGGTGATTTCGTACTCTGGAAGCTGTCGAGCCACAACGAGCCCGGCTGGGAGAGCCCGTGGGGCCGCGGCCGGCCTGGCTGGCACATCGAGTGCTCGGCGATGAGCAAGCGCTATCTCGGCGATGTCTTCGACATTCATGGCGGCGGGCTGGACCTGATCTTCCCGCATCATGAAAACGAGATCGCCCAGTCGCGCTGCGCCCACGGCACCGAGGTGATGGCGAATGTCTGGATGCATAACGGCTTCCTGCAGGTCGAAGGTCGCAAGATGTCGAAATCCGAAGGCAATTTCGTCACCATCCACGAGTTGCTGCACACGGAAACCTTCGGCGGCCGCAAATGGCCGGGCCAGGTGCTGCGCCTTGCCATGCTGATGACGCATTACCGCGAGCCGATCGACTTTTCGATCAAGCGACTGGAAGAGGCCGAACGTCTGCTCGCCAAATGGCCGGCGACAGACGCCGGGGATGCAGCACCGGACGAAACCGTGCTGAACGCGCTCGCCGACGACCTCAATACGGTCGCGGCGGTGCAGGCATTGCATGCGCTGGCGCAAGCTGCTCACACCGATGCCGCCGCCGGCGCCGCCTTCGCGGCAACGGCTGCCCTCCTCGGGCTGCTGCCGAAGAAAGCAGAAATCGACGCGGCCGTTGCAGCCGCAGTCGACGCGCTGGTCGCCATGCGTCTTGAAATGCTGAAGGCGAAAAACTTCGCCGAGGCCGACAAGATCCGCGACGAGTTGACCGCGAAGGGCATCCAGCTGAAGGACGGCAAGGATGCATCGACCGGCGAGCGGGTGACGACGTGGGAGGTCAAGCGGTAGGATGGGTTGGGCGGCAAGAGATACCCCCCTCTGCCCTGCCGGGCATCTCCCCCACAAGGGGGGAGATCGGCAAGACGCTCCAGCTTGCCAAGATATCGACCGAGCACCAAGTGGCTTCGGCCATCTGAGGCGTTTGATTAGGGCGAGCGACCGCTCCTATCCGATCTCCCCCCTTGTGGGGGAGATGCTCGGCAGGGCAGAGGGGGGTGCCGCCGCAGCCCCGTCACGTCATAGCGAGAGGCAAGCCATGCCGCATGCACCAGTTCCGCCCCAACGGCGGACGAACGCCCGGCGCATGCGCAAAGCTCTGACCGATGCGGAGTTGAAACTTTGGAACGAGCTTCGCGCCCATCGCCTGATGGGCCTCAGCTTCCGCCGACAAATGCCGATCGCCGGTTATATCGTTGACTTCGCATGCCCCGCCCATCGCCTTATCGTCGAGATAGACGGCTCGCCGCACGCCCTCGCCTCGAACATCTCTTACGATGAGATCCGGACTCGACGTCTCCAAACGGACGGCTGGATTGTCCTGCGCTTTTGGAACGATGATATCCTCCGGGATATCGACAACGTGTGCACCCACATCATCCGCACCATCGGAAGGGATCTGCTATGACCACCTATACCGGCGGCTGCCAGTGCGGTGCGGTGCGATTTCGCGTCAGCGGCGAACTCAAGGATTCGTCGATCTGTCATTGCCGCATGTGCCAGAAGGCGTTCGGGGCCTATTATGCGCCGTTGGTGTCGGTGCGCGGCGCCGATTTCGAATGGACGCGAGGAGCGCGCAAGAAATTCCGCTCCTCCAATTTCGTCGAGCGCGGCTTCTGCGGCGATTGCGGCACGCCGCTCTCCTACGAGGCGCCTGACGGGGTTGCGGTTGCCGCGGGCGCCTTCGACGATCCTTCGGCGCTTCCGCCGGTGGTGCAATTCGGCATCGAGGGCAAGATCGGCTTTGTCGATCACCTGCACGAATTGCCGGGCCACCGGACGGAGGAGGATGCGCAAGCCGCCCCCTTCGTGCTCGAACTCGTCTCCTTCCAGCATCCCGATCATGAGACGCTGGCATGGCCGCCCAAGGAGCCAAGATGACAGTGGACGCAGACAAAAGCGGCGGCTGCCAGTGCGGTGCGGTGCGTTACCGCGCTGAAGGAGAACTCGGTTATCCCCACCTTTGCCATTGCCGCATGTGCCAGAAGGCGGCCGGCAATTATTTCATGCCGCTTGCAGCGGCCAAGCGTCAAGATTTCGAGCTGACGCGCGGCGCGCCGAAATGGTTTCAATCCTCGGACCTGGTGCGGCGCGGCTTCTGCGGCGATTGCGGCACGCCGCTGTTCTACGACATTCCGGAGACGGATTTCATCAACATCATGCTCGGCTCGCTGGATAATCCCGATGCGGTCAGGCCGGTGATGCAATCGAACACCGGCCGCAAAATGTCCTGGTTTCACGCGCTCCCCGGCTTGCCGCTGGAACCAGAGGCTGAAACGCCCGACCGCGAGGACGCGATTGCTGCAAGCAACCATCAGCACCCCGACCACGACACGAAAAGCTGGCCCCTCGGAGAAACCTCATGACGGACACGATAAAAACAGGCGGATGCCAATGCGGCGCCGTGCGGTTCCGCATTTCAGGCAAGTTGGGGCGACCCTCGATTTGCCATTGCCGCATGTGCCAGAAGCAGTTCGGCGGTTTCTTCTCCGCGCTCGTCACGGCGCCGGAGGACGGGATGGAATGGACGCGCGGCGAACCGAGCTATTTCCAGTCCTCGGTTAATATCGAGCGCGGCTTTTGCCGCGATTGCGGCACACCGATGACCTACCGTCATCCGGGCGGGCTGGAGCTTGCAATCGGCACCTTCGACGACCGCAGCGATCTGGCACCGCTGGTCCAGGTAAACTACGAGGCCCGCCTGCCCTGGGTCGAGGAAATCTTCGAAGCGCCGGTGCTGAAGGATCAGGATTTCTACGCGCGGCAGGAGGCGATCATCTCCTTCCAGCATCCCGATCACGATACCGCAGTCTGGCCCGCGAAAGGCGTGAAGATATGACCGAGATCCTGCGCACGCTCTATCCCGAGATCGAACCCTATGCGTCCGGCCATCTCGATGTCGGCGACGGCCATGTTATCTATTGGGAGCGGTCGGGAACGCCGGGCGCCAAGCCCGCCGTCTTCCTGCATGGCGGCCCGGGCGGCGGCATCTCGCCCGCCCATCGCCGGCTTTTCGATCCTACCCTCTATGACGTCATGCTTTTCGACCAGCGCGGCTGCGGCAGGTCGACGCCGCATGCCGAACTCAACGCCAACACCACCTGGCATCTCGTCGCCGATATCGAGCGTCTGCGGGAAATGGCCGGCGTCGACAGCTGGCAGGTGTTCGGCGGCTCCTGGGGTTCGACCCTGGCGCTCGCCTATGCCGAGACGCATCCGCAGCACGTCTCCGAGCTCATCCTGCGCGGGATCTATACGCTGACCAAGGCCGAGCTCGACTGGTACTATCAGTTCGGCGTCTCGGAAATGTTCCCGGACAAATGGGAACGCTTCATCGCTCCCATTCCACCGGAAGAGCGGCATGAGATGATGCATTCCTATCATCGCCGCCTGACGCATGAGGACCGGAGCGTGCGCCTTGCAGCCGCGCAGGCCTGGAGCATCTGGGAAGGCGAAACGATCACGCTGCTGCCCGAACCTTCAACGAGCGGCAAGTTCGAGGAACCGGAATTCGCCTATGCATTCGCCCGCATCGAGAACCATTTCTTCGTCAATGCCGGCTGGATGGATGAGGGACAGCTGATCCGCGACGCCGGCAAGCTCAAGGATATTCCCGGCGTCATCGTGCATGGCCGTTACGACATGCCCTGCCCGGCCAAATATGCCTGGCTGCTGCACAAGGCCTGGCCGAAGGCGGAGCTCCACCTGATCGAGGGTGCGGGCCATGCTTATTCGGAGCCGGGAATTCTCGACCAGTTGATCCGGGCGACGGATAAGTTTGCCGGGAAGGCGGACTGATTGTTTCAGGGCCGCGCAGCCCCTCACCCTAGCCCTCTCCCCGTGCGCGGGGAGAGGGGACGAGCTCTGCGATACGGCGCGGCCTATCCCTTCTCCCCGTCAGCACGGAGAAGGTGGCGGCAGCCGGATGAGGGGCAGCATCCGCACCACAACAACACCCGCCTGCCGGGAGGAAACGACATGAAAGAACGCATCTACCTCTTCGACACGACGCTCCGGGACGGGCAGCAGACGCCCGGCATCGATTTCTCGGTCGAGGACAAGATTGCGATCGCCGCGATGCTGGACGAATTCGGCATCGATTACGTCGAGGGCGGCTATCCCGGCGCCAATCCGACGGATACGGCCTTCTTCGGCGAGAAGCGCACCAGCCAGGCCAGCTTCGTTGCCTTCGGCATGACGAAGCGGGCGGGCGTTTCGGTTTCCAACGATCCCGGTATTGCCGGGTTGCTGCAGGCCAAAAGCGACGCCATCTGTTTTGTCGCCAAGAGCTGGGATTATCATGTTGCGGTGGCGCTCGGCTGCACCAACGAGGAAAACCTCGAAAGCATCGCCGAAAGCGTCAAGGCGGCGGTTGGCGCCGGCAAGGAGGCGATTGTCGATTGCGAGCATTTCTTCGATGGCTTCAAGGCCAATCCGGCCTATGCGCTGGCCTGCGCCAAGACGGCCTATGACAGCGGCGCCCGCTGGGTCGTGCTCTGCGACACCAATGGCGGCACGCAGCCGCCGGAGGTGCGTGCCATCGTCGAGGCCGTGATCGCTTCAGGCGTTCCCGGCCACTGTCTTGGCATCCATGCCCACAACGACACCGGCCAGGCGGTCGCCAATTCATTGGCCGCGGTCGAAGCCGGCGTCCGGCAGATCCAAGGCACGCTGAACGGCATCGGCGAGCGCTGCGGCAATGCCAATCTGGTGACGCTGATCCCGACGCTGGCACTGAAGAGCGCCTATACCTCACGTTTCGAAACGGCAATCGACGAGGAGCGGCTGCTCAACCTCACCCGGCTCTCGCATGCCTTCGACGAGCTGCTCAACCGCTCGCCCGATCATCAGATGCCCTATGTCGGCGCTTCCGCCTTCGCCACCAAGGCCGGCATCCATGCATCGGCGCTGATCAAGGATCCGCGGACCTATGAACACGTGCCGCCGGAGACTGTCGGCAACTTCCGCAAGGTCATGGTCTCAGACCAGGGCGGCAAGGCAAACTTCATCAATGCGCTGAAACGGCGCGGCATTACCGTCGCCAAGGACGATCCGAAGCTCGACCTGCTGATCTCGATCGTCAAGGAACGTGAATCCATCGGTTACGCCTATGAGGGCGCCGATGCGAGCTTCGAATTGCTGGCGCACCGCACGCTCGGCACGATCCCGGAATTCTTCACCATCGAAGGCTTCCGGGTGATGATCGAGCGCCGCTTCGACAGTCTAGGCCGCGTGAAGATCGTCTCCGAGGCGGTGGTGAAGATCACCATCGACGGCCAGACGCTGATGTCGGTTGCCGATGCCGAAGGCCCGGTGAACGCGCTCGACCTGGCGCTGCGCAAGGATTTCGGCAAATACCAGCACGAGATCGACGATCTGGTGCTCGCCGATTTCAAGGTGCGTATCCTCAATGGCGGCACCGAGGCGATCACCCGCGTGCTGATCGAATCCACCGACAGCGACGGCGTGCGCTGGTGGACGGTCGGCGTCTCGGAGAACATCATCGACGCCTCGTTCCAGGCGCTGATGGATTCCGTCATCTACAAGCTGATGAAGAACCGGCAGCTGGCAGGCAAGATCGCGGCGGAATAAATCTATTCCGCCGGTTCGGCTCGGGCATGTTGCCGCCATCATCGGCCCATTGCCTCGATTCCGTTTCAATTCTTCTCACCCTTTATTCAACGAAATGAATTGGCCTATTCACGGCGCTTAAGCTAGGCCGGATCAGAAGAAGAACAAAGATGGAAACGCCCGATGTCGACCGATGCATCCGTTCCCTTGGCCAAGAACGAAGACAGTCCGCGCGGTTTCGCCTTCGCGCTGACGGCCTATCTGCTCTGGGGCTTCCTGCCGATCTACATGAAGGCGGTGGCGCATATTTCGCCGGCCGAGGTGATCGCCCACCGCATCGTCTGGTCGCTGCCGCTGGCAGGTATCGTTCTGATCGTGCTCGGGCGCACACAGGATATCGCCACAGCGCTGCGCTCGCCGCGCATGCTGGCGATGGCGGCGCTGACGGCGTCGCTGATCACTGTCAACTGGGGCACCTATGTCTGGGCGATCGGCGCCGGCCATTCGCTCGATGCGGCGCTCGGTTATTTCATCAATCCGCTGTTCAGCATCTTCCTCGGCTCGGTGCTGCTCAAGGAGAAGCTGCAGCCGCTGCAGATCGCCGCGATCGCGCTGGCAGGACTTGCCGTCGCCATTCTCGCGTTCGATAGCGGCGGTATTCCGTGGGTGGCGCTGACGCTGGCGATCTCGTGGGGGTTTTATGCTTTGCTCCGCAAGACGCTGCCGCTCGGACCGAACCAGGGCTTCTTCCTCGAAGTGCTCATCCTCAGCGGGCCGGCCCTGCTCTATATCCTCTATCTCGAATTCGGCAGCGGCCAGGGCCATCTCTACCGCACCGGCCTTGCCGATACGACGCTGCTGCTCGGCTGCGGCGTCATCACCGCCGTACCGCTGATGATCTATGCCAACGGCGCCAAGCTGCTGAAACTCTCGACGATCGGCATCATGCAGTATATCGCGCCGACGATGATTTTCCTGATCGCGGTCTTCGTCTTCCACGAGCCGCTCGGCACGGCGCGGATGATCGCCTTCCCGCTGATCTGGGCAGGGCTTGTCCTCTATAGCTGGTCGATGCTGAAGTGCAGCCGCGGGCGCTGAAGGCCCCCACGCGCCTCTAGCCTTACATCTTGGAAATCACCTCATCCTCGCCGTCGCGATCGGCGGCGAGCTGGGCGGCCTGGGCCATGATCGCGGGAATGATGCCGGAGATCTCGTCGACGACGAGCGGCTGCACCCGGTGGGCGGTGTGCAGGAAGCCTTCATCGGTCATATGGCGCATCAGTTCCATCATCGGATCCCAGAAACCGTTAACGTTGGCAAAGACCATCGGCTTTTCGTGACGGCCGAGCTGTGCCCAGGTCATGATCTCGACGATCTCCTCCAACGTACCGATGCCGCCGGGCAGCGCGACGAAAGCATCGGAACGCTCGAACATCGTGTGTTTGCGCGCATGCATGTCAGGGGTTACAATAAGTTCGTTGAGCTGACCGAGCGAGTGGCGAGTCGCTTCCATGTCGATCAGGAATTCGGGGATAATTCCCGTCACCTGGCCGCCGCCTGAAAGCACGCCGCTTGCGACCGCGCCCATGATGCCTTTGGTACCCCCGCCATAGACGAGGCGCAGGCCGTATTCGGCGATCTCTCGTCCGAGAGCACGCCCGGCCGCCATGTGGGAGGGATCGCGTCCCGGCCTTGAGCCGCAGTAAACGCAGATGGATCGAATCGATACAGATTGTTCGGTCATAGAGGCAAACAACTATTCCATTTCAATGCAGTCAAGAAAATTGACTGAAAAGCAGCGTGCCTAGCTTGCCGAATTGCTTTGAATGCTTGTGAAAAGCAACGGGAATCGCTAGCAATTTCGGTTACTACGGCAAATTGCCGCCTTGGGAGACATAATGATGAAGAACCGTGCCGGCTTGCTGGCCCTTGCAGTGCTCGTAATCGCAATCCTACTGATGGTATTTTTCGTCATGCCGCGTATCGGCGGCGATGCAGCCAAGGTCGGCGACGCGATCAACCAGGCGAGCACGGAGCTCAAGGACACGGTTAACGAGTCGGCAAAGACATCACGCTCCACTGTGGCGGACGCGGCTGCCGTCGCCGACAAGGTGGGCCGTCTTTCGGCCGGCGCCAGCGTGTCGCTTAGCGAACTCAAGGCGCTGTTTGCCGACGGCAAGGGCCCTGCCGACGATGTCTTCGCCGCCGCTAAGACCAAAGCCGTCGATGCACTGAGCGCACTTGCCAGCTTCGCAATCCCCGAGGGCCTCGATCCGGCGACCCAGACGCTTGCCACCAAAGCCAAGGACGGCGGCGCGAAGGCGCTCGCCATCATCCAGTCGCTGCCGGAGAACATCACCGATGCGCTTGCCGCGATCGCCAAGGCCGAGACTGCCCTGACCGGCGCGCCCGAGACTGCTCCTGCGCCGAATACGGCAGCGGCGAATGCCGGCCCGAAGCTTCCCGCCTTCGACGTCTTGCGCGTCGAGCCCGACGGCTCGACGGTGATTGCAGGCTCTGCCGAACCGAACGGCAAGCTCGAAGTGCTTGACGGCGAAAAGGTGGTGACGACAGCCAATGTCGATGCGAGCGGCGATTTCGCCGCCGTCCTGGACGATCCGCTTTCGGCGGGCGACCACCAGCTGGTGCTCAAGTTCACCGGCAAGGACGGCAAGAGCACGCTTTCCGAAGAAGTCGCGACCATTTCCGTGCCGAAGGACGGTAACGGCGCCAATCTGCTCGCCATGGTCTCCAAACCCGGCACGGCAAGCCGCATCATCACCGCGCCAAAGGCCGGAACCGAGGTCGCCGATGCCTCCAACAAGCCGGCAACGGGCGAAAGCTTGGCTGCGCCTGCCGCAACAGCTGCGCCAACAGGCGAGCTGGCGCTGCAGACGCCGAACCTCACCGACGCCGCGGCCGGCGCCGCAGTCACGGCACCGGCCATCCCCGGCACCGCCGCACCCGACAAGACGAATGCGCCCGATGTGATGGTCAACGCCGTCGAGATCGAAGGCAACAAGATCTTCATTGCCGGCACGACCCGCTCCAATGCCAAGGTCGTCGGTTATGCCGACGACAGCCTCATCGGCCAGGACACGGCCGGTTCCGACGGCCATTTCGTCATCGACGGTGTGGTGACGCTCTCGGTCGGCGACCACAAGATCCGCGTCGATGTGGTTGATTCCACGGGCAAGGTGATCGTGCGTGCAGCAGTGAATTTCAATCGCCCGGCCGGCGATCAGGTGAGGGTCGCGGCACAATCCGTCCCCGCCGAGGTGAACGGCGCTTCCTCGATGGTGCCGCTCGACGAAGGCGAACTCGGCAAGCGCAAGGCTGAGGCCGGCAAGGCCTTCGGCCTGCTGAAGGGGCTGTTTGCCGATGGCAAGCTGCCGGGCGCCGAACAGCTGGCAGCGGCGCGCTCGGCAACCGAATTCGCGTTGCGCTCGCTCGCAGATTTCCGCCCGGCGGCCGATGCGCCCGACGCCTTCAAACAGGCGTCCGGCTCAGCCTCGCAGATCGCCGGCAATGCGCTGAAGCTGCTGCATAGCCTGCCCGGGGACGCGAAGTCCGTCGGCGCAGCGCTCGACAGGCTGGGTAGCATGATCGCTGAACTCACCGCCACACCGGCGTCGGCAGCGACCTCCGCAAACGACGTCGAGAGCAACCAGCCGAAGACGATCGAACAGGCGCCGCTGACGGCCAACAACGCAGCGGTGATCATTCGCCGTGGCGACACGCTGTGGCAGATCTCGCGCCGCACCTATGGCCTCGGCGTTCGCTACACGACGATCTACATCGCCAACGAGGACAAGATCATCAATCCTGATCGCATCCGCCCAGGCCAGATTTTCGGCCTGCCGAAGGATGTGTTGCCGAATGCCGAAGAGCTGCACCGCAAGCGCCTTTCCGGCCAGCACCTCTAAGGTTCTCAGACAATATGACGGCCGGGCGGGCTAACCGCCCGGCCTGTCTTTTCCTGAACCCCGCAATTGTTGTATTCGTCCGGCCGGCACCTTATCTGGCGATGGCGGCTGCGGGTTGTGGCAAGTGCTTTCAAGCACGTCCCGGTTCCGTGCTCTTGCCGGCATCGAAGCGCGGCAATCGCCGCAAGCCCATCCGGGCTGGAGACAAGCATGGCAAACGGCAAGACAGTCTCGGAATCCAACCTGCTGCAGACGCTTCTCAACCTCTGGCCCTATATGTGGCCGGCCGGCCGACCCGACCTCAAGATGCGGGTCGTCTGGGCTTCGGTCTTCCTGTTGATTTCCAAGTTCGTCCTGCTGCTCGTCCCCTATTTCTTCAAGTGGTCGACCGATGCGCTGAACGGCAGGATGGATCTTGCCGGCTCGGCACCGCCGCTGCTTGCCGGCGCCATCGCCCTGGTAATCGCCTACAATATCACCCGGCTGATCCAGCTCGGCCTCAACCAGTTGCGCGACGCACTGTTTGCCAGCGTCGGGCAGCATGCGGTTCGCCAGCTCGCCTACAGAACCTTCGTGCACATGCACGAGCTGTCGCTGCGCTTTCATCTGGAGCGCAAGACCGGCGGTCTCTCTCGCATCATCGAGCGCGGCACCAAGGGCATCGAGACGATCGTGCGGTTCACGATCCTCAATTCGGTGCCGACCGTCATCGAATTCCTGCTGACGGCGGCGATCTTCTGGTGGGGCTACGGCTTCTCCTATCTCGCTGTCACCGGCTTCACCGTCTGGGCCTATATCTGGTTCACCATCCGCGCATCCGACTGGCGCATCGCCATCCGCCGGTCGATGAACGACAGCGATACCGACGCCAATACCAAGGCGATCGACTCCCTCCTCAATTTCGAGACCGTCAAATATTTCGGCAACGAAGAGATGGAGGCAAAACGCTTCGACAAATCGATGGAACGCTACGAGAAGGCGGCGACCGATGTCTGGACCTCGCTCGGCTGGCTGAACTTCGGCCAGGCTGTCATCTTCGGCGTCGGCACCACCATCATGCTGGTGCTGTCGGCGCTGGCCGTGCAGCGCGGCGAGCAGACGGTCGGCGATTTCGTCTTCGTCAATTCGATGCTGCTGCAGCTTTCCGCGCCACTCAACTTCATCGGCTTCGTCTACCGTGAAATCCGCCAAGGGCTGACCGACATCGAGCAGATGTTCGACTTGCTTGAGGTCAAGGCCGAGGTCAAAGACGCGCCCGATGCGACCGAGCTTCGGATCGGCCAGGGCGCGATCGCCTTCAAGGACGTGCACTTTTCCTACGACCCGGCCCGTCCGATCCTGAAGGGCATTTCCTTCGAGGTGCCGGCCGGCAAGACGGTTGCCGTCGTTGGCCCGTCGGGTGCAGGCAAATCGACGCTGTCGCGGCTGCTCTATCGTTTCTACGATATCCAGAGCGGCGCGATCACCGTCGACGGCCAGGATATCCGCACAGTGACGCAGAAAAGCCTGCGCTCTCTTATCGGCATGGTGCCGCAAGATACAGTGCTCTTCAACGACACGGTCGCCTACAACATCCGTTACGGGCGCACATCGGCCAGTGAGGGCGAGGTCTTTGCGGCAGCCGAGGTGGCGCAGATCGCCCATTTCATCGAGACGCTGCCCGAGGGATTCGAGACCAAGGTCGGCGAACGCGGGCTGAAGCTTTCGGGCGGCGAGAAGCAGCGGGTGGCAATCGCCCGCACCATCCTTAAGGCACCGCCGATCCTGATCCTCGACGAGGCGACATCGGCGCTCGATACGACGACGGAACGGGAAATCCAGACCGCGCTCGACATGGTTTCGAAGAACCGCACGACACTGGTCATCGCCCACCGGCTGTCGACGGTCATCGGCGCCGACGAAATCATCGTGCTGAAAAGCGGGGAGATCGCCGAGCGCGGGACGCATGCCGCTCTGCTCGAAATGAATGGTCTCTACGCCTCGATGTGGAACCGCCAGCGCGAGGCGACACAGGCGGAGGAGCATCTGAAGCAGGTGCGCGAAAGCGACGACCTCGGGGTGATTGCGCGGCTTGCACCGGCAAGCTGAGCCATGCGACCGACTCCGGCAGGCTTATGTTGTTCAGAACCCCGGCGTCGGAACCAGGGCCGGGGCCATAGCATTGCCCCGGAGACAGTTTTTCGCTAACCAGCGAGGAACGCAAACGCAAGGAGACCGGCAGCATGAGCCTGTTCAACACGGTTCGCAACACGATCGTCCCCGTGCATAAGGAGGGTTATCCCTTCGTTGCCGCCTTCTTCGTCGCGTCGCTGATCCTGGGTTGGATCTTCAAACCGCTCTTCTGGATCGGCATGATCTTCACGCTCTGGTGCGCCTACTTCTTCCGCGATCCCGAACGCGTGACCCCGCAGGACGACGATCTGGTAATTTCTCCCGCCGATGGCAAGGTCTCGGCGATCCAGATGGTAACCCCACCGGCGGAACTCAATCTCGGCTCCGAGCCGATGCTGCGCATCTCGGTGTTCATGAACGTCTTCAATTGCCATGTGAACCGGGCGCCGATGCGCGGGCGCATCGTCAGCATCAACTACCGCTCCGGCAGCTTCGTCAACGCCGAGCTCGACAAGGCGAGCGAGGACAATGAACGCAACGGGCTGGTGATCGAAACCCGGCACGGCCAGATCGGCGTCGTCCAGATCGCCGGTCTCGTGGCACGGCGCATCCTCTGCTGGTCAAACCCCAACGAACCGTTAGATGCCGGCGAGCGCTTCGGGCTTATCCGTTTCGGGTCGCGGCTCGACGTGTTCCTGCCTGCCGGTGCCGCGCCACGCGTCTCGCTCGGCCAGTCGGCGATTGCGGGAGAAACTGTTATCGCCGAATTCGCCTCCGCCAAGGGTCCCGTCATCAGCCGCCGCAGCTAAAGCGCAGAACCGCCGCGCCTCCGCTGGAATTGCTTTAGGAACGATTGGAACGCGATATGGAAACGCCCTTTCCGCCTTTCGAGCCCAACGGGCCAGATGATTCTGCCCGCGGCCCGCGTCTGCGCGAAATCCCACTCCGTCTCGTCTTTCCGAACCTCATCACCATTCTGGCGATCTGCGCCGGGCTGACCGGCATCCGGCTGGCCTTCGAGAATCGTTACGAGCTCGCCGTCTCGATGGTGCTGGTCGCCGCCTTCCTCGACGGCATTGACGGCCGCGTGGCTCGGCTGATGAAGGCGACCTCGAAGTTCGGCGCGCAAATGGATTCGCTTGCCGATATCGTCAATTTTGGCGTCGCCCCTGCCCTCGTCGTCTATGTCTTCGCGCTTGACCAGGCGCGTTCGCTCGGCTGGATTGCTGCCCTGATCTACGCGATCGCCGCCGGGCTGCGCCTTGCCCGTTTCAACGTCATGGCCGAACGCGAGAACAAGGCGAGCTGGCAATCGGAATATTTCGTCGGCGTGCCGGCGCCGGCCGGTGCCATGTTGGTGCTGCTGCCGGTCTATCTCGGCTTCCTCGGCCTGGCGACCGACCGCACCTTCGCCTATGTCTCGTCGATCTATACCGTCGTCATCGCCTTCCTGCTGATCAGCCGGCTGCCGGTCTGGTCGGGCAAATCGGAAGGCAGCCGCTTGCGGCGCGATCTCGTTCTGCCGATGATGCTCGGCGTCGTGCTCTATGTGGCCCTGCTGATGAGCTACACCTGGGAGGTGATGGTGTTTACCGTTGCCGCCTACCTCATATCGCTTCCCTTCGGCGCACGGAAATGGCGCCGGAAATATGGGACGCTGACGATCGAGGAACCCGGCGTCGGCGACGACGATATCGGCCGGCACATCTGATCTCCGCGCATTGCTGATTTTTCCGCGCCAGGGAAATGCTTCCCTCTTCGTTCTCACGCTTCCCGGAATAACCGCTACGCGCTTCTCCCGGTAAAACCGCTGCGCACGTTATTTCGAACCGCTCTCTTCAGTAAGTATTAACCAACGTAGGCTTCAGTTAAGCCTCGCGAATTATGGTGCGCGTTTACAAATCCTGATGGGATGCGTCTCTGTTTTGTCGCTATTTATGACGAAACAGCAAATCACAAAACGTCCAGGGAAGAACCACGTAAGGAGAGTATCGTGACTTCGAAAAAGAGTAGTAACAGCGAACAGCACCCGGCCAAGCCTGATCTCAGCGCCAACTATCGCCCGGTTGGCCTGAAGGCCGTTGTCGCAGCATCGCTGATGGCGAAGAACAAGCCGGGCAGCGTCAAGAAATCCGCTTGAGGTGTTACACTTCCAACCGGACTGACGTGCGCTTCAAGTCCGGTTCTCCGCATGTCGTTATCCCAAAACAGGAGTATTCTTGGGTGACATGCGTTAGGCCCCACTGACGAAGCGGATGTTGATATCTGTCGCCGGAAGCCTCAAACGATGCCGACCGCACCGTCCCCAATCTACCGTGCGGCGGGTGTGCAGCAAGCCGCACTAGGACTTCCCCCGAACGAAGCGGTTGCGACGCTAAGTGAAAAATGGCGGATACCGTTTCAGAAGAAACTGAGCTGACCGTCGTCAGGCCTTTGCCTCTCGGGAGCCTTCAGCGGCTTTTCGATGACGACCGGCTCCTGCAGGTCCGGACCCATATTGGCGACCTTGTTGACCTTGTCGGAAACCGGGACAGCCTCGAAGAAATCGTCCTGAACGGGGCGCATCAGGTCGACCACCTCGCGCGGTTCTTGCGTCTTGCAATCCAGCCAGCGCGAAAAATCTTCGGGCTTGATGACGACGGGCATGCGATCGTGGATCGCGGATATGCCCGAGTTGGCCGATGTCGTCAGGATGGCGCCGGTATCGACCTCGGAACCATCGGCCGAGGACCATGTCTCCATCAACCCGGCAAAGGCGACGACCCCGCCCTGACGCGGCCTGATCCAATAGGCCTGCGGTTTCTCGCCGCTATCCTTTGATGGACGATGCCATTCATAGAAGCCGGAGGCCGGGATGAGCACGCGGCGATGCCGCATGGCCGCACGGAAAGAGGCCTTGCCGATTGCGGTCTCGGAGCGGGCGTTGATGAGCAGCGGAAATTCCTTCGGATCTTTGACCCAGCCCGGCGTGAGGCCCCAGCGTACGAGCACGGCGCGCCGGTCGGCCAAGTTGCTGCCCTGCTCCCTGCCCTCGCCTGATATGACGACGAGAATCGGCTGCGTCGGCGCAATGTTGTAGCGCGCCGGAAAATCGTCGAAATCGAGGCCGGATAAGAAGTCGCGCAGGCCGGCGCTGGTGATTGTCAGGGCGAAACGTCCACACATCGACTTGTCTTTGCACCCGGCTTGAGTCCGGTCAAGCCGCTTCAGCCTCTCGGCGCAAAGAGGATGATGCTCGTCCCGGCAAGGCAGATCAGCGCCCCGCCGACATCGTAACGATCAGGCATGCGGCTTTCGACCAGCCAAAGCCAAAGCAGCGAGGCGACGATGTAGATGCCGCCATAGGCCGCGAAGGTGCGGCCGGCCGCTTCGCTTGGCACAAGCGTCAGAAGCCAGGCAAAAAGCGCCAGCGAGACCATGCCCGGAGCCAGCCACCAGATCGGCTTTGCGAGCTTCAGCCATGCCCAGAAGGCAAAACAACCGGCGATCTCGAAGACGGCGGCAAAGACGTAGATGATGTAGGTCACGAAAGCACCTTTCGAATCCGTCATCACTATTCCAGCGAAAACTGGGGAAGCCAAGCCGCGGCTGCATGCAAATATCGGTTCATCGGATAGGATGGGCGATCCCAGCCAACACCCCAAGAGCAGCCCTGATGACCTCCACCGCCAAAGCCGCCTCATCCGCCATTCTCGAGCGCGACGGACGATTTCTGCTGGTGCTGCGGCGCAATCCGCCTTCCGCCGACATGTACGCCTTTCCCGGCGGGCGCGCTGAACCTGGCGAGACGCCGGAGCAAACGGCGTTGCGGGAATTCGGTGAAGAGACCGGCATTTCGGCACGCAATCCGCAGCTGTTTTCGACCTATGATCTGAAGACCCATGCGGCCGACGGCAGCATCAACAGCCATTTCCTGCTGTCGGTCTTTCGCGTCGAGGCGGATAGGGATGTGGTGGCGGAAGCCGCCGACGATGCGGCCGCCGTCGGCTGGTACACGGTTGAGGAAATCCGGCGATTGCCCGTACCGCAGAGCGTGCTCGAATGCGCCGAGCGGCTAGAACAGGATGCCGAAAACCGCTGACACTTTTTCGGCATCATGCTCTGGTGGCGGCGAATAGAAGTGGAAACTCTCAGGCCTGCCTTGTTGCCGTCATGCTCAACGTATCAACTAGGAGTATGATTCCCATTCGATGCATTTTCCTGTCCCTGCTCGTTTTGGCCGGCCCAACCATGGCGCAGGGTAAGAATACGCCGCCTCCACAGGAGGAGGAAATTGCGCCGCCGCCTGCGGTGATCGTACCTTATGACGACAAGCTGGCGCGGCTCGCCGAGGTGTTGGGTTCGGTGCATTATCTCAGAACGCTCTGTAAGGCGGCGGGCAGCGACGAGTGGCGAACCGGCATGCAGCAGTTACTCGATTCGGAGACGGGCAACGAGCCGCAGCGCAAGGAAAAGTTGACTGCAGCCTTCAATCGCGGCTACCGCGCGTTCGCCTCCGTCTATACTGATTGCACCGCAGCGGCCATCGTGGCAGAAGAGCGCTACCGTAACGAAGGTGCAACACTCGCCACAGAAATTACCTCGCGTTTTGGAAATTGACGTTTAATTAACCTGTTTTCGCATGCGGACGTGTCGTTTTGGGAAAAGGCTGTTAGTGTTGTTAACGGTGCAGTAAGACATGAGAAGTTCTGAGGAAAAGACAATGGAAGCAAGCCTCAACGAGATCGACGACATGATCGTCCACGAAAAGATGCAGGCGGCTCTGGAATACCAGAACGAGGCTTGGGCCGATGGCATGGCTGATGGAATCGAGACTGAGATCATCGCTGATGCCGCTATTGCGCATGCACTGAGAGAGACCATCAGATTGCACGGGGAAAGCAGCGCCGAAGCCCTGCTGGATTCGCTGCGTGAGCGCATGCTTGCCGGCGAATTTTCCGCGAACCGCACCCTGCAATAATTATTATCAGAGAGTTTGATGCACACCGGTAAAGAGAAAGTATCGCGAATTCCGCTCGCGCCGGTGCTGCTTGCGTTCAGCCTCGCCGCCGGCAATGTTTTCCTCGCGCCGGCAGCCTACGCGCTTTCCGAACTGCACAAGGCCCCCGGCCAGCCCAACAACGATGCCCCGGCCGCTCAGGGACAGAGCCAACCGCAAAGCGGAGCCGCTCCCGGCGTTCCCATGGCCGATCCGCTGGTCAACAGCCAGAATAATCAGGGTGTCGACAAGACGCCGGGCGCCCAGGATGCTTCCAAGCCCGCCGAAGTGATTTACGATATCAGCAAGGTACCCGAGCCGGTTCGCAAGATGCGCGAGCAGATCGTCGAGGCGGCCGCCTCCGGCGATCTCGAACGGCTGCGTCCGTTGATGGGCACCGGCACCGAGCAGACGCAGGTGACGGTGGGTGAACCCACCGACGATCCGATCGGTACGCTGAAGGATCTTTCGGGCGATCCCGACGGAGACGAGATCCTCGCCATTATGCTCGACATCATCTCGACCGGCTTCGTGCATGTCGGCCAGGGTACGGCAGACGACATGTATGTCTGGCCGTATTTTGCCGAGAAGGATCTGAAGTCGCTAACGCCGCCGGAGCGCGTCGAGCTGCTGCGCATCGTCACCGCCGGCGATCTTTCCGACATGCAGGAATTCGGCGGATATAATTTCTACCGCCTCGGCATTACGCCTCAGGGCAAATGGAAATTCTTCACGGCGGGCGATTGACGCCCACCTCGCTTGCTCCTCTCGCGTTTCGCATGAGGCGCTTGCGATCCCCCTCATGAAGACATACCTCTGAGCCATGACCAACGCGACAGGTTCCGCCATGCCAGCCGTATTCCTGAAAGACCGCGCACTGCTCTTTGTCAGCGGCGCTGAAGCCCAATCCTTCCTGCAAAACCTGATCACCACCGATATCATCTCGCTTGGGCCCGACGAGGCGCGGCCGGGAGCCCTGCTGACGCCGCAGGGCAAGATCCTGTTCGACTTCATGATCTGGCAGGACGGCGACGGTTATACGATCGAAACCGATGCCGGCCAGCGCGATGGCCTGCTGAAGCGGCTGACGATGTACAAGCTGCGTGCCGCCGCCACGCTTGCGCTGGGCGCCGAGGAGGGCGTCACCGTTTGCTGGGGTGAAGGTGCCGAGGCTGTTCGGGACAGCCAGGGCGTCCGGGACAGCCGCTTCGCCAAGGCAGGCGTCACGTTGATCCGTCGGCCCGGCAAACGCGGCGATGGTGAAGAAGCGCTCTACGACGCGCTGCGTATCAGGCTCGGCATCGTCACCTCAGGATCGGACTTCGCCCTGCAGGACGCCTTCCCGCATGACGTGCTGATGGATTTGAACGGCGGCCTTTCCTTCAGGAAGGGCTGCTATGTTGGCCAGGAGGTCGTCTCGCGCATGCAGCACCGGGGCACTGCGCGCCGGCGCGTCGTGACCGTTTCTGCAGCTGCAGCCTTGCCGGGGACCGGAACGGAGATCACCGCCGGCGGCAAGCCTGTAGGGACGCTCGGTTCGGTCGAAGGCGACCATGGACTTGCGATCGTGCGTATTGACCGCGCCGGTGCCGCAATCGCTGCTGGCACGCCGCTGCTCGCCGGCGAAACACCCGTTTCCCTCGTCCTGCCGGCATGGTCCGGCCTTGTCTTTCCCACCAGCGCCGACGAGGCCAGCGCGTGACAACGGCAAAAGCTCCGCGTGCCTGGCAGCGCATGCTGTCCGGGCGCAGACTCGACCTGCTCGACCCCTCGCCGCTCGATGTCGAACTGATCGATATCGCCCATGGACTGGCGCGTGTCGCTCGCTGGAACGGCCAGACATCAGGCGATCATGCTTTTTCGGTGGCGCAGCATAGTCTCGTCGTTGAAGACATTTTCCGCCGCTTCAACGATGCGCGGCCGCAGGAATGTCTGATGGCGCTGCTGCATGATGCACCCGAATATGTGATCGGCGATATGATCTCACCGTTCAAATCGGTGGTCGGCGGCGGCTACAAGACGGTGGAGAAACGGTTGGAGGCCGCCGTGCACCTGCGCTTCGGTCTGCCGCCGCATCCCTCGCGCGACCTCAAGGACCGAATCAAGAAGGCCGATACGATCGCCGCCTATTTCGAGGCGACGGTGCTCGCCGGCTTCACACCCGCCGAGGCGCAGAAATTCTTCGGCCAGCCACGCGGCATCAGCCCGGAGATGCTGATGATCGAGCCGCTGCCGGCAATCGAAGCGCAGCGACGGTTCTGCGAGCGCTTCGCGGCGATCGAGGCCGCGCGGGAGATGGTGTCGTGAGCTTCATCGTCGTCTCGCCGCTGGCGCGTATCGCGGAGATGGCGGTACGCCACAAGGCGCGCGAGATGATCAGCCTGATCGCCAAGGAGCAGGCCTTTCACCGGCCTGGCGTGATTGCCGCCGACCGTCATCTGACGCTCTCGATGAACGACATCACCTTCAAAGGCACCGGCGGTCTGGTGGCGCCCGACGAGACGCATGTGCAAGGGATTATCGACTTTGCCGCATCGTGGCGGCAGGAGACGCCGTTGCTCATCCATTGCTGGATGGGCGTGTCGCGATCGCCGGCGGCAGCCCTGATCGCCGCGCTGTCGCTCGTACCGGATCAGAGCGAAGAAAGGCTTGCCGGCCGGCTGCGAGCGGCCTCGCCTTTCGCGACCCCGAATGCCCGGTTGATCGAGATCGGCGACGCGCTGCTTAACCGCGGCGGCCGGCTGGTCGCGGCAGTGCGGGCGATCGGCCGCGGTGCGGATGCCGACGGCAACGCGCCCTTCGTGCTTGCGATCGGCGACGCCGCCTGCGGTTGACGCTGCTGCCATCTGCTCCATCTAGCCCCCGACTACGTACAAAAGGGCCAGATCATGCAACAACAGGCAGCCGACGTCCTTCTCGCCACGCAAACGGCGCTCAGCCAGGCGAGCGCGCTGGCGGTGCAATATTCCTTCTCAGTCCTCGGGGCCGTCATCCTGCTCGTTCTCGGCTGGGCGCTCGCCGGTTTTACCAGCCGCTGGGCTTATGAAGGCCTGTCGCGCGTCCATGGCATCGACGAGACGCTGGCACGGTTCTTCACCAATGTGCTGCGCTACGCGCTGCTCATCCTGGTGTTCATCACCGTGCTCGGCCAGTTCGGCGTCCAGACCGCCTCAATCATCGCAACTCTCGGCGCGGCCGGGCTGGCAATCGGACTGGCGCTACAGGGGACGCTGCAGAATATCGCCGCCGGCATCATGCTCCTGATCCTCAGGCCATTCCGAGTCGGGGAATACATCGAGACCAGCAGCGTGGCCGGCACGGTGCGCGAAATCGGGCTGTTTGCGACTGAACTGAGAACCGGCGACGGGCTCTACCGGTTGGCGCCGAATTCGACACTCTGGAACACGCCGATTACCAATTTCAGTCGCGAGCCTACGCGACGGAACGATGTGAACGTCAAGGTCGCCGATGGGGACGACATCCATCAGGCGATGGAGACATTGATGAGCCTTGCCAAAGCCGATTCACGGGTGCTGAAGTCACCGGAACCAAGCGTCTTCATCGACAGCCTCGGTGACGGCGCGATCTTGGTGACGCTGCGCTACTGGGCAAAAACCGGCGACTGGTGGGCGGTCAGCCGTGACATGGTAAAGCGCGTAAAACTCGCCTTCGACGAAAGGGATCCGGCCGTGGCCCAGGAGGCGCCGGACGCCGCGCCGGCAAAGAACGCCAAAGGCAGGGCAGCGGCCGAAAAGCCGGCGACGACGCGGCAATGAGACATTTTAGCGCCGCCGCGTTTTCAGACGCATAGCGCATAACACGTTGAATGGGTGTATAATTTTGTCGCAGCAGTCTATTGGATGACGCCGCACGCCAATCTTTCGCCGGCATCACCCGAAGGCTGGCTGCGATAATCATCTGAATTGGCATGGACCATCAATGCGCGGCCGCGAATGCCGTCGGTCTTGCCGTCGAGCGTGACCCTGCTGTCGAAGACCTGGGCTCTCAGCATACCGTCCTCCCCGACATATTGATTGGGCATATCGCCGGCGTGCGGACCCTTGGCGGCAAGGAGGCCGTGCTCGGCCTTCTCAGGGTTGAAGTGGCCGCCGGCCGACTCGTGATGGGTCGCGGCATCGCAGCGGCCGGTTTCGTGAACATGGAAAGCCACCCATTTGTTGGCCGGCAGCCCCGATATCTCGACTTCGATCAGGACACCACCACTGGCAGCAGCCGTCAATTGCGCGCGGCCGTCCTCCTTGCCGTCCCTGCCGACGAAATTGGCGACCGCCGTCTGCTTGTCCTGAGCGCCTGCCGGCAATGCAACGGCGAGCAGGCTCAGGGCGGCGATGGTGCACATGGCTTTCATGGAGGTCTCCTTCCGTCCGGTTGTCCTTCTGAACGTGTCAGCCAGGAAGGTGTTCCTGAATAAGCGCAAAGGACGCTTTATCCGTTGGAACTGGCGCATGATCCTTTCCTGGTATCGATTCCGGTTTTCGGGTCATGCGCTAGAACAGGATGATTTTAGGCCCGGTTAGCCTAAAATCTGAATCCTGTTCTACATTGAAAAGTTAGAGCATGATGTCATAAGAAACCGCTCACACTTTTCGGCATCATGCACTGGAACATAGGACGAAAAAAGCCGGCCAAACGGCCGGCTTGCAGATCGCCCTATGCTGAAGTGGCTCAGGCGACGGCGTTAAAGTCGAACTGGCCGTAAGTGTTGCGGTAAAGATCATCCGACCGATCGCCGGTCGTCGGCGCGGTCTGCTGCAACGGATAGGGAACTGCGATACTGGCTGCCATGCCGCTGTCACGCGAGTCCATCATCAGCGCAATCAGGCTGCCGGAAAATTTCGGCTGCGTTTCGCTGGTCTTGTCCTCGTCCAGGAGTTCCTTGATGATGCCAGGCTTCTGATCGGCGGCGCGCTCGCCCCGGCTGAGGACACCATCGCCATTGGCATCAAGCCGCGAGAGCGTCGCCAGATATGCGTATGAAGTGCCCGAAACGGATGTGGTGCTGGTCATACAAACCTCCATTCACCGCCTTTTTTGCCGGTGGTGTTTGTACGC
This sequence comes from Rhizobium sp. CCGE 510, assembly GCF_000292525.1. Taxonomy (GTDB): domain Bacteria; phylum Pseudomonadota; class Alphaproteobacteria; order Rhizobiales; family Rhizobiaceae; genus Rhizobium. The sequence continues at coordinate 324,337 of NZ_AEYF01000001.1, forward strand.
AATACGAACGTGGAAAATCACTGTTGTCTCGCTGGTTAAACTGATTTGCGCGGTGCGTCAATAAGTTGTTAACTTCTCATTAACGATGATTGACAACAGTTAACGGATGGCGTGATGCCGAACATCTGCCCCCATCAGACGAAGCAGCCCTGCGGTATTTCAGCAATTTTTCACATATAAAACAAATGCCTAACGACATGAGGCTGCTGCTGCACTGCAACCGAATATTAATCCTGCCCATTCAGAATAGGCTCACGAGACACCACCTGGGCGATTAATTTATGAAAAATCAACTTCATGGCCACTTTGGACAGGGTTTCCCATTTGATGAGGTACGTCCATCAAACGGGCCCGGCTGTGGCCGCCGCGGCCGCCGCGCAGAGGCCTCGACATGAAAGCTGAAGCGCTCTTCTGGCAGCAATGCAGCCAGGCCGTCACGGCCGATGGATCGGTCGACGCGCAGCGTCTGATGGAGCTTGTGATCGCGACCTATCGCGTCCATGAAAGCGACTATGACCAGATCGAGAGAAGCGCGGAAACGCTGCTGAAGGAGAACCAAGCGCTGAGAGGCAATATGTCGGCCCTCAGCCAGGCGTTCGACGGACAGCAGAGGCTCTTCGAAATCATCCTCAACAACCTGCCGCTCGGTCTCAGCGTCTTCGACGCAGATCAGCGGCTGACGCTTTCCAACATTCGCTTCGGTCAGCTCTTCGGCCTGACACAGGACGATATGACACCCGGCGCGACAATCGACGACCTCATCGACAAGATGCGCGGCGCGGAGGGCACCAGCGCGAGGCCCGGCCGGCGGGCCGGGCGACACTCCTCGGCAGCCGCAAACAGCAGCAGTATCCGTCGGCGCGAATGGCTGATGGACGACGGCCGTATCATCCAAAGCATGGTGACCATCCTTGCCGACGGCAGCAACATCGCCATTCATGCCGATATCTCCGAGGATCGAGAGGCGGCCGAGCGCATCACTTTTCTGGCCCACCACGACCCGCTGACCGGTCTTCCGAACCGCATCCATTTCCGCCAGCAGGTCGATGCGGCGCTCGCAGCGCGCAAACCGGACGAGCAGATCGCCCTCGTTCATCTCAACCTCGACCGGTTCAAATCGATCAACAACATGATGGGCGTGTCCGCCGGCGACAAGATCCTGCAGCAGGTCGCCGAGCGCATCCGGGCCTCGGCCGGTTCGGAAAACACCCTGGCGCGCCTGGGTTCGGATGAATTCGCCATCCTGCAGACGGGCAGGCAGCAGCCGTGGAATGTGACGGCGCTGGCCGAGCAGATCCGCCGCGAGCTTTCCGATCTCTTCCGGCACGGCGAAAAACAGGTGGAGCTCAGCGTCTCGATGGGGATCGCAGTCGCCCCGGGAGATGGCGAAGAAACCGATATCCTGCTGAAACATGCCGGCGTGGCGCTGTCGCACGCCAAGGCGGACGGGCGCAAGCGCGAGCGTTTTTTCGCCGGCGAGATGGAAGCGCAGATGCAGCTCCGCCACGCGCTGGAGGCCGACCTCAGAGCCGCCGTCGAGAAGGAAGAGTTCGAGCTGCACTACCAGCCGCTCTATGACCTTTCGCAGCGGCGCATTTGCGGCTTCGAGGCGCTGATCCGCTGGAACCATCCGATCCGCGGTCGTGTTGCGCCGATGGATTTCATTCCGCTCGCCGAAGAGGTCGGGCTCATCGTCGATATCGGCCGTTGGGTTTTGCGCCGGGCCTGCAACGATGCAGCAGAGTGGCCCGAAGACATCAAAGTCGCCGTGAACGTTTCGGCGATGCAGTTCAGCAGCAGCGACCTGACCAGGGATGTCGGCGAGGCTCTGGCGGCGGCCTCATTGTCACCGTCGCGGCTTGAGCTCGAAATCACCGAGAGCGTGCTGATGGAAAATCTCAGCGAGGTGCTGCCGATCCTGCATGCACTCAAGGAGCGCGACATCCGCATCTCGATGGACGATTTCGGCACCGGCTATTCCTCGCTGAGCTATCTCTCCAGCTTCCCGTTCGACAAGATCAAGATCGACAAATCCTTCGTCAACGACATCGCCAACAACAAGGAGGCGCATGCGATCATGCACGCGATCATCCTGCTCGGCGATGCGCTCGGGATGCGCGTCACTGTCGAAGGTGTCGAGACGGCCGCGCAGCTGGCGCTGCTCGAATGCGAGGAATGCGATGAGATCCAGGGCTATCACATCAGTCCGCCGAGACCCGTGCGTGACGTGCCCCATCTTCTCTCCCTCCCGGAGAACGGCGGCGAGACGCAGATCCCCAGGCGCTGAGCCTCGATTGCGACTCGCAAGGCAAGCCGCTACAAAATCGGCAGCGGTCATCGAGCCTTCATTGTCGTGGGCTTGACCGAGATCTCCGCATCCGCTTCCGATCCGATGTTCTATCGACGGAAACGTTCTTCTTCATAACAGGTGGCGCAATGTTCGAGGCCGAAGCCTTCTCTCCTCATGAAACGCTCGCCGCAGCGCTGATCGCACACGCGACCGATGGCGACGACGGCTCGCACGACCTTGCCCATATCCTGCGCGTCTTCCGGAACGCCATGCGCATCCATGCTAGCGAAGGCGGCGACGGGCAAATTCTTGCCGCCTCCGTGCTGCTACACGACTGCGTCGCCGTCGAGAAGAATTCGCCGCTGCGGGCACAGGCATCGGCTTTGGCGGCGCGGAAGGCATCGGCAATCTTGGCAGAACTCGGCTGGAGCCAGGCGGATATCGACGCTGCGGCTCACGCCATCACCGCGCATAGTTTCTCGGCCGGGGTGGCGCCGCAGACGCTGGAGGCAAAGATCCTGCAGGATGCCGACCGGCTGGACGCGATCGGCATGGTCGGCGCCGCACGCTGTTTCTATATCGCCGGGCGACTGGGATCTGGACTCTATGATCCGTTCGACCCGGCGGCCGCGAACCGCCCGCTCGATGACAAGCGTTATGCAATTGACCATTTCCAGACGAAGCTGTTCAAACTGGCGGAAGGATTCCAGACCGAGACCGGCCGCAGGCTGGCGGCCGCGCGTGACAAGAGCCTGCGCGACTTCCTCTCGGCTTTCATGAACGAGATTTAGGAGAACGGCATGCGGATCAGCGACCTCTTCATCTACCCGCTCAAGAGCGCCCGCGGCATTGCCCTGCCTTCGGCCGACATCGACGCCTATGGGCTTCCCGGCGACCGGCGGGCGATGATCACTGATCCCAACGGGCACTTCATCACCCAGCGCGAATTGCCGAACCTCGCGCGCATCGAGGTACGACCTGAGGCGAACGCCTTCCGGCTGCTGATGCAGGGAAAAGCGGACATATCGGTGCTGCCGCCTCAGCCTGAAACCCGCATGGACGTATCTGTGTGGAAATCGATCGTCAGCGCCGCCGTCGCCGATCCCGAGAGCAACCGGCAGCTTTCCGAATGGCTTGGCCGCGAGGTGCGGCTCGTCTTCTTCGACGGGCAGGCACGGCGGACAGCGAATGCCGAATGGGCCGGCGAAGGCTCGCCCGTTACCTTCACCGACGGCTACCAGATCCTGGTGACGACGACCGGCTCACTGAAGGCATTGAACGCCGATCTCGCCGCCCATGGCGAAGGCAGTGTCGGCATGGAACGCTTCCGTCCGAACATCGTCATCGATATCGACGAGGCCTGGCCGGAGGATCGCTGGGCGGCGATCGAGATCGCCGGCATCCGCTTCGATCTCGTCAAACCCTGCTCGCGCTGCATCATGACGACGCAAGACCAGTTGACCGGTTCACGCGAAGGCCCCAACCCGATGCCATCAATGGGCCGCATCCGCATGTCGGCCGACCGCCGTGTGCCCGGCCCGCTCTTCGGCTGGAACGTCACCCCACGCGGCAACGGCAGGATCACGCGCGGCGACGCCGTCAGCATTATAGAAGAGAGGCCGGACGGCTGGGCGCTCAAGCGTCGCGCCGCAGCATGATGGGCGCCCTCAGAATCTGATGCGACCCGCTTTGGAAGCGTCAGACGCGCGCGAGCGCGGCGTCGATCCCGGCCATAACATCGGCCGATAGCGGTCCCTTTTCCAGCGCACCGGCATTTTCCTCCACCTGGGTGACTGTGCGGAAGCCCGGAATGGGCAGTGTGCGCGGCGACCTCGCCCAGAGCCAGGCAAGCGCCCCTTGCGTCAGCGTGCGGCCGCCCGATGTCAGGAGATCGCGAACGGCGTCGAGCCTTGCGGCAAATTCCGGAGCTATGCGCCCGTCCTTGAAATAGACCATCCAGTCGAGAGCCGCGCCCCGTACATCCTTGGCGCCCACCGCCTTGTCGGCAGTGAACTTGCCGGTCAGGAGGCCCATGGCCAGCGGACCGCGATTGATGGAGATCAAGCCCTTCCCCTCGATCACCGCGATCATCTCCGCCACCGGCTCGAAGGCATTCATCGTATGCTGAACGGAGACGTAGCCCTGACGGCCGGCAGGACGGGCGGCACGATCAGGAAAATCGGTGCTCCAGCCGAACCCATCGATCTTACCTTCGGTGCGCAACGCTTCCAGCGTGTCGAAGACGGCATCCGATTGTGCCAGTGGAAAGTCATTGAGGTGGAACTGCAGGAGATCGAGGCGGTCGCGCTTGAGCCGGCGCAGCGAGGTCTCGACCGAGCGGCGGATGAAGGCCTCATCGGCGAAGGCGCCGGTTGCCTGCTTGGTTTGCGGATCGGTGGCAAAGCCGAATTTCGTGGCGACGACAATATCGTCGCGATTGCCGATCGCCCGGCCAAGCACCTCCTCCGAATGGCCGGCGCCGTAGTTCGAGGCGGTGTCGAAGAAGCGGATGCCGAGTTCGATGGCGCGATGGATCGCCTCCACCGATTCATCATCGTCGACGTCTCCCCACCCGAGTGGCGTATCACCTGCAAAGAAGGGACCGCCGATCGCCCAGCATCCCATGCCGAGACGCGGAATTTCGCGGCCGTTCCAGAGCGTGATCGTCGTCGGGGTTGCGGTCTTGGTCAGCATGAAATCCTCCTTGGTTGGCATCTCCAAGACATAGGAAGGGCTCATATGCGGGTAAACCGCCAAATCCGGAGGATGTTTTGCACCCGCAAAAAATGCCTGACGGAAGATCTCAAGCGGAGATCGGACCAGAAGTCGTCCGCAAAGCAGGATTGAGCGCCTTGAGTGCCGCCTGAACGAAGCCGTCGCGGGCTGCCACGGCCTCGATGCCGCGCGGTTCATAGACGTGGCGGTGCAGAAAGAATCCGGTGAGACGGAACGCCGCCGCAAGGCTGTCGAAGTCGGCTGCATGGTTGCCTTCGATGCCGAGGAAGGGCGGCAGAAGCAGCATCTTGTCCGCCCACGGGGCACCGGCACTGCGGCTGACGGCGCGGCCGGATTTCGGCGAGACATAGGCGAGATCGGAACGGGCGCCGGTCGCGGCGCATTCGGCCAGATCGAGACCGAAGCCGAGATCGTTCAGCACCGCAAGCTCGAAACGCACGAAGAGTTCGCCGGCATCGGCCGGGTTGTGCAAGTGATCGAGGATAACCTCCAGCGCATCGAAGAGGTGCGGATGCGGGTCACGCTCCGGCAGCAGTCGCAGCAGCGCGCCCATGGCCTGAACGCCGTAGACGGCGGTGGCCGTTTCCATCAGGCGTGCGGCGCGCAACGTCACCGGCTCGACGCGAAATTCTCCGAGATGTTCGTCCAACCGGGCGCGCCAGAGGACCTCCACGCCATTGCCCGCCTGCAGCACCGGCTGCATGGCGCGCGACCGGCCGGAGCGCACCAGACCCAGGTGGCGGCCGCGATCACGCGTCATCACCTCGGCGATGACACTCGTCTCGCCGTGGCGCTTGACGCCCAGGATGATCGCATGGTCCTGCCACTGCATCGGAGGAATTCCTTACGCTGACAAATCCATCCTAGAGCACGATGCCGAAAAGTGTGAGCGGTTTTCGGGCGACATGTCATGGACCGCGTCAGGCGACAGCCGGGAAAAGCCTCAGCAGGAAGTCACGCATCGCCGTTTCGTCGAAAGGCTTCACCAAAAGCGGAATGTGCTGCAAGTCGGGCGGGAAATCGCCGGTATCGGAATAACCGCTGACGAAGCCGAAGGGAATGCCGATATCGAGAAGATGACGAGCAAATCCGAAGCTCATGCCCTCGCCGAGATTGACGTCGAGAAGGGCGAAATCATATGCCTCCGCAGCGATGGCAGCCCTCGCCTGTTCCACGCTGCCGACGATATCGATACTCTCGACGCCGGCCAGGCGCAGCATATCCTCCGCCTCCATCGCGATGATCAGACTGTCTTCAAGAACCAGAACACGGATTGCGCTCATGATCCCATGCCTCCCGTCGGGCGCCTGTCGTAGCGCCCCGGCCATTTCGCCAACATCATTGCCTTCCGGTGCCCCGCATGGCACGCTATCGGTGAATTCCGCCACCATTTCTGAATAAACTACTTTTGTGCCCGGTCGATAAGAATCAATATCGAAGGAAAGGCGACGGTCGACCTTATTTTCCGAGCTGCTAATGCGCATTTAAAAAAGACATAAGACCAAGGGCTAAGAGCATGTCTCGCAAAAGTGTGCTGCGGTTTTGCGATAGAGACATGCGTAAAAACAAAGACCTAAAGCGTGACAAGCGAATCTGAAAGATCGCGACACGCTTTAGATGAAGGGGCGTTTGCCCTCGCCGAGCCCTTCCCAACCGGAAATGGCCATCAATTCATCGCCGTTCAGCAGCTCGCAACCGCGCTCCTGCCAGCGGATCAACCGACGTTCTCCCAGCTTTTTCAAGGTCTTATTGGTGTGGACGATGGATAGGCCGAGCGTATCGGCAATGTGCTGCTGGGTGATGGGGATGAATTTGCGGCCTTTGAAGAGATTAAGCTTCCGGCCACGCTCAAACAGGAACGCGATCAGGTAGGCTGCTCTTTCCAGCGCCGTGCGGCGGCCTATGCTGAGCAGGTGTTCATCGAGAATACGCTCCTCGCGCGCGGCGATCCAGGTGATGTCGAAGGCGAGCGAGGGGTGTTTGTTATAGAGCGTCATCAGCCTGTCACGCTCGAAGACACAAAGGGAAACCGGCGACAGCGCTTCGACGGAATGCTGCATCTCGCCAGCGATCGTTCCCTGCAGGCCAATCAGATCGCCCGGCATGATATAATTCAGAATCTGGCGGCGCCCATCCTCCAGCATCTTGTAGCGAAAGCCCCAACCGGAAAGCACCGTGAAGAGATGAGCGCTGTGTGCGCCCTCGACAAGGATAGTGGAGCCGGCATCGACGGCAAGCTCACCCCTCTTGAAGATCGAGACAAATTCCAGCTCGTCGCGGCTGAATTCCCTGAAATGCGGCAGGGGCCGCAAAGGACATTGCTGGCAAGGGGTCTTGAAAGAATTGACCGAACTCGACGTCACCATGTTTGCCCTTGCCGTTGCAAAACCGGCGCACCATCGTTGGCACGCCGTTCATCAAGCAATGCGCAAGCCACAAATCTGTTCCGTGAGCGAGGCCATTTTTTAATGCGGAAACAATGGGCTGGCGTCCGGCCGACGAAATCCTTGCCATGCTTATTTCGGAAAATCGAGACCCATTTCGCGGAATCTCTCGGGATCATCACCCCAATTCTCGCGAACCTTGACGAACAGGAAAAGATGGACCGGCTGCTCGAGGATCTCGGACAATTCCTTGCGCGACGCAGTCGAGATCGCCTTGATGGTTTCACCACCCTTGCCGAGCGCGATCTTCTTCTGGCTGTCGCGTTCGAGATAGATCACCTGCTCGATCCGCACCGAGCCGTCCTTGCGCTCTTCCCACTTTTCCGTCTCGACATGCGAGGCGTAGGGAAGCTCCTGATGCAGCCGCAAAAACAGCTTCTCGCGGGTGATCTCGGCGGCGAGCTGACGCATCGGCAGATCGGAGATCTGGTCTTCGGGATAGTACCATGGCCCCTCCGGCAGCGTGGCGGCCAGATAGTCCATGAGATCGTCGCAGCCGGAGCCGTTTTCGGCCGATATCATGAAGGTGCGTTCGAAGGCGATCTTCTCGTTGGCGGCGGCTGCGAGTGCCAGCAGATCCTCACGGTTGACGCGGTCGATCTTGTTGAGCAGCAGGATTTTGGGCTGCCGGACTTCCTTGAGGCCTTCGAGGATGGCTTCGGCATCGCCGCGCAGGCCGCGCTCGCTGTCGATCAGCAGCACGATCAGATCGGCATCCCTCGCACCGCCCCAGGCCGAGGTCACCATGGCGCGGTCAAGCCGACGTCGCGGCTTGAAAATGCCGGGCGTATCCATGAAGACGATCTGGGCGTTATCGTGGATGGCGATGCCGCGGACGATGGCGCGCGTCGTCTGCACCTTATGGCTGACGATCGATACCTTGGCGCCGACGAGGCGGTTCACCAGCGTCGACTTGCCGGCGTTGGTCGGCCCGATCAGCGCGACGAAGCCCGAGTGCGTCGGACGATTGGTTTCTGCAGCAGCTTCGGCCGCGATATCTTCTTGTGTCATTAGTCCCGTCAGTTTCCGGCAGGCGATTGCTGCCAAATGCCTTCGCGCTCAAGCATCTTCGTCGCCGCAACTTGTTCGGCGGCACGCTTCGACCGCTCTACGCCGGTTTCCGACTTTATGCCAGCAACTTCCACCGTCACCTTGAAACGCGGATCATGATCCGGTCCGCTGCGTTCATCAACCCGGTAGTTGGGCGTGACGCCGAATTTCGCGTGCGACCATTCCTGCAGCTCGGTTTTGGCGTCGCGCTTGGCGCCATCGGCCCTGACCGCCCTACCCTGCCAGTAGCGCAGTATGAAGCGGCGGGCAACTTCGAGGCCGCCGTCGAGATAGATCGCGGCGATCAGGCTTTCGACGACGTCGGCGCGCACGTTCATCATCCGCTTGCCGGTCAATTTCTTCACATCGGCGCCGGTGCGGATATAGAGGTGAAGATTGAGTTCGTCGGCGACCGCGGCGCAGGTTTCGGCGCTGACGAGCTGGTTGAGGCGGACTGAGAGCTCGCCTTCCGCCGCCGCGCCGAAAGTGCGAAACAGAAGCTCGGCGATGCAGAGCCCGAGAACCCTGTCGCCGAGGAATTCCAGCCGTTCGTAATTGCCGCCCTTTTCGGTGCGGGCGCTGGCGTGGGTCAGCGCCCGATCCAGGCGTTCCTTTTCGGCGAAGTCGTGACCAATCAGGCCTTCAAGCTTTGCGCGGTCCGCCGCAGAAAGCGTCTGCGCCTTGCTCATTCAACAACCTTGAAGAGGCGGTCCCAGCGCATGTTCGTCGGCCACTTCCAGATTTCGCGGAAGGAGGTGTCGTTGCCGAGCGAGAAGAAGATGACGCTGGCGCGGCCGACAAGATTTTCCGCAGGCACGAAGCCGACGTCGAAACGACTGTCGAGCGAGTTGTCGCGATTGTCGCCCATCATGAAATAATGGCCTTCCGGCACGATGAATTCACGGGTGTTATCGCCACGCGACACGGGAGACTGATCGAGCGTGTCGTAGGTCTTGCCACTGTCGAGCGTTTCGCGGAAGACCGGTACATCGGCGCCCGGATCGAGTTTGTAATCCGACGTGAAGGTACCGTCCGCCACCTTCGGAACCGGCTTACCATTGACGTAGAGTACGCCGTCGGTCACCTGAATATGGTCGCCCGGCAGGCCGATGCAGCGCTTGATGTAATCGACCTCAGGGTTAGGCGGGAAGCGGAAGACGACGATGTCGCCACGCTTCGGATCAGTGCCGAACAGGCGGCCGCTGAAAATGTCGGGCGAGAAGGGCAGCGAATATTTCGAATAGCCGTAAGCGAACTTATTGACGAAGATGTAGTCGCCGACGAGCAGCGTCGGCATCATCGAACCGGACGGAATGGTAAAAGGCTGGAACAGCACCGTTCGGATCACCATCGCCAAAATCAGCGCCTGGATGATGACTTTGATATTTTCCCAGAGGGCGTTCGGCTTGGTTTCGACTTTTTCGGACACGCAGTCTTATTCCTTCAAGACGCCGCGGCGGCGCAATTCTTCTGTCGTTCTCTCTAGAGCATGATGCCGAAAAGTGTGCGCGGCTTTCGGACGACATCATGCTCTAACTCTTTAATTTAGAACAGGATTCAGATTCTAGGCCGATCGGCCTAAAATCATCCTGTTCTAGCGACTTCGGTCGGTTGCGGCAATGGCGACAACATCAAAAGCGACGAGAGGTCGCGTCAAGGTCGCGATCAGAGGCTCTCGGGCAACGCCTCGATAATCACGAAGGCCTGCGCCAAGGGATAATCATCCGTTATTGTCAAATGAATGGCGGGCCTGTGGCCCGCGGGCAGCATCGATTCGAGGATCAAGGCGGCAGCACCCGATAAAACCATGGTCGGCTTGCCGCTCGGCAAGTTGACGACGCCCATGTCTTTCCAGAAGACCCCCTGGGCTATGCCGGTGCCGAGCGCCTTGGAACAGGCCTCCTTGGCGGCGAAACGCTTAGCATAGGATGCGCCACGATTTGCCCGGCGGTCGGAACGCGCGCGCTCGATCTCGGTGAAGCAGCGACGCGTGAAGCGCTCGCCGAAACGCTCGATGGATTTCTCGACGCGACGAATGTCGATCAGATCGCTGCCAATGCCGATGATCATGCCGGAACCTTCCGTCGTTTAAGCATTCTTGATCAGGCTCATACGCTCGGCATGTCGCCGGCCGGGCTGGCCAGGCGCAAACGCGCCCGCTCCAACAGCCGTGTGTGGCGGCGCGTCTGGAAACCTTTCACGGTGTAGAACGTCAGCGCATAGAGCGCAACGGAGGTAACGACCCCCGGCGGAATGGCGCCGACCAGCATCGGTTCCAGCACCGGTCTCCACAGCTCGGTGAAGTTCAGCTTGTGAAAGAGGGCGGCCAGATCAACCGCCTGGCCGGCCAGATGATCCTCACGGCTCAACAGCAGATGCCCGATCTCCCAGGTGATGCCCCAGATGAAGGGGTAGGTCAGCGGATTACCGAAGGCCGCGCAGCCGAGGGCGGCGGCCACCATACTGCCGGAGAGGAAATAGGTGATGACAAAAGCCATGACAAAATGCACGCCGATGAACGGCGTCCACGAGACGAAGACACCCGCAGCGACGCCGGCGGCAACCGCATGCGGCGAAGCGCTCAGGCGCAGGATGCGCATTGTCAGGTAACGGATCGGGCGAAGGAAACCTTTGCGGGGCCATAGAAGCTCTCGCATCTTTTCCTTGAATCCCGCGGGCTTGCGACGGAGAAACAACATGGCGGGTATTTAGTGCAGCGCACCTAACCATGACAAGAGCGGCAATTGATACCGCGTAAAAAACAGCTCAGTTCTCTTCGCAGAGATGAGCTTCTTCATGCCGAGGGGCGTCCGTCATGCATAACGTCCCTCACTCGTCTCAAGTATTAAGTTCAGTATCAGCGAGTGCGGAACAGACCGCGGTCGACCTGGCGCTGACGAAACTCGAGATCGATACGATCGAGCGAGCCATTGAGATATGCCATTTCACGTTCCTGCGTGGTCGGAGCGCGGAAAGCGCGAGCGAACTTCCTGATAGGGTCAAACATTTTCTTGTCTCATCTTCTGTTTGCGTTTCGATGACCAGAAGATAGGCCCGGCACAGGTTAATTACTACAGCCGCAACATGGAGACAGCTATGCGCTAAACGCATTGCTTGCCTTTTTAAGGCTCCATCATGACCACGGAACGATCATAAAATGTGCAATTTTATGGTCGGGGCCCTGGGAGCCCAACAAAATCCTATTCATAAAGCCGCCGGACCGTGGCGATGCAGTCCAGCTCCTTCATCTGAGCGAGCAGTTGATTGAGCTGTCGCAGGTCCCAGACCTCGACCTCGAGCATCATTTCGGTGAAATCCGCGGCTACCCGCACGGTATTCAACAAACGGATATTGACGTCGAGGCCTGCAACCGTCTGGGCCACCTTGGCAAGCGTGCCGGGCTCGTTCAACCCATTCACCATGATGCGCGCCATGAAGCGCGACTTGTTGGCTTCGTCGAGGTCCCAGCGGACGTCGATCCAACGGTCGGGCTGATCGTCGAAGCGCTGCAGGCTCGGCGACTGGATCGGATAGATGGTGATGCCCTTGCTTTGGTCCATGATGCCGACAATGCGATCGCCGGGCACCGCGCCTGTGGACGCGAACTTGACGTCGACATTGCCGGACAGGCCGCGGATCGGCCCGATATCGGCTTCGGTGTCGATTTCCGAATGGCCGCCGTCAGGCCCGGGCTTGGCCTTGCCGGGGATCTTGAAGATCATACCGGCCGCGCTGCGGACGTTGAACCAGCCGTCGTCGCCGGAGGGCCTCACGGTGATGCGCTCATCCTGATGGTCGGGGTAGACGGCGCGCAACACGTCGAGCGAGGACATCTCGCCACGGCCGACGGCGGCGATCGCGTCTTCGACTTCCTTCTGGCCGAGACGGTGCAGCGCCGGCTTCATCGCCTCGCGGGAGAAAATCTTCCCGGCTCTGTCGAAGGTACGCTCAAGAATGCGGTGGCCGAGGCCGGCATATTGCTTGCGGATCGCCATGCGGGTGGCGCGGCGGATGGCGGCGCGCGCCTTGCCGGTGACGACGATCTCCTCCCAGGCGGCGGGCGGGACCTGCACGCCGGAGCGGATGATCTCGACCTCGTCGCCATTGGCAAGCCGCGTCACCAGCGGCATGATCCGGCCGTTGATCTTGGCGCCCACCGTGGTATCGCCGATATTGGTGTGCACCGCATAGGCGAAATCGATCGGAGTGGCGCCACGCGGCAGGGCAATCAGCTTGCCCTTCGGCGTGAAGCAGAAGACCTGATCCTGGAAGAGTTCGAGCTTGGTGTGCTCAAGGAATTCTTCCGGGCTATCGCCCTCGGCCAGCGCCTCGATCGTATGGCGCAACCAGGAATAAGCATTGGATTCGCGAGACAGGATGTCGCCGTCGGCATTGGTGGCACCGTCCTTATAGAGCGTGTGGGCAGCAATACCGAATTCGGCGATTTCGTGCATGCGCTTGGTGCGGATCTGCAGTTCGATGCGCTGGCTGGAGGGACCGACGATAGTGGTGTGCAGGGAACGGTAATCGTTCTGCTTCGGCGTCGAGATATAATCCTTGAAGCGGCCAGGCACGACCCGCCAGCGGGTGTGAACGATGCCGAGTGCCCGATAGCAGGAGGGGATGTCCTCGACGATCAAACGAAAGCCGTAGACATCGGAAAGCTGCTCGAAGGAAAGCGACTTCGACTGCATCTTGCGGAAGACCGAATAGGGCTTCTTCTGCCGGCCCCTGACGTAGGCGCTGGTCAGGCCGCTTGCCACCAGCAGGTCGCGCAGTTCGGCCTCGATCTTCTTGACGATGCCCTCGTTGCGCTTGGAGAGCTCTTCCAGCCTTTTGGTGACGGTCTCGTAGGCCTCCAGGTTCATATGTCGGAAGGAGAGTTCCTCCAGCTCCTCGCGCATGTCCTGCATGCCCATGCGACCGGCGAGCGGCGCATAGATTTCCATCGTTTCCTCGGAGATGCGGGCACGCTTGTCGGCCGACATGTGATCGAGGGTGCGCATGTTGTGCAGACGATCGGCTAGCTTGACGAGCAGCACGCGCACATCGTCGGAAATGGCCAGCAACAGCTTGCGCAGGTTTTCCGCCTGCTTGGCCTTCTTGGTGACGAGGTCGAGCTTCTTGATCTTCGTCAGACCCTCGACCAGGCGGCCGATATCCTCGCCGAAGAGTTCGTCGATCTCGGCGCGCGTCGCCGTCGTATCCTCGATGGTATCGTGCAGAAGGGCAACTGCGATCGTCGATTCATCAAGGTGCATGTCGGTGAGGATGGCGGCGACTTCGAGCGGATGGGAAATATAGGGATCGCCGCTCGCGCGCTTTTGCTGGCCATGTTTCTGCATGGCATAGACATAGGCTTTGTTCAGCAGTGCTTCATTGGCATCGGGCTTGTATTGCTGAACCCGCTCCACGAGCTCGTACTGCCGCATCATTCCAAAGCCACTCCGATAAAAATAAAAGCGCGCCAATCAACGATTGGCGCACACATGGGCAATAATATGCCTAAGCAATAAAGGCGCAAGATTGACGATTGGTAATCATCGCTCTTTTGCATCGCATCAAAGTTTTCCCGGATCGAATTCTACCCGGGGCCACATGCGCCCTGGATCGAATCAACGCGACCGGGGTCGCATTAATGCGACCGGGATCAGCCTACGCGCTTAGTAGTCGTCGCTTTTTTCCGGCGGTACGAGGCCTTCGATGCCGGCGAGCAGCTCTTCTTCCGACATCTGGTCGAAAGTGATCGTCTCCGGCACGTCCTGCTCTTCGCTATCGGCCGCGGCGGCACCGCCGGCGGCGATCATGCTGGCCGGATCGGGTTCGGGCTCGTCGACTTCGACATGCTTCTGCAGCGAATGGATCAGATCTTCCTTGAGGTCATCGGGCGAAAGCGTCTCGTCGGCGATTTCGCGCAGGGCGACGACCGGGTTCTTGTCGTTGTCGCGATCGATGGTGATCGAGGCACCCTGGGAAATCAGCCGGGCGCGGTGGCTGGCGAGCAGAACCAGCTCGAAGCGGTTCTCCACCTTGTCGATGCAATCTTCAACTGTGACACGGGCCATTGCCTGTCCTTTGCGGTCGTCATTTCGGGATTAGCACGCCCGATACAATTAAAACCGGGCAAATACAAGTTTTTCATTCCGGCTCCCCTCGTCTTTATCCGCGGCTGAGCTAAATTTCCATGGAGAATGTCACAATTCCACCGAAGGTTGCTTGGAATATGCCGAATCGTGCCCTAAATCTTTCATATATGAATAATTGTTAAAGTATGGATCGGATCGAAATCAAAACACAAGTCATTGTTTTTATTGAATTTTGGTCCTGCGGATTTCTATTGCTCTCATTGGATTGGTAAGCGATGTTTGACCCACGCGAAAAAATTGCACTCTTCATTGACGGCGCCAACCTTTACGCTGCATCCAAGAGCCTCGGCTTCGACATAGATTATCGCAAGCTCCTGAAAGCATTCCAGAAACGCGGCTATCTGCTGCGCGCCTACTATTATACGGCTCTGATCGAAGATCAGGAATATTCGTCGATCCGGCCGCTGATCGATTGGCTCGACTATAACGGCTATAAAGTCGTCACCAAGCCTGCCAAGGAATTCACCGACTCCATGGGTCGCCGCAAGATCAAGGGCAACATGGACATCGAGCTCGCGATCGACGCCATGGAACAGTCCGAAACGGTCGATCATCTCGTTATCTTCTCGGGCGACGGCGACTTCACCAACCTGGTCGAGGCGTTGCAGCGCAGAGGCCGCAAGGTCTCGGTGATCTCAACCATGGCCACACAGCCGCCGATGATCGCCGACGACCTGCGTCGCCAGGCCGACCACTTCATCGATCTCCTGTCTCTAAAAGCTGAAATTGGTCGCGATCCCGCGGAGCGAGCCGCACGTCAGGTCGAAGTCGCACCGACGAGCGATGTAGAGGACTGATCTTAAACGATCATTTCGAAGCGAGTGGCCGCGAGGGACAAGGGCGTAGCAGCCCCCTCCCGGCAGTGCCGTGCACGCATCTTCGAGATCAGCGACAGCGGCCGATTGCCGTGTGATCGCCAATCACGGCATGCGGGCAGCCCAGTGTGGTCAGCCATTGTCCTTCAGCAGGCGGCTCTTCTGCCGGTTCCAATCGCGCTCCTTCTCGGATTGGCGTTTGTCGTGCAATTTCTTGCCCTTGGCGAGCGCCAGCTCCATCTTTGCGCGGCCGCGATCGTTGAAATAGATCTTCAACGGGATCAGCGTCATGCCTTCACGGTTGATAGCAGAGCGAAGGCGATGAATTTCACGCCCCGACAGCAGCAGCTTGCGGCGTCGGCGCGGTTCGTGATTGAAGCGGTTCGCCTGCAGATATTCCGGCAGATAGGAATTGATCAGCCAGATCTCGCCGCCCTCATCCGAGGCATAGGATTCGGCAATATTGGCTTTACCTTCGCGCAGCGCCTTGACCTCCGTGCCCATTAGCACGAGGCCGGCTTCGTAAGTATCGATGATCTCGTAGTTGAAGCGGGCCTTGCGGTTTTCGGCCACGACCTTGTTCACCACGCGCTGGCTGCCTTTGGGGGCCATGACGATTTCCCTTCAGGGCGCGAAAAGCCGCGCCCTCATTGCTTGCCCTTATGTAAGGGAACGACCCGGCCTTGTGAAGACGGCCGGTCTCTTCAGTTCAGCAGCCCGGCGTGGCGCAGGGCGGCGTCGATCGCCGATTCTGTTGCCGGTTCCAGCGCCGAAATCAGCGGCGAGCGGACGTTGCGGCTCATACGACCAAGCTTGAAGAGCCCGTATTTGGCACCGCAAAGACCGGGTTCCAGGAAGATCGCCTTGTGCAGCGGCATCAGCCGATCCTGATATTCCAGCGCGCTCGAATAGTCGCCTTTCAGCGTCGCCGCCTGGAAATCGGCGCAGAGGCGCGGGGCGACATTGGCCGTTACCGAAATACAGCCAACACCGCCATGGGCATTGAAGCCGAGCGCCGTCGCATCCTCGCCGGACAATTGCCTGAAATCGGTACCGCAGGTGATGCGCTGTTCGGAGACCCGTTCGATCTTGCCGGTCGCATCCTTGACCCCGACGATGTTCCTGTGCGCTTTGGCGAGCGCACCCATCGTTTCCGGCGTCATGTCGACCACCGAGCGCCCGGGGATATTGTAGATATAGATCGGCAGATCGACCGCCTCGGCAATCGCCGAAAAATGCGCGATCAATCCCTTCTGCGTCGGCTTATTATAATAAGGCGTGACGACCAGAACCGCGTCCGCACCGACCTTTTCGGCATGCTGGGCAAGCTCGATCGCCTCACGCGTATTGTTCGAGCCGGCGCCAGCCATGACGGGGACACGTTTTGCGGCAACTTCGATGCAGAGTTCCACGACCCGTTTGTGCTCGGCATGCGACAGGGTGGGAGATTCGCCTGTCGTGCCGACAGGAACGAGACCCCTGCTGCCTTCCTTGATCTGCCAGTCGACATGCGCGGCGAAGCTGTCTTCGTCGATCAGTCCGGCATCCGAGAAAGGGGTGACGAGGGCGGGAATGGACCCAGTGAACATGCAAAGCTCCTCACGACCAAATCCTTGCTTCGGCCGCATTCCATGAATATTTTGCGCACCATAGAGCGCCGAAATCATCGCGACAAGCGCGTAGAGTTCGGTTTAGGGCAAATTCCGATAGCAGATGTGAATGAATTTTACCTGGTATGGTAAGGTTTCGTTAAGATGCCTCTAGCCAAATGGCAGGGCGTGTTTTCGTTGCGAGATCCCGGATGAAGAAAGCTGTCCTGATTCTGTCCGCCTTCGGCTTTATTGCCGCCGCGTGGGGCAGTGTAGCGTCGCCGCTTCCCGGCGAGAGCGTGCCCATGCCTTCTGTCAAGCCGCTCGGCTTCATTCCCGAGACAGCCGTACCGGAATCGATGACAACAGGCGCCATTCCGCGTAATCCGGCCATCGCGCCTGTCAACGGCGACCTGAAAGCCGGCCTCGACGCGCTTTCAGACAAGGACCCGCAGCTGGCGCTGTCGATCCGCGACAGCATGCGCGACGGTACGCTCGATCGTCATATCCTCACCTGGGCGATCGCCGTTTCCGGATTGAAGGGCGTTCCCTCCTATGAAATTGCCGGTGCTGCGCAAGAGCTCAAGAGCTGGCCGGGCCTTTCGCGGCTGCGCGCCTATTCCGAACGCGCGCTCTATGACGAAAACCCCGCCCCATCAGCCGTGCTCGCTGCCTTCGGCGATACCGCGCCTGAGATGATGCAGGGCGCCGTCATCCTCGGCCGGGCGCTGGTTGCAACCGGCAAGCAGGCGCAGGCGGCAAAATATATCCGCAAGGTCTGGCGCGGAGAGGCTCTCGACAAGGCGACCGAGGACAAGATCCTCATCGAGTTTTCGGCGCTGCTGACGCCTGCCGACCACAAGGCGCGGATGGACTATCTGATGTATCGCGGCCGAGTGGCGCAGGCCAAGCGCTTCGGAGACATGGGCCAGGCGCAGTCGCTCTACAAAGCCTGGTCTGCCGTCGACGCCAAGGCAGGCAATGCTGGCGCGCTGCTTGACGCCGTCGACGCCAGATGGCGTGGCGATGCCGGCCTGCTGTTTGCGCGGATCGAATATCTCCGCAAGCAGGACAAATATGCCGAGGCGGCGGCACTTCTGGAGCAGATGCCGCCCGAGCGCAGCGAACTTGTCAATTCCGGCGAGTGGTGGAACGAGCAGCGTATCGTCAGCCGCGGCCTGGTCGACCAGGGACAGTTCAAGCCTGCCTATCGCATCGTCGCGAACTACGCCGCAACGAGCCCGACGGATATCGTCGAGGCTGAGTTCCATGCCGGCTGGTACGCGCTTCGCGGCCTGCAGGATCCGGCAACCGCGGAACAACACTTCCGCAAGATCCTCCAGACATCAAACGGGCCGATCTCGGTTTCACGCGCCTGGTATTGGCTTGGACGAGCCGCAGAGGCCGGAGGTCCCGGCAGATCCAGCGAATTCTATGCGAAGGCTGCGACTTTTCCCGGCACTTTCTATGGCCAGCTCGCGGCAGAACGACTGGGGCGAAAGACGCTGAACGTTACCTACCCCTCGCCAAGCGCGGACGACCGGCAACGGTTCCTGGCACGCGAAGCCGTGCAGGCGATCGCCCGGCTGGAGGCGGCAGGCCATGGGTGGCGGGCCGACATTCTCTATCTCGCACTCGCCGATCAACTGCAAAGCCCCGGTGAACTGGCTGTGCTTGCGGCACAGGCGGAGCAAGCCGGTGATCACCATCTGTCGCTGCAGATCGGCAAGATCGCCTATGGACGCGGCATCGACGTCGCCGCGCTCGCCTTTCCGGTCGGCGTCATTCCGGCGAATGCCAATATATCAGGCTCCGGCAAGGCACTCGCCTATGCTATCGCCCGGCAGGAAAGCGCCTTCAACCCAGCCGCGGTTTCGGCGGCGAATGCACGGGGATTGCTACAGCTTCTGCCAGGAACAGCCCAGGCGGTGGCCAAACGCCACAACATCACCTATTCGAAGGACAAGCTGACGGCCGATGCCGGTTACAACGCCACGCTCGGCGCGCATTACCTTGGCGAGCAGATCGACGCCTTCGGCGGCTCCTACATCCTCACCTTCATCGCCTACAATGCCGGGCCGAAGCGGGTACCAGAATGGATCGGCCGCTATGGCGATCCGCGCGGCAAGTCGATTGACGAGATCGTCGACTGGATCGAGCGCATCCCCTTCCCCGAAACGCGCAACTACGTCCAGCGGGTGATGGAGAATTACGAGGTCTACAAGGCCCGTCTCGGCCAGCCAACCGACATCGAGCGCGACCTGATCGGCGGACGCGGCGCCTCCTGAAGCCATTTGGCGCGGCTCGAGAAGCAGGCTACATCTGCGGGATCAACAACTCTCGAGGGATGCGATGCCGGATACGGATGCAAGCGGTTTCCAGGAACGATTTTATGCGTCGTCGGATGGGCTAAAGCTTTATGCCCGCGACTATCGGCCCGGCGAGGCGGCAACCGCGGGAAGACTGCCGGTCGTCTGCCTGCCCGGCCTGACCCGCAATTCGCGGGATTTTCATCCGCTTGCGCTGCTTCTATCCCGGGACACTACAACCGCACGCAGGGTGATCGCGCTGGATTCGCGCGGGCGTGGGAACTCGGCCTGGGATGAGAACAAGGCGAACTACAATCTCACCATGGAGGCCGGCGACGTCGTTACCGCCTGCGCGGCGCTCGGAATCGAGCGGGCGGTCTTCATCGGCACGTCCCGGGGCGGGCTGATCCTGCACCTGATCGCGGCGACACGGCCGGATCTTCTCGAAGCCGTCATCCTCAACGATATCGGGCCTGTGGTCGAGACCGAAGGGCTGGCGCGGATTCGCGACTATCTCAACGGCGGCAAAGGGCCGGAAGATTGGAATGCGGCGGCCGATATAGTGAAGGAAAATCATGGCGCGTCGTTCACCGCGCTTGGAAGCGACGACTGGCGCGAGATGGCACGTGCCATTTATCGCGACATCGGCGGAAGACCGGTCGCCGATTTCGATCCGGCGATCGCGGAGGCACTGAAATCGGTCGATCTCAGCCAGCCGTTGCCCGATCTCTGGGAGCAGTTCGAAAGCCTGAGCCGGTTTCCGCTCCTGCTGATCCGCGGCGAAAATACGTCTCTGCTTTCAAAGGAGACAGCCGATGAAATGGCACGCCGGCATTCGGGGTTGATCTTTCAGACTGCCGAAGGGCAAGGACATGCACCCCTCTTGCATCTCAGCAGCATTCCCGCGGCTATTGGAGCTTTTCTCGCCACCTGCGGATAGCCTGGTTGACGCCGGACATCCGGCAGCTATCCCTGCCATCTGTCGAAATACAAAAAGCCCGGCTCTAGAGCCGGGCTTTCCTGATTGACCGAAGTCAGATCAG
>NZ_AEYF01000002.1 GCF_000292525.1 Rhizobium sp. CCGE 510
GTAGAAGGCGTCGGTTTCGTACTGATAACGGATGGAGTTATGCAGCGTGACCGGCGAGCCGATATCGTCGGTTTCGCCCGAGAGGCCATCGTCCCACCACGAGTAGAAGAGACCAGCGCGGAAGCCTGCGATGTCGAGGTAAGCGGAGTCGAGCTTGGCTTCCTGATCGGTGGCGTTGTCAGCATTGAACTGCATGACGATGACGCCGGTCAGAGGACCATACTCGGTATCGCTCTTGGCGGTGAACTGAACCTGACCGCGGGTAACCGCATCCCAGTCAGAATCGCCGCCGACATCTTCGCCAACGTTGACCTGGAAACGGATGTAGCCTTCGATCTTGAGGCAGGTTTCGGTGCCCGGGATGTAGAAGTAGCCGGTGCCGTAAGCGTCGCAGACGCGAACGTATTCAACCGGTTCCGGCTCGGCAGCAACAATAGCGTCAGCAGCCTGAGCACCGGAAACTACTGCGAGAGCAGCAGCGGAGCCGAGAAGAAGGCTCTTGATGTTCATAAATGACCTCCAATTCAAAGTTTCGATCGGGTTTGGGATCTTTCGCTGAGCAGCGTTCCCTGCCCCATCCCCGTGTTTGAAGAAGTGGACGATCCGTCGCCCTTGCTTCCGAGAGTGAAAATACAAGACGGGGCCGGTCACGCAATCACCAACTTACTCGAACGGGGTTGGGGAGCCTTCCCGAAATCCTGTTGCTGAAAGGACACAAGTCGGGCAAGCGGCCGCGATTTCCTTTATTCTTTGTTAAGAAAACCCTGATTTTGCGGCGGCTTAGGTCGGATCAACCGTGAACTGGATATGCGTTTGGCAACACATTTGCGACGCTTTTTCGACGAAATCCGGATGCCGAAGGGATATCGCTGCTGCGGCAAGCGTAATCAGACATGCACAGAACCAGTTTCGCCGCTTGCCGGAACATGGGAGCGGGCGGTGATTCCCCGCTGGCGATTCTCCTGCTCAAGGCGGAGCGATTTTCTCATGGCGCGACCATGAAGCATGACCATCTAAAGCGCGTCGCGATCTTTCAGATTCGCTCCTCCCGCTTTAGTTCTTCGTTTTGCGCATGTCGTTGCCGCAAACCCGCTGCACACTTTTGCGCGACATAGCGACCGCGAGACATAACTGCCTAAGCGCAGGTGGTTCTCTGCCGCACGATAAGAATTGAACTGAGCTGGGAAAAATCAAAATGGCGGAGAAGATGGGATTCGAACCCACGATACGCTTTTGACGTATACTCCCTTAGCAGGGGAGCGCCTTCGACCAACTCGGCCACCTCTCCGGTGCGGCCTAACTATGGTGACCGGTCTGGGAATGCAAGGGTTTTTTCAGATTTCACCAGAAGAAATGCAGTGGGCGGCATTTGGGCCGGTTGCGTAGACAGACCGCATTTCCTCGGGTGATCCGCGGAGTTTGATCGCGCTTCGTTCTCTTTGGCGAAAACGCTGAGCCTTGCCGCCCGGCGCCCGATAGGATCAGCGAGCCGAGCACGGCGTTTCCGCTGGCGGTGATTCCTTGCGACGATCGGTCTTGAGTTCAGCCAAGCAGGCGCTTGAGGTCGGCAGAGGGGTCGGCGAGAATCGATCTGTCGGGGTTGGTCCCGGATTCCAGCAGCTTTTTGCCGGTCACATAGGCTTTGGCGTCGTTGATGGCATCGACGGCAATCAGCAGGCCTTGCCTGAAGTACCAGACCGAATAGGCCCCTTCGCGGGCGCCGGGCCGCAGCAGCGTTTCGTCATAACCGAGATTGAAGCCGGCGATCTGCAGCTTGACATCATACTGGTCGGACCAGAACCACGGCTTCGGATCGTAGGGCGCGCTGCCACCGGCAATGACGGCTGCCGCCGCTTCGGCCTGGTCAACGGCGTTCTGCACCGATTCGAGCCTGATGCGGCCACCCTGCCAGGGAAGCGCTGCGCAATCGCCGGCGGCAAAGATCGCCGGATCGGAGGTGCAGGCGAATTCGTCGACGACAATGCCGTTGGCGACTTCGAGGCCGGCTTCCTTGGCAAGTTGGTCATTCGGCACGACGCCGATGCCGACGACGGCAAAGTCGATGTCGATAACCGTTCCGTCGGACAGAGCGGCGCCAGAGACGCGGCCATCCCTGCCGACCAGATGCTTGAGCCCTGTTTTCTCGCGGATCACCACGTCATGGGTCTGATGGATCCCGCGCATGATGTCGGCGGTCTCCTTCGCAGCCACGCGCTGCAGGATGCGGTCAGCCATCTCGATGACCGTGACCTCAAGGCCGCGGTGGCGGGCGACGGCTGCCGCCTCGAGGCCGATATAACCGCCGCCGATGATGAGGACGCGGCGGCCTGGGCGCATCTCGTCGGCGAGCAGATCGGCATCGCGCTTGTCGCGGGCGACATAGACGCCTTCGAGATCGCCGCCGATTGCGGCCGGCAGCCGGCGCGGCGTCGAGCCGGTGGCGAGCGCCAGCGTGCCATAATCGAGAATGGAGCCGTCCTGCAGCAGGACCTGCTTGCTGTCCGGCTTGATCTGCTCGGCCCAGGTGGAAAGGCGAAGATCGACGTCATTATCGCCATACCAATGCTGGTCGCGGAACAGCAGGCGGTCGAAAGCCATTTCGCCAAGCAGGTATTTCTTCGAAAGCGGCGGGCGCTGATAAGGCGCAACGTCTTCGGCGCCGATGAGAGTGATCGGGCGCGTATCCTTCAAGGCACGCAGCTTGGCCGCCAATGCGAAACCGGCCTGTCCCGCGCCGATGATCACCAGTCTATCCGTCACGATCCCACTCCTGAACTTGCGCCCGACAACTATGTCAGGCCTATTCCCTGCCCCGCGCGCCGTCAACGGAAAGCGGCTTCTTACAATCAGCCGATCTCGATCCAGCGACGCTCGTGGAAGGACTGTGCCATGGCATGCACCGACTTCTCTATCCTGAGACCGTCTTTAAATGTCACGATCGACGACGGCTCACCGGATATCGCCCGGATCAGCTCACGGCATTCGATGATCTTCAGATCGTTGAAGCCGAGGCCGTGGCCGGGTGCCGGGATGAAGCGATCATAGGGCCGATGGGCGGGCGCCGCCAGTATCTTGCGGAAACCCTGTTCGGAGCCTCGGCCTTCGGCCTGATAGAGTTCGAATTCGTTCATCCGCTCCTGGTCGTAGACGATCGAGCCTTTCGAACCATAAATCTGCAGGGCGATACGGCCCTTGCGGCCCCAGGCGGCGCGATTCGCCATCAAAACAGCGGAGATGCCGCCCCCAAGCCGCATCAGCACGTTGGCGGCATCGTGATTTTCGACGGCACGACGGCCGCCCTGGCTGAGCGGTCGGTCGGCATAGGGCTTCAGCATGTCGGTTATAACAGCCTCAACATGGCCGAAGAGATACCAGAGCAACGACAGTGGGTGCACAGCGAAATCGTCGAGCGCGCCGTAGCCGGCGGAAAGCTCGCTCTTCCAATAGAAGAAGACATCGGGGTCGGCCATGAAATCCTCGTCCATCTCGACGCGGATATGGTTGACCGTGCCGATGGCACCCTCGCCGACAAGCGTCTTGATGTGTCGCATGACGGGATTCTGAATGTAATTATAGCCAAGAGCGGCAACCTTGCCGGAATGCTCCGCCGTCTCCAGCATGCGCTCGGCATCGGCATAGGCCGGCGCCATAGGCTTTTCGCACCAGACATGCTTGCCGGCTTCGAGGGCTGCAATCGCCATCTCGGCGTGGAATTGGTTGGGGGTGGTGACAGAGACCACGTCGACCTCGGGGTCGGCGACCAGCGCCCGCCAGTCGGCCGTTGCCTTCTCGAAGCCGAATTCGCCGGCACGCGCCTGCGCTAGCCCGGCATTGGCTTCGGCCAGATGGACGAGACGCGGACGCTCGACATCGCCGAACACCGCCTTCACCGCATTCCACGCCAGCGCATGGCATTTGCCCATGTAGCCGGTGCCGATCAAACCGATGCCAAGTGACTTCATTTCCGTCTCCTCCAAAGCTGCGCGCCGATTTTTGGAATATTTAGATCATTTTGACAAGAGACCTGCGCGCGCGCATTTCTACGTTTTTCGCGGAAAATTGTTCAAAATCCTTCAATTACAGGGGATTAAAAACAATTAGGCGTGGGATTTGAAATCGTCTATGCTCACAAATATGGAATATTTGTTTCATCTCGCGGGCAGCAAGCATGGATAACGATCCCCAGAGGCCGGCGCGCGTTCCGCGCGATTTCGAAAGCCTGCGCAGCACCATCATCGAGCGCAAGGCAAATATGCCGAAGCGGCTGGCGCAGGTTGCCGCCTTCGCGCTCGGCAATCCCGACGAGATTGCCTTCGGCACGACGGCGAGCATTGCAGCCGCCTCCGACGTCCAGCCTTCGACGCTGGTGCGCCTGGCGCATCATCTGGGTTACGAAGGTTTCTCCGACCTACAGAGCATCTTCCGCGAAAGATTGCGCGACCGAACGCTGAGCTATGAAGAACGGCTCGTCACGCTGGAGCAAACGAGCGGCGACGACGAGGACGCCAATCTGCTTTCCGGTTTCATTGCCGCGGCCAGCCAGTCGGTCAACCGGCTGGCGGCGACGGTGCAGAGCGATACGTTCACGAAAGCGGTGAGTATCCTTGCCGCCGCCGAAACGATCTATCTGATCGCCAAACGGCGTTCCTACCCGTTGACGGCGCACATGACCTACGCATTTTCCAAGCTCAACATCCGCCACCAGATCGTCGCCTCGCCGAACGGCGTCGACCCCGAAATGGTGCAGTTCGCAACACCGAAGGATGCGGCGATCGCCGCGAGCTTCTCGCCCTATGCGGCAGACAGCCTCAGTCAGAGCCAGGAGCTTGCCGACCGCGGCGTCCCCGTCATCGCGATCACCGATTCGGCTTTCTCGCCGCTTGCCGCCTGCGCCACGCACTGGTTCGAGGTGGCGGAAGCCGATTTCGCCGGTTTCCGCTCGCTTTCTGCCTCGATGGCGCTCACCATGGCGCTTCCGGTGGCGATCGCCGAACGGCGCCGCAAGCTTCAGCATCCAAAAGCTGGAAAAGCGAAAATGGAATAAACATTCCGAATTGACAAAATAACGGAACCGATGTTTCATTATTGAAAATTCGCAGGCACTGGAAGCCGCGCAAAATCTAGCGGGAGGACATCATGGTACAATCGAATCCGAGCTCACAGCCGGAGCCGGCGCTTGATGTAATCACTATCGGCCGCTCCTCGGTCGACCTTTACGGCCAGCAGATCGGTTCGCGGCTGGAGGATATTGCCTCCTTCGCCAAATCCGTCGGCGGCTGCCCGGCCAATATCGCCATCGGCACGGCGCGGCTTGGCCTCAAATCCGGCCTCATCACCCGCGTCGGCGACGAACAGATGGGACGCTTCATCCGCGAGCAATCGGCGCGCGAAGGTGTGGCAACAGACGGCATCGTCACCGACAAGGAGCGCCTGACGGCGCTGGTGCTGCTTGCGGTCGAGGCCGAGGGCGTGTCGCCGATGATCTTCTATCGGTCCGACTGTGCCGACATGGCGCTCGATGAAGGCGATATCGATGAGAATTTCATCCGATCGTCGCGCGCCGTTCTCGTTTCCGGCACGCATTTCTCGAGGCCGAATACCGAGGCCGCGCAACGCAAGGCGATTCGCATCGCCAAGGCGAATGGCCGCAAGGTGATCTTCGACATCGACTACCGGCCGAACCTCTGGGGCCTTGCCGGCCATGCGGAAGGCTTCGAGCGCTACGTGAAATCCGACCGGGTGTCCTCGAAGATGAAGGAGACTCTGCCGGATTGCGACCTCATCATCGGCACCGAAGAGGAAATCCTGATCGCTTCCGGCGCCGACGACGTGCTCGGCGCGCTGAAGGAGATTCGTCGCCTGTCGCCGGCGACGATCGTGCTCAAGCGCGGCGCCATGGGCTGCATCGTCTATGACGGGCCGATCGCCGACGACCTCGAAGCCGGCATCGTCGGCCAGGGTTTCCCGATCGAAGTCTTCAACGTGCTCGGCGCCGGCGATGCTTTCATGTCCGGCTTCCTGCGCGGCTTCCTGCGTGACGAGCCACTGAAGACCTGCGCCACCTGGGCCAATGCCTGCGGCGCGTTTGCCGTCTCCCGCCTGCTCTGCTCGCCGGAATATCCGACCTGGGCGGAGCTTGACTTCTTCCTGACGACCGGCAGCAAACACCGGGCGCTGCGCAAGGACGAGGCGATCAACCATATCCACTGGGCATCGACCCGGCGCGGCGAAATCCCGCTGCTGATGGCGCTGGCGATCGATCATCGTTCACAACTCGTCAGCGTTGCCGATGAACTCGGCGTCGGCCACGAAAAGATCGTCGCCTTCAAGCGGCTGGCAGTCGCCGCAGCGTCGCGGGTTTCGAATGGCCGCGACGGTTACGGCATGCTGATCGACGAACGTTTCGGCCGTGACGCCTTTTTCGACGCGGCAACGAAGAATTTTTCCTGGATCGGCCGGCCGGTGGAATTGCCGGGCTCGAAGCCGCTGCGCTTCGAATTCAGCCAGGATATCGGCTCGCAGCTTGTGGAATGGCCGCTTGGTCATTGCATCAAGTGCCTGTGCTTTTATCATCCCGACGACCCGGCCGAATTGAAGACCGAGCAGCAGGAGAAGCTGCGCACGCTGTTCGAGGCAGCCCGCAAGGTCGGGCGCGAACTGCTGGTGGAGATCATTGCCGGCAAGAACGGACCGCTGACGGACGATACGATCGCAACCGCGCTGGAGGAGCTCTATGCACTCGGCATCAAGCCTGATTGGTGGAAGCTCGAGCCGCAGGCATCGAGCGAAGCCTGGAAGAAGATCGATGCGGTGATCGCCAAAAATGATCCCCTGTGCCGCGGTATCGTGCTGCTCGGGCTCGAGGCGCCTGCCGACGAGCTGATTTCCTGCTTCGAGGCGACGCTGGCTGCTCCTTCGGTGAAGGGCTTTGCTGTTGGCCGAACGATCTTTGCCGATGCGGCGCGCGCCTGGCTTTCGGGCGCAATGAACGACGAGGAAGCGATCAGCGATATGGCCGGCCGCTTCCGGCAACTGACAGAGGCGTGGCTGAAGACGCGCGAGCGTCAGTAGGAAAATTAAGACCCCTCCCCAACCCCTCCCCACAAGGGGGAGGGACTTATGCGGGGCACCATCCGGCATCAGAAGCGCCGTCCTGCGGGAAGAGACGCTGAAACCTGCTTGAAGCGGCGCCGCCAATTAAGTCCCTCCCCTTGTGGGGAGGGGTTGGGGAGGGGAAAACAGACAGAGAGTCAAAAGTCCGGAGGATCCGATGGGCAAGACGATACGGTTGACGATGGCGCAGGCCGTCGCGCATTTCCTCAAAAAGCAGATGACTGTTGTCGACGGCAAAAAGGTGCCGATCTTCGGCGGTGTCTGGGCGATCTTCGGCCACGGCAACGTCGCCGGCATCGGCGAGGCGCTCTATCAGGTGCGTGGCGAACTGACGACCTATCGCGCCCACAACGAACAAGGCATGGCGCATGCCGCCATCGCCTATGCCAAGGCGAATTTCCGCACGCGCTTCATGGCCTGCACCACCTCGATCGGTCCCGGCGCGCTGAACATGGTGACCGCCGCCGGCGTCGCGCATGTCAACCGCATTCCCGTTCTCTTCCTGCCGGGCGACGTCTTCGCCAACCGCGCGCCGGATCCGGTGCTGCAGCAGATCGAGGATTTCGGCGACGGCACGGTTTCAGCCAATGATGCCTTCCGTCCGGTTTCGCGCTATTTCGACCGCATCACCCGGCCCGAGCAGATCATTTCGGCGCTGAAGCGCGCCATGCAAGTCCTGACCGATCCGCTGGATTGCGGCCCGGTTACCTTGTCGCTCTGCCAGGATGTCCAGGCGGAAGCCTACGATTACCCGGAAAGCCTGTTTGATGAAAAAATCTGGGCGACGCGCCGGCCGCAACCGGATGCGGACGAGCTGGCAAATGCCATCGCGCTGATCAAGGCCTCGCAGAAGCCGGTGATCGTTGCCGGCGGCGGCGTGCTCTATTCACAGGCGACCAAAGAGCTTGCCGCCTTTGCCGAGGCCCACGGCGTTCCGGTCGTCGTTACCCAGGCCGGCAAGTCGGCGATCAACGAAACCCATTCGCTGGCGCTCGGCTCGGTCGGCGTCACCGGCACGTCTGCGGCGAATGCGATTGCCGAAGAGACGGATCTCGTCATCGCCGTCGGCACCCGCTGCCAGGATTTCACCACCGGCTCCTGGGCGCTGTTCAAGAACGATAGCCTCAGGATGATCGGCCTCAATATCGCCGCCTATGACGCCCTGAAGCATGACAGCCATCCGCTGGTGACTGACGCCCGCGAAGGGCTGAAGGCGCTTTCGGCGGGGCTTTCCGGCTGGAAGGCGCCGGCGGCCCTGGCCGAAAAGGCAGCCGCGGAGAAAAAGGTCTGGATGGAGGCTGCCGCCAAAGCGATGGCGACGACCAATGCCGCCCTGCCCTCCGATGCCCAGGTGATCGGCGCGGTGGCGCGCGCGATCGGCGGCGATAATACGACGGTTCTCTGCGCTGCGGGCGGCCTTCCCGGCGAATTGCACAAACTCTGGCCGGCAACTGCGCCGGGCAGCTATCACATGGAATATGGCTTTTCCTGCATGGGCTACGAGATTGCCGGCGGGCTCGGCGCCAAGATGGCGCATCCCGAACGGGATGTCGTCGTCATGGTCGGCGACGGTTCCTACATGATGATGAATTCCGAGATCGCGACCTCGGTCATGCTCGGTCTCAAGCTCAACATCGTCATGCTCGACAATCGCGGTTATGGCTGCATCAACCGATTGCAGATGGGCACCGGCGGCGCCAACTTCAACAATCTGCTGAAGGACTCCTATCACGAGGTGATGCCGGAGATCGATTTCCGCGCGCATGCCGAAAGCATGGGCGCCATCGCCGTCAAGGTTTCCTCCATCACCGAACTGGAACAGGCGATCGCCGATTCGAAGAGAAACGACCGCACCTCGGTCTTCGTCATCGACACCGATCCGCTGATCACGACCGATGCCGGCGGCCACTGGTGGGATGTCGCGGTGCCTGAGGTCAGCCCGCGCGGCGAGGTCAACAGAGCCCATGAGGCCTATGTCAAAGCGCGCGCTGCCCAGCGCGTCGGTTGATCGATTGCTATGATTTCCGGGGGAGCGGAAGCGCTCCTCCGCACTATTTTCAAGGAGATTACTGATGAAGGCCAAACTCGGCATGTCGCCCATCGCCTGGTGGAACGACGACCTTCCTGAACTCAGCGACGACGTATCCCTCGAGGAATGCCTGCGGCAATCCCGCGGCGCCGGTTTCACCGGCATGGAGCAAGGCCGCCGTTTCCCCAGCAACCCGGAAGAGATGCTGCCCATCCTGCGCGCCGCCGACGTGACGCTCTGCGGCGGCTGGTTCTCCGGCACCTTGGTCAATGAGGAGCTTGCGGCCAATAAGGACCGCATCGCGCCGATGATCGAGCTGTTCAAGGCGGTCAATGCACCCTGCATCGTCTATGGTGAAGTCGGCCGCTCGATCCAGGGCGACCGGTCCAAGCCGCTCGCGACCAAGCCGCGCCTTTCCGACGACGAGATGAAGGCCTATGCGCGCCGCGTCACCGAGTTCGGGGAATGGTGCGCCGAACAGGGCATGCCGCTCTCCTATCACCACCATATGGCGGCCGTGGTCGAAACCGAGCCGGAACTCGACGCCTTCATGCGTTCCTCGGGCGAAGGCATTCCACTGCTGCTCGATGCCGGCCATCTCGCCTTTGCCGGCGGCGACGTCCTGCGCGCCATCGGCAACCACCACGCCCGCATCAACCATGTTCACGTCAAGGACATCCGCAAGCCTGTCGTCGACGGGCTCGACCGCAGCCGGCAATCCTTCCTCGACGCAGTGGCACTCGGCGCCTTCACGGTGCCGGGCGACGGCTCGCTCGGTTTCGGCGCTATCGTCCAGCGGCTGGCCGATCACGGCTATGAGGGCTGGTTCGTTGTCGAAGCAGAACAGGATCCACGCAAGTCACCTCCGCAGAAGATGGCCGAGATCGGCCATGCGGAATTGATGCGGGTCATGACCGCCGCAGGTTATACGGTGGAGACCGAAGGTTTTCCTAAGGGATAATCGAAAGACCTGCCGGCCTGCTGGAGCAAGACGCCCCCCTCATTCGCCGGAAGCCGACCGGGGTCGAGCCACGGGTCTCGACCCGTCCTTCGGACCCCCTCGGGGAGAAGGTGGCGGCAGCCGGATGAGGGGCCACGCCCACCAATTTACGAGGAGAAACACCAATGCCAAACCTCAAGGTTAAACCATCGGGCACCCATGGCCGCGTCACGCACGTGACCCCTGAGAATGCCGGCTGGACTTATGTCGGCTTCGACCTGCATCGGATGAAGCCGGGCGAGACCGTTTCCGGAGAGACGGGAGACCGCGAAGTCTGCCTCGTCTGGGTGAGCGGCAAGGGCAAGGCGTCGGCAGGCACAAAGGATTTCGGCACGCTCGGCGGCCGCATGAACCCGTTCGAAGGCGCGCCGCATGCGCTCTACATCCCGATGGGATCGACATGGTCGGTGACGGCGGAGACCGATCTGGAGCTCGCCGTCTGCTCGGCGCCCGGCGGTGGCAGCTATCCGGCGAAGGAAATCCCGCCGGGCACGCATGCGCAGATGACGCGCGGCAAGGGCACAAATGTGCGCTACGTCAACAATATCATGCCTGAGGACGACAGCTCGGCGCATTCGCTGCTTGTCGTCGAGGTGATTACGCCCGGCGGCCATACATCGTCCTATCCGCCGCACAAGCACGACCAGGACGACCTTCCGAACGAGAGTTTCCTGGAAGAGACCTATTACCATCGCCTCAACCCGCCGCAGGGCTTCGGCTTCCAGCGCGTCTACACCGACGATCGCTCGCTTGACGAGGCAATGGCGATCGAGGACGGCGACGTGACGCTGGTGCCGAAAGGCTATCACCCCTGCGCCGCTTGCCATGGCTACGATCTCTATTACCTCAACGTCATGGCCGGGCCGAAGCGGATCTGGAAATTCCACAATGCCGTCGAGCACGAGTGGCTGGTCAAGGCGTGAGGACTGCGGCAGATCGCTAAATAATCTGACAGCGGCAAGCCGCCGTTAATGGTTCACTGCCTCCATCCAAACACGGATGGAGGACCACCATGTACAGCCCGAATGTGACAATCTCGGCCCGGAATATTCGCTCTTCGCGTCATTTCCGTCCCGGCCTGCTTGTTGCCGTCATCACGGCAGCACGCTGGCTGGCGCGCAAGATTGACGAACGGCGCAACAGCAATGCGCTAATGGAACTTTCCGACGATCAGTTAAAAGATATCGGTCTCTCCAGGGGGCAGACAGAAAGCGACGTTCACGTCTATAGTCGCTACTGAAATACAGGCGTCAGTTGTGATACTATGCCTCGGGCCGCCTCGTCGGCGGCCTGCGCTGATCCGGAACATCAAATGTCGCAGTATTCAACAGCACCGCTCCTGCAAACGAAGATGATCACCATTCGTGACATCGTCTGCAATGGTGAGTGCCGCCATAAGAGCGACGAGGAATGCGCCCACGCAACAAGCCTCGTCTATCCCTATCGCGGCGTCTTCATGCGGCATGTCGGCCGCAATGACACGGTGGCCGAAGCCAATCAGCTATTGTTCTTCAATGCCGGCCAGGGATATCGCATCAGCCATCCGATCGAGGGCGGCGACGCCTGCATCGATCTGGCGATCGACGAGACCATGCTCGAAGAACTCGCGCCGAAAGATCAGGTGCAGCCCGGCCCGGCCTTTTCCTTCCGGCGCCAGCGCCGACGGATCGATCCGCGCGCGCAAGCGCTGGTCGCCCTCCTCCGTCACGGTTTGAGCCGCAATGTCGCCGAAACGCTGGAGGCAGAAACACTCGCCCTGACGCTGGTCCGCCGCTCGCTCGGCGAGCGCACATCGCATGCGCCGGGCGCCAGCACCGGCCGGCAGAAACTCGTCGACCGGGCAAAGCTGGTGCTTTCCTCCGATCTCGCGCGGCGCTGGACGCTCGGCGAAATCGCCGTCGAAGTGGGCGTCTCGCCGGTTTATCTCACCCAGGTGTTCCAGCAGGTCGAGGCGACACCGCTCTATCGCTATCAGCTGCGGCTGAGACTTGCCCGCGCGCTCGATCTACTCGGAGAGTACGACGATCTGACTGCGCTCGGGCTCGATCTCGGCTTTTCCAGCCACAGCCATTTCAGCGCCTCCTTCAAACAATCCTTCGGGCAGACCCCGGCCGAATTCCAGCGCGCGACGCAGCTGCGCCGGAGGTGATGGTCCAGGTCGATCGCTAAAGATTTCGACAGCGGCATTGCGGTCTTCGATGATCTTATCAGCCCGTCCCGATCCGTGGACGATCAACCGGAGGATCACCAGATGAAGAAGACAACCTGTGCCGCCTGCGACTGCGAACTCGGCGCCGAGACCATCACCGTCAAGCTCGGCGGCAAGACCGTCGAGGTCTGTTGCCAGGAATGCGCCGAGGCGTTGAACGAGGCGGAAGCCGCGACCTCGGCAGCTCCAACAGGCAAGGAATAGACGACATCAGGCAAGAGCCGCGCTCCCCAGCGCGGCTCTTGCGATTCAGGCCGGCAGAAGCCCGTAGCGCCAGCCGCGACGTTTTGCATTCTGTGACAGGACCAGGAAGGCGAGGATAAACATGCCTGCCTCGGCAAAGACCGGCACCATCCAGATCCCCTGCTCGCCGAAGATAAAGGGCATCAAGAAAGTGAGCGGCAGGGTCAGCAGATAGGGCCGCGACAGGCCAAAGATCGCCGCGCGCGGCGCATCGCCGATCGACTGGAAATAGGACGACAGAATCAGCATCTGCCCGAAAAGAAAATAGGCGCCGATCGTCCAGGGCAGAATTCGCCTGACCTCGGCGATAATGGCGGGATCGGCGACAAAGACGGCGCCGAGGCGGCCAGCCAGCAACTCGACGGTGATCTCCACCAGAGTGCAATAGACCAGCGCTGCGAGCATGGCAATCTGCAGGCTTCGGCCGACACGAAGCCCTAGACCAGCACCGTGATTGTTGCCGGCGATCGTCTGCAGGGCGATGCTGAGGCCGAGCAGCGGCAGATAGGTGAAGGTCATGATCCGGGTGATGATGCCGTAGGCAGCGATCGTCGCGACGTGGTCATGCGCACTCCATAGCGAGACGTTGATGAGAATGGCCGCCGAGGCCAGCGATATGCCGATGAAACCGAGGCTCATCGGCGCGCCGAAGGCGACGATGCCGCGCCACTCGCTCAATGCGGTTTCCAAAGAAGGCCTGAGTGCTGCAGGCCGGCGCTGGATATAGGCAAGCACGGCTGCAAGACAGACGAATTGCGTTGCGATGGAGCCGACCGCCGAACCGAGCACGCCCCAATGCATGACCGCCATGAACAGCCAATTGGCGAAGATGTTGAGCAGCGAGGCCGACAGCGTCACCAGCGTCATGAAACCGATCTTGCCTTCGCAGCGCAATCCGTCGAGATGCAGCGACAGGAAGAAGTTGACCGGCGCAAAGGCGATCATCGCGCCCATGAACAACCTGGCGCCCTCGGCCACCGCAGCATTGCCGGCAGCACCGGCGTCGATGATCTGCCGGCCGAGGGTCCAGTAGACCGCGTTGAGCATCAAGGTGACGGCCAGCGCCAGCGTATGGGCACCGGTGAATACCCGGCGCGCGCCGTGGCGATCGCCGGCGCCGAGCCGGCGGGCAAGAATGCTCGCCATGCCGTTCGAGACCAGTGATTGCAAGGCGATCAGCAACATCAGCCCCGGGAAAATCAGGCTGACGGCAGAAAGCGCGTCCGGGCCGACATAGGCACCGAGGAAATAGGCGTCGACGACGGTGAAGAGGCCGTTGACGGTGGTGATCGCGACAATCGGCGCCGCCGTTTTGATGAACACGGCTGGCAGCCGGCCGGTGAGAAAGGCATTGCCTTGGGAGTGAGCGGTCATGGAGAAATCCGTGCAATAGGAGGCAACCCAATCCGCTTAAAATCATGCGGATCCGGACGGCCTCAAAAGAAAAGGAGCAATCTAGAGATCGAGTACCAGATGCGGCACGCCGTTCGAGGTCTTCCTCGGCGAGACGCCGTCGGCATCGATCTGCGCGTTCACGCGCCGGCGAAAGGCCGAAAAGCTCTCGAAGGTGACGACATCCACCGGCTCGTCGAAATGGATGGTGATCCTGTGGAGATCGCCGCCCGGCAAAGCCGAAAGCGCCAGGATCTCGCCGGTGAACGGCTGATTGAGATAGCGGCCGCGAATATGGGCACCGACGAAGAGCTGTGTCTTCGGGCTGGCGTTGGGCTTTGCCGCGAGGGCTGCAAGCGTGTTCCAATCGCGGACGCCGTGCTGGCGGGCAATCATTTCGAGGGCGGCACTGTGCGTCAGTGTGGTACCGCGATCATTCATCGCCTGGCGCAGGCGCTTGGCCTGAGCCTTCAAGTCTTCAATGGCAGGATAGGTCGCCGTCATGGAGTGAGCCTTCGCAAGGCATGCTCTTCGACTATGAATGGGAGCTCGCATTGCCGCCAGTCAGCATGCACAAGGGGCCGTGACCATGATCGCAAGGACTTCACCATGGATTTTCATCCGCGAGCGGCTGGTGCCTCGAACCGGCCTCTGTATGCGCGAACGCTGCCGGCATGTCAAGAATGGCGCATGCGCACTTGGAATGAGCAAATTTGGGGCAAATCTGCACGAAATCGATGCGGTTTTCCCGCAAGTTCCACATAAACATCCAATCTTATCGATGTTGTTCAGCAGCTGTCAGCATTCTTCAACTAATATCCTGTGGTAGAACAAGCGGAGGCTAAAAGGGCCTTTCAGATGCACCTCGACACAGAACACCCCAAGCCGGAACGTGCTTACAGGGAATTCAATCTCGACAGGCCCGGCAACATCATCTTCGTCGGCCATCACCTCAGCACCGGAACGCAGGTGCGCTGCCTGATCCGCACGATCACGCTTGCCGGCGCACTGCTCGAAGTAAGCCCGAACCTGGAAATGCCGAGCCATTTCTTCCTCGAAATCCTCGGCATCCATGACGAGATCGGCTCAACCATGGTCAAGCGCGAAGGCGAGTGGGTGACGGTCAGCTTCAACATGCTGCTTAATCCTGAATTCCTCCACCACGTGCTGCGGCTGAGCTTCGAAACCTGAGGCTTTTTGCGATCGGCGAATCAACGCGGCGCGGCACCTTCGTTTCCGCGTCCCGCCTTGCGGCCAGGCGCGCAATGATCGGAAGGATCCAGAGAATTCCCCGCCACTCCGGTCGATCGAGCGGGTCGGCAAAAGCATCGCGGCGGATCCGGCGATTGCGGATCTCGATTTCCTTGAAGAGAACAACCCAGTTGAGATCCATTGCTTCATCCTCCATCTATTGGCTCATGCACTTGAGCTAAGCCTTCGCGCCCTTCGGATGTAGAGGCGCTGGGGAAAGGGGGTTTTCATCCATGAAAGATGCAAGCTGGGACGACCTGCAGCTTTTCTTCCATGTCGCAACCGGCGGCGGGCTCTCGGCCGCAGCTGCGCGCACCGGGCTCAGCGCGCCGACGATCGGTAGGCGGATGCTGGCACTTGAACGGGTAACTGGCCGATCGCTGTTCAGCCGCGGCCCCACCGGTTATCTGCTCGCGAGGGATGGACAGGAATTGTTCGACCGCGTCCGGCTGATGCAGGATGCGGCGCGTGCGATCTCCGACTGGCGCGGCGAGGTGCTGACACTGCCGATCGTCTCGACAGCCGCCGACAGCTGGACGTCGCGCTTCATCGCCGATCATCTGGCCAGTGTCTGGACCCCCAAGGACAGTTTCCGCATGTGCTACAAGACCTGCGATACCAGCGTCGATTTCACCTACCGCGAGGCGCATATCGCCGTTGGCCACAGCCGGCCGGACAGCGGTAACGTCGCGATCCGCCGCTCGGTCAAGGTGGCGCATGCGGTTTACCAGGCGGCAGACTATGACGAGGCCAACTGCAACTGGATCTCGCTCGGCACCGATGCCGCCTTCACGCCGGCGGACAAATGGACGTTCGAACAGCCGGATTACTGGATCACCAGTTGGACCAACACGCCGCATATGCTGTTTTACCTAATCCGGGGGGGCGCCGGCCGTGGCGTGCTCCCCTGTTTCATCGGCGATCGGGAACGCAACCTTGTTCGCGCCGGGCCTCTCATCGACGACCTGACCTATGAAATGTGGATCATTGCGCATGACGACGAGCGGCAACGGCCGGAGGTCAGGATTGTCATCGACCGCCTGGGGGCGCTCTTTGCCGATCATGAAAACCTGTTTGCCGGGCAGAGGCCGGCGATATGACACGAAGACGCGGGCCTCGACCCGCGTCCTCCAAGCGTCATTCAAAATGTTGCAGCGTCCTTTGCCCGCCGGAAGACGCGCGGCGCTGTCGATAGGCTGCTGTCGGCTCAGGCGGCGAGATGCCGCTCGATCTCGCCGACCGGCATATTTGTATAGTCCTTCGCTACTTCAGCGGTGATCACCGCCTGCGTATCGGCACGGAGCGCCGGCCGCAATGTGCCGAGCGCCTTTGGCGGTGCAACGAGGACGATGCGGCGGGCATTCTTTTCCTGCACCAGCGCGTCAAGCTTTTCCGCCACCTGTTTCAGAAATTCGGCTTCTGCCTGATCCTGCCAGCTGGTCTCCTCGACGGCGCTGCCGCTGAAGCCGTCTGCGGCATGGGTCCGGCCAGGCTTATCCGCGCCAATCTCGCGATCCGGTGCGCTCGGCTGCGTCAGGGTTTCCAGCACCTTCAGGTTCATCAGTTGGGCATCGCCAGCATTCTGCATGATCAGAGCCTTGGCTCCATCACAGACCACAACCCATGATTCCCAAGGGATTTTGACGTTGGTCATTTTCAACTCCTCGCTGTCGTCATTCGAAGCGCGCGGTGCTTCATCGATCAAGGCAGAACGTCCGGCGGTTGAAAGAGTTCGGGAAAATGCGCCGAAATCGAACGGGCGGCGATCCGATCGGCCTTTGCTGCGTAGAAAAGGCAGGTTCGGGAGATTAACGATGAAGACATCACTGTTGGCCTATGCCGGCACCTTTCTCACCCTTCTCGTCTGCGACGGGATTTGGCTTGGCCTCATCGCCCGCAACTTTTATCGCGACCAGCTAGGGGCGCTGATGCTGCCTTCCCCCAATCTGGCGGTCGCCGCACTGTTCTACCTGTTCTTCGCCGCCGCGGTGGTCGTGCTTGCAGTGCTCCCGGCGCTGTCGGCAGACTCGATCGCCACAGCATTTCTTCACGGTGCCATTCTAGGATTGGCGGCCTATGGCACCTATGACGTCACCAATCTTGCCACACTCCGCAACTGGCCGCTCGCCATGAGCCTGGTCGACATGGCGTGGGGCACGTTGCTGACGGCGCTGACCGCCGCCGGCGGATATCTCGCCGTCAGAATTCTTGTCTGAAACGATACCCAGGAGTGAAGCCCACGTCCCGATAATGGACATGACGGCGTCCCGCATAGGAACAAAGTTTGAACTCGTTAAAATTGTAATTTTATATTTGACGAATGTGCAAAACATTCATGTGACCTTGGTTGGGAGCAAGAACCAGCTTGCTCGGAATGAAGACCAGCTTGCTCGATCAAAACCCGCCCGATCGAGATTAAAGACCTCAAATGCGTCCTGACTGACGGAGAATGTGAATGTCTATGCTCCGCGCCACACACCTTGCCACGGTCAAGTCCGCTGTCTACGACCTGCGCTGGGAAGAATTCAGCGTCAAGCGGCCAGCCCGCATCGTCGCCGTCCGGCCGTGCCTCACAGGCGTCTCGATGCGAAGCGCCGAGATCATCGATATTTCCCAGGGTGGCGCCACCTTCGTCGTATCGACCACGGCAGGCCTGCCAAAACATTATTATCTCAACATTCTCGGCCTCGCCTATCGCATCGGATGCGCCGAGGTCTATCGTCACAAAGAACGCATCGGCGTGCGGTTCATCAACATCATGGACCCTGAGGTTCTGCGCCGTGTCGTCCGCACCGATTTCCTCGTCGGCAATATGGAAGCGATCGCCGCCCGGCGCGCGCCAATCTTTCGCGCGTAAACAGGCGGGCTTCCCGGCGTGAACCGGCCGGCAACAGGCTGCCGCGTAATTCCTTGAATCCGGATCGGCGTGTCGCGTCTGAAAAGACGCGCTGGGCTGTCCTTGTGGAAATAATCTTGCTTGCGTTGGCCGTGCCCGGGCCTATTGTTTCGCCAATTGTCACGCTATCCGGGAACCCGCCGTCGCATGTCCGCCTTTTCGCGCTTCACGCCTCTTGCCAGCGCCCTGCCTTCCACAGTCCCCTTCGTTGGCCCCGAGGCGATCGAGCGCCAACGCGGACTTGCCGTTCTGGCGCGCATCGGCGCCAATGAGAACGGCTTTGGTCCAGCCCCCTCGGTGT
Source organism: Rhizobium sp. CCGE 510 (assembly GCF_000292525.1). Classification (GTDB taxonomy): domain Bacteria; phylum Pseudomonadota; class Alphaproteobacteria; order Rhizobiales; family Rhizobiaceae; genus Rhizobium. Next base: position 18,435 of record NZ_AEYF01000002.1, read on the forward strand.
TTGCGGCGATGCGCGAGGAAGCTGGCGATATCTGGAAATACAATGATCCGGAGAATTTCGCGCTGAGGCAAGCGCTTGCCGCTTATCTCGGCATCTCCACCGCCAATATTGCCATCGGCAGCGGCATCGACGAATTGCTCGGCCAGATCGTCCGGCTGGTGGTCGAGCCGGGTGCGCCTGTCGTCACCTCGCTCGGCGCCTACCCGACCTTCAACTTCCATGTCACCGGTTTCGGCGGCCGACTGGTGACCGTTCCCTACGCAAACGACCGTGAGGATCTCGACGGGCTACTGGATGCTGTGAAGCGCGAGAACGCGCCGCTCGTCTATTTCGCCAATCCCGACAACCCGATGGGAAGCTGGTGGGATGCCGACAGGATCGTCGCTTTCGCCCGGGCGCTGCCCGAGACGACGCTGATGGTGCTCGACGAGGCCTATAGCGAGACCGGGCCGACACGGTCGCTGCCGTCGATCTCCTCGCTCATCGATATGCCGAACGTCGTTCGCACCCGTACTTTCTCAAAGGCTTACGGGCTTGCCGGCTCGCGCACCGGCTACGTGATCTCGACGGCCGGGACGGCTGAAGCTTTCGACAAGATTCGCAATCATTTCGGCATGAACCGGCTGGCGACATCAGCAGCGCTCGCCGCTCTCAGGGACCAGGCCTATCTCGCCGAGGTGGTCGGGAAAATCCACGCAGCGCGGGAGAGGATCGCCGGTATCGCCCGGGCAAACGGCCTTGAGCCCCTGCCCTCGGCTACGAATTTCGTGGCGATCGACGCCGGCCGCGACGGCGCTTATGCCAGGGCGATCGTCGACGGTCTGATGGAACGCGGCGTCTTCATCCGCATGCCCGGCGTGGCGCCGCTCAATCGCTGCATTCGCGTCAGTGTCGGACCGGAGGCGGATATGGCGCTTCTCGAAGAAATGCTGCCGCAAGTGCTGAAAAAAGTCGGCTGATAGAGCATGATGCCGAAAAGTGTCAGAGGTTTTCTCATGACATCATGCTCTCACTCGATGCTGCAAAACAGCAAGAACCGCGGCCGGTGGAGGATCCGGTCGCGGTTCCGTTCTCCCGGCGTCGGCCCCGTTCAAAGCGCCCCGCCAGCTCCCTCTTTCCGAGGTTGTTATATCGTTCCTGCCGATTTGCCGGCAGGATAATATCAGTGAACCGTCATCCACTCGCGGGCGGCGCGCAGCGCTGCCACGAGCTGCATCTTGTCCATGGCGGCGGCCACGTCGGCACGAAGCTCGGCGGCGCGGTCGTTGCCCTTGATTGCGGCGATGTTCAGCCATTTGTGAGCTGCGACCAGATCGATTTCGCAGCCGCGGCCGGTCGCATACATCAGACCCATTTCGCAGAAGACATCGGCGCTGTTGTCGCCACCCATGGTGGCCGTTTCAGCATTATGCATTTCAAAGCGTGCCATCGGTTTTATCCCTGTTAGCCTGTTTATGACTTACCCTGTTTTTACCTCTGGGCCTTGCCGTCTGTCGCGGCTTGCGGCCCTTACGGTCCGGCGGGTTTGCCCCGCTCGTTTGATGGGTTCACTATGCCAAACGGCCTTCAAAAAACGCCTAAAATGCATGATTAATTCTAGACAAACAAAGTGCAAATGCTTGGTAAATTTGGATTTTTGTTAAACATCAGATGCCTTGCGAATTAAGGACTTTCGCTCGACTTTTACGAAAGATTCAGATTTGAAAATAAAGGGATCGTTCATCATGAAATCAGCAAGCGATATCATCGCAAGCTCGCCGCACGGCTTTTTCTCGCATCTTTTGCCCCGTTTGCGCGATAACGACCATGCTTATTTATCTTTACGTTCGCGTCAGTTATTTTCGCGGCCGGTCAGAGACATCATGGAGGAAAAGATGATCCGCAGCTTCGTTCTCGCCGGCGCCATATCAATGATCGCGGGGATCGCGCATGCCGAGGAACCGATCGTCGGCAGTTGGAAGACGGCCGCCGGCGATACGGCGGTGATCGCTTCCTGCGGCGGCAGTTATTGCGTAACGCTGAAGACCGGCAAATATGCCGGCCGGAAGATCGGCACCCTTGCTGGAACCGGCGGCAGCTATGCCGGCGAGATCACCGACCCGGCGGCCGACAAGACTTATAGCGGCTCGGGCAAGATCTCCGGCAATTCGTTGAGGATGCAAGGCTGTGTGATGAAGGTTCTCTGCAAGGCGCAAACATGGACACGGCTCTGAGAGAACGGGGGCGGATAGCCGCCAAGACCGACATGTGTTAGACTGTACACAGTTAAACACAGGAGCTTTCAAATGGCCGCCAGCACGACCATGACGATTCGGGTCCGCCCCGAGGTAAAAGAAAAGCTCGACCGAATTGCAGCCGACACGCAACGGAGCAAGTCATTCCTCGCCGGCGAGGCCGTAGCGGCCTATGTGGACCGCGAGCTCGAAATCATCGAGGGCATCAAGCGGGGCGTGGCCGATGCGGAAGCCGGGCGCGTTCTACCACACGAAAAGGCCGTCGCTGAAATGCGTGAGGTTATCGAGGATGCCAAGCGCAGGAAGGCTGCGCGCGGATGAGGCCAGTTTTCTGGTCTGAAGCAGCGCACCGAGATAACCTGGAAATTCTGCGTTACATCGCAGTGGACAACCCCGATGCAGCCGAAAGGGTTGTGAACGCCATCGAGGATGCCGGCAAGAAACTGGGCGAGTTTGCAACCGGCCGGTCAGGGCGAGTAACTGGCACTTATGAAAAGTCTCTCGCCCGCCTCCCTTACATAATTTCCTACGAACTGCGATCGATCGCTGGACGTGAAAGCGTTGTCATCTTGCGTGTGATCCATACTGCGCGGGATTGGCCAACCTCGGAAACAACTTAGAAGCGGCTCGTGAGGCGCCGGCACAGCGATTATCCGAATCTGCCCAGCAAGCTGAACGCTGGATGAACCGATGTCTCAGCACTCATTCAGCCGCCCCATGGCAAAACCCTTGTCACGATAGAGTTGCGTATCGGGGGCAAGGCAATGGACATGTATATTCTGGCAAGGCGTTTCAGCATCATCACACTGTTTGCTGCGATCTTCGCCATCACGTTGTCGGCGGTGGTGGTGCACAATGGCGGCGGTGGCGCACAGTCGCATTTCGGGGCGAGCTATACCTGCCTGGAGAGAAACGGCACCTTCTGCGCGCCATCGGTGCAGTGACTAAAGCGCATCGTGCGATGCGCTTTAGGTCTTAGATTTATGCATGTCGTTGTCCCAAAACCGCTGCGCACTTTTGGGCGACAGGCATTCGCATCAGACAGGCAAAACGATAAATAATCCGAATCCGCCGGCGCGCGTCGTTTGCTTGTCAAAAACAACTCTCTATAATGCGTCATGAACAAACGAATCTCCCCTTTGTCACCGCTCGACATATCCTCACCACCCCCTTTCCAGCCGCAGAGCTTTGATGATCCCGCCAAGGCGGTGGAAGCGTTAACGGCGCTTTACGAGCGCAATACGGCGTTCCTGATCAAGAGCTTCGCCGAGCTGGCGCAAGGCGCTCCGATCTCCTCGCGCTACCGTGCTTTCTATCCGCAGGTCAGCATCGAGACGACAAGCTTCGGCCATGTCGATTCGCGCCTCTCTTACGGCCATGTCACGGCACCGGGCATCTATACGACGACAGTCACCCGGCCGAAGCTCTTCAAGCATTACTTGAAGGAGCAGTTGGCGCTCCTGTTGAAGAGCCACAATGTTCCGATCATCGTCTCGGAATCGACGACGCCGATCCCCTTGCACTTCGCCTTCGGCGAGGGTGCGCATGTGGAAGCATCGACCAATGCCTTCATCGACATTCCGATGCGCGATATTTTCGACACGCCCGACCTCAACACCACAGACGACGAGATCGCCAACGGCGAATATATTCCACCACCGGGCGAGCCCTCGCCGCTTGCGCCGTTCACGGCGCAACGCATCGACTACTCGCTCGCCCGTCTGTCGCATTATACGGCAACGCATGCCGAGCATTTTCAGAATTTCGTGCTGTTTACGAACTATCAGTTCTATATCGACGAATTCTGCAGCTGGGCACGCAAGCTGATGGCGGAGGGCGGCGACGGCTATACGGCCTTCGTCGAGCCCGGCAACATCGTCACCCTGCCCGGCTCGAGCGCGCCGGAAACGGATGCCGCACTTACCCGCCTGCCGCAGATGCCGGCCTACCATCTGAAGAAGAAGGGCCATGCCGGGATCACCATGATCAATATCGGCGTCGGCCCCTCCAACGCCAAAACGATCACCGACCATGTCGCCGTGCTGCGCCCGCATGCCTGGTTGATGCTCGGCCACTGCGCCGGTCTTCGCAACAGCCAGCGGCTCGGCGATTATGTGCTTGCCCATGCCTATATGCGCGAAGACCATGTTCTCGACGACGATCTGCCGGTCTGGGTGCCGATCCCGGCGCTGGCCGAAGTGCAGGTGGCGCTTGAGGCAGCCGTTGCCGAAATCACCGGCTACGAGGGTTTCGAGCTGAAACGCATCATGCGCACCGGGACCGTCGGGACGATCGACAACCGCAACTGGGAACTGCGCGACCAGCGCGGGCCGGTGAAGCGGCTGTCCCAGGCGCGCGCAATCGCGCTCGACATGGAATCGGCGACGATCGCCGCCAACGGCTTCCGCTTCCGCGTGCCCTACGGCACGCTGCTTTGCGTTTCCGACAAGCCGCTGCACGGCGAATTGAAGCTGCCGGGCATGGCGACGGCCTTCTACCGCACGCAGGTCAACCAGCATCTGCAAATCGGCATCCGCGCCGTGCAGAAGCTTGCCGCCATGCCGACGGAAGCCCTGCATTCGCGCAAGCTGCGCAGCTTCTTCGAAACGGCCTTCCAGTAGGCCGTTTCCTCACCGGTCCGCCATATGAGGCACCGACTGTTGCGCGAGCATCTGCGGCCTGCCGGCGGCAATATTCAGCCCTGCGATCAACAGGGTGAAGGCCAGGAAGGCGAAAGCGACGCGCAGGAGAATCTTCAGCCCATCGCTTTCGAGGAACTCCAGCTCACGCTTTTCGCGGCGGCGCGCCCAGATCTGGCTTGCCAGCGCAATTTCAAGAATACTCATTGCCATTCTCCTCGACAGGTTTCGACGAAGCCTTGTCGAGCGCTGCCTTGTGATTTCGACACCGGACCGGCACAAAAGATTTTTGCGCGCTGCTGTCGAAATGCGTGGAGCTCGGTCGTCCAGGGTTATTGAACACTCACAAGGAGGCTGTCTGCGATGAAATATCTCTGTCAGGTCTGGTTCGGTGGCGGAGTACTCGACGCCATGACGAAAGAGGAGAAGACCGAACTCGACATCAATTCCTTTAACTATGACAGGGACCTCGCCGAAAGCGGCCATATGATCGTCGCCCAGGCGTTGCAGCCGCCGACATCGGCGGTGACCGTCCGGGTGCGGGACGGTGAGATGTCGGTCACGGACGGTCCCTTTGCCGAGACCAAGGAGGCGCTCGGCGGCTTTATATTGATCGAGGCCAAGGACCTCAACGAAGCGGTCCGCGTCGCAGCCGGTATCCCGCTCGCCAAGCTCGGTGCGATCGAGGTGCGGCCCATCCACGAATTCGGGGCTCAATGAGGAGGTACCAATGAAGTTTCTATGCCAGATCTGGTTCGACACTGAGAAAAGCAAGCTGGTCCCTCAGACCGAGTGGGATGCGCTCACACAGGAGTGCATTGTCAGCGACAATCGCTGGCGCGAGAGCGGTCATCTGCTGGTGGCGCTCGCCTTGCATCAACCGTCAACGGCGATCACGGTCCGCCTGCGCAACGGCGAGGCCTCCGCGACCGATGGCCCGTTTGCCGAAATCAAAGAGCACCTCGGTGGTTTCGTGCTTGTAGAAGCCGAGAATATCGAGGAGGCGAAGACCATCGTGTCCAGTTTTCCGATCCTCAAATATTGCTCGATCGAAGTGCGCCCGACTTATGCCATCCAAGATGGGAAATAGTCATGCGCTACATCTGCCTGATCTATAACAGCGCCGACACCGACGGCACGCTGACATCTGAAGAGACCGATGACCTCATCAAAGCGCATTTCGCCTTCGACGAGGAACTGCGCCGCGACGGTGTGATGATCCATGCCGATGCCCTTGAAATGCCTGACAAGGCGAGCGTGCTGCGTGTTCGAGACAACACACTGTCGGCGACCGACGGTCCCTATGTCGAGACCAAGGAGCATCTGGCCGGCTTCTACGTTATCGAAGCGCCTGATATGGCGACGGCAAAAAAGATCGCCGGGCGGATACCTTCGGCGCGTTTCGGCGCGGTCGAACTCCGGCCCGTGCGGATGCTAACCCTGCCGGACTGAGGTGCGCCGTTGGAAAGCGTGATCGAAGAGATTTATCGAAGCCAATCGCGCCGGGTGCTGGCGACGCTGATCCGCCTGCTCGGGGATTTCGACCGGGCTGAGGAAGCGCTGCACGACGCCTTCGCCGCGGCCGCCCGGACATGGCCGGCCGACGGCATTCCCGGCAATCCCTTCGCCTGGCTTGTTTCCACGGGGCGCTTCAAAGCGATCGACACGATCCGGCGGCGAGCGCGCTTCGATGCGTCGCAGCATCACATCGAGGACAGCCTCTACACGCCTGAGGCAACTTACATCGGCGACATGGAACCAATCGAAGACGACATGCTGCGGCTGATCTTCACCTGCTGCCATCCCGCCATCCCCTCCGATGCGCAGACGGCGATGGCGCTTCGGGAAATCTGCGGATTGACCACCGAGGAGATCGCCCATGCCTTCCTCGTCCCGGCGCCGACAATCGCCCAGCGTATCGTGCGCGCCAAGAACAGGATCCGGACGGCGAACATCCCCTATGAGGTGCCAGACCGCGAGGCGCTGCCTGAGCGGCTCGACCAGGTGCTGCACGTCATCTACCTAGTCTTCAACGAGGGCTATTCCGCCTCTTCCGGCGAGGACGTGGTCCGTGCCGACCTGACCGCGGAGGCGATACGTCTGGCGCGGCTGCTTCTGGCACTGCTGCCACATCCCGACGTCCGTGGCCTGCTGTCGCTGATGCTGCTGCAGGACTCCCGCCGCACCGCCCGCAGCAATGAGCAGGGGGCGCTGGTGCTGCTTGCCGATCAGGACCGTTCGCTCTGGGATCATGCGAAAATTACGGAAGGATTGTCGCTGCTTGCCGAAGCGATGCGGGCGGCAGAAATCGGCACCTATACACTGCAGGCGGCGATCGCCGCCGAGCATGCCAGGGCAGCTGCTGCCGATGAGACCGACTGGCGGCGGATCGCCTTCTATTACGATCTGCTTCTGGCGGCCCAGCCCTCCCCGATCGTCGAGCTCAATCGCGCCGTGGCGATCGCGATGGCGGAAGGGCCGGCGAAGGGGCTGGATCTGATCGATGCCATTCTGGGACGCCAGGAACTGCGGGCCTATCATCTCGCCCATTCGGCGCGCGCCGATTTCCTGCGCCGTCTCGGCCGGAGACAAGAAGCGATCACGGCCTATGAAACGGCGCTGTCGCTCTGCGGGCAGGAGCCCGAGCAGGCATTCTTAAGAAAACGGATTTCAGAGCTTGCCGCGACGCCCGAGCGGCAGTGAGATCGCCGTGCCGGTGAGCGCTGAGACGATGATCAGCAGATGGGCATTGACGCTCGCCTGTGCCAGTGCGGCCAGGGCCATACGCTCGCTTGAAGCCCCGAGAGCAATGGCGCCGGCGGTGATGCCGGCCGGATAGGTGCCAACCCCGCCCGGCGCATGTACCGGCAGCACGGAGGAGAGTTCGCCGCCGAGCGCACCGCCGAAACTTGCCGCCATGGGCAGCACCCCCATCAGGCCGAGCGCCCAGGCCAGCACCATCACCTTCACCAGCCAGTTGACGATGGTCATCGCCCAGGCGCGCGCAAAAGAGATGGCATCGACCGGCAACCCGGTTTCGATCTCGGCGACGAATTTCTGCACCTTCTCCGGCAGGAGCTTGGCGGCGAGGCGCAGCAGTGGCTTGCGGGCGGCGAAAGCTGCGACAGGCAGCAGCAGAAAGACCGTCCAGAGCAACCAGGCAACAGCCGCATCGGCGGCGGCAACGGCGAAACCGATGCCGGCGGCGGCGACAAGCGCGTGCAGGTCGAGCAGCCGCATGACGAACAGCGCCGAGGTTCCGCGCGTCAGCGGAATGCCGAACTCCGCGCGCATCAGCAGCGGAAAGCTGGTCTCGCCGGTGCGGAAGGGCAGCATGATGTTCAACAGGTTGTGGATCTGCGTGACGCGGAATAGGACTGCGAACCGGCCGGCCGTCTCCTTCGGAAAATAATCATAGATGCGCCAGGTGCGCAGGAAATAGGTGCTCGTCAGGAGCACCAGCGCGCCGATCACCGGACCGGCGCCGACATCGGCCCACTGCCTGATAATAACAGGCCAACCCCAGAACCATTGGATGAAGAGCGCATAGGCCGCGACGATGACGACCGTCAGCACCGTCATGCGATTGCGCATAAACCAGGATTGCCGGCTTTCAACGATCGAACTCTTCATGTAGTAGGCATTCCTTGCTTAGGTCGGCCGGGCTTGGGTCGACCAGCCTTGGGTCGGCAGGGCCCGATCCCGTCGCCAGGCCTTTTAAGAGAAATGACGGTTGCGCACAACGGCGGAGTTGATGGGCGATGGCGGCGAACCCGCCCCGCCGACGATCCGAGCGCTGAGCGGTAAATCACACGCCTTGCCGGCTTGACGTGGAGATCGATGTTGGAGCGGATTACCAAAAGCATTACGAGCGCAAGCATTTTCCTGGCAGTCTATTTCCTGCTCAATATCGCGCTTCGCATCGCCCTGCCGCATACGCTCGATCTCGACGAGGCGGAGCAATCCTTCTATTCACAATACCTGCTTGCCGGCTACGGCCCGCAGCCGCCGTTCTACAACTGGATCCAATATGCCATCGTTTCGGTGACCGGCATATCGATGTGGGTGCTCTCGGTGCCCAAGAATATCATTCTCTTCGGCTGCTATCTGTTCTATGGACTTGTTGCCCGCGAGGTGCTGAAGAACCGTTCGCTTGCAGCCGTCGCCATGCTGAGCCTGATTACGCTGCCGCAAGTGGGTCTGATGGCGCAGCGCGAATTGACCCATACCGTCGCCCTGCTGTTTGCGACCTCGCTTTTCCTCTTCGGTTTTTTCCGGACGCTGCGCCAGCCGACGATGACAAGTTTCCTCATCATCGGCATCGCCACCGGCATCGGGCTGATCTCGAAATACAATTTCGCCATCCTGCCGGCTGCAGCGCTCATCGCCGTGCTGCCGGATCGGGAATGGCGCAGCCGCCTCATCGACTGGCGTTTGCTGCCGGCGATCGCAATCGCCGTTCTAATCGTACTGCCGCATGCGCTATGGCTGCCTGTCAATCTCCTCAGCGCCTCTGCGCCGACACTGGAGCGGATGACGGCCGAAGACCTTGCCCCCGCCGGCATCCCCCGCATCGGACAAGGACTATTATCTCTTCTCATCGCCGTTCTCGGCTTCGTTGCAATGCCGATCGTTCTCGTCGCAGCCGCCTTCCGGCGGGATTTCTTTCGTGCACTCTCCTCGTCCAGCCCGATGATCCGGGTGATCGAGCGGATGATGATCGTCAGCCTGCTTGCGTTTGTCGGCATCGTCGTCTTCGCCGGCGCGAGCGATATCCACGAGCGCTGGCTCGACCCCTGCCTGCTCGTTCTGCCGCTCTATCTGTTCCTGAAACTGGAAACCGCAGGTGTCGATCTTTCCGCCGGCCTTGCGCGCTTCCGGCCGGTGGTGCCGGTCTTTATGGTCGTCATCCTGTCGATCCTTCTCTTCCGGATCATCGGCATTCAATATATCGGCTCGTACACAAGAACCAACGTACCCTTTGCGGGCTACGTCGCCGAACTGACCGCGACCCGCAAGCCGGTTCTCATCGTGGCTGGAACCAAGTTCGTAGCAGGCAACCTGAAGCTTCAACTACCTGATGTTCCTGTAGTGATACCCTTCTTTCCGGGGCCCGGGGTTCCCGAATATGCGGCTGCGAAGGGGCCGGTGCTGGTTATCTGGCGCGGCGAGACCGCAGATGACCCGACGATTTCCCCCGGCTTCGCCAACGATCTCATGAGATCAGGCATTCATCTGCAGGAGTTGAACACGCTGACGCTGCCCTATCTCTTCGGTGACGGCAAACGCAGCTTCTCCATCGGGTATTCCTGGGTGGAGGGCGGCGCGAAATAGCGTTTCGGCAGGTCAAGCGATTGCGGGGAAACCGGCATTGCCCGCTGGCAACCGGCAGACAGTTCATGTACTAGCCTTCCGCAAGCGCGACGGCAGCAGTAAGATTGCTCGGCCGTCCGGCCTTTTGGAGATGAACGTTGCAGACAACCGTAGAGCCCATTCGCGGTACGAATGATCCGGTACAATCGCTCGAGCTGTCGCTGGTCGTGCCGATTTTCAACGAAGAGGATAGCGTCGGTCCGCTCGTCGAGCGTGTCGTGGCTGCGATGGCAGCCTATCCCCATCACTGGGAGCTGATCCTCGTCGACGACGGCAGCACGGATGCGACGCTCGTCAACGCCCGCAAGTTCGTCGGACGCGACGGGCTGGTCCTCAGGATCGTCGAGCTGCAGCGCAATTTCGGCCAGACCGCTGCCATGCAGGCTGGTATCGACACCGCCCAGGGCCGGCTGATCGCAACGATGGACGGCGACCTGCAGAACGATCCGAAGGACATTCCTGCGATGGTTGCCGAACTGGAACGGCGCGAACTCGACCTCCTTGTGGGATGGCGCAAGAACCGCAAGGACGGTCTGTTCTTGCGCAAGATCCCCTCCTGGTGCGCCAACTACCTGATCGGTCGGATCACCGGCGTCAAGCTGCACGATTACGGCTGCAGCCTGAAGATTTACCGTGCCTCGATCATCAAGCAGGTGAAGCTGATGGGCGAAATGCACCGCTTCATCCCGGCCTGGGTGGCCGGCGTCGTCCCGAGCTCGCGCATCGGCGAGATGGCCGTCACCCACCATGCGCGCGAACACGGCGTTTCGAAATACGGTATCTCGCGCACCGTCCGCGTCATCCTCGACCTGCTGTCGGTGATGTTCTTCATGCGCTACAAGGCACGGCCCGGGCATTTCTTCGGCTCGCTGGGTCTTGGCCTCGGTGCGGTCGCCATGCTGATTCTCATCTATCTCGGCTTCGACAAGTTCATCATGGGTAACGATATCGGCACGCGCCCGATGCTGATGGTCGGCGTCGTGCTCTTGCTATCGTCGGTGCAGATGATCACAACCGGCATCCTGGCGGAGATGATCGCGCGCACCTATTACCGGGATGATGCCTCTCCGAATTATATCGTGCGGCAGATCTTCGACGATCGAAACCAAGCCTAAGCCGGCAGCACGATGCTGGAGCGCGCGACGAGGAAGATCAAAACCGCCGGCCTGCTGCTTGTGGCCTATTTCGTGCTCAACATCGTGCTGCGCCTCGCGCTTCCGCATTCGCTGGAGCTCGACGAGGCCGAGCAATCCTTCTTCTCGCAATATCTGCTGGCGGGCTACGGCCCGCAGCCGCCCTTCTACAACTGGGTGCAATACGCCGTCGTTTCGGTGACGGGCATGTCGATCGGCGCGCTTGTTGTGCCGAAGAACATTCTGCTGTTCCTCTCCTATCTCTTCTATGGTCTTGCCGGGCGGCGCGCACTGAAGGACGAGGCGCTTGCCGCCATCGCCATGCTGGCGCTGGTCACCCTGCCCCAGGTCTCCTATATGGCGCAGCAGGATCTGACCCACACGACGGCGCTGCTCTTTGCCAGTTCGCTGTTTCTCTACGGCTTTTTCCGCACGCTCGACCGCCCGGATATCGGCAGCTATCTTCTGCTCGGGCTTGCCACAGGCATCGGCCTGATCTCGAAATATAATTTCGCACTGATGCCAGCCGCCGCCTTGATCGCCATATTGCCGGATGCCGAATGGCGCCGCAGGGCGCTCGACCGGCGCTTGCTGGCGGCGATCGCTGTCGCGCTTGTCATCGTCCTGCCCCATGCGATCTGGCTGCGGGACAATCTCGCATTCGCATCCTCGGATACTCTGGTCAAGATGGCCGCCGGCAACGAACCCGCCGGCATGGTGCGAATCGGCAAGGGCCTCATCGCCTTTGTCGTCGCCATCATTGCCTTTGCGGCGCTGCCGGTCGCCATTTTCGCCGCCACTTTCCGCATGGATTTCGTCCGTGCCCTTTCGGCCGGCAACCGCTGGACTGGGATGATGGAGCGGATGATGCTCGCAAGCCTTGCCGGCATCGTTCTCATCGTGCTCTTCACCGGCTCCACCACCGTGCGTGAGCGCTGGCTCGACCCGTTCCTGCTGGTGTTGCCGATCTATTTTCTGGCGAAAATGCAGGCTGGCGGCATCGACCTTTCCGCCGGGCTGCGCCGCCTCCGGCCAGTGCTGCCGATACTGATGGCCTGTGTGCTGGTCGCACTCGGCTTGCGTGTCGTCGGCGCCGGGCTGATCGGTGTCTACAGCCGGCCGAACGTGCCGATGGCCGGGCTTTCCCGCGAAATGACGCGGCAGGAGAAACCGGCGCTGGTGATCGCCTCCGACACCTACGTCGGCGGAAACATGCGGCTGCAATTTCCGGATGTGCCCGTGGTGATCCCTGATTTCCCGGCACCGGGCATCGCGGCCTATGCCGAGGCGAAGGGGCCGGTGCTGGTCGTCTGGCGCGGCAAGAAGACGGCGACCGCCGCCGATGCGGTGATGCCGGAACGGTTTTCATCGGCGCTGACGGCGGCTGGCATCACGCCGCAGGAGATCGGCTCGCTGTCGCTTCCCTATTATTTTGGCCGCCAGGGCAACAATTTCGCGCTCGGTTACGCCTGGGTTCAGCCGGGGGCCAGATAGATGAGCGAGACCAACAACCGCGACATCCGGTGGATTTTCGTCCTGCTGGCCGCTTATTTCGTGGTTCAGATCGGCGTGCGGCTGGCAACCTCGCATTCGCTCGATCTCGACGAAGCCGAACAGGCCTTCCGCTCGCAATGGCTTGCCGCCGGCTACGGCCCGCAGCCGCCCTTCTACAACTGGCTGCAGTACACCGTCTTCCAATTTACAGGCGTCTCACTCGCCGCACTTTCGGTGGTGAAGAACCTTCTGCTGTTCATGTCCTACCTGCTCTACGGCCTGACCGCGCGTCTTCTGCTGCGCGACAAGGCGCTGGTGGCGATGGCGACGCTCGGGATGCTGACGATCCCGCAAATGGCTTTCGAGATGCAGCGCGACCTCACGCATACGGTCGCCGTATTTTTCTCGGCCAGCATCTTCTTTTACGGCTTCATCCGCAGCCTGAAGCAGCCGAGCCTTGCCTCCTATCTGATCGCCGGCATCGGCATCGGTTTTGGCCTGCTTGCCAAATATAATTTTGCGATCCTTCCGGCGGCAGCGCTGATTGCCGCGCTGGCGGATGCGCGTCTGCGGCCACGGATCTTCGACCGGCGGCTGGTGGTGACGGCTGGTGTAGCGCTGATCATCGTCCTGCCGCATCTCTTCTGGCTGAAGGACAATCTCGATTTCGCCACCGCACGCACCCTGGAGAAGATGACGGCGAGCGGCCATGCGAGTTACCTCGCGCAGGTGACCATGGGTGTCAGCTCGCTCGCTCTCGCCACCATCAGCTTTGCCGGATTGACGGTCGCGGTCTTCGCCATCGTCTTCGGCAAGAGCCTTCGTCCGGCACTCACTACGGGCTCGCAATGGTCGCGGCTCATCGAGCGGATGATGCTTGTCTTCCTCGCCGGCATTCTGTTTCTGATCGTTTTCGGCGGCGCGGCCGGTATCAAGGATCGCTGGCTGGTGCCGATGCTCTTCATCCTGCCGCTCTATTTCTGCCTGAAGATCGAGGCCGCGGGCGTCCTGACAGGCATAGCGTTCCGGCGTTTCATGGTCGTCGTCGCCATCATCATGATCGGCGTTCCGGCCGCCCTTTACGGCAGCGTCGCCGCCGCACGCTTCACCGGTCATTACGAACGATTGAACAGGCCCTATGCCCCGATGCTGGAACGCTTGCGCACACAGGCAGAGCCGGCGGCAATCCTTGCCGGAGACAGCCTGCTTGCCGGCAATCTCAGGCAGGATATCCCCGGCGTGCCGGTTCTCTCCGTCGACTATCCCGGCTTCCACCCCGATATTACCGGCCGGCGACCGGTTCTCCTCGTCTGGCTGATACCGCCGAAAGGGGGAAGCGAAGCGCTCCCGCCGGCCATGGCTCAATGGCTGCAGGCCAATCTCGGCGCATCCGCGCCTGAGGGATTGGTGATCGACGTGCCCTATTTCTACGGGCGCGGCGACGATCGCTACCGTTTCGGCTATGCTTGGGTCGACCAACCAGGCTGAGCGAATTCAGGATTTCAGCTCCTTCCAGGCCAAGTCCAGGGCCAGCCTGGTAATTCTTGCCATCTCGTCCACCTCCGCGTGGCTGATGACCAGTGGTGGCGAGGCCAGCATGCGGTCGCCGGTGGCGCGCAGCACGAGGCCGTTCGCCAGCGCGTGGTTGCGCACCAACGCACCGACCTGATCGGGCTTGTCATAACGGGTGCGTGTGCTCTTGTCGGCGGCAAGCTGCAGAGCGCCCATCAGGCCGATGCTGACGGCCTCGCCGACCAGGTCATGGTCGGCGAGTGCTGCCCAAGCCTTGCCGAAATAGGGCCCGATATCGTCGTGCACCCGTTCGACCAGTCTTTCCTCCTCGATGATGCGCAGGTTTTCGAGGGCGGCGGCAGCGCAGACCGGATGGCCGGAATAGGTGAAGCCGTGATTGAAGTCGCCGACCTCGTTGATCAGTACATCGGCAATGCGGTCGTTGACCAGCACGCCGCCGATCGGCAGGTAGCCGGAGGACAGTCCCTTGGCGATCGGCGCCAGATCGGGCTCGACGCCGAAATGCTGATAGCCGAACCAGGCGCCCAGCCGGCCGAAACCGCAAATCACCTCGTCGGTCACCAATAGGATATTGCGCGCCTTGCAGATGCGGTCGATCTCCGGCCAGTAGGTTTCCGGCGGGATAATGACGCCGGCAGCCCCCTGCACCGGCTCGGCGACGAAGGCGGCGACATTTTCCTCGCCCAGTTCATCGATCTTCGCTTCGAGCTCGCGGGCGACCTTGAGCCCAAATTCATCAGGCGAGAGATCGCCGCCCTCGCCGTACCAGTAGGGCTGGCCGATATGGACGATGCCCGGGATCGGCAGGTCGCCCTGCTCGTGCATGTATTTCATACCACCAAGGCTGGCGCCGGCGACGGTCGAGCCGTGATAGCCGTTCTTCCGCGCGATGACGATCTTCTTCGACGGCTTGCCGACGGCACTCCAGTAGACGCGGGCCATGCGGAACCAGGTGTCGTTCGCCTCCGAGCCGGAGCCGGTGAAGAAGATATGGTTGAAACGCGCGCCGGCATGGGCGGTGACCTTCTGGGCAAGCAGCGTCGCCGGCGTCGAACTCGTGCCGAAAAAGGTGTTGTAGTAGGGCAGCTCGTTCATCTGCCTTGCGACGGCGTCGGTGATCTCGCGGCGGCCGTAACCGATATTGACGCACCAGAGGCCGGCGAAGCCGTCGAGATATTTCCTGCCGTGATTGTCGAAGATATGAACGCCCTCGCCGCGCTGGATGATGCGCGTGCCTTCGGCATTCAGTTTCTTCATGTCGGCGAAGGGATGCAGGTGATGCGCAGAGTCGATCGCCGCAAGGTTCGAGGGTGGGGAAGTATCTGGCATCACTGGGAAGACCCTCGCGGATTGAAAGGCTGTTATCGATGGGATAGGAGCTTGGCCTTGTCCCGGAGGATTTTCAAGGTCATGGCGAGCGACAGGACGGACGGCAAGGCCGAGGGCGGCGACCCGCGTTTCGAGATCCTGATCGTCGGAATGAACGGCGATCTGCGCGGCAAGCAGCTTCCATCCGGCGCCGAAGACAAGATCTGGGCCGGCGACATCCGCCTGCCGACCTCGACGCAATCGCTCGACATCTGGGGCGACGACAATGACGACATTACCGGTCTGTCGCTGACGATCGGCGACCCGGACGGCAAGCTCGTCCCCGACCGGCGGAGCCTGGCGCCGATGCCTTGGGCGCCCGAGGGCTCGATGCAGGTGCTTGCCACCATCCACGAATTCGACGGCAGCCCGAGCTTCATGGACCCGCGCGCCATCCTCGCCTCGGTGCTCGATCGCTATCGCGCACGCGGCCTGACACCCGTGGTGGCGACCGAGCTGGAATTCTACGTGATGTCAGGGGACTGGCGCGAGGCCGGCCGCCCCTCTCCGCCCGAAAGCCTCACCTATCGCGGCGAGCCGAACGGTTTTCAGCTCTACGACATGAGCGTCGTCGATGCACTCGACACCTATCTCGGGACGCTGAGGGCCTATGCGAAGGCGCAGGGGCTGCCGGCGGATGCGACGACGGCGGAATTCGGCCCTGGTCAGTTCGAGGTCAACCTGCTGCATCGCCCGGATGCGCTGGCCGCGGCCGACGATTGCCTCTACCTCAAGCGCATCGCCGAGCAGGCGGCGCGCCGCCACGGGCTGAAATCGACCTGTATGGCCAAGCCCTATTCCGACCATGCCGGCTCCGGACTGCATGTGCATGCGAGCATCATCGACGGCCAAGGCCGCAACATTCTCGATGCCAAGGGCGGCGAACCGAAGCTGCTCAAATCGGTGACAGCAGGCCTGCTCGACACGATGCGCGCGGCGCAGCTGATCTTCGCCCCTTTCGCCAATTCCTATCGCCGCTTCCAGCCGGGCTCGTTTGCACCTGTCGATCTGACCTGGGGCAGCGGCCATCGCGGCACGGCGATCCGCATACCAGACACGGATGGACCAGCCGCCCGCATCGAGCACCGCGTCGCCGGCGCCGACGCCAATCCCTATCTGCTGCTTGCGGCGATCCTGGGCGGCATGCTGCTTGGACTAGACGGCGAACTCAACCCAGGCGAGGAAACGACGCCGTCGCACACACCGGCCAATACCGCGCGGCTGACGCATGATTTCCTGAGCGCCGTCGAGGCCTTCCGCGCCTCGCCGTTCATCGCCGATATCTTCGGCGCACGTTATCAGGCGCTCTATGGCGACACCAAGCGCAAGGAAGCGCTGGCGCATCTGCGCACCGTCTCGGATTTCGACTATCGCACTTATCTGCCGCGGCTCTGAAATTCAGCAGAGCACCTACACAGCCGGCTCGCGGCGCTCGGCCGCATCCACCTGCGCGGCAAGACCCTGCTTGACGAGAACCTTCAATTCGCCTGGATGCAGCCGGATTGAGACGTCGCGTTCGAGCGGCAGCAACTCGCCGTCCATGACACAATTGGCCTTGGAACGCAGTTTCGGGAAATGCAGCTGCACCTCGGCCGGATGCATCACCATGACATCCGCATTCTCGCGGACCTTGCCGCGCAACATGTCGATGGCGAGACAAGCGACGCCGACGGGTTTCAGCGGATTTGCCGTGTAGAAGCCGAGTTCGCCGCTTCTCAGATTATCGGCGTAAAGCAGCGCATTCTCACCGAAGGGATTGTTGGAGACGGAGATTGCCGACACCCTGCGGCGCTCGCGCATGCCGGCCGCCTCGAACTCGACTTCGAATTCCGGCGGGTTGAAGATGACGCCCAAGGCGGCCTTGGTGCTCGCCCGGATTTTGCCGAGCCTGGAGCGATAGCTGTAGGCGTTGCGGTAGCGCACCATGCGGGCATGCAAGCCGGCGGAAAACTGGTGGATAAAGGGTCGGCCGTTGGCGCTGGCGATATCGACATTGTCGATCTCGCCGGAGGCAAGCACATCGAGCGCCTGCCAGATATCGAGCGGCACACGCAGCGAGCGAGCAAAGAGGTTCATGGTGCCGGCCGGCACGACGCCGAGCGCAATGCCGTTCTTCCAGGCGATCGAGGCCGCCGCCGAAATCGTGCCGTCGCCGCCGCCGGCGACGATGCCATCGATATCGTCGCGCTTGGCCGCCCGTTCCATGGCGGGAATGATCTCCTTTCCGGAGAAGACGATGGCGTCGAAATCGTGCCCCGCTTCGCGGAACGCTGCCTCCGCCCTCTTTTCGTAGGCCAGCATATCGGTGGTCTTGAAAGTACCGCCGTCGCGATTGAAAAAGCCGACAAGCTTCATGAGGGCTCCCGTCTCTGGCGCGGAAATAATCCTGCCTTGCCCATCAGATGGTTGCGATATCGGCGATTTCAAGCGCCACTGCCTTTTCCTAGAGATGATAGAAATGCAAAAATTGCAACGGACATATGCACATAGCAGGACGCTGCACTGCAAAAAACGCACTCGACGCCGGCTTGAACGTTAGGGATAGATGGAAGGATCGGAGCTAGGTCTCCACCTCCCGCCATTTTGAACGATCGGTCCGCGGCCGCGCCTGCGCCAAGGCTATCGAAAATCAGAAACCGTATCGAGGAGCTCTCGTGAGTGAGATCGCCATCAATGATTCCATCGAGAGCCAGGATCAAGGGCTGCCGTCGGCAACGACAGTAGCGCTGGTCCAGCTGGCGCTCGCCTGCGGCGGCTTCGGCATCGGCACCGGCGAATTCGCGATTATGGGCCTATTGCCCAATGTCGCCCAGACCTTCTCTGTCACGACCCCGCAAGCCGGCTACGTCATCAGCGCCTATGCGCTCGGCGTCGTCATCGGCGCGCCCGTCATCGCCGTGCTCGCCGCGAAGATGGCACGCCGTACGCTGCTGCTGATACTGATGCTGATCTTTGCCGCCGGCAATATCTTCAGCGCCATGGCGCCGACCTTCGAAACCTTCACGTTGCTGCGCTTCATCAGCGGCCTGCCGCATGGCGCCTATTTCGGCGTTGCGGCCCTTGTCGCGGCCTCGATGGTGCCGGTGCACCGCCGCGCGCGCGCCGTCGGCCGCGTCATGCTCGGCCTGACCGTTGCGACACTTCTCGGCACGCCCCTGACGACGTTCTTCGGCCAGTCACTCGACTGGCAGATCGCATTTTTCTCGGTCGGCGTGCTTGGCCTTTTGACGGTGGCGCTGATCTGGTTCTACGTGCCCAAGGACAGGGTTTCCGAGGAGGCAAGCTTCCTGCGCGAACTCGGCGCCTTCCGCCGGCCGCAGGTATGGCTGACGCTCGGCATCGCCGCCGTCGGTTACGGCGGCATGTTTGCGATGTTCAGCTATATCGCCTCGACGACAACTGAGGTGGCGATGCTGCCGGAAACAGCCGTTCCGATCATGCTGGTGCTCTTCGGCGTCGGCATGAATGCCGGCAATTTCATAGGTTCGTGGCTCGCGGACAAATCGCTGCTCGGTACGATCGGTGGCTCGCTCGTCTATAATATCGTCGTGCTGACCACCTTCTCGCTGACTGCCGCCAATCCCTATATGCTCGGCCTCTCGGTTTTCCTCGTCGGCTGCGGTTTCGCCGCCGGCCCGGCGCTGCAGACGCGGCTGATGGATGTCGCTGCCGATGCTCAGACGCTTGCCGCCGCCTCCAACCATTCCGCCTTCAACATCGCCAATGCGATCGGCGCCTGGCTCGGCGGCCTCGTCATCGCTTGGGGCTACGGTTTTGCGGCAACCGGCTATGTCGGCGCGGCACTGTCCTTCCTCGGCCTCTTCGTTTTTGCAGCCTCGCTACGTCTGGAGCGCCGCGACCGGAGCGCACAGGCCGTCTGAGGTCATGCGCAGCTCGCGGCCTTCAGGGTTGCAGAAGACATAATCATCGCCCCAGGCGGCGAGCGCTCGAATGACCGGCTTCAGCGTCATGCCGAGCGGCGTCATTGCATATTCGACGCGCGGCGGCACCACCGGAAAGACGGTGCGCGACACCAGACCGGACTCTTCCAGTTCGCGCAGTTGCTTGGTCAGCATGCGCTGGGTCACGGCTGGCAGTTTGCGGCGCAGTTCGTTGAAACGCAGAGTACCTTCCATCAGATGGAAGAGGATCACGCCCTTCCATTTGCCGTCAAGGTAACTCAGCGTCGCCTCGACCGGACAGCCGGGAAAGTTCTTGACGAGCTTGGCGCGCGGCAACGACATTTTACAGTATCCTTTTGGGTACTACGTACAGAATTTGTGCATTCTTGCGTTGTCGGAACATAGTGCGCATCTAGCTTCCGTGCAATGAACACAGGAGTCTCCCATGCGCGCCGTCGCTTACAAAACGCCCCAACCGATTTCCGCCGAGACCTCGCTGATCGATGTCGAGTTGCCGATGCCGGAGGCCAACGGTCACGATCTGCTCGTCGAGATCAAGGCGATTTCGGTCAATCCCGTCGATGTGAAGGTACGCGCCCATTCCGCACCACCCGCAGACGAACTCAAGGTGCTCGGCTGGGACGCCGCCGGCATCGTCAAGGCGATCGGCGCTGAGGTCACGCTGTTCAAACCTGGCGACGCGGTATTCTACTCCGGCGTCATCAGCCGGCCGGGCAGCAATGCCGAATTCCATCTCGTCGACGAGCGCATCGTCGGCACCAAACCGAAAAGCCTCGATTTCGCTGCCGCAGCCGCCCTGCCGCTGACCGCGATCACGGCCTATGAAGCTCTTTTCGACCGACTGAAGGTGCAGGATGCGGTTTCCGGAGCGGCACGCGCCATCCTGATCATCGGCGGCGCGGGCGGCGTCGGCTCGATCGCCATCCAGATCGCCCGAACGCTGACCGATCTCATCGTGATCGCGACCGCGTCGCGGCCGGAAACACAGGAGTGGGTGAAGGACCTCGGCGCGCAACACGTCGTCGATCATTCCAAGCCGGTCGCGCCACAGGTGGAAGCGCTCGGCATCGGCGCGCCGGGATTCATATTTTCGACCACCAATACCGACAGCCATATCGCCGACGTCGTCGAAGCGATTGCGCCGCAGGGCCGCTTCGCGCTGATCGACGACCCGAAGACGCTCGACATCGTGCCCTTCAAGCGCAAGGCCGCCTCGGTTCATTGGGAATTGATGTTTACCCGCCCGCTCTACGGCACGCCTGACATGATCGAGCAGCACAAGCTGCTGAACAAGGTTTCCGAGCTTGTCGACGCCGGAAAGATCCGCACGACGCTTTCGGAAATCGTCGGGCCGATCAATGCTGCGAATCTCAAGAAGGCGCATGCCATGGTCGAAAGCGGCAGGATGAAGGGCAAGGTAGTGCTTGCCGGATTCTGATGCCGCAACCCTGCAGGCCACTCCTTTGGAACTCTGCAAGACTGCGTAAAGCATGTCTGCCCATAATGCCGCATCGCAGGGTGCGACATTCTGGCGTTAAGCTTTTACCCCGCTTGACTTTTTTCGCGTTCGGGACCACCTAGCATCTCACGTGAATGACACCTGTCTTCCACGGATTTCAACGGAGCCATCTTAACGATGCCAAGCGACAGTAGCAGTCGATTGCCCTTGCCGTACGCGGCCCTCGTGCGCTGACCGACTCCTGTCGGCTCGCCCGTCGGAACGCTACGGCGGATCGACGGAAAGGCGAGCCTCACATGAACATCAATCGCTTCCCTCTTCGGGCAGGTCATGCCGCCCGTGCCTTCATCAACAACAGCCGCGGCGCAACGATCGCCGAACACGTCGAATCGTTGAACGCACTGACCGTCCAGGACGCCGGTCGCGTGCTGACCGGCATGCCGCTCGATTATGCCGTCAACATCCTCGACCGGCCGGAGCTTCGCAACGCTGCACAGATCCTGGCGCTGATCAGCGCCGAGGACGCTGCACGGCTCCTGCATGGCATGTCCAACGACCGTGTTGCCGACGTGCTGCTCGAACTCGACGGCGAGACCCGCGCCCGGCTGTTTGCCAGCCTCGACGAGCCGGTTCGCATCGCGATCCAGCACCTGATGGGCTACCCGCCGCGTACGGCCGGCGGCATCATGACGACGGAATTCGTCAGCGTGCCGGTGAACTGGACCGTCGCCCAGACACTTGACCATGTGCGCCAGGTCGAACGCTCGCGCGAGACCGTCTACGCCATCTATGTTCTCGACGAGATCAGCCACGCGCTCATGCATGTGGTGACGCTGCGCCGCCTGATCACCGGCGAGCCGGATTCTTCCATTCTCTCGGTGGCGCAGAAGGGCACGCCGGTTTCGGCCAATCCGCTGATGAAGCAGGAGGATGTCGCCCGGCTGATCCGCAAACACGACCTGCTCGCTCTGCCGGTCACCGACGAACATGGGCAGGTGCTCGGCATCGTCACAGTCGACGACGTAATCGACACGATGATCTCCGACACGACGGAAGCGGCCCAGAGGTTCGGTGGCATGGAGGCGCTCGGCCAGCCCTACATGAAGATCGGCTTCGCCGGCATGATCCGCAAGCGCGCGGGCTGGCTGGCCGCCCTGTTCCTCGGCGAAATGCTGACGGCAAGCGCCATGCAGCATTTCGAGGGCGAGTTGGAAAAGGCCGTGGTGCTGACGCTGTTCATCCCGCTGATCATGAGCTCGGGCGGCAATTCCGGTTCGCAGGCGACCTCGCTGATCATCCGGGCCTTAGCGCTCGGCGAGCTGAAGCTTTCGGACTGGTGGAAAGTGCTGCTGCGCGAACTTCCCACCGGCATCGTGCTCGGCGCGATCCTCGGCCTCGTCGGCTTCATCCGCATCGTCTTCTGGCAGTCGGCCGGGCTGTACGACTACGGTCCGCACTGGCAGATGGTCGCCGTCACGGTGTTTGCCGCCTTGATCGGGATCGTCACCTTCGGCTCGATCTGCGGCTCGATGCTGCCCTTCCTGCTGCAGAAGCTGCGGCTCGATCCGGCCAGCGCCTCAGCCCCCTTCGTCGCCACGCTGGTCGACGTCACCGGGCTCGTTATCTACTTCTCGGTAGCCCTGCTCATCCTCAGCGGGACGCTGCTCTAGGGCGAAAATGCCACTCACCCTAACCCTCTCCCCGTAAAATCGGGGCGAGGGGACGTGCCTTGCGAGAGGTCTGACGGGCGGGCTCCGGGCACTAGTCCGAAAAAAAGAGTATTGTTCGTCAACAAACTGCCCGCAGGCCAGAGGGGAACTATTTTCCCTCGGGCAGCTTCAACGGTCCGTGCGTCTTGATGCTGCGGATGGCGAAGTTGGAGCGGATGTCGCTGACATTCGGCAAGGTCAACAGCGTTTCGGTCAGCAGCCGCTCATAGGCGGCGAGATCCTCGACCACCACTTCGGCGAGGAAATCGGCCGTGCCCGAAATCAGGAAGCAGGAGACGATCTCGGGGATGGCCAGCAGCGCCTTCTGCTGCGCCTCGGAATTCTCGCGGCTGTGATGGACGACCTTGAATTCGACGAAGACGGTCAGGCCGAGCCCGACCTCCTTGCGGTCGATATCGGCCGTGTAGCCGCGGATGATACCGGAACGTTCGAGATTGCGGATGCGGCGCAGGCAGGGCGACGGCGAAAGGTTCACCTTCTCGGCGATTTCGACATTGGTGGCGCGCGCATCCTCCTGCAGGCACCTCAGAATGGCAATATCGAATTTATCGAGATTTGGCATTTTCGCGATCCCTGCTGGCGTCCATTGGCAGAAGATTGCGCATAGCATGATTTTTGAGCTAGAGATAGCAAGGACATGCCCTGCCCTCTGGGACTAATCTTTTCCTCAACCGGAAAGGCTCCGGATGAAGGAAGGGACAGGACGATGACCAGCATTGCATTGACGAACGACAAGTCGCCTTCACAGGCACTGGGTTATGCCGGCGGCACTGTTACCGTACTGATCTGGGCGACATGGTTTCTCGTCACCCGCCACAGCGCCGCAACGCCGCTCGGCTCGATCGACATCGGGCTGATCCGCTTTGGAATTCCCGCACTCGTGCTTTCGCCCGTCTGGCTGAAGACCGGACTGTTGCCGAAGTCCGTGCCGCTGCATCTGCTGGCGATCATGGTGTCCGGCTCCGGCGCCGTTTTCTTCCTACTGACCACGCTGGCCATCCATTCGACGCCGGCTGCCTCTTCAGGCATCCTGCTCGGCGGCTCGATGCCGCTCGCCGCGGCGCTGATCGGCATCGTGCTGTTTGGCGAAAGACCCGATAGCACCCGCGTCGCCGGCCTGGTCGCGATCGTCGCCGGCGTGCTGATCCTGCTCACGCGCAGCCTCGCAGACGCCTCGCTACCATGGACGAGCTTCGTGCTGCTGCCGGCCGGCGCCGCTTTATGGGCAAGCTATACACATGCTTTCCGCCGCTCCGGTCTGACGGCCGTGCAGGCAAGCGCACTGATCGCCGTCTGGTCCTTCCTGATCATGGGCGCGCTTGCGCTGATCTTCGGCATCTCGCTGCCGCAGGCTCCGTTCCAGGAAATCGGTCTGCAGGTGCTGAGCCAGGGCATTCTTTCCGGCCTCGTCGCCATGGTGGCCTACGGCACCGCCGTCAAAACACTCGGCGGAACACAGGCCGCCGCCTTCACGGCGCTGACGCCGGTGCTGGCAACGCTTGGCGGCGGCTTCCTGCTGGGAGAACCGATCGGCCTGACGGAAATCAGCGCCGCCGTGATCACCGGCATCGGCGTAGCGCTTTCCACGGGGATCGCCTCCCAACGCCGCTGACCGCCAGCCGGGCCGACAAAAGTCGAAAGCCGCCGCAGCGATTGCTGCGGCGGCTTTCAATGAAGCTGATTTGATTGTTCAAGCCTGGATGACGACGACCCTGGCGCCGACTTCGACGCGACTATAGAGGTCGATCACGTCGTGGTTCATCATGCGGATACAGCCGCTCGACATTGCAAGACCGATCGATTGCGGCTGATTGGTGCCGTGAATGCGGAAATGCGTGTCGCCGCCGCCGCGATAAAGATACATCGCCCGTGCGCCGAGCGGGTTGTTCGGGCCGCCCGGCATGCCGCCGGCGAGCTTGCGATAGCGCTCTTCGCGACGCTGCATGTTTTCGGTGGGCGTCCAACTCGGCCACTCGGCCTTGCGGCCGATATAAGCGTCGCCGGCAAATGCCAGCCCCTCGCGACCGACGCCGACGCCGTACCGCACCGCCCTGCCATCGCCGAGGACATAGTAGGCGCGACGCGCCGGTGTATCGACCACCACGGTTCCGGCCGCATGGGTGGTTTCGTAGGTCACGTCCTGACGGCGGAGTTCCGGCTTGATCTTGTCGATCGGCACCTGCCTCAACGGGAATTTTTCATCCGGGAGTGCGGCATAATTTGTCTGGCTGTTCAGGCCGGTCGAAGAGCAGCCGGCAACAAAAAGCGGCAGAGCGATCAAGAAGCCCCGGCGGGAGATCGTCATGAATGTGTCCTTAGTGCGTCAACATGGTGTCGCAAGCTAAGAAGATTATGGTTAACGAACGGCTAACGACCGCCCTCCGCAAGTAATCACGAAGGCGTCAGCACGTAAAAAATGTCGGCGGCGTTGATAATCCGCCTCACATAGTCGGATAGACCGGCCCCTCACCGCCCTGCGGCGGCACCCAGTTGATGTTCTGGTTGGGGTCCTTGATGTCGCAGGTCTTGCAGTGCACGCAGTTCTGGGCGTTGATGACGAAGGTCTCCTGCCCGTCCTTCTCCACCCACTCATAGACCCCGGCCGGACAGTAACGGGTCGACGGGCCGGCATAGATATCGTGTTCCGATCGCTTCTGCAGGCCTATGTCCTTGACCTGCAGATGCACCGGCTGGTCCTCCTCGTGATTGGTGTTCGACAGGAACACCGAGGACAGGCGGTCGAAGGTCAGCACGCCATCCGGCTTCGGATAGGCGATCGGCTTGTGCTGTGCGGCCGGCTCCAGCGACTGCGCGTCGGTCTTGCCGTGACCAAGCGTGCCGAAGAACGAGAAGCCGAACAGCGTATTGGTCCACATGTCGAGACCGCCGAGCGCTACGCCGAGCGCCGTGCCGAACTTCGACCACAGCGGCTTGACGTTGCGCACGCGCTTCAGATCCTTGCCGATGTCGCCCTTGCGCCATTCGTTTTCGATCTCGGTGACCTCGTCATGGCTGCGGCCGGCTTCGATGGCGGCAGCGACCTTTTCAGCCGCCAGCATGCCGGACAGCACCGCATTGTGGCTGCCCTTGATGCGCGGAACGTTGACGAGACCGGCCGAACAGCCGATCAGCGCGCCGCCGGGGAAGGAGAGCTTCGGCACCGACTGGTAACCGCCCTCGGTGATGGCACGCGCCCCATAGGAGAGCCGCTTGCCGCCCTCGAAGGTTCCGCGGATCGCCGGATGGGTCTTGAAGCGCTGGAATTCCTCGAAGGGATAGAGATAGGGGTTCTTGTAGTTGAGATGGACGACGAAGCCGACGGCGACCAGATTGTCTTCCAGGTGATAGAGGAAGGAGCCGCCACCGGTCTTCATGCCGAGCGGCCAGCCGAAGGAATGCTGCACCAGGCCGAGACGGTGGTTCTCGGGCTTGACCTGCCAGAGTTCCTTGATGCCGATGCCGAACTTTTGTGGTTGCCGATCCTTTTGCAGATCGAACTTGGCGATCAGTTGCTTGGCAAGCGAGCCGCGCACGCCCTCGCCGATCAGCACATATTTTCCGAGCAGTTCCATGCCGCGGGTGTAGTTCGGGCCGGGTTCGCCATTCTTCTCGATCCCCATGTCGCCGGTGGCAACACCGATCACCGCACCCTCGTCATTGTAGAGCACCTCGGTGGCGGCAAAGCCCGGATAGATCTCGACACCGAGTTCTTCGGCCTTCGTTGCCAGCCAACGACAGACGAGCCCGAGCGAGACGATGTAGTTGCCGTGATTGTTCATCAGCGGCGGCATCAGCACATTCGGCAGCCGGATCGAGCCGGCTGGACCGAGCAGCAGGAAATGGTCAGCGGTGACCTCGGTCTTGAAGGGATGGTCGCTTTCGCTGCGCCAGCCGGGCAGCAGGCGGTCGATGCCGATCGGATCGACGACGGCGCCGGAGAGGATGTGGGCGCCGACCTCCGAGCCCTTTTCGAGCACGACGACCGACAGCTCCGGATTGACCTGCTTCAGCCGGATCGCCGCCGAAAGACCGGCCGGACCGGCGCCGACGATCACGACGTCGAATTCCATGCTCTCGCGTTCGGGCAGCTCAGTCGTCTCGGTCATTCACTTGTCTCCGCTTGGCGGCACGCGGCCGTCACCCCGTCATAGGCACTTTCTTGTCAAAACGAGAAAGCGTTGTCGAGCCGGGATACGACAGCCAATCTTCAATTCGCACAATGACGTGCTTTGCGCGCCAGAATTATATGCCGTTGACGTTAACGTCAATTATCAAACGACGCCGGACCGATCACACGCCCTTCCCTTTTCCGCCGCATGCGCCTTATACATCGCTCGAAGATATTGGAGGGAACGATCATGGATCTCGGCATCGAAGGCAAACGGGCGCTCGTGCTCGCCTCTTCGCGTGGGCTCGGCCTCGGCATCGCCACAGCACTGGCGCGCGAAGGCGCAAATGTGCTGCTCTGCGGGCGCAGCGGCGAGCAGCTGGAGGCCAATTGCAAGGCAATCAATGCCGAAGGCAAAGGCCGGGCCGACTGGATCTGGGCCGATCTCGGGGATGAACGCTTCGTCGAGACGACGACTTCGGCGGTGACCGAAAAATTCGGCGGCCTCGATATCCTCGTCAACAATACCGGCGGGCCGAAGCCCGGCACGACCGAAGACATGACGGGTGAAAAGCTCGAGACCTATTTTATCTCCATGGTCGCCCGCGTGATCACGCTGACCAATGCGCTGCTGCCCGGCATGAAGGCGCAGGGCTGGGGCCGCATCCTGACGGTCGCCTCCTCGGGGGTGATCGAACCGATCGCCAATCTGGCGCTGTCGAATACGCTGCGTCCGGCACTTGCCGGCTGGAGCAAGACGCTTGCCTCAGAAGTAGGCGGCTTCGGCGTTACCACCAACCTGCTCTTGCCGGGCAGCATCCTGACCGCCAGGCTCGACGATCTCGACGGGGCGGCGGCAAAGCGGACGGGCAAGAGCCTCGAAGATATCCGCACCGACAAGGAAGCACGCATTCCGGTCGGCCGCTATGGCAGGGTAGAGGAATTTGCCGCAACGGCGGCCTTCCTTTGCAGCCAGCCGGCAAGCTACATCACCGGCTCGCTGATCCGCTGCGACGGCGGCGCGGCCCGATCGGTCTGAGGGCTTCGCTTCAGCCGACGTGGACGGCCCCCGCCCACGTCGCAGCACTTCGGATCATCTGTTCGACATAGGCCGGATCGTCGGCAAATTCGGCGAGCTCGGAGAGACGATGGAAACCCGTCAGGATCGCAATGCGCCGCCGGTCGAGCCGGCGTCCGGTCAGCATTTCATAGGCCGATACGATGCGGGCGGTCAGATCGGGCGAGATGAAGTTCGAGTAGATGAATTCCTGGTGCAGCGGACCGAAGCCCGAATCGGCGAAATCGTAGACGCCGTTGAGCCTCCCTTGCGCATGGTTGAAAGCCATGTTCCAGCCATGGCCGTCGAAGAAGCCGTAGATGTTGCCGTGAGGATCAGGCGGCAAGGTTTCGAAATCGGCAAGAATGGCCTGCGCAAAGCTCCTGAGGTCGGGTGGCAGCAGCGGTAAGGCCTTGCTTCGCAGCGCTTCCGGCGATTGCCATGGCTGGATCGGCCCGGCGCCGGCCGACCGCATACGATCGGCATCGAGCACGTGCAGCTCGGCGTAAAAACGCGCAAGATCATCGGCGAGGCGCCGACGATAACTCTCGCCAAGCGCATCATAATCCTCGGCAATGAGATGTTCGCCCTCGAGCTTGGCATGGCTGGAGAAGATCGGCGGCCCATCGTGAATGTGCATGTCTGGAACCGCCATCGACAGCGACGGCCTGATGATGTCGAGCAAAGCTGCTTCCTTCACAAGCGCTCTTTCCGCGCCCGAATGGCGGGGAAACTTGAAGATCAGCGTGTCATCGACGTCGACGGCAAGCGAATCCCAACCCTTCGCCGCCAGCTTGAAGGCGGAGGCCGTAAGTTCGGGAAACACGCTTATGATGAGAGAGCGAAACTCGCTGGCGTTCAACTCGGTCATGACGACCTGCCTTCTCTGGTTTTTCCGCGGTCTTCCCGCGCCATCGACGGCTTGCGGGTTGATGTCGTCTTCTTGCGAAGGGCCTCCCGCCGCAGCCGTCAAACGGCCATCGGGTACATACCGCCTATATTAGTATAGTTTGAATATTACGGAATATTCATTACAAAAATTTAAGCCGTTATAACCACTTAGTGATTGCGACCCGGGAATTATGTCTTTTTTGCGCCGCAATATAAGTGGCTCAATCGGAGCATAAAATTCGCAACCTTGTTCAACATCCGGTTTGTCGCCCATGAAGAAATTTTGGATCACTGTCAGCGTTATCGCAGTTGCCGCCGTCGGCGTCTGGCAATTCGGAAATCTCGTCCCTTATGCCTCTCGCATTCCCACCCTCTCGCAGTTCATCAAGCAGCCGGCCGGCAGCAATGGTGATGGGCAGCAAGCACAGGGCGATCAGGCGCAGGCCAGTCAAGGACAGGCCGATCAAGCGCAGAACGGTGGGCAACATCAGGGCGGCGGGCGCAGACGCGGCGGCGGTGGCCCGACTGTCGTCAAAACAGTCGCAGCGGTGAAAACGACGCTGCCGACCGATGTGACGGCGACAGGCTGGGCCGATGCCGATGACAACACGACCATTGCCGCACAGGAACAGGGCCTGATCGTCAGCATCGATGCGCAGGATGGGGCGACCGTCAAAGCCGGCGACCTGATCGCCAAGCTGGACGGCCGCACCGCCAAGGCAGCGGTCGACAAGGACAATGCAATGATCGTGCGCGACACCGCCACCCTTTCGGAGGCCGCGACCGCATTGACGCGCGCGCAGGACCTGTTCGACCAGAAGGCGGGCACCCAACAGAGCCTCGACCAGGCGGTCGCCGCCCGTGATACCGCCGCAGCCACTGTTGACGCCGACAAAGCATCGCTTGCCTCCGATCAGGTCATCCTCGAGCACACCGACATTCGCGCGCCCTTCGATGGTCGGCTCGGCGATATCGCCGTCAGCAAAGGTGCCTTCCTCAGTGCCGGCGCGGCAATTGTCACCATCGCCAAATACGACCCAATCTATGTGAAATTCCACCTGCAGGAACGCTACCTGCGAACGTTGAAGAGCGCTCTGTCAGCCGGTCCGGTCGAGGTCAGCACGGTTCCCAAATCCACCAAGGGACAGGTCCGAAAGGGTGAGATCAGCTTCTACGACAATACGGTCGACACGGCCTCGGGCACGATCCTCGCCAAGGCGAAATTCGAGAATGCCTCCGGCGCACTCTGGCCCGGCCAGTCGGTCAATATCGTGGTGCATTTCAACAATGACGAACAGCAGGTGGTGGTGCCGACGGTTGCCGTCAGTCCTGGCCCGGAGGGATTCTTCGCCTTCGTCGCCAAGGACGGCAAATCGTATCTGACACCGCTCACCGTCGCCCGCGCAAATGGCGGCTTCACCGCCATCGAATCGGGTCTTTCGGCAGGCGATCACGTCGTCGTCGAGGGCCAGGGCCAGCTCAGCAACCAGCAGGCGATCAACGAGCAGTTCGACGAAAAGGCGCTTGATGTCGCGTCCGCCGAAGAGCCTCGGAAGCAGCAGTCCGAGACGATCGCGGTGGGAGCTCAGCAATGATCCCCAATTTCTGTATTCAGCGGCCCGTCGCGACGACGCTGCTTGCCATCGGCGTCATTCTGGCCGGCCTTGCCGGTTACCAGCTCGTGCCCGTCGCGGCACTGCCGCAGGTCGATTTTCCGACGATCAACGTTTCGGCGCAGCTGAGCGGCGCCTCGCCGCAGACGATGGCGACCTCGGTTGCGACACCGCTGATCAAGCAGTTCGAGACCATTCCCGGGATCAGCGAAATCAGCGCTTCGAGTTCGCTCGGCAGCAGCAGCATCGTGCTGCAGTTCGACCTCAACCGCAATA
This sequence comes from Rhizobium sp. CCGE 510, assembly GCF_000292525.1. Classification (GTDB taxonomy): domain Bacteria; phylum Pseudomonadota; class Alphaproteobacteria; order Rhizobiales; family Rhizobiaceae; genus Rhizobium. Next base: position 49,266 of record NZ_AEYF01000002.1, read on the forward strand.
TCGACGCCGCCGCAGCCGACGTGCAGGCGGCAATCTCGCATGCGACAAGGCAGTTGCCCGACAACCTGACAACGCCGCCGAGTTACCGCAAGACCAATCCGGCCGATGCGCCGGTGATGCTGCTCTCGGTGCAGAGCAACACCATGCCGCGCAGCAAGCTCGACGAGATCGCCGAGGACATCATCTCGCCATCGCTTTCCACCCTCCCCGGCGTTGCCCAGGTCAGCGTCTACGGTGCGCAGACCTATGCCGTGCGCGTCGAGGTCGATCCCAACAAGCTTTTGACCCGCGGCATCGGCATCGATACCGTCAACAAGGCGCTAGCTGCGGCCAACAGCCAGCAGCCGGTGGGAACGCTGCAGAACAACTCGCAGAGCATGACCATCACGGCAAACACACAGCGCACCAACGCCGAACAATTCCGCTCGCTCGTCATCGCCAGTCCGAACGGTGCGCCGATCCACCTCGGCGATATCGCCGATGTGCAGGACAGTGTCGAGAACCAGTATACCGGTAGCTGGTATGACGGCCAGCGCGGCATCATCCTCGCCATTCAACGTCAGCCGGATGCCAACACGGTCGATGTCGTCGATGCGATCAACGCCAAGCTGCCGCAGCTTCACGCCGAAATCCCGCCCTCGGTGAATACCGTCGTCATGAACGACGCAGCAAAACCCATTCGCGATGCCATTTCAGACGTGAAGTTCACGTTGCTCTTGACGATCGGTCTCGTTGTTCTCGTCATCTACCTCTTCACCGGTCATGCCACAGCAACGATCATTCCCGGACTTGCCGTTCCGCTGTCGCTGATCTCGACCTTCGGCATGATGTATGTGCTTGGCTACAGCATCGACAACATCTCGCTGCTCGGGTTGACGCTGGCCGTAGGGCTGGTGGTCGACGACGCGATCGTCATGCTCGAAAACATCCTGCGCCATGTCGAGGAAGGCATGCCGGTGCGGGAAGCGGCGATCAAGGGCGCGGGCGAAGTCAGCTACACGATCATTTCCATGTCGGTCTCGCTGATTGCGGTGTTCATCCCGATCCTGCTGATGGGCGGCGTCGTCGGCCGCGTGTTCAACGAATTCGGCATGGTGGTTGCCATCGCCATCATCTCGTCGGCCATCGTCTCGCTGACTGTGACGCCGATGCTCGGCTCGCGTCTCTCCAACAATCACAGCCGCCCACCGCTCATCATCCGCATCTTCGATGCCGGGTTCGAGCGGACGCTCAAAGGCTACGACAGGGCGGTCGGCTGGTGCCTTCAGCATCGCCCCATAGTCCTCGGCGTTTTCCTCGGTTCGGTGGCGCTGACGATCTATTTCTTCATGACGCTGCCGACGAGTTTCTTCCCGCAGGAAGATATCGGCCGCCTGACGATCAGCACGCAGGCAAGGCAGGACATTTCCTATTCCGCCATGGAAGCGCTGCAGCAGCAGGCGGCGGCGGCCGTCAAAGCGAACCCGGCGGTCAACCACGTGATGTCGACGATCGGCGGCAATCCGAACAAACCGCAGAACAACGGCTCGATGTTCGTCGAACTCAAGGACAAGAAGGCGCGTCCGCCGCTTGACCAGACGCTGCGCGAGCTGCGCACGGCGATCAACAAGATCCCCGGACTGCAGGCCTTTGTGACACCGAACCAGAGCCTGCGCTTCGGCGGCCGCCAGACCGCCAGCCAGTATCAGCTGGTGGTGCAGGCGCTGAGTGCCGATCAGACCAACCTCTGGGCCGGCAAGATTCAGGCGGAGATGCGCAAGAACCGCCTGTTTACCGACGTGACTTCGGACGCCCAGAACAACGCCCTGCAGGCGAATATCGTCATCGATACCGAGCGGGCAGCCGCCTATGGGATCGACAACGACACGCTACGCACGACGCTGCAGGAGTCTTTCAGCGGCTATTCGGCTGCGGAAATCCAGTCGACCGGCGATAGTTACGACGTCATCGTTGAATATGACACCAGCAAACCCTGGGACGACCAGAAGCTGTCGGAAATCCGTGTCGCCTCCGCCAATGGCAGCTTGGTGCCGCTGTCGAACTTTGCCCATGTGCAACGCACCACCGGCCCGGTCACCATCAACCAGACGGGGCAGCTGGTCTCGACCACGGTTTCCTTCAACCTGCCGGAAGGCGTCTCGCTCAGCGATGCGACGGCAGCGGTCGACCAGATCAAGAAGGACATCGCCACGCCGGCAGACGTCTTCACCTCCTATGGCGGCACGGCGGAGATCTTCCAGCAGTCGCAGGGCAATACGCCCTATCTGATCCTGGCGGCGGTGCTGACCATCTATGTCGTGCTCGGCGTGCTCTATGAGAGCTTCATCCATCCGCTCACCATCCTCTCCGGCCTGCCGGCCGCGGCCTTCGGCGCGCTGCTGGCGCTGAAGATCATGGGCTTCGACCTGTCGATCATCGCTCTTATCGGCCTGTTGATGCTGATCGGCATCGTCAAGAAAAACGCGATCATGATGATCGACGTGGCGGTGGAGACCATGCGCACGACGGGCGAAAAGGCGACGGCGGCAATCCACGAGGCCTGCGTCCGCCGCTTCCGGCCGATCATGATGACGACCTTCTGCGCCCTGCTCGGTGCCCTGCCGATCGCGCTTGGCAGCGGCGCAAGCTCGGAACTGCGCCAGCCGCTCGGCATCGCCGTCGTCGGCGGCCTGATCGTCTCGCAGATGCTGACACTCTTCATCACCCCCGTCATCTTCGTCGAGATGGACCGCTTCGGCAACTTCCTCGGCCGCCTGATCGGCGGAAAGAAGGCCGAAGAGCCGGTGGTGCAGGAGGCAAGGGCAATGGCAGCCGAATGATGACGGCCCTCTGAATTCGGTCTTGCCAATTACAGCGCCGCGCGTCCTTTCAGACGCGCGGCGCTGTAACACTCTGAATTGCTGCATAATCCATCCTTAAATCGATTCCGATTTCCGGGATTATGCAGTAGCCCTTGCTGCGAACTTCCTTTCTCCGACCGCGAGAAGAAGTGCGTCCGCGATCACATCGACTTTCGATCCTCTTGAATGTGTCGCGCCACTGTGGCATCACCCGCCCTCCTTGATCCGGGGCGTCCTTTCGCCCTATCGCGGAGTGCTGCTCCGTTTCCAATAACAATCGGCAGGAAGAGGTGCGGGCATGGCTCAGGCGCTGGGTTTGGACTTCGGCACGACGAATACGGTTCTCGCCATGGCGGATGGCGGGGCGACGCGCTCGATGGCATTCACGAGCACGGAAGGCACGGCCGACAGCATGCGTACGGCGCTTTCCTTCATGAAGGATGCGCAACTCGGCGCTTCAGCACTGAAGGTGGAGGCGGGCCATGCGGCGATCCGCCAGTTCATCGACAATCCCGGCGAATGCCGCTTTCTGCAGTCGATCAAGACCTTTGCGGCAAGCGCGCTGTTCCAGGGCACGCTGATCTACGCCAAGCGGCATAATTTCGAGGATCTGATGGAGGTTTTCGTCAGGCGCCTGCGCAATTACGCCGGCGACCACTGGCCTTCGGATGTCAGCCGCATCGTCACCGGCCGGCCGGTGCATTTTGCCGGCGCCAGCCCAGATCCTGACCTCGCGACCCAACGCTACAACGAGGCGCTGTCACGATTCGGCTTCCCGGAAATCCACTATGTCTACGAGCCGGTCGCCGCCGCCTTCTACTTCGCGCAGAACCTGAAGCAGGATGCGACCGTGCTGGTCGCCGATTTCGGCGGCGGCACGACCGACTATTCGCTGATCCGCTTCGAGACGGCCGCCGGCAAGCTGACGGCAACGCCGATCGGCCATTCCGGCGTCGGCGTCGCCGGCGACCATTTCGACTACAGGATGATCGACAACATCGTCGCACCGATGATCGGCAAGGGCAGCCATTTCAAAAGCTTCGACAAGATCCTTGAAGTTCCGTCCAACTACTATTCCAGCTTCGGCCGCTGGAACCAGCTGTCGATCTTCAAGACGACACGCGAATTCGAGGATCTGAAAAAGCTGGTGCGCACCAGCCTGGAGCCGGAAAAGCTCGAAATCTTCATCGACCTCATCGACCATGACGAGGGCTACCCGCTCTATCAGGCGGTGTCGGCGACGAAGATGGCGTTATCGGCCTCGGAGGAAGCGCCTTTCGATTTCGCGCCGCTCGGCCGCGGCGGACATCGCAGCATCCGACGCAGCGACTTCGAAGGCTGGATCGCCGAGGATCTTGCCCGCATCGAAGGCGCGCTCGATGACGTGCTCGACAAGACCAAGACAAAGCCCGGGGATATCGACAAGGTGTTCCTGACCGGCGGCACCTCCTTCGTGCCGGCGGTGCGCCGCATCTTTACCGAGCGCTTCGAGCGCGACCGGATCGAGAGCGGCGGCGAGCTGTTGTCGATCGCCCATGGCCTGGCGCTGATCGGCGAACGCGACGACATTTCGCAATGGACTGTGCAATAGATCAGGCAAGGAAGGGCAATCTGTCGCCTGCCCTTCCAATGCCCCTGTCTCTCCGCTAAACCTGTCAGATGATCTCCGCCAACGACCTCTCCCCCGCCGAGCTTGCAGCGCTTCTGCATTTCCATGCGGATGCCGGCGTGGAATGGCTGCTGGAGGAAGAGGCGATCGACCGCTTCGCCGAGTTCGAAGCGATGAAGGCCGCCCGGCGCCCGGCGGCACAGGCCCAGCCACAAGCTCCCATCGCTGGGGAACGGCCTGTGGCTCGGGATGGCCGGACACCGCCGCGTCCGAATGCAGTGGCGCCCCCGGCCGAACGCGCCGCGTCCGGTCCGCAGCCGGCGATCCCGGATGGTGAGGCGGTGCAGCAGGCGCGTTTCGTCGCCGAGACCGCGCGATCCCTGGCTGAGCTCAAGACTGCGATCGAAGCCTTCAACGGCTGCAACCTCAAGCACAGCGCCCGCTCGACCATCTTTGCCAGCGGTGATGCCGAAAGCGGTATCATGGTGATCGGCTCGGCGCCGGGTGCCGAAGACGATCGCGAAGGCGTGCCCTTCTCGGGAAAATCCGGCCAGCTGTTCGACAAGATGCTAACGGCGATCGGGCTGACGCGCTCGAGCGTTCTGCTGACGCAGGTCATCCCCTGGCGGCCACCTGGCAATCGTGCGCCCTCGGCGGCGGAAATGGACATCTGCCGGCCCTTCATCGAACGGCAGATCGCGCTGGCCGAACCCAAGGTGATCCTGTTGCTCGGCAATTTTTCGGCCCGCTTCTTCTTCGGCGAAAACGACACGATCCACGGCCTGCGTGGCCGTTGGAAGGAAATTGCCGCTGCGGACTGTGTCATTCCTGCCATAGCCAGCCTGCATCCGCAGGATCTGCTGACCGCGCCGGTCAACAAGCGGCTGGCCTGGAATGACCTGCTCGCCTTTCAGGCGAAGCTTAAGTCCCTCTCTCTGCTCAGAAATTAGCCAAAGTTGAATATTTTATGAATTCATCTATGCGTTCTCCGCATGGCTGCATCCCGCCGTGGCGCATTGCGGAATCAATGCTGCACCGCAATATGAGGGGTGTCTTGGGAGGAACCACAGGAACCAAGGCCATGAACAAACGATTTCGTCCTATCCATAGCGGGTTTGAAACCCTTCGCCTCGCCGGCGACCAGGTTCGTACCACCCACGGCTACAGCCGTTTCGGCTTTGCCGCGAACGAACAGATGATCGCCCGCGGCACCGGCATCAACGGCCGCACAGCACGCCCCGACGCGATTTTTTCGGATTTCCAGCAATATTGAGTGGCAGGCGCATCGCCTGCTGTTTAGACTGCCGAACCACTCTACCCTTTGTTTTTACGCAATTCGCGGCAAAAGCGCTTCGCGCTTTGCCTGGGAAAACCGCTTCGCACTTTTCCTGGAATTGCTCTAGCGTCAAGAGTAACCCCAAGATGACGATCCTGATATCGCTTCTGCGTAACATCGAAACCTTCGAGCATATCCGCGTCGCGGTCTCAGCCGCGCGGGAATACGAGCGCGAGCTATCACTCAAGCCGGTCGACGCTGCCCCCTGCATTGGCCCAAGTGCTGCGGCAATCGTTCTCTGATCAGACGGCCATTGCCTCGAACTGGGCTTTCGCCCATTCGAAGGCGTCGTCGACATAGGCGAACTTGACCGCCTGCCAGGCGCAATATTGCTCGACGAAATCCCGCGATATCCAAATGTGCGCCTTGCGTGGTTCGTCATCCCAGCCGACGCAGCCGCGTTGCGCCGCCTTTGCCAAGAGCCGTTGGAGATGGGTGCGCGACATCATGAAATCGGCGGCGAGCGCACGGGTTTCGACACGGCCGACGGAAAACCTATCCGGCTCGCTGCTTTCCATATCCATTCGGGCGATGAAGTTGTCGACCACGAGGCCGCCGGCTTCCGTCCAGAGGAACAGCGCCACCTGTTCGGGCGGCTCGCGCCAGGCGGCATCTTCCAGGCAATGGCGGGCGATGCGCGGCTGAACCAGCCGCATCATTGATGGGTTTGCCTGGAAAAATGCGGCCCTTTGACCGCCGTCAAGCAGATCGAGCGCGCCGAGATTGGAAAGAATCCAGGCAAACATCGCCTGATGGCTGACGTCAGCCGGCTCGAAATGACGTGGCCGCCGCCGCTCGTCGCCGGGCGTGTGAACAATGAAGCGGTAGGTGTAGAGTTCTTCGATGAAGGCGAGGACGGTGTTGCGGCTCGCCACCTTATGCGCGGTGATGCGTCCGGTCAGCCGAACGGCGGTGAAACCCGAGGTCGGGTCACGCGGATCATATTCCAGGTTAAGGGCATAGGCAGTCTGGGTCAGAAGCCAGCGCTGATGCGAAGCGAGCAATCGCGCCAGGCGCGGGCTGGCATCGAACATGCCGCGCATCTGCCCAGCCAAAAAGCGGATGCTCAGCAGAAAGGAGTCGTTTCCCGCCAATTGCTCCGCCGTGAATGCCATTATGCTTTTCTCCACCTCCGCTCGCCGGCTGGCGTTCGGAGCAGCAATACCGAAAGCTTCCCCGGTATCAGCGGCCATTCAGACATGCACAGCTTCGAATAAATGATATCCGCTCATCTTCAACAAACATATTCCGTGAGGCAACGATATCCCAAGAATTCACCATTCTTTTCGCTCATTGCGAGCAATTTTCGCGCTGCAGCACTCCATGCATTAAAAGCTTGCATATCATGCGCTTGCAGGGCGTCAGGCTTGCGGCGTCGTGGCTCTGCGCGCCTCCCTCTGCTCGATGCCGAGCTGATGCTCGCGATAGATGATGAAGATGCCGGCGGAGATGACGATAAGAGTACCGATCAGCATGGTAAAGCTCGGCACATCGCCGAAGACGAAATAGGCGACGATACTGCCGAGCAGGATCGAGGTATATTCGAACGGCGCAATGGTGGAGACATCGGCATGGCGGTAGCTTTCCGTCAGCAGAATCTGCGCGATTCCGCCGCAAAAACCGGCGGCGATGAGGCAGAGTGCCGACGGCCATGGCAGGACGAGCCAGCCGAACGGCAGAGAAGCCAGCGAAAAGACCGAGGCGATGAGCGAGAAGTACAGCACGATCGTCGCCGTTTTCTCCTCCTCGACGAGACGACGCACCTGGATCATCGCCATGCCGCCGAGCACGGCCGAGAGCAGCACGGAGAGCGCGCCGACAGCCTGTTCCGCCTCCATGCCGCCGTCGCGAAACAGCGTGAGTTTCGGCCAGGAAACGATGGCGACGCCGACGATCCCGACCAGGACGGCACTCCAGCGATAGATGCGCACGGTCTCGCCGAGAAAAACCGCGGCGAAGACGACGGCGACCAGCGGCAAGGCGTAGCCGAGCGCGATCGCTTCCGGCAGCGGCAGATGCAGCAGGCCGTAGAAACCGAAAGCCATCGACATGATGCCGATCGTGCCGCGCTTGAGGTGGCCGACCGGATTGGCGGTGTAGAAGGCGGCGCGCAGTTGCCCGATATAAGCAAGATAGGCCATGATCGGGAAAAGCGCGAAGAAGGACCTGCAGAAGGTGACCTGGCCAGGTGGGATGTCGGAGCCGGCCAGCTTGATGAAGGTCTGCATGGCCAGGAAGACCACGACCGACGAGACCTTCAGCGCAATGCCTCTCATCGGGTTTTTGAGAACCGCGTGCATGATCCTGGCTCTTATATCGACTTAACAGCAACGGGGAGACGCGTTCGACTCGGGAACGCAGAAGATGACGTCTCCCATCGTAGCGAAGAAAATCCCGATTGGCCAAAAAATCGCAAGCAGCGTGGAAGAATCGCAAGATCACCTTCGGGCGCGCGCTCGACGGTGCGGAATGCGCGCCCGCGCGTCGATTTTTTGCTCTCTTCAGCCATTTCGCCCAAAATGTTCGCCTTTGGCCGGTCGGTGTTAACCAATTGAAAACCATAGGCACGCATCGTTTTTGCTTAGTCGAAATTTTCTTCGCCCTGCAACGATTGCCCGCCCCTTCCAGGATCATTTGATGAAGCCGCTTAGCGCCGAAACCATTGCCCAGTCGCAGAATGCGACACCGCGCTCGATGCGCGTCGTCACCGACGGCATCAGCACCGACCTCGAGCGCTTCAGCGCCGACAACACCAATATCGTCAAGCAGATCAAGCTGCTCGCCATCAATGCGCTGATCGAAGCGGCAAGAGCCGGCGAGACCGGAAAGGGCTTTGCAGTGGTTGCCAACGAGGTGCAGCGGCTGGCGCAGATCGCCACCGACATCACCGGCAGGTTCGAGAGCAACGTGCTCGGCCGCATCGGTCTCAGCCGCGCCATGGCGGATTCGCTGGTCGAGGAGATGGAGGGCGTTCGCCTCACCGACCTGGCGCAGACGCTGGTGCAGTTGATTGTCCGCAACCTTTTCGAGCGCACGGCCGATGTGCGCTGGTGGGCGACGGACCCGGCACTCTGGCAGGCGCTGCGAAACCCGGATCGGGAAACCATCGCCTTCGCGGCGGAGCGTCTCGGCGCCATCAACCGCTTCTACACTGTCTATCTCGATCTGGTAATGACCGATCTCTCGGGCAAGGTGATCGCATCGGCAAATCCCAAGTTCCAACGCAAGATTGCCGGCACAAGCCTTGCCGGCGATCCGTGGTTCCGCGCAGCGTCTGCCTGCGCCTCCGGCGACGCGTATAGTGTCGACGAAGTCAAAGCCAGCCCGATCCATGACAACAGGCATGCACTCGTCTATGCCACAGGCATCCGCGAGGAAGGCAAGCTCGACGGACGGCTGATCGGCACGCTCGGCGTCTATTTCGACTGGCAGAACCAGGGCCAGGCGATCGTCGAGAAAGAGGCGAACCTGCCGCCGCAGCTGGCGGAGAAAACGACGGTCATGTTGCTCGACGGCAAGAGCCGGGTGATCGCCACCACCAACCCCGCCTTGCTGTTTTCCCATTTCGCCCTCGCCAATCCGTCCGGCCGGGCCAAGGGCAGCTACTACGACAATAACGGCTCGATCGTCGCCTTTGCACGTACCCTCGGCTACGAGGATTACGACGGGCTTGGCTGGTACGGCGTCGTCGTGCAGCGGACGGAAAGTGACGCGACGATCAAGGCGGCACTCAATCTAAAGTAGCGCCTCTCGCCCAGGCAGCCGCGTCCTTCAGTTTCCAAGAGAGTATTTTGCCCGTGAACTTGGTGTTCGCGGGCAATTTGCTTTAACTTTAGTTCAGACTTTAATGTAATCATGCCCGACAAATTTATGGCAGAGTGCGCCCGCCTCTGTATTCCGCGGTTGTCAAATAACGGTCTTCAGGAAACACCATGCGAACAGATACCGGCCAGGTCATTCATCTGGCAGATTACCGTCCCACCGACTTCGTGCTGGAACGCGTGGACCTGACTTTCGAACTCGACCCGACGGAGACAAAGGTCGAGGCACGCCTGATCTTTCATCGCCGCCCGGGCGTCGATCCGGCAGCACCGATCGTGCTCGACGGCGACGAGCTGACGCTGTCAGGGCTGCTGTTCGACCAGGTGGAGCTCGACCCTTCGCGTTATGACGCAACACCGGAGAGCCTGACGGTGCGCGACCTGCCGGAGAGTGCGCCTTTCGAGCTGACGATCACCACGATCATCAATCCCGAAGCCAATACCAAGCTGATGGGCCTTTACCGCACCGGCGGCATCTACTGCACGCAATGCGAGGCGGAGGGTTTTCGCCGCATCACCTATTTCCCGGACCGCCCCGACGTGCTTGCGCCGTTCACGGTCAACATCATCGCCGACAAGGACGCCAACCCGCTGCTGCTGTCAAACGGCAACTTCCTCGGCGGCGCCGGCTACGGCCCCGGCAAGCATTTCGCCGCCTGGTTCGACCCGCATCCGAAGCCGAGCTATCTCTTCGCACTCGTCGCCGGCGATCTCGGCGTCGTCGAAGACACGTTCACCACCATGTCCGGCCGCGAAGTGGTGCTGAAGATCTATGTCGAGCACGGCAACGAGCCGCGTGCAGCCTATGCGATGGACGCGCTGAAACGTTCGATGAAGTGGGACGAAGAGAGGTTCGGGCGAGAATACGATCTCGACATCTTCATGATCGTCGCCGTCTCCGACTTCAACATGGGGGCGATGGAGAACAAGGGCCTCAACGTCTTCAACGACAAATACGTCCTTGCCGATCCGGAACTCGCCACCGACGCCGACTACGCCAATATCGAGGCGATCATCGCGCATGAATATTTCCACAACTGGACCGGCAACCGTATCACCTGCCGCGACTGGTTCCAGCTGTGCCTCAAGGAAGGCCTGACGGTCTATCGCGACCACGAATTCTCTTCCGACCAGCGCTCGCGGCCGGTCAAGCGCATCGCCGAGGTGCGCCATCTGAAATCGGAGCAATTCCCGGAAGATGGCGGCCCGCTCGCTCATCCGGTGCGGCCGACGCAATATCGCGAGATCAATAATTTCTACACGACGACCGTCTACGAGAAAGGCAGCGAAGTGACGCGGATGATCGCGACGCTGCTCGGCAAGGACGGCTTCAAGAAGGGCATGGACCTCTATTTCGATCGCCATGACGGCCAAGCCGTGACGATCGAGGATTTCGTCAAATGCTTCGAGGATGCAAGCGGACGCGACCTCACGCAGTTCTCGCTCTGGTACCATCAGGCCGGCACGCCGCTCGTCACCGCATCGGGCAGCTATGATGCGGCGGCCGGCAGCTTCACCCTGTCGCTCGAACAGATGACGCCTGCGACCCCCGGCCAGCCGAACAAGGAGCCGATGCATATCCCCCTCAGCCTGGCGCTGTTCGGCGAGAACGGCGGCAAGATCGAGCCTCGCTCGGTCGACGGCGCCGAATATACCGGCGAGGTGCTGCATCTCACAGGCCGCACGCAGACGGCGGTGTTTCATGGCATTGGCTCGCGGCCGGTCGTTTCGATCAACCGCAGCTTCTCAGCGCCGATCAACCTGCATTTCGATCAGAGCCCGGCCGATCTCGCCCACCTCGCCCGCCATGAGACCGATCATTTCGCCCGCTGGCAGGCGTTGACCGATCTGGCGCTGCCGAACCTCCTGAAAGCAGCCCGCGACGCTCGTGAGGGCAAGCCTGTCGTCTGCGAAGCGACCTTTGTCGAGACGCTGATTGCGGCGGCCGCCGACGAGGGCCTCGAGCCTGCCTTCCGCGCCCAGGCGCTGGCTCTGCCGAGCGAATCCGATATCGCCCGCGAACTCGGCGGCAACAACGATCCCGATGCCATCCATGCCGGCCGGCAAGCGGTCCTGAAGCAGATCGCCGATGCCGGAAAGGATGTTTTTGCCGGCCTCTACGCGGCGATGACGACATCGGGCGATTTCAGCCCGGACGCGAAAAGCGCCGGCCTCAGGGCCTTGCGCAATAGCGCCCTCACCTACCTCTCCTACGCCGAACAGACGCCGGCCCGCGCCAAGGCCGCCTTCGATGCGGCCAACAACATGACCGATCTCAGCCATGCGCTGACGATCCTCGCCCATCGTTTCGCCGACAGCGCGGAGACAACAGAGGCGCTGGCAAGCTTCCGTGACCGTTTCGCGGGAAATGCTCTCGTCATCGACAAGTGGTTCGCAATCCAGGCCGGCATTCCGGGCGCAGCAACCCTGGAACGGATCCGCGCGCTGATGGACGATCCGCTGTTCAGGCGGACCAATCCGAACCGGATGCGGGCGCTGGTCGGCACCTTCGCCTTCGCCAATCCGACCGGCTTCGGCCGTGCCGACGGCGAAGGCTATCGTTTCCTCGCTGGTCAAATTCTCGATATCGACGAACGCAACCCGCAGCTTGCCGCCCGCATTCTCACGTCGATGCGCTCCTGGCGGGCGCTTGAACCGGCGCGTGCCGATCATGCCCGCTCGGCGCTGCTCCAGATCGAGCGGGCCACCGCTCTTTCCACAGACGTGCGCGATATCGTCGAGCGCACGCTTAAAGGGTAGTTTGCCTGGACCGGCCGTCGTGAAAAACGCGGCGGCCGGTTGCCCAGCAGGTTGAATCACCCGAAAAACGCGAAATCATAGATAGTTAACGGATTTTTACCTTTGCCTCTGGACAAGGCGAATCACCCATGATTCTCTAGGTCAGGTTCGAGCGAGCGGCGCGCGAATCACACGAGGGACAAGGCGAAGAGATGATGGACGTGCGGCGGGCAACCGTGGCCGGAGGACGGCTGCGTGTCGATTTTGACGGGTTGAAAGCCTGGCGAGACAGCCTTTCCGGTCATGCGACATCGGAACCACTTCTGCGGCATCTGCCGAAGGCCGAGCTGCTGTTGAAGCGCGCCATTCCGGCGCTGATCGTCGCCTTCCTGTTCGTCGTCGCCGCGTCGCATTTCTTCGGCATGGTCAGCGAATACTCCCGCCTGGAAGCCTCGGCCCGCCATGCCACGGCGCTTTCGGCAGCGACTGCCTCTGCGGTGTTTGCCGATACATCAGACATCTTCGACAGCGGCGATATCGCAGAAGCGCAGGCCCGGCTCGCCAGGTTCCTGCCGCAGGACCGGCTCGACACCGGCGCCTTCGTGCTGCTCGTGCAGGCAAGCGGCAAGGTTTTCGCCGCGACGACCGCCGGGCTTTCCCATGTCGGCAGCAATGTCAGCGATTTCTTCCCTGAGGTCTCGACGATCCGGCGTTTCGGCGACCGCGCCGGCGTCATCGAAACAACCATCGGCGGCGTGCCGCACTATGCCGAAATCACGCTGATGGGCAATGCCGGCGGTTATATCGTCGCCGCCACCTCGCTCGACGAGATCAGCCGGCTCTGGCGCGAGCAGCTGGCCCTCAATGTTACGCTGTTTGCCGGCATCTCGTCGATCCTGCTGGTCATCCTATATGCCTACTACACGCAGGTGAAGCGCGCTCGCGACGCCGACGACATTTTCCTGGAATCGAACCTGCGCGTCGAGACGGCGCTGTCACGCGGCCGCTGCGGCCTGTGGGACTTCGATTTCGAGAACCGCGAATTCTTCTGGTCGCGCTCGATGTACGACATGCTCGGCCTGCCGGGTTCCGACAAGACGATGGGGTTCGGCGAGGCCGCTCGGCTGATGCATCCCGATGACGGCGGACTCTACGAGATCGCGCGCGCCATCGCCAAGGGCCATTCCGGCCAGGTCGACCAGATCTTCCGCATGCGCCATGCCGGCGGCCATTATGTCTGGATGCGCGCCCGCGCCCAGGTGATCCGCAGCAATTCCGGCCGCGTCCACCTGATCGGCATCGCCATGGACGTGACCGAACAGCATCGGCTCGCGCAGCGCTACGCCGAAGCGGATCAGCGCCTGGCCGACGCCATCGAATGCACCTCGGAGGCCTTCGTGCTCTGGGACAAGAACGATCGGCTGGTCATGTGCAACACGCATTTCCAGCAGGCTTACGGCTTGCCGGACAGCGTGCTGGTGCCCGGCACCGAGCGCTCGACCGTCAATGCTGCTGCCGCCCGTCCCGTTATCGAGCGGCGGATCGCCGATGCCGACGGCTCGGGCTATTCGCGCACGACGGAGGTGCAGCTTGCCGACGAGCGCTGGCTGCAGATCAACGAGCGGCGCACCCGCGACGGCGGCAGGGTCTCGGTTGGAACCGACATCACGCTGATGAAACGCCATCAGGAGCGGCTGCGCGAATCCGAGCGCCGGCTGATGGCGACGATCGGCGATCTTTCCGCCTCGCGCCAGACGCTGGAGATCCAGAAATCCGAGCTTTCGACCGCCAATTCCAACTACCAGGCGGAGAAGGAGCGCGCCGAGGCCGCCAACAAGGCGAAATCGGAATTCCTCGCCAACATGTCGCATGAGCTGCGCACGCCGCTCAACGCCATCCTCGGCTTCTCGGAAATCCTGCAGAACCAGATGTTCGGTCCGCTCGGCTCGCTGAAATACGACGAATACGCCCGCGATATCCATGACAGCGGCAAACATCTGCTCAACGTCATCAGCGACATTCTCGACATGTCGAAGATCGAGGCCGGCCACCTCAGGCTGCACTGCGAACGTATCGATCTCGTGCCGCTGATCGAGGAAAGCCTGCGCTTCACCGCCATTCCTGCGGCCGAAAAGAACATCGTCATCGACCAGCGCATCTCATCCGGCCTGACGCTGACGGCCGACCGCCGGGCGATGAAGCAGGTGCTGCTTAACCTGCTCTCCAATGCGGTGAAGTTTACCGACCATGGCGGCCGCATCGCGGTGCGCACACGCCGCGTCGACGGCGCTGTCGTCGTGACCATCGCCGACACGGGCATCGGCATCCCACGCTCGGCGCTGGCAAAGATCGGCCAGCCCTTCGAGCAGGTGCAGAGCCAGTACGCCAAGAGCAAGGGCGGCTCCGGCCTCGGGCTGGCGATCTCCCGCTCACTGACCGCGCTGCATGGCGGCCGCATGAAGATCCGCTCCCGCGAAGCTGTGGGCACGGTGATCTCGTTGCGCATTCCCGACGATGTCTGATCGTGGCTAGAGCATGTCGCGCAAAATGTGCAGCGGTTTTGCGGCAACGACATGCGTGAAAACAAAGAGCTAAAGAGTAAGGAGCGAACCTGAAAGATCGCGACGCGCTGTAGCGTTCGCTGTCTTTAAGCGTTTTGTGTCCTCCTTCTCCCAAGGTTCACCAGCGCTGCGATGGTCACCGTACCCACGATGAAGACGAAGGCAGCTGCCGCAATGGCGGGACTAATGTTCTCACGAATTGTCGAGAACATTTGCCGCGCAAGAGTTCTCTGGTTCGGTCCCGCGACGAATAGCGTCAACACGACCTCGTCCAGCGAGGTTGCAAACGCGAACACCGCGCCCGAGACGATGCCAGGCATGGCCAGTGGAAGGGTGACAGTCCTCAATACTGTTGGGGGTGATGCTCCCATGCTGGCCGCAGCATGTTCCAAACGCGTATCGATACCCTGCAAGGATGCCGTGACGTTCACGATCACGAATGGAACGGCCAGAACCGAGTGGGCGACGATGACCCCGATATACGTATTCGCTAGCCCGTACTGAGCGAACGTCAACTGCATCCCAACGCCGAGAACGACGGCGGGTACAACCATCGGCAAGAGAAAAACGGTTCGGATAAATCCAAAGATCAACGAAACCGACTTTCCCCTCAAACCAAGCGCCGCAACAGTGCCCAATACCGTCGACAAGATCGTCGTGCCTACGCCGATGATCAGGCTGTTGACGATTGACCGCCTCCACGCATCAGCGGTGAACAGTTCATCAAACCAGCGGAGCGAGAAAGTTGGGATGGGGTAATTCAGAAACACGCTGTTGGTGAAGGCAAGCGGAAGGATTGCGATCAACGGGGCCATCAAGAAGAAAACGACCATTGAGCCGAAGATCACCTTTGAAAGGGTCAGGGGCTTCATCACCGTGCCTCCTCGGACGACAGTCTCAGGTAGACAACATAGAGGATGATGGTAGCCAGCAGCAGCACCAAGCCCAGCGCACCTGCCATGCCCCAGTTTGCTGCGCCTGTGGCATAATACGCAATGACAGCGCTGATCATCTGATCCTTCGCTCCGCCGATAAGTGCTGGCGTGATGTAGTAACCAAGGGCGCTCATAAACACCAAAAGCGAGCCTGATACGACGCCGCGAAGGGTCAACGGCAGCAGCACCAGCCAAAACGAGCGGATTGGAGATGCTCCTAGAGAGGCCGCAGCAGGCATAAGGTTCTTCGGAATTCCGATGAGGACGCTGAAGATCGGCAGGACCATGAAAGGAAGGAGAACATGGGTCATCGCGATAACAACGCCAACCCTGTTGAAGATCAACGGTATTGGACCGCTTGTGAGACCTATGGCTTCGAGCGTTGAGTTGATGAGGCCATTGTCCTGGAGAAGGATGTACCACGCAGCTGTACGGACGAGAAGCGAGGTCCAGAGCGGCAACAGAACGGCGCCTAGAAGAAGTTGACGAGCCCAGCCATTGACTGATGCGGCAACCATGGAAAATGGCAACCCTATAAGAACGCAGCAGATCGTGACCATGCCTGCGGTCACAAGTGTCCTTATCAATGTCTCACGGTTTGCAGAGCTGCCTTCCGGAAGCGAAACGATGCTTCCGTCATTGTCCCGCGTCAGATCGACTGCGGCGAGCAGGTTACGGTCGGTGATCGGCGAGCTAGCGGCATCTTGTACAGCGATCCAGAAAGCCGGATCACTCCAACGCTGATCGACCGATACAAGATCACTGAGGTTCTCATCTGAGACTGCGGCCGTTTTGGTCTTGCTCATTAGAGTGCGGAACCCAGATTTCGCGCTGTTCAAGCGCCGAACGAGATCGCCAAAAAGCTGATCATCAGTGATGCCTCGCAGATCACGAGCAAAGGCTTTCTGCGCGTCGACGGGAGGAGTGCTCGAACGATCCCATCCCTTCAAAGCTGCTGCCGTCGTAGGAAGCGCCTGAGAGGCAACCGTGTCCGAGACTGCCGACTTCATCATCGTCGCCAGAGGGACGACGAAAAAGAACGCCAGGAAGAGTGCCAAGGGTGCAACCAAGGCGAACGATGTCAGTTGCTTTCGGAACCAAGATCGCCGCGTCATGCGACAATCCAACATTGGTCTTGAGAGAATGACGCGACAGCTTCATCTCCGAGGTGCGGCGGGGTGGCCTTCCGGTCCGATTTGACGATCAGCTCACGTCCGTTTGCGAGAACCCGGACCTGGAGATGGTCGCCATGGTAGACAACGTCCGAGACACTGACATTCACGCGATTTTCCAAGGCTGCCGTCGAGTTCAGCTCGATACGTTCCGGCCGGATCGAGACCTTCACGCCCTTCCCTGCCGGAAGGTCCAGATCAGTTCGCACCTTGATGATTTTGCCGTCATCCAAGCGAACGTCCGCGATCCCATCATCGCTCCGAACAACTTTGCCCGTGAGAAGGTTTGTTTCCCCGATGAATTGAGCGACGAATTGGGTCTTGGGATGATCGTAGATTTCCGACGGTGCACCAATTTGCTCAATCTTGCCATGGTTGAAGATCGCGATACGGTCCGACATCGTCAGGGCTTCGGTCTGATCGTGCGTGACAAATACGATTGTCAGCCCCAAGCGACGATGAAGATCGCGGATATCGAGTTGCATCTGCTCACGCAGCTTTTTGTCGAGCGCTCCAAGCGGCTCATCCATCAACACGACTTCAGGTTCAAAAACGAGAGCGCGGGCCAATGCGACGCGCTGCTGCTGACCGCCCGAGAGTTGGATCGGACGACGCTCCTGGAAGGCACCGAGCTGCACCATGTCGAGTGCCTTCGTAACTCGCTCTACAATCTCAGTCCGGGAAAGCCCCCTCATCTTGAGTGGGAATGCCACGTTCTCCGCCACCGTCATATGCGGGAACAAAGCGTAGTTCTGAAAGACTACGCCCATGTTGCGCTTGTAGGGAGGCAATGCGTCAACGCGTTTTCCGGCAACTGAGATCGAGCCTTTGGTTGGGCTCTCAAAACCGGCAAGCATCATGAGAAGAGTTGTTTTGCCTGACCCTGACGGTCCAAGCAGACTGACGAACTCGCCCTTGGCAATCGCCAGCTCGAGATCATCAACGACGGTTACGATACCGAACGCCTTGCTGACCTTATCAAAATGAATAAACGCGTTGTTCATCATGGCCCAATTTCGTTCGATTCGTGCAAGACCACTCGCGTCATGCAAATGGCAGTGTCGCGTGGGACCTCAATTCGGAGGTCCCAGCAACGATTTTATTGTCCGAGCCAGGCGTTGAAGCGCTGGGTAAGCTCCTCGGAGTTGTCCGTCCAGAAATCGACGTCGAGCGCGATCGAACCCTTCAGGTTCTCTTCGGTCGTCGGAAGTTCCTTCTGGTACTGTTCGGGCACGAGTTTCGAGGCACCGAGGTTTGGCAAGCCGTAAGCGATGAACTCGGGCAGCTTAGCCTGGTTTTCAGCCTTGCTTGCGAAAGCGATGAAATCCATCGCCGCATCCTTGTTCGGAGCGTCCTTGAGAACAACCCAGGTGTCGATGGCGTATACGCTACCGGGGAAGACGAAGCCGAAATGCTTGCCTTCGCTGCGATTAATGCCGCTGATACGTCCATTGTAAGCCGACGTCATGACGACCTGACCCGACGATAGAAGCTGCAGCGGCTGTGCGCCGGCATCCCACCAGACGATATCGGCCTTCAGTTCGTCGAGCTTCTTGAATGCGCGATCAACACCACCTTCAGCCGCGAGCACCTTGTAGACCTGATCGGCCGGAACGCCGTCAGCCATCAAAGCGAATTCGAGGGCATACTTCGGACCCTTGCGGAGACCGCGCTTGCCGGGAAACTTCTTCGTGTCCCAGAAGTCGGCCCATGTCTTCGGTGCTTCCTTCAACTTGTCGCCATCGTAAGAAAGGCCAGTCGACCAGACAATATTGCCGACGCCGCAATCGCTTACCGCAGCGGGAAGAAAGGCTTCCTTGCCTCCGAGCTTCTGCCAGTCGATTTTTTCGTAAATGCCGTCGGCGCAACCGAGCGCCAACTCTTCAGATTCGACTTCAACCGCATCCCAATTCGGGGTGCCAGCCTTCACCTTGGCTTGCAGAACGCCGTATCCGCCGTCCCAGCTTTCATCGAGAACAGGCTTTCCGCTTTCTTTCGCGAAGGTTTCGAAAAAGATTTTGCGCTGCGCATCTTGGAAATTGCCTCCCCAAGACACAACTGTCAGGTCTCGGGCTTGAGCGCCCAAGACGCCGGTCATAAGGACCGTGGATGCAATAAGTGTAGCTTTAAGCAGGTTCATCGGATGCTCCCCTTGTTTGTTTCAAACGTCGAATAGGAAATCACGTTTTAGGGGATTTGGAAGGCGGGTTAACCTGCTTGGTGATTATACTCACCGACGGCGCCCCTTTGGGAACCACCTTTTTAGTACGTCGGTGGCGTAATAGCGCTCAATATCTCGCTCTCACCATCGTTGACGTTTCGGAAGCGGTGGGGAAGACGACTGTCGAAATAGTATCCGTCACCAGATCGGAGAACCCGCTTCTGATTGCCGACTGTAATTTCCACAGCTCCGGAAAGTACCATACCCGCTTCCTGCGCCGCATGTGTGAATTCCTCGCCAGTATCCGCGTCCGGCGCATACCTCTCATGTAACATTAGCAGCTGTCGATTTGGATGGTCGAGTCCGATAACTCGATACGAAATTGTGTCGACTTTTCCGATCTCAACAAGATCGGAAGCAGCGTAGAAAGGTGTGAACGGAAGGCTTGACTGGAGGTCGGAGAAGAAGCCCGGCAACGTTGTACCCAGAGCATCCAAAACGGCCCCCAAAGTATCGATGGATGGCGACATTTTGTCCCTTTCGATAAGGGAAATCGTTGAGTGTGAAATCCCCGACCGCGCGGCTAGTTCACGAACCCCGAGGTCGCGACGGCGGCGAAGTTCTCTGAGCTTTGTCCCGATTTTTGGCATTTTGTTGATCCCGGTGGTTATCTGCCCGTTTTGCGAGCATGGCACCGTCTTGATCGACTGCATACCGGAGACCGCAGAGAGCCATTAATCTTGGTGAAAATACTAGACAGGTGTTTAGGAGGCAATTGTCGGACTTCTTTTTGTGCGTGATGCTTCCGGTCAGCACGCACATAGGAGACCTTCATGACATCGCGGCTCGACGCTCTCAAAGGCAAGTTTACTCAGATCAAAGAACCGAGGCGCGATGCCGTTTCGGACACAGTTTCCATTGAGAAGACGGTTAAGGACATCATCGCCAACGTTCGTGAGCGTGGCGACGGCGCTGTCCGTGAATACTCGATTGCATTCGACAAGGCCGACGTTGCGAACTTCGAGGTTACCGAGGCAGAGAAGCTGAAGGCGATAGCCGACCTCGATCCACAGACCCGGGAGGACACCGAGTTTGCAATCGCAAATGTTCGCCGTTTCGCAGAAGCACAGCTCGGGACAATTCTCCCACTTGAAATCGAAAGTCTCCCCGGCCTTCACCTCGGCCATCGGGTCATCCCGATTGAGATCGTCGGCTGTTACGTCCCAGGCGGTCGTTATCCCCTTCTTTCGGCTCCCGTCATGACAATCGTTCCGGCGAAAGTCGCTGGCTGCGACCTGGTCATTGCTTGCCTGCCGCCGAATGCACATCCGGCAATGATCGCAGGGTGTCACCTTGCTGGTGCCGACCGCATTTTCCGCGTAGGCGGAGCCCAGGCCATCGCGGCGATGGCATATGGCACCGAGACCATCCCGGCCGTCGACAAAATCGTCGGTCCCGGAAATGCATTCGTCAACGAAGCAAAACGCCAGGTATTTGGTCAGGTCGGCATCGACCAGCTTGCCGGGCCGAGCGAAATCTTCATTGTTGCCGACGAAACCGCTAACCCGGCGACACTTGCCACCGACATGCTGGCTCAGGCCGAGCACGATGTCCGCACCCGCGTCGGCTTGGTCACGACCGACCGCAAGATCGCTGAAGAAACCATCAAGGAGGTCGAGAAGCAGCTCGAAACTCTTTCGACCGCCGCAGTCGCTGGCGTGGCGTGGAGGGACTACGGCGAAGTTACCATAGTCGAAGGTGAAGCGAGCATGATCGCCTACTCGGACTACATCGCCACGGAGCATTTGCAGGTCCACACCCGTGATCCGCAAGCGACAGCAAAAAAGCTGCGGAACTACGGCTCCATCTTCATTGGTGAACTCGCCAGCGTCGTTTATTCTGACAAGTGCTGCGGTACGAACCACACCCTGCCTACCATGGCAGCTGGCCGTTACACAGGCGGCCTATGGGTCGGCTCGTATGTAAAGATCGCAACTCACCAGTGGCTTGAAGAACATGGCGTTGCAGCGGTTGCACCTGCTGCTGTCCGCCAGAGCGCGACGGAGAAGCTTGAAGGCCATCGCCGTGCCGCTGCTCTTCGGCTGAGCCCTCAGCAGTTCACCGCAGTATAGTGAATCGAACTGCGTTGGGCGTTCTCTAACGCTTATTTCCGATGTGAAAGATCACCCAGTTTTTGAGACTGGGTGATTTTTTGCCCATCCGGTTTCGTAGAAGCGTCGACGTCCTTTTCGGCAGATGGACCAATATTCGCTCGCCACGCTGTCACGCCAAAAAGTTGACGCTCGGCTTAACCTGGGGCTGCGTGGGAAGAGAGATATCATTGTTTCTTCGAAGACCTCGATGAGTTCAATGTCTTCATGCAAAGACCCAACATCTCAGCTGTTACCTGCGATCCCGGTAGCGCGGCTTACCCTCGATTTAGATCAGACCTTCCCGAGATCCAGGAATATTTTTCTGACGGCCTTTGAAAGCCGCTTCACTTCCACTTCCAGCGTCTTGATGTCTGGGCAATCTCCGGCGCGGCAAACGAGTTCGAGGAGACCTGATGGTGCGTCCGTGGGATCGAACAGGCCGTCGATGCATAGGCGGATCAGTTGTGAAAGAGCGGTATAAAGCGCAAAGGCTTCCAGGCATATGTCGAGATCGGCGGGCGCCATCAGCCGTTCGCCCAGCAGCTTCAGGGTCTCGCCGGTGCTCATCCCGTTCACGGCGATGCCGACGCCCTTGGTTGGGGCGATCAGCGCCAGGTACTGGGCGATGAATTCGAGGTCGATCACGCCACCGGGGATCAGCTTCAGGTCCCATGGGCCGGCGGGCGGTTTTTCCCTATCGATCAGTTCGCGCATCTCGGCGACGTCATGCGCCACCTTGGCGATGTCGCGATCGGCCGACAGCACCTCGCGGACGATATGTTCGGCCTCGGCGATGAGGCTCTCATCGCCTGAGATCAATCGGGCGCGGCTGAGCGCCATATGCTCCCAGGTCCATGCCTCTTCACGCTGGTACTTGCCGAAGGCATTGATGCGGGTGGCGACCGGCCCCTTGTTGCCGGATGGGCGTAGCCGCATGTCGACCTCATAGAGCACGCCTTCGGCGGTCGGCGCCGAAAAAGCGGCAATCAGCCGCTGGGTGATGCGGGTGAAGTAACGCGTCGCGTCGAGCGGCTTTTCGCCATCGGATTCGGAAGCGTTGTCGTCATAATCGTAGAGCAGGATCAGATCGATGTCGGAACCGGCCGTCAGCTCGAAACTGCCGAGCTTACCCATGCCGGCGACAGCGATGCGCCCGCCCGGATAGTCGCCGTGCGCTACCCGCATCTCGCTCACGACTGCCTCGAGTGCGGCTGCGATAATGAGGTCGGCGAGATGGGTGAAGGCACGTGCGGCCATCTGACCGTTGATCGAGCCGGTCAGCAGTCGAATGCCGATCAGGAAACGCTGCTCGGCGGCGAAGATGCGCAACCGGTCGAGCACTTCCTCATAATGACGGGCCTGGGCGAGCGAGCCCTTCAGCCGTTCGCCGAGATAATCGCGGGTCGGCAGCTCGGCCATCAGGCCGGGATCGAGCATGCCGTCGAAAACATGCGGCTTGGCGGCGATCACCTCGGCAAGTCGGGGTGCCGAGGACATGATGTTGACGATCAGCGACAATAGCGCCGGATTGCTGCCGAGCAGCGAGAACAGCTGGATGCCGGAGGGAAGGCCCGAAATGAAGCTGTCGAAACGCAGCAGTGCTTCGTCGGCGCGCTTGCTTTCGCCGAAAACCCGCAAAAGCTCCGGCGCCAGCTCCGTCAGCCTTTCGCGCGCCTCGACCGATTGCGTCGCGCGGTAGCGGCCATAGTGCCAGGTGCGGATGATGCGGGAAATGTCGGACGGCCTGGTGAAACCGAGTTTCTTCAGCGTCTCCAGCGTATCGGGATCGTCGCTCTGACCGGTGAAGACGAGGTTTCCGGTGTCGGTGGAAAGCTTGCTCTCCTGTTCGAAGAGATGGGCATAACGCCGCTCCACCGTCTTCAGCACGCCGACCAGCCGTTCGGAAAAGCTCGGCGTGTCGGAAAAGCCCATCATGAAGGCAATGCGCTTCAGGTCGACATCCGTCTCCGGCAACAGGTGGGTCTGCTCGTCGCGCACCATCTGGATGCGGTGCTCGACATCGCGCAGGAACCAGTAGGCCTCCGTCAGCTCGTCACGGGTCTCGGCGTCGATCCATTTCGCCTTGGTCAATTCACCGAGCGTCTCTTCCGTCGCCCGGCCCCGCAAGGCCGGCATGCGGCCGCCGGCGATCAGCTGTTGGGTCTGGACGAAGAATTCGATCTCGCGGATGCCGCCGCGACCGAGCTTGACGTTATGGCCTTTGACCGCGATCGCGCCGTGGCCCTTATGGACATGGATCTGCCGCTTGATCGAATGGATATCGGCGATCGCCGCGTAGTCGAGATATTTGCGGAAGACGAAAGGGGAAAGCCCGCGCAGGAAATCGCTGCCGGCCACGAGATCGCCGGCCACGGCGCGTGCCTTGATGAAGGCTGCCCGCTCCCAGTTCTGGCCCCTGCCCTCGTAATAGATCATCGCCGCGTCGATCGTGATCGCCAGCGGCGTCGAGCCGGGATCGGGGCGCAGTCTGAGATCGGTGCGGAAGACATAGCCATCGGCTGTGCGCTCCTGCAGGATGCGCACCAGCCGGCGCATCATCCTGGGGAAGATCTCGATCGCATCATCCGGGTCGGGCACGATGCCTTTCTCCTCGTCGAAGAAGACGACGAGATCGATATCGGAGGAATAGTTGAGCTCGGAGGCGCCGAGCTTGCCCATGCCGAGCACGATCAGGCCGGAGCCGTCGCTGGGGGCAGCCGGATTGCGCAGCTTCAACTTTCCGCCCTCATGCGCCGACAGCAGCAGGTGGTCGATTGCGGCGGCGACCGAAGCTTCGGCCAGCGCGCTCAGCCAGGCCGTCGTCGCCCGCCCGTCGAAAATCCGCGCGAGATCGGCGAGTGCGACGAGGAAGGCCACCTTGCGCTTGATGATGCGCAGCCTGCTCATCACCACGGATTCGGCGGGTGCTGTCCCTTCGCCGTTCGGTCGCCAGCAGTGCCGGGCATCGGCGACCAACGCCTCGATCTGCGGCTCCAGCGGCTGGGTGATAGCGCCGGCAAGGACGGCCGGGTCGAGATTGGCGATTTCGCGCAGATAAGGCGACAGCGTCAGCGCGGCGGCGATGAAATCGCGCAGCGGGCCTTCCGTCTTCAGCATCGCAGCCACCGACGGCTCTTGTCTACCGGCCTCCTGAAGATCGGCCATCGCCAGCTTCAGCTCCGTCTGGCTCAGCGGACGCAGCAGCCCTTCGGCCACATCCTTCAGGCCATGCGTCGGTTTCGTCAGCATGCGCTCTCCCTGGCTTTTGAGCGGAAGGAAACGGCCACATGGAATCGCGAACCATCTGCTTCGATCGGAATTAAACTAGGGTCTTGGCGCCAAACCGCCAATACGCGATTTAGCCGATGGTCATTCGGCAGGAGAGTTCAGGCAGCCTTGGCCGGAAAGATCATGCTGACGGTCAAGCCGCGCTGCCCTGGCCTGTCGGGATCGGTGTCGGAGAGCTCCAGCCGGCCGTTGTGCAGTTCCATCACCGCTTCCACCAGCGAAAGCCCGAGCCCCGTGCCGGGCTTCGAACGGCTTTCATCGAGGCGGACGAAGCGCTTCACCACGTCGTCACGCCGTTCGGCGGGAACGCCCGGCCCGTGGTCGGCCACCGAAAGGCAGATGCCATCCGGGCGGCGGGCAAGCTTCAGCGACACTAAACCCGCCCCTTCAGTATCGGAGGAATATTTGATGGCATTGTCGAGAAGATTGAAGATTGCCTGGCCGATCAGCTCGCGATTGCCCTGCACCTCGACACCCGGTTCGACGCTGGCGCTGAGGCCGAGCCCGGCTTCCTCGGCCGCCGGTTCGTAAAGCTCGGCGCTGTCGGAAACGATCGCCGAAAGCTCGACCGGCGACATCTCGGCCGCCACCGATCCGGCCTCGACGCGCGAGATCATCAACAGGGCGTTGAAGGTTCGGATCAGTTGGTCCGATTCGGAGATAATGCCTTCGAGCGCTCCCCGCCGCGTCTCGCCATCTGATATATCGAGTGCATCGGCCGCCTTGTTGCGCAGCCGGGTCAGCGGCGTCTTGAGATCGTGGGCAATATTGTCGGAGACCTGCCGCAGGCCCTCGTTCAGCTTCTCGATGCGCTCCAGCATGGTATTCAAAGACATCGACAAGCGGTCGAACTCGTCTCCGGATCCGCCGACCGGCAGGCGTTGCGATAGATCGCCGGCCATGATCTTCTTGCTCGCATCCGACATGCGGTCGATGCGTTTCAGCGCATTGCGGCCGATGGCGAACCAGATGATGATGGCGCCTAGCCCCATGATCGCCAAGGCCACCATCAGTGCCTGGCGTACCAGGAGACGAAAACGCTCGGGATCGCCGAGGTCGCGGCCGATCAAAATCCTCAGGCCGTTGTCGAGCACGAAGATATTGGCGATCGCCTTGTGGCGGCGTTCGACGCCGCTGTCGGTATAGCGCTGATAGATGAATGGCGCGGACGTCCAGCCGATTTCCTCGAAAACACCAGGCTGCACCGAGGCGACGTTGCCGGCGAGAATATCGCCCGAGGGACCGGCGATGATGTAGAGATTGGCGCCCGGCTGACGGGCGCGCCGCTCCATCGTGCGCAGGAGAAGATTCATGCCGCCAGTGTCAAAGGCGCGCTGCACCTGCTCCACCTCCTGCTTGACGGCATCGCGGATCTGGCCGGTCAGCAGCCGTTCCGACATCGCCGTCACATAGAAGACGAGCGTCGCGGCGCAGATGGCAAAAAGCAGGATATAGAGGGCCGAAAGGCGGACTGCGGTGGACTTGAAGAGAACCCTGAAGCGGCTCATCCCTCGTCCTTAATCATGTACCCCGCGCCCCTGATGGTCTTCAGGAGCGGCTGGCTGTAATCCTTCTCGATCTTCGAGCGCAGGCGCGAGACGTGGACGTCGATGACATTGGTTTGCGGGTCGAAGTGATAATCCCAGACGTTTTCAAGCAGCATGGTGCGGGTCACCACCTGGCCGGCATTCTTCATCAGATATTCGAGCAGGCGGAATTCGCGCGGCTGCAGCAGGATCTCCTTGCCGCCGCGGCGGACCTCGTGGGAAAGCCGGTCGAGTTCGAGGTCGGCGACACGATAGACGACGTCCTGGTCCGGCGTGCCCTTGCGGCGGCCGAGCACCTCGACACGGGCCAGCAGCTCGCTGAAGGCATAGGGCTTCGGCAGATAGTCGTCACCGCCGGCACGAAGTCCGGTGACGCGGTCATCGACCTGGCCGAGCGCCGAGAGGATGAGGACCGGCGTATGGATCGCCTTGCGGCGCAGCTCGCTGATAACGGAGAGACCGTCGCGGCGCGGCAGCATACGGTCGATGACGATGACGTCGTAGGTATTTTCCGACCCCATGAACAGGCCGGCCTCGCCGTCGCTGGCGTGATCGGCGACGATGCCCGCCTCGCGAAAGGCTTTCGTGAGGTAGACCGCGGCTTCGAGATCATCTTCGATGATGAGAATCTTCATGCGGCCGACATTACCCACCGGCTGCGTTTCGGCAAGGCTCAAAGCATCTTCCTGCGGGGCGGCGCTCATGGCGATCATCCTTCAAAAGGTCAGAAGAATTGAGCCGCGCGGATTTTCATCCGCACGGCTCCTGTTTTCTTGAAGGATCAGCCCTGGCCGTTGATCGGAAGGGCGACGAAGCGGCTTCCTTCTCCGGACTGGATCTGGAAGAGCGCGCGGGTGCGACCGTCCTTCTTGGCCTGGTTCAGCACCTTGACGACATCGGCGGGGCTGGAGACCTCCTGGTTGTTGACCGAGGTGATCTTTTCACCTTCCTTGATGCCCTTGTCGGCGGCGTCGGAGTCCGGGTCGATGCCGGTGATCGCCAGGCCCTTGCCATCATCGGAAGGACCGACCGTCAGGCCGAGATCGGCAAGCGCCTTCTCGGAAGCCGGCGCCTCAGGCTGCTGCGGCTGGCTGTTGTCATCGGCGGACGCATCCTTCTGGTCGGCCGGCAGCGTGCCGAGTTCGACGGTGAGAGGCTGGGCCTTGCCGGCGCGCCAGACGGAAAGCTCGACCTTGCTGCCCGGCTGCATCGCACCGATGCGGCGGCTGAGGTCGCGCGCATCCTTGATCGTTTCACCGTTCAGCGCCGTGACGACGTCGCCGGCCTTCATGCCGGCCTTGTCACCCGGCGATCCGGCCTGCGGGGCGACGACGAGGGCGCCGCTCGGCTCGGAGAGGCCGATGGATTCGGCGATGTCCTTGGTCACCGGCTGGATCTGTACACCCAGCCAGCCACGCGAAACCTGGCCGTCCTTCATCAGATCGGCGACGACATCCTTGGCGGTCGAGGCGGGAATGGCGAAGGCGATACCAACGCTGCCACCCGACGGCGAGAAGATCGCGGTGTTGATGCCGACGACTTCGCCGCTGAGGTTGAAGGTCGGACCGCCGGAGTTGCCGCGGTTCACGGCGGCATCCACCTGCAGGTAATCGTCATATGGACCGGAACCGATATCGCGGCCGCGGGCCGAGACGATACCGGCCGTGACCGTGCCGCCGAGGCCGAAGGGGTTGCCGACGGCAACGACCCAGTCACCGACGCGGACGTTATTGTCGTCGGCCCAGTTGACGTAGGTGAACTTCTTGCCCTTGCCCTCGACCTTCAGCACGGCGAGGTCGGTGCGCGGATCCTTGCCGATCAGCTTGGCATCGAGTTCGGTGCCGTCATTCATGACGGCGACGAAGGCCTGGCCATCGGAAACGACGTGGTTGTTGGTGACGATGTAGCCGTCCTCGGAGATAAAGAAGCCGGACCCTTGAGCGACCGGACGCAGACGGCCCTTGCCGCCGGGGCCATTCGGGCCGCCCGGGCCGTTCTGGCCAAAGCGCCGCTGATGGCCCTGCTGATCATTTGGGTCCTGGCCGCCGAACTGCTTGAAGAAGCGCTTCAGCGGATGATCATCGGGAAGATCGTCGAAGCCGCGGCCTTCGAGGGAGAAACCGTCATTGTCAGAGACGGGATTGACGCGGTTCTCAACGCGGACGGAAACCACGGCCGGCGAAACGGCATCGACAACATTGGCAAAGCTCGGGACAGCAGGTGCTTGAACCTTGACGGCTTCGGCATAAGACCGGGTGATTTCGAGCGGAACGCCGGTTGCAAGCACAGCGGCTGCGATACCGGCGACGGTAGAAGCCTTGAGCACAGTGGCGAGGGACGGACGTCCGTTGAAATTCTTCAGCATTGGAGCACCTTCTCTTGTTCTTAAATCTTCAGACCGGCGGCGCCGGATCAGTCGATGAATGAAGATATAGGACGTCGCACCTTACTGCGAACTGTCCGGCCAATGAAAAATTCGTAATGTTTGCGATGTTTGCACGCGTAGAATCGCGATCGGTGGTGGCCGCATTTGACGGGTGACGCGCGACACCATCGCTGCTGCTGGGTCTACGGATCCGGGACTGTCAGGGATTTCGTGTACAGGCGTGCGGTTGAACATTTGCGCTTACGCCCTTGCGGCCTGCCGCAAAGAGATATCGTGAATTGGGATTTGGCAATCGCCCATTCCCTTGGCGGCATCTTCCACTTCTTTTCTACCCGCAGCCAGAATTTTGCCCCCTCATTGGTTTCGATCCAAACGCCGAGAATTTCCTTTGTGCCGTCGCCGCGCACGCCGAGCGCGATATGCACGGCCTTGTCGCGGACATGGCCTTCATCCCTGATCTCGACGCGGAGCGCATCGAAGAACACCAGCGGATAGACCGGCTCCAGAGGCCGCGACTGCCACGTCGTAACCTCGTCCAGCACCGCATCGGTGACGGCCGAGATCAAGTCAGGCGACACGTCGATCCCATAAAGCTCCTGGACATGCCCCACGATCTCACGCGTGCTCATCTCACGCGCATACACCGATCTATGCAGCAGGTCCGGCGCACTTAAGGCGCCGAGCCTACTTTCGTTTCAGGGGATTAGGACCGTCGCCCCTTTCGTCTGCCGACGCTCGAGCAGAGCGTGAAAGATCGGCGCCTCCTGCAGGCGGCCCGTGGAAGAGACTTCTGTTCGCAAGCCGCCGCTCAGCAATCGACCGAACAGATCCCCACTTCGCCTTTCCAGTTCTTCGCGGCCGGCGATATAATCGAAAAGAACAGGTCTATTGGCGGAAAAAGAACCTGCGGCCAGATCCGAAAAGGAGAAATCGCGGATCATGCCGGATGACTGGCCGAAGCTGACAAACATGCCGAAACGCGCCAGGCACTTGAGTGAACCACGCCACGTATCATTTCCAACACTATCATAGACGGCGGCGCAGCCCCGGCCTTCGGTCAACTCACTGACCACAGGCATGTAGTCCTGCTCACTATAGTTGATAACATGATCATAGCCGTGCTCCAGCGCCAGGGCGACCTTCTCGGCGGATCCGGCCGTACCTATGGCACGGGCTCCAAGCGACTTCAGCCATTGCCCCAAGAGCAGACCAACCCCACCCGCGGCGGCATGGACCAACACCGTGTCCCCCGCTTTCACCGCATAGGACGAGGTCACCAGATATTGCGCCGTCAGACCTTTCAACAAGACGCCCGCAGCGGTCTGTTCGCTAATGCCTTCAGGAAGATGGATCAGCTTGTTTGCATGCACCACTCGTTCCTCGCGGTAGGCGCCGTGGTGCATGACATAGGCGACGCGATCACCCGGCTGGAAGCCGGTAACGCCCGGCCCCACCTCTTCGACCACGCCCGCCGCCTCCGCGCCCGGAATCATTGTCTCTTCCGGCCACGCATAAAGTCCGCTCCGATAATAGATATCCAGAAAGTTCACGCCGATCGCCGTGTGACGAAGTCTGACCTCCCCCTCGCCCGGCCTGCCCGTCGGGACGTCATGCCAGACCAGCACCTCGGGACCGCCGGGCTGGAAGGCAACGAGACCTTTGCTCATCGCTTATCAGCTCTTCACGTCGAAAGCGGCATCGACCGGGATCTGCATCGCAGTGACCAGATGGTTCGTCTGCGCGGCCAGCCCAATGACCGCCAACAGCTCGCCATGCTGTGCGTCGCTCATACCCTTGGCGCGTGCGGCCGCCGTATGCGAATGAACGCAATATTGGCAGCCATTGGCCGTCGAGACGGCGATGTAGATCATTTCACGCACCAGAGGTTCGAGCGCGCCGTCGGCCACCATCACGGCCTTCAGCTGCTCCCAGGTCCGTTTCAGCAGTGCAGGATCATTGGCAAGGCCGCGCCAGAAGTTGTTGACGAAATCGGATTTACGCGTCGCGCGGATATCATCGAAGACCGATTTCACGGCCGGGTTCGACTCCACCTCTGCGTCGGTCAGCAATTTCACGGTTGCCATCTGTGTTCTCCCATTCCGCTTTTCTTGGTTTTTCTTGACGGTGCCAGCTAGTGCACGGCCGCATACATTATCTTCTCTTCCGTCGCTTCGGACGGCGAGAACTCTTCCACGATTCTCCCTTGGCGGCAGACGAGAATGCGATCCGACAGGTTCTTGATTTCCGGAAGATAGGACGAGATCACCACAACGGCGAGGCCTTCATCGGCAAGGCGGTTGATGATCTGGTGGATTTCCGCAATGGCCCCGACATCAACGCCGCGTGTCGGCTCATCGAAGATAACGATGCGCGGCTTCTGCACCAAGCCCTTGCCGATCACCACCTTTTGCTGATTGCCGCCGGACAGCTCGACCACGCGGGCATTCTGATTGATCGCGCGGATATTCAACGTCTTCGTCCACTCGGCGGAAAGATCACGCATGGCCCTGCTGTCCACCACCCAGGCTTTCTCATGGCCTGCCGCCAGGAGGCCGGAAAACAGGTTTTCGGCAATCGACATCGTCTCGAAAAAGCCCTCGCTCTTGCGATCCTCGGTCACATAGACAATGCCGTCCTTCATCGCCTGGCGCGGAACGATATAGCGCACCGGCTCGTCATAGAGCTCGATGGTACCACCTCGCTTGAAATCGCGCTTGTAGATGCCGGCAAGGATCTTGAACGTCTCCGTGCGGCCGGAGCCGATCAGTCCGAAAACGCCGGTGATCTGGCCTTCGAAGATCGAGAAGGAATTGTTGCGAACGATGCTGTTCATGGAAATGTCCTGGACGGAGACGGCTTTCCTGCCCGGCTTGCGCAGCTTAGCGTCCTCACGCGGTCTGTAGAGAGCCGCCGACAAGATCCGTCCCACCATCGCCGCTATGATGGCCTCGCGGTCGAAGCTCCCCGTATTGCCGCTGGCCACCACTTCGCCATCGCGAAGAATGGTGATCCGATCGGATATGGCCAGAGCCTCTTCCAGGGCATGGCTGATGAACACGACAGAGACGCCCTTGGCCTTCAACCGCTGAATCAGGGCAAAGAAATGGCGCTTCTCTTCCGGCGTCAGCGTTGCGGTCGGCTCATCGAAAATGATGATTTCCGCATTGTGATGGACGGCGCGGGCAATCTCCACCATCTGGCGCTTGGCCGCACCCAGCGTTTCGACCATGGCAGCCGGATCGACAGGGAAGTTGAGGGACTGTAGAAATTGCTGTGCCGCGATATAGGTGCCGCGCAGGCGGTTCAGGAATTTTTCCGTTCCGAGATAAAGGTTCTGCGCCACCGTCATGGAGGGCACGAGGCTGGTTTCCTGGAACACCATGGCGATGCCGGCTTCAAGGGCCGCATGCGGCGACGCATAGGCAACCTCACGCCCGTGATGGAATATCCGGCCGGAGGTCGCATCGACGACGCCGGCGATCATCTTCGTGAGCGTCGATTTGCCGGCGCCGTTCTCACCAAGCAGAGCGTGGACTTCACCCTTGCGCAGTTCGAAATCGACGTTTCTCACGGCAGGAACACCGCGATAGGTCTTGGTCACGCCTACCAGGCGAATGATCGTTTCGAATTCCGTATCGCTCATGCCAGCGCCTCTTGCGAAATTCCGGAAAGAGACAGGACGCAATCTCCACCCTTCGAAGCCGCATAGACTTGCCCGTTCATCTCTACAGCGCTGCAGATGCCATGGCGGTCTCCATTCGCCCGGCTGTGAAGGCTGTGCAACGGCCGCATCGCCGCATCGAGGCGGACGACGAGGCCGTAGGACCGGCTTGGCGACCATGGCTTGTGTATGCCCATCGTCTTTATCCCACCGCACTGAAGCGGCTCGAGAAAACTTCGATTGGACGCCAGGGCCGGTGCGATCCAGTATTCACGCGGCACCTCCGCCATCATGTCGAGGCGATACCGGCTTTCCTGCAGCACGAATTCGATCAACCGGTTGCGCGGCGCAAACAGTGCTAGCCATGCCCCTCCGCCCGCAGCCTGGCTCAGCCGTGCAGGATAACCGGGCAGATGATCGAGCACCGTCTTCCGATTTCCGCTGCCGTCGACATGCAGGATCCGGTGAGACCAGCTCTCGCTGACGAAGACACCATCTTTTGTGGGGTGAAGCCCATAGGGATAGGCAATATGCCCAGCGATCTTCTTGAACTCGCGACCGCCGGCTTCTCTTTTCCAGAGCGAACCCGAGGAGCCTTTCTGCATGAGATCGGCAGACCAGCCGGATGGCGCGTAATTGGCGGAACCGTTTGCCAGCCACAAAGCGCCGTCCTCACCATAGGCGAGCGCCGTGATGCAGCCGATCTCGCCGGGAAGCGGATTCTCCTTGCCCGCAATCAGCAACTTGCCATTTTCCATTCCAACCGTGAGTTCGGCTGCGGGAGACACCGCCAGGGCCGTCACAGGCGACTGAAGCGTTTCGACAACGACCGGCTCGCTGTCTGCTGCAATCCGAAACAGCGCGCTTCCGCTACCGGCGATCAGATTGCCATTCCAGACCGCCAGATTGTCGGGTTCGGAAAGCGTAGCGAAGATATCCGCATCATCCAGGCTTGTATTGGGCCGAAACGCGCCGTCGAGCGGCGGAATCGTTACCGCCTTACCGCGGAAGATGTCGAGGATTGGGTCGAATATCATGACTCGCCTCCCCAATAGGATACCGAACTCGTCCAGCTCTCGTCGGCGCCGGGAATCCTGTAGCGACCGATGCGGTTGTTAAGGATGCCGCCGATGAAGAGATGGCCCTTGTGTTCGCGCATCGACGTCACCATCGGATGGGATGTGCCGGAGAGATCGCCGAGCGTATCGACGATGCTGCCCTTCTCGTTGAATTTGACCACGCCGCCGGTATTGATGTTTGGAAACAGCCATTCGTCCTGGGGTAGACGCCGGGTCATCCGCTTGCGCATGGCGGGATGGCGCAGCGAGAGATCGAAGCTTGGCGTGCGCATGCCGAGCCACGCCATCCAGTAGTTTCCATCGGACGCGCGGTTGATGTTGTCGGGATAGCCCGGCATGTCCTTGATCACGCATTCCGCGGTGCCTGCCTTGGGGCCTTCGAGCCAGTAGCGATGAACGCGGCATGCCCAGCTCTCGGCGAAGAACAGTGATTCGCCGTCATGCGCCATGCAGACGCCGTTGGTGTAACGATAGCCGTCCAGAAGGGTCTTGGTCGAGCCGTCCTTTGGATCGTAGACCAGCAGCCGCCCCGTCGGCCGGTTCTCGATCGAATCCAGCGCCCAGTCATGGGCATCATAGCGCTTGGTGGAATCGGTAAAGTAGATGCGCCCGTCGGGAGCGATGTCGCAATCGTTCGGATCGCGCAGCCTCGCATCGTCGACAACCGAGGTCCACGAGCGCGCGGTCTCCGCCGAAAGCTTGGTCACTTCCCTTGACGGAGAGATGGAATAGAGGCCCATGGCGCCGACACAGCTGATCAGATTGCCCGTGCGATCGAATGCGAGGCCTAGCGGGAAGCCGCCGATATGGGCGAAGACCTCCGAACGTTTGTAATCCGGGGCAAAGAAGCGAATGATCTCCCCGTGGCGGGTGCCGCAATAGAGATGCCCTTCGCGATCGAGGATGACGTCCTCCGGGCCTTCGAGCTCATCGAGGCCGATATAATCCGTCTGAGAAAGCCGGTCATTCAGCTCGTAGCTGGTGCCGGAGCCGGGAACTGCCGATTGGGAATCGCCCATCCGCAGATATACCGGCGCGACATAGACCTCGTTCAGCACCTTGTGGCGGTTTTTCAGCCAGCGGATATCGATGGTGACGGCTGCGGCAAGCATTAGGCCCAACACCATCTGGTTGGTTCCGGTGCCGTAGCCAAGGCGGATCAAACCATTGGTCATGACGAGCACGATTATCGCGCCCATGACGCCCTTGACGACGGAGCCCCGGCCCCCACCAAGGCTGTTGCCGCCGACGACGGCCGCGGTCAGCGCCAGAATTTCCAGGTTGAGCCCGGTGCCAGGCCCGGCCCCGCTCAAGCGGCAGGCAAAGAGAAATCCAGCGATCGACGAGCAGAAGCCGGAAAAGACATAGGTCATGAAGACCGTCTGGCGAACCTTGATTCCGGCATTGTGGGCCGAGCGCCTGGAGCCGCCGACGGCCAGTACATGCCAGCCCGGCCGCGAGCGGGTCAGCGCGATGTGTGTGACGATCGCCAGCACGATCGCCGCGAGCACGGATATCGAAAGACCCTGGAACGTGCCGTCGCCGATGTAGTCCCAGATATTGGACGTGGCTGGTGACAACTGGATCCGCGCCGCAAAATTGACGATCAGGATATCATAGATGGCGCGGCCGATGATGAAGGTGACGAGGGTCGTCAGAAACGCGCGAAGTCGAAGAAAGCCGACCAGATAGCCATTTAGGGCGCCCAGCACCACGCCCGTCGCGACCGATGCCAGGAGCGCCAGCCAGACCGGCTGCTCGAAGATGAAGAAGACGGCGACGGCCGAAAATGTCGAGAGCGCGAAGATCGAACCGACGGAGAGATCGATGCCGCCTCCGAGCATGACGACCGTCATGCCGGTGACGACGATGGAGAACTCGCCGAGCTGGCGGGTGGAATCCTGCAGGGAGGAAAGCTTGAAAAAGCCCTGGATCGCGGTACCGAAGGAAGCGATCGTGACGACGAGAGCCAGGAAAGGAATGGCATTGTCGGTCCAGCGCTTGGTCAGGATCTCGCCGACCAGATGATCGGGAATAAGGTTGTACCGCCATGACTGCAGGCGTTCGCGAAAGGACATGGTGGCTTACCAAAGCACTGAAAACAAAAGGGTAGCTGGCCGAAGAGTCCCTCGGCCACCTCTGGCGAAATATCTTACTTTGCCGCCGCTTCGGCCTGAAGGGCCTTGAGGTCCCAGCAGGTATCGGGCTTCAGGTCGGCCTTCGTCGTTGCCTTTTCCAGCGTGTAGATGAAGGTCTTCGACGTGCCGGCCGGCTGGCCGCTCTGCAGCAGGAATTTGATAATGGCGTTGATGTCGCCGGACTGATGATGCAGCTCGGTCATGACGACGGCGCCGTAAGTCCCGTTTTCGAGATTATCGCAATCTGCAGCCTTTTCACCGCCACCTGTCGTTACGAGAAACACCTTGTCCTGCAGCTTGGCATCACGGATTGCAGCAGAAGCTCCGGTAGCGTCGCCATCCCAGAAATCGATGATGCTGCAGATATCGGGATTCTGCTGAAGCATGGTCGTCGTGACGTTGCGCGAATTGGTGGCATCCCAGTTGGAGTCGGGCTTGGCGACGACCTTGAAATCGGGGTTCTTATCGAGGATCTTCATGATGCCGGCATACTGATAGAGGCTCGAAGCGTTGACCTGGTCGCCCTGGACGAGACCGATCTTCTTGGACGAATTCGGGCCGCATCCCTTGATGGCTGCCTGCGCCTCAAGCTGGCCGAGCTTGTCCCAATCCGAGCCGACGAAGGCGTCGGCCGGGTAATTGGCAGGATTGTCGATGAGGATGACGTAGATGCCGGCAGCCTGCGCCTTCTTGTAGAGGCGGGAATAGGAATTCAGGTCGGGTGCATGGACGATCAGGACATCCGGCTTGGTGTCGGAAGAGATCGCTTCGGTGATCGCCTGCGCGCCGGCCTCCGTGCTCCAGTTCGGATCGCGGGTTTCGAATGTGCCGCCGAATGCCTCCACTTCCCTCTTGAGGTAGTGCGACCAGCCTTGAGCCAGGTCAAAACCCATCGCCAGAGGAACGAGCATGACGCGCTTTCCCTTGAGAGCCTGGGCATAGGCGGCCGGACCCGGATCTTCCTGGGCCTGCGGCGCCGTTGCGAAAAATGCGATGGAGAGGGTGGCGGCCGCTGCCATCACCAGTTTCAAGTATCTCATCATAGTCCCCTTGTTCGGTGCGTCGGTAAAAATATCCGCCTTCTCGGCGGCAATCGGAATTCAGATGTCGCCCTGCTGGGCCGTCTGCTCGTCACGCGGATTGAGGACGCCATCGACAATGATGGCGGCCAGCAGAATCGTCGATTTGATGAGGTTCTGGTAGATCAGCGGAATGTCGATGATAGTCATGGCATTCAGCATGATGCCGATCAGCGCTGCCCCAAAAAGCACGTTGCGCACGCTTCCTTTGCCACCAGAGAGACCGATGCCGCCGATGACGGCGACGAGCACGATGTCGTAGAGCAGGGTCGAGTTGACGATACGGGTGTTGATGGAATGCAGGCTCCCCGCAGTAAGAATACCGGCCACGAAAGCGATTGCCGCTGAGATCACATACCGGAGCACCAGCATCGGCCGCACAGGCATGCCGATGTTGCGCGCAGCGACAGGGTTGTCGCCCGCGAAATACACGTAGCGGCCCCATTTGGTGTAGCGCAGGAAAAGAAATGTCGTGAAGGACAGACCGGCGAAGATGAAGACCTCCACCGGCACGTTCAGAAAGCGCAATCCGCCGACGAGCTCGATCCAGTTGCCCGATGGCACGGGGACGGCGTCCTGCGTGATCAGCTGCGACCGGACCACGCCGAACACGAAGGATCCGCTGGCCAGCGTCACGAAGATGGCGGGAACATCCGCATAGGCAACGAGGAACCCGTTGATCAGCCCTATGCCCAGCACGCCCGCAAGCACCAGAGAAAGTGCCGCCCCGCTGTCCACGCCCGTGCCCAGAAGCTGCAGATACCAGGCAACCGACATCGCCATGATCGCCACGACTGACAGGTCGATGCCGCGTCCAATGATGACGATGGCCATTCCCAAGGCGAGGATACCGAGAACCGACACGGAGCGGGCGATCGCTACGATGTTGTCCGTCGTGAGAAAGCCAGGCAACGCGATGGAGGCCGTGATGAAGATCACGACAGCAATCACCAGGACGATGCGCTCCTGATTGAGATTTCTCCAGCCGATACCCTGCACGCCGCCCTCGCATTCATAAAGGAGATGTTGCAGCGCAGATTTGCGCCAGAGCACCGGATGCAAGGGTAGCGTTGCGAAAATGACTTCGTCCAATGAATCTTTCTAGCGTTTATCCATGCAAATTGGGAATGATCCGGCCAGATCTTCGCGGCGCGTGGAATTCGCCAGCATATTAGAATTGCGTTTTCGGATTGTCTGCGCCGGCAGTATATTTTTGTTGGCGATCCAGTTCAATTCCGGGACATTATCGTAGCCATCGGTCGCGGCAGTCGCTGATCGTTTTCGCCCACAGGATGCGGATTTACGATGGACGAAAGGGTTTTGCGAAGCTTCGCGACGATCGCCGAGATGGGCAACCTGACGCTAGCCGCTGTCCGGCTGAACATGACCCAATCAGCGTTGACGAGACAGATCCAAAAGCTGGAGATGGAACTCGGCGTCCAGCTTTTCGAGCGGATGGGACGCAAGCTCCGTCTTTCTCGTGAAGGTGACGTTCTGCTGTCGCGTGTGCAATCGGTGCTGGCTGCGAGCCGGAAGATGCATGACACCGCCGCCAAGCTGCGGCAAGGCGAGGTCAGCATCCTGCGCGTAGGAGCCTGCTCGCAGGTCATCGAACGCTATTTCCCCGACATACTTTCCAAGTGGCGAGCGATCAATCCGACGATCGAGATCAAGGTGGAAGAAGGCGGCGGCGCAGACCTCAGCCGCGCGCTTGCGGACGGCGATGTGCATATTGCCATCAACGCCAGTAGCTTCATTCAGAATGACCAGTCGGACAGTGTGCCGCTCGGATTCATGACGCTGCGGGCGATCGGCCTTTGCGAATTTCTGCCACCGGGAGAAAGCCCGGTGGAGCTGGACGAGGTCGGCCAGCATCCGTTGCTGCTGCTAAACAAGCGCCACGTTACCCGCGAAATTTTCGACGCGGCATGCCGTGTAAGCGGTCTTGCACCGATGATCGGGTTGGAAACCTCCTCGCCTCATACGTTGCTGGCGATCGCGGCGGGCGGTGGCGGCATCGCCGTGGTACCGTCCGCGACTGTCTTGAGGAATCGTTCGCTTTCGAATCGGGCCATCGCGCTCGGCGGCAAACCACTGGATTTTGAAATCGCCGCAATCTGGCCGAAAAGTGCCCCCTTAACGTCACTCGGCAGGGCATTCGTGACGATGCTCGAAAATCACATCACCGATGTCGCGGCCGATCGCAAGACGGCACGGGACAACATCGTCGTCCTGACCGATAGACGCCGGTAGGCCGCCTACGCCTGTCGAAGCGGTCCTCATTTGCCGCTTGCTTTGTCGATCGGCATCAGCTGGAACTCATCGGGCACAAGGAGGGTCTTGTCGCTCAAATCCGCGCCAGTTAGCCGCGGATCCGCATATTGCTGCGTGCCGACAGCGGCTTTTGCCGGGAGCTAGCTCGTGGCCTGGTGCGAGG
This sequence comes from Rhizobium sp. CCGE 510, assembly GCF_000292525.1. Taxonomy (GTDB): domain Bacteria; phylum Pseudomonadota; class Alphaproteobacteria; order Rhizobiales; family Rhizobiaceae; genus Rhizobium. The sequence goes on from NZ_AEYF01000002.1 coordinate 88,208, forward strand.
CCAATCGGCTCTATTATCTATTCGGGCTGGCGCGCAATGCCCGCCTTATTGGCGAAATCGAACCGGAGCCAACACAAGCCGGTGAAGAAAGCCACCAGACCGGCAAGCCTGCCCGGCGCTTCAAAGACCATATAGCACCCTCACCAGTTGGGGCCGCCCGCGGCGCGTTCGCTAGCATTGCCTGCAGCCAGACGAGAAACTCCATTGTCACGACCGGTGCGTTGCTATCGCTTTTGAAACCTTAAGCTAAAACGGGCGCCTTCTGAAGCATCTCCGCTGGCGCACTGCTTACTTTTTCAGAAGCTCGCTTAGCTTCGCCTGCTCATCCGCCGTCAGCTTGCTTCCCGTCGGCTTGCCGGCCCTTCTGCGGGCAAAGACCAGCAGTGACAGGCCGCCGGCGAGCACCAGCAGCGCCGGGGCGCCCCAGAGTAGGCCCGTCTTCATGCTGAACCGCGGCTTCAGCAGCACGAACTCGCCGTAGCGCGAGACGATATAATTCAGCACCTCATCGTCGCTGTCGCCGTCGGTGATGCGCTCGCGCACCAGCAGGCGCAGATCCTTGGCGAGATCGGCATTGGAATCGTCGATCGACTGGTTCTGGCAGACCATGCAGCGCAGTTCCGCCGAAAGGCCCCGGGCGCGGGCCTCCAGCGCCGGGTCGGCCAGCACCTCGTCGGGATTGACGGCGAAGGCGGAGAAGGGCGTGAAGAGGATGAACAGGATGACGAGGAGACGGGAGAGAGGCCGCGTTCCCCTTCTCCCCTCGGGGAGAAGGGGCCCGACAGGGCGGATGAGGGGGCGGCCCCTCGCAGCACAACCGACCTTTCGCTTGCGCTCAAGCCCCTCGCGGCTCTGCCGCTCAGCCCCCTCATCTGCCCTTCGGGCATCTTCTCCCCGATGGGGAGAAGGGGAAAAAAGATGCGAGCCCGTCATTCCGCCGGCTCCATTGCCGGCGCTGCCGGCTTTGCGGGCTTCGCCTTCCTGCGTGGGGCGCCGACGCGCAGGCGCCGGTCGCTGAGCGAGACAAGGCCGCCGAAGGCCATGAGCACGGCTCCGCCCCAGATGCAGAGGATGAACGGCTTCCACCAGATGCGCACGACGATGCCGCCGTCCTTGGTGGCGTCACCCAATGAGACGTAGAGTTGGCTGAGCCCGAAGGTCAGAATGCCGGCCTCCGTCGTCGGCATCTGGCGGGCGGTGTAGAGGCGTTTGGCCGACCAGGTATCGGCAACCGCGACACCGGCGCGGCGGATAGTGAAGTGGCCGCGCTCCTCGGTGTAGTTCGGCCCGGTCGCCGGCTGCATGCCGTCGAAGTGCAGGCTGTAGCCACCGGCATCGGTGGTCTCGCCGGGCTTCATCTGGATGACGTGCTCGGTCTGAAACGTCGTCACCGCGACGATGCCGAGCACGGTGACGCCGAGCCCGGCATGGGCAAGGGCGGTGCCGAAGGCCGAACGTGGCAGGCCGGTCAGACGGCGCCAGGCGACATTGCCCGCCACCTTGCCGATGCCGGCGCGATACCAGAGATCTGCCGCTGCACCCAGAACCAGGAACAGCCCGGCTGCCAGTCCGAACACGGATAGGACCGGGCCGCCATGTTGGAGATAGAAGAAGACCACCGCAGCGGTGAAGGCAAGACCGGCAACGACATAGAGCCGCTGCAAAACGCCAAGCAAATCACCGCGCTTCCAGGCAAGCAGCGGTCCAAAGGGCACGACAACGATCAGCGGCGCCATCAGCAGGCCGAAGGTCAGGTTGAAGAAGGGCGGCCCGACCGAGATCTTGTCGCCGGTCAGCGTTTCCAGCAGCAGCGGATAGAGCGTGCCGGTGAGAACCGTGCCGCATGCAACCGTCAGGATCAGATTGTTGACGACAAGCGCGCCCTCGCGCGAAATCGGCGCGAACAGCCCACCGGCCGACAGCTTCGGGGCGCGGAAGGCAAACAGCGACAGCGCGCCGCCGATAAAAATCAGCAGGATGCAGAGGATGAAGACGCCGCGGGAGGGATCGCTGGCAAAGGCATGCACCGAGGTCAGCACGCCGGAACGCACCAGGAAAGTGCCCATCAGCGACAGCGAGAAGGTGAGGATGGCCAGCAGCACCGTCCAGATCTTCAGCGCCTCGCGCTTTTCCATGACGAGAGCGGAATGCAGCAATGCGGTGCCGGCGAGCCACGGCATGAAGGAGGCGTTTTCCACCGGGTCCCAGAACCACCAGCCCCCCCAGCCGAGTTCGTAATAGGCCCAGTAGGAGCCCATGGCGATGCCGAGCGTCAGGAAGGTCCAGGCGGCCAGCGTCCACGGCCGCACCCAGCGCGCCCAGGCGGCGTCGATGCGGCCTTCGAGGAGGGCCGCGACAGCAAAAGAGAAGCAGACCGAAAAGCCGACATAACCGAGATAAAGCAGCGGCGGGTGGATCGCCAGACCGATATCCTGAAGGACCGGATTGAGATCGCGGCCCTCGGCCGGCGCCGGATCGAGCCGCAGGAAGGGATTGGAGGTCAGAAGAATGAACAGCGTGAAAGCCACCGAAATCCAGGCCTGCACGGCCAGCACATTGGCCTTCAGCGTCTCCGGCAGGTTACGGCCGAAGACGGCGACCAGGGCGCTGAACAGCGTCAGGATCAACAACCAGAGCATCATCGATCCCTCGTGATTGCCCCAAACACCGGAATATTTGTAGATCAGCGGCACCAGCGAATGCGAATTCTCCCAGACGTTCTCGACCGAGAAATCCGAAACGACATGTGCATAGGTGAGCACGCCGAAGGAGAAGGCGACAAGCGCAAACATCGCCAGCGAACCGACCGTCGCCACATCCATCATCGCCCGGTCGCGGCGACGAGCTCCCATCACCGGCACGATGGAAAGGATGAGCGCCGTGGCCAGCGCCAGCACCAGCGCGTAATGGCCGATCTCGATGATCATTGCGTCGCCTTCACTTCCTGGGCCTGACCTTCCTTCGTTGCACCTTGGCCTTCCTTCGTTGGGCCTTGGCCTTCTTTCCACAGCCCCTGCTGCTTCAGCCTGTCGGCCACGTCCTTCGGCATATAGGTCTCGTCATGCTTGGCAAGCACGGTGTCGGCGACGAAGACGTTGGTCCCTGATGCAAACATGCCTTCGGTGACGACGCCCTGGCCTTCGCGGAAGAGATCGGGAAGAATGCCGGTATATTTGACCTTGACGGCGTTGGTGCTGCCGTCGGTGACGGCAAATTCCACGGTCGAGCCGGTGTCGCGTACGACGCTGCCTTCGCCGACCAGCCCGCCAAGCCGGATGCGGGTTTCCGGCGCCACCGGCGTCTTCGCCAGATCGGCCGGCATATAGAAATAAGCGACCGACTGGCTGAAGGCGAACATCACCAGCAGCACGGCGGCGGCAATGAAAACCATGCCGCCCGATATCACCGCCAGGCGCTTCTGCTTACGCGTCATTGCGTCATTCCCTCCGTGGCGATGCCGAGTTCCTTGGCCAGCGCCAGCAATTGCCTGCCCTGTTCGCCGGCCGGCGGAAAGGCCGCAAGGCCGCGCTTCAGCGCAGCGGCGGCGCGATCCTTATCGTTCAATACGGCGTAAGAGCGGACGAGCCGCATCCATCCCTCGAAATTGTTCGGATCGGCGCTCAGCTTGGTATCGAGGCTCTCGACCATGCCGCGGATCATTTGTTGCCGGTCGCCGGCGCTCATGTTGTCCGCCGCCGCCACATCCTGCTGCGTGGGATTGCCGGGGGCAGCCGTATCGGCGCCCGGGGCAGCCGGATCGGCGCCCGGGGCAGCCGTATCGGCGCCCGGGGCAGCCGGATTGGCGCCCGGGGCAGCCGCACCGGCCGGCGCGCCGCCATTCATGGCGATATGCTGGTTGACCAGCGGCAGCCAGGGCGCATCGGCCGGCGATTGTTTTGCCAGCGCCTCGAAGGCCTGGCGCGCCTCATCGGGCCGTCCCGCCTGCTCCATGCTGAGCGCGATATAAAAGCGGGCGCGGGGATTGTCAGGTTCCAGTGTCAGCGATTGTTCCAGCACTTGGCGCGTTTCCTCCGTCACGACGCCGTCGGAGATTGCCATCAGCGTCTCTGCCAGGCCGTCGAGCCGGGCCGGACTCGGGCCGAGAAGCCGGATGGCATTGCGATAGGCCACTTGCGCATCGTTCACCCGCATGGTGCTGACATAGATCGGCGCCAGCACGTCCCAGCCCTTGCCGTCATCGGGCTCCTCGGCCAGGTGGCGTTCCGCCTTGGTGATCAGCACAGCCATATCGTTGCCGGGATTTTCCAGCCGCGCTTCCAGCGGCTGCGAGGGCAGGTCCGGCCTGCCCGTCGTCAAATAAAGACCGAGGCCTAGAACCGGCAGGACCAGCAGCACGAAGGCCTCGCTGAAACGGTGATGCCGTGCGGGTTTCGGGGTTTCTTCCTCATCGGCAGAGACGGCGATCAGCCGCCGGCCGATTTCGGCCCTGGCGTAATCAGCTTCTTCAGGCGTGATCAGCCCGCTATTGAGATCGCGGTCGAGTTCGCGCAGTTGGTCGCGGTAGACTGCCGCCTCGCCCGCGCGGATATTCTCCGCCGCCTTCGCTCCGCGCAGAAGGGGGTAAAGCAGGATGATGGCGACGGCTGCCGTCAGAACGGCAACGAGAATCCAGAACAGCATACCGGCCCAAATACTTGATGCGCGCCGCCATTCCAACTGCCAAAGCCGGAATGACAAAGATTTGAGCCGCAACTCACCAGATTCAGCCGAGCGGCGACCAGCTTCCGTCGTTGTTGCGGCAGGCAGCGCCTCGCACCACGGTGTCCTTGCCGTCGGCGGTCAGCGTATGGGTATATTGCCGGCAGTTCTGCGAACCGACCTGATAGGGTGCTGCCGCGACCACCTTGCCGGCGACGTCCTTGCCGGTCCACAGCACCGGCTGGCCGACGGCTGCACCTTCCAGCGCCCGATATTCTGCCTCGAGCGCCCGCTGTTTGTCGCTATCGTTCAGCGTCACGCCGCTGCGGCCGGCAAGACCGCCCTGCAGCGCGGTGAGGAAGGCGGCCGAGGCCGAGGGCTTGCTCGAAAAAATGCCGCGTGAAGCGGCACCCTTCGTCGTCGTGCAGCCGGAGAGCGCGACGGCGACGAGAAGAGCGGAAGCGATCATGCCTTGCGAGCGTAAAATCATTGCGTCGAACCACGATCAGGGGTCAATTTCAGCCGATCGAAGTGCAGCGTCCCCGTGTCAGCATTAAGGCAAAGCATGCTATACATTTGCCAGTATCTTTGTGACATCAAGCAGTTGCTCATGCAACATCCTTTGTGATGCCGGGCAGGATAAGCTTCGCCTTGAGCCCGCCCCATTCGCCGCGGGAAAGCTCGAGCCGTCCTTGGTACTCACTGGAAATCTCGGTGACGATCGAAAGGCCGAGCCCGGTTCCGGGCTTGCTTTCGTCGAGCCTGCGGCCACGCTTCAGCGCCTCGCGGATCTGATCGGGCTCCAGGCCCGGCCCGTCATCCTCGACGGCGAGCTCCACCCAGTGGCGGCGCACACTCGCCTCCGCTCCCTTGACGTCGTCGCCGGCCTCGACGGCCGAAAGCCGTACCTTGCTTTTGGCAAAACGCGCCGCATTCTCCAAGAGATTGCCGACTGTCTCCTCGAGATCCTGCTGCTCCATGGCGACGGCCAGATGCGGCGGCGAGACGACGAGATCGAATTCGGTATCGACGTTCAGCCGGCGCATGACGCGCACCAGCCGCTCGAGCGCCGGCTCGGCGTCGGTGCGGGCAAGCACGGATTCGCGCTGCGCGGCGATGCGCGCGCGGTTGAGATAGGACTGCACCTGCCCCTGCATCGATTCGGCCTGGCTGCGCACCAGTTCGCCGTGGGATTTTTCGAGCACGCGCGCCTCGTTGAGAAGAACGGCAATCGGCGTCTTCAGCGAATGGGCGAGATTGCCGACCTGCATGCGGGCCCGCTCGACGATGCGGCGGTTGCTGTCGATCAGCGCGTTGACCTCGTTGGCGAGCGGCAAAATCTCACGCGGGAAGTCGCCTTTGAGCTGCTCGCTCTCGCCGGCGCGGATGCGCTCCAAGGCGGCACGTGCCTTGTCGAGCGGCTTCAGGCCATAGAGAATCGCCAGGGCATTGACGATCAGGCTGCCAACGCCGAAGCCGGCCAGCGCCAGATAAAGGCTATGGGAAAAGGTGCGCACGTCGTCTTCGACGACATCGACATTGCCGGTGACGCGGACGCGCGCCGCGCGCCCGTCGGTATCGAGCACCACTTCGGTTTCGGCCACCTGCACGCGGTTCCCGGAGGCATCCGTCACCTGGTAGTAGCGTTCGTAATTCTTGTCGAAGGGCGCCTCGACGACGGAGGGAACCGGAATGAGCGCCGAGCCGAGCGAGGGCGACACAAGCGGCGCCGTCGTATAGGTGCCGAGCGGCTCCACCACCCAATACCAACCGGTCTTCGGCTGGGCGAAACGCAGGTCGCCGAGCTGCGGGCTGCCGCTGAGTGCCCCCTGATCGCCGATCGTCACCGAATTGATGACGTTATAGAGCTGCGCCCGCAGCAGATCCTGGAAACCGCGTTCGGCACTCTTGCGGTAGAGGGTGGAGATCAACAGGCCGATCACCACCAGCGCCACCGTCGACCAGACCGTGGTCAACAGCAAAACACGTGCGGTGAGCGACTTAATTCGCATGTTTCGGCGCTTGGATGCGGTATCCGAGACCGCGCACCGTTTCGATCAGATCGACGCCCATCTTCTTGCGCAAACGGCCGACAAAGACCTCGATCGTATTGGAATCGCGGTCAAAATCCTGGTCGTACATGTGCTCGACCAGCTCGGTGCGGGAGACGACCTCGCCCATATGATGCATGAGATAGGCGAGCAGGCGGTATTCGTGCGAGGTCAGCTTCAGCGTCGTGCCATTGACCGTCGCCTTCGAGGATTTCGTATCGAGCCGCACCGGCCCGCAGATGATCTCGGATGACGAATGCCCGGCCGCACGCCGGATCAGCGCCCGAATGCGCGCCAGCACTTCCTCGACATGGAAGGGTTTGGTGACGTAGTCGTCGGCCCCTGCGTCGATGCCGGCGACCTTGTCGCTCCAGCGGTCGCGCGCCGTCAGAATCAGCACCGGCACGCCGCGGCCGGCGCCGCGCCATTTTTCAAGGACGGTGACCCCGTCCAGCTCCGGCAGGCCGATATCGAGAATGATGGCGTCATAAGGTTCGGTATCGCCGAGGAAATGGCCTTCCTCGCCGTCGAACGCCTGGTCGACGACATAGCCCGCCTCCTTCAGCGTGTCGGCCAGCTGCCGGTTCAGATTAACGTCGTCTTCGACTACCAGAATGCGCATCGGTTCGCCTTCGCCCGCTTCAAATCGATCATGTCCTGAATAGACCGATTCCGCCTACATCGGAACCTTTACCGTCACTTTGCGTGGACGCTGGCCGTTTCCCGACACCAGGACGGTGATGATGCAGGTGTCACCCACCGGTTGCACGGACAGCAGCTGGCCGCCCGTTTGCTCAACGACCTGGGCTGCGGCGGCGCTGCAATCGCCTGCTACGCTATGGACGAGAGTGCCGACGCCGTCCGATGAGGGCGCCGATACCACCAGTCCGGCGGCCAATGCTGCGACGCTCAGAGGAAAGGCCATGTGCTATGCTTTCAAGGTAATGCCAACGTGGCCCGAATATGTACTCACGCGACCTGAATGGCAAATGAATGCGCTGTAACACAGGGCATTTAGAACCATTCTCGACTGCTGGCGGCAGCCGGTATCGGCCGCTGAAAACCGCTGCCGCGGCAGGCTTCGGCGGCCTTCTCCGCATCGGAAAAATGCCTTCGACCTTCCGCGTGCCGGGATTGCAATCGCAGCTTTTGCCGGCCGGTCGAAACTGGTATGCCCTCGCTGTTTCCGCGTTCAGGCCATTTCAGCACCAATGCCAAATTCCTTCCGCTTCCGCTCGGCGCAGACGGTCACCGTGCTTGCCATCACCCAGCTGATCGGCTGGGGCACGACGTTCGACATGCTCGGGGTCATGGGCCGCGTCGTGGCGCCTGCTCTCGGCTTGGCGAACGAGGTCGCGTTTGCCGGCCTGACGATCATGATGATGGTCAGCGCCATCGTTGGTCCCGCGACCGGCCGCTGGCTCTCCCGTTACGGCGCAGCCCGAGTGCTATCGGCCGCCTCGCTGACCTTTGCGCTCGGCCTGCTTCTGCTTTCCGCCGCAAACGGCATCGTGCTCTATGCTAGCGCCTGGGTCGTCATCGGCGTCGGCGGCGCCTGTGGCCTTTCAGCACCGGCCTATACGGCCGTCGTCGAGCGCGAAGGGGCGAACGGCAAACGCGTCATCGCCATTCTCATGCTGTTCACCGGTCTTTCGAGCGCCATCTTCTGGCCGATCCTCAGCCTGCTGAACGAGACGCTCGGCTGGCGCCTCACCTTTCTCGTCTGCGCGGCGCTGCAATTCTTCGTCTGCCTGCCGCTGCATCTTTTCGCCCTGCCGAAACCGATCGTGACGCATGCCGACGGCGGCGGGGCCGAAATTGCGCCGGTGCCGTTGTCGAAAGCGGCGCGGCGCAAAGCGTTCCTGCTGATAGCCGCGGCGACGACGATCTCGACCTTCATCACCTTCGGCGTGTCGCCATCGCTGCTCGAAATCTTCCGCCAGTCCGGCGCCTCGCCGGCCTTCGCCCTGCAGCTCGGCTCGGCCCGCGGCATCCTCGGCATCTCGGCGCGTTTCCTCGACATGCTGCTCGGCCGGCGCGGCAACCCCATGCTCAGCGCGGCCGTGGGCATTAGCCTGATGATGATCAGTTTCCTGATTATGCTGGTCGGCGGCCCGTCGACACCGCTGCTCGTCACCTTCGTCCTGCTCTACGGCTTCGGCACCGGCGTCATGACCGTCGCCCGCGCGCTTCTGCCGCTGGCGGTGTTTTCGCCGGCCGAATACGGCCTGCAATCGGCCCGGCTGTCGCTGCCGCAAAACCTCGCCAACGCCATCGCCCCCGTCATCTTCACCGCAATCCTCGACCGCGCCGGCACCGGCCCGGCACTCGTCGTCTGCGCCGTTCTCGCAGCCTTGTCGCTGAGTTTCGTGCTGATATTGATGGCGGTGGTGCGCGGCGCCCACGCATCGCTGACGAGCCGGGTCGTCTCGTGAGAGCCCGGGCCCGGCAAGTCAGCCATTCTTAATCTGTCTTGAGTATCATCACCGTCATCGCGAGAGCGGCATTCGGTCCATGCACCGCGACTGCTGCGACCATCGACCATCAGTGCACAGCCATTTTTGGCGAATCTTTTGAATCACTTGCCAGCGCTTTTTCGAAGGTTGAGTCCGACGGCTCACGAGTTGAGTGAGCTGGGGCGCGATGCCGCTCCGGAAAATCATTTCATCCAATTGAAATACCAATGGAATGTGGCATGGCAGCCGCACACTGGCGAGATTCAAAGTGGCCGCGTTACCGCCGTGCGGCTATCGTAATCGGCGGCGATGCGTTTTTCCCGCAGCGGACGCACGCGCTCGATCGAGAGCTGATAATCGGGATGGGCCTTGTAGGCGGCAAGGGCCGCCTCGTCGTCGAATTCGCCGTAGACCACGAGATCGATCTCAGTGCCCAGTTGATCGGTCTTCACATTGGTGCCGATTTCCAGCAACCGCGCATGCGGAATGCCGGTCAGAATCGAAAGCCCGGCCCTCACCTCCTGCAGATGTTCCTCCTGCACGGTGAAGAAGACGATATGGCGGATCACGCGGAAGCTCCTGTCAAGTTTCAGAGGGTCAACCGCGCGATAACACGCGCGCCCCAGGCCTTCAACCGTGCGAACATGCCATGCGGGGCATCCGGACGTATCGCCGCAGCGAAGGCGATGGCGTAAGCCGCGAGCTTTTCCGCCCGGTCGGTGCCGTTGACGATGCGGCGCGCGTTCACCCAATCCTCCGTCGTCAAGTTCAGGTGATCGGCAAGCTTGTGGCCGGTAAAGCTGCCCTGCAGCATGCCTTCGATCAGGATGGTCACCGCCGCCTCCATCTCCATCGCCCGGTCGGGATCGGCAACGAGGTCGATGCCCGTCAGCGTGCTCATCGCCTCATAGTTCCGCCTGTGGGTGAGCTGCACCAAGCCGCGTCCGAGCCAGCTGCGGCCATCCTCGTCGGGCCGCCAGTAAGGAGTTTTCACCCAGGAAAGCTTGCCTGCAGCAAAGGCCGTCTCCAGGATCTCGACCGCGCGTGTATCGCTTTGCGCCAGCGTCTCTCGCACCGGCTGCATCGTATAGGCGGTCTCGTGGTAAGCGGTTGCGAGGATGTAGGCGAGCCACCGCCGATCGGCATGGGGAAACCGCTCTTCCCAGGCGTCGATAATCGCCGTGATGCCCACTACCTGAGGATGCGTCATCTCTCCTTTGAAGAGTTGATCCCGCACCGTATCGAAAAAGAAACCTCGGTCCATGTGGACAACCATTCCGCGCTTCCCAGAAATATCGTGGTTAAAACCGTCTTAATCGATTAAAATCTATTTAATCGGTTAAAGTGTTTAAGCCACTGATTTACACGCCTTTTATCTTGTGCGATGCATTTTCTTGCCCTGAAGCCTTACCACAAAAGCGAGGAGACTTCCGATGCAGACGCCCGCAACGCAGCAAACCACCATTCCCCAGCACGTCGTCGACCAGATGGAAAACGAATGGCGCCAGATTCGCCCTGAACGGGAAAATCCGCGCCCGGTCCAGCAGCCTCAACAACAACGCTGATATAAGATCGAGTGCCGTCCAGCGCCCGATCAAGGCCCCGGCCAATCAATCGTGGCCGGGTGAATTCTTCATAGCTGCAATAAACATCCCAGCCGCTTGACCGCCCCTCATCGCCTCACGGCATCGAGCCGTTTCGCTAGCGTTTCCAGCGATCGGGTGAAGACCGTTGTGTCGTCCAGCGCCCGCGACAGAACCAGTGCGCCTTGAATGCCGGCAACGCCCTCCTCGGCCAGCACCTGCGCCTCCTCCTCTGCACAGCCTGCCCGCATCAACGCCGAACGCAGGGCGTCGATCCAGCGAATAAAATAGCCGCCGATTGCTGACGAAAATCGTTCCCGGGTCTCGTCGAGCGCGAAGGCGCCGACGAGACAGATGCGCCGGCCGGAGCGGAAATAATCGTTCACATTCGTCCACATCGCCGCGACCGCCTGACGAGCGTCGTCCCTTCTTAACGGCTGATAGATCGCATGTTCGAACCAGGCATCGACATCGGCGAGCACGGCAGCCGCCATCTCCTCCTTTCCGCCGGGAAAGAAGTGATAAAGGCTGCCCTTACCGATGCCGGTCCGTTCGGTGATGCGGCTGAGCGACGTTGCCGCATAGCCGAGCTCGCGGAAGATTTCCGCCAGCAACGGCACGATGTCGGCGCGTTCGTAGACGGTCTTCACCGGCTGAGCTCCCTGCTTGGCTTGCGTCAGAGGCCGAGTTCGCTGAGACCGGGATGATCGTCCGGCCGCCGGCCGAGCGGCCAATGGTACCGGCGTTCCGATTCCCGGATCGGCAGGTCGTTGATGCAGGCGAAGCGGCGCTGCATCAGACCGGCGGCATCGAATTCCCAGTTCTCATTGCCAAAGGAGCGGAACCAGTTGCCGCTGTCGTCGTGCCATTCATAGGCGAAGCGCACGGCGATGCGATCATCTGTGAAGGCCCAGATTTCCTTGATCAGCCGGTAGTCCAATTCCTTGGCCCATTTGCGGCTGAGGAAGGCGACGATCTCGGCTCGGCCGTTGACGAATTCGGCGCGGTTTCGCCAGCGGCTATCCGGCGTATAGACGAGTGAGACGCGCTCTGGATCGCGGCCGTTCCAGCCGTCCTCGGCAAGTCGGACTTTTCGGGTGGCGGTCTCAAGAGTGAAGGGTGGGACGAGGCTGGACATGGGCGCTCCTGTACTGGTCGGTTATCATTGTACTGATTGGTACAGTTGTCGCAAGGTCCCAAGGCAACGTTTTAACGCTAAGGCCGAGATGCAGCCAGAATCTCCCTCACCCGCGGGAACGGCGCAGCAGATCGGCGCTCTCCTTGCTCCATCGCAACGGCAGAGCATCCGGGCGAAGCACGATCGCTTCCGGCGTGAAACGCCACAGCCGTTCCGCCCTTTGAAAGCTGGTGATTTCGGGCGAATCCAGCAGCACCTCGACCTTGCCGGTCATCTGCAGCAGGTCGCCGGTTTCAAAATCGATGAAGACCAGGCCGGCCTTCGGGTTGACGAGGAAATTGCCGAGGGTGTTGAAGAACCGATTGCCGGAAAAATCGGGAATGGTGAGCACGCCGTCGGCACTGAGACGCACGAAACCGGCATCGCCGCCGCGATGGGAGACGTCCACCTGCCGCTCGCCATTGTCGCGATCGACATAGGAGGCGACGAAGAAGGTATCGGCACCCTCGATCATCTGCCGCATGCGATCGTCGAGTTGACCGGAATGCAGCGGCACCACCGCTGTCGGCCTATCGGGATCGCGGACAAAGACCGAGCAGCGGGGGTGGATATATTGCGGGCAATTGCCGAAGCTCTGGCCGACGCGCACGCGGAAAGCTTCGGCATCCGTTCTGCGGATCACCCCGTTCAGCCGGTTACGCCGGCGGGTCTCGAGTTGGATGCCGAGCATCGCGATCGCATTGTCGTCCTCCATGCCGGCATCGGCGGGATCGGCCAGGTCGCGCCGCAGGTCGACATCCAGGACCTCCGGATCCGGCGAGGACATGAAGCCCGGCCGCTCAGCCCGCACCGTCGCCCAGACATCGCCTTTGGCATCGACGGCACCGAGCACGACGAAAGGCAGCATTGGAAAGAAAGCGCGGTGCTGCTCCGGCATCGCCTTGCGGAGGAAATTGCGCCCGGGTCCGTCCATGCGTTCGACGACCCCGACGCTGCGCTGCATGGCGAGTTCACCCTGATGCCAGGGTGATGTGCCGTCCTGTCTTGTCTGCTCCAGCATTACGGCCTCCTTGCGGGCACCATTTGGGAAACCGGGACGGTGATCCGTCCCGGCGACGTGTCATGCGGCGAGGCCGATCTTCGTCTTGCGAAAGCCGACGAAACCCGGCAACGCCTCGATGCGCGCCAGCCAGGCGCGGACGCCTGGATAGGCAGAGAGATCGACATTGCCCTCCGGCGCATTGGCGATGTAGCTGTAGAGCGCGACGTCGGCGATCACCGGATCGTCGCCGAGCAGGAAATTGCGGCCGGCGAGTTCTGCCTCGATCAGCGCGAGAATACGGTGCGCCCGGGTGATCACCTCCTCAGTGCGGAAATCGGCGCCGAAGACGGTCACCAGGCGAGCAGCGCACACCCCGTAGGCGATTTCGCCTGATGCGACCGAAAGCCATTTCTGTATTCGCGCAGCGGTCAATGCCTCTTCCGGCAGCCAGTCGGTACGGCCATATTTGCGCGCGAGATAGACCAGGATGGCAGAGGAATCGGCAATCACCGTGCCATCGTCATCAAGTACCGGCACCTGCCCAAACGGATTGAGCTTCAGAAACTCCGGCGTTTTGTGGGCACCCGCCGCCAGGTCGAGTTCGACCAGTTCATAGGGCACGCCAAGCAGCGACAGGAACAGGTGAACCCGGTGCGAATGGCCGGATAGCGGATGGTGGTAGAGTTTCATGATGGTTTCCTCTTATCTTTGCAATCGACGGGCCGCGATTGCCGATGGCCGCTTCGAACCATCTGCGGCACAATTTATTGCCTTCCATTTAGGTGTAGTAGAGCGCTAATATGGAAGGCATATTCCCAACTCATGGAAGGATAGGATGGACCGCCTCGACGCCATGACCGTGCTTCTTGCCGTGGTCGAACAGGGCAGCCTGTCGGCCGCCTCCCGGCATCTGCGGTCGCCGCTGGCAACTGTCAGCCGCAAGATTTCCGAACTGGAAGCACATTTGAACGCCCGGTTGCTCCAGAGAACCAACCGGAAGGTCGCGCTGACGGAGGCCGGCCGCTCCTATGTGGAGGCGGCGCGGGAAATTCTCGATCGGGTGGAAGAGGCCGAACGGGCAGCGGCCGGTGAATACAGCGCGCCGAAGGGCGAGTTGACGATGACTGCGCCGATCGTCTTCGGGCGGCTGCATGTGTTGCCTGTGGTGGTGGATTTCCTGAAGGCCTACCCCGATATCAATCTGCGGCTGATGCTTGGTGACCGGCTGTCCAACCTCGTCGAGGATCATATCGATGTGGCGCTGCGGATCGGCAACCTGCCGGACAGCAACCTGATCGCCACCAGGCTCGGCGCAATCCGCCGGACGGTCTATGCCAGCCCGGATTATCTGACGCGGCACGTCGCACCTCAGCAGCCAGGCGATCTCACCGCACATGACTGCGTCACCTTCGAGGCCATGGCCTCGACGCTGAGTTGGACATTCACCGAAGGGAAACGCGATCTCATCGTGCCGATCCGCTCACGGCTTGCCGTCAACACCGCCGAGGCTGCGGTCGATGCGGCGGTCGCCGGTCTCGGCGTCACCCGGGTACTTTCCTACCAGGCCGCAGGCGCTGAGATGGCGGGTCTACTCACGCCGCTGCTTGTCGATTTCGAACCGCCGCCGGCACCGGTGCATCTCGTCTATCCCCAGCAGGGATTGGTGCCGCTGAAATTGCGGGCGCTCATCGATTTCGCCACACCGCGCCTGCGCGCGACGCTGAACAGATCCTAAAGCGCGTCGCGATCTTTCAGATTCGCTCCTAGCGCTTTAGCCCTTTGTTTTACGCATGTCGTTGCGGCAAAAGCGCTTCGCGCTTTGCCTGGGAAAACCGCTGCACACTTTTGCGCGACATGCTTCAGGCGAGCTTGCCCTCTTCCGCCTTGTAGAAATACTGGCTGGCGACCAGCCAGCCCTTCAGCGGCCGAAGCGGCGGGATGCAGGTGGCGAGCATGAAGGGGCCGGTGACCAGAAGCTGCACCCAGATGGGCGCCGTGAAAGCGACCTCCAGCCAGACACCGAGCAGCACGCTCGGTATGCAGGCAAAGCAGATGACGAAAAAAGCCGGACCGTCAGCCGGATCGGCGAAGGAATAATCGAGGCCGCAAACCTCGCATTCCGGCTGCAGGGTCAGGAAGCCCTTGAACATATGGCCCTGGCCGCAACGCGGGCAGCGTCCCCTGATGCCGGTCTGCAGGGGAGGAAGCGGAGGATATTCGGTCTCCATGATGATCTCGCCTTTTTGCGTGTGACATCGAACCAATCAATGCCCAATAATGTATGCATGCAATATGGGTACATTGTTTCACCATTGCCAGTCAACCTGTCAGAATGCCGCACAGTTTGCGCCGGTTGGCAGCAACTGACGGCTACGCTTCAATTTTGGGTGGATCTTGGCGCGGCCGATTACCCCGACTGCTCCCGGCGTTCGGTTTCGCTTGACGGTCAGCCACAAGGCTTGAACGTCAGAAGAACGAAGCCGCCATTTCCGGCGGACCTTCCAGCGCATGGGCCATGAATTCCAGCGCGCCCTGCAGCTTCTCCCGGGTGATCGGGCCGCCAAGGCAGACACGGACGGCCTCGGGTGCCGTTCCCTCGACCGTGAAGACATCGCTTGCGACGACGCCGATGCCGGAGGAGCGGGTGTGGCTGCCGAAGGTGGAGCGGGTCCAGCCGTTGCAGAGCGGCAGCCAGATGTTGAAACTGATCGGATCGGCGCGGTAGCCGCCGGCCGGCAGGATGGCCGCGACCATCTGCTGACGGGCGGCGGCCTCGGTGCGGATGAAGCGCAGGATCGCATCGGCAGTGCCGTCCTCGATCCAGTGGGTGGCAAGCGCCAGGGTCAGCGGTGAGGCCATGACATTGTTGGCGCGCATGGCGCTGACGAAGGGCCATACGGCCTTGCTATCCGGCGCCACCACATAGGCAAGGCGCAGACCCGCGCCGATGCTCTTCGCCAATCCGCCGATATGCCAAGTGAGATCGGGGGCTATCGCCGCGAGCGGCGCCGGCCCCTGCTGCGGAATGAAGCCGTAGGCATCGTCTTCGACGACCGGTACGCGGTATTTGCGGGCAACAGCTGCGATTTCCTCGCGGCGTTTGGCCGGGATGGTCAGCGTCGTCGGGTTTTGCAGCGTCGGATTGAGGTAGAGCGCCTTCGGTTTCAATCTCTCGCAGGCCTCAGCAAAGGCGTCCGGCAGGATACCGTCCCCGTCCATCGGCAGGCCGGCCAGATTGAGCCGCAGCTGGGCGGCGATCGAACGCATGCCGGGATAGGTGATGATTTCCGAAAGCACGGTCTCGCCCGGTTTTGCCAGCAGGCCGAAGATCGCCAGCAGAGCCGGATGGGCGCCCGGCGTGACGAAAATCCGCTCCTGCGAGGGCACCAGCCCGCGACGGCTGAGCCAGGCGGCGGCGGCCTCCTTGTCCATGCCGGAACCGCCGAAACCCTGATAGCGCAGAAGCGGAATGAGGTTTGCGGCCACCGCCGACATGCCCTCACGCATGCGGGCGACCAGTTCCGGATCGACCGGTTCCGGCGGCATGTTCATCGAGAAATCGACGACGGAGGCGCGGCGCGGATCAGGCGCGGCGCCGGGCGCGAAACCCTGGCGCTCCTTATTCATGCCACTGGTGACGAAGGTGCCGCGGCCGACATGCGAATCCACCAGCCCGCGCTTTTGCGCCTCGACATACCCTCTCGCTACCGTGGTGAAATCGACATTCAGCCGCTTGGCGAGTTGGCGCTGCGGCGGCAGCCGGTCGCCGGCCACCAGATGGCCGCTGCGGAGATCCATTTCGATCACATCGGCGATCGCCATATAACGAGGGCTGCTGCTGCGGCTGAGATCGGGATGCCAGTCTTTCATGTCGTAAATCCGTGTTAGCCTGATTCCTGATAGAATTGACCGTATATTGTTGCACGGTGACGCTGTCACCAAAAACATCATGTCCACAACTTCGGTGACACAGGGCTATTGCACGAAGTGGCTTGTTGCAACGTAGTTGATCGCGCATTGAATGCATCTCCCCATGGTTTCGGCGCTTTCGAAATTCCCTCCGTCGCAGCCTTGCCTCCACACATCCATCTTCTTACTTATTCAGGATGAAATGCACCGGCTTTCATCCTTTCGCGCCGGTGCCTCATCGGGATGAAAGCATGAATATTGATCCGATTTTGCGGTCAGTCGTGGCCGTTCGTTCTTCCATTCCGGAAGATGCCTTCACAGCGGAGACGCTGGGCACTGTCCGGGAGGGCAGCGGCGTGGTTATTCGCGATAATGGGCTGGTGCTGACCATCGGCTATCTCATCACCGAGGCCGAAGAGGTCTGGCTGACCACCCATGACGGGCGCGTCGTTCCCGCGCATGCGCTCGCCTATGATCAGGAAAGCGGATTCGGCCTGGTGCAGGCGCTTGGGCCCCTTGATGCGCCGGCCGTGGATCTCGGCGACGCGGCAAGCGCCAAGCCCGGCGATCCCGTCGTGCTTGCCGATGGCATCGGAGAATTCGTCGAGGCAAACATCGTCGCCCGGCAGGAATTTGCCGGCTATTGGGAATATCTGCTGGACGAAGCGATTTTCACGACGCCGGCCCATCCCTCATGGGGCGGGGCGGCGCTGATCGGCTCGGATGGCAAGCTTCTCGGCATCGGTTCGCTTCGCCTGCAGATGAGCCAGGGCGACGATGTCGCCGATATCAACATGGTCGTGCCGATCGACCTTTTGCCGCCGATCCTCGACGATCTGTTGAACCGCGGCCGGGTCAACAGGCCGCCGCGGCCCTGGCTCGGCGCATTCTCCGCCGAGAGCAATGGCGGCGTCGTGGTGATGAGCGTTGCTGAAGGCGGTCCGGCCGCAAAGGCCGGCCTGCGACAGGGCGACATCATCTCGGAGATCCGCGACGAGGAGGTCGATGGCCTGGCCGACTTCTATCGCAAGGTTTGGAGCAGCGGCCCGGCCGGCGCTGAGATTCCGATCCGTATCCTCAGGAACGGCCGGGAAGCCTGGCTGCGGATCAAATCCGCCGACCGTAACAACTTTCTCAAAAAGCCGCAGCTGCAGTAAGGCCGACCTGCACCGTCAACCGCCGATGTTGATGCCGCCAAATCGTCAACCGCTCCCGGCGCTCGACGGCATCGCAGGCCATGAATGATCAGAGAGCAGGCCTTCGTTGACTTCGGACGAGGGTTGAAAGATGTTGGCCCTCGTCGTCAGATAAGCGACCTCGGGGATCAGTCATCCTGTGGACGATTCATCCCGGAATGAGCGGAGAAGGAGTTTTGCGGTCCATGTTCGATCATGTTTCCATTGGCGTAAAAGACCTCGACAGAGCCCGCCGTTTCTATGATGCGGCACTGGCGCCGCTCGGCTATGAGCGCCTATCCAATTCCGATAAGATGATCGGCTATGGCCCGGAACAGGTCGGGCTCTGGGTGATGCAGGTCGAGCAACCGATTGTTGCCGATATGCGATCCGGGCTGCATTTCTGCTTCGTCGCGCCTGATGAGGCCGCGGTGGATGCCTTTTACGCGGCCGCCGTTGCATCCGGGGGCACCGACAACGGCGAACCGGGTATCCGGCCGGATTATGGACGCTTTTATTACGCCGCGTTCATCATCGACCCGGATGGCTATCGCCTCGAAGCCTATTTCCAAAAAGGCGAGTTGTAACAGGCTTACGCAACCGATTCACACTTTTCCTGGAATTGCGCATTATTTCTACGCAATTCCGAAAGGAAAACCGCTTCACACTTTTCCTGGAATTGGGCATTATTTCTAAGCAATTCCGGACGGAAAACGGCTTCACACTTTTTCTGGAATTGGGCATTATTTCTACGCAATTCCGGACGGAAAACCGCTTCACACTTTTCCTGGAATTGCTTAGGCCGCCTCTCTCGAGATCGACACGCAGCAGCCGGAGGCTTCGAGCGCCTCGCCGGCGACGTCGAGGAACAGGCGGCGGAACCAGCGCGCCCGGCCGTCGGCCTGGTCGACCCGGCGATAGAGCATGGTCACCGGATCGGCCGGCAGCGAAAGCGGCGGCGCTGAGATGGTCAACCCATGCAGCTGCGCCATGCAGCGACCGATCGATTCCGGCACGATCGCGATGGCGGGCATCGCCCGCAACGCCGTCGGCAAGGCGGAAAAACGCGGGACGGTCGCCACCACACGCCTGACATGGCCGGCGCGGTTCAACGCGATGTCGATGCTGGTCGAGGCATTGCCCTCGAACGAGACAGTGAGATGCGCAACATTGGCGAAATCCTCAAGGCTCAGCGGCGCCTTCAGCCGGAGCTGGGCATCATCGTAAATGCAGATCGATGACTGGTCGAACAGCGGCGCGCGGATGTGCCAGGAGGCCGGCTCGTCGTGCACAGAAACGCTGAAGTCGAAGACGCCCTCGTCCAATCGGCGCGCCGCATCGCGCTTTTCGGAAGCGATGCCGACCAGCCGGGCGCCGGGTGAAAGCTGCAGCAGGCGGGCGGCAAGCGGGCCGAAAAACGCCGATTCGAGATTGTCACACATGCCGATGCGGAACTCGCCCTGCCAGTTCGCCGGATCAAACTCGGCCTGCGGACGGATGGCGCGTTCGATGCCCGACAGCGCATCCTCGATCGCCGGGGCAATGGAAAGGGCGCGCGGCGTCGGTTGCAGGCCGCGGCCGACACGCACAAACAATTCGTCATCCAGTGCCTCGCGCAGGCGCCGCAAAGCGGCCGAGAGGCCCGGTTGGCCGAGCAGCAGCCGTTCGGCGGCGCGGCTGACATTGCGCTCCTGCATCAGCACCGAAAAGGCCAGCAGCAGATTAAGGTCAATCTTACGAAGGGTGACATCATTCATCATCGTGAGTAATACCTGGCATGGCTACTATCAATTTGCAATAGGAATAGAAGCTGTACATTTTCTCGTTCCCTGCCGCCCGGCAACCTCCCCCGATGAGGCGGCAGCAAAAAGGAACGATTTCGATGACTCTTTCCCAATCGAAAAGTGGAGCGGGGCTGGCATTGCTGCTGCTCTGCGCCGCCAATTTCCTCGACGCCATGGACGTGTCCACCATCGGCGTCGCGCTCCCCGCCATCCAGGCTGAACTCGGCATGGAGGCGACCTCGTTGCAATGGGCCGTCAGCGCCTATGTGCTCGGCTATGGTGGCTTCCTACTGCTCGGCGGCCGGGTCGCCGATGTCTTCGGCCATCGCCGCGTCTTCCTCTGGTCGCTGGCGATCTTTGCCGCCGCCAGCATCGCCGGCGGCTTCGTCGACAGCGGCCCGACACTGATCGCCGCCCGATTGGTCAAAGGCATTGCCGCCGCCTTCACCGCGCCTGCGGCGCTCGCGCTGTTGCTCTCCGTCTTCGGCGAGGGAAAGGCACGGGCAAAGGCGCTCGGCGTCTTCTCTTCGACCGGTGCCGCCGGCTTCGTGCTCGGCATGGTGCTCGGTGGTGCGGCGACGATCTTCAGCTGGCGGGCGACACTGGTCATGGGCGCGCCCGTTGCCATCCTGACGCTCTTTCTTGCGCCGCTGGTGCTGCCCGCCGACCCGAAAAGGACGGGACCGCGGCCGGCCTTCGACTGGGCCGGCGCGCTGACAATCACGCCTGGGCTGCTGCTCTTCGTCTTCGGCATCACCAATGCCGCGGCCGCCGGCTGGCAGGCTTTTGCGAGCTGGGGTTCGCTCGTCGCGTCGGTGGCGCTGATCCTGCTCTTCCTCGTGGTCGAGGCGCGTCATGCCGATCCGATGGTGCCGCTCGGCATGTTCCGCCGGGCCAGGCTCCGGCATGCCAATGCGATTGCCGCACTCTTCCAGGGCGCCTATGTCGGCTTCCAGTTCTTGGCGACGCTCTATTATCAGAACGTCATCGGTTGGTCGGCCTTCACCACCGGCTTCTGTTTTGCGCTTGGCGGCGTCTTCGTGATGTTCCTGGCGCCACGTTTTGCGACGCTCGCGCAAAATCGCGGCGCTACCCGGCTGATGGCAGCGGGTGTCGGCCTGCAGGCCTTCAGCTACATCTTCTGGGTAACCGCACTCGGGCATGTCGACCCGATCCTGCTCGTCGTGTTCTCGCAGATCCCGCTCGGCCTCGGTTACGCCCTGACCTACCCCTCAGTACAGGTTGCGGCCCTCTCCGACGTGGAGGATGACAAGGCGGGGCTTGCCTCCGGGCTGCTCTTCGCCTCTTTCCAGATCGGCGGCGGCATCGTGCTTGCAGCCGCCTCGGCGGTGTTCGGCGCCGCACCGCATTTCGGCTGGGACCCTTATGTCGCCGGCATCGCCTTCGTGGCGCTGCTTGCGGTGGCGATCACCCTGCTTGCAGCCGCCGGTCCGCGGACATCGGCCGCCCGGCCGCCGGCCTATCAAGCGGCGGAATGACCGTTGCGCCCGCACCCTGATCGGTGCGGGCTCTTCATAAGACAAAGCGAATATTAGCAGCAGAACCCCATTGCCTTGCCTCGGCGAAAGGCGCATGGTCTCGCCTTCGGCAGCCATTGTACGGGCGCTGCCGACTGAGGGTTTTCATACCCTCGCCCCGACGAAAGGAGGACCTATGTCTTCCACTTCCGAAAAGCATCTGACCTCGTCCGATCTCGACATGCTTCAGGGCGTGCTCGACGACGCCGGCTACGACGCCAGAATCCTGATCGAGGACCAAAGGGTCTTCAACGTCGCCGCCGTGCTGCTGATCAGGCTGTTCCAGGAGGGCGTCACCTCGCCGGCCCTGCTCTCACGGGCGCTCGAATACCATTTCGGCAAGCCGAAGGCACCGCCGAAACCGGTAACGCCCGTCTGCAACCGATATGCGATACAGGGATTGCCCCGCGAAAGACGCGCCGCGGGCTAGAGCGCCGGGTCTTCTCAGACTAGCCAAGGTCTCTCAATCACTTTGAACTTGCGCATACCGAGCCGCCCGGCTCCGAGGGATTATTGTGCGAAAAACCCTGTTGCTCTGTATCTGCGTCGCAGCGGCCGGTTATTTTGCATGGGTACAGTTCAGGGCTTACCAGCAAGGGCAGCATGCCGAGGAACTTGCAGAGATCGACAGGGAGCGCCGAGTGGCGCTCCTCGAAGTGGACGGTTGCCAGGCACGGTTGGACCTGCTTTTTTCGATGACCGACCGCCTGCTCAAGGCCGGCGGCATGCAAGTACCGGTCGATATCGGGCGGGATATAGACCTTTGCCTAGCCCGCGGCATCATGTCGGCATCAGGCCGAGCAGAAATGGAAAGAACCAAGCTGATCCGCCTGTTTCCCATTAATGATTAAGCCCTGTGGAAATATGGCTTTCTTGCGGCAACGGCCTTAATGGCACCGTAATTTCAGTGTAACAATATGGCTCGCTGATTTGGCCGATGCGGCATTTGCGGTGACCGGATTTCGGCCCGCCATTTTCCTGATCGCGAAAGCATGGTGACGTCCCGTCTCAACGTCGGGTTTGGCTTTTGGTGACCTCTGAGGTCATCTGCCTCCAGACTTCGATGCGGTTTCAGCAGGCATCATTTCATTCAATTCCTGCGGCCCGGCGTTGTCGGGTCGCCCTCATGACGATCCCGCGATCTCTGGTCGCGACCGACAAGTGGGCGAACACCGCGCAGGCTACGGCTTTCAGTTTTCGATCAAACGGGAGATTTATCCATGGCAAAGGGACAGGTAAGAAGCAATCGTGAGGTCCGGAAGCCGAAGAAGGACAAGCAGGCGGCTAAGACGGAAAGCACATTCGCCAACCAGATGAAGACGGCGACCACGACCGCCCCGCACGGCAGTGCTCCAAAGAAATAGACGCTCCTATCGAGCCCCCACGCATATACAGCGAAAATCAGGATCGATTTGCGCGCAAAATCATGCGTGAATTGAAGGTGATGGCGCGTCCTATCGGCCGCGCCACGCTCCGGCGTGACATTATCACCCATTGACATGTTTTCAGAAAAACGGGAAGTGCTGCAGCCATGACCTCTCTTCATACAATGTACCGTTTCGACTATCCGCTCTTTCTCATTCGCTCGGCTGTGGTTATCGCGCTCGGCCTTTCGAGTATCGCGGCCTTTCATGGCGCTATTCTGTGATCGAATCCGCGCGCCGCAACGACAGCGAGGAAATGCAATTGGCCCCTTTGGCCGAACCCGCCGAAACCTTGGACCCCTCCGCGGGTCACAACGAGCTTTTCGCTGAAAAGCGCTGGTTAAAGATCCTTGCCGGATATCGTCAGCCGAGAGCCGGACGCAGCGCTTTCGAGCTTGCCGTCACCGTCGTCCCCTTCGCGCTGTTCTGGGCTGCCGCATGGGCCTCGGTTCATTACAGCTTCTGGCCCGGCCTGATCCTGGTGGTTCCAGCCGCTGCTTTCCTGCTGCGGCTGTTCATGATCCAGCATGATTGCGGCCATGGCTCGTTTTTCGCACGCCGCGGCGTCGACGACTGGGTTGGGCGAACGATCGGCGTCCTGACGCTGACGCCTTACGACTATTGGCGCCGGGCGCATGCGGAACACCACGCCTCGGCCGGGAACCTGGACGAGCGCGGCGTCGGCGACATCGAAACGCTGACGATCGCCGAATACCATGCGCTGTCGCGCTGGGGCCGCCTTGGCTATCGGCTCTACCGGCACCCGATCGTGATGTTCGGAATCGGCCCGGCATGGCTGTTCATCATCAAGCAGCGCCTGCCTTTCGGCATGATGCGTTCCGGCGCCCTGCCCTGGGTCTCGACCATGGCGACCAATCTTGCCATCGCACTGGTCGCCGCACTGCTGATCTGGGCCGTCGGGATCGTCCCCTTCCTGCTGGTGCATCTGCCGACCGTGCTTCTGGCCGGTGCTGCCGGCGTCTGGCTGTTCTACGTCCAGCATCAATTCGAGGAAACCCATTGGTCGAAGAAGCCTGACTGGCAGTTCCAGCATGCGGCCCTCCACGGCGCCTCGCATTACGACCTGCCGCCGGTGCTGCGCTGGATCACCGGCAATATCGGCATCCACCACGTGCATCATCTGTCGAGCCGGGTGCCCTATTACCGGCTGCCGGAAGTGCTGCGAGACCATCCTGAGCTTGCCGACCTCGGCCGGATCACCCTCCTGGAAAGCCTGCGTTGCGTCAAGCTGGTGCTGTGGGACGAACAGACGAAACGGCTGGTGTCGTTTCGCGATGCGGCGCGGCTCGCAGCCGCGCAGTAATCAGAGGCAATAAAAGCGCGTCGCATCTGATTGATGCGACGCGCTTGGTTCTTGCTCTGGGCATGTCGTTATCCCGGAACCGCTGTACACTTCCTGATGACATGCATTAGCGATAGCCGGTCACATCCGCCGGCCTGCCCGGCTCCTGCACTTCCACCATGTAGCGCCAGCAATCCGGCCGCGAACCGTCGATGTCATCGAAGCCGTAGACCTTGGCCAGTCCACCGCTCGACAGCGACTGGCCGTTCCAGCGGGCGCGGTCGGGATCGGCGGCGATAGCCGCCACCGCGCGGCCGACGAAGCGCGGGGTTTCGGAAATGGCAAAATGCGGCTGCGTCTTCGTCGCCTCGCGCCAGTTCTCCTCTCCAACACCAAAAGCATCCAGCATCATTTCGGAACGCAGCCAGCCGGGGGTGATCGAAACCGCAGTGGCGCCGTGTTTTGCCAAATCCTGTGCATGCGCCCAGGCCATGCGGGTGACACCCGTTTTGACGAGGTCATAGAAGGGCGACAGCCGGTAATGGGTGGCGTTGTATTCGGCCGTGCCGTCGGTCATCTCCACCAGCAGCCCGCCCGGCTGCTCGATCATCAGCGGCAGGGCGTAATGGGCGGTGATCAGATGCGTCTCGATGCCGAGCCGCAGCATGCGTAGTCCCTTATCCAGCGAATGCTCCCAGACCGCCTTGTCCCATTCGAACAATTTTTCACCGCCCCAGATGTCGTTGATAAGGATATCGAGCCTGCCGGCCTCCGCCCGTATGCGAGCGACCAGCGCCTCGACCTCGGCTTCGACGAGATGGTCGACCTGCACGGCAATGCCTCTGCCGCCTGCAGCCGTTACCAATTCGGCGGTCTCCTCGATCGTCTCCGGCCTGGCATATTCGGATTGCCGGGCGCGCGTCGTGCGTCCCGTCACGTAGACGGTGGCGCCGGCAGCACCGAGTTCTACCGCGATGCCGCGGCCGGCGCCACGCGTTGCGCCTGCCACCAAAGCCACTTTCTCCCGCAAGTTCGCTGTCACTTCTCCATCCTCTACGCAAGAATTGAAAAACGCCCATTGTATATAAACGAACGTTCGTTCATAAATACGGCGAATGCAAGAGGAATTTCATGCCGCGCCGCCGCACGCTTTCCGACGAACAGCTTCTCGCCATGGTGCTGGCGCTGATCCACGCCGAGGGGCCGGATGCGGCGACCTTTGCCGCGGTGGCCAAAGCCAGCGGCCTTTCCGGCTCGACGCTGGTACAGCGTTTTACGACGAAGGCGGCGATGCTGCGTGCAGCGCTGCTTTACGCCTGGGACGGGCTGGAGGCAGAAACGGCGCGACTTGCCGAGAGCGTGCCGAAAACGCCGGAAGGCGCGATCGCCCTACTGGTCGGTCTGTCGCAGGATTACGGCGACGATGCCGCCGCCTATGGCGAGGGGCTGCTGGTGCTTCGTGAAGACTTTCGTGATCCGGTGCTGCGCGCCCGCGGTGCCGCCTGGGGCAAAGCGCTGACTGTGGCGATCGCTCGCTGCTTCGGATCGGCGAGCGCGCCGGAGACGATCGCCCGGCTGATGCTGTCGCAATGGCAGGGCTCGCTCACCTGGTGGGGTTTTGGCACCGAAGGGCCGGTGGCGGTCTTCGTGGAGGCGGAGTTGCGGCGTTTCCTCGCCGCGGTGGCTGTCCATTCAGCTTAAGAGGCGGTGAAGATCATCGCCTTGATAAAATAAAGCAAGGCGGTGGTCGCCACGATCGTCGCCGATGTGAGCAGCAGTCCGATCAGGGTGACGAGACCATCCCGCTCCATGAGGGCGACGGCGAGTACTACCAGCGAGACCACCGGCAGAATATTGCCGAAGGGGATCGGCAGCGCGATCACCACGGCGAGCAGGAAGACGGGAATGCCAAGAAGTGCCTGCGCTGTCGGACCGGTGAGGGCCTGCAGCCGGCCGGCGCGCACGAGTTTTTCCACCCGGGCGATCACCGGAACCGCGTGACCCACGATAAGTTCAAGCGCCGCGGGCGAAACCCGGCGATCCCTGAGGATGGCGGGCAACCAGACCTTCCGGCCTCCGGCGACGATCTGCAGGGAGACCAGCGCCAGCGCGGTGCCGAAAACCATTCCGAACGGTCCGGGGATTGGGGTCAGTGCCGGGATTGCCAGGAACAGGATGGTGAAGGCGATACTCGTCTGGCCCATCGCCTCCAGAGCCTCGCCGATGGAGAGGCCGCCTTTCACCCGGGCGATTTCCAGCATCTCCCCAAGCCGCGCAGTGGTGACACCGCGCGGCGGGTGTCTATTTCCGTCTTGATCAATCACACGGTCAATTTTCGGCTGGTTGCCGTCACGCACCCTCGCCGTCTCCCTTCAGGGCACTGGCGAGGGCTGCGCATTGCGGGTCGCTGCCGTCGAGAAGTTCTGCCGGCGCGGTGTGGCCGATCGCTATGCTGACGACTGTGGCCGCCGCCCAGACGTAGTCGCCGGCGGCGCGCTCGATGAGCCGCGGTCCCTGGGATGTCAGGCAGGCCTGGGACTGACGGACGATCTCCACGGGAAGCCGGGCGCGCTCAGCCTGTTGCTGTATCTCAGCCTGCAGCGGACCGACAACGAGGAGAGCAAAAATCCAACCGATGAAATCCGAAATCATATCTGTTTCCTTCCTTTGTTAACGTACTTCCTCGCAGAGCCCGCTCAGGCAGGCTGCTGCGGATCCCGCGTCTTGAGGAGGCTCCAGACCACGCCGGCGGCGATGATCGCGAAAGTGATGCTCAGCGAGAGCGCGGCCGGGAATTTTTCCAGGCCCAGCAGATCGGCGACGAAGATCTTCGAGCCGATGAAGATCAGCACGATGGCAAGCGCGGGCTTCAGATAGCGGAAGCGATGAATCATCGCCGCCAGCGCGAAATAGAGGGCGCGAAGGCCGAGGATTGCGAAGATGTTCGAGGTATAGACAAGGAACGGATCGGTGGTGATCGCGAAGATCGCGGGGACCGAATCCACGGCGAAGATGACGTCGGCCACTTCGACCATCACGAGCGCCATGAAGAGCGGCGTGATGAACCAGGTCATCGCTCCCGTCCTGGGGTTTGCCTTTCTGACGAAGAACCGTTCGCCGTGATGTTCCTCGGTGACATTGAAACGGCTGCGCATGAAGCGGACGAGGACGTTCTTCGAGACATCGGGCTCGGCCTCCTTGACGAACAGCATCTTGATGCCGGTGACGATCAGGAACGCGGCGAAGATATAAAGAAGCCAGGCGAATTCTGCGACCAGCGTGGCGCCTACGCCGATCATGATGGCGCGCAGCACGATGACGCCGAGAATGCCCCAGAAGAGCACCCGGTGCTGGTAGAGGCGCGGCACGGCAAAGAAGGAGAAGATCAAAGCGATGACGAAGACGTTGTCGAGGGCCAGCGTCTTTTCGACGACGAAGCCGGTCATATAGGCAAGGCCGGCCTCGGAGCCGAGATACCACCATACCCAACCACCGAAGGCGAGACCGAGCGCGATATAGAGGGCTGAAAGTCTGACACTTTCGCCGACGCCGATTTCCTTGTTCTGTTTATGAAGAATACCGAGGTCGAACGACAAGATGGCGATGACGAGGGCGAAAAAGCTCGACCACATCCAGAGCGGCGTTCCCAGCCACTCGACGAACAAAAAAGAGAGATTCAAGGATAGTCCCCTGGTCGGCACTGGTTGTCGGAGAAGAGGTCCGACATCGCAAGAGTGCCGAAGCTCTCGCCAGAGGGGCCCGGACCAGCGGGTTGAGCCGCAAGTGGGGTGTCACTTTTCAATAATCAAGCAGCGGGCGGCGCCAACTTTATATTTTGCGCCTGACATAAGGCCGCCGCGCAATTGGGTCATTTTCCCCGTAAGAGAAAGCCGGGCGCGCCGGCCGCTTCAGGCTTCTTCCTCGTCCTTCTCTTCGCCCACGGTCAGCGGCCAGTCGACGACGTAGTCTTCGAGATCGTCGATATCGATCTCGTTTTCGTTGGTCGTGCGGCCACGCGCAGAAATGCCGGCGGCATGAACGGTTTCCGGATCGCCGGAGACGAGCGGATGCCACCAGTAGAGGTCACGGCCTTCATTGACCAGCCGGTAACCGCAGGTGGGCGGCAGCCAGGCGATATCGGGCACGTTCTCTTTGGCCAGCTGCACACAATCCGGCACGAAATCCCAGCGGTTCTCATAGCTGGAGCAGCGACAGCTTTCGCCGTCGAGCAGCTTGCAGCTGACCGAGGTGAAATAGATATCGCCGCTATCCCATTCCTCGATCTTGTTGAGGCAACAGAGGCCGCAGCCGTCGCAGAGGCTTTCCCACTCGGCGACGGTCATTTCGGCCAGTGTCTTGCTCTTCCAGAAGGGCAGATCGTTCATCGTTCGTTTCTTGCAACAGCGGCCCGCAAATTCACGTGACCCCCATCTATCTCTCTTGTTATCAGCCGCAAAATCAATCAATTCTTCAGCATGCTCCTGGTACCGGAGAACTTGCTTCTGGTATCGGAGCGCTTTGCGGCCATATGGCGGCCTCGCGCTTTCGTCGCTTTCCGACGGCCGGACATGAGCGAAGCGCGATCAGGCGGGAATACAGGACGTGCAGGATCCGGACAACCCCGAAAAGGGGCCTCAAAATGGACCAGAAAAAGCGGCGGACAAGCGGCCGACGAAGAGCCGTCACATTCTGCTGCGCATCGATTCATGGATCGATTCGACCGTCTGGAACGCCGGCTTCCGCGCCGCCGAGATCTGGGAAGACATCACCATCTTCTTTCGCCGCTTCCGCGTGCGCGGCTGGAAGCGCATGGTCTTCGAACTTGCCGGCGAAGGGCTGACGCTCGGGGCGGTAGGCTCGGTGCTGATGCTGCTGCTTGCCCAGCCGGCCTTCGAGGCAACCAAGGAGGACTGGCGCAACCGCGGCGATTTCGCCGTCACCTTCACCGACCGCTACGGCAACGTCATCGGCCATCGTGGCGTCATCCATCAAAATTCCGTGCCGATCGATGAACTGCCGGATTCCCTGATCAAGTCCGTGCTCGCCACCGAAGACCGGCGCTTCTTCGACCATTTCGGCATCGACGCCATCGGCCTGTTCCGCGCCATGGTCACCAACGCCCAGGCCGGTGAAGTCGTGCAGGGCGGCTCGACGCTGACCCAGCAGTTGGCCAAGAACCTGTTCCTATCCAACGAACGCTCGATCGACCGCAAGGTCACCGAAGCGTTCCTGGCGCTTTGGCTCGAGGCAAACCTCTCCAAGAAGGAAATCCTTTCCACCTATCTCGACCGCGCCTATATGGGCGGCGGCACGTTTGGCGCAGCCGCGGCGGCACAGTTCTATTTCGGCAAGAATATCACCGATGTGAACCTGGCCGAATCCGCCATGCTCGCCGGCCTGTTCAAGGCGCCGGCGAAATACGCCCCGCATGTCAATCTGCCGGCAGCACGTGCGCGCGCCAACGAGGTGCTGACTAATCTCGTGCAGAGCGGGCTGATGACCGAGGGCCAGGTGATTGCCGCCCGGCGCAACCCGGCCACCGTCGTCGACCGCAACGAGGTGGAATCGCCCGACTTCTTCCTTGACTGGGCCTTCGACGAGGTGCAGCGGCTTTCGCCGCGTTTCCACCAGCATTCGCTGATCGTGCGCACGACCATCGACATGGGCATCCAGCAGGCGGCGGAGGATTCGGTCGAAACGTCGCTGCGCGAATATGGCGAGGCCTACCACGCCAAGCAGGGCGCCATGGTGATGATCGAGAATGGCGGCGCCGTGCGCGCCATGGTCGGCGGCCGCGATTACGGCGAGAGCCAGTTCAACCGCGCCACCCGGGCGCTGCGCCAGCCGGGCTCCTCCTTCAAGGTCTACACCTATTCGGTGGCCATGGAGAGCGGGATGACGCCGCAGACGACCATCGTCGACGCGCCGATCTCCTGGGGCAATTGGAGCCCGCACAATTATGCCAACCACTATGCCGGCCGCATAACGCTCGAGACCGCGATTGCCCAGTCGATCAACACCGTGCCGGTACGGCTTGCCAAGGAAAAACTCGGCATTCAGCCGATCCGGGCGATGGCAAAGAACCTCGGCGTCGAGACGCCGATCCGCGACGACGTCACCATCCCGATCGGCACATCCGAGGTAACCGTGCTCGATCAGGCGACGGCCTATGCCACCTTCCCGGCTGGCGGCTACCAGTCGCGCCGCCATGGCATCACCCAGGTCCTCGATTATGACGGCGACGTGCTCTACGATTTCGACCGCGACGAGCCGGCGGCCAAACGCGTGTTGTCCGAAAAGGCCGACGCCTACATGAACCAGATGCTGTCGCGCGTTCCCTATGTCGGCACGGCGCGCAAGGCAGCCCTGGACAACGGCATTCTGACAGCCGGCAAGACCGGCACGACTCAGGCCTATCGCGACGCCTGGTTCGTCGGGTTCACCGGCAACTACACCTGCGCCGTGTGGTTCGGCAATGACGACTACACCTCGACCAACAACATGACCGGCGGCTCGCTGCCGGCGATGACCTTCAAGCGCGCCATGGACTACGCCCATCAGGGTGTGACGCTGCGGGCCATCCCGGGGGTCGAAAATCCCCTGCCTTCCGAAAAGGATCTCGCCAAGACCGCCACCGCCAAGCCGCAGGACGGATTGCCGCAGCTCATCCGGCCGCGCATGCTCTCGGTTCAATCGACGAATATCCTGAAAGATCTCGGCAAAAAGCTGAAGGATGCGGCTCCGCTTGCGCCGCAGAAGGTGGCGAGCTCGGAGTAACCCACACCCAGGAGATCGGCGAGACCGGCCCCTCATCCGCCTGCCGGCACCCCACCTGGGTAGAGCCACTCGTCTCAACCCGTCCTTCAGACCCCCGCTTGCGGGGCGAAGGAGGCATGTCGCACCCGCTCGCCTAAATCTCGACGCTGCGTTTGGCACGTCCCCTCTCCCCGTTTTTTACGGGGAGAGGGTTAGGGTGAGGGGCAGCTTTCGACGTTAACCGGACAGATCAGCGCCCATGTCGCCGCCCGGCATTCCACCCTGCCAGAATCAGTGGTAACCCTTTCATCTGATATGGTTTCCAAGGTTATGACGTGTTTCGGTTTCCCCTCTTCATCCTTGTCACGCTGATCGTCGCCTTCGGCGGCGGGATCATGATTTCGCTTTATGCGCTGGATGCCACACAGGGTTTCGGGGCGATCAAGCTCGGGGCCTGGGAGGCGTTTCCGGCGTTGCAGACGGTCGAAGCCGATCCTTATGCCAAATCGCACCGCGCCCGCGCCGGCAAACTGCTTTATGGCAGCGCCGAAGGCCTGACCTTTACGGCGAGCGTCGACGATGATGGCGCGCGGCTGAATGCCGGCTGCCGCTACCGCATCAGCGGGCAGACGCCGCCTGCCCGGCTCTGGACCCTGTTTACCGCCGACAATGGCGGCAATCCGGCGGCGGTGAAGATCGGACATCCCTCGGCGCTCAATTCCTGGACGGTGCTGCGCCAGCCGGACAGCGGCTTCTCGATCGAAATCTCAGCCGCCGCGCAGCCGGGCAACTGGCTGGCCTTGCCAGAGGCCGGCACGTTCCGGCTTGTGCTGACGCTGTTCGACACACCGACCGCCGGCAGTTCCGGGGTGATCGACCTTGCCATGCCGAAGCTCACCAAGACCGGATGCGGCAATGCTTAGGATATTTTTCGCCATCCTGACCGGCCTTTTCGGCGCAGCGCTGCTGCACCTCGTCATCATCCTTTCGCTGCCGCATTTCACCGGCAAGGATGCGGCGACCCGTGTAGAGGCGGAGGGCGATCTCAATAATTTCACCCTGCTCGGCGGCCGGTATGACGAGGCAGGCCTTGCCAATGGCGACCCCTTCGTGCGCACCGCCGTCTGCTCCTTCGACG
Source organism: Rhizobium sp. CCGE 510 (assembly GCF_000292525.1). Taxonomy (GTDB): domain Bacteria; phylum Pseudomonadota; class Alphaproteobacteria; order Rhizobiales; family Rhizobiaceae; genus Rhizobium. Next base: position 120,164 of record NZ_AEYF01000002.1, read on the forward strand.
TCGAGGATGCGCCGGTGCATTTCACTGCCAAGGGCAATGTGCCCTTCTGGTCGATCGCGATCTACGACAGCGCCTCCAACGAGGTCTTCAGCATGAACGACAGGACCTCGGTCGGCGGCGCGCTCGATGTACTGGCAGGCGGTCCGATCCAGCTGACCGACCTGCGCAAGAACCTGCCGCAGGAATTGCAGCAGGCGATCCTGGTGGAGATGGCACGACCGGACGGCTACGCCGTGCTGCGGACGCTGGCGCCGCAGGAAAGTTTCGATGAGGCAGCGCGGAACTTCCTGACGGAAGCCGGCTGCGAGCAATTCACCGCCCGCTAAGGTTGAACACGCGTCACTTCGTGTTAACGCGCGGCGCGGGCGCCGGGGCACGCCTAGGGCTCTCGGCCAGCCGCTCGTAGCGGACGCCGGTGAACCATAGGATCTTTGCTTCGCGGGGCTCTTTGTCCGGGCGACGCGGCGCCCGCGGCTGCCGATCCGCCAATGCGACTACTATTGCCATTCTCGTCTCCATGCACTGCCCGAGACGGATGAACTTGCGATGGATTTCACCCTGCCCGCCAATGTGCGAGCCGACGCGTCCTGCGGTGCCGGAGTGACCGGCCCGAGGGCATTCGCGCCTTTCCCACGGCACCTGATTGAAATACCGTGATCAGGAGTTTCAACGATCCAAACACTCAATCGCTTCGTTCCTAGCCGAATTGAGACAGATGACAGTTAACAGTTTACTAATGTCCGGCGGACGCCAAACACAGTTCACGTCACTTCCTCTGTAACGCAGGACGAGTTGATTTGGTTTCACTCGACCGCGCAAAGACCCGGCCGAGGATCGCCGTATAAAATTAAAAGCAATTCATATAGTTGGCATGAACGCTGCAGCGTATTCATCGGGAAAGGCACGTTGTTGCAAAAATGCTTCATGAAAATATTTAATTGCGGGCGATTCGGATACGCGTATGATTCAATCGTCGACCACACGTTTCCGGGCACCGGTCGATCGCGGATATTCCGCGTCCTTGCCGGAATGCAGAGGGCCGGCGATGTCTTTGCTGGTGAATTCATCTTTCTCGCCTGAGGATCTCGACGTGCTGCGCAGTGCGCTCGATGCCTGGTGTGTGGAACGGCGCATCGACATCAAGAGCGTCGAGGCGCAGTTTGCGGCATCCGCAGCCCTCGACCTTTATCAGGCCGGTCACGACAGCCGCGAAACCCTGTTGCACGCGCTACGTGATCGCAGGGCCGCCTGAACTTTCCCCCGTCACACCAGCGATGAGCAGTCGCTGCTGCGCCTTTTCAAAGCGGCATTGTTGTCGGGCCGGCTGATCACGTCGCGACACGTATTGCGTGTATATTTCCGTCGAATTTTAATAAAATCTTCAGCATCCATTAACCCTACCGGTGTAGGATTTGTTCATAACCCATGTGGTCCAACATGCGTTCCGCCAGCGCATATCGGCCCGTGGTTCCCCTTGGTTCGGCGTTTTCGGGGTGTTCTTGTGCGTGACCGGTTTCGAGACCTAGAGGGCCCATTGGCCGTCAGGAAAAAGGACGTGGTATTGATGGCGACTGTCAGCAGTTTTGAGAGCCTGTCTCATCCGACACGGTCCGAACTGCGCCAATTTGCCGAGCTTTTCATGCCGCTATTTCAGGCCTCCTCCGACGAGGCCAAGCGCCAGGCGGTTGCTGCTCTCTCCCAATGCGCGAACATGCCGGCGGCCGTGGCGCTGTTCATCGGCAATCAGCCGATCGAGATCGCGGCCCCTTTTCTTGCCGCCTCCAAGGCAGTCGCCGACGATACGCTGATTACCATCGCGCGCACGCAGGGTGCAGCGCATGTCAAGGCGATCGTCAGCCGCGATTCACTCTCGCCGAAGGTCATCGATGCGCTGGTGGCGCTACGCCAGAGCCAACCGCGGCCGGCGGCCGCACCGGCACCAATCGCAGCGTCACAGACGGTTGCGCTTTCGCCGGCGCCGACCGAGAACAACGAGGCGGAGGCGCTGCAGGGACAGCGGGCTGCCAATGAAGAGGCGCTGCGCGAGCGTATCCTCGGTCTTGCCGGTCATCTCGGCCGGGCCGACGAGGACAGGCTCGGCCTGCGGACGCTCACCGATATTCAGGAGGCGTTGCTGGTGCGCTTTGCCCGCTCGCGCGAGGCGACACATTTCGCAACCGCGCTTGCCGATGCGCTGTCGGCCAGCCGCTGGCTTGCCGAGCGCATCATGCTCGATCTTTCCGGCCAACAGCTCGCGACGACGCTGACGAGCCTCGGCATGGGCTTTCTCGACGCCGTCTTCGTACTCGAGAAGCTCTATCCGCACCTTGCCGAACAGCAGCACAACGTCACGCGCGGCTGGATGGTGCTCGATGCGCTCGATCCGGAAGAATGCCACGAACGTGTGGACGCCTGGCGCCGCGCCGATCGCTACACCTATAAGCCCGAAGTGGCCAATGCGCCGGCGCTACAGGAAACGCCGAACCACCGCTTCCTCAATCAGGCGCCGGCGCAGCGCGACATGCGCGTCCTGGGGCGGCGGTCCCGCTGAGATCAGGAGTGCCGCCGGCCCTCAGCCATCCCGCGCAAGCGGGATCATGTCTCCCAATTCCTCCGCCTCCAGCTCGACGATCCAGAGATCGGGGTCGAACCGGCGTTCGCGTTCCAGCATGGCACGCACCGCTTCCGGATCGCCGCGCGACAGGCGGATCTCGAACAGACGGCCGCTCGCGTCGCCCTCGCCGAAGGCGGTCTGCGGCGCTGGCGCGTAAAGGGTTTCCAAGCCGTCGCGAAAATGCTGGCGGATGAAGATCGCGCCCGCCTCCTCAGCCCCCTTCTTCTCGACGGCGGCAAAATCGCCGCTGGCGAAGACGCGGCGCAGGAGGGCGGAAACGAAGATGTCGGCGCGTAATCTCATCGGCGCGGTATAGACCGGGGCGCAGGCCTCGGCAATGCGGAAGCAAGCATTGCCCCTGGGGTCAAACCTTGACGGCCAGCCGCAATCCACCCCAGTGCCGTCGATGGACGGTGATCGACGCTCCCCGTCTCAATCGGAAAAGCTTCAGGCAGCATGGTGAATAGGTTGCAAGCAGCGCTCGCATCTTGGACTTAGGTTGCTGAGGAAGCCGACGCCGTGACTATTGTCTGGCCGTGGGCGACACGTCAGCTGGCGACGAAGCCGGTCAGCCGCTCGCTCAACTGCCAGAGGCGTTCGGCGAGTTCCGGATCGGTTGCCCAAGGACGGACACCGAGCATCTCGGTCGAATCACCGGGAACGGCGGTAGCGATATTGCAGTTCTCGCAATAGGCGCCACCCAAACCGTCCAGCTTCTCGCTGACGGCGCACCATACTGTGGTCGCAGCCCCCTGCTCTATCGTCTTCTTGTTGTTTTCCGGATCGATGACCGGCTTGCCATGCTCGTCGACATAACCGCTCGCCTTGAGGAAGTCGCTCGACTGATGGCGGACCAGATTGGTGGTGACGATACCGCCGGGATGCAGCGAGAAGGCTCTGATACCGTGCTTTGCACCCAAAGCGTCCAGTGACACCGCAAAGAGAGCATTTGCGGTCTTCGACTGGCCATAGGCGAGATAAGGCGCGTACGCGCGGCTCTCGAAATTCGGATCGTCGAAATCGACCCCAGAGAAGACGTGACCGCGCGAGGAGACGGCGACGACGCGCGCACCCTCGGCCTTTGCCAGCGCCGGCCAGAGGCGGGCAGTGAGCTGGAAATGGCCGAGATGATTGGTGGAGAATTGGGACTCATATCCCCGGGCGTCGCGCGTCAGCGGGTTCGCCATCACGGCGGCGTTGTTGATAAGAAGATGCAAGGGCGCGCCGCTTTCAAGAAAGCGGTCGGCGAAGTCGTCGATAGAGCCGGGATCCATCAGGTCGAGCGCCTCCAGTACAAGGCCGGGAATGCTTTCCACGGCGGCCTTGGCTTTCCCGAGATTGCGGGCGGGGACGACAACCCTGGCACCGGCTTGGGCGAGCACACGAGCCGTCTCGAAGCCAAGACCGGAATAACCGCCGGTGACGATCGCGACCTTGCCTGAGAGATCGTGCCCGGCAATGACCTCCTCGGCGGTCGAAGTAGCACCGAAGTCAGAACCGATGGGAGCCTGTGGGGTGGACATGGTATGCCTCCGTGGTTGCACGATGGCCTTATATACGTCTGGGAAATGGGATTCTGAATGCTTGCAAATCCCAATTTCCTGCTCCATCGTTCACAAATGACCAGCGACCCGCTCTCTGAAATGCTCAATCTGCTCGATGCGCGCTGCCTTGTGTCCGGCGGGCTGGTCGCCGGCGGCGCCTGGGCGCTGCGTTTCCCCCGGCCGAATAGGATCAAGATCAGCGCGGTCGCCAAAGGGCGCTGCTGGCTTTCGCTCGACAATGGCAGTGCACCGATTCTGCTCGAGGCAGGCGACGTTGCGCTTCTGAACGGCCGGCACTCCTTCGTCCTGGCGAGTAACCTTGCAGTTGCGCCGACCGATGCGGTCAGCGCCTTCAAGGAGAAGATCGACGGCATGGCGCGCCACGGCGTTGGCGAGGATTTCCATTATCTCGGCGGCCACATCGCGCTCGGACCACAGGGCATGGAGTTGCTGTCCGACGTGCTGCCGCCGATCATCCATGTACGCGCCGCCCTTGCCGAAGCCGGCGTGCTGTGCTGGCTACTCGACCAGCTGGTGCGGGAGATGGCGGCAAAACGGCCGGGCGCCCTGCTCGCCTCAACACAGCTTGCGCAACTGATGTTCGTCCAGGTGCTGAGGGCGCACATCATGAGTTCGGCGCCCCTGACGGTCGGGTGGCTCCGAGCCTTCGGCGACGATCGCATTGCGCCGGCGCTGCGGCTGATGCATGGCGATCCGGGCCGGTCCTGGCAGCTTGGCGAACTGGCAAAGGCCGCCGGGATGTCGCGCACGAGCTTTGCTTTACGGTTCAAGACAGTGGCGGGGGTTGCGCCACTCACCTACCTCACCGGCTGGCGCATGCGTCTTGCCGAACGCGAGCTGCGCGAGGGCAGCATGCCGGTTTCGGCGCTGGCGCTTTCGCTCGGCTACGCATCCGAAAGCGCCTTCAGCAACGCCTTCAAGCGAATGACCGGTATCGCACCGAAGCGTTATCGTGCTGCGATGGCCCGCGAGGCCGGGCCGATCGAAGAGGCGGTGGATGTCGAGGGCCAGGCGATGACGGCACATTATCGGCCGTTGAAGGCGGCATCGTAGCGACTAAAGCGCGTTGATTTTATGCGTGTCTTTATCCCGGAACCGCCGCACACTTCCTGATGACATGCATTAGATCGCGCCGATTTCCTTGAGTTTTTTCAGCACCGCCTGAGTCGGCTCGCCGTTTTCGGGCAGGTTGTAATGCTTCTGGAAATGGCGGATGGCCGCGCGGGTCTGCTCGCCGGCGACCCCGTCGACACCGACATTGGCATAGGCCATGTTGGAAAGGCCCTTCTGGATCTTCAGCACCAGGTCGACATTGGTGATTTCGCTCGACGGCACCTGCTTTGCCGCCGAAGGAGCGGTTTTAACGGTCTTTTCGGCGCTGCGGATCGCCGCTGCCACCGGGTCTTCCGCCGCCGCCTTCGAGCTCACATCCTCGGGCGGCTTTTCCGCCGGCACGGTCGAAGGGCCTGCGGCATCGGTCTTCAGCGCCGCCAATACCTCCGGCGTCGGATCGCCGGTCTGGACCATGCCGATGGTTTCCTCGAAGAACAGGATGGCCGCACTGGTGCGGGGGCCGATGACGCCGTCGGGTATGCCGTTATAGAGGCCACGGCGCACCAGCTGCTGCTGGATGTCCATGACAAGCTGGCTCGGCTGCTGGCCGGCTGCTGCGGGCGCCGGCGTTGCGTTGGTGGTGGTTGCAGCATCCTCCGGCCGCTCGATCCGGAAGGTGGTGACGTCGCCCTGCTGCTCTTCAGCCGGGCGGCGGGCGCCGAGCACATTGGAGGACTGCGGATCGCGGGTGCGGAACATCGGATGCGGATGCAGGCCCGGCTGATACCAGAGCGCGTTGGCGGCGACGAAGGAGAAGATGACGACGAAGGTGATGGTGCCGCCGGCAACCGAGGGATTGCGGCCGATGACGCCGCCGAGTACGGATACGCCTTGCAGGCCGAGACCCCCGAGCGCCGCTGCACCCGACATCACGAGGCCCGGCTGCTGCCGTCCCCTTTTTCCCTTAGGCGATTTTCGCTTGCGCGCGGCCATCGAAACGCCCCTCCCCCAATTCGCCACCTGTATGGACCGCGCCCTTCAGCCGCGGCGGGAACTCGACAGTCGCGCCATGACCGGCGTCTTCGGCGCACACGGCGCCCGAGCCGTCGACCGCGATCTCGATGGTGATGATCGTGCCTTCGCCGGGCTGGCTGGCAATGGCGAAATGCCCGCCATGCAGCGCCACCAGCCCCTTGACCAGGGAAAGACCAAGGCCGGTGCCTTCGAAGCGGCGGGTATAGTCGTTCTGGATCTGAACGAAGGGCTGGCCGAGCAATGCCAGCTTGTCGGCCGCAATACCGATGCCGGTATCGCTGACCGTCAGCTTGAGGATGCCGTCGCGCGCCGCCGCATCGACCGAGACGACGCCGCCGGCCTCGGTGAACTTGATGGCATTGCCGACGAGATTGATCAGGATCTGCTGGATGGCACGCTGATCGGCGACAATCTCGCCGAGCCCGCGCTGGATACGGCTCGTCAGCGTCAGGCCCTTGGTCTTGGCCTGCAATGCCAGCATCGATTCGCAGGATTTGACCGAGCTTGATATATCGAAAGCTTCGAGGATCAGCTCGTAGCGACCGGCTTCGATCTTGCTCATGTCGAGCATGGTGTTGACGACGGACAAAAGGTGCGCGCCGGATTCGCGGACGAGGCCGACATATTCGCGCTGGCGGTCGTTTTCGAACTTGCCGAAATATTCTCCGATCAGGATGTCGGAAAAACCGAGAATGGCGTTCAGCGGCGTGCGCAGCTCGTGGCTGACGGCGGCGAGGAAGCGCGATTTGGCGTCGTTGGCCGACTCGGCATCGGCGACGCGGTTCTGGGCCTCGGCACGCAGCTGCTGTTCGACCGAGACATCGTGCAGCTGGGCAATGACGGCGGCAAGTTCGCCGTCGGCGTCGCGCCGGGCCGTCATGTCCATTCTGAGATAGGCGAACTGGCGTTGATCACGTGCGACCGAGGGGCGGTCGATGCGCAGATCGACACATTGAGCATCCTCGCCCCGGCGCAGGCCGTCGAGCGCCTGCAGGAAAAGAATGCGGTCGGAGACGTGCACCTGTTCCAGGAAACCCCTGCCTTTGGGATCACGCATCCAGGCGAGAAAATCGCGCCGGTCGCGGCCACCGATGGTCGCCACGCTGCCATGCGGGTCGAGGAAGAAGACCAGGCCGGGGGTGGCGGCAAGGAAAAAATCCTCGGCCGACTGCGTCGCGATACCGGCAGACGAGCCCTGACGGGCGAGTGCGATGCTGCCGACGGCAGAAAAGAGAAAGGCAGCGCAGACCATGGCGACGCCTGCCGGCAAGGCGACGGCCGGACTGGTGACCGCCGAGAGGCCTATAGGAGCAGCAATAAGAGCGGCCGACGAGAACAGTACGAGGCGGCGCAGGATCGCGAGCTCGCGTTGGCGCACGGCTTCGCCGCCGCCCGTCCGGGACAGCCAGCTTGTCGCCGCCCGGTCTACGAGGGCCGTCACCCAGCCGCCAATGTTACTCAATACACGCACGCAATACCCGCCAAGAAAGGCTGTCTATCGATCCGGACAATAGGCCTTGGCGACTTAAAGAAAGGATAAGGCAAAAGCGCTGTTCACAGCCTGAAAGCGCCGAAAATCCCGTTTTGAAGCATCTGGAAGGCTCTTTGCCTTTTGTGGTTAATAGCAGGTAAGCGACGGATTTTCCTCATATTTCAGCATTGCATTAACTCCTGTGGCAAGGCGAGCCAGCAAAAGTCCTGCAATTGCAGCGAGGTGCTGCCCTGATGCTTAACGGCGATTGCTCGCATTCGACTAAAATGTCCGTCAAATACCGTTCGCTAAAATTTGAACTAAATTTGCCGCAAATGCGCGTGAGTTTCGAAAAGCGGCGTTCGCAACTTGGCGGTAGGGTGAAAACACACCGGACAACCGGCCTGATTCGGCGACAAGAACCGGACGGGGAAACAGGATGGGCAACGACAATGTGGTTTCTGATCAAAGGATCCTTCTGGTTTGGCCTTGTGCTCGTGCTTCTTTCCGTCTTCAGCACGGAGAGTTCCGACAAGCTCGCCAACGGCCCGCAATTGCAGCTTTCCGACGCGTTTACGGCGGCAAGCGGCGCCTATGACTATCTCACAGGCATGTGCTCGGAAAAGCCCGAAGTCTGCGCCAAGGGCGCCGAAACCGCCACGGCGCTCGGCTACCGGGCCCGCGAAGGCGCCCGCGTCGCCTACGAACTTCTCGACAGCCAGTTCAAGGACGAGGCGCCGGCGACCGCAAGGCACGCCGAACAGCAGGTGCCGGTGGCGCTCAACCTGCCTTCGCTGGCCGCACCCGCCATTCAGGAAAAGTTCCGCGAGGCAAAGGCCGCGCTGAACCAGCCAATGCCTTACCGCCCGCCGGTCGAGGATGACGCCTCTGCCGAGATGGTTGTCACCGGCGCGATCCCGCTACCCACGCCGAAGCCTGCGATCTGATTTTTCTAAACTTGCATCGGTGGTCCGCATGACGCGGAAATGCCCCATGCCTGACGTGCCTGCCCTGTTTAATTCAGCATTTGCTGCGCCGTGAGGATGCCCATCCCTCACGGCGTTTCTTTTAATGCATGTCATCAGGACGCGCGGTTCAGGGATAACGAGATGCATAAAAACACAGAACAAAGCGTGTCGCCTGAATCCTGTTCGACGCGACGCGCTTTAACGGTTCAAATCCGCCGGTCTTTCACCTATATGCAGTTTAGAGCTTTTCCTGGCGCATTCCGGACGCAAAACCGCTGTGCACTTTTGCTGGAAGTGCTTTAATAGTGAAAGGCTTCTCCATGGCATCCCTCGACCTGATCATCGACGACTTCGCCTTCCTGGACGATTGGGAAGACCGCTACCGCTATGTCATCGAACTCGGCAAGGCACTGCCCGACCTGGCCGAGGAGAAGCGCACCTCCGAAAACAAGGTGATGGGCTGCGCCAGCCAGGTGTGGCTGGTGACGCATACGACAGGCGATCCCGACAACCCGGTGATGAGCTTCGAGGGTGATTCGGACGCCCATATCGTGCGCGGCCTCGTCGCCATCGTGCTCGCCACCTATTCCGGCAAGACGGCATCTGAGATCGCCGGGCTCGATGCCTTCGAGATCTTCTCGAAAATCGGCCTGGTGGAAAACCTGTCATCGCAGCGTTCGAACGGATTGCGGTCGATGGTCAACAGGATCCGGGAAGAAGCAACGGTCCGCGCCGCGGCGTGAACGCGCTTGTGTTGAGGGGCTTTGCGAGGTCGAGAGCCGAGCGATTCGGAAAGCGCTGCCCCAGCGGATCAGTATATTAACACTTGCTCATAGTACAGGAATACATCCTGCGTCCGCCGGCGAAGCATAGAGCAGCGCCCCTGCCTCGAGCGCATACAGAAAAGCCGGGCACAAGACCCGGCTTTTGTCGTTGGTGGCTTTCGAAAAAGCTCAGCCGCGGCCGCGCTTGCGGCGCTGACCCAGGCCCATCTCCTTTGCCAGGCGCGAACGCGCTTCGGCATAAGCGGGCGCTACCATCGGGTAGTCGGTCGGCAGGTCCCACTTCTCGCGGTAGTCTTCCGGCGAGAGGCTGTGATGCGTCATCAGGTGACGCTTGAGGGACTTGAAGTTGCCGCCGCATTCCAGACACGTGATCTGCTCGTCCTGTACGGACTTGCGGACAGAGACTGCAGGCTTCTGTTTTTCGACGATGGCCGCAGCAGGCTGCGGTACGGACGTGTTGCTCAGTGCCGAATGCACGTCGGAAATCAGATTTGCCAAGTCGCTGACCGGGACAACATGGTTGCTGACATAAGCCGCGACGATGTCGGCCGTCAGTTCCACAAGCAGCTCCGGCGCATTGCCGGTCGCCATTTCCGTCATATTTTTTCTCCTGTTAGCATGCTCAAACGGCCTTTGACTGTTACGTCAAAGACCCGCCTCGTAGAAGCGAACAGCAAAAGCACATGAACCGACCTTCTGTTTCGAAAAACACGAAATCCACCCCTAGATTCCGAAGAGCGAGACCTGTTCTTATACTGCCTGGCTGGAAACCACTACGTCATGCCCCAGGCGATGACCCCAGTTTAGACATAAAAAATCAAAACTGAGGGACTTGGAAGCAGTACGATTGTAATTCACAATCAGAACTCTACTTGCATTTTCAAATAGCATCGTTTGGTCGAAAGGCCAATTATTATTTGTCGTTTTTCTTGAGAAAAAATGACAGATGAAGAATTAAGGCACCCAAGGGCAAGATTTACTCACAGGTTCCTGTGCATAAGTTTTGCATAAATCTGGTAAAGCAGCGAACAGCATAGGCTCAGCGTTTGTGCATATCGTCACGGACCGAAACGGCACCGAGCGCATATCCCGAAAGGTGGGCGGCTCTGGCCAGCAGATGGGCAGAGACCGGCGCCGTCAGCAACAGGAAGACGAAGCCGGCAATGGCGCGGACGAGAATCGCCAGGTCCTGCGAATAGAGGCCGGCGGCAAGGAGCAGCAGGCCGGAGCCGACGGTCCCCACCTTCGAGGCCGCGTGCATGCGTGTATAGAGATCGGGCAGCCTGACCAGGCCAATCGCCGCCGAAAGAGCAAAAAAAGCCCCGGCGATCAGCAGCAGAGCGACGATGGCAGCCAGAATATAATCCATCATCGCTTCTTTCCTCCCGCATGGCCCCTTTTCGCGCCGGCCTTTGCCGGAGAGGCAGATGCCGGCGATTCGATGTTGCCGCGCGACAGCACGAATCGGGCGAAGGCGACCGTCGCCAGGAACCCGACGAGGCCGAGCGAGATGGCGATATCGATATAGAGCGAAAAGCCTGTTTTGATCGCGATGACAGCGATGAAGCCGATGGCGATGCCGGTCAGCATATCGAGGGCGAGGATGCGATCCGGCAATGTCGGGCCGGCAACGACGCGCCAGACCGTCAGAATCAGCGCCAGGCCGAGGATGACGAGGGCAGCCGAGGATGCGACCGCGATAATGGCGGCAGGTGTGATCACCGGAAAGCCTCCATGATCTTGCGTTCGAAGCCATTGGCGATATCCCGCTTGGTGGTCTCGGGATCGGAACAATCGAGCGCGTGGACATAGAGCGTGCGGCGATCCGAGGAGACATCGACCGAAAGCGTGCCGGGTGTCAGGGTGATGAGGTTTGCGAGTAAAGTGATCTCGAAATCGCTCGTCACCGTCAGAGGAAAGGCGAAGATGCCGGGTTTCAGCTTCATATCAGGCGAGAGGATGGTGAGCGTGACCCTCCAGGCCGACAGCGACAATTCCTTCAGAAACAGAGCGGCGAGCGAGAGCACCAGGCGGGCGCGGCGCAGATATCCCGTGCCGCCGAAGGGTTCGCGGATGATGGCCAGCGCCAGGGCGCCAAGCAGGAAACCGAAGACGAGATTGTGCAGCGAGGCGCTGCCGGTGACGGCGACCCAGGCAATGGCAAGCAGCAGGTTGAAGAGGAAGGCGATCACCGTGCACCTCCGGGAAAAACCGAATGAAGATAGGCCGCAGGATCGGCAAGACCGGCGGCTGCTGATTGCGACAGCGCCAGCAACTGTTCCGGCAGGATGCCGAAGCCGATGATGAGCGCCGTCAGTGCCGCAAGCGGCAGACCGGTGCGCCATCCGGCTTCGGACGGCATCCGCTCTACCGGCGCCGGGCGCCAATAGGCGAGCAGGAAGAGGCGGCCGAAAGCGATCGTCGTCAGAAAACCGCCGACCAGGATTGCGGCCGCCAGCCACCAGTCACCGAGATCGAGCGAAGCCTTGACGAGAATGACTTTCGGCCAGAAGCCGGAAAAGGGCGGCAGGCCGCAGGCGGCAAGGAAGAGCACGAGGGAGAGCGCGGCGAAGGCGCCGCTCTGCCGATAGAGCCCGCCGAGCTCCGACAATAAAAAGCCGCCGCCACGCCGGGCGATCTCGCCGGCAGCCAGATAAAGCGCTGTCATCAGCACCATGGAATGGAGCGCATAGAAGACCGCGCCGCTGACGCCGTCAATGCCGCCGCCTGGGCCGCCAAGGGCGACACCTGGGCCGCCAAGGGCGACACCGGCGAGCATGTTGCCGATGCCCGAGATGACGACATAGCCGAACAGCCTGCGGATATCGTTCTCGGCCAGGGCGCCGAGCGCGCCGACGAGGATGGTCGCGGCGGCGGCAAGCGCAATCAGCAGGCTCAATTCCTGGCGCTCCACCGGCAGCAACATGACCATCACCCGGATCAGTGCGTAGATGCCGACCTTGGTGAGCAGCCCGGCAAACAGCGCGGAGACGACGATGCGCGGCGTATGGTAGGCGGCGGGCAGCCAGAAATTGACCGGGAAGGCTGCCGCCTTCATGCCGAAGGCGAGCAGGAAGAGGCTGGCCAGGGTCATCAGCGGTGCAGTACCGCGCAAATCCTTCGCCCTTGCCGCGATATCGGCCATGTTGAGCGTGCCGAAGACGGCATAGAGGATGCCGACGCCAATCAGGAACAGCGTCGTGGCGATGAGGTTCAGCACCGCATATTTCAGCGCGCCATCGATCTGTTGACGTTCGGAGCCAAGGATGATCAGCCCGAAGGAAGAGATCAGCAGCACCTCGAACCAGACATAGAGATTGAAGACATCGCCGGTGAGAAAGGCGCCGGTGACACCGGCCATCAGCAACAAGAGCAGCGGGAAGAAACCGTATCGCCTCCCGCTTTCGCCGATATCGGCGAGCGCATAGATGCCGGCGGCGAGCGCCACAAGGGCTGCGGTGAAGGCCATCAGCGCACCGAAGAGATCAACGGTGAAGGCGATACCGAAAGGCGGCAGCCAGCGCCCCATGACCATGGTGAGCGGCCCTTCGGCCGAAACCTTGGCGAGCAGCGCCGCATCGATCAAAGCCAGCAGCGTAAGGCCTGAGATGGCGAGCCATGCCTGCAGGCGGGGATGGTTGCGCAGCATCAGCAGAACGGCACCGAGCGTGATGCAATGGGCGACCGGCAGGATTGCAAGCCAATGACCGATGGGCACGGGGGCGGTGATCAGTGCGGCGGAGAGATCGATGGTGATTGGGGCGGCCATCAGGTACGGCCCTCGGCATCGCCGGGCATCTCCCCCACAAGGGGGGAGATCGGCAAGACGCGCCCGTTTCCCGATATAACAATTGCACCCCAATCCGTCTCGCCCATCCCAAGCATCCAACTAGGGTGAGATTTCGCCCCCAGCCGATCTCCCCCCTTGTGGGGGAGATGCCCGGCAGGGCAGAGGGGGGTAAACACCAACGTCGACATCCGCCTCAATATCCCAATGGCGGCAGCGGCCGGTCGTCGGGCTCGGCAGCGTGCATTTCGTTGGTGTCGTCGGTGCCGAGGTCCTGATAGGCGCGGTAGGTCAGTACCAGCAGGAAGGCAAGGAAGGAGAAGGAGATGACGATCGCCGTCAGGATGAGGGCCTGCGGTAGCGGATTGGCCGTGCTGGCGGGCAAGGCGTCGAGACCGGCCGGGATGATCGGCGGCACCCCACGCGTCAGCCGGCCTGATGTAAAGAGCAGAAGGTTGACGGCATTGCCGAGGATGGCGATGCCGAGCATGATGCGGATCGTGAATTTCGACAGCATCAGATAAATGGCGGCGGCGAAGAACAGACCGACGAGGATCGCCAGCAGCGGCTCCATCACTCCACCTCCTTTTCTTCCAACGTCAGCGCAATCGAGGTGATGCCGCCGAGCACGACGAGATAGACGCCGATGTCGAAGAGCATGACGCTCGACAGCGGCACTTCGAGACCGAAGAGGTTCGGATAGATCCAGAGGCCGGTCATGAAGGGAACGGCGAAAAGAATGGAGAGAAGGCCTGCTACCGTCGACAGCAGCAGGCCGAAGCCGGCAAGCGACAGCGGATGGAAAAACAGCGCGCGGCGAACGGCGGCAACCCCACGGGCAATGCCATAGATCGCCAGTCCCGAGGCGGCGATCAGCCCGCCGATGAAGCCGCCACCCGGCTCGTTATGACCGCGCAGCAGCACGAAGACGGAAAATAGCAACATCAACGCGGTGAGGAACGGCGCAACCGTGCGGAAGATCAGGGTGTTCATCAGCCCTCTGTCTCCACCGCGGGTTCATTGGCCGCAAGCTTGCGCTCGGTGCCGGCGCGGATGCGGATCAGCGCCAGGATGGCAAGGCCGGCGACGGCGACGACGGCGATTTCGCCGAGCGTGTCGGTGCCGCGGAAATCGACGATGATGACGTTGACGACATTGGCGCCGTGGGCAATCGTTTTCGAATAGGCGTTGAAGAACATCGTCAGCGCGGCGTTGAACGGGACCTGCGTTGCCCGCAACAGCAGAAGCGTAAAGCCGAGGCCGCAGATCAGCGCAAGCGCGCCGTCGAAGACCCTGCGGCCGAGCGGGCGCCGATCGGCCGGCGAAAGGCGGAGCCTGGTCATGACCAAAGCGAGGATGACCACCGCCAGAGTTTCGACCATGAACTGGGTGAAAGACAGATCCGGTGCCCCGAACATCAGGAAGATAATGGCGACGGCAAAACCCTGGATGCCAAGCGAGACGATCGCCGTCAGCCGGTCGCGGGCGACGAGCACGGCGGCAAGGCCGAAGGCGGCAATCAGCAAAACCGCCCATTCATAGAGCCTGACATCGGCCGGCCAGGCGGGAAGGTGCGGCAGCTCGCCGTAGGCGATGGGCGGAATGATGAGGATGGCGGCGACGCAGAGGAAGGTGCAGGTGACGTAGATCTGCAGCCGGCCCGGCTGGAGGACACGCATGAGGCGGCCGGCGAAGCGGACAAGGCCTGAAATGGCAAGGTCGAAGCCGTGATCCGGCCCACGCCCGGCCGCGCGCAGGAAGATCGCCATCAAAAAGCGGGCGCGATCAAGCTGCCAATAGACGACGACGCCGAGCAGCACGGTGAGGAGCGAAAGGCCCAAAGGCAGGCCGATATGCGGCGCCAGCGAAATGTCGATGTCTACCGGGTCCTGGCGGATGGCGGCTGATATCGGCGAGGACAGCACGGTGTGCGTGACGTTCGAAAAGATCGCGGCAAGCAAGCCGAGGCCAGCGAGAACCGCCGGGCCTAGCCAGAGCAGAACGGGCGCTTCGTGTGGATGTTTCGGCGTCTCTACCGGCCGGCCGAGGAAGGGTTTCAGCGCCACTCCGAAGGCGATGGCGAACATCAGCGCATTGCCAAAGACGGTGATGGCGGTGAAGGTAAGCGCCCGAACATCGCTGCCGACCAGGGCGGTATAGATCTCTTCCTTGGCGAGAAAGCCGAAAAATGGCGGCAGGCCGGCCATAGAGAACGCCGCGGCAAGTGCAATCACCCATGTCAGCGGCATCGCCCGCATCAGGCCGCTAAGCCTGGTGATATCGCGCGTGCCGGTTTCGTGATCGATGATGCCGGCGACCATGAAGAGCGCGCCTTTGAACAGCGAATGCGCCACCAGATAGAGCGCCGCCGCCTCAACCGCATGTTCGGAGCCAAAGCCGATCAGCATGACGAGCAGGCCGAGCGAAGAGACGGTGGTGTAGGCGAGCTTGAGCTTCAAATCCGTTTGACGAATGGCGAGTGCAGTGCCGACCACCAGCGTCAGTCCGCCGAAGAAGGGCAGAAGGATTTCCCAGGCGGGTGTCGCCCCCATGACCGGATTGAGCCGCATCAGTAGATAGACGCCGGCTTTCACCATGGTGGCCGAATGCAGGTAGGCAGACACCGGCGTCGGCGCCTCCATGGCGTTCGGCAGCCAGAAATGAAAGGGAAACTGCGCAGACTTGGTGAAGGCGCCGCCAAGAACCAGGATGAGGGCAGCGAGATAGAGCGGGCTTTCGCGCACGACATCGCCAAATCCGATGAGCTGCGACATCTGCGTGACGCCTGAGATGTTCCAGAGCAGCAGCAGGCCGGCCAGCAGGCAGAGCCCTCCCCCGCCGGTCACAACAAGCGCCTGCAGGGCGGCGCGGCGAGCGGCCTGACGCTCGTGATCGAAGCCGATCAGCAGGAAGGAGGTGATCGATGTCAGTTCCCAGAAGATGAAGAGCATCAGGAAACTGTCGGAGACAACGACGCCGAGCATGGCGCCCATGAACAGAAAGATGAAGGAGAAGAAGCGGCCGTGATCCTTGTGTCCCCTGAGATAGCCGCCGGCATAAAGCACGATCAGTGTGCCGATGCCGGTGATCAGCAACGCGAAAGCCAGCGACAAGCCATCGAGGAACCAGGAGAAGGAGAGATTGTAGCTCGGCACCCAGGAATAACCGCCGGTGACGACGTCGCCGCGCGCGATCTCGGGAACGAATCGCAGGAAATGCAGGAAGGCGAGCAAGGGAGCAATCGCCAGAAGCCAGGCACCGTTGGCGCCGAAGATGCGGATGACGAAGGGGGCGGCAAGAGCGCCGGCAAGCGGCAGACACAGGGCCAGAAATGTCAGAGCCGTGACATCGGCCATGTCTCCTCCCCAACCGCAATAAACGACGCGCCAGCAAAACCGGCCTGTCTTGACTTAAGCGAAACGGGAGGGCGTCTCAAGCGATTTCGATTGGAGGGGTAAGGAGCGCAGCGGTGGTTGGTTGGATCAGGCCGCGGATCGAGAACGACGCGTCAACAGCCGGGCAACGCAGCCGTGCAGGACGAAGACCAGAAGCGTCAGCGGCCAGAGCAGGCAGGCAAAGAGGCCGGCGAGACGATGGAGCGTCAAGCCGTCATGGTTGGCCCAGCCCTCCAACAGCGTGACTGCCATGGCCGCCAGGGCGACGAGGCCGTAGAGCAGGACGATTGCTGCTTCAAACACCAGTGATTCCCCAATGCACGTAAGATTAACCCTAACAGAAAACCCCTAAGGGATGTAAGAGCAAGCGTCCTCCTCCAAAAGCGGTACACGGCGAATTGGGCAGGATGGTGCCCAAGACTTGATGAATCGGGGACGGCGCACCACATTTTCTGGCGAAACGGAACCGCCCCTCGGCGAAAGGAGCATGGCATGTCCGAAACTGCAACCACCGCCAAGATCCACAAGACCGATGCAGAATGGAAAGAGCAGCTCACTCCCGAGCAGTACCGCATCACGCGCCAGCACGGCACCGAGCGCGCCTTCACCGGCCCCTATTGGGATTCCTTCGAGACGGGGCTTTACCGCTGTGTCGGCTGCAACGCCCCGCTTTTCCGCTCCGACACCAAATTCGATGCCGGTTGCGGCTGGCCGAGCTATTTCGAAGCGGTGTCGCCCGATGCGGTGACCGAGCATCGCGATACCGCCTTTGGCATGGTGCGCACCGAAATCCGCTGCGGCAACTGCGAAGCCCATCTCGGCCACGTCTTTCCCGACGGCCCGCCGCCGACCGGCCTGCGCTACTGCATCAATGGCCATTCCATGGTGTTCGAGCCTGGGAAGTAGGCGTTCAGGGCAGAGCCGGCCTGCCCCATCCGCCGGCCGGCGCCAACCGGGGTCGAGCCACGCGTCTCGACCCGTCCTTCGGACCCCCGCTTACGGGGCGAAGGGTTGCGCCGCAGCCTCTCCGTTCCCCACTAACCCCTTGCAGGGCACGTCCCCTCGCCCCGTCAAAACGGGGAGAGGGTTAGGGTGAGGGGCAGCTTTCGGCGCAAAACCATGCCTGCAGCGCGACGATCCGGCTAACCGCCCGATCACTCGTGTTCGGCAGGGCATGGCCAGCTCGTCGGCGCCGAAAGGCCGGCCGGCAGCTTGGTCGAGGTGTCGCCGCAGGCGAGGTCGATCTGCGCCTGTTCGAGCCCGGCGGCGGCGGAGAGGTCGAGGCCTTCAATGCGGGTGAGGAACATGAAGGCGCGCTCGAATATCGGCGGGCCCTCGAAGGTAGCGCTGGAGAGATCGGCACGGGAGAGATTGGCGAAAGAGAATTTCGTGCCCGTCAGCACCGCCTTGTCGAAATCGGCGCGGCCGAGCTCAGCCTTTTCGAAGCTCGCGCCGGCAAGCGTAGCGCCGGCGAAATTGGCGCGTTGCAGTTCGGCGCCGGCGAAGGAGGCGCCGTCGGCGGCAATATTGGCGAAACTGGCGCGATAGGCCTCGATCTTGGCGAAGTTGGTGCCTTCGGCGTGGGCTCCCTCGAGTGAGGCACGCACCAACGTCGCCTTTTCGAGATTGGCGGATTTGACGTTGGCGCCAGCAAGATCCGTCAGCGAGAAATCGGTGCCGACGAGGTTGGCGCCTTCGAGATCACTGCCCTGCAGCATCAGGTTCTTCTTGGTGCATTCCTGCCAGTCGAGCTTCGGCGAGGCCAGGCTGCCGCAATCGGCGGCCCGGGCGGCAACCGGCGCAAATGCCAGAAGAACGAGGGCAAGGAGACCGAGCGACGATCCGTGCATTGCCATTGAGCTGTTCACCTCCATACCATTCTGAGGCCGCCTCGCGGAAAGCAGGCTGCCTCCCTTTCTTACACAGCTCAGACTACAATAAAAAGATGGCGCGCGCCGTTCACAATGGGCCGCCGAGGGTTGCCGCATCAGTCGAGCGGCAGCCGAAGCTCCATGCAGGTGAGGTCCAGCCAGCGGCCGAACTTGGTGCCGACCTCGGAAAATCTGCCGGCAATGCGGAAGCCAAGCTTTTCGTGCAGCCTGATCGAAGCGGTATTTTCTGCCTCGATGCCGGCGATCATCACATGGATATTTCCTGCCGCAGCATCGGCGATCAGTTCCCGCATCAGGCGCTCGCCGATGCCGGCGCCGCGGCAATCCTTGTGGACATAGACGGAATGCTCGACGGTGTGGCGGTAGCCGTCGAAGGCGCGCCAGTCGCCATATGAGGCGTAGCCCGCGACCTTGCCTGACAGCTCGGCAACGATGACCGGAAAGCCGCGACCCTTGCGCGCCTTCATCCATTCCCGGCGGTTTTCGAGATCGACCAGCGTGTCGTTCCAGATCGCCGTGGTGTGCTCGACGGCGTGATTGTAGATATCGCGGATTGCGGAAAGATCGGCTTCGGTGGCATCGCGGAGGAGGACAGCGTCTGTCATGATTGCCCGTTCGTATTGTCTGCGAAACGCGGCATACGCCCGGCCTCGAACGATGTAAACGGCGGATGCGAAATACCGGCGACTTTGGGCACGGCCGTCGTCAAAGCGCGTCGCGATCTTTCAGATTCGCTCCTTGCGCTTGAGACCATTATTTTCTCGCATGTCGTTACCGCAAAACCGCTACACACTTTTGCGCGACATGCTTTAGAGCCCCGGCCCCGACAGGCTGAAGCAGGTGAAGACGGCCGAATAATGCACCGCCGCGGCGGTGACGACGAAACCGTGCCAAATGGCGTTCTGGAAGCGCAGCTTCTCCCAGACATGGAAGATGACGCCGAGCGAATAGATGACCCCGCCGATGACGATCAGCAGCATCGAGGCGGAGGGAATGCGCGCGGCGACAGGCCCGGCCACCAGCACGCCGCTCCAGCCCATGGCGAGATAAAGCAGGATGGCAACGCGGTCGTAACGGCCGGGAAAGACGCATTTCAGGACAATGCCGGCGGCGGCGAAAAGCCAGATCGCGACCAGCATGAACAAGAGCAGCGGGTCGTCGGCGCCGCGTTCGAGAAAGGGCGTGTAGGTGGCGGCGATCAACAGGAAGATCGCCGAATGATCGAAGCGGCGCAGGTACCATTTGGTGCGCGAGACAGGCCAGGCGTTGTAGGAAAAGGAAATGGCCAGCGTCAGCACCAGCCCGACGCCATAGATCCAGGCGGCAGCGAGCGCGCCGTAGGAACTCCAGAGCGTGGCGTAGAAGATCAGCACCGTGGCGCCGATCAGCGCCAGCACGAGACCGACGCCATGGACGATACCGTCGGCTATCAGCTCGTATCTGTCGTAAGCCCAGCGAATGCCGTTGAATTCGGCCATGCCCGCCAATCCGTTTCAGACCCCGATTGCAATCGTCGCATCGAACCGACAGGCACGCAACTGCGGCAAAGCGCACGGGCGGTAAATCTTCGTGACAGGCTGATTGACGGCGGAGCAGCTGCGCGCATCAAACCTTCTGCCGGTCGACCAGCACCGAGCATTTGGCGTGGCGCACGACCCGGTCGGCGGTGGCGCCGATGAAATAATTGGAAAAGTCCGGAACATGCGAGGCGACGATAATGAGGTCGGCTCCGTGGCTGTCGGCGGTCGAGATGATCACTTTGGCGGGTGGGCCGTTGCGGATCTCGACGGTTGCCGCAATACCGGTTGCAGCGATCAGCGCTTTCAGCTCGTCGCGGCTGTCCTGCATGGCGTCCTCGACCATGTTGGCCGGCAGTTCGACGGCGACATAGGTCGGCACGTCCTCGATGACGTTGAGTGCGACGATCTCGCCGCCGTCGTCGAGCAGGGACGCGGCCTTGCGCAGGATCGTGCCTCCCTTTTCGATGCCGCCGAGCGCGATCGCTACGATGATCTTCCTGTACATGGCTTCCCTCCATGACTGAGATTTATAAGCTTCCTCTAAAGAAGATATGGGCGCTTTGACCGCGATCAAGTGGACGTCATCGTCAACATTTGCTCAACGCTTCATCCTCAAAAACGGATCTTCTGTGAACAATAGGAATCCGCCATATAGAGATCAGCTATGGCAGCCCAGAGGAGGCAGAGGCGGATGAATCGACGAAACTTTCTCGGCCTTGCCGCGGGCGGCACATTCGTCGCCACCGCCGGCACGCCGTCCATTCCACAGGCCAGATCAGTGGCAGGAGAACAATCCATGACGACCGAAACTTCCTATGCGCTGACACGACCCGCCTATATCGATCAGTCGCATCTGGTCGTGACCGACCTCGCTGTCGTTTCCGGCTTCTATCAATCGATGCTCGGCCTGAAGGTCATCGAGAAGACGGCGAGCGGGCAAGTGCTGGGTGTCGGCGATCTGCCGCTGCTGACGCTGACGCTGACGACCGCCAAAGACGCGGCGATCGCGCCACGCAATGCCGCCGGTCTTTTCCACACCGCCTTCCTGATGCCGGACCGGGCGGCGCTCGCACGCTGGCTGCGCCACGCCGCCAACAACAATGTTGTGCTCGACGGCGCCTCGGACCACCTCGTCAGCGAGGCAATCTATCTGTCCGACCCCGAGGGCAACGGCATCGAAATCTATGCCGACCGGCCGCACGAGCAATGGAAGTTCGATCAGGATGGCATGGTCGACATGGCAACGCTGCGGCTCGACCTGCAGGCGCTCTATGACAGCGCGACCGATGAGCATTGGAGCGGCATGGCTGTGGGAACGGCGATCGGCCATTTGCATCTGCAGGTCGGCGACATCCCTCAGGCCGACGCCTTTTACCGCGACGTCCTCGGCCTAAAGCTGATGGCAAGCCGTCCCGGCGCAAGTTTCTTTGCGACCGGCGGCTACCATCATCACATCGCCGCCAATATCTGGAACAGCCGGGGTGCTGTCGCACGCGCCGACAATATGACCGGACTTTCGGACTACAAGCTCCGTTTCAATGACAAGGCGACGCTGGATGCGGCCATCTCCAAGCTCGATACGCTGGAGATCAAGAGCGAGAAGCGTGATGGCGGCGTGTTCCTCAGGGATCCGTGGGGCATCGGCCTGACGCTTTCGGCTTGATCGCGACGAGGCTACTTGACCTTCTCGGTGCCTGCCGGACTCGTGACGCCGGTCGGTCCGCCACCATTTCCGCTTGGCGAGGGTGAACGGTCTACCGCTTCCGGAGGCTTTGACGGGCCGGAGGCAGGATCGTCGTTAAAGGCGCCGGGACCGGATGGTTGCGCATTGATCGGGTCCGGCTTGGTCGAGGCTGTCGCCGTCGGATCGTTGTTGCTAGGATCAGGCCAGATCGCGACGCTCACGCAGGCAATGATCAGCACCGCTGCGCCGGCCAGCAGGACCGTCCAACCCCACCACCGCCTCTGGTCGCTTGCTTTAAGCGCTGCCTCGTCGGCATAAGGGGGATCCGCCGTATAAGTCTCGGCGGCGTTCCGCTGGTCGGGATCTTTGATCATGGCTTCACTCCTTCTCAGGCCGAACTCCTGCGGTTACAAGGTTGTTCCGCCGGGATGATTCAAATCGACCCAATTGCCGATGAGGCTTATCCCTGCGAGGTCAAAAGGGCTTGCGGAACCGGAACCGCATCGGCGCGTTTCCGTGACGAAGCAATGGGGCTTCGGGGACCTGACCGCATGGGCATCGCCAACGGCATCCGCAAACAGGCAAAAAAGATCGCGATCGGCGAACGTCGCACCAGCGCTTGGGCGCAGACGCTGAAGGAGACAGCCGAAGAGCTGCCGCCGCCACCGCTGCACCGGCTGGAAAAAGACGGTCTCGATATCAGCATGGCCTGGGCGATCATCGGCATATTCGGCATTCTCGGCCTTGCCGCCGTCTACATGATGTCGCTGATCCTCATCCCGATCACGCTTGCCGTCGTCGTCGGCATGATCCTTGGCATGGCCGCGGAAAAACTCAGCAGACTGGGCGTGCCGCGGCTTGCCAACGCCTTCATTCTGTCGAGCAGCGTGGCGCTGGTGATCTTCCTGGTGATCAACTCGCTCGCCGGCCCGCTGATGACGTTTGCCAATGAGGGGCCGGCCTTTGCCGAGCGGACCATGGACCGCGTCATGCCTTATCTCGAGCGCATCGAATGGCTGCATATCACCCCGGCGACATTCGAAAGCGGGCCGATGTCGATCGGCGCGCTGCTCGAAAACACTGGCAACGTGCTGCACGTGGTGACCACCAGCCTGACGCCGGCTGTCGTGCAGGGGATGATCTTCTTTGCGGCGCTGTTGCTCTTCCTCGCCAGCCGGGTCAACCTGCGCAAGACTGTTATCATGACCTTCCGCACCCGAACGCAACGCCTGGCGGCCATTCGCGTCATCAATGCCGTCGAGCAGGTGCTTGGCTTCTATTTCGCCACAGCCTCGCTGATTTATATCGGGCTCGGCGTCGTCATGACGGTTATCGCCTATGCCGGCGGCTTGGCGGCGCCGGTGCTCTGGGGCTTCTTCGCCTTCCTGTCGAGCTTCATCCCTTATCTCGGCATCACGCTGATGACGCTTGCCGTCGCAGTCGCCGGCATTCTCACCCATGATGACCTCGTCATCGGCCTGATCCCGGCAGCGGCCTTCTTCACCGTGCATCTTCTCATGGAGAACCTGATCTTTCCGGCGGTGATGGGACGGCGGTTGGAAATCAATCCCTTCGTCGTCTTCCTCGCCATCCTGTTCTGGACATGGATGTGGGGTGCCGTCGGCGCTATGCTGGCGCTGCCGCTGTCGCTGATCGTCATCACGATCATCGAGGAATTGCTGATCGAGGAAAAGCCGCAGCCGCAGCTGCCGAAATGATCAACCGGGGAGACACGCGTGGCCTCTGATCTCGATCTCAACGAATCCGATCACAACGAGATGGTCAGCGGTCGTTCTCTCTGGGGAAAAAGCGGCATACGGCCCGCATGGCGGCCGATCGAACAGAACTTTTCCACCGACGTCGCCGTGATCGGCGGCGGCATCACCGGCGCCTTGGTTGGCGAACATCTGACGGCGCGCGGTTTTTCCGTCGTTATTATCGACCGCGAGGAGCCCGGTTTCGGCAGCACCGTGGCGAGCACGGCGATGCTGCAATGGGAAATAGACAGCACGCTCACCGAGCTTGAAGACTATTACGGCTTCGAACGCGCCGCCGGCATCTATCGCCGCAGCGGTGCTGCGGTCGCCGGCCTTTCCAAGCTGATCGCCGCAAACGGGATTGCATGCGGCTTCCGGCCGCGCAACACGCTCTATCTGGCCGCCAACCAAGAAGGCGCGCGCGATCTACTGGAGGAGCGTCAGCTGCGCCGCCGGGCCGGCCTGCCCGGCGTTTACCTCGAACATCCCGATCTTTTCACCCAGTTCGAATTCGACCGCGACGGGGCGATCTATTCGCCGGGTTCGGCGGAATGCGACCCGCTGCTGCTGACCTGGGCATTGATCGAGATGTCCATCCGGCGCGGCGCGCGGCTGGTGAGTGCTTCCGTCACGGCACTTCACAGCGAAGGCGATCGCGTCACGGCGGAGACGGACGGAGGTCATATCATCGAGGCGCGGCATGTCGTGCTTGCCACAGGTTATTCGATGCCGGGCATCGACATGCCGAAGCTGCACCGCGCAAGCTCGAGCTGGGCACTCGCCACCGTGCCCCAGTATCCGGCAAATTTCTGGCGCGACAGGGCGCTGATCTGGGAGAACAGCCACCCCTATCTTTATATGCGCACGACTGAGGATAACCGCATCGTCGCCGGCGGCGAGGATGACGGCACGACCGATCCCGAAGCCCGCGACCGCAAGCTGCCGGCCAAGACCATCGCAATCCAGGAGAAAATAAAGCGGCTATGGCCGAAGGCCGATACGCGCGTGGAACATGCGTGGTGCGGAACCTTCGGCGAAACCGCCGACGGCCTGCCGCTGATCGGCCCGGTGCCTGAGATGCCGCATGTGTTCGCCGCCTACGGCTACGGCGGCAACGGCATCACCTTTTCCTATCTCGCAGCCCAGATGATCGGCGCGCTGCTGGCAGGCATGCATCGCGACTGGTTCGAGGATTTTGCGCTCGACAGGGATGGACCGGGTTTGGCGCGTTTCCATTCGGGCGTTCATCGAAACGTGACGGAAAGCCAAAGGCGCTGAAATCTCAGTTCGTCTGGCTCGCTTGCTTTCCAATCATCCGCAATTCTTCAACATGCTTGGCCACTTCGCGAACGTCTGGGATACCGAAAAAGCCGAATTTTTTGACACTATCTCCGTCTCCCTCCCGACGGTAAGTGAGGGTTCCTGAGCGATCCCATTTTTCCCTGACCTCCACAACGTTGATGGCTGTCGGCGCTATCGTCGTCACGCGTCGCCTGATCATATTTCGGATGATGAGAAGCCTGCGATCGGTGACGGCGTAAGCGGTTCGACTTGTAGCAATCATATCGAAAACCACGCCCGCGATAGTCGCGATGCCAATGAGCGCGAAAATTCCGGGGAATATGATGCCCATGATTCCAGCTGGCTTATCGATGCTGACAACCCCGTTATCTGCCGGCAACAGCAAAGTGGAACCCAAGATCGCGAAGATCACGCCAAAAAACACGTCAGGCCACTTAAAAACGAAAGTTCCCCAGGCAGTTGGCTGCCCTATCCAAACAACCACTTCGGCGGGATGAAGCTCATTTCGAATTTCACTTTCGACATCCCAAATCGCACGAAACATGCGTCCCCTCAACCGAACAAACAAGAACAGCATTATTCGATTTCTGCGGGTAAACAAGCAGAGAGATTCGGAGGCTCTACTCCGTCGTTTTGTCGTCGCCCAGATCCTCGACGTCTTCGAGACGGACGAATTGCACGCCCTTCGCCTTCAGGTCGACCAGCGCCTTGGCCACCCCCTCGCCCGCCGCATGCGTCGGCTGGTTGACGTGGGAGATGACGACATCACCGTCCTTGGCGGAGGCGATGCGCTTTTCGGTAATCGCAGCCCCGAGCAGCGAACCGCCGTCGCCGTTCACCGAATAACCGGCGATGCGATAGCCCATGGCGCGGATCTCGCCGATGGCGGAAAGGTCATATTTGGCAGTCGAGCCGCGGAACCAGCGGGGTGCCGGAATGCCGGCCGCGACCATGGCAGCAGCGCCGCCTTCGACTTCCTGCCTCACCGCCTGCGGCGAGCCGGCCGAGGCGATGCCATAGATCAGCGTTGGCGTGTCGACGGCCGGAATATGGTTCTCTCCGTGATTTTCGAGTTCGAAGAGATCGGGGTTCTGCAGGAACACGGCAACCGCTGCAGGGTTGTGCTTCAGCCACCGGGCGGTGACGAAGATCGTCACCGGGATGCGTTCGCGCACCAGGGTCGACAGGATACGCTCGTCCGCCTGCCCCATGCAGGCATCGAAGGTCAGCGCAATGCGGGCATGGCCGGCAAGGTTGGAGCGGGCGATATGCAGATGCGGCTCGACGAGCTTGACCGCCGGCGTCTTTGGTGCCGGGCTGACAGCGGCCGAGGCAGGCAGCGCTGAGGGCAACTCGTCCGCCAATAGGGGAGCCATGGCGGCCAGAAGGAACGCCGAAGCGAGCAGGATGCGGTTCATATCAGAGGCTTCTACAAGTCGGTTTCGACAGATTTTAGCGGATGCTTTTGCATGGCGCCATGTGGCCGGATGTCACCGCTGCCGCCCGAACAAAGCCAAGGGCATCAATCGTAGAGATAATACTTGTCCCACTTCTCGCGCGGCACCTTGTCGCCGATCTGGTAGTCGAGTTCGCGCACGTTGATATGCTGCGGGCCGGTGATGCAATTGTAGGAGAGATGATACCAATCGCCCTTGCTGCGGAAGACCGCGCCCGGGGCTTGCAGCGAATTGTCGCCGGGGATCGGGTCCTTGAAGGTATAAGCGATCACCTTGTCAGGCTTGAAGCCGGCGCTTTCCTGGTTGATGCGGCTCATCGCCTCGGTGTCGCAGCTCTGTTCCAGACGGGTCGAGGGATCGAGTTTTTCAAGTTGCTTCTTGATGGCCGGATCGACGGCAAAGGCAGGGGCAGCAAGGCTGACGAGGGATACAAACAGGAGCAGACGTTTCGGCATTGCGGAGAAATCCCTTGCTGTTATCCATTCTTCACCCTGCCACAGGCAGCTTGCCGGAGGCTTGGCGCGTGCAATTTTCGCTCTTTGATAGCGGACATTCTTAAATATTGTGGTGACATCAAGGCAAGGCGGGCAGAGCCGCCTCCTTGCTTGTGGAAGGCCCTCCGCATCCTTGGCGCAGCTTTGACGCTTGATCCGGGACCGGGGCGCCTCTATCTCTTGCCAACTTGACATTCCCACCGGAGCCATTCCTTGTCCGTTTTCAAAAACCTGCCGACACCGCCTGCTGCCCCGAAGAAGCCGATCTCCGATACGCGCCACGGCATCACCCGCACGGACGATTATGCCTGGCTACGCGCCGACAACTGGCAGGCGATGTTCAAGGATCCCTCGATCCTCGATCCTGACATCCGCCGGCATCTCGAAGCCGAAAACGCCTATATGAATGCGGCGATGGAAGACACCAAGCCGCTGCAAAAGGTGCTGTTTTCCGAAATGCGCGGCCGCATCAAGGAAGACGACAGCTCGGTGCCGATGAAGGACGGGGCCTATGCCTACGGCACGTTTTATGTCACCGGCGGCGAACAGCCGCGTTTTTTTCGCATCGCTAGGGACGGCGACGTCGCCGACGAGGCGATCCGCACGGTGCTGCTCGACGGCGACAAGGAGGCATCAGGCAAGGCCTATTTCCGTCTCGGCGGTCTCGACCATACGAGCGACCACAGCTGCGGCATCTGGGGCTATGACGACAAGGGCTCGGAATTCTTCACGCTGAAGGTCCGCGACCTCTCGACCGGGCAAGACCTCGAAGACCGGATCGAAAATACCGGCGGCGGCGGCGTCTGGGCGCCAGATGGCAAGAGCTTCTTCTATTCGGCGCTCGACGAGAACCACCGGCCTTCGAAGGTGTTCCACCATATTGTCGGCCAGCCGCAATCGGCGGACCGGCTGGTCTATGAGGAAGCCGATGCCGGCTTCTTCATGGGCGTCGGCGGCTCGCTGCTCGACGACTTCATCTATATCGACATCCACGACCACGAGACCAGCGAATATCGGCTGCTGTCGACAAGCGACCTGACCGCCGAGCCGAAGCTGGTGGCAGTGCGCGAGGAAGGCATCGAATATTCGCTGACCGAGGGCGGCGACGTCTTCTACATCCTGACGAATGACGCCGGCGCCAAAGACTTCAAGATCATGCAAGCGCCGGCCGACAATCCGGTCAAGGAAAACTGGCGCGAAGTCGTCGCCCACAAGCCCGGCACATTGATCATCAGCCACATGGCCTATGCCCGCCATCTTCTTTGGCTGGAGCGCAAGGACGGGCTGCCGCAGATCATGATCCGCGACCGAAGAACCGGCGAGGAACATGCAATCGCCTTTGCCGAGGAAGCCTATTCGCTGGGGCTTTCGGGCGCGGCGGAATATGACACGGATGTCATCCGTTTCTCCTATTCGTCGATGACGACGCCATCGCAGCTTTATGATTACAACATGGTGACCCGCGAACGCACGCTCCTGAAGACCCAGGAGGTGCCGTCGGGTCACAATCCCGACGATTATATCACCCGCCGCGTCTTCGCCCCGGCATGGGACGGCGAGACAGTTCCGGTCACCCTGCTCTATCGCAAAGACACAGTGCTGGACGGCACCGCGCCCTGCCTGCTCTACGGATACGGCGCCTACGGCATCACCATTCCGGCCGGTTTCAACACCAATTGCCTGTCGCTCGCCGACCGCGGCTTCGTCTATGCCATCGCCCATATCCGCGGCGGCAAGGACAAGGGTTTTTCCTGGTACGAAGACGGCAAGATGGACAAGAAGACGAATACCTTCAAGGACTTCGTCGCTGCCGCCGATTATCTGAATCAACAGAAGTTCACCTCTTACGCGAAGATCATCGCCGAGGGCGGATCGGCCGGGGGCATGCTGATGGGTGCGGTTGCCAATATGGCGCCGGAGAAGTTTGCCGGCCTCATCGCCGCCGTTCCCTTCGTCGACGTGCTCAACACGATGCTCGACGATAGTTTGCCGCTCACCCCGCCGGAATGGCCGGAATGGGGCAACCCGATCGACAGCCGGGAAGAATACGAGCAGATCGCCTCCTATTCGCCCTACGACAATGTCGGCGCCAAACCCTACCCGCCGATCCTGGCGCTCGGCGGCCTGACCGATCCGCGCGTCACCTATTGGGAACCGGCCAAGTGGGTGGCGAAGCTGCGTGAGGAGACGACCGGCGAGGCGCCGATCCTTCTGAAGACGAATATGGATGCCGGCCATGGCGGCGCGTCTGGGCGCTTCCAGCGGTTGGAAGAGATCGCGTTCGAGTATGCGTTTGCGATCAAGGTGGCTGGGAAGATGTGAAGGGTTGGGCGCGCCTAGTGGCACCCCCTCTGCCCCGCCGGGCATCTCCCCCACAAGGGGGAGATCAGCAGGAGGATATGCCTCGCCCTGATTTACGATTGATGTGACGGGCTGTTGTTTGGGGAAGCCATCGCCCCCAGCCAATCTCCCCACCTGTGGGGGAGATGCCCGGCAGGGCAGAGGGGGGCTGGCACGGCACAACAGGCCAAGGAAGACAACGAAATGCCCGTCTATATCGCCCTCCTCCGCGCCATCAATGTCGGCGGCACCGGCTCTTTGCCGATGGCCGAACTGAAGGCTATCTGCAAAGGCCTCGGCTTTTCCGACGTGAAGACCTACATCCAGAGCGGCAACGTGCTTTTCCATTCGGACGAAGCGGAAAAGACGGTGGAGGAAAAGCTCGACGCGGCGCTCGGACAAAAGGTGGGCAAGCGGCCAGGCGTAATGGTGCGCAGCCGCAAGGAGCTCGACGCCATTGCCGCCGGCGCTCCGTTTCCCGACGCCAAACCGAACTTCCTGCTCGTCTATTTTCTGCCCGAAAAACCGCCTGCCGATGCGCTGGAAAAGATGGTGGCGCCTGATGGCGAGGAGGCAAAGCTCGGGACCTACGAAATCTATGTGCATTACCCCAACGGCTCCGGCCGCTCGAAGCTGAAGCTGCCGGCGCTGAACACTGGAACGTCGCGCAATCTCAACACCGTGCGCAAGCTCGCGGAAATGGCCGCGGCGCTGGAGGACGGAGACTGAGGATGTCAGCGCAATTCCGGACGCAAAACCGCTTCGCATTTTTGCTGGAATTGCCTTAGGCCCTTGGCATCTCCGCCACCGGCAGGAAGAGCATCTTTACGAAAGTGCGGAGCATCAGCACCTGCTCGGCCAGTGTGTTCGGTTCCTTCAGCGTCTTCGACAAAACGATGCCGCCTTCCAGAACGGAGGACACCATGTCGGCGAGCTGGTCGACGTCGACGGGTTCGCGCGGCGGATAGACAGCCATGATCTCCCGCAGCATGCGGCCGAAACGGCGGCGCCAGGCAAGCACTGCGTTCCGGTTGGTCTCCTGTATCTCGCGGTCGAATAGCCGCTCGTAATAGCAGACGGTCGCCACCAAGCAGCCGGGATGGCCGTTCGGCAGGTCGGAGAGCAGTTCGGACAGCAGCTTCAGGCCGAGCAGGAAGGATTGCAGCGGATCGTCCACGAGATCACGCGCGCGGCCGAAGATCTCGTCGTAGATGCGCTCGTCGTTTTCGATGTAGCGGTTGAGCAGCGCCTTGGCGAGCTCGTTCTTGTCCCTGAAATGATAGAAGAAGCCGCTCTTGGTGATGCCGGTCTCGGCGATCAGTTCCTCGATGGAGGTGCCGCCGAAACCCTTCTGCAAGACTGCCGCTTCGGCCACATCGAGGATGCGGGTCCGCGTTTCCTCGCCCTTTCGCATGTCCCCTCCTGTACCGGCGGTACAGTTTTCAGTGTTGCACGGTCGGACCTGCCGCCGCCCAGGGCAGGATCAGTTGAAGCAAGCGATTGATATCAATACGCAAAAATCAAAGCCGCCTGGAGTATACCGCAAGTCGCCTAGTTTGGCAGCCGATTAAGCGCCAGAACTTCACTCATCGACGGCAGCCGTTTCGGCTGCTGCGAGGGGGAGGCTTCAACAATGGCAAAGTACAGAAGCGGTTTGCCGCAGCTCAAAGGCGGCACCTTCATTAGCGATGGCGGCATGGAAACGACGATGATCTTCCAGGAAGGCATCGATCTTCCGCATTTCGCTGCCTTCATATTGCTGGCTTCCGAAGACGGGCGCCAGCGCATGCGCAATTACTATCGCCGTTATCTCGATATCGCCCGGCGGCACGGCACCGGCTTCGTGCTCGATACGGCGACATGGCGGGCCAATCCGGATTGGGGGCAGAAGCTCGGCTATACGAGCGAAGCCCTGAAGGCGGCAAACGAGGAAGCCGTCGACCTGCTCGTGGGTTTACGCAGCGCCTATGAGCGGCCGGAACGGCCGATCGTCATCAGCGGTGCGATCGGCCCGCGCGGCGATGGCTACAAGGCGGGCACCATGGATGCGGCCGAAGCGGAAGACTACCATGCCTTCCAGATTGCGACTTTCGCCGGCACGGAGGCGGACATGGTGGCCGCCTTCACGCTTACCAATATCGACGAGGCGATCGGCGTGGCGCGGGCAGCACAATCGCTAGGCATGCCCTCGGCCATCTCCTTTACCCTGGAGACGGACGGCAGGCTGGTGACGGGCAGAAGCATTCAAGACGCCATCGAGACGACGGATGCGGCGACCGGCGGCGCGCCGGCCTATTACATGATCAACTGCGCCCACCCGACGCATTTCGAAGCGGCGCTCGATCTTCGAAGCACCTGGTTGAAGCGCATTTCCGGGATCCGTGCCAATGCGTCGACCATGAGCCATGAGCAACTGGACAATAGCGAGACGCTGGATGCAGGCGATCCCGAAGATCTCGGCCGCCGCTACCGCAAGCTCATCGACCGCATGCCCGAGCTGCGCGTGCTTGGCGGCTGCTGCGGCACCGACCATCGCCATGTCGCGGCGATCTGCGAGGCATGCCTGCCGCAGGCGGCGTGACGACCTGAGAGGCGGAGAGAATGGCGATAGGGGGCCCGATGATGCGTGAGCACCGCTGGCACGATCTGTGGCTTGTAATCACGGGACGGCAGAGGCGCACTGAGCCTGGGCCGTGGAGGTGGCGCTGCGGGATAGTGATCTCGCCTTCGGGGGATTTGACGGTCAGATCGCCTATGGGCTCAAGGGTCGGTCCTT
Source organism: Rhizobium sp. CCGE 510 (assembly GCF_000292525.1). Classification (GTDB taxonomy): domain Bacteria; phylum Pseudomonadota; class Alphaproteobacteria; order Rhizobiales; family Rhizobiaceae; genus Rhizobium. The sequence goes on from NZ_AEYF01000002.1 coordinate 152,059, forward strand.
GGGGGCGAGCATCTGCGGGAGCCGGTCGATTTCTGACGCCTTCGTCGTCCCCAGCAAGGGCGTGCCGGGGCCGCCCCCCTCTGCCCTACCGGGCATCTCCCCCACAGGTGGGGAGATCACAAGTGGCTTGGACTTCGTGCCCCTCTACCGTTTCGCCATGCTGGACGCTCATTGTTTCGGGAAGCCGGTGCGCCCAGCCAATCTCCCCACCTGTGGGGGAGATGCCCGGCAGGGCAGAGGGGGGCTGACGGGGCACAAGGCCTACGTGCCTTTCGTCCTTTTCGCCCTATAGCCGCTGATCTCCTCGCCGGCGGTCTTGGAGAAGCGCAGGTTCCAGAAGGTGGCGGTGATCGAAATGATCGTGACGACGATAAAGGCGGTCGAGAAATCGCCAAGTGCCGGCGTTTCAGCCCCGCTAAAGGCCATGGAACCGTGCAGCGCCAAGGCCCCGATGCAGATGCCGAGCGACAGCATCAGTTGCTGGAATGTGGTGTAGAAGCTGGTGGCCGAACTCATCCGTTCCTTGTCGATCTCGTCATAGGCGATGGTGTTATAGGCGGTGAACTGGAACGACAGGAAGAAGGCGCTGAGGATCAGGACGAGGAAGATCAGCGGCATCGGCCAATCCGGCCGGAAGGCGGCGCAGAGGCCATAGCCGACCGTGCCGAAGATGCCGTTGAGGACCAGGCTTCGGCGGAAGCCCAGCCGGCGGAAGACAAACTTCGCCATCGGCTTCATGGCGAGCGCGCCAAGCGCTGTGGCGATGACGATCTGGCCGGCCGCAGCGGCGGACAGGCCGAAGCCGATCTGGAAGAGCAGCGGCAGCAGAAAGGGCTGCGCCCCTTGCGTGATGCGCGTCAGCGATCCGGCGATCACCGAGGTGCCGAAGCTCGGGACTTTCATCAGCGAGAAATCCATGATCGGCGACGGGTGCTTGCGAGCGTGCCGGAGATAGGCGATGCCGAAGAGCAGGCCGAGGGCGATCAGAAAGATCGAGAAGGCGCCCTCGCCTTCATGGCTGGACATTTCGAAGCCGAAGAGCAGCGAACCGAGCGAGATGCCGGAAAGGACGAAGCCGAGCGTATCGAAGGGGCCGCTCGCCTTGCCCTTCACCTCGTCGATGTAGATCGACACGAAGATCATGCCGATGATGCCGATCGGCACGTTGATGTAGAAGATCCAGCGCCAGTCGAGATAGGTGACGAAGAAGCCGCCGAGCGGCGGGCCGACGATCGGGCCGATCAGGGCCGGCACCAGCAGCCAGGACATGGCGCTGACCATATCCTTGCGGTCGACGCTGCGCATCAGCACCAGCCGCCCGACCGGCATCATCATCGCCCCGCCTATGCCCTGCAGCAGCCGCGCCAGCACCAGGAATGACAGCGTCGGCGCCAGCGCGCAGAGGATCGAGCCGATCACGAAGACGGATATGGCCGCGCGGAAGACGGTGCGGGAGCCGAAACGGTCGGCCATCCGGCCGCTGGCCGGAATGAAGATCGCCAGACTCAAGAGATAGGAGGTCAGGGCGATCGACATGGCCGGCGCGCTGACGCTGAAATCGCGCGCCATGGTCGGCAGCGCCGTCGCCAGCACGGTCGCGTCGATATTTTCCATCAGCATCGCACTCGCGACAATCATCGCGATCACCCGGAAATTGGGCGCGGCGCGCCGAACCATCGGCGCCTGGTAGATCTGATCCGACATCGTCCGGATTAACTCGCGGTGGCGCGGCGGAGCACAAGAGGCAGCAAGGCCGCGGGAATGACATGGCGCAAGGCCAGGGGAGACGATTTGCTATACGCCTGCGATCATGGCGGCGCTATGTCGTTTATGGCAAAGCAGCTTTGACGAGAGGTAAAGGCAGATCACGATTCCTTGCATCGGACGGAGCTTCGTGAAGGTCATTCACTCCGACCAATCCGGCTTGCGCCGCGGGCGCCCCGGCCCTACCTATGAACCATGACCTCCACTCTGCAGAAAAACCGGGCCGGCGCGGCCTTTGCCTTTGACAACAGCTATGTCGGCCTGCCCGAGCGCTTCTTTGCGGCGCAGACGCCGACTTCGGTGGCGGAGCCCTGGCTGATCAAGCTCAACGAACCGCTGGCCGCCGAGCTTGGGCTCGACGTCGAGGCGCTTCGCCGCGACGGTGCGGCGATCTTTTCCGGAAATCTTGTTCCCGAAGGCGCCGAACCGCTGGCCATGGCCTATGCCGGCCATCAGTTCGGCGGCTTCTCGCCGCAGCTCGGCGACGGCCGGGCGATCCTGCTCGGCGAGGTGATCGACCGCAGCGGCAGGCGCTTCGATATTCAGCTGAAGGGTGCCGGACCAACGCCTTTTTCGCGCCGCGGCGATGGGCGGGCGGCAATCGGGCCGGTGATGCGCGAATATATCATCAGCGAAGCGATGTTTGCGCTCGGCGTTCCTGCCACGCGGGCGTTGGCGGCGGTGACCACAGGCGAGCCGGTCTACCGCGAAGAGGTTTTGCCGGGCGCGGTCTTCACCCGCGTCGCGGCAAGCCATATCCGCGTCGGCACCTTCCAGTATTTCGCAGCCAGGGGCGATACCGACGGCGTGCGGGCGCTGGCAGACTATGTGATCGACCGGCACTATCCCGCGCTGAAAGCGGCCGACAATCCCTACCTTGCGCTGTTTTCGGCGGTCTCGGAACGGCAGGCGGCGCTGATCGCCCGCTGGCTGCATGTCGGTTTCATCCATGGCGTGATGAACACCGACAATATGACCGTCTCCGGCGAGACGATCGATTTCGGTCCCTGCGCCTTCATGGATGCCTACGATCCCGCCACCGTCTTCTCGTCGATCGACCAGCAGGGGCGCTATGCCTATGCCAACCAACCGGGCATCGGCCAATGGAACCTCGCAAGGCTCGGCGAAACGCTGCTGCCGCTGATCGACGAAGAGCCCGACGGCGCAGTCGACAAGGCGAACGCGGTGATCCGGGCCTATGGCGAACGGTTCCAGGCGCATTGGCTGGCCGGCATGCGAGACAAGATCGGCCTTGCCGGCGAAGAGGACGGCGACCTCGACCTGGTGCAGGCGCTGCTCTCGCTGATGCAGGCGCAGGACGCCGATTTCACCCTGACCTTCCGCCGGCTGTCTGATCTTGCCGGCGACGAGACCGCGAAGCCTACCTTTGCCGCGAGTTTCCGCGAACCGGAGGCCTGCGGCACCTGGCTCACGCAGTGGCGCGAGAGACTGTCACGCGATCCGCAGACGGGGGCTGAGCGCGCGACCGCCATGCGCAGCGTCAATCCGGCCTTCATTCCGCGCAATCACCGGGTCGAACAGGCGATCGAGGCCGCGGTCGAGAATGGCGATTTCTCGCTGTTCGAGGCGCTGCTGAGCGTGCTTTCCAAACCCTATGAGGACCAGCCGGGTTTTGCCGCCTATCGGGAACCTCCGCAGCCGAGCGAACGGGTGCTTGCGACCTTTTGCGGGACGTGAGCGCGGCTTTGCCGTTTGGCTGCGGCAATCAAGGGATCGACGGCCCGGCACAATGCAACCCTACCGTGACACCAGCCTGCGGCAAATATGGCCGTTGAAAGGCATCTCCTTCGCGCTATCTGCCTGATCGGCGGGAGTTTTCCGCCGATCCTCCACCCCGGCTAAATCAAGCGGGAGACAGCCTTATGGCGATCGTCATCACCTCCATCTTCTTCATCATCATCGGGCTTACCCTCGGGGGCGGCGGGCTATGGCTCGTCACGCTCGGTGGCAGCATGTTCTATCTGTTCGCCGGCTTGATGTTCCTGATCACCGCCGGGCTGCTGTTGATGCGCAAGGCGGTGGCGCTCTGGGTCTATGCGGTGCTGGTCGTCGCGGCACTGGCCTGGGCGATCTGGGAGGTGGGTTTCGACTGGTGGCAGCTCGGCCCGCGCGGCGGCATGATCATCCTGCTCGGGCTTTGGCTGCTGACGCCGTGGATCCGCCGGCCGCTCGGCTTTCGCAGCCCGACGGGCATCACCTACGGCGCAAACCCGTGGCCGCTCGCCGTGCCTGTTCTTCTGGCCATCCTCGTCGCCCTCTATTCGATGACCACAGACCCGCACGATCTTGCCGGCGAACTGCCTAGGGATGAGGTCGCCGCCAACCCCGCCTTCGGCGGCAGCGTCCCCGACGGCGAATGGCATCAGTACGGTCGCACGCCCTTCGGCCAGCGCTATTCGCCGCTCGACCAGATCACCGCCGAAAACGTCTCCACCCTCAAGGAGGCGTGGCGATACCAGACCGGCGACGTCAAACGCCCGGACGATGTCGGCGAGACGACCTATCAGGTGACGCCGCTCAAGGTGAAGGACACGCTCTATCTGTGCACGCCGCATAACTGGGCGATCGCGCTCGACGCCAAGACCGGCAAGGAGAAATGGAAATACGACGCCAATTCCGGGATGAACCCGGACCGCCAGCATCAGACCTGCCGCGGCGTCACCTACTATGCCGATCCCAATGTGGCCGCCGGCCAGCCCTGCGCTGAGCGCGTCTACCTGCCGACCTCCGATGCCCGGCTGATTGCGCTCGACGCGGCGGACGGCAAGGTCTGCACCAGTTTTGCCGACCAGGGCGTGCTGCATCTGGAAACCGGCATGCGCTACAACCCGGCGGGCTATTATTATTCCACCTCGCCTCCAGTCGCCGTGGCGGGCAAGATCATCGTCGGCGGGGCGGTGAACGACAATTATTCGACCGAGGAGCAATCCGGCGTCATCCGCGCCTTCGACATCAATACCGGCGCGTTGCTCTGGAACTGGGATTCCGGCAATCCGGACGTGACGACGCCGCTCGCCGAAGGCCAGACCTACACGACCAATTCGCCGAACAGCTGGTCGGTCTTCAGCGTCGACGAGGCGCTCGGCATGGTCTACATCCCGCTCGGCAACCAAGTGCCCGATCAGATCGGCATCAACCGCAGCGACAATGTCGAGAAGTTCTCCTCCTCGATCGTCGCGCTGGATATCGCCACCGGCCAAATGCGCTGGGTGCGCCAGACGGTGCATCATGATCTCTGGGACATGGACGTGCCGGCCCAGCCGGCGCTGATCGACCTGACGAAGCCGGACGGCACTGTGGTTCCGGCTCTCGTTGGCCCGACCAAGCAAGGTGATCTCTATGTGCTCGACCGGCGCAGCGGTGAGCCGATCATCCCGGTCAAGGAGATCCCGGCGCCTGATGGTGCGGTCTCCGGCGACCACACCTCGCCGACGCAGCCGATCTCCGATCTCACCTTCTCGCCCGACCCGCTCAAGGAAAAGGACATGTGGGGCGTGTCGCTATTCGACCAGCTCGCCTGCCGCATCGACTTCCATCGTTATCGCTACGAGGGCCGCTACACCCCGCCTTCGCTCGAGGGCACGATCGTCTATCCCGGCAATTTCGGCACCTTCAACTGGGGCTCGGTCGCGGTCGATCCGGAGCGGCAGATCATGTTCGGCATGCCGACCTATCTCGCCTTCACCTCGCGCCTGGTGCCGGCCGCCGACATTCCGCCGCGGGGTCAGGACGAGAAGGGCAGCGAACAGGGGCTCAACCGCAATGACGGCGCGCCCTACGGCGTCTTCATGGGCCCGTTCCTCGGGCTGATGAAGATCCCCTGCCAGGCGCCGCCATGGGGCTATGTCGCCGGCGTCGACCTGCGCACCGGCAAGATCGCCTACATGCACAAGAACGGCACCGTACACGACATGACGCCGCTGCCCCTGCCCTTCAAGGTCGGCGTGCCCGGCATCGGCGGGCCGATGCTGACCAAGGGCGGCGTCGCCTTCCTCGGGGCTGCGGTCGACAACTATCTGCGCGCCTATGACGTGACCAACGGCCGGGAGCTCTGGCAGGCCCGGCTTCCGGCCGGCGGCCAGGCGACGCCGATGACCTATGCGACTGAGGACAACAAACAATATGTCGTCATGGTCGCCGGCGGCCACGGCTCGGTCGGCACCAAGCCCGGCGATTATGTGATTGCTTATACGCTGCCGTGATGGGGAGGCGCGCTTCCCGGGGATACTCAGCGAAGAGATCGCCGCCTGCCCCTCATCCGGCTGCCGCCACCTTCTCCCCGTAAACGGGGCGAAGGGATATGCCGCGACCTCTCTGTCCTTCGCCAACGTCTCGCTGGGCACGTCCCCTCTCCCCGTTTTTTACGGGGAGAGGGTTAGGGTGAGGGGCAGCCATCGGCGCGAGAACCGGACAGCTTGCGATCATGCCCTTCGCATTCCCCCAATTCAAACCATCTCGGCGATCATCCGCCCAACCTCGGCAAAGACCGGATTGAGTTCCTTCACCGGCGCGGTCGCCTCGGCGATATAGACGGCGGCGACGATCGGGCCGCGGTTGGGCGGCCAGATGACGGCGATGTCGCCGAGGGAGCCGTTTGGGCCGGTGCCGGTTTTGTCGCCGACCTTCCAATCCTTAGGCAGGCCGGCCCTGAGCCGCTCGCCGCCGGTGGTGCTGGCCACCAGCCAGGCGATCAACCTGTCTGAGGAGGCCTCGGTGAGGATCGAACCGAGCGTCAGGTTGCCGAGCGTGTCGAGCATCGCATCCGGTGTCGTCGTGTCGCGCGGATCGTCCTTCCGGCCCTCGTTCAGCGTCGGTTCGGTGCGGTCGAGACGCGTCGTGCCGTCGCCGATCGAGCGCAGCCAGTCGGTTAATGCAGCCGGACCGCCAAAACTTTCGAGCAGCAGGTTGCCGGCGGTATTGTCGCTGACGGTCACCGCCGCCGCGCAGAGTTCGGCAATGGTCATGCCATCGGTGCCGGCGTGTTTTTCGCTGAGCGGCGAATAGTCGACCAGCTTTTCCTTTCCATAGGTCACCCGGCGGTCGAGACTTTCCTCGCCCTTGTCGGCACGGGCGAGCACGAAGCCGGCGGCTAGCGCCTTGAAGGTGCTGCACATCGGAAAGGCTTCGCTGCCGCGATAGTTGAAGGAAATGCTCGTCTCAGTGTCGAGCACCGAGACGCCAAGACGGCCGCCGGTGCGTTTTTCCAGCGCGGCAAGGCGGCGCTGGATGTTGTCGTTGTCTTCCTCACTCGTCTCTTGGGCTCTGACGGGAAGCGTTAGCGCAGGCAGGCACAAAGCCGAGCCTATCAGCATACGGCGGGTAAGACTGAGATCCATGATTCCTCCGGCGGTGAGGAAGACAGAGCTAAGGGGCGATTGCGGCGGCATCTCGTCCCCGCGGCAATCTTGTTGTCCGCCGAGCAATCTTGTTGTCCCCGCGGCAACTTTATTGTCGCCGAGCGACTTTGTCGTCCGCACGCCGATCACGCGGCGCGTGTGACCTCGACCGTCACATGCGACAATTCCGTCAGCGCCGAAAGCCTGCCCTTGTAGAAGGCCGGCTCCCGCGGCTCAGAGGTGACGACCGCGACGATCGCCGCATGGTGGCCGGGGCCGACCTGCCAGACATGCAGATCGGTGATCCGGTCTTCCTCCGTCTCGATCGCCTCGCGAATCTCCTTCGGCAAAGTCTCACCGTGCGGGACGACGTCGAGAAGGACGCTGCCTGCGGATTTCAGCAGGCTCCAGGACCAATTGGCGATGACCAGGCCGCCGACGATGCCCATCAGCGGATCGAGCCAGAGCCAGCCGTAGAGGCTGCCGAGCGTCAGCGCCGCGATGGCAAGCACCGAGGTCAAGGCATCGGCGATGACATGCAGATAGGCGGCGCGGATATTGTTGTCGCCGGGCTTTGCGTGATGGGCGTGATCGCCATGGCCGTGATGGTGATGGTGCGCATGATTGCCATGCGCGGTATGGCCGCGGCCGGAAAGCAGCCAGGCGCTGACGAGATTGACGGCAAGGCCGATCACCGCGACGGCGATCGCCTGGGCAAAGCCGATCGGTACAGGATTTGAAAGGCGCAGCCAGCTTTCCCAGGCCATCAGCAGTGCGATCAAAGCCAGAACGATAGCGCTGGCGAAGCCGGCGAGATCGCCGAGCTTGCCGGTGCCGAAGGTGAAACGCGGATTGCGCGCCTGCCGGCGGGCGAAGAGATAGGCGAGCGCCGAAATCAGCAGAGCGCTGGCATGGGTCGACATGTGCCAGCCATCGGCGACCAGGGCCATGGAGCCGTAGACGGTGCCGGCGGCGATTTCCGCCACCATCATCACCGCCGTCAGCGCGATCACCAGCCAGATGCGCCGCTCGTTGCGCTGATGATCGGCGCCGAGGAAGACATGATCGTGTTCAAAGGTATTCATTGCTTTCCCGATTCCGGCACTCATTACAGGCTCCTTCGTCACGGCACTCAGCGGATATAGGTTCTGAGCACTTCCGATATTTCCTCGACCGCTTCCGCCCTCGCCGCGTCATCGACGGCATTCAGCACATGTTCGCGCAGGTGATCGTCGAGCACCTCGCCGGTCAGCCCGGTCAGGGCGCCGCGGACGGAGGCAAGCAATTGCAGGATCTCGCCGCAGGGGCGCTCAGCCTCGAGCGCCCGTTCGACCGCCTCCATCTGCCCCTTCAGGCGGCTGACACGGGCGACGAGCTTCTTTTTCTGCAGCGTGGTGTGGGACATGGACAGCGCTCACCTATAGTATAGGGGGGTATACTATCAACGGCGCCGGCCAATATCAAGGCTGATGGGCTGTTTCAGCGTCCGGCTCTGACGCCATTGACAAACGCCGCGTTTCCGACGATTGATGCCCCATGATCAAGAACGCGCACCAGAGCCGCTCGTATTTTTGGCTGTACCTGTAAAGGGCGGCCGGACAAGATCATATTGTCAACAAGCCGCCGTCAGGCGGCTTTGTTGTATCGGCAGCGTCCTGACGGCAGACTATCAAAGGACGCGAAGACCATGACCGAAATCGAAGACAGTGAAATTTCATTGATGCGCCCATCGGTGGCGACGATCCGCGCCGCCAAGCCGCGCGACCTGCCCGAACTCAACGCGATGATCGCGCTGCTTGCCGCCCATCACGGCGATGCGGCGGGAACGACGCCGGAGCAGCTGGAGCGCGACCTGTTCGGCCCACTGCCGTGGATCACGGCGCTGGTTGCCGAAACCGACGAAGGGCTGATCGGCTACGCCATTCTGGTGCCGCTCTACAGGGCACAAGAGGGAAAGCGCGGCATGGACCTGCACCATCTCTTCGTGCGCGACGGCCATCGCGGTCATGGCACCGGCCAGTTGCTCGTCGACCGGGCGCGCGAGACCGCGCGCAATGCCGGCTGCGGCTACCTCTCCGTCAGCGCCGCGACCGGAAATGTGCTGGCGCACCGCTTCTACGAACAGATGGATTTCACCCCGCGGCCGGTGACCGGCATGCGCTATATGCAGTCGATCGCTTGAGCTGTGGGCTCTTTCGCATGTCGTTGCCGCAAAACCGCGGCACACTTTTGCACGACATGCTTTAGCGCCCCGGCACGGCCTTCAGATAGGCCGCGATCGCCTCGCGGTCAGCGGCCGGCAGATGGGCAATGTTCTGCTGCACATCGACCATCGAACCGCCGACGCTATCGAAATCTGGCGTGAAACCGGTTTCGAGATAGCTGGCGATATCGGACCCACTCCAGCCGCCGATGCTTTTGGAGGCCGGGGTGATATCGGGGATGCGGCCCTTGCCTTCCGGATTGGGGGCGCCGGCGAGCCACTGATCCGCCTTAAAGCCGCCGAGCGCATCGCGCGGCGTATGGCATTCGCCGCAATGACCGGGGCCTTCGACAAGATATTGCCCGCGCTTCACCTTCTCATCGCTTTTGGCCAAGGCGACGCGCGGCTGGTCGTTGAAATAGAGGAATTTCCAGCCGCCGAGCGCCAGCCGGATGTTGAAGGGGAACGGCAGCTCATGCGGGGCCGCGACGTTGGCGCTCTTCGGCAGGGTTTTCAGGAAGGCGAAGAGATCGTTGACGTCCTTGTCGCTCATGCGGGCATAGGAGCCATAGGGAAAGGACGGGTAAAGATGCTCGCCGCTTGGGCCGACGCCGCGTTTCATCGCATTGCCGAACTCAGCCAGCGTCCAGGCGCCGATGCCGGCCTTCTCATCGGGGGAGATATTCGGCACGTGGAAGGTTCCGAACGGGCTCTTCAGCGCCAGCCCGCCCGAGAGTGTCAGCCTGGCATCGCCCTCGGAACCGGGAGCTGAATGACAGCTGACACAGCCGCCCGCCCAGAAGACCATCTGACCGTTGGCGGGATCCGGGGCACCAAGACCGGCAAAGTGGCTTTCCGGCAGCGGATCGGGCGCGGTCACCAGATAGAAGGCGCCTCCGCCGAGCACGGCGACGCCGATCAGACAGAGCAATAACCGGATGAACCTGCGGACCATGCCCCGCCTCCCCTTTTGCCGACATTTGGCCGCCGGTCGATCCCACATAAGGCGATCCGCGCCAGCGGCAAGGCTGGCGCGGATCGTGGTCTATCTTTGTTTTGCGCCATTCCGGACGCAAACTGCTGCACGGCCTACCGCTTACTCCTTGAGGCGATAGGCCTTGTGACAGCCGCCACAGCTGGCGCCGAGTGTGTTGACCGTGGCGCCGACAGCCGCGGCATCGGCCGGAAGCTGGGCGAGCGCGGTTTCGGCATCGGCTGAGAGCTTGGCGGCGCGCGCCTTGAAGTCATCCATGTTTTCCCAGATTTTCGGGCTCGCTTCTTTATCGCCCGTTTCCGTGCCCGGCTTGAACTGATCAGGGAACACCTTGGCTGTTGCGGCGATCGTCGTCAGCGCCGCCTTCACCGCTTCGGCATCGTAAGGCTTGGTGCCCTTGGCGATCGCTCCCAGGGCGCCTGCCGCCCCGCCGATCTGCTTCATCAGCGCGATGCGCGAATCATGGGTGCCGTCGGCGGCGGTCACCGAACCGAAGGCCATGCCGGCGATCGCTAGTGCCGCAGCTACTGCTTTCCAATTCATATTCCTCTCCATTTTTCCTCGACCTAGAGCGGCCGATGGCCAATCTGCACCGGGAGGATGACAAAATCTACGCGTCCAGCTAGTCACAATTTGCCGGATCACCATAAAAACAGCGTGATAAGCAGCGAGCAGACCCCACGGGCCGGCGGTGCAACGAGTACACGATGCCGTTGCGCGTGATTGGACGTCTAACGCTGGAAACCGTTGTCGAGGTCGTATTCGAAGCAAGGTAAAATGTATTTCTAGTGCCACTCCCGAGCGATCACCCGAGTTATCTAAACCTATATATCCGCCAGCCTTGCCGCAAGGAAGTCGATGAGAACCCGCGCAGCCATCGGGAGGTGCTTTCGGGAAACGTAAAGAGCATGGATGCCAAGCGTGGTTGGCTTCCATTCCGGCAAGACGACAACCAGCCTACCCGTCTGAACCTCCTGATCGGCGGCAAAACAAGGCAGCGTTGCGATGCCGAGACCGGACAGAGCGGCACGCCGGAGAGCGAGAGCGTCATTGGTCTGGAAGGTACCTTCCACAGAAATGACGACCTGCGATTCAAGATTATTCAGCGACCATTCCGTCCCCCCAAGGTGGGTGTAGGTGAGGCACCTATGGTCGTTGAGGTCCTCTAGTCCCTTCGGAGTCCCGAATTCCCCGAGATAGCGCGGCGAGGCGTAGAGCCGCGACGAGCACTCTCCCAGCCGTTTCGCGATCAAGGACGGGTCCAGGCGGTTGGCGATCCTTATCGCCAGATCGATGCGGTCCTGCACAAGGTCGATCGTCCGATCGGAAATCTGTAAATCGACCTTGATGCGCGGATAGACGTCCGCAAAATCTGAAAGCAGCGGGATGAGCTGCGCCTCGGCCAGAATGCTGGGTGCCGTCACCCGAAGGAGACCACGCGGAGTATCGGCATGGTTTGCGACTTCCGTGACCGCGTCGGCAACACGGACGATGTCCCGACACATTTCAAGAACGCGTTCACCCGCCGATGTCAGGCTCAGCTGCCGCGTCGTGCGGTGGAGAAGCCTTGTTCCTGACCAATCTTCCATGGACGCGATGTAGCGCGAGGCCATTGCCCGGGACATGCCCAATTCTTCGGCTGCGCCGGAAGCGCTGCCGTGCTCGACGGTCTTCAACAAAACTTTTGCCGCGATTACCCGGTCCATTTATTCGCTCGATTCATGCAACATTCTGTCGATCATGGTGGCGTTTATCTTTGATCCTCGCAACATTATATTTTCGCAACACAAGGAGATCGTAGTGACCACCGACATCGAACTTCAATATTTCTTCGACCCTTTCTGCGGCTGGTGTTACGCAAGCGCACCCGCACTCGCTGGCCTCGCCGACAAGTTCGGAGACAAGCTCATGATGCGCCCGTCGGGATTGTTCGCTGGAGGGCAGCCGGTCTCGTCGATCGCCGACCACGCCTGGCGCAACGACCAGAGGATCCAGGCTCTCACCGGGCAACGTTTCTCCAAGGAGTACCATCAGAACGTCCTGCTCGCACCGAACGGTATTTTCGACTCCGGGCCTGCGACGCTGGCGCTGACCGCACTTGGCGAACACGATATGAAGCTTGAGCCTCGTTTCCTGCATGCCATCCAAATCGCTCGCTATGTCAACGGGCGCGACACGTCCAACGTCCAGGAGGTGGCGACGGTCGCCGTTCAGGTCGCTGGTGAGCGTGGCGTCGAACTGACGGTTGAGACGTTCGACGGGAGGCTCCGGAACGACACCGATTTGCGCGAGCGCACGCTGGTGCGGGTGGAAGACACCCAGCGTCAGATGAGCACGCTCGGCATTCGCGGAGTTCCGCAGCTCGTCGCCGTCATCAACGGCGAGGCCCACGTCCTCAGCGGCGAGGCGCTATATCAAGGTTCGGCTCATCTCGTCGCAGCGCTCGACGAGCTCCGCGCAGACGCATGAAACATCAATCCCAACCAGGAGTATCATCATGAAAATCGCTCTTATCGGCGCTTCCGGTCAGGCCGGTTCCCGCATCCTGTCCGAATTGTCAGCTCGCGGCCATACAGTCACCGCGATCGCCCGAGATCCCTCCAAGATCGCATCTCTCTCCAACGTCATCGCCGCTTCTGGCGACATCGAGGCACCTGATGCTCTCGCAGAGGTTCTGAAGGGCCATGACGCAGTCATAAGCTCGGTGCATTTCTCCGCCAGCGATCCGGACAAGCTGCTTGGCGCAGTCAAGGCCTCCGGCGTTCGTCGTTACTACGTGGTGGGCGGGGCCGGCAGCCTTGAAGTCGCGCCAGGCGTCCTCCTCGTCAACACGCCCGAGTTTCCGGCGATCTACAAATCCGAAGCGCAGGGCGGCGTCGACTACCTCAACAAGCTCAAAGCTGAAAACGACCTCGACTGGACCTTCTTGTCGCCTTCGGCCGTATTCGTCCCCGGCGTGCGGACAGGAATCTTCCGCCTCGGCAAGGACCAGCTCCTGACGAACGAAAACGGCAGCAGCATTTCCTTCGAGGACTTCGCCATCGCACTCGTTGACGAGGTCGAAGCTCCGGCCCACGTCAGGCAGCGGTTTACCGTCGGCTACTGATTCAACCTTCCAAACCTCAATCCGGCGCTCCAGCGTGGGCGACATCATTCGGGTGTCGGCTGCGGCCTCTCTGCCTCGAGCGCAGGGTCTGGCCCGTCCACAAACCTCGGGAATCCTACGATGATCGACAGACGCACCACCCTCAAAACGATCGCCGCAGCAGCTGCTGTCATGATCCCTCTCGCTACATCCGGTCTCGCACAGGAGAAGCCTCCCCTGTCATGGACGGCATTCAAGGCCAGCGAAGCAGGCTTCCTGCGCGCTCCGGTTCTGGTGACCGGGAAAACGGAAGCGATACTCATCGACTCGAGCTTCAGCTTCTCGGACGGCAAGGTCGTCGCCGATGCTATCAAGGCCAGCGGCAAGCACCTGACCACGATCTATATCACCACCAACGATCCCGACTACTATTTCGGTCTCGCACCGGTCCATCAGGCCTTTCCGGATGCTCGCATCCTCGCTGCTTCCGACACCGTCTCACTGATGCGGAAGAACGCCGAGGGCAAGATCAAGGCCTGGTCGCCTGTTTTGGGCGACAACGGTCCGAAGTCGGTCTCCGATCTGATTTTCCCGGAAGCGAGCGACATCAACACGCTGTCAGTCGATGGCGAAAAGCTCGAAATCGTCACCGCACCAGGCCTGAAAGATCGCGGTCGCTATATCTGGGTGCCGTCGCTCAGCGCTGTGTTCGGCGGCGTCCCAGTCTTCGGCGGCATGTACCCCTGGGTCGCCGATCTTCCGACAGTCGAAGAACGAAAAGCCTGGCGCGCAGCACTTGACGACATCCTCGCCCGCAAGCCCAAGATCGTCGTACCGGGTCACGGCATCTCCACGTGGCCGACGGATGCTTCCAGCGTCAGCTACACGCGCGATTACCTGATCACATTTGACGCCGAGGCTACCAAGGCCGCAGACTCCAAGGCATTGATCGCAGCTATGAAGAAAATCTACCCCAACGATGCGATGCCGATTTCGCTGGAATTGGGTGCGAAAGTCGCCAAGGGCGAAATGACCTGGGGTCAGTGAGAAGAGCGGCAAAACCCGCGGCTAGATCCAGGCCGCGAGTCCGTCCGCCCTCAGGCACTTTTCCAACCCTCCCAGAGGCTGAAGGCGGAGACCGCAACCAGCAGCAGTCCGGCGAAGCGGCCGACAAAGGCCGTGACGTCAGGATTTGCAACGAGCAGGTCGCGGCTGCGGCCGGCCGTCATCGCCAGCGTGCCGTAGATGGCGAATTGGGTGGCAACTGTCATGGCGCCCATGATCAGCCCCTGCATCCAGACCGGGCCGTATTCCGGCTTGAGGAACTGCGGATAGACGGCGAACATGAAAATATAGGCCTTCGGATTCACGAGACAGGTGACTGCACCCTGGCGGAAGGCGCGCCAGCCGGAGCGTGCCGTTCCCGGCCCGACCGCCTCGACGGTGATCGAACTGCGGATGAGCGAAATGCCGATCCAGATCATATAGGCGACGCCGGCAACAAGCAGCACGTTGAAAAGCTGCGGCAGCATGGTGACGAGCACGCCGACGCCGGCCGCGCCATAGGCCGAATGCACGGCGCCGCCGGCCATGATGCCGCCGGTTGCCGCGAGCCCCCGTCTGACGCCGCCGGTCAGCGAATTGGCGAGCACGAAGAGCATGTCCATGCCCGGCACGATGATGATGCCGAAGAGAAGGATGAAGAAAAGCCAGAGGTTTTCGTGGTAGTTCATGTCAGTTACCGCCTTGAGTTCTGCGGGTCGTTTTAAGAGACCCTGATTGATTTCAATCCGATAGGCGGCTCTATACGCAGACCCAACTGACAGTGTATTGTCAGGAGCGTGGACGACGGAGGCAGGAAATGCGCAAGGCCTCGCGGCTTTTCGAGATCATTCAGATCCTGAGGCTCGCCAGAAAACCGATGACGGCGGCTGTGATGGCCGAGACGCTCGAGGTGACCGTGCGTTCGATCTATCGCGACATCGCAGCCCTTCAGGCGATGCGGGTGCCGATCGAGGGCGGGCGCGGCATCGGCTATATCATGCGGCCGGGCTTCGACCTTCCGCCGCTGATGTTCTCGATCGAAGAGATGGAAGCAATCGTGCTGTCGCTGGCGCTGCTCGAACGAACGGCTGACGAGGAGCTGAAGCAGGCCGCGCGCCGGGTCAACCGGAAGATATCAGGCGCCGTGCCGGCGCCGCTGCGCCAGGCGATGGACAGCAAGGCGCTCTATGCCTGGGGCTCGACCGCGCAGCCGGCGGGCTTCGACCTTGCGATCGTTCGCCGGGCGATCCGTGACGAGCGCAAGCTGATGCTCGGCTACCGCGACGAGGGCGGCCGGGAGAGCGAACGGACGATCCAGCCGATCGCGCTGATCTATTATTCGCAGACCGCCAATATCGTCGCCTGGTGCGAGCTGCGTCAGGCTATCCGCAATTTCCGCAGCGACCGGGTGGAGCGCTGCGCGGCCGGCGAAGATTTCTTCAAGGGCGACGGCGACAGGCTGCGGGAGTTGTGGACCAGCGGCTGGACGGAGAAGGCTGTGTCGGCGTGAGAAATGCGAAATAGGTGCCATACGAGATCGCCGCCGCCCCTCATCCGGCTGCCGCCACCTTCTCCCCGCACACGGGGCGAAGGGGGCAAGTAGCAACCTCTCCGTCCCTCGCCAACGTCTCGCAAGGCACGTCCCCTCTCCCCGTTTTTTACGGGGAGAGGGTTAGGGTGAGGGGCAGCCATCCCCACGAACCGGGCGTGCGAACTGTCACAGCCTAATAAACCAGCGTCCGGCTCTCCTCGCGGCCGAAGCCGCGGATTTCGATTCGGTCGGGGTGAAGCTCGACGATGGCAAAGGCGTTTTCGGTTTCGGTGTCGACCACGCCCTTGAAATTGACGAAGTGGCAGGTGCCGGCCTTGCCGTAATTGCCGACGTGGTCGTGGCCGTTGAGATAGGCGACGACATTGCCCTGCGAGGCAAGCAGCTCGACGATGCGCTCGCTGTCCCACATGCCGTGCTCGCTGGGCGGATGCACGGGATAGTGATTCATGACGATCACCTTTTCGCCGGCCTCACTCGCTTTGGCGATCTCGTCTCCGAGCCAGGCGAACTGCTCGTCGCTCAGCGCGGCATTCCAACGATGGGCATTCGCCGCACCCTTGGCCTCCAGCTCGGCCAGCATTTGCGCGGCCAGCGCCCGATGCGGATGGCCTTCGGGCGGCGCGAAGGTGCTGACCTCGTTGCCGTCGAGCACGATGAAGCGCCAGCCGTGGCGCGAGAAGCTATAATAGGGCGACGGCATGCCGAGACGGGCGGCGATTTCGGAAAGATGCCCCGGAGACACCGAGAAATCGTGATTGCCGAGCAGGAAGAGCGCCTCGTGCCTCAGCTTCCCATAGACCGGCAGGATATCGTCGAAGCTTGCGAAGCTGCGGTCGATGACGTCGCCGAGCGTCATGGCGAAGTTCAACTCCTCGCCGTTGAAGACCTCGATCGCCTCGGCGACCTTAGCGAGGCTGTTGGCGTAATAGCGGTCCATGGACGCATGCGGAGGGATTGCCGCATATTGCGGGTCGGCGATGATGCCGAAGCGAAACGGGGAAGAAGGGGCTGAAGACATGGGGCGTGATTAGGAGTGGCCGATGACAGGGATGTGACGGCTTGTCTATCAAAACGAAACACCCGGCGTTTAAGGCGCCGGGTGCCAAATTCGAAAAGGCCGACTGACATCGCCGCCCCGGGGGCTGCGAGCCTGGTGCTTACTTCGTGGCTGCTTCGTAGCGTTCCAGGACGTAGTCCCAGTTGATCAGGCTATCGACGAAGGCCTCGAGATATTTCGGGCGGGCGTTGCGATAGTCGATGTAGTAGGAGTGTTCCCAGACGTCGACGCCGAGGATCGGGGTGGCGCCGTGAACCAGCGGATTTTCGCCGTTCGGGGTCTTGGAGATTTCGAGCTTGCCGTTCTTGACGGAAACCCAGGCCCAGCCGGAGCCGAACTGGGTGGCGCCGGCAGTGGCGAAATCGGCCTTGAACTTGTCGTAGCCGCCGAGATCGGACGTAAAGGCCGCTTCGAGCTTGCCCGGCAGCTTGTTGCCGCCGCCGCCCTTCTTCATCCACTTCCAGAAATGGATGTGGTTGTAGTGCTGGGCAGCGTTGTTGAAGAGGCCGGCATTGGTGCCGAACGACTTCTTCACGACGTCTTCGAGCGAGAGATCCGAAAGACCGGCTTCGGCGGCAAGCTTGTTGCCG
Source organism: Rhizobium sp. CCGE 510 (assembly GCF_000292525.1). GTDB lineage: Bacteria > Pseudomonadota > Alphaproteobacteria > Rhizobiales > Rhizobiaceae > Rhizobium. Next base: position 169,705 of record NZ_AEYF01000002.1, read on the forward strand.
TTGTCGACATAGGCCTTGTGGTGCTTGTCGTGGTGAAACTCCAGCGTTTCCTTCGACATGAAGGGAGCAAGCGCTTCGTAGTCATAGGGAAGTTCAGGCAATTCGAAAGCCATATCAGATCTCCTCTTGCAATAGATTGCGTCATCGGCAGGTGAGGCGGAACATAGGAGGGGAAAGGGGGAGAGGCAACCGGCGAAATATCAAAAAACGTTCCGTCGGAGGAAAATTTGCCTCAGTTGCCGGGCAGGAATCGCGCCTGCAAATTGCCTGGGACGCCCGCCTCGAAACCGCCTCCCCGCGACAGAGATTAACGGAGACCCGATATGAACAGGAATATAATCCAGCCGCTCGCCATTGCCGCGCTTCTTTGCCTCACAGGTGCGGCGCATGCCTCCTCCGATGACGCCTGGAAGCAGTTGGCTGCCGATGTGGAGGCCAAGTGCAAGAAGGCGGCTATCGGCATCGAGAAGCCGAATGCCACCGTTGATCCCTTCGGCACTTCACATTACGGGCTTGCCCTGCTGAGGGGAAAACCGAAGGGCGCCAAGGGGCTGATCGCCCAGATCTGCGTCTACGACAAGCAGAAGAAAACCGTCGAGATCGGCAGCGAGCTGGACGCCAAAACGCTTGGGCTCGTGCCGGCAAAATAGGCGGCCGCGGCGTGGCCTGCCTGGCGACTTTGTGCCTTCGGTCACATTCCGAGCGGAACCGGAGCCTACCCTTAGGAGTTGAGGACTGGGCTTTAGGGAGGTGCGGCATGTCAGAGCTTCGCAACAGCGCGGAAGATCAACAGAAAATCTATCAGCGCTGGGCGCCGGTATATGACCGCGTCTATCGCGGCATTCTCCGCGATGGCCACAGCAAGCTTTCGGCGCTTGCTGCTGCGGCCGGCACCGATATTCTGGAGGTCGGCGTCGGCACCGGCCTGACGCTTGGGCACTATCCCGGTCGCTGCCGGGTGACCGGCATCGACATTTCCGAACATATGATCGCCCGGGCCCGCGAAAAGGCGAAACGCGAGGATCTGCAGCACGTGCAGGCGCTTGAGGTGATGGACGCGCATGCGCTGATCTTTGCCGACCGATCTTTCGACGCGGTTTGCCTGCCTTTCGTCATCACGCTGATCCCCGAGCCCGAGCGGGCGCTCGACGAATGCGCCCGGGTGCTGCGGCCGGGCGGCGAAATCATCCTGGCCAGCAAGCTTGGCGACGGCGCCGGTCTGCAAGGCGCGATCGAGGCGGCGGTGGCGCCGCTGGTGCGTCACATCGGCTGGTCCTCCGCCTTCCGCATCCACCGCATCCTCGCGTGGGCCGAGCGGCGCGGCGATTTTTCCGCCGTCGAAATCCTGCCGGTCTTTCCGAACGGCTTCTTCAAGATCGTCCGGCTGAAGCAGCGCGGACTTTCCGGCTGATACCAATCTTTTTTTCTGCGTCGCGGATTCTGATGCTACCGTTCGCCTGAGGGGACCGCATGACATCGGATATTTTCGTCTTCATCGTGGTGGGCTTCTGCGCGCAGATCGTCGATGGGGCGCTCGGCATGGCCTTCGGCGTGCTGTCGACGACGAGCCTTCTGGCCTTCGGGGTGCCGGCGGTCAATGCCAGCGCCATGACGCATGTGGCTGAGATGTTTACCACGGCCGCGTCGGGCATTTCGCATGTCTATCATCGCAATGTCGACTGGCGCCTGGTGGCGCGGCTGGCACCGGCCGGCATGATCGGCGGTGCGATCGGCGCCTATCTGCTGGCCAATATCGACGGCAAGGTCATTGCGCCGTTCGTGTCGGCCTATCTGGTCGCGATCGGCTTGTTGATCTTCTACAAAGCGTTTCGGCCACCGGCCAAGCGCGAGGTGCGCGACTGGGCGGTGCCGCCGGTCGGCTTTTGCGGCGGCGTGCTCGATGCGATCGGCGGCGGCGGGTGGGGACCTGTGGTCACCAGCACGCTGGTCGGCCGCGGCCACGACCTGAAACGGGTGATCGGCTCGACCAATTTCACCGAATTCGCGGTGACGCTGACGATTTCGCTGACCTTCATCCTGACGCTCGGCTGGTCGGAGCTCAATTCGGCGATCGGCCTGATCATCGGCGGCGTCATTGCCGCCCCCTTTGGCGCCATTCTCGTCAAGCGGCTGCCGGTACGGCCGCTGATGGTGGCAGTCTCGATGGTCATCATCGTCACCTCGGCAATCCGGATCCTGTAAACCGGGCCAGCCGCGATCAGAGATTGCGGCCGAAATAGACTTCCACGGAGACGATCTTGTCGCGGCGGAAATGAAGGCTTTCCATGTTGCAGAAGCTGCCGCCATCGCGTTTTTCGGCACGGTAGCGAACAACCGCTTCGTCTCCGTCGATCGCCAGGAACTCGATGTGGATATCGCGAAAGAACGGCTCCTTCGGCCAGCAGCGCTCGAAATAAGTCGTCCGGTCGATATGATCGTCACGCGGACTGGAGAAGGTGAAATCCTGCGTCAGCATGGCGTCGACTTTATCCTTGCGGTCTTGCAGATAGGCGGCGTAGAGATCGCGGACGGTCTGTTGCCTCGTGCGCATATCGTTCATGGCACTATCCTCCGATTATCCGATTGCATATTGCAATCAGTTATAACACTTTTACTTGAGATGATCCAGGTTGATGCGTAACTGCGCCCACGGGATCAATGCCGGGGCAGGAATGACCGATACGCAACGGGACGCGGCAAACACCACGGGCTCGATCTACTGGAAGCGCAACCTTGCGATCTCCCTGATCGGCTCGTTCACGACGATCGTGGCGATGACGCTGTTGCTGCCCTTCCTGCCGCTCTATGTCGAGGAGCTCGGCGTCAAAGACCATGCGGCGATCGTGCAATGGTCTGGTATCGCCTATGGCGCCACCTTCCTGGCCGCGGCTCTCGTCGCGCCGATCTGGGGGCGGCTCGGCGATATTTACGGCCGCAAGCTGATGCTGGTGCGCGCCAGCCTCGGCATGACGCTGGCGATCTCGCTGATGGGCATGGCCGGCAATGTCTGGCAATTGGTGGCGCTGCGCCTCTTCGTCGGGCTTGCCGGCGGTTATGCCTCCGGCTCGATGGTGCTGGTGGCAACGCAGACGCCGAAAGACCGCTCGGCCTGGGCGCTCGGTGTACTCTCTTCCGGCATCATGGCCGGCAATCTCGTCGGGCCGCTGATTGGCGGGGCACTGCCGCCGATCATCGGCATCCGCGGCACGTTTCTGGCCGCCGGCGGCATGATCTTCCTCGCCTTTCTCGCCACGATCCTGCTGATCAAGGAGGAGAAGTCGCCGGCCCGCAAACAGGCGGCCAAGGCGAGCGGCGGCTGGAAATCCATCGGCGACAAACGGCCTGTCATCGCCATGCTGGCGACCGGTATGCTGTTGATGTTCGCCAATATGTCGATCGAGCCGATCATTACCGTCTATGTCGCGCAGATCGTGCCGGTGGCAGACCAAGTGACGATGATCTCGGGCATCGTCATGTCGGCCGCTGCCCTCGGCAGCATTCTTTCCGCCTCGCGGCTCGGCAAGCTCGCCGACCGGATCGGCCATTGGCCGGTGATTTCAGGTACACTAGCCGTCGCCGGGCTGCTGCTGATCCCGCAGGCCTTCGTCGCCAGTTCCTGGCAGCTGATCGTCCTGCGCTTCCTGATGGGGTTGGCACTCGGCGGCCTCCTGCCCTGCATCGCCGCCGTCATCCGCCACAGCGTGCCGGATAGCGGGGCCGGCAGCATTCTCGGGCTTTCCATCTCCTCGCAATATATCGGCCAAGTGGCCGGCCCTATCCTCGGCGGCTTTGTCGGCGGCCATATCGGCATGCCGGCGGTTTTCCTCGGCACCTCGGTGCTGCTTCTTGGCGGTGCTGCCTATGCCTGGCTGGTGCGGCCGGCCGAGACGAATCTTCAGTCAGCTTTGCCTGGCACTTCCGCAGATCAGCTCGACGCCTGAGCTGGCGATCTCTTCCAGCGTCTCGCGGCTGTCGCCGGCGCGGGCGCGAACGGCGAGCGAATGCATGACCGCAGAGGCGAGCATCGCCAGCATCTGCGGATCGGCGCCTTCGGCAAGCTCGCCGCTTTCGACGGCGAGGCGCATGCGCTTTTCGATCGCGCCGTCGAAATCGCTGAGGCTGCGGCCAAGCACCTCGCGGACCCGCTCGTGCTCGACCGCCTCGACCGTCGCCGTGCCGATCAGGAGACAGCCGCGCGCGGCGATTTCACCATGCAGATACACCGCCAACGCGCCGGCGTAGACGCGGGCGAGATTGTCGCGCAGCTGAAGTGACGGATCGAGCGCCTCAGCCAGCGCATCCATGCCGTCTTGCCGATAACCCTCCAGCGTATCGAGATAGAGATCCTCCTTGTCGCCAAAGGCGCCATAGAGGCTCGGGCGGTTAAGCTTGGTCGCGGCACTCAGATTGTCGAGCGAGGCGGCGGCAAAGCCCCTGTCCCAGAAAACATCGCGGGCCTTGGCGAGCGCGGCCTTGGCGTCGAAGGCCCTTGGGCGGCCGCGCTTCTTCTCATCCTTCATATTTTGTACCGCTTCGCATTAAATTCTTGACGAGAGTTATTTTATGCGGAACAGTACAAATGTTCAATGGCATCGACAGGCGGCATCGACCGGCTGCGCCAAGAAAGGAACCGAGAGAGGAAATCGCCATGAAACTCTATATGAACGCCGCTGCCTGCTCGCTGTCGCCGCATATCGTCTGCCGGGAGCTGGGGCTCGATATCGAGCTCGTCGAGGTCGACCGGCAAACCAACAGGACGAGCGACGGACAGGATTACCTTTTGATCAACGGCAACGGCTATGTGCCCGCGCTGATGCTCGACGACGGCAAGGTGCTGACCGAGGGGCCGGCGATCGTGCAGTTCCTCGCCGACAGCGTGCCGCAGGGATCAGCCATGCTGCCCGAGGTCGGCAATATCAGCCGCAACGAGGTGCAATCCTATCTGAATTTCATCACCGCCGAGCTGCACAAGCCGATGGTGCTGCTGTTCAACCCGCTTTACTCAAGCGTGCATGCGGAGATCCGCGCGCTGATCTCAAAGCGGCTCACCTGGCTGAACGGTAGCATTGCCGGACCCTATCTCACCGGCGATGCCTTCACGGTGGCGGACGCCTATCTCTTCGTCTGCCTGAACTGGTCGCCCTGGATCGATGTCGATCTCAGAAAATGGCCGGAGCTGCTCGGCTTCATCGGCCGCGTGGCGGAACGTCCGAAGGTGCGCGAGGCGATGCAGGCCGAAGATCTCGAAGCCTTCGATGCCGACGGCGTCTATTTCGCGCCGCATGCCTATGTCTCCTCGTCCGGGCGAACGGGCTCGCCGGTGCGGCCGTAACATCAACAATCGTCAGAGGGCGTTGACGGCAACCGGCAGAGCGCGCTTGTGGGCGGTTGCGCGATAGGCAGCGAGAATGCGGCGGCGGGCGATCTCGCCGACCGGCTTGCCTTCGAGAAAATCGTCGATTTCGTCATAGCTGACGCCATAAGCCTCCTCGTCGGGGCGTAGCGGCCGCTGGTCCTCGAGATCGGCAGTCGGCACCTTGAACACCAGCTCATCCGGTGCGCCGAGCCGCTTTGCCAGCAGGCGCACGCGGCGCTTGTTGAGCCCGGCGAGCGGCAGGATATCGGCTGCGCCATCGCCGAACTTGGTGAAAAAACCCATGACCGCCTCAGCGGCATGATCGGTGCCGATGACGAGACTGCCGAGCGCGCCGGCAAGCGCGAATTGGGCGATCATGCGCTGACGGGCCTTGATGTTGCCGAGGATGAAATCCTGGCGACCGGCGTCGGCGAAGGCAAGGCCGCCACTGCGGGCCGCAGCAAGCATCGCATCGGCCGGCTCCTTGATGTTGACCACCATCGAGCGATCAGCGCCGATCGTTGCCAGCGCCCTCGCCGCATCGGCCTCATCGGCCTGGACGCCATAGGGAAGGCGTACGGCAATGAATTCGGCGGCATTGCCGCTGTCCCTCAGCTCGCGTACCGCCTTTTGAGCCAGCAGCGCCGCCGTCAGCGAATCGACGCCACCGCTGATGCCAAGCACGTAGCCACGCATGCCGGAGGCGACGAGATAATCCTTGAGAAAATTGGTTCGCCGCGCGATCTCGCGCTCGGGGTCGATATCGGCGGCGACACCCAGCTCGCGGATAATCTCGCCTTGTTCGTCGAACTGCACGGTCATGGGTTCTCCTCGGTGTTCTGGGGTTGGCGGGCACTATGGCGGAAAGATATGGGAAGGGTAAGTAAGGGGCTTCCGTCACAGCAAGAAAGCTGCCCCTCACCCTAACCCTCTCCCCGTTCTGACGGGGAGAGGGGACGTGCCATGCAACACGTTGGGTGAGAGACGGAGAGGTCGCGGCATATCTCCTTCGCCCCGTTTTACGGGGAGAAGGTGCCGGCAGGCGGATGAGGGGCGGCCGCGAGCACTACCGCACGATCGTGAACAACTCCACCGGCTCCGCAAACCCCTTCAACCCATGCGCCCCGACCGACACCACATCCCCTGCCTCCTGGCGAAACGGCGCCGACATCAGCAAGGCTTCTCCGAACTCGCTGCAGGCGGTCTGGATGCGGCTGACCAGGTTGACGTCGCGGCCGATCAGAGTGAAGTCGAGGCGGCGGCCGGAGCCGATATTGCCGTAGCTGACCTCGCCGTAATGCAGGGCAATGCCGGCCTTCACGCCGATGCCCTCATACTGGAAATGGTCGATCTCATCGAGGATGGCGCGGGCCGATGCCAGGGCCGCGCCGCAGGAATGGGCGGCATCGTAACCCGGAAAGAAGGCGAGCACGGCGTCACCCATGAATTTCAGCAGTTCGCCGCCCTCGCGGGTGATGGCCGGCACGATCCTGTCGAAATAGGCATTGAGCAGGCCGAGCACGGTGCTACCGGGCAGCCGGTTCGACAGCTCGGTAAAGCCGCGCAGATCGCAAAGCAGCAGTGCTGCCTCCATCGATTCGATCTCGTCCCGGCGGATGCGGCCGGCCAGAATGCGGCTTGCCGTCAGCGGACCGATATAGGTATCGAGCAGGCTGAGCTCGACCTGGCGAAGGATGCGCAGTTCGCTGGTGTTACGTAGCGCCGGCAGTATGCGCTCGATCACCTCACGCTCGGAGGTGGTGAAGCCGCCCGGCCGCCGTGTGCCGAAGACGGCGGCGCTGACCGGGCCGTCGACATTGCAGAGCGGCGCGATGACGAGCTGCATCAGGCCACGATCGGCAAAGACATCGATATGCTGCCAGCGGCCATGCACGCTTTCGCCGGTATCGACGACCAGCGGTTCGCGGGTTTCCATGACCTTGCGCAACGGCGTATTTGATATGGCGACCCGGGCGCCATGCTCCCGGTCGTGGATCTCGACCGGCTCGCCCGGCGCCCAGGCGATGGTGCGGCCGATGAACTCGGGATGCAGCGTCATCAGATGCAGGGTCAACCGGTCGACAGGCAGGCCGAGCGCCTGGAGCCTGCGGCCGAGGCCGGAGATGAGGCCGGCTTCGTCGAGCGCGTGGCATTCATCGCCGGAAAGCCATTCGATGATCGAGAGCAGCGCCCCGGCGCCGACCGCATGGCCGGCAGACTTTGGCTGAAACCGATCGAGATCGGGGGCTTGGATCGCGGATATCATGGCGTTGTCCTCCTTAAGGGCGCGCGGTGTTAGTGAGCGCCGCCGCCCGAGAGTTGACCGGGTTTCCTGAGCAGCAGGCTTGCAACCAGGGCGACGACGAGGGCGACGCCGAGCAGAAAGAAGGTGTCGCTGAAGGCCATGATATTGGCCTGCTTGCGTATTTTGAGCGCGATGGCGACGACGGCCTTGTGGCCGGCGAGCGCCTGGTCGCTGACGCCGTGGCTCATGAAGTAGCCGGCGAGCCGGGCGATGCGATCACGGGTGGCTTCCTCGAAGACCGAGACCGAGTTGGTCAGGATATTCGAATGGAACTGTTCGCGCTTCGACAGGAAGGTCTGCAGCGAGGCGATGCCGACGGCGCCACCGAGATTGCGCATCATGTTGAAGAGCGCCGACGCCGAACCGGCATTCTCCTGCTCGATGCCTGATGTGGCGATCGCCGAGAGCGGCGTGAACACCAGCGCCTGGCCGACGGCGCGGACGATATTCGGCCAGAACAGCTGGTCACTGGCATAATCGCCGGTCATATGCACGTTCATGAAGTTCGAGGCGGCAAAAAGGGCAAAGCCGACGACGATCAGCAGGCGGACGTCGAACCGCTTCATCAACTGCGGCACCAGCGGGATCAGCAGCAGCTGCGGGATGCCGGTCCAGGCGAGCACCATGCCGATCTGCTCGGAATTATAGCCCTGGATACGGGTCAGATAGATCGGCAGAACGAAGACCGAACCATAAAGCGCGATGCCGAGCAGGAAGTTGGCGACGATGCCGAAACCGAAGTTGCGGCGCAGCAGCAGGCGCAGGTTCAGGAGTGGGTTCGCCGTCTTCAGCTCGATGATCAGGAACAGCGCCAGCGAGACGGCTGATATAACCGACAGGCGGACGATGAAATCGGAGCCGAACCAGTCTTCCTTGTTGCCCTCTTCCAACACGGTCTGCAGGGCTGCGAGGCCGATCGCCATGGTGGCGATGCCCGGCCAGTCGCCCTTGGCAAGCAGCTTCAGGTTCATCGGCGCCCGGTCGAGCGAGGCCCACAGCATGCCGACCATCAGCGCGCCCGGCACCAGATTGACGTAGAAGATATATTCCCAGCCCCAGTTCTCGGTGAGGTAACCGCCGATCGTCGGGCCGATCGCCGGCGCGAAGGTGGCCGACAGGGCAAAGAGGGCAAGGCCGATCGGCTGCTTGGCCTTGGGCAGCAGGGTGATGATGATGGTGAAGGCCATCGGGATCAGCACGCCGCCGGAAAAACCCTGAATAGCGCGTAGGATGATCATCTGCTGCAGGTTGGCCGCAAAGGCGCAAGCGACGGAGAAGATCAGGAAGAGGATGGCGTTGACGAGCAGATAGTTGCGCAGGGAGAAGACCCGCGCCAGCCAGGCGCTCAAGGGAATGACGACAATCTCGGCGATCAGATAGGAGGTCGAGATCCAGCCGCCATCATCGCTGCCGGCGCCGATGGCGCCCTGGATATCGGCAAGCGAGGCATTGACGATCTGGATGTTGAGCACCGCCATGAAGGCGCCGAGCGTCGAGCCGACAACGGCTGCCCACATGCGCAGCGGGCTCGTGGCTGCGGGCATGGGCGCTGCAGCGGCGGCCTTGCGCGAATTGCTGTTGGCGGCGATCTGAAGAGTGGCCATGACCTATTTCCTTCCGGCTCTTGCGGAAAACTGCCTCATGACGGGGTTCGCGATCATTCGCGAATGATCAGTGATAATTCGGGAACGATCGGGGATCATTCGGGAATAAGAGAAGGATCATCTAGCGGGGCTGGATAATCCCCCTCGGCTGCCGTGGATGCCCGAGCCTCGCTCTGGGCAGCTTTGGTATCGATTTCGGGCTCGACCGACATGCCGGAGCGCAACAGGCCGATCAGCGCCTGGTCGTCGATGACGATCTTGACCGGGATGCGCTGGACGATCTTGGTGAAGTTGCCGGTGGCATTATCCGGCGGCAGCAGCGAGAATTCCAGGCCGCTTGCCGGCGAAACGCTGTCGACATGACCCTTGATCGATATATCGGGAAAGCTGTCGACCTTTATCTCGACCGACTGACCGGGACTGATATAAGTCAACTGCGTTTCCTTGAAATTGGCGACGACATAGACAGCATGGAGCGGCACGACCGCCATCAGCTGCGTGCCCGAGGTGACATACTGGCCGACACGGATCGACCGGGCGCCGACCGTGCCGTCGACGGCGGCGACGATATCAGTATAGGACAGATTGAGTTCAGCCTGCTGGGCGGCCGCTGCTGTCCGGTCGCGCTCGGCAACCGTCTGTTCGCGCTGGCTCTGGAGCACCGGCACCTTGTTCTCCGCCGCAACGAGCGCCGCCCGGTCGCGCTCGACGGCAGCAGCTGCCTGCTCGCGGGCCGACTGGGTCTGTTCGGCGCGCGACTGGGTGCCGGCGCCATTGCTGATCAGGCGGGCCGAGCGGGCGGCGTCGGAGACGGCAAAATCCAGCGAGGCCTGCGAAGCATCGATCGTCGCCCTTGCCTGCCCGATGACCGATTGCTGCAGGGCGATCTGGGCATCGATATTGCTGATGGCGGCTTCGGCCGCCTTCAGATTGGCTCTCGCCTGGGAAAGCGCAGCCTGGAAGTCGCGGTCGTCGATGCTGGCAAGAACCTGGCCTGATTTGACCGCGTCGTTGTCGTTGACCAGCACCTGCCTGATATAGCCGGCGACCTTCGGGGCGACGGTGGTGTAATCGGCCTTCACATAGGCATCGTCGGTGGATTCGATAAAGCGGCCGACCGTCCAGTAGCGGTAGCCGAAATCGCCCGCGAAAGCGACGCCGGCAAGCAGCGCGGCGGCAATGACGGCGCGCTTGAATATCCGGCGGCCGGTCTTTTGGGGAGCGGCTGCAGCCGGCGCTTCGGCGACCGGCAGGGGAGCCGCCTCGGCGGTGGGCGCTCTGGCGGCTTCCTCGGCCAAGATCAACTCGGCCTGTCCGGCACTTTCGAAAACTTGCCTATGGGATAACTCGACCATCGTCCATTTCCTTCATCTGTCGCCCCGTTTCTGCGAGGCCCTGTTCGATGCGAAGGAAAATGCACCCTGCCATTCACAATGATAATCTGCTTATATCGGGAAGGATCATCAACTCTCAGCGGATAATCCGGAGACAATATGGATCGACTGACAAGCCTCGCCGTCTTTGGCCGGGTGGTGGAATGCGGCGGGTTTTCCGCTGCCGCGCGCCGGCTCAACATGTCGGTGACCATGGTCGGCAATCACGTGCAATCGCTGGAGGAGCGGCTTGGGGTGCGCCTGCTCAACCGCACGACACGCAAGGTCAGCCTGACGGAAACCGGCAAATATTACTATGAGCGCTCGTCGCAGATCCTGGCCGAACTGGATGAGGCGGATCGGACGGCAGGGGCGCTGAACACCACGCCGCGCGGCACGCTGAAGGTCTATACCAGCAGCGCCATCGTGCGGTTCCTGCTGCCAGTCGTCAGCGAATATATGGAGCTTTACCCGTCGATCGCACTCGATTTCAGCGTCGGCGAGCGGATGGTCGACATGATCGAAGATGGCTACGACCTCGTGATGCGCACCGTACCGCCGCCGGATTCGTCGCTGGTTGCCCGCAAGCTGACGCCCTGGCGCCATATGCTGGTCTGCTCGCCGGCCTATTTCGAGAGCCACCCAATGCCGAAAAGCCCGGCCGAGGTCGCCGATCACAATTGCCTGCAATATGCCTACTACCCCTATGGCGACGAATGGCGCTTCGAGGATGGCGAGGGCAAGCAGGAGAGCGTCAAAATCGGCGGCAACGTCGTCTCCAACAGCGCCGAAATGCTGCGTTTCCTGACGCTGAATGGGCAGGGCATCTTCCTGGCGCCGAGCTTCGTGGTGTTCGACGACTTCGCCGAAGGCCGGCTGGTGAAGATCATGCCGGACTACCGGCCGGTAGAATTCAACATCAACGCCGTCTACCCCAACCGCAGCCACCTGCCGACCAAGGTAAGGCTGTTCATCGACCTCTTGGCGGAGAGATTTGCGGAGCATCGTAAGTGGATGACGTGAGGGAAGCGGCGGACCTCAGCGCGAGAGGCTGCCCCTCACCCTAGCCCTCTCCCCGCAAACGGGGCGAGGGGACGTGCCAAACGAGACGTAGCGAGGAACGGAGAGGTTGCGGCATATCCCCTTCGCCCCGCAAGCGGGGAGAAGGTGCCGGCGGCGGTTGAGGGGCGGGCCTCGCTCTGCTGGCCGAACCGCCCCGGCCCTGCGCTTGCGCTTCGGGCGTTCGTCGCTGCAATCGATTCACTGGATCGATTGCTTCGGCTACGCCGAACCGCTTCTCACTCCTCACTCTCGCTGCGACCGTGGGCCCAGTCCATGTAGAGGTCCAGCGCCTTGCGGGTGACCGGGCCTTCCTGGAAATTGCGGCTGTCGAGGCGGGTGACGCCGACGACTTTGGAGTAGTTGCCGGTGGTGAAGATTTCGTCGGCGGCGAGGAAATCCTCGACGGAGAGCGTGGCTTCGACGACGTCGAAACCGGCCTTGCGCAAGAGGTTCATGACGCGGGCGCGGGTGATGCCGGCGAGGAAGGTGCGGTTGGCGGCCGGTGTCATTACCACGCCGTCACGCACCAGGAAGACATTCGAGGAGGCGGTCTCGACGACGTTGCCGTTGAGATCGCGCACCAGCGCATTGTCGAAGCCGCGGCCGCGCGCCTCGGCGATCATCCGGCCGCTGTTCGGATAGAGCGAGCCGGTCTTCGCCTCGGTCATCGCCGTCTCAGGCGACGGGCGGCGATAGGGCGAGACGGTGAGGCTGGTGCCGCCGTGGCCGCCCATCGGCGCCTCGAACAGGCAGAGCGCGAAGCGGGTCGATTCCGCATCGACGGAGACGACACTGCCGGGCGAACCATGTTCGCCCCAATACATCGGCTTGATGTAGATTGGTGTCGCGCCCTCGAATTTGGCAACGCCTTCCCAGGCGAGTGCGGCGATTTCCTCGGCCGATTTCACCGGCTTCAGGCCCATGGCGAGCGCCGAGCGATTGATGCGCTGGCAGTGCAGGTCGAGATCGGGGGCGATACCCTCGAACCAGCGGGCGCCGTCGAAGACCGTCGAGCCCAGCCACATGGCATGCGAGGTCGGCCCGATCAGCGGCGGATTGCCGGGTAGCCATTCCCCGTCGACATGAGTCCAGGTGGTTGAACGCGGTGATGTATCGACGGCCATGCTGCCCTCCCTAAAAAGCTGGATGAGCAAAAACCTCGTCGGCAAGCCGGGTCAAGGATAAATCCAGGCCGGAAACATGGAAGCAAGAAAATGCCGGAGGATGACGCCTGGCCGCAATTTTCGTGCGCGACAACTGTGACTTGAGCGATGGGTGCATCAGCAAAAATGATGGGAATGGATGTTGGAATGGCAGGTTGGCGCATGCCATCATGGGCGCAATCCACCGAACAAGGAAGACGCCGATGAAAGCGATGTTCTACGAAGCCTTTGAACAGGCGCCCGAAATCCGCACCCTGCCCGATGCGACGCCTGCCGAGGACGGTGTCGTCATATCGGTCGGCGCCAGCGGGCTCTGCCGCAGCGACTGGCACGGCTGGATGGGACACGACGCCGATATCCGCCTGCCGCATGTGCCGGGGCACGAGCTTGCCGGAAAGATCGTTGCCACCGGCCGCGGCGTGATGCGTTTCAAGGTGGGTGACCGGGTAACCGTGCCGTTCGTTTCCGGTTGCGGCCATTGCAGCGAATGCCATTCCGGCAACCAGCAGGTCTGCCCCAACCAGTTCCAGCCGGGCTTCACCCATTGGGGGTCGTTCGCCGAGTATGTGGCGATCGATTATGCCGACACCAATCTGGTGCATCTGCCGGAGACGATCGACGATGCGACGGCGGCAAGCCTCGGCTGCCGCTTCGCCACCTCGTTTCGCGCCGTCACCGACCAAGCCCGCACCGGGCCCGGCGAATGGATCGCCGTGCATGGCTGCGGCGGCGTCGGCCTGTCGGCGATCATGATCGCCACCGCACTTGGGGCGAATGCGATCGGCGTCGACATATCCGAGGAGAAACTTGCCTTTGCCAGGGAATGCGGGGCGGTGGCGACGGTCAATGCCTCAAGCGTGGCCGACGTGGCCGAGGCGGTGCATGAGATCACCAAGGGCGGCGCGCATGTCTCGATCGACGCGCTCGGCCATCCCGCAACCTGCTTCAACTCGATCAAGAACCTTCGCCGACGTGGCCGGCATGTGCAGGTGGGGCTGATGCTCGGCGAACATGCCGCGCCGCAGATCCCGATGGCGCAGGTGATCAGCCACGAGTTGGAGATCTACGGCAGCCACGGCATGCAGGCCTGGCGCTACGACGCCATGCTGTCGATGCTCGCCGCCGGCAAGATCGCGCCGCAGAAGCTGATCGGACGGCGTATCAGCCTCACGGAAGCCGTGCCGGCGCTGATGGCGCTCGACAAGGCGGAGGCGACCGGGATCAGCGTGATCACGCGGTTTTCTTAAGAGAATTCGATCCTCCCCGAGAGCAGGCAGGCAACCGGCCCTATTCGGCCAAGCCAATCGAGGCGAGATAGGCCGCGGAAGCCGGGATCTTCGACTTGTCCTTGATCTCGATGATCAGGCGCGGATTGCTTTCGAGCTTGGCAAGCGCTGCGAAGACGGCGCGCCAGTGGATCGAGCCTTCGCCGAGACTCCAATGGCGATCGGCATAGCCGTCGGCATCCTGCAGATGAACATGCTGCAGACGGTTGCCGGCCGCCTTGACGTAATAGTCGACTGGCGGCGCGCCGGTATAACCATTGGAATAATGGGCGTGGCCGGTATCGATCGAGACGGCGACGGCGGGCGAATTGAAGCTTTCGGCCAGCGCCACGCGGATACCAGGATCCTTGTCCTCGATGTTTTCGATGACCATGGTGCAGCCGATATCCTCGGCGCGCCTGACGGCCTCGCGCAGCGTCAGATGCACGCGCTCGACCAGATCCTCTCTGGCACCGTCATTGTTGTCGAGATTGTTGTAGGACCATGAGGTGTAAGGGCTGTGGACGACCATCTGCGTCGCGCCGATGGCGGCGCAAACGTCGAGGCCCTGCAGCAGCCGCCGGGTGACGACTGCGCGGATATCCGGATCTTCCGAGGCGATGCTAAAACCCCAGAACGGGCCGTGAATGCCAAGGCGGCCGGTATGGCCGTCGAGAAGCCTGCGGGCGCGCGCAGCAAGCGGCGCCCAGTCGCCGTTCAGAACCTCGGCATCGACGAAACTCTGCAATTCGAGATCGCGGGACTTTTCGAAGAGCCAGCCCCGGTGAACCTCGAGTTCATCGAGCGTCATGGCGGCGCCAGCGACGGGAAGAGAAGACATGGATGCGCTCCATCAATGACGCCGTGACGGCGTGAAGGGACGGCCGGAACAGCCGCCGCGCTCTATGCGCCTCTTCTGTGTCGGCGGTATTACAGGCCGTCGAACTGGGGGTCGAGGCGTCAGAACAGATGCTTGTGACGCGCAAAAAGACGTGACAGCCGATCGAGTACAATGCGCACGCGCGGGATATGGGCGAGTTCGGCCGGGGCCAGCATCCAGAGCTCCCGCTCCGGCATCGGTGCTGCGAAGGCGACGGGCTCCAGACCGGAAACCGTCCCGGCAAGATAAAACGGCAGCATGGCAAGGCCGAGACCGGCGGCGGCGGCCTGCGCCTGAACCGCATTGCTGCTGGAGCGCAGGCTGATCGGGTGATCGGGAAAATTGCGGTCGAGCCAGCGCGCTTCGGCGACGCCCTCGCTATCGCTATCATAGGCGATCAGCGGCGGAGAAACGCCGTTTTCGAAGGCGGTCCGCGTTTCCTTCGAACCGAAATAACCATAGCGGATAGTGGCAACGCGCCGGCCGGAGAGCTCACTGTCGCCGGGATGGCCGAGGCGAAGGGCGATATCGGCTTCGCGCTGGGCGAGACTCAACACCTTGATATCGGTGACGATCTCCAATTCGATATGCGGCAGGCCGTCGAGAATTTCGGTGAGATTCGGCGCTAGCACAAGATCGGCAAGAGAACGGATCGTCGTCAGACGCACGCGGCCTTGCGGGCCGTCTTCGGCATTGAGCCGGTCGCGGATTGCGGTAGCCGCGGCCTCCATCGCGCCCGCCTCGCCGAGAATGGCGCTGCCTTGTCGGCTCAGCGCGTAACCGTCGGCCCGGCGCTCGAACAGGCTGACGCCGAGGCTTTGCTCCAGAGCGGCGATCCGCCGCGCCACCGTCGCGTGGTTGACCTTCAGGAAGCGGGCGGTGGCCGAGAGACTGCGATGCTTGGCCAGTGCCGCAAAAAAGCGCAGATCCTCCCAATCCAGTCCTGTGCGTTTTTGATCAGCCATTGAGAGGATATAGCGGATACTCGCTCAGACCGATAGCGGCTATCTCCTGGTGCGGAACCCGAACCTCAGGAGAAAGATATGGCTCCCCTCACTCTGCTTCAGCATGCCGGCGCAACGCCAAAGCCGGTCGACCTTGCGCAATCGGTGCTCGTCATCATCGATGCGCAGAACGAATACCTCGACGGCACGCTGCCGCTTTCCGGCATTGCGGAGGCGGTCGGCGAAATCGGCCGGCTGCTCGATACAGCACGCCAAAGCGGCATGCCGGTCTTTCACATCGTGCATCGTTCGGCGGCCGGAGCCGGACTTTTTGCGGCCGGCTCGCACGCAGCCGAAATCATTCCGGCACTGACCCCGGTCGAAGGCGAAATGGTGATCGCAAAGACGCTTCCCAATGCCTTTGCCGGCACGACCCTTGGCGCAGCGCTGACCGATCTTGCACAAGCAACCGGTCGTACCGATATTATCCTCGCCGGCTTCATGACGCATCTGTGTGTCAGCGCCACGGCGCGGGCAGCCCTCGACCTCGGCATCCGGGCGATCGTCGTCGCATCGGCCGCAGCGACGCGCGACCTGCCCGATCCGCTCGGCGGCGTCATCGACGCCGATGTCGTGCATCGCACTGCGCTCGCCGAACTCGCCGACCGCTTCGCGACGGTCGTTCCGAATGCAGGGTCTGTTGTCAAAGACGGCGCAAGGGTCTAACGGCTGCACCCGCAAGAAAAGGCCGGCAAGAAAAGCCGGTCAGAAGAAGAAAGAGACATGATGTCCAACTCATTTGTGAACGTGCATGCCAGTCAAGAGAGCAGTGAAGGGGCGAAGCGCTTTTTTGTCCTCGGCGACCGGATCGAGCGACAGGTCCGTATCCGCGGAACCTGGCTCAACATCTTCGACGTCACCGTGCCGTCCGGCAGCCGCACCCCGAAACATGCGCATGCAAGCCCGGAAGTGTTTCGCATCCTCGAGGGACGTTTGACGATCTGGCGGCTCACCGACAACGGCCCTGAGGAGATCGAGGCCGGCGCAGGCGACATCGTCGCCATCCCGCCCTTCATGGTGCACGGCTATGCCAACCGCGGGACGGCCCCGGCCGTCTTTTCCGCGATCGTCGATCGCGACATGGCCGAATTCATAGAAGCGGAAGGCACGACCGAGCCGCTGAAAGCCCCCTCGCCTGAGACCATCGCCCGCATGACGGCGGCGGCCAATGCTTACGGGATCACCATTCTCGCGGCTTGATGGTGTGAACGCATGATGCCGGGCCGCTTCGAGCGGCTTTCGGCATCATGCGGAAACACGAACAATGCTGTTAAAATCGTCAATCAGAACGCGGTACGGCCTTCCTTTTCAAAACTGTCACATCAGTACGCTATAAGGATTTTCATCCCGCGCCTCTTGCGCCGGGACCGTTTCACCGCCAAAATTGCGACATGCCTGATAGCGACCCATCCAGTACAAGCTCTGCCCGTTCCAGCCGGGATCTTCCGGCCGAGGAAGCTGGCGGCCACTGTAGACGGCGCGATGACCTCCGCCTCGCCTCGGGTAGATCCCGCAGAGAGCGGCCTTCTTCCAGATCATTGCCAATGACGCGCCGCCGCATGGCAGGCTCTTGCCGAATCACTGATGTTTTTCGACCGCATTTCCGACCCTTCCGCCGGGGTCGGGCTTGCCGCCTCACGGAATTCTGAAGACTGATGGAAGCGACGCTGATGTAATACGATGATGGAAAGACGATGGGCGACGCGTATATAACGCCTCGTCGAACGCCTCGCCGCGTCGCTTGATCAACGTGGCATTGAAACCTCAACGAATAGGGTCCCTGTGTTTCTGGAAATTGGAATTGTGGTGCTTCTCACCATCCTCAATGGTGTGCTCGCCATGTCGGAGCTGGCCGTTGTGTCTTCTCGAACGGCCCGCCTAAAGGTTCTCTCCGACAATGGAAGCAAGGGTGCCGCTCAAGCAATCAAACTTGCCGAAAACCCCGGTCGTTTTCTCTCTACGGTTCAGATCGGCATCACGCTGGTCGGTGTTCTCTCGGGCGCTTTCTCAGGGGCCACGCTCGGCAGCCGCTTGACCGGATGGCTGGAGACACAAGGGCTGTCATCGACGGCCGCCGATGCGATCGGCGTCGGTTCCGTCGTCGTGGCGATCACCTATCTTTCTTTGATTGTCGGCGAACTTGTTCCAAAGCAAATCGCACTGCGAGAACCCGAAGCGGTTGCGGCGAAGGTCGCACCGGCCATGGCGGTGCTTTCAAAAATCGCGCTGCCGCTCGTGTGGCTTCTGAACGCCTCCGGAAATCTTGTGCTGAAGCTCTTGGGCCAAGCCGGAAAAGGTGGCGACAACGTCTCTGACGCAGAAATCAAAACCGTTCTGGCCGAGGCGCAGTCGGCCGGCGTTATCGAAAGCGAAGAGTCCGCGATGATATCAGGCGTCATGCGACTGGCGGACCGCACCGCCCGAGCGCTTATGACGCCCCGACGAGATGTCGAAATTATCGATATCGACGACAGCCTTGATGAAATTCGAACTCAGTTGCACCGGACGAAACGGTCTCGGTTGCCCGTTCGCAAAGGCAGTTCGGACGAGGTGATCGGCATCCTTCCGGTCAAGGACTTTTACGACTCGATGTCGGAACACGGCAGTGCCGATATCAAGGCTCTGACGCAGGACGTCCCGGTCGTTTCAGACCTCTCGACCGCGATTAATGTGATCGAAGCCATCAGGAAATCGCCAGTCCACATGGTGCTGGTTTTTGACGAGTACGGCCATTTCGAAGGGATTGTTTCGTCAGGCGACATTCTGGAAGCGATCATGGGGGCGCTCCAGGAGGGACCGATCGATGAGCAGGCCATCGCTCGCCGCGACGATGGTTCTTACCTGGTGTCCGGCTGGACACCGATCGATGAATTCGCCGAGTTCTTGAATCTAAAGCTCGATGACGATCTCGAATATCAGACCGTGGCCGGCCTGGTGTTGGAAGAGTTGAAACATCTGCCGGAGTTGGGTGAGAGCTTCACGAGAGGTGGATGGCGCTTCGAAGTCGTCGATCTCGACGGCCGGCGCGTCGACAAAATACTGGTGTCTGCGGAGTAAAGCTCGGTAGGCGCCTCGAAGCTGCTCGACGGCCACAACATAAGGAGGTACCGCCCATGGCATGGTCCGCCAATCAATATGTCAAATTCGAGGATGAGCGCACACGACCGGCACGCGATCTGCTGGCGCAGGTGCCGCTGCAAAGCCTTCGTCGCGCCGTCGACCTCGGCTGCGGGCCGGGCAATTCGACCGAACTGATCATCGAGCGCTATGGGGCCGACGGCGTCTCCGGTCTCGACAGCGACATGAACATGCTGGAGGCGGCCCGCAAGCGGCTTCCAGGCACGGCCTTCGTCGAAGCCGATCTCGGCAGTTGGCAGCCGACAGAGCCGGCCGACCTGCTGTTTGCCAATGCCGTCTTCCAATGGCTGCCCGATCATCTCGATATTTTCGACCGGCTGATGGATGGGCTTTCCCCAGGCGGGGCGCTGGCGGTCCAGATGCCCGACAATCTCGGCGAACCCACGCATCTGATGATGGAGGAGACGGCGCATGCAGGCCCGTGGAAAGCCGCTTTCGAAAAAAAGGGCGTGCGCCGCCAGGCCTTGGCCCCGCCTTCGGCCTATTATTCCAGGCTGATCGCCAAGGCCGCGCGCGTCGATATCTGGCACACCATCTACAATCACCCGATGGCGGATGCCGCGGCGATCGTCGAATGGGTGAAGGGCACCGGGCTGATGCCCTATCTCGCTCATGCCGGCGAAAAACATCGCGAGGCGTTTCTGGCGGATTACCTTGCGCGGGTGGAAAAGGCCTATCCGAAGATGTCGGACGGGCGGGTACTGCTGCGGTTTCCGCGGATTTTCATGGTGGCGGTGAAGGGGTAAGCGGCTGCTGTCGGCAGGTTGGGTCTACGCCAGCAAGATGCCCCTCACCCTAACCCTCTCCCCGTAAAAACGGGGAGAGGGGACGTGCAAAACGCAGCGCCGAGATTTAGGCGAGCGGGTGCGACATGCCTCCTTCGCCCCGCAAGCGGGGAGAAGGTGCCGGCGGCGGATGAGGGGCAGGCCCCAGATGCTGTCAAATGCCTGTTACCCTCCCCCTCATAGGTTGCGGCGAAACCGATGGGCATTATAGTCGGCCGGAAAATCTCAGGAGATGACATACATGGACGCTGCCCCTACCCCGCCGGTTACCCTCGTCATCTTCGGCGCTACGGGAGACCTGACGCGCCGCCTCCTGGTGCCGGCCATCATCAACCTGACGCGCGGCCGCCTCGTTGGCAATGATCTCCACATTCTCGGCATCGGCATCGAACCGGGCGACGACGAGTTCCTGCGCGGGCGGCTCGACGAATTTCTCAATCATCTGAG
The DNA here is from genome assembly GCF_000292525.1 of Rhizobium sp. CCGE 510. Lineage (GTDB taxonomy): Bacteria > Pseudomonadota > Alphaproteobacteria > Rhizobiales > Rhizobiaceae > Rhizobium. Next base: position 190,087 of record NZ_AEYF01000002.1, read on the forward strand.
CGGCGAAGAGCCGACAGTGAAGGACGAGGCCTGGGGAAGCCTGCGCCAGCGCATTTCCTATATGGCGGGCGATTTCACCAAGGACGATATTTTCCTCGAGATCGGCAAGCGGCTGGGGCCTGATGCCAACGCCGCCTTCTATCTGGCGGTGCCGCCATCCTTCTTCGGATCGATCGTCGAAAAGCTCGCCGCCCATGGCCTGACCGATGAAAAGGACGGCACCTTCCGCCGCGTCGCTATCGAGAAGCCGTTCGGCACCGATCTAGCCTCGGCGAAGGCACTCAATGCGCAAATCCTCGCCCAGATCGCCGAAAGCCAAGTCTACCGGCTCGACCATTTCCTCGGCAAGGAGACGGTGCAGAACCTGATGACGGCGCGTTTTGCCAATATGATCATCGAGTCGCTGTGGAACAGCCGCTACATCGACCATGTGCAGATCACTGCCGCCGAGATCGTCGATATCGGCAGCCGCGGCAAATTCTACGATGCGACCGGCGCGCTGCGCGACATGGTGCCGAACCATCTCTTCCAGCTGCTGGCGATGATCGCCATGGAGCCGCCGAACAGCTTCGATGCCGAAGCGATCCGCAACGAGAAGAGCAAGGTGCTGAAGGCGCTGCGGATCTATACGCCCGAGGAGGCGAAGACGCATGGCGTGCGCGGCGCCTATGGCGCAGGCCCGCTCAACGGCACCGATCTTCCAGCCTATCGCGATACCAAGGACGTCTCGCCCGACAGCCGCACCGAGACCTACGTGGCATTGAAGCTTTATGCCGATACCTGGCGCTGGGCGGGCGTGCCCTTCTACCTCAGAACCGGCAAGGCGCTGACGGCGCGCGACACCGAAATCGTCATCACCTTCCAGCCGGTGCCCTTCGCGCAGTTTCGCGAGACCGAGGTCAATCGCCGCCTGCCGCCGAACCGGCTGGTGATCCAGGTGCAGCCGGACGAAGGCATGAGCATGGAAATCTCGATCAAGTCGCCGGGGCTTTCGGTCGACACCACGCCGGTTTCACTCGACTTCCGCTATGCCGACAAGTTCGATATCGGCAAGACCACCGGCTATGAATCGCTGCTCTACGATCTCTTCATTGGTGACCAGACGCTGTTTCAGCGCGCCGACGGCATCGAGGCCGGCTGGGCGGCGGTGCAGCCTTTCCTCGATATCTGGGCTGGGGATGACAGCGTGCCCGACGCCTACGCGCCGGGCAGCATGGGACCAGCCTCAGCCGACCAGCTCATCCAGCGTGACGGCCGGCGGTGGCATGAACTCGGTGTGATCCTGCAGCAGGACAAGAAAGAGGGCAAATAGCGCCCTTCCCTGATCCTGTCAGTTTCCGCGATCACGGCATGCCGAGCTGACGGAAGCGCCGCTGTTGCCGCCTTCGGTGGCAAGGGCGCCGCGGGCCTTGCGCGGCGGGCAGCGCGCCCAATCGACGCGACCGCTCGACGTTCCATTGTCGTTGATGCTGCCGGTTTCCATAGAATCGAGCGGGATGACCAGCCCACTTTCCGGCTCGTTGCCCGGCGAGGTGCCGAGCGGCGGCGTGCCGTCGAACCGGCCGCTGGCATCCATGCCCATATTCGACTGGGCAAGGGCCGGAGTAGAGAGGCTGAGGAGAGCGATCGAGGCTGCTGCAATAAACCTGCGCATGATGCTATTCCTTCTGGTTTTAGCGATGCTGATAGAACAGCGAATCCGACCTCGTTGTTCCTTCGTTACCGTCACTGACGATCAAAGTTTGGCGAGCTGTATAGGAGCCTTGCACCGGCGGTGTTTCCAGCTCAATCGCGCCAGCGTGACAGCAACTTGTCGAGGCCTGTCGGATAGAGATCGATGCCGGCGTCACGCAGCATATCACGGCCGAACCAACGTGCGGTCGCGGTCGTCTCGTCGAGTTCGGAATAGCGGATTTCGTCGCGCTCATAAGGCGATGCATCCGCCAGTTCGATATCGGCGGCGAAGATGAATTCGTGACCGGTCTCGCCATGATGCTCGTAGATGTTTTCAAGGAGATGCCAGGGGCCGACGATGCGGATCGCCGTCTCGAGTTCCTCCCCGAATTCGCGGTGCAGCGCTTCTTCACGGCTCTCGCCGAACTCGATCGCGCCGCCGAGCGGGCGGACACCCTTGATGCGGCCGCTATCTTCCTCCACTTCCGCGGCGAGCAGCCGGTCTTCCCGCCAGGCGAGGCCGATCACCTTCACCCTGATCTGCTGCGACGGGCGCCAGACAGTCATGCGGCTCTCCTTCCATTCGAGAGGCAACGCTGCTGTTCCCCCCGTCTTTTCCAGCACGAGAACAATGAGCCCCGCAACAAAGCGAGGCTCCAGTCGATCTCTCGTCTCAGACGAACTGGCTGAGGCCCGGGACGGAGGCGACGACCTCGTCAACAACCTCTTCGCCGGCATATTGCTTGGCGATGGCGATGGTTTCCTTGGCGAGAGAGGTGATCTCGCCCATGCCGAGGCCTTCGCCCATCAGTTGCTGGCCGAGGCCCATGATGCCGCCGCCGCCGAGCGAACTCATCAGCCCGCCGAGCAGACCGCCGCCGCCGCCGGCACTTGCGCCATTGTACTGGGCGACGAGATCGGCGCCGCCGGGGATCGCTTCGATCATCCGGGCGACAGGACCGTCAGCCGCCTCGCGTTGGAGGAAGCCGAGCATCATGCCGAGCGCCTTTTCGGCCAAATCAGGCGCAATGCCCACACGATCGGCGATCTGGGTCACAATTTCATTCATCGTCAGCCTCCTGCTATTTTGACGTTAACGTGAACGTTATTCGAGATTCGAGCGCAACTCAAGCCGGGCGCGCACGGCGGCACATTGTCCAGTTTTGCTTTCGATGCAAACAGTTGTCCGCATCCGCCTGCCTGCTTATAACAGGGAAACGATGGTTCGATGAAGGCGGCGGGAACCAAGCCTTCTCAACAGAAAACGGCAGAGCCGAAGGGAGCATTTGCGGATGATCGAGGATGGCAAGATTTTCATCGGCGCGAGCCGCAATCCCGACGACAGCATCAACAAGCCGGAATATCTCGACCTGAAGTTCGGCAACCGCCACGGCCTCGTCACTGGCGCCACCGGCACCGGCAAGACGGTGACGCTGCAGGTGCTGGCCGAGGGCTTCTCGCGGGCCGGCGTGCCGGTCTTCGCCGCCGATATCAAGGGCGACCTTTCCGGCATCGCGGCGAAGGGCGAGCCCAAGGATTTCCTCACCAAGCGGGCCGAGCAGATCGGCTTCACCGACTATGAATTCGATCAGTTTCCGGTGATTTTCTGGGATCTATTCGGTGAGAAGGGCCATCGGGTGCGCACCACGATCGCCGAGATGGGGCCGCTGCTACTCGCCCGGCTGATGGATGCCTCCGAACCGCAGGAGGGCGTCATCAACATCGCCTTCAAGATCGCCGACCAGGGAGGGCTGCCGCTGCTCGACCTCAAGGATTTCACCTCGCTGCTGAATTATATGGGCGAGAATGCCACCGAGCTTTCCAATCAGTACGGGCTGATCTCCAAGGCCTCGGTCGGCTCGATCCAGCGGGCGCTGCTCGTTCTCGAACAGCAGGGCGCCGAGCACTTCTTCGGCGAACCGGCGCTGAAGATTTCCGACATCATGCGCACCAGCAATAACGGCTACGGCCAGATCTCGGTGCTGGCCGCCGACAAGCTGATGATGAACCCGCGCCTTTATGCCACCTTCCTGCTGTGGTTGCTGTCGGAACTGTTCGAGGAACTGCCGGAGGTCGGCGACCCGGACAAGCCGAAGCTGGTCTTCTTTTTCGACGAGGCGCATCTGCTCTTCAACGACGCGCCGAAGGTGCTGACCGAACGGGTCGAGCAGGTGGTGCGGCTGATCCGCTCCAAGGGCGTCGGCGTTTATTTCGTGACGCAGAACCCGCTCGACGTGCCGGAAACGGTGCTCGCCCAGCTCGGCAACCGCGCCCAGCATGCGTTGCGCGCCTATTCGCCGCGCGAGCAGAAGGCGGTGAGGACGGCGGCCGATACCTTCCGCCCCAACCCGGCCTTCGATTGCGCCACCGTCATCACCAATCTCGGCACCGGCGAGGCGCTGGTCTCGACGCTGGAGGCCAAGGGGGCGCCGTCGATCGTCGAGCGCACGCTGATCCGCCCGCCATCCGGCCGCGTCGGCCCGCTGACCGATGCCGAGCGCCGGCAGATCATGGACCGAAGCCCGGTTCTCGGTGTCTATGACGAGGACATCGATCGCGAATCCGCCTTTGAGCTGCTGGCTGCGCGGGCCAAGAAAGCAGCCGATGCCGATGCCGCCAAGCGGGCGCAGGAAGAGGCGCCTCAGCAGGGCAGCACGACCTCTGGCTGGAGCCTGCCGGGCTTCGGCGGCAGCAATGACGACGACAAGGGCCGCGGCCAATCGCGCGGCAAAGCCTCCGGCTACCAACGCGAAACGGTGGTGGAAGCGGCCATGAAGAGCGTGGCCCGCACAGTGGCGACACAGGTCGGCCGGGCGCTGGTGCGCGGGATATTGGGGAGCTTGAAGCGGTAGGTCTGGGTCCCTTCTCCCCAGCGGGGGTCCGAAGGACGGGCGAGACCCGTGGCTCGCCCCCGGTCGATGCCGGCAGGCAGATGAGGGGGTGTGAGAAGCGTCAGCGACGAACGCCTTGAGCCGCCAGCGAAAGGCAGCAACGGGTACCGTGTGGCCCCCTCATCCGACCCTTCGGGCCACCACCCGGGATTGAGCCACAGGTCTCAACCCGTCCTTCGGACCCCGCCGGGGAGAAGAGGGAGGAAGATCGCTGCCTGCTGCCCAATTGGCTGCGTCGCCTTGAATCACCAGCCTTCCTCCCCTAAATTATCTGCCATCGACCATTTCAACAGGATGTGTGCCGCAATGGATTTCAACCCGATCGCAACGCCAGTTCGCCTTGCCAACCGGGAAATCCATATCCATGCCTGCATCCATCACCCTCTCCCACGTTTCATGGTCCGCGCCTGACGGGCGGTCGCTTTTTTCCAGTTTCGACCTGAGCTTCGGGCCTGAGCGTGTCGGTCTCGTCGGGCGCAACGGCGTCGGCAAGACGACGTTGCTGAAGCTCGTCTCCGGGGATATCAAGCCGCATTCGGGGACGATATCCGTCGGCGGCAGCCTCGGCGTGTTGCGGCAGAGCGTTCAGGTGGCGCCCGACGAAACGGTCGCCGATCTGTTCGGCGTCACCGATGCGCTCGCCGTTCTCCTTCGTGCTGAAGCCGGCGAGGCAACGGCCGACGAGCTTGCATCGGCAGACTGGATGCTCCCGGCGCGCGTCGCCGCAGCGCTCAATCGCACTGGCCTCGATGTGCCTCCGGATACGCCGCTTGCGGCACTCTCCGGCGGTCAGCGCACGCGTGCCGGGCTGGCGGCGCTCGTTTTCACCGAACCGGATGTCCTGCTGCTCGACGAACCCACAAACAATCTCGACCGTGAAGGCCGCGAGGCGGTGATCGCGCTGATTTCAAGTTGGCGGGCCGGTGCCATCATCGTCAGCCATGACCGGGAACTGCTCGAGAGCGTCGATGCGATCTTCGAACTGACCTCGCTCGGGGTCACCCGTTACGGCGGCAATTGGAGCCATTATCGCGAGCGCAAGGCACTCGAGCTTGCAGCAGCCCGGCATGATCTCGACGATGCCGAAAAACGCATGGCCGAGGTTGCGAGAAAGGCGCAGGCGACGGTGGAGCGTCAGGCGCATCGAGACAGCACCGGGCGGAAGATGGCCGCCAAAGGCGGGATCCCGCGCATCATGCTCGGCGGCATGAAGGAGCGGAGCGAAACCACCGGCGGCGACAATGCCCGCCTCGCCGACCGCCGTCGCGCCCAGGCCCAGGACGAGGCAACCACCGCGCGCGAAAAGATCGAGATCCTGCAGCCCTTGTCGGTGAGCCTGCCGCCGACCGGACTGCCTGGCAGCAAGACCGTACTGAAGATGGACAGCGTGACCTCGGGCTATCAGCCGGGCGATCCCGTCATCCGCGATCTCTCCTTTGACGTCACCGGGCCTGAACGGATCGCCGTCACCGGCCGCAACGGCTCGGGCAAGACGACCCTGCTGGCGCTAATTACCGGCGATCTCAAACCCTGGGCCGGGACGGTCGGCGTCATGACCGCTTTTGCGATGCTCGATCAGACGGTCAGTCTTCTCGATCCGTCGGCTTCGATCCGCGACAATTTCCGCCGGATCAACCCGCTTGCCGATGAAAATACCTGCCGGGCCGCTCTTGCCCGCTTCATGTTCAGGGCGGATGCAGCGTTGCAGACCGTATCGACGCTGAGCGGCGGACAATTGCTGCGCGCCGGCCTTGCCTGCGTTCTCGGCGCCGCACCGCCGCCGCTGCTGATCCTCGACGAGCCGACCAACCATCTCGACATCGATTCGATTGCTGCAGTCGAGGCCGGGCTGCGCGCTTATGATGGCGCACTGCTCGTCGTCAGCCACGACGAGACGTTTCTGGAAAGCATTGGGATCACGCGGCGGTTGAAGTTGGCTGGCGGTGATCCGGCGGTTTAGGCGGCACCCTCCAACCGCCCTCATTCTGAGGACCTGGCAGCCCATAGGGCGGAGCCTCCAAGGACGCGTCCGACGCCGCGTCTTGCGCCCATCAACGCCGGTGGCCGGCCTCGTCCTTCGAGGCCCCAGCGGGGCACCTCAGCAACCGTGTTGTT
>NZ_AEYF01000003.1 GCF_000292525.1 Rhizobium sp. CCGE 510
TCACAGGCTCTGAGGCGCGCAGCCCATAGGGCGGAGCCTCGAAGGACACGCTCCAACGCTGCTCCTTGCATCCATCAGCGTCAGTGCACCCGCCCCCTCCTTCGAGGCCCCTTCGGGCCGCCTCAGGATGAGGCTCTCGTTGGCGTCGATCACCGACGCCGCCAGCGCCACCGGATATCCCGAGCACCTGCGGTTCCCTTGCCTCATTTTGCCGGCAATGGTATTGCAATCCCGCAACCTTTCGAGAAAGGAGGATCACGCAATGCAGTATTATTTCCGGTTTAATCGCCAGCGTGGTCCCGTCAACGCCCTGCAAATGCGTTTGCAGGGCTGACCAGAGACCGTTTCTCGACATCTCTTCCTGGTCTGCCCTCGTGGCCAATGCGGCGCCGTATCGTAAGGTTCGAGCGCGCATTCCTGTAATTTCCCGGGCCAATTACCCGCAACCCCGTGATGGCTGAACGCCCCGGGTCGCGCCCCGGTCAAGACCAGAGAACGATCATGACACTCATCAATATCCGCAATCTCGGCGTGACGCTGGGCAATCCGCTGTTTTCCAAACTCAATCTCGTTGTCAATTCCGGCGACCGCATCGGCCTTGTCGCCGCCAACGGGCGGGGAAAATCGACGCTGCTTGCCTGCATCACCGGCGCACTGGAACCGAGCGAGGGCGAGATCACCAAAGCGCGCGGACTGACCGTCGGCCACGTCGCCCAGAATGTGCCGCCCGCACTGTTCGACACGCCGTTTTACGATGCGGTGCTGCAGGCGCTGCCGGCCGATCAGGCCGAAAGCGAAAGCTGGCGCGTCGACGTGGTGCTGGAATCGCTTGAGGTGCCGGAGGTTATGCGCCGGCGGCCGCTGAAGCAGTTGAGCGGCGGCTGGCAGCGGCTCGCCATGCTTGCCCGCAGCTGGGTGAGCGAGCCCGACGTGCTGCTGCTCGACGAACCGACCAACCATCTCGACCTCGAAAAAATCGCGCAGCTGGAGGGTTGGCTGAATGGCCTGCCGCGCGACGTGCCGGTTATCCTTTCCAGCCACGACCGCGCCTTCCTCGACGCAACGACCAACCGGACGCTGTTTCTGCGGCCGGAGCAATCGCCGGTCTTCGCCCTGCCCTATACCCGGGCGCGCGCCGCCCTCGACGAGGCCGACGCCTCCGAAACCCGGCGCTATGAGCGAGACATCAAGGTGGCGGAGCAATTGCGCAAGCAGGCGGCGAAGCTGAACAATATCGGCATCAATTCCGGCAGCGACCTGCTCGTCGTCAAGACAAAGCAGCTCAAGCAACGGGCGGAGAAGCTGGAGGATGCGGCAAAACCGGCGCATCTCGAGCGCTCGGCCGGCGCCATCCGGCTTACCAACCGCGGCACGCATGCCAAGGTGCTGGTGACGCTGGAGGATGCGGCAGTGACGACGCCGGATGGAACGCTGCTGTTCAAGACCGGCCGGCAATTCATCTGCCAGGGCGACCGCATCGTGCTGCTCGGCCTTAACGGCGCCGGCAAGTCGCGGCTGGTCTTGATGCTGAAGCAGGCGATCGAAAGACCGGAGACCGCGCGCGACAGCATCAAGGCGACGCCGTCACTGGTTCTCGGCTATGGCGACCAGGCGCTTGCCGATCTTGCCGACACCGACACGCCGATCGGCACGATCATCCGCCGCTTCGACGTTGGCGACCAGCGAGCCCGCGCCCTGCTTGCCGGGGCCGGCATGACGATCGACATGCAGGCAAAACCGATCGGCCAGCTTTCCGGCGGCCAGAAGGCGCGGCTCGGCATGCTGGTGCTGAGGTTGACGGAGCCGAATTTCTATCTGCTCGACGAGCCCACAAACCATCTCGACATCGAGGGACAGGAAGCGCTGGAGAGCGAGTTGATGGCGCACGAAGCCAGCTGCCTGCTGGTATCGCACGATCGCAGCTTCGTGCGGACGGTGGGAAACCGGTTCTGGCTGATCGAGAGGAAGCGGCTGGTGGAGGTGGAGAGCCCGGAAGGGTTTTTTGCTTCGGTTCGGGGGTGATGGATGGTGCGATCCGGAGGGTGATTGTTGTTGGCGGCGTGCCGTGCAGCCCCCTCATCCGCCCTACGGGCACCTTCTCCCCGAGAGGGCTATTAGATTCACACATTGTCGAAAGCGGAGAGGAGGAGGTCTACGCCGCGCTTTGCGGCTTGGAACTGCTGCCATCCGTCGAGCATGACGATTGGCCCAGGCTTGCCGTAGTAGCCGGTCCATCCACCGAGGCGGGCGCAGACCCAGGCGGCATAGGCCAGCGACCCTTTGGGATGCGGGTTCTTCTGTTTGGCGGTGTTGCCCTCCAGCTTGGCGCAGAAAGCTTCCAGCAGCGGTCGGTCACTTGGCTGGAAGGCGTCTTCGATGGGACGCAAGGTGGAGCCGGGCGGAGCGCCGTCGCGGGCATGAACCAGTTGCTGCACGATGACGGCGGCGACGAAGGCAGCCGTCACCAGGTTGCTCAACGCCCCCTCGTCCTCGATGCGCAGGCCTTCGATATCGAAGCCTTGGGTCTTCAGGGTGCGGAACAGTTGCTCGATCGTCCAGCGGCGCGATAAAGGGCGATGACCGCCGCCGCCTGGTCGGCATCCGACACCGCATAGGTCGTTAGCAGCCGCCAATGGATCGGCGTCTCGCCCGGTGGCGGCGTGCTCTCGCGCACATCCACCAGATAGAGGCGCACCTCATCCGGGGTCTTCTTGTAGATACCGTTCTTCGGGTGCGGCAATGTCACCGCGCTGAAGCGGATCGCTAATTGCGTGTCGCGCTCCTTGCGGCCCGGCTTGGCCGGCAGGGTGAAGGCAAGGTTTGCCGCAACCGGCAAGGCATCGGCCATGGCAAACAGCGACGGCTGGTCTTTGCCGAAACTGCGGTCTTTGGCGGCGCGCACGACAAGGTCGACATTGGCAGGCTTTCGGGTGAAGGCCTCGTAGATATCGCTTTCGCGGTCGGCAATGACGGTGATGTGGCGCGCCGCCGCACAAACCTTTGCCGCCCGGTCGGCGCCCTCCAGCCAGCGATAGCTCTCCTTCTCCTCGATCGGACGCGCACGCTGGGTGCCGCGCTTGCCCTGGTCGCGGCTTAGAAACTGTCCGTGGATCGCCCCGACGATCGCGCCATCGCCGGCGTCGACCCCGATCATCGCATGCAGATAAAGGCCGCCACCGCCGCTGGAGCGGACCACCGTCGTATCCTGAATAGCCAGGATATGCCGATCCGCGCAGCGGTCCGCCGTGCGCAAGGCCGCTTCATCGATCATCGCCTGCGGATCGACCGCTCCATTGCGCAAGAACCGGGTCAAGCGGATCTCTCCGGCCCGATTGCCTCCGAGCTTGCGCACCCGCATTCCCTGGCCGGCCGTCGCAACAAGGCGCCCCAGCAAGAACGCCCCCCTTTTTCCAGGCGACGGTCGCCAAACCGCCCCAGGCTCAAATCATCCATCGCTCAATTCTCCTGCTTGCAGCAAGAGAATCAGAACACCATTCCATAGGCAATTCTAAATGTGTGAATGCCATAGCCCCGAGAGGGAGAAGGGGGAATCGAGACGTCGCCACGAGTCTCTTCTCCCCTCGGGGAGAAGGTGGCGGCAGCCGGATGAGGGGGCCTCACGGCACGTCGCCAACAATGCGTCAAAACCTACCGCTTCGGTGCGACCAGGCAGAAGAAGGCGCCTTGCGGGTCCATGGCCTGGATGATCCAGCTGCCGCCGGGGACCTCCATCGGGCCGTGGACGACCTTGCCGCCGCCGGAGGTGACGCGTTCAATCGCGGCATCGAGGGTCGGCACGATGAAATAATAGCTCCAGAACGGCATCTGGATGTTTTCCGGCTTGGTCATCATGCCGCCGATCTGCTTGCCGTTGTGGGCGAAGAGATAGTAGACGCCCATTGGACCCATGTCCATTTCGCTGTCCTTTGTCCAGCCGAACAGCTTGGAATAGAAGGCGACAGCGTCTTTGCCGTTGCCGGCATAGAGTTCATGCCAGCCGATATTGCCTGGCGCATCGGGGGCCAGTTCCGGCCAGGTTTTGTCCATCGGCGCCGGCGTCATGATGCAGAGCACTGCCCCATGCGGATCGGCGACGACGGCGAAGCGGCCGACACTCGGGATGTCGTCCGGCGGACGGCGGACCGAACCGCCATTGGCGGCGAAATCCCTGGCCGACTGGTCGACGTCATCAACGCCGACATAACCCGTCCAGTTCGGCGGGATGCCCTTGCCCTCGAGTTCGGCCGGAAATTCCATCAGGCCGGCGACGCCGATGCCGTTCGCCTCGAAGATCGTATAGGGCGGCATGCCCTCCACTTGCATATCGGAAGTGGTCCAGCCGACGACCGAGCTGTAGAATTTCGCGGCGGCCGATGTGTCGGGGGTCATCAACTCGCACCAGATGAACTTTCCATGCGTCGCAGACATCATACTCTCCCTTAAGACGCTTGAGCGCCGTGACTGTCAGATCTTGCGGGTGTAATGCGCTTCCATGAACTGTTTCCAGGCACCATCCGGCTGCCTGACGCTGGAGATGAAGGTGCGGTGATCGGCATCGACGAAGGCAATCTGCTCGCGGTAATCGGCAAGCCCTTCGCTATTGAAGTCGGGCCCTGTCGTATAGAGATCCAGAATGTTGCCCGAAGCGTCGAGCTCGCCGTCGTAGACCCACATATAATCCATCATGCTGCCGATCCAGCTGCCGACATATTTGCCTTTGGCGGCGTTGTAGCCGAGAGTCAGGATGCTGGTGCCTTGCTTGCCATCCGGCATGCGGCCGGTACCTTCGGCAACCCACCAGATGCCATGCAGCGAGCGGACGGTTTCGGTCCAGGGCTCGTCGCCGGACATTTCGGGTGCGGTGACGGTCCATTCGCCGATCAGTCTTTCCAGGAAGGAATGTTCCTTCAGCACTTCAGCGGTCTTCATCCTTCTCTCCCTTGCGTGATGTTGGCCTTATTTCAGTGACAGCAGGATGGCGCCTTGGCAGCCTCCTCATATTCGTCGTGGCGACGCACGAAATTCATCGTGCTGTCCTCGTTGCGGCCCTTCGGCGCCCGGTCGAGGATCATCAGGGTACCGATCAATTCCTCCGGCCCGCGGGCATAACTCGAATAGGTATGGAAGACTTCGCCTTTGTCGTTGCGGTAGAAGGCGCTGAGACCCGGCAGTTCGTCATTGGCATCAGCCGGCTGCATGGCAGTGAAATTGTAAAAGACCTTGTCTTTGGCAAGATCCCCCGGGCTGAAAGAGACGTGATAATCGAAATTGAAATCGCTGCCGAAGGAGGAGACCCAGGGAAATTGCCAGCCCATGCGGCTCTTGTAGGCGGCGATCTTTTCGAGCGGCGCGCGTGAGACGGCGACCCAGGTGACGTCGTGATGGTTCAAATGCGGCAGAGCGCCATCGACATGATCCGACAGGAAGGAGCAGCCGGCGCAGCCGGCATCCCAATCCGGGCCGAGCATGAAATGGTAGATCAGCAACTGGCTGCGGCCGTCGAAGAGATCGGCGAGCGACCTCCCGCCTTCAGGCGTTTCGAAGACATAATCCTTGTCGACCTTCACCCAGGGCAGCGCCAGGCGCGCGGCGTTGACGCTGTCGCGCAGCCTCGTCGCCTCTTTTTCTTTTGCCAGAAGGGCACGGCGGGCTTCGAGCCATTGCTCGCGGGAAACAACCTCATTCTGCATGAAATGCGCCCTCCTCCGGCGCCTGCCGGTGAAGCCGGCTCATCTCCTTCTCCTTGACTAAATACATTGATATCAATAGAAATGAAGCATGTCAAATTCGATCGAGATTCCCTTTTCCACGACGCTGCTGGTGCGCGACACCTGCCTCTGCCTGCATGTGCAGCGAGCGGCGCGGGCGCTTGCCCGGCTGTTCGACGATGCGCTGAGGCCGGCCGGGCTGACCAACGGGCAATTTTCACTGATGATGTCGCTGAACCGGCCGGAGCCGCCGCCGATGGGGCCGGTCGCCGCCCTGCTCGCCATGGACCAAACGACGCTGACAGCGGCGCTAAAGCCGCTGCAGCGCAAGGGCTGGGTGAGCGTGATGGAGAATCCGAAGGACCGGCGCGGCCGGCTGCTTGTTCTCACCAGCGAAGGCAAGGCGGTGCTGGCAAAGGCGCTGCCAATCTGGAAAAGCACACATGCGACGCTCGACAGCACGCTGCCAGAGGGCGGTCCCGCACGATTGCGACAGGATCTGCAGGCTGTGTCAGGGATGACGGCGGAGGTCCCGAAATCAAGTCGTTCGCCGCGCCGGCTCCGTCAGAGTGCAACAGCCGAATAGGACATCCCACTGCCCCACGAGATCGCGGCAGCCGATAGGGCTGCCGCGTTTCAGAGAAGATCAGGCAACCGTGACCGGCACTTCGGTCGAGGTGCGCATGGCGTGGCTGTAGGGGCAGACGATGTGGGCCGCGGCGGCGAGCTTTTCGGCTGTTTCGCGATCGAGACCGGGGATATTGACCGTCAGCGCCACTTCGATGCCGAAGCCGGTGCCATCTTCACGCGGGCCGATGCCGACCGTGGCGGAGACAGTCGTGTCCTCCGGAATCTTGACCTTCTGCTGGCCCGCGACAAATTTCAACGCACCGAGGAAGCAGGCGGAGTAGCCGGCAGCGAAGAGCTGCTCGGGGTTGGTGCCGGTCGCGCCATCGCCGCCGAGTTCCTTCGGAACGGTCAGCGTCACGTCCAGAACACCGTTTTCGGAAACGGCGCGGCCTGCGCGGCCGCCGGTGGCAGAGGCTTTGGTCGTATAGAGAATAGGCATGACGATCTCCTTTGATTGGCCCTTCGTTTGGGTTGGACTTTTAATATTGCACAATTAAATCGTACGCAAGTGAATTTTGCAAATTGCATTTCGAATTCGAAAAGAGGACAATCGGACCACTAGCGCATCGAGCTTTCCGAAAATCGAAATCGATTTTCGGAAAGCTCGATGCGTAGATTCAAAGTGTTACAGCGTCCTTCGCGTGTCTGAAAAGACGCGCGGCGCTGTAGGGATGATGGATATGAAAGCGCACACGATAAAGACGATGGAGATACCGCAAGAGGAAAAGCGGCTGGAAAAGCAGTTGTGCTTTGCGGTCTACGCGACGGCGCATGCGTTCACCCGCGCCTATAAACCGATTCTCGACAGGGTCGGCCTCACCTATCCGCAATATCTGGTGATGCTGGTGCTGTGGGAACGCGGCGAGCTGCCGGTGAAGACGATCGGCGAGCAGCTGGATCTCGATTCCGGCACGCTGTCGCCACTGTTGAAACGGCTGGAACAAAACGGACTGATCAAGCGCATCCGCGACCTGCGCGACGAGCGGCAGGTGATCGTGTCGCTGACCCCGAGAGGTGAGGCTATGAAAGGGGAGATCGATACGATCATGACGGCAATCGGGCAAGCCGCCGGCTGCACGCTCGAGGAAATGGCCGCGATGCGCGACATGCTGCATCGGCTGCGGGGCAATCTCGGCCGGGCCGGCACGAGCGGCGGTTGAGCGCATCCACCCCGTCAGCCTAAGAGGGTAGAACCTAACGGATTTGAGCCCGAGGATTACGGCCGCTTCGCAGCCGCCTTGGCCGGCGACCGGCGCTTCTTTGCAGGTGCCGCTTCAGGTCCGGCTTCAGCCTCTTGCTGCAGGCGCATGGCCTTCAACTTTTCCGTCTTCTTGTCACGGGCCGAGGCCTCGGCCGCGATAATGGCGCGCGCCGTGTGATCGGTCGCTTCCGCCTTGTCGCGAGACGAAAGCTTGGCGGGATTGAAAAATTCTCCCTTGGTGGCGGTCATGTGCCCCTTTCTCAGGTGATGACGGCTGAATTAGGCGTGATTCACGGCCGAAACCATGGTTGCCGCGATTCCGCGGCCAGGCCATGACCCTTACGGTTGGCCGCAATTCCGCGACCTGGCCGTAGATCTACAGTTAGCCGTGATTCAACGTTGGCCGCAATTCCGCGGCCGGACCGTGATTCCGGCCGGGTTAGCGGGCGCGGAGAACCTTCTTCGGCGCCGGCAGCAGGCCTTCGCGCTGCAGCTTCTTGCGGGCAAGCTTGCGCTGGCGGCGAATGGCTTCGGCCTTTTCGCGGGCGCGCTTCTCGGACGGCTTTTCAAAAGCGCTGCGCGCCTTCATTTCCCGAAACAGGCCTTCCCGCTGCATCTTCTTCTTGAGCACGCGGAGAGCCTGATCGACGTTGTTATCCCTGACGAGTACCTGCAAAGTGATATCCTTCCTGTCACGGCGGCGAGGCCGCACTGTCAATAATGAAACGGCGAAACTACTTGCCCGTTCTGATGCTCGAAAACGTCAGCCAGGGCTCGGCGCCGTCGGACTTGGCCGCCATCTCCGGAAGTGCCCTGGATGGCGATTCCCCGGTATCGATATCGGCCTCGGTAATGCGGCGTTCGAAATTTCTGCGTCGAAACGGACGCGATATTGCACATGCCCGTGATCGTTGGGCAGGATGCTGGCGATCCGGCAGCGCTTTACGGCCTTCGCCGTGCGGGTAAGACCGGATTTCAGCACGATCATATCGCCGATCTTATAGTTTGGCCTGCCCATTTCAGCGTCCCTTCGACTCTTCGGCTGCTCACTGGTCAATCAGAACGACCGAGGTCGTTCAAGAACGACCTGGGCCATTCGGAAAAGCCCAGCGATCAAAGCAAAAAGGCCGGGTTGGCACCCGACCTCTTCCAGTCACTCAGCCATTTCGCTGGCATTACGGCCAGCACAGGCGAATGACAAATCATGCGGCCTGAAGGTTGTCGGCCGAATTCTTGCCCGACTTCTTGTCGCGGACGAGATCGTAGCGGATCTTCTGACCTTCAACGAGTTCGCGCATACCGGCGCGTTCGACCGCTGAAATATGGACAAAAACGTCCGTAGAACCATCATCAGGCTGAATAAAACCAAAACCCTTGGTGCCATTGAACCACTTGACGACGCCTGAATTCATAACGATCTCCTTTTCAACCGTTTGTGTTTCGCCTGCGGAATGTCCGACAAGCCGTATCGATGTTGAGAGGATATCTGACGGAGCGCTTCAGCGCGTGGACAAAGGTCGCAAGCAATTCGATACGCACCATGTAGGATATTTAGCGAATTAAGCAATGGTTTTTTGAAAAATAAATCCCTCGCGGGCGCAAAATGGGCCGTTTCACCGGGGAAAACGGAGCAACCCGAGGCGGCCGGTTGACGGCCGCCTCGGCGACATTACTGCAAGACGACGATCGGCGCTTTCGTCGGAGCGCGATCGTAGAGATCGATGATATCCTGGTTCAGCAGCCGCACGCAGCCCGAAGAGACGGCCTTGCCGATCGAGCGCCAGTCGGGATTGCCGTGCAGGCGGTAGAGCGTATCTTCCCCATTCGAGAAGATATAAAGCGCGCGGGCGCCGAGCGGGTTCTTCAGGCCCGGCTCCATGCCGCCGTTCTCGATCGAATATTTGACGAGTTCCGGCTGGCGGGCGACCATCTCGTTCGGCGGCTTCCAGCGCGGCCATCTCTGACGCCACTGGATGACGCCTGAGCCCTGCCAGGCGAAACCCTCGCGACCGATGCCGACGCCATAACGCATCGCCATGCCGTCACCCTGGACGAGATAGAGGAAGCGCGACGGCGTATCGACGACGATGGTGCCGGGAGGCTGGCCGGTGGGATCGAGGACGCGCTGGCGATAATAGCGCGGGTCGATCTGCTCGTAGGGAACGGCGGGGATGAGAAAGCCGCCGTCCTCGACGGGGCCATACATGACGGCAAGCTCGGCCCCACTCGGCGCACTCGACGCTTCCGGGGACTGGAACAGGCGCATGGGCGAACGGTAGGTGATCGTCGTATCGCCCGATGTTACCGTATTGGCGGAAGAGGCACAGCCGGTAAGCGCGGATGCTGCGGTCAATGCCGAAAAGGAAAGAAAGCTGCGGCGGGAAAGATGTCTATCGAAGCTCATGACGCGGGACTGATTTCCTCTGATGCGG
Source organism: Rhizobium sp. CCGE 510 (assembly GCF_000292525.1). Lineage (GTDB taxonomy): Bacteria > Pseudomonadota > Alphaproteobacteria > Rhizobiales > Rhizobiaceae > Rhizobium. The sequence goes on from NZ_AEYF01000003.1 coordinate 9,972, forward strand.
GAAGCTGGACGCGACGCCGGGTAAACCGGCGATTCGCCCGAAGCCGATAACAACAACATCAGAAGATCTATCGGCTTGCGCCAAATAAACCATAGCTTCACGCAGACGTGTCCGGCCTTGAGCAGACGATATCAGCGGCGCTGTTGCAGCGCTACATCACAACAATCTCCGCCTTAGCGGGAAGACGGTCATAGAGGTCGACGACGTCCTGGTTCAGCATGCGCACGCAGCCAGACGAGGTCGCCTTGCCGATCGACTGCCAGTCGGGCGTGCCGTGGATGCGATAGAGCGTATCCTGCCCGTCCTTGAAGATATACATGGCGCGGGCGCCGAGCGGGTTCTGGAGTCCCGGATTCATGCCGCCGTTTTCCGCGGCAAAGGGGCGAACCTCGGGCTGGCGCGAGACCATTTCGACCGGCGGCGTCCAGCGCGGCCATTTCTGCTTCCACTGGATGACGCCGCGGCCGGACCAGGCGTAACCATCGCGGCCGAGGCCGACGCCGTAACGCATCGCCTTGCCGTTCGCTTCGACGAAATAGAGGTAATGCGCCTGGGTATCGACGACCACGGTACCGGGGCGCTCAGTGGTCTGGTAGTCGACCTCCTGGCGCAGAAACTGCGGCTGCACACGACTTACCGGGATCGCCGGCAGGGTAAAATCTTCGTCGCGAAGCGCACCGTACATCGCCATGTGCACCGGATTGGTGACCGGCAAGCCGTAGGTCTGATGAAACTGGGTCTTGTAGAGTTCGCGCGTCTGCGGCACCGGTTGATCGGGGATCGGCCGTACCCGGCGCGGATCGACACCCGGCGGCTGATAGAAGACCGGTGAAGTTTCCTGAACGAAGCGGGCAGGCGAATCGGCGGCGACATCGGGAATGAGGATGTTGCAGCCGCTCAGCGACGCAACGACCGCCACCAGCCCGGCAATCGGCAAGACCCGGCGCAGAAAATTCATGGAACCACCCTTATCAACGATCGGCAAGACAGCGACATCTGCCAGGACGATGGCATTCGCGGCTGGCGCGAGGCTGGTGTTGAGGTGGAATCAGGAGACGAGCAGAACACCGTTGCCGTAGGCGGCAGCCAGATCGCGGATCAGGCGCATCAGATCACGCCGCCACCCCGTGGAAGAAGCGGATGCTCTGTTCGATCTCGGCCGGCAGCGCCGAGGTGTGATTGCCGGCGACGGTTTCGGTCTCGATATGGATGCCGGCGGCGCGGGCGCGGCGGGCCAGCAGATCGGCGCGGTCGTTGAAATGCGGCTCCTCCGTGCCGTGTACGACACGGACCGGACATTTGAAACTGTGGGCGTAACATAGCGCCGACCGCACCTCGAATTCATGCGTATTGCTGTCGTCGAAACGGATATCTTCAGGATAGCGGTTGAAGAAGCGGAACGCGTCGGGATTGCCCGATATCGGCGCGGCGGCACGGAATTTCTGCGTGCTCATCGCCGTCAGCATGGTCAGCGTGCCACCGATGCTGTGGCCGGCGATGAACAGGCGTTGGGGGTCGACACCCGGCAGATGCGCCAGGCGCTCGGTGGCGGCGAGAACGTCATCGACCTCGTCGTAGAAGCCGGAGAAATTGCCCATCTGACCGTTTTCGCCGCGCAGCGACGGCATCATCACGACATAACCGGCATCTATATAGGGTTTCATCAGCTGCCAGTGGCCGACCCCCATGGCGTTGCCGCCGTGCAGGAAGAGCACGGCCGGCTTGGCGGCGCGCTCGCGTTTGTATTTCGAGACCCAGGCGGCCAGTTCCAGCTCGCCGTAGCCGGAGCGATAGAAAATCTTGTCGGCATCGGCAGGCGCGCTCAACAGTTCGTACTTGTCGGGCGCCGGGCCCTTCAGCAAAAGCTTGGTGCGGAAATGGTGGCGAACCTTGGCATAATCGCGCTTGGCAAGCCGCGGTTCATCCGGAACATCGAACGCCGCCGCCATTTGTGGCAGGACGAGTGTGCCGGCAAGACCGGCCAGCACGGCACGGCGTTGGAGGAAAAAGGAATTCCGTTCATGCGAGCTCATAACGCAGCACCCAAATCATTTCCCCGGCACGCAAGATTTGCACCGGAAGATCGTTGCCGCCAATACACATCCTGTTGAAATTATGGGACTGCGGCATTGTTGCACAGGGGGATTTGTCCCTCACCCCGGCTTGGCGTCGATCATGGCGATCAGCGTGCGCAGCCGGTCGGCCTCATAGGTGGGTTTGTCGGGGCGAAGGCGGGCAATGCGGGGGAAGCGCATAGCGACGCCCGATTTATGCCGGGTCGAGCGATTGATGCCTTCAAAGGCCACTTCGACGACGAAGCCGAAATCCTTGTCGGCGCGCACCGCCCTCACGGGGCCGAAACGTTCGGTGGTATTGTTGCGCACGAACTTGTCGAGCACTTCCAGCTCGGCATCGGTGAAGCCGAAATAGGCCTTTCCCACAGGCACCAGCTGTTCGCCGTCCTCGTCATCGGCCCAGACGCCGAAGGTGAAATCGGAATAGTAGCTCGAGCGCTTGCCGTGGCCGCGCTGGGCATACATCAGCACAGCATCGACGTTGTAGGGATTGCGCTTCCACTTGAACCAGGGGCCTTTCATACGGCCGGCCTGGTAGATGCTGTCGCGGCGCTTGATCATCACGCCCTCGATGACCGGATCGGGCGGGGCGGCGCGGAGACGGTCGAGCTCATCCCACGACGAGAACGGCACGAGCGGCGACAGGTCGAAACGGTCGTGAGGCGCGCGGTCGATGATCTCGGTCAGCCGGTCGCGCCGATCGATATAGGGGCGGCCGCGCACATCCTCCTCATCGTCGAAGAGCAGGTCGTAGGTGCGGATGAAGGCGGGGTAATCGGCCAACATCTTTGCCGTCACCGTCTTGCGGTTCAGGCGCTGCTGCAGGTCGGAAAAGGTGCGGGTCGGGCTGTTGGAGCGGGCGGTGCCGCCGACCAGCAATTCGCCATCGACGACGCCGGAAAAACTGATTGCATCGAGAATATCGGGAAAGGCGCCGGATATGTCGTCGCCGGAGCGGGAATAGATCTTGCGCCGATCGCCGGAGCGGGAGAGTTGGACACGGATACCGTCCCATTTCCATTCGGCGGCGTAGCTGGCCGGATCGAGACTGGTGAGATCCCCCTCCTCCACCGGATTGGCAAGCATGACCGAGTGGAAGATCGCCGGTGTGGCCAGCACCGGCTTTTCGCCACCAGCCGCCAGCCATGCGAACAGCGTTTCATAGGGCGGCTGCAGGCCGTGCCAGAGGGTTTCGATCTCGGTGACGTCCTTGTCGCCGAGGTCGGCCAGCGCCTGCTTGGCAAGCCGGGCGGAAACGCCGATGCGCATGGCGCCGGTCGCCAGCTTGATGAAGGCGAAGCGGCCGGAGGAATCCAGCCGGTCGAGCAGGTCGCGGACGAAGCCGCGCACTTCGGTGCGGCCGAGTGCGTTCATGCCGGCGACCACCTCGCCGAGACGCGGCTGCGAAAGGGCCGCGCGGTCGATATCCCGCTCATTGTCCCAGACGAGCGAGATGGTTTCGGCGAGATCGCCGACATAATCGTAGGAATAGCGGAACAGCACCTCGTCGATGCGCTCCAGCACCAGCTCGCGCAGCATGGCGGGCTTGACGTTGCGCACCTCCAAGGTGCCGGCGATGGCGGCAAGACCGTAGCCGCGATCCGGGTCCGGCGTGTCGCGGAAATAATCGGTGAGCAGTTTCAGCTTGCCGTTGCGGCTGGGGGTGAGGACGAGGCGGTCGAGGAGGTCGGCGAAGGCTTTCATGCTGGCCTCCTCGTTCTGGGAGAAAACCCCTCCCCAACCCCTCCCCACAGGTGGGAGGGGCTACCCTGCGGCACTGCCCCGCCCTCTTTCGGCCTCCACGTTTTCGGCGATGATTTTGTAGTGGGACAGCGCGACACATTAAGCCCCTCCCCCTTGTGGGGAGGGGTTGGGGAGGGGTTTTGGCGCAGCACGCAGCTCATCTCAATCCGCCTCATCCTCATAACCCACCAGATGCAGCGGTTTGGCCTTGATGTTCTGCAGCTGGCACCAGCGTACCAGCGCCTCCTCGCGGCCATGGGTCACCCAGACCTCGGCCGGGTGCAGTTCCCGGATGGTTTCCGTCAGTTCCGGCCAGTCGCAATGATCGGAGATGACGAGCGGCAGTTCGACGCCGTGCTGTTTGGCGCGCTGGCGCACCATCATCCAACCGGAGGCGAAGGCCGGCAGCGGCTCGTTGAAGCGGCGAGCCCAGCGGTCGGCGAAGGCCGATGACGGGCCGATCACAACCGCACCCTCGAAAGCGGATTTGTCGCGGCTTTCGACTGTGGCCGGCAGCAGCTCGCCGAGAGCGATGCCTTGTTCGACATAATAGTCGCAGAGTTTTTCCATGGCGCCGTGGATATAGATCGGTTCGGCATAACCGGCATCGCGCAGCAACCGGATGACGCGCTGGGCCTTGCCCAGCGCGTAGGCGCCGACGAGATGGGTGCGCTCGGGAAATTGCCTGAGCGAGGCCAGCAGTTTGCCGATCTCATCCATCGGATCGGGATGGTGGAAGACCGGCAGGCCGAAGGTCGCCTCGGTGATGAAGACATCGCAGGGGAGCGGCTCGTAGGCGGCGCAGGTCGGGTCGGGGCGGCGTTTGTAGTCGCCGGAGACGACGATCCGGGTGCCATTCTTCTCGATGGCGATCTGGGCCGAGCCGAGCACATGGCCCGCGGGATGGAAGCTCACCTTGACGCCGTTGACCAGCAGCTGCTGGCCGAAGGCGGCAGCCTGCTCGCTGGCGCAGAAACCGTCGCCGTAACGCAGCCGCATGATGTCGAGCGTCTGGCGGGTGGCAAGCACATTCACATGGCCCGGCCGGGCGTGATCGGAATGCCCATGGGTGACCAGCGCCTGCTCAACTGGCCGCACCGGATCGACATAAAAGCCGCCTTCCGGGCAATAGAGCCCTTCGGGGGCGGGATAGAGCAGCGCATCAGGTCTCATGAAACGAGAGATAGCGGGAAATGGACGCGAGGCCAGAGGGCGAAAACAGGGATTGTCGAATGCGCCGGAAACGAGCAATGCACAAGCGCGTCTCGCTCGGACGCTGGTCGACATAATTCGGACAGTAACAAGAATGGCCGCCGTTCCTCAAGACGGCCATGATGATCTCCTTGGCGGTGACGCAAGCCGGTTGCTCAGACGACCGGCGTCATCAGCAGACTGGTTCTGTCGTGGCCAACCAGCATGTCCAGCGAGGTCCCCGCACGGACGTCTACCGGTTGCGGGAAAGTGTGAAGAACCTGGAGCCAGCCGCCACCATGATAGTCGTCGGGGTGATTGCTGAAAACCACGCCCTCGATCAGATCGACTTTCATCCACTGGACGACCCCGACGGCGGTGCCGTTTGCGTGAACCGGCACCGATATCTTGCGCAACGCGGCAGCATGTTTGCGAGCGGTGAGATCCACTGCAGCGATCTCGAAATCGTCCGAAAGCCTGGTCCAGTCGGTCATCGTGCCGTGAACCGGCAGACGCAGCGGGGCGAGCGCATTGAACTGCGACATGTCGAAGCCGGAGACTTCGCCGACTTGGGCATAGTTGGAGAGCGTTTCGCTGGCAACCAGGCAGCCCATGGCCGCGGCGGCGCGAGGAATGACGATGGCGTCCTCGCGGACCAGTCGGGCGTGAGCGTCCTCGAAGGTTTTCAGCACGTCTTCGGCCAGGAGATCGCTCGAAAGGATCTCGGAAATCAGGATATCGGCGCGAGCTTTCATCTCCTTGCCGACAGAAAGTTCGGTCGAGGGCTTTTCGAAGATGTCGATCTGTTCGCGATAGCCATTGGCGGCGATGATCTTTTCCGCGGCCTGCGCTATGACAGGCACACTCTCACAGCTCGCGATATTGGTGGCGCCGGCGCGCGCCGCCATCATTGACAGCAGGCCGCTGCCCGCGCCGATATCGAGGATCTGCGCATCGGCTCCGCGCAGCTCTATGGCACGGCGGATCGCCGCTTCGAAAGCGTCGTTGCGTCTGGTGTCGTTCATCATGGCGATGTGCCAGAAGGGCACGATCGATGAGGAGATACGCCTTATCTGATGCCAGGCATTGATATTGTCCGGCTGCAGCCGCAGAACATGACGAAACTCGGCAAGCGCCTCCGGCTGTCGGCCGGAATCGGCGAGCGCCACGGCGAGGTTGTTGCGCACGACAGGATTTTCGGGCGACAGGCCACGCGCCATCTCATAACAGCCGACCGCTTCCGCCGACCGGCCGAGCCCGCGCAGCAGCGCACCCTTTTCCATGAGGGCGACGAGATGGCCGGGATTGAGGCCGAGCAGCTTATTCCAGTAGTAGAGAGCGGTTTCGGCATCGCCTCTCTTTGCGACGACACCCGCCAGGAGCGGTAGAATATCTATCGTGCGATAGTCTTTGTGCAGGACTCTGACATAGGCTTTCTCGGCACTTTCGAGATCACCCGACGCCTGAAAACCCATGGCGTCGTTCAGCGATTTGCGCGCGATCGAAATTCTTTCTTCCATATCGATACTGATCATTCCGGCTCCCTGGCCTTCTCAAGTCAAGCGGGGGAGCCGCGGATCGAACACAGCCATCGAGCCGCATAATCCGCCCATGCATCGGAAGTCGCATGGGTGGACGGCGGCCCGAAGGTTTCCGTGAACGAACGACAAACGATTCCTTCCCAGAAGATCCTACGTTTGCGGTTCAGAAAAAGTTACTGAATTCTTAAGAAATTTCGCTGCCGCGGCTCAACGCCGCAAGCCTTGATTTTTTTGTGCGTCGATGCCGTCAAGGAAGTCGAGCACCGCGGCATTGAATTCCGCCGGCCGCTGCAGCGGCGCAAAATGGCTGACGCCGGTGAGATAGATCATCTCAGCGTCGGGAATGGCGCGGGCCAAATGTTCGGCATGATCGGACTTGATGAATTCGTCATGTTCGCCCAGCACGATGGCGACCGGCACCCGGATCAGGCCGAGGTCGGCAGCCTGATAATTCGGCTCCGTCCGCATCATCAGGCTGACCGCTTCGACGAAGAGGTGAAAATCGTCTGATGTTGCGGACAATGCGGCATAATCCCTGGCATGCCGGCTGAAACAGCGGTCGATGACCGGCGTCGGGACGAACTCCAGGGTGCCGCTCGGATCCATGTTGCAGGCGAAGAAGAACACGCCCTCGACACGTGCCGACGCCGTCATGGCGAGGGTCAAGGCAATGCAGGCGCCGTCGCTCCAGCCGACGAAGGCCGCCTTTTCGAGAGAGAGTTCGTCCATGACGGCAAGAACATCCGCCGCCATCAGCTCATAGGTATAGGGACGGGAATCGCGGGTGCTTCTTCCATGGCCGCGACTGTCGATCAGCACGACGCGGCGGCCGCTGCTGAGGAGCGCCGGCACCTGGTAGCCCCAGTTGCCGCTATGGCCGAGGCCGCCATGCAGCAGGATGACCGGCGGTCCGGCGCCATAGGTCGCATACCAGATGCGGGCGCCGTTCAGCCCAACATGACCTTCGACTGCAGCCGGCGGCAGAGGCGTCGCGCCATGCGCTTCGAAATGGATGAGTTCGTCGTCCTGTTGTTCCATGGCGATGACATCCTCTCCGGCCTCTCCGGCGAATAGGCCATTGGCATAGAAAAGCCGGAAAAGAGCCCAAGAACAACCAGAATCGCTTTCTAGCTGTTGAATCTCCAGGTGCAATCAGGAGGAGCGGCATTGGGCAGGAAGCTTTTCTATTGCGCCGGTGCAATCGCGCTTGCTGCGGCCGGCATCTACCTCGCCAATACCAGCCTTCTGGCGGAGCATCGTCCGGGAAAGCTTGAACTGCTCGCCCATCGCGGCATCGCCCAGCGGTTCGACGAGACCGATCTGAAGAACGATACCTGCACGGCAAGCCGTATGCTGCCGCCGAAACATGATTACCTCGAGAATACCATCCGCTCGATGCAGGCAGGCTTTGCGGCCGGCGCCGATATTGTCGAGATCGACGTGCATCCGACGACGGACGGCGCTTTCGCCGTCTTCCACGATTGGACACTCGACTGCCGCACCGACGGGCACGGCGTCACGCGCGAACATTCGATGGCGGAGATGCGAAAACTCGACATTGGCTACGGCTATACCGCCGATGGCGGCAAGACGTTTCCGTTTCGCGGCCGCGGCATCGGCATGATGCCGACGCTTGCCGAGGTGCTGTCGACCTTTCCGGATCGGCGCTTCCTCATCAACGTCAAGAGCCGCGATCCGTCCGAGGGTGAAAAGCTCGCGGGCGTGCTCAACGGGCTATCGGCCACAAGACGGGCTGAGATCATCGTCTATGGCGGCGACGAGCCGATCGATGTGCTGCGCCGGCTCGTGCCCGATCTCAAGACCGCCTCGCGCAAGAGCCTGAAGACCTGCCTTACCGGCTACATCGGCTATGGCTGGACCGGCGTGCTGCCGGAGGCCTGCAAACACGCCATGATGCTGGTGCCGATCAATATCGCGCCATGGCTCTGGGGCTGGCCGGACCGCTTTCTCAACCGGATGCAAGATGCTGGAACCGAAGTCTTCGTGCTCGGCCCCTATCGCGGCAGCGACTTTTCCACCGGCATCGACGACCCCGCGCTCCTGGCGCGGCTGCCGCCAAACTATGCGGCAGGCATTTGGACGAACGAAATCGAGGCGATCGGCAGGCTTGTGAGATAAGCCTCAGAGGTCTCGCGCCCGCAGCAATGCCGGAATTTCTTCTGGCGAAACCGGCTTGGAAAAACGATAGCCTTGCGCCTCCTCGCAGCGCGCGTGACGCAGGAACTCCATCTGGGCGTCGGTTTCGACGCCTTCGGCGAGAACCGAAAGCTTCAGCGTCTGCGCCAGCGAAATGACCGCCGATGCAATGGCGACGGCTGTTTTATCGCCAGGCAGGGCTTCGACCAGCGAACGGTCCATCTTCAGACGGTCGAAAGGGAAGGTCTTCAGTGCTGCCAGGCTGGAATAGCCGGAGCCGAAGTCGTCGATCGACAGGCGCACGCCGAGCGCCCGCAGCGATTCCATCATGGCGAGCGCGCGGTCGGCATCTTGCATCACCACGCTTTCGGTGACCTCCAGCTCCAGCCAGCGCGATTGCAGGCGGTGGCGCTCCAGCGCCTCGGCCACATGGGTGGCAAAATCCGGATCGGCGAATTGCTTGGTGGAGACGTTGACGGCGATCGTCAGCGGCGTCAGGCCCATATCCTGCCATTGGCGCGCCTGGCGGCAGGCCTCGTTCAGCACCCAGAGACCGAGGGGAACGATGAGGCCGGTCTCTTCAGCAAGCGGGATGAAATTGACCGGCGGCACCCTGCCCTTGGCCGGATGGTTCCAGCGCACCAGCGCCTCGATCCCGGTAATGCGGCCGGTGGCGACATCGACCTGTGGCTGGTATTGCAGGAAAAGCTGGTCGCCGGTGATCGCCTGGTGCAGTTCCTCTTGCTCGCCGAGCGGCATTCCCACAGGCGCACTGCCGCCATCGTGGTGCTGCAACGTGTTGCGGCCGAGCTCCTTGGCGCGGTACATGGCGCGGTCGGCATTGGCGAGAAGCACTTCCGAGGTGGCGCCATCGAAGGGGAAGGCGGCGACGCCGATGCTCGAAGTGACGGTGATCTCGCCGCCGTCGCTGCGGATCGGCCGGTTGATCGCCTTCTGCAACTCGCGCAGGCGACGCGTGATGCCGGCATCGTGGCTCGACTGGTGGACAAGCACGACGAGGAATTCGTCGCCGCCGAGGCGCACCACCATATCGGATGCCCTGACGCTGTTGGCCATGCGGGCGGCGGTTTCCTTCAGCACCTCGTCGCCGGCGGCGTGACCGCGGCCGTCGTTAATATCCTTGAAGTTGTCGAGATCGATATAGGCGACGGTCACCTTGCGGTTATGGCGACGGGCCTGGTCGAGGATACTGGCCAGCCGTTCCTTCAGGAAGGCACGGTTCGGCAGGCCGGTCAGATCGTCGTGATGGGCCATGAAGTGGATGCGGTCATCGACACGCTTGCGCTCGATGGCAATGCCGGCAATGTGGGTGGCGAGCGCCACCAGCGTCATCTCGTGCTCGGTCGGGCGGCGGACTTGTCTGGAATAGAGCGCGAAGGTGCCGAGCACATTATTCTGCGCGGTGGCGATCGGCGTCGACCAGCAGGAGCGGAAGCCGAACGGGGCAATCAACGCGCGGAAATCCTCCCAGAGCGGATCGCTCATCACGTCATCGACGATCACGGTCTGGCCGCGCCAGGCGGCGGTGCCGCAGGAGCCGACCTTGGGACCGATCGTGACACCATCGATCAGGCGGCTGTAGCCGCCGGGCAGGTTGGGCGCCGCGCCGTGGTAAAGTCTGGTGCCTTCGCTGTCGAGCAGCAGCACTGAGCCGTCGATATCCGTCAGTTGCTCCTCGATCATCAGCACGAGCGCCTCGAGGATCATCGGCAACGGCTCGTTGCGGGCGATCATTTCGAGCAGTTTCGCCTGACCGCGATGGAGATCCTCCTGAAGCTTGCGTTCGGTGATATCACGGGAGACGCCGATCAGGCCGATGATCTCGCCGCGATCGTTGCGCAGCGGTAACTTCGAGGTCAGCCTGCAGATCGGCCTTTTGCCGCCGGGCAGGACGTAGCTTTCCTCCATGTCGATGCGGGCTTGCCCCGTCGCCATGATCTGCTGCTCGATATCGAAATGGCGGCGAGCCGTCTCGAAATCGAACAGGTCGAAATCACGCTTGCCGGTGATCAGATCAGCGCTCTCGAGGCCGAGGCTGCTGGCGGTGACGGCATTGGCGAAGACGAAACGGCTGTCCCGATCCTTGACGTAGAGGAAATCCGGAAGTTCGTGGACGATTGCCTTGAGACGCAGGTTCTCGATGCCGTCGGAAAGGTGATGGGCGGTCGAGGCCATCATCGCCTCCGTCGCGGCGACGATGCGCCGCGTTTCGGCCGACAGGGCATCGGTCGATTCCCATCGGCTGGCACTCGGTTCCTGCATGCCGCCATTCTCCCCGGCGGGCCGAAGGCCCACACCCCGCATAATCACCCCGTAAATTTCCCTTCAAAGTAGTCCCCATTCCCTTCGGCTTGCTTAAATGAAAGGGTGAACAAGACGACAAAATCCGCGGCGATATCCTGCCGTTACCGATGGCCATAAGCGCAATTTGGGCCGCCTGCGCCAGAAAGAGACAGGCCCCCTGGCACGTTTCCTGCTATGGACATGAATGAACACGCCATGATCAGAAAGCCCTAGATGCCTTCACGCCGCGATATGCTGCTCTTTCTCGCCGCCTCAGCGGTTGCGGGCGGGGCATCGCGTGCGCTGGCCTCGCCGCGGACGGCGACAGCCGAGCCCAATCTGCGCGGGGCGATCGACGCGGCGGAATATCGCGCCATTCCCGAAAGCGGCGACCGCAAAAACCGCAACCTGGAGCAGATGATCAAACAGGCGGCGCGCGAAAACGTGCCGGTCTTCCTGCCGCCCGGCACCTACCGGATCTCCAACCTGGCCCTGCCCGACAATACGCGCATATCGGGCGTGCCCGGCGCCTCGCGGATCGTCTATACCGGCGAAGGCCAGCTGTTTTCGGCCGAGAACGTGCGCCGCATCGAGCTTTCCAATCTCGTCATCGACGGCGGCAATCGCTCGCTCGGCGACTACGCCGGCGGTCTGTTGCAATTTACCGGCGTCGACGAGGTGCTGATCGACAACTGCGAGATCGGCGGCAGCCGCAAACATGGCCTGCAGCTGGAGCGCTGCGGCGGGCGGATCGAGCGCAGCCGTATTTCCGGCGCTGCGCAATCCGGGCTTTATGCGGTCGATTCCGCCAATCTTTCGGTCACCGGCAATACGATTTCCGATTGCGGCAATGGCGGCATTCTGGTGCATCGCTGGAAGAAGGCGGAGGACGGCACAGTCGTTTCCGGCAACCGCATCTCCAACATTCGCGCCAATGACGGCGGCACCGGCGAAAACGGCAACGGCATCAATATCTTCCGTGCCGACGGGGTGATGGTGGTGAATAACCACATTTCCGACTGCGCCTTCACGGCGGTCCGCGCCAATTCGGCCTCGGACATCCAGATCAGCAGCAACCAGTGCCGGCGATCCGGCGAGACGGCGATCTATGTCGAATTCGCTTTCGAGGGCGCCGTCGTTTCCGCCAACATGATCGACGGCGCGGCAAACGGCATCTCGATCGCCAATTTCGACGAGGGCGGCAGGCTGGCAAGCGTCACCGGCAATGTCGTGCGCAACCTGACGCTGAAAGGGCCCTACCAGCACGAGGTCGGTTTCGGCATCGGCATCGCGGCGGAGGCCGATACGCTGATCTCGGGCAATGTGATCGAAGGCGCGCCGCGCTGGGGAATGCAAATCGGCTGGGGTCCCTATCTCCGCAACGTCGTCGTCAGCGGCAATGTGGTGCGCAAGGCGCCGGTGGGATGCGCCGTCTCGGTCGCAGATGGCGCCGGCACTGCCGTCATCACCGACAACATCTTCCAGGAAACCACGGAAGGCGCGGTTTTAGGCTTCCAGTGGGAGAAGAAAGTGTCGGCCGAGATGGCCGGCGGCGGCTCGCCCTATGCGCAACTGACCGTTGAGAGAAACCGCGTCTCGTGACGAGCTTCCCGACTCATGGAAATGTGCTCTATGCCGCGACCGACGTTGCTTAGTTTCGCTCGCAGATAGCATTCCTGACACGGACGTCAGCGCGGTGAGTGGTTCCTTCCCCCGCCCCTTGCTCCGTCATGCTCGGCCTTGTGCCGAGCATCTGCACCGTATCGATCAATCGCCACGGGCATAGATCCTCGGCACAAGGCCGAGGATGACGGAGGGTGGGGGCGCGATTCCGCCAAACTCGCACCGGCCGACAGCCCCCCCCGACTGGGTGCTTGTCAGGCACTCACCTCTCCTCCGGCCTGTGAAAACCGCCGCGCGGTTTGTGCAACTGAGCACTTTTTTACCGGAATTGCTTTGGCGCATCAAAAGCTTTCATCATCCCATAAGCGCCAGGGACTTCTCGCAGCCCGATCCGGCATTTACGGTCTTTGGACATATCGAGGGGATACGGTCATGCTGACAATCTACGGAGTTTATCGGTCACGCGCCTCGCGCGTCTACTGGATGGCGGAGGAGCTTGGGCTGGAGTTCCGCTCGGTGCCGGTGCTGCAGGCCAGGCGGCTCGCAGACCCGCTGGCATCAGAGGCGCCGCTCAACACCCATTCAGCGGATTTCGCCAACGTCAATCCGATGTCGCAGATCCCCAGCATCAGGGATGGCGAGCTCGTCATGCACGAGTCGCTGGCGATCAATCTCTACCTCGCCCGCAAGCATGGCGGACCGCTTTCCGGACAAACCGTCGAAGAAGACGGATTGTTGACGATGTGGTCGATCTGGGCGGCCTCGCAGGTCGAACCGGAGACGGTAAGAATCGTCCTGACCTATGATAACGGCCTGGAAAACAGCGACGAGGGCAAGCAGGTAATCGCCGCCGCCTGCCGCGCGCTGCGGCGGCCGTTCGCGGCTCTCGAAAGCCACCTTGCCGGCCGGCAGTGGATCGTCGGCGACCGCTTCACTGTTGCCGATCTCAACATCGCCGAGGTGCTGCGCTACGCCCAGAGCGAGGAGGCGGTTTTCAACGCGCATCCCAACATCAAGGCATGGATCGAGCGCTGCCAGTCTCGCCCGGCCTACAAGGCGATGCAGGCGGGCCGCAGCCAAGAGCCGGCCGAGGTCTGAGTTACCGGAACAGCGCCAGGGTACCGGCCATTTCCTCACGTATCCAGGCTTTGAAATCCCTCACCTTCTTCGGCTCGCGTGCGCTTTCGGCAGTGACGAAATAATGGCCGAAGCCGGTTCGGGCGCGAATGCCGAAGGGGGCGGCGAGCCGGCCTTCGGCGAGCGCAAAGGCGGCCAGCGTCTGCCAGGCCAGCATGACGCCCTGCCCGGCGATCGCCGCATCGAGGCAGAGCGAGGCGTCGTTGAAGACGTGGCGCGTCGCGGGTGTCGCGCCCGATAGCCCCGCCTCGCGCATCCAGACCTCCCAGGTGAACATGGCGCGGCCGTCGACGACGGCAGGCAGCGCCAGGATATCGGCAGGGTCTTGCAATCTCGCCGCCATCTCGGGAGAACAGACCGGAAAGACCTCCTGCTCCAGCAGAAGTTCGGCCTTCACATCAGGCCATTTGCCGGTGCCGACGCGGATGCCGATATCGACGTCGCAAAGTGCCGGGTTGACGAGATTGGTCGTTGCATCGAGCCGCAGCTTGATATCGGGATGACGCTCGGCAAAACGATCGAGCCGGTAGACGAGCCAGCGGGCGGCGAAAACCGGCGCCACCGAAATGGTCAGGATCGTATCGTCCTTGCGGCTTGCAATCGACACCGCCGCCGAGAGGCGGGCAAAACCCTCGTCGAGCGCCAGAAGCACCGGCCGGCCGGCTTCGGTGGCGATCATTCCCCGGGCAGTGCGCTCGAAGATCACCTGGCCAAGCTGGGCTTCGGCCTTGATCACCTGCTGGCTGACAGCACCGACCGAGACGCCGAGCTCATCGGCCGCCGCCTGCAGCGAGCCGAGACGACCGACGGCGTCGAGCGCCCTGAGGCCGTTGAGATGGATCGTGTTCAGATTCCGCATATAGTTTTTCTATAGCAGCGCCCTATTAATCTCAATTGAAAATCCGCATGGTGGAGCAGACATTACAGCCTGCGGTGACGAACCCCGCACCGCTGGAGAAAGCGAGACATGCCATGTCGTTGCTGAAGTTTTTCTTGAAGCCTGCTCTTGCCGTGAGCGGCGCGGACACTGCCCTGGCCTGGAAGCACGATCCGCTGCGGCATCCCGAGGTCGAGCGCATGTCGATGCGCGAACTTGCCGACCTGCCGCTCGAAACCGACACCGGCGTTGCCGCCGAGGCCAAACCGCCGCTGGCGAAATGCGCGTAACGGTGCAGCGGTTCGGGATAACGACATGCACAAAACAAAGGACTGAAGCGGGTCGCGTCACACGACTGACGCGACGCGCTTTGCTTGGGCGACTTGCCTCAGTCAATCGATGCCTGCCAGCAAATCACTGGACCGTCTTCCGGATCAATGCGCTCCCCGGTACGGATGAAGCCGTTGCGTTCGAGGACACGCTGCGAGGCGATGTTTCCCGCCACGGTATCGGCCGAAATGCATGTCACGCGGGGGTCGTTCCGGGCCCAATCGAGCAATTGCGCTATGGCGCGGGTGACGCATCCACGCCGCTCGCGGGTGGGCGCTACTCCATAGCCGATGTGGATTTCGCCGTTCTCAGGCATGCGGATGACGGAGCATAGTCCGACGATCTCGCCGTCCTCGACAATCATCCAGGCGGAGGGCGTGAATTCGGCGCCGACCGCGATCGCAATACTGGCCAGCATCTCGAGCACTTCCGGGGGCGCGATGGCGCTATCTGGAACCAGACGTGTATCTCCGGGCGCAGCGCCTTTCAGCAACGCGGCGAAATCATGAGCAGTGAGTTCGATGATCACATTCTTCTCGACATTGGGCGTGCGCCGCTTTGGCGCGTCAAGGCCGAGCAGCGAGACTAGAGCATTTCTTACAGATTCCGGACGCAAAACTGCTGCGCCTTTTGCTGGAACTGCTTGGCTAGTTGAAGCCGTGTCTGTCTCGCCCGCTCCGGCCGGTGCGTTCTGACTGTTTTGCGACGGCAAACAAAGGCATTCTCCTGTTAAACCCGGAACGGACCGGTGCGGATCGATACTGAAGCGGACCTGGGTGATTGTCCAGGCTTTGCAGATCGCCTGATGTGGTGTTCGCGATTGCGATGGCAGAGGGATCTGGCGATAGTTGCGAGGCTTGCCGCGCCGAATTGATCCGGCCAGCGAGGATTATCGCGAGCATCGGTGTCGGAATTTCGTTTCGCCAGCCGTCTTCAAGCCACTGCATGACGCCTTACATCTGGAGGAAGCGATGACGATTACCATTACCGCCTTTGAACGCTCGCCGGATCGCGGCCGGGGTCTGGCGCGCGACATGCGCGTTCGCTGGGCGCTCGAAGAGGCGGGGCAGCCTTACGAGGTTCGCCTTGTTTCGTTCAAGGCGATGAAGGAACCCGCGCATCTGGCACTTCATCCATTCGGGCAGATTCCGACCTATGAAGAAGGCGATCTCGCTCTGTTCGAGTCCGGGGCGATCGTGTTTCATATCGCCGAGCGTCATGCGGTCCTGCTGCCAAACGATGCCAATGCCCGGGCGCGCGCGATCGCGTGGATGTTTGCCGCACTCGACACGGTGGAGCCGCCGATCTTCGAGCGCAGCCTCGCCACGATCCTCGAGCGCGACGAACCTTGGTACGAGCAGCGCCTGCGCGTCCTCGGGGACAGCATTCGAAAACGGCTGGGGAGCCTTTCGGCTCGACTTGGTGATGCTGACTGGCTCGATGGTGCGTTCAGCGCCGGCGACTTGCTGATGGTGTCGGTGCTGCGCAGGTTGCAAGGATCTGGGATATTGGAGGAATATAAAAACCTTGCCGCCTATGTCGCCCGCGGCGAAGGGCGGCCCGCCTACAAACGTGCTTTCGCCGCGCAACTGGCGGTTTTCACCGCCGCGTCGGCCGGCTGACAAGGATCGGCTTCTGTCCGGAGCGGATGTAGTTCCAGGCTTCTGATCAATATGAGGGGATGGCGAGACAATGGCCGGCGACGTCGATGCAATTTTTGAGCGCCTCAAGCGGCTGGCTGCGGAAGCAGGTTTGCTCGATGTCGAGGAAAGCACCTCTTATGGCAACCCGGCGCTGAAGGTCGCCGGAAGGAGCTTCGTCGCGGTGAAGGACGCCGAGACGATTGTGATCTCGATCGGTCTGGACGACAAGGATCATCTGCTCGAAATGGCGCCCGATGTCTATTTCCAGACCGCGCATTATATCGGCTGGCCGCATCTGCCGGTGCGCGCCGCCGTGATCGGCGACGAGGAATTACGATTGCGGCTCATCGGCGCCTGGCTGTTCCGGGCGCCGAGGAAGCTTGCTGCCCGTTTCGGATATCAGCCCCGATCGTAGGCCAGCGCCCGCTGGACGGCCGGGCGCTGCAGCATGCGGGCGTGGTGGTCGCTCACCTTTGCGAAGCGGGCCGGATCGACGCCGTCGGACGGCAGCCAGCCGGCCATGACGAAAAGATAGGGATCGGCGAGCGAATAGGTCTCACCCATCACCCACGGGCCTTTGAACATCGTCTCTTCGATCAGGGTGAAACAATCCGCCATATTCTCAGGCACCTTCGCCTTCATCGCCTCGATTGCCGCCTGATCGTCGGCCCAGCGGGAACCGCGCGGGCGATGGGCATGGTTCACATGCACGGTCGAGCAGAGATAGCTGTTGAAGGATTGCAGCCGCGCCATTTCGAAGGCATCGCCGAGCGGCGCCAGTTTGGCGGCCGGCGCGCTTTCCGCGACAAAACCGAGGATCGCCGGTGTTTCCGTCAGCACGCCGCGCTCGGTAACAAGTGCGGGCACGCGGCCCTTCGGGTTGATCTTCAAATAATCCGGCGAACGCTGTTCGCCATTGGCGAAGCTGAGCTTCCTCGTTTCGAAGGCGAGGCCCGATTCCTCAAGGGCAATAAGGCTTGCGAGCGCGCAGGTTCCCGGCGCGTAATACAAAGTCAGCATGGTGGTCCACTCCCTTTCGGCACGTGATATAGCGCAGGGATGGGTGCGCCGGAACTGGGGAGATTGGGTTTTGTCTCTGGGTCGGGTCGCCCCTCATCCGCCTGCCGGCACCTTCTCCCCGTTCTGACGGGGAGAAGGGATTATGCCGCGCCCTCACAATCCCCCGCAAACCTCTCGCAGGGCACGTCCCCTCGCCCCGTTTACGGGGGTCCGAAGGACGGGTCGAGACGAGTGGCTCGACCCCGGTCGGGTTAGGGTGAGGGGCATCTTGCTGGCAAAAACTCGCGCCTTAACCGCAACCCGGCACGTCTTCCAGCCGGTGCCAGACCGGGATGCCGCGTTCCCTGGCGATGCGCACGTCGTTATCGGCGCCTTTGGAATCGCCCGGCAGACGAAGCACGCCTTCGCAGAGTTGCAGCAGCCGGCCGGCGACCGGGTGGAAGATCTCCTCGTAGAGCGCATCGCCGACCGACTTGCCGCCGGCGGCGTGCCAGATCGGCAGCGCCACCCATTCGCCGATCATCGGCACATGGCCGGCCGCAAACAGCGCGTGCGAGGGTTGTTCCAGCCGCTTCAGGTTGGCGGCCATTTTTTCCGGGTCATCGCCGGTTCCGGACCGATAGGGGCCGGCAATCAAAATCAACATCATCCACTCCATCGCTCCGCTTCTGCGGGAGCACTCCCGGCTTCATGCACGGGATTTCGTGAAAATGCACGATATTTCTTGAATGTCGAGTCAATTCGTGCAATATCGGGCTATTATGTTTAATTTCGTGCAAAGAACCCATGCTGACAACACAACGCAAAACCCTCATCCTCGACATATTGCGCCGTGACGGCCAGGTGGTCGCCAAGCGCGTCGCCGAGGATTTTTCTCTTTCGGAAGACACGATCCGCCGGGATCTCCGGGAAATGGCGGCGGAGGGGCTGTTGAAACGGGTGCATGGCGGCGCGATGCCGCTGGCGCCCGACCTGCCGGATTTCACCGCGCGGGCCAGCGTCTCCTCAGAGATCAAGGCCCGCCTCGGAGCTGCTGCTGCGGCGATGGTGAAGCCCGGACAGATGATCTTCCTCGACGGCGGCACGACGACGGCTGAGATCGCCCGGCACTTGCCGCGCGACATGCCGCTGACGGTGGCGACCCACAGCCCGACGATTGCCGCCGAACTCGAGCACCACCCGACGGCCGAGGTGATCCTGACCGGCGGCCGGCTCTACAAACATTCGATGGTGGCAACGGGCGCGGCAGCGGCGGCGGCGATCTCGCAGCTGCGCCCCGATCTGTTTTTCCTCGGCGTCACCGCTGCCCATCCGGTGCATGGGCTTTCCACCGGCGATTTCGAGGAGGCGGCGATCAAGCGGCATATCGCCCGCTGCTCGGCCGAGACGCATGTGCTGCTGACGGAGGAGAAGTTCGATCTCGTCTCGCCCTGCCCCGTTCTCGGAGTTTCGGAGGTGTCGGGGCTGATCGTGCCGGCGGAAATGGCGGACGAGCGGCTGAAGCCCTATCGCGATCTCAACGCCGCAATCGCCGCAACATGATGGTGCTGCGGGCCGGAGTATGCCCCACAGTGCGCGGAAAGAGGTTTGATGCAAGGGCCGCGATGAACAGCGCCAGCATGGCATAGGCCGGCGCCATGTTGCCGGTTCCGAGGGTGAGCATCGTCTGCAAGCGCGGCTGCGCCAGCGCGATGACGACGGCGAGGGCGGGCATATCGAACAGGGTTCCGGCTATTCGCGATAGTTCAGGCATGAAGGCTGTTGCGGCAAGCGCGCCATAGAGCGCCGTCAGGCGCACCGCAAGGCGCAGCGGTGCCGAGGCCGCGAGCGGGCGCGCGTTGCCATCCTCGAGGGGAACCATGAGACAGACAATGAAGGCCACCAGAAACAGGAGGGCAACGGGCAGCGCCGCCACGATAGCCGGCAGCGTCAAAGCCGCCGCATCGGCCGAGAGAAAGAGGAGGGTCGGCGTGGAGGCGACGAACCAGACGGCCACCACAGGCCCCCAGAACCAGATGAGCGACAGATAGTGAAGGCGGATGAACGTGGCTATGAAGAGCACGCCGATGGCGGTCCAGATGCAGGCGTGCTTGAGCACGCCCGATATCAACCGGATGGCCGGTTCGCAGGCGTCGGCCATATCACCGCAGCCTGACAGCTGGATAGTGAGCCAGGTGATATAATCGAGGCTCAACGCGGCGAACATGAAGATGCCGATGCCCATCAACATCCACCACAGATAGCGGCCTGCAAACATGCCCTGCCCCCACGGCTTTCAGGAGCGTGCTCACGTCGCCGCGAAGGGGCGCATCCGCGATCGCAGGACGTAGCTTCTTTTATATTAGGTAATTCTTATTTTTTAGTAACTTATATATGCGACTGGCAGTCACCCGGCCAATACCGAGGTGACATTGACATCGCCGACATGGATGCCGTTCCAATTGCGCATCGGCTTTGCAGCAAAACCCATCAAGGCCGCATGCACCTCGCCGCCCCTCTCGAAGAAACGCGCAAGCGTCGCCGCCACCATGGCTTCGGCGGCGCGGGTCGCGCCGTCCTCGCATTTCAGCGCGATGGCGATCCCCTTTTCCGGGATGGCAGCGCAGAAGACGCCCTCGGCGCCTGTTTTGGCGAAGATACGGCCGGGGGCGATCTGCATCAGCTCGGTGCAGGCCCGGCCGGAGCCCGCGACATAGAAGGGTTCGGCCATGCAGGCATCGACAAGGCGGCGGGAGGCCTTGGCGCGTGAGGATTGCAGGCCGTTGCCCGTCGTCATTTTCCCAAAACCGTGCGCAAGGCCGCGCAGAGGCACGGCATAGGTCGGAATGGAGCAGCCGTCGATGCCGCAATTATCGGTGCCGAGTGCTGCACCCGTCAGGCTTTCCATTACATCGCGAAGCTCAACTTGCAGCGGATGCTGGTAGCCGACATAACCTTTCGGATCGACGCCCTGATGGCAGCAGGCACAGACGAATCCTGCATGTTTGCCGGAGCAGTTGTTGTGCAGCGCGTTCGGCGCATCGAGCGTGCGGGCCTGATGGATGAGAGTCTTCTGGCTGGAAGACCAGTGAGCGCCGCATTCCAGCGTTTCGACATCTCGGCCGGCGCGCGCGAGCATCGAGGCTACGACCGTTACATGTTCGTCCTCGCCATTGTGCGAGGAGCAGGCGAGTGCCAGTTCCCTGTCGCCGAAACCATAGGCGTCGGCCGCACCGCTCTCGACGAGCGGCAGGGCCTGCATCGCCTTGCAGGCCGAGCGCGGGAAAACGGCGGCTTCGATATCGCCGAGCGAAAAGACCAGCTTGCCGTCGCCATCGACAACAGCCACCGAGCCGCGATGGCGGCTTTCAACGAGCAGGCCACGGGTGACTTCGACGGTGACGGGATTGGTCATGGGCTTTCATCCGGATGCTGAGGAACGAGGGAGGCATAACGCGTCATGCGGCGAAAGCCAACGGCATTCGCGCTTTGTCCCGGCTCGGGTGTCCGCGATCACAGCATCT
Source organism: Rhizobium sp. CCGE 510 (assembly GCF_000292525.1). Lineage (GTDB taxonomy): Bacteria > Pseudomonadota > Alphaproteobacteria > Rhizobiales > Rhizobiaceae > Rhizobium. The sequence goes on from NZ_AEYF01000003.1 coordinate 31,116, forward strand.
AAGCACCCATCACACGAATTGACGGATGCGATCGAAAACTATCGTTTTTCTGATATGTCCGAAGCGGCTAAAGGTGGTGCATCAGGAACCGCCTCATGTCTTCCACCATTTCCTTGATCCTTCGCGACAGAAGGATCCGCATTCCAACCGTGACGCTCGTCGCGCTCGCCTTCACCTATGCTTCGACCGCGCCCTATCAGTCGATCATTGGGATCAACGAACTGGGCTTGAGCAACGGCACCTATTCGGCGCTGATCTTCTTCTCGGCGATCGTCAACGTGACGACGAGCCTGACGCTCGGCATCTGGTCGGATAGGCTGAAAGAGCGGCGACCGCTGGTGCTGGGGCTGTCGGTCGCCGGCATGCTCGGCTTCGGGTCGATCGCGATCTTTCACAGCCCCGCCGTCTTCATCGTTTCGACGCTGTTGCTGGTGCCGATGAGCAACTCCAGCTATTCGCTGCTGTTTGCCAGCCTGCGCGCCAGGACCAACCAGATGGATCGCGGCCAGGCGGCGGGGATCACCGCAACGGTGCGGGCGCTGTTTTCCGGCTCATGGGCGCTGGCGCCGGGGATGATCGGCCTCTATCTCGTCAACTCGCCGTCGATGACGCCGGCCTATGGAATTGCCGCCTTCGCAAGCCTCACCTGTTTCTGCCTGTATTTCTTCTTCGCGCCCGGAAACGGCACTGCCGGTCCCTCCCCCGATCAGCCCGGCTTCTTTGCATCGCTGAAGCGGATCTTCATGCCTTATGTGCTTTCGCGCGTCATCGTCATGGCGCTGCTCTTCGGGCTGCAGCGGCTCAACAGCATGCTGCTGCCGCTGATCATCACCCATGCGGCCGGCGGAAGCGTGGTCGATGTCGGCTTCATCGCCGGGTTGACGGCCTTTCTCGAAATGCCGTTCATGGTGATGTGGGGCATGGCGCAACGGCGGTTCCGTACCGTGCATGTGCTCGCCTTGGGCGCGCTGATCTACTGCTGCTACCTGCTGCTGCTCGGATTTGCCTCGGCGCCCTGGCACATCTATGCGCTGCTCCTCCTCAACGCCTGCGGAGCGGCGGCAATCCTCAGCGTGCCTATAACCTATCTCCAGGACCTGATCGCAGACCGGCCGGGTCTCGGAACCTCGCTGATCTCGCTCAATACCTTCATCGGCACTGGTATCGCCGCCGGGCTCTTCGCCTCCGGCACTGCGATCACCGATTATTCCGGAACCGCCTTCGTCGGCGCTGCCGCCGGTCTCGCATCGATCGCAACCTTGCTCTATCTCGAAAGCAGCAGGCGGCAGGCACGGCAGCCGGCTTGAAGCGCAAACGGCTTGCGAGCGGTATCGCTCAACGCGGCGTGATGCGATAGGCGCAGCGGCGGGCGCCGAGCAGGATGTGTTCGCTGCGCTCGACGTCGGCGCCGAGGGCGGTGCGGAAGGTTTCGAGTTCGGAGCGGCAGAAGCCGGCGCAGGCAGACGCGGCGGCGCAGATCGAGCAGTGGTATTCGACCAGCATGAAAGTGCCGTCCTGTTCTCGCCAGCTGTCGGCCATATAACCCTCGCGGGCGCTAACTTGGAAAATTATCCTTCGCCAGCAAAATATCGAGATCATCCCATGTCGGATATCGACCAGACCGCAACCATCCCCAACGCCAGCTCCCTCCTCCGCCTGTTCCTGCCCGAGCACCTGCCCGCAACATTGATCCTTGCCGGCGGCGTGACGCTTTATGCCGTCGAAACCTACATCATGGCGACGATCGCGCCCTCGATCGTTCGCGATATCGGCGGGCTTGCGCTGTTTTCCTGGGTCACCAGCCTGTTCGTGGCCGCAGCCGTACTCGGCTCGATCTTCGTTGCCATGCGGCCGCGGGGGATTGGCCTTCGCGGCGTCTATGTGATCGCCGCGCTGGTCTTCGGCGTCGGCAGCCTGATTGCCGCAGCTGCGCCGTCGATGCCGGTGGTGCTGATCGGACGCGCGGTGCAGGGTCTCGGAACCGGGGCGCTGGCGGCGCTTGGCTATGCCTTCATCCGCTTCGTCTATCCCGAGCCGCTATGGACGAAGGCGTCGACACTCTATGCGGCGATCTGGGGTGTGGCGACCGTCATCGGGCCGACACTCGGCGGCTTCTTCTCCGGCGGCAGCAACTGGCGCTATGCATTCATCGTGCTGGTGCCGCTCGGGCTGGTGATGGCGGTCATGGCGCCACGGCTGTTGCCCGAGGTCGAAGACGACCGCGAGCAGGCCAAGACCCCGCTGCTGCAGATCGGGCTGCTGCTTGGCGCTGTGCTGATGGTCAGCACCGCCGGCACGATCGAGACGACGGCGACGAAAATCGCTTTGATCGCGGCCTCGGTCGCCGCGGTCGGCGGCATGCTTATCATCGAGGGCCGAAGCCGCAACCGGCTGCTGCCCTCCGGCGCGGTCAGCCTTTCCAGGCCGATTGCTCGCGTCTACCTGACAATGCTCGCCATGACCGTCGTGCTCGTCAGCGACGTCTTCATCCCCTATTTCCTGCAGGTCCTGCACGGGGTGACGCCGCTCGTCTCCGGTTATCTCGTGGCGCTCGTCGCCCTCGGCTGGACGTTTTCGGCCTTCCTCAGCGGCTCGCTGGCCGGCCGGCAGGCGCGTGCGGCGATCGTTGCCGGTGCACTCATCGAGGCGGCGGCGACCGCCTGCCTCGCGATCTTCCTCGCCAGCGACAATCCGAATGCGCATGTGCTCGTCATCGTGCCGGCAGCGGCGGCCATGTTCATGATGGGCTTCGGTGTCGGGCTCGGCTGGGCGCATCTCGTTGCCATGGTCCTGACGCTCGTTGCCGACAACGAACAGGACAAGGCGTCGGCGGCGATCCCGACGATGAGTTCGCTCGGCGGCGCTTTCGGCGCCGCCTTTTCCGGCGTCATTGCCAATGGCGCCGGGCTGGTCGATCCGGGCGGCGTATCAGGAGCGCTTTCGGCGGCGCACTGGCTCTATCTGCTGATGGCGCTGCCCGGCGTGCTGGCGGTCGGCGTGTCGCTGACCTTGATGCATGTCGCCCGGAGCGCGGATAAAACGCTCAGCTGAGGCGCAGCACGATCTTGCCGACATGGCTGCCGTCTTCCATCAGCCGGTGAGCTTCGACGACCTCTTCAAAGGCAAAGACCTTGTGGATGACCGGGGCGGCGGTGCCGGCTTCCAAAAGCGGCCAGACCTCGGAGAGAAGATCGTCGCGGATGGCGCGTTTTTCTTCCGCCGTGCGCGGACGCATCGTGGAGCCGGTGACTGTCAGGCGCTTGACCATGATCGGCTGGAGATTGACCTTTTCGGCAACGGGCCCGCCGAGGAAGGCAATGATCGACAGGCAGCCGTCCTTCGCCAGCGAGGCGATGTTGCGCTCGAAATAGGAAGCGCCGATCATGTCGAGGATGATATCGACGCCGTGGCCGGTCTCAGCCTTGATCACCTCGGCGAAATCCTCGGTTCTATAGTTGATCGCGCGTTTGGCGCCGAGCTTTTCGCAGGCCTCGCATTTTTCCTTCGATCCGGCCGTGGCATAGACCTCGGCGCCGAAGGCACGGGCGAGCTGGATCGCCGTCGTGCCGATGCCGCTGGAGCCGCCATGGATCAGCACCGTCTCGCCTTCCGTAAGGCCGGCCATCTGAAAAAGATTGGCCCAGACGGTGAAGAAGGTTTCCGGAAGGGCCGCGGCCTTGACCGCGTCATAACCCTTGGGAAAAGGCAGGATCTGGCCTGCCGGCAGCAGGCAATATTCGGCATAGGCGCCACCATTGGCCAGGCCGCAGACCTTGTCGCCGAGGCGATAACCGCTGACCTCGGCACCGATCGCGACGATTTCGCCTGATAGCTCCAGGCCGAGGATCGGGCTTGCTCCCTTGGGCGCGGGATAGTTGCCTTGGCGCTGCGCGACATCGGGCCGGTTGACGCCGATCGCCTCGGCGCGCACGAGTACCTCGCCCTCACCCGGCGTGGGAAGCGGGCCTTTGCCGATCCTCATCACCTCCGGCCCGCCGAAAGACTTGAGATCGACGAAACGCATTTCCTGGGGCAGTGACATGGCGCAACCCTCCCTGAAGCATTTTTCAGGCATTCCGGATGCAAAACGGCTACACACTTTTGCTGGAAATGCTCTGCGCCAAGGAAATAAGTCAGGCCCGCCGGCTTGGGAAGACTTGATGTGGCAAGGGCGTCAATTCGCCTCGCCCACCGCAGAAATGCTACCTCGTCCTTTGTGCGTCTAAAGGAAGGTGCGGCGCTGTGGGAGGTGGAGGACGAGGCCTTCGTCGCTCTCCTATGCAGCGGCCGTGGTGCAGCCGGCGGCGCGGTCCGTCCGATCAAGTCAATGGGAAACGCGCGGAGCCCATATGCGCTCCGCGTTCATTCAATCTTGCCAATACCATCAGGCGCTTACTCAAGCGGAGCGCCGGCGCTCGGCCTCGTGGTCGGCAAACATGTCGGCGACGCATCTGCCACCGGATGGAGCGCCCTCCTCATCGAGGACCTCGGCCCGGAATTCGTTGAGCTTGCGGGCGGTATCCCACAGACGCAACGCCTCGCGAACGACCTCGCTGCTTGAGGCATAGCCGCCATTATCGACGGCAGCGCGGATGCCCGCGGCCTGTTGCGGAGAGATTGAAACGGTGACCATCGGCATGAACTTCCTCCCTTTCTCGATCGGGCAGAACCCTGCCTCTGGGGGACGCATGACCATTTTTGGTATTCTCGGCGATCTTGCCGGTCCTTAAATCGATGCCGATTAAGGAATTATGCGGTCGCGCATTCGCACTTCGGATGATCCCAGTAGGCCGGTAACCCCCCAAGTCTAATCCCCTGTCATCCGCTTGTCAAAAAGCCGGGTCACCATTCTCCACGGTTTCAACCCGGATGCCGAGACCGAAGGCAATCGTCGTGCAGCCCTGGACGATGAGATCGGCCGCCAGGAAAAGCCCGAGGATCCAGAGGCTGTTCACCGGCCAGCCGAGCACGATGACGAAACCGGCAAGGGCGGTGATGACGCCGCTGACGACGATCCAGCCCCAGCCTTTGGCCGGCTTCATGCGCCTGCCGACCCAGGTGCGGAAGACGCCGGCGATGAGAAGTGCAAGCGACAGAAACAGCGTCAGCGCCGCCGATGTCAGGATCGGGTTGATGAAAGCAGAGATGCCGGCAAGCACATAGAGCAGGCCGCTCAGCGCCCAGAACAGCACGTGATCCCAACCGCGCACCTGGAAGGCATGGACGAGATGGACGATGCCGCCAAACAGCATGAGCATGCCGACATAATAGACGGAGACAACGGTGGCGAGCATCAGATTGCCGAGCGCGACCAGACCACAGACCAGGAGCAGAATGCCGAGGCCGACGAACCAGATCCACTTCGAGCGCAGCTGGGATGTCGGTGTTCCCTCAAAGACATCGGCCATGATCCACCTCCTGCTTCAGCAATATGTTGCAGCAAATTTTCAAAGAAAGATCGGCGCCCGGCCAAATCGAGAAAGATTTTTATTGATTGATCAGTCAATCAAAAATAATCTGGCGCCGATTTCAGGGGAGATGTCCGTGCCGAAGGTCGGAATGGAGCCTTTGCGCCGCAAGGCGCTTGTGGATGCAGCGCTGCGGGTGATCGGCGATCACGGCTCGCTTGCCGTCACCATGTCCGATATCGCCCGCCAGGCCGGCGTGTCGCCAGCCCTTGCGCATCACTACTTCGGCAGCAAGGAGCAATTGCTGATCGAGACGATCCGCTCGCTTCTCCGACAATTGCGCAGCGATACGGTGGCGGCGCTGAGGGCGGCCAAAACGCCGCGCGCCCGGCTTTCCGCCGTCATCCGCATCAGCTTCCACGCCGACCAGTTTGCGCCCGACACGATTGCCGCCTGGCTTGCCTTTTACGCCGAGGCGCAGCGCTCGGAAGAGACGCGGCGCTTCCTGGTGATCTATGCCAGCCGGCTGCGCTCGAACCTGCTTGCCGATCTGAAAAGGCTCGTGCCCGCTGACGCCGCAGAACGCATCGCCGAGGGCGCTGCGGCGATGATCGACGGGCTCTACATCAGGCAAAGTCTGAAATCCGCGCCGATCGGCATCGAAGCCTCGATCGCGCTGACGGAGGATTATCTGAATGCGCTTCTGGCCAGCGTCTCCCCTTCTCCCCAGCGGGTGAAGGCCGAGACTGCCGCCCCCTCATCCGGCCCCACGGGCCACTCCGGGGTCGAGCCACTCGTCTCAACCCGTCCCTTGGACCCCCCAGGGGAAAGGGGAAAACCACATCGCACCACCCAAGGACAAATGACATGAAAGCCCAACCGAAAGCCTCGCACTTCATCGACGGCGAATATGTCGAGGATGCCGACGGCACCGTCATCGAGAGCCTCTACCCGGCCACCGGCGAGGTGATCGCCCGGCTGCACGCGGCAACGCCTGCGATCGTCGAGAAGGCGATTGCGGCCGCCAAACGCGCCCAGCCGGAATGGGCGGCGATGAGCCCGATGGCGCGCGGGCGCATTCTCAAACGCGCCGCCGACATCATGCGCGAGAAAAACCGGGCGCTGTCGGAACTGGAAACGCTCGATACCGGCAAGCCGATCCAGGAGACTGTTGTCGCCGACCCGACGTCGGGCGCCGATGCCTTCGAATTCTTCGGCGGCGTTGCGCCGGCCGGGCTCAACGGTTCGCACATCCCGCTCGGCCAGGATTTTGCCTATACCAAACGCGTGGCGCTTGGCGTCTGCGTCGGCATCGGCGCCTGGAACTATCCGCAACAGATTGCCTGCTGGAAAGCGGCTCCGGCGCTGATCTGCGGCAATGCCATGGTGTTCAAGCCGTCTGAGAATACCCCGCTTGGCGCTTTGAAGATTGCCGAGATCCTGCATGAGGCGGGGCTGCCGAAGGGACTCTTCAACGTCATCCAGGGGGACCGCGATACCGGGCCGCTGCTCGTCAACCACCCCGATGTCGCCAAGGTGTCGCTGACCGGCTCGGTGCCGACCGGGCGCCGGGTGGCGGCGGCAGCGGCTGGCAACCTCAAGCATGTGACGATGGAACTCGGCGGCAAGTCGCCGCTGATCGTTTTCGACGACGCCGATCTCGATTCGGCGGTCGGCGGCGCGATGCTCGGCAATTTTTATTCCACAGGCCAGGTCTGCTCGAACGGCACGCGCGTCTTCGTGCAGAAGGCTGTCAAGACCGAATTCCTGAAGCGGCTGAAGGCGCGCACCGAGGCGATGCTGATCGGCGATCCGATGGACGAGGCGACGCAGGTCGGGCCGATGGTCTCCTGGGCGCAGCGCGAGAAGGTGATCTCCTACATCGAGAAGGGCAAGGCCGAGGGCGCGACACTGATTGCCGGCGGCGGCATTCCGAACAATGTCTCCGGCGAAGGTTATTACGTGCAGCCGACGGTGTTTGCCGATGTCACCGACGAGATGAGCATCGCCCGCGAGGAGATCTTCGGGCCTGTGATGTCGGTGCTCGATTTCGACGATGAGGACGAGGTGATCGCGCGCGCCAATGCCAGCGAATTCGGCCTCTCCGGCGGCGTCTTCACCGCCGACCTCACCCGCGCCCACCGCGTCGTCGACCGGCTGGAGGCCGGCACGCTGTGGATCAACACCTATAATCTCTGCCCGGTGGAAATACCCTTCGGCGGCTCGAAACAATCCGGCTTCGGCCGGGAGAATTCGCTGGCCGCGCTGGAGCATTATTCCGAGCTGAAGACGGTTTACGTCGGCATGGGGCCGGTGGTGGCGCCTTATTAAATTGAAAAACATGCCCTGCATTTGCCCCTCACCCTAACCCTCTCCCCGCTCGCGGGGAGAGGGGACGTGCCCAAAGCAGCGTCGAGGCTGAGGAAGGCGGTGCGGCATATCCCCTTCGCCCCGTTTATGGGGAGAAGGTGCCGGCAGGCGGATGAGGGGCAGGCTCTGGGAAAAACAAGAAGCAGCCGGATGACGGCAGCTCGAGGGAAGACAAAACCATGCAAGCAGATTTCGTTATCATCGGCTCCGGCTCGGCAGGTTCCGCCCTTGCCTATCGCCTCTCCGAGGACGGTAAGAATAGCGTCCTTGTCATCGAGGCGGGCGGAAGCGATTTCGGGCCGTTCATCCAGATGCCGGCGGCGCTTGCCTGGCCGATGAGCATGAAGCGCTACAATTGGGGTTATCTGTCCGAGCCGGAGCCAAACCTCAACAACCGGCGCATCACCGCGCCGCGCGGCAAGGTGATCGGCGGCTCTTCCTCGATCAATGGCATGGTCTATGTGCGCGGCCATGCCGAGGACTACAACCGCTGGGAGGAGCTCGGCGCCAGCGGCTGGGCCTATGCCGATGTTCTACCTTATTTCAAGCGGATGGAGCATTCGCATGGCGGCGAGGAAGGTTGGCGCGGCAGCGACGGGCCACTGCATGTCCAGCGCGGCGGCTTCACCAATCCGCTGTTCCACGCCTTTATCGAGTCCGGCAAACAGGCGGGCTTCGAGACGACCGAAGATTATAACGGCAGCAAGCAGGAAGGGTTTGGGCTGATGGAGCAGACCATCTTTTCCGGCCGCCGATGGTCTGCCGCCAATGCCTATCTGAAACCGGCGCTGAAGCGGAAAAATGTCGGGATCGTCTACGGGCTGGCGCGCAGGATCGTGATCGAGGACGGGCGGGCGACCGGCGTCGAGATCGAGCGCAACGGCAGGATCGAGGTGATCAAGGCCAATCGCGAGGTGATCGTCTCGGCCTCCTCGTTCAATTCGCCGAAGCTCTTGATGCTGTCGGGCATCGGTCCCGGCGGCCATCTCCAAGACATGGGGATCGAGGTGAAGGCCGACCGGCCGGGCGTCGGCGCCAATTTGCAGGACCATATGGAATTCTACTTCCAGCAGGTGAGCACCAAGCCGGTGTCGCTCTATTCCTGGCTGCCCTGGTTCTGGCAGGGGGTGGCGGGTGCGCAATGGCTGCTGTCCAAGGGCGGGCTCGGCGCCTCCAACCAGTTCGAGGCCTGCGCCTTCCTGCGCTCCGCACCCGGGCTAAAGCAGCCCGATATCCAGTATCATTTCCTGCCGGTGGCGATCAGCTACGACGGCAAGGCGGCGGCCAAAAGCCATGGCTTCCAGGTGCATGTCGGCTACAATCTATCGAAATCGCGCGGGAGCGTGAGCTTACGCTCCGCCGATCCCAAGGCCGACCCGGTGCTGCGCTTCAACTATATGAGCCATGCCGAGGACTGGGAGAAATTCCGCCACTGCGTGCGCCTCACCCGCGAACTCTTCGGGCAAGCGGCCTTCAACGACTATCGCGGCCCGGAGATCCAGCCCGGAGAAGGCGTGCAGAGCGACGAAGAGATCGACGCCTTCCTGCGCGAACACCTGGAAAGCGCCTATCACCCCTGCGGCACCTGCAAGATGGGCGCCAAGGACGACCCGATGGCGGTGGTCGATCCGCAGACCCGGGTGATCGGCATCGAGGCCTTGCGCGTCGCCGACAGCTCGATCTTCCCGCACGTCACCTACGGCAACCTGAACGGCCCGTCGATCATGACCGGCGAAAAGGCCGCCGACCATATCCTCGGCAAACAGCCGCTGGCGCGCTCGAACCAGGAACCCTGGGTCAATCCAAGGGCGGCGGTGAGCGATCGATAAGAAGCGAGCCGTCCGACGTTACTTTGTCCGTCTATGCAGGTACCGAAAGGCTTCGACGGACGCGGAAAAAGCCAGCGACCGAGGCGTTCGTCAGCAAGATCGCCGCACGGCCCAACCCGTCTGACGTGAGGCGCGATGTCTGCGATATCGCAACCATGAATCAGAGGGCTGTGGTTTGTCTTTTAAAGCAAGGAGACAAGGGCCCTCAACGCTGGTCGAGAGCCCCGATCACTCAGGCCGTGCGGTACGATGCGAGCCAATGTGCGTAAGGGGCAGGCAATGTCCAGGACGGACGCTCGACACCGAGCTTGCGCGCGGCTTCGTAGGGCCAATGCGGATTGGCGAGCATCGCTTTGCCGATCATAACCAGGTCAAGCTGCCCGCTTCGGATGAGTTCGTCCGCTTGCTCCGGCTGAGTGATGTTCCAACTTGCGGCACCGGGGAGGCCAGTGGCCTTGCGGACTTGATCGGCGTAAGGCGCGATGAACCCTGGACCCCAGGGAATATTGGCGGCTGGGGTTGAGAAGCCGAGGCTGACGTCGATGAAGTCGAGGCCTGCCTTCTTGAATTTTCCGACGAGATCGATCGCGTCCCGCAGGGTTTCCTGGTCGCGACCGTCAAACTCGATGACGCCGAAGCGAGCCGTCAGCGGACGATCCTCGGGCCAGATCTCACGAACGGCCGCCAGCGTCTCCAAGAGGAAGCGTCCGCGGTTATCGGCGCTGCCGCCATACTCGTCGTCACGCTGGTTTGAATGCGACGAGAAGAAGCTTTGGCCGAGGTAGCCATGCGCAAAATGCAGCACGAGCCAGCGGAATCCGATGTCGCGCGCGCGGATCGCCGCAGCGACGAAGTCGCCACGGACGCGATCGATGTCGGCCTTGGTCATGGCGCGCGGCACCTTCTTTAGGCCGCCGCCGAACGCGAGGGCGGACGGTGCGATGGTTTCCCAGCCGCGCGGGTCGCTATCGGCGATATGATCGTCGCCTTCCCACGGGCGGTTTGCACTGGCCTTGCGGCCGGCGTGGCCGATCTGGATTCCCGCGACCGCGCCGGCTTTTTCGATGCCGGCGACGATCGGCGCAAAGGCCTCTGCCTGGTCATCATTCCAAAGACCGGTGCAGCCCGGCGTGATCCGCCCCTCCGGAGAGACGGCGGTGGCTTCGACGTTGACGAGGCCAGCGCCGCCGCGCGCCAAGCTTGTGAGATGGACGCTGTGCCAGTCGTTCGGAACGCCATCCGTTGCGGAATACTGGCACATAGGGGATACCGCGATGCGGTTTCGGAGGATGACGCCTTTCAGCGTGAATTGGTCGAACAAGCTGGGCAATGGAATCTCCTTAAAACGAATATCAATCAACCGCACGGATCTGCCGACGCCGCTGGCGTACGGGTTAATCCGTGCGCTTGATCCTTCGGGTGTCTAGACGGCGCGGTAACGGGGCGCAGGTTCACCGGTCTGCGTCGCTGCGAACAGTGTGGATCGGGCTTCGTCGAACTTGTCCCAGAGAGTGGCGTCGGCAACGGATGGCAGCGTGATGTCTTCGCCCTTGTCGAACCCGGCCAGGGCTGCATCGACCAAGTTTTCGGATGTCATGACGGTCGCCTGGTTGAGCGATGCCAGCGGCACGCCCGACAAATCCCAGAGTTCGGTCGCCGTGGCCGCCGGCATGACGAGTTGCAGGCGGACATTGGTCTCAGCCAGTTCCTGCTGCAGACCGCGGCTGAAGTTCATCACATAGCCCTTGGTGCCGCTATAGATCGCGCTGATCGGCAGGGCATGAAAGGACAGGACCGAAGCGACGTTGATGATCGCGCCGTGGTTGCGGCTGAGGAATGCAGGCAGAATGGCGTGTGTCAGCCGCGTGAGCGCAGTGACGTTGAGTGCGATCATCGCGGCCGCGTCTTCCTCAGCGGTCTTGGCGACCGGAGCCAAGGTCGAGTTGCCGGCGTTGTTGACGAGGAGCGTGATCGCTGAATTTTCTTTCAGCAGCTTTTCGACGCGGGTGACGTCGGCGTCTCTCGTCAGGTCGGCTTCCACGACCTCGACTTTCGTGCCGTGGGCAGCGCCGAGCTTGTCCGAGAGCGCCTTCAGACGATCGGCCCGCCGGGCGACGAGGATGAGGTCATACCCCTTTTCGGCGAGACGCGCGGCGTAGATGGCGCCGATGCCAGCGGAGGCGCCGGTGACGAGGGCGACGGGCTTGAGCGATGATGCAGACATGTCAAAATCCTATTTGGTTGAGTGCTCAAGTTTACGTATGGTCGCGACGTCCTCTTGTCAATGGATGAGCCCTCAACTATTTTACTAGGATGGGCAAGAAACTTTCGATTGGCGATCCAGGGGAGGAGTTGCGCGCGGGCAGGCTGAGCCCGCCGGAGCTCCTGGCCGAACTCGTGTGCACAAACACCGCCCTTCGACGCGCGTCACGGCGGTTGGGGCAGATTTATGATGACGCGGTGGCGCCAACCGGCCTGAAGGCCACTCAAGTCGGACTTCTGACCCAGATAGCAGCGTCGCACGAGGGCAGCCATGGATGGCCAACCTTGCTATCGCTCGCCGAGCGCGTTGCCGTCAGCATTTCCGCTTTGACCCACGCACTTCGCCCGCTCGTCCGGGACGGACTGATCGAACTCATGCCGGACGAACATGATGGCCGCACGAAGCACGCAATGCTGACGACGCTTGGCGAGCAACGCCTGCACGAAGCATTGGCCCTATGGGCTGATGCCAATCAGCGCGTCGAGGTGGTGCTGGGTCCTTCCGCTTCTGCGCTTCGCGCGCTGGCCGATGACGTCGCCTCTCCGGAGTTCCTGGAAGCTTATGAGGCGCGGCGCGTGCTGAGAGGCTGATCGTGGGATGGGCGCGGCAGAGGATTCGGGCGATGAATTCGAACAAGCATTTTGAACCCGCAGTGCCTCGGACGGGCGCGTCGCCGACAGCTCGCTAATGCCTTAAAGAAACCCGATCCACCGTCCGGCGATCACGGCGGCAATCCAGATGGCGGCAGACAGGGCGGCGGAGAAGCGCAGGTCAGGCCGGACGATGCCGAGGGAAAGCACCATTTTCCACCCTTGCCCGAGATGCACAATCGACAGGTTGAGAATGCCGAGGGCAATCAGCCCGAGCTTGGTAAGGAAGGCGGGATTGCCGGCATATTCGACTGCCCGGACGCTGAAGAGGCAGAAGCCGGTTAGAATAGCCGCGGCAAGGCCGACGCCGGCGGAGCGTGACAGAAACGGCGCGACGATCTCAACCGGCACCTTGCGGAAGAAGCCGGCGAGCCTCAGATCGAGCGGCAGGATGGCGCCGAGCAAGAGGCCGATCGCCAGGATATGGGCTGCGTTGACGAACATGTAGAGTGTTCCGGAGCGCCGGAGCGCGACCGCGGGAGTCGTCGCCGACAGCCATTCGAGAATGTCGATCACAGCTCAGTTCGCCCAGAGGTCAGTTCGTCTTGATGCGGTCGGGATAGATATCGTGGCGCTTCTCGCCGATGGTGAGACGCACCGCCTTCAGCCGCTTCTCTTTTCGATCCTGCGAACGGTTTCCAAGGACCACCACCTGGTCGCCGGGCTTGGCCACGCCTTCGACGAAACCGGAGCGTTCCGTCTGGCGCGGATTGCCGAGTTCGACGAGCCAGACGCCGTCATCGGCGGTGGCAATATCGAGCGTTGGATGCGGCCCGCCCATGGAGATCTTCTCGATGGTGCCGCGCAGTTCAATCTGGTCCGCCTCGGCCCAGGACCAGCCGTGATGGGCAATTGCACTGGTGGCAAAAGCCATAGACAGCATGGCCGCAGCCGCTATCCGCCGTGCTGAAATTATAGACATGATATCCTCCCTACCGCATGGGCAGGCAGGTGGAGCATCGCGGGGCGAAGAAAAGGTATTTCACCAAATCTTGAAGAAGGCGACCCCGTCGCCGGTTTTGGAGAAGCCGCTCAGGCGAGCAACCGGGTGACTTCGGCGGTGCGCGCCGGCTGGGCGGCGTCGGCGATGGTCGTCGAAAACAGCACCTTGCGGGTGGCGTCGGCCACCTTGGCGAAGACGTGGCGGATCTGGCAGTTCTGCTCGCCGTCGCAATCGTCGCACTTTCGATAGGCGGTGATCGACAGGCAAGGAAGCGGCGCGAGTGGACCGTCGACGATGCGCAGGATCTCGCCGAAGGTGATGGTATGGGCGGGCTTCAACAGGAGATAACCGCCCTGCTTGCCGCGCCGGCTGACGACGATGCCGTGATGTTTCAGGTCGAGCAGGATCTGCTCGAGGAACTTCTTCGGGATCTTCTGCTGCGCGGCGATGTCGGAAATCATCACCGGTTCGTCGGCATCGGCATCAGCCAAGACCGTCAGCGCCCGCAGCGCATATTTCGCCTTTTGCGTAATCATCTCAGACCATCGACACACACAGGCGGCGCGAATCTTCGCACCGCTACGGAAGTACCTTCGCCTCTATGGCACAGCCAGCATGAACGGAATTTGAACGCGCCGAGAAAACCCTTGAGGAACAAGCGCTTTGACCTTGTTTTTTATTCTTGGCCTAGCGCCCTTAATTTATGCCAAAACCGCGCCTTCTGCATCATTTTCGGCATCACTTCAGATTTCCGGTTGACAGGCGGCGTGTAATAACACTACCATTTCTATAGACATTAAGCTGCCTGTGTGGATTTCATCCGCAGGCGGCTGCTTTTCTGCATCGCGGCAGCTTCGGAGAGATATTTGCTCCTGTGGCCGCAGCTTTCGAAATCCCTTTTTCTGTCCGATCCATGCTCAAGCTGCGATACTCCGGTCAACAAAGGACAGGATTCCATGACTGTTAACAATCCGATTGCTGAAGCCGAGGCGCTCAACGACACGCTGGCGGGTCTCGACCTCGCCGGACGTCTGTCGCTGGTCTCCGGCCTTGGCGGCCGCGTGGTGTTCACCACCTCGCTCGGCATCGAGGACCAGGTGATTACCGCCGAGATCGGCACACACCGCCTGCCGATCGATGTCGCGACGCTGCAGACCGGCCGGCTGTTTGCCGAGACGCTGTCGCTGATTGCAGAGACGGAAAGCCAGTACGACATTCAGATCCGCCGCTTCGAGCCGGAAAAGGTCGATCTCGACGCCTATGCGGCGCAATACGGCCTCAACGGTTTCTACGAGAGCGTCGAGGCCCGGCATGCCTGCTGCGGCGTGCGCAAGCTGAAGCCGCTGGCCCGTGCGCTGGAAGGTGCCGCGATCTGGATCACCGGCCTGCGCCGCGGCCAATCGGCCAACCGCGCCGAAACGCCGTTTGCCGAATACGACGCCGAACGCCACCTCTTGAAGGTCAATCCGCTCGCCGATTGGGACCTGGAGGCGATCAAGGCCTTCGTGTCCGACAACGGCGTGCCGGTCAATCCGCTGCATCAGCGTGGCTATCCCTCGATCGGCTGCGAGCCCTGCACGCGGGCAATCAAGCCCGGCGAGCCGGAACGCGCCGGCCGCTGGTGGTGGGAGCAGGACGAGACGCGCGAATGCGGCCTGCATGTCGCCGAAGAAGCCGCCGTCATCGCCGCACAATAATCAACTTCACGGCTTACCGAACGAGGGCGCGGCCACCGCCGCAGCCTTGGAGAAGCCAGCATCAGGAACTGCTTTGCGGCACACCGCAAAGGATCGACAGTCTGGAGTAAAACATGCCCGATAACCGTCCGGATACGGAACTCAGCAATCCCCAGAGCGCCAAGGCGCCACTCGACCCGCATCTGAAGGCGCTGGAAAACGAATCCATCCACATCTTCCGCGAGGTTGCCGCCGAATTCGAGCGTCCCGTCATGCTCTATTCGATCGGCAAGGATTCGTCGGTGCTGCTGCACCTGGCGCGTAAAGCCTTTTATCCCGGCCGTGTGCCCTTCCCGCTCTTGCATGTGAACACCGGCTGGAAATTCCGGGAGATGATCGCGTTCCGCGACGCGACCGCTAAGAAGTACGATCTCGATCTGATCGAGCACATCAATCCGCGCGGTGCGGCCGAAAACATCACGCCGTTCACCCACGGTTCGGCCGCCTTCACCGACATCATGAAGACCGAGGGACTGCGCCAGGCGCTCGATGCCGGCCAGTTCGATGCGGCTTTCGGCGGCGCGCGGCGCGATGAGGAAGCCAGCCGCGCCAAGGAGCGAATCTATTCCTTCCGCACCCCCGACCATCGCTGGGATCCGCGCAACCAGCGGCCGGAACTGTGGAACGTCTATAACGGCATGATCCGCAAGGGTGAGAGCGTGCGCGCCTTCCCGCTGTCGAATTGGACGGAAGTCGATATCTGGCGCTACATCCAGGCCGAGGACATTCCGCTGGTGCCGCTCTATTACGCCAAGACGCGGCCGTTCGTGGAACGCGACGGCATGATGATCCTGGCCGAGGATCCGCGTTTGGAATTGCTGCCCGGCGAAGTCCGCCAGGAAGGCATGATCCGCTTCCGTACCCTCGGCGACTTCCCGCTGACCGGCGCCATCCGCTCACAGGCAACCACCCTTGAAGAGGTGATTGCCGAACTCGAAATCGCAACGGTGTCCGAACGCCAGGGCCGCGCCATCGACCGCGACCAGTCCGGCTCCATGGAAAAGAAGAAGCGTGAAGGATATTTCTGAGATGACCGCAGCCCAAACCGCCGTCTCGGCCGCCACCGTCGTCAGCCTGCCCGCCGCCGAGCCGCTAAAGGCCCAGCGCGACACGCGCCCGCTGCGGCTGATTACCTGCGGCAGTGTCGATGACGGCAAGTCGACCCTGATCGGCCGCCTGCTCTGGGACACCAAGGCGGTCAAGGAAGACCAGGCCGCCACGCTGCAGCGCGATTCCACCGGCAAGCAGAACGATCTCGGCCTGCCCGACTTCGCGCTGCTGCTCGACGGCCTGCAGGCCGAGCGCGAACAGGGCATCACCATCGATGTCGCCTATCGCTATTTCTCGACCGACAAGCGCTCCTTCATCGTCGCCGACACGCCCGGCCACGAGCAATATACCCGCAACATGGCGACCGGCGCCTCGACTGCCGATCTCGCCATCTTGCTGGTCGATGCGCGTTTCGGCATTCTGGAACAGACGCGCCGTCACGCGACGATCGCCTCGCTGCTCGGGATCAAGCAGTTCGTACTTGCGGTCAACAAGATCGACCTGACGGGCTACGATCGGGCCGGCTTCGACAAGATCACTCATGAATTCCGGGAATTTGCGCTGTCGCTCGGCGTCAAGCAGATCACCGCCATTCCAATGTCGGCGCTGAAGGGCGAAAACGTCGTCTATTCCGGCCAGGCGGCCATGCCCTGGTACAGCGGCCCGACGCTGGTGGAGACGCTGGAGCTTGCCACCGTGCGTTCGTCGCAGACGGTTGGCTTCCGCCTTTCGGTCCAGCGCGTCTCGCGTCCGGGCGAAAGCTTCCGCGGCTATCAGGGCACGGTTGCCGGCGGCTCGGTCAAACCTGGCGACAGCGTCATGATCCTGCCGTCCGGCATGGTCGCCAATGTCTCCAAGATCGTCACCTTCGATCTCGTCCGCAACGCGGCCGTTGCCGGCGACGCGATCACGCTGGTGCTCGACCGCCAGGTCGACGTTGCGCGCGGCGACATGATCGTCTCGATCGACGCCCAGCCGCAGGTCGGCCTTGCCTTCGACGCGCAGATCGTCGCTCTGCAGCCGGAGGGCATCGAGCCTGGAAAACGCTACTGGCTGAAGAGCGGTTCGCGCCGCCAGCGCGTTCAGGTGCAGCCGCTCAGCCAGCTCGAGCTGAAGACCGGCAGCTGGACTGCAGCCCAGCGGCTCTACATGAACGCCATCGGCAAAGTCCGGCTTGTCTTCGACGAAGCAGCGATCTTCGACCCCTATGAGCAGAACCGGCTGTCCGGCTCGTTCATCCTGATCGATCCGGAGACCAACAACACGGTCGCCGGCGGCATGGTGACGGGCAAGCGCACCGAACTCGGCGGCCTGCACAATGGTGAAGGCCGCGTCATCCTTTCGCTCCCTGCCGATCTTGCCGAACAGATCATGGCCAGCGAACTCTTTGCCAGCCGCAGCCACGAGGCCGAGGTGCGGCGCATGACGGCAGCCGAAGCTGCCGATCTCTGGTCGAGTGCTGCAAGCGATATCTGATAGGGATTGAGGGGCCGGGCTGCCCCTCATCCGCCTGCCGGCACCTTCTCCCCGTTCGGGGCGAAGGGGAATAGCTGCGACCTCTCAGTTTCCCGCTAACGTCTCGCGTGGCACGTCCCCTCGCGCCGTTTACGGGGAGAGGGTTAGGGTGAGGGGCAGCCATCACCTCGGCAGATACTGTTGGAAACCTACCGCGTCGAGCCGCGCGGGATGATCGTAAAGCCGACATCGGCCTTGTCTTCACCAGCGGGCTCGTCGCGGACGGCGTGCAGCAGCATGTCGGCGGCGCGGTAGCCGATATCGTAGCGCGGGATGTGCACCGTCGTCAGCGACGGCTCGGTGAAGGCAGAGAATTCCAGATCGTTGAAGCCGCAGATGCCGACATCCTCCGGCACGCGGATACCGCGCGCTTTGCATTCGATGAGGACGCCAAGTGCCATTTCGTCGCTCTGGGCATAGACCGCATCGATATCCGGCACGCGCTGCAACAGGCTGGAGAACAACTCCCTGCCGAGGCCGGTGCGGCTTGGCGCATCGCCGCCGATGATCAGATCGGGGTCGAAACGGCCGGCTTCCCGCATCGCAGCCTCATAACCTTCGATACGGCGGCGCGAGCGGACATCCGCGCCGCGGCCCATGAAAGCGATCCTGTTATAGCCCCTCGACAGCAGGAAACGGGTGGGTCCGGCGCCGGCCGCATAATGATCGAGACCGACGACCAGCGTTTGCGGCTCCTGGCTGAGGTCGGCGATATGGGCGATCGGACAGGCCGCACGCTCGATCAGCGGCAGAAGATCACGATAGGATTCGGCGCCGGCGATGATGACGCCGGCCGGCTTCTGCGTCAGGAAGGATTTCAGCAGGCCAGCCTCCCCCTCGACATGGCGCAGCGTATTGGAATATTGCACGGTGAATTCGGTGTCGCGGAAGCGGTCCTCGATACCGATCATCAGGTCGGTGAAGCCGTATTGGTGCAAGGCGGGCGTGATGACGCCGACGGTGCCGTTGTGGCGGCCGGCCAAGGCGCGAGCCGCAAGATTGGGGATATAGCCCATCTCGCCGACCGTGCGCAGGACCACCTCGCGCAGATCCTCCGAGACGATCTGGGGATTGCGAAGCGCACGCGAGATGGTGATCGGGCTGACGCCCACCTTCTTCGCCACATCGCTCAACGTCACATGCACACCGCGCTTGCCGTTGCGCCCCTGCCCTGCTGCCTTGCTCATCGCCCCTCATATGCCACCGCGAAACCCGCCGATTCGCAGTCTTTACTTTCTGAAGAAGAAATAATTTAGAGTCTACTAACATTTTATATTCGCAACAGGTTTCGGAACGACAATTTCCAGAAACAGCAGCGTGATCGTCTGCCGGCAAAATTACGGGCGCACGCGATGATCGGATCACCGCCTCCGGGAATAAGTCCGTTTATTTTCGAATGAAATCGCTGCGGAGAACGCGCTGCGAAGCCAAACCTCGGCGGGACGTTCCGGCGTGCGGCACCCGGTCCAAAAATCTTCGGCGCGAAGATTAAACTCCAGTAATATCTTACAAATCGGCAATATAAACATGATCAATATTTAATTTGTAAATCCGCCGGCCGCGATCATATGAATCTCGAGCGCCAATTCTTCCATTCGCCCGGTCGCCACTCCAACGACTGCGATGAGAAGCATTGGCGCCAAATGCCATCCGACGCCAGGTCCCAAGACATAAACTACGACGCCATGGAACCCCGACGCCATTCAAAGCCAACACTCTCGCAAGGGACCATCACCATGTCACACATCTTGAGCAAACATCGCGCTGCAGCGCTGGTCGGGGCTGCGATCATCGCCGGCGCGGCCTGCCTTCCCTTCACCATCAACGCGCCCAACGCCGTTGCCGCACCAGCTGATAGCGGCGGCGTTCTCGCTGCGAGCGGCTCCTTCGCGTCCATCGTCGATGCCGACAAGCCTGCCGTCGTCACCATCACCACGACAATGAAGGCGACCGATGTCAGCGCCGACCAGCAGGGCTTGCCGATGGACGAGCAGTTCCGCCAGTTCTTCGAGGATCAGGGCATCCCGCTGCCGCGCCAGGCACCGAAAAACCACCCTGCGCAGCAGGCGATGGCGCTCGGCTCCGGCTTCATCATCAGCCCGGACGGCGTTGTTGTCACCAACAACCATGTCATCGACAATGCCGTCGACATCAAGGTAACGCTTGATGACGGCACGGAACTGCCGGCCAAACTGATCGGCACCGACCCGAAATCCGATGTCGCCGTCGTGAAGATAGAGGCGCCCAAACCGCTGCAGACCATTGCCTGGGGCGATTCCGACCGGTTGAAGCTCGGCGACCAGATCCTGGCGATCGGCAACCCTTTTGGCATCGGCACCACGGTGACGGCGGGTATCGTCTCGGCGCGCGGTCGCGACCTGCACAGCGGGCCTTATGACGACTTCATCCAGATCGACGCGCCGATCAACCATGGCAACTCAGGCGGACCGCTCGTCGATCGCAGCGGCAATGTCGTCGGTATCAACACCGCGATCTATTCGCCGAACGGCGGCAGTGTCGGCGTCGGCTTCGCCATTCCTTCCGACGAGGCCAAGGCGATCGTCGCCAAGCTGCAGAAGAACGGTTCAATCGATCACGGCTATCTCGGCGTGCAGATCCAGCCGGTGACGAAAGACGTCGCCGATGCCGTCGGCCTCGACAAAACAGGCGGGGCGCTGGTTGCCGCCGTCACCGCCGATACACCGGCGGCGCAGGCCGGCGTCAAGCCGGGCGATATCATCACATCGGTCGGCGGCGACAGCGTCAAGACGCCGAAGGATCTGTCGCGGCTGGTGGCCGACCTTTCGCCGGGCGCCAAAAAATCGCTCAGGGTCTGGCGTGACGGCAAGGTGATCAATCTTAACGTCACCGTCGGCGGCAATGAGGATGGCCAGAAACAGGCGGCCGCCGAAAGCTTGGACAGCAAGGGCGAGGCCAGCGGCCAGCCGAGCCTCGGCATCGGCCTTGCCGACCTGACGCCCGACATGCGCCAGCAGCTCAACCTGCCGCGCTCCATCAGCGGCGCAGTGGTCGCCAGCGTCAACCCGGACAAGTCGGCCGCTGCGGCTGGCATCCAATCGGGCGATGTCATCGTCTCCGTCAACGACCGGCCGGTTCACAACACCCGCGATGCCAAGACGGCGATTGCCGAGGCCGGCAACGCCGGCCGCAAATCGGTGCTGCTGCTCGTCGAACGCGACGGTAACAAGACCTTCGTCGCCGTGCCATTCAACGCGGCTTGAGAGCCGCTTCTGGTAACAAGACCTTCGTCGCCGTGCCATTCAGCGCGGCCTGACGGCTCGAATCCAAAAGAAAAGCCTGCTTGCAGCGGGCTTTTCGGCCGGCCGGAGCGAATGCACCTGGAACCGGCCTCCCCGGTTTGTCGGCTGTTTGTCGCATCGGATCGGCCGCGCCCTTTTATCTGACCGCACTTCATCGCCGGCCGCCATTGATAACGCCGTGGCCAGACCCATTTGGAGGCATGAGGAGCGCATCATGCATTCAACGGTGAAGCGATCCTCGGATTTTCGCTGATCGCTGGAAGGCGCCGCGCGGCGGCGAACCGAAACGGCCGTCGTGCTGCTGCCGGATGAGACAAGGGGGAAGCAAAGCATATGGTTTCCACACGATACCGCCGGCAAGACCTGAAGCTCGCCCGTTGTCATATCGTGGAGGCTGCGCACCGCATCGCCAGTCAGGAAATGTTGATCAGGAAACTGGAGCTCAAAGGCAGCCCCGTCGGACCGGCCTACGAGCTATTGGACAGGCTCTACGACAATCACCGACGACAATTCGACCGCCTGAAGCTGATCGAAGCGATGCTGCGGGAAAGCATGGTCCTTCCCCTTCACCCGGCCCGCCATCAGCCCGGCAAGACCACCGCGCATCTGCGCCTGGTTTCTCCTGCCGCAGCAAACCGGGAGAACCCGGATCGCGATTGACATGGTATCGCGGAGGCAAGTGGTTTATGGTGCCTCCTTCTGACCTGCCGCGCCGCATCCTCGATTCGTAGGGCGGCGTTGCTGCACGCTATATGGAACTCCAGACAGACACGGCTAAACGCTGTCCGACACCAGCCTTCCCATAGGGGCGCGGATTGCTTGATGCTTTTTACCAACGCGGCTTGCTGAACCAGCATCGCGTTTAATGGCACGCGACCACCGATAGGAAAAACGATGAACCACGCACCCGAGAACGACGCGCTTTTCAACATCACCGGCCACTTCGTACAGGAGTTGAAGGCCGTTCTTCAAAGCGAGAGCATCGTCGAAGGCTCCGACTACGAAAACAGCGCGTTTGACGAAAAACGACGGGCGGAAGGACTGCACCTGTTGCGCTTCCACAAGACCGGCACCGCAGCTCAGGCAACCCAGATCTGGGAAAAACATATGACGGCCCGGTCTCATCGCTAATCCGGAACGAAGCCCATCCGGCTGACGTTGATGTGATACCGGCTCTCTAAACCTGCTGAGACGATGCAGCTGGCGCGTCCTGACGTGACGCGCCACTCAGCTCAACATTTCCATGAAAGGAAAAATCATGACCAATGACAAAACGAAAAAAGCCACCGCGACCGACGGACCCTATGACGTCATCTACTTCGCGAAGAAACACCGCATTTCCAACGAGGATGCCAAGCACATCATCGAAAAGTATGGCGCCGATCGCAAAGAGGCTGACAAGGCCGGCCGCCGCATCAGCGTCTGAACCAGGATATGGACTTGCCGGCGTGGAGCTCGAACGGCTCCCGCCTCTGCATCTTGCGATGCCATGATGCAACATCAGCGGACGAATTAACCCTACTGGCTTACCTTAATATCAGCATGCGCTTGTATACATCGGGCCCTGTGCCATCCTATCATCAGGATAGCATATCTGGTTCCTGAAGCAGCTCGCCGGAACCGTGGCCCGCCTCTTGGCAGAGAGGCCGGCTTCCATGCACAGGGGCCGAGCTCGATCATATGGAGGGTTAGCCATGAGCAACGTCTTGGAATTTCGTCCCAACTGCGCGCATGTCGACAGTCTGGCCGACTGCCGGGAAGCGCTCGAACCTGCCGTGATGAGGATCCTCAGCGAGGCGATCGGCAGGGGATATCCGCCGGCGGAAGCCGCAATGGTGGTCGCCGATATCGCCGACGACTACATCCTCATGCTGGCGCGCCAATTGCGGCGTTGATCCACTTGCAAGGCTCGCGCACCGTCGCCCGGGCGGTTGAACGGGCACCGACCGAAATCGTTGCGGTTCATCGCCGGGGAGGAGAGCGTTTCCGCGATATAAGATGAGAGAGTGGACCGCACAGCATCTGCAGGGGTAGCAGCAGTGGTACAGGAGACGAGACCTGCTGCACGGTCCGTCGGCCACAACTCCGGTCGTTAATGGAAGTTCCGCGAGTCACGGCACCGAAATAGGCCCGCGTGCGCGAACATCCGGTGGAGGGACAAGCCACAATTGTTCCCCTCATGTTCTAATCGTTAGACTGGTGTTCTTCTACCCCGGGGAAGATAGAGAACTTTATCACCGGGCCAGCAAAAACCCCGCCGAAGCGGGGTTTTCAGCGAGTCGGATGGGTCAGGAGCGTTATCGGTTACCTGGGAAGCCCGCTAGCGGGATTTCTCTCCCTCGCCTCCGGGGCTCGTTGCTCCGTTCCCTCACTCTTTGAATCATCGTCGTAACGCGGCGTGAGAAGCGACGCGGTCGCTATCGCCACCGCGGTTGCCGCGGTGGCGCATTCGCCTGGATCTCATGCAGTGGCGCGCGCGACCCGAGAAGTTTCTTCAGCTTCTTCTCCTCCGCCGGGCCGATCCCGAACTTGCGGCGATGCTCGGCGACATCATGCTCCCGTGGGCCGGGAATGCGAACTTGGCGATGGTTCATACTCTTCATGACTGTTTCCTCCTAAGAGGAAAACCAGCAGGGCGTCGTTTTGTTCGTTAGCAAAGTCTAAAATTATGTTTTGCTGACTCACCTCTCGGAAAGAAGATGCTGCAGAACGATTTGATGGAACATCGAGCCCGCACCGAATAACGGTGAGCGATTGCTCAACTGATCTTCAACCAATGCCTCAGCGCCGCCACCGCGCCATCGCTGGCATAGGCAATCATTCCCCCGATCGTCAGCCCGGCAAAGGCAATCAGCCCCGATATCCCGTACCCGATCGATTTCATCCGTTTCCACTCTTCCAGCGCCGGCGCCACCGCCTCCTGGTTTTTTTCGACGGTCTCCTTGAGGCTCTTGATCTCCTCGCGGATCCGGGCGTCGACACCGCCGCTGATCGCCACTCTGGTATCGAGATTTGCGATCTGCCTTGCCTGCTCGTCGAGCCGGGTGTGGATCACGGCGCGGCTGTCGTGCGCGTTGGCCTTCTCGTCGCTGACCTCGTTGCGCAGCAGCGCCACGTTTTCCTCGATACCGGTCAGCCTTCCCTCGACGCGCCCGAGAGCGCGGAGAATATCGTCATTGGATGTCATCTCTATCGCCGCTCGCTGTATCCTGTTCTAAATTAAATAGTTAGAGCATGATGGCGTCCGAAAACCGCACACACTTTTCGGCATCATGCTCTAGGGATAAAATTTCAGCTTCTCGGATTGCGGAATACGGCCGACCGTCCTCAGTATCCCGTGAAGAGCCGGGTGGATGAAATCCGAATTCATGCCGTGGGCCAAGACCGTCGCATTGTCCTGGACGTTGGTGGCAAAGATCTCGGAGACCTTGTAGTCGGCCGTCCCGTCACCATTGTCCGTCCTGCCGATCAGCGTGCGCGAGGTCCAGAGCCCGGGCTGGTATTCGAACATGATGCGGGAGCCGAGCGGCACTGCAGCCGGCAGCTTCATGGTGTCCCAGTTGGTGACGCCATCCTGGTTGCCGGGGTGCCCCACCACGTTGCCGAGCGGAAACAGCTCGGCGGCCGGGCCCTTGGTCGGATCGGCGTCCGACATGAAGGCCGGCACCATGTCGATAACCCTGGTGTAACGTGTGCTGGCCTTGATGCTGGTGTTGACGGTGGCAAGCGTGCCGGTCACGGCGTTCCACAGAGTGGCCACCGAAAAGCCTGCGACGGTGCGGCCTGCATCGCTGGAGGTAAAGGTGGGCATAAGGGTGATGCCGACCACATGGGTGCCTGCCCCATAGCGGGCCTTCACGCGGTCCACCAGGCCGAACTTGGTGTTGGACCAGGTGGATGCGGTGGCGTTGTTGTCGTTGCGGCCCGACTGGTCGAATGCAAAGGTCCAGATATCCTTGCCGCCATTATAGGTGGTTTTGATGGCATCGATCATGCTCCAACGGAGAGTGGCCGATGTCGCCAACTCCTGCACCGACTTGGCGCCTGGACCGCCCATGACGAGGGGAACGAGGCTTCCCCAGACAGGATCTCTCTGGTCGAACCAGCGTCGCCAGATACCCATGTTGCGCCGGGCATCAGCGGATGCGGCGATCTCCTGGCGCTCAACCAGGCTATCGGCAAGCACCAGGGGAACCGGCCTGCCATCCCAGCCTTTGGCAAGGATCAATGCCGGCCCATAGGCGAGCGGCTGCGAATTGCTGACATTCCCGACCGTGTTGTAGAAGGCATCCGGGTCACGGTCCGGAGTACTGGGCCCATTGGCGCTCGCAAGCGCCTGCACGGAGACCAGATCGGTTGCCGCCCAATATTTCTCGCCGCGGTGGCGCTGGCAGCGGTAACCGCCGATATAGGTGTTGCCGACAGTGCCGTGCCAAACCGTGCGGATCCCGAAGACGGACCAGGCCGGCAGCGCTACGGGAAGCGTGACCTGGCCATAGACGATGCCCGTCGCAGCCGTGACGGTCGCCGCTGCGGCCCCGCCGAAAAGCACCGGATATTCGGTGCCGTCGGGATGAATGAAGAAGACCTCGTCGATCTCGATATTGGCATTCGGGTTCACCGTTTCCTGAGGCGCATTGCCGCCCTCGGTCAGGCCGAAGCCGGTAAAGGGGATAAGGAAATCATTGGCCGGATAATCCGGCGAGCCGAAGAACAGCTTCGAGCACTGGTAATTCAGCCCTGCCGCGTAAGTCTGTGTGAAGCCGGCCGGCCAGCGGGTTCCGGTCGCGGCCGGCATATAGCGGTTGGCATCCGGCACCCATGGCGGCGGCGCCAGCTCAGCTCCGCCGATCGGGCTTGTCAGGGCAAGCGAAATCGCATTCATCATCGGCGTGTTCCAAATCTGCTGGTGAGGTCGGCATAGAAGCGAACGGTGCGTCCCTGGCGGGCATTGGCGCGGTCGAGCGCCTGGCGCTCGCGGGCGAGGATGGCGATGACCGGCTCGCCTTCGACGACAGGCGCATGCGCTTCCTGCCTCAGGAGATCATCGGGCAATGGCGGCAGCACGATGCCGGCCGCCCCCTGCCCCTTCACCACCGCCGCCCTGTTCAGCCGCTCAGTGGCGGAGCAGCCACTGACGATCAGCAGCAGTGACAGCGCAAGCGCGGTTCTTTTCCGAAAGCTGGAGTTCATAGGATTGGATCTCGATTTCGAGTGTGTCTTTGGCGGCCTGCTCGGCGCCTTCCGCGGCCATAAGGCGCTTGCGGTGCTCTTCGGTGGCCTCGGCCGCCGCATTGCGCTGGCGCTCCATCTCGGCGGCTTTCGCATCGGCTGCGCTCTTTTCGGCCAGCAGGATATAGCCGGCGCGCGCCTCGCGGGCGGCCGAGGGGTAGCCGATCGAAACGGCATAGAGGTGATAGAACATCAGCCCGGCGGCAATGCCGGCGCCCAGCTTGAGCGTATCGAGCAGGGAGAACATCAGATGCCCTCCAGGCAGAATTGGCGTTCCTTCTGCCGGCGGCGCGTCAGGCCGGGAAAGGTGATGCCGGCGGCGCGGTTCCACTTCAAAAGCGCCTCGCAGCCCTCGGCCGTCCGCCCCTGGTTGATCAGCTTGACCGCGCTCGAGCCGCAGGCCGCCGTAACGCCGACATTATAGGCGAATGAGGTCAGCGCCACGAAGCGGGCATCCGGCAGGGGTACACGCACGCAGCTTTCGACGCCGCTCGCATAGGTCTTCAGCTCCAGCGCCAGTAGCGCCTTGCACTGCTCCACCGTCTTGTGATCGCCTGGTTTGACGCCATTGGTGCTGCCGTAGCAAATGGTCCACGGCTGCCCTCTCGTGGCTGGATCGGGATAGGCATTCTGGCGCAATCCCTCGAACGAGCCGACCAGCGCCACAGCCATGGCGGCGGCGGCACTACCCTTCTGCAGGCGGTTTGCCATTCAATTCTCCTGAGATTTTCTGCTGAACGAAGATGCGGGCGACGATCGCCGCCACGGCGAAAAGCCCCGTTGCCGCCGACATGGCGAGCTGGATGTAGAGGTTGCGCGACACCCAGGTTGCGGCGACGAAATTGATGACGGGCTCAAGGACAATGAAGAGCAGCGCCAGGACCATGAGGCGGACGGACCAGGCGTGCTTGATCACCGCGCGCCAGTTGTGGACGAGCATGGGTTGGGCTCCGGGTTGTGTGGGTGTCGGGGGTGCCCGGCTCCCGGGCAGAGAGCCGCGTAGGGGCTGACTTTTCGGGCGCAGCAACACAATATAGGTACCACGAGGTACACTAATAGTTGTCTCTTGCTAAAGTTTTCGCTTAACGGTTACGTTAGCGAAATGCGATCATTTCCACTTTCAAATAGAATCGAAGGCCTGGATACCGTCAGAGCAGTCGCCGCTCTGTCTGTTGTGTTTGCGCATTTGCTTGGGCCGTCAATGCCAGGCATTTCGCGATACATCTTTACCGGCCACCCCGCCGTCATAGTCTTCTTTGTCATCTCGGGGTTCTGCATTCACTTTCCGTTCCGAACGGCGGAAATGTCGGCGTTGGCTTTTCTAAAGAGGCGTTACCTCAGGATCATGATTCCAACCGCTGTGGCGCTGGTTCTGGCGCAGTGGGTTGGACTTCGTGCTTACAACCCGGTCGACGGCTACATCTTGTGGTCCGTGGTTTGCGAGGTCATTTACTATTCGCTCTACCCACTGTTCCTTCCAATTTCACGGAAATTCGGCTGGCCGGCGATGATAGTCGTTTCCATTATCATCTCCTACCTCACCGTCATCAGTTTGGGCTCTGATAAGTTTGGCAGCGCGCAGATCTACGGCCCGTCACTGAATTGGGTGGTCTCTCTGCCAGCCTGGTTCATGGGCTGTTACATCGCCCAGACCTACCGGACGGGGCTGTATCTCGGGAACATCTGGCTATGGAGAGCGACAACCGCGACCACCGCCTCCATTCTCTATTGGGCGACGATCAACACGTCGGTCGGGTTCTATCTGACAATGATCCCTTTCGGTGCTCTCGCCTGCGGATGGATACTTTCCGAGGCTGCGAACGCTGAGCGTGGTAACGCGTCTGCGATCATGGAGAAAGTTGGCGAAGCTTGTTTCTCGATTTATTTGATCCACGTCATCGCCGCGGCGGCGATAGAGCGGCTTGGCATCACCAACTCAGTCATTGTCTGCGCCGGTTCCCTTCTGCTCGTCGTCCCGTTCTTCTATTTTGTGGAAAAGCCTGCCCATGAACTTTCTCGCCGTCTGGGGAGGCGAATGGTGGCCGGAACGTCTCATTCTTCATGAGAAACCGTGCACCGTTGCGGAAGGATTCCAGGCTAGCCGGAAGGCACAGACAGGTTTGTGAGCACCGAAGCTGAAGCAGCGAAAAAAGCGCTTTCGAACGGAAGACGTATGTGGGCGCCTCACTTTAAATCGATCACGAGCCGATCTGACACTATTCTCGAAATTTGACGACCTTCGCGGGAGAGCCAACAGCAATCGCATATTCCGGGATATCATTTATGACCACGGCGTTCGCCCCAATCACCGCACCATTGCCGATTTTGACGTTCATTAGGATCCTGGCTCCTGCCCCGATCCACACATCATCGCCGATTTCCACCGTGCCGATTTGCGCTTTCTGAAGCCTGATCGGCGTATCACGCTTAGTGCCGTGGCTATGATCGATGATCTGTACATCTGAACCGATCAAAACGTCACTGCCGATCCTTATTAGGTTCTTCGCCGTGATGATATTACGCCGGCCGATCACCGTGTTATCCCCGATGAAAACCTTTGGGTCTGGCATCGTAAGCTGGAAGAATGACTGATCTTGGATCGTGACATTGCTCCCGACCTCAAGAACCGCGTGCTTCACCATCCGGAATTCGGCGCTGCGCTTGACAACCAAGTTGGAGCCGGCGTGGCTGAAGTAGCGAAATCGCTTGTAGGCGGTAACGAGACGCTGAAGAATTCCTCCGCGATTCCGGTACGACGCTTTATCGGTTGCCATGATTTCCTCCGAGTCCGGAGGTCACTAGCTCACGACGTCGTTTATTGCCAGAGATCGCGTGCGTAATCCTCGCTAAAAGCTCCCGGGTACGCGCCTTTGCACTATCGCTCGATGGAAAAACGGCGCTATGCACTCCTCCCGCACGGGAAAAGAAACCCGTCGGTCCACACCCAGATATTGCCGGCAGCGCCGGCGACCTGCCTGACTTGCTTGCTCGTGTTCGTCCAAACATCCTGGCTGCCTATGGCATAGTTGCTTGCAACCTGGACGGCGCCTAAGTTGCCACCATCACCAGAGATGCCGGCAGTAAGAATGCCCTGCGCCGGATCGTGAATCAGTGCAGCATTGGTCGTCGCGCTCGATGTGAGTTCAAACCGGAGCTTGGCCTTGACCTTCACCCCGTTTGGCACTGTGAGCGCAAGGAGTGCGGAAGTCGTAGAGATAGCGCCATTGACAGCGTCTTTTGCGGGTGCCACGAAAGTATATTCGTCACGCGGATACATGACAAATTGCCGGATAAGCGAGCCGGCATCGGTCAGCACCACCCCAATGCATTTGACGATGGTATAGCCGGTGAGCAGCGTTGTGGTGACGCCGCCGATCGTCGCCGAGATCGAGAGCACCACGTCGAAAGACAGGTCTGCGTCCTTGCGCAAAGCATATGCGAAGTAGGTCGCATTCGCTGCAACGGCGCCGGCATCGAGACCGCCAGCACCGGTGCCAGCCGCAAATGTTCCCGTCACCCGCTTCGTCCATGACGATGCGCTGGAAACGAAGCTTGCCGCCGTTCTGGCAGATCCTGCGGCAAAATCGACATGGGTGTTCGGGCTGCCGGCGTTGTTGGAAAGGGTGAGCCCGACAATGAAATCGCCGACAGCCGAGCTATCGGCTTTACTCTGTATCCTGGCGAAGAGCTTGTTGGTGAAGAAAGCAGCACCAGAACAGATGATTTCGACGCTGTAGCCATCCTTGATGACGAGCGTTGCCGCGCCATCGATCGTCTCCGAAGCGTTCGGATCAATCGTCACATCCCCGCCATCGGCAATGACACAATAGTGCCAGTTTGCGCCGAGCGTTGCCGCTGCGGTCAGGGTGAGCGTCGCTGCCGCAGTAAAACGGTGGACGGCGTTGTCGTCGGAGGCGAGCGCGGTGTAATCGCCTGACTTGGCCGCATAGACCAGATCCTGATCGAAGGCGACCTCAACGCCGTTCTGCGCAAAGCCGAGCAGGCCGCCGCCCTTTAGATAGAGGCCGGTCTGCGGGGTCGAGGCAAAGCCGACGCCCGGCGCGGACACGGTTCCGCCCGCGGCTTTGAGGGGCGCGATCATCGGCGCGGAGCCATCGCGCGGCAGCGAATTGGTGATTTCGTTGCCGAGGTCGGTCGTCAGCGCGTTCCACGGCGCCGGGTCGATGACCTGGCCGACGGAGGGTGTCGTGCCGGCGGGTTTGGAATAGACGCCGGTTGATGGGTTTCTGGGCATTTACCTTGCTCCGAAAGGAAAAGGCCCCGCGATTGCGAGGCCATTGTGGTGTGTGTAGCGAAGGCGGGCGCATGAGCGGCCGTATTTTGCAGGAGTTGAGCAACCAGAGATCGACAACCTCGATCGGCCACTCAATTGTCCGTTTGATATCCGGTAACCGGGCTTTCCATTGCAATAGAAAAGGCGGCCCGAAAGAGCCGCCTCTGCTTTCCGCTTTCGCTTATGACCTACGTCCGACTATCGTCTCTTGAATAAGAGGTCGGCTCCGTAAACTTTTCCGCTGGTGCCAGTAACGCCGCTATTCCGATCTTTGACGCGAGCCACAAGATCAAATCCCGCCTTGTCAGCTATCTTAATCACAGTCGGTTCCGAAAGTGTCTGGTGTGGGTAGAAAATGGGCATGTCTTCGAAGCCTTCCGGCACTGGGCCGGCGCCGTTGTCGAAAAGCCTTGAAGTCTGGACCGTGAACCTCTTCCTCCTGGAAAACGCATTGCGTGCCAGGTATGCGTACCTCAATGTTCTCGAAAGAGCCTTCCGCCACACCTCGTCCGGATTGCCAAGGTACTGCAAGGTTCCGCTACTGTAGAAAACGTCGAACTCGTCTGGCATCTCATCTAGAAATGATATCGACGGGCGGAGAATCTGCGACGCCGAGGCCATTGCTGCCGTCTCGACCACAGCAAAGGACCAGGCTGGAAATCTCCTTTGCAGAACTGCGCAGATTTCACCTGCAGATCCGCCGAAATCCACAAACCGGCCAGTGGTAAAGTTCAACGCGGAAAGCAGTTCAGAAGACGGTTCCGCGAAAAGCTCTTCTCTCCCGACTATCTGTCGAGAACGCTCCAAGCGGAACGCTGTCAGATCCCGGTCGGAATAATCACCTTCTGCCGCCGCCGCCGCTCGCGTCCACGACCAGTAGGTCGTTTCACGCTTGCGCCATTGAGACACAGCGGCTCTTACAGACACTGGCAAAATTGCTCTTACTAGCTGTTTACCTTCCTCGTCCTACAGGCGCAGACGAGCATCTACAGCTTTGCCGAGAGATTTAAAAGCAACCCCAGTAATTCGAACTGAGCGATCTGCTTTTTCAACGGGCGACGGAGTGCGCGTCGCGCGTTCGCTGGGGATTGCTATTTTGTGGGAAGACATGCGGGGTAGGTTACCAGCCACCACCACCGCCGCCGCCGCCGCCGCCGCCGCCGTTTCGACCGCGTACTCCAAGAAGCGCGCGTGCAAGAGCAGCCTTCGCGCCGGCTCTACGACCACCTACGGTATCGGCTTCGGCCGGCATCATAACGCGTCCCTTTAAAGCATCCATACCGAGTCCTTTCAAAGCCTCTTCTCGAGCGCCACGAAAGGCCTGCTCGGCTCGGTTGCTGAAACCACCTTCCCCGTTCCCGAAACCTTGAACAGCAGCGAGCCCGATGTCGGTCATCCTCCCTGGCGGCAACTTAAAAACTCGGTCAGAAGCCAAACCTCCGGCGCGCTGCAGCGTTTCGGAGACATAGGGATGCTGTTCGTCGAAGGCTCTGTCCATCCCGCGCTGATTGGCGAGTGCGTTATCATACCGCTCTCCAAACGTTTCGCCCGGCAGGGGCGGAAACAAAAAATCGGGCAACAGTGGGTCAGCATAGGGCGCCAGAAATGCAGCTGTCCCAGCGTCCATTTCATCGAGATAAGGACCGACGACAGTGCCGCGGCTGATGGCGCGTATGGCATTGTTAACCGAGAGGTCGCCGGAATGCCCCGCATAAGGGTCATTTCTAAGCTCGGCAACTTTTCTCGGTGGTACAACCGGTGTTCTGTTGTCTGGCATTATGATCTCCTGTGGATGGTGATTGGGTTCGACAAGGCTTCCGAGCAGCAGCTTGGAAGCCTGCCTCAGTCTTAGGATGCCGGAGCGAAATGAGCCGCACGCCGGCTTCTTCACTCGTGCAAGGACGGCGTGCGCCACGGTGGGACGTTCGCGATGGCAATGGCCTTCAGAAGGGCCGAGTTCGCAGGCTGTTCATCGGAATTCGGTTTGAAGGAATGGCTACTGTCCGTTCGGCAAAAAGGGCCGACAACAGCAGGTGGAGCCTAAATGGCGGGCGCTAGCGAAAAGGGCTCCGGCGTTGTCATGGAACACTGCGCTGGCCGCCGAACCATGACGACAGGAAGCCGGGAGGCTTCGCTGGCGGAATGGCAGGCACGCCGGGCGGAGTAGCAGGCACGACCCTCGGCGCCGCGGGAGCCTTCGCCACAGCAGCCAGCCGCTCCTGATCCTGCTGCCTAATCGCCAGCCCGCCCATCAGCGCCTGCGCCAGCCGCGCCGCCCCTTGCCAGGGCGATTGCACCGGGCTCGCGTCCATGCCTTGCTGCAGCATGGCGTAGGCCAGTTGCTTGCGCTTGTCGTCGATGTCGCCCTGTGTCTTGCCGGTATTGGCGCCGAAGATCGTTGGGATCATGCCACTGCCCTTTCGTAGAAGACGCGGTCGAAGCCGTCGGCGTGTTCGAAGACGGCGTCCGGATGGATTTTTCGCACATCGTCGGACATCAGGCCGATCTGGGTCGGGCCACCGTGCTTGTATTTGAAGGCGTAGACCGGCAGGCCGTTGTCGAGTGTGCCGACGCGTTTGATGTCCTCCTTCAGCCGCCGGTCGGACTTCGCCCAGCCGCCAAGGAGTGTTCCGCCGAGGCCGAAGAGGCCGCCCATCGCCGCGTTCGATTGGGCGACCTGGCGGTCGTAGAGGCCCATTTTCTGGTTGAAATTGTCATTGATCAGGCCGGCCTGGTCGACGTTCGGCAGCTGCGTCGTCGGCGTGTTGACATAGCTCGGCTGATGCACCTGCGATCCCGACATCAGCGCCGAAATCTCGTTCAGCGGCTGGTTTCGCTCGGTCAGGATCGCGTTCTGGGCATTCGAATACATATCGCCGAGATACTGGTCGGAGGCGGCCTGCTTGCGGGTGGAAAAATCGCGCAGCGCGTTGTCGTAAGCCGCCGAGCCCATCGAGATGCCCTTGTCGGCGAGGCTCTGGTCGAGGCTCGCCTGATCGCGATCCCACTGGTTGTTGAAGCCGGACTGCCAGTGGTTATTGACATATTTGTCGACATTGCCGGCGCTCAAATCGACATTGGTGCCGAGCACACCGGAAATCTTGCCGGTCTGGTCGTTGGCGAGCCTGGCAAGGCCGAGCTGCGTCTGCTGCGTCTGGTCGTAGATCGCCTGGTTTTCAGGCGAATAGGTCTGATAGGCCGAATAGGTCGGCAGCTGGTAGCTCTTGCCGTTCTGGTCTTTCATCGTCTGGTAGCCGCTGACCTTGTATTCCAGCGAACCATCCGGCGTGTACTGGTTGGTGTGGCTGAGGCCGGCATTGGCGATGGCGGTGTCGACGTTGGTGGCCGTCTGGGCCGCCGCGGTCTGGGTCGGATCAGGCGCCTTGGGGGCCTTCGGTGTCGAGACCATAGGGGAAATCCTCCTTCATGATTGCGTAAAGCAGGCCGTCGCAGTCGCCGAAATAGGCTTTCTGGCGGCCTTCCAGCCGGGCGCCGAGCCTCGCGAGCATCGTCTGGGCGTCGAAATTGTCGGCCCGGGTCCTGGCCGTTGCGCGCCGGCAGCCGAGCTGATGCACGACATAGCCAAACACCGATCGCATCACCGTCAGCGTCAGCCGGTCGGCGGCCAGCGAGATCTCGACGTCATGCGCGGTCCAGACGTTGAAGACGAAGCCGGCGATGATCCGGCCCCGGTCGACATGGGCAAGCGTGGTGTAAGGCGGGTGGAAGCTGACGCCGATCCGGCCGCCGACCCAGGCGGCGATTTCCGCGCGCGGTTCGGAGACGATCAAATCGGCGTGCCTTTTTCATAAAGCACCGAGCCGCCGACGACGGCGGCTTCCGAGACGGAGCCGGAGGAGCCGGAAATCAGCGCGCGGATCGTCGGCGCCAAGGCCGAACCGGCGCCGCCGGCGGAGGCGAATTTGCGCACCAGCGAAACGCCGGGGAATTTCGAGACACCCCAGACCGCCGCCCCCCATTTCGCCGCCGCGTTGTTTTCGATTGACGACAGCAGCGCCGTGGGAATCTTGGTCTGGTAATCCACCGAGATCCCGCCATACATCAGCGAGGAAACGCCGATCTGCGCCGTCACCCCGATCAGCTTCGAGAGCTTGGTCGAGAGCCCGTCGCCATAGCGGCTCCAGGCGCCGACCATCAGCGCGTCGATCGCCACACCATTGTCGTTGGCGCCGACCTCGGCCTCGTAGACCGTGCCGGCGCCGGCGCCGAAGAACAGCCGGTCCTGCCAAGTCGCCCAGCAGGAGGCCGGCATGCCGACGAAGCGGCACCAGGCGCCGGTCTCGGTGTTCATCACATATTGATAGGGGCCGAAGGAGGACGGCAGGTTGACGATCGCCATCTGCCGGGCGGGGAAGCTCGAAAGCTGCCATTCCTGCGAGGTCGTGCCGGTTGCCGCCACCGTCTCGCGCCATGTCGGGCCGATCCTGGCGGTAATGGCGCCAAGGCTGGTGGCGCCGCGGTCGAGCTGTACCGCCTTGGTGATCGGCACGATGCCATCGGTGGTCATGATCGCCAGATCGGCGCCGACCGAGAGCAGGCATCGGTCGCTGCCGAGCGGCCGGCCGAGCTTGAAGGTGCCGATCAGCCCCCAGTTCGAAACGCTCGAAGGATCCGAACCCTGGAAGACGATCACCTCGCCTTCCGAGGAGATCAGCACCAGGCATTGCTGCAGGCCTGTCGAAACCGGGATCGTCCAGACGTTGATCGCAACCAGCGTGCCGCCATATTTCATGTTGCCGCCGACCGGCAGCACCGTCGCCGCGCCGCTGACGGCATCGGTGGCGAGATACCAGACATTGGTCGAATTCTTCTCGATGAACCACAGGCGCGAGCGATAGGCGGTGACCGCGATCAGCAGCGAAGCATCGGGAATGCCGGTGATCATCGTCGAGGCAACGTAGGGTGTGGCGACCACGCCCTTTTCCAGCTGCGCATTGGTGACCGTTCCCGTCACGGTAGCGACCAGCGTGCCGGCTGCCGGCGTGAAGGTGAGCGACACCCGGTTGTTGACGCCGGTGCCGGTCAGCGTGCCGGCGAAGGCACCGGAGAGCGTAATAGAACCGGTGCCGAAGAAGCTCAGCGTATAGGGCGTGTTTTTGACGGCAACGTTCTGAGTGGCGAGTGCTGCGGTGCCCACCAGAAAATTGTTGGTCCAGGAGGTGCCATTGAAGAGCAGCGGCGTATCCAGGCCGTTGACGAGGCGCAGGAATTCCTGGCCGGCCGGGTTGGTATATTGCTGCACCGACCAATGGGCGCTGGCCATGCCGGAGACGACGGGCGCACCGGCAGCACCCCCCACCGTCACGTCAAAAATCTTGTCGCCGGCGGCGGCAAACAGCCTGTTGCTGACGCCGGAATAGGGGATGACCGTCTGCACGTCACCGCCGAGGCCGGTTGAGAAGGCGAGGAAACCATAGCGGGCGCGGACGCGGTTGGCCTCGGGAAAGAAATTGTCGAGCTGAAACGCCGCATCCGCGGGCATATCCGCCATCTCGACATCGGTTCGCCAGCCGCCGATCGGCGCGATCCAGTCTTTGCTCGGCGAAACGCGGCCGGTGCGGCCGTTTGGGGGGACAGGTCTGCGGGTCATGGATTCCCCCCCGTGATCGTGCCGGGCCAATAATTCTCGGGCGCCAGGCCCCGCGCCGGCAGCGAGAGGTCGACGGGGCTTGCGGCCCGGTCGGCGCCGATCGCCGCTTCCTTGGATCGCTCGAAACTGGCGAGCTCCTCGCCATAATCGAGGCCCTTGGCCCGCTTCCAGCGCCAGATCAGCGAGAGTTCGAGAAGGTCTTCGGGGAAACGGGCGGTATCGGTGTCACCAGCCCAGGTGCCGGCCGTGGTCGCGCCGCCATTCACCGCCACCCAGAAGCCGGAGATATAGGCATATTCCACCGTCTCGCCTGGAGCGTTCGGATAGATGTCGAGCTTGCCGCCGGCCATGCGCCAGATCTGCGGCACCGGGTTGGAATTGAGGATCGTCTGGCGCTGCCAGGTCTGCGGCTCGACAGGACCGTTCAGCTGCCAGAGGCGCGAGGAATTCCAGATCTTGGCATTGGCGGCGAAGCGGTTCCAGTCATCGGGCGGCTCGGCCGGTTCCGGATTTGCACCCGTCGCCACGAACTGCCGCCGCACCATCAGCGCCGACCAGTCATGCTCGCGCACCAGGTCGCGGCCGGCGCGGGTGGAGAGGATGCGCAGCTGCATGATCTGCGGATCCGCCGAGGACATGACGGCCGTCGGCGGATCGAGATCGATTTCCGCGCAGACGTTCTGAATGATGGTCAAGAGCGACATGCGGGGGTCTCCGGTTCAGCGCGTTGGCGTGGCGGGTGAATTTGCGTGAAGGTTGTGCCGTGTGGCCCCCTCATCCGCCCTACGGGCACCTTCTCCCCGAGGGGAGAAGAGGGAACCGAGACCTCGCGGCATAACCCCTTCTCCCCAGCGGGGAGAAGGTGGCCCGAAGGGTCGGATGAGGGGGCTGCTTGCGTCAAGCCTTCTTCAGGCTGCTTGCCGACCGCGGCTCTTGCCGCTTTCGCTTTCGAGCGCCTCGAAGCGCGAGGCCATCTCCCGCATCTGCTCCTGCAGGCGGGTCACCTCATCCTTCAGCCGCTCGTTTTCAGCAGCGAAGGCCGAGGCAGCGCTGGAGTTTTCGGCGGTCGCGAGATAGGCCCGGGCAGCGGCGGCAAGCTCGTTGGCGCCCATGCCGATCTTCTGCTTGGCGGTGTCGGAAAGGGCGGCGAGCTGCTCGACGGTATAGATATTGACCGCCTCCATCTCCTTGATCTGGCTGGGCTTCAGATAAGGCCATTGCGAAAGCGGCGTGCCGGTCAGCTGCTCGCGCGCCTCAGCCCCCTCCTTGAACCGCTTATAGGCGTCGGAAAAGCGCTGTTTGTCGTTGTCGGTCACCTCGCGGTAGACCTCGGTATGTTTGTCGCCGGCGATGAAAATCCGAACGAATTCCTTATCGGCAAAGATCGGCCGGCCTTCCTTCTCAGTCAGAAAGGTCTGTTCGACCGGTTCGAGGCTGAAGGAGGCATAAATTCCGGTGTTGTCGGGCATGTGCTGGTCTCGCTGTTGATGGCGGGGGAAGGGAAACGGGCGCAGAAGCGCCGCTGTGATATCGTGCCGGTGGCTGCCCCTCACCCTAACCCTCTCCCGTAAAAAACGGGGAGAGGGGACGTGCCCTGCTGAACGTTGGCGAGGGACGGAGACGTAGCGGCTTGCCCCCTTCTCCCCGTTTACGGGGAGAAGGTGCCGGCAGGCGGATGAGGGGCAACGCCACGTATGAGAGGTCGACGAAACGGGCGCCGAAACGCCCGTTGGCTTGCTTTAATTCACCTTCGACAGAAACGGCCGCATCAGCGTCGCCTCGAGCACGCCGGTCGCGGTGACGGTGATGCCGGTGCCGTTGGCCGTCGCATTGGCCGAAAGCGTGATGCTCTGGACGACGCCGTTCGGGCTGTAGGTGATGCCCGCAATCGTCGTGCCGCCCGGAATACCCGTGCCGGCGACGGCGGCGCCGATGAACGGGCCGGAACCGGCATTCAGACCGGCAATACCCGAAAGCAGGTTGGAGCCGTTGACGGTGACTGCCGTAAACGTCTGGTTGGCGGCGGCGAAGTTGACGTTGGCGATCGCCTTGGTGGTGGCCGTGGCCGAGGCCGGGGCGCTGGCCTGGCCTGCGGTGGTGGTGGTTTCGGCAACGACGAGGGCCGCCGTTGCGGTCGCCACCTGCGACGGCGCCTGGCCGTTGCGCTGCAGCCAGAGGTAATAGGTGCCGGCTGCAAGAGTCACGGCGCCAACCGGACCGCCGGTCAGCGTCGGCGGCTGGGCAGCACCCGAAAAGACGCCGCAGCGCTGGCCGACGACGGCGGCCGCCGTGGTCAGCAGCGAAGCGACATAATCCCGGGTCCACTGGAACCACTGGCCGGGCTGAAGGGTCGTCTGCGAGGCCAGCACCAGCTGGCAATAGACCCATTCGGATTCACGGTCCCCGCCGGCGATCGCGCCGAGGGAGAAGTTCGGCCCGGGAATACCGGAGCCGGAAACGATCGGGCCTTCGACGACGAACGGGTTCGCGCCAAGACGATCGGACTGGATTGTTGCGACCGACATTTGCTGTGTTCCTTTCGTGGACGATCAGGCGAACAACACGCCCTGCAGGAAGGCGTTGTTCATGGTGAGGTTGCCGGCAAAGCCCATCAGCTGGACGAAGGCATCCTGGTTGGTGTTCATGCGTTCATCGCCGATCGGCGCCATGTCACGGTCGCGGTGCGGGCGGTAGAACAGGTATTTGGTGTTCAGGAAGAACATCTGGTTGAGCGGCGCGCCGCCGCCGAAGCCGCCGTCGAAGATCACGTCGGCGCCCATGTATTGCAGCGACTGGAAGCCGGCCATGCCCTTGTCCGCCGAGGTGATGCGCTGGATTGCCTGCAGCGATTCCCAGTAGAGGCGGAAGAAGTTGTTGTCGGCGACGACGAGATCGGGCGCGTCGGAGCCGCGCACGCAGGACATATAGAGCCGGTTCATATAGCTCTGGATGTTGGCATTGGTGGCGGCGGCACCACCATCGGCCGAGGCCGAGAATTTCTGGTTGCGCCAGAAACCCCAGGTGGCGCGCGAAATGCCGCCGACGGTGCCGGAGGTCGGCGAGGTCGAGATCAGCAGCTGCAGGCCGCCGATCTGCCGCCCGCCATCGGCCGTGCCGTCGGAATAGCAGTCAAGCGCGATGTTGTTTTTCAATGTGGTTTCGGCATTCTCGATGCGCTGCTCGAGCAGGTCGAGGATCGCATCCTCGCCGGAGTTCTGCAGCTGTTCGAGGCCGGACATGGAGACGGCGACCGCGGCCTGCTTCAGATCGTATTCGGCCGCGGTGATGACGTCGGAGGGCTGGACGTTGAGGATATCGTAGCCGGAATAGCGCTTGAAGGTGCTGTTTTCCTGGTACTGCAACTCCTGGACGATAGTGCGGCCGCCGGAGATCGGCTTCTTGCGGCCGCGGCTGTTCAAACGGTTGAGAAGGCCGTTGTTCTTCGTCACGTCGTCGGCGACCGTGCCGCTGCGGTTGCGCAGCGTGGTGGTGACGATTTCAGAGAGGTTGGGCGAAATGGGCATCGATCATTCCTTTGCTCAGACTTGGCCTTTGATCAGACTTGGCCGCGCGAAAAACGCATGGCGTCGCGCAGCGAGTCTCGGATGGAGGTGGGCTGGCCTCTTGCCGCATCGCGGGTCGGGCCCGGTGCGGAGGAGCCAGAGATGGATCGCGAGGCGCGGCGGGCTTGATCTGCCGCTGCTGCCCTCTGGGCTTGGAATTGTGGGACGGGCGCCTGCGCAGTCTGGCTGATCAACTGCTGGCGAATGTCCGGGCGCATCCAGCATGCGGCGTCGTAGGCGTCCTGGAGTGACGTTGCCCGCCCTGCGTTGACGAGGGCGATCATGTCGTCAAGCACGTCGTCGGCGTGCGCGTTTGCCGGGTCGGAAAGGAAGGCATCGACTTGAGTTTCGGTGTCTCTTTTCCGCAAAACATGTTCGACCGTGGCCTCGACATTGATGGATCGAGGCTGCGGCCCTGCCTGTTGTGATAGGGCCTGCTGCTGGCGCTGCAGGATCTCTCCCGTCTGACCATTGACCAGGGCGTGAAGGTTGACCCCGGCCATTCTGGCGACGTGAACGACGGTGTTGACGGGATCGTGGATCAGCGCCTTCTCCCAGTCGATCGCCCGACGCATGACATCGGCATGGGTCATGCCGGCCTGGCGGACGATCGGGGTGAATTCCTCCAGCCCCTTGTAATCCTGCAGGACGCGGAAGCCGTTATCGACCTCCTGTTCGCGCTTGGCGATTGCCGCCTGCACTTCCCCGGGAAGGCTGCCGAATTGCGCCTTGGCTTCCGCCGACCAGCCGGGCGGAACCCGGCTGCCGATGGCTGCCGGCTGTTCGCGGCTCTGCATCTGCAACGTCTGCTGCTGTGCGGACGTCGCATTTGCCGCGGGCGCCTGCCCTGCCCGCTGAGCGGCGGCGGCCTGCTCCTGCCCCTTGGCCATGAAGCGGCCGTTTTCGCCGTCGCGCGGCTGGGCCGAGATCTCGCCCGGCCCCTGGCCTTCGACCGTGTCGATCGCCGCTTTCAAACTGTCGCGGATGCTGACGGGCTTATCATCGAACGCACCAAAATCTTCGCTGCCGTTGCCGGCCTCGTTCAGGTCTTCCATATCCATTGGGAAATTTCCTATGTCGGGGATTGATGCCCGTGAGAGCTTTTATGCATGTCGTTATCCCCAGCTGCACACTTCCGGGCGACCTGCATTAGGCGTTGTACTCGGCGTAAACGCGCCGCAATTCGTTGCGGATCGCCATTCGATCCGTCTTCGGCTTGTCGATCGGCTGCGGTTTTTCGTTGCCGATCTCGATCACCCCGGCCGCGCGGTACTCGGAACGCAGCCTGGCTTTCGAGGTGTAATGCTGACCGTCATGCATCGAGCGGATGTCGATGCTGTCGCTGACGAAATGCGGCGCGGGCAGATGCGACTGCGCGGGGTTTTGCGCCGGCAGGCAATCGTGCGGCCATTGGTCGAGCTGGTGCCAGCCGCCGCAGACGCGGCAATAGCGTTCTCTCATGCTGTTGCTCCCGGCAAACCTATTGATAGGGGGATTGGGCGGCGCGCATCCGATCGATCGCTTGCGCCGCCATCTCATTACGAGCGTGCTCCACCGTGGCGCGATGTTCGATCTCGGCCTCGGCGACACTGAGCTCGGCTCTGCGCTGTTCCGCACCGGCCTTCACCTCTGCGGTCTTCAACTTCAGCATCTCGCCGGGCGAAGGCTGCGGCTCCGGTTTCGGTGCGCTTGCTGCCTGGGAAAGCTGGGCTCCCACCTGCTCCAGCGTGCTTTCGAGCTGGCGGCCGGCCCGGAAGCCGCGGGCGGCAAAGAGCAGCGTCTCGACCATCACCGGCACCAGCATCGGCGACTGCTGCGCCATGGCGCCGGCCTGCTGCATGAAGCCGCCGACCATCTGGACGAATTCCATCCGGCGCTGCTTTTCGGCGTCCTCGTCGGGCTCGATGGTCGAATCCGTCTCGATCTCGATCTGGAAGCCGCGAATGCTGTCATTGCGCAAGAGCTGCATCACCTCGTCGATCGTCGGCTGTTGCATCATCTGCTGCAGCTGCGGCGGCATTTCGGGTGGCGCCATTCCTGGGGACGACTGGGCTGGCTGGCCGGTCTGCTCAGCCCGCATGGCCGCCTGCTGTGCCGCCATCTGCATCTGTTGCATCTGCATTTCGACCTGCTGTTTCTGAGCCATCGTCGGCAGCCGAATGCCGCTCACCAGCATCAGCGTTTCCGGCTGGAACTGGTCGCAGATGATTTCGCCGGCAAGGCGGATGATGTCGCGGGCAAAGCGGGCCAGTTCGGCCTGGCGATCGCGGATGCGGATCGAGCCCCACTGGCTCTTGATGCGCTGCGCCGTCGCCGTCTCCGACGCCTGGGTGTCGCCGCGCACGATGTCGGAGATGCCGGTGATCTGGTAGACATCCTCGATCAGCTGCTTGCGGGCCGTCATGCAGGCAATCAGAACCTTCTGCACCTCGTCGATCGGCAGCGTCACGATGGCTTTCGAGCCGCCCTTGTCGGTAAAGGCCGCCCATTCCGGGATCGGCACCATGACCATGTCGTTCTCAGGCCGCATCGCCTTCTCGATCGCCGGCGAGATCGCGCCGTCGCCGGAGGGATAAAACACCTTCAGGCGCAGCTGATCGGTCAGCTTGTTGATGCGCTTTGTGAGAAGATCGATCTCGTCGCATTGCTGCTGGTAATAGACATAGTCGGGAACCGGGATCAGCGAGCTCGTCGACATCGTGCCATAGGCCGGGCGCGGGCAAGGCCAGAAATGGGTCAGGTCCAGCGGCGGTTCCGAAACTTCCAATGCCACCGGCGCGCCGTCGGCGATCCAGACGGTATAGTTTTCGCTCTTGCACCAGATCTCCCAGACATGGGTCTTGCCCTCATTCTCCAGGCGCTCCGCCTGGCTGGCGCCCCTATTGCCGGCCGTGCC
The DNA here is from genome assembly GCF_000292525.1 of Rhizobium sp. CCGE 510. Taxonomy (GTDB): domain Bacteria; phylum Pseudomonadota; class Alphaproteobacteria; order Rhizobiales; family Rhizobiaceae; genus Rhizobium. The sequence continues at coordinate 73,757 of NZ_AEYF01000003.1, forward strand.
TTCCGCTGCCCGCGATGCCATGGCCTCAGCGCCGAAGCGCTTTTCCATCTCCTCGTCGGTCATCGGAACGCGCCTGGCCACCCAGGTCACGTCCTTCCAGCGCCGCGCCGGCGAGTGCAGGAAATCCGACCAGTGGACGTAATCGATGCACACACGCTCGTCGCTGATCGCTTCCGGCTGAGCACCGCCCATCTCGCCGGGGAAACCGTCCGCCGCCGGGTCCGAGGGCTGGACACCCATATCGAGCGGCTCGAAATCCGCTTCGTAGCGCAGCCACACCGTGCCGCGGGCGCAGAGCAGGAAATCGTCGCGCACCGCCCGCATGATCGAGTCGATATCGGCCTCATCGCCGGTATAGGCAAGATTGCGCTCGACCAGCTCCGAGGCGATGCGCGCCACCGGCTGCGCGTCCTTGAAGCGGCGCTCGACGACCGGCTGCGGCACCCGGGCATAGACGGCCGGCTGCAGCACCGAGGTATTGGCCCAGAGCATCGGAAACCGGCGCTTGGCGGCGCTCGTCTGGTCGGACTGCTGGTCGAGATAGATCTTCTCGATCTTGACGCAGCGGTCGTGCCAGGATTTGAAATAGCGCTGGGCGCGCTCGAGCTCTTGCTGCCAATGGGCGCCGACCTTGGCCGGATCCCAGCGCTGGCCGCTCTCTGAAGCCGTTATCTCGTCTTCCATCAAACACGCTCGCTTTGGGTGGGGGTGGAATCGGCAAATTCGTTGAAAGTCATCGTCTGGAATGTCGGCAGCGACTTACGCTCCGGCTTCAGCGGTTCGGGCGCCAGTCCGGTGAAGATGATCGCCAGGCCGCCGAAAGCATCGGCGCCGTGCGATGCCCAATTGTGCAGCGGCTCGTCGCGGAAGACGCTTAGATCCTCGTCCCAGTCCTTGCGGTAATTGCGCAGGCACTTGATGCCCTCGATGCAGCCGGCCTGATCGAACTCGATCCTGGCCAGCATGCGCCGGGTGGCGTTGATGCGGTCATGCACATAGGCGCGCTCGACCTTGCGCACCGTGCCGAGACCGCGCGCCCTCACCTCTTTCAGCATGACTTCGATGCGGGTCATGCCGCCGCGTGTCCACTCGCGCACCTTGATGTCATGCGGCATGTTGTGGACACCGTAGATATAGCCGTGCTCGTTTGCGCGCCGCTCCAGCTCGTCGAGCATGCCGTCCATGCCGCTGCCGGTATGCTCGAAATAACCGATCATCCGGACCCGGCCGGGCAGCACCTGAAACAGCCACACGCTGTTGGCATCGTCCATGCCGATGTCGGAAATGGTGTGGACCGGATAGCCTTCGACATGCTGGAAAACCCCGATGCGCTCCTCGGCGTCGGCGACCGCCATCTGCTCGGCATAATAGGCGCCTTCGACACTCGCCTCGAAGGCCTCGGCCGATGTCGAGGGATATTCGCGCTTCATGTCGCCGAGCTGGGTTTCGGCCTTCTTGACGTACCAGGCCTTCTGCCCCTCGGTCAGGGTGATGCCCTGGTCCGCCAGATTACGAAAATATTTGGCGAAAGCATCGCTGACAATGACGCCTTGAGGCGTGATCGCATATTGCGGCTCCTTCCACCACGGGAAGAAATGGAACTTGAAGTCCAGTTCGGTCAGCTCTAGCGCTTGCCGCTGCTTGACCTTGGCATCCTCGCAGAGCGTATAGAAATGCCCTTCCTGGCCTTCCGCCGTGCTTTCGATGAACACCAGCTGGCCGGCCTGCACCGTATTCAGCGCGCCGGTGCGCACTTCCCGCGCCTTGTCGGGATATTTGGCGCACAGCTTTCCATATTCGGAAATATGCAGATATTGCAGCGTGCCCGAGCGCAGCGACGTGCCGACGCGGATGCTCGAATTGTTGGCAAGCAGCAGTTCGGCCTGGTTGCCCCTGACGACGGGCACGGCGTTGCGGATACCATCCGGAAGATTGTCGTAAGGGTATTTGACCTTGTCCCTGAAGATCGTCTGTACGTCGCCGAGCGTATGGGCGATGGTGCCGGCCCTGATATCCCGGTTGAAGACGCAGGCGTCGAGCATGAAGATCTGGATGAAGGTGGTCAGACCGAGCTGGCGGGCCTTCAGCAGCACGTTGAGATAATGCATCTCTTCGAAAAACGTCATCTGCGTCCAGTTCATCTCGAACCTGACGCGCCGGCCCGACTTGTCGGTGATCCAGTAGAGATTGTTCAGACGCCAGCGCCAGTCGGAAAACTGGTCAACCGCCGTTTGGAAGTCCGCGGGTTTTGCCATTGATATCTTCCAGCAATTGCGAGACTTCGCCGGTCACGCCCTGTTCGGGCTCGATCTTCGAACCGTATTTCTTCGGCTTCAGCTTCTCGGCGACCCATTGGCGGGTGGCGATGCGCAGCTGCGATCGGCGGATCGCCTCGCCATTCTCCTGCCAGCCGGTGGTCTCGCCGCTAGCGTTCTTCTTTTCGATCCAGTCGTTGCTGCGGTCGTCGGCGATCTCGACCAGCTCGTCGACGAAGCCGTCGGCGAGTATCTCGCGCGCCAGCGCATAGCGCGCCCGAAACGCCGCCTTGCCGTCATCGGCGAGCCAGGAGAGCACCGTCGATTTGGCCGGCATGTCCTCATCCCGGCAGATCGACCGCAGGCTTTCCCGGTCGGCGATGCGCTCGCAGATCTTCTCGGCCAGCGCCTGGGTGAACTTCGTCGGTCTGACCATGGGATCTGCTTCTGAGAGGCTCAGAACAATGCAATGATGTTCGACGCCGTCGTCCCGGTCAGCGCCACGATCGCCGCATGCACCGGCAGGATCGTCCCGGCCGGCACGCTCTTGAAGATCACCGGATCCATATCCCGCCGCGGCGCAATCGCCACATCGCCGGCCGTGCCGATATAAAGCGCCCGCGCGCCGACAATCGCACTGTCATTCGGAGTTACCGCTGCTGCCCGCGAGGCCGGAGCAATCGAAGGGTCCATGGTGGTTCTCCTTGTCAGGGGTGGATGTCCATGCCGACGCGGCTCGATCCCGATGTGATCGGAGATGAGAGGTCAGGGGAAGAGGCTGGCGGGATCAACGATGATCCGAGGAAGCGCGACACCGACTTGATCGTCGACAATCCCTAGGGATTCAAATTTCGCAACTTGGATTTACGGTAGTCTTAAATGATCGGCCGGGGGGTGATCAAGGGCTGATTGTGGGTGTCAGTCAGTCTAGATTCTGCCCCTCGCCCTAACCCTCTCCCCGTAAACGGGGCGAAACGGGGAGAGGGGACGTGCCCTGCGAGAGGTTGAGGCGAATTGAGAGGCTGCGACTTGCCGCCTTCGCCCCGTTCACGGGAAGAAGGTGCCGGCAGGCGGATGAGGCGCCTGCGCCGACCTGATTCAAATTTCGCAGCTTGGATTTACGGTAGTCTTAACTGATGCGTCAGGGGGTGATCAAGGGCTGATTGTGGGTCTCACGCCAACTTCAAATCAAGCCTGTGCAATCACGAATACCATCCGCTGTCACGGCAAGTTTGGCAAAACGTACTCGCCAATCTCCGTCATCCCAGGCACTTGTGCCGAGGATCCATGCCCGCTCCTGATGGAGACCAGAGTGGATCCTCGGGTCAAGCCCGAGGAAGACGGAGCAAGGGGTTAGCTACCGGCAGAACCTCACCCGCTTTGCCAAGCTCCAGCTCCGGCGTACAATTGCCAGCCTGTCGGTCAAACGGTGGAGGCGTCAGTGAAAACCGCGAGACTTTTACTTTGCCTTATCGCTTGTCTTGACATCACGCTCCCCGAAAACCGGGCCGATGCCGACGAATTGGTGCGGTTTGAAAGTGTTCCCGTCAAGCTGAGCCCCTTCCGGATACGCAAGGCTGGCGAACAAGGAGAAATTCTTTCGCAACCGCAAGGCACACCATTGCTGGGCTATTTATCCCGCCCCAAGGGTCAAGGCCCCTTCCCGGCCATCGTCATCATGCATGGATGCGATGGCCTGCGTTTGAGCATCAAAGACCTTTGGCCGAAACGGCTGGTCTCCTGGGGTTACGTCGTGCTGGTCGTCGACAGCTTCACCACCCGCAATATCAGGGACACCTGCCAAAGCACTCTCCCCGACCGGGTCTTCGACGCCTATGGCGCTTTGGATTTCTTATCGAAATCGAGCTTTGTCGACGCCGAGCGCGTCGCGCTGATGGGATTTTCGGCGGGCGGCACCACGGTGCTGGAGGGAACGAAAATCGAAGGTAACGAACAGCTGATGGATCATAAATTCAGGGCGGCGGTTGCCTATTATCCGGTCTGCGCAGCCAGTCAGGGCGATGCGACAGTGCCGATCCTGATTTTGATCGGCGACCGAGACAATTGGAGCCCAACGGAACCATGCCGGAAGAGGCTTGCCAATCTAAGTGACGATAGTCCGCCGATCGAGCTGAATATCTACAAGGGTACCTATCACGATTTCGATGCCCCGGAGTTCCCGGTGGGACGAAGGGTGTTGGGGCATATCGAGAAATACGATCCCGACGCCGCAGTAAAATCCATCCGCAGCGTTTACGCGTTCCTTCGAAAGTCCCTCGCGAACTAAAGGGAAACCTCGGGACTTGGTGTGGTGATGCGCCAGCGGCGGGTGTGGCACCAACACACCCCCAATCTCAGTCATTCCAGGCCTTGAGCCTGGAATCCATGGCCGCTGGGATGGATCCTCGGGTCAAGCCCGAGGAGGACGGAGGGTGGGGTGAGCCTGCGGTAAATCACGACGTATGGCGGAATATGAGCGCAATTACGCCTCGCGATCGCCCTCGCAGCACGCGCCGGCTGCCTGCCGGCCGCGCGCCCCTTTATCCCAAGATTTAAATGCTGCTCGGCCGCGTCGACGTGGTGGAATTGCTCGCCGAAGACAAAAAGTCCTCTTCGGCGGTCGGCAGCTTACCCTGCGGGGTCAGGTCGTCGACGGCCTTGGGGAGATCGCGGCTCAGTCGGCCGAGGATCTCCTCGTGCGAAAGGCCGGTATTTTGAGCGATTTCGTTCAAAACGTCTGGACCGAGGGCTTCGGCGAGCTGGCCGTCATTGATCTCGGCATTCTGACCGGGCTGGACCCAGGAATCGATCTTGTCGCCGTGGCCGTTCTGCTGGAAGGTCTTGAGGAGATCGCCGAGACCGCCGCTGACGATGCCGCCGGAGGTGAGACCGCCGAGAAGACCGCCCAAACCACCCGAGCCGCCCAGTCCGCCGAGGATGCCGCCGAGCCCGCCCGGCTGCTGGCCACCGGGGCCGGCCTGCTGCGGGTTCTGCATGCCGCGCAGGAGTTCTCCGATCTTGTCTCTGTTCTGGTAGCCGGCAACGGCAAGAACGGCGAGAAGCGCCTTCAATTGACCGCTCATCATGATGGATCCTCCCAATGGTTCCCAAAAAGACTGCAGCTGACCCAGGTGGATTGCTGCATGGGCAGCAATGTCCGGCGCGCCTAAAAGTTCCATAGGAATACCGGCGGCCCTCGCTTTATCCGAAGGCTCTGCCGTCCGGCTTGCTGCTCACGCCGCAGATCAGATTTCCGGGCAGCCGCGCCGGTTTGCGAAGGTCATCCGTTCCGGTCCACGGCGCGTCATCCCCTGGACGACGATTGCGCGCGGCGACATGCGGACGACCTGCGCCCGGCGAAGACCTTCGCCGCGGGCGATGTCGAGCGCATCGTTCGGATCGCAGCCGCGCGGACCGCGGCGGTCATATCCGTCATAGCGGCCGCGGTCGCGATCCCGATCGTAGATACCGACGCCGCCGGGGCCGACCCGCAATTCCATATCCTGCGTGGCGGCAATCGTCGGCGAGATCGTCAAGCCGGTCATGGCCGCCAGGCCGACCAGGATGAACTGAAGAGATTTATGCATGAGTTTCTCCCAGAGGTTTGTGCTGTATCGCAAACCCAACCTCGCTATGCGGATTTTGTTCCGAAAGCAGAGGGTCCGGGCATTTAGTCGGAATGTGCAGCAAGACTTACCAATGCGGGGATGTGCGAGAGCTTTTGAGCCCTGACACGATGCACCCTCCCCTGCACACGGCGGCGGCGGCGAAAAACCCGCCCTTAACCCTGCCTTGCAGACCTTGAGCGCTGATCGCGCCCTACGGTCCTTTGACGACCGAAGTCTCTACCCACGCATTCGAAACATCCTGCGGCGTGCCACTGTTTGTGACCACCACCGTCATCCATGCGTTGTGCCCCTCCACCAAATAGGCCATGCCGCTTTGCTTGCGCTCTTTCGTTATCTGACCCAACGAAGTTGCAGAAAGCCCAGCTTCGAAGGCTTCAAGCTCAGCGTTCGAACAACGCATCCCTTCCTGCCCACCCTTGCCCAAAGCTGAGAGAAAATCGAACGAGCAGGTGGCAGAAAAGAAGTTTCGGTATTCCTGGTAATGCATGGCGAATTGCTGCCCGCTTGTCATCGTGTAAACCTCGCTGCCGGTTCGAGGCTCCAAGATTGCCTTGGGGGAAGACCTAATCGCGTCGACTTTCCAATCGCCTCGATCGACGCCGCTGTGCAGGGCAGCCAGGCTTCGACCATTCAACACGCAGAGCTTCAAGGTATCATCGAGGGGGCAAGCAATCGCCCCCACTTGGCTCGATGTGATGATAACCGCCAAAGCTGCAAAGAAACGCACGCGTCACTCCCCAAATCACTCTATCGGCACCGTAGTTTGGATGCTGGCGAAAGCAAGCAGCGCCCCGCGTCCGAACCCGGCCGATACCAGCCCGATGGTGACCTACACGCTTAGAGGCAAGCAGAATCCGCAACCTAATCGTGGGCAGGCCGCCAATGCGGATAGGTGACGAAGGCGGTGAGCGCGCCCTCCTCGTGCGAGCGGATGGTCACCGTTTCGCCGTTGGGCATGTAGACGATCTCGCCCGGCCCAGCAGTGACGGTTCCGGCGTCTGACGACACCGAAAGATGGCCTTCGAGGATGATCATGACGTCGTCGACTTCCATCGTCTCGGTGAGGCTCTGGCCGGGGGCGTAGCGTCCGTAACCGATGCTGACCGGTCCCCCTTGCCGCTCGTCGACCAGGTTGCCGACGAAGACGTCTGCCTCTTGCCCCGGGGAACGCTCCAGCGAAGCGTCGGCGATCGTGAACCTGCGAAGTTTCATCATCTACCTCCATGCCGGGTGCAGAGGTAGCGCTGAAATGTGCCGTGCCAAGACGGATGACAGCTCTTTGGGAGGACGTAGCGCGCTCAAGGCCTCCGCGTTGAAGCCATCCGGCGCGACAACACGGAGCCCGCGCGCGCCCGTGAAGGCGCGCGCATCACTGAATTCCTAGCGAAAACCGCCGCTGGCAGCCAGCCGTTCGCCGGTCAGCCAACGGGCGTCGTCGGAAGCGAGGAAGACCGCGACCCCTGCAATATCGTCCGGTTGGCCGACGCGGGAAAGCGGCGTCTGGGCGACGATGGCCTGCTCGAAATCCGAGCCGATGACGCCGGCCGTGTGCGTCCCCTCGGTCTCGACCATTCCCGGCAGGATGGCATTGACACGGATTTTGCGCGGGCCGAGCTCCTTGGCAAGCACGCTGTTGATGCCCTCCACGGCTCCCTTGGTGCCGGTGTAGACCGCAGAGGTCGGCGGCGCCATGCTGGTGACCACCGATGAGATGTTGATGACGCTGCCGCCCTCGCCAAGATGTTTGACCGCCGCCTGGGTGGTCAAGAGAACGCCGAGAACATTTACGTCGAACATGCGGCGGTACTGTTCCTCGGTCACCTCTTCGAGCGGCGTGAACTCATAGACGCCTGAGTTGTTGACCAGGACGTCGAGCTTGCCGAACTCTTTGACCGCAGCATCGACCAGGCCCTGCGCCTGCTCGGCCTTGGAAACATCGCCCTGGACCGCGATCGCCTTGCCGCCGGCGGCGCTGATCGCCTCAACCACGGCGTCTGCTCCGGCCTTGCTCGAAGCGTAGTTCACCACCACTTGCGCACCTTCTGCCGCAAAGGCCTTGGCAATCGCGGCGCCGATGCCTTTGGAGGCCCCGGTGACCACAGCGACCTTTCCCGTGAGCTTAGCCATATCCAATTCCTTCTGACCGGACTGCCGTCGACACTGACGGCCTTGTTCCGTAGTTCAGAAATTCGGAACTGTTGATCTTAATGTCAAGGGTCGCTATATAAAATTCATGAGACCGCTCTTTCACCCAGCATTAGAGGACATCCGTCCCGAAGCCATCCTTTATGCGCTTTCCGATCCGGAGCGCGCCGCAATCTACGCGCAGCTTGCCGGGGCTGCCGGTGGCGGCACCTGTTCGGCGCTGGGCCAACTCGGCGACCGGGTCATCCCGAAGTCGTCGCTGTCGAACCACTTCAAAGTGCTGCGCGAGTCCGGGCTGATCCTCAGCGAGCGCCAGGGCGTGGAGATGCGCAATCAAACCCGCTTCGCCGAGCTGGATGAACGCTTCCCGGGCCTGATCAAGGCCATCCTGATTGCTTACGGGCAGATCCCCGAGCAACCGAAGGCGGGCTGACGGGCGAACTGTCCGAGCTTGCGCCGCCACTATTCCAGCCATCCTTATTCCAAAACGACGACGGCTTCGATCTCGAAGAGCATAGGATCAATGGCCAGCTTGGGAACGGGAATCAAAGTCTGCGCCGGCAGTGCCGCGCCGAACATTTCCTTGACGTTGCTGGTCAGCACCGCAAGCTTCGACATATCGTGATCGACCACGAAGACCGTCAGCTTGGCGACCTGATCCGGCCTGGCGCCAAGCGCATCGAGGGCGGTGCGCAGATTGGCGTAGGCCTGCTTCACCTGCACGGCGAAGTCTGGCGACAAGGCGCCGGTGCTGTCCTGGCCGCCCTGTCCGGAGATATAGGCCAGCCGGCCTTGCCGCGGCACGATCACCGCCGTGCTGTAGCCGTTCGGCGAGGGATCGTAGAGGTTTTTCGGATTGACGATGGTCAGCTTGAGATCGTTCTCATTGGCTGTCGTCGTAGCGGGAATTCCAATGGTCATGATGATGATCCCTCCGATGAGCAGATGGTTGATGCGTGACATGATTTCTCTCGGGCTTTGAGGGCTGCGGGTACTCCCGCGGTCAGCATGATCAAGCTTTGACGTGTCGCCCCCATGATGCACTCGTACAACGTACGATTAATTCGCATCGTACATTGTACGAGTCAATCCGTCAGGATCGACATTCGCCGCATTGTCGGCTTAAATCGACGCTCTGTTCAGTTAGGAGATCGGATGGCAGCCAAACGCAGCGGCGCTGGGAGCAAGCAATCTCGACGGAAAACTCCGTCGCCCCCGGCCGGGCCGGAGCCGGGCAATGAACCGGCTCTTTCTCTCGAACGGATCGTCGCGACCGCGGTCGAACTGCTGGATACCGACGGGTTGGACGGATTGAAGATGCGGCGGCTGGCCGATCGCCTCGGCGCCGGCGCAATGAGCCTCTATTGGCACGTCGGCAACAAGGAGCAGGTGTTTGATCTGGCGCTCGACTCGGTGCTCGAATATCGCGGCCCGGCGCCAATCGATACGTCGAAAGACTGGCGCGGCGACGTCGTTCATATGCTTAAAGACTGGCGCGCCGGCATGCTGCGCCATCCCTGGTCGGCATTCCTGCTGCCGCGCCGGGCGCTCGGCCCGAATATTCTAGCGCGCCTGGAACTGTTGAGCCGGACCCTCTCCAGAGCCGGTGTTGCCGACGCCGATTTGAACGTCGCGATATGGTCGCTGTGGAACTATGTGATCGGCGCCACCACCACAAGGGCAAGCTTCGAGCTCTCCGACGAGGACAGAGCCGCCGCGCAGCAGCGCCTTGCAAGTCTCAGCCAACACTACCCCACAATCGAACGCTCTCGCCTGCTGCTGGACAATGATTGGGACGGCGCCTTCAGCAAAGGCCTCGACTTCCTGCTGGATGGCCTCGTTCCCAAACTGTGAAAACCGTCGCCACTTCCTGCGGGGTTTAGGACGGTCATTGCAGAAGACGCGGCGCAGGCCTAGGCTTTGTTAATGTCAGACAAGATCGAAATTCGGCGCGCCATCGGGAGCGACGCCTCTGCGATAAGCGAGCTCGTCAGACATACGATCCGCATCAGCAATTCGGCGGACTATCCCGCCAGCATCATAGAGAGGGTCGTCGGTAACTTCTCTCCCGACGCGATGCTTCGGTTGATGGACAGGCGGATCGTCTGGCTCGCCCTTCAGGATGGCGAGCCGGTGGGAACCGCAGGACTTGACGGGGATACGGTCAGGACGGTCTTCGTATCGCCTGCGGCTCAGGGGCGCGGCATCGGAAGACGCCTGATGCAGACAGCGGAAACCGCCGCCTCTGCAAACGGCATCAAGGCTTTGCACGTTCCGGCCTCTATTACCGCGAGGAATTTCTATGCCCGCCTCGGTTACAACGAGGTGCAGGAGATTCTGTCAGGCGAAGAACGTATTTTCTTGATGGAGAAGCAGATCAATTGACAGGCGGACCTGATGGTGTCGGCGGCGGCGGGTCTGGTGAAACCGCGCCCCCGATCTCCGTCTTCCCAGGCCTTGAGCCTGGGATCCATGGCCCCGCTGGTAGGGCCAGCGTGAGCTCATTGGCAAACGCAGCGACGGCCAGCTTGTGCAAGCCTCCAAAAAGCGGTTAGCTGGCAACGTTGGGTAGCGCATGCTGGACAGGCATTGCGCTATACGAGACGTGTCCGCATTTCGGGGGAAATCGCGTGCGCTGGTCCAAACCGCTCAGACTGCATCTCGGCGTCCTGGTCGTCGCGTCGCTGCTGTGCACGTCGGCGCCGATCATCTGGATGGCGTTCAGCCACGGAAGCGATGCTGCGGTCAGCGCCGGCGCACAGCAGATGCGCCAGATGAGCTTGCGGCTGATCGAGGGATACCGCAATACGCTGCAGGGCGGCACCGAGGCGGTGGCGCTGGCCTCCACGCTGCCGCAGCTGGTTTCCCCGCCGCCTGAGGATATCAAGGCAAAACAGCAGTTCTTTCAGGAGGTTTTGCGAAACGTCCCGAACGCCACCAGCGTTTACGCCGGCTATCCCGATGGCTCCTACCTGCAGGTGATCAATACTGCCCGGCGCGACGTTCGCCAGACGCTTGCCGCACCCGATGACACGGCTTTCGCAATCCGAATGATCGCACGGGGAAACCCGGCCGATATCATCTCGACGCTGGCTTTTCTCGACAAGGATGCACTGATGATCGGGGAGCGGAATGTCGAGGATACATCCTTCGATCCGCGGCAACGCCCCTGGTATCAATCCGTCATTCAAGACGGCGTGCCGGTTTCCGTCGGACCCTATATTGCCGGAACGCTGAATGTCCCGACGCTGACGATCGCAGCCCCGATGCGGGACGATGGAAAGGTGGTCCTCGGCATCAACATTCACCTGCAGACCGTCAGCCGGCTGCTCGACGCAGGGGAGATTTCGCCGCGGGCGCGGGCCTACATCATCGATGCCGGCGGCAATCTCGTCGCCCATTCCGACCCTGATATCATGAGCAGGATCATCGGGTTATGGTCGAGAACATCAGGCGCCTTCGCCGCGACGGCAAACAGTTTCGACCCGAGCCTCGAAACCGTGGTGCGGCTCAGTCGCGACCCGGCCTTTGCCGGCGGCGGCCTGGCACGGGTCGATTTCGATGGCAAAGCCCATCTGGTGCAGATCGCCCCGGTCAGCGTGTCCGGCCTGTTCACGGGCAGCGTTGCGGCCATCGTCGTGCCGCTGGAGGATCTGGTGGCCGAGGCCAATCGGCTGCTCCGGCGCAATCTCTTCATTGCCGCCGGTTTCGTGCTCGCCGGCGTCGCCGCATCGGTCATGCTGTCGCGCATGGTCAGCCGCTCTCTCTACCGCCTGGCCGACGAGGCGCGCAGGATCGGCGATCTCGATGTCGGCGAGAAAGGCGGGGCGCATTCGTGGATATCGGAGATCAACACGCTGGCGAATGCGCTGGCCGCCAGCCGCCATGCCATCGGTCAGTTTGCCCTTTATGTTCCGCGTGAAGTGGTCCGGCAGATCGTCAATCCCGAGACACGAGAAATCGTCAGGGCGAAGCGACAGGATGTGACCGTGCTGTTTACCGACATCAAAGACTTCACCACCATCTCCGAACAACATTCGCCCGAGGAGGTGGTCGACACGCTTTCGGCCTATTTCGAACTGCTGAACACCATCGCCGAGCGCAATGGCGGCACGGTCGTGCAATATCTCGGCGATTCCATTTTCGTCATGTGGAACGCCCCGGTTGCCGATATCAGCCATGCCGAACACGGCTGCCGATGTGCGCTGGCCATGAAAGCGGCGATCGACGGCTTGAACGAAGCCAATCTCAGGAACGGCCGCCCCGAACTCCTCACGCGATTTGGCTTGCACACCGGCCCAGCCGTCGTCGGCAGCTTCGGCGCGATTTCGCGTCAGCAATACACGGCGATGGGCGATACGATCAATGTCGCGTCACGGCTGGAAGGCATGAACAAGGATCTGAACACGTCGATCCTGGTGAGTGCGGCCACCCGCGATGCCGTCGCCGACCGCTTCACCTTCCGCCCCTTCGGCCTGGCCGCGGTCAAGGGACGCGCCGAGAAGGTCGACATTTGGGAGCTTGTCGGGGAGTAGGTCTTGCGCCATGCTGCTTTCAGGATAGACTGATCGTCGTTGGCACTGTGCCGTGTGGCCCCCTCATCCGACCCTTTGGGCCACCTTCTCGCCGCTGGGGAGAAGAGGGAGAATGCCGCTTCGCCATGGACTCCATTGGATGGAGTGCCTCGGAAAAAGCGGGTTCGTTGGGCAGTGTCGACGCGCCTTGCTCCCTCTTCTCCCCTCGGGGAGAAGGTGGCCCGCAGGGTCGGATGAGGGGGCCGCACGGCACGCCTTCCATTAGCGCAGACGACAGGGCACCAACGGCCCCTTCGCCTATCTCCCCCCAACATCACCAACCATTGGAGCCCGAGACAATGATCTCAGCTGCATATTGCCGACTCATGGCCCGTTACAACACTTGGCAGAACACCTCTCTCGTCACTGCCGCCGATGGGCTGACGCATGCGGAGCGCTGGAAGGATCGAGGGGCGTTTTTTCAATCGATCGCCGCGACGTTGAACCATCTTTATTGGGCCGACGGCCTGATCGTGGAGCGATTGAAGGGCAATGAGCGCCCCGAGGAAATGATCACGCACTCGCTGACAAGCCCATCGGAGTGGGATGAGTTCAAGAGACTGCGTTTGCAACGCAATGCGGAAATCGAAGCGTGGGCCGCAGGATTGCGCGACGCGGAGCTCGACGGCATGCTTGTCTGGTATCCTGGGGACGGTGCAACGCGGGTCGAGAGGCCAAAGGCGCAGTGTGCCGTCGAACTCTTCAACCACCAGACCCACCACCGCGGTCAGGTGCACGCGATGTTGACGGCAGCCGGTGCAAAACCGGAGCCGACCGACCTTTCGCTGCTGCCATAGCCTGTCCCGTCACGGGCTCGACGAACTTGGCGAGACGCGCCCTCGCCTAAACCTGCACGTTGCAGAATGTGTCGTTTTCGCATCACTTTCTGTCAGGTTGTAAATTCCCGGTTGGCAATGGCGATCACCTTCGCTACAAGAGGCTCACCGCGTCAGATCAAACATAAGGGAGGCGTTGCATGCGATCAGCAGAAACCAAATTCCTCCCGTGTGGAATGTCCCGACACTAGGTCATTTTCATTCGCGGCCCGCCTCTAGCGCGCCCGACATGCGGTTTCCACTCTCTCTTCATAGCCCGATTGATCTGACGGGATCATTTCGTCTCCCGTTCGGGCTGTGCCATTTAACTCTCGTTTTTGAGGACCGGTTGCCGATATGCGGCCGGGTTGGTTCAAATGACTCGCAAGAAGCTCGATTTCCGCGCCGATGCCTATCGCAACGTGCTCGGCTTTGTCTTTCATCATTGGACCCACCGTCCTGGTCTGGTGGGGCTGATCGTCGTGCTGGTGGTAGCAAGCACGCTGGCCGAAGTCATGGTGCCGGTCTTCTCCGGCCAGATCGTCGATGCCATTGCCGGCAGCAATCCGGCTGACAGCGCCCTCAGCGCCTTCGTCATTGTCGTGGCTCTGGGATTCAGCAGCGTGGCGCTGCGCTATTTCATCTTCAACGGCATCATCCGGCTGACGCTGCGCACCATGGCGGATGTCACCAATGGTGGGTTCCACAAGGTGCAGCGGTTCTCCACCGACTGGCACGCCAACAGCTTTGCCGGATCGACGGTGCGTAAGATTACCCGCGGCATGTGGGCGCTGGATTCGCTCAACGACCTGTTGCTGGTCGCACTTTTGCCGTCGATCGTCATGCTGGTCGGCGCCAGCATCGTGCTCGGCAGTTATTGGCCGATCATGGGACTGATCGTCAGCCTGGGATCGCTGATCTATATCGGCGTCACCGTGGCGCTTTCCATGGGCTTCGTGTCGCCGGCGGCAAGGCTTGCCAATGCCTGGGATACCAAGCTCGGCGGCGCGCTGGCGGATGCGATCAGCTGCAACTCGGTGGTCAAGGCTTTCGGGGCCGAAAACCGCGAGGAGATCCGGCTCGGCCACGTGCTTGGCCGGTGGGACAAACGCACGCGGCGGACATGGAAGCGCGGCACATTGAGCGGCACGATCCAGGGCTTCATGATGGTTTCCATGCAGGCCGGCATTCTGGGAACCGGCCTCGTCATGTGGCAGCAGGGGCTGGCGACGCCTGGCGACGTCACCTTCGTGCTGGCGATGTTCTTCGTCCTGCAGGGTTATCTGCGCAATGTCGGCCAGGACATCCGCAACCTGCAACGGGCCGTCAACGACATGGAAGAGCTGGTGCTGCTCGACAAGATGCCGCTCGGCATCGAAGACAGGCCGGACGCCACGCCTATCCGGATTGGCAAGGGCGAGATCGTCTTCGATCGCATCACCTTCCAATATGGCGCGCATCCCAGCCCGCTTTATGACGATTTCTCGGTCGTCATCGAGCCCGGCGAGCGTGTCGGCCTAGTGGGGCATTCGGGCTCGGGCAAGACGACCTTCGTCAAGCTCATCCAGCGCCTCTATGACGTCAATTCGGGCTCGATCCGCATCGACGGGCAGAATATCGCCCGGGTCGAGCAAGCCAGCCTGCGCGGCCAGATCGCCATCGTGCAGCAGGAGCCGATCCTGTTTCACCGCACGCTGGCCGAAAACATCGCCTATTCCAGGCCGAACGCCTCGCGGCGCGAGATCGAGCAGGCGGCGAAACAGGCGAGCGCCCACGACTTCATTCTGAGCCTTCCGAAGGGCTATGAAACCATGGTGGGAGAACGCGGCGTCAAACTATCGGGCGGCGAGCGGCAGCGCGTCGCCATCGCCCGGGCGTTCCTGGCCGATGCACCGATCCTGATCCTCGACGAGGCGACCTCCAGCCTCGACAGCGAGAGCGAAGTGCAGATCCAGCAGGCGATGGAACGCCTGATGGACGGCCGCACCACCCTGGTCATCGCCCATCGGCTGTCCACGGTGCGAGCGCTCGACCGGCTGCTGGTCTTCGACAAGGGCAAGATCGTCGAAGAGGGCGACCACCAGGCGCTGATCCGCCGCAGCGACGGCATCTATCGCCGCCTGTTCGAGCGGCAGGCGCTGGAACTGACCAAGGGCCTGGTGGCCTGAACCGAAACGCCAGGGTTTTGCTCTGGCGTTTCATTCTTGCGGATTTGGCGAATAGTGGCTGCGCTGACGGCTGGAGGGAGGTGGAGATCGCCTGGACATTGCCGCTTACCACTTGTTGACTCATCCGCGGTTGAGCAATACCTTGCGAACTCGGTCGTTAGGCTTGTCCTCACATGACGGATCAATCTCTTCAGCGTCGCCTTGCTGCCATCGTCGTTGCCGATGTGGTGGGATATTCACGCCTGATGGAGGCTGATGAAATCGCAACGCTTGATAACCTCAGGGAACTCCGTTCTGGCGTTATCGAGCCGGCTGTGATGCGCCACCACGGTCGCATCTTCAAGGTCATGGGCGACGGATTTCTGATCGAATTCGGTAGCGCATTGGACGCGGTCGCAGCAGCGTTGGAAATGCAACGGGCCACCACTGCTGTTGAGGCTTCCCGAGACCGGCGCCTGCTTTTGCGTGTAGGCGTCAATCTGGGAGATGTCATTGACGACGGTTCGGACGTCCTCGGCGACGGCGTCAATGTCGCGGCGCGCCTCGAGGCGCAGGCCGCACCGGGAGGTATCTGCATTTCAGCCAAGGTTCACGGCGAGATCCTCGGCAAGATCGACGACCGGTTCTTTGATGCAGGCGAACGCTACCTGAAGAACCTGAGCCGCCCGGTCCACGTGTGGCATTGGCCGGATGCGCTGCAGAGCATATTGCCGCTGCCCGAATGTCCCTCGATCGCGGTATTGCCGTTCACGAATATGAGTGGGGATGAAGCGGACGCGTCTTTCGTCGACGGCTTGACCGAAGACCTGATCACCGACCTTTCCCGCACGGCTGGCCTGTTCGTCATCGCGCGCAATTCCATGTACGGCTACAAGGGCAGACCGGTCAACGTACGGCTGGTCGCCCAGGAACTCGGCGTCCGCTACGTGCTGGAGGGGAGCGCCAGACGCGCAATGGGCCGGGTCCGCATCAATGCCCAATTGGTCGACACGCTTGAAGGCCAGCACGTGTGGGCCGACCGGTTTGACAGGACGGTGGAAGATGTTTTCGAGTTACAGGATGAAGTTAACGCCAAGATTGTCGAAGCCCTCGTCGGCCGGCTGACCATCCCTGCGCCGCGCAATCGGCCGAAGAACTTTGAGGCGTACGATCTGTGTGTGCGCGCCCGCCTCCTGACGGAAGAGTCACCGCAAGCTGAGCGTGAGGCCTATATGCTGCTCCAACGCGCGGTTAAGCTCGAGCCATCCTATGCCGAGGCGCTCGGTCTGCTCGCCTATAACCGTTGGCTTGCCTGGGCTCATTTCGGCGAGCCCGAAGATCCTAACCGTCGGATGGCGGTGACATCAGCGCAGAAGGCGGTCGACCTGGATCCCAACGATGCCGGCTGCCGTTACGTTCTGGGGACCATTCTGGCTTATGAGCGGCGATGGGAGGAATCGGAGGCCGCCTTCGCCAAGGCCCTGGAGCTGGACCCCAACCACGCCGACACCTGGGCCGCCATGTCGGACATGTCCGTGCTGGACGGCAGGGTTGCCGACGGACTGGCGCAGATCGAAAAAGCTCTGCGGCTCAATCCCTATCCCACCTGCTGGTATCTTTGTCATCTTGGGCAGGCGCAGTACGCCGGGCGTGACTATGAGGCGGCAGCCGCTACGCTCCGCAGGAAAGACACATATCGTACCAACTCACGCAAATTCCTGGCTGCTACGCTTGCGCAGTTGGGCCACAGCGAGGAGGCGCGGCGAGAAGCAGAATTGTTCCTGATCGCCCACCCTCATTTCACCATCGGCCATTGGCTCCGCTCCCAGCCGCTGCGCGATGCATCGGTACGAGACCACTTTGTCGACGGCTTCCGAAAGGCCGGCCTGCCGGAGATGTGACAGCGGGTGGAGACAATCCCGACGCGTTCGAGCCACGCATTGCCGTTCTGATCAACAATGGGCATCGTGAACCGACCTTTAACCGCATCAACCAAGGTTTCGAGTCCCAGTTCGGCATTGAGATAGGAACGAGCAAGGGGTGAACGGATGCAGCCCGCGCTGGCATCGGTTCACCCCGTCTGGGTCAGGCAAGCTCGGATAAGGTAGCTGGGTCGAACCCCTTCAATTCTGCATGATCGCCATTCTCCACTTTGGCGACCCAATTTGGATCGGTGAGGAGCGCGCGACCTACGGCAATGAGGTCGAACTCATTGCGGTCCATGCGGTCGATTAAGTGATCGATGCTAGCTGTGGTTGAGCCCTTACCGACAAAAGCGCTTGCAGTCACGTCGTTGTCGAGGCCAACCGAGCCGACAGCGATTGTCGCTGCACCCGTCACTTTCTTTGCCCAGCCCGCGCCG
Organism: Rhizobium sp. CCGE 510; assembly: GCF_000292525.1. Lineage (GTDB taxonomy): Bacteria > Pseudomonadota > Alphaproteobacteria > Rhizobiales > Rhizobiaceae > Rhizobium. The sequence continues at coordinate 91,684 of NZ_AEYF01000003.1, forward strand.
TTGAGGCCGCTCTCGCCATCAATTTCCGGGAATTCCGGTTCCCAGAAGCGGCGCTGCGACACGTGAAGGATATCTACCCCTGCCTCAACCAACGGCAGCAGCCAAGTCTCCATCTCGGCTGGTGTTTCTGCGAGGCGCACGCTGAAATCTTGCTGCTTCCATTGACTGACGCGCATAATGATCGGGAAATCAGGTCCCACCGCTTCGCGTACGGCGGAAATGATCTCGCCAGCAAAGCGCGAGCGCTCCTTGATCGTCGGTCCGCCATACCGGTCGGTGCGCAGGTTCGTGCCCGACCAGAAGAATTGATCGATCAGATAGCCGTGCGCGCCGTGGATTTCAACAGTGTCAAAGCCGAGCCGCTTGGCGTCTGCCGCCGCTTTGGCGAATGCCGCGACAGAATCGGCGATATCCTCTTCAGTCATCGCAACGCCGCGAGCCTCACTGGGCGCGTTGAGGCCAGACGGGCTTTCCACCGGGGCATCGGGCTCCCAATTGTTGATGTAGCGAGTCGCTCCGGTGTGCCAGATCTGTGGCCCCATACGACCACCAGCCCCATGAACTGCGTCGATCACATTTTTCCACCCTCTGAGCGCCGCATCACCGTGGAAAAACGGAATCCCACCGTCGTTGCGGGAGGCCGGGCGATCGATCACGGTCCCTTCAGACAATAGCAGTCCGGCACGACCTTCTGCTCGGCGCCGATAGTAGTCAGCATTTGCCGGCCCCGGCACGCCTTCGGGCGCAAACAGGCGGGTCATTGGCGCCATAACTATACGATTTTTCAGTTCAAGCGACCGAATGGTGAAAGGTCGAAACAGGCTGCTTGTATCGGGATTGGGCATGAGGAGAACTCCGTTGCGTAAAACGGAGTTCTAGGTATACGATGTAAACCTAGCGTCAATCAGGCACCTGAAGTCGCCTAGGTATATTGAAGGAAACCGACATGCTCGAACTTGAACCGCTCTGCTTTTCTTCCGAATGCCCGAGCCGGGCTCTATTCGATCAGATCGCTGACAAGTGGTCGATGATGGTGATTGCGGTTCTCAATGAGGGACCTCAGCGCTTCAACGCCATCCGCCGCCGTTTGCAAGGGGTGACGCAGAAGGCTCTCACTCAATGCCTTCGCCGCCTCGAGCGCAACGGTCTCGTAGCGAGAGAGGTGATTTCACTTTCTCCGGTCGCGGTTCAATACCACCTGACGCCACTCGGTCACACGTTGCGGGAACCCCTTCAGGAACTGCACAAATGGACGCTGGTAAAACTGCCGGATGTCACCGCAGCGAGAGAGGCTTTCGACAGTGCCGATGGTGGGAAGAAGGGGGATCGATCGCTGATTCAGCTCCGCCTCTGACGCGAACCGCGCGCGGAGCTTTCATAACCAGGTACCCCGCTGCGCTGCAGATTGCCACGTAGTTCGACGGACTTTTCACTCGTGACGAGAAGGCCGCCTGGGTTGATGCCATGACCGGTCTACGGCATGGAAGGTTCGGAGCGCTTGCGCTTCCTGCGCGAGCCGGTTATAACACTGAACTAAATGGTTCAGTATGTAAGCCCTCCCCTCGATCTCTCGTTTGCGGCGCTGTCCGATGCGACCCGCCGCGGCATCATCGATCAGCTTGGACGAGGGAACGCGTCGATCACCAGTCTCGCGGACAAGTTCCAGATGACGCTGACCGGCATGAAGAAGCACGTCCAGGTTCTCGAGCGGGCGGGGCTCGTCGTCACACAGAAGGTCGGACGGGTGAGAACCTGCAAGCTTGGGGAACGCGGCCTCAAGGCGGAGGCCGAGTGGATCGAGGCGCATCGCAAGCTCTTCGAGGCCCGCTTCGAAGCATTGGACGAAATCATCAGCGAAATGAGACAGGAGGGACGCGATGACTGAACAAACGAACAGTGCAGGTGGTGCACAGAACCGCACGTCAGTCGAGCGCAGAGGAGATCGCGAACTCGTGGTAAAGCGGACATTCGATGCACCGTCGAGCACGGTTTACAGGGCGTGGAGCCAGCCCGAGCTGTTTCAGCGCTGGTGGGTACCAAAATCGGCATCCGGCGTTTCGCTCGTATCGTGCGATATGGACGTCCGTACCGGCGGCAAATATCGGCTGGAATTCGGCGCCGGCGGCTCGGACACCATGGCCTTCTATGGCAAGTATCTCGAGGTGGTGCCAAACGAACGCATCGTCTGGACCAATGACGAGGGCGAAGAGGGCGCGATCACGACCGTGACCTTCGAGGACCGAGGCGGGAGGACATTATTGACTTTCCAGGAAGTCTATCCGTCCAGGGAGGCGCTTGAGGAAGCACTCCAGGGCTCGGCGGTCGCATTGCCGGAGCAGTTGGAGCAGCTCGACGAATTGCTTTCCAGCATCGGCAAGTAGCGCAGGTCGGGAAATCGCCTCGAGGGAGCGTCTGCTCTTGGGACGTGGCTCCAGCGGCCTTTCTCGCTGAGCATACCCAGGTGGAGTGTCTTCTCGCCGGATTGAAGGCCGTGATAAAATGATCCCATGGGCATCAAGAACTATCTGATCGAGGGCGGTTCGGGCACTGGAAAGACGTCTGTCGCTACCGAACTAGAGCGTCGGGGCTACCATGTCATCCATGGTGACCGCGTTTTGGCCTATGTCGGCGACCCCGAGACCGGCCAGGCGCTCGCAGGACCACCCGAAGGGGCAGACCGCATCGCTTGGGGATATGCTCACTGGATCTGGCCTGTCGACAAGGTCCGAGCTATAGCTGCCGACACCACCCGTCCTGCGACGTTCTTTTGTGGCGGTTCGCGCAATTTCCACAAATTCCTGGACCTGTTCGATAAGGTTTTCGTACTCGACATCGACGTTGAGACGTTGAACCGACGACTGGATGGGCGGCCGAATGAGCCGGGCTTCGAGCCGGCCGAGCGGGAGCTGGTCCTCCGCTACCATCGTAGCCGGGAGTATCTTCCTGCCGGCAACAATATCGACACGGCCAATACCGTCCCAAGTGTCGTCGACGATATCCTGGCTCAACTCACCTGAAGCCCGGCAGGTTTGTGTTCGGGAGGCAAGCAACTGATTATTGCGAAAAAGACGCTGGCTGCCGTACGGTTCGCTGGCCGGGCTGTCGGTTTCACCGGAAGTTCTAAGAATGACAAACCGAACGTCCTAACGGCCGTCTTGAGGCGCGAAGCAGTCTTTAAGTGATCGGACCTTGGATGGCTGCTTCAGGCCGGTACGAGACGTCGGTCGAAGCCCCTGCCCCTTGCTTCATCCCACAACGCGCAGCGCATCGACGATGACCTTGAAGGCGGGGGAATTCTGCCGGCGGCTGGGGTAATAGAGGTAATAACCGGGAAACATCGGCGACCAGTCGTCGAGGACTTGAAGCAATCGGCCGGAGGCGATGTCTTTTTCCACGAGATCCTCGGGAAGATAGGCAATCCCGTAACCATTCGCGGCGGCTTCGATCATCGGGTAGGAGGTGGCGAAGGTGAGCTGGCCCTCGACGCGGACACGAAGCTCCTTTTCATCCTTTTCGAACTCCCAGCTGTAGAGCCCACCCGATCGGGACTGGCGATGGTTGATGCAATTATGCGCGACAAGCTCCTGCGGTGATCGGGGCGCGGGGCGCCTGGCGAAGTAGGCTGGAGAGCCGACGGCGACAAGGCGCCAGTCCGGCCCGATCCGGACGGCGATCATGTCCTTGTCGACGCTCTCGCCCAGTCTCACCCCGGCATCGAACCGGTCTTCGACGATATTCCTGAAAGCATTGTCGGTGTTAAGTTCGACCTTGATATCAGGATAGTCCTTTATGACAGGACACAGCTTTGGCCAGACGACGCTTTCCAAAGCGTGATCGGACAGCGTAATCCTGACGGTTCCGGATGGCGTATCGCGGATCTCCATCAGCTGGTCGATCTCGCCCTCGATCTCTTCGATGCGCGGCGCCAGCGAGCGAATGAGCCTTTCACCGGCTTCCGTCGGCGAAACACTCCGCGTCGTCCGGGTGAGCAGTCGCAGGCCCATGCGCGCTTCGAGGTTTTTGATCGTGTGGCTGAGCGTCGACTGCGACGTACCGAGCTTTGCCGCAGCCTTGGTGAAGCTGCGTTCCTCGGCGACCGCCAGGAACCACAGCATGTCGTTCAGGTCTTCTCTTTTCACCTACACCTCCGCGCAATTTATGTCAGGTTCCGATAAGTCCATCCTAATTGCAACGGCTAATCAGTGAAGTCGGCCTGCGGTAGTTTGCGCTCATGACACAGCAAACACTCGCACTCGCTACCGACAGGGTGGTCACCGACCACACCCTGTTGCCCCTGTCCGGCAGCGGACATGTCTCGATACCCGCAGCCTGGGGGGCGGTGTGCTCCATGGCGCTCTGCGTCGCAGTGCTGATCGCATCCGAGTTCATGCCGGTCAGTCTGTTGTCGCCGATCGCGACAGATCTTGGCGTCACGGAAGGTCATGTGGGCCAGGCGATCTCGATCTCGGGCATATCAGCGGTCATCACCAGCCTGTTGGTATCGTCGCTCACGCGTCGCTTGGACCGCCGCCTGGTGGTGACGTCTCTCACGCTTCTTCTGATCGTCTCCGGAACGATCGTGACCTTGGCGCCGAATTATCTGGTGCTGATGGCCGGCCGCGCCCTGCTCGGCATCGCCATCGGTGGCTTCTGGTCGATGTCGACAGCCATCGTCATGCGCCTGGTGCGGGAAGATTCGGTGCCGAAGGGACTGGCGATGCTGAACGCCGGCAATGCCATCGCGGCGACGATTTCCGCACCGCTGGGCAGCCTGCTCGGTTCCTATATCGGCTGGCGCGGCGCGTTCTTCGCCGTGGTGCCGCTCGCCCTTTTTGCACTCGTCTGGCAATGGATCAGCCTTCCATCGCTTCCGCCGCGCCGCAAGAATGGCTCTCCGAGCGTCCTGCGCCTGCTTGTCCGTCCGCAGGTGGCAATCGGCATGGCCTCCGTCATGCTGCTGTTCATGGGTCAGTTTGCGCTGTTCACCTATCTCCGACCGTTTCTCGAAACCGTGACCCGGGTGCCGATATCGACGCTGTCCCTGCTGCTTCTGCTGATGAGCCTGGCGGGCATTTTCGGCACCTATTGTGTCAGCGGCCTGCTTCAAACGCGGTTGTTCGGCATCCTCGGATCGATCCCGCTGGTGATGGCCGCAATCGCTCTGTTGCTGATTGCTTTCGGCACGTCGCCGGTCATCACCGCGTTGCTGCTGGTTGCCTGGGGCCTGTTCGCAACGGCTGCCCCCGTCGGTTGGGGAACATGGCTGAGCCGAACCATGCCCGACGATGCGGAGGCTGGAGGCGGTCTGCAGGTTGCCACGATCCAGCTTGCGATCACCATGGGCGCGTCGCTTGGCGGTGTTCTGTTCGACGCGACAGGCTGGTGGACGACCTTCGCCCTCGCCGCCGTGCTGCTGATCGGTTCGTCCATCCTGGCCGCGGTGGCATGGCGCTATAGGACAGGATGATTTAGGCCCGGCTGGCCTAAAATCTGAATCCTGTTTTAAATTAGAGAGTTAGAGCATGATGTCATGAGAAAACCGCGCACACTTTTCGGCATCATGCTCCAGCCGGAGCATCTGACATGGCTTCGAAGTCGCAGACACTCAACCGCCGTGCCGTTCTTGGGGCGATGATGGTGACAACGATCTTCCCGCCGCTGGCCCGAGGGCAGCAAGGCAATGATCCAGCAAAGCAGGAGCCGAGCAAGGTGAAGATCTCGATGACGTTCAACGGCCAGACGATGATCGCGACCCTCTACGACAATGCCTCGGCCCGCGACTTCGCCTCCCTGTTGCCGCTCGAGCTGAAGATCGAGGACTACTCGACCAACGAGAAGATCGCCAACCTTCCCCGCAAGCTGACGGAGGCAGGAAGCGGCCCCTTCCAAAACGAGCGTCCAGGCGACCTCTGCTATTTCGCGCCCTGGGGCAACCTGGCGCTTTTTCATGGCGGCTACCGCTACTCGTCCGGCCTGATCCGACTTGGCCGTTTCGACGATGGCTTCGAGCCCTTGCTGATGCGCGGCGCCTTCCGGCTTCGCATCGAGAGGGTCTGACGACGCCGGCCTTTGCATCACCTTCCCTCACCGCACGGAGACACGACGATGAACGACAAGAACGACATCGATACCTCGCTCGAAATGCCCGCAGGCATCGACCGACGTAACCTTCTGAAAATGACCGGCGCAGGCATGGCTGCGGTCGGAGCTGCCTCTCTGCTCGGCTTTTCCTCGGCAATGGCACAGGACATGTCCCGTGGCGCTGCCAATTTCTACACCAGCGACAAGGTCACCCTGCAGAAGGTAACCTTCAAGACCCAGTACCAGACGAATGTGGCCGGCAGCCTGTTCACCCCGAAAGACCTCGCTCGCAATGGCAAGAGCCCGGCGATCATCGTCGGTCATCCCATGGGAGCGGTCAAAGAGCAGAGTGCCAACCTTTATGCGACGAAAATGGCCGAGCAGGGCTTCGTGGCGATGGCGATCGACCTGCCGTTCTGGGGTGAGAGCGAAGGCGCGACCCGCAATATGGTCTCTCCCGACGTCTATGCCGAAGCCTTCAGCGCTGGCGTGGATTTCCTTGGAAGCCAGGATACCGTCGATCGCCAGCGGATCGGCGGCATCGGGATCTGCGGTAGCGGCAGCTTCATCATCAGCGCAGCCAAGATCGACCCTCGCCTTCGGGCCATTGCCACGGTCAGCATGTACGACATGGGCGCCGCCTTCCGCGATGCCCTCAATCACGCGCAGACCGTCGAACAGCGGAAAGCATTCATCGCGACGGCGGCCGAACAGCGCTGGGCCGAGTTTGACGGCGGGGAAACCCAATACATCGGCGGCACGGTTCTCGAACTGACGGCCGACACCGATCCGATCCAGCGCGAGTTCTATGACTTCTACCGCACGCCGCGCGGTCAGTTCACCCCCGCCGGCGCGACGGTACAGACGACGACGAAGCCGACGATGACCAGCAGCGTCAAATTCATGAACTTCTATCCGTTCAACGATATCGAGACGGTCTCCCCTCGCCCGATGCTCTTCATCAGCGGCGACCAGGCCCATTCGAAAGAATTCAGCCAGGACGCCTACAACCGCGCCGCCGAGCCCAAGGAACTGGTCTGGGTCAAGGGCGCCGGGCACGTCGACCTCTACGACCGCGTGGACCTCATTCCATTCGACAAGCTGTCCACCTTCTTCGATCAGCATCTCGCCGCGTGATTCAGCGCATCGCCCGCGATATGCAGAGGCCCGGAAAGGAAATCCGGGCCTCGATCCGTATGCGTTGGAAACGGGCGTCCATTAAAAACAAAAAGTGCCATCAAACATTTGCAGTGTTGATGCTTCAGGATAGAGGGATCATCGTTGGCACCATGCCGTGTGGCCCCTCATCCGACCCTTCGGGCCACTGCCAGGGTTGAGACCGGCGGCTCAACCCTGGCAGTGGCCCGAAGGGTCGGATGAGGGGGCCGCACGGCAAGCCTTTCATTATCGCTCTTCAGCTGCTTCCATCGCCGTCAGCGCGATCCAAATTGCCCGATCAGCCAGGCACATAGGTCAATCTGATCGCATCCCCGCCGATCCGATCGCTGGCGACGAGGCGGAGCCGCGGCCGCGGGCCGGAGAAGAAAGGCTTGCCGCGGCCGAGCACGACGGGGTGGAAATAGAGCCGATATTCATCGATAAGGCCAAGCTCGGTCAGGCTGCCTGCAAGGCCCGGCCCGCCAACGTGAATCTCGCCTGTAAGCCCGGCCTTCAGCCCGAGGACCACCGCCTCGACGTCATCGGCGACAAGCGTGGCATTGGGGCCGACCGAGGTCAACGAGCGCGACACGACCCATTTCGGCTGGCTTCGCCATGCCGTTGCGAAGTCGCGCAAGTCGGGCGTCCACTCGGGATGGTCGTCGTCCCAGTAGCGCATGACCTCATACATCTGGCGGCCGTATATGCTCCCCGTCGCATCGCGCACTTGCTCTATCCAGTGGCGAAAGAGGGCGGCATCAGGGCCAAATTCCTGGTGGTCGACATAGCCATCCAGAGACAGGTTCGATCCGAAGACGAGCTTCGCCATGCCATATCCTCCATCCCAGGTTCTTCAGGATAGCTTAAGCCACTGTTGCGTGTAAGTGCGCTTCAATCGATAGCGAACAGTCCTCGCAAGTTGACCACGTTCGATGCTGAGGCGACAGTTGCAACGGCCTATAGCCGTTGCAAATTATTTCATATCAAGAACGACCGCCTTGTCAGCCGCCTCCTGAGGATTGGGGTGGGCGATCCGTCATACTCCCACTGGGTGAATTGAAACGCTCGACAACCGGAGTAACCTCCCTGCGCAGCTCAATTTCAACCTTGGGGAGGGAGTCATGGAAAATCGTCTGCATCGCCCACTTCGCCTGGCGGCAGCGACGCTACTGATTGCGCAGCTGGCAGCAACCACGGTTTGGGCAGATTTCAAATTCGACGGCGGCGGTCAGCCTGCGCCGGCCGCCGAAATTCAGAAGTTCTTCTCGGGAAAGTCTTGGCTCTGGCCCTGCAAAGGCTGCGGCGCCTACTTCGCTCCCGATGGAAAATTCACTGCCGTTTGGGCAGGCGACAAGGGCGACTTTCAGACCGGACACGGCACCTGGACAAGCAAGGACGGCGCGCTTTGCTGGTCGAATGATGTCAGGACCAGCACCGGGATGAAGGACCCGACAACGGATCGCTGCTGGGAGGCTCGCTTCGGACCAGGCACCGAGGGTGGCAAGAAGAAGGTCAAGCAAGCCCTTGGACTGAAGATGCAGAAGAAGCCTGACTATTTCTGGGTGTGGAAGGACGGGAGTGTTTACGACAAAGAGTTCAAAACGGGTGACAAGATCAGCGCGACCGCGACAAAGATAGAAGCGAAATTCCCTGCGCAATAACAAGCCTCGGGTCTCACTGCCGCAGTTTGTGACTGCTCTCACTTCCGAATTTGCCCCGCCGGTGCGCGGGGCATGCTTTTTTGAGTAGCCGATACGCCTCGAACGGCCAGAGGTCGATCCCGGGTCCGGGCCGAATGCCATGGTGACGCAGAGGCCGGCTGAACGTGGCTGTCGCAAAACTCCCTATCCTGTGATGTTGCTGGCGTCGGTAAAATCTATGCCGCTTTGATCGGGATCTTGCGAGGGAAAGGCAATCATAGCGACATGGAGGAAAAGAAACGCTGGACCAACCATAGTCAGATGTCCGATCCAATCCATCACCGGGCCTTGATGGCGGAATTGCCGAACGAGGTCGGGCGACTGAATGATATTATCCAGGGCGTGCTCGTACACGCCGATTGGGCAGAAGAATACGGTCTCGACCAAACACGGTTGGACGCATCGGCGAGAAAGACATTGCCGATCGCTGCACGTTTCGACGATGTATTCGCCAGAGACCCTCAGCCGCTCCACCGCCGGCGGCCCGCGGAGAGACGATCCACTGGCACGTGCCGCGATTTCGCACTCGCATTGTCTTCGATCCTGCGCAGCAAAACTGTTCCTGCACGCGTGCGCTGTGGCTTCGCCTCCTACTTCTCGGCGGGATGGGAGGATCATTGGGTCTGTGAATATTGGAACGCGGCAACCAGACGCTGGCATTTGAGCGACGCGCAAATCGACCGGATGCTGAAAGAGAAGAAACAGATCAAGTTCGATCCGGCCAACGTACCGCGTGACTGTTTCCTGCCCGCAGGAGAAGCCTGGCTGAAATGCCGCCGAGAGACGGTCGATCCCAATGCATTCGGCCATGGCGAGGTGAAGGGCCTGTGGTTCGTGAAGATCAATGTCGTCAGAGATCACTACGTGCTGAATGGCCGCGAAACCTCCGATTGGGATCGGTGGCGCGAAGCAGATTTTTCCGAAAGGCTGATACGACCGCAAGAACTGCCGCTGCTGGACAAACTCGCCAGTGATCCCGCGCAGGATTTGATCGAGGTTTTACCGGACTGGCTGCCATAAAAGGCCGGAAGCCGGCTATGCTGTTGGTTGGTTGATCTCAAGGTAGAGCCGCCGTGCGCATGTAGCGCACTGTCGCGTAGACAACCGTCGCGATGATGGCGATGAGGAAACCGAGGCTGGTGGTGACGGTGCCGAGGCCAAGGCCGCCATATTCCATCGGCTGGGACAGGAGGTCGCCGAAGGATGCGCCGAGCGGGCGGGTGAGGATGTAGGCCAGCCAGAAGGCGGTGGTGGCATCCAGCCTGAACTTGTAATAGGCCACGGCGATCAGCGCGATGATGCCGCCAAACAGAAGGCCGGTGTTCAAGTAGCCCAGTTCAAAGCGTTCCGCGACCTGGTCGCCGGCCGAGGTGCCGAGGGCAAAGGTGAACAGGATGGCAAGCCAATAGAAGCTCTCGCGCCGTGGCGTCAGGATCGAGTGGATGGAGAGCGTGCCTTCAACGCCATACCAAATGGCGAAAGTGACGGCGAGCGCGATGCTGAAGCCCACCGTGGTGGTCATCAGCGAGACCCCGAAATTGTCAACGAGGTTATCGGTTACAAGGGTGCCCACGACGCTGATCAGGACGACCGTCAGCCAGTACGACCACGGAACATACTTGCCCTGATAGAACTGGATTGCAAGCGCGCAGAGAAATACGCAGGCCATGAAAATCGACGTGGCGGTGAGTCCATAACCGAGGTTGACGTTGAGAAAGTCTGCTGCGGTCTCCCCCATGGTCACCGCCAGCAGCTTGATCAGCCAGAAGTCGACCGTGACCTCGGGGACGCGGCTGGCAGGTTGACGGAAGCCGTGTGCGGATGATGCACTCATCTTGGTATCTCCTGAGATCACGGGCGCGGCTTACTTGCCAAGAAGCTTCATGGCGTCCATCAGGAACTGGTCGGCACGCTTGTCGTCATCGGCATTGCAGCGCTCGACCGCCTTTGCTTCCAGTTCGTCGGCCTTCTTCATCACATCGGCTGACACCTTGGCGGCCCCCTTGGCCGCGCGGTATTCCTTCAATACGTCCTCGCACGGGCGCAAGGCTGCATGGGCCTGTGCGACGAAGGCTGCGGAGCCGAGCGTGAGAGCAGCGAAGATCAGTTTGGCGGAACGGTTCATGGTCTCTGTCTCCATTGGTTTGTCGTGCACCTGTCGGGGGTACACTCAAAGCATGGGGCGCGAGGCTTAGGAGAAACTTAGGAACTCCGGATCAGGCGAGAGGCCATTCGAAAACGACGCGCAGGCCGCGTCCTGCAGGATTGTCCACCAACTGGATGGTGCCACCGTTGCGGCCGACCAGATTGCGGGCGATCGCAAGGCCGAGGCCGCTTCCATCCGTTTTGGACGGATCGATACGGTAGAAGCGGTCGAACACGCGCTCGCGGAGTTCGGCCGGAATGCCCGGCCCGTTGTCGGTCACGGAAAGAACCGCGTGATCGTTGCGTGTCAGCACGGCAAGATCCACTTGCCCGTGGTCCGGCGTGTAGCGCAGCGCATTGTCGACGACGATATCGAGGATGGCGGCCAGTTCCACGGGGTCGCCCCTGACCACGCAGGGAACCGATTGTACCATGCCGAGGTCGATCGCTTTTGCGTCGGCCGCTGCCAGGAACCGCCCCAGGCACTCTTGAAGCGCTTCGCCGAGATGGATCGTGGCCGCCTCGCGGCCGGACCGCTCCCCGCTCTCGCTGCGGGCCAACCGGAGAAGCTGGGTAGACACCTGTGTCGCCCTGCGCACGCCGGCCTCCAGGTCGGCGACCGCCGCATCGCGCTCCTCCGGCGGCCCAGCCTGCCTGAGATTATCGATCTGGAGGGAAAGCGCCGTGATCGGGGTCCGGAGCTCATGGGCCGCATCTGCAAGGAAGGCACGCTGCTGCTCCAGCGTGGCGCGGACGCGGTCAAAGGCGCGGTTGATCGCCAGCACCAGCGGACGTACCTCCACAGGAGCATCCGTGACGGAAAGAGGGTCGATGTCCTCTATGACGCGGCTTTCCACCCGGCCTGCCAGGATATGGAGACGCTCCATGATTGCGCCCACCAGCCAATAGGCGGCCAGCCACGACAGGGGTATGGCCAGCAGAAACGGCCATGCGGTGTTCCAGGCGGCGTCCGCCGCAAGCTCATCGCGCTCGGCCGTGCGCTGGGCGACCATGACGGTGCGGGCTGGATCGCCCTTATCGGTAAAAAGCCGCCATTCCTCCCCATCCGCAAGAAAGGTGGAGAATCCGCCAGAGGCGGGCGGTGGGAAAACCACACGCGGATCGTTCGTCCGGGTCGCCCGCGCATCCGCGAAGGTGATCCTGACAGCCACAATCTCATCGCTCGAGGCTCCTGCGCCCGCCAGAGGGGCAAGACCGCTGCCATCGCCGACCACATGAGCGATCTGCTGGAGCTGGAAGTCTAGGATGCTCCACGCCTCAAGACGTGCGCTGTAATAGGAAAAGGCTGCGGCAAAGGCTGCAAGGGCCGTTAGAAGCGCGGAGAAGACGAGAATGAACGAGCGGCGGAGCGACATGTCAGGCCTTCGGGATCATCCAGCCGGCGCCGCGCACATTGCGGATAACATCCTTGTGGAAGCGCTTGCGGATATAATGGATCAGAACGTCAATCGCGTTGCTCTCGATTTCCTCGCCCCAGCCGTAGATACGCTCTTCAAGCTGACTGCGCGAGAGGATCAAACCCGGTCGCTCCGCAAGTGTCCGCAGAAGCGCGAATTCCCGCGCAGACAGGGTTTCCGTTGCCTCCCTGAACGTCACGGAATGCGTAGCGAGATCCAGCGTCACCTCTCCTGCCTGAATCAGCGACTGGGCATGCCCGGCCTTGCGGCGCATCACCGCCCGGATGCGGGCCAGCAGTTCATCGAGCTCGAAGGGTTTCAGCACATAGTCGTCGGCGCCGAGGTCAAGGCCCTTCACACGGCTTGGCAGATCGTCGCGTGCCGTGAGGATCAGGATGGGCACACCTTTGCCTGCCTTGCGGATCGATTCCAGCACCTGCATGCCATCGATCCGGGGCAGTCCGAGATCGAGCAGGACAACGCCATATTCCGCGAGGTCGACGGCTTCCAGCGCCGCCTTTCCGTCCGTCACCCAGTCCACGGATATGGCATGCCGCCCCAATCCTTTTAGCAGGGCTTCGGCAATCATCCGGTCATCTTCGACAAGCAACAATCTCATATATCGAGCGTAGGCGGTCCGGTGAAACTTGTCTTCTGCCGACTTGAGTAGACGACAAGCATGAAACCATACAGATCGAATTTTTGGGTAGCGTCGTCTGCCGAGGACGTCCCCGCCCCCACCTTACAAATCCGTAAGTTGTCGCCAAAGCGCCTTCTCAGCTAGAGTGCTTTAGGGCATGCCGGGAATGATCGGGCTGATGCGGATCCTGCTTATCGAGGACGATCGGAAGACGTCCGATTATATCGCCAAGGGCCTTTCCGAGGCAGGCCATGTCTGTGACGTCTTCGGCGACGGCCGCGATGGGCTGTTTCAGGCGCAGCGCGAAGCCTATGACGTCATCGTTGTCGATCGCATGCTGCCGGGACTGGATGGGCTGGCGATCGTTCGCTCGCTGCGGGCGGCCAAGATCGGCACATCGGCGCTGTTCCTGACCTCGATCGGCGGCGTCGACGACCGGGTCGAGGGGCTGGAGGACGGCGGCGACGATTATCTCACCAAACCGTTTGCCTTCTCCGAGCTTCTGGCCCGCGTCAATGCGCTTGGCCGCCGGCCGCCGGTGCAGGAGCAGAAGACGGTGCTGAAGGTTGCCGATCTCGAGCTCGATCTGATCCGGCGCGAGGCCCGCCGCGCCGGCCAGGCGATCGAGCTGCAGCCGCGCGAGTTCACCCTGCTCGAGGTGTTGATGCGCGGCGAAGGCCGGGTGATCACCAAGACGATGCTTTTGGAGCGGGTCTGGGATTTCCACTTCGATCCGAAGACCAGCGTCGTCGAGACCCATATCAGCCGCCTGAGGGCGAAGGTCGACAGACCGTTCGAGGCCCAGCTTCTGCACACGGTGCGCAACACCGGCTACAGCCTGCATGCGCCGCGCTGAAACCGGATGATCTCGGGCCGCACCCATCTTTCGGCATCGTTTTCCAGCCTGCGCCGGAGCACGCCGTTCCGGCTTGCCGTCACCTTCGGCGTGCTCTTCGTCGTCACCTTCTTTTTGAGCGGCGCGATCATCTATCACATGCTGGACCTTGGCCTCTCCCGCGATCTCGAACAGTCGCTCACCGAGATGAATTCGCTGATCGTTTCGACCTACGAGCCTGGTGACACCGGGGATCTGGTCAACACGCTGAACAATTATGCAAGCTTCCAGTCGACCTCCGACGGGCTTTATTCGCTGACCGATCATGCCGGCAACAAACTCGCCGGCAATTTCGCCGCGCCGCCGATCCCGAACGGCGTCTATACCGTCAGCTCGCACGATGTCGGGCTGAAGGGGCATGAACGCTACCGGATGCAGGTGTCGACGATCGGCCCCTACAGCCTGGTGGTCGGCGACAACTTCAACGATGTCGACGAGATGCTGAGGATCGTGCTGGTGAGTTTCGAATGGGCGGCGGCGATCGTCGTGGCGACGGCGATCGGCGGCGGCGCCTTTCTCGCCGTCCGCGCCCAGGCGCGGCTGGACAGGGTGGCCAACACGATGAACGAGGTCTCCCACGGCGCGCTTGACGCCCGCATTCCGATCAGCGGCAGCGGCGACGATCTCGATACGGTGGCGATCCAGATCAACGCGGCGCTGGTGCGGCTGCAGACCTTGGTCGAAAGCATGCGGCAGGTGAGCACCGATATCGCCCATGATCTGAAAACACCGCTCAACCGGCTGCGGCTGACGCTCGATGCCGCGGTGGCGGGCAACGACCGGCAGGCCGATGTCTCAGCCCTTCTCGACGAAGCACGAAACGAAAGCGACCGGATCAACGCCACCTTCGAGGCGCTGCTGCGCATCTCGCAGATCGAGGCCGGCGCCCGCAAGGAACGTTTCCAGCCGACCGATCTCGATGCCGTGCTTGGCGTTATTTCCGAAGTCTATGTCGATGTCGCTGAAGATGCGCAGAAGTCGCTGCGGATCGCGGCGCGCGTTCCCGCCATCATCCGCGGCGACCGCGATCTGCTGACTCAGATGATCGCCAACCTGGTGGAGAATGCAATCAACCACTGCCCGGCCGGAACGGCGATCACCATTTCGCTGCGCCGCCAGCGCGATCACGCCATCCTCTCGGTCGCCGATAGCGGCCCCGGCATTCCCGCCGGCGAAAGGGACAAGGTCTTCCGGCGGCTCTACCGGCTGGACAAGAGCCGGACGACGCCTGGAAGCGGGCTCGGGCTCAGCCTCGTCAAGGCGATCGCCGAGCTGCATGCGGCCGAGATCACCATGGCCGATAATCAACCAGGCCTCAGCGTCTCGATCGCCTTCCCCCTACTCTCGGGAGAGCGGTCCTGAGCGCTCGTCCCGGCGGAGCGCTCCTGACCTTTCATCCCGGGCGAGCGGTCCTGACCGCTCAGCCTCGACGCCGCGAGCCGGCTGAAGCGGGCGGTAAAGCGGCGTATTTCGGCCGCCGCGCGATAGGGCAATACGCTCCACGGCCGGCGGCGGCCAAGCCGGTAGGCCGAAAGCCCTGCCTGGATCTGCGAGCATGAATCCGCCCTTTGGCTGACCGGCAGCGGATCGACGAAACAGGCGCTTAAGCCCTCGTCGAACTCCAGATCGAAGGCGAGATCATAGGGTAGCCGCATCGGCAGCAGCGCGCCGACAATCCAGGAGGCCGCCCTGCGGTTGATCAGATAGGCGCCGGAACCCTTCTCGCGGGTCAGCGCGATGGCGAGCGAGCGCGATGCCGTCAGCGCCGCCACCTGGTGCTTGCGCCCGGTGCTGACGGTGGAGAGACGCAGGATGTCCCAGCGCTCTTGGTGCTGCAGGGCGGCCTCCAGCACATCGGCGAGATCGTCGTCGAAATCGAGGTCGTCTTCCAGAATAAGGGCGAATTCGGCATTGTCGGAGAGCAAGCGCCAGGCGCATTCGACGTGGCTGAGATAGCAGCCGATCTCGAAAGGGTTCGGCCGGCGGCCATGCCGGCTGAGATAGGCGGCTTCGTCGAAATCCGGATGCGGCAGGCTGAGCGCCGCGCCATCCACTGCCGCCACCCGCTCGAAGGCAAGGCCGATACCGGAAAGCAGGCGCTCCATCCGAAACCGCCGCAATGGCGCCCGGTCGAGATTGATCAGATAGGTGTTGACCCGCAGGTTGACCGGATGGACCGCCGGCATCAGGGCGGCAGGTGTGGCGCGCATGTTCATGAGTGAGCTGGCCTTCGACTTGGCAATAACTGCGCCAAGCCTGCGCTCCAAATCTCACCGGCACCTCGCCGGGCCTATACATTTTGGTAAGGTGGCGCGTTGCATTGCCGAGGCTGAAGTGCGGGTGTCCCCGGACGAGACATCCGGCAGCGGTACCCGGCCGATAGATGCGGATCGCGATCCTCAATCGCATTTGCAGCCCTTGGAAATCCCTCCGATTCGAGACAAAATCATCCGGCTCTAACTCTTGGGGACAATCTGATGGAAAATCACGAGCCGTTTTTGCGCGAGGCGATTGCGCTCTCGAAATCCGCGATGGACCGAGGCGACGAACCGTTCGGCTCGGTGCTGGTGAAGGATGGCGAGGTCATCCTGCGCGCCGAAAACAGCGTGTTCACCGGCCACGATATGACCAACCACGCCGAGATGAACCTGGTTAAATCGGCGGCGCAGCACTACGACACCGATTTTCTCGCCGGCTGCACGCTCTACACCAGCACCGAGCCGTGCGCGATGTGCTCCGGGGCGATCTACTGGTCGGGCATCGGGCGTATGGTGTTTGCCTGCTCCGAAACCCGGCTTGGCGAGATCGCCGGGATCGGATTGAATGTGCCGAGCCGGGCGGTGCTGCAGACCGGCGCCCGCGTCGTCACCGTGGTCGGTCCGACGACCCTCGAAGACGAAGCCGCCGAAATGCATCAGGAATTCTGGCCGAAGCATCTGGGCAAGGTCTAGCCTCAGCCGGGAGTTTGGCGAAACCGGGTCCCCGATCTCCGTCATCCCAGGCCTCCGAGCCTGGGATCCATGCTCACCGCTGAGAGGGTCGTGCCCCGGCAGAGGTGTGGGAAGGAACTGCCTTCCTCGAATGGGGAGATCGCCGCGTGCCCCTCATCCGGCTGCCGCCACCTTCTCCCCGTAAACGGGGCGAAGGGGAATAGCCGCGACCTCTCCGTCCCTCGCCAACGTCTCGCAGGGCACGTCCCCTCTCCCCGTTCTTTACGGGGAGAGGGCTAGGGTGAGGGGCCGCTATGCGCTCAACTTGCATTTGCCGGTCATTCTCGCGAAAAGGGTGCGGTCGCCCCCTAGCCGGAGATCGCATCACCGAACGCAATCTTCCGACACCCTCCGGAAAGGCAAACCGTGGCCGAGAATGATTATGATGCCTTCGCGGCGGCTTATGACGCCGATAATGAGGTCAATGCCTGGAATGCCTATTACGAGCGGCCGGCCATTCTTGCCCTGGTCGGCGAAGTCGCCGGGCTTTCCGTGCTCGATGCCGGATGCGGCGGCGGGGCGCATGCGGCAGAGTTGATCGCGCGCGGCGCCATTGTCACGGGGATCGATTCCAGCGCCGGCATGTTGCAGATCGCGCAACGTCGCCTCGAAGGGCGGGTGCGCCTGCTACAGGCGGATCTGAGCGTTGCATTGCCGTTCGAGGATCAAGCCTTCGAGCTGATCCTCGCCTCGCTGGTCCTGCATTATCTGCCGGACTGGTCGGGGCCGCTCCGGGAATTCAACCGGCTGCTGCCTCCAGGCGGCCGCCTGGTTTTCTCGACCCACCATCCCTTCATGGATCACCCGTCGAGCGGCCACGACAATTATTTCGAGACCTACAGCTTCGACGAGACCTGGCAGCGCGGCGAAAAGCAGATCGCCATGCGCTTCTGGCACCGGCCGCTGCATGCCATGTTCGGGGCACTGAAATCGGCTGGATTTCTGATCGATATCGTCAGCGAACCCCAGCCCGACCCTCAAGCGGCCACGCTGTTTCCGCAGGCCTATCAGAGCCTGACGAGCACGCCGCGGTTCCTGTTCTTTTCGGTGGTGAAAACATGACGATGTGGATGACCAGAATTTCTTCTGTTGGTGCTCGGCCTTTTATTGACCGCATTGGGCGTGTTGTTCAGACCGTTCTGGTTGTCTGAATGGGGCCTGCCCACCTTCATCTTCCTGGCATGGCTGATCTTGAGCCTCGGTTTGGATGGGGAGGTAAAGACAAGCCATATTCGATCCGCTTCGGGTTCATCTGCGGCAGCGGCATGGCCCTCGTGCTTCTGGCAACAGTCTACATCCAGCGTTATGCAGGGCTTGGCCTGTCGCTCGCACTCCTTTATCTCGGCGTCAGAACGAAGTTCTTTGAACGCTGGAACTGAGCAGCCATGCTCCGAACCCGAGCAATGGAATAATCGGTGCCACTGATCAGAATTTTCCCTCCGCTCGGGAACAACAACCTCCGCCGCTCGTAAGTATGATGGGCCGTGCGGAGGTGCGTTATAACACAGCCATGCACTTCGATACTCTGTGCGGCCAACTCCTGCCTCGGCAGCGATGCGCTGACGCATGTGACGGATCGGATCGCCCGCCTTAGCCAAGAGATCGAGGCGTCGCAGCCTGTCACCCTCTCGACCGATGGGTGACAGGGGGAATGCGAACAAGCACAGCCGACGCCCTGGATATTTGGGCCAAGACTTACGACGCCTTGGGCTTTGCGAAGCCGAAGGTCTTTCGCAGACTGCTGTCGACGGCGTTTGCCGGCATGAACCGGCGCAGACGGCTGAGAAGCGTCGCCTGGCCACCAGCCGGTTGGCGCATCTTGTATGGACCGTTGATTGCCGCGAGGATCTTCTCGGCGACGGCCAACGGCGACGGCGCGGTTTTGATCTGGGCCTGTACCGCCTTGATGGTCGCATCGGCCTGCGTGGCGTAAACACCGAGGGGTGCTGCGGTTTGGGCCGCGTTCACATCGAGCTTGGTGTTGGTGAAGGTCGGTTCAACCAACACGACGCGCACGTTGAACTCGCGGATCTCATGGTCCAGCGACTCCGACAGTCCTTCGAGTGCATGTTTGCTGCTGGCATATAGTCCCATGAACGGGGCCGGCAGGAAGCCGAGGACCGAGCTGATATTGATGATCAGCCCACTGCGAGCGGCGCGCATGGAGGGCAGAGCAGCGCGGATCATGCGCAAAGGGCCGAAAACATTGGCATCGAACACCGCTTGGGCTTCGGCAGGCGACGTGTTCTCGACCGGGCCGACCAGCGAAACGCCGGCATTGTTGATCAGGACGTCGATCCTGCCTGCCTCGGACAAGACCCATTGAACAAAATCGGAGACCGAGGCGTCATCGGTGACGTCGGCAGTCCCATAGCGCACGCCGGGAATGGCATTGACACGCTGCAGGTTGCGCACGCCGCCAAAGACCTGGAAGCGGTTTTGTGCAAGAAGGCGGGCTGTGGCTTCGCCGATGCCGGAGGATGCCCCGGTGATGACGACAACTTTATTTTGAGACATGAATGCTCCTGGCTGGGCGCGAGTGGTTGATTACGGGCTTCGATAGAGGGTCGGACTTTTCACCCTGTCGCCAGGACAGCAGAACTTGGCATCCAAGCGCGTAAGATTTCGATTGACATCTATCCATCTCTTAAATGTCAATCGAAATATAAAATCAAGCACTTTTTGCTTTACGGAGATTTTTTCGGTGATCGCGCCTCCAAACGGGGCATGACGCCGAGCCCGAAGGCCCGCCGACATGACAGCTGGGAGCGGCATCGGCCTCAACGGGTTCAAGATTTCGGAGCGGCTGTCCCGGCGCGGTTTCGAGCGACCATTTCGGCGTGGGTCAGGCTCGTGCCTGCCGCGATGAATTCCTTGATCAGCGCGTCGCGGTTATCGGCTGCGCGGGGTCGATCCGCCGATCGCAGCGCCTCTTCCAGCTCACTTGCGGCAAGCTCGGTGCAATAGGCCGGGGTGCCGGGCTGCTGACGCCAGGACGCCGCCAGCCCGCCTGCATCCAGCGCATCGAAACCGGTGGCCTCGACCAGCCCCATGGCAATCGCCTTGGCGTGCGGCGCATCGCCTGCAACCGGGATGGCGATGCGTCCATCCGTGCCGTCAGGCCGCCCCTTCTCCGCCAGCGTTGCCGCCAGCACAGCGTTCCACGCCTTGACGACGGGTCGGCCGATTTGCCCGCTGACCCAAACGCTTTCGGGCATGCCGCCATCGACGTCGGCGATCGCACCGTCGCGAAACGGATAATAGTTTGACGTATCGATCACCACGACGTCTTCAGGCACGTCATTGAAGAGCCCACCGAGATCGCGATAGTTTGCGAACGGGATCGAAAGAACGACCAGCTCGACGCCCCGAACGGCTTCTTCCTTCGAAACGGCGGTCGCTCCGATGTCGCCGGCGAGATCGCGGATGGTGTCCGGCCCCTTCGAATTGGCAAGCTTGACCTGATGGCCGCCAGCGGCGAATTTTCTTGCCAGCGTCGCGCCGATATTTCCAGCGCCGATGATTCCGATCTTCATGGGATGTCCTTTCTCTGATGTGGAAGTAAGCCCGTTTCAATCGCCGGCGGGGCGAGCGAATGCGTGCAGCGTGTCGCGCAGATCGGCCAGCCTCTCGTCCGTGAGCTGGCAGGCGGTCTTGATCTTGTCGGTGACGGCCCAAAGCGCCTCGCGCAGGGATTCACCGGCTTTGGTAAGATGGATGAGCACCCGCCGCTCGTCGTTACGATCGCGCGTCCGGGTCACCATGCCTGCCGATTCCAGGCGCTTCAGCAGCGGCGTGATCGTGCCTGTGTCCATATCGAGCTTTAAACCCAATTCTCCGACGGCGCGGGGCGTTCCGCCATAAAGTTCAAGCATCACCAGGTATTGCGGGAATGTCAGGCCGAGCGGCTGCAAGAATGGCTTGTGAAGGCGCGCCATCCGATTGGCTGCGCCATAGAGCGCAAAGGAAAGTTGGGTGCCGACCGCGCGGCGGGATGCGATCTCGTTATTCGACATGGTTTCATCTAGTGTACATTTATCTAGTGCACTAGATAATGGCTTTGTTGGAGAGTACAAGATCGGCAGCGCTGGATTATAGCCTTGTCGACGGGCGCAACCATATTAGATTGCGATCTAGCTCTAATTCTGCTATAGATTTCCAATGAAATCTAATTGGAGATCGCTATGAGAGTCAGTCGCGCTCAGGCCGAGGCCAATCGTGAAACGGTGATCGATGTCGCAAGCCGGCTCTTTCGGGAGCATGGCTTCGACGGCATCGGCCTGAAAGACTTGATGAAAGGAGCCGGCCTCACCCAAGGCGGGTTCTACAAGCAGTTCGCATCGAAGGATGATCTTGTGGCGCTGGCATCCGGGCGAGCGATGGAGAACGCCATTCGCAGGTGGTCGAGGGTTGCCGCCGGAAGCGCCGATCCCTTCGACGCGGTTGTCGGCATGTATCTGTCGACCGGGCACCAGGGAGAGAAAAGTGACGGCTGCCCCTTGGCAGCACTGGGGTCCGATGCGGCGCGGCAGAGTGAAGAGGTGCGACTTCCGTTCCAGAAGGGCATCGAGGCGCATCTTCAGGTTCTCGACGAATTGATCCCGGCATCTGGTGGCACGAAACCCTATGACAAGGCCATGGTCGTCCTGTCCCTGATGGTGGGCGCCGTCACCATCTCGCGCATCATGACCGATCAGGGCATGTCGGAGCGGCTGCTTGAAACCGCGGCTGATGCAGTCAAACGCATCGCGGGCGACACAGCGGAGGAATGAGATCCCGGTTCTGCCGCTCAGGCGTTTTTCCAACCCTGCTAGGGCTTCGAATATAGGATTTCCGAGAGCCCGCCAAAGGCTAACACGGCACCGGCGGTGAGCATCACTACAGCAACGGCAATGATGATTTCGGTTCGTGTCATTCTCGATCAAATAGGCTTGTGGCTACCGGCCTCAATCGGACTTATGTCCCGTAACCTACCCCCTCATAGTGGTTAACATTCATGCAGCGGGGTGTATCATGTTTCGATGGAGATCCCTGTCGAAACCGCACTCGAAATGGTCGAACGCCACCTGCTCCGCGGTGAAGCGATCATCGAGCAGCAGCGCATGCTAATCCAGCGCCTCGGAAAGGCAGGCGCATCGACGGTCCAGGCTGAGCATCTTTTGGACGTCTTCCAGAGCATTCAGGCGGAACACCTGCTGCATCTTGCCAGACTCAAAACTGGGATTGACAGCCTACCCGCTGCCCTCACCAGGGATGGCAGATGAACCCCCGCGCAAAAATCGGCAAGAAACCGCTAGCCTGCTGAGCCGACCTCTTCCATCCGGCGTAGAAATCTAGGAATGCTCGCAGCTTCGGCAGCGAATGCCTCGACATTATCGCGGTGTTTATAGGCCAAGCCGACACTTGAAACGGCGGCAGACAGGCTTGGTCCCGAGCCGTTGACGATCAATCGCCCTTTGTGGCGATCTCGAACGCTCCCAGCTTGCCGCGGGCGACGGGGTTGATGGTGCTTGGTAAGTAGTCTGGCGAGCCGACCATCGGTTCCCGCTTGACTGTCTACCTACTGGAAGGTAGAAATAGCCGATGAGCAATCTTCTGACGACATCCGATGAGATCCTCGTCTCGGCGCGGGCGCTGATTACCACCGGCGGCTATAACGGCTTCAGCTATGCCGATATTGCCGCGGTCGTCGGCATCCGCAAGGCCAGCATCCATCACCATTTTCCCAGCAAGACCGATCTGGTGCGCACGCTGATCCAGCGATATCGGGAGGATGCCGAGACGGGGGTGGCGGCTCTGGAGCAGAATGTGCAGGATCCGCTCGAGCTTCTCAAAACCTATGCGGGCCATTGGGCCAAGTGCATCGACGATGCCAGCCGGCCGTTTTGCGTCTGCGCCCTGCTGGCGAGCGAACTGCCGGCGCTGCCGCCCGAGGTCGCCGAGGAGGTCAAGGGGTTCTTCCGCTTCCTCTCGGCATGGCTGACCTCGGTCATGGAACGCGGCGCCAAGACCGGAGCTTTGAGCCTGACCAGCGACCCTGGCGTCGAGGCCGAAGTGTTCATGGCGTCGGTCCATGGCGCCATGCTTTCCGCACGCGCTTACGGAACACCGGAGGTGTTTCCCACCATCCTGGCCCCGACCCTGCAGCGGCTGTCCCCGACCGTCGCTCGGTAAGCTGCCGGGCGGAATGACCGCCCGTGGCGAGAACTGCGGCTCATGAAACTACCAACTAGTAGGAAGAACGATATGAACAAGAACTTTCTCCCCACCCTGATGTTCGGCCTCTCAGTGATCTCGTCAGCGGCCCCTGCCCATGCCGAAGACCAGAAGGCCCAAGACCAGAAGGCCCAGAACCAGAAAGCTGGCCAGATCCATGTCAGGGGCAGCATCGTCAATTACAGCGGCTCGACCCTCACGGTGAAGACGCGCGAGGGCGAGAGTGTCGATGTCATCCTCGCCGACGGTTGGAAACTTGCCAGCGTCGCCAAGGCCGATGTCGCCGACATCAAGCCTGGTAATTTCGTCGGCATCGCCTCCCTGCCGAAAGAGGGCGGCGGCGACGGCGCGCTCGAGGTGCTGATCTTCCCGCCGGCCATGAAAGGCGCCGGAGAAGGCAGCTACGGCTGGGACCTCAAGCCCGACAGCAGCATGACCAATGCCACCGTCGCAGATGCCGTCAAGGGCGTCGACGGCCGGACGGTCACCGTCACCTATCACGGCAAGGATAAGAAGATTTCCATTCCGGACGGCACGCCGGTCGTGACCATCGCTCCGGCAACCAAGGATGATCTCGTTGCCGGCGCCGTCGTCTTCGTGCCCGCCGAAAAAACCGCCGCCGGCACCATCGCCCATCAGGTGCTTGTCGGCAGGAATGGCGTGGTTCCGCCGATGTGAGCCACGCCGTCGCCGGTCGGCCGGGCCGCCCCCGGTTCGACCGGCGATCCCCAGGGAATGCTCCC
The DNA here is from genome assembly GCF_000292525.1 of Rhizobium sp. CCGE 510. Classification (GTDB taxonomy): domain Bacteria; phylum Pseudomonadota; class Alphaproteobacteria; order Rhizobiales; family Rhizobiaceae; genus Rhizobium. The sequence continues at coordinate 115,670 of NZ_AEYF01000003.1, forward strand.
TGACCGCAGCCGATCGGTGCGACCGCCTATCTGAGCCACCTCCCAAGCCTGCTCATGAGCGGCGGCATCCCGGCTGCGATCAACACCAAACTCACCAAGGAAAACCTGATGACCATCGATCAAATGACCGTTGCCTCCGGCGACAGGGACCCGTGGCTGACGCGCTATTATTTCACCCGCGCAGCGTTTTCTCTCCTCTGGGTCGCCGCCGCCCTGACAACCGGCCGCCAGTCCCTTCCCGTCGCGGCCGCCCTGCTGATCATCTACCCGGCCTGGGATGCCGCCGCCAATTATGTCGATGCCGCGCGCGAAGGCGGCCTGGCTGGAAACCGCAGCCAGGCGCTCAACGTCGCCGTCAGCGCGGTGACAACCGCTGCCGTGATCGTTGCTCTGACGATGAGCATGAACTCAGTCCTCGGCGTCTTCGGCCTATGGGCGATCTTTTCCGGCCTGCTGCAGCTCGGAATTGCCGTCCGGCGCTGGAGAACCAGCGGCGGCCAATGGTCGATGATCCTCAGCGGCGGCCAGTCGGCGGTCGCCGGCGCCTTCTTCATCGCCCAGGCGCAAATGCCCGAACCACCATCGATCGCCAACATCGCCGGCTACGCCGGCCTCGGCGCCTTCTATTTCCTGGTCTCGGCGGTGTGGCTGGGGGTGACGCAGATGCGGCGGAGGTAGCCGCCGGCTGCCGCGGGCAGTTCTCCAGGCCCGAACTAGAGATTGCCGCCCGCCCCTCATCCGGCTGCCGCCACCTTCTCCCCGTAAACGGGGCGAAGGGGAATAGCCGCAACCTCCTGTGCCTCGCTAGCCTTTTGCAAGGCACGTCCCCTCTCCCCGTTTTTTACGGGGAGAGGGTTAGGGTGAGGGGCGGCCATCGACGCCAACTGGACGGCCGTGACCCTGAGCCTGGGATCCATGTCCGCGGCTGATGGAGGCCGGCGTGGATCCTCGGGTCAAGCCCGAGGAGGACGAAGGTTGGGGTAAGCGCTGTGCCAAACACAGCGTCGACGGACGGAGGAAGGGGCGGCCGTGTCGTGCCGGGGCGAACGTCAGAACGGCCCGCCAGCGCTTCCTGCGGAGATGGTGGCTGAGATTGATCAGTCGGGACCAACGATATCAACTGGGAATTTGTAATAGTTGCAGCTGCTCATCGAAAAAACCGCCACACCATCACCTATCTCCCGGCGTTGAAGCTCCCATTCGAAAGTGTCGTCGTCCCCGAGCCCGGCAAGCACCGCCATCATGGTCAGCTCCCTTATCGGCCCTGGAGGATAGACCGTGCCGTACACGATTGCCTCCGTTCCAGAATACTTGCCTTTGATCACTCTCTTGATCTCCAAATCCACCCGTGTCATGCGCGTTGGAGTACCGTCCGTCACGAGCAAACCGGATTCGCCGATCGACAGCGATTTCACCCGCGCCTCAACCACGATCTCTGCTTTCGCCAGCAACTCATCCTGCGGCGGGCATCGAGGCAGTCCGGCTGCCGGCCTTAGACCGACAACCAGCAGAGCAAGAACTGCTTTGACGCATAGCCGCATAGGCCGGTTCCGGAATGCTCTCAGCATCTGTATCTTTCCTGGTGAACGGTCATGTCTATTTCGCCTTGATTGTGTGAGGCTGAAAACGGACATCGTCACGCAATTGCATGAACCGCCGCCTTTTCTCCGTAATCTAGGAAATGCCCTTCTCGCCAAGCCCTATGGAACAGCGCCGATGCTCGACTTTGATCCGCTCTATTCGACCCAGCAGGTTGAGGCGATCGAACGGTCCATCAATCAGCACTATTCGCTGACGGGGCCGGTCTCTTGCCAGATGCTGCAACGCGGCCTGAACGACGTTTATCTTGCCGTTGGCAGCAACGGCGAGCGTTATGTCTTCCGGCTTTCCCATCGGCGCGCGCGGGGTCCAGCCGACGTCAAGACCGAAACGGCTTTTCTCACACACCTCACGCAATCGGGGGTTCCGGTCGCTGCACCGATCCCGACACGTGATGGCGCCTTGTTCCTGCAGGGATATGCGCCGGAGGGTGCGCGCGAGGGCGTGCTGTTCCGGGCGCTCGATGGCCGCAAGCCACAGGCGACGGATGCCGGCGATGCCCGGGCCAACGGCAAGACCCTTGCTCTGATGCACAATGCAGCCGAGGCATTTTCGCCGGACGGAGCGCTCTATCGGCTTGACCTCGAACACCTGCTGCATCGGCCGCTGGCGCGGATACGCGACAGCGGCATTGTCGAAGACGCTGATGTCCGCAGCGATCTCGAACAGATCGCGGCGCGGACCGCAATGGCGATCGACGCCTTCGGCAATCTGACCTGGACCTATTGTCATGGGGATTGTCACGGCTTCAATGCGCGGATCAGCGACGCCGGCGAAGCAGTGTTTTTCGACTTCGACGACGGCGGTCCGGGATACCTCGCCTACGACCTGTCGGTCTTTCTCTGGGCGCAAGTCTCCTTCGGCCGGAGCTCGACCGCCATGTGGGACGCCTTCATCGATAGTTATCGCGCCGTGCGGCCGATCACGCCGGACGATTTCGAAGCCGCCCTCCGCTTCGTGATCGTCCGCCACGTCTGGCTGATGGGCGAATACGCCAGCCGTGCCCAGGAATGGGGCAGCGAGACCGTCGGCTGGATCGCACGCGAAGCGGATTTCCTGAAGACCTGGGAGATGGAGCAATTTGTCGATCGGCTGTTTTGAAAGCGGGTGTTGTCAGGAGGTCTTCAAGGCAAGGGGATGCTGCTTCGGATAAACTGATTGCCGTTAGCGCCGTGCCGTGTAGCCCCCTCATCCGACCCTTCGGGCCACCTTCTCCCCGCTGGGGAGAAGAGGGAGAATGCCGTTTCGCTGTCGACCCCATTGGACGGAGAGCCTTTAAACAGGCGGTTCGTTTGGCAGTATCGACGCGCCTTGCTCCCCTCTTCTCCCCTCGGGGAGAAAGGTGCCCGAAGGGTCGGATGAGGGGGCTGCACGGCACGCCTTTCATGAGCACACTTCAGCTGCTCCATCACCCACCCCTCGCCCCGCGCAACGCGATCAACCCCCGCCGCAGCCACAATAGCTGTTGCGGCGGCATCTGGCGCAGGTGTTCGTAGTCCATCACCGTGACGTTATAGACGGTGCTTCTCACCTGCGGGCCGTCCTGGCAGCGGAGGAGAATGCCCTGCAGGGCCATCATGCGGTTGCTGGCTTTGCGGGCGCGGTCGGCGAGGCTTTCGGTGACCTCGCCTTCGTGGCCTTTGACGGTGAAGAGCGATTGGGCGCGCGGGCTTGGGGCCGGGATGCCGGTGGTTTTGTGGTAGCGGGCCATGGCCTCGGCATAGTCGTCGCCGGCTTGGCGCTGCTCTGCGCTGATCAGGCCGTCGAGGAACATGCGGCCGAGGGTATAGCCGGCAAACGGGCTCTTGACCGTCTCGTCATCGACCGTCCTGCCGAAGCCGTGGATGCGGCGGCGGGCTGATATGGCGACGCTGATATTGTCCTTCTCGGTCTCGAACGGCTTGATCTTGCCGCCGGGAAAACGCTCGACATTTGCCTTGCGCGGCCGGCCGGCGCCCTTGTTTGCCCGCTGTGTCCTGGCCTTGGCTGCTTTGCCACCCATGCTGATTGTCCTTCCTATCGAATGATGCCGTTGCGCAGTGCGGCGGCGACCAGTGCGGTATCCTTGAAAACGCCGAGTCTCATCTTGGCGTTGGCGATGTGCGTATTCACGGTGACGGGGGAGATGCCGAGAATGGTGGCGATCTCGGCGGCGGTCTTTCCGGCCGCCATCCAGCCGATGATTTCGGTTTCCCGCAGGGTGACCTTGCTCATGATGATGCCGGCCCGTCGATGCAAGGCACGCGCGGCATCGTCACCTCAGCCCCCGACAAGGTCACCCGCGTGACGCGGTCGGGGTGGCGGATCGGCGTCGGCGCCTCGCGGGTCTCGGGCGGCGGCTGCCGGGCGTCCTGGCGCGAGGGGAACCTGTCGCGGTTGCGGTGCGCCATGTTGATGACGGTGTTCTTCTTCGAGCCGAACAGGTTGGCGATCTCTCTTGCCGAGAGCCCCTGCTGCCAGAGCTTCTGCGCCTTGAGGATCTTGTCTTCCGTCCAGAACAGGCTTCTCACCTCAATGCCTCCTCGTGTCGTGCGGCTCGTGCAATGATCGGGTTGTCGGGAAACATCTTCGCCAGCTCCCGCTTGGCGCTGCGGCTGCCGTTGGCCGCGTCGCGCAGCAGCTGCATCTTGAAGACGGCGACCTTCGGCTGCGGCGGCTCGGGCGCCGGCTCGATGCGCGGCCGGCTTTGCGCTGCCATCGCCGCCTGCTGATTTCGGCATTCCTCGGCAAAATTGGCGCTGCTCGGGGCAAAGGCGCGGTTATGATCCCTCACCTTTCCCGCGATGAAGCCTCTGGCGGCGCGCCAGACCGCCTCGGCCGGAATGCCGTCGATCGCAAGGAGATAGGCGCGGATCTGCATATCGGGATCAGTGCCGGCGGATGCCGGGAAACCCGAAAGCATCCCCGCAATGATCTTCACCGGAGAGGAAATCTCTTGCGGCATCGACTGTCGTCCTTCTCGTACTGCTGTTGATCGACCCGGCTTCCCTCGCCTTCTCCTTGAGGTACCAGTCGCATTTGATCGCCTGCCAGCCGCGGAAGATCTGCATCTCGGCGGCGCCGGTCGGATCGCCGGTCAGCAGATATTCCCTGGCCTGCATCCGTGCGGCGTAAGCTGTCAGCGGCTTCCGCAGCGTGCGTTTGCGATGCTCGATGACGGCTGCCGCCAGCTCCTCCCCCAGCACCGGGCCGAGGATATCCATGATGTCCTTGTCCATTGTGTCCTTCGCCATGCCGTTTTCCTTTCTCCCGCCGCTCAAACCTGCCGCCGCTGCCCGCCGAAAAAGTTGACCGGCGTGCCCGGCTTGATCCGATGAGGAAAGCGGCAGATCGCCGCGCCGGCATGATCCTGCTGGGCGGTATCGCCGTTCTCGGCGCTGCGACGCCGGTGGATCTCGCTTTCCACCGAAGGCACCGACATGCCGAGGATGGCTGCGATTTCGATATAGTCCCTGCCGGTGCGGAAGAGCTCGAGCGCGTTCATGCCGGGGTGATCCTTCTTGTCCATTTCGAGCGCAGCGGGCCGTTGCCGCCGAAGCGGGCGCTGCCAGTTGCTTCATGTGAGTTCATCGACGGCGCTCCAGTCTGCCGGGGCCGCCCGGGGAATAGCTGCCGGCGTCGCCGAGGGAGGGCGACGACGCCGGCCACCGAGAGCCGTCAGGGAGGGGTGAGGCTGTCGGGATGGGTGAGCGCAGGCGCGCCGGGGACATCGGCTATCTGCCGCATCTCCTTCGGGCGCGTCTGCCGGCCGCAATTTTCGCAATGGCGCTCGATCACCTCGGCGATCGACAGCGCCTTGCCGCAGTTCGGGCAGCCGGTGTAGCGGGCGTTTTCGCGCTGGGACGGGCCGACTGCTGCCTCTGTGGAAGCGTGAATGTTTTGGCTGTTTGTCATGCGTATAGGGTACATTTAATACCCCGTACGTCAAGCAGAAAAAGGCATGACATATACCCTGGAATGGGGTATTTTTTATATCATGTTGAAAGATCAGGAACAATTTGAGCGCGAAGAACGCGCAAAGCGGCTGGTCATGGCCAGAAAGAACGCGGGCTTTGCCGGGCCGAAGGCGATCGTCGATCGGTTCGGCTGGAATGCGAATGTCTATAAGGCGCACGAGTCCGGCCGCAACGGCTTCGGCATTGCCGATGCGAAGAAATATGCCCGCGCCTTCAAGGTCAATCTCAACTGGCTGCAGTTCGGCACCGGCAACGCGCTCGATCCGGATGAGCTGCCGGTCTCCGTCGCCGACGTGCCGAAGATCTCCTGGGTCAGCGCCGGCCAGCTGAGCGAGCAGGCCCCGATCACCGACTTTTCGGAATTCCCGACGGTGGCAGCGCTCGATCTGCCCGATGGCGAATGGATCGCGCTCGAGGTCGAAGGCAATTCGATGAACAAGATCTCTCCGCCGGGCTCGATCATCTTCGTCAACCTGCGCGACAAGCGCCTGGCGCCGAATGCGCTCTATGTCGTCGCCGACGAGACCGGGGCTGCCACCTACAAGCGCTATCGCCCGAACGACAACCCGCCCTTCCAGCCCGCCTCCTACGAGGATGTACCGCCGCCGGAATTCCAGGGCGCCGTCACCATCGTCGGCCGCGTCCGCCGATCGATCATCGAGATGTAGGGATCGATACCCGGCAGCAATTCTGCAGATAAGCCATATTCATCAAGGAAACCAAGATGATCCGCCCTTCCTCGCGCGCCGGCAGAATTTGGTTCTATATCGTCACATCAGCAGTGTTTCTGCTGGCGTTCAGCGCCGCGCGCGAGACGTACGGCCTGTAGGGTTTTTGCTCCGATCCCCGATCCGGCGATCAGCATCATCAGGGGCATCGGGTCGTTTCCTCCTCTTTAACCAGAAGTTGCGGACGGTTCGGGTGCCGTCCGCGCCCCACCCGCGCTACCGCCGGATGGAACGAATGGCTTTAGAGAAGATGTCGTTCGACAGCCTCTCCCACGATCATATAAAATTCGGTGATTCCAACACCCGCCTCGATAGCCGCGATTCCGATCTCGTTACGCCTTCCGTTTTTCTCGCAGCACCAGACTCCAAGATAAGCCTTGTTTCTATCTCTCTATCCTAGCTCCTGAAGGCTGGTGAGGGAGGGTTCCGGCCAAAGCTTCCCCCTACCCCATGAGCAAAGCCCATGAAGCCGGGAGAGCATTGGCCAAGTCCTGAAGGCCGGAGCCGGGATGGGACACGTGCCAGAGGGGCCATTCGCTTCGCCCTCGTCCTGATTTTCTGACAGCGCACTTAAGGACTTTCGCTTCCCGCGCCGCTGGGCTTCGTCAGCTCGGGAGTTGCACCCGGTCGCCCAATCACTGGCGACAGACATACGCCTATGATTCGTACCTCGTCAATCTGTAAGGTATTTTTTATACCTTTCACCATTGACGCATTGAGGTATTATATATACCTTTCTTCACAAGCCAATCGGCGGCGCGTGAGAGGACAGGCGATGCGGCACATCCGCAATATCGAGACCGAGGAGAGCAAGCGCGACGCCCGCTGGAACGGCGCGCGGGGGATCGGCGACTGCAGCGCCTATATGGCGATCGAGGCCCAGCGCATGGGTGCCCTCGGCTTTGCGTTCCTGCGCCGTCCCGAACATTCGATCCGCGGCCCGTCCTGGCTGCGGGGTGCCGCGGCCTCCGTCGAGGAGCATTACCGCTATGCCCGCGAGATCATGGGCATGACCGATCACGATCAGTTTTACGCCTGAGGGGAGCGGAGATGTCTGCCGATTGCATCATCAAGGCCTTTTCCGGCTGCGCCTGCTCAGGCAATGGATGCACGGAGAAACCCCTCACCCCGGCACCGGTCACCTTCATCTCCTGGCGCAAACAGGCGATCACCTGCCTCACCTTCGGCTTCCTCGCCGCGATCATTTCGGCCGGCTGGATGGAGACGCAGTTCAAGAACCAGGACCGCGCCGATCAGGAGCGAGTGTCATGGAAGTGAGCCAGGGCTTTGCCCGGCATCAGCGATCACGAGCTATATTTGATGTCGCTCGCCTTGGCCGCGGTAATGAAGGCGCGGCGCACCTGCTCCGGCCCGGCGGCATCGTTGAAGACGTCAAGCACAAGCCGCTCGGCAACCTTGGCCGCCGGCGTCTGGTCGGGCCAATCGTTCAGCAAAGTGTTGCCGGCCTGGACGACATTATAGACCGTCCTCACCTTGCCATTGATGGTGATCTTCACCGGTTTGAAGCTTCGTCGCTTGCTCATGGCGCAGTATCTCACACGGAACGCGACTCAACGAATCACTTTGGGACTCGTTCCGGTTGATTCGAAAATCGGCGCATCAAGGCCGATTCGGGCAGCCCGATGCCCCCGCGTTGCTGTTCGACCGCGCCGTTATAACTTTCCCGCAGAAAAATTATAACTGGAGAGAAGAGCGAACTGGTGAGGCCTTCTGCGGCAGGGGACGATCTGAACCTCATCTAAACCCTACCTTCCAGAAGAGATCGTGATATGCTCGGAGTCCAATTTGGAGAAACAACTATGTTGAAAAATCATATAGTTGGACTGGCGGTTGGCGCGCTTGTGGTTTTTGTGACCGACGCAGTAGCGACTGCCGATCCGCTCCCCAAAGGTTTTGAACGCCACAAGTTCAACGGATCGGTTAGACCGGAGGCCAAGGACGGCGTGACCCGGTTTCAGATATTCGACCGTCAGTGTTCGAACGTCGACTATGGAGATGGACGCGGCGAAAATGATTGTCGCAATGGCAACGTTCGCTCGACGATTCGCTATACGCGAGACATGAAGGCTGGCGAAAGCGTCGAATACAAGTTCGATTTCCGGCTCGATCCGACGTTTGGCTACAAAGGCTGGCACAACAACTCCGCAAACGGCTTTTATCCCGACGGCTGGGACAGCCATTTGCGTTTCGCGTCCTGGGAAGGACCGGCAATCCACAATTTCATCTACATGCTGAAAGCCGACACCCGCAACGGCGTGAACTTTCTCGCCCGCCAGTGCCAAAAACCGGAAGATTTCGGCAAATGGGCGACATTCTCGCTGAAAATCCGATGGGCACACGATGAGAGCGGATGGGTTGCGGCAAGCTGCGACAACAAGGTGATCTACGCCGCCGAGGGCGAAGCAACCAACCAGGCGCCGCATTGCTGGGAATCGAACGAGTGCGAGCCGCAATCAAACCGCGACCCAAAATCATTCAACTTCATTCTCGGCCCGGTGATGATGGGTTGGGGTCATGACTGGAAGACCTATGACCATCATACGTCCCAGTTTGACGTGGTGCAGCCGGATGGTATCGGCATCGATGTCCGCAATGTCAGTGTGACCCGCGGTGTCAGCGACTATTCCGCCGAACAAGCAGCTTTGCTCAAGAGGTTGCAGCAGCAACTGGCTCATTTGGGCTGCAAGCCAGGGAATGTCGAGGGCAAGCCTGACAAGACAACACGGCAAGCCGCGCTCTCCTGCCGCAAGTTCGAGAGCGGTTCGCTTCCCGAGGCGCTCAACCTCACGACGCTGCAAGCCTTCGCTGACGCCTATGCCAAGCCGGAGACGGCAAGTCTGCCTTCAGGCAACGCCGCGGCTGGTACCGTTTCGTCAAAACCGAGGATCTATATCAAGCTGGGCGAAATGCTTGCCATGAAGACGGGCAAAGACACCAAGGTGAATTCCAACTTCTTTGGCAAGATCAAAGGCGCCAAGAAGGGGCAGAACGAGCTGGACTTCGTTATGCTGGGTCAGTTCGACTACACTGACAACACGTTCAGCCAGCTGTCATTTCTTCTGCAAGACAAGCTCTCCAAGGCCGAAGTGAATGCGGCGGCCAAGTGCGGCTATGGGACGATCAGATTTCCAGACGGCTCAGATCATCTGGAGATCCGCATGCAACGTTCAGGAAACACGTTCTCCTCCCCGCCAAAAACTGACTGCTTGATTCAAGCGCTCGGTAAACGACCGGCATCGCAGGTTCCCTACCTGACCACGAGGTTTGCCGATCTGGCGAAATCAATGGTTTCCGACGGCAGTTGGAAGAAACTTAGGCATGAAGGTTTGAAGATATTTGTCAAACGTGTTGCGGATGGTGAGATCACAGTCGGCGGCTGAGATCGCAGCACAGCGCCACACGTTCCATCAGCCGCGGCTTCGTCCTTCAGGGGTGGAATATGCTGGGGATTTTTTGCCGAGATCAGCGGATACGAAAAACCCCGCCGGAGCGGGGTTTCTAGCTGGTCGGAGTGGAGTGATTCGAACACTCGACCCCCACGTCCCGAACGTGGTGCGCTACCAGACTGCGCTACACTCCGTGACCAGCGGCGCTTCTATAGAACAGCCTATCTGGTTGCACAAGCACCAAATTCCAAAAAGCAGGTGGAATTTTTGACGGGTTGATGACAGGGCGGGCAGTGCGCCGCTGCTGCAAAAAGACACACTCGGAGCAAATCGTCGGGAAGTGCCACAGGGGCAATTTTCTTTTGCCGGGTTCCGCGCTAAAGGGCTCGACGGGACAGGCGAAACCGGGCGTAAAGAGCCGATTCGCAGCCACTGCGCTTGAGATCAGGGACGATACGATGAAACTCCGCACCATCACCGCGGCCGGGCTTGCAATTGGGCTTGCCGGATGCACCACCTTACCTTCCGCCGGCAATCCGATCGAGGCCCGCTGGGTCGGCAAATCGGCCGGCATCTTCTTTGCCGCCTACGGGCCGCCGCTCAGCGATCGCGAGGAAGGCTCGAGCACCGTCTATACCTGGCGCGGCGGCTATAAGACCGTGCGCATTCCGGCGAAATATGCCGAAGGCGCCGACGGCAAGCGCGGCAAGCAGATCGCCGCGGGCCGCACCGCCTATCTGCGCTGCCAGACCGAAATCACCACCAGCTCGGATTACACGATCCGCGACATCCGCACCGTCGCCGATATTCCCGGCGTCGACGGCCCGTCCTATTGCGCCGAGTTCCTGGCGCCCGAACAGAAATAACGGGCGAGCCGAAGAGATGAGCAAACAGGCGGCCGATGTGCCGCCTGTTTTGTTTCGGCTGAAGGCCGCCAGGCCGGTGAACCGCTGCCACGTCCGTGGGCCCAGTTGTGCTCTTCAGTGCTCTCGGCTACATTTTGCGCAAGGCTTCGCCTTGATGTTGCTGACACTCATTCTGCCGGCGATCCGCAAGGGCCGCAAACAGGCATTCGATGCGAGCGAGGACTGGAACAGCCGATGACAGTCGCTCCAACGAAGCCGGCGAGCCATCCGTTGCGAGGCGTCCTGGCGCTGGACGATTTCGAGGCCAAAGCGAGGCGCCACCTGCCGCGCCCGCTGTTCGGTTACATTGCCGGCGCAAGTGAGACCAACGCATCCCTGCGGATGAACAGGGATGCGTTTCAGAAGTATTCTTTCAAGCCGAGAGTGCTCATCGACGTTTCGGCGCGCAGCAGCGAAACATCGATCTTCGGAACGACCTATGCCGGGCCCTTCGGCATCGCGCCGATGGGGATCAGCGCCATGATGGCCTATCGCGGCGACCTGGTTCTGGCCTCGGCAGCGGCGCAGGCAGGCATTCCGATGATCATGAGCGGCTCGTCGCTGATCCGGATGGAAGAGGTGGCGAAAGCCAACCCCGATGCCTGGTTTCAAGCCTATCTGCCTGGCGCGCCGGAGCGGATCGACGCCCTGGTCGACCGTGTGGCGGCTGCCGGTTTCAAAACCATCCTGCTGACCGTCGATACCGCAACGCTTCCAAATCGCGAGAACAACATCCGGGCGGGCTTTTCGACGCCGCTGCGCCCCAGTCTTCGGCTGCTGTGGCAAGGCCTGTCACACCCGCGCTGGAGCCTTGGCACATTTCTTCGCACGCTCGCAAACCACGGCATGCCGCATTTCGAGAATTCTTATGCCGAGCGCGGTGCGCCGATCATCTCCTCCAAGGTGATGCGTGACTTCGCCAAGCGGGATCATCTGAACTGGTCGCACTTGCAGCGCATCCGGGACAGGTGGAGCGGGAACCTGGTGGTCAAGGGCATCCTGCACGAGGACGATGCCGTCAAGGCGGTGGAGGCCGGCGCCAACGGCATCATCGTCTCGAACCATGGCGGCCGACAGCTGGATGGCGCCATGTCGCCATTGCAGGCGCTGCCGGGAATCGTCGAAAAGGCCGGACAGTCCGCGACCATCATGATCGATGGCGGCATAAGGCGTGGAACCGATATTCTCAAGGCGCTGGCCTTGGGCGCGAAGTTCGTTTTCGTCGGAAGACCGTTTCTTTACGCGGCCGCAGTCGCCGGACAGGCGGGCGCCGAGCGCGCAATCGAGGTCCTGCAGACGGAAATTCAGCAGAACATGGCGCTGCTCGGCGTGACATCGCTTGCCGAGCTCAATGAACAGCACGTGCTGCGACATGACGGCTAGAGCAAGCAGGCGACCGATGTGCCGCCTGTTTTGTTGCAGCGGTTGGCGCGGCATGCCACTTTAAAGCATGGAAAACAAACTGCCCAACGGCGCCGAAATCCGGCTTGATCCTGACGAAGCGCTTGTTCTCTTCGAACTCCTCTCCCGCTGGAGCGAGGATAACAACGCCCCGACGCCGGACGCGTCCTGTTTCGAAACTACGGCCGAATGCGCTGTGCTGCACAGGCTGCTTGCCGAACTCGAGAAGCAGCTGGTGGCGCCCTTTCAGACGGATTATCGCGACGCCGTCGACATCGCCCGCAGCCGCCTGGCCTCGGCATGGGAGTATCCGACGTTAAGGGGGTGATCCTTCAAGGTGGGGCTTCGAAGTTGGAGGCTTCCTCAGCCGCCGCGCACCTCTTGGGCTCCCACCTGCCGATCCAAACGACACACTCGCGACCAGCCCCGTGTTTAAAAAGGGCTTGCCGCACGCAACCATCCGGCGTATGTCTTGGCCGTCGCGAAAAGCGGCTGCTTCCCTTGATCCGCTCAGTAGCGGAGTAAACAGGTGGACGAATTGTCGTCCAGGCGGTCGAGCACACGCCCTCCATGCGCCAGCGCATGGATCGGCCAGCACCTCCCAGAAACCAAACGCCTGACACGTCAGGCTTCATCGTGAGCCATCGGCGCGCGCCGAGCAATTCCAATGGTTTGTCCAGGGATTGCCCGCGACCAAGGCTGGAGCCGTTTCGCGCCTTGATGAAGGCGGGAACCGTTCCGGCGGCGCTGCGTGCTCGCGTCGACCCGGAACGCACCATGACCAGATCCCTTATCGTCATCTTCACCGCCATTGTCCTCGATGCCGTCGGCATCGGATTGATTTTCCCGATCCTGCCGTCGCTGCTGCGCGACATTACCCATGCCGAAAACGTCGCGCCGTACATCGGCACGATGACGGCGCTCTATGCGGTGATGCAGTTCATCTTCGCCCCGGTGCTCGGCGCTCTCAGCGACCGGCTCGGCCGCCGGCCGGTGCTGCTGATTTCGCTGGCGGGCGCGGCCGTCAATTACCTGTTCCTGGCGTTTGCGCCCAATCTCTGGATGCTATTCATCGGCCGGGCGATCGCCGGGCTGACCAGCGCCAACATTTCGGTCGCCACAGCCTATATCACCGACATTTCGCCGGAGGAGACGCGCGCCCGCCGCTTCGGCCTGTTCAACGCGATGTTCGGCCTCGGCTTCATCATCGGCCCGGTTCTCGGCGGCCTGCTTGGCGATCATTGGCTGCGGCTGCCGTTCATTGCGGCGGCCGTGCTCAATGGCGCAAACCTGCTGCTCGCGCTGTTCATCCTGCCGGAATCGCGCCCGGGCAGCCGCGAGAAAATTGATTTTTCCGCGCTCAATCCGCTGAGACCGCTGCGCGCGGTGCTGGAGGTCAAAAGCCTGCTGCCTGTTGTCATCCTGTTCTTCATCTTCAGCGCCACCGGCGAGGCCTACGGCACCTGCTGGGCGCTGTGGGGACAGGATGCCTTCCAGTGGAACGGGCTGTCGATCGGCCTTTCCCTCGGCGCCTTCGGCATCTGCCAGACGCTCGCCCAGGCCCTGCTGCCGGGACCGGCCGTCAAACTGCTCGGCGAACGCCCGGCGATCCTGACGGGTGTCGCCGGCGTCTCGATCGCGCTCACCGTCATGGCCTTTGCCGGCCACGGCTGGATGATCTTCGCGATCATGCCGATCTTCGCCCTCGGCGGCATCGGCGTGCCGGCGCTGCAGGCACTGGCCACCCGGCAGGTCGACGAGGACAGCCAGGGCCAGTTCCAGGGCGTGCTCGCCTCAGCCGTCAGCCTCGCCTCGATCATCGCGCCGCTCGGCTTCTCCAGCCTGTATTTCCTCACCCGGGAGGAATGGCCGGGCGCCATCTGGCTATCGGTGGTCGTGGTCTATGGGCTTGCGGTGCCGCTAGTTCTCGGCCTCAGGCTGAAGACGGCGGAGCGGGCGGCGGCGGGCTAGCCGGTCGTGGTGTGTTTCGTTTGGCTGCGTGGCGGCGGGACGCACCCCCCTCTGTCCTGCCGGACCCGGGGTCGAGCCACGGGTCTCGCCCCGTCCTTCGGCCCCCCCCACAGGTGGGGAGATCGGATAGACGTTAGGGCCTCCCCAAACAATTGCCATTTGGAATCAACGTATCGGCAGAGAGGGACCGAGCGTTGGCCTCCTGCCGATCTCCCCCTTGTGGGGGAGATGCCCGGCAGGGCAGAGGGGGGTGCCACAGGACACGACGCCCCCGAACGCTACGTCGGCTTACGCCGACCTGCCCCTCATCCGGCTGCCGCCACCTTCTCCCCGTAAACGGGGGCGAAGGGGACAAGCCGCGACCTCTCGGTCTCTCACCAACCTCTCGTAGGGCACGTTCCCTCTCCCCGTCAGAACGGGGAGAGGGTTAGGGTGAGGGGCAGCTTCTTGGCCAAGAACCGGACAGCGAGAGTTCCGTGCCCCGCCTAAGCCGCCTCCCCCGCCTGCATCGCACCCTCCGCCAGCTTGCGCGCCGCAACAAAATCGACCTTGCCCGAACCCAGCACCGGCACCTTGCCGATATTGACCTCGGCTGGGACCATCATGTCCATGGCGCCCTTGGATTTGGCGAAGGCGAGGAATTCGGGGCGGGTGGCGGTGGGGGCGTCGGTGAGCAGCACCAGGCGTTCGCCCTTCTTGGCGTCGGGCAGCGAGGAGACGACTGAGAGGGCGCCCGGCCAGAGTTCGGCGGCCAGTGTTTCGACGGCGGCGAGCGAGATCATTTCGCCGGCGATCTTGGCGAAGCGTTTGGCGCGGCCGCGGATCTTGACGAAGCCGTCCTCGTCGATAGTGACGATGTCGCCGGTGTCGTGCCAGCCGTCGGCGAGCGGCTCGAGCACACCGGGCTTTTCGGCGCGGAGGTAGCCGGCCATGACATTGGCGCCGCGCACATGCAGCCGGCCGCCCTCATCGATGCCGGGCACCGGTTCGAGCTTCCAATCCATGCCGGGCAGGATTTTGCCGACCGTGCCGGATTTGTTGTACATCGGCGTGTTGATCGAAATCACCGGCGCCGTCTCGGTGACGCCGTAGCCTTCCAAGATGCGCAGGCCGAATTTTTCCATATAGGTCTGGCGGGTCGAAGCCTTCACCGGCTCGGCACCGGAGAAGATGTAGCGGATCGAGCGGAAATCATACGGATGCGCGGTCCTCGCATAACCGTTGAGGAAGGTGTCGGTGCCGAAGATGATCGTGGCGTTGGAGACATAGATCAGCTCCGGCACGATGCGGTAATGCAGCGGCGACGGATAGAAATAGACCGGCACGCCGGAGATCAGCGGCAGCACCGTGCCGGCCGTCAGCCCGAAGGAATGGAAAACGGGCAGGATGTTGAACACCTTGTCGCCGCTGTGGAAATCGATGCGGGCGGCGGCCTGGGCGGCGTTCGACAGGATGTTGCGGTGGGTCAGCACCACGCCCTTCGGCGTGCCCTCGGAGCCGGAGGTGAAGAGGATGACGGCCGGATCGTCGGCCAAGCGCTTCACCAGCGGCCGCGCCTTGCGCAGGAGTCCGCGGATCTTGTCGATCGCGCTGACCTCGGCCCTGAGATCATCGAGCCAGACGATCGTCACCTGCTTTTCCATCTCCTCGACCACCGGGCCGAGTTTGGCCTGGGTGACGAAGGCGCGCGAGGTCAGCACGTGTTTTATCTCCGCGGCCTTGCAGGCAGAAAGAATATTGGCGGCCCCGGCGGTGAAGTTCAGCATCGCCGGCACCTTGCCGGCGCTCATGACGCCGAGCAGGGTGGCGGCGGCGCCATTGGCGTTCGGCAGCATGACGCCGAGATTCGCTTCCGGGAATTTCGCCCGGAATTTTGCGCCGAGCACGGCAGCGCCGGTCAGCAGCTTGCCATAGGTCAGCCGGCCGGTGACCGGATCTTCGACGGCTGGCTTTTTCATGCCGAATTCGTGGCCGGCCTCGATGACCCGCTCGAGCACGGTGGTCGAGGTATCGGCGGTCTGGAACATCAGGTTCGACATCACCTGATAGAGGGCGGCGCCGGCCGCGGTGCGGCGCTTGCGGCCTTTCAGCTCGGCCGGCACTTCGAGTTTCACCGGATCGAGAATGGTGACCTTGACCTTGGGAAACAGCCGGCGGCGGATCTTGCCGTTATCGAGATAAGAGAGATAGCTCTTCTCCAGCCCGTCGATCCTGACCGGCACCACCATCGAGCCGGTCTTGTCGGCGACCATGGCGGCACCGTCATAGACCTTCATCAGCGTTCCGGTCACCGTCAGCCGGCCCTCGGGGAAGATGCCGATCGGGTTGCCATCCTGCACCACCTTGATCAGCGAGCGCGTCGCCATCGGCTTGGTCGGGTCGAGCGGCAGGAACTTGCACATCTTCAGGAAGGGCCGCACCCACCAGGCCTGGGCGATCTTGTAATCGACGGCGAAGGTCGGCTCTTCCTCGGTGATGGCAAGCGCCAGCGCACCGTCGAGCAGGCTGACATGGTTCAGCGCAATGATCGGCGCGCGGCCGGCCTTCTTGATATTCTCCAGCCCCTCGACCTCGAGGCGCATGAAGGCGCGGAACAGGATCGAGATGAAATCGCGAAAAGGATTGGTCGGCAGCGTCTTCAGCATCAGCCAGGCGACGGCAAAGTTGAGGATGCCGAGGCCGATCAGAATCTGCGGTATCGAGGCGCCGAGCGCCTGGATGGCGGCGACGAGGCCGAGGCCGACGGTGATGAACAGCGCCGAGAGCACATTGGCGGCACCGATGACGCGAGCGCGGCGGTCCTCATGCGCCCAGGTCTGCAGGCCGGCGAAGGTGGGAACGGCGATGAAGGCGCCTGATATGGCAAAACCGGCGAGATCGATGGCGACGCGGATGGTATTCTGGCCGGCGAAGAAATCGGCAATCGTCGTCGCGTGGGCGAGCGAGTGCTGGCCCCAGAGGTTCCAGGCGAGATCGAGGCTGAAGAGGCCGAGCAGCGCCGTGCCCACCGGGGCCGGCAGCAGCACGATGCGGCCCGACGACATCCAGGCGGCAATGGCCGAACCGACGGCGACGGCAATGGCGAAGACGGTGAGATAGGCGGGAACGACGAGCTCGGAGCCGCCGAGCAGCTCGGTGACCATGGTCGGCAGGATCGACAGCACGAAGGCGCCGACCAGCCAGAACCAGCAGTTCATCAGCGCCGAACGCCAGAGCCGCTTGTCCTCGCGAATTTCCATGACCAGCGTGTAGCTGGAGCGGATGACATTGCGGTCGATCTGCAGATCCGGCGCCTTGGAACCGGTCGCCGGGATCATCCGGCTGGCAAGCCAGCAGAGCACCGACAGGCCCATCATCATCGAGCCGAACAGCAGCACGTTGTCGCCGCTGGAGAAGGCCAGTGCGGCGATGATCGTGCCGGCGAGGATGGCGATGAAGGTGCCGCCCTCGATCCAGGCATTGGCCTTCGGCAGGTCGCGGCGTTCGAGATGATCGGGCAGGATGCCGTATTTGATCGGCCCGAACAGCGCCGAGATGACGCCGAAGCCGAAGAGCGCGACCATCAGCACAAAGATGGAGGAAAAGCCGAGGCCGACGACGGCCAGCGCCGCAATGCCGATCTCGCAGCGTTTCAGCAGCTCGGCGATCTTCGCCTTGTCATGCTTGTCGGCGAGTTCGCCGCCGAGCGCCGAGAGCAGCAGGAAGGGCACGATGAGGATGACGCCGGCAAGCGTCACCAGGGCGGCCCCTTCGCTCGCCGACATCTTGAAGAGAATGAGGAACACCAGGGTGTTCTTCAGAAAATTATCGTTGAAGGCCGTGAGGAACTGGGTCCAGAACAGCGGCGCGAATTTCCTCGATGTCATCAGCTTGGTTTGCACGGGCTTGTCCCTCTTTCGGCTCGGCTGAGAAGGCCACAGAGTCGTTACCCAAAAGTTGCGTCGGATAACAACTCTGCGCTGTGGTTAAGGAAGATCAATCTTCATCGCTACGATTGAACTTGACGAGCAGTTTTTCGGTGCGGGCATCCTCGACCTTGCGGATCAGTTTTTCGGATTCGGCATTGTCGCGCAGCGTCTTGGTGATGTTCACCGTGGTCTGCACCAGCATCAAGATGCCCATGGCGAGATAACCTTTGCCCCAGAGATCGAGCGGCATCATGTAAAGGCCGAGCGCCAGCATGAAGGCGGCCGAGCCGAAGGAGATGTAGGAGAAGCTGACCCAGCTGGAAGAGTGTTTCTGGAAACTGTCGTTCATGGTCTTAGTCCCTATCGTTGGATGGATTGAAAGGCTGGATGGAGGAAATTTCAAGCGGCAGGCGTGATGCGGCCCTTCAGGCGGGCAAGCACATCATCGGCAGACGAACGCAGCGGCGCGCCGCAGCCGGCATTGGCAAGCTTTTCAATGATGCCGGCCGGGCGGATGGCGCCTTCCATCTCCTTCAGGGCTGAGGCCGTCAGGTCATTCTGGCTCTGGCGCAGGCGCAGCCGCGCCAGGGTCTCCTCGGCCTCGTCGAGCGTCGCCAGGCCCGGACCGGCGACGACGACGTCGAGCTTCTGCGCCTCTTCAGTCGCGCGGGCCAGCCGCTCGCCACGCTGCAGCTCCTGCAGCCGCGCCTCGGCGGAGCGCACGATGGATTTCAGCTTGCCGATCGAGGTGGTGAACTGGGCCTGCGCCTCCACCGAGGCATCACGCTCGGCTTCGAGAAAGGCGATCGCCTCGGCCGCCTCGCGGGCCAGGCCCTCATTGCCCCGGGCGAGGCCTTCATCGCCCTTGGCGAGCGCCGCCGTGGCGCGGATCTCCAGATCGGCGATGCGGGAAAGGATCGTCTGATGCTGCGCCTTTTCCTGCTCGTTCTGGGCGATGGCGACGGCGACGCTGCGCCGGGCCGACTGGATCTGTTGGGCGGCATCGCGGATCTGCTGGGACAGCAGCGGCACGGCGTGGCGATCGGCAAACGCCTGTTCGGCATCATGCGCCCTGCCCCGCAAAAGAATGGAAATCAGTTTGAACATTTCTTGCCTCCGGTTTATGAACGTCGTTCACGAGTGCTGTTATGGCAGAATCATGAACGTCGTTCAAGATAAATTTTGAACGCCGTTCAAAAAATCGAAGTGGAATGGTGAATGGCCGGCAGACGAGAAGAAAAACGCGAGGATTTGAAGGCCCGGCTGATCGAGGCGGCGCGCGAGCGCATCGCCCGCGACGGGCTTGGTAATCTCAGAGCCCGCGATATCACCCAGGACGCCGGCTGCGCGCTCGGCGGCCTCTACACGGTGTTTGCAGACCTCGCCGAGCTGGTCATCCACGTCAACTCGGCGACGCTGAAGGCGCTGGAAGCCAGGCTGACCCTGCCCGAGACCAAAGACAAAAGCCCGACCGACCGCCTGCGCAACCTCGCCCAGGGCTACCTCGCCTTCGCCGTCGAGCACCGCAACCTCTGGAAAGCGCTGTTCGACCACTTCCCCCCCGACACCAGCCCGACGCCGCAATGGCACCTCGACGAACACCTCTTCCTGATGGACGTGATCGCCGAACCGCTGGCCGAACTGCAACCCGACATGCCCCCCGAAGACCGCGCGATCCGCGCCCGCACGCTGTTTGGGGCGGTGCATGGGGTGGTCAGCATCAGCCTCGAAGGCCGCTTCGTCGGCTTGCCGTTGGAACGGCTGGCGCGCGAGGTGGATGAGCTGGTGCAGACGATCGCGGCGGGGGCGGAGCGGCGGCGGTGAAGCGGGCGTGTGAGTGCGGAGGTTGGAGGTGGGTTGGGTTTGGCAGGAACATCACCCCACTCTCCGTCTTCCTCGGCCTTGAGCCGAGGACCCATGCCCGGTGCTGATGAAGCTCCGCCCCAAAAACTGCCCCTCACCCTAACCCTCTCCCCGTTTTGACGGGGCGAGGGGACGTGCCACACGCGACGTCGGAAGGGGCGGAGAGCTCGCGGCATATCCCCTTCGCCCCGCAAGCGGGGAGAAGGTGGCGGCAGCCGGATGAGGGGCTGCCCTCGCCCAATCGTCTGCGCCGGGATGTCGTGCCAGCAAGCCGCCAATGATTTTACCGAGCGGGACATTCTGCCCCCTCACCCAGGGCCATACCTCCAAAATATCCCGATCGGTAAATTCCCTGCCAATCCCCTCTCCCCACCCTCCGTCGTCCTCGGGCTTGACCCGAGGACCCACAGCCAAGCACTCTGCCCCCACCACGCCACCGCGAAAGGAAACCTCATGAGCCGCATCTTCATCACCGGTTCCACCGATGGCCTCGGGCTTGCCGCCGCCCGCACCCTCATGAGGCAAGGCCATGGCGTCGTGCTGCACGCCCGCTCCCGGGAGCGCGCCTCCGCCCTCGCCGAGATTTCGCCCACCGCGCTCGGCCTCGTCATCGGCGATCTCGCCAGCGCCGCCGAGACGCGCTCCATCGCCGAGCAGGTCAACGCCATCGGCCGCATGGACGCCGTCATCCACAATGCCGGCATCTACCTGGAAAGGAGCCGGGGCGAAACGCCTGATGGTCACGCCAAGACGCTGGCGGTCAACGTGCTCGCCCCCTATCTCCTCACCGCCTGGATCACCCGCCCCGACCGCCTGATCTATCTCAGCAGCGGCATGCACCGCAGCGGCGGCAGCACCCTTGACGATATCGACTGGAAGCGGCGGCCATGGAATGCCAGCCAGGCCTATTCGGAAAGCAAGCTCTACATCGCCACCCTCGCCGCCGCCATCGCCCGCCATTGGCCGGATGTTCTGAGCAACGCCGTCGACCCCGGCTGGGTGCCGACCAAGATGGGCGGCGCCGGGGCGCCTGACGATCTGGAGATGGGGCATCTTACGCAGACGTGGCTTGCGGCGAGCGATGCGGAAGCTGCGAAGGTCAGGGGTGGGTATTGGTATCATCGGCAGCGGCGGGAGGCGGCGGAGGAGGTTACGGATACTGGGTTTCAGGATGCACTGGTGGAGAAGCTTGCCGAGCTCACAGGTGCTCGTTTGTTCGCGGGGCGCGGGTAAGGGGCAAGATCACCGCGCCATCCGCGCCCCCACCCTCTTCGGCGCCGTCAGCATCAGCGGAGGCCACTTCGTGGGGTTGCCGCTGGAACGACTGGACCGGGGGTGGATAAGCTGGTGCTGACGATTGCGGCGGGCGGAGAGAGACGGTGATGGCGAGTCGGTTGGGCGGCAGCGTAGATGTTCAAACAAAGCCTATGGTTACCCAATTGTCTGCGCCTCATGTTGAGCTGCCAGAATCGCCGGAGGCCACTGGACCACAGGCGGACGCTTCGGTACGCCAAATGACCGCTGTGAATAAAGCGCGACATGCGACGGATCAATAAGCATACTCTCCGGCAGGTTGTCGAACAGCTGGTACTCGTGGATATAAAGCCAATAATTGATGCCGTGCTTGTTGAGCGCGGTGTAAAACAGCATCACCAACTCAAAATCAGAGAGTTGGGCTCTAAGTAGTTTTACATATGGCATTCTGTCCTCGATGCCTTTTGACTCATGAACGAAACGCAAGACGTTGTAGAGATAGCGGTAGTAATGGGCGAGATCCTGCTGCCGGTAGCTCCAAAACTTATCATAAGCTACCTGAAATCGCTCTTTTTCAGACAGACCAACAGCGTTCTCGTAATTTTCTTTGAAATTAGTAAAAAATTGGCTGAAGCAGTCGCGTCCCTTCCTTTCGCGAGATCGCCTGATGATTTCGCCGCCGTCAGAGGATACGCGCCTACTATAGTCGAGGTCGATTGAGTTCACGATAGTGTTATGCAGCGTCAACATCTGAAAGAAGGTTGATTCAAAATTCTGGCGGTCCGTGGCCTTGATCTGATTTTCTAAGGCATCTGCCGACCTTATAAGTTCATCGCGGGTCTCACGTAACTCAGCCTGCTGAAGCACAATCGTGACAAGCAGCCCCATAAAGGTGAGGAACGTCAGCAAAGGATTCAGCGTACCTCCGAAGAAATCTCCAAATTGCCCAGCCTCTCCTCCCATCAAAGCGACGACCACCGCCACCACGAAAACGATCACCGTCACTGTCATTGCGATAACGAACAGAACGTACAAGCTGTCGGTAGATCCCCTGTCGGCCGGTCTAATTATAGACTCGAAGAAGTTACGCACGCCTACCCCCTAATACAACGCTGTGGAACCCTATCGGGCGCAATCATTAATTGCAAATTGAGCACATGCAGACCCTTCCCACCTTAGGCCATAATTCCTTCGAGTCTCGCCTTCCGTTTTGACCAATCTGGCATCACACGGTCCAAAAGCGCGTAGAAAGCCGCCCCATGGTTCGGTTCGGAGATGTGGCACAACTCATGGGTTATTACATAATCGATCGCGTCGACTGGAGCTTGGATGAGACGCTTGTTGAGCATTAAGCGCTTCACTGGAGACATCGATCCCCAGCGCATCTCCAGTTGACGGATGATCAGACCGGTTGGCCGAAAGCTGTCCGGAACAGCAAAACGTTCGATCGAGGCTTCCAGCCTTTCCCGATACTTGACGTGCGCTCGCTGAAGATACCAAGCATCGACAAGGCCTCGCGTGAAATCGCGGTTGTTTGGTCTCGTGGATGAGACTTCAATGAATCCGCGCGTTAGGCTCACATGGTCTTTCAGGCCGCTCGAAATGCGGAGACGATACTGTCGCCCAAGGTAAAGATGCGTCTCGCCTGAGACGAATGTCTTCTCCGGCGCTCGGGGCAGGAACTGGCTGAAATATCGTTGTTGCTTCAGTATCCAAGCGGCGCGCCTGTGGACTTTTGCTTCGATCGCCTCAACCGTCGCGTCTATGGGTGCCGTGACTACCACAGACGCATCCGGCTCAACCGCGATCTCTAGCGTCTTACGCTCGCGTCGACGAACCGTGAATTCGAGCAAGCGAGTCCCATAAGTTACCGAATGAACGGAGGTCATCCTGGAAATCTCGCGCGAGCAAGGTCCATGATCCGCTGCTCCAAGTCGTCTAAGGCCTCGACTGGTAGATCGATCCCCTTCGTGTCGCGAAGCTCGTCGAAAAAGTAGTCGTCGATCGCATTCCGCATATTGTTTTGAGCAACTGCATTGCTCCAGACGCCAACGATGTGGTGTGCCATAAGGACGTCAATAATCTTGATGACGATGTGTGCCACCTCGTCATCATTGACCAACTCGCCATCTGGCTTCGCCAGCTTTCCTTTCAGAATGCCGTAGAAGGCCATACCATGGTCGTTACCCTTGATTGCCTCGGGAACATTCACCCCGCGATCCTTAGAAGTGAGCTTTGATGCCAGGTCGGCGACCGCCCTGAGGTATTCACGTTCGGAAAGTCGTTTGGCGCGGTAGTCGCTGATCGTCCGCTCGAGAAGTTCGGAGAAGGTTTGATAGAATGTCGGGTCCTGGTCCATGTTTTCGGTTATGGCACGACGGGTGGCGCTCGCAATGCGATCGGCCTTCGATGCTGGGGTGACACCGGAGTCCTCGATTGCCGCGTTCAACGCTTCCGGATCGTTGATATTGATGAGATCGATGACTGTTTCCGCCGGCAGGGCAACGACATGATCGTCAAGTAATCTACGAATCTTCGGCTCGAATTCCTTAACGTCGACGATCTCCTGGTAACGTATCTGGACAGCGCGCTTCAGTTCGGCGAACTGCTTCCAATCACGTTTGAACTGATCAATCTTCTTTTCATCGAAAACGTCGAGCAGCTTGTCGGACGACATCGATACATGCAGGCAACGGCTGAAGGCCTTTAGCCGTTCATAGAACTCATGTCGCAGGGCTTCGTCGGCGAGCAACTGCTCGAATTGCTCCATGTCCTTCTTGTTTTTGACCGGCTTGAAGAGGTCCCATAGTTGGTCATGCAACTGCGGCAGGCGCCTGATTTCCTCGCGCACGTCGTGAACTGCCTCGCCGAGGTCTGAACCCTCATATCCCTCGAAAGCGCTATAGGTCGTCAGCGCTGCGTCCAACTCACCGAGCAACCCCTCGTAGTCAATGATGACGCCGAACTCCTTTTCGCCGCCATCCTCGGTCTCGAACAGGCGATTGACGCGGGCGATCGCCTGCAGAAGGTTATGCTCTTTTAGCGGCTTGCAAATATAAAGCACAGTGTTCCGCGGTGCGTCGAACCCTGTCAACAGCTTCGACACGACGATCAGGATTTCCGGATCGCCAGTTCCCTTGAAGTCCTCGATAAGCTGGCGGTTATACTCGTCCTCAGTCTTATACCGCACCATCATCCTGTCCCAGAAGACACGAACGAGGTCCTTTGATTCTTGATCGACGTCCTCGTTGTCATCGTTGTCATCGGGGGGCGAAATGATGACGGCGCTCGAAACATGTCCGATCTCGTCCAGCACCGCCTTGAATCGGATGGCGGACGCCTTCGATGGGGCAACCAGTTGCGCCTTGAACCCGGTGCCTTGCCAGTACTGGCGATAGTGCTCGGAGATATCAAAGGCTTTAGCGCGGATCGACTGCGTGGTCTTACTCAGCGCGTCGAGCCTAGAGAACTTGCGTTTCAGGTCGGCCTTCTGTTGGTCCGTAAGGCCGGCACTGATCTTCTCAAACCACTTGTCGATGACGTCGCCACTCACCTGCTGCTCGACCATCCGGCCTTCATAGAGCAACGGCACGACTGCGCCATCGGCGACAGCTTCGTCGATTGCGTATTTGTGGATCAGCCCGCCGAAGGTGGAAAGTGTGTTCTTTTCCTTCTTCAGGAGTGGAGTGCCGGTGAAGCCGAGATAGCAGGCTTTGGGCAATAGGCGGCGCATCTTGATTGCGAATTGGCCATGCCCGCCGAACTTGCCGGTCTGGCTGCGATGGCTCTCATCAACCAGCACAAAAAGATTAACGTCCTCGTCTACATGGTCGCCGTTCCGGAGCGCTGTATCGAACTTGTTGATAATAGTCGTAATCAGGGGTGTCCTGTTGAGAATGAGCTGTAGCAGATCGGCACCGCTCGTCGCACGCCTCGGCTCCATATCGCAGGATTTGAACGTATCCTTTATCTGCTTGTCGAGATCGTCGCGATCGGTGACGATGATCAGCCGCGGACTTGAAATATCCGGGTCAAGGGCGAGGGCCCGGCCGAGCATCACCATAGTCAGCGATTTGCCCGAACCCTGCGTATGCCAGATCACGCCGCCCTTGCGTGCACCGGTGATGTCGTGCTGCTTGATCCGCTCCACAGCCTTTCGGATGCCGAAGAATTGCTGGTGCCGCGCGATCTTGCGCGCGCCGCGATCGAATACGGTGAAGCGGCGGACCAGATCGAGCAGCCGATCGGGCCGACAAAGCGCCATGATCATGCGATCCTGCGCCGTCACCACGCGCCCGCCTTCCTCACGCAGGGCAGTGAAATATTCGCGCGCACCGGCAAAGTCGCCAGCGAATATGGCTTGTTCCTCGGCGAAACCGAGTGGCCGGTTGACCGGAGCGTCGTCGTCGATCTCGCTAAAACTGATCAGCATGTCGTCGATCTGGTCGATCTCGCCCTTCAGTCGCTCAGAATCGATCGCGGCAAGCACGTCCTCCTCGGCCACTTCCTCGTCTCGCCAGGCATGCCAAAACTTCCGCGGTGTCCCGACGGTCGCATAGCGGGCGTCCAGCCTGTTCATCACCATCAGCAGCTGAGCAAAATGGAACAGCTGCGGAACCTTGTCTTCTTGCTGATAGCCAATCAACTGGCTGTCCGCCTTGGTCAAGCTTTCCGTGGGCCGCTTGTTCTCGATGACGACGAACGGAATACCGTTGACAAAGGCGACGATGTCGCAGCGCTTGGTTTCCGTCGAGCCGGTACGCTCCACGGTGAATTCCGCGGTCACATGAAAGACGTTGTTCGATGGGTTCTGCCAGTCAATAATCCGGAATGAGTAGCTCTTGGAATCGCCGTTGATCGTCTTGGTGATCGTGGTGCCAAGAACAAGCGTGTCATAAATTTCCTGATTGGTGGCTTTCAGGCCCTTGAGACGATCCGGCGTTGGTTTCAGCCGGCGCATGGCCTCGTGCGCATCTTCAAGGTCGAAGGCATACTCTTTGCCACGATATGTGTAACGGTTGATCCGCAGAAGCTGGTCGGCGAGGATATCATCGAGCACGACGCTGCGGAGCTTGCCGCCGCGCATAGCCAGGGCTTGCGCCTGAGATATCGGCTTGAAACCCATGGCCACGAGAAGCAAGAGTGCTGGCAGTTGGGACTGATGCTTTTCGGCGGCGTTGAATCCGTGACTGCTCATGCGGCCTCCAAAACGGCAGCAACACCCGCAGCTTTCTTGTCGCCCCTCTTCTTTTTCTCGCCAGCGTCTTCCGGCTTTTCGATCCAGGCAAAAGCATATTTGAAGCCGGCGACCTGCAGATCGCGAGCCGCCTGACGAAATGTCAGCAGGCTGAAGAAGGGAAGCTTTGCGATCTTACCTGTCGAGATGACAGCATAAACGACAGTAAAATCCGATGCATGAAACGCCTCCGTCGCAGCCGGCATGGCATTCAGGAAACCGGATTGACCTGTTTCAGTCTCTACGTCCGTAATCTTGTCTCTCACCTTGTCCCTTGCGGCTGCATCCAGAATCAGGACGCGCCCCGACACTGTTCCTTGATTAAAAAGGTGGCTCAACCGAGAGGATGACGTCTTGTCCTTCACGTGGATAAGCTCTTTTGACTTCGTGAGAAAATCACACGCTTCCAGCGTCGTATTCCATCCAGATGGGACGATGAGTTTGCGATCGAGGCAGAGAAGGTCTGGATTAGAATCCTTCTGACGCTCGTTGTATTTCTCCTCATTCTCGCCGGCTTCCGCAGGCGGGAGTGCGACGCGGGGGGTCTTGTCAAAGAACTCGACAACGTCCTTGGCTAGGCTCTTGTCGATCTGGTACCAGCGGCCACCCGATAAGACGAAGATGTGGCCATCATGCTCAACCTCCGTGGCCAAACACTCCAGTAGAGGCCACTTTCCTCCACAGTCACGGCCCTCCTCGTCCACTTCGTGTATGGAATGTGAGTCAAGGTCACCGTCAGCAAACGCAGACTTGCCCCTTTCCATCAGCGCTTCGAAATAACCAGTGATATCCAAGTCCGCGAACCGAAGCTGACTGCGGAAACCCTTATACTGTATTTGATTTCCCTTCTCGGGATCGTAGATAACCGGGTAGGCCAGATGTAACCCATCCGGGTTCTTGGCTTTGAGGGAGACGTCGACCTTGATTACAAGAAGCGCTCTAAGTGCCTTAAGCGTCTTATCCTCGCGCACATGTTTAATCTGGTCGATCCAGCCGAAGGAGGTCCGATAATCAATCTTTTGGTACATCTGATAGGCGTCTGCGCAGGCCGTCGTCAGTTCCGCGATATTCAGTTTGCGGTCCATCGTAAGGCCGTCCGACCCTGCAACCCGCGTTGCGAAGTTAGCGTTCTTTGGCTTGCCAGCCAAACCGCGAACAATATCGCGCTCAACGTCAATCGCGAAAGCTGTTTGGTCGGAGCCTCGGCTGGTCTGGCTACGACGGGAGAGTGTGTTTTCATCCGGAGTTCGAACGTCCGCACTCTTCAGAAGTTTCGGATCAACCGAATTCAGAACCACACGGAGACCGAAATCCTGTTCGAATTTCGCGGGATCAAGTTTGATGTGGCCCATGCCGAATGAAACCGCGAACCATCGGCCAGCCGTTTTGAGGAAAACGACTCCCATCGCCGAAAGGTTCTTCAGCTTGGCAAGCTCCTCCGGCGACAGTTCCAGAAACTTCGACCATTTTGGCTCGCCGCCGCCAACTGTATCCAGAACGATCTTTGAACCTTCAATCTTTGGCCAATCAGTGATCACCACACCGGCTCGGACAGCATCCGCAGGTTCGACCTGCTCGCGCAGTAGTCGGATAGATAGTTTCTGGATACGTTCAGACATTTCCATCTCCCTAGTCGGCCGCCTTCACGCGCCATTCTCCTGTTAAAAGCTTCTGCATCAGCCCCCGCTTCTGGCGTCGAAACAGATCAACTTCTTTCGCTATTGCATCGAGTTCGGTGCGCGTCGTTCGCAACACCTCTACGATGGCCTTCTGCTCGACCAGAGAAGGAACGGGGAACGGCAGTTTCGAGAACTCGCTCCAACGTAGGCTGCCGCGCCTGTCTACTGACGCGCTAGTGCTGACCTCAAAAATATGCCGGTAGACTCCCGTCTTGAGCACGGCGAAAGCATATTCAACATCCACCCTTTCAGGCGCGAACCGGAATACGGTGTAGATAGGGCTAACGACGCCAACATCCGTCAGGTTCTGGAGGCCGATAGAACCTTCTTCGATATGGTTGCTGGGGAAGCCAAAATCGCCACGCCATATCTTTTTATAGCCGGACAAATCGGCACTGAAGACCTGCTTTTTGAAGTATTCAAGCGAACGAACAAAGCCCTCATATTTTGAGCAGGAGAGAACTTCAAACTGCCCCCCGTCCGCGTTCCGTTCTGATATCTCGTTTGCCAACTTGCCTAGCGGCTCGCAGTCCCAAGATGCGGGAAGCGTGAACCAGCGGTGCGATGTCTCCGCATCCGTAATGCAGAAGTGGCTAAACTGCCGCTTTCCGAAGACCAGTAAGTTGGTCAAAGCGCGATGATGACGCGCCTTCGCCGACCGCAGCCGCTCCAGCGTCTCGATGGACTCATCCCATGTCCGGAAGATTTCAGCGATCTTGCGCTGCTCGCAGAGAGGCGGTAGCAAGATCGGCAACTTTTCGAGGGCTTGCTTCGTCAGCTTGAAGCGACCAGCACCTTGACGGGTAAGTGAGTGCGATATGTCTTTGTGCCGAAAGAAATGGAAAAACCAATCAACGGTGCATGCCACTCCATCCGCCACGAGGTGGGCGTGATTATTGACGTTGAACCGGTCTGATACCCTTATCGTTTGACTTTTCCGGCCTACATCGAGGAAGTGATCGCCATCTTCGCCAATCAAAGCGAAATCTCCCTCGGCTCTGAACTCGTCCAAGTAATCAAGAATGCCTGTAGGTCCGTAATATGGATACGTTCCTTGCATCGTTGCCCGCGCCTCTTGGGATAAAGGCAGCCGCAGTTCATTTCTAATCGTACAGGCATTGCCTACCGTCGAGAGCTTCCAGCCAGGCGGTACACGACTAATCCCCAAGCGGTCTAGCTCTCGTTTAGTGTTCTTTGACCTCACGTCCGTTTGGGAAGCGACAACTCCATCAAGCATCGACGCCGAGCTCCCGCAGATATCCCGCCATCTTCGCTCGAACCTCGGCCAGCTCGCCCTCGATCCGCGCGATGTCCTTCTGCAGCGCCGCGACATCAACTTCCTCCTCGGCCTCGAATGTGTCGACGTAGCGCGGGATGTTGAGATTAAAGTCGTTCTCGGCAATCTCTTCGACGCTCGCCTTATGGGAGAATTTGAAGACTTCCGCACGGTTGCGATAGGTATTCAGCACCTTGGCAATGTGGCTTTCGTCCATGACGTTCTGTGTCTTGCTGGACGTAAATCCCCTGCTCGCGTCGATAAAGAGCACATCCTTGCGCGCTTCGTTCTCGCCGCCCTGTTCGCGAGAGCGATCAAAGACGAGGATCGCCACGGGAATGCCGGTACTGGTGAACAGGTTGGCGGGCAGGCCAACGACGGCGTCCAGCAAGTTCTCCTCGATCAGCGTCTTGCGGATCGCGCCCTCCGAACCGCCGCGGAAAAGAACGCCGTGCGGGACGATGACGGCCACTCGCCCGCGCTGCCGCTTGGCAATCTCGATCATATGGGTGATAAAAGCATAGTCACCCTTCGACTTCGGTGGGGTGCCGCGCCAGAAGCGCTTGTACTGGTCAGACCCGGCATGTTCTGCGCCCCATTTGTCGAGCGAGAAGGGCGGATTCGCGACGACGATGTCGAAGCGCATCAGATGGTCGCCCTCGATCAGCGTCGGGCTGTTGAGCGTATCGCACCACTCGATCCGCGCAGCGTCCTTCGAATGCAGGAACATGTTCATTCGCGCCAGTGCCCAGGTCGCCCCGTTCGATTCCTGACCGAAGAGTGCATAGTTGTCGGAGCCGACTTCTTGGGCCGCCTGGATGAGCAATGAACCAGAACCGCAGGCCGGATCGCAGATTGTGTCTCCCGGCTTCGGCGCAGCGAGTTTGGCAAGCAGCCCTGATACGGGTGTCGGCGTATAAAACTCTCCGGCCCTCTTGCCTGCGTCCGAGGCGAAGCGGGAAATCAGATAAATGTAGCACTCGCCGATGATATCTTCCGTCACTCGCGACGGACGCAGGTCCATGGCAGGTTTGGCGAAATCTTCGAGCAGGTGCTTGAGACGACGGTTTCGATCCTTCACCTTGCCGAGATTGGCTTCGGAATTGAAATCGATGTTGCGAAACACGCCCTCAAGCTTGGTGCGGTTCTTGTCCTCGATCGCCTCGAGTGCGACGTTGATCAATTCGCCGATATTCGCTTCGTTTCGCCTCTCGTACAGATTATAAAAGCTCGCATCTTCCGGCAGAATGAAGCGCTCCCGCTCCAGCCGTCGACGAATGCGGTCCTCGTCGCCACCGAACTGTTTCCTGTAGGTTTCGACATGGTCATTCCACAGGTCTGAGATATACTTTAGGAATAACATCACGAGGATGTAGTCCTTGTATTGGCCGGCATCGACGACGCCGCGGAACGTGTCGCACGCCGCCCACGCCGTCTGATTGACCTGTTGCTGAGTTATCTGGTCCGCCATGTCATTTCCTTCCCGCTTTGCCGTTATCGGGCACATTCTTGATTTGTGATTGTAAACAATAGGCAATCAGCTGACGGCGCATTTCCATGAGCTCCATAGTGAGCTCCGCCTCCCGGCGCGAGAGCGCATCGATCTTCGCCACCTTCTTCTGGGTCGCGACATCCGGGATTTCTAATACGAGCGACTCGATGCTCGCCTTGGGGATCATCCGGATCGTCGCCCCGCGGGCATCACTATCGAAATGCCGCTGCGCTTCGGGCCGGTTAATCGCCCATGCCAGGTATTCCGGCACAACCCCCGCTTTGGGACGCAGGATGAGGATCGGCAAAACTGCGACAGCCGGCTCGACGAACCGATCATCGAGATACGCGGCGGCATTGCGTTCACCTCTCGACCGGAAGACAACGTCGCCGGCACCGGCAAGATATCGCTCCATCGCCCCCCCGAATGTCGACTTCATGAGCAAAGCGGGGTTTACCGTCGCTGAGTCCGTTACGTCCCGCATCTGAATCGTGAGCACGCCTCCAGCATCCTCCTCAAGCCGCTCTCTAGCCGTGAAACCCGAAAGTACGTTGCAAACATCAGCAAGGCGGTAGGGCATAAAAATTCCTCTGTATCCGCATTACAGCAAGAAATACGGAAGGTTCAACCTCCTGTCAAGGCTCAATTTCTCTGTATGAGAGATACTGCAATTGTGGCGATGATTGCTTTGGCCGCCGCCCCGCGTTTGAAGACGTGCGCTAAACACTTCTGAGGATGAGTGGATATGGCGATCTTCTGTAAGACACCAAGATAGTGCTACGGCAGCCCTGCACGACAGGGTGGATCTTGATTTCCACCTGAGCAAGAAACGCTGAAAACTTACGCGTGCTCAGCAAGAAAAATGGCTGGGGCGCCTGGATTCGAACCAGGGATGACGGTACCAAAAACCGTTGCCTTACCGCTTGGCGACGCCCCACCAGAGCTTGAGCGGAAACCGCCTGCTCAAATCGACGCCTGATTAGCAAAGCTCTTCGTCCGTCACAATGACTAAGTTGCGCCTCAAGCAGATTTATGCGCGCGCGGGGCGGTGGGCCGTGCTAGGAATTGGCGGTGTCATCGGCCTCGAGATCATTGCCTTCATGGACAGTCCCGCATTCGACCTTGCTTTCGAGCCGGCCTATGGGCGGGCCGTGCCGGTGGCGCCAGGGGTCGAGCGGGTTACAGTGAACAATCCCGGGCCATTCACCTTTTACGGCACCAACAGCTATATCGTCGGCGGCTCCTCGGTCGCGGTCATCGATCCCGGGCCGGAGGACGAGGCGCATTTTGCGGCGCTGATGGCGGCGCTTGCCGGCCGTGAGGTGACGCATATCTTCGTCAGCCACACGCATCGCGACCACTCGCCGCTGGCCCGCCGGCTGCGGGCGGCAACCGGGGCGGTGACGGTCGGCCAGGGGCCGCACCGGCCGGCAAGGCCATTGCGCGCCGGCGAGATCAATCCGTTTGCCGAAAGTTCGGATATGGCCTTCGTGCCGGATATCGCCATCGGCAACGGCAAGAGGATCGCGGGTGATGGCTGGGTGCTTTCAGGCGTGCCGACGCCGGGGCACACGGCCAATCATGCCGCCTTTGCGCTCGATGGCCGCGATGTGCTATTCACAGGCGATCATGTCATGGCCTGGTCGACCTCGATCGTCGCACCGCCGGACGGTTCGATGGCCGATTACATGGCCTCGCTCGACCGGCTGATCGCCCGCGAAGACGGGCTGCTGCTGCCCGGCCATGGCGGCCCGGTCACAGAGCCGGCCACATTCCTGCGAGCGCTGAAGGCGCACCGGCTGGGGCGCGAGCAGGCGATCCTGGCGCGTATTTCGGCGGGCGACCGTGGCATCCCCGAGATGGTGAAGGCGATCTACAGCGATACCGATCCGAAGCTGCATGGAGCGGCGGCGCTTTCCGTGCTCGCCCACATCGAGCATCTCATCGAGCGCGGCGAGATCGCCGCCGATGGGCCGCCGTCGCTTGCCGCCCACTACCAGCCGGCACCAGGGAGATGAGCCAGGACATGAGCGCCGCTTACAGCTATCGCGATGATGCCGATGTGCCCGATTTTGCCGATGACCAACCGCTGATCGTCTTCGATGGCGAATGCGTCTTCTGCTCCGGCTGGGTGAAATTCGCGCTGAAACACGACAGGCAGCGGCGCTACCGTTTCGTGGCCGCCCAGACGCCGCTCGGCGCCGCGCTCTACCGGCATTATCGGCTGGATGGGCGCGACTATGAGACCAATATCTTCATCGAGAACGGCCGCGCCTTCTTCAAGTCTGACGGCTCGATCCGCATGGTGGCCGGCCTCGGTTTTCCCTATTCGCTGGCCAGGCTGTTCCGGCTGCTGCCGCGGCGCCTTGCCGATAGGCTCTATGAATTCATCGCCCGCAACCGGCTCAGGATCGCCGGCCGGCAGAGCTGCATGGTGCCGACGGCGGAGCAGCGGAGCCGCTTCATCGCATGAGCGGCGACGGGCTTTCGTTGCTGATCATCGGCGGCTACGGCACTTTTGGCGGTCGACTGGCCCGGCTGCTTGGCGATGAACCGCGGCTGAGGCTGTTGATCGCCGGGCGTTCGCTTGCGAAGGCCGACGATTTCGTTGCGGATCTCCGGACGCCGAAAGACGGAGCTGAGGGGCTGGGAAGCAGCGCTCTCGGGGCGAGGCTGCAGGCGGTGGCCTTCGATCGCGACGGTGACCTCACCGAACAGCTGACGCGGCTGCAGCCGGATCTGGTCGTCGATGCCTCCGGGCCGTTTCAGAGCTTCGGCGAAGACCCTTATAAGGTCGTGCGGGCCTGCATCGGGCTTAGCATCGATTATGCCGATCTGGCCGACAGCACCGGCTTCGTCGCCTCTATCGGCGGGCTCGATGCCGAGGCCAAGGCGGAAGGCATTTTTGCGCTTTCCGGGCTCAGCAGCCTCCCGGCGCTTTCCTTCGCCGCCCTCGATGTCATGGCGCCGCAGTTCGCGCGGATCGACAGCGTCGCGGCCGGCATTGCCCCCTCCTCGCATGTGAAGATCGGCCGCAATGTCGTCGGCGCCATCGCAAGCTATGCCGGCAAGAAGGTGCCGCGGCTGCGCGATGGGAAGCCCTCAAGCGGGCGCGGGCTGATCGAGGCGATGCGGGTGATTGTGGCGCCGCCCGGCGCCGTGCCGCTGCGCAGCCACACATTCCTGCTGGTGGATGCGCCGGATCTGGCGCTGCTGCCAGTGCGTTTTGCCGGCCTGCAATCCACCTTCACCGGCGTGGCCACCGAGCCGCAGCCGCTGCAGCGCCTGCTCAGCCTTGCCGCCCGTCTCGTGCACCTCGGCCTGCTGCCCTCGCTGACGCCGTTTGCGCGGCTCATGCAGCGCGCCAGCCACGCTTTTGCAACAGGCGAACATCGCGGCGGCATGTTCGTATACGCCAGCGGTATCGATGGCGCGGGCAAGCGGCTGACGGCGGGCTGGCATCTGATTGCCGAGGGTGATGACGGGCCGTTCATTCCGGTCATCTCAGTCGCGGTGCTGGTGCGCCGGCTGCTTGCCGGCCAGCGGCCGGCGCCCGGCGCCCGGCCGGCGGCCGGC
The DNA here is from genome assembly GCF_000292525.1 of Rhizobium sp. CCGE 510. Taxonomy (GTDB): domain Bacteria; phylum Pseudomonadota; class Alphaproteobacteria; order Rhizobiales; family Rhizobiaceae; genus Rhizobium. The sequence continues at coordinate 149,921 of NZ_AEYF01000003.1, forward strand.
GAATTGCGGCTCGATGATTTCGAAGCGGCCTTCCGGCGGTTCTCGATCACCACCGGCATCCGCACCGAATGCGAGGCGGATCGCCAGCCGCTCTACCGTGAGATTCTCGGCAGCGCCTTCGAGCGTCTGCCGCCGGCCGTTGCCGTCATCCACGCCGGCGGCGCGCGCACCGCCTCCGGCCAGGCGCGGATCGAGCGCGGCGGCGGCTGGCTGGCGCGGCTGGTGGCGCGGCTGATCGGCTTTCCCGCAGCGGGTGAGGATGTGCCGGTGACGGTGCGTTTCGTTGCCGAGGGCGACAGGGAGATCTGGACGCGGACGTTCGGCGACAACAGCTTCCGCAGCATCCAGCTCGAGGGCAAGGGGCGCGACCGGCATTTGCTCGCCGAAGTGTTTGGGCCGTTCCGGGTGCTGGTGGCACTGGTGCCGGAGGGGAATAAGTTACGGCTGGTGGTGCGGGGCTGGCGGTTTTGCGGGATGCCGCTGCCGCTGTTCCTGGCGCCCGGCGGGGAGACGTATGAGGAAGAGCGGGATGGGCGGTTCCACTTTCACGTGGAGATCGGCGGGCCGCTGACCGGGCTGGTGGTAAGATATACGGGGTGGTTGGTGGTGGAGTGAGGGTGGTGCCGGCGGCCTTCACTGTCGCCCGGTGTGCCGATTGAACGACCGGGTTGATAGTCG
>NZ_AEYF01000004.1 GCF_000292525.1 Rhizobium sp. CCGE 510
AACAACACGGTTGCTGAGGTGCGTAGCCCATAGGGCGAAGCCTCGAAGGACGGGGCTGGCCACCGCAGCCACCCGCCCTCGCCCTTCGAGGCCCCTTGCGGGGCGCCTCAGGATGAGGGCTGATCGTTGAGCAGGCCGCCCTCTCCTCCCTCATTCCTGTGCTCGTCACAGGAATCCAGCCACCGCGCGTCTGCGCGGTGAATGGCAAGGAAGTCTCCCGCGCCCAAGGACTTGGGCGCACTGGATTCCTGTGACGAGCACAGGAATGAGGGAAGTTGAGGTGGCGCTTGCACTAAAATTTTCGCTTGTGCGCGTTGATAACAGGCCCTGAGCCTGGCGCACCCTATCCCGGCCCTTCGCTTTGGGCTCAGGGCGTTCGCCGCTGCAATCGATTCACTGGATCGATTGCTGGCGCCTTGCGCCACCGTTGCTCACCCACCCGCAATTCCCAGCAATTCGGCATCCAGCGCCTTCAGATAATCGCCGGCGATGTCGGCGCTGAAGCCGAGGTCGTGTTGGCCGTAGCGGGAGGCGACGCGGATGTCGACGAAGGTGGTTTCGGCCTCCTCGCGCAGCCGGATGAGGATATCGAAGCGCAGGCCGAGGATCAGCGTGCGGTTGGTTGCCTGCAGCGTCACGCCATTGGCGCCGCGGATCATCCTGGCGACATCGTCGTCATAGGGGCGCGGCGTCGGCACCGGCACGATATCGGGCGCATCGGCGACGGCCGCGTCGTCGCCAGGCTCGGGCTTTGCCGGCTTGTCCTCCGGGTCGCGGTCGGGTTCGGTATCGCCGGTGCTCTTGACGATGGTATAGCCGCTGTGCTTGGCGACCTTGCGCACCGCCTCCAGCACGCGGTCGAGCGCGCCCTCATAACGCCGGCCGGTCAGCTCGGGATAGGCGGTCAGCTGCTTTTCACGATCCTCCGGCGTCACCGGATTGCGCTTCAGCCAGATCTGGTCGGATTTCGGCGGTGACAGCCAGTCCGGCACCGAGACCGGATCGGTGGAGACGTCGTAGATATCAGGCAGGGTCAGATAATGTTCGGTGGCAAAGGCGCCGAGCGCCAGGGGAAAGGCGGCGTAGATCAGCGCCGCGAGTGCCGCCAGCCCGCCTTCGGCGCCGGTCAGCCAGAGGCTGCGCAGCCCGATGGCGGCGAGCATCGCGGCCAGCAGCGCGCAGCCGGCGGCGCCGATCAACAGCAGCACCAGATAGGGGGTGGCGAGGCCGCCGAAGCGATGGGCGATCATCACCGCCAGCGCCAGCACCAGCGAAAACGCCCCAAGCAGCCGCGAAAAGCGGGCGGCGCTGGAAACGGGACGGTCGAAACGGATGGCCATCAAACTTACCGGTTGCTCGTCAGCGCCGCGCCTTCAACCACGCAAATCGCCATATCCCTGTTTAGAGCATGATGCCGAAAAGTGTGAAGCGGTTTTCGGTCGACATCATGCTCTATTTCTTTGATCCAGATCCGGATTCAGATTTTAGGCCAGCCCGACCTAAAATCATCCGGATCTGGTCAAGATTCGGCTGAATTGAAACTGTTGTGTTGGAATATCAGCTGGAATTCGCGAGCAGAGACCATGGCAAAAACGGGGCGATTCCATAAGCCCTTGCTGATATGGCAAAAAAGGGCCATTCTGCCGCGGTTTCATCTCCGAATTCAAAGGCAAGGAGAGACGGGATGATTTCAACCGAGATGGCCGCAAGGCCGCAGGCGTCTACGCTTGGCGGGATCGACCACACCGAGCCGATGCTGCCGATGGAGCTGCTCGAGCTCGAGCTTTCGCTCGAAGGTTATGCCGGCGGCGATGCCGGCTTCTGCGAGGCGGTGCGCCAGGCAGCGCAACGGTCGGGCGGCGAATTGCTGTTCGACCTGCCGGCCGCCGGCCTCGTCGAGGATTGCCGGCGCATCGCCGTGCTGCGCATTCCCGATGACGGCAGCGAGATGCGCGTCGTGCTGGCGCTGCTCGATTATGCCGGCACCGAAATCCGCATGCAGGCGCCGGATGAGGAAACCGCGCATCTGGTGCGCTTTGCCGAAGCTTTTATCGAGCTGCTGGAGCGGATCTAGAGCTTCAGAGGATGATCCCGGGTATGGGCTAGCGCCGCTCGGCCGCTGCTTCCGCAACACTGCGGAACGGGAACTTGCGGCCGCATTCGCACTTGATGACGAAATTCTCCTGGTGGTTGGACGGCCGTTGCACGCCGAAGCCGCGCGGCAGCCGATCGACCATGAAATCCGGGTGCTTGCGCTTCGGATCGTCGATCTCCGAAGCTTCGGCAAAGCCCTCATTGCCGCATTGCGGGCAGTTCAGTTTTTTCGAGAATCGATCGCGGATGGCCATGCTCGTTCCAGTGTTTGTCAGCTCCTCATACAGAGGAATCTGCGGCGACGAAAGTGGAACCATATGCCGGGGATGCCGTTCCTTTTTTTGAAAAGGAGGCGATCATGCCCAACAGAGACCCGATGCCGATCCCGAATGCCGACACCCCGCGCGGCCCGACGCCAACCCCCGGCATTCCCGACCCCACCCAGCAAAAGCCGCCGCTGACGCCGGTACAGGACCCGTCCGACACGAAGAACCCGCAGGACCCGCCGCTCAATCCGGCGCTGCTGCCGATCGGGGATCCAGCTGGGGCGGCGTGAGGATGTCGGTTGTGCCGTATGGCTGCCCCTCACCCTAGCCCTCTCCCCGTAAAGAACGGGGAGAGGGGACGTGGCCTGCGCGAGGTATGCGAGAGACGGAGAGGTCGCGACGTGTCTCCTTCGCCCCGCGCGCGGGGAGAAGGTGCCGGCAGGCGGATGAGGGGCTGGCCTCGCCAATCTCCTCGCTTGACGCCTGCACCCGATTGCCGCTTCCTCAGGGAAAAGCAAGGAATACACCGATGCGCATCCGCCTTCTCCTCACCATTGCCACCCTCGCCGCCGGGCTGTCCGCTTGTCAGACGATGACGCCGGAGGAGCGGCGGGCGGCGGATGAAGGGCGGTGTCAGAGCTATGGCTTCCGGCGCGGCACGGATGGCTTTGCCACCTGCCTGCAGCGCATCGATCTCGACCGGCGGGCCCAATCGCGGGCGCAAAGTGCCGAGATGATGCAGAGCATGGCCTGGGATCTCAACGGGCCGTATATCTACCGCGATCGCTGGCGGCACCATCATTGAGGCCGAGCTGACTACTTCCCTGATATGACCGCCTGCGCCGCCGCCAGTCTGGCGATCGGCACGCGGAACGGCGAACAGGAGACATAGTCCAGCCCGATGGTTTCGCAGAAGCGGATCGAGGCCGGGTCGCCGCCATGTTCGCCGCAGATGCCGAGCTTCATGTCGTTGCGGGTGCGCCGGCCGCGTTCGGCGGCGATGCTGATCAATTCGCCGACACCGTCGAAATCGAGCGAGATAAACGGATCGTGCTCGATGATGCCCTTGCGCTGATAGGTGGGGATGAAGGCCGAGGCGTCGTCGCGCGAGATGCCGAAGGTGGTCTGGGTCAGGTCGTTGGTGCCGAAGGAGAAGAATTCGGCGGCTTCGGCAATCACATGGGCGCGAAGGGCGGCGCGCGGCAGCTCGATCATCGTGCCGACGAGATAATCGATCTTCATGCCGGCCTCGGCCGTGACATCGCCCGCGACCTCGTCGATGCGCGCCTTGACGTAATCGAGCTCGGAACGCAGGCCGACGAGCGGCACCATGATTTCCGGCACCACGGCGGCCCCGGTCTCCTTGGCTGCGGCAACCGCCGCCTCGAAGATGGCGCGGGCCTGCATCTCGACGATTTCGGGATAGGAGATCGCCAGCCGGCAGCCGCGATGGCCGAGCATCGGATTGAACTCGTGCAGTGCATCGACACGCTGGCGCAGAGCCTGCGCCTCCATGCCCATGGCGAAGGCGACTTCGGCGACCTCATCGTCGGTCTTCGGCAGGAATTCGTGCAGCGGCGGGTCGAGCAGGCGGATCGTCACCGGCAGGCCATGCATGACGGTGAAGAGGCCGGTGAAATCCAGCCGCTGCATCGGCAACAGCTTGTCGAGCGCCAGCCGCCGGCCCTTCTCGTCGACGGCGAGGATCATCTCGCGCATGACATGGATGCGCTCGCCCTCGAAGAACATGTGCTCGGTGCGGCAAAGGCCGATGCCTTCGGCGCCGAAGGAGCGGGCGGCCATCGCATCGGCCGGCGTATCGGCATTGGTGCGCACCGTCATCCGCCGGGCGCGGTCGGCCCAGCCCATGATGCGGCCGAAATCGCCCGAAAGCTCCGGCTGGATCATCGGCACCTCGCCCTTCAGCACCTGGCCGGCCGAACCGTCGATGGTGATGATGTCGCCCTTCTTCAGGGTGACGCCGATGCCGAGCAGCCGCTCGTTGCGCTGATCGATGCGCATGGTGCCGGCGCCGACGACGCAAGGGATGCCCATGCCGCGGGCAACGACCGCCGCATGGCTGGTCATGCCGCCGCGCGTGGTCAGGATGCCTTCGGCGGCATGCATGCCGTGAATATCCTCGGGGCTGGTCTCGACCCTGAGCAGAATGACCTTGCGGCCCTCCGACTCGGCCTCGACGGCCTCTTCGGCGGTAAAGACGATAGCGCCGGTGGCCGCCCCCGGCGAAGCCGGAAGCCCGGTGCCGATCACCTGGCGGGTGACACGCGGATCGATCGTCGGATGCAGCAGCTGGTCGAGGCTCGACGGTTCGATGCGCAGCACCGCCTGCTCTTCGGTAATCACCTTCTCGTCGACCATGTCGACGGCGATCTTCATTGCCGCCCGGGTCGAGCGCTTGCCGGCGCGGGTCTGCAGCATCCACAGCTTGCCGCGCTCGATGGTGAACTCGATATCCTGCATGTCGCGGTAATGGATCTCGAGCTCGGTGCAGATGCGGCACAGTTCGCGGAACGCCTCCGGCATCAGCTTTTCCATCGAGGGTTTTTCCGAACCGGAGGAAATCCGGCCCTCCTCGGTGATGCTTTGCGGCGTGCGGATGCCGGCAACGACATCCTCGCCTTGCGCATTGACCAGGAATTCGCCGTAGAGCGCCTTTTCGCCGGTCGAGGGGTTGCGGGTAAAGGCAACGCCGGTGGCCGAGGCATTGCCGAGATTGCCGAAGACCATCGCCTGGATGTTGATCGCCGTGCCCCAGCCTTCCGGAATATTGTGGAGCTGGCGATAGGTGACGGCGCGCGCATTCATCCAGCTGGAAAACACCGCGCCGACCGCGCCCCAGAGCTGCACCTCCGGATCCTGCGGGAATTCCTGCTCCAGCTCCTCCTCGATCAGCCGCTTGTAGAGGAAGACGATATGCTGCCACTCGGAGGCGCTGAGTTCGGTATCGGTTTCATGGCCGAGCTTGGCCTTTTCGTCTTCGAGGATCTCCTCGAAGGCGTCGTTGCCGAGACCCATGACGACATCGGCATACATCTGGATGAAGCGGCGGTAGCTGTCCCAGGCAAAACGGGCGTCGCCGGCATCATGGCCAAGCGCCTGCACGGTCTCGTCGTTGAGGCCGAGATTGAGCACGGTGTCCATCATTCCCGGCATCGAGACACGGGCGCCGGAGCGCACCGAGAGCAGCAGCGGCTGGCTGCCGGCGCCGAAGCGGCGGCCGGTGATTGCCTCAATGCCAGCTATGCCGGCGCGCACCTCGGCCTTCACAGCGTTCTCAATCTGGCGGCCGTTCTTGTAATAGGTGTTGCAGGCATCGCTGACGATCGTCAGCCCCGGCGGAACGGGAAGTCCCAGGGCGCACATTTCCGCCAGATTGGCACCCTTGCCGCCCAGAATCTCGTGATCGCGCGCCCGGCCCTCAGCCTGCCCGTCGCCGAACGTATAGACCCACTTGGTCATCTTCCCCCCAACACCAAACCGGGATTAGCTTAATCCGTTGGTGTTGAAATGAAAATCGACAAATGCGGCGAAATGTTGCGTTGCACAATAAATCTGGAGTGCGCGCCACAGTCGAAACGATTAAAACCGTGAACGCCGGAAAAAAGGCACAAAAAAAGCTTTGCGGGACTGCAACAATGTCCCGCAAAGCCTTGTTTCCGTCCGGCCAGGAAAACCGGACGGGGGGTCCCACAACCCAGGAACGGTTCAGCTTTTTTGAAAAAGGAACCGCTCTGACCGTCATCTTACGCAACTCCGGGAAAAACGGATCTCTCCTCCCCTGAAATTGCTCTAACGGCTTCCGGTTCTTGCCCTTGCCCGGAAAACCGCACGCAAATTCGACAATACGCAACGCTTGATTGCCCGCTTTTCAGCTCAGTAATTAGGTTGCGTTGAAACAACTTCTAATGCAAGTCAGCGAAAAGAGCATCACCCAAATGGGGTACAGGCGGCAAGAGAGCCGACCTTTTTTGGTGTTTATTCCCAGTTTTCTGATTTCACGCAATTTCTGGGCGCAAAACCGCGTCGCAGCTTTGCTGAAATTGCGCTGGTCTGCTGGAGCCGGTCAGGCGATCTCGCGCAGGCGTTCGGCTGTCTGCAGGTCGACGGAGACGAGGGTGGAGACGCCCTGCTCGGCCATGGTGACGCCGAAGAGGCGGTTCATGCGGGCCATGGTGATCGGATTGTGGGTGATGATGACGAAGCGGGTTTCGGTGGAAGCCGCCATTTCGTCCATCAGGTTGCAATAGCGCTCGACATTATGGTCGTCGAGCGGCGCGTCGACTTCGTCGAGCACGCAGATCGGCGCCGGATTGGTGAGGAAGACGGCAAAAATCAGCGCCATCGCCGTCAGCGCCTGCTCGCCGCCGGACAGCAGCGTCATCGTCTGCGGCTTCTTGCCCGGCGGCCGCGCCAGGATTTCGAGGCCGGCCTCCAGCGGATCGTCGGATTCGATCAGCTGCAGCTCGGCGGTGCCGCCGCCAAACAGATGGGTGAACAGCCGCTGGAACTGGGCGTTGACGATGTCGAAGGCGGCGATCAGCCGTTCGCGGCCCTCGCGGTTGAGGCTCTGGATGGCGCCGCGCAGCTTGCGGATCGCATCGATGACGTCGTCGCGTTCCCGGATCAGCGCTTCGAGCTTGTCGCTCAGCTCCTTCTGTTCCTCGTCGGCGCGCAGGTTGACGGCGCCGAGCCGTTCGCGCTCGATCCTGAGACGCTCCAGCTCGCGCTCAACCTCGCGCGGATCGGGTAGAGCCTGCATGGCCGGGCGCCCGGTCAGCTGCAGCGCTTCGTGCGGGGCAACGTTCAGCACTTCACGGATGCGGCTTTCGTTTTCCCCGCGCTTCTCTCGGGCCGAGACCAGGCGCTCCTCGGCGCGGCCGCGGCGTTCACGGCATTCGGCAAGTTCCGACAGTGCGGTCGTCGCCTTGTGGTCGGCCTCGCGCTGGATGCGTTCGGCCTCGGCCAGCAGATCGCCGGCATTGCGGCGCGCTTCTTCGGCCTTCTGCAATTCGCTCATCAAAGCCCGGCGTTTGTCGTCGAATTCATCCGGCGCCAATTCGAGCTCGGCTGCCTCTTCGCGCGCCTCTTCCTCGCGCTCGCGCAGCGTGGCGACATGATCTTCACCGCTTGCCGCCCGCTGGCGCCAGGTCTCACGCTCCTGGCCGATTGCCAGGATGCGGCGCTGGCGGGCCTCGTTTTCCCGCGCCAGACTTTCATGGCGGGCGCGGCTTTCGGCCAGTGCGCCACGATCGGTCGCCACCTCCGCCTGCTGGAAGCGCAGCCGCTCGTCGATCGCAGTCAGATCAGGCGCGTCCTCCAGCTCGATGCGGGCATTCTCTTCCTGGATGGCGATCTCCTCCAGCTGCGAACCCAGCTGGCTGACGGCTTCGCTGACAACATCGCGGCGGCGGATCAGATCGCCGGAGGCGCGTTCGGCGGCGACCAATGCGTCGCGCGCCTCGGCGAGGTGGCGGGCCGACAGCCGGCTCATGTCGCGGGCATCAGTAAGCCGGCGCTCCTCGCCGCGGATCGCATCAGCGGCGGCGGCCTGCCGCTCCTCAGCTTCGGCAAGCACGTCGCGGGCAAGGGCCGCCTCGCCTTCGAGCTCAGTCAGACGGTTCTTCTGGGCAAGACGCAGGGCTGCAGCGCTCGGGGCGTCGGCGCCCGTCACGTGGCCGTCCCAGCGATAGACGGCGCCGTCTTTCGTCACCAGCCGCTGGCCGGGCTGCAGCGCTGCCATCAGCCGCTCGGCATCCCCCGCCCCGACCAGGCCGATCTGGCGCAGGCGGCGGGTGAGTGCGGCGGGCGCGCTGATATGGGCAAGCAGCGGCGTGACGCCTGTGGGAAGTGCGGGATCGCCGGCGCCATCGCCATTGTCAGACCAATGGGCCGGGGCCTCGGCAGCAAGCGGCGATTCCAGATCGTCGCCGAGGGCAGCACCCAGTGCTGTTTCGAAGCCGCGATCGACCTTCAGCTCATCGGCAACCGGCGGGAATTTGCCGGCGGCGGCACCCGCGGCGAGCATGCGGGAAATGGTGCGGGCCTCGGTTTCCAGCGCATTCAGGCTCGAGCGGGCCTGATCGACCGGCGCGCGCGCCAGCGCCTCGGTCTGGCGGGCGGCGGCAAGCGCCTGCTCGACGAGCTGAACGGCGGCTTCGGCGTCGGCGAGCGCGATTTCGCCGGCCTCGACGATGGCGCGTTTTTCATCCGGGTCGGGCAGGCCGGCGATCTTTTCGCCGATCACTGAGAATTCGCCGTTGGCCTCATCCATCTGGCGCTCGAGGCGCATGCGGCGATCGGTGAGATCGCGGATGGCGCGCTCCAGCTGGTTGCGGCCGGCGGCAGCCTCGGCGCGCTCGGCGGTCAGCTGGGTGAAAATGCGCTCGCTGTCTCCAAGTTTTGCCGCCGCTTCCTCGAAGGCCTCGCGGGTCTCCTCGGCGTAACGACCGGAATCGGCCAGCACCTCGGAAATCTCGGCCTCTTCGGCATCGAGCCTTGCCAGGATGACGGCATTGTCGGCGACCAGCCGCTCCTCGCGGCGGATATCCTCGCCAAGCTGGGCGAGACGGCGGGTCAGCTCATCGCGGCGGCGCAGGATGCGGCCGACATCCTCCTCCAGCTGGCTGCGGGCGATCTGCAACCGCTGCAGGGCGGCGGCGGCGCGGGCCTCGCCCTCGCGCAGTTCCGGCAGCTTCAGGCTGGCGATACCCTGGTTCTTCGCCGCCTCCATCTGGGCCTGCGCCTTTTCGGCAACGACTGATGTCGCCTGGTTCAGCGCGCTGTCGGCCTCGGCCTCGGCTTCCTTGGCCTGCACCCAGCGGATATGCAGCAGCATCGCCTCGCGGGCGCGGATATCGGCCGACAGCGTCTTGAAGCGGTTTGCCTGGCGGGCCTGCCGCTTCAGGCTCTCGATCTGGCTTTCGAGCTGCGAGGTGACATCGTCGAGACGCTCGAGATTGCCCTCGGCGGCGCGCAGCCGCAGCTCGGCCTCGTGGCGGCGGGAATGCAGACCTGAAATGCCGGCCGCCTCTTCCAAGAGCTGGCGGCGGGCCTGCGGCTTTGCCTGGATCAGCTCGCCGATTCGCCCCTGCCCGACCATCGACGGCGAACGGGCGCCGGTGGAGGCATCGGCAAACAGAAGCTGCACGTCCTTGGCGCGGCTTTCCTTGCCGTTGATGCGATAGAGCGAACCCTGTTCACGCTCGATGCGGCGGGTGACCTGGATCTCGTCGCTGTCGTTGAAAGCGGCAGGCGCGGTGCGCGTGGCATTGTCGAGATAGAGCGCCACTTCGGCAGTGTTGCGGGCCGGGCGGTTTCCCGAGCCGGAGAAGATCACGTCGTCCATGCCGGAGGCGCGCATGTTCTTGTAGGAATTCTCGCCCATCACCCAGCGCAGCGCCTCGACAAGGTTCGACTTGCCGCAGCCGTTCGGGCCGACAACGCCGGTCAGCCCGCGCTCGATGATGAATTCCGTCGGCTCGACGAAGGATTTGAAGCCGACCAGGCGCAGCTTGTTGAACTTCATGCAGAAGCTCCGCAGCGCCGGGTGGGCTTGGAACCCCCCTCTGCCCTGCCGGGCATCTCTCCCACAAGGGGGGAGATCGGCAAGTGGCTAGGCCTTCCCCAAACAACGAAGCGCCTGCGCGGAGCAGTCATGAAAGCCGAGACAGAGCGCCCAGCCGATCTCCCCACCTGTGGGGGTCCGAAGGACGGGTCGAGACCCGTGGCTCGACCCTGGGTCCGGCAGGACAGAGGGGGGTGCCCCTTGCCGCTACCCCACAAAAAAACGGGCGCACGGCTTTCACCGTCGCCCGTCGTCGTCAAACGGTTCGGTTCAGAGCAGACTGTCGATGAGCCCCGACAAGGTTTCAACCGGCATGTCTCCAGAGTAGCGCTTGCCATTGATGAGGAAAGTCGGCGTGGCGTTGACGCCGAAATCTTTGGAACCTCTTTCCCGCACGGCGTTCACTTCATCCAGAAGCTTCTGGTTCGTCAAGCATTTCGTGAAGCTATCCTCAGTAAATCCGGCGAGCTTCGACATCTGCAGCAGTGCGGAGCGGCCGTCATCGGCGGCGGCCCAGACCTGCTGCTGCTTGAACAGCATGGAGACCATCGGGAAATACTGCTCCGGCGTGCTCAACTGCTCCGGATTGGCGGGGCTGCAGCGGGCGAGCATGAAGGCGGCGGCGGCACGCGGGTCGAAGGGGAATTCGCGGATGATGAACTGCACCTTGCCGGCGTCGACATATTTCTGCTTGATCGCATCGAAGGTGGTGTTGTGGAAATGGGCGCAATGCGGGCAGGTCATCGACATGTATTCGACGATCTTGACCGGGGCGTCAGCCTTGCCCAGCGCCATCTCAGGCAACGGGCCGGGCTTCAGCACCGCGGCCATGTCGACATCGCCATCGGATTGCGGGGTTTCGGCCGCCGACGTGGCCGCCGTCTGGATGGTGTCGACATCGGTGCCGTCGGCCATGGTCTTGCCGGAAGACGAAGCATCGGCAGCGTCTTTGCTGTCGTTGCAGGCGACAAGCGCTGCGGCAGCTGCGGCGATGGCGATCCCACCCAGGAGGCGGCGTTTCGTCAGTTGCATTTCAGACATCTGCATGGGTTCCCCATAAGCAATGAGAGTGACGGCATGACTGTGCGATATAACGGCTGGCGGCCGCTCACAAGCCACGCTTCACCAACTTCCTTCAAAGAATTGTGACCGTGATGGGACCGCCAGACAAAATTGCGATCGGTCGGCTTGCGGATTCATCGATAGACATCGCGGCGGTTGCCAATCCGCACATGCCCAATCTTCCAAAGCTCATTGCTCGGCGGCTCGGTGAAACTCAATTCTCCACGCCATGACGCGTCACCAGTTCGGCCAGCGGCACGCTATCGCTCTCTTCCCGACGAAGCTCTTCGAGGCGTTTTTCGGCGAGATAGATATCCTCGAGATCGTCAAGGTGTTCGATGATGGCTTGACGTGCATAGAAGCTTTTGCTGCGGCCCGTGCGCTTAGCGAGTTCCTCAAGCCGCGCTTCGATATCAGGCGGCAACCGCAAGGCCAGCATGATCTTTCTCCTGTCTGCTATACAAGTATGGCATCCAAAGAGCCCGATCACCAGTAGCCTCTCGGATATGCATGCGTATTTCAGCGACGCGTTGAGTAACCATACCAGCAGGTGCTTGTGCATGGATGCTCGGGTCAAGCCCGAGCACGACGGAGGGCTGGGTCGGCTTCTCGAAATACAGCGACAGGTGAAGACATGGGCGGCACTGGCACCTCCAGCCTGTTGCGCTCCTCAATCTCCGTCATCCCAGGCCTTAAGCCTGGGAACCATCGCCCCGCTGGTGCATACCGCAGGATCGGAATTAGGAAGCTCTCTAGCGCCAATCCCCCGCTTTGCCCATCACCGCCGTGCCTTGTCGAAACTGGACGCCTGGTGCAGGTCGCAGTCAAAAGCGGAGGATGACTTTCAATGTCTAATAACAGGCGTTGACGGTATACAGCAGATCGAGTGTTGATTTTTCCGACGGCTTTTCAGCAGGATAATTTGAATGCATTCCTTAACCAAGTCTTTTCTCTATAACCTGCTCATTGCTGTTGCTTTAGCCATAAGCGTCACCAGCGCGCGCGCCGCCGAAGACAGCGGGAATATTATTTTTAATCAGATGCTTAAATGTTTGAAGCTACCTGCGGAAGCACCCAGCGTTTATAACTTCGCGGTTGTCGCGGTCATCAAGGATGGATCTGCTGATTTTTTGTCCATCAATTTTCTCTCCCCGCCATCAGAATGGGAGAAAACCGCGGCCCCATTGGTCGCTGACGCGATCACGCAATGCGAGCCCTATACGATCTCGGGCAGAGTCGAATTCCCCGTCACCCGCGAGCGTGTTGAAGCAGGATCAAAAAACTAAACGTCCGGAAGACGGTTTTGACTCGCCTGGTTTACTCATCAACGCCCACTCCCCCGCTTGCCCATCACCGCGGTCCCTAAGCGCTGGATCGCCTGGCGCAGTTTGTCGCCCTCGATGCCCTCCATCATGCCTTCGAGCTTGCGGGCGGCTTCGCCTTTCAGCGGTGGCGGGGTGCGGGAGCGGCGGGCGGGGTTCGAGACCGGCTTTTGGACGATGCGGATCTGGTGGACGGCGGCGAAGCCGAAGAAGCTGTTGATGCGCTGGATGAGCTCGCCCTGCGCATGGGTGAGGAAAAGCGCGCGCGCGCCTTCGCAGGCGATCGTCAGCACGCCGGGGCGGAAGCCGCCGGTCTCGTTGCCGCCGCGGGCCTCACTGCCGCCGCGGGCCCAGGCGATCTTTTCCGGCCGGGTGCAATCGGCGAAATCCTCGCCGGCGATCTCGCTCCACGAGCCGAGCAGGGCGGTGTTGATGCCGGCGCGGCGGGCAAGGACGGGATCGATCAGCCCGTTCGCCAGCTCGGAAATCTGCTTTGCACCTTTGCGTGGATAACTCATCGAAACCCTTGGACGCCCCTGCCAAACGCACAGGCAATTCGCATCACCGGCTTGATCGCGCGGCGTTGCTTCGCCAAGTATAGGCACTTCCCCCGATCCCGGCAAATCATGACGCTCACGACAATCGACACCCCCTCCGCAAAGCCCCTGCTCGACTGGTACGACCGTCACCACCGCGATCTGCCCTGGCGTATCTCGCCTGGCATGGCGGCGCGCGGCGTCAAGCCCGACCCCTATCGCGTCTGGCTTTCCGAGGTGATGCTGCAGCAGACGACGGTGCAGGCGGTCAAACCCTATTTCTCCAAGTTTCTGCAGCGCTGGCCTGCGGTCACCGATCTTGCCGCGGCCGAAAACGACGCGGTGATGGCCGCCTGGGCGGGGCTCGGCTATTACGCGCGGGCCCGCAACCTGAAGAAATGCGCCGAAGCGGTGGCAAACGACCATGGCGGCATCTTTCCCGATACCGAAGAGGGGCTCAAATCGCTGCCTGGGATCGGCGACTATACGGCAGCTGCTGTGGCGGCCATCGCCTTCAACCGGCAGGCGGCCGTGATGGACGGCAATGTCGAGCGGGTGATCTCCCGGCTCTATGCGATCGACACGCCGCTTCCGGCGGGAAAGCCGCTGATGAGGCAGAAGGTGGCGCTGCTGACGCCGGCGGGCCGGCCCGGCGATTTTGCCCAGGCGATGATGGATCTCGGCGCAACGATCTGCACGCCGAAGCGGCCGGCCTGCTCACTCTGTCCGTTCCGCGGCGCCTGCGAGGCGCTAAAACTTTCCGATCCCGAACTTTTTCCGGTCAAGGCGGCAAAGAAGGAAAAGCCGGTGCGCCAGGGTGCGGCCTTTGTCGCAGTCACCGGCGACGGCGAGATCCTGCTCAGGCGGCGCATCGACAGCGGCCTGCTCGGCGGGATGACCGAGGTGCCGACAACGGCCTGGACGGCGCGGCTCGACGGCGAAACCTCAGCCTCAGCCGCGCCCTTCGAGGCGGCTTGGCAAGCCTGCGGCACCGTCATCCATGTCTTCACCCATTTCGAGCTCCGGCTGTCGATCTGGCGGGCGGCGCTCGCTGGCAAGCCAAAAACGAAAGGCGGCTGGGATGACGAATGGTGGGAGCCGGTTACAAATCTTGAGGCGCAGGCCTTGCCGACCGTCATGAAAAAAGCGATCGCAGCGGCTATTCCTCTCGCGTTCAAAACATCCAAGGGACCACCATGACCACCGAGATAAAGCATATTGTTTTCGATATCGGCAAAGTCCTTATTCATTACGATCCGCATCTTGCCTTCAGCCGGCTCATTCCCGATGAGACCGAGCGCAACTGGTTCTTCGCCAATATCTGCACCCATGACTGGAACATCGAGCAGGACCGCGGCCGCACCTGGGCGGAGGCCGAAGCGCTGCTGATTAAAGAGCACCCTGCCCGCGAGGAACATATCCGGGCCTTCCGCAAATATTGGCACGAGATGGTGCCGCACGCCTATGAGGACAGCGTCGCGATCATGGAAGGGCTGATTGCCGAAGGGCGCGACGTGACGATGCTGACCAACTTCGCCTCGGACACTTTTCGCGAAGCACAGGCGCGTTTCCCCTTCCTCACCCTGCCGCGCGGCGTCACCGTTTCCGGCGATGTCGGCCTGATCAAGCCGGATCTCGCCATCTACGAGACCCATACGAACAGCTTCGGCCTCGATCCGGCGGCGACGATCTTCATCGACGACGCGCCGGTCAATGTCGAAGGCGCCAAGGCCTATGGCTGGAATGCGGTGCTGTTTTCGGGCGCCGACAAGCTGCGCAGCGATCTCGCCGCTCACGGATTGAAGGTCTGAGACCCATGGCTTTCGACCCAGCAGAGGAAATCGACCGTTTTCACGCCGCCATCAACGCGCTGGATTTCCCGGCGATCGAGGCCTATTTCGCCGAGGACGCCACCTATGTCTCGAACGGCGTCGGCAGTCTGGCCGGCTGCGGCGAGATCATGGCCGCCTTCCGGAAGTATTTCGACGACTATCCCGATCAGACCGCGGAAAATTCGCTGGTGGAGACACTGACGCCGCTGTCCGGCCGGGCCGTCTGGTCGCTGCGCGCCACCCACAGCCAGACCGGCAAGCCGCTGGTCCGCGAAGGCGAGGAGACGATCACCTTCAACGAAGAAGGCCGCATCACCCGCGTCGACGTCACCGATTATCAGGCGTTCTGACGATTGGATCGCCAAAAATAGAAGACGCCCGAGGTTCGAGCCCCGGGCGCCTTGGCCTTCTTCCGCAACTGGAGGAAACCGGAAGAAGGTATTTCGATCCGCCGAAGGTGCTGCTCACTCCACCTTTGCCAGATCACTGCGGATTACGGACCTGAGATCGTCGATCGGGCGCAGGGACTGCCCGTCTTCGAAATGCCAGAAGGTCCATCCATTGCATGCATCAAGACCCTGCACCTTGGCGCCGAGACGATGAATGGAGCCGGCATCGCCGCCTGAAGCCACGGTGCCGTCGGCGCGCACGATGGCGCTGTAGCGGCGCTTGGCATCGGTCAGCACCTGGCCGGGTTTGATCAGGCCGCTTTCCACAAGCACGTTGAAGGCGACGCGAACCTCGGCCTTCTTGCCGGTCATGACGGTCAGTTCCGCCTTCCCCAGCGGCTCGACGGCGGCGATGCGGGCCGATGCGGCATCGATATAATCCTGCTCGCGCTCGATGCCGACGAAGTGGCGGCCGAGGCGCTTGGCGACGGCGCCCGTCGTGCCCGAGCCGAAGAAGGGATCGAGGACGATATCGCCTGGTTTGGTCGAGGCCATGATGACGCGGGCAAGCAGCGCTTCCGGCTTCTGGGTCGGATGCACCTTCTTGCCGTCCTCGCCCTTCAACCGCTCGCCGCCGTTGCAGATCGGGAACAGCCAGTCCGAGCGCATCTGCACATCGTCATTGGCGGCCTTCATCGCATCGTAATTGAAGGTGTAGCCCTTGGCCTTGGCACTGGGGCTTGCCCAGATCATCGTCTCATGGGCGTTCTGGAAACGGCGGCCCTTGAAATTCGGCATCGGGTTGGTCTTGCGCCAGATGATGTCGTTGAGGATCCAGAAGTTCAGATCCTGCAGCGTGGCGCCGACGCGGAAAATATTGTGGTAGGAGCCGATCACCCAGATCGAGCCAGTCGGCTTCAGCACGCGCCGGCAGGCCAGCAGCCAGGCACGGGTGAAGGCGTCATAGGCCTCGAACGAAGCGAACTGATCCCATTCGTCATCGACGGCATCGACCAGCGACTGGTCGGGACGATGCAGCGTTCCGCCGAGCTGGAGGTTATACGGCGGGTCGGCAAAGATGATATCGACGGAGTGGGTGGGCAAAGCCTCGAGGGCACTGACGCAATCACCCTTGATGATCGTGTCGACCCAGGAATCCGACCTAGAATCCGGCCGGGAACCCGACCTGACGGAAGCCTTGAGGTCGGCAAGCGGAAAAACTGATGCCATTCTGATACTCACTCATACGCTTGACGCTTAACTCTCCGTTATGGTTACGCAACTTAGTTACCAAAGCCTGAAGCGGTGGCCGATTTCGGGAATTTATTCGGCGGCGGCGAGGCGAGCCGGCGGGGATGGTCGAAACCCATCGAGGGCTGAACTGCGGTTAAACGACGTCAACCATCTCTCTATTCAAGATTTTCGCGGGTATCGGCAATACTCGTTATCGAGTCAAACATCAGCGTATACTCCAACAGCACAGTGTCT
Organism: Rhizobium sp. CCGE 510; assembly: GCF_000292525.1. Taxonomy (GTDB): domain Bacteria; phylum Pseudomonadota; class Alphaproteobacteria; order Rhizobiales; family Rhizobiaceae; genus Rhizobium. The sequence continues at coordinate 16,575 of NZ_AEYF01000004.1, forward strand.
GTTATTTTATTACCCTGCATTCTTCTCATTTCACAGCTAACTTGCTTCTCAAAATAGCTGCCTTTTATACTGCATTCTCCATCGATTTCATTTTTACTGCGGCCGGTTAAGCGCGCGGCATCCGAGACCGCTCGTTCCGGAAATGTCACCCCGATAAAATCAGGATTCTGAACGTACATGATAACGGTCGAAAGTGTGAGGAATGCTAAGACAATGAAGATAAAGGAAAATATAGCCGTCCAAGTAAATTTTATGATCCTTGAAGCCCACACGATTTGGCTTCCCCGTCTGGTTTGAGATTTAGGCTGTCGATAGCATTTCTTCCGCTTTTATATCAAATAATCCGTTGTCACGCGCATAGTTCAAATCGGTTGCGCCCGCTGCGGGAGACGGTCTGCGCCCATCAGGGACGCGGAGAAATGTGGTCTCTTTTCGGGCCGGGCAAAGGCAGACAGAAAGCATCGCGGGGCGCATGATCCATCATGGCAACATAAGACTCGAAAGTGGGAATAACCTTGAGCTGAATGGCGAGGCTGACGCAGGTTTCTTTATCATTGTGTGTTTTCAGACAGCTATCGACGCGTTGATAATTACCTTGAGTCTCAGCGTTCGCGAATATCTCTTGCGGATTTGAATCAAGGCTGAGACCATATTTGTCAAACTCCGCGCTCACCTCAGGGTCTTTCCAGTTGTAGAGCTTGAGCGCGATCATATGACTAATCAGATGGCTCTGGAGCGCGTTTTCGGTCAATGGGAAATAAGAAGGCGGAACAAGTGCCCTATAGGGAATGACGGCGAAAACGATATCGCTGAGTGTCTTCTGGTCTCTCTGTCTGGCAAGGCGCCACAGCTCTTTCCAAGCCTGAGCGCAATCGCCGCTATCCAGCAGCTTCACGATCTTTACCTCAAACGCCGTTGCCTTGGTATCTTTGGCGTTGACGACCGTCGGCAGCAAATGCGCAGTTAAGATTAGTGCTGCAATGAGCCAAGCCGGCTTCCGTGCTAATAGACTAATCTGGGTGAACACGTGCGACTCCAATCGAAACGCTCCCTCCGACTTCTAATTCCTAGCATTTCCGGTATCTCTCTATTGCGAACTCAAAGGCTTCATCTCGGACGCCTTCGTCGTCGGCCCCTCTGGCGGTGCCATGCAAAATGCCTCGCGGGGAGCGATATCCATCATTGAAACATAAACGTCGAAAGGCGGAATGATTTTCAATTTGATTGCAAGCTCGACACATTTCCCGGTGTTCTTATTGCTCTTTAAGCAAGCATCCACACGCCTGTAATCTTCAACTAATTTCTTATCCCCAAAATGCCTCGGAAACCTGTCTTTCAGCGTAATCCCATGAACTTTGAGACCCTCTGCGATTTCGGGGTTTCTCCAGGCATATAGGCTGAGTGCGGTAATCTGGTCTTCGAAATGCTGCACGAAATTTTCTGCAATCGGAAAATAGGATGGCGGCACAAGAATTCCAAAAGGCAGTAGCCGATCCGCAAGTGAGGCCAAAGCTTGTGAATTTCCCTGGCGCGCCTCATGCCAAACGATTTTCCATGCTTCTGCGCAATTGCCCTTGCGGATCAGATTAAACGCTTGCTTCTTAAGGGCCGGCTGCTCATCGCCCGTCTGTGCAAAAACTGGGATTGGAGCAAGAACAGCAGCCAAAGCAAATGCCATGAAGACCGCTTGAGAAAGAAAATAGCGGGAATAATTTTTTCTATCAGCCATTCCGGATGCAAGCCTAAAAATGCAATTTAAGGCTTACTTTTCGAAGATATTCGAAACCATTGCAAGTCATGGCGAGAAAAACGGAATTCAACCGAAAGCAGCCCGCGCCTCTACGGCCCCATCATCGCGCCGCATCATGCACGCTACGGCTATCGGCCGGCGCCTCGTCGCGTTCGAACATGCCGTAATCGCGCAGGACGCTGGCAATCCGCAGGCGGTAATCGGCGAAGATACCGCCGCGGCCGGCTTGCTGGGCGGCCCGGTGGGCTTCGAGGTTGCGCCATTCCTTGACCGCCGCCTCGTCACGGAAGAAGGAGAGCGACAGCAGCTTGCCGCGGTTTGTCAGGCTCTCGAACCGTTCGATCGAGAGGAAGCCGTCGATCTTTTCGAGTTCCTCTCGCAGCTCGCCGGCCAGATCCAGATATTTATGGCGTTCACCCATATAGGGCACCACTTCGAAGATGACGGCGATCATGGCAGCACCAGCTTGGCGTGAGGGGCGGAGACATTTTTGAGGAAGATGCGGTCTTCCTTCAGAATGAAGCGTTCGCGCCTGAAAATTCGTAATTCTCGCGGCCGCGCGGATCGGCGGCCAGCCTGGCGCGGTAGGCCTCGTAGGCGGCGAGGCTTTCGATGTTGTAGACGCCGTAAGCCGTCGTCGCCGAACCTTCGTGCGGGCCGAAATAGCCGATCAGGTCGGCGCCATTTTTCGGGATCGTCTGGCCCCAGTTGCGGGCATATTCGGCGAAGGCCTCTTTCTTGAAGGGGTCGATTTCGTAGCGGATGAAGCAGGTAATCATCGGTTTCTCCTTTTGCTCTCCACCCTTTTCGCACATTGCCTGACGGCAATGCTTCGGTTACGATCGAAGTATGAAGGAAGGTCCTGACATTGCGCAGATCGGCGCGCTCATCGGCGATCCCGCCCGCGCCAACATGCTCGCCGCACTCACCGGCGGCCGGGCGCTGACAGCGACCGAGCTTGCCGGCGTCGGCGGCATCACCGTGCAGACGGCGAGCACGCATCTTGCCAAGCTCGAGGCCGGCGGGCTGCTTGCCCAGCGCAAGCAGGGGCGCCATCGTTATTTCACATTGGCCGACGAGGCCGTCGCCCGGCTGATCGAAAGCATGATGGGTTTTGCCGCCGGGCGCGGCCATCTGCGCCACCAGCCGGGACCGAAAGAGCCGGCGTTGCGCAAGGCGCGCATCTGCTACGATCATCTGGCCGGCGATTACGGCGTGCGCATGCTCGACAGCCTGATTGCCTCAGGCTCGATCGACGCGGTCGGAGATGGGTTGGCGCTGACCGAAAAGGGCGAAAACGATCTGCAACGTATCGGCATCGATGTCGGCGACCTCCGATCGTCGCGCCGGCCGCTCTGCCGCTCCTGCCTCGACTGGAGCGAAAGACGCGCCCATCTCGCCGGCAGCCTCGGCAAGGCGTTGCTGTCAAACTTCCTCGACAAGGGCTGGGCGCGGCGCACGGCCGAAAGCCGCTCGATCCTCTTCACCCCGGAAGGCGACCGGCAGTTTCTGATGCTTTTCCCGATCGATGCATAGGTTTGCTGCGGATCTGCAAAAACTTGCCGGCGCCTTTCCGGTTGGTGCTGCCTTATGCGCCGGCCTTCTTCTCATCCTGCTGCCACATGCGCCCGCAGTGCCGCGAGAGTGAGCGCCAGTGCGGCGTGATTGCTTTCGGCTTCGCCCAGCACGTTTTCGCCGTCCTCGATCTCGCGCAGCTGCGCGCCGTAAAGCCAATCGTCCGACGTCTGGCGGCCGCGGGCCAGGTGCCAGACCGCATCCGGCCGGACTTCCCGGCAGAGATCGATGGCATGATTGACGTCGTGGGTGAACGGCCGCGCCATCAGGAAGCCGTGCTGCGACCTGATGCTGCTCGGCATGTAGTCGTGGGGACCGTCGAAATCGGTCGGCTCGGCGGGCCGGAGCTGCTTCAACAAAAACGCACAGGTGATGAAGGCGTCGATCCGGCCGTCGGGCATATCGGTCTTTTCCAGGGTTTCGATGATATCCTCGATCGTCATGCAGTCTTCCTTTTGGTCCGTTCTTTGGCATGCCGCCTCTCCTCTTCCCCATAGCGGCGGTGGCGTCCTCTTCCCCGAGCGCCATCTAGTGCATGAGAATGCCAAGGGTAGCCCCGGAGATGCAGCTGGCCGGCGTTCAAGCGGATTTCATCGATCTCGCACCCGCCTCGCTTGAGGCAACAGCCTGTCGCGCCCGTCCTGGTCGAATTGTCTGGGCGTCGTGGTTTTCGGATTGAGAGCGGCAGTCAGTTCTGAGCCGACAAGGCCTAAATGCAGCCCTTCTTCCTCATCTTCCTTTGGACCTTGGCCCTCTTTTCGGGCCCATCCCCGGCATGTTTTCCGCCGGTCAACCCATGATCCATCATCGCCTGCAGCTCTGCACAGCTTCTGTGGTGCTTGCCGCCCTTGGCGGTGACGTCGGTGGATGTGAAGGCAAAGAGCAGCGCTACGGCTGCCGTCGATCGAACAAGAACTGACAGCCTCATGGTCCCTCTCCTGTTGCCCTGCATGCTACGCCCATGCCCGTGAGCCCGCAACGAAGATGGTGTCGCATGTGCCCGGCGAGAAGCCGGTCGAGAATACCACCAATCAGAGATCATCCTGGCGCAACAGTGGGTTAGATGGGCTCGCCTCACCCGATCGAGGGCGAGCCTTTGCCTCGGCGCGCATGGCGCCGGTGCTTGAAGCGGTCCTCCTCCGCACGGTCCGCCAGAGCATTCAACTACTCATCGAATGAGACAACAAGTGCAACCTATTGTTTTTGCGCGGCTTACCAAACGTCTCGCTGAGAAATCATTAAGCATGTTCCGATATTCTCAGGTTCTACATTAACGTGAGAGCCCGGATATGGCGTCGATCCAGAATAAGATCATCATTGCAAGCGTTGCGATTTTCGCCTTGGCGGGCGGCGCCACGGAGGTCGGCATCTGGTCTGCCTCCACCCTCTCGGCAAACGGCGCCGATGTCGCCCAGTCAGCGCAAATTCTGCGCAATCACATGCAGGCCGACATGATGCATGACGCGCTGCGTGCCGATGTGCTCGCCTCCTTGCTGGCATCCAACCCGGCGGCAGGCCTCGACCCAGCCGCGGTAAAGGCGGATCTGGTGGAGCACGAGGCATCGTTCCGGGAGATGATTGACGCCAACAAGGCTCTTGTCTCCGATGGACAAACGAAAACGGTGCTTGCCGGCATCGAACGTCCGCTTCTTGTCTATGTTGAAAGCGCCACCAAGATGGTCGATCTTGCCAGCAAGGATCCGTCAGCGGCTTTGAAGGCGCTGCCCGAATTCATGCAGCAGTTCTCGACATTGGAAACGGCGATGGAACAGGCCGGGGACCAGATCACCGCTGTATCGGATGACATTTCCAAGCATAGCTCCGACATCAAAGCCTCGGTCGATATCGTTCTGAAGGCGCTGCTGGCCGCGGCCGCGCTGTTCGCCATTGGCCTCTATTTCCTTACCCGCAAGACCGTCACCAAACCGATCCTTTCGCTTTCCAGCGATATGCAGAGGCTCGCCGATGGTGACACGGCCATTGCCTGCACCGGCATTGGCCGCTCCGATGAAATCGGCACCATGGCCTCGGCTGTCGAAGTCTTCCGCCAGGCAGCAATTGCCAACAAGCAATTGGAGCAGGACGCCGCGGCAGCTCGGCTGGAGGGCGAAACCGAACGGGTCACGGCCCGCAAGCAGGCTGAGGAGGATGCGGCCGAACGGCTGCGGGCGGCGACAGCGGGCCTTGCCGCAGGTCTGAAGCGGCTTGCCTCAGGCGACCTCGCCTTCCAGATCGAAGAGCCGTTCGCGCCCGATTTCGAGGGCCTCCGGCATGATTTCAACATGTCGATCCGCCAGCTCGACCAAACCCTCGGCGCTATCGCTGCCGCCATTGCCGCGATCGACGAAGGTACAAGGGAAATCGCATCCGGGGCCAGCGATCTGTCAAAACGGACCGAACAACAGGCAGCCTCGCTCGAAGAAACCGCCGCAGCGCTCGACCAGATTACCGCCAATGTCTCGAACTCCAGCAAGCGGACCGACGAGGCGCGCACTGAAGCGACCGATGCAAACCGCAATGCCGCCAAATCTTCCGAGGTCGTGTCCCATGCCGAAGAAGCCATGCGCCGCATCGAAGCGTCGTCGCAGCAAATCTCCAGCATTATCGGCGTGATCGACGAGATCGCCTTCCAGACCAATCTGCTGGCACTGAATGCCGGCGTCGAAGCCGCACGCGCCGGAGAAGCGGGCAAGGGCTTTGCGGTGGTGGCCCAGGAAGTCCGCGAACTTGCCCAGCGCTCGGCGCAGGCGGCAAAGGAAATCAAAGGCCACATCCAGAAATCGTCGGTGGAAGTCGAAAGCGGCGTCAAACTGGTTCTCGACACCAGCCAAGTTCTGAGCGCCATCAGCGAACAGATCGCCCGCATCAATCAGCACATGGATGCCATCGCCGTATCGGCCAGAGAACAGTCGACCGGGCTTGCCGAAGTCAATACCGCCGTCAATTCGATGGATCAGGTGACCCAGCAGAACGCAGCGATGGTGGAAGAATCGACCGCCGCATCCGGTCATCTGGCTCAGGAAGCTGCCAAGCTGCGTGAACTGGTTTCCCGCTTCAAACTGCGTGCGACCGCTTCGACGCAGTCCGGACGACGCGGCGGGCAGCTGGCGGCCTGACGGCTTCTTTCCACTCGCCATCATTCTACGACATCCGCGACCTCAAACCGCCGCCTTTCGCTCCAGCCTCGATCCGAGCGAAAGGCGGGGCTATTTTGCCGGTGGCCTCGGCAAGCCCTGCCCTCCAGACCTCACCGAGAAGGGCTCAATGCGGCCTCAAAACCGCTCGATCCCCTGAATTCCGGCGGCCGCCAAACCTGCCGCGTCGACTTGATATCTATATTACGGAGTAATATATTGCCGGTGAGAATTCTGAAGGATTTGGAGTTCGATGACTGGGCCGGCGATTACGGCGTGACGGATATGATGTTGTGTATGGCCGCGAAGGAGATCGAAGCGGGATTGATCGACGCGAGATTGGGCGGCTTTCTTCTCAAGAAGCGAGTGGCGGCTCCTGGGCGTGGCAAACCTGGAAGCTACCGGACGATCATTGGCTATCGTCAGGCCGACAGGCTTATTTTCATACACGGCTTCGCCAAGAATGAGACTGACAATATCACCAGGAAAGAGAAGGAAGCGCTCCGAAAGCTATGTGATATCTACATGCGCGCCGACGACAGGAAACTTGCTGAGATGATCGAAAAGAAACAGATACTGGAGATCCAGTGCCATGAGCAGGATTCTTAAGAACGTTCATAAGTCTGCCGCGCGACTGCACGAAGCCGGCTTTGTCGACGATCTGACGATGAGGGAGTTCGACGCTCTTTGCCTTCCTCCTCTTCGTGACTACACGCCCGAGGAAATCAAGAGGATTCGAAATGCAAACAAGGTCAGTCAGGCCGTGTTTGCCGAGTTCATCAACGTCAAGAAGATCACCGTTGCCGCATGGGAACAAGGAACGAAGAAACCCAGCAGCACGGCCATTAAGATCCTTGATCTTGTCGAACGAAAAGGGCTGGAAGTGCTGCGATAGCAGCTTGCTGACCGGAAACGATCTGCCCATCCTGTGCGGGCATTTTTGACGGCTTATGGATGCAGCAGTAAGGCCGCCGGCGCGATCCGGCAGCGACCACGGAGCCGGTCGCTTGCCGCATCGCAGCCATGCTTGGGATCCGGTTGAGCTTTGGCTGGCCATCGTGTAAAGCCGCAGCATTCCCTGATAAGACCCGGACTTGCAGCAAGGCGTGAACATATGAACGGCTTCGACCTCATCATCTTCGATTGCGACGGCGTTCTCGTCGATTCCGAAATCATCGCCGCGGAGGTTGAATCGGCGCTGCTGACGGAGGCGGGATATCCGATCAGCGTCGAGGAAATGGGCGAACGCTTTGCCGGCATGACATGGCGCAACATCCTGCTGCAGATCGAGCGCGAGGCGAGCATCCCGTTTTCGGCCTCGCTGCTGGAAAAATCCGAGCAGCTGCTCGACACCAGGCTGGCGAATGACGTCGAGGCGATTGCGGGCGTCGAATTCGCCGTTTCCAGGCTGCCGATGAAGCGCTGCATCTGCTCGAATTCGAGCAGCAAGCGGCTCGACATGATGCTGAGCAAGGTGGGGCTGAAGCCGCTGTTTGCGCCCCATATCTTCTCCGCCAAGGATCTCGGCCCCGACCGCGCCAAGCCGAAGCCCGACATCTTCCTGCACGGCGCAAGCCAGATGGGCGTGTCGCCCGACAAGATCGTCGTCGTCGAGGATTCCGTGCATGGCGTCCATGCGGCGCGCGCCGCCGGCATGCGGGTCATCGGCTTTACCGGCGCTTCGCACAGCTATCCCGCCCATGCCGACAAACTGACGGATGCCGGCGCCGAAACGGCGATCTCCCGCATGAACGACCTGCCAGGCGTCGTCGCCGCGCTGGCGGCCTGGGACAACGTTCTCTGAGTTGAGACAAGTGCCGGCGCCCGCCTTTTGCTGGGAATTGCTCTCCAGCCTCCCCCGCTCCGTCCTCGTCGGGCTTGAGCCACCGCTGCCCGGTTCGTGCCGATAACTGCCCCTCACCCTAACCCTCTCCCCGTAAAAAACGGGGAGAGGGGACGTGCCCCGCGAGATGTTGGCGAAGGACGGAGAGCTTGCGGCATATCCCTTCGCCCCGTTTACGGGGAGAAGGTGGCGGCAGCCGGATGAGGGGCAGCCCTCGCCGATCTCCCAGGCCGGGATGTCACGATCCTAACGCTGCGGGCCAAGCCCACTTTTCGGAAGTAGCTTAGCTGTTCTTCTTGGTCTTTGCAGGCTGGGTGTCGAAGCCGACATTGACGCGCACCAGGGCGCCGGAGCCGACCGGCATCTTGATGCCGTCCTTGCGGAAGACCACCTGGGTGCCCGGCGCACCCGCCGGGATTTCGGTCGGGAATTTGGTGACCTCGGAATAGAGCACGGTCTCGCCGTCGAGGATGGTGATGCGGATCGGCAGGGTCACCGGGCCGGGGGCGCCGGCCGGGCCGGTGATCAGGCGCAGCTGGGCAACGACGGTCATCGTCAGGTTGGTGTCGCTCAGCGTGCACTGGCGGGTGTAATCGCCGAAGGAGGCCTGGAAAACGATCTGCTGCGGATCGTCCTTCTTGCCCTTGGCATAGGTGCGGAAGATCGCATCCTGGTCGCGCATGAAGATCTGTGGGCAGGCGCCCTGGACGACGGGAGCGACGGCGCCCTGTGCGGTCGTCGCCGTGCCGATCGAAGGATTGTTCGAGGATGGGTTGGCGGGTGCCAGCGGCATGATCTGGGCGGTGCCGTTCGGCTGCGTCGGCGGTGCCGATGACTTGGCATCACCACCGGTACCAAGCGTATCGCAGCCGGCGAGCAGGGCAAGAAGAGAAGCTGAGACGATGAGACGCGAGACCTTGCCGAGCACTATGTTCCACCCTTTGTACAAGCGTTTCTTGAAGCCTCATGTCTTTTCCGTGAGGCCTTTCACGACGGTTTGCGATGGTCTATATCAGCGGCGCAAACAAAAATCGATTGGGTCAGCACCGTTTTGATGCACTTTTCGCCGCCGGATGCGGGCAACTTCAACAAGATAACGGCGATGGTATGGCCTGAAGGCAGCCCCTTCTCGATTTCCGGGCCCGGTTTCCGGCAGTGCGGGCCACGGCCGAGCCCGACCGGATTTCTTCCAGCGATAGATCAAGGATGACGAACGTGGACTATATCTCGACCCGCGGCGAGGCCCCTGCCCTCGGCTTTTGCGACGCCCTGCTGACGGGACTGGCGCGCGACGGCGGGCTCTACGTTCCCCGTAAATTTCCGAGCTTCTCCAAAAAAGAGATCCGGGCGCTGCGCGGCAAGAGCTATCAGGAGATCGCCTTCACCATCCTTTCGCCCTTCACCAATGGCGAGATTCCCGAGGCGACGTTCCGGGCGATGATCGACGAGGCCTACGGCACCTTCCGCCATCCGGCGATCGCGCCGCTCGTCCAGACGGGGCCGAACAGCTTCGTCATGGAGCTGTTCCACGGCACGACGCTCGCCTTCAAGGACGTGGCGATGCAGCTGCTGGCGCGGCTGATGGATTATGCGCTTGAGAAGCGCGGCGAGCGGGCGACGATCGTCGGCGCCACCTCGGGCGATACCGGCGGTGCGGCGATCGACGCCTTTGCCGGCCGCGAGCGCACCGACATCTTCATCCTCTTCCCGCATGGCAAGGTCTCGCCGGTGCAGCAGCGGCAGATGACCACCTCGTCCTCCGCAAATGTCCATGCGCTTGCCGTCAAGGGCAATTTCGACGATTGCCAAAACCTGGTGAAGGCGATGTTCAACGACGCGGCGTTCCGCGACAAGGTCGGCCTCTCAGGCGTCAACTCGATCAACTGGGCGCGCATCATGGCCCAGATCGTCTATTATTTCACGGCCGCCGTGGCCTTGGGCGGGCCGGACCGGAAGATCTCGTTCACCGTGCCCACCGGCAATTTCGGCGATATCTTCGCCGGCTACTGCGCCAAACGCATGGGCCTGCCGATCGACCGGCTGGTGATCGCCACCAATGAGAACGACATCCTGGAGCGCATGCTGAAGACCGGCCGCTACGACATGAAGGCGGTCAAGGCGACAAGTTCGCCGTCGATGGACATCCAGATCTCCTCCAACTTCGAGCGGCTGCTGTTCGAAGCCTATGACCGCGACGCCTCGAAGGTGCGCGCGGCGATGGAAAGCCTCAAACAATCCAACGGCTTCGAGATCGGCGCGCAAGCGCTGAAGGCGATCCGCCGCGACTTCCGCGCCGGCCGCGCCAGCGAGAAACAGGTGACCGAGACGATCCGCAAGACCCATGCCGAGACCGGCTATCTGCTCGATCCGCATTCGGCAATCGGCGTCTTTGTCGCCAAGAAGAAGGAAAAGCCGAATACGCCGATGGTGACGCTTTCGACCGCGCATCCGGCGAAATTCCCCGCCGCCGTAAAATCGGCCTGCGGTATTGACCCGGCGCTTCCGACGTGGCTTGCTGATCTGATGCACAGGGAGGAGCGCTTCCAGATCATCGAACCGGAGCTCAAAGCCGTAGAAACCTTTATCGGCAAACACGCCCGCGACAAGACGACGGCAGGCGCAGAAAGATAGCCAATGACAGTTGAGTGCACCCGGCTGAAATCCGGGCTGACAGTAGTGACAGAAACCATGCCGCACCTTGAAAGCGCTGCGCTCGGAGTCTGGATCAAATCGGGATCGCGTAACGAGACGGCAGACGAGCACGGCATCGCCCACCTGCTTGAACACATGGCCTTCAAGGGCACGGGACGCCGCACGGCCCGGCAGATCGCCGAGGAAATCGAGGATGTCGGCGGCGAGGTCAACGCCGCGACGTCGACCGAGACGACCTCTTATTACGCCCGCGTGCTCAAGGACCACGTGCCGCTCGCCGTCGATATCCTCGCCGACATCCTGACGGAATCGGCCTTCGAGGAGGAGGAGCTGGAGCGCGAGAAGCAGGTCATCCTGCAAGAGATCAACGCCGCCAACGACACACCCGACGATGTGGTGTTCGACCGGTTCTCCGAAGTCGCCTATCGCGACCAGACGCTCGGCCGGGCCATCCTCGGTACGCCGGAGACCGTTATCTCCTTCACGCCGCAGCAGATCCGCGGCTATCTTGGCCGCAACTACACGACCGACCGCATGTTCATCGTCGCCACCGGCGCCGTCGAGCATGACGAGTTCGTGCGCATGGTCGAGGATCGTTTCGCCAGCCTGCCGAGCGAGCCTTCGGCACCGCCGGTGATGGAACCGGCGCGTTATATCGGTGGCAGCGTGCGCGAACCGCGCGACCTGATGGACGCGCAGATCCTGCTCGGCTTCGAGGGCAAACCCTACCACGCCCGCGATTTCTACTGCTCGCAGATCCTCGCCAACATTCTCGGCGGCGGCATGTCCTCCAGGCTGTTCCAGGAAGTGCGCGAGTTCCGCGGTCTCTGTTATTCGGTCTATGCCTTCCACTGGGGCTTTTCCGACACCGGCATCTTCGGCATTCATGCCGCAACCGGCGGCGAAAACCTGCCGGAACTGGTGCCCGTCATCATCGACGAGCTGCACAAATCCGCCGATCAGATCCACCAGAAGGAAATCGAGCGCGCCCGCGCCCAGATCCGCGCCCAGCTGCTGATGGGTCAGGAAAGCCCGGCGTCGCGCGCCGGCCAGATCGCCAGGCAGATGATGCTTTATGGCCGGCCGATCTCCAATCCGGAGATGATGGAACGGCTTGAGGGCATCACCATCGAGCGGCTGACGGATCTCGCCGGCCGGCTGTTCTACGACACGGTGCCGACGCTTTCGGCGATCGGGCCGCTGGAACAGCTCGCGCCGATGGAAGACATCACCGCGTCGCTTTCGGTCCCGGCACCGAAGACGATGCTCGTCGGCCGCTGAGCCGGCGTTCGTCCTGCCGGGAGTGATCGATGCCAAAATCGGTGTTTCGGTTTCTGTCGCGGCAGCCGGAAGCGGTGGAGCTGGAGAGCGACAGATATCTCCTGCGCCTGCCGCGCTATCAGGATTTCAACCAGTGGCACCGGCTGCGCGCCGAAAGCCGCAAGTTCCTGGAACCCTGGGAGCCGACCTGGCGGCGCGACGAGCTGACGGAGGGCGCCTACCGCGCCCGCGTCATCCGCGGCAAGCAGGAATATGCCTCGGGCCAGGCGGTGCCGCTGTTCATTTTCCTCAAGGAAGACCATACGCTCGTCGGCGGCGTCACCATCGGCTATATCAGGCGGGGTGCGGCACAAAGCTGCATGATCGGCTACTGGATGGGCGAACGCCATGCCGGCCAGGGGCATATGTTCGCGGCTCTGCAATTGGTTATTCCTTACATCTTCGCCGGGCTTGAGTTGCACCGTATCGAAGCAGCCTGTATTCCAGATAACGCGCGCAGCATCCGCCTGCTTGAAAAGGCCGGGTTTCAGCAGGAAGGTTATTTGCGCGGATATTTGAAGATCAACGGTCAGTGGCATGACCATGTGATGTTTTCACGTCTCGCCACCGATACGGATAAAGGCAGGAAAACCGACAGCCGATGACCAGAGACCGCATGCTGCCCAAGTCACCGTCCGGACGAATGATCGCGGTGATCGCAGCCCTTTTCCTGGCAGCCTTCGCCCTGGTGGCGGGCGCTGCCCAGGCGGCCGAACCGGTAAAGATTTCCCGTGACGACACCGCGCTCGACCTGACCGCGACGACCGAAATCTACGTCAACCAGGGCGAAGCTTTCCAGGTTTCGACCGCTGCCGGCGCCGACGGTATCCGCCGCCGCATCGAGGTCAGGGCAAGCTCGGAAAACCACCAGGGTGACTGGGCGGTGTTTGCGCTTGCCAATGTTTCGGAGGAGCAGCTCGAACGCGTCATCGTCGCGCCGCATTTCCGGCTGGTCAATTCCAAGCTGTTCTGGCCGGATCTCGGTTCGCAGCGCATCAGCGCCATCACGCCGAGCGAAGGTTTCGCGCTCGATCGGCAGCCGAGCGATGAGGCCGACGTCTTCCGCATCACGCTGAACCCCGGCGCCGTCATCACCTTCGTCGCCGAGCTGTCGACGCCGGAGCTGCCGCAGATCTATCTCTGGGAACCGAACGCCTACAAGGACACGATCAACGCCTTCACGCTCTATCGCGGCATCGTGCTCGGCATTGCCGGCCTGCTGGCGGTGTTCCTGACCATCCTGTTCGTCGTCAAGGGCACCTCGATGCTGCCGGCGACGGCGGCTCTGGCCTGGGCGGTGCTCGGCTATATCTGCGTCGACTTCGGTTTTCTCGGCAAGCTGATCAGCGTCGCCTCCGCCGACCAGCGAATATGGCGCGCCTGCGCGGAAGTGGCGCTGGCCTCCAGTTTCGTCATCTTCCTCTTTACCTATCTCAACCTCAACCGCTGGCATGCGCATCTCGGCTACGCGACGCTTGCCTGGGTGCTCGGCCTTGCCCTGCTCTTCGGCGTGGCGATTTACGATCCGTCGATTGCCGCCGGCATTGCCAGGCTTTCCTTCGCGCTGACGGCGGCGACCGGGCTGCTTTTGATCATCTATCTCGGCTTCAACCGCTACGACCGCGCCATCCTCTTGGTGCCGGCCTGGGCACTGACGCTCGTCTGGCTGTTCGGGGCATGGATGACGGTCACCGGCCGGCTCGACAACGACATCATCCAGCCGGCACTCGGCGGCGGCCTGGTGCTCATCGTGCTTCTGATCGGCTTCACCGTCATGCAGCATGCCTTTGCCGGCGGCGCCTTCCAGCAGGGGCTGTTTTCCGATCTCGAGCGGCAATCGCTGGCGCTGACCGGATCCGGCGACATGGTGTGGGATTGGGACGTGGCGCGCGACCGCGTCGTCACCATTCCCGACGTCTCGATCAAGCTCGGCCTATCGCCGGGCACCATGCATGGGGCGGCGCGCAACTGGCTGCCGCGGCTGCATCCGGATGACCGCGACCGCTTCCGCGCCACGCTCGACGTGCTGCTCGAACACCGGCGCGGGCGGCTGAACCACGAGTTCCGCATCCGCGCCGAGGACGGGCATTTCCACTGGCTGCTGATCCGCGCCCGGCCGGTGCTCGGCTCCAACGGCGAAATCATCCGTTGCGTCGGCACGATCGTCGACGTGACCGAGCAGAAGAACTCCGTCGAGCGGCTGCTGCACGATGCGCTGCACGACAATCTGACCGGCCTGCCGAACCGGCAGGTGTTCCTCGACCGGCTGCAATCGGTGCTGGCGCTGGCGCCGGGCGGCGACACGCTCAAGCCGACGGTGATGGTGATCGACATCGACCGCTACAAGCTGGTCAACGATGCGCTGGGCGTCGCTGCCGGCGACAATATCCTCATCGCGCTGACCCGGCGCCTGCGCCGGCTGCTGAAACCGCAGGACACGCTGGCGCGGCTGGCCGGCGACCAGTTCGGCCTGATCCTGGTTTCCGAGCACAATCCCACCAAGGTCGCCGATTTTGCCGATGCGGTCAGCAAGGCGATCATGGTGCCGATCAACTTCGCCAATCGCGAGATCATCCTGACGGCCTCGATCGGGCTGACCTCCTGGGTCGACCGGCAGGAGAGCGCCACCGGCCTGCTCAGCGACGCCGAGCTTGCCATGTACCGGGCAAAACGGGCCGGCGGCAACCGTGTCGAGCCGTTCCAGCCGGCCTTCCGCGACTTCGGTACCGACCGGCTGCAGCTCGAAACGGACCTGCGCCGCGCCATCGAGCGCAAGGAACTGTCGATGGTCTATCAGCCGATCGCCCGGCTTGAAGATGTCGAGGTCGCCGGTTTCGAGGCATTGATGCGCTGGGAACATCCCAAACGCGGCAATATCCCGCCATCCGAATTCATTCCGATTGCCGAAGCCTCGGATCTCATCGGCCCGCTCGGCATGTTCGCGCTGGAACAGGCGACCAACGATCTGATGAGCTGGCAGCAACTGACCGGCGAATTGCCGATCTTCGTGTCGATCAATCTGTCGAGCGTGCAGCTGCTTAACAACGAGCTCTATGATGACGTGCGTTCGGTTCTTGCCAAGACCCATTGCCAGCCCTCGCGCCTCAAGCTTGAACTGACTGAGTCCATGGTGATGGAAAATCCGGAACAGGCCCGGCTCGTGCTGCAGAAGCTGAAGGAGGCCGGCATCGGGCTGGCACTCGACGATTTCGGCACCGGCTATTCCTCGCTCGCCTACCTCACCCGTTTTCCCTTCGACATGATCAAGCTCGACAAGGCCCTGGTGCGCGACGGCAGCGACAAGAAGGCGACCGTGCTCAGATCGGTGATCGCAATGGCGCGCGAACTCGAGATGAAGGTGGTGGCTGAGGGGATCGAATCCAACGAGGATGCGATCGAGCTCGCCAAGATGGGTTGCAACTACGGGCAAAGCTATCTGTTCGGCCCGCCGATCGCCTCAGAATCGGTGCTGCGGCTGCTGCGGGAGCGGTTTCCGCTGACGAAGCGGGCGTGAGCGGAGCGGCCGGTTTCAACGGTTGTCGGCTCGGCGACAAAGGCCACCTTTGGCCACTATTGACAAAGTGATAGGCCCGGAGGGAGCACCCACCATCGCTTGGAAACCTTAGAAACAGGCTTTATTGGGTGGCGAGGGGGACACGTTGCCCCCTTGATGCCTCCTCCTGGCATAAGCGAGACGGTTTGACAATTGGGGCCGGCTCTCATGCCGAAGGATAAGCGAAGCGGGATATACTCTCTCGTCCTTAGTCCTGAATCGTAAATGCTGCGAAGGGCTTAAAACCACCTCTAGACGATGGCGTCAGCCGCTCTGCAACTTCTTTGTGGATCTTGCTTCTTCAGGCTTGGTCTTTTCTTTGAGTTGTGGCTGATACAACAAGAAGCTCAGGGGATCCTAATGCAACCAGTGCCGACGCCCGTAAACCTTAGTCCAATGCATCTGAAAATCAGCAGCCTACTAACTGGTCGGCTTTTTCGTATACCGGAGTACCAGCGGGCGTACGCATGGGGCACCAGACAGAGAGCGGATCTTTTCGCCGACATTTTGGGAGTCAAAGAGAGCGGAAGAGAGCATTTTATGGCTACGGTCGTTGCTCTCGGCAGAGAACGAAGGCTGATCGGCGCAGACGAATTCACAACCGTGGAGATCGTAGACGGACAACAGAGAATAACAACTCTCGTAATCCTCTTGAAGGCGATTGAAAAGGCTCTTGAGCTCGAGGATCGCACTGAGGCAAAGATCAAGCGCGAGATACAGGAACTACTAGTTAAAGATGATTCTCATTCACTGGTGTTGCTGCAAACCAATCACGATACGAGCAACGTCTTTCCAGCCTACATTAGGGACGGAGCGATAAGGGCTGATCAAGCGGAAACCGCAGCCGACAAGAACGTGATAAGCGCTGCTGCCGAATGTGAGGCTTTTGTAGCTCAGTGGAAGACGCATAGCCCCCTGGTGGAGCTAGTTGCAATAATTCGAAACCAGCTTTCATTGATTTATCACGAGATACCTGACGAGGCGACAGTCTACCGCGTGTTCGAGGTCCTAAACAGCCGTGGTCTGGATGTGAAATGGATCGATAAGCTGAAAAGTCAGCTCATGGCTTCGTTGTTTGAATACGTGGAACCGGGGACCAGGCGAGAAGCCTCACTCGAAATGCAAGGCTACTGGCGTGACATCTATCGGACGCTAGGTCAACGTGGAGATCTAGGCGACGAAGCGCTCCGCTTTACTGGCACATTCTACTTTGTCCACGAGCCACGACGCATTATGGGGCAGGAGGATGCGGTTGCGGATTTGGTGGCGTCAGCAGGACGCAAGGTCGCCACCATCGCGAAGGTGGGAGCGGACCTAAGAGCAGTTGTACAGGCAGTTGGGAAACTTAACTCAAACGCACGTTTGCGAGCAGTGACTAAGGTGTTGCATGCGCGCTTTGTTGCTACTGCCATCATGCTTCGCGGATTTGATACTGCTACAGAAGAAGCGCTGCTTAACGCATGGGAGCGTGTAACGTTTCGTATTTTCAGTTTGGGGGGTGCAGATGCAAGACACAAAGTTGGCGAGTACGTCGGCCTAGCCTACAGGATCTATTCCCAAAATATCCCTGCGAAAGATATCCTTGAAGATCTTAGGGCCATCGGAGCTGACTATAAGATCGATAAGATCCTCTATGGCCCCGAATACTGGGCCAACTGTTATGAGGGATGGGCAGAAGAGCTACGGTATTTGCTTTATAGGTATGATGAGCACCTGGCAAAGATTGCCGGTCAACCTCTAAGCGCCACTCAATGGAACAAGATATGGCTGGATGAGCCATCCCGGTCGATCGAACACATTACGCCGCAAAGTGCTGCGGCAAACTACACCCATGAACTCGGAAACTTGACGATGCTGCCGCCAAGGGTCAATTCGTCTTTGCAAGCCGACCCACCGATCTCTAAAGCAGAACCTTATCTGACGTCCGGCCTGCTCGGCACGATGGCTGTGGGGGTGTCTATTCAGCGGGATGGGGTGTGGGACGAGAATGCCGTTCGTGAACGCACGCTCCGCATCCATGACTTTGCTTTGCAGGAGTGGAAATGATTGTGAAGAGCACCGTTCATGTGGCCGGTGCTCTGTAATAAGCCTCAGAGTTTTACCTGGTATGAGACTTCCCGAAGCTCACACCGGTCAATATCTCACGGCCTGTTGACGACCAGTTTTCCGCCGCTCGCCGGGGGCGGTGTAATGGAAGTCTCTCTGATCAGATCGATGCTGTGTACAAGGTACAACGCGTTGTCTGGACTGCGAGCACGATGGACGTCTACTTCGTTGGCTGTGAGAAAGACATGGCTACCGGCCGAAGTGGTGCCCTTCACCTCGTACAGAGCCTCTACCGTCGCCGATTGGTCTGAAACTCCAGGAGCGCTTTCCGCTGCCCAAGCGGGCCTCACCGACGACGCCGGTGTCAACGTTCGACGGGAACGCTGAGACCGACCTTCACCCGATCCATCGCGACGAATGTTCGGAAGCGTTTGACGTTATTGTTGCCGAAAAACAGCCGCCGCGTCAGTGCCTCGTAGTCGGCCATTGCGGGGACGACGATGACCAGGATGAAATCCGCCTCGCCGGTGACGTAGTAGCACTGCTGGATTTCCGGCGCGGCGGCGAACTGGCTCTTTGCCTGTTCGATCTGTTTTGCCGTTTCGCTGATAACCTCCACTTCCACGAGGATGGTGATCGATTGGCCGAGCGCTGCGGGATCGAGAACGGCGACGTTTGCCTGGATGACCCCATCCCCCTCCATCCGCTTGATCCGGCGTTGGACGGCAGGCGCGGACAGGCCGACGGCTTCGCCGATGGTCCGTTGCGGCGTGGTATTGTCCCTTTGCAGGATAGCCAGGATCTTGTGATCGAACGCATCCAGGGGAGATTTCACCGGTCGGCTCAAAACGGGGCTCCAACGAAACAAAATTGCAAAACCAACCGCGAAATACAGCGCCTTTTTCGCTTCGCCTGCAATATGTTTCAGCCGAACAACCGAAGCGAGGCGCGCATGTTTCTGCTGAACAGCACTTCCGACTACCGTCAGCCGCTCGACCCGCGGGACGCCGAAACTCTCGGAATGGAAGCCGCAGATGCCGTCGAGCGTCATCTGGCGTTCCGGGAAAACCATGCGGAAACGCCGCTCGTTGCCCTGCCGGCGCTGGCGGCCGAGATCGGTGTCGCCGCAATCCACATCAAGGACGAAGGCCATCGGCTTGGCCTCGGAAGTTTCAAGGCGCTGGGCGGCGCCTATGCGGTGATCCGGCTCGTCCTTGAGGAAGCGGCAAACAGGCTGGGCCGCCCCGTCGATGTCTCGGAATTGCATTCCTCGGCTGTCCGAGAGGTGGCCGAAACGATGACCGTCGCCTGCGCCACCGACGGCAATCACGGCCGGTCGGTGGCCCAGGGTGCGCAGTTGGTCGGAGCCCGGGCGGCGATTTTCGTGCATGCCGGCGTCAGCGACGAACGGGTCGCCGCCATCGCCCGCTTCGGCGCGGAGATGATCCGTGTGGACGGAACCTATGACGATTCCGTTCGCGAAGCGGCGCGCATTGCCGAGCAAAAAGGGTGGACGATCGTGTCGGACACCTCATGGCCCGGTTATGAGCGCATTCCCGGGCTGGTGATGCAGGGCTACACCGCCCTTGTCCGGGAAGCGCTGAGAGAAATGCCGCAGCCGCCCACCCATGTGTTCATTCAGGCAGGCGTCGGCGGGATCGCTGCGGCTGTCGCCGGCCACATGGCCATCGCCTTCGGCGACAAACGCCCGACCTTCACAGTCGTCGATCCCGCCCGCGCCGCCTGCCTGTTCGAAACGGCGCGGGCGGGACATTTGGTGACCGTTGCCCATGGCGAGCCGACCGTCATGGCGATGCTCGAATGTTACCGGCCCTCGCTCGTCGCCTGGCGTATCCTCTCTCGCGTCGCCGACGCGTTCATGACCGTTGAAGAAGACGAGGCGATCTCGGTGATGAAGCGGCTCGCCAACCCGGCTGGCAACGATCCCGCGATGGTCGCCGGCGAAAGTGGCGGCGTCGGGCTTGCCGGGCTGATCAGTGCTGCCAGCGATCCCGTGATCAAGGCGGCATTGTCCATCGACGGCAATTCGCGCATCTTTCTCGTCAACACCGAAGGCGCGACCGACCCCGGCAAATATCAAGAGATGGTCGGCCGATCACCGGCCATGGTCGCCTGGGACAGGACTGGAGCTTCAGCATGAGCCATCGTTCGATCGATTCCGCGCGTCTGCTCGTACGCATCGCCGAGCTCGGCGAGATCGGCCGCGATGCCGAGGGAAGGCTTGTCCGCTTGGCGGCCTCCGATACCGAAAAGCTGGGGCGCGATCGGTTTGTCGCCTGGCTCGAGGACGCCGGGCTGGACATCGCCGTCGACCGCATCGGCAACATCTTCGGCATCTGGAATGCCGCCGGCGTCGGGGAAAAGCCGATCATGATCGGCTCGCACATCGACACGGTGATCAATGCCGGCATCTATGACGGATGTTATGGCGTGCTGTCGGGCCTCGAGGTGATCCAGACCCTCAAAAGCCAAGGGTTCGAACCGTCGCGGCCGATTGTCGTTGCCGCCTTCACCAATGAGGAAGGGGTGCGCTATGCACCCGACATGATGGGTTCGCTGGTCTATTCCGGCGGCCTCGATATCACCACGGCGCTGAAGACGATGGGCACGGATGGCACCGTGCTCGGCGACGAACTGGCGCGGATCGGCTATGCCGGCCCCCATGCGCCCGGCTTCATGACGCCGCACGCCTATGTCGAACTGCATATCGAGCAGGGTCCTGTTCTCGAGAGGGAGGGCGTATCGGTCGGCGCGGTCGAGAACCTGCAGGGTATTTCCTGGCAGAAGGTGACCATCGACGGGGATGCCAACCATGCCGGCACGACACCGATCTCGATGCGCCGGGACGCCGGCTACGCTGCTGCCCGCGTCATCACCTTCCTGCGGGACCGCGCGAAGGCATCGAACACCCCAACGGTGGCCACCGTCGGCTGCATCGCTTTTGAGCCGAACGCCATCAATGTCATTCCGTCACGCGCGACGTTCACGGTGGATCTGCGTGATCCGGACGAAGACCGCCTGAAGGAAGAGGAAACCGCGCTCGCCGCATTCCTCGACCTGCTTTCCTCAGACGAGAAGGTCAGCATATCCGTCGAACGACTGGCACGGTTCGAGCCGGTCAAGTTCGATCAAGCGATCGTTCGGCGGATCGAGGCTGCCGCCAGGGATCGCGGTCTCGCGTGCAAGCGCATGACATCGGGCGCCGGCCATGACGCCCAGATGATCGCCCGCATGGCGCCAAGCGCGATGATCTTCGTGCCGAGCCGCGGCGGCATCAGTCACAATCCGAAGGAGTTCACCGCTGACACGGATCTTGTCGCCGGGGCGAATATCCTCCTCGACGTCATCTGCGGACTTGCAACAGGGAAACGGCCCGAATGAGCATGGACAGCCAGCTGCTGCAACGGGAAATGACCGCCTGGAGGCGCGACCTTCACCGCCATCCCGAATTCGGCTTCGACGAGAAGCGGACGGCGGCCTTCGTCGCTCGGAAATTGCGAGAGTTCGGGCTCGACGAGGTTGTCGAAGGTGTCGGCGGCACAGGGGTTGTCGGAACGCTCGGGTGCGGCGGCGGCAACCGCTCCATCGCGCTGCGCGCCGACATGGATGCGCTCAGGATTACCGAACAGGGCGATCGGCCCTATCGCTCGCAGACCGAAGGCCTGATGCATGCCTGCGGCCATGACGGGCATACGGCGATACTGCTTGGCGCCGCCAGGATGCTGGCGGAGGACGGCAATTTCGACGGCACCGTCCGGTTCATCTTTCAGCCGGCCGAGGAATGGGGCAAGGGCGCCCTGGCGATGCTCGCCGATGGCCTGATGACGCGTTTTCCCTTCGACGAAATCTATGGCCTGCACAATATGCCGGGCCTTCCGGTCGGCGTTTTCCAGACCCGCGCCGGCGCGATCATGTCGGCGGAGGATAATTTCGAGATCGTGCTCAAGGGCGTTGGCGGACACGCCGCACGTCCGCACTCCGGCAACGAAGTCCTGGTCGCCGCCTGCGCATTGGTGACGAACCTGCAGACCATCGTTTCCCGTCGGCTCGATCCGACGGATATCGGCGTCGTCTCGGTGACCGAGCTTCTGACCGATGGCACCCGCAACGCCCTGCCTGGACTGGCGCGCATTCTAGGCGATGCCCGCAGCTTCCGCCCCGAGGTCAGCGCGCTGATCGAGAAGCAGATGCGCCTGATCGCAGAAGGGACGGCGCTCGCCCACACTATTTCGGCCGAGGTGAATTATACGCGAGAATTCATTCCCCTGCTCAATGATGCCGCCCTGGCCGAGGAAGCGTTTGCCGCGGCCAGCAGCATCTTTCCATCCGAAAACATCAAGGTCCGGCGCGAGCCGATGACCGGATCGGAAGACTTCGCGCGGTTTCTCGACCATGTCCCCGGCTGCTTCGTCTTCCTGGGCAATGGCGAAGACTCCGCGCCGCTTCACAATCCGCATTACGATTTCAACGACGACGGACTGATCCATGGCGCCAAATTCCACACGAGCATCGTCCGTCGACGGCTGAAGGCAAGCTGACATCCGGTCGGCGTGCCCCCGCCGCCTTCGACCCGTTTTCGCATAGCAGCGCATTGCGCGAATGGACGAAGGCATTTGCAACCGCCTTCGCCAAACCATTGACCAACGGCCTGCGATGTGCGCCTCTCATGGCTTGCACAAGGAAAATCCCATGCTCAAGTTTCTGCTCACCCTCTCCTTGGGTGTTTTTTGCGTCTCGCCGCTTCAGGCCGGCGAACTCACTTCCGCCACCAAGAACTGCCTGTCGGGAGAAAAACAGGGGCACTGCGAGCGCTGGGTCAAGGATTACAAGACGGCCATGGAGCTGGCGCAAAAAGGCGATCACGGCGCACAGGTAACCGTCGCCTTCTGCCTGTCCACCGGTTGCCATGGTGCCGTCACCATCGACAAGGTCGCTTCCTGCAGCTGGCACCTCGTCATCGCCAATTCGGGTGCCGCGACCGTGCTCGATGGTTCCAACCTCAGGAACACCTGCCGGCCGATGACGGCGCCGGAGAAAGACCAGGCCCGCACCTTGTCCCGCGATCTGGTCCAGAAGATCTACAAACGCCCGATGGTCACGACCGATCAAATGTAGTCTTCATCTCGCTGATTTTGATTGAATTTCCGGCCCTTAAACTTCTGTCCACGGACTGCTGATCGTGTCCGGACCGCAGTGATGATCGTCATCGCAGCTCGGCAATCTTGCCGCTGCCGATGACGATCCGCACGGCGCGCGGTGATGTTTCTGCGTCGGCAGCGATGAAGCTGGCGTGCTGATCAATGCATGTCGCCCAGACGTGTGCAGCGGTTCTGGGCGACATGCATAAACAAAGGAGCCAGCTTCACGCTCGACGCCGGCGTGAAAATAAATCCCATTGCCCTCCCGGCTTTCGCAGCTATTCTGCCGACACAGAAATCGGGAGGAGCACTGATGATCCTGCACTGCGTATTCCTGCGGCTGAAGACCGCGGTGACGAGCGACGACAAGCAGTCGCTGTTTGCGGCGATCGCCGCCCTCAAGCAGATCATTCCCGGCATCTTGGATATCAAATACGGGCCGAACGTTTCGCCCGAGGGGCTGCATGGTGGCTTCGTCGACGGTTTTGCCGTGACCTTTGAGAGTGCCGAGGCGCGCGACGCCTATCTCATCCATCCCGAGCATGTGACCGTCGGCGAGCGCATCGTCTCGTCGACGGATGGAGGCCTGGCCGGCATCCTGGTCTTCGACCTCAATCTTTAAAGCAGTCCGTTGCCTCGCCAAGCAAGACGTAGTTTCTCGCTCGAAACCCGATCTTGATAAAAGCTGCAGATTGACCGCTTGCGCAGTCCTGGGGAGCAAAACCCTTTGGCAACGTCTCCTCGACCGAGGACGAAACCTCATGCCTAGCCAAGACATCGAGCTCTTGAGAACGATTTAACGCTGCAATCTCGATTGCTTCCTTGCCGATCAGCACAAATGCAAAATGCCCTTCGTTTGGCACGTAGTTGTTCGCGGCCAGATATTCGTTCACCCTGGCGGCCAATGCATCGTTGGAAGGCAATCGATCCTGGTAGGGCTGGAGCAGGCAAACCGCCTGAGCATCAAAGGACGATATCTGAGAAAACTTCGTGGCCTTGCCAAGCGGGATGTTTCTGAAAGCGTCTTCGTCCAAGGAGCCGGCCTTGGCCAACGGCCCGTAGACAATCGGCGCCAACGTCACCAAAAACGCAATAGACCTGATGAAGCGCATTCTCGTCCCTATCTACCGCACAGAGACCGAATACAGCCCTGCGTTGCTTCCGGTGTCAACAAGGCATTTTCAAGCGATCACGGCTGTACGCACTCCCATTAAAGCGGCTTCGCACTTTTCTTGGGATTGCGTCGGGGGCCGCGACCGAAGCCGCGGCCCTTGCTCCTCAGCTCGATTTCGCCATGGCGGCGGCGAGCTGGTCGACATTGTAGCGGAACATCTTCTCATAGGTCGGCGCCGGTCCCTTGGCGTCGGACAGGGACTCGACATAAAGTTCGCCGCCTGGCTCGGCACCGGTTGCCTTGGCGACCTGTTTGACCAGGCGCGGATCGTTGGAATTTTCGAAGAAATAGGCCTTCACGTGTTCGCCCTTGATCTGTTCGATCAGCTTGGCGACGTCGGCAGCCGAGGCCTCGCTTTCGGTGGAGAGACCGAGCGGCGCCAGGAAAGTGACATTATATTCGCGGCCGAAATAGCCGAAGGCATCATGGCTGGTCAGCACCTTGCGGCGATCGTCGGCGATCCCGTCGAATTTCGTATGGGCGTAGGCGTTTAATTCGTCCAGCGTCTTGGTGTATTTCTCGGCATTGGCCTTGAAGGAAGCGGCATCGGCAGGATCGGCCGATGACAGCGCCTTTTCGATATTGGCGACCCAGATCTTGACGTTGACGGGGCTGTTCCAGACATGCGGATCGGTGATTTTTTCGCCGTCCTCTTCCATGGTGCGGGTGTCGATGCCTTCGGAGACCGTCACCGGCTTGCCCTTGTAGCCCGAGGCGGTGATCAGCCGGTCCATCCAGCCTTCCAGCCCTTCGCCGCTGACGAAGGTCACCTCAGCCGCATTCAAATGCTTGGCGTCGGCCGGCGATGGCTCGAATTCATGGGGATCGCCATTCGGCCCGACCAGGCTCTTCACATCGACGTGGTTGCCGCCGACCTCTTTGACGACATCGGCAAGCACGGTGAAGGAAGCAACCACCTTCAATGTTTCGGCAGAGGCGGGCATGGCCGACAGCGCCATCAAAGCCGGAATTGCTGCGGAGAGAAGCAGTCTGTGCGGTGTCATCGAAGTCTCCTTGGGATCAGCCCTTTAAATGCGGGCGGGGAAAGAAGCGCCTGGCAATGCCGGAGGGCGCGAAAAAGATTGAAAAGGCATAGAGGATTGCCGCCGTCATGATGATCGTCGGGCCGGAAGCAAGTTCCAGATGGTAGGAGGCGATCAGGCCGAGATAGCCGGAGGCGGCGGCACTGGCAGCTGATATCGCCATCATCACCGGCAGGTTGCGCGACCAGAGCTGGGCGACGGCCGCCGGCAGCATCATCAGGCCGACCGCCATCAGTGTGCCGAGCGCCTGGAAGCTGGCGACGAGGTTCAAGACCACGAGCAGCAGGAAAAGCACGTGATAGACCGGCCCACGCCCGCCGACGGCGCGCAGGAAGCCGGGATCGAAGCATTCGGCCACCAGCGGCCGGTAGATGACGGCAAGGATGACGAGGGTCAGCGAGGTGATCGCGCCGATCAGATAAAGGGCAGAAGCATCGATCGCCAGAATGGTGCCGAAAAGCACGTGCAGCAGATCGATATTCGAGCCGCGCAGCGAGACGATCAGCACGCCGAGCGCCAGCGACGCGAGATAGAAGCTGGCAAAGCTCGCATCCTCCTGCAGCACCGTCATCCGGCTGACGGCGCCGGAAAGCAGTGCCACCGACAGGCCGGCGACTAGGCCGCCGATGCCCATCGCCGTCAGCGACAGCGAGCCGGCGACGAGATAGCCGATCGCCGCCCCCGGCAGCACGGCATGGCTCATGGCGTCGCCCATCAGGCTCATGCGCCTGAGCATCAGGAAGACGCCGATCGGCCCGGAGCCGAGCCCGAGGCAGAGGCAGGCGACAAGGGCGCGGCGCATGAAACCGAAATCGGCAAACGGCGCGAAGAAGAGATCGTAGACCGTCATGCCGCCGGCGCCTGTTCGGGGCCGCAAGCCTCGGCATCCTCATCCCAGCGCTCGGCCATGGCGCGGGCCTTCAGCAGATTGGTTGACGACATGACCTCGGCGGTCGGTCCCCAGCCGACAAGTTCGCGGGCAAGCAGCAGGGTCTCGGGAAAATGCGCGCGCACGAGTTCGAAATCATGCAGCACGGCGATCACCGTGCGGCCCTCGCCATGCCAGCGGGTGACGATATCGATGAGGTCCCGGGTGGTGCGGGAATCGATGGCCGTAAACGGCTCGTCGAGCAGGATGATGCCGGCATCCTGCAGCAGCAGGCGGGCAAAGAGCACACGCTGGAACTGGCCGGCCGACAGCGATCCGACATGGCGCCGACCGAAGCCTTCAAGCCCGACGGCGGACAGCGCCTCGCCTGCCCTCTTCATATCAGCGGGCGCGATGCGGCCGAAGGCTCCGGCCGTCTTCCAGGCGCCGAGCATGACAGTGTCGATGACCGAGATCGGAAAACGCCGGTCGATCTCAGCCGCCTGCGGGAGGTAACCAAATTCCGCCCGCCCCAGCCGGTGCTCCACCCTGCCCTCGACTGGGCGAAGCTCACCCATGATCGCCTTCAACAGCGTCGACTTGCCAGCCCCGTTCGGCCCGGCAATCGCCGTCAGGCTGCCCGGCGCGAAGGCGCCGGAGACATGATGGATAGCGGGATGCCGGTTATAGGCGACCGTCAGATTGTCGATACGGATCACCGGCATCATGGCAGCAGAACCGCCCAGTGAATCGCCAGCCAGAGCACGGCGACAACCAGCGAGATGCCGATCACCCTTGAAAAAGCCGACTGTCCCAGCAGGCTGACGAAGGGGCGGTCGGGGCTCGGGGGCATAGCTGATCCTACAATGTAATAACATTACGGTTATGTTATAACGATTGCGGCGAGATTGAGGCGAGGTTTGTTTGCGAACTTGTTATTGCGGGATAGGGAGGTGCGGCGAATTGACCGGCAAATGCTTCAGGGCGGGATAGCGCATGTAAGGGTCTTCGGAGAGCCTGAACCCGTCGATGCGGTGTCGATCAGCAGCGGACGCCTGAGCGGAATGGGAGCCAAAGAGAGCTATCGATGGGAGGCACAATGCGCGCATATCCGGCCAAACGCCGCTGCCTTTCTCCAAAAGCACCCCCACCCTCCGTCCTCCTCGGGCTCGAGGATCCACTTTGCCCTCGATTGCACCGGGCGTGGATCCCAGGCTCGGAGGCCTGGGATGACGGAGTTTGGGGAAAACCATGAGCAGGAGGCGCGGCGACGCTGCCATTCCGTCACCCATCGCTGGATTTGCCACAAAGCTCACCCCACTCTTCGTCCTCCTCGGGCTTGACCCGAGGATCCACTCTGCCCTCGATCGGCACCGGGCGTGGGCCTGGCATGACGGAGATTGGGGGTGCATTTCCGCTAAACTCGCCGTCGGCGTGCCCCTCATCCGGCTGCCGCCACCTTCTCCCCGCGCGCGGGGCGAAGGGGGATATGCGGCAACCTCTCCGTCCCGCACCAGCGCCTTGCGGGGCACGTCCCCTCTCCCCGTTTTTTCGGGGAGAGGGTTAGGGTGAGGGGCAATCTTCGGGCCTGAACCGGACAGCAACAGATGAACATCCATGCCCGGGTTTAATTTGCCCGGATCATGCATTAGATCAGCCTTCTGAATTTCCCCGTTTGAAAGATCCCGCCTTGGCCCTTTCCACCTTCGATACGCTTTTGCAGAAGATCGAAACCCGCAACGCCCGTGCCGGCATCATCGGGCTCGGTTATGTCGGCCTGCCGCTGGCGATGGCGGTGGCGCGCAGCGGTTTTGCGGTCACCGGCTTCGATATCGATCCCGGGAAGATGGTGGCGCTCGATGCTCGCCGCTCCTATATCGACGCCGTCAGCGATGCAGCACTTGCCGCCGAGATCGAGGCCGGGCGTTTCCAGGCGACGACCGATTTCGCCGGGCTTGCCGCCTGCGACGTCATCATCATCTGCGTGCCGACGCCGCTGACCAAACACCGCGATCCCGACCTTTCCTTCGTCGAGGCGACATCGCGCTCGATCGCCCAGCATCTGCGCCCCGGTCAGCTCGTCGTACTGGAATCGACAACCTATCCCGGCACGACCGACGACATCGTCAAGGTCATCCTCGAAGGCACCGGGCTGAAATCCGGCGCGGATTTCTTCGTCGGCTTCTCGCCGGAGCGCGAGGATCCCGGCAATCAGCATTATCATACTGCCAGCATCCCGAAGGTCGTTGCCGGCGATGGCACTGAAGCGCTGGCGCTGATGAAGGCCTTCTACGGCGCGGCGGTATCGACTGTCGTGCCGGTCTCCTCGAACGCGACGGCCGAGGCGGTGAAGCTGACCGAAAACATCTTCCGTTCGGTCAACATCGCGCTCGTCAACGAGCTGAAGACCGTCTATGCGGCGATGGGCATCGACGTCTGGGAAGTGATCGACGCGGCCAAGACCAAGCCCTTCGGCTACATGCCCTTCTATCCCGGCCCCGGCCTCGGCGGCCATTGCATCCCGATCGATCCCTTCTACCTTACCTGGAAATCGCGTGAATACGAGCTGCCCACCCGCTTCATCGAGCTGGCCGGCGAGATCAATTCGGCGATGCCGCGTTATGTCGTCGGCAAGCTTGCCGAAGCGCTCGACATTCGCGCCGGCAAGGCGCTGAGCCGCAGCAAGGTGCTGGTGCTCGGGCTCGCCTACAAGAAGAACGTTGCCGATATAAGAGAGAGCCCGTCGCTGCGGCTGATCGAGATCATCGAGGAACGTGGCGGACGGGCCGACTATCACGACCCCTTCGTCGCCGAAATCCCGCCGACACGTGAATATCAAGCGCTGAAGGGGCGCAAATCGGTGGCGCTGACGCCCGAGGCGATTGCCCGCTACGATGCAGTGCTGGTGGCGACCGACCATGACAGCGTGGATTATGCGGCGCTGGCAAAAGGCGCTACGCTGATCATCGACACGCGCAACGTTTTCAACCGGCTCGGCCTTTCGGCCGATCACGTCATCAAGGCGTGACGGCCATAGCTAAGAAGGGATGCTCGATGGCGCGCGTTCGTTTGACCGAGTTCCGGCAGAACATCGCATCCTATTTCGATCAGGTCCTGTCCTCTGATCGTGACCCGTCGAGGGTCGGAAGCAATGGTCTTAGTTGCCGAAGGCGAATACGAAAGTATGCGGGAGACGCTGCACCTGCTCTCGACATCTGCCAATTTTGTCCGGCTGCGCGAAAGTATCGCACAGCTTCGTCAGGGGTAGATGCTCGAGAACCATCCAACTCTCTGACCTGAAGCGATGCAGTTCAAAGTGCTGCAGCGCCCTTGCGCGTCTTATATTCATCCGCGCCGGTTTCTTTTGTTAAGCCAGATTTCATCCCTGCAGTTTAAGCATGCTGAGTGCGCCACAACCATTTCGGGGGCGGATTGGATTAGTTCCGAGGGAGGAATATCTTGAAGAGTTTTGTTGCTG
The DNA here is from genome assembly GCF_000292525.1 of Rhizobium sp. CCGE 510. Taxonomy (GTDB): domain Bacteria; phylum Pseudomonadota; class Alphaproteobacteria; order Rhizobiales; family Rhizobiaceae; genus Rhizobium. The sequence continues at coordinate 46,170 of NZ_AEYF01000004.1, forward strand.
CGGCTGTCGCAATCGGTGTTGTCTGCTCCTGCGCTTCTGTCGCGTCCGCGCAGACGAAGGGTGACTGGGTTCTCGGAAACTACAAGGGCGCCGGTTATTGGTTCCCCGGCGTTATCGACACGGTCGCAGGCGGGAAGGTCACGATCCGCTATGATGACGGCGATAAGGAGACCGTTCCTGTGAGCGACGTGCGTCCTTACGATTGGGTCATCAGCAAGAAGGTGGAATGCAACTACAAGGGCGCTGGCGATTGGTATGCCGGCAAAATCACCTCGCTTGGCGGCGAGAAGATCGGCATTGCCTATGATGACGGCGACAAGGAAACCACCCGCACCGGCCGTTGCCGTTCCAAATAAGTCCGTCCCTAAACTAGGGTAAGATCAGCCCGTCGCCTCAAAGCGGCGGGTTTTGCTTTCTTCGGTGGGCGTCTCAAATGACGGGCGGCGCTGCAGAAAGCGATTTTCCGGTCATCCGGCTGGCGGCCACTGCATAACCGCCTGATGCACCGTCGATGAAATGCATGTGGTCGCGCGAAATCGGCGTCGGCACGAAGCAGGTCATCAGCGCCGAGGCCTGCCGATGCAGGCCGTAGCGGGCAATGCCCCTGGCCCGCGCCGCTTCCAGCAGGGTCTCGATCCGTTTCAGATGTTCGGCATCGACGTCGACCGTCATCTTCAGCCCGTCGTCGAATTTGCGGAAATCGGAATTGCCGGCGACGTCGCGCTTGTAGCGGCGCGCATCGAAGCGGCCGAGCGGAATGCCGAGCCTGTAGAACAGCACGGTCACCGCGAGTTGCAGGAAGATGAAGAGCTTCTGCCGCAACCGCCGGCCGGCCGGCGCGGTGGCCTTGGCCTCGCGGTTGATGCCGTGCAGCGAGAAGGCGAAGTTTGGGCCGCCGGCCGGCACCGGATGGCTGTCGCGGTTCTGCTCGGTGGTGATGGCGACGATGCCGTTGACGAGGTCGCGGAATTCTTCGCCCGGCCGGCCTTCGCCGGGAACCGCGATGATCGAGACGATCTCGCCGTTTTGCGCATCGATCGGGCTCCAGCGGCACGAGAGGCCGGTCAGATCCGGACGTGTTCCGGACGCCCCGCGCTCGACGGCGTAATGGCCGAGCTTCATCTGCCGTTCGGCCCAGCTGGTGCCGCCGCCCCAAAACATCGCATAGGTGACATGCGGGCTTGCCGAGTAACGCGCGACGCGGACGTCCAAGCCCTCTGCGCGCGTGTCCGTGACCGGAACGATGGCGATGCGCAGCATCAGGCCGAGATCTTCCTCGACCCAGACCTGCACGGCGGCAAGGGCATCACGCGCCGCCTGCTCCAACGAGCCCGGAAGCGCGATCAGGGCGCCGTCGCCACCGAAGACGAAAGGATAATCGCCCTTGCCGACAGCGTTGAGGACAGCCGAAATGACGCTGGCGCCCGCCATGTTGACGTCCTTGTACCGGCCGCCGGCAATCGCCTGCGTCGAGCCGACGATATCGGCAAGCGCCAGCACCCACCTCTCCGGCAGCGGCCGGTAATTGGCGGCATCGGTCACGCCCTCGAAGGCGCTGAACAACGGCACGGCGGCAAAGAATTCTTCGTCGGTCACGGTTTTCATGTCATCCAGCTTAGCACAGACCCATGTTGCCACTGCAACGCCATTTCCCATTTACGGCAATCGACTTGGCAAGGTTTCATGTGTTAGCACGCGCTCACGATTTTTCATGACGGATATGGATTAGATGAGCCGCCTCGACAGCTTCATTCGCCGGTTGACGGCCCAACGCGACATTTTGAACGCGATCATCGATCTGGTCGGCGAAATCGACGGCCCGGTGCTGGAATTCGGCCTCGGCAACGGCCGCACCTATGACCACCTGCGCGAAAATTTCCCCGGCCGCCGCATCGTCGCCTTCGACTGGGAGGTCCGCTCCTATTCGGCCTCGACGCCGGCGGCGGAGGATATGGTAACCGGCAATATCCGCGACTCCGGCCAGGCCTTCCTCGGCATCGGCGCGGCGCTCGCCCATGCCGATATCGGCACCGGCCATGACGAGATCGACGCGGTGACGCTCACCTGGCTGCCGCAACTGATGGCCGGCGTCCTCGCCCCAAACGGCATCGCCGTCAGCGGCCTGCCGCTGGAGCATGCCGAACTGCTGGCGCTGCCGCTGCCGGAGGGGATCAAGGACGGGCGGTATTTTCTGTATCGGAGGACATGAGCAGGCGGATGAGCCGACTACGCGGCACGGGGAGGCGTGCAAAGCACCACATTGTATGAGCGAATCCCCCGGCACGTCGCGAACCAAGCCCATCTCGTGGCCATCGAAGTTAAAAGCCTCCCCGCCCAAGCGTCGCTTTTGAACGCCGACGCGGTGGAACTGCCTCATTGCAATTTATGCGTTTGAATTGTAGCTGTTTTTTGGTCGGCCTACGGGTCCGAGCCGATAGGTGAGGATCACCAAGGTCGCAGCTGGCAGAGATGGAGCATTTAAAGTGGGGTTTACTGAAGCTGCCGGTACGGTTCTGGTGCAGAAGTATGCAACGTTCTCCGGCAGGGCCTCCCGCTCGGAATATTGGTGGTATGTTTTATTCTATATTTTAGTGCTGATTGCGATGGGCGTCTTGTGCAATGTGGTCGCCGGCTTTTCCGATTTCCGGGACGGAGTTCCCCCACCACTCGCCCTCCTCTTCTTCCTCTGCGGATTGATTTGGCTCGCAATGTTTTTGCCAGCGATAGCAGTTCAAGTTCGCCGCTTTCATGATCGCAACATTTCCGGTTGGTGGTATCTCGGGCTGTGCATTGCTAATTTCGTTCCCTACATCGGTCTGATTGCAGTTATTGCGATCCTGGTGATCAACGTGCTTCCGGGCACCGAAGGTCCGAACAAGTTCGGGCCCGATCCGTTGCGTCCTCAAGCGCGCGCGGAGGTCTTTGCCTAAGAGCTGGGTATCCTCAACTTTGTGCTAGCGCCTGTTTGAAACAACCGACTTATTGCAATTTCTGCGTTTGACTTGCAGCTGGTTTTCATCTGATATTTCGGTAATTCCAAGGCGATGGTCAGTGATCGCCGCGCCAGTAAGCAGAAATGAGCATTTCAATGGGGTTTACTAAAGCCGTTCGGACGGTTTTCAAGGAGAAATATGCGACCTTCTCTGGCAGGGCTTCCCGCTCGGAGTATTGGTGGTCTTATCTTCTCTATATGCTGGGGTTGATTGCATTTGTGATTGCAATTAGTGGAACTCTCGTCGCCGCTCTTAGTGACATTGCATCTTTGTCACTAATGATTGCCCTCCCAGTCATCGGCGGATTGCTTGTCCTTGCAGCTTTGTTGCCAGCGATAGCCGTTCAGGTCCGCCGCTTCCACGATCGCAACATTTCAGGTTGGTGGTATCTCGCGCTGTTCATCGGCAGCTTAGTTCCTTACGTCGGTATCATTGCAGGGATCGCGATCCTCGTGATCAGCGTACTCAAAGGCACAGAGGGCCCAAACAAGTTTGGGCCGGATCCGCTGCGTCCCGAGGCGAGAGCAGAGGTTTTTGCGTAAAGAGCAAGTCTTGGCTGCCGACGGCGTTGTTCCTTCCACCTTGACTCAGTTTTCGCGTCACCTGGCGCCAGTTTTTGAAGCAACCGGCTTATTGCAATTTTTACGTTTGAATTGTAGCTGTTTTCTCCTGCGAATTATTATCGCAGCAAGACGCTGGAGAACCCGCCGGCTACCGCGCTTGCAAGCAGAAATGGGAAATTAATATGGGGTTTACTCAAGCTGTTCGGACAGTTTTGACGCAGAAATATGCAACTTTCTCCGGTAGGGCCTCCCGTTCCGAATATTGGTGGTTTCAGCTGTTCTATGGATTGTTGGCTCTCGCAATAGTAGTTTTGGCCTTCGCTGCAGGCGCGTTTTCCGGCCAGCAGGGCGGAACATCTTCACTGGTGGTCGTCCTTATGATTATTGGCGGATTGTTGGCGCTCGGCCTCGTTTCGCCGATCCTAGCCCTTCAGGTTCGCCGCTTTCATGATCGCAACATGTCCGGTTGGTGGTATCTTGCGGTGATCATCTTGGGCATGGTTCCCGTTATCGGTCGCGTTAGCGGCCTCGCGATTACCATTATTTCCGCGATGAAGGGCACCGAAGGTCCGAACAAGTTTGGTCCGGATCCGCTGCGTCCCGACGCGCGGGCAGAGGTCTTTGCCTAGAAGATGACAATGCGCAACGCCGGCCTGCTGGTGGCTTTGTTCCTGGCCACCTCGGCTCCCTTTCCGCCTGCGCAAGCGCAGGACAGCAGCAGTCAGCAGGTTGAGGGCGGTGATCCTCAAAGGAGCGCCGCTGGGGCGGAATATGCCTCGCAGTGCCAGCAGAACGGCCTGCGCTGTACGCTGGTCTATGGCGACGCCTCTGCAAAAGACGCACCGGCATCGAATACGACAACATCGTCACCGCAACGCAAGCCATTGTTTATCCCGCGTGAGCCGGTCGTCAGCGGTCCTCTGGCGGTTGCCGTGGTGCTTGTCGGTCTCATCGTTGTCATCGGCTTATGGATCCGCTTCGGAAATGGCGGTGTCTTGCTCTCGTCTGCTCCTCGCGAAATGAAGCGGCAGGGGGAGGCGCCGGAAAGCTGGCGCACATCGGCCGCGGAGGCTGAGGAAAAGCCGAGCGATTTTCTGCAGCGCATTGCGGCCATGGCGGATCGGCGGCAGGCGCTTGTCCTGCTGCTCAGGCATTGCCTGCTGCACGCGGCGGATATTACTGGAACACGTTTATTCCGCGCCGATACGGAACGCGCCGTTTTCGCCCGGCTGCCGAAAAATATGCCCGACCGCGAGCGGCTTGCAAATTTCCTGACTGCGGTGGAACTCGTCCATTACGGCGGCCGCAGCGTTGCGGAAAACCATTTCAGCACCCTGCTCGCCGCGGCGCGCGACCTTCTGTCGATCGGCCGATTGACCCATGCGTAAGTCGGCCCCCGTTTTGATCCTGATTCTGGTGCTTGGGCTTGCAGCACTGGCGCTCTTCTGGCTGCCTCGGGATAACGATTATGACCATTCGCCTCTCGGCAGCAAAGGCTTGCAGCTGTGGCTGGAGGCTAAAGGCATACCCGTTGTCCGATCCAATGCGCATGTCACCAAAGCACGCTCGCAGATCTCATTGCGCATTCTTTCCCTGCCGATCTCGAAGGATGAGGTCGTCGCCCGCAAAGGCGAGGTTGGCGCCCCTCGGGCAGACGAGGAAACGGGCGAGGCGGGTCTGGAAAACTGGTCCTATGAGGCGATCAACCACGAGCTGCCGACGCTGATAATAATGCCAAAATGGCGCGGCAGCGTGTTGAAGGATGGTATTGCTAGGCAATCGGATCTGGTTGCTCTCACCGACATCCAAGAAGAACTCGACAAGATCGATCCTTCGGATTTTCGTCTCGATCGATACGGCCCGAGTTTTGAGCAGGCGCAACCACACCTAGAGCCGGGCCAGCCGGTCAAGATCGCCTTGTATGAGGCACAGACCTTCGAGCGGGAGAGCCTGCCAAGCCGCTGCCACGAGCTCGCGGGTATGCCGTCAGGTGCGCTGATCGTCCAGTGCGAGGACAACCCGTTTGTCTATCTGCTGTCGGATCCCGACCTGTTGAACAATCACGGGATGGCCCTGGCCGATAACGCCTCCTTCGCCGTGTCGCTCGTCACGCTGCTGCGCGGCGCCAGCGAGACGCGGCCAATCTATCTGGATACATCAGGCCAATCTCTGGACAGCGAAAAACCGGCTGACGAGGGCAAGTCCTATGAGCGCTCTGCCTCCGATCTCAAGCGGTTTTTCGCCTATCCGCTGTCGCTCATCTGGGGAACGCTGCTCGTCGTCGCAACAATCTGCTTCTGGCGGGGCGCCTATCGCTTCGGGCCGCCTTTGCGTGAGACATCCGCAAACATCGAGCTGTCGAAGACTGCCGCGATCGACGCCACGGCGCGGCTCTTGCGCCTATCGGGCAATGACGGCCGGATGGCCGGTCAGTTCGTGCTGCATCTGCTTGCCGACAAGGCGCAGCTGCTCTTCGGTTCCGGAGCTGGCAATCAGGCAGGGATAGCGCGGCTGTTTCAACGTCTGGCGCGCCGCGACAAGGCGGGAGCGCAGGCCTTGCATGCCGCAGCCGAGGCGCTGATCGAACGCGGACATGTGATGACGCGGGCGGATCTGCACCGCCATCTCGAGATATTCAGAAAATTGCTAGGGAGCATTGAGCTTGGATCTAGGTGAATTTCGCAATCTGATCGCCACCGTTCGCGGCGAAATCGGCAAAGTGGTGCAGGGGCAGGATGCGATCATCGATCTCGTCCTGATCTCGATCTTTGCCGGCGGCCACTGCCTCGTCGAAGGCCCTCCCGGCACGGCCAAAACCCTGCTTGCCCGTTCGGTTTCCGCCGCCATGGCACTAATCTATCGTCGCATCCAGTTCACGCCCGATCTGATGCCCGGCGATGTCCTGGGTGTTAATCTCTTCAACTTCCAGATCAATCAGTTCCACCTGACCAAGGGTCCGATCTTTACCGACATTCTTCTCGCCGACGAGATCAATCGCGCTCCGCCGAAGACGCAATCCGCGCTGCTGCAAGCGATGAACGAGCGGATGGTCACGCTCGACGGAACCGATTATTCCCTGGGACCGGATTTCTTCGTGCTTGCCACGCAAAACCCGATCGAGCAACAGGGCACCTATCCCCTGCCCGAAGCCCAGCTCGACCGCTTCCTGTTCAAGCTCGTCGTCGATTTTCCCGACCGCGATACGGAAATTGCCATTCTCTCCAAACACGCCAAGCAGGCGCTGCAATCGGATATGCGCAATGCCGGCATCCGCCCGCTCGTCACCAGTGCGACGCTCGCCGAGGGGCGGGCGCTGATCGATGCGATCCATCTGGACAGCACGATCCTGACCTATGTCGTCGACCTGGTGCGCGCGACGCGCTCTGATGCCGATATTCTCTACGGCGCATCGACGCGCGCCGCCGACGCTCTGGCCTCGGCCGTTCGTGTGCGTGCGGCATTCGAGGGCCGGGATTACGGCTTGCCGGATGATGTTCAGGCATTGCTGGTGCCGGCGCTTCGCCACCGCATCATTCTCTCGCCTTCGGCCGAAATCGACGGCCGCACGCCGGACGAGGTGCTCCGCAACATCATGAACCGCGTGGATGCGCCCCGTTAAATGCGCCCATCCCGGTATCTGATCGCGGTTGTTCTGATTTTGGCGGCGGTGACGGTTTTCGTCAGCGTGTGGTGGCACGATATGGGCTACCTGTTACTTGGCCTGTGGGTCGCGCTTGCGGCACTGACGGCAGGCGATCTGGTCATGTCGGCCTTGTCGGGCCGGATGACGGTGGAATTCGATCTGCCGCCGCAAGGTTTTGTCGGCCACACCGTCGCGTTCACCGCCACCATCCGGCCGCAGAAGGGCGCAGTGCCTGACAATATCGAGATCCGGCTCGATTGCGCTCCCGAGCTTGTCGTCGGCGAAAGCAGATCGGCAAGCGCCATGCCAGTCTCTGGAGAGAAATCTGCCGGGGCCTCTTTGGATCTTCACCTGACGCGACGGGGACGATACGCCGTCCATGAGCTGTGGCTGAAGTGGCCGTCGCGGCTGAAGCTGCTCGAGATGATCGCGCGAATGCCGGTGGGAAAAGAGATCGCCGTCCTGCCCGACATATCGCCGGTGCTGTCAGGGGCGATAAGGACGCAGATCCTGCCGCTGGAAGCCGGCCAGAAAGATCTGCGGCTGCGTGGCGAAGGATCGGAGTTCCATCAGCTGCGTGAATTTGTAAGCGGTATGGATCCGCGCAGCATCGATTGGAAGCGGTCCGCCCGGATGCGCAATCTGGTGGTGCGCGAGATGCGGGCCGAACGAAACCACCAGATCATCCTGTGCATCGATTCCGGACGGCTCATGGCCGAACAGCTCGGCGGCTTCACCAAGCTCGATCGCGCCATCAACGCGGCATTGGCAATGTGCTGGGCCGGTGGCCTTGCCGGCGATCTCGTGGGTTTCTACAGTTTCGACAGCCGCCCGCGCCTGTTCGTGCCGGCCTTGCCTGGAAGAGCAGCCTTTCCGCGGCTGCAGACGATGTGCGCCGAGCTGCGGTATGAAACCCAGGAGAGCAATCATACGCTGGGACTGACGCATCTGTCGGGGCGCCTGAAACGACGTTCGCTGATCGTGATATTCTCCGATTTCGTCGACAGCATCACGGCGGAGCTGATGATCGAGAACATTCAGGTGCTCGCCCGGCATCATTTCATTGTCTACGTCGCCTTGCGCGATCCGATGCTGGCAAAGCTGGTGGAACCCGAGGAGGTGACGCTGGACGCTATCGCCCGCTCCGTCGCAGCGCGCCAGATCCTTCAGGAGAGGCGCACGGTGATGGAAAAGCTGGCGCGTCTCGGCGTACTCTGCCTCGACAGCACACCGGAGGCACTGACCTCGGATCTTATTGCGCGTTACATCGAAATCAAATCCCGTGAGATGATATGATGGATATCGGTATCAGCGACAGGAGAGATACGGGCGGGACGGTGAACGTCGGCGCTGTCCAGACCGATATGCTTCGCTCGGCGCGCTTCCGGGTGGAGCGCGAAATGCACTGGCGTCAGTTGGACGACCTCGTGACGCGGGCCGAGAAAGGTGGCGCGGCCACCCTCGGCTATGATGAGGTCCGCAATCTCACCGCCGGCTACAGGCAGGCGATGAACTCGCTGAGCGTGGCCCGCGACATTTCCCTCGATCGTGCGCTGATCGCCTATCTGGAGAGCCTCTGCGCCCGGGCCTATCTGGTCGTCTATGCGCCGCAGGAAAGCCTCGGCGGCCTGTTCACCCGCCTGCTGGTGCAGGGCATTCCGCAGGCGGTGCGCCGATCGGCTTTGCCTCTGTTCATCGGTTTCCTGGCGCTCGTTCTGGGGGCGCTTGCGGGCTACAAGCTTTGCACCAGCGATCCGAGCTGGTTCTACACCTTGGTGCCGCCGGGGCTAGCCGACCAGCGCACCCCGGATGCATCGGCCGATTATCTCCGCTCGACGATCTATGGCGGTGAAGGGCATGACAGCGACCGGCTCTCCGCCTTTTCCGCATTTCTCTTTTCCCACAACACCACGATCGTCGTGCTGATTTTCACACTCGGCATTTTCGTGTCGGTGCCGAGCTTCATCCTGACCTTTTACAATGGCCTGATCCTGGGCGCGTTCTTCGCGATGTTTGCTCGCAAGGGCTTGGGATACGACGTCTTCGGCTGGCTCTCGATCCACGGCGTAACCGAGCTTGCGGCCATCGCCATTGCCTGCGCGGGGGGAGCAAGGCTCGGACTTGCCGTTCTTCTGCCGGGGGCACGAACGCGCCGGGAGGCGTTGCGTCACCAGGGACGTGACGCTGTCAAGCTCGCGATCCTTGCGGCGCTGATGCTGATCGCCGCCGCCTTCATTGAAGGTTTCCTTCGCCAGCTGATACAGGATCCGATCTGGCGCCTCATCATCGGTTGGGGGATGGGTCTCTTCTGGGTGGGCTGGCTGCTGTTTAGCGGCCGCGACAGCAAAGTTTCGCGTGAGCCTGCGCGATGAACCAGTCAGTTCAGGACGGCAACCGCGTCGAACAGTTCATCCCGCCGGAGGGTGTTCCGATCAGTTTCGCGATCGGCTCTATCGGCAGCCGCCTCGGCGCGCAAATCCTCGACATTATCTTCACCGGTATCCTTATCTTCATCTGCGCCTTTGTGATCGCCTTCACAGGGATACTGCCTTCGAACGTCGAGATGATGCTGATCATCTTGCTGGGTTTCTTGGTGCGGACCCCCTATTACATTTTATCGGAGCTGATCTGGAACGGACGCACGCTCGGGAAAAAGATAACCGGCATCCGCGTCATCAACGCCGGCGGACGGCGGCTGACGCCCCATCAGGTTACCGCGCGCAACCTGATGAAAGAGGTGGAGATCTTCGCTCCCATGACCCTTTTGGCGTCGATTGCCACGCAGTCGGGATTGGAAAACGCTTTGACGTGCGCCTGGCTTCTGGTGGTGGTGATCGTTCCGCTCGCCAATCGGCGCCGGCAACGGCTGGGCGACATCATCGCCGGCACGCTGGTGGTCGACAATCCGCGCTCGGTGCTGCTGTCCGACCTCGCATTGTCCGCCCCTGCCGCCTCGCAGCCGGACTTCGAATTCCTGCCCGAGCATCTCGATGTCTACGGAAAATATGAGCTGCAGACGCTGGAAGACGTGCTTCGCGACACGACGAAGAGCCGCAAGAGCGAGGAAATCGCCCAGATCGTGCGCACCATTACCCGAAGGATCCAGTATCCCGATACCGTCAAGCCCGGCCAGGAATTGTTCTTCCTCAAAGAGTTCTACCGCGCCCAGCGCGAGCACTTGGAGAGCTTGAAGCTTTTCGGAACGCTACGGGAGAATAAGTATCATGAGCATACGCGGACAGAGGCGACGAAACTCGTTTGAAGTGGCTTTGCCATGCAAGGAAGGCCATTATGTCCTCTGCTGCAGGACATAGCCCTCACGAGGCACAGGAATAGCACGTCGCGGCGCGCGCGGTTCGTTTTGCCTCGAAGTCGGCGGTGATTTCTTCCAGGGTTACGCTGCCCAACCGCCCCAGGAGCAGGGCCTCCGCCTCCTTCATCGGATCTGCGAGGACCGTATTCACCGCCTGTTCCACAAGGCACTTCGGCCGATCGTCGGCTGGGCCGATGGCGAAGAGATGTGGCTCGCCGAGCGCATTGTAGACATGAAGCAGCGTGATTCCGACAACGGACGCACCAGTGCCCAGCCACCGCCGTGACCTTTTTCGGAGCGGACATAGCCTTGTTCGCGCAGGCCCGCCATGGTGCGTCTGACAACGACGGGATTGGTGTTCAGCATCTTAGCGATCATCTCGGAAGTTGCCGATCATGCCGGTCCATGTGGATCAGCACGTGCAGCATGCGGGAAAGGCGGCTGTCATTGCGCATGGTTCTTTTCCTGTCGATCAAGCGGACCATTATCGCAAGCAATGCCGCGCGGTCGCGGGGAGACGACCGCAGCGCGCACAACACAGCGGGACGGTTTCCACCGTTACCGCCTCGCCTGGCGGCTCCCGTCATTTTTCTTCGGGCGTCGATACTCGTGTTGCCAGGAGCGAATAATTGTAAATTGCGGCGTAGCTCGTCGATACGAGCAACCGAAACGCGATGGTCTTGAGTATTTCCGGGGTGCCGGTCACAGCATGGATCGCCACGAGAATGCTGGCCGAGCCGACACAAGCAGTGAGAGGCGGCGCCCAAAATCGTACAGATCCGCTGCTGAAGCGCGTGGAAAGCCAGTCGATCACGGTTTTCAGGAAAAGCGTCAGGCAGGAAGATATCGTACCCTGCACCAAACCGGCATAGAGCGGCGATGGCATGGCGTAGGCGCGATTGGCGAAAACCGCCCAGGAACCCATGGCCATAAAGGCGACGAGAACATGGACAACGCCGCTGCGGAAAATAGACATCACAGCGAGCACCAGTAGCGCGCAAGCTCAGCATTTGCAGACAAGCCGAGGGAATGCGGCTTCTCAATCAAACCGCCATGACACTCGATAGGTTGCTTCATTGCTTAGCTCCGCAGTCGCGTTTGGTCATTGACACCACCAAGCCGCCGAAGAGCTCCATCAGTGGCGAGAAAACCGGTTCGAAACAGGATGAACGGCTTTATCCACCAAAGCAACGAACCAATCGCACTGGCGGATGACGCCGCCGACAAAGCCTTGGACCGTTTTCGATGAGGACAATTTGGGAGTAATTTTCCGCTTTTCCGCAGGCGAACTCGCAGCTCCCTCGCTTGAACGAAGGCGGTGTCCGGCCCCAAGACCGCGGCGATCCTTATTCGAGAACTCTGAAGAGTCCTGGCGGCAGCCGACGCGAGGAACTGATCGTCGGCCAGCCGATTTTCGGACCTTGTCGTGAAGTCGAGCCTCACCTAGTTGAGGATAACGCACCGATCAATGCCGCCCCCAGAGTTCATGATGATCCTAACGCTGTCCGGCGTCAAAAAATCCTATTCGACCGCTGAAGGCCCGATTGAGATATTGAGGGGCGTCGATCTGGGCGTCGCAGCGGGCGAAAGCGTTGCCCTGACCGGAGAGTCCGGCAGTGGCAAAAGTACGCTGCTGCATCTGGCTGGAGGACTGGACCATGCAGATAGTGGCTCCGTCGTCATGAACGGCCGGGATCTGAACCAATTCAGTGAAAACGAACGCGCACACTACCGCAGGACCGAGGTCGGACTCGTCTTCCAACAGTTCAATCTCATTCCGTCGCTGGCTGTCGCGGCCAATATCTCGTTCCACGCCAAGCTCGCGAACCAGTACGACCGCGCTTGGGAAAAAGAGTTGATCGATAGATTGGGGCTGGGCGATTACACCGCCAGATACCCCGAGCAGCTATCTGGAGGGCAACAGCAGCGCGTCGCAATCGGACGAACCTTGGCCGCTCGACCGCCACTCATTCTCGCCGACGAACCAACGGGCAATCTAGATGAGCAGTCCGGGGATGTCGTCCTTGACCTGATGGTCAGTCTGGCGCGGACAGCGGGATCGGCTCTCCTGCTTGTCACTCACTCTGCGAGGCTTGCAGGTCGTCTGGACCGAACAGTCGTTCTTCGCGGTGGGAAGATTGTCGGATGAAGGTTGTCGCGTTGGCAGCACTCCTTTCACACTGGCGCCGAAAACCGCTTCAGTTGCTCACCCTGGTAATGGGAATTGCGCTCGCTACGGCTCTTTGGTCCGGTGTCCAGGCAATCAACGCCGAGGCCAGGGCAAGTTACGCACGGGCGTCGTCCGTTCTGGAGCAGGGCAGTCTTCGACAGATCGTCGCCAAGAACGGTGGCGGTATCACGACCGAAATCTATGGAAACCTGCGTCGAGCGGGTTTGCAGGTTTCGCCGGTCATTGAGGGAAACTACCGTCTCGGAACCACAAGAATTAGGCTGATTGGCATCGAACCTCTGACGATGCCAAGAGACACTCCGGGTGCGACGATCGTCAGCGGTTCGGATCTCTCGGGCTTTTTTTCAGCCGGTGGCCTGCTTCTGGTATCGAGTGCGACTGCCGAACGGCTGCGCGGGGGCACGGACATGCCTGTCAAAGTCGACGACAATGTCCCCGATGGCGCCGCCTTCGTCGATATATCCGTCGCTGACAGGTTACTCGAGAAGCACGGGAGGATTGACCGTCTGGTGGTCGCTGCCAATCAAGAGGTCAAAGCCCAGGCTCTCGACCGGATTGCGCCCGGACTGACGATTCGCGAACCAGCCGGCCAGCCAGACCTTGCCCGTCTTACCGATAGTTTCCATCTCAACCTGACCGCTTTCGGCTTTCTCTCATTCGTCGTTGGGCTTTTTATCGTTTACTCGGCCACCGGCCTGACCTTCGAGCAGCGTCGTGGCACCTTTCGAACGCTGCGGTCCCTTGGTGTCTCTGTTCGAGCGCTGTCCTTCATGCTTGTGGCCGAACTTGCGGTGCTGGCGCTGGTATCGGGTTTGATCGGCGTCATCCTTGGGTACGTGATCGCTTCGCTGCTAATGCCGGGTGTGGCTGCCACGCTCAGGGGCTTGTATGGGGCCAATGTATCGGGTTCGCTTTCCATTCGGCCGGAGTGGTGGTTGGCGGGACTGGCGATTGCCCTTGGCGGAACCGCTGTCTCCTCAGCGCAGAGCCTTTGGCGGGTTTGGAAGCTGCCGATCTTGGCTGCCGCTCAACCGCGGGCATGGGCAAGAGAGTCCGCCAGATCACTGGCTTATCAGGCCGGAGCTGGCGCATTTTTGCTTGTCCTGGCCGTCGTCGTTGCGATCACCGCATCCGGCCTCGTGGCGGGCTTTGCGGTGCTCGGCTGCCTGTTGCTCGGAACAGCTCTTATGCTGCCTGGACTTCTTGCCCTTATCCTGACCGCAGCTCATCGATCGGCAGGGAGCGCCCTGGTAGAATGGTTCTGGGCAGACACCCGCATGCAACTCCCTGGCTTGTCGCTGGCTTTGATTGCCCTGCTGCTCGCATTGTCGGCGAACATCGGCGTCGGCACGATGGTCTCCAGTTTCCGGTTGACGTTCATCGGGTGGCTGGATCAACGCCTGGCCGCAGAGCTTTACGTGACCGCCAAGGATGAGGATGAAGCTGCGCGGCTGCGGGCCTGGCTTCCGCAACACGCGACAGCAGTGCTTCCAATCTGGAGCGTCGACGCCGAGGTCCTCGGTGAGCAGATCCAGATTTTCGGCGTTGCGGATGATCCCACCTATCGTGAGCATTGGCCCTTGATTGCTTCAGACAAGGAGGTCTGGGAAAAGGTCGCCGCGGGGCAGAGCGCTCTGATCAACGAGCAGATGTGGCGTCGCGGCGAAGCCAAGATCGGCCAGCCATTGGTGATGCCTGGAGGCTGGAGCGTGACTGTCGTCGGTGTGTATTCGGACTATGGCAACCCGAATGACCAAGTGATCGTCGGGATCAATGGCCTGGTCGATCACTATCCCGATGTACCGAAACTTCGCTACGGCGTCCGAGTGCCTCCCGAGCGAGCCTCGGATCTCAAGCGTCAGCTGGTAGAAGAATTCGGTCTGCCCGATACCGCGATCGTTGACCAGGCCTCGCTCAAGCGACAATCGAGAGCCATCTTCGACCAGACCTTCAAAGTGACGGGTGCGCTGAATGTCCTCACCCTGGCTGTGGCAGGATTTGCCATGTTCTCAAGTCTTTTGACGCTGTCAGGTATTCGGCTTCCTCAGCTCGCACCGGTATGGGCAATGGGTGTGCGGCGACGAAACCTGGCGCTCTATGAAGTTGCGCGAACACTTGCGCTCTGGCTTGCAACATTTCTGGCGGCGATCCCCGTCGGTCTCGCCCTGGCCTGGGTGCTGCTGGCGATCGTGAACGTCGAGGCCTTCGGTTGGCGGTTGCCGATGATGGTGTTTCCTATGGACTGGCTTCGGCTGGGAACAATCGCTCTCCTGGCGTCAGTGCTGTCGGTGTTGGTTCCCGTTCGGCGTCTGGCCTCGGTCAATCCCGTCGATCTGTTGAGGATCTTTGCTGATGAACGTTAGAATGCAGGCAGTTGTACTGGTGGCTGTTATTATGAGTTGCGCAAGCGCACATGTCTTCGCACAGGGCTTTGCCGGGCTGGGGTCGGATGCCCAGGGATTTGCGATCCCGAAACATGGCGGCACTCTCTCGTTTCCCGCCGATCACGGCGCTCATCCCGATTACCGGATTGAGTGGTGGTATGTGACTGCCAACCTCACGGGCGAGGATAAAAAGCAGTACGGCGCGCAATGGACGCTCTTTCGATCCGCATTGGCCCCGGGAAATGAAGAAGGCTTCGCGGATCCACAGGTCTGGATCGGACATGCGGCTATCACCACTCAAACCCACCAGTATGTCGCAGAGCGCTTTGGCCGGGGAGGCGTCGGACAAGCGGGCGTTGAGACAACGCCGTTTCGGGCGTGGATCGACGACTGGCAGATGGCTGCTGATGGAGCTGACCCGCATACTCTCGGCAACCTTTCGCTCTCCGCAAACGGGCCGGATTTCAGCTATGGTCTGCACCTCAAGGCCGACGGCCCGCTGGTGCTGCAGGGTGACAACGGCTTCTCCGTGAAGTCGGCTGACGGGCAGGCGAGCTATTACTACTCGCAGCCTTTCTATGGGGTCTCAGGCGCTATTTCGATCTCCGGGGCGCCGGTTGAAGTCACCGGTAAGGCTTGGCTGGATCGAGAGTGGTCGTCGCAGCCGCTTGCGTCCAATCAAACAGGCTGGGACTGGTTCTCACTGCATATGGAATCCGGCGATAAGCTGATGGCTTTTCGCCTGCGTGATAACAAGGACGGGTTCATCTCCGCAAACTGGATATCTGCGGATGGGCGAACGGCACCCCTTTCGCAAGGCGACGTTCAGTTGGAGCCAACACGAGAGGCGATGGTGAATGGGCACCAGATGCCGGTAGAGTGGCGTATTCGCGTGCCGGGCAGGTCACTTGATATCACGACCAAACCGTTGAACGACCAGTCCTGGATGGCGACTTCGACGCCCTATTGGGAAGGGCCGATAAACTTCACGGGCTCCACGTCAGGTGTCGGATATCTCGAAATGACCGGGTACTAAACTCTCAGCTCGCACATCGTTGACGAGATTTTTCCGTTTTCCAGGCGAGCGACCGTCGTGGAAGCGCCAGCCTCCGACCTGGGCTCTTTCCAGCGTTCCACGTCGGGTAAGACATTATGTGGGCAAAAACAGCACGTTGTACTGATCGTACCCGCCCGGCAGGTCCCGGACCTTCATCTCTTGCTCGCGGTCCTCGAAGAGAACGAGGCAATCCTCGTAAAAGCTTGCAAGCATCGTTGTGAAGGCTTTCGTCCCCTCGCGCCCGTAGAAGAGCGGGGTGAATTCCATGTAGAGCGGCACGCGGCGGCCAAGCAGTCCCTGCATCGAGCGGCAGGCGACCGGCTCGTAGCCCTCGATGTCCATCCAGATCAGTCCGATTTCGGCCGGGTCGATCGAAAGGCCGGAGAGGATTTCGGGAACCGGTTTCACAGGCACGCTGATCTTCTTGTCCGTCGGGCTTTGGCGGATGGCGCTGCTCTTGCCGTGATTGTTGCGGTTGAGGAAAAAATCGATCGCGCCGTCGCTCTCGCCGGCGGCGCAGTTGACGAGGCGGACCTTTTCCTCCAGCCGGTTCTGGCGAATGTTGAGGGCAAGCAGTGGAAAATTGCGCGGATCGGGCTCGATGCTGACAATATTGGCGTAGGTGCCGCTCAAGGCGAAGTAGACGGTCTGGGTGCCGATATTGCCGCCGATCTCGAGCAGCGTCGCGTCCTTTCGCAAGAGGCCGCGCTCGCGCAGGATGACGATCAGCCGGTCGACCGCGCCGCGCTCGAAATGGCCCTTCCGGAAGACCTTCCGGCCGATATAGTCGGAAGGCGAAAACGTCATCAGATGATCGCCGGCATCGACCGTCATCGAGACGACGCGCGGGCCGATAGTCTCGATCAGCAGGCGACGGCCGAAGCGGGTATCGAAGAAGCGCGAGGCGGCGGCATTGCACGCCTTGCGCAGGCGACGGCTCCAATATTTGGCGGTGAGCCACGGTTTGCCGGGCATCATGCGTTTCCTTTAAGCGGTTCTGCCGCTTTCTCTCTCGGAATGATGTAGACTTTCAACGGCAGGGCCCGGCCGCGCACGCTGATTTCACGGCTTTCGATGCCGGCGAGATCGGCGCCGGAGAGGGTCGCCACCGGTTCGGAAATGACGATCGCCGCTTCGAACTCCTTGGCAACGCTTTCGAGCCGGCTCGCTACATTGACGGTATCGCCGATCGCCGTCATGCTGCGCACCCGGCCGTATCCCATCGTGCCGACGACGGCCGGGCCGGTGTGAATGCCGATCGCGATGCGCAGCGGCAGCGCCAGTTCTTCGGCCAATTCCGCAGCGAGTTTCTCGATCTCGGCGACGATCGTCGCGGCAGCGCTGAGCGCCTGGCGGCAGGCTTCCTCCGGTGCGGTGTTGAGGCCGAAAAGCGCCATGGCGCCATCGCCGATGAACTTGTCGAGCCGCCCGCCGGCCTGCTCCACCGCCTTGCCGATGATGGCGAAATAGCGGTTCAGCAGGAAGACGACATCGAAGGGCAGACGGGTTTCCGTCAGGGTGGTGAAATGGCGGATATCGACGAAGAGCACGGCGATCTCGCGCTCGCGGCCGGGGCTGGTCTCCTGGCTGTTGGCGGGAAGGGCCGCTTCGAGCGCCGGCACGAGCAGTGGCGCCACCGCGACATCGCGGTTCGGGCGAAGCTGACAGGCAAGCCGCACATCCGGGCCGGCATTGATGCGCCTGAGCGTCGTCTGTTCCATCTTGTCGGGAACCGGCAGGTTTTCGTAATCGCCGAGGATCTGCACACGGCAGGTGGAACATTGGCCCTTGCCGCCGCAGACGGAATAATGCGGCAGGCCGCCGAGCCGGCTTGCTTCCAGCACCGAGAAGCCGCGGGGCACCTGGATCACCTCGCCGCCCGGATAATGCACGGCCACCTGGTTGAGGCGCTCCTTCAGCTTGCGCCGGGCGCGGGCGACGACGACGATGAGCAACGAGGCCGAAAAAGCCCCGTAAAGCCCGGCGCGGATGGTCGCGACCTGACGGTAAACCTCCGGGTTCGAGGCATAACGGGCGTTGACCGTCGCCTTATAGGGGCTGTTGGCGACCGCCTGCTGGTAGGAGGGGTCGGCCAGCGTGCGGCCCATTTCAACGAAGCCGAGCAGCGAGAGCACTGGCACGAGGATCGCCAGCGCCAGCAGCAGCGGCGCCAGGCCCGGATACCAGGGGCGGTAGCGCAGCCAGAAATGCAGGCCGATACAGCCGTGGATCCAGACGGCGACAAGACCGGCTGCCTGGCGCAAACCGTTCCCCGGAGCCCTGATCCACAGCGAACCGACGACCGTCTCATAGTCATCGATATAGCCATAGAGTTCGTGGGCGATGCGCGTGCCGATGACGTGATCGATGAGAAGCAACGGGATCAGCAGGCCGAGCACGATCTGCGCCATTTCGCCCTTTGGCATGACCAGGCTGCGGCGCATATAGATGGCGCGCAGCACCAGCGCGATATGGATCAGAATCGACGAATAGAGGATGGCGGTACCGAGAGGATTGCGCCAGATCGCCATGAAGAGCCGGGCGGCTTTGTCGGCAGCCGAAATCGAAATCAGGCCGACCGCATGGTTCGACAAATGCATCAGGACGAAGATGAAAATGACGAGGCCGGAACCGAGCCTCGCCCTTCTGATCGTACGCTCCGAAAAAATCCCTGTGGCCGAGACCGTCGTCATTCATTCCCGTTCTTGTCGATGCAACCGCAGGCCCATAGAAATTGAGAAAGAGGCGGAATTGCTTCCATCGCGATCACATTCCATATGCTTATGCGCAAGTTTTAGAGAAATGGACAATAGCGGAGTTTCGCCACAGGCCATGCCGGTTAGAAACACTGTGTCTCTACGTGAGGAATGCGGATGCGAGTGGCTTTCTACGCGCCGATGAAATCGCCGAACCATCCGGTGCCGTCAGGCGACCGGCTGATGGCGCGGCTGTTGATCCGGGCGCTGGAGCACGCCGGTCATCAGGTCGAGGTCATCTCGGAATTCCGCACCTATGCCGCGACACCGGAGGCGGCAGTGGCACTCGAACCGGCGATCGGTGCCGAACTGCAGCGGCTGCGGGAAAAATGGGCATCAGTGCTGCGACCTGATCTCTGGTTCTGCTATCACCCCTATTACAAATCGCCGGATCCGTTCGGGCCGGTGATTTCTGCCGAATTCGCCATTGCCTATGTCACTGCCGAAGCCTCCTATGCGGCCAAACGCGACAGGACCGGCTGGGCAGGCGTGCAGAAACGCGTGGGCGAGGCGATCCTGCAGGCGGCGGTCAATATCAGCTTCACCGCGCGAGACCGGGCCGGGCTTTCGGCCGCCTTCCCGCAGGCGCGGCTTGCCGGTCTCAAGCCCTTCATCGACACGGCGCTGTTCGAGAGGGTCTCACCGGCGCCCGATCCGCTGCGGCTGATGACGGTGGCGATGATGCGGGCGGGCGACAAGATGGCGAGTTATGCGATGCTTGCAAAGGCGTTGCGGCTGATCGAAGACCGGCCCTGGACGCTTGCCGTCATCGGCGATGGGCCGATGCGCCATGAGGTGCAGGCGCTGTTTGCCGGTTTTTCCACCGGCCGCATCGAATGGTTGGGCGAGCGGGATGCGGCCGAAATCGCCGAATTGCTGGGCGGCGGCGGCATCTATGTCTGGCCCGGCTGCGGCGAGGCCTATGGTCTTGCCTATCTGGAAGCCCAGGCCGCCGGCCTGCCGGTCGTGGCGCAGGACACGGCGGGGGTGCCTGCGGTGGTTCAGGCTGGGGTGACCGGCCTGCTGGGGGGAGATGGCGATGTCGCCGCCTATGCCGCGGCCGTGGCTGCCCTGCTTGATGACAGGGAGAGGCGCGACGCCATGGGCAAGGCAGCGCGGCGCTTCGTGCTCGGGCAACGCTCGCTGGCGACGGCGGCGGAAATATTGGACGGAATTTTGCGGGACAATGCTGCAACAGGAGTACGGCGATGACCGACAAGACGATCTGGGAGCCACTGCGCCGCGAGCTTGACCGCTGGCAGGCGACCGGCCGCGTGGCACGCTTCTGGCTGCGGGATGACGATGCCGTCGAGCCGACGCCGGCGCTGGAGACGCTGCTGGCGCTGACAGGTGAAAGCAAAATCCCGCTGACGCTTGCCGTCATTCCCGGCCGGACCGGCGAGGCATTGGCTGCCCGGCTGGCGGCGGAAGCAGGCGTCACTGTCGCCGTGCATGGCTGGTCGCATACGAACCATGCGAGACCGGAGGGCAAAAAGCAGGAACTCGGCGGTGATCGGCCCGCAGCGGTCGTGCTCGGCGAATTGGGCGAAGGGCTGCTGTTGCTGCAGCGTCTCTATCCCACCCGGTTCCTGCCGGTGTTGGTGCCGCCGTGGAACCGGATCGATGCGGCCCTCATCCCGGCGCTGCCGAGGCTCGGGTTTGCAGCCCTTTCGGTCTATGGGCGGGCAAGGCAGGACGGCCCGGTGCCGCTTGTCAACACCCATGTCGACATCATCGATTGGCACGGCACGCGCGGCGGCCGAGCCGAGGCGGAGCTGGTCGCCGAGCTGGTCGCTGAGCTTGGCCACCGTTATGGCGGCAGCGACGAGCCGATCGGCGTTCTCACCCACCATCTCGTTCATGACGCGGCGGCATGGGATTTCCTGTCGGCCTTGTTTGCAGCGACAGGCCGGCATCCCGCCGTCCACTGGTCGGCGGCATCGGCACTTCTCAAGCGGTGAGCTTTGCCGATCAGATGGCCGATCAGGCGGGATGAACGCGCCCGAGGAAATCTCGCATCAGCGCTGCGACCTCATCGAGATGGGTCTCGAGCAGCCAGTGCCCGCCGTCGAGCAGATGCAGTTCGGCATCCGGCAGATCTCGGAGGTAGGCTCGCGCCGATTTTTCCGGCATGTAGTGGTCGTTGGGACCCCAGACGATCAAGGTCGGCGGCCGGTATTGCCTGAGGTATTTCCGCTGTTCCGGGAACCAGGCCCGGTTCTCCTTCAGTCCGGCGATCAGGTCGATGGCGATTTCCTTGCGCCGCGGCGTCACCAGCGACCAATGTAGCTTCCAGAGATCGGGCGGGATCGTGTCGGCAACAGGCCGCGGCAGATCGTTGAGGAATTCCTCCCTGAAGGTCGCCTCGCTGATAGCCTTCGCCAGCTCCTTCCTCATCTCCGCTCTGGGAAGCGTCCATGTCGCCTCGATGTCCGCATATTTAGGCCCGAGCGCATCCTCATAAGGGATATCGCCATTCTGGATGATCAGCCCCACGATGCGCTGAGGCGCTCTGATTGCCAGCCGCGCACCGATCGGCGAGCCGAAATCGTGGAGGTAGAGGGCGAACCGATCGACGTCTAGCGCGCCCAGGAAGGCTTCGAGCCAGGCGGCATAGCCATCGAAGCTGTAGTCAAAATCATCGGGCGTGCCGCTGTAACCCGCACCCGGGAAATCCGGCGCAATCAGCCGCCAGCGATCGGCAAGGCGCGGCATGAGATTGCGGAACTCATAGGACGAGCAGGGATATCCGTGCGGCAGTAACAAGACAGGAGCGTTGGGCCTGCCGGCTTCGCGATAAAAAGTCTCGACGCCGGCAGCGTTGATCCGGCGATGCCGGACGAGGCTGGCCGTCGGAGAGCCTCCGAGGTCCTCGATCACCTTCGGTCTTCCTCAAACTGCTCCGCGCCCTCCACCGGCCGCAGCCACGGTTCCCGACGCTTGATCCAGAGCTCGTAGCTGGGCACCAGCGGCGTCGGGGCTTCTGACAGAATGCCGAGCTTAATTTCCGCCTCGTGCTCATCGATGGAAAACAGCCGCGAGCCACAGCCTGTGCAGAACCGTCGGCCTTGGAATTCGCCGGTTTCCCCTGCATGTTCGAACCGCTCGGCGGGCCACATCGCATAGAAGGTGAAAGCCGAACCACTTTCCTTCCTGCAGTCCATGCAATGACAGATCCCAACGCGAATGGGGTCACCGCGAACAGAGATGTGCACCTGCCCGCAAAGGCACTTTCCGGAAAGGACGGTCATAGTGATACCCGTTTCATAGATCTTGCGCTGCCCGGAAAACGGTCTGGCCCAGGATCTGTTCCGTTAGTGGGCTGCAGACGCGAAAGCGGTCTGTAGTGCGCTAGATCACCACGATCTGATTGTCGCGGGCGGCAAAGGATTCTGGGAAGGCGACCTGCGCCTGCGTTTCCATCTGCGCCAGCTGTTCGTCCGTGCGCGAGGGGCGTGGTGGAACAGGGCGAAGCGTTTGGCGCCGGCTATCTTTGCAAGCTCGGTGCCGTGCTCCCAGGTCGAATGGCCGAAGCCCTTGAAACGCTGCATCTCGTCTTCATTGTATGTGCAGTCGTAAACGACGAGATCGGCACCCTTCATCATCTCCAGCGAAACCGGGTCGTAAGCGCCTGGAATATGCTCGATATCATAGATCAGTGCGACCGAACGGCCCTGCCATTCGATGCGGTAGCCGATGGCGCCGCCCGGGTGGTTGAGCATGAAGGTCTTGATCTCGATGCCCTCGTGGGGCGTCAGCACCTGTCCGGAATGGAAATCGCGGAAGTTCATCGTCGCCTGGCAGATGTCGGTCTTGACCGGAAACCAGGGTGGGCTGATGAACTGCTCGACCATTTCCCGCGTGCTCATCTTGCCGTCGAGATGGCCGGACCAGATGTTGACATTGATCGAGGGATAATAGATCGCCTTGAAGAAGGGCAGGCCGATGATGTGGTCGTAATGGCAATGGCTGAAGAACAGATCGACGTCGCTGACGCCGTCGGCGAGCAATGACAGCCCTGCCTCGCGCAGGCCGGAGCCCGCGTCGAAGATCATCCGATGTTTTCCGCAGCGAATTTCGATGCAGGACGTGTTACCGCCGTAGCGGTCGAACTCAGGGCCCGATACGGGAATACTGCCGCGGACGCCCCAAAATTTTACCTGAAACAGTTCTGTCGTCATCGTTCTTCAAACCGGCCTTCCCGCATCGCCATCGTAAACATAGTTTATCCCGATGCGAAGCAGTAGAATTCCACGGGTTTGCCTGTGCCCCTCTCATTCTCCTAACCGTTAGCGGAAGAAGGAGTAGATTTTCCTAAGCAATCGGCTTTCGCTCCGGAAAGCAAGCCAGTATGGTTGGTTTTCGGTAAACGCGCTGCTGAGGCGGGGACATTTCCCGTAAGTCATGCCTATTAGATGGTTGCGCGCGACTGAAAAAACAATTGCTGTCACCTCCCGCCAGGATGCAGCCTGCAAGCATCGCGGATTCCACGCCAGAGAAATCAAGCACCCCGCGCAATGGAACTGTTTTTGCCGGTCGCCCGCGCCCATCGCCCGATTGAGCGGCCACTACCGAATGAATTGGAGAACTGAGCCATGGCGCAACCCAACCCCGCAAAGGTCCGCTTTCAATTTGTAACGCAACGCCCGAGGGATGACGGTTGCGGCATTTTTGTCTTGCAGATGCTGACGGGCAGGCCCTACGGCCAACTTGCCAGCATGATCAATTGGGGTGCACAGATTAATCATTACACCACGTGGAAAGAACTCAGCTCCGTCTTGAGCGAGTTGGGGTGGCATATCGGCGACGTACGCAAGGTGGAGAGCTGGGGCGACGTCATGGGAGTGGCGGTCGTCCATGTCCAAGGAGACCATTTTATCCTGTATGACGCTGATAACGGCATTTTCTATGACCCAGGCCAATGGGAAGGCCCCGATCTCGATACCCACCTTGTTCCCTTAAGCTATCTTCCTGTGCATTTGCCAAAAGGTGCATAGACGCCGACGATTGTTGGATCATCCGTCGAGGGTCGATGTGACACGCATCTGTGACGGAACAGCGAGAGCAAGCCTGATCAACCTAAGTCCGCACCGCAGCCATTCAGTGTCCGCGGAAACCACCATCATATGAGAAAATTGTGTTCGGTATTGCGCGAATGCTTTCTTGCTTGGCATGAAGGAAACGCGATATATCTGATGATATGAGAAATATAAGAGACTCGTGATGCTCCAGCCTGTTGTAAACGAGACCATCGCCGAGAGCAGCTACCGGCACATTCGGGCCGACATCATTTTCGGGCGATTGACGCCCGGACAGAAATTGAAGCTGGAAAGCCTGAAGGAGGCCTACGAGACCAGCATCAGCACGCTCCGAGAGGTGCTGAACCGGCTCTCCTCAGAGGGCCTTGTCGTTGCCGAAGGGCAAAAGGGTTTCGAGGTTTCTCCGGTATCGGTTTCCGACCTCAAGGAGACGGCGGCGCTCAGGCTTCTGCTCGAAACCCACGCACTGGAGCAGTCGTTCATGCATGGCGACGTGGAGTGGGAGGCGCCGCTGGTGTCTGCCCACTACAAACTGGCGCGGATGGAACAGGTGATGGCATCCGGCGACACCAGCAGGGCCGAGGACTGGAAGCGCTACGACTGGGAATTCCACCAGGCCTTGATAGCCGCCTGCGGATCGAAACTGCTGATGGAGACCCACTCTGTGATCTTCGACCGCTATCTGCGCTATCAGATGGTCGCCTTGTCCTATCGCGGCGATGTCGCAGCCAATGAACACCAGCAGCTTCTGGATGCGGCGCTGCGCCGGGATGCGGAGACGGCCAAGCGGGTGCTCGTGCTGCATATCCAGGGCGGGGTCGAACATGCGCTGGCCAAAGGGACGCTGAAATAGCAGTGATCCGATATCGCTTCGCTTCAGGTCCACCACATAGATTGCATTTCGGCGAAACCAGGAAAAGCCATGCTCAAGCACGTCAACGACCCGGCTGAAACAGTAAGCGATGTCGTCTTCCGGCAGATCCGCGAGGATATCATATCGGGGATATTGCCGCCGGGGGCGAAGATCAAGCTGGAGCAGGCAAAGGAGCGCTACTCGATCGGCATTTCATCGCTGCGCGAAATTCTGAGCCGGCTGACCACGGAGAACCTTGTCGTCGCCGAAGGGCAGCGCGGATTTGAAGTCAGCCCTGCCTCGCGGCGGGAGCTGCTGGAGCTTGCCGACCTGAGGATCGTTCTTGAAACGCATGCGATCGGCCTTGCCTTCGCTGCGGGAAATCTCGAATGGGAGGGGCGCATCGTCGCTGCCCATCACCGGCTGGCTGCCGCCGAGCGCAAGCTGCTGACAGGCGACGTCTCGCGCACGGTCGACTGGGTCCGATACGATTGGGAGTTCCATCAGGCGATCGTCTCTGCCTGCAATTCAGCGACGCTGATGGCGACACTGTCGTCGGTGTTCGACCGCTTCCTTCGTTACCATATGCTGGCCGAAAGCTTTCGCGGAAAGCCTGTCGTCGACGACCACCGGCTTTTGTTCGAACTGTCCATTCAACGTGACGTCGCCGGCGCGACCGAGGTGGTCAGACGGCACGTTCAAAGCGGGGTAGAGCATGTGCTGAAGAGTACCCGCATTCGCTAAGCCAAAAGAACTCAATAAGCGTCTTTCGGGATTCCTTCCGGACGCATTTGCCGTTTCAGCGCGGCGATCCTAAAAATTGCGTTCGGGGCACCATATCCCCGGTAGCCGCGGCGCTCGACGATCTCGAAAAAGAAACCCTCTCCATAGGTGCCGCTATAGAGCTGGAAATATTCGCCATGCTCGTCTCGGTCATAGAGGATGTTCTCTGCTTTCAGCTGCTCGGTCATGACGGGATCGAGCCCGAAGCGGGCTTCGACGTCGTCGTAATAGTTCGGCGAAATGTGCAAGGACCTGAAACCGCAGCCACGAAGTTTTTCGGCGGTTGCAAAAATGTCGTCGGTTGAAAATGCCAGGTGCTGAATACCGGACCCGAACTTTTCGGCAATGAAATGTCCGGCCAGGGTGCGGCGATTTTCGGCTCCGTTCATGGTGATGCGCAGCGCGCCCGACTGGTTCTCGACGACTTGGCTGCGCACCACCCCGGCTGGATCGATGATGTCGACCATCGGGGTCTTATGCGTCTCGAAGATCGACGTGTAGAACAGCAGCCAGGTGAGCATTTCATCATAGCCGACCGTCTGGGCGACGTGATCGACGCGAAAAAGGCCGGCGTCCGCCGTCTGGGCGTCGTCGGTGACCGGCCGAAAGTCGATCTCGGAAAAGCGGCCCAAGGCGCTCTTGTCGTCGATCAGATAGACGATCCCGCCGCCCACACCCCGAATGGCCGGCAGCTCCAACTCACCCGCCGCGACCGGCTGGCTGAATGCCTCGGCATCCAGGGCAAGGGCGCGTGCATATGCCTTTGCCGCGTCGTCGACGACCAAGGCGATCGCATAGGCGAACGTCCCATGCACGGCGTAGGCCGCATTGGCAAATCCCGCCTGATCGACATTGACGAGGATTCGGATCTCGCCCTGCTCGAACAGGGAGACTTTCTTCGTGCGGTGGACGGCAGTCTGTTTGAAGCCGAGGGTGCGCAGCAAGGCCACCAGCTCGACTTCATCTTCCTCGTCCGTGGCAAACTCGATGAAGCCGACACCTTTGACGGCAGCCCGTTGCGGCATCGCCGCCCCGGCCATGCTGCCGACGCCGAGATGGCGACGCACCTGATCGCCCAGGTAGATCAGCGAGCGGTGACCATCGGCAGCAATTGCCCGCGAGAAACCGCCGCGAAACTGGTCGTTGAAAATCTCCAGCGAGAAATAGCCGTCATAACCTGTGGCAGCGACGGCTTCGGTGAACGCCGTGACCGGAAGATCGCCTTCTCCAGGCATATTTCGGAAGTGGCGGCTCCAATAGAGCAGGTCCATGTCGATCAGCGGCGCATCGGCAAGCTGGACGATGAAGATCTTCTCTTTGGGAATCGAGCGAATGGAATTGACGTCGAGCTTGCGCGACAAGGTGTGGAAGCTGTCGAGAATGAGACCGACATTCGGATGATCGGCGCGCCGCACGATCTCCCAGGCGTCGCGATGGTCGCTGATGTGGCGACCCCAGGCGAGCGCCTCGTAGCCAACCCTCAGTCCGCGCCGGGCGGCCCGCTCGCCGAGTTCCCGGAAATCCTCAGCCGCCCGGTCGATACCGCCGATGGCGGCCGGCGAGACGTTCGAGCAGACCAGCACCAGATCCGTTCCAAGCTGCTGCATCACGTCGAACTTCCGCTCGGCGCGATCGAAAGTGCGGCTTCTAAGCGGCTCCGGCATGCCCTCGAAATCACGAAACGGCTGAAACAGTGTGATCTCCAAGCCATGGTCGCGGACGAGTTTTCCGACATCGGCCGGGCTTCCGTCGAATGCCAGAAAATCGTTTTCGAAAATCTCGACGCCGTCGAAGCCCGCTCGGGCGATCGCCTCGAGCTTTTCAGGCAGTTCGCCGCTGATCGTCACAGTTGCAATCGAGGTCTTCATATCAAAGCCCTTTCGGTATCGGCAGCGAAAGCCGCGAAAACTCGCTCTCACCTATTATTGCAAATCTCGTGAGGAATTAAAATACATCGAGGCATTATAAAATCTCATATGATTTCGAAAAACTCTGTTGATTTAGTCGCCCGTCTCTGGCAATCATTGCCCACAGTCAAAAGGTGAGGTGGCTGTCCGGTCGAACGACCGCCAAAGAGGAGGAATCATATGTTCAAGTCTATGCTGACGCGCCGAAACGCCATGCTCGGAGCTGCAGCCCTGGTGGCTGCCGTTACCTTGGCGCAACCGGCCGCCGCGATCACGCCGGATGAAATCAAGGCTCGCGGTAAGATCATCGTCGGAATTCAGGGTGACAACCCGCCTTGGGGTTTTGTGACCAGCGGCGGCAAACAGGACGGCCTCGACGCCGACATCGCGACGCTGTTCGCCAAGGAATTGGGTGTTACCGTCGAGTTCGTGCCGCTTGAAGTCAACAACCGCATTCCGGCCCTGACGGCCGGCCGCGTCGACGTTCTGTTTGCAACGATGGCAATGCTGCCGGATCGCGCAAAAGCCGTGCAGTTCAGCAAGCCCTATGTGGCCAATGCCATCGTTCTGATCGGTCCTAAATCGGCAGAGATCAAGACGAATGCCGACATGGCCAAGTTCAGCGTCGGCGTCGCCAAGGGTGCAGCGCAGGACACGCAGGTGACAAAGAACGCGCCCGAAGGCACGACGATCCGGCGCTATGACGGAGACGCTGCCAGCGTCCAGTCCCTCGTTTCCGGCCAGGTCGATACGCTGGGCGGCAATATCTTCTATATGGACCGCGTCGAAAAGGCCCGTCCGGGCGAATTCGAAAACAAGCTTGAGTTCCAGAAACTCTACAACGGCGCTTGCACCCGTCTCGGCGAGAAGGAAATCAATGCGGCGCTGAATACCTTCATCGACAAGATCAAGGCAAACGGCGAGCTCAAAACCGTCTACGACAAGTGGATGAAGGTCCCGGTTCCGGAGTTCCCGGAAAAGCTGGAAGGCATTCCGTTCGCGGCGCAATGAGCCAACGGTAAGATGGCTGCCCCTCACCCTAACCCTCTCCCCGTAAACGGGGCGAAACGGGGAGAGGGGACGTGCCCAGCGAGACGCCGGTGACGGACGGAGAGGTTGCTGCTTGGTCCCTTCTCCCCGCAAGCGGGGGTCCGAAGGACGGGTCGAGACCCGTGGCTCGACCCCGGTCGGTGGCGGCAGCCGGATGAGGGGCGGGCGGCGATCTCTAGACGAACCTTTTCCATGAAGGCGGGCATGCCATGCCCGTCAACGCAACCGCCATGCCCAAGGCCCTGAGGTGCGCGACATGACCAGAACCATCTTTGTGCTCAACGGACCGAACCTCAACCTGCTCGGTGAGCGCGAGCCCGCCATCTACGGTTCGACGACGCTGGCCGACATCAGAGACAAGTGCCTCGCAAAGGCTGGGAGCCTCGGCTTTGCCATCGACTTCCGCCAGACCAATTTCGAGGGCGAGCTGGTCGAAAGCGTGCATCAGGCCCGCAGAGAGGCCTGCGGCATCATCATCAATCCGGCCGGCTATACTTTCACATCTATCGCCCTTCTCGATGCGCTGAAGATGTTCGACCCGCCGAAGATCGAGCTGCACATTTCGAATGTTCATGCGCGCGAAAGCATCTACCACAATTCGCTGATCTCGCGGGTCGCAACGGCGATCATGATCGGCTTCGGCGCCCGCGGTTATGAGCTCGCCATAGAAGCTATGGCCGACATGGTGGGAGCAGCGAAGGCATGAATTATAAGTTGGACTTCACCCCGGTTATCGATGGACTGCCAAGTCTGCTGCTCGGCTGTCTCGGGACATTCCTGCTTGCCATTTGTGGGATGCTGCTGGCGATCGTCATCGGAATTGGCGGAGTTGCCTTGCGCGACTCTGCTTTGAAGCCGGTGCGGTGGCTGGTCATCGCTTTCGTCGAGTTGATCCGCAATACGCCGTTCCTGGTGCAGATCTTCTTCATCTACTTCGCGCTGCCGCTCACCGGCATCAGGCTGGATCCGACGCCGACGGCGATCATCGCGCTCGGCATCAATGGCGGCGCCTATGCAATCGAGATCATTCGCGGCGGCGTACAGTCGATTCCGAAGGGGCAGATGGAAGCCGGTCTGGCGCTTGGCCTGCACAAGGCGCAGGTCTTCCGGCTGATCATCCTGAAGCCGGCATTGCGGGCGATCTATCCGTCGCTGACCAGCCAGTTCGTGCTGTTGACGCTGACCACCAGCATTGCCTCGGCAATTTCCGCCTACGAACTGACCTCCGTCTCCCAGCGGATCGAATCGGAGAGCTTTCGGAGCTTCGAAGTCTACTTCACCGTCACGGTTTTCTATTTCGTGATTTCCTGGCTGATGATGCGCCTGTTTGCGCTGTTTTCGGCCCGCTACTTCAAATATCCCGTCAAGTAGGAGGAATTCCATGGGTCACGACGAGTTCGTCTTCCTCCTGATCGGCCTGAAATGGACTGTCGTCCTGTCCGCCGTCGGCTTCGTCTGTGGCTGCATTGCCGGGCTCGGTGTCGCTCTGGCCCGCGTCTCCGGCATCCCGTTGTTGGAACGCCTGACCGCCGGCTACATCGCCGTCTTCCAGGGAACGCCGCTTCTGATGCAGCTTTTCGTCACCTATTACGGCCTCGCTCTGGTCGGGCTGATGCTCGATGCCTGGGTGGCCGTCGCCATCGGACTGACGCTTCATGCCAGCGCCTATCTCGGCGAGATCTGGCGCGGCTCGATTGAAGCGGTCCCGCGCGGCCAGACGGAAGCGGCAAAGGCTTTGAGCCTCCGTTACATCTCCCGCATGAGGGATGTCATCCTGCCGCAGGCGCTGCGTATCTCGCTGCCAGCCACAGTCGGCTTCCTCGTGCAGTTGATCAAAGGCACTTCTCTTGCCTCGATCGTCGGCTTCACCGAACTGACGCGAGCCGGCAACATCATCTCCAATCAGATCTTCCAGCCGCTGACCGTCTTCGGCGTCGTCGGCATTCTGTACTTCCTGATGTGTTGCCCGCTGACGATCCTCGGCGCGCGCCTTGAGCGACGGTTTGCCGCTTCTGCGCGCTGATCCGCATCCCTTGTTCTTCGATGCGGCCTTGGCCGCCAATCCTGGAGTTCTACCGATGACCAGTTCCATGCCCGCCCAGGCCGCAGAAACCATGATCTCCATGGCGCAGGTGGAAAAGTGGTATGGCTCGTTTCAAGCCCTTCACGACATCAACATGACGGTGCGCAGCGGCGAGAGAATCGTGCTGTGCGGGCCTTCCGGCAGCGGAAAGTCGACGCTCATTCGCTGCATCAACCATCTCGAGACTTACCAGAAGGGCGAAATTCGGGTTGGCGGCATCGTTCTCAGCGACCAGGCCAAGACCATCGATGCGATCCGCCGTGAGGTCGGCATGGTCTTCCAGCAGTTCAATCTGTTTCCGCATCTGACCGTGCTGCAGAACTGCATGCTGGCGCCGATGAAGGCGATCGGCGTCGGCAAGGCGGAAGCCGAGGAGCGCGCTCGCGGGCTGCTGGAGCGGGTCAAGATCCTGGAGCAGGCCGACAAGTACCCGGTCCAGCTCTCGGGCGGCCAGCAGCAGCGCGTCGCCATTGCCCGGGCGCTCTGCATGCGGCCGAAAGTGATGCTGTTCGATGAACCGACGTCGGCGCTCGACCCGGAGATGGTCAAGGAGGTGCTGGATACGATGATCGGGCTGGCCGATGAGGGCATGACGATGATCTGCGTCACCCACGAGATGGGCTTTGCCCGCCAGGTCGCCGATCGGGTGATCTTCATGGCCAGCGGCGCGATCGTCGAGGAAGCCCCGCCCGCCGAATTCTTCACCAACCCGCAGCACGAGCGCACCAGGAAATTTCTCGGAGAAATCCTGCGGAAGTAGGGGCAGGGCGGATGCGTCATCAAAATCTGGGAGCCGATCATGAAGCCGCTGGAGATTGCAGTCATGGGTGCCGGCCTGATCGGCAGACGCCATGCCGAGCGCGTCATGTCCGAACCCGGAACCGTTCTCTCCGCCGTGATCGATCCGTCGTCCACCGGGCGCGACTTTGCCTGCCATGCCGGCATCCGTTGGTACGCTAGGTTTGAGGATATTCGTCCCGAGGACAGGCCTGACGGCGTCATCGTCGCAACGCCGAACCAGCTTCACGTCGAGAACGGAATGGAGATCGCCGCCGCGGGCATCGCTGTTCTCGTCGAAAAACCGATCGCCGACGATGTTGATGCCGCCGCGGCGCTGGTTGCCGCCGGCGAGAAGGCAGGGATCCCGATCCTGGTCGGCCATCACCGGCGCTACAACCCGATGATCCAGACGGCCAAACAGATCGTCGACGGCGGCAGGCTTGGCCGGATCATCGCGGTGCATGGCACCTTCTGGGTCGCCAAGCCTGACGACTATTTCGACATCCCCTGGCGCCGGGAAGCCGGCGCCGGGCCGATTTTCGTCAACCTGATCCACGATGTCGACCTCTTCCGATTTCTGTTCGGCGAGGTCGAAGCCGTGCAGGCGATGGAATCGCACGCCGTGCGCGACCACGCCGTCGAGGATACGGCGGTCGTCTCCTTGCGGTTCGCAAACGGCGTTCTCGCCACGCTCAACGGTAGCGATGCCGTGGCCGCGCCCTGGAGCTGGGAGGCGACCACCGGCGAGAACCCAGCATTTCCCCGCTACAACAACCATTGTTACCAGATCGGCGGCACCAAGGGTTCGCTCGCAATTCCCGATCTGACGCTTTGGACAGCGACGGCGCAGCCGGATTGGCTGGAGCCGCTTGCCGAGGAGCGGGTGCCCTTTGAAGCAGCCGATCCGCTTTGTCTTCAGCTCCGACATTTTTGCGACGTCATTCGTGGCGAAGCCACGCCCCTCGTAAGCGGGCGCGAGGGCCTCGCGACCCTCACGGTCGTCGAAGCGATCAAGAGATCGGCGCGCTCGGGGCAGATGATCCACCTCTCTGAAAGTCTAGCCACATGATCACCGGGACGACCAAACTCATCGCGCACCTCGGTTATCCAACCGAGTCCTTCAAGGCGCCTCTGATCTACAATCCGTATTTCGAAAAGACCGGCATCGATGCGGTCGTCGTGCCGATGGGCTGCCGGCCGGACGACTATCCGGCGTTCCTGAAGCTTGTCTTCCGGCTCTCCAATATTCACGGCGCGCTGATTACCATGCCGCACAAGATTTCGACGATGGCACTGCTCGACGAAGCCTCGACCAACGCCAAGGTCGCTGGCTCCTGCAACGCGGTGCGTCTCGATTCCGACGGCAGGCTGATCGGTGACATGTTCGACGGCGAGGGCTTCGTCCGCGGTGTTCGGCGCAAAGGCAGAAAGGTCGAAGGCGCCCATGCGCTTGTCGTTGGCGCCGGCGGCGTCGGCTCGGCGATCGCGGCATCGCTGGCGAAGGCGGGTGTCGCCCATCTGGCAATCTTCGACGCCAATGAGGCAACTGCAACCGCGCTGCTCGAGCGGTTGAAGACCTATTATCCCCACCTCCACGTCACCATTGGCTCGCTGGACCCAACAGGGTTCGACATCGTCATCAACGCGACACCGCTTGGAATGCGACGGGGTGATCCTCTGCCGATTGATGTCGACCGCATTTCCCCATCGACCTTCGTCGGCGAAGTGGTGATGAGCAAGGAGATCACCCCTTTCCTCGAGGCGGCCCGAGCTCGCGGCTGCGCCTTTCAAGTCGGGACGGATATGCTGTTCGAACAGATCCCCGCCTATCTCGAATTCTTCGATTTCCCGACAACGACG
The DNA here is from genome assembly GCF_000292525.1 of Rhizobium sp. CCGE 510. GTDB lineage: Bacteria > Pseudomonadota > Alphaproteobacteria > Rhizobiales > Rhizobiaceae > Rhizobium. The sequence continues at coordinate 79,425 of NZ_AEYF01000004.1, forward strand.
GCCGACAATTTGCGGGCAATCGCCAAGCTCGGTTGATGCTCGTTTCGCCTGAGGTAAAAGATCGCGACGCGCTTTAGGCCGCTCCAAGCCGCCGGATATTCCCCACCAATTCCCCCGCCAGCCGCAGCGAGGCGGCGGTTGCCATCGCCATCTGCGGCAGCAGTAGCCATTCGAGCGTCCAGGCAGCGCCAGAGCGTTCCTGTTCATGGACGAGGGATTGGTGGATGCCCGACAGCGCCGTGGCGTTGAAGCGGGCGAGGGCGACCAGGGTTTCGGCGGAAACGGGGTTCTGCTTGTGGGCCATCGCCGAGGAGGTGCCGCCGCCTGATATTTCGATCTCTTGGCCGGCCTGGGCGAGCAGCGCGATATCATGACCGATCTTGCCGAGGCTGCCCGAGATCGACGCAAACAGGCCGGCGATATCCGCGATCGGCAGACGCTGGCTCTGCCATTGCGGTGCATCGGTGAGGCCGAGTTCCTGGGCGAGCGAGGCTCGGATTGCCAGGCCTTGCGGCCCGAGCTTGTCGAGGGTGCCGGCAGCCCCACCGAACTGGACGGGAAAATTCTGCTCGGTCAGGCGGTCGCGATAGGTCTCCAACGGCGCGCGCCAGGCTTGGAGACGGTCGGAGACGCTGATCGGGATCGCCGCCTGCATACGGGTATGACCCATCAGCCGGTTGCGGCCGAATTGCCGATCGAGCCCATCGAGCCCTGCGGCAATAGTGGAAAGCCGGCCGGCAAACAGGAAGACGACGGCCTTCAGCCGGATCATCAGGCTGGTATCGATGACATCCTGACTGGTGGCGCCGATATGCAGGCTTTTTGCCGCTTCCTCGCCGACCGCGATGCGCAGTTGCTTGATGAAATCGGGCACGACCACCCCATCCCGTGCCGTTGCCGCCCGCAGACTGGGCAGGTCGGGAGAAAAGCCGGCGCAGATTTCCGCGATCAGCCTTGCGGCTTCGTCAGGGATCAGGCCATGGCTGGCCTCGGCCCTCGCCAGCGCGGCCTCGAAGGAGAGCATGGCACGAATATCGGCCTCGGCGGAGAAATAGGGCGCGATTTCATCATCGCCGAGCAGGCCGGAGAGGAAGGGATGGTCGAAGGGCGATGCGGTCATGGATTGCTCGTTTGTGGTGGTAGCCCCCTCATCCGGCTGCCGCCACCTTCTTCCCCAGGGGGAAGGGGTTTGAGGCAATGCCAGCGTCTATGGGCCAGGTGATCTCGTGTGGCACTGTTCCCCTCTCCCCTCGGGGAGAGGGTAGGGTGAGGGGGCTACTTGCACGGCACTCTCCACACAAGCCGCCAAAACCCCCTCAAATATCCAGAAACACCGTCTCCTTGGCTCCCTGCAGATGGATGTCGAATTGGCAGGTGGCGCCGTCGCGGGTGGCGACCATGGTGGCGACACGCTCGCGATGTTCGATGCGTTGAAGCAGCGGGTCGGCGGCGTTGGCCTCCGTCTCCTCCGGGAAATACATTCGTGTGTGCAGGCCGATATTGATGCCGCGGGCGACGATCCAGACGGTGATGTGCGGGGCTTGTCTGCGGCCGTCCTTGAAGGGGACACGGCCGGGCTTGATGGTTTCGAAGCTGTAGACACCGTCTTCGGCGCGGGTCGGGCAACGGCCCCATCCGACGAAATTCGGATCGGCGGCGCCGCGCATTTCCGACGGGCTGTTGTAGAGGCCGGCGCTGTCGGCCTGCCAGATCTCGACGACGGCATCGCGCACCAGTGCGCCGGCGCCGTCGAAGATGCGGCCGGTGACGGTGATACGTTCGCCGAGCGTCTTTTCGTTGACCATCTCGATGCCGAGATCGCTGTCGTAGACGCCTGTTATGTCGCAGAAATTCGGGGTCAGGCCGATATGGACATAGGGACCGGCCGTCTGCGACGGCGTTTCCTTGAGGTAGCCGAGCTGCTGCATGGTCAGTTGCCCTCCAGCCTGTTTTCGAACATCGTCGAGCGGCGGCCGCGCAGCACGATATCGAATTTATAGGCGCGTGAATCCATTGGGATGGTGTTGCCCCAGTCGAGCGGTGCTATCAGCTGCTCGATCGCCGCCTTGTCGGGGATGGTGCCGACGATCGGACATTTCCAGATCATCGGGTCGCCCTCGAAATACATCTGGGTGATCAGGCGCTGGGCAAAGCCGTGTCCGAAAATCGAGAAGTGGATATGGGCGGGGCGCCAGTCGTTGACGCCGTTCGGCCAGGGATAGGCGCCGGGGCGAACGGTGCGGAAATGGTAGCGGCCTTCCTCATCGGTGACGGCGCGACCGCAGCCGCCGAAATTCGGGTCGATCGCCGCAAGATAGGATTCCTTCTTGTGGCGATAGCGCCCGCCGGCATTGGCCTGCCAGAATTCGACCAGTGTACCGGCAACCGGCTTGGCCCGCTCGTCGAGCACGCGCCCATGGACGATAATGCGTTCGCCGATGGCGCTTTCGCCGGGGCGCGCATAATTCAGGATCAGGTCGTTGTCGAGATCGCCGATCATCGAATGGCCGAAGACCGGGCCGGTCGTTTCGGAGATCGTGCCGTCGAGCGAGAGCAGCGCACGCTGCGGCGCACGAAGCACGGATGTTTTGTAGCCGGGGGTCAGCGCCGGCGCATGCCAGGCGCGGTCGCGGGCGAAGAAGGCGCCGGTCTCGGGCTTGCGGTTGACTAATTCGGACATCTCTCCCCCTCAGGCCGCCTTTTCGGCGTCCATCTGTTCAAAGGCCTGCTTGGCAATCTTGATCGCGTGATTGGCGGCGGGAACGCCGGCATAGATCGCCACATGTAGGAGCGCCTCGCACACATCCTCGCGAGTGGCGCCGGTATTGGCGGTGGCGCGCACATGCATGGCGACCTCGTCATCCTGGCCGAGCGCCGCAAGCAGCGCGATGGTGACGATCGAGCGCTCGCGCTTGGTCAGCCCCGGGCGCGACCAGACATGACCCCAGGCGGCTTCGGTGATCAGCTCCTGGAAGGGGCGGTCGAACTCGGTCGCCGCTGCGCCGGCGCGGTCGACATGGGCGTCGCCGAGCACGGCGCGGCGGGTCGCCATGCCTTGTCGATAACGCTCGGAGGGGGCGGGCTCGTTCATCGGTTGGTTTCTCCAGCAGGAAGAGACGTCAGAAAGGTGCGGATGATCGCCGTCAGCGCCTCCGGCTGCTCGACGCAGGGAATATGGGCACAATCGGCGATCACCTCGTAGCGAGCGCCGGGGATCAGCTTCGCTGTGGAAAGCACGAGATCGGGCGGCGTCGAGCCGTCCTGGTCGCCGACGATGCAGATCGTCGGGACAGTGATCCTCCTTGCCGCTTCGGTGAAATCGGCATCGCGGATCGCTTCGCAGGCGGCGATGTAACCCTCGAGCGGCTGGCGCGTCAGCATGTTGCAGTAACCGGCATAGGCGGTGCTTTCGGGCCGGCGGAAAGCGGGCGTGAACCAGCGCTCCATGATCTGATCGACGATGCTGGTGATGCCGTTTTTCTCGACGGCGGCGATGCGGGCGTTCCAGCTTTCTGCCGTGCCGATCTTATGGGCGGTGTCGCTGAGGATCAGGGCGCCGACGAGATCCGGCCGACGCTGATAGAGCGACTGGGCGATAAGGCCGCCGACCGAGAGCCCGCAGATGACGGCATTCTTGACGGAGAGCAAATCGAGCAGACCGGCGAGATCCGTCGCATGGTCCTCAATGGAGCAGGGGAGCTGGCCGACATCGGAAAGCCCGTGGCCGCGCTTGTCGTAAAGCACGATGGCGTAGTCCCCGGCCAGCCGCACCACGACGTCGCGCCAGATGCGGAAATCCGTTCCGAGCGAATTGATGAAAACGATCACCGGCCGGTCGGCAGGCGCACCGATGACCTGATAATGGATCGTCACATCGTTTATGCGGGCGAACTGCACGTCAATCTCCTCAATTCAACCGGGGCGGCCCCTCATCCGGCTGCCGCAACCTTC
>NZ_AEYF01000005.1 GCF_000292525.1 Rhizobium sp. CCGE 510
TCATCCGGCTGCCGCAACCTTCTCCCCGCCAGCGGGGAGAAGGAGATATGCCGCACCGTCTCCGTCAACCTCAACGCTACGTTTGGCTCGTCCCCTCGCCCCGCTTGCGGGGAGAGGGTTAGGGTGAGGGGCATTGGCACCCTCCGTCATGCTCGGCCTTGAGCCGAGCATCCACGCGGCACTCACCTGCAGCCGTGGCATGGATCCTCGGGTCAAGCCCGAGGATAACGGAGAGTGAGGTAAGCTTCTCGCCAAACTCGCCCATCCAACCAGCAATACTCCGACAGCAAAACTGACCGGTTGATCCGGTTAAGTAAAATGATATTTTTCGGCCTTTCGATAACCCTGGAGTTATGTGAGCGATGATCGACAGCCGCGTCAAGTTTCGCCATCTGCAGACCTTTGTCGAGGTGGCGCGGCAAAAGAGCGTCATGAAGGCAGCCGAATTGCTGCATGTCAGCCAGCCGGCGGTCACCAAGACGATCCGCGAACTGGAACAGGCGCTGGGTGTCGACGTGTTCGAGCGCGATGGCCGCGGTATCAAGATCACCCGCTACGGCGAAGTCTTTCTGCGCCATGCCGGAGCGGCGCTGACGGCGCTGCGCCAGGGTCTCGATTCCGTCTCGCAGGAGCAGTTTTCCGATGCGCCGCCGATCCGGATCGGGGCGCTGCCGACGGTGTCGTCGCGCATCATGCCGCGGGCGATGGAACTCTTCCTCAAAGAGAGGACCTGGAGCCGGGTGAAGATCGTCACCGGCGAGAATGCGGTGCTGCTGGAGCAGCTTCGCGTCGGCGATCTCGATGTTGTCGTCGGACGCTTGGCCGGGGCGGAGAAGATGGCGGGCTTTTCCTTCGAGCATCTCTATTCCGAGCAGGTGGTGTTTGCCGTGCGCGGCGGCCACCCGCTGCTCGACGGCAGGCAATCTTTGTTTTCAGGTCTCGGCGACTACACGGTACTGATGCCGACCCGGGGTTCGATCATCCGGCCGGTGGTCGAAAACTTCCTCATCGCCAACGGCGTCTCCAGCCTGCCGAACCAGATTGAGACGGTGTCGGATGCCTTCGGCCGCGCTTTCCTTCGCTCGAGCGACGCGATCTGGATCATATCCAACGGCGTCGTGGCCGGCGATGTCGCCGACGGGCGGCTGGCGCTTCTGCCGGTCGATACCGGCGAGACCAAAGGGCCGGTCGGGTTGACGATGCGCGCCGATGCCGTGCCGTCGCTGCCGCAATCGATCCTGATGCAGACGATCCGCGAGGCGGCTCTTTAAATTCGCTTGATGAATGCCCAAATTTGAACTATGTCTAATTCAAGACAGGAGGCTTTCATGCAGCAGGCGCGACGGGAGCAACGGGAAGACCAGGGGCCACAGCGGCTGGAAATGGAGCGGTTTGCTCCGGCAAACCGCAAGAGGTTGAGCGCCCCGGCCCTGCGAACCTTTCTGGCGATCGCCGATCTCTGGGGGCTGAGCGAGGAGCAGCGTCTGCTCATGCTCGGTTATCCCTCCCGGTCGACCTACCACAATTGGGCCAAACAGGCGCGCGAGCATGGCGCTTTCACGCTCGATGTCGATACGCTGACCCGCATCTCAGCCGTGCTCGGCATCCATCAGGCGCTCGGCGTGCTTTTTTCCGATGAACACGCCGGCGTCGCCTGGCTACGCACGCCGCACCAGGCGCCGGTTTTCGGCGGCCATCCGCCGCTTGAGATCGTGACCAGCGGGACCCAGGACGGGTTGATGACCGTCCGGCGGTTTCTCGACGGCGCCCGCGGTGGTCTCTACATGCAGCCGAATATGCTCGACGAAGCCTTCACGCCCTACGAAGATACGGACATCGTCTTCCGGTGAGCGATCGTTTTGCAGAGGCGCCGCGTCCGTCATACCGGCTGATCCCGTCGCAATTTCCGCCGATCGGGCTTTTCGAGACGGTGACACGGGCGGCCGATCTCGAAGCCGTGATGGATCTGGCCGGCTGGACCAACGATCGTCTCGTTGCCGACCGCATCCACAGGCTTCCCGAAGATGAATGGGTTTATGGCATGCCGAACGCCAGCATCGTCATGGCGGCATTCCTGCATGTCGCGCCGGGAGGAATGCGGTTCAACGGCCCGGATCTCGGTGCCTGGTACGCCGCCGACCATCTCCACACGGCCGCCGCCGAGGTCGGCCATCATCTCCGGCGTGAAGCTGTCGCGCGCGGTGTGGCGACGATGGCGCGCACCTATCGAAGCTACGCCGCCACCCTGATTGGCGACTATCTCGACATTCGCGGCGAACAGACGCTGCGGCCCGATGTCTATGACGGCACGAGTTATGCAGCGTCGCAGGTCTTGGGCGAAGGGGTGCGTGCGAGTGGCGGCGTCGGCATCCTCTATGACAGCGTTCGGCTGAGAGGCGGCGTCAACGTTGCCGCGCACCGGCCGCGCAATATTCGCGATGTGGTACAGGCCGATCACTTCGAGATCACCGTTTCCGCCACGGACCGGCGCATCGATGTCAGGAAGCTTGCACCCTAGATGACGAGGCGTTCGGCCCATGCCTTTACCGCCTTGGCCATCGTGGCAAGGTGATCGGCGCTGGAAAAACCGGAGATCGTCTTGCGCGGCTTGAGGTCGTGATCGCCGTCCTCGAGCCACAGCATCTCGATCCTGTCGGATAGGTCGTAGCCCGGCACCTCGTCTCGCGTACCGAATTCGTCGCGCGTTCCCTGGCAGATTAAAGCAGGCGTCGTCAGCCCCTTGAGATGGGCGGTGCGCAGCTTCTCCGGCTGGCCGGGTGGATGAAAGGGATAGCCGAGGCAGAGCAGCCCGGCGATCTTTTGCTGACGGTAGAGGTCGTCTGCAACCATGCTGGCGACCCGGCCGCCCATCGACTTGCCGCCGATGATAAGAGGGCCGCTGGCGCCGAGCTCGGTAATGGCCGCATGATATTCGGGATTGAGCGTTTCGGCGCGCGGCGGCGGCTTGCGGCCCCCGGTGCGGCGCGCGGCCATGTAGGCGAATTCGAACCTGACGACACGGAAGCCGACTGCAGCGAGCGCTATCGCCGCCGCCGTCATTGATGCCGAATCCATCGGGGCGCCGGCGCCATGCGCCAGCAGGATGGTGAAGCGCGCATCCTGCGGCCCCTGCAGCAGAAACCTGTCCAGCATCGGCAATCCTCCATCCGTCATCGGAACCATGTCGACGGCCGTGACTTCTTACCTGAAAGGAGACAGACAATGTCGACGAATGACGAAAACGTAAAGCCCGAGCAGCGTCGACCCAAGGATGTCAGCGCCGTTCCCGAGAAGCCGGAGCCCGCCGACGCTGAATCGATGGCGCCACCGACGGTGCAGCCGGCCGGAGCGAGCGACAAAAGCGAACGGCCGGTGGTCAACCCAGTCACCGGAGTGGCGTTTTAGCGATTGCTTCGATTACCGTACAGGCCGTCCCTTGAAACCCCAGCCGGAAGGGTCCATATACCGCTCCTGCCTGAAAAATGGATGCGCGTGGTATCGACGTCGTCGAACCGTTCGCTGTCCGACAGGATAAGGGCGCTCCCCGCAAGGGTCGAGCGCCCTTTTTGCTTTCAGACACAAGGCAGATTGGGGTTCCGCTTTCGTCGTGACGGAGACGATCGGGAACTCCCACCATAATCTATATAGCACTTCGGAATCCCGAAATTGGTTGCGGGATTGAAATCATTACACATTCCTGGCGACCACACCGCGCGAAAACGCGGCGGATTTCGGAATCCCGAAGCGGCGGAATTTCGGGATTCCGAAGTGGGATTTTTATTCCGCGTTTTTTTAGGTGGCGCTGTCGATTTTCGCATCTGCCGTTCGTCATTCCAACGATGTGCTGCCATTTCCTTTGCGGCTCAGCACATTATTTGCGCGTCAGAAAAGACGCGCGGCCAACAAGGAGGAAGGTCATGGATAGTCAGTATCTGGTATCCGCCGCCGTGCTTGCGGCGAGGAACGGTGTTCGGTTCCCCAATGAGAGCGAGGCCTATCGCAGCGCCCGCGACGCGCTGCTCACCGAAGAGATCGAATTGCGCCGTCATATCGAGCGGGTGGCGGTACAGCGCCGGGCACTGCCGCCAGGCGGCGAGGTGACGAAGGAATACCACTTCGAGGGTGCCGACGGACCGATATCCTTTGCCGAACTCTTCGCCGACAAGGACACGCTGATCATCTACAGCTACATGTTCGGCCCGGAGCGTGAGCGCCCATGCCCGATGTGCACCTCGCTGCTGTCGGCCTGGGATGGCGAGGTGCCTGATATCCAGCAGCGCGCTGCACTGGCGGTTGTCGCGCTTTCGCCGATCGGCAGGCTGCTTGCCTTCAAGAAGGAACGCGGCTGGCACCACCTGCCGCTTTATTCCGACATGACGAGGGATTACAGCCGCGACTATCACGCCATCGGCAGGGGCGGCGGCGATGACGCTGCCTTCAACGTTTTCACGCGGCGCGATGGCACTATTCGCCATTTCTGGAGCGGGGAAATGGGCGGAGTGACCGCCGATCCCGGCGAGGATCCGCGCGGCGCGCCTGACCTGATGCCGCTCTGGACGGTGCTCGATTGCACGCCAGAGGGCCGGGCGCCGGATTGGTATCCGAAACTGTCTTACTAAGGGACCGTTTGAAAACGGGCTGGCTGTTCGAGGCAGCCCATGATTCGAGCTTCCGATGCGGACATGAGACGGCCCGGATGGCCGCCGTCAGGAAGAAGAGTAGTCGACACATTGGAGATTGGAAACATGGCGCTCAAGCGAATGGACAACGTCGGAATCGTCGTCGAAGACCTCACAGCGGCGGTTGATTTCTTTCGCGTACTCGGCCTCGAGCTCGAAGGGCGGGCCGAGATCGAAGGAGAATGGGCCGGACGTATCACCGGACTGGGCGATCAGCATGTCGAGATTGCCATGATGCGCACACCGGATGGACACAGCCGGGTCGAACTCTCCCGCTTCCTCGCTCCTGATGTCATCGCAGATCATCGGAACGCGCCGGTCAACGCCTTAGGCTACCTTCGCGTCATGTTCACCGTCGATGATATCGACGAGACGCTTGACAGGCTCCGCGCGTGCGGCGCGCAGCTTGTCGGCGAACTCGTCCAGTATAAGGACGCGTACCGGCTCTGCTATATTCGTGGGCCGGAAGGGATTCTCATCGGCCTTGCCCAAGAACTCAGCTGAGCGCAATAGGCCGACATCTCCAGGCGCCGGCCGCCGTCAGCCGGTGGAGCGGTTTCTCGATGTCTCTGCCCATTCGATGTTGGCGACCGCGGCATCCGGCAGCGGTGGCGGATCGATGTCGTAGATATAGCCGGCGAGCATGTCGGCGGCGCATTCGGCTGCCTTGATCTTCGCCTCGGTTTCCGCGACTGCCTTCGAAATCGCCTCGACGCGGGCGCGGAACATATGGGCGAGGACATCGCGGCCGGAGTGTTTGCCGAGCCGTTCCAGATGCAGCCCGATGCGCGAGGCATGGCGCTCCAGTTCGCTCTTGCTGAACCGCGCCTTACGCAGTTCCTCGGAGAGGCTGTCCTGCATGACGGCGACGGGATCGAAACTTCCAGGTGCGCGCTCGCCGAGCACCGCATCGGTGACGAGCTTCTCGATCATGACAAGCGCCTGCAGCTCGGCGGCATCGGCGAATTCGACGTCGTAGCCGGTATCGTCGTAGACTTTGCGGCGCGCCTGACCTGATGCCGCTCTGGACGGTGCTCGATTGCACTCCAGAGGGCCGGGCGCCGGACTGGTATCCGAAACTGTCTTCCTGAGTTCCGACGGACCCATGGACAGGAACTGGTGAGGGACACCTGTGTCTTGCCAACAAGGCGATATTTTCATTTTAAGCAAAAAAGGGGAGCACCGGTGGCGCTCCCCAGTTGGGGGAGAATGGAGTGCCTCCCCGGGATCAAAGAGGCTGTTAGGCACATGTCGCTAAACCGGTCTGTTCAAACGAAGAGAAGCTTTGCTCCGTTTTCATGATCGAGGAGCCATCTTTTGCGCGAAAGGCCGCTCCCATACCCCGTCAATGAGGCATCGGATCCGATCACCCTATGGCACGGGACGACGATGTTTATGAAGTTCGCTCCATTCGCCGCGCCCACTGCCCGGGTACCGGCCGGATTCCCGACGCGGAGGGCAAGCTCTGCGTAGCTGATCGTTGAACCAGGCGGAATCAGACAAAGTTGCTCCCACACCTTGATCTGAAATGGGGTTCCGCTGGTTTTCACGCGTACGTTTGCAAGGGCGTTGAGGTCACCATCAAAATAGGCCTCCAGGGCTTCGTGGGACGGGCTTCGCTGGTTGATGGCTCGGTTTATCAAGCCATTGATGCCGAAATGGCGGATCAAAAGCTTGTTCATCCGCTCCGACAGATCTTCCCAATCCGCCAGACGAAGTGTCCCGTCTTCCTCACTGAAAAGGATGAGGGTTCCGATAGGTGTGCTCAGATGCTCGGTGAGAAGTGTTACCTTTTTCACAGTGCCGCCATGAGAGTTCGCCGGCATCATGCTTTGATTTCCCGCACATTCGGGAGGAAAATGGTGAGGATGCCGATCGCCGGAAGGAAGGCGCAGATATCGAATACGAAAACTATGCCCTTCCAGTCAGCCAATGCGCCAAGCATCGCCGCGCCGATACCACCAATCCCGAAAATGAATCCGAAGAACAGCCCGGAAACCATTCCAACCCGGCCTGGCATCAGCTCCTGCCCATAGACAACGATCGCCGGAAACGCGGAAGCGAGGACGAAACCTATGATAGCGCTCAAGGCAACTGTCGGGACAAGACCGACGTGTGGAAGAACCAGAGTGAAGGGAAGAACCCCTAGAATGGAAACCCAAATCACCAGTTTCCGGCCGAGCCTGTCGCCGATCGGCCCGCCAGCGATCGTGCCGGCCGCAACCGCCCCGAAGAACACAAACTGGTAAAGCTGTGCATCCCGAGTGCTCAAGCCGAACTTTTCCATCAGGTAGAAGATGTAATAGCTCGTGAAGGCGGCGAGGTAGATGTATTTCGAAAACAGCAGAGCAATCAGCACCGCCATGACGGCCAACACTTTTTTTCGGGAAACGGTCGAGTGTCGAACCACAGCGCCAGCTTTCGGGCGTTCCGCGTGGCCATTCTGTTTGTACCAGCGACCCAGAGCCGTCAGGATAATCATGCCTGCCAACGCAGCCAGAGCGAACCATGCAAGGCCGTCTTGCCCCCGCGGAAGGATTATGAACGCCGCAGCGAGCGGGCCCACAGCTGACCCGAAATTGCCGCCGACCTGAAACAGGGATTGTGCCAGGCCGTGCGAACCACCTGAAGCCAGACGAGCTATCCGGGAGGTTTCCGGATGAAAGATCGATGAGCCAAGCCCCAGCAATACCCCGCCCGCAAGCAGCACCTCGTAACTTGGGGCATAGGCAAGGGTGATGAGGCCTAACATGGAAGATGCCATGCCGACTGGGAGTGAATACGGCATAGGCCGCCGATCTGTATATGCCCCAATGAACGGCTGCAGAATTGACGCCGTCAGGTTGTAGACGAGAGTCAGCATTCCGATTTGCGCGAACGAAAGCGTAAAATTGCTTTGCAAGATCGGGTAAACGGCAGGAAGCAGAGCCTGCATCATGTCATTTAGAAAATGACATAAGCTGGCTGCACCCAGAACCGAGAAGACTGCCGCTTCGGTTTTAATGGGCGGTGACGTAGCAATCGACATTCAACAACCTCGATAGCGAAGAGTGGAGCGGTTGCCCCATCGTGCAGTCCAGTTTAAGGCTCGGTTCGATACCCATCCACCGATGTTGGGCCTCAATGTTACGAAAGTGGGCCATGGCATGCGCAGTCCTCGCATCGATAAGGTTGATCACCTTCCCCGGCCGGTAATCGGGCTGGGCCACGATTACGCCGACGGGTTTTTGATAGAGCCCCACGAACATCGACGCGGCCAGCTTATGAACGCGACCTCAGGCCTCATTGTCCTGACCACACCGGAAGGAAAATGGGTGATGCCGCCGCATCGTGGTATGTGGATCCCAGCGGGCGTGCGGCATAGCGTTCGCGCGGTGGGTCTGGTCCGAATGCAGAGCCTTTATGTCGAAACCGACCGCGCAGACGCTATGCCAGTACACTGCCAGGTTCTTGAGATCACTTCTTTCATGCGGAGTCTGATAGGCGAAGTGACGGGGCTTTCTCTCGATATGGAAGCCGACGGTCGCAGTCAGGCACTGATGGATCTAACGCTATACGAGATGGAACGGCTGCCGAGTCTGCCTTTGTCACTGCCGTTTCCATCGGACGAACGCTTGGCCAAAAAGTGCCGGGAGTTCGTGGGACAGCCAAACATTCATCAGACGACCGATGACTGGAGCAGGGACCTTGGGATGAGCCGGCGTGCCTTCACACGCATTTTCCGACAGCAGACCGGGTTGAGTTTTGTCGGGTGGCGGCAACAGGCCTGTCTTCTTTCAGCTTTGCCACAACTCTCCGCCGGTCAATCCGTGACCTCAGTGGCGATGGAATTGGGATACGAGAACCCGGCCGCGTTTACGATCATGTTTAAACGTGCGTTCGGCAAACCGCCATTGGCATACCTTGGGCTGCGCTGATTTCCGGTCACCCCCGGCCAGATTGCTCCTTCAGCCGGTGGAGCGGCTTCTCGATGTCTCGGCCCATTCGATGTTGGCGACCGCGGCATCCGGCAGCGGCGGCGGGTCGATGTCGTAGATATAGCCGGCGAGCATGTCGGCGGCGCGTTCGGCTGCCTTGATCTTCGCCTCGGTTTCCGCGACCGCCTTGCCGATCGCTTCGATGCGGGCGCGGAACATGTGCGCGAGCACATCTCGGCCGGATTGTTTTTCGAGCCGCTCCAGATGCAGGCCGATGCGCGAGGCGTGGCGTTCCAGCTCGCTCTTGCTGAACCGCGCCTTGCGCAGTTCCTCGGAAAGGCTGTCCTGCATGACGGCGACGGGATCGAAACTTCCGGGCACGCGCTCGTCGAGCACCGCATCGGTGACGAGCTTCTCGATCATGACAAGCGCCTGCAGCTCGGCGGCATCGGCGAATTCGACGTCGTAGCCGGTATCGTCGTAGACTTTGCGCCGGACCGGATCGAGAAGCAGCTCATAGGCTTTCTGCAGATGGGCAAAGGCTTCCGAATCACCGCCTGAATCAGGATGGGCAATTTTTGCATGACGCCGATAGGCGGCCTTCAGCTGCGCCTCGTCCGCATCGCGTTTAACGCCGAGAATATCGTATGGATCCGTCACGCCTGCTCCCTTGCCACCCAGCACGTCGTGGGCGGTCTAGGTCTTCTTCTGCATCAGAAGGGCAAAGTTTAGACCGAAACCAGGAATGACGTCCATGGCCTGAGATGCAGATCGTCGATGCGGATGCTTTGTTTTCGGCCAGATTGTTTAAACTTTTCAGCGTGTTGCGCAAAAATCAGCGTATGGTGACCGAGGCGAGATAAGATCTTGCTTCGCCGTCGATTTCCAGCGCGGTTCCGGCCGCATCCTCAATCAGCAGCGCGTCGCCGGCCGCAAGCGCGCCGGTCTCGCCATGCCACCGGAACGATAGTGCCCCGCGGTGGCAGAGAAACAGGCATGTCGACGACGCCAGCGGCACGGTCCTGGCGCCCGCGAGGTCGATCCTGATCAGCGTGTGGGCAAGCCCGTTTCGGCGCGTCATGACGTTGAGGTCGGTGATCGCTCCGTTCTCGAGCCTGGCATCGACAGGGATATCCGCCGCAAAAGCCAGCGGATCGCTCGCGCTCGTCAGCAGCACCGGCTGGCTGCCTTCGATATCGAGCACCATGCCGTTGCCGTCAAGGATTGCCAGCGTCCGGTCGACGCCGGCAAAGATCGAAAACGGGCCGTCCGCTGCGACCGTTGCCATACTGATGCGCCAGTCGAAATCATTGACCGAAGCGTCAGGCGGAAAGACGGCGATCTCCACCGTCTCTCCCTTGCCGTTCTTCCACGGCATGCGCTTGTGATCGCCGGCGCGCAGGATTTTCATCGAGCTCAGTTCCCGAGAATGCCGGGCAGGCGCAGGCCCTTTTCCTTGGCGCAGTCGAGGGCGATGTCATAGCCCGCGTCGGCGTGGCGCATGACGCCGGTTGCCGGGTCGTTCCAGAGCACCCGCTCGAGACGCTTTGCCGCGTCGTCGGTGCCGTCGGCGCAAATGACGACGCCCGAGTGCTGCGAGAAGCCCATACCGACGCCGCCGCCATGATGCAGCGACACCCAGGTGGCGCCCGACGCCGTGTTGAGCAGGGCATTCAGCAGCGGCCAATCGGAGACAGCGTCGGAGCCGTCCTTCATCGCTTCCGTTTCGCGGTTCGGCGAGGCGACGGAGCCGGAATCGAGGTGATCGCGGCCGATGACGATCGGAGCGGAAAGCTCGCCGCTTCTGACCATTTCATTGAAGGCGAGAGCCAGGCGGTGACGGTCGCCGAGGCCGACCCAGCAGATGCGCGCCGGCAGGCCCTGGAAGGCGATGCGCTCCCTGGCCATGTCGAGCCAGTTGTGCAGGTGGGTATTGCCGGGGGTCAGTTCCCTCACCTTGGCATCGGTCTTGTAGATATCCTCCGGATCGCCGGAAAGGGCGGCCCAGCGGAAGGGGCCGATGCCGCGGCAAAACAGCGGGCGGATATAGGCCGGCACGAAGCCCGGGAAAGCGAAGGCGTTTTCCAAGCCTTCTTCCTTGGCGACCTGGCGGATATTGTTGCCATAGTCGAGTGTCGGAATACCGGCGTCCCAGAAAGCGATCATCGCTTCGACATGTTCACGCATCGAGGCGCGTGCAGCTTTTTCCACGGCCTTCGGATCGCTCTCGCGCTTTGCCTTCCACTCGGCCATCGTCCAGCCTTTCGGCAGGTAACCGTTGATCGGGTCATGGGCGGAGGTCTGGTCGGTGACCATGTCGGGGCGGATGCCGCGGCGGACCATTTCCGGCAGGATTTCGGCGGCATTGCCGAGCAGGCCGACGGATTTGGCTTCGCCTGATTTGGTCCAGCGGTCGATCATCTCGAGCGCTTCGTCGAGCGTCTCGGCCTTGGCGTCGACATAGCGGGTGCGCAGACGGAAATCGATCGAGTCGGGATTGCATTCGACGGCCAGGCAGCAGGCGCCGGCCATGACGGCGGCCAGCGGCTGGGCGCCGCCCATGCCGCCAAGGCCGCCGGTCAGGATCCATTTGCCCTTGAGATTGCCGCCATAATGCTGACGACCGGCCTCGACGAAGGTCTCGTAGGTGCCCTGGACGATGCCCTGCGTGCCGATATAGATCCACGAGCCGGCCGTCATCTGGCCGTACATGGCAAGGCCCTTTTTATCCAGCTCGTTGAAATGATCCCAGGTCGCCCAATGCGGCACCAGGTTGGAATTGGCGATCAGCACCCGCGGCGCGTCTTTGTGGGTGCGGAAGACGCCGACCGGCTTGCCGGATTGAACGAGCAGCGTTTCCTCTTCCGTCAGCGTCTTCAGCGTCGCGACGATGCGGTCGAAATCTTCCCAGGTGCGGGCGGCGCGGCCGATGCCGCCGTAAACGACGAGCTCATTCGGATTTTCCGCAACGTCGGGATCGAGATTGTTCATCAGCATGCGCAGCGGCGCTTCGGTCATCCAGCTCTTGGCATTGAGTTCATTGCCGCGGGGCGCGCGGATTTCGCGGATATTGTGACGTGGATTGGTCATAGCGGTTCCCCTGTCGAGTGATCGTTATCGTTTCAGGTCTGGCGCAATTTGCTCGATGCGCACCAGAATATTTTTGAGATGGACGCGAAGTCTGTCCGCCTTGGCGGTGTCGTAGAAGAAGGGCGGCGTCTCGGTCTGCAGATGCGTCGACTGCGCAAGCTCCATCTGGATCGCATGCACGTCGGCCTCCGGCCGGCCATAATGGCGGGTCGTCCAGCCGCCTTTGAAGCGGCCGTTGAGCACGCTATCGTAGCCTTCGGCGGCTTCGACGACTGTCAGCGTCGCCTGCTCGATGGCGCTGTCGCAGGTCCTGCCCATATCGGTGCCGATGTTGAAATCCGGTAGCTTGCCTTCGAACAGGAAGGGAATGTGAGAGCGGATCGAGTGGCAGTCGTAAAGGATCGCCACGCCATGGATTGCCCTGACGCGCTCGATCTCGGCGGCAAGGGCGGCGTGATAGGGCGCATGAAAATCCCGCAGCCGCGCGGCGATGTCGGCTGCATCGGGCGCCTGACCGTCCTTCCAGATCGCCTTGCCGTCGAAGTCCGTCTCGGGAATGAGGCCGGTGGTGTTCTGGCCGGGGTAGAGGCTGACGCCGGCAGGATCGCGGTTGGCGTCGATGACGTAGCGGTGGAAGGTGGCGCGCACCACCGTCACATCGTAGAGCAGCCCGTCATAGAGCTGGTGGATGTGCCAGTCGGTATCGGCGAGGATCCGACCGTTGTCGTTGAGGCGATCTGCAATCTCCGCCGGCACGTCGGTGCCGGTGTGGGGGAAGGCGAGGATGACGGGGGAGGTGCCCCGATGGATTTCGAAGACAGGGGCGCTCATGGGCAAAGCGCTCCGGCGTTGGGGGCGTTACCCCCCTCTGTCCTGCCGGACATCTCCCCCACAAGGGGGGAGATCAGCTGGGGGAACCCGCTCATTCCAACACGAATTGTTTGGCGAGATTCTACCCGCGAGTCGATCTCCCCCCTTGTGGGGGAGATGCCCGGCAGGGCAGAGGGGGGTGCCAAGCGCACATCCATCACGATCAACCCTCCAGAACCGGCAGAATGCCCGATGAAACAGCGCCGTTCAGCGCACCCGTCGCCACCAGTTCGGCGGCGGCAGCGAGGTCATTGGCCATGTAGCGGTCACTATCGAGGCTTGGAACTTTAGCGCGGATCGCGGCGATCGCTTTCAAAAGCTCGGGGCTGGTCGCCAGCGGTGCTCGCAGTTCGACGCCTTGCGCGGCGGTCAGCGCTTCGATGCCGATGATGGCGAACAGATTTTCGGTCATGCCGAGCAGACGGCGGGCGCCGTGGCAGGCCATCGAGACATGGTCTTCCTGGTTGGCCGAGGTCGGGGTCGAATCGACCGAGGCCGGGTGCGACATCTGCTTGTTCTCCGACATCAGCGCCGCCGAGGTAACCTCGGCAATCATCAGCCCGGAGTTCAGGCCAGGCTTCTTGGCGAGGAAGGCCGGCAGACCGTAGGAGAGGGTGGGGTCGACCAGCAGCGCGATGCGGCGCTGCGAAATCGCGCCGATCTCGCAGACGGCCAGCGCGATCTGGTCGGCGGCGAAGGCGACGGGTTCGGCGTGGAAATTGCCGCCAGAGACGATAGAATTGTCGGACAGGACCAGCGGGTTGTCGGTGACTGCGTTGGCTTCGATTTCCAAGGTGCGGGCGACCGAGCGCAGCAGATCGAGGCAGGCGCCGTCGACCTGCGGCTGGCAGCGGATGCAATAGGGATCCTGCACGCGCTCGTCGCCCTCGATATGGCTCTGGCGAATGACGGAGTTTTCGAGCAGGGCGCGAAGCGACGATGCCGTGTCGATCTGGCCCTTGTGGCCGCGCAATGTGTGGATATCCGGATGGAAGGGTGCCGAAGAGCCCATGGCGGCGTCGGTGGACATGGCGCCGGTGATCAGCGCCGTCTGCGCGGCGCGATGGGCGCGGAAGAGGCCGGCCAGTGCCAGCGCCGTCGAGGTCTGGGTGCCATTGATCAGCGCCAGGCCTTCCTTGGCGGCGAGCACCACCGGTTTCAGTCCAGCCCGTTCCAGGGCTTCCCGACCCGAGAGGCGTTCGCCGGCGAAAAAGGCTTCGGCCTCGCCCATCATCACCGCCGCCATATGAGCGAGCGGTGCAAGGTCGCCGGAGGCGCCGACACTACCCTTTTCTGGGATCAGCGGGATAACGCCCGTATCAAGCATGCCCTCGATCAGCCGCACCAGCTCCAGCCGCACGCCGGAGGCGCCGCGCCCGAGCGAGACCAGCTTCAACGCCATGATCAGCCGGACGATATTGTCAGGCAGCGGCGCGCCGACGCCGCAGCAATGCGACAGGATCAGATTACGCTGCAGCGTCGCGACATCGGCGCTGTCGATCTTGATCGAGGCGAGTTTGCCGAAGCCGGTATTGATGCCGTAGACAGGCGCATTGCCGGCGGCGATCTCGGCGATCCGAGCGGCGGCCTTGGCGATGCCGGCATCGAAGCCGGGATCGAGCCTTGCCGGCTCGCCGGTCCAATAGATGATTTCCAAATCCCTGAGGGAGACGGAACCTGGGTGGAGCGTAATGGTCATCGACCGTTCCTTTCGCCCTTGAAGACGCGTGCGTGAAGCGGATTGAAGCCGATGCGGTAGACGAGCTCGGCCAGGCTTTCGATATTCCAGACGGCAAGGTCGGCGGATTTGCCGGGCTCGAGCGTTCCGGTCTCGCCGATCAGGCCGAGCGCGCGGGCACCTTCGCGGGTGGCGCCGGCGATGCATTCTTCGACGGTGAGGCCGAACAGCGTCGCCGACATATTCATGGTCAGCAGCATCGAGGTCAGCGGCGAGGTGCCGGGATTGCAATCGGTGGCGATCGCGATCGGCACGCCGGCCCGGCGCAACGCCTCCACCGGCGGCTTCTGCTTCTCGTGGATGGCGTAGAAGGCGCCGGGCAGCAGCACGGCGACGGTGCCGGCAGCGGCCATCGCGGCAATGCCATCATCGTCGAGATATTCGAGGTGATCGGCCGAAAGCGCGCCGTAAGACGCGGCGAGCTTGGCGCCACCGAGATTGGAGAGCTGCTCGGCATGCAGCTTGACCGGCAGGCCAAGTGCCTTCGCCTTGTCGAAAACCCGGGCGATCTCGGCCGTCGAGAAGGCAATGCCTTCGCAGAAGCCGTCGACTGCATCGGCAAGGCCGAGGTTGAACATGTCGTCGAGGCCGGGCAGCACGACATCATCGAGATAATCGCCGTTGCGACCCTTGTATTCCACCGGCGTCGCATGGGCGCCGAGGTAGCTGGTGGCGACGCGGACCGGCCTGACATGACCGAGCAGGCGGGCACTTTGCAGCATCTTCACTTCGCCGGATCGGTTCAGCCCATAGCCGGATTTGATCTCGATCGTCGTCACGCCTTCGGCAAGCAGCGTATCGAGCCGCGGCAGGGCTCCGCTGACGAGTTCTTCGACCGAGAGCGCATTGGTTGCCGTCACCGAGGAGACGATGCCGCCGCCGGCACGCGCAATCTCCTCATAGGTTGCACCTTGAAGGCGCATCTCGAACTCGCGGGCGCGGTTGCCGCCGTGGACGATATGGGTGTGGCAGTCGACGAGGCCGGGCGTGACCCAGCGGCCTTCGAGATCGACGATGTCGGAGCGTTCAATGGCGGAAGCCGGCAGCTCGCTTTCGGCGCCGGCAAAGGTGATGCGGCCGTTTTCGGTGAGCACTGCGCCCTTTTCGACGATACCGAGCCCGTCCTCAGACGCAAGCGTGGCCAGGCGCGCATTGCGCCACAGCACCGGCCGAACGTCTGGGGATGAGGTACCTTCAGAAAAATTGTTCCCGGTCATCAGCTTTGCGCCTTTCCTTATGTCGAAACATGTATATACATAATAAGCAGGTGACAAGAGAAATTTTGCGCGCTTTTCTGGAAAAGAAAGAGCAACGGCGCGGTAAGAGGAGAGGGACGGTCATGACCATACTTCACGCAGGCACGGCGCTGACGCCGCAAGGCTGGCAGAAGGACGTGCGGCTGACGCTCGAAGCCGGACGCATCGCCAGGGTCGAGGCCGGCGTCTCGCCTCAGCCCGGCGACGAACGCCATGCTTTTGTCGTTGCGGCCATGGGAAACTTGCACAGCCATGCCTTCCAGCGGGCGATGGCCGGCCTTGCCGAAGTGCGCGGCCCGGCCAATGACAGCTTCTGGAGCTGGCGCACGGTCATGTACAAGTTCGCCCTGGCGATGACGCCGGATCACGTCGAAGCCGTTGCCGCCAAGCTCTATGCCGAAATGCTGGAGGCCGGATTTTCCCGCGTCGGCGAATTCCACTATCTCCATCACGATAGGGATGGCGGCGCTTACGCCAATATTGCCGAGCTTGCCGAACGCATCGGTGCGGCGAGCGAAGAGACCGGCCTCGGCCTGACGCTGCTGCCGGTGTTCTATGCCCATTCCGGCTTTGGCGGTGCTGCGCCGATCGATGGCCAGCGGCGTTTCATCAATTCGCTCGAAAGCTTCGAAAGGCTGATGGAGGGATGCCGGGCGGTAACCAGCCGGCTCGACGGCGCCGAACTCGGCCTGGCGCCGCACAGCCTGCGTGCCGCAACCCCCGACGAGTTGGCAAGGCTGGTGTCGATGGCCGGCGACGGCCCGATCCACATCCATGTCGCCGAGCAGCTCAAGGAGGTCGAAGACTGCATCGCCTGGTCCGGCGCGCGGCCGGTGGAATGGCTGCTCGATCATGCGCCGGTGGATGAGCGCTGGTGCTTGATCCACGCGACGCACATGACCGACGACGAAACGCGGCGGATGGCGAAAAGCGGGGCGATTGCCGGCCTCTGCCCGATCACCGAAGCCAATCTCGGTGACGGCGCCTTTGCCGCGCCGCTCTTCCTCGAAGAGGGCGGGCGTTACGGCATCGGCTCGGATTCCAACGTGCTGATCTCGGTATCGGAAGAACTGCGCCAGCTCGAATATTCGCAGCGCCTGCCGCTGCGCGCCCGCAATGTCGTTGCAGCACCCGGTGGTTCGACGGCGCTTTGCCTGTTCACCCAGGCGCTTGCCGGCGGCGGTGCCGCTTTGAAGGCGCCGGCGGGTCTCGTCGAAGGCCATCACGCCGATATCGTTTCGCTCGATACATCAGCCGTTCCCTATCTCTCCGACGACCAGATCCTCGATCACTGGCTGTTTGCCGGCGGCATTTCCGTCGATTGCGTCTGGGCGCGCGGCCGCAAGCAGGTGGAGGGTGGTCGCCATCTCAAACGTGACGCCATCGACCGGCGTTTCCTCGCCGCGATGGGCGAATTGCTGGCTGTCTGAAAAAGCGCTTTTCATGAGCAAGCATTCGAACTAGAGCGGGAGAACAATCGGAACGTGGCGATGAATCAACGCAGGGATCCCACCTTGCATCAGCGCATCCTCGGCGACATCGAGGGCCGTATCGTCTCGGGCGAATGGCCGCCGGGGCATCGCATCCCCTTCGAGGTCGATCTCGCCACCCAGTACGACGTCTCGCGCATGACGGTGAACAAGGTGCTGACCCAGCTCGCCAAGGCTGGCCTCATCGAGCGCCGCAAGAAATCCGGCAGCTTCGTCACCCAGCCGCAGGCGCAATCGGCCGTCCTCGAAATCCACGACATCAAGGCCGAGGTGCAGTCGCTGAACCTGCCCTATTCCTATGCTGTTTCGAAGAAGACCAGCCGTAAGGCCAAGGCGGACGACAGCCGCCGGCTGGAACTGCCGGTGGCGTCCTCGGTCGTCGAGGTGGTCTGCATCCACAATGCCGGCGCGCGGCCCTTCTGCCTGGAGGAGCGGCTGATCAGCCTGGCGACTGTCCCGGAAGCCGCCGATGCCGATTTCCTGACGATGGCGCCGGGTCCCTGGCTGCTCAACCAGGTGCCGTGGAGCACGGCCGAACACCGGATCCACGCCGTCTCGGCCAATGCCGAAGTGGCAGCAGTTCTCGACATCGCCCGCAACGCCGCCTGCCTCGTCGTCGAACGCCGCACCTGGAGCGGCGCCGGCCCGGTAACGCATGTGCGCTTTACCTATCCCGGCGATCGTCACGCGCTGGTGGCGCGTTTCACCCCGGCATCACAATAACGCCATGTTCCATATACAACATGGCGAGGACTTTCAGTCCTCGAACATCTTGCCGCTGCGCGCTTCGAGCCGGTAGCGATAGCCGGGATAGACGAGGCGGGCGGTCGAGACCACCTGTTTTGCCGACCATGTGCGCCGGCGGATCGTCAGGCACGGCTCGGTGTTCAGGATGGTCAGGAGCTTGCATTCCCAGGTCTGCGGCATCGCCGCCTCGACGACATGCTCGGAGCCGCTGAGCGGGGCGGCGGCCGTCAGATAGGCATTCGGCGTCAGCGTCGTGAAATCCTGGCCGAGATATTCGGGAGCAGCCTCCGGATGGACGAAACGGTCCTCGATCTGCACCGGAACGCCGTTTTCGCTGTGGACGATCAGCGAGTGGAAGACCGCCGCGCCGATCGCAAGCTCCAAAGCGTCGGCGATCTCCGGAGAGGCTGTTTCCTGGGCGAGGACGATGACCGAGGCCTCGTGGACATGGCCGCGCTCGGCGATTTCCTCGGCGATGTTGCGCACCTCGAACAGCGCCGAATAACCCTTGCGCTCGGCGACGAAAGAGCCGACACCCTGGATGCGGACGAGTTCGCCTTCATTGGCAAGTTCGCGCAGCGCCCGGTTGGCGGTCATCTTGCTGACGCCGAGCTCGACGACCAGTTCGTTTTCCGACGGCACGCGGTATTTCGGCGGCCATTCGCCGCTGTGGATGCGGTCGAGGATCACCTGCTTGACGCCGGCATAAAGCGGCGTGCTATCATTTTCCGCCAACTCGCGCTTCATCTCGCCGGAACGCTTCATTGCCTATTCCTTTTGCACGAATGGAATTCGCCACATAAATCGACTTTCCTCTTGCATATCACAAAATATCTCATATGGTACCATATACAACCTCCCAATCGGTCCGAATGATAAAAAGGACAGGAAAGGGCAAGCCGGCGAAGATCGGCCGTGGTGCCGCAAGGTCTGTTTCAACTCCAGAGGAGAATTCATCAATGAAATTCAGCGCAATCCTATTTTGCGGCGTGGCGGCTTTTTCCGCCTTTGCAGCACCGGCCTTTTCCAAGGACTGGACGAAGGCGACCATCACGCTTGAAGGCGCCTACGCGCCGTGGAACCTCACCAATGCCGACGGAACGCTCGGCGGCTTCGAGCCGGAGCTTGCCAAGGTGCTGTGCGAACGCGCCAAGATCGAATGCACGCTGGTCGCTTCCGACTGGGACGGCATGATCCCGGCGCTCAACGCCGGCAAATTCGATGTCATCATGGATGCGCTGTCGATCACCGAGGAGCGCAAGCAGGTCATCGACTTCACCATTCCCTATGCCGCCACCCCTGCCGCCTTCGCCACCGCCAAGGACAGCCCGCTCGCCAAGGCCGCCGGCACCGGCGCCACGATCAAGATGACGCCCGGCCAGACCGGCGTGAAGGAGATCGATGCGCTGAAGGCCGCTTTCAAGGGCAAGACGATCGGCATTCAGGCGGCGACCGTCTACGCCAAGTTCGTCTATGACAATTTCGGCGATATTGCCGAGATCCGCGAATATAAGACCGGCGCCGACCGTGACCTCGACCTGCAGAACGGCCGCATCGACCTCGGCTTCGACGACGCCGTCTATTTCGCCAACGCCTTCCAAAGTGCGAACGGCGCACTCGACTTCACCGGTCCGGAGATCGTCGGTTCGATCTGGGGCGAGGGCGAAGGCCTCGGCGTCCGCAAGGCCGACACGGATCTGCGTGACAAGTTCAGCGAAGCGATCAAGTCCACGCTCGCCGACGGCACCGTCAAGAACCTCTCGATGAAGTGGTTCAAGGTCGACGTCAGCCCGCAGCAATAAGCGTTTCGGCCTTCCGGCCGCAAACACCTGTCTCCGGCTTTATCGCCGGAGACGGCATGCTATTGTTAGCCCGCAAAACACTGCCACGGACGGGGAACGGACGCTATGGCAAGCTTGGAACTGCTCGGCTTCGGCTCGACCGGATGGGGAGCGCTGCTCATTGCCGCTACGTTGATGACGCTGGCGGTCACGGCAACGGCGCTGGCGATCGGCGCGGTGCTCGGCGCAATCGTCGCGGCGGCGAAACTCTCCGGCAATCTTGCCCTCGTCACGCTCGGCAACATCTATACGACGGTGTTTCGCGGCGTGCCTGAACTGCTGATCATCTATCTCATCTATTTCGGCGGCTCGTCGGCCATCACCTCGATCGGCAAGGCGATGGGTTACGAGGGTTTCCTCGGCCTGCCCTCTTTTGCCGCCGGCGCGCTTGCCGTCGGCATCATCTCCGGCTCCTATCAGGCCGAGGTGTTTCGCGGCGCCTTCCTCGCCATCTCCAAGGGTGAACTGGAGGCGGCCTCGGCGATCGGCATGCATCGCGGCATGCGGCTGCGCCGGATCATTATGCCGCAGGTGCTGCGGCTGGCCATTCCCGGCCTCGGCAATGTCTGGCAGCTGAGCCTCAAGGATTCCGCACTGATTTCCGTCACCGGCCTTGCCGAGTTGATGCGCACCAGCCAGGTGGCGGCGGGCTCGACCCGGCAATATTTCCTGTTCTTCATCGCCGGTGGCTGCCTCTATCTGATCCTGACCAGTCTTTCCGACCGGATTTTCAACGGTGCGGAACGTCGCGCCAACCGCAGCATGCCGGCCGCCGCCATGGGCCAGGCGTAAGGAGCGATGATGGATTTCACCTTTCTTGCTTCGACCATGGTCACGCTGCTCAAGGCGGTGCCGACGACGCTGATCCTGTTTTCGCTGTCGATCGTCTTCGGCGGCCTGCTGGCGCTCGTCATCGTCTCGATGCGGGTCAGCGGCAACCGCGCGCTTTCGGGTTTCGCCAAGGGCTACATCTTCATCTTCCGCGGCTCTCCGCTGCTGATCCAGATGTTCCTGGTGTTTTACGGCCTCGGCCAGTTCGGCGTCATCCGCTATTCCTTCCTCTGGCCGTTCCTGCGCGAGCCGATGGTCTGCGCCGTGCTGTCGCTGGCGCTCTGCACCGCCGGCTACACGGCGGAGATTTTTCGCGGCGGCATCCGCGCTATTTCGCCGAAGGAGATCGAGGCGGCCCGCTCGATCGGCATGTCCGGCTTTCTGCTGGTGCGCCGCATTCTGGCGCCGATCGCCTTCCGCCATGCGCTGCCGGCCTATTCCACCGAGATCGTGCTGATGATGAAGTCGACAGCGCTCGCAAGCCTCGTCACCGTCTGGGAGGTCACCGGTGTCGCCCAGCGGCTGATCTCGCAGACCTACCGGACGATGGAAGTCTTCCTCTGCTCGGCGATCATCTACCTCGTCCTCAACTTCATCATCCTGCAGGGCATGGCCCTGCTCGAATATTCGCTGTCCCGACACCGCCGCGCCGCGCCGCAGGCGCTGAAGGCCTAGGCCGAACTTCAACCGATTGGAGCAACCATGCCAGGCGTAACCCGACTTTCGGTCCGCAATATCCGCAAGAGCTTCGGTACGCACGAAGTGCTGCGCGGCATTTCGCTTGATGCTGAGGACGGCGACGTGATTTCGCTGCTCGGCGCCTCGGGCTCCGGCAAATCGACCTTTCTGCGCTGCATCAACATGCTCGAGACCGCAAGCGATGGTGAGATCTGGGTCGATGGCGAGCACATCGAGATGGTGCACAAAAACGGGCGCAGCAAACCGGCGAGCCAGAAGCAGGTCGACCATATAAGATCCGAACTCGGCATGGTGTTCCAGTCCTTCAATCTCTGGTCCCATATGACGATCCTGCAGAACGTCATCGAGGGCCCGATCCATGTGCTGAAGCGGCCGCGTGCCGACTGCATCGCCGAGGCCGAAGCGCTGCTCGAAAAGGTGGGCATCGCCGATAAGCGCCACGCCTATCCCGCCCATCTCTCCGGCGGCCAGCAGCAGCGCGCCGCAATCGCCCGTGCATTGGCGATGAAACCGAAGGTGATGCTCTTCGACGAGCCGACCTCTGCATTGGATCCGGAACTCGTCGGCGAGGTGCTGCGCGTCATGCGCGCGCTGGCCGAGGAAGGTATGACCATGCTCGTCGTCACCCATGAGATGAGCTTTGCCCGCAACGTCTCGAACCGCGTCGTCTTCATGCGCGAAGGGCTGATCGAAAGCAGCGGCAAGCCCGACGACATGTTTACCGGCAGCGCCACACCCGCCTTCCGCCAGTTCATCGGCCATTTCGGAAGCGGTCAATGACCAAAACCATCGAGACCCTGCTGACCTGGCGCGATGTCGCCCGTGTCGGGGCAGGGGAGGCGCTGGCGCTATCGGCCGCCGCCTGGGCGCGTATCGAGCAGGCAAGCCGCATCGTCGCCAGCATCGTCGAGACCGGCGTGCGCGCCTATGGCGTCAACACCGGCGTCGGGGCGCTGGCCGATACGGTCGTCGATCGCGCCTCGCAGAGCCTTTTGTCGCGCAGCATCGTGTTCAGTCATGCCTGCGGCGTCGGGCCGTTGCTGGGCGGTCGCGAAGTGCGCGCCATCATCGCCGCTCAGATTGCCAATTTCGCCCACGGCCATTCCGGCGTACGGCGTGCGATCGTCGAGCATCTCACAGCCATGCTGGAGCATGACTGCATTCCCGACGTGCCGTCCAAGGGTTCCGCCGGTTATCTCGTCCACAATGCCCATATTGCGCTTGTTCTGATCGGCGAAGGCAGCGCCACGCTTGCCGGCCGGCGCATGAGCGGCCGCGAGGCGCTGGCGGCGATCGGCCTTCAGCCGCTGGTGCTCGGCGCCAAGGAGGGGCTGAGCCTTGTCAACGGCACCGCCTGCGCCACCGGTCTCACCGCCACAGCACTTTCCCGCGCCGAATGGCTGCTCGACTGGGCCGATGCGATCGCCGCACTGACGCTCGAAGCGGCAGGCTGCCAGATCACCGCCTTCGACGAAGCCGTGCTGGCGCTGCGCCCGTCGGCCGGGATCGAAAAGGTCGGCGCGACGCTGCGCGCCCGGCTTCACGCCAGCGGCCTTGTCGCCGTCGCCTTCGGCCGGCGCACCCAGGATGCGCTCAGCCTTCGTTCGGTGCCGCACGCGCATGGCGCCGCCCGCGACGTTTTCGACAATTCCGCCCGTATCGTCGATCAGGAACTCGCCTCGGTGACGGATAATCCCGCCGTCTCCGGCACGCCGGAACACCCGATCGTCTCCTCCGAGGCGCATGCGGTCGCCCCGGCGCTCGGCCAGGCGGCCGATAGCCTCGCCATTGCGCTGGCGCAGATCGGCGCGATCAGCGAACGGCGCATGGACCGGCTGGTCAATCCGCTGGTCAGCGGCCTGCCGCCTTTTCTGGCGAGTGACGCCGGCAGCCATTCCGGCTTCATGATCGCCCAATATACTGCCGCCGCACTCAGCAACGAGAACCGCCGGCTTGCAGCACCCGCGGCCCTGGACGGCGGCCTCACCTCCGGCCTGCAGGAGGATTTCCTCGCCCATCCGACGGCTGCCGCCGGCAAACTGCTCGCGATCATCGACAATGCCGAATATATCCTGGCGATCGAGCTGATGGCCGCCGCCCAGGCGCATGATTTTCTGGCAGTGACGGCGCCGCGGGCGCCGGGTACGGATCTTGTCTACCAAGCCGTGCGGCAGCGGGTCTTCCATTATGGCGACGAGCGGCCGCTGAACGGCGATATCGAGGCCGTGCGCAGCCTGATCCGCGAGACGGTGCCGCCGCCGATGGGCTGAACCGGGAAGGTTGTCAGAACGGCTTGCTGGTTGCCGAATCCTGCTTGGGTTTTTCGCCGGCCTCGAGGCGCTTGAGGCATTGGCGATAAGTCGGGTAGAGCTGATCCACCCGCGACAGCGGCAGCGTCCAGTCGCCTTCGTCGCCGGCAAAGGTCAGTTGCACGTCAGGCGTTCCGGCAAAGGAATTCTTGATGATCTTCTTCAGTCCGACGCTTCCTTTGCTGGCCGGTGGCCAGAGGCGAAGCGTGGTCTTGTCGAAGAATTCGGCGGCGACAACTTTCGTCATCGCACGATCGGTCAGCGTCACCTCGGTCGTGGTGCCGGCCGGAATATCCCAGGTGTCCTTGGTGACCAGCCAGAAGGTCTCGGTGGCGCTCTGGCGGAATTCCACGGTCTTGCCGAGTTCGCTATTCCACAGCAGCCGGCAATAGGCAGGGCGCTCGCCGGCAAAGCCGACCGACCATTGTCTTGCGCCGCCCATCCATTCGGTCTCGCCCAAGGCGGCGACCGGCTGCAGGGCTACCGCCATCAGAACCATCGCGGTCAGAATTTTCATCGCCGAAACCACCTCCAGGACAATAGGCTCCAGCGATAGCAAAAGAAGGTTGAGCTTTTGCTACCGAGAGGGGTGGTGGCGCCGTTAGGAATGTCTCCGAATGCCGCATGGTCTTGAATTTGCGGCCGGCCTTGCCGATCTGCCGGGGATGGACATGAAGCGAAGGGAGCTCGACGGCAGGCATGAGTGAGGTTCAACGACGCAGATTTATGGCACGGCTCACAGCATATGAGCCGCTGACGCTGATCATGCTGGCATCGGTTGCGGGCGGACTGTTCGTGCTGCAGCGACTGACGAGCGAGGTTCTCGAAGGTGAGACGTTCCGTTTCGACGAAACGATCCTGCTGGCGCTGCGACGGCCGGGTGAGCTTGGCGTGCCGATCGGCCCCGGCTGGCTGACCCATGCCGTCGGCGATATCACCAGCCTCGGCGGCGTCACTGTTCTCTCGCTGATGACGATCCTCGTCACCGTCTATCTGCTGCTCGACCGGCGCTGGCCGATCGCGATCTTCGTCCTTTCTTCGGTGCTGACCGGCTGGCTGGCGAGCACGATCTTGAAGATCCTTGTTGCGCGTCCGCGCCCAGACATCGTCCCGCATCTGGTCGAGGTCAGCGATCTCAGCTTTCCCTCCGGACACGCGATGGTCTCGGCGGTGACCTATCTGACGCTCGGGGCACTGCTGGCGCGGACGCAGCGTTATCCCTCAACGCGGATCTTCGTCATGTTCGCCGGCGTCTTCCTGGCCGTCATCATCGGTCTGAGCCGGATCTATCTCGGCGTCCATTACCCGACGGATGTCCTCGCCGGATGGTGCGCCGGTGCCCTCTGGGCGCTTGGCTGCTGGCTGATCTCGAAGAGGTTCGTCCCGAGCCGCGCCCTTGACGCTGCCGCTGAAGCGGGAAATGGCGACGGCAGATAAAGCTTACAGCGCCGCGCATCTTGTAAGACGCGCGGCGCTGAAGCACTTTCAATCCTCGCATCGTGCTTTGCGAAAATCGATCCGATTTTCGGGCCGATGCTTTAGGTGCGCGGCTTCAGATTTTCCGGGTCGTAGATCGGCTTGTAGCCGACGCCGACGACCTCCACCGGATAGCTCTCGGCAAAGTATTCGACATTCAGCTTGCGTCCGACCTGGCAATGCGACCAGGGCAAATAGGCCAAAGCGATGTTCTTGCCGACAGTCGGGCCGTAGGCGATCGAAGTCGTGTAGGAGCGGCGGCCAAGCGCGTCGACCAGAACCTCGCCCGTGGTGGGATCGATAACCGGCAGGTTGCCGAGGGGATAACGCTTCACGCCCGATTTGTCGGTATTCTCGGTCATCACAAGCGTGCAGAGCATGGCCGGCTGGTGCTCGCGCGCCTTGTATTCCAGATGTTTTGCCTTGCCGCGGAAATCGGCTTCCTTGACCTTCGGACGGGCGAGATCGGCCTCGATCAGGTTGTACTGGGTCAGCAGGTCGGCGTTCTGCAGGCGCAGGCTCTTTTCCATGCGGCGCGAGTTTGCATAGGTTTCTACGCCGAAGGCCATCACACCGGTCGAGCGCAGCGCATCCCAGACGGCGAGGCCGTCTTCGTATTTCATGTGCAGTTCCCAGCCCTGCTCGCCGACATAGGAGATGCGGAAGGCGGTGACGGACTTACCGGCGATTTCGATCGGCTTGATCGCCGCAAAGGCGAAGTTTTCCTGATCGAGCCCGGCCGGATCAGCCACGACCTTCTTCAGCGTGTCGCGCGCATTCGGACCCCAGATGCCGATCGTCACGAATTTTTCCGCGACGTCGGTGATGGTGACGTCAAGGCCACGGTCTTCGGCGACGCGCTTCATATAGTGCAGGTCGCGTGGGCCGGCATCGGCACCGTTGACGAGACGGCAGCGGTCGGCCATGCGGAAGACGGTGAAGTCGGCGCGGACCATGCCTTCATCGTCGAGGAAGTGGGTGTAAACGCCCTTGCCGATGTTGGCATCGCCGCCGACCTTGGCGGCGCACAGCCATTCCATCAGTTCGACATGGTCAGGTCCCTCGATATCGACCATGTGGAAGTGGCTGAGATTGACGATGCCGCAATCCTCGCTCATCGCCAGATGTTCGGCATTCGACACCCGCCAGAAATGGCGGCTGTCCCATTCGTTTTCGCGAACCGGCACGCGGTCGGCGTATTTCTCCAGCAGGTGTTCGTTGGCGGCATAGCCGTGGGCACGCTCCCAGCCGCCAAGCTCCATGAAGTAGCCGCCAAGTTCCTTTTCACGCTCGTAGAAGGGCGAGCGCTTGGCGTTGCGGCTGGATAGATAGGGCTCGCGGGTGTGAACGGCCGGGAAGTAGATCTTCTGGGCGGCTTCGTAGCAGCGGCCTTCGATGAACTCTTCGGTCAACTGATGCGGATAGAAGCGGGCGTAGTCGATGCTGTTGTGATCGATTTCAGTCCGGCCATCGGTCATCCAGTCGGCAATCAGCTTGCCATAGCCCGGGCCGTCCTTGACCCAGATGGCAACGCAGTACCAGAGACCGCGCACCTTCTGGCTCTCGCCGCAGGACGCGCCGCCGCCGGCGGAAACCTGCAACAGGCCGTTGAAGGAGTGACCTTCGTTATAGCCGAGTTCGCCGAGGATCGGCGTCAGTTCCATGGCGCGTTCGAGCGGCTCGATGATCTGTTCCATCTCGAGGTCACGCTGCGAGGGCGAAAGGCGCGCTTCGTGTTTTTCGAGAATATCGCGCGGATGGCACATGCGCGGATTGGTGGCTTCGTAATAGCCCCACTCGATCTGGCCGCCCTCGGTCGTCGCCGGGTCGCCGGTATCGCGCATGTAGGCGGAGTTGCCCTGGTCGCGCAGCAGCGGGAAGCCGATTTCCTTGCCGGTGCCTTCGAACTCGTTATAGGGCCCGAAGAAGGTGAGCGGGTGATCAACAGGCATGACCGGCAGGTCTTCGCCGACCATCTCGGCGATCAGGCGCCCCCAAAGGCCGGCACAGACGATGACGTGGTCGGCCATGATGGTGCCGCGATGGGTGACGACGCCCTTGATGCGGCCGCCTTCGACGATCAGCGACTTGGCCGGCGTGTTGCCGAACACCTGCAGCTTGCCGGCCTTTTCGGCGGCATCGACCAGCTTGCCGGCAACAGTCTGCGAGCGCGGAATGACGAGGCCGGCATCCGGATCGTAAAGACCGCCCATCACCTGATCTTCCTCGATCAGCGGGAACTTCTCCTTGATCTCGGAAGGGCTGACATAATGGGCGCGCGTGCCGAAAGCCCGTGCCGAGGAAAGCTTGCGCTTGATTTCCTCCATCCAGGCATCGTCGCCGGTGCGCGCCACTTCGAGGCCGCCGATGCGGGCGTAATGGCCCATCTTCTCGTAGAAATCGATCGAATATTGCGTGGTCCAGACCGACAGATAGTCGTGGCTCGTGGTGTAACAGAAGTCCGAGGCATGGGCTGTCGAGCCGATATCGGTCGGTATGCCCGACTTATCGATGCCAACGATATCGTCCCATCCGCGCTCGACGAGATGATGCGCGATCGAGGCGCCGACGATACCGCCGAGGCCGATGATGACGACCTTTGCCTTTTCCGGAAATGCTGCCACGTGCTGTTCCTTCTACTTATCGGACGAATTAAAATTTAGCCGCGCTTGACTTACGCTTCGCGCGTGAAATGCAGGAGCCATGTCAGCCTCGTAAACGTGTCACATTTACCCAAGCTGCGGAACCCCAGACCTCTTCGCATGGAAGCTGCAACGAGGGTATTATGCCTGAGGCTCACGATCGTCATTGCTCCTACGCCGCCGAGTATCGGCGTGATTGCGTCAGCCCGGATCGAACGGTCAGGCAATGACTGGCGACGATCTTATATGGCAGGCCCTTGCAATTGGCGGGCAACCTACTGCGGCACCTGGAACAGATGACGGATTCGCGTCACCAGCGAAGTCATCGAGCCGCCGTTCAGCGTGGCGCCTTCGGTCGCCAGGGAGTGCTGGCCGGTCTCGATGCGGCGTGACAAGGTGCCGGCAAGCTCCTCGGCGATGCCGGGCCGATCATGCAGGAGCGGCGTCAGGCTTGCTTGAGCGATTTCGTAGACCACGACGAAGGTGAGCGCGCGCAGGCTCGCCGCCTCGCCGATCCCGATCAGCAGTCCGCTTTCTCCGAAGTAATCGCCCGGCGCCAGCCGGCCGAGTTCGATTTCCTTGCCGCCTTCCTGTCGTGTCGCGACGAGTGCGCCGCTGCGCACGATCATCAGCGATGCAACGGTATCGCCCTGTTCAATGAGGATGGAATCCTTCTTGTAGGTGCGCCGCGTCATCGTGGCTGAGAGCGTCTCCTTCTCGTCCTCGGTTAGCGAGGAAAACAGCGGGATGGCATCGAGGAGCTTGAGCGGCGTCGGCCGGTGCGGTTTTGCCATCTCCTCCGACTGCACCTGGCCGGGCGGCGGGCCGGCCGCATCGATCGGCCGCGCCAAAGTGAGGCCGGCGGCCTTGATATGGCGGTAGATGAGGTCGAAGATCTCGTTCTTCGCCGGCCCCGCCTGGCCGATATCTCTGACGCGGAAGGAAAGCTCCACCTCCACCGCATCGGCATTCAGCGATTTGATTTGCACGCCGGGTTTCGGTTCGGTCAGGATCGAACCGCTGCTCAGCAGCACGGTGCGCATGACCTCGGCGATAAGAGACGGTCCGGTCGTCGGAACGACCCGCACCGTCAGCGACACCCCGTGGCTGCGGTCGGGACTGCTGAGATTGGTCAGCCCGACTTTGGCGAGGAAGCTGTTGGGCAGCACCACCAGGTCGTTCGAGCCGTTCAGGAGATGGGTGGAGCGCCAATTGGTTTCGAGGACGCGGCCTTCGACGCCGTCGTTCAGCACGATCCAGTCGCCGATCGTATAAGGCCGGCCGAGATTGAGGGCGATGCCGGAAAAGACGTCGCTCAACGTGCTTTGCAACGCAAGGCCGAGGATGATGGCAAACACGCCGGATGTGGCAATCAGTGTGCCGACGGGAAAGCTGAAAACATAGGCGACCACCGAGAGGATGGCGCCGAGATAGATGAGGCCGATCACCAGATCCTGGACGAGGCGCCCCTCTCTCGGCTGGCGCTCGAAGATCAGGAAGACGCGGACGAAGGCGATCAGCGCCCAGGCGGCGTTGATCCACCAGACCACTTTGGCAAGGGCGATGAAGACCCGTTCAAAGGTCGAATTCGGCGCCGGCCCGACTTCGTAAGGCACGATGTCGTGATAGAGCAGCAGGACGGTCAGCGCCGCGAAGAAGAACACCTGGCCCGCGAGCTTCCAGCTTGGGAAGGGGCGAAGCGCTACTCGGGTGACGATGGCGCCGACGACGGCCAGCGTTCCGGCCTGTACGACAGGATCGGCAAGTACCCCGGACCATGTGAGATTATCGATCATCGACGTCAACTCGCGAGGGGTTCCTGCTTGTAGCTGCAGCGGAGAGGATCACGGCGCTGAAATCGCCTTCAGCCGGTCGATGTCGACGAGCACGATGTCTTCGGAAACAGGCTCGCGATTGTGCAGGCGGAACCATTCCACCGCTTCGCGCACGCGGTCTCCGTGAGGTGATGGATAGGCGCCAAGCCCAAGCACCCATTCGCGCACCGTTTCGCGCTCCATCCGTCCGGCCCGGTATCGGTCGCTGACGGTTTTTGCCGAGGCGACGAGATCATTGATGCTTTTCACGAATCTTCCTCAGTGGACGGACGGCTCGTCATCTTCGAGAAACGATCGAAGGCCGTCCCGGGCAACGGTGGCCAGGAATTCGTCAAACGCTTCCCGGTCGGTGGCAAAGGGTTCGTCCCAACGGATCAGATCCTCGCCTTGGGTGACGACTTCCATCGTCCAGTCTTCATTGCTGCCGGCAGTGCGAAAGATATCGACGAGCACGGTGATCCCGTCGTCGGTAAATTCCCCCGCCAGTTCCGAATGTTCGAGCTTCTCTTTCTTTGCCATCAGTCAGCCACCCGCACCAGGCGGTGCGTCGTTTTCGAGGTATTCTTCATATTGAACCGTTTCGGTCTCGTTGGTGTCGATCGAATTGGCACGTTTTGCAAGACGTACGCCGGCTCCTCCACCGTTTTCCGGGATGAAAATCACGCCGCCGCCTTCCAGGGCCTGCTTCAGGTCCTGAAGGGTTCGCTCATCGGGAGCGCGTTTGCCGGCCTCGAAATTGGCGATCGTCGCCTTGGCGACGTTGGCGGCTGACGACAGATCGTCCTGCGACCAGGCCAAGAGGGCGCGGGCGGCGCGGCATTGGGCGGGAGATAAGCACATAATGATAACCCTACATCAAACGTGTGATTCTGCCTCAGGGAGATTTCCGGACCAGGCGAGGATGCAAACGCGGGCAGGCGGGTTGCGGCCACCCGAGTTCCATTTCTCGTATAAGTTGCAGTATCCAGTCGGCACGTGGTCTCCGGTGAAATCCCCTGGAATCTTTCGACCTTTAATACTGCTGCTCATCTGCTGAAAGGGAAGGTTGATTGACGGAATATTATTAAAGCCTAATTTTGAAGCCCCTTAATCACGCGCCCGGGAGGAAACCATGCGTGAGCCAGATATGCAGAAACTCGATGCACTCGTCGGCCGGCTTGTCGGTGATGTCGGCGCCGCCATGTCCGGCGCCCTGGTCGTGCTTGGCGACAAGGTCGGAATTTTCAAGGCGATGGCCGATGGAACGCCGATGAACGTCCAGCAACTCTCTGCGAAAACCGGAGTGAAGGAGCGTTACCTCAGGGAGTGGCTGAGCGCCCAGGCAGCGGCGGACTATATCGTCTACGACGAGAAGACCGATCGTTTCAGCCTGACGCCGGAGCAGGCGATGGTGTTTGCCGAGGAAAACAGCCCGGCCTTCTTCGTCGGCGCCTTCGAGGTCGTGCAATCGATGTGGATGGACGAGCCGAAGGTCACTGACGCCTTCCGCACCGGCGAGGGTCTCGGCTGGCATGAGCACAGCACCTGTCTCTTCCGGGGAACCGAGCGGTTCTTTCGCCCGGGCTATAACAGCCATCTCGTCGCCGAATGGATTCCAGCCCTTGCCGGCGTCGAAGAAAAGCTCAAGGCCGGCGCCAGCGTCGCCGATGTCGGCTGCGGTCATGGGGCATCGACCATCCTGATGGCGCAGGCCTATCCGGCCTCCCGCTTTACCGGCTTCGACTATCACGGCCCGTCGATCGAAAAGGCCAAGGCCGCCGCCAAGGATGCCGGCGTTGCCGACCGTGTGACGTTCGAGCAGAGCCGGGCAGCGGAATTTCCAGGCCGCGGTTATGATATGGTCGCGATGTTCGACTGCCTGCACGACATGGGCGATCCGGTCGGCGCCGGCCAGCATGTCAGGGAAACGCTTGGGCCGAACGGCACCTGGCTGATCGTCGAGCCCTTTGCCCATGACCATCTCAAGGACAATCTCAATCCCGTCGGCCGCGTCTACTACGGCGCCTCGACGATGATCTGCACGCCGGCGTCGCTGTCGCAGGAGGTGGGGCTCGGGCTCGGCGCCCAGGCGGGCGAAATGAAGCTGCGAAAGGTGGCGCTCGACGCCGGGTTCAAGCATTTCCGTCGGGCGACGGAAACCCCGTTCAACATGGTGTTCGAGGTGCGGGCCTGACGGAACCGGGGTAGCTGGCGGCGGCTATCGCAGCTTGCCGATGCTGGCATACATGCCGGTGGTGCGGAATTCCGTCGGGTTGGTGCCGTAGACCCGGCGGAAAACTTTGGAGAAATAGTTCGGATCGTCGAAGCCGCACATGATGGCGACTTCCTTGACCGGCAGAAAGTCCGCCTTGGTCAGCAGCTTGACGGCGCGCTGCAGCCGTTGCTGCAGCACGAATTCGGCCGGCGGCATGCCTTCGCTCCCGGCGAAGCTGCGCGAGAAATGCGCGCGGCTGAGACCGACGATGCCGGCGAGTTCGCTGACCGGCAGCGGCTTTTCGAGATTGGCGTTGATATGGTCGATCACCGGCTGCATCAGGCTGAGTTCGGCGGCAAAGGCCGGCGAGCCGAAGACGTCGTCATAGAGCGCCATCGCCGCTTCATAGGCAATCGCCGAGGCAGCGCCCGGCGAGGTCGCGCCGGTGACGAGGCGCAGGCTGCAATCGGCAAGATGATCGATGGTCGAAGGCTGCAGCTTCAGCACCGGCCCGGCGGTGGACAGCACCATTTGGTGGATGCGCAGGGTTTCCTCGCCATTCATCGAAATCCAGAAATATTCCCAGCGGTCGCCCTTCTCCAGCCAGTAGCGATGATTGTGCGGCACGAGCACCAGCAGCGTGTCGCCACCCTGAAGACGGTAATTGCGGTTCTGGTAGCGCAGCCGGCCGCTGCCGCTGATCGTGTGCTGCAGGACGGTGAAGGGGGTCTGGCCGCGCCTTCGGCCATCCCAGTCATAGGGCTCGTTCTCGCGCACTTCATAGCCGGAGCTGGTCGGCATCGCATGCAATCGCTCCCGGCCGCGGGGCAGCGAAACCGTTCTCATCGACTGTCCGTTGGCAATCAAATTCTGCAGCACAAAATTACCCCTGAAAGCATAATCCTTCTCTGGTGGCTCTGCTGAATTCGGGCATAATCCCGCTCGACAAACAGGGAAGAGACCACGGCCGATAGAGCGGCCGGGAGGAAAACAGGCAGTTTTACGGCTTTTTCAACCCCATGTTCCGGCATGCGGGCTGATCCTCCATAGCCATCTTTTCTGTAGCATTTGATTGGGTCGAGGTGAAGATCATGAGTTTCAAAATCGCTATCATCGGTGCGGGCAGCGTCGGTTTCACCAAGAAGCTGTTCACCGATATTTTGTGCGTTCCCGAGTTTCGCGACGTCGAATTCGCGCTGACCGATCTCAGCGAGCATAATCTCGAGATGATCAAGGCGATCCTCGACCGGATCGTCGAAGCCAACGGATTGCCGACCAAGGTGACGGCGACGCCCGACCGGCGCCAGGCGCTTTCCGGCGCCCGTTACATCATCAGTTGTGTCCGGGTCGGCGGGCTCGAGGCCTATGCCGACGATATCCGCATTCCGCTGAAATACGGCATCGACCAATGCGTCGGCGATACGATCTGCGCCGGCGGCATCCTTTATGGCCAGCGCAACATCCCGGTCATTCTCGACTTCTGCAAGGATATCAGGGAGGTCGCCGAGCCCGGCGCGAAGTTCCTCAACTATGCCAACCCGATGGCGATGAATACCTGGGCGGCGATCGAATACGGCAAGGTCGATACCGTCGGCCTCTGCCACGGCGTCCAGCACGGCGCCGAACAGATCGCCGAGGTGCTCGGCGCCAAGTCGCTTGGTGAACTCGACTATGTCTGCTCCGGCATCAACCATCAGACCTGGTTCGTCGATCTGCGCCTCAACGGCCGCAAGATCGGCAAGGATGAGCTGGTTGCCGCCTTCGAGGCACATCCGGTCTTTTCGCAGCAGGAGAAGTTGCGCATCGACGTGCTGAAGCGTTTCGGCGTCTATTCCACCGAGAGCAACGGCCATCTTTCGGAATACCTGCCCTGGTACCGCAAGCGGCCGGAGGAAATCACCCGCTGGATCGACATGTCCGACTGGATCCACGGCGAGACCGGCGGTTATCTCCGCCACTCGACGGAGACCCGCAACTGGTTCGAGACCGAATTCCCGCAATTCCTGGAATCCGCCGCAAAGCCGCTCGACACCACCAAGCGCTCGAACGAACATGCCAGCCACATCCTCGAGGGACTGGAGACGAACCGGGTCTATCGCGGCCATTTCAACGTCAAGAACAACGGCATCATCACCAACCTGCCATCCGACGCGATCATTGAATCGCCCGGCTTCGTCGACCGCTTCGGCATCAACATGGTCTCTGGCGTCACCCTGCCGGAAGCCTGTGCGGCCACCTGTATCGCCTCGATCAACGTCCAGCGCATGTCGGTGCATGCCGCGATATCGGGCGACATCGACCTCTTGAAACTTGCCGTGCTGCACGATCCGCTGGTCGGCGCCGTGGCGACGCCCGAGGAAGTCTGGCAGATGGTCGACGAGATGGTCGTTGCCCAGGCGCGCTGGTTGCCGCAATATGCCGATGCCGTGCCGGCCGCCAAGGAGCGGCTGTCGAAATCCAAGGTGCCGACCCGCGACTGGGCGGGCGCCGCACGCCGCAACGTTCGCTCGATCGAAGAGCTGCGCGCGGAAAAGTCGGCGCTGAAACAGGCCGTCTGATTTTCGTGAAAGACGGGTCGCCATGGATTTCCGGGAGGGAAATCCATGGACCGCCGGCCCGCTTTCACGCCGTTTGAGGAAAAGGAGCCGCGTGCCCCGCGCTCCGGAACAAGAGGGAGAAACGACGATGAATTTCCGTAAAGCAGGCATTCTGGCCGGACTGGCGCTTGGCGTCTCAGTCCTGGCGCTGAATGCATACGCCTCCGAGGCCACCATTCCGCCGGCGCCGGCGGACTTCCCGGCCGAAGGCAAGATCAAATATGTGGCGCGCGACTCGATCCTCGAGTTCAAGGCGCTGCCCGAATATCACGAGCCCGACTGGATCACGAAGAATTTCGTTGCCGCCGGCAAGCTGCCGCCGGTCAAGGACCGCCTGCCGAAGGAGCCGATGGTCTTCAAGACCGGCAATATGCCTGACGGTATCGGTGTCTACGGCGATACGATGCGCCACGTCATCGGCGGCCGGCCGGAAGGCTGGAACTACGGCGCCGGCCAGACCCAGGGCTGGGGCGGCATCGATATCGGTCTCTCCGAATGCCTGACGCGCACCGCGCCGCTGTTCCAGGTGGAAGCCAAGGACACCGAGCCGTTGCCGAACCTTGCCAAGAGCTGGGATTGGTCTCAAGACGGTCACAAGCTGACCATGCACCTGGTCGAAGGCGCCAAATGGTCTGATGGTGCGCCGTTCAATGCCGACGACATCATGTTCTACTGGGATGACGAAGTCGTCGATCCGAACGTCTCGCCGCTCGGCGGCGGCGCCTCGCCGGAGGCTTTCGGCGTCGGCACGACGCTGAAGAAGATCGACGATTACACCGTCGAATGGACCTTCAAGGAAGCCTTCCCGAAACAATATCTCTACACGATGTCCTACCCGAACTTCTGCCCGGGCCCATCGCATATCCTCAAACCGCAGCATCCGAAATATTCGAAGAACACCTACGACCAGTTCAAGAACGCCTTCCCGCCTGAGTTCATGAACATGCCGGTCATGGGCGCCTGGGTGCCGGTGGAATATCGTTCCGACGACATCATCGTCATGCGCCGCAACCCTTACTACTGGAAGGTCGACGAGAAGGGCAATCAGCTGCCCTATCTGAACGAGCTGCACTACAAGCTGTCGACCTGGGCCGACCGCGACGTTCAGGCCGTGGCCGGATCCGCCGACATCTCCAACCTCGAGCAGCCGGAAAACTTCGTTGCGTCGCTGAAGCGCGCCGCAGAAAAGACCGCGCCGGCCCGCCTGGCGTTCGGGCCGCGCCTCATCGGCTATAACTTGCGCATGAACTTCTCCGCCAACGGCTGGGGCAGCCCGGACGAACGCGGCCAGGCGATCCGCGACTTGAACCGCAACGAGGACTTCCGCAAGGCCGTCACCATGGCGCTCGATCGCAAGGCGATCGGCGACTCGCTGGTCAAGGGACCGTTCACCGCGATCTATCCGGGTGGGCTTTCCTCCGGCACCAGCTTCTACGACCGCAACTCCACCGTCTACTATCCCTTTGATCTCAAGGGCGCCAAGGCGGAACTCGCCAAGGCCGGCCTCAAGGACACCGATGGCAACGGCATCGTGAACTTCCCGGCCGGCACGGCGGGCGGCAAGGATGTCGAAATCGTCATGCTGATCAACAATCAGTACACGACCGACAAGAGCCTTGCCGAAGGTGTCGTCGCGCAGATGGAGAAGCTCGGCCTGAAGATCGTCATCAATGCGCTCGACGGCCCGAAGCGTGACGACGCCCATTATGCCGGCCGGTTCGACTGGCTGATCCAGCGCAACACGACGGAACTGTCGTCGGTGGTGCAGAATACCGAGCAGCTTGCGCCGATCGGCCCACGCACCAGCTGGCACCATCGCGCCGGCAAGGACGATCAGCTCGATCTGATGCCGTTCGAAAAGGAACTGAACGATATTGTCGCCAAGTTCACCACCAGCCCGGACAATGATGCCCGCGTTGCGCTGATGAAGCAGTACCAGAAGATCTCGACAGAGCACGTCAACACCGTGGGTCTGACCGAATATCCTGGCGCCCTGATCATCAACAAGCGGTTCTCGAATGTGCCGCAGGGCACCCCGATCTTCATGTTCAACTGGGCTGAAGATTCGGTGATCCGCGAACGCCTGTGGGTGGCCGCCGACAAGCAGGGCAAATATGAGCTGTTCCCCGAACAGCTGCCCGGCAAGCCTGGCGACAAGGGCCCTGTTAACAACTAGCTCCCTCCCAGCTGAAGCGAGATTCAGGCCGCGCGTGGCGCGCGGCCTGATATGACCAACACGCCGGCCGCGCTGACAAGGAGCGACTGGCGGCAAGGAGAAGCGGACCGTCCGATGTTACGATTCCTGCTCGTGCGCATAGCTTCCGCGATCCCCGTCCTGTTCATCCTGAGCGTGGTGACTTTCGCGATCATCCAGGCCCCGCCCGGCGATTATGCCGATTATATAAGATCGCAGCTGATCAATCAGGGCGGCGCTTCCTATGCCCAGGCCGAAGAGCAGGCCCAGGCCTACCGGGTCGAACACGGTCTCGACAAGCCGATGGTCGTCCAGTACGTCAACTGGATCGGCGGCATCGTCACCCGCGGCGATTTCGGCTACAGCATGTTCTACAACAAGCCGGTCGCCGACGTCGTCGCCGAGCGGTTGCCGCGGACCCTGCTTCTGGCGCTCGTCTGCCACATCCTCGCCTCGGTGCTCGGCATCGGCTTCGGCATCTGGGCGGCGACGCGGCAATATAGCTGGATCGACAGCACGCTGTCGGCGATTTCCTTCCTCGGCATGACGGTGCCGCGCTTCCTGATGGCGCTGATCATCGTCTATCTGCTGGTCTTCCAATTCAACGTGTCCGAAATCGGCAGTTTCTTCTCGCCGCAATATGGCGGAGCGCCATGGTCGTGGGCAAAATTCGTCGATCTCGTCCACCATGTTTGGCCGGTCGTGGCGATCGCCACCTTCGGCGGGCTCGCCTATAATATGCGGGTGATGCGCGGCAATCTGCTCGATACGCTGAATGCCCAATATGTCGAGACGGCCAAGGCCAAGGGGCTTACCGGCGCAGCCGTGGTGATGCGCCATGCGGTGCCGAACGCACTTCATCCATTGGTGATGTACCAGGGCGTCGTGCTGCCCTACATGCTGACCGGCGAGATCGAAACCGCCATCATCTTCGCGCTGCCGACTGTCGGCCCGGCGATCGTCGGCTCGATGGCGATCGGTGACGTCTATGTCACCGCCACCTTCATGATGGTGCTGTCGGCGACGCTGATCGTCGGCAACATTATCGCCGACATGCTGCTGGCGCTGCTCGACCCGCGTGTCCGCCAATTTGAAGGAGCCTGAGATGCTGGCTTTCGACTCCTCGCCGCCACCGCCGACAACGACCGAACCTTCGGTCGGCAAGCCATCGCGTGGGCATGAGAGCTATATCGCCCTGGTCTGGCGCCGCCTGCGGCGCTCCTGGACCGGCATGGCCGGGCTCATCCTCGTCGGGTTGCTGCTGTTGATGGCGATCTTTGCAGATTTCGTCGCGCCGATGGACCCGAAGGCGACCGATGTCGGCTTCGCGCCGCCGCAAATGATGAGCTTCCACGACAAGGACGGCGCTTTCGTCTTCCAGCCGCGGGTCTATGGCCTGGCCGATTCCGATGCGCTCGACCCGGTCACTTTCCAGCCGATCGTCGGCGTCGATTATGACAATCCGCGGCTGCTCGGCTTCTTCGTCAAGGGCGCCGAATATAAGCTTTTCGGCCTGATCCCGGCTGAGCGGCACTTCTTCGGCTCGACCGATGGCGAGCCGGTGCATTTCCTCGGCACCGACAAGTTCGGCCGCGACGTGCTGTCGCGCGCCATCATCGGCTCGCGCATCTCGCTGACGATCGCGCTGACCGTCGTCTTCATCGTCACCGTCATCGGCACCACCGTCGGCATGGTGTCGGGCTATTTCGGCGGCACCTTCGATGTCTGGCTGCAGCGTTTCGTCGAGCTGGTGCTCGCCTTTCCGCAATTGCCGCTCTATCTGGCGCTGACCTCGCTGATCCCGGTGACGGCGCCGACCAATGTCTTCCTCGGCTTCGTCATCGTGGTGATGTCGGCGCTCGGCTGGGCGCAGATGTCGCGCGAGGTGCGTGGCAAGACCCTGGCGCTTGCCCGCATCGATTATGTCCGGGCCGCAATGGCGGTCGGCGCCACCGACCGGCGCATCATCCTGCAGCATATCTTCCCGAATGTGATGAGCCACGTCATCGTCGCGGTGACGCTCGCCATACCGAGCGTGGTGCTGCTGGAATCCTTCCTCGGTTTCCTAGGCTTTGCCGTCAAGCCGCCGCTGATCTCCTGGGGGCTGATGCTGCAGGATACCGCGACCTATTCGGTGATCGGCTCCTATCCCTGGATTCTCTCTCCCGTCGGCTTCGTGCTCGTCACCGTCTTCGCCTTCAATGCGCTGGGCGATGGACTGCGCGACGCGGTCGATCCTTATTGAGGTGATTGATATGGCTCTTGCACTGGTCAATTCCTTCGCCCCGCCCGTCCGCCACGACCATGATGGCCGCTCGGACACGCCTGTTATCGACGCCCGCAATGTGGCGGTGAATTTCAAGGTCGAGGACGGCATGGTCGAAGCCGTCAAGGACGTCTCCTTCCAGCTCTATCGCGGCGAGACCATCGCCATCGTCGGCGAATCCGGCTCCGGCAAATCGGTGACCGCAAGAACGGTGATGGGGCTGCTGTCGAAGCGCGCCGTCGTTTCGGACAAATCGACGGTCGCCTATGACGGCAGCAATATCCTGAAATTTTCCGAGCGGGAGCGCCGCAAGCTGCGCGGCGACCGCATCTCGATGATCTTCCAGGAGCCGATGAGCTCGCTGAACCCGATCTACACGATCGGCAGCCAGATCGTCGAAGCGATCCGCGTCCATCGCCGGATCAGCAAGCGGGATGCGCAGAAGCGGGCGCTCGAACTGCTCGAACATGTGCAGATCCCCGATCCGGCGGCGCGGCTGATGCAATATCCGCATCAGCTTTCCGGCGGTCAGCGCCAGCGGGTGATGATCGCCATGGCGCTCGCCAACGATCCGGATGTCTTGATCGCCGACGAGCCGACGACGGCGCTTGATGTCACCGTGCAGGCGCAGATCCTCAACCTGATCCGCAACCTGCAGAAGGAAATGGGGATGGCCGTCATCCTCATCACCCACGACCTGACGGTCGTGCGGCAGTTTTCCGATTACGTCTATGTGATGCAGCATGGCGA
The DNA here is from genome assembly GCF_000292525.1 of Rhizobium sp. CCGE 510. GTDB lineage: Bacteria > Pseudomonadota > Alphaproteobacteria > Rhizobiales > Rhizobiaceae > Rhizobium. The sequence goes on from NZ_AEYF01000005.1 coordinate 39,422, forward strand.
AGTGCGCGAGCACAACACCACCGAAGCGCTGTTTGCCAATCCGCTGCACGCCTATACCCGGCATCTGCTTGCCTCCGAGCCGCGCGGCCAGGCCAATCCGCTGCCGGAGGGATCGGATGTCATCCTCGATGCCAAGGGCGTGCGCGTCTCCTTCATGATGCGCCACGGCACCTTCTTGAAGCCGGCGATGCGTGAGCTTGTCGCCGTCGACAGCCTTGATCTGACGCTGCGCCGGCACGAGACGCTCGGTCTCGTCGGCGAATCCGGCTCCGGCAAGACGACCTTCGGCCAGGCGATCTTGCGGCTGAATACGCCGGATGGCGGCGAAATCCACTTCGACCATCAGCCGATCCACGGGCTTACCAGGGCCGAGATGCGGCCGTTGCGGGCCCGCATGCAGGTGGTATTCCAGGATCCTTTCTCCTCGCTCAACCCGCGCATGACGATCGGCCAGATCATCGAGGAAGGCCTCGTCGTCAACCGGCTGGGCGCCACCAGGAGCGAACGGCAGGACCGGGTGCGCGAGGCGCTGATCTCAGCCGGCATGCCCGGCAATATCCTGTCGCGTTTCCCGCATGAATTTTCCGGCGGCCAGCGCCAGCGTATCGCCATTGCCCGCGCCATCGCGCTCGAGCCGGAGTTCATCCTGCTCGACGAGCCGACATCCGCACTCGACCTTTCCGTCCAGGCGCAGATCATCGAACTGCTGCGCAAGCTGCAGGACGAGCGGGGTCTGAGCTACCTCTTTATCTCCCACGACCTCAAGGTCGTCAGAGCCCTCTGCCATCGGGTCATCGTCATGCAGCATGGCAAGATCGTCGAAGAGGGTCCCGTCAACGAAGTCCTATCCAATCCCAAGACCGCCTACACCGAACGGCTCGTCAAAGCCGCTTTCGAGGTAGCATGATTGCCGAATGCCGGAGGTTATAATGGCAGCAAATCCCAAGATCACATTCATCGGAGCAGGCTCCACCGTTTTCATGAAGAACATCGTCGGCGACGTCTTGCAGCGCCCGGCGCTGTCGGGTGCGACGATCGCCCTGATGGACCTCAACCCGCAGCGGCTCGAGGAAAGCGCCGTCGTCGTCAACAAGCTGATCTCGACGCTCGGCGTCAAGGCCAAGGCCGAGACCTATTCCGACCAGCGCAAGGCGCTTGCCGGCGCCGATTTCGTCGTCGTCGCCTTCCAGATCGGCGGTTATGAACCCTGCACCGTCACCGATTTCGAGGTGCCGAAGAAATACGGGCTGCGCCAGACGATCGCCGATACGCTCGGCGTCGGCGGCATCATGCGCGGCCTGCGCACCGTGCCGCATCTCTGGAAGATCTGCGAGGACATGCTCGCCGTCTGCCCCGAGGCGATCATGCTGCAATATGTCAACCCGATGGCGATCAACACCTGGGCAATCGCCGAGAAATATCCGACCATCCGCCAGGTCGGCCTCTGCCATTCGGTGCAGGGCACGGCGATGGAACTGGCCGATGACCTCGACATTCCCTACGAGGAAATCCGCTACCGTGCCGCCGGCATCAACCACATGGCCTTCTATCTCAAATTCGAGCATCGCCAGGCCGATGGGTCCTACCGCAACCTCTATCCCGATCTGCTGCGCGCCTACCGCGAGGGCAGGGCGCCGAAGCCCGGCTGGAACCCGCGCTGCCCGAACAAGGTGCGCTACGAGATGCTGACGCGTCTCGGCTATTTCGTCACCGAAAGCTCGGAGCATTTCGCCGAATACACGCCCTATTTCATCAAGGAGGGCCGCGACGACCTGATCGAGAAATTCGGCATTCCGCTCGACGAATATCCCAAACGCTGCATCGAGCAGATCGAGCGCTGGAAGGGCCAGGCGGAAGCCTATCGCAGCGCCGATAAGATCGAGGTGACGCCGTCGAAGGAATATGCCTCCTCGATCATCAATTCGGTCTGGACCGGCGAACCCTCGGTGATCTACGGCAATGTCCGCAACAATGGCTGCATCACCTCGCTGCCATCCAATTGCGCCGCCGAAGTGCCCTGCCTGGTCGACGCCTCCGGCATCCAGCCGACCTTCATCGGCGACCTGCCGCCGCAGCTGACCGCGCTGATCCGCACCAATATCAACGTGCAGGAACTGACGGTGCAGGCGCTGATGACGGAAAATCGCGAGCACATCTACCACGCCGCGATGATGGACCCGCACACGGCAGCCGAACTCGACCTCGACCAGATCTGGTCGCTGGTCGACGACCTGCTCGCCACCCACGGCAACTGGCTGCCCGAATGGGCGCGCACATCCAGCAAGGTTAAAGCCGCCTGATCCCCTCTCCCGGGTCGGCGTCAAATACCCCGCGGTGGCAACACACCGCGGGGTATTTGTTTGGGGATGGGGCGCTTTGCGAGTAAGGCGTGGCGAGGATGAGCGCGTGTCGACATTCTATTGCCTTCCCCTTGAACACAAGTGCATCAGCCCAAGGCGCATCAAAATCGAGTCAGAATGGTCGCGACCGTAATGGCTCGCCCGCCAGTGAGGCTCGTAGGCGTGTTTGCCCACTGATCCGACGGCCGATCACCCGCACTCAGACCAAAATTTGGTGAGCCGGAGATTAGGGTTTTCTGGCTCTGAACACGAGGCTGTCGCACTAGCGGGATTGTTCAGGGCTATCGGAATGTTTCATCCAATTGCGTTATGAACGCTCCTCGTTGCATAACCGACGCCAAACTTCAGCTGCCTACCGGTCAAGCCACCCAACGCTCGTTTGCCCTGGTGGTACTGTGAGCCGGTCCAATGCCGTGAAACAGGAAAATGGCATTAGCCTCGATCCTTGCTTAGCCGCATACCACGCACTGAGCCGATCATTTGTCCAACCTCGGCGAAGCTCTGATAACGCCGTGTCTCCCGCCGGGCAGGTTGGACGAGCGTTTGCAAGCGTCTTTTCAGCCGGACAATTTCTTTCTTCTCGCGTTAGTTGACCGGCGTCACGCCGCGTGATTTGAGTTGCCGCATAGTTGTAAATCGACCAGTTGATCGATTCACGATACCATCTGGCTCAGTCTAACTCAGGTTATCGAAATGCAAATCCCCAACAGTCTACTGAAGGCAATCCGAGAGCAAAAGGTTATACCTTTCATAGGCGCGGGACTCTCGAGTTCCATCAAGGACCGAGAAGGCGCTAGGATTTTCCCATCTTGGCCGGAATTGCTCAATTCATCTGCGGAGCGATTGGTGGGTGAAGGGAAGAGCGATGACGCCAACCTGGTAACATCGCTGGTCAGGAAAAATAAGTTGGTGGAGGCGGCAACCAATGCCGACCAATATTTAGGTAGGGTACAGTGGCTCGAGTTTCTCAAAGAAACGTTCGACCGGACCTGTGATCATGCCGATCCAGCTACCCTTGGCCTGCTCTACCAAGTCTGGACGCTTGGCAGTAACTTGGTGATGACGACCAACTATGATCGCTCGCTGCAATGGGCGTGTCCCGATCAGGCGGATTTTCGTGTTTGGGATATAGAGGCGCAGGCCGAGCAACTGAGTGCAATTCGAAACGGTCGCGTGTCACGCCCAACCGTTTGGCATTTGCACGGACAGATCGATAACGTTTCTAATTTGGTACTAACCAGTTCTGATTACGCAGGACTGTATGGCAATCCCGGCAAAACGCCCTCGAAATACAAGGCCGCCATTGACAGCTTAAAAACGCTGTTGAAGTCGCACAAGTTCCTATTCCTTGGTTTTAGCCTCAAGGACGAAGTATTCCTCAGACAGGTAGTCGCTGTAAACAAAACATATAAAGGCGCTGCTGCCCAGCACTATGCCTTCTTGCCACCCCGCGACGCAGATTCAGCAAATTTGGATGACTCTGGTATCCAGGCTTTGCACTACGATGATCATTCTGATTTGCCCGATCTGCTTTCCAGCTTAGCAGTCGAAGCTCTGCGATCGCCACCGGTGAATGTCCCGGTAAGTCGCTACATCGTCGACAAGAGAGAAGGCCTATATCTCTTTGGCGGACGGGGCGACGCTTTTTTTAAACTATATGATGACGCGCTTAGGGCGATCGACAGGCAGCTGGATATTTTTTCGCTGAAACTGGGAAGGTTCCGAAGAGAACATGAGGGGACGCTGATTCAGGCAGCAACTCATGCGAAAATTAGAATTGCGCTTTTAGATCCAAGATTTCCTCTCCCTGACGGTCAAGGCAATTTGGCCTCAATTCGAGAGAAGGAAGAAAAGGCACAAGAGGGAGCAATCCGTCGAGACGTTGCTGAATGGGTAGACCTTTTTGCACGATACCGTCAGAAGGTAGCGGCAGGAGAAATTACGGAGGGGCAGGAAAATGGCCTCGACATCCGGCTGTATAACATCCTGCCGACCGTCAACCTCTTTGCAGTCGATCAAAGCCTTTTTGTTGGACCTTATCTTCTAAACGTCGAGGACCGAGACACGCCAACCTTCCTGCTTCGTTCGGAGGCGCCAGGTCGGACATCTATGGGCGACACGATGTTCAACGTCTATAAACGCCATTTCGATGCAGTGTGGAATGATGCCGAGACCCGGGATATCGCGGACGTGTCTGACAACGAAGTCTCCGCGTGGAAAGCCGGGCGCAGCTTCGGCCCAGTCGCCTCGTGATCGAGATTAGGGTGCCATCCAGGGTAGCGGTCAGCTTAGTTGGCCTTTCGGAGGGCGGCTACAGAATTAACGGCGGCGTAGGATGGGCGCTGGAGAAACCTAGTCTTGTCCTGCGAGCGGATGCGTCGGCAGACTTTAGCATCGTTGATCGACGTTTGATGCCACTCGGAGAAACCGAGTTAACGAGTTTGATGCGATTGCTAACCCGGGTAAGAGAATGGGCCTCATTTGAGATTGCGGCAAAGTTTGAGATTGGCGGGGATCTTTGCCCTCATCGAGGTCAAGGGGGGGGAACCGCTCTTCGGTTGGCGGCTTTGGAAAGCCTATATTATCTTAACAATGTTGATATTACTCGCTCCGAACTGGTCAAAGCTTCAATGCGTGGTGGAACCTCTGGAATCGGTGTGCGCACCTATTTCGATGGCGGCTTTGTCTTCGACGTTGGCCATAAATCGGGTGAGCGTCCTAAGCCGTCACACACGTGGGATACACCTCGTCAGCCACTCAATTTGTTAAGGCTTGAAATGCCTTCCTGGAAGATGGGAGTGTGCGTGCCATCTTGGCTTCCGTCTATTTCACACGCAGAGGAAAAGGCGCTTTTCTCAACCGTGTTGCCGATACCGCATTCTGACGTCAAAGAGGTTCTTTACCATATGGTCTACGGCACGCTGGCCGCCGTCGCGGAGAATGACCTCGAAACCTTCACAGAATCCATCGAAGCGATCCAACGGACGGTATGGAAGACAGCGGAATGGTCGTGGCATGGCGAGCAGCTGAAGGAGGTGGCTGCGGAGCTTCGAACTGCGGGCGCAAGGGGCGTCGGAATGTCGAGCATGGGCCCGTCACTATATTTTGATGCTACTCATTTGGAGCCGACAAAATTACCGCCTAAGATTTTCGAAGCTACTTTTATAACGCGGCCAGCAAACCTGGGACGCAGCCTAAAGGGCGGACGAGGGTAGGTATGATGAAAGCTATGATGATTGTCGGTTTGTCCGGCGTCGGAAAAACGTCCGCTGGGGAATATCTCAACGCTCATACGGCGGCTATTCACCTCGAAGCCAGTAAGTACATGCGTCAAATTTGGTCAGAGAGAGGTGAGATTGGTACTTTACAATCCTTCGCAAGCTCGTCCTTGATCAGCAATCCAACTCTTGTCGCTGATAGGATCCTTCATGACTCTCACCGAATGGGCATCGACAGCGTTGTGATCACCGGCTTTCGATCACCAAGCGAAGTTTCGGCAGTACGTGGCGCGGTGCAACAGACATCGCTACTATTGCTAACATCTGATCCAACTTTCCGTCTCAACCGATTGTTGGCCAGAGCGAGAAAGGGCGACCCTATTGATTTGAGAGAGCTTGCGGAATTGGACCAAGCTCATGTCGACATGGGTATGGGCGAGTTGGTTAGCGAGTGCGACGACCTTATCGACAACGATCAATCTCGAGCCGCATTCCACCACCGTTTGGAAGCGCACGCTAAGCATTTTTTTACGTCGGTGAACAACACCGAACGCGCAGGCAAATCTCGAAGCGTTTCAGGCCTTCGCACCATTGGGACTGGCTGACCTTCTCAGGAACTTGGGCTACTCGCGGTAGCTGGTTTCCCTCGGGTCGGTTTCGGTCAGGCGTGCGTTCGTCCCCCCACCAATGAGGACCCTCAACTTAGATCAAACAGATTGCCGTTGTGGTTGAAAAGGAACGCCGCGAACTTCTTGATGGCCTTGGTTGACTGCGAAATTAGCAACTTACGACGTAGGCCATCCCGTTCATCGGCAATCTGTGCGTATGTTTTTCCAGAAGGGTCCTCATCCGGGCAGAAGACAACGTCCCAATAAAAGCCGCGCCCATCTGTCGGTGCCTTTGTCAGAGTCCCTACCGCTTCACCAACGAAAGTGTAGGTTTGCTTACCATCACAAAACCCCACGACGGCGCGGGCCGTGGCGCGTTCTCCGCCGCAGCCAATTCGGTCCAGGAAGCCCTGAGGTTGAAGATGATCCCACATTGGTTGCGTTAAGCCACCTGGGAAGCCCGCGTCAGCATTTTTGTCAAGGATGAGCCCTGCATGTTCTACGATGCACGGGGCTAGAATTTTCTTGTATGCCGATCGCGCCTTATGTCTAACCATCGCCTCAAGATCAATCTCAAGAGGCTCCTCAGTAGGGGTGGCGGAAACTCGAAAATCGACCAAGTCCCCGATGCGGTAGCTCGTACCACCATTATCGAAGGTGTCGTTGGCGATTATTTCGAGTTCCTCCTCCTTAAAAGGGCTCCGCGTAGCGTAGTAGACGGTGCGGCGGTTCATGAGACTATCTCTTCCAATACCTCGGCCAGGGTTTCGGTACGGTCGTCGCCATATGTTGGTATGATCTCCATATTTCGCTTCTTGAAAAGCGTATATTCGAAGTCTGACGGATTGTTGACGACTATATAAGCTCGCTTGCCGGTGTCACTGTCTGGCAGCAGCTTCAGAAGTTCGTTCAAGTGGTCCAACAAAACCCCAACATTAAGGTCGCGGAAACTGTATCCAACGAATAGGGCCACACGGTTAAGCAGGTCCGAGCGAAGCTTGAAGTCCAGGGGGTCATCGAAACGCAGGCGTCTGTAATAGTGCGCCTCAGAAAACACCATAAGGCGGGGATTGTTGAAGTCGCCATGGAATTTCACGACCTCCGTGCTGTTTTCGCCTCCGCCCATGTCGCGTTCACGAGCAACCACCTTCACTGATCGGCCGCGTAAGATCAGACACCGCTCCAGCAGTTCGTCGTAATTGGTCGTGTAGAATGTTTTCGATTTTTCCAATCCGGCGAGTGCTTTATGGACCCTCGAAGCCAGAATTGCCTCTTGGGGCACATCAAACCTTCGAACCATCCAGTTGATAAGTGGTGCAAAATCTCCCATTTTCTGCCCGAAGAATTCCAAGATTTGAAGATCTGTACCCCGATACCGCAGGAGTTCTGGATCGGTGTAGCCCATCTGGCGGCAAGCTTCGTTGACCATCTCAGACCAAGATGGACCCTGAACGAGATCTGTTCCACCTGGCTGCCGCCACTGGAGCGACATTGAGGCCCCCGCCCCGACGAAAGGGACGACCCGTCCCTGCCGGTACAATCGCTTGAGTTCTGAAGGAACTGTCAGCTTCATCGTTTTACCGCCGTCAACCTCGTAAGCGAATGATGGTGCGGGATCTTGTTATGGGGGTGGGTTTCAAAAAGGATAGAATCTGTGGCGTGTTCGATATGCCACCCATGAAACTGTTCCAAAAACCAATCATGTTTCAGGAGAAGGGGTTTAAAGCCGGGATGGGCTGACAGATCGTGGCTGCCATTGTTGAACGAGACCACAATGAAGGTGCCGCCAGGTTTCAAAGCCGCCTGCAAGCGCTGAAGAAGGTGCTGAGCCGAAGGCTCACTTGGAAGGCAGTGCACAAGGCCATAGCAGACGACGAGATCGTACGCGGCCTTTTCGTAGCGCACCTCAAGAGCGTCCTCATGTATCCAGTTTACCGAAACATCTGAGAACAGTTCACGCCCATTTCGAATGGCGGAACCTGAGCATTCCACAGCGTCTACAGAAGCACCCGCACGAGCGAGTGCCACTGCATTCTTGCCTTCTCCAGCGCCAACATCCAGTACCCGGATTCGCTCGACTGGGCGGTGCTTCAGAAATTCTGAAACAAGCGACCCTGGTGTTGTTCCCCAGAATCCTTGAACGGCTTTATAACCGTCTTCGTAACCGCCGTTGGTTTCAGTAAGCATGCAATTCCTCCATGAGCCCAGCGAGCGCTCGCGCGTAGTCCTCAAGGCCCAGCCAATTGAACGTTATGATGTCTGCTTCCCCGGTCATGTAGCGAATCTTGCTTTCAACGGGAGCAGTGTAGAGCTGCACGAAGTCCGGAAAAGTGATAGCGCCCTCATGGTGGCCCTCACGGTCGCGATACATTTCGAAAGCCACGTCTGGCGGCGTGTAGACGTAAAGCAGAGCAACTGGCAGCGTGGCATTCTGTCTGAGCCTCTCAAGGGTCTCCGGATGTCTTATCCCGTCAATCAAAATGCGATCGTAACAAGCTGAGGACGCAGCCAACGCCAGTGCTGCGCCAAGTCTATCTGGGCCCCCCGGACTCGTGATGAACTCTTCAGCCGCCGCTTGAAACACCGATCTCGGGGTGGATGGAATAGGTGGCATATCCATCAAATTCGCTAATACCTGCCCAGAGTTAACCGACTGGTAACCGAAGCGTTCGCGAAACAAATCGCTAGTTTTCGATTTCCCGGAGCCTATCGATCCAACAACGCAGAGGATGTGTGGCTGCTTAAAAACCGACTTCCTCTGAACTTTATAGCTCGGCACCATCTTCATCGAACTCTTGAAGAATGATCTCATCACCAACTGAGACCAATACTCGAACTCGGAAAGGTTGATTGTCTCGTTTGATGTATCCAGCCACCGGATTCGATTAATAGATGCCTCACCTCTGCCGACGGATTTCCACTGCGACCAATCCTCAACCCAATATCGCAGCACAATTGCCATGTGCCGAATGCCCACGTCTGAGGAGTCGTCGTTCAACACCCCCAGGAACTCAAGTGATCCAAGGTCGATTGCGGGACGTCGAGAATGGGGCAGCATCAACTCTTCCGATATTTCACGGGCTGCATTTTGCCTTATGCCGAGATCCGAGAAGGAGAACAGATCTCTGTCATCATCCGTCACGTGCCCGCCGAAGCCGACGCATTGAGCCCCGCGTAGAAATTTGGCAGCACGGTTGTAAAGCCCTCTCCGAAAGGAGAGTATCTTAGATTGATATTGGATGACGGTGTAGGTAATGACCTGCTTATAGGCGTCGTTCGTTTCAGCCTCAGAGCGAGGCATGTAAACCAGCTCGTGGCTTGCCAGGGCGTCGAGCGGGCTAGACTGTCCGATATTTCCTACACCTTGGTAGTTGAGAAACCGTTTGTACACCTCTCTAGGAACACACAAAACCATCTCGGCAGATGGCGTTGGTGCTCGCCGCTCGGCCTGATAGATCTTTAGCGCTTTTGGGTCGTCGCGCCCTTGAGGCTGCAAGAACTCTCGAAGGAAAAATCGGCCACGGCCCGTACGGACGAACGGAGAGTTTTCGTTATTCAAGATATCGATACTGAGACGGGCTTGCATTGACTTCTGGGGCGTGTGGCTCAGGCCCACGGCCGGAAACAATTCGTCCTCAAGGCCGTAGTCAACAAGGGCGCGTGCCGTTAAGGGTCGCTTATGTTTCCGAAGAACGGTCTCTGCGACCCAGAGATATGTGACATCTTCCACAAGCTGCACCGTTTGATACTACCTTATCGAGTAGTATGACGGCCAAATCGGGTGAATGGAACGCAAAGGCCTGGAAATCCACCAATATTTTCCAACCATAGCTACTTTGCGCGTCAGTAACTCAGTCAAGCGAGACGTTGCAGTATGTGTTATTAGCCACGATGCAATTGTTGGCCAGACCGACCGACAGGAGTTGTCGCAGCAATCCCCTAAGCCACCTTTGCTCATTGGGATGGCAATCCTGAAGAGATCGCGCCGCCGAGAGATGCAGGTAATCGCCGCCTCTCCCCGCGGAGCTTACGTCGCCGGGCTGAAATCGGCGACAAGAAATTTCGCCTTTGCGCATGATGATAATATTGTCGCTGACAGAAACGAGCTTGGTGAGGTCGTGCTTGATATATTTGAGCAAAAGCCAAACCTCGTTTTCAAGCGGGCAAAGTGGTTGATGATAGCCATGCGCAGCAGTGCGTCGACAATGGATACCGTTAATCGGCCACCAAGACGAAGGGGGTTGCGGGATCAGCGCGCGGGCGATCGCGACGCGCTGAAGCTGGCCGCCCGACAATTCGTGGGGAAACCGGCCCCTCCTTCTGGCGGACATGCACCGGTGCAGATTCACCATTCGCTAGACTTGCCGCCGGTCCGGACGGCTTCCTCGAGCCGAAAAATTGCAGGCCGTCTCAGAGGTAACGTAGAACCGCTTCAACCGATTGATACGCTTCGTCTCCCCGCTCATCATGCCGGATACTTTCCGCGACTTCGCAAACCACCCCTTTTTCCCCCCTGCTTGCCAAAAAACCACAATTGCCTCACTTAGTTCACACATCCACCCTCGGCATGAAGAATTGGATCAACGCTGCATGCGCATAGCTTACGTTTTTCTCGGTGCATTTCTTGCAATCGTACAGTCCGCCTCGGCTGAAGTCGCATCGCCGCCGGTTTTGGCGCCGCTGACGCGGCAGGCGGAAGCCGCGCAGTTGAGCGCGCAATTTCTCTCGCGTTATAGCTACAAGCCGGTTCCGCTCGACGATGCCTTGTCCGCGAGGGTCATGGATGCGTTCGTCAAGTCGCTTGATCCGGACCGCATGCTGTTCCAGCAGGCTGATATCGACAAGTTCATGGCTGACCGCAGCGAGATCGACGATGCAATCGAACGGAAGGATTTGAAGATCCCGTTTGCGATCTTCAACGCCTATGAACAGCGCGTCGTCGACCGGATGACCTATGCGCGCGGCCTGCTGAAGCAGGGTTTCGATTTCAGTGCGAAGGAAGATTATTCGGTGCTGCGCGAAAAGGCGCCGTGGCCGCAGTCGCAAGCCGAGAGCGATGAGCTGTGGCGCAAGCGCGTCAAGAGCGACTGGCTGCGGCTGAAGCTCGGCGGCAAAACCGATGCGGCTATTCGCGACACGCTGGACAAACGGTATGACAACACGCTCGAGCGCGTTTACAAATTTAAGAGCGACGACGTTTTCCAGTCGTTCATGGACGCCTATTCAAACGCGGTCGATCCGCACACCGATTATTTCGGTGCGGCCGCTTCGGCCGATTTCAATGTGTCGATGAAGCTGTCGCTGTTTGGCATCGGTGCGGTGCTGCAGGAACGCGACGACTACACGACGATCCGTGAGCTGGTGCCCGGCGGGCCGGCGCAGCTGTCCGGCAAGCTTGCCGTCGGAGACCGCATCACCGGTGTCGGCCAGGGCAAGGATGGGCCGATCAAGGAGGTGGTGGGCACGCGTCTTGATGAAGTCGTGCAGATGATCCGCGGCAAAAAAGGCTCCGTCGTGCGGTTGGATATCCTGCCGGCAGATGCCGGCGCCGATGCCACGCATCGCGTCGTCAACCTGGTGCGCGATAAAATCAGTCTCGATAAGCAGGCTGCCAGGAAGACGGTGCTGTCGGTCAAGGCTGGCGACGCCACGCGGAAAATCGGCATCATTACGCTGCCGGTTTTCTATGAGGATTTCGAAGCCAAGGGCAAAGGCGACAAGGATTATAAAAGTGCAAGCCGCGATGTCGCCAAGCTGCTCGGCGAGCTGAAAGAGGAGAACGTCGACAGCGTTCTCATCGACCTGCGCAACAATGGCGGCGGTTCATTGGACGAGGCGATCGATCTGACTGGCCTCTTCATCGGCAATGGCCCGGTCGTTCAGCAGCGCGCCGGCAACGGCAAGATCGAGGTCAAGGATTCGGATTTGCCAGAGCCTGTCTGGGCAGGCCCGATGGGTGTGCTGATCAATCGCGGCTCGGCCTCGGCTTCGGAGATTTTTGCCGCGGCCATCCAGGATTACGGCCGAGGCGTGATTGTCGGCGAACCGAGTTTCGGCAAGGGCACGGTTCAGACGGTCGTCGATCTCGACCAGGTGGTTCACAACAGCAAACCGGAATACGGCGAGCTGAAGGTGACGATTGCCCAGTTTTTCCGGGTTAATGGCGGCACGACGCAGCTGCGCGGCGTCACGCCGGATATCAGCTTGCCGGGACTGTCTGATCCGACCAGCTTCGGCGAGACCAGCTATGACAATGCCCTGCCATGGGCTGAGATCAAGCCTGCGAAATATTCGCCCGACGATACGGTTGCGAAACTGCTGCCGACACTGCAAAGCCGCCATGATGCGCGGGTCAAGGGCGATCCGGATTTCCAACGCCTGTTGAAAGACATTGCCGACCTGAAGGCGCAGCGCGAGAAAGGGATTGTTTCCCTGAACGAAGCCGAACGTCGCAAGGAAGCGACGGCGCGAGCCGAGCGGTTCAAGGCTCGGGCGCAGGAAAGCGGTGGCGATGATCCCGGTGACGATGATGGCCTGGAGTCAGGCGAGCGCAGCCTGAGCGCCGATATTGCCATCGAAAACGCCCGCAAGAACGCAAAAGACGTGTTGCTCAACGAGACCGCCGACATTCTTGCCGACGCGGTGGATCTGCAGCAAGGCGGGGTAAGGGCAGTCACAAAACAATAGGGAAGACGAAGGGAAGTCGTCATAGCGACCATAGCGCCGCGCGTTCGCAGACAGGAGCCCGCGGCGTGCTGGTGCATGCGGTTTCCGATGACGCGCGAGCCTTCTATGGGGCGATCGGCTTCCCGCCCTCGCCATCCCACCCATGATGCTGATGGTCGGGTTGCGAGATCTCAATCCGGCGATCGGACGCCGCGACCGGTTGGAGGTAAGCGGTGTGTCCCTCGCACATTGACCAAGCGCGATAAGGGAATTGGCCTTGTTCGTTTCAGTCGATGCGAACGACGATTTTGCCGACATGGGAAGAAGAGGCGAGGTGCTCGTACGCTTTGGGAGCTTCGTCGAATGCGTAGACCCGATCGATTATCGGCTCGATCCGATGCAGGTCGATCACACGGTTCATCGCTTCGAATTCCTCGGTCGAACCCACCATGATGCCGCGCAGCGTTTTCCGGGTCATCAGCGATAGAGGATCAAGCTGCCCCCCGGACAGAACTCCGATAAGGTGAACGTGACCGCTTACCGCCGTCGCAGTGATCGACTGAGGTAATGTCCCGCCACCGACCGTTTCGACCACATGGTCGACACCGCGTCCGTTTGTCAGGCGCAATACTTCATGTTCCCACTCAGGATGCTGGCTGTAATTGATCAAGTCGCTGGCACCGACACCGCGAAGCGCTTCAAGCTTCTTGTCGCTTGAGGACGTTGCAATGATCCGTGCCCCGGCTGCATGAGCAAACTGCACGGCAAAAACCGAGACCCCGCCCGTACCTAGCGTCAGCACCACGTCGCCAGCGGCCACCGGGCGTGGTCCGTGCAATGCAGACCAGGCTGTGAGCGCCGCGCACGGCAAGCAGGCTGCCTGCTCGTATGACAAGTGATTGGGTAGGCGCACCGCTGCGTGTTCGTCGCACACCACCAGTTCAGCCAGCACACCGTCGATATCGCCTCCGAGCGCTGATGACATGACCGGGGCTGACATCGCACCACCGATCCATTTGGTCATGAATGTCGGGGAGACACGATCACCGACGACAAAACGAGTTACATCTGTGCCGACTGCAATGACCTCGCCCGCGCCATCCGACAGCGGGATGATACCGCCACCCGCAGGTGCGCCGTATTGTCCCTGCGCTACCATGAGATCACGATAGTTCAGCGACACGGCGTGCATCCGGATGAGAACCTGGCCGCGACCCGGCGTCGGGTCTGGCCGCTCGCACTGCTGGACGCTGTCGATTCCGTTCGTCCCGTTTAAGTAATATGCACGCATAGTCATTCCTTAGGTTTTAGCTTGTCGCTCCATGGGAATAAGATAGTCTAAGCAAACTGGAACGCTAGTACGTACCTTTTGGTAAGTGTAAATCGGAGGTGATCGTAATGTCAGAATCCCCATTCCGCTGCGGCATGGAAGCCGTAGTCGACCTAGTTGGCGGCAAGTGGAAGCTGTTGATCCTACATCATCTTCACGGCGCGACGCTTCGCTTCAGCGAGCTGCGGCGGATTCTTGGGAACGTGAGCGAAAAGATGTTGAGCCAGCAGCTAAAGGAGCTGACAATCGATGGTCTCGTACAACGGATCGACTTCAAGACCGTCCCTCCGCATGTAGAGTACGAGCTGACGACTTTGGGTTTGGACCTCGCCAGTTCGATGAAGGCCATATGCGACTGGGGAAACCGAAACATGGACGAGATCGCGTCGATCAAAAGAGCTCGGACCACGCCCTTTGCGGTTGAAGCAAGCTAAACGATCTGCTTCTTCGCTACATTGCCGGATATCTTGACCCGCGGCTAAAGCGTCGCACCTAACTTGATTCATGCGACGCGCTTTAGCTCTTTGTTTTTGCGCATGTCGTTATCCGGGAACCGCTGCACACTTCCCGGCGACATGCATTAGCACTCACGCCACCGGGCTGAAATCCGCCGCCAGCACCGCCTCCTTGAGCGCGCGCGAATAGGGATGCTGCGGATTATCCAGTACGGGGCGGGCCGGTCCCCGCTCGACGATCTCGCCCTTGCGCATGATGATGATGTTGTCGCTCACGTAATAGGCGGTGGCCAGATCGTGGGTGATGTAGATGATCGACAGCCCGAGTTCGTTTTTCAGGCGGCCGAAGAGGTTGACGATCGCCATGCGCAGCGAGGCGTCGACCATCGAGACCGGCTCGTCGGCGACCAGCAGGCGGGGTTGCGGGATCAGCGCGCGGGCAATGGCGACGCGTTGAAGCTGGCCGCCGGACAGTTCGTGGGGGAAGCGGCCTTTGACTTCTTCGAGGGTCAGGCCGACATGCACGAGGGCGGCATCGGCCATGTGCTCGGCTTCTTTGCGGTCGATCCGTTTTCCCGGGCCCGATAGGTTGCGGGCGGTCTCGAACAGGTAGCGGTCGACCCGCTTCAGCGGATTGAAGGCTTCGAACGGGTTCTGCAGAACCGGCTGGACCTCCTTCATGAAGGCCTTGCGTTCGGATCGGCTATGGATGGAGACGGTTTTGCCGGAGAATTCGAGCTGCCCTTCCGTCGGTGTGGTCTGCCCGAGGATCATCGCGGCGATCGTCGATTTGCCCGAGCCGGATTCGCCGACGATCGACAGAATCTCCGGCTCCTCGCCGAGTTCGAAGCTGACATCCTTGACCGCCGTGACCAGGCGCCGGCCGAGCATGCCGCCCTGGCGATAGACTTTCGTGACATGCGAGAGGTGAAGCAGAGGGCTCAAACCTGATCTCCCGTAACTGCAAAACAGGCGACGCGGCGCCCCGGCTCGACGGTGACGAGCGGCGGCACCTTCTGCGAGCAGATCTCCATCCGCTTCGGACAGCGCGGGTGAAACCGGCAGCCTTCCGGCGGCATGGCAAGGTTCGGCGGACGACCCTCGAGCGAGGGCCGCGTCGTGGGATCGCCGATCCGCGGCAGGCTGCCGACCAGATGCTGGGTATAGGGGTGGAGCGGCATGCTGAAGAGTTTGGCGGTTGGCGCCTCCTCGACGAGACGCCCGGCATAGACGATGCCGATGCGGTCGGAGACCGTCGCGTGAACCCCCATATCATGGGTGACGAACAGGAAGGACGAACCCATCTCGCGCTGGATTTCGCGGATCATCGACAGCACGTCACGCTGAACGATGACGTCGAGCGCCGTCGTCGGTTCGTCGGCGATGATGAATTCCGGCGTCAGGATGGTGGCCAGCGCAATGGTCATGCGCTGGCGCATGCCGCCGGAGAGTTCGTGCGGATAGGCGTCGAGCAGATGCGGATCGAGCTTCAGCCGCTGCAGATGGGTGGCGACTTTTTCGAAGAACATATCCTTGCCCACGGGCATGTGGCGGAAGGCGAAATCGGTGAAGGAATGGCGGATCCGGCGCACCGGATTGAGCACATTCATCGAGCCCTGCATGATATAGGACAGATGCCGCCAGCGCAGCGCCATGCGCTCATCCGGCTTCATCGCATAAATATCCTGGGTGCCGCCGGCGAAATGGAATTTGACGCTTCCCGATACCACCCGGAGCGGCGGCCGGATGGCGCCGGCGATGGTCTTGATCAGCGTGGTCTTGCCGCTGCTCGATTCACCGGCGACGCCATAGACCTCGCCGCGGCCGATCGTCAGGGTAATATCGTCGACGGCGCGCACTTCGCGATCGACGCCGTAGAGGAAGGCGCGGTAGTAGGCTTTCAGATTCTCGATTTCGACCAAAGGCTCCATGCTAACTTCCCATCCGGTTCAGCCGGCTGCGCGGATCATTGTATTCGTTCATCGACATCGACAGCAGGAAGAGCGCCAGGAACAGAACGACGATCGCGGCGACGGGTGCCGCCACCCACCACCATATGCCTGATATCAGCGCCGAATGGGCATTGGCCCAGTAGATCATCATGCCCATGGTCGGCGTCTCGATATCGGTGAAGCCGAGCACCGAGAGGGTGATTTCCATGCCGATCGACCAGATCATGTTGTTCATCGTGGTGGCAAAGACGATCGGCAGAACATAGGGCAGGTGCTCCTCGACCAGGATCTTGCGCATGCTCATGCCGGAATAGACGCTCTGGGTGGTGAAGGATCTGCTCTTCAGGCCGATCGCCACCGAACGGATCAGGCGGGCATCGTAGGACCAGCCGAGCGAGGCCATGATGACGATCAGCGCGGTCCAGGTCATGCTGTCCTTCAGCACGAAATAGAAAAGGATCAGCAGCGGAAATTGCGGGATGACCATGACGCTATCGTTGATCGCCATCAGCACCCGGTCGACGGCGCCGCCGGCATAACCGGCAACCAGGCCGACGACCAGCGATATGATGCGCGAGATAAAGGCGACGCCGATGCCGAAATACAAAGTGTTGCGCAGCGCCGTCGTCAGCTGCCAGAAAACGTCCTGGCCGCGCGATGTCGTGCCGAGCCAATAATCGCCATCGGGCGGCATGTCGGGCGGCAGCAGATAGATGTCCGTCGGGGCGTAGGGCGAGAAATAGGACAGGACGATCAGACCGACGATGACGGCAAAGAGCAGCAGGCCGCAGAGGAATTCCATATTCTGGCGGGCGAGGTCACGGACGATGGTAAACATGGTCTATTCCACCTTGATACGCGGGTCGATCAGCGGGCTCAGAATGTCGATGATGAACACCGCGGCGGCGACGCCGACGATCGACAAGGCGCTGAGGCCGAGCACCAGGCTGTAATCGCCGGCATGCACCGCTGAAATCAGCAGGTTGCCGATGCCCGGATAGCCGAAGACGATTTCGGTGATGACGGTGCCGTTGAAGATCGCCCCGAGCGACATGGCAAGCCCGGTGAACTGCGGCACCATGGCATTGCGGGCGATATAGGAGCGGAGGATTTTCCGCTTCGGCACGCCGCCGAGCTCGGCGAAGACGACGTAATCATCGGTGATGATGTTGGACACCAGCGCGCGCATGCCGATCAGCCAGCTGCCGGTTCCGACAAGGATCAGCGACAGGGCCGGCAGGATCGAGTGTTCGAGGACATCGAGCACCAGCGCGAAGGAAAGGTCCAGATTGGCGTTCATCTCGTAGGCGCCATTGATCGGCAGCACCGGCCAGAGATAGCCGAACAGGATGAGCAGCACGAAGGCCAGAATATAATAGGGAATGGGAAGCAGGGCGATGCAGACGAGGCTGACGGCCTTCAGCACCATGTTCTTCCGGTAATAGCCGGCGAGCGCGCCGATCGCATTGCCGAGCACGAAGGTGATCACCGTGGACACCGTCATCAGCCCGATGGTCCAGGGCAGGGACCGCAGAATGATGGTGGAAACAGGCGTCGGAAAAGCCGAAAGCGAGGGGCCGAGATCACCGGTCGCAAGCCGCAGCCAGAAATGCAGATATTGCTGCCAGATCGAGCCCTCCATGCCGTAAAGCTCGCGAAGCGACTGACGCATCAGTTCGATCGCATTCGGATCGGACTGTCCCATCTGGGTGATGGCGCCGATGCTTTCTTCGACCGGATCGATCGGGGTCAGGTGGGTGATAAAGAATGTGATGCTGACGCCAAGAAAGACGACGAGCAGAAACTGACCGAACCGCTTCAGCACAAAGATCAGATAGGACGTCATAGGGCAGTGGTTCCTCTCTGGTTCCCTCTCATCGCCTGGAAAGCACCGATGGGAAAGGATCGACGGGCTGGTGCCCGTCGATAAGGGGGCCGGCGCGATGGCTGCGCGCCGGCGTTGGGAGGATTATTTCGGTTGAGCCGGCTTCAGTTTGACCATCATCAGCCTGGAGTTCGCCCAATTCGGCACCGGGTCTGTGTAAGGGTCATCGATCGTCGGGTAGCCGGTCCAATAGGTCGTGTCCATCGAGGTGAAGACGTTATAGGACATCAGCGGGATCGTCGGCATTTCGCGGGCGACGAGCTTCAGATAATCCTTGCCGAGCTCGATGCCCTTGGGGTCGTCGGCGCTGATGCCGCGGATGGTCTCGATGATCTTGTCGAGCTCCGGATTGGACCAGCGCTGCCAGTTGCGCGGCGGCTGATTATCACCCTTCTTGGCGACGAACTGCGAGTGCCAGCTGTCGAGGAAGAACGACAGGTCGGGATCGCCGCCCCAGGTCTCGACGCTCCAGGCGATCGCCACCTGGAAATCGCCGGGCTGCAGCGCCACCTGCCACAGTTTCTCGGTGGGCACCGCCTTGGCGTCGATGCCGAAGGCGGCCCATTGCTGCGCGATCAGCGTGCCTGCCCGGGTGAAGACCGAGCGCGAATCGCCCTCGACGGTCATCCGGATCCTGAACGGCTTGCCATCCGGGGTCATCCATTTGCCGCCGGTCTTCTTGAAGCCTGCCTTCTCCAGCAGTTCGCCGGCTGCCTGCGGGTTCGGTTTCCACCAGCCATAGCCGAATGCCGTGCTGATCGCCTCAGGGTCGGTCGGGATCTGGTCCTTGAACTTCGGCTGCTTGCGCAGCAGATCGGCAACCTGTTGTCCGATTGTCGGATCATAGGGTTTGATCTTCTGCTTGCCGGTGTCGACCTCGAAGTCCTTCAGCCAATCCTGCATCGGCGCCTGATAGTCTTTCATGGCAATGGCCGTCGGCGGTACGCCGAGCGCCGACAGCGTCGCCGTGCCGCGATAGCTCGCCATGTCGACGGCCTTGATGTCGATCAGCAGGGCCAGCGCCCAGCGCACGTCGGGATTGGCAAAGGTCGGATCCTGGGTGTTGAAGATCACAGCCGGAAGTGTCGGATCCGGATGGGCGAAGGGGAAGCCCGGGAACCAGGTCGCAATCGACTTGGATTTTTCCTTGAGGGTGAACATGCCCTCAGGCGTGTTGTCGTGGATGATATCGAGATTGTGCTCGAGCTGAGCGATGGTGCGTTTATCCGGCGGGCCGGGATCGGTGTAGGTCACATATTTAGGGGCCGGTTCGCCGAAGCGGGCCAGCGATGTTTTCTGCCAGTCTTCACGCTTTTCCCAAGTATACCATTTGCCCTGGGGATCATAAGCCTTGAGCTTGTAGGCGCCGAGCGAGACGGGATTGGCGAAATCATAGCGGATCGGGTCGGCCACTTTCTCGAACACATGCTTGGGCATGATCCAGGCGCCGTTCCAGCGAACGGTGAAAAGGGCGTGGAAGCGCGAATTGGGCTTCTTCAGCTTGAACACCACCGTCTGGGGATCGGTCGCCTCGACGCTTGCCACCTGCACCGAGAAGGCAGCACTCCAGACCATGCCGGGATGATCCATCTGCGTTTTGACGGTATAGACCACATCGTCTGCCGTGAACTCGACGCCGTCGCTCCAGAAGAGCCCCTTGCGCAGTTTCACGGTCATCTCGGTGAAGTCGGCATTGTATTGCGGCTTGTCGGCGGCCAGCGAACTGTCCCAGGTCGAGCCGCCAAGCCCTTGTTCGGGGTCGATATACCAGAGCGTATCCATGGTCAGCTGCTGCAGGCCGGTGGAAACACCGCCGCCGCCATTGACCCAGATATTGAACCAGCCCGGATTCTTGATCGTCCCTTCCGGATTTTCGACGATGAGCGTCTCCTTGCGCGGCAAGGAGGTGTAGTCATCGGCCTTGGCCGCCGCTGTCAGGCCGAGTGCGGCCAGCGCGACGCCAAATGCGAGCCTCTTCCACTGTTGCATGAACTCCTCCCTAGAAAGCGACGATGCGGCGGCCATAAGGCACGCATGGGCACGTCGCGGTTGTCGGTTCGCGAAAGCATCAGGACTTGAGACACTCAAGGTCCGAGGCTTCAGCCAACCATCCCTCCGGCCCGCCTGCCTCCTCGCAGTCGAGCCGAACCTCTTCAGCCGGGGCCAATCGGCCTTACCCGGCGGCGGCTGTCACACCGACAGCCGAATGACGTTGTAGGACAGCGGCTTCAGCGCCGCCCGCAACCTGCCGTCCTCGATCTTGGCGCTCTGGACATTGACCGGCGCGACCGTGTCTTGCCGCTGAGCCGTGTTGACGGCTTGCAGATCACTATTGGTCATCTCCACCTGCTCGACGACGCTCGCGGTGCCAAAACCTTCCAGCCGCACATCGAGATCGAGCGCCGTGTTCGGATGACGGTTGACGGCAAAGAAGGTCAGCGTCTTGCCATCCTCGGAATGGACCGCGGAGACATCGAGATAGGGGACGTCGTTTTCCTCGTCGCTGTCATAGGTCGGGCCATCGACGACCAGCTGCAGTGCCGATCCACGGCCATACCGGGAGGCATAGTAGAAGGGGTAATAGATCGTCTGGCGCCAGGCGGCCCCGCCGTCGTCGGTCATGATCGGGGCGATGACGTTGACGAGCTGGGCGATGCAGGCGATGCGCACCCGGTCGGAGCGGCGGATGAAGGTGTTCAGGATACCGCCGACCTGCAGCACATCCTCGAAATTATAGACGTCTTCGAGCAGATGCGGTGCATCCGGCCACTCGTCGCGCGCCAGGATTTCCTTGTCCTGCTGGTTGGAATGATACCAGACGTTCCATTCGTCGAAGGAGATGCCGATCGTCTTTTTCGAGCGTTTTTTCGCCTTGATATAGTCGATCACGCCGCCGATCGTGGTGATGTAACGGTCGAGCTTGGTCGCCCGGGCGAGATAGTTGAGGGTGTTCTTCTCGCGGTTGGCAAAATACATATGCAGCGAGATATGGTCGGCGCTGTCATAGCACTGTTCGAGAACTTGAGCCTCCCAATCCGGATAGGTCGCCATATCGGAGTTGGACGAGCCGCAGACCACCAGTTCGAGCGACTTGTCGAAGCCGCGCATGGCCTTGGCCGTCTCATCCGCCAGCCGGCCATATTCATAGGCCGACTTGTGGCCGACCTGCCAGGGGCCATCCATCTCATTGCCGAGGCACCACAATTTGACGTCGTGCGGATTGGCCCAGCCGTGTTTGCGGCGCAGATCGGAATAATAGGTGCCGCCGGGATGATTGCAATATTCGAGGAAATTGCGGGCCGCATCCAGGCCGCGTGAGCCGAGATTGACGGCGAGCATCGGCTTGGTGTTCGCCTTCTTGCACCAGTCGACGAATTCGTTGACGCCGATCTGATTGGCTTCGCGGGTGCGCCAGGCAAGGTCGAGACGAACCGGGCGCTCCGAGCGCGGGCCGACGCCATCTTCCCAATTATAGGCCGAGACGAAATTGCCGCCGGGATAACGGCAGTAGGGCGTGTCGAGGTCACGCACCAGATCGAGGACATCGCGGCGGAAACCGTCCTCATCGGCTGTGGGATGTCCGGGCTCGTAAATGCCGCCGTAGATCGCTCTGCCGAGATGCTCGAGAAATGAACTGTAGAGCCTGGAGTCAATGGTCGCGATGCGGAAATCGCGGTGGGCAACGACATTGGTTTTCAACGGATCCTCCCGTTTATGTATCAGATATTTTGTTTTCTTGCCTCCAACTTGATATCAGGAATGTCGTTCTGTCAACCGACCGGCGTTTTTAATCATACTAATGTAATTTTCTGGAAAATACTTTTATTACAATAGGTTGTCTATATTTCAACGGTTGCTAATTTGAAAAAGAAGTGAAAATCGAAATCACGATTTATGATATCGATTTTCAGACATGCAGCCGCATGATGATATCGCGGCCGTGATTTCCAAAGCCGCGACCGAAAATATTGACGCCGCCGGTATGGCCGGCATTCTCGGCGATGCCGACGCGCAGGCGGATGGACGAGTGCTGGCCGAGCGCAAGGTCGCCGAGCGTGACATTCGAGGCGGCGACACCGTCGATGAAGGTTCCACGCGTCGAGATGCGCCAAGTCTTCATCATACCATATTGCGAGCCCTCGAGCTTCCACCATGGCGGCGTGAAGGCGCCGCGTTTGTCACCGTAGTCGCCGGGCGAGGTCCAGGTTCCGATCGCCATGCCGTTGACCCAGAGGGTGATGTCGGAAGGCCAGTCCGCATTGGTGCCGGGCACCTCGGACGACAGCTCCATCGAGAACTCGATGGCCCGGATGTCCTTGTTCAACACCTTGGCATTGTTGGGGAATTTATACTCGACATAGCCCCGGCCGAACCAGACGAGCCCCGCCTGCATGCGCTGCGGATCAAGGAAATAGTCGGGAACATCAAGCGGGCCGATGACGCTCTCGCTGGAGCAAAGGCCGCATGGCGCATGCACGTCGCAGCTGGTGTACAACCCGACAGGCATCTCGACTTCGATGATATTGTTGGCCCGTTGCGCGGCACTTTCCTCGAAGCTGATCAGGATTTCGCTATAGACCGCCGAGCAGATCTTCTGGTTACCCTTGCGGGCCTTGGCCAGCCGCGACTCGACCAGTCCGGCCTCTTCCAAAATCTGGATACCGGTGGCGACGGTCGACTGCGGCAGGGAAAGCGCCTGGGCGATATCGTTGATATTCGTCGGCCCTTTGGCGCAGAGCAGCTTCAGCATCTCGACCCGCGCCGGCGCCGAAAGCGCCCGTATCGCCGTATTATTCTCACCGGCAGCAATCGTCAAAAACGAACGTTCCATCATTCCCCCAAGAATTCCCGGAGAAATGATGTATATCGAGAATTGTGATACATCAAGTGGGGGTATTTAAACAATTTTAGGATTGAGGCGGGGTCGTTCGAGTCTTGGAACGGGCATTTCATTCCAAATGACCGGCGTTCACCGGCGCAGCAGCGGTCGCAATGCGGCCTGGGTTTCCTTCAGCAGGGGCAGATAGAGCTGCTTCATCTCGGCGGCCGGGACGAGGGCGGCCGGGGCGCCGATATTGATCGCCGCAACGGTTTCGCCGCGGTCGTTTTCCACAGGCACGGCGATCGAGCAGAGGCCGATCTCCAGTTCCTGATCGATGATCGCATATCCCTCGGTGCGGATGCGGCGGAATTCGGCGATCAGCTCGTCCGGATCGGTCCTGGTATTCGCAGTGTTCTGTTTCAGCTCGCTGCGGGCAAGAATGGCGCGCGCCTCGTTTTCGCCAAGGGCTGCCAGCAATACGCGGCCCATCGAGGCGCAATAGGCGGGCAGGCGGCTGCCGGGGGTGAGATTGATCGACATGACGCGACGCTGCGAGGCGCGGGCGATATAGACGATTTCGCTGCCGTCGAGCACCGAGGCCGAGGCGCTCTGGCCGGCTCTTTCAGAGAGCTGATCGAGATGCGGCTGCAACAGCGCCGGCAGCGGCGTGGCGGCGAGATAGGCGTGGCCGAGCCGGAGGATCTTCGGCGTCAGGGTGAAGAACTTGCCGTCATAATCGGCATAACCGAGCTCGGCCAGCGTCAGCAGCGAGCGGCGCACGGTGGCACGGTCGAGATCCGTCAGCTTGGCGGCCTCGGCGATCGACAGCCGCTGTCGCGTCTCGCCGAAGGCTTCGATGACTTTCAGGCCGCGGGCAAAGCCGCTGACAAAATCGGTTTCGCGCATGTGTTCCTGTCGTTGGAAGCCTGACTGGCGGCAGACTACGCTCAATAACGCCACGTCGATACTCCATAGCCCGCACCGAAAACAAGCAGGGGTGGTTCAGCAGAAGCATCATCGAAATTTTCGAACATGTGCTTCCAAACTCTCCGGCTTTTTCGATCGAGTCGCGCCGC
The DNA here is from genome assembly GCF_000292525.1 of Rhizobium sp. CCGE 510. Taxonomy (GTDB): domain Bacteria; phylum Pseudomonadota; class Alphaproteobacteria; order Rhizobiales; family Rhizobiaceae; genus Rhizobium. Next base: position 63,794 of record NZ_AEYF01000005.1, read on the forward strand.
ATAAATTTTGGTGGCCAGCGCGCGCGCCGCACAAGATCCTTATCAACACCGGAGAAAGAATGCCCGACTATCTCGCGCCTCACGATCTTCGTATCGGTCACGTTCACCTGAAAGTATCAGATCTACACCGCTCCATTACCTTCTATAGGGAGATTTTAGGCTTCGAACTCCGCTTTCAGCTGCCAACATTCGCCTTCCTGTCGGTGGGCGGTTATCATCACCATATCGGACTGAATACGTGGGAAAGCAGCAATGGCAAACCGGCGCCGGTGGAGAGTACAGGGCTTTACCATTTTGCTCTCAACTACCCGACCGAAAAGGATTTAGGTCGTGCCTTAAAAAGCGTTGTCGATCACCGGTATCCGATCGAAGGCGCTGCCGACCACGTCAGTCATCTCGCTATCTACCTTCAAGACCCGGACGGCAATGGAATCGAGCTCGCTTGGGACCGCGGATCGGAATTCTGGGAGGCATGGGGACCGACGCTGACGATGGATAAGGTCCGCACGCTGAATACGCCGGTAGATCTCCAAGCTCTTCTCAAGCTTGCCACTGAATAACGAGTTTCTGATCCGGATTTTTCGGCCCCACTATTTTGTTAACGGATCGGAGAGGTGAGGGTCCTGAACCGGTTGGAGGCCTGCAATTGAAGACCATGCTCAACAAATTTATCCATCAGCCAGCTAGCCGCAGGGCCGATCGCCTTCCTCTTCGGGTGGGCCACAATCAATGGAAAGTTGGGCATTTGGTCGGAGCCTTCCCAGCGATCCGGGGTCAACTCGACCAGGGTTCCCTTATGGAGGTCATCCTCCACCCTGAATCGCGGCATACTGCCCCAACCGATACCGGCGCGCAGTAGATCGTGTTTTGTCTCCATATGCGTCATTCGCCATCGATTGATGGCGTGAACGCCATGGTCCTGATCGCCGATCTCCTCCATGGCATCAAGGACAAGCTGGATGTGATCCCTCAGATACGACGCGGGAAAATGGGTGGTCGTGTTGGCTAGAGGATGGGAGGGAGCGGCAACCGCCACGAGTTCGACATGACCACAGACACGTCGCTCGAAGTCTTCCAGGCTCGGCCTGTATTGGATCATGATCCCCACATCTGCGCTACCATTTCGCAGAGCCTCGGCCGCCGTGTCCGATGTCTTCACGACAAGGCGCAACTCGACAAGCGGAAAGGCTGCTTCAAATTCGGAAAGCACCTGCGACAGCAGATTTGCCGGAACATAGGAATCGAGCACCAAAGTCAGCTGTGCCTCTACGCCGTGAGTGATGCCCTTGACCTGAATACGCCAATCCGAGACGTCATTGACAATGCGCCGTGCCCTCGGAAAAAGAGCTCTGCCGGCGTCCGTCAACACGGGGCGGTAATGACTGCGGTCAAATAGCAGCAGTCCGCTCTGTTCTTCGAGCTTCTGAATGGCATAGGTGATGACGGACTGGGCTCGGTTGAGGTGACGCGCCGCCGCCGCGAAGCTACCCTTCTCGACAACCGTTATAAAAACCACGAACTGATCGAGCGTCAGGGCGTCTGTCATGTCTTGCAATCTCGGTGATGATGGTCGGCAATTAGAAACACGTTCAACGGAGCATCTCAAGTTTAGAGGTCCACCGTTGGACTGGTGTCGTAAATTTGCAAAAGACGGCTGGCTGATTGACGCCGGTGTCATTCGAAGACCCCCACGTCCCAGGGATATCATTCCAACGTTCGTGATGGCAGGCGGCCAAAGCGCTTCTGGTATTCCGCTGCAAATCGGCCAGGATGCATAAATCCCCACTTTGCCGCGACATCCGCTACGGTACGTTTCGGACCGGAGTGGAGCAGATCCTGATGAGCGGCGACCATGCGCATCTCCCGCAGGTGAGCTATTGGACTGGTATTCCTGAATTGTCTAAAGCCCTGTTGCAAAGTTCGAGCGCTCACCTTAGCGGCGACCGCAATGTCATTCAGCGATATCGGCTCGGCAAGATGCTCCTGCATGAAATCGATAGCCCACTTTACGTGGCGCGGCGCTGGACCGGGGGCAGGTTGGGCCAGTGCGTTCGTATAGCGATGCAAACAGTTTTCAAGGATAAGATAGGTCATCGTGTCGCAAAGAGAGGCCAGAGCCAATGGCGATTTCGACAGCGGTCCATCCTCGCAAAGACCGCTGTAAAACTGCTCGACGAGACGCAGCAGCGCGAGCCCTGGATTCGACGCAAGATCGAGATGCGGATAAATACCGATATTACCGCTGACGGTCCTGCCAAGCATATGACTGAGGTGACCCATGATTTTCGCCCTATCGATGAACAGGACCATATGGCGACGCGTGCCGAATAGCAGAGTATCGGTGCTGGATTGACCTTCGAGAATGGTGCAATGTCCAGGAACTGACTCTATGGATGTCTGCGGGTGTTTGAAAACAACTTTTCCCCGTGTCGGAAAGAAGATCATCATCTTATCGCTCGGCGCCTCCCGCTTGAAGAGGAGCCTGCCTTCATAGACGCAATCGGCAACGCTGACCGCTTCTGTGGCGAGAAAATTGCAGCGGAATGCAACCGGACTCTTGTTCAGCGCGACAACCTTGATCGGCGATCTTGGCGCGGACAATATCTCCGAGAGTTGGTCTGGATCGGATCCGCTGGCCATCGTCTGCGTTGGCGCGGACATTTCCGCCTTTCCAAGCTTCCTTCGAATGTGGGTAGAACTGCTGCTGGCCTGCAGACGATAATTTGGCATTCAAAACCCCGAAAGATAACGCACCTTAATACGGTTTAGGTTCCTCAACGGTAAGTTGTATTAGGCGTGCCAAGGAAAACTCAGTTTGCGCGAAGGGAGGCAATTCCACTACAGCGGCTGAAATCAGATCCAGGCGCTCCTTGCCAAAGTTATTCGTAAGCGCTGCCGGACCCGCCTAGCTCCCTTGTGCTGTTGTGAAGAGATCGGCCTCGCTCGGCAGGACCTGCGGATCGATTTAGGGCGCCGATCTGTCCGGCTCAACAAATCTATCCTGCAAAGCAGGAGCGGCGATAAAGCATCTGTCCCTGCGACCGAACCAGGCATAGCGCCGCTTGGCCAGTATCGTATAGACCTTGTCCCGAAGACGCTTCGGCACGAACTTAAAGATCGTAAGCCACCGCCAAGGAGCTCTTAAGCATGCTAGAATTTCGAGGACGGCGTCTGACCGGACCAATACTCGCCTGCCATCGAGTACCATGAAACTGCTTTCGAACACTAACGGGTCATACCCATGCGTTCTTGCCAACTCCGCGGCGAGCTGCGACCACGCGCTGATGAATTGGCACTGCGGTCGCTTCTCGTGCTCCACAATAAAATGGGCGAACCGGCTACAAGCTACACAGTCGGTGTCAAAGATTATTCTGATCATGGCCTTAGAACGCGCTTGCTCAGTGCCCCTGGAAAGACCGGCCATATACGGCACATGACATTATGTGTTGGCTTTTCCGCGCCTGCCAGGAGTGGGAACGGCCGCAAATATCCCGTCACCAACAAATGCTAAGCCGACAAGGCCGGCAATCCAGAATGCGGGAAACTCCCAGCCACCTTTAGGGTTGTCGAAGAAGAAGCCAACGGCAGCATGCACCGAAACGATGGTTCCCAGCAAAAGCGGTATGAATGACAGGGCAACAAGACGCGAATAGACACCGAAGATCAGGGCCAGACCGCCGATCAATTCCCAGGCGATAACGACATAGGCCAACCAACCAGGCAGGCCTGCCGAGACAAAGAACTGCGCAGTGCCCGCAGGCGTATATACGAAAATTTTCTGCGCCGCATGAGCGACGAACATGAGGCCCATAGAGAGCCTCAAGGCAAGAGCTGCGTATGGGGCGGTTCTAACGTCAATCATCATAAGTGCTTTCGTGGGTCGATCTTCAGCCATTAATGTCGGAACTGGCCGGTGAACACAGAGGGATTGTGGCGAAGAACCCGTTCGGAAATTCCGATAGGGTTGGCTCTTCACCCGTCGTCACCGTCTCGGTCGATTGATCAGGCTTGGCTCGCGATCGTGCGATATGCGAACAAAAATCAAATAACGCACAAATTTCTTGCCGGCCGCCGCGTCGGGCTTTATGGCTGACGCTGGAGAACCTGATCTAGCCAAGGAGAAATCCCGCATGGACAAGACAGTCGGGAGCACGGCGGCGGCCGTCGCTGAGATCGGTGACGGCGCGACCGTCATGATCGGTGGTTTCGGTGGCTCGGGCGCGCCGATCGAACTCATTCATGCGTTGATCGACAAGGGCTCCAAGGGCCTCACCGTCATCAATAACAATGCCGGCAACGGGCGCATCGGCATTGCCGCGATGATCGATGCCGGCATGGTCCGGAAAATGATCTGCTCGTTTCCGCGTTCGTCGGATCCGCGCGCCTTCACCGACAAATATCTCGCCGGCGAAATCGAGCTCGAGCTGGTACCGCAGGGAACGCTTGCCGAGCGGATCCGCGCCGGCGGGGCCGGCATTCCGGCTTTCTACACGCCAACGGGCTATGGCACCGAACTGGCCGACGGCAAGGTCATCGCCGAATTCGATGGCCGCCTTTACGTGCAGGAACGCTGGCTGAAGGCCGATTTCGCCATCGTCAAGGCCGAGATCGGCGACATCCAGGGCAACCTCACCTACAACAAGGCCGGCCGCAACTTCAATCCGTTGATGTGCATGGCGGCGGCCAAGACCATCGTCCAGGTCTCGTCGATCGTGCCGGCCGGCGGCATCGACCCGGAGCATGTGGTGACCCCCGGCATCTTCGTCGACCGCGTCGTCGCCGTTGCCAATCCCCAGCAGGAAGAAGAACTCATTCGAGCCGGAGTGGCCTACGCATGACCGTCGATATCAGAGATGACATCAAACTTTCCAATGCGCAGATCGCCTGGCGCGCCGCCCAGGATATCGCCGACGGCGCCTATGTGAACCTCGGCATCGGCTTTCCCGAAATGGTTGCCCGCTATCAGCCGCCCGGCCGCCAGGCAATCTTCCACACCGAAAACGGCATCTTGAATTTCGGCGAGCCGCCGGCCGCTGGTGAAGAGGACTGGGACCTGATCAATGCCGGCAAGAAGGCGGTGACGCTGAAGCCGGGCGCGGCCTTCTTCCACCACGCAGACAGCTTCGCCATGGTGCGCGGCGGTCATCTCGACGTTGCCATCCTCGGCGCCTATCAGGTCGCGCAGAGCGGCGATCTCGCCAATTGGCGGGTGGGCAACAAGGGCGTGCCGGCGGTCGGCGGTGCGATGGACCTGGTGCACGGCGCCAAGCAGGTTTGCGTCATCACCGAGCATGTCACCAAGACAGGCGAGCCGAAGCTGGTGGAAAAATGCACCTTCCCGCTGACCGGTGTGGCCTGCATCACCCGTGTCTATACCAGCCATGCCGTAATCGACATCGTCAAGGGACGGTTCGTCCTGCGCGAAAAGCTGGCCGCAATGTCGCAAGAGCAATTGCAGGCGATGACCGGCGCGCCGCTCCATGTCGACGGGGCGGTTGCCGATCTCGTCGTCCCGGAACTCTGAGGAAAAGCCATGACCGAAGCCTTTATCTGCGACTATATCAGGACGCCGATCGGCCGCTTCGCCGGCTCGCTGTCGCAGGTGCGCGCCGACGATCTCGGCGCCATCCCGCTGAAGGCGCTGATGCAGCGCAACGGCGGCGTCGATTGGGAGGCTGTCGACGACGTGATTTTCGGCTGCGCCAACCAGGCAGGCGAGGACAACCGCAATGTCGCGCGCATGTCGGCGCTACTCGCCGGCCTGCCGATCGCCGTCCCTGGCACCACGATCAACCGGCTGTGCGGCTCCGGCATGGATGCGGTGATCACGGCGGCGCGCGCCATCCGCGCCGGCGAGGCCGAGCTGATGATTGCAGGCGGGGTCGAAAGCATGTCTCGCGCGCCCTTCGTCATGCCAAAGGCCGAGACGGCCTTTTCGCGGACCGCCGAAATCCACGACACCACCATCGGCTGGCGCTTCGTCAACCCGCTGATGAAGAAGCAATATGGCGTCGATTCGATGCCGGAAACCGGCGAGAACGTCGCCGAGGATTATCATGTCAGCCGCGAGGACCAGGATGCCTTTGCGGTGCGCAGCCAGGCGAAGGCGGCGGCCGCCCAGGCGAACGGACGGCTGGCGAAAGAGATCGTCCCGGTCATCATCCCGCAGCGCAAGGGCGATCCCGTTATCATCGACAAGGACGAGCATCCGCGGGCGACGACGATCGAGACGCTGGCGAAACTTTCGACACCTTTCAAAAAAGAGGGCGGCACGGTGACGGCAGGTAATGCTTCCGGGGTCAATGATGGGGCGGCGGCGCTGATCGTCGCTTCGGAAGCGGCGGCGCGAAAATATGGCCTGACGCCGATCGCCCGCATCTTGGGCGGCGCGGCTGCCGCCGTTCCGCCACGCGTGATGGGCGTCGGGCCGATCCCGGCCTCGCGCAAGCTGATGACCCGGCTTGGCATGACCCAGCAACAGTTCGACGTCATCGAACTCAACGAAGCCTTTGCCAGCCAGGGGCTGGCCGTGCTGCGGGCGCTCGGCATTGCCGATGACGATCAGCGGGTGAACCGCAATGGCGGCGCGATTGCGCTCGGCCATCCCCTTGGTATGTCAGGTGCCCGCATCACCGGCACGGCGGCGCTGGAGCTTGCCGAGACCGGCGGAAAATATTCGTTGTCGACCATGTGCATCGGCGTCGGGCAGGGGATTGCGATCGCGCTCGAAAGGGTTTGAGCGCGTTCGAGCCGTTGCGCCCGTTGCTCGGCTTCTGTAGAAATCGGGCATGCTAATCCGACCCGCAGACCACGACGACCGAGACGCCATCTGGAGGATCATCGGCCCGACGATCCGGGCCGGCGAGACCTATGCGCTCGATCGCGATCTCCCCGAAGCCGATGCACTCGCCTACTGGATGGGGCCGGACCGCGAGACCTTCGTTGCCGAAGAGGACGGGGCCATCCTCGGCACCTATTACATCAAGGCCAATCAGGCCGGTGGCGGACGCCATGTCTGCAATTGCGGCTACATGACCGATGCAGCCGCCAGCGGCCGCGGCGTCGCCCGCCTCATGCATGAACATTCCCTGCAGCACGCCCGCGCCCGGGGCTTTCGCGCCATGCAGTTCAATTTCGTCGTCAGCAGCAACCGCCGCGCCGTCCAGCTCTGGCAATCCCTCGGCTTCGACATCGTCGGCCGCCTTCCCAGCGTCTTCCTTCATCCGACAGAGGGTTATGTCGACGCATTGGTGATGTTTCGCACGCTTTGATCACGCAGTTTCAGCGAGCGAGAATTCAGGCAACGCCAATAGTGGCATCGAACCACGCACCAAACGCAGGAAGTCGCGGACCGGAGATTTTTCGAGTGCACGCGGAAAATAGATTGCGCCCGATTCCTGTACCCGGCCGTGGTCCTGGAACATCACGGGTCTGATCCCGAATCCATCGAATAGTTTCGCAAAGCCGCTGGAGGCGGCCATCACCAGTGGCGAACCCTGCATGATCAACAGAGCCTGCAGCATGGAGTCCACACGTACGGCAAAATCTCGGGTCTGACGCTCGAGCTGACCAGGCCCTTCATCATCTCCGTAACCGGGGCTGATCCAGCGCTGACGCAGAAGATCATCGAGGGTGACAGTCGCCGCTTTGGCCAGGTGGTGATCCTTGTCGCAGTAGATGTAGGTCGCCTGTCTTGCCAGGGTTTCGAACTCGACCTGCATGACGGCTTCATATTTGTAGGAGAGCGTTCCGAAGACGAGATCGTAGACGCCGTGCCGCATCCCTTCGAAACGCGTGCCGTCATCGGCTATCTCGACGTGGACGACGACACCCGGATGCGTCCGGCTGAAGGCTTGTATGATCCCCGGCAATATGACGAGCCCCCAAAGATCGCCGGTGGCGATGCGAATAACGGCCTTGGCGCGGCCCTGAAGATGTTCGATCTCTTCTTTCGCTTCATCCAGCGCCGGCAATATCCGCACCGCCCGGCTATAAAGGGCTGAACCGTAAACACTCAATTCGACGCCGGCTCCGGTCCTGTTGAACAGCGGAACGCCGTAGCTGTCTTCGAGTTGCCGGATCGCCCGGGAAAGCGCCGGCTGCGAAATATTCAGCTTCTTGGCGGCACGCGAGATCGATCGCTGGTTTGCCACTTCAACGAATTGGCGTAGCTCCCGCATCTATCTCTCTCCCTATACGAATTATGCATAATATATAGCATGTTTGCATTTGACCTCGGCGCCATCTGCGCCAATTGTACACAACAATAGTAGATTAATTCTGGCGTGCCAAGTGCTGCGAAAGCCCCTCATTGCATGGAATTTCGTACCCTGAGCACGGTCTCGACAGACGCTCTACACAGAAGAATAAGCCTTCGACAAGGAAATCGGGGCGCGGCATGGGGATAAAGGGAGGAGGAACCAATGTTCAAAAATGGCATAGGCCGGCAGCTGATTTTCGCGGCGACCACGGCGGCGTCGATAATCTTTGCGGTCGCTCCATCGGCGGCGCAGGACAAGGTCCAACTGACGTTTCGTCAATTCGATCCCCCGACGGAAATTCAAGGCCTGATTGCCGCCGTCGACGCCTGGAATTCCAGTCATCCCGATGTCCAGGTCAAATTGGAGACAATGTCGGGCGGCGATACGCTTGCGCAGTTGGCGCGCGAAATTCCTGCCGGTGCGGGACCGGATGTTCAGCAGCTGGCGTTCGTGTGGACGCGTGATCTGGCGCGATCAAAACTGCTTCTCGATCTCAGTCCTCTCATCCAATCGAATGCGCCGGGAGCCGGTGCCGGCGATTTTCTGGCTCTCGACCTCGCCACTCTCGACGGCAAAATCTTCGGCCTGCCATGGACGGCAGATACATTCTCGATGGCCTATCGCCCGGATCTTCTGCAGGCAGCCGGTGTCTCAAATTTCCCGGATAGCTGGGACGATCTTGCGGCAGCTGCCAAGAAATTGACCACCGAAGGTGGTGGAACTGAACAATACGGTTTCTGCTTCCCCGCAGGCAGCGCACCCGACAGCGGCATGTGGACGCTTGTGAATTATTACCTCTGGAGCAATGGCTCGACCTTGGTCACGGAGGAAAGCCCGGGGAAATGGAAAGTGTCCGTGACGCCGGAGCAACTGGCGGCGGCGATGAACTATTTCAATCAGTTTTTCGTGGACGCAACAGCGCCCGAAAACCTCATCACCGTGAATGCGTGGGGCGATCCAGAGCTGATCGGCGGGCTTGGCCGAGGCGACTGCGCGATCACGTTCTTTCCGCCGCAAACCTTCAGAGCCGCCCAGAAACAATCGGACAAGCCCCTGCTGACGGCACCTATTCCGAAAGGGACGGAGAAGCGCATCTCTCATCTTGGCGGACGTGCGCTGGGCATCAATCCCAACACCAAGCATCAGAAGGAGGCCTGGGAGTTCGTCAAATATCTCGTCGGCCCCGAAACCTTCAAAACCTACAACCAATATCCCTCGCAGAAGTCGCTGCTTTCACAGCTACAGTTTCCGCCGGCCGAGCAGGGCTATGTGACGATGCTACCATTGGCGCAGACCTTCGAGCGATACATCTCCTCCCCGATCAAGGTGTCGAGCATGACAGCCCTCATCAATCGCGAATTCGGCGCCGTATTCTCCGGGCAGCGCAATCCTGATGAGGCCGCGGATGTCATCATCAAGGAGCTCAACGACTTGCTCGCCCGCGGCAAAGGCTGACAATGTCTGTTTCCGCGAACCCGGACGGCGCGCTGGCCAAGCGCGTCGAAAGACGAGGATCATTCCGGAGTTGGCATCTTGAGCCGTATGGCCTGGTCATGCCGGCGATGCTCATCCTGGCAATCTTTTTTGCCGGCCCGGCATTCTACAATATTGCGCTCAGCTTTCAGGAACTCAGTCTTTTCGATCTGGGAAAAGAGGGTCAGTGGGTCGGTTTTGCCAACTTTGCCACCGTCCTCAAAGATGAAGGAATTGCCGGCGCGTTGTTCAACACGGCTTTTCTGCTGACATTCGTGACGGTCGTCATTCGACTGGCACTCGGGCTTGCGCTCGCGATCCTTCTCAACGCCGAGGTCTTTGCCAGATGGCGCATCGGCTGGCTCGTCCGGTCGCTGGTCCTTATCCCGTTCGTAACGCCGCCCGTCGTCGCCGTCGCCGCCTGGAAGTGGCTGCTCGACCCCCGCTACGGCGCGGTCAACCAGTTTCTCCTGTCGACTGGGCTCATCGACAGGGGAATTCCATTCCTTTCCAGGACGTCGACGGTCTGGGGCGCGGTCGAAACCATGTTGATCTGGCGCGAGCTTCCTTTCGTCATCATCACTTTCCTCGCGGCGCTGCAGTCGATTCCGAGGGAACTCAGGGAAGCGGCCCGCATCGACGGCGCGTCCGAGTTTCAGATACACCTGCGCATCATCCTGCCGATGCTGAAGCCAGTGATCGCGGTGGTCGCGCTGCTGACGACGATCTGGACCTTCAACAATTTCGTCTACGTCTGGCTCGCCACGCGGGGAGGGCCAGGCGATTACACGCAGGTTCTGGCAACGAAGATGTATACGGTTTCGTTTGTCGACTATCGCGTCGGCGAGGGTGCCGCAATCGGCGTTCTGATGAGCCTGATGATGTTCGCCTTCGCGCTCATCTACCTCGGGGTTCTTTCCCGCAGGAAACGAGGGGCGTCGTCATGAATGTTTCGATGACGCATCGAGCCCGGCATATCAGGTTTGCCAAGGACCTGATCACCGTCGTTCTGGGTATCGGCCTGCTGCTGATTTTGGCGTTCCCCTTCATTTGGGTCGTGCTGATTTCCTTCCGCCCGGACAAGGAAATCTTCACCCGGACGTTTCAGCTGTTCACCAGCGTCACCCTGGAAAACTACTACACGCTCCTCCAAAACTCACCCTTTCCGAACTACCTCAGAAACAGTCTCGTCGTCTGCACGATCTCGACTGTTGCGGCTGTTACCATCTCGCTGATCACGGCCTATGGCTTTTCGCGGAACGGCGATTTCCGCGGCCGCGGCCTGTTGCTGATCCTGGTGATCTGCACGCAGCTGTTTCCCTACGTGATCCTGATCACGCCGCTTTATTCGATGTTTTTCGCCGTGGGGCTGATCAACAATCCGCTGAGCCTGGTTCTGTCCTATACAGCGATGAACCTGCCATTCGCCATCTATCTGCTGCTCGGTTATCTCGACACAATTCCCCAGGATCTCGACGAGGCAGCCAAGCTCGACGGCGCCTCCACGATCCAGATCATCTTCAAGATCATTCTGCCGATCGCCTGGCCGGGTGTGGTGACGGTCGCGGTCAACGCCTTCGTGTCGGCGTGGGATGAATTTCTGTTTGCCCTGACACTGATGACAGCGGACGAAAACAAGACCGTGCCGGTCGGACTGGCCGGCTTTTTCGGCGAATACACCACTCAATGGAATCTGGTGATGACGGCATCGGTGATTTCGACGCTGCCGACACTTGTCCTTTTCATGCTGCTTCAGCGAAAGCTCGTGTCCGATCTCGCGGCCGGTGCAGTGAAGCTGTAGCGGTGTGAACGCCTCGAACGAACATCGAAGGTCCTTCCATGAACATCATCCTCGTGCTTATCGACAGCGTTAACCGCAATGCTCTCTCGGCCTATGGCGGAATCGAGTTCGCGACGCCGAACCTTCAGTCTTTCGCCAACAAGGCGTGGCGTTTCGACAATCACTTCGTCGGAAGCCTGCCCTGCATGCCGGCGCGGCGTGAGATTTTTGCCGGCTTCAGCGGCATGCAATGGCGTCCTTGGGGACCACTTGAACCCTTCGATCTTCGCCTGCCGAAGCTCCTGGAAAATGCGGGGTACACAACCGCGATCGTCACCGATCACTATCACTACTGGGAGGAGTCGGCGAACGGCTACATCCAGAGCTTCCAGGGTGCGGAATTCATTCGAGGGCACGAACTGGATTTCTGGGAGCCGCTTGTGCCGGAGGCAGGTCTGCCGCAATGGGTGCACAATATTGAAAAATGGCGCCCGGGCTATGGTCACCGCTACTTCTCGAATGTCGCAAACTTCAGGGATGAGGCCGATTTCTTTCCTGCCAAGGTGATAACATCAGCGAGCGAATGGCTCGCCAAACCGAAGACCGGAAAGCCGTTCTTCCTGCAGGTCGAGTCCTTCGACGTGCATGAGCCTTTCGATGTCCCGGAGCCCTATGCATCGATGTACGGCGACGGTGCGGCGCGCGACCGCTTCACGCTGTGGCCGCCCTATCAGAATGCGGCGCGTCAGGCGGAATTCATGAGCCAGGCGAGCCCCGAGGAGCTGGCTTTCGTTCGCTCCCAGTATGGCGCCAAGCTGACGATGACGGACCGGTGGCTGGGCAAGCTGTTCACCACCCTGGACGAACTGCAGCTATGGGATGACACGGCCGTTATCGTCACTACAGATCACGGACACGACCTCGGCGAACGGGGCGGCTATGGCAAACAATTCCCGCATTTCGACAGCCATGCGAACATTCCGCTGCTCGTCTGGCACCCCAGCTTCCAAGGCAATGGCGGCTCGATTCAAAACCTGACATCGACCGTCGACCTCTTCGCGTCGATCCTGGCGATCGCCAGCGTCGAGCCACCACGAAAGACGCATTCGCATTCATTTCTGCCGCTTCTCAAAGGAGATAACCGCAACGCGCGGAGCACCGTCATTTACGGGACATTCGGACAAGGCATCTGCTGCACCGATGGCGAATGGACGCTGATCCAGCCGCCAGATCGCCAGAAACCGCTTTACGCCTACTCGACGATGGTGCCGACCACCATCGAGCCGCCGGACAAGCCGGTCGATCATGGCTACTACATTCCCGGCATCGACATGCCGCAATGGAAAATTCCCATCTCTCCCGACGGTCCTGGAGACAGACGGAACCTGGACAGTCAGCCGCTGCTATTTAATCGACGCAATGATCCAGGCCAAAAGCACGACCTCTGGCAAGACCGGCCCGAAGAGCGGGAACGAATGCTGCGTCTTATGCGGCAAAGCATCGAACGGTACGGTGCACCGGCCGAACTGTTTCAGAGACTGGGATTGGACTAGCTTCGAGGATCAGAGCGGTTGCCGATAGGGTCATTGCCGATTCGACATTTAAAAAAGATGTTAGCGCGCTGTCGAAATCACAGCGGTTCAAACGTCTTGAGATCGCAGACGCGAAGTGCGGTAGGCTGGCCGCAAGCGTCGCGATCACTCTGTCGGCATGGAGGTTATGAGCCATGAGTGTTTCCTATCGTTGGGTCATCGTCGCCTTGGGCGCCTTGATGTCGTGCGTGGCCATCGGCGCGATGTTCTCGCTGGCAATTTTCCAGGAGCCGATCGCAACCGCGACTGGCTGGTCGCATGTCGGCATCGCCAGCGCGATGACGCTGAACTTCATCGTCATGGGTTTCGGCGGGTTTCTCTGGGGTGCAGCCAGCGACCGCTTCGGCCCGCGCATCGTCGTGATGATCGGCTCGGTGCTGCTCGGCCTGGCGCTTGTGCTGGCCAGCCGCGCCGAGACGCTGCTGCAGTTCCAGCTGACCTACGGCATCCTCGTCGGATTGGCCGCCAGCACCTTCTTCGCGCCGATGATTGCGGCGACCATCGGCTGGTTCGATGAGAATCGTGGCCTGGCGGTGTCGCTCGTTTCCGCCGGCATGGGCGTTGCGCCGATGACCATTTCGCCTTTCGCGCGCTGGCTGATCTCGGCCTATGAATGGCGGCCGGCGATGTTGATCATCGGTGTCGCAGCCTGGGTGCTGCTCGTGCCGGCCGCCCTCTTGGTCAGGCGCCCACCGGCCCAGGCCGCCGATACCGGCGCCGAATTTGTGGTCGACGACGCCCAGCCACAGCTGTCGAAAGTCTTCCGGTCGCCGCAATTCATCGTGCTCGGCCTGACCTTCTTTGCCTGCTGTGCGGCGCATTCCGGGCCGATCTTCCACATGGTGAACTACGCGACGATCTGCGGCGTCGCCCCGATGGCGGCCGTCAGCATCTACAGCGTCGAGGGCCTGGCGGGCCTCGGCGGTCGGCTGCTTTATGGCAGTCTTGCCGACCGGATCGGCGTGAAGCCGGTTCTGGTCGCCGGGCTGCTGGTGCAGGCAGGCGCGCTTGCGACCTATCTTTTCGTCAGCCAGCTCACCGAATTCTACGCGCTCGCCATCGTCTTCGGCAGCGCCTATGGCGGTGTGATGCCGCTCTATGCGGTGCTGGCGCGGGAATATTTCGGGCCGCGCATCCTCGGCACCGTCTTCGGCGCGGCGACGATGCTGTCCAGCCTCGGCATGGCCTTCGGCCCGCTGATCGGCGGCTGGATCTTCGACACGTTCGCCAATTATTCCTGGCTGTTCATCGGCTCGGCGATGGTCGGGCTCGGGGCTGCGGCGATAGCGCTGGCTTTCCCGCCGCTTGCGCGCCAGAAGCCGGAGCCGGTCTTCGGGGTGGCTTCGTGATGAGGTGAGATCGGCGAGGTTAGCCCCTCATCCGCCGCCGGCACCTTCTCCCCGCTTGCGGGGCGAAGGGGGGCAAGCCGCAGCCTTTCCGTTCCTCGCCGACGTCTCGTAGGGGCACGTCCCCTCTCCCCGTTTTTACGCTAGGGCATATACACATCTCGCAAGGCCCAACCGTCTGCACAGGCTCGGAAGTATTTGAGCCCGTTGAAGAAGGTGATGGGTCCAGGCGGCTTGGAGGAGGCATAGCCGTTCCAGCCGCCGAGTTTGGCGATGATCCAGGCAGCCCAGGCGAGCGAAGCTTCGGGATGGGGATTGGATTGCAGCTTGGTCTTGCCCTTGAAGCGGCTTTCGAGGGCGGCGAGCGTGTTGATCTCGTGGGGACTGAAGGCCATGCTTGCCGGCTGAGGATCGCCGCCGTTGCGGGCCTGCACGAGTTGGAGGACGATTGCCGCGGCCTTGGCGGCGATGGCGACGAGCTTTTCCAGCCGCGCCGCCAACTGCAATTGGCTGTCCTCGATCTTGAAGCCCTGCGTCTTCATCACCCGGAAGAACTACTCGATCATCCAGCGCTGCTTGTACCAGGCGATGATCTGCCAGGCGTCAGTCGCACTGGAGAGCGCATGCGTGGTCAAGAGCAGCCAATGCAAGGGCTCGACACCTTCGGGTGCGTCCGGTTCGACGACCTCGACCCAACTGAGCGTAACCCCGTCGGGCAGACCTTCTTCGCGCAGGTTTTGCGGCCGCCTGATCGTCGCCTGGCCGAAGCGCAGGCACAAAGTTGCCTGCCGCGCGGGATGGTCGGCGCGCTCGCGCAGTTCGATCGTTTGGGTGTCGCAGAACCGAACCGTCTCTACGGTATCACGCAGTTTAGAGCCGCCGATGAGTGCGTGGTCATGCATGACCCGCGACAAAAGATCAAAGCGTTGGTCGGGCAGGCGCGCCCACATGATAAAGAAGTCGCCCTCGCGGTCGGCGATGGCAGTGACCCGGGCCGCACGCAAAAGCAGCGGTTTGGCCGCCTCCGCCGTCTCCACCCAGCGCCGCGATTCCTTTTCGTTCAAGGGTCGCTCGGCATGCGGCGTAAGCTCGTCGGTGCCGCGCGTCCACACCTTGCCGCCCACCAGGCCAAGGCAGCTGCCGGTGTCGGCATCGAGCGCCAGCATCGGATGCAGAAGCAGACCGAAGCAATTGCCTTTCTTGATCTTGCCCAGATCACGCCGGTTGTCCGGCGTCGTCGCAAACTTGATCTCGCTGGTGTCCTGCAGCGCCAGCACATGTCGACCGGCGACGGCAGACTGCGTTTGATCGCTCCAGCCGTCGATGATCTCTTCCACCCTCACCGCACCATTGTTGAGAAAGCGCCCGAACCGGATCTCCTCCGAATGCTTGCCCTCCGCAAGCTGGCGCAAGCAGACCGTTTGGCGCAGCACGATGGCTTGGAGCAGCGCCGCCCCCCTTTTTCGAGACGACGATCTCCAAACCAACCCAACGAAAAATCCTGGCGCAAGTCCATCCGCGACGCTCCCAAATCACAACGTCGCCAAAAGAACCATAGACACGAAGCCAAAGGAATCCGACCCCCACTGACCGAGTCAATCCGTCGCACCGAGATGTGTATATGCCCTAGCGTTTTTACGGGGAGAGGGTTAGGGTGAGGGGCTAATTTTAGCCCGAACAGACCGGCCATGGCATCCCCACGACGCAATTCTCCCGCTTTCGTGCATTGCCCTTCGCCGATTTCGACTGATAGACTTCCCCAATCTGTTTCATCACCTATGTCTTTGGTTTTTCGGGAGGCTGTCTTAGCCATGGTAGAACTTGCGCAATCGCTGGCATCGATCAAACTGCCGGATCTCTCCGGCAAGGCCGTGCTGATCACCGGCGCCTCGACCGGGATCGGGGCGGCGCTCGCCCGCGCTTTTGCGGCTCAAGGCGCCAAGGTCGGCGTGCATTACAACGCCAGCCGCGAACCGGCGGAGATGCTCGCGGAGGAGATCCGCGCTGCCGGCGGCACCGTGCATCTGATCCAGGGCGACGTATCGCGAGAGGGCGAGACCGAGCGTGTCGTCGAGGAGACGGCGAAAACCTTCGGTCATCTCGACGGGCTCATCAACAATGCTGGCGGCATGCTCGGGCGCAAGCCAACCTCGGAATATACCGACGCGCATTATGCCGCGGTGATGGATCTCAACGCCCGCTCGGTGCTGGCGGCAACGCGGGCGGCTCATCCGTGGCTGAAAAAGCAGGGTGGCTTCATCATCAACACCACCTCGATCGCCGCCCGCAATGGCGGCGGCAACGGGGCGATCCTCTATGCGGCATCGAAGGGCTTCGTCTCGACGATCACCCGCGGTCACGCCAAGGAATTCGTCGCCGACAGGATCCGCGTCAATGCGGTGGCGCCTGGCGTCATCGCCACGCCCTTCCACGAGCGCTATACCAATGACGAGCAGATGGAGCTGCAGCGCAAGTCGATCCCGATGGGGTTCGTCGGCACATCGGAGGATTGCGTTGGCGCCTATCTCTTCCTCGCCTCGCCGACGCTGTCCGGCTACATCACCGGCCAGATCATCGAGGTCAATGGCGGCCAGCTGATGCCGTAAACGCTTACTCCGCCCGGCCACATCGTTGCCTTTTCCCATTCATGAGGGAACTTTAGAACCACCCTGACGTTTCCCGCTTGGTCTTTTCATTGAGCGGGGCATCATGAGCTTTTCATTTTCGGAACTCGACTTCCTCAAGCCGGAGCTGGGGGCGGAGTATACGGGTTCCGGTACCCATTTCGCCGTCTTCTCGGCACATGCGGAACAGATAGAGCTCTGCCTCTTCTCCCCGGACGGAAAGGATGAGATTGCCCGGATGCCGCTGCCGAAGCGCGAGGGCGACATCTGGTCGGGTTATGTCGCCGGCGTCGGGCCGGGCACCGTCTATGGCTATCGCGCCCACGGTCCTTACGATCCTGGCGCCGGCCATCGCTTCAATGCCAACAAACTTCTGCTCGATCCCTACGCCAAGCAGGTGACCGGCGAATTACAATGGGACGACGCGCTGTTCGGTTATCAGATCGGCGAAGACGACCTTTCCTTCGACGAGCGCGACAGCGCGCCGTTCATGGTCAAGGGCGTGGTCCAGGATCCGGATTTCGACTGGGCGGGTGAAGAGGCGATCCGCCGGCCCTGGCCCGACACGATCATCTACGAGGCACATGTGCGCGGCCTGACGATGATCCATCCTAAGGTGCCCGACCGGCTGCGCGGCACCTTTCTCGGCATGTGCAGCGATCCGATCATCGATCATCTCGTCAAGCTCGGCATCTCGGCGATCGAGTTGCTGCCGATCCAATATTTTCTCGACGATCGTTATCTCCTGGATCAGAACCTGAGGAATTACTGGGGCTACCAGACGCTCGGTTTCTTCGCGCCGCAATCGCGCTACATGTCCGGCGACAAGATCACCGAGATCAAGACCATGGTGCGGAAGTTCCATGCCGCCGGCATCGAGGTCATCATGGATGTGGTCTACAACCACACCGCCGAGGGCAGCGAGAAAGGCCCGACCCTGTCCTTCCGCGGGCTCGACAATGCCAGCTATTACATCCTATCGCCCGATGATCCGCGCCACACTTTCGATACGACCGGGACCGGCAATACGCTGAATGTCGCCCATCCGATGGTGATGCGCATGGTGCTCGACAGCCTGCGCTACTGGGTCGGCGTCATGCATATCGACGGCTTCCGCTTCGATCTTGCCAGCACGCTCGGGAGGCAGGATTTGGAGTTCGACCGCCAAGGCGGCTTCTTCGGCGCCATTCGCCAGGATCCGATTCTCTCAGGCGTCAAGCTGATCGCCGAACCCTGGGATATCGGCGAGGGCGGCTATCAGGTGGGGGGCTTCCCGCATCCCTTCCGCGAGTGGAACGACAAGTTCCGCGACGACGTGCGCCGATTCTGGAAGGGCGATGGCGGCATGGTGTCGGAGGTGGCGGCCCGCGTCACCGGCTCGGCGCCGCAGTTCAACCATTCCGACCGGGCGGCCACCTCCTCGGTCAATCTCCTGTCGGCCCATGACGGCTTCACGCTGACGGATACGGTGTCCTTCAACGACAAGCACAATGAGGCGAATGGCGAGGATGGCCGCGACGGCCATTCCGACAATCATTCCGACAATATGGGCGCCGAGGGCGCAACCGATAATCCAGACATCAATGCCGCCCGCGCCCGGCGCCGGCGCAACATGATTGCGACGCTGATGCTCTCCCAGGGTGTGCCGATGATCTTGGCGGGCGACGAGCTTGGCAACAGCCAGGGCGGCAACAACAACGCCTATTGCCAGGACAATGAAATCGGCTGGACGGGCTGGGATGGGCTCGACGATCCGTTCCTCGATTTCTGCCGGCAGGCGGTCGCCTTCCGCAAGTCGCATCCGGTGCTGCGGCAGGAGCGGTTCCTGACCGGCGAGACCAGCGAGGACGGGCGCATCGAGATCGCCTGGTACAAGCCGGACGGCAGCTTCATGGACGACGGCGCCTGGAACGACGATGGATTGCAGGTAGTCGGCGTCTATGTCTCAAGGAGCGCGCTTGCACCTGATACCGAGACGATGGACGACCTTTTCCTCGTCTTCAACGCTGGCGGCGATTGCCAGATCCACCTGCCCGATGTGAATGGGCTGGAAGAGTGGTCGCGGGTTTTCGACACCGGGAAGGAGACGGATGCCTTCGAGGTGCACCATGAGGACAATCCGGTCATGGTCTATGCCCAGAGCGTAGCGGTCTTTGCGCCGACGGGCCAGACCGAGCCGCCGAAGGACGCGACAAAAGCCGAACGCCGCCGCTGGTTCCAGTTCGGGCGTCGGAGCAAGTAGCGGGTCGCGGAAAAGATGAATGCCGAAGCCATCACCGAACTTGGTCTCGTCTATGTCAGCGACACCGAACCAGGCATCCGCAGACGAAGGAAGGGCAAGGGCTTCAGCTATGTCATGCCCGACGGCAAGACGCTTGCCGATGAATTGCAGCGGGCGCGCATCAGCGCGCTCGGCCTGCCGCCAGCCTATGAGAATGTCTGGATCTGTCTCTACGACAATGGCCATCTGCAGGCGACGGGCATCGATGCGCGTGGGCGCAAGCAGTATCGCTATCACAAGGAATGGCAGTCTTTCCGCAGTGCCGGAAAATTCCATCAGCTGATCGAGTTCGGCCGGGCGCTGCCGAAGATACGCCGCACCGTGCTGCGCCATCTCGATACCGGCACGGAGGATGTCAACGGCGTGCTGGCGGCCCTGACGACGCTGCTCGACGAGGCGCACTTGCGCGTCGGCAACCAGGCCTATGTTCGGGAAAACGGCACTTATGGCGCAACGACGCTGCTCAAGCGGCACCTGAAGATCGTCGAAGGACAGATCGAGCTGAAATTCCGCGCCAAGGGCGGCAAGCGGGTACAGCGCAGTCTCAAACATCCGCGGCTGCAGAAGATCCTGGAAGAGATCGCCGATCTGCCCGGCCGCCAGCTGTTCGTCTGGAAGGATGAAAGCGGAGCGCTGAAGCCGATCGATTCCGGCCGGCTGAACGCCTATCTGGCCGAGATATCGGGCATTCCCATTTCAGCAAAGACCTTCCGCACCTGGGCAGGGTCGCTTGCAGCCTTCGGAGCGGCGCGCGAGACGATTGCCGGCGGCGGCCGGCCGACGGTGAAGCAGATGTCGGAAGCCTCGGCAGAGGCCCTGCACAACACACCAGCAATTTCCCGCTCGAGCTACATCCATCCGGCGATCATCGCGCTCGCCGGCAACGATCATCCGCTGATCGAAAGCGGCAGCGAACCGCTGCGGGGCTTGCGGGCCGAGGAAAACAGGTTACTTGATTTCCTCGCGCGCGAGATCGAGGAATGAGCCCCACACATCCATCGGCAGGTCGTCCGCCCGCATCAGACGTCGTATTGACCCATCCCGACCGGCTCTATTGGCCGGACGAGGGCGTGAGCAAGCAGGCGCTCGCGGACTATTATGCGGCGGTCTGGCCGTTCATGGCGCCCTTTATCGTCAACCGTCCCTTGGCGCTGCTGCGCCTGCCGGACGGGGTAAAGAGCCACCAGCGGTTTTTCCAGAAACATGCCTGGAAGGGCATGAATCCTCATATCGAGGAGATCGCCGATCCGCAGGATAGCGACGGCGAAAAGTTGCTGCGTATCGTCGATTTCAACGGTCTCACGGCGCTGGTGCAATCGGCCGCGCTCGAAATTCATCCCTGGGGCGCAACGACCGATCATTGGGAGAGGCCGGATATGATCACCATGGACCTCGATCCCGGCGAGGACGTAGCGTGGAGCGCGGTGATTTCGGCAGCGCTTGACGTCAAGGCGCGGCTGGAGGCCCGTGGGTTGGCTGCCTTCGTCAAGACATCAGGCGGCAAGGGACTGCATGTGGTGTCGCCGCTCGCGCCGAAGGCCGGCTGGGCCGAGGTGAAGGATTTTGCCCATTCC
This sequence comes from Rhizobium sp. CCGE 510, assembly GCF_000292525.1. GTDB lineage: Bacteria > Pseudomonadota > Alphaproteobacteria > Rhizobiales > Rhizobiaceae > Rhizobium. Next base: position 84,725 of record NZ_AEYF01000005.1, read on the forward strand.
CTTGCCGAGATCATGTCGACTAAGGCCCCGGCAAAGTATCTGGCGACCGCGACGAAGGCGAAGCGCGGCGGGCATATCTACATCGATTATCTCCACAACGGCCGCGGCAGTACGGCGGTCGCTGCCTATTCGACCAGGGCGCGACCGGGTGCGCCGGTTTCGATGCCGCTCGATTGGTCCGAATTGAATGAGGTCAGTGGCCCGGCCGCCTTCACGCTTGCCAATGTGCCGCAGCAATTGGAGAGACGGTCGCGTGACCCATGGGCCGGCTTTTTCGACGCGGCCGTGCCGCTGAACGGTTAGCTCACTCCTCGCTGTCGAGCTCGGGATAATGCCGGAAAATCCCATCCTCGTTGAAGTCGAGCCGGCGAGACGAGGCGAGATAGCGGGCGATGTTCGTACGCTTTTCAACGCGATCATGCAGGGCCAGCAGGGCGGGGTAGTCCGCCTTGCGCTTCGCCATGGCGTTCGGAAAGGCATAGGTCAGGCCCTCGATCACCTGGAAGAGCGACAGGTCGACATAGGTGAGCGCATTGTCGATCATATAGCCAGGATCGCCAGGGTTCTGCCGCAGCACACGCTCGAAGTAACCAAGGAATTTCGGAATGCGATCGCGGATGAAGGCGGCAGAACGGGCTTTCGCTTCCGGCTTCTGGTCCTCGTAATAGAGCGATGTATCGATCGGGTGATGCGTGTCATGCACCTCGGCGACGAAATCGGTGATGGTGAGTTGCAGGCCATTTGCGACATAGCGAAGGCCTTCGTCTTCAGGCGCAAGGCCGAGCCTCGGGCCGAGATAAAACAAAATGTTGGCGACATGCGGGATAATCAGGGCGCCGTCCTTCAGGAAGGGCGGGGCGAAGGGAATATGGGGTTCGCTGTCGCTCTTCATGATACCGAACATGGCCTCCGTCCCGCGACTGGGCTCACGGGTGATGTCGATATAGTCGGCGCCGGCTTCCTCAAGCGCCAGCCGCACGAATTCCCCGCGCCCTTGCAGGCCGTCCCAATAATAAAGCTCGTATGCCATCTGCGCTTATCCCTTCGGTTGCCGACCGAAATCTTTTCGCAATTCGTCCTTGGCCTTTTCAAGCGTGCCGCGCCGCTTTTTCGTCAGCTGGTCGCCGGCGCGGTTGATGTAGAAGGTCAGCATCGACATGGCCGCGCGGAAAGGGTTGGACTTGCGGCGGTGGCTCTCCTCGGCCGAGTGCTTGACGGAGCGGGCGATCTTCTTCGGGTCGTCCGATTTGAATACGCCTTGCTTCAGGTCCATCGCATCGCTGTGTTCGGTGACATCTCGCGACCATTTCTTCTTCGATTTGGCCATCTCTGAAAATCCTCTGTCGGATACGGCCGGCGGCAGATCACCGCCAGTCGCATCTCTGGTTAATGGTGGCTGTGGTGTTCATGGCGCTTGCGCGTCGCGGCCGCTTTCTTTGCGGAGGCGGAGCGTTCCTCCTTCGAGCGTGCGGCTGATGCAGCGCCGCCGATGCGGCCGCCCTTTTCGGAGGAGACATGCGTGTCCTTCTTGCCGCGGCCGGAACCGGATTTATTGCCGCCGCCGCTCTCCTTATTGACCGTTGCCCAAGCACGCCGCTCAGCCTCTTTTTCGGAAACGCCGCGATCTTCGTAGCCCTCCTCGATGTGCTCGGCCTTGCGCTTCTGCTTGTCGGTGTATTCGGATTTGTCACCTCTCGGCATCGTTGCCTCCTCTGGTGTGCCAAGGGACCAAACTGGTGCTGAGGGCGAAAGTTCCGGCCGTAGGATACCTCACCCGGATTTCGGAACAAAAGCCGCTTTCGCTCCCTTTTCGATGGGAAACCCGACAAAAGGAGCCGAGAACATGGAAAACCACATCGCCAAAGCCGATGGAAATGGCGCAATCGACGTCAACGGCCAGGTGTCACCGATCACCTATACCGTCAGTGTCAAGCAAGGGAATGGACACTCGTACGAGGTCGAGATCCGCCTAATGGCGCCGCGGGACTGGCTGCTGCAAAAGGGTTTCGAGCGGGGTGCCGTTCTGGTCAGCCAGAGCGGCGCGCGTATTCCTGTCTATCACGACAGCGGCCGCCTCGACCCCGCCGACACGATCTCGATCGAACTGACGGCGCGTGACGACAGCTGCACCAGTGAGGTGGATCTGACGCGCAAATATCCCGAATTCGATGGCGCCGCTATTGCACAAGCGAGCTAGGCGAAGGCGACCTGTCATTTTCGATAGAGCTTTTGCGATGCAGCCAAGGCGCGGCCGATGTCGAATTTCGGCGGCTGCACTGGCGCGCGGGGATCGTGGAAAACCAGCCCGACGAGATTGTCGACGACAAGGATGAAGCCGAGCGCGAGACCGAGGTAGAGCAGTGCGGCGATGACGAGGAGCGACATCTCTATCCCCCTAGATCGCGGCCGAAGGCGCTGGCTGCGACGAGCGGGACGGAGAGAATATCAGCATGGCCGTCGTTCATGGCAACTTCCCCGGTTTCGCCATAAACAGCCAGTGTACGGTCTAGTTCCCGACGATCGGGCAAGGGCTCAATTTTTCCAGGAAGCCTCAAAGCGTGCAGCGTCATCCGGCCTCTGTTCACCCCCGCATGGAAGCCCGTCCTCTGCAAATGCGATAATGCACAACTAATTCAAGCGTATGACAAAAACCATCAAAGGGCGCCGCGACGACGCCCTTTTTAAATTCGGTTGCTCGGCTTCGGAACTCAAAGAGCCGTTTTGCGGCTCGCCGTCCGTTTCGGCGCCGGTGTCACCACGCCGTTGGTCTTGCTGCCGGCGATGCTGCGCTTTGCTTTGGGCTTGACTTCCTTACCGTCGGAAGAGGCAGCAGAGCCTTCGAGCGCCTCGCGCTCGTGTCGTGCCTGTTCCCAATGGATGGATTCTCGCCCGGTCGGATAGCCCTCTTCTTCCCAGAGGGCGTATGCACGTTTTTTGATCCACTCGTCTCGAGTTTCTGCCATCGCTGATCTCCAGTCATATGATGCCGTCGTTCGAACGCGATACTGGTTTGATGGTTCCAGAGGAGAGGGGCTGTTTCAAGAGAAATCGTGCTGCAACCGCAAATATTTCGCGTTGCAGCATATTAGGGTTGAGAAGAGGCGTTCAGCGCGCCGCAAACTCTGCCGCCTTGTGCAGATCTGACACGAACTCCAGGCGCAGCCGGTGCCGCTCTGCCTCGTGGCGAATGCGCAGGAGATAGGAGGGGTGGATGGTGACCAGAACAGGCGGATGGTTTGCCGGCTGCAGAATATGGCCGCGCGTCGGTGTCAGCTTCACTTTCGGCCCGAGCAGCGCATAAACAGCGCTTGCGCCGAGCGCCACAACCAGTTTCGGCTCGACGATTTTGAGCTCGGCGCCCAGCCACCAGGCGCAACGCCGGATCTCGCCGGCATTGGGTTTTGCATGCAGCCGCCGTTTGCCCCGCGGCGTAAACTTGAAGTGCTTGACGGCATTGGTGACATAACAGCGCTGGCGGTCGAGACCGGCCTCTTCCAGACAGCGATCGAGCAACTGGCCGGCCGGACCCACAAAAGGCCTGCCGGTCAGGTCCTCCCGGTCACCCGGCTGCTCACCCACAAGAACGATCTCGGCTTTCCCTGAGCCTTCGCCGAAGACGATCTGCGTGGCATTCCTGTAGAGATCACAGCGGGTACAGCCTTCGGCCTGATGCCGCAGTTCGGCGATGCTTTCCGCACTCGCGACTTCGAGCGCCAAGGCGGGACCGACGGTTGCGGCTGCGTTCATGATGGGGATCCTCATCTCGTCACGATCAATCGATCTGTGCCGGGATTGTTCCCGTTCGGGAATGGGCAGCGCGCTTTCGAAATGTGTGGGCCATTCCCAACCTTTCGCGATCGGCCCCGCAGGCCGGCAAAATGATCACAGCGAAGAATTTCGCGTCATGAGAGAGAGCCGGCGCGATTGAACGCCGCCATTTCCCGGCTATATTTGCCAGCGATGTTCTATCTCCTGTCGACCTACTGGCCGCATATCCTCTTTGTCGTTTCGATCGCCATGGGGGCCGCGGCGGCAATCCATGCCGCCATGACCAAGGAGGAGGTGCGTGCGGCGATCGGCTGGGTCGGCGTCATTATCCTGTCGCCGATCATCGGTGCGGTGCTCTATGCGATTGCCGGCATCAACCGCATCCGCCGCAAATCGCTGAGCATCCGACGCGACGCGCTGCTGCTGGCGGCCGAATTCGACGAGTTGGAGACCTTCGATGCCGAGGCCGAGACGGTGATCAGCCAGTTCGGCCGCCGCTTTGCGGCGCTGCAGACGCTGGGTGACCGGGTGACGCGCAATCCGTTGACCTCGGGCAACACGATCGATGTGCTGGAGACCGGCGACGAGGCCTATGCGACGATGAAGACGATCATCGACGAGGCGGCGCGCAGCATCCTGCTCGAAACCTATATTTTCGACCGGGATGTGATCGGCCTTCGCATCGCCGATGCGCTGATAGCGGCGGTGAAGCGCGGTGTGGAGGTCCGGGTGCTGATTGATGCGGTCGGGGCGCGTTATTCGGTGCCGAGCATTCTCGGCCATCTGAGAGACGGAGGCGTCACCGTCGCCGTCTTCAACGGCAACGTTATCATGGGCTTGCGGCTGCCCTATGCCAATCTGCGCACCCACCGCAAGATCCTGATCGTCGACGGCAAGATCGCGCTGACCGGCGGCATGAACATCCGGGCCGGTTTCAGTGAGGAGGCGACGGGCGAGAGCTTTGCGCACGACACGCATTTCAGCGTCACCGGTCCTGTCGTCGCCGACCTCTTCGATCTTGCCGCCGAAGACTGGCGCTTCTCCACGCAGGAACTGTTGAACGGCGAGGCCTGGCGCATCGAGCCGCCGCAGCGCAGCCCCGGCGATCCGATCCTGATGCGCGTCGTCGCCTCCGGGCCGGACCGCAGCGTCGAGACCAACCACAAGATGCTGATGGGCGCCTTTTCCGTGGCGCGCCAATCGATCCGCATCATGTCGCCCTATTTCCTGCCGGACCGCGAATTGATCAGCGCGCTGGTGACAGCGGCGCGGCGCGGCGTCGAAGTCGATATCGTCGTTCCCGCGGTCAATAACCTCGTACTGGTCGACCGGGCGATGACGGCGCAATTCGACCAGATCCTCAAGGGTTATTGCCGCATCTGGCGCTCGACCGGCAGCTTCAGCCATTCGAAGCTGCTGACGATCGACGGCACCTGGGCCTATGTCGGCTCTTCCAATCTCGACCCGCGGTCGCTGCGGCTGAATTTCGAGGTCGATCTTGAAGTGCTGAACGAAGGCTTTGCCGGCGAAATCGACGAACATATCGAGGAAACGCTGAAATCGGCAACGCCGGTAACGCTGGACGGCTTACGGGCGCGGCCCTTCCCGGTGCGATTGCTCGAGAAGGTGTTGTGGCTGGGTTCGCCCTATCTCTAATGCATGTCGCTCAAACCTGTGCAGCGGTTTTGGGAGGACGACATGCATAAAACAAAAATCTGGCGCGTTGCCTGTATCAAGTCGATGCGACGCGCCCTTTATTTTGCGATCGGACATGGCAAGTTCGGTTTGCCCTCCTATACTGCCGAAGGAAGCCATTTTGATCAACGGAACAGCTACGCCTTCCGATGCACGCTAGAAAAGTCAATCTTCCCGCCAGCATTCTCGCTTCGATCAGGAGCCGGAAAAAGCGGCTCGACCCGGCCTATACGGAGACCAGGCCGCGCAGCGCCGGAACGCTGATCGCCTCTTACAACGTGCACAAATGCGTCGGCACCGACCGCCGCTTCGATCCCGAGCGCACCAGCCGGGTGATCCATGAAATCGGCGCCGACGTCATCGCGCTGCAGGAGGCCGACACGCGCTTCGGCGAGCGCACCGGCATTCTCGATCTTGGCCGGCTAGAGCGGGAAACCGGGCTGATCCCGGTGCCGATTGCCGGCATGGCCAAGGCGCATGGCTGGCACGGCAATGTCGTGCTCTTCAAGAAAGGGCTGGTGCATGATGTGCATCAGATCAAGCTGCCGGGGCTGGAGCCGCGCGGCGCGCTGGTTGCCGAGATCGAGCTCGAAGAGGGCGGCGTGCTGCGCATCATCGCCGCGCATTTCGGGCTGCTGCGCCATAACAGAGCCCAGCAGGCCCGCATGCTGGTCGAGCTCATCAACGACAGGCACGAAATGCCGACCATCCTGCTCGGCGACCTCAACGAATGGCGGCTTGGCGACCGCTCGTCGCTCAACACTTTCCAATCCGCCTTCGGAGAACTGCCGCCGGCCGTGCCCAGCTTCCCCGCCGGCCTGCCGCTGCTGGCGCTCGACCGCATCATCGCCAATCGCAAGGGCATCATCTCGACGGTCGAGGCGCATGACACACCGCTGGCGCGTATCGCTTCCGATCATCTGCCGATCAAGGCGTTGATTGATCTGACAACTGTAGGGGACTGATTTCATACGGACGTTGCGAGGGCGCCTATCGTTTTTGATCCGGACGACAAACATGGAAGTCGTCCAGCGCCCGATGATGTGGGTCGAGGGGAGCACGAGCTTCGCCGGTCTACCCTCGACACGTTGGGGGAAGGGACCAGATCGCCCTGGCAAGCTTCCGGCGCTTGTCAGAAAGATGACGAAGGGACTACGCCGATAGTTGGGACGGGTCGTTCCTGCTCCGGCATCTTGTTTCCTCGCTCGTCGCCGGCGCGGAGTGCCTCGCGTACTTCATCCTCTTCCCAACCCGCCTCGATAGCGGAAGCGACGAGAGTCTCGATTTTCTCGGTTTCCGAACTGTGGGCAGTCTCATCGAGGTGGCGTCTGGCGGTCTCGAGACACTGACGGAGGTTCGAAGCGCGGCTGGCGTCGTTACGGTCGTAGCTCGGCGATGCGACGTAGGTCATTTGAAAGCTCCCTGCTGATCGAAAGAAACACCTGAAGAGAGAGCCGGTTCCAGTGCGTGTATTCGGTAAGCGCGACCGGGTGCCGCCTCAGGAGATGCAAAGGGAATCGTGGAGCGGTGGGCCAACCTGCGATCAAACACCCCTTGACGGCTTCTGCTCTTTGAGAAATGCTAAGATGTCAGACCAATTTGATGAGCTGACTGCCTGATAAGAAGATGGGGAACCATGAAGGCAAAGCTTAGCGACAGGCCGGTGATCCGGCCGCTTCCGGCCATGGACCGCGCGCGTCAGGTGACCGATGCGCTGGCGGATTATGTCGAGGAAGCGCGCTTGCAGGCGGGGGACCGGCTGCCGGCCGAGCGTGAGCTGATGGCGGCACTTGCCGTCGGCCGTTCGACCATTCGCGAGGCGATCCGTCACTTTCAGGCGCTCGGGGTGATCGAGACGCGCAAGGGCAGCGGCACCTATCTGTTGAAGCCGGTGTCCAGGGCGACAATCCATATGCCGCTGTCGTTCGATGCGGTGCATCTGCGCGACGCGCTGCTGCAGACGCTGGAAGTTCGCCGCGGCATCGAATGCGAGGCGGGCATGGTCGCAGCTAGACGGCGCACGGCGACCGATCTCGTCGTCATCGAGGAAAAACTGAACGCGATGGAGCGTGTGCATCTGGAGAAGGGCACCTCAGGACCGGAGGATCTGGCCTTCCATCTTGCCGTCTATGACGCCACCCACAATCCGCTGTTTCGCCAGCTGTTGGAGCAGATGCGCGAAACCTTCGAGCGCTTCTGGGAACACCCTTTCGACCGCCAGGATTTCGCCCGCCGGTCCTTTCCATTTCACCGCACGCTTTTCAACGCGATTGCCGCCGGCGATGCCGAGGCGGCGCGCGCGGAAACATTGAAAATTCTCGACATCGTCGAGGAAGACATCAAGGAAATGTCCAAATGAGCAACGGCGCAGACCCGTTCGATCTTGCTTCCCTCATCACCGCCCACGACGACGGCAATTTCGCCGACGCCGTCGTGCCGCCGATCTTCCAGACCTCGCTTTTCACCTTTTCCGATTATGACGAGATGCTCACCGTCTATCGCGGCGAGAAGGTGCGGCCGACGTATACGCGCGGTCTGAACCCGACGGTGCGCGCCTTCGAGGAGATGCTGGCAAAGCTCGAAGGTGCGGAGGATGCGCTGGGTTTTTCAAGTGGCATGGCGGCGATCTCGTCTGCAGTGCTGAGCTTCGTCGAGCCGGGCGACCGCATCGTCGCCGTCAAGCATGTCTATCCCGATGCCTTCCGCCTGTTCGGCACCATCCTGAAGCGGATGAAGATCGAGGTGACCTATGTCGACGGGCGCGACGAGGAAGCGGTCGCCAGGGCGCTGCCCGGCGCCAAGCTCCTCTATCTGGAAAGCCCGACGAGCTGGGTGATGGAGGCGCATGACGTCGGGGCGCTTGCCGCCCTCGCCAGGCAACATGGCCTCGTCTCGATGATCGACAACAGCTGGGCAAGCCCTTTCTTCCAGCAGCCGCTGATGCTCGGCGTCGACCTCGTCATCCATTCGGCCTCGAAATATCTCGGCGGCCATAGCGATGTGGTGGCGGGGATCGTCGCCGGCTCGAAGGCGATGATTGCCCGTATCAAGGCCGAAGCCTATCCCTATCTCGGCGGCAAGCTTTCGCCGTTCGATGCCTGGCTGCTGATCCGCGGCCTGCGCACGCTGCCGCTGCGCATGCGGGCCCATGAGGCATCGGCGCTTGAAATCGCCAGACGCTTGCAGAAGCTCGAGGTCGTCGAGACGGTCTGCCATCCCGGCCTCGCCAACCGTCTGCCCGCCGGGCTCAACGGCACGTCGGGCCTGTTTTCGTTCATCTTCCGCGAAGGCGTCGATATCCGCGCCTTTGCCGATCACCTCAAGCTGTTCAAATTGGGTGTAAGCTGGGGTGGACATGAAAGCCTGATCGTACCGGGCGAGGTGGTGCTTCAGCAGAAAGCACAGCCGAATTCCGCACATGCCTTCGGCATCCATGCGCGATCCGTACGCCTCCATGTCGGCCTCGAAGGAACCGAGGCCCTGTGGAGAGACATCGAGGAAGCGCTCGCCGCCGCCTCGCAATCCTGAAACCTAAGAACCTTAAAGGGGGAACCGAGCATGAAAAAACTAATAATCTCAACGCTCTTTGCTTCGATGATGGCGGGCACGGCCTTTGCCGACACGACGCTCAAGCTCGTCGAAGTCATCACTAGCCCGGAGCGCACCGAAACGCTGAAATCGATCGTCGGCAAGTTCGAAGCCGCCAATCCCGGCACCAAGGTCGACATCATTTCGCTGCCCTGGAACGAAGCCTTCCAGAAGTTCGCGACCATGGTGTCGGCCGGCGATGTGCCTGACGTGATGGAAATGCCCGATACCTGGCTGTCGCTCTATGCCAATAACGGCATGCTCGAAAGCCTCGAGCCCTACCTCGCAAAGTGGGAGCACACCAAGGAACTGACGCCGCGCGCGCTCGAACTCGGCCGCGACGTCAAGAACACCGCCTATATGCTGCCCTACGGCTTCTATCTCCGGGCGATGTTCTACAACAAGAAGCTGCTGTCGGAAGCCGGTGTCGCCGCACCCCCGAAGACGCTGGAGGAATTCACCGCCGCGTCGGAAAAGATCTCCAAGCTGTCCGGCAAATACGGCTACTGCATGCGCGGTGGTGCCGGCGGCCTCAACGGCTGGATGATCTTTGCCGCCTCGATGGCCGGGTCGAATAAATACTTCAACGACGACGGCACTTCGACGATGAACAGCCCCGGCTGGGCCAAGGGCATCGAATGGATGGTCGATCTCTACAAGAAGGGTTATGCGCCGAAGGACAGCGTCAACTGGGGTTTCAACGAAGTCGTCGCCGGCTTCTATTCCGGCACTTGCGCCTTCCTCGACCAGGATCCGGATGCGCTGATCGCCATTGCCGAGCGCATGAAAAAGGAAGATTTCGGCGTCATGCCGCTGCCGAAGGGCCCGGACGGCAAGTCCTTCCCGACCATCGGTTATGGCGGCTGGTCGATGTTTTCGACCAGCGGCAACAAGGATCTCTCCTGGAAGCTGATCGCCACCCTCGAAGGGCCGGAAGGCAATATCGAGTGGAACAAACGCATCGGCGCCCTGCCGGCCTATACGGCGGCCGAGAAGGATCCCTTCTATGCCGGTGACCAGTTCAAGGGCTGGTTCGAGGAACTGGCGGACCCGAACACGGTGCCGACGGTGATGCCGACCTACCTCGAGGAATTTGCTTTCTTCAAGGATTCGCTGGCGATCAAAACCTCGCAGCAGGCGATGCTCGGCGATATCTCGGCGAAGGATCTGGCCAACCAGTGGGCGGAATATCTCACGAAGGCGCAGCAGAAGTTCCTGACGAAGAAATAAGGATTGACGGGGGCGACTGCAGCCCCCTCATCCGCCTGCCGGCACCTTCTCCCCCAGGGGAGAAGGGACTCGTGGCGGCGCCTCATTCCCCCTTCTCCCCAGCGGGGAGAAGGTGCCGGTAGGCGGATGAGGGGCCGCGGTCGCCCAGTTTTCAGAAGCATTACCCGCGCGACAATCCAAACCGGGTAGAGAACGGAAATTACGCACTGATGACCATTTCCGCCGATACGCTCGACATGCGCCGCGACCGCAGGCCATGGCTGCGTCGTCTTGCCGATGCTTCGGAGCCCTATCTTTACAGCGCGCCGTCGCTGATCCTGATCATCGCGGTGATGCTGGTGCCGCTGACGGTCGGCATTTCCTACGCCTTTCGCGATATTCAGCTGCTCAATCCGTTTTCCGGCGGCTTCATCGGGCTCGATCATTTCCGCGAGCTTGCTGGCGATGCCGCCTTTTACGGCGCGCTGCGGAACACGCTGTGGTGGACCGGCGCCTCGGTCGTGCTGCAGTTTACCTTCGGCCTCATCCTGGCGCTGCTGCTCGATAAACCATTCCCGGGCCGGGCAATCGCCCAGGCGCTGGTCTTCCTGCCCTGGGCGGTGCCGTCCTTTCTCGCCGGCCTCAACTGGGCCTGGCTGTTCAATCCGGTCATCGGGCCGATCCCGCACTGGCTCTTCGCCCTCGGGCTGATGCATGAGCCGGGCAATATCCTTTCCGATCCGAATTACGCGATGTGGGGGCCGATCGTCGCCAATGTCTGGTGGGGCATTCCCTTCTTCGCGATCACGCTGCTGGCCGCTTTGCAGGCAATCCCGCGCGATCTCTACGAGGCGGCGTCGATCGACGGCGCCGGCTGGTTCCAGCGCTTCGGCTCGATCACCCTGCCGTTTCTGGCGCCGACGATCGCCATCACCGTGCTGCTGCGCACCGTCTGGATTTCCAATTTCGCCGATCTCATCGTCGTCATGACCAATGGCGGGCCGGCGGACCGCACGCAGATCGTTGCGAGCTACATCTTCACCACGGCGTTCAAGCGGCTCGATTTCGGTTACGCCTCGGCGATCGCGCTGGTGCTGCTCGGACTGCTGCTGGCCTATTCGATGCTGATCATCCTGCTGCGGCAGACGCTGCTGAACAAGGATTGAGCCGATGAGACGATCCGTCATTCCCGTGATCGCACACCGCCTGGCGATCCTCTGCTATATCGCTTTCGCACTCTTTCCGCTGTTCTGGCTGCTGAAGGTCTCGGTGACGCCGAACGACCTGCTCTATAGCGAAGGCGTGCGCATGTGGCCGTCGCGCACGACATGGGACCACTATGCCTTCGTGCTACAGCACAGTGCCTTTCCGACCTTCTTCAAGAACAGCCTGATCGTCTCGACCTCGACGGCGGTGACCGTGACGATCTGCGCCTCGCTCTCCGGCTACGCGCTGTCGCGGTTCAATTTCCGGGCGAAATACTGGATCGTCGCCCTGATGCTGCTGACCCAGATGTTTCCGCTGGTCATGCTGGTGGCGCCGATCTTCAAGATCCTGTCGCCGCTGCATCTGACCAACAGCCTGACCGGGCTGGTCATCGTCTACACCGCCTTCAACGTGCCGTTCGCCACCTTCCTGATGCAGTCCTTCTTCGACGGCATCCCAAGGGATCTCGAAGAGGCGGCGATGATCGATGGGGCGACGCAGTTCACCGCCTTCCGGCAGATCATCCTGCCGCTGACGCTGCCCGGCATCGCCGCCACACTCGGCTTCGTCTTCACCGCCGCCTGGAGCGAGTTGTTGTTTGCGCTGATGCTGATCAACGGCAACGACGCGGCGACTTTCCCGGTCGGGCTTCTCACCTTCGTTTCGAAATTCTCGGTGGATTTCGGGCAGATGATGGCGGCGGGCGTCATGGCGCTCATTCCGGCCGGCCTCTTCTTCCTGCTCATCCAGCGTTATCTCGTCCAGGGCCTGACGGCCGGCGCGGTCAAGGGTTAAACAAATGGCATCGATCGATATCCAGAATATCCGCAAAGCCTATGGCCATGTGCAAGTGCTGCACGGCGTCGACCTCGAAATCAAGGACGGCGAGTTCGTCGTGCTCGTCGGTCCGTCGGGCTGCGGCAAGTCCACGCTGCTGCGCATGATCGCCGGATTGGAGGAGGTCACGTCAGGCGAGATCCGCATTGCCGGCAGCAGGGTGAACGAGCTGCATCCCAAGGACCGCGACATCGCCATGGTGTTCCAGTCCTATGCGCTCTATCCGCATATGAACGTCGCCGGCAATATGAGTTACAGCCTGAAGCTGCGGAAGACGGCGAAGGAGAAGATCGCAACCGCGGTCGCTGCGGCCGCGGCCAAGCTGGGCCTCGATCCGCTGCTCGAACGGCGGCCGAAGGCGCTGTCCGGCGGCCAGCGCCAGCGCGTCGCCATGGGCCGCGCCATCGTGCGCCAGCCGAGGGCCTTTTTGTTCGACGAACCGCTTTCCAATCTCGACGCGCGGCTGCGCGAACAGATGCGCGCCGAAATCAAGAAACTGCATGGCGATCTGAAGGCGACCTCGATCTACGTCACCCACGACCAGATCGAGGCGATGACACTGGCGGACCGGATCGTCGCCATGCATGGCGGCGTGGTCCAGCAGGTCGGCAGTCCCCTGGAACTTTACGACCACCCCGCCAATCTGTTTGTTGCCGGCTTCATCGGCTCGCCGGGAATGAATTTCCTCGAGGCGAGCTCTGTCGCAGGGGGCGTCAAGCTGCAGGACGGTACGATCGTGCCGCTGGCAAAGCCGCTGCCGCTTGCAGACGGCGCCAAGGTGACACTCGGCATCCGGCCGGAACATGTGCTGATGACAAATGGGGGGGCGGGACTTGCCACCGATGTCGAACTCGTCGAACCCACCGGCTTCGGCATCATCCTGCACCTTGCCCTGCACGGCCTGCCGTTCAAAATCTTCACGCTCGATCGCGAAGCGCTGAAGGCAGGCCCGAAGGTCAACGTGGCTTTTCCGGCCCAGTATCTGCACGTGTTCGACGGTGAGGGAAAGCGCCTCGACTGAACGGCAATTCTCCCGCGTCGCGCGCGGAAAATATTTGCCGCATCACCCACGAGGATTATATCTCTCGGGTGCTCTTTCTGGATTGGATGCCATGACCGATACCGTTCTCGACCGCTTTCTCCGTTATGTCGTTATCGACACGCAATCCGATCCATCTTCGTCGACGCAGCCGACCACCGAAAAACAAAAGGATCTCGGACGGGTGCTGGTCGAGGAAATGCTGCAGATCGGCCTTGCCGACGCGCATCTCGATGAACACGGCTATGTCTATGCGACCATTCCTGGAAATAGCGACAAGACGGTGCCGGTCATCTGTTTCTGCTCGCATATGGATACGGCGCCCGATTTCAGCGGCACGGGCGTCAGGCCGCAGCTCGTCCGGAACTATGCCGGCGGCGACATCAGGCTCACCGGCGATCCAAGCCGGGTCATCCGCGTTTCCGAGCATCCGGAGCTGAACAACCAGATCGGCAACGATATCGTCACCACTGATGGCACGACCCTGCTTGGCGCCGACGACAAGGCGGGATTGGCGGAAATCATGACCGCGGCCCAAATCCTGGTCGACAATCCCACGATCCGGCACGGGACGATCAAGATCCTGTTCACCCCCGACGAAGAAGTCGGGCGCGGCGTCAACAGGGTCGACCTGAGGAAGCTCGGCGCCGACTTCGCCTATACGATGGACGGCGAGACGGCCGGGCATATCGAGGACGAGACCTTTTCGGCCGATGGTGTGGAGATCAGCATCGCAGGCGTGGCGATCCATCCGGGTTTCGCGAAGGATCGGATGGAAAACGCCATCAGGATCGCCGGCGCCATTGTCGACCGGCTGCCGAAGGATATGGCGCCCGAAACCACCGAGGGAAAGCAGGGCTTCATCCATCCGACAGGGGTGACCGGCTCGATGGAGAAGGCCTCGCTCAGCCTCATCATCCGCGACTTCACCGATCAGGGGCTCACGGAAAAGGAGGTCCTGCTCGAAGCCATCGTCAAGGAGGTGATGGTTGGCTATCCCGGCTCGACCTATCATTTCCAGGTCAAGGAGCAGTATCGCAACATGAAGGTGGTGCTCGACCGTCACCCCGAGATCGTCGACAACGCCATCGAAGCCGTGCGCCGGGCCGGCATGACGCCGGTGCGCGGCAGCATCCGCGGCGGCACCGATGGCTCACGCCTCTCCTTCATGGGCTTGCCGTGCCCGAACATCTTCGCAGGTGGCCATGCCTTCCACTCGCCGCTCGAATGGGTCAGCCGCCAGGATATGGAAAAGGCCGTCCAAACGATCGTGGAACTCGCTAAAGTCTGGGAAGAGCGCGTTTAAGGCGCGCTTTTATTTCATGCAAAACCGAAACTGGTTTAGCCGCCGTTCGCCGCAATGCCGCCGCGCAGCATGACGCTGTCATAAGCGGGGCGCGGGATGGGGATCGCGATCGGCATTCCCGGGTCGGGTTCGATCGAGGTTTCCGGCAAGGTCACCGGTGCCGTGATCTGCATCGGCATCGGATTTGCGATAGGCGCCATACGTGCCGTGGGCGATGTATTTGTCGCGGACATCGTGCTTGCTGTCGCCATCGAGTCGGGAGCCGGCAGAGGAACAGGAACGGCCGAGGGGATCAGCGCCTCGAACTGCGGCGGCAGCATGCTTTCACCCGGCACATAATTCATCGCCACCTCATAGGCGGGCAGCGGCGGCGGCGTTTGGAGCATGCCATCGGAGCCGCGCTTCTCGTAGAAGGCGTTGCCGCCGGCGACCGCCACATAATGCATGTTGTTGTAGGGGAATTTCAGCCCGTCGGTGTGGAAGAACATCGCATCCTTCACCGCCGGATGGCGTGCGCCCTTGATCAGGATCGCATCGGCGGCGGTCGCAAGCTCGGTTTCGGCCTGCGGCTTGACTTCGCGCGTCATCACGCCGGGCGCAAACTGTTTTTCCTGGGCGACGACGCCGCAGATCGAGGGAGGATAGGCGCCGGAGGTGAGCCGGTTCATGACGACGGTTCCGACAGCCATATAGCCGTCCTCATCCGAATGCTGCGATTCGAAATACATCGCGCGCTGCAGGCAATCGCGATCCTTGGTGGTATAATTGAAGGTGACTTTCGCCGCTTGAACCTGCTTCGTCTTCGCCGATGCCGGTTTCGATGTCGTTGTGCAGCCTGTGGCCGCCAGCCCTACGAACAAAATCCCGATCAGGGATTTTCCAAAGGAAATCTCCGCCCTCAACGCCAGGTGCCTCCTGTGGGATTAGTCGTACTTTTTATCGTGAAAATCTTTTACTCGTCATGTGACAAAAATACAAACAACCATGGGTCACAAAAAGCCAAAGGGACTCTCGCCACATGAGAGTCCTGCAAGGAGTCGGGTCACAGCGACAACCTCCATCAGCTGCGGAACAGCTTCCAGCGCGTCGGCTTGAAGGCCACGCGGTTGCGGTCGAGCCTGTCGGCCTCGCTCGGCGGCAGCTCGATCTCGATATGCGGGCGGCCATTGCCGATATCCAGTTCGATATGGCGGGTGCCGGCTACGCGGCGGCTGGAGACCGGCTGGCCGGCGATACAGTTTTCAGCCGATTCGCAGAGCCTAACGTCATGCGGGCGGAAATAGAGCTGAGCAATACCGTCCGGTTCACCTTCGGCATTGAGGCCGAGCGAGCGGCCTTCGAAGCGGATGTCGCCATCTGAGATTTCGACCTGCAGGCAGTTCGACTGGCCGATGAAGCCGAAGACGAAGGGCGAATTCGGATTGTCGTAGACTTCATCAGGCGTGCCGACCTGTTCGATTGCGCCCTGGCTCATGACGACGACGCGGTCGGCAAGCTCGAGCGCCTCGTCCTGGTCGTGGGTGACGAAGACGGTGGTGTGGCCGGTGCGGTCGTGGATTTCGCGCAGCCATTTGCGCAGATCCTTGCGCACCTGGGCGTCGAGCGCCCCGAAGGGTTCATCGAGCAACAGCACGTTCGGCTCGACGGCCATGGCGCGGGCGAGCGCCACACGCTGGCGCTGGCCGCCGGAAAGCTGGGTCGGGTATCGTTTTTCAAGGCCGGAGAGCTGGACGAGGTCGAGCAGTTCCAGCGCCCGCTTGCGGATATCGGCCTTGGCGGGCCGCCGCGCGCTGTTTCTGACCCTCAGGCCGAAGGAGACGTTGTCGAGCACCGTCATGTAGCGGAACAGAGCATAATGTTGGAAGACGAAGCCGATATTGCGCTGCTGCACGGTTTTCTTCGAGGCATCCTCGTCGCCGAAGAAGATCTGTCCTTCGGTCGGGCTTTCCAGGCCGGCGATCAGGCGCAGCAATGTCGTCTTGCCTGAGCCCGAAGGACCGAGCAGTGCGATCAGTTCGCCGGAGCGGATGTCGAGCGAGACATCGTGCAGCGCCGGGAAACGATCGAATTCCTTGCGGATGTTTTGAACGCGTACTTCCATTCCAAATCCTTCAGTGCCGCCGGCTGGCAGCGATTTCAGCGCTATAGCGCATTTCCAGCAGCGTCTTCAAAACAAGAGTGACGAGCGCGAGCAAGGCCAACAGCGTGGCGACGGCAAAAGCGCCGGTGAAATTATACTCGTTATAGAGAATCTCCACCTGCAGCGGCATGGTGTTCGTCTGGCCGCGGATGTGGCCCGACACCACCGAGACGGCACCGAATTCGCCCATGGCGCGGGCGTTGCAGAGCAGCACGCCGTAGAGCAAGCCCCATTTTATGTTCGGCAGAGTCACATACCAGAAAGTCTGCAAGCCGCTGGCGCCGAGCGAAAGGGCTGCCTCTTCGTCGGCCGTTCCCTGTTCCTGCATCAGCGGGATCAACTCGCGGGCGACGAAAGGGAAGGTGACGAACATGGTGGCGAGGATCAAGCCCGGCACCGCGAACAGGATCTTGATGTCGTGGGCGCTGAGCCACTGGCCGAGCCAGGTATTGGCGCCGAACAACAGCACGAAGACCAGGCCCGATATGACGGGGGAGACCGAGAAGGGAAGGTCGATCAGCGTCGTCAGGAAGGCTTTGCCCTTGAACTCGAACTTGGCGATCGCCCAGGCGGCGGCGACCCCGAAGACGAGGTTGAGCGGCACGCTGACGCCGGCAACGATCAGCGTCAGGCGGATCGCCGAGAAGGTTTCCAAATCCCCGAGCGCCGCGATGAACGGGGCGGGCCCCTTACGGAAGGCTTCGACGAAGACGGCGGCAAGCGGCAGCAGCAGGATGAGCAGCAGGAACACCAGCGAGAGGGTGATCAGGCTGTAGCGCGCGATCCTGTGTTCGGTGATCACCGAACGCAGCTTCACCGGTTGAACGGTCGTATCAAGCGCCATACCCGTACCTCCGCCTGCTCCAGCTCTGGATGAGGTTGATGACGAGCAGCATGGTGAACGAGAGGATCAGCATGATCGCCGCAATGGCGGTCGCCGCCGCGTAATTATACTCTTCGAGTTTGATAACGATCAGCAGCGGCGCGATCTCCGATTTGAACGGCAGGTTGCCGGCGATGAAGATGACCGAGCCATATTCGCCGACGCCGCGGGCAAAGGCGAGCGCAAAACCGGTGAGCACGGCGGGCGCCAGCCCCGGCAGCAGCACGCGGAAAATCGTCTGGAGGCGGTTGGCGCCGAGCGTTGCGGCGGCCTCCTCCACTTCCTTGTCGATTTCCTCCATGATCGGCTGCACAGTGCGCACCACGAAGGGCAGGCCGACGAAGATCAGCGCCACGACGATGCCGGCCGGCGTGAAAGCGATCTTGATGCCGAGCGGTGTCAGGAACTGGCCGATCCAGCCATTCGGCGCATAAAGCGTTGCCAGCGCGATGCCGGCAACGGCGGTCGGCAGCGCGAAGGGCAGGTCGACCATAGCGTCGATGATGCGCTTGCCGGGGAAGCGATAGCGCACCAGCACCCAGGCAAGGATAATGCCGAAGACGGCATTGACGATCGCGGCGATGAAGGCGGTGCCGAAACTGATGCGCAGCGCGTTCAGCGTGCGCTGATCGAACGCGATCGACCAGAATTTCTCCCAGCCGAGCGCACTCGACCGGGCGGCAAGGCCCGAGAGCGGGATGAGGATCAGAAGGGTGAGCCAGGTCAAGGTAAGGCCGAGCGCCATTCCGAAACCCGGAATGACGCTCGGCCGTTTGAACCGCCACCGTGTGGGGCTATATGCTTTCATGAAGTCTATTATTGGGCCGGCTTGTAGATTTGGTCAAATACCCCGCCGTCGCCAAAGAATTTCGGCTGTGCGCTCTTCCAGCCGCCGAAGTCGTCGATGGTCGCGAGCGTCAGCTTCGGGAAGCGGGCGATGTCGGCCGGATCGGCGGCTTCCGGCTTGATCGGCCGATAGTAGTGCTTGGCGGCGATCTTCTGGCCTTCGTCCGAATAGAGGTAGTTGAGATAGGCTTCGGCAACCTTGCGCGTGCCCTTCTTGTCGACATTGCCGTCGACGATGGCGACCGGCGGGTCGGCGCGGATCGAGAAGCTCGGCGTGACGATCTCGAACTGGTCGGGACCGAGCTCTTCGAGCGAGAGATAGGCTTCGTTTTCCCAGGCAAGCAGCACGTCACCGAGGCCGCGCTGGACGAAGGTGGTCGTGGCGCCGCGCGCACCGGTATCGAGAACCGGAACGTGCTGCAGCAGTTTGCCGACATAATCCTGCGCCTTGGCTTCGTCGCCACCATTCGCCTGCTTGGCCCATGCCCAGGCAGCGAGGAAGTTCCAGCGGGCGCCGCCCGATGTCTTCGGGTTCGGCGTGATGACCTGCACGTCATCCTTGACCAGGTCGCCCCAATCCTTGATGCCCTTCGGGTTGCCCTTGCGGACCAGGAAGACGATCGTCGACGTATAAGGCGTCGAATTATTGGGGAATTTGGTCTTCCAGTCAGCCGGGATCTTGCCGGTGGCCTTGGCGATGGCATCGATGTCGCCTTCGAGCGCCAGGGTGACCACGTCGGCGTCGAGACCGTCGATGACGGAGCGGGCCTGGGCGCCGGAACCGCCATGCGAGGCTTGGATCGTTACGGTTTCACCGCTGTCCTTTTGCCACTTGGCGGCAAAGGCAGCATTGAAATCCTTATACAATTCGCGCGTCGGATCATAAGAAACGTTAAGCAGCGTCTGATCCGCGAAAGCAGGAGCAATGCTCCCGATCGCGAAGCTGCCTGCCATGACCGCGGCCGCGAGGAGCCGGGTGAGCCGTTGTGTCTGCATAGGGAACCCTCCTGTTTTCTGTCCTAACTCTATCAAGTCAGTCGTATAATGAAACAAAGGTTCTTCCGGATCCGGTCCTGCCGTTAGAATGCCATTCCATTTGAGGGGCGATTTTGAAATAGACGTGCCGAAGTTGGCCGCGGCCAATTCGTCGCCAGGGTCGCGTGCCGCGGGACCGTGTTTTTTCGGCCACAGTTCCTCCACGAAAGCGCCATGGTGCTGCTGATTTTTGCCCAGATTTTGCCGCGATGGCACTTGCGGATTCCTATATGGCCCCCGTGCGGTCGTCTTCTCCGACCGCTACGCGGGGGCATCCTTGAAATGTGCCTCGCATTCCAAACCTGTTAGGGCCATTCAAAATGAATATCAGAACTATCCTTTTTGCCTCCGTTGCCGCCCTTGCCGCGGCTTCCGGAGCCCGCGCAGCCGACGCCATCGTGGCGGCGGAACCCGAGCCCGTGGAATATGTTCGCGTTTGCGACGCCTACGGGACCGGCTATTTTTATATTCCGGGAACGGAAACATGCCTTTCGGTCGGCGGCTACATCCGTACCGAAGTGCGTTTCGGTGAGCAAATCTCCGGCGATTCCGACGTAAACTTCTGGACTCGCGGTCAGGTTACCTTCCAGGCCAAGAACGACACCGAGTACGGCACGCTCACCGGCGTCATCACGCTGCGTTACAATGCCGACAACGCCTCCGATCAGGAAGCTCTGCTGGATGAAGGCTATATCGACATTGCCGGCTTCCGCGCCGGTAAGCTGTACAGCTGGTGGGATGACGACATGAGCGGCGAGACCGATACGCTCGCCAGCAACGAGACGACCCACAACTCGATCCGCTATCAGTACGAGTCCGGCGCGTTCACGGCCGGCCTCTCGGTCGACGAACTGGAAGAAGACTACGCCACCAAGCCGGGCGATGGCCCGAACAACTTCGGTGTCGCAGGCCAGGTCTCCTACAAGGCCGGCGCCATCAGCGCTTACCTGCTTGCCGGTTATGACACCGATACCAGCGAAGTCGCGGTCCGCGGCATCGTTTATGCCGACATCGGCCCGGGCACGCTCGGCATTGCCGGCGTATGGGCAAGCGGCGCAAACTACTACTACGAAGAGTCCGAATGGACGATCGCTGCAGAATACGCTTTGAAGATCAACGACAAGTGGTCGGTCACCCCCGGCTTCCAGTACTTCGAAAACATCGCTCTCGACGCTGACGGCAACGGCTTCAGCGGCGGCAGCGCCTACACCACCGGCGTCACGATCGACTACCGTATCGTCGACGACCTGAGGACGAAGCTCAGCGTGCAATATCACGATGAGGACGAAGGCGACGACGAAGTGTTCGGCTTCCTGCGCTTCCAGCGCGATTTCTAAGATAGCCTGATTGCAGACGCGGAGGCGCGGCTTTCGGGCCGCGCCTTTTTCATACCCGCGAGTCGGCGATGAAATCGGAATAGAATTCGTCGACGGTCCTTGCCTTGCGCATGGCGGCAAGCGCGCCGTCCGATTGCAGCCGTCGGGCGATGGCGGACAACACGTTGAGATATTCGCCGCGATTGTTTTCCCCGAAGAGCAGCACGAAGGCGATGTCGGTCGGGATATCGTCGATCGCCTCGAAATCCAGCGGCTGGGCGAAGCGGAGGAGAAGGCCGCGCGGACTGCTCATGCCGTCGATCGCCGCATGCGGAATGGCGATACCGCCGCCGATGCCCGTGGAGCCGAGCTTCTCGCGCGCTTCAAGCGCCTTCAGGATGGTCTGGCCGTCGACGGAGAAGGCCTTGGCCGCCTTATCCGCAATACCCTGCAGCGCGCGCCATTTCGTCGGCGCCGACACGCCGATGAAGGTGTGTTCCGGCCGGATGATGTTGGGAAGGTTCATGTCATTCTCAATGCTGTCTGGGCTCGATGCTGTTCTGGTTCGTTCGGGCAGCGGGAGAGGGAAGGGATCAGTCCGGCTCCCTGAGCCGATAGCCGACGCCGGTCTCGGTGGTGATATAGTGCGGCTGGTCGGGAATCTGCTCGACTTTTTGCCGCAGCTGCCTGATGTAGACGCGCAGATACTGCACATCGGCCGCCGGTCCCCATACCTGCTTCAGAAGAAACTGGTGTGTCAGCACCTTGCCGGCATGCTGGGCGAGCACCCGCAAGATGTCGTATTCTTTCGGCGATAGTTTTATGTCCTGGCCGTCGACCTTGACGATGCGCTTGACCAGATCGATCGACAGCCCGCCGGTCTGAAAAATCGCCTTTTCGCCCTGTTCCTGCAGGCGATGACGCAGCGCCACGCGGATGCGGGCGCCGAGTTCGTTGACGCCGAAGGGTTTGGTGACGTAATCGTCGGCCCCGCTTTCCAGCGCCGTGACGATGCCGGCCTCGTCGGTGCGGCTGGAGAGGATGACGATGGGCATGGAATGCCCTCCCTCGCGCCACTCCTGCAGTAGGTCATGGCCCGATGTATCGGGCAGGCCGAGGTCGAGCACGATGAGGTCGGGCATGGCGTCGGCAACCGACTGACGGGCGCTGGCGGCGTTGGCCGCTTCCTGCACTTCGTAGCCCTGCGCGGTCAGGCCGACGCGGAGCAGCTTGCGGATCGGCGGCTCATCGTCGACGACGAGGATTTTGACGGTTGAACCGGTCATCAGAGTTCATCCAGTTTCGGAATGTCGGTGGGTTTCGGCAGGCGGATGGTGAAGACGGCGCCCGGGCGGCCCGTCCGGTTGCCGGCGGTGATCGTGCCGCCCATCGCCTCGATGAAGCCGCGGCAGATGGAAAGGCCAAGCCCGGTGCCGGCGCGCACCTGATCGCCCTTGCGCACGCGATAGAAGATGTCGAAGACACGG
The DNA here is from genome assembly GCF_000292525.1 of Rhizobium sp. CCGE 510. Lineage (GTDB taxonomy): Bacteria > Pseudomonadota > Alphaproteobacteria > Rhizobiales > Rhizobiaceae > Rhizobium. The sequence continues at coordinate 107,080 of NZ_AEYF01000005.1, forward strand.
TTGAGATCGGCCGGCGGGATGCCCGGGCCTTCGTCTACGACCTGTAGAACGACGGAATCTGCGTCGACCCAGCCCCCAATGTCGATCACCGAGCCCTCGGGCGCGTATTTCGCGGCATTGTCGAGCAGGTTGAAGATCACCTGCTCGAACAGCACAGGATCGACACGCACCATCGGCAGGTCGGCGGGAATATGCATCTCGGTTCTATGGTGCTCTAGGATCTTTGCGGCGCGGCGCAGCGCGGTGCCGGCGATATCGCCGGCATAATGCAGCGCATGGTTCGGCTCCATCGCGCCGGATTCGATCTTGGTCATGTCGAGCAGGTTGGCGATGAAGCGGTTGAGGCGCTCGGATTCGTCGACGACGGTGGCAAGCAGGTCGCTGCGATCCTCCTCCGCCATCGAGACGAAATAGTCGCGCAGCGTGCCGGCGGCGCCGAGGATGGCGGCAAGCGGCGTCTTCAAATCGTGCGAGATCGAGGTGAGCAACGCCGAACGCAGCCGGTCGGCTTCGGCCGCGAGCCTTGCCCGGTCGACATCGGCGACGAGCTGGACACGCTCGATGGCAAGGGCCGCCTGGTCGGCCAATGCATCGAGCAGCCGCTGCTGTTCGGGTGTCAGCAGCGGCCCGTCGCGGCGGTCGCTGTCGAGGCCGATGACGCCGACGGCGGTGCGCCCGGTCCTGAGCGGCACATAGAGCCGTTTGGCGCCGGGCAGGGTATCGGCGCCGCGGCCGGCCGCGTGATTGTGCTCCCAGGCCCAGCGGGCGGCGGCGATATCGGCATCGTCGAGCGTGTCGTCGGGCGGATAACCGGCCTTGACGGCGATGCTGCCCTCTTCCGGCATCAACAGCACGACGCGGACCTTCAGCATCGAAGCGAGCTGGAAGGCGGTCGCCCAGAGCACGTCGTCGAGCGTGCCGGTGCCGGCGAGCTTTTTCGAAAAGAGATAGAGATCTTCGGTCGTTCGCGCCCGCTGCCTCGCGGCAGCGGCCTGGCGCTGCACGGTCGCGGTCAGATTGCTGGCGATGATGGCGACGCCGAGGAAGAAGAACAGGGCCAGCACGCTTTCCGGATCGCTGATCGTCAGCGTGTAGCGCGGCGGCAGGAAGAAGAAGTTGAACGACAGCGCACCGAGGAAGCAGCTGTAAAGTGCCGGCCGCAGGCCGTGGAGGACGGCGGAGGTCAGCACCGCCATCAGGAAGACCAGGGCGAGGTTGCGCACGTCCAGCACCTGGTCGAGCACGACGCCGACGCCGAGCGCGATGGCGACATAGACGGTTGCCAGCAGGTAGGCTCTGAAATCCAGTGGCGGTGCGGTCGCGGCCGCCTTGACCCCACGCGCGGTGGTGCCGTCCTTCTCGGTGCCCGAGATGACGTGGACGCTGATCTCGCCGGTCTTGCGGATCAGTTCGTCGGTGACCGAACGGTTCCACCAGTCGCGCCAGGTCGGCTTCTTCGGGGCGCCGATGACGATGTGGGTGACGTTGTTGGCGCTGGCGTGGCGGACGAGTTCTTCGGCCACCTCGCGGCCGGGAAGGGTGATCGCCTCGCCGCCGAGCTGTTCGGCAAGGCGTAGGGTGGCGGCGACGGTATCGCGCTCGGCTTCGGAGAGATTGATCGAGCGGTTGGTCTCGATATAGACGGCGGCCCAGGGGGCGCGCAGCCGCGAGGCCATGCGGGCGGCGTAGCGCACCAGCGAGGCGGAGCGCGGGTGGTGGTCGACCGAGACGAGGACACGTTCGCCCGCCGCCCAGGGGCCTGAAATGGCGTGGGCCTGCATGTGGGTCAGAAGCTGGTCGTCGACGCGCTGGGCGGTCTTGCGCAGCGCCAGCTCCCTAAGCGCCGTCAGGTTGCCGGGGGTAAAATAGTGGGTCAGCGCCCGCTCGGCGGTGCGCGGCATGTAGACCTTGCCGTCATGCAGGCGCTTGATCAGATCATCCGGGGTCAGGTCGATGATCTCGACGTCGTCGGCAATATCGATGATCGAGTCCGGCACCGTCTCGCGCACGCGGATGCGGGTGATCTGCGAGACGACGTCGTTCAGGCTTTCGACATGCTGGATGTTCAGCGTCGTATAGACGTCGATGCCGCGATCGAGCAATTCCTTGACGTCGAGATAACGTTTCGGATGGCGGCTGCCCTCGGCATTGCTATGGGCGAGTTCGTCGACCAGCACGAGGTCGGGCCGGCGGGAGAGGATGCCGTCGAGGTCCATTTCCTCAAGCGCCCGGCCCTTATAGTCGATTTCGACGCGCGGGATGATCTCGAAACCGGCGACGAGCGCTTCGGTCTCCTTGCGGCCGTGAGTCTCGACGACCCCGATGACCACATCGAGACCGTCGGCGATCTTGGCCCGGCCGGAGAGCAGCATCTCATAGGTCTTGCCGACGCCGGGGGCGGCGCCGAGAAAGATCTTCAGACGGCCGCGCGTTTCCGCCCGGGCCTTTTCGAGAAGCGCATCGGGCGACGGCCTGCCGGCCTGGTCGCGATTGTCGTCTGGCATGCGTGTGGTCTTTCCGCAAATGACTGCCGGGGACGCATTGCGTCTCCCGTAACTTTCATCAAGTCAGTTCAGCCGCCCCACCCTCCGTCATGCTCGGGCTTGACCCGAGCATCCACACCGCATCCACCAGCAGCAGCGGGCATAGATCCTCGGGTCAAGCCCGAGGATGACGGAGAGCCGGGTTGGCCTTCTCGCCAAACTCGCCCTGGCTCACGGCGGCACCCCGCCTGCCAAAACTCACTCAGTCATAGAAGCATCAAGGCTCCGGTTCAACGCCAGAACATTGACGGTGGGTTCGCCGAGAATGCCGAGTTCTCGGGCCTGCACGGCGGCGTCGACCAGCGCCTTGACCTTGGCCTCCTCAAGGCTTCGCGCCTTGGCGACACGGGCCACCTGGAAGTAGGCGGCCTCCGGCGAGATATCGGGATCAAGGCCGCTGCCGGAGGCGGTGACGAGGTCGGCGGGAACGTCGGCATTTGGGTTCGTCGCCTTGGCGGAATCGTAATCGCCTTTGACGCGGTCGATCAGTTTCTTGCTGGTCGGGCCAAGGTTCGAGCCGCTGGAGGCCGCCGCATTATAGCCGTCGCCGGCAGCCGACGGACGGCCGTGGAAATACTTGTCTGAGGTGAAGGCTTGGCCGATCAGCGTCGAACCGATCACCTCACCGTTCTTCTCGATCAAGCTGCCATTCGCCTGGGTGGGGAAGAGGGCCTGGGCGGCACCCGTCATGGCGAGGGGGTAGAGTAGGCCGGTGATGGCGGTGGTGGCGACGATCATGACGACGGCTGGACGCAGTTCTTTCAACATTGTTGTTACTCCTTGGAGTGTTTCAGGCGAGGCCGAGGGCTGCGACGGCCATGTCGATCGCCTTGATGCCGATGAAGGGGACGATGATGCCGCCGAGGCCGTAGATCAGCAGGTTGCGCGACAACAGCGCGCCGGCGCCGATCGGACGGTAGCGCACACCTTTCAGCGACAGCGGGATCAGCGCGACGATGATCAGTGCGTTGAAGATGATCGCCGAGAGGATGGCGCTTTGCGGCGTCGAAAGCCCCATGACGTTGAGGACGCCGAGTTGCGGGTAGAAGGTCAGGAACATCGCCGGGATGATGGCGAAGTACTTGGCGATGTCGTTGGCGATCGAAAACGTCGTCAGTGCGCCGCGCGTCATCAGCAGCTGCTTGCCGATTTCGACGATCTCGATGAGCTTCGTCGGGTCGCTGTCCAGATCGACCATATTGCCGGCCTCGCGGGCGGCGACCGTGCCGGTATTCATGGCGACGCCGACATCGGCCTGGGCAAGCGCCGGCGCGTCGTTGGTGCCATCGCCGCACATGGCGACGAGCTTGCCCTTGGCCTGTTCCTCGCGCATCAGCGCCAGCTTCATCTCCGGCGTTGCCTGAGCGAGGAAATCGTCGACGCCGGCTTCGGCGGCGATGGCGGCTGCGGTCAACGGGTTGTCGCCGGTGATCATCACGGTGCGGATGCCCATGCGGCGGAGCTCGGTGAAGCGCTCGCGAATGCCGCCCTTGACGATGTCTTTCAGCTGGATGACGCCGAGCAGCCTGCCGTCGCGGGCAACGGCCAGCGGCGTGCCGCCCGATTTGGCGACCTCGTCGGCGATCGACTGCAGTTCGCGCACGACCTCGCTGCCGTTCTTTGACGGTGCGTCGCCATTGACATAGGCCAGCACGGCATCGACCGCACCCTTGCGGATCGAGGCGCCTTCGAGATCGACGCCGCTCATGCGGGTCTGGGCGGTAAAGGGCACGAAGGTCGCCTTGAGGCTTGCCATGTCGCGACCGCGGATCGCATATTTCTCCTTGGCGAGCACGACGATGGAGCGTCCCTCAGGCGTTTCGTCGGCCAGCGAGGCGAGTTGGGCGGCATCGGCGAGATCCTGTTCGGAAATGCCGCGAACCGGGCGGAAACTCGTCGCCTGGCGGTTGCCGAGGGTGATCGTGCCCGTCTTGTCGAGCAGCAGCGTATCGACGTCGCCAGCCGCCTCGACGGCGCGGCCGGACATGGCGAGCACGTTGAAGCGGACGAGGCGGTCCATGCCGGCAATGCCGATCGCCGACAGAAGCGCGCCTATGGTCGTCGGGATCAGGGTGACGAAGAGGGCGACGAGCACGATGATCGGGATCGAGCCGCCGGCATAGATGGCAAAACTCGGGATCGTCGCGGTGGCGAGCACGAAGATCAGCGTCATGCCGGCGAGCAGGATGTTGAGCGCGATCTCGTTCGGGGTCTTCTGGCGTTCAGCGCCTTCGACCAGCGCAATCATCCGGTCGATGAAGGTCGAGCCGGCCGCCGCGGTAATGCGCACGCGGATCCAGTCGGACAGCACCTGAGTGCCGCCGGTTACCGCCGAGCGGTCGCCGCCGGATTCGCGGATGACGGGAGCGGATTCGCCGGTGATTGCCGCCTCGTTGACCGAGGCGACCCCTTCGATGACTTCGCCGTCCGAAGGGATGATGTCGCCGGCCTCGACGAGCACGACGTCGCCGACCTTGAGGCTGGTGCCGGGCACCATGCGGTAGTCGCTGCCATTGTTGGCGGTGAGCAGCTTGGCCTGGGTTTCGGTGCGCGCCTTGCGCAGCGAATCGGCCTGCGCCTTGCCGCGGCCTTCGGCAACGGCTTCGGCGAAATTGGCAAACAGCACGGTGAACCAGAGCCAGAGATTGATCTGGAACGAGAAGCCGAGATTGCCGTTGCCTCCTGCGAGGTCGCGCAGGAAAAGCACGGTGGTCAGCACCGAAACCGTAGCCACGACGAACATGACCGGATTTCTGGCAAGGGCGCGGGGGTCGAGCTTCTTGAAGGCGGCGCCCACGGCCGGAATGAGGATGCGACTATCCATGATACTCGCGGATTTTGCCTGGCTCATAAGAGACTCCAGCTTGGAAAGAGGATGGCGAACCGGAGGCCGGTCAGCCCTGTAAAATCTTGAAGATCGCCGCGGCGACGAGCAGGCCTGCCATCATCACCAGGATGATGTCGGAGGCTTGGGGCCTCGGGCCATTCCCACGTCCCGGCGAACCGGGACGTGAGTGGAGGGCGTTGCGAAGCCTGTGACGAAGGATCATGGCATCACCTCAGAAGGTCTGGCCGGCGATCATCACCAGGTGCTCGACGACGGGGCCGAGCGCCAAGGCCGGGAAGAAGGTCAGGCCGCCGACGATCAGGATCGTGCCGACGAGCAGGCCGACGAAGAGCGGACCGTCGGTCGGGAAAGTGCCTGCCGAGGCGGGGACCGTCTTCTTGGCGATCAGCGAGCCGGCGATGGCAAGCGCCGGGATGATGACCAGGAACCGGCCGGCGAGCATGCCGATGCCGAGCGTCACGTTGTACCAGGGTGTATTGCCCGTCAGCCCGCCGAAAGCCGAACCGTTGTTGGCCGCAGCCGACGTATAGGCATAGAGGATTTCGGAGAAGCCATGCGGGCCGGCGGTGCCGATCGAGGCGACGGCGGAAGGCAGTACCGTGGCGATCGCGGTGAAAACCAGCATGGCGAGCGGCAGGCAGAGGATGGCGAGAACGGCCATCTTCATTTCCTTCGCCTCGATCTTCTTGCCGAGATATTCCGGCGTGCGACCGACCATCAGGCCGGCGACGAAGACGGCGACGATGATGAACAGCAAGATGCCGTAGAAGCCTGCGCCGACACCGCCGACGATGACTTCGCCGAGTTGCATGTTGATCAGCGGAACGAGACCGCCGAGCGCGGTGAACGAGCCGTGCATGGCATTGACCGCGCCGCAGGAGGCAGCGGTGGTGATGACGGCAAACAGCGAAGACATGGCGACGCCGAAGCGGATTTCCTTGCCTTCCATGTTGCCACCGCTAAGACCGAAGGCGTGCATCAGCGGGTTGCCGGCCGCCTCCGCCCAATAGGTGACGATGACGCCGGCGAGGAACAGCACGCCCATCGTGGCGAGGATTGCCCAGCCCTGGCGCTGGTTGCCGACCATGCGGCCGAAGACGTTGGTCAGCGCCGCGCCGATCGCAAAGATCGAGACCATCTGGATGAGGTTGGAGATCGCATCGGGGTTTTCGAACGGATGGGCGGAGTTGGCGTTGAAGAAGCCGCCGCCATTGGTGCCGAGCATCTTGATCGCAAGCTGCGAGGCGACGGGACCGACGGCGATCGTCTGCTGCGCGCCTTCGAGCGTTGTCGCGTTGACATAGGGTCCGAGCGTCTGCGGCACGCCAAGATAGACGAAGACCAGCGTCAGCACGATGCAGATCGGCAGCAGCACATAGAAGGTCGCCCTCGTCATATCGACCCAGAAATTGCCGATGGCCTTGCCCGAGGCGCGCGAGAAGGCGCGGATGAAAGCGAGCGCAATGGCCATGCCCGTCGCTGCCGAGACGAAGTTCTGGACGGTGAAGCCGGCCATCTGGGTGAGATAAGACATGGTGCTTTCGCCGCCGTAGTTCTGCCAGTTGGTGTTGCTGACGAAACTGACGGCGGTGTTGAAGGAAAGATCCGGCGGGACGGCCGCCATGCCGGCGGGATTATAGGGAAGGCCGGCTTGCAGGCGCTGCAGCGCATAAAGCACGATGACGCCGAGAAGGTTGAAGAGCAGCATGGCGAAGGCATAGGAGGTCCAATGCTGCTCCTCGCGTTCGCCGGTGCCGGCCATGCGGTAAAGTCCCCGTTCGATCGGAACGAGGACGGGTGACAGGAAAGTGCGCTCGCCGCTGAAGACACGCGTCATGTAGCCGCCGAGCGGTTTGACGAGCACGAGGACGATCCCGCAGAAAAGCAGGATCTGAAGCCATCCGTTGAGGGTCATTTGAGGTAAACTTTCAATACCGGCTGCTTCTCGGTCGCGCATGCGCGAACCTCAGAAGCGCCGGTTCTCTTTAGAAGCGTTCTGGGCGAAGCAGAGCGTAGGTGAGGTAGACGGTGAGAAACACGGTCACGGCACCGCTCAAGACATAATCGAGGGTCATCGTCGTTTTCTCCTGTCAAAGCCTGTCGCAGGCTCTTGTGTAGGCAAAGCACAGCGCGAAGAATATGATCGCGGTGCCAAGCAGAATGATATCCATCATGATCGTGACTCCTGTTGGTCTTCCTGGAGTCAGACAAGACAAAGGGCGCACACCTGAGGAGTCGCCTTTCATGCTTTCTGGCGTGGAGATGATCTTTACGATCTCTCGGAGATCAATATGGAGCCGAAGGGCATAAAGGTTCGAGACGGGCGAGGAGCCGTCAATATAAAAATCTTATAAATGCTTTTCAGCGGGCGAGCTAAGGATCGATCCGGAACCGGTATCGGCCTTGGGCGCTGCGGCCATCTATCGAGAGGACGCGCCAGTCGACGGTATAGAGGCCGGGCGCCATGGCAGGGTCGAGCGGGACCTTGAAGATCGATCCTTCAGGACCGGAGAGAAATGGCTTGCCGGTGGGAAGCGCCAAACCCTCAGCATCGAGCAGGATGGCCGTCGAGCGGGCAAGATCGACCGGCCCGGTGAAGGTGAGCTCGAGATTGGCCGGCACCAGCCTTTCTTCCTGCTGCGGCGGAAGCGATGCTTGTTCGAGGGTTGCAGACGCCCCACTTGCGGCAAAGACAAGAGATGCAAACAGACAGAATGACACGATCGACTTCATGATGGTCGTCCTTATCTTGCCGATCCGTATGTGCCCGGAATCGTCGTGCTTCCGCGGCGCCCTGCCGGCGCATGGCTAATAACGCCGCCGGTGGTGATTTCGATCCCTCGTCTCGACGACAACGCGCACCGGCCGCGGCTGCCGGCCTTTCGGGAGTGTGACAATCAGGTCCACAAGCCCGTGCCAGAAATCCCGCAATGACCGTGATATCGTCGGGCCGCAAGACCGATTTCCGCCGACATGATCGTGATCTTTGCCCATCTCTGCGCCTGTCCTCGTGGCCGGGATCCCGAATGGAGAATGTACTCCCCGACGGCCTTGGCTGGAATCATACAGAGGTCTTGGAACACAAATCTTTCGTATTATAGGGATGGGCATTTCATCACATGTTGAGCAAAAGCTTGATCTGTACGATTGAATTGCCGCCCCTTACAGTCTTATAGTCGCTTCAACGGCACTCGATGAACCGAGCGGCCATAGGGAAGGAAACCGACAATGACCAAAGTCCGTGCGCTTGTCCTCGAGCGTCAGCATGAGCTTGCGCTTCGTGATATCGATCTGCCGCTCGAAACCGGCCCGGGCGAGGTGAAGATCAGGATCCACACCGTCGGTGTCTGCGGTTCCGACGTGCATTATTACACGCACGGCAAGATCGGCCCCTTCATCGTCAATGCGCCGATGGTGCTCGGCCATGAAGCGGCAGGCACGGTGGTCGAGGTCGGAGCCGGCGTCACCCATCTGAAGGTCGGCGACCGCGTCTGCATGGAGCCCGGCATTCCCGATCCGAATTCCAAGGCAAGCCGGCTCGGCATGTACAATATCGATCCCGCCGTCAGCTTCTGGGCGACGCCGCCGGTCCACGGCGTGTTGACGCCCGAGGTCGTGCATCCCGCCAACTACACCTTCAAGCTGCCCGACAATGTCAGCTTCGCCGAAGGCGCCATGGTCGAGCCCTTCGCCGTCGGCATGCAGGCGGCCGGTAAAGCGAAGATCACACCCGGCGATACCGCCGTCGTCCTCGGCGCCGGGCCGATCGGCACGATGGTGGCGATTGCGGCCCTTGCCGGCGGCTGCGCCCGGGCGATCGTCGCCGATCTCGCCCAGCCGAAACTTGATATCGCCGCGCAGTACCAGGGCGTCATTCCGGTCAATATCCGCGAAAAGAACCTGAGCGAAGAGGTCGGTCGGCTGACCGACGGTTGGGGCGCCGATGTCGTCTTCGAATGCTCCGGCTCACCGAAGGCCTGGGAGACGATCATGGCGCTGCCGCGCCCGGGCGGCGTCATCGTCGTCGTCGGCCTGCCGGTCAACCCGATCGGCTTCGACGTTTCGACGGCATCCACCAAGGAGATCCGCATCGAGACGGTGTTCCGCTATGCGCATCAGTATGAGCGCTCGATCGCGCTCTTGGCATCGGGCCGCGTCGACCTGAAACCGCTGATTTCCGAGACGTTCACATTCGAGGATTCGATCAAGGCGTTTGATCGCGCCGTCGAGGCGCGGCCGAGCGACGTGAAGCTGCAGATCGTGATGGGATAAGGCGTCGCATCGCTTTTACGAGCGCCCGGCGCTCAATTTCATTTTGCGAAAGACCAGAGCCGCGGCCGCGACGACAGCCGCGGCTGCGGCTGCGACCAGCAGATGGCGGTGAAGGGGAAGGTGGCCCAACATCTGTTCGATGCCGTGCCCGAAGAGATAACCGAGCGCCGTGAAAAGCTGCCCCCACACCAGCGCGGCCGCGGCATTCAGGAGGACGAATTTTCCGGTCGGTATCCGTGTCGTGCCGATGATGATGGGGCTGATCGTCCGCAGCCCCACCAGAAAACGAAATGCAAGAATGAAACCGGTGGGATATTTTTCCAAAAGCGCGGTTGCGCGCGCCAGCGCCGGCTGTTCCTTCAGCCGGCGGACGAGGCGCCATTGGGCCGCGTAACGGCCGGCGAGGAACCATAGCTGATCGCCGGCGAAAGATCCGGCCGTGGCCGCGAGCGACGCCGACCAATAGGGCAGCAGCCCGCGGTGGGAAATCACGCCGCCAAGGAACGCGGCCGTTTCGCCTTCGAAGGCGGCGCCCAGAAAGATCGCCAGCAGGCCGTAATTCTCGATCAGCAGTTCGATGGACACGCGGGTTCGCCTCCAGCTCTTCCCGAGGTCACGGCTGAACCGGCTTCAGATCGCCAAGCAACGTCGGGATCAGCTCCGACACTGTCGGATGGATCGGCACCGCCCATTGCAAGGCTGGATAGGTGGTGCCCGCATTCATCGCGTCGATAAGCCCATGGATCACCTCGTCGCCTTCGATGCCCAATATCGCCGCGCCGAGAATCTGCTTGGTCTCGGCATCGGCGATCACCTTCATGAAGCCCTTGGTCTCGCCGCGCTCGTTGGCGCGGCCAACGCGGCTCATCGGCCGGGTCGAGACCATAATCTTGCGGCCGGAGGCGCGCGCCTGCTTCTCCGTCATGCCGACGCGGCCAAGCGGCGGGTCGATGTAGAGCGCATAGGCCGGGATGCGGCTTGAGAGTTTGCGATCATCGCCGTCGAGGAGGTTGGCGGCGGCGATCTCGAAATCATTGTAGGAGGTGTGGGTGAAGGCGCCGTGGCCGTTGCAGTCGCCGAGCGCCCAGATGCCCTCGACATTGGTGGCGAGCCTGTCGTCGACCACGATGAAGCCGCGTTTGTCGGTGATGACGCCGGCGGCATCGAGGCCGAGATCGTCGGTGTTCGGTTTGCGGCCGGTGGCGATCAGCACATGGCTCGCATCGATCTTCGCTGAATCGGTGGCGACCGTTATTCCGTCGCTGCTCCTGGCGAAGGCGATGTCGCTGACGCCGGTATGAATGTCGATGCCCTCCGAGCGCAGGACATCGGCGATCGCGTCTGAAATATCCTCGTCCTCGCGCGACGCGAGCTTCGGGCCATGCTCGATGACGCTGACTTCTGTGCCGAAGCGGCGATACATCTGGGCGAATTCCAACCCGATATAACTGCCGCCGATGACGGCCAGATGCCGGGGCAGCGCGTCGAGATGGATGATCGAGGTGCTGGTGAGGTAATCGATATCATTGATACCAGGCAGGTCAGGAATGACAGGGCGCGCGCCGACATTGAGGAAGATGCGCGGCGCGGTCAGCGTCTCGCCATTGACGCTGACGGTGTTGGGGCTCTCGAACCGGGCATGGCCGTAGATCACGCTCATGCCGTCCATGCCGGCGAACCAGCCGATCAGGCCGTTGCGGGCGTTCATGGTCACGGTTTCGGCACGGGCCCTCACCACCTTCATGTCGATGGCGATCTCGCCCGGAATATTGACGCCGTAAACGGCGCCGTTTCTCGCGACATGGGCGGCGCGGGCGCTGGCGACCAGCGTCTTCGTCGGCATGCAGCCGGCATTGACGCAGGTCCCGCCGAGGAACTTGCGCTCGATCAGCGCCACCTTCATGCCCTTTTCGACCATGCGGGCGGCGAGGAAGGGGCCGGCCTGGCCGCCCCCGATGACGATGGCGTCGAAGCTCTTCATGACACGGCCACGATCAATAGCGCGCCGATGACGGCGACGGCATCCTCGATGAGAGCGGCCGGCAGATCCTTGCCGAAGGAGCCGGCAAGCCTGCCGCGGAGGGCGGCGCCACCATATGTGCCGATGACGGCGCCGATCACCCCGGCGATCAGTCCTCCGAACAGCAGGCCGCTGGCGGCACCGATCGTGGCGCCGGCCAGCGCGCCGGTGACGATGCGGGCGCCGAACTGCACCGGCACCTTGCGCGACGGCGTGGACGGCAGCTGGTCGGTGATTAGTTCGACGACGGCGAGAAGCGTGAAGATCCACGGCGTCCATTGGTAGCCCATGAAGGCAAGCGGCGTCTGCGAGACATCGAACCAGCCGAGTGCTGCGCCCCAGGCGACGGCGGCGGGCGCCGTCATGGCGCGAAGCCCTGATATGACACCAATCAGCAATGCAAGAAGCAGAAACATGCATGATCCCCCTTTTTGCCGGCTCTTGCCGTCGTTAGGGAAGGTTGCACATTGTCAGGCGCGTGGCAATTCGGCGCGTCGCGCCGGCGGCCTAGGAGTTGTGGACACTTACC
>NZ_AEYF01000006.1 GCF_000292525.1 Rhizobium sp. CCGE 510
TCCGTGCACTCATGCACCGGTTCACATACGCGGATGATTTTGATCCACTAGGGTTTGATTTGGAGACCTCGGATGACGCGTCGCCGGTTCGACCTGACGGATTTCGAATGGAGTATTATCCAGCCACTTCTTCCGCCAAGCCTCGGAGTGTCCCCGCGTTGATGAGCGACGTGTGATCAACGGATTTCACACCGGCTCACCGTGGGTCGATCTTCCTGAGCGATATGGCCCTTATACGATCTGCTACAATCGTTTCGTCAGGTGGCGAAAGGCAGACGATGCCGATAGCAGATCGATCGTTGGTCGACAGTGCATACGATACCAACATTCCTCGAGACTTCGCAAAAGAGAACATTCCCGCAAAGCGAAACCGCAAGGAAGGCTTCTCCTTCAGCCTGAGTTTATCGCCGGCATAACCTCGTGGAGCGCTTCTTCAACAAACTCAAATAGTTCAGGGATATTGCGACTCGCTGAACTTTCTTGCCGCATCAAGCTTCTCGCAACCCGTATCTGGATCAAATCGCTATGAGTCTACCGTCTAGTATTTAACGCTTTGCGCGCAACTGCCGCACACTAGCCTCAGCACCCATGTAACTGCTTTCAGTGTCATAAAATTGGAGTAGCAGTTGAGAAAAATAAATTATCCAGTCATTTGGAGTAAGGTCCACCGGCATGTACGCCACCCCGCATTCAGGGCACCGTTTTCTAATGCACGATATCATATCTGCGGTTGGAGAGCAGACGGAAAGTTCCAATATTCCCTCAAAACCGCGGGGCATTCCTTTGAGAACGCGCTCGAACGGAAGCATTCCGCCACGAAATTCAATTGAGAAGATGTTGTGATGAGAGAAGAGGACGACTGCTCTTCTCTTTCGGAAAGCGATACGAAAATCCCGAATGGAAGCATGTCTATATATAAGTAGACCATGATGTTCCATCGGTATTATAAGTTCATCGAACGCGTCGATCACTTTTGTTCTGTAATCTTCCCAATTATTAAATTGGGAGCAGAACTCGCTCCAGGCGTGGAACCGTTCAAATGAGAGACGGTCTGACGGAAACGCAAACACGAATGCCCATTCCGTCAACCGAAGATTTGCTCTCCAAATGGAGCTCACGCTATAAACCTCCGCTAGTCGCTATCACAAATTTTGGCGAAGACATCGGAAAAATCTCGACATAGCGCCGGCTTGAAAGGACGCTGTCCAGATTAAATTCAACTATCGCGGCGTCCGGAGGTAGTGTTGTAATATTTCTTTCGACTTTTTCTTGATTTATGCGTTTCTGGATATGTCTATTGATAGATTCCTCAAGGTCATCGCGGGACATAGTAGATGCGCCTGGCTCATCTTTTGCATCTTCAACGCCGATGCTCATCGCAGCAAGTAGTGATTGCCACTTGCTTACAACGAAAGCTGAGACAGATATACTTATCTCGCCGCGATTTAAAAATTTAAGCAACTTCGAACGTTTTCCGCTAGCGTAATATGCTATTGGCAGATCATCAGGCGTTTTTTCGGAGTAGTTCCATCCCCCTCCGCCGCCTGGTGGAAAATCGTCCGGCAATCCAACAAACGCTAGGGGCACTTTCGCGCCACCGCCACCTGCGTCAGTTGTTAGTACGGTCATCTGAACCGCGTCGAAGTCACGTTGTTGGCCATCCCCAATCAAAATCACCTGAGGCGATCGGCTGTCGTCAGCTGCTATGCCAACTTCGCGGATACGAATGCCGACTTCGTTTAAATTATGATTGCCTTCCACGTAGAGAGCCGAGTGGTCTGAGGAGAACAATATGTAATTTGAAAGGCCGTCGACAAGAACGCGTTGAAGGGAGAACAGCCGTCCATCGGATGAGTTTTGACCTTTGAGCACTGTCCACTGTGCTAACTTGGCGCTATCTTCAATATGGTTGCGAACCCTATACACTTGTTCCGCTGAAAGCCCGGCCTCCGCCAATTCGACCGCTGCGTCGATATGAGTTTGAATTAATTTTACCTCATCGACGGTCCATCCCACTCGCGCCAGCCGTGCGGCCTGCGGAACGTTGTTCTCGACGGATTTTACGTCCTCGCGTGTCCAGCCAGTCATCGCTAAATCAGCGACCGTGTTGATGTCGTCTTTTAGTCCTTCTATCTCATCTTTGGTCCATTGCGCTCTTGTGAGCCCTATAATAGGCAGAAGGCTTCCCGAAAAGTTTTTTATAGAATCTTTATCCCACCCAAGCTCGCTGAGCGCCATAGCCAGCCGAATTTCATCACCTAATGAAATGATTTCATTCTTCGTCCATCCTGCGTCATGGAGTGGCAGTATATCTTCCGCCGAGAAGCCACCATCTAGGACTTCAGCAAACTCTTGGTCTTGCCACCCGTAGTGCGTCAGTCGTGCCTGATGCGTGGTCTCCCAAAGCTGGTCCTGTGAAAACGACGGGTTTTGCTGATTAATTAAGTCTAGATTTGTTAAATCGTCTGTTTTGGAGAAGTCCTGAGGCGCAATCACACTTGTGGATGCAATATTAATTGTCAAAGGTTGCGAGACAAGGCTTGTTACTGCCACGCTTCCGTGACTTCCATCGCCGTGTAATTCTAAGATATTTTTATCGATTGCTTCTTGCAGTGGAATAAACGGCGCCCCGCCTACCTTGACTGTTGCAGAGCCCAAATTGCCGGGAGCTTTAGAAAATTGATCCTCGGGCTGTGGATTGTCACGGTAGCTGTCAAGACACATCGCATGTATCTTGTTTGTCCCCCCAGCGCCGACGGTTATCGAGCCCCCATCTGGTAACAACAGCATTCTCTGCGCAGCCGCATCTGCATCACCGCAAGATTGCATGAAGATAATCGCGATGAAAAACAATGCGATAAATATCTTGCCTCGCTGAATAACCCAAATAAGCAAAGACATATCTGCGCCCCCCCTTGAATGATGACGTGCAATACTACACTGTTACCCCATAAAATTGAACCATGTATTTGGAGGGCGGAATGGATCGCAATGTCATTACTGCAAAAGATGCGTTGAAAGCTAACGCGCGTGCAAGAGCCGCTGTGGATGAAAAAAGGAAGGCCGAGGGTCTGTCAGAACGCAACCCAAGGATGGGCGCACTACCACCTTCAGTGAAGCCAGATCAAGCTCTCGCACGCTTGGTAAAGTTTATTCCCGCAGAGGCTTTAAGCCTTTATATGGCTTTAGCCGGAATAGCTGCTACTGCTCAGCCAGCTGAAAATCAGGCATTGTACTGGCTAACATTTCTGTTGTTCGTCACGGCGATTTTCAATGCTCTTTACCTGTACATAATATGGAATGTGCGAAGAGGTTCACAGATATTCGTGTCAACTATCTCATTGATTGTTTACGCGGTGGCTACCAATGGCCCCCTTGTACAGCAGCTAAAGTTTCCTCCAATTGGATCGACGCTCGCGCTTACGCTGGTGACGGCTTTCCTCTGCTTCTTCCAGCCACCAGAAGATGCACGCGAAAAAATTCCAAAAAGATGAGGACCTGAATATTGATGCCGTCCGTTTAAACTTTTCTACACGCTGCCGTCCGTGCACTCATGCACCGGTTCACATACGCGGATGATTTGATCCAGCCTGAGTTTATCGCCAGCATAACCTCGTGGAGCGCTTCTTCAACAAACTCAAATAGTTCAGGGATATTGCGACTCGCTGAACTTTCTTGCCGCGTCAAGCTTCTCGCAACCCGTATCTGGATCAAATCGCTATGAGTCTACCGTCTAGTTCGCAAAGGCGGCGATGCCGGTGATCGCCCGACCGATGATCAGCGCGTGGATGTCGTGTGTGCCCTCATAGGTGTTGACCACTTCGAGGTTGACGAGATGACGGGCGATGCCGAATTCGTCGGAGATGCCGTTGCCGCCGAGCATGTCGCGGGCCGCCCGCGCGATCTCCAGCGCCTTGCCGCAGCTGTTGCGCTTGAGGATCGAGGTCAGTTCCACCGGCGGATGGCCTTCCTCTTTTATGCGGCCAAGCCGCAGGCAGCCCTGAAGGCCGAGCGAGATTTCCGCCGCCATGTCGGCGAGTTTCTTCTGGATGAGCTGGTTGGCAGCAAGCGGCCGGCCGAACTGCTTGCGCTCGAGCGTGTATTGCCGGGCTCTTGCATAACAATCCTCGGCTGCACCGAGTGCGCCCCAGGCGATGCCGAAACGGGCCGAGTTGAGGCAGGTGAACGGTCCCTTGAGGCCGGTTACATCAGGCAGAAGGTTTTCCTCAGGCACGAAGACCCCGTCCATCACCACTTCGCCGGTGATCGAGGCGCGCAAGCCCACCTTGCCGTGAATGGCGGGAGCCGAAAGCCCCTTCCAGCCCTTTTCGAGGATGAAGCCGCGGATGAGGCCGTCCTCGGTCTTTGCCCAGACGACGAAGACATCGGCGATCGGGGCGTTGGAGATCCAAGTCTTCGAGCCGGTGAGGCTGTAGCCGCCGTCGACCTTTTTGGCGCGTGTCGCCATCGAGCCGGGGTCGGAGCCGTGATCGGGTTCGGTCAGGCCGAAGCAGCCGATCCATTCGCCGCTGGCAAGTTTCGGCAGGTATTTCAGTTTCTGCGCCTGCGACCCGAAGGTGTCGATCGGCACCATGACCAGCGACGACTGCACGCTCATCATCGAGCGGTAACCGCTATCGACCCGTTCGACTTCACGGGCGATCAGGCCGTAGGCGGTGTAACCGAGGCCGGCCCCGCCATACTCAGGCGAAATTGTCGGGCCGAGCAGGCCGAGTTCGCCCATTTCGCGGAAGATTTCGGGATCGGTCTTTTCATTGCGGAAGGCGTCGAGAACGCGGGGCGCAAGCTTCTCCTGCGCATAGGCATGGGCCGTATCCTGCACCATGCGCTCCTCGCTGGTGAGCTGCTCCACCAGGCGGAACGGGTCGGCCCAGTCGAAAACCTCGCGCGTATGCTGCATGTCGGCGTCTCCTCACCCACGATTCAAGCTTGCCTCGCTCAAGGTCGCATAGACCCGCCAGCCGATTGCGTCAACAGAAGGCGGCCGTATCGAAAAGACAGCGCCCGCCATCTTTTCAAAAGCGTCGGCATGATCCACTTTGGCCCGCGATCGATTCTGGAACGAGGAGACGGAAATGTCGTCAAGCGATCTGTTCGTATCGGCCGAAGGCGCCGAATGGGTCAACCCCGAGCCTGGCGTCGTCAGGCGCATCATGACTTATCTGCCTGAGATGATGATGGTGGAAGTGACCTTCGAAAGCGGCGCCGTCGGTGCTGCCCATTCGCATCCGCACATTCAGGCAAGTTATGTCGCCGAGGGCAGCTTCGAAGTGACGATCGACGGCCGGACCGAGGTGCTGCGCCAGGGCGGCAGCTTCATCGTGCCGCCCAACCTCGTCCACGGCGTCAAGGCGCTGGAAAAGGGCCGGCTGATCGATGCATTCACCCCGCACAGGGCCGAGTTTCTCAAATAGTCAGGTTGCGGCTTCTGGCCGGCGCGGTGCGCCCGCTGGAGTGACATAGGGCGGCACGAAGCGCGCATCCTCACCGCGCACCGCCTGACGCAGGAAGTCGATGACGGCGCGTACGCGCGGCGCCTGTTTCAGGTCGCGATGGCAGGTGATCCAGTATTGGCGCTTGAGGTCGATTTCTTCGGGCAGCACCCGCACCAGCTCGGGATATCGGCTGGCGAAGAAGTAGGGCAGGATGCAGAGGCCGAGGCCATTTCGGGTGGCGGTGAGCTGCGCGAAGATGCTGGAACTCTGGAACTGCGGTTTGATTCGCGGATGCACATCGCTCAGATAATCCAGGCCCGGCGCGAAGATCATCTCCTCGATATAGCTGACGAAGGGATGCTCAAGCAGGTCCTCGCGGCAGGTGATCTCAGGCGCCTTTGCCAGATAGTCGCGCGAGCCGTAGATCTGCAGGTGATAGTCGGTCAGCTTCTCGGCGAAATAGGGCCCGCCCTTCGGCTCGTCGAGCACGACGGAAAGATCGGCCTCCTTTCGCGACAGCGACATGATCTGCTGGATCGTCACCAGCTCCAGCGCCAGGTGCGGATGCTGGGCGGCAAACCGGTGCAGCACGGTCGCGAAGAAGAAATTGGCAAAGCCTTCCGGCGCGCTCAGACGCACCAGGCCGCGCTGCGCCATCGAGCCGTCGGCGAGATCGGCGCGCAGGCGCTCGGTCTCCTGCTCCATCCGCTCGGCCGTCTCGACGAAACGCGTGCCCATGGCGGTCAGCACATAACCGCGCGGATTGCGCTCGAACAGCTTGACCTTGAGTGTGAATTCCAGCCGGTCGATGCGCCGCGAGACCGTGGGATGGCTGGAGCGCAGCTGGCGGGCCGCCGTCGACAGCTGTCCCGTGCGGGCGACGGCTAGAAAAAACTGCAGATCGTCCCAAGTAAACTGCGGTGGATTGTTCATGGCGATCCCCTCTGTTCAAAAATGAACAGATACTGTTTGGAATTAGTTGTAAATCACCCGTTGCCTCAAGGCGGAATTTCCTTGATCGTAAGCTAAGGGTCGGCCGCTCTGAGGAGTGCGGCTGGCCAAATCTGAACAGATCCGCAAACTGGCCAATCTCTGGGAGGAGAGAATATGCGTAAGAATCTCATTGCATCAGTTGCATTTCTGCTTGCAAGCAGCACTGCGGTGCTCGCGCAGAGCGCGACCGACGGCAAGGTCAAGATCGGTATCCTGAACGACCAGTCGGGTGTTTATGCCGATTTCGGCGGCAAGTCTTCCGTCGAGGCCGCCAAGATGGCGGTCGAGGATTTCGGCGGCAAGGTGCTTGATGTGCCGATCGAGATCGTCGATGCCGACCACCAGAACAAGCCGGATATTGCCTCCAACATCGCCCGCCAATGGTACGACACCGAGCAGGTGGATGCGATCATGGAATTGACGACCTCGTCGGTGGCGCTTGCCGTGCAGGCGATCGCCAAGGAGAAGAAGAAGATCGACATCGTCACCGGTGCGGCGACGACCGATCTCACCGGCAAGGCCTGCTCGCCTTACGGCTTCCATTGGGCCTATGACACGCATGCGCTCGCCGTCGGCACTGGCGGCGCCCTCGTCAAGCAGGGCGGCGACAGCTGGTTCTTCCTGACCGCCGACTATGCCTTCGGCTATTCGCTGGAGCAGCAGACCAGCGACTACGTCAAGTCGAGCG
The DNA here is from genome assembly GCF_000292525.1 of Rhizobium sp. CCGE 510. Lineage (GTDB taxonomy): Bacteria > Pseudomonadota > Alphaproteobacteria > Rhizobiales > Rhizobiaceae > Rhizobium. Next base: position 7,138 of record NZ_AEYF01000006.1, read on the forward strand.
GCGGCAAGGTCGTCGGCGCCGTCCGCCATCCGCTGTCGACCCAGGACTTCTCGTCCTTCCTGCTGCAGGCGCAATCCTCAGGCGCCAAGGTGATCGGTCTCGCCAATGCCGGCCTCGATACCTCGAACGCCATCAAGCAGGCGGCCGAATTCGGCATCACCCAGGGCGGCCAGCATCTGGCAGCGCTGCTCTTCACGCTCGCCGAAGTCCATGGTCTTGGCCTCGAGGCGGCACAGGGGCTGACGCTGACGGAAGGTTTTTACTGGAACCGCGACGACGAAAGCCGCGCCTTCGCTAAGAAGTTCTTCGCCCGTACCGGCAAGATGCCGAACATGATCCACACCGGCACTTATTCGGCGGTGACGCAATATCTGAAGGCGGTGCAGAAGGCCGGCACCGACGAGACGGAAGCCGTCGCCAAACAGCTGCATGAAATGCCGGTTGATGACGTCTTCGGCCGCGGTGGCACGGTCGGCGCCAATGGCCGCATGATCCACGACATGTATCTGCTGCAGGTCAAGAAGCCGGCCGAAAGCAAGGAGCCGTGGGATTACTTCAACGTGCTTGCCAGCATTCCCGGCAAGGAAGCCTATATCGATCCCGCCAAGAGCGGCTGCGATCTGGTGAAGTGAGCGCAATGGCGGTTTCCGCAATTGAAACGCAGGAAAAGCCGCGGGTGGTCTTGTCCGCCCGCGGCCTGCGTCGCGATTTCGGCGGCTTCACGGCCGTCAAGAACGTCGACCTCGACGTGTACGACGCGAGCGTGCATGCGCTGATCGGCCCGAACGGCGCCGGCAAGACGACGGTTTTCAACCTTTTGACCAAGTTCCTGCAGCCGACATCGGGCACGATCACACTGATGGGCACCGATATCACCAGGACACCGCCCGACAGGGTGGCGCGCATGGGGTTGGTGCGCTCCTTCCAGATCTCGGCGGTCTTCCCTCATCTGTCCGTGCTCGACAACGTCCGCGTGGCGCTGCAGCGGCCGAACAATCTCTCTACCCAGTTCTGGCGACCGCTCTCGGCGCTCGACCGGCTGAACGCGCGCGCCGAGCAATTGCTTGCCAGCGTCGGGCTTTCCAAGGAGCGCGATCAGATCGCCGCCGATCTCTCCTATGGCCGCAAGCGCGTGCTGGAGATCGCCACGACGCTGGCGCTCGATCCCAAGGTGCTGCTGCTCGACGAGCCGATGGCGGGCATGGGGCTTGAGGATGTCGCCGTCGTCTCGTCCATCATCCGCGACGTCGCCCGTGACCGGGCGGTGCTGATGGTCGAGCACAATCTCTCCGTCGTCGCCAATATCTGCCAGCATGTCACCGTGCTGCAGCGCGGCGAGATCCTCGCCGAGGGCGACTACGCCACAGTCAGCCAGGACGAGCGCGTGCGCGTCGCCTATATGGGCACGGAGGAGCATTGATGGCCGCTCTCCTCGAAGTCCAGGGACTGAACGCCTGGTACGGCGAAAGCCACGTCCTGCACGGTGTCGACATGCGGGTCGGCGAAGGCGAGACGATTACCCTTCTCGGCCGTAACGGCGTCGGCAAGACGACGACATTGCGCACCATCACCGGCATCGTGCGGTCCCGCAAGGGCAGGATCAGCTTTGCCGGCAGCGACATGATGCAGGTGCCGCTGCACAAGACGGCCCACCGCGGCATCGGTTTCGTGCCGGAGGAGCGCGGCATCTTCTCGACGCTGACCGTCTCGGAAAACCTGCTGCTGCCGCCTGTCGTGGCGAAGGGCGGCATGACGCTCGACGAAATCTACGAACTCTTCCCCAATCTCTATGAGCGCCGCGGCAGCCCCGGCACCAAACTTTCCGGCGGCGAGCAGCAAATGCTGGCGATCGCCCGGATCCTGCGCACCGGCGTCCGGCTGCTTATTCTCGACGAACCGACGGAAGGGCTTGCCCCCGTCATCGTCCAGCGTATCGGCGAGGTGCTGCAGACCCTGAAAGGCCGCGGCATGACGATCCTGCTGGTCGAGCAGAACTTCCGTTTCGCCAGCCGTATTGCCGATCGCTTCTATCTGATGGATCATGGGCAGATGGTGTCGGAATTCCCGGTCGGCGAACTGCCGCAGCGCATGGATACGCTGCACAAGGTTCTGGGGGTTTAGATATGACCAGGACTAGCAATTTAGGCCGCAACGTTTCCTCCCTCATCCCTGTGCTCGTCACAGGGATCCAGCAGCGCCGCGTCTGCGGCGCGGAGGAGTCATTTCGGCCCAAGGACTTGGGCCGGCTGGATTCCTGTGACGAGCACAGGAATGAGGGCGGTGGAAAGCGTGGCTGCGTAGACGGAACCAATCTCTTCCAGAGGAGGATGCCATGACGATGATCTTCGGCATTCCCCTGCAGGCGCTGCTCGGCCAGCTGCTGATCGGCCTGATCAATGGCTCGTTCTATGCGCTGCTCAGCCTCGGCCTTGCCATCATTTTCGGCCTGCTTCGGGTGATCAATTTCGCCCATGGCGCGCAATATATGCTCGGCGCCTTCGTCGCCTATCTGCTCTTGACCTATGCCGGCATCGGCTATTGGCCGTCGCTGATCCTGGCGCCTGTGATCGTCGGGCTTGCCGGCGCCATCATCGAGCGGCTGTTCCTGCGACGGCTCTACGATCTCGATCCGCTCTACGGCCTGCTCTTCACCTTCGGGCTGGCGCTGGCCGTCGAGGGCACCTTCCGCTATCTCTACGGCTCCTCCGGCCAGCCCTATGCAACGCCGGCAGCGCTTGCCGGCGGGGCAAATCTCGGCTTCATGTTCTTGCCGATCTATCGCGGCTGGGTGGTCGTCGTCTCGCTTGTCGTCTGCCTCGGCACATGGCTGCTGATCGAAAAGACCAAGCTCGGCGCCTATCTCCGCGCCGCCACCGAAAACGCGGTGCTGGTGCAGGTCTTTGGCGTTAACGTGCCGGTGCTGTTGACGCTCACCTATGCGCTCGGGGCCGGTCTCGCGGCCTTTGCCGGCGTGCTGGCCGCGCCGATCTACCAGGTCTCGCCGCTGATGGGCTCGAACATGATCATCGTTGTCTTTGCCGTGGTCGTCGTCGGCGGCATGGGATCGATCATGGGCGCGATCATCACCGGTTACTTCCTCGGCATCGCCGAGGGACTGACCAAGGTCTTCTATCCCGAAGCGTCCAACATCGTCATCTTCGTCATCATGGCGATCGTGCTTCTCATCAGGCCCGCGGGCCTCTTCGGCCGGGATGCCTGACATGACCGACATCACCGACACCATCCAAACGGAAAAAAATCGAACCGCCCTTTCGGTGCAGGCGGGCTTCCTCGCCGTTGGGCTTCTGCTCCTGGTGCTCGCGCCGTTCTTCTTCTATCCGATCTTCCTGATGAAGCTGCTGTGCTTCGCGCTGTTTGCCTGCGCCTTCAACCTGCTGCTCGGTTATACCGGCCTGCTGTCTTTCGGCCATGCCACCTTCTTCGGCGGCGCAGCTTATTTCACCGCCTATACGGTGAAGGAATGGGGGTTGCCGCCGGAGCTCGGCATCTTGATCGGCGTGGCGGGTGCGGCGTTTCTCGGCCTGGTGATGGGCTTTTTCGCCATCCGCCGCCAGGGCATCTATTTCGCGATGATCACGCTGGCGCTGTCGCAGATGTTCTTTTTCTTCTGCCTGCAAGCAAAGTTCACCGAGGGCGAGGACGGCATCCAGTCGGTGCCACGCGGCCATCTCTTCGGCTTCATCGATCTGAACAGCTCGACCAACATGTATTATTTCGTGCTGGCGGTGTTCATCATCGGCGTGCTGATCATCTGGCGTTTCATCAACTCACCCTTCGGCATGATCCTGAAATCGATCCGCGAGAACGAAAATCGGGCGGTCTCACTCGGCTATTCCGTCGCGCGTTACAAACTCGGCGCCTTCGTCATGTCGGCAGCGCTTGCGGGGCTGGCGGGCGCGGTGAAATCGATCGTCTTCCAGTTCGCGACCTTGACCGACGTCGCCTGGCAGATGTCGGGCGAGGTGATCCTGATGACACTGCTCGGCGGCATCAGCACGCTGATCGGCCCGCTCTTCGGCGCCGGGCTGGTGGTGGCGCTGGAAAACTACCTTGCGACCTCGGAATTTCCGGTGACGATCATCACCGGCATCGTCTTCATGGTCTGCGTGCTGATCTTCCGCCGCGGCATCATCGGCGAATTCTACGCCTCGCGGCTGGGGCGCAAACTTGGCTTCGTCTATCGCCGCTGAACCGGCGCACCTCCCTTCGGGAGGAGAGACGGCGGCACAAGCATCAGAAGTTTCGTGTGGGGCAGATGGATCGATACGACTATATCATCATCGGGGCAGGCAGCGCCGGTTGCGTGCTGGCCAACCGGTTGTCGGCCGATGGCAGGAGCCGGGTGCTGCTGCTCGAAGCCGGCGGCAGCGACAACTACCACTGGATCCATATTCCGGTCGGTTATCTCTATTGCATCAACAATCCGCGTACCGACTGGTGTTTCACCACGGCGCCCGAGGCCGGGTTGAATGGTCGGGCGCTGAGCTATCCGCGCGGCAAGGTGCTCGGTGGCTCCTCTTCGATCAACGGCATGATCTACATGCGCGGTCAGGCGCGCGACTACGACCTCTGGCGACAGATGGGCTGCGGCGGCTGGGGCTGGGACGATGTTCTACCCTTCTTCCGCAAGTCCGAGGATTTTTATCACGGCGAAGATGAGATGCATGGGGCCGGCGGCGAATGGCGCATCGAGAAAGCGCGCGTGCGCTGGGCCGTGCTCGATGCTTTTCAGCAGGCGGCGAGGGAAGCGGGCATTCCGGAAACCGCCGATTTCAACCGCGGCAGCAATGAAGGCTCCGGCTATTTCGACGTCAACCAGCGTTCCGGCATTCGCTGGAACACCTCGAAGGCCTTCCTGCGCCCGGCGATGCGACGCTCCAACCTGACCGTTCTCATCAAGGCGCAGGTCCGGCGGCTGCTGGTCGAGGAGGGGGCCGTCGCCGGCGTCGAATTCCAGCACAATGGTGTGGCGAAACGCGCCTATGCGGACAAGGAAACCATTCTGTCGGCCGGTTCGATCGGCTCGCCGCATATCCTGGAACTGTCCGGCATCGGCAAGGGCGAGGTTCTCCGGCAGGCGGGCGTCGATGTCGTCGTGGACGTGAAAGGTGTCGGCGAAAACCTGCAGGACCATCTGCAACTGCGTCTGGCCTATAAGGTGACCGGTGTTCCGACGCTGAACGAGAAGGCGACGAAGCTGATCGGCAAGGCGGCGATCGGGCTCGAATATCTCGTTCGCCGCTCCGGGCCGATGGCGATGGCGCCGAGCCAGCTCGGCATCTTCACCCGCTCGGGCCCGGACCGGGAAACGCCGGATCTGCAATATCACGTGCAGCCGGTATCGCTGGAGAAGTTCGGCGATCCCGTCCATCCTTTCCCGGCGATCACCGCGAGCGTCTGCAATCTGAGGCCGGAAAGCCGCGGTTCGGTGCACCTGTCGAGCCCGGATTTTGCCGCCCAGCCGACGATCAGCCCGAAATACCTCTCGACACAGCGCGATCGTGAGATAGCTGTCCGTTCGATACGGTTGACGCGCAGGATCGTCGCGCAGCCTTCCTTCGCCCGGTTCAGGCCGGAGGAATTCAAGCCGGGACCCAGCTATCAGACCGAGGCCGATCTGGAGCGGGCGGCGGGCGAAATCGGCACGACGATCTTCCATCCTGTCGGCACCTGCCGCATGGGCGCCGACAGGGACAGCGTCGTCGATCCCCGGCTGAGATTCCGGGCGCTCGGCAAGCTCAGGATCGCCGACGCCTCGGTGATGCCGTCGATCACCTCGGGCAACACCAATTCGCCGACGATCATGATCGCCGAAAAGGCGGCAGCGATGATCCTCGAAGACAATCGATAGGAGAAGACCATGGCAAGGATCGCATTCATCGGGCTTGGCAATATGGGCGGGCCGATGGCGGCCAATCTGGTCAAAGCGGGTCATGAGGTTCTCGGCTTCGATCTCGCGGCCTCCGTGTTGAAGGCGGCCGAGGACAGCGGCGTCAAACCGGCAAGCCATGCCAGCCAGGCGGTCAAGGACGCGGAGATCGTCATCACGATGCTGCCGCAGGGGCGGCACGTGCTGACGGCCTGGAGCGACATCCTGCAGACCGCGGCGCAGGGCACGCTGGTCATCGATTGCTCCACCATCGATGTCGACAGCAGCCGCAAGGCGCATGAGATGGCCAAGGCCGCAAGCTGCCTGTCGCTCGACGCGCCGGTCTCCGGCGGCACCGGCGGAGCGAGCGCCGGCACGCTGACTTTCATGGCCGGCGGCTCGGATGCGGCCTTTGCGAAGGCGAAGCCGATCCTCGAGGCGATGGGAAAGAAGATCGTCCATTGCGGCGAGGCCGGCGCCGGCCAGGCGGCGAAGATCTGCAACAACATGATCCTCGGCATTTCGATGGTCGGCGTCTGCGAGGCCTTCGTACTCGCCGAAAAACTCGGTCTCTCGCATCAGGCGCTGTTCGACGTTGCTTCGACCTCATCCGGCCAATGCTGGTCGATCAATACCTATTGCCCGGTGCCCGGCCCCGTGCCGACCTCGCCCGCCAACAACGACTACAAACCCGGTTTTGCCGCCGCCCTGATGCTGAAGGATCTGAGACTCTCGCAGGAGGCGGCGCTGGCAAGCGGCGCTTCCACGCCGATGGGTGCGGAGGCCGCGCAGCTTTTTGCGCTCTTCGAAAAACAGGGTAACGGCGGGCGGGACTTTTCCGCCATCATCGAGATGTTCCGCGAAAAGGCGTGAGCGATACTATAGGAGATAGCTGACAGGTTCGTTTCGGACCGGATGCGGAAAGACGCCCATACCGACGCCGAATATCGACTGCAGCGTTTCGGCCTGCATGAGCTCGGCGGGCGTGCCTTCGGCAGTGATCCGGCCGCGATTGAGGGCGATGATCGCGTCGCAATAGCGTGCGGCGAGGTTGATGTCGTGCAGCACGATGATGACGGTCAGCCCGCGCTCGTGGCTGAGTTCCTGCACCAGTGAAAGGACGCTTGCCTGATGGGCAAGGTCGAGCGCCGATGTCGGTTCGTCGAGCAGCAGGCAGCGGGCGTCCTGGGCGAGCATCATGGCGATCCAGGCCCGCTGGCGCTCGCCGCCGGACATGTCGGCGACGAGACGATCGGCGAAATCCTCGAGCTCGGTGCGGACAATTGCCTCCTCGACCTTGCTGCGATCCGTCGCGGTAAAGCGGCCGAGCGTGCCGTGCCAGGGAAAACGGCCGAGCGCCACCAGTTCCCGTACGGTCATGCCGTCGGTCGCCGGCGTGAATTGCGGCATGTAGGCGACGTGCCGGGCAAATTCCCGGGCGCCCCAGTCACTTGCCCCCTTGCCGCCGAAGGCGATTGCGCCGGATTTGGACGCGACCTGGCGGGCGATGATCTTCAAAAGCGTACTCTTGCCGGAGCCGTTCGGCCCCACCAAGCCGTAGATGCGGCCTTGGTCGAGCGTCAGGTCGATGCCATGCAGGATAGATTTCGGCCCGATGGCATAGGTGATTGCCGACAGGGCAAGGAAAGGCGAAGGCATGATCTGCTCCAGGTTCGGTGTCGCAGGGTTCGGGAGAGCGAGCCCTCCCTTTTCCTGCAAAACTAAACCGGGACTGTCAACTTAAGCTTTCTGCTCAGCTTCCAATCAACCCTTCGACACCGAGAAACTGAGCCTGGTGTCGCCAAACAGGATGTCGATCTCACCGGGTTCGGTCAGTTCGACCGCGCCGCTCAACGTGCCCGTCGTGATCAGCGCGCCTGATTTCAGCGATGCCTCCGGGCGCAGACCGTCATTGGCGTAGTCGACGAGCCAGGTGAGAACGTCGCCCTTCGGATGCTGCGCCGGGCCATCATAAATCGAGCGGCCGGCATGGGTGACCTTGAGCGGTGTACCGCCGGCGGTGTCGACCACGCTTTTTTCGAGCTTCGGGCCGAGCACATAACCGCTATTGCCGAGGCGGTCGGCAACGAACAGCAGGAAGGAAACGCTGCCGCTTTCCCTGATGGCGCTGACCAGCAGTTCGGCGCCGAGATAGGCAGCGGAGATCGCCTCGACCACCTCGGCGCGGCTATAGGGAGCACCGGTGCGGATCGGCAGGTCCTTGCCGAGACGGACAGCGATCTCGGTTTCGAATTTCAGGCCCGGATACCAAGGGATGCTGGCGCCGGCGGCGGCCTCGGCATAGGGATGCAGGGGAGCGGTCACCGCCTGGCCCGCAGGCGAGACCGTCACTTTCCAGGCATTGCTGCCGATACCGTCTGCGGCGGCGAGCAAATTCTGCGTCTCCATCGCCTGATGCAGATCGGCCGGCAGGGTGAAACTGCCGGTTTCCTCTTGCCTGCCGGCCTGGCGTAGGCTGTGAAGCCTGGCTGCGAGCCCGCGCGGATCGAATGTCTCTGTCATGCTGTCTCCTCGAATTGATTTTCGAGGGGCACACTAACTGCAAGGCAGGGGCGAGCAAGACCGTTCTTGGGCCGTATTTGGAAAAGCTCTTATTCCATCGCCGCGTACCAGCGATCGCGATAGGCTGCCAGTCCTGGGATTTCGGTCGGCGGAACATGCGTCTCGGCACCCGACAACGGCCGGATGCCGGTGAGAAGGGCCGCGCCCTGGCTGGTGCCGGTTGTGCCGGGAACGGCCTTGACCTCGCGGCCGGCAAGGGCGGCAAGCAGCTTGAGATAGGTCTCGTTGAGGGCAAACGGCCCTTCGACGATAATGGGGCCTTTGGCGCCGATCAGGCCGAGGCAGGCGTCGGTCATCAAAGCGAGATAGAGGCAGGCCGTGGCATAACGCTCCTCGCGGCTTGCCTGTCCGGCGCCGATCCAGCGGCTCGCCTCTCCCGGAAACGGCCCGGAACCGGCGGCGATGTTGGGCAGCAGCATCATGCCTTTGCCGATGACCGGGCCAATCGCCGCCTGGGCGGCTTTTTCGTCGACAGGACCGATTTCGGCCGAAAGGATTTCGAATTCCCGCCCGCCCATGAAACGCGAGGAGGGAACGGCCCGGCCATAGGCATCGACATTGGCGAGCGCGTCGCGTTTTTGATCGAGATGATCGAGATCGCCGCCGACGCCGAAATTGATGACCCAGGTGCCTGTGGAGACGACGGCAAAGGGTGCTTGCCGATGGACCAGATGCGGCAGCAACGAGGCGTTGGAATCGTGAATGCCGCAATAGACCGGCACCGGTGCGGCAAGGCCGAGCCCTGCTGCGATCTCGGGCAGGACCGGGCCGAGCGCGTCGAAGGCGGAGCGGATCGGCGCCATCAGCGGGCGAATGCCGAGCCTATCCACAAGTGAGGAATAGTCGCCGGTCTTCGGGTTCCAGAGGTCGGTGTGGCAGCCGAGCGAGGTCAACTCGTTGGCGGCGATACCGGTCAGCAGCGCCGTCCAATATTGCGCATAGGTGAGGACGGTCAGTACCCCAGCGAATTCCTCGGGAAAGGCGGTTTTCTGATAGTGCAGCTGCGCCCCGACATTGAGGCCCATAGCGAGGCGTGGGGAGAAGGTTTCGTCGAAGGCGGGACGCAGTGCCGTATAGGCATCACGGATTTCTTCGGGATATTCGTGTTCGTAGTCGATCACCGGCATGGCGAGCGTGCCGTCCTCGCCGAGCAGCGCGGCAGCGGCGCCATGGGTGGTGACCGAGATGGCATCGAAACCCGTTTCCCCCGCCAGCCTCTTCAGCGCATCGAGCGCAAACGACCAGAGCGCTTCAATGTCGTAATGCGGGTAGGGACCGGTTTTGATCGCCACGTTCGGCCGTTTCAGGACGGCGATCTCGGCGCCCGTTTCGCTGTCGAGCACGACGACCTTGGCATTGGTCTTGCCGATGTCGAGAACGGCGATGCGGCGATAGGAGGTGGCGTTCATGGCATATGGAAGAGAGTGACGAGGTCGCTTTGCACCGGCGAATTGTCCGGATTTACAGCCATGATATCGGCCATGTGTGCCCACCATTTCTTCATGACCGGATGCTCCGGCAGGCTCGCCATGGTGTGGTCGGCCGGCCGCGTCAACACGCCGAACAGTGTGTTGGTCTGGCGGTCGAGATGGATGGAATAGTCGCTGGCGCCCGATTGATGCAGGAGATCGACCAGTTCCGGCCAGATTTCGTCATGCCGCTTGCGGTATTCGGCTTCCATGCCGGGATTGAGCTGCATCTTGAAGGCGTGTTTTTCTCTGGTCATCGGGAGCTCATGAGCTTGACGCGGCGGGCGATGATCGGGATGGCAATGGTGATGATCAAAAGCAGGCCGATGAAGATCGACATGACGATGCCGGGAACGTTCAACAGGCCAAGGCCGAAGGTGACGAGGCCCATGACGAAGGCGGCGATGACGACGCCGCCGATCGTGCCGGAGCCGCCGAGGATCGAGATGCCGCCGAGCACGACCATGGTGACGACCTCGAGCTCCCAGCCCTGGGCGATCGATGGCCGGGTCGAGCCGAGGCGCGAGGTCAGGCAGACGGCGGCGACACCGCTCATGATGCCGGTCAGCAGGAAAAGGATGAATTTGACGCGCTCGACCGGGATGCCGGAGAAGCGGGCGGCGAAATCATTGTTGCCGATTGCATAGACCTGCCGGCCGAAATTCGTTGCGTGCAGCAGGATGGCAAAAAGGATCGCCAGCACGAAGAACAGCACAAATTCGAAGGAGAATACCCAGAAGACATAGCCCTGGCCGAAATAGGCGAAATCGGCGGGATATTTTCCATAGGCCTGGTCGCCGAGCACGATATAGGAAATGCCGCGGAAAAGGCTCATCGTGCCGATGGTGACGACGATCGACGGCAGTTTCAGCACCGAGACCAGCACGCCGTTGAAGGTGCCGCAGGCAAGGCCGGTGCCGATGCCGATCAGCACCAGGCCGGGTGTGCCGACGCCAAGCTGAGCTGCTGCCCCCATCGCCGTCGAGGCGAGCGCGATGATTGCCGCAACCGAGAGGTCGATCTCGCCCGATATGACCAGCAGCGCCATGGCAAAGGCGATCATTGCCTTTTCGGTGAAGTTAAAGGTGGCGTCCGAAAGGTTCCAAGCGTCGAGGAAATAGGGCGAGGCCAGGGAATTGAAGATCAAGATCAGGATCGCGACGGCAAAGAGCAGCACTTCCCAGCTCGCGGCGATGCGGCGGAACGGCGTGCCGAGACGATCGGGAATGATCCGCTTTTCGCGTGTGGGTACGGTGCTCATGCTGCGGCCCCCGTTTTGATCTGGGCTGGTCTGATCTCGGCTGCGGCGCGGTCGCGCAGGATGATGCGGCCGCGGTTGCGCTCGCGCCGGGCGTTGAAGGCGACGGCGAGAATGATGACGGTTCCGGAGATCGCCATCTGGGTGAAGGGAGAAATGCCGATGACCGGCAGCGCATTCTTGATGACCCCGAGGAAGAGTGCGCCGAGCACGGTGCCGGCGACCGAGCCGACGCCGCCGGCAATCGAGATGCCGCCGATGACGCAGGCCGCGACGCTGTCGAGTTCGAAGCCGTTGGCGATATCGACATAGGCGACGGCATAACGCGACACCCAGAGATAGCTTGAAAGCCCGGCGAGGGCGCCTGACAGGACGAAGGCGAGGAATTTCGTCCAGCCCGTATCGATGCCGGCATAGACGGCCGCGGTCGGATTGCCGCCGGTCGCATAGGCCGAGCGGCCGAACTGGGTATATCGAAGCAGCACATACATCAGCAGAACGATGACGATGCCGACCCAGCCGAGGACAGGCAGGCCGAGGATCGGCGTGCGCGGCACCGACAGGAAGACCGGCGTCATCTGATGGGCGTTGACCCAGGCGCCGCCCGAGAGCACGAAGGCCATGCCGCGATAAATGGTGAGCGTGCCGAGGGTGACGACGATCGGCGGGATTTCCAGCGCCCAGACGAGAAAGCCGTTGATGGCGCCGAGGCAGGCGCCGATGACGATCGCCGCAAGGATGAGGACGACAAGCGGCAGATCGGGATAAGCGGCATTCATCATCGCGATCGCCATGCCGGTGAAGGCGAGGTTGGCGGCAACCGACAGGTCGATCGACTTCGTCAGGATCACCGTCATCTGCGCCAGCGCCAGGATGATCAGGATCGAGGTATCGTTGAAAATGCCGGCGAGATTGTCCGGCGTTGCGAAATCCGCTGCCCGCGTCGAAAAGATCGCAATCATCACCACAATGATGAGGAACAGCAGGGTTTCGCGTTTTCTGATCAGTCTTGCCATGCTCTTACCTTGTGAATTGCTGGGCCTTATGCATTGTCGGCCTCATGCATTGCCGGTGGCGGCGCGCACCAGCGCTTCCGGCGTCAGCTCGGCGCGTTCGAAAATCCCGGCGGCCAGCCCTTCCTTCATCACCAGAACCCGGTCCGACATGCCGATGATCTCCGGCAGTTCCGACGAGACCATGATGATCGACAGGCCTTCGGCGGCGAGTTCGCTGATAAAACCGTGCACGGCGGCCTTCGAGCCGATGTCGATGCCTTTTGTGGGTTCATCGAGGATGATGACCTTCGGCGACGTCGCCAGCCACTTGCCGATGACCACCTTCTGCTGGTTGCCGCCCGACAGCGTGCCGACCGGCACGGAAAGGGCAGCAGCCCGCAGATCCAACCGCTCGGCATATTTGCGCGCTAGCGCAAATTCTTCTGCCGCCCGGAGAAAGCCGCGGCGTGAGGTGCGGGCAAGCGAGGGCAGCGTCATGTTCTGGAAGATCGGCATCGGCAGCGCCAGCCCGTGGCGGCCGCGCTCTTCCGGCACGTAGACGATGCCTGCCCGTATGGCATCCTGCGGCGAATGGATGGCGACCTCGCGGCCTTCGAGCATCATCGTGCCGGAGAGCGGCCGGGTAATGCCGAACAGCGATTGGGAGAGTTCCGAACGGCCGGCGCCGATCAGGCCGTATATGCCGAGAATCTCGCCCTTGCGCAGCGTGAAGGATATGTCGCGGAATTCGGTGCGATGGCTGTAGTTGCGGATCTCCAGCACCGGGCCGCCGATGGCGACATCGATCTTCGGAAAAGCGTTCTCGACGTCGCGGCCGACCATCATCCGGACGATCTCGTCTTGCGGCGTCTCCTTGAGACGGCCCTGGCCGATGGCGCGGCCGTCACGGAAGACGACGAAATCGTCGGCGATTTCGTAAACCTCGTCGAACTTGTGGCTGATGAAGAGGATCGCCTTGCCCTGTTCCTTCAGGCCCCGGACGATGCGGAAGAGATCGTCGATCTCCTTGCGGGAAAGGGCTGCCGTCGGCTCGTCCATGATGACGATGCGGGCCTCGATCGACAGAGCACGCGCAATCGCCACCAGATGGCGCTGCGCAATCGAGAGGTCTTTGAGCCGGATCGTCGGATCGATATTGCTTTCGAGCGCGATGAGCAGCGCCTTCGCGCGGCTGTTCATCGCCTGCCAGTCGATGGTGCGCAGCCGCGTGCGCGGCGCATGGCCGAGGAAGATGTTTTCGGCAACCGTCAACTCGTCGAAAAGCACGGTTTCCTGATGGATGGCGGTGACGCCGGCATCGATCGCCGCCTGGGCGCTGGCAAAGGTCACCGGACGGCCGTCGACGAGGATCTCGCCTTCGTTCGGCCGGTAGATGCCGGTCAGGATCTTGACGAGCGTCGATTTGCCAGCGCCGTTTTCGCCGATCAGCGCGGTCACCGTGCCGGGGTGGAGGGCGATGCTGACATTGTCGAGCGCCTTCACGCCAGGGAAGATCTGGGAGATGCCGCGCATTTCCAGAATGGCGGGCGCATCGCCGGTTTTGCTGTCCGTGGCGGTTTGTTGAAAGGCGGCGTTCATCAGATTTCTACCAGTGTCGAATGGGAAATCCCGGCGGCTTGAGGCCGCCGGGTTTTTCTATGGTTGCTCCGGATCAGAAGACCTTGGAGAACTGGTCGATGTTCGAGGCATTGTAGACGAAGGGATCAGCCATGGCGGCTTCGCCGTTGTCGCCGATCTTGATCTTGCCCATGCGGCCGGCAGTGATTTCGCTGCCCGGCTTGCCGTCGGCGTCACCCTTGACCAGGTGATAAGCGATCTGGGCTGCGGAATAGCCGAGGTCGATCGGGTTCCAGATGGCGAATTCCTTGGTAGCGCCCGACTTGATCGCGCCGGCCATTTCGGACGGCAGGCCGAGACCGGTGACGTAGACCTTACCGACAAGGCCCTTGTCTTCGACGACCTTCGAAGCGGCGAGAACGCCGACCGTCGTCGGAGCGACGATGACCTTGACGTTCGGGTTCGACTTCAGCAGGCCTTCGGCTTCACGATAGGACTTGTCCGAGAGGTCGTCGCCGTAAACCGTGGTGACGAGGTTGAGGCCCGGGAAATCCTTGAGCTGCTTCTTCATCTGGTCGATCCAGATGTTCTGGTTGGTCGAGGTGGTCGTTGCCGACAGGATGGCGAAGTCGCCCTTGCCGCCGTCGAGGTGGTCCTTGACGAGTGTCAGGCACATTTTGCCAATCAACTCGTTGGACGACGGGTTGAGCTGCAGGATACGGCCTTCAGGTGCGACGCCGGAATCCCAGGAGATGACCTTGATGCCGCGCTGGGCAGCCTTCTTCAGCGCCGGAACGAGCGCGTCGGGATCGTTGGCCGAGACGGCGATGGCGTCGACGCCCTGGGCGATCAGCGAGTTGATGACTTCGATCTGGCCTTCGGCCGTCGTCGACGTCGGACCGGTGTAAATGACTTCTACGCCGCCGAGTTCCTTGGCGGCTTCCTGGGCGCCCTTGTTGGCGGCGTCGAAGAAGCCGTTGCCGAGCGACTTCACGACCAGACCGATCTTGATGTCCTTGGCGCTTGCAGTGCCGGCCATCATGGCGACGGCGAGCGCTACACTGAGCGCAAGTGTCTTTGCGAGTTTCATGTACTTTCCTCCCTTAAAGATTAGCCTTCCACACCTCGGCGGCGCCTCATGCGACCGACGAGGAATCCTCCCTCACAACCTGGGCCACCGGGCTGGCGACAACGAGCCGGACGCCGGCATTCTCGACCATGCGAGCTGCCTCGTCCGAGATCGCGTCATCAGTGATGATCACAGAAACGCGGTCGAGCGCGCAGAGAATGAGGCTCGACCGGCGATTGAATTTGCTTGAATCGGCCATGACGATGAGTTCGTCGGCCTGGTGCATCAGCTTCTGCTCACTCTGAATGATGAGCGCATCCGCCTCCATGATGCCGAGCGGGCCGACGCCTTGGGCGCCGATGAACATGCGCCGCGCATAGAAATTGCGGATTGCGTCATTGTCGAAAGGCGACAGGATCAGGCTCTGCTCGCGATAGATCGCGCCGCCCGGCACCGTGACCGTGTTTTTGGAATGTTTCACCAGATGTTCGGCGATCGCGAAAGAATTGGTCATTACCTGCAAGCGATGGCCCGCCATGTAGTGCACCATCTGGAAGGTTGTCGTGCCGCCATTGATGATGATGGCGTCGCCCGCTTCGCAGAGATCGACGGCCGCACGTGCAATTGCACGCTTTTTATCGATGTTGACTGATTCTGAAACCCGGAAGGGGCGGCCGGCAAGATTGCCGAGCTGCGGCGGATGCACGGCCTCCGCACCGCCGCGGACACGCCGGATCTTGCCCTGTACATGAAGAGCCGCAATGTCGCGCCGGATTGTCGCTTCAGAAGCTTCCGTCAATTCGGAAATGTCCTGGATCGTCACGACGGACTTTTCCTGAACGGCGCTTAAGATAATGCGGTGACGTTCGCGTTCGTGCATTGGGCTCCTCCTCTGGCCATATTTATTTCGCATCCGTTAATGCCTGTCAATCACAAACGATCATAAATTTTCATATTGCGATGCAGCATAATCGATTTTGATCGTTTTCGATTGACAAGCGCACTTTTGATGCGCGATACCGTGAGCGAAAGGGTGCGCTGATCGCGGCGCCTCACAAGCCTTTATGGGAGGATGACATGGCGGCGAACGTCCGGCTTCTGGATAACCGGTGGGATGATGCTTATGCGGCAGGCCTCGATGAGCCCGGCAAGCTGCTCTATCGCTCCAACCTGCTCGGCGCCGACAAGCGCATCACCAATTACGGCGGCGGCAATACCTCGGCGAAGGTGATGGAAACCGACCCGCTGACCGGCGGCACGGCGAAGGTTCTCTGGGTGAAGGGCTCGGGCGGTGACGTCGGCACGATCAAGCTCGACGGTTTCGCCACCCTCTACCAGGACAAGCTGGAATCGCTGAAAGGCATCTATAAGGGTGTCGAGGACGAAGACCGCATGGTCGGTTTCCTGCCGCATTGCACCTTCAATCTGAATGGCCGCGCCGCCTCGATCGACACGCCGCTGCACGGTTTCGTGCCGTTCACCCATGTCGACCATATGCATCCCGATGCGATCATCGCGATTGCCGCCTCGAAGAATTCCAGAGAATTGACGCAGCAGGTGTTCGGTGACGAGATCGGCTGGCTGCCATGGCGTCGCCCGGGCTTCCAGCTCGGCCTCGACCTTGGCGCTTTCGTCGCTGCGAACCCGAATGCCAAGGGCGTTGTGCTCGAAAGCCACGGCCTCTTTACCTGGGCAAACGACGCCAAGGCCTGCTACGAGCTGACGCTCGAGATCATCAACAAGGCGATCGTCTGGTTTGCCGAGAAGACCGAGGGCAAGACGATTTTCGGCGGCGCCGTCGCGCAAAGCCTGGCCGTTGGCGAACGCCGCGCCATCGCAGCCCGGCTGATGCCGGAAATTCGCGGTCGCATCGGCAAGCAGGAGCGCAAACTCGGACATTTCGACGACCAGGACGCCGTGCTCGAATTCGTCAATTCCAGCGATCTGCGCTCGCTCGGCGCGCTCGGCACCAGCTGCCCCGATCATTTCCTGCGCACCAAGATCCGCCCGCTGATCGTCGATTTCGACCCTGAAAAGCCGGATGTCGAAGCGATTGTTGCCGGCCTCGACCAGGCGCTGGAGGATTACCGCGCCGATTACGCCCGCTATTATAACGACTGCAAGCATGACAATTCGCCCGCTATGCGCGACGCCAATCCGGTGATCTTTCTCGTTCCCGGCGTCGGCATGCTGTCCTTTGCCCGCGACAAGGCGACGGCCCGCATCGCCAGCGAATTTTATGTCAACGCCATCAACGTCATGCGCGGCGCCTCGACGGTCTCGGAATATCAGGGCCTGCCGGAACAGGAAGCCTTCGATATCGAATATTGGCTGCTTGAAGAGGCCAAGCTGCAGCGCATGCCGAAGCCGAAGAGCCTTGCCGGCCGGGTGGCCTTCGTCACCGGTGGCGCCGGCGGCATCGGCCGGGCGACGGCCGCACGTCTCGTCAGTGAGGGCGCCTGCGTCGTGCTTGCCGATATCGACCAGGCGGCGCTTGAGGGCACCGAAGCCGATTTCGTCAAGAAGTTTGGCGCCGATGCGGTGCGCAGCGTTCGCCTCGACGTTACCAAGGAGGACGCGGTGATCGCCTCCTTCGCGGAAGCCTGCGTCGAATTCGGCGGCATCGACATTCTCGTCTCGAATGCCGGCATTGCCTCGTCCGCGCCGATCGAAGCCACCGAGCTTGCGACCTGGAACCGCAATATCGATATTCTGGCGACCGGCTATTTCCTGGTTTCGCGCGAAGCCTTCCGCCTGTTCCGCCGTCAGGCACTCGGCGGCAACATCGTCTTCGTCGCGTCGAAAAACGGTCTCGCGGCTTCGCCGAATGCCGCTGCCTATTGCACGGCAAAGGCTGCCGAAATCCATCTCGCCCGCTGCCTGGCCCTGGAAGGTGCCGATGCCGGCATCCGCGTCAATACCGTCAACCCCGATGCGGTGCTGCGGGGTTCGAAGATCTGGAGCGGCGAATGGCGCGAACAGCGCGCTGCCTCGTCCAAGATCGAAGTGGACGATCTCGAGGAACATTACCGGAAGCGTTCGATGCTGAAACTCAATGTGTTTCCGGAGGATATCGCCGAGGCGATCTACTTCCTGGCATCGGACCTTTCGGCGAAATCGACCGGCAACATCATCAACGTCGATGCCGGCAACGTGCAGAGTTTTACGCGGTAATATCTAATCGGCGGCGGATGTGTCTGCCCCTCACCCTAACCCTCTCCCCGTTCAGACGGGGAGAGGGGACTTGCCCAACGAGTTGGAGTGGAACGGAGACGGTGCGGCATGTCCCCTTCTCCCCGTTTGAACGGGGAGAAGGTGCCGGCAGGCGGATGAGGGGCGGCCCACGGCAGTCCCAATGTAGAAATTGCATAATCGGGAGGTAGGAATGGCCGAGTTCAGGATCGCGCAGGATCTGGTCGCGACAGAAAACGACAAGCGGGCGACCGCACTGAAAGCCGATTACGAGGCGCTGGGTGCGAACCTTGCCCGCCGCGGCATCGATATCGAAACGATCACCCGCAAGGTGGCGGAATTCTTCGTCGCCGTTCCCTCCTGGGGTGTCGGCACCGGCGGCACGCGGTTTGCCCGCTTCCCCGGCACCGGCGAGCCGCGCGGCATCTTCGATAAGCTCGACGATTGCGCAGTCATCAACCAGCTGACGCAGGCGACACCAAACGTCTCGCTGCATATTCCCTGGGACAAGGCGGATGTGAGCGAATTGAAGGCCAAGGGCAATGCGCTCGGCCTCGGCTTCGATGCGATGAATTCGAACACCTTTTCCGATGCGCCGGGCCAGGCCCATTCCTACAAATATGGTTCGCTCAGCCATACCGATGCGGCAACGCGGGCGCAGGCGGTCGAGCACAATCTCGAATGCATCGAGATCGGCAACGCGCTCGGCTCCAAGGCGCTGACGGTCTGGATCGGCGATGGCTCGAACTTCCCCGGCCAGAGCAATTTCACCAGGGCTTTCGAACGTTACCTCGCCTCGATGGCTGATATCTACAAGGCGCTGCCCGACGATTGGAAGCTGTTCTCCGAGCACAAGATGTATGAGCCGGCCTTCTATTCCACCATCGTGCAGGATTGGGGCACCAATTACCTGATCGCCCAGACGCTCGGGCCGAAGGCCCATTGCCTCGTCGACCTCGGCCACCATGCACCGAACACCAATATCGAGATGATCGTCGCCCGCTTGATCCAGTTCGGCAAGCTCGGCGGCTTCCACTTCAACGATTCCAAGTATGGCGACGACGATCTCGACGCCGGCGCGATCGATCCCTACCGGCTATTCCTTGTCTTCAACGAGCTGGTCGACGCTGAACAGCGTGGGGTCAACGACTTCAACCCGGCCCATATGATCGACCAGTCGCACAATGTCACCGACCCGATCGAAAGCCTGATCAACAGCGCCAACGAAATCCGACGCGCCTATGCGCAGGCGCTGCTCGTCGATCGCAAGGCGCTGTCCAGCTATCAGGACGACAATGACGCGCTGATGGCGTCGGAAACCTTGAAGCGCGCCTATCGCGCCGATGTCGAGCCGATCCTCGCCGAAGCTCGGCGCCGGGCCGGCGGCGCGATCGACCCGATCGCCGCCTATCGCGCCAGCGGTTACCGCAGACAAGTGGCGGCCGAGCGCCCAGCCTCCGCTGCCGGCGGCGGCGGCATCATCTAAGCTTCTCAACTGAATAGATTTGCCGGCAGCGCGGGGTGACGCGCTGCCGGCAATTGCCGTTTAGAGCAATTCCAGCAAAAGTGTGAAGCGGTTTTGCGTCCGGAATTGCGTGGAAAAAGGGATAGAGCATTTTCGTGATTCGAAGAAAAACGGAAAGGCTCTACGGCTTCCAGCCCCCGGCGATCTGGCGGGTGGCGATGTTCAGCCGGTTCCAGACATTGATATTGGCGATGGCGATGACGAGCGCCGCAAGGCTCCTGCCGTCATAATGCCGGGTCGCCTCGTCCCAGATATCGTCAGGCACCGGGTCGGCGCGGTCGCTGACGCGGGTCACCGCCTCGGTCAGCGAAAGGGCCGCCCGTTCGGCATCGCTGAAATAGGGCGAGTCGCGCCAGGCGCTGACGGCAAACAGCCGTTCGTCCGTCTCTCCGAGTTTCTTTGCGATGCGGGGATGGCCGTCGACACATGCGCTGCAGCCGTTGATCTGGCTGGCCCTCAGATAGACGAGTTCGAGCAGCTTCGGCGACAGACCGGTCTCGGTCGGCACCTTGCCGAGGGCAGCCAGTGCCTGCATGGCTTCGGGAATGACGAGGGCGGGATTTCCCATTCTCTCCTGCATGACCACTCTTTCCTGCATGATATGTCTCCTTGATGTGTTTGTCGTTCGACGGCTCCGCCGGCGCTGTCACATCGGCCGGGTTTCGTTCGTCATGGCTTTGACGGAATGCAGCGAAGGAATGTGACGGATGGACGAGAAAAAATGGCTGGCCGATGAATTCGAGGCGAACACGGCGCATCTGAGGGCCGCTGCCTATCGCATGCTCGGCTCGCGCAGCGAGGCTGATGATGCCGTTCAGGAGGCCTGGCTGCGGCTGAGCCGTACGGATACGACCGATGTCGGCAATCTCGGCGGCTGGCTGACGACGGTGGTGGCGCGCATCTGCCTCGACATGCTGCGCACGCGCAAGACCCGCCGCGAGCAGCCGCTGGAGATGCCGGTTCATGCTGCGATCGCCGATCCGGCAGGCGATCCGGAGCGCGATGCAGCCTTCGCCGAATCGGTTGGCGTGGCGTTGCTCGTCGTGCTGCAGACGTTGGCGCCGGCCGAACGTGTCGCCTTCGTGCTGCACGATATGTTCGATCTGCCCTTCGACGAGATCGCGCCGATCATCGGCCGGTCGTCTGCCGGTGCCCGGCAACTTGCAAGCCGCGCCAGCCGCCGGGTGCAAGGGGCAGACGAAGCGCCTGATATTGATTTCGGCCGCAAACGCACAATCGCGGAGGCTTTTTTGACGGCATCGCGCAACGGCGATCTTGAGGCCTTGCTTGCCGTGCTTGCCCCCGATGTCGTCTTCCGGCCGGATGCGACGGCGGCGCGATTCGGCACCATCGGCGAAATGCGCGGCGCGGCCGATGTGGCCGCAGCCTTCAAGGGGCGGGCGCAGGCGGCAGAAATTGCCCTCGTCGACGGCGAGCTCGGATTTGTCGTGCAGATCGGCGGCCAGCTGCGCGTTGTCGGGGTGCTGACGATCGCTGATGACAGGATCGCTGCGATCGACGCCATTGCCGATCCAGATCACCTCCAACGGCTTGACTACTCAATCCTCCGGGATTGAAAATAAACGCTGATTTGCCGGATCCTGGCAACAGGCGCGCGTTGGAACGAGCGCGCCATCGACGTTTCCTCAGCGCCGGATTCCGCGTCATTGTCCTTGACAGCAGCGTCTTCAGCTTTATTCTATTATAAAGATTTATATAGCATAACTATGGAATTCAGCGATATGAACATGTCAAGCGACCAGGCTCGGAAGCCGCTTCTCCTCACCAATGTCAAACCAGTGGCTTTCGGCGCGGGCGCAGTCGAGGAGGCGATCGACATTCTCGTTAATGCCGATGGCAGGATCACCAAGATCGGTCCGTCGCTCGCGGTCTCTGAGGATGTGACGCGCATCGACGGCAAGGGCGCCTTCGTCTCGCCGGGCTGGGTCGACCTTCACGTGCATATCTGGCACGGCGGTACCGACATTTCTATTCGCCCCTCCGAATGCGGCGTCGAGCGCGGCGTCACCACGCTGGTTGATGCCGGTTCGGCCGGCGAGGCGAATTTCCATGGCTTCCGCGAATATATCATCGAGCCCGCGCGTGAGCGCATCAAGGCCTTCCTGAATCTTGGCTCGATCGGCCTCGTCGCCTGCAACCGTGTTGCCGAACTCAGGGATATAAGAGATATCGATCTCGACCGCATTCTCGAAGTCTATGCCGAAAACAGCGAGCACATCGTCGGCATCAAGGTGCGTGCCAGCCATGTGATCACCGGCTCCTGGGGTGTGACCCCCGTCAAGCTCGGCAAGAAGATCGCCAAGATCCTGAAAGTGCCGATGATGGTGCATGTCGGCGAGCCGCCGGCGCTCTATGACGAAGTGCTCGAAATCCTCGGCCCCGGCGACGTCGTCACCCATTGCTTCAACGGCAAGGCCGGTTCGAGCATCATGGAGGACGAGGATCTCTTCAATCTCGCCGAGCGCTGCGCCTCCGAGGGCATCCGCCTCGACATCGGCCATGGCGGCGCTTCCTTCTCCTTCAAGGTGGCGGAAGCGGCGATCGCGCGCGGGCTTCTGCCGTTCTCGATCTCCACCGACCTGCACGGCCATTCGATGAATTTCCCGGTCTGGGACCTGGCGACGACCATGTCGAAGCTGCTCAGCGTCGGCATGCCCTTCGACAAGGTGGTGGAGGCCGTCACCCACGCGCCGGCATCGGTCATCAAGCTGTCGATGGAGAACCGGCTTTCGGTCGGCGCGCAGGCCGAATTCACGATCTTCGACCTCGTCGATTCCGACCTTGAGGCGACGGATTCCAACGGCGACGTCTCCGTCCTCAGCAAGCTGTTCCAGCCGCGTTACGCGGTGATCGGCGCCGATGCCTTTGCCGCCAGCCGTTATGTACCGCGAGCACGCAAGCTGGTGCGCCACAGCCACGGTTACTCCTACCGGTAGGATCCGCCGCTGAGCGAAGCGCTCAGCGGTTGCGCCAGCCCATCAGCTTTTCGATCCGCTCCGCCGAACTGCGCACATGCGCGGTATAGTGGTTCTCGTCGGAAAAGGCCTTCTGTTCCGGCAGCACGATGGAAATGGTGGCGACGCACTGGCCGTCACGATCGCAGATCGGCGAGGCGATGCAGGCAACCGCATAATCCGATTCCCCCGCCTGGATCGACAAGCGCGCCTCGAAGGCCTTGCCGGCGGCTTCCGACAGGGTGCTCGGATCGATCTCGGCGCGGCCGGTCGGTGACGAGCGGGCGCAGCGCTTGAACAGCTCGATGCGCTCCTCCTGCGGCAAGTGGCCGGCGAGCAGGCGGCCAGACGCCGTCCAGTTCAGCGGCACTCGGGTGCCGACGCGGGACGCCACCTGGAAATGGCTCGGGCCATCGGCCATGGCGAGCACCAGCATATAGTCGCCGTCTCGGCCGCAGACCTGCACGGTTTCGCCGGCCTGGCGGCAAAGGTCGTGCATTTCATGGGTGGCGATGCTCATGAAATCCAGCGACCGGGCATAGGCAAGGCCGTAATGATAAAGCCGGGCACCGAGCCAGATGGAGCCATCCGCCTGGCGCGTCAGCATGTTTTTCTCGACCAGATCGTCGACGATGACGTAAACGGTCGACAGCGGCGCCTTCACCGCCTTGGCGATCGCATAGACGCCGGCGGGCAAGCCGGTCTCATAGAGATGATCGATCACTTGAAGCGCACGGTCGATGCCGCTGACGCGGGCGCGACGCGCGCCCTTGCCGGCGACCTCGTCGGCGTGGGCCTCATCTTCGCTGTAAACTGCGGGTGATGTTGTTCCGTCCAATTCCATGAACCTCGTTAAAACTGCGATCATGTTACATTACTATGGGATAGTCGTCGCTGTGGCAAATCGCAACATTTTGTAGGTTGATCGTGCGGGAGGAGCGACAGCGGCGGTATCATGGAGCCGCGTGATACCGGACATCCGTCCGCCACGAATACCTTCGGCTTCACAGCAATCGATGACGCGCGCCGACGATGCTGCAGGCTTTTGCCAGCCCTTTGTCCAGCGTGATGAGGGTCGCGCCGCTACCGACCGCGATAGCGAGGTGGAGCGCATCGCCGGCGCGAAGACCGATTTCGAATTGATCGGTCATGCGGGCTGCATCCACGAAATGTGCGCGCGATATCGGCAAGAACTCGAAGGTCGTTGGGCACAGTTCATTGAACATTGCTAAAGCCTTGCCGCGATCGGCTTGATCGATCTGTCCGTTTCTTGTTTTGAGCGCGATGGCGCTTGAAAATTCGGCGATCGTCCAGCCGCTCACGGCCATCTCTCGAGAGGCATGTTTCGCCAGCCATTGCTGCACGTCGGCCGTGCGGGTCTCGACGGTCCAAGCGGCGACGAGCACTGATGTGTCGATGTAAAGCATGGGCAATTCAATAACGATCGGTATCGCGCATATCGCGGACAAAGGTCATGGAATCGACCGGTTCGGCCGGCGGTTTCATTGAGGCAGTCATTGCCCTCAACCGCTCGACATCGAGTGGCTTTTTCGGCGTCTTCACCGGCACGAGCTGTGCCACAGGCTTGCCATGTCGCAATATCTCGACGGTCTCGCCAGCTTCGACGCGATTGAGTAATTCGCTGAGATGAGCTTTTGCTTCCGCTAGGTTGACAGTTGCCATCATGTATCCAACCTGACCAATTTTCTGGTCATTTTAGTCGCAAAGTCATTCGGCTGCAATGCCGCTGGAACAACAAGCCGCAGCCTGAGTTTGATCCCGAACCCAGGAGATCATGATGACGAATTATCCGACACCGCCTTTCCCATCCCAGAAACAGCCGATGCCCGGTTTCACCGCGCAGATGGACCCGGTTCCCGATCATGGCGAAAAGAGCTATCGCGGTTCAGAGCGGCTCAAGGGCAAGCGGGCGATCATCACCGGCGGCGATAGCGGCATCGGCCGGGCAGTGGCGATCGCCTATGCCAGGGAAGGCGCCGACCTGCTGATCTCCTATCTCGATGAGGACGAGGACGCCGACGAGACGAAACGGCTCGTCGAGCAGGCCGGGCGCAAAGCTATCCTCGTCAGCGGCGACATTCAGGATCCTGCCCACTGCAGGCAGATCGTTGAAATGGCGGTGAAGGAGCTTGGCGGGATCGACATTCTGGTCAACAACGCCGCGCATCAGGCAAGCTTCAAGAGCATTGATGAGATCAGCGACGAGGAGTGGGAACTGACCTTCAAGGTCAATATCCATTCGATGTTCTATCTGACGAAGGCAGCCGTCGCCCATATGAAGCCCGGTAGCGCCATCATCAACACGGCCTCGATCAACTCAGATAGTCCGAACCCGACCCTGCTTGCCTATGCGACAACCAAGGGTGCGATCCAGAATTTCACCGCCGGGCTCGCCCAGCTTCTCGCCGAAAAAGGCATTCGCGCCAATGCGGTGGCGCCGGGGCCGATATGGACGCCGCTCATTCCTTCGACCCTGCCTGAGGAAAGCGTCAGCAATTTCGGCAAACAAGTGCCGATGAAACGGCCGGGCCAGCCGGCCGAGCTGGCAACGACCTATGTGATGTTGGCCGATCCCTTGTCGAGCTATGTCTCCGGCGCGACAATCGCGGTCACCGGCGGCAAACCAATTCTCTAGCGCATCGGCCCGAGAATCGGAATCGATTTTCGGAAAGCATGATGCGCAGATTCGAAGTGTTAGAGCGTCCTTTGTGCTCTAAACCGGTTTGCCGTAACCACCGCCGGTCGGCGTGGTGACGATCACGGCGTCGCCGGCGGCGAGCATTGTCTGGTCAGCGCCCTCAAGCCTTTCGACCTTGCCGTCCGCCCGACGGATCTCGGTTTTTCCCAATTGCCCGTCTTCCCCGCCGAAGAGGGCGAACGGCCGGATCGTGCGATGCGAGGAGAGGATGCTGCAATCCATCGTCTCCAGGAAGCGGATGGTGCGCTCGGTTCCGCCGCCGGAGCTATACCGCCCCTTGCCGCCGGAGCCGCGGCGGATGTGGAAATCCTCGAGCACGACGGGAAAACGGAATTCCAGCACTTCCGGATCGGTCAGGCGCGAATTGGTCATATGCGTGTGCACGCCATCGGCGCCGCTGAAACCGGTGCCATCGTTAAGGAGGCCGGCGGGGCCGCCGGCGCAGATCGTCTCGTAATATTGATAAACGGCGTTGCCGAAGGTCAGATTGTTCATCGAGCCTTGCGCTGCCGCCAGCGTTCCGAGCGCCCCGAACAGCGCATTGGTCACATGCTGGCTAGTCTCGACATTGCCGGCGACGACGGCGGCCGGATAGGCCGGGCGCAGCATCGAACCATCGGGCACGATGATCCGGATCGGCCTGAGGCAGCCGGCATTCATCGGGATCGGTTGTTCGACCATGACGCGGAAGACATAAAGCACGGCGGCGCGCGTCACCGGTTCCGGCGCATTGAAATTGGTCGGCTGCTGCGCGCTGGTGCCGGTGAAATCGACCGTCGCCTCACGCGCTTTTCTGTCGACGGTGATCTTCACCTTGATGACGGCGCCCTGGTCGGTGGGATAGGTGAATTCGCTGTCGCTCAGCCGGGCGATCACTCGGCGCACGCTTTCCTCGGCATTGTCCTGCACGTGGCCCATATAGGCTTCGACGACGTCGAGCCCGAAATGGGCAACCATCTTGCGCAATTCCTGCACGCCCTTTTCGTTGGCGGCGATCTGCGCCTTGACGTCGGCAAGGTTCTGGGCCGGATTACGGGCCGGGTAGGGATGGTCAGTCAGCATCGCTGCGAAGTCACCCTCACGGAAACGGCCTTCGTCGACCAGCAGGAAATTGTCGATCAGCACACCTTCCTCGTCGACCTTCGTCGCCCGCGGCGTCATCGAGCCCGGCGCCTTGCCGCCGATATCGGCATGATGACCGCGCGAGGCGACGTAAAACAGGATCACCTCGCCGGCATCGTCGAAAACCGGCGTGACGACGGTGATGTCGGGCAGATGCGTGCCGCCATTATAGGGAGCGTTGAGCGCGAAGACGTCACCCGGGCGGATGCGGCCTTCATTGAGGCGGATGATGGTTTCGACCGATCGATCCATCGAGCCGAGATGCACCGGCATATGCGGTGCATTGGCGACGAGTGCGCCGGTGCGGTCGAAGACGGCGCAGGAGAAATCGAGCCGCTCCTTGATGTTGACCGAATGCGCCGTGTTCTGCAGCGTCACGCCCATCTGCTCGGCGATCGCCATGAACAGATTGTTGAAGACTTCGAGCATGACCGGGTCAGCGCTGGTACCGATCGCCGTACTGCGAGACAGCGGGATCTCGCGGGTGAGAACGATATGGTCGTGGCCAGTGAGCCGTGCCTGCCAGCCGGCTTCGACGACGATTGTCTGATGTGGTTCGATAATGAGGGCAGGCCCCTTGAGGACGGCGCCCGGCTTCAGCCCGTCGCGCGTGAAAATGCCGGCCTCGCGCCATGTTCCGCCGGAATAGAAGCGGGTGGTGCGCAGGGCTTCCGGCTCGGAGGCTTCCGCCTGTATGTCCGCCTCCTTGATGTCGGCGCCGCCGCCGATGCCCTCGACTTCGATGGAATCGACGACGATAGGCCGGTCTTCGAAGATGAAGCCGAACTGCTTCTTATGGGCGACGGCAAAGGCCTGCGCCATTTCCTCCTGCGGTCCGAAGGCGACGGGCAGGGCGGTGTCCGTGCCCTTGTATTGCAGGTGCAGGCGGGTGACGATCTCCATATCGGCAGCCTCGACACCCTGCAGCGTCAATTCCTTGCGCACTTCCTCGGCCAAGCCGGCCCTGATATCGGCGATCGTCGTCAACGCCGCGGCGAGCTCCGTCAGCACCGCGCGCTGGCGCGTGGCGCGGATATCGGCAAGACCCATGCCATAGGCCGAGAGAATGCCGGAGAAGGGGTGGATCAGCACGGTCTTCATGCCGAGGCTGTCGGCGACGAGGCAGGCATGCTGGCCGCCGGCGCCGCCGAAACAGGTGAGCGCATAGCCGGAAACGTCATAACCGCGCTGAACCGAGATCTTCTTGATGGCATTGGCCATATTCTCGACGGCGATGGCGAGAAAACCGTCGGCGGCATCCTCAGCCGTCCGCCCGCCACCGATCGTCTGCGCCATGTCTGCGAAGGCGGCGCGCACTGTCTCGGCATCGAGCGGCAGGTCCTGCCCCGGCCCGAAGATTTCAGGGAAGAACTCCGGCAGCAGCTTGCCGGCCATGATGTTGGCGTCGGTCACGGTGAGCGGGCCGCCGCGGCGATAGGATTTCGGGCCGGGCGTGGCGCCGGCCGATTCAGGGCCGACGCGGAAGCGTGAACCGTCATAGCTCAAGATCGAACCGCCACCGGCGGCGACGGTATGGATCTTCATCATCGGCGCGCGCATCCGCACGCCGGCGACTTCGGTCTCGAAGGCGCGTTCCAGTTCACCGTCATAGTGCGAGACGTCGGTTGAGGTGCCGCCCATGTCGAAGCCGATCATCCTGTTGAAACCGGCGATGCGCGAGACCTCGACCGCGCCGACCACGCCGCCGGCAGGGCCGGAGAGGATCGCGTCCTTGCCCTGAAAGAGATGCGCGTCGGTCAACCCGCCGGAGGACTGCATGAACATCAGCTTCGGGCCTTCTCCCTCGACAGTACCGAGTTCGGCGGCGACCTGATCGACATACCGGCGAAGAACCGGGGACAGATAGGCATCGACGACGGCGGTGTCGCCGCGGCCGACGAGCTTGATCAGCGGTGAAACCACGTGCGAGGGCGAGATCTGCGTGAAGCCGATGGCGCGCGCGATGGCGGCGGCCTGCTGCTCGTGCTGGGGGTAGCGATAGGCATGCATGAAGACGATGGCGACGGCGCGCAGGCCCTTGCTGTAGGCGGCTTCCAGTGCTTGCCGCAAGACATGTTCGTCGAGGCCGCGTTCCACCGTGCCGTCCGCCAGCACGCGCTCGTCGGCTTCGATAACCTCGGCATAGAGCAGTTCCGGTTTGACGATTTTTTTGGCGAAGATATCGGCGCGCGCCTGGTAGCCGATCTCCAGCGCATCGCGGAAGCCCTTGGTGGTTACCAGCAGCGTCGGATCGCCCTTGCGTTCCAACAGCGCATTGGTGGCGACCGTCGTTCCCATCTTCACCGCACCGATAAGCTCGGAAGGGATTGGCTGGCCGGCTGTCACACCAAGCAGTTCACGGATCCCGTGCACCGCCGGGTCGCGATAGGCTTCCGGATTTTCCGAGAGCAGCTTGTGGGCGACGAGCGAACCGTTCGGACGGCGCGCGACGATATCGGTGAATGTGCCGCCGCGATCGACCCAGAAATCCCACTGTCTGCCCATCATCCGGCCTCCCTTTGAACTGAAAATTTATTGACGATTTATCGATAAAATGTCAACGTTATCTTCTCGAAATCATGGAGGGGCGGCATGGCAGATCAGCGCGGGCGACAGGAAATCGGGCCGATCGTCTCTTCCGCGCATCTGGCAGATGGAGCGCTGCCGGCTCTTTCAGAGCTGGAATTCGGCCTGATTCTAGCCGGCAATGCCTTCGATCGCTGGATGGTCCGCTGCATGACGGCGGCGGGCGAGCCCGGCTGCGCCGCAATCGAGGTGCTGGTGCTGCATTCGGTGGCCCATAGGCAGCGGCCGAAGCGGCTCGGCGATCTCTGCAGCGTGCTCGGCGTCGAGGATACACATGTGGTGATCTACGCGATCAAGAAGCTGGAAAAGCGCGGCCTCGTGACAAGCGCACGGGCAGGCAAAGAGAAGCTGATCGCCGCCACCGAAAAAGGTGTTGAAACCTGCCTGAAATACCGGGCGGTGCGCGAGGCGTTGCTGGTGGAGTCTATGAAGGGGCTCGGGCTCGATACCGCGGCGACATCGGCCGTGGCGGCCATGCTCCGGGCGCTTTCCGGGCATTACGATCAAGCGGCAAGGGCCGCCGCCTCTTTGTGACGGCAGCCCTTGACGGGGGCAGGGAAAGATCCCCCGAAATTTTCAGGCGGCGTATTCAGCCGAAGCAGGGCATCGCCGGCAGATTGGCGCGGCTAGCGAGCGCGCCGATCATGTTGCCGACTGAGGTCGAACGCGGTTCGCGTTTGCCGGCGGCCGTCTCCAGGAGTTGCTTGAAATCTTCAAGCTTCACGCCGTCGGCGCGCAACACCATGGCGATCAGGGGGTCGCGAAGGGCTTCGGATATCGTCAGGTCGTCTCTGGTCTTTCTCATGGTTGTCCTCCTTTCGTGGGCGGTCGCCCGTGTTCCACTTTCCGCTGCCGTGTTCTCGACATTGACTTTCGCGTTTTGTGGTGTTACCGGTAAGTAACAATGCATTTGTTACCGATCGGTCACATTGATGTCAAGGACTACGTCCGCAAAAAAATCAGAAACGTCGAATGAAATCTCCGCAGCCGTTCCAGTAGACCGCATCCCGCCGAGGGAGCGTATCGTCTCGACCGCATCGGAGCTTTTCCGCGAGCGCGGCATCCGCGGCATCGGCGTCGATGCCATCGCCGACGCGGCTCTGACCAACAAGATGACGCTCTACCGGCATTTCGGCTCGAAGGACGAACTCGTCTGCGAGACGCTGCGCCGCGCCTCGGAAAAGGCGGGTGCGATCTGGCGCGAGCTGGAGGCCGCCTATCCCGGCAATCCCCGCGCCCAGCTCTATGCTTGGGTGGAAACGCGGGCGCAATGTCTGAACGGCGAGCCCGCCGGCTGCGATCTCGCCAATGCCGCCATCGAACTGAAGGGCGAGGGCCATCCCGCCCACGAAATGATCGAACGGTACAAGGCCGAACAGCGCGATCGCCTGGCGGCGCTCTGTTCGGCGGCCGATGCGCGCGAGCCTGAGCTTCTTGCCGATACGTTGACGTTGCTGCTCGAAGGGGCGCGTGTCAGCCGCCAGGCCATGGGAGCTGCCGGCTGTTGCGGTCATTTCGCCAAAGCCTGCAATGCGGCGATCGCGTCTTTCGCCTGAACAATCCTTCGGGAACCTTACCGCTTCCATACCGTTCTTCCATAACCGGAGGACAAGTGGAGACCGGGAGATGAACCACGTCTATCTCAAGCGCCTATATGTCAAACGCGCCGAGCTCGAAGCCCAGCTGGAGCTTCACGACGCCCGCTATTGTTTCGGCGAGGAAGAAGTCGATGACGGCACCGACAGCGATCTGCGTCAGCGGCTGAGCGAAATCTCCGACGAAATAGCTGCGCTGGAAGCAGGCCGGGCCGCCAGAGCATGATCTAGGTCCCGAGGATTTCCATTGTCCGTTCGTCGAATTTCCCTTGGTAGAAATGCTCGATCACCCGGTGGAAGGGCGAGCCATGGTCGCTGATTGCGGCAAACAAGGTCATCGAGGAGCGCAGCTTCAGGTCGTCGGGTGAACCGAGGATCTGATGCGCCGATCGGCCGTCTACCGAAAGGATCGCCTCGACGCAGCGCAGCAGCCGGCTTGAGAGAATGGGATCGGCAAGATAGGCGGCGGCTTCCTCGGCCGAGCGGATCGCATATTTTTCGGCCATTGCCGATATCCCGAGACCTGATATCTGCGGGAAGATGAACCACATCCAATGGGACGTCTTGAGCCCGGCTTTCAGCTCGGAAAGCGCTTGTTCGTAAATGCCGTTCTGAGCATCAATGAAGCGTTCGAGATTGTAATCGATATCACCGGCCATGGTCCTTTTCCCTTTTTCTGCTGTCGACGCAGCCTGGGCCAAGGTCTCCATGCCCGGCAAAACGCGTTTCTGCCCGGCGAAATAAGCCTGCTGTCAGCAGACCCTCTCAGCATAGGGGCTGCTCTCACGGCAGTGGCCGTAGGGCTGATGATGCGGCGTGTTGTCGTCCGCAGGGGCGGCAATGGCCGATGTCGTCATTGGGTCCGTATCGCCGGAAGAGTATGCGGCAAAACCCGCAAAGCTCAACAGAACCAATGCGCCGACGACGACCAGGCGTTCGATGGCCGACAGCTTCTGAGCGCTGACATGGTCAACATAGTCGCGCTCGCCTGCGCCGGCGGTTTCGTCCTCTTTCACATGATGGGTCACCATATCCTGGCGACGGCTCAAAGTTTCACAATCTGTCATTTCTAAATACTCCTGCAACACATGCGTGGCCGGTTCCGAAGTGTAAACTCTCACCCTCGGGCCGAACCTGCTCCGCATGCGTGCAGCATGTGTGTCTTCGATCGTGGCAATTGAAGGGGCATTCTGCAAACTCAGTGTTCAGAAAATCGCACTAATAAAATGCAAAGCAACGGGAAGCTCTGGTTCGCTGGAATGATCCGGGGTAGTCCAGGGGCTCATCTTTCTGTGGATCGTCCCATGAGCAAATCTTTCGGCGCGATGTCGGTCGCGCAGCTTTCCGTCCTTATTCAAAGTGGTGCTGCCGATCCGGTCGATGTGGCCGGCGCGATTTTCGAATCCATCGCGAATTATACCGATAAGGCGGTTTTCACCGCGCTGCTGGAAGACCGGGCGATGGAGGAGGCGCGCGCCTCTTCCAAGCGCCTGCGGGATGGGCGCTCGCTCGGATTGCTCGACGGCATTCCCATCGCCTGGAAGGATCTGTTCGACGTCGAAGGCCTGCCGACGACGGCAGGTTCCGTCGTCCTTGCCGACGAAAAGCCGGCCAAGCGCGATGCGGCGGTCGTCGATTTGCTCAGGCAGGCGGGCATGGTCGCTATTGGCCGCACCAATATGAGCGAATTCGCCTTTTCCGGCCTCGGCATCAATCCGCACTACGGCACGCCGGTCAATCCGCGTAGCAACGACCTCCCGCGCATTCCGGGCGGCTCGTCTTCCGGCGCCGGTGTTGCGGTCGCCGCCGGGCTGGTGCCGGTCGCCATGGGCACGGATACCGGCGGCTCGGTGCGCATTCCGGCCGCCCTCAACGGCATCATCGGTTACAAGGCGACCCGCGGCCGTCATGCGATGGCGGGCGTCTATCCGCTGGCAAAGAGCCTGGATTCGCTGGGGCCGCTCTGCCGTAGCGTCAGGGATGCGGTCTGGATCGATGCGGCGATGCGCGGGCTGACCGCACCTGACGTCGGTGAGCGTCCGCTGCAGGGGCTGCAATTGCTCGTGCCCGAGAATGTCGTTTTCGACGGGGCCGAACCTGAAGTGATCGCGGCGTTCGAGGCGGCTTTGGACCGTCTTCAAAAGGCCGGCGTCCATGTTGCCCGCGCCGTCATTCCCGCCTTCGACGAGATTTTCGATCTGATGACGAGATATGGTCCGCTGGTGACGGCGGAGGCTTTCGCGCTTCACCATGAACGCTTGGCGGGACCGGACGCGGACAGGATGGATCACCGCGTCGTCATGCGGACCCGCTTGGGAAGCAGGACGACACTGGCCGATTACCTGGCGATCCTCGATGCGCGCAGCCGCCTGATCGCCGATGTCGAGCGCCTTGTCGGCGACCGGCTGATCGCTTTTCCGACTGTCGCCCATGTCGCTCCGCCGATCGGTCCGCTGGAGCAGGACGACGAGCTGTTCTTCGCGACGAACAACAAGACGTTGAGGAACACCGCTCTCGGCAATTTCCTCGACTGGTGCGGCGTCTCCATTCCCTGCGGTACGGGAGAGGCGGGCATGCCGGTGGGCCTGCTGCTTTCGGCCACGGCCCGTCGCGACGAAGCGCTTCTGGGAATTGCGCTTGCCGCCGAGCCGGTCATCCGCGGCGATTTCGCCTCAATCGGCAATTGAACCGAGGTGCGTTTGTTGCCATTGATGAAATAGGAGATCCAGGAGGACGGCACGTGCAGGATTTGCAAAACGGACGCTTCGCGGTTTCGACATGGTCGCTGCATCGGCTGCTCGGCGCCGTCCATGGCTACAGTCCCGATCCCGACAAAAGTGCGGCGCCGAAGGAACCCTATGGCCTTGGCGCGGCGGCGCTGATCGACATGCCGGCGGCGCTGGCGGCGCGTGGCATCAACCGGCTGGAGGTCTGTTCCTTCCATCTGCCGAGCCTCGACGCCGGCTACCTCGGCGAATTGCGCGATGCGCTGGCGTCGTCGAACGTGCTGTTTCAGACGCTGCTCGTCGAGGATGGCGATCCGAGCCATCCTGAGACGGCCGAACGCGACGTCAAATGGATGGCGGAGTGGATCGATATCGCTACAGCGCTTGGGGCGCACCGGATGCGCGTCATTGCCGGAAAACAGAAGCCGATGGAAGAAAACCTGTCCCGCGCCGCCCGTCACCTGAACTGGCTCGCAGACAAAGCGGAAGGCAGCGGCGTGCGTGTCGTCGTCGAGAACTGGTTCGACCTGCTGCCGTCGCCGGTCGAGATGAACTGGCTGCTGGACCGGCTGAACGGCAAGGTCGGCCTCAACGGCGACCTCGGCAATTGGCCAGCACCCCCGAAATATGAAGGCCTGGCCAATATCATGCGCCGTGCCGAGATCTGCCACGCCAAGGCCGACTATGGCGTTACGGGCCTTGATGCCGATGATTACCGCAAGTGCCTGGAGATGTGCGAAAGGGCCGGTTACGCCGGACCCTTCACGCTGATCTACGACTCGCCGTTCTTTCCGGATGAATGGGACGGCATCCTGCTGCAAAAGCAGTTCATCGAGGATTTCCTGCGCGACGCCCCGGCGCGCAGGACGGCTTGAACCGAAGCGTTATTCCTGGCGCGGAAACCGCTGGCTTTCCTCCAGCACGTTCAGATCCATGTGATTGCGCATATAGCGCTCCGAGGCTTTCTGCAGCGGTTGATAGTCCCAGGGATAATAGGCGCCGTTGCGCAGCGCTGCGTAGACCACCCAGCGGCGCGCCTGGCTTTCGCGCACGGCGGCGTCGAATTCGGCAAGGTTCCAACGCCGCCTGGCCTGGTCGACAAGCCTAGCCAAGGTTTCGGCATGGACCGGGTCGCCTGCCAGATTGTCCAATTCCCGCGGGTCGGCTTCGAGATCGAACAGCATCGGTGGGTCCTTCTCGCAGAGCGAGAGCTTGTATCGCCCGTCCCTGATACAGACGAGTGGCGCTTCCGACCCTTCCGCCGCATATTCCATCGGGACCGGCCCGCGGCTGCCGATACCCTCGGCAAGCGCCGTCAGATCCTCGCCTTCGGTCCATGGTTTCAATGAGGCGATATCGATGCCGGCGAGAGCCGCCAACGTCGGCGTCACGTCGAGAGTGGAGACCGGCTGATCGATGCGCTTGGGTGTCCAGCCGGGGACGGACATCATCAGCGGAACGCGGGCCGATCCTTCGAAGAAGTTCATCTTGAACCAGAGGCCACGGTCGCCGAGCATGTCGCCGTGGTCGGAAACGAAGAGGATGATGGTGTTTTCGGCCATGCGGCTGCGTTCCAGAACACCGAGAATCTCGCCGATTTTCTCGTCGACATAGGAGATATTGGCGAAGTAACCCTGCCTCGCGCGCCTGATCTCTTCCGGGCTGATGTCGAAAGCATCATGGTCGCAGGCTTTCATCAGGCGCTGCGAATGCGGGTCCTGCCGCTCGAAGGCAATCGGCGCCACTGTCGGGTCTAGCACCGGGCAGTCCTCATAAAGGTCCCAGAATTTGCGGCGCGCGACATAGGGGTCGTGCGGATGGGTGAAGCTGACGGTCAGGCACCACGGGCGTCCGTCATGGCCGCGCGCGAGATCGAACAGTTTGCGGCTGGCGTGGTAGGCGACCTCGTCGTCATATTCCATCTGGTTGGTAATTTCGGCAACGCCGGCGCCGGTGACCGAGCCCAGATTGTGATACCACCAGTCTATGCGTTCGCCGGGCTTGCTATAGTCGGGCGTCCAGCCGAAATCGGCCGGATAGATGTCCGTCGTCAGGCGCTCCTCGAATCCATGCAACTGGTCGGGGCCGACGAAATGCATCTTGCCGGATAGTGCCGTCTGGTATCCGGCGGCGCGCAGATGATGCGCGTAGGTTGGAATGTCCGAGGCAAATTCTGCCGCATTGTCATAGACGCGCGTTCGGCTCGGCAACTGCCCGGACATGAAGGACGCCCGCGCCGGTGCGCAGAGCGGGCTTGCGGTATAGGCGTTGGCGAAACGCACCGAACGTTCGGCCAATGATTTCAGATGCGGCGCATGCAGAAAATCGGCGGGACCATCGGGAAAGAAAGTCCCATTCAACTGATCGACCATCAGGATGAGAATATTCGGGCGCGCCATGTCGTTCCTCTATGCTATTTGAAGATTTTATTGAATCCCCTATTGTCGCGCCTGTAAAGCCAGCTTTTTTCGATGGCTGCCTAAAGGATTTTTTATGCCAGATCACCCGCTTGAGCTTGGATGGATGCGCATCTTCGTCGAGGTCGCAAGACTCGGGAGCTTTTCCTCGGCTGCGGCGCTGCTCGGGCTTACCCAGCCTGCCGTCAGCTACCAGATCCGCCGGCTGGAGGAGCAGCTCGGCGTCAGCCTGTTACGGCGCCAGCATCGCGGCGTGACGCTGACGGCGCAAGGCGAGCGGCTTCTCGCGGCCGCCGCCAAGGCGGTCGCCGACATCGATGCACTCGCTCGCAACTTCCGTGCCGAAACCCAAAGGCCGGTCGTCCGGCTGAGAACCGACTATGCCTTTTCGTCGCTCTGGCTGATCCCGCGCATGGACGGCTTCCGGCTTCTTCATCCGGAAACGGATATACAGATCGTCGCGACGCAACGGTTTGCGGCCGGTTTTCGCGACGAGGCGGATGTCGCGGTCGTTTTCGGCACGCGGGCGGAATTCGGCGCCATCGGCACGCTTCTGCTGCCGGAAAAGGTCGTGCCGGTCTGCACGCAGGGCTTTCTCGATCGCAATGGCCCTTTCGACGATCCGGGGCAGCTTGCCAAGGCGGTTCTGATCCATCTCGATACGCCGATGCCATCGCCCTGGTTCGATTGGCGCAGTTATCTGACCGAATTCTCCGTCCTTCGCGACATCAATGCCGGCCGCGGCGATATCAGCTTCAATACTTATTCACTGGTCGTTCAGGCTGCGCTGAGCGGGCAGGGCGTGGCGATTGGCTGGATGGGTCTCGTCGATACGCTGCTCTCCGCGCGCATGCTGGTCGAAGCCGGCCCGCCGCTGGAGGCGCAGGACCGCGGTTACTGGCTGGTGCCGCCGCGATCTCCAAGCGCGCACAGCGAAGGTCTCAGCGCCTGGCTGGTGGGCGAAGTCGGAAGGAGCGGCTAGAGCATGATGCCGAAAAGTGTCAGCGGTTTTCTTATGACATCATGCTCTAACTCACTAATGTAGAACAGGATTCAGAGTTTAGGCCGAGCGGACCTAAAATCATCCTGTTCTGGCGCCGGATTATTTCTCCGCAGCAGAAGCCTTGTCATCGGCGACGCAGCCCGACATTGTGAGATCGAATCCATAGCGAAAGTGCCGCAAGCATGCGAACGATCGGATATATCATTGGACTGCTTATGGTCCTTCTCGGGCTGATCTGGATCGGCCAGGGAAGCGGCTATTTTCCCTATCCGGCGTCCAGCTTCATGATCGCTCAAACGATCTGGATGCTTTGGGGCGCTATTCTGGCCGCAGTCGGCATTGCCGTCCTGATCATCGTATCGCGACTGCGCCGGAGAGTGTGAACCGCTGCCGCTGGCTGGCAGCAACGGCCGCTGGCAGTCTGATGAATTGAGGAGAATGGCATGGGTGCCGCTGATATCGACGGCTTTGCGGAGCGGATCAGGAACAGCCGGGATGGAATGATCTCCGCCTGGATCGGCATTCCTGACGCAACGCTTGCCAACCATCTGGTGCAGGAGGCCTTCGACACCGTCGTTCTGGATATGCAGCATGGCATGTGGGACATGCCGTCGGCGGCAAATGCCGTCGCGCAGGTAAGGCTTGCCGGCAAGCCGGCCTTAGCGCGCATTCCGGTCGGCGATTTCGCCTCCGCTTCGCGACTGCTCGACGCTGGCGCCTCCGGCATCATCGCGCCGATGATCAATTCAGCCGAAGACGCGCAAGCCTTCGTCAAGGCCACCAAATACCCGCCTGTCGGCGAGCGCAGCTGGGGACCGTCGCTGGCGCTGAACCATACCGGCCTTTCGGGCGATGATTATCTGAAAAACGCCAACGCGCTGACCGTCGCCATCGCCATGATCGAAACCCGAGCAGCGCTTGAGGCGATCGACGCCATTCTCGGCGTTACCGGCATCGACGGTATCTTCGTCGGTCCGTCCGATCTTTCTATCGCGCTGTCGAACGGCGACCAGGTGGCGCCGAACGCCGCCGAGATCGATAGCGCCATGCAGCATGCCGTCTCGCGCTGCCGCGCCCACGGCAAAGTCGCCTGCGCCTATGCCGCCGACGGCGAGCGGGCTGGCGAATTGCTGAAATTCGGCTTCGATCTGGTCATTGCCGGTGCCGAGACCACGCAACTGCGCTCCGGCGCCCGCCGCGCCATCAATGCGGCCCGCAGGATTGCGTCCGCTTGAACGTCATTTCATCGGCTTCACCGCCAGCCAGATGACGTGGCGGGCGCCGCCGCGTTTGCCGTTGGCGCGCGTATTGATCGCATCGACGGAAAAACCGCTGTCCTTGAGACGGCGGGTGAAATCCGGATCCGGACCGGACGACCAGACGGCGAGTACGCCGCCGGGGCGAAGCGCGTCGCGGGCGGCGCGAAGGCCGTTAAAATCGTAGAGCCGATCGTTGGATTTGCGGGTCAGCCCGTCCGGGCCATTGTCGACATCGAGCAGGATCGCGTCATAGGCGGCCTTGCCGGCACGGATCGCTTCGCCGACATCGCCTTGGTGGATGCCGACCCGCGGATCGTCGAGACAGCCCTTGAACACCTCGGCCATCGGTCCGCGGGCCCAGGCGACAACGGCGGGCACCAGTTCGGCGACGGTGACGCCGGCATCTTCGGGAAGGACGGCAAGGGCGGCGCGCAGGGTAAAACCCATGCCGAGCCCGCCGATCAGGAGCTTGGGCTTCGGATGCGCCTTGATCCGCTCCCAGGAAAGCGTTGCCAGGGCCTCCTCCGAGCCGCTGAGACGGCTGTTCATCAGCTCGTTGGCGCCGAGCATGATCGAGAATTCGCTGCCGCGCTGCTTCAATCGCAATTCGCCGGTTTCACCGGGAATGGTCGCGGAATCGAGCTGGATCCAGGGCAGCATGACGGTTTCGCCTCATATGAAAGGAAATGTCCCCTAGCATGAGGCGCGGGCTGAGGCCAGCAAGCCGGCATCAGACCATCCGGATGAAATGACCCGGTTCCACTTCGGCGATCTCGTCTTGCTGCACGGCCGAGCGGCGGCGGATATCGTCCACCTCGTCGGGCCTGAGACGCGCTTTCGGGTCCTCGAAGCGGATATCCGGATCGGGCACGGCCGAGAGCAGCAGCCTCGTATAGGGATGCAGCGGGTTGTCGATCACCCGGGCGGTGCTGCCCCATTCGACGATCTGGCCGGCATACATCACGGCGATGTCTTCGGCGACATAACGGGCGGTAGCGATGTCATGGGTGATGTAGAGCAGGCCGAGGCTCATCTCCTGCTTCATCTCGTTCAACAGGTTCAGCACGCCGAGGCGTACCGAAACGTCGAGCATCGAGGTCGGTTCGTCCGCCACGATCACCTCTGGCTTGACAGCAAGTGCGCGCGCTATGTTGACGCGCTGGCGCTGGCCGCCGGAGAGTTCATGCGGATATTTCGGCGCGACGAGATCGGGATCGAGCCGGACGCGCTTCAGCAGTTCGCGGACCGCGACGTCGATCTCGCTTCCTTTGATCTCCGGGCGATGCAGCTTCAGCGGCCGGTGGAGATGATGGGCGATGGTGTGGGCGGGGTTGAGCGAGGCGAAGGGGTCCTGAAAGATCATCTGCACAGAGCGGCGATAGCGGGCGATCTCGGCGGAATTCGCCGCCTCGACCGGCTGACCCTTGTAGAGAATCCGGCCCGATGTCGGCAGATATTCGCGCATCGCCATGCGGGCGCAGGTGGTCTTGCCGCTGCCGGATTCGCCGACGAGGGCCAGCGCCCGGCCGGCGCGCAGCGAAAACGAGATGGCGCGCGCCGCATGCACGGCCGCCGAACCGTGGCCAAACGTCTTGGTCACCGTGTCGAGTGCGAGGATGGCGTTACTCATTGCAGCACGCCTCCATGCAGCGAGGGGAAAGAGGCCCAGAGCTTCTTCGTGTAATCATGCTGCGGCGTCCGGTAGATCGCCGCGGCCGCGTTCTGCTCCACCAACTGACCCGACAGCATGATGCCGATCCGGTCGCAAAACTGCACCATCAGCCCGAGATCATGGGTGATGAACAGCACGGAGAAGCCGAAGCTGCGGCGCAGCTCGTTGATGCGCTGCAGGATCTCGCGCTGGACGACGACGTCGAGCGCCGTCGTCGGCTCGTCCATGACGACGAGCTTCGGATCGAGCGCCATGCAGATGGCAATGACGATGCGCTGGCGCATGCCGCCGGAAAACTGATGCGGATAGTCGCGCATGCGGTCCGGCGCGATGTCGACGAGCCTCAGCATCTCGGCGGTACGCTCGCGGGCCGCGGCACGGCTCATGCCCTTGTGGGTGCGCAGCATGTCGTAGAATTGCGCTTCGATGCGCAGCACCGGGTTCAGCGAGTTCATGGCGCTCTGGAAGACCATGGCGACCTCGCGCCAGCGGAATGCGGCAAGCGCCTTCCGGTCGAGGCCGAGCACGTCGCGACCGTCGAGCAGGATGCGGCTCTGCTTGCGGATCAGCGCCGGCGGCCTGTGCAGGCGGCTGATGGCAAAGGCGATGGTGCTCTTGCCGCAGCCGGATTCACCGGCAAGGCCGAAGACCTCGCCGGGTGCCACGTCGAAGCTGACATCGTCGACGGCGCGGAAATCCTTCTCCTCGCCGATATAGTCGATGGTGAGGTTCCTCACCGAAAGCAACGGCTGGGTCACAGGCGGCCCTCCCCGGAACGGACGAGCAGGGACCAGCGCTTCAGGTGATTGCCGGTGCGCAGCCGCGGATTGGCGATCTCGTCGACGGCGAAATTCAACAGTGACATGCCGATGCCGAGGAAGGCCAGCGCGAAGCAAGGGGTGAGAATATCCCACCAGGCGCCGACCGACAGGGCCGAGGCCTTCTGTGCATTGTAGAGCATCGTGCCCCAGGAAATCGCCCTGGGATCGCCGAGGCCGAGAAATTCAAGCGTTGCCTCGGTGATGATGGCGAAGATGACGCTGCCGATGAAATTGATGCCGACGATCGATATCACGTTGGGGAAAATCTCGAAGGTCATGATGCGCCATTGCGGCTCGCCCATCATCTCGGCCGATTTGACGAAATCCTTGTGCTTGACGGAGAGTGTTTCGGCGCGGGTGACGCGGGCGCCCCAGGCCCAGGATGTGGCGCCGAGGATGCCGGCGATGACCAGCGGGCTTGCCTGGCCGATGAAGGCGGCCAGCACCAGCAGCAGCGGCAGGTTGGGAACGACCAGCACCATATTGGTGAAGAAGCTGATGACCTCGTCGGTCTTGCCGCCGCGATAGCCGGAAATGATGCCGAGCGCGGTGCCGACGAGCGTGATCAGCAGGCCGGCGCCGAAGCCGACGGCAAGCGAGGTGCGGGCGCCGTAGATCAACCGGGCGAAGACATCCTGGCCGATGCG
Organism: Rhizobium sp. CCGE 510; assembly: GCF_000292525.1. Lineage (GTDB taxonomy): Bacteria > Pseudomonadota > Alphaproteobacteria > Rhizobiales > Rhizobiaceae > Rhizobium. Next base: position 48,239 of record NZ_AEYF01000006.1, read on the forward strand.
GGTGGTGCCGAGGATATGGTCGAGCGATGGCGGCTGGTGCGGCCGCCCGGTGCGGGCGGCGGGATCGTATTGTGTCAAAAGCGGTGCAGCGATCGCGACGATCACGATGGCGGCGATGATGACGAGGCCGATCAGCGCCTTGCGGTTTCGAAGCAGGGTCTTCATCTCACGCTCCCTTCAGCCGCGGGTCGAGCATGATATAGCTGACGTCGACGATGAAATTAGCGACCAGCATGGTTGCGGTCATGATCAGCAGTTGGCCCTGGATGACGGGATAATCGCGGGCGAGGATCGCCTGGTAGAGGATGTTGCCGAGGCCGGGGTAATTATAGACCACCTCCGTCACCAACGAGCCGCCAAGGATGGTGCCGATGGCGATGGCCAGGCTGGAGACGGTCGGCAGCAGCGCGTTGCGGGCCGCGTACCAGAGCATCACATGCCGGTCGGAAAGACCCTTGGCGCGGGCCATGACGATATAGTCTTCACCGAGCAGGTTGATCATGTTGTTGCGCATGGTGACGGTGAAGCCGCCGATCAGCACGGTGCAGAGCGTCACCATCGGCAGGATGCCGTGATAGGCGACGCTGCCGAGATATTGCAGGCTGAAGGCCGGATCGAGCGAGGGATCGGCGGCATAGCCGTTCGGAAACCAGCCGAGCGTGAAGCCGAAGATGAAGAGCACGATCAGCGAGGTGACGACCGCCGGCACCGACGTCGCGAAAATTGCGCCAACGGAAACGATAACGTCGAACCTGCTGCCGCGGCGCCAGGCGGCGGCGATGCCGAGGAGGGTGCCGAGCGCAAAACTGATGATTGTCGCTGTGCCCATCAGGCCGACGGTCCAGATAAGGGCATGACCGAGCACCGAGGTGACCGGCAGCGGGAAATACTTGATCGAGCGGCCGAGATCGCCGGTGAAGATGCTGCCGAGATAAGTGAGGTATTGTTGCCAGAGCGGGCCGTCGACGAAACCGAAGGTGAGCTTCAGCGCCTGCAGGCTTTCTGGCGGCAATTCGGTGCCGGCGCTGGAGAACATGATCTGTACCGGATCGCCCGGCATCAGCCGCGGCAGGAAGAAATTGATCGTCGCTGCGGCGATAAAGGCTGCCATGTAGAAGACGAGGCGGCGAAGCATGAAAGCCATGGGAACTCCGTCGTGACGAGAGCGGCGTTGAAAGCGCCGCTCTCGGGATCAATGCCCTTACTTGACCGGCTCGAGCGCGAGCAGGTTCAAGAGGCGTGCCGAATTGGTGCGCGAGATCGACGGATTGACGAAGGGGTTTTCCTTGGTCGACCAGCCGGTGAAACGCTTGGTGTTGTACTGATACCAGTTCGGATTGTTGAACACCGGAATCATCGGCATGTTTTCGGCGACGATGCGCTGTGCCTTGTTCATCGCGTCCTTCTGCTTGGCGAGGTCGGCGGTCTGGGTGAACTCGGTGACGAGTTTTTCGACATCAGGATTGAACCAGCGCTGCGCAGTGAAACGGGTCTTGCCCTTGTCCGAAGCGCTGAAGGCGCGCTTGTAGGGGTAATAGGGCGAGGCCGATGCCGGCAGGCTGTTGATCGCCGCATCGAAGGTGCCGTTGATCAGGTTGCCGGTCCAAACGGCTTCTTCCGGCGTTTCGATCTTGGCGTCGATGCCGACCGCCTGCATGCCCTCGACGGCGAGGTTGACGGTGTCGATCCAGTCGGTCCAGGCGCTCGGCACGATGATCGAGAAGGAGATCTTGCTGCCGTCGGGATTGTCGCGGAAGCCGTCGCCGTCCTTGTCCTTGTAGCCGGCCTCGTCGAGCAGCGCCTTGGCGGCGCCGGCGTCATAGGTTGCGAACTTGCCGAAGTCGGCCTTAACAGATGGATCCGCCCAGCTCTTGTAAAGCTCGCCCATCAGGCCGGGGTCTTCGTTCAGCGTCGGATAGCCGTAGCCGGCGACGTCGATCATCGTCTTGCGGTCGAGCGCCATCGAGACGGCACGGCGGAACTTCAGGTCGTTGAAGGCCTTCTTGTTATTCTCGTTTGCCGTTTCCAGGTTGAACAGGAAGGCGACCATGCTGCTCGGCGAATACCAGTAGTGGAAATGCGCCGGGTCCTTGGAGACATAGACATTGTCGATATCGGGAATGAAGGACACACCCCAGTCGAGCGTGCCGTCGGCCGTTGCCGTCAGCATCTGGTTGTTGTCGGCAAGCTGCGGGAAACGCATGCAATCGACCTTCAGATGTTCGTTGTCCCAGTAGTTCGGGTTGCGGCACTGGTCGTAGGTCTGGCCGGTGAAGCGCGGCACTTCCGTCAGCGGGCCGCTGCCGACCGGGGTCTCGTTGGCAAAGGTGACGGGATCGGCGACGTCCTTCCACACATGTTCCGGAACGATCGGCAGCTGCGAGATCTGCTCGGCGGCAAGCGAGCTAGGATTGGCAAGCGAGAAGCGCACCGTCTGGCCGTCGACGACCTGGATATCGGTGATGAAGCTCCAGATGCTGACGAAGTCGAGCGCCGGGAACTTCTTCAGGTAATCATAGGTGAACTTGACGTCGGCCGACGTCAGCGGCTTACCATCAGACCATTTCAGGTTCGGACGCAGCTTGAAATCGATGCTCTTCAGGTCGTCGGAGAGCTTGAAGCTTTCGGCGAGGCGATAGACCGGCTTGTTGCTGTCGAAGCGATTGAAAATAACCAGCGGCTCGTAGATGAAGTCGAGCGTCGACTGGCGCGACGAGGTCTGGTTGAACGGATTGAAGTTGCGCACCCAGGTCGTCGCCGGTTCGATATTGGCGGTCAGGATCGTCTGCGCCATGGCAGATCCCGAAAGCAGCGTCAGCGCGGCGGCGGCAAGAAAATATTTTTTCATGTTTTATTCCCCTTTTCTATGCGGTGAGAGATGGCGCGTTGGTCAGGAGAGCAGCGCGCTTGCGAACATGTCTTCGACCTCAGCATGAGCGGCGCGCACGTCGATCTTGAGATTGCCGAGGCGGGCCTTGCCGGCGGCGATCCGCTTCAGCGCCGCCTCCGTCAGCGGCCGGGCGGCTTTGGCGGCGGCTTCGCTTTCGGCAATGTCGCCGTGGCTGTGGAGCGCGATGTCGAAGCCCGCGTCGAGCACCTGTCTGACGCGTTCCGGCAGGGTGCCGGAGAGCGACTGCATGAAGATGCAGTCGGAAATCAGCACGCCGTCATAGGCCATGTCGTTGCGGATCACGTCGTGCATGACCGGTGAGACGGAGGCCGGCAGTTCCGCATCATAGGCCGAGTAGACGACATGGGCGACCATCGCCCAGGGCGTATCCTTCAGCGCGACGAAGGGTTTGAAGTCGGTTGCGACAAGCGTCTCGCGGGAGGCGTCGACCACCGGACGCTCCTTGTGGGAGTCGAGCGTCGCACGGCCATGGCCGGGAATGTGCTTGATCACAGGCATGTTGCCGGTCTCGAGCAGGCCATCGACCACCTCGCGGCCGAGGGCGGCGATGGCATCTGGATCGGGGCCGAAGGAGCGGGCGCCGATGACCGCGCTGGTCGTCTCGAAGACGAGGTCGAGCACGGGCGAGCAGCCGCTCGAAAGGCCGAGTTCCGTCATCATCGCCCCCATGGCCTGGGAGGAAAGGCGCAGTGCTTTTTTGCCAAGATCGAAATCGCGGCGCGCCAGTTCGCCGAACTGGCCGAAGCTGCGGAAGAGCGGCCAGGGGCCGGCATCGAGATGCTGGACGCGGCCGCCTTCCTGGTCGGTGAAGACAGGCGCGTCGTCGCGGCCGACAGCTTGCCGGAAGCGTTCGATCAGACGCCTGGTCTGCTCCGGTTCGCGCTGATTGCGCCGGCCGACGAAGAGGCCGAGCGGATTGGTGTCGCGAAACAGGGCGAATTCATCATCCGAAATTGTGGGGTTCGGGAGGCCGACGAAAAGGGCGAGCGGGGTCGAGGACAAAACTGGTGCTCCGGGATCAGATGGTCATTTCGGCATGCTTCTCAGCATGCCTTCGTAGATGCCCTTGTCGGGGGCGGGGATGGTGATGGCGCCGGCAGTCTTGGCGTAGAAATCGACCGGCCCGGCATCGCCGATAAAGGCATAGGCGTGGCCGAGCGTCTTCATGGTCTGCAGGCAGGCTGAAAACAAAGCGAGCCCGATGCCCCTGCCGCGCGCTTGCGGGTCGACGCCGGTCGGGCCGAAGAAGCCGCGCGCCGTCGTGTCGTAACAGGCAAAGCCGAGAAGCTTGCCGCCATCGACGGCGATCAGGCAGGCAACGGGCTGGCGGGAGAAGGCGATTGCCACTTCGCTCGCCCAGTTTTCGCTGAACTGGTCGCGAACCCAGTTGACGACGAGATGCAATTCCGGGGGGAGGGCCGGGCGGACGGAAATACCGACATCGTCGGCTTTCCGTTTCAGGTCGGCAAGCTTTGTGGAGTATAAGTTCACAAGCAGGTCTGGCACCCGTTATTCCTCCTGGTGTTCCGTTATTGAGGAACATATCCCCTTTTAGTGACATAGATTTGGCGATCTGGCTGGGCTTGTCAACAGGCATTTTTGAGATGGCTGGCAGTGCTGCCCGCCGTTACGCTCCTGCTTTCAAAGCAAGATAGCTGCCGAACGCAAAAACGGCCCGGGGAGGCCGGGCCGTTTTCGATGGAAGGCGTGCGTCGATGCGAGCGCTTATCTGTCCACTTTCCAAAGCGCATGAAAATGCTGCACTGGGCCATGGCCGGAGCCGACGGCAAGGCTTCCCGCAGCCGCGACCGCGCCGGCGAGATAATCCTTGGCGATGGCGACGGCTTCAGACACCGAGGCGCCCTTGGCAAGCTCGGCCGCCAGCGCGCTGGAGAGCGTGCAGCCGGTGCCGTGGGTGTTTTTGGTCGGCACGCGCTGAGCTTCGAACCAGTGCAGGCCGTCGGCGGTGGCAAGCACGTCGGGGCTGTCGTCGCTGTCGAGATGGCCGCCCTTGACCAGCACCGCGGCCGGGCCGAGCGCGCGCAACTGCTCGGCCTGCGCAGCCATGTGAGCCCGGTTTGTCGCCACCGGCTGGTGCAGCAGGGCGGCGGCCTCCGGCAGGTTCGGGGTCAAAAGCGTCGCCAACGGCAGCAACCTGCGGGTCAGCACATCGACGGCTTCGGGCGCGAGCAGGGCGGCCCCGCCCTTGGCGATCATCACGGGGTCGATGACGATGGGGATGTGGTGCCCATCGGCCAGCGCTGTGGCCAAGGCTGAGGAAAGCGCTGCGGCGACGGCCTCGGCGATGCCGGCATTGGCGATCATGCCGATCTTGACGGCATCGACGCGCACATCGGCAAAGACAGCGTTGATCTGATCGGCGACGAATGGAGGCGGCACCAGATGCACGCCGCTCACCCCTTGCGTGTTCTGCGCCGTCAGCGCGGTCAGCACCGCCATGCCGTAGACGCCGCGGGCGGAGAAGGCCTTGAGATCGGCCTGGATGCCGGCGCCGCCCGACGGGTCGGAGCCGGCGATGGAGAGGACGTTGCGGATCATGCGCGGGCCTTTCGAATTTCTGCGGCAATGCGGCGCGTCGCCGCTTCGGCGTCCGGCGTGCCGCAAATGGCCGAAACGACCGCAACCCCCTTGGCGCCAGCGGCAAAAACCGCGGCCACATGGTCCGCCTTGAGACCGCCGATGGCAACCGAGGGCACCGGCGAAGCCGCCACCAGCCGTGCCATGCCGGCAAAACCGATCGGCTGCTTGTGGTCGGCCTTGGTCGGCGTCGCAAACACCGGCCCGACGCCGGTATAATCGACGATGCTGGGATCGACGGCAGCGGCAAGCGCTTCTGTCTCCACCGAAAGACCGAGGATCATCCCGGGGCCGATCATCTCTCGCGCCGTGCGCGCATCCATGTCCTCCTGGCCGATATGCAGGCCGTCGGCGTCGATGGCGATGGCCGCCTCGACATCATCGTTGACGATGAGGAGGGCGCCGCTTCCATTGAGCGCCTGTTTCAAGGCGCGTCCGGTTTCGATCACTCCGGCCGTGCCGGCCTGTTTGTCGCGCAGCTGCACCATCGTCGCGCCGCCAGCAACGGCACGGCGCGCGGTTTCGACCATGCCGATCCCGGCGCAGAGATCGGGGTCGAGGACGAGATAGAGCGACAGATCGAAGAGCTTCATGCGACCGAGATCCTTGCCCGGGCATCGAGCGTTTCGCCGTCGAGCGCGTTCAGCGCGTCGAGGAAACGCCAGGCGAAGGAGCCAGGCCCGGCCGCACCGAGTGCTGCCTCTTCGCCGGCGATGGCGAAGGTTGCGAGTGCCGCGACCGTCGCGCCGAAGATATCTTCGGGTGCTGTGGCGGCAAAGGCGCCGACGAGGCAGGTCAGCGAGCAGCCGAGCGCGGTGACCCGCGGCATCAAGGCCGATCCGCCTGTGATGCGCACCGCCTTTTCACCGTCGGTGACGAAATCCACCGCACCGGTGACGGCGACGACCGCTTGCTGGCGCTCGGCCAGCCGTCGCGCCGAACCTTCGGCCTGCTCGACCGGATCGCGGCTGTCGACGCCCTGGCCGCGGCTCTCGCCGCCGGCAAGCGCGATGATTTCGGAAGCATTGCCACGGATGATCGTCGGCTTGAGCGCCAGCAGGCCGGCGACCGCATCGCGGCGGAAAGCCGTGGCATAATGGGCGACCGGATCGAGCACCCAGGGTTTGCCGGCTGAGGTCGCTGCCTTCGCCGCCGCCTGCATGCCGTCGATCCATTGCGGCGACAGCGTGCCGATATTGACGGTCAGCGCATTGGCGATGCCGGCGAATTCGCCGGCTTCCTCAGCGGCATGCACCATGGCCGGCGAGGCGCCGGCGGCCAATAGAACATTCGCGGCGATGTTCATGGCGACGTAATTGGTGATGCACTGCACGAGCGGCGGCTTTTCGCGCATCGCCTTCAGCATGGCTCCTGGTGTAGTCCTGGTCTGCATGTGGCCCCTTTCAGGCGGGGGCGGGCACGGGGCGGTTCGTGCGGGCTAAGCCGCGACCCCGAGCGACTCCCTCCGCCGGCATTATCCGGTTCAGGTTCGAAGGGTGCTTCTCAGCCCGTCTGTCGACGGGCGCCCCTGTCTCTCATCGCGCTCTTTTTCGCAGAGAACGGGGCGGATGTCATCTCGAAAATGACAGTGCTGCGACGGTGCGGGGAGAGACGGGAGGTCGCCACCGATTCGGGTGTTGACCGGGCTTTCCAGAACGCTGTCCCAATGGATTCCGGCTTGCCTTGCCGTCTCCACTTCGCTGCTACTGCCCACTCGGCCGCGGTACATCGATGCTGCAGCTCCGCGTTAACGTCGCTGCGGTTGGCTCTAAGACAATCTGAGCATCGCCCAACTCTTAACTCAAATCATGCAGATCCGTCGTAATCGCTGCCACAATCGAAAACTCCGAAAACCGCACCGTCAATCCGCTTCGCTCCGGCGTGCATGCCATGGGCCCGACCTCGTAACCGCCGGCAACCGGGAAGGGCGCTAGCCGCAGCAGCGGCCAGAAGCTGCCGTCGCGGGAGGCCTGGATGCGCAGGGCGCCGCCTGCGACAGTGACGCGAATGTGGAAATCCTCGAGTTCCTTGAAGGGCTGGGAGACCGACCAGTCGGACCGGCCGTTGGTGACGACGGTGCTGAGGAAGGCTTCGCCGTCGGTGAATTCGACGCCGGTTTTGACCCAGCGGCTTTCGTCGAGGCGCACCATCAGGCCGGCCTGGTCGTAGAGGGTGCGGAATTCGCCCTGGATGCGGATCTGGGCGGTGAAGCTCTCGGGCGTGGGAAAGGCGAGGAAATGGCCGCTGTCGCGGGTGAAACCGTAATGGGTCTCCCGCCAGAAATCGGTTTTTTCATCGGTCGTCAGGGTAAGGGCGGTGTCGTCCACGCGCCAGCTGGCCGGTTCGTTCAGCCATTTTCCATCTTCGAAATCGATGCTCATCTATTTACCCGTTCCGTTAAAGCCAGATCGCAGGTGATTGCTCACTTTGGCATAATGCGCAGCCTTCGTGCAGAGCGCAGCCGAAGATTGTGTTTTCTAGCGTTAAGTACCCGACAGAGAGCATAATCGGTCGCCCGCGCTTGACAGGATCGATCCAGCTCTTATTCTGTTACAAAAAGATGAATTACATAATTGTGGAACTTGTCGGGAGCCCTCACATGAAAACATTTGTTGCATTTCTCCTTGGCACCGCGCTTGTCGCTCTGCCTTCGACCCTGCTTGCCCAGGAAAAGGGCGGCGTCATCAATGTCGCGACCATCGGCGAACCGCCGACACTTGATCCGATGTCGTCGACGGCCGATCTCGTCGGCATCGTCACCCAGCATATTTTCGAAACGCTCTACACTTTCGACAAGAGCTGGAACGTCACGCCGCTGCTGGCCGAAAGTCTGCCGGAGATCAGTGCCGACGGCAAAACCTATACGATCAAGCTCAGGACCGGCATCAAGTTCCACGACAATAGCGACATGACCTCGGAGGATGTCGTCGCCTCGCTCGGCCGCTGGATGAAGATCGCCTCGCGCGGCAAGCAGGTGGCCGGCTTCATCGACAAGATCACGGCTGGCGATGCCTCGGCCGTCACCATCACGCTGAAACAGCCCTATGCGCCGCTGACCTCGCTGCTCGCCTTCAACAATTCGGCGGCGATCATCATCCCGTCGGAAAAGCAGGACGAGCCGATGAAGCAGTTCATCGGCACCGGCCCCTATATGCTGAAGGAGCGCAAGGCCGACCAGTATATCCAGCTCGTCCGCTTCGACGGCTACAAGTCCCGCGAAGGCGACAGCAACGGCTATGGCGGCGCTCGCCATCAATATCTCGATGAAATCCGCTTCGTGCCGGTGCCGGATCCGAACACCCGCGTCGAGGCAGCGATCTCCGGCCAGTATGATTATGTCGATTCGATCGCCGTCGAATCCTACGACAAGGTGAAGGCCTCCACGGCCTCGCAGCCGGTCATGCTAAAACCCTTCGGTTATCCGGTCTTCGTCTTCAACACTGGGGAAGGCGTTGCTGCGAATGTCGAAGTCCGTAAGGCGATCCGCCAGGCGCTCAGCATGGAAGACATGCTGGCCGCGGCTTTCGGCAGCACGGATTTTTATGCGCTCGACGGTGCCATCTATCCGAAGACATTCTCCTGGTCGACGGATGCCGGTGTCGAGGGCGCCTACAATGTCGCCGATCCGGAAGGGGCGGCGGCTGCCGCCAAGAAGGCTGGCTATAATGGCGAGCCGATCCGCATCCTGACCAGCCGCCAGTATGAATTCCATTACAAGATGGCGCAGGTCGCCGCCGAATATCTGAAGCTTGCCGGCTTTACCGTCGATATGCAGGTGGTCGACTGGGCGACGCTGACGCAGCGCCGCACCGATCCGAAGCTCTGGGATATCTACATCACCCACAGCCCCTTCCTGCCGGAGCCGGCGCTCATCGGTTCGCTCTCGACCAGCTCGCCCGGCTGGTGGGATACGCCGGCCCGCAAGGCCGCCGTCGATGCCTTCACTTCGGAAGTCGATCCGAAGAAGCGCGTCGCACTCTGGGCCGATGTCCAGAAGGCGATCTATACAGACGCGCCCTTCATGAAGATCGGCGATTTCAACGCCGTCTCGGCAAAGTCGGTCAAGCTCGACGGCGTCGATCCCGCTCCCTGGCCGTATTTCTGGAACGCTTCGATCAAGAAGTGATGGAGAGTTCGTTGGTCACCGCTTGCTCCCTCATCCCTGTGCTCGACACAGGGATCCAGCCACGGCGCTTCTGCGCCGTGATTGACCTGTATTCAGTCAAGGAGTCTTCAGCGCCCAAGGACTTGGGCGCGCTGGATTCCTGTGACGAGCACAGGAATGAGGGCGAGCGGGACGTTCCGCTGCAGTCCTGCATGCACCGAGCGCAGGAGCAGTTCGGATGATCCGCTACATCCTCCAGCGCCTGTTCGGCATGATCGTCGTGATGTTTCTCGTCGTGACGATCGTCTTCGTCATCGTGCGGGTGACGCCGGGTGACCCGGCCGCCGTCATGCTCGGGCCGGATGCGACGCCGCAGGATGTTGCCGATCTCCGAACCCGGCTCGGGCTCGATCAGTCGCTCGGCCTGCAATATGTCTATTATATCGGCCAGCTGCTGAAGGGTGACCTCGGCCAGTCGATCTTCCTCAACATGCCTGTGACGTCGGCTCTGCTCGACCGCGCCGAGCCGACCTTCTTCCTGACGCTGTTTTCGCTTGCCATCGCCAGCGTCATCGCTCTGCCGATCGGCATCTACGCCGCCTATCGGCGCGGCTCCTTCGTCGACCAGGCGGCAACGACGCTGGCGATGTTTGCCGCCAGCATCCCGAGCTTCTGGCTCGGCCTCATCCTGATGCAGTTCTTCGCCGTCCGGCTCAACCTCTTCCCGGTCTCGGGTTATGGCGGCCCCGGCTCGACCTTCCCAGACCGGATGTATCATCTGACGCTGCCGGCCTTTGCGCTCGGCATCGTTTCCTCGGCGCTGATCCTGCGTTTCACCCGCGCCTCGATGCTCGATGTGCTCGGCGATGATTACATCCGCACGGCGCGTGCCAAGGGGCTGGTCGAGCGCAAGGTCATCCTCAAGCACGCGCTGAAGAATGCGCTGATCCCGATCCTGACGGTGCTCGGCCTGACGGCGGCGGTGCTGATTTCCGGCGCCGTCGTCACCGAAACGGTCTTCGGCCTGCCGGGGGTCGGCAATCTCGTCGTCTCGGCGGTGCTGCGCCGCGATTATCCCGTCATCCAGGGGGCGCTGCTGGTCATCGCCGCGCTCTATGTGTTGATCAATTTTGCGATCGACATGCTCTATCTGCTGGTCGATCCGAGGGTGCGCTACTGATGGCCGATATCGCAATCAAATCAGCCGAGAGCGAAGGCAGCAAATTCCTCCGCCGCCTGCTGAAGCGCAAGACGGTGGCCTTCGGCCTGCTGATCCTGGCGATTTTCGTGCTGCTGGCGGTCTTTGCCCCTATTGTCGCGCCCTATTCGCCGTCCAAACTTTCGATCGTCAACCGGCTGAAACCGCCAAGCGGCATCTTCTTCTTCGGCACGGACGAGTTCGGCCGCGACGTCTTTTCGCGCACGATCTTTGCCGGCCGCCTGTCGCTGCTGGTCGGCGTTGCGGTCGTCAGCCTGTCAGCGGTGATCGGCGTGACGCTCGGCCTGCTTGCCGGCTTTTTCCAGAAGCTCGACACGCCGATCGCCCGGCTGATCGACGCGATGATGGCCTTCCCGGATATTCTGCTGGCGATCGCCCTCGTCGCCGCCCTCGGCCCGTCCTTGACCACTGTCATCATCGCGCTGTCGATCGTCTATGCGCCGCGCCTTGCTCGCATCGTGCGTGCCTCGACGCTGGTCATTCGCGAGCTGCCCTATGTCGAGGCGGCGAGGGCGCTCGGCATTTCCACCTTTCACATCATGACCCGGCATGTGCTGCGCAATCTGCTGTCGCCGATCCTGGTGCAGGCCACCTTCCTCTTTGCCAGTGCAATGCTCGCCGAAGCCGGCCTTTCCTTCCTCGGCCTCGGTGTCAGCCCGGAAATTCCGACCTGGGGAACGATGATCGCCGCCGGCCGGCAATATATCGGCCAGGCCGACTGGATGACGCTATTTCCCGGTGTCGCCATCATCCTCTCGGTGCTGTCACTGCAGATGGTCGGCGATGGCCTGAGAGACATGCTCGACCCAAGACTTCGCAAGGACCTTTAATCCGCCGACCTCTCAGTCGGCCACCAATTCAATTCGTCCAATCCAATTCGCATGACAGGAGTTTGCGTGAATCAGTTTCCCAACGCCGCCGGCAAGGTTGAGAACTCGCCTTACCAACGGTTAGCCGCCCTCGGCATCAAGCTGCCGCCGCCACCGCCGCCGATCGCCAATTTCGTGACGCATGTGGTGGAGGGCAATATGCTCTACCTCTCCGGCCAGGGCCCGCGCGAGGCCGACGGCTTCCTGCATGCCGGCAAGGTCGGCGGCGGCGTCGGCGTCGAGGAGGCCTATCGGCATGCGCGGCTGACCGGTATCAACCTGCTCGCCGTCATGCATGATGCGCTCGGCGATCTCTCCCGCGTCAAGCGGGTGGTCAAGCTGCTCGGCATGGTCAATGCCGTGCCGGAGTTCGAGGATCATCCGAGCGTCATCAACGGCTGCTCGGATCTGCTGATTGCCGTCTTTGGCGGGGCCGGCGAGCATGCCCGCTCGGCCGTCGGCTTCGGCTCTCTGCCCGGCAACATCACCGTCGAGATCGAGGCGATCGTCGCCTTGAATGGCTGACGAGAGCTTTCATATTGGGAGCAGCGGCCACCATGGCCCGTTCCTCGACCAGACTTCTGGAGACCTTCATGTCCACTGATATCAGACCTTCGCTCGGCCTTCGCCCCGTCATCAACGTATCCGGCACGATGACCAGCCTCGGCGCCTCGATCGTGGTGCCGGAGGCGATCGAAGCGATGGCGTCGATCCTGCCGCATTTCGTCGAGATCAACGACCTGCAGCGCAAGGCAAGTGCGGTCATCACCCGCCTGACCGGCGGCGAGGCGGGTTTCGTCACCGCCTCCTGCTCGGCCGGTATTTCGCTGGTGGTCGCCGGCGCTATCACCGGCGACAATCTGCTGGCGATCGAGAAGCTGCCGGATGCCGTGTCCGAGAAGAACGAAGTGCTGGTGCAGATGGGCCATGTGGTCAGCTACGGCGCTCCGGTCGACCAGGCAATCCGGCTTGCCGGCGGCAAGGCCGTATTGATCGGCCAGGCAACCTCGACGCACCGTTTCCACATGGAAAAGGCGATCACCGAAAAGACCGCCGCTGCCGTCTATGTCGTCTCCCACCATGTCGTCGACTACGGCCTGTTGAACCTGAAGGAATTCGTCGAGATCGCCCATGCCAGGGGCGTGCCGGTGATCGTCGATGCGGCCTCGGAATATGATCTCCGGATCTTCCTGGAGCAGGGGGCCGATATCGCGCTTTATTCCGGCCACAAATTCCTCGGCGGCCCGACGTCGGGCATCGTCGCCGGCCGGAAGGAGCTGGTGCGCCATGCCTTCCTGCAGAATATGGGCATCGGCCGCGGCATGAAGGTCGGCAAGGAGAGCATCTTTGGCGTCATGGCGGCACTCGAAGCCTGGGAAAACCGCGATCATGCCGTCATCCGCGAACGCGAGACCGGCTATCTCAACCTGTGGAAGCGTACACTCGACGGCCGCCCCGGTCTGACCGTGCTGATCGAGCCCGACCCGACCGACAATCCACTGGAGCGGCTGCGCCTGATCGTCGATGCCGAGCAGGCCCATATCACCGCCTGGGATCTGGCCGATGCGCTGGCGAAGGGCAGCCCGCCGATCATCGTGCGCGACCACGAGGTGGAGCACCGCTATTTCTACCTCGACCCGTGCAACCTGCATCCGGGCCAGGAGACGATCGTCGCTAACCGCCTGGCTGAGGAACTCGACAAGGCGCGCGCCTCCAACGAGATCATCGCAACGCCGATCGAAAATCGCAGCCGGCACCGCTTCGATGCTGCGCTTCGCTGGCCGGATTAAGCCGCAAGGGGAGCGATATGGCTGAGGTTCAAGCGCAACCGATAGAGACAACCGCCGCCGTTCTTTCCGTCGAGGGGCTGACCACCTCCTTTCTAGTCGACGGCGGTTGGAAGCCTGTGGTGCGCGACGTTTCCTTCACCGTCGCACCGGGTGAAACGGTCGCGATTGTCGGCGAATCCGGCTCCGGCAAGAGCGTCACCTCGCTGTCGATCATGCGGCTGTTGCAGGCCGATAGCAGCCGCGTCGAGGGCCGGGTCATGCTCGGCGGCCGCGACCTGCTGGCATTGCCGGAACGTGCGATGCGGCAGGTGCGCGGCAATGAGGTGGCGATGATCTTCCAGGAGCCGATGACCTCGCTCAACCCGCTCTTCACCATCGGCGATCAGATTTCCGAAGCGTTGCTCTGCCACTCCGATATGAGCCGGGCCGATTCCAAAGCCGAGACGATCAGACTCTTGGAAAAAGTCCGCATCCCGTCGGCCGCCTCGCGCTTCGACGAATATCCGCATCGTTTTTCCGGCGGCATGCGCCAGCGGGTGATGATCGCCATGGCGCTCGCCAGCCGGCCGAAACTGCTGATCGCCGACGAGCCGACGACGGCGCTCGACGTGACGATCCAGGGCCAGATCCTCGATCTCATCAAGATGCTGCAGGAGGAGGAGGGGACTTCCGTTCTGTTCATCACCCATGACATGGGCGTCGTCGCCGAGATCACCGACCGGACGGTGGTGATGTATCGCGGCGAACAGGTGGAAAGCGGCCCCACCGCCAATATCTTCCACCGCGGCAAACACCCCTATACCCGAGCGCTGCTGTCGGCCGTGCCGGTGCTCGGTTCGATGCAGGGCCGGCAGAGGCCGCTGCGTTTCCCGGTGGTCAATACGGCAACGGGGGAATCCGATATTCCGACCGAGGCCGCCGATACCGTAGCGGTGACGCCGGTACTGCAGGTGAAGAACCTCACCAAGCGTTTCGACATTCACTCCGGCCTGTTCGGCCGGCTGACCAGCCGCGTGCATGCGGTGGAAAACGTTTCCTTCGATCTTCATGCCGGCGAGACGCTGTCGCTCGTCGGCGAATCCGGCTGCGGCAAGTCGACGACTGGCCGCGCCATCATGCGTCTGATCGAGCCGCAGGCCGGTTCGGTTCTCGTCGAGGGCAGGGAGGTGCTCGGCCTCGACAGGAAGGATTTGCGCGAAATGCGCAAATCCGTGCAGATGATCTTCCAGGATCCGTTTGCCAGCCTCAATCCGCGCATGACGGTCGGCGCTGCGATCGCCGAACCCTATCTCGAACACCGGATGGGCAGCCCGAAACAGGCCAAGGAGGTCGTTGCCGACCTTCTGGTCAAGGTCGGTCTGTCGCCTGAGATGGCGGCGCGTTATCCGCATGAATTTTCCGGCGGCCAGCGCCAGCGCATCTGCATTGCCCGGGCGCTTGCCCTGCAGCCGAAAGTCATCGTCGCCGATGAAAGTGTCTCGGCGCTCGACGTTTCGATCAAGGCGCAGGTCATCAACCTGATGCTCGACCTGCAGCAGAGCCTCAACCTCGCCTTCCTGTTCATTTCGCACGACATGGCGGTGGTCGAGCGCGTCAGCCACCGGGTGGCGGTGATGTATCTCGGCGAGATCGTCGAGATCGGCCCGCGCGCCGCCGTCTTCGAAAATCCACAGCATCCTTATACCCGAAAACTCATCGCCGCCGTGCCGGTGCCCGATCCCGACCGCCGCCATGAGAAGCGGATGGTGGCGAATGACGAGATCAAGAGCCCGATGCGGCCGGTCGATTATCAGCCTGCGAATGCCGCCTATCGCGAGGTCGGGCCGGGCCATTTGGTGATGGCCGAGCGGTAGGTGGCGCGGGCCATTGGGAGTTGCCTAACGGGCCGGCGGCGCATAAAGCAGATGGAAAGACACCTGCCTGGAAAGCCGCATCAATGGACAAGACAGAGTATTATTCGAAGCTCGGCGGTTTGCCGCCGCAGACCCAGTTGCTTTCCGGCAAAGCCGTTTTCACCACGGCTTACGCGGTCATCCCTCGCGGCGTCATGAGCGATATCGTCACCAGCGTCTTTCCGCATTGGACGGGAACGCGGGCATGGGTTCTCTCCCGGCCGCTTTCCGGCTTCTCCGAAACGTTCTCGCAATATGTCATGGAGGTTCAGCCGGGCGGCGGAAGCGACCGGCCGGAACCCGACAAACGGGCGGAAGCGGTGCTCTTCGTCGTCGAAGGCGGCATGACGATGGAGCTCGACGGCGTAAGCCATGTGCTGCGCGCCGGCTCCTTCGTCTATATTCCCGCCGGCTCGGCCTGGCGCCTAAAAAACGATGGTTCGACCGCGGCGATCTTCCACTGGATCCGCAAGGCGTTTCAGGAGGTCGACGGGCTGGAGCCGCCGCCGGCGATCGTCACCCATGAGGACGACCATCCGATCCGGGCGATGCCCGATACCGACGGCCGCTGGGGCACGACCCGCTTCATCGATCCGGCCGATGTCCGCTACGACATGCACGTCAATATCGTCACGCTGGAGCCTGGGGCGGTGATCCCCTTCATGGAAACCCATGTCATGGAGCACGGTCTCTATGTGCTGGAAGGCAAGGCCGTTTATCGTCTGAACCAGGACTGGGTCGAGGTCGAGGCCGGCGACTTCATGTGGCTGCGCGCCTTCTGCCCGCAGGCCTGTTACGCCGGCGGCCCCGGCCGCTTCCGCTACCTGCTCTACAAGGACGTCAACCGGCACATGAAGCTCTGGTAGGAGCTGTGCCGGGCAACATCTGCGCGTCGGTGATCACGCCGCCTTTGCTTGCGGTTTGGCGGCCTTGACATGGGTTATGCTGCGGCGACCGTCGATGCTGACGGGGACGTCGCCGTCAACGGTGGCGCGGCGCACGACGCGGTGCTGGTCGCCATAATCGTTGACGGCATAGTGCTGGGTGGCGCGATTATCCCAGATTGCCACATCCCCGGCTCTCCAGCGCCAGCGCACGGTATTTTCCGGGGCGGTGACATAGGACTGGAAGACCTCGTAGAGTTTCGCGGAATCGCTCTTCGACACGCCGATCAGCCGCTGAACAAAATTACCGAGCAGCAGCGACCTTTCGCCCGTTTCCGGATGAACACGCACGACCGGATGCTCTGTCTCGTAGATGGTCGAGGTGAAAACTTCTTCGAAATGCTTCTTCTCCTCAGCGGTGGCGCGAGGGCGCACGGCGGCGTAGTCGTAGGCATTGCTGTGAATGGCCCATAAATTGTCCGCCAGTAGTTTGAGCGGCGTCGGCAGACTTTCGTAGGCGGCATGAGTGTTGGACCAGATCGTATCGCCGCCGGCTGCCGGAATGACGACACCGCGAAGGACGGAGAATTTGGGGTAGGCGTCGACGAAGGTAACGTCGGTGTGCCACTGGTCGGCTCTACCGCCGCCGCGGCTGGAATCGAGGTTGAGGATGGAAGCCGTGCCGGCGACCGGACCCTGGGTTGGATGAGGCACGAGGTCGCCCAGGCGGCGTGCAAAGGATTCCTGTTCGGAATCGTCAAGGTGCCCCTGATCCCGGAAGAAGATGACCTTGTGCTTCAGCAGGAGCTGGTTGACAGCTGCCACCGTCGCATCCGAAAGCTCTCCACCAAGGCGGAGCCCCCTGATTTCGGCGCCGACACGGCCGGTCAGCGGGATGACATCGGTGTCGGGAATGATCTGATTGACGAGAACCGGATTGCTCATGGAAATCTCCTGTTGATATTGGAAGAAGTCGGCAGGTCACATGCGCCCGAAGAAACATTCAAAGGGCATTCGAAATCTCAGCGCTGAAGTCGACCGGGCTATGGAACCGTATAATCTACAAATTTTGTAGACAATAATTTCTAATTTAAGCTGTTTTTGTGAAACAGCCGCTTCGATTTCCTCGCCGGCAGGGAGACTGGCGGCCGTTGATCTGGGGGTGAAGATTGGTGACGGCAGCTGCTTGTGGGAATGATATAATTCGACTTAAATTGTAAATGTGACGTAATCTATCGTCAGGAACACATAAGCCGAAGCGGGTGAGGGGTACAAAGCATCCCTTAAGCGTCGCTTCATTCATCTTGCGTGGATGTCTGAATCTGCTGCGAATAGATGCCCTTGCATCACGATGATCGTCTATCGTTAGTCACTCGGAGCTCGTTATGGCCCCAGGGCAAATGTGCAACAAGCTGTTGCACGATTTCTTCGTCAGGGAATGCTTCGGTAAAAGCACGCATATATTTGAGGTTTCGAGGCCTATCGGAGCTCCAGCCGGGCGGGCTCGACATGCGTCGTCGAGTCCGCCCAGCTTGGTTGATCGATCGAGTATTTGCGCCGGTTTAATCAGCACCCGCCGGGCGCGTAAAACTACTCGTGCGTATCTCCTTCAAAATGCAATACCCCGCCGACCGGATTGTATTGCAGCCCATCGAATTGGTAAAGCTGGAGTGCCTCGATCGGATAGATGTCGGAGCCTTCTTTGGTTGTCACTTTGATGCCGTCGAAAAGCAGCGGGGTCGTCCAGCCGTCCATATTGTGGACGACCTTCATCAGTTCTTCGCGAGTCGGCTCCTTTAGCTTTTCAAGTGACTGGATAAGCGCATCGCCGATCGAATAACCGGTTTGGCCGATTGTGTTGGCGAAGACGAAGTTCACTTTGGCCGACTTGATGGCATCGAGGTATCGGTTGATGCCCTCATCACTGGACTTCTGGTCGCTGATGATCGGCTTCAGGAAGTCTGAGGTGATGATACCCTTGGCATTTTCCAGGCCAACGGACTGAAGGACCGGATACGAAGACGAGAGATTTGTGACCAAGGTCAACGGCTTCCAGCCGCTTTCCGATTGGAAGCGGATGGCCTCGCCGCCTTGGCGAGGCGCGGCGATGATGACGAGCGTGTCGGCGCCGGAGGCCTTCAGCGTATTGAGCTGGGTTTCCACAGTGGGGTCTTGTGATGTCACAGGTTGACGTTCGACCACCCTAATCGCCGAACCCTCGACCGCGCGGTCGAATGCCTTCATGAATGTTTGGCCGGTTTCCGTGTTCAGATACAGGAACGCGACCCTGGCGTCGGGCTTGTTGATCGCGAGATATTCGGCGAAGGCGTCCGCTTCGGTCGAGAAGGATGGCACGAACCCAACTTCCCATTCAGGAGCGTTCAGGGAAATAACTCCGGAGTACATGAAGACGTTCGGTACCTTCTTCTGGGTGATGTAGCGTCCGATCGCGAGGTTGTTCGGGGTGGCAGCCGTGCCGACCAAGGCGAAGACCTTGTCCTTTTCCACCATCTTGCGGACATTCGCCAACGTACGCTGCGGATCAAGGCCATCGTCCTCGATGACGAGTTCGATCTTGCGTGTCTTGCCGTCGCCCATCTTGACGCCACCTTCGGCGTTGGCCTGTTCGACACGCGCCCTAATACCCTCGGCGACGCCGCCGACGACCGCGACCGGACCGGTCAAAGGTCCGGTCACCCCAACCTTGATCGTGTCATCGGTGACGCCCGGCGACGGTTCGGCGGCGCTAGCGTGGGAAGCGACGAGCAACGCGGCCGCCGCCAACTGCACCGTGCAGCCCTTCAGTATCGAGATCAGTCTCATTTCAGTTCCTCCCAGTTCGATGGCGGGCTCTCAGCCAGCCGCCCTCCGAAAAATCATCGAAAGCCATTTTTCGATGAAACCAGTCACTCCGTTGCGTGCGACCATCATGATGAGGATCAGCGCGAGGCCGTAAATCAGATTGCCGAGGCTCAGGTTGATATCGGATGCCCAGCTCGGAACGAAAACCATGAACAGGCCGCCGATAAACGCGCCGACGATGCTGGTGACGCCGCCGACGATGCTGCCGATGACGATGTTGATGGACAGGATCGCCAGGAAAGATTCCGGGCTGATGAAGCCGCTGACCATGGCAAATACCCCACCACCCAGTCCCGCGAGCGCCGAGCTTACCGCGAACGCCCACAGTCGGGCGCGTGTGAGGTTCACACCGAGCGCTTGAGCAATCTGAGGGTTGTCGCGCTGCGCCCTGAGGGCCCGGCCCACATCGCCGAACAGCATTCGGGAAACAAGCAACGCTCCGACGCCGGCGCAGGCGAGCGAGACGAGGTAAAGCCACAGCTCCGGGGCGTCCGCCATGATTTTAGGCAATTCAGGCGCGTCGATCGGAAGCCCGGATACGCCTCCGGTCAGGCTTCCCATCTTCAGGAGCAATTGAGGAAATGCTGCTGCGATACCAAACGTGACGATGGCCAACTGCAGGCCTTGGAGCCTGAGCGCCGGAAGGCCGATTACCAGGCCGACGGCGGCGGCGACTGCAGCCGCGACCGGAAGTGTGGCCAGGGGAGAAACGCCGTAAGTCGCGTTCAGGATCGCAGTGACATAGGCGCCGACACCGAACAGCGTCCCTTGGGCAAGGCAAATCTGCCCAGCATATCCCATCAGCAGGTTGAGACCGAGGATCGCGATGGCATAGGCGATCGCGATGGCCACTTCCTGGAGAGCGTAGGCGGGGGCGAAAACCGGGATCAATACCGCGACGATCGCGAAGACACCAAGCTTGATCGCGGTTGAGAGGGAAACGTCTCTCATAGTTTTGTCACCTTGTAGGAGCCGAACAGGCCGACGGGCTTCACGAGCAGGATGGTCAACGTCAGCGCGATCGGAACTGCGATACGCATGTCGGCTCCAATGAACGATAGGTAGCTCGCTCCCAGGCTCTCTGCGACGCCGACCGCGAGGCCGCCGACGATGGCGCCTAGCGGACTATCCCAGCCGCCGAGTGTCGCGGCCGCCAGGCCATAAAAGAGGATTGGGGTCATCATCGTTGGGCTAAGAAACAGGCGGGGTGCGATCAGAATCGCGGCCAAAGCGCCAATGACGGCGGCGAAGCCCCAACCCAGCATCAGCATGCGCTCGACATCGACACCCACAAGAACGCTGCGTGTACGGTCGAAGGCCGCTGCGCGCATCGATAATCCGAGCTTGGTGAAGCGGAAGATAAAGCCCATCGCCAGCGCAATCGCCAGGAGGATCACCAGCGTCCCGACGGCCGAGGCAAGCACGCGGACGTCGCCGATGCTGAACCCGCCATCCGGGAAAAGGCTTGGGAAGGAGAGCTGTTCCGCCCCCCAAATCCACATGCAGGCAGCCTGGAATAACACAAGGATGCCAAGCGTGATGACGACGACCGCTTCCACCGGAGCGTCCATCATGGGTCGGATGATCAGGCGGAACGTCACGATTCCGACAGCGAATGCCGACAGGAGGCTCACGAGGACGGCGAGCCAGAGCGGCACACCCCACTGCATCAATTGCCAGGCCCCATAGGCCGAGAAAGTCGCCATCTCGCCCTGACCAAAATTGACGACGTTCGTCGCCCGGAAAATGAGAACGAGCGCCAGCGCGAGCGCGGCGTAGATAGCACCCGTGGTCAAGCCGCTGACGACGAGCTGGAAGAAGAGACTCATCAGGCGACTCCCAGATATGATTTCTTGATGTCTTCGTTATCGATCAGGGTGCTCGCAGCGCCGCTCGCGACGATCTGGCCAGCCTCGATGACGAAAGCCCTGTCGGCGTATTGAAGGGTGATGTCGACGTTTTGCTCGACCACGAGCAATGTCATGCCGTTGTCCTTGTTCAAGGACTTGAAGATCGTAAGGATCTCCTGGGTGATGGCCGGCGCCAATCCGAGAGAAGGCTCATCGCACATCAGCAGTTTCGGCCTGGACATCAGCGCGCGGGCCACCGCGAGCATCTGCTGTTCGCCGCCGCTGAGGTTTCCGGCGAGCTGGTTGCGCCGTTCCCGCAATCTGGGGAACGTCTCGTACCAGCGCTCCTTGTCTTGCCTCACCTGGGAGCGGCTGGCCACGATGGTGGCGCCGAGCGACAAGTTTTCGTCCACGGTGAATTCGGTAAACGTGCCCCGACCTTGCGGTATGTGCGCAACGCCAAGAAAAAGGCGCGTCTGGGCGGAGATATTGTCAAGGGCTTTGCCCGCGTAGGAAACTGAACCTTTGAACGGCAGGAGGCCCGAGATTGCGCGCAGCAACGTCGTCTTTCCGGCGCCGTTGGAGCCAAGCAGTGCGACGAACTCTCCTTCGCCTACTGAGAACGAACAGTTAAACAATGCACGCGTCTTGCCGTAAAATACCGACAGATCTTTGATGTCCAGAAAGGTCATGCCGCCCTCCCGAGATAGGCGGCGATCACCGCGTCGTTTGACTTGATTTCAGCGGGCGTTCCCTCGGCCAGGTTACGGCCCAGGTGGAAGACGACGATCCGATCACAGAGGCTCATCACCAAACCCATGTGATGCTCGATGAGAAGGATCGAGAGATTGCGTCTGCGCCTGATCCCGTCGACGAGCGCGCCGAATTCGTGGACCTCGCCGTGGGTCAGTCCGCCGGCGGGTTCGTCGAGCAAGAGTATTTTCGGCTCGGCGGCCAGCGCGCGGGCGATTTCCATACGCTTCTGCAAAGGGTAGGGGAGCGATCCGGCTGCCTGCGGAGCGAGATCCGCCATGCCGACCTCCTCAAGCACCGTCATCGCGCTTTCACGCGCAACGCGTTCTGAGGCTCTTATCCGGAACGGAGCGAAGATCGCCTCAGCGAAATTCCCGCCAAGCCGGTGATGGGCGCCCAGCATGACGTTCTCCAAGACTGTCATCGATGCATAGATGCCTAGATTCTGAAACGTGCGAGCGATGCCCATCCCAATCATGTCACGCGTTTCCACGCCTTCGAGCCGCTGGCCGTCGAGCGTGATCGATCCGGTTGCGTAATTGACCAGTCGGGTCGCGGCGTTGAGGAAGGTCGATTTGCCGGCGCCGTTCGGTCCGATCAGGCCGCAGATTTCACCGGGCTTTACAGAAAGCGATACGTCCGTGAGCGCCTTAACGCCGCCAAACTGCACGGAAACTTCCCGCGCCTGGAGCATCGGACGCACCTTTTCGATGCTGCTGTCGTTCATTTTATTTCCTCCTCCTGAAGCGGCTTCTCCTCGGTCTGTCCATTTCTGTTGTTGACAGCTACCCCCGCTTTGGATACCAATACGTATCCGAAGACGTTTCGGTATGTCAAGTGTCAATCGCACTCGATCGCTTTCCCGGAACGTCCCGAGATGCGTGCCGTCTGGCCGGAGACCACGGCGGCTATATTCGCGACAACTCCCCGAAACCGGGGGGCATGGGAGGAAATCAAATGACGGGATCGCACACCGACTTGACGGGCGAAAACCTCTACCGGGATCCCTATCCCGTTTACGCGCGTCTGCGCGCAGAGCAGCCCGTGGCGCTCTTCGATGGAACGAAGGAATACTTCATCACTCGGTTCGACGATTGCCGCGCCGTCGGTGGCAACGACAAGGTGTTTGGGCCCTCCGGTTCAGCGGACCGTCCGGAAGCCCGCGTGATGGGGATGCCGAACGTCCTGACCATGTCGGGTGAGGAGCATCAATGCCTTCGCCAAGGGATAGAGGAAAACCTTACCCAAGAGCGGGTACGGTCGTTTGTGGGAGCTCTAACGCTTCCGGTCGTTCAGCGCTACATTGATTCCATTATACGGAATGGAGAGGCCAACCTCACGGCCGACCTTTTTGAGCCTATCTCGGTGCGCTGCATCGGCGACGTCATCGGCCTGACGGAGACGCCAAACGAGACCCTCGTCGAGTGGTTCCACGCAATGGCGCTCGGCCTTCAGAATATCAGCGACGACCCCGCCATATGGAAGCGGCTCGATGATGCGCTTGCCGACATCGACAGGCAAATGGGCGATCTTTACCAAGCCTGCCTCACCAAGCCTAACAACTCGCTTCTGAGCCACGTGATGTATGGCGGCATGCAAAAGGGCGAGGTCCGCAGCTGGGAGGAAATTTCGCCGACCATGCGCGTTATCATCCTTGGCGGTCTCCAGGAGCCCGGGCATGCCGCGGCGAACGCCTGCGCGGGTCTTCTTACAAATGCCGACCAGGCGAAGGTCATGGCCGAGCAGCCGCAGGAAAATGCCATGCGCGCCTTCGACGAAGGCCTCCGCTGGATCGCTCCGATCGGGGTCACGCCGCGCATCGCCCGGGAGGATTTCGAGATTGCGGGAACCGTAATTCCGCAAGGCGCGTCTGTGGCGATCGTTATGGGCTCTGCCAATCGCGACGAAACCCGCTTCGAAAATGCCGATACGTTCGACATGTTCCGCAAGAAGAAGCAGCACCTGTCGTTCGGCTTCCGCCCGCATTTCTGTTCCGGCCACTTCCTGTCGAGGGCCATGGGCGAGATTGCGCTTGCGGAGGTGTTCCGGCAATTGCCCGACCTCCGGCTCGACCCCTCGCGCGAGATGAAGGGCAAGGGTTGGCGGTTCCGCGGCATTTCCGATCTCCCGGCGAAGTGGAACGCGTAATGTCGCTCATCATTGACTGCCACGGGCACTTCACGACGGAACCACCGGAGCACCATGCCTTCCGGACGACGCAGGTCGCCTACGCGGAAGGCAAGGCTGCCGAGCAGCCGATCTATCCGGGCATCCCGGACAAGCAGCTCCATGGCATCATCGAAGCGAACCAGCTGAAGATCCAACGCGAGCGCGGTTCGCACGTTACCCTTCTGAGCCCACGTGCCTCCGGCATGGGCCACCACGTTCCAGGCTTGGCAGTCGCCAAGGAATGGTCGCGGCTGTCGAACGACAATGTCGGCCGGATCGTCGACATGTTTCCCGACAATTTCGCTGCCGTCTGTCAGCTTCCGCAGACGGTCGACGGCGATCTGTCCGCGGTCATCGACGAGCTGGAGCGTTGCGTCGAGAACGGCTTCGTCGGCTGTAATCTCAATCCCGATCCCTCGGGCGGACGCTGGAGCGCTCCGCCGATCTACGATCTGTGGTGGGATCCGATGTGGGAGGCCATGGTCGCCCTCCAGGTGCCCGCGATGATTCACGTGTCGAGTTCCTGCGAGCGTTGCGTTCACATGACCGGAGCGCACTACATCAACGCGGACACGGCGGTATTCATGCAGCTCATCCAGGGAGACCTGTTCGAGCGTCATCCCGATCTTAAGCTCATCATCCCGCATGGCGGCGGCGCCGCGCCGTATCATTGGGGCCGCTACCGAGGCCTGTCGATCATGCTCGAAAAGCCGAGCCTCGACACGCACCTGATGAACAACCTGTTCTTCGACACCTGCGTCTACCATCAGGCCGGCATCGACACGCTATTCAACGTCGTTGATGTCAAGAACATCCTCTTCGGCTCGGAGTTGCTCGGCGCGGTCAAGGCGATCGATCCCGAGACGGGCCATCCGTTCGACGACACCAAGAGATACATCGATCAGCTCGCGCTCGACGACGACCAGAGACATGCGGTCTTCGAAGGAAACGCCCGGCGAGTCTACCCGCTCCTGGACAAGAGACTACGCGAGCGCGGCCTTTGATGGCTCGCAATTACAATGGAGAAATCAAATGACTTCAAGCCAACATCTGAGCCTCGCGGGCGGGGCGCAAGGATTCAACTGGCTGCCGGTTTTCGTGGCCGAAGAGCTCGGCCTTTTCGCCAGGCATGGACTGTCCATCGAATACAAAAAGATGGGTACTGTCGACAAGGCGACCAGCGCTGTACTTGAAGGTGAAGCAGACCTCGCCATCACGCCGCCGGAGGGCGCCGTCTCCAACTTCGTCAAGGGCGGCGAATTGCGTGTGATCGCTTCGAATTCGAACCGCCTGCCGATGTCGCTGGTCGCCCAGCCATCGATCAAGTCGATCCCGGCTCTGAGGGGCAAGAAGGTGGGAACGTCGTCGCTCACCGAGGGGACCGCGATCTACACGCAGATGTTGCTCTCCAAGGATGGGCTGCATTATCCGGGCGACTATGAATTCGAACTCGCCGGCATCCATACAAAGCGGTGGGAAGCCCTTCAGGCAGGAGAGATCGACTGCGCGCCGCAGCCGGCACCTTGGAATTTCCTCGCGGAGCGGGACGGCTTCAACCTGATCGGCGAGATCAACGACGTCATCCCCGAAATTGTCTTCGCCGCCATCATCGGCCGCAAGAGCTGGCTCGACGGCAACCGCGACATCATTGTCCGCTTCCTGCAGGCGCTCATCGACGCCTATGCGATCACCAACGACCCCGGTCGGGAAGATGTCACGCTTCCGATCTTCCAGCGGATCACGACGAAGGACGACGCCGATCTCGCTTCACGAGGCCTTCGCTATATGCGCGACATGGGTATGTGGCCGGGTGACCTTTCCATTCCGCAAGCTGCGATGGACACGACGATCGACCTGATGATCCGCGCCAACTTGCTTGACGAAGCCGCCAGACCTTCAGCGGGGGGCGTGTTCGATCGTGGCCTTCTCGAAGCTGCATCGGGCTGAACGATCAGTTGCGACGCGTTCCATGGACACGCCAGGAGATTTTCGATGAAAGTAATGACAAAAACCCAGCGGACGGACCGCGAAATATGTGAGGCGTTGGGCAAGCTCGGCGTCGCCACGGTTCACGAGGCTCAGGGACGCAAAGGGTTGCTCGCACCGCACCTGCGTCCCGTAATCGATGGCGCTCGCATCGGCGGCACGGCGCTGACCTGCGAGGTTCCGCCCGGCGATAACTGGATGATCCATGTGGCGCTCGAAATGGCGCAACCGGGGGATATCCTGGTCGTTGCGCCGACCTCGCCCTGCACAGATGGCTATTTCGGCGACCTGCTCGCCACTTCCTGCAAAGCGCGCGGGATTCTCGGCCTTGTGATCGACGCTGGTGTCCGTGACATAGCCGACCTTCGCGCGATGAAGTTCTCGGTCTGGGCCAAGGCCATATCGGCTCAGGGAACCGTCAAGGAGACGTTGGCGAACGTCCAGGTACCAGTGGTCTGCGCCGGCGCCTATATCGAACCGGGCGACGTCATCGTCGCCGATGACGACGGGGTCTGCGTCGTCAAGCGTGATGAGGCAGCTCAGGTGCTCGAAAGGGCCCTAAAGCGGCAACAGATGGAAGACGAAAAGCGCGGCCTCTACGAGTCCGGCAAGCTCAGCCTCGACATCAACAACATGCGTCCGCAGCTCGAAGCGAAAGGCCTGATCTATGAATAGGGCGATTGCAGTTCGCATCCCTCGCCGGGTCGTCACGGGCATCAAGGACGGCAAGTCTGTATTCGTCAGCGATGGCCCAACCGCGAACGCCCATGTCTACGATGCTGTGCCGGGGCATTTGACGTCGGTTGTTTATGCCACCGCCGCCAAGCCCGTCCTTCCGCAGGATCATGCGGAGCAGGCGCCACCGCAAATAATGGTCACGCCTGAACCGGGAGCAACGAAAGTCATGATCGTCGTCTTTCCGCCGGATTCGGTGTTCGCCACCGTGGACCACAAGGCGGCGTTCGAGGAGCAGGCAATTCACATTCCCGGCCTGATCCAGGCATTCGAGCCTGACGCGCCTGGCATGCACACCACCGACACGGTCGACTACGACATTGTGCTCGACGGCGAGATCTGGCTCGAACTTGACGACGGCGCTGAAACCTTGCTGCAACAGGGCGACGTCGTGGTCCAGTGCGGAACCCGCCATGCCTGGCGCAACAAGGGCGAGAGGCCTGCCACGATGTGCTTCGTCCTCATCGGCGCCGAAAGAAAGTCGTGAGATGAAGCCCGACAAACTCTCCCGATCTTTCGACTGCGTGATTGTCGGCGGCGGACACGGCGGGTCGCAGACGGCCGCCGCACTGCGGCAATCTGGGTTTACCGGCAGCATCGCGTTGATCGGCGCTGAGCCGGAAGTGCCTTACGACCGCCCTTCACTTTCGAAGGACTACCTGGCGGGCAAGAAAACGTTCGACAGGATGTATCTACGGCCCCAGGATTTCTGGGGAACGCGTGAGGTGGAATTATTGCTTGGCCGCCATGTGAGCGCGGTCGATCCCGAGGCTCGCACCGTGACGACCGATCGCGGCGAATGTTTCTCCTACGGCCAGCTGGTTTGGGCAGCTGGCGGCGATCCGCGGAAGCTGACCTGCCCCGGCAAAGACCTGACAGGCGTTTTCTACATCCGCAGCAAGGCGGATTGCGACGCACTGATGGATGTTCTTCCCGACGCGCAAAGGATCGTGATCATCGGCGGCGGGTACGTCGGCCTGGAAGCGGCCGCAGTGTTCCGGGAGATCGGCAAGGACGTGACGTTGGTTGAGGCACTTGACCGCGTGCTGGCCCGTGTGGCTGGAGAGCCAATATCTCGCTTTTACGAAAACGAGCATCGGGCGCGCGGCGTCGACATCCGTCTCAACAGCAGTGTCGCCTCTTTGGAGGGGACGAACGGCCGCGTGTCGAGCGTCGTCCTGGCCTCCGGCGAGGCGATTGCAGCTGACATAGTCGTCGTCGGTATCGGCATTATTCCTTCGGACGGGCCTTTGAAGACAGCCGGAGCTGAAGGCGCGAACGGTATCGATGTCGATGGGCTTTGCCGTACGTCCTTACCCGACATCTATTGCGTGGGCGACTGCGCGCGTCTGCAAAATGGTCCGGGCATCCGCATCGAATCTGTGCAGAACGCGACCGATCAGGCGACCACCGCAGCCAAAGCCATCTGCGGGGAACTCAAGCCTTACGCGGCAACACCGTGGTTCTGGTCCAATCAGTACGACCTGAAAATGCAGACGGTTGGCCTCAATTTCGGCTTCGACAGCATCGTCACGAGAGGCGACCCCACCTCCCGAAGCTTCAGTGTCATCTATCTGAAGAACGGAGCGGTTCTCGCCCTCGATTGCATCAATTCGCCGCGCGATTACGTGCAGGGGCGAAAGCTTGTCGACAGCGCGGCAAGGATTGATCACGCCGCTTTGGCGGACACATCGAGACAACTCAAGGAAATCGACCTCGTCACATCGTGACGCGTCAGGCGCAAAAAAAGTGGAGGAAAAATGGCTACCATATCAGTACGGACCAGAGACGGAGAGCTCCATAGCTTCGACGGACGGATCGGCGCCTCGCTCATGGAGAATATCCGGAACGCTGGGTTTGATGAACTTTTGGCGATGTGCGGCGGCTGTCTGTCCTGCGCCACCTGCCACGTCTATGTCGAGCAGTTTCCTGCGAGGGCAAATGTACCGGTATCCTCGATCGATGAGACCGAACTGCTGGAGGGATCCGACTATCGCCAAGAGAACTCGCGGCTTTCCTGTCAGATACCATTCGATGAAACGCTCAGTGGCATTGTTGTCGGAATTGCGCCCGAAGACTAGAATTCCTTGTGGACTGAACATGTGGCACATGAGCCGCGCGAACGTCTCGGGCGGCTGAAAAGCCGCCCAGGGAACCGATCAGACAATCTACGTTTCCTCAAGCTCCAGTACATCTCCCTCTGGATCGCGTCCATAGGCGATGAGAAATGGCTTCTCCGCGTCCCAAAGTCGGTGATTTCGCCAATCTGCGCACCACCCGCCTGATGATTTGCGTCAGCATTCCGCTGACATCTTTCATCTGGAACGATAGGTGACAGGAGCCGAGTTCGTTCAATCTCGGCCGGTTCCTATCACAAGTGGCTTTGTGCTCGTGTGTTTCCAAGAATGGGCATTAGAGTTCGGGGAACTTGAGCCAGATTGCGTATATCTCCGAGTTCGCGATCTGCTATCGGAAGTATTGGGGCGTCGCCAGGCTCAAGCCATCCGCGCGTTTCGCTCCTTTGGGGAGGGATGCCGCCATATCGGCAAGGCATCCCTCCCAGGAAAAAAACGAGAACGGCTTCAGTTGATGATCGGCAGCAGCTTGTTGATCGAGTCCTTCGCGTCGCCGAAATACATCCGGGTGTTCTCTTTGTAGAACAGCGGGTTCTCGATGCCGGAATAACCGGTGCCTTGGCCGCGCTTGGAAACAAAGACCTGCTTGGCCTTCCAAACCTCCAGGACCGGCATGCCTGATATCGGCGAATTCGGATCTTCCTGGGCGGCGGGATTGACGATGTCGTTGGACCCGATGACGATGACGACGTCGGTATTCGAAAAGTCGTGGTTGATTTCGTCCATTTCCAGGACGATATCGTAGGGCACCTTTGCCTCGGCCAGAAGCACGTTCATGTGACCGGGCAGGCGGCCGGCAACGGGATGAATGGCGAAGCGCACGTCCTTGCCGGTTGCACGCAGCTTGCGGGTAAGCTCGGAGACGGCACTCTGTGCCTGTGCAACCGCCATGCCGTAACCCGGCACGATAATGACCGAGTCCGCATCGTTGAGGGCCGCGGCAGCGCCTTCGGCGTCAATCGCGACCTGTTCGCCCTCGACGGCCATCGCCGGGCCCGACACATTGCCGAAACCGCCGAGGATCACGGACAGGAACTGCCGGTTCATTGCCTTGCACATGATATAGGAGAGGATTGCGCCGGAGGAGCCGACCAACGCGCCGGTAACGATCAGAAGGTCGTTTCCAAGCAGGAAGCCGGTCGCTGCAGCCGCCCATCCAGAATAGGAGTTGAGCATGGAAACGACGACCGGCATGTCGGCCCCGCCGATCGCCATGACGAGATGGGCGCCGATGACGAAGGCGATCAGCGTCATCAGATAGAGCGTCCATGAGCCCGCGCCGTTCATATAGAGCAGCATGAGGACGAAGCAGGTGGCGACCGTCGCGATGTTGAAGGCATGGCGGCCGGGCAGGATCAGCGCCTTACCGCCGATACGGCCTGAGAGTTTGCAATAGGCGATAATCGAACCGGTGAAGGTCACAGCTCCGATGAAGACCCCGAGGAAGATTTCCACTTCGTGGATGATCTGCTCGGCATGCGCAGTGAATTCATGCGCCGTCATATCGGAATTGAGGCCGATCAAGACGGCGGCGAGGCCGACGAAGGAGTGAAGGGCCGCCACGAGTTGCGGCATGCCGGTCATTTCCACGCGTCGCGCCATGACCGTCCCGACGACAGCGCCGATCACAAGCATGACGATGAGCAGCGCCGAAAGTCCGACACCCGGCCCGAAGATCGTCGCAATGACAGCGATCGCCATGCCGACGATGCCGTACCACACAGCGCGCTTCGCGTTTTCCTGGCCGGAAAGACCGCCGAGCGCGAGGATAAAGAGAACCGAGGCTGCGATATAGGCCGCGGTCTGGATACCGATAGACATTGTCAATTCTCCCTCGACGCGGTCAGGACTTCTGGAACATATTCAGCATGCGGCGTGTCACCATGAAGCCGCCGACGATGTTGATCGTTGCGATCGCCACGGAAATGGCGGCAAGCGCCGTCACCAGCCAACCGCCCGCGGTGATCTGCATGACCGCTCCAATGATAATGATGCCGGAGATGGCGTTGGTGACGGCCATGAGCGGCGTATGCAGTGAGTGCGAAACGCCCCAGATCACTTGGAAGCCAACGAAGCAGGCGAGTGCGAAGACGATGAAATGGCCCATGAACACCGGCGGTGCGAAGGCGCCGATGAGGAGCATCAGCAGACCGCCAACGACGAGAAGCCCGACCTGATTTCGTGTCGCAGATTTGAAGCCGGCGGCCTCAGCGGCCTTCTTTTCTTCAGGCGTCGACTCCTTGGTCTTTTCCTTGGGTTTCTGGGCGGCAATCGCCTGGATCTTTGGCGGTGGTGGCGGATAGGTGATCTCGCCCTTCAAAGCGATCGTCGCACCACGAATTACGTCGTCCTCCATGTTGTGGACGATGACGCCATCCTTATTCGGGGTTAGGTCCGTCATCATGTGGCGGATGTTGGTCGAATAGAGCGTCGACGACTGTGCGGCCATTTGGCTTGGGAAGTCGGTGTAGCCGATGACGGTGACGCCGTTGTCGGATACGATTTTCTCGTCTGGGACGGTCAGGTCGCAATTGCCGCCGCGCTCGGCGGCAAGGTCGACGATCACCGAACCGGGCTTCATCGTGGCTACCATGTCGGCAAGCCAGAGCTTCGGCGCGTCGCGGCCGGGGATCAGCGCCGTCGTGATGACGATGTCGATGTCAGTCGCGATTTCGCGGAACTTCTTCAGTTGTGCCGCGCGAAACTCGGGCGAGGAGGGTGCGGCATAGCCGCCCGTCGCAGCGCCGTCCTGCTGCTGTTCCTCGAAGTCGAGGAAGACGAATTGCGCGCCCATGGATTCGATCTGCTCGGCCACTTCCGGCCGCACGTCGAAAGCATAGGTGATGGCGCCGAGCGAAACGCTGGTGCCGACCGCCGCAAGTCCGGCGACGCCCGCGCCGATCACCAGGACCTTGGCCGGCGGGATCTTGCCGGCGGCGGTCACCTGGCCGGTGAAAAAGCGGCCGAAGTTACTGCCCGCCTCGATCACTGCGCGATAGCCGGCGATGTTGGCCATGGACGAGAGTGCGTCCATTTTTTGTGCGCGCGAGATGCGCGGCACCATATCCATGGCAATCACGTTGGCGCCGCTCGCTTTCGTTTGGTTCAGAAGTTCTTTGTTCTGCGCCGGATAGAAGAACGAGATCAGTGTCTTGCCGCCCGAGAGCCTAGCCACTTCGTTTGACTCCGGCGGACGTACCTTGGCGATCACGTCGGCGCTTGCAAAGAGTGTTTCGGCGTTGTCGACCACCGTCACCCCGGCGGCCCGGTACGCATCGTCAGAAAAGCCCGCGAGCTTGCCGGCGCCAGTTTCGATGGCACATTGATATCCGAGTTTCTGAAGTTGGATGGCGCTGTCAGGCGTCATTGCAACGCGCGCCTCTCCTCCCATCCTCTCTCGAGGCGACCCTATGAGCACGTATCCCTCCCTCATATTGAACGTCACTGATCCGACGCGACGCCGGGTTTCGGTCTGGCCGAAGCCGAACCAATGAAAACCTTCGCCGCATTCTGTTTGGAAATTTGCGTCAGTAGACCACCACGCCGCGGATGCTCTTGCCCGAATGCATCAGCTCGAAGCCCTTGTTGATGTCGTCGAGCGGCATGGTGTGGGTGATCATCGGATCGATCTGGATCTTGCCCTGCATATACCAGTCGACGATCTTCGGCACGTCGGTGCGCCCACGGGCGCCGCCGAAGGCGGTGCCCATCCAGTTGCGGCCGGTCACCAGCTGGAACGGGCGGGTGGAGATCTCCTGGCCGGCGCCGGCAACGCCGATGATGATCGATTTGCCCCAGCCGCGATGGCTTGCTTCGAGCGCCTGGCGCATCACCTTGGTGTTGCCGGTGCAGTCGAACGTGTAGTCGGCGCCGCCGATCAGGTCGCCATTGCGCTTCGTCAGGTTGACGAGATAGGGCACGATGTCGTCGCCGACCTCCTTCGGATTGACGAAATGCGTCATGCCGAACTTCTCGCCCCATGCCTTGCGGTCATTGTTGATGTCGACGCCGATGATCATGTCGGCGCCGGCCAGCCTCAGGCCCTGCAGCACGTTGAGGCCGATGCCGCCGAGACCGAAGACGATGGCGGTCGAACCGATCTCGACCTTGGCGGTGTTGATCACCGCACCGATGCCGGTCGTCACACCGCAGCCGATATAGCAGATCTTATCGAAGGGGGCGTCGGAATTGACCTTGGCCAGCGCAATCTCCGGCAGCACGGTGAAATTGGCAAAGGTCGAGCAGCCCATATAGTGATGGATCTTGTCCTTGCCGATCGAAAAGCGCGCGGTGCCGTCGGGCATCACACCCTGGCCCTGGGTCGAGCGGATGGCGGTGCAGAGATTGGTCTTGCGCGACAGGCAGGAATAACACTCGCGGCATTCCGGCGTGTAGAGCGGGATGACGTGGTCGCCCTTCTTGACCGAGGTGACGCCGGGGCCGACATCGACGACGATGCCGGCGCCTTCATGGCCGAGGATGGCCGGGAACAGGCCTTCCGGATCGGCGCCCGACAGGGTGAAGTCGTCGGTGTGGCAGATGCCGGTCGCCTTGACCTCGACCAGTACTTCGCCGGCCTTCGGGCCGTCCAGCTGCACGGTCATGACTTCGAGCGGTTTTCCGGCCTGAACGGCAACGGCGGCGCGAACGTCCATTTAGAATTTCCTTTCGATGAAAACCAAGTCTGTTTCAGACAGGGCAGCGATTAATGTCGACGTCGGAGGGAATGAAGTCGGGGCCACTTTCCAGACCGGTCGGGCGCCACCGTGAGATTGTAATCGTAAATCATGGGCCTCCCTCGGTCGGCGCGGCAAACCTCCTCAAACCTTCCGGCCGCACTGTATTCTTCGTTAACATACCGAAACGCATCTGCATACTAAAAAGTATCTGATTGGGTTTGGCTGGTGATGTCTCCCCCTGCGCTTGCTACGCAGGCCGGGTTCATTTTCATCAAATTTTAAATACGCCATGGTATTTGGAGATATTTCGGTATCTGAAGGATATTTTTATGCGTAAGATTATCAGCAGACTTCCGCTGCGAGCGGCGATTTACGGAGCAATTATTCCGCCGCTGACGGCGATGGCCCTGCTGGGCGGCGTCAAGGTGTGGGAGTCTTACCAGGGGTACCGGAATGCCCAGACCGTCGGGTTGGTCCAGAGGTTCGCCAATGCGTCGGGCGAACTCGCCCAGTCGCTTCCGGCCGAGATGTTCGCAACACCCGATGGTATCGCTGCTGCACGGTTCCGCACGGACTCAGCGTTTGCCGGAATTCTAGACGCATATGATGCGATGAAGGCGGTCGAGATGGTCGACCCGATTTTTGAGACCGACTTCCGTTTCGTCCAAGACAACAAGGCGGGCTGGTACGCCTTTCGAGACCATGTCAAATCGAACCACGACCAACTGAACGACGCCTTGATGGCGGAAGGTATATCTCTCGTGCCGCTACCGACAGCGGCGATCGATATCGTGCGCCGCGCGGGCAGCCACGCGACGGATGCCCATATCGCAGGACTGCTCCAAGGTTATTACGCGTTGATGCAGATCAACGAGGCCTCCACCATGGAAATGGCAAATGGCGCCGTCTATCTCTCGAATACCGAACTCTCGGCACAGCAGAAGACGTTGGTCGTCAACTCCAAAGTCAACTTCGCAAACTTCCAAAACACTTTGATGGAGCAACTGCCGACCCAGATCACCGGCACCTATCGCGACTTCCTGGAATCGGACGATCAAAGGTTCATAGCCGGCGTCAGAACGGGGCTTTATGGTTTGGGCGCATCGGGGCACGTTGATACCAAGGGGCTCGA
The DNA here is from genome assembly GCF_000292525.1 of Rhizobium sp. CCGE 510. Lineage (GTDB taxonomy): Bacteria > Pseudomonadota > Alphaproteobacteria > Rhizobiales > Rhizobiaceae > Rhizobium. The sequence goes on from NZ_AEYF01000006.1 coordinate 82,808, forward strand.
GCGGTGGAACTCAGCGACCTTCAAACGGCTGTTGATTTTAGGCAAGGCTTTCTCCGACACGCGCGCCTTTCTTGAGGAGGCTTCGCTCCACGACGTTGCTACCGCACGCTTCAATCTCCTTATGTTCAGCATTACCACGGTAGGATTGTTCGTGCTGATCGCCGCCGCCTCGGTGGCGCTCTCTGCCAATGTCGCGAGCTCTCTGAAACGCATCATCGAGCGCATGACCCGGCTGGCCGAAGGGAATGTCGATGCAGCCGTTCCCGGCATGGACCGTACCGACGAAATTGGCGAGATGGCACACGCCGTCGAGCACTTCCGGCAGAACGCGATCGAGCGACAGAACCTTGAGTGCGAGGCGGAAGCAATGCGGTCAAGGACGGAAGCGGAACGCTCCGAGCTACAGGCCCGGGCCGAACGCGAAGCGACGGAGAAGCTTGTGACGGCCACCCGTGGCCTTGCCGGAGCGATGCAGGCGCTGGCGAGGGGAGACCTGTGCTGCGAGGTCGACGATCGGTTCTCAGAAGAGTTCGAAGGGCTGCGGCAGGACTTCAACACCTCGGTGGTGCAACTGCGCGATGCGCTTGCCGGGGTTGGGCGTCTAGCCGCAGCCGTCGACCAGGAGAGCACCGAATTTTCATCGGGTTCGGCAGACCTTTCGCACCGTACAAGCGAGCAGGCAGCCGCGCTCGAGGAGACGGCCGCCGCACTTCATGAAATTACCAGCAACGTCGGCGCGACGACGCAGCGAACAGGACTTGCACGAGATGCCGTCCGCGACGCAAGCAAGCGCGCCGAGGGTGCGGCATCCGTCGTTCGCAACGCGATCAAAGCCATGCAAAGGATCGAGGAGTCCTCCGGCCGGATCAACCAGATCATTGGCGTGATCGACGAGATCGCCTTTCAGACCAATCTTCTCGCGTTGAACGCCGGCGTGGAGGCGGCACGGGCAGGCGATGCAGGCAGAGGCTTTGCAGTGGTGGCCCAGGAGGTCCGCGAACTCGCTCAGCGTTCAGCGAAAGCGGCGAAAGAAATCAAGGGGCTGATCAACAACTCAGCAGCCGCCGTCGGTGACGGAGTGGCACTGGTGAGCGAAACCGGCGTGGGGCTGAGCGAAATCGAGGGTCTCGTCAGGGAGATCAGCGGTCATATGGACGCGATCGCCGGCGCAGCGGAGGAGCAGTCCGTCGGACTGGCGCAGATCAATTCCACGGTAGCGCAATTCGACAAGGCGACGCAGAAGAATGGCGCGATGGTCGAAGATATGGCAGCCGGCGGGGCGCGTCTCGCCGATAGCAGCGCAGAACTTCGGTCGATGCTCTCCCGCTTCCGCCTTGGTGCGACGGCGGATGCAGCGTCCGGGTCGATCACCAGATACGGTCGGCGTAGTGCAGCCTGATGTACCTCACAGAAAAAGGCGCCGTCGCGATAACGCGACGGCGCCCCTTTCTTGATGCGACCTGACGGTTATCCCTGGTGTTCGCGGCCTTCCACTTGGATCACGAGATCGACCTCATCGCCGATCATGCCGAGCGCGGCCTTCATACCGAAATCACTGCGCTTGACTTTGGTCGTGGCGCTGAAACCGACAACGTGGCTCTTATCCCAGGGGTTCTGCCCTTCCTTGTTGAACGTGACGTCCAAGGTCGTGGGTTTCGTCACTCCCGCTATCGTCAGGTCTCCGACGATCTGTCCGGTGTTATCGGTCGTCTTTTTGAACTCCTTGCCGACGAAGGTGATTTCCGGAAACTCCGTGGCATTGAACCAGTCGGCGCCCTGGATGTCGCCGTCACGCTGCTTGTTGTTCGTCGAAATCGAGGCGACGGTGACTTTGACATCAAGGTTGCTGGCGTCCGGCTTGGAAGCGTCGAATTCGAACGCGCCGGAGAACTCTTGTGCGACACCGATGACCTTCGAAAAACCAAGATGGTCGATGTAGAACGCAACGCCCGAATGGACCGGATCGATGTCGAATTTCGCGGCCGAGGCGGGCGACATCGTGCCGGCGAGTGCCGTCATCGAAAGTAGCAAGGCTGCAAGTCGGTATTTCATTTTCATTCTCCTCCTCATGTTAAACTGGAAAGCTCGATCCGTAATCGACGAATGCGACGGCAAACGCCGCAGCAGCCGGCAGTGCAGCCAAGGCGATATGGACGAAAAGGCGCGGAAACGGCCGAGAAAGGCCGATCTTCAGGCAGATGCGCTCCGATAGCGCCGGCAGCACGACGCAGAGAGCGAGCACCGCAATTGCGATCAGGTCGGCTTTGCGCGTGATCAGCACAACGGTATCGGCGATGGCGATCAGGCCGCCGAGGGCGCCGATTGAGGAGGCGCCTCCAAAACGGAACACCGGCTTTACGGCGTGAACGACCAGGATTCCGAAGCATCCGCCCGCAAACATCAGACAGAGCTGAAACGAAGAAGACGAGGCGCCGAGAAGGGCGATCGGCGCGAAGCCGAGAGCAAGCACGGCAACGACTCCGCCTCGCTTCACGTCGTCCTCTGCACCCGGTGCCCCGCGCGAGAAGACCAGCCACATGATCGCCATTCCGGCGACTGCCGCGATCGCCACTTCCCAGGACGCTGTCCCCAATCGAGGCGAACCGATATAGAACGCGGCCGCGACCGGCTGCAGCAGCGCGAGAAGGCGCGCCGCGCGTGGGGCCGCTATCTCGGCGGCGAGGCCGATCGCCATTCCGATGACGATCACGTAGAACACCTTATTGACGGCACCGACGGGCGGAAATGTCGGTACTTTGTTGTAGGTGAGCCAATAGGCTGCCAGCAATGCTGCGGGCATCAGGAGGTCGGTCAGCCGGGTCAGGCCGCGCCAACGCATCAGGCCCGACACAAGAAAGCCGACAAGCGCCATGGCGAGCAGGGACGCGACCAGCGCCTCCTGAGGGGAGTTACCAAATCCAAGCATGTGGTGATTCCGAATTGCCAATCCACGCCGTGCCGCTGACGCGCACGACCAGGCGGTGTTTCAACCTGCGGCTCTTGCGCTTCGACAGGTTGTCACGATGATGACGTTGTTCATGATCCCCCCGTAACCCGCATGCTCCTCAACAGCGGTCGCCGTTCCCGGCCTAAATACCATTCGGTTTTCACATACCAAATAGTTTCTGGATGAACGCTAGTCTTTGAGTTTCACGATGTCAAGCCGATTTGCGCGGAAAGATTTGCTTTCCCGCGCTTGGTAAGTCCTTTCGACATTCGCCGAGCTAACGCTCATGCTCAGAGCGCGCCCGGCCGCGGCGCGCACTTCACATGATCAGATGGTGGATGATTTTGGTTATGCTGTAGCCGCTTTGGCGGGCGTCGACGCGCGCGAGGATCGGTACATTTCCCGCAGCACGACCCGCACCATGTCCCCAGGTGCGCCGTCCTTGAGGAAGCTCGAAATACCGCCATAAGTCAGCTCGAGCACGATACCGCCGATGTAGAATGGGCTCGCTGGCGGCTGCAGAACAAGATTCAGCTTGTCGATAAGAATCTTGCCGACGCCTTCCCACTGATCCCGGAACAGTTTTACATGCCGGTCTCCAAGGGTGTGGTCATGCTGGGCCATTCGAAGAAGCTCTATAGCCAGCATGCCCCAGCGGCGATCGTCGCCGCGGTCGTTCGCCCATGCCGCCAAGACATCGATCAGTCCCATGGGGTTATCGTGTTTTCCGAGAAGCTCGGTCAACTGAACGACGTCGCCACCCGCGTTGCCAGCAAGGAGCTGCAGGAAAATATCTTCCTTGTTAGCAAAATTCGAATAAAAGGCGCCCTTCGAGTAGCCCGCCTCTTCCGCAATCCGTTCGATGGACGCCCCGGCATAGCCGTAGCGTGCCATGACTTCGTAAGCGGACGCCAAAAGCTTTTCCTTTGTGCGAGCCTGACTTTGCTCACGTGTCAGTCGTGCCATTCGCAAATCCGTTCCGTGCGTATCCAGACACCGAGGCGTACCTCAAAACGAGGTGGTCACACAAGAGCCGTCAGCAAACAAACGAGTGCCCAGAATATTGGATATTCGGGACCCATCTTCTGCCAGCGCCAGTTCATGCCGTTTATCTTCACAACCGCGTAGCCCGCACCCAGCAATACCGCTGCTCCGAAAAAGGCAGCAACCCGCGGGTATATCGAGAAAATCAGACCCACCGTCGCGCAGGCCTCCGCAACGATGGCGACCCCAATGAACAGCTTGCCGGGCTTGAGGCCCGCCGCCTCGAACGTTCCTCCGGCTCTCTGGTAGTGCAGTGTCTTGCCGATGAGATGGGGAATAAACCAGACGCCGCAGAGAATGCGGAGCCAGTCAATTAACGCAAAGTCCATGTCTCCTCCTTGACGCGATCCCGGGCGCGTCCGCAGGGATAGTTGACAATCCCCGCTTGCTTTTTCAGATACTAAACGGTATTCACAATCTAATTAGGATGTCAATACGATGCGATCTCTGAGTTTGGGAGGGTAATGCTTATGGAAATGATGCGTGCTGCACGCCTGCATGCCGTTGGTCAGCCAATGAGGATTGACGAGGTCGAGCGGCCGAAGGCAAGCGGAAGCGACATCGTCGTCCGCGTGAAAGCCTGCGGAATGGTCCCAAATTTGGCGAACGTTCTAGCCAACTGGGAAACCTGGTACCCGCAGATGCCACTTCCGCCGCGTCCGGCAATCCATGGCCTCGATCCAAGTGGGATCGTCCACGAAGTCGGCCCCCAGGTCGTCAACCTCAAGCCGGGCGACCGGGTATATGTGAACCCCGGTCGGTTCTGTGGTGCTTGCCACCATTGTTCGTCGGGTAAACCCCAGGCTTGTGAACATTGGACCCTCGGCGGCTACTTCGGCTACAATCAGAAAAGCCTGGAGATGTTCGCGCGCTATCCTTACGGCGGCTTTGGCGAATTCATGCTTGCCCCGCAAGCGCAGGTCATCAAGATTCCCGATAACATGAGTTTTATCCAAGGCTCCCGCCTTGGATATCTCGGCACCTCCTACGCCGCGCTCAAGAAATGCGGGCCGCTGATGGGCAAGACTCTGATCATCAACGGCGCGACCGGCACGCTGGGGCTCGGGGCCACGCTGTTTGCGCTGGCGATGGGCGTCGCAAAAATCTACGCCGTCGCCCGGGGCGAGACGCTCCTTGAGCGGCTGAAGACGATCGCTCCCGACCGGATCGTCACCTTCTCGAACGTCACGGGATCGTCGGGAAGCTTCGTCAAAGAGCAGACCAATGGCAGCGGCGCCGACCTGATGCTCGATACGCTCGGCGCCAAGGCCCCCCTCGATTCCATGTTGGACGCAATGGGTGGCGTTAAACGGGGCGGGCGCATCGTCAACATCGGCGGCACGTCCGGAGCTTTGCCCGTCGACGTCAAATGGTGGATGGACGAGCAGATGGAACTGATCGGCTCCGTCTGGTTCACCGCCGCCGAGGGCATGGAAATCGCCGCCATGGTCGAGGCTGGTATCATCGACATGTCGGTCATGTCTGCGATGGTGTGGCCGTTGGAGAAGATCAACGATGCGATCTCCGGCGTCGGCAAGGACGAGGGCGGGTTCACCTACTACGCCGTCGAACTGTAAACGAAGCACCGATGGCTCACACGTACCGGGTCACGGTCGAGCGGCTGGAGGGCGGCGTCCCTTCGGCTGCCGACGAAGCTCTCGTTTTCCAAACCACCAATCACGACGACCTGTTCAAGATTCTCTCGGCAGTGCGCCAAAAGCAACTGCTGGCTGAAGATGAGACGGCAGAGTTCACGATAGGATTGAAGCTGTTTGCAGAGGTTCTCATGCGGCACCGGGCGGACCCGCCTTTCAAGGAACTGTTCCCGCATATTGGTAGCTTCATGAAGTCCCTGAAACGCTGAAAACCGCTTTCGTTCCGACCGCGGCGCATCCGCAAGTATCGAGGATCATGACATGAAGACAATTTCGCTCGAACGGTCGTATGGCGGAACCCAGGGTGTCTACACTCACCGCTCCGACACCTGCAACTGCGACATGACTTTCGCCGTCTATCTGCCGCCGCAAGCGCAAGAGCGTCCGTGTCCAGTGGTCTGGTATCTGTCGGGACTTACCTGCACCCATGCCAACGTCATGGAAAAAGGCGAGTACAGGCGGGCCGCTTCGCTGCTAGGACTGATTGTCGTCTGTCCTGATACGAGCCCCAGAGGCGAAGACGTGCCAGACGATTCCGGCAATTGGCAGTTTGGAAGCGGCGCCGGCTTTTACGTCGACGCAACTTGTTCGCCATTCGATGTGAACTACCGCATGTATTCCTATGTCTCGGAGGAGCTTCCCCGTCTTATTGCGTCGGAATTCCCGGCAGACATGGCCCGTCAAGGCGTGTTCGGGCATTCCATGGGCGGCCACGGCGCGATTACGCTTGCCCTGAACCACCCCGAACGCTTCCGCAGCTGCTCCGCATTCGCGCCGATCTCGCGACCCACAGTGGCTGGTTGGTCGCGGCCGGCCTTCGAACGTTATCTCGGCGCCGACGAAGGCGCCTGGCGGCTATACGACAGTTGCGCGCTCATCGAGGATGGTTTCCATTTTCCCGAGCTCCTTGTTGACCAGGGAACGGCCGACCCGTTCCTCGACGATGGACTGCGTCCCTCAGAACTGCAGAGAGCCTGCGAACAAGCCGGCATCCGGCTGAACCTTCGTATGCAGGAGGGATATGGCCACTCCTACTATTTCATTTCGACTTTCATGGAAGACCATTTGAAGTGGCACGCTGAGCGGCTCAACCGCTGATCTGTCGCACCGCCGTCAGAATGCCGGGCATGGTGCCCGGCGAAATCGAAGGAAGAAGCAATGGCAAATATCGGCATACATCCTTACCTCGATAGGGGATTGAAGAAGGGTGTGGCGTCCTTTGCGGGCGGCACTCTGGTGTGCGAATGCACCACGAACCCGGTAAAAGTGAAGATCAAGGGCGATATCGCCCACAATCACGCCTGCGGCTGCACCAAGTGCTGGAAACCGAAGGGCGCGGCCTTTTCGATCGTTGCGGTTGCTGCCTCTGAAAATGTCGAGGTGGTCGAGAATGGCGACAAGCTTGCAGTCGTCGATGCCAATGCTCTCATTCAGCGGCATGCCTGCAAGGAATGCGGCGTCCACATGCACGGACCCGTCGAGCGCGACCATGCGTTCAAGGGTCTCTCATTCCTGCATCCGGAGCGCTTCGAGGAAGACGGCTGGGCAGAGCCCGGGTTTGCGGCATTCGTGTCTTCGATCATCGAGAGCGGTGTCGACCCGGCGCAAATGGATAGTGTGCGAGCCCGCCTTCGCGAACTCGACCTCGAACCTTACGATTGCCTGTCCCCTGGACTGATGGATAACATCGCGACCTGGACAGCAAGAAAGAACGGCGTTCTGCCGGCATAGCCTGTAAAGAGCCGGGCGCGCGCCACCCGGCTCCCCATTCGGTTCGGAAATTTCCGTTGCGATCGGCACTAGTTCGAATCCTTGGATCCACAGCAGGCCGAGCCATCGTTAGTTGCCCTCCATTCATGGACGAGATCGAAAGTGGTACGCCGTAGAAAGTGCGATTTGCATAAAAACGTTTTACGTTGACATCCCGACGGTGCCACGGGATGGTGCGATGTCACGCTGGGGCGCGGAAGCTAAAATCAGGGACCTTATTTTTGATCATGCTGAGGCATATATCCGCCGTATTGGCCACAAGAAAACCAACGTCGCCGATATCGCGGATACCCTGGGCACGAGCCGGGCGAACATTTATCGCTTTTTCCCAACCAGAGGGGCCATAGACCATAGCGTTTTTGCCAGGCTTGCCGACGACACTCTGTCGGCAGTCACCCGTATCGCCGAAGGTCCTGATCCCGCGTCGGCAAGGTTGGTTACGATCCTCCTGGTCCTTCATCGTCGGATTCGCGAAGACCTGTTCCACGCGCCAAACGTCCAAGCGCTCTACGTTGCAGCTTATTTGGACAACTGGACAGTAACGCGCGTCTATGTTCAACAATTGACCGCAATTCTCGCAAAAGTCCTTCATGAGATGAACGCCTCATCTCAAACGACAACCGTTGGTTCAGCGGAAGCTGCGCAAGCTGTTGTCGACGCAATGAGTTCGTTTCTTCATCCTGTTTTGGTTGCACTACGTCTGAAAAATCAGAATGATATCGATATGGAACTGAGGTCAGATCGCATTCGTTCTGTGTGTCCTAGGCGTTTGAGAAGTATAGTTCGTCAAAATGCGAAACGAGTTGGAAGGCAGATAATGGGGATCGTTTGAAAATCGCCGACGGCTCACGAGCGTTCTCCAGGCGGTGCGCACGTCCGCTGACCTGGGAGCGGATTGGTTCAACGCGACCGAATTTCCGGAAATAACCTTCGTCGGCCGCGAATTCGCGAAGACCACGGAGACCACGGGAAAGATCGTGGGTGACCTCACGATCGCCGGCGTGACGAAAATGACGGCATTGGATGTCGTGTCAACAAAGAAGGACAAAACCCTTGGTACAAGAGCCATGTCGTCGGATTCAGCGCGACGACCCAGATCAAGCGAAGCGATTTCGGAATGAAGGCCGCTCGGGCATGATCGGCGATGAAGTTGACCTGGTAATCCAGATCGAAGGCGGCGAACACCAAGGCTGACCGGACTCGACCGTCTGGTCGTCTCCCGGGGGGCGGCACCGTTCGAGGGCGGTGCCGCCTTAACATTCACAACCGCGGCGCAAGCCGCGACTACGTGCCGTGGGTGGTTCGGTCGGTAGTCCGACGTCGCGGGACATGGCCGCCGACCGACACTCCGACGAGCGTTATACGAGACCTCTGACCGTCTTGATCAGTTGCAGGCAGCCATCACCCGTGCCGGGCTCCCGCTGCCTCCCACGATCGGCAAAGCACCTATGATAAGTGTGCAATCGTCCGCGTTCTCGGTGGCGAGCGAATCGAGGTTGGCGATCATCTCGACGTACTTCCAGCCGCGTTGCAGACCCCGGACGTGCGAGTGATACGAATTGTTCCACGCATCGCCTACGCCGCGTTCCGCTTCCCCGCTGTCGATGCCGATATTGTCCGTCGCGATCCCGTTGATGCGGATTCCCTTCTCGGTTTCGATCTCGATCAGCCGATCCAGTGCCGCCTTGCTGACGCCTGGAAAGTTCCATCCGTTGATGAACGGGGACGTCGAAAGGTCGGCGCCTACGAAGAACTTGCCCCATCCGCTATTCACCACGACCCAGGAGCCGTTGCGGAGCTGGCCCGCGATCGCGTCGATGTCGGCGACGGTGACGTTGTTGCCCGACGTCTCGGAGAAATCCGTTTTGGACTTGTCGGGGCTTGGACGCCCGCCGTTCTTGGCGAGCTCGGCGTCGATGCGCGGTCTGATGTCGATGTAGACGATCGGACCGGTCAAATCCTGCAGGGTCAGATCGTTCTCGAATTTAACGGGTACGGCGTCTTTCTCGGTCGTCTTCTCGTTGTTCACGTAGTGCGAGGGGGCATCGACATGGGTCCCATGGTGTTCCGCGATCCTCAGGATGCCGCGATAGAAGTGGCCTTGATCCATGGGATTGGTGCTCGGCACGAAAACCGCCTGCGGGAAGAAGCTCGGGATTGGCTTGCTCTTTCCGAAAGGCTTGGACAGGTCTGCTTCGATCGGGTTCCCCGCCACAGGTTCAAAGGTCGGGATCGGATAGGTCAGATCGATGAAGCGGGTTTCCGCATTCGCTCCGTATGCCATTGTCGAGGTCCCGATCATTCCCAGGGCGAACATAGTGCGGAATATTCTCATCACGTAACTCCTATTCTTTCAGATACCATGCGGTATATGAATACGAGATAGGATTTGAGATGGCCGCTGGTCAAGGCCGGGTTCGATCACGGTTTCGAGAGCGGAAAGTGTTCAAGGCTCTCTTACTATCGATCAATTTCAGATACGTTCTAGTATGCAAATATAATATCGTATGTTAATCGCATCCGAAAAGTCGGGAGGCGCTGCGGACGGTTCGCGTCCCATCACCCCTGCCAACTTCGCTCAAGGTTCAATCGTCATGGATCGGCTCCTCTTCCTTCAATGACAGATCATCATACTCGATGTCCTCGGAAGGGCGGGCCATCCCATGATTAACATAGCCGCTTTTTGAAAGTCACGATGAGTGAGTCCGAAGTTCCATAAATGCCTCTTAAGCCAGCGGCACGGATAGTTGCGGGGTCGACGTTCTGGCACGGAGACAGCTTTCCCAGCGTCCGGCTTGTTGCTAGGGGGGGGCACGTTTTAGGCCAGAATGTCAAAGCTGGTTAGAGGTGCGACGCCGCAATCCAGTTAGAAATGCGACACTCAGCATCGCCGCTGGCGCTGACGGCAGCCCCCGATCCGACCGGCTGGTCCGGTTGCGAGGGAGGAGCGGGGGCGGGTGAGGGGCACCCTTCGGCTTTAGCTTTGAGACGCTGCGATCGACGTCTCACTCGGCAGCGTCAAGCTTTGCCAGCGCCGCTTTACGGCGTTCGATTACCGCTGGATCGTTGATAAAATCTGTCCGCCGTCCCGGCCCACGAACACGCGGCACATAGCCGTTCTTCTCGCTGTTGGTCTTCACCACCGGCTTCGACGGCTGCTCCTGGCGCTCCTTGATATAGGCCAGGACATCGCCGAGCCGCTTGTTCTCGGTGATCGCCGCATGCGTCACCCGCTGGTCCTTGTCGAACACCTTGTAGGGCAGGGAATGCCCCTTCCAGCGCACGTCCAATCGACCATCCGCATAGGCATAGGTCTCGACATAACG
>NZ_AEYF01000007.1 GCF_000292525.1 Rhizobium sp. CCGE 510
GCAGTTCGAGATAGAATGTACCCCGGCTACACCACTTTGCGGCGTAATCAGTCTTATGGAACTTCTGGGCGGCGAATCCGGAAACCCCGTCAGGGTGTACCGGCTGCTCGTCGCGTGCGTTGGCGTCCGGAACAGCGTCAACAACTTCCGGGTCGGAAAATCCGGCGCGAAGAATCCTTCGCCCACAGCCTCAAAAGGGCAAACCGAAAGCTGCCGTGGCTACGAACCCTGTAAATGGGGACGAACAGCATCGTCCGCCTCTCCCTTGAGTTGAGTTTGCCAAGCTCGATCCTGGTGCGCCATCTTGTTGACACTCACTGCATGGATTCAATTCGGCCCTCGCGGCTTGATGTATAACGCATTCAGCATATCTCTTCCGAGTGCCACGGAGGATGGAGATATCGAAACTTTCAGGCTGACCTCTGCCCAGAAAACGACTGCGGTGATGAAACTCGCAGACACCCTCCTTGACCTGTTAGGCGATCTTCGAGAGGACGATCGAAACGAGTTTGGAGATATGGTTAAAGACGTTTCGAAGACCATGAGGACCCTTGCGCGCGACATCGCCCGTGGCGACCCTGACGTCGCGTTGGAAATCATCAAGTCATCATCACGGCTCGTCGTAACCCTGCGGCTGGCGGCAGCAAAGCGGCCGAAAACCTCGCAGTTGCACTGACCACGGTGGACCGCCGACCAGCGGCGCGCTCATTCACACCTGTCCCAAATTAACCCATTATTTAGCAATCGCTTGCATGCGCGGACTGCAATGCTACCGTCGGTGACATCGTGGGGGATCGCGTATGACAATTGAAGAGCTCATCGATTTACAGGAAGCAGGCTCAAGGGCTCGTGTGCTCGGGCTAAAGGCTCACGAGAACCCTTACCTCGCCGCCCATAGGATGCCTACTGATGATGCCGGCGGTCTCGGGGATTGGCTTGCACGACACGACGCGTGGAAATTCGGATGGGAAGCGGAAGACGCTAGTCGCGAAGGCAGGATTACGACATACGTCAAAACGCTGATTTCTGTTGCCAAAAGCAGCGCGGCCGATGGCTAACGTGCAGGCGCGAGGTTGGTCCCCTTCGCTTTCTGGCTGAAAAACCACCGGAGGTTTCGAACTCAAGTCTCGCCTCGTATCGGCGCGTACTGGAAATAGCTTACGGATAGGCTTGAGCAACACCAAGTGCCCGTTGACTCCGTGAGCCGTGGTGTTGCCCGTCACCAAAGTAAGATTCGCTTCTTCACGGTCCGCAGAACCTCGGCGATCCTCTCAGCAAACTTTCCGAAGGCTGGCGCGTTAATGTCGCGCACTGGTGCCGGATAGGGAAATGCTGATGACCAAAGGCTTTCGATTTGATGTGCTGGCTAAAGGCGGCTACACGGCGCGCGGTGTCGTTTTTCTCCTCATAGCGGGGCTTGCGCTCTTCTCCGGCGTCGCTGGCGGCCGGCCGGAAACGAAGTCGGCGCTCTCGACGCTGCTTGCACAGCCGTTCGGGCGCGTCTGGGTCGGAATGATTGGTTTTGGTCTTCTCGGATTTGTTGCCTGGAGGCTGGCGCAGTCCCTGGCAGATAGCGACGGCCACGGGAGGAACGGGAAGGCGTTGGTGGTCCGGGCGGCACTCCTTGGCAGCGCCGTCACCTATCTGGGGCTTGCCGGATGTGCACTCAGTCGTGCCCTCTACTTGGGCGGAGGGAGCGAGGATTCTGGTGAGAAGGGGCTGGCGGGATGGATCATGTCACAGCCGTTCGGTTCCTACCTGGCGATTGCCGTGGGGGCTGGCTTTGTCGTCGGCGGCATCGTGATGGTCGTGAAAGGCGTCAGCCGGAAATTTGAGCGCTACGTCAAGATACCGGACAGCAAGGGTATCGTGACATTGATATGCGTTTACGGTCTCGTCGCCCGCGGTGCAGTGTTCGCGATCACCGGGGTACTTTTTGCCTATGCCGGCTTCCGGGTGGATCCGCAGCAAGCCGGCAGCATGGGCGACGCCTTGGAATGGGTTCGACAGCTTCCGTTCGGATCCTTCCTCTACATCGCCGTTGCCGCCGGATTGGCGGCCTTTGGAATATACAACCTTGTCGCGGCACGCTACCGCGTCATCTCAGGCCCATCATTGGCAGACGCCAAGCGTTCAATCCCGCTGGCAGGCTCCTGAGACCGCTTTGTCAGCGTTCGGGTTTCTTCAACCGAAGTCGCGGAACTGTCTGTAACCCTGTTCCGTTTCAGGATTAATCGCCCGTCTCGATGACCTGGGTAGCGGCAATGGCACCGCAAAAAGCATGCCTGCCAAGCGACACTTGCTTTCTCGTCTTTTCGCTGTGGTTTTTGCATGGATTAGTTGCATTTTAACGAAGCCAATATGATTTCGTTAGGGCCGCTTTGGCACCCTCCCCACACCTTCGGAGATGCCATGTTCACAGTGCTTTCATGTATCGCCAACCAGCATGACTGGACGTTGCTGTTCGTTGCCTTGTCGATCTGCTGCTTCGGCAGCCTGACGGCTGTCTTCATGCTGACGCGGGCGCAGGAATGCGTGCGGCACCATCGCCACTACTGGCTCATCGCCTCTGCCGTCGTTCTCGGTGCCAGCACCTGGGCAACCCATTTTCTCGCGATGCTGGCCTATGCCGGTCCGGTGCCCATCGGTTACGATGGCCCGCTGATCGTTTTGTCGATTATCGCGGCCATCGTTCTGTTTGCGGTAGCGGTTGAAATCGCTTTTACGAATGCTGGCCGGCTTGTCCAGGCGTCCGGTGGCGTCTTGGTTGGCTTTGCCATTGCGGCGATGCATTTCGTAGGGCTGCTCGCAATCACGCCTTTCAGCATGGTTTCGCTCGCCGCGGATAAATCGATCGTCTCCTGTGTGTTGGCAATCGGCTTCGGCATCGTTGCGGTTGCTGTTCTGCGGCGGAGCACAAGCAGCCGTTCATACATTTTCGCCAGCGCGGCTTGCATCGTCCTGGCGATCTGTAGCCTGCACACCGTGTCGATGAGCGGTGTCCAGATCACCCCTTCCGCTGAGCCCGTCCATGCCGATCTCTCCTCCGTCGATCGGATCGCCATCGCCATCGCCGTCTCGATCATCTCGACGTTGATCCTGCTCGGAGCCGCCGCAGCACTGTTTCTTGACCGTCATTTGACCGATCTGCGCGGGCTGGCGAATGCCTCGTTCGAAGGGCTCGTCATTGCCCAGGAGAATGTCGTCATCGATCTCAACGAGAAATTCGCTGCGATGGCCGGTAAGGCAGCCGGACTTCTAAAAGGACAGCCGGTCGAGGCGATGCTTGCGATCGAAAGACGCCCTGGCATCGACACCTGCCAAGGCGCCGTGTTGCGCGAGGGCGAGGACACGATTCCGGTCGAGATCCTTGCTCGAACGATCGAATATCGCGGGCGCGAGTGCCAGGTGATCGCCGTACGCGATCTGACCGAGCGCCATGAGGCGAGCCGCCGGATCGAGCATATGGCGCGCCATGATCCATTGACGGGCCTCGCGAACCGCCGTGAGTTTGACCGGTGTTTCGAGATGGCGATTGCCGGCGCGGCAGAAACACCAAGCGGGCTGGCGCTTCTTGCCCTCGATCTGGACCGTTTCAAACTCGTCAACGACACGTTCGGCCATGCCGAGGGGGACGCGGTGCTTCAGCGCGTCGCGCAGGTCCTGGTCCGCACTTTGCCAGCTCATGTTACGATCGCCCGCATGGGCGGAGACGAATTCTGCATCATCCTGGAAAACGCGTCCCGCCAACAGACGGAAGCATTGTCAACGGATCTGCTGAAGGCTTTCGCCGACGAGTTCGCAGATCTTTCGGCCTTTTCGGGATTCGGCGCCAGCATCGGCATTGCCTTGTACCCGGATCATGGTGTTACCGACCGACGCCTGCGAAACAATGCCGACATGGCGCTTTACCGAGCCAAGAGCGGCGGCCGCGGCAGAGCTTGCACATTCGAGCAGGCGATGGATATCGAATTGCATGCCAAGCGGCAGCTCGAGCATGATCTGCGACATGCACTCAACAACGGAGAGCTGTTTCTCGTCTATCAGAGGATCGTCGACACATCGTCGGAAGAGCCGTGTGGCTATGAGGCGCTGTTGCGATGGCGCCATGCAAGCAGAGGCATCCTTGCACCGGCAGACTTCATCACCTCAGCCGAAGAAACCGGTTGCATCATCCCCATCGGGATCTGGGTTCTGGAAGAAGCGTGCGGCGAAGCAGCTTCGTGGAAAACCCCGCTGACGATCGCGGTCAATATTTCGCCGGTTCAGTTCCTGATGCCGAACCTCGTGGGCCAGTTATCGCAAATCCTTGCAAAAACCGGGCTGCAGCCGGCTCGTCTGGAGCTTGAGATCACCGAGTCGGCGCTGTTTCACGATCGGGCTGCCGTCCTGTCCACGCTCAGCCAGCTGCGCGCGATGGGAATCCGAATCGTGCTGGATGACTTCGGGACCGGCTATTCCTCGCTCAGCAACCTCCGCGATTTTCCGTTCGACAAGCTGAAGATCGATCGACGTTTCGTTGCCGGCATCGGCGCGGATCCAACCATCAGAACGCTGTTTGAGAATGTCATCGAGATGGCGTCGACGCTCAATCTGCCGGTGATTGCCGAAGGCGTCGAGACGGAGGAACAGCTTGCGGTCCTTCAGGCAAGCCATCCAGCGCAGATGCAGGGCTTCCTGTTCGGCAAGCCCGAGGCAGCCCCGAGCAGCCGGACTGCGTTGAAAGCCATCGCGTAGAATTGTGGCTTTCCAAGCTGATCCGGACCTACTTTCCGTCAAGCCACTCCTGCAGCTCGGCCTCGGCCCGCTCAAGAGCGCTGTAGTTCAAGAGCTTGCGCAGGAAAGCCACCGTGATGGCGCGGGCGCGGAGATTGAAGCGGCCGTCCTCGTGGTCGTCGCCGGCGCTCTGGTAGACATCGAGCTTGTCGTAGAGCTGCTGGAGACGATTCTGCACGCTGCGCAGCGATAGGCCGCGACGTTTGGCGATGGCCCGGTCGGTCAGACCGAGCGCGATATCGACGAGGATCTCGTATTCCGAATCGGTAAAGCCGTTGGTCTGGCCGAGGCTCTTCTGCTGCAGACCCCGTACCTCGCGGTCGATGACGCACTGGCTCTCGATGAAGATCGAGCGCAGCGCCAGTCTCAGCCGCTCGTCGGAGGCAGATTTCAGCACATAGCCGTAGGCAGCGCCATCCGGCACAATGCGCGAGACACCGCGCACATAGGCCTCGTCCGAATAATTCGACCAGAACAGGATGCGGGTCTCCGGCCGTTCCTTCCAGATCGTGCGCGCTGCCTCGATGCCGTTGCGGTTCGCCATCTGCAGGTCCATGACGATATGCGCCGACTTGTGGTCGCGGGCGAGCTTCTCGCCTACGGTTCCGTTCTCGGCCTCGATCACGGTATCGCATTCCGGCAGGGCGGCGTTGACCGCTTCATGCAGATAGGACCGGTGCAGCGGGTCGTCCTCGACGATCAGAACCTTCATTGCGCCTTCTCCTCAGTTCGGTTCGCTTGCCTGGTCGTGCGGCGTCAGCGGCAGCACGACGCGCACCACAGTCCCGCGATTGTTGTGGCCGGACCCAGTCGCAAAGCGCGCTGAAATCAGCCGCGCACGGGTCTTCATGTTGTCGATGCCGCCGCCGATCCGTCCTCGCGCCTTGGCAAGCCCGGTCCCGTCGTCAGCGATTTCGATCGACAGCCGCTCCTCGTCTGCCTCGAGCCGCACGGTGACGGCGAGCGGCGCTGCATGGCGTACCGCATTGTTGATCGCCTCCTGGGCGATCCGGAACAAGGCGACGCTGACGGTCGGCTCCAGTCGCTCCAATGCGCCGTGCGTCTCGTCGACCAGGCCCCATTCGATCCCCGATCCGGTGTCGCGGGTCGAGCGGTCGAGATGATGTTCGATCGCCTGCGCGAGACCGAAGAGCTGGAGCACCGAGGGTTTGGCCTGTTCGATAATCTGCCGCAGATCCTGCATGCAATGCTGCAGGGAACGGGAGAGCGGCTCCAGCGCCTCGGGCGCCACCTCGCCGTTGCGCGACAGCCGGTCGATCCGGCGGGCGAGCCGCGTCAGGTCGGCGAGCGTCTGGTCGTGCAGGTCCATGCCGATCCGCTGGCGTTCCTGCTCCAGGGCCTCGGTCAGCTTCAGCGCGCCCTGCCGCAATCCCTCCTCGCGGGCCCGGGCCTCCGCCTCGACGATGGCCGAGCGTTGCGCCTGCTCGGCGGCCTGAAGCGCGAAGAAATAGGGGGTCAGCAGGTCGGCGATGATGCGGGCGCGTTCGATATCCTCCATCGTATAGACGCCAGCCGTTCGCGACGAACAGGAGAGCGCCGCGATGATCGTGCCCTGCACCTTCATCGGCACATGCAGGCGGCTCCTCAGCGACTCTTCGACGATCGGCCGCTTGAACGCGCCCTCGAAGTGGAAACGCGGATCCGTCATGGCGTCGTCCGCCAGCAGAAAGTCGACCTCTCCCCAGAGCAGCGAACGGATCGGGCTGTTGACAACCGGCGCGCCGGCAAGGTTGCCCCAGGCGGTCTCGATGCCCGTCTCGTAGGCCGTGTGGTAGTTGCCGCCCTCAAGGAGCACGCAGACATCGAGATGGTCGTGCGGGATGATATGAGCGACCTCGGCGGCAACGGAACGGATAGCCGAGCGGAAGTCGAGCTGGCCGGCGAGCAGCCGTGAAATACCGAGATAGTGGTCGAACATGGCTGCGGGTGCGAGATGCAGCATTGTGGTTCCTCCCCGAGACGGCGGGCTCCTCAACCCGCCGCGATCCTTTTGCAGTAAGCGCCCGCGGAAGCGCCGCCGTCTTGCGTAAACCCGCAGCTAATTGCGCAAAACCCGCAAACGACTTGCTGCCTTGCCCCTGTACAGGCCGGTCGATCTCCCGCATCCTGCCCTTACTGAGAGGAGGAAGCTCAGTGCAAGAACAATTTTCACTCCAGCCCGATTGGGTCGGCAGGAGTGGAGCGATCCGCCGACCAGCGCGATCATCAGGGAGGAAGACATGACAATCCGCAAGATGCTTCTGGCATCGGCCGCTATTGCTTGCGCCGCGATGCCCGTTTCCGCCTTTGCCGACACAGCGGCCAAGAAAATCGCCCTTTCCAACAATTATGCCGGCAATTCGTGGCGACAAGCGATGCTGACCAGCTGGGGAAAAGTAACGGGCGAAGCCGTGAAGGCCGGCACCGTTGCCGCAGCCGACCCTTTCACCACCGCCGAGAACCAGGCGACGGAACAGGCCGCGCAGATCCAGAACATGATCCTGCAGGGTTATGACGCCATCGTGCTGAACGCCGCCTCGCCGACGGCGCTGAACGGCGCGGTCAAGGAAGCCTGTGATGCCGGCATCACCGTCGTTTCCTTCGATGGCATCGTCACCGAGCCCTGCGCCTGGCGCATCGCCGTCAACTTCAAGGAAATGGGCCGCAGCCAGGTCGAGTATTTGTCGAAGAAACTGCCGGATGGCGGCAACCTGCTGGAGATCCGCGGTCTGGCCGGTGTCTTCGTCGACGACGAGATCTCGGCTGGCATCCACGACGGCGCCAAGCAGTTCCCGCAGTTCAAGATTGTCGGTTCCGTTCATGGAGACTGGGCCCAGGACGTGGCGCAGAAGGCGGTTGCCGGTATCCTGCCGAGCCTGCCCGACATCGTCGGCGTAGTGACGCAGGGTGGCGACGGTTATGGCGCCGCACAGGCGATTGCTGCGACCGACCGGAAGATGCCGACCATTGTCATGGGCAACCGCGAAGATGAACTGAAGTGGTGGAAGGAGCAGAAGGACGCCAAGGGCTACGAGACCATGTCCGTGTCCATCGCACCAGGTGTCTCCACGCTCGCCTTCTGGGTCGCCCAGCAGATCCTCGACGGCAAACAGGTCAAGAAGGACCTCGTCGTGCCCTTCCTGCGCATCGACCAGGACAATCTCGAAACCAACCTCGCCAATACCCAGGCCGGCGGCGTCGCCAACGTGGAATACACGCAGGCAGACGCGATCAAGGTCATCGAGTCGGCAAAGTAAATCTCCCGGCGACTGCCGCGCGGCCGCCAATGGCCGCGCGGCCTTCTCTACGAGCAGGTATGGCGGGCAGCATGGATGAGGTTTTGAAGGCGGTGATCGCCGTCGATGGCGCCAAGGTGAGCTTCGGCGCGGTCAAGGCGCTCGACGGCGTGACGCTCCGGGTCATGCCGGGCGAATGCGTCGGGCTCGTCGGCCACAATGGCGCCGGCAAATCGACGATCGTCAGCGTCATCAACGGCGGCCTCACACCGCATGAAGGAAGTGTGGCGAGCGACGGCGAGCGGCTGGAGCGTTATGGCATCAACGCGGCGCGCGCCCGCGGTGTACGCTGCGTCTTCCAGGAGCTATCGCTCTGCCCCAACCTTTCGATCGTCGAGAACACCCGCATCATGCATCGCCATCTCGGCGGCCTCGGCTGGCGCAAGCGCGCCGCTGCAATCATCGAGGAGAGCCTTGATGCCGTCTTTCCCGGCCATGGCATCGACAGCAGCCGGGCCGTGGGCGATCTGTCGATCGCCGAGCGGCAGATGGTCGAGATCGCTATGGCCTTTTCCGACGCCGGCGTTGCGCCGCGGCTGGTGATCCTCGACGAACCGACCTCATCACTCGATGCAAGCCTTGCCCGCCAGATGCTCGATCATGTCCGCCGCTTCATCGCAGCCGGCGGGTCGGTCATCTTTATCTCGCATATCCTGCACGAGATCCTCGAAACCTCCGATCGCATCGTCGTCATGAAGGACGGCCGCGTCGTCGCCGAACGCCCGGCGCATGGCTTCGACCATCACGGGCTCGTGGAGGCGATGGGCACCGTCGCCAAGGAGGAGACAAAGCAGCGCCCGGGGCGCGAACAATCCACCGCGCCGCTCATTCTGTCCCATCGGACGAAAGGCCTTCCCTTCGCCGCCCGCAAGGGAGAAATCATCGGACTGGCGGGACTGGCCGGCCACGGGCAGACCGAATTGCTGCTTGCCCTGCATGCCGCCCAGTCCGGCAACTGGCTGCCTGAGCGCGATCCGCTCGTCACCTTCGTCGCCGGCGACCGCCGCCTCAACGGCGTCTTCGAACTCTGGAGCATCCTACGCAACTTCTCTATCGCCTCGCTCGGTGACCTCACCCGGCGCGGCCTGATCCTTTCCGGCGAAGAGGAGATGAAGGGCGCCGACTGGAAGCGGCGGATCGAAATCCGCACGCCGGATATGGCCAACCGCATCCTGTCGCTTTCCGGCGGCAACCAGCAGAAAGTGCTCTTCGCCCGCGCGCTTTCAACGCGCGCGCCTGTTGTTCTGATGGACGATCCGATGCGCGGTGTCGACGTCGGGACCAAGCAAGAGGTCTACGCCATCATCCGCGAGGAAGCCGTGCACGGCCGCACCTTCATCTGGTACTCGACCGAAATGGACGAAGTCAGCCTCTGCGACCGCGTCTACGTCTTCCGCGAAGGCCGCATCACCGCCGAACTTGCCGGCGATGCGGTCAACGAGAAGAATATCATCGCCGCCTCCTTCGAAGGGCTCGCCGCATGACGTTCCGGCTGTCGTCCGACGCCATGCGTCTTGCCATCCCCGCTTTGTCGCTGACGCTGCTGCTTGCCGCCGTCTTCTGGCTGCAGCCGCGCGCCATGAGCTATGTCGGGCTCAACCTGCTATTCAACCTGGCTGTGCCGATCGCGCTTGCGACGATCGCCCAGATGCTGGTGATGGCGGTCAACGATCTCGATCTCTCGATGGGCACGTTCGTCAGCTTCGTCGCCTGCGTCACCGCGACCTTTCTGCGAGATGCTCCCCTAATCGGCATCCTGATCCTTGCCGGCGCGGTCGCCACCTATGCGGCGCTCGGCGTCGTCATCTATCTGCGCAATCTGCCCTCCATCGTCGTCACTCTTGGCATGAGCTTCGTCTGGGGCGGCCTTGCCGTGCTGTTGCTGCCGGCACCCGGCGGTCAGGCGCCGGACTGGGTGCGCTGGCTGATGACCGTCAAGCCGCCACTGGTGCCGATGGCGATCGTCGCCAGTATCGTCATCGCCACCGTCGCCCATCTTCTCGTCATGCGCTCCTCGCTCGGCGTGCTGATCCGCGGCATCGGCGGCAACCAGCGCTCGGTCGAGCGCGCCGGCTGGTCGATTGTCGGGGCGCGCGCCACCGCCTATGGACTTGCGGGCCTGTTCGCTGTGCTTGCCGGTATCGCCCTCGTCGGCCTGACCACCTCGGCCGATGCCAATATCGCGCTGCGCTACACGCTGCTGTCGATCGCCGGCGTGATCCTTGGCGGCGGCGAGTTCATCGGCGGCCGCGTCTCCCCTGTCGGCGCCGTCATTGGCGCTCTGACGCTGACGCTCGCCGGCTCGTTCCTATCTTTCCTGCGCATCTCGCCGGACTGGCAAATCGGGGCACAGGGCGCGATCCTGATCATTGTGCTGGCGCTCCGCCTGATGCTGAACCGTTTGGAGAAGCGGGAGAAACGCCGATGACCCTACTCCTCGGACTTTTCGGCAAACCCTGGATCTGGTCTTGGCTTGCCGCCTTCATCGTCTGGTTCCTGACGATCATGGTGACGCTCGGCGCCAGCACGCTCGGCCTGTCGCAGGCAGCCCTCACCTTCGCTGCCTTCTCGGTCATCGTCGGCCTCGGCCAGATGTTCGTCATCACGCTGGGTCCCGGCAATATAGATCTCTCGGTTCCCGCCACCATGACGCTTGCCGGCACGGTGGCGCTGAAGCTGATGAATGTCGAAAACGGCATGATCCTGCCCGGCCTTCTCATTGCCGTCGTCATCGGCCTTGTCGTCGGTCTCGGCAATTACGCGCTGATCAAGGCGCTGCGCATCCCGCCGATCATCGCCACGCTGTCGATGAGCTTCGTCGTCCAGTCCGCCGCGATCTGGACGAACCGGGGATTACGCATCAAACCTCCGAGCATGCTTGCGGAGTTCACCACGTCGAACACGCTCGGCGTGCCGAATGTGGCGATCGTCGCGCTCTTCATCTCGCTGCTTGCCTGGTTCCTGCTCGAGAAGACCATCTACGGACGCTGGATCTCGGCGATCGGCCAGAGCATGCCGGCGGCGCGCATGGCCGGCATACCGGTCGATGGCACACGCTTCGTCACCTACCTGTTCTGCGCCGTGCTGGCCTCGGTTGCAGGCTATCTTCTCGCCTGCTTCTCCGGCGGGGCGGCACTCAACATGGGCTCGGAATATCTGCTGATGTCGATCGCCGTCGTCGTGATCGGCGGCACGGCGGTCGCCGGCGGCGATTCCAATGTGCCGGGCATCTGGGGCGCCTCGCTCTTCATGTTCCTTGTTGTCTCGATGCTCAATACCTACGGGGTCGGCGCTGGCATCCGCCTCATCATGACCGGCCTCATCATCATCAGCGTCATCATGCTCGCCGGCGGCCGCCGGGCCGGCATGCGATAAACGGAAAGACCGCCATGGCCGAGGCCAGCATCTACGAAATCCACGACTCGCGCTTTCGGCAATTGATCGTGACGAGCGCTGCTCTGGACGAACTCTATTCCGGTTGCCGCTGGGCGGAGGGTCCCGTCTGGTTCAACGATGCGAACCAGCTGCTGTGGAGCGACATTCCCAATCAGCGCATGCTACGATGGACGCCAGAGAACGGCGTATCCGTTTACCGGCAACCCTCCAACTTCGCCAACGGCCATACCCGCGACCGGCAGGGGCGGCTGATCTCTTGCGAACATGGCGCCCGCCGCGTCACGCGTACCGAGGTCGATGGCGTAATCACCGTGCTCGCCGATCGTTTCGAGGGCGCCAGGCTGAATTCGCCGAACGACGTGGTGGTGAAATCCGATGGCACGATCTGGTTCACCGACCCAACCTACGGCATCATGTCGGACTATGAAGGCTATCGGTCCGAGCCGGAACAGCCGACCCGCAACGTCTACCGGCTCGATCCGGCGACCGGCGCGCTTGCGGCCGTCGTCACCGATTTCATCCAGCCGAACGGCCTTGCTTTCTCGCCGGACGAAACGATTCTCTATGTGGCGGATTCGGCAGCAAGCCATGATGAGAGCCTGTCGCGTCATATAAGAGCTTTCGACGTGGTCGATGGCATCAGGCTTGCGAACGGCCGCGTCTTCTGCCTGATCGACAACGGCATTCCCGACGGCATCCGCACCGATGTGAACGGAAACCTCTGGTCGAGTGCCGGTGATGGCGTGCATTGTTTCGATCCTGGCGGCAAACTGATCGGCAAGATCCGCGTGCCGCAAACCGTCGCCAACCTCACCTTCGGCGGGCCCATGCGCAACCGGCTGTTTATTACGGCGACGCGTTCGATCTATTCGGTCTATGTCGCAGTCAGCGGTGCTCAGCTGCCGTGAGAGCGTGATGGTCTGCTGGCAGATGAACCCTCCGATAGGGAGGGCTCGCTGCCTTGTCAGTGTTTAACGTTGCGATCGCCACGGTCGCCGTCTCCAGGCTTTGCTTTCGTCTTCGCCGGCTGGCGGCGATCGGCTGCCAGTGAGCGGCCGACATCGTCGCTCTCCTTGAATTGCCCTTTTTCATTGCGGCGGACGTAGCGTTTGTCGGTGCCGGTATCGATGAGTTCGCGCTTGGTCATGTCGTTCGTCCCAGTGGTTGCCGTCTCCTTAGAACGTACCCCACGGCAAAAAGATGCATGGAATCAAAAACATCTCGTGACTCGCAAAACGGGAAACCTAGGCGCGTTAAGTGCTTGAATTTAGATTCGTTTTGACTCGGAACAAATGACGGGGTGAGCCGTTGACTCGCGTTGGTTGCGTGAGGGAGGCGGGTCGATGGTTGCGCCGCGAGCGAATTGGAAGGGCTATATCAAGTTCGGAGAGGTCGCGTTTCCCGTTGCGCTCTACACGGCGGCATCCTCTTCCGAACGGATCGCCTTCAATACCTTGAACCGAAAGACCGGCAATCGTGTCCGGCGCGAATTCATCGATAGCGAAACCGGCGATGCCGTCGAGCGCGACGATCAGGTCAAGGGCTTCGAGATCGAGGATGGGCGATATGTCGTGCTCGAACCCGATGAAGTCGCGGCCGCAGTTCCAAACAGTGACAAGACGCTGAAAATCGAAGCGTTCATTCCCGTTGACGAGGTCGACGACGTCTATTTCGACAAACCCTATTATCTTGCTCCCGACAAAATCGGCAGCGATGCCTATAAGCTGCTACGCGACGGCATGGCGAAAGCCAAGGTCGCCGCAATTGCCCGCACGGTTCTGTTCAGGCGCCTGCGCACCGTTCTCATTCGGCCGCTCGGCAACGGCCTCATTGGCTCCACCTTGAACTACGATTACGAGGTCCGTTCGTCGGAGAAGGCTTTCGAGGAGATGCCGGATCTGAAGATCGAGGGCGAGATGCTGGAGCTTGCCAAACACATCATCAACACGAAAAAAGGCCAGTTCGATCCCAAGCAGTTCGAAGACCGTTATGAAAAGGCGGTGGCGGAGCTGGTGAAGGCCAAGATAGAGGGCCGGACGCTGCCGAAGAAAAAGGTGGTCGCCGCGTCCAAGCCGAGCGATCTTCTGCAGGCGTTGCGTGAAAGTGCGGGAATGTCCGCGCCTGCCAAGACCAAACGCACGGCGGCCAACGCCAATGCCGGTAAGAGCAGGCAAAAAGCCACTCGGGCGTCTGGATCCAAGGGCCGCAGCACCGGCGCCCACCAGCGCCGCGCCAGCTGATCGAGGAGGAAGTGATGGCGCCCCGTCCCCACTGGAAAGGCTATCTGAAGCTGTCGCTGGTGACCTGCCCCGTCCAGATGATGCCGGCAACGTCGGAAAACGAAAAGGTACGCTTCCACACGTTGAACCGGGAAACCCAGAACCGTGTCGTCAGCCACTATGTCGATTCCGTCACCGGCAAGGAGGTCAAGGACGAGGACGAGGTCAAGGGCTATCAGCGCGGTGAGAACGAGTATGTGATCCTCGAAGACGAGGAACTGGAAAACGTCGCGCTGGATAGCACCAAGACCATCGACATCGAGGTCTTCGCACCGCGCGACGGCGTCGAGTGGATCTGGCTCGATACGCCCTATTACCTCTCTCCGGACGACCCGGTCGGTGAGGAGGCGTTTACCGTCATCCGCGATGCCATGGCGGCCGAGAATATGGTCGGTATTTCCAGACTGGTGATCTCGAGGCGGGAACGCGCCGTCATGCTCGAGCCACGCGGCAAGGGTATCGTGCTCTGGACGCTGCGTTACGGTGACGAGGTTCGCGACGC
Source organism: Rhizobium sp. CCGE 510 (assembly GCF_000292525.1). Classification (GTDB taxonomy): domain Bacteria; phylum Pseudomonadota; class Alphaproteobacteria; order Rhizobiales; family Rhizobiaceae; genus Rhizobium. The sequence continues at coordinate 14,250 of NZ_AEYF01000007.1, forward strand.
CGAGACCTATTTCGAAAGCGTCGATGACGACCCAGCCGACAGCGAAATGATGCCCTTGGTTCAACAGCTGATCAAAAAGCAGACGCAGCACTGGAGCCCGAAGATGGTCTCCGATCCGGTTCAGGACAAGCTTCTCGACATCATCGACGCAAAGCGGAAGCAGATGAAAAAGCCGGGCAAGGCGAAGCCCAAGGTCAGGGAAAAGGAAGAGCCGGCGCCGAGCAACGTCATCAACATCATGGATGCGCTTCGCAAGTCGGTCGAAGCGGAAAACCGGTCCGGGAAGGGCAAACATCCATCATGACGCGTTCGCGCCGCCCCTCATTGCCGTTCCTTAACGAGTCCAACACAACGCTGCAGTCTCGTCCGATCCGCAAGCGTGATCCCGACCAGCCAAGCCTTCCACTCGACCCAATGCCGGCGAGGGTCGAGCCCTGCCTTGCGCTGCTCAAGCCCACCGTGCCGCTGGGTTCGGATTGGCTCTACGAGGCGAAGTGGGATGGCTACCGGCTGGCAATCCACATCGAGCCGAAGAGCGTTCGTGTCATCACGCGCGGCGGCCATGACTGGACGAACCGCTTTCCCACCATCGCCGCGGCAGCCAAGGAACTGGGTGTGGCCACCGCCATATTGGACGGGGAAGCGGTGGTTATGGACGAGCACGGCCGATCGGATTTCGGCGCATTGCAGCGTTCGCTCGGCGGTCGAGGCGGCAAGCGGGTCTCGTCCGAGTCCATTCTCTACACCTTCGATCTTTTGTATCTTGACGGGCATGACCTGACCGGCACCGAGCTCGCCGTGCGTCGGCACCTTCTTGAAGACCTGATACCAGAAGGCGGCAACGGGAAAATCCGCTTTTCCGAAGAGATAGACCTGCCGGCCGAGGACCTGCTCGAGCATGCCTGCCATCATCGGCTGGAAGGCATTATCGCCAAGCATCGCGACCGGCCCTACCGCAGTGGCCGCACGGGCGACTGGCTGAAGATCAAGTGCGTTGAGAGCGAGAGCTTCATGATCGTCGGTTACGAACAGTCGACATCCGCCCGCGGCGGCATCGGCAGCCTGCTGCTCGCCGGCAAGAAGGGTTTCGATTGGATTTCCGTGGGATCGGTCGGAACCGGTTTCAGTACCAGCGATGCCGAGCACCTGAAAAAGACGCTCGACAAGTTGAAGACGAACCGACCGGTCGTTCCCCTGAAGGGCAAACGCTACGTCTTCGTGCAGCCGACGCTGATCGCCGAGATCGAGTTTCGCGGCTGGACGGACGACGGCAGTCTCCGCCACGCCTCATACAAGGGGCTTCGAGAAATTCAGGACAACGCCGCTGTCTTCGATATGACCGGTTTCGGCCGTTGAGGATCAAGATCGCCTGTGGTTCCCTTGGGTGCCCAAAGTTTTTGGGCTCGCCTGATTATTCGCCCTATGATGTCTGTGCCGGGCCTGCCAGTCTGTGCACCGCGCAGGCCCGCTCCGATGGTGGTGTGCCTCACATGGTCGCTGCACGCGCTTTGCGCCAGGCTTCGAACCGCTCCAGCGTTTCCTTGTTTGGTGGATACACGCCCAAGGTCGATTTGCCGGCCTCGATTTCCAGCTTGAGGAACTCTTCCTGCTCCTCCATCGCAACTGCCTCGTCGGCGATTTCGTTCACATATACCCGCGGAATGACAATCACGGCTTCGCTGTCGCCGAAAATGATGTCGTCCGGATAGACCGCGACGCCGCCGCAGGCGATCGGCTGGTTCATATCCGACGCGTGGTGCGCGACCAGATTGGCAGGGGCCGCCGGTCCCATGCAATAGGTGGGAAGGCCCAGATCGACAATATCGGCCGTGTCACGGACGCCTCCGTCCAGCACAAGGCCAGCGCAACCGCGGTAGACCAGCCGGCGGGCGAGCATCGCGCCGATGCCCGCAATCTCGGCTACCGAGCGGCAATCGAACACCAGAACATGGCCTTCTGGTATCGTATCGATTGCCTTGCGCTGCTGGTTCGACGGATCGGAACTGTAGGTCGATCCGTCGATGTCTTCCCGTGCGGGAATGTACCGCACGGTCACGGCTGGGCCGACCATCGGCTGGTCGAGACCCGCGAGCGGTCGAACGCCGCGAACCGCAGTGTTCCTCAATCCGCGCTTCAGCAATAGTGTGCTGAGGCTCGCTGAGTTTGTGCGCAGGAGTTTTGCGTGAACCGATGGGTCCAAAGCTGTCATGAGATCCTCCGTATCTGCACAGAGGTCTAGCACAGGAACAAAATAGTTCAATATAGAATTTTATAATTCTGATTTGGACAGCGGATGAACACCGTTGATGGCCCTCGTCAATGCCGCAGCCCCCTCTACGACCTCGCGTTTGATTGAGCGAGCCCGGTCCGGCGTCGCCTCACCGATAAATGGGGTGCTTATCGTTGCCACCAGGCGGCCGGCGGAATCGAATACCGGAGCCGCAAAAGCTCGCAGACCGAGATTGGATTCCTGATTGTCCTCAGCAAAACCATTGCGGCGAATGTCGACGAGCGCTTCCTTCAGCGCCTCCGGATCGGTGATGGTATAGGGCGTCCTGGCCTCCAGCCCGCCGGCGCAGTAGACTTCGATCTCGTTATAGTCGGAATAGGCAAGAGCAAGTTTGCCGGCTGCTCCCACATGTTTTCGAGAGCGCCCTCCGACCTTTATGAACAGGGAGTAGTCGCCGGGGCTGGAGGCCGCGAAAATCGTCATCATTTCATTGCCTTCAGGCGCAGCCAGCCGAAAAGATTCGTAGATCCGGTCGGCCGCAGCCGTCAGAATCGGCCTTGCGGTCTCGATCAGCGTCGCCCTGTCCGCACCAGGAGAAATACGCCGCGCGAGTTCCACAAATTTAGGTCCAAGTTCGTAGGACGCCCCGCCCTTCACCCGAGCCACAAGCCCATGCGCGGTCAGCGAGTTGAGGATGCGATAGACCGTCGACCGAGGCACTCCGAGCTGATCGACCAAGGCGCCAAGAGAGATACCCGTCTTGGCATCGGCGACCGCCTCAAGCAGATGTGCGGTCTTTTCAACAACAGGCGAACCATGTTTCGGTTCAATCATGAACTGTAAAATCCATATTTGAATTAATAATCTTGACTCTGGCGAGCTCGGCGCGCATGTTCCGCCACGAGTGTCACATTTGACACTACCCGCTTACAGGAGGAAGTAAAGCCATTTCAATGCCCGCTGACGTGGCGCGCGCCCGGGATGGCTTTCGAACCCATGGCATCGTGGCAGGCTAGGTGCCGCTCGTTGGATCAGGAGGAGGGCTTTATATGGACAGGGTCAAGAAGATCAATGTGTTGAGCGTGGGGATGGCTTTGTTGCTGGGTGCTGCGATCCCTGCACATTCGGCTTCGGACAAGCTGACGGTCGTCGTGACCGACGAGCCCAAGTCGCTCGACCCATGCGATACCGATCTTTCCGGCAATTCCCGCGTGGTGCACAACAATATCACCGAGGCACTCGTCAACCTGAGCCCCAAGGACGGTTCGGTTGTTCCGAGCCTCGCCACCGCTTGGCGGCAAGTGGACGCGCTTACTTGGGAGTTCAAGCTGCGCGAAGGAGTGACGTTCCACGATGGCAAGACGTTCGATGCCCACGCCGTTGTTGCGGCTCTCAAGCGGGCACAGGACCTGCCACTTGCCTGCGAGGTTGGACTTGCCACGTTGAAGGGGGTCAAATTTACCGCAGAGGCGGTGAACCCGACCACCGTCCTGATCAAAACCGATGTCGTCGAACCGATCCTGCCGAACAAGATGTCCGCACTGGACATCGGCTCGCCGGCGACACCGAGCGACGGTAAGACGCGTGCTCCGGCTGGAACGGGGCCCTATCAGTTGACGGCGTGGACGCCTGGGCAATCGGTCACGCTTGCCGCGTACGAAGGCTATTGGGGCGAGAAGCCGCCGATCAAGCATGCGACGATCATCTGGCGCGCCGAGTCGGCCGTCCGGGCCGCTATGGTCGACACCGGCGAAGCGCAGATCGCTTATGAAATAGCGCCTCAGGACGGCACGACCGAACGGGATCACGCCTTCCCGAACGCCGAGACCTCGCTTCTGAGGATCGATGCGCAGGTCGCGCCCTTCAACGACAAGCGCGTGCGCGAGGCCCTCAATCTGGCGATAGACCGGGATGGGCTTATCGGCACCATTTTTCACGAAGGCGCCCAGAAGGCGATGCAAGTCGTGCCGCCGTCGGTTTTCGGCTTCAACCCCGATATCCCGGTCTGGACATACGATCCGGAAAAAGCGAAGTCCCTGCTTGCCGCCGCCAAGGCGGATGGCGTGCCGGTCGACAAGGAAATCGTCATCTACGGCCGCATCGGCATCTATCCCAACTCGTCGGAAAGCCTGGAAGCCATTCAGGCGATGCTGGCCGATGCCGGCTTCAACGCAAGGCTCGAAATGCTCGAGACCAGCCCTTGGCTGAAGCGGTTGCTGAAGCCCTGGGAGAAGGAGCGCCAGCCGTCGATCCTGCAGACGCAGATCGACAATACCGAAGGCGACGCAGTGTTCACGCTGCCGAACCGCTTCACCAGCGATGGCAACCAGTCGACCATAGCGGACGCCAAGCTCGACAAGCTGATTGCCGACGCTTCGAGGGCGACCGGCGACGAGCGCAAGAAACTGTTCCAGGAAGCTTTCGAATACATCGCCGTCGATGCGGTCAACATCGCGCCGCTCTTTCACATGGTCACGATCGCCCGCGTCGCCGAGAACGTGAACTACATCCTCGATGTGCAGGCCGGCAATGAGATCAAGCTGAAGTCGGTCAGCTATCGCTGACTGTCGGCTTGACGACCTGAACGTCGCCTGAGGAGAGCGGATGTCCTTCACATACTTCCTGAAACGTGCGGGCTTTGCGGCACTTGCGCTTGCCGCGCTGATGACATCCGCTTTCTTCCTGGTGCGGCTGACGGGCGACCCAGTCGATCTCTACTTGCCGGTCGATGCCTCGGATGCGGCGCGCGAAGCCATGCGCGCCCGTCTCGGCCTCGATGGCTCGCTTCCGGCACAATTCCTCGATTGGGCCTGGGACATCCTCAGGCTCGATTTCGGGATGTCGCTCTGGCACAACCGGCCGGCCATGGATGTGGTGTTGGAAGCACTGCCCAACACGCTGGCGCTCGGTGCCATTGCATTGACCCTGGCCTTCGCCGCCGCCGTGGTCCTCGGATCTATCGCGGCCGTGAATGCCGGCAGTTGGATCGACCGCGGCGTCAACCTGCTGTCGCAGGCCGCCGCCAGCGTGCCGGATTTCTGGCTCGGCCTGATGGGCGTGCTTTTATTCGCGGTCACCTTGCGTATCCTGCCGACATCGGGCTTCGGCGGCCCGATCTATTGGGTCCTGCCGATCGCCTGTCTTTTCGCCAGGCCTTTCGGCACGCTGGTGCAAATTGTCCGCGGCTCGATGATCGAAGCGCTGAACGCGACCTTCGTGCGGACCGCACGGGCCAAGGGTGCGCGCGACGGACGGGTTACCTTCGTGCATGCGCTCCGAAACGCTCTCCTACCAGCGGTCACTGTTACCGGCGACCTTGCCGCTCAGTTTGCCGGCGGCGGTGGCGTCGTCGAGGTGGTCTTCGGCTTTCCGGGTATCGGCAAGCTTCTGATTGACGGCATCCTCAAGCGCGACTTCGCCGTCGTCCAAGCATCGATCTTCGCTGTTGCTGTCGTCATCTTCTTCATCAACATCCTGGTCGACATGCTCTATGCCTCGATCGATCCGCGCGTGAGGGTCGAATGACCGACGCGTCTGTCGAACTCCTCCCAGCCCGGGAGCGCCGCAGCCGCCGCATCCTGTGGCTCGCGCGAGCGCTCGCGGGTGACCCGATGGCGGTGGCGGCAACGATCTGGCTACTGATCGTCGTGCTTGCCATTCTCGCCGATAGCCTGTCGCTCTTGGGCGACAACCGCATCTCGCTTAAGGCGCGCAACTTGCCGCCCTTCGACTTCGGCCAGTCCTGGACGTTGTGGCTGGGGGCTGACGCGCTCGGACGGCCACTCCTTGTCCGCCTCATCCAGGCTGCATCGACGACGATTGGGATCGCCCTCACCACCGTGTTGACGAGCCTGATCGGCGGAACGCTGCTTGGCGTGATCGCAGGCTATTTCGGCGGCATCGTCGGCAACATCATCATGCGGATCTGTGACATCATCCTGGGCTTCCCGACCCTTCTGGTGGCGCTCTTCGGCCTCTATCTGTTCGGCCCAAGCGTCAGCAATCTGGTGATCGTGCTGGCCGTCACCCGCATGCCGGCCTATATTCGTGTCGCGAGAGCTGAAACGCTGGAGGTCCGCGAAAGGCTTTTCGTCGATGCCGCGCGCGTCTTCGGGGCCGGACCGGAATGGATCTTGCGCAATCATATCCTGCCGAGCGTCGCTCCCACCATGCTGACGCTCGCCGCCGTCAATCTCGCCATGGTCATGCTGTTTGAATCGGGCCTGAGCTACCTCGGCCTCGGCATCCAGCCGCCTGCGGTCAGCTGGGGACTGATGGTGGCCCAAGGCCAGGGGTACCTGTCGTCGGCTTGGTGGCTCGGCTTTTTTCCCGGCCTGGCCGTCATGTTCACCACCATGTCGTTCAACCTCCTCGCCAACTGGTTCCGTATCGTCAACGACCCGTCGCAGCACTGGCGGCTCATAAGCAGGAGGGGTTGATGGCACTTCTCGAGGTCAAAGACCTGCGGGTCAGTTTCGACACGGCAGCCGGCCGCATCCTCGCCCTCAACGGGGTCTCCTTTTCGCTCGATCGTGGCGAGGTCCTGGCGCTTCTCGGTGAAAGCGGCTGCGGAAAATCGGTGACGGCGTCGGCGATCATGGATCTCGTTCCCAATCCTCCGGGCGCGATCGACCAGGGATCGATCTGTTTCGATGGCACCGAGCTTTTACAGCTTCCGCGGCAGGAGCGGCGCGATCTTTGCGGCGACCGGATCGCCCTGATCTTCCAGGACGCGCTTGCGGCGCTCAATCCGGTTTATCCTGTCGGCTGGCAAATCGCCGAAATGTTCCGTATCCATAGCCGCACCCCGGAAGGCGGCGTCGAAAAAACCGTGATCGATCTCCTGACTGCCATCGGCATTCCCGACGCTGAACGCCGGGCGCGGCAATATCCGCACGAGTTTTCCGGCGGCATGCGCCAGCGCATCATGATCGCCATGGCCGTAGCGCTCGAACCGGACGTCATCATCGCGGACGAGCCGACGACGGCTCTCGACGTGACGATCCAGGCGCAGGTCGTCGATCTTCTGGGCGCCGTTCGCAAACGCAGCGATGCCGGCATGATTTTCATCACCCACGACCTGGGGGTCGTGGCAGAACTCGCGGACCGCGTGGCGGTCATGTATGCCGGCCGCATCGTCGAAACCGCAAGTGTCTTCGAATTGTTCGAGAACGCCAGGCATCCGTACAGCGTCGGATTGCTCGCCTCGCAGCCGCGGATGGATACGGACGAGGATGAACTGGTGCCGATTCCCGGCTCCGCTCCCAACCCTGTCGCCCTCCCCTCCGGCTGTGCATTCAGAACGCGCTGTCCGCGTGCAGAGAAACTCTGCGCCGAGATCGTCCCTCACCTTGAAACCGTGGGAGCGGGCCGCCAGGTCGCCTGCCACTTTCCGGTATCGCCAGCATGACCGAACCCGTTCTTAAAGTCCAAAACCTCTCCCGGCACTTCGGCGGCCCATCGACACCGGTGCGTGCTGTCGATGATGTCAGCTTCGAAATTGCAGAGGGCGAGACGCTCGGCCTCGTCGGCGAGAGCGGCTGCGGCAAGACCTCGCTTGTGCGCACGCTGCTGAGGCTCGGACCGGCAACCGGCGGCAGCGCCCTGCTGGACGGCATCGACATCACCACGAGCAGCGGTCGACAATTGCACGAGTTGCGCCGCAGAATGCAGGTGGTGTTCCAGGATCCCTACCAGTCGCTCAATCCCCGCATGCGGGTCGACCGGCTGATCTCGGAGCCCTGGGCGCTGCACGCAGGTGTCGTGCCGAAGGCACGCTGGCGGGAAGAGACAGTCAAGCTGCTGGAATCTGTCGGTCTGCGCGGCGAACATGCGGACCGCTACCCTTCCGAATTCTCAGGCGGCCAGCGGCAGCGTCTTGGCATTGCACGCGCTCTAGCGCTCAATCCGACCCTCCTCGTCTGCGACGAACCGGTTTCGGCCCTCGACGTGTCCGTCCAGGCACAGGTCGTCAACCTGCTGGCCAAGCTGAAGCGCGAACGCAATCTGACGATGCTTTTCGTCGCGCATGATCTCGCCGTGGTGCGCCATATATCAGACCGGGTCATGGTCATGTATCTTGGCAAAATCATAGAGACCGGGCCGAAGCATTCCATTTTCAGCGCGCCGGCTCATCCTTACACCCAGGCCTTGCTTTCCGCGGTACCGACACCGGATCCGAGGCTTCGCGGGAAGCGCAAGCGCATCGTGCTGCAGGGCGAGCTTCCGAGCCCCGTCAACCCGCCCAGCGGATGCCGCTTCCGGACCCGCTGCTGGAAGGCCACATCGATCTGCGCCGAACAGGAGCCCGCCCTGACTGTGCGAACCGCCGCCCCTGGTCTGCTGACCGCCTGTCATCACGCCGATTCGGGAATTGCCGATGGCGACCTGAAACGGACACCGGATTAGTTCCGTCGCATTGAACGGACTCGAACCGGCGGCTCACTCTGAAAACGCATTGTCCAACAGCGCCGAAACTTCCCGTAAATGGTCTGAAAAACCGGGACCGAGGCGGAATGCTTTTGTCCGCGGATAAGGCTCGGAAACGACGACTGAACCGATGATGCGGCCCGGTCGTGCCGCCATAACGACAACGCGGCTGGACAGGTAGATGCTCTCGGTGGTGTTGTGGGTCACCATGACAATCGTGC
>NZ_AEYF01000008.1 GCF_000292525.1 Rhizobium sp. CCGE 510
TCCTGATCGGTGGCGTTGTCAGCATTGAACTGCATGACGATGACGCCGGTCAGAGGACCATACTCGGTATCGCTCTTGGCGGTGAACTGAACCTGACCGCGGGTAACCGCATCCCAGTCAGAATCGCCGCCGACATCTTCGCCAACGTTGACCTGGAAACGGATGTAGCAAGGCCCGTCGAGGTGCCACTGCCGGCGACGAATTCCGCCACGACGGCGCCGATGACCGACAGTCCCGACGAAACGCGGGCGCCGGACAGAATGAAGGGCAATGCCGCCGGCAATTGCAGGCGCAGGAGCCGCTGCCAACGCGTGGCGCGATAAAGGGTGAAGACATTCTGCAGCCCGCGGTCGACGGATTTTATGCCGACGACGGTGGCCGAGAGCATCGGGAAGAAGGCAACCAGCCAGGACAGGATCAGCAGTGCAAGCCATACCCTGGAAAGCCCGACCCAGATGATCACCAGCGGCGCAATCGCAATGATGGGCGTCACCTGCAGCGCCACTGCGTAGGGCCAGACGATCTTTTCCATCGTCTTGAACAGTGCGATCAGAATGCCGAGGGCGATCCCGCTGATGGTCGCGAGCGAAAAGGCGCTCAGCGTCACCAGTGCCGTGTTTCCCAGCGCGCGCATCAGCCCGCCGGCATTCGTCCACAGCGATTGGAAGATAACGCTCGGCGCTGGCAGAACATAAGGCGGGATACCCCGCCAGCGGACGAAGAGTTCCCAGGCGACGAGGAAAACCACGCCGGCGATTAGGGGTGCGAACCGGTCGAGCACAAGACGCAGGGAAGCACGCTCCCTTGCGATAGTGTCGATGACAGCATGTCCTATGGCGTCGTTTTGTCGAGCGGGTATCGTCACAGCTTTGGCCTCTCTTTCCAACTCGGCAATGCCGCCTGGAGGATCCTTGCCACATCGAAAAGGCGCTCCTCCTCATGCCAGCGCGCCACAAACTGGATGCCGACGGGAATGCCCTCTGAAGTGAACCCGCAGGGCACCGATATGGCCGGGTGTCCGGTAAGATTGAAGGGATAGAGCGCTGCCGCCCAGGCGGCATAGTCTTCGCCATGGACTGGACAGGGCGCATCAGCGGGCCCGGGTGACCGCGTCAGGCTCGGCATGGCGATGACGTCTACATGCCGAAAGGCCTGCTGCACGCGGCGGAACAGTGCCGTGCGCGCCTCTTGAGCCTGTGCGAGATCCGCAGCACTAAAGGACATGCCGAGGTCGACGATGTCCCTGAAGGTCTCACCCCACATCGACCGCGCGGATGCACCCAATTGGCGAAGGCGACCGGCATGGCCAACGGCACCGATGACCCTGTAGATGGCATGCGCGCCATGGAGAAGCTCCGGCTCGAGATCCCGTCTCAGGTTTTCTCCTGCCCTCTCCAGAACACCAAGTGCGGTGATGCAGCGGTCGCTTATCTCCGCTTCGGCATGATAGCCGCCCGGATTTGCAAGCCACCCGATTCGGCTCGTAACAAGATCGCCGCCAAGGCTTCCGACTGCATCGCCTGTCAGCAGCGAAAGCGCATCGCGATCATTTGGACCGGACATGATCGAAAACATTGCCGCGAGATCCTCGACGGAGCGCGCCATCGGTCCCATCGACGAATAATTGCCAAAAGTGTCTGGAAAGCTCTCATGGGGGACACGCCCGACAGTCGGCTTTAAAGCCAGAGTTCCGGTGCAGGCGGCGGGACAGCGTAACGATCCGCCACCATCCGACCCGATTGCAATCGAGCCGATGCCCGCCGCCAATGCCGCCGCCGCGCCACCGCTCGAACCGCCCGGCGTATGATTGAAGGACCATGGGTTGCGGGTGACGCCGTGAAGGGCGGAATGCGTTGTGACCTCATGATAGAATTCCGGGGTCGCAGTTTTGCCGATGAGAACAGCGCCGGCCGCCTTCAGTCGCGCCCAGACGATGTCGTCCCGTTGCGCGATGACGTCCACCATCGATAGCGATCCCAGGGTCTGTTGGTCGCCAGCCGTTGCGATACCGTCTTTCACGGTCACCGGCACGCCGCAGAGCAGCCCGGGATCTTCGCCCCGGGCAAGCGCTGAGTCCACGGAGCGGGCCTCTTCCAGCGCACGTTCATAACGTGGCACCGCGATGCAGTTGAGGTCTGTCGCTGTGTCCTTGGCGCGCTGGATGGTCAGCGCCACGAGCGCCTCGGACGAGATACGGCCCTCACGCACCATCGCTGCCTGAGTGAGGGCGGACACGTAAAGCAGGTCGGTCCCGGCGATTGCAGGTTCTGCGATATCCCGAAGCATCGAACTCACTTCGACCCCGGAAGATAGGAGAGCGTATAGGCTTTCTTGAACTCCAGGTCGGCGGGATAAACACCTGCCTTCACCATGTCAGCGAAGAAGTCGGCCCAGCGCGCATCCGTCATCGCACCTATGCTCCCGCCGGTCTCATTGGAGACGATATGGCGTTCCCGCATTTCGGTGATTGATGCCTTCCAAAGCCCCTCGCCATAAGCCGGGTCGGTGTTGATGGAGGTCGCGAGCTTCATCGCGGGTGTGTAGTCCCCGGTCATGCAGCTCTTCCAACCCTCGGCCGTAGCGCTCAGGAACGCCCTGACCGCATGGGGGTGCGCCTCGATATAGCTGCTCATGCCAAAGACGGTCGTCGCATAGTTGAGATAGCCGTGATCTGCGAGCAGCATGATCACCGGCGGTTGGTCGAGCTGGTTGCCGAGGTAATGGGCGTCCGCGGTGACATACCCCTGCTGGATCGCGGTCTTGTCGGAGACGAAGACCGCGGAGCTGTAGGTGTAGGGGCGCAGCTGGTCGTCGGTGAAGCCGAAACGGTATTTGAGGAACTGCCAAAATTCGCCGCGGGCAAAGTCGGCCACCATCACCGGACGGCCCTTGACGTCCTCCAGTTTGGATATCCCCTGCCCTGCATGAGCGACGAGGGTCTGAGGATCCTTCTGGAAGAAGGCCGCAACTGTGACACCGGGTATACCCTGCTTGACCATATTGAGCGTGGTGAAGCTCGAGCCCATGCCGAGATCTTGCTCACCGCCCGCCACCAGCATGGCGGTGTTGATGCCAGGGCCACCGGCGATCAGGTCCACGTCGAGGCCTGCCTTCTCGTAAAGCCCTGTCGCCTTGGCCTGGAAGAAGCCGCAATGTTCGGCCTCGGGCAGCCAGCCGAGACCGAAACGGATCTTGTCGAGTGCGGCGGCTGGACCACTGGCGCCGAGAAGAAGCGTTGCGGCCATCATTGCAAGCCCGCTGGCGCGGGTGGTCTTGGTTGACATTGTTGTTCCCCATCGTTGGTGTTGTGCGAGCAGGCTATGTCAACTATTGTCCTCATTACAGCGTCATTTTTGCGCATATCTGTCCCGATTTCTGCATCACAACGCTCACGAAAGACGAGGCCATGAACCAGAAGACCCTGCGGTTTCTCGAACAGGTCTCCCGCTTCGGATCTATGCGGAAGGCCGCCGAAAACCTCAACATCTCCTCCTCCGCGCTTAACCGGCAGATCTTGGCTCTGGAAGAAGAAGTCGGAATGCCCCTGTTCGAGCGGCTTCCTCGCAAGCTCCGGCTGACGGCGGCCGGCGAAGTGCTGGTCGCACATGCGCAAGCGGTGGAACGCGATTACCGCTTAACGATCGGCCGCATCGCCGCGCTGAAGGGGATGGAAAGAGGCACGATCCGGTTGTCCACTATGGGTGGGCTGATCTACGGCCCACTCCTGACCCTGGCCTGCGAATTCATCCGCCAGCACAGCCGCATGCTTGTGCGCGTCGAGATCCAGCCATCGCCCGAGGCGATCGCTGCACGTGTGATGTCGGGCGAAAGCGATATTGGGTTGGGTTACAACATACTGCCCAATCCCGGCCTTCGTATTCTACAAACCATCGACGTGGAGATCGGTGCCGTCGTTGCACCGGACCATCCCCTCACACAAAAGTCGGCTCTTCGCTTATCGGACTGCATTCAGTATCCGATCGTGACGGGAACCGACACGATGGCGATCCGCAGCGTCATGGATCATGCCTTCGCCTCTGCCGAACTGCCCTTGCAGCCGACGGTGGAAACCGATTCGATCGAGGTCATCAAACAGTTCGCAATGAGTGGCAGCGCCATCACTTTCCTCAATCCCTTCGACATCAGTGCGGAGACCGAGCGCGGAGCGCTGATATGGCTGCCGCTCGTAGAGCGTTATTTCCCCATTCCTTCACTTCGCCTCGTCGTCCGCTCGAAAGGTGTGCTGGAGACGGCAGCGGCGAGGCTTGCTGAAAACATCAAGTCGCAGATGAGCGCGTACAGCGGATGAAGAGATGAAAAAAGTAGTGCCGAACGCAGGTCTTGTAAGGAATAGAACCGTTCATGGAATTCCTTGTGTCTAGGCCTGCGCCGCCGTGATCAGGATCTCGACCTTTAGACCCGGCCTCCCCACCCGGACTTCGCCGGATGCGCGAGCTGGTGCGTGTCCGTACGGCATCCACTCCTCCCAGATCTCATTCACCGCAGCGAAGTCCCGCATGTCGTCGAGCCAAATCTCGGCGCGGAGTATCTGCTCGCGGGATGAATTTGACTCAGCGAGCAGCGCATCGATCTTCGCAAGGGTGTCACGGGTCTGCTTAGCGACATCATCGCCTGGCTCTCCCACCTGCCCCGCGAGGAAGACAAAGTTCTGGAATGATACGATCTGGCTCATGCGAGCGTTGGTGTGACTACGCGTGATCATGGTAGTGCCTCCCGTATTTCAGGTTGCTAGACGGCTGAGCACCCGTGTCTCCGCGAGCGAAACGAGGCGGGTTAGCAGGAAGCCGACAATGAAGTAGAGTATGCCCACCACCGTGAGGACTTCGATTGGACGTGCGGTCGAGTTCGCGATGTTCTGGCCGATGTACATGAGTTCCACGGTGCCGACGGCGGACGCGAGCGAACTCTCCTTAAACAGAGCAACGGTGTTCGACAGTAGGTTGGGAATCGCGCGCATCACCATCAGAGGAATGACGACATCGAGGATCCTCGACTTGTTGGTGAGCCCGAGCGCGGTGCAGGCGTCGTACTGTTCATGCGGGATCGACTTCAGGGCGGCGCGGAAGGACTCGCATGTCGCAGCCCCCATGAACAATGTCAGCGCAAGCGTGGACGACAGGAAGTTTCCAATTTCCAGGCCTGTCACCACCGGGAGACAGAAAAATATCCAGAACAGCAGTATGAGTACTGGCACCCCGCGGATGAGTTCGACATACATCCTGACAAAAGTGCGTACGAACGCGTTTGGCGAGCGCGACATCAACGCCAGAACCAAGCCAAGCAATGTTCCCGATAAGATGCAGATGGCAGTGAACTGAAGCGTGAGGCCCAGTCCCACCAGAAGGGTCTGCCAGTACTTCGCGACGAACGTGATATCAAAACTGGCCATGGTCTGTCCTATCGATAAAGTTCGCTTCGCCGCTCAAGAAACCCCGCGACCTGGCCGAAGGTCACCGATATCACCAAGTAGATGAGCGCTACGCTCGTATACGCTTCGATGGGGCGATAGGTCTGGGTCGACAGGAGCTTGCCCTGATACATGAGATCCGCGACGCCCACGAGGGCGACGAGAGCGCTCTGCTGGAACGCCCCGATGGCGTTTGTGACAAGCACGGGCATGGCGTTGCGAGCAGCCTGGGGCATGACGACATACAGCGCCGTTACCCGCCTCCCCAATCCGAGCGCGATCGCCGCGTCATGGTGGGCGGGCGGAATCCCCTGGATACTGGCCCGGTATGCTTCGGCATTGAACGCCGTCAGGTTCAGTCCGAGTATCAGCAGGCCCAGAAACTCGCCCGACCAGTAGACATTGAAGAGGATCGGGACGCAGAAGAAGAACCAGACGATCTGCAACAGGATCGGTGTACAGCGAAAGATCTCGACATAGGCGGTGTAGAGCCAGCGCAGCGGCCTGATTTGGGAAACGCCGACCAACGCCAGAAGGAACCCACAGGTAAGCCCGATGACGTTCGACCAGATCGTCAGATACAAGGTGACCCAGAGGCCGTCGAGCAACTGGAGACCGGACGAGAGCGCGAAGTAGAAGTCGAGGTTCTGCATGGCACTACCTCGCGTGCAGGACGTTTTCGATGAAGTCGCGCGTTCTCTGGTTCTTCGGGTTTTCGAAGAATTCCTGCGGCGTGGCATCTTCCTGGATCACGCCGTCGGCGCAGAAGATGACTCTCGTCGCCACCCTTCGCGCGAACCACATATCGTGGGTGACGATCATCATCGGAAGACCATTCTCCGCCAGCCCGATGATCATCTGCTCGACCTCGGAGACGAGTTCAGGATCGAGTGCCGACGTGACCTCGTCGAAAAGCATGAGTTTAGGATCCAGCATCATCGCCCGCGCAATGGCCACTCGTTGCTTTTGACCGCCGGAAAGACGGTTTGGATATTCATTTGCCTTCGCAGACAGGCCGAAGCGCTCAAGCAGTTCCCGCGCTCGCACGCTCGCGACTGCTTTCGAAACGCCGCGGCTCTTGACGGGGGCGAGTGTGAGATTCTGCATCACCGACAAGTGTGGAAAAAGCGTATAGCTCTGAAAGACCATCCCGATCGTGGAGCGAATGGTTGTGTCGATCGCTGTCCGTTTCTCCGAAGGGCCGCGTTTCACATATGCCTTCCCCTCCAGGCTGACGCTGCCAGAGTCTATCTGCTCAAGGCCCATTACGCAGCGGAGCAGAGTGCTCTTTCCTCCACCACTTGGGCCGATGACGACAACCCTGTCCTTGTTGTCCATCGATAGCGACAGGCCCTTGATGACCTGCACGTGCCCCTGCCCGTAGCTCTTATGCAGGTCACGAACCTCGATAAAACTTTGCCGATCATTCATTCCCGGTATCCATCGCCGGAGCGGCGGCTAATTTGGCCGCTCAACTTCAAGCGTCGCTCCCGGGAGCATAAACTGCGGGAGCGACCGTGATCTGAATCGACTCTACTATTTCTGATCCAGCAACTTCTTTACGTAACCGTCGACGCTTGCCTTCATTTCACCCTTGGCGATCTTCTCCGCGAACAACAGATTGATCACGGCGAGATCCGCTCCGCTCACATTGCGCGGCAGACCCATGCCCACGCCCTGCTTGGCGATCGCGGGCTCGGGAAGAACCGTGAGCCAATCCCCGCCGTTCTTGGTCGTGAAGAGAAGGTTGCTATCCGCATCGTCGACAAGGACGTCCGCGCGACGAGACATCAGCGCCAGACGGGTGGCGTCATTGTCGGGAAGCCGGAGCATCGTCGCATTCTTGATCTGTGTCGACAGAATCTGCTCCTGCGCGGTCCCGGACATGATCGCGATCGTAACACCAGGCTTATCGAAATCTGCGAGGCTCTTCCAGCTCGCATCGATCTTCGGGTTCGCCTTGTTATGGACGATGGACACCTGGTAGTCCCATGCGCTGTCCGTGAAGGCGATAGCAAGGGCGCGCTTCGGCGTGCGGTTCAACGCGAGCGACATGTCCCATCGGTCAGCTTGCAGGCCGGCAACGATGTTGTCCCAGCTCGTGTCGATCACCTCGGCTTTCACGCCGACGACATTTGCGATTTCCTTGCATAAATCGATGAAGGCGCCGCTAAACTCGCCGGAGACAGGATCGCGCATTACGTGTGGAGGAGCGACGGCTGCTCCGCATCTGAGAGATCCGCGGCTCTGGATTTTCTGCCAGTATCCAGGTTCCTGGGCCTGAGCGCCGGTGGCACAGAATACCAACAGACTGCCGATCGCAGCACTTCTTATTAAATTAAAAATTTTCATCGTCGCTCTCCTCTGAGGTCTCCGGAAACTGATGTTCCGGTTATTAAAGACCCATCTATTGTCGCTTTAATGTCGACAATGTCAAATGACTTTTTTCAATATTTTTCGTCATTCTAGAATCGGAAATTGGACGCATATATCCCTTGACGTATGGGGATACTGATATTATCCAATTAAAATTGTCGACCAATGATCGACCGAAAACGACGATAATGGAGAGGGAATTTGCGATGCGCACAGCCCGAATTGGGACGGACATTGGCGGAACTTTCACCGACCTCGTCCTGCTGGATAACCTTGGTCAGACTTTCTTCGCCAAGGTCTCATCCACACCTTCCGATCCCGGCGAAGCTGTTTTGACTGGAGTGAAGCAACTGCTTGAGATTGCCGGTCTGGACGTCGGCGCCGTAACGCACGTTCTTCACGGAACAACCGTAGGTTCAAATACGCTTCTTCAGCAACAGGGCGCTAAGTGTGGTCTCCTCACGACGCGCGGCTTCCGAGACATCCTTGAAATCGGTCGTCTTCGCACTCCGGTGATTTTCGACCTTCTTTGGGACAAGCCCGATCCACTGGTGGCGCGCCGCTATCGCGTCGGCATCGGCGAGCGAATGAGCGCTCAGGGTGAAGTCCTTGCTCCCGTCAATCGCGACGAAATCCTGAAAGCAGGCGAGTTCTTCAAGTCCGAAGGCGTGGAATCAGTCGCTATCTGCTTCCTCAACTCCTACCGCAACCCCGAAAACGAGCTCGCTGCCGAGGCGATATTCCGCGAAGCTTTTCCGGATATCTGGGTCACTTCGTCCGTCTCTGTTCTTCCTGAAATCCGCGAATACGAGCGCACGTCGACGACAGCAGTCAACGCATACGTTCTCCCGTCCCTACGGAAGTATCTGCAACGTCTCGAGTCGGGACTTCGGGGTATCGGTATCAACGCGCCGCTCCTGGTCAGCAATTCGAACGGTGGCCTTGCCACTGCTCCGATGGCACAGGAGAAGCCTGTATTCTTCATCACGTCCGGACGCGCTGCAGGTGTTGTCGGTGCCGGACGATTGGGAAGTTCGGTCGGGATGTCCGACCTGATCGCGTTCGACATGGGCGGCACGACCGCATCGGCCTCGCTGGTTCAGAACGGCAAGCTGACGCGATCGAACGAGTATGAATTCCGTGCAGGGATTTCGACGCCGAGCCGCTTCATCAAGGCAGGCGGCTACCTCATGCGCGTCCCGAACGTAGACGTCGCCGAGGTTGGCAGCGGCGCCGGTTCTATTGCCGCGATCGATCAGGGCGGTCTGCTTCACGTAGGTCCCAGGTCGGCCGGTGCTGACCCGGGACCCGCATGCTACGGCATCGGCGGCACGGAGCCGACCGTCACCGACGCGAACGTCGTCCTCGGATACCTCCCGCCGGTTCTTGCTGGCGGCCAGATGAAGCTGGATGTCGAGGGCGCCCGCCACGCCATCGCAAGCCAGTTGGCGGGTCCTCTGGGGCTCGATATCGAAGCTGCTGCGGTCGGCGTACGTGAAGTTGCCAACGCGAACATGGCTCGCGCCATCCGGGCGGTGACTGTCGAACGCGGCGTCGATCCGCGCGACTTCACGTTGCTTGCATTCGGCGGCTCGGGTCCTGTTCACGCATGCGACCTGGCGCAGATGCTCGGCATCAAGAAAGTTCTCTTCCCGCGTGCCCCAGGCGTCTTCACCGCAATGGGAATGCTTGCCGGCAACGTCGAGCGCTATTTCATCAGAGCTCTTCCCGGATTTCTGCATGCGCTAGACACGGATGCAGCGAATACGGTGATCGACGACCTGGCAGAGCAGGCCCACCAGGCATTGAACAAGGAAGGGTATGACCGGGAAAACATGTCCCTGTCCTTCGAGCTCGACCTGCGGTTCCGCGGACAGGACTCGGAGGTACCCATCCAGATCCCGGCAAAGCTCAGCGATGCGGACCTGCCGAAGGTCCGGCAGGCCTTCCTCGATGCCTACATCGCCCTCTACGGCTACGCATCGACCGACCAGGTGGAGACAGTCAACATCAGGCTATCGGCAACCGTCGTTGGAGATATCCTCGATTTCAAGCGCCTCACGTCGAGCCAGTTCGAGGTCAGGAAAGGCACGATCGAGCACCGGAAGGTCTACTTCAGCCGTGAAAGCGGATGGGTTGACACACCGATCATCGACCGCGCGTCGTTCGATGGCGACGTCGCCGGCCCCGCCGTACTGCAGAGCCCGGACTCGACGATCGTCGTTCCGCCCGGCGCCAAAGCGTCACTCGACGCTGCCCAAAACATCATTGTTTCGCTCTGAACGAAGGTGACCCCCCATGAGCACTAGAAATATCGATCCCATCAGCTTCGCGGTCATCAAGAGCGCGCTCGACACCATCGTGGACGACATGGCCTACGCGGTCATGCGCACAGCCCGCTCGCCGATCGTCCGCGACATTCTCGACTATTCCGCGACGCTCTGCGACCGGGATGGCCGGATCCTGACACAGGCCAAGACCGTCGCGCTCCACCTGGGCGCGGTGCCGGACGCTATGGAGGTGATCACCAGCCGTTTCTCGGCAACCGCCCGCCCGGGCGACGTGTTCATCCTGAACGACCCCTACCAGGGCGGCATGCATCTTCCGGATATCTTCATGTTCAAGCCTCTGTTCTTTAAGGACAAGATCGAGGGGTTCTCCGTTGTTATCTTCCATCACTGCGATGTCGGTGGCCGCGTTCCGGGTTCCAATGCAGCCGACTCCACGGAAATCTTCCAGGAGGGCCTCCGGATCCCGCCCGTCAAGCTGTACGACAAGGGCGAGCCGAACAATTGGATCTTCGACATCATCCGCGAGAACGTGCGTCTTCCGGATCTCGTCATCGGCGACCTTGAATCGCAGCTTGCCACCTGCAACATCGGCGAGCGTGAATACCTGAAGCTGTTTGAACGTTACGGGTCGGACATCCTCAACGACTACTTCGACGAATTGATGGACTACGGCGAGCAGTTGACCCGCAAGGCAATCTCGTCTTGGCCGGACGGCGACTACGAGTTCACCGACTATGTGGACGGCGACGGCTTCAGCACTGCGCCGATTCCGATCAAATGCAAGATGACTGTCGCGGGCGATCACCTTACCGTCGATTTCGAAGGAACGTCCCCCCAAGTCCGGGGCGCGATCAACCCGACATTCTCGTTCACGAAGTCGGCGACTTATCTGACGATTCGCTGCGCTCTCGACCAGGACGTGCCCAATAATGCGGGCGTCTATCGAGCGATCACCGTGAAGGCGCCGCTCGGCACCATCCTCAACCCGGTTTCCCCGGCTCCCGTCGCTGCCCGCGCCCTCACCGGATATCGCGTGATGGACACAGTCATGGGAGCCTTGGCGCAAGTTGCTCCGCACAAGGTCATCGCCGCCAGCGAAGGCGGCAATACCGTGATCGCGTTCGGCGGATACGACAAGAAGTCCGGCGAACCCTTCATTCTCGTTGACATGATCAACGGAGCATGGGGCGGCCGCTTCAACAAAGACGGCATCGAGGGCGTCACCAATCCGGCACAGAACCTGTCGAACCTACCTGTCGAGAGCCTCGAGGCGCGCTACCCGCTGCGCATCGACGAATATTGCCTGCGTGACGATTCCTGCGGTGCGGGCGAATTCCGTGGTGGGCTCGGCCTTGCCCGCCAGTATCGTTTCCTCGCCGACGAGGCGATCCTGCAGATCCGTGCCGACCGATATGTCCACGCTCCATACGGCCTTTTCGGCGGGGAGCCTGCGGCATTGACACGCAACCTGCTCGATCCCGGCAGCGAGAGCGAAGTCCTGCTTCCCTCCAAGGTTACGCGTCAGGTGGAGAAGGGTCTCGTCTACCGGCATGAGCAATCGGGGGGCGGTGGCTACGGCGATCCGCTGAAGCGAAGCCTGGACCTGATCTCCAAGGATCTCGGCAACGGCAAGATCTCGCGCCGCTATGCCGAAGAGAAGCATGGCGTCGTTTTCGCCGGCGATGGCCTCGAGATCGACCGGCCGGCAACCGAAGCGGCCCGCAGTTCGCGGGCAGCGTAAGCTGTGACACGATGAGACCCGAGCATCTCAGGTCTCCCATCCACTGAGAGTTGCTCAAGTCGCGCGGTGGATCGTCATGGCTTTCCTCGCACGATCGCTGGCCCCACTTCTGAACCCAGCATGCGGAAACGAGACGCTCTCCATTTGGATCCCATGCAGATCAATCCCAAAGGAGAATGCTTTTGGAACAGGACCTGTCACGTTTCGCGATCAATCAGATCACCACCAGATCATGGAACATGCCCGAGGCGATCGAAGGATATCGCCGGCATGGAGTTTCCGGAATCGCGATCTGGCGCGACAAGATGTACGACTACGGCGTGAAGCAGACTGCCCGTCATCTCCGTGACGCCGACATGTGGATACCGACCTTCTGCGCGACCGCGTGGATGAATCAGGCAGATGAGGCCGGGTTCAAGGCCACCCTCGATGAAAACAGGCAGGTACTTCGCGATGCGGCGGAAATCGGCGCTCCAAACGTCGTATTCGTCACGGGAGGCCCGCCGCAGGGCATGAAGGATCTTCGCGGCTTTCGCTCAAGGATGCATGA
The DNA here is from genome assembly GCF_000292525.1 of Rhizobium sp. CCGE 510. GTDB lineage: Bacteria > Pseudomonadota > Alphaproteobacteria > Rhizobiales > Rhizobiaceae > Rhizobium. The sequence goes on from NZ_AEYF01000008.1 coordinate 12,387, forward strand.
CGCGCTCGGCGAACTCATCGTCACCGCCCGCGATGTCGGCATCAAGATCGGCATCGAACCCATTCACCCGATGTATGCGGGTGACCGCCATGTCATCAATACGATACGCCAGACCAACGATCTGATCGACGAGTTCGGGGACATCCTCGGCATCGTTGCCGATGTCTATCATTGCTGGTGGGATCCGGAGTTCGAGAACGAACTGAGGCGCGCCGGACCTGAGCGAATTCTAACCTTCCATTATTGCGACTGGCTCGTTCCTACGCGCTCCTGGTTCGACCGCGGCATGGTCGGTGACGGGATTATCGATATCGCCCGCTACAAGCGTCTGCTGGACGAGATCGGTTACACAGGCCCGTTCGAGCTGGAGATCTTTTCCGATCTCGACTGGTGGAAGCGCGACCCAAACGAAACGGTCCGGATCGGGATCGAGCGTTGCGCGCCTTTCGTCGCAAAGCTGCATAAGGGAGAGGTATAATGATGCACGCTGTCGTAACCGGCGGCGCCAGCGGGATTGGAGAGGCAACAGCCCGTCTGCTCTCGAGAAACGGCGCCCACGTCACGCTGATCGACGTGAACGGCAAGCGCGGAGCACGTATCGCCGGCGAGATAAACGCCGACGGGGGTAAGGCTGCTTTTCACCAGCTCGATGTGAGCAACGAGAAGGATCTGCTGGCGTTGGCAGCGGCACTCTTCGCGGAGAGGCCCGTCGATGTACTGGTCAATTCAGCCGGGATATTGCAGAACGCTGTTCGGCTCAATGACATGGATTTGGGCGAGTTTGACCGCATAATTGATGTCAACCTAAAGGGAACGGTCCTCGTCTGCCGCGCATTTGGAAGCCGGATGTGCGCGGCAGGTGCCGGATCAATCGTCAACCTGTGTTCGCTCACGTCGCTCACACCCTCGCCTCAGCTTGCCTACGGTATGTCCAAGGCCGCCGTCAAGATGCTGACCGAAAGCCTTGCTGCCGAACTCGGCCCATCGAACGTCAGGGTCAACGCCGTCGCGCCCGGCTACACGCTCACTCCGGCCATGCAGCAGCGTATCGACGAGGGAGCGCGAAACCCTGCGAAGATGATCGAGGCGGCCGCGCTGAGGAGACTCGTGTCTATGGAAGACGTTGCGGAAGCGATCAATTTTCTCTCGAGCGACAAGGCATCGGCGATAACGGGCGTCGTTATTCCGGTCGATTGCGGTTTTTTGGTCGGCTCCGCCTACAATGCTTATGCCGCGCAGCCCTGAACAAGATGCCAGGAGATGCTTGCATCTCGGCATTTTCCTTCAAGCCTTCAGGCCAAAGAATTCCAGCGTCAGATCGCGTTGCATGTCGAGCATCCCGCCACCGTACCGTACATCGCACCCGATTTCCTTGGCTGCAGCGAGCAGTGGCGTAACGCGCGGCTTCATGATGATGTCGGCTATGATCATGTCGGAGGAGATGTGATCGAGGTCGACGGGGATCGGGTCCGTCTCCGGATGCAGCCCGGACGGCGTTGCGTTGACGACGATGTCGTGCCCTCGCGGATCAATTCCGCCCAGCGTCACATTCGCCTTCGGGAAGCGCGCGAGGATCCTCTCGGCAAGATCAGTGGCGCGAGCAGTATCGAGATCGCCGAGCGTGATATGTTCGGCGCCCGCCTTCGCGAGCTGGAACCCGATCGAGGCGCCTGCTCCGCCTGCACCCACCAGAAGAACCGACTTTCCAGCAACTTCGTGAGGACCGTTAAGGACGCCCGCCATGAAGCCCGGTCCGTCGAAGTTCGCTCCCGTCAGACGTCCGTCCTCGTCACGCCGGACAGCGTTGACCGCGGTGACAAGTTCCGCTGTCTCGTCGTGTTCATCGCAAAGGAGGTAGGCCTTCTCCTTGTGCGGGACGCTCACCATGAATCCGCCGAGATTTGCAGTGCGGCGTAGGCCGTCCCACGCGGCTTCGAAATCATCAGGACGGTAATGTACCGGAATCATGATCGCATCAACCCCATTTGCCGCGAACCAGGGGTTGAACACCTCGGGCGAACGGACGTGGTCGATCGGGTGTGCGATCATGTAGAAGATCTTGGTCTTGCCTGTGATTTTCAACGCCGTGTCTCTCTTATTTTCAAGTTCGCGCTCGACATAATGTCGACATATGATAAACAAAAGTCAGGACCGACGGCAAGCCGTAAAGAAGGTTCGATGAGAAAATCAATGTGCGAGAACGACTATGCCGATTTTGAAAGTGGAGATGCTCTCCGGGCGGACCAAGGAGCAGAAGCGTGAACTCGCAAAGGCTCTAACTGCCGAAATGGCAAGAGTGACAGGCAACAGACCGGAGACCATCCAAGTCATCTTCGCCGAGACATCCTCCGCGAACTGGGCGACCGGTGGCGTCCTTTTGGACGAACAGGGACATTGATCAGTGGCGGCAATGGCAGACGTTACGATAGTCGGTGGCGGCATCATCGGACTGTGCTCTGCGGTGGCTTTGCAGGATCGCGGATACTCCGTCGAGATCATTGAACGCGGCGAAATCGGTCAGGGTGCGTCTTACGGAAACTGCGGCCTTCTCGCACCCGGAGAGGTTGTACCCGTGTCGCGGCCTGGCGTCATCAAGAAGATACCGCGGTGGCTGCTTGATCCCGAGGGCCCTCTATTCGTGCGACCGGGCGCCCTGGCCCGCGACCTCACATGGCTGCTGAGATTTCTAAAGGCCGGACGTGCGGACACGGTTCGCCATATTGCTTCCTCCCTCACCCCCATGATGAAGAGGGTCAATGCCGATTACGGCGCGTTGCTTGAGCGGATCGGGCGGCCCGATCTCCTCTCGCAGGTCGAGAACCTGATGCTCTTCAATGATCGGTCAGAATACGAGCGCGATCGCTTCGTCTGGGATCTCCGGAGCGAACTAGGCTTCGGCCACACTTTCATATCTGGCCCAGAGGTCAGGCAACTGGAGCCCGCAATCGAAGGTCCCGTCACCTGCGGGGTGATCATGAAGGACTGGTATCATTTCACCGATCCTCTTGCGCTCACGCAAGCTCTGGCGGAGGAAGTCGCCCAACGGGGCGGCAAGTTCGTGGCGGACGAGGCTCTCTCTTTTGAAAGCGAGCGCGGCCAAGTCCGCAGCGTGAAGCTACGAAGCGGAGACCGAATTGACACAAAGCAGATCGTGCTCGCTGCGGGTGCGTGGAGCGGGTCGCTCAGTCGCCAATTGGGACTGAGGATCCCACTTGCCCATCTCAGCGGATACCATGTCCACGCGCCGCATCCACAAGTCCATCTCGAGCGGGCGATCTACTATGCGTCCGGCGGATTCGTTCTTACTCCGATGGCGACAGGACTTCGGATCGGCGGAACCATCGAAATCGCCGGAGCGGATCCTGAGCCGAACTTTCGCCGGGCGGATGTTCTTGCTGAACGGGCGAAGACAATCTTGCCCGCTCTCGACATCACCGGCAGCACTCGCTGGATGGGAGCGCGTCCCTTCATCACGGACACGATGCCGATCATCGGCAAGGCCCCGTCGTTCGGAAACGTCACACTGGCGTTCGGTCACGGACAGGTCGGGATGACGCTAGGCGCGACAACCGGACACGTTGTCGCCCAGATCATCGCCAACGAACGGCCCGTCGTCGATCTGTACCCGTTCCGCCCGCAGCGGTTTGCCTGACGGTCTCCGCGTCAAGCGGTTGGTGTAAACTTCATCTTCGCTGTTACGCTCTGATCGTAATATTCGAGGAAGCGTCCCTTGAACTGCATCGCATGTTCGTGAGCAACCAAGTCCGCATATTCGAGGTCCTTCGCCCGAATCGCCTCGATCATCTGGACGTGATGAACTGCGACCTCCTCGAAAGACATATGTTCGGAAAGTGCCTGAAACTCGAAATGGAAGTGAAGCATGCGCCTGCCCTCGTCCAGCAGACGTTTGTAGAACATCTGGAAATAGGTGTTCTTGCCCGCCTCGGCGATCGCCATATGGAAGTGGAAGTTGGCATCAATGTTGTAGATCGGATCCCGGGTTTTCAGGCTCTTATTGAAACCCTTCTCGAACTCGCTCTGCAGTTTCTCGATCGTCCGGAGATCCGTATTCGTGCGGAACTGCGCCGCGAGCCTCGTCGTGGCCCGCTGCAGGAGGTCAAGGGAATCCAGATACTTCGGGACGTCTCTAAAATCGATTGGCGCCACGATCGTGCTTCTGTTCGGAAGGATATTTACGAACCCCTCGCTGGACAGGCGGACGAGCGCTTCACGAACTGGTGAACGAGAAAGGTCGAAGCGCTCGCTCAGGCTGTTTTCGTCAATCGGCGATCCCGGTGCAAGTTCGAGCCGCAGGATCTCATCTCGAAGCTGCGCGTATACGCGCGCACTTCCAGTGATCTTCTCGGCCCTATCAGATGCCGGCCCCATGTCAGCCATACACTGTCACCCTCTCATCACGCTTGAGAACACTCGTTAGCATCTCATCGGCTCTGCATCAAACAAAGCGAAAAACTCCACGCGACCATTACATAATGGTCGACATAATGTCGACCATATAATAGCATCCAGAGCAGAATTCCAAAAGGAGAGATCATGGCACATGAGTTGAAGACCGATGCCGCCGCTCCGGCGGTTCTGAAGAACGCATCACTCGACACGCCGGAAATCATCGAAGCACGCCGGAATCTGGCTGCATGCTTCCGCATGGCCGCCAAGCTCGATCTGCAGGAAGGAATCTGCAATCACTTTTCGGCAGTTGTTCCGGGCCACTCGGACCTCTTCCTGGTCAATCCCTACGGATGGGCGTTCGCGGAAATCCGTGCATCGCAACTTCTCATCTGCGACTTCAACGGCAACGTTGTCTGCGGAGACGGCAAGCCGGAAGCCACTGCCTTCTACATTCACGCGCAGATCCACAAGGTGATGCCGCGTGCGACCGCAGCATTCCACACTCACATGCCGAATGCGACGGCGCTCTCGATGATCGAGGGAGACCCCTTTGTCTGGGCGGGCCAGACCTCGCTGAAGTTCTATGGGCGCACTGCGGTCGATGAGAACTACAACGGCCTCGCGCTGGGCTACGACGAGGGCCTCCGCATTGCCGAAGCGATAGCAGACGCAGACATCGTCTTCATGCGCAATCATGGCGTGATGGTTCTCGGCCCGACGATTGCCGAAGCGTTCGACGATCTCTACTATCTGGAGCGCGCCGCCGAGGTGCAGCTCAAGGCAATGGGAAGCGGCCGCAGCCTTGTTCGTATCCCGCACGAGATTGCCCAGAAGGCCTATCTGGAAATGCGCGAGGGCGATCCGGAAAGCGCGCGACTCCATCTGGCCAGCGTCCGCCGACAGCTTCAGGCATCCGAACCTGAATACGCAGACTGATGCGCCCCAGATTCTGAATTGGGCAAAGACCGTGCCGTCGGCGGGAAGCCTCTGCGCATGTCCGTGGCCGGTCGCCAGCTAGACCTTCACACCAATAGGAACCGGGATCATCCCAGTACAACAACGAGGATGCGGCCCAACGCGTCCGTGTCGATGTTCTGGCTACCCGGACACGACGGCCCCGACCCACCCAGGTCAATCGTCACATCGCTGCGCTTCCGGCGGGCGGCTGGACTGACGCCAATGCCTGGAACCAAGGTTGCATCCCCTCCATATTGGAGGCGGCTGCCGCCTTCGAATGCCGGCGCCATGTTGCGCTGGAGCTTTGGCAAGTCGCGATAGATCATCATGGGCGAGATCCTGTTCGCCCACCACTCGGATGGCATCTTCGACGACAGGCTGTCGATCCGGCCGGGATCGACGCTGCCGCACGCCTTGGCAGGGATCATGCTCTGATCAGGGACCGCTTCGAGATGCTGATACCCAAGCTTTCGAAACGCGGAGTGTTCCATCCAGGCGGTCTGGCGGAACCAATCGCGCGTCGAGATCGGGTCTTCTACGTCTTGATGTGATTTGAACCTCCGGCGTTCAGCTCACCGGTTGGCCTTCGATCGCGATGAGATCCTGAAGCGATGTTCTCGCTTGGAAAGGGTACAAAATCAATTGGTGCTACCGAACGTGCAAGCTCCAAATCCGAAGCGGCAGCCGGGCGGCAGCGGCCTCAGACGTCGTCCTGAAGGTAGCGCTCCGCGAGCCTTGCCCACATTGCCGCGCCAACCGTCAGGCTGGCATCGGCGAAGTCGTATTTGGCGCTATGCAGCATGGCGGAATTCATGCCGTTGCCGAGACGCAGGAAGCTGCCAGGCTTGTGTTCGAGAAAGTGTGAAAAATCCTCGCTGCCGGGAATGAGCGGGCAGGTCGCGACCTTGTCCTCGCCGATCAGTTCAACCGCGACGATCCGGGCGAAATCCGTCTCGACAGGCGAATTGACGACGACAGGATTTCCACGATCGTAGTCGATCTCAATGGAAGCATCGTGACCTTCGGCCACCGAGCGTGCCAGCTTGGTGATGCGCTCCTGCAGTAGATCGCGGATGCGCGGCTCGAAGGAGCGCACGCTCAATGCGAGCCTGGCATATTCCGGAATGACGTTGACCGCATCGCCGGCATGAATCGTGCCGACGGTAACGACCGCCGTCTGGGTCGGATCGAGGTTGCGCGAGATGATCGTCTGCAGCGAGACGACGAGGTTGCATGCCACGACCACGGGATCGACGGTCAGGTGCGGGCGCGAGGCATGGCCGCCTTTGCCATTGATGGTGATATTGACAGTATCCGACGCCGCCATCATCGGGCCGGATCGCAGCAGAAGGGTGCCTTCGGGAGCGCCGGGGTGGTTGTGCAGACCAAAGATTGCGTCGAACGGAAACCGTTCGAACAGGCCGTCGGCGATCATCGCCTGGGCGCCGCTATTCTTGCCCGCCTCTTCCGCCGGTTGGAAGATCAGCGTCACTGTGCCGCTGAAGCGGCGGGTGCGGGCGAGATATTCGGCTGCGCCGAGCAGGACGGTTGTGTGGCCGTCATGGCCGCAGGCATGCATCTTACCGGGAGTGTTGCTGGCATAGGAAAGCCCGGTTTCTTCGATGATCGGCAAGGCATCCATATCGGCGCGGATGGCGATACCCTTGCCACCCTTGCCTGCGCTGAGCCGCGCGACAACGCCATGGCCACCGATATTGCGGGTGACGTCATAACCCCAGCCCTCGAGCTTTTCTGCGACGTAGCGCGCCGTTTCCGCTTCTTCGAAGGAGAGTTCTGGCCGGGAGTGCAGATACTGGCGGGTCGCCTTCAGCTCCGCCTCCATGGCTTCGAAATCGGAAACGCGGGCATAGGCATTGTCGAGAATGGGCATGAAAACATCCAGTATTGATCGAAGAACCATTGCTCCGGCCCGGAGGTCGAAGCAACCGACTGACATCGGTCAGAGAAAACGGGCGAGAAAAGCCTGGGTCCGGGGATGTTGCGGATTGCCGATCACATCCTCAGGTTTGCCCATCTCGACGACATTGCCGCCGTCCATGAACACGACCCGATCGGCCGCCTCGCGGGCGAAACCGATTTCGTGGGTCACGACGATCATCGTCAGACCCTGCTTGGCGAGATCGCGCATGGTGGCGAGCACTTCGCCGACCAGCTCCGGGTCGAGCGCAGAGGTGGGCTCGTCGAACAGCATCAGCTTCGGCTTGATCGCCAGGGCGCGGGCGATGGCGACGCGCTGCTGCTGACCGCCGGAGAGCTGGCGAGGATAGCTGCCCGCCTTTTCCGACAGACAGACCCGCTCCAAAAGCCGCATGGCATTCTCCGTCGCAGCCTTGCGACTTTCTCCGTGCACGCCGACCGGGGCCTCGACGATGTTCTGCAGCACCGTCATATGCGGATAGAGATTGAACTGCTGGAAGACCATGCCGATCTTGCGCCGTTGCCGGGCGATCCTGTTGCTGGAGAGCTTTTCCAGTCGGTCCTTGCGGACGCGATAGCCGATCTGTTCGCCATCGACTTCGATGAAGCCCTTATTGATCGCTTCGAGATGGTTGATGCAGCGCAGGAAGGTCGATTTTCCCGATCCGGACGGGCCGAGCACCACGACGACTTCACCCGGCATGACGTCGAGGTCGATCCCCTTCAGCACGTCGAGCTGGTCGAAGGACTTGTGGACGTTGCGGGCCCTGACGAGGGGTTTTGTGGTTTCGGCGGCGGTCAATGGCTTGCCTCCTCGACAAGGGTCTCGGATTTGGCCGCGGCGGCGGTGTTGCGCCGTTCGCTGCGGCCGTAATAGGCCTCGATATAACTCTGGCCGAGATTGAGGATCGAGGTGATGAAGAGGTACCAGAGGACCGCGACAAGCAGCATCGGCACGATCTCGAACGTACGATTGTAGATCGACTGGACGGAATAGAGCAGATCGGCCATGGCGATGACGCTGACGAGCGAAGTCGCTTTTATCATGCTGATCAGCTGATTGCCCGTCGGCGGAACGATCGAGCGCATCGCCTGCGGAATGATGATCCGCCACAACGCCCTCGCCTTGGTCATGCCGAACGCTTCCGCCGTCTCGAACTGGCCGCGATCGACGGAGAGAAGGCCGCCGCGAATGATCTCGGCCATGTAGGCCGCTTCGTTCAAAGCCAAGCCGCCGATCGCCGCCGTCATTGGCGTGATCACCGAATTGGTTTCCCAGCTCGCCAGCGTCGGGCCGAACGGAATGGCGATCGAAAGTTCGGGAAACAGGGTCGAGAGATTGTACCAGAAGATCAGCTGCACCAGCAGCGGCGTGCCGCGAAAGAACCAGATGAACAGCGATGCCAGCGACCTTGCGAGCCGGTCATTCGACAGCCGGGCGATCGCCAGGGCGAGGCCGAGAACGATGCCGATGGCCATCGCGACCACAGTTAGGCCCAGGCTGACGTAAAGGCCGTTGATGACTGTCGGATCGAAGAAATAAGCTGCGACAACCGGCCAGCCGAAATTCTCGTTGTGGGCGACGATCCACAGGAAGTTCGCGGCTATGAGGAGCACGACCACCCACAGGACGAGCCGGCCGGTTCGAAAGGGCTTGTGGGCGTTGGCAACATCCCGAAAGTCCGCACCGCCCGAAAGCGGTGTGGCAGTCGTGCGGTCATTGCTCATTTCGGCAAGGCTCCGCCAAGATTGAGGCCGGGCTGCTTGATCATGTTGTTCTCAAGACCCCACTTCTTCATGATGGCGGCATAGGCGCCGTTGTCCATCAACGCCGTGATAGCGTCGAGCAGAACGGGGCCGAGCGGCGAGCCTTTCGGCACGACGGCGCCCTGATAGAGATCGTCGAACCCATTCTTCTGGCCGACGCCGCTCAGTTCCAGCTGGCCGTTTGCCTGAGACACGAAATAGGTCAGCGGCGCCTGCGAGGAGAAGAAGGCATCGGCGCGTTTGGAGCGGACGGCCAAGATCGAGCTCGGCTGGTCGGTGTAGGACTGCACTTCAAGTGCTGGCTTGCCGTCCGTCTTGCACTTTTCGACCTGAGCCTGGATCACCTTTTCGGCGGAGCCGCCGGCCATGACGGCAATGCGATTGCCGCAGGCGCTGTCGAGTGAACCGATGGCCTTCGGATTGCCCTTCTGGACGGAAAAGACCACGTATTCCTGAACCCAGTCGACGAAATCATTGGCCTCTTCGCGGGTCTTGAAGTCACCGATCGGGCCGAAGGCGAACTGGTATCGGCCGGAATTGATGCCGGCGAGCAATGCGGTCAATCCGCTAACGGTCTCGTGCTCGATCTTGACGCCGAGCATCTGGCCGATCGCATCGGTAAGATCGGCGCTAGCGCCGGTCAGTTCCGTGCCGGTGACGATTTCATAAGGGGGAAAGGAACCATTGTTGACGGAGATCATCTTGCCGTCCGTGCGGATCTTCTCCGGCAAGCGGGCGCGAAGCGCGTCGTTGACGGTCTGTTTCGGAACGGCTGCCTCCTGGGCGAACACCGACGTCGTCATCATCAGGCCGAACAGGGCGGCGGAAGCGATCAGTTTCGAATGCATGTCATTCCCCTTTTTGGTTTTTGCGAAATGGTGGCTCAACGATGAGGCCTGCGAGAAGTTTCACCGGGCCTTGGCGTGCCACGGAAACAGGTCGGCGGGTGTCAAAAGGCGCGGCATGATCTTCTGTTCGTAAAGTTCCTCGGCGAAGTCGGCGATCATCGCCTCGTTCTCGGCAAGCCCGCTGACGTTCCAGGTCGGCGGCAGGTCGGCTGCGCAGCGGCGCAGTTCGTCGATCATCCAGGGCGTGGTGTCCGCGTATTTCTCGCGCTTCTCCAACCAGATACGCTGGGACTCGTCGATCAGCTCGCTGAGTTCATCCATGATCCAGGGATGCTCCTTGACGATTTCCGCCTTGAAGCCGATCAGATGCATGCCCGGGATATAACCGACCTCGTGGAAGTAAGCGACTTCAGCGGAGCGGAAATCATCCAGCACCTGACGCAGCGGCGAACCCTGATCGAAAAAGCCCTTCGGCATGAAAGGCGTGAAAACGGCGTCCAGCCGACCATCCAACAACAGATCGACCATCGGGCGCTCGCCGGGAGCAGCTTCGATGCGGCCGGGCCGTCCAAAACCATCGAGCCGGTCGACGACCGGATGAGCCTCCGTCAGGCGCCCGGCATACCACATGGCATTCTCGACACCGACGCCTTCGCGGCGCAACGCAGCGCGGGTCCAGGTGTTTCCGGAATCGCGCCAGCCGGTCACGCCGATATTCTTGCCGGCCAGATCGGAAAGCTTGCGGATCGGACTGCCCTTGGCTGTGATGATGCAGCGATGGCGGAAGCCGCGCATGATGAAGTTCGGAATGCCGATGACCCGAGCATCGCCATCATGACGCAGCTGCGAATAGCGGCTGAAGGACATTTCCGCGGCATCATGAGCTTCGTCATCGGCGAGACTGGAGACCAGCGTGCCCACCCGATCCACTTTGATTTCGAGACGGGAAGACCTGACATCACCGAGCACCAGCGGTGTCATGTAATCCCAGTCTCTGAGGGCGATGCGAAGCGTGACAGGCATGCGAAGAACTCACGTAATTGCTCGACGAGGGGCAAATTAAATGTTCAAATTAATGAGTACAAATGTTATTACGTTATTGAACATTTAAAGTGAGAACAAAATGGGCGATGCGGTCGAAGCCTCCTGGTTTGCCGAAAAAATAACCGACCGCAGCATCCGCGGGATCGCCCTCGAAACGAGTGCACTGATCCGTGCCGGCGCCTTGCCCGTCGGCACGCGTCTGCCGGCGATCCGCGATATCGCCTATGAATTGCGCGTTAGCCCGGCAACGATCTCAGAAGCCTGGAGTGAATTGCGGCGGCAGAAGATCGTCAGCGGCCGCGGGCGCAACGGTACCTGGGTCAGCGGCGACAGCTTTGTCGCCAAGCCGGAGCGTCTTGCGAGTTCGGGAAATTATGCGGCGGGTGTACTCGACCTTACCTCTGCCGGGCCGGATGCAGCGCTTCTTCCCGGTCTGGCCGAAGCGCTGGCCCATGGCGCGTCAGCCGCCGACCTCAACAGCTATGAGCGCAGCCGTATCGTGCCCGAGCTGAAGGATGTCATTTCGCAGCGATGGCCCTACGAGGCGGAAGCGTTTCTTGCCACCAATGGCGGTTACAACGCGGTCTATACGGTATTGCATGCGCTGGTCTCTCCGGGTTCGTCGGTCGCGATCGAACATCCGACCGCGATGCGGCTGCTCGATATCCTGGAAGATCTGGGCGTCAGGATCATCCCCGTCGCCTGCGACAACGACGGTCTCTTGCCGGATATGCTTCGCGAGGCATTGCGACAGCGGCCGGCAGCCTTCCTGTTTCAGCCGCGGCTGCATTCCGTGACAGGGATTACCGTCAGTGCATCCCGCCTCGATCAGCTCGGAGCCGTGCTGGAGGACAGCGATACGCTGATTATCGAGGACGATGGCGTCGGCGACGTGTCGGCAGCACCTGCGCATTCCCTAGGTGGTCGATTTGCGGAGCGGACGATCCATATCCTGTCACACTCGAAAAGCCTCGGACCGGATCTGCGTCTCGCCGTCTTGTCGAGTTCTTCGCCTATCGTCGACCAGATCCAGTCTTACCGCTCCTTCAGCGCCGGCTGGACCAGCCGCATCCTGCAGGGGGCCGCCGCCTGGCTATTGCGTGATCCGGCAACCTGGCGGCTCATCGCCGAGGCGCGCGACCGCTATCAGCAGAGGCGCGATGCTCTTGCCGATGCGCTCAGCGAACGGGGAATATCGATACCCGCAGGCCAGGGCCTGTGTCTCTGGGTGCCCGTTGTGTCCGAACCATTCGCGATGGTGACGCTCGCCGCACGCAATATCGCCGTCAATCCGGGCAGCAAGTTCTCCGTCTTGCCAAGCGGTCATATTCGTGTCGCGACCAGCACGCTCAGCGATCGCTGCGAGGAAGTCGCCGATGCGATCGCTCTGGCCCATGCACCATGAAAGGCCGGGACTAAACACCTAATGAACCATTCCACCTGGTTTCGTCCTGTTGGAAAATTGGTGGACGAGCATGATGCCCTGCTCCAGGAGCAATTCGGCCGCCCGCAGATCGCGGGGGCCAAGCTCCCCCGATAGTCCCCGGATCGTATTGGCGATGCAGATGGAGTTGGCGACGAAGCGGGCGTCGCCCTCCCCTCCTGCCTCCTCAGCGGTTGCCTCAAGGGCGTCGGCGACGGTGTCGAGCAGGCTCGACCGTTCGACGAGCGTCATGTCGTTCAGGGTTTTCGAAATCTCGTTCATGATTATCTCCTCGCGCGTGCCCATGCCGGGTCGGAGCGCCGATTTTCTCGATGTGAGTCAGATGGCTTTGACTGTCAGATGGATATGGACGTCTATAGAGGCAACTCATAGCTGCCGCGCGCTTCACGCATGCGTGCGGCGAGAGGGGTGGCTCAATCAGTGGTCTCCGCCGATCATTCCTGATGCTTCAGGAGGTCGGCAAGCATCGGTCGCTGGCCTTTCAAAAGCTTCGTTCCTGCGTCGGCGTGGGTAAACCAACCCGCCCGATCAACCTCCGGAAAGCTCTTTAGCCGGCCCGATTTCGGCGGCCATTCCATTTGAAATTCAGAGCTCCGTATCGCGTTCACGTCCAATACCGGATCGGCTTCGATCGACCACGCGACGACGATCTTGCCGCCAGGCTGTCGGTATTCGCCAAGCGGTCGGAAGGTGCCGTCGACTGCTACACCCAGCTCTTCGGCAGTCTCCCGCATTGCCGCCGCCAGTTCATCCTCTTTAGGCTCGACCAATCCCTTCGGGATCGACCAGGCAGCCTCGTCTTTCCTAGCCCAGAAGGGACCGCCTGGATGGACGAGGAGGACTTCGAGGTCATTGGACACGCGCCGATAAATCAGAAGTCCGGCGCTGCGGATTGCCATCGCGTTGTGCCCTTCTTGCGTTCATCACGACGCCAGACATTCCTCGCAGATGCCACAGCCGTCGTCGTCCATCCATCGGCACCGGCGCTTACAACAAAGGCAAATACGGCCATCGGGCTGGTCTTTTGTGTCTTCTGGAGGAATGATCTCGATCGTCGTATCGAATTGAGTGTCAGCCACAAGTTCCACCATCTCGTCGCTCCATCGGTCTGTTCGACATGAGATAGGAGCGACTACCGCTGTCGGCAAGTTCCTGACAGGACCGGCAGTTATTGAAAATTGCGCGTCTTTACCTTGAGAGTGTCGATATGAAGATCCGGGATGAATATGTCCCTTGGCTTTGCGGCCGCCAGCCTGTCCCGGGAATCCGGACTTCCTGGCGAGCCGTGAGCGAACTCGTCGCCGCGGCCGGTCGGCAGCCGGAATGGTCCGTCGCAATCGGCAAGGCCTGACAAATCCGCCGAGAGATCGAAGAGCTGCTGGGCGACCAGGTGAACAACCTCGCCTTCCCGTTGAATCCTGCCGTTGATCGCCATCATGCTGGCGCCAAGGACAATGCGGCGCGAGCGCTCGAAGAGCTTCGGCCAGACGACGATATTGGCAACGCCGGTCTCGTCCTCGATGGTGATGAACATCACCCCCTTCGCTGACCCGGGGCGCTGGCGCACCAGCACCAGACCGGCCGCCATCACCCATTGCCCGTCTCGGCCCGTCATCGCTTCGGCGCAAGTGGCGATCCGGCGGCTGTCGAGATCACTCCGCAGGAAACTCAAAGGGTGCTGCCGGAGGGTGAGGCCGGTATGGCTGTAATCCTCGACGACGTTATGGCCATCGGTCATCTGCCGCAGTTCGACGGCCGGCTCCTGCTGTTCGGCTATCGTCCGCGCCTCCCGTTGCGCCGCCGCGGTGAACAGCGGCAGCGGCTCGTCGCGCAACGCCTTGATCGCCCAGAGCGCATCGCGCCGCTCAAGACGGAGGGACGGCAGGAAGGCGTCGGCTTCGGCAAGCTCGACGAGCGAGGCCACCGGCACACCCGATCGCCGCCACATATCATCAACCGAGGTGAAGGCCTGATCGGCGCGGGCGGCAACGATGCGGGCCGCGTCGGCGGTCGCTAGTCCGCGTACCAGACGCATGCCGAGCCGCATCGCATGCCGGTCGGCGCCGTCGATCGGCTCCAGCGTGCAGTCCCAGCGCGAGCGATTGATGCAGACGGGGCGCACTTCGACCCCGTGTTTTCTGGCGTCGGCGACGATCTGCGCCGGGGCATAAAAACCCATCGGCTGCGCGTTCAGCAGCGCTGCACAGAAGACCTCGGGGAAATGGCATTTGACGTAGCTGGATGCATAAGCGATCAACGCGAAGGAGGCGGCGTGGCTTTCGGGAAAACCATAGGAGCCGAAGCCTTCCAGCTGAGAGAATGTCTTTTGCGCGAACTCCGGCGAATAGCCGTTGCTGATCATGCCGGAGACAAGTTTGTCCTGGAATTTCGAGACGCCGCCGGTGAACTTGAAGGTTGCCATGGCGCGACGGAGTTGATCGGCTTCGCCGGCCGTGAAGCCGGCGCAAATCATCGCCACCTTCATGGCGCTTTCCTGGAAGAGCGGTACGCCAAGGGTCTTTCCGAGCACGGCCTCCAGCTCGGGCGTCGGATATTCGACCTTTTCCTTGCCCTCTCTGCGACGGAGATAGGGATGCACCATGTCGCCCTGGATCGGGCCGGGGCGGACGATCGCCACCTGAATGACGAGGTCGTAGAATTGTCGTGGCTTCATGCGCGGCAGCATGGCCATTTGCGCCCGGCTTTCGATCTGGAAGGTGCCGAGCGTATCGGCCCTGCGGATCATCGCGTAGGTCGCCGGATCATCGGCAGGGATTGTCGCCAGGTCGAGATCGTCATGCTTGTGCGCTTTAATCAGAGCAAATGCCTTGGCCATGCAGGTCAGCATCCCGAGCGCCAGCACGTCGACCTTCATGAACTTCAACGCCTCGATGTCGTCCTTGTCCCATTCGATCACCTGGCGGTCGACCATGGTCGCCGGTTCGATCGGCACCAGGTCGTCGAGCCGCTCATGGGTGAGGACGAAGCCGCCCGGATGCTGACCGAGATGCCGCGGCGCTCCCATCAATTGCTGGGCGAGTTCCAACGTCAAAGCGAGCCGCCGGTCCTTAGGATTGAGGCCGAGCTCTGTGACCTGCCGTCCACCGACGACATCCGACCAGGCCCAGATGCCGGAGGAGAGCGCCTTGATTAGATCCTCCGGCAAACCGAGCGCCTTGCCGACATCGCGGATAGCACCTTTCGCCCGATAGCGGGTAACGGTCGAGCAGAGCGCCGCCTTATCGTGGCCGTAGGTCCTGTAGATCCACTGGATTACTTCCTCCCGCCGTTCGTGTTCGAAATCGACATCGATATCCGGCGGCTCGTCGCGTTCCCTGGAGACAAACCGCTCGAACAGCAGATTGCCGCACTGGGGATCGATGGAGGTAATACCGAGTACGTAGCAGATGGCGGAATTGGCGGCCGACCCCCTGCCCTGACAGAGAATGCCTTGCGATCGGGCGTAGCGGACGATGGAGAAGACGGTCAGGAAATAGGGTGCGTATCTCATCGCCTCGATCAGCGCCAGCTCATGGCGGATGGTCTTTTCGATACCCGCCGGCAGGCCATTGGGATAACGGGTTTTCGCGCATTCTGACGTGTAATGCTCCAGCGACTGCTGCGCCGTCATGCCGGGGACAAGCGCCTCCTCGGGATATTGATAGGCCAATTCCTCCAACGAAAACCGGCAGCGCTCGACGATCTCCATCGTCCGCGTCAGAGCTTGTCGGTTGCGAGGAAAGAGACGCGCCATTTCCTCCGGCGGCTTGAGATACCGGTCGGCGTGCCGCTCACGCTGGAAGCCGATATCGTCGATGGTGGTTCCATTGCGGATGCAGGTGACGACATCCTGCAGCTGCCGGCGCCCGGGTTCATGAAACAACACGTCATTGGTAACGACCGTCTTCACAGCATGTTTCACCGCCAGGTTCGACAGTTCATGCAGCCGCAGCTGATCATTCGGACGGCGGCGCAGGCAGAGCGAGACATAGGCGCGATCAGCGAAGACCTCCGCCATCTTCATGAGCTGCGAGGCGCAGGTGTCGTCCGCCAGATCCGGGACAAGAATGCCGATCAGGCCTTCGGCGTATAGCGCGACGTCATCGAGATGCAGGATGCAGTTGGCTTTCCCACCTCTGCTTTTGCCCAATGACAGCAGTCGTGTCAGCCGCGAATAGGCAGCGCGATCGGTGGGGTAGACGAGAATCGACATGCCGCCTTGAAGATCGAGCTGACAGCCGACAACGAGCCGCAGGCCGGTCGCGCGCGAGGCCTCCAGTGCCCGGACGATGCCGGAAAGGCTATTGCGGTCGACGATGCCGAGCGCCTCGATGCCGAGCAGCTTTGCCGTCGCGAACAGTTCCTCGGCCGAACTTGCGCCTCTGAGGAACGAGAAATGCGTGGTGACCTGAAGCTCTGCGTAGCGCATCAAGCAAACACCCCGTGCAGAAACCATTCGTGCGATCCGGTGTCTGCATCGACACCGTCGCCGGATCGAAAGATCCAGAAGCGCTCGCCGCTGTCGTCCTCGACGACGAAATAGTCGCGGACGGCGATCCACTCAGCGCTACGTTTCCACCACTCCCCGAAAATGCGCTCCGGCCCGTCGGCGCGGCTTACCCGTCGCCGCTTGCCGCGCCAGGTAAAGGAGACCGGCGGATGATCGGGCAAAAGCGCAATCACCTCGATCGCTTCAGGACGCGGGAGAAGCCGGGGCGGCCGCAGCCATTGTAGCGGCCAGCTGGCGCCATCCTCCTCCGCGGTCGGCGCGATCCTCTGGACGCTGCGCTCGGGGACGTCGCTGGCGATCGGCGCAACGCGGAAAATCCGTTGGCCGCCGCGATTGCCGAGCACATCGATGAGCGGCGTCACGTCTGTTACCTGTTCTTCGATCAGCGACGAGGCCGACTGCGCTTCGCCAAATTCTTCGACGAGGATGGCGGCCAGGCTCAGCTTCTCGATACCGAAGCCGGGCTCGATCTTCTCGATGCGATCGCGGAAAAGTTTCGTCAGCCAGACGGTGTCGCGGGCCGGCTTGGCGGTGCCGGCCCTCAAGGCCTGAATGGTGTTGTCGACACGGTGGACGACAAGATCGGCGCGTCGCACGCCAAGCCGGCGCTTTTCGAGTTCCAGACAGAGTCGCTGCACGAGGCGGGCGATGTACTTCTCGATGGTCTCCGGCGCGCCGATCGGTTCGGCAAAGAATTTATGCACCTCGACGAGTTCAGCGGGTCGGATCGGCTCGATCGGCTCGGCAGCACGGCCGAAGGTCTGATCAAGGCGACGTCCGACCTCCGGTCCGAAGCGCAGCGTCAACGGCGCCCGCGGTGTTGCAGTCAGATCGCTGACGGTGAAGAAGCCGAGGGTTTGGAGTCCGGCGATGGTCTCGGCCGGCAATCGCAACGACGACAGCGGCAACCGCCCAACCGCTTTGGCGACCCCACCGCGCGGCACGATCACCCATTCCTTCGCCGCCGCGCGCGCCACGGCATGCGCCGCGCCCCAGGTGTCGGCGATCGCCGCATGGGCCGCAAGGCCCCGGCTGCGGAGCCGGTTGACAAGACCGGAGAGCATCAGCTCCTCGCCACCTTGAAGATGGTCTGCGCCATCGGTGTCCAGGACGATGCCATCTGGAGGGTCCATGGCGACGACAGGGGAATATTGCGACAGTGCCCAGAGCGTCAACCGCTCCAACGCTTGCAGATCGGCGGAGGGATCGGCATCGGCCACCACCAACCCCTGGACGAGCGCCTGGGCTTTTGCCGCCGGCATGCCGACACGAAGGCCGAGTTTCAGAGCTGCCTTATCGGCTGCTGCAATCCATCGCTTCGATCCGCTTCTGGCGATGACCACCAGCGGCGTGTCAGCGTGAAGCGATGGATCGGCTCGCCTGATCCTGTCGGTCGGCAACGTCGGAAGAAAGACGGATACGACCCTGGCCATCGCATGCTCCGATGATGAATTCGCTTCCCTGCCCGGCCCTTACCCGGATCAGCTCGGCCAGCCACCGCGCCCGCCCGATGCCTGGAACCGGCAGCGGTTCGGATGGCAGCACGGAAATGCGCCACCGCGTTGCTGCCGCCGTCGGCGAGCCGAAGCCGGCGGCTTCAGTCTGTCGCCGCCATCGGCGGATCACCAAACCCAGTGTTCCCGACTTCTCGGCCGCCAATTGCAGCCGGCGCGATACCGGCATCGGAAGCCGCACCAACTCGGCAATAACGGCGCCGAGGCCGCCGTAACGCAAAGCCTCTTCGAAGCTCGCCAGCACCGTCTCTTCCTTGTCGCCCTCAACGAAGATGACGCGATCGGGATGCAGCCCGATCTGGGCAAAGGCCGGGAAGAACAAATCAAAGCGCGTCAGGCACCAGACCACCTTGCCGGTCGTGCGGGCGGCGATGCCGCCAACAAACAAGGCGGCCGCTGCGCCATCGATCGCGCCATTTCCACCGCCGGCGACCTCATGCAGCGCACCATAGGCCAATCCGCCTCCCGGAAGCTGCGCATCGATGTTGCCGATGCCGAAGGGCAAAACGCTGCGCTTGCGGGGAGCCGCGCCCTGCAGATGCGCAATCTTCTCGCGGAGCTCATCGAGGATGGGATTCGGGGCGGCAGCGGCTGCGGTCATGATCTCCTTCGACGGACAACCCGTTTTCGGCTTGAGAAACAGTCATATGTTCTATATTTGTTC
Organism: Rhizobium sp. CCGE 510; assembly: GCF_000292525.1. Taxonomy (GTDB): domain Bacteria; phylum Pseudomonadota; class Alphaproteobacteria; order Rhizobiales; family Rhizobiaceae; genus Rhizobium. The sequence continues at coordinate 31,483 of NZ_AEYF01000008.1, forward strand.
CAATGAACTAAATGAGTCAATGCGTATATAGCTCGCGTAAGTTGATCAAAGGCGCCCTGCAGCGAATCTGCGAACAGATTCAAATCAATGGCGGGAAAGGAATATTTTCGTATGCGCCGAAATCGGCTTGTGGATGATACGGTGCCGAAATTGCGGGATCATCGCGCGCCGATGGTCGAATTGACCTGCCGCAGCTGCGATCGGCATTGCTCGCATGAGCGCAAGCTATTGGTCAGAACATTTGGCGCCGGTGCCAGCTTGGCGGAAATCCGGCGCCGAATGGCCATGGGATGCGAGCGCATGCTGACGCCGGAGGGTGATAGATGCGGTGCGCATTTCCCATCTCTGGCTGATGAAGATCGCGATGGAACTTAGGCCATGACGAACGTTGCGGCGAGCGAGCGGCCACGCAAGATCGTGCATGTCGATATGGATGCGTTCTACGCATCCGTCGAGCAGCGCGACAATCCCGAACTGCGTGGGCTGCCGGTTGCCGTTGGCAGTCCGGCCGCCCGTGGCGTGGTGGCGGCCGCCAGCTACGAAGCACGAAGGTTTGGCGTTCATTCGGCCATGCCATCGGTCACGGCGCAAAGGAAGTGCCCTGGCCTTATCTTCGTCAAACCACGCTTCGATGTTTACAAAGCCGTGTCGTTACAGATCCGGGCGATCTTTGCCGAATACACGCCGATGATCGAACCGCTATCGCTCGACGAGGCCTATCTCGACGTTACCGAAAACCTGAAGGGCATGGAAATCGCCACCGAGATCGCCGATGAGATCCGCGCCAAGATCAAGGCGACGACAGGGCTCACCGCCTCCGCCGGCATTTCCTACAACAAGTTCCTGGCGAAGATGGCCTCGGGGGAAAACAAGCCGAATGGCCAGTTCGTCATCACCCCGAAGAACGGCCCGGCCTTTGTCGAACGTCTCCCTGTCAAGAAATTCCATGGCGTTGGGCCGGCGACCGCCGAAAAGATGCATCGTCTCGGGATCGAGACCGGGGCTGACCTCAGGCGGATGACCCTGGAGTTTCTTGTCGAACATTTCGGGAAGTCGGGGCCATATTTTCACGGAATTGCCCGCGGCCTCGACAATCGCCAGGTGAGGCCGGACCGGGTGCGCAAATCCGTCGGCGCCGAAGATACGTTCTCCAAGGATATTCACGCCTACGAACCAGCGCGCGAAGGTCTCCAGCCGCTGATCGAAAAAGTCTGGGATTACTGCGAGGCCAATGAGATCGGCGGCAAGACGGTGACGCTCAAGGTCAAATATGCCGACTTCAGCCAGATCACCCGCAGCAAGACGGTTACGGCGCCTCTGCCTTCGGTCGGCGATCTCGAGGACTTGGTGGACCTGCTTCTGGTGGCGCTCTTTCCGTCACCGAAAGGCATACGCTTGCTTGGCGTGTCGCTGTCTTCGCTGGAACGGCGGAGACCTGAGACGCAACCGCAGTTGCGGCTGGCGCTTTAGATGGCCAGCATCGCCTTTGAGGGAGCGTGTGGCTGAGGTCTTCTCTACATCGCCGTCATGGCGTCTATGATGCCGCGGCGCTCATTGAACGGGGCCTCGGACTGGAAAACCTTCGCACTCATTATAGTTCGATCATAGCAGGAACATCACCGCGAACAATCAGAACCGAAACGGAGGATGCATGTGCAATGATTATCGCTTGATGGTGGATGTCGCCTCGATCGTCGAGGACTTCGCCGACCTCAAAATCAAGATCCGTTTTGGTGAGGGTGCGCCGAACGTTGAAGCGCGCGAGGACATCAAGATTACCGACACGGCGCCGATCGTCAGGTCGATCGACGATAAAGGTGATGGTGGCGAACTCGTGCAGCGGCGCTGGAGCTGGCCTGGGCCGAACAAGCGGCCTGTCTATAATTTCCGCTCGGAAGGCCGGGAGTTTAGCTCGCACCGTTGCCTGATCATCGCCGACGGCTTTTACGAATTCACCGATCCAAAGGATCCGACGAAAAAACGCAAAGACAAATGGCTGTTCACCAAAAAGGGCGGGCCGATCTTCTGCATCGCCGGGATCTGGCGCGAAACCGCTGAGGTCGGACAGGCCTTCACCATGCTGACGATGGAGCCGGGGCCGGACATCGCACCCTATCACGATCGCCAAATCGCCATCCTGGAGCGGGGCGTCTGGGCCGACTGGCTCGATCCAACGGTCTCTGCGCAGTCGCTGATCAAGCCCCTTCCGGCCGGCACCTTAACCGTCGAACAGGTAGGCTAGGCTAGCAAAATCGGGGCATGATGATGCCGATCCCAGGCCGCCGGGGCCGGCGATATCATCTCCTTGCCGGAATTCGGGCGATAACCTTTATCTCGAAGTCGAAGCCGGCGAGCCAGTTGACGCCGAGCGCGGTCCAGTTCGGATAGGGCGGCTCGCTGAAAATCTGCTGCTTGACGGCCATGATCGTTGCGAACTGGTTTTCAGGGTCGGTGTGGAAGCTGGTGACATCAACGATATCGTCCACCGTGCACCCGGCTGCGCTGAGGGTCGCCTTCAGGTTTTCAAAAGCCAACCGGACCTGGCGTTCGAAATCGGGTTCGGGCGTTCCATCCAAACGGCTGCCAACTTGTCCGGACACAAATAGCAGATCACCGGATCGGATCGCGGCGGAATAGCCGTGCTCTTCGTAAAGAGCGTGCCTGTCGGCAGGAAAGATTGCTTCGCGATGGGTCATTTTGATTTGTCTTTGTTGGTGACGGCGACCGATACCCTTCACAAGCTCGTGCGAGATTTGATATACGGTACGTATGTGTAATAGCAAGCATACGGGGCGTATGTCAAATCCATATACGTTACGTATGTGGAATGGGCAGGGTTGAATGGCGAACAGACGCAGCGAATCGATGCAGGAGAACCGCCGCAAGTTAATCGCCGCGGCGCGAAAGGCTTTTGCGGAAAGGGGCTACACCGCAGCATCCATGGACGAGCTTACGGCTGACGCCGGCCTGACGCGGGGCGCGCTTTACCACAATTTCGGAGACAAGCGCGGGCTGCTGGCGGCGGTTGTCGATCAGATCGACATGGAAATGGCGGCGCGCGCAAAAGAGATTGGGGCTCTGGCGGGTAACGATTGGCAGGGGCTGCTCGCCGAGGGTGCTGCCTATATCGAGATGGCGCTCAATCCCGAAGTCCAACGCATCGTTCTGCTCGACGGCCCTGCGGTGTTAGGCGATCCCTCGCAATGGCCGAGCCAGAACACGTGTCTGCAGGTGACCAAGAGCACCGTGGAACGCCTAATCGCCCAAGGCATCCTCAAGCAGCTTGACGCAGAGGCGACGGCTCGGTTGCTGAGCGGCGCGGCGCTCAATGCGGCCCTCTGGATCGCCGCCAGCGAAAATCCGCAAAACGTGCTGCCGAAAGCAGTCGAGGCCTTTCATGCCTTGGCGGCAGGTCTGCTTTTGCAGCGTTTGTGATCGTTCGCTGCAGGTCAGCGTGCAAGGCTGCCGGCGGCGGCGATGATCTCCGCCGCGGTCGGGAAGATGGACAGGCTGTTCGGTCCGTCGAGCGCTTCGATTCGTGCCCAGCCGACGGTGCCGTTCGCATTGACCAGGAAGTGCCCGACGAGCTGGGTAGCGTGGGTCGCGAAGATCGCATGGTCGGCTTCGACAAGCTCGAAGCGGTCTTTGGCGTTGAGTATCGTGTTGGCTTCCATCGGGTGCAGCGGTTCCGGCAGTTCGCCGGTGGGGTTGATGCGTGCCGCCTGGAACTGCGTCATCGTTGCGCCATAGGGCCATTCGGGCTGCTCGCGGCTGCCATCGGGAAGGAACTCGGCATGCGGCACACCGTAGGCCCGATGCGTGCGGCAGTCCGGGTCACATAGAAGCGTAACCGGCGTCGGCCGGTGGCGGAAATACAGGCGGGCACGTTCGACCGGAGTGTTGATAACGGCCACGGTCTCCACCCCGGCGGCGCGCAGGGTCGGCTGGACGCCGGCAAGCTGTTCCAACTGACGCCGGCAGAACGGGCAGTGCAGCCCGCGAAAGAAACCGATCACGAACGGGCGACCGCTCAAATCGGCGAAAGAGACCGTTCCGTCGAAGTTGGCCGTGGCCAGTGCGAATTCGGGCGCGGCTTCTCCGGGTTGCAGCGGGCGTTTCTGGTCCCCCATGGAATATTCCTTTATCGTATCGTCCAGATGGACGACCGAAACTAACTATACCACGTGTCGCAACAAGGCCCAGTGCTCGACGTTGAGACCGCCGAAAGTGGTTCGGCACGCCATTTGCCGCTGTCACTCCTTTACCGCACCCGTCATCGAGGACACGTAGTAATCCACGAAGAACGAATAGAGGATCACCACCGGCAGCGAGCCGAATAGGGCTCCCGCCATCAGCGCCCCCCATTCGAAGACATCGCCGCGCACCAGTTCGGTCAGCACGCCGACGGGAATAGTTTTGTTCTCCGATGACTGAATGAACGTAAGGGCATAGATGAATTCGTTCCAGGACAGCGTGAAGGCGAAGATGCCGGCCGAAATCAGCCCCGGCACGGCGAGCGGCAGGATGATCTTGATCAAGATCTGCCACCGGTTGGCGCCATCCACCAGCGCGCTTTCCTCCAGCTCGAATGGGATCGAGCGGAAATAGCCCATCAGCAGCCAGGTGCAGAAGGGAATGAGGAAGGTCGGATAGGTGAAGATCAGCGCCAGCCGCGAGTCGTAGATCCCGAGCTTGAAGACGATGAAGGCGAGCGGGATGAAGAGGATCGACGGCGGCACGAGATAGGCGAGGAAGATCACCAGGCCGACCGAACGCGAGCCGGTGAAGCGGACGCGCTCGATAGCATAGGCGCCCAAGACCGATGCCACCAGCGAGAGGAAGGTCGAGCAGACCGCCACCAGCATCGTGTTCCACAGCCAGCCCGGATAGGATGTCTCGAGGAACAGGTATTTGATATGCGCGAGCGTCGGTCCGACCACCCAGAAGGGGCTGTAATTGTTGTAGTCGGTCAGCTGGTCGTTGGGTTTCACCGCGGTGACCGCCATCCAGTAGAACGGGAAGAGCAGCACGAAGACGAAAACGGCCATCGGCAAATAGAGCATGACGATCCGCCGCGGCAGGCGGTTCAGATAGCTCATGCCTTCGGCATTGTCGGTCACGACCTGATCGGCGGTGTTTGCCTGATCGGCGGTGTTTGAACGTGTCGACATCGTCATTCTCCTAAACTTGAGCTCAATCCTGGCCGCCCTGCTGCCATTTGCGCCGCTGCAGGCCAAAGAAGCTGAACATGATCGCGCCGAGCAGGAAGGGCACCATGGCGACTGCGATCGCCGCACCCTCGCCGAGCTGGCCGCCGGGAATGCCGCGCTGGAACGACAGCGTCGCCATCAGATGCGTGGCGTTGACGGGCCCACCCTTGGTCAGCACGTAGATCAGCTGGAAATCGGTAAAGGTGAACAGCACCGAGAAGGTCATCACGACGGCGATGATCGGCGTCAGCATCGGCAGCGTCACATAGCGGAAACGCTGCCAGCTCGTGGCGCCGTCGAGCGAGGCTGCCTCCTGCAGCGACGCCGGGATCGTCTGCAGCCCGGCAAGCAGCGAGATCGCCACGAAGGGAATGCCGCGCCAGACATTGGCGACGATGACGGATATGCGCGCATTGATCGGGTCGCCGAGAAAGTTGATCGGTCCGCTGATCAGCCCCAGCTTCATCAGCGACCAGGAGATGATCGAGAACTGGGCATCGTAGATCCACCAGAAGGCCAGCGCCGACAGCACCGTCGGCACCACCCAGGGCAGCAGGACGATGGCCCGGAAGAAGGATTTGTAGGGCAGATGCTGGTTGAGCAGCATCGCCAGCCAGAGGCCGAGCGCGAATTTCAGCACCGAGGCGACGGAGGTGTAGAGAATGGTGTTGAAGACCGACAGCCAGAAGACGGAGTCGTCCATCAGGAACTGGTAGTTTTCCAGCCCGATGAAGATGCCGTCGCGGCCGATCCTCGTATCGGTGAAGCCGAGCCAGACGCCGAGCCCCAGCGGGTAGGTGAGAAAGCAGACGAGGAACACCGCCGCCGGCAGCATGAACAGGAAGCCGAGCACATTGTTGTTCTGCAGGAGCGAAGAGACCGGCCCACGTCTATCCCCCGAATTTGCCATCGACATTGCTTATCTCCAGATCGCGTTTCGAACTCCCGGAGGAGTTTGCGGCATGCCGACAGCCGGCATGCCGCTTGTTTCCATGCATGTCGTTATCCCCGGAACCGCTGCACACTTCCGGGCGACATGCATTAAGGATGGCTTAGACGCGATAGTAGCGGTTTGCCCGGCGTTCAGCTTCCTTCATCGCATCCTCCGGCGACATCTGGCCGGTGACGGCGGCGGCATACATGTCGACCAGAACATAGTCGGCCATGGTCGCTGCCGAGGCGTAGCCAAGCGGGCCGGCATAGCCGTTCGGGCGCAGTTTTTCCGAGGCGCGCGCATAGGGCGCGTGGATCGGATCGGCAGTCCAGATCGGGTTCTTGGCAAAGGCCTTGAGCGGCTGGCAGCAATAGGCGCTGGAGCCCTGGATCCAGGCATTCATCTGGTCGGCTTCCATCATGAACTTGATGTAGGCCTTGGCCGCTTCCGGATATTTGGTGTGTTTGAAGAGAAGCAGCGAGCTCGTCTGGCAAAGCTCGACGCTCTTGCCGACCGGGCCGATCGGGAAGTTTGTCGTGCGGATGTCCTTGGCGATCTCGGCGAGCTTCGGGTCGTTCTTGGCCGTGTAATAGACCGAGACGCCGTTGGCGATCAGCGATACCTGGCCGGCCAGGAAAGCGCGGTTGTTGTTGACGTCCTGCCAGCTCTCCGTGCCCGGAATGAAGGTCGCGTACAGCTCCTTGGCATAGTTGATCGATGCCAGCGTCTCGGCGCTGTTGATCGTAACCTTGCCGCCTTCATCGACCATCATGCCGTTATGGCTCCACAGCAGCCAGTGGGCGTAGTTGTTGCCGTCGCCGACGGCCTTGCCGTGCGGGAAGCCGGCCGGCGTGCCCTTTGCCTTCATCGCCTTGCACAGTTCGAGGAAGCCTGCGGTATCGTTGGGGAATTCGTTGAAACCGGCGGCCTTCACGTGGCTGTCGCGATAGACGACGGCATTGCCGATCGCCGTCAGTGGCATGGCGATGAAGGTGTCGCCGCGCGTCGCATAACCCTTCACTCCGTCGTACCAGCCCTCATACTTGTTGCCGAGATAATTGCCGAGCTCGGTGAGATCGACCAGCTTGTCCGGATACTGGTGCGCGTCGTCGAACCAGCACATGATGAGATCGGGACCGGAGCCGACATTGGCCGCAACCGCTGCCTTCGGACGTATGTCCTCCCAGCTCTCCTTGTCGATGCGTACTTCCACACCGGTCGCTTCAGTGAATTTCTTGGTATTGGCGATCCAGGCCTCTTCATCGCCCTTGACGAAAGGCGTCCAGCGCAGCAGCCGCAGGCTGGCGCCGCTTTCCGGCGTGTAGGTCGGTTCGGCCTGCGCGAAAGATGGCTTGATGCCGAAGCCGGCAGCACCGGCAACGGCTGCCGATGCAGCAAGAAATTCACGTCTCTTGATCGTCATGAGATCCTCCTCATTGAAACAGCGGGAGCAATTCCCCGGCGTCCACCTCCCGCTTGGGTAGACGGCGGCCTGGCATCCCCGGAGCGGAAACTCCCATGGAATGCTTGCGCTCCGGCGGCCGGGAAGACTCCTCCCCTCCCGTACCGCCGGATGGCATCAGTCGGTCAACCTTTGTCCGCCTTCGGCATCGAAGAGATGGACGTGCGAAGCGTCGATCGCCACGCGGATCGCTTCGCCCGGGCGGGCATTGACACGCTCTCGGAACACGCAGCTGACATCGCTGCCGCCAAGGCGAACGTTCAAATGGGTTTCATAGCCGGTGGGTTCGATCACCACGATCTCGGCCGGCACCCCGTTCGGATCGAGGGAGATATATTCGGGGCGCAGCCCATAGACGAGCTCACGGCCCACCGCACTCGCCGGCGGATTGGCAACGGGCAGCCGCGTGCCGTTGGCGGCGACGAACTGATGGGCGTCTTCCGGATCGAGCCTGCCCTTGATCATGTTCATCGCCGGGGAGCCGATGAAGCCGCCGACGAAGAGATTGGCGGGCTTGTCGTAAAGCTCGAGCGGTGTGCCGATCTGCTCGACGACGCCGTCATGCATGACGACGATCTTGTCGGCCATGGTCATTGCCTCGATCTGGTCGTGGGTGACGTAAACAGTCGTGGTTTTCAGCCGCTGGTGCAGCTCCTTGATCTCGGCGCGCATGGCGACGCGCAGCTTGGCATCGAGATTGGAGAGCGGTTCGTCGAACAGGAAGACCTCCGGATCGCGCACGATCGCCCGGCCCATGGCGACACGCTGGCGCTGGCCGCCGGAAAGCTGGCGCGGATAACGGTCGAGCAATTTATCGAGACCGAGGATGCCGGCGGCATATTTCACCCGCTTTTCGGCCTCGGCCTTCGGCGCCTTGTTGAGCATCAGCGAGAAGCCCATGTTCTGCTCCACCGTCATATGCGGATAGAGCGCGTAGTTCTGGAACACCATGGCGATGTCGCGGTCCTTCGGCGGCAGCGTATTGACCACGCGCCCGCCGATCTTGATCTCGCCGCCGGAAATGTTCTCGAGCCCCGCCAGCATCCGCAGCAGTGTGGATTTGCCGCAGCCGGACGGGCCGACCAGGATGACGAATTCCCCATCGGCGATGTCGATATCCACGCCTTTGATGACCGGATGCACACCGAAGGATTTCCGCACATCCGCGAATTGAACGCCTGCCATACTCACTCCTCCCAGAAATCGAGCGCCATGCGCTTTAAGTATTCGTATCTCACTCTGTCTTGCCGGCCGCTGTCATCTCTCCCAAGTCCGTCAGCCACCGCAATCCCGCATCTGTGGGGGGTGCCCGCGCGGGACCTCCTTCGCGTCTCCTCAATCTCCTCGGGACGCAGCCGGAGCATCTTCGGCGAGGTAGACCTCGATCAGCTCGTCGACGCTGGCTTCGGCGGAAAAACCCAGTTGCGTCGCACGATCAGGCGCAAAGGATTTCGGCCATCCGGCGACGATCCCTTCGATGACCTCGTCGCGGCGACGGTCGATCAATTCGGCGGCCTCGGGGCCGGCGGCACGGCGCAACGCAGCAATCTGGTCGGCAACGGTGGCGGCGACCCCCGGCATGGTGAGCGTGCGCCGCGCACCCAGCGACGATGTGTCGAGCGTCGCGGCGTGGATCAGAAATTTAACGGCGGAACGCGGGCTTGCCAGCCAGTGCTTGACCGTTTCCTCCACGGGGAGAACCGCCCGCTGGCCAGCCAGCGGCTCCCGCAGAATGCCGGAAAAGAAGCCGGACGCGGCGGCATTCGGGGCGCCCGGCCGGATCACGATGGTCGGCAGTCGAATTCCGACGCCGTCGACGAAGCCGCGGCGCGAATAGTCGGACAGCAGAAGCTCGGATATCGCCTTTTGCACGCCGTAGCTGGTGAGCGGCGCCTGGATGTAATCGTCGGGGATCGGATCGGGAAACGGCGCGCCGTAGACCGCGATCGACGAGGTGAAGACGAGCCGGGGAACATAGGCTTGCCGGCTTCCTTCATGACGGATTGCTTCTAACAAAGCTCGGGTGCCATCGAGATTGACCCGGTAGCCGAGTTCGAAATCGCGCTCGGCTTCGCCGGAAACGATCGCGGCGAGATGGAAGATCACGTCGGCCCGGCGAGCCGCCAGAGCTTCTGCGGCATTGCCTTCGGAAATATCGGCCGCCAGGGCTTCGACCGACGCAACGACGCCGGCTGGCACCGGCGGCGGCGCGATATCGACAAGCGTCATGCGGGTGATCGTTTGAACGCCGAGCGAACCGCTGCGTGCCAAGCTGTTGGCGAGCTTCCGGCCGATCATGCCTCCCGCCCCGATAATGAGAATATGCATCCTATTCCCCCTGTGTTCGATTTCCTGTCTCACCTGTTCTTCGCCTGCGAACTAGGCAAGGAGCAGTTTGGTTGTCGTGTAAATGCGGGTTTCGTGGATCGCGAAGGCCGCGCATGCGGCGTCCGGGTCTCCGGTCTCCAGACCGGCGAGGATCAGCCGGTGATCGGCGATGCTGGTGGCGATCGTCCCGGGCTGCGAGACGACGCGCCTTCGGTGGCTGAGAAGGTAGGAATAGAGGTCGGCGGCCATGTCAGCCAGCACCGCGTTGCCGCTGGAGCGGTAGATGGCGGTGTGAAATTCCCGGTCACAGATCAAGAAGCGAACAGGATCGTCACTGGCGGCTTCCTGTGCGGCGATCGACTGGCGGAGATAATCAAGCGTTGAAGGCTCCATCCTGACCGCGGCAGCCCTGACGACCTGCGCTTCGATCAACAGCCGCGCCTCATGAACATTGTCGAGACTGTAGGCCGCAATGTCGCGATAGCGCGCCGCCTGAACAGCCAATTCGCCGACATCTTCCGATGCCACCACCGTGCGCGTTCCCTGCGCAACCGAGAGAATTCCATGCGTGGAAAGGATAAGGATCGCGCCACGGACGGTCTCACGGCTGACCGAGAGCGCGGCAGCCAGTTCACGTTCGCTGGGAAGCGGATCACCTGTCTTGAGGATGCCGGTGGCGATGAAGGTCGCAATCTTCTGGACGACGAAGTCTTTCATCGACTTCTTCGGCGCTCCCCCAAGCGTCGCAACGTCGTCTTCGAGCATTGCTCGAACATCCATCGCCATCCCCTCCCCCTGAGGTCTACTGGTCCGGTAAGTGGGCCAGTAGACCTCAGGGGGAGGGGATTGTCAAACGCTTGATGTCGACATTCCACTCCGCTGTAATTTGGAGCGGTTTGGCGAAGGGCAATACCGGCCCTCGGAGAAAATTCATTCCGACAGAACGCTCAAGCCGCCTTGGAGATTTTGCCAAGGCGTTTAATCGCTTGCTCCAGTGGCCGCTGGCCATCGCAGTAATCTTCCCAGGCTGACGACTTCGAAAGCAGCGCCGGCACGGTGCGGATGGTGAAACGTTTGGGGTCGAGATCCGATTTGACCTGGGTCCAGGTCAGCGGCATCGAGACGGTCGCGCCCGGCCGGGCGCGCGGCGACAAAGGCGCCACGGCCGTCGCCATCCGGTCGTTACGGAGATAGTCGAGGAAGATGCGGCCGTTCCTCAGGCTCTTTGTCATCTTGATCAGATAAAGGTCTGGATTATCACGCGCCATCTGTTGGCAGACGTCGTGCGCGAAGCCCTTCGCTTCCGCCCAGGAAAGAGGTTTGCGCTTGTTGATCGCAAGCGGCGTGACGACGTGCAGGCCCTTGCCGCCGGTCGTCTTGCAAAAGCTGATCAGACCCAGCGCGTCGAGACGATCGCGCATTTCGCGAGCGGCGGAAACGACGGTGGAGAACGGCAGATCGGGGCCGGGGTCGAGGTCGAACACCAGCCGGCCCGGCACCTCCGGCTTATGGGGTTCACAATTCCAGGGATGCAGCTCGACAGCGCCGATCTGTGCGACAGCAGCCAGACCCTCGACCCGGTCGATCTGCAGATAGGGCTTTTTGTCACCGAAGACCTTGACCAGTTCGAGAAGGTTCGAGGTGCCGGGCATCGCATGGCGCTGGAAAAACTGCTCGCCGCCAACCCCGTCCGGCGTGCGGATGATCGAACAGGGGCGACCCTTAATGTGCTCGATCATCCAGGCGCCGACGGCTTCGTAATAGCGGGCCAAGTCCTCCTTGGTCACCGCTCTGCGGTCATTGGCATCCGGCCACAGCGGCTTGTCCGGGTTGGAAATCAGCACGCCCATCACTTCGGCCTTGGCGCCTTTGCGGCGAACGGGCCGGGCCTTCGCCTCCACCGCGGGCTCGGGCACTTCAGTCTCTGCGGGCTTCGCAGGCCGTTCAGCCCTGACCTCCCTGGCCGGCTTGTCCTCGCGCAGACCCTTGAAGGCGGCCTGGCGGGCCTGACCGTCGGCGGTCCAGCCGGCGAATTCGATTTCGGCGACCAGTTCCGGCTTCAGCCAGGTGACCTCGGCCTCCTTTTTTGGCGCGCCGATGCCGGTAAAGGGCGATTTTGCCGTCTCGAGCGCCTTCAGCTTCGGAAGCAGCGATTCCACTTTCTTCGCGCCATAGCCCGTGCCGACGCGGCCGACATAGACGAAGTGGTCGCCACGGTAGACGCCGACCAGCAGGGATCGGAATTTGCCATTGGTCTTGGCATAGGCGCCGATCACCACTTCGTGGCCGGCGCGGCATTTGGACTTCGCCCAGCTTTCGGTGCGGCCGGATTGATAGGGTGCATCGCCCTGTTTGGAAACGATGCCTTCCAGTGAGAGCTTGCAGGCCGAGCGAAGCACCGCATCGCCGCCGGTTTCGAAATGTTCGACGAAACGCAGGCGGGGATCACCGCCGGCATCCGACAGGAAGTTTCGAAGCCGCGCCTTGCGTTCGATGAGAGGCAGAGATCGCAAGTCCTTGCCACCCTCATAAAGAAGATCGAAGGCGAAGTAGACGAGATCGCCGGTCCTGCCTTCGGAAATGGCTGCCTGCAGGGCTGCGAAATCCGGTGCGCCATGGTCGTCGAGGGCGCAGATCTCGCCGTCGATGATGGCGCCGGGCAGCGCCGATGCCGCCTCGGCGATCTCCGGATATTTGCCGGTCCAGTCGAGCCCCTTCCGGGTCTTCAGCGTCGCCTCGCCCTCGAGCGTGCGCATCTGGATGCGGTAGCCGTCGAACTTGATCTCATGAATCCAGCCCGTGCCGGCCGGCGGCCGCTCCAGGGTTTGGCAAAGTTGCGGCTCAATGAAGTCCGGAAGGTCGACGGTCGGAACCTTCTTCTGCTTGCTTCCGGCTCGGCGGTCCTCTTTTCTCTCTTCGGCAGCCAGCCCGTGGTTGCTGTCCCAGATGGCATCCGCCTTGATATCACCGCCCTTGATCATGAACGGTTTTGGCTTTCGGCCTTTGCCGGCGGCGATCGCGTCCATCGTTCGGCCGGAGGCCACCGAGGTGTCCTTCTCTTCCAGGATCGCCGCGCCATCCTCTTCGACCGAGAACTCGTCGTGGTGCTTGATCAACAGCCAGTTGGTGCGCTTGCCCCGATCGCGGTCATTGCGCATGCGCACCAGCACGAAGCTTCCGTGCAGCCTTTCGCCTTCCAGGGTGAACTTGAAGTCACCCTTGGCCAGGGCCTGCTCCGGGCTCTTGTTTCCCTCCGGCTCCCAATAGCCGCGGTCCCACAACATCACCGTGCCGCCGCCATACTGCCCTTTCGGAATCGTGCCTTCGAAATCGCCATAGTCGAGCGGGTGATCCTCCACCTCGACGGCCAGCCGCTTGTCGTGCGGATCGAGCGATGGGCCTTTGGTGACCGCCCAGGATTTGAACACGCCGTCGAGTTCGAGCCGCAGGTCGTAATGCAGCCGGGTGGCATCATGTTTCTGGATGATGAAGCGACGGCGATTGCTGCGCGCGATCTGCTTGTCGCCGCTCGGCTCCGCCGTCTTTTGAAAGTCGCGCTTCGATCGATATGTCGAGAGGTTGTCACTGGCCATGGTCGTTCCCCAAACAGCATATCCAAGCATGGAATGCCGGCTGGCGGCTGGAGGTTCCATGATGGCCTGCTCCCGCTGAATATTGGCAACACGCGCAAAGCGGCAATACGGTGAAAAAAATTCGCCGTCGCGTCGTATCGTTCTCATGCTTCAAACGTTAATTGCTACCACCGGGATGCAGACATGCGCGTTGACCAATGGCTTTCCCTTCTCATCATCGCGCTCATGATGGGTGCCTTTGTATGGGGTCGTTATCGATACGATATCGTCGCCGTGAGTTCGCTGCTCGTTGCCATCATTGCCGGCATCGTCCCGGCCAAAAATGCCTTTTCCGGTTTTTCCGATGACATTGTCATCATCGTCGGCAGCGCGCTCATCGTCAGTGCGGCGATATCGAGATCGGGAATCATGGATGTCGCGTTGCGCCGATTTTCTCCCGAAAGACGCGGGCCACGGACGCAGCTGATCATCCTGGTTGCCGTCGTCGCGGCCCTGTCGGCTTTCGTCAAAAATATCGGTGCGCTGGCGATCATGATCCCCGTTGCCGTGCAAATGGCTCGGAAATCACGCGTATCGCCGTCGATGTTCTTGATGCCGATGTCTTTCGCCTCTCTGCTCGGCGGGTTGATGACGCAGATCGGCACATCGCCGAACATCATCGTCTCCCGGGTGCGTGAGGAGATCACCGGGCAGCCGTTCACGATGTTCGATTATACGCCTGTCGGCCTGGCGCTCGCGGTCGCCGGCGTTGTCTTTCTGGCGCTGTTTTACAAGCTGCTTCCGGAAAGAACCCGGGCAGAAACCTCGATGGATGAGGCGGTGGCGATCAAAAACTACACGACCGAGGCCAAGGTCACCACGCCGTCGGCGGCGATCGGCCGGTCCGTCAGCTGGCTGCAGAAACCCGCCGGCGGCGATGCGATGGTGACCGCAATTATCGGTGGCAGCGGCCAGAGGCGAACGCCGCTTCCCGACACCGTGCTCAAGGATGGCGACCTTCTGATGATCGAGGGGGAGCAGAGCGCCCTCGACAAGATCGTCAGTGAAGCCAAGCTTCAACTGTCCGATCGCAAACACGAGCCGGAGACACGCCAGGACATCAGTTCTGTTGAAGCTATCGTCGGCGAACATTCCCGGCTGATCGGCGTCAGCGCAAAAGACGTCGCTCTCTTCCACAACACCGGCCTCAACCTTCTTGCCGTCAGCCGCCGGGACAGGCGCTTCACCGAGCGTCTGGGCGAGATCAAGATCCGCAACGGCGACGTCGTGGTCTTGCAGGGCGACTTGCAGAAACTGCCGGATCTTTTACGCGAATGGGGATGTTTGCCGCTGGTCGAACGCGACTTGAAGCTCGGCAACGCCCGCAATGGCATGATCCCCGTCATCATCCTCCTGGCCACCATGGCGGCGACAGCCTTCGGCGGCATTCCTGTCGCGACGGCATTTTTTGCCGCCGCCTTTCTGATGGTGGTCAGCGGATCTATTCCGTTGCGTGAAGTCTATCATCATCTCGACGCGCCCATTCTGATCATGCTGGCCGCTCTCATCCCGATCAGCGATTCGCTGAGAACCACGGGAACCACCGACATCATCGCCGACCTCCTCTCGCGGATCGCCGAAATGCTGCCGCCGTTCGGCGCGCTGGCTCTCATTCTGGTTGCGGCAATGGCCGTAACCCCATTTTTGAACAACGCGGCGACCGTTCTGGTCATGGCTCCGATTGCCGCGACCTTTGCCGCCAAGTTGGGCTTTCAGCCCGATGCTTTTCTGATGGCGGTGGCGATCGGAGCCGGCTGTGATTTCCTCACACCCATCGGACACCAGTGCAACACGCTGGTCATGGGGCCGGGCGGCTATCGCTTTGGCGACTATGCGAGATTGGGCCTGCCACTCTCGTTCATCGTCGTGCTTGTCAGTGTGCCGGCCCTGCTGGCCGTCTGGCCAATCTGACCTATGCCGTTTTTCTTTCGAGATGCCAAATCTTGGCAACAATCCGCCAGCCGTCCTTGTCTTTCACAAG
The DNA here is from genome assembly GCF_000292525.1 of Rhizobium sp. CCGE 510. GTDB lineage: Bacteria > Pseudomonadota > Alphaproteobacteria > Rhizobiales > Rhizobiaceae > Rhizobium. The sequence continues at coordinate 47,030 of NZ_AEYF01000008.1, forward strand.
GCACAGATGATCGATGAAAACATTCTCATGAATGCGCAGCCGGACTTTGACGGTGGCAGAAACATCCGAGAGCCAGTGGATCAGAACAATCTCGTCTTCACGCGGTTGCGAGCGGCTGGAAGGCGAAATCCGCTCGGCGATGACCCGGCGGTAGGCCGCGATCGGATCAACGACAATTGCGCCTTCATCAGCATCGAACAGGCTGCAGGCCGGGTGGAAAACCCTGTCGAACAGCTGGAGATCACAAGTATAAAGCGCATCGAAATAGATCTGGATGGCGCTTAGCAATTCGGTATTTCGTGACATCATCTCTCCTGGGGCAAACACGGTTCACGCGACGACATCGCATGGCTAGAGCATGATGCCGAAAAGTGTGAGCGGTTTTCGGACGACATCATGCTCCAACTCTTTATCCTGTTCCGGGAGCCACGCTGCCAGTGGCAGAATGGCCAGATAGCGTGGCATTCGTGCCAAACTTCAGAAGTCCCCCATCAGGCTTGGTGTTACTTCCACTGCGTCCCGCCGCCGACGGCGCAGCCGTAGGGTGGCAGGGAACCGGCAAAGGTGATTTTCAGCTTGGCGCAGCCCCAGCTGTTGATTGGACCGGGCATGGCATTGTTGAGCGTGATGCCGATTTCGTCATAGGGGCTGTCGGTGTTGGAGATATAGCGATACCAGCGGAAACCGGTAAAAATGACGATGGCTAGAGCGATCGTCAGCAGCAGGCGAACCAATTTTTTCACGATATTTCCTTTATATACAACCGGCGCCGTTTAGCACTCCGATGTCGAAGCCGAAAGCTCCAGCCGGGTGCAAGACGCGCCGATTATGCAGCGTCGTTGCGCGTCCTGAAAAGATGCGCCTGCTGTGGTAGCAATCTGAAAAATATCAGGCGCAATCGATTCTTTGACGGGATCTGCAATGACCATCGACGCAGCACGTAATTCGCATCCCATCTACTTCATCGGAGCTTTTGCGACGGGTGGGCTCTTGACGTTCATGGTGCATCTCAACGGGGAGTTGGCACGGTATGGCAATCCGCTGTTCTCATCCTGGACTGCTCACGGCACAGGCATGGTCGCCGCCGCTATTCTTCTTTTAGCGCTCTACCGCCGACGCACTCCGACGGTGAGAAAAACCACCGGCGCGCCGTGGTGGGCCTATCTCGGTGGGGTATCCGGCGCCGCAACGGTCATTCTGACCTCGACGGCGGTCAACTCGCCGCTCGGGCTCTCCGGCACCTTGGCTCTGGGTTTGGCAGGCCAGGTCGCCTTCAGCCTGGCGGCCGACAGCTGGGGATTGTTCGGTCTGCCGAAGCGGCGGCCGGACATGCGAGACATTGCCGCGCTCGGCCTGGTCGTCACCGGCGGCGCGCTCATCATCCTGTTTGGGCGAGGTGCGGCATGACCGTGTTCGTTCTCCTGGCTTGCCTCGGCGGCGTGCTCGTCGGCCTCAGTCGCCAGCTCAATGGACGGTTGAGCATATCCACCACGCCGTTGATCGCATCTTTCTGGAATCACGCCGTCGGTTTTGCCGTTCTCACATGCCTTGGCCTCTTTGTCGGCGGCCTGCTTCCTGTGGGCGCTGCCGAGGCGCCCTGGTATGTCTTTCTGGGTGGTCCGATCGGCGTCATCTTCGTGGCGGCAGGCAGCTGGGCGATCGCTCGCATCGGTGCGGTCAATGCAGCCCTGCTGATCATCGGCGGCCAGATGGTAACTGGGGTGGCATTCGATTATCTCAGCGCCGTTCCAACGTCGTTTTGGGCGAACGCGATCGGTATTGTTCTTATCGTCGGCGGAATGATGGTCAGCCGCAGGCGACGCAAAGCCGGCGGCTCGCACTAAAGCATGTCGCGCAAAAGTGTGCGAAGCAGTCGATAATCCCTAACGGCGGGCTCGTTCGTCCAGGGTGGAAAGAGCATCCTGCAGCCTCAGCGCCGCAAGTGCCTTCGTTGCCTCATCCGGAGACCATCCTGCTTCCAGCGCCGCGGCCAGCACTAGCGTTTCCGTTTGAAGCTCGAGCTTCTCATACAGCGGCTCGATAGCTTCGAGCGCAGTGACGAGGTGCTGGTCCGGTGGAGTGATGGATGTCGCTGCAACCGTAGGCATGAAATGCTCCTCCTATTGAACGCTAAGGTTCGAAACCCATTGGGGGCATCCTTGTTCCGTGCACATCGCATTTGGCCTGATTGTCGATGACAGAACGTAATTTGAAATCCCGACGGTCGGTACTTCGTCGTTTGAGGCCGTCTCAGCGTCGAACGAAAACCTTCGCTCGATTTAAGCCAGCAGGCAGGCTACCGCATAATTGCTTAAATCGGAAGCGGCTTGAGGATTGTGCCGCGATTCAAGCTGTTGCAGTCCTCTTTGCGCGTCATGCGAGGAAGCCCAGCAGCACGAAGGTTCGTTCGCCTTTGGGCAGCATCGTATCTCCACGCTTGCAAGGCAGTGACAATCAAACATCCGCCAAGACGTGCAAGATATCCTATCTCTACAAATCGATCACGATGTCGCCCTGGGGCTTCGAGCAGCAGATCAGCACGTTGCCATCCGCCGGCGCATCGACGGGGTCGGGCCGGTAGCCGACGCTCCCTGCGACAAGTCCGGTCTCGCAGGTGTGACAGACGCCGGTTCGGCACGACCATCGCACCGGCACGTCGCAGGCCTCCGCCAGTTCGAGCAGGCTCTGGAATGTCGGCTCCCAGCGCACATTGAGGCCGGTGCGCGCAAACGACACCATCGGCCCAGAGCCTGGAGACCCTGCCGGTAAATGCGGCGGACGAGGCGGCGAAGCAGACATTCCGGGGGTTATCGACGCGCCGGCGCCGAACATCTCGCTGTGAATGCGCTCCGGGGCGATGCCCAGATCTGTCAGTCCAACGGTCAGATCGCTCATAAATGTCGAGGGGCCGCAGATATAGACATCGCAATCGCGCGGCAGGTCGAGCATTTTCAGCGCCTGAACATCCAGACGGCCGTAAGCGTCGAAATCCAGCTCAGGCCGATCCTCCGGATCGGGCAAACTGTAGCGAATGTGGCTGCGATGGTGCGCGAGCGTTCCGAGCAGCCTGCGCGCCTCTTCGGCAAACGGATGTTCGCGGCCGTTGCGGGTAGCGTATAACCACCAGACTTGCCGGGTCGACGCTTCGGCCGCCAGAACGTGAAGCATCGCCAGCACCGGCGTCACGCCGATACCCGCACTCAAGAGAACAATGGGCGAGGCGCCCGGCCGCAACGTGAAACTGCCGCGCGCGGCGCTTGCCTGCACGATGTCTCCAACCTGCAGTTCGTCATCGATATAACCGCTGGCAAGGCCATGGGCCTCCCGTTTGACGCTGACGCGATAATGACTGGCGCTGGGCTCGCCTGACAGCGAATAGCTACGCATCATCGCCGGCGCAGAAGCTGGCCCGAGCCGCAGCACCACGAACTGCCCGGGCAGTGCCGCGGCAACGGCTTGGCCATCCGTCGGTTCGAGCAGGAGGGAGGTCACGCTGCCGCTTTCATGCACCTTACGCGACACACGCATAGGGCGGAAACCGCGCCATGCGGGAGGCGGACCGGATGCGCCGGCAAGCCCGGCATTTCCCGTCGCTGCTCCCTCCTCCCGCCCCTGCTTGAGCAGCGCCTCGAATGATCCTCGCCAACCGGCGCTGAGCGCCGGGATGTGCATCGCGCGCTCCAACTGGTCACGAGGGTGGCCGGGCATGTAAAGCAGCGCGTTGATCGTAAAAATACTCATGCCTTCGGGGCCGGACATAACCTTCACGATCTCGTCGCCTGCCCGCACTTCCCCTTCCTCCAGCACACGCAAGTAGAAGCCGGGACGGCCATGTTTGACCAGCAACGCGGCCATCTCCGGCTCGTCCATGCGTATGCCAAGCCGGTAGCAGGTGACGCGGGGCTGCGTCACCTCGAACAGTGCGGCGCCGATCCGATACCGGTCTCCAATGCAGACTTCTGCGTCGGGCAAACCATCGACGGTAAAATTCTCTCCGAACTGCCCGTAGACAAAGTCGTCGCGGCGCAACTGCTCCTGCCAGTACCGGTAGGAATCGATCTGGTAGACAAAGACCGCACGGCCTTCACCGCCATGGCCGGCGAGGTCGGCCTGTCCGTCGCCGTCCACGTTCAGTCGCCGCACCATGCGCGGACCGTCGACCGGCGTTTTCCAAATGGCGGTGTTGACGATCTTGCCTTGCCAAGTGATGTCGCGCGGCAGGCCCACATTGACGGAAAGCAAGCGTACCATGACATTTCTCCCGAATGGTGATCACCGTAATTTCGAGATTGACAGAGGATGGCTGCAGCACGAGCCCGGCCCGTTCTCGAGGGTGCTCACAGCGGCTTTCGCGATAATAGGCTTGCCGATAGAAACACAGAAGGGCTTTTCGATCGATCATACGATGGTGTTGCCGCCGGGATTCCGTTTAGTCCGCGAGCCGGCAAGCAAGGCGTGCCGTTCCCTGTTGATCCCGGATTTCAATCTGGTCTTAGTCGCCCGGCCACATTCATAAGCATTCTGTCGGTGCTCTGCGCGCCGAGCAAGGAAAGCGAAACGTTCCCCGCGCAACTGGCAGCTGGAAAAGCCAGCTGCGGGCAGCCGCTAAGGCCTGAGAGACACAGAAGCTTGATGCAGGCGGAACGAAATGCGGCGAAGCTTTCCGGCTGGGCATCGCGCGTTGGCGGGCTCATGGCCAATGTCGGAAGAGCGACAACCACATTTTCGCAGAGTAACCGGTCAATCTCCGCGGAAAGTAGCTTTCGGATCCTGTATGCCGCGCGCACCTCCTCATCGTCCAGGCGAGATCCTGATCGAAGACGCGCGGCGATATCGGGAGCAATGGCATCAGGACTCCGCTCGAAGAGCGTTTTGTTGCTTGTCCAGGCTTCCCTTTGGAGGATGGTGATAAACGCGACAGCAAGATCCGCGAGGCTGAATGAGGCGATAGAATCGATCTTGCGGATAGGCATGGCCGAAGATCGAAGGCTGGCGATCATCTCATCGGCGATCGCACCATCGATGGTTTCGAAGATATCTTCGGGAATGAGAATAGATGATGGCCGGTCATGTGCCGCGGGCATGCCGACGGCGCTCATCACCGCGGCCATGGGTTCCAGGCTTCTCGTCATGAAACCCGGCACATCGAAGCTTGGCGCCAGCGGACGCAGTGCCCTGTTGTCGAGGCTTCCATGTGTCGGCCGCCAGCCGATCAGGCCGTTGATGGCGGCGGGCAGCCGGATGGAGCCGGACGTGTCTGTTCCGAGGCCGAGATCCGCGAGGCCAGCGGCAACCGCGACGGCTGAGCCCGACGACGATCCGCCGGGAATGAGGGTGGGATCGCGTGGATTGATTGGCATGCCAAAATGGATGTTGCCGCCGATCAGGGAATAGGCGAGTTCATCGGTATTGGTTTTGCCGACGAAACAGGCGCCGGTATCCAAGAGCGTCTGGACCAAGGGCGCTGTCGCTGTCTTGATGCCGGAGGCAGCGAGCACGGCGGGATTGCCGGCCGCAGTCGGATAGCCGGCAACGTCGAAGAGGTCCTTTACCGCCAGGCGAAGGCTGGAGAGCGGACCGGTGGGCGCGCGACCGACATCCGCGTCCGGATAGGGCATGAATGCATTCCACCGGTCCTGCACGTAACGCTCCCTAGATCTTCAAATGCTGCAGGACACGGTCGCGGCTGTCTGGATCATTGGGGCTTTCCTCTTCGATCGCTCCAAGTTTGAGAATGGCCCAGCGATCCGCCACCGAAAGGGCGAAATCCAGGTTCTGTTCGACCAGCAGGATGGTTGTGCCGCGTTGCTCACGGTCGTCCCTCAACGCCTTGGCGATGTTCTGGACGACGGAAGGCTGCAGGCCTTCGGAGATTTCGTCGATCAGCAGCAGCTTTGGCCGCAGCATCAGCGCCCGTGCCAGGATCAGCATTTTCTGCTCCCCGCCCGAAAGCGTGCCGGCCTTCTGGGTTAACCGGTTCTTGAGGAACGGAAAATAGCCGTAGACCCGCTCCAGCGCGGATGCCAGATCCCCATCGCCCTTCAGCGCCAGGCGCAGATTGTCGCGGATGGAGAGATCCTGAAACAACGGCAATTCCTGGGGCGCATAGCCTATCCCGGAAGAGATCAGCTCTGCGGGTTTCCTGTCGATGATAGGGGCACCATCGACCTCGATCTCGCCCCTGCCGACACGCAGGAAGCCGAGGATCGTCTTCAGCAGCGTCGTTTTGCCCATGCCATTCTTGCCCATGAGGGCGAAAATCTCGCCGGGCCGGATGGCGAGCGATACGCCATTGACGACATCGACCGCGCCATATCCGCTCGACACGCCGCTGAGCTTGAGTTTGAACACGTCAGCCATGGGCGCCTCCTGCATAGATGGTGCGAACCATTTCGGAATTGACCACGTCATTCACCGTGCCGTCGAGAACGAGCTTGCCCTGGTGGAGAACCACGATGCGGCTCGATATGTCGCGCACGAAATCCAGATCGTGTTCGACAAGGATGGCGGCAAAACCCATCTCGTCCGTCAGTTTCTTGAGGATGGTGCCGATGGTCATGCGCTCGGTCTTGGTGAGACCCGCGGTCGGTTCGTCGAGCAGAATGATGCGTGGTTCCAGAGCGACGACCATCGCCAGTTCGAGAGCCTGCCTTTGACCATGCGACAGCAGCGACACCGGCCTGTCCAGCATGCTGGCCATGCCGGTGAGCGTCAGGATCTCGGCAGCCGCTGGCGGCAGCTTGATCTCGGCGGGTGATCGCATCGGGTTGGGTATCTCGCGGCTGAGACGCGCCATCTTCAGGCATTCGCCGATGGTCATGCTGTCGAAGATGCTGGCGACCTGGAATTTCCGGCCGACGCCGAGGGCGACGATCCGTTCGGGTGCACGGCCGGCGATATTCGTGCCGATGATATCCACTTGCCCTTCGATCTGCTCGGTACCGTCCGACAGACAGCGCATCAGCGTGGTCTTGCCGGCGCCGTTGGGGCCGACCAAGCTGACGAGTTCTCCGGCGCCGATTTCAAGGTCGATGCCCTTGAGGACGGAGAGGCTGCCATAGGACTTGCCGAGACCACGGATCGACAGAAGGCTTTTGCCTGCCAACCCATCATCCCTGGTGACGATGCGCGTCGGCAAGGACTTTAGAGTGCTGTCGGCGTTTGCCGACTGCAGGAACCGCGTCACCAGGGAGGCGAGGCCGCCCGGCAAAAGGATGATCATGACGACGAAGAGTGCACCGACGATCAACTGCCACAGGAAGGGCAGATCGCCCGAAAGACTGGCGCTCAGATAGTCGATACCGATTGCGCCGAACAAGGGCCCGATAACCGTTCCCCGGCCACCGAGTGCCGTCCAGACCACGAGTTCGGTTCCGAAAACGAAACCGGTGTTTTCGGGTGCGACGACACCGGAGGCGTTGGCGTAGAGGAAGCCCGCAAGGCCGCATACGCCGGCAAGAACGCCCGTCACGACGATTTTCAACCGGGCGGGGTTCATGCCCAAATAGGCGACGCGGGCTTCATTGTCGCGGATTGCGACGAGCAGACGGCCGGCGTCCGACCGGACGAAGACGATCGCAACAATAGCCAAAGCCAGCAGGCAGGCGCCCGACAGGCGGAAATAGCCGGGAAGCCCGAGCGGCAGAGTGTCGTAACCGACGAGGCCGCTCGAGGACCCGGTCCAGGTGCCGCCCGAAAAGACCAGCTGCGTGACGACGATCGGCACAACGAGCGAGATCACCGTGGCATAGAGTGGTGTCGATCCGTGATAGAACGCCAGCCAGCCGACGGCGAGGCCAAGGGCGAGCGGAATGAAGATGGCGGCGGCAAGAGCGACGACGAAAAGCGCCGGACTTGCGCCGATATGGGTGAGAACCATGGCGGTGGCATAGGCGCCGACGCCAAAAAATGCCGCCTGCCCGAAGGTGAGAACGCCCGTATAGCCCCAGAGCAAGTCGACGGTGATCGCCAGCATGGCGTAGATCATCGAACGCGTCAGGACGTTGAGGCTGAAGCGGCCGAGAAACATCGGTCCGAAGACGATCAGCAGGAGAGCGGCGAGCGCCAGCGCCAGAAGCAGGACAAGCCGGAGTTTCGATCGATTAGGCACGGGCAAATCCTTTCGGACGTATGCGCAGTGTGATCGCGCAGAGGACGGCCACGGTGATGCCGCCGAGGATTGGACTGAAATAGATGCTGACGAGCACCTGAGCGGCCCCGAAGATCAGGCAGGCGACCGCAAGCGCGCCAAAAGAAGAGCCCGCGACCATCACCAGCATGAAGGCGCCGGTCAGCCAGGTGACGCCCATAGTGGGATCGACGCTGGTTAGCGGCGCGAGCAGCACGCCTGCAAGCGCGGCAAGGCCGGTGCCGATCATGAAGGTCGCCAGCCGCACCTTTTCGGTGTCGATACCGAGCCCGCGCGCCAGTGTTTCGTTCATGATGACCGCGCGGGCGGAAAGACCAAGCCTTGTCCCATCGAGCAGCAAGGTGAAGCCGAGGCCCAAACCGATGGCCGCGGCAATGGCGAAAAGGCGGTAGGCCGAGTAGCCGGTGCCAAAGAGATCGAAGGTGCCGGGCAGCAGGACCGGCGTGAACTGCACGTCGCGGCCGAACCAGAGCGTGATCAACTGGCCGATGACGATGCCAAGGCCCCAGGTTGCAAGAATGGCGTCGAGCGGCCGGCGATAGAGAGGCCGCACGATGAACCGTTCGGCAACACCGCCGAGGATCGCTCCGACCAGGAACGCGAAGGGAATGGCAAGCCACGGATTAAGGCCGAACCCGCTGACGACGACAGCGCAGTAAGCCCCGATGGTCAGCCATGCGCCGTGGGCGAAATTGATGATCTTCAGCACGCCGAAGATCGCAAGCAGCCCGGCGGCAACGATGAAGAGAATGGCCGCAGTGCTGACGATATCGAGAAAGAGGGTCATTTCTAGAACTCCGATGCTGGAGCGGGGCACCCTGCCCCGCCCCGCTGGTTTCAGAGATTCGGGCACTGATCGCCAGGATCGACGTCTTTGAAGCTATCGACCACTGCAACGCTGCCGTCGTCCTTCACTTGGCCAAGATACATCGTCAGCGGCGCATGGTGCTGCTTGTTCATCGAGATCTTGCCGCGCGGGCCGGTGAAGGAAACGTCAGGAAGGGCTTTGAGCACATCAGCCGTATCAGTGCTGCCGGCCTTCTCAACGGCTGCCTTGTAAAGGTAGATCGCCTCATATTGCGGCACGGAAAGATCGTTCGGCGTGCGCAGTTCCTTGCCGAACTTCTTTTCCATGGCCGAGAGAAAAGCCTTGTTTTCCGGGCTGTCGATGCCGGTGACGTAGGATGCGGAGAGGAAGATGTCCTTGGCATCCGCGCCCATGCTCTTGGCGGTGCCTTCGTCGACCGCGAGATTGCCGTAAGGCAGGGTGACGCCGGACGAGCGCAACTGCTTGGTCAAGGTCACGTTCGGTGCGCCGCCGGCCGTCGAGGTAATGATGGCGTCGGCGCCGGAGGAGCGGACCTTGGAGATGATGGCCGTCCAGTCGCTGCCGTCCATCGGCAGATATTCCTCGCCAACGACCTTCCCGCCGGACTTTTCGATATAGCCCTTGGCGAAGGTCAGCATGCCGCGTCCGAAAGAATAATCCGAACCGATCAGGAAGAACTTCTTGGCGCCCTGCTTGCTGATGAAATTGTCGACGACCGGCGGCACCTGCTGTTCCGGAACCCAGGCATCGACGAAAAGCTTGGCGTTGCAGGATTTGCCTTCGTAGAAAGACGTGTAGATATACGGCACGTCACCCTTGGAAATGATCGGCAATCCGGCATTGCGCGCAGCACTGGTTTCCATGGAGATGACGACGTTCACCTCCTTCTGGAAAACCAGGGAATCGAAGGCCTTTTGCGCGCCGGCCGCCCCGGAGGCATCGTCGGCGATCTCAAGCTCCAACGGGCGCCCGAGCACGCCGCCTTTGGCATTGATTTCTTCAACGGCGAGTTCGGCAGCTTGGACGACGGACGGCGCGACCACGCTGTTTGCGCCCGAAAGCCCGACCGGCACGCCGATTTTGATTGGATCCTCGGCGAAAGCTGCGGTGGCGAATGCCACAGATGCCAGTGTCAGGATTATGGTTCTCATTTGCATTTTGTTCCCCTTTCTTGAGTTGGGTCGATGTTATCCGTAGACATCGGCTCGGCGGTCGCCGAGCAGATGATTGAAGCTGTTGAGCGTACGGGTCTCGGTGACGCTCGACAGATCGATTTGTGCAAGGAGGATTTCCTCGCGATCGGCACTGGCCGGACCGGAGATGGGCCAGCCTTGCGGGCCGACGATAAGGCTGCGGCCGATGAAGGACTGGCCGCGCTCGACGCCGATCCGGTCGGCGCAGGCGATGTAAAGGCCGTTGGTGTGGGCGGCCGCCTTGTGCAGGATATTGGCCATCGGCTCCGCTACGCTTTCTGCGCCGGCCATCGGTACCCAGTTGGTGGGCACGCAGACCAGTTCCGCGCCGGCCAGCGCCAACTGGCGAAATGTTTCCGGAAACCAGCCGTCGTAGCAGATGGCGATGCCGATACGGCCGAAGGGCAGGTCAAATACCGGCAGCCCGATATCACCTTTTTTGAAGAGACGGTTTTCGTTATTCCACAGATGGAGCTTGCGGTATTTGCCGATATATCCGTCGGGACCACAGAGGAGAGCGCTGTTATAAAACCGGTCGCCATCCTGCTCGGCAACGCCGCTAACGATGTAAAGGCCAAGCTCCCCGGCAAGGCGGCAAAGCGTCTCGGCACTCGGGCCGCCGGGTACCGGGCCCGCCAATGCGGCAACCTCGTCGCCGTCACGGAAGCTATAGCCGCTGTCGGCCAGTTCCGGCAGAACGACGATCTCCGCGCCCTTGGCCTTCGCTGCCCTCGCCAGCCGCTCGATGGCCGCGAGGTTATGGGCGCGATCACCGACGATCGGTTCGAACTGGACGGTTGCGACGGTTGCCATCCGTGCGGTTGAGGTCTTGATGCTCAATCTCGTCTCCAAACGCAAAAAACCTCTGGCACGGAATTCAATCCGTGAACCAGAGGCTACATAGCCATGATGTGAATGCGGCAGCCCTGCCGCTGAGCAAACCTGCTCGTTATCTGTAGGCTTGCACGAAAGAATGCGACCGTCAAGCCGCTCTATCGGGTATTTTCACGAGGCGCGCAGAGACAACGCAGGGTTTAAATATGAGGTTTTGCGCCGATGGACAGTCCAAGGCTTTTCATCGTGTCCTGCGCGGCAATGACGGATTCGGCGATCGTCGCCATCGGAACGCGCTTTGACGTCGCCTGATCGCGCAAGAGCTTATAGGCCGCCGCCTCGTCGAGACCATTCATGACCCGCAGCGCCGAGACGGCTTTTTCCACAAGCCGGCGACTTTTCAAGGTTTCCTCGAGTTTCTGCACCTTTCCGGCGAGCCGTTTTTCGTAACTATGCCGATAGCGTGCAAGCGCAAATTGCGTCAGGATGCCGAGCGGCCGCAGCGGTTTGCTGATAACGCCGTGGGCGTTGAGATCGATGATCGCCTGGAGTGCTGTCGGGCTTTCATAGGTCAGGATGGCGATGATCGCCGTCTGCTGCAGGTCGATAATCTCGAGCGCGTGCTCGACATGGACATCCTCGACATGCAGGAAGACGGTGTCGATGTCGGGCGGCAAAGCAGGCGGAAGCGGCCAGGTCGCGCGAACCTCGCAGCCAAGGCGCTTGAGGTGGGCGATCAGCAAGTTGCCGTCCTCGTCGCGTGGATGAACAACCAGAACGCGTGCGCGCCGCAGATCCTGAACGATCCGGTTCGGTCCCGCCATCTCAGGCCTCCAACCAGACGTCTTCGAACCGCGAAGCCGTCAGATAGGGGTCCGGCCGGATCGGTCCAGGCGCCTGCCAGGCAATGTCGAAAAGCCCGTCGGCCCGCGCCACGCCGATGCGGGGATGCAGCCAGAGATGTCGGGTATCGGCGTCGAAATTGATCCGCCCTTCCGGAGCAGAAAAATCCTCCAGGAGAATTTCCTCGGAAATGCGATGGGTCTCGAGCGAGCCGGCCCGGGCAAGCGCGCGGGCGAAAAGGTGAACCTGTGCATAGGCCGGCTGCGACCATACGCTGGTGGTGAAGTCCTGGCCGAAGCGGGCTTTGAACGCCGCTACGAAGCGCTCATTCGCCTCGTTCTCGACCGTCTGGAAATAGGTCGCCGAAAGAATATGGCCGGTGCAAGCGTCGGCTCCGATCTCGCGAATCTCACTCTCGGCCATGGTCAGGCTGGCAATCGGAACCCGCTTGCGATCGATCCCCGCCTCGGCATACATGCGGTAGAACCGCTGCGCCGGCCGCCCGACGATCGTCGAGAAGATGGCATCAGGCTCGAGACGAACGATATCGGAAATAACCGAACGCAGCGTTTGCTCGTCGGCATGAAGAGGAAGATATCGTTCGCTGACGACTTCACCGCCCTTTGCCTCGAGCACATCCCGCATGACCCGATTGGATTCGCGCGGATAAATATAATCCGCGCCGACGAAGAGGATCCGGCGTCCATGATTGCGGAGCAGGTATTCTGCGAGCGCGAACGTATTCTGATTGAGAGTGGCGCCGGTATAGACCACATTCTCCGAATACTCGAAACCTTCATACATCGACGGATAAAACAGCAGTCCGTTGTGCCGCTCGACAATCGGCAGCACGGCCTTTCGGCTGGCTGACATCGACGCGCCGAAAATGATGTTGACGTCGTCGTCGGCCAGCAGGCGCCGCGCCAGATTGCGATAGGCGGTCTGGTCTCCGCCCGGATCATAGGCGATCGGAACGATGGGTTTGCCAAGCACGCCGCCCGCCGCATTGACTTCCTCGATCGCAAGTGCGGTGCCAAGAAAGTGCTCTGTTTCCGTGACTTCGCTAATTCCGCTTCTGGAAAACAGCACTCCCACCCGCCATTCGGAGCTTGTCATCTTTGCCTTTTCCGACGTGTTGGAGGTTCGAAAGCGGTGAATGCCTCAGTTCCGCGATTTCGACTTCCATACCCTTAGTGCTTTTTCATGGGGTGCTGCAAGCGGGCACGATGCAGGTCGCTGTCACGGCAGAAGGAGACGGGAACTACCGGTTGTGAACCGTTGCGGGCATCACATTGTCGGGGATCGGGCATATATAAGCTTTGCCGCTGGTCTTTTCCCGCCACTCGGCCGTCGCGGCTGCCAGGAGGTCGGATGACGACATCAAGGCGAGACCCGTTGTCGCCAGCGTCTTGGCCGCATGCACCATGGCTTTGTGCGCGACCGGGCTTTTTCCCTGCGCGACGACCTGCCAGGTATGGGGATTGGTGCCGATCGCCCAGGCTGGCGCCCAGCATTGCGCAGTCGGCGTCACCCAGCTGACGTCGCCGACATCGGTCGATCCGGCCCGGAAATGCGATTGTCCTTCGAAATCGCGCAGACCGGTGTGCAAGGGCGCCGAGCCATCGACCTTGGCATTGGAGAACACATCGCCCTTGATCTGATAGAGACGGATGCTGCTGCTGATCGCTTCCTCAGTGAAGGTAGCCTGGATTTTCCTGGCGAAGGCGATGTCGGCCTCATCGAAGGCGATCGGCCCGAGCGCGACCATGTTTTCGTGCATTGCCGTTTCCAGCGTGATGTTGGGAAGAAGGTTCGTCGAGGCGGTGTCGAACACAATCTCCACCTTGGTTTCGGTCATCATCGCGGCACCGCGCGCAACTTTCTCGACGCGCCCGGCGAGCTCGAGCGCCTGCGGCATGTCAGGCGCCCTGATCAGATAGAGAACCTCGGCGCTGGCCTGCACGACATTGGCGGCCCTGCCGCCGGTGTCGGTGATCGCGTAGTGAACGCGACAATCCTGCGGCATGTGTTCACGCAGGAAATTGACCCCGACATTCATCAGTTCGACCGCATCGAGCGCCGAGCGGCCGAGATGGGCGCTGTTGGCAGCATGGGCCGCCACACCCCTGAAGCGATAGTAATATTCGAGGACGGCAAGATTGTTCGTCGAGCGAACCCCGTTGAACGGAGCCGGATGCCAGGTCAGGGCGGCATCGACGTCGTCGAATGCGCCGGCGCGAACCATGAAGGTCTTGCCGGAACCGCCCTCCTCTCCCGGGCAGCCGTAATAACGCACCGTCCCGGGCAGCTTGTTCTCCTTGAGATGGCGGGCAAGCGCAACCGCCGCCATCAGCGATCCGACGCCAAGCAGATTGTGCCCGCAGCCGTGGCCGGTCGCTCCCGCCGCCTCAGGACAAGGCTCGGCGACGTCGGCGGTCTGGCTCATTCCGGCCAGGGCATCGAATTCGCCGAGGAAAGCAATCACCGGCTTGCCGCTGCCTGATTCGCCGATGAAGGCCGTTTCCATGTCTGCGACGCCGCAGCGCACGGCAAAGCCGTTTTGCTCGAGTGTCCTTGCCAGCAATTGCGACGAGCGCCGCTCCTCGAATTTCAGTTCCGCGAAATCCCAGATACTGTCGCTGAGCGCGATATAATCCGGCTTCATCTTTTCGATCGTCGCGGCAATGGAGCTGATCGCGTCAAGATTCATGGCATTTCCTCGCTGTCTGTCCTGCCGCCACAGGGACGTGTTGCACCGGACCCGGCAGAACTGCCTGCCGGATCTCCTGTTGATTGTCGAAGCTGGATGGCTGCGCCCGAACCATCCGGGCGCGGCAGTTCAGGCTCAATTGTCGAGCGAAACTTCCCAAAGACGGGCATTCGACTGCCAGACGGGCTGACCCTTCAGCTTCTTGGTCGCGCCCCAGACGTCGACCATGTCATAGAGGAAGATGCCCGGCATATCCTTGAGCATCAGCGTGTGAAACTCGTCGAAAATCGCCTGACGCTTCGTCTGGTCGGCCTCCGCGTAGGCCGCCTTCATCAACTCGACTGCCTTTGGGTCATCCCACATCAAGGAAGCGTTCTTGTCCTTGTTGCCGACATAGAAACCGTACATCAGCGCCGGATCGAGCCGCGGCGCGACCGATTGCGAGATGATCTGGTAGTTGCCGGAGCGGCGACGATCGACCTGCGTCGCATAGTCGAGCACCTCGATCTGCACATTGAGACCTGCCTGCTGCATCATCGCCTGCGCCATCACCGCCGCCGGGAAGCTTGGCACGTTGCTGCGCTTGTTGGCGATGATGGTAATCGGCTCGCCCTTATAGCCGGCTGCCGCCAGTTCCTTCTTGGCGGCCTCGACGTCGTAGGGCAGACGTGTCTTCTGGACATCGTCGAAATAGAGCGAGTCTTGCGAAACCATCGAACCGTTGGCGGCGCCGGTGCCATTGGAGGCGGCCTCGACGAGCTGGTCGAGATCGAGTGTCATCGCCATGGCGCGGCGCACGCCGGGATTGCTCAGAACCTTGTCGCGCGTCTGGATGTAGAACAGGTTTTTGCCGTTGTTGCGAGCCACGATCAGTTGCATCGTGTCGCTTGTTTTGAATTCGGGAATGAGATCCGGCGAAATCTCCGCGGTATCGAGCACGCCGGACTGGAGGCCGGCCTTGACGGTCGAAGCATCGGGAATGACCATGAACTTGATGCCATCGACGAGCGGGCGCTTGGAGCCGACCATGCCGTCGGGCTTGCCGTCATTCTCCGGCGAGACATAATCGTCGAACTTGGCGAGATGGATATATTCGCCCTTCTTCCATTCATCCCATTTGAAGGGTCCGGTGCCGATCGGCTTAATGAAGCTTCCGTCCGCGCCGACCGATTCCGGCGAGATCATCCCGGTGTAGCCGCATTCGGGGCGCGACAGCAGGCCAAGGAAAACCGCCGATGGCTTTTCCAGCGTGATGGTGACTGTGGAAGCATCGGCTGCCTTGACCGCGGTAACATGCACGGTGCCGCTGCCGTCGAAATCGGGAAGGCAGGTCCATTTCGTTTCGGGCTTGAGATAGCGGCTCCAATTCCACACGACGTCATCGGCGGTCAACGTCTTGCCGTTGTGGAATTTGACGCCGTCACGCAATTTGAAGCTGTAGGTCAGCCCGTCCGCCGAGACTTCGAAGCTCTTTGCGAGCAGCGGCTTGACCTCGCCGTTGTTGGCATAGCCGACGAGCCCTTCGACGATATGCAGGATGACGCCATCGGTATTGCCGTCGCGATTGACGCCCGGATTGTTGCTGCGCAGATCGGAGCTTTGAGCCACGACGATGTCGCGGGCGTCGACCGCGCCGGTTACCGCCATCAACATGGTGCCTGCAAGAAGAAGCTTATGCATTGTTCTACCCTCTTTTATGGTTCGTCAGGATTGGAGTTGATCCCAGCAGGCGCGTGAAAGCCTGCCGATGGTTTCAAGCGCGACGGTGTAGCCGGGGGTGCCGTCCGGCATTTCCTGCGGTACGTCGTCGGTATAGGCGGCGATGATGTAGAAGGGGGAAGCGTCGCGGTAGACGATACCGGCATTCATCCGGCCGCGCTTTCCCGTGCCGCCCTTATGGGCGACGAGCACACCGAACGGCAGCCGGGAGGGAATGGCATAGCGCAGGATCTGGTTCTTCAGGGTTTGAAGCGCATAGGCGCTGAGCGCCTGCGAGCAGCCGAGCCGGTCCGCGGCTTCCAGCGAATCCTGCGCATCGAGGATGGTTTGCAGCAGATAGACCTGATCCCGCGCCGTCGTCGTCGTGACGGCCTTCAATGAATGATCGGGCGACAGCGCCAAGGGCGGGATGAGGAAGCGATGGTTGGTGCCGGTCATGCCGATCGACTTGCAATAACCATCGACTTCTTCGAGCGTCAGTCTTTCGAAGACCATCTTGGTGCAGACATTGTCGCTCAGCACCATCATGCCGGTGATGGCGTCGCGCAGCGATATGACTATACCGGGGCTGAGATAGCGGAACATCCCGCTCGCCACTTCCTCGGCGAAACGCTTTTCGTAGGTGATCCGTTCGTCGAGATCCAGGCGGCCCTCATGGGCGGCCTTCAAGGCCGCCATCATGATCGAGGTCTTTCGGGTGCTGGCGGAAGGGGTTTCCTCGTCCGCGCCCCTGCCGATCGTTTCGCCGCTGCCAAGCGCACGCACCATGAAGCGCGTTACGAACGGCTGGGCATCGCAGATCGCGTTCAATCGCTCCGCAAGCAGTGCGGATTCACTCATCGTCGTCATATCAGTTCTCCAGGCGCCATTTGAGGGTCACGCCGCCCTGAGCATTGTGGTCCAGAGCGGGGATGGCCGAGAGAAGCCTTTGCGTATAGGCCTCCTTCGGGCTGTCGAAAATCGTATCGCGGTCGCCTTCCTCGATGATCCGGCCGTCCTGCATGACGACGACGCGATCGGCCACCTGTTCGACCACGCCGAGATCATGGCTGATGAACAGGCAGGAAAAGCCGTAGCGTTTTTGCAGATCGGACAGGAGTTCGAGCACTTGCGCCCGGACCGTCACGTCAAGCGCCGATACCGGTTCGTCGGCGATCAGGAATTTCGGCCGACGCGCGATGGCCCGGGCAATCGCCACGCGCTGACGCTGGCCGCCGGAAAGCTCATGCGGGTAGCGCTCGGCGTAGTCGGCCCCAAGCCCGACTTCTTCAAGCGTCTCCAGGGCGCGCTTGCGCTTTGCCGCAGCGTCGAGATCGGGAACGAGCCGCAGCGCTTCTTCCACAAGTGCGACGATGGTCATGCGCGGATCGAGCGAGGAATAGGGATCCTGAAAAACCATCTGGCAATTCAACCGATAGTCCATCCAGTCGTCGTCGCGGCTGCGTCCCTTGAACCGGATATCGCCTTCGCTCTCCCGGACCAGTCCGGCAATGGTGCGGCCGAGCGTGGTCTTGCCGGACCCGGAACCGCCGACCAGCGCCACGACTTCGCCCTCGTGGATATCGATGCTGACGCCATGCAGCGCCCGCTTTGGCGTTGCCTTCTTCATCAGCGACCGCCGGCCTGCATAGTCGACGACGATATCCCGCGCCGAAACCATAGGCGCCTTGGTCTTGTCGATCGTTCGCGTCTGCCCACGGAACGGCAGGGAGGAAAGCAGTTTCTTCGTATAGGCACGCTGCGGTGCGTCGAGCAGATCGGCGGTGCGTCCTTCTTCGACGATCACGCCCTTTTCCATGACGACGATGCGGTTCGTGTAACGGGCTACCATCGGCAGATCGTGACTGATCAGCAGCACGGCGGTGCCTTCCGCCTGTGTCAGTTCCACCATCAATTCCATGACGTCGCGCTGGATCACCGCGTCGAGCGCGGTCGTCGGCTCGTCGGCGATCAAGAGCGCCGGTTTCAGCAGCATCACCGATGCCAGCATGATGCGCTGGCGCATGCCGCCCGAGAATTCATGCGGGTAGGACGTGAGCGCCCCGGCCGGATCGCGGATCCCGACCCGGTTCAGCATGTCGAGGATCCGGCTGCGCCGTTCTTCCTGCGAAAATTTCGTATGCAGCTGCAACCCTTCTTCGAGTTGGCGGCCGACGGTCATCGAGGGATTGAGCGAAGTCATCGGCTCCTGGAAGACGACACCGATTTCCGCACCACGCAATTGGCGCAATTGCGCGCCGCTCATGGAAAGCACGTCGCGTCCCTTGTAAGCGACGGAGCCGCCGATCACTTTGATGGGTGCCGGCAGCAGCGAGATCAGGGCGCGGGTTGCCAGCGTCTTGCCCGATCCGCTTTCTCCGACGATGCCGAAGATCTCGCCTGGCGCAATATCGAAGCTGACGTTCTTAACGACCTGCACACCGGTCCCGGCGACTTGAAGCGACAGGTCGCGGACATTCAAAAGCGTTTCATTGGTCATTTCAGCCCCCTCATCCGCGGATCGAGTTTGTCCCGAAGAGCGTCGCCCAGAAGATTGATGCCGAGGAGCGTCAAGGCGATCGCCAGGCCCGGGAACAGACCCAGCCAAACAGCCTGCTCGATGAAGGGGCGCCCGGCAGCCAGCATGTTGCCCCAGGTCGGCGCCGGTGGCGGAACGCCGAGACCGAGAAAGCTGAGCGCGCTTTCCGATAGGATCGCCCAGCCGAACATCGAGGTCGCAAGCACGGTGATCGGGGCGATGCAATTGGGGAGGATATGGCGGAACATGGTGTAGAGCGTGCCATTGCCCATCACCTTCGAAGCCTCGATGAACTCCCGCTCGCGCAGCGACAGGACGGCACCCCGGACAACGCGGGCCATGGAGGGAGAATAGGCAATGCCCAGCGCGAAGATGATGCCATATTGGTTGGCGCCGAAGACGGCGAGCAATCCAAGCGCCAGAAGGATGCCCGGAAAGGCGAGAAGCGCATTGTTGACGGCCATGATGACTGCATCGATCCAACCGCGGGCGTAGCCGCTGACGAGACCGATCAGCGTGCCGCAGACCGTCGCGAATGTGACCGTCAAGGTGCCGATCCAGACGCTCGCCCGGGCGCCGACGATCAGGCGGCTGAGGACGTCGCGGCCGAATTCGTCGGTTCCGAGCCAGTGGGCGCTGCTTGGCGCCGCCAGCCGCGCCGTGAAGCCGAGCTTCATCGGATCATAGGGGGTCCAGAAAAGACCGATCGCAGCTGAGGCGAGCAATGCGGCAATCAGGACGCTGCCGATGAAGCCGTTGAACGTGACGTTTTTCATTCGGCGACCACCCGCGGATCGAACAAGGGATAGAGCAGGTCGACGACCAAATTGACCAGCACATAGGAAAGCGAGACGAACAGCAGGCAGCCCTGGATGACGGGGTAATCGCGGGCAAAAACGCTGTCGACCATCAGCCGCCCGAGCCCCGGAATGGTGAAGACCGTCTCGATGACGGCAATGCCGCCAAGCAGATTGCCGAGGATCAGACCGATGACCGTCCAGGTCGGGCCGAAGGCGTTCTTGAAGGCGTGCCGCCAGAGGACGGCGCTTTCGGAAAGGCCCTTGGCCCGCGCGTGGGTGATATAATCGAGACGCAGCACTTCCAGCGTCGAGGCGCGTGCCATGCGGATCAGCACACCCATCTCATGGATGACCAGGGTCATGATCGGCAGCACGAGGTAGAGCAGGCCGCCGGTAACGTTGCTGCCGATCGAGACATAGCCGAGGACCGGTAGCCAGCCGAGTTTCAAGCCGAAGAACAGCAGGAGCAGCAGTCCGAGCCAGAATGTCGGGATCGACAGCAGGATTGTGGCCGTGCCGACCAGCGCCAGGTCCGTCAGACTGTTTTGCCGCCACGCGGCGATGACGCCGGCCGGCACGGCGATGAGGCTCGCCAGAAGCACGGCGATGACGACGATTTCGGCGCTGACCAGAAAACGCGAGGCAACGAGCGGCAGAACCGCCTCGCCGTTGACGATCGAGCGGCCGAAGTCACCCTGGACGACATCGGCGGTCCAGATCAGGAACTGTTGCGGCAGCGATTTGTCCAGGCCGAGTTCGGAGCGCATCGCCGCGATCTGATCCGGCTCGGCCATATCACCCAGCATCAGTGCCGCCGGATCGCCGGGTATGAAGCGGATCAGCGTGAAGACGGTCACCGAAACGAGGACGATCGTCGGCAAGGCCATCAGCAGGCGGTTCAGAATGAATTTCAGCATTTTTGTTCCCCGCGATGGGCGACGGTGAGTGCCCGGCGCCATCGGTTTCGTTGCTGCAGACTATGATCGAATGAAGAAATATCCGCAATATTATGCGATTCCGTCATAAGTCTATGCGGAATACGGCCGCAACCAAAGCGGCTGCCTTTGCGTAAAGCATAGGGCTAAGTATTTTATTTCAAATGTCTTTTTGTGAAAGCTGAATCTGCCGCTTCAAGGCATCGCTCAGAGCGTGAGCGGCAATTGAGAGTGGCGTCCCGACCGCCCTCGCCAATCCGAATTCCTGGGTCGCGCGTGGCACGAAGGGACGGTGAACCACCGGCAGGTGGCGATAGAGATTCGCATAAAAGCTGCTGATGATCGTGACCCCGAGGCCATGGGCGACGTAGGAACAGGCGGAGCTGTTGGTGTGCGTCTCGATCTTGACGATCTGCTTGATGCCGGCCCGCCGGAAGGTCTGGTCGAGCGCCATGCGGTTCGGCCGTTGGCGGCCAATCAGAATGAGAGGAACGTCGCGCAAATTCCGGACCGTGATTTCCTCCAGCCTCGCAAGAGGATGATCCTTTGGAACGACGCAGACGCTTTCGCCGGTGGCGACGCGCTCGACCTCGATGCCCGGTCCGCTCTCGCCCTCCATGCGTAGAAAGCCGAAATCGATCACCCTCTGCTCGACGAGCTTGTTGATCGCCGTCGTCGTCTCGAAAAAGGTTTCGATCCGCACACCGGGGAAATCGCTGATGTAATCGGCCAGCATCGCCGGCGCGAAATGCTCCCACATGCTGCTCGGCAGGCCGATGCGGACGATCTCCGGGCCAGCGGCGCCGCTTCTTAAGTCCTCCGCGTGGCCCGACATCCGATCGACCGCGAGCAAGATGTTCTCGGCATCGCGGGCAAGAAGCAGGGCCTCGGGGGTGGGGATGAGACGGCCTTTGTCGCGCACGAAAAGCGACATCGAAAGGTCCGCCTCGAGCTGCTGGAGGAGGCGGCTGACGCCGGACTGGCTAAGCCCCATCGTCTTTGCCGTGGCAATCGTCGACCCCGTCGCCAGAAGCGTGCGCAGGACTTCCAGTTGCTTGATATTCATGCGTTCGCGATCCCCTGGGATGGTTCCAGCACTGTCATCATGCCCAGTCCGAAATGCTTTGAAGAAAGAGGCTGGCGGCCTTGGGCATCGGAAATTTCTCTCCGCTGATCAGCGCATAGGCAAGCGGCAGTTCCGGATCGAGCGGAATGAACCGCAGCGGCAGCGTCGCATATTCGCGGGCGATGATCTCCCCAACCAGCGCAATGCCGAGCCCTTGTGCTGCCAGCGCGCAGGCACTCGCCACCGAATGCGCCTCGAGCAGGGGGCGTTGACGGATGCCGGCCTTGTAGAACAACGCCTCCAGCTCGTGGCGAACCGGTCGCTCCCGGTTCAGCATGATCAGATCCTGCCCCTTGAGGTCGCCGACCGACAAGTGCCGGCTGCCGGCCTTGGAATGATCGTTGTGCACGGCGCAAATGATCCGCGACGACAGGATCTTCTCCTGTTTCAATCCCGGGCTCATCAGCGGCAGACGCGCGAAACCGAGATCGGCCTCGCCGTCGGCCACCATCCGTTCGATGGCGAGATAGCTGCCGGACGCGACTTCGACGCGCATCGGACCATTGGCTGTAAGAAAATTCTTTACCAGCTTCGGAATGCGTGTTGCGGAAAGGCTGGCGGGAAAGGCGAGCCGCAGCATAATCTCGCGCGATCGACCGCTCTCGAGCTCCATCGCCGCCGTTTTCAAGGCGCGTAGCCGGTCGGAGATGGCGCGGATTTCCGGGCCGAGCTGCAGTCCCTCGCGGGTCGGTTGAAGCCGGTTCTTCTCCCGTTCGAAAAGCCGGACGCCGAGATAGTCTTCCAATTGCTGCAATAAACGGCTGGCATTCGATTGCGAGATCCCAAGCTCGACTGAGGCAGCGATCGTCGAGCCGGTCGCGGCGATGGCGTCATAGGCCTCGATATGCTTCAGGCCGATCGCCGCACTCGTGTCTCGCGCCATTCTATCTCCCATACGGATAGCCCTACCCGCAAACCGCATAAGATTGCGGACCTGCGGAAAGTTGAACATTTTCCGCTGAGAACCAAACTCACGGAAAGACTTTCGTCAATGGCCAGCACTCTCCGCAAGATCGCCGAACAGGTCCTGTCGCGCACGACGTTCTCAAACCTCGCCATGGAGCGGGCAAGAGATGCCGTGGTGGACACCATCGGCTGCATGATTGCCGGCAGGAACGATGAAAGCGTGGCCGCGCTCACCCGCGCTTACGACGGGGAAATCGCCGGCGGCGGCCAAGCACGGCTCGTCACCGGCGGCTCCGCCTCGCCCTCGCTCGCCGCACTCATCAACGCAACGGCGGCGCATGCGCTCGATTTCGATGACAATTTCCATCCGGCCAGGGCGCATGCCTCAGCGGTGCTGGTGCCGGCGCTGCTGGCGGTTCTGACGAGCCGCAAGGTGACCAGCGGGAGACGGTTTCTCGAGGCCTACCTGGCCGGGCTGGAAGCACAAGCGGCGGTCGGCTTCGGCGTCAATCCCTCTCACTACAACAGGGGCTGGCACGCGACGGCGACGGTTGGCAGCATCGGGGCGGCGGCTGGCGTGGCACGGCTTCTCAGCGCCGATGAAGAGCGCCTGGCCGCAGCGATGAGCCTGGCGACGAGTTTTGCCTGCGGCCCGAAAGGCCAATTCGGCACCAGCGCCAAACCGCTTCATGCCGGCATTGCCGCGCGCAATGCCGTGGATGCGGTGCGCATGGCGCTGGCGGGCCTGAGCGGGCGGCCGGATATCCTCGAACGGCCGCAAGGCTTCCGCGATCTTTTCGGGGGCGATGATGCCAGGGGTTGGGAGGGCCTGGCATTTACGGACGAGCATATCATCGAAAGCCGGGGCGTGGTGACCAAGCGTCATCCCTGCTGCGCCTCGACCCATCGCGCCATCGACGCGCTTCTGGATCTGAAGCAGGAGCACGGGCTTTTGGCTGATGATATTGCCGGGATCGAGACGAAAGTCGGCATATCCGCTGTCCGCAACCTGGCTTATCCCGAGCCCGCCGACGAGATGCAGGCCCGCTTCTCGATGCAATATTGCCTGGCGACAGCTTTCCTCAAGGGATCTCTCAGCCTTTCGGATTTTACGCGGCAGGCGATCGAACGGCTGGAAATCCGGGAGTTCATGCCGTGCATCGAAATGCAGTCCTATTCGGCCGAAGAGGAAAGAGGCGTCGAGCGCCTCCCGCACATCGTCACGGTCACGACGCGCGATGGGCGCGTTTTGAACAAGTCTCGGCTGCATGCCAAGGGATCGCTCGAAGCGCCGATGAGTGTGCATGAACGTGAAGTCAAGTTCCTGGACTGCTTGCGCTGGGGAAATCGGAATGTCTCAGGCGCTGCTTTCCTGCAACTTCGCAAGCTTGCCGATTTCGAAGACCTGTCCGGCGACGATCTCTTCTGGAGCCTGGTTGCAGACCGCCAGTCGCCTTGACAAGCCACGTCATGGATAGCGGCGGGGAATGGCTCCCCACCGCAAATCGTTCAGTCCGCGGCCCTCTCAGGCGAGGTATTTCGTGAACCAGTCGACCGTTCGCTGCCAGGCGAGCTTGGCGGCCGCTTCGTCGTAGCGCGGCGTGGAATCATTGTGGAAGCCGTGATTGACGTCGGGGTAGACATAGGCTTCGTAGGTTTTTTGCGACGATTTCAGCGCCGCTTCATAGGCCGGCCAGCCTTCGTTGATGCCCTTGTCCAAACCGGCATAGTGGAGAAGCAGCGGGGCCTTGATCTTCGGCACGTCCTCGGCGCGCGGCTGTCTGCCGTAAAACGGCACGGCTGCGGCAAGTTCGGGATAGGCCACTGCCGCAGCATTGGCGACGCCGCCGCCGTAGCAGAAGCCGGTGATGCCGACCTTGCCGGTGGTGAGGTCGCTCTGCATCAGAAATTCGACCGCTGCGAAGAAGTCGTTCATCAGCTTTTCCGGGTCGACCTTCTGCTGCAGGTCCCGCCCCTTCTCGTCGTTGCCGGGATAACCTCCGACCGAGGTCAGTCCATCCGGCGCCAACGCGATGAACCCTGCTTTTGCCACGCGCCGCGCCACATCCTCGATGTAGGGGTTCAGGCCCCTGTTTTCGTGAACGACCACCACGGCCGCAACTTTGCCGGCGGCATTTTTAGGGCGGACGAGATAGGCGCGGACATCTCCATTTCCCTTGGGCGAGGGATAGGTGATGTATTCGGCTGATATGTCTGGATCGGTGAACTCGACCTGGGTCGCCAGCGCATAGTCAGGGCTCAGCGACGAAAGAATGGCGGCTGCGGTCAGCCCGCCGACGGCGAACTTGCCGGCTCGGTCGAGAAATTCGCGTTTTGTAATCTTCCCGTGCGCGTAATAATCGTAGAGTTCGAGAAGTTCCTGCGGGAAATCCTTGGCTGTCATGCGGGTCATGATGGCTCCTCCTTGCCTTCGGGTCTCCCAGCATCCTACACACGTAACCTCACGTGTCTTTTCACCATTTCGCGAGTCCCGCGTGTGTTGGCCGTAGCGCTGGCCGCCGGCGGCGGCAGATGCCGTTGCTTCAAGCGGTGCCCGCTATTCCATTCGGCAATCCGCGTCCGGCCGGTCGCTCCCGGCAATCGACCGCCGCCTATCGATCTATGAAAATAAATTTCATGCTCAAGCTTCGAGCCCCGTTTTCTATTGACGCCTCCCGATTTTTGTCCCAACTTGAAGAAAATGAATTACTAAATGGGAACTTGATCGGCATGAAAGTGGGAATCATCGGGCTCGGATTCCGGCTCGGCTATCTCGGCTATGTTTTCAAGGCAATCGATAGCAGCTTCGACATTGTCGGCTATGTGGATCCGGAGCCTGCCGGACTTCCCGGATTGACGGAAAAGGGCGTTTCAGTCGGCAAGGCCTATGGGTCGCCGGAAGAGCTTCTCGCTTCCGAAAAGCTCGATCTGCTGATGATCGGCTCCCCTAATCACCTGCATCTCGATCATATCAGGCTCGGACTTCAGGCCGGCCTCAAGGTCTTCTGCGAAAAGCCGATCGTCACGACCATTGCCGAGAGCATCGAGCTTGCGCATCTGATGGCGAAATTCGGCCATGAGCGGCTGATGGTCGGTCTGGTGCTGCGCTACTCTCCACTCTATAAGGATCTCCGCGCCATCCAGGCCGAGGGCAAACTCGGCCAGATCGTGTCGATCGAAGCCTCCGAACATATCGAGCCCTATCACGGCGCCTTCTTCATGCGCGACTGGCGCCGCTATGAGCGCTATTCCGGCAGCTTCATGCTGGAGAAATGCTGCCACGACCTCGACCTTTATAATGGTGTCGTCGGCGCACGGCCCGAGCGCGTGGCCAGTTTCGGCGGCCGCAAGAGCTTCATTCCGGCCAATGACCCGGCGCGCGAAGGCATCAACGACCTCGAGCTTTTCCACCGCAAGCCGAGCGGCTGGATGGGATCGGACAAGGTCTTCGACAGCGATGCCGATATTATCGACTATCAGGTGGCGATCGTCGAATATGAAAATGGCGTCGGCATGAACTTCCACACCAATCTGAACGTGCCCGACCAGTTCCGCCGCTTCGCCATCATGGGCTCGCGCGGCATGGCCGAAGGCGATTTCGTCCGCGGTTATCTCGACGTGCACGAGCAACTGACCGGCAACAAGGTGGTCGAAAACAAATATGCCGCCACGGAGCTCTCCCAGCATTACGGCGCCGACGAGCAGATGGCGAGCGACCTGCTGGAAAGTGTGCGCACCGGGCTCGAACTCCCCGTTTCCACACTGAATGCGCTTGAAGCCGGCATCCTCGCCTTAGCGATGGACGAAGCGAGGATGAAGAAAACGGTCGTCGACCTGCGCCCCGTCTGGGACCGCTTCGACGAGGCCCTTCACGCAAGAGCGGCTTGAGGAAGGCGGCAAGATGAGTGTCCAAAGAAGCGCCTTCATCTTTGCCTGGATCCTTCTCCTTCCGGCTGTTCTCTATGTTCTCGCCATCGTCGCCTATCCCCTGGTCGATACCTTCATTCTCTCCTTCACCGATGCGTCGCTGAAGAAGACCACCAACTGGGTCGGCTGGGTCAATTACCAGAAGATCTTCAACGGCACCTTTGCCGAGGTCATCGTCCGCACCTTCATCTGGACGTTCTTCTCGGTCGCGCTGAAAATGCTGATCGGCACCTTCGGCGCAACCATGCTCAATGCCGCCGTGCCCGGCCGTTCTCTGTTCCGGCTGCTGACCATGCCGCCATGGATCGTGCCGATGGCGATCGGCATCTTCATGTGGGGCTGGATGTATAATGGCCAGTTCGGGATGATATCCGGCGTTTTGCAGCGCTTCGGGCTGGTCGACGGTCCGGTCGCCTTCCTCGCTTATGGAAGCACGGCCTTCTGGGCAACGATCATCACCGACGTGTGGATCGGCGTGCCGCTGGTGACGATTTATTTCCTGGCGGCGATCCAATCGATTCCGAAGGATCTCTATGAGGCCGCCTGGACCGACGGCGCCGGCCGCTGGTACCGCTTCCGCCGCATCACCCTGCCGCTGATGGTTCCGGCGATCATCACCATGTCGATGCTGTCGCTGATCGCTACCTTCAATTCGTTCGACATCATCTGGATCCTGACGCAGGGCGGACCGAGCGGCGAGACGACGACGATGATCATCGATACCTATCAGACCGCCATCGGCTCGAAGAAATACGGTGAAGGGGCAGCGCGCGCCGTGTTGATCTGCATCTTCCTGTCGCTCTTCTGCTTTGCCTATTTCCGCGTTACCCGCCGCCTCAATCCGGAGAAGCGCGCATGAGCAATGCCGCCATGATCGACCGTTACCGCTGGTGGGAAATCATCCTGATCTATTGCGGCATCGCGCTGTTTCTTTTCTTCGTGCTGGCGCCCTTCTTCGAAGGCTTCATGGTGTCGCTGAAGCCGCTCAGCCAGCTCTTCTCCTCTCCCTACCGCTTCTGGCCGGAGAACGGTTCCTTCGAGGCTTACCGGACGATGTGGATCAGCGTGCCGGGCTTCGGGCGTTATATCTTCAACTCGTTCTTCATCTCGATCATCGTCACGCTGATCGTGCTCTGCCTCGTCATTCCGGCGGCCTATGCCTTCGCGAAATTCGAATTCAAGGGCATGGGGATCCTGCTCGGCGCGTTCCTGACGGTGAACATGTTCTCCGGCGCCGTGCTGTTGATCCCGCTTTTCCGGCTGATGCGCAGCATGGGTGTGCTCAACACCTATCTCGCCATGATCGTGCCCGGCGTCGCCTTCCTGATCCCATCAGCGATCTGGCTGCTGCGCACCTACATGATCCGTATCCCGCAGGAACTCAACGAAGCGGCCTATATGGATGGCGCCAGCCATTTCTACACGCTTCGCCGCGTCATCCTGCCGATTGCGATGCCGGGGATCATCGTCGTCGCCATAACCACCTTCATCGGTGCCTATGCCCAGCAATTCATCTTCGCGCTGACCTTCAACTCGAAGACCGAATACATGCCCCTGCCGGTGGGCCTCTTTGCCTACTTCGGTAAGCAGGAGGTCATCTGGAACGAACTGATGGCGGCTTCCTTCGTCGGCATCGCGCCGGCGATGCTCGTCATCTTCTTCCTTCAGCGCTACCTTGTCGGCGGGCTGACCGCCGGTGCGGTGAAACAATAAGACCAAAAAACGAGTGAACAGCTAACACAAGAACGGGAGTCACGACGTGAGTATATCAATCAGGACAGGCCTTATGGCGCTCGCCTTGCTCGGTTCGACGGCAATGACCGCGGTCACTGCCCATGCAGCCGACAAGGAAATCAGCTGGATCTATTGCGGCGACACGATCGACCCGGTCCACATCAAATACATCAAGCAGTGGGAAGAAAAGAACACCGGCTGGAAGGTCGCCCCCGAGGTCGTCGGATGGGCGCAGTGCCAGGACAAGGCGACGACGCTCGCTGCCGCCGGCACCCCGGTCGCCATGGCCTATGTCGGGTCGCGCACGCTGAAGGAATTCGCGCAGAACGATCTTATCGTTCCGGTGCCGATGACCGATGACGAGAAGAAGACCTACTATCCCCACATCGTCGACACGGTGACCTTCGAGGGCAACCAGTGGGGCGTTCCGATCGCCTTCTCCACCAAGGCGCTTTACTGGAACAAGGATCTCTTCAAGCAGGCCGGCCTCGACCCCGAGAAGCCGCCGAAGACTTGGGCTGAAGAAATCGAGATGGCAAAGACCATCAAGGAAAAGACCGGCATTCCGGGCTACGGCCTCTCCGCCAAAACCTTCGACAATACCATGCACCAGTTCATGCATTGGGTTTACACCAACAACGGCAGTGTGATCGGTGCAGACGGCAAGGTCACGCTCGACAGCCCGCAGATTCTCGCCGCGCTGAAAGCCTATAAGGATATCGTCCCCTACTCCGAAGAAGGCCCGACGGCCTATGAGCAGAACGAAGTCCGCGCCATCTTCCTCGACGGCAAGGTGGCGATGATCCAGGCCGGCTCGGGTGCCGCCGACCGTCTGAAGAAGACGCAGATCAGCTGGGGCATCACGACGCTGCCGCTCGGTCCCGATGCCAAGGGTCCCGGCACGCTGCTGATCACCGACAGCCTGGCGATCTTCAAGGGCTCGGGCGTCGAGGACAAGGCGACGGAGTTCGCCAAGTTCATCACCTCCCCTGATGTTCAGTCCGAATATGAGCTGCAGGGCGGCGCCGGCCTCACGCCCCTCCGCCCCTCTGCAAAGGTCGACGAGTTCGTCGCCAAGGATCCCAATTGGAAGCCTTTGATCGAAGGCATCGACTATGGTGGTCCCGAGCCCCTCTTCACCGACTACAAGGGCTTCCAGAACTCGATGATCGAGATGATCCAGTCCGTCGTGACGGGCAAAGCCGAGCCGGAGGCCGCACTCAAAAAGGCTGCCGGCGAAGTCGAAGCCTTCAAATAAGTCCTCTTAAGCCTCCCCAGGGGTCGCGGCATAACCCGCGACCCCTCCCCTTATATCGAACGTGCGACGAAGACCGCCGGCGGAGACAGATTTTTGGGACAGCTCCTTCTTAACAAAGTTCAGAAGTTCTATGGCGACTACGAAGTTCTGAAGGGCGTTCAGCTCGATGTGAGGAACGGCGAGTTCGTCGTTTTCGTCGGCCCGTCGGGCTGCGGCAAATCCACCCTGCTGCGGATGATCGCCGGTCTCGACGCGACGACGGCTGGAGATATCGTCATCGATGGTATCAGGGTCAATGACCTGCCGCCGGTCAAGCGCGGCATCGCCATGGTGTTCCAGTCCTACGCGCTCTATCCGCACATGACGGTCTTCGAAAACATCGCCTTCCCGCTTCGCGTCGAAAAGATGGAAGAGGCCAAGCTCAAGGCCAGGGTGGAAAATGCGGCGCGCATCCTTCACTTGGAACAGCGGCTGCAGCAGAAACCCGGCGTGTTATCCGGCGGCCAGCGCCAGCGCGTCGCGATCGGCCGCGCCATCGTGCGCGAACCGAAAATATTCCTGTTCGACGAGCCGCTGTCCAACCTCGACGCGGCACTGCGCGCCGATATGCGCATCGAGCTTGCCAAGCTGCACAGGCAGTTGAAGGCGACGATGATCTATGTGACGCACGACCAGGTCGAGGCGATGACCATGGCCGACCGTATCGTCGTGCTTGACGCCGGCGATATCTCCCAGACAGGGGCGCCGCTGGAGCTTTATCACAAGCCCGCCAACCAGTTCGTCGCCGGCTTCATCGGCAACCCGAAAATGAATTTTCTGCCGGTGACCTGCAAGGGCGTCGGCGCCAATGGCGTCGAGGTGGATTATCAAGGCCAGACCGCCGTTCTGCCGGTGAAGCCGCGCGACGGCATGGCCGGCAAGACGATGACACTCGGCATCCGCCCGGAGCATATCCAGCTGAACGGCGGCGATATCGTCTTTACCGTGACGCCCACGGTGATCGAACGCCTTGGGGCCAATACGGTCGCTTACGCCTCGCTCAACGGCGAGGCCGAGAACTTCTGCGCCATGCTGCCCGGCAGCGTCGGCATTCGCGCCGATGCACCTGTCGCAACCGGCATCAATGCCGCGGACTGCCATCTGTTCGACGAAGCGGGCATTGCCTTCGAGCGGCGCGTCGAATTGACCGAAATCGATATGAATGTGATCAATCCGACGGCGGCGTGAAGCATTGCGAAACCGCAGTCAGGCGACCATTTGGACAATTGAGGGAATTCGGGCGGCGGGACCAAGGCCGGTGGCAACGATAGAGACCCGCATACGGTCACTGAGGCTCTCGTCGAAGCTTGCGCCGAAGATGATCTCGGCATTCCCATCGACTTCTTCGCGAATGCGGCCGGCCGCCTCATCGACTTCGAACAGGGTGAGATCTCGACCAGCAGAGATCGAGACGATAACCCCTTTTGCGTCCTTAAGTATCGCGTCGCCAAACAGCGGATTTTCCAGGGCTGCTTTCGCGGCCGCAGTCGCTCTGCCCTGGCCCGCAGCTTCTCCGGTCCCCATCACCGCCGTGCCCATGTCCCGCATGATCGCTTTCACATCGGCGAAATTGAGATTGACCACGCCTTCCTTCAGGATCAGGTCGACGATCGAGCTGACGCCTGCGTAGAGCACGGCGTCAGCCGAAGCAAAGGCCGCCGCAAGCGTCGTGTGAGGGTCCGACAGGCGAAGAAGGCTCTGGTTTGGGACAACAATGACAGTATCGGCGACTTCGAGGAGCTGTTCGATGCCGTCTTTTGCCTGGCGCATGCGGTGCGAGCCTTCGAACGCAAACGGCTCCGTGACAACAGCGACCGTGAGAACGCCGGCCTGCCGTGCGGCGCGGGCAATAACCGGCGCTGCCCCGGTGCCTGTGCCACCGCCCATGCCAGCGGCGATAAAGCACATATGATAACCGGCGAGATGCTCCATGATCTCGTGGATCGACTCTTCCGCAGCGGCACGACCGATTGCCGGGAGCGAGCCGGCGCCCAGACCCTCGGTAACCTTCAGGCCAAGTTGCACGACCTGCGACGCCTTCGACTTGACGAGCGCCTGAGCGTCGGTGTTGGCAACCACAAAATCGACACCGGATAATTCCTGCGTAATCATGTTGTCGACGGCGTTTCCGCCGCCGCCTCCGACACCGATCACGGCAATCTTCGGCTTCCAGCCTGCCGGTTTCTGTAGGGGGTGCATCATAATAATCCGTCCTATCCTCGTTCGAATTGTTTGTAGAGGCCTATGCCGCTTTTGCAGGCCAGCGCTTAAACAGCGCACTCGCATTCACGCCGCCGAACCCGAAGCCATTGGTGATCGCGTAATCCATGAACAGCGGCCGGGCCACCTTGGCGACGATGTCAATTCCGTCGCTGGCAGGGTCGGGTGCGTTCAGATTCAGCGTTGGCGGCGCGATCTGATCGCGCAGAGCCATGATTGCAAAGATTGCTTCCAATCCACCGGCAGCACCGAGCAGGTGACCGGTCGCTGATTTCGTGCCGCTCACCGCCAGACCGGATCCCTTCCCGAACACAGACTTGATGGCCTCGATTTCCCCGCGGTCCCCAACCGGCGTTGAGGTGGCGTGAGCATTCACGTGCTGGATTTCCTGAGGAGAAATGCCGGCCTGTTGGATTGCAATCTGCATGGCTCTCGCGGCGCCCGATCCGTCCTCAGGACCGGACGTGATGTGGTGAGCGTCGGCTGTCGTGCCGTAGCCGACCAATTCGGCTAAAGGCTCGGCGCCGCGCGCAAGGGCATGGCTGAGGGATTCGATGACCAGCACGCCTGCACCTTCGCCCATGACGAACCCGTCGCGGAGTGTATCGAACGGTCGCGATGCCAGTTCAGGCGTGTCGTTGAACCCCGCAGACAAGGACCGGGCAGCAGCAAAGCCGCCAAGGCTCACGATATTCATGCAGGCTTCCGTCCCGCCGCAGATGGCGATGTCGGCTTCGTTCGCACGAATGAGCCTGGCGGCGTCACCAATCGCCTGAACGCCTGCAGCGCACGCTGTCACCGGTGCTCCAAGGGGACCCTTCAACCCATGTCGTATCGATACCTGACCTGCTGCCAGGTTGACCAGAAACGACGGGATGGTGAAGGGCGACAAACGTCGTGGCCCCTTATGGTCGACAGTCCGCACAGCGTCAGTGATGGCGGGGAAGCCACCGATCCCGGAAGCAATGATCGTCGCCGTTCGAACGCGGTCCTCCTCCGAAATGGGCTTCCAACGCGCCTGCGCAAGTGCTTCGTCAGCCGCTGCGAGCGCGAAAAGAATAAAGCGATCGATCTTTCGCTGATCTTTCAGCGGCAGCACAAGATCAGGATCGAACCCTGCTTCTGCGTCCTCGGCGATGGATGGGACCACGCCACCGATCTTGGCGGGGAGATCACCGACAACCTCGTCCGATAGGCGGCGAATCCCGGATTTTCCGGCTTTGAGCCGTGTCCAGGAGTTTGAGACATTGGCACCGAGCGGGCTAAGCGCTCCCATGCCTGTGACGACGATACGACGCATGATACCTCCGAGAAATTGTGTGTTGCAGGACGGGAACGGTGGCTTCCTAGTCTCCGTCGAGGGCGAGACGCTTTACCGCGTTGGCCGCCGCTTGAAGCAGGCGGTCCGACAGATCCGCGTCCGTCATGATCCTTGATAGCGTGACCGCACCGATCATCAGGGACAACACCACCATTGCCTTTTCATTGGCGTCGGGCTCGCCCTTTTCCGGCATCAGTTCCTCCAGCACTTGCAGATGAGCCTCGATCCCGTCTTGGAAGGGTGTCCGGATTTCCGCACTTTGCCGAGCCGCGTCAGACCCAAGTGCGACGAGCGGACATCCGTCTGCCGTTTCTCCGCGATGGTCCGCCGACAAGTAGAGACCGACGACCGCGCGCAACGGATCCGAGCTTGAGGCTGCAACGGACGACCACCGGCGCGTTGCACTCTCCATCGCCCGCCGGGATGCGAGCGCCGCGAGATCGTCTTTGGATTCGAACTGCTTATAGAAGCCGCCCGAGGTAAGGCCGGCTCCCTGCATCAGGTCTTTAAGACCGATCCCGTCAAAACCGTGCTCGCGAAAGAGTCGGCTTGCGGCAGTGATCACGGCGTCTCGATTGGCTTCAGCTTGGGCTCGAGTGACTCGCATTTGGCGCTCCATTTAGATTTCACTTGACATCTATATACGCTTTAGATTTAAGTTGCAATCTATTCCGATGCATCGACCGTCAAGAAGGGTCATCCCATGAAAACGAAGTTTCTTCTCTCCTCTGCGGTCGTGATCGCCGGCGCCGCCACCGCAGCGTTTGTCTTTTGGCCGACCGAGAAAGTCTCGGCAGCCGCCGATCCCCGGACCGCTGTCCCGTTTGTGAGCGTCGTGAAGGCAACGACACCGGATACCGTCGCCAGAAGCTTTACCGGGACGATTGCGGCCCGCGTCCAGAGCGACCTTGGCTTTCGGGTTCCCGGCAAGATCATCGAACGGTTGGTCAACCTCGGTGACGAGGTGAAAGCGGGACAGCCGCTGATGAAGATCGACGAAACGGATCTGCGTCTCGCGCTGACCGCGAAACGCAATGCCGTTGCGGCTGCCCAGGCAACATTCGTTCAGGCGCAGGCCGACGAAAAGCGTTTTGGTGCTCTGGTGAAAAACTTGGCTGCGTCCACACAGCAATATGAAAAGGCGAAGGCGGCCCTTGATACTGCCGCCGCGCAACTTGCCGCCGCGCAAGCTGACGCGAATGTCGCCGACAACGAGGCGACATATACAGTGCTGCTGGCAGACGCTGACGGAACAATTGTCGAAACGCTGGGTGAGCCCGGACAGGTGGTTGCCGCCGGCCAGACGGTCATTCGGCTTGCCCAGGCCGGAGCACGAGAAGCTCTGGTATGGATGCCGGAAAATCTCCGGCCGGAGATCGGCGCGACCGCGCAAGCCACCGTTTATGGCCGCGACACTGAGGACAACGCGGTGCTTCGCCAGATTTCTGCTGCGGCAGACACGCGAACCCGCACCTACGAAACCCGCTGGGTCCTGCAAGGAGGTGCAGCCACGGCATCCCTGGGTGCAACGGTGACGATCAAGATTCCGAACAAGGATGCGCAGTCCCATGCCGAGGTGCCGGTCGGCGCTCTCCTGGACGATGGCAACCGTAGCGGTATCTGGGTCGTCGACGAGAAAGCGTCCAAGGTGCACTTCCGTGATCTTAAAATTGAACGACTTGGTCAAGAAGACGCGATCGTTTCGGGCTTGAAGCCAGGGGAGGTGGTTGTGGCTCTCGGCGCGCATCTCCTGACCGATGGCGCGGAAATTCGCACGAGTATCGAAAAAGCAGAGGTGGCCAAGTGATGAGCTTCAATCTTTCCGCGCTCGCCGTTCGTGAGCGGGCCGTCACCCTCTTTTTTATCGTCCTTCTAGCTGCAGCAGGCGTCTATGCCTTCGTGAGCCTCGGGCGCGCAGAGGATCCGTCTTTCACCATCAAGACGATGACCGTCACGAGTGTCTGGCCGGGCGCAACGGCGCGCGAGATGCAGGATCTCGTCGCGGAACCGCTTGAAAAACGTCTTCAGGAACTGACCTGGTACGATCGGGTGGAGACGACCACTCGTCCGGGCTACGCATTCCTGACGGTCACCCTCAAAGACGATACGCCGGCTAGCGCGGTCGAGGAAGAATTCTATCAGGCACGCAAGAAACTGGGCGACGAGGCGAGGAGCCTGCCGCCTGGTGTCTTCGGGCCTTTCGTCAACGATGAGTATTCCGACGTCAGCTTTGCCCTTTACGCGCTGAAAGCCAAGGGCATGCCGATGCGTGACCTGGTTCGTCAGGCGGAAACGATCCGGCAGGACCTTCTGCATGTGCCGGGCGTGAAGAAGATCAACATTCTTGGGGAACGGCCCGAGCAGATCTTTGTGGAATTCTCTTTCGCCAAGCTCGCGACACTTGGTGTGTCGGCGCAGGACATTGCGTCGGCCCTACAGAACCAGAACACCGTCACGCCTGCCGGCTCCATCGATACACGCGGTCCGCAGGTCTTTATCCGGTTTGATGGCGCCTACAACAGCATACAGGCCATCGCGGATACGCCGATCGTGGCCGGTGGCCGGACTCTGAAACTTTCCGATATCGCGGACATCCGTCGCGGCTACGAAGATCCCGCGACCTACATCATTCGACACGAAGGCGAGCCCGCCATCATGCTCGGTGCCGTCATGCAATCGGGCTGGAATGGTCTCGAGCTTGGCAAGGCACTTGAAGAGAGATCCGCGACGATCAGCCAGTCATTGCCACTCGGTATGACCCTGGCGAAGGTCAGCGACCAGGCCGTCAACATTCAGGAAGCCGTCGGCGAGTTCATGATGAAGTTCGCGATGGCGCTCGGCGTCGTGCTGTTCGTCAGTCTGATCGCTCTGGGCTGGCGCGTCGGTATCGTCGTGGCACTTGCGGTTCCACTGACGCTTGCCGTGGTCTTCCTGATCATGCTGGAGACCGGACGCTTCTTCGATCGCATTACGCTTGGAGCCCTGATCCTGGCGCTCGGGCTTCTGGTCGACGACGCCATCATCGCCATCGAGATCATGGTCGTAAAGATGGAAGAGGGCATGGATCGCATCAAGGCGGCTGCCTATGCCTGGAGCCACAGCGCAGCGCCGATGCTGTCAGGCACGCTTGTCACCATTATCGGCCTAATGCCGGTCGGTTTTGCGAAATCGACGGCCGGTGAGTATGCCGGCAACATTTTCTGGGTCGTGGGTTTCGCTCTCATCGTATCCTGGATCATCGCCGTGGTGTTCACACCCTATCTCGGCGTCAAGATGCTTCCTGACATCAAGCCTGTTACTGGAGGCCACGCCGCTATCTATGGCACGCCGAATTACCAACGTCTTCGTGCGGTCATCAAGTTCGCCGTCCGCCATAAGTTCATGACCTGCGCCGTCGTGGTCGTGGTGATGGGTGTTTCCGTCGTCGGAATGGGGAGCGTCAAGCAGCAATTCTTTCCGACCTCCGACCGCCCCGAGGTGTTGGTCGAGGTTCGGCTGCCCGAAGGCACGAGCATCGAAACGACGACGGCCACTGTCGAAAAGCTCGAGCGCTGGCTGCAGGAGCAGCCCGAGTCGAAGATCGTCACCAGCTATATCGGCCAGGGCGCGCCACGATTCTTCTTTGCAATGGCGCCTGAACTGCCGGATCCGGCGTTCGCCAAGATCGTCGCGCTCACCCCCGATGCCGAAGGTCGCGAAGCGCTGAAGCATCGCCTGCGTGCAGCCATCGCCGATGGCCTTGCGCCGGAAGCCTCCGTTCGCGTCACGCAGCTCGTGTTTGGCCCTTACACACCGTTCCCCGTCGAGTTTCGCATTATGGGGCCCGATCCCGAGAAGCTCTATCAGATCTCGGAACAAGCACTCGCGATCATGAAAACCGTCCCGGACGTTCGCCAGTCCAACCGCGATTGGGGCAACCGCACGCCTATCGTCCGCTTCATTCCTGACCAGGAGAGGCTTAATCTCATCGGCCTGTCGCCGGCCGAAGCCGCCCAACAGTTGCAGCTTCTGCTGACGGGCGTTCCGATCACCCAGGTCCGTGAAAACATCCGCAACGTCCCGGTTGTTGCGCGCAGCGGCGGCGACAATCGTCTTGATCCCTCAAAGCTCTCAGACTTCTCGCTGATCAGCAGGGACGGAAGGGCGATTCCGCTCGATCAGATCGGTCACTCGGAGGTCAGCTTCGAAGAGCCGATCATGAAGCGCCGTGACCGCACGCCGGTCATCACCGTCCGGTCTGACATCAGCGAGGCAACGCAACCGCCGGAAGTGTCGAAAGCCGTCATGCAGGCTCTGCAGCCATTGATCACCTCGCTGCCGGTCGGCTATCGGATCGAAATGGGCGGCAATATCGAGGAATCCCTCAAGGCAAACGCCGCGCTGGTCAAGATCTTCCCCTTGATGATCGCAGCGACACTGATCGTGATCATTCTTCAAGTTCGCAGCCTGTCGACCATGACCATGGTCATACTGACGGCGCCGCTTGGCCTTGCCGGCGCAGTGCCGGCTTTGCTCCTCTTCAATCAACCATTCGGCTTTAACGCCATTCTGGGTCTGATTGGACTTGCCGGCATCCTGATGCGCAATACGCTTATCTTGACCGAGCAGATCAAGGAGTATCAGGCGGCAGGTCTGGACGATTATCACGCTGTCATCGAAGCGACCGTGCAACGAACTCGTCCGGTTATCCTCACGGCGCTTGCGGCGGTACTCGCGTTCATTCCGCTGACCCACTCAGTGTTCTGGGGATCGATGGCTTATACGCTGATCGGCGGGACGGCTGTTGGCACGCTCATGATCCTGCTGTTCCTTCCTGCTCTCTATGCGGCCTGGTTCCGGATCAAGCCGACGGAGGACAACGCGGTGCACGCCGACCATGGCGTCACACAGCCGGAGGCGACCCGCCTGGAACCGAAGCTGCATCTGGCGGCCGAGTGATGCAATGACCCTCCGAAGCGTCCCTGACGCGTCGGAGGGTCAAAGGGCAGGCCGTCACATTATCGGGCATAAGGTCTGCCGTCTCCTTCGAAAGGGGACAGAGTCCCGCCCCAAGCCCGGCAACGCCGGTCTCCAGCTGAACGATCCACGCTCACGAACTAACAGGTGCAACATGACCCCGATCGTCTCAATTTTCAAAAACCCGCCCGATGGCGGCCGGGGGTTCCACCGGGATATGCGCGTGCGGTGGGCGCTTGAGGAAGTCGGTCAGCCCTATCGGCTGCGATTACTGGCCTTCTCCGAAATGCGCCGTCCTGAGTACCGCGCGCTCCACCCCTTCGGACAGATGCCGACCTATGAGGACGGGAATCTGGTGCTTTTCGAATCCGGCGCGATCGTCCATCACATCGCGCATACGTACCCTGGTCTCTTGCCGCTCGACATGAGCGCCCGGTCGCGTGCGGTCATGTGGATGTTTGCGGCGCTGAACACGATCGAGCCCTGCATGTCTTCAGGCAACGCCGACTATCTGTCTGTCCGGCTCGCCCAACTCTCAACAAAGCTCGGTTACGCCGATTGGCTGGATGGAGACTTCAGTGCGGCTGATCTGTTGATGGTGACAGTCCTGCGCGCGTTGCGTGGCGCGGATATTCTGGAGGGAATTCCAAATCTCCAAAGGTACGTCGAGCGTGGCGAGGCCCGCCCCGCATTTCGACAGGCCCTGACACCGTCCGCAACTATCATGCAAACGGCATGACGGACATGACTGCACGCAGTGAACGCCGCCTTGCGGTGGCCAATTCAAATTTTGGAGGAAATCGACATGTCATTTGAAACCAGCAGGATTTTCGTGATCGGTGCCACCGGCGCGCAGGGCATGTCGGTCGTCAGGGGGCTCGTTGGCGATGGCAAGTATCAAGTTCTTGCTCTGACACGCGACGCAACGTCCGGTCGTGCGCGACAACTTGAGGAATTGCCGAATGTATCGATCCTGGAAGGTTCGTTCGCGGACGAAGATGTCATTCGGAAGGGCTTTCGGGCTTGCGACGGAGCCTTCGTCAATATTGACGGATTCAACACCGGCGAAAAGACTGAGACGTTTCTCGCGATAAGGATCTATGAAATCGCCATAGAGGAGGGGGTCAGGTTCTTCGTTTTCGGCAACCTCGACTATGTGCTGAAAAAGTCAGGTTATGATTCTCAGTTCCGAACCGGCCACTATGACGGCAAGGGGCGCGTCGCAGAATGGATTCTGTCGCAAAACAATGCCAATGCCGACAGGATGGGCGCGGCGATTTTTACGACAGGGCCGTACATGGAGATGGCGTTCTCGCCCTTTACGCCAATGACGCCCAGAATTGAGGAGGGCGTTGTTACCTGGAGGGTGCCGCTTGGGCATGGAGCCGTCGTCCATGTCTCACTGGAAGATTGCGCATATTATGTTCGTTGGCTTTTCGACAACACGGAAAGGTCTGTCGGAATGGACCTTGAGGTTGCCATCGAACATGTGCGTTACGACGAACTCGCTGCGGCGTTCGCGCGTGTGACGGGACATCCCGCACGCTACATCGATACCGACGTTCATCAGTATTTCGGCGGTTCTCTCAAGAACGCGGCAGATCGGCCGGCCGGCTACAATGCGGATCCCGCCGATAGGAGCACGATGAGTTTCAGGGACAACTTCACTGGCTTCTGGAATATGTGGAAACATGACGTCATCAAACGCGATTACCAGCTTCTTGATGACATCCATCCCAACAGATTGAAGTCGGCCGAGCAGTGGATACGGCGACATGAGGATCTTGCCCGCCTAAACGGGTCACCGTCGCTCTGGGACAAGCTTCAACCCGAGGCGTTGCAAAAAAGCTTTTCTGTTCTGAAAAGCAGCGAAGATAGGCAAAGGGGAAATGTTGGCGGCCTCTGACACCTCAGCGATACCAAGCCATGGCACACGGTCACGCCGGGGCGAAGACGCTGAAATCAGGAACCTTATTCTTGATCATGCCGAGGCATATATCCGCCGCATTGGCCGCAAGAAAACCAACGTCGCCGATATAGCCGATAACCTGGAAATGAGCCGGGCGAACATTTATCGCTTTTTCCCAACCAGAGCGGCCATAGACCATTGCGTTTTTGCCAGGCTTACCGACGACACGCTGTCGGCAATCACTCATATTGCTGACAGTCCTGATACAGCGCCGGCAAGGCTGGTTACGATCCTCCAAGTCCTTCATCGTCGGGTTCGTGAGGATCTTATCCATGCGCCGAATATCCACGCGCTCTACGTCGCAGCTTACTTGGACAACTGGACAGTAACGCACCTCTATCTTCAACGGTTGACCGCTATTCTCGCAAAAGTCCTTTGTGAAATGAACGCCTCATTTAAAATGAGCACCGATGGTCCAGTGGAAACTGCACAAGCTGTTGTCGACGCAATGAATTCGTTTCTGCATCCTGTTCTGGTTGAATTGCGTCTCAAAAACCAGAAAGACATCGATGTGGAATTGAGAGCCCAGATCGCGTTCATCCTACGCGCCCTCAGCGTCCGAGAGCATATGGAGTCAAATAGCCCAAATGAATTTGAAGGCAGGTGATGCAGATCGGGCTTGTCGCAAAGATTTTTTTAAGGTTGGGATCGTCCCCTAAACGGTAGGGGTTTCATGAAGAGGCGCTCCAAACCCCTACCAGACGAGGCCGCGGGCGGCGACGTCCTCGACGCGGGTAACCACGCCACCCCGGTGGAAGACCATCGTATCGAACAGGTTGGAGACCACACAGGTGTGGTTCGGGATGATGAAGAGTTTTTCGCCGATCTGCGGCCGCGGGCCGGTGCAGTCTGAGAGATTGATCACGCCGTGCTCTTCCGAGAGGCTGCTGATCCGCGCCTCGGGATAACCGACGATCAGGCCGTAGTCGCTGAA
The DNA here is from genome assembly GCF_000292525.1 of Rhizobium sp. CCGE 510. Classification (GTDB taxonomy): domain Bacteria; phylum Pseudomonadota; class Alphaproteobacteria; order Rhizobiales; family Rhizobiaceae; genus Rhizobium. The sequence continues at coordinate 87,950 of NZ_AEYF01000008.1, forward strand.
GCCTTGGAGATCCGAAGTGAGCGCCTTCGAGCCGGCATCGATGACGGCGCGGTCGGCGGTCGGACGGGAGACGACGGTCGCCAGCACGTGCATGGCGCAGTCGTCCTCGGTGCAATGGCCCATGCGCACCATCTGGCGGTCGTTGTAGATATAGGTGCCGGCGCGGTGTTCGGTGGCCGAGGGGACGAGATGCGCCTCGAACAGGCTCGGCGTTCCGCCATTGCTGACGATCGGGCAGTCCATGCCGCCCGATTGCAGGCGGTCCAGTGTTTCGGCGATGAAGGCTTCGACGGCGGCGGCCGATTGCGGCTTCGGATAGGTGACGATGCCGCCGAAGGTCAGGCCGTCGGCGGCGGCAATGCGCCTGGCGAGCAAGGCCGCTTCCTCAGGCGTCTGCACACCGCAGCGGCCGCCGCCCGTATCGCATTCCACAAGCACGGTGAGCGGCTTGTGGCCGGAAAAATGCGCCGCAAGCGCATCGACCGTCTGTTCGCTGTCGGCAACGACCTTGAGCGCCGAAATTCGCTCGTTCAGTTTGGCTAGGCGCTCGAGTTTCTGCTGTCCGATTATGTTGAAGGTGATCAGGATGTCCTCGAAGCCGGCAGCGGCGAAGACTTCCGCCTCTGTGACCTTCTGGCAATTGATGCCCTTGGCGCCGGCGGCGACCTGGGCGACGGCCAGCGCCGGGATCTTGTGCGTCTTGATATGCGGGCGGAAGTTCAGCCCGTGCTGATCCATATAGGATTGAACGCGGGTGATGTTGGCAGCCAGCCGGTCTTCGTCGATCACCGGACGCGGCGTCGAGAGATCGGCGATCCTGTCTCCTATTCTGGCGACGACGGCAAAGCTGGCATCGGACATCTAGGCGGCTCCGCATTCTCGTCCGTGTGGATCGGCGACGATCGGCCAAATCGTCTTCGGCGCCCGCCGGTATGGCGTCGTCGCCGGATTATTGGGATAGGGCGTTCCGGCGGAGCAGTAAAGGATCTCGGCGGCGATCTTCGAGAAGGAGGCGAAGAAGTGATTGGTGGATTTGATCACCAGGATCTTCTGCCTGGCGGGATCGATGCCCATCACCGAAAACAGGCTCGGATCGAAACTTTGTGCACGCGTCGAATTGAGGATGATGTCGATACCGTCGAGCACGATATGGGCGGCATCGCCGAACGGCGCCAGGCTCTCGCCGAACTGCATCTCGGCATTTTTCACCAGCTTGACGACCTTGACGGTGCCGTCGACCGGATTGCCGGTGCCGGGCGCCGACTTGGCCCCGAAGCGCAGCGGAATTTCCGCCCCCTCGCCCGCCGCAAAACAGATCTGCACCGCCACCGGATCCCAGATAGTTCCGATCGCCGCACTGGTGACGCCACGGGTCAGAAGTTCCCCGAGGATGACGGTTGCATCTCCCGCCGTGCCGCCACCCGGATTGTCCCAGACGTCGGCGATGACGACGGGCCATGCGGTGGCAGCCATCGCGCGCGCGACGGCTTGCCTCTCGTCGATCTGCGGAACCATGAAAGTGCCGCGCTTCGAAAACAGCTCGAGCCCAAGGTCGCGTGCCGAGGCCGCGCCTTTTTCCGGCTTGTTATCGGTGACGACGAGCAGCTTCGTTCCCATTTCGGGAACGTCGCCGACCATGAAGCCGTGGATCACCGAGATCGACAGGATATCAGCATCGTCCTTCTCGATCTGCATGATCTTGTCGACGAAGGACCGCATCGGCTCACGCGAGGTCGGGAAGACGTCGATCATCCGGCAGTCGAACACCGACATGACAGGCTTGACCCGGCCTTCGAGCGTCTCGACCGCGATGCGCCAGAGATCCTCGGCGCGGTCGACGAAGTCCGTATGCGGAAACTCCTTGAAATAGACGGCGAAATTAAGCGCTGCGACCCGTTTTGCCGTCAGATGGCTGTGCGGATCGAGTTCGGCGCAGATAAGCACATCAGGCCCGACGATCTCGCGCATGCGCTGGAGAAGATCGCCTTCCGTATCCTCGTATCCGGCTGCCACCATGGCGCCGTGCAGGCCCATGATGACGGCATCGACCGGCATAGCGGCGCGGAGCTGGCCGAGGATTTCGTCACGCAATTCCTCGTAGGTCACCCGGTTGACGAGGCCCGCGGGGTCGGCCCAGGTGGCCGTTCCCTCGATCAGTTGCCAACCCTTTTCCCGGGCGACGCGCCGGCCGACGGTGATCGGCGCAGTGCAGAGCGTCGGTGTTTCGGGATGTTGGCCGGGCGGGGCATAAAGCGAGGCTTCGAACGCGCGACGATCGACGCAGATCGGGGAGAAGGTGTTGGTCTCGGTCGCCAGTGCCGCGGTGAAAATGCGCAAGAAAGTCGCCTTCGTGTTGTCGGCCTCGGGTCAACCCATCGGGTTCGGCAGGTAGCCGGTGAAACCTGAGATCTTCCATTGTCCTTGGTGAAGTCGGCAATAATAGAGCGTCTGCCATTGCAGGACATCGCGGGTGCCGTCAGCCTTGGTGATGCCGCCGTCGAATTTCTTGCGAACCAGCGCCATCTCGCCTTCGATCTCGATATCTTCGAGCGTGGTCGTGGTGAAGATCGCCGTGCGCGCATCTTCCGCGAAACGCTGCTCGGCGAAATCCTTCGCCTGCCTCAGCCATTCCTGGCGATAGGCAGACAGCGTCGGAAATGCCAGGCGCCACCTGTCGGGGTCGACCTGCTTTTGAGCGTCGATGCCGATAAAGCCCTCTTCCACGAAGTCATGCTCGACCATCGACCAGTCGGCGGCCAGAAAGGCATCGATATCGCGCGGAACGAGCATTTCCCAGATCGCATGCCGGGCGCTGTCTGACGGGAAAGGATTCTGGAAAGGATCGCGCATAACACCCCCGGATTGAAATTCTTTTCATAAATAGTGTTTTTCACTGGTCAAATTCTGCTTTTTATGGTCACTTGTCAACTTATCAAGAAAATAATTTGCAAGGACTTCAGCATGCCCATCAAGCGCTATGGCACTGTTCAAACCGGCGCCGGCGGCAAGCCACTGCCTTTCGCGCGTGCGGTCGAAGCCGACGGATGGCTGTATGTTTCCGGCCAGGTTGCGATGGAAGACGGAGAAATCATTGATGGCAACATTATCGCCCAGACCCATAAGACCATCGCCAACGTGCTGGCGATTCTCGATGAGGCCGGATACGGCGTCGAGGATGTCGTGCGCGTCGGCGTCTGGCTCGACGATCCGCGCGACTTCTGGACCTTCAATAAGATCTATCAGGAATATTTCGGTGAACATCCGCCGGCACGCGCCTGCGTGCAATCGTCGATGATGGTTGATTGCAAGGTTGAGATCGACTGCGTGGCCTATAAGAAGAAGGGTGCATAAGGAATAAGGGCGGGAGCGGCTTTGGATATATTTTCGACATTGCAGGAAGACAGGGGCCGGCTCTCTCCCTCCGAGAGCCGCATCGCGGAGATCGTCGTCAACGATTTCGAGTTCGCCGTGAACGCCTCGATCATCGAGCTTGCCGAGCGAGCCGAGGTATCGCCGCCGACAGTCACCCGCTTTTGCCGCCGGCTGGGTTGCGAGAGCTTTTCCGACTTCAAGGTGCAGCTTGCCCGCACCGCCCATATCGGCGTGCGTTATCTCAAGCCGGAATCGAAAAGCACCGATCCGGCCGATGTCGCCCAGGATATCATCACCAAGGCCCAGAATGCGCTGTTTCTGCTGCACCGGTCGCTCGATCTGGCCGCGATCGAAGCCGCCGTTTCGCATATCGCCAAGGCCGACATGATCTACGCCTTCGGCTCGGGCGGCAATTCATCGATGATCGCCGACGAGCTGCAGAACCGGCTCTTCCGTCTCGGGATTCGCATCACCGCAAGTTCCGATCACAGCATGCAGCTGATGATGGCGGCGGCGGCTCGGCCGGGCGATGTGCTGATCGGCTCGTCCTTCTCGGGGCGTAATCTGGAGCTGGTGCGCGCCTTCGAGCTTGCCCGCGGCGCCAAGGTGAAGACGATCGCGCTGACCCAGACGGCAAGCCCGGTCGCCAAGGCGGCCGAAATCGTCGTGCCGATCGATCTGCCCGAAGGCAACAATATCTATCGCCCGACCTCGACGCGCATCGCTTACATCGCGACGGTCGATATCCTGTCGAGCCTGGTCGCCTATGCCGTTCAGCCGAAGGCGACGACCACGCTTCGGCGCATCAAGCAGCAGCTCGTCATTCACCGCGACGGTGACGACCGGCAATTGCTTGGAGATTGAACTCATGAGCGGGAGCCACGGAAAATGACGCAGTCGATAGCCATCGTCACGGGCGCTGCGGGCGATATCGGTGCGGCGATCGCCGCCCGGCTCGCCGACGACCACGATATCGTGCTGCTTGCCGACATCGATACCGCGGCTGCGGCGGTCGTTGCCTCGCGGCTCGGGCCGGACAATCGCTTCGTAGCGGTCGGATGTGATGTGACCAGCGAGACGAGCATTGGCGAACTGGCAAGACGCGCCGCCGAGGCCGGGGTGGTTCGCACCCTGGTCAACAATGCCGGAGCCGCCCGCGCCACCAGCCTGCACGAGACGACGCCGGAAATCTGGCGGGCGGACACTGCGCTCAATCTCGAAGCGGCATTTCTGTGTTTCCGCGCCTTCGAGGCGATGCTGAAGGCTTCGAAGGGTTCCGTCGTCAACATCGCCTCGGTCAACGGCATGAATGTCTTCGGGCACCCGGCATATAGTGCCGCCAAGGCCGGCCTTCTGCATTTCACCCGGCTTGTCGCCGTCGAATACGGCAAGTTCGGCATCCGCTCCAACGCGGTTGCTCCCGGCACGGTGAAGACGCAGGCCTGGGAGGCACGCGCGAGCGCCAATCCGGATGTTTTCGAGGAAGCGCGCCGCTGGTATCCGCTGCAGCGTGTCGTCGATCCGAAGGATGTCGCCAATGCCGTCGCCTTCCTCGCCGGTCCGCTCGCCGCAGCCATTACAGGCGTCTGCCTGCCTGTCGATTGCGGCCTCACCGCAGGCCAGGCCGAACTGGCGCGGACTTTTTCCCAATCAGAACATTACTGACATTCAGTTGACCGCATGAGCCGCCTTTTCCCCGACGTCTTCCGCAATCCGGCGATCCGCGTCAGCATGATCGCCATTTTCACCTTCGGCATGGCGGGGGCGATGACCGCGCCCTATCGCTCTATCATCGGTATCCGCGAATTGGGGTTGAGCGACGGCCTCTACTCCGCCCTCAGCTTCGCCTCGGCGGCGGTCAACGTCGTCATCAGCATCCTGCTCGGCAATCTCGCCGATCGGCTTGGCGAGTATCGTTCGGCGATGATCGGCGCCTGCATTTTCGGCATCGTCGGCTACGGCATGGTCTACACTTTTCCCACAGCGGCCATCTTCATCATCAGCGGGTTGCTGCCGCTGCCGATCTACGGGGCTTTGAATTCGCTGCTGTTTGCCAATGCACGCGCGGCGATGCAGGGCATGAACCGAAGCGACATGGTGACGGCCAACTCCGGCGTGCGCGCGATGATCTCGCTCTCCTGGGTGCTGATCCCGGGGATCACAGGCCTGGCGCTTTCGGGCGCCTCGAACATGCTGCCGGCCTATCTGTTTGCCAGCATTGCATGTCTGCTATGCCAGGGGATCATCGTCTTTGCCCTGCCGAAGCGGGCGGCAACCAAGATGGCGGCGGCCCATCATCTCACCTATCTCGGCGCACTGCGGCAGGTGGTTTCGCCGCGGATTTCGGCGCATATCGCCGGCGTGGCGCTGATCACCAGCACGCTGCATCTCAACGACGCGCTTCTGCCGTTGATTGCGACCGGTGCTGCGCACGGCCGGCTCAGCGATGTCGGCATTCTTGTCGGCATCGTCGCGCTTCTGGAAGTCGTCTTCATCATCGTCTGGTCGCGGATTGCCAGAAGGGCCGGTCAGATGACGGCGCTTGCCGCCGGCACCATCATCTATGCCGTCTTTCTCAGCCTGCTCGGCTTTGCCTCCGAGCCGTGGCAGCTCTATGCACTGACCTTGCTCGCCGGCATCGGTGCGGCGGCGATCATCAGCATTCCGATCACCTATCTGCAAGATCTGATTGCCGATCGGCCAGGGCTTGGCAGCGCCCTGATCTCCGTCAATATCTTTGCCAGCGCCGGGATCGGCGCCCTGGTCTTTGCCGTCGGCACGTCGGTGGCCGGTTATTCCGGAACCGCGGTCCTCAGCGCCGTTACCGGTCTGTCGGGGATCGCAATCCTCGCCCTCCTGCAGAGACGCAATGCCGTTGCACCTGATGACGCCGACGTTCAAGAGACCTGACGAGGAATGTGGCTTTCATCGCTGTCCGTCTTGTGACAAGGGTGATGCTGCATTTGCTTTGAAGGCGACATGAAGGCAATTTCCGGCACGAATCTCGAGCAGGCCAAGTCTCACAACCGGCGTGTGGTGATCGAGGCTGTCCGCACGCACGGCCCCTTGTCGCGCGCCGCGATTGCCCGGATGACGGCGCTGACGGCCCAGACCGTATCGAATATCGTCGAGGAACTGGAGAAGTCGCACCTTCTCGTGCCGGCCGAAGCGCAGAAACTGGCGCGGGGACAGCCGATCATCCCCTATTCGATCAATCCCCCCGGCGCCTATTCGATCGGCCTCGAACTTGGCCGCCAACGCGCAAGCGGCGTTCTGACGGATCTCTCCGGCGCCGTCTGCGCGCGCATTGAGCGCCACGTGGAATACCCAGATCCGCAGACGGCGATGCCGGCGCTGCAATCGATCGTCGAGGAGCTGCAGCAGGCCTTCGTCTTCGACCGGAACCGGCTGCTCGGCGTCGGCATCGCCCTGCCCGGCCGCTATGCCGATGGCGGCACCACCTCTCTCAGTCCGCTGAACCTGCCCGGCTGGCAGGATTTTCCCGTCGGGCCTGCGCTGGAACAGCGGGTGAAGGTGCCGGTGCTCGTCGAAAACGATGCGACGGCGGCGGCGATCGGCGAGCGTCTTCATGGCGTCGCCCGCGGTCTCAGCAGCTTCGTCTATCTGTTTCTTGCCGGCGGCGGCGGCATCGGCGCGGGAATGCTCCTCGATGGCCACCTCTACAAAGGCAGCCGCAACAATGCCGGCGAGATCGGCCATATCATCGTCGAACCGCATGGCAAGCCGTGCTCCTGCGGCAAGCGCGGCTGTCTGGATCGCTATATCTCGCCGGCCGTCGCCTATGAATTCATGGGCATTGCCGACGCCGAGGAGCTTTTGCCTGACGATCTCGACGCGCTGATCGCCCGGGGCGGCGAAGGTCTGGACGCATGGCTGGATCAGGCCGTCCAGCCGCTGCGGCAGACCGTCGATTTTCTCGAGCTTGCTTTCGATCCGCAGACCATAGTGCTCGGCGGCAGCGTCTCGACATCGCTGATGCGGCGGCTTGCAGAGCGGCTGGAGCCACTGCACACCCCGATCGACCCCAACCGCAAGCAGACCATTCCCCGCGTCATGATCGGCATGACCGGCAAGGATACCGCGATCCTCGGCGCCGCCGCCCTGCCGATCTTTTCCGAAACCAACCCGCGCTTCGACGTCCTGCAAAAGCCGGTTGGCTAAATCGAGTTAAGCCGGTAGGCCGGCTTGGTCTCAGGGTCGGCTACTGCGCGCGCGGCGACACAGCGACGGTCGACCGGCTATTCAAACAGAATGATACTTGCCGGAGTTGGCGGCATCGGCTTGACCGTGACGCCGGCAAGACCGGCCAGTCTTGCCATGTCAGTCAGCTCACTTTGCGTATAAGCCTGGCCCGCCGGGGTGCTGGCGAGCATCTCCCAGGAGAACGCTGCCGGAAAAGGCGGCGACACGTGATCTTCGTTCGGCACGAAATCGACCGCAACGATCCGTCCATCCTCTGCAAGGCCGGCGATGATCTTTCGCAACAGCTGGGCGCATGTCGGCAGATCGAAGTGGTGCAGAAAATTTGGAAGCAGGACGAGATCATAACCAGTGCGCCAATCGACATCGAAGGCGCTGCCGGCGATCGTCCGGTACCGGTCAGCCACGCCGGCTTTTTCCGCATTCTGCCGCGACAGCTCCAATACGGCGGCCCAGTCGACGGCGACGATCTCCGCTGATGGAAAAGCTTTCGCCATTTCGATCCCGAAAACGCCTGGACCTGCAGCGATGTCCAAAACCTTTTTGGGAGACCTCGGCCAGCCGGAGATCTCCTCAGCCAGTAATTTGGCGCTGAGCCCGGTAAAGGAACCCATGCCGCGCGCAAACTTCAACCAGACGGGATTGTCTGACGACATGTTCGCAAGCCCGGCCGAACCGCCGTTTCGCACGATGGCGGCCGGATCGCGCAGAAAATTATCCAGTATTTCGGGTGCGGCGACGAACTCGACAGCGGAGCCCATATAGGCCGGCGAATTGCGATCGAGGAACATTCTGGTCGCCGCAGTCATCCGGTACTGTCCGCTCTCCTTTGTCAGGAAACCGTTGACCACGAGGTAGTCGCACAGGATGCGCACCCCACGCTCCGCGGCGCTTGTTGCCGACGCCAGCAATTCTGCCGTTTTGCCCGCGCCGATATGCGTAAACAGATCGAGCTCGATGGCCGCCCTGATCGCTGCCGTCTTTCGGCATGCAAACATTGCATCGACCACGAGTTCGGGCGACACGACGCCAGCATTGGCGTCCTCGACGATCGTTTCCAACGGGATCTCCCTAGACCAGGATGATTTTAGGCCGGGTCGGCCTAAAATCTGAATCCTGTTCTAAATTAGAGAGTTAGAGCATGATGTCGTCCGAAAACCGCGCACACTTTTCGGCATCATGCTCTAAAGCCCTCTATCGTTCTTGCCTGGCAGCTCCAGCCGCAGAAATTATGCGTACATTCGCATGTTCTGCAAGACTTACCATGCTAACCCGATCGGGTGCCCCGAGGGCCGACCGGGACCGTTCTATGACGGTCCCAATCCTCGCCCTACGACTGCTGCAGCCCGTAAAGCAGCGGCATCAGCCCCGCCAGCGCCTTGAAGCGTTCCCACGACTTGGAGGACGGTTTCGTCCAGCCGGTTTCGGCAAGCCCTGAGATGCGCGGAAAAACCAGGCGGTCGAAAACGGCGCGGTCCGTCATCGGTTCCGACCAGATGCAGGCCTGGATGCCGAGGAGTTTCTGTTTCTGCGCTGCCGTCCAGCCGCCGATCGGATCGAAATTATAAAGTTTTTCCGCGTCTGACGTTCCCGCCCAGCTGGCGCCGGGCTCATCCCAGTCGGGCCTGAGCGCCATGTCGAGGTAATAGACCTGCCCGGGGCAGACGACCATGTCGTAGCCGCGTTCGGCGAGTTCGGCCGAGACCTCGACATTGCGCCAGCTGCAGAGATAGCTCTTCGCCTTGTCGATGACATCGCCATGTGCTGCTTCTTCCCAGCCGCCGGTGATGCAGCCCTTGCTCGCCAGGAAGCGCTGGACGCGGTTCAGAAACTCCGCCTGCAGGATGGCCGCACCCGAGCCGTGGATGTCGTCGGCGCCATGAGTATTGGTCACCACGTTCAGCCGCTTGGCATGCGCATCGGCAACCTCGTTACCCGCCACGCTGCGCAGGCGCTCGAGCGCTTCCGGCGAGCCGGACCAAGCGCCGAGCGGCACCTCGTCGGCGCCGAGATGGATGACCTTGAACGGAAAAAGCTCGATGAGTTCCGTAAGGATGGTCTCGACGATCTCGTAGGTCTTCTCGCGGGACGGATTGATGCAATTGTCGGGAAAGCCCTGAACCGAATAATAGCTGCCGACCTCGGCCGGATCCCGCAACTCCGGTATTGCCTGCAGCATGGCGTAGCAATGGCCAGGCACATCGATCTCCGGGACGATCTCCACGCCGAAGCTCTTTGCCTCTCCGACGATCTCGCGGATGGCAGCCTTGGTGTAATAACCGCCTGTCCGGGCCGGGCTCGACCCGAGCAGCGGCGGAACGGCAAGGCCGTGGCCGCGCCAGGCGCCGATCTCGGTCAGGGCGGGATAGGCGTCGATCTCGACGCGCCAGGCTTCGTCGTCGGAAAGGTGCCAGTGGAAGCGGTTGAGCTTGTTCCAGGCCAGCACTGCGATCAGCTTCTTGACCTCGGCCGCGCCATAGAACTGGCGGGCGACATCGAGATGCAGGCCGCGCCAGCCCATCGCCGGCTCGTCGACGATCTCGCCGGAACCAGGAAACTGGAAGACACCGGGATGCAGCCTGGCACCGCGCCAGATCTGGCCGAGTGTCACGAGGCCATAGAGAAAGCCAGTCCGGCTGCTCGCCTCGATCGTGAGCCTCTCACCTTCGAAGCTCAGCCGATAGGCTTCCGGGCCGAACCCGGCGGCATCCTTCAGGACGACGGGCACAGCGCCTTCCGCCTCGCTGCGCACGATGCCTTCGACGGCGAAGAGATGTTCAACCAGCGCCGCAAAACCCGTTGCTGCCGCCTCCCCTTCAGCGCTCTCAGCCTGCGGTGCAAAACCGGCCGGCAACGGTTGACGCGCGGCGACGGCCACATGGTTCGGCCAAGGGATGATCGACACCTGAACGGGTGCGTTGACGGGCACCGGATAAATCTCGGCGCCGCGTTTCAGAGGTGCGTTGCTGACCGAGGATCGCGTCGGCTCGATGCTGAGCACGATGGTGCTGCCGTCGGAAAGCGCGAGATAGCCGCTGGTCGCCCCGTCCGTCCAGTGGTGGAAATCCCGGCTCAGTGCGTAGACCGAGATGGTCCAGGTCTCGCCGGCGCCGAGTATGAAATTGGCCGGCGGCTGGAATTCGGTGAAATTCGAGATCCGCTGCGAGACCGTGGCACCCTCGACGCGGCCGGCCGGATCGACGCGACCCGGACCGCTGACGCAGAGCGAGAAATTCGAAAGCGGCTCGGTTCCGAGGTTTTTGAGGCGCAGGACGTAGGAAAACTCCTTGCCGTCTGCAGGCGGGTTCCAGAGGGTTTCGAGCCGCAGGTTTTTTGGTCGCGGTGTGGACATGGTCTCTCTTCCTCTTAAAAATCAGGGCTTGATCATTCCAGCGCGGATGCCGGGAGCGGATTGGGAATTTGAAGTCAATCAAATTGATTTAATATGGATAGCCAGTTTTTCGCCGGCGCGTCAATTGCCGATCTCAAATCTTCCGCAGTGCCCGTCGGGTCGGTTCTCGGCGGATGACTTCTCGTGAAGGGATATGGCCGGTCGATGAGAGCAGCCAAGGCCTCGCGTCACTTAAATCCGTTGATCACACGATCGAGCCTGGCCTCCCCGGTCAGCTCGATCGCATTTGGCGACCCGTTTGCCCTGACTTGCCGGTTGACATGTCGATCGTCTCGAACGCAAACATGATCGGTCTTCTCACCGGGGCAGAAAATGCCGCGCGCGCGGGATCATCGCATGGAACGAGTTGAGCCTGCCCATCCCGATGCAAAGCCTGCCATCGTTTGGCTCGGCTTCATCGCCATGTGCATCGGCATGTTCATGGCGATCCTCGACGTCCAGGTGGTGGCGACCTCGCTGCCGACCATCCAGTCGGCGCTGGGTATCGATCCGGATCAGATGAGCTGGATACAGACGGCCTATCTTATCGCCGAAGTGGTGGCGATCCCGCTGACCGGCCTGTTGACGCGGCTGCTTTCGATGCGGTGGCTGTTCGTTACCGCCATCAGCCTGTTCGTCGCGGCCTCGGCCGGCTGTGCCGCCAGCGGCAGCTTCGGCGAGCTGGTCGCCTGGCGGGTGCTGCAGGGCTTTTCCGGCGGCACCCTCATCCCCTCGGTGTTTTCGGCCGTGTTCATCCTTTTCCCGAACGAGCGGCAGGCGCTGGCGACGACGATCGCCGGCGTGCTTGCGGTGCTGGCGCCGACCGTCGGGCCGATCGTTGGCGGATGGCTGACCGAGACCTATTCCTGGCACTGGCTGTTTTTGATCAACATCCTGCCGGGCATTGCCTCGGCGATCGTTGCGGCACGCTTCCTGCCGCGGCAGGCGCCCGATCCGTCCGAACTCAGGCATCTCGACGGCCTATCGCTGCTGCTGATGGCAACCGCGCTGACGACGCTGGAACTCAGCCTGAAAGAGGCGCCGACCAGCGGCTGGACCTCGGCCTATGTGCTGACCTTGCTGGCGGTCTGCCTGGTCTCGGGCGGTGGTTTCATTCGGCGAACGTTGCGCCGCAGCCGACCGATCGTCGATCTCGGCAATTTCACTGACCGGAATTTTCTCGTCGGCTCGGTCCTGAGCTTCGTGCTTGGTATCGGCCTGTTCGGTTCGGTCTATCTGATGCCGGTCTTCCTGGCTTTCGTCAGAGGCCACGACGCCCTTGAGATCGGCATGACGATGCTGGTCACCGGCGTCGCCCAGCTGATCACGGCGCCGGTCGCCGTCGCGCTGGAGAAGCGTTTGGATGCGCGGCTGTTGTCGGCCGCCGGTTTTGCGCTGTTTGCGGTCGGTGTCGGCATGAGCGCCTTTCAGGATCCGCGTTCGGACTATGACGCGATGTTCTGGCCGCAGATCGTCCGCGGCGTCGCCATCATGTTCTGCCTGCTGCCGCCGACGCGGCTGGCGCTCGGCACGCTCCCGGCCGATCGCATTCCCGATGCCAGCGGTCTTTTCAATCTGATGCGCAATCTCGGCGGGGCGATCGGCATCGCGCTGATCGACACCATCATCTACACCCGCTCGGAACCGCTGGGCCAAAGCCTCTGGACCCGTCTTCAAGCCGGCGACATCGAGGCGGCGACCTTTGTCGGCGCTCCGCTTCCGGCCATATCGGGACATAGCGGCAGTTTCGACGCCGATACCACGGCGCTGCTCGATCCGCTGATCCAGACTGCGGCAAGCGCGCAGGCGATCAACGAGGCCTGGATGGTCATCGCCGTCTTGACCGGCTGCGCCCTGCTCTGCGTGCCCTTCGCCAAGCGGCCGGCGCCGGGCTGAAGACCGTCGCTGACGAACTCGCTTTAACCTTAGAGAATCAGTCAACAGGCTGAATTTGCACATTCACCACGCTCTGACCTGGGCTGACTGAAAGTTCAGTGGCAGGTCAGCAGCCTAGAGGTCCTCGCCAGCCGAGGGTGAACGTTTTAGAGCAAGCCTTCCATGACAATGATATCCGCGGTGCCCCGGGCAACGCCCTATAGGGGCACGGCCCTTTCATGCATTCATTAGGCGACATTCTCGGCTTCGCATACTCGCGCCTTGTGCTACTAGCTGCAGAAATGTGGGATTATGCCGTCGAAAAGCACCCAGTTGAATGAGGCAGGTAAACAGAAATGCTGATCAAGCAAACCGACTATCATCGGATTTATCGAGTTATAAATAGCTTGATCCTGAATGAGAACGGAAATCCTGCGCACGCCTGCATGTACTTCGCTACATTCGGCTCGTTCATTCTCGAACAGCACTATAAGGTGAAAGCGACGCCCAAAGGCGGCCTTGCGGCATATAATCTTGATGGGACAATGATCCTATTTGCCGACCACCGCGAGGATGGTTACGTCACTGGAGCTGGTGAGAATTTCCATTGCTGGGTCGAAGCAGAGGGTTGGGCCATTGATTTCATGGCCCCTGCGTTCTCAGAGACAGCGGCAGGTCTCCAGGTCCCGTCAAAGATGTTTCAACGGCCCTTGTCATCCATGGCGCCCAACATCAATGGTTTGGATCACTCCGGAGACTTCTTTTATTTGTCCGAACCTGCCGCGACCGCCGCTCGTTTTCAGGAGTGGCACAAACTTGCGATGATCGGCGATCTTGCAAGTGTTGCAGCAACGTGGTTTCGAAAGACTCCTAAAAATATGGCTGCCGCTATTTCTATGGACAGTCAGGCAGGCAAGACCAGAAGCGTTCCTCTTGTCGGCAATCCTCTTGTCGGCAGTTGGTGAGAGCGACGCGCCACTGGGCTAGCGGAATCGTCTACTGCCTTTCTCGCCGCAACGAGCACAGGAAGGCAGGCCGCGGCTAGCATCCAGGCGATAACGAACCCTGGATGGTCGTTGCCGTCCTGACCGCCTACGCCCTGCTCTGCGTGCCCTTCGCCAGGCGGCCGGCGTCAACGTGACACAGGACGACAGCTTGCCGATCGGCCGACCGCCGGTAAGATTTCTCTCAATCATTTTGCGTCATCCTTCGATTCCCTTCTGACGCCAATCGACGAGATCTCAATGGCCCCGAACCTTGACCGCAGTTTTCAAATGCCCCGCCGAGAAGAACTTGGCCTTTTTGCGATCAGCAACGGTTCCGGCCTGTCGATATCGGCGCTGCCGAACGGCACGTTGTTTGCCATCGAATATGCCGACGACAAGGGGTCGGTGCAGATCAACCAGATCCAGGGTTCGCCGCTCATCGGCGGTATCGGCCGGCTTTATCTGCGTGTCGGCGGCGCGGCGCCCGATGTGGTCGAAATCGTCGGGCCGCGCGCCAATGGCAGCTTCGGGCACGATGCGACGAGTTTTTCGTGGAGTGGCGAGGCCGGGGATATTCACTATAACGTCCGGCTCGCGCTGCATCCTTCCGAGACGGCCTGGTTCTGGCGTGTCGCCCTCCGGCATCTGAAGGATGGAACGCTGCCGGCTGATCTGGTGCTGATCCAGGATGTCGGTCTCGGCGATCGCGGCTTCCTGATGAACAGCGAGGCCTATGCCTCGCAATATGTCGACCATCACATCGCCGATCACCAGGCATTCGGACCTGTGGTGATGAACCGGCAAAATCTCAAACAGGGTGGTGGCCGCAATCCGTGGCTCGTCCAGGGCTGCCTCGACGGCGCGGCTGCCTATGCCACGGATGCGATCCAGCTGGTGCAGGCGAAAGACCGCCTCGACGACCGGCTGGTCGGCCGCTTCGGCACCAGCCTGCCGAGCAAACGGCGCCAGCAGGAGACAGCCTGCCCGGCCATCCAGTCGAAATCGCTTTCCGTCACCGCAAACGGCGTCAACGCGACCTTCTTCGCGCTGTTTGCTGCCGATCATCCCGAGGCGTCGAGCGACGCCGATCTCTTACTACTTGACGGGCTTGCGGCCGCGGAAAGTGCTTCCGCCGGCCTTGAAGAGGTGCCGCCGGTGCGCAGCCTGCTGCAGGACGCTTCACTGTTGGAGGTCGAGCCACTCGACAAAAAGACGATCGGCGGGCTCTATCCCCAGCGGAGCCTGGAAGAGCGCGTCGACGGAAAGCTGCTATCGTTCTTCGTGCCCGACGGCGTTTTGAACCGCCACGTGGTGCTGCGCGACAAGGAGCTGCTGGTGGCGCGCCGTCACGGCGCGATCGTCAGAAGCGGCCAGAATATGCTGCTCGACGATTCCACCCTTGCCGCCACCTGCTGGATGCAGGGCATTTTCGCTGCCCAGCTGACGATCGGCAATACCTCCTTTCACAAGCTGTTTTCCGTCTCCCGCGACCCTTACAACCTGACGCGCGCCAGTGGGCTGCGCATCATGGCGGATGTCGGCGCCGGCTGGCAGCTGCTGGCGGTGCCGTCGGCTTTCGAAATGGGGCTCAGCGACTGCCGCTGGATCTATCAGTGCGCCGGCCGCACCATCATTGTAACGGCGGTCGCCTCCGGCGAAGAAGCCGCGATGCAATGGACCGTCTCCGTCGAAGGCAAGCCGTGCCGCTTCCTGGTGTTCGGCCATGTCGTGCTCGGCGAACGTGAATATGACGCGGGCGGCCAGATCGAATTCGATGCCGCGCGCAAGCGTATCCATTTCCGGCCGGACCCGGCCTGGCTCTGGGGCGAGCGATATCCCGACGCCGCCTATTGGCTGGTGAGTTCGACGCCCGATGCCATCGAAGAGATCGGCGGCGACGAACTGCTTTATGCCGATGGGATGCCACGCAACGGCGCTTTCGTCGCGCTGCGTTCGCAGCCGACACAGGCGCTCTCCTTTGCCGTCGTCGGCTCGATGACCGATGCCGAAGAAGCCGAGCGGCTGGCAGAGCGTTATCAGGCCGGCCTCACCGATGAAGCCATGCTTGCGCCGGCATCCAAATTCTGGCGCAACACTGTGCGAGGCACGACGATCGCTAGCACGGCGCCCGACCTTGCCGCGCAGACGACCCTGCTGCCCTGGCTGGCGCATGACGCCATCGTGCATCTGAGCGTGCCGCACGGCTTGGAGCAATATACCGGTGCCGCTTGGGGCACACGCGACGCCTGCCAGGGGCCGATCGAATTCCTGCTTGCCTACGAGCATGACAGCGAAGCCAAGGAGGTGGTGAAAACCGTCTTCAGCGAACAATATCTGGAAAAGGGCGACTGGCCGCAATGGTTCATGCTGGAGCCCTACGCCAACATAAGGGCGGGCGACAGCCACGGCGATATCGTCGTCTGGCCGCTGAAGGCGCTCTGCGACTATATCGAAGCGACCGGCGATCTCGCCATCCTCGACGAGAAGGTCTCCTGGCGCGATGAAAAGACCATGCAGAAGGCGCCGGAGACCGACACCATCGCCATCCATGTCGAGAAACTGCTCGATACCGTCCGCCAAGCTTTCATCCCGGGAACGCATCTGATCCGCTATGGCGAGGGAGACTGGAATGATTCCCTGCAGCCGGCCGATCCGCATCTGCGCGACTGGATGGTCAGCAGTTGGACCGTTGCCCTGCTCTACGAGCAGATCGTCCGCTATTCCGCGATCTTGCGCCGCCTTGGCCACGGCGATCAGGCCAAGGGGCTGAGGAAGATCGCCACGGCGATGCGCCGGGATTTCAATCGTCATCTCGTGGGTGATGGAATCGTTGCCGGCTACGGCATTTTCGATCCCGCCCATGACGGCGTCGAATTGCTTTTGCACCCGAGCGATAAGCGCACCGGCCTCTCCTACTCGCTGATCTCGATGACGCAGGCGATGCTCGGCGGGCTGTTCACGCCGGATCAGCGGCGCGCTCATATGAAGCTGATCGACGATCATCTGCTCTTTCCCGACGGCGTGCGGCTGATGGAAAAGCCCGCCACCTATGCCGGCGGTCCGGAGACGCTGTTTCGCCGCGCCGAATCCTCCTCGTTTTTCGGCCGCGAGATCGGGCTGATGTATGTGCATGCGCATCTGCGCTATTGCGAAACGCTGGCGCTGGAAGCCGAAGCCGACGGGCTCTGGAAGGCAATCGCCGTCGCCAACCCGATCTCGGTCACGTCAGTGCTGCCGCATGCGTCGCTGCGCCAGCGCAACACCTATTTCAGCAGCAGCGATGCGGCCTTTCATGACCGCTATCAGGCCGCGGCCGACTGGTCGCGCGTCAAGGCGGGAGAGATCGCCTGCGACGGCGGGTGGCGGATCTATTCCAGCGGCCCCGGGCTCTACACCAGGAGTTTCGTCGAAAATATCCTCGGCTTCAAACGGCGCTTCGGCCGGCGCAGACGCAAACCGCTGTTGCCTGAGGTTCACGCCTCCGTCGATCTGCGGACGGATCATGCCGCCTGGCGGCGGCTGATGAAGCCGAAGCCGTGAACGTTCAGGACGGATTGGTCGCGTCGCGCAACTCTTCGAAGCGCGCCGCACTCTTCGACAGGTGGCTGCGAATGGCGCGACGCGCCGCCGCCTCGTCGCCGTCGCGGATCGCCGCGAATATGGCATGATGTTCCCGGCGCATGCGGGCCGCATGACGCTTGCGCTCGGTCACCGTCATTTTGTCCAGGCGCGCCCATTGCCGCGGCACCATGATGTTGCCGAAGGTATCGAACAGGCGGCTGTAATAGGAATTCTGGGTCGCGACCAGGATGGACCTGTGAAAGGCGTAATCCTCCTGGGCGCCGTATCCGCCCTCTTCGAGCGCCGCGTCGAGCGCATCGAGGCGAGCCTGCATGCGGCCGAGATCTTCAGGCGTGCGCCGTAGTGCCGCAAGACCGGCGGCTTCGTATTCGACCCCCATGCGCAGCTCCAGCACACGCAGAACCTCGTCGATCGACTGCAGGTCGTTAGGAATGATCGAGAAGGATCTGGGCGTCGGATCGTTCGCGACAAACGCCCCAAGCCCTTGCCGCGTGGTGATCAGCCCCTTGGCGCGCAGCGTCGCGAGCGCTTCGCGAACGATCGTCCGGCTGACGCCGGTCGTCCTCATGATCGCCTGTTCGGTCGGCAGGCGCTGGCCGGGTTTCAGATCGCCGGACTCGATTTGCGCCATCAGCGTATCGGCAAGGCCGCTGCGCAGGTTCGGCGGCTGCCGAGTGGTGGTGACCGCGTTGTCCCTGTCCGTCATCTTGTGTCGATCCCGCCCCGATGCGGCTGCGCCAGCCTCATGTCCTTTTGCTAACGCATGCCGGCAGCAAAGGCAAAGCGACGTTAATGCATGTCACCCGGAAGTGTGCAGCGGTTCCGGAATAACGACATGCATCAAAACAAAGAACTAAAGCGCGTTGCATGAATCAAATTTGATGCGGCGCGCTTTTAGTCGACCGACGGATCACCGTGCCAGCCAACCCCCATCGACGGGTAATACCGTTCCGTGCACGTAGTCGGATGCCGACGATGCCAGGAAGACGGCGGCACCGCCGAGTTCATCAGGCGTTCCCCAGCGCCCGGCCGGAATGCGGGCAAGGATGGCGGCATTGCGGTCGGCATCCTCGCGCAGCGCCGTGGTGTTGTTGGTGACGAAATAACCGGGCGCGATGGCGTTGACGTTGACGCCCTTGCCGGCCCATTCGCAGGCCAGCAGCTTGGTCAGTCCGGCAAGGCCGCTTTTCGAGGCGGTATAGGAGGGGATGCGGATGCCGCCCTGGAAGGAGAGCAGCGAGGCGATGTTGATGATCTTGCCCCTGCCCTTGTCGACCATATGGCGGCCGGCCGCCTGCGACAGAAAGAAGGCGGTCTTCAGATTGACGTCGATCACCGCGTCCCAGTCTTCCTCGGTGAAGTCGAGCGCATCGGCGCGGCGGATGATGCCGGCATTGTTGACGAGGATGTCGAGGCCGCCAAAGGTCTGGATGGTCTCAGCGACGATCCCCTTGACCGGTTCGATCGTGCCGAGATCGGCCTTGACGACATGGAAGCGGCTTCCCGCCTGCTTCACCAGCGCCTCGGTTTCGTCCATCGAGGAGCGCCCGACGGCGACGATCGAAGCGCCGGCCCCAGCCAGCGCTGCCGCGATGGCCTGGCCGATGCCGGTATTGGCGCCGGTGACAACGGCCGTTCTGCCTGTGAGGTCGAAGGGATTTGCCACGGTGCTCACCTCAGATCCGCAATGGCGATATGGTCCATGTCGGTGAAGCTCTTGTTGTCGCCGGCCATTGCCCAGATGAAGCTGTAATTCTTGGTGCCGGCGCCGGAATGGATCGACCAGGGCGGCGAGATGACCGCCTGTTCATTGGCGACAAGCATATGCCGGGTCTGCTGCGGCTCGCCCATGAAGTGGAAAACGCGCTGATCGGCTTCGAGATCGAAATAAAGATAGGCTTCCATGCGCCGGTCATGCGTATGGGCCGGCATGGTGTTCCAGACGCTGCCCGGCTCGATCATGGTGAAGCCGAGGGTCAGTTGGCAGGACTGGCAAACCTCCGGGTGGATGAACTGGTAGATCGACCGCTTGTTGGCCGTCGCGGCGTCGCCCGGCGTCAGGTGGCGGGCCTTTTCGCGGGTGAGCAATACCGTCGGATGCGTCTGGTGCGCCGGCGTCGAGACCAGATAGAACTTGGCCGGATCGGCGGCATCCACGCTTTCGAACCGGACGTCCTTGGCGCCCTTGCCGGCATAGAGGCAATCATATTTGGCAAGATCGTAACTGGTGCCGTCAACGATGATGCGACCGGCGCCGCCGATGTTGAGCGCGCCGAGTTCACGCTCGGCGAGAAAGGTTTCCTGGCCGATCGCGGTCGGGGCCGTCAACGGCAATCCGTCGGAGAGCGGCGTCGCGCCGCCGATGACCATGCGGTCGTAATGGGAATAAGTCAGCCGGATCTCGCCGCCCGCAAAGACGGTTTCCACCAGAAAATGACGCCGCAGCGTCTCCGTGTCGTATTCGCGCACGGCCTCGGGATGGGAGGCGTGCCTCACGTCGATCTGCATGTCAAAATTCCTTCAGTTTCGTTGTCGTCAAGCGTCATTGCTCCAGCGAAGCCGGATCCGTCGGCGGCCGTTTGGCTCGGCAATGAACCGAATGGTTACATAGTTGTACGACAAATTCGAAGTCAATATGTTTCTGCAGCACCGGCTCGCAGCCGGCGGCGACCGAAGGAATCGGGAGCAAAATCAGCGATAAACAGGAAAAAATCACCAGCCCTGGCGATGGGTCGCGAGCGGTGCGTTGCGGCGTGATCGGCCAAAAACGAAAAAGCCTGCCGCGGGAGGAGGTGCGGCAGGCTTTCGAAAAAAACCGAACGACAGCTGGGAGGAGGAGTGCTGCCGTTCCCGCAGACGACCCTGGGAGGAGGATGGGGCGCCTGCATATCGAAGGGATGCGGGAGGAGGTGCATCGCTTCGATAGAAATAATCATACTTATTTCTTGCTCAGTTGGTAGGCATTTCTTTGCAAGGCAGCTATGCGTTATGCGAAAAGCAGCTGGCTCGTTCCACAGCGGTTCGATCTGCCGGAAGCACAAAAGCAAAGCGCCCGCTTCGGGAGAAAGCAGGCGCTGGCCAAGTCTTTAAAAGTGCTTACTGTGCAGACCGTTAGCGGGCGATGGCAGCGCGAGCGATGGCGTTGATGTCGCCGCGGCCGATGCCGAGGTCGTTCAGTTCGCGCGTGGACATACGGCCCAGTTCAGCGACCGTCTGACGATACTTGCGCCAGTTATTAAAAGAGCGTGCTACGTTCATGATGATCCCCTTTCGATGGGCTTTCGAAGCCTAGCTGCCAGTCCTTGGCGCTTCGTTCGCTTCGATGAGTTGTATATAGTACGAGCCGATCGATTGTTGCAGCGCCAATGCATCACTGCACCTATGCGAGCTTTGCATGGGTCGCCGAAAAAGGCGGCACCTTGCCGGTCCGGGTCCGAACCGTTTCGCGGTCAGAGTTTGAAACGATCGAAGGCCGTCAGCCGCACGATCGGCGGCTCAGCCTCTTTCCACCGGTAAATTTCCGAACGCAGATAGGACAGTTCGTCGCCGAGATCGTCTTCGCCGACCTCGATCCACCAGGATTTCAGCCGGCCGTCGCTTCCATCCGACCAGCGATAACCTCTCGCCTTCAGATGGTCCTTCATCTCGAACGGGCTGTGTTCGGCAAAGAGATGGATGCGGCAGCACTGGCTGGCGCGGTAAAGCTCGGCGAACGGGCTTTCGCCGTCGCCCTGCTGCCGATCGAGGATTTCCAGCAACGCGTGGCAGTCGTCCACCGCGCGATGGCCGTCATGGAAATAGCCGGCCTGGCCGACGAGATAGCCAAGCTTGGTGCCTTCGAAGCCACGGGCGCTCCAGTCGATTTCCGAAACCGAACAGGCCCAGGCCTTGCCGGCGAAAATCTTCGAGAAGGCTTCGCAGAACGGCCGGTCGAAACCGGCATTGTGGGCGATGATCAGATCCGCGGGTTCGATCAGGGCGCTCAGCGATCTCATATCGATGACCTGGCCTTCGACCATCGCATCGGTAATGCCGGTCAACCGGGTAATCTCCGGCGGTATCGATCGCGACGGCTGCTGCAGGCCGCCATAGATGCCGACGATATCGCCGAGTGCGCCGTCATCGTCGAATGTGAAGGCGACGGCGCCGATTTCGATGATCTCGTCGCTGCGGTGGTTGAGACCGGTCGTCTCCGTATCGAGAATGACGCCGAGCCGCGAAAATTCCGGCCGTCTGACCGAGGCTATCGGCCGGGCGGTGAGCTTCCGGAGGATGCGGTAATTGCCGCTCTGTTCAAGCGTGCGCGCCATGTCTTCATCGGAATTGGCGGCCGGCTGCGACGACGGCCGGCGCGAGGGACCGCGCGCCTTGGCCACCGTCAGTGACGGCTTGGCAAACATGTCGAGTTGCGAATCTCTCTGCACGCTCATCGGACCTGTATGTCACGCAGGCGCGGTTTAATCCATCGCGCGTGGCGCTATCCCCAGCCCTTGCCTTTCATCGACAGGAAAGATTAGCTGAGCACGAGCAGCCAAAGGAAAAGCCATGCCCGGTGACAACGGTAAGGGTGTCGAACAGGATGTCGTTATCATCGGCGCCGGGGCGGCCGGCATTGCCGCTGCCCGTCGCCTGCAGGCGATCCGCCCGGATCTTTCGATCCTGCTGCTTGAAGCCGGTGATCGTCTCGGCGGCCGCGCCTGGAGCGTCGGACTGCCTGAAGCCGGTGATATCGCACTCGATCTCGGCTGCGGCTGGCTGCATGGGGCGCGGACCAACGCCTGGACGGCGATCGCCGGTGAGGTCGGATTGACGGTTGACCGCACACCGGCGCCGTGGAACGGCGGTCGGCGGCTGCAGCGCGACGATGCGGCAACCCAAGCTGCGCAAGAGGCGATCGGCGCCTATTTCGAACGGCTCGACAGTCATGAAGGCGCTGACATCGATCTGGCCGAGATGCTCGAAGCCGGCAATCCCTGGAATGGCCAGATCCGGGCGATCGGCACCTATATCACCGGCGCCGAACTGGAGCGCTCGTCGGTCCTCGACTATAACAGGTACGACCCCGGTCCTGGCCCCGATTGGCGGGTGCGTGAAGGCTATGGCACATTGATCTCCCGTTACGGCCTGCCGGTCCCGACGAGGCTCGGCGTCGAAGTGACGCGCATAAATCACCGCCATGCCGGCCGCATCGACATTGAGACGAACCAGGGTGGGCTCAGTGCCCGCATCGTATTGGTGACCGTTTCGACGAATGTGCTTGCCGCCGGCAGGATCGCTTTCGATCCTCCTCTGCCTGATAAGATCGAGGCGGCGGCGCGTTTGCCGCTCGGGCTCGCCGACAAGCTCTTCCTCCGGCTCGCAAATCAGGAGGCGCTGCCGGCCGATACCCATATGCTCGGCTCCATCAGCCGCGGCGCGACCGGCACCTATCAGCTCCGGCCGTTCGGCGCTGCCGTCGTCGAAGCCTATTTTGCCGGTGATCTCGCCCATGATCTGGAGCGGCAGGGGGTAGAGGCTGCCTTTTCCTTTGCCGCCGATGAACTGGCGGCACAATTCGGCGCCGATATCCGCAAGCAATTGTCGGTGGCTGATATGTCGGCCTGGGCCGCAGCGCCCCACATCGGCGGTTCCTATTCCTATGCCGAACCCGGCGCTTCCGATCTTCGCGGGGTCCTCGCGACACCACGTGACGAACGGATCTTCTTTGCCGGCGAGGCCTGCTCGCGCGCGCGTTATTCGACGGCGCATGGCGCCTACGAGACCGGCGTCACTGCCGCCGACCTGATCGCCGGCTCGTTGTCCCAAGACCGATAGTCGCCGCCGGCTGCGAGGCAGCTGGGAATATTTTTTTCCCACTTGTGGCACGATCGGGATTGGCTATGCTCCCCCTGCGCCTTTGCTACCCAAGCCGAGGGCGCTCTACGTCATCCGGCGGCAAGCGGCCGCCTCAAGCACAATATAGCCATAGATTGCAGGAGCCCCGGCTTCTACCCCGACCGTTTGCGCGTCGGCTGCGGGTATCCGCATGAGGAGGAAGAAATGGACTATCGCAAGCTCGGTCCCAGCGGGACCGTCGTCACCGCCTATTGCCTGGGAACCATGACCTTCGGCGCGGAGGCCGATGAGGCCGCCTCGCACAAGCTGCTCGACGATTATTTCGCCTGGGGCGGCAATTTCATCGATACCGCCGATGTCTACAGCGCCGGCAAGTCGGAAGAGATCATCGGTCGCTGGCTGAAGGCTCGTCCGACCGAAGCCCGCCAGGCGATCGTCGCCACCAAGGGACGCTTTCCGATGGGCAACGGACCGAATGACATCGGGCTGTCGCGCCGGCATCTCGGCCAAGCGCTCGACGATTCTCTCCGCCGTCTCGGCGTCGAGCAGATCGATCTTTACCAGATGCATGCCTGGGACGCGTTGACGCCGATCGAGGAGACGCTGCGCTTCCTCGACGATGCGGTATCGTCGGGCAAGATCGGCTATTACGGCTTCTCCAACTATGTCGGCTGGCATATCGCCAAGGCATCCGAGATCGCCAAGGCGCGGGGCTATACGCGGCCGGTGACGCTGCAGCCGCAATATAACCTGCTGGTGCGCGACATCGAGCTCGAAATCGTCGCCGCCTGCCAGGATGCCGGCATGGGCCTGTTACCCTGGTCGCCGCTTGGCGGCGGCTGGCTGACCGGCAAGTACAAACGCGACGAGATGCCGACCGGCGCCACCCGGCTCGGCGAAAATCCCAATCGCGGCGGTGAGTCCTATGCGCCGCGCAATGCGATGGAACGAACCTGGGCGATCATCGGTGTTGTCGAGGAGATCGCCAAGGCGCATGGCGTCAGCATGGCGCAGGTGGCGCTCGGCTGGACGGCGGCGCAGCCGGCAATTACCTCGGTCATCCTCGGCGCTCGCACGCCGGAGCAACTCGCCGACAATCTTGGCGCCATGAAGCTCAAGCTTTCCGACGATGACCTGGCGAGACTGGATGAGGTAAGCGCCCCTCAGCCTTTCGACTACCCCTACGGCAAGGGCGGCATCAACCAGCGCCACCGCAAGATCGAGGGCGGCCGCTGAGCTTCGCTCCATAACCGAGCTGTCTCCTAAAGCGCGTCGCAACAAATTTGACCATGCGACGCGCTTTAGCTCATTGTTTTATGCATGTCGTTACCCCGGAACCGCTGTACATTTCCGGGCGACATGCATTGGTCTGCCGCCACCAACGCAAAAAGCCGCCATGTTTTTTCCATGGCGGCCTTTCTGCTTGGGAGGCACTTTAAGCCGGTAGCTGGAAGATCACGTTGGCGATCAGGACGATCGCCAGGCCGCCGGCGAGTGCCAGATAGGGCAGCATGCCGGCTTTCTTGACGCCGAGATCCTGGCCGACGAGGCCGAGATCCTCCATCGCACCTGCCGGGAACTTGCCGCCGTCGCGCACATAGTGGCGATAGGCAAAGACCGGCAGGATCAGGGCGGCGAAGATGAACCCGACCCAGAGCGCATTGGAATAACCCCAGACCTTGGCACCGGCGCCGAGGAAGAGCGCGTTGACGAAGGCCAGCACGGTGTTGAGACCGATCAGCCAGGTCGGCGCCTTCCAGGGGCGTTCGATGTGTCCGGAATCCATCCGATGGATCCAGCCGGAATTGAGGTTGAGGAAGTTGAAGATGATGTAGCCGACATTCGAGACGGCGAGCACGAAGAAGTAGCCGCCGGTATCCGATGCGATGGCGAGCAGGAAGAGGTTGAAGGCGAAATCGGTCCACATCGCCCGTGTCGGGGCGCCGTTTTCGTTGACGTGATCGAGATATTTCGGCAGCCAGCCGTCCTTCGAGCCCTGGTAGAGCGTGCGCGAGGAACCAGCCATCGCCGTCATGATGGCGAGGAAGAGCGCCATGATCATCAACACGACGAGCAACTGGGTAACGACCCGGCCGGCGCCGATCAGGCCGCCGAGGGCTTCGGCAACGCCGGTGCCGTCGACGATGCCGGGGGCGAGCATGCCGGCGTGGCCGAGAACGCCCTGGAATGCGAAGGGCACGAGGAAGAAGAACAGGCAGCAGGCAAGGCCGGAATAGAAGATCGCCTTGAACGTATCTGTCTTCGGATCTTTGAGTTCGCGGGTGTAGCAGACGGCCGTCTCGAAGCCGTAGGTCGACCAGGCGGCGATATAGAGCCCGCCGAGGAAGAGTGTCCAGCCGCCGTTGCTCCAGGTACCGTCGGCGCCGGAATAGCCGGCCGTCGGCGGCACCAGGCCGGTGACGTTGGCGGCGACGATGTTTCCGCTGATGATCGGATAGAGGCCGATGATCAGCAGCGGCACCAGCACGATGATCGCCAGCCACTTCTGGACGCTGGCCGTTTCCGAAATGCCGCGATGCTGGATCGCGAAGATGATCAGCATCAGGATGCCGCCGATGAAGAAGGTGGCATTGATATTGGCGGTGGCAAGAAAGGGAATGCTGAAGCTGAAGAGCGACCAGCTGCGGACTGCCGGCGTCAGCGCGGCGATGCCGTCGGTACTCAGCAGCGCCTTGACGGCGTCTTCAGGTGTCGTGCCGGCATGGGCCGCAATATATTCAGCGACGCGGGGGCTATCGGCGGTGATGGAAGCGGCATGCGCGGAGATCCAGTCGAGGACCATCTGCGAATCCGCCGCCGGGATAGGAAAGAATGAATTGAGGATATAACCGGCGGCGATGGCGCAGCCGAGCGACAGCACGGGCGACCAGGCAAACCAGTTGCACCAGACGGACAGCGGCGCGATGAACTTCGAATAACGCAGCCAGGCGGTGGCGCCATAGACCGAGGCGCCGCCGGATTTATTGGCGAACATGCCGGCGATCTCTGCGTAGGTGAAGGATTGCAGAAAACCCATCACCATCGAAATGATCCAGACGAGGAAGGCGAGCTTGCCCGTCGTGCCTGCAATGCCGCCGATGGAAAAAAGAACGAGCGGCGGCACGCCCGCAGCCACCCAGAATGCGCCCTTCCAGTCGAGCGCGCGTACAAGTCTACCTTCGGTGCCGGACGGAATCCCGGCCTCCACTACGTCTGTCATCGATGAAATTCCCCATTCTATTTGTTCCGGACGTATCTTTGTACGTCTCCCTGAACGTGTCTCCCTGACAGTCTCAAGCCCGCCCGGATGATTTTGACGATCCGTGTTCCCGACGGATTCCCCGAGTCTCAACTCTTTATGCATAGTGAAGATATTTTCTTTTTAGTCAACATGCCTTTACTTTCCCGAGGCATTTTGTAACCTGTATGGGCGTGTGCCGGAGGGCATGCCGATCCCTCATGAGGGTAGAATGCGAGAACTTCATCCTGCTATGACGGGCCTGCGGACGGTCGCTCCGAGCCTCGTGCATTATCCCGGAATTCCCACCCTGCCGCAGGGCACGGAGCGCTACAGAGCGAAGGGCGGCGGATCGGTCGTCATCCGTGTCGAGGCGGGTGACCGCGTCAGTGTTATCGACAGCGAAGGCGGGCAGGTCTGCGAAATCTCTTTCCTCGACGAAAAGGGACGCTTCCTGGCGGCGGGTCTTGGAACGCCATTCAGCAATTCAGCCGAAGGTTTGAAGGCCATTCTTCAAGGGGAGGATGAGAGCGCTGCCCGCACGCGCGCAGCGCTTGCGCGGCGCGGCGCCGATCTCGCCGCGGCCGGAGCGCTCAGCATCTTCGGGGCGGGATCGACCCCACGCAGCCAGGCGGATTTCACGATTTCCATGAAGGGCCTGCTGATCGTCGCGGCGCCCGCCGGCGCCATGTCGCCGGAGGCCCAGGATACGGCGACGCCGGTCGAGGTCAGGATCAAGCGCAGTCTGCTGATCCGCGATTATGCCTCCGCCCTGCCGGAACCGGCTGCTGATCCGATCGAGGATATCCGCATCCGGGCGGCGACCGCTGCAGCCTATTTCGTGCGGGCCGGCGAATTCATCCAGATCATCGATGTTTATGGCCGCCAGTGCACCGATTTCCAGGCTTTCGCCGCCCGCAAGGTCGACAAGGGCCTCGATCTCGCGCTTGATTCGACGGTTACCCGTACGTTGCTCAGCCGCAGCTACCCGATGCCGGGCCTGCCCTCCAAGGCCTTCGACCGAGACTTCGAGCCGCTGGTCGAGATCGTCCAGGATACGGTCGGGCGCCACGATGCTTTCGCGACCGCCTGCAATTCGCGCTATTACGACGACATGGGTTATCCCGGCCACGTCAACTGCACCGACAATTTCAACGCGGTGCTGGCGCCTTACGGCATTGCCGGCCGCAAGGGCTGGGAAGCGCTGAACTATTTCTACAACACCAATATCGACCACAACAACCAGCTCTATCTCGACGAGCCCTGGTCGCGCCCCGGCGATTACGTGCTGATGCGGGCCTTGACCGATCTTGTCTGCGTCTCATCGTCCTGTCCCGACGATATCGACGCGGCGAACGGCTGGGATCCGACGGATATCCATGTCCGCACCTTTTCCGGAAAAGAAAAATTCTCACGAGCGGTGGCCTATCGCATGACCCCAGATGCCGACGCCGAACTAACGCGCGAAACCGCCTTCCATCCCCGCCTTTCCAGACTGACGCGCGATTACACCGAATATCGCGGCTACTGGCTGCCGACCCGCTTTTCCGCCGCAGGACCGGTCGAGGAATACTGGGCCTGCCGCGAACGCGCCGCCGTCATCGATCTCTCGCCTTTGCGGAAGTTCGAGGTGACGGGGCCGGATGCCGAGGAATTGCTGCAATATTGCCTGACACGCGACGTGCGCAAACTGTCGACCGGCCAGGTCGTCTATTCCGCCATGTGCTACGAAAACGGCGGCATGATCGACGACGGCACGCTCTTCCGGCTCGGCGACAAGAACTTCCGCTGGATCGGCGGCGATGATTTCAGCGGCATATGGCTGCGTCAGCAGGCCGAAAAGAAAGGCTTCAAAGCCTGGGTTCGCTCCTCGACCGATCAGATGCACAATATCGCCCTGCAGGGGCCGAAGAGCCGCGAGATCCTCAAGGAGATCATCTGGACGGCGCCGCGCCAGCCTGACATCAGCGAGCTCGAATGGTTCCGCTTTACCGTCGGCCGCATCGGCGGTTTCGAGGGCGCTCCCGTCGTCGTCTCGCGCACGGGCTATACCGGCGAACTCGGTTACGAGATCTTCTGCCATCCGAAGGATGCGCTGACGGTGTTCGACGCGGTCTGGGAGGCAGGGCAGCCGCACGGGTTGAAGCCGATGGGGTTGGAGGCGCTCGACATGGTTCGCATCGAGGCAGGTCTGATCTTTGCCCATCACGAATTCACCGACCAGACGGACCCGTTCGAGGCCGGCATCGGCTTCACCGTGCCGCTGAAATCCAAGCAGGACGATTTCATCGGCCGCGAGGCGCTGATCCGGCGCAAGGAACATCCGCGCCATCTGCTCGTCGGCCTCGACATCAAGGCCAATGAGGCGGTCGGCCACGGCGATTGCGTCCATATCGGCCGGGCCCAGGTCGGCGTCGTCACCAGCGCCACCCGCTCGCCGATCCTCGGCAAGACGATCGCGCTTGCCCGCATCGACGTCATGCATGCAAGTCCCGGCACCGAGGTCGAAATCGGCAAGCTCGACGGCCACCAGAAACGCCTGCCGGCGACGATCGTGCCGCTTTCGCACTACGATCCGCAGAAGACGCTGCCGCGCTCTTGATCTAAGCGTTCGAGGCTGGTGACGCAGATTGGTTCCTGGCAACGCGATGATGTCTCCCGCTTTAAACCGATCGGTAAAGATGCTTGACAGCCGTTATCGCTGCCTAATCTTTACCGCTCGATAAACCGGCGGACGCGGTCCACATGCTCAGGCTGCTCTCAACGAGCGCCTCCAGCTCGCTTGGGTTTGCGCCGGCCCCTCCCTGCGTGAGAATGCCGTGCATCAGGGATTGGACGAAGCGCACGAGACCGTCGACATTGACTGTCAGCAGCAGATCGCCCTCGCGTTTGGCCCGCTCAAACCGGGCGGCGAGCAGGTCGCGCCCGATGGCCTGGCGCCTGAGGACCTCATTGCGGATCGCCTGCGCCTCGTCACCCCCCTGCATCGCGTTAAGAACCATGAGGCAGCCGCGCGGTTGCTCCTCGTCCAACTGGTCACGTAACGCCCCTTTCAAAAGTGCCTCGAAAACGCCACGCGCCGTCGGGGCCTGGAGTGCCTCGGTCATGTAGTCCTTCCGAAGCGACTGGTAGAGGTCGAGAGCCTTGAAAAACAGCGCTTCCTTGTTGCCGAATGCGGCGTAGAGACTGGGGCGGGTGATCCCCATCGCCTCAGTGAGATCACTGAGCGACGCGCCCGTAAAACCCCTGGTCCAGAAGACCTTCATGGCAGCATCGAGCGCTGCATCCGCACTAAACCGTCGCGGGTCGCGGCTTCGCTCCCCCGCCGGCGGCGAGCTCGCTGTGCCAATGATCGTAGCGGCTGCAACGTCACTGATCGCCCGCCACGCCGCTACCGCCTGCTCGGCAGCCTCTCGCAGGTCGCCGTGCGGTGCCCCGCCGGCGGCCTTCATGGCGAGACCGCCGAGCACTGCCGTTACGTAGTTCGCCAACCTTGAGGCATCGGCGTCTGCCGGCAGGTCGCCCGCCTGCTTCGCTTTTTCGAGCCGGTCTCGTAGTTTCAGTTCTGCCGATTGGCGGCGATGCAGCAGCGCGGGCGGGATGTCGGCATTCTCCGCGCCCATCGCCAAACCCGCATGGACGAGAACGCGGCTCGACGTCTGCTCCGGCGAGGTCGTCAACAGGCGTCTGACGACTCCTTCGGCCGTCGGCGCGGCGAGCGCGCATGTCCAGTGCTCGTCCTCGCGAGCGCTACAGCGCTTAAGTACGGCGTCGAAGAGCCCGCGCTTGCTTCCGAAGGCGGCGTAGATGCTAGGGGAGTTTAGACCCATCGCGGCTGTCAGTTCCACCATGGTTGATCCGTCGTAGCCATGGCGGCCGAACACGTCCGCCGCGCGATCCAGCACTTCACTTTCTTCGAACGCACGAGGACGGGCCATTGCCAACCATCTTTCTGTAATGTACGTAACATAACTGGCTCGGCACCCGATGCCAATAGTGGCGTTCGGCACCAGCTGTTCTGTAGCAGGCGTTCTGCCTGCCTGGCTATAAGGGTCAGTAAATTAGGAGATAAGACATGAGTTCGTTCCGTTTCGAGCAGCATGGTACGGTGGGCAAGATGATCTTGCTCGGTGACGCGGCCAGCGAGCCGGGAGCCGATTATCCCTCGTCGCTGAGGGCTGGCGTGCGCCAGGCATACGAGAGCGACATACGCGTTCTTCACCTGACGTCCGCATCCGGCAGCTTCGCCGTGGCAGACAACCTCGGCGAAATCGGAAACAAGGGATCGAAATTCCTGGAAGCGTTCGCCGCGGACATCATGGCCTCGTATCGCGCGATTGAGGAATTGCCGATACCTACGGTTGCCTCTGTAAGCGGAATGGCGCTGGGCGGTGGTTTTGAACTGCTTCTCGCATTCGATTTTCTCGTCGCAGCAGAGTCGGCAATGCTGGTCCTCCCAGAAGTATCGGTCGGCGGCGTCCCCATGGCCGGCGGAGTGCAGCGTCTCGCCGATCGGGTAGGCAGAGCGCGCGCCACGCGTCTGGTCCTGCTCTCGGAGCCAATATTTGGCAAGATCGCTGTGGATCTGGGTGTCGCAACCCACTCAGCTTCTGATGCCGAACTTGAAAAGGTCGCGGACGATCTCCTGCAGCGCCTCGCGAACGGACCAACCCTCGCCTACGGGAAGGCTCGCTCGCTTATCCGAGCTTGGTCGTCGGGCGGCGTGTCGGCTGCGGACATCATCACCGCCCAACTCACCACCGGTATCCTCGACACCAAGGATGGCGCAGATGGAATGGCCGCTGCAACCGCGGCTCTTGAGAAACATGAGCCGATTCCACAGATCCAGTTTTCCGGACGGTAGCTCCATCAAGCGTTGGTCATCATTGCTCCGAGTTCGGCAGCGGCTGGTCTGCTGCCGAACATCGGCCCAACGGCCTTTGCATAGGTGTGGTATCAGCTCGATACCATTGAGAAGAGCCGATTCTGTGGCGTTGTGTAAAACCACCTAGATGCAACCCTTTAGAGAATTGAGAGTTTCGAAAAACTAAAAGTTGACAAATTCGACTTCGATGATTATATCGGGATTGTCGATATTGCTTGTTTGACTTTTGTTATCGCACGCCGACAACGTGCCCTGGACGAACTTCCCTCTTCAAAATCGAGATTATCATCCGTCGTGCATCTCGCACGTGCGGCCTGTCAATTGCTATGAAAGGGTTTGTTATGACCACTGGCACAGTTAAATGGTTCAATTCCACCAAGGGCTTCGGCTTCATTCAGCCTGATGACGGCGGCGCCGATGCCTTCGTTCACATCTCTGCCGTCGAGCGCGCCGGCATGCGCGAAATCGTCGAAGGCCAGAAGATCGGCTACGAGCTTGAACGCGATAACAAGTCGGGCAAAATGTCCGCTTGCAATCTTCAAGCTGCTTAAATTGATATCGGCTTTCCTTTGACCACGGATGTACTGGCACTGTTGAAAGCGTGATACCGGCGAGGTCAGGCAAATTGCCTGGCCTTTTTGTTGCGTTCGCTGAGCGGACACTGCATCATTCCTTAAACCGGAATCGGTTTAAGGAATGACGCAGCAATTCCAAGCGTTCCACCGTCCTTTGCTTAAAAAGACGCGCGGCGCTTAAATGAAATCCAGGACGAATATGACAGACACACACAGCAAATCACGCCAGCAGGCGGAGATCGCTTTCGGAAACGCACAATCGCAATTCTTGGCGCGCAGCCGTGCGGTGGAAGAGATTGATCAGACCGTTCGCGCCCGCGAGGAAAAGACCTTGAGATTGCGCGAAGCCCGTGAGGCCAAAGAATTGCAGGATCGCTCGATGGCGGCCACAACCCCGGCTGTGAAGCGAAAAAAGAAAATTTGATTTAAGTCTGGATGATTTTACGCCGGATTGGCATAATATCATCTGGATCCAAATCGAAGAAATAGAGCATAGGGTCTTCGAAAACCGCACGGTTTTCGGCATCATGCTCTAACGTCGAAGCCAAATAGTCAGGTAACAAAGTTGAAACACGCCAAAAACAACGAGCTTTCCGATCGTCGCAGCGCCGCTGCCGAAGCCAAGGCAGCTCTCCTCAACGCTTATCGTACTGCCAAGGATACGGCCGAACCCACCCGGCTCGCAAAGCAGGCAGAGCGTCAAGCTGTCGCTGAAGCCAGGGAAGAACGTCGCGCCGAGCGGGAACGGGTAAAGCGTGAGGAATTGGAGCGGGCTCAAGCCGCAGAAGCTGAACGTCAGGCGGCCGCCGAGGCCGAAGCACGTGCCGACGCCGACGCGCGCGAAGCCGCTGACAAGGACCGGATCGCTCGGGTGATTGCCGATGAAGCCGCCCGTAAGGCCGCACGCGACCTGCGCTACGCCAATCGAAAAGCCAGAAAGTCGTGACTGTCAGCGCTGCCTGTCGTCTGAACAGGCAGCGCGCTCTTTCAAGCGGCCTGCACGGCTGCATTCAACGGGATTTCGACATCGATCTCGAGCGTCGAGACGTATTCGTTGCGATCGATCGTTACCTGCACCTTGTCGTGGTCGAGCTGTACGTGCTTGGCGATCACCGCGAGAATTTCTTCGCGCAGCAGCGTGACGAGGTCCGAGCCCGTCGAAGAGCGCTCGTGGGCAAGAAGCACCTGCAGGCGTTCGCGAGCGGCCGGTGCGGTTCTCTGCTTGTTGAAAAGACGGAAAATATTCATGCCGCCCTCCGTCCGAAGATTTTGCCGAAAATATTCCGCTTTTCCTCAGGGATCGCCATCGGCACCAACTCGCCGGCGAGCCGGCGGGCGGCATCGAAATAGGCCATCGCAGCCGGGCTGCGGCTTTCTGCCAACGTGACCGGCGCCCCGATGTTGGACGCCCGCAGGACATCCATGCTTTCGGGCACGATGCCGAGCAGCGGGATGGACAGGATTTCCAGGACGTCGTCGACCTTGAGCATGTCGCCGCGCTCGGCGCGGTTGGCGTCGTAGCGGGTGAGAAGCAGGTGTTTTTCCATCCGCTCGCCGCGTTCGGCCTTGGCGGTCTTGGCATCCAGCAGACCGATGATGCGATCCGAATCGCGTACCGACGAGACTTCCGGATTGGTGACGACAACGGCAACATCGGCATGGCGCATGGCAAGCGTTGCACCGCGCTCGATCCCGGCGGGGCTGTCGCAGATGATCCAGTCGAAATAGCGCTTCAGATCGGTGATGACCCGTTCCACGCCCTCCGCCGTCAGATTGTCCTTGTCGCGCGTCTGCGAGGCCGGCAGCAGGAACAGCGTCTCCAGCCTTTTGTCGCGGATCAGCGCCTGGGTAAGCTTGGCGTCGCCCTGGATGACATTGATCAGGTCGTAGACGACCCTGCGTTCGGCGCCCATGACAAGGTCGAGATTGCGCAAGCCGACGTCGAAATCGACGACGACGACTTTTTCATTGCGTTGCGCCAGGGCCGCTCCCAATGCGGCGGTCGAGGTCGTCTTGCCAACCCCTCCCTTGCCTGACGTGACGACGATCACTTTCCCCATTTCTCTCTCCTTTGTCGCGGCCGCAGCCGGCTCAGATGATTTTCTCTGCCATGATCGCGTCGTCTTCGAGCCAGAGCTGGACAGCCTGTCCGCGAAGATTGGGGGCCATGTCTTCCGCCATTTTGTAGATGCCGTCGATTGCCACCAGCTCGGCCTCGAGCTTGCGGCAAAAGATCCGCGCCGATGCGTTTCCGATGGACCCTGCCATGGCGCGGCCGCGCAGCGCCCCGTAGATATGGACCGAGCCGCCGGCGATGACCTCGGCGCCCGACGCGACCGATCCGATGACGGTGACGTCGCCCTCCGGGAAGATCACCGATTGTCCCGAGCGCACGGGTTCGCGGATGACGATCGATTGCGTCGTTGCCGGGCGGAGCTCGGGGGAAGCCGGTTTGCTCGACGAATCGACAGGCTCATTCGGCTGAACCTCGATGTCGGAAGCAGAGCGGCCGCCTTTGAGCGCCGGCGGCATGCCGGAGCCGAGAACGGAAGGTCGCGCGCCCTCAATGCCCATGATGCTGACATTGCGCTTGGCAAGTTCGGCGATGAGCTCCTTGAGCTGCGGCTTGTCGATCTGCAGGTCCGTCAGGTCGAGCACGACAGGGCGCCCCAGGAAGAAGCCGGCTGAACGGGCAGCCAGATCGTCCAGCCTGATCAACCAATCATCGATGGGAAGATCCGGGGATAGCATGACCGCCAGGAAAGAGCGGCCCTTGATGCGGATAGAGCGAGCGTCTGTTAGCACTTTGGTCATCTATGTGAAGAAATCGTTGACCATGTGTAGCGCTTCTATGGTTAACAAAAAGTTAACACAGCCTTAAGATTCCCCGCAGCGGCACGCGGTTTTCCAGCCGCGGAATCGCAGCAATCCATTGAAAAAATGAGGCAATATCAGGAAGCATCAAACGGTTAATAAGCGGACTTTCGTCGGCGGTCAGAAATATTTTGTAGCCCGGGGAAACGCTCAGCCTCCGGCCTTGCGTTGCGCGTCGGAAATGGCGCGTGCGGCCTCTTCGGAGGAGTTGGCGAGCGTGCGCATCTCGGCAGCAAGCACGGCAAAGCCCGATCCTGCCGTGCCGGCGCGGGCCGCCTCGATGCCGGCATTGACGGCGAGCAGCTTGAGGTAGCGCAGCGATTGCAGGATCTCGTTGGTCTTCGAAGCGGTGACGCGCATATCGGCGGTCCGTTCATCGATTCGCTGGTAAAGCGATTCGATGTTGATGATGCTGCCTTCGAGGTAGAGAAGTTCACCCTTCTGATCCCAGATGCCGCCGCCGGTCTCGGTTACCCAGATCAAATGGCCCATGGCGTGGCGGATGCGATATTCCATCGTCCAGTCGGTGCGCTTCTCCAGCGCCTGGCCGACGATCTCGTCCATCAAAGGCACGTCTTCCTCGTACATGATCGAGGTGAAGGTCCGCGTGCGGTTGCCGATGATTTCGTCGACGGGATAACCGAAGATGCGCTCGATGCCATTGGTCATTTCAAGCATCGTGTAGTTTTCATCGGCGCGGCAGCGATAGAGAAAACCGCTCATGCGCCCGAGAATGCTCGTTTGAAAATCCATGAAGGCCACATCCGAAGAGAAGAGTTGCAGATGGATTTATGTCGTCTCGGTGTCAAAGACACCGGGATAAGATGCCGGAAGAAAGTGAACGGACACCTTCATCCGGCATGGGTCTCCGTCCGTTCAGTTACGCAGATATTCCTCCTTGGAATCGTCGAGCGCCTCGACCCAGGGCGTGTGATGCTTCGGCGACATGTTGCCGGTCATCAGCGATCGATAGGCATGGTCGCGGAAGCCCATGATATTGTCCGCCTTGTGATGTTCCCATTCCATGAAGGTCTTGTTGGTGCCCTCGATGTCGAAGGAGGGATAATCGGTCTCGGCAAGCAGTTCCTTCACGTAGTCGCCCTGGTACCAGATCATCTGCTCGGCATCCTCGAGCGTCTCCTCGCGGGCGCGCCACATGTCGAAATTGGCCTTCAGCTCCTCTTCCGGCGGCAGGGTGATACGGCCCATCATCACGTCGCGCGCCCACCAAGCCTGCACGTCGAACATGTTGAAAGTATAGAACTGGTCCTGCATGCCGATATAGAAGAGCTGCGGGTTCTTGTCGAAGATCACCCCCTTGTAGAGGCTGTCGGCCCAGAGGCGGTTGGCGGTCTTCAGCCGGAGATCGTCAGGTAGGAAGGGGAAATGGTGCTGGTATCCGGTGCACAGGATCACCGCATCGACGTCCTTGGTCGAGCCGTCGAGGAAATGCGCCGTGCGGTTTTCAAGCTTGGTCAGCAGCGGCCGTTCTTCGAAATTCTCCGGCCATTTGAAGCCCATCGGCTTCGAGCGGTAGCTGGTCGTTACCGATTTCGCGCCGTATTTCCAGCATTGCGAGCCGATGTCCTCGGCCGAATAGCTGCGGCCGACGAGCAGGATGTCCTTGCCCTTGAACTCCAGCGCGTCGCGGAAGTCGTGGGCATGCAGCACGCGGCCGCCGAAAGTCTTGACACCCTCGAAATAGGGCACGTTCGGCGTCGAGAAGTGACCTGATGCCACGACGACATAGTCGAACTCCTCGTCATACATCCGGTCCTCGACGCGGTTATGCGCCGTCACCGTGAATTTCTTCGTCTGATCGTCGAAGCGAACCATGCGCACCGGCGTGCTGAAGCGCACCCAGTGGCGGACATTCGCCTTCTCGACGCGGCCCTTGATATAGTCCCAGAGCACGGCGCGTGGCGGATAGGAGGCAATCGGCTTGCCGAAATGCTCCTCGAAGGAGTAATCGGCGAATTCGAGGCATTCCTTCGGGCCGTTCGACCAGAGGTAACGATACATGCTGCCATGGACCGGCTCGCCATATTCGTCGAGCCCGGTGCGCCAGGTATAATTCCAGAGCCCGCCCCAGTCCGACTGTTTTTCGAAGCAGACGATCTCCGGGATTTCGGCGCCCTTCTGGGCGGCCGATTGAAAGGCGCGCAGCTGCGCCAGCCCGGAAGGACCGGCACCGATGACGGCAACTCTAGTCATGAAGCATTCCCCTCTTGATTATATATCATTGCCTAGTTTGCGCGCCTTAAAAGACACGCAACGCTGGTGCGCATCGCTGCGCCTCAGTCCGGATAAATGCCGGGGCTGGTCGGCGCCCCATCGTCATATTTGGAAAACCACTCGATCGTCGTCTCGCGGAAACGGGTGAGGCCCTTATAGTCGATAAGCTCGGGCGGCAGCGTCTTCAGCACCCGCGGGAAGCGCCGCGCCCATTTCGGCACGGTGGCGAGCTCTTCCATGTTCATCAGGTAGCAACGGATGACGAAGAGGATGGCGTTGGAGCGCGGCAGGCGCCACAGGCTCTGCAACTCGACACGCAGATGCACCTTCTCGCCGACATTCTCCGGCGTCACCGTCGTGCGGTCAGGACCCCATTTGTGATAATTCTCCGGGCTGGTGTCGAGCCGCGGATTGATCGTCATCGTCCAGTTGAAGCGTCGTGTCGGCTTGCCCTGCTGCAGGTTCAACAGGAATTTCAGCGCCCGGTCGAAGACGCCGATCTGGTGGGCAAGCGGCACCGGCCCGTGCCATTCCATGAAGTTCATGCCGATATCGAAATCGAGCGACCAGTCGGCCTGCGTCGTTACCATGCCGGCATCCATCCACAGATTGCCGTCGCGCTGGTCGACGATGCAGAAATCGCCCTGGGCCTGGCGGGTGATATATTCGAAGGGCTCATAGGGCAGCGTCGAAGCATCGCCGAAGGTGAAGCTGTCGTCGATGCCGAGCGGGCGGTTGATCCAGCGCCACTGGTCACCGTTGCGGATCAGCGTGAAGTGGTCGGGATAACCCGCCGCCTGCTCTTCCATCAGCAATTCGAGCGTATCCCATTGCGCGCTCATCATGTGCGGCAGCGCCTGATAACGCAGCGGATCTTCCTTCAGCACCAGCGCCCGGTCATGCATCTCGGCGACGTAATGCTCGTCGACGTCGATCAGGCTTTCGTAGACGGTTCCCGCCCGGCCGCGCACATGCGGCTCCATATTGACCGAATACATGTATTCGTCGCGGTCGAAGGGAAACGGGAAACGCCGGATGTTTTCCGGGCTGTTCCGATAGCTGAAATCGTTCCGGAAGGTTTCCTGCTTGAAGACGATTGCCATGTCCTGTCTCCTTGTTCCGCTTTATCAGATGCCGCTAGAGATCAAGATGCAGCGTGTTTCCCTCGAAGCGGGAAACACAGATCATCACCTTGCGGCCGGATGTTTTTTCTTCGCTCGTCAGATAGACGTCATTGTGCAGCAGCTTGCCGTCGCAGGTGACGACCCCGGTCTCGCATTGACCGCAGGCCCCGCCGCGACAGAGGAAGGGCGCATCGACGCCCGCCGCCTCGATCGCCTCCAGCATGCTTTCGTGATGGCCGACCTTCACGGTCTTGCCGGACCGTAGGAGCTCGATCGCGAAGGGCTTGCCGGGCAGCGACGACAGGAACCGTTCCGAATGCAGGTTCTGCTCCGGCCAGCCGGCGTTGATGCCGGTTTTCAGCACGCCGTCGATCATGCCGGACGGGCCGCAAACATAGAGATGCGTGCCGAGCGGCTGGCTGTCGAGCAGGCGTGTCAACGGAATGGTGCTGCCTTCGGCATCGCAATAGATCTTGATCCGA
This sequence comes from Rhizobium sp. CCGE 510, assembly GCF_000292525.1. Taxonomy (GTDB): domain Bacteria; phylum Pseudomonadota; class Alphaproteobacteria; order Rhizobiales; family Rhizobiaceae; genus Rhizobium. Next base: position 126,625 of record NZ_AEYF01000008.1, read on the forward strand.
TGTCCGCCATAACGTTCGACGAGTTCCCGCCAGTAGGCGCCGCGGTCGCGCGAACGAATGGCGTAGTGCAGCTCGAAACTGGCACCCTCGCGGGAAAACTGCTCCATCATCGCGATGAAGGGGGTAATGCCGATGCCGCCGGCGATCAGAAGATGCTTGCGCCCGCGCCAGTCCGGCTGGAACAGGTTGACGGGATAGCTGACCTTAAGTTCGTCGCCTTCGCTCACCTTCTCATGCATGAAGGTGGAGCCGCCGCGTGAATCCTCGACATGCAGGACGCTGATCTCAAAGGCTGTGCAATCATGCGGCGGCGACATCAGCGAATAGGCGTTGCGGCGCATATGGCCGCCATCGTTCATCGAGACGATGATATGGGCGCCACCGGAGAAATAGGGCATCGGCTTGCCGTCCAGGCGCTCGAAGCGGAAACGTTTGACCCGCTCGGCGATCGGCGTGATCCGCGCCACGCGCACGGGAATTTCTGTACCACCGCTCAAAGGAACAACTCCTCCGGATTGGGCGCGCTGCCAGGCTCTTCCGCATCGATATTGACGCCCTGGAAGGCGGCGAGCCGGCGCGAATAATGGTCACGCACCAGAAGCGTCAGCCCGCAATGGCTGCAGGCAAAGGGGCTGGTGGTGACGTCGTCGGTGATGCCCTTGCAATGGACGCATTGCACGCGCCTGGCGAGCGACCCGCGGTGCTCGGTGATAACGGAGGCGTGGTCCATGCCGTAATCGAGCGCCACGAGCATCGCCTGGCCGATGAAGCCCTCCGTGCCCGAGATGTAAAGCCGCGTGCCCATATGGGCGGTGGCGAGCGAGCCCTTCAATCGGAAGAGCAGCGTTGCAATCGTCGGCGCGGTGAAGAACATGTCGGCGCCGAGGTGGCGCAGCGCCTCGTCCAGGCCAGACCCTTGCGAGCCGCGGGCGACATAGAGGATTGCGCTGCGGGAAAGAGCCGCCTCGTCAAGTGCTGCCTGCTGATCGAGGAGAGCCTTGGCGCCCTCCCCCTCGAGCGCGAAAATGTGCCGCCGGGCGTTCGGCTGGATGGTCAGGCCCTTGTAGACTGGTCGGCTCTTGATGCCTGCAACGAGCATTTGCGTGCTCCTTAACCTACGGCAATCCTCTTCTTCTTCTCCGGATCGTCGAAGGGAAGCGTGTGGGCGGTGGCGCTTGCCTTCACGGTCTTGCCGCGGACTTCGAGTTTCGTCCCATGCACCGCCTTGTCAACATCCAGACGGGCGATCGCCATGGATTTCTTCGTCAGCGACGAATAACTCGGGCAGGTGATGACGCCGACCTTTTTGCCGTCGGCAAAGACGTCGTCGCCGAGATCGGCCGGCTCGTCGGCGTCGATCAGCATGCCGAAGATCTTGAAGCGCTCCTTGCCCTTCAGGCGGGCATGTTCCTCGGCGCCGCGGAAGCCCGTCTTGCCGGGGCTGACGGTGAAGTCGAGGCCGAGTTCCCAGAGGCTGTCGCCGGGCTGCTGGTCGGCGAAAGGATACATCTGCGAATTGTCGTAGGGGTAAAACAACAGGTAGCTTTCGACGCGCAGCATGTCGAGAACCGAGAAACAGCAGGGGATGATGCCCATCTCCTTGCCTTCCTCGACGATCCGGTCCCAGACCATGACGGCGTCCTGGCCGCGCACGAAGAGCTCGTAACCGCGTTCGCCGGTATAGCCGGTGCGCGAGATCATCACCGGCGCGCCGAACAGCGTCGTCTGCATATGGTGGAAATATTTGAGGTCGCGGATGCCGGGCACGTATTTGGCGAGATAATCGACCGCGAGCGGGCCCTGCAGCGACAGGTCGTGCAGATCGTCGTCGAAGAGCACGGCACAATTTCGGCCGGCTGCCTGCTTGACGACTTCCTCGTGGCCGGAGCCGGAGCCATGCACCAGCATCCAGGAATTCGGGCCGGTGCGATAGACGATGCAGTCGTCGGTGAAGTGGCCGCGCTCGTTCAGCATGGTCGCATAGACCGAGCGGCCGGGATAGATCTTGGTCAGGTCGCGGGTGGTTATGGCGTCGAGCACGGCGATGGCGTGCGGGCCGACCAGATGTACTTTCTTCAGGCCCGAGACATCCATGAGGCCGGCCTTGGTGCGGACCGCGACATGCTCTTCCGACATGTCCTTGTCGTAGGTCCAGGCGGTTCCCATGCCGCTCCAGTCTTCAAGCTTCGATCCCAGAGCGCGATGCCGATCCGCTAACACGGAGAAACGCCATGATAGAGCCATTTCCGTTCCCTCTTATTTCCTCTACGGAATATTTATTTCCTGACTATATAAGTCTTTCACGCCGTGGCAAGCCCGCCCGGCGGCATTCCAATCAAAACTTCGGCGGCACCTCACCTGCAGTGCGATGGGCGGCGATGACCGTGTTGGCCATCAGCATGGCGATGGTCATCGGCCCGACGCCGCCGGGAACCGGGGTGATGGTGCTGGCGACCGCAGAGACCTCCTCAAAGGCGACGTCGCCGACGAGCCGGGTCTTGCCCTCGCCTCTTTCGGGGGCTGCCACGCGATTGATGCCGACGTCGATGACCGTCGCACCCGGCTTGACCCAATCGGCCCTGACCATCTCCGGCCGGCCGACGGCGGCCACCAGGATATCGGCGTTGCGGCACACCTCGGAAAGGTTCTTGGTTCTTGAATGGGCGATCGTCACCGTCGCATTGGCGTTGAGCAGCAATTGCGCCATCGGCTTGCCGAACAGGTTGGAGCGGCCGATGACGACGGCGTTGAGGCCGGAGAGGTCCTCGCCATGGGTGCGGCGGACGAAGACCATGGCGCCGGCCGGCGTGCAGGAAACCAGTCCGGTCTTCAGGTCGCCGATGGCAAGCTTGCCGGCATTGGCGATACTGAGGCCATCGACATCCTTTTCCGGCAGGATCGACTGGATGATCGGCTCGCTGTCGAGCGGCTTCGGCAGGGGCAATTGCACCAGGATGCCGTGGATCGACGGATCGGCGTTGAGGGTGGCGACGAGGGCTGCCAGTTCCTCCTGTCTGGTCTCGGCCGGCAGCGTATGCTGGACGGATTTGAAGCCGCATTCCTTGGCCATGCGGCCCTTAGAGCCGACATAGGCGTGGCTTGCCGGATCGTCGCCGACGATGACAACCGCAAGGCCTGCCGTGACGCCGCGGCTCTTTTCCAGCGCTGTCGTCGCACTCTTGACCGTCTGAATGACCGATGCAGCTACGTTTTTACCGTCGATTACTGTCGCCACGCGTCTCTCCGCCCTGTTTCGCGTCAATCTATGGATAGTTGGCGAGCGTCAAATGCCCGCTAACGCCCTATCCTGTCGGAAAGCAGCAATGCAATATCAAAAATGCAAGGAAATGTTCGTTCAACGCAGCGGCTGCCGCACTTCGAACGTATGAACACGAAGCCGGTCGCGCAGGCCGGAGATCTCGGAGCGTAGCACCTCCATCTCGTCGACCGTGGTCGAGACCGGTTGCGG
>NZ_AEYF01000009.1 GCF_000292525.1 Rhizobium sp. CCGE 510
CGCCGATCTCGGTCCCCGAAAGACCCTCTTCCGAAATGAAGCTGACGCGCATGAAGAACTTGCCGGTATCGAGATCGTCGAACTGCGAGCTGTCGATGATGTTGCAGCCCTTGTCGGCCAGATAACTCGAAATCGCCGCCACGATGCCGCGCGTCGACTTGCAGGATACGGTGAGTACGACGTTTTTCATGCCGTCTTTTCCTTTGCGAGATCAGGTACCGATAATGCGATCATGCCGAAGCTTCCGCTCCGGCATGTCGAAGACATCGGTCGGCGCTCAGATGTCGAGCGTGCTGTCGCGTTCCCATTGGGTGAAATGCGAGCAATAGGCATCCCATTCCCGATGCTTGAGCTTCAGGTAGGCGGCGGAAAATTCCGGCCCCATCGCCTGCTTCAGGCCCTCGTCGGCATCATAGGCGCGCAGCGCATCGAGCAGGTTGAGCGGCAGGCGCGGCGCGTCCTTCACCAGATGCCCCTCGGCATACATGTCGATATCGTAGTGCCGGCCGGGGTCTGCCTGGCTGCGGATACCGTCGAGACCGGCCGCGATGATGATCGCCTGCAGCAGGTAGGGATTGACAGCGCCGTCCGGCAAACGCAGCTCGAAACGTCCCGGTCCCGGCACGCGCACCATGTGGGTGCGGTTGTTGCCGGTCCAGGTCACGGTATTCGGCGACCAGGTAGCGCCCGAGGTCGTGCGTGGCGCGTTGATGCGCTTGTAGGAGTTGACCGTCGGATTGGTGACCGCGGCAAGCGCCGAGGCATGTTTCATGATGCCGCCGAGGAAGGTCTTGCCTTGAGCCGAGAGCCCAAAGGCCATCTCCTTGTCCGCGAAGGCGTTGACCTTGCCGTCGAGGTCCCACACCGAGATGTGGGCGTGGCAGCCGTTTCCGGTCAGGCCCTTGAAGGGTTTCGGCATGAAGGTGGCGCGAAGCCCGTGTTTCTCGGCGACCGACTTGACCATGAACTTGAAGAAGGAGTGCTTGTCCGCCGTCTTCAGAACGTCGTCATACTCCCAATTCATCTCGAACTGGCCGTTCGCATCCTCGTGATCGTTCTGGTAGGGCTTCCAGCCGAGTTCCAGCATGTAGTCGCAGATCTCGGCGATGACGTCGTAGCGACGCATCACGGCCTGCTGATCGTAGCAAGGCTTCTCGGCGGTATCGAACTGATCTGAAATCACCGAGCCGTCGGCGGAGATCAGAAAGAACTCGGGCTCCACGCCGGTTTTCACCCGGAGCCCTTCTTTCGCAGCTTCAGCGACCAGTCTTTTCAAGAGCACACGCGGTGCCTGTTCGACGGGTTGATCCTCCATGACGCAGTCGGCTGCAACCCATGCGACGTCTTTCTTCCACGGGAGCTGGATGACGGAGGACGCATCGGGAACCGCAAACAGGTCGGGATGGGCGGGCGTCAGATCGAGCCAGGTTGCAAAGCCCGCGAAGCCGGCGCCATCTTTCTGCATATCGGCAATGGCTTCTGCCGGGACCAGCTTGGCACGTTGGCCGCCGAACAGGTCGGTGTAGCTGATCATGAAATATTTGATGCCTTTGTCTCTAGCAAAAGCAGCAAGATCCAGTGTCATTCTCGTTCCCCTTTGGATTTTTTGGAGACACCTTGGTTATGAATGCGAGACGGCCGGACTTTCGCCCGGCCGGTAAAAATCAGTAGCCTCCCTTGCCCGGATACCAATTTGTGCCGGCGAGCGGGATCTGGGCCATGGCGGCCGCCTCCATCGTCAGCGCGCAAAGATCTTCCGGTTCCAGGTTATGCAGGTGGTTCTTGCCGCAGGCGCGCGCGATGGTCTGGGCTTCCAGCGTCATCACCTTCAGATAGTTGGCGAGACGGCGGCCCGCGGCGACCGGATCAAGACGCTTCATCAGTTCCGGGTCCTGCGTCGTGATGCCGGCCGGGTCCTTGCCTTCATGCCAGTCGTCATAGGCGCCGGCCGTCGTGCCGAGTTTCTTGTATTCGTCTTCCCAATGCGGATCGTTGTCGCCGATCGCAACGAGCGCCGCCGTGCCGATGGCGACGGCATCAGCACCCAGCGCCAAAGCCTTGGCTACATCGGCGCCGGAACGGATGCCGCCCGAGATGATCAGCTGCACCTTGCGATGCATGCCGAGATCCTGCAGCGCCTGAACCGCCGGACGAATGCAGGCGAGCGTCGGCATGCCGACATTCTCGATGAAGACATCCTGCGTCGCGGCGGTTCCGCCCTGCATGCCATCGAGCACCACCACGTCGGCACCGGCTTTCACCGCAAGCGCCGTATCGTAATAGGGACGCGCGCCGCCGACCTTGACGTAGATCGGCTTTTCCCAGTCGGTGATCTCGCGCAGTTCGAGGATCTTGATTTCGAGGTCGTCCGGGCCAGTCCAATCCGGATGGCGGCAAGCCGAGCGCTGGTCGATGCCCTTGGGCAGGTTGCGCATGTTGGCGACGCGATCGGAGATCTTCTGGCCGAGCAGCATGCCGCCGCCGCCGGGCTTGGCGCCCTGGCCGACAACCACTTCGATCGCATCGGCGCGACGCAGGTCCTTCGGATTCATGCCGTATCGCGACGGCAGATATTGGTAGACCAGCGTCTGCGAATGGCCGCGCTCTTCATCGGTCATCCCGCCATCGCCTGTGGTGGTGGAGGTTCCGGCTATCGTCGCGCCGCGTCCGAGCGCTTCCTTGGCATTGCCGGACAGGGCGCCGAAGCTCATGCCGGCAATGGTGATCGGCGTCTTCAGGTAAATGGGCTTCTTGGCAAAGCGCGTGCCGAGGACGACCGACGTGTCGCATTTCTCGCGGTAGCCTTCGAGCGGATAACGCGAGATCGATGCGCCGAGAAACAGCAGATCGTCGAAATGCGGAACCTTGCGTTTGGTGCCGGCGCCACGAATGTCGTAGATGCCGGTCGCCGCCGCACGCCGGATCTCCGCCAGCGTGTAATCGTCGAAAGTCGCGGACTTGCGTGGCGGGGTATGGGGGTTGTGATAGCTCATGATGGTCCCTCGCCTCAATACGCGTCGGCATTGTCGATGTTGAAATTGTAGAGCTTGCGGGCCGAGCCGTAACGCTTGAACTCCTCCGGCCTTACTTCGGTCACGCCAGCCTTTTCGAGAAGTTCGGCGAGCTTCGTCAGATGCTCGGGCCGCAGCTCCTTTTCGATGCAATCGGCACCCAAGCTCTTGACCGACCCGCGCACGAAGAGCTTTGCCTCGTAAAGCGAATCCCCAAGCGCATCGCCGGCATCGCCGAGCACCACGAGGTGGCCGGACTGGCCCATGAAGGCGGACATGTGGCCGATATTGCCGTGAACGACGATGTCGATGCCCTTCATCGAGATGCCGCAGCGCGACGCCGCATTGCCCTTGATGACGAGCAGGCCGCCGCGTCCGGTTGCGCCGGCATACTGGCTGGCATCGCCCTCGATGACGACGGTTCCCGACATCATGTTTTCGGCGACACCCGGACCTGCCGAACCATGAACGGTGACGGTCCCGCCGTCGTTCATGCCGGCGCAGTAGTAGCCGACGGGTCCCTTCACATCGACGGTGACGGGCGCATCGATCCCGACGGCAACCGAATGGCTGCCGCGCGGATTGACGACTTCGAAGGAAAGGTCGTTCGAACCTTGCTGGATATTGTGCAGGGCACTGTTGAGTTCACGCAACGGCGTAGTGGCAAGATCAATGACAGGCATGTTTCAATAACCCTTGGAGAATACGCATGAGGCGCCGGTCAATCCGATTTCTGGTGATCCCAGAAGTAGACGGTTGCAGGCTCCGGCTCCCAGACCCGGGCAGTCTCGATGCCGGGCAGATTGACCAGTGCCCGGTATTCAGAACCGAAGGCGACATACTGGTCCGTTTCGGCCATGACAGCGGGCTTGCAGGCAATCGGATCGCGCAGAACGCCGAAGCCGGACTTGGTACCGACAACGAAGGTAAAGAAACCGTCGAGATCATCGACCGCGCCTTCCAGCGCCTGGCCGAGATTCTTGCCCTTGGCCATTTCTGCCGTCAGATAGGCGGCCGCGACCTCGGTGTCGTTTTCCGTTTCGAAGGACATGCCTTCGCGCTTCAGCTCGCGGCGCAGATTGTTGTGGTTCGACAATGAGCCGTTATGCACCAGGCACTGGTCGGAACCTGTGGAGAAAGGATGGGCACCGAGCGTCGTCACCGCCGATTCGGTCGCCATGCGGGTATGTCCGATGCCGTGGGTGCCGGCCATCGAGTTGACCGCGAAGCGGGAGACGACGTCCTTCGGCAGGCCGGTCTCCTTGTAAATCTCGATCGCATCGCCGCTGCTCATGATGCGCACGTCAGGGCGCAGTTCGGCAATGGCTGCCCTGCCCGCGTCGATCAGGTCCTTCGCAAGGGTGATGACGGCGTGTGTGCTCTTGATCTGGATGGCGACGGGCGTGCCGATCGCCTGGCCGAGCTCGGCATCGAGGCCGGCGAAATCCGCCTTTGGATTGGCTGATTGGATGGTGATCTTGGCATTGCTGCCGACGGCATTGCCGTAGATCGCGATGCCGGCGCTGTCCGGTCCGCGATCCGTCATCGTCACCAGCATGGACGACAGCAGTGCGCCGAGCTCCGGTTCGAGACTTTTATCTTTGAGGAACAGCCCCACAATTCCGCACATGACCAAACCTCCGTTCGCGTTGAGAAAGGACTAGCAGGTCTGTTTTCGCATATCAACTGGTAAGAAAGATTTTTTCTTTTAAGGCAAGTTAGCCTTTCGAGCCGCGCTGGGGATAGGTGATGATCGAAAGGTATTTGCTCGGCAGTTTCACCAGTTGCTCAGGCCCATGCGGCGCGTCGGCATCGAAGAACAGACTGTCGCCCGGCTGCATCTGGAAAAGCTGGTCGCCATGGCGGTAAACGACCTCGCCTTCGAGCATGTAGAGAAATTCCATGCCCTCGTGCTGGAAAGTCGGGAAGGTGTCCGAATCGGCCGTCAGGGTGATGAGATAGGGCTCGACGATGACGCCGCTGGTGTTGTTGTCGATATGGCCGAGCAGATTATACTGGTGGCCGGCGCGCGTGCCGCGCCGCTCGAGCTCTATACCCTGACCCGCTTTGACGAAGACGGCGTTGCGCGGTTCCTCGTAGCGCCTGAAGAAAGCGGTCAGCGGCACGCCGAGCGCCCGCGACAGCGATTGCAGCGTCGTCAACGACGGCGAGATGTTGCCGTTCTCGATCTTCGACAGCATGCCGAGCGAAATGCCGGTGGCGGCGGCCAGGTCGGTGACCGTGATGCCGAGTTTCTTGCGGTAGGCGCGCACCTCGTGGCCGATCGCCATTTCGAGGTTGTTTTCCTTCGGCTCGCGAACGGCGTGCGGATCCTGGGAAAAGGCAGCGCGTCCACCTTGCGTCTGTTCCAGTTGCTCTGCCGCTTGAAGCTTGGATCTCATGCTGCCACCTTCGCTTGTGTTCAAAGGCAACCCTATCGCCATAGTGAAAATTCCTCAACCGTGAAGAAAACTATTCCCGCCGCGCCTGACGCGGAGCGGTTCCGTAGACGGCGCGGAACATCCGGGAAAAATGGCTCAGACTGGAAAAGCCGGTGGCGACGGCGATCTCCGAGACGGAAAGCGGGCTCTGCTTCAACAGGCGGTGGGCATGCTGCAGTCGGATCCGGCGATACTGATCGAGATAGGTGGTGCCGAGATGGGTCGAGAACAGCCGGTCGAGATGACGGGTGGTGACGCCGGCGATACGTGCCATGGCGACGCGCTCCAGCGGCATCTCGATCGTCTCCTCCATTCGTTCGAGAACGCTGAGCAGGCCGGGATGGTGGACGCCGTAACGCTCCGCCAGCGAGGCGCGCTGGGGGGCCGCCGGCTCGTTGACCTCGGTATGAAGATACCAGTCGCTGACGCGGCGGGCGAAATCCGGCCCCATGCGCTCGGCGATCAGCACATGCATCATGTCGAGCGGCGCGATGCCGCCGCCGCAGGTGATCCGGTTGCCGTCGATCTTGAAGCGCGCCTGGCGCGGCGTGAGATCCGGGAAGGCCTCGAGAAGGGTAGCCGCATGTTCCCAATGGATGGTGAAGTCGCGACCGGAAAGCAATCCGGCCGCGGCCATCAGATACGGACCGCCCGAGATGCCGCCGATCCTCACACCCTCGCGCGACAGCTGCCGCAGGCAGGCAAGCACAGCGGGATAACGCCAGTCGCGCGGCGAACCGCCAGCGCAGACGAAGACCGTTCCAAGGCCTGCGCCCCTGGCGGGAAGAGGTTCGGCCGGCACGGTCACGCCGGAGGAGGAGAGAGCGGGCGTCCCATCCGGCGAAAAGGTCTGCAGCCGATAGATTTCGCGACCGGCCAGCAGATTGGCCGCCCGCAACGGTTCGGTCGCCGAGGCATAGGACATCAGCGCAAATCCCGGGATCAGGATGAAGCCGATCGTCTGCACGCTTCTGCTGTCATGTGAGGACATGTCTCTTTCTCTACGATTCATGTCCCTATTGTGCAAGTCCGCTCTTGGCTTTCTGGCATCATGGGCCTGTTCTTTCGAGGCTCACTCATGCGCTATTCCGCTCTTTCGATTTTCCTGAACGGCCTTCGCGGCAATAGGAGCTGGGCGCCTGCCTGGCGCGATCCGGCGCCGAAGCCGCATTACGACGTCATCATCGTCGGCGGCGGCGGCCACGGCCTTGCCACCGCCTACTATCTCGCCAAGGAATTCGGCATCACCAATGTCGCCGTCCTCGAAAAGGGTTATCTCGGCTCCGGCAATATCGGCAGGAACACGACGATCATCCGGTCGAACTACCTGCTGCCCGGCAACAATCCCTTCTACGAGCTGTCGATGAAGCTTTGGGAAGGCTTGGAGCAGGACTTCAACTTCAACGCCATGGTCTCGCAGCGCGGCGTCCTCAACCTTTTCCATTCCGATGCGCAGCGCGATGCCTACACACGCCGCGGCAATGCCATGCGGCTGCACGGCGTCGACGCCGAGCTTCTCGACCGGCAGACCGTGCGTAAAAAACTGCCCTTCCTCGATTTCGACAATGCCCGTTTCCCGGTGATGGGCGCTTTGTACCAACCGCGCGGCGGCACGGTACGCCACGATGCGGTCGCCTGGGGTTATGCGCGCGGCGCCGACAGCCGCGGCGTCGATATCATCACCCAGTGCGAAGTGACCGGTATCCGCAGCGAAAATGGTAAGGTAACCGGCGTCGAGACCAGCAGGGGCTTCATCGGCTGCGGCAAGCTGGCGCTGGCGGCGGCCGGCAATTCCACCACCGTCGCCGATATGGCCGGCCTTCGCCTGCCGATTGAAAGCCATGTGCTGCAGGCCTTCGTCTCAGAAGGGCTGAAACCCTTCATCGACAATGTCGTCACCTTCGGCGCCGGTCATTTTTACGTCTCCCAGTCGGACAAGGGTGGCCTCGTCTTCGGCGGTGACATCGATGGTTACAATTCCTATGCCCAGCGCGGCAATCTGGCCTCGGTCGAACATGTCGCCGAAGCTGGACTGGCGATGATCCCGTCGCTGTCGCGCGTGCGGTTTTTGCGTTCCTGGGGCGGCGTCATGGACATGAGCATGGACGGCTCGCCGATCATCGACCGCACCCATATCGACAATCTTTATCTCAACGCCGGCTGGTGTTACGGCGGCTTCAAGGCCACACCCGCCTCTGGCTTCTGCTACGCCCATCTGATCGCCCGCAATACCCCGCATCAGACCGCCCGCGCCTTCCGGCTCGACCGCTTCGCCCGCGGCTATCCGATCGACGAAAAGGGCGTCGGCGCCCAGCCCAATTTGCACTGAGGACATTTGACGATGGCAAGCCTGATTTCATGTCCCCATTGCGGCGCCCGGCCCAAGGAGGAATTCTCGATCCGCGGCGATGCGGGCCTTATCAGACCGGCCCCGGATGCCGGTGCGGAGGCCTGGTTCGACTATGTCTATCTGCGCGACAATCCGCGTGGCAGCCACAGCGAATATTGGCACCATTCCTCTGGATGCCGCCGCTGGCTGATCGTCGAGCGCGATACCATCACCCATAAAGTCCATGGCGTCCGGGATGCTGCGCTTTCCAAGCTTGGCGGGGACCTGGCATGACGAGCTTCCGTCTTTCCTCGGGCGGCCGCATCGACCGCGCCACGACACTCGGCTTCACCTTCGACGGCAAGGCGCTCACAGGCCATCAGGGCGATACGCTCGCCTCGGCGCTGCTTGCCAACGGCGTCCAGCTCGTCGGCCGCAGTTTCAAATATCACCGCCCGCGCGGCATCCTGACGGCCGGGGCTGCCGAACCGAACGCGCTGGTGACGACAGGCAGCGGCGGCCGCACCGAACCGAACACGCGCGCGACGATGATCGAGCTTCACCAGGGGCTGGCGGCCAAGAGCCAGAACCGCTGGCCCTCGCTCGGCTTCGATGTCGGCGCCGTCAACGGGCTGCTCTCGCCCTTCCTGAGTGCCGGTTTCTACTACAAGACCTTCATGTGGCCGGCGGCGCTTTGGGAAAAACTCTACGAGCCGGTGATCCGCAAGGCGGCGGGCCTCGGCAGGGCCTCCTATGAGGCCGATCCCGATGCCTATGAGAAATGCTGGGCGCATTGCGATCTACTGGTGATCGGGGGCGGCCCGGCCGGTCTTGCCGCGGCACTCACCGCCGGCCGGGCCGGCGCGCGGGTCATCCTCGCCGACGAGGGACCCGAACTCGGCGGCAGCCTGCTTTCAGACGGCGGCACGATCGAGGGCAAGCCGGCCGACACGCTTCTCGGCGAGCTGTTGGCTGAGTTGGAAGGGCTTTCGAATGTACGCCGCCTGCCGCGCATGACCGTGTTCGGCTGGTACGACGACAATGTCTTCGGCGCGGTCGAACGGGTGCAGAAGCATGTGGCGATGCCCGATCCCGAGCGCCCGGTCGAACGCTTGTGGCGCATCGTCGCCCGCCAGGCGATCCTGGCGACAGGCGCCGAGGAGCGGCCGCTGGTCTTCGGCGGCAACGATATTCCCGGCGTGATGATGGCAGGCGCCATGCGCAGCTATCTCAATCGGCAGGCAGTGGCCCCTGGCAAAAGCACGGTGATCTTCACCACCGACGATTCTGGTTACGGCACCGCCGCCGACCTTGAAGCCGCCGGCCTTCAGGTCGCGGCGATCGTCGACAGCCGTGCGGATGCAGGTCGGAGCTGGCAGGGCAGCGCCGAGGTGCTGAAGGGCGCCCGGGTGATCGATGCGTTTGGCGGCAAGCACCTCAACGGCGTCAGCGTCGAAACCGCAGGCGGCATCCGCCGCATCGACGCCGATGCGCTTGCCATGTCGGGTGGCTGGAGCCCGATCATCCACCTTGCCTGCCATCGCGGCGCCAAGCCGCAATGGTCGGACGAAGCTTCGGCATTTCTGGCGCCGGCCGGCCAGGAAGGCCTTGCCGTTGCCGGCTCGGCTGCCGGCCTTGCGCAAACCGCGGCCTGCCTCGGCGATGGTGCCGCAAAGGCGACGGTTGCCTTGAAGGCGATCGGCTTTGCAGTGGCGGAGCCAGCCTTTGCTGTTGCGCCGGAGGCCGCTCAGCGCGCAAAGCCGCTCTGGTCGGTCAAGGGCTCGAAGGGCAAGGCCTTCGTCGACTATCAGAACGACGTGCATCTCAAGGATCTCGGCCTCGCCGTGCGCGAAGGCTACGGCCATGTCGAGCTCGCCAAGCGTTACACGACATCAGGCATGGCGACCGACCAGGGCAAACTTTCCAACATCAACGCCATCGGCATCCTCGCCGAGGCGCGCGGCGTTTCGCCCGCCGAAGTGGGAACCACAACCTTCCGGCCGTTCTATACGCCGGTCGCGTTCGGCGCCTTGACCGGAACATCGCGTGGCAAGCATTTCCAGCCGGGGCGCAAATCGCCGCTGCATGGCTGGGCCGAGAGGAACGGCGCGGTCTTCGTCGAAACCGGCCTCTGGTACCGATCTTCCTGGTTCCCGCGCGCCGGGGAAACCACATGGCGCGACAGCGTCGACCGTGAGGTGCTGAATATCCGCAGGAATGCCGGGCTCTGCGACGTCTCGACCCTCGGCAAAATCGAAATCTTCGGCCGCGATGCCGCGGCCTTCCTCGACCGCATCTATTGCAACGGCTTCGCCAAGCTTGCTCTGGGCAAGGCGCGGTACGGCATCATGCTGCGCGAGGACGGCTTGATCTATGACGACGGCACCACCAGCCGCTTCAGCGACGAGCATTTTTTCATGACGACGACGACGGCGCTTGCCGCCGGCGTGCTCACCCATCTCGAATTCTGCGCCCAGACGCTGTGGCCGGAGCTCGACGTCTGCTTCGCCTCGTCGACCGATCAATGGGCGCAGATGGCCGTTGCCGGGCCGAAATCGCGCGCCATCCTCTCCGAAATCGTCGACGAGGACATCTCCGATGCGGCCTTCCCGTTCATGAGCGCCCGCAAGGTGTCGCTATTCGGCGGCCGCCTCGAAGGCCGGCTCTTTCGCATCTCCTTCTCCGGCGAACTCGCTTACGAGCTTGCCGTGCCGGCCGGTTACGGCGAAGGCGTTGCCGACGCCGTCATGGCCGCGGGCAAGAAACACGGCATCTGCGCCTATGGCGCCGAAGCGCTCGGCGTTCTGCGCATCGAGAAAGGCCATGTCACCCATGCCGAGATCAACGGCACGGTCACTCCAGGCGATCTCGGCTTCGGCCGCATGGTGTCATCGACCAAGCCGGATTTCATCGGCAAGGCGATGCTTGCCCGCGAGGGTCTGCAGGATCCCGAGCGTCCCCGCCTCGTCGGCGTCAAGCCGCTCAATCCGGCAAGCGGCTTCCGCACCGGCTCGCATATCCTTGCCGACGGTGATGCAGCGACGCTCGAAAATGACCAGGGCTACGTCACATCATGCGCCTTTTCGCCGACCCTCGGCCATACGATCGGCCTGGCGCTGGTCCGGCGCGGGCCGGAGCGCATCGGTGAAAAGGTGACGGTCTGGAACGGGCTGCGCAATGAATTCACCGATGCTGTGCTCTGCCATCCCGTCTTTGTCGATCCTGAAAACGAGAAGCTCCATGGCTGATCTTCCCAAGCACAGACCGGTTCTCGCCAGAGCAGCATATGCCGGTATCTCAGAGGCAGGCGTTCGGCTGGAAGCCCTGGCCGAAGGCCATCTGCTGCACGTGCTCGGCACGATCGAGCCGGCGGCCCTTGCCGCCGAACTGGTTAAAGCCGGCTTTACCAACAGTTCGATCCGCAAGGCCGGCTTCCGCCAATGGTTCGTCGCCGGCGACGAGCCGCTTGCGCCTGCCGGTCTCGACGCACTTACAGCAGCGCTGGCCGGAAAAGCCGTCGTCATGGACCAGAGCCACGGACGCGTCCGCATCGGCGTTTCCGGCCGGTCCTCGCGGTCGCTTCTTTCAAAGGGCACGGCCGTCGATCTCGATCCCGCCATCTTCCCGGAAGGCCATTCGGCAATGACGATGGTCGGTCACCTCTCGGTGCAGATCGTCCGCACCGGCGACGACAGCTTCGAGCTGACGGTCCTGCGCAGCTTCGCCGAAAGCCTCTGGGACGAACTCAAGCATATGGCGGCGAGTGCCGAAAAGGACGGCGGCCTGTAGGGACCATGCGTCCGGCCAACACCAGGCGCATCTCGTCTTTCTCCATGTGCCCGCGCAGCCCTGGGCCGTCGGCACATTGACATGGTAGTACCGGGCTCTTATGTTACATGTAACGCCATAATGGAGTTGGTCATGGCAACGCCGGTCAACGAAAGAGTTCAAAAGCGCCGTGAAGCCATGCGGGCCGCTGGGCTGCGTCCCGTGCAAATATGGGTTCCAGATACTCGTCGCCCCGGTTTTGCCGATGAATGCCATCGACAGTCGGTTCAGGCGGCCCTTGCCGATGTCGGCGATCGCGATTTGCAGGATTTCCTCGATGCCGCTCTCGCCGACATGGATCCTGACGGTGAAGCGTGAGGCGCGGTGACATCGTAACCGTTGCCATCACCGGCGATTTCGGCAAACCGCGTCCGGCGCTGATCATCCAGGCAGATCAGTTTGATGCAACCGGCACGGTTACCGTGCTGTTGATTTCCAGCACGCTCATCGATGCGCCGCTCATTCGGCCGACAATCGAGCCGACAACGCTCAGCGGCTTGCGCAAAGTCTCGCAAGTGATGGTGGACAAAACCATGTCCGTGAAACGGGATAGAATTGGCCCGAAAATCGGCCGCCTGGAGGACGATACTCTCCTGGCAGTCACAAGATCGCTCGCCGTTTTTCTGGGTATCGCCTAAGACACATCCAAACCGCTTTCCAGGTCGCATCCGTCGATGGGGCCTCAAGCCGTTTCCCGCACGGCCGGATCGGCAGCCGTCGTCCAGTATATCAACGGTTTATGCGAGGGCGAATGCAGTATCCCACGGCGTAGGATCTGGGAAAAGCTCGACGAGAAACGCAACGAACGCCCTTACGTTCGGATTGCCACGCCGACTTTCCGGCCACAGCGCCGTTATGTGGTGCCTGTCCATCCAGTAGGTCTTCAACACCGGGACCAATTCCCCGCGGGCGACGTACGGACCGGCGATGTACGTCGCCGAAATACCGATGCCTCCGCCGTTCACGAGGATCGCCACGACGGCATCGCTGTTGTCGACGACGATGCCGGCATTGGGCAAGATCTCCTGGATCCGCTCGCCAGTCCGGAAGGGCCATCGCATCGACTGTCCCGAGCTCTGATAGCGGAAATTGACGCAGTCGTGCCCATCGAGGTCCTCGGGGCGCGTCGGAATGCCACGTCGATCGAGGTAGGCTGGCGACGCGAACGCGCAGACCCTGTTCGGCGCAAGTATCCTGGCGATAAGGCGTGAATCGACCGGCTGGCCCACGCGAATTGCCACGTCGATCCCTTCCTCGACAAGGTCTGTGAAGGTATCGCCCAAGCGGAGATCGATAGAGACCTTCGGGTAACGCTCCCGGAACGCCGGGAGATGCGGACTGATGAGATGCACTCCAACCGGCAGAGGCGCAGTGATCTTCATCAATCCGGCAGGTTCGGCCCGCGTCGCGGCTGCGGCCTGTTCGATTTCCTCGGCCTGTTGCAACAAGCGTAGCGCCCGTTCATGAAGAGCAAGCCCTTCAGGAGTCAGGGTCAAAGAGCGCGTAGTGCGGCTGAAGAGCCGGACTCCGAGCCGTTCCTCCAGGCGCTGCACGCTCTTGCTGATCGCCGAGGGAGAAATCGATAGGGAGCGAGCGGCAGCGGTGTAACTGCCAAGCGATGCGGCACGAGCAAACGCTATGATACCTGTCAGTCGGTCTATTCCGATTTGTTCCGCCATGGCACTATTAAAGCGAACATCGCCCGGATTATCAATCGATGAGTTTGGATCTATTCGTCCTACCACTGCATCTCCGGATGCCGGAACGTGGTCCATTACACTTTAAGTGTCTTGGCGCCATCGATCTGACGAATCGCAACGATATGGAGACATCGATGTCCAACTTTAAAAATCTCGGCTTTGGCCTTGTTCTGGCGGTTGCCACGGCCGGAGCAGTATCGACCGCTGCCATGATGGCTGCGCCAGCCGCGATCGCCCAAGAAAACAAAGCCGAAGTATCCGACAACGTCGGGATCGTCGCCGACTTCCTCAACAACACCGGTGCCGACAAGGTCGAGGCAGCTGCCAAGCGTCTGGTCGCTTCCGATGCTACGTACATTTCGTTGAACTTCGACAACCCGGAACTCAAGCAGATCATACCGTGGGTCGGGACCCAGAAGGGGCCAGAAGCCTACAGCAACGCGATTATGCGGGTTCAGCAATTTGGAACACTGGAGGACTTCAAGGTTCTCGACATATTTGGAGCAGGTGAGAATGTTGCCGTCTTCGGCCAGTTCACCTATCGCGCTAAAGCAACCGGGATAGCCGTTACGTCACCCCTAGCTATTCGCGCCAAGGTCCGCGGCGGCAAAATCGTACTCTTCCAATTCATGGAAGATAGCTACGGGACGGCCTCTGCATTCCGGGTGAGCGGCAAGTGGACTGTGAAGACTGATCCTGCCGGTTCGCCATATGAAGTTGGCAAGGGCAACTAAGCCAAATCGGCTCTTCAAATTAGGACAGCTGATGCGGTCCCAAAGCCGGACCGCCCAAAAACCCGTCCGAGCCTCTCGTTCCCCTGCTTAGACTGACGCCGGAAGCGGCGACCGCATCGCTGCGCTCTGGGATGTCAATCGCCAGCTTCAAAAACTTAAACACCCAGGAAAGTGAAAGCACCATGACCGATCAGAACGACCTTCAACCTCCGGCATCCATGTCGCGTCGCGGCCTACTGGGCGCTGTAGCGATCGCTCCGCTGGCAGCGGGCGTCGTCGCCGGAACTGCCTCAGCGCAGACCACTGGCAGCGGCACTGGAAAAGCGGCCATCGTGACGGGATCGTCCCGCGGAATCGGGGGCGCTGTGGCCAAACGCCTTGCGCGCGAGGGATACACGGTGACAGTGAACTTCGTCGTGAACCGCGATCTCGCCAATGAGGTCGTGCGCGACATCGAGAGCGCAGGCGGAAAAGCGATCGCGGTGCAGGCAGACATTAGTGACCCCGAAGCGGTGCGCCGACTGTTCGATGAAAACGACAAGGCTTTTGGTGGCGTCGACGTTGTTGTCGCAAATGCGGGGATCATACGTCAGACACCCATGAGCGACATGACGGATGAAAACTTCAATCGGTTGATTGACGTCAACATGAAAGGCGGCTTTTACACGATGCGCGAAGCTGCACGGC
Source organism: Rhizobium sp. CCGE 510 (assembly GCF_000292525.1). Lineage (GTDB taxonomy): Bacteria > Pseudomonadota > Alphaproteobacteria > Rhizobiales > Rhizobiaceae > Rhizobium. The sequence goes on from NZ_AEYF01000009.1 coordinate 14,731, forward strand.
GCGTTCGAAACAACGGTCGCATCATCACGTTGTCTTCTACGGTCGCGCACGCGAGATTACCCGCCACCGGGCCATATGGAGCCACCAAGGCCGCGCAGGAGATCTATGCCAATGTCCTGGCCAAGGAACTGGCAGGGCGCATGATTTCCGTAAACGCGATAGCGCCGGGTCCAGTCAATACCACGCTGTTCACGGACCTAAATAATGCGCAGGCGATTGCCGGCTTTGTTCAGCGCACGCCGCATGGTCGATTGGGCGAACCGGAGGACATCGCGGACGTGATCGCTGCCTTGTGTTCCTTCGACAGCATGTGGGTGAACGGCCAGACGATTCTCGCGAATGGTGGCCTGATCTAAGTTTTATGCCTCGGGCCGAACGCGAGGCGGCCGACCCGCATGGGCGTCAATGCGATCGACCTCTTCCAGAGACTTGGATGGGAATCGATTGACCTGATGGAACGCTTTCGCTCCTGGGTCATCACCCACAATGAAATGCTGCCGCAGCTGATCCTGCGGCGGCATTTTTTTCGTTACTGGCCGCGACATCCCTATTCAGAAGCCGCGTTTCTAACTTCATGCAGATTGCGCGGAATAATCAACGCCCGTCTTTGTTGCTAAATGTCTGTTCAACAGCTCACATTGCAAGGAAGACTGCTTACCATGAAAACTCCACTCTTCGAACCGTTCACCTTTCAGAACGGATTGACCCTCCGGAACCATGTCGTCATGGCGCCGATGACCACTTGGTCAGGGAACGACGATGGGACCGTCTCCGATGAGGAAATCGGCTACTACCGGCGCAGGACACAGGGCGTTGGCCTGGTTTTGACAGGTTGCACGCATATCATGGCGAACGGCATTGGCTTTACCGGCGAGTTCGCATCCTACGATGACAAATTCACACCAAGTCTGCGCCGGCTGGCAGATGCAGCCAAAAGTGGCGGAGCGCCAGCGGTGCTTCAGATTTTCCATGCCGGCAACAAGGCAGAGGCAAGTCTGGTAGCCGTCGAGGATATTGTCAGCGCCAGTTCCGTTCCGGTGGCGGCTGGGCCCTTCAACGCCGCTGGAGTGACGCCGCGCCCTTTAACCCATGACGAAATCCTCAACGTGATTTCTGCATTTGGCGCTGCCACACGTCGTGCTATCGAAGCCGGTTTTGACGGTATCGAACTCCACGGCGCGCACGGCTTCCTGCTTCAGAACTTTTTCTCGCCACTCTATAATCAGCGCGACGACGAGTGGGGTGGTTCGCCCGAAAACCGCATGCGCTTTCCGATCGCCGTCGTCGTCGAGGTCAAACGGGTCATCGACAAATTTGCGAAGCGACCCTTCCTTTTGGGATATCGAATTTCGCCCGAAGAACCCGAAGAGGGCGGTCTTCGTATCGACGACGCCTACGGGTTGATCGACCGTCTTATCGAAACCGGCGTAGATTACGTCCACGCGTCGCTGAGCAATGTACTTGAAGCAAAGCCCTTCAATGGCGGCGAGCACCGCACGATCGCCGAGTTGATCGCTACCCGGGTGGCAGGACGTGTTCCGGTCATTGCGGCCGGCCAGATCCGGACACCTGACCAGGCACGGCGTGCTCTCGATCTTGGCCTGTCGCTCATAGCAGTCGGCCAGGGGCTGGTCATCAATCCGAACTGGGTCGAGCTGTCGAAAAATGGCAGCGAAAATCAGATCGAGGTTGAGGTCAGAACCTCGAAAGTTCCGGAGATCGAGATCCCAGGCAAACTGTGGGGCGTTATCCAGGCTGCCACAGGCTGGTTTCAGGTCAAAGACGACCGCACGAAAGAATTAAATAACGCAACGGCCTAGCATGCCGTCCCAACCCCGGCGGTGCTGGCTATGAAGTCAGCACCGTACGGGATCCAACACCAAGGAAAACATCTATGAGTAAAGTTTGGATGATCACAGGCGCCGGCCGCGGCATGGGCCTGGACTTCGCCAAGGCGGTTTTGGCCTCCGGCGACAAGCTGGTTGCTACCGGCCGCAATCCGGAGCGGGTCGCCGAGGCGGTCGGACCATCAGAAAATCTGCTGGTGACCACGCTTGATGTGACGAAGCCGGCCGACGCGGTTTCCGCCGTCAACGCGGCGATCGAGCGTTTTGGACGCATCGACGTACTGGTCAACAATGCCGCTAGCTTCTACGCCGGTTATTTCGAGGATCTGACGCCCGAGCAGATAGATCTGCAGCTGGCGAGCGGTCTCGTCGGCCCCATGAATGTCACGCGCGCCGTGTTGCCGGTGATGCGGCGCCAGGGGTCCGGCAAGATCGTATCCATCTCGTCCACCGCAAGCCTTGTCGGCTTTGAATTCTGCAGCGCTTACGCTGCAGCGAAGTTCGCGCTCGATGGCTGGATCGAGTCGCTGCAGCCGGAAGTGGCGCCGTTTGGGATAGAGACCATGATCGTCAATCCCGGCTTCTTCCGCACGGAGCTTCTGAGTGACGATTCAACCCAGTACGCGGCGTCAGCCGTTGGCGATTATGCCGAACGCCGAGCCCAGAACATTGCCGGCTGGAAGTCCGCCAACGGCCAGCAGCCCGGCGATCCGGCCAAACTCGCCCAGGCCCTGATCACCTTGATCAATCTGCCCGAGTTGCCCCGACGCTTCATCGCCGGCGCCGACGCGGTTGGCATGGTCGAACAGAAGCTTGCCCTAGTGCAGCAACAAATTGATGCCCACAAGGAACTGTCAAGCTCACTTGCCTTCGACGCATAAGCTCAAAAAATACTGAAGGCGGGTCGCCGCAAGCGACCTGCTTCAGTGTTCAGATTTCTACCGGTACCCGCGTCGATGAGCAACTTCGGCTGGCCGGAATACCCAAGCTTGTGCTTCGCCGGCTGACGTCTTGATCGTGTTTTTTCAGGTCTGTCTCTCAGCTCATTGGTACTTCGTTTGCGGCCAGGCCTGTGTATGACTTCGGACGCGTCACGCGCCGTCTCGGTTCACACTCGTGGTGCCGAGTATTTGCCTCGCACCAAACCAGATGGCCAGTGCGAGCAGCGTTAACGACACGCCACACAGCATCAGCGCCGTCCATCCTCCCCACGACCACAGCGGTCCTGACAAAGCAGATCCCAGGGCTCCGCCGACAAAATTACAGGCCACGAAGGCCGTGTTAAGCCTGCTTCGGGAGGCGGGGTGCACCGACAGGATGCGCGATTGATTGAGCACGTTCACGGCTTGGATCGCCACATCCAGTAGGAGCACGGCCAGAAGCACGAAAATGATCGAGCCGGCACCCACCGTGGTTATCACAAGCGATGCGGTCGCCAGACAGAGAGCAAGACCTGTCACCGCGACCGACCAGCCACGATCGTGGAATCTGCCGACGCGCCGCGCCGCAAGTGCCCCTGCGAGGCCAACAAGGCCGACGAGACCGATTTGAGAAACGGTGTAGGAGTAAGGCGGAGCGCTCAGTAGAAATGTTAGACCGGTCCAGAAGAGGGTGAAGACGGAGAACGCGAGAGCGCCGATCAACAGAGTGACTTGAACGGTCCGGTATCTCCCCACGATCTGGAAGACAGACAGGATGAGCTTGCGATAGGCGACGCGAGGGCGTGGCTGTTCAGCGGGAATCATGAACCAAAGCACAGCAGCCATCAAAAGCGTGCACAGCGCCGCGACACCGTAGACGACGCGCCAGCCGAAGGCGTCGGAGAGAACGCCGCTGATCGTTCGGGACAAGAGGATCCCCGCCAGCAGGCCCGAGACGATGGTGCCGACGACCTTACCACGTTCTTCAGGTGTCGCCAGATCTCCGGCGAGCGGTGTCAGGAGTTGGCCGGCGACCGTGGTCATTCCGACGGCGCCGAGGGCCGCCGCCAACGCCGGGAAACTCGGCGACAACGCGCCGCCGAGAAGTGCAAAAGCCGAGCAGGCCATGACGCCCGGTATCAGACCACGCCGCGGGAGCATGTCGCCAAGGGGGACAATCAGAAGAATACCGACCGCGTAACCGATCTGGGTCATGGTCACCAGCAGGCCGATCGTTCCGCTCGAGACCTGAAGTGCTGTGGCGATTTCGGTTAGGAGCGGCTGTGCCCAGTAGAGGTTTCCAACGGCGATCCCGCCAGCGATCGCGAACAAAACCGCGAGTCTGCTCGATAACCCATCGCCCTGCCGGTTTCTCGTTTCTGTCCTGCTTAGCTGCATTGAGTGACTTTGCCTGACGCCATTTCACCAGCCATCGCGGACCAGCCTGCCTGCACTGTCCCATGGAAATCCAGGCTTGCAAGCGCTATGCCGCAAAGAGCGACGGCGACGAGCAACATGCCGGAACACAGGCTGCGGGCATCGACATGGTAGTCCTTCGGATCGTATGACATTTTTACCAGCTCCTGATTGCTGTCTCGAGCACAGCTTTGGATCAATTCATACGAACGTTATCGGCCAAAGGCGGATGGTTGATAACCCACGCAATTCCGCATGAGTTTAGAAACCAGGCTTATGAATAAGCGGCGAGGTAACGTAGCTCGGCCCGCCGCTCTACCGGAAGTACGCCTTGTTATGGTCGTTACGCTACGGCCGTCGAGTGCCACGGGGAACCGGATGCAAACATCTCGGTAATTAGGTGGCGAATGCGTCCGAGCGGGCAACGGTAAAACTAACCGGCGGGCGGACAGGTAGGCCTCGCCGGCCGTTTCGAACTGCCAGTCAGGCAGGAGGCGCCGGCCGGCAACCCTCCTGAGCAGCGGCCTATTGACGTGGCTCAGTCACGCAAGACACCCCCGTTTTCGATAATGGCCGTCGGCGTATCGACATCAAGCAAAGCGGCCGGACCGATATCAATCATCACGACCGGGAGTTCGCTATCGGCAATCAACTCTCGTGCCCCGACATCGCCTTCCAGTCTCATCAAGCGGTCGTAGAGCAATCGGGGGAACAAGACGGGATGTCCAGGTTTGTCGCCAAAACTCGCCCGCACGATCGCTTCTCCGCCGGATTGCTGGAAGGCATGTACCATACTATCGATATGCTCGGTCATGATGCCCGGCATATCTGCCAACATGACAAGCACACCGTCGCACTCGGCAATTTTAGGATGCGAGACCCCGCAAGCCACCGAGCTGCCCATGCCGGTCACGTAAGACGGGTTGAATAGAGTGGTGATATCGAGTCCCGCCAAGGCCTGCTCGATATCTCCTTGCCGATGCCCCGTCACGGCAACGATCGGCGTAGCATTTGAGGCCAGCAATGCAATTGCGGAACGACGCACCAGCGGCACGTTATCGAACTCGGCCAGCAGCTTGTGCGGGCCGTTTTCTCCCATGCGCCTTGCCTGTCCGGCCGCCAACAAGATGGCTGCGACCGAAACGTCTTTGCGGTGTTCCATCCTTCCTCGACCTACTCCGTTGGTTCTACCAGCCGATTTAGAAGGCTGCTTTCTAACCTCATGCAAACGAGGGCGTCTAATGCGATGGACGGCACCAAGATAGGCTACGCGTCAATGAGTGTATGTGGGGAACTTGAATGCCTTCAACGAGACAACGATCTGTCTGCGCCAAAATTTCCGGCATCATCTGCTTATTTGTCGCAATCGCAAGTCCGATCGCCAGCCAGGCGTTCGCGCAGGCAACCGGGAATCGCGCGACCTTTCCGAAGAACTTTGGAGAATATGTTCGGTACGGCATTTACGATCGCGGTTCCTCGAAAGAAGAGGCCTTTGCCACTGCCGAGACCATAGCGATTGCGAAGTCGGGCAAGGCGTTGCCGCCCGGCACTCGGCTGGTGCTGGGAATCTGGACCGATTACAAACTCGTAAGCTATTTCGTCATGGAAAAAGGCGTCGATTGGGGCCTTGCTTCCCCGGAAGACCAGCGGACCGGCGACTGGCATTTCCAGCAGTTCGATATCAACGGACAGGTCAAGCGGGAAGCAATCGCCGATCGCTGCCAGTCGTGCCATGGCGGACAGGCCGATAACGATTTCATGTTCACGACCGACAAAATGCGGGCCTACCTTCCTTGAAGCCGCTTTTTCTATTTCGTTTGATCCTCGATATGCTCGCGATCGGCCTGTTGCTGGCCGGTTTCGCGTATGACTGGTTCGGAAACCGGCCCCACGAAATCATCGGCACCTTGATGTTCGGCTTGTTGATCAGCCATAACCTCTTCAATCGGCGCTGGTACGGTATGGTGGCAAAAGGCTGGCGGGAGCCGCGGAGAGTGTTCAGCAAGACCATCACGCTCTGTCTTTTGCTCATGATGGTGGGGCTGCTCGCCACCAGCGTCATCATCTCGCAAACCGTCTTCGACTTCCTGTCTCTTCGCAGCACATTTACAGTACGACAGGTTCATACACTCCTCGCCTATCTCGTGCTCTTGATTGCAGCCCTCCATGTCGGACTGCAATGGTCGATGATCATGCGGGCTGTGGGACAGGCCTTGCACGTAAAGACGGGCACGCGGGTTCAAACCATGGCTCTGCGCGGACTGGCATGTCTGATCGCCGTCTACGGCGTTCACAGTCTGTTCGTTCTCGATATCGGACTGAAGCTTCGGATGGAAACAACCTTCCGTTTTTGGGACTTCGAGGCGGCGGCAATCGAATTTATCCTGCGCCACACGGCGATCATCGTACTGTGCGCCATGATTGCGCATTACAGCCTCAAGCTGCTCAGCCTGCACAAGAGAGATCGGCGCTCTCCCGGGACCACTGAGTGAATTTCTCAGGTATAGGTGGTCCCCGTTCTGAGACCCTTATGTGACCGCCTTTGATCATCAATGTCGCTAACTGTCGAGCCATTCCTCCGGCTCTCACCGGGATCTCGAGGGCGAGAACAGAACGCGCGATTTAGCAATCCCCTTTCTAACCTCATGCAGTCATGGACGGCTAATCGCTCGCCAGCCATCGAGCTAGGTTCGATTATCGATACCTGGGTTCGAGAGGAGACGAGATGTCAACCGCCCGTCAATTATCGCTTGAGGTCAATGGCAAAAGCCATGACCTCCAACTCGACATACGAACGACGTTGCTCGACGCGCTTCGCGAGCACGCCGATTTGCCCGGAACGAAGAAAGGCTGCGATCACGGGCAGTGCGGCGCCTGTACCGTTCACGTCGATGGCCAGCGTTTCCTGAGTTGTCTCACCTTGGCGGTCCAGGTCGAGGGCCGCCCGGTGACGACGATCGAGGGCCTGCAGTCCGCCGACGGTGTGATGCACGCCGTTCAAACCGCGTTCATCGACCATGATGCCTTCCAGTGTGGATATTGCACGCCTGGCCAGATCATGTCGGCCGTCGCCTGCATTCGTGAAGGCCACGCGGGCACGGACGAGGATATCCGCGAATATATGAGCGGCAATATTTGTCGTTGCGGCGCTTACCCACATATCGTGGCCGCCGTGCGCGACGCCGCAAGCCGCCTCAAGAAGGAGGCAGCACTATGAGAACGTTTGATTATGTGCGCGCTGAAGACACCTCGACAGCGATTGCCGATGCATCCACGCCGGAAACAAGGTTCCTAGCAGGCGGCACCACGCTTCTTGATCTGATGAAACTGAATGTCGAGCGCCCGGCGCGCCTGGTCGATATCACCCGCCTGTCCGGTCTCGACACGATCGAGGTTTCGGCCGATGTCATCCGGATCGGCGCGCTTGCAAAGATGAGCGCGGTTGCCGATCATGCCGACATCAAGGATGCCGCCCCGGCGCTATCCGAAAGCTTGTGGCGGGCCGCCTCGGCCCAGCTGCGCAACATGGCGTCCATTGGCGGCAACCTGATGCAGCGAACCCGCTGCATGTATTTCCGCGACCCGGGCGCCTATTCGAACTGCAACAAGCGCAATCCGGGGTCCGGATGCGCAGCCCTCGGCGGTGTCAACCGAAACCATGCTGTGCTCGGCACCAGCGACGCCTGCATTGCCATCTATCCCGGTGATTTCGCGGTCTCTCTCGTTGCCTTCGACGCTACGGTCCTCGTTCGCGGATCGGTCGAGCGCCGCATTCCCGTCGATGACTTTTACCTGCTGCCGGGCCAGACCCCACATATCGAGCACGAACTTGCTCCTGGTGACATGATCGTCGGCGTCGAGATCCCGCGTGTCGCTGCCTTGAAGCGCTCGCATTATCTCAAGGTCCGCGACCGTGCATCCTACGAGTTCGCCGCTGCCAGCACTGCCGTTGGGATCGAGCTGGAAGCCGACGGCAAGACGATCCGCGATGTGCGCATCGCTGTCGGCGGTGTGGCCACCAAGCCGTGGCGTCTGCGCGCTGTGGAAGACACCCTGAAAGGAAAGACGCTTGACGAGGCCACGCTTCGGACCGCAGCCGCCGCCGCCGTTGATGGCGCAAAGTCAAGCGGACACAATGCGTTCAAGATCGAGCTGACACCGAAGGTCGTGGCCCGCGCCCTAATGACGGTAGGAGATATCGCATGACACAGAAGAACGATTTCGCACTCGACCGCCGTACCGTGATGAAACTGGGAGCCGGCGTTGCCGCTGTGGCCGGCGCCGGGGTCAATCTCGCGCCAGGCGCCTTTGCGGCTGAACCCGCGACTGCCAAGACACCAGCTCTTGGTTCCCGTCTTTCCCGCGCGGAAGGTCCATTGAAGGTCTCGGGCCAGGCGCGTTATGCCATCGAGCAGAAGCTAGAGAACATGGCCTATGGCGTGACAGTCCAGTCGACCCGTCCGGCAGGGCGTATCGTCACTATCGACACATCCGCCGCCAAAGCTGTGCCTGGTATCCTTGACGTCTATACTTTTCAGAACACCCTCAAGATCAACAAGCCGACCGTTTACAGCAAGGGCGGCGGCGCCACGGAGGAGTTTACGCCGATCCAGGACGATGTGGTCCGCTTCAACGGCATGCATATCGCGCTCGTGGTTGCAGAAACCTTTGAAGCGGCGACGGAAGCGGCAAGCCTTCTCAAGGTCGAGTACGAGGACGGCGATGCCATTCTCGACATCAACGATCCCAAGGCAAAAGCGCAGCTCATCGAACCGATGGGAACAGCCTGGGGCGATGCGCCGGCGGGGTTGGCCAGCGCCGACGTCAAGGTCGATGTCACCTACACGACCGCGCGGGAATACAACGTGCCGATGGAGCCGCATGCCACCATCGCCTCCTGGGATAACGGCAAGATCACCGTCTGGGAGCCCAGCCAGTGGGTTGGTGGCGCCAGAAGCGTCGTCGCCGAGTTTCTCGGCATCGATATCGAAAATGTGCGGGTTATCTCGCCATATGTCGGCGGTGGTTTCGGGTCCAAGATCGGGGCGCATCCCCATGTCGGCCTGGCATGCGCTGCCTCGCGCAAGCTCGGCCGGCCCGTCAAGGTTTCTCTTACGCGTCCGCAGACCTTCACGGGTCTTGGTGGCCGTCCGGCAACGAGACAGACGCTGTCCATCGGCGCCTTGAAGGATGGAAAGATCACATCCATCGTTCACGAGAGCTGGAACGAGACGGCGATCGACGAGGTCCATGTCGAGGCCTGCAACAACGTGACGAAGATCATGTATGCAACGCCGAACTTCTCGACGCGTCTGAATGTCGTGCCTGTCAATGCCGTCCAGCCCGGCTGGAAGCGTGGTCCCGGCGAAAATCCGAGCGCCTACGCATTGGAAAGCGCCATCGATGAGCTGGCCTATGCGCTCAACATGGACCCGGTCACTCTGCGTCTTGCAAATTGGGCGGAGATCGACCCAAGCAACAGCATGCCGTGGACCACGCGTCAGTTACGGGAAGCCTATGCCGCCGGTGCTGAAGGTATTGGCTGGTGGAAGCGTAACCCGGTCCCGCGCTCGATGCGCGAAGGCCGCGAGCTGATCGGTTATGGAATGGCTGCTGGCTCCTATCCCATGATCCGCACCGCCAGCGAAGCCAAGCTCGTCTTCCATGCCAGCGGTCAAATCGAGGTTCTTAGCGCAGCAACCGACATGGGAACGGGGACCTACACGATTCTCGCCCAAACTGCTGCGGACGCCTTGGGCGTTCCCGTCGAGACTGTCGTCGTGAGGCTGGGTGATACCGCGCTTCCCCGATCGGCGCTCGCCGGCGGCTCCCAGCAAGCCAACAACCTTTCCGGAGCCGTCGACAAGGCTGCTAGAAACGCTCGCGAGGCTCTGCTGAGGCTTGCTGCCTCCGATCCGAAGTCGCCATTGCAGTCCTTGAAGCTGGCTGAACTGACCTTCGAGAACGGCGCAATACGACCCACCCGTCGTCCAGCCGGCGGTATCAGCATCGCACAATTGCTGAAAGCGGTGGGCAAGGACAGACTGGAAATTGAGGGCAATACCTTTGCTGCGGGCGCTACAGAAGACATGAAAAACGCCGCCGACCGCAGTTTCGCCCAGTTGAAGGGCCCGGTAGAAGGTGGCGTCTCGGCCCATAGCTGGTGCGCGCAGTTCGTCGAAGTCCGCGTCGACGAGGATTTCGGCACGATCCGTGTCAAGCGCATGGTTTCCGCCTTCGATAGCGGCCGGATCTTCAATCCGAAGCTGACCGAAAGCCAATGGATCAGCGGCATGGTGATGGGGCTTGGGCAGGCGCTGCTCGAAGAAGGGTATGTCGACCAGCGAGACGGACGGACGGTCAACGCAAACTTTGCCGACTATGCCGTTCCGGTCAACGCCGACGTGCCTGACATCCAGGTGATTTCCGTTGGTATTCCGGACATGCAGGCAACGGCTCTTGGCGGCAAGGGGGTTGGCGAGATCGGCGTCGTCGGGGTTGCCCCTGCGATCGGCAACGCCGTCTACCACGCAACGGGCAAGCGCATCCGCAGCCTGCCGATCACGCTCGAAAAGCTGGCTTGAAGTGATGATTGCTGCGGCAGCTCAGCGCCGTAGCGGTCCCCTTTGTTAGGACCTTTTATGCTGACGTCGTTTTCCGTGCTTCACACGCCACCCATACCGTTCTGCGCCTTCATGACCGACGACCCGGAGGCGATCATCAACTATGCGGCCGATGGCGCAGAAACGAAATATGGAAGCGCGCTTGTAACACTCGTTGAGATCCGGGGAGGTGCTGCCCGGGCACTCGGCGCCCAGATGGCCGTTCGCGGTGATGGAGGCTATTGCGGCTATGTCTCCGGCGGCTGTACGGAAGCGGCCGTCGCCGCTGAAGCGATCGCCGCGATCGGGAAAGGGACGGATCGATATCTCCGTCTCGGCGAAGGTTCGCAATTCTTCGATATCGTTCTTCCATGCGGCGGGGGTATTACTCTGGCGATTCACGTCGTCAAGGACGTGAAGCCGCTTCGCCAGGTTCTGTCGGCGCTTGAGAGGCGCAAGAGGATCGCGCTGCGCTATGACCCCGGCACCCAAACGATAAGTGCCGTCAAATCGCAGGATAAAGTGGCAGGCACCTGGAACGGTCCATCGTTCTTGCGCTCCTATAGACCAAACCTGCGGTTGGTCCTCTGCGGACGCGGGATCGAACTAGCGACAACATCCAGGGTCGCACTCGCTTCGGAATTTGAGGTATTGTGCTTCGATCAGCCATCTAGGGGAGCTGACACCGCCACCATCGATCAGGACACAGCAATCGCTGTTCTCTATCATGATCTCGATCAGGAACTGCCCTGGTTGAAGGCAGCTTTGGAGACAAAGCCATTCTATATCGGAGCGCTCGGCAGCAAACGAACGCATGAGCGCCGTTGCGCTGTATTGTGGGCGCTTGGCTATACACATGCCCAGACAGATCGGATCAAGGCGCCGATTGGGATGTTCGGACCGACGCGCGATGCGAACGCTCTTGCACTGTCAGTCGTGGCAGATGTCTCCCAGGCGTACGCGGTCCATCAGCTCCACTAATTCGCTGATCCAGATCCACGGGCACGTGACGTAGCTGCATGTCACAGCAGACATGGTATCGAGTCTCATACGCGACATAGTCTCAGATCACTGGCTCACCTCTATCAGGGCGATGCTCGCGGCGGTGCAAGACGATCTGCGTTTCGCGGTCAGCTTTTTTAGCGGTTCATCACGCCTCACCCGCGATTTAGTCAAGGCCGGTCCCTGACATGACAAGCTAATTGCATTCATCGACGACGTTCGCTCACGACAATTCAATGAGTCGTGAAAGGGGACCTCCAACGAAGACAACCAGTGGCGATATGGTATAATCCGCCTGAAGCTAGAAACAGGATCAATGAATGAGAAGCGGCGACTTTAGCGAGCTTGCAGCCTTTATCGCCGTCGCCGAGGCCGGAAGTTTTACGCGCGCGGCCGCCAAGCTTGGACTGTCTCAATCCGCGGTCAGTTATTCCGTCAGGATGCTGGAACAGAAACTTGGCGTGCGGCTGATTTCCCGCACCACTCGGAGCCTGTCTCTAACAGATGCCGGACAGCGGATGCTACGAAACCTTAGGCCCTCGTTCGAGAACATCGAAAATGAGCTCGCGGCGATCACAGCACTTCGTGACAAGCCGTCGGGCACGGTTCGCATCACGACGTTTCGCTACGCCGCCACCAGTGTGCTCTGGCCCGTTGTGGCGAAATTCCTGGCGGAATATCCGGACATCGAAATGGAGATAATTCTCGATGAGGGACTGACGGATATCGTGGCGGACCGTTTCGATGCCGGTATTCGCGTTGGTGAACAGGTTCAAAAGGACATGATCGCCGTCAGGATTGGCCCGGACCTTCGCATGGCGGTTGTTGGATCGCCTTCCTATTTCGAAAACCGCAAAATCCCTCAAACGCCGCGTGACCTTGGCGAGCATTTGGGTGTCAGTTATCGGCAAACCACGGGCGGAGGGTTATATGCCTGGGAATTCGAGCGCGACGGCGAGGAACTGCAAGTCCGAATGAACGGGCCGCTGATCATGAACGATGGTCTCATGCTTGAATCAGCTGCTTTGGATGGGCTGGCGCTTGCCTACACGTTCGAAAGCCAGGTTGCCCAGTACGTCGCGGACGGCCGGCTGGTCAGGGTTCTCGATGACTGGTGCCAGCCTTTTTCGGGCTATCACCTTTATTATCCCAGTAGACGCCAGCACACGGCTGCGTTTGCTTTGCTCGTCGAAGCGCTGCGGTTCAAAGGTTGATTTTAGCTCGCCGCTCATCGGGGCATGCAGAATAGCACGCATGCAACTGCACGCCTGCCATTCGCAGCATGGGCGTACACATCAATCGAATACTTCAACGAACCAGAGACGCGCGATCGAGGGTCGGCGGTTCAGTTCCCTTCAAGGCGATCAATGTTAACCAGCAAAGCAAACTGAGTCCCTCTGGCAAGCCTGTAACCTCTACGCAGTTATGCTCAGCTCGTTTTGAGGGAAGTATTATGAGTGCGTTGCGTTCAAGCGAGCGTTCTCGTCTTCGAGACGCTTCAGCTTCTACCAAGCTTCAAGAGTCGGGCAGACAGTCGCAGGTAGCCTCTGCCGATAGGTTTCAAGCCGTTTGCTGCATAGCGGCTTCGGCCTTCATCCATTCCGAGGGATCCGCGCCTTGCAGCTCTTCCACCGCGTCGGCAGCGAAGCTGGGGATGACGCCGGTCCAGAGCAGGGCGCCGTCGGAGTTGGAATGGCCGTCGCCTTCGAGCTTGTAAATGCTCTCGACGATATACTGGCCGTCATTATTGAGGCCCTTGATCTCGGAAATCTCGATCACCCGGCGTCGGCCGGTGCGCTTGAAACGGGCGATCTGTACGACGACGTCGACCGCCGAGGCGATCTGGGCGCGCAGCGGCCGGAGCGGCATGTCGATATCCGACATCAGCGCCAGCGTTTCCAGCCGGTGCAGGGCATCGTAGGGTGTATTGGCATGCACCGTCGACAGGCTGCCGCTGTGGCCCGAGGTCATCGCCTGGATCATATCCAGTGCCTCACCGCCGCGGCACTCGCCGACGATGATGCGGTCGGGCCGCATGCGCAGCGACGAGCGGAACAGGTCGCGGATGCTGGCGCCGCCGCGGCCGAAACGGTCGGGCTTCGTCACTTCGAGATAGACCACGTGCTCCTTGCGGATTTGCAGTTCCGAAGTGTCCTCGATGACGATGATGCGCTCGTGGTCGGCAAAGGCTTCCGACAGCGCGTTCAGCATCGTCGTTTTGCCGGTGCCGGTGCCGCCGGAGATGATGACGTTCTTCTGCAGCCCGACGGCCGCCTGCAGCAGCGACAGCGATTGCCCGGTCAGGCTGCCCTGGGTGACGAGATCGTGAATGCTGCGATGTTCTTTCAAAAACCGGCGAATGGAGATGCAGAGCCCGGTGCGGGAAGCGGGCGGCTGGATCATCTGCACGCGCGAACCGTCCGGCAGACGGGCCTCGACGCTCGGTTCTTCCGGCGTCAATCGCTTGCCCGAGAATTGCGCGATGCTGCGCGCCGCCGATTCCAGGTCCTCGCGGCTGGCAAAACGTGTATCGGCGCGTTCGAGCTTGCCCCGCCGTTCGACGAAGATGTCGGATGTCCCGTTGATCAGGATTTCGGAAACGCTCGGATCTTCGAGCAGGAAGCGGATCGGGCCCAAGAGCTTGTCCAGCGCCCGGGTCAGGACCTGGAAGGTTGCCTGTTCGGCGGCGTCGTCGGAAACGGCTTTCATCAGAGCGGCATCCCGACCAGAACCGTGCTCATGCCGAACAATGTCGCCATCATTTGAACCGCGGTCGGAAAGAACATCATCAGCGGAATGAGGACCAATGCAAGTATCAGTATGCTGCTCATCGTTTCCATAGTTCTTCTCCGGAACGACTGAAGGGCCAAGCCCACTCTGTCGGACAAGCTTAATCCAGATCGCCAAGCAACGCCATGGTCGCGCCCCGCGCGGACGGCGAATATGGCGGTTCTGCTCCGTCTATTCTATCGCCTTGAAAGAATTGACCAATTATGGGGCAGTGAGCGACAGTTCGCAAAGCCGGCGAAGAGTTCCTCCCGATGGGTAAAACTATAGTAGGTTCAGGCGGTTAGTTGGGAATTTCAGCCGTCAACTCCGTTTCATCAAGAGACGCCTCCAAGACAATTGGAACCCTTCGTTTGGTTTGCTTGACGGAGGGCTGGCCTTGGGCGCACTCTTGGGTCTTAATGGTGTTGCTCAACAAGCGTTGGCCGCCGGGGAAGTTAAACTGAAGCAGAACATATCATTGGAACGAGCAACGTGCTCGTTCGGATCGATACCGTATGCCTGGTTATCTTCTCTAAGGTCTTCGATCCGAAACAAACCTAGGAACGAGGAATACGCAGATGTTTGGAAAACTCAAGACTCTCGCAATTGCACTTCACCAGGACGAGCGCGGCGACATGGCCCAGATCGTTCTCGCGGTCGCTTTGATCGTCATTCCGCTGATGCTGATCCTGCTCGCATTCGGCAAACAGATCGGCGAATGGTTCAACGAAAAGAACACGGCGCTCTCGGATGCCGAAAGAATTCCTGAGCCGGGTCAATAAGCGGGCCGTGTCATGGATACGACCTACGATCTGACCCTGATGCCTGCGGCGGCGGCTCTTGCCGTCGCCTGCGCCACGACCGCGGCGGTGCTCGATCACCGCCAAGGTCACATCCCGAACGCCGTCACCTATCCCTGCTTGCTTGCCGGCTACATGCTGGCGGCAGTCAGCGGCGGTCTGGCAGGGATCGGCCTTGCCTTTGCCGGCCTCATTGCGGCCGGCATGATCTTCATCATCGCCTTCGCAGCCGGAAGCTGCGGCGGCGGCGATGTCAAGCTGATGGCGGCGCTCGGGGCCATTCTCGGCCTCTGGCCCGCCATCGACGTGACGCTCGCCTCGCTGATGGTCGGCGGCGTGATCGCCGTCTTCTCGATGGCGCGGCGTGTTCAGTGGAGCGTGCTCCTCCGGAACGTCGGATTGTTCGCTTTGCTCCTGCCTGCCGGTTTCCGCGATGCCGCGTCGATGCTGAAGCCGCGCGAAACACATCATTCCGTCCGCTTCGGCGTTGCTGCCGCTCTCGGACTTCTCTGGTGCCTTTTCATGCCTGATTTCACCCCTCTTTCACTCGTGAGGTAACGGCAATGCGCGCTGAACTCGAACGCCCCCTCTTCGACGGTGCCTTCTGGAGTTCGATCCTGCACTCGCGGACCTTCTGGATCCCCGAGGATCACGGCGCGCTCGTCGGCACCTTTGCGATCGCTATGATTTTGCTTGCCTCGATGCTGCTGCTGCCGCGGCTTTCCGCCCGCCGGCGCCGGATATCCGAGCTTCACGGCGATATCTCCGGCAGCACGACGATGATGGATTTCGTGCTGGTCACGCCCGTCTTCGTGTTCTTCATGTTCGTGGTCTTCCAGTTCGCGATCCTGGCCAAAAACCACCTCTTCACCCATTATGCCGCCTATGCGGCGGCGCGCAGCGCCCGTGTCTATTTCTGCCCGGCGCTGCCGATCACCATTCGGAGCTTCATCGACGCCAAGACCTGCGATGACGACGCTGCCCCTGGGAAGGCTGATCTTGCCGCCCGCCTGGCATTGATCCCGGCCGCCCCCTACGACCAGCTGAAATGCGTCGGTGCCTGCCAGCCGCCGGAAGAGGCGCTAAAAAGCCTTGCCGATGCCTCGGGCCTTTCGAAGAACTGGCGGGCGATGCGCAACCAGGCCCGTTACATGTTCGACCCGCAGAACGTTACGGTCACCGTCGACCGCGCGCCGATGGCTCTCTATGCCGCCATCAACCGCTCGCCGCATGTGCCGGTGACCGCCAAGGTCGAAGCGCGCTTCCTGCTGCTCGAATATGCCGGCTGGGTTTTTGCCCGCGGCCAGAGGAAAGACGGCCGCTATTACACGATCTCGACGGCGGAGGTGAACCTGCTATGACACCGACCCTCATCAAGCGCCTGCACCGCGACGAACGCGGCTTCCTGTCGCCGATCATCCTCTACATGACCATTGCGCTCGCCCTGATGATCGTCTGGATCCTGAATACCGGACAGATGATCTACGACAAGCAGCGCACGCAGGACACGGCCGACGCCGCCGCTCTCGTCCATGCCGACTGGGAGGCCCGCTATCTCAACATCATGGCGATGAACAACGTCGCCTCCTCGCAGGCAACCGTGGTCATGGCGACCTCGGTCGCGTTCCAGCTCACCACCGCGGAACTGGCCCTGCGCTCGACCGCCATTCTGGCGAAACTCGCCGAATACTCCTTCACGGAAGGTTTTGGACCGGCGTCGCTCCTGCCGCCGATGCCGCCGATGCCATATTGCCCGGGCTGGCAGAAGGTCCCGATCGTCGGTGGCATCATCTACGGCGCTTGCCTGGCTTTCCAGGGGTTCCGGGCAACAGAAGCCACCATTGCGATTGCATACACCGTAAAAGCACAGATCGATTATGATCCCTGGGGCCTGATCGTGAAGTCCAGCGACATCATCGACGGCATGAACGATCTCAACGACTACCTGGTCGAGAGCTTTCCGCAGCGGGTCGGCAACGAAGCCCTGCATCTGGTGCGCATGAACAAGTCGGACCATGTCGTTTTCCACCCACCGTGCGAATCCTGCAACGACGCCGGAGAAGGTGCGGGCGGTAACCTGCCGGTCGATCGCGATGGCATCAATCCCGCCTCGGCCTATGCTGAAATGTGCCTGGCGATGAGCAGGGGCACGGAGGGACAGGACCCGTTCCTGATGCGCGGCGAGTTTGCCAATCGCGGCTTCCCCAACGGCAAGGGTCCGCTGACCGCCGGTGGGGTCGACGGCAGCCATATCCGCGACTTTGTCAACCACAAGAGCGGCATCGACAATACGCTGGTGAACTTCTACATCTTCTATGAAGCCTTCGGCCCGGCCTATTTGAGCAAGATCCCGTTCAAAGCGATCATCGAGCAATATGCCGATCTGAGCTGGTGGGAGGAACTAACGCTCGATGCCAGCTTCTTCGTTGCAGAGGAGTTCTTCGGCCTCGAATTCGGCGTCGTGAACCCCTTCCAGCTGCCGATCGACGTTCCGCCGCGCTATTCCGACAAGCAGACAAAAGACGAGAACGATTTCACCCGCAAGTTCGACATGATCTGGAACCAGGTCTGCGGCCCGGCCGGTGGCGCGATCTCCGTGGCGGGTGCTCCCCTGCCCGTCATCTCCTTCCCGAAGCCTTACTGGCTGAAAGGACGCACACCTTTCAACTTCACGCCCTTCGGCGGCGAGCAGCTTGACGACTACCAGACGCTGGCGATCGTTTCCCGCGCCCCGCGCGCCAGGCTGCAGATCCGTATCTTCAAGGACAAGACGCCGTCCGCCTATGCCTTGGCGCAGAGCTGGGTTCATAATTACACGGCCTTCGATCTCTACACCCAGGACTGGCTGGCATCGCTGGCGCCAGCCACGCTTGCCGACGATACCGGCGAGGTTTCGAACACCATCAAGCAGAGCCCGGCCGCCGATAGTTTCACCGGCCTGACCCGCGTCTTCGACAGGGGAGGAGCCAATGCCTGGGCTGCCGTCAATACGCACTGAGACCAGGGGTACCGCTCCGGCCGGCGGCCTGCTGATGCGGCTGCACCGCGACAGGCGCGGCCTGGCCTCGATCGAATTCGTGCTCGCAGCGCCGGTCATCCTGCTGATCGTGATCTTCATGATCCATGCCAACAGGATTTCCACCAAGAAGGTGGACACCATGCTTGCCATGCGCAACGCTGCCTTCGCCGAGGCGAATGGGCTGGACTGCACGTCGGATTTTTCGAACGTCTTTCCAATTCCGTCCTTGCCGGCACTGCCTGGACGCGACGCCATGAGCTGCTCGCGCACACCCTCGCATGAAGGCGGCGGCGATCCCCAGCGCACCTTCGTCTGGGACGACGTGCAGAACACGCTGAAGAGCGACGGGCGCGATTTTGGCGATATGGTCGGCGATCTTGCCAATGAAAAGCCGCAGCTGGTCACCGCGACAGCCGACCGGGTCTACAAGTTCAGGGATTCCGACGATCTCGATACGATCAGGAGCCTCCGCTGGAAGGACGCGTTCACGGTGGACGACGCAACGCTGTTTGCTTCGCACAACAACGATACCACGAGCCGCGGCTACGATCCGACGCTGCGCCGGGAAATCCGTGATGTAGCCGACGATTCCGGCGATCTGTTCGACGGCGTCTTTCCGGGGGCGAAATAGAATGAGACAAAGCGCGCGCATCTCCTATCACCTCCTTGGCATGGCGCTTGTCATCGGGCTCGCTGCCGTGGTCGTCGCCACACCGGGCCATGCGGAGGTCTACAAGGATTTCCGGGCGACGCTGAATTCGATGCTGGCCGGCATTCTCGGCGCGCCGGAACGCTCACCGCGCGATCTCGTGATCAACGGCCAGCCGCTCGAATTCACGCCCTATCAGAGCGATCGCAGCATTTCCGATATCACCGACGAATGGCTGCGGGTGCTGGCCGCCGATACCCGCCCTGCCCTGCCGAAAAGCAGCGACAGCCAAGAACTGACAGCCGTCATTGCCGCCAACATGCTGATCGTCCCGAAGGTAAGCCGCATCCGCGATGATCTCGCCGTGGTGGTGCGGTTCTTCGACGGCGACGGCGAGGCAGCGCTCGATTATCTCAGACGGCAGGATCCGGCAAATCCCTCGGTGAGAGCGCCGATCCCCGGCGTCTCGATCATGATCCGCAGGCCCGCCGATGCGCCGGTGACCGACGTGCTGATGAGCCGCTTCGAGGACGTAGCGTCGACGCTGCCGGCCTTTGCGGCGCCTGCCGATGTCAGCAAGCTGCCGCAGTCGCTGCGTCCGCCGGCTGGCGTCGAGGTGCTGAGCGATATCGGCGATCGCGACAAGGGCCACACGTCACGCACGGTCGTGTCGAAAGGCACGATGTCGGCCGTGCGCTGGGCCGATGCGCGCGCCGATCTTCTCGCCCGTGACGGCTTCACCATCGAGACGCAGCCGGCACAGCGCGGCGGGGTCACTGCCCTTTATGGCCGGCGCGGCAGCGTCGAGGCTAACGTACTCTACACCAGCAGCAAGACCGACGGCCGGACCGTCGAGGTTATTCAAATCAGGCAACCCTTCGTCGAAGGAATAACACCATGAACTGGAAGCTCATTGCGGCTGTTATCGTCGGGCTCATCACCGGCGTTCTGCTCTACTTCTGGACCGAGAGCGTCAAGAACGAGCAGGTAGCCTATGCCTTCATGCGGCTCCAGCCCGACAGGAAGGTGACGAGAGGTCAGGCGATCACGCCTGACATGCTCGCCGAACCGGTCATGCTGCCGGAAAGCTTCGGGCCGCTTGCCAAGCTCGCCGTTCCCGCTGCCAGCGCCTACCAGGAATGGCTGAAGGACAGGACGGCCGCCGCCGACATTCCGGCCGGCTCGGTGCTGCTCTTCCAGTATTTCGACGATAATGACGGCGGCCGCCTGACGACGATGATCGCGCCCGGCAAGCGGGCGCTCACCCTTCCCGTCAATGCGGCAGCGGCCGTCGGCCACTTCGTCGAGCCGGGCAGCTATGTCGATATCCTCGGCACGGTCGATGAGCCGGTCGAGCCCGTGGCGCCGGCCGTTGCGGCCCAACCGGGAGCCCCCGGCCAGCCTGCTGCCGCGCCCGGTCAGGCGCCAGCCGTTGCCGGACAGCAGCCGGCTCCCACACAGCCGCCATCGCCGGTCGAGCAGATGCTGAAGAACTACCTTACCCAATATCCCGGCGCCGACGAGAACGATGTCAACGCCTACCGCAAACAGGCGCAGGACTATGAGCTCGGCATCAGCTCGCGCACCCGCGTCGTCACCCGCACCTTCCTGCAGAACGTCAAAGTGCTCGCCGTCGGCGCGGCGACGACGGCGGAGGGCGCCATCACCAAGGCCAACAGCACCTACAACAATGTGACAGTCGAAGTAACGCCGGCGGAAGCCGAGATGCTGATTTTTGCCATGGGCCAGTCGAACGGCAGCCTGAACCTGGTGCTGCGCAATCCGGCCGACAATAGCGTCGAAGAACTGCCGAGCATCAACTGGACGCGCATGTGAGCGTTGCGGGGGAGTGAGCCATGCTGTTGAAGATTTCTTATGAGGATGGCAGCGGGCGGGAGGTGATCCCGCTTTCTTCCAATGAGACCTATTTCGTCGGCGAAAGCAGCACGCTGACGCTGCCCGCCGGCGCGGCCGTCGTGCGCCTGCGCGGCAGCCATGTCTCCTCGCCGCAATTCGTGCTGCGCAAATCCGGCCAGGGCTGGTCGGTGCAGCATCACGGCCGCAACCCGACCCGCGTCGACGACCAGCCGCTGCGGGCCGGCACGCCGGTTGCGGTCTCGGCCGGCATGTCGATCTGGGTGCCGAATGTCACCATCGAACTGGTCGAGCCGACCGCGGCCGCCGAGGCGGTGACGCAGTTTCCGGACCAGGAGCGGGTGCTGGCGCTGCAGATGGAAGTCCATGAGCGACTGCTAAAAGACACGCAATACGACCGGCTGGTGAAATCCTCCGATTTCGGCCGCGAGGACACGCGAAACCGCATCCGCGAACGGCTCGACATGTTCATCAAGGAGGCGCTCGACGGCGCGCCGCAGGATCTCGTCATCCTCGTCATCAAGAACGCCGTCTACCGCTGGCTGGCAAAACGCATTGCCCGCACGGGCCGGCGCGAGGCTTCGGCGAATGCGGCGAGCCTGTCACGCGAGGAGCAGGACAATCGTCGCCTGTTCGATGTCGGCAAGGCGCTGATTTCGGCCCTGCAGCTGAAGCTGAATTTCGAGACCACCCGCGCCGATTTCGCCCAGCTCGACACGCGGTTCAGCGCCGCCTTCCAGTCCCGCCAGGCCCTCTTCAACGCCGGCGACCGCTACGAGATCGCCCATATGCACCTGCGCTCCAACATCGAGGAGCTGATGTATCGCTGGGGCACGATCTCGGAGCTGATGGATCTCGATGTGATCTCGGAAATCATGGTGACGCGCTACGACGAGATTTACGTCGAAAAATTCGGCCTGCTGGAACGCTACCCTTTCGCCTTCGCCAACGAGCGGCAGCTGATGAAGGTGATCGAGCGCATCGCCGTCGATTCCAACCGCTCGATCAACGAGAGCGAGGCGATGGCCGACTTCCGCATGCCGGATGGATCGCGCGTCAACGCGGTCATTCCGCCGCTGGCGGTCAAGGGCGCCTGCCTGACCATCCGCAAGTTCGGCGGCAAGTCGCGGCTCGACATCTCCAAGCTGGTGACCGCCGGGGCGCTCAGCGAGCCGATGCGCGCCTTTCTCGAGGCGGCCGTGCGCTCGCGCAAGAACATAGTCGTCTCCGGCGGCACCGGCTCCGGCAAGACGACGCTGCTGAACAGCCTGTCGCAGTTCATCCCGATCGGCGAGCGCGTCGTTGCCGTCGAGGACACCTCGGAACTGCAGCTCGACGGCATCCATGTCGTCTATCTGCAATCGCGGCCGAAGACGGCGGAATCCGAGACCAGCGTCACCATCCGCGACCTGGTGCGCAACGCGCTGCGCATGCGCCCCGACCGCATCATCGTCGGCGAGTGCCGCGGTGCCGAGGCGATCGACATGCTGCAGGCGATGAACACCGGCCATGCCGGCTCGATGACGACGGCGCACGCCAATACGCCGCAGGACATGATGACCCGTCTCGAGGTGATGGTGCTGCAGGGCCAGAGCTCGCTGCCGGTGATGGCGATCCGCCAGCAGATCGTTGCTGCGGTCGAGCTCGTCGTGCAGCTGAACCGGTTGGAAAGCGGGCGGCGCGCGGTGACCGAGATATCGGAGGTGATCGGCATCGATCCGGACACCGGTCTCGTCATCGTCGAGCCGATCTTCCATCTCGTCGGCCGCGCCGGCGGCCAGGCGGTGCATGCCTTCACCGGCTACCTGCCGAGTTTCGTCGCCGAACTCGTCGAGTTCGGAGAAGACGGTGAAATCGAAAAACTCGATATGTTCGTCTAGAGCGGTTCAGGTTTTTGCGGAAGCGCAGAACCGCTCTAAGCTTTTGTTTTTACGCGATTCCCGGCAGAAGCGCTTCGCACTTTTCCTGGAATTGCTCTGAGGGAAAAACCATGGATATCAGCATTCTGCAGATTTTTACGGTCGCCCTCGGCGCGGTGACGGCGGGGCTGCTCGTCTGGGGCGCGCCGGTGCGCTGGCCGGCGCCGCTGCTGCGCGCCACCGAACGCGACATAGCGCTCGCCAGCGAGGCGGCACAGGTTTTCGGGCGTGATGCCGTTCCGCCCTATACGATGATCCTCGCCTACGCCATCACGGCCATCGTCGTTTTCATCGTGATCTCGCTGATCTTCGGGCCGATCTTCGGTGTGGTCGTCGCCATCCCCGTCGCCTTCTTCCTGCCCAAGGCGGTCATCCGCCATTTCCTGCACCGGCGCTGGCTGCAGATCGAATCGCAGCTTCCCTATGCCGTCGACCAGATCGTCTCGGCGGTGCGCACCGGCAAGCCGCTCGCCATCGCCGTCAATGCGGTGGCCGATACCGGCCAGATGCCGGCCTCGCGCGAATTCGAGCGCATCGCCCGCGAACAGAAGCTCGGCATCGGCCTGGTCGAGGCGCTCGACCGCCACGCCCGCACAGTGCCGAGCCTGCACTTCAAGATGGTCGATGCGGCCCTCGGTCTGTTTGCCCGCCAGGGCGGCGATATTTCCGAACCGCTGACGGAGATGTCGAAGTCCTTCAAGGAAATCTGGAAGCTCGATCAGAAAATCACCACCTCGTCGTCGCAGGCGCGGATGAATTTCCGCGTCGTCAACGGCGGCGCGCTGTTCATGATCCTGATGATCTTTTTCGGCCAGCCGGAGCTGATCGACAAGGTGTTCGGCAACGCCATCGGCATCGTTATCGCCATCGTCGGCGCCATTCTCTATGCCACCGGCTTCTTCTGGATGCGCTCGATGATGAAAGTGTCGGTATGATGTCGGCGATACCTCTTGGCCCCCTCGCCGTCGTCTTTGCCGGCATCACCGCAGCCCTCTTCGTCTGGTGGATCGGCGATCTGCTCGGCAGCATCCAGGTGGTGCGCCGCTCCGCAGGCGGCGATGGTCCGCCGCCGAACGTTGTCGACAGTATCGGCATGCGCACGCCGGTCGAATTCGTGCTGCTGCACTTCGAGCCGCTCCTGGAAGATTACGGCACCCAACTCGAGCAGAAGCTGATCTATGGCGGCCGGCCGTTCGGCGGCGTGACGGGGCGCGAATATATCGCGCTTCTCGTTGTGCTGAGCCTCTTCGGCTTCGTCCTGCTCGGCGTGCTGTTCGGCATTGCCAGCGGCAGCATCATCGGCGGGCTGGTGGCCGGGCTGATCCTCGGGTTTATCCCGGCCATCTATTTCTGGGTGGTCGCCGACGACAAGATGCAGGACCGCAAGGAACGCATTTCGCGCGAATTTCCCTATTTCCTCGATCTCGTCGTCATGACCCAGCAGGCGCAGGCGACCTTGCCGGAAAGCCTGAGGCTTTATGCCGAAGCCGCACCCGGCACGGTGATGAGCGAAGAGATCGATCAGACGCTGAAGGACGTGGCGCTCGGCACCGGCATGATTGAGGCGCTGCAGCGCTTGGAGCGCCGCATGACTGCCGAAGAGGTCATCCGCGTCATCCGTGCGGTGATCCAGGGCGAGGTCGAGGGCAGCAACCGCGTCGAGCTGTTGCGCGAACATGCGCGCGACCTGCGCTTCCGCCGCTGGGAGAAAGCCGACAGGGCCAGTGAAAAGCTGAAGGCCAAGATCGTCATGCCGGCGATGATGATCGTCGTGTCGATCCTGCTTCTGGTGCTGGCGCCGGCAATAGTCGAGATGATGTCGAGTGGGATGTTCTGATCATGGCCTTTTCCTTCTTTCGCGGAAACAAACCCAGCCTGCTGCAGACCGGCCCCGGCGGCCAGAGCCGCAGCCATGTGCTCGATCGGTCTGAGATGTCGATCGGCCGGGCTTCGAATGCCGATATCGTCGTCGACGATCCGTTTCTGGCGCCGATCCATGCGCGCATCGAAAAACAGAGCGACGGCGGCTTCATCATCCGCCGCATGGGGCTGAACCCGATCATGCTGCGCGGCGAAGCGCTGCTGCAGACGGCTTCGCTGAAAGCCGGCGACAGCTTCCGTCTCGGCAAGGATGTCGAATTTCAGTTCGTCGTCAAAGCCGCCGCCAAGGAGGTGCCGAAGAAGGAGGCATCCAAGACGACCGACGACAAGCCGAAGAAGTCGCTGCTGAAGCAGCCGGCCTTCCTCGCGGGCATGGGGGTCGTCTATCTCGCCATCGTCGGCGTCATCGGCTACGTGATCCTGTCGGACAGCGGCAGCACGGAAGGCGGCCCGACGGCCGAGCGCATCAACGCCGAGGCGGCCCGCATTCCGACCTGCATCAAGAATGCCCGCCGCATGCGCCAGGTCTCCGAACCAAGCTTCAACGGCGCCGTCGGCGGCCGTGTCGGTCGCGATGGCGACGCCACCTATGCCGCCCTTTCGCTGGCCGCCGAACCATCGGACGACGCGGCGCTGGCCAAGGCCGCCGAACCGATCGTCGAGGCTTACAAACGCACCGCACTTGCAGCGCTTGCCTCGGAGAACCGCGGCAACAAAACGCTGGCGCTGAGCCTCTACCAGCAGACCTATGATCTCGTGCCCGATATCAACTGTTCGGCGGCGCGCTTTGCGCTGCAGCGGCGGGCGGCGGTGAAACCACCTGCCAAGCGTTGAACGCAGGTCTGGTGCTGCTCGTAGCCTCACCCGGCAATGGAAGGAGGAAGGGCGATCGTGAAAGGCGTGCCGTGCGGCCCCCTCATCCGACCCTTCGGGCCACCTTCTCCCCGCTGGGGAGAAGAGGGAGCAAGGCGCGCCGAGACTGCCCAAATGAACCCTTCGCCTCGAAGCCATTCCGTCCAATAGGATCGATGGCGAAGCGGCAATCTCCCTCTTCTCCCCAGCGGGG
>NZ_AEYF01000010.1 GCF_000292525.1 Rhizobium sp. CCGE 510
CATTCACAGGCTCTGAGGTGCGCAGCCCGAAAGGGCGAAGCCTCGAAGCACGCCGCAACGCTGCTTCTTGCATGGATCAACGCCCGAGCACCCGCCTCGTCCTTCGAGGCCCCTGCGGGGCGCCTCAGGATGAGGCTCTCTTGAACCGCGGCGCCACATTCTTTGACCCCTGTGATTTGCATATGGCATATCAAGGGCCTGCTATTGGGGCGAGGCATCCTCCAACATCCCTCATGGCTGCACGAGAGGCTCCGCCTTCGCCGCCTCGCATTCCGGCAGCCGCACCGGTTTGGCGAGGATCGCCAGCACCTCGGGCTGGGCGCATGCCGGGAAGCCGGCGAGCGGCATTGTCTCGATGAATCGGCTGCGCTCGATTGGGCTGAGGCCGGGTTCGTTGATCATGCTTTCGACGGTCACCTCGGGGTGTTGCTGGAGAGCTTCCATGGCTGAAGCTTTCGCCTCATCGGTTCGACCGAGTGCCGCAAGCGAACTGCTGCGGACCACCCAAGTCCACCTCTGATAGTTGTTCGGCGTCATGCGCTCCAGCATCGTCACCGCGTCCTCATTCCGCCCGGCCATGAAATAGGCAGGCGCGAAGAAGTTGGATGCCCACATCGGATAGTTCGGGTCGAGCCGCATGACCTTGTCGACCATTTGAGCACCGCGTTCCGGTTCACCGAAGCGGGCGGCATAACCGCTGTAAAAGGTCAGGATTTCCGACGAACCCGGGGCCAGGCGAAGGGCCGTGTCGAATTCGGACTTGGCGCGGCCCATGTCGCCCTTATTGGCAAGGCTCATGCCGAACACCGCATGGGCTTCGGCGTCGCTCGGATCAAGCCGCACCGCGCGTTCGGCCACATCGGCGGCCACCTTGCGGTTGCCCTCGGGATCGACGCCGAACACGCCCATCAGATCGTGAGCATGGTAAAGTTCCACCCAGGCCCGTGCCAGCCCCGGGTCCAGCGCGACGGCGCGGTTGAGAAAGGTGATGGCCTCCTCGTCATCGGCTTTGGTCAGCTTTTCGATCTTCTCGGACCCGAGCAGATAGTAATCATAGGCGTTGAGGTTTTCAGGCCGTTTGCGTTTGGCTGCGGCCCGCCCGGCCTCCTGAATCAGCCCCACGCCGCCACCGAGGCGGTTGGCGACCTGCTCTGCGATTTCGGTCTGAACGGCGAAGACGTCCTCGGCGGGCCGGTCCCAATTTTCCGACCAAAGATGGTGGCCGGTTTTTGCATCGATCAATTGCGCCGTGATCCGCACCCGGCCGCTCTGCCGCTGGATCGAGCCTTCCAGGACGAAGCCGACATGAAGCGCATTTGCGACCTGGCGGGCATCCACCGGCTTGCCTTTAAAAACTTCCGTCGAATTCCGCGCCACCACCTCGAATTCGGGAAACCGCGCGAGGTCGGTGATGATGTCCTCGGTCAGGCCATCGGCCAGACGCCCGCTTGCCTCGTCGCCGCCAAAATTGTCGAAGGGCAGCACCGCCACCGATGGCTTGCCGGTCAAAGCTTCCGGCTGCAGGAACCACCAGACCCCGCCGCCTGCCAGAGCCAGCGCGACGATCGCCGCTGCAGCCATCCTGGCCCAGCGCGGTATCATTGCGAGAAGCGGGCGACGCGCCCGTTTGCCGTCAAGCCTCAGCCGATACATCCGCACCGGGCGGCTGATGTTCTTGACCTGCTGCTCGCCGGCGAAATCGAGCGGCCAGTCGAGTTTGCCCTGGAGATGATCATAGGCCGTGCCCGACACCACCACGCCGCCCGGCTCGGCCAACTGCTCCAGCCGCGCGGCGACATTCACCCCGTCCCCATAGACATCGCCATCCACCAAGGCCACATCGCCGAGATTGATCCCGACGCGGAATATGATGCGCTCAGGTCCCGGCAGGCCGGCGTTGCGTGCCGCCACGGCATTTTGAAACTCCGCGGCGCAGGCAACCGCATCCACCACGCTGTCGAAGGCGACGAGCGCGCCGTCGCCCATCAGCTTGATGACGGTGCCATGGCGTTCGGAGATGGCGGGATTGATCAGCTCGGCGCGGATCGCCTTCAGCCGCTTGATGGTGCCGGCCTCATCGGCCTCCATCGCCCTGGAGTAACCGACCATATCCGCCGCGAGGATCGCGAGCAGCTTTCGGTCGAGCGCGGGGGTGGTGCCCATCATCGTTGCCTTGCATGAACATGCAATCGTGTCGGCAGTCTACACCCATCGGAGCTTCCTAGAGCATGATGCCGAAAAGTGTGTGCGGTTTTCGGACGACATCATGCTCTAACTATTTAATTTAGAACAGGATTCAGATTTTAGGCCGGGCGGGCCTAAAATCATCCTGTTCTAGAGCATTTCCGTTTTTCTCCCAATCGCGGAAATGTTCTATCTCTTTGTTTTCACGCAATTCCGGACGTGAAACCGCTACGCATTTTTGCTGGAATTGTTTGACGTTCCTTGTTCGGGACGTTTGAGTAATGGAGTTCAGGCCGACGCGACGAGGTCGGAAGAGCTGGCAGCCTATGTCGAGGGATAGGCTTTGATCTCTCGAAGCGACCGAGTGCATGAAAAGGTTAGCTCTCTCTTGCGTGTGAGCAACACCAATGATCACCGACGGCCCGAACGAGACATCGAATCTTCGCGTCTCGCGGGAGGGGATGACGGGCCGATAGACGACGCGCTTTTCGGAACGCCTCGTTCAGGATTGTCGTCATCCCCGCTCGGATCAGCCGGCGGCGCTCGGTACCGGCGTGTTGAGCAGTTGCTGTTCCCACAGGTATGCGATCCCGCTACCGCCGGCATGCTGCGTGATCACCTCGGTCAAGGCGGCGGCCTGGTCGGTCCGGGCCCAGTCGCGCTGCCATTCGGACGCCAGTGCGATCCAAGTCATCATGTTTGCGCCAGCCGCGATCATGCGCTGGATGGCGACCTCGTGGGCTTCGACCGATGCAGCGCCGGATGCGTCGGTGATGACAGTCACATCCCAGCCTTCGCCGAGGGCTTGGATCGTCGGCATCGCGACACATACCTCGGTCCACAGACCGGCGATGATCAGCTGCTTGCGGCCGGTCGCCTTGACGGCGTCCACCACTTTGCGATCCTCCCAGGTATTGATGAACGTCCGGTCGATCACTTCCTGACCAGGGAACACATCGGTGATCTGGGGGAAGAGCAGACCGCCTCGCGCGGCGATCACACTGGTCAGGATTGTGGGAACGCCGAAGGCCTTGGCGGCCTTCGCCAGCCCCGTCGTATTGTTGATCACCATCTGCGGTTCGTGGCTGTTCACATTCGCGAGCTGGTAGGGCTGGTGGTCGATCAGAACGAGGACCGAATCCTCGGGACGAAGAAGCGAAGCAAGGCCATTGCGAAAAGTCATGAATACATCCTCTGCTGCCGTTGTGTGTGGGGGGTTGGCATGCCGGGTGACACGCGCCGGCAGCGGCGCTGCCTCCGAAACGGACACTGTCATTCCCATTTGCGATACGGTAGTGCTCTCTGGTGCCAAGCTGTGTTGCAAAATAGGGAACACCGAATTGGATATTGAAGAGCTCAGGACCTTCGTGGAAGTTGCGGACGCGGGTGGCGTTACATCAGCCGCGCGCCGGCTCGGCGTCTCCAAGTCAATCGTCAGCCGGCGGCTCGTCCGGCTTGAAGCGGATCTCGGCGTCCAGCTTCTTGCCCGAACCACCCGCGGTGCTGCGCTGACCGAGGCCGGGATCACCTTTCGCGACTATGCGGCCAGGGTCTGCGCCGAGATCGACGCGGCCAGGGAGACGATCCTGCCCGCCGGTGACCTTTGCGGCCGCCTGAGAGTTGCACTGCCGCTTTCCTTCGGCCCGACCCACTTCGCGCCCGTGCTCGCCGACATGGCGCGACGCCACCCCCAGCTTCACATAGACACCTCCTACAGCGATCGCTTCGTCGATCTCATTGCAGAGGGTTTCGATTGTGCGATCCGGGTTGGTTTCCTTCCGGACTCCAACCTGATCGCAAAGCGCGTCGGACCGATTTATGGCAAGCTCGTCGCGAGCCCGGACTATATCAAAGCGAATGGTTCACCTGAGAGGCCGGAGGACCTTGCCGCCCATCAGGCGCTCATGCAGGGAACAGAAACCTGGCAGTTCATGGATGGCGACAGGGTCGTCACGGTTCATCCGCGGGGGCGCTTCAAGGCGGACAACGCCACCGCACTTGCGGCTGCCGCATTGGCAGGTCTGGGCATCGCCTGGATCCCCGACGGCATCACCCATCAATATGTGGCCTCCGGCGCGCTGGTTCCGGTCATGACACGCTATCCTCCGCCTGCGGCCGGCATCTACGTCATCCGCCCGCCGGGTCAGCATCCCGCACGCAAGGTACGGGTCCTCACCGAAATGCTGATCGAGTGTTTCGAACAGGCTCCGCAGTCTGCGGGCGTCGATCGCTGACCCGCGAACGGCACGGAGGCCGGGCACGGTCTCATCCGATGTGGGGGGTGGCGAAGTTCGCCGGCGCTTTTGTCCCGATGTCGGCATACCCTCCTCGTCCTTCGAGGCCCCTGCGGGGCACCTCAAGGATGAGGCTCTCTTGAACCCCGGCGCTACATTCTCCGACCCCGTGATTTGTATATGGCATCGCAAGCGCTTGTTGTTGGGGCGCGGCATCCTCCAACGTCCCTCATGCTGAGGTGCGCAGCCCGAGAGGGCGAAGCCTCGAAGCGCGCCGCAACGCTGCTTCTTGCATGTATCAACGCCAGAGCACCCGCCTCGTCCTTCTAGGCCCCTGCGGGGCGCCTCAGGATGAGGCTCCCTTGGACCCCGGCGCTGCATTCGTCGACCCCCGTGATTTGTGGAATATCTGGCATCCGCCCGCCGACCCTGTCATAAATTGCTGTCATCGAGGGAGGCAGGATGATGCAGAAGAATGCGCCGGACTTCAGCCTTGAGGGCAAGGTGACTTTGGTGACGGGAGCGAGCCGTGGCATCGGGCGAGCCTGCGCGCTTGCCTGTGCCGCAGCAGGTTCCGATATTGTTTTGGGGGTCCGCGATGTCGCAGCGTCGGCGGGACTGGTTGCCGAACTCGAGGGGCTGGGACGGAAAGTCCTCGCTGTTGAACTGGATCTTCCCAACAAGGCCCATATTGCCCAAGCCGTCGATGCAGCGCTTGCTGCATTCGGCCGGATCGATGTCCTCGTCAACAATGTCGGCGTGGCTCCCGGCAATCTCGCGGAACTCGTTGAGGAGAAGGACCTTGACGAGATCCTCGATGTCAACATCAAGGGCACCTTTCTGATGACCCAGGCAGTCGGGCGTCACATGATCAAGCGCAATGGCGGCCGGATCATCAACATCAGCTCGCAGGCCGGCACCGTGGCGCTGCGCGGCGAGGCCATCTATTGCATGAGCAAGGCGGCAATCAATCACCTGACGCGCTGCCTTGCCGCCGAATGGGCGGCCTATAATGTCACCGTGAACACCGTGTCGCCGACTTTCATCCACACGGATGGTACGACACCGTTTCTCTCCGATGCCGACAACCGCAAAGCGACGCTCGATCACATTCCACTCGGCCGGATCGGCGAAACGGATGATGTGGTGGGCGCCGTCGTCTTCCTGGCATCGCCGGCTTCGAGCCTGATCACCGGCGCCAATCTGCTGGTGGACGGTGGATGGTCCGTCGCGTGAGGCCGAGGCTGGTGCAGGGCAGCGCAAATCCTATCCGGACGAAAACGACATTTTCCCCGGATTAGGATCACCTTCCATCATCGGCGAAGGCGATGGCTATCCGCGATCTCTATCAGCATATTTTGGAGAACAATGGGTGTGCCCACGCTGCCAGACTCCCGTGGAAAGTTGCTCCATTGTCAATGGTCGTCATCACTTGAATGAGCTATGAACGATGGTGCTCCCGACGGCGCTTGAATTTCGGATGGTGTTTGAGCCGCCGCTCTCATCGACATAGGTAATCGCGATGCTAGATATAGTGTATGGCTCAGCAGGTCAGACTCAACCAGAAGCCAGGCTCCGAGAGCTGTTGTCAGATTCCGGTCTAAACGGCACACTTTATTTCTCATACCCCCTGTTCGACTCGGTTGAAGGCCAAGTCAGCGCAGATGCACTACTCGTTACGCATGAGCATGGCTTGATCCTGTTCGATCTGACTGCTCCTCCGGTCGATCGCGATAGTTTGGACCATTGGATATCTGTTGTCGAAGACAGGCAGGATGAGATCTATCGGAACATCAGCGCAAAGCTTTATGAAAACAAGGATCTAGTGCGGCGCAGGGAGTTACTCTTGAAGCCTGCCGTGCTCACCTTCTTCCCGGAAGAGCCAGGAGTGGATCTTCCAGATTTACTCCATGCAACACCCGACAGCCTGAAGGGAATCATTGGGGACCAGCCGCCGTTGTCGGATGATGTGGAACGAGCGTTGAATGCCACTATCCAGCGCGTCACAACAATCAAGCCCAAGGTGAAGCGCGATAACGTTGGACGGCCGGATTCAGCAGGCGCGATCGTGAAAGAGATCGAAAAGGGCATTGCAAATCTTGATGCCTGGCAAAAAAAATCTGCCATTGCCTACCCGGAAGGGCCTCAGCGGATACGCGGATTGGCGGGTTCTGGAAAAACCATAGTGTTGGCACTTAAAGCTGCCTATCTCCATGCTCGGCACCCAGACTGGAACATCGCCGTTACTTACTACAGCCGTGCGCTGAAGCAGCAGTTCACCGACCTTGTCCGAAGATTCATGTACGAAACCAAGAAGGACGAGCCTGATTGGTCGAAGATTCATATCTTTCATTGCTGGGGTAGCCGGAACGACCCTGGCCTCTACAGCGAAGCAGCCAAGCAATACCAGGTTGAGCCGATCTCCTGGAAGGACGCTGACCGGCGGTACGGCAATGAAAGCTTTGACGGCATATGTAAAGAGCTGCTGACCACAATAGGGCAGTCTCCAAACCGAAAACAAGTGTACGACGCCATCTTGATCGACGAAGCGCAGGACCTTCCGGTCTCGTTTTTCAGAATCGCATACAGCTTGTGCAAAGAGCCCAAGCGAATCGTTTGGGCTTATGACGAACTGCAAAATCTTGGCGAGTACAGCATGGCTTCTCCAAGGGAGCTGTTCGGAGATGATGATCAAGGGCGTCCGCTTGTGACCTTGAACAATCAGCCAAATCGCCCTCCGCAGGACATTGTCCTGCCGATTTGCTATCGAAATACCCCATGGGCGTTGACCGTTGCGCATGGGCTCGGCTTTGGTATCTACCGGGAAACGGCAGATCCGAGTTCGACGCCCCTTGTTCAAATTTTTGATGAACCAGATCTTTGGACTGACATCGGTTATGAGAGTCTGAAAGGCGAACTGCGGCTTGGACAACCCGTTGCACTGAGACGAAAACCCGAGTGCTCGCCTCCATATTATAGTGATCCTCAGAAGGCACTCATTTCTGCCGATGATGCAGTACAGTTTCACACCTTCGATACGGTCACTGCACAAGCGGAGTGGGTTGCTGCGGAAATCCAGAAAAATCTGACCGAAGGAGAACTCCTTCACAGAGATATCCTGGTTATTGTTCCAAGTGCATGGACATCAAAATCCGAATATGCACATGTCAGCCGTGCACTGCGACAGAGAGAAATATTCTCGCATCTTGTCGGTATTTCATCGAGCCGCGACGAGGTTTTTGTGGATCACAGTATTGCTGTAACCCACATCTTTCGGGCCAAAGGTAACGAAGCGCCGATGGTTTATGTCCTGAATTCGCACGAATGCTACGCAGGACTTCAGCTCGCGAAGAAACGGAACACTCTTTTTACCGCAATTACGCGCTCGCGAGCTTGGGTTAGAGTATGTGGAATCGGCGCTGGAAGCAACGCGTTGACGCAGGAGTACCAAAGGATCAAGGACGAAAAATATGTCCTCGATTTCACATATCCTACGAATGAGCAGATCAAACGGCTGCGGCGTATTCATCGGGATAGGTCTGAGGAAGAACAAAAGAGATTGAACCAAAAGGTTTCAGATTTTTCCGAGATTATCGAATTAATTAAGAACGGCGAGGTTTCCCTAGATTCGCTTCCGCCAGAGTTTCTAAACGAGCTTAGGAACATTGTTCCGAAGGGCTGAATTCATGTCGGCGCGTGAATTCCAGAAAAATATCTCCAATTTTTGCGAGACTCTCCTCGAGCGGAACCTTGCTCTTGGATCGCAATCCCATGTGATACGACGTTTCGATGATGGAATTGCGCGGGTGACGTGGGTACCGAACATGCCGCCAATCACCGAAGAGGGGGAAGACGGCTACCTTCGCACACCTGATCTGGAGCTCTCGGAGTACCTCCGCTGCCTCCGAGCTGGCGACTATTCTGTTTTACTTAATGATGGGGGCCTTATCCAAGTATCACTTGATTTCCGCGGCGACGACGTGATCGCTAGTCGGTTTTGCTACATCCCGTGTGCGATCAAATTTAGCTTGGATGAGATCAGGCTGGACGATGAAATCTATCCGCTAGAGGACTTCATCGTAGAACTGCCGCAGAATGAATTAATTGCTCGGCTGTGCCTTAGGTCACCGTTTCGCTTCGAACATGACCCTCAGAATGTCAGCGAGAAGCATGCTTTGCATCATGTCCACCTTGGAAAATCAGCCTCCAGGATACCGGTGTCATCTGCAATGTGCTGGGATCACTTTGCACGCTTCGTCTTCATCAACTTCTACTCGGAGCAGTTTGATGTCGTGGCAGACATGCTGAAGTTTCCGGTATCATACCGGCCGCGATCCATTACCGAGGCTCACGCGATGGAAGTGCATTTCTCTTTTGACCCTCCGCGCCCTGGCGTAAAGGAGACAGGCAAACGTGCAAGAGACGGCAATAAACGAGCAGGCCGTCGAGATAAACTACCACGATAATGCCGCCACCGGCCGTTCATCAGCGAATAGATTCCCGTCGGCACGGTCTATAAGGCCAAGTGTTTACGGTCGTCGAAACCGGGCAGAAGCCGCGTCCCGGCAGCACTGGCTCGAGACGTTCACGGTGGAACGCTTTCCGATGCCTCTCGATCAGCGGTAACCCTCGCGTCGAAGTACCTTTGACACAAGAGCCTGTGAGCAATTCAGTCGTTCCGCACTTTCATCCTGGCTAAGGCCCTTAAGATAAAGAGCGATGATGTTCGCGTCGCGAGCCTGCCTACGTTCGGCCGCGGTGTTTCCGGTCGGCAGGAACGTTGACGTCTCCGTCATGCCGGGACCTACAAATTGATGAATGACGTTCTGACCGTCGCGACCAACTGCTCTAATTCTACCGACACCGGTTCTTTTGTTTACCGAGACTGAAAATTCTGCAACTCTTCGATTGTCGGAAAGCGATTGTATCGCCGCCATGACGTCGGCCTGCAGGTCGCCTGCACTCGCTGGGACGAGTGCACGCAGAGGCTTCACCGACTTTATTAACTTCCCCATTTTCGATCCCACCCTGCAGAAATAGTAATGGGTTATTATCACTTCTTGCGCTGTCTGGGTAGACCACCAGCTTCATTTTAGTCTGCGGCTGCCAGAGTTTCACTATTCTTCGTGAGGGTTGTGGGCTTCGCGTGCTCGTATGCACCGAGCGCGATGATTCGGTGTAGCCGCTATGCACGAGCGGGCTTTACTAGTTCAACAACGTTAGCCTTGCCACGTAGTTGGAGTCATGGTTTGAGCTAATGGTACTGAAAAAATTCAACGGGAAAGGATCGGCTTGCGCCCCATCTTTGCAATTCGCGCTGCCGGACCCGGAAGCGGCGGGATATTCGCCACTTTAATGCTCGAAGGTTATGGCCGCTGCTTCTGAAAGGTTTCGAAGTGAAAATCTAGGCTCTTTGGGGAAACTTCATCCGCAACGGCTTTGCCGCGAAGGCTCAAATAGTCCGACGATTCAACGCGGTCAGAAACCTCAACTTCCTTGGTTTTGGGGTTTATAGAAATGAGGTGTGCGTCAAATAGCTTGTGAATGTCACTTCTAAGCAAAAGGCCATTTTCCAGCTTGTCGCGGTCGGCAAACCTCTCTGAATATGGAATGATGTGTGCGGCCTCGAGGACCGACAATTCGCTCGTGCCGGTTATCGCGCAGCAGTTGGAGCGCTTATTCAAGAGCGCCTGCCGGAATGCAGTCTGGTATCGCCGCAAGACCACTTGGCGCAGGGCCGTGGTGTCTTCGATCTTCTCTAGGTTCAGGGCTTCATGCGGGTCGGGGCTCAGGTTTTCGTATTCCGCGATCTTGTGGGCTTTTTCCCTGACCGCCGACAGAAGCGAGTCTACGTCGCTATCCAAAATCGGCCAAATGCGGCTATGGCGGCTCGCGTCGATCCTGGAAATGAAACTCCCGTCATCCTTGTGGGCCTCCAGGAGTTCTTTCCCCACAGGGCGATCAAAGAATACAGCATCAAGAATCCGCGCGTTTCGCCCTGACTGCAAGGGGCCAAACTCGATCACGGCAGTTAAACCTCGCCCGCGCTCGCCGTCCTTTTCCTGCTCGTGCAGCCATACGAGACCCAGAAAACCGTTGACTAGAATTTCGTCGGCATAGCGGTTCTCTTTGTGAAGCTCAGGAATGTGGGCTTCGCGGCCGACCCAACTTTCGGTTGACGGCCGAACGCCGTTTTCACCGAATAGCTCGATTGCGCTGGACTTGATGAAGAACTGAATGTCCTGCCGCCGGAACTGATTCACCTTGCTTGCACCGAGTTTCAATCGTTCCTGCGCTGCGGCGATCACATCACCGGAAAACCGCCCGGGGTATTTGAGCACCAAGGCTTCGTAGCTCCGATTTGGGTCGACTTCTTCAAAGCCGGCAGAAGTGTTTAGAACCCGGCGCGAAATCACCGAAATCGCCCCCAATGCGTTGATGTCTCGGGGTTCATATCCGAGGCCCGCCCGCTGACCTTGGCCTCGCTTGACCTCCTGCCAATGATCGTAGACCCGGGCGAGATCGTTTTCCAATGGATCGGTGCTGTCTCTGAGGGCTTTCATGACTTCGGACATGCGGCGTCCTGCTTTCTTCTCTTCGGGGCGAGACTCGCAGGATTTCGGAAAATGTTCCGAAATTCAAACTCAAATCCGTCTTCCAGGCTTGAACCCATCCGACGAAGCGAACCATCGGTTAGTTGCGAGCGCGAGCTTATAGGCCTCCGCACTGCAACTGCCGTCGGCCTCGACCGAGCGTCACTAGCCAAACCGCTCCACCAGGAAATCGATCACCGTTCGCAACATCGCTGTCGGCCTGCGGTTCGGCGCATAGACGAGGGACATCGGAACAGGCTTGTAGGACCATTCCGGCAGCACCTGTTCAAGCCGGCCTTCGGCGATATCGGCGGCGAGCAGCAGTTCCGGCTGAAGCACGATTCCTGCGCCGCTGAGCGCGGCCATGCGAAGTGCTGCCCCCTGGTTGGTGGAGAATTTTCCGGAAATCAACACATCACGCATTTCGTCTCTCGGTCCGACCAGGTGCCAGCGATCCTGCATGCGCCAATAGGAGTGGCCGAGGCAGAGATGGTTGGTCAGAGCCTCAGGCGAGGCCGGCCGGCCATGGCGGGCGAGATAATCCGGCGAGGCAGCGAGTATCCGCCGGTAGGGCGTGAGCGGGCGGGCGACCAGGCTGTCGTCGGATAACGGACCGATATGGATGCCGAGCTCGAAGCCCTCGCCGACGAGATCATGGACATTGTTGTCGAGCGATAGCTCGACGCTGACGTCGGGATAGGCGTTCTGGTAATCGATCAGCGCCGGCACCAGGACCTGCGTCCCGAAGCTGACCGGCGCGACCAGCCGAAGCCGGCCGCGCGGCGCCGATTGCAGCTCGCGCGCCGAAGCTTCGGCCAGCGCCACTTCGGAAAGCGCCCGTTTGCAGCGCTCGTAATAGAGCTGGCCGACCTCTGTCAGCTGATGGCGGCGTGTGGTGCGATGGATCAGTTTCGCCCCGAGCCGGGTCTCGATGGTCTTGATGTGCTTGGCGACCATGGCAGGCGACGCTTGCGCGATCTCCGCGGCGGCCGCGAAACTGCCGTTGTCGATGACCCGGACGAACATCGCCATGCCGGCCAGCTTGTCCATGATTGCCTACCTGTTGGTTTCGAATGACGATACCTGCAGCCTATTTATCAACCTTAGCATTTGCAACATGGTGGTCATGCCCGCGCCAAAGGCGACGGATTTGCCAACATACCCAAGGAGAAAACATGCCCATTCTTCACCTGCAGATGCATCCCGGCCGCACCGACGATCAGAAACGCGCCTTCGCCCGCGAAGCGACCAAGGCCGCCGTCGAAACGCTGGCGTGCCCGCCGGAATCGGTGGAAATTCTGATAACGGAGATCGCCAAGGATTCCTGGGCGGTCGGTGGTAAGCTGAAATCCGAGGCTTGAGAGACGCCCCGCAGGCGATGGAAGGAGCGAAGGGCGATAGTGAAAGTCGTGCCGTGTGGCCCCCTCATCCGACCCTGCGGGCCACCGCCTGGGGTTGAACCACGGGTCTCAACCCGTCCTTCGGACCCCGCTGGGGAGAAGAGTTGCCCAGTCTTTGATGCGTCTGGGTAAATCGGGCCGAGTTTGGGCGAGAAGCCAACCCCACTCTCCGTCGTCCTCGGCCTTGAGCCGAGGACCCACGCCACGACTGCTGGCGGATGCGGCGTGGATCCTCGGCACAAGGCCACTGCTGTCCGGTTTAAATTTAGTGGACATGGTGCACGGTGTTGATTCTACTCAT
>NZ_AEYF01000011.1 GCF_000292525.1 Rhizobium sp. CCGE 510
ATCGACCGCCTGATAAAACCAAGCCACAGTCCCCCCGGAAATCCCGGCCAGATGAGCCTCCAATGGTGACAAAATTTAAACCGGACAGTAGTGGCTCAAGGCCGAGCATGACGGAGGGTGGGGCTTAAGTCGCTGGAGATAGCTCAACCTGGCGCAAGCGAAGGGCGGTGGTGAAAGGTGTGCCGTGTGGCCCCCTCATCCGACCCTGCGGGTCACCTTCTCCCCGCTGGGGAGAAGAGGGAGCAAGACGCACCGACACTGCCCAAACGACGATTAGTCTATCCATGGACGTCCGCTTCTGGCGCGAAGCGGCCGAGTAGGCTCGTCGCCTAGGAAAGTCGTCTCGAAAACAGGCTTGCGAATCAGATAAGTGTGTGCTTATGTGTTGGCATGATCGAGAATGACTTTTTCCGAGCTTTGGCAGACCCGACCCGCCGCGCGATCTTTGAGAAGCTGGCGGCAGGCAGCATGAACGCCAGCGCCTTGCGCGAGGGCATGGAGATCAGCCAGCCGGCCATGTCGCAACACCTTGCGGTTCTGCGCAGTGCAAAGCTTGTGAGGGAGGAACGACAGGGGCGTTTCGTGAATTACGAGGTCGATCCCGATGGGTTGGCGCTGATCGCTCAGTGGCTGGCAAAATACCGCGCCTATTGGCCGGAGCGTATCGCAGCACTCAAAGTCTTGCTGAAGGACATGGATCAATGAACGAAGCGAAGACCAAGGAACAGGATAGCGGCGTCGAGTTGGAGTTTGACTTGGGCGATCCGCCGCAAAAGGTCTGGCGTGCCGTCACCATTCCCGAACTTCGGGAAAGGTGGTTGCCGAAGGAGGCATTGGCCGATCCCGATGCGATCACCGTCACCCCCGGCCAGGAAGTTCGCTACAAGCTGCGTGACGACAGCCCGCCATTCCTTGAAAGCACCGTGACCTTCACGATCACTCCGAATGCGACTGGCGGCACTTGCCTTCGGATCGTCCACGAACTGACGGACGCAAGATTTGATGGGATGACAAGAACGCCGGCGAACAGCAACAGTCCGCCCCTCATGCTCGCCGCCTGACGCGGCGAGCCTTACCCTAAGGTTCTGGAAGTTTGGAGGTCGCCGATGCGCGAAGCGATGCAGCTCGTCCCTATGGTCATAGAACAGTCCAGCCGGGGGGAACGATCATTCGATATTTATTCCCGGCTCCTGCGCGAGCGGATTATCTTCCTCAATGGCGAGGTGAACGACACCGTTTCGGCCCTCGTCTGCGCGCAGCTGCTGTTTCTGGAAGCAGAAAACCCCAAAAAGCCCATCTACCTCT
Organism: Rhizobium sp. CCGE 510; assembly: GCF_000292525.1. Lineage (GTDB taxonomy): Bacteria > Pseudomonadota > Alphaproteobacteria > Rhizobiales > Rhizobiaceae > Rhizobium. The sequence goes on from NZ_AEYF01000011.1 coordinate 1,306, forward strand.
ATATCAATTCGCCGGGCGGCGTCGTGACCAGCGGTCTCGCCATGTATGACACCATGCGCTACATCCGCGCGCCGGTTCACACGCTCTGCATGGGCACGGCCCGCTCTATGGGATCGTTTCTACTGATGGCGGGCGAGCCGGGCGAGCGGGCCACCCTGCCAAATGCAAGCATCCTGATCCACCAGCCATCGGGCGGCTTTCAGGGGCAGGCGTCCGATATGCAAATTCACGCCGAGGAAATCCTGAAAACAAAGCAGCGTATGACACGGCTCTACGCGGAACATTGCGGGCGCTCCTATGAGGATTTTGAACGCGCTATGGACCGCGACCGCTTCATGACGCCGCAAGAAGCATTGGAATGGGGCTTGATCGACAAGATCATGCAGGTCCGCGAAGTCCCGGCCGATTAGTAAGGGATATGGCCGGTTGTCGCTAAAATGCGGCTGGAAAGGTCGGGTCGTGTTTGGCGAGAAGCCAACTCCACTTTCCGTCGTCCTCGGCATTGAGCCGAGGATCCAAGCCACGACTGTTGGCGGATGCGGCGTGGATTCCAGGCTCAAGGCCTGGAATGACGGAGGATGGAGCTAAGATCGCTGAAGGTGGCGCCCTGAGCGCAAGCGAAGGGCGATCATGAAAGTTGTGCCGTGTGGCCCCCTCATCCGCCCTACGGGCACCTTCTCCCCGCTGGGGAGAAGAGGGAGATTGCCGCTTCGCCAATGGCTCCATTGGATGTAATGCCTTTGGACAGGTGGGTTCGTTTTAGCAGTGTCGGCGCGCCTTGCTCCCTCTTCTCCCCAGCGGGGAGAAGGTGGCCCGAAGGGTCGGATGAGGGGGCCACGGGCACGGCATCAACGACGTCTAATCCATCCTTGGATGTCCGCTGCTGTCGCAATCGGGGCTATCCTCGCGCGCCTGCCGGCAAGTCCGGTCGTCGCGCTGCCACGCCCTGCGGGACGAGGCTGAGGGCAGCGATACCAGCCTCGTCGGCCGCACGCAAAAGCGCTTCGCGGAATTGCTCCGGGGCAATTTTGCCGCTGATGGCGTCGACGCAGGCTTTGACGGCAGCGACATATTCCTCGCCGTCATCGAACGGCCAGTCGTTCATCAGGAGACGCGCCGCGTCGCCTAGCGTCCATACGATCTTGCGAGATGCCGGACCTCGCAAAGCAAAACCGACCGGCGTGAATGCTGCTGATGTGTTCCAGCACATTGTCCTCGACCCCTCAAGGTGGGGATACTGCAATCCCCACTTTCAATATACGCGCATTTTATGAAAGTTGGAATTGAAATTTCGTGAAGCGTACCCCCTGAGCGCGAGGCTGCCGAATGTAGAAAGAAGGCGCGGTACGACCTTATGTCAAAGCGCCTTGCCCTGCGTCGACACGTGTTGTGCCGGTGGCATCTCAACCCTTCCGATCGCTCACCGCAGTTCGGCGGTGACGCGGAAAATGCCGCCGGCCGAAGCATCGGAGCAGACGACAAAGGTCGAGCCTTCCTGCGCCATGAAGGCGACGTTGCCGCCGGCTTCGCAGGGGGTGGCGCTCCATTGCAGGATGATGTCGCCATTGTCGGGCAGTTTCTCCGTTGCGATTTTCGTTGCACTCGCCATCCACTCGGTTGCCGACGGCAGATGGACGGGGGCGTTCAGCTGTTTCGACAACCAGGCGGTATAGGTCTGCGCCACGGCAAGCGGCACGTCGTCGGCCGGCTGCTCGGGATTGTCGGCATAGGCTTGTGCCGAGGCGGGATCGGCATTGGCGGTGTAATAGGCGGCCATTTCGGCGCGGGTGACGGCCTTGGCCTGCATGCAGAAGGATTTTTCGACCTTGACGGCGCCATTGGCAACGCCAAGCATGCCGCCGAGCTCCTTCATCGAGGCGGTCATCAGCCGGACATTGTCGAGCGAATAACTCCCGGCCGGCACGGTCTCGAAGGCAAGGGTCGGCGAAACCGGGCAGAAGCCGCGCGCCGACAGCGCCTCGAGATCGGCAAGGATCGGTTTGTACGCAACCACCGCCAGCTTATAGGCCTCTGCGTTGTAGCGGCCATCGGCCTCACTGAGCCTCGGCGCAAGTGATGCAAGCGTCGGATCGGCTGCACCGGCGCGTGTCGCGATCGAGGCGCTGAGATCGGCGACCTTCTGCTTCAGCGCCGTCGCCTCGTCCTTCGATGCCATGACGTCGGCGATGATGGTGTCGAAGAGTTTGGCGGCGTCGCCATAGGCTGATGTCGCCGCCGGCGTCTGCCATTGCTCGGCCTTGGTCTTGGCATCCGCCATCAGCCCCGTCGCCTTGGCGACGTCGGGACTATCGCCGGCGCCGATGCGGTTGACCGTTTCGCGCTTTTTCGCCGCGTCTTTCTCGGCCGCCGTCAGCGCCATCAGCGCCTTGGCGAGATCGCCGAACCCCGTCTTCGACGCCTCGTAGCCGTCGACGGCAGCATGCATCTGCTTGGCCGTGGCGCTGTCGGCGGCCGCCTTCATCTTGGTGTCGGCCTCGACAAAGGCCGGCGCCTTGTCGCCGCCCGCGGCCGATGCGGCGGTTTTGGCCTTTTCGGCATTCTCCTTTGATATGGCGATCAGCGCATTGCCGAGATTGATGGCGGCAGACTGGTAACCCGGAAGGGCTTTTTCGTAGTCTTCGTCCTTCAGCAGCGCATCGGCCGAGGTCAGCGCCGCCGCACCGGTGTCATAGGAGAGCTTTGCCTGGTCGCTGGCCGGGCGCTCCGGCGCCTTGGCGGCGATCGCCTGCTGTTTGCGGCTTTCGGCCTCCTTCTTCCAGACGCCGACATCGGCGACGAGTTTTGGATCCGGGCGCAGCAGTTTTGGGATGGTGACGACGCCGACGCCGATGCAGATCAGCAGCAGTGCCGCGATCATCGAGATCTTGGCAAGCGTCCACTTTTTCGGTTTCGGCGGCTCTGCCTGCTGCTGCATGCTGCCGCGCGGATCCCACGACATCGGCTGGATGCCTGTGGTCACCCTTGTGTATTCGCCGAGCGCATCGGCGCCGGTGCGCGGGCGCTGGGCCGGGTCGCGGCTCAGCATCCTTTCCACAAGGCTGGCGAGCCCCTCGGGAAAACCGGGGATCAGCACGTCGAGGCGGGGAAAGACGTTGGAAGGATCGAGGTGGATGTTCTTCCAGCTCTGCTCGCGCTGGTGCTCGTCTTCCCAGACCATGACGCTGTCGAAGACGCTGTTATAGGTCTGCCGCGGCAGGAACAGCTTGTAGGCGATCATGCCCATGGCGTAGATGTCGAGGGCTGCGGAGGCGGAGAACGTGCCGCTGGCATAGATCTCCGGCGCGCCGAATTCCGGCACATAGGGCGGGATGATGTGCTCGCCGATCTTCGAGATCAGATGCAGGTTGCCGATCCTGACCGACAGGCCGGAATAATCCTCCGAGACGTAGATGCACTGGTCGGTCAGGGCATTGTGGGCGTAACCGGCGCCGTGCAGGGTCGCCAGGCCCTCGAGGATGTGGCGGCCGATCTCGGCGGCACGCTCGTAGGCCACCATCTCGGTCTCGTCGAGATACTGGTGCAGCGTCTTCGACGGCCGCTTCTCGACGATATAGAAGTTGTCGTCTTCCGGCGATGGCGGGATCAGGTCCTCGATTTCGACGAAGCGCCGGGCGGTCAGCGATTTGGCCTCGTTGATGGAGGTCCAGACCCGCTCGAAACGTGCCTTGTCGAGTTTCAGCGCCACATCGGGGGCGACAATGAAGACCGCATGGTCCATCCGCTTGTCCTGAGCAGGATAGACGATGAACTCGTTCTCATAGACCGGCTCGCCGATCGTGTAGCGGGCGATCAGATCACTTCTCATGCACGTGTCCCCCTGCAATCATTGGCATTCCATGAAACCGAATTCTATTCGCCCGCTAGAAGCGGATCTCCAATCAGGCCGGCGGCCAGCACCAGCCCGGTCCTTGTGTCGCGAAGCGCGAAGGCGAAGCGGGCATCGGCGACGACGCGAACGAGTTTGGGATCGATGCTGCGTTCTGTGATCGCTGCCGTGGCTGCCGCCGCCTCCGTGCCGTTTTCATCAACCTTGATCATCGTCTTCTGAAGAACGCGCGACAAGCGAATGTTTTCCTTGGTAAAACCCGGAAAGGCCGCATGCTTGGCCTTTTCGGGCGTCAGGCCCATCTGATTGAGTATCGGCATCAAATCACGCCCGTCGTTCAGGGAAAAGCGGGGCAGGAAGATTTCGCCCTTGGCAACCTCGAATTTTTCCCCCTGCAGCCAGGACGTGAGCGCCTTCAGGTCGGCGCCGTCGACACCCTTGCCGGAGCGCGCCGCGACCACCACCATGCTGTAGCTCTCGCCTGTATAGGCAAGGTCGACGGCGGTGAATTTCTCATCGACGCGGAATTTCTGCGCATCGCCTGTGAGATGCATCATCGGTACCGAAATCGTCGAACCGTCCGGCCGCTGAAAGGGGCTTGCCGGGCTCTCCCGATCGAAGGAGGTCTTCCAGCGCGCTTTGAAGGACAGCGCGCCGAGGCTGACGAAGCCGCCGCCGGGTGGCGCGTCCAGCATGACGGGAATGGCGCCCCGCGTCGTCTGCTTGACCCAGAGGTTGATGTGCTCGACCGATGCCGGCCCGTCGAGATCCTCGATCGACGGTTTGATCCGGTGGGTGGCGAGCATGGCGAGCGCGTCGGGGGCGAGCACCAGCTTGTCGTCGAAGACGATCGCAACCGCCGTCGCCAAGGGCGCATCCGCGGCTGCCGGCTTCTCCGGGGTCATCGCGTCCAGCGCCGTTCCCGGTCCCTTCACCTCGCCGCCGAAGCCGAGGCCCTTGGCGATTGCCGCCTTCCCTTCGGCCGACGCGCCGAGGCTGGCGAGGCCAAGGGCGGCGGCAAGGCTTGCCGGCGACACCATGATATTGGCGGCAGCCTCCTTGGCCAGCGTACGGTCGATGAGCTCGGCGGCAAGCCCGGCCTGGGCGGCGAGCATCGATTTGCCGTCGCCGGAGTTGCCGGCATGGGCGGCAGGCACAAGCGTCAGCAGGGAAGCGGCAAGACCCGCCAGCAGAGTGGATTTCGGCATGGTTCCCTCCTCTTTTAGCGGATGCGATAGAATTTGGAATCGAACGACCACTTGCCCTGGCCGCCGGTCTCGTCGTCGCCGACGATCCTTAAAGTTCGGGCGAGATCGTAGACATAGTTGAAGGCGGCGCGCTGGCCGACCAGCGGGGTCGGCACATCCGGCAGGTCGAGCACTTCGATCGGCTTGTCGCTGAGGATGGCGACGACCATGCCGACGCCGGCCGGACCCTCCACCACATATTCGAAGCCGGTATAGGGATTGCGCGCATCGGGCACGACGACCGGCCGGGCCGGATCGAGCCGGTTGTCGCCGCTTTTGGCCGTCGGCTTCAGGCCCATGGAGCGCTTGTTCGGGTAAAGCTGGGTCAGCTTGCCGGAGGCATCGATATCGACCAGGATCAGGTAGCCTGATTTCTTGGTGGAGACGCGCATCGCCACCTTGTCGCCAATGCCGACCGAGGTGCCGGGCAGCACGTCGACGGCAACGCCCGCCTCATTGTCCGTCTTCAGCGTGTTCTCGACGGCGGCGACCGGGGTTTTCGCCTCCTCGCCGGTGATGACATCGCGGCCGAGCGCATCGGGCTGGCCATAGAATTGCGGCACCGGGGTGAAGCGGCAATCCTGCGCATGCGTCCGGCAATATTCGTCGGATTTGCGCCGGACATAATCGAGCAAAGCGGCATTGCTGACATTCGGCTTGTCGGCTGCACGCGCCACGCCGTCCTGCACACCTTCGATGAAGCGGCGGGTAAAGACGCCGATCGGTGGCTTGGCCTCGCGGTCGACAAGCGCCCACTGGCCTGCGTTGACGGCCGACCAGACCATGGCGTTTTCACCGCCGAAAGAGAATTTCGCTTCCTTGCCGGATTTGTTCGGCGGTTCGAGCGCGGCCAGCGCCGGGCCGAGGCAACGGACGTTGCCGCCGCTTGGTGCTGCCACCGCGCTGCGGCTGCCCGGCCCGACATGGCAGGCGTCGATCAGCAGCGTGACGCGGCGGTCCTTGAGGCTGTTCAGCCGCGCGGCGATTTCCGTTTCGCGGATCTGATTGGTGACCGTCACCTTGCCGGCCTCACGCACGAGCTTGGCATCGGCTGCGACAAGCGTCGGGCTGGTCGTCGCCTCGGCGCCCATTTCCTCGGAACCTTGGCCGCTGAAATAGAGGAACACGCGGCTTCCAGGCGTCGACTGGCGTACCAGCCAGTCGTCGATTTCGGATAGGATCGCCTCGCGGCTCGCCTTGCGATTGGTCAGAATGTGGATCTGCTCGGGGCGGTAAGCCAGTGTTTTGACGAGGAAAAGCTGCATCGCCTTGACGTCGCTGGCCGAGCCGGTGAGTTTTGCCTCGCGCATCTCATAATCGTCGATGCCGATCAGCAGCACACGGTCGCCGGGCGAGCTTTCGATGCTTGGTGCCTGGATGGTGGGCGCCTGGACAGTAGGCGTCTGGACGGCGGGCGTCTGGACGGGTTGGTCGGCGGCAGGCTGGTTGGCCGGCGGAGTATCGGCGGCAGGTGCGTCGGGCGTTTCGGTCGTGGCGGCAGGGGCGCTATCGCCGGTGGGCTTGGTGATGGCGAGGTTGGCCGTTTCCTGGCCGGACTGCCTCTGCTTCGTCCCGCTGCCGCTGGTGGTCGACGCCACCTGATCGCCGGTCGGCGCTTCGACGTCCGGCACGTCGCCCTCGGTCTTGGCGGCGATCCAGTCGCGGAAGGCGGCGACGCGGGTATAGACGCCGTAATGTTTAGCCTCGGCGCAGCCCGCACCCCAGCTGACGATGCCGAGCTGGATCCAGCTCTTATCCGGGCGCTGGGCCACCAGCGGCCCGCCGCTGTCGCCCTGGCAGGCATCCTTGCCGCCTTCGGCGTAACCGGCGCAGACATTGCGCTCGTCGATCGGGTTCATCCGCATCGAGCTGTCGCGATAGGCGGCGCGGCAATCCTCACGCGGAACGATCGGCAGCTCGACTTCCTGCAGCTCGGTCGGCAGGTATTTGTCGTCCCAGCCGTGATCGGCCTTGGTGTAACCCCAGCCGGTGACGACAGCCATGTGGCCGGCAGCCTCGACCTCGTCATCGGAGGCCGAGGCGAGAGTTGCCGGTTTGGAGACGGCGGGTTCGGCGAGCTTGATCAGGGCGATGTCATTGGCAAAAACCTTGCGGTCGAAATTCTCGTGGATCACCACCGTTTCGACGGCAAGGCCGGGCTTGTCCGGCCCGTCGACCGAGATCACCTTGTCGATCTTCGACTTGCCCTCGACGATCAGCAGATCGCGGGCGAACAGATCCTGCTTGCCGGAGCGGCCGCTGGTGACGCAATGGGCGGCGGTCAATATCCAGCGCGGCGCGATCAGCGAGCCGCCGCAATGGCCGCCGAAACGGCCGCGCTGTTCGGGATCGGGCGCCAGGATCTTGACCTGCCAGGGCCATTCGCCCTTCTTCGCCGCCTGGCCGCCGATGACGCGGCCGCCATCCTCGCCGGCGAAATCGGTATCCTGCTGGGCCAGCGCGGGTGCCGCCAGAAGCAGCACGACGGAGGCAATAGTGAGGATCCTGCTGATCGACGCGCTCATAGCTTGGCTCCGGCGGAGGTATAGAGGACCGTAAATCCGACGCGGGCGCCCTCGGGCAGGAATTCGCCGAGCCGCCTGGCGATATTGCCGGCGGTGCGGCGCCTGTCATTCTGCTTCAGGAACTCGACGAGTTCGGGCATCGGGGTTTCGGAGGTAACGGCGACGAGCAGATCGGTGCCGAACGGGGCGACGACGGAGAGATCGAGATCGAAACTTTCCGGCATCTGCGTCTCGGCATCCTTCTCACCGGGATAGAGGAACTGCACGGTTCCATCGCCGGTGACGTCGAAGAGCACGAGCTTGCGGCCGGCTATATCGGACACCGTGACGCCGACGCGCTCACCTTCGCGATGCACGCTGTCGGACGGCGTCACCCGCACGGTCTGCGGCTTGGCCTCCGACAGCCGCTTCAGCGTGTCGAGCGCCGCCATCCGGTCGACGACGAAGGGCATATCGCCGGCGCCGATGCCGGAGGCGACGACGTCGCCGCCGGCAATCGCCTCGCGTTTTTCGGGATCGAAGACGAGTTCGGCATTCGCGCCCTCGGTCAGCTTGAACGGCGTGATCGCGGGATCGATCCCCTGCAGCACCGGCTCGGCGCCGAGGGCGGCAACGCTGATCGGCGCGGGCTCGGCGGGCGGCGGCGTGGTTGATTTCGCCGCCGCTGCGACTGTGCCCGCCCCGTCGTAATGATAGACGACCGCGCGGTCGAGATCGGTTCCGGGCGGGCTTTCGGTGAAAATGTTCTGCCGCTGGTCGGTGAATTGGTAGACCGACTGGCGCACATATTCGAACAGTTCGCGGCGGCTGACGGCGCCGTCGCCGTTTCGGTCGGCCGCCCCTTCGAAGGCGCGGGCGGTGGCATAACTCAGCGCACCGCGCTTCTGCGGAATGCCGGGAATGGAGATCTCCGGGGACTTGGTGTTGTCGTCGACGGCGGCGAGGAAGGTCAGCCGTTTGTAATCGAAGCCGGTCGACAGCGCATCCGCCGTCGTCGAGATCGGCGCAAGGTCGTCCTCCTCGATCGTATAGGACGGGGCCTGGCGCCAGGTGATCTCGGCGCCGCGTGGATCGACGTCGCGGGTCAGGCCGCCGGCATGGCAGGTATCGGCGATGAAGACGACATCGGCGCCCTTGGCCTCGAGCTTGCGGATCAGCACCTTGAACTCGTCGCCGAAGATGCGCTCGCGCGATCCGGGCAGGCGGGTATCGAAGCCGGCGAGCACGTAGACCTCGTCGCGGCCGCTCGGCTTCGAGCCCTTGACGCGCTCCGGCTCGCTCGACCCGTGGCCGGCGATGCCGAGCACGACGAGATCGCCAGTCCCAGCCCGCTCGGTGACGGCTTCGATTGCGTGAAAGATGCCTTCGCGGTCGGCCTCGCCATTCTTCAACAGCGTCATGTCCTCGACGCCGACCGAACGCAGCGACAGCGAAAGGTCCTCGGCATCGGCGACGGCGCCGTGCAACGGCGGAACGTTGCGGTAAAGGTCGATGCCGATCAGCACTGCCCTGACCGCGCCGCGCTCCGGCGCTTCGATCGTCCTTGCCAGGCTGTCGGTGGCCGCCAGGGCGAGGAGGGCAAATGCGGCGGCCATGGAAACGGATGCGGACATGGCCAAACTCCCCTCGCCCCGCTATTCGCGACGCCACTCGACGCGGCGGTTCAGCGCGTCGACATCGTCTTCGGTGAGGTTTGCGGTTGCCGTCACATCGACCGGTTCGGAGGCGCCGCGGCCTTCGGCGTCGATCGAGGCGTCGATGCCGTGGCTCTTGAGGAAATCGGCAACGGCCTGGGCCCGGCGCTCGGACAGTTTCTGATTATAATCGTCACCGCCGCGCCGGTCGGTATGGCCGATCAGGATGACGCGACCGGGCTTCTGTTCCTTCAGCGCCTCGAGCAATTCCTGGGCGGCCTCGGTGCCGATCGAGGTGAAGCTCGATTTGTTGAAATCGAAGGTGATCGGCACCGGAATGGAGACCGGCACGATGCCGCGGACATTTTCGGAATAGATGCCGCCGAGCACGCCGCTGCGGTGATCCTTCTCGGCCGGCACGAAGCTGCCTTGAGGATTGTCGCTCGTCGGGTTGGCGGCAAGGATGCGGGCCTGGGCGGCGCGCTGGATAAGATCGGAGATCGTATCGGCCGGCGGCGCTTTCGGCGTGCGGGTCTCGTTCTTGATGATCTCGATCGCCTGCTGGTAATCGGCGGCGGCATCGGCAAAGCGGCGAGCGGAGAAATAGATCTCGCCGAGCGTGGCGGAGGCCTGCCAGAGCACCTGCGGGCTGTCGGCGGCGACAAGCAGCGGTTCGTAATCGGTGACCGGCTGGTTGGCGGCCATCATCTCCTGGGCGGCGGAAAGCCTGAGGGCGGCGACGCGGCGCTGGGCATTCACCTGGAACTGGCCGCATTCGGCGCTGACGGCGATCGCATCGGCTTCAGACGCGGCAGCGGTGATATCCTTGGCGGCAACGGCGGTGTTCAGCTTATCGAGAAGGGCGGTGCAGGCAGGCGTATCGGCGTTGGCAACCTCGATCTCTTCGCCGGCCTGGCTGGGTTCGGCCGAGCGGCCGAGGTTCAACTGCGGCATCTTGATGCTGAAGCCGCCGGGAAGCTTGAATTGCGGCATCTTGAGCTGCGGCATCGGCAGTTTCGGCATCTTCGTCTGCGACGACTGGGTCGGCTGCTTATATTGGGTCGGCCGGGTGGAGGCGGTGGTGTCGGCGGGGCCGATCAATTGCAGCTCGTCGGCGGCAAGCTCCTGGCCGGGCGCCAGATTGGTGACGATCTTGTATTTCTTCGGCGGCTGCGTCGTCGCCTGCTCCACAGGCTTCGGAGCGACTTTTTTCGGGGTGACGGGCTTCGGTTTTTCCACAGACGTTTCTGGTTTCTTGGCGATTTCCGGCTTCTTGGCGACTTCCTGTTTTATCACCGGCTTCGGTGCAACCGGCGGCTTTGCCGCCTGTTCGACCGGTTTTGCTGCGGGGGCGGCTGCAACAGGCGGGGCTGCTAGAGGCGGCAGGGCCGCCGGGCTGTCGACCGTCGTCAGCATCAGCGTCTTGCTGCTGATCTTGGTGCCGAGGCTGCGGGCCTCTTCAAGGCTGCGGGAAACGGCATCCATGCCGCCATCGACCGAGCGGAACATGCCGCTGCCGCTACCGCCGAGATCGGCGAAGATGGTCAGCGGCTTGGAGGAATAGAAAACCTTGATCTGCTCCTGTCCCACGGGGCCGGACACCTGCAGCCGGGCGCCGCTGGCCGGATCCGGCACCTGCACGCGCTTGCCGGCCCCGACAAGGGCGTCGGTCTGATACTTGTTGGGGAAGAGTTTGACGACGGAACCGTTCGGCGAGACGTTCAGCACCGTGACATAGCTGTTCTCGCTCGACTGGATGAACAGGCCGACAACTTCGCCGATGGCGTATTTGGCCTCGGCGCGATCGAAAGTGATGCTGACGGGCCCGGTCTGGGCCGGCGCTTCGGTCAGTGTGCGCTCGTTCTGCGCCACGACGGCGGGAACCACCGAAAAGAACGAAAGAAAGGTGGCTGCGGCCAGGATGGCTTTGCGGTGCGACATGGAAAGACCTCCTCTTCGAACAATCTCACACTGTGTTGAAGATGAGAATAGCACCGACCGGCGAAATTGGGATGGCTTTGCCTGTCTTGCTTGAGGGAGGGTTACAAATTATTTGGAACCGGAAAGAAACCGTCCCGGAAAAGACGTGAGCAAGACAGACGCTCGGCAATATCCTCCGCTCGATGTCGTCTTTTTGACTTTGAATCTGTGCTTAGTTCTTGGGTTTCTGCCCGGCTGATTTCAAAATCGAGATCAGGTCGCTCATGCCCTCGGGCGAGGAATTGTAGAGCCAGAGAATATCCGGATTGTCGACGGTCAATTCCTTGCCCGGCCCCGAGCCCATGTCGCGGCCGGGCGAAGTTGCATCGGGCAGTTTGTCCTTGCCCGGCGTCAGCCCCGTGGCTTGTTCATGTTTGGCAATGATCGCAGTCGCCGCGACAAACGCCTTTTCGTCATGCTGGCGCAGGGCGGCAAGCGAAGGGTTGCGCGCCGCCAGTGCGTCTTCGACCGGGCCGGCGCAAGTAAGCTGAGGCATCTGCAGCGCCAGCAGGAGGCCGATCGCCAAGGGTATGAGCCGGGATTTCGTCATCGTCGTCACATCCATCTTATGGGCGCTACTGCGCGCGAGAATAGGCAGGGGCCGGAAAGATGGCAACGGCGTTCGGTGCCAATCGATTGGGAGGGGTGAAATCGGCTGGCCGCGAGCGCAGCGCCCCAAATCGGGTCGCGCGGCTTGAGGTCAGAGGATCTTCAATTGCTGCAGGCCGAGGCGCAGATCGCGCAGCATCTCGCCGAAAATCTCCTCGATCACGCCCGTCGACCAGACGACCATGGTGCCGTAGGGCGAGCGCTTGCGCTGCATGAAACCCGCCGTCTCGAAATCGATCAGCGTCTTGCGGCAGGTCTCGCTCGACATCACCGCCACCAGGAAACGGGCGAGATTGGACTGGTCGATGGCACCGGATTTATCCGCCCAGTTCTGGATCAGCCGCGGCTTGGTGTCGGCGGTAAACATCGAGGCGAGCGCCCGATCCTGCGACAGCCCGAGCCGCTGCAGCTTGGCCGGATCGCGGGTCAGCGACACCACGTAATCATTGTGCAGATCGGCGAAGCGTTCGATATCCTCGGCCGTGTTGATGCCGAACACCTTCATCGAATAGAGGAACTCGGCCATCAGATAGGTCGGCTCGGAGCGCAATTGCGCCAGATGCTTGTCATCGGTGCTGGCGGAGGCTGCGCAGACGCGATCGGAGAAGCCTATCCGGGCGGCGCGAACCTGCTCCAGCAGGCTGATGTCGAGCGCCAGTTCGTCACCGTTCCATTCCAGCATAAGCATTTCCCGCCCGCAAATCTTGACGACGATGATCTTGTACTATCGCCGGCGCCGATCTCCAAATCGTTTGGAAAGCAACAGCTTGCTGACGAGGCGCATCTATCTTACCATTTCGAAGACTTGACGGTCACAGAGGGCCGAGCCGGCCTGACATCGTCCTGTTCGGGGGTCGAGAAGATGCGTAGTTTTGGGTCGCATATTCTGTTTGCCGCGGCACTTGCGGTCGCTTCGCCGGTTTTTGCCAAAGACACGACGATTATTGAGCTTCGCAGCGGCGATGGCGGCCGCTCGGTCGGCATTATTTCCGCCGGCGAGGAAGTCGAGGCATCCGGGCCGGCGGCGATCACCGTCGGCGACGACGGCACCATCTATATCCTCGACCAGAACAATGGCCGCGTGCTTGCGATCGACGCCGAGCGCTCGCAGGCCGACCCCGAAATCCTGCCTTTGCCGGAAAATGCCGCGCCGGAGGATCTCGCTGTCGTCCACAACGAACTCTACCTCTGGTCGGACGGCGTCGTGCCGCTCCAGCGCTCCACCGAGGCCGACGGAAGGTCGCAGACGCTGCGCGCCGTCGACGGTGGCGATGCAGACGACTACACCCGCTCGGTCTTTGCCTCGATGGGCTCGGTGCCGCCGGGACCGCTGAACAGCATCGTCGACGAAATCGGCCGCAGCACCAGCCGGCCCGAGGCCCGCCCGCCGGTCATCCAATATGTGCCGAGCCGCGGGCTTGGCGATGTCGTCGCCGAGGTTTCCGCAACAAACGACAAGGCCGAAATCCTGCTGCGGCGCAGCAGCTCGGAGGAGAATTTCCTGTCGCTGCCGTTTACCTCGGAGGGGCGGATCGGCACCGTCGAACTTCTCGACATCGACACGACCGGCAGGCCTTATGCGCTGGTCGAGCTGGTGCCGGCCGACCGGCCGGAGCGCACCGGCATGCTGGTGGTGCGCTTCACGCCGAACGGGGCGATGGACCGGGTCTACGACCTGCCGATCGACCCCGGCACGGTCTTTTCGAGACGCTTCGTGGCGATCGGCCCGCGCGGCGATGTGCTCTATTTAAGATCGCAGGAAAGCCGGGCGCAGGTGCTCCGGCTCGACGGCCGGGACCCTGGCCGCAAGCTTGCCGTTATCAGGCCGGCAAAACAGCTGAATGCCGGCAAGCCCGGCAAGGCGCCGAAGGTGGCGATCGTGCCGAAGTCGCGCAGCGACGTCATCGAGCGGGCGATCGGCTTCGAGACGCTGAACTGGCTGGTGACATCATCAGCCTATGGCAAGGATCCGGGCCCCGGCTGCCTCAACATGAACCGGCTGCGCCGGCCGATCTATCTGATCGGCAAGCGGGGACAGACGGTGAAGGGCGTTCCCTATTGCTGGGGCTGCAAGACGCGGCTCGAGGATTTCATGGACGGGGTGGAAAAGGGCCAGACAGCCGGCAATGTCTGCACCAAGAGCGCGCCGCAAACAAACATCCTCGGCGTCGACTGCTCCGGTTTCGTCAGCGACGCCTGGGGTCTGAAGATGCATGTGTCGACGCGCGCCATTCCCGATATTACCAAGCGCGTCTCCGACCCCTGGTCGATGCGGCCGGGCGACGCGCTGAACAAGCCGGGCTCGCATGTGCTGCTGTTCATGCGCTTTACCGACGACCGCAAAGTTGAGGTGATGGAGGCCTCGCCGAACGCCTGCAAGGGCCGCGTCTGCCGCAACACCTATTCGCTCGGCAGCCTGCTGATGCGCGGCTACCAACCGGTGCGCTTCAAGGGGTTGGATGGGTGAACGGGCAGAGTCAGGCGGCTGTTTTCGGCGCCAGCCGCCGCTTCGCCGTTGCCAAAAGCCCACGCGCCGCGACGTTCTCGACATAGTCCCGATAGGCGGGATCCCGGCTCAGCATGCGCTCTTCAGCGCGGGCGCGCAGCAGATAGATAAGACTGACGATCGCCAGCATGCCGGCCCGCGCAAGTCCTTCGGCAAGACCGCTGGCGACGAAGCCCGGGGTCGCAAACAGCCACCAGGAGATGTTCTTCGAGACATAGGCCGGATGTTTGATGAAGCGGTAGGGGCCTGATGTGATGATGCCGCGATGGGTCAGGTTGGAAAAACGCGGCCCGAAGGCAATGGTCGCCCAGACGTAGATCTGGGCGAAACTTTCGACAGCAGGCTACAACAGAGACCTTCTGGTACTCCCAAATAGCCGCTCGTTTTTAGTGATCATATAGCGGGCAGGACAGTGCTGGCAAAGTTACCGATTTTCTCCCTTGGCGGTTCGCAGTATCAAGGGCGAGCGAGATGGCTGCGTCATGAGCTTCCGATGTAGCCAGTGAAAAACCGTCGTCCACAGATACCATCTTGATATCGAGCTTCGCGTAATTCACCATATAGTACCCCGACGTCGTCGGCATAACCGCTTCAGGTCTGATCAGAAGGAGGTCCTGCGCCATCGTTCCGACAAAGAGTGGGCCACCCCAAATATAACGGAACGCATAAATGGGAATTCCGGCAGGGGAAGTGCCAAGTCGGCGGATATTTGTCTTCAAACGGCGGTCAGACCAGCCAGGATCGCTTCCGCCAGGGTCGCTGCCGCCTGAGCCACCGTCAGAACCGCCGCCCATGCCACCCGAGGAGCCGCCCGTGCCGCCGGAGCTTGAATTCCCAGCGGAGCCGTTATCAGAGCGGGAAAAAGCCGGTTCATTGCTCCTTGCGGCTACCCTTCTGACGGTCGGCGTTTGTTTTTTTGCTGTCGGCTGTTTGTTGACTGTCGGTTCTTCGCTGGCGAACAGTGTCCTGGCGCCTGGGTCGAAGATGCAACTCTGCAGCATTGCGCCAGAACCAGCGATGAAGGTCGAGCACAGGAGTACACGGATAAAGAGTTTGCTGGTCATATAGGGCGCCCCCAGATCGCCGTTTAGAAGAGATCGTATCTCGGATTTCGTTTCACCCAAGTCGCTTTGGCAAGAAGCACCAGCCTCTCGTTAAGCGATTTGGTCTTCGGAAGAGCCTTGAGTTCTTGTGGAGTCAGCTCGCTTGAAAAAGCCTCAGCTGCCTTCTTCTTTGCTGAATCAGCCAAGGATGCGAGCTCTTTGTCAGACTGTTTCTTAGGGTCGCCGGTCCCAGGTCTGTTGACTGCGCTTGCAAGAGCGAAATAGTGCGCTGCGGTGGCCAGGCTTTCAGGGTTTGAACCGTCGCCCTTAGCCATCTTGGCCCGCTCGAGCGCACTCCAATAATCACCGCGCTCGGCGCCCATTTCCAGCCATGTGATGGATGCGCGCTCGTCTTTAGGCACTCCTAAGCCGTCTCTATACATAAGGCCGATGTTTCGCGGAGCATAAGGCTGGCCGCCGTCCGCCGCCTTTTTGAAAAGTTCGAGTGCCTTCTCAAGATCTTGCGGCACGGTTTTGCCCGCACGATAGATCATCCCGAGGCTATTCATCGAATAGATGTCGTCTCGCTTGAGGCCGGACTCGTAAAAGCGAATGCCACGTTCTATGTCAGCTGGAACGCTGACGCCGTTGAAGAAGATGTAGCCAAGTTCGTTCATTGCATAGGTATGGCCCAAATCGGCCGCTTGAAGCATGAGCTTCAGGCCTTCTTGCGTATTGGCCTTGGTACCCCTGCCATAATAGAGGCTTTTCCCGTAGGCATAGAGCGCATAGGGATCACCCTTCTTCGCACCGATGGCGGCTATCTCGCTCGATTTATCGAGGTTTGCCGGTACAAATGCTCCGACAAGATAAAGTGCCGAGAGTTCAGAAATCGCCCGGACATGCCCGGCATCCATCGCCTTCTTGATCGTCGCGAAAGCCGTCTTGGTGTCGCGGTTGGCAAGCTGGGCGCGGCCGAGCTGGTAGACGAAGCGGGCCACCTCGGGATAGGCCTTTATCGCCTCCGTGCAGGCCGGCAGTGCAGCATCGGGGTCGATCTCGTTCGGCAGTTTGCCTGCGGTGACGCCCTGCAGATCGAGGGGTGCGGCGGCTGCGGTGTCGCAGGCGTCGAGCACCGGCTTGAAGGTGACGGTCGCCGGCGGCAGATCGTCGTTGGCGGCCTGCAGCGTCAGGGCAAAAGGCTGGTTCTCGGTGCCGATCTGCGGCTCGTAGGAAAGGCCCGGAATATCGGCCGCCTCAAGCACATGGCCGAGGCCGATGAGCCGGTCTCCGGTGCGCAGAGTGCCTTTGTCGGGTAGTGCTGCGACCTTGAAGGTCATTTCCGCAGCCGATGCCGGCACGACTGGCAGGCTGGCCGTGACGGGGCCGACGCCGATCGTCGTGTCGACGTCGCGTGGCAGGGTCTTCAGATAGGCGTCGGCGTCGGCAAGCCGTACCTGCTTTTGCTGTTCGAGCTGGGCAAGCTTGGCGCCGGCATCCGCCGAGACGGTGATCGCGACGACGCCCTGCGTTGCCTGGCCGTAAGGATCGCTGACGGTGTAACCGATCAAGCCGACGGTGCCGGCGGTAACGCCCGAGGAATCATAGGTCAGTGCCGTCAGCGCCGCGGCGGGCATTTTGGCGCCCTGCTCGACCGGCTTGCCGTCGAAGCTGAGTTTGCCGGTCTGGGGAAGCTGGGTCAGGGTGACGAGCAGCGTCGAGCCGGTCTCGTCATGCGGTGGGGCGATCGGCAGTCTCGTGGCGGCAGCACCCTCCGGCACGCTCACCTGCTGCATCGACTCGACGCTTGGCGGCGGTGGCGCCGGAATGAAATAGAAACTGTCCATCAGCGAGGAGTTTTCCCAGGGGACCTGCTTGCCGCCGGTCATGGCGATCACGTCGCGGCGCACATCGGTCAGAACCTGGCGGATTTCCTTATTGGGTTCGCTGGCGCGTTTGATGAAGGATTCCGAATAGGGGCTCAGCGCCCCGGTGCCATCGAGCGCCACCTGGCCCGGTTCCGTGGAAAAGGCGATCAGGCTGCCGAGATCGCTGTCGATGCGCGCAAGGCCGCGGGTGGCGCCGACCGGTTCCAATTTTTCCGCCATCCAGAATTTCTGGGCGTTGAAGGGATTGTTGCGGCAGGCGTCGAGGAAGATCAGCTGCACCCGCGAATTCTGCTTGAGATGGTTCAGGATGAGGTCGAGCGGCATGGTCTGCGTCTCGACGTCATAGGGCGTCTCCAGCGTCGCATCGACCGGCACGAGGAAATTCTGCCCGCCCACCTGGATGCCGTGGCCCGAATAATAGATCAGGCCGGCCTCGGCATTGCTGGTCGAACGCAGGAAGCGGCGCACCGTCTCCTCGAGCCCGATGCGATCGACATTGATGCCGATCGTCACATCGAAACCGGCTGCCCGCAACGTGGTCGCGACCTCTTCGACATCATTGGCGGGATTGGGAAGCGAAGGCAGCGTCTTATAGACCGAGTTGCCGATGACGAGGGCGACGCGGCGGCCGCTCTCTTGCGTGATGGCGGCATGCGCGACGCCGATCGACAGCAGTATTGCCGCGACGGTCAGCAGATAAGCACATAGTCTCCAGGCATTGTGGAACTTGGGCATGGCTCGATCGCAAACATTCTATTGTTTAAGCTCAATAAAATTTGCTGGCCTGCTGGTGCTAGGCCCCCTCCGCATTCACAGTTTGAAACTATTCCTCGACGCTGCAAAAAGCAAGCTTCGCCCGCCTCCAAGTGAATTGGAGCAGTCCTGTCGGATTGGAAGCCCATTGGCGGCAGGAAAGACTGTCGAAATCAGGAATTTATCCTACGGACGGCAGCGGATACGTCAGCGACGGCGAAATTTCCTTAGCTTCGAAACGTATAGTTGCTGATCGAGGCCGGTTTCATCTCGATGGAGAAGCCCGGCAAGGTCGGCGGCATGTAGGCTGCGTTCTCGATCCGGCAGGGGTCGAGGAAGTGTTCGTGCAGGTGATCGACATATTCGATGACGCGGCCTTCTTTGGTGCCAGATACCGCGACGTAATCGATCATCGACAGGTGCTGCACATATTCGCAGAGGCCGACGCCGCCGGCATGCGGCCAGACCGGCAGGCCGAATTTGGCGGCGATCAGCAGCACGGAGAGAACTTCGTTCAGCCCGCCCATGCGGCAGGAATCGATCTGGACGATGTCGATTGCGCCTTCGGCGATGAATTGCTTGAACATGATGCGGTTCTGGCACATCTCGCCGGTTGCAACCTTCACCGGCGCAATCGCCTGGCGGATCTTGCGGTGGCCGGCGATATCATCGGGGCTAGTCGGTTCCTCGATGAAGAAGGGCTTGGCCGGGGCAAGCGCCTTGACCCAGTCGATCGCCTGGCCGACGTCCCAGACCTGGTTGGCGTCGATCATCAGGTAGCGATCGGGACCGATCACCTCGCGGGCGATCCTGAGGCGGCGGATATCGTCGTCCAGGTCGCGGCCGACCTTCATCTTGATATGGTTGAAGCCGGCGTCGATCGCCTCCTTGCAGAGGCGGCGCAGCTTTTCGTCCTCATAACCCAGCCAGCCGGCCGAGGTCGTGTAGCAGGCGTAGCCCTCTTCTTCGAGGATGGCGATGCGGTCGGCCTTGCCTGCCTCGGCGCGCTTGAGGATCTCGATCGCCTCCTCACGCGTCAGCACATCGGTGAGGTAGCGGTAGTCGACGATGTCGGCGATCTCTTCCGGGGACATTTCGGCGACGAGCCGCCAGACCGGCTTTCCCGCCTGTTTGGCAAGCAGATCCCAAACGGCGTTGACGACGGCGCCGGTCGCCAGGTGAATGGCGCCTTTTTCCGGGCCGATCCAGCGCAACTGGCTGTCGCTGGTCAGATGCCGCCAGAATTTGCCGGGATGCGCCAGCACGTCGCCGAGGTCGGCGCCGACGACGAGATGGCGCATCGCCTCGATCGCCATGCAGCAAATATCGTTGCCGCGGCCGATGGTGAAAGTCAGGCCGTGGCCGGCAAGATCAGGCGCATCGGTATCGAGAATGACATAGGCGGCCGAATAGTCCGGATCGGGGTTCATCGCATCCGATCCATCCAGGCTTTGCGAGGTGGGAAAGCGGAGATCGAAGACACGAAGGTCGGTGATGCGGGTCATGGTTGTTCTCCCAATTGCAATAGCCGGATGGCCGGCACGGCGGCCGGCCGGCTTCCTTAGCTGAAGTTAGATCGTCCAGCCGCCGTCGATGGCGATCGCCTGGCCCGAAGTATAGGTGGCGCCGGCGAGATAGACGGCGAGATCGGCGATCTCTTCAGGCGAGCCGAGCCGGCCCATCGGCTGGCGGGCGATGAAGGCGGCGCGGGCTGCGTCATAGTCGCCCTGGGCGCGCATGCGGTCCTGCAGCGATGGGCTTTCCACCGTGCCGGGGCAGATGGCGTTGCAGCGGATGCCCTCGGCGACGTAATCGGCGGCAACGGATTTGGTCAGCCCGATGACCGCCGCCTTGGTGACGCCATAAGCGAAGCGGTTTGGGACGCCCTTGATGCTGGAGGCGACGGAGGCCATGTTGATGATCGACCCGTCCTTGCGTTCGCGCATGCCGGGCAGCACGGCACGGATGGTGCGGATCATCGCCTTGACGTTGAGGTCGAGGGCAAATTCGAAATCGGAATCCTTCATCTCGAGGATCGAGCCGGCATGAACGAAGCCGGCGCAGTTGAACAGCACGTCGACCGCGCCGATCTCGGCGACGAGAGCCTTGACCGCATCCTCATCGAGCACGTTCAATTGATGGGTGGAAACCCCGGTTTCCACAGCTAACGTCGCCAGCGCCTCGGTATTGATGTCGGTCGCGTGAACCTCGGCGCCGATCGCGGCAAAGGCTGCCGCCGTCGCCCGGCCGATGCCCTGGCCGGCGGCGGTGATGAGAACTGTCTTGCCGGAAAGTCTGTTTGTCATGTCACGGGCCTTTTCTGGAAGTGTCTACGCTGAACGATGGAATGCAGTTGTCTTGAGGGCTCGGGCATACGCCTCTCCCACTTTGCGCGCTTTGACCGCCCTCCGGCAAGATAGTGCTGGCAGCCTGCTGCCTGGTTTGGTTTCCGGAAGCGTGCGATATCTCACATCGACCGAGCTGCGTCTTCAGTGATGATTTGTCTGTTTATAGACAAACAGACGATGAGCCAAGGGTCAAGCGCAAACTTTTCCTTTTCCGGCCTCGGTTCTGCGTATATGCAGAATGATATTCACAGGAGGAAGGAATGGAGACCGACGAGTCAGACCGCTACCGCGCTCCTGCGCTCGACAAGGGCCTCGATATCCTGGAATTGCTTGCCAGCGTCGACAGCGGCCTCACCCAGGCGGAAATCGCCAAGCGGCTCGACCGCAGCCCCAACGAATTCTACCGCATGCTCGACCGCCTGGTGCGCCGCGGTTACGTCACCCGACTGGATGGCGACCGCTATTCGCTGACGCTGAAGCTCTTCGGTCTTGCGCAACTGCACACGCCGGTGCGCCGGCTTGCTTCCTACGCCACGCCGCTGATGCGCGATCTCGCCCAGCGCACGCGCCAGGCCAATCACCTTGCTGTCTTCGATCGCGGCGCGGCTGTTGTCATTGCCCAGCAGGAGGCGCCGGACTACTGGGGGTTCTCGATCCGCATCGGCGCCCATATCAGCCTGTTCGACACCGGTTCGGGGCATGTGCTGCTCGCCTTCCGCAGCGAGGAGGAGCGAGAGATGATGATCTCGGAACATGTGCGCAGCCGCGCCGACATGAAACTCGGCGCCGATTTCTACGATCGTCTCGACCAGATCCGCGAGCGCGGCTACGAGATGATGGCGAGTGCCCAGACATCCGGCGTCTATAATCTCTCCGCGCCCGTTCTCGGGCCGGATGGGCGCTGCATCGCCGCCCTCACCTGCCCCTTCATCGCGCTCGTCAATGCGCCCACGGCTCCCGATATCACCCAGGCGATCATGCAGGTGCAAAAGACCGCCGCGCAGCTTTCGCTGCTCGCCGGGGCTGATGTCGCCAATTCTGGCTGAGATCACTGCGAGAGCGGCCCCTCATCCGCCTGCCGGCACCTTCTCCCCGTAAACGGGGCGAAGGGGATATGCCGCGACCTCTCCGTCCCTCGCCAACATCTCGCATTGCACGTCCCCTCTCCCCGTCAAAACGGGGAGAGGGCTAGGGTGAGGGGCAGCCGCGGACGCCAACTGAACTGCAACACCTGACGTCAGGAATTTCTATTTGAACAATCCATTCACCGGGGATAGCTTGCGGCACAGCCAGCCTTGGAGGAGAAAAGCGTGCTCATCGACACCCACCTGCACATCATCGATCGGGCGGCGCTGCCTTATCCCTGGCTCTCCGGCGTCCCGGATCTCGATCATGACTTTCTCTATGAGACCTACGCGGCCGAGGCGCGGCGCTGCGGCATTACCACGGCGCTGCACATGGAGGTCGACGTCGATCCCGCCGCGATGCAGGGCGAGACCGATCACATCGCCGGCATCGCCGGGAAGGAAGGCAGCCTGATTGCCGGCGCCATCGTCTCCTGCCGGCCGGAAGAGCAAGGTTTTGCCGCCTATCTCGAGCGGCAAAAGGCCGATCGCTTCGTCAAGGGGTTCCGCCGCGTGCTGCATGTCGTGCCCGACGATGTGTCGGAAGGCGCCCTGTTCCGCGAAAATATCCGGCGCATCGGCGGCAGTGGCCTGACCTTCGACCTTTGCACATTGCCGCACCAGGCGGGCCGCGTGACCGCCCTCGTCGATCTGGCGCCCGATGTGCAGTTCGTGCTCGACCATTGCGGCGTGCCGGATATCCGCTCCGATGCGTTCGAGCCATGGAAAGCCGGCCTCTCGGAGATTGCCCGGCGGCCGAACGTCGTCTGCAAGGTCTCCGGCGTCGTTGCCTATGCCGATGCCAAGACATGGACGGCGCAAACGCTGCGGCCCTATATCGAACATGTGATTGCAAGTTTCGGCTGGGATCGTGCCGTCTGGGGCAGCGATTGGCCGGTCTGCACGCTCGGCGGCGGCCTGTCCACCTGGGTCGCGGCGACCCACGCCGTGCTCTCCGGCAGCAGCGAGGCGGAGCGGTCCAAGCTGCTTTTCGCCAACGCACAGCGTCTCTGGTCGCTTTGACGTTACAAAACCAAGCAACCGGGCTTAAAGCCGTGCCATTTCGGCCTGTTTTTTGTACCGTTCTGGAACAAAACAGCTGCAATATTCTGCCTTAACGCTATCTGCATGCAAGCAATTGCTAGCCTTATTTTTCTCGGCTAAAAGTTGTTGACACGGATATGGCGAATAACCCCGTGTCCGCGGCCTTCAGGAGGGAAAATGAAATGAAAGAAGAACCACATTCCGTCGATGTTCACGTCGGAAAGACCATCCGTATCCAGCGTCTGTTGAGGAAAGTTTCTCAAACGGAACTGGGCGATCGTGTCGGCGTAACGTTCCAGCAGATCCAGAAATACGAAAAGGGTTCCAACCGCGTTTCCGCCAGCATGCTGGTTGAAATCGCCGGCGCGCTGAAGGTCGATGTCAGGACGTTTTTCGACGATCTGTCGGCCCCCGATACGGCCAACGACAACCTGGCTCCCAGCGAGGAATTCATTATTTCGCGCGAAGGTGTGCTTCTGAATGCTGCGTTCTTTTCGATCAAGAACGAAGCTCTTCGCAAGAAGATCCTGAAGCTCGTCCAGGCGATTGCCAACACCGAACAGATGGACGGCGAAGCGGCCGAATAAACCAGGTCTCTTCACGCGATCTGGGCGGACCGCATCGGGGTTAATGGCGATCGATCAGGATTA
Source organism: Rhizobium sp. CCGE 510 (assembly GCF_000292525.1). Classification (GTDB taxonomy): domain Bacteria; phylum Pseudomonadota; class Alphaproteobacteria; order Rhizobiales; family Rhizobiaceae; genus Rhizobium. Next base: position 24,505 of record NZ_AEYF01000011.1, read on the forward strand.
GATTCTCGCTGGCATCCTTCATTGCGATCTTGGCTTTGCTGCCGACCAGCTTCTCGAGATTGACGTCAAGCTCCCTGTCGGGATCTATGCCGTCCCAATCGATGACGACCTGCAGCAGCGCCATGTTCGTCAGGTGCATCAGATTACGCAGCTGAAGCTTTTCAGCCTCCTCCTTGGCCGCCGACAGCAGCCGGAAGATTCTTGCGTATTGGCTGCCGGTACCTTCATTGCGTTGTTCAAACATCGTTTCCGCCCCTTTGGCCGTGAAACCCTACGATTCCATCACTGCTGCATCTTTCAGCCGCGACCGTTATTCAAGCGTTACAGGAACCGCATTGCGCGTGACTTCGGCGTGCAGAAGCTCCCAATGCGAGGTCGCGGCAAAGCGCCAGTCACGATTGACGGGAAAGAATTCGTCCCGGCGCAGCCATTCCAGCACCAGTCGGGCATCGTTGCGCTTGCGCTCGACGCGGCTTCCGCGGATTGCGGCGAGGATCTGGTCGCGGCGCGGCTTGCGGAAATGGCACTCGTCGGCGACCTTGGCGTAGGTGCGCTCGGAAAAATGCAGAAAACGGCCGGCAAGGAGCAGTTTCTTGCGCTCGCCCGACGAGATCTCGCCGCCGGCAAGAAGCGCGTCGATCGTCGGCTCGAAATCGACCCAGGGCACGGAGAGCGGCAGCCAGCCGAGCGCCTGCGGCGCATGCACCAGCGCGACGGCCTCGTCGTCGAGCAGCCGACCTGCCTCGTAATCTTCGAAGATCGAGCCGAGCCCGACCATGCCGAAGGGGCCGCATTCGGCCGCCCGTAACGCGCCCATGCTGGCGCCGCCGGCAACGGCGACGTCGTGTTCGAGGGCGAAAAGAATTTCCTTGTGCCAGACCGAAGGCAGATCGCCGAAATAGCCGTCGACGAGGCCGATGGCGGTGGCGCCGTCGTGAACGGCCTTGAGGATGTCACCGCAAGCGGCCGGCGGCCGGAAATCGATGCGCGGGGACACGGCGCGCGCAGCAGTGAGATCGCTGCCAAGGCTCGGGCCGACGAACAGCACCTTCATGACTGGGCTCCTTTCAGGGTGTTGACCGCGCGCATGCCGAGCTGAATGTACCGGCCCGAGATATCGACCTCCAGGCCGGGCACGATCACCCTGACGACCGAGACCGGCAGGGTCCGATGCGCAAACGGCACGACGACGATCTGCTCGATGCCGGTTGCCGCCAGCCGCTCGGCAATCTGGCCGATGGTTTCCTGGATCGTCGCCGCACGGCGATCACGAGCCTGGAACGCGCGCATCCGGCCGTCGCCTTCGCAGAGTTCGACCACCTGCTGCATCGCGGCACTCTGATCGAGCCGCTGATAGATGCGCGGCGAGAAATCGTCACGGCTGCCGGCAATCGCGGTCAGCCGGCTTTGCGCTGCTTCGGTGATGGCGCGCAGCGCCGCGCGCACCGGGTCGGGATGGCAGCCGCAGCCGCCGCAGACATGCGCCCAGCGCGCGTCGACACGATCGGAAAGATTGCCGGGCATGATGACGGCCAAAAAAGCGGGAATGCCGATATCCGTGGTCATGTCGAGCAGCAGCAGCCGCATGCCGGCGCGGGTGATCCGATCGGTCATGATATCGATGACCGCATCGTCGAAGGAGGCGGGGTCGATGCGGCTTTCCTTCAGCCGCTGCGGCGATTTCAGCTGGGTCAAGGCCCAGGCGTCACGCTCCACCAGCTCGCAAAGCCCATGCAGGACCGCTTCGGACGGCGTGTTGCCGGAGGCGAGCCCATCGCTCGACTGCTCGAAGCCCGGCGGCCTTTCGCCGCGATGATCGAGGCCGACGAGCCACCAGGGCACGAAGACGCTGCTGCCGGAAAGGATGTCGAGCCCGGAGCACCAGGGAATAAGACCGCTGCCGATCTCGTCCGGCGCGCAGCGGGCGACATTGTCGAGATCGATCATGGCGGCATGTTCCGCCCGCATGCTCGCGGTCGTCGCCAGTGTCAGGTCGGCCGGGGGGATTTCGGCGATCCGCGTCTCGATCGCTTCCATGGCGGCCGAGGTCATGGCGGCATCATTGTCGATACCCTTACCCTGGAAGACCGAAAGCGTATGGCTATTGGGCCGCGTCGCGAAGGCGACGGGGATGTTCAACACGTCAAGCGCGGTCAGCAGACCGACGCGCGTGATGCCGAATTCGCGCAGATGCGGCCTGATGGCCGCCAAGGTTTGCGCGGGTGTGACGGCGCGGTCGTGATAGTCGCTGACGCCGGCCGATGATCGTTTGAGGTCACCGGCAAGCGTTTCCATCTCTTTCTTTTCACACAATTCCGGACGCAAAACCGCTTCACACTTTTGCTGGAATTGCTCTAGATCGGTGAAAACGGACATACCTATCTGTTCCTTAGCGGAACCTCAGCGCATGCGTCAGGCTTTCGAGCGCATTGGCGGAAACGTTGAGTTCATCTTGTTTCATCGCCGCTCTGGCAGCTGCAGAGAAGCGAATGGACTGTGTCTGAACTGCGGTGGTTTCAGCATTCGTCTTCATGTTTCATCTCCGATTGGTCGGGCAGCTCACTGCCGTTAACCATCGGAGGGAAACATTGCCTGCGTCATTTAAGCGTTACAGGCTTCGTTAAAAGGCGGTGCATCAAGGAAGACCGGCGAGTTGCAGGCCCTTTATCAGCGGTTCTGTGAAGGCCGGATCGCGATCGGGGACGAAATGACGGATATCCTCGCTACGGAAATCGGGGAAGTTTTCCAGAACGGTCCGGGCATAGTTCTGCGCCTTTCCGGTATCGCCCGCCATCGCATGCGAAGCGGCAAGCAGACGCGCTGTCGCCTGTTTGGTCTTCACCGGTTCCAGTGCGTCGATCGCTTTTTCATACTCTTCGCGCATGAAGTGGATGCCGCCGAGGTTCCAGTAATAATAGTCCGGCGGCAGTGGATTGAGCTTGAAGGCCGCGCGGCTGAGCTCCAGTGCCCGGTCGAAATCGCCGTCATGAGAAAGCGCGTCGGCGAAATCGGCGAGGATGTCGGCATCGTTGGGATTAAGATCCTGGGCCTGCTGGAAATATTCCAGGCTTTGGTCGAAGCGGCGGCGATAAAGCGCCACGAAGCCAAGCTCGCGGTAGGCCCGGCCGCTGTTCGGGTCGGACTGCTGCGCAAGCCGGGCGGCACCGTTCGCCTCATCGAGCAGTTCCTTGTCGCGCATGCCGCGGATCAGCCATTCCATGCCGAGCGCGCGCGACACGCCGGCATGGGCGGCCGAGAAATGCTCATAACGATTGAGCGAGGATTTAAACCATTTGCGCGCCTGGCGCAGATGCTGCAGGTCGGTCTGGGCGATCAGCCGCTTGCCTTCGAGATAGAGACGATAGGCAGAGGCCGGCGCCTCACCGATCGGCATCGCCAGTTCGTGGCGCTCGATCGTGTCGGCGAGCGAGGAGACGATCCGCCGCGTCAGATGTGCGAAGGATTCGCTGATTTTCTGCATGACCAACGGCAGTTCCAGCGCCCAGATCACCTCAGATGTCGTCGTCCGGGTCAGCCGGCACGTGGCAAAGACATCCTCGTCGCGGCCCTGAATGGTGACATAGACCGCATAGTCGAAACTGAGGTCGAGTGGGCCGGGCACGGCACGCGCCGGGTCGATCGAGCGGCTGAGGATTTCCAGGCTCGTATGCGCGGCAATCACCTTGAAGCCGCGCTGCTGGCTGAGGCCGATGGTGACGTCTTCGAGAAGCGCCCTGCCGACACGCTCCATCAAAGGATCGGTGAAGATGCTTTCCGGCGGCAGAATGATGATGCGCGGCTGGCCAAGCAGATCGGCATATATTCCAGGCACCGATGGGCGCTCCGGCACTGCCGCTTGTGCTGGGGGGATCAGACCGAGTTCGCGGGCGAGCGCTGTGGTGCTTTCCTCCGGCTCGGTGTCGAAGTCGTCCTTCAGCTGGCTCTTGCACTTCAGATAGGCCTGGCGGGCCGCAGCCGGATCGTTCATCCGGACATGGGTGCGCATCAAGGCACGATAGGCCGTCTCACTGGCAGGATCGAGTTCCAGCAGGCGCTTGGCAAGTGCGACCTGCTCTTCATCAGACCTGTCTTCTGACGTCTCGATCAGCCGCGTGAGATGGGCGGTGCGCAATTCGTCGATACGCTGGCGCTCGAAAGTCAGCCAGTCCTCGGCGCCCTGCGTCGGCGATTTGGCGCCTTCCAGCAGTTCGCCGTTCAGCATATCGCTGTCTTCGGGGGCGAGCGGCGCTTTCTGCTTCAGAAGATGAACGTCGACCTCCCAGCCGTCCGCAAGCCCGATATGGGTTCGGGTCGCTGCAAGCAGCGGTGGAAGGTCGGCGGGAATGCTCTGCTCGATACGCGACAGCAGCTGGCGTAGGCTGCCGGCGCGTTTTTCCGGCAGTTCAGATTGCCAAAGCTGCCGCCTGACGGTTTCGCGGTCCAGTTCGAGATTGGCTTCGGCGGCGAGCATGGCGAGGAGAAAATAAGACTTCTCCGGCAAGGGGAGTTCCCTCCCCGCTGCCAGCAGCCTCGGTCTTCCGAGCAGGCACAGCCTGTTCGTCGACATCTGTCCGGATGTCCGTTGCATCCCGGTTCTCACCCCTGAAAGCCAAGGCGCGCAAACGCAGCCGCCGCAGAAATCACGTTAGAGCTATAAGAGCGCCGCGCATAGCGGTTTTGCTATAAAAAGAAGAATTTTCAGCGAATATTTGCATTTTCGCCTGTCGCTCGCCGAGAAGATGCTTCGCCAACACTTTCCGGCAGACGCATTTTGCCTTCTGTGACGCGGAGTTGTTTGAGCCGCCGCAGTCCTCCATGGCCAGCAGGCTAGAACAGGATGATTTTCGGCCGGATCGGCCGAAAGTCCGAGTCCTGTTCTAAATTGGATAGTTAGAGCGTGTTGTCATCCGCAAACCGCTCGCGCTTTTCGGCATCATGCTCTCAAAATCACGACACCCGGGCGATCCGGGTCAGGCTTTCCGTCGCGGTTGCGGTCTCGACGAAATCGAGCCCGATATCCAGCACCGGCGCGCTGTGCGTCAGCCAGCCGACGGAAATGAGGTCGACGCCGGAAGCCGCGATTGCCGCAGCCGTTGCCGGCGTGACCCGGCCGGAGGCCTCGGTAATCGCCCGGCCGGCGACGATGGCGACGGCGTCGCGCAGTTGATCGGGCGTCATATTGTCGAGCAGAACGGCGTCGACACCCGTCTCCATCGCTTCGCGCAGCTGATCGAGAGTGTCTACCTCGACCTCGATCTTCACCAGGTGACCGACGCCGGCGCGCGCCCGGCGGATCGCTTCGGTGACGCCGCCTGATATGGCGACGTGATTGTCCTTGATCAGCACCGCGTCATGGAGCGCGAAGCGGTGGTTCATGCCGCCGCCGGCCCGTACCGCATATTTCTCCAGCGCCCGGAGTCCCGGCGTCGTTTTGCGCGTGCAGGCGACGGAGGCTTTGGTGTCGCGGATGGCGGCGGCAATCTCAGCCGTCACCGTCGCGATGCCCGAGAGATGGCCGAGGAAATTCAGCGCAGTGCGCTCAGCCGTCAGCAGGCCGCGTGACGGACCTTCGATGGTGGCGATTACGTCGCCCGGCTTGACCGCGTCGCCGTCCTGGAGATGCCGGCGCATGACGATCGCCGGATCGACGAGGGTGAAGGCGAGTTCGGCCGCATCGAGACCGGCGATTACACCCGGCTGGCGGGCGGCCATCACCACCGTCGAACGATGATCGTGGGGGATGACCGATGCCGAGGTGATATCGCCGGCAAGACCGAGATCTTCGAGCAGGGCTGCCCGGACCAAGGGTTCGACAATCAGGCGCGGAAGCGGGACGAGGTTCATCTCAGGCACTCCTGGCAAGGGCATAGGGCGCGCGGGCGATCTCCAGCGCTTGGGAAAGGCACAGGCTTCGCCGGTTGGCAGCGCCGAGCTTCAGCGGAAAATCGGTGCGGGCATGGGCCCCGCGCGATTCCATCCGCAGGCTGGCAAAGACGGCGATCAGCAGCGCGACGATAGCCGGATCGGCGGCAGGCCCGTCGCCTTCGGCAAGCGGTAGCAAGGCGGCGATCGCGTCCTCAACGGCGCCGGCATTGCGCAGCACCCCAAGATGACGCGAGACGATGGGCCGGACGAGCGATGCATCGGCGGGCGCCGGCAGCTTCTCGGCGAGGACGGCGCTGGTTGCCCGTGCCGGCATGCCCGCTAGGTCGCGCGCCGCCCGCATGCCCATGACGGCTGCCTCCAGCAGCGAATTGCTGGCAAGCCGGTTGGCGCCGTGCAGGCCGGTCGAGGCCGCCTCTCCGGCGACCCAGAGACCGTGGACCGAGCTTCTGCCATTCGCATCGGTGGCAACGCCGCCCATGTGATAGTGAACGGCCGGGCGCACCGGAATGAGGTCTTTCGCCGGATCGATACCGGCCTCGCCGCAAAGGCTCGAGATGACGGGAAAACGCACGGCAAACCGGCTGCCGAGCGCATCGCGGGCGTCGAGGAAGACACGGCCGCCGCGGGCGATTTCGGCGCTGATGGCACGCGCCACCACGTCGCGCGGCGCAAGCTCGGCGCCTGGGATGCGGGCCATGAAGCGGTCGCCGCGTTCGTTGACGAGCAAGGCCCCCTCGCCGCGCACCGCTTCGCTGACCAGCGCCAAAGGCCGGCGGCTGGAATTGAGCGCCGTCGGATGGAACTGGACGAATTCCATGTCGGCGAGATCAGCACCCGCCCTTGCCGCGAGCGCGATGCCCTGGCCGAAATTGCCCATCGGATTGGTGGTGGCGCCGTAGAGCCCACCGATGCCGCCAGTGGCGAGCACCAGCTTCGACGTCGGCAGGATGACAGCCCCCTTCGCGGTGGCGCAGAGCAGGCCGGCCACGTGCTCGCCGTCCATCAGAATCCGCCGCGCTTCGAAGCCTTCGAGTACTGTTATGGCAGGTGTCTGCATCACCGCCCGCACCAGCGCGGCGACGATCGCCGCACCCGAACCGTCGCCTTCGGCATGGACGATGCGACGGCGGCTATGGGCTGCCTCCAGCCCGAGCGAGAGTCCGCCCGCGGCATTCCTGTCGAAACGGACGCCGGCTTGTTCCAGCGCCGCGATTGCCGCCGGCGCCTCGGCCACGATGCCGGCGGCGACAATGGGATCGCAGAGCCCGTCGCCGGCGATCAGTGTATCGGCAAGATGCAGCGCCGCGCTGTCGTCGGCGCCCATGCCGGCGGCGATGCCGCCCTGTGCCCAGGCGCTCGACGTCTCCGCACCGAGGCTAGCGCGGGTGACGATGACGGACGGTTCCGGCGCCAGTGTCAATGCGGTCATCAGCCCGGCAAGGCCGCTGCCGACGATGACCGTGCGTCCGGCGAGATTGTGGAGAGCCTCGGTCATATCGCCAGCATCCTTTCGACGGCGCGGCGTGCGGCAACTGCAATCGCCGGATCGACCGTCACCTCGTGGCGGTTTCCCTCAAGGGCCGCACGGATATTGGCAAGGGTGATCCGCTTCATATGCGGGCAGAGATTGCAGGGGCGAATGAACTCGACATCGGGATGGTGCACGGCGACATTGTCGCTCATCGAGCATTCGGTGAGCAGCACGACGCGGGCTGGCTTCCGGCTGCCGACATAGTCCGACATGACAGCGGTCGAGCCGGCGAAATCGGCTTCGGCTACCACCTCGGGCGGGCATTCCGGATGGGCGAGCACCGTCACGCCGGGATGGTTTTCGCGCAGCTGGCGCACGTCTTCGGCAGTGAAAAGTTCATGCACCTCGCAATGGCCGTGCCAGGCGATGATCTCGACATCAGTCTCGCGGGCGATATTGCGCGCCAGATATTCGTCCGGGATCATCAGCACTTTGGGCACGCCGAGCGATTCCACCACCTGTTTGGCATTGCCAGAGGTGCAGCAGATGTCGGAGGCGGCCTTCACCGCGGCCGAGGTGTTGACATAGGTGATGATGGGTACGCCGGGATGGGCCTGGCGCAACAGCGCGATATCTTCGGGCGTGATCGAATCCGCCAGCGAACAGCCGGCACCGAGATCCGGGATCAGCACGGTTTTCTCGGGATTCAGAAGCTTGGCGGTCTCGGCCATGAAATGCACGCCGGCCAGCACGATCACGTCGGCATCGACCTCGATCGCCTTGCGGGCGAGTGCCAGACTGTCGCCGACGATATCGGCCACGCCGTGGAAGATCTCCGGCGTTTGGTAATTATGAGCAAGAATAACGGCGTTGCGGCGGCGCTTCAACTCGAGGATGGCGTCGACGTCGTTTTCGAACGTCATCCACTCGGCTTTGGGAATGACGCGGCTGACGCGCTCATAGAGCGAGGATGCGGAAACTGCGTGCTTCATGACCGGCTCCTAATTATGCTCTATTTGAGCATATCATAGGCAAATAGATATTCTCACGGTGAGCATATGTCAATTGCGGGAGAGCGGTAATTTCGTTCCAGCCAGCGCCCGTTCTTCGAGCACGGTGTGGCGGAAGCGGAAGAGCTTGGCCGGCCGGCCGCCGGTTTCGCTTTCCGTGCCGCCGGTTTCCTCGACCAGTTCCTGCTGTTCGATCAGGCGGCGGAAGTTCTGCTTGTGCAGCGTCAGCCCCGCCAAGGCCTCGATGGTGCGCTGCAGCCTCAAGAGGGTAAAACTCTCCGGCATCAGTTCGAAGACGACGGGGCGGTATTTGATCTTGGCGCGCAGCCTGGCGATCCCCGTCGCCAGAATGCGGCGGTGATCGGCAAACATCGCCCGGCCGAGATTGGCTTCGCCAGCACATCCGGCTTCCGCGACCAGCCCCGCCTCGTAGAGCAGTTCGTAGCGCTGCAAAGCCAGGTCCTCGTTCCAGCCGCCGCCGTCGAGGCCGAAGGTGAAATCGGCCCGGCGATGGCGATGGCCGCGCCTGGCCGGATCGGCATCGGCCCAGCTCTTCAGGCGGGCTATGATCTCGTCAAGCACGACTGGCCGGCCCTGCCGATGGTCTTCCCAAGGGAAATATTCGTACCAGCCATGCCATCCCGGCCGGCCGGCGCCCGACTGTTCGTTGACGAGGCCGAGATAACTGATCGAGATCGTCCGCCCGCCCGGGATGTCGTTGTTCCGGTCGCGGTCGGCGAAAGTATAGAGCTGTTCGAGATAGCCGACCGGATGTTCGGTCTGCTCCTGCACCCATTCGCGCAGGCCCGATTGCAGGGTGCGATGGCCCATTTCGAAAGGGCCTGACGGCAGTGCATCGCCGGAGCGGATGGTCATCACACGCGGCTCGTCCCCCGTCACCGCGACGAGCACCGCAATCAATTCCGCATGCGCAAAGCCGATCGTCACAGGGGACCGAATACTCCGTTCCGAATGGGTCATTCCTGACACAGGCGGGGACGGAAGCCAATGGCGGGTCCGCCCTTCTCCCCAGCGGGAAGACGGTGCCGGAGACGCGGGGACGATCGCGTCACGACGGATGCCGAGCCATCGAGAC
>NZ_AEYF01000012.1 GCF_000292525.1 Rhizobium sp. CCGE 510
CCGAGGCGCGGCAGCAACTGACGCGTTATCCCACGGTTAAGCTGGTCAATGCCCGAGCCGACAGCATCTCCGGCGCTATCGACAATTTCTCCGTCCTCACTGGTGATGGCGAGAGCCTTGGCGCGCGCCGCCTGATCCTGAGCTACGGCGTTGCCGACCAGATGCCTGATGTTCCGGGCTTTGCCGAAAGCTGGGGCACGTCCATCGTGCCCTGCCCCTATTGCGACGGCTTTGAAGTCGCCGACCAGCATTGGGGCCTCGTCTGGTCCGGCCCGCAGTCGCACACTTATGTCCGGCTGTACCACGATTGGACCGACACGTTGACGGTCTTTGCAGATGGTCACGACATTGCCCCCGATATCCGGGCCGATCTGGCGCGCCGCAACATACCTGTCGTTGATGGCCGGATCGCCGAAATCGCTCATCACCGGGGCCATATCACCACCGTTGATCTCGAGGGCGGCCGCAATGCCGGGATCGATATCCTGTTCGCGCATCCCCGCAACAAGCCGTCCGCAAGCCTGCATGAATCACTGGGCCTGGCCACGGTCAATACGCCCTTCGGCATCGCCCTCAAGGTCGACGAGCGCCGCGAAACCAGCATGCCCGGCATCTACGCTGCCGGCGACCTCGCCAACCCCCTCATGGCCTCGGTCACCACGGCAATATCGCAGGGCGCGACGGCGGGTATCTCCGCCCAGCAGTCGATGCTGGTTTGAGAGCAGAGAACCCCTTCTGCAGGTGCCGGAGGCTATCATATTCTGGAGGTGCGGGCAGCGGACGGAGCGGGCGCTCTACCTTGCTAAGACCTCCGGTCGCAATCGTAGTTGCGGAGGCACCGGATGAGGGGTGAGCGAAGCGAATGCGCTGAGCGTAAGCGAAAGGCAACGATCAGATCGGCATTGCCCTTAGCTATTGCCCGTCTCACTTCTCAGTCGGTCCAGGAAAACCGTCAGCTCCGCTTCGTCGATGCCGACGAGATGGCGCTTTTCCGGATAGGCGCCGGTCCTGACATCCTCGGCGAATTCCGTGAAGGCGGCGATGCGTTCGCGCTGCAGCCGGTCGTGTTCGGCGGCGAAGTTGCGGTAGACCTTGGCATGGCGCGGAGTGTGGTCGCGATTGGCGCCGAGCACGTCGTCGGCGAAGAGATATTGGGCGTCGCAGCGGCTGCCGGCGCCCATGGAGATCATCAGCATCGAGGTGTTGCCGCTGATGGCGGCAGCGACCTCCCCCGGCACGACTTCGATTTCGGCAGCGAAGGCGCCGGCCGCTTCCAGCGCCTTGGTCTGCCGCCAGATCTCGGCCGCGCTTGTCGCCGTCTTGCCGACGGCGCGAAAGCCGCCGGTCCAGGTCGCCTTCGACGGGATCAGCCCGAGATGGCCGCAGACCGGGATGCCCTCGTCGCGCAGGCGTCGGATCGTCTGCAGGCTGGCTGCACAATAGACCGCATCGCCGCCGGCCTTCAGCGCCGCAAAGGCGGCACGCAGATAGTCTTCGGCCGAGACAAGATCGCCATATTCGAGCCCGGGAATGGCAAAGGGGGTGGGCGCGGCCTCGCGAAAGACCGGGCCGAGCAGTGAGGGCGGCACGGAGACGATGTCGATCCCGGCCTTTTCGGCAGCTTCCGCCTCCTCCAGCGAGGTGACGCGCAGCATGGTGAGCTGGCGCTTGCCTTTTTCGGCAAGCAGATCGGCGACGGTCGCGCGTCTATGTTTCTTCATCGTCAAATTCCTTCGAAAATATGGGGTGAAAATATCGGGCTGCTCAGGCGGCCAGCAGGGATTTCAGCTTGATGTCGCTGGCTGCGAGCGCCGCCGGGTCCGGATGGGCGCGCGCGGCGATCAGCATTTCGGCAAGCCGGATGTCGCGTGCCACCGCATTGCCCGGCCCGATGCCGCTTGCGGCGATCAATCGTCCGCCGGCGTCGAGATGGAAAAGAATGAAGGCGCCGGGGCCGAGGTCGCGGCGGTGATGCGTGACGGCACCCTCGGCAAGGCCTGATATCTGCAGCGTCATGTCATATTGGTCCGACCAGAACCACGGCACTGATGAGACGGTCTGGCCGACGCCCAGCATGTTGGCCGCGGCCAATGTGCCCTGCTCCTGGGCATTGCGCCAGGATTCGAGCCGCACCCGCCGGCCGCCATAGATCGGCAGCGGAAACGAGCAGCAGTCGCCGGCGGCAAAAACATCAGGCGCGGATGTCTGGAGATGGTTATCGACGGCTATGCCGTTTTCGATCGTGAGCCCCGCGCTTTCGGCGATCTCGACATTCGGCCGCGCGCCGATGCCGACAAGGGCGAGGTCGGCTTCGATCACTTCGCCGCCCGACAATCTGATCACAGCCTTTCCGCCTTCGTCGGTCAGCGCCGCAATCGAGACACCGCAGCGAATATCGACGCCCTCGGCGCGGTGGCGCTCGGTCAGGAGGTGAGCGATCTCCTCCGGTACGCCGCGTTTCAGCACGCGTTCCAGCCCCTCGATGACGGTGACGTCGGCCCCGAGCAGCCGCGCCGTTGCCGCAAGTTCCAGCCCGATGAAGCCGCCGCCGATGATGGCGATATGCTTGCCCGGCCTCATTGCTTCGCGCAGTGCCGCCGCATCATGATGGGTTCGGAGCGAGCGAATATGCGGGCTGTCCGAAGCGCCGGGGAAGGCTCGCGCGGCGGCACCCGTCGCCAGCAGAAGCTTGTCGTAGGCGAGCGTCGCGCCATCCGAAAGCGTGACGGTCTTTGATGCCGTGTCGAGATCCCTCGCCTCCAGGCCGGTCAAAAGCCGGATGCCGTTTTCCGCGTATTTTTCCACCGCAGCGATGAATTTCGGATCGCTGGCATCGGCAGAAGCCGCCTTCGAAAGCGGCGGCCGTTCGTAGGGATGGAGGGGCTCGGCTCCAACAAGCGTTATCTCGCCGTCAAAACCCTTTTCCCGTAAGGCGAAGGCGGCGCGCGCACCGCATTCGCCGGCCCCCAGGATGACGAAATGAGCCACGCCAGCCTCCCTCACACCGCGATGAAGACGGTGCCGCCTTCGACCTTGACCGGATAGGTCTTCAAATCGACGCAGACCGGTGCCCCCTTGGCTTCGCCCGTCTTGTAGTTGAAGCGGCCATTATGTTTTGGACACTCGATGATCTCCTCCATCACCAACCCGTCGGCGAGGTGGATATGTTCATGGGTGCAGAGCCCGTCGGTGGCGAAGAATTCGTCGTCCGGGCTGCGGTAGACCGCGAAAGTGCGCCCGCCATGATCGAAGCGGATGACATCCTCCTCGTCGATCTCGTCCTTGCCGCAGACTTCGATCCAATTTCCGCTCATCATGTCCTCCCTTAATCGTGATTATTGCGCGGCCGGAGCCAGCTCGTTGTGGAATTCCTCGCGATAGGGCCTTGCGGTTGCCGGCAGTTCGCGCTGCAGGAAATAATCCTCGTTGCGCAGCTGGCGCAGGAAGGCCGGGATCATCTCGCGATAGCCCGAGAGGATCGACGGGTTCGGCGCCGGCAGGTCGTGTTTGATCATCGCGTGCAGCCGGGGCAGCGCGTGGTAGGGCACCATCGGAAACATGTGATGTTCGACGTGGTAATTCATGTTCCAGTAGATGAAGCGGCTGATCGGGTTCATGTAGACCGTTCTGCTGTTCAATCGATGATCGATGACGTTGTCGGCAAGGCCGCCATGCTGCAGCAGGCCGGTCAGCACATGGTGCCAGGCGCCGTAAAGGCGCGGCAGGCCAATGAGCATCAGCGGCAGGATCGAACCCATGGCGATCGCAGCGGCGACCGTGGCGAGATGGATCGCCAGCCAGATGCGGGCGATGCGGATCGCCTTCGGCTGTTCCATCTCCGGAATGAAGGTCTTTTCCGCGGCGCTGACGACGCCGCAGGCGTTGCGCAGCATGTCGACCAACGCATGCCAGACGTCGAGGATGCCGAAGAAATTGAGGACCACCCGGAAGAGATCGGGCGGCCGCATGACGGCGATCTCGGGATCGCGGCCGACGATGACGGTATCGGTGTGATGGCGTGCGTGGCTCCAGCGCCAGGTCACCGGATTGCGCATGATCATGAAGCAGGCGATCTGATAGACGGCATCGTTCATCCAGCGCGTCTTGAAGGCGGTGCCGTGACCGCATTCGTGCCAGCGGCTGTCGGAAGCCGAGCCGTAGAGCACGCCATAGGCGAGGAAAAAGGGCAGCGCGACCCACGAGCCCCAGAAAGTGACGCCGAGCCCGGCAAGAACCGCCATGCTGCCGAGCCAGATGATCGTGTCGCGGATACCAGGCGCATCGGAGCGTTGCATCAGCGCCTTCATCTCCTTGCGCGCAACGTCGGTGTGGTACCATTGCGCTGCCGCCAGCCCGGTCTCGACGGCGGTGCGGCCGCTTTCGCCGAGCAGGTCGTAGTCACGTTTCTTCGTTTGGGTCGCCATTGCCTGCCTCCCGTTGCCCTGCCTGGGAGAATAGGTTGACTTTGCAAGGCGCTCAATGCAGGCTTGATATATTCTATCAAAAGCCATCAAAAATGGCTTTCATTCATGATCGAATCTATCAGGAACGCCGATGCGCCGCCCCACCATCTCCGATCTTGCCCGCGCCTCGGGCGTCAGCGTCGCCACCGTCGACCGCGTCTTGAACGGCCGACATCGCGTGCGCGAGGAAACGGCGCGCCGGGTCTATGATGCGGCCCAATCGATCGGCTATCACGCCGTCGGGCTGATCCGGCAACGTGTCTTCGAGGATCTGCCGCAATATAAGCTGGCCTTCCTGCTGCAAAAGCCGATGCAGCCTTTCTATCAGGCTTTCGCTCGCGAGATCGAAGTGGCGGCGCGTGCCGTGACCACCGCCCGTCTCCAGATCCAGATCGACTATCCCTCCGCTTCGACACCGGCGGCGATCGTCGAGAAGCTCAAGGCCCTCGGCGGCCGCAATCAGGCCGTCGCTCTCGTCGCTCCAGACTATCCTGCGGTGACGGCGGCAATCGAGGAACTGAGGGAACGAGACATTCCCGTCTTTTCGCTGCTTTCCGACTTCGCCTCAGGGGTGCGCAATGCCTATATCGGCGTCAACAACCGCAAGGTCGGCCGCACCGCCGCCTGGGTGATTGCCAAGACTGCCCGTGTGCCGGGCAAGGTCGCCTGTTTCGTCGGCAGCCACCGTTTTCATGGACATGAGCTGCGCGAGATCGGTTTTCGTTCCTATTTTCGTGAAAACGCCTCGGAATTCGACGTCATCGATACGTTGATCAACCTGGATACTCCGGAGATCACCCATGAGGCGACGCTGACGCTGCTACAGAAACATCCTGATCTCGTCGGCCTTTACGTCTGCGGCGGCGGCATGGAAGGCGCGATCTCGGCGATCCGCGAAGAAAGTCTCGGCGGCAAGATCGTCCTCGTGGTCAACGAGCTGACGCCCGACAGCAAAGCCGGGCTTGCCGACGATATCGTTGCCATGGCGATCGGCACCCCCCTGCCCGCACTGTGCAAAGAGCTGATAGCGCTGATGACGAGCGCGATCGAAAACAGCGAAACGGCCGTTCCCGGCCAGTTCTTCCTGCCCTTCGATATTCATATCTCAGAGAACATTTGAGAAATGATGCAAGTCTATCATTTCGGCTGAAATTCTTTCAGCAATGAGAGCGGGTAGTGGCGATGCCCGATGGATTGCCACACGAATTCCGATAGAGATTCGTGGACCCAATCACAGGACTGCTCCGCCACGATGCGGAGACGAGGAGGATATATCCGTCATGACTTCGATCCGCTTTGCGCTCAACCATATGGCCGCGCCGTCGCTTCCGATCGACGATTTTTTCGCGCTCGCCAAATCGCTCGGCATCGGAGAGGTCGAAATCCGCAACGACCTTTCCGGCAATGCCATTCTCGACGGGACCAAGCCCGAAGCGATTAGGGACGCGGCTGCCCGCCACGGGCTGACGATCATCTCGATCAACGCCCTGCAGCGTTTCAACGAATGGAATGAAGCCCGCGCTGGAGAAGCGCAGGAACTGATCGATTATGCCGGCGCCTGCGGCGCCAAGGCGCTCGTCCTCGTTCCGAAGAACGATGGCACCGGCTGCGCCGACGGCGAGCGCCAGGCCAATCTGCGCCAGTCCCTGACGGCGCTGAAGCCGATGCTTGAGAAAGCCGGCATCATCGGTCTGGTCGAGCCGCTCGGCTTCGAGATCTGCTCGCTGCGCTCGAAGACCGAGGCGGCCGAGGCAATCACCGAGCTCGGCGCACAATCGACCTTCAAGCTCGTCCACGACACCTTCCACCATCACCTTGCCGGCGAAGCCGCGACCTTCCCGGAGCTTTCCGGCCTCGTGCACATTTCCGGCGTCAGCGACCCTGCCGTTTCCGTTGCCGACATGCGCGATTCCCATCGCGTGCTCGTCGACGGCGACGACCGGCTCGACAATGCCGGGCAGATCAAGGGGCTGCTGCAGGCGGATTATAAGGGACCCTTCTCCTTCGAACCCTTCGCGGCGGAAGTTCATGCGGTCAAGGACCCGGCCGGTGCGCTTCGCGCCAGCATGGATTACCTGACAGAACGGGTTTGAAGCCTGAGCGAGACGTCGTATGACGATCGGCCGCCTGCGAGCGGCCGATCGTCACAAATTACTCCCGGCCTCTGAACCGGCGCTGATAGGCCGGATCGTAGAGCGAACTTTCGCGGAAATCTTCCGCCGCGAGCGACGGGCCGACGAAGATGATCGCCGTGCGTTCGATTGGTTCGGCCGCAACCTTCGCCTCGATATCGGAAAGCGTGCCGCGCAGGATGCGCTCGTCCGGCCAGGAGGCCTTGACGACAATCGCCACCGGGCAATCGGCGCCATAGAGCGGCGTCAATTCCTCGACAACCTGTTTCAGCGCATGGATTGCCAGATGGACCGCTAGCGTGGCGCCGGTCGCGCCGAATTTCGCCAGCGTTTCGTCGTTCGGCATCGGCGAGGCGCGACCGGAAACGCGGGTGAGCACCAGGCTTTGGGCCACTGATGGGATTGTCAGCTCGCGCCCGAGCGCTGAGGCGGCCGCCGCAAAGGCCGGAACACCCGGTGTCATCGTATAGGCGATGCCGTGTTTCTCAAGTCGGCGCACCTGCTCGGCGACCGCACTCCAGACCGACAGATCACCGGAATGCAGCCGGGCGACATCCTGGCCGGCTGCCGCAGCGCTGAGATATTCAGCCTCGATCTCGTCGAGCGACATCGGCGCGGTATCGACGATGCGCGCATCCGCCGGGCAATATTGCAGCAGTTCCGGCGAGACGATCGAGCCGGCATAGAGGCAGACCGGGCATCGAGCGATGAGATCGCGGCCACGCACCGTGATCAGATCCGCAGCCCCTGGCCCCGCGCCGATGAAATGCACCGTCATCCCGTTATCCTTTCGTCCAGCGCCATTGCGTCACCGGCATCGCCGGCCGCCAGCCGCTCATGCCGCCGATGGGCTCGGCACGCGATATTTCGATCCGGGTCAGCAGGCCGCCGCGTGTTGCATGTTCGGAGAGCAGCACGGCTTCCATCTCCAGCGTCACGGCATTGGCGACGAGCCGCCCTCCCCGCTTCAGCGCGGCAATCACGGCATCGATGACGCCGGGCTCGCTGCCGCCGCCGCCGAGGAAGATCACATCCGGTTCCGGCAGGCCGGTCAGTGCGCCGGGCGCCGTACCCTCGACGACGGCGAGATGCGGCACGCCGAAGGCGGAGGCGTTGCGGGCAATCCGTGCGGCCCGTTCCGGCGATTGCTCGATGGCGATTGTCTTCAGGCTGGGATGGGCGAGCATCCATTCGATGCCGACCGATCCTGAGCCGGCGCCGATATCCCAGAGCAGTTCGCCGTGACGCGGCGCCAGCGCCGACAGCGTCACCGCCCGGATTTCGCGTTTGGTGATCTGTCCGTCATGCTCGAACAGCGCGTCCTCGAAGCCTGAGGCGAAAGGCAGAATACGAGCCCTCTCCCCTGCCGCGATCTCAAGCGCACAGACGTTCAGCGGATCGACGTCCGCGAGATCGAATTGCGTTGCTACGGTGCTTCTCTGCCGTTCCCGTGGACCGCCAAGCGCCTCGAGCACTGTAAGCTGCGACTGACCGAAGCCGGTCGCGGCAAGCAAGGTTGCCAGATCGCCAGGCCCCTTCTCGTCCGAGGTCAGCGCGATGATGCGCCGCCCGGCATGCAGATGCGGCCGGATCAGGTCGATCGGCCTGCCATGCAGCGAAATCGTCGCGACGTCCTGCAGCGGCCAGCCGAGGCGTGAGGCGGCAAGGCTGAAGGCCGAGGGCGCGGGGATGGTGCGCATTTCTTCGGCTGCGACATGGCGCGAGAGCGTTGCGCCGACGCCGTAGAGAAACGGGTCGCCGGAGGCCAGTACCACGACCGGCGTGCCACGCCTTTGAAGGACGGCATCGACCGAGCGCTCGAACGGGCTCTGCCAGAAAAGCTTTTCACCCGATATCAGCGACGCAGTAAGCGCAAGGTGGCGCGCGCCGCCGAAGACCGCCGGTGCGGTGGCGATCAGCCGCCGCGCCCCTTCGCCGAGCCCTTCTGGACCATCTTCGCCGATGCCGATAATAGTCAGCCAGCGCGGGCCGCAAGGAGGAGAGACATCAGACATGGGAAAACCTCGCATTCTGATCCTCGGTGGCACCACCGAGGCGCGGCTGCTCGCCGGAAGCCTGGCGGCGCGGGAAAATTGCGACGTTCTTCTGTCGCTGGCTGGGCGTACCGAGAAACCGGCCGCGCAGCCGGTTCCGGTTCGCATCGGCGGCTTCGGTGGGGCTGCGGCGCTTGCCGATTTTCTGAAAGCCGGCGGATATAATCTGCTGATCGACGCCACGCATCCCTTCGCCGACCGTATTTCCGCCAACGCCGCCTTTGCCGCCGAGACCACTGGCATAACCACAATCGCGCTGCGCCGTCCCGAATGGCAACGCCTGCCGGGCGATCGCTGGCGCGATGTGCGGAGCATCCCGGCTGCCATCGAAGCGCTCGGCCCCTCCCCCCGCCGGGTTTTCCTGGCGACCGGCCGGCAGGGCGCGCATCAAGCGGCAGCGGCACCGCAACATTTCTATCTCGTCCGCAGCGTCGATCCCGTCGAACGGCCGCTGGCGCTCGCGAATGTCGACTATGTGATCGATCGTGGCCCGTTCACGCTGGAAGGCGAATGCGCTTTGCTGAAGCAGCATCGCATCGACGCCATCATTGCCAAGAACAGCGGCGGTGCCGCCACCTATGCGAAGATCGAGGCAGCCCGCCTGCTCGGCATCGAGGTCCTGATGGTGGTACGTGCGCCTGCGTCCACAGTCAGGACGGTCGAAACGGTCGAGGCGGCGCTGGCGACGATCGATCACCTCGTTCCCTCCGCCATGAAACGCGGCGTATAGACGAGGTCCAGCCTGCCGGGCCGCGTGACGATCCGCGTCTCGGCAGAGCCGATGATGATGCAGGTGGCCATATCGGCCATCGAGGCATCGGCCTGCGACAGCTGCTGTACGGCAATGTGCTCGTCCGGCCGCCCGGCGGCCCTCCCGAAAATAACCGGCGTCGTTGCGGGCAGATGCTCGCGCAACAGCTTGAAGGCCTCGCCGAGCTGCCAGGGCCGCGCCCGGCTGATCGGATTATAGAGGGCGATGACGAAACCGGCTTTGGCTGCCAATTCAAGGCGGTTTTCTATTATATTCCAAGGCTTTAGATTGTCGGACAGCGATATGGCGCAGAAGTCGTGGCCAAGCGGGGCGCCGGCTCTTGCCGCCACCGCCAGCATGGCGGTGATGCCGGGCAGGATGGTGAGATCGACGGCACGCCATGCTCCTGGGCCGTTCTCGATCGCCTCGCAGACGGCGGCAGCCATGGCAAAGACACCTGGGTCGCCGCCGGAGACGACACAGACCTTGGCGCCGTCTGCTGCCATCGAAAGGGCGGCCCCTGCCCTGCCCAGCTCCTCGCGATTGTCCGAGGCATGCCGCAGCTGATCGTGGCGGAGCTGCAGCCTGTCGAGATAGGGTCCGTAACCGAAGAAATCCGTCGCTGCTTCGACAGCGGCCAGCGCTTCTGGCGTCATCTGTTCTGGATTGCCGGGGCCGGTGCCGATCACGAAAAGCCTGCCGCTCATCGGCTGTTCTCCCAGCCCGGCACCAGCACCAGCGAAAAATACGGCGCGTCGTCAGCGGCTCGGTCGGCAAGCTTTTCCATCGCCGCATTCGCCATTGTGCCGCGCTCGACATAGACGGCTTCGGCCAGCCGGCCTGCCGCCGCCAACGCCCGGCGGATCTTCGGCAGATTGCGGCCGACCTTCATGATGACGGCGGCTTGCGTATCAGCAAGACGGCGCGTCAGTTCGGCCTCCGCCATCGTACCAGGCAGTACGGAAAGGACATCGTCACCTTGGACGATGGGCATACCCGCCAAGGACCAGCAGCCCGACATGGCGCTGATGCCGGGGATGACCTCTGTCGGGTAGCGTTGGGAAAGCCTGACATGCAGGTGCATATAAGAGCCATAGAACAGCGGATCGCCTTCGCTGAGCACGGCGACGGTCCGCCCGGCATCGAGATGAAAGGCGACTGACGTGGCCGACCGCTCGTAGAATTCGGTGATCAGGCCTTGGTAGCGCTCGTCGTTCTTGTCGATCTCGGTGGTGACGGGATAATAGAGCGGCAGCAGGGTCACGCCGGATTTCAGCAGTGGTTCGACGATCGCCTTGCCGTTGCCGCCCCTGCCCTGCTTGGCGAAATAGGCGATCACGTCAGCGCTTTCGATGACGCGCACGGCCTTGAGGGTCAGAAGCTCCGGGTCGCCGGGACCCGTGCCGACGCCGATAAGACGGCCGCTTGTCGTCATAGGCCCGGCCTCGCCAATGCATTGATGGCGGCTGCCGTCATGGCGCTGCCGCCGAGCCGGCCGCGCACGATGGCAAAGGGTACGCCGTAGGAATTCTCCGCCAGTGCATCCTTCGATTCCGCCGCGCCGACAAAGCCCACCGGCATGCCGAGGATTGCTGCCGGTTTTGGGGCGCCGTCGCGCAGGAGTTCGAGCAGATGGAAGAGCGCGGTCGGTGCATTGCCGATCGCAACGACGCTGCCGCCAAGTCGGTCGAGCCAGAGATGCATGGCGGCGGCCGATCGCGTATTGCCGGTCTCGCGCGCCAATTCCGGCGTTGCTGGATCACGCAGCGTGCAGATCACCTCGTTCAGCGCCGGCAGCCGTGCCCTGGTCACCCCGTGCGACACCATTTCCGCGTCGCAAAAGATCGGCGCCCCGCCCTTCAGCGCGTCGCGCGCGGCGCTGACGACATCGGCGGAGAACTGGAAATGTTCGGCCGCCTCGACCAGCCCGCAGGCATGGATCATGCGCACGGCAATTTCGGCTTGATCCTCGGTGAAGCGCGAAAGATCGGCCTCGGCGCGGATGATTGCAAAGGAACGCTCGTAGATCGCGTCGCCGCTGCGGATATAATCGTAGTCTGGCATTCCTATTCCTGTCGCAGCGCCTTCGAAACGCCGGTTGCGCCAAGCCGTTTAAGGCAGGCGGCAGCCGATTCGCCAGCGCCTTTGTTGTCTTCTATGGACCGGGCGAGCCTCTCTATAGCGAAATCGATCCGACCGCCAGCGATCCGTTGGTCCGGCCGATCCGCCGCCAACCCGTTGACGATGAGGTCGTAACCTTCAGCCGAACCCGTCAGGGTCAGCGCCGGCCGTGTATGTGCGCAGCCCTTGGCACAGCCGGAAAGGTGCAGCGTCAGCGAACTGTCAAAAAGGGCAGGTGCTGCGGCCATGATGCGGCGCGCCAGAGTTCTTGTCTCGTAGAAGGCGGAGCCGCAGGCGCCGGCCCCGGCACAGACGGCGATGTGCTCGCTGTTTTCTCCGGGCTGCGCGCTGATGCCATATTTGGCTGCGGCGATCTGCATAGCCGGCACTCTATCTGCGGGAAGATCGATGAAAAGGAAGCCGCGCCCGGGCGCCAGCCGGATGGCTGTCGCGCCGTGGGCGTCGGCGAGGTCGAGCAGGGCTGTCAGGTCGGACGCTCGCATCTGTCCGAATTCCGGCCTGACGCCGAGTACGGTTTTGCCGTCCGCAAGCCGATGCAGGCCAGAAAGCGGCATGCTTGCTGCGCGTAACGGAATGAGGCGAATGTTATCCACAGCCGGAAAACGCGCTCGTAGACGCGCCGGATCGATATCCCGTGCCCGGCTGCCCTGCCCGAGGGCTACGAGCAGGCTCAGAACCTCGCCGACGGCTGATACCGCCGCCTCGGCTGGACCAGCGGCCACCGGCATTGCAGTTTCGCCATCGCCATTGATCGCGACAAGCCAATCGGCGTCGGATTGCGCGACGATGCGGATATCGGCGGAAAGTGCCGACAGCCCGAATGCTCCACCGCCGTCGACGACGATCGACAGTTTTGGCGCGAGCCGCGGCGAGGCGATGAGATCGTGAAGCGTGTGGCGCAACGCCGTTTCCATTGCTGCCGGATCGTTTTTCTCTTGCGGGTCGATACCATGCAGCGGCGAGATCTCGATCGCCGGCCCGTCCGGAACGGTGATCCCGGCGGCGTCGATATCGGAGGCGAGTTGTCCGACGGTTTCGGCCCGCAGTCCGCGGATCTGCAGATTGCCGCGCGCGGTGATTTCCAGAATGCCGTTTCCATGCGCTGCGGCTGAGCGAGCTAGGGCATTAAATTGCGCCAGCGTCAGCGCGCCGCCGGCCGGTCGCAGCCGCACCAGCAGACCGTCGCCGGTCGACATTGGGGCGGCCAAAGCGGGGCAGGCGCCGCGCCTGCGCATCGCCACGGCCTCGCGGCCGTGCAGATCCGCCTCGCCTGCCCTGTCGATCCTCGTTGCCGCCTCATTGCTCATTGGTTATCCTCTGACCATTTCTTACATGATCGCAGCCGGCGCGGCAAAACATGTGGAAAAGGTCCGGCCAGTTATTCCTCGAAATCCTGTCCCTTGCGCAGCAGATAGATATCCATGATCCAGCCGTGTCTTTGCCTGGCCTCGGCGCGGAGTGCCAGAATGTCGGCGGCGATATCCCCAAGCCGTCCCGATCGGACGATCTCGTCCTTGGTGCCGAGATAGGCGCCCCAGAAGATTTCGGCATCGGGATCGTCGATCTTCGCAAAGGCCTGTTCGCCGTCGAGCATGACGATCGTGCTGTCGGCCAAAAGCCCGTCCCGCGCCAGTCTGCGCCCTGTGGTGATTTCGATCGGTTTGCCGACGAGGTTGATCGGGATTTTGTGGCTGGCCGCCAAGGCCTGAATGCTGGTGATGCCGGGAATGACGCTGTAATCGAAATTCAGGCCGGCTTCCTGCTGGACGCGTTCGATGATGCGGATCGTGCTGTCGTAAAGACTGGGATCACCCCAGACCAGAAAGGCGCCGCTGCCATTATCGGCGAGGCCGGCGATCAACTCCCTATAGATGCGGGCGATCTCACCGTGCCAGGCGTCGACGCTTTGCGGATAGGTTTTTTCTGCCGTTTGCCTCTGCGGCATGACGAACTCGCAAATCCGGATCCCCGGTTGCGCAACATATCGTTCGCAGATCTCTCGCCGGACGTCGGCAAGCTCTTCCTTGGCCGCGCCCTTGAGCGGCAGGAAAATCACGTCGGCGGCATTCATCGCGTTGATTGCCTGTATGGTGACGTGCTCCGGATTGCCTGTGCCGATGCCGATGATATGGATGTGCTTCAAGCCGATAGTCCCCGTGAGTCCCGGCGGTCTTGCCGAAAAAGCCGGTGTTCCGCAAGGGCGGTGGCAAAGAGTTGGCCGCGGCCAACCGGGCCGGAATGGCTTCACGGGCCCTATTGTTGCTGCAAATTGCGAATCGTGTCACTTTCAATACGCTTTTTGACGCTATGTTGACGAAAAAGCGCATCGAAAAGGATTAGTGTTTTGGACAACATTAGCGTATCGACGACAGATGTGCGGATCGAGCGGCATGCGAACCAGCTTTCGCGGCAACTGAAGCTGTTGCGCGAAAAGCTGTTTCCGCCGCTGTCGCAAAAAACGCTGCGCACATTTTCCTCCGGCGAGGCCGCTCAGATGATCGGCGTCTCGGACGGCTATCTTCGCCAGCTTTCGCTGGATGGCAAGGGGCCGCAGCCGGAACTTTCCCAGAATGGCCGGCGCTCCTATACGCTCGGCCAGATCAATGAATTGCGTCATTATATGGCAAAGCTGAAGCCGAAGGATGCGCTGTCCTATCTTCCCTGGCGGCGTCCTGGCGAGAAGCTGCAGACGGTTGCCGTCACCAATTTCAAGGGCGGCTCGGCCAAGACCACGACCACGCTTTATCTGGCCCAGTATCTGGCGCTGGCAGGTTATCGGGTGCTGGCAATCGATCTCGATCCGCAGGCCTCACTCTCGTCCATGCTCGGCGTGCAGCCCGAATTTGATCTTTCCGATGGTGATACGCTTTATGGCGCAATTCGCTACGATGCCGATCGCAGGCCGCTGAAGGACATTGTCCGCAAGACTTATTTCGATGGTCTCGATCTGGTGCCGGGCAATCTTGAATTGATGGAATTCGAGCATGAGACGCCGCGGGCGCTCAGTGACCGCCAGCGGCCGGGCGAGCTGTTCTTCCGCCGCGTCGGCATGGCGATTGCCGAGGTCGAGGCCGATTACGATGTCGTGGTGATCGATTGCCCGCCGCAGCTCGGTTACCTGACGCTCGGCGCCGTCTGCGCCGCCACATCGCTGCTTATCACAATCCATCCACAGATGGTCGATGTCGCCTCCATGTCGCAATTCCTGTTGATGACCTCGGATCTGCTCTCGGTCGTGCGCAAGGCCGGCGGCGATCTGCAGCACGATTTCATCAAATATGTCGTCACCCGTCACGAACCCTTCGATGCCCCGCAGTCGCAGATCGTCGCGCTGCTGCGCAGCCTGTTCAGCGATGACGTGTTGACGGCGACCATTCTCAAATCGACGGCGATTGCCGATGCCGGCCTGACCAAGCAGACTCTCTTTGAGATCGAGAAGGGGCAGGTGCGCCGCTCGACCTATGATCGGGCGCTGGAATCGGTCAATGCCGCCAACGGCGAAGTTCTCGCCGGTATTCACAAAGCCTGGGGCCGCACATGAGCAGACGCGATCGCCTGAAAGGTCTTTTCGACGATACGGCGCAGGAGTTGGCCGCGGCCAACTACGAGGAAACGTCTTTGCGTGGATCGGCCGGTCCGGTTCGGACGATGGCGTTGACGCTTGGACGCATGGAGGAAGAGAGCAGGGCGATGCAGGAGGCTTTGCTCTCTGGTGAACGCATCGTCGAGCTCGATCCTGACCTGATCGATTCCTCCTTCGTCCGTGATCGCCTTGCTGATCAGCCGCTCGATATAGAGGACGAGCTGGTGCAGTCGATTGCCGAAAACGGCCAGGAAGTGCCGGTTCTTGTTCGCCGCCACCCCGATGACGACGAGCGCTATCAGATCGCTTACGGTCACCGCCGCCTGCAGGCCGTCAAGCTGCTGGGGCGCAAGGTACAGGCGATCGTCCGTAAGCTCGACGATACCGATGTTGTGATCGCCCAAGGCATCGAGAATTCGGCGCGCCGGAATCTCTCCTATATCGAGCGGGCTGTCTTTGCCCTCAATCTCGAGATCAAAGGGTTCGAGCGCCCCGTCATCATGAAGGCGCTGTCGACCGACAAGACCGAGCTATCGAAGCTGATATCCGTCGCCAAGGCGATCCCGGCCGACATCGTCAGGTCGGTCGGCGCTGCACCCGGTATCGGGCGTCGTAAATGGATGGCGCTTGCCCAGGACTGGAACGGGATGACAGCGGCGCGGCTTGCCAAACTTATCGATTCGCAACGGTTCACGGCGGAAGAGAGCGACCGTCGCTTCGAGCTTTTGGTTGCCGAGCTCGCCAGGAAAGAGGCGAAGCCCGAACCCACGGAATATGACTGGAAGCCGAAGAGCGGCGGCAAGATTGCCGGCCGAATCAAGAGCGCCGGCAATTCCTTCACGATCGCGTTGAAAACCGGCGATGCGCCGGATTTCGGCGCTTACATTTCACGTCGTCTCGATGAGCTTTACGAAGCCTATCGGGCCGGCAGGTTGCAAGCAGGAGAGTAGGCCGCAAAAGAAAAAGCCTCCGAACGTTGCCGTCGCGGAAGCCTTTCTCATATCTGGACAATCTGAGAATCGCACTTCCTCGAATCGCTGTCAAGCATCTTCGGCATCCTTTTGGATGGTAGATTTCTTTTGCCTTGAGAAAAGGTGAGGGACATGGAGCCTCAATATGTATCGACGCCCTTTGGGCGGCGATCGATGACGCTTGGCATGCTGGCAAGCCAGGAGAATGCCAGCAAGGTCGATCCGGACGCATCGGTCGACAAGTGGAAGATCTTTCGCGCGCTCTGCGAAGCAAAGGATATGGTCGGCGTATCGGACCGGGCGCTCGCTGTTCTCAACGCGCTGCTGACCTTTTATCCGAAGAACGAGATTGCCGAGGCCAACGGCTTCGTCGTCTTTCCGTCAAACGAGCAGTTGTCGCTGCGCACGCATGGCATGGCCGGCACGACGCTGCGGCGGAACCTGGCGATGCTGGTGGAGGCCGGCCTGATTACCCGGCGGGATAGCCCGAACGGCAAACGTTTTGCCCGTCGTAACGGCGAGGGCGGGCTTGGAGAGGCCTTCGGTTTCAGCCTGGCGCCGCTCCTGGTGCGCGCTGGCGAAATCGAGGCACAGGCGGCCCAGGTGTTGGCCGGCAAGCTCGAATGGAAGCGTCTGCGGGAGCGTCTGACACTTTGCCGGCGGGACATCGCCAAACTCATCGAGATCGCGCTGGAAGAGGAAATTGCCGGCGAATGGATCGAGATGCAGAAGCATTTCAATCTTCTTTCGACAAGCCTGCCGCGGCGCCCATCGGCCGCCGAATTGGAAAGCCTGCTGACCGACCTCGATGCGTTCCGCGAGATGATCATCAAGACTCTGGAATTGAAGACGAAATCACAAAAAACAGACGCCAATGATGGCCAGAACGGTCGGCACATACATAATTCAAACCCACACCCCTCATCTGAACTTGAACCAAGCTTCGAACCGAAGCAGGACGCAAAGCCGGAGGAAGAACCGCAGCCGTGGCGGGAGCCGCCAAAATCCTTCCCACTTGCCATGGTGCTGCAGGCCTGCCCGGAGATCGTCGCTTATGGGCCAGGCGGTGGGATCGGCAGTTGGCGGGATCTGATGGCCGCTGCCGTCATCGTCCGCTCGACGCTCGGCGTCAGCCCCAGCGCCTATCAGCTGGCCTGTGAGGTCATGGGACCGGAAAACGCCGCCACGGTGATCGCCTGCATCCTGGAAAGGGGCGGACATATCAACTCGGCCGGCGGCTATCTCAGAGACCTGACGCGGCGGGCGGAGCGCGGCGAATTCTCGCTCGGGCCGATGCTGATGGCGCTGATGCGGGCAAATGGTCCGGCAGCGAGGAAAACCGGATGAACGGGGCTGAAAACGTTTCGCGCCAGCTGCGACCGCCAAAGGATGTCGCGCAAAAGTGTGCAGCGGTTTTGCGGCAACGACATGCGCAAAAGCAAAGAGCTAAAGCGCGAGGAGCGAATCTGAAGGATCGCGATGCGCTTTAGAAGGGAATGCGGCCGGCCGCCCGGGCAAACTCGACCGCTTTCCTACTGGCTTTTGTTGAAAAGTGCCGTTAACCATGACATAGATGGCGGAAGGAAACATAGCTTTTGCTTCCATTTGTGAAAAACCGTAAAGCTTAACAATGCGCTACGATATCGACGGTGTAATGCTTCAAACCCTGCTTCCGTCCCTTGCTGCGGCCGAGGACACGGTGGCACGCCTGGACGAGCGGGTGTTGCGCGCGCCGGTCGGTGAGGGCTTTGCCGAACGCAGCCATTTCTTCGATGCCGCCGGCGCGCTCTGGGTGGCCGGCGAACTCGTGCATGTCGAGGATCTGGTTTTGCACGATGCGCATATGGATAGCCGGGCACCCAGCCACGAGCTGACGATCGCTCACTCGGTGCTGCGGGCCCGCCGGCGCATATGGACCGGCGAACCGGCCTGGGCGCTGGGAGCTGCGGGACTTGCGACGCTGACCGCGACGCTCGGGGAAGGGGAGGGGAAAGTGCCGGAGGTAAACAGCCTTGCCGTTCCGCTCGAGACGGAGGAAGAAGGCGGCGATGAGGACGAGCCGCTCGCCGCCGAGCTGGCCGAGATCGATGCTCTTCTTGCCCGCTCGCAGAAGCTGCTCGACATCCACACAGGCAAAGCGCCGGCAAGCGAGACGGCCGCCGCCGCACCGGCGAGGCGCAATGACGATCCTCTCGGCTTGCTGGGTGATGACGAGTGGGACGAGGAACAGCGGCTTGCGGAGTGGCGGAGCGTACAGCCATTGGCCGATAGCTTGCCGCCGGTTCTCGGCGCCATCATCCTTTTCGAAGCCTGGGAAAGGATAGAGCCATTGCGGCGTCAGCACTGGCTCGGCGGTCTTCTGGTCGCCAGCCATCTGCGCGCCCGCGGCAAGGTCACCTCACATCTCTTCTCCTTTTACGGTGGGCTGAAGCTGGTGCGCCATGAACGGCGCCGGGCGCGCGACCGGGCCACGCGGCTGCAGGCCTTCCTGGAGGCGATGCATCTCGGTGCTGCGGCCGGGCTGAAGGAACTTGACCGGTTGTCGCTTGCCCGCACACAGATGGAGCTGCGCTTTCGCGGCCGCCGTTCGAACAGCAGCCTGCCGGATCTTGCCGACTTCATCCTGTCGCGGCCAATGGTCTCGGCGGCGATGGTTGCCCGCCATCTGCGCATCACGCCACGCGGCGCGCTGAACCTCGTCAACGAGATCGGCATTCGCGAAATTACCGGCCGCGGCCGCTACCGCGCTTGGGGTATCATCTGAAAATAAGAACGGCCGGAGTGACCCGGCCTTTTTTTTGAGTGAACACCCGGTCTGCCATCCTGTCACAGAGTGCAGACCGGGCGTTCTTGCGCTTCCTTTGCCCCCAGAAGCGCGATCCCTATTCCCGCTCGCCCGTGAAGTTGAGCAGAAGCTGGAAGATGTTGACGAAGTTCAGGTAGAGCGAGAGTGCGCCGAAGACGGCAAGCTTCTGGTTCGATTCCTGATCGAAGTTTTCCGAATATTGTTCCTTGATATTCTGCGTGTCGTAGGCGGTGAGGCCGACGAAGACGACGATACCGATCACCGAGATGGCGAACTGCAGCGCGCTCGACCCCAGGAATATGTTGACGACGCTGGCGATGATAACGCCGAACAGGCCCATCATCAGGAACGAGCCCATGCGCGACAGGTCACGCTTGGTCGCATAGCCGTAAAGGCTGGTGGCGCCGAACATCGTGGCGGTGATGAAGAAGGTCCGCGCAATGCTCATCCCGGTGAACACCAGGAAGACGGAGGCGAGCGACAGGCCCATCACGGCGCAGAAGGCCCAGAAGGTGATCTGCGCGGTGCTGGCCGACATCGTTTGGATGCGGAACGAGAAGAAGAACACGAAAGCGAGCGGTCCCAGCATCACCACCCACTTCAGCGGCGAGCCGAAGATCGGCACGTAAAGAGCCGGCGTCGAGCCGACGACGAAGGCGACGAGGCCGGTTATGACGAGGCCGAGAGACATGTAATTGTAGACGCGCAGCATATGCTGGCGCAGGCCTTCGTCGAAGACGGCCTGGGTGCCGGCCACGGCACCGTAGCGGGGATTGATCGGGTTCATGCTGATCTCCTCGGTTTGAACTAATAGAGCGAGCGGGCGAGCCGTTCGGCCGCCTGATCGAGATTGAGACCGCTTTCGTCGGCAATCAGCGCATAGGCGACCTCGCCGATCTGCCAATAGGCGGCTTCTGCTTTTTCCAGTGCGAGATGACTGACCGGCTTGACCTCGAAGGCGCCAGGACGGACGGCGAAAAGCGATAACCGTTTTCCATCCGACTGCTCGATCGCCATCTCGACGCTGGGGCCGAATTCGGACGGGAAGATCTGCACGTCGGCGACCTTCCAGTCCTTCGGCAGTTCAGGCATCACGATCGCGGTGGCGGCGCGAATATCGTCAGCGCTATAGGTTGCGGGCGTCTGCGCAGGCATCGATTGGCGCAGTGCCGCGGTCTGATAGGCGCGCACAGCATCCTCGACATAGGCGGGCGCGGGAACGGAGGCCGATACCTCGGTTGCCGAGAAAGCGCCGAAGGAATTGTGCGCCACCCAGCCGGCGGTCACCAGAATACCGACAGCGGCAATGCGCTGCATGGAATGAACGATGCGGCCATAGGAAAGACCTCGTTCCAGCCGGCGGGCGGCATCGCGGGTCTCGGGGCGGCCGAAGGCACTTTCGCCGGCAAGCGCCAAGCGCAGCTCGCCCTTGACGCTGAGGTCGGCCATGACCTTGGCGGCAATCGCCGGGTGGTCGGAAAGATAGGATTCTACCTGGATGCGGCGGGCGACATCGAGCTCGCCATCCACATAGGCGTCGAGATCGGCATCGAGGATCGGATCAATTGCTTTCATTGCCGTCCCCTCCGATGATTCTCAGATGCGAAACACGCGGCGTCTTCTCCTCGAATTCGCGCAGTTGCGCACGGGCGCGGGAGATGCGCGACATCAGCGTCCCCACCGGAATGCCGAGCGCATTGGCGGCTTCCTGGTAGGACAAGTCCTCGATCGCAACGAGATGCAGGGCCTCGCGCTGCTCCTCCGGCAGGTTGAAGAAGGCGTTGCGGACCTGCTGCAGGCGTACGGCATGTTCCTGGCCGGCCGGCAGCGACTGCTCGGCTTCGACAGCCGCCTCGTCGTGGCGGCGCGTCAGCGACCGGTTCTGGCGCAGACGGTCGATATGAGCATTGTGCAGGATGGAGAGCAGCCAGGTGCGCAGGTTGCCGCCGCTGCGGAAGCTTTTCTTCTTCTCCAGCGCCCGCACCAGCGCATCATGCACCAGATCCTCCGCCTCGTCCGAATTGCGCACCAGCGAGCGTGCGTAGCGCCTGAGCGCGGCAAGCTGTCCGATGACGTCGAAGGGGCGTTCTTTGCGTTCCATGATTGAGTATACGTTAGCGTGACGAATTTTATTCCCGGCGGAGTCAAAAAATGATCAGGGCCGATGGCCGTTGCCGGATAATCGTCAAACTTTCCTTCTCCGGCGCACAGGCGTCTCAAATCCGCGATTGTTTATGACAATTACATGACAGATCATGATGCCACTGATTTGCAGGGGAAAATCAAGAATGAAGGAAAAGAAGCGGGTCTACGAAGCTCTCGTAGACGGCGCCATGGAAGGGCTGTCGGATCAGGCGCTCTATGATTTCGTCAAGGCGCGTTGTCCAAACGCTACCAGCAAGAAGATCGTCCGGGCGTCGCTTCTCGCCCTGATCGATCCTCATCTCAGGGACCGCAATATTCTCGACGTGATCTATGCGCTTGCGATCAAGCATCGGTTGGATGACGGCGTGCTGGATGACGGCGAAGACGAGGAGCCCGACGAGCGGGCTCAATCCGCGCAGGCGGCCAACCAGAACATGCCGCAGCTTTACTGAAGCGCTGCGCCTGCTTCTTCCGAAAGGTCAGCCGCCGTCCGAAAGCCCTTCGAGGATCGGACAGTCCGGCCGTTCATTGCCATGGCAGGCATGCACGAGCTGCTCCAGCGTGCGGCGCAGATCCGAGAGATCACGGATTTTGCGGTCGATCTCGGCAAGCTTGCTCTCAGCGATATCCTTGACGTCGGCACTCGCCCGGCTTTTGTCCTCGTAGAGCGCCAGCAATTGACGACATTCCTCGACGGAAAAGCCGAGACCGCGCGAGCGCTGCAGGAAGCGCAGCTTGTGAACGTCGGTCGCGGCATAGTCGCGGTAACCGTTTCCGCCCCTTTCGGGGCGGATGAGGCCGATATCCTCGTAGTAGCGGATAGTCTTCGAAGGCAGGCCTGATCGTTCCGATGCTTCGCCGATATTCATCGTCATCTCCTATAATTTTGCAAAGCGCAGTCTCAGCGCATTTGCAATCACCGAGACGGACGAGAGGCTCATCGCCGCTGCCGCGATCATCGGCGACAGCAACAGCCCGAAGATCGGGTAGAGCACGCCGGCTGCGACCGGCACGCCGAGCGCATTATAGCCGAAGGCGAAGCCGAGATTCTGGCGGATATTACGCATCGTCGCCACCGCCAGCCGCCGCGCCCTGACGATGCCGGTGAGATCGCCCTTTACCAGGGTGATGCCGGCGCTTTCCATTGCAACGTCGGCGCCGGTGCCCATGGCGATGCCGACATCGGCGGCAGCAAGCGCCGGCGCGTCATTGACGCCGTCGCCGGCCATGGCGATGACCGCGCCTTTGGCGCGCAGTTCGTCGATCAGGGCGCTTTTGCCTTCCGGCAACATATCGGCGCGAACCTCGTCGATGCCGAGGCTTTTTGCCACCGCACGCGCCGTGCGCTCATTGTCGCCCGTCGCCATGATGATCTTCAGGCCGCTGTCATGCAGCGCCTTGATGGCGGCGGCCGTCGTCGGCTTGATCCGGTCGGCAACGGCGACGAGACCGGCAAGCACGCCGTCGAAGACGACGAACATCACCGTTTTGCCCTCGCCGCGCAGGACTTCGGTCTTCTCGGCAAGGGCAGAATGATCGATGCCGAGATCGGCGAGCATCGCTGCATTGCCGAGCGCGATCATCGTGCCGCCGGCAAGACCCTGAACGCCCTTGCCGGTCTTTGCCTCGAAACCTGTGACCTCGATGAAAGGGACGCCGCGCTCTTCGGCGCCGGAAACGATCGCGTCGGCCAGCGGATGCTCGGAGCCGCGTTCCAGGCTCGCCGCCAGCGACAGCAGCCGGTTTTCGTCGACGCTGCCGAAGGCGACGATGTCGGTAAGCTTCGGCTTTCCCTCAGTCAGTGTACCGGTCTTGTCGACGATCAGCGTATCGACCTTGGAAAAACGCTCCAGCGCTTCGGCGTCCTTGATCAGCACGCCTTCGCCTGCGCCGCGCCCCGTCGCGATCATGATCGACATCGGCGTCGCAAGACCGAGCGCGCAAGGGCAGGCGATAATCAGAACAGCGACGGCGGCAAGCAGGCCATTGGCCAGGCTTGGCTCCGGCCCGATTGCTGCCCAGACGATAAAGGCAAGGATAGCCGCGGCAACGACCGCCGGCACGAAGAAGGCCGACACCCGGTCGACAGCACCCTGGATCGGCGCGCGCGAGCGTTGCGCCTTGGCGACCATGTCGACGATGCGCGACAGGACCATGTCGGCGCCGACTTTCTCGGCCGACATGACGAGAGAGCCGTTTTTGTTGATCGTGCCGCCGGTTAGCGCATCGCCTTTCGATTTCTCGATCGGCAAGGGTTCGCCTGATATCATCGATTCGTCGACGGTCGACTGGCCCTCCAGGACAGGCCCGTCCACCGGCACACGTTCGCCCGGGCGAACGCGCAGCCAGTCGCCGGTCTCGATCTCGTCAACCGGCACGTCGCTCTCGCCGCCATCGGCATCGATGCGCCGCGCCGTCTTCGGCGCAAGGTCGAGCAAAGCGCGGATCGCCGAGCCAGTGCGTTCGCGTGCTTTCAGTTCCAGCACCTGGCCGACGAAAACGAGGGCGACGATGACGGCGGCTGCCTCGAAATAGACGGGCACCGCTGCGCCATGGCCGTGGAAACTCATCGGAAAGATGCCGGGTGCAAGCGTGGCGACGAGGCTGTAGAGATAGGCGGTGCCGACGCCGAGACCGATCAGCGTCCACATGTTCGGGCTGCGGTTGACGAGCGAGGCCCATGCGCGGCGGAAAAACGGCAGGGCCGCCCAAAGCACCACCGGCGTTGCCAGCATCAGTTCGATATAGGTCGCCTGCGGCTCGCCGATCGTTTCCCGGAGCGGCAGGCCGAGCATCGGACCCATGCCGAGGGCGAGCAGCGGCACGGCAAGGATGGCGCTCACCCAAAGCCGTCTGACGAAATCGACAAGTTCCGGATTCGGACCTTCGTCATCAGGCGGAACGCCTGCCGGCTCCAGCGCCATACCGCATTTCGGGCAGTCGCCGGGGCGGTCGCTGACCACCTCCGGATGCATCGGGCAGGTATAAAGCGTGCCTTTCGGCGCCGGCTTTGCCGGAGGGCGTTTGCCGTCGCGATAGGCTGAGGGATTGGCTTCGAACTTTGTCCGGCAGCCGGACGAGCAGAAATAAAATTTCTCGCCCTCGACTTTCAGAAAATGCTTCGCCGTCGACCGATCGACATTCATGCCACAGACAGGGTCTTTCGCGGTCAGATAATCCTGCGGCGCAGCCGTAAACTTCGTCCGGCAGCCCTCCGAGCAGAAATGATAAAGGCGGCCCACATGATCGAACGAAGGCTTGCCGGCCTGCGGATCGACGGTCATGCCGCAGACGGGATCACGGATCACCATCTCGGCGGCCTTCTCTTGATGATCATGGCCGCAACAGTTGTGACCGTCGCTATGGGCGTGGCCGTGATGGTGGTCGTGTTTGATATTCATATCCATCTCCTATGCCGGAGGGCAGTTGGAGAGGCTTATCCACCTTCCAGCAACTGGAAGGTCAAGGGCTAATTTTGGGGAGTCGATTTTTTAAGAGGCCGCTGCCGTCTTCTATTGCGCAAAAGGCATCACCCGATCCTCAGATCGGGCTGATCAGCCCGACCGGCTGGCTGCCGAGCAGGGCGGCGACCGAAATGCTGCCGCCGGGTTCGATCGTCTTTCCAGTCACCAGATCGGCCTTCAGTCCGTGAAGAGGGGAGGGGATGGCGATCGCGGTATCCTCCCAAAATTCCGGGCCGGCAAACAGCACGCCCGGATCGAGCCAGCCGAACATCAGCCGCGGTGCGGCGACGATCGCGAAATCGCTGGCATGCACCCGGGCAAAAGCCAGCACATGATCGCGCCGGCTGCCCGTCACCTTCAGCGGCAGATAGTCGCCTCTTATAAAGAGGTCCGAGTGCCGCTGGCGAAGCTGCAGGCCGATCCCGACGATGCGCTGCTTCAACGCCGCCGCCTGAAGCTTGGCGATCGGTCCGGCCTCAGCCTGCCAGGCGGTCAGTCGTGCATGATCGACCAGGCGTCGGTTGTCGGGATCGACAAGACTGAAATCGAAGCCCTCCGTGCCCTGGTAGATGTCGGGAATGCCTGGCGCCGTCAGCTTGAGGAGCGTCTGCGACAGGCTGTTGAGGTAACCGGCTGCGATAAAGGGCTGCAGCACCCTTTGAAAATCCTCGAGGAAGGCGTCATTCTCGGGTGAAACCAGCGCCGCCGCAAAGGCCGTGACCGCATCTTCGTAAGCGGCATCCTGTTCCACCCAATCGGTATGGAGTTTCGCCTCGCGCACCGCCTTGACCGCGTAATCGGTGAAGCGCTCGCGAAGCTCTTCCGTCTGTCCTCTGTCGAAATCTTCCGGCCAGATGCCGGCCAGCGCCTGATAGAGCATCCATTCGATATTCGGCTCGGGTGCCGCGCCATCCGGCAAATCCTTCAACCACGGCCGGTTCATTTCACGCCAGCGCTCCACCGCCTGCACGAACACATCGGCGCCCTCGCTTAAGGCATAGAGCCTGGCGCGGGCATCCTCGCCGCGTTTGGTGTCGTGGGTGGCGGTTGCCGACAACCCGTGCGGCTGCAGCCGCGCCCGCTCGGCCATGCGACGGTGAAATCCCTCCGGACCGTCGGGTGCCTTACCGGGTTCGCCGCCGACCTCGTTTGCGGCAAGCAGCCTGTTATAGCGGTAGAACAGCGTATCCTCCGTCGCCTTCGCCATGACCGGCCCGCTCAATTGCTGGAAGCGGATGCGGAATTCGTGGGCGGCATCACCCTCGACCTTGCCTTCGAGAAGCTTGAGCACATGATCGAGGGCGCGCCGATCACCGAGCTTTACCATGGCTTGTGACGCGGTCGCGGCAAGGACGGCGGAATCCTGCCAGGTGAGCGGACCGCCGTCGCCATAGGTGCGATAAACGGGAAAGGCGATCAGCAGCTCGGTAAGCGCCGTGGCGATCTCGTCGCTGTTTATCTCGGGAAAGATGCCTGCGGCGATCGACACCAGCCGGCCGGTCTCGCCGGCGAAATTGCGCTCCACCATCAGGCGCTTGGCGAGCCGCCGGCCTGCCTCGAGATCACCCACCTCGCCTGCGACGCTGCGATAGGCATCGTCCAATCTGCGCAGGCCGCCGCCGTCGACGAACAGTTCGCTCAGCGCCGCGATGAATTCATAGCCGGTGGTGCCCGCGACCGGCCAGCTGTCCGGCAGGACCTCGGCGAGGCCGAGGATCTTTTCCACGACGATATAGGTATCCGGTCCGACGGCCTCCCGCAGCCGCTTGAGATAGGCTTTGGGTTCGGCTAGGCCGTCGACATGGTCGATGCGCAGGCCCTGCACCTGGCCGTGGCGAACCAGCTCGATCGTCAGCCGGTGCAGGTCCTCGAACACCGGGGGATTTTCGACGCGGGTGCCGACCAGTCCGGTCACCTCGAAAAAGCGGCGGTAGCTCAGATGCCGCGCCGCTTCCTTCCAATGGGTGAGCCGCCAATGCTGCTCGTCATGCAGCCTTTTGAGAAAATCGCGATCGGACGAGACCTCCTCAAGCTTTTGCCGGAGGACTGCGCGATCGCCGCCTTCGAAGAGGATGTCGTGCATGGCGCGGTTGAAGTTCTCGCCGGAGGTGACGGCCGCCGCCTCCGCCATTCTCGTTGCCACCGGATCGTCGAGCCGATTTGCGATCGTGCCGTAACAGCTGGGGTTCAGCGGCAACAGCGTCTCGAAGTAACCGAAGGCGAAGTTGCCATGCGTTTCGTCGAGGGTAACGCGCAGCTCGTCACCAGCGAGCGCCCGCTCGAAGTCCTGGCCGAGCTGCGGCAGGGTCAGCGGCTCGCTCCAGTCGACGTCGAAGTGGCCGGCATAGACGCTCTGTCGGCCAAATCCCAGCACGTCGCGCCACCAGCCGTTTTCCGGCGAAGCGGCCATGTGGTTCGGGACGATGTCGAGGATCAGCCCCATGCCCGCCGCGGCGAGGCTTTCCGTCAGGCGGTCAAATCCCGCGCGCCCGCCGAGCGCCGGGTCGATCTCGTTGGCGTCGGTGACGTCATAACCGTGGGTGGAGCCGCTGGCGGCGGTAAAGATCGGCGAGGCGTAGAGATGGCTGATGCCGAGCTTCTTAAGGTAGGGGACGAGGTCGCAAGCGCGATCGAAGGTCATGCCGTTGCGGAATTGTATCCGGTAGGTCGCTGTCGGGAGTGTCATGAGGCCGCTGACGTTGGAAAGAGATCGTTCCCAACGGTTGTGGCCGGCCTTTGTTCCCTCAGTCGATGAAAACGCCCACACTTGCGGCGCGTCCGGCCGAGTCGATGACGGTCAGTTTCGAGTAACCGCCGCCATCGGGCAGCCATTGCTGGGTGCGCCGGCGGGAGAGGTCGGGCAGTGGGGTGCCATTGGCAAGCCAGCGGAAGGGCGCGCGGCCGCCCTGCAGCTTCAGCATCAGCGGCGACAAGTCGCCTGCGCCGGCGCCGAGATCGATATGGGCGCCCTCGGGCGGATAGACGATCTGAGGCGCGGCCTCGCGGCCGGAGGCGACGAGCAGGCCGTTGGCATTAAGGGCGAAACGCCGCTGGCTGATCGGCAGCTCGGATTGGGCGATGCGCACGGCGCCGGCCGGCGGGCGGGGCAAGGGCGTCGTCGCGATACCGGACTTGGCGAAACCCTCAAACAGGATGGGTGCTGCGGTGCCATAGCCGGTCAGTCCCGGCACGGCGCTATTGTCAGGCCGTCCGACCCAGACGCCGAGCACATAACGCCCATCATAGCCGATCGACCAGGCGTCGCGATAACCGTAGCTGGTGCCGGTCTTGTAGGCGATGCCGCGTTGCGGCGCGCCGGCGGGGGGGATGACGCCGGAGAGAATATCGGCGACGTTCCAGACCGCGACCGGCTCCAAAAGCGGTTCGCCGTCGAGCTTGCCCGGTTCGCCGGTGATGCCGTCGCCGAGCCTTGCCGGCTGGCCGCGATTGGCAAGCGCGGTATAGAGCTGCACCAGATCCTTCAGCGTGATGCCGATGCCGCCAAGACCGATCGCCAGTCCGGGTGTTTCGTTCGGCGGCAGGACCGGGCGCACCTCGGCGCGGCGGAAGCGGACCAGCAGCCGCGACGGCCCGACGGCGTCGAGCAGCTTGACCGCCGGCACATTCAAGGAGAGTTGCAAGGCCTCGCGCACGGTGACGTCGCCCTGATAGCTCATGTCGAAATTGCGTGGCCGGTAGCCGAAGAAATCAGCCGGCCGGTCCTCGATGATCGTTTCCTGGGAGACGAGGCCCTGCTCGAAGGCAAGGCCGTAGATGAAGGGCTTCAGTGTCGAGCCCGGCGAGCGGTTGACGCGCGTCATGTCGATCCAGCCCGAGCGGCTGGCGTCGAAATAATCGGCCGAGCCGACCTCTCCGACGATCGCGCCCGTTTGCGCATCCGCCATCACCATGGCGAGCGAAAGCTTTGGCCCGAGCTTCATCGCCGCTGCCCGGGCGACCGATTCCAATCCCTGCTGCACCTGCTTCTTCAGCGTCGTCTGGTGCTTGAGGACATCAGGCTCCTTGCGAAGTGCGGCTTCAGCGACATGGGCGGCGAGCGCCGGCAATTGCATGCGCCGCGGCGGAATAACGACACCTTCTGCTCGTTCCGCCTCGCCGTCGCCGACGGCTTCGGCCACGGCGACGCGCTCAAGCACGCGCTTGCGCGCCTCTTGCGCCGCTTTCAGGTTGCGGTCCGGCCGACGCCGTTCGGGCAATTGCGGCAGGGCGACGAGCAAGGCCGCCTCGGCAACTGTCAGGCGGCGGGGCTCCTTGCCGAAATAGGCAAGGCTTGCGGCGCGTACACCCTCCAGATTGCCGCCATAGGGCGCATGGGTGAGATAAAGATCGAGGATCTGCTCTTTCGACAGCCGCCGCTCGATCTGCACGGCACGGGCGAGCTGCAGCAGTTTTGCCGAAAGCGAGCGTCCCGCCCGCGGCTCGATCAGCCGCGCCACCTGCATCGAAAGCGTCGAGGCGCCGGAAACGATGCGGCCGTTGCGGACGAATTGCGTGGCTGCCCGCCCGAGCGCCCAGGCGTCGATGCCATCGTGATGGTAGAAACGCTGGTCCTCATAGGCAATCAGCATGCGCAGGAATTGCGGATCGACGTCGGCAACTCCAGTCTTCAGCCGCCAACGGCCTTCCCTCGTTGCGAAGGCGCGCAGCAACTGCCCGTCGGCATCGAGCACCTCGGCGGAGACCACATCCGCTCTATCCAGCGGCGGCGGAAAAGCCTTGTCGGCCGCATCGAGCGCGAGGAGAGCCGCGCCGGCAAGAAGGATGCCGGCGGCGGACCCGATCGCAAACTTGTGCCACAGCCTCATTGTTGTGCTGCCACGACCTCCATCTTGCCGGTCGCCGTGCGGGCCGAAAGCTCCGGCCGATACATGTCCTCGACGCTTGCGGCCGGATGGTCGTAGGTGCCGGGGGTGACGGCGCGCACGACATAGGCGACGTTGAATTCGCGCTCGTCGCCCTGAGCGCGGTTGAAGGCGGCGACGAAGCGGTCGTAGCGGAATTCGGTATGGGCAGCAGAGATCTCGCCGATCCAGTCGAAATTCGTCATCTGGGCGCTGTCGACGAGGTTCGGATTGTCGATCTCGAAGCCGGCCGGCAGAAGGTCGGTGATGACAATGCGCGACGGCCAGTCATTGCTTTCGCGCACATGGATGACGACGACGTAGCGCTCGTTCTGCTTGGCTTCACTGACATTCGCCTCCTCGCCATCGAGCGTGTAATAGCTGCGCTCGATCAGGAAGCCGTCGCCGCCGGCCGGCAGCGGCACGGTCGGGGCGGCAACGGTGGTGACGACGGCCGAAACCGCGTCGTTCGTCTGGTTGGTGAGCGTCAGCGGGTGGTCGGCGAGCGCATCGCCGGTCATCCGGGCCATATAGGCGCCGGTATGGGCGGCGCCGTTGACGTCGACCTTCAACCCGTCGTCACCGCCCTGGATGGCGCGTGCGGCAAGCAGCATCCAGGTTTCTTCCTGGGTGCTCTTGTATTTGCTGCGCTGCCATTCCTTGGCGACGGCCTTGGCGAGTTCCGGGACGACGGGCGGCACCGGCCGGCTTTCGGCGGCGAGCGCCAGGATAGCCGCACCATCGCGCAGGATGGTGCCGTAGTCGGTGCGCGACAGGTTTACACGCGAGACCATCGTCTGCTCGGACATTTGCAGCGCGTCGAGGAAGATGTTCTTCGAACGCTGGGCATCGCCATAGAGCGCCAGGGCAGCGGCGATATGCGCCTTGGCAAGCGGCGTCGGGAAGTCGTTGATCATCGTATCGGCATAATAACGCAGATCGCTGATCGCCGCCTTCTTGTTGCGGGCAAGGACATAGATGGCATAGGCGATCTGGTCGCCCTGGCCCTTGATGTCGGTGGTGTAGGAGAGCGTGTTCTGCAGGTTTTCGAGCGCCTGCACGAAGGCCCGTTCCGGCACATCGTATTTCATTTCGCGGGCCCGCGTCAGGAAATCGGTGACGTAGGAATCGAGCCAGACATCGCCCGAATCCGGTCCCCAGAGCCCAAAACTGCCGGCCGAGGCCTGGTAGGAGAGCACGCGGTAGATTGCATCCTGGACGCGCTTGTGCACATCGGCGTCATTTTCGATGCCCGCCTGCTTCGCCACTTCGGCGAGGTAGAGCAGCGGCAGCGCCCGGCTGGTGATCTGCTCGGCGCAGCCCAAGGGATAGCGGTCGAGCGTCATCAGCAGGGCCGGAATGTCGAAGGCGGCCGAACGGGTGACGTTGACGCTGATCGAAGCACCGGGCAGCACGCTGTCGGCAAGCAGGTTCTTGTCGACGGTAAGCTTGGCCCCGGGCTTCAGCGCCAGCACCCTGCGTTCGGTGATCGGCAGGGATGATGGGCGCACCGGCACGTCGACGGTCTGGTCGAGCGAAAGGCCGGAGGCGTCGGAGAGGTTGATCGAGACGCTGCCGGCGCCCGGCTGTTTGCCGATGAGCGAGAGCGTCAGCTCGGATTTGGCGCCGGTCTCCAGGCGGATCGTCTGCGCGGCGGAAGCTTGGTCGATGCCGACCGCGTCATTGCCGGTCAGCTGCAGCTTGTAGTCGCCGGCCGGCGCATCGGTATTGGCGATGTCGAGGCGCAGATTGGCCTTGTCGCCGGGGGCGAGGAATTTCGGCAGGCTAGCGGTGACGACGACCGGATCGCGGATGATGACATCCTTGACGCCGTGGCCGACACCTGATTTCGACCAGGCAACCGCCATGACGCGCGCCGTGCCGTTGAATTGGGGAATGTCGAAGGAGACATTGGCCTTGCCTTCGGCGTCGAGCTTCACCGGGCCGGAGAAGAAGGCGACGAGCTTCTGCGTCGGCGGGCTTGCCTGCAGCGCAATGGCACCGCCGTCGCCACCGGTCCTGAGTTTGCCGGTCGCACCCAGCGAGCCGTCGATCAGCCGGCCATAGAGGTCGCGGATTTCAAGGCCGAGCTGCCGCTGGCCGAAATACCAGTCTTCCGGGTTTGGCGGTTCGTAGCGCGTCAGGTTGAGAATGCCGACATCGACGGCGGCAACCGTGACATAGGCATCCTCATTGGCGCCGGCGCCGGCCACCTGCAGGCCGATGTTCAACGGTCCGCGCGGCAGCATCTTTTCCGGCGTGTCGAGCTTGACCTGCAGCGCCCGCTGCTCGGGATCGACCTTCAGCCATTTGATGCCGATCGAACGCATCGGCATATGGCTGTCCTGGGCGTCGCCGGGGCGGAAGAGCGTGGCGGTCACATAAGCGCCGGCACCCCAGTCCGCGGTGACGGGAATGTCGACCTCGCCGCCGGTCTCGCCCATCGTCGCATTCTGCACGGCAACCAGCTTTTCGGTTCCGGCCATGACCATCAACTCGCCGCCATAGCGCGAGGTGACTTTCAGCTTGGCGGTGTCGCCGATCTTGTAGCTGTCCTTGTCGAGGGCGATTTCCAGCCCGTCGGGTGTTTCGGTCGAGGTCGAGGCCACGAACCAGCCGGCGTCGAATTCGACACTGGAGGTCGGGCCGTCGGCATCCGGGCTTTCGACTTCGAGGCGATAGCGGCCCAATTTCACCGGCACGGAGATCTTGCCGCCGTCCGTCGTCGCGTCGACGTTGCCATTGGCGATCTGCTCGGCGGTATAGACCGGCTCGTATTTCCATGCCGTTCCCTCGCGATACCATTGGTACTCGCGGTTGAGGCTATAGAATTTCCAGCGCAGGCCCTTGGTCTCCTGCCTCTCGCCGTCGGCATTGACGCCAATCACCGTGAAGTTGGCGATGGCGTTCTCAGGCAGATCGTCGGAAAATTCCGGCTTGATGCCGATTGAAGCGCCCTGGTTCTTCACCGGAATGGTCAGCGAACGCTCGATGGCGCGGCCGCCCGCCTCCTGCATGCTGATATAGACGGTGGCGTTGAGCAGCTGCGTCGTGGCCGGCAGCTCACTGACGGTGAGATCGGTCGAGGCTTGCCCGTTCTCGTCGAGTTCCGGCAGGCCGTCGATCGGCAGGCGCGAATCTTCGCTCGCCTCCTCGTCGGCGAGGCCGAAGAAGAAGCCCTTATAGGCGGCGCTCTCGCGTGTCGGCTTGACGACGACGCTGCCCTCGAGCGTCAGGCCGGCGGCCGGGGCGCCATAGAGATATTTGCCGGAAATATCAATCGTCGCCGGCATATCCGGGCCGATTTCCTTGGCCTCGGTCTTGATCTCCAGGTCGGTGCGATCCGGCACGAAATCGTCGACCAGGAAACTCTTGCTGGCGATCGCACTGCCCTTGGGATCGGTATAGATGTTCATCGTCCAGGTGCCGCGCATGGCGTTTTCCTGGGTGGGGAAATCGACGCTGTAACCGCCGAGATTGCTGGTCTGGCTGACGATCCGCCGGTCTTCGACGCCGTCGGGACGGCTGAAGATGAAGGTCAGCGGCAGGCTCTCGATGGCGTTGCCATCGGTGTCGCGGGCGAGCGCTTGCGCATGTACCGTTTCGCCGGCGCGATAGATGCCGCGTTCGGTGAAGGTCAAGACGTCGATCGCGCCGGGTGCGGCGCGGCCGGTCACGCCGCGGTCGGAGAGATCGAAGCCTGCCCGCGTCATGTCGAGGAAAACGTAGTCCGACGTGCCGTTCTTTGCGGTAATGACGGCGGGCGTCAGCGCCGCCGTGCCGCGGATCAGTCCGGCGGTGAAGGTGGCGCGGCCGTTCTCGTCGGTCGTCGCGGTGCCGAGCAGTTCATTGTTCTTGGCAAGCAGCTGCAGCTCGACGCCTGATATCGGCTTTGCCGAGGCGAGCGAACGGGTGAAGACGTTGAGCCCGTCGGTGCCGGCATAGGTGGTGATGCCGATATCGGAGACGAGGAACCATTGCGTCGCCTGCGAATCCCACTCCTGCGCCGGGCCGTTCGGGCCGGTTGCGGTCATCACGTAGATGCCGGGCTTGCGTTCGGGCAGCGCCTCATCGACCGGGAAGCTGGTGACGATGTCCTTGTTGAGTTCGTTGGCGATTTCGATGGAACCCTGCCAGATGAGTTCGCCGTTCTGATCCTCGATGTTCTGGGCGCTGTAGCCGTCGAGCTGGGTGAGGAACTGCGAGTTGGTCAGGAGCGGCGCGATGGCGCGATCGCCGATGCGATAGAGCTTGAGGTTGGCAGAGGTCATGTTGACCGAGACGAGCGGAATGCCGCGGCGCGCCGTCGAGGGCAGCACGAAGCTGTCGCCGGTGAAACGCACCATCTGGCTGCGGTCCTTGATATAGACGTCGATGCTGACCGGGGCTTCGAGCGCCTCGTCGACGGATGACGGCAGGCCGGTGCGGAAGCCGAGTTTATAGGTTTCGCCATGCGTCAGCCCTTCGACGCAGATCTGCTTGTCCTTCGTTTCGAGCGCCTTGGGCGCAGCACCGTTCAGCGTCACGAAGGGCGTATAGTCGGTGGTCTTGATGAGCGCCTCGGAGAAAGTGACGCAGGCGCGCGGCGTGGCGCTGTCGGCGTCGACCGTGTGTTCGGTGATGCGGAAGCCCTGCGTCGACTTCAGCTGCAGGTAGGCCGCCTGCACATCCTCGGAAGCAACCAGCGCCAGGCTCGCCTTGTAGGCGTCGAGCGCCGGGCGGTAATTGGCGTTTCGGTCCAGGGCGTCGGCGAGGATGGCGAGCGCCTCGGCGCGCTTAGGTTTGGTGCGCGTCAGTTCGTAGCCGTTCAGCGCGTCGAGCACGGCCTGGCCGCTCGTACCGCTCTCGGCCGTGCCGAGCGAAGCGGCGGCGCGGGCGGTTTCGAGCCACAGATCGGCGTCGTCGGGGGTGATCGACAGCGCGCCATGGAAGGACTTCAGCGCATCGGCCAGATTGTTGCCGGTGAGGTCGATGCGGGCATTGGCCGTCAGGCTGTCGGTGCCCTGGCCCTGCTGGTCGTCGGAAAGCGCCAGATTGTCCTTGAAGTCGCGGGCTTGCTGGATGAGGTCGTTCGTCAGGAAGGTCAGGCGCGGTGCAGCGCCGAGATCCTGCTCCTTCTGGGCTGATGTCTCGACGATCTTGCCGGCGATGGCGCCGGGGAAGGCGTTCATCGTCTTGAAATCGGATTTCAGGAAGCACCACTTCACCTTGGGATTGTAGGTGAAGGCCTTGCAGCTCTTATCGCCGATGCAGGAGGTCTTGCACTGATCGAGCGAGACATTCTGCTCGGTGCGAAGATCGAAGCCGAAGAAATCGGCG
This sequence comes from Rhizobium sp. CCGE 510, assembly GCF_000292525.1. Classification (GTDB taxonomy): domain Bacteria; phylum Pseudomonadota; class Alphaproteobacteria; order Rhizobiales; family Rhizobiaceae; genus Rhizobium. The sequence continues at coordinate 34,693 of NZ_AEYF01000012.1, forward strand.
TCCTTGATCGTCTGGATGTCGCGCTTGGTCTCCGCAGCGGCGGCGGGAAAGCAGACGACCATGGTTGAAAACGCGATTGTCGCGAAAGCGAAAAACGAGCGCACGGACATAAAATTCCCCCCGGAAATGCTGGCTCTGACCGGCGGGCACTCTCCTCACTCCTCACAAGATTGTCAACTCAGGTTGCATGCTGTTTCATCTTCACACAGGCGCTTTCGTCTGCCTGTCACATCGGCGTGAGTGATCGGCTTGTGATTTGCGCCTTTTGCAAGGATGAGCAAGGATTTGGGCCATCGCAGGAGGTAGCGCCATGTCCATGTTTTCTCACCGCAGGAGCCTTGCCGGGCTCCTTGCCGCAACCATTCTTTCGCTCGGTGCGTGTGTCGCAAGTGCGGCTGAAGATGCCGTCGTCATCCCGCCGCCGGCCGTTGACGAGGCTGTCCGGCCGGGCACCGAGACCGCCATTTTCGCCGGCGGCTGTTTCTGGGGTGTCCAGGGCGTCTTCCAGCACGTCAGGGGCGTTCAGAGCGCCGTCTCCGGTTATGCCGGCGGCGAGGCTGGGACGGCCCAGTACGAAACCGTCAGCACCGGCTCGACAGGTCACGCCGAAGCCGTCGAGGTGAAGTTCGATCCGAAACAAGTGAGCTACGGCAAATTGCTGCAGATCTTCTTTTCGGTGGCGCACAACCCGACGCAACTGAATTTCCAGGGGCCGGATCAGGGCACGCAATACCGTTCGGCGCTATTCGTCGCCGACCCCGAGCAGCGCAAGGTCGCCGAGCGCTATATCGGCCAGCTCGACAAGGCGCATGTCTTCGCCCAGCCGATCGTCACCAAGGTCTCCGATACCGCCGGCTTTTATCCCGCCGAAGCCTATCATCAGGATTTTCTGACGCTCAATCCTACCTACCCCTATATCGTCTACAACGACCTGCCGAAAATCGAGAACCTGAAGTCGCTGTTTCCTGCCGACTACCGCAGCCAGCCGGTGCTCGTCAGGAAGGTTAGAGCCTTTCCTGGTTAGATTGAAGCATTCTGCCGGAGCAGGTTTTCGTCAGGGCAGAGGCGATTGGCGACGGGCATACCTCCAGATACGTCCGAGCCGATCGCCTCTGATCCTGGCGGAAAGATGCCCGGCCCTTCGGGTTGGCTGAAACGGGCCGGCTGATCGACCGGCCGGCTTGGCCGTAGAACTGGGCTACGACGCGCGCCGGCCGGTCGACCATCCGACTCCGTTTGAGCCAACAGAATGCTTCAATCTAACCAGGAAAGGCTCTAAGGGGTGATTGTCCCTCAGGGCATGATGTCGATAGGCGTATGATTGGGAACGCGAGCCCAGATATCGCGCATCTCCGTATTGGTGACCGCAATACAGCCATCCGTCCAATCCCATAGCCGATGGGCTTCCTGAAGCCCGTGGATCATGATATTGCCGCCGGGCGGAAAGCCGTTGGATTCGGCGTTGCGTCGGTCATCCGGGTTCGGATAGGAAATGTGGAGGCTGAGATGCGCCATGGACTTGGGATTTCGCCAGTCGATCTCATAGCGCCCTTCCGGCGTTTTTTCGTCACCTTCCCGTTGCTTGCGACCTGCATCTGCAGCCTGCCCCAGTGAAATCCGATATGTCGAGATCGGAACATCCCCTTTGAGAAGGACCATGCGGCGTTCGGATTTATAAACGCGAACGAGGTCGGCCTGTTGCGCGAGCGGCGCATCCGGAGGCGGCGAGCCCGAGCCGATCCTGGCCATCAGTTTGGTATAAAAGGCTGACGACGACCGTGGCCAAGACGATAAGTTTTGTTTTCAACGCGTGCCTCGATCGTCATGCCAACGGAATAATCATATCGTGTCATCGCGCCTTCATCCAGGAGGTGCGCCCTTGAGATTGCGCCTAATTTAGCGCCGTTTTTGCTTCGCCGGCTTTTTGTTAAGAATTTATCAACGTTAACAATATCTTAAATATAGAAAATCGCGTTCCACCGCGGAACATATCGTCAAGTCGGCCGTTTCAGCTGGGAGTTTCGTGCAGGGACAGCTGCCGGAGCGGATACCTCTTCCGAAGTATATGCGTAACAAGGGGACGTATCATGGCCACCAATGTCGTGCGGCGCTGGCAACGAGATGAACTCATGAGACAGAGAGTATTGATCGTCGAAGATGAATTCCTCATTGCCCTGGATCTCGGGGCGACGGTGGAGGATATGGGCATGCAGGTCGCAGGTCTTGCGAGTGATCGCGAACAGGCGCTGCGGCTGGCGCCGCTTGCCGATATCGCCTTCGTCGACGTCAATCTCGCCGACGGCCAGACCGGGCCCGAGATCGGCCGGCGGCTGGCGGAAGACCACGGTATTGCGGTTGTGTTCATGACCGGCAATCCCGAAGTTGTCGCCGACGGCGTCAAGGGCGCGGTTGGCGTGGTGCAGAAGCCGGTCATGCCTTCTGTCGTCCAGCAACTGGTGAAATATCTCGCCGCCCGCCGCGTCGGCATGTTCGCGGTCGTGCCCTCGCAAATGACGATCTTCGCCTGATTGAAAGGCCCTGATCTGATCGGGCTGAGCAGCCTCGTTAGCCCACTATGGCCGCAAGCTTCGGCTGACGCTCGTCCTTTTCCACCACCGGTCCGCCATAGGCCTTGAGAAAAGTCCGCACGGCATTGCGCGCGGCCTTTTCTAGTTCCGCATCGCTGGGTGTTTCGCCAAAGAGCGTCATCATCTGCAGGTCGGCATTGGCGAGCGCCACGAACTGGCGGGCGGCGACGTCGAAATCGTCGATGACGAGCGCGCCCTTATGAGCGACCCGCGCAAGAAGCGCAGAAAGGGTAGTGGTCAGCTTGCCTGGCCCCTGCTGGCGCCAGCTTTCGAAGAGGTGCGGATAGCGCTCACCCTCCGTCTGCACCAGCTTGCGCAGGAATTTTCCGTCGTGGTTGCAGATGCAGTTCTTATTGAGGCGCACGGCAAAGGCCGTCAGCCCGTCCTCCAGATTGTCGGCGTTCTCGGGAAAGCTCGACAACACCGAGAAGAGCATGGCGTTGGCGCGGTTCATGACGTCCTCGACAACGGCGACGAACAGCGTTTCCTTCTCGCGATAGTGATTGTAGATCGTCTGGCGGGAGACACAAGCGACGGCGGCAATCTCGTCGATGCTGGCGCCGGCAAAACCCTGGCGGCAGAAGACGTCGGCGGCGGCATCAAGGATCGACATGCGCTTGGCGCATTGTCCGCGCTGCGTATGCCCCCCCATCCGGACTGCCGGTGTCATGCGATCTTTCATGACGGCGAAGATAAGACGTCTTGACGATTTAGACAATGGCGTCTAGTTTACATCAGTGTCCAAATTTATTGACACGTCCGGTTCGGCTGCTGAAGATATGAGCTCCCAACTTCGTCTCCGCGCGAACAATCATCATTGAACCCTTAAGAGCACTGCGGCGGAGCGACGATCCGATGCCTTCGCCGCGCTTTTACGAAAGATCACCCCTATGACGGCTCCCTTCTTTCGCATTGCCCTCATTCTTGGGCTTCTCTCGGCCATCGGCCCCTTCGCCATCGACATGTATCTGCCGGCGCTGCCGTCCATCGGCCAGGACCTGCATGCGGATAACAACGTCACCCAGCTGACGCTTCTCGCCTTCTTCATCTCCTTTGCCCTTGCCCAGCTGCTCTACGGCCCGCTTTCGGACATGTGGGGCCGCAAGCTGCCGCTCTATCTCGGCATCGGCGTCTTCGCGGTCGCCTCCATCGGCTGCGCGCTGGCGACCGATATCGAAACGCTGATCGCCTTCCGTTTCGTCCAGGGCATCGGCGGTGCCGCCGGCATGGTCATTCCGCGCGCGATCGTCCGCGACATGCATACCGGCGTGCAGGCCGCACGCCTGATGTCGCTGCTGATGCTGGTCTTTTCGATATCGCCGATCCTGGCGCCGTTGACGGGCAGCGCCGTCATCGAGTTCTACGGCTGGCGCGGGGTGTTCTGGGCGGTGACGATCGCCGCTTTCATCGGCCTCGTCCTGCTTGCCACCCAGCTTGAGGAAACCCGGCCTGCCAAGGAGCGCAGCGGCAGCGGCCTCAAGAGCGCCATGGCGGCCTACCGGCGGCTGCTTGCCGACCGCAATTTCCTGACGCTGACCTTCATCGGCGGTCTCGGCATTTCGAGCTTCCTCGTCTATCTCGCCAACTCGCCCTTCGTGCTGATCCAGCATTACGGGCTGACGCCGACCGAATACAGCTTCGCCTTCTCGATCAACGCCGTGTCCTTCTTCGCGGTGTCGCAGGCGACCGGCTGGCTCGGCGAGCGTTTCGGCCTGGTGCGCGTCATGCGCATTGCCGTCAGCGTCTTTGCGCTTGCCATGGTGGTCATGGCGGTGGTGATGGCTTCAGGCTTCAACCAGCTGCCCGTCATGGCGACCTTCCTGTTCATCGGCTACGGCTTCCTCGGCCTCGTCATCCCGACGAGCGCCGTGCTTGCCCTTGAGGATCACGGCGCGATTGCCGGTACCGCCTCATCGCTGATGGGCACCCTGCATTTCGTCATCGCTGCCGTCGCCATGGTGATATCGAGCCTCTTTTTCGACGGCACAGCCGTTCCGATGGCCGCCGGCATTGCGCTCTGTGCCTCCTTAGCCTTCCTGCTGACCCAGGCAACGATCGGCCGCCGGGCCGCGGTCGCTGCTGCCGAATAGTCAGGGCCACCAATCTGGGTTGCGATACCGCAGAAAATACCTCGCGCGATTGAATATTGGCGGGCAGCGCTATTTACGCCATGACGTAATGGTCATTCCGGAGAATATGCATGGTCGATGAGAAGCGGCTGATCTCGAAAATCACCTGGAAGCTGATGCCGTTTCTCGGCATCCTTTATCTCATCGCCTATATCGACCGGCAGAATGTCAGCTTTGCCAAGCTGCAGATGGTCGATGCTCTCGGCATGAGCGAATATGCCTATGGCCTTGGCGCTTCGCTGTTCTTCATCGGCTATTTTCTTTTCGAGGTGCCGAGCAACCTGTTCCTCGAGAGGCTCGGCGCCCGTGTCTGGTTCGCCCGCATCCTGGTCTCCTGGGGCCTCGTGACCGTCGCGCTCGCCTTCACGCAGAGCGCGACGATGTTCTATATCCTGCGCTTCCTGCTCGGCGTCTGCGAAGCCGGCTTCTTTCCCGGCGTGCTCTATCTGCTGACCTTGTGGTTCCCCTCGGCCTATCGCGGCCGGATGGTCGGGCTGTTCATGATCTTCAGCGCCATCGCCAATGCCGTCGGCGCACCGCTCGGCGGCGTGCTGCTCGATCTCGACGGTCTTTACGGCCTTGCCGGCTGGGAGTGGGTCTTCCTGGCGACCGGCATTCCAGCTGTCATCGCCGGCATCGTCACCTTCTTCTATCTTCCCGGCCGGCCCGAAAACGCAAACTTCCTGAGTGGCGATGAGAAGGACTGGCTCGAACGTAGGCTTGCCGCGGAAAATGCCGGCATGGGCGAAAATGCCGGAAACGGCTTCAAGGCGCTGATCGACCCGCGGGTCCTGCTGATGGCGCTCTGCTATATCGCCTTTCCGCTCTCGGCCTATGGCCTGAGCTACTGGCTGCCGACCATCGTCCAGGCCTTCGGTGTCAGCAACACGGTGAATGGTTTCCTCAACATCATTCCCTGGCTGCTGGTTGCGGTCGCGCTCTATACCGTTCCCGCCATGGCCGACAAGGCCCAGTCGAAGACGCCCTATATCGTCATTCCGGCCTTGATCGGCGCCGCCTGCCTGCTGCTGTCGGCGCTGATCCCGAACCACGCCTTGCAATTCGCCTTCCTCTGCGTCGCCGCTGCCGGCATCTTCGCGCCGCAGCCGGTGTTCTGGAGCCTGCCCTCGCGTTTCCTCAAAGGCGCGGGTGCCGCCGCCGGCCTTGCCGCCATCAATTCGGTTGGAAATCTCGGCGGTTTCGTCGCCCAGAACGTCGTGCCCTGGATCAAGGAGGCGAGCGGCAGCACGATCGCGCCGATGTTCTTCCTCGCCGCCTGCCTTGCTGTCGGCGCCCTGCTGGTTTTCTTCGTCACACAACGGCTGTCGATCAGCGAGCCGCCGGCGGCGCCGAGCCGGGTCTGACGCGCTTCAGCCCGTCAGCGTGAAAGCGTCGCTTTCGCCGGGAATGAGTTCCAGCGGCCAGATCCGGCTGCGAGCGCCTTGCGGATAATGCTCGGCATAGGCCGGCATGGTGGCGAGCAGGGTTTCGCCGAGCTGGGCGCCGAGATCGCGCAGCGACATGCGGAAGGAGGTCAGCGACGGCTGCAGGAAATGCGTGCGCGGCTCCTCGCGGAAACCGACGACGGCGAGGTCACGGCCGGGCACGATGCCGGCCTCGGTTAGCCTGCGGTAAAGACCGATCGCCATCAGTTCGTGGATCAGGATGATCGCCGTCGGCCGCTCTTCGATCATCAGCAGTTCGTGGCCGGCCTGATAGCCGCCCTGTTCGCTCGACTTGACGCGGATGACGAGGGCCGGGTCGAAGGCAATACCGTGGCGTTTCAGCGCCTGGCGGTAACTGTCGAGGAAGATATAGCCGAGATTGATGTCGGAGGAGGGAGCGGCCACGGCGATCCGCCGGTGGCCCTTGGCGACCAAGCGGTCGACGCCGCGCGCCGCCACGCCCTCGAAATCGAGGTCCATCCAGGTATAGCTGCCGCCAGAGGCGCTGCGGCCAAGCGTCACAAACGGGATTCGGACCTTTTCCAACAGTTCGATGCGCCGGTCGGTGCGCCGGGTCGCCGAGATGATCATTGCGTCGACGAGGCGGCGCGCCACCATGCGCTTTAGATATTCATGCGGATCCTCGTCATCGGGGCAGGGCAGCATGACCAGATCGAGCTTGTGACGGGAAAACACGCTCTGCAGCCCGTCGGTGACGCCAAGGAAGAAGTCGTCGCTGTTTTCGACCGTCTCGCGGCTGACCTCGAGCATCAGCCCGATGACGTTGGTCATGCCCTGGCGGAGGCTGCGGCCCGACTGGTTGGCGACGTAACCGAGCTCTTCGGCGGCGGCGAGCACGCGCCGGCGCGTTTCTTCGTTGACGTCGGGTTTGCCGTTCAGAGCACGGGACACCGTCCCGATCGAAATGTCGAGATGGTCGGCGAGCTGGCGAATTCCCTTCATCTCTATCGATCTTCCTCCCTGAAAGCCCCGCGTCGGTAGCCCTTCTTGCCACAGGACAGCGCCTGCGAAAAGCGGGGAAGAGGTTGCGGTTGGAAGCTTCGGCGGATGACGAGTTCGGGAATGACTCGCTTGAGCGAAGCTCAGGACTGTGCGTCGGTACCGCCCTTTGGTGAAGGCTGCCCTTCACCCTAACCCTCTCCCCGTTTTATGGAGAGAGGGGACGTGCCCTGCGCGAGGTGTGCGAGGGGTGGAGAGGTTGCGGCAAATCGCCTTCGCCCCGTTTGCGGGGAGAAGGTGGCGGCAGCCGGATGAGGGGCCGATTCTTGGCGGATGTCTTTGATATAAACCGAAACCGAGGCTGCGAAACGCAACCTCGGCTGGGGGTCGAGCAGCGATGACGATGTCAACGCTGCTGCAAAATGCTCAAGCCTACTCGCAGACCCGCACGGTTTCTGCGTGGTAGCCGCCGTCATAGCGGTTGCGCACGTCGCGGTCCTCATACCAGCATCTCGGCTGGGGTTCGACATAGCGGGGGCTCTCGACATAGCGAGGGCCTTCATCAACGTAGCGAGGTCCGCCACCATTGGCGAGTGCGCCGCCGATCAGGCCGCCGACGACACCTGCGGCAACGCCGCCGGCGATGATGCGGCCGGTATTGTCGCGATGATGGTGGTCACGCGCGGCAGCAGGCTGAATAGCCGATCCAACAAGGGCCGTCGCGATCAACAGGCTGCTAATGATTCTCTTCATGTCATTCTCCTCAGTGGCACTCGTCCCCCGATAAGAGAGAAATGCGGCAGCAAATCGTTTGTTCGATCAATCTTTGCGACAGGCGTTAATTCATGTCAATTTCTCAGTGGGTCGCCGTCAGGTCGCCGACTGCGTCGCCGTCGTCTCTTCCAGTACGTCTTCGGGAATATCGTCGAAGGAGGAATAGTTGAGGTTATAGAGCTTGGAATAGAGCTTGCCGTTTTTCATTAGCTGCCGGTGATTGCCGCTCTCGATGATTTCGCCGTTCTGCAGCACGATGATGCGGTCGGCTTCGCGGATTGTCGCCAGGCGGTGGGCGATGACGAGGCCGGTGCGGTTTTCGAGCAGCTTGACCAGCGCCTTCTGGATCAGCATCTCGGTATAGCTGTCGATATTGGCGGTCGCCTCGTCGAGCACGAGGATCTTCGCGTCCGCCACCAAAGCGCGGGCAAAGCTTAAAAGCTGGCGCTGGCCGAGCGAAAGATTGCCGCCGCGCTCGCCGAGAATGCTGTCGTAACCATCGGGCAGGCGCATGACGAATTCGTGGGCGCCGACGGCCTTGGCCGCCTCGATCACCTGTTCGCGCGTCGCCTCCAGCTTGTGGTAGCGGATGTTTTCGAAGACCGTGCCGGTGAAGAGAAAAGGTTCCTGCAGCACCATGGCGATCTGCGCCCCGAGCGAATCTTGCGTCAAGTTGCGCACATCGTGGCCGCCAACCAGCACCTGGCCTTGCTGCACGTCATAGAAGCGGTGGATCAGCGACATGCAGCTGGATTTGCCGGACCCGGTCGGCCCGACCAGCGCCACCGTCTCGCCGGGATTGACCTTGAAATTCACATGTTTCAGCACCGGATGTTTCGGATTGTAGCCGAAGACGACGTCCTTGAATTCGACCGAGCCGTCCATGTCGCGCGACAGCGCCTTGGCATCCGGCGCGTCCTTGATGTCGACCGGCACGTCGAGCACTTCGGTCAGCCGCTGGCCGGAGGCCATGGCGCGCTGCATCACCGAATATTGCAGCGTCAGTGAACGGATCGGGTCGAAGAAGCGCTGGATGTAAAACAGGAAGGCGACGAGCACGCCGACATCGAGCGCCTGGTTGAGAACGCGAGCGCCACCGACGATGATGACCAGCGCCATCGCCACGCCGGTCAGGCTGTCGACGATCGGCACCATCACCTGCGCATAACGCGCCGCCGTCAGATGCGTCCTGAGGTTTGCATGCGCCTTGTCGTCGTAAAGCGTGAAGTTCACGACCTGCCGGTCCATGCTCTGGACGGCGCGCACGCCATGGATGGCTTCGGCAAGGGCGCCGGCCGCAACCGAATTGGTTTCGTGGGCGGCCATGAAGGACTTGCGGGCGAGCGGCAGCCAGAACAGGCGCACGATGAACAGCACCGGCAGCACCGAGAGCGTCAGCAGCCCCAGCTTGAAATCGAGATAGAGCATCACGAAGACGATGCCGAAGAGCAGCACGATATCGCCGACCGAGAGCACCGAGGTTTCGAGGAACTCCTGCATCGAGTTGACGTCGCCCTGCAGGCGCGACATCAGCCGTCCCACCTCGGTCTTGTCCATGAAGGAGAGCGAGACGCGCTGGAGATGCGAAAACATCGCCCTGCGGATATCGAAGAGCACGTCTTCCGCCACGCCGCCGACCAGCGTCTCCTGGGCGTAGCTTGCCGCATAGTTGATTGATATGGCGATCGCGAAGGCGGCGATCGACCAGACCAAGGCCGACGAGTTGCCGCCCGGCGACATGCCGTGGTCGATGGCATAGCGGATGATCAGCGGGATCAGCAATTGCATCATCGTGAAGGTCAGGACGGCGACGACCGAGAAGAGGACCTGGCGACGATAGGGACGAACGAAAGCCCAGATGCGCTTGACGATATTGCCGTCGAAGGCCTTGCCGAACATCTCCTCCTCGACGCGATGCGAACCGACCACCGCCCGCGGCGGGCGGCGGCCATCCTCGCGGACGTCGGGACGCTCGGTTTCCAGTTCCTCGGCCATCTCATTCCTCCTGCGGCCATTGCATCTGGCGGCTCGCATGTTCATTGCTTGTCCTCTTCTCCTCAGCGGGGAGAAGGTGCCTGAAGGGCGGATGAGGGGGCCGCACGGCACGCTCTTATTTGCCCTTCGCTTCCGCTCAGCGCACTCGTCGCTATCGCGACTCGCCCCCTCATCGCCTCGCTTTGCTCGGCACTTCTCCCCGATGGGCAGAAGAGGGAATTACGCGCTCAACACTTCGTCGCCCGGCCGGACCTGCAGGTCGTAGAGCGCCTTGTAGCGCCCGCCGAGCGACAGCAGCGCCTGATGGGTGCCGCGCTCGACGATCCGGCCGTCTTCGACGAACAGGATCTGGTCGGCATGCATCAACGAGCTCAGGCGATGGGCGACGATGATCGTCACCCGGTCGGCGGCATAGCGGCGCATGGCGCTGCGGATGCGCTGTTCGGTGGCCGCGTCGATCGCCGCCGTCGAATCGTCGAACACCATCACCGCCGGCTTCAGCATCAGCGCGCGGGCGATCGAAAGACGCTGCCGCTGGCCGCCGGACAGTGAAACGCCGCGTTCGCCGACGACCGTGTCGTAGCCTGTGGGCAGGCCGAGCACGTAATTATGCAGCTGGGCGCTCTCACTGGCGCGTTCGATGCGGCCTTCCTTTGCCCAGGGGTCGCCATAGGCGATGTTGTTTTCGATCGTTGTCGTGAACAGGAAGGAATCCTGCTGCACAACGGCAATCGCCCGGCGCAGCGATTGCAGCGTCGCCTTGCGGATATCCTGGCCGTCGATGGTGATCTTGCCGCCGCTGACGTCGTAGAAGCGCGGGATCAGATGGGCGATCGTCGACTTGCCGCTCCCGGGAGGCCCGACGATGCCGATCGTCTGGCCGCGCCTGGCTTCGAAGGAGACGTCGTGGAGCACGGTGCGCTTTTCCGAACCGGGATAGGCGAAGCTGACATTTTCGAAGCGCAGCACGCCGTCGGTCACCGCCAATTCCCTGGCATCCGGAGCGTCCTTGATCGATATGTCGAGGTCGAGCAGGTTGAAGAGCCGTGAGCCGCAGGTGGAGGCGCGGGCAAAGGCATTGACCATCAGGCCGAGCTGGCGCACCGGCATCTGCAAAATGGTCATGAAGGTCAGGAAGGAGGCGAGCGTGCCGACGGTGATCTCGCCCGACATCACCTTGCCGCCGCCGACGAAAAGCACCAGGCCCATCGCCGTGAAGAAGGAGAAGGTCATGGCACTGGTATTGAGGACGCGGATGCCGACGCGTTGATGGGCGAGCGCCAATGCATTCTTCGACGCAGCCTCGAATTTCGACAGCTCATGATCCTGTGCGGCAAAGGCGCGCACGACGCGAATGCCGCCGAGATTCTCCTCCATGATGCGGGTCAGCACCGACAGCCGCTCCTGCAGATCGAGCCAGGTGGCGCGCAGCCTGAGCTGCGTCACCGAGGAGCGCCAGCCGACGAAAGGCACGAAGGAGAGCGCCAGCAGGCCAAGCACGATATCGGTCGACAGCAGCATATAGGCGCCGATGCCGATCAGGATCGACAGCAGGATCATCCGGACGAGCGCCGTGGAAAAATACATCCGCACGCCTTCGAGATCGAGCAGGCCGATGGTGATCAGATCGCCGGAATGCACGGTGTCGTGGAAGCTGAAGGACAGCCGCTGGATCTTCTCGTAGCAGGCCAACCGCAACTCGTAGCCGATGTGATGGCCGACGGCTTCGCTGTAATAGTTCTGGACCATGGTGAAGAGGCCGCGCAGCACGCTGGCGCCGAGCAGGAGCAGCGCCGTGGTCAAAAGCGCGTCCTGCGCCGCCTGGCCCGCTGCGCCGCCGCTCATCGCCATCTGCGTGTGGTCGACCGCCTGGCCGAGAAGGCGGGGGATCATTAGCTGGAAGGTGGAAGCGACCAGCGTGGCGCCGATCGCAAAGCCTGATTGCCAGGGGTGGCGGAAGGCCATCATGGTGATGCGCACCAATGTGAAGAGGCCTCGGCCCCAGCCTGCCGCAGTTGCAAGCGCCATCGAAGCCGAAGGCTTCGTCGCGCGTGTTAACGCATCGCTGCTCACGGTATTTTTTCCAATAGATGTGTGGTCGGACGCTGGCCCGAAAAGACGGCAAATCCATGAAGGGATTGATTGCGCCTTCACTTTTGCCGATTCCATTTGGGGGTTCAAGTAAAGAATTCACCAACTGGTTATTTTTACGTGAGGTCTGCTCGCGAGCCGGCGGGAACAATCGCCGCCTGGGTTGGTTGCAAGAGGCAAACCCTGTCAGGCACCCGTTACCGGAGAGAGACCATGCCGCTGAAAGCCCTCGCTCTTAACGCAACACTGAAGACCAGCAATGCCAAGGAGGCGTCTTCGTGCGACCGGATGATCGGCCTCATCGACAAGGCGCTGTCGGCCTACGACGTCAACACCGAAGTGCTTCGGCTTGCCGATTTCAACGTCAAGCCGGGCGTCACATCAGACGAAGGCCCCGGCGATGATTGGCCTGATATCCGCGCCAAGGTGCTCGCCGCCGATATCCTGCTGATGGCGACGCCGATCTGGCTCGGTCAGCCCTCCAGCGTCTGCAAGCGGGCACTGGAGCGCATGGACGCCTTCCTCGACGAGACCGACGATCAGGGCCGCATGGTTTCCTATGGCCGGGTCGCCGCCGTTGCCGTCGTCGGCAATGAGGACGGCGCCCATCATGTATCGGCCGAGCTTTTCCAGGCGCTGAACGATGTCGGCTTCACCATTCCGGCGAGCGCGGTCGCCTATTGGGTCGGCGAGGCGATGGGTTCCACCAATTTCGTCGATCTCGACAAGGTGCCGAAGGTGGTGACGACGGCCGTCGACATGCTGGCGCGCAACACGGCGCATTTGGCCGGCCTGCTGAAGGCGAAGCAATATCCGGGCGAGTGACGCCGTCGACGTCTCTAACGTATCTTATTTTTCAATGACTTGAATCACCATGGCAATAAACCTCTTGCCATGCGCGCCATTTAGCGCTTTCATACACGACTAGTTTAATAGACTATAGATGGGCGTGATTGTTCCGCTCGTGCATGTCCGGGGCTTCGGCTCTGACCTCGATCCTGCGGCAGGTCGTGAATGGCCGCATGAACCTCATCAACGCATGATCCGCTGTTTTATGCGTTGAAACCTCGATCGACCCACGGTGCGGATGAAGCCGCAAAGGAGTTGCGATGACGGTTCAGGGACTTTTTTCGGCGCGCGCCAATGCGGCGGCGCAGATATCCGCGGTGCCGCGCATTGCCATCGTCGGACGCGGCTTTTCCGGTATGATGACGGCGATCGCGCTGATGAAGACGGTGCGCGCGCCCTTCCACCTGCAGTTGTTCGATCCGAATTCTTCGGTCAGCGGCGGGCAGGCGCTGGCGTCAGTGCGCGCCTCGACGATCCTCAACACCCGCGTGCGCGATCTCTCGGTCTCGGTCGGTGACAGCGACGATTTCAACGACTGGCTTTGCAGCAATGCCGCCTTTCGCGCCGCCGTGCCGGCCGCCATTCCCGGTTTCCGGCAGATTTTCGTGCCGAAGGAAATCTTCAGCGATTATGTCTACCAGCGGTTTTCCGAAGCGCTGGCCGCGCGCAGGGATATTACCGTTCAGGTCTGCAACGATCCGGTGGTGGCGATCCGCAGGAGCCACGGCAACCGTTTCCTGCTTGAAAGCGCCAATCCCGCCAATCCGCTGTTCGATACCGTGATGCTGGCCACCGGCTACGGCCTGAACGATCCGGATATCGGCGGTGAGCAGGCTTCGCCGGTCAGGGCCCAGCGCCTGGTGGCGCGGCCGCATACGGTGCTGCTCGGCAGCGGCATTCGCGTCGTCGACCAGTTGCTGCAGTTGCGCGATGCCGGTTATGCCGGCCAGGTGACGATCATTTCCCGCCGCGGTTTCCTGCCGCAGAGCCATACGCCGAATTCCGCCGATCCGCTGTTCCCGGCCGAAGCGCTGCCTGAGAGCCTGCCTGAGATCGTGCGTTTCATCCGCCAGGCCTGTCGCGAGGCGGAGGACGACGGCCGAAGCTGGCAATCGGTGATGAACGGCCTCAGGAGACATGCCCGCTCGCTCTGGCGCTCGCTGCCGGCGCGCGACAAACATCAGTTCAACCGGCATTTGCGGGCGATCTACGACAGCCACCGTAACCGCCTGCCGGAGGCCATGCACCTGCGGCTGAAACGCGAGCTTGCCGAGGGCCGCACGGTGCTGCGACGCGGCCGCGCCGGCCGCCGGGGCTTGAGCGGCCTGTTCTTCACGCCGGCCGGTTCCTCTGCCGAAGAGGTCGTCCAGGCCGAGCGCATCATCGATTGCCGTTGTCAGGCGCCGGACCTTTCGGCGCCGCTGATTGAGAGCCTGTTTTCCGCCGGCCTCGCCATGCCCGACGAACTCTCGCTCGGGCTGGCGGTCAATGCCCGCGGCGAGCCATTCCTGGAGGACGGTTCGACCGTCGCTGGGCTCTTTGCCATTGGCCCGCTCGGCCTCGGCAGCCTGCCCGATATCGATCTGGTGCCGGAAATCGTCTCGCAGGCCTATGCCGCTGCCGAGAGCGTCGGCGCGCGGTTCTATCCGCAAGTGAAGGCCGTTTGAAAATTTGAGGTGCCTCGGAACCATCCGCCCCGCCGCTGCGTTATACAGCGCTGGTGAGTAAGAGGGGCCGATGGAAGTGCTGAATCGACAAGATACGTCCCTTCACGACGAGGGGCGCTTTCGTCTTCTGGTCGATGCCATCACCGACTACGCCATCTATATGCTCAGTCCCGAAGGCATCGTCACCAGTTGGAATACCGGCGCTCAGCGCTTCAAAGGTTACAAGCCTTCTGAAATTCTCGGCGAGCATTTTTCCCGTTTCTATCTGGAAGAGGACCGCGCCGCGGGCATTCCGGAGCGCGCGCTCGCAACCGCGAAAGAGCATGGCCGGTTCGAAGGCGAAGGCTGGCGCCAACGCAAGGATGGAACCCGCTTCTGGGCGCATGTGATCATCGACCCGATCCGCCGTCCCTCCGGCGAGCTGATCGGTTACGCCAAGATCACCCGGGACCTGACCGAGCGCAGAGCCGCCGAAAAGGCAATCCGCCAGAGTGAGGAACAGTTCCGCCGGCTGGTCCAGGGGGTATCGGATTATGCGATCTATATGCTCGATCCCGACGGCAATGTCAGCAGCTGGAATTTCGGCGCCGAGCGGATCAAGGGCTATCGGCCGAAAGAAATCATCGGCCGGCATTTCTCGACATTCTATACGCCCGAGGACCGTGCCGCCGGCGTGCCGCAGACGGCGCTCGGCATCGCGCGCGCCGAAGGCCGGTTCGAAAGAGAAGGCTGGCGCGTCCGCAAGGACGGCACCCGCTTCTGGGCCAGCGTCGTCATCGATGTCATCCGCGACGACGAAGGCGATGTGCTCGGTTTCGCCAAGATCACCCGCGATATCACCGAGAAGATGGAAACCCAGCGGGCGCTCGAGCAGGCGCGCGAAGAACTCTTCCAGTCGCAGAAGATGGAGGCGATCGGGCAATTGACCGGTGGCATCGCCCATGATTTCAACAATCTGCTGATGGCCGTCCTCGGCAGTCTCGAAATCCTGAAGAAACGCATGCCGCAGGATCTGTCGCTGACATCGCTGGTTGATAATGCCATGCAGGGCGCCCAGCGCGGCGCGGCGCTGACGCAGCGCATGCTGGCCTTTTCCCGCCGGCAGGAACTGCATATGGAGCCGATCGACGTCTCCGGCCTGGTCCGTGGCATGATGGATATGCTGAGCCGTTCGCTCGGCCCCCTCACCAGGATAGAGACCTCTTTCCCCGTCAGGCTTCCGACGATCCTAACCGATCCGAACCAGTTGGAGATGGCGATCCTCAACCTCGTCGTCAACGCCCGCGATGCCATGCCGTCCGGCGGGAGGATCGTGCTTCGCGCGTCCGAGGAATCCGTGCCGTCAGGCAAGGGTCCGCTGCCGCCTGGCCGCTACGTAAGAATCGCGGTGATCGATGAAGGCGAGGGCATGGATGCAAAGACGGTGGAGCAGGCAACGACGCCGTTCTTCACCACCAAGGGCGTCGGCAAGGGCACCGGTCTCGGGCTTTCCATGGTCCAGGGCCTTGCGTCCCAGTCCGGCGGCCGCCTCATGCTGAAAAGCAGTCTTGGCGAAGGCACCACGGCCGAATTGTGGTTCCCGGTCGTCAGTGTCGAGCGGACAGCCGAGGTCGCCACCGACCTACCGCAACGCAGTGAAAATGCGTCGCGCCAGCTGCGCATCGTCGCCGTTGATGACGATGGTCTGGTCCTGATGAATACGACGCTGATGCTCGAGGATCTCGGGCACACCGTGTTCGAGGCGATGGCGGGTCCTGAGGCGCTTGAGATCATGCGCACACAGCCGGTCGATCTGGTGATCTGCGACCATGCTATGCCGCGCATGACGGGGGCTGAACTCGCCGAGGCGATCCGCGAGGAATGGCCTGAGATGCCGATCATTCTCGCAACCGGGTACGCTGAACTTCCCGAAGGTACGGGCATCGGCAATCTGCCCCGGCTCGGCAAGCCTTTCTCGCAGGCGCAACTCGCCGAAGCGATCAGCCGGGTCGCTTCTTAAGGAGCGTAAATCCGGCGAACCTTTCCGGGCGCTCTACGCGCGAAGCTTCTCGTCGCCATTGTCCCGGATGACAGTTCGGCCGCCGTCTTCGCCAAGCTCACTCGCCGCGGCTGCACTTGCGCCGCTCAGGAGCCGTTTTTCGGTCTGTTTCAGATCAAGGATCGCGCGTTCGATTTGCTCAGCCGGACTGTCTTGCTCAGCGACGCGCCGCCGATGCTGCTGCCACAAGCCGACCAGCAGGCGTCGGCTCGGGATTTCGATCGTCTCATGAATGAACCATGCTCCCAATGCCGCAATGAAAAGTGTCACCACGATGAGCGCCGGCTCTGGCATCAGATCACCGAAAGTCCGACGTGCCAGGAACATTGTGGGGACGTGGAAAAGATAGAGTGAGAAGCTGATCGTCCCCAAAAACCGCACAGGTGCAGCTGCCAGGATATGGGCTGCGATGGGAGGTTGTCGCGCGACGAGCACCACGATGACAGCTGCGGCGGCCGCGCCTTGCAGGCTCCAGAATTCAGGGGAAAAACTCGGCGCGACATGCCTGTAAGTGAAGAACACCGCCAGAAGCAACAGCGTGAAAATTCCCGTAAACGCAGATGGCCTCCATCGATCCCAGCGGGAATGCATCATCCCGGCAAGTGCGCCGAATAGAAAGTAAGGGAGCTTCGAAACGAGTAGGATTCCAGGGCCTGGCAATTCCAGCAGGCCATCCACGACGACGAGCACTGCGAAGCCGACGATCACGCCGCTATAGCGGTGCGGTCGGGCTAAGCAAAGCCATAGGATTGGGAACAGCAGATAGAATTGAATTTCGGGTGGAATCGACCAGAAAACGCCACTTGAGCCCAGAAGAAGGACATGGCGCACAAAGTCCGTGCCGCCGATGATAGGCTGAACGAAGTTCAGATCCTGAATGCCAGAGAGCATCGCCACGAGCAGAACGGCAGCCAGATAAACCGGATAGATGCGGGCAAATCGGCTCACCAGAAAATCCAGGACGTTTTCTTTGGTCACCGGCCGTGAACCGTAGAGATGGGCCATCAGAAAGCCACTGAGGGCAAAGAACAAGCCGACGGCTTCGCTGCCCATGGTCATTGAATACAAGGATGCACTTGGAAAGATAAGTCCGACATGCGCTTGAACGACCAGCAGCGCGGCGATACCGCGCAGGCCATCGAGACTGGGGATGTAATCCGGCCGGTTCATGTGCAGCTTTTATATATTCTGTTCAGGTAAGAAATATCGGACATCACTTTACACGATGTTAATCCGGTTGCGTTCAAGCCGCCCGGCGCAACCGCTTGCCTGAGCACGCGTATTGCAAGCGACAGTAAGTGCCCGGACTACTCCCGGCGGCCTCTTCCTATGTCACCGCGAAGAATGAACAGCAGCAAAACCAGCACCATTGCGGCGAGCCCGTACCAGGTAATCGCATAGACGAGATGATTGTTGGGGAAATGGATGATCGTCAGGCCGCCGACAGGCAGGCCGCCCGGATTGGCGGTGGCATCGGCGTCGATGAAATAGGGCGCGACCGCACTGAGACCGCGCTTTAGCGCGATCGCTGCGACATCGCGCGAATACCATCGGTCAGAGGCGAGGTCATTGGATTGCAGCAGCGATCCCTTCGGCTCGCTCATCCGCATCAGCCCGGCGATCTCGACGATGCCCGACAATTCGCCTTCGCGGCGCGTGTCCGAATTGCGTCTGTCTGTCGGAACGAAGCCGCGATTGACGAGAATGACCGTGCCGTCGGCAAGCATCAGCGGCGTCATCACCCAATAACCCGGACCGAGCGCCGTCGACGCATAGACCAGCGTCTCTTTGTCGTTTGCCAGCGTTCCTGCTGCGCTTACGCGGCGATATTCGTCATCGGCGGCATTGACCTCCCACTCGGCGCGCGCCGGTGCCGGCAGGGGTGCCGCGTGCACACGCTGGTCGACGCGGGCAATAAGATCACGCTTCCAGGCGAGTCGCTGCAGCTGCCAGGTGCCGAGGGCTGCGAGACCTGCGGCAAGCAGCACCAGGCAGGCGCAGAAGATCGCGCGTTTTGCCGGCGAAGGCCGCTTTTCCGATTTGTCCGAGGGAGCCTTGTTCATCGGCTGGATCGATGCCGGCGGCGCTGCCGCCGGCCTTTCCTGACGATCACGGCATGTTCTTCATCATCTCGGGGCTCATCGGCATCATGTTGGCATTGAGATGATGCATGACCCAGAGCGAACCGGAGAGCGCGATGGCGACGATGATGATGGTGAAGATCAGCGCCATCATCGTCCAGCCGCCCTCGCTACGAGGGTTCATGTGCAGGAAGAAGACCATATGCACGACGATCTGGATGGCGGCGAGGCCCATCACCAGCACCGCCGTCACCGCCGGGCTGTCGAACACGCCGGCCATGACCAGCCAGAAGGGAATGGCGGTCAGGATGACGGAGAGCACAAAACCCGTCATGTAGCTGCGGAAGGTGCCATGGCCAGCCTGATGACCGTGGCTGTGGCCGTGATGCGCCTCGTGCGCATCTTCATGGGCGGGTGCTTGCGAACTCATCCGAGGACTCCCAGCAGATAGACGAAGGAAAAGACGCCGATCCAGACGACGTCGAGGAAGTGCCAGAACATCGAAAGGCACATCAGGCGGCGGCGGTTGGCTTCGACCAGCCCGTGCATCGACACCTGAACCATCAACGTGATCAGCCAGATGATGCCGAAGGTGACGTGCAGCCCGTGCGTGCCGACCAGCGTGAAGAAGGAGGAGAGGAAGGCGCTGCGCGTCGGCCCGGCGCCTTCATGGATCAGGTGAATGAACTCATAGAGCTCGAGCCCGATGAAGGCCGCACCGAACAATCCGGTGACGGCGAGCCAGAACAGCGTTTCCGCCTTGGCATTGCGCTCCATCTGCAGCATGGCGAAGCCATAGGTGATCGACGAGAGCAGCAGCATCGAGGTGTTGAGGGCAACGATCGGCAGATCGAAGAGATCGGCCGGCGACGGACCGGCGGCATAGTTGCGGCCGAGCACGCCGTGTGTGGCAAACAGCACCGCAAAGATCAGGCAGTCGCTCATCAGGTAGAGCCAGAAACCGAGATTGGTGCTGTTTTCCGGATGATGATCTTCCGTCAGGTAGAATTCAGGCTTTTCGGCCGTGTCGATGGTCTGATCGCTCATGGTCATTACACCTGCTCGGCAAGCAGCGCGGTGCGCTTGCCTTCCGTTTCGGTCACCTCTTCGGCGGGGATGTGGAAGTCGCGCCTATAGTTGAATGTATGGCCGATTGCGACGACCAGCAGACCGACGAAGGAGACGACGACCAGCCACCACATGTACCAGATCAGGCCGAAGGCAAGGGCGACGCTGATGCCTGAGAGGATTGCGCCAGTGCCGGTATTCTTCGGCATATGGATCGGCCGGAAGCCTTCCAGCGGACGCGCATAACCACGGTTCTTCATGTCGTACCAGCTGTCATGGTCGTGGACGACGGGGGTGAAAGCGAAGTTGTAATCCGGTGGCGGCGAAGAGGTCGACCATTCCAGCGTCCGGCCGTCCCACGGATCGCCGCTGTCGTCGCGCAATTCCTCGCGTTTCATGAAGCTGACGACGATCTGGATCAGGAAGGCGGCGATCCCAAGCGCAATCAGGCCGACGCCGAAGGCGGCGATGATGAACCAGATCTGCAGCGATGGGTCATCGAACTGGTTCATACGGCGGGTGACGCCCATCAGGCCGAGCACATAGAGCGGCATGAAAGCGAACCAGAAGCCGATCTGCCAGAACCAGAAGCTCATCTTGCCCCAGAAGGGATCGAGCTTGAAGCCGAATGCCTTCGGGAACCAGTAGTTCACGCCGGCGAACATGCCGAAGAGAACGCCGCCGATGATGACGTTGTGGAAGTGGGCAATGAGGAATAGCGAATTGTGCAGCACGAAGTCGGCCGGCGGCACGGCAAGCATGACGCCGGTCATGCCACCGATGACGAAGGTCACCATGAAGCCGACCGTCCACAGCATCGGCACCTCGAAGCGGATGCGGCCGCGATACATGGTGAACAGCCAGTTGAAGATCTTCGCTCCCGTGGGGATCGAGATGATCATCGTGGTGATGCCGAAGAAGGAATTGACGCTGGCGCCCGAGCCCATCGTGAAGAAGTGGTGCAGCCAGACGATATAGGACAGGATCATGATCACGCAGGTCGCGTAGACCATCGAGGCGTAGCCGAAGAGGCGCTTGCCGGAAAAGGTGGCGACGACTTCCGAGAAGATGCCGAAGGCCGGCAGCACCAGAATGTAGACCTCCGGATGGCCCCAGATCCAGATGAGGTTGATGTACATCATCGGATTGCCGCCGAGGTCGTTGGTGAAGAAGTTCGTCCCGGCGTAGCGGTCGAGCGACAACAGAGCGAGTGTCGCCGTCAGGATCGGGAAGGAGGCGACGATCAGCACGTTGGTGCAGAGCGCGGTCCAGGTGAAGACCGGCATCTTCATGAAGGTCATGCCCGGCGCGCGCATCTTGACGATGGTGGCGATCAGGTTGATGCCCGACAGCGTCGTTCCGACGCCGGCGACCTGCAGGCCCCAGATATAATAGTCGACGCCGACGCCTGGACTATAGGCCGCGCCCGACAGCGGCGGGTAGGCGAGCCAGCCGGTCTGAGCGAATTCGCCGATGAACAGCGACAGCATGATGATGATCGCCCCGGCGGTGGTCATCCAGAAGGAGAAATTGTTCAAGAAGGGGAAGGAAACGTCGCGTGCGCCGATCTGCAGCGGCACCACGAAGTTCATCAAGCCGGTGACGAAGGGCATCGCCACGAAGAAGATCATGATGACGCCATGGGCGGTGAACACCTGATCGTAATGGTGCGGCGGCAGATAACCTTCGGAACCATTGAAGGCGATCGCCTGCTGCACGCGCATCAGGATGGCATCGGAGAAACCGCGCAGCAGCATGATGACGGCGAGGATCACATACATGATGCCGATCTTCTTGTGATCGACGCTGCAGATCCAGTCGTTCCAGAGCGGACCCCAGAACTTGAAATAGGTGATGAGGCCGAGCACCGCGATGGCGCCGATGACCACGCCGATGAAGGTCACGACCAGGATCGGCTCGTGATAGGGAATGGCATCGAGGGTCAACCGGCCGAAGACGAACTTCAGGAGGTCAGGATTGGAAAACATGGAACAACCCGTTCATTATGTCTTGCGACGCAAAGCGCCAGGTTAATTGTTGTTGTTGAGCTGCGCCGGCGCAGGATCGGCGCCATTGCTCATGCCGGGCATGGAATGGCCGTCATGCTGCATGTCCGTGCCGGGCGTGCTGTCCATGCCGGGCATGTCGTGCTGCATGCTGTTGCCATCGGTGGTCTTGGCCGGCTCGCTGCGCGCCGGAGCACCGGTCGCCGGCACGGTGGCCGCAGGCGCCACGATGCCTTCGTCGGCATGGCGATTGTCATATTGCAGCTTGTCGCGGTTTTCGGCGCTTTCCTTGCCGCCGCCGCCCTTCATGTCGATGTGCATCATCTCGTTCATGCACATCTTGCCGGGCTTGGCGCACATGTTGAGGATGGCGTTGTAGAGATCGGCATCGGCGCCGGCATAATAACGCACCGGTTCCTTCTCGCTCGGCTTCTCGAGCTTCAGATAGGCGTCGCGGTTGAGCATCGTGCCCTGCTGCTTGACCTGCGCCACCCAGGCGTCAAAACCCTCGCGGTCGAGCCCGTGGAATTTGAAGCGCATGTGCGAGAAGCCGGAGCCGCTGTAATTGGCCGAGAAGCCGTCATACGCGCCTTCCTTGTTGATGACGGCGTGCAGCTTCGTCTCCATGCCCGGCATGGCGTAGATCTGGCCGGCAAGGGCAGGGATGTAGAAGGAGTTCATCACCGAGGAGGCGGTGATCTTGAAATTGATCGGCATGTCCACCGGGGCAGCGAGTTCGTTGACCGTGGCAATGCCGAGTTCGGGATAGAAGAACAGCCACTTCCAGTCGAGCGCCACGACCTCGACGGTCAGCGGCTTGGTATCGGCCGGAATGGCGCGATCCGCATCGAGGCGGTCGAGCGGCCGGTAGGGATCGAGCTTGTGGGTGGAAATCCAGGTGACGGCGCCGAGCGCAATGATGATTGCCAGGGGTGCAGCCCAGATGATGATTTCGAGGCGAGTCGAATGGTGCCATTCCGGCGCATAAGTCGCGGCCGTATTGGAGTAGCGGTAGCGCCAGGCAAAGAGCAGCGTCAGGAAGATCACCGGTATGATGATCAAAAGCATCAGCACCGTCGAGATGATGATGAGATCGCGCTGTTGCACGGCGATGTCGCCGGAGGGCGCCATGACCACCATGTTGCATCCTGCCAGGGAAAGCAGCGGCAAGACGGATAGAAGGCGGGAAAACTTCGCGAGTTTTTGCACGTCTCTAAGCTCTTGTTGTTTCGTTTGTTCCGCGACTAAAGCACTGAACCTGATCGCGACATGAGGTGTTTGGTCGCAGTGCAGCAAGCATGCCGCACTGCGGCGTAAATCATGATGCTCTATGCTTTGAAATCCTGATGAAATCCAGAAGGATTTTTTGTGAGCGCATGGTTCAGGTCCAATATATCCACAAGAACCGGCCAGGCCAGCGTTTGCTGGAGAAATCACCGTCAGGATCGCGCAATTTTTTTCGTCCAGGCTTTATTTGAGCCGTGATGATCAACTATTTCAGTCTTACGGACTTGATAAGCCTGCGGGTTTGATCAACATCACGCTTGGGGCGCCTTGCCGGAAGCGCCTTAACGAGGAGGCGTTTATGGCATCAACATCGAATTACGGACCGTCATCGTCGTCGCTGGAACGCGACGCGCGGCGCATTCACGACGACAAACCGGTTTCGCCGGGCAGCATCGCCGTCGGCGTGGTCATTGGCCGCATGTCGGAATTCTTCGATTTCTTCGTCTACGGCCTCGCCTCCGTGCTGGTCTTTCCACAGCTCGTCTTCCCCTTCGCGCCGGACAGGCTGACGGGAACACTCTATTCCTTCGCCATCTTCTCCCTCGCCTTCCTCGCCCGCCCGGTCGGCTCGGTCGTCTTCATGACCATCGACCGGATGTACGGGCGCGGCACCAAGCTGACGATCGCGCTCTTCCTGCTCGGCGGCTCCACCGCCTCGATCGCCTTCCTGCCCGGTTACGACGAGATCGGCGTCTGGTCGATCGCGCTGCTGGCGCTCTTCCGTCTCGGCCAGGGTTTTGCGCTCGGCGGCGCCTGGGACGGGCTTGCCTCGCTGCTGGCGCTCAATGCACCGGCCAATCACCGTGGCTGGTATGCGATGATCCCGCAGCTCGGCGCGCCGATCGGCTTTGCGCTGGCAAGCACGCTGTTCGGTTATTTCGTCGGCAATCTGTCCAGTGAGGATTTCCTTTCCTGGGGCTGGCGTTATCCGTTCTTCGTCGCCTTCGCCATCAACGTCGTGGCGCTGTTTGCGCGTCTGCGGCTGGTGATGACCAAGGAATTCGGCACGCTGCTGGAGCAGCACGAGCTGGAGGCCGCACCGATCCTCGACGTGCTGCGCGTTCACGGCCGCGATATCCTGATCGGCGCCTTCGTGCCGCTCGCCAGTTTCGCTATGTTCCACCTCGTCACCATCTTCCCGCTCGGCTGGATGAGCCTTTACGGCAACCAGCCGATCGGCGCCTTCATGGTCGTGCAGGTGGTCGGCGCCATGGTTGGCATCGTCACGATCATCGCCTCGGGCCTGATTGCCGATCGCATCGGCCGGCGCGCCCAGCTTGCCATCTGCGCCGTCCTGATCGCCGTCTTCAGCTTTGTCGGGCCGATCCTGATCGCCTCCGGCAACAGCGGCCATGACGCTTTCGTCATCGTTGGCTTCGGCGTGCTCGGCCTGTCCTTCGGCCAGGCGACCGGCTCGATCTCGTCCCGCTTCGGCCGCGGCTATCGTTACACCGGTGCTGCCTTCACCTCGGACCTTGCCTGGCTGATCGGCGCCGGCTTCGCGCCGCTGGTGGCGCTCAGCCTCTCCAGCCGCTTCGGCCTGACCTTCGTCGGCTACTACCTGCTCTCCGGCGCAATCTGCACGCTGGCGGCGCTGGCCTTCAGCAAGGCGCTGGAACAGCGCGAATAGGCGAGGGGTCGAGGCCTGCCCCTCATCCGCCTGCCGGCACCTTCTCCCCGTAAACGGGGCGAAGGGGCAAGCCGCAACCCCTCCGTCCCTCTCCAACCTCTCGCAGGGCACGTCCCCTCTCCCCGTTTTTTACGGGGAGAGGGTTAGGGTGAGGGGCAGCCATCGACGCGAACTGCGCAATTTCAATTATTGAATGCATTGCAATTTATAATTAAATGCATATCTTTGTCGGCTTGAACGAGGATATGGCATGACTGCGGAAACTATCGATCATTCGACCCTTTCCCGCCTTGTCGACGCAGGAGCGGTCGATGGCGCGCATGTTGTCGGCAAAACCGGCGGTTGGTCCGTCGTCATCCGCTATGGCAAGGCAGAGCGCCCGCTCGCCGCTCAACGCAGCCGGCAGGTGCGTGTGTTCAAGCGCATGGATACCCTGGTTTCCTATCTCAAGGATGTCGGCATCTCGCAGTTCGATGTCGATGCGGCCGATTACGCCCCTCAGACGGCGTCGCGGCCGGATAGAGCTGCGGCTCTGCGTCGGACCCATGAGGCGGCCGAATACGACAAATGGTTCCGCGAACAGGTCGAGGAAGCGATCCGGGAGGCCGATGATCCGAACGCTATCTGGATTAGTGCGCAGGACGCCGAAGAGCGAATGGACAAGCTTCGGGCTGAACTGCTGGCGCAGTTGGAATCTGGAGATAAGGCTTGATCGTCAAGTGGCTGCACCAGGCTCTTCTGGATCGAGAAAGTCAGATTCGGCACATCTTCGCCCAAAATCCAAAAGCTGCAATCGCGTTGGATGATGTAATCCGACATCAGGCCAAAATGCTCGCCGATCACCCCGAGGCAGGACGTCGCGGCCGTCTCAGTGGAACGCGGGAATTGGTCATCCCGCGCACTGCATTTCTGCTGATCTATCGCATCGACAGAGAAGCACAGAGGGTGGAAATTCTGCGCTTTCTTCACGGCGCCCAGCAATGGCCGCCGCAACGCTAAATGCGTTTTACTGCGCCATCTGCGGCTGCTTTGCCGCCCGGGCTGCGGTCAGTTCCGCGGTCGTGTGATTGAGGCGGTCGGCGAGAACGCGCATGATTTCGACGGCCATCTCGGGGAAATCGCTGAGCAGCTTCAGGAAGTGCTCTTTGCTGATGCGCAGCACTTCGAGCGGCGAGGTGGCGCGTACCGTTGCCGTGCGCGAGACATCGCAGAGGATGGCGATTTCGCCGACGATCGAATTGAGCTCGACATCGGCGACCTTGATCTCGCCGGCCGGCGAGGAGACGATGATATCGGCGGTGCCGGAAAGAATGACATAGGCGGCGTCGCCGACATCGCCCTGATGGAAGAGGTTCTGCCCGGCCTTGTAGGTCATGCGGTCGGAGGTGAAGGCCAAAAGCTTGAGCTTTGCTGGCGCAATCCTTGAAAAGATCGGCACCCGTCGCAGCATTTCGACTTCGTCTCTCAACAGCATGAGCGTTTCAATCCCCTGACGCGCGGTTCTTGGAACCCTGCGTCTTCAATTCCGGGCGTCCCGTCGGGAACGCCTACCATCGCCGCCCCAGTAGAATATTACGATAACAGTTCCTTGAACATCCCGTTTTTCTCGGAAAGTTCCGGATAGTTTCCGGCCTCCGCCAATCCGCCGCGGTCGAAGAGCAGGATCCGGTCGAACACCTCTGCCATCCGGGCATTGGAAAGCACCCAGATGATTGCCGGCCGATGGCCCTCCTCGTGCAGATCCTCGACGATGTTGCGGGTGATCTGATCCTGAACGCGCTGGTCGAGTGCCGATAGCGGCCGATTGAAGATGAAATAGTCAGAGCGTTTCAACAGCGCACGGGCAAGGTTCAGCTTCTGCCGCTGCACCATCGTCAGCCGTTTGCCGCCGGAACCGACGTCGAATTCGAGCCCAATCGACAGGACATCGTCATACAGATCGAGTGCGTCGAACAGTTCGCCCATGATGCCGCGGATGCGATCGGAGGCGTCGGCCTGCTGATAGGCGATGCGGCCGAAGAGCACATTGTCCATCAGGCTTGCCGACGGGGTGAAACGCTCGGCGTCGTAGCGCTCGATCAGTTCGGCGAGATCGGCTGGTATATGCTCGTGGAACTGCTTGCGGGCGCTGACGATCTTGCCCATCAGCTCGTCCGTCAGCAAGCCGAAGCGGTGACGCGGCTCGATATAGGCAAAACTCAGCCGGATGATGGCCGAACGTTCCTCCGGCGTCGCGTCCTCGAAGCGGCGGCTTTGCAGTTTCTGCAGCAGCGCCTGGTAGGTCGGAATATCGTCCGCCGTCATGAAGGTCAGCTGCTGGAAGAACGGATGGTCCGGCGGCAGATCGTGGAAGAGTTCCACCGCGTTCTCGGCGATCTCCAGGCCCATGGCGTAAAGATCGGTGCTGAGGCCGGTCTCGCGGAACAGCTGCTGGAAATAGGGATGCGCGGCGAGCCGGCGATTGGTCATCAGCGGCCGCTTCATCGTGCCGAAGAGCAGGTTCTCGCCAACCGTCGCCTGGCCGTTATAAGCGTCGAAATCGAAAGGCACGACGATCGTGTCGAGCCCTTCGTCGCGCAGCCGGTCTCGGAGCGAGGCACGCAGCGCGACGACGTGGTCGCTGACGGCCACATGCACGTCGGTGTTGACGGTCGAACGCAGCGCCAGATCGAGGATGTCCTGCGAGATCAACACGGCGTCAAGCACCGGGCGGATCGCTTTCAAAAGGTCTTCCGGTCCGTTGGCGCCGGCTGCCTTGTAGTCCACCCAGTCGCTGTTGAGGTCGAGCGTGGGATTGCCGGCCTTCACCGCCTCGATGGAATGCCATTTATATTCGAGCGCTGCCTGCTCGTCGTAGACCGGATCGGTCATCGGCGCGTGCTTGAGGCCATAGAGCAGATTGCTGGCGAGCGTGCCATGGAAGAAAAACGTATCGGCCGAGGCATAGGAGATGCGCCGGCCGGTGATCGATTCCGGCATATCGAGCAGGTCCTGCCCGTCGATGGTGATGCGGCCGGAATCCGGCCAGACCATGCGTCCGAGCGCTTCGGCGAAAGCTTCCGCGCCGCTGCCGTTCGGGCCGACGATCGCAACCGTCTCGTTGGGTTTGATCTCGACGGAGACGTGGTCGACGAGGCGGGCGCCGCTGTCGTCGGAGAGTGAGAGGTTGGTGACGACGAACGCATGTGTCAGCGGCCCCACCGGGGCAGTGGCGAGCTCCTGGATGCGGCTGTCGATCAGCGGTTCGACATTGAACTGCTCATAGACCTGCTGGTACTTCACCTGCACGTCCTGGCGCATCTGGTCCCAGTCGATCAGTTCCTTCAGCGGCCCGGGCAGGTCCTTATAGGCTGATATGACGGCGACGAGCTGGCCGATATCGAGCCGGCCCTGCAGCGCCAGGTAGCCGCCGATCGCGTAGAACAGGAAAGGCGTAACCTGGGCAAGGAAGTTGTTGATGAACTTGACCAGGAACTTCCACTGGTAAAGGTCGTAGCGGATCGAAAAGATCCGGCCGAGCCGCGAGGCGATGTCGGCGCGTTCAAGATTTGATGTGTCGTTGCCGTGGATCGTGCCGATGCCGTCGACGATTTCACCGACACGGCCGGAAAGTTCGCGTGCCGTCAGCTGCCGCTGGCGGCCGAGGTCCAGCAGCCGCTTGCGCATGCGGGGGATGACGATGGCCTGGACGCCGACGATGCCGGCGGCGATCATGCCGAGCCAGAAATTCTGGACGATAATGAAGGCGAGCGCGGTGATCGCCTGGCCGCCGAGAAGGGCAGGGGAAACGAAGGCATCGCCGGTGAAGCCGCCCATCGGCTCCACCTCGTCCTTGATCATCGTGGCGATCTCGGCCGATTTTACCCGCTTGAAGTGGATGGGCGGAAAACGCAGCACCCGGTCGACCAGCTCGAAGCGGATACGGCGCAGCATACGCTCGCCAAGCCGGCCCTTATAGGTGTTGATATAGAACTTGAAGAGGCCGTTCAGCACCACCAGCGCCAGGAACACCAGGCTGAGGGCCATCAGCATCTGGAAGCGGTTGAGCTGCAAACCTTGAAAGAACTCGACATGGCCGATCAGCGGGATGTCGTAGGCAATGTGCATGAAGGTCTGCCGTGCGCCCGGACCTTCGAAGCCGTCCCCCTGGATCGGTCCATTGACGATCTGCTTCGGCAGGTCGAAAGACAGGAAGTAGGGTACCATCGAGGCGGCGACGACAGCCAGAATCCACAGCTGCTGCAGCCGCGTGTTCTTCCAGATGTAGCGGGCGAGGCTTTTTTCCATGGCTAACCGTCAGCTTGCTGGGAATTTCCGGGGGCCGGGATGGAGAGGATTGTTGAGAACAGGACCATGCAGCCGGACCGCCGATATCGCAATGAAAACAAGGCGAAGCGACCGGCTGCAGAAACGCCGATTCTCGCCGGAACATTGCTTATATCACAGGAATTTTGGATTAGGCGAGCGATTCGGAAAGCATGGAGCGAATGATGCCAGCGGTTTTCTCGGCGCCGTCGAGATCGAGCAATACGGGCTCGCGGCGCGGCGTGGTGAGCGCCTTTTCGACGGCTTCTTTCACATGGCCGGCCGTCAGGCCGGTTTCCGGTAGGATGTCGGCGAGATCAAGCGCCTGCAGCCGTTCAGCGCGCACTGTCTGCTCCGTCTCGCCGCCGACAACGAAGGGAATGAGGATTGCTCGGCATTCGGTACGCAGCAGATCGCCGACCGTGTTATAGCCGGCCTGCGAGATCGACACCTTGGCGCCGCGCAGCAGCGAGGGAAAATCCTTGCGGAAGCGCACCAGTGTGACATTCGCAGGCGCATTCTCTGCCAGCGCGGCGAAATCGGCTTCCGGCAGGTTGGGGCCCGATATCAGCAGCCAGCGGAGATCGGCGGGCAATAACGCCGCCGCCTCTTTTGACGCGCCGATCAGCGCGGCGCCGACTGCACCGCCTCCCGCCGATGCGATGATGTCGAATGTCTCGGCCGGTTCCGGCGCCGGCGGCGCTGCGACGAGGCCGGTATAACGCAGCCTGTCGGCGATCTCCGCCGTCAACGGGAAGGTGTCCTCCAGCCTGACGAAGCTCGGATCGCCGTGGACGAGCACAGTATCGAAATGCTCCTTGACCAGAGCAGCGGTCTCCGCGTCGCGGCCGGCCTTGCGGTTTTCCTGCAGAATGTCGCGCACCGAGCTCAGGAGTTTCGGCCGGGGCTCGGCCTTGTCGATCGCGGCAAGCAACGGCAGCAATTCGAAGCGCATCTGCCGACGGCCGAAGGGGAAGGCTTCGATGATGACCACGTCGGGTTTTGCGACATGGAAAGCATCGAGCAGCAAGTCGCGCCGGGCATGGAGGAAATCCTCGCCGGCCGGCCGGCCATCGGCATCGGCGAGACCGGAAAAACCGGCATTGCTGGCAACGACCGCCGGCAGCGCCACGGTCTTCACGCCTTCGCCCGGAAAACCCGGGACCGGCAGGCCGCCGGTGACGACGGTGACGTCGAAACCGTCCTTGGCGAGCGCACTGGCGATGCGGCTGGCGCGAGCTATATGGCCGATGCCGAGCAGATGCTGGACGTAGAAGAAGATGCGCGGTGCCGTCATGACGCCTTC
This sequence comes from Rhizobium sp. CCGE 510, assembly GCF_000292525.1. Lineage (GTDB taxonomy): Bacteria > Pseudomonadota > Alphaproteobacteria > Rhizobiales > Rhizobiaceae > Rhizobium. The sequence goes on from NZ_AEYF01000012.1 coordinate 64,912, forward strand.
TGCCATTCGGCCTCGAACAGGCCGGTGAGCTGTCTGATGCTGGAGTGATAGTCGAAATCGTCGCGCACCCGCTTTTCGGCGGCATCGCCGAGGCGCTTGCGCAGGGCCGGGTCGCGGATCGCCGCCTCCAGCGCTTTGGCAAGCAGCGCCGGATCCTCCGGCGGCACGATCAGGCCGTTTTCACCGTTGGTCAACAGTTCCGGCACGCCGGATACGTCGGTCGAGAGGCAGACGAGCCGCTGGCTCGAGGCTTCCACCAGCACGTTGGGCAGGCCATCGCGGTCGCCGTTGGCGGCGATCCGGCAGGCAAGCGCGAAGAGGTCGGCGCGGCGGTAGTGATCGAGCACGTCTTCCTGCGCCATGGCGCCCTTCCAGACGATGCGGTCGGCAAGGCCGAGTTCGGCCGCCAGCGCCTTCAGTTTCGCAAGTTCCTCGCCGCCGCCGATATGGTCCATGCGCCAGTGGAGGTCGGCCGGCAGCAGGGCCAGCGCCCGCAGCAGCACGTCGTAGCCCTTCTTTTCGACGGCGCGGCCGACGCTGAGGATGAAGGCGGGATCGGCGGGGTCGCTGCCGGTCCTGTCCGAACGCTCGCCGGCAAAATGGCCGAAACGGGCAAGATCGAGCCCATGGTAGCTCAAGTGCACCGCATCCTTGCGGGATGTCAGTGCGCGCATGTGTTCATAGCCCGTCCTGGTGCAGGTGACGGCCCAGCGGGCGCTGCCGAGTTTCTCGTGCAACTCCCAGTCGGGCGACGTCCATATGTCCTTGGCATGCGCCGAACAGGTCCAGGGCGTGCCGGTGAGGATGCTGGCATATTCCGTCACCGAGGCCGGCGTATGGATGAAATGGGCATGCAACCATTGCCCCCCGTCCGGCCATTCGCGTCCCAGCACCAGTGCCTGGCCAAGACGGCGGAAGCGGTTGCGGGAGAGGTCGCGCTTGAGATCCGCGAGGAAACGTTTGATCAGCGCCTTGAAGCCGGGTTTGGAGAAACCGGCGACCAGGCCTTTCAGCACACGGATCGGTTCCTCATGCAGATATTCCGGCAGGTAGACGACCCGCGCTTTGATCTCGTCATGGACGGGATGGCGCTTCTTGTCGGTTGGCCGTCGCATCGAAATCAGAGTCAGGTCGAAGCCGGCCTTTTCGAGACCGAGCAGCTCCTGGGCGATGAAGGTCTCCGAAAGGCGGGGATAGCCTTTCAGCACGACGAGGATCTTGCGACGTGGCGGCAAGGCTTTGGCCTATTCCGCGCCGACGAGGGAAAGATGGCTGGCGCGGCCATCGATCCATCGGCCGACGGTCTGCGAGATGTGGTCGAGCCCTTCGAGATGCATATTGCTGCCGCTCTTCGACGGCGGCAGGCGGGAGGGCAGGCGCTTCAGAGCCTCGGCCATGATGGTCGGGTCGACGGACTGTTCCGGCAGCAGCATGTCGACGAGGCCGAGTGCGCTTGCCCGTTGGGCGCGCAGCAACTGTTCCTCGCGCGGCTTGACGCGCGGCACGATGAGGGCCGGCTTGTCGAAGGAGAGGATCTCGCAATAGGTATTGTAACCGCCCATGGCAACGACGCCGGTGGCGCCGTCGATCAGCTCTTCCATGTGGTTGTCGAACTCGATCACCTCGATATACGGGATGGCTTCCCCCTTCTGCACCAACTTGGCGCGCTCGGCGGCCGGCATATAGGGTCCGAGCACGACGAGCGCCTTCTGCGTCAGCGTCGGATCGGCCTCATAGGCGTTCATCACGTCGTGGACGAGATCGGAGCCGTCGCCGCCGCCGCCTGTCGTGACCAGGAGGTAATTATCCTTGCGGGCGTTGACCGAGGTCTTGCCCTTGGAGACGCTGCGCTGCAGGAAACCGACGAAATCCATCTTCCGGCGCAGGCTGGCCGGCACGTCGAGACCAACAAGCGGATCGTAGAAATCAGGCGGACCATAGACCCAGACACTGTCGTAATATTGGTCGATCTTCTGCATGATGCCGTTCCTCTTCCACTCGGCGTCGAGCAGATGCGGTGCGTCCATGACTTCGCGCAGGCCGAGCACCAGGACGGTGCCGCGCGCCTTGAGATAGGCCAGGGTATCCTCAACCTCGCCCTTCAGTCCCATCGGCTCCTTGTCGACGATGAAAATATCGGGCTGGAAGGTCTCGGCGGTATGGCGGATGCTCGATTCGCGCATCTTCAGCGTCTCGTGCAGATCGATATGGCTGGCGAGCGACGTATATTCGCCGTTGCGGAGTTTGATGACGCTCGGGATCTTCACGAAGTCGACGCGGGCGCGATAATCGAAGGCGCCGGCGATCGTGGCCCCCGAAATGATCAGGATGTTGAGGCCGCGATAATCCTCGACCAGCGCATGGGCGATGGCGCGACAGCGGCGCAGATGGCCGAGACCGAAGGTGTCGTGACTGTACATGAGGATGCGTGCATCTTCGAGACGTCTGGACATGGGCGTTCCTTCTGGGGTGAACAACATGCTTAGTACCCCCACCGTCCGGAGGCCAAGAGGTGGGGGCGGTGCCGTGAAGCGCCGCCGGGTTTTCTGCTATTTGTAGGGATCTGCCGCATCACGCAAGCCGTCTCCCAGAAAGTTGAACGCCAAAATGACAAGAACAACAGGAATGATCGGATAGAGCAGCCAAGGATAAAAGGCGATGACGCTGACGCTTTTTGCCTCGGTCAGCAGAATACCCCAGCTGGTGATCGGTGGGCGAAGGCCGAGGCCGAGGAAGGAAAGCGCGGTTTCGCCGAGGATCATGCCAGGGATTGAAATCGTCGCCGAGGCAATCAGATGCGACATGAAACCCGGCACCAGATGCCGGCCGATGATGCGCGGCGTGCTGGCGCCCATCAGCTGTGCCGCCTGGACATAATCTTCCTCGCGCAGCGCCAGCAGCTTGGAGCGCACGGCACGCGCTAGCCCGGTCCAGTCGATGATGCCGAGGATGACGGTGATGCCAAAATAGATGACGATCGGGCTCCAGGTCACCGGCATGATCGCCGCCAGCGCCATCCACAGCGGCAGGCTCGGCAGCGATTGCAGCACTTCGATCAGGCGCTGTACGATGAGATCGAAAATGCCGCCACGATAGCCGGCAAGGCCGCCGATGACGATGCCGAGCACGAAGCTGATCGAAATGCCGATCAGACCGATCGTCAGCGATATCCGTGCGCCGTAGAGAATGCGCGACAGCACGTCACGGCCAAGCCTATCGGTACCGAGCAGGAACATCTGCCCGCCGATCGCCGGGCAGACCAGGTGATAGTTCGAGGCGGCAATTCCCCAGAATTTATAGGCATCGCCGCGGCAGAAGAAGCGGATCGGCTGCACGTCGTTCGGCCTGTCGGCATAGACGCGGTGCAGCGTGTCGAGATCAAGCGTCATGCTGCGGCCGTAGACGAACGGACCGACGAAGCTGCCCTTGTCGAAGAAGTGGACACTTTGCGGCGGTGCATGGATAAAATCGACGTTGCGCGTGTGCAGACCGTAGGGTGCCAGGAATTCGACGATCAGGATCATCAGATAGACCAGGGCGAGAAAGATGCCGGAGATCAAGGCCAGCTTGTGCTGCTTGAACTTCCACCACATCAGCTGCTTCTGCGAGGCGAGATGGATGCGCGATTGCGCCGCCGTCATGGTCTCGGTCGCCAAGGGGTCGAAAGGCGCGGTCGAGACGTAATGCGGAAGCGGCGCGCCGGGTGCGGGAAGGGGCGACATTATTTGGTGCTCCTGCCTTGCAGACGGATGCGGGGATCGAGGAAGCCGAGGGCGATGTCGGAGATCAAAACGCCGATGACGTTGAGGAAGGCCAGAAACATCAGGAAGGAGCCGGCGAGATACATGTCCTGGCTCTGCAGCGCCTTGATGAGCATCGGCCCCGTCGTTTCCAGCGACAGCACGATCGCGACGATCTCGGCGCCGGAGATGATCGACGGCAGGATCGAGCCGATATCGGCGACGAAGAAGTTGAGCGCCATGCGCAGCGGATATTTCAGCAGCGCCCGCATCGGATGCAGACCTTTGGCGCGCGCCGTCGTCACATATTGCTTCTGCATCTCGTCGAGCAGGTTGGCGCGGAGCCGGCGGATCATGCCGGCGGTGCCGGCCGTGCCGACAATGATGACGGGGATCCACAGGTGGGAGAGGATCGACCGCGCCTTCTCCCAGCTCATCGGCGCCGAGATATATTGCTGGTCCATCAGATGGCCGATCGAGATGCCGAACCAGATATTGGCGAAATACATCAGGATCAGCGCCAGCATGAAGTTCGGGATGGCGATGCCGAGCAGGCCGAAGAAGGTCAGCCCATAATCGCTCCAGCTATACTGGTGCGTGGCCGAATAGATGCCGATCGGAAAGGCGATCAGCCAGGTCAGCAGGATCGTCGTGAAGGAGACGAGGATCGTCAGCCACAGGCGCTCGCCGACGACGTCGGAAACCGGCAGCTGGTATTCGAAGGAATAGCCGAAATCGCCGTGCAGCATGCCGCCGACCCAGTAGAAATAGCGCACGATCTCCGGCTTGTCGAAGCCGTATTGCTGGCGCATCTCCTCGATTTCCTGGAGATTGGCGGTTTCGCCGGAGGCGCGCAGTTCGGCGATCTGGCTTTCGAAGAAGTCGCCCGGCGGCAGCTCGATGATGGTGAAAACCAGCGCCGAAATGACGAAGAGCGTCGGCACCATGGCGGCGATGCGCCAGAGAATGTATCTGAGCACGCCTAGGCCTCCTTGTACCAGAATGCATCCGGCATGTAGATGCCGAGATAGGAGGTCGGATCGAAGCCGTAGAGGGCTTTTTCCGGCAGGTTCTGCAGCTTGGCGGCGCAAAGGACCGGCTGTAGCGTGCTGTTGATCAGCCCGATCGAGAACACCTGCTGCGTATAGAGCGACAGCATCTTGTGCCAGATCACCTGGCGCTCCTCGAACTTCGCCGTCGAGCCCCATTGGCCGAGCAGGTCGACCAGTTCGGCTGCCTCAGGCAAGTCCGGTGCAGCGCCCTCCTGGCCGGCGGAGAGGTAATGCATGCCCCAGAGCGGCCATTGCAGCTGATCGTCGAGTGTCGGTGCCAGCCCGGCCGGCGACATGTCGGCCGTCGGCACGCCATTGTCGAGGCCGTACCAGATCGACATCATGATCGAACCGCTCATGGCGCGGTTGCGGAAGACGTCGCGCTGCGAGGTGCGGGTATAGAGCGCAAGGCCGATATTGGCCCAGTGATCGTGCACCAGCTCCAGCACGTCGGTATCGAGATTGCTCTCGCCGGCGGTCTCGACGGTGATCTCGGCGCGCCGCCCGTCCGGCAGCAGCCGGGTGCCGTCATCGCCGCGGTTGGTCAGGCCGAGCTCGTCGAGCAGGCGGTTGGCCTCGTCGACATCGAACTTCACGAAGGAATCGGCATATTCCTGCTTGAACAGCGGGCTGTCGGGCAGGACGGTATCGGCGCTTGGGGTGCCGAGGCCGTAGAAGGCGACCATGTTGATCTCGTGCCGGTCGATCGCCAGCGACAAGGCGCGGCGCAGGCGCACGTCACGGAAAAGGCCGCGCCACACCTCGTCGGCGCAGTTGAGGTTCGGCAACAGCGTGATGCGTGAGCCGCGCGCCACCTTCCAGAGATTGACTTTTACCGGGAAGCGCTTCTCGGCCTCCTTCAGGAAGGTGTAGTCGTTGAAATCGATGCCGGTCGCCTGCAGATCGGCCTCGCCGGCGCCCGCCTTGGCGGCGATGATCGACGAGGAGGAGACATTGAGGATGAACCGGTCGAGATAGGGAAGCTGCTGGCCGGTCTCGTCGACGCGGTGGAAGAACGGGTTGCGGTCGAAGACGAATTGTTCGGCCGGCAGCGGCGTCGTGTTGCGCCAGGGATCGAGCGTCGGCAGGCTGGGATTCTCAGGCCGGTAGGAGCGGGCCATCTTGATGTGCAGATCCTGCCACTTCTTGACGCGGTTGGCCTGCATCATCTGGTCCATCTTCGCCTGGTCAGGCTGGAACTTCTTATGGAACTGCTTGAGATAATGCGCCGGCCCGACGATGACCAGCGGGATAGGGCCGGCCAGCGTCGGCAGGAACATCGGGTTGGGTTTATCCCAAGTGTAGCGCACCGTCAGCGGATCGAGCATCTCGAAGCGCGGCAGGCTGCCATGCGGGCGAAGCTCCAGCGCGCCGCCGCCGGGCGTCAGCTTGTCGTTCAGGATGACGTCTTCCCACCAGTAGCGGAAATCGTCGGCCGTAAACGGCTGGCCGTCGGACCATTTATGGCCCTCGCGCAGCGTGAAGGTGAAGACCGTGTCGTCCTCCGAGCGGAAATCGGCGAGAATATCCGGCTGGAACTGCAGGTGCTTGTTGTAGCCGACCATGCGGGCATAGCCGTAGATCGTCATGAAGCGGATGTCGCGCTGGCTGCCGATGATGGTGCGCACCGTGCCGCCGTAGCTGCCGGGTGCAAGCCCCATTTCTTTCAGATTGACGATGCGCGGGCGAGCGGGAATGCGCTCGGCCATCGGCGGCAGGCTGCCGGATGTCAGCTGCTCCTTGAGGAATTCCGGCTCGCCGGCCTGTTCGGCCCGAAGCACTGCCGGGGCGATCGCCGCGCCGACCAGGCCGCCCAGAAAAATGCGACGCGTCACCATCAGCGCAACTCCCTGGCATCGGCGCCTTTGCGGGCACGCACCAGATGGCCGTCGCCGAGATCGGCATAGGCCAGCTCGGAGGCGTCGTCATGCTCGGCTGTGAAGGTCACGCCCCAGTTCTGCTTGTCGGCAGCGCCGTTTTCCCGGAGCGCCTTGAAATCGAGCGGCCGGTCGAGATCGGGGAAGGGGACGGCGGCGAGCAGCGATTTCGTATAGGGGTGCACCGGATCACGCAGGATGATTTCGCGCGGCGCGATCTCGACGATGCGGCCCTTGCACATCACCGCGATGCGGTCGGCCATGTAATCAACGACGGCGAGATTGTGCGAGATGAACAGATAGGTCAGCCCCAGCTCTTTTTGCAGATCCTTCAACAGATTGAGGATCTGCGCCTGCACCGAGACGTCAAGCGCCGAGACCGGCTCGTCGAGGATGATGAGCTTCGGGCCGAGCGCCAGGGCACGCGCAATACCGATGCGCTGGCGCTGGCCGCCCGAAAAACTGTGCGGGTAACGGCTGAGATAACGCTTGTCGAGGCCGATCGCCGCCATCAGCCCTTCGACCTTGCGCTTGCGTTCGTCACCGTCGCCGCGGTCGTGGATTTCCAGCGGTTCGCTCAGGATGTTGCGCACCGTCATGCGCGGCGAGAGCGAGGAGACCGGATCCTGGAACACCATCTGGATTTTGGTGCGCATATCCTGCAGTGCTTCGCCGCGCACCGAAAGCACGTCGATCACGTCCTTGCCGTCGTTGAATACCACCGCGCCGCTGTCGGGCGTGATGGCGCGCATCAGGATCTTGCTGAGCGTCGTCTTGCCGCAGCCGGACTCGCCGACCAGGCCGAGGCATTCGCCGCGGCGGATGTCGAAGCTGACGTCGTCGACGGCGTGCACGACGGCGGCTTCATGCTTGCCGAGGAAACTGCGCTTGCGCGTCTTGTAGGTTTTCGACAGGTTGGCGACGGAAAGCAGTGTGCCCGGCGCCTCCGCCTGCAGGGGCTTTTTCTTGCCGACCAGGGTCTCGAGATTGACCGGCACGTCGCGCAGCGCCTTCAGCCGCTCGCCGGGTTTCATGTCGAAATGCGGAACGGCGGCCATCAGCGCCTTGAGATAGGGATGCTGAGGATTGCGGAAGATCGCCTCGACCGGCCCGGCCTCCATGATCTCGCCGTGATAGATGACGACCACCTCGTCGGCCATATTGGCGACGATGCCGAGATCGTGGGTGATAAGCAGCATCGCCATGCCGAGCTTGGCCTGCAGATCGCGCAGCAGCTCGAGGATCTGCGCCTGGATCGTCACGTCGAGCGCCGTCGTCGGCTCGTCGGCGATCAACAGCGCCGGCTTGCAGATCAGCGCCATGGCAATCATAGCGCGCTGGCGCATGCCGCCGGACAGCTCGAACGGATACATGTCGTAGGTGCGGTGTGGATTGGAGAAGCCGACGAGGCCGAGCATCTCCTCGGTCTTCTCACGTGCTTCCTGCTTGTCGGCTTCGGTATGGATCAGCAGCGCTTCGCTGATCTGGTTGCCGACGGTGTGCAGCGGCGACAGCGAGGTCATCGGCTCCTGGAAGATCGTCGCCATGCGCCGGCCGCGCAGGTCGCGCATTTCCTCACTGTCGCGCGACAGCGACAGAATATCGGTCGCGGTACCGTCGAGCGGATCTGTGAAGAGGATGCGGCCGGAGGCGCTGGCCGGGTTGGGCAGAATGCCCATGATCGACTGGCTGATCACCGATTTGCCGGAGCCGGATTCACCGACGAGGGCGGTGACCTTGCCCGGAAGGATGCGAAGATTGGCTTCCTTTACGACGCGCAGCCGGTCGCCGAAAACCGAGAAGGAAACGTCGAGATTTTCAATACGCAACAAATCGGCCGCAGACGCCATACCAATGAAATTCCCCAGTCTTCTATGTTCCCGTTGAGGCACACTATCGTACCGCAAACGGGGTGTCTAGCAGATGACAATCAAGGGAAAACTGCCACATCCCGCCGAAGTTCCTCAGGCGAGATGCGCAGATTTATGGCAAGACTTTCGTGGCTTTACTGGATGAACTTCTCCATGGTTGTGCGCTCGACTTGTTTCTTGGCGTCCCGGTGCAGGAGAATGACCTGTTCGGCTTCGGAAAGTCCGTTCTGCACGGCCTCACGGAAGCTCTCGTCGACGTTGATCGCGGGGGCCGGCGCACGCGGCTGCAGCACCGTCACCTTCTGGCGGATGCCGCGCAGTTTCTCTTCACCGAGCGTCGTCCATTCGCCGCCGCAATAACCGGCGAAGGCCTGGCTGGCGACGACCTCGCGACCGTATTTCTTCGTCAGGATCTGCAGGCGCTGCACCTCGTTGACCGCCGAGCCGAAGGCGGAGAAGGTCAACCGGTCCTTGAGGCCGACATTGCCGAACATGACGTTGCCGACATGCAGGCCGATGCCGTAACCGACTTTGCTGAGGCCTTTCGCCTCGCGATCCCTGTTGAGCTCGGCGACCCGCGCTTGCGCCTGATGGACGGCCGAAAGTGCTGCCTCGCAGGCAATTTTCGATGGGTCCTTGTGGCGCCCGCAGGGATAGACGGCGAGAAAGCCGTCGCCGAGGAAACTCAGGATCTCGCCGCCATTGCGGTTGAACGGCGCGGCGATCGCGTCGAAGAACTGGTTCAGCGTGTCGATATAGGCCTGGCGGCCTTCTTTTTCGGCATACATGGTGGATTCGCGCATGTCGCCCATAACAAGGGCCGCACGGATCGTCTCGCCGTCGCCGCGGCGGATCTGGCCGTTCAGCACCCGCTTGCCGGCATCGCCGCCGAGATAGGTGGTCAGCATGTTGTTGGCGAGCTTGCCCAGCACCGCCATCTTGGCGGCGACCGCCAGATGGTTCTGCATCCTGATCAGCGCGTCGATCATGTCGTCGGAAAAGCCATTATGGTGGTCGGTCGACCAGGAGCCCATCATGCCCTGCACCGAGCCGTCGCCGAACGGCTGCACGAAGGCGAGGTAATCGGTGATCTTGTCCTTGCGCAGGTCCTCGAAGATCGGGAATTCGGCTGGCCCTTCCTGCATCAGCCGGCGGCGGATGTGCTGCAGATTGTTGTCGAGCAGGTAATAATAAGGGCTTTGCAGGAAGCGGTCCGGCTTCTGCCCGGCCGGCATGCGGAAGCCCTCGATGGTGACGCCACTGGCGCGCCGCCAAGTGAAGCTCAGGGCGTCGTAGAGCGGATGCAGCATCGAAAAGGTCAGATGCACGCGCGCAATCGGCAGGCCGGCGGAGGCGAGCCGTTCGCAGAAACCGCGCACGATATTTTCCAGCTCGTCTCCGGCCAGCGAAGAGTTGGTCAGCCATTCGGCGACCCGGTCCAACAGGATGGAGGAGACGCTGGATTCGATCGTGCTCATTCTCGGTATGATCCTCATAAGCCACGCCATCCTCAAAAGCCAAAAATCCCCCGGCCGGCACATTTTCATGCGCAGGTCACAAGGAAATCAGGATGTACGAGCGGTATTATTTGTCAACGATCTGCCGAGAGCCCGGCAGCGGCACCCCTCTGCTCCCTATCGGGGGATCGGACGGGCAGTCCTTTTCACGGCGGTTCATGGTCAAAAGTCAAAATAGGGATGCTGCAAATGCGAAACAATGGGACGGGGATTTTTTTGTGCCCTCAAGTTGCAGCAAGGGTGGTTTCCGGGGCATTTTGGCCACACCTGGGTCAGGGGTTTTGGGCAGCATTCCGGCCAGGAGAACCGGTGAGGCCCCTCATCCGCCTGCCGGCACCTTC
>NZ_AEYF01000013.1 GCF_000292525.1 Rhizobium sp. CCGE 510
ATCCGTCGTCGCCCGCCTGCGCGCCGATGCCGGCATCGCTCCAGGACAGACAACACGCCTTGCCTTCAATCTCGACAAGGCCGTGTTCTTCGATCCGCACAGCCAGGTGCGGATCGTGTGATGTCCAAGGGCTAAGATGAGCAGTTCACCAGACATCGTCATCATCGGTTCAGGCGTCGGCGGCGCGACGGTCGCCGCCGGCCTGGCCGCGACCGGTGCGCAGATATTGATCCTCGAAGCCGGCGATCACATCGCCGATCTTCCGGTCAATCGCGACCAGCGCGCCATCTTCCAGCGGGGACATTTTCGGCCGCGGGAAACCTGGTACGAGGCAAACGGCAAGGGCTTCAATCCCGGTAACTACTACAATGTCGGTGGCAATTCGAAATTCTACGGCGCGGTGTTGTCGCGCTATCGCAAAGAAGATTTCGACGTCATTGAACATCGGGAAGGCGTGTCGCCGGCCTGGCCGTTTGCTTATGAGGAGCTGGAGCCGTGGTACGCTAAGGCGGAACGGATGTACCAGGTTCGCGGCAGCCTGGGCGAAGACCCTACCGAGCCTTATCACTCGACTGCCTACGGCTACCCGCCCGTGCCGGACGAGGTGCCGATTGCCGATATCAGGGCGCGCCTCAAGGAAAAAGGCCTGCACCCGTTTTCCCTGCCGCTTGGCCTCGACCTCGACGCCTGGCTCTCCAAGGCGCGCACGCCCTGGGATGCGCATCCGAATGCACGCGACGGCAAGATGGATGCCGAGACCGCAGCGCTTGCGGTGGCGCTGAAGCATGAAAACGTGCGGCTCCAAACCAATGCGCGCGTCACGCGGCTAGGCACGGGGGCGGGGGGCCGGATCGACCGGGTCACCTATGTCAGGAACGGCGAGACGCTCATCGTCTCGCCTGAGATGGTGATTCTTTCGGCCGGTGCGGTCCAGTCGTCGGTGCTTCTCCTGCGCTCGAAAAACGACCGCTTCCCAAGAGGCCTGGCGAACTCCTCCGACCAGGTCGGCCGCAACTTCATGAATCACAATGCCTCCGCCGTCATCGGCGTGTCGCCACGGTTCCGGAATACCGCGATCTACCAGAAGACCTTTGCCTTCAACGACTTCTATCTCTCGGACGGCAAGGGTGGACCGCCTCTCGGCAACGTGCAGCTCCTCGGTCGCATCTCCGAAAAGGTTCTGAAGGGTTCGCTGCCGCAGGCGCCGGAATGGGTCCTGCGTTTCATCACCAGCCATGCCATCGATTTCTACGCGATGAGCGAGGACGTTCCCAATCCCGAAAGCCGCGTCATGGTCGATGGAGATCGGATCATTCTCCAATGGCAGCGAACCAACTGGGATGCGCATCTGGCACTTGTCGCCAGGCTGAAGGCGATCCTGAAGTCGATCGGATTTCCGATCGTGCTGTCGCAGCCCTTCGACAAGCGCACGCCCTCGCATCAGTGCGGAACGGTCCGCATCGGAGACGACCCGGCGACGGCGCCACTGGACCTGTACTGCCGGTCCTACGATCACCAGAACCTCTTCGTCGTCGACGCCAGTTTCCTGCCGACGTCGGCTGCGGTCAATCCCGCGCTCACCGTCGCCGGCCAAGCGTTGAGAGTTGCAGATCACATCGCATCGAAGGACTTGCAGGCATGAGCAGATCCATTGGCGTCAGCCGGGTTCAAACAGGACAGTAAAATGGGATTCGACTACATCATCACCGGTGCCGGTCCTGCAGGATGCGTCCTTGCAAGCCGGCTGAGCGAAGATCCGGATATCAGCGTCCTCCTGCTCGAAGCCGGCGGAGGCGACTGGAATCCTCTTTTTCACATGCCGGCCGGCTTCGCCAAGATGACCAAGGGCGTGGCCAGCTGGGGATGGCAGACCGTTCCCCAGAAGCACATGAAAGGCAGGGTGCTGCGCTATACCCAGGCGAAGGTCATCGGTGGCGGCTCGTCGATCAATGCGCAGCTCTACACCCGCGGAAACGCGGCCGATTATGACCTCTGGGCGAGTGAAGACGGCTGTGAGGGCTGGGACTATCGCTCGATCCTTCCCTATTTCAAACGTGCGGAGGACAATCAGCGCTTCGCTGACGACTACCACGCCTATGGCGGTCCGCTGGGTGTTTCGATGCCGGCGGCACCGCTGCCGATCTGCGACGCCTATATCCGCGCCGGGCAGGAGCTCGGTATTCCCTATAATCATGACTTCAACGGCCGCCAGCAGGCGGGCGTCGGATTTTACCAGCTCACCCAGCGCGATCGCCGCCGGTCCTCCGCTTCGCTGGCTTACCTCTCGCCGATCAAGGATCGGAAGAACCTGACGGTTCGGACGGGCGCCCGTGTCGCCCGGATCATCGTCGAGGGAGCCCGTGCGACAGGTGTCGAGATCGCCACCGCGCGTGGCTTGGAAATCGTGCGCGCCGAACGCGAAGTGCTGGTGACATCGGGCGCGATCGGATCGCCGAAGCTGCTGTTGCAGTCCGGCATCGGGCCGGCCGATCATCTCAGCTCGGTGGGCGTCAAGGTGCACCACGATCTGCCCGGTGTCGGCGGCAATCTTCAGGATCACCTCGACCTTTTCGTCATCGCTGAATGCACCGGCGATCACACCTATGACGGCGTCGCAAAGCTTCACCGTACGCTTTGGGCCGGTCTGCAATATGTCCTGTTCCGCAGCGGCCCGGTCGCCTCGTCGCTCTTTGAGACCGGCGGCTTCTGGTATGCCGATCCCGACGCTCGGTCTCCCGATATCCAGTTCCACCTCGGTCTGGGTTCGGGTATCGAAGCGGGCGTCGAGCGCCTCAAGAACGCCGGCGTGACGCTCAATTCCGCCTATCTGCATCCGCGCTCGCGGGGGACGGTGCGTCTGTCATCCTCCGATCCGGCTGCTGCTCCCCTGATCGACCCCAACTACTGGTCCGATCCTCACGACAGGACGATGTCCCTGGAAGGTCTCAAGCTCGCCCGCGAGATCATGCAGCAGGCGGCGCTAAAGCCCTTTGTCATGGCCGAAAGGCTTCCCGGGCCTAAGGTCATGACCGACGAGCAGCTCTTCGACTACGGCTGCGCCAACGCCAAGACCGACCATCATCCTGTGGGCACCTGCAAGATGGGAACGGGGCCGGATGCGGTCGTCGGGCTCGATCTCAAGGTCCATGGTCTTGAAGGTCTCCGCGTCTGCGATTCCTCGGTCATGCCACGCGTGCCGTCCTGCAATACCAACGCACCGACGATCATGGTCGGGGAAAAAGGATCGGACCTCATCCGCGGTCTGCCTCCGCTGCCGTCGGCGATCTTCGCCTACGAACGCAACGACACCAGGCCTCGAGCCCGCGCCGAAATCCGCTAAGGAGTAACGACAATGGTCGAAGTAAGAGTTGCAGTGCTTGGCGCCTCGGGCTGGATGGGAAAGATCCACACCATGGCCTATCAGACCTTTGCGCATTTCTTCGGCGTCTCGGACGAAACGGCGCGGATCGTGGCGCTTGTCGATCGCAACCCTGACGCAGCAGAGGGTCTCGGCAACAGGGCGCCGGGCGCCAGGATCTATCAGGACTGGAAACTGGCGGTCGCCGATCCTGAAGTCGATCTGATCGACATCTGCCTGCCTGACCACCTGCATTATCCTGTGGCCAAGGCGGCCCTGCTGGCCGGCAAGCATGTCTATTGCGAAAAGCCACTGGCAAACACCGCCGACGAGGCGCGGGAATTGGCCGACATCGCCAGGGAAAAGGGTGTGATCACCCGTGTCGGGCACGCCTTTCCTCGAAACCCCGTCCATGATCTGGCGAAAGACATCATTCAATCCGGCGAAATCGGTGAGATCAAGCTGTTCCGCGGCTGTCAGCACGTCGACATGTTTGGCGATCCGAATGCGCCCTTCATGTGGCGCGCCGATGGCAAGCTGGCGCCGACCGGGATCGTCGGCGACACCGGTTCGCACATCTTCAGCTTCATGGATTTCCTGGTCGGCCGCGTCAGTTCACTGATCGCCGACAATCTGATCGTGACGCCGCGCCGGCCGGTCGTCGAGGGGCTTGCCTATGGCGAGCAGGTGAAACTGTCAGGCAACGAGGCCTGGGCTGATATCACCAACCCCGACGCGACCAACCTTTTGTGCCGGTTTGCCAACGGCGCCGGCGGGATCGTCGATTTCAGCCGCGTCGCGACCGGCCGCAAGTTCATGCAGACCTACGAGGTCTACGGAACGAAAGGCAGCCTCGCCTATACCTATGACGAGATCAACCGGCTGCGCTTCTACTCCAACGACGACCGGACGGGGCGGCGTGGCTTCCGGGAGATCGACGTCGGGCCGGAAAATCCCACCTTCAGGGCTTTCCTTCCTCTGCCGAATTTCGGCCTGGGCTACAATGAAAGCAAGATCATCGAGGTGGCCGAGGTGATCCGCTCGATCGTTGCAAACAGGCCGATGTGGCCGACATTCGATACGGGCCACCACATCTGCCAGATCGTCGATGCATGCATGGAGTCCTCCCGGCAGAAGCGCTGGGTCGACATCCCGTTGGGCTGAACGTCAATGACCAGAGTTGTTCCGCAGGAAATTCTTGACGCACTGACCGATGTCGACATGCCGCGGCTTCCACCGGAGGCTTACGCTTCGGAAGCGGTTCGGTTGGCCGGCATCGAGGCTCCGGTCTATCGAGCCGGCTGCGTCGTCGTCGGATCCGGTGCCGCAGGTCTGCGTGCGGCGGTGGAAATGAAGCGGCGCGGCGATAACGTCGTCATCGTCAGTCAAAGCGCCTGGGGCGGAACCTCGGCCTGTTCGGGATCCGACAAGCAGACCCTGCATACGGCAAACACGGCGGATCAGGGCGACAATTACAAGGCGATGGCCCGCGCCATCCGCAGCGGCGGCGCGATGGACGAGGACACGGCCTATGTCGAGGCTGTCGGCTCGTCCCGGATGATGGCGTCGCTGCAGTTCCTCGGCCTGCCGCTGCCGCAGGATCCGCTTGGTGGAACGTTGAGATACCAAACTGACCATGACGAGGTCGGCCGCGCCACCAGCTGCGGCCCGCGCACCTCGCGCCTGATGGTCAAGGTGCTGGCCGAGGAGGCGATCCGGCTCGGCGTGCCGTTCTATAACCAGACCACCGCCGTCAAAATCCTCACGGAAGGTGAAGGAGCGGACCGCCATGTCGTCGGCATACTGGCCATGCGCGCCAGCGACCGCACAGAGCAGAACCCGCTCGGCATTGCGTTGTTCGTCAGCGGAGTGATCGTGCTGGCGGCCGGCGGGCCGGGCGAGCTCTATCGCGACAGCGTTTATCCCAATGGCTGTTTCGGCTCCCTCGGACTGGCGCTCGAGGCAGGTGTCGAACTCGTCAACCTCACAGAGAGCCAGTTCGGCATCGGAACGCGCCGGGAAGGATTTCCGTGGAATCTGTCAGGCACCTACGTCCAGGCGATCCCGCATATCTACTCGGTCGATGCCGACGGCACCGAGCACCATTTCCTGGCACAATATTACCGGACGACGCAGGAGCTGGCTTCGAACGTCTTCCGCAAGGGCTATCAGTGGCCGTTCCACGCGACACGCATGCTGGATTTCGGCTCGAGCCTGGTGGATCTCGCCATATCCAGCGAAACCACCGCCGGTCGGCGCGTGTTCATGGATTTCAATCGCAATCCACCGCCGGTACCGGGTGACCTGCCGTTCAGCCTGGAACGACTGGACGACGACGTCCGCCTCTATCTCGGCAAGGCCGGCGCCGGCCAGGAGATGCCGATCGATCGATTGAAGCACATGAACCCGCTCGCGATTGAACTCTACCGCCGCTATAAGATCGACATTGCGGCCGAGCCGCTGGAATTCGCCGTCAACAACCAGCACATGAACGGCGGCATCATGGTCGACACCTGGGGCCGCAGCAATCTTGCCGGCTGTTATGCGGTCGGAGAAGCGGCGGGCACCCACGGAGTGACAAGGCCCGGAGGAGCGGCGCTCAATGCCGGGCAAGTCTTCGGCACCCGGGTGGCCGAGCACATCGGAGCGAGCGGCAGAGCGAAGCAGGCCGCCACGGCGGATCTATCCGCTATCGCGGCGGCTGGCGTTACCGATCTGCTTTTCGCCCTTCGGACTGAAAGCCCGCTCACCGTCAAATCGATCCGCTCGGCAGTGCAGGCGCGAATGAGCGAGAAGGCCGGCATCATCTGCAATAAGCAGAGCGTCGGCCAGGCCTTGATCGAGGCGCGGAAGCTGAATGCTGACATTCGCGCTGATGGCGTCGCTTACGGTCGCGCAGCCGAGGCGGTCCGTGGCGTGCAATGGCGGCATATGGCGCTGGCCTCGGAAGCGGTACTCAGCGCGCTTGATTTCTTCATTCGCAATGGAGGCGGCAGCCGCGGTGCGCGCGCGATATGCGATCCGGAAGGCGAATCCCTTCCGCATGCGAGCGCCGGCCCGTTGGAGGAATATCGCTTCCGGAGGGAATGCGAAGCGCATCGCGACGAGCAGATCGTCGTTCGGCTTGAGGGCGATGAGATCACGCTTTCGACTCGCGCAAACCGCGCTTTGGACGAAACCGCCAGGTCGTTCTTCGAGCGGGACTGGCCAGCCTGGCTGACGGGCCACATCTACGATCTCGCCGTCGACGAATGAGGCGGTGCCGGTAATCGGCCTCGCCAAGGCTCACATGGCGTCTGCGTCTGGAACGTCCAGCTCGATCATGACCGGTGCGTGGTCGCTGGTATGCTCCCAGCCGCGCGGCTTTCTCCGGACGGTTGCCGATCTCAGCCAAGGCGCGGCGGCCGGGCTGATCAGGACGTGGTCTATCCGCAGCCCCGCGTCGCGTTCGAAGCTGTTCCGCCAATATTTCCAGAACGTGTAGATGCGCTCTTCCGGATGCAGATGCCTGACGGCGTCGGTCCAGCCCTGGGCGACGAGATCGGCATAGGCCTTGCGGACTTCGGGCCTGAAAAGCGCGTCGTCCAGCCAGCGTTCCGGCTTGTAGACGTCAATCTCTGCCGGCATGACGTTGAAGTCGCCGGCCAGGATCGAAGGCACTTCGAGTCCGAGGAGTTCAGCGGCATATTCGTGCAGGCGACGGAACCAGCGGAGTTTGTAGTCGAACTTGACGCTTGGAAACGGATTGCCGTTCGGCAGATACAGGCATCCGATCACGACGCCGTCGATGACAGCTTCGATATAGCGGCTGTGCGCGTCATCCGGGTCACCGGGAAGACCGCGGCGTGTCAGGATCGGTGTCTTGCCCTTCGCCAGGATGGCAACGCCGTTCCAGGATTTTTGCCCGTGCCAGACGGCGCCGTAGCCGGATCGTTCGATTTCCGTTCGCGGAAACCTGGCGTCGTCTGTCTTCAACTCCTGGAGGCAGACGACATCCGGGGTGTCCTCCTTCAGCCAGCGCAACAGGATGGGCAGCCGTCCATTGATCCCGTTGACGTTATAGGTCGCGATTTTCACAAGACTTCCGGAAAGCTGATGCATGTCGCCTGGAAGTGTGCAGCGGTTCCGGGACAACGACATGCATAAAAACAAAGGACTAAAGCGCGCCTCATGAATCAAATTTGATGCGACGCGCTTTAGGCTGGCCCGTCAACGCGTCGCTCCGAACACGAAGGCGAGGCCGGCGACGATCGCGACCGATGTCAGCGGCTGCCGGCGTATCCGATCCTCGATCTCGCGGACGAAGTTGCTCGCTTCCGCCTTTGCCAGGCGGGCCGTTCCTGAAGCCAGCTCCGAAGCGGTTTCCGCCACTCGACTTGCGTCTTTCTGAAGCGCGCGCATTTCGCTTCGATCGGCATCGAAGTCTGCGGAAGAGCCGCCGGTTTCGCCTGTCGAGCGCAGGGCCTGATCGACGAACGGAAACGCCTCGTCGAGCCTGGTGGGATCTGGCTCTCGTTTCACGCGCTCGGCCGCCTCGACATCGCTGCGTCCAGCAGGGATGGAGGTATGGGTGGCCGACACCGGGTCGGAGGCCGGAAAGGTGCCCTCGATACCTCTGTCGAGCTCGCCCTTTCGGGCCTGCTTCCGCTGCTCTGCCTGTTCTTTTCGCATGGACTGGACTGCGGGAGATTCGTTCGGGTTTGCCATCACGGTTTCCTCTGTTGCTCTTCGACAATCAAATCGGTGACACGGAAAGAAGTTCCAGAAAAACGCATTCTTCCTTATGCGGCAATGCATCGACGAGCAGGCGAACGTCACGAAATTGCTCGCGGCACAGCCCGGCGCTCGCAATAATCGTTCGGAATTTCTTGTTCGTAGAATTGGCGATGAGCAAGCCGGACTAAAGTCCTGCCTTTTCTAGTACCTTAGGTCCGGTTGCATTTGATCTTCGGAACAGCGAAAATTGTCATGCGTCTATTACGCGTAGGAAACGGCGGTGAACGGACGAACGAGGCTTGGCATGACTCTCTCGAAACGCGATTTTCTGAGGTTGAGCGGCAGCGCGGTTGCAGCCCTCGTCGCTGCCGCATCGCCGGTGACACTGACCCTTGCCGGCACGCTTCCCGTTCTGGCGGTCGAACGCGCACAGGCAAAGGATGGCAACAACGGCAATGGCGGCGGCAACGGCAATGGTGGCGGCAACGGCAATGGCAACGGGGGAGGGAATGGCAACGGCGGAGGAAATGGTAACGGCGGCGGGAATGGCAACGGCAATGGTGGCGGCAACGGAAACGGCGGTTCCGGGAATAGCTCCGGTGGAAGCTCCGGCAATAGTGCCGGATCCTCATCATCTGCCACAGGGACCTCACAAGGATCGGGGGCGAGAGCGACCGAAGCTTCCGATGGTTCGATCGACGTCCGCCATTCAAACGGCATTACCGAAACCCTGCGGCGTGGCCGCTACGTCATGAAGGACGGAAAAGGCAGAACGATCATAAGCCGCCAAGCCACTGCTAATGATACCCGCCGGTTGGGCCGCTACCTTCGCTAAAGCGCCGCAAACTGGGTGGTTCTACTGCCGTTCGCGCCATTGCAGAGCCGCTTCAGTCCGGTTCGAGACGCCGAGCTTGCTCAGAATCTGAGTCATATGATGCTTCACCGTCTTTTCCTGCAGGTTGAGACGCAAGCCGATATGTTTGTTTGACAGACCTTGGGAGACCAGATCCATCACCTCGCGTTCTCGTGGCGTCAGATTATTTTTATCGGGTGCACTGCCGTGCAGCGAACTCTCCATCACCTTCGTGGACATGGTCGGCGAGATATATCGAGAGCCACTCAGCACCGTCTGGATCGCTTCGGCGAGACCACGGGAGCCGACACCTTTGAGAACATAGCCCATTGCGCCCCGTTGCAGGGCTGTCAGCAGCGTGTCCACCTCCTCGGATACCGTCAACATCAGCACCTTAGTTGTCGGGCAGCGCGTCAGCACGTCGCCGATCGCCGACAGTCCGCCGCCGGGCATCGAGACATCGAGAAGCATGATGTCGGGTCGGCTGTTCGACGCGATCATTGCTGCATCCTCACTGCTGGCGCCTTCTCCAACGACGGAAAAGTCGCTGATCTCCGACAGGCTGCGGGTTACGCCCTCGCGGAAAAGCGGATGGTCGTCCACGACGCCGATAGTGATAGATGTCATCTCTAGTCTCCCACTTCCATAGGCTCGAAGGTCATGGTCACCGTCGTGCCTTCTTCGCCCGTTTTGACGTCGAAGGACCCTCCCAGGCTGTCGATGCGTTCGCGAAGTCCGACCAGGCCGAGGCTCGTCGGCCTCACCTCGGTCGGGTCGAAGCCATCGCCGCGGTCGCTCACCTCCACATGAACACGACCATTGCGCGAGACGGCTCTTACGGCCTGCTGAGCGCCGCCGCCATGGCGATAGGCGTTGTTCAATGCTTCCTGAACGAAGCGATAGATGCAGATCTTTACGGCAGGAGCGAGTTCGGGGCCATCATCGTCGACAATCGTGTCGACACGGGTTTCGGTCTTGCGCTGGTGCGCTTCGACCACCCGCGTGACGATCTCGCTGATCGAGGATTTCTCGATCTGCGGGAGCACCAGGCCGCTGCAGATATTACGAATTTCGGTCATTGCCTCTGCAAGACTCGAGCGTATCCAGGCCAGCTCCTTTTCACGCGTTTCGGGCTGGGTCGACGCATTGATCAACATATCGCTGTCCAGCCGCAATGAGGCATAGGCAATGTGCTGGGCTGGCCCGTCGTGCAGATCGGCACCGATGCTGCGCAGATAGGTTTCGTTGAGCGCCGCCACCCGCTGGGAGGCGCGCTGAAGCCGCCGCTGGAGCCCGCGGTTCTCTTCTAACAGTGCCGAAAGTTCGCTGACCCGTTCTTTGAGATCCTTGCGTTGCGCCTCTATCATGCGACTGCCCCGAAATACCAGAACGGAGAGAAGAAGAAAAAAGCTGGCTGTCAGGGCGGCGACGGCGCCCCAACTGCGAAGCCTGGCATGCGCCAGACTGTCACCTAATCCTTCTGCCGTCTCGTAGAACTCGATGACGGCGACCGCCTGTCCGGACCATGGCTGGAGCACCGGATTGTAGATTTCCATGAGCGGCTTGCCGAGCGTGCGCTCCTTGTCGCTTTCCGGATCGCTGGCGACCTCGTAGCGGGCGACGAGAGACCCTGCGAACGCGTTTCGAAGCTTGCCGTTTACCGCAAACTTCTTGCCCACCAGATCCTTCTCGTTCGAATAGAGGATAGTGCCGTCGCTTCGCCACAGCTTGAACGAAACAAGACGCCTGCCGAGCGCGCCCTGACCAAGCGTCTCGTCCAGAGCCTGAGCGCTGCCTTCGTCGAGCGGTGTTGCCTTTTGCATGTCGGGAAGCAGCGGTGCGACCACGCTGTCGACATAGAGTGCCGTCGCAGCACCGGAATTGTGGATGACGGCCTCTTCGATAAGGTGCGTCACGAGGATGCCCACCAGAAACATGGCGGCAATCGATATGAGCCCGCCCGCGATGAAGAACTGGGAGGCGAGTGAGCGGGCATTCCAGCGGCGAAGCCAATTCATTTTGATACCGGTAAGAGACTTGCCGACTAACCTATCGCTTCTTCAAGATTTTTCCAGACAACGTCAGGGTAGATCCCTGGTATCGAAGATTTCGGCGCCCCTTATGCTTTCAGTCAACTGGAGCGAGCCTCCTGACATGGCGGCGCCGAAGACATAGAGAAGCGCAGCGAGAACGACGACAAGGGCGATGACGGACATGTTGCAGGCGTCATTGACGCGGGATCTGTTAGTCTGGGCCATATCTGGATCTCCTTCACCCCTTCGAAACGGCGCGGTCCTATCCGCGTTCCACCCCCGGGACTTCGGTCTGACAGGCCTAGGACCTAGGTCCGGCCCCCGTGGACGCCAGCAGATTCAGTCATATTTCAGCACTGAATGGTTCGAGGCTTGGAGATTTGCGAGTGACAATGTCTGCCGACATCGAAAACGGCGCCCGCGCCGCATTTGCCAGTTCTCCTGCACCATTCGATGAAGGTGTGGCCGAGCTTTACCAGACACTTCTTGTGCCGGTGCTCTTCGAGCCCTATGCGGCGGAGATGGCGATCGCCGCCGACCGGTCGAAACCTGGCAGCGTTCTCGAACTCGCTGCGGGAACGGGCGCCTTGACCCGCGCTCTGCGCGCGACGCTTGATCCGCCGACCGAGATCGTGGCCACCGACCTCAGCCGGGCGATGATCGACATCGGTGCGCCGTCGGTGACGATGTCGCGGACTCACTGGATGCACGCCGATGCCCAAAATCTCCCGTTCGCGCCCGAGATGTTCGATCTCGTCGTCTGCCAGTTCGGCGCGATGTTCTTTCCCGATAAGGTGAAGGCCTATGGCGAGGCGAAAAGAGTGCTGCGCAGCAAAGGCCGTTTCCTGTTCTCGACGTGGGATGCACTCGCCGCCAACGACTTCGCGAGATCCGTGGACGAATGCCTTGCAAGCCTCTTCGCATCCGATCCCCCGGATTTTCTCAGGCGCTTACCATATTCCTACTTCGACCGCGGCGCGATCAAGGCGCAGATGTCCTCCGCCGGGTTTGAGGCGGTTACCTGCGATCGGCTCGGATTGACCTCGGTCGCGGCCACAGCGCACGACGTCGCGGTCGCCTTCTGCCAAGGCACGCTGCTCCGGGGAGAGATCGAATGGCGGGCGCCGGAGCGCATGTCCGAGATCGTCGACGAGGTGGCAGAGCGAGTGCAAGCGCGGCACGGAGCTTGTCCTAACGGCAGCATGAGTGCGTTGGTGGTCGTCGGCCGCGCTCCATAACGCCCTTCAGCCAACCTTTCACGCCAATCATCTGGATCCTTCAAAAAGCCTGTCCAGCGATCTATGACGGCTCTCCGGCCTTCTGCTCGGTCGTATAGGAAGGTTCGTGCATGGCGCCGATGACGTGCTGCTCGATCTCGAAGCAGACTTGGTCGTACTCCCGCACCCGGCTGGAGTTGAACCCTTGTCTGCGAACAGAATCGCGCGCTTCGACGGCCATCTGGTAGGCCTCGAAGAGTTCGAGTTGCCGCGGTTCGCGCGCTTCCATGATCAGCGTCCGCATCTCCGGCAGACGCATTGCCAGGCGCCTGCGTCCCGCCTCCCTGCGGTTGGATCGTGCCATCTCCTTCAGCCTCCTGCCTATGCGGGGAATGATCGGGGCCTTTCGATCTGAAAGTAGCGCCGGCAACGGACATTGACATGGATTTGGGACCAAAGGCCGAGATCGATCAGACTGAGGTCCGGGGCGTGGAACGACCCCGCCTCCAGCTAGTTGGTTTGGCAGCGGTCACCAAGGTCGCTTCAAAACAGAAGGAGGAAAATATGCTCTCCAAGCTTATCGTCTGTGCGGCAACTGCCGCGACCCTCATGTCGGGCGTCGCATTCGCCCAGTCCTCGACCGTCAATGGTGCGGCCGGCGGCGCAGTCACCGGAGCGATTGTCGGCGGTCCAGTCGGCGCTGCTGTCGGCGGTGTTGCCGGCGCTATCGTCGGCACCGCGATCGATCCGCCGCCGCAGAAGGTCGTCACCTATGTCCGCGAGGCTCCGGCACCGTCGGCGCGCGTGGTCGTAAAGGAGAAGGTTGTCGTCGGACAGCCGTTGCCGGAGACGGTCGTCGTGACGCCTATCCCGGATGATCCGACATATGCCTATGCGGTGGTCAATGACGAACGTGTCATCGTCGAACCGTCGTCTCGCAAGGTCATCCAGGTCATCAAGTGACTTGATCCTCCACGCGGCCCTCTGCCGCGTCCCTTCGGAAATCATCGTTTAGATCAGCCGCACGACGACGGCAGCGTCGTCGTGCGGCCGAAAAAGCAAAAGAGATTGTTATGAAGAGCAAGACACTCGCCGTCCTGATGACGGCACTCTCGATCGGTGTTTCGCCGGTTGGCATCATGTCCGCCTCCGCGCAGGATGCGCCGATTCTTCCCAAGAAGGGGGCGGCCCAAAGCGGCCAATCCAGCGGTGGTGTGACCCAGCAGCCGGATGCGGGCGGCACCTCCTCCTCAGGCGGCGCAGGCGCATCGACCGGCCAAGGCACGCAGCAGCCTTCGGGCTCTGACGCGAGTTCGTCGGGTGCAACCCCGGGAACCACCACCGACGGATCCTCCGGTAAAGCGGTCACCGAGCCCAACACCAACGCACAGTCAGGAAGCTCCGATAGCGCGAAGACGCCGAAGTCCGGTCAGTCCCCGACGGAAGGTCAGAAGCCTGCCGGAAGCCAAGACACCGGCACCTCTTCCGGGACCTCGAATGGCTCGGGCGAAACTCAAAAGTCCGGAGACGCCGCGAAGTCTTCCGGCGGTTCGACCGAAACCCAGTCGAACAGCAAGACAAGCGTCGAGAACAACAACACAACGGTCGACAGCAACACAAAGAACTCCGCCAAGACCGAAACGAACACGACCAACGTCAACATCTCGGTGGAGCAGCAGACGGAAATCCGCACTGTCGTGAAGGACGTTCATATCGAGCCGGTTCGTGAGACGGATTTCACGGTCTCTGTCGGCACGACCATCCCGAAGAAGATCAGGCTCGAGCCGCTGCCGCCGCGCATCATCGAGATCGTACCGCAGTACAAGGCCTACCGTTTCTTCCTCCTGGCGGATGGCCGGATCGTCATCGTCGACCCTTCCGCTTTCACGATCGTCTACATCATCTCGGCATAACAGCCGGCGCCCGGCGGCGAGCGCCGCCGCCGGGCCTGAGGAGAGGCACATGATCTATTCCGAAGAGAAATCCGCTGGTTTGGCCCTGCCGCTGATCGCGATCCTGCTAGCGATCGCCGGCATCCTCGCCATGCTTGTCGCCACCGGCGGCCGGCATGGCAGCCCGGCCGGCCGCGTCTGGGTTCCGCAGGCGCAACAGCAGGGGGCGGGACGATGAACGCGCTCGCATCCGTCGCCTTTGGAATCGTCAGCTCCGTCGGGGCTTGCATAGCCGCCGCATCCGTTGCCTCCCACGTCGTGGCGGATTCCGAGCCTCATGCCTTCCAGGATCTTGCGGAGCCCGATCTCTGGACGACGCAACCCGTGAAAGTAGACCCTCGGCTGCAGCGTTATGAGCGAATTGCGCCTCTCTATTCCAGCTATGTCACAGAGGCGCCGGCGATCATGACGGCAATGGCGAAGCGGGAACCCGGTGGCTCGTCAAGCGAGCGCTTGGCACCGCCGCCAAAATTTACGGCCGAGCACCTCGCCTGGTGCGGACAACGTTACCGCTCATTCGATCCTGCGACCAATACCTATCGATCCTATAGCGGTGAGATCCGCGCCTGCTCTTCGCCAAACCAGCCTGATATAGCCGAGACCGATGGAGGCGCAGGCACGAAGGCGGCGGCTTGGTGCGCCTCTCGCTATAGGTCGTATCGGCCGGATGACAACACTTATCAACCATGGGACGGCCCGCGGCGCACCTGCGACGCGCCGGTGCTCGTGGCGACGAGCAATTGATCATCGCCGTGTCGAGCCGCAATGGGACCAAAGTCCGTATTGCAAACGCTACGGTTGTGATATCGGTTGTGTTAACGGTCGGGGAGCAGGGGATGGCGACGACGCTGATAACGGAAATCCAGAGGGCGCAGATCAGGCTACGGTCCTTGAGCAGGGCGGACAGGGGAGCCCTTATCATCCGCATTCTGCGCGAGCTGAAGACGCATCGGCAAGAGGCTCTCGCCAACGTGCCGGCCGAGCGCTGCGTCTGGATCGACAGGCTCATCGCCTCCGTTTCCTCGACGATATCGGAAATTATCGGCATGCCGGACGGCGAGTTCAATCGGGTCTTGAACGAGTTCGAAAAGCTTATGGCGACGCTGCACGATATTTCGCGTGCGGACGATCGATTGAAGACAATTCACTGAGGGCCTGCGGTCTTGTCGATCGCAATCGTCGTTCTTGCTGATTGAAAATTAGGGGAGGGTGTCGCCCATCGGCAACCGATCCCATCGCGCAAGCGTTCTCCTTTCATGACCGAAACGAAATCCCCGGCTGATCTTGGTGAGGCGCCGTCTGATGACCCCAAGCCAGGCGCTGACGTTTCCTTTCCCTACGACAGGATGACCGTCGAGCAATTCCGAAGACGCTTCCCCCGTGCCCGCTGGAGCGATTCCCGCAAGGCCTGGTTCGTTCCCGGCCGAACGGCTTCCCGACGCATCGGACGATGGCTTGCCGAGCTGGAGGCCGAAGCCGATGCCCATGCGGATGCCAAGGGACGCGACGCCTTTGTCTTCGATCCGATCGACAGTCCATATCTTCAGCTCGGCAAGGCTGGCTTTCGAATCCGCACGCCCTATTCGAAAACCGTCGTCGACGAGTTGCGTGAGGTGCCATTCTCCCGGTGGGACGGCGATCTCAAGATTTGGCACGTTCCCTTGCGATCCTATGAGCAACTCAGGCGCCGATGGCCCGAGATCGAAGCGGCGGCCCGCAGAAACGAGCCGGAGGAGAGACGCCGTCGCGCCGAGGAGCGCAAGGGGACCGAGCTGGATCTCCGCAGCAGGCTCCGTTCCGCGGAACGTAAGCGCCGTCGTTATCCGCTTCCCGGCGACGACCTGCCTCCGATCGGGAGACCAGTCGCCATCTCCTATGGAATCGTCGTCTTCACCGAGATCACCGGCGAACTTGCCGACCCTGCCGTCGTGGCGGAATTCTATCCCGGCGGAGCCGATGATCAGGTCTGGGGATACTGGCGGGTGCCCACACTCGCAGAACTCGTCCGCACCTGGCCTGGAAAAACGCCTCCGGTTGAAGACGCCGCATGGTGGCTGCCGACGATCGAGGAACTCAGGCCCGCCCGTCGCGCGGCAAGATCGCGTGAAGCCAAGCCCCGTGCGAAGACGCTGTGATCCGGAGAAGGACATTCGCGACTAAGCCTAAAGTCCGAGTGTCTTTGCTCAATGGAACAAGTTTCGGGGATGGCCATTTGTCGTTTATGAAAACAGCCCTGTCGATATCGCTGCTCGCTTTGGTCATCTTCGTTGGTGATGCCGCCGCGGAGGAACTCAAACCTGATGACATCAACGCCGCTTCGATTTCGTCTATCGGAGCAAAGAAACAGCCCTCCGAAGATCCAGACCCGGCGATCGTCCGACTTCAGGTGCTGCTCGACCGTGCCGGCGCATCTCCTGGCGTAATCGATGGCCTCGACGGGGAGAACGTCAACAAGGCCGTGGCCGGTTTCGAGGCTATGAACAAGCTCCCTGTCGATGGCAAGCCGGATCCGGATGTCGTTTCCCGCTTGGAAGGCAATAGCCCCATCGTTGCGAGCTATGTCGTCTCGCCAGAAGATACCAAGGGTCTCGTCGACCGGATACCCGAGGATTACGGCGAGAAGGCCAAGATGCGGAGCCTGGGATATACCAGCGTTGCAGAGAAGCTGTCCGAGCGGTTTCATATGGGTATCGATCTCGTCAACGCGCTCAACCCGGCTTCGCAGTTTGCTCCTGGCGACACTGTCTGGGTGGTGAACCCTGGTCCTTCAAGAGAAGGAAAGGTCAAGCGGATCGAGGCTGACAGGAAGACGGGGCAGGTGCTGGCCTATGCTGAAGATGGAGTGCTGCTTGCCGTCTATCCCGCGACGATTGGAAGCGAAGACAATCCGGCGCCGTCGGGCAAGCACAAGGTCAAGGGCGTCGCCAGGATGCCGGTCTACCGCTATGACCCGAAGCTGAACTTCAAGCAGGGAAAGAACGACAAGGTCCTGACCATTCCAAAAGGACCAAACGGCCCGGTCGGCACCGTCTGGATCGACCTGACCGAGCCGACCTATGGCATCCATGGGACACCCGAGCCGAAGCTCATCGACAAGGTTGGCTCGCATGGTTGCGTACGGTTGACGAACTGGGACGTGGAAGAGCTGGCCGGCATGGTTAAGCCGGGCGTCCTGGTGGACTTCGTCGATCGAAGTTCGGCCGCTCCGAAATGAGGGGAACACGGCGGTAGACCACTCTGTCCGGCATCCGCATCGAGTACTTCGAGCACCATTGCACGGTTAGCCCGCCAGCCTGTCGATTAGTGCAAGAGTCCAAGACCGACATCCAGTTTTGCCACCATGTTGGCGGCGCTGCGAAACCTCTGGGTCGAGGGCGAGGCTCCGAGCATGGACTATCCCATCGGGGGAATCCGACGCCGGTGGGGCGCAATTGCCGTAACTCAATCTTCGCTCTGCCTGTCGCTGAAGCAGCCGGAGAGGCGGGTCATCGGAATACGGGCAGCGCTAAGGGCAACCAACACCAAGGTATAGCCGATACCAACGTGCAACTGTGGCGGTTGCAGAGATTTGACATACTTACTCACACGCAGCCGGTTTTGACTGCGGTCGAGCAAAAAGGAGTCAACAGATGAAGATCCTGATGGTGTTTACCTCGCACGACATTCTTGGCAATACCGGTCGAAAGACGGGTTTCTGGCTCGAGGAAGGCGCTGCACCCTATTATGTGTTTCGCGACGCCGGGGTCGAGCTCACACTGGCCTCGCCAAAGGGTGGTCAGCCGCCGGTCGATCCGAAGAGCGATCTGCCCGAAAACCAGACGGACGCCATGGGGCGTTTCAAACAGGATGCAGCGGCACAGAAAATTTTCGCCAGCACCTTGAAGCTAGCCGACATGCGCTCGGAAAATTTCGACGCAGTTTTCTACCCCGGCGGTCACGGGCCGATGTGGGATCTGGTCGACAATCCGGATTCAATCTCTCTGATCGAGTCTTTCTATAATTCCGGCAAACCCGTTGCGGCCGTGTGCCACGCACCGGGCGTGTTGCATAGGGTCACATACAAGGGTGCGCCGATCGTCAAAGGAAAACGGGTCACCGGTTTCGCCAACAGCGAGGAGGAAGAAGTTCAGCTCACGCATGTCGTGCCGTTCCTCGTCGAAGATGAACTGAAGCGGCTCGGCGGATTGTATGAAAAAGCACCGAACTGGCAGAGCTTCGCCATCACCGACGGCCGGTTAATCACCGGACAGAACCCTGCCTCGTCGACGGCTGGGGCGGAGGCCCTGGTCAAACTCCTGTCCGCGACGCAGCTGGTGGCCGGCTCAAGTGCTGCGTGAATTGCCACTCGGGATGAGAAGCTGACAAGGCCAAGCAAGCGTGGTCGCAGCGTTATTCTGCGACCACGAGAACGCAAGTGGACTGGGTGCGCGGCAGTTGAACGCCGCCCTATCTCAGCCGGTCACGAAGCCTTGGCTTCGAAAGCGGGAGCGAAATCACCGAGCGATTTCGCCTTGAGGATCGTGGCCTCGATATCCTGATCCACGATCGCTTCGAGATCGGCAAAGCTGTCGATGACGTAGTAGATCGGCTGGAGGATATCGATGCGGTAGGGCGTCCTCAACACGCTCAGCAGATCGAACGGCCGAAATTCGCACGCCGTGCCCTGCGTTGCCGCCTTCGCCTCGCTTGGCGATGAGACGATGCCGGCGCCGAAGCAGCGGCGGCCCTGCGGCGTGTTGATCAGGCCGAATTCGACGGTGAACCAGAAGATTCGGAACAGATGCCAGGAATAACCTTTGCCGAGGCGGACGGCGGTTTCGCCGAAATGCCGGACGAAATTGGCATAACTCTGGTTGGTCAGTAGCGGGCAGTGGCCGAAGACCTCGTGGAACAGGTCCGGTTCCTCGATATAGTCGATATGCTCGCGGCGGCGCAAAAAGGTTGCAAGCGGGAATTTGCCTTGCGACAGAAGCTCGTAAAAGCGCGAGGGCGGAATGAGCGCCGGCACGCCCTCGACGCCGAAGCCGGTGGTCTCGTTAAGGCGTCTGTTCACATCGAGAAGCTGCGGCACCTTCTCCGGTTTGAGCCCGAGTAGGGTGACGCCGTCAAGGTATTCGCGGCAGGCGGTACCGGCCAGCATCTTCATCTGCCGCCGATAGAGTTCGCCCCAGATCGCGTCTTCCTCGGGACTATAGTCATAGAGGCCGTCCGGGCCGGGCAATTTGGCGGTGTAACTGCTTTCCTTGGGCATAGGCTGTTCCTCCCGGAGCATGACGATATTGCTGCCATTATCCTCCAGCTTTTTCGGATTTTCTTTTCTTTCCTGCTGGCTTTGGTCATGATGATGGGAAGTCTTCCCGGAGCGGGGGTCAAAAATGAAAGAAACTGGGAATTTTCGCCGGACGCTTCTGCAGCTTATCCAGGCCGACGGCAGCCTTTCGCTGGCTGACCTGGCTGAGAAGGCCGGCATGTCGCAGAGTTCGGCCTGGCGGAAGATCCAGGAACTGGAAGCCGACGGCGTCATCCGCAAGCGCGTGACGCTGCTCGACCCCGGCAAACTCGATCTCAAACTCTGCGTCATTGCCCATGTGACGCTGGAGGATCACCACGAAGAAGCGGTCGCCTCTTTTGCGTCGGTGGTGTTGGAGCGGCCGGAGATCATGGAATGCTACGCGTTGTCAGGCGCTTTCGATTACATGCTGAAGATCCGGGCGCGGGACGTGGAAAGCTACGAAGCTTTCATGACGCGCTATCTCATGCGCAACCCGCATGTGCGCACGGTGGTCTCGAGCTTCGTGCTGCGCGAGCTGAAATTTTCGACCGAGCTGCCGCTTTGGTGACAATGCGAGGTCATCGCGCGCTGTCGCCGTGCCCGCTGCCCGGCATGCGCACCGGAAAGCCCTCGAAGGTCTTCAGCGTGTCGAGCACGATCGAGGTTTTCACGTGCTGCACCGACTCGTGCGGCAACAAAACGTCGTTGACGAATTTAGAGAGGTCGGCGAGCCCGCGGGTCGCCACCTTCAGGTGATAATCCATCTCCCCGGTCAAAGCATAGGCTTCGAGAACCTCCGGCAGTCCGTTGATCAGCTGGGAGAAACGCTGCGCATTGTCTCTATTGTGGGTGGCCAGGGTCACGGAAATGACCACCAGCATATCCAGGCCGAGTTTTTCCCGATCGAGATAGGCCCGGTAGCTGCGGATGTAGCCCTCGGTCTCCAGCCTTGTCCGCCGGCGCGAGCATTGCGACGGTGAAAGCGCGATCCGCTCTCCCAGCTCGTTATTCGTCAGCCTGCCGTCTTTTTGCAGTTCCTGCAGCAGGCGTAGATCCAATTTGTCGAGCTGTTCATCCATTGCACGAAATCCTAAAAATACTCACGAACTGTGCACAATATCGTCTTGCGACATGAAGAATGCAAGGATTTTGCGCGGGTTTTGGGCCACACTTTGCGCAGTCAAACTCTATCTGGTCAGGAGGAGAAAATGGGTCCTTTCCCGCACGACGCGCCGCCATCCGAAATCACCGCCGACAACCCGGCCGGCACCGACGGCTTCGAATTTGTCGAGTTCGCGCATCTCGAACCTGAGAAGCTCAGCGAGCTCTTCACACGCATGGGCTATGTTGCGGTCGCCAGGCACAAGGTGAAAGACATCACCGTCTGGCGCCAGGGCGACATCAACTATGTCGTGAATGCCGAACCCGGTACGCATGCCGCTCGCTTCGTCGCAAAGCACGGTCCCTGCGCCGCGTCGATGGCCTGGCGTGTCGTCGACGCTAAACACGCTTTCGACCATGCGGTGTCGAAAGGCGCCACTCCCTATGAAGGTGATGACAAGCTGCTCGACGTCCCGGCCATTACAGGCATTGGCGGCTCGCTGCTCTATTTCGTCGAGACCTATGGGGCAAAAGGATCGGCTTACGATGCCGAATTCGATTGGCTTGCCGAGCGCAACCCGCAGCCTGAGGGGATCGGTTTCTATTATCTCGACCATCTGACCCACAACGTCTTCCGCGGCAACATGGACAAGTGGTGGGCTTTTTACCGCAACCTGTTCAATTTCAAGCAGATCCACTTCTTCGATATTGACGGCCGCATCACCGGTCTGGTCAGCCGCGCCATCACCTCTCCTTGCGGCAAGATCCGCATTCCGCTGAACGAATCGAAGGACGACACCAGCCAGATCGAGGAATATCTGAAGAAGTACCGGGGCGAAGGCATCCAGCACATCGCCGTCGGCACCGAGGATATTTATGGGGCCACCGACCGGCTTGCCGACAACGGCCTGCGCTTCATGCCGGGTCCGCCGGAGACCTATTACGACATGTCCTATGAACGGGTGAACGGCCATAGCGAACCGATCGAGCGCATGAAGAAGCACGGCATCCTCATCGACGGTGAAGGCGTGGTGAATGGCGGCATGACGAAAATCCTGCTGCAGATCTTCTCCAAGACCGTCATCGGCCCGATCTTCTTCGAATTCATCCAGCGCAAGGGCGACGAGGGTTTTGGCGAAGGCAATTTTCGCGCTCTCTTCGAGTCGATCGAGGCCGATCAGATCAAGCGTGGTGTCATCGGGACGGCAGCGGAGTAAACTCTCCCGCGCGTCTGAAAGACGCACGGCGGAGGGGAGAGTTACGGGAGGAGATAAGTATGGACCAGACATCGATCCAGACGGTCGACGGTGAAGCCGCGGCGGCTGTCAGGCTGAATTACATGCCGGGTTTCGGCAACGACTTTGAGACCGAGTCGCTTCCCGGCGCCTTGCCGCAGGGCCAGAACAGCCCGCAGAAATGCAATTATGGTCTCTATGCCGAGCAGCTTTCCGGCTCGCCCTTCACCGCGCCGCGCGGCACGAACGAAAGGTCCTGGCTTTACCGCATTCGCCCGAGCGTGCGTCACACTCGCCGCTTCTCCAACATCTCCTATCCGCTCTGGAAGACCGCGCCCTGCCTCGACGAACATTCGCTTCCCCTCGGCCAGCTTCGCTGGGATCCGATCCCCGCACCCGAGGAGAGGCTGACTTTTCTGCAAGGGGTGCGGACCATCACCACGGCGGGCGATGCCGCCACCCAGGTCGGCATGTCAGCGCATGCCTACCTCTTCAACGAGGACATGGTCGACGATTACTTCTTCAATGCCGACGGCGAACTGCTGATCGTGCCGCAGCTCGGCGCCATCAGGGTGTTCACCGAAATGGGCATCATGGATGTCGAGCCCCTGGAGATATGCCTCATCCCCCGCGGCATGATGTTCAAAATCCTCAGGACCGGCGAGCAGACGGTCTGGCGCGGCTACATCTGCGAAAATTACGGCGCCAAATTCACGCTGCCGGACCGCGGACCGATCGGCGCCAACTGCCTGGCAAATCCGCGCGACTTCAAGACACCCGTTGCCGCTTTCGAGGACAAGGAAACGCCGTGCCGTGTTCATGTGAAGTGGTGCGGAAAATTCTATGTCACTGATATCGGTCATTCGCCGCTCGATGTGGTGGCCTGGCACGGCAACTACGCCCCGTTCAAATATGACCTCAGGACGTTTTCTCCGGTGGGCGCCATCCGCTTCGATCATCCCGATCCGTCGATTTTCTCGGTGCTGACGGCGCCGACCGAAGATGCAGGCACGGCGAATGTCGATTTCGTGATCTTTCCGCCGCGTTGGCTGGTCGCCGAGCACACGTTCCGACCGCCCTGGTACCACCGCAACATCATGAGCGAGTTCATGGGCCTGATCCATGGCCAGTATGACGCCAAGGAGGAGGGTTTCGTGCCGGGCGGCATGAGCCTGCACAACATGATGCTTCCCCATGGGCCGGACGCGCTTGCCTTCGAAAAGGCATCCAATACCGAGCTCAAACCCGTCAAGCTCGATCACACCATGGCCTTCATGTTCGAGACCCGATACCCGCAGCAGCTGACGAAATACGCAGCCGAGCTGGAAACCCTGCAGGACGATTACCTCGAGTGCTGGGACGGCCTGGAACGCAAGTTCGACGGAACCCCCGGTATCAAGTGATAGCATCGGAATTGGCACATGAAACTTGCGACCTTGAAGGACTCCACCAGGGACGGCCGCCTTGTCGTCGTTTCCCGCGACCTCACCCGCTGCTCCGAAGTTGGCCATATCGCCCGGACGCTGCAGGTAGCCCTCGACGACTGGGAGCATGTCGCGCCGAGACTCCGGCTGATTGCCGAAGGCATCGAGACCGGCGCCCAGCCGACACTGCGTTTTCATGAGCATGACGCTACGTCACCTCTGCCGCGGGCCTATCAATGGGCCGATGGTTCCGCTTACGTCAACCATGTCGAACTGGTGCGCAAGGCGCGCGGCGCCGAGATGCCGGCAAGCTTCTGGACCGATCCGCTGATCTATCAAGGCGGCTCGGACAGTTTCCTCGCGCCGCGCGACCCGATCGTGATGGCCGACGAGGCCTATGGGATCGACATGGAGGGCGAGGTCGCCGTCATCACCGGCGACGTTGCAATGGGCTCAAGTCCGGAAGCGGCGCGCGAGGCCATCCGCCTGGTGGTGCTCGTCAACGACGTGTCGCTGCGCGGCCTGATTCCCGGCGAGCTGGCCAAGGGGTTCGGCTTCTTCCAGTCAAAGCCGGCTTCGGTATTTTCGCCGGTCGCGGTCACCCCCGACGAGCTCGGAGACGCCTGGGATGGCGTCAAGCTACATCTGCCGCTGCACGTCAGCCTGAATGGCAGGCCGTTCGGAAAGGCCAATGCCGGCGTGGATATGACGTTCGATTTCGGCCAGCTGATCGCCCATGCCGCCAAAACCCGCCATCTCGTGGCCGGAACGATCATCGGCTCGGGAACGGTTTCCAACAAGCGGGACGGCGGCCCGGGCAAGCCGGTCGAAGACGGAGGCGACGGCTACTCCTGCATCGCCGAAATCCGGATGATCGAGACGATCGAAACCGGCGCGCCGAAGACCCCCTTCATGCGGTTCGGCGATCAGGTCCGCATCGAGATGAAGGACCGTGCCGGCCATTCGATCTTCGGGGCAATCGAGCAGACCGTCGAACACTATGGGGAAGAGGGGCCGCAATGAACGAGGTCGTTCTTTACGACTACTGGCGATCGTCGGCGAGCTATCGTGTCCGCATCGCGCTCAACCTGCTGAAGATCGACTACAGGGCGGTGCCGGTCAATCTCCTGGAGGGAGCGCACAAGACGCCGGACTATCTCGCGCTCAACCCGCAGGGGCTGGTGCCGACCCTGGTGATCGATGGAAAGATCCTGACGCAGTCGCTCGCCATCATCGAGTATCTGGCCGAGCTGCGGCCGGAGTGCGGATTGCTGCCGGGAGACAGTGCCGATCGCCAGCACGTCCGGGCGTTGGCATACGCCGTCGCCATGGACATCCATCCGATCTGCAACCTGCATGTCGTGTCGCATCTCATGACCCTGACCGAGAAGGCTGACGCCCGCGAGGAGTGGATGAAGCATTTTATTGCCGCCGGACTTGGCCAACTGGAGGCGATGATCGGCGAAGCCGGCGGAGCCTTCAGCTTTGGCGATGCGCCGACCATGGCCGACCTCTGCCTTGTCCCGCAGGTTTACAACGCCCGTCGCTGGGGCGCTGATATCACGCATTTCAAGCGCATCATTGATATCGACGCCCGGTGCGCCGAACTGCCGGCCTTCCAGGCGGCGCATCCCGACCGTGTGAAGCCGTGATATCACCGCTGGGGTACAACGCATCAGGCTGAGGCCCGGTAACTGGACGGAGAGACTACGCGTCCCGCCAGGAAGGGAACGTCGCCGCCTGACCCAGCCGCCTGCCCGTTTCGTCGATAAGCTGCCAGACGGTCACCTTCTCGATCCAGAAACGGCGCCCGGATTTTGCGATCCTGAGGCCGCGACCATTGTCGACGAAACCATCGCGGGCGACACTATTCAACAGCCGCTGACGCTCGGCGCGATCAGGCTGCTCGGCCGAAAGCCGCGACGGCAGCGCGATGAATTCATCCCAGCTATATTCGAAACAGGTCTGCGCCGTGCGGTTCGCGTAGATGAAG
Source organism: Rhizobium sp. CCGE 510 (assembly GCF_000292525.1). Lineage (GTDB taxonomy): Bacteria > Pseudomonadota > Alphaproteobacteria > Rhizobiales > Rhizobiaceae > Rhizobium. The sequence goes on from NZ_AEYF01000013.1 coordinate 25,155, forward strand.
CGCGGATCGGGCAGCGTATTGTGCGCGAGGACCACGAAAGGCGCGTGGTTGTAGAGCCAGTCCGGCCCTTGCCCGTCCTGGACAAGAGGACGACCGACGATGCGCATGTAGCTGCCGGTGAGAAGGGAGAAGAAATCGGGATCGCTCGTCAGGTCGAGGGCGTGATTGTCATAGGGAGAAGTCACGAAGGCCTCGTTGGTCAAATGCGTCGATGCAGGCGACATAGCCGATATTCAATGCGCACGTCTATGATGCCTTGTGAACCGCGATCCTTTCCCGGCGAGCACCGCCGTTTACCTTGTCCCATCACTTCTGATTGTGACGCTTGCCAGAAGATCGCCCGTTGTGCATTGATCGGATGCTGCTGGGGTCGCCATCAACATTCTCTGCGAAGCCATTGTTCTTCAGACCGTAATCGGCGTCGGCTGGGTGCGGACGGCCGGGATTCACGGGGGCAGGTGATTTCATCAGCTGGCTATACAGAGCCGCCAAGCTATGCTGCGAATGATGACAGGAGAGGTACAGGTGCTTGAGGGCTGGGGAAGAACGGGGAAATCCGTCTCGTTGATCGCGATGTTGCTGGCGTTCGTCGCCATGGCCGGAGAGGGGCATGCGGCAATTTCCTACCAACGTCTGGACGGCGCCCCGGGAGAGCGTGGCCTGGTGATAAAGGGCGTGTTTGAATTCTCCGACGATCCGACGCAGCTTGTCGACGAATACAAGCAGTCCCAAGCGGACTACATCAGCTTTGACTCGCCCGGCGGAAACGTGGTCAGTGCGATCAGCTTCGGCCGCGCCATCCGCGCGCTGAATGCAAGAACACTCCAGATCAGAGCCCTGGAATGTGCATCGGCCTGCGCCTTCGCCTTCGTCGGTGGCGTCGAAAGGTTTGCCGAGCCGGGCTCCATCGGCGTGCATCGGATTTCCCTTTCCGACGATATCCCCATGGACAACAAATTGGCAGTCTCGACCGTTCAATTGATGACCGGCGAGATCATCGGCTATCTCAACGACATGGGGGTCAGCCCCAATCTGCTTCAGCTCAGCCTGTCGATCGACAGCACCGATATAAGGTATCTCACTGCTGCGGAAATGCGGAACTGGAACATCAACACGCCCGAGGATATGCCTGCGCCGCAGGAAAGCGCGCCGCCGCCTGCCGCCGCGCCTGAGGTGAGCGCAACACCCGCCGATATGCCGTCTGACCCCAGCGCTTCCGAGGAGGCGGCCGCATCCGCACCCGGCGACCTGACCACGGAAGCTGTTGATTTCGTCAACCGGTACAATGACGAATGGTCAAAAGACAACGCCTCGGCGCTTGATTTCATGAAGAGCATCTATGCCGACCAGGTCTCCTTCTTCGGAACCTCGGTCGACAAAGACGTCGTGCTAAAGGACAAGGCGACCTTCGCCCAACGCTGGCCGCAGCGCATCTACAGCGTCAAGCCCGGCTCCGTGACTGCGAGCTGTGCCGGAAAATGCGAAATGTCGGGAATCGTTGAGTGGTTTGCCGGAAACAGGGACACGGGTAAGACTTCCTCCGGCATGGCGGAATTCTCCTTCGTGTGGAACACGGCCTCTCTGCAGATCGAGTCCGAGACTGGAAAGGTACTCGCCACGGACAAGGGGACCAAGGCGCCGGATCGGTTGATCCATCAGTGGACAGGACTGGACGACATCTGCCGCACGAGTGTCGATCGCGAGGGCGCCGAGACGCTACGGGCATGCAAACGGCGCGACGAGCTCGGTCCGCTGCTCAATCGTGTCGACTGGTGCTACGGCCATAACGATGAACCCGAGAGCGATAAAATGTGGCACAAATGCGATGCCAATTCCTATAGGTATGGCGAGTAAGGATCGCCGGTCCGCGGCGAGGTGTGGTAGTTTGTCCAAAGGGAGGGCGAGGTGGTCATTGCGATGACCACCGTCAAGCGATGACGGCGCCTAGCAGCCATCAAGCGCCTTTATCCTCGAGACCAGGGTCTTGCCAAACACGTAGGTGGTCTGGACATCGGCGCGACCCTGGCAGCGACGTCCATCATTGGTGACGTATTCGTACGAAACCCTGACATCATCATTGCCGCGCAGCGCGTGCCTGTGAGTTTGAGCGGCTGCGACATCGCGCCGAAGTAGGCGTGGATCGACGCTTCGTTGAGGGGCCTTGGCCGCGCTTCTCCGGAACGACCAAACGCTGAGGCGGTTTCACCATCGGCTGCAGCGAGCGCGGAGTAGAAGGCCGTCACCACCGTGCCCATAGGATCGTGCGGAAACGTCTTGCTCACCTCGGACGCCGGGTCAGGTCCGTCCTCGTCAATCGCGTCGTAAGTGATCCCACGGTTTGCGCCTTGGCGTGTCTTGGAAAAGCAAGATTTGCAGGTTGAGTAAGAAAAGTACGATCGTGAGATCTCGACAACTTACGCGGGATGACCAATGCTTCAAAACTGGGAGATTCGACCAGTCTTGGTCGACTGGGTTCGGGAGCATTAATGGAAATCACGCATTTTTCGCCACGCGATCTGCTGGGCGCCGCGAAGTGGAGCTCACTTCTCTTCACAACCTACTCGCTCAGCCTGTCTTTTCTGGAAGCTGTTCCGCTTTCGTCGGTCAACCGCAGCTTTAAAGACTTTACGGTACTGACCGATCTCGAAGGCTATCTCTCGTCCCTCAGCGACGTAGGCGCAATTGGCGTTGGCCGGGACTACGACCTCGTTCCGATCAAGGTCGATGGTGGCGTCTTTCATCCAAAAATCTCCCTGCTTGCGGATGACAGCGGAAACATTCGCGCCACGGTCGGCTCGGGCAATCTTTCGTTCGGTGGATGGGGTTACAACCACGAGGTGCTGGAGATTCTTCGTCCAGGTAAGGATTCGCGCTGCTTTGCCGATCTAGCCGAAATGCTAGAGGCGATGGCTGCTGCTTCAATCCCGGGACGTCGCTTCGAGTGTCTGAGGCCTCCAAGCCTCAATCAATTTATCGACATAGCACGGCGTGCGTCCATTCAGACAGGAGAAGGCAGAAGCCGTTTGCTCCATACGATGAAGGGCTCGCTCATTCCTCAATTCCGCGAGATGGCAGACGAGCTCGGAGGCGCGCGCGCCCTCACGATTGTTTCACCCTTCTTCACCCAGCACGCTGGCGTGGAAGCGTTGGCTTCAGGCCTTGAGTGTGCCGACGTGTCGGTAATGGTACCGCTAAGGGCCCCGTCAATGTTCGAATTCAAGGAGGCCACGATGGCCGGTTTTCCTTGCAAGCGGGTCACCAGCGAGCTTTTCGAAGATCGGCGCTCGCTCCACTCGAAGCTCTTCGATATCCAGTGCGAGAAAGGTCGGCTTGTGGTGACTGGTAGCGCGAACGCTACGGTGCCCGCACTGCTCGGTCGCAACATTGAAGCCGTCGTCGTCCGTCCAACCGACCGTTCAACTTCATTGGGCTGGCGCCCGACGACCCGGAGCGACAGCATTTCAACGGAGGAAAGAGAGCCTAAGCCATCGAGCGGGGCGGGGCTGATTGTCGACTACAAGGGCGGCGCCGTCGTCGGCCGGGTGATGGGCCTCGACGCGACCGGCGACTGGGATGCTTTTCTTTCCTCTGGAACTCGGCGACAGCAAGTCGGCGCCGTGTCGATCGACGGGAGCGGCAAATTTAGGTTCGCTCCTCCGTCGAACATGGATCCACTTACCCTTGCTACATCGGTTCAGGTGATCCTCATAAGGGGTGATATCGAACTTAGGGGCTGGCTAATCCTGCGGGATCTTATTGGAGCGATTTCACGGAGAGGTCCAATCGCGCGCGTCATTAACCGCATAATCAGTGGACTGGACACCCTCGCCGACGTCGGCGCAATCCTCGACTTTTTCGCCCGCGATCCCCAACTCCTGTTCGACGCGTCCGCCCGCTCGGGAGGTGGCAAGTCCGACCGCAAGGATGCCATATCGTTCTTCGGCCAAAATCTGTCAGCTTTGCGCGGCACCAGCGCGTTTGACATGGATGGGACAGGGACGGGACTGGAAGCCGCTCACTCCGGCGATGCTTTAATCGAGGCCCTTGTTCGCCACCTCGCGAATGCGATGCCGCAATCGCACGACGATGCTGCAGACTATCCCGACGAGGATAGCGAACCGCGTGTGGGAGAGGACGTGGTGCGGAAGCCTTCCATAAAAAACAAGCGGAGCAATCAGCATCTTCAATGGCCAATCGTCGAGAAGGCGTTCGAGCAACTCTTCGCCAAGCTCGAAGAGCACCCTGCAGGCTCACAGAGGGCGGCGGGCCTTTTCGTCTTGTTCGACATGATGATCCAAATCGTCCCTCGTACCGAAGCGCCGGACGAGCTCCTCCACTTTTTGATGCGCCGTTGGCACCGAGCGGCGGTCGGGGCCAGACCCACAGACACGGATCCGACGTCCCTCGATCAATGCTTCTCAATCATTGCTACACGGATGGTCATATCGGATGGGATGTTGGCACCGAGGATGCACGCCGCCCTGCAGACTTGGATCGGAGGGGAGTTGGACGAGGATTTCAAGAACCTCTTCGAGCCAACCGCTAGCGGTACCGAAGAGCGTCGGATCTATCCCGAAGGACAGGACGCCGAATGGAAACAGGCATGGGCGCGGCTAGTCGGGTCAAAGACACAATGGAGCGCGATGAAGGAGCTTAAAGCGGCTCTGGCGGTGGGTACGCAGGTTGTCACCATACCGGAAGGCGCCAGCCCCCAAGAGCGCAGCACCATCGAGAAGGTGGTCCAGGGTAAGTCCAAGCCCAGCCGCATCGCCTACCTTACGTCTCGGCGATCAGACAAAGTCGCGTGCCCAGCTTGCAACATGGGTCTGGCGCTCGAGCAGCGAGGCAGGCTCGCGGCCAAGCGTATTGCGTCATGCACCTACATGCGGTGCGGCTGCGTCGTCATCGACATCTCACTTTAAGGTATCGACCATGCGACTCGACGAAATCGACAGATCATTGGACGACGCTCCGGGTTTCAGGGTGGTCGGCGAACTCACGCTCACGGAGAGCGGCGTCGATCCGATTGGGCTAAGACAGCTCAATCTTGATCTTATGGACGCCACGGTCCCAGGCATCAACAATGTTACTCGGTATATCCGGCCGTACACCTTCATGGCTTGGGCGTGGTGGCGAGCCGCGCGATACGCCCAACGCAAGGGCATGACGCCTGAAACGATGCACGACCTCGTCGCGAGATATGAGGCGATGTACGCGTGGTCACACTCCATGGTCGGTAGTCCATTCCGTGGCGAGGTCACAGTAAGAAGATACCTCAACGCCGAACCAGGGACCGACACATTTACCTTCTCCGGACCGAACTGGGAGCGCTACAAGAAAGAGCGGACCAGCTTCATGGCGCCTACCGAGTATGGGCCTTCGATAAAGGCGCTGCGGTTTTTGAAGCCGGAAGATGGGATGTTCGGTTGGGCCGAGGAGGCGCTTCCCGCCCTCGAAGCGATCGACGCCATTATATCCGCCAGTTTGCCGGCGCGGTTCTTTGAGCTGGATCCTCCGACCATTCGTGTCAAGGAGTTGGAAATGTTCGCCGAGGTACTGCACGTCGATGATCCGACGGATGCCGAAGTCGAAGTGTTTCGTCAACTCTTCTACGAAGTCGGCAGCTCTAACCGGGCTTGGAAAGAAGTCCGCCGGCGCAAGGCGACGATCGATCTGCTGCGCTCGATCCTTGTTGACGAAGGCCCGCTCGATATCGATGGCCTGCGTCGCGCCCTGTCAAAAAACGGCGCCATCGTATCGAACGAGGGCGATCTTGCGGAAATGCGCAAATCGGCAACCATGCTTTGCCATTTGCAGGTTCGCCAGCTTCAGCGACTTGCCACCGAAACCCTGATGCTGTGGGTTGAGGTGTTCCTTAGCGAGACCTCAAACCGTTCACGCAGCATTGACGATATAACGGACCATGCGCATCAGATGTCCCGGCTGCAGGACGCCGACTATGCGAACAGCGGATCCGTCGGAGAGTACATGGAACGGATACGCGCTGCAGCGAAAGACAAAGGCTGGCCTGCCGGCGCTGCTCTTCCACACACAGGTGTCGTGGAAATGATGCATGCTCTTCAGCACGCCCAGTACTCGGAGCGGCCTCGTATTCCAGCACTAGTGGCAAGGTCTGTAGCTATTGTCCGGGCAGTGACAAAGGAATTCGAGGGTAGGGATCTTCCCGAGGGCGTCCTGAACGCGATCGAGGGACGTCCGGACAGAATGCCGATGGGTCTGATGACACGCCGGATTGATGCGCTTTCAGAGAGACCACTCTCCGCTTTGTGGAGAGAGGTCGTGGAGCGCTGGGTTATAGGCCAACATGTCCACTGGTCCGCCGTACGAGGTGGTGACGGAAAGAAGCGCTTGAGGATCGGCCTCGAGGGTGACGGCTGGATGCTTGTGCGCAAGCAGCCTAGCGGCGGCTTCGCACCGACGCCGGACAGGCTTTGGACGCTTCTCGCGCTTGGAACCGCATGCGGTATTTTTACGACGTCCGACGAATGGGAGTTCGACGTCGCGTAATTGAGGACGGTATCTAACGGAGAATACATGCGAAATTGGTTCAAACGGGGCGAGGAGACGAAAATTGCAGCACCGGAGCACAAAGAGCCCGAGGACGTGACAAGCCTCGCTGTCGAACCGGTGACTCATCTTGACCAGTATCTTGCCTACTACATAGGAAGAAGGAAGCCCGGATACGCAGTTCTCGTCACCGGCGACTGGGGCAGCGGCAAAACCTTCCAGGTTCGGAACGCGTTGCCTGACACGCACTCCTATTACGTCAGCTTGTTCGGCCTCAATACGCCCGAAGATGTTGAGGCCCAGGTATTTACAAAGATGTTCCCTTGGGCTTCCGCGGTCAAACGGGTAGCCGACAAGGTAGATGGCACGTCCGTCAACATACCGGTTTGGGGCGCCATCGGCACTGGAGGCCTGGCCGGTTGGATCGCAGGATCCTTGATAAGGAACCAGGTGGATCTCTCCCGACCTCTGATCTTCGACGATCTTGAGAGATGCACTGTTGCCAACGACATCTTGCTGGGCCTCATCAACCGATACGTGGAGCACCATGGATGCAGGGTGATCGTCATCGCCCACGACACGAAGGTCGTGAAGTCGTTCGCGGAAAACAAGGAGAAGGTTTTCGGCCAAACAATCAATATCGTGCCGAACGTCGAAGCTGCGTTTCAAGCGTTCGTCACGTTTTTCGAGAGGCCCGGCGTCGCTGATCGTCTAGGTGAGAAGAGACGGGAGGTATTATCCATGTTCCGAGAATCCGGCGCGGCCTCGCTTCGTGTTCTAAGGCACGTGGTCGAGGACGTCGGTCGTCTGGTAAATGCTCTCGAGGATCGTCACCTCGCGAATGACATGGCCGTCATTGAGCTGATACGAATGTTTTCAGCGCTGGCCATTGAGACACGGTCCAACAGACTGGAGCGCGCGGACCTGCTCAAGCGTGGCGAAAAGATCTTCGGTTTTCGGATGGATCGGGGCCGCAACCGCGCCGACCCGCCAGAACCTCCGGCGTTCGTTGCCGCGGCGCAGAAATATTCGTCCGTCGACATCTCCAGCACGCTGCTAGGGGACGAAGTGCTGATCGAAATGCTGTTCGATGGACGTTTTGATCAGGGGCACATCCGAGACAGCCTGAACCGAAGCGCCTACTTTCTGGAGAAGGAGGCAGCTCCGCCCTGGCAGGTCGTGGGGAGCTTCGACAAATTGGACGACCAAGACGTCGACCAGGCGCTACAGCGAATGAACGAGCAATTTGAAAAGCGCGAAGCGTCTTCGTCTGGCGAGATCCTGCATATCGTTTCGTTGAAGATGATGATGGCTTCAAGCGGCGCTTCAAAGAGTACGCTGCGACAGGTAGCGGACGCCTCAAAAACCTATATCGACGACTTGCTTAAGGCAGGGAAACTGCCTCCTAGACCGGCAGGTTGGATGTGGACTGACGATTTTGCATCGTCGCACGGTGGAGTTGGATATTGGGTCGCCGATTCGTACAAGGCGGAGTTCAAAGAGGTTTTCGATCATCTTGTAGTTTCACGGATCAAGGCGAGGGATAAAATGCTGCCGGGAGAGGCACCCGCACTTCTGGAGGTGCTGAAGTCAAACGGCCAGAAGTTTTTCGAGAAGGTCTGTCATACGCACAATGGCGTGATGGAGTATGAGGACATACCGATCCTCGCGCACATCGAACCATCCGACTTCGTGGACGCATGGCTCCTTTCGCCGAAAACGGGTTGGTACTGGATTGGAAATGCACTCAAGCAGCGTCGAAACGCAGCACCCCAATATCCGGCGCTCGCCGCAGAGATCGCCTGGTATCCGAAGGTTCATCGCGAAATGCTGAACCGCGGGAAGTCGGAAAGCGGTCTCACGCGCGTCCGGATCGAACGTGCAGCGGATCTCATAGGGCTCCCAAGATCGACGCCCCGCACCTCCGGGCCCAGGCCCGCCGCGACGCCTCGAACGCCCGCTGCATCCTAAGCCTATCCAAGCGACCGGTCTCTTCTGATAGTCGCTGCAATCGTGGCGCGTCCGTGAACGTCTCCAATGGCAAATGTTTTCGTCCGCTTCGCCGAATATTACGCGCGGCTCGAACGTGAGTAATTATCTCCGTGCGCTTTTCAATTAATGTTTTATCTCGTCCGAATTTGCTCATTCGGACGAGATCATTACTGCATCACTTTAGTGGCCGTGCGACAAAATAACTGACTGCCTATAGAAGAGTAGGGAGAGCCTACTCAGCTGCACCCGCTGGTCGCCCCACACGTGTCGCACTTCTCGCAAGTCCCATTCCGCACCATCGTGAAGTTCTGGCACTCCGAGCACATGTTGCCGGTATAGCCCTGCATGATCGAGCGTTGGCGGCGTTCGGCTTCCCGCTTCTTGGCTTCGGATTTCGCCGTCGCCGCGTCCGCTGCTGCCTTGTCGGAGAAGAGTGCGGTGGCGTCGCTGGTGATTTCCTCGGTTACCTCTTCGGCAATCTCTTCGGCCAATTCCTTGGCGCGCTCCTCGTAATCGCGCTTGAAGGCGACGATTTCGGAGGTGGAGATGGCAACCGTCGGTTCCAGCTTGCGAGCAGCGCTGCCGGCAAAGACGGTGACGGTGCCGGTCGAAGTGGCGCGGGCAGGGGCGGCGGTTGCCGCACCCTTAGGTTCGCCCGCCTGGCGTTCGCCGCCGGTGCCGGAAACCAGCGTCGGCTTGTAGCCGCGGGTCCAGCCGGTGGAGAGCAGGTTGGTCTTGCCTTCCTGGATGCCCTTGCCGAGCGCGGTGTTGGAGAAATCCGACGTATCGACATGCGCCAGGTCATGGCGGCCGAGATAGGAGACGGCAAGCTCGCGGAAGACATAGTCGAGGATCGAGGTGGCGTTCTTGATCGCATCATTGCCGATGACCATGCCGGCCGGCTCGAACTTGGTGAAGGTGAAGGCCTCGACATATTCCTCGAGCGGCACGCCGTATTGCAGGCCGAGCGAGATGGCGATGGCGAAATTGTTCATCATCGCGCGGAAGGCAGCGCCTTCCTTGTGCATGTCGATGAAGATCTCGCCGATGCGGCCATCGCCGAATTCGCCGGTCCGGAGATAGACCTTGTGTCCGCCGACGGCAGCCTTCTGGGTATAGCCCTGGCGGCGGTTCGGCAGTTTTTCGCGTTCGCGGGAAACACGCTCGACCACTCGCTCGATGATCTTCTCGGTGATGGTGACGGCCTGGGCGGCGACAGGCGCCTGCAGCAGTTCCTCCAGCGCATCCTCATCGTCCTCGTCTTCGATCAGCGAGGCATTAAGCGGCTGCGACAGCTTCGAGCCGTCGCGATAGAGTGCATTGGCCTTAAGGCCGAGCTTCCAAGACAAGAGGTAGGCGTTCTTACAATCCTCGACGGTTGCGTCGTTCGGCATGTTGATGGTCTTGGAAATCGCGCCCGAGATGAAGGGCTGGGCGGCCGCCATCATGCGGATATGGCTTTCCACCGAGAGGTAGCGCTTGCCGATCTTGCCGCATGGATTGGCGCAATCGAACACCGGCAGGTGTTCGGCCTTCAGGAAGGGTGCGCCTTCCAGCGTCATCGCGCCGCAGACATGGATGTTGGCGGCTTCGATGTCCTTCCTGGAGAAACCGATATGGTCGAGCAGGCTGAAGCTCATGTCGGCGAGCTGCTCGTCGGAAACCTTCAGCGTCTCCTTCAGGAAGTCGGCGCCGAGCGTCCACTGGTTGAAGACGAACTTGATGTCGAAGGCGCTCTTCAGCGCGGCGTTGACGGCTTCCACCTTCTCGTCGGTGAAGCCCTTGGTCTTCAGCGTCGACGGGTTGATCGCCGGCGCCTGGTTCAGGTTGCCGTGGCCGACGGCATAGGCCTCGATCTCGGCAATCTGGCTTTCGGAATAGCCGAGCGTGCGCAGTGCGTCGGGCACGGCGCGGTTGATGATCTTGAAGTAACCGCCGCCGGCGAGCTTCTTGAACTTGACGAGGGCGAAGTCAGGCTCGATGCCGGTGGTGTCGCAATCCATGACGAGGCCGATCGTGCCTGTCGGCGCGATGACGGAGACCTGGGCATTGCGGTAGCCATGCTGTTCGCCGAGCGCGAGCGCCTTGTCCCAGGCCGATTTGGCATGGGCGACGAGATCCTGGTCCGGGTTTTCCGAATGGATCAGCGCGACCGGGTCGATCGACAGGGCCTCATAGCCGGAGGTTTCGCCATAAGCGGCGCGGCGATGGTTGCGGATGACCCGCAGCATGCTCTCGCGGTTCGGCGCGAAGTTCGGGAAGGCCCCGAGTTCGCCCGCCATTTCGGCCGAGGTCGCATAGCAGACGCCGGTCATGATCGCGGTCAACGAACCGGCAATGGCGCGGGCTTCGATGGAGTCGTAGGGAATGCCGGAAGACATCAGCAGGCCGCCGATATTGGCATAGCCGAGGCCGAGCGTGCGGTATTCATAGGAGAGTTCGGCAATGCGCTTCGACGGGAACTGCGCCATCATCACCGAGACTTCGAGCACGACGGTCCACAGGCGAACGGCGTGTTCGTAATCGGCAATGTTGATGCGCTTGGTGGCCTTGTCCTTGAACTGCAGGAGGTTCAGCGAGGCAAGGTTGCAGGCCGTGTCGTCGAGGAACATGTATTCCGAGCACGGGTTCGAGCCGCGGATCGGGCCGCCGGCGGGCGACGTGTGCCAGTCGTTCATCGTCGTGTTGAAGTGGATGCCCGGATCGGCCGAAGCCCAGGCGGCGTAGGAAATGGTTTCCCAGAGATCGCGCGCCTTCAGCGTCTTCATCACCCGGCCGTCCTTGCGGGCGGTCAGGTTCCATTCGCCGTCATTTTCGACGGCGCGCAGGAAGTCGTCCTTGATCGAGACCGAGTTGTTGGAGTTCTGGCCGGAGACCGTGAGATAGGCTTCCGAATCCCAATCCGTGTCGTAGGTCTTGAATTCGAGATCCTTGTAGCCCTGGCGGGCGAACTGGATGACGCGCTGGACGTAATTCTCGGGAACCTGGTCCTTCTTGGCAGCGCGGATTTCGCGCTTCAGGGCAGGGTTCTTGGTGGGGTCGTAGCAATCGCCATCGTCGCCGCCTTCGCAATTGAAGCAGGCCTTCATGATCGCCTTCAGGTGCCTGGCGACGATCTTCGAGCCGGTGACGAGGGCCGCGACCTTCTGCTCTTCCTTGACCTTCCAGTTGATGTATTCCTCGATATCGGGATGGTCGATATCGACGACCACCATCTTCGCCGCACGGCGCGTCGTGCCGCCCGATTTGATGGCGCCCGCTGCACGGTCGCCGATCTTCAGGAAGCTCATCAGGCCGGAGGAGCGGCCGCCGCCGGAAAGCTTTTCGCCTTCGCCGCGCAGCATCGAGAAGTTGGAGCCGGTGCCGGAGCCGTATTTGAACAGGCGCGCTTCACGCACCCAAAGGTCCATGATGCCGCCTTCGTTGACGAGATCGTCCTCGACCGACTGGATGAAGCAGGCATGCGGCTGCGGGTGTTCGTAGGCCGACTTGGACTTGGTCAGCTTGCCGGTGAAGGGGTCGACATAGAAATGGCCCTGGCCGGGGCCATCGATGCCATAGGCCCAGTGCAGGCCGGTGTTGAACCATTGCGGCGAGTTCGGGGCAACGCGCTGGGTGGCGAGCATATAGGCAAGCTCATCCTTGAAGGCCGAAGCATCTTCCTCGGAGGAGAAATAGCCGCCCTTCCAGCCCCAATAGGTCCAGGTGCCGGCAAGACGGTCGAACACCTGGCGCGCATCGATTTCGGAGCCGGTCTGCTCGTCCTTGGACAGGGTCTTCAGCGCCGCATCGTCGGGAACGGAGCGCCACAGGAAGGAAGGAACGTCGTTTTCCTCGACCTTCTTCAGCCGGGTGGGGACGCCGGCCTTGCGGAAATACTTCTGCGCCAGAACATCGGTCGCGACCTGGGAGAACTGCGCGGGAACGTCGATATTCTCGAGGCGGAACACGATCGAACCATCGGGGTTCTTGATCTCGCTCGTCGCCTTGCGGAATTCGATATCCGCATAGGCGCCTTGTCCGGGCTTCGTGAAACGACGTTCGATGCGCATGGTCTTGACCTCGTGTTGGCGCCCGGTCCCCGCGACCGGGGCGCAAAATTCCTATCCGGCGGCACTTTGTCGTCGTGCAGCCAGTCTCGTTTCCGTATTGTCACAGGGGTGTCATCCGGAGATGCCCTTCCTGTATCTTGTGGTGATGGTGGCTGCAAACGCTAAATATAGTATTAACAGCTTATTATCGCCAGTCCTGATGTCACTTTTTTTGGAGGCTGAAAATCGCGCAGAAATCCCGTCAGGCCTGTTTCCGTTCCCGGCACATCGCCCTGATTCTGCATCCAATTTTTCAAAAGGGAACCGGTCTCGTTACCTCCGGTCCTGTCGCCGCCGCAACATCAGAGACAGTAAGTTTGAAACAGGTGATTCCGTCAAGGGCTGGCCGTTAATTGATTGCTAACCACAACATCTTGTGGATGCGCCTGTGAAGATTGGGGAAAGCCGGGGAGCCCTGATATAACAATGACTTGCAGGCGTCGCCGGCTAAGGAAAGGCCTGGAACGGCAAAAAAGCGTCTTGCGGCAAATCTTGTGATGGCATTTTCGCCGCAAATCGGCCTGCTGATTCGGCGCGGAAATTGCACTCTTCAGAGCGCATCGATGGCAATGGTGACGATGGCGACGCCGATCGGTCTGTCTTCGTCATCCATGACGACGAAGCTCGCCTGGGTTTCAAGCATCTGGGTGGATTCGTTGCGTTCCGCCCGGTCGATGAAGATCTCGCGGGAGCCGTTGGCGAAGGTTCTGAGGTACTTCTCCTCGTCGCCCTGCCAATAGTCGGTAGTGATGGTGCTTTGCCCCACGTTCAGCCCGTGACTGTCGGTGACGAAGAATTCGACGATCGCCCCCTGCGAGGCGTCCTGCCTGGTTTTCAGGTAATGCGACACGGATTTGTCGAGCAGCAGCTTGACCATCTGCAGATGGTGCTGATCGACCTCCGACCGGTAGGTCTCGTCGAGCACCCGCATATCCATTTCGCTGACATCGCGGAACTGTGCGTTCTGCTCGGCGATGGCTTTCAGCACCAGCGGCGTTTCCACCATCGGCCGGACCTGCGTCTCGACATAGTCGCGCACGAGGGGAATATAGGCAGGCTCGGCGCGGGCGGGCGCCAGCGAAAACAGACATGCCGCCAACCCGACGGCCATACTCGTTCTCATACGCCCCCACCGCGCCATGTTACTTCCCTATGCCGTATCGTCGCTGCACGCTTTAAGCGCAAATTGACGCGATTCGCACGCTGCCTAGTATATGAGCATAAGTTAAAATAGATGTGCAGATCCAGATAGCGGATTCACGAGGCCCCGCGGACAAAATCTGGAACAATTTCAAGTGGTAAATACGAGGATCGCGCGCTCTGATCGGCGATCAGCGCGGGCCCTTGGCGATCGGCTCCTGATAGGTGAAGCCCATGTCCCAAGGGAAGTAGATCCAGGTATCCTGGCTCACCTCGGTGATGAAGGTATCGATCGTGGGAACACCCTTCGGTTTGGCATAGACGCAGGCGAAATGCGCCCTCGGCATCATGGTGCGCACCTGAACGGCGGTCTTGCCGGTGTCGGTCAGATCGTCGACGACGAGCACGCCTTCGCCGCCATTTTCCTGAAGCTCGGGTGCTATTCCCTTGAGCAGCGTCATGTCGCCCTGGTTCACATAGTCATGATAGGAGGCGACGCAGACGGTCTCGATCAGCCGGATGTTCAGTTCGCGCGAGATGATCGCGGCCGGGACGAGGCCGCCGCGGGTGATGCAGACGATCGCCTTGAACGTCTGGTCGAGGCCGGCAAGCCGCCAGGCAAGGGCGCGCGCATCGCGGTGGAACTGATCCCAGGAAACGGGAAAGGCTTTATCGGGAAGGGACATCGGGCTGCTCCGCGGCATGAAAAAACAACACGCCGTTCGCCGGCGACCGGACGAACTCCAGGCGGCGATGGCAAAACGCAAATCGCGCAGCCGGAACTGCGCGAGATCGCGAGCTGCACTGCGCGAGTTCGCGAGCTGCAACGCGCGAGATGTGGCCAAGGCTCGAAGCCGTCATCGGTCGCCGCAATTAACGGAATTTGCCGGCAAAAGGCAAGAGCGGCGATGATCGCTGCAACCGTCAACGCGACAACAGCGTCAGCGCCGTCATCGACTGCAGCAAGGTCTTCGTCGTGCCGCCGAAAATCATCTGCCAGAGCCAGGAATGCGTGTAGGCGCCCATCACCAGAAGATCGATGCTGTCGTCCGAAAGCCGGTTCTCGATCACATGCGAGGTGTTTTTGTCGACGCTTCGGGCTGTCGCAAGCGTCGTTTTCACGCCGTGGCGGGCGAGCGTCGCGGCGATCTCGGCGCCTGGCGTCAGCGGCGATTGCAGTGCTGTGTCGGCCGGATCGACCGAAAAGATCTCCACCTCGTCGGCAGCCTTGAGGATCGGCAGCGCGTCGAAGGTGGCGCGTGCCACCTCTTTCGAGCCGTTCCAGGCGATCAGCACGCGCTTGATCGGCTTCGGCTGCCGGATGACATAGGGGATTATCAGCACCGGCCGGCCGGTTTCAAACAGGAAGCTGTCGACGTCGACATGACTGTCGGAGGGTTTGGCCGGGTCGGCCTGCGAGGCGATCAGCAGATCGGCGCTGCGCGCGCTTTCGATCAGCGGTGCGGAGCCGTAGCCGGTGGATGTTGCAAAGCTGCGCCATTCGGAGGAGCCACCCGATGCTTCAGCCTTGGCGCGAAAGATCCGCTCCACCGCCATCGTTTCGCCGTGCGCCATATCCTGCAGCGCCTGCACGGCGACCGGATCGGGGATTTCCATCGGCGCCACCAGCGGCACGGCGGAGATGGTTTCGGCATGCAGACCGATCACATGGGAGCCGCTTTCGGCGGCGAAGGCAAAGGCGAAATCGGCAACCGCGCTGCTATTGTCCGCTGTATCGAGAATGGCGAGAATGGTTTTGTAAGACATATCAATTCTCCTTGCGCTGAAATGGCGTGCGCGAGGGAAGGAATGCACCGGACCGTTCTTCCGTTCCTTGACGGAGATCAAGCTCGGTCCCCGGTTCCGGCATAGTCCTCAAGCCTCGGCGGAATGGTTTTCGGCAATGTCCTTTCGCTGGCGGATGGCGTCGATCATGGCGTGCACCTCGGCGCCGGCCGCATCGATCGCCGCCTGCGAGCG
Source organism: Rhizobium sp. CCGE 510 (assembly GCF_000292525.1). Taxonomy (GTDB): domain Bacteria; phylum Pseudomonadota; class Alphaproteobacteria; order Rhizobiales; family Rhizobiaceae; genus Rhizobium. The sequence continues at coordinate 40,886 of NZ_AEYF01000013.1, forward strand.
ACCGCGCACGACGATCTCGGTCGAGAATTTCTGGCCGATATATCGGGGGTAGGAACCGATGCTGGTGTCCGGATGGGCTTTCTGGATTGCGGTCAAGGGCGTGCCGATCTCGCCTTCGCCGTAAGGGCAGGCGATGGCGAGCGACAGCACCGGCGTGCCGGTTCGAAGCGTCGGCAGCACATTGTCGACCATTGCCTGGAAGACCTGCGGAACGCCGGCCATCACATGGACATTGCCGATGATGAAGCCCGGCGCCGTCGACACCGGATTGGCGATATGGACAGATCCGCGCGGCATGCGCGCCATGCGCTGGCGCGCCTCGGTGAATTCCATCTCGCGGCGACGGTACATATCGGCAAGCAGCCTCATCGCCTCTTCATCATATTCGCAGGGCACGCCGAACGCCTTGGAAATGGCATCGGCGGTGATGTCGTCATGTGTCGGCCCGATGCCGCCTGACGTGAAGACGTAGTCATATTGAGCGCGAAGCGCGTTCAGCGCCTCGACGATCGCCTCCTCGTCGTCGGCGACGATGCGCACCTCCTTGAGGTCGATGCCGGAAAGCGTGAGCAGGTCGGCGAGATGGCCGATATTCTTGTCCTTGGTGCGGCCGGAAAGAAGTTCGTCGCCGATGGCGAGCATGGCGGCGGTGACGACGATGGCATGGCTCATGGGATTTTCCGTGAAATGAGGCTGGTGAATAGGTAGCGCCCTTCGGCCGCTTTGCAAACAGCCGAGCATGATGCCGAAAAGTGTAAGCGGTTTTCGGACGACATCATGCTCTCACTACATAATTTATAACCGGATTCAGATTTAGGTCGACCGGTCTAAAATCTGAATCCGGTTCTAGCAGGCGCGTTCATTCCAGCCGGAATGAGAAGCGCAAGTGAATTTTGGTCTACGGGCGTTGAACACTGCGTTCTTCAAGGCGGGGCTGTGTGCGGATGAACTCGCTGATAGAATCTTCCCGACCATGACATTCAACCCACTGCGTGAAGGAAGATCGAAGATGGCGAAGGTTCTCGTCCTTTATTATTCGGCTTACGGCCACATCGAAACCATGGCCTATGCGGTTGCTGAAGGCGCCAAGTCGGCCGGAGCCGACGTCACCGTCAAGCGCGTTCCGGAACTGGTTCCGGAAGAAGTCGCCAAGGCTTCCTACTACAAGGTCGACCAGGCCGCTCCGATCGCTACCGTCGAAGAATTGGCGGACTATGACGCGATCATCGTCGGCGCCGGCACCCGCTTCGGCACGGTCGCTTCGCAGATGCGCAATTTCTGGGATCAGACGGGCGGCCTCTGGTTCGCCGGCAAACTCGTCGGCAAGCTCGGTTCGGTCTTCACCTCTTCGGCAACCCAGCACGGCGGCCAGGAATCGACCATCCTCGGCTTCATCCCGACCTTCCTGCACCAGGGCATGGTCGTTGCCGGCCTGCCTTATGCCTTCCAGGGCCAGATGGGCACCGAGGAAGTCAAGGGCGGCTCGCCCTACGGCGCCTCCACCATCACCAACGGCGACGGCTCGCGCCAGCCTTCCGAGATCGAACTCGAAGGCGCGAAATACCAAGGCGCCCATGTCGCCAAGCTTGCTGCCAAGCTCGCCTGATCTTTGACGCGGAATGATAAGGCGCGGCGAGCGTAAGCTTGCCGCGCCTTTTTTATTTTATCCCTTGGAGATTGGCGGCGGCTTGTATCGTCTTCAGCGGTTTGGTCACGTCGCATCACGCCGTCTGGCCACGATCTTATGCAAATCCAATAATGGTGCGGACGGCGGGGGTCGAACCCGCAAAGCCTAGGCCGAGGGATTTTCTTACCAGCTACGGCTTTCGCCGCCGCCTTCCGGCGTTTGTGGTCTGGACTATACCTTCACCCTAGCGTCTGCCTTAGGTGCTGCCCGTCTAGTCTCTACACCTTCCCCTTGCGGGGCTTGGCTCGGGATTGCCATCTGAAAGGTTTCCCCGACTTTGAGCAGTTCTACATCAGGCGTTTCCGCCAGTGCACTCAATTTTGTTTTAAGTCCCTTGTGTCTACCAATTCCACCACGTCCGCGTGGGTATCTTCCTGCTAACAAAGCGGGACGGTTTTCTCAACCGATATTCAGGGGTTGGGATGCGATTCCGTTTCAAAGTCTGGAGACCTCAATCACTCCTCTACGATTTTATATCGGCTTGGAAAGACGAGGGTCGGATATTGGGCGTTGGGAACATGGCTTTCCAAAACGATGCTCGCTTCGAATGTCCAGCTGAATTCGGAAATAAAGCAACGATTCGGCCTGCTGATCACCGCTTTGAAAAGCAACGAACGGCACGAAGGTTCAGATTTACCTTGCCGCATGCGAAGGCGCGACGATCGATCGCGAAACTTCATGCCAGTCAGCATAGAAAACTTGGCACAACCCTTAGACACAAGCTTGTTGAATTTAGCAGGACATTGGGACAAAGTACCGGCTGGGGTAGTGTTTGCGATTTCTACTGTGCAATACGTGCACTTCACTTTTCATCGTGAACGCCGGACATGTGGTGACTAAAGGGCAAAATGGCTTTTGTTCTGAAGACCTTCGGGACGTTGCAGCTCGTTGACGGGGATGGGAACGCTGTCGCGTTTCCCGAGAAAGGGCTGTTGCTTCTCGCGTATTTGTTCACAACCGATCAAGGTTCGGCGGATCGAGCGACCTTGGCTCGCTTTCTTTGGGGCGAGGCCGACAGGGACGTTGCACTTTCGACTTTACGCAAGGTGATTTCGCGAATTAAGGCCCGTCAAAACGATCTCGGGGTAAACATCCTCTCCTCTCACGGCAACATGCTCACCCTCGACCAGGCGTCTCTGTCCTCCGATATGTTGCTGTCCGACAAGGACGAAGAGGTTGAGCCGTTCTCCCGACTGAGACAGCTGGTGAAACTGATGAACCAGCCTTTTCTGGGGCCGGTTCACAGCCATAGCCGTCATTTTCAGCGGTGGCTTGCCGAACGGGAAAACGACCATATCGAGCGTCTCGCAAATACGTTGAGAACGGCGTCCCGATTGGCCCAGTCGCGAACGGAATCCGAACTCGTGAAGAAGGCCGCGCTTATCCTGTTTCGGACCGAGCCGAAGGATCCGGAAACGCTGCAATTCCTCATACGGATCTTCAACGCGGAAGAGGAAGTTGAATCCCTTCGCAGCTATTTCGAGCAGCGGCGCAGTTCAACTTCGAAAGGCATGGCCGCGCGCACCGGATCCGATGACGGTGACGCAAAATCTCGCCGTTCGACATCCATGTCGTCGAAGGCGAAACTCGAGGCGGCTCTTCCCCTCGGGCCGGACGATATCCGCATTGCCATTCCCCGCTTGGTGCTGCTTCCGCCCAGGAACCAATCCGCTCGGCCGCAAGCCGGTTTTCTAGCCGCATCGTTGGTGGAGGATATCACAATCGGATTTTGCGTCTTCAACAGCCTGGAGGTCATCGCCCCGTATTCGGCGGTTCAGATCGGTCACCAGGTGGAGACGCAGAAGGCCTTCTTTGAACGACATCGCGTCAACTATATCCTCGACACGCGGATCAGCAGCAACGGCGATGAAGTGACGCTGTTCGCCCAACTGATCTTTTTCGATCAGAATCAAATTGTTTGGGCCGAAAGGTTCAGCCTCGATCGTATGGATCTCGCCAGAGACAGGAGAGTTGTTGCCCGACAGATCGCTCTCTCCGTGTCCAGCGAAATCGAGCGCCATGAGGCGTTGCGCGAAGATCTGAACCCGATCGCTTACCATCGATATCTTGTCGGCAGGCGGCACCTGGCGCGGCTGACACTTCCGAACCTGCGGCGCGCCCGCAAGGAAATGAAGGCCGCGCTCAGCGAAAGCCCCGATTTCGCCCCGGCGCAGAGTTCTATGGCGCGCACCTACTCCAAGGAATGGTTGCTGACGGCCCGAGGTGATATCGATCTTTTGCAATTGGCGGAGACTTTCGCAAAGCAGGCCACCAAGATGCGTTCGGACTTTGCCGACGGCTATCGCGAACTCGGTGTCGCCAAACTGTTGCAGGGCGCCTTTGATGAAAGCGCCGAAGCGATGGAGGTGGCGGAAAGCCTTGCACCACACTACGCCGACGTGATTGCCGACTACGCGGACACGTTGGTTCATTGTTCGCTCCCCGCCATGGCCTTGCGAAAGATCGAGCGGGCAATCGAGCTGAACCCGCTCGGTCCCGATACCTATTTCTGGACTGCTGCGGGGGCAAACTATGCCCTCGGCGAATTCGAAGCTTCGCTGGACTATATTGGGCAGATGGCCGATCCCAGTTTAGCGGACAGGCTGTCCGCCGCAAGTTGGGCCATGTTGGGTCATCAGGACAAGGCACGGATCTTCGTACGAAGGTTTCGTGAAGGCAACCCGGACTTCGATGTGGACAAGTGGTTGTCTGCAGTTCCAAGTAAAGAGCAATGGCATAAAGATCTTTATCGTGAAGGCCTGAAGAAAGCTGGATTTTAAACATCAATCGTTAGAGGGCAAAAACATGGCTACAGTTGTTGTTATTAGTGTTGAAGGTCAAGACGGGCTCTGGGTCGCTGATCTGGACGCCGGCACCGTACTGCCGCTGCCGGCCCCCAAGTCGGGCGGCCTGAAAGTGGTGACCGATCTTCGGGCCACCGGCGCGACGGTGACAAAGGGCGTGAATGTGGCCGTCACCGTCAAGTCGGCAGAGGCGGCGTTCTCCGGTCATTATGACGGCTAGTGGATGATCGTGGTGCTATAGCGCGTTTGCGTCAATGGCGTTGAAGACCCTGTAACGCTCTAAATTTTCGCATGATTTTATTCGGAGTCCAACGAAGCATTATGTGGAAACGCGCGAGACGGCGGCGAGCGGAAATTGACTTGCTCGCCGTCGAGCATCAGACATGCACTGCAGTGATGTGATCATAGTCGTTCTCTGTTCCGATCAAGTGTACCGGGTCTCAGCGATAATCTATCGGCTCCTGTCATAGGGGGCGATACCGGTCGCCCCGGACCATTTTCATAATACCGTTTGAATATGCATATATCTTGTGGATATAAGCGTGTTGTTGCTTGACAATGGCATTTTCGGTGCAAGGATTGCGCCGCGGCGGTTGAGTAAGTGTTGTCTTCTGGGAGTAGACGATGGTTTACGATTGGAGTGGGGCCAGGGTTCGGCGTGTCCGGATCTTCAAGGCCAGTGTCGCGCTTGTTCTGGGAACTGCGATGGCTGCAATACCACTGTTCTTCTGGGCCGTGCAGCTGCGCGATTTCTAACCTGCTATAATCAGCGTTCTGTGAGAGGAAGCGCATCTGGCGCTTTGGCCCCGCGCCACCTGTTGATTGCCCAGCCGGCGAGCAGCCCGAGGGCGGCGCCCGTTGCCTTGATGCCGGCATCATGCAGGCGCGGATGGCGCGTCGGCGAAAGGTACTGCAGATATTCGATGGCGACGCTACCAGCGATCAGCAGCATGGCCACCAATTTCCACTGTTTCGGATAGGCAAGCGCAAAGGCGAGGCCGACAAGAACATAGGCGCCGGCGCGGTCGGTATCGACCGTCGTAACGGTTTCCGGCCTCAGCCCGATCGGCGAAACCGTGACGAAGAGGATGAAGGCGAGCAGCAGCCAGGCGAGCGGTTTTGCGACGTTGAACGTGATCATGGCTTTATATTAGTGGCTGACGTTTTCATTGACAGTTAAAATCAGTTCATGTGCGGCCAATTTTGCGGTGGGTTTAAGAAAGGCTTTCGCAAACAGGCTGGCGGCGAACCGCAAATGGCCGAAACGGGCTTTCATTTGCCGGCCGGCCTATGCCATAGCGGCGCTGTAATTGTGAAAATGGACCATGCCCGTGACCAGACTTGATGTCGAAAGCGCCGAAGAAGCAATGCGCAGCCTCTTTCCGGCAACGCCGCTGCAGCTCAACGATCATCTATCGGCGCGCTACGGGGCCGATATCTGGCTGAAGCGCGAGGATCTGTCGCCGGTGCGCTCCTATAAGATCCGCGGCGCTTTCAATTTCTTCCGCAAGGCAATCGGGCAGGGGGCGGTCGGCAAGACCTTCGTCTGCGCCTCGGCCGGCAATCACGCCCAAGGCTTCGCCTTCGTCTGCCGCCATTTCGGCGTGCCGGGCGTTGTCTTCATGCCGGTAACGACACCGCAGCAGAAGATCGACAAGACACGCATGTTCGGCGCCGAATTCATCACCATCCGGCTGTTCGGCGACTTCTTCGACCAGTGCTATCAGGCCGCGCGCGACCATGTCGAGGCGGTCGGCGGCGTCATGGTGCCGCCCTTCGACCATGCCGATATCATCGAGGGGCAGGCGACCGTTGCCGCTGAAATCATGCAGCAACTGCCTGAAGGAACGGTGCCCGATATGGTCGTCCTGCCGGTCGGCGGCGGCGGCCTTGCGGCCGGCATTACCGGTTATCTCCACGGCACCGTGCCGAAATCGGCTTTCGTCTTCACCGAGCCCGCCGGCGCGCCGAGCCTTAAACGCAGCATCGAGGCCGGCAAGCTGACGACGCTTGCCAAGGTCGATAACTTCGTCGACGGCGCCGCCGTTGCCCGGATCGGCGACCTGAATTTCGCTGCTCTCTGCAATTTTCCGGCTGAGCAGGTGCACCTGATGCCGGAGAATGCCATCTGCGTTACCATTCAGGAGATGCTGAATGTCGAGGGCGTCGTGCTGGAGCCGGCCGGCGCCCTGTCGCTGACGGCGATCGCCGCGATGGACCGCGACGCGATCCGCGGCAAGACCATCGTCGCCGTCGTCTCCGGCGGCAATTTCGATTTCGAGCGTCTGCCTGACGTGAAGGAAAGAGCCATGCGTTACGCAGGGCTGAAGAAATACTTCATCCTGCGGCTTGCCCAGCGGCCCGGGGCGCTACGGGATTTCCTCAATCTGCTCGGCCCCGACGACGATATCGCTCGTTTCGAATATCTGAAGAAATCAGCGCGCAATTTCGGCTCGATCCTGATCGGCATCGAAACCAAGGCGCCGGAGAATTTCGCTAGGCTGATCGGAAATTTCGAAGCTGCCGGCATGGGTTACGAGGATATCACTGAAAACGAGATCCTCGCCAACCTGATCATTTGACTTGGCGACGACGATATCACCGTGCTAAAGGCGGATCATGGCTTCGTTCATTTCAAATATCTTTTCGATGTTCTCCGGCGGCAGCAAACCCGCCTCGGAGGCGGCAGGCCCTTCCGGCGAGCCGCAGCTTTACAATGATTGCACGATCTATGCGGAGCCGCGTAGGGAAGGCAGCCAATATCGCCTTGCCGGCCGCATCGAAAAGAAGGTCGGCGACGAGGTGCTGGTGCGCAATTTCATCCGCGCCGATCTGTTTACCTCTTCCGACGATGCGCTCGAATGCACAGTGCGCAAGGCTCAGCAGATCATCGATCAGCATGGTTCGTCACTCTTTGGTGACGGTGAGAAGCTTCGTCAGGTCTGAAATCAGTATCTGCCGGATCGGCCTGCCGGCCACAATTATTGATGTTTTTCAATCCTGTGACCCCGTTCCTCGGGTAAGCGCAATCGTGCTCACGCATTCTTAAAGGATTGCGGTCAAAGGTATCGCCTGCAGCATGTGCGGGGCCGCCCTCGTGTTTGACTTTTTCGGACGATCGACCAATGGATCCGCTGTCGCGATCGCCGCGCCCGCGCTCCGTCGACCGCGCCGGCCTGAAGCCGGAGTGGTGTGATGGGGACGTTCAACCTCGCTCTCTTCGCCGTTGAAGCCGTCGCCTATTTCTCGCTGATGGTCACGCTTCTACATTTCCGTCATCGGCTCGGTCTTGGCGTCTTCCTGACGGCGCTGGGCGTCATGCATTTCATGGAAACCTATCTGGCGGCGGTCTTCTACGTCTCGTTGCCGTTCGGGGATGTGTCGCCGGGTTCGTCGGTCTTCTTCTCCGGCAAGCTGATGATGATCCTGATGCTTTACCGGCAGGAGGATGCCGCGACGGTGCGCCAGCCAATCTACGGCCTGTTCCTCGGCAACCTGCTGACCGTCGGCATCGCCTGGGTGCTGCAACTGCACCTGCCGCTGCAAATGTCGCCCAATCACACGCCGGACGTCGATTTCCTCAAAGAGATGGGCTGGTTGATGGTCTGGGGCACGGCGCTGCTCTACGTCGATTCACTCGGCATCATCCTGCTTTACGAAAAACTCGGCGATTTCTTCCGCCGGCGCGTCGTACTGCGTTTCCTGATTTCCGGATTTGTGCTGCTGACCTTCGACCAGATCGGCTTCTTTGCCGCGTTGAATTATTTTCTGGATGTGCCGATCGCTGCATTCTGGGCCGGATGGAAGGCGAAAATGCTGGCCGTCTGCCTCTATGCGGCGATGTTTGCGATCTACGAATATCGTATTCGCCGGGGCGGAGCGAGCGTGTCGGCACGCTCGATCAGCGACGTGTTCGGCGACCTGACATTCCGCGAGCGTTACAACGATCTTCTGGAGCGCACCGGCCGTGATATGCTGACCGGCGTTTACGATCGCACGCGCATGGAGGTTGAAGCACCGCTAATGCTGCGCGAGGCACTGAAGCAGGGGCTGTTTGCCACCGTCCTCATTCTCGATGCCGATCACTTTAAGGATGTCAACGACGGCTACGGTCATCTCCAGGGCGATGAGGTTCTGAAGGCGATCGCCGCCCGATTGGGGACGACGTTGCGCTCGAGCGACCGTGTCTTCCGCTTCGGCGGCGAGGAATTCGTTGCCATCTGCCCGGGCACCGACCACGAGGAAGGTCTGCTGCTTGCCGAGCGCCTGCGCTGGACGATCGCCACCAGTGTCAAGACGCCGGATGACCGGCCGGTCACGGTCAGTATCGGCGTTGCGACCGCCGACGAGGACGGTGTCGACTTTACCGCTGTGCTGGCGGCGGCCGATGGCCGGCTTTATGCTGCCAAGAAGAGCGGCCGCAACTGCGTCATCGGCCGTTCCGGCATGGTGAAACTCGGTTAACCCCGTCGCACTGGTCACCGTTGGCTGCGGCAGTGTTTGGGATGTTGCTCATACCGAAACATTATCCAATAGATTTCAGTAAATTCAATGGGTTGCGTTGACGCTAAAAACGGCTTGTTAGCCTAACATAAACGTGATCTGCCTTGCCGCAATGTTCGAATGAGCGTTGTTGCGAGGGGCGCGCGAAAACATGAGTAATTCGGCTGCACGGAAGAAAGTCGATGGCGGCGAGTTTATCGTTTTGTGTATCGGCGGATTTTTTCTTTCGATCGCCTATGGCGTCACCTTTCTGATCCCGGCGCTGGTCGGTCAGCGCGGTGGGGACGAGGCGCTGGCCGGCCTTGTCATCTCGGCCGCGACTGTCAGCACCGTTATTCTCGTCATCTTGTCAGGCCACATCGCGGATGCCATCGGCTCTGCCCGGGCGGTGGCTGTTTCGGGACTGTTTCTTGCGGCATCAGCGCTGGGATTTGCCATGGTCCCATCGGCCGGGTTGAGCCTGATGATTGTCGGCTTCATTCTCGGCATCGGCTGGGGCACGTTTTATGCGCTTGGACCGATTCTGGTCGCGGCGATCGTCGAACCCGAGCATCGGATCAGGTTCTTTGCCTTGCTTTCAGGATCGATGATGTCGGGCATCGGTGCCGGGCCGATCATTGGCCGTATTGCCACCGGCTGGTCCATGCCGATCGAGACGGCTTTCACCTTTGCGTTCCTGTCCAGTCTCGCCGGTGGCGTGCTTTATTTTTTGCTGCATCGCCGGCTGACAAATGCCGGCAAGATTCTGCCCCACGTCAACAAGATCTCGTTTGGCGCTGCGCGTGAGGTCATCGGTTCGCGGGCAATCTATTCCATCGTCATGGTCGGCATCGGCGGCGCGATCTTCGGTGGGTTGTCCAGCTTTCAGACGAGCTACGCCAAGGCGCACGGATTCGACTACTCTTTGTTTTTCATCGGCTTCATGTCCGCCGCGATTCTGAGCCGGCTGTTCGTGGCGGGATATGTGGTTAGGAAAGACCCGCTCTATTCGCTTTTGGTCCTGACAAGTATGACGCTGGCATCGATCCTGCTCTTCCTGATGCTGACATCAAATCAGTTTGTCTATCTGGGAGGTGCAGCGATGCTGGGGCTGGGCTATGGGCTGACCTATTCCGTCATCAACGGCCTCGCGGCAAATGAAGCTCCTGCCGGCCTTATGCCGCAATCGCTTCTGTTATTCTCGCTGGCCTATATCATCGGCGTCTTCGGCTTTCCCCTGATTGCCGGCCATCTGATCGTCTCCGCCGGCATCCAGGCCATGCTGTACGTCGTGCTCCTGCTTGCCGTCGTCAACTTGGCAATCGTTCTGTTGCGTATTGCCCACCGTGCGCGGAATGGCTGAGCGAAACTGGTGGCAAGATGCGCGGCTCGGGCAAGTTCGACTTGCCCAGGCCTGTTCGCTTGCGCTTAACCGGCGCGGAAGATCTTGGCGCCGGACGGGGCGCTCGTCATGCCGCCATCAACAGTGATCTCGATGCCGGTGACATTGGCCGCATCATCTGAGGCCAGATAGAGTGCTGCCTTGGCGATTTCGTCGGCTTCGCTCATGCGGCCAAGCGGGCTCATCCCGCCGATACGGGCTTCCAGCGCCGACATCGCGTCTTCCGTCTGAGCCATCGGCGACCAGATCGGCGTCTTCGTGCCACCTGGTGTCACCTGGTTGACGCGGATGCCGCGGGGCGCGAGTTCGGAGGCCATGTTACGCGTCAGCGCGCGGACCGCCGCCTTGGTCGCCGCATAGGCCGACCAGCCGGGCGCGCCGAGCACGGCATGCACCGAACCGTTGAGGATCACCGACGCGCCGTCGCTGAGATGCGGCAGGGCTGCCTGCACGGTGAAGAAAACCGCCGTGAGATTGGTGCTGATGATCTGATTGAATTGCTCCGGCGATGTCTCGCCGAGCGGCGTCGCGCCGCCGATGCCGGCATTGGCGAAGACGATGTCGAACTTGCCGACTTTTTCGGCGGCTTCCGCAAAGGCCTTCTCGGTAGCGGCGGCATCGGTGACGTCGACCTTCAGCGCCAGCACGCCGGCGCCGAGCGCCTTTTCGGCGGCAGCCAGCGTTTCCGGGTTGCGGCCGGTGATCACCACCCTGGCGCCCTCATCGATGAAGACCTTCGCGGTCGCAAGACCGATACCGCTGTTTCCGCCGGTGATCAGCGCGACCTTATTTCTTAGACGCATGATTCATGCTCCTCTTGGAATTGGCAACGATCTGGATTATGATCGTTATCTATAAGGATTACGACTGTAATCCATATGAGTCAAGAGGCAGTACCGGGAGATTTCGATGGGTCGTTCGCAGCTGGAAAAACAGAAGACGCACGAGAGGATCGTCGAGACCGCGTCGAAGCGGCTGCGCGAGGCGGGGCTCGACGGTATCGGCGTCGCCGACCTGATGAAGGAGGCGGGACTGACCGTCGGCGGCTTCTACAAGCATTTCGCCTCCCGCGACGATCTCGTCGCCGAGGCGATCCAGTCTGCATTCGATTCATGGGGACGCAAGCTGGAAGCCGAGGGGGTGAACCCGGCGGAGATGACGGCTGCCGATGTCGCCGATCGTTACGTCAGTGTCCATCACCGCGACAATCCCGGCGACGGTTGCCCCTTTGCGGCGCTGACCTCCGATATATCACGCAGCGGCGAGAAGGCGCGGGCGATCGCCACCGACGGGCTCAAGCGCAATTTCGCGTCATTGGCGAACAAGGCTGCGGGTGCGGACGAAGGATCAAGGCGGCGCAAGGCGATCATGGCCTTCGCGATGATGGCCGGCGGGGTCGGCCTTGCGAGAGTTTCATCTGATGGGGAACTCTCGGACGAAATCCTGGCGACGGTCCGGGATTTTGTCGCCGATATCGATAAATGAAAACGGCCGGCAAGAGCCGGCCGTCCCATGTAGCGTTTTAGACGCCGATCAGGCGGCCAGCGCGATTTCCTGGACGCGCGATTTGGCGGCGTCGATGGCCTTTTCCGCAGCTTCCGGACCGAATGCCAGGCCTTCGACATAGATGGTCTCGATATCGGTGATGCCGAGGAAGCCGAGAACCGACTTCAAATACGGTACGGCATGGTTCAAGGGAGCGGCCGGACCCTGCGAATAGACGCCGCCCGAGGTGAGCACCACGTAAACCTTCTTGCCGGTGAGCAGGCCGACCGGGCCGCTTTCCGTGTACTTGAAGGTCACGCCGGCGCGGGCGATGTTGTCGATCCAGGTCTTCAGCGACGAGTAGATGTTGAAGTTGATGAGACCCGTGCTGATGACGATCGTATCGGCGGCAAAGAGTTCATTGACAAGTTCGTCGGAGGTCTTGATGGCGGCGACTTCCTCGGTGGTGCGGGCTTCGGCCGGCTTGCGGATGGCGCCAGTGAAAAGGTCGTCGATATGCGGCAGCGGGTTGGCGGCCAGGTCGCGGCGAACGAGGACGCTGCCCGGGCTCTGGCTGTTCAGCTTCTCGGCGAGATCGACGGCGATCGGCGTCGAGAGCGATTCGGCACGCGGGCTGGACGTCAGAAGAAGGATGGACGACATGGTGCATTTCCTTTTGAATTGAATTTGACGGCCCGTGGCTGGGAGGTGAGCCGCAGTCTCGACGAGGAAAATAGGTCTGGCCCGCTATCGAAAAAACGGTGATAATGTCGATCGAAACTATCGATGGAATGGATGGATATGCTTCCGAACCCGACCCTGGACCAATTGCAGGTGTTTTTGACCGTCGCCGAGACCGGCAGCTTTTCGGCCGCCTCGCGGGCGCTGAACCGGGCGCAGTCGGTCGTCAGCTATACGATCGCCAATCTGGAGGCGCAGCTTGAAGTGGCGCTTTTCGAGCGCTCAGGCGCCCGCCAGCCGAAGCTGACGGAGGCGGGCAAGGCGATGCTGGAGGATGCGCGGCGTATTCTGGGCGACCTGCAGGTGATGCGGGCCCGCGTCAAGAGCTTGCGGGAAGGGCTTGAAGCGGAGGTGTCCGTCGCCATCAGCGTCATGGTGCCGTCCCGGGCCGTGGTCGATGTGCTGCACGAATTTCGCGAAAGGTTTCCATCCGTTTCGTTGAACCTCAATGTCGGCGAGCTCGGCGTCGTCATGGACCTCGTCCTCAGCGGCAAGGCGACCATCGGCATTGGCGGCGCAGTCCTCAAGCAGGATGATTCGGTCGTCACCGAGCGGATCGGCCACTCCTTCATGCTGCCGGTTGCGGCGCCCAACCACCCGCTTGCCGGGATCGATCGGCCGCTGACGCTGGGCGACGTGCGCGAGGAAGTGCAACTCGTCGTCACCGATGCGTCGGGCCGGACGAAGGGCCGCGATTTCAACGTTCTTTCCTACAAGACATGGCGCGTCAGCGATATTGCCACGAAGCATCAGCTCATCAAGGCCGGTCTCGGCTGGGGCGGTCTTCCGGCTTCAGTGATGCATGACGATTTGCGCAGCGGCGCGCTTATCCATCTCGACCTGGAGGCCTACGAACAGGGCGAGTATGCCATCTATTCGATGCGCCAGCTCGCCAACCCGCCCGGACCGGCTGCGGCCTGGATGATCGAGGCGTTCCGCACGCGGCTTTCGGCCTGCCCGAACCAAGCCGATTTCCATGCTGAGATGGCGGAGCTGCGTGAGCCTGCGACGCCGCTCGCGGCCGAATGACGAAGGCGCGAGCGCGCCTTCGCCGGCATCTCTTGCCGCTTAAAGCACCAGCCTGAACTTCGAGAAACCGTCGGCGCCGTCGCCGGCATCCTCGATCTTGACGCTCTTGACCGCCGCGAGGAACTGCTTCGCCTTTGGGCCGCTCTCGAAGGTTGCCGTCGTGCCCGGCAGCGGCTTGAAGGTCCAGTTCGCATCGGCCGTCGGATTGATCGTGCCCTGGTCGTGGATGTAGCGGACGATGACGTCGCGATTGGTATCCGGCGCCTGGAAGATCACCTTGTCCGCGGCAATCTCCGGGAAATTGCCGCCGCCGCCGGCGCGGTAGTTGTTGGAGACGACAACGAACTTCTGGGCAGGATCGATCGGCTTACCGTCGAAGGCGAGATTCTGGATGCGGTTGGCATCCGGATTGATCGCCTTGCCGGACGAATCATATTTCGGCGGCTGCGACAGGTCGATCTGATAGGTCACGCCGTCGATGACGTCGAAATTGTAGGACGGGAAGTCGTTGTTGAGCAGAGCCGCGTTCTTCGAGCCGGCCTCGATGTGGTTGAACATGCCGGCCGACATTTCGAGCCAGTTCTTCACCTGTGCGCCGGTGATGGCAACGGCCTGCACCGTGTTCGGGTAGAGATAGAGGTCGGCGACGTTCTTGATGGCGATGTCACCGGCCGGAACGTCGGTATAGTAGTCGGCGCCGCCGCGGCCGCCGGCCTTGAAAGGGGCGGTCGCCGAAAGCACCGGCAGATCCTTGAACTTCGTGTCGGCCAGCATCTGCTTGATGTACCAGGTCTGAGCCTGGGAGACGACCTGAACGGAGGGATCGTCGGCGACGAGCGCGAAGTAGGAATAGAGCGGTGCCGACGTTTTGCCGACGGGGGTGCGGACATAGGCAAGCGTCGCCTCATGCTCGGCTTTGGCGGCCTCGACCACATCCTTCTTGTCGGCATAGTCGGCGACCACCTTCTTCTTGTCGTCGCGATGATAGATCGGCCGGGCTTCCGAGGTGAAGTCGACGATCTTCCAGCTATTGCCGTCTTTTTCCAGCAACAGGTCGATCAGGCCGAGATGCGAACCCCAGAAGCCGGCCATTACGGCGGGCTTGCCATGCAGCGTGCCCTTGACCGGATCGGCATTGGCGATGCCGTCCCAGCTCTTCGGGCCGGGGAAGACGAGATGCTGGTGGCCGGTGAAGATCGCATCAATCCCCTGGACGCCGGCCAGATGCAGCGAGGCGTTTTCCATCTTTTCGGACGGCGCGGCTCCGTCGATGCCGGAATGGGAGAGCGCGATGACGATATCGGCGCCGGCCTCCTTCATGGCGGGAACCCAGGCCTTGGCGGCCTCGACGATGTCACGCGTCTGCGCCTTGCCTTCGAGATTCTTGATGTCCCAGAGCATGATCTGCGGCGGTACGAAGCCGATGAAGCCGATCTTGACCGGGCTCTCCTTGCCGGCGCCGTCCTTGATCTGTTTTTCCACGATAAGGTAAGGCTTGAAGAAGAGATCGTCCTGCTTCGGGTCCGAGGCGAGCTGGCCCTTGGTCAGGTTGGCGCAGACGAAGGGGAAGTTCGCGCCCGACAGGACCTTGAACATGAAGTCGAGCCCGTAATTGAACTCGTGATTCCCCAGCGTTCCCACCGTATAGCCGAGGGTGTTCATCGCCTTGATCACCGGGTGGACGTCGCCGTCCTTCATGCCGTGCTGATAGGCCATATAGTCGCCCATCGGATTGCCCTGCAGCACATCGCCATTGTCGATCAGCAGCGAGTTGACGGCCTCGGCGCGGATATTGTCGATGATCGTTCCGGTGCGCGACAGCCCCATCGTGTCGTTCGGCTTGTCGGCATAATAGTCATAGGGGAAGACGTTGACGTGAATATCCGTCGTTTCCATCAGGCGAAGATGGGCCTGGTTGGCGCTGGCGCGGGCGCTGAAGGGATGCAGCAGCACCAGGGCGGAAGTGGCGGCAAGCCCGCCAAGCAGGGAACGGCGGCTCATGACGCCAACGTCGAAAATGGAAGACATCGAAACTCTCCTATAGGGATCATGCATCGTCCGGCCCGTCAGAATTAAGACGATTTGGCGAGGAGTACACTGCAAAAATGACAGGACGGCAAAACAATCCGCGGTGGAAGCGGCATGGCTGCGAAATGCAATTTATGCTGCAGTCTGGCTGTCGGGGCCAGGATCAATTTAAGGGTCGGCGCCAGACCGCCGCAGCCACAGGGTGCCGTCAATCTGGACGTCACATCGGCTCCAGCGACTGGATCTCAGCCGCATCTTCGCCGCGAAGGCGGTGCGGCCTTACGATTTCAGCGTCAACGTCGCCGAAGGAGATGGGCGGTCGCCGTTGGTGGCGGCTCTAAGTTGGCGCACCGCCAGCACCGGCCGTATTTCCTGATGGAAGAAACGGAAATAGGAGGAGACCTGCGCCCGGGCATTCGAGTTGACGTCGAACTGGATGCCGACGCGGCCATTGTGCATCCAGCGGATGACACCTTCGATGAGCCCGAGGTTTTCGGCTTCGATGCGCACCTTGCTGCCGGAAGCGGCGTGGAGCGGTCCCCTCATCTCCAGGGCGGCGCCGGTTGCCGACAGGTTGAGAATGCGGGCATCCACCTGGCTGTTCAGGTATTTAACATGGCCGAAGACACGGCAGCTTTTCCGGTCGGCCTTGCGAGCCGTGATTTTGAGGTTGCGGGTCATGCGTTCTCCCTTGAGATGGCAGGGAGTATAGCGCCCGAAAATTGAAATGGTTTTAGGGGCTTGGCTAAAATTGCAGTGAAACGTCAATTGGCGGCGGCAGCCCTGCGGCCCACCACATGTTCGCGCCAGATGGTGAAGATTCCGGCCGCAACCACGATGGCCGAGCCGATGATCGTATTGAGGCTGAGCGTTTCGTCATAGATCGTCACACCGATGATCGAGGCGTAGACCAGTGACAGATAGGTCAGCGGCTGGACGGCGGCGGCATCGAGAAGATCGTAGGCGCGGATAAGGAAATAATGGCTGGAAATGCTGGTCATGCAGACGAGCGCCATCCATCCCCAGTCGCCGGGCGACATCCAGCTCCAGTAGAACGGGCCGACCAGCGTCATGGTCACGCCGCCGACGACGCCGGTATAGAAGAAACTAGTCATCGACGAATCGTCGCGGCTGACGAGGCGGGTGGCGATAACGTAGAAGGCGAAGTTGAAGCAGGAGATGACGGCGAGAAGCAGCTTCACGTCGAAAAACTCGCCTTCCGGCTTCAGGATCAGCAGCACCCCGAAAAGTCCGGCGCCGATCGCTGCCCACCGCCGCCAACCGACCCGCTCGCCGAGGATCGGTATCGCCAGCAGCGCGACCAGGATCGGCGTCGCGGAAAAGATCGCCTGTGAACGGGCAAGGCCGATCACCGCAAAACAGGTGATGGCCAGAACCACCTGAACCGCAAGCAGAACGCCGCGCGTCACCTGAAGGAAGGGGCGTTTGGTGCGGGCCGTCGCCTTGATACCGCCGCGCATCTTGGAGGCGAGGATGACGGTGAAAAGTGCGAAGGCCCAGTAGCGGATCATCGTCACGAAGATCGGCGGATAGCTCGTCGCCAGATGTTTCGAGATGGCGTCCTGCAGGGAGAAGATGGTGAGCGCCAGCAGAACGAAAATATAGCCTTGAGTCTTCGATGTCATGACGTGCCATTACTGCATGATTTCATCCTTAAATCGGAACCGTTTCGGGATGGAATTATGCAGAAGTCTAAAGTGTTACAGCGTCCTCTGCGCGTCTGAAAAGACACGCGGCGCTGTAGCGGGAAACGCCCGCGCGCGCCGGAAGTTTGGGCAGGCTTTCCGCGGATATGCAAGGGCTCAAAGCCCGACATTCGGCTTGTCGATGATTTCTCTGAGCGCGAAGCTCGAATTGATCTTGACGACATGGGGCAGGGCCGACAGCCAGTCGCGGTGGATGCGCTCATAGTCCTCGAGATCGCGGGCGGCGACCCTGAGGATATAATCGTATTCGCCCGACATCAGGTAACAGACCAGTACATTGGGGCAGAGCTTCACCGCCGCCTCGAATTCGGCCAGGGTCTTGGCGAACTGGCCGGACAGCGAGATATGCACGATGGCGATCATCTTGTAATTGAGCGCCTTGTGCGAAAGCCGCGCGTGGTAGCCGCCGATGACGCCGCTTCTTTCAAGGATGTCGAGCCGGCGCGAACAGGCCGAAGGCGACAGCCCGATCCTTTCGGCAAGCTCGGCATTGGTGATGCGGGCATTGGCCTGCAAGGCCTTAAGAATCGCAAGATCGATGGTATCCAGATTGGCCATTCGAAGAACCTTCGAAAAAAGATAGAGTGTACGCAATAATCGCCGAAAAATTGCCGCTTCGCAAATCGTCTTTGCAAGGACATTTCACGGCCTTGGTGGTTGGATTCCTCATCCGAAAAATCCGCAGCCGCGGAGATCGATGAGAGGAACGCAAATGCGTGTCGGTTGCCCGAAGGAAATCAAAAACCATGAATACCGCGTCGGCCTGACGCCGGCTTCGGTGCGCGAATATGTTGCCCATGGCCATGACGTCTGGGTGGAAACCAAGGCGGGCGGCGGCATCGGCGCCGATGACGCCGCCTATGCCGCGGCCGGCGCGAAGATTGCCGCTTCCGCCAAAGATATCTTCGAAAAATGCGACATGATCGTCAAGGTGAAGGAGCCGCAGCCTTCCGAATGGGCGCAACTGCGCGATGGTCAGCTTCTCTATACATATCTGCATCTGGCCCCGGATCCCGATCAGACCAAGGGTCTCATCGCCTCCGGCGTCACCGCGATCGCCTATGAGACGGTGACCGACGAGCGTGGCGGCCTGCCGCTGCTGGCGCCGATGTCGGAGGTTGCCGGCCGCTTATCTATTCAGGCGGGCGCGACCGCCCTGCAGAAGGCCAATGGCGGCCTCGGCATTCTGCTCGGCGGCGTACCCGGCGTCCTGCCGGCCAAGGTTGCGGTCATCGGCGGTGGCGTCGTCGGCCTGCATGCCGCCAGGATGGCCGCCGGCCTCGGCGCCGATGTCAGCATCCTCGATCGGTCGCTGCCGCGCCTGCGCCAGCTCGACGATATCTTCGCGGGCCGCATCCACACCCGTTATTCCAGCATCCAGGCGCTGGAGGAGGAGGTCTTCTCGGCAGATCTCATCATCGGCGCCGTGCTGATCCCCGGTGCGGCCGCGCCGAAACTCGTCACCCGCGAGATGCTGTCCGGCATGAAGAAGGGCTCGGTCATCGTCGACGTCGCCATTGACCAGGGCGGCTGCTTCGAGACCTCGCATGCGACGACCCATTCCGATCCGACCTATGAGGTCGACGGCGTCGTGCATTATTGCGTCGCCAACATGCCAGGCGCGGTACCCGTCACCTCGGCGCACGCGCTGAACAACGCCACGCTGGTCCACGGCCTGGCGCTTGCCGATCGCGGCCTGCGCGCCATTGCTGAAGACAAGCACCTGCGAAACGGCCTCAACGTGCACAAGGGCCGCATCACCAACAAGCCGGTCGCCGAGGCGCTCGGCTACGAGGCTTTCGCGCCGGAAAGCGTGCTGAACGTAGCGTAAGCTACCTGACTCAAGGTTAGGCGCCGGTCTCTGCAAGAACCGGCGTCTTTACCTTGTCGATCCGGCATTGGAAGCAGTTGTTGCGCGCCGAGCGCACGTGCACGTAAGCGATCTCCGGCCGGGCCAGCAGCTTTTCGCCATAGGCCAGGATATCGGCTATAGCAGTCACTGCGCCGGTGCCATAGACGATGCGGTCGTTCTCGCTATAGCCGCGGACGATGAAGTCGGGGCTCATCGTCAGCATCGGCGGCTGGATTTCCTCGGCGGCATAACGTCGGCAGGGTTGCTTGTGCAAGAAGATCGGCCCAGTTTCGGCATAGGGCTGCAGCACCGGAAAGGGCCGGTAGGCAAAAACCAGCAGCGCCTCACCCTCTTCAATATTCTGCAAGCAGTGGCGGCAAGGATCGCCGTCACCGTCTGATATCATCGTCTCGGGTAAATTGTCATAGGCGTCACGGCCGCCGCTCCAGAGATGTTCGGCGTCCCTGGTCGGCATGGCGGCAAAACGAATGGCGGTCATGGCAAATCTCCTTGTGATCGCCATGAAATTGCACCCGGACGAGTGCGCAAGCCACCCGATTCTTGCGCGTGAGAAAAGAGAGGCTATTCTTCTTGAAAAGCTGCATGGCGAAAGGAGAAGGCTTATGGCCGACGTCGATCTGGCGCTGCTGGCGCAACAGAATGCAGAAATATTGGACGAGCTAAAGGCTCTGCGCCGCGAACTGGCTGAACTTAAGGAACAGTCGGGTCGCACGCTCGATTTCGAGCGCCGCAACGATCCGCGCCGCCCGAGCAGCCTGACGCAGCGTTAGCTGCCTTCGACTGAGCCAGGATGGAAGTCGTCAGCCTTTCCGCGCCATCTCCAGCAGCTCCTTGTCGCTCAGCGGCCGGACGATGCCGGTGCCGGTCGAGACCGGGGAGAAGCCGTACATCTGGTAGAGCTGCAGTGCGCGCGGGTGGTCGAGATTGTTGGTGGTGGTGGTGACCCGCTTGGGATTGAGCGACCAGATGGCGTAGAGCGCCTGCAGCAGGAACCATTTGCCAATGCCGAGACCGAGCGCGTGTTCGATCAGGCCGAAATGGCTGAGCTCGATCGTATCTTCGTTCTCGCAGAAATATTCGTAGAAACCGGCGGGCGCGCCGTTCACATAGAGAACGCTGATATTGTTGCGCTTGTCGTTCAGCGTCTCGGTGAGCTGCTCGTCGCTCATGCGCAACCGGTCCACCCATTGCCAGCGTGCGCCGACCTGCCGGTAGAGATAGCGGTAAAAGGGCAAAGGGATCTCAGGCGCGCGCATGATCGCCGTCTGGATATTGACGGGCACCGGCATGCTCGCCTTCGGCGGCGCCGTCATTTCGAGCCGGGTGATGTGCGCTTTCAGCGAAAGAGGTGTCTTCCCCATGGCGATCAGGCTTTGACCGGTGCCGGCGGACCGGTGACGATGGGCGTATCGTCACGGCTGCCCCATTCGCTCCACGAACCGTCATAAAGCTTGTTGTCGTGATGGCCGAGCGATTCCAGCGCCAGCGTGATGATTGCGGCGGTGATGCCCGAGCCGCAGGAGGTGACGACGGGCTTGGAAAGATCGATGCCGGCATCCTCGATCGTCTGCCTGAGTTCGGGCAGCGACTTGAACCGGCCCTGGTTGGCGAAGGTGCCGGAGGGCAGGCTGCGGGCGCCGGGCATATGGCCGGAGCGCATGCCGGCACGCGGCTCGGGCTCGGCGGCGGCGAAGCGGCCGGCGCTGCGGGCATCGGCGATCTGCATCGCGCCGCTCGAGACGATATCGCGCATCGTATCGAGCGTCACCACGCGGCTCTCGTCGAAGTCAGGCGTGAAACGCGCCGGCGCATAGCTGGGCATGGTGCTTTCGAGCGGCCGGCCTTCGGCCTTCCAGCCGTCGAGACCGCCATCGAGCACGAAGACGTTCTTTGCACCCATCACCCGGAACAGCCACCAGACCCGCGGCGAGGCGAACAGGCCGATGCCGTCATAGACGACGATGCGATCGTTCTCGCTGATGCCGAGCCGGCCGGCCTCAGTAGCGAAATAACCGGGTGAGGGGATCGTGTGCGGCAGCGAGGTCGAATGGTCGGCGATCTTGTCCTGGTCGAAGCGGATGGCGCCGGGAATATGGCCGGCCGCATATTCGGCATCGGCATCGCGCTTCTGCGCCGGCAGATAGAAAGAGGCGTCCAGCACGCGCAAATCCGGGTTCCCGAGCTCGGCCTGCAGCCAGTCGGCCGACACGACGAAACGGCTCTTGGTCTCACTCATTATGGTCTCCCTTGATGGTCAGGCTTCGTCGCCGGGCGTGCCGAAGCGGATGCGGAAGCGCCGGTTCTCCTTGCCCTTTTTCTCGATCTTGGCGATGTGGATCTGCCCGACTTCCTGTGTCTCGGAGACATGTGTGCCGCCGCAGGGCTGGCTGTCAATCGAGGAGTTTTCGCCGATGCAGACGAGGCTGACGCGCCCGAGCCCGATCGGCGGGCGGACATTCTTCGATTTGACGATATCGGGATTGGCGGCAAGTTCATCGTCGGTGATCCATTGCAGAGTGACCGGATGGTTCTGACCGACCAGTTCCATCAGCTTGGCCGTGACTTCGTCCTTGTCGATCGTCTCGCTCATGTCGAAATCGATGCGGCTCTCCTCCTCGCCGACGGCAGCCCCGGTGATCGGATAGGAGCAGACGACGGACAGCAGGTGGCAGGCCGTATGCATGCGCATCAGCCTGTAGCGGCGCGGCCAGTCGACATGCAGCACCAGCGTCTCGCCGACCACAGGCTTCGGCTCGTTTTCGAGCGGCACGTGGATGATGATATCCTTGCTTGGACCGTATTTCGTCTGGCTAAGGGCGATCTTGGTGCCGTCGGTTCGTTCAAGCTCGCCGGTATCACCCGGCTGGCCGCCTGATGCCGCATAGAAGCAGGTCTGGTCCAGTTCGATGCCTCCGTCTTCGTTCACGGCCGTGACGACTGCCTCGCAGGTCGAGAGATAGAAGTCGTCACGAAAGAGGGCATTGACGGGCATGGGATCTCACGCGGGCTCATAGGGAACGTTTATGTCGGGCGACCTGGCCATCCAGCCCGGAACCGGCAGCCCCTTCGATGTCAGGAAATCCGGGTTGAAGAGCTTCGACTGATAGCGGTTGCCGTAGTCGCAGAGGATGGTCACCACGGTGTGACCGGGTCCGAGATCCCGGGCGAGATTGACCGCGCCGGCAATGTTGATTGCTGTCGAGCCGCCAAGGCAGAGGCCCTCGTTTTCGACGAGATCGAAAAGATAGGGAAGCGCTTCGGCATCGGACACCCGATACGAAAAATCGGGGGTGAAGCCTTCGAGATTGGCCGTGATGCGGCCCTGGCCGATGCCCTCGGTGATCGAGGAGCCCTCGGATTTCAACGTGCCGTTCTGGTAGAATTCATAGAGAGCGGCGCCGTCGGGATCGGCGATGCCAATCCTGATGTCTGCGTTGAAAGCCTTCAGGCCAGCGGCGACACCTGCCAGCGTGCCGCCGGAGCCGACCGAGCAGATGAAGCCGTCGATCTTGCCGTCGGTATCCTTCCAGATTTCTCGGGAGGTCGTTTCGACATGTGCCTGGCGATTGGCGACGTTGTCGAACTGGTTTGCCCAGATCGCCCCATTCGCTTCGGTCTTCGCCAACTGCTCGGCGAGCCGCCCGGAGACCTTCACGTAGTTGTTCGGGTTCTTGTAGGGAACGGCAGGCACTTCGACGAGTTCGGCGCCGAGCAGTTTCAGCGCGTCCTTCTTTTCCTGGCTCTGTGTTTCCGGGATGACGATGACGGTGCGGTAGCCGAGCGCCTTGGCGACCAGCGTCAGCCCGATGCCGGTGTTGCCGGCCGTGCCTTCGACGATGACGCCGCCGGGCCGAAGCAAGCCCTTCCGCTCTGCATCACGGATGATGTATAGCGCGGCGCGATCCTTCACCGACTGGCCGGGGTTCAGAAACTCCGCCTTGCCGAGAATGGTGCAGCCGGTCGCAGCCGACGCGCCCTTGAGTTTGATCAGGGGCGTGTTGCCGATGGCTTCGAGGACGGAAGGGTGGAAGGTCATGGAATCTGCCTCTATTCGAACTCTTACTTTAGGAACGGTCTTTTCCCTTCACAAGGCTGAGTTGGCAAGAAATGCTATTCCACGCCTCTGTCGCAGACGATAAAATTTGGCTTTCTGCTCCCGAAATGGTGCATGGCCGGCGATACCGCCATGTTCGGGGTGATCCGAAGATTGACTTTCCCCGTACGGATGACGACAAAGCGAAAACGGAGCGCGGCAACGGGGCGTGACCGAAACCCATATGGTTCACGAACAGATCGACACGATCGATGCATTGATGGCGCAATATGTCGCCGGCTCCTTGCCCGAGCCGGCACGTGCGCTGGTGCAGGCTCATCTCGAAATGAGACCGGACAATCGCAGCCTGGTAAACAGCCTCGAACTGCTGGCCGGCGAAGCCCTGGAGAACCTGGCTGAAGCCGCCATTGCCGATCGCGACCGGCGGCTTGCGGCAATCTTTTCTTCCGCGTCTCTCCTCTCGGCGCCACGGGCGCCGTCACGGCCGCGAAACGCGCTGTTTCCCCAAGCGTTGCGTGATCTCGTCGGCTTCGAAGTCGAGGATGTGCCCTGGCGCAAGCGCTTGCCGGGTTTCAAGGAATATTGCCTCGATATGGACGGCTGCGAGGTCAACCTGATGTGGATCCGCGCGGGCCGCGCCTTGCCGGCGCATACCCACAAAGGCATGGAACTGATCCTCATCCTCGACGGCGCCTTCAACGATGAACGCGGGCGCTTCGGCCCCGGCGATATCTCCATTGCCGACGAGACGGTCGACCATCGGCCGGTCGCCGAAAAAGACAGGCCTTGCATCGCCTTTGCCGTTTCGGACGGGCCGGTCAGGCTGACGGGATCCTTTCGTCAGATGATCGGCGACCTGATCGGCTGAAAGCAGCCACAATGGTGTGATAGAGCCATAAATCCGGGAGCAGCAGAAACTTCCGGAGCTGTTTTTCGTGTTTAGTCAGGCAGAGCCGGAGGAAGATGTCATGCGTGATTTCGTCGCCCGTCCCGAACATGGAATCGTCTGGATCACCGGGGCGAGCTCCGGGATCGGCCGAGCGCTGGCGCTGAAGCTCGCGGACGAAGGATACAAGGTCGCCGTCACCGCCAGAAGCCACGAAAAACTGGTTGAGCTGCAGGCGGAGGCCAGCGATCTTTCCGGCAGCATCGTCGTTCTCGACGGTGACGTCACCGATGCCGAGGACATGGAACATGTCATGGCCTCCATCGAATATGAACACGGCACGCTCGCCATGGCCATCTTCAATGCCGGCATCTACCTCCCGGTCCATGCCGAGGATCTGAACCGCGCCGATTTCGAGAAAAGCTTTGCCGTCAATCTTTCCGGCGTCGTCAACTGTCTGCTGCCGGCAATCGGCCACATGAAGGCGAAAGGGCAGGGACAGATCGCCATCGTCTCCTCCGTCACCGGCTATGGCGGCCTGCCGACGGGTGCTGCCTACGGCGCCACCAAGGCGGCGCTGATCAATATGGCCGAAAGCCTGAAATTCGATCTCGACAAAATGGGTATCCGCATCCAGCTCGTCAGCCCGGGCTTTGTCGACACGCCGGCGACGCGAAAGAATGCCTTCCCAATGCCGGCCCTGGTGTCGGTCGAGGAGGCCGCCCGGCAGATTGCTGCCGGGTTGAAATCGCAGGCCTTCGAGATCACGTTCCCGAAGCGCTTCACCACCATGCTGAAGCTGGCGCGTATGCTCCCCTATGGCGCTTATTTCACGCTGGTGAACCGTGTGACCGGCTGGCGGGAACGGCCGTCCTCGACTGGTCACCATCCAGTGACGCCGCATCCGGCGGAATGATCAACGGCGCGAGAAAACGACCTGGCGCACATCGATATTGCGGGCGCGGAAACCCGCTTCGCAATAGAACAGATAGAATTCCCAGAGCCGCTTGAAACGCTCGTCGAAGCCCATCGGGCGGATGCGTTCCCAGACCGACCAGAAACGCTCGCGCCATTCGGCCAAAGTGCGGGCATAGTCGAGCCCGAAGCCGAAATCCTTGACCAGCGACAAATCGACCTTACCGGCGAGCTCGGCCAGATGGTTGCGCGTCGGCAGCATGCCGCCGGGAAAGACGTATTTCTGGATGAAGTCGGGATTGCTGCGATACTGGTCAAACGATTCAGGGCTGATGGTGATGATCTGCAGGCCGGCCTTGCCGCCCGGTTTAAGACATTGTCTGAGTTTGGAGAAATAGGACGGCCAGTATTTCTCGCCGACCGCTTCGAACATCTCGATCGAGACGATCCGGTCGTAGAGCCCGGTTTCGTCGCGGTAATCCTGGAAGCGAAATTCGACGCGGTCGCCGAGACCGGCCTTGCGGATGCGCTCCTCGGCAAAGGCAAGTTGCTCGCGGCTGATCGTCAACCCGGTCACCTTGCAGTTCAGCTCGCCTGCTGCGAATTCGGCAAAACCGCCCCAGCCGCAGCCGATCTCCAGTACGTGATCCCCGGGCCTGATGCCGGTCGCCTCGGCGAGCGCGCGGTATTTGGCATTCTGTGCCGATTGCAGATCGTTGGCGCCCGTCGAATAGAGTGCCGAGGAATAGGTCATGCTTGGATCGAGCCATTGCCTGTAGAAATCGTTGCCGAGATCGTAATGGGCGGAAATATTGCGCTTCGAGCCCATCTTCGTATTGGTGTTCATCCAATGGCGGACGCGCTCGAAGAGGCGGCCGAGGCCGCCCTTGCCATGCGCATAGCTGAAGGCGGCCTCGCCATTGACCAGAAAGAGTTCGAGGAAGGCGGCGATGTCCGGGCTGTCCCAGTCGCCGTCCATATAGGTCTCGGCGACCCCGATCGTGCCGCTCGTCAGTGCCCGATAGGCCAGGTTCCAGTTGTGGAGGCTGAGCGCCGCCTTTGGTCCGGCCTTCTTGCCTTCGACCAGCAGCCTGCGGCCGTCGGGGAGGGTAACGGCTAGCGAACCGTGCTGCATGTGCAGAAGTCCACGCACAGCCAGCTTTGCCTTGAAGGGCAGACCCTTCACCATCCGGGACATGTTTTCGGCCGTCAGCGTCACCGCGTCCCGAGCCAGCAGATTCCAGTCCTGCGCCTTGCTCATCTCTCCTCCTCCTTCTCCTGCATTTTCTTGCCGGTTAGGGACGACGAAGCACCCGTGATGATACGCGTGGCCGCCCCCCGGCCATTGCATCGAAGGCTACTGCATAATTCCTGAAATCGAAACCGATTTAGCAGTTCAAAATACAAGAGGGTCCTTTGCGCCGGTGCACGGCGCTGGCATATCATTCCGCCGCTTCCGCAAGCGGGCGGGGCCGGTGGACGCTGACTGCAGGCGGAGGCGGTGGGCGCCGGATATAGCGCGCGCCCTTCAGCCACAATTTCAACGCCTCCCAATAGATACCGGCAACGATCTTGAAGGTGAGGAAGGGGATGCGCGCTGTCAGCGTGAGCAACGAGGCGCCGCTCAACGGCACCTGCCGTCCGGAAAACGTCGCCGAGAAAAGCGGGCCTTCATTGTCGTTTTCGAGGATGCGCCAGCGGATTTCGCCACCAGGCGGCAGCATGCGGAAATGATAACGCGCCGCCATGCCGATGAAGGGCGAGACGTGGAAGAGTTTGTCGCAGCTTTGCCGAAGCCCGCTTTCCGACATCTCGCCGTGGCTTACGGGACAGACATAGCTATGCCGCTCGCCGAAAGTATTGCGCACCTCGTAGATCATGGCGACGAGCGCGCCGCCGGCATCATAGGCGTGATAGACTGAGAGCGGATTGAAGACATAGCCGAAAATGCGGGGATAACAGACGAGCAGGATCCTGTTCGCGCGGTCGAGCCCCGCCTCAGCGAGCAGCCGGTCGACATAAGCGCGCAGCGACGCGCTCCCGGTATCGGCATGGTCCTTTTCATGAAACGACACGAGATTGCGCCGGTTGACGGAAAACAGCCTCGACTTCAGGTCGGCGTCATCGAGCCGATCGAGATCGACGAGCAGCGAGAAGACACGGTAGTGGAAGCGGTTGCCGAACGGTCTCATCCGTTGATGCATGATCTGGCCGACATAAAGCGCTGCCGCGGCATCCGGTGGAGGCCCGTTGGCTTCAGCGTTCATGCCACGTCTATTGTCGCGCCCTGTCATGTCGCCACGTCCGGTTGAGATGCCCAGGTTCGGGCCGTCCGCCACGGTATGATGCCGCCCAAGGCTTCTGCCGCCGCCAGACCGGAAACGAGGCCGTCCTCATGGAAGCCGTATCCCATCCAGGCGCCGGCGAAATGGCAATTGTTGTGTCCCTGAATGGTGTCAAGCGCCCGCTGGGCGGCCATGGCGTCCGCCGAGAACTGCGGATGTTCGTAGGTGAATTCGGCAAACACCTTGTGGGGGGCGGGCTCCCGGTCGGGATTGAGGGTCACGAACAGCGGGAATTTCTCGTCGATGCCCTGCAACCGGTTCATCCAGTAGGTGACGGCGACATCCGCCTTTCCATCATCGTGGCTGGAGCGCAGATAGTTCCATGAAGCCCAAACCTTGCGCCGTTGCGGCATCATCGATTGGTCGCGGTGCAGCACGACACGGTTCGGCTGATAAGGAATGGCGGCGAGCAGCCTGCCTTCTCGATCGGTGGCATCGGTGAGTAGCCGTGCCGCCTGATCGCTGTGGCAGGCGAAGATCACCTTGTCGAACAGGCATTCGCCGCCGGTCTCGCCGATGATCGTCACGCCGCGCTCAGAGCGGATGACGCTGCGCACACCGCAGGAAAGTTTCACCCGCTCGCCGAGCGGTCGAAGCAGCCGGTCGAGATAGGTGCGGCTGCCGCCGGTCACCGTCCGCCATTGGTGTTGCCGGCGGTAGATCAGCCGGTGATTGTCGAAGAAATTAACGAAATGCTCGGCCGGAAACTGCAGCATGCGGGCGGACGGTGTCGACCAGATCGCCGCGGCCATCGGCACGAGATAGTTGTTGGTGAAGCCGGGCGAAAAGCCGCGCCAGTCGAGATAATCGCCGATGGAGCGCGAGGCGAGATGGCCGGCGGCCCGGTCTTCGAGGCAGGTACGGTTGAAGCGCAGGATCTCGCGGATCATCCACAGGAACGACGGCCGGAGCAGGTTGCGTTTTTGCGCGAAGATCGAGGATAGTCCGCCGCCGCTCCATTCCAGCCTGCCGCGGTCGAGCGAGAGCGAAAAGCTCATATCGCTTGCATGCGTGGCAATGCCGAGCTCGGCAAACAGCGCCGTCAAATTGGGGTAATTCTGTTCGTTGTAGACGATGAAGCCGGTATCGACAGCAATCTGAACGCCATTGTAATCGACGTCGACCGTCGCCGTATGCCCGCCCGCCCGCGCTTGGCTTTCGTAGAGCGTTACGTCGTGCACCTGATACAGCGCCCAGGCTGCCGAAGCGCCTGATATGCCCGAGCCGATGATGGCGATCTTCAGCCGGCGCGGAGCGGGACGGACATGCGCGTTCATGCGGCATCTCTCATGGCGTTGTAGGCGGCGAGCGCCCGGTTGCGGGCGCTCTTATGGTCGACGATCGGTTTCGGATAGGTTTGGCCGAGTGTGATGCCGGCCTCGTCGAGCACGCTCTTCGGCGCCTCGAATGGCCGGTGGATGTATTTTGCCCCAAGACGCTGAAGCTCCGGTACATGAGCCCTGACATAGTCACCGTCGGGATCGAAGGTCTCGCCCTGCAGCACCGGGTTGAAGATGCGGAAGAACGGCGAGGCATCGGCTCCCGAGCCCGCCACCCATTGCCAGCTTGCTGCGTTGTTGGCGGGATCGGCATCAACAAGCGTGTCGCGAAACCAGGCCTCGCCGCGTCGCCAATCGATCATCAGGTCCTTGATCAGGAAGGAGCCGACGATCATCCGGACGCGATTGTGCATCCAGCCATGGCGCCAGAGCTGGCGCATGCCGGCATCGACGATCGGATAGCCGGTCATGCCGCGGCACCATGCCTTGAAATCGTCGCCGTCGTTGCGCCATTCGAAGCCGTCGAAACGATCGTTCCAGTTGGCCGAGGCAAGACGTGGGAAATGGAACAACAGGTGATAGGAAAATTCGCGCCAGGCGATTTCCTTGCGGAAATGCACGATATCGGTCGCCGGCACCCGGCTCGACAGGCCGCGTGTCGCATCCCAGATGCGGGCAGGGGAGATCTCGCCGAGCGCCAGATGCGGCGACAGCATCGACGTCGCCGGTTTGGCAGGATAGTCGCGGTTTTGCTTGTAACCGTCGAGCGCGTCCTCGACGAAAACACCAAGCTTCTCCTGAGCGCCTTCTTCGCCGGGTGTCCATAGATCAGCGAAATCACCTGCCCAATCCGGCTTCGTCGGCAGCAGATTCCAGCTCTCCAGCTTTTCCGATTTCGGAAGTTGTGATGCCAGGAGCAGTTTCGCCGGGGCTTCCACCGGTCGCCCTGGTTCGCCGGCGCCCTCCAGCGCGCGCCAGAATGGTGTATAGACACGATAGGGCGTGCCGCTGCCGGTCATCAGAAGGGAAGGTTCGTGCAGCAATTGGCCGCCGAAGCTTCTCGCCTCGATCGCCTGCTGTTCCAACTCGTGCTTGATACGGCTGTCGATGGAAATTCCGGATGGATCATAGCGCCGGTTCCAGAAGACGGCCTCGGCACCACTCTCCCTGATCAAGGCGCAGAGCACCTCGAGCGCCCCGCCGCTTGAAAGCACCAGCCGTCCCTGCCGCTTGCGCAGCGACTCGTCCAGCGCCTTCAGGGAATGATGCAGCCACCAGGCCTGCGCGGCACCGAGTGCACCGGTGCCTGCCGCCTCCGGCTCTCTTAGATAGAGGGGGATGATTGGCCGCCCGGAGCGATGGGCAGCGTCGACAGCCTGGTTGTCATCAAGGCGCAAGTCCTTGCGAAACCAGAGGATAACCGGTTTTTCCGCGTCCTTTGCCAATGAAGCCGTCTCCGCGCGTGTACTTTTCAACTGCTACGGATCTACGGAATGGCCGGATCAAGAGTTTCATCGGGGGGAAAAGTTTTATGGCGCGGAGATATGAAAAAGGCCGGCGTGAACCGGCCTTTTCCAAGCGTGGCGCAAATTTGTGCGACATGCTCAGAGTGGAAGCCTGTGCGCTTAATTGTCGTATTCGCGGCAGGCTTCACTGATCGATGCGCCGCTCTGGCCGCCGCGGGTGTCGACGCCGGACATCTGCTGCGGCATGCCGGGGCATTCCATTGTCTGCGGCTGTCCGATACTCTGTGTCGTCATCGGATCGACCGGCGACACGGGTACCGGCCGCATGCCATTGTCATTATTGGTGTAATCGGATGAATAGCTACCCGAACTCTGATCGGTGGAGCCGCCATTCGTCGGTCCGATTGGATCGGGATTAGACTGGGCAAAGGCCGAGGATGCCATGCCGATCACGAGTAGCGAAGCGGCAATAAGGGATTTGGTCATAAGATATCCTCCTTGGATTTTCATCTTGGATGACCAGGGGGTAACTGCAGGGTGGAATCCTTGTTCCGAAATTTGCGGAAAACCTGCATCGGAGCCTAACGGCACCCCGACATGGTTATGCATAAACCTTAACGGCCGATGCCGCTGGATCGGCGCCAGTGCATGTCCTACTTGCATGAGGAGATACTAAAAACCCGTGGCATGAGGCCGCTATGTTCATCTCCTCTCGCGAAGCCGCAGATCTCGGTCTTCAGATTGCGCTTGCCCTCGCCTTGACGGTAAGCGGCATGGCGATCGCGTCCTGTGCGGTGGGCGGCGAGAAGGCCGGTATTTCCGCAATCGATGTCAGCCGTCCCTCGCTCTGGACCGCCGCTCCGATGCGCGTCGATCTGACGACGCAAGCCTACCTGCGCGCCGACACTCCGGCCGTACAGGAACTCGCCGACGGTGCCGAGGACCTCTGCCGCGACCCAATCGGCCTCCGGCTTTCCTGCGACCTGATCGCCACCTCCAGCACTGCAGCTTTCTAAGCGAAGTTAGTTTGACAGGGCCACCGCCGCCCTCCCGAAAGCTTGCAAATCGGATTGATTTGCCGTTTCATCAATCGATAGCGACCACCGTCCGACTCTTTCCCTGAAGGATTCAAGCCCTTGCCCCTGCCGATGCCGCGTGGCTTCGAGAAGCCTTATGCCGCCTTCCTGTTCGATATGGACGGCACCATCCTCAATTCGATCCAAGCTGCCGAACGTGTATGGAGCGACTGGGCAAGGCGTCATGGGCTCGATGTCGCCGCCTTTTTGCCGAAGATGCACGGATTGCGCGGCATCGACACGATCACCCGGCTGAACCTGCCCGGGGTCGATCCAGAGCATGAATCGAGGCTGGTGACCGAGGCCGAAATCGCCGATGTCGGCGACGTCGTTGCCATCCCGGGTGCCGCGGCATTCTTAAGTTCACTGCCGCCCGATCGCTGGGCGATCGTGACGTCCTCGCCGTTGCGCCTTGCCCACCGGCGACTGGAGGCGGCAGGCTTGCCGCTGCCGAAATTCATGGTGACGGCGGAGGACGTCAAAGTCGGAAAACCCGATCCGCAATGTTATATTCTGGGCGCCGAACGGCTCGGCGTCAGCACCCATGATTGTCTGGTGTTCGAGGATGTCAAAGCCGGCATCATCGCCGGAGAGGCGGCGGGCGCCGATGTCATGGTCGTGACGACAACCCATCACAACAAGATCGAAACGCCGCATCCAACCCTCTCATCCTATGATGAGATCTCGGTCCGCATCTCTGCCGATCGTAGAATGCTGATCGTTCCGAGCGCGGCCTGATATCGATCCGGCCGCGTCTTGCTTGCTTTTGCGTAGTTCACTCCGCGGCCGCGGCAAGACAGCGATCGATGATCGTGCCGATTTCGCTGCGGCAGGAGCCGCAATTGGTTCCAGCGCTCGTTTCCTTGCCGACCGCCTCGACGCTGTGACATCCGCCGCGCACGGCAGCGGCAATCTGGTTGACCCCGACACTGAAGCAGGAACAGACGGTGGCGCCCGGATCCGGTCTGCCGGCGCCGGGACGGCCTGCAACGAGCGCGAAGCGTTTCCTGAGGTCACCATGCGAGGCGGAGAGCTGCGATATCGCCCAGTTGCGGGCGACGGCGACCGGTTCGCGGGCGAGAAATAGTGCGGCAAGCAGGGTCTCGCCATCGAAGAAAGCCAGCCTGAGATCGCCGGATTGCCGGTCGGCATAACCCAGCGGCTCGATTTCATCAGGAATGGCGAAAACCGCGCGGCACCACGCCGTCCAGTCTTCGACAGCTTCGCCAAAGGCAAGTTCCAGCCGCCAGCCGCCGTCGGCTTTCGCCAGCGCCCAATAGGCTGCCTCCGGTGTCGCCGGTTTTGTCGCCGAGACGGCGAAACCATAATGGCTGACAGGGAAGGGCCGGACGGCGACGGCAACGTTCTTCGACGCCGGCTGGCCGGAAACGGGATCGGTTATCGGCGCGACCACGGCGTCGATCCGCGCTTTTGCGGCGAATTGGTCGTTCCAGTGCATCGGCGCAAAGATACCGCCACGGGCCTGGCGATCGGTGACCAGCGCCCGGACGATCGCTTTGCCATGCGGGCTGTCGATCTCGACGAGGCCGGCGCTTGATATACCGGTCTCGATCGCGTCGCGCGGATGGATCTCGGCAAAGGGTTCGGCGATGTGGGCGGAAAGCCGCGCGCTCTTTCCGGTGCGCGTCATCGTGTGCCAGTGGTCGCGGACGCGCCCGGTATTCAGCGTGAACGGGAAATCGGCATTGGTGCGATCGGTTGCGGGCGGTTCCACCGCGACGAAGCGCGCCTTGCCATCGGCATGGAAAAACCCGCCCTCGGCGAAGAAGCGGGTAATGCCGGGTTCGGTTCCTGCCGCCTGCGGCCACTGGAAGGGCGATAGTTCTTCGTAGGCGTCGTCACGCATGTCGGCGCGCGCGCCGATGTCGAAATCGCGGCTACCGTTATTTTCGAAGGCCGAGAGGGCAGCGTGTTCCGCGAAGATTGCGGCCGGCGCATCGAAGTCGAAAGCGGCGGCAAATCCCATGCGGCGTCCGACCTCTGCAAGCTGCCACCAGTCGGCCTTGGCATCGCCTGATATGCCGAGAAACGGCCGCTGTCTGGAAATGCGTCGTTCGGAATTGGTAACGGTGCCATCCTTTTCGCCCCAGCCGAGTGAAGGCAAAAGCACATCTGCGTGCCGGGTCGTATCCGTCTCTTTAAGGATGTCGGAGACGACGACGAAGGGACAGGCGGCGATTGCGCTTTCGACGCTGTCGGCATCCGGCATCGAGACCACGGGATTGGTGGCCATGATCCAGAGCGCCTTGATGCGCCCGTCGGCCACCGCGCGGAACATGTCGACCGCCTTCAGGCCCGGTTTTGCAGCAATGACCGGTGAATTCCAGAAGCGCTGCACGCGATCCCGGTCTTGCGGATTTTCGATCGCCATATGGGCGGCAAGCATATTGGCGAGACCGCCGACCTCGCGCCCGCCCATGGCGTTCGGCTGGCCGGTCAGCGAGAATGGTCCCATGCCGGGGCGGCCGATGCGGCCGGTCGCCAGATGGCAGTTGAGGATGGCATTGACCTTGTCGGTGCCGGAAGAGGACTGGTTGACGCCCTGGCTGTAGCAGGTCACGACCTTCGGCGTGTTCTCGAACAGCCGGAAGAACTCCCGGATCTGCATGGCCGGCAGGCCGGTCCGCTCCAGGAGATCGTTGATATCAAGCGCCGCGGCTGCCGCAAAAGCGTCGGCGAAACCTTCCGTGTGGGAAGCGATGTAATTCTGGTCGATTGCCGGGCTGGTCGCGAGATGGGCAAGCAGTCCCATGAACAGCGCGACGTCGCCGTCCGGGCGGATTGCCAGATGCAGGTCGGCGATATCGCATGTCATCGTCCGGCGCGGATCGATGACGACGACGCGCATGTTTGGCCGCGCCACCTTTGCGGCGGCAAGCCGCTGGTAGATGACGGGATGACACCAAGCGAGATTGGAGCCGGTGAGCACCACCAGATCGGCGAGTTCGATATCCTCATAGGTTCCAGGCACCGTATCGGCGCCGAAGGCGCGGCGATGCCCCGCCACCGAGGAGGACATGCAGAGCCTTGAATTGGTATCGATATTGGCCGAGCCGATGAAACCCTTCATCAGCTTGTTTGCGACGTAGTAATCCTCGGTCAGCAACTGGCCGGACACGTAGAAGGCAACGGAGTCAGGCCCGTGTTCGGCGATCGTTTCGGAAAAACGCCGGGCGACCAGATCCAGCGCCTCGTCCCAGCCGCTGCGCTCGCCTGCGATTTCAGGGTAGAGAAGCCGGCCATCGAGATCGATGGTTTCGGCAAGGGCTGAACCCTTCGAGCAGAGCCGGCCGAAATTCGACGGATGCTCGGGATCGCCCTTGACGCTGACTGAGCCTGCCTCGTCGACGGTGGCGAGAACGCCGCAGCCGACGCCGCAATAGGGACAGGTGGTCTTGACCTCAGTTCCCATCTATTCCGCCGCCATCATCAGGCTTTCCAGGGCAACGAACAGCCTGCCGTCTTCGTTCAGCACCTGTATCGTCCGGACCTCGCCCTGGTCGGCGCCGAGAGCCTTGCCGGTTTCCAGCGAGATCACCCAGTTGTGCAGCGGGCAGGTGACGGCTTTGCCGTGAACGATGCCCTGAGACAGCGGCCCGCCCTTATGCGGGCAATGGTCCTCGATGGCGAAGACCTCGTTTTCGGCGGTGCGGAAGACGGCGATCTTGCCCTGCGGCGTCTTTACGCAACGCGCGCCGCGCAATGGGATGTCGGAGATGTCGCCGATTGCGATCCAGTTCATGTCCATCTCCTTACTCCGCAGCCTGCGGATAACCGATCGTCGCCATCGGCTTGAACTCATGCTTGTCCTTGCCGGAAACACGCTCCGACCAGGGATCGACCTGGGCGAATTTCTGGCTGAAGACGAAGCGCTCGTAATAGGCTTTGCGCTTTTCGGCATCGTCCATGATCTGACGGCGGATTTCCTCCAGGCCGACACGCTTGGCCCACTTGTAAATGCGCTCGAGGTAACGGGCCTGCTCGCGATACATTTGCGTCAGTGCCACGATATGCTCCAGCGCTTCGTCCTCGGTCCGCACAAGCCCAAGAACCTCAGTGCCCTTGATGTCGAGACCGGCCGCACCGGCGAAATGGATCTCGAAACCGGAATCGACGCAGATCACGCCGATATCCTTGCAGGTTGCTTCTGCGCAGTTGCGCGGGCAGCCGGAGACGGCCAATTTCAGCTTGGCCGGCGTCCATGAGCCCCACATGAATTTCTCGATGCGGATGCCGAGACCGGTGGAATCCTGGGTGCCGAAGCGACACCAGTCCGAGCCGACGCAGGTCTTCACGGTGCGCAGACCCTTGGCATAGGCCTGGCCGGAAACGAAACCGGCCTTGCCGAGATCGGCCCAGACGGCGGGCAGGTCTTCCTTCTCGATGCCGAGCAGGTCGATGCGCTGGCCGCCCGTCACCTTCACCATCGGGATCTCGAACTTGTCGACGACATCGGCGATGGCGCGCAGTTCGTTCGAATTGGTGACGCCACCCCACATGCGCGGAACGACGGAGTAGGTGCCGTCCTTTTGGATATTGGCATGGACGCGCTCATTGATGAAACGCGATTGGTAGTCGTCGGCATATTCGTCCGGCCAGTCGCTGACCAGGTAATAGTTGAGTGCCGGCCGACATTTGGCGCAGCCGCAGGAGGTCTTCCATTCCAATTCCTGCATGACCGCCGGGATGCTCTTCAGCCCCTTGGCCTTGATCAGCCGGCGGACGTCGTCATGGCCGAGTTCGGTGCAGGTGCACATCGGCTGCACGGCAGCCGGGTTGTAGCTGTCGCCAAGTGTCAGCGCCATGAGTTGTTCGACGAGGCCGGTACAGGAGCCGCACGAGGCCGATGCCTTCGTATGGGCCCGCACGTCGTCGAGCGACGTCAGGCCTTTGCCTGAAATCGTCGAAGTGATCTTTCCCTTACATACGCCGTTGCAGCCACAAATCTCCGCGTCATCCGGCAAGGCTGCAACGGCCGCCATAGGGTCCAGCGGCGACCCTCCCTGATAGGCCTGTCCGAAGATCAGCGTCTCGCGCATCTCGGAAATATCGGTCGCTTTTTTCTTCAGGTCGTTGAACCAGGCGCCGTCGGCGGTCTCGCCGTAAAGCACGGTGCCGATGATCTTGTTGTCCTTCAGCACCAGGCGCTTGTAGACGCCGGCGCTGGCATCGCGGAGCACGATCTCCTGGCGGTCGTCGGCGTCGGCGAAGTCGCCGAGGGAATAGAGTTCGATGCCGGTGACCTTGAGCTTGGTCGGTGTATCTGCATGAACGAAGGCCGGCGAGCGATCGCCGGAAAGATGTGATGCGGCAATCCGGGCCATTTCATAGAGCGGCGCAACAAGGCCGTAGACCATGCCGCCCACCTCGGCACATTCGCCAAGCGCAAGAATATTGCCGTCCGAGGTCTGCATGCCGGCATCGACGACGATGCCGCGATTGACCGCAAGGCCGGCGTCCTTCGCCAGGCCCACACTCGGACGAATGCCGACTGCCATCACCACCAGCGTTGCCGGGATAATGCGGCCGTCGTCAAGCTCGATGCCCTCGACCTTGCCGTTGCCGACGATCGCCTTGGTATTGGCCTTGCAGATGACCTTGATGCCACGTTCTTCGACCGCCTTCTGCAGCAGATAGCCGGCGGCGGGGTCGAGCTGGCGCTCCATCAGCGTCGGCATGACGTGCAGCACGGTGACGTCCATGCCACGCTGGGCAAGACCGGCCGCCGCTTCCAGGCCGAGCAGACCGCCGCCGATCACCACAGCCTTTTCGCGCGACTGAGCGGCAAGCAGCATCGCCTGCACGTCGTCCAGATCGCGATAGGTGATGACGCCGGGCAGATCCTTGCCGGGGACCGGGATGATGAAGGGTACGGAACCGGTTGCGATCACCAGTTTGTCATAGCTTTCGGTAACGCCGTGGTCGGAGGTGACGGTCTTGGCGACGCGATCGATGTTGATGATCTTGTGGCCCTTGTAGAGCATGATGCCGTGCTTGATGTACCAGCCGTCACCGTGAATGATGATCTGCTCGTAGTCCTTCTCGCCGGAGAGAACCGGCGACAGCATGATGCGGTCGTAATTGACGCGCGGCTCGGCATTGAAGATCGTAACTTCATAGCGTCCGGGCGCCTGTTCGAAGAGATGCTCCAGCATGCGCCCGGGCGCCATGCCATTGCCGATGATGACAAGTTTTTCGGTCATATTTCCAAGTCCTTAGATCAGGTTGCAGCCACGGGCGCCGAGTGCCCTTGGCGCGACAGTTGCTTTACGGACAGGTGCATCCAGATGAGAGAAGCGACGACGATCGCAAAGAGCAGCAAGAAACAGCTGGACCAAAGGCCGGTCATGTCCTTGAGCAGGCCGAAGGCAATCGGCAGGATGAAGCCACCAAGACCGCCCATCATCCCGACGATGCCGCCGACGGCGCCGACGCTCTCGGGATAGTAGGCGGGAATGTGCTTGTAGACGGCAGCCTTACCGAGGCTCATGAAGAAGCCGAGCACGAAGATGACGACGATGAAGATGACAGGCGTAATCGTAGCAGCCGGCAGGGCCAGAATGAGAGTGGCCACGGCCGACACGGCCAGCATCGCATACATGACGCTGCGGGCGCCCTTCTTGTCCGACAACACGCCGCCAAAGGCGCGGAAGATGCTGCCCGGGATCGAGTAGCAGGCCGCTACCATGCCGGCCGTTTCCAGGTTGAAGCCGTAGACGCCGACCAGGTAGCGCGGCAGCCACAGTGACAGGGCAACGAAGCCTCCGAAGGCGAAGAAATAGTAGAGCGAGAAACGCCAGACCTGAACGTTCTGCAGCGGCGCGAATTCCTGAGCCAGGCTCTTGGAGGCGACGCCGCGCTTGCGGCGGAGACGGAAGGCCGGGTCATCTGACGTGGTGAACCAGAAGACGATTGCCATCAGCGCCAGACAGACGGCCCAGATCTCCGCAACCGCTTGCCAGCCCCATGCCAGCAGGACGAAGGGGGCGGCGAATTTGGTCACGGCCGCGCCGACATTGCCGGCGCCG
The DNA here is from genome assembly GCF_000292525.1 of Rhizobium sp. CCGE 510. Taxonomy (GTDB): domain Bacteria; phylum Pseudomonadota; class Alphaproteobacteria; order Rhizobiales; family Rhizobiaceae; genus Rhizobium. The sequence goes on from NZ_AEYF01000013.1 coordinate 79,215, forward strand.
AAGATTCCGAGAGCCGTTCCCTGCTTTTCCGCCGGGAAGAAGGGCGAGACATAGGCGACACCGACCGCGAAGGAGCCGCCGGCAAGCCCGACGCCGAGACCGGCAATCAGCATCTGCGTATAAGTCTGGGCGTAGGAGAGCAGGAATGTCGCCAATGCGGCGGCCAGCATGGTGATCGTGTAAACAAGACGACCGCCATAACGCTCTGTCCAGATGCCGAGGACGATGCGCACGAGCGAGCCGGTGAGGACCGGGGTTCCGACCAGCAATCCGAACTCCGCCTCGTTCAGGCCGAGGTCCTGCTTAATGCGGATGCCGATGATTGCAAAGATCGTCCAGACGGCGAAACAGAGGGTGAAGGCGGCTGTGGAGATCCACAATGCTTTGGCTGGTTCGCCGGCGGACATAGGCTCTGCTTTCTCGATGACAGACATGGCTTCTCCGTGGCCCGACGAGGTCGTGCCGATCCATTGCTGGGGGTTAAAACAAAAAAGCCGCTGGCCAGGCCGCGCATACACGAGGTGCGCGAAGTATCCTGATCAGCGGCTTTGCTGGTGGCGCCCGTCGTTGGACGCCGAATTCATGTCAGTAAGACCAACGTCTTCAATCTGAAGCGCAATGTCTCTGTCTTGTGCGCGCGGCTAATGCGCGCTCACGCTGCTGATCGTCGTTGATCTGTGCCTTAATAGCCTTGCAAGCGGTGTGCCAGTTTGGATTTTTCACATCAAGGCACTGAATAAAAACAATATTTTTAAAAATCTGTCGTCTGCTCGTTTTTGGGGCTGCTAAAAATCGTGCAAATTTTTTGTGCGTTGCGGTGGGATGGACGGAGATCCTTGCTGGCGTTTTGTGCAGGCTGGCCTGTCGATCAGGTCTCATCGCTGTGGGAGGAGAAGGGCAGGGCGCTCCTGACGGCGAAGCCGGCGACATAGTCCGGCAATTGCGCCGGATCGAAAATGTGATCGTCCATGAAGCGGTCGCCCTCGTCATCGCCTTCGATGCGGATATCGGCGTCATCGGGTGCGTTGTCGTCGCCGAGAGCTCTGCGATAAAGATCGGGGCGATAGGCGGATGCGGCGGCCCTTGCGCTGTTGAGGCTGGCCTCGGCCTGTCCCCAGCGGATCATCTGGCTGTAGATCCATAGAGCATGGCTTGGCCGGGGATAGTTGGCGAAGCCGGAATGGAACATGAAATAATCGGCAATGACGCGGCGGTTGCCCTTTGCATCGAGGCTGAATTCACCGGCCAGAACACGGCGAATGATCTCGACGGGGGCGGCGATATAGCGGGAATCGGCAAGAGCTGCCGCCAGTGCGTCGTGATTGTCCGGCCGGTCGCACCAGCGGGCTGCGGCGTCGAGCGCCACGATCAGCCGGGAAACGGTTTCCGGATGGCTTTCCGCCCAGTCCGGCCGCATGCCGATCACCTTTTCCGGAGCCGACGGCCAGATATCCTGTTTGGCGGCGACGATACGGCCGAGACCGCGCTCCGAGGCGACCATATTCCATGGCGCGCCGACGCAGAAACCGTCGATCGCGCCGGCCGCAAGCGCATCCGAAGTCAGTGGCGGCGGCACGACGACGAGCTTGACGTCCTTGTCGGGATCGATGCCGCCGGCCGCCAGCCAGTAGCGGAATTCGTAATTGTGGGAGGAAAAGGGATAGGTAACACCGAAGGTCGGCAACGGCTCGCCGCGCGCCTTCATCGCCGCCAGTGTCTTCGCCAAAGCTTGCGCATTGTCGAGCGCATTTGCTGTTTCCGACAATCCCGCGTCATCCCGCATCCTGTCGAAAAGCCGCGTCGACAGCGTGATCGCGTTGCCGCCGCGTCCCAGCGAAAACGGCGTGATCGTCGGCGAGGGATTGGAGCCGAGACCAAGCATGGAGGCGACCGGCATCGGCGACAGCATATGGGCGATATCGAACTGGCGGAATGCCAGGCGGTCGCGGACATTCGCCCAGGAGACGTCCTTGACGAGATCGAGCGTCAGGCCTTCCTTCTGCGCGAAGCCGAATTCTGCCGCCGCAATCAGCACCGATGAGTCGACGAGCGGAATGAAGCCGGCCCGAAGCACTTTCGGCCCTTCATTGTTCACGCGCACGGGCGAGGGCAGTCCGCCGCTGGAATTCGTCGCCTTCGTCATCATATCCACTCCGGTTCCTCCGGAAATTCACGAACGTCGGCCATTACATCAACAGCCCCGCGGCGGTGACGACGCTCTGAGCGATTTCCGACATCTTCTTCTTTTCGTTCATCGCTGTCTGGCGCAACAGGGAGAACGCCTCTTCCTCGGACAGTCCGCGCATCTTCATCAATATGCCCTTGGCGCGCTCGATGAGCTTGCGTTCCTCCAGCGCTGAGCGGGCATCGGCAAGCTCGCGCCGCAGCCGGCTGAAGGCATTGAAGCGGCTGACGGCCATGTCGAGGATCGGCTTGACGCGTTCCTTCTTCAATCCGTCGACGATATAGGCCGAGACGCCGGCATCGACCGCAGCCTCGATCGAAGCCGTGTCGGAGCGATCGACGAACATGGCGATCGGCCGGCTGACGGTACGCGTCAGCTGGAACAGATGCTCCATCATGTCGCGGTTGGGATTTTCGATATCGATGATGATCACGTCGGGCGTCAGCGTTTCGATGATTCGCGCGATGCCGTTGACCTCATGCACCACGGTGACGCGCGTATGCCCTGCCTCGCGCAGCCCTTCTTCGATGATGGAGGCGCGTATGGCATTTTCGTCGATCACCAGAATTGTCAGATCGAGATGCGTCATTGCTCCATTTATGACGCGCTGCAGCAATTTTGGCAAGGTGTCGCCTGAAAAATGTGCATCAATAGGTGTGAGTAAAAAATAATCAAACTGCCGCGGTTTGAGGCGGGCCGCCTCTTCGGCGAGACTCGGCGAAATGGCCGCCGAAGCCTTCAGGGCTGCGGTATGTCGGAGGTGAAATGGGGAACGGCGTAACCGCGCCTGACCTGCGGCCGTGCGGCAAGCCTGAGATACCATCGTCGGATGTTGGGAAAGGCGCTCAAGTCGATCTTGTGGCGCTGAAACCTGGAAACCCAGGGCCAGACCGCCATGTCGGCGATAGAATAATCGTCGACGAGATAGTCGCGGCCCTCGAGCCGCGCGTTCAGGGTCTCGTACAGGCGGCGGGTGTCCCGGCGAAAGAGATCCTCTGCGAAAGGCGCTTCGCCGCTATTGTAGGTCAGGAAATAATGGGCGTGGCCGAGCGTCGGTCCGAAACCGCCGATCTGCCACATCAGCCATTCGATCGTGTGATGCCGGGCCGCACCGTGCCGGGGCAGGAAGCGCCCGGTCTTTTCGGCGAGATAGAGCAGGATGGCGCCGGATTCGGCAAGCGTGATGCCGGTCTCGTGATCGATGATCGCTGGAATCTTGGCGCCCGGATTGATGGCGAGATAATCCTGCTGGAATTGATCGCCCTTGGTGATGTCGATCGCATGGGGGCGATAGGGAAGGCCGAACTCTTCGAGTGCAATCGACACTTTCAGTCCGTTCGGCGTGATCCAGGTATAGAGGTCGATCATCCCAGGTTCAATCGAACATCATTTCGTCGACCGGCAGCTTCGTCATTCCGAAGCGCCCGGTGACGTCGTCGAGGCCGGAGAACATATCCCTCAGGCTGTGCACGATCGCCTCGACACGCGGATCGATGACGCGATAGACGATCGCCTTTCCATCGCGGCGTCCTTCGATCACGCCGGCCTCGCGAAGCTCGCTCAATTGCTGGGAAAGCGTCGGCTGGCGGATGCCGAGTTCGTCCTCCATCGCCGAGACGGAGGCTTCCGTTTCCATGAGATAACAGACGATCGCCAGGCGGTTGGCGTTAGCGATCAGCTTCAGCAGTTCGCTGGCTGCGCCGACATCATGACAGACTCTCGAAGAAACGGGCTTCGTCAACGGTATCGTCCTTGCAGGTTCTATAAAAAAGTAAAGTGACGGCGCGGAAATTTCAACTATCGCTCGCTCACTTCGAGCAATCTGGTAAAAGATTTCATTGCCTATCGATTTTATGGGATTTCAGCGCCGATTTTCTTGTGCTGACGACAATCGCTTCCTCGCAATCAATTTATAAAAAAGTAAATTGATTGCGATCAGCCACGTCATCGGTCGGACAGAATGAAAATTGGTGTTCATCCCAACAATCTGCATCTGCGCCTCGCGCGGCTCTGGCCGGGCGCATTCGCCGATCTGCGGCCGGCTTTCGTCTCCTATGCCGAAGGCCGGGATACCGCGGCGCTGCTGGAAAATGGCGACATCGATCTCGGCGGTACCGGCTCGACGCCGCCGATCGAGGCGGATATGCGCGGCCTCGGCGTCGAATATGTCGCAGCCTCTGCACCGCGGCCGGCCAACGGCGCCATCTTCGTCAGAAGCGACAGTCCGATCGGCTCCGTCGCTGAGCTGAAAGACCGCCGGATCTCGCTGATCGACGGTTCGTTTCACACCTATCTCCTGGCCCGCAGCCTCGAAGGCGAGGGATTGAGCCTGCCTGATGTCGAGCGGGTCGAAAGTGGCGCGCGCGATGCGCTCGCTGATCTGCTCGAGGGTCGCGTCGATGCCTGGGTCGCCATGTCGCCGCGTCTCGAAAAGGCGCTGGAGCGCGGTGATGTCAGGCCGATCGTCCGCTGCGGAGCGGCCATTCCCAACCGCTCTTTGTTCTGGACATTGGAGCGGACCGGTCTTTCGGCGACGAAGATCCAAGCGATCGTCTTCGAACTCAGCCGCATCGGCGGCGAGATCGCGGCCGATCCACGCACAGCCGCCAAGCTTCTTGCATCGGGAAAGCGCAACGGATTCGGCGGCCGCGACGGAACAGATATCGACGCCTGGGAAAAGGTGGTGCGTTCGCGCGATTTCACCGTCTTTCCGATTGACGACGAGATCATTGCCGAACAGCAGGAAGAGGCCGACACACTGCTGCGCCACGGCCATTTCGACAAGTCCATCGTGCTGAAAAGCCCGCTCGAAAAGACCGATGATAAGGAAATCGGGAGATGAACGTTTTCTGGTACATGTGCGCACCCGACGGCGCCTATCCCTGGCAGCCGGAAGGCTCACGTCAGGTCGACTACGGCTACTACAAGCAGCTTGCCCAGGCCTATGATCATCTGGGCTACACCGGCGCGCTGTTTGCGACCGGCGCCCATGACGTCTGGGTGCTGGCGAGTGCGCTGCTTGCCCAGACCGAGCGGCTGCGTTTTCTCGTCGCTATCCATCCCGGCCTCGTTGCGCCGACATTGCTTGCCAAGATGGCTGCGACCTTTCAGGAGTTCGCCCGCGGCCGGCTGTTGATCAACATCGTCTCAGGTGACGCCAAGATGCTCGGCGCCTATGGCATGACGCTGCCGCATGACGAGCGCTATGATATGGCGGACGAATATCTTCAGCTCTGGCACCGGCTGTTTGCCGGAGAGAGCGTCACCCATCAGGGCAAGTATTTCTCGACGGATGGCGCCAAACTGGCCTTGCCGGTCGGCGAGAGCATCGCGCCGCCGCCGCTTTGGTTCGGCGGCTCCTCCGACAAGGCGCTCGATGTCGCGGCCAAACACGTGGACACTTACCTCTCCTGGGGCGAGACACCCGCCCAGATCGGCGAAAAGGTCGAGGCGGTGAAGGCGCGCGCCGCACAGTACGAGCGTGAACTCGAATACGGCATCCGCCTCTATGTCATCGTTCGCGACACCGACGAAAAGGCCTGGGAGGCGGCCGCCGATCTCTATGGCCGCATGGACGATGCGGCGATCGCCGCCAACCAACGCTTCGTCGGAAGAAGCGATTCCGTCGGCCAACAGCGCATGACGGCACTGCATGGGGGCCTCAAGCCGGAAAACCTGCGCGATCTCGAAGTCGCGCCGAACCTCTGGGCCGGCATCGGCCTGGTGCGGCCAGGCCCGGGCACGGCGATCGTCGGCTCTCCCGATACGGTTCTGCGCACACTCGAAGCCTATCAGAAGGCGGGCGTCGATACTTTCATTCTTTCGGGCATGCCGCTGCTTGAGGAAGCCTATCGTTTCGGCGAAAAGGTGCTGCCGCGGCTCGATGTCAGCAGAGAAGTCTCGAAGGCGCGCAGCTACACCTGGTCGACGCTCTTCGACCGCGATCTTACCACCGTCAAGAGCGCCTGATACTCTCGCCAGAAGGTAAGCATTGTGACAACCAGCGAATTTCATCCGATCGAACAAGCCGCTCCGGATGACGGGCTTGCGGCGCGCGCGCTGCGGGCGATCGAAGCGATCCTCGGCATTGCCGCGGCATTCGTCCTTGCCGTGCTGCTTTTCATGGTGCTCGTTACCGTCTGCCTACGATATTTCTTCGGCACCGGCTTCATCGGTGCCGAGGATCTCGGTGTCTGGCTGCACGTGGCACTGATCGCGCTCGGCGCGCCGCTCAGCCTCAACAGCGCGCTTGCCATGCGCCTCGACGTTTTCGTGCGAATGCTGCCGGAAAGCCTGCGGAAAGTCACGCGGATCGGCGCCGACGTCTTTACCGTGCTTTCGGCGCTCATCCTGAGCTTCGGCGGCAGCGAGATCATGACGATGCTCGGCGGCGTCTCGCCGACACTCGGCGTGCCGGAATGGATTCGCTTCGGCTTCCTTGGCGCCGGCGGCGCGCTGATCCTCGTCGTGCTGCTTCTGCAGCGTATCGCCGAAGGCAAGGTCCTGCCGGTCGCCCTTTCGCTTGCCATCGGCGTCGCGCTCTATGCCGGCATACCGCATGTCTCGCTCGATCTCGACTGGCCGCCGAGCATCTTCCTCGGACTGATCGCGGCGGTGGGTCTTCTGCTCGCAGCACCTCTGCCGCACGCCTTTCTTGCTGCAGCCTATGTCGTCATCGCCTTCGGCAGCAGCCTGCCGGAGCCGGCGATCGTTTCGGCGACCGTCACCGGCATCTCGAAATTCCTGCTGCTCGCCATTCCCTTCTTCCTGCTCGCTGGCGGTCTTCTCACCGCCTCCGGCGTCGCCAACCAGCTCGTGCGCTTCGCCGCGGCCATGGTCGGGCATCGCAGGGCCGGGCTGGCGCAGACGACGCTTCTGACCAGTGTGCTCTTTTCCGGCGCCTCCGGTTCCTCGGTCGCAAATGCCGCCTTCGGCGCATCGACCTTCCAGCCCGAGCTGGTCAAACATGGCTATCGGCCGGCCCAGGCGGCGGCGATCATCGCCTCGACATCGGTTCTCGACAATGTCATCCCACCGTCGATCGCGTTTCTCATCCTTGCGACAGCAACTAATCTTTCCGTCGGCTCGCTGCTCGTCGGCGGCTTCTTCGCCGGCGGCCTGATGGCCGTATGCCTGGCGGTCGCCATCCACCTGACCGTGCGTGAGCAGGTACCTTTGCCGCGCGCAAACGCCAGACAGCGCTGGCAATCGGCGGTTCAGGCAATCCCGGCCTTCGGGCTCGGCGTCATCGTCGTCGTCGGTATCCGCATCGGCATCGTCACCACCACGGAGGCGGCAGCGCTCGCCGCTTTCTATACGCTGCTGCTCGGCCTAGGCGCGCGTCTCGGGATTGTTTCACTCTATGCCGCCTTCCGCCAGGCGGCTGTCGAGGCGGCGGCAATCGGTCTTCTTATTGGTACGGCTGGCCCCTTTGCCTTCCTGCTGGCGGTCGATGATGTGTCCGGGCTGATCTCGCATCTGACGACGGTGCTCGGCGGCAGCGCGCTTGCGGTCATCCTGCTTTCGAACATCATCCTGCTGGTTGTCGGCCTGGTTCTCGACATCGGCGCCGCGATCCTGCTCTTCGGCCCGATCCTGCTGCCGGCAGCGGTTGCAGCCGGCATCGATCCCATTCAGTTCGGGGTGATCATCGTCGTCAACCTGATGATCCACGGACTGACGCCGCCACTCGGCATGCTGATCTTCGTCGTCAGCGGCGTCACCCGCATTCCCGCTTCGGAACTTTTCCGGGCGGTCGTTCCCTATCTGCTCGCTCTCCTGGTCTCGCTCGCAATCCTCTGCGCCTGGGCCATCATCGTCTAACGAACAGGACAACCCCATGGACAATTTCAACCGACGCAATTTCCTGAAGACGGCAGCTCTCGCCGGAACGGCGCTGGCAGCGCCCGCCTTCGTCCGCACCGCCGCCGCCCGCACGACGACGATCACGATCGCCTCGCTGCTTGGCGATGACAAGCCGGAAACGAAGATCTGGGTGAAGGTCGGCGAACTGGTCGAGGCGAAGCTTCCCGGCCAGTTCAAGTTCAATATCGTCAGGAATGGTGCGCTCGGCGGCGAGAAGGAAGTCGCCGAGGGCGTCCGCCTTGGCTCGATCCAGGCGAGCCTCTCGACGGTCTCGTCGCTTTCCGGCTGGGCGCCGGAACTGCAGATCCTCGATCTGCCCTTCCTCTTCCGCGATGCCGACCATGTGCGCAGGACGGTCGGCGGCGATGTCGGTGCCGATCTCAAGCAGAAGCTGCAGGCGCAGAATTTCGTCGTCGGCGATTTCATCAATTACGGCGCCCGCCATCTCCTGACCAAGGAACCGGTAACGCGGCCCGAACAACTGAAGGGCAAGCGCATCCGCGTCATCCAGAGCCCGCTACACACCAAACTCTGGAGCGCATTCGGCACGACGCCGATCGGCATTCCGATCACCGAGACCTACAATGCGCTTGCAACCGGCGTCGCCGACGCGATGGACCTGACGAAATCGGCCTATTCCGGCTTCAAACTCTATGAGGTCGTGCCTGATATGACCGAGACCGGCCACATCTGGGCATCCGGCGTCATCTATTATTCCTCAACCTTCTGGGCCGGCTTGAATGACGAGCAGAAGGCGGTGTTCCAGCAGGCTTCCAGCGAAGGCGCCGCTTATTTCAACCAGCTGATCGTCGACGACGAGGTGAAGTCCGTCGAGACGGCGCTTGGCCATGGCGGAAAGCTCTTGCAACCGGAAGCCTTTGAGGAATGGCAGAAGGGCGCGCAGGGCGTCTGGGCCGATTTCGCGCCTGTTGTCGGCGGCATCGACAGGATCAAAACCGTTCAAGCGGCTTGAATGAGGGCAGGGCGGACCGGGAATGTTTCTGACAGGGCCGATTGAAATATCGGCCCTGTCATCGCTCGGATGCATCGGAAAAATAATGCCGCCGCAGGCCTGAAATCGAAAGAGCATGCCTTCGGTGATCGTGGTATATGACGTACTTAAAATCCTGGAATGGGAAGTTTTCACCTTCGGCCGGTGCGGTCCTGTTGACTGCAATCTCGTGACCGCTTCCGGCGGACGGATCCCATGGCCTCGATTTGAAACAAACAACATTGAACACAAGGCTTTGGAGGGCCGACCATGAGCTTACGCATCAACGATATTGCCCCCGATTTTACCGCCGACACCACACAGGGACCGGTCAGCTTTCATGAGTGGATCGGCAATGGCTGGGCCGTCCTGTTCTCGCATCCGAAGAATTTTACGCCTGTCTGCACGACCGAGCTCGGCGCCATGGCCGGCCTGGCCGGGGACTTTTCCAAGCGTGGCGTCAAGATCATCGGCATCTCCGTCGATCCTGTGGAAAGCCATGCCAAGTGGAAGAACGACATCAGGACCGCCACCGGCTTCGACGTCGATTATCCGCTGATCGGCGACAAGGACCTCAAGGTCGCCAAGCTCTACGACATGCTGCCGGCCGGCGCCGGCGAGAGCTCGGAAGGCCGCACGCCCGCCGACAACGCCACGGTGCGTTCGGTCTTCATCATCGGTCCCGATAAGAAGATCAAGCTGATCCTCACCTATCCAATGACGACGGGCCGAAATTTCAACGAGATCCTGCGCGCCATCGATTCGATCCAGCTGACGGCCAAGCACCAGGTGGCGACGCCGGCGAACTGGAATCAGGGCGAGGACGTCATCATCACCGCAGCAGTTTCCAACGAGGACGCTATCACGCGTTTCGGTTCCTTCGATACGGTTCTGCCCTATCTCCGGAAGACCAAACAACCGACGGCCTGATTGCTGTTTCCAAGCCATTCCTCAAGCCGCCGCGGCCATTGGCCCGGCGGCTTTTTCGTGCCGGCATTGTGGAAATGGGGAAGCCTCGCACCTTGATCGATGTTATCTAAGATAACAGCGTCGCGATGAAGTTCGAACCTGCTGAGATCCGATGATAGGGCGAAAGCGTCAGTCCGGCTTTGGGAAGATAGCTGCGAAGGCCATGCTTTCGCTCTACTTTCTGTTTTCCGCCGCAGCTAGTGGAAAGGCCCAGCCGGAAGAAAGCGTCGCCGAGCCGGCCTGCCTCTATTCCGGGCCTTCTGCGTCGGGGTCGGGTGAGACGCTCTGCATCCGCAAGGACAGTTTCAATCGCGACCTTTGCGTCGCGATCGAGCATTTCGCCAACGCCAGTCAATTGCCGCCGGATTATTTCGCCCGTCTCATCTGGCGCGAAAGCACTTTTCGACCCGATGCAGTCAGCTTCAAAGGGGCGCAGGGGATTGCGCAGTTCATGCCTGGAACGGCGAAATTGCGCGGCCTCGAAGACAGCTACCAGGCGCTGGAAGCCCTGCGGAAATCGGCGCAATATCTCGACGAATTGCGCAATCGTTTCGGTAATCTCGGCCTTGCTGCCGCCGCCTATAATGCCGGCGAAAACGGCCTTTCTTCTTACCTTGCGTCAGGCAGATTACCTTACGAGACGCGCAGCTACGTCATGGCGATCACCGCCCATACGGTCGAGGAGTGGAAGGATAAGCCGCCGGAAGACGCGGCAGCCCCGCTCGACAAGGACAAGCCCTTCCTCGACGGCTGCGTGGCGCTTGCCGAACGCCGGACTTTGAAGGATACCCCCTGGCGCCAGGAAGGCGACTGGGCGCCCTGGGGCGTCCAGCTTGCCGCGAACGCCAATGTCGCAGTGGCCCGAAGCATGTTCCTCGATGCCGTGCAGGATCTGCCGGCGCCGCTGAATGCGGAGCAACCGCTGATCCTGCGCCAGCGGGATCGCAGCTTCGGATTTCGCCCGCGTTATGCCGCCCGCATCGGCCGGCAGACGCGAGTGGAAGCCAACAACCTCTGCAACGAGATCCGCAGGCACGGCGGCACCTGCCTTGTTTTCAAGAATCGATAGCGGGTTAGGTCCACCCGCCTTGATCACGAAAAGTCTGCTTGCAGGATCGGCTGAGGGCGCAGCATATTCGACACGGAAGTGCAAAGGGAGGAACGAGGATGCGGGTTTTGGTCATCGGGGCAACGGGCCATGTCGGAACCTATCTGGTTCCCCGCCTGGTCGAGGCAGGTCACGACGTCGTCACGATCAGCCGTGGCGCGGCAAAGCCCTACACGGCAAACAGCGCTTGGGCTGCCGTCGATCAGCGCCAGATGGATCGGGCAGCGATGGAGCGGACGGGTGATTTCGGTCCGGCTGTGCGTGCATTGAAAGCCGATATCGTCATCGACATGATTTGCTTCACGCTCGAAAGTGCCGAGCACCTGGTGACGGCGCTATCGGGACATGTCGGTCATTTCCTGCATACCGGCACCATCTGGACACATGGCCACCCCGTGGCCGTGCCGACACTCGAAGAAGCGCCAAAATCTCCATTCGGTGACTATGGCATCCAGAAGGCGGCGATCGAAACCTATCTGCTGCAGCAGGCAAGGCTTCACGGCTTTCCGGCGACCATCATCCATCCCGGCCATATTGTCGGCCCCGGATGGGCGCCGCTCAATCCGGCCGGCAACTTCAACCTGCAGGTCTTTTCTACCCTTGCTCGCGGAGAGACCCTGGGCCTCCCCAATTTCGGCCTGGAAACCGTTCATCACGTCCATGCCGATGACGTGGCAGCGATGTTCATGGGGGCGATCGCCAACTGGAATGCGTCGATCGGCGAAAGTTTTCACGCGGTTTCGGAACAGGCGCTGACGCTTCGCGGTTATGCCGAAGCCATGTCACGGTGGTTCGGGCAGCAACCGAAGCTCACCTTCGCGCCATTCGATGCCTGGGCCAAAAGCCAGACGGCCGAAGATGCGGAGGCGACTTGGGAGCATATTGCCCGCAGCCCGAATTGCTCGATCGCCAAAGCCCGGCGCCTGCTCGGTTACACCCCGCGGTACACCTCCCTGCAGGCAGTGCAGGAGGCGGTGGGATGGCTGGTCGGGCAGGGGCGGATCGAGACCTGATCCACCAGCGCCCTTGGCCTGGTTTTAAACGATCAGGATGGCCCTGAAGTCGTTGACGTTGGTACCGGTCGGGCCGGTTTCGAAGAGATCGCTGGTGGCCGCAAAGCCCGAATAGCTGTCATTGCCGTCGAGCAGCCGGCGTGGATCGAGCCCGGCGGCGCGCAGGCGCTTGACGGTGCCGCCATCGGCAAAGGCGCCGGCATTATCCTCCGAGCCGTCGATCCCGTCCGTGTCGGCGGCCAGGACATGGATACCCTGCTGTCCGTCGATATCAAGCGCCAGGGCGAGCGCGAATTCGCCGTTGCGTCCGCCTTTGCCGCCCTTGGCTTTCAGCGTCACCGTCGTCTCGCCGCCGGAAAGGATGACGACCGGCTTCGAAAACGGCCTGTTCCGGCCCAGCACCTCGCGGGCGATTGCCGCATGCACCCTCGCCACGTCGCGCGATTCTCCCTCGATCGCATCGGAAAGGATGGCGGGTTCGATCCCTTGCGACTTCGCCAGGGCCGCCGCGGCCGCCAGCGACACGCCGGCAGAGGCGATGATATGATGCTCGTGCCGGAAGAAGACCGGATCGTTCGGCCGCGGTGCATCGGCCTTCGGCGAGTTCAGATGGTCGAGCGCTGCCTGCGGCAGCTGCAATCCATATTGCCTGATGATCTCGAGCGCATCGTGCCGCGTCGAACCGTCAGGCACGGTCGGGCCGGAGGCGACATGGGCCGGATTGTCGCCGGGAATGTCGGAGACGATCAGGCTGACGACCCTTGCTTTGGTTGCTGCCGCAAGCCTCCCGCCTTTGATGGTGGAAAGATGTTTGCGCACGACATTCATAGCCGAGATCGGCGCGCCCGAGGCTAGCAGCATTTCGTTGAGTGCAATTTCGTCTTCGAGGGTCAGCCCCTGCGGCGGGGCGGGCAGCAGTGCCGAGCCGCCACCGCAGATCAGCGCGATCACCAGATCGTCTTCCGTCAGCCCGTTCACCGTCCCCATCAACCGTCTTGCCGCGGCAAGCCCGGCAGCATCGGGCACCGGATGGGCAGCCTCGATGATCTCGATATGGCGTGTCTCGCAGCCATAGCCGTAGCGGGTGACCACCAGCCCCTCGAGCGGTCCGTCCCAGACGCTTTCAAGCGCCCGCGCCATTTGCGCAGCGCCCTTGCCGGCACCGATCACAACAGTCCTTCCCTTCGGCCGATCCGGCAGGTTTGCCTGGATGCCGGTTATCGGATCGGCGGCGCGTACCGCCGCGTCGAACAGGCTTTTCAGGAAATCGCGGGGAGCGGTCATCGTCATCGGTGGTCTCTGAGCCTGGAGTGTCGATCGTGTCACGGACTGTCGACGCATCGGCGTGCCGGCGTCAAGGTCGAAGGCGAGACTGACTGACGGCAGTGGGCTGCAAATTCTGCTTCGTCAAAAGGAACCGAGACGAACGATAGAAAGCATTAACCATAGTCCCGTAGACAACGAACAGGATCAAAGGAACCTGTGTTCGATGGCTACTGAAATGACCTGCCGCCCCGCCGCCCTTAGTGAAGGCAGGGTTATTGCTTTTCCCTCTGGAACCGGAACCGCCAATATCGAGCGCTGCGCCCGTGAACTCGGCCGGCGACACGGCGCAGAGGCGATAGAATTCTGGAGGGCCGAATGCCGCAGGCTCGCCGATCAGCTTTTGGCAGCCGGGATGCCGGAGAGTGACGTCGGGCAGCGGGTGATGCAGTTTCAGCAGGATGTCCAGATCGAACTCGTCCTCAGCCATCAAAATGGGCCGCTGCCCAAGTCCCAGAACCGATAGCGCAATCTCGCTGGATCCGGAGGGTCGCTCCGGCATGACGGCATAGTAGCGAGGGCTGCCCCGGTCTGTCGCTTTACCGCAGCAGCCCGGCAGACCGAAGGGCGTCTTCAATGACCTTCTGAATGCCGCCGCTGCCGCTGCCGGCACCGAATGGACCTGCGACGTTTTCCGTTTGCGCAGCAGAGGGTTCTGCATTGCGCCGCTTTTCAAATGAGGGAACCAGACCCCAGGACCTGGCAATTTCGACGGTCGAGGAAATTCCGACGTCAAGCATGAAGGGTCCGCTTGTCCCGTAGCCGGTGCCGACATCGAGTGGCGTGCCGTGATCCATCCCGGCAATCGTGTAGAGTTCGATCACATCGACCCCATGAACATCGGTCCAGACCCTTCGCTGATGTCGTCCGATATCTTCGACGCGCGACGGCGATGCGTTGACGCCGTGGATATTTCTCCATTGCCCGACGATCGCATGCGCATTGGCTGGCACGACGGTTCTGTCTGCGGTTCCCTGCCAGAGCGATAATGTCGGCCACGGGCCTTTGTGACCTGAAGCGGTTCTCAACCGCAGTTCAAGTTCTTCTGCCGTCGGGCCGCCATGGCCGCGCATTCGGTCGAATGCCTCGGGAATGGTCGCGGCGCTTGCATAAGGCAGGCCAGCAATGATCGCGCCGCCCACAAAAACCTCGGGATAGGTGGCAAGCATGGCGGCGGCCATGGCGCCGCCGGCCGAAAGCCCCGTCACGAACACGCGCCGGCTGTCGATGCCGTATTCGGCAACGACCTTTGTGATCATCTGGCGAATGGAAGAGACCTCGCCGTGATCCCGACGGATGTCCTCTGGGTTAAACCAGTTGAAGCAGAGGTTTGGATTGTTTGCCCGTCGTTGCTCGGGAAACAGCAGCGCGAAGCCATAATCCTCGGCCAATCGCGACCACCCCGACCCGCTATCATAGCCTGATGCAGTCTGGGTGCAGCCGTGCAGGACGACGACCAGCGCCATGTTTTTCCCGCGCTTCGTCGGCAGATAGATATAACCTCCCAAAGCACCCGGATTTGCGCCGAACGCGTCCAATGCGACAAGATCGGAATTGTCCTGCTTGGGTTGGGGACGAAGCGTTCCACGCAACGCAGCAAGGCGTGCGAGGGTGTCTGACATAGATCTCATGAAAGTCTCCGCCAATCAGCAGCCGGGATGCCGGTGATGCTTACCCCAACGTCCAAGCTAGCAGAAAGTTGCTGCGCTGCACAATATATTCGGGGTTGGCCGTGTGCCCGGTTGCTCGGACAGCTCGGTGGGGCGAGGAACTTCGGCCCGGATTTGGCGTTGACGTTGTCGATTGACAGCATTGATGCTGCAATCCAGCGAGGCTTTCCAGATGTCGAACAAACCCAACTTCTTCTCTTCCTTCGCAACCACGGTCGCCGATTTCTCGGGAAAGCCGTTCACCTTTATAGCGGCACTGGCGCTCGTGCTTGCATGGGCGATTTCCGGCCCGTTTTTCGGCTATTCTGAAACCTGGCAGCTTGTGATCAATACAAGCACCACCATCATCACCTTCCTGATGGTATTTGTGTTGCAGAACAGCCAGAACCGGGACGGCAAGGCAGTCCAGGCCAAGCTTGACGAACTCATCCTGACGAGCCAGGCCGCCAACAAGTTTATCGGTATCGAAAAGCTGGAGGAGGAAGAACTCAGAGAAATGAGCAAGGCGCTTGCCGCGCAAGCCGACTGCGTCGAGGAAAAGGCGGATGAGAAATCTGCCGCGGAGGCGACGTCCGCCTGATGCATCTCGCCTCCGTGCGACGCGCTTCAGTTCATTGTCTTTGAGATCTGGTCGTGGTGGTGCTCGCGCATTCTCTCGATGGCGTCGGCATCTTTCTTCTCAGCTGCAATCCAGTGATTTCTTGCCTTGCTTGATCGGATCAGTTCGTCGAGTTTGGCGTGAAGGGCCATCATGTCCCGATTTTGCGAGTGCTGCACCAGCAGCAAAATGAAAAATATAATAGCTGTGCCGACCATGTTGGTCAGCAAAAGCCACTGCCGCGGGAAAGAAAAACTCAGGCCGACTGTCGCCCATATGGCGAGGAAAGCGACCAGCGTGACAGGGACCAAACGATGCCCTGCCCATGAGACGGCTAAGTCGGAGATCTGTCGAAAGCACCAGCGCATACGGCTCCCCACCTACGGTATAAAACCCGCGTTTGAGCGGGTTTTATATTGCGATAAGTCATTGCCACAGCGACAAGACGGTCAATTCAATTTGACCGATGGTTCCCGGGCCCAGACACGCAGTTTGCCAAGCGCCTTGATAAAGGCCGCGACATCCCCAGCCGCTCCGAGCCCAATCACGCCTTCATCCAGTGAATCGGCAATTCCGGCCTTCTGCATGAGTGGCAGCGCTGTTTCCACATAGCCGATGAACTTGCAGTGCACGAAGGCATCCGACACGAAATCATGGGCCGTGGCCTCCTTCAGCAGGTCACTCGTACCTGCGGACGAGGGCAGGAGCGCCACGGCGTCGTAGAGCACCGACGGTCCGCCGTCGATCATCTGATGCGCCTCGATCCAATTGCCGTCCGAGAGCGTCACGCCGCCGATCTTTGGCGCGATCACTTCGAAGGTTGCCCTCTGTTCGGTGATTTCGGCAAGCAGCGCCTTGAAGATTGCGGCATCGGTATCATCGGTGACAAGAATGCCGAGCTTGCGTCCTTCGAACCGCTTCGGACCGCGCTCGACAATGCTGAGCGCCGGCGACGGTTTGAGATCCTGCCGCGTCGGCATGGCGGCATCGGCAGGCGTCGGCATCGATTTGAAGCCGAGTGCGTGGCCGACCTTGCTGGCGAGCGTCTCATCGATGTTCAAAAGATGGGAGACCATGCGTTCGCGAATGACAGGTGTCTCGACCTTGCTCAGTTCGAAGATCAGGGCCGCCGCGATATGGCGTTGCTCCGGCGGTGTCTGGCTGATGAAGAACTGCCTCGCCTGGCTGTAATGATCGGCAAAGCTTTCCGGCCGCAACCGGACTTTGGGACCCTGCTCCTCGGCGGGGAAGTGACGATAGCCCTGAACCGGGGATTCTCGTGGCCCTTGATTCCAGGAGTTCGGTTGGTAATTGACCCGCCCGACAGGATTGCGCATCGCCATGTGGCCATCCTGCTGGAAATTATGGAAGGGACATTTCGGAGCATTGATCGGCAGATGGGTGAAATTCGGACCACCCAGACGTTTCAGCTGCGTGTCGAGATAAGAGAAGTTCCGTCCCTGCAGAAGCGGGTCGTTGCTGAAATCGATGCCGGGCGGAACGTTCTGCGTCATGAAGGCGACCTGCTCGGTCTCTGCGAAAAAGTTTTCGGGCATCCGGTCAAGCACGAGACGGCCGACCGGTTTAACCGGAAGAATCTCCTCGGGAATGATTTTTGTCGGATCGAGGATGTCGAAGTCGAACGTATCCGCGAAGTCCTGATCGAAGAGCTGGACACAGAGTTCCCATTCCGGGAAGTTTCCTGACTGGATCGACTGCCAGAGGTCGCGGCGATGGAAATCCGGATCCGCACCATTGATCTTGACCGCTTCGTTCCAAGCGACGGATTGCAGGCCAAGTTTCGGTTTCCAATGGAATTTGACGAAGGTCGATTCATCGGCGGCGTTGACGAAGCGGAAGGTGTGAACGCCGAACCCCTCCATGAAACGGAACGAACGCGGGATGGCGCGGTCCGACATGACCCACATGATCATGTGCATGCTTTCGGGGGTGAGGGTGATGAAGTCCCAGAAATTGTCATGCGCCGACTGCGCCTGCGGAAATTCCCTGTCTGGTTCGGGCTTTACCGAATGGACGACGTCCGGAAATTTGATCGCGTCCTGAATGAAAAAGACGGGGATGTTATTGCCGACCAGATCCCAATTCCCCTGTTGCGTGTAGAGCTTCACCGCGAAACCGCGTACGTCACGCGCGAGATCAAAAGATCCCTTGCTGCCGGCGACGGTGGAAAACCGGACGAAAGCCGGCGTCTTTTCGCCAGGCCGCTGGAAAAGATCGGCTCGGGTATAGGCGGCCAGGGACTCATATGTTTCGAAATAGCCATGGGCGCCGTAACCGCGCGCATGGACGACCCGCTCGGGGATACGCTCGTGGTCGAAATGAAAAATCTTCTCGCGAAAGTGAAAATCATCGATGAGGGCGGGCCCGCGGGCGCCGACGCGAAGCGTATTCTGGTCGTCGGAGACGGGGCCGCCTTGGGCTGTGGTCAACACCGGCGTGCCGTCTTCGGCAAACTGATGAAGCTCACCGCCTGCACCCCGGTGCAGTTTCTGATCATGGATCGTTGCGTTGTCCGAGGGCGAGGTCTTGGACGTCTTCTTGGCCATCTAAATTCTCCGGAAAAGGTTTGACTTAACCGAAGCTCAAAAATAGCCACATGTTCCGCTCGCCGCGAAATAAACACCGACTGAGCGGCGGGCTGCGTTCCAAACAAGATAAAATAAATAGGGCGCGCGGCCTTTCGACCCCGCGCCCCGAGTTCATCCGGGCCTTTTAGCGCCGGGAAGTGACGATGAGATCTTCCTCTTCGTCGCGTTGCGATCCGCCAAACGCTGCGGCGGCTGAGGCGATGAAAGCCCCGATCAGAAGTGATAGCGAGCCGAGCAGGGCGGTGGTGGAGGCCGCCTTGCGTGCCTCATCGGCCGCTTTCTGGGCAGCGACCTTGGCGTCGTCGATACGCTTCAGCACCGTATCGACCCGAGTGCGTGCATCGGCTTCCGAAAGGCCGGTCCGAGAAGAGACGATGGTGGCGAGATAGGCCTTGTCGTCATCGGGAATCTTGCCCTCGGCGGCGCCGTTGAGCAGGATGCGGGACACCTCCGATGTTGCCGCGGCATCATTGGATGTGGCCGCTGCTCGCGCTTGATCGGGACGCAGCAATGCGTCGGTGAAATAGGACGTGGAGAGATCCACCGGCGAGGTTGCCGACGATGCTGCGGCCGTACCGGCGGCCGTGGCAGTCGATCCGACGGCCTGTGCCGCCGAGCCCACGGCTTGCGCACCCGCGCCGGCCAGAGAGGTCAGCGACGATGCAAGAAACCCGGCGACGAAGATTGTCGCCAAAGCCCAACTTAAGAAACCATGCGCGGTGTCGCGGAAGAAAACTTCATCGGTGTGGACGGCCGCCCATTTCGTTCGCAGCCGGCCGGTAATATAGCCTCCGAGCGCCGAAGAGAGCCATTGCACCAGGACCAGCCAGATCGCCGCCGTCACGCCGAGTGTCCCGAGCGAACTGCTTTGCCCGGACCAGGGCGACACCATGGTCAAGCCAAGCCCGGATCCGAGCAGCAAAAGGATGAGCGTCACGCCAATGGCCGCGGCGGCCCCCCCGAAGATGGGCCCCCATGTCATAGCTGATTTGGAGGATTCGACCGGAGTGGCAATCTCTCCGGAACCTGTCATTGAAACCGACATATCTGTTCCTATCGCATAAACAGAGCCAGAAGAATGATGATAGGCAATGGAACACCGAGCAGCCAAAGTAAAATACCGCGACCCATGAGAGACCTCCTGTCAGAAACTGACGTTACGTTGTTGATGCCCCTCAACTTTTGACCACGGTATTTGTTCCCGCCGCCTTGATCGTCGACGACCTTAAGCAGAGCTTTCAAGGAGCGACGAAAATCTTGAGCGCTCGAGCTAACGCCAGCCGGGGTGTGCGCCTATATCTTGGCTCAAGGTGATCCGGGGTGAGTTCGGGAAAATGTCTCCCGCTGCTCCTACGGGAGAGGTCCCGATCACGGCGTCACAGCGTAAACGGAGAAGCATCCAATGAAGAGATTTCGGGCATTTGTAGCAGTTGGGGCGATCAGTCTTGCCGCCATGACGTCGGCCTGCTCGACGCCACCGAATTCATATGGCTCGGCATCGGGATATCAGCCGGGAGATTCGATGAATCCGGCCTGTGCGGATGGCTTCCGCCCCCGGGAGGGTCGTTCGTGCAGTTACTAACGGCAGGCGGCTCGCGTCTGCAAAGAGCGGAAGTATTGAGGAGAAGTCAGGCAGGTGCTCCGTAGGCGCTCGGGAGCGCTGGCCGGCAGCATCGCGATCGCACCCGGATGTCATTTCCGTTTGATTGTAGCCCCAACGGCAGCGCCAAGCGCAACCCCGAAGGTGATGCCGATCGCGACGTCGCCGAACAGAATCGGGCCGACCGCGGCGCCTACGCCAATTCCTATTGTCATACCGAGAGCCATGACTGAGCCTACCCGGTTGCTGTGGCAATAGTATGTGTTTGAAAATTAGCCGCGAACGTGGTTCCCACGCTCCAATGATCAAGAGAGAACGGCCACGTGATCTCGTGGCAGCGACGTGACGTCAATCTGCCGCCCGACCCCATTCTAAAGTTAATGGCGGTCGCGTCCCGTCTCAGCCTCTACATCATTCGACCGTCAACGCAAAGCTGGCCGGTTCGTCGTTTGTTGCTTTCGTTAAAAGACGCCGAGACGACCAACTCCGGAGGTATCACGTCGATCAAGGCGCCGCCGACGCCCCGAGGGCGCACACGACCGCGGCGATGCTGTTCTCTCGCCACCTGGATCTTCGGGCCTACGCCAACAATGTCACTGGCCGCTCAAGCGCAATGCATCGATCAACTGGTGCACCTTGTCGGTAGCGTAAACGATATCCTCTCGGGGCAAATGCACCGTAATTTCGATCTCCTGCCATCGACCGCCGTTATTTTTAGCGTAACTCACGGCGGCCTGTAGAGATCTGAATTCAACTGCGGGCGCGTCGGCGACCCAAAACTGCACGGTGCAATCGGCTTCGGAATAGTCGGAGAGTGCTTTGATGGGGTCTAGGGCCATGCGATGGGCTCTACACCCTTGGCGGTTCTTTGGCTACCGCAGGTGAAGCGCCGCCGCTGTTTTCGAGTCGCGCAATCCGGCGAAGACGTCTGCAATGTTATGGTGGTGCTGTGCGCTGGGGCGAAGTAGCGTCTGCCAGGTCTGCGCAACCGAAGGAAGCCTTCAAGAGCGAGGGTGGCTTTGGGTGTTAGATGCGCTCAAAAGCTCGCCATATTCGTCGAATAGATCGGTGTTGAGCTTATATAGCACCTGAAACACGTCTTCTCGCCCCATAGCCTTGGCGCTAAAACAGAAACCCATAATTGTTCTTTGAATATAGTGGCTGAACTGATCTTGCAGGGCAACGAGGGGATGGCTGTCTGGGCTCAGTTCCGTGTGGAAGTCCAGCCCATCGAACGAATCCATTATGTGAGCGCCAGCGCCGTGAATGAAGCCGGAGAACACCCCATCAATAAGCTCTGTTACGTCCACCACTTTGCTGATGTCGCTGCCAGCTGCCGAATATGTTCTGGCGTTGTACGCCCTAATGTGTCTACGGCTCACGCGGTCCCTCTTAATCCGTGATGGCCACGGATCTTTCTTTCCAAACTCCTCTTGGAAAAGCTCCTGAAGAAACTGCTTGTGACGAGCCTCCGGGGGACGATTGAACAACGTCGGTCCAGCGATGAACATTATGTCGGACCCTACCTCGTCAGATATCCTCATCAGCGACCCAGCATCCAGTACTAAACCCTGCGCTAGGAGTGCTCGTAAAGCCCTAAGCGCGCTAAGCATTCGGACGCATTTGAGGACTAGGAGTTGTGGACACTTA
>NZ_AEYF01000014.1 GCF_000292525.1 Rhizobium sp. CCGE 510
ATCACATCATAGCTCTCTTGGGAATCCCAAGAGTCCACGCCTCCTAACGCTTGCTCTGGAGACTGCTCTTTGTATCGATAGGCCTCTCCCATCACCGTTTGAATAACTGATGGGCGATGCACTGTGCGGCCCATAACCATAAGCGCACTGTCCAACGCTTTGCAGGCGCGTTCGTACGCTTCATCATAAGCGGCCATTCCACACCCTCCGTGGCAATCATCGACGTTGCCGCCGCGAAGACGCATCCGAACTTGTTTTCCGCGATTGATAAATTTGAAACCGTGTCCGTGGACTGAAGCAAGCTGTATTTTTGTGCCTTCGAATAGCAGGTAGCGATGCAGTTTACTTTGAAATTTCCCGGTTGCACCGTTGGGTGATCACAGTCCTCAGGTAAACAGGTGGGCGGCGCCTGGATGTAAATGAGCAGGTTTAGGTTCGCTCTTTTTCACGCTTTGGTCGCGCGGACGTTCGTCCACATCGAATTCAGCCTAGACCGATATTTGTCGTTGATTGGAAGGTTTGCTTGTAGCAGTGTGGCTATGGCTGTCGGCGAGACCAGCATTCGCGCTGATCTCGCCCCGAGGAGCCACCTAGCGCGGGAGGATACGGTTTGCCTGCAAGCTGATGCCGTATTCCCCGTCGCCAAGAGTTTCAGCTAGGCAGCATCAAAAAGCAAAATCAAGAAGCAGCGCTGGGTTCTCCCGGCGAATTCCTTGTTTCCCCCGAGATGCTCACAGAAATCGGAAGCGGAATTGGCGCGGGCAGAGCCGAACACCAACAGCCGGCGCTTCACCCACCACCTGCGCCCACGCCAGCAGCGCAGCGCGCCGGCCGGAATATCTGCCACCATATCACCGTTGCCAGTCTCACCAGTCGGCGATTAACTCCCTTACTCACTTTCCCTCGCGGAAGGTGAGAACGGAATTCCGAGGCCGACTAATGCATGTCGCCGGGAAGTGTGCAGCGGTTCCCGGATAACGACATGCATAAAAACAAAGAGCTAAAGCGCGTCGCATGAATCAAGTTAACCGCGACGCGCTTTAGACGTCCGCTGATTTCTTCCACGCAGTTCTTTTTTTATTGCGGCACCTGGCGCGGAATAGCGAATTGCTGCTGCAAGCCATTCAATGGGGGAGAAGAAAACGCCTGCCTTCGGATTTATCACGAAACAGGCGATTAACTTGAAAAATGGCTCCCCGGGCCGGATTCGAACCGGCGACCTGTCGATTAACAGTCGAATGCTCTACCGCTGAGCTACCAGGGATCACTGCTTGGCGCGGTGTGAGTGGGCTAATACAAATGCTTGCCCGATTTGCCAAGCGGTTTTTTCAAAAAAATGAAATGAACTTGTATTTGGGATGCCTGTGCCCATCTCTGGGGAATGACGAACGGGAATGATCGCGAACAGACGAGGGCCGGCGAAGGGCCCAAAAAGCGGGCAGGGCGCTTCGGCATCGATCATGCAAGCGGCAGGCTCGTCCTCGGCTCCTTCAGCATCGGGATGCCCCGTTCGCGCATCGCACGGATGGCGATCGGCGTGGTCCTCATTCTTTGTGGGTTCTTAGGCTTCCTGCCAATCTTGGGATTCTGGATGCTGCCGCTCGGCTTTCTTGTGCTTTCACAGGATCTGCCTGTCGCGCGCAGGCTTCGACGGCGGCTGGCGGTCTGGTGGCACAGGCGGCGGAAAACGGCTGGCTGACGATCATCTCCACAAAGGTTTGGCGAAACCCTGAATGGCTTTTGCCTTCATGGTTTATGGATTGTGAAATGCGAAAACGCGCCAATTGGTCCAGGTGAGGAAATGAAGATATTTTTCATCGTCGTTGTGTCAGGGGCGGCGATTTTTTCAAGCGTTCCCGCCGAGGCCCTCGACAGCCGTGGTTTTGACGCCCGCGGCGTCTGCCGTGGTCCCGAAGGCTGCGTGGTCGACCAAGGTCAAGGCGGCAGCTACAACGGACCTCGCAACTATCGCAATTTCAACGGCCGGAACGAGCGTGATGGCAGCAACGATCGCAACCGCGACGATCGCCGTTATCGTAATCAGAACAGAACCGACAATGTCGACTCAGGAGCCAGTCGCCTTGCGGCCGGCCCAGCGGTTGAGCCGGGTACGCCGCCGATTAGAATTCGAGCCTAATTCGATCCGAGTTCGCTTTCCTCGAACACTCCACCGGGGCTCGGATCGAGGCTGGTCACCATGAGGAGGCTGCAGACGGCAAGCAAAAGGACGAGCTTCAGCGCGTAGGAGATGGAGGCCGGATGTCGCCCACCGCGTGATACACGGGAAGGTGCCACGTAATAATTATAATAGAAGTGCGGATCACTCGTTTCCAGCAGGTTCTGGTAGACGTGCGGCGGAATATCCGCATGTTTCACGGATGGAGAACCTGGGAATTTTACATGGAGATCCTGGCTCTCGGCGTCGTATGCCGCATGCACGTGCTTCGATTTGAGGGCAGCCCAATCCATTGCAGCTCCTATCACCCTCCCGGAGGCAATATGAAGCCCAGAACACGATCGTCAAGCTGACAATTCGTTTCAAATGCAATCATTGGCAGGAAATAGCCCATCGTCACGGTCATCGAAATTCCAGCCTCCGCCCGTGCGCGTCGGGTACGGAAAAATGGCTTTTTGGGCAGCAGCGGAATGGCGTTTTTCCGAAATGCCCTCTTGCGATTTCCTTACGATCATTCTAAACGCTCGCCACGGCTCAGATAACGAGCGCGTGAGGCCTCGTGGCGGAGTGGTGACGCAGAGGACTGCAAATCCTTGTACCCCGGTTCAATTCCGGGCGAGGCCT
This sequence comes from Rhizobium sp. CCGE 510, assembly GCF_000292525.1. GTDB lineage: Bacteria > Pseudomonadota > Alphaproteobacteria > Rhizobiales > Rhizobiaceae > Rhizobium. The sequence goes on from NZ_AEYF01000014.1 coordinate 2,801, forward strand.
CCAAAATTTTCCACACGATAGATACTGTCTGGCTGCGGGTAAGTTCGGCGCCTGAAGCGCAACGGCTACCAGACCCGCGGGTCGGCCGAAAAATCGAACTGCGACGGATTGATTCCCGTGAGGCGGTAAAGCGCCCTCAGGCCGCCCTTGCGGATTTCCGCCTGATATTCCAGGTCGCTTGATCCAAATCCGCTACCGATTTCGGGACCGGCGCCGAGCAGCCGTCGCATGGCCTGCGGCGAAACGCCGGTGAAGCTGCGAATATCGCCGCTGCTGAATTTGATCAGCAGCAAGCGGGCATCGGCATTGTAGTGAAGCGCTTCTATATCGCGCGATTTTATCGGAAAGGTTTGCATGCGCACACCCATAGCGAAAGGTGAGAGCGCCGCAACAAAATGGTTGACGTAACGTTAACACGTATGAGGCGGTCGAGGCTGGAGGTGGCGGCTGCTGTGGGCAACATGCGAAACGGCCAGCGGGCCGCGCAGTGACTTCAGAGCCGAACGCAAATCAAACCCGCGTCTGCCTGCATGAGATTGCTTCAGACGACATGCCGGGAATATCTTCGAGCGCGCTACGGCGCCTTATCACTTCAGGGTCGTTTCGCCGTCCAGCAGCCCACAGCAGCATATGCCGATGAGCGCTGCGACGATGAAAAAGTCGAACAGCGAGAAATACTCGAAAATCGCAGACATGGCCTGCTCCTCCTATTTCCTCCGTTGAAGATCATAACATGAAGGGGCAGGGGATTCCACGTTTGCGTTGCAACGCTTCAATCCCCCTGTGGCGCGGAAGAAGCGCCTGCCGGATTCTTTACGCCGGAGGCTGCCAAGCCTTGAAAGCATCCGTGGCGGGGATTAAGAGACGAAGGACAGGAACCGCTTTCAAGAGCCAGAGGACATGATGGATTTCGAAGCAGCGCGCGCAAAGATGGTCGACACCCAGGTTCGCACGACGGACGTTACCTCGCATTCCGTGCTGACGGCATTTCTCACGGTGCCGCGTGAGGCATTCGTGCCGGAGAAGGCGAAGCTGCTGGCTTACATCGACAACGATGTCGAGATATCGGCCGCAGCACCGGGAAAGCCGGCCCGATTCCTGATGGAGGCGTCGCCGCTCGCCAAGCTGCTGCAGCTGGCCGCCATCACCAAGAATGATTTCGTCCTCGAAGTCGGTTGCGGTACGGGTTACACATCGGCGCTATTGTCGATCATTGCCGGCTCCGTCATCGCGCTCGAATGTGATGAGACGTTGGCCGCCGAGGCGAAGGCGCAGCTTTCCGGCTATGCCAAAGTCGAGGTCGTGACCGGACCACTCGAAAACGGCTACGCTGCCGGCGCTCCCTATGATCTGATCTTCATCAATGGCGCAGTCGAGGCGGTTCCGGCGGCTCTTCTCGGTCAATTGCGTGATGGTGGCCGTTTAATCACGGTTGAAGGTTACGGCAATGCTGCCCGTGCCAAGGTGTTCGTCGCCGAGCGCGGCGCCATCTCGGAAAACGTCTTCTTCAATGCCTCCGTGAAGCCGCTGCCGGGTTTCGCCAAGGCGCGCGAATTCGTTTTCTGAGGTTGTTCTCCTGGATGAATTTCAGCGACGGGCGCCGATGGCGCCCGTTTTTGTCGGTGCCGCGGTAAGGTCTTCACAAACATAATTTATTCTGACGCTGCCAGGTCGCAAACATCGGGTAACAAAACTGTGCATGGCCACATTCATTTGATTCGCGATGATTTTTTTCACGCCTGGGGTATTCTAAGGTCATGGTGATTCGGATGAATGCTCCACATCATCCGGTCGTTGTTTTTGGATAACGGGGATAGAAATGGCTCAGCCAGGTGTAGCGCGTGAACCGTCCATGGAAGAAATTCTGGCCTCCATCCGCCAGATCATCGAAAGCAATGAGCCCGGCGCCGGCAAGGCGATCTCCGCATCCCTGCCGCCGGTCTACGGCGCCGATGAGGATGAGAACGGCTCCGAAATCCATCTGACGGTGGATGACACCTATGCCGGCGTGGAGTTTCCCGAACCGGCCATGCGCTCCTCCGATCCGCGTTTCGTCGCCGCCAATTCGGCCGGCACCGCCCCCGAAGCAGAAGTGCCGGCCCGCGCCCTGTCGCTTGCCGATGTCGCCGCTCGCGTGCGCGCCGCCTCCGAGCGCAGCGCCGTGCAGGCCGGTCAGGCACTGCGTGAGATTCCGAGCGGCTTCCGCCAGCCCGAACCGCAGCCGGCCGTCATGCCGGAACAGCCGCGTGCAGCGGCTCCGCAGCCGCAGCCGCAGCCGCAGCCGACGCAGCCAGTTTTTCCCCCGGCTACCGTTGCGCCTGTTCCGCAGGCAGTGATCGAGCAGCCGGCCCAGCCGGTCTATGCGGAAGCACCGCGGGTTGTAGTCGACGAGCCGGTCCCCGCCGTCGAAACAATGCCGCCCGCTTTGGAACCCGCACAGTCGTCGGTCGAACGTTTCCTGCCGAGCGTTATGGACGAGGTTCAGCCGACGCTGCTTTCGCAGGATGCCGGTCTGCAGATCAGCCGCTCTTTCGAGGAGCTCGCCGCCGCGATCGACGGTGCGGAGCGCCGCTCGCTGGACGAGATCGCAGAGGATATGCTGCGCCCGATGCTGCGCGAATGGCTGGACGATAATCTGCCGACGCTGGTCGAGCGGTTGGTGCGTGAAGAGATCGAGCGCGTGGCGCGCGGCCCGCGCCGCTGATCGGATTGCTTTTTCCTGAAAAGCCGCTCCGGTCTCCGGGGCGGCTTTTTTATTGACTTGCCGGTGCCCATCCTATTTACAAACGCCATCCTCGAACCTCGAAATTGGTCAGAAAATGCTCGACAAGACCTATGATTCTGCTGCCGTCGAACCCAAAATCGCTGCGAAATGGGATGAGGAAGACGCTTTCCGCGCCGGCGCGAACGCCAAGCCCGGGGCCGAGACCTTCACCATCGTCATCCCGCCGCCGAACGTTACCGGTTCGCTGCACATGGGCCATGCGCTCAACAACACGTTGCAGGACATCATGGTGCGCTTCGAGCGCATGCGCGGCAAGGACGTGCTGTGGCAGCCGGGCATGGACCATGCCGGCATCGCCACGCAGATGGTCGTCGAGCGCAAGCTGATGGAACAGCAGCTGCCCGGCCGCCGGGACATGGGCCGCGACGCCTTCATTGACAAGGTCTGGGAGTGGAAGGCTGAATCGGGCGGCCTGATCTTCAACCAGTTGAAGCGCCTGGGTGCGTCATGCGACTGGTCGCGCGAACGCTTCACCATGGACGAGGGCCTGTCGAAGGCCGTTCTCGAAGTTTTCGTCACGCTCTACAAGCAGGGCCTGATCTATCGCGACAAGCGGCTGGTCAATTGGGATCCGAAATTGCTGACGGCGATCTCCGATATCGAAGTCGAGCCGGTCGAGATCAAGAGCAGTCTGTGGCACCTGCGTTATCCGCTGGAAAAGGGCGTCACATACCAGCATCCGGTCGCCTTCGACGACGAAGGCAAGCCGACCGAGTTCGAAACGCGCGATTATCTCGTCGTCGCAACGACGCGGCCGGAGACCATGCTGGGCGATACCGGCGTTGCCGTCAATCCGACGGACGAGCGTTACAAGAGTATCATCGGCAAGCATGTCATTCTGCCGATCGTCGGTCGCAGGATTCCGATCGTTGCCGACGATTATGCCGACCCGACGGCTGGCACCGGTGCGGTCAAGATCACGCCGGCGCATGATTTCAACGACTTCGATGTCGGCAAGCGCGCTGGTCTTCGCATCATCAACGTAATGAATGACGATGGTACGATCACCATAAAGGACAATGAGGACTTTCTCGAAGGTCTGGACAATCCGGCGGCGCTGCATGGCGCCTGGGACCGCCTGGAAGGGCAGGACCGTTTCTTTGCGCGCAAGGTCATCGTCGAGATTTTCGAAGAGGCCGGCCTCCTCGACAAGATCGAGCCGCACAAGCACATGGTTCCGCACGGCGACCGCGGCGGCGTGCCGATCGAGCCGCGGCTGACCGAACAATGGTATGTCGATGCCAAGACGCTCGCCGAGCCGGCGATCGCTTCAGTGCGTGAAGGTCGCACCAAGATGGTGCCGAAGAGCTGGGACAAGACCTATTACGAATGGATGGAGAACATCCAGCCCTGGTGCGTCTCCCGTCAGCTCTGGTGGGGACATCAGATTCCGGCCTGGTACGGTCCGGACGGCCAGGTCTTCGTTGAAAAGACCGAGGAAGAAGCGCTGCAAGCGGCGATCCAGCATTACCTCTCGCACGAGGGGCCGATGAAAGCCTATGTCGAGGACCTGCTCGAAAACTTCAAGCCGGGTGAGATCCTGACCCGTGACGAGGACGTGCTCGACACGTGGTTCTCCTCGGCGCTCTGGCCCTTCTCGACGCTTGGCTGGCCGGACGAGACGCCGGAGCTTGCGCGTTATTATCCGACCAACGTTCTGGTCACCGGTTTCGACATCATCTTCTTCTGGGTCGCCCGCATGATGATGATGGGCCTGCACTTCATGAAGGACGAGGATGGCAACCCCGTCGAGCCCTTCCAGACCGTCTACGTCCACGCGCTGGTGCGCGATAAGAATGGGCAGAAGATGTCGAAGTCCAAGGGCAATGTCATCGATCCACTGGAACTGATCGACGAATATGGCGCCGACGCGCTACGTTTCACTCTGGCGATCATGGCGGCGCAGGGCCGCGACGTGAAGCTCGATCCGGCCCGCATCGCCGGCTATCGCAACTTCGGTACCAAGCTCTGGAACGCCACGCGCTTTGCCGAGATGAACGGTGTCAAGAGCGACCCGCATTTCGTGCCGGAGGCGGCCGAGCTCACCATCAACCGCTGGATCCTGACGGAACTTGCCCGTACGGAACGTGACGTTACGGAAGCGCTTGAAGCCTTCCGCTTCAACGATGCCGCCGGCGCGCTCTATCGCTTCGTCTGGAACGAGGTCTGCGACTGGTATCTCGAGCTCCTGAAGCCGGTCTTCAACGGCGAGGACGAAGGCGCCAAGGCCGAGGCTCAGGCCTGCAGCGCCTATATTCTCGAAGAGATCTACAAGCTGCTGCATCCCTTCATGCCCTTCATGACCGAAGAACTCTGGGCCCATACGGCAGGCGAGGGCAAAGAGCGCGACACCTTGGTCTGCCATGCCGAATGGCCGTCGCCCTCCTATGCCGACGACGCGGCCGCCGACGAGATCAACTGGCTGATCGACCTCGTCTCCGGCATCCGCTCGGTGCGCGCCGAAATGAACGTACCGCCGTCGGCGACAGCCCCGCTTGTCGTCGTCAAGGCCAACAACCTGACGCGCGAACGGCTGTTCCGCCATGACGCCGCCATCAAGCGGCTTGCGCGCGTCGAGGCGATATCGCTGGCCGACGATGCGCCGAAGGGGGCTGCTCAGATCGTCGTCGCCGAGGCAACCATCTGCCTGCCGCTCGGCAATCTGATCGACCTTTCCGCCGAAAAGGCTCGTCTCGAAAAGGCGATCGCCAAAATGGACGGTGAGATTTCGCGCATCGACGGCAAACTCTCCAACGAGAAGTTCGTCGCCAACGCCAATCGCGAGGTGGTCGAGGCCGAACGCGAGCGCCTCGACGAGCTGAAGGGTCAGATCGCCAGCTTGAAGACCGCGCTCTCCAGGGTAAGCGAAGCCGGGTAAGTTTCATCGCTCCATTGGTATTTTATTTCAAAGGCGCGTCCCTCCGGGGGCGCGTCTTTTTCGTTGGTTTCGGCGCTGTGATTCGGTCCTGAAAGCGGCTATTTCCAGGCGCCGAGCCTGTGGATTGCGGCTGGACGGACCTCCTGGGGGCGAAAACTGCCACTGTTGTCGGATTGATACAGCTTCGGAAATGTTTGGAATGAAAACCCAAAAGTCGGTCTCAAAACCGATAACCTCGGAATAAAATTTTATTAACCAGATTTTTTGACGTGTCCGTCAATTTGTTTACGTAAGTTAGTCGCTGCAATGCCTGGAAGCGCTGCCGTGGGGCGCGTTGCCATGTCGAGCGAACACTTACTAGAGTGACGTCACATCAATTGCTGGAGTGGGGGAGACACAATGGCATCGCGTAGGTTTTCCAAGGGCGTAACGTCGCTCGTTCTTTTTTCGTCGCTTGCATCGCCGTCCTTGGCCGGCGGTCTGGAGCGCGGCGGATACAATATCGACCTTCTCTTCGACAATTCGCGGTTCTCGGTGCAATCCGGTGCGACCTATGTCATGCCGCAGCGCAGGCTGACGAACGTCAAGGACACCAAAGCCTCGGACGGCCTCGGCACCAACGGCACCGGCGGTGGTTCGACCACAGCGGATGAGACGGAGGATTACTGGGTCCCCTATCTCGGGGTGAAGGTTGGTTTCGGCGACGCCATCGACTGCTTGGGCGATTATTCGACGCCCTTCGGCGCACACACCAATCCCGGCACCGATTGGCTGGGCGTCAACAACAACATCGAAACCAAGATCAGCACCCGCAACTACGGCCTCACCTGCTCCTATCGTTTCGATATGGGGCCTGGCCAGCTTCGCTTGATCGGCGGCGGGTTCTATCAGACGGTCGAGGGTTTCAAGACACGCCTCGTCGCTCCGATCACGGGGCCGGCTTCGGCGATTTATGACGGCACCGGCCGTCTGGACCTTGCCGACCAGGCCATGGGATGGCGGGCGGGCATCGCCTACGAAATCGAGGAGTATGCCTTCCGCGCCAGCCTGGTCTACAACAGCAAGGTCAAGTATGACGATCTCACAGGCACGGTCGACTTGACAGAGGTGCCGAAGGCCGTCAGTCCCACCAATCCCTATCTCGGTGTCGTCACGCCCGTCTACGGGTCGGCCGAAGCGCCCGATTCCGTCGAGTTGAAGCTGCAGAGCGGCATTGCCCCCGACTGGCTTGCCTTCGGTTCGGTCAAGTGGACGAACTGGAGCGTGCTTCAGTCGATCGCCTTCTGCCCGAAGGCCACCAAGGGCGTCGTCGCCTGCAACGCCGGCAGCCAACTCACCTCGCTGGATCTCTTGTATCGCGACGGCTGGACGATCAGCGGCGGCGTCGGCCACAAGTTCAACGACCAATGGGCAGGCGCCCTCAGCCTGACCTGGGATCGCGGCACAAGCCAGGGCTATGGCGCCCAAACCGACACGTGGACGCTTGGCGCAGGTGTTTCCTACACGCCGGTCGAAAACGTCGAATGGCGTCTGGCCGGTGCGCTCGGCATCATGACCGCCGGAGACTCCGGCACCTTCGTCTATAACGGCAAGACCTACGGTGACGACGTCTCCTATTCCTTCGGCGACGATCTGGTAGCTGCCCTTTCCACCAGCGTAAAGATCAAGTTCTGATCCTGCGGCTGAAGTAGAGGTCCTAGAGCCCGGCAGTCTGCCGGGCTTTTTTTGAGCAGTCCGCAAGACAAATGGACGTTCTGTTTTGTGACGATTCAGCAACACTTTTTTACGACGATTGTCGTAAGGTGGCAGCGGGGTGAAATTGTCCATTTCCCGCCACAAAGAGGGCGCAGCGCTATTTGCGGGCGAGGTGATGGGCAGGCTTACGGTGCGTGTAAATAGTAGCATGGGTCGATTTTTTTCCGGCAACAACAGATCGCGCGATACGATTGGCAACAATCGTTTGATCGTGGCCGTTTCGCTTTCTGCACAAGGCTGTTGCGGCCGCCAATCCGGTCTCACGGCGGCGCCGTCGAGCCGTTCTTTGTTGTCGTTTTCGGCCCGCTCGGATGAGCGACACGGCTTTGCTGGGGATGTCGATACCGGTTTCGTCACATTTGCTGTTTACGATTATGGTGAAGGCGGGAAGGCGGATGCCGCACCTGCCGAAAGGGTGTCACCTAGATTGCAGTCGGGCCATGCCGGGAGCCGGGTGGTTCTGAATGATGCGCTGAAAACTTGGCCTTCGAGAGAGGGCCATTGGGCTGGATGCGACGCGGGCAAAGGAGCCATCGAGCTCGCCGCGGGATCGCTCGCCTCGACGAAATACATCCGCGGAATGCACAGCGCGAGCGCCACTGCTTCCTGCCTGCGATGAGCGAGAGAAATCGGTTGAAATGTTGACGTCCGAGTTCAAACTGTTCAAATTCATGCTGATGGGCATGTCGATGGCCGTGGCGCTGGCACTGTCCGGCCCGGTCCGCGCTTTCGACATCAAGGCGGGCGTAAGCAAAGAATCCGGCCCCTTCGATCTCTTCAAGTTCGGTTTCAAGGCCTATAAGAACGGCCAGAAGGAAGAGGCGGTCGAAGCCTATAAATACGCCGCCGAAAAGGGGCACACCGGCTCGCGCTGGGCGCTTGCCAATATGTATGCCGATGGTGACGGCGTTACGCAGGATGATTTCGAAGCCTTCAAGATCTACAGCGAAATCGCCCAGCAGGGCGTCGAACCCGGCTCGGAAGATACCGGCTTCTTCGTCAACGCACTGCTCTCGCTCGCCAATTATTACAAGCACGGCATATCCGGCAGTCCGGTCCGGATCGACCTCAGCCAGGCGCGCCAGCTTTATTTTCAGGTGGCCTCCACCTTTGGCGTCCCCGAGGCGCAGTTCCAGCTGGCGCAGATGATGCTGGCCGGCGAGGGCGGTAATTCCAGCCCGCAGCAGGCGAAGAAATGGCTGAACCAGGCCCGTAAGAGCGGTCACCCCGGCGCCATGGCGGTCTTCGGCAATATTCTGTTCGACGAAGGCCAGACGGCGCGTGGTCTGGCGCTGATGACGGCGGCGCTCGACCGCTGCAAGCCCAAGGATTGCAACTGGATGGAAGCGCTGCAGGAACAGGCCTTCTCCGTTGCCAATGAGGCCGACCGCCGCACGGCGGTATCCCTCTCGCACAGCATCGCAACTAGCTCCGACGACTAGGTTTCAGGCCGCGAAATCGAAATAAGCGATGACCGGTACGTGGTCGGACGGCTTTTCCCAGGCCCGCACTTGTTTTTCGATTGCAGCCGAGGTCATGCGGTCGGCGGCCTCAGGCGACAGCAGCAGATGATCGATGCGGATGCCGTTGTTCTTCGGCCATGCGCCGGCCTGATAATCCCAGAAGGAATAGAGCTGCGTCGCATCCGTCGTCGCGCGCACGGCATCCGTCAGCCCGAGATTTTCGAGCCGGCGGAACGCCTCCCGCGTCTGCGGCAAAAACAGCGCGTCGCTTTCCCAGACCTTGGGATCGAAGCAGTCGTGCGGTTCCGGAATCACATTGTAATCGCCGGCAAGCACCAGCATCTCCTCATAGGCCAGCCGCTCGGCTGCAAACGTCTGCAGGCGCTCCATCCAGGCGAGCTTATAGGGATATTTCTCCGTGTCGACAGGGTTGCCGTTCGGCAGGTAGAGGCAGCAGACGCGCAGGATACGTGTGTCAGGCAGGGTGAATACCGCTTCGATGAAGCGCGACTGTTCGTCCAGCGGATCGCCGGGCAGGCCGCGGTTCACTTCGGAAGGTGAACTCTTGGAGAGGATCGCCACACCGTTGAATCCCTTCTGGCCGTGCGTCTCGACATGATAACCGAGCGCCTCGATTTCCAGCCTGGGAAAACCTTCGTCGACCGTCTTGATCTCCTGCAGGCAAGCGATATCCGGATCGGAATCCTTCAGCCATTGCGTAAGATTGTCGATGCGCGCCTTGACGCCATTGATGTTCCAGGTCGCGATCTTCATGGCTCTGTCCCGTTGCGCATGATGCATGTCGCCCCGAATTGTGCAGCGGTTCTGGGATAACGACATGCATAAAAACAAAAGAACTAAAGCGCGCCGCATGAATCAGCTTCGAGGCGATGCGCTTTAGTGCGCTTCTTTTATCGTGGTCTTTCGTCGTCGGACAAGACGATAAACCGGCCGAAAGCATTATCTTCGGCCGGTTCGAAGGGGAGAACGCAATACGTTCAGATCTTCAGATCGAGAAGCTGGTGCCGCAGCCGCAGCTTGCCACTGCGTTCGGGTTCTTGATCTGGAAGGATTGACCAAGCAGATTGTCGACGAAGTCGATCTCGGAACCCGCCATGTAGACGAGCGAAAGGCTGTCGATCAGCACCTTGGCATTGTTCTTTTCGACGACGATGTCGTCGTCGCCGGCGCCGTCGGCAAGGTCGAACTTGTAGGAAAAGCCCGAGCAGCCGCCGCCTTCGACGGAGACGCGCAACGCGCTCTTGCCGGCCTCGGCGCCGACGATCGCAGCGATACGCTTTGCTGCGGCATCTGAAAGGGTTACACTCGTATCCGTCATGTTTCCTCCTGCCGGGGTCAAGATCCGGAGAGAATGGGTTTGGGCACTCAAATATTCAAATGCCTGATATCAAACAAACTTATCATGATCTTCGTAAAAAGGCCATGATGCGCCGAGGTGGTTGAGAAAGCGCCTCTTTGCCGTTTCTTCGGGCTATAGGTATGAAGAGCGCAAAGCGGCGTCAATGGGCAGATGCGGCAACATGCAGGATGACGGTGAACAATGACGATCGATAGGCGTGCTTTAGGTTTCGGCAGCGGTGAGAGGGCGGTCTATGCGGCCGACCCCTGGACGACGCGCGGACGGCTTTATCAGGAGGATGAAAGCCCGACGCGCTCCGACTTCCAGCGCGACCGTGACCGCATCGTCCATACCACCGCCTTCCGCCGGCTGAAGCACAAGACCCAGGTCTTCATCGCCCAGGATGGCGATCACTACCGCACCCGGCTGACGCATACGATCGAGGTGGCGCAGATTGCCCGCGCGCTCGCCCGCGCCCTGAAGCTCGATGAGGATCTGGCCGAGGGCGTGGCGCTCGTGCACGATTTCGGCCACACGCCGTTCGGTCATACCGGCGAGGACGCGCTGCACGAGGTGCTGCTGCCCTATGGCGGCTTCGACCACAATGCACAATCGCTGCGCATCGTGACCAAGCTGGAGCGGCGATATGCCGAATTCGACGGCATCAACCTGACATGGGAAAGCCTCGAAGGTCTGGTCAAGCACAATGGCCCGCTGCTGACGCCCGAAGGTGTCGGCACGCGCGGTCCCGTTCCGCAGCCGATTCTCGATTATTGCGAACTGCACGATCTCGAGCTGGCAACCTATGCCAGCCTCGAGGCCCAGGTCGCGGCGATCGCCGACGACATCGCCTATAACACCCACGATATCGACGACGGCCTGCGCTCCGGCTACCTGACTTTCGATATGCTGGAGGAAATCCCGTTCCTTGCCGGGCTGATGGCCGAGGTCAGGGCGCGATATCCGCATCTGGAGCCGAGCCGTTTCACCCATGAGATCATGCGCCGGCAGATCACCCGCATGGTCGAAGACGTGATCGGCGTCGCGCAGGAGCGCCTTTCCCTGCTGCGCCCTGAGAGCGCAGCCGACATCCGCGGTGCCGACCGGGTTGTCGCCACGTTTTCCGATCACATGGCCGAGACCGACAGGCTGATCAAGGCGATGCTCTTCAAACGCATCTACCGCAATCCCGATATCATGCGCATCCGTGCGGGTGCGGCCCAGATCGTCACCGATCTCTTTGCCGCCTACATGGCCAATCCCAAGGAGATGCAGAGCCATTACTGGGTCGATCATATCGCCGGCCTGTCGGATGCGCCGAAGGCCCGACATGTCGGCGATTATCTCGCCGGCATGACCGACACCTATGCGATCAGCGCCCACAGGCGATTGTTTGACCAGACTCCGGATTTGCGATAGGCAGCGGTCGCCCCGCCGAAGGCCGATTTAAGCCTTTGGCACAGCCTATGCATGGAAGAGTGTGATGAACCTTTTTACCGACTTCGAAGCCAGGATCAAAACCGCCCTTGAACAGATTGATCTGGTCAGAGAAAAGCGTTCTGAGCTCGATTTCGGCCGCATCGCCGTCGAGCCGCCACGTGACGCAAGCCATGGCGACGTCGCGACCAATGCGGCGATGGTGCTGGCAAAACCACTCGGAACCAACCCGCGCGCGCTGGCCGACATCATCATCGCCAAGCTCAGGGAGGATGCCGACGTCGCCGATGTCTCGGTCGCCGGCCCCGGTTTCATCAACATCCGTCTGGCCGTCGGCTACTGGCAGCGGCTGCTCGCTGCGATGATCGGCGCCAGCACCGATTACGGCCGCTCGACGCTTGGTGAGGGCCGGAAGGTCAACGTCGAATATGTCTCGGCCAATCCGACCGGCCCGATGCATGTCGGCCATTGCCGCGGCGCCGTCGTCGGTGATGCGCTCGCCAACCTGCTCGCCTTTGCCGGTTACGGCGTCGAGAAGGAATATTATATCAACGATGCCGGCTCGCAGATCGACGTGCTCGCTCGTTCGGTCTTCCTGCGCTATCGCGAAGCGCTCGGCGAAAAGATCGGCGAAATTCCCTCGGGTCTCTATCCAGGCGACTATCTCGTGCCCGTCGGCCAGTCGCTTGCCGCCGATTACGGCGTGCGGCTGCACAACATGCCGGAAGACCAGTGGATGCCGATCGTCAAGGATCGCACCATCGATGCGATGATGGTGATGATCCGCGAAGATCTGGCGGCGCTGAACGTCCATCACGATGTCTTCTTTTCCGAACGCACGCTGCATGCCGATGGCGCGGCCGCGATCCGTACGGCGATCAACGACCTGACCTTCAAGGGCTACGTCTACAAAGGCACGCTGCCGCCACCGAAGGGCCAACTGGCTGAGGATTGGGAGGATCGCGAACAGACGCTGTTCCGCTCGACCGAAGTCGGTGACGATATCGATCGGCCGCTGATCAAGTCGGACGGCTCCTATACCTATTTCGCCGCTGACGTCGCCTATTTCAAGAACAAGTTCGATCGTGGTTTCGACGAGATGATCTATGTGCTTGGCGCCGACCATGGCGGCTACGTCAAGCGCCTGGAAGCGGTTGCACGCGGCGTTTCGGACGGTAAGGCCAAGCTGACGGTGCTGCTCTGCCAGCTCGTCAAGCTCTATCGCAACGGCGAGCCGGTGAAGATGTCGAAGCGCTCGGGCGATTTCGTCACGCTTCGGGACGTCGTCGAGGAAGTCGGTCGTGATTCGGTGCGTTTCATGATGCTTTACCGCAAAAATTCCGAGCCGCTCGACTTCGATTTCGCCAAAGTGACGGAACAGTCGAAAGATAATCCGGTTTTTTACGTGCAATATGCGCATGCCCGTTGCATGTCGGTTTTCCGGCAGGCGAGGGAGGCTTTCGGCGACCTTAATGTTTCGCCCGCTGAACTCGCGCAAACCGTTGCAGGCATTGGCGATCCGGCCGAATTGCAGCTCGTCGCCAAGCTCGCCGAATTCCCGCGGGTCGTTGAGGCTGCAGCCCAGTCGCAGGAGCCGCATCGGGTCGCTTTTTACCTCTACGACCTCGCTAGTTCTTTCCACGCGCACTGGAACAAAGGTAAAGATCAGCCGGAATTACGATTTGTTAATGATAAAAACCGAGAATCAACTATTGCCAGACTTGGGCTGGTGTACGCCGTCGCGTCGGTTTTGAAGTCGGGACTTGCCATTACAGGCACTGCCGCACCGGACGAAATGCGATAACGTCACCATTTCCCCACAATGCGCTGGCAATTCAGAGTTGGCGTTTGCGAGTGGGATAGGCATGGCTGATAAACAACTTGCGTATGATACGCGCGGAAAAGATGACCTGTTTGCCGACGATGATCCGTTGGCCGAACTTGCCCGTATCGTCGGCTTCGAGCCGCGTGTTGCAGCAAACACGATAACCGAGACTACGCGGCACGAGCCCGCCCTCGATCTCGAGGACGAGCTTGGCCGCGAGTTCGACCGTTACGATTCGCCGCGTCCGCTCGCAGAGCTCGACCGGCCAGCCGAGCCGATCTCTGACGACGTCATTCCCGAAGATTACATCGAGCCCGTTCTCGATGTTTCTCCGGTTGCAGAGCCGGTTTCCATCGCCTCCGTTGAGGCTGACGAAGCAACAGTGCCTGCAGCAGGCAACTGGGATGCGCCGGCCGCCGACCCGGCGGCTTGGCCGCAGCAGCTTTCCGTCGAGCCCGCTTCCGAGACGCCGGTACAATCGGCTATCGGCGGTGCCCGCGACCTGATCGAGGAGCTTGAGCTGTCGATCGGTGCTGCTCCGGTCTCTTCGCTGCCGCAGCCCGCCAAGGCGCCGCAATGGTCGGCCGCCAGCATCAGGTTGCCGCTTGCCAATTTCCACGCCGCGAAACGCGAGGAAGCTATTGTTCCGCCGGAGCCCCAGTCTGTGGTCGAAGCAGCCGCAGCGCCGGTGGCTGAAGAACCGTCCGCCGATCTGCCCGCTGCAGAGCTACAGCCGGTGATCGCCCCCGCCGTCGAGCAGTTGGCTCCCATCGTCACTGCCGAGCCGTCCGAAGAATTCGAATCTGCGTCCCCTTCGCTTGGCTTCCCCGCCGAGCTCGATCGCCACGACGAGGTGATCGTGTCTGAAGAGGTTGCCGAGGTCGAGGACTTCGTCGACATCGAAGACGCGCTGGAAGATTTCGGGTCCGACGCCGGTTTCGATCTCATTGCCGCCGCCGTCGAAGGTGAGATCCAGGCCGATGCCGCGCTGACCGAGGTCGTGCCCGACGTTCCGCACACTGCCGGCACTTTCGATCTTGACGATCTGCTCGCCGACGTCTCGCGTTATCCGGTGCCGCAGCGCCCCAATTCGGCGACGGTTTCACCGCAGGCCGAATTGATCGAGGCAACTCCCGTTGCCGCCGCATTTGTCCAGCCGCAAGTGATCGCGCCGGCGCCGGTCGCTGTGGCTGACGTTCGGCCTGCTCCGGTCGAGCCGGCTCCGGTCTATGCTGCTGAAGCCGTAAGGCCGGACGCGCCGCAGTTTGCCGAGGTCGCTGCACATCAGCCTGCCGCACCGGCATATTCGCGGGCTCCGCAATCTGTACCGGAGGCCGACGACCCCTTCGCCGGCCACGATTTCGAGCTGGATCTTGCCGGCATCGAGCTGGAACTCGCCGATCTCGATTTCTCCGAGCCGCCCGAGCAGACGCAGGCTGAGCCTGCGCCGCAGCCGGAGCCGTCCGTCCGTGCGCCCGAGCAGGCCGCCGCCGTCTCGCCTCGGTCAGCCCCCGTTTTTGCGCCTGAGCCGCAAATTCCTGCTTTCCAGCAGGCCGCTTCCGCCCCTGCACAGCCGGCTCCGGCCATGGTTGCCGCGCCCCAGGCTCGAGCTCAGGTTCCAACTCCAGCTCCGGCCTTCAACTGGACGCCTGTCGCTGACTCGACCGAAGACTTGCCTTTTGATCCGGCGATGATCTCCGATCCGGAGGATCGTCCGGAGGCTGTCGAGGACATGCACGTGCCGGCGCTGCCGCCGGTCGAGCAGCCCGCGCCGGTCGCGAAAACTCAGGATTTCGATTTCGATCTCGACGCGGAGATCGCCAGCTTCTTCGAACCGGCCAAGCCGCGGGAAAACCCGGCGCCGGCCAGGGGCACGGCTGCCGCCGCGGCAACGGTGGTCAAGCCCACCATCGCCGATGGTCTCGATGATTTCGAACGGGCGCTGGAGGAGGATTTCCGCCGCAGCGTGCGCGAGCCGGTCGAGCGCCGCGAAACCTCCGAGGTTAGGATTGAATCGGCAAGCCAGGCCGCTGATTTCAGCCGAGCCCGGTCGATGCGCCGGCTGCTTGCCGGAGCCGTCGTGCTCGTGGTCT
The DNA here is from genome assembly GCF_000292525.1 of Rhizobium sp. CCGE 510. Taxonomy (GTDB): domain Bacteria; phylum Pseudomonadota; class Alphaproteobacteria; order Rhizobiales; family Rhizobiaceae; genus Rhizobium. The sequence continues at coordinate 18,397 of NZ_AEYF01000014.1, forward strand.
TCGCCGGCGTCGGTTACGGTGTCTATTCCTCCGTCTGGAACGGCGAGGGGCTTGGCATTGTCGCATCGGGCGAACCGCGCGTGATCGCTGCCGACAAGGAGCCGATCAAGGTCGTTCCGGAAAATCCTGGCGGCAAGACCGTGCCCAACCAGGACAAGGCCGTCTACGACCGTGTTGCCGGTTCTGCCGAAGAGCCGAAGCAGAAGGCGCTGGTTTCTTCCGACGAGGCGCCGGTCGATGTCGTCCAGCGCACCCTGACACCGGAAGCGCTGCCTGAGGACGACGAGAACGCCAACCCGGGTGATCAGGTCACGCCGACCGCAGTCGGTGAGACGGTGGATCCGCGTCTGCTGCCGAACCAGGACAATGCCGACAACGCTCCCGCCAGCGATGCCGACAAGGCGCCGTCCGTTTCGCCGCGCAAGGTCCGCACGATGATCGTCAAGCCTGATGGCACGCTGGTCGCCCGCGAGGAACCAGCAGCCGTCGACCAGCCGGCTGCCCCGGTGACATCGTCTGCTCAGCCGATGCCGGCGTTGACGGCCCCTTCGGCGCAATCGGCTTCGCCGGTGCCGCCGGTCGGCGGAACGGCCGCAAGCTTCCCGTCAAGCGCCGAGGTTGCTTCCGCCGATGCTCGTTCTGCAGCAGCAGCCGAAACGACGCCGGTTCAGCCGCCGCTTACAGGCGGCGCCGACACGCAGGCTGCAAATCCCGCCCCGGTTCAACCGCCGGTGCGCCCGGTCAAGGCCACGGCGACGACTGATACGGCTCCGGTTCCGATCGCCCGTCCGGCCGACCAGCCCGTCAACGTTGTCGGCACAGTGACCGAGAAGGGCAATGTTCGCCCGCCCGCACAACAGCCGAAGCCGGCACCGCAGCCGAAGACGACTGAGGTCGCGGCCGCAGCGCCGGTCGCCGCTCAGCCGCAACAGGCCGCGTCCGCCGGCGGCTACGGCATCCAGATCGCTTCGTTGCCGTCGCAGGACGAGGCGACCAAATCCTATGCCAACCTGTCGAAGAAATTCGCCAGCGTGCTTGGGGGCCGCGCTCATGAGATCCGCAAGGCCGATATCGCCGGCAAGGGCACTTTCTACCGTGTCCGTATTCCGGCCGGTTCCAAGGACGAGGCTGCAGCGCTCTGCGAACAGTATCGCGCGGCCGGCGGCAGCTGCCTGATCTCCAAGTAGGCTCGGGTTTGAATGAAATAGCAGGAGCGGCGGGCCGGATCGGTCCGCCGCTCTTTTTTGTGCATCGCTTTCGAGCTTGCTCGCATTTGGCCGGGCGCCGTCTATGATTCTGATATGACCGAATCAAAAGCGATGATCCTTGGCTGCAGCGGCCTTGCCCTCACATCCGAAGAGAAAGCCTTCTATCGGGGCGAGCGGCCCTGGGGCTTCATTCTCTTTGGCCGTAACATCTCCGAGGCAGGGCAGATTGCTGACCTTGTCGCCGAACTGCGCGACAGCGTCGGCTGGCATGCGCCGGTGCTGATCGACCAGGAGGGTGGCCGCGTCCAGCGCATCCGTCCACCCATTCTCAATCGTTATCCGTCAGGCCGGGAACTCGGCGATCTCTATCGCCGCGACCCAGGGCTCGGCCTGCGCGCCGCATGGGCGATGTCGCGGCTGCACGCCTTCGACCTATCGAGCCTCGGCATCGATGTCGATTGTCTGCCGGTGCTCGATGTGCCGGTTGAGGGCAGCAGCAATGTCATCGGCGACCGCGCCTATGGCGGCGATCCCGAGACCGTCATCGCGATGGGCCGGGCGGCTGCCGAGGGGCTGAAGGCCGGCGGCCTGTTGCCGGTGGTAAAGCATATGCCCGGCCATGGCCGCGGCTTTGCCGACTCACATCTGGAACTGCCTGTCGTCACCGTCTCGCGCGATGAATTGGAAGCCCATGATTTCCCGCCCTTCGTCGCCATGAAGGACGAGTTGATGGCGATGACCTGCCACGTCGTCTTTACCGCCATAGACCCCGATAATCCGGCGACGACGTCGCGCAAGGTGACCGACGGCATCATCCGCGAGCATATCGGCTTTACCGGTCTGCTGCTCTCCGACGACAGCTCGATGAATGCTCTTTCCGGCACGATCGGGCAACGCGCGGCGAATATCATTGCAGGCGGATGCGATATCGTGCTGCATTGCAACGGTGATATGGACGAGATGCGCGAGGTCGTGGCAAATGTTCCGCCGCTCGCCGGTCAAGCGCTTGCCCGCGCAAAAGCGGTGGAGACAGGCTTCACGGCGGCAGATGCCGCCGACGAAGCGGAATTGAGGGCGGAATTCGAGGCGATGTTTGCGACGGTCTGATTGTAAGGGAGCAGGGTGGTGAGCACGGTCAAGGGCACGGAGCGTCCGCAGGCGGCAACGCCGATGGACAAGCTGTGGCAGGAAAATGGCGCCGAGCGCGCCAGCCACGAGCCGGCGCTGGTGATCGATGTCGCCGGCTTCGAAGGCCCGCTCGACCTGTTGCTCTATCTTGCCCGCAACCAGAAGGTTGATCTGTCGCGCATTTCGGTTCTGGCGCTTGCCGAGCAATATCTGCAGTTCGTCGAAAGCGCCCGGCGCATCCGTATCGAGCTTGCCGCCGATTATCTCGTCATGGCAGCCTGGCTCGCTTTTCTCAAGTCGAGGCTGCTTATTCCCCAGCAGGTCAAGGATGACGGTCCTTCCGGCGAGGAACTGGCGGCAACGCTCGCTTTCCGGCTGAAGCGCCTCGAAGCCATGCGCCAGGCGGCCGAGGGTCTCGTCAACCGCAACCGCCTCGGCCGCGACATCTTCGTGCGCGGCGCGCCCGAGCATATTCCCGACCGGCAGCAATCCGCTTATGCGGCCAGCCTCTACGATCTTTTGACCGCCTATGCGGCGCTGCGCCAGCGCAATGCCGTCACCCATGTGACGATCGAGAGACGCAGCGTCTGGTCGCTGACCGATGCCCGCGAATTGCTGACCCAGATGATCGGCGAGGTCGGTGACTGGACGGCGATGGAGCATTATCTGCTGCGCTATCTCGCAGCGCCCGAGGAACGCGTCACGGCCATCGCCAGCGCCTTTGCCGCCTCGCTGGAACTGGTGCGAGAGGGCAAGCTGGAAATCCGCCAGGACGGCGCCTTTCAGCCGATATACATGCGCCGCGGTCCCAAACACGCCACGCTGCAGGTGGTGGAGCAGGAGCAGCCGGTTTGATCGATCCGCAGAGCGATGAGGATTTCGAGGACGATTTCGAAGGCAAGGGCCGCGACCTGCAGGCGGAGATCGAGGCAGAGCGTATCGCCGAGGCGCTGGTCTTTGCCTCCTCGCAGCCGGTGTCGGAGAGCTTCCTGGCTGAGCGTCTGGCTGAGGATACTGACGTGCGCGCAATCATGCTGCGTCTGAAAGCGCAATATGCGCCGCGCGGCGTCAACCTCGTGCAGATCGAGGGCGCCTGGGCCTTCCGCACCGCGGCCGATCTGTCCTTCGTCATCCGCCGCGACGAAAACGAGGTGAAGAAGCTTTCGCGCGCCGCACTGGAGGTGCTGGCGATCATTGCCTATCATCAGCCGGTGACCCGCGCCGAGATCGAGGATATCCGCGGCGTTCAGACCTCGCGCGGCACGCTCGACGTGCTGATGGAGGCCGGCTGGGTGCGGTTTCGTGGCCGCCGGCGCACGCCGGGCCGGCCGGTGACATTGGGCACGACACGCGATTTCCTCGATCATTTCGGTCTCGAAGAGCTGCGTGATCTACCCGGTCTCGAAGAGTTGAAGGGAGCGGGCTTGCTGTCAGGCCGGATTCCGGCGAATTTCAATATTCCCTCGCCGTTGATGAACGACGAACTGACCGAGGACGAGGACCCGATCACCCAGATGGACCTCGAGGAACTGGGGTTGCTGGCGCCGCGCGGCGCCTCCGAAGATTGAGGGGCTTGCGTCTTGCTTTTGCCATGCATGGCGAAAACAATGGGGGCCGCCACTTTTCGACGGGTCAATGGCTTGTCACAAAGGGCGATACCGTGACATTAAGCGCAGTTCAAAGGGCGTGATGTTGGAAACGGTGTCAGAAATTCTTACATCGTGGGAACATAGAAACAGGGAGTAAGCGTAATGGGTTCTTTTGGCATCTACCACTGGCTGATCGTTCTGGTCGTCGTGCTGTTGTTGTTCGGCCGCGGCAAGATTCCGGAACTGATGGGCGATGTCGCCAAGGGCATCAAAAGCTTCAAGAAGGGCATGACGGACGAAGACGCGCCGGATACGGCAAAGACTGTCGATCACAAGGCCGACGAAACGAAATAACCAAGTCCGGGAAAAAGCGCTGCCCCCGCGCTTCCCGTCCAGGAGCCTTGCATGTTCGATATTGGCTGGACCGAGCTTTTGGTCATCGCGGTCGTCCTGATCGTGGTCGTCGGTCCCAAGGATTTGCCGCCGATGCTGCGCGCTTTCGGCAAGATGACGCAGCGCGCCCGCAAGGTGGCGGGCGATTTCCGTGCGCAGTTCGACGAAGCGTTGCGCGAGGCGGAGCTTGACGATGTCCGCCAGACGCTCAGCGATGCTCAGACGCTCAACCCGGTGAACAGCCTGCGCGAGGCGATGAACCCGCTTCGCCAGATGGGCAACGAGATCAAGGCCGACCTGCAGAAGGCGACCGCGGTCCCGGAAAACAAGACCGAGGTGCCGCCGGCTGCGGTTTCCACGCCGACGCCGTCGATGAGCTTGCCGGAAACGCCGCCATTGGTGCCGGCACCTGCGCAGCCTGAATCCGTCGCAACCGCTGCGATCGTCCAGGCCGAAATGGTTGCCGCCAAGCCGAAGGTTCCGCGCAAGCCGCGCGCCAAGGCCGCAGATAAGGTAGCCTTTGCCATTGTCGCGCCTGTGGAAAAGCCGAAGCGCACGACGGCAGTCAGGAAGCCTGCGACGCCGAAGACGCCGGTGCAGATGAAGAAAAAGGACGAGGCATGAGCGGTGAGACCGAAGATAAGCCGCAGCCGTTGATCGAGCACCTGATGGAGCTGCGCACGCGGCTGATCTGGTCGATCGGCGCGTTTTTTATCGCCTTCATCGCCTGCTTCTTTTTTGCCAAGCACCTCTTCAATTATCTGGTCATCCCCTACAAGACAGCCGTAATATGGGCGCATCTCGACGTCGAGAAGGCCCAGCTGATCTACACCGCGCCACAGGAATTCTTCCTCACGCAGGTCAAGGTGGCGATGTTCGGCGGTCTCGTGGTCGCATTCCCGATCATTGCCGCCCAGGTCTACAAGTTCGTGGCGCCCGGTCTCTACAAGAACGAGCGTCAAGCCTTCCTGCCGTTCCTGATCGCCTCTCCGGTCCTGTTCCTGATGGGCGGCGCGCTCGTCTATTTCTTCTTCACGCCGATGGTCATGTGGTTCTTCCTGTCGATGCAGCAGGCGCCGGGTCATGACGAGGTGGCGATCTCTCTGATGCCGAAGGTCTCGGAATATCTGAGCCTGATCATGACGCTGGTCTTCTCCTTCGGCCTCGTCTTCCAGCTTCCCGTCATCACCACGCTGCTCGCCCGTGTCGGACTTCTGACGTCGCAATGGCTCGCCGAAAAGCGCAAGTTCGCCATCGTGCTGGCCTTCGTCGTCGCCGCCGTGTTGACGCCGCCGGATCCGATGTCCCAGATCGGCCTTGCGATACCGACGATCCTTCTCTACGAGATTTCCATCCATGCGGCGCGACTCGTGGAGCGCCAGCGTGCCCGGCAGGCGGTCGAAAAGGACACCGAATCCACGGACGTTGCCAAGACGGACAGCGTCTGAGCGGCAATCCGGAAATCCTTTCACGAACGCCGTCTCATCTGGTCGAAGCCCGGTCAGGCTTTGGCCGGGTCACTTCTGTTGCAAACGATCTGGAACGACGATGCTCGATATCAAATGGATCCGTGAGAATCCCGAAGCGCTTGATGCCGCTCTTGCCAAGCGCGGCGCGGAGCCCCTGGCTCAAAATCTCGTTGCCCTCGATGAAAAGCGCCGCTCCGCCGTGCAGAAGGCCCAGGACCTGCTGTCGCGTCGCAATCTCGCCTCCAAGGAGATCGGCGCGGCGCTGTCCCAGAAGAATGGCGAGCTTGCCGAAAAGCTGAAGGCCGAGGTCGCCGAATTGAAGACCCTGCTGCCGGCGATCGAGGAGGAGGACCGGCTACTGACGGCCGAACTCACCGACGCGCTCTCGCGCATCCCCAACATACCTTTCGACGACGTTCCGGTCGGCAAGGACGAGCACGACAATGTCGTTACCCGCACCGTCGGCGAAAAGCCGCGCTGGAACCACACGCCGAAGGAGCACTTCGAAATCGGCGAGGGGCTTGGCTATATGGATTTCGAACGCGCTGCCAAGCTCTCCGGCTCGCGCTTCACGGTTCTGACCGGGCCGCTCGCCAGGCTCGAGCGTGCGCTCGGCCAGTTCATGATCGATCTCCACACCCGTGAGCACGGTTATACCGAAGTCAGCTCGCCGGTGATGGTGCGCGCTGAAGCCCTGTTCGGCACCGGCAACCTGCCGAAGTTCGAAGAGGATCTCTTCAAGACGACGGATGGTCGCTATCTCATTCCGACGGCCGAGGTGACGCTGACCAATCTGGTGCGCGAGGAAATTCTCGACCAGGAAAAGCTGCCGCTCCGCTTCACCGCCTTGACGCCGTCCTTCCGCTCCGAAGCGGGCTCGGCTGGCCGCGATACGCGCGGTATGCTGCGTCAGCACCAGTTCTGGAAATGCGAACTCGTCTCGATCACCGATGCCGAGAACGCCGTCGCCGAGCATGAGCGCATGACGGCCTGCGCCGAGGAAGTACTGAAGCGCCTCGGCCTGCATTTCCGCACGATGACGCTTTGCACCGGCGACATGGGCTTCGGCTCGCGCAAGACCTACGATATCGAAGTCTGGTTGCCGGGACAGAATACTTTCCGCGAAATCTCCTCCTGCTCTGTCTGTGGCGATTTTCAGGCCCGCCGGATGAACGCGCGCTACCGCGACAAGGACGACAAGATCAACAGGTTTGTCCACACGCTGAACGGCTCGGGCACTGCCGTCGGCCGCTGCCTGATCGCCGTCCTCGAAAATTATCTGAACGAGGATGGGTCCGTCACGATTCCGGACGTTTTGCTTCCCTATATGGGCGGATTGACGAAAATCGAACGGGCGGCCTGAGGCGATGCGCATCCTGCTGACGAATGACGACGGCATTCACGCGGAAGGCTTGGCCGCGCTGGAGCGGATCGCCCGCACGCTGTCCGATGACGTCTGGATCGTGGCGCCCGAGACCGACCAGAGCGGCCTTGCCCATTCGTTGAGCCTGTCGGAACCTCTGCGGCTGCGCAAGATTTCCGACAAGCATTTCGCCTTGCGCGGCACGCCGACCGATTGCGTCATCATGGGCATCCGGCAGGTGATGGACATCAAGCCCGATCTCGTTCTCTCCGGCGTCAATTCGGGCTCGAACGTTGCCGACGACGTAACCTATTCCGGCACGATCGCCGGCGCCATCGAAGGCACGATGCAAGGTGTGCGCTCCTTCGCGCTCAGCCAGGCCTATCTCTATGAGGACGGCGCGCGCGTCGTGCCCTGGGAGGTCTGCGAGACACATGCGCCGGCTCTTCTGGAAAAACTGATGGTTCTGGACCTGCCGGAGGGCACGTTCCTCAATCTCAACTTCCCGAGCTGCCGTCCCGACGAGGTCGACGGCGCTGAGGTGACCATGCAGGGCAAGCTCGCCTTCAACCTGCAGGTCGACGCCCGCTCCGATGGCCGGGGCTTTCCCTATTACTGGCTGAAGTTCGGCGAACGCGCTGGCGCCTTCGTCGAAGGCACCGATATTCACGCCCTGAAACATAACAAGATTTCGGTAACGCCTTTGAAACTGGATCTGACCGATTATTCCGTGACGGACCGCGTGGCGCGGGCCTTGGGATACGGAGCACAGGTTTGACGGCAAGACTGGCCGAGAAAGAGGGCTTTGCGGCGCTCGTCCTCAGATTGCGTGCCGAAGGCATCTCCGACCTCGATCTGCTGACGGCGGTCGAGCAGACGCAGCGCTCGCTGTTCGTGCCGCCGCAATTTTCCGATGATGCCTATTCGAGCCGGACGATACCGATCGAATGCGGCTCCTTCCTTGAAGGCATCGATTTTGTGGTCCGCATCCTGCATCACCTCAAAGTCAAACCAGGACAGCGCGTCCTCGAAATCGGCACCGGCAGCGGCTTTACCGCCGCCGTCATCGGCCGCATGGCCGAACGTGTGCTGTCCATCGACCGCTACAAGACGCTGACGTCGGCGGCCCAGCGGCGCATGGAATCGCTTGGTCTGCGCAACGTCATCATCCGCCACGCCGACGGCAGTGCCGGCATGCAGGGAGAGGGCACCTTCGACCGCATCCTGGTGACGGCGGCTTTCAATGCAATGCCGCGCTTTTATACCGACCAACTGGTTTCCGGCGGCTCGATGATCGCGCCGCTGATGATTTCTGAAACCGAATGTCGCATGGTGCGGTTGACGAAAACCGGCAGCCGTTTCGAACGCGAGGAACTGTTCGAAGCCCCGTATTTGCCGATCGTTCCGCGCCTTGCATCGCTGCTGTAAGCTCTACGATTTTTACCCGTAAGCTATGGTTATCAACTTCTCAAAAATATCGCACTGATTCCAGCATCTTAACCGCGTGGTAATACTAACGCGTTTTAATAGACTCACAAATGGTTGCGTTCTCAGTGGGTCGAGTCAATGCGTTTCAGTCTTTCGCCTAAGTTCGGGAAGTCGGCCGGTAATCTTCTGGTTGTGGGCCTGCTGGCGAGTGCCGCAACAGGCTGCAGTTCCGATGTGACACGGTTTGGCGGCTTGTTTTCCTCCTCAGGGCAGGATCAGATCACCACAAGTTCCATTCCGCGCAGGGGTGGTGCTCAGGGCGATCCGGTGCCTCGCGCCGATCTCGGCGGCTCCGCCGTTGCCAGCCAGTCGGGCTACGGCGGTGGCAATGGTGCGCTGAACCAGCCTTATCCGTCGAGCCCAAGTTACGATCCGGTTCGTACGTCGAACGCGCGCATGGCTTCCGCGCCCGTCTCGGTGCAGCGTTCCGAGCTTGCTGCCCCGATGGCGGTTGCGCCTTCCCGCCAGCGGGAAAAGGAAGTCGCCCTCGCCCAGCCTTTCCCTTCAGTGCCTCATGCCGAAAAAAACCGATTGGTGGCTCCGACTGCGCCGAAGCTGACGCCCGATACTCTGACGACGGGCACGACGCCGAAGGTCTCCGGCTGGTCGGGGACCAATGCTCCCTCCGTAACGTTGCGCCCGGGTGAAAGCATTGCCACGCTGTCCAGGCGCTTCGGTGTTCCGGAAAAGGAAATCCTGCGCGTCAACAACCTGAAGACGGCTTCCGCCGCCGCGCCCGGCCAGGCGATCCTGATCCCGACCTTCAATGGCGGCAATGCCGCCAAGGCGGCGTCGCAGGCGGCCGATCTCTCCAAGCCCGGCAAGATGCCGGAGCCGGTGAAGGCTCCTGAGCAGAACGTCGCCGTCGTTCCCGGCGCCAATTCCGCCCGCGACAAGACGATGGCGAGCGCCGATTCTACCGGCAAGCTTCCGGCCGGCGCCGGCAAGGATCCGAAAGCGCCTGCCGGCACCTATGTCGTCAAGCAAGGCGATTCGCTGGCAAAGATCGCCAAGGCGACCGGCACCAAGATCGACGATCTCAAGGCCGCCAACAATCTGTCGGCCAGCTCGGTCAGGATCGGACAGGCGCTGAAGATCCCGAACGGCACCGCCGACAATATCAAGACGGCGTCGATCCAGCCGCAGAAGGTCGATCCGAAGCCGGCTCAAACGGCGCCCGCCCAGCAGACGGCCTCCGTTGAGCCCGCACCCTATAAGGCGCCGGTCGCCACGCAGACGGTCGACGATGTCGAGAAGAAGTCTGACGTCAGCTCCGCCGCACCGGAATCGACCGGCATCGGCAAGTATCGCTGGCCGGTCCGCGGTCAGGTCATCGCTTCGTACGGAGCCAACGTCAACGGCAACCGCAATGACGGCATCGACATCTCGGTGCCGCAGGGAACGCCGATCAAGGCCGCCGAAAATGGCGTTGTCATTTATGCCGGCAACGGCCTGAAGGAACTCGGCAACACGGTTCTCGTCCGTCACGACGACGGCACCGTCACCGTCTACGGCAATGCCGATACGTTGAGCGTCGCTCGCGGGCAGAAGATCCAGCGTGGCCAGACCGTCGCCGTCTCCGGCATGAGCGGCGACGTCAAGCAGCCGCAGGTCCATTTCGAGGTGCGCAAGGACGCATCCCCGGTCAACCCGATGACTTTCCTGGAATAGGTACAGCGTACCAGGAAGCGAGAAAAGCCCGGCCAACAGCCGGGCTCAGACCGCTGACAAACCCGTCGATTTTTTCGGCGGGTTTTGTTTTTGCGGATTGCGGTTTGTGGGCTGGTTTATATTTACGGGGTGACAGAAGGGCTTTTGCTCTCACGCCAGGCTTGGTTTGGGCGCCTTTGTGAGAGCGATTGCGATCTTTTTGATGTTCTGAGCGGCGGCGGCCATGAGGCACTGGCATGCGACGCGGGTGAGACTTCGGAAGCGGGCATAGCGGTGCCCATGAAGTTGCTTGGCATCGGCAAACGAGCGTTCGACCGTCTCCTTTCGCCGCTTGTAGATGGCCTTGCCCCAAGGCGTGAGGCGGTGGGCGTCGGTCCTCTCGCGGGCGTCTTGCCAGACATGGCGGGTGATGGTGCGTTCATCCTTGGCATTGGCAGTGCAGGAGGCCAGCAACGGGCAGTCGCCGCAGATGGTCGGATCGGACCGGTAGTGCCGATAGCCGTTGCGGTCAGTGGTGGCATAGGTCAGGCGTTGGCCTTCGGGGCAGCGGTAGCCGTCGGTCTCGGGCTCATAGTGGAATTTCGACTTGCGCATCATGCCAGGCTTGGGCGGTGTCGGATTGCGGTAGCCGGTGACGCCGAGAATGTTGCGGTCTTCGAGACCTTTGGCGATGCCTGATGTGGCATAGCCGGCATCAAGCCCGACGGCTGAGACATCGAATGAGAACCGTTGGCGCTGGCGGTCCAGCCGGTTGAGATAGACGATGCTGTCATGCACGTTGGCGGGCGTGACATGGGTGTCGGTGATGATCGCAAGTTTGCCATCCACCGTGCGGTGATCGAGGTAGAAGAAGCCCTTCGGCTTGCCGTCACGCACCATGTAGCCGCTGTCGGGATCGGTGCGCGACACCTTGGTTTCCTTCACCTCCGGCTCGCGCTCCTTTTGCTTCAAGGGCTTCTGGCCATGCACTGCCCGCTCGGCCTCAATCGCCCGGTCGAGATCGGCCCAGTAGTCGGAGCGTGACTTCTCGATCATCGCAAGATCGTATTTGCCCTTGTTGGCATTCGCCTTCAGGTGCGTCGAGTCGGTATAGAGCACTGTACCGTCGACCAGTCCATGTCCGACCGCCTGTTCGACGATATGGTCAAAGATGTCCTGGGCAACGCTCGTATCGTTGAAGCGGCGCCGCCGGTTCTGGCTCATTGTCGAGGCATCGAACACGCCGTCCGTCAGCTTCAGCCGCAAGAACCAGCGATAGGCGACGTTCACCTCGATCTCGCGCACCAATTGACGCTCCGAGCGCACCCCATAGAGGTAGCCGATGAACAACGCCTTGAACATCCGTGTCGGATCAAGCGGCGGTCGGCCGTTGTCGGGACAATAAAGTCCGGCAACGCGATCGTGAATGAAGGAGAAATCGATCACTGCGTCGATCTTGCGCAGCAGGTGATCTTTCGGAACCAGGCTGTCGAGTGTCACCATCTCCAGAGCCGTCTGTTCGGGGGCAGGTTTCTTCAACATGTCTCAATGAATCACAAACCCCTGAGCGATGCCAGGGGTTTGTCAGCAGTCTGAGCCCGGCCAACAGCCGGGCTTTTGTCATTTTGAGGGATATGCAATTCTGGTCATGTCAGGCTTGGGACTGCCTGTCGCACGGGCGGAGTTGTACCGCCCGGATCCTCGATCATCGGCGCGAACTCGCCGTTGAAGATCACCGCTGCCCTCATCCAGGACATTGGGGCAAAGGCCGATGACGCATTCAGCCTGACGTTCGACGCATATGACGTCTACTTTCCCCAAAGTTCAATTCACTATGCCTCGACCCAATTGGAACGGATAGGCAGCCCATGACGAATATCGCGCAGATGCAGGAACAGCGTCTCGAAGCACTCCGATTGACGAAGTCGGGTGCGCCTGAATTGCCGTCGAACCCGTTTTTCGGCGTCGGCCCGATCACCGATGCGACCACCGACGAAGTGGACAGCCGCCTGCGGCGTATCGCCTTCGACGCGTGGATCGAGAAGACCTATCGCAAGTTCGACGACAAGGGCAACGATATCGGCGCTTTCACCACGGCGGAGATTTCCCGCAGCATGCACCGCGGCTATCCGGCGGATAAGATCCTGACCGACATGATGCGGGCGATCCACAGCTACTTCCATTTCCCGAACACGAACCGCATGGCGGTGGGGCTCGGCGGCGGCCACAGCGGCTACACCGTCTGCGTCCAGCATCTGATGAACGCCAACGACGCCAACCAGCGCGTCTATGTCGATACGCCGCGCCCGGAAAGCGATTTATCCCGAGCCGCCGGCTTCTTCCGCCAGTCCTGGGCCACGCAACTGATCGAGATGCAGCGCTTCGCCGAAAAGGGTTGTGAGAGCCGCATTCACTTCGCCGCCTCCGAAGGGGTAATCCCGACGGCCGCCGAGCTTTGCGACCTCGGTGTGTCGATCTTCGTCGGTGTCGGCCACGAGACCACCGGTGCCAATGCTTATACGAGCCGCGAGATCCACGAACTACTGAACTGGATCGATCGCGACCCGGCAAATCACCATGCGGTGTTCGACGCCACCTCGATGCTCGGCGCCATGCCCTGGGAACCCGAACTGGTCGACGCAGTGATGGCGAAATGCTGCCTGTTTATGCCGTTCCAGAAAGCGATCGGCGGGGTTTCGGGATATTTCGTCGCCTCTTTCACGCCGCATGCCCTGGCGTTAGTCGAGAAGAATCAGCAGAATCCCGCCTGGGCGATCCCGCGCCAGCTGAAGATCGCGCCGCCGATCGACGCGCGCCAGCCGCTTTCGGCCAAGCGTTCCGTAGATGCCGGGCCGTTCTACGATGCCGGGGAAGACCGCATGCTCGGCGGTGTCATCAACACCTACAGCGCGCTTGCCTTTGCCGAAACCACTTTCGGCCTCCTGCAGTCGCAGGCGCGGGTCGGCTCGGTGATCGAGCTCAACCGCCGCTCTGCCGCCAATCGGGCGGTGATCGACGGGTGGGTTAAGTCGCATCCGCTCCTGTCGCTGACCGTCACCGATGCCGAGCGGCGCGGCGCGGCGGTGACACTCCTGAAGGTCGAAGATGCCGGCATCACCGATCCCGCCATCCATGCGCGCATCATTGCCCGGTCGAAGCAATTGCTCGGCTACGAGGGCATCACCCATCCGAATGGCGAGGTCGAGCCTGGTCTCGACGCGGCGCGCTACGTCAATGCGTTCCCGGGAACGCCCGGCGACTATCGCGCCTGGGCCGGCGGCATCCGTGAGCCGACAGATGTCGTGGCCCTCTTGGAAAACCTGCAATACGCCTATCTGCGCGCAAAGATCGTCGTTCTCGAAGAGAATCTGGCGGAAGAGGGAATAACCTTTGAGGCGACCGCCAAGGTCGGTGCAGCGGTCCGCAAGGACGATCCGCAACGCGCCTACAAGGTGCTGATCGCCGATCTGGTCGGCCTGCGGCTCGGCGCGGGCGGGAAGCCCGATCACAATGAAATCCGAGCGTATGTCGAGGAAAAGGGTGGCGTCTTCCATACTGGCCCGATCGGCGACGGCTCGGCGCTGGAGAAGGGTCGCATCCATTTCTTCTATCAGCCGGACCTCAGTACCGAAGCAGAAATCCTGCCGCAGACGGACAACGGCCAATATGACGCATTGATCGTGGCGGCGACCTTCATTCCGAAGGCTTCAGTCTTTCCGCTTGGCGGCGTGCGCATCGGCGCGGGAACCGGCAACATGGGCTCGGCTTCCTGGGGCGGCGGCAACGGCGAGGGCGGCGGAGCGCCGCTGATGAATACCCCCGGCATCAACAGCCGGGCGACCGCCCAGATGGCGATGAAGGCGATCCTCAAGGTCGTCCCCGATTTGCCGGTCGACAGGCTGCACCAGATGGTCGCCAGCGGCGATTTCGATACCGGACGTCAGCTCAAAGATTTTCCGACCGCCAAGCTGGAGGGTCGGAAAATCGCCATCCTCGGCTACGGCAATATCGGCCGCGAAGTCGCCAAGCTCGCCAAGGCCTTCGGCATGCTGGTGGCAATTTATGCACGCCAGCATCACCAGCGCTGGATCGAGGCAGAAGGTTTCAGCTACGCTGCAAGCCCTGTCGAAGCGGCGGCTGGCGCCGACGTGCTCTCCGTCCATATCGGTCTCGGCCGCCTGGATGCTTCGACCGGCGTTTACTCCAACGCCGGCGTCGTCGACACGCAGGTTCTTGATGCGATGAACGACGGGGCAGTGCTGGTCAACTACGACAGGGGCGAGGTTGTCGATGCCGTGGCACTCGACCAGGCGTTGTCGGCCGGCAAGATCGCCCATGCGGCGATCGACGCCGACCTCTTCAAGGATGCCGGGACCGGCAATCTCAGCGGACCGATGCTGCCTTACCTGCCTTTGGAAGAGCGCCACGTGGGCAAATTGGAACTGCTGCCGCATGCCGCCGCAGATACCGATCATCCCTCGCGGGTGACCGGCGCCAAGCAGGCCGTCGACCAGATCTTCGACGTCATCCGGTTCAAGTCGGTCACCAATCTCAAGGGAGATCTGCCGGAGGGCTACGTCTCGGCAGGCGGTCGCACGCCGCCTGGCATCGGCAGGGTGACGAAGCGGGTGGTCGGCGAGATTGGCGACTCGGAATTGCTCGACGAGTTGCGGCGGACCTCAGAAAAGGTCGCGGCGATCGTCGGCGCGCTCTCGGCTGTCTCCGATCCGAACCACCGCGGTCGGATCGTCGATCGCTACACCGGTCTGCTAGCCGAAAGTGCTAGCCGGCAGCGTGCTCTTCTCGATCAGCTTGGTCTCTACGGACCGGCGGGCGAGTAAGCCGGCCGGTCGATCAGCCGGCCCGTTTCAGCCAACCCTCCCGAGATTTGCCTGGCAAATCTGCAAGACTTGGGAACCGCCGGACGCACTGATCGCTTCGCCATAGCGAAGCGGTGCGGCCAGTGGGCCGGGCATCTCTAGCCAGGATCAGAGGCGATCGGCTCTGCCCTGACGAAAACCTGCTCCGGCAGAATGCTTCAATCTAACCAGGAAGGGCTCTAGAGTCTGTCAGGGTTATTCTGAACCATACCCTGCATGTCTGAGGTAGTTGGAGCACTCCTGGGGACTGAACGCCTTCAAGAGTTCTCCAATGCGTCTCCATGTTGTTTCAACGGTTCGTTCGTCTGCCTTTCTGACGAGTGTCTTGAGCTTTGCGAACATCATCTCGATGGGATTGAGGTCGGGGCTGTAGGGCGGCAGGAAGAAGAGATGTGCACCGACATCTCGGATCGCGTCGCGGGCCGGCTTTCCCTTGTGGCTTCCCAGATTGTCGAGGATGACGATGTCACCGGATTTGAGTGTCGGGACCAGACATTGGCGAACCCATGCGGTAAAAGCGATGCCATTGATGGGACCATCGAGGACGAAGGGGGCA
>NZ_AEYF01000015.1 GCF_000292525.1 Rhizobium sp. CCGE 510
ATTGCCGGCCTCCACACCAGCAATGACCTTGAATCACAAAATCAAAGGCAAGGGAATCTCCGCACGATTCCGATTAGCGCTGACAGACTCTAGCCCCGGTCGATATGGACCCGCATGCGTCCGGCCAGATCCTGGATATACTGCCAGGCGACACGGCCGGAGCGGGCGCCCCGCGTCGTAGCCCATTCCAGCGCTTCGGCATGCATCTTGTCGCGTTCGAGCCGGAGCTTGAAGTGATCGGCATAGCCGTCGATCATGCCGAGATAGTCTTCCTGGCTGCATTTGTGGAAGCCGAGCCACAGGCCGAAGCGGTCGGACAGCGAAACCTTTTCCTCGACCGCCTCCGACGGATTGATCGCCGTCGACTGCTCGTTTTCCATCATGTGGCGCGGCAGCAGATGGCGCCGGTTCGATGTGGCATAGAAGAGCACATTGTCCGGCCGTCCTTCGACGCCGCCGTCGAGTGCTGCCTTCAGCGATTTGTAGGCGGTGTCGTCATGATCGAAGGACAGATCGTCGCAGAAGACGATCACGCGGTACGGCGTGTCCTTCAACAGGTCGAGCAGATTGGGAAGGCTTGCGATATCCTCGCGATGGACTTCGACCAGTTTCAGCGAAACACCGCTTTCGCGGCTGACATCCTCGTGCACGGCTTTGACCAGCGAGGATTTTCCCATGCCGCGTGCGCCCCATAGCAGCACATTGTTGGCGGCATAACCTTCGGCGAAACGCACCGTATTCTCATGCAGAATGTCGCGCACGTGATCGACGCCACGGATCAGCTTCAACGCCACCCGGTTCGGCCTCTTTACAGGCTGCAGATGCTGGCGC
Organism: Rhizobium sp. CCGE 510; assembly: GCF_000292525.1. Classification (GTDB taxonomy): domain Bacteria; phylum Pseudomonadota; class Alphaproteobacteria; order Rhizobiales; family Rhizobiaceae; genus Rhizobium. Next base: position 832 of record NZ_AEYF01000015.1, read on the forward strand.
GAAGGCGCCCAGACGAAACAGTCGGCAGCATCCCAGTCATTGACGGCAGGTGGCGGCCCGGCAAGACGCTGGAGGGCATCGGCGAGCCGTTTCACTTCGGCAAGCAGGGCATTGTTGATTTCCTCGGTCATCGCAGGCCTCCTGTTTTTCGCTGCGGCAATCCGCTTTGATCTTTCGCTGCGGGGTAGCATGGCGTTTTGACGCCGGAAAGGTTATGAGGCAGCGGAATCGGTACTGTTTCCGGCTGTTTCTGTTGCATTCACCGAAGCCGTAACTATAGTCCGGCAACCTGAAAAAAGAGGCGGTGTTCCGCCGTGAAGCCTGAGGAGTTTAGCATGTTCATCACCCCGGCATTCGCCCAGAGTGCGACCGATACCGCAACCGGTTTCGGTGGCTCCGGTTTCGAAATGATCATCCTGTTCGTGCCGCTGATGGTGGTCTGGTACTTCCTGCTGATCCGGCCGCAGCGCGCGCAGGCAAAAAAGCGTGACGAAACCCTGAAGGCGATCCGTCGCGGCGACCAGGTCGTCACCGGTGGCGGTCTCGTCGGCAAGGTCACCAAAGTCGTCGACGACAAGGAAGTCGAAGTCGAGATTGCCGACGGTGTTCGCGTACGCATCGTCCGCAGCGGCATCTCCGAAGTGCGGGTCAAGGGTGAACCCGTCAAGGCCGACGCAGCGTAACGAGCGATAACTCAGCCGCCGGATCGGAAGATCGTCGAGAGAATGTTGCATTTTTCCCGCTGGAAAACACTTCTGATTTGGCTGGCCGCGTTCGCGGCCATCGTCATCGCTGCGCCCAATTTGCTGAGCGAGGCGCAGCGTTCCTCTCTGCCGGGCTGGTTGCGGCATGACCGCGTGACGCTCGGTCTCGATCTGCAGGGCGGCTCGCATATCGTTCTGAAGGTCGAGCGTTCGGATGTCGTCAAGGACCGCCTGGAAGAGGTGGTGGCCAATGTGCGCAATGCGCTGCGTGGCGCCGGCATCCGCTATACCGGGCTGACCGGCAATGACCAGACCGTCACTGTCCGCATCACCGATCCGGCTGAGGCGCAGAAGGCGGTTGATCTCCTGAAGCCTTTGACGGCCGCCGCCGGCCGTTTAGGACCTGAAGTCGCGCTGCAGCAGGGCGAGGAGGGGCAGCTCTCGCTGCAGATTCCCGACGCCGGCATCACCGCTGACGTCGCCTCCGCCCGGACTCGGTCGCTCGATATCGTAGCCCGTCGTATCGCGGGATTCGGCCATGCAAATTTCCTCGTTCACCCCGATGGCGCGGACCGGATCGTCGTGCAGGTGCTGGGATCCGTCGATGCGGAACGGCTGAAAAACCTGCTTAACCAGCCGGCCAAGCTTTCCTTTCATCTGATCGATGCAAGCATGTCGGGGCAGGAGGCGCTGAACGGCCGTTGGCCGGCGACATCGCAAGTGCTCTATTCGCTTGATGACCCGCCGATCCCATATCTCGTCGACCGCACGGCTTTCGTCTCCGGCAGCGATATGGTCGATATTGAGCCGGTCGTCGATCCGCAGACGCAGGATACCTCGATTACCTACCGCCTCGATGCAGAAGGCACGCAGCGGCTGGCTGAGGTAACGGGGCAGAATATCGGCAAACACCTTGCCATCGTTTTCGACGACCAGGTGATGTCGTCACCGGTCATCGATGCGGCGATCACCGGCGGTGAAGGCGCGATTTCGGCGAACTTCTCCGAGGATGGCGTCCGCGACCTTGCGATCATGCTGCGCGCCGGCGCCCTGCCGGCGACGCTGACGAGCGTCGAGGAACGCAGCGTCAGCCCGAGATTCGGCGCTGATTCGATCTTCAGCGGCCTTGTTGCCGGCCTCGTCGCCGTCGTGCTGGTCGCAGCACTGATGATCGCGCTTTACCGCATTCTCGGGGTCATCGCCGTTGTCTCGCTCTTTTTCAACCTGATTCTTATCGTCGCGGTGCTCAGCCTTGCCGGCGCGACGCTCACCTTGCCCGGGATTGCCGGCATCGTGCTCATCGTCGGCATGGCGGTCGACTCGAACGTTCTGATCTACGAGCGCATCCGCGAAGAGGAGAAAACCACCCATTCGTTTGCAGAGGCAGTGGGTCGCGGTTTCGCCCGCGCATTCGCAACGATCGTCGACGCAAATGTCACGATCTTCATCGCCGCCATCATCCTCTTTTTCCTCGGCAGCGAATCCATTCGCGGTTTCGCGGTGACGCTGGCGGTCGGCATCCTGACGACCGTCTTCACAGCCTTCACGCTGACGCGCTCGATCGTCGCCGGCTGGCTGAAAGGCCGCCATCTCCGGCATCTGCCGAAGAGCGTTCTGACCGATCTTTTCGAACACGCCAATATCCGTTTCATGGGCATCCGCCGCTATGTCTTTACGGCGTCAGCGGTCATCTCGCTGATTGCCATGGCCGCCTTTGCCACCGCCGGCCTGCGTCTCGGCATCGATTTTAGCGGTGGCTCGCTCATCGAAGTGACGGCGAAGCAGGGCAATGCCGACCTCGCCGATCTTCAATCACGCCTCAACGATCTCAATCTAGGCGAGGTGCGTGTGGAGCGTACCGGCGGGCCGTCGAATGCGCGGATCAGCATCGCATCCCAAGGCGGCGGCGAAAATGCCGAACAATCTGCAGCGACGCTGGTGCGCGGCGAGCTCCAGGAAGATTATGACTTTCGCCGCGTCGAGGTTGTCGGCCCCGCCATTTCCGGCGAATTGACGATGATGGCGACGCTCGGCGTGCTGGCAGCGCTTGCGGCGATCCTCATCTATATCTGGATCCGCTTCGAATGGCAGTTCGCGGTCGGCGCCATCGTCGCAACGCTGCACGACGTCATCATCATGCTCGGGCTCTTCGTCCTTACCGGCATAGAATTCAACCTGACCAGTATCGCAGCGGTGCTGACCATCGTCGGTTACTCCCTGAACGACACGGTCGTGGTCTATGACCGAATGCGCGAGAATCTGAAGCGGTACAGGAAGATGCCGCTGCCGATCCTGATCGATGCCTCGATCAATCAAACGCTGTCGCGCACCATTCTGACCGCCGCGACGACGCTGCTCGCCTTGCTCGCGCTCTATCTTTTCGGGGGCGATGTCATCCGCTCCTTCACCTTTATGATGCTCTTCGGGGTCGCTCTCGGCACCTTCTCTTCGATCTATATCGCGGCTCCCGTGTTGATCGTCTTTCGGCTCCGGCCGGAGGCTCCTGACGGGGAAGAGAGCAACAAGACGGATGTTGGTGTAAAATCCGGCACGGTGGTTTGAAAACATGGCAAAAGGCATAGAAATCCGCGCCGCGCATTTCCCTGGACGCGCGGCGATCGATGCATACGGCAATGGCGGCTTCCGCTTTGCCGATATGTCGCATCGCGGCTCGATCCTTTGCCTTCCCTCCGGCATTCACGGCTGGGACATGGACATGTCGAAATCGCTGTCACCTGAAAATTTCCGGCGTGTGCTTGATGAGGCGGATGATATCGAGGTTCTGCTTGTTGGCACCGGAACCGAGCTTCGCCGTCTGCCCGAGGAATTAAAACTGGCGCTGAAAGCGCGTGGCATCTCCTCCGATCCGATGAGCACGGGTGCAGCGGTACGCACCTTCAATATCATGCTCGCCGAGCAGCGCGCCGTCGCTGCGGCATTGATCGCGGTCTGACGATGGCTGAAGCCAACAATGCGACGAACCAGGAGATCTGCCTGGCGATGTTGCGTGACAGCGACCGCGACCGTTATCTTGCCTGTCTGCTGTCGCCGGAGGAAAAACGCGGCGCGCTTGCAGCGCTTTATGCCTTCAATGCCGAGCTTGCCCGCATCCGTGATCTCGTGCACGAGCCTTTGCCCGGCGAGGTGCGGCTGCAATATTGGCGGGATCTGCTGGAAGGCAGCGCACACGGGTCGACCGCAGCCAATCCCGTCGCTTCAGCACTAATGACGACGATCGAAACCCATCGTCTGCCGCGCAAGACGCTGATCGACATGATCGAGGCCCGCACCTTCGATCTCTATGACGATCCGATGGAAACGCGTCTCTCGCTCGAAGGTTATGCCGGCGAGACGGCATCAGCGCTAATTCAGCTTGCGAGCCTGGTGCTTTCGCCTGAGGAGGCCGCACCATCGGCGAATGCCGCCGGCCACGCCGGCGTCGCCCAGGCCGTCGCTGGCCTGTTGCTGCTGATGCCGCTGCATCGCCGCCGTGGCCAGGTCTATATTCCGCTGCAGATCCTATCGGCCACCGGGCTCGACCGCGATGCTTTCCTTGCCGGCGAAGACAAGCCGCGCATTTCGGCCGCCATCGAGGCCTTTGCCGGCCTCGGCCGCGAACATCTGGAGAAGGCGAGGGCCGCAGGGCCGATTGCGCCGGCGGTTTTTCCGGCCTTTCTGCCGGCGACGCTTGCCGAACCGGTCCTCGTCAATGTGCAGAAACGCGGCGCTTTGATATTTGACCGGCCGCTGCAGTCGCCGCAATGGCGACGTCAGTTGCGGATGGGGCTGGCCGCGGTGCGGCGCAAAATCTGACATCGGTCAAATTCGCGCAAGTCTCGCACGTTATAAGGCCTGAACCGCTACCCATTGAACGGAGACTCGGCGTGGGCATTATCGTCTGGTGCGTTCTTTTCGCCATCGTCATCTTCTTTGCTTTTGTCGCAACGCGGATGGCTGCGCAGAACAAGGAAGATGGCCTGCACGATACAGGCCTTGCCATTATCGAATTCGGCCGCGCTTTTCCGACCGAGGCGATCCGCCAGTTGCAGGCAACGGAAAACGGCCAGGCCATCTTCGTGCGCCTGCACGACAACAAAGCGGGCTTCATGCGCAACATGTCACGCCACTTCGCCTGCCACCTGATCCAGCCCGGCCGCGTGCGCGTCATCAGCTCACAAACGGGCAGGGGCCTGGTGATCGATTTCCTCGATGCACCCCATCACAACGGCGACTTCGAATTCGCGTCCGCTAAGGAGTCCGCGGAGGTGGCGCTCTGGCTGCTCGGCAATTATATCGCCGAGCCGGATAAGGGCCTGCCGTCAGGCGTTATTTCGGTGGCGAACAAGCAATAGAACTGCTGCTACAGCGCCGCGCGTCTGAAAAGACGCGCAAAGGACGCTGTAACACTCTGCTGCATAACTTTGCCCGTCAATCGAATCCGATTTAAGGGATTATGCAGGGGCGCTTTCGGCAAATGGCGAAGTCTGGCCGAGCCAGTCGGCGCAGTCTGCAAGGGCGCGCCGTGCGATCAGCTGCCGTTTCATGATCGTCTTGTCCTTGCCGCGGAAACGCTTGACGCCCTCGGGTTTGACGATCGAACCCGGCTGGAGTTCCGGAAACAGCCCGAAATTGATGTTCATCGGCTGGAACGAGCGTTTGCCCGGTTCCTCGTCGGTGACGATATGCCCACCGGTGATATGACCGAGCAGCGAGCCGAGCGCCGTCGTTGCCGGCGGCAGTGAGATCGCCTCACCCTTGCGTTCGGCGGCGGCGAAACGGCCGGCCATCAGCCCGACGCTGGCGCTTTCCACATAACCTTCGCAGCCGGTGATCTGGCCGGCGAAACGCAGGCCGGGCCGTGATTTCAGCGTCAGTGACGGGTCGAGCAGGGTGGGGGAATTGATATAGGTATTCCGGTGAAGACCGCCGAGACGGGCAAATTCCGCATTTTCCAGGCCGGGAATCATTCGGAAAATTTCCGCCTGCGCGCCATATTTCAGCTTCGTCTGGAAGCCGACCATGTTGTAAAGCGTGCCGAGCGCATTGTCTTGCCGTAGCTGAACGACGGCATAGGCCTTGACCGTCGGGTTATGCGCGTTCGTCAGCCCCATCGGCTTCATCGGCCCGTGGCGCAGCGTCTCGCGGCCGCGTTCGGCCATCACTTCGATCGGCAGGCAGCCGTCGAAATAAGGCGTGCCTTCCCATTCTTTGAAACCGACCGTGTCGCCTGATATCAGCGCGTCGACGAAGGCATGGTACTGCGCCTCGTCCATCGGGCAGTTGATGTAATCCTTGCCGGTGCCGCCGGGGCCGACCTTATCGTAGCGCGACTGATACCAGCAGATATCCATGTCGATGCTCTCGCGGTACATGATCGGCGCGATGGCGTCGAAGAAGGCGAGCGAATCCTTACCGGTTTCCGCCTGGATGGCGCTTCCGAGCGACGGTGCCGTCAGCGGTCCGGTGGCGACGATGGCAAGATCCCAATCTCGTGGCGGCAGGCCGGTGACCTCTTCCCGCACGACCGTGATGAGCGGGTGGTCATGGATCGCCCTGGTCACCGCCTCGGAGAAGCCATCGCGATCGACGGCGAGCGCGCCACCGGCCGGAACCTGGTGCCGATCGGCAGTGGCCATGATCAGTGAGCCCGCCATGCGCATCTCCGCATGGATGACGCCGACGGCATTGCTGGTCGCATCGTCGGAGCGGAAGGAATTGGAGCAGACGAGTTCGGCAAGGCCGTCGGTTTTATGAGCATCGGTGCCGCGCACGCCGCGCATTTCATGCAGGATGACGGGAACGCCGGAGCTGGCGATCTGCCAGGCGGCTTCCGAACCGGCAAGCCCGCCGCCGACGACGTGGATGGGGGAATAGGAGGAGATCGTGTTCATTCCGGGCTGATATCATGTCGGCAGGTGCGATCCAACACCCCGGAATCAAAAACGGCGCCCTGCGGCGCCGTCTTGGGAGCATCACGCTCGCTATGAGCCGCCGTTATAAACGGCCGGCTATTAGCGGAACGAGCGGGACGCGATATTGCGGATGTCGTAGCGGCTGACGCCGATGTCGGACAGGGTCTGGTTCGAAAGGCCGCCGAGTTCGTTGAGCGTACGACGATAGCTGAGCCAGCTTCTTGCAATGCGGATCGGGTTCATTGTCTTTATCCTCAAACATATGTCCGCTGGACGGCGGGATCGCCTGTCTCTCTGCGGTTGATATTTATATAGGCGAGAACCGTCCTATTGTGCAGTGCAAATAAAAGGCGTCTGCCATGCAATTGTGCAATGTAATGCTCGTCAATTAGGCGGTGAATATTTTTTGAGCGGGCTTACGACAGCGGTGAAACATGCAACCGGGGGGCAGCCGCATGCAGACAAACGAAAACGCCCGCTGTGGGTACAGCGGGCGTTTCAATCGGGACGATCCTGCTTGGGAGGAGCAGCGGATCGCCTGGATTAGCGGGAAGAAGCCTCACGGGCAACGCGATTGATGTCTGAACGGTCGATGCCGAGATCATGCAATTCGCGGTTGGTCATGCGGCCAAGTTCCGTGATCGTCTGACGATACTTGCGCCAGTTATTGAAAGAGCGAGAGAAGTTCATGTTAAGCCCCTTTCTGAGGGTTTCATCTGCCAGCAGCCACCGATCGGCGCTGACCTCTATTTGATGACCGGAATATATGTTGCGGCGCGAAAGACTTAAACAGCCAAGTTTTCAGATCACCTATGCGATCTATGCAATGCTCCCCGGGTGTTTGACGCACGCTTGCCGCTTTTTGGTCAACGAATAGGCAGAATGGCCGTCGGGAAAGCGATCCGGTTTGGAGGATCGAACGGGTGCTATCGCTCAAAAACGCTGTTGCTTCCGGCGGTTCCGTCCATTTATCCGCTACAAAAAGGCGTTCCGCTCCGGATCGAAAGCTGCCCATCTGTCCGCGGCGTTGGCGGTTCGGTGTGACGACAGTGCGGCAGGACGGTGCTAAACGACGGAAATCGTCGGACCGCCAATGCCTTGATCCAGTTTTTGCTGAACAAAAACGCCCGCCGGGGGAGGATCCGGCGGGCGCGTTATGGTGACCGGCAACTGGGAGGAGGAGTGTTGCCAGCCTATCGCAGCGCGCTGGGAGGAGGAGTGCGCGGCTACGAATATCGTCACGGACAAAACAATCCGCGGGCGTCCGGCTAAGACCGGGCCGGGGTGCCATCCCCGTACTTGTATGGTTCGATAAATAGTATGACTAATGATTATTTTGCAGTGCAATAAACTCATGAGTGATGTGCGATTATCGCATACCTCTCCGTCCATATACCTATATTAGCGCTTCTGAGGTTAGCGGCCGGTTAATGCTCCGTACAAGTTAGACCAGTGAGGAAGTTGTATATTTGCGCAAGAGCGTTTGCGAACACCCGTGCTGCGTCTATAACGGCGTGAGCCGTAGCGCCGTAGCCGGCGTTGCGGAAATGAGGGGTGGAGCATGTATCGCGGCAGATTGGAGCGGGATCTCTCGCTCTGGGTAGGTAAGGGCCTGCTCGGGCAGGAGACGGCGGGCGCGCTTCTCGCCGAATATGACAGCCGCCCGGCAAGCTTCAGCCTCGGGCGGGTGCTGATGGCGCTGGCGGCGGTGCTGCTTGCATCAGCCATCCTGCTGGTGGTCGCGTCCAACTGGGAGGCCATTCCGCGCCTCGTTCGCGTCGGCGTCATCCTTGCCCTGATCTGGGTGGTGCACATCGCCGCCGCTCGGATGCTTGCCCGCGGTGCGACAGCGGCGGCAAGCGGTTTGCTGATCATCGGCGCGATGAGTTTCGGCGGCGCCATCTCGCTGGTCGGACAGATGTATCATCTCTCCGGCGACGAGCAGACGGTGATGTATATCTGGTTCGCGATTGCGACGATCTCGGCAATCTTGTTCCGTTCGGGCGCAGTGGTCGTCGTCGCCGGCTTCCTTTCCTGGGCGTCTTTCGCCGTCTATCTCGAGAATCACGACACACATTGGATAGGGCTCGATCCCTGGATGGCGCCCGTCATGGCGGTGATCGTCATCGGGCTGGTGCGGTATACCGGCGCCGAGCGGGCCCGCCATCTCGCCTATCTGCTTTTGATCGGTTGGCTCGCCTGGCTCTATACGCTCTATGAGGAGATCGCCGTGGCGCTCGCCTTCGCGATCGGCGGCATGGCGGCGTTCGTCCTGACGGCATTGCCGCTCCCGCGGATTACCTCCCTGGTCAGGAGCGCCGGTGCGGCCCCGGCCTTCTACAGCTTCCTTGTCGCCGTGATCGGCTTGCTGCTGCTGCACTTCGAAATCGAGGACGGCTGGCGGCTGGTGGTGCTCGGCGTGGCGACGCTTGCCGCTTCGGTGCTGGCGATTGCCCTGCATGGCAGGGACAACGGCGCGGTGCGTTATCTCGCCTACTCCACGTTTGCTGCCGAAATGCTTTATCTCGCTTCCGTCACGGTCGGCTCGATCCTCGGCACGTCGAGCCTCTTCCTGTTCTCCGGTCTCGTGGTCGCGCTGGTTGCCTGGATCGTCATCCGCCTCGAGCGGCGTTTTTCGGCGAATGCACAGGGGGAGCGCGCATGAGCTCGTTCATGGCAAGGCTGCAATCCGGCAAGGGCTATCTGCTTTCGGCGATCATCGTCGCCGGCCTGCAGACCCTTATCCTTGGCACGATCATCCAGAGCCGGGCGTCGATCCTCGCCGATGGCGCCGAGGTGCTGCTGAAAACGGCGCCGGTCGATCCGCGCGATTTCCTGCGCGGCGACTATGTCGTCTTGAACTACGATATTTCCTCGGTGTCGGTGCAGACGGTTTCCGGTGGTATTCCGGCCGAGCCCGGCGAGCGGACTTTATGGGTCCGGTTGAAGAAGCAGGAGGATGGTTTCTGGACGGTGACCGAATCGTCCTTTCACGAACTGCCACCGGCACCGGAGACGGTGATCCTGCGCAGCCAGCCATTCTACAGTGGCGGACTGGCTGCAGGCGACAACATCCGCGTCGAATATGGCATCGAGCGTTACTACGTTCCCGAAGGCGAGGGCAAGCCGATCGAGGAGGCTCGCAACGACGGCAATGTCGCGATCGCGGTGCGCGTCTCGCCAGCGGGGGATGCACAAATCCGCAGTCTTCGCGTTGACGGCAAGCCGGTTTACGACGAGCCGCTCTATTGATCCGGGCGCAGTTCGGAAGAGGGCGGCTTCCGGGCCGCAAATCCCTGTCATTTGCCGTTCATTTTTCCTTTGCCTCGACCAAATCGGGTGATATAGAGACGCCGCGCTCCGGAAGGCCTCATGCGCAGGCATAGGCATGCGGTTTTGTGAACGCGGGTATGGTGAAATTGGTAGACACGCCAGATTTAGGTTCTGGTGCCGCAAGGCGTGGGAGTTCAAGTCTCTCTACCCGCACCAAGCTGTTTGCAGGCGGGAGACTGACATCGGTTGCCTCAGGGCAGCCGAGAGTTGTCCCGAATACCCCGCGAGTGCCGTTCCCCTTTGGGCGGAATGATACAGGAATTGGGAAAAGTCACGCGCGGCACGCTGCCGGCGTCGTGCTCATTGAAACGAACGGCGTCTGGGCACGGCCGCCACGAAATGAAGGTAGGAAGACATGCAGGTTATCGAAACGCTCGCTGAAGGGCTGAAGCGCGAAATCAAGGTCGTTATCCCGGCCAAGGACATGCAAGACAAGATGAATGAGCGTCTTGCCGATGTGAAGGACAAGGTTCGCATTAACGGCTTCCGTCCGGGCAAGGTACCCGCTGCTCACCTGAAGAAGGTCTACGGCAAGTCGATCATGGCCGACCTCGTCAACGAGATCGTCCGCGAGCAGCCGTCCGCCATCCTGTCCAGCCGCGGCGAAAAATCGGCCACGCAGCCGGAAATCGCCATGACTGAGGACAAGGACGAAGCCGACAAGATTCTCGCCGCCGAGCAGGATTTCGAATTCACGCTCTCCTATGAAGTGCTGCCGCCGATCGAGCTGAAGTCGGTCAAGGGCATCAAGGTCACGCGCGAAGTCATCGACATCTCGGACGACGAAGTCAACGAGCAGGTCCTGAAGGTTGCCGAAAGCGCTCGCGCCTACGAGACCAAGACCGGCAAGGCCGCAAACGGCGACCGCATCACCATGGATTACGTCGGCAAGGTTGATGGCGAAGCCTTCGAAGGCGGCACCGACCAGGGCGCCGAACTGGTGCTCGGCTCCGGCCGCTTCATTCCTGGCTTTGAAGACCAGCTCGCCGGCACCAAGGCTGGCGACGAGAAGACCATCATCGTGACCTTCCCGGCCGACTACCCGGCCAAGAACCTCGCCGGCAAGGAAGCGACCTTCGACGTATCGGTCAAGGATGTCGCAGCACCTGCCGCTGTCGAGATCAACGACGAACTCGCCTCCAAGCTCGGCATCGAATCCGCCGATCGCCTGAAGGAAATCGTCCGCGGCCAGATCGAATCGCAGTACGGCTCGCTGACCCGCCAGAAGCTGAAGCGCCAGATCCTCGATCAGCTCGACGAGATGTACAAGTTCGAGACCCCGAACTCGCTCGTCGACGCTGAATACAACGGCATCTGGAGCCAGGTGAACAACGACCTCGCCCAGTCCGGCAAGACCTTCGAGGACGAAGACACCACCGAAGAGAAGGCACGTGAGGAATACAAGACGCTCGCCGAGCGTCGTGTCCGCCTCGGCCTCGTTCTCTCCGAAATCGGCGAAAAGGCCGGCGTCGAAGTCAGCGAAGACGAAATGCAGCGTGCGATCTACGAACAGCTGCGCCAGTATCCGGGCCAGGAAAAGCAGATCCTCGAATTCTTCCGCAGCCAGCCGGGTGCCGCCGCGTCGATCCGCGCGCCGATCTTCGAAGAGAAGGTCATCGATCACCTGCTGACCGAAATCGACGTCACCGACAAGAAGGTGACCAAGGAAGAGCTGCTCGCCGAGGAAGAGGGCGAGGCTAAGGCCGAAACCAAGAAGGCCGCCCCGAAGAAGAAGGCTGCCGCCAAGACCGAAGCTGCCGACGCCGGCGAAGGCGAGGAAGCTGCTCCGAAGAAGAAGGCTGCTCCGAAGAAGAAGGCCGCTGACGAAAGCGCCGAATAATCGCTTTTCAGTTCTGAAGTTCGAAAGGCCTCGCCATCGTGCGGGGCCTTTTTCTATTATCCCGGGCCGTTCACCGCCTCGTCGATTATTGAGTTTTATTCACTGCAACAACAAATAGTTGCAATGAAGTATAATTGGATGCAGATTTCGCTGATGGTGGGAGGACCGGAAAATGACCGCAAAACATGACATGAAGCAACGCGTGGAAGAAATCTACGCTGTGCGTGACCGCGGCGATATCGAGGCCACGCTGGCGCTGATCGGCGAGGATTGCACCTTCCGGATGGCCGGCAATACACGGTTGGCGCCTTTTTCAATTGAATCCGGCGGGCATGCTTTTCGCCAAGTGATAGAGCAACTCATCACTGTGTGGGATCTATCCAATGTAAAGACAGCCGGCATCTATGTGGACGAGGACGAGCAGATGGTCTTCGCTCATCGCGAAGGTGAGGTCAGGCACATCCCGTCGGGTGTGAGCTTCTATACGGAATTCGTCGACAAGATCCATTTCAGGGATGGGAAACCGGTCAAGATCGTCGAATTCGTCGATACGCTGCAAGTTGCTGAGACAAGCCAGATGATCCAAGTCGCATAGAGTCACTCCCACGCAAAGCGCGGAGCGGTTTTGTCTGCAATTGCGTAAAAACAAAAGGATAGAGCGGTTCGGCGCTTCTGTTAAAGCTGAGCCGCTATAAAGCGCGGCGCGTCCAAAAAGACGCGCCCGGAGCCGCCAAGCGTCGGCCGTCAGCCGCCGTTGCAAGAATTGCCGTTCAATGCGCCGTCAGTTGCGCGACTTTCCTGACATGGCTGACGGCTGCAGCGCCGCCGGCGGTCTGTGTGAAGAGGTGGAGCGTTTCCTCTTCGTCGTCGGCGACAGGCGTCAGGGCCTGATCCATATAGGTCTTGGACTTGGCATCCCTTGCAATCAGGAACGCCGAAATCGTCAGGCCGATGATCGTGCCGGCGAGCGAAGCGTGTTTTCTGAAGGTTTCCCAGGCAAAGCGCGGCCAGAAGACCAGCGGATTTTCGCGTGGCAGTTCCGGGCGCCGCTCGGCCGGCGTCTTCAGCCGCAGCAGGCCGCTCTGCAACGGATGCACATTTTCCAGCGGCACGGTGGTTGCGAAGGAGACGAGAACCTTGACGAGTCTTGCGAGCGGCACCCCGGTCGCCACCGCGCGGCGCAGCAGGGTCTTCATGTGCTTCGGCGAATAATAGAGCGCCCAGGCCTCATGATAGATGTCTTCCCACTCCTGCTTGCTCATCTTCGGATGCGCGGTGCAGACGTGCTCGACATCGTAGATGTTAAGGTCGCCATCCATCTCGATGCCCTTCTTCCACAGGACCTGATGGTCCTCGGAGCCGGGCAGCGGCGTCAGGATGAAGAATTCGATGACGTCGAGCGGCAGTTCGTCCTGGATGATCGCGATGTCGCGGCGGATCGATTCCGGCGTGTCGGCGGGGAAGCCGAGGATATAACCGGCCAGCGTCATGATGCCCTGCGCCTTCCAGGCGAGCAGCATTTTGCGATATTCGGTGATCTTGTTCTGGTTCTTCTTGGCGGCGGTCAGATTGTCCGGATTGACATTTTCGAGGCCGATGAAAACGCGGGTGACGCCGGCGCGCCGGGATTTTTCGATGAAATTGGGGATCTTGTGGCAGAGCGTGTCGACCTGGATCATCAGGCCCAGCGGAATGCCGTCCCGCTCCTTGAGCTCGATCAACCGGTCAAAGATCGCTTCCCAATCCTTGTTGCGGGCGAAATTGTCATCGGTGATGAAGAATTTGTGGATGCCCTGCGCCCAGTTCATCCGCACCAGCTTTTCGACATCGTCGGCAGAGCGGAAACGCGACTTGCGTCCCTGCACGTTGATGATGGTGCAGAACGAGCACTGGTAGGGACAACCGCGTCCGGCATCGAAGCTGGTGCTCAGCCCGAGCGTGCGTTGGATATTGTCCTTCGGCAGGAAGGGAACCGGGGTGCCACCGATGCCGGGAAGGTCGTTCATGAAATTGTAGAGCGGCTTCAACTCGCCGTCAGCGGCATCGCGCAGCACCATCTCCAGCCGACCTTCGGCCTCGCCGGCAAACATCGAGATGCCCATTTCACGGCAGGCGTCGAGCCCGACCGCCTTCCCATCCAGCATCGACAGGCAGCCGGAAACATGGAAACCACCGATGGAAACCGGCAGGCCGGCCTCGCGGAACGGCCGGGCGATATCGAGCGCGCGCGGATACTGATTGGTCTGAACGCCGACCAGCGAGATCATGCCGAAATTGTCGTGACGCTTGAACTGGGCGAGCAACTTGGCGACATCGATCCGCGTATTGGTCTCATCGATCACGGTAATGTCGATCGCGGTATCCGGCCCGAGCACCTGGCGCTCGGCGCATTCGGCGGCGATGCCGTAGAGAGCTGCGAGCGAATTAGAGGGGATCATCGCTCGCCACCAGCGGATGACATAACCGTCATCGTCATAATGCGACGGCTTGATCAGGATCAGCTGAAAACGTCGGCGTGCAGCTTCCAAGACATGGGACAAGAGTATCTATCTTTCTTCAGAAGCTTTTGCCGGAGCAAAATAGTGTTGAAGGCATATATCAGGCATGACGTATCAACGCGATTCAGGAGGTCAAACTAAGGCGTAAAAAACGCGCGCTGCACGCAAAATGCCTCGCACAGTGAACTCTTCAATATACTACCCGATATCGAGCAGCAATGCGCGGTGGTCGGAGACCTCGGGCGCCTCGACCACTTCGAATTTGACAATCTTAACCCCCGGTGTAACCAGCATGTAATCGGCAAAGCGGCCCTGCTTCAGATAGTAGGAGGTCCGCGTATCTGCAAGGCCGTTTCCGGTGACGAGATCCGAAAGCCCCAATCTGCCGAGAATGGCAAAGGTCGCGCTGTCCGGTAATACGTTGAAATCGCCGCAGACGACCAGCCCTTCGTCGCCCGGCCAGATGCGCTCGATGAGCGCGGCTAGCGCTGCGGCCTGTTCCTCGCGCGCCGCCGTGTCGCCCTTGCCGGCGGGATCACGCAGGCCATGGATGTGGGCGATGGTCACGGCAGAGGCGTGCTCATGGCTGAAGAGACGGATGCAATGGGCGTTCCGTGGCCGCGGATGTTCGCCCCAGCCATTGGCGGAAAAACTGCCATGCACGAAGTCCAGCCCCTGGGCGATGACCGAATGCGATTTGCGCACGAAGGTCGCCAGCCCGAATCCGGCGGCAATGGCGGTGTCGCCGTCGAACAGTTCACCTCTCGATGTCGGGCAGAAGAAGCCGTCATGGCCGGGCAGGGCGGCGCTGATCTCGGCAAATAGATTGGCGCGCTGCGGCAGCTCCAGCCCCGCATCCCGATAGATCGACCACCGGTCATCCGCACCTGGCGCCCGCAGCACTTCCTGCAGGCAGAGGACATCCGGATCGGCCTGCCTGACATAGCCGATCAGGGCCTCATGCAGCCTGCCGCCCCATGCGTTCAGCGAAATGATGCGCAATGCCGTTCGGCTCCGTTTTGACGGCCGGATCTAGACGAAAGCCCACCGTCTATGAGACGCCCTCAGAGTTCCGACTTGATGTCGCCCATCCGGTTCCAGGCGTCGAGGCCGGCGATCTTGTAGGCTTCGGCAAGGGTCGGATAGTTGAAGGTGTTTTCGACGAAATATTCGACCGTGCCTTTGAGATTGAGCACCGCCTGGCCGATATGCACCAGCTCGGTGGCGCCTTCGCCGACGATGTGCACGCCGAGCAGCCGGCGGGTCTTCAGGGAGAAGATCAGCTTCAAAAGCCCGGTGTCGAGGCCCATGATGTGGCCGCGCGAGGTCTCGCGGAAGCGGGCGATGCCGCATTCATAGGGAATGCCGCGCTCCTTCATCTCTTCTTCGGTCAGGCCGCAGGTGGAAATTTCCGGCACGGCATAGATACCGTAGGGGAAATATTTCGGCGGTTCCTTGGCGACCGCGCCGATCGCGACGCGGGCAGCGATGCGGCCCTGTTCCATCGACGTCGAGGCAAGGCTGGGAAAACCGACGACGTCGCCGGCGGCATAGACGTTGGCAACCGATGTCTGGAAAGTTTCCGGATTGACCTTGAGACGGCCGCGGCTGTCGGCTTCGAGGCCGATGGCCGGCAGGTTCAGCGCGTCGGTCGCCCCCATGCGTCCGGCGGCGAAAAGCACCATGTCGGTGGTCAGGCGCCGGCCACTGTCGAGCGTTAGCTCGACCTTGCCATCTTCCAGCCTCTCCACCTTGTCGGCCTTCTGGCCGAGCAACAGTTTCATGTTGCGGTCACGCAGCTGGTAGGTGAAATCCTCGACGATTTCCTTGTCGATGAAGTCGAGCATCGTCGCCTTCGGGTCGATCACGGTGACGGCGGTGTCGAGCGCGCTGAAGATCGTCGCATATTCGATGCCGATGACGCCGGCACCGATGACGACCATTGAGCGCGGCAGCTCCTGGATATCGAGCAGTTCGTCGCTGTCGAGAACAGTCCTGCCGTCGAAGGGTATGTAATCGGGGCGGAACGGCTTCGTGCCGACGGCAAGCAGCACGCTGGCGCCGGTGACCTGGGTAATCTCGCCGTCATCCTTAATCACCTGCAGCGTCGACGGATTGATGAAGCTCGCCTTGCCGCGAATATGCTGCACGCGGTTGCGGGCGAACTGGTGTTCCAGCACCTCGACCTCGTGGTTGAGCGTAATCAGCAGGCGGCGGCGCAGATCATCTGCACTGATCTCTTCCTTGACGCGGTAAGATCGGCCGTAGAAGCCGCGTTCGCGCCAGCCGGAAAGGTTGAGCGCCGTCTCGCGCAGCGTTTTGGAGGGGATGGTGCCGGTATGCACGGACACGCCGCCGACCCGTTTCCCCTGCTCGATGACAAGCACTTTCTTGCCGAGTTTTGCAGCCTGGATCGCGCCGCGGCGCCCTGCGGGACCGCTGCCCACCACAACAAGATCGTACTGAAGCATCGTCTGGCCCCGGATTGGAAATGGAATCATTTGCGACACAAAGATGTCGCCCGTCTATCGGTAGCCGGTCAATGTTACAGATTGTTTTACGGCCACCGATTCAGCCGGCCCTGTGCTTTTCAGATCAGCTTCAGCCCCTTCAGGCTGACATGGCCGTCCTTGCCGATGATGATGTGGTCGTGGACGGTGATATCGAGCGCCTTGGCCGCCTCGATGATCACCTTCGTCATGTCGATGTCGGCGCGCGATGGCGTCGGGTCGCCGGAGGGGTGGTTGTGGACGAGGATCATCGCCGTTGCCGACAGCTCGAGCGCGCGTTTCACCACCTCGCGCGGATAGACCGGCGTGTGGTCGACAGTGCCGCGGCCCTGGACCTCATCGGCAATCAGCACGTTGCGCTTGTCGAGGAAGAGGATGCGGATGTGTTTCTCTGTTTCAAAATCCGCAACCTTTTCAATCGATTGCTGGAGACGTCCCCTAAACGTCCCTTGCGCGTCCCTTATTCCGTGTTCTCGCTACGTTTCGCCAACCGCATCTTAGCAACGCGATTGGTCTGCTCGATGACGCCGCGGTTATACCGGGCGCTGGTCTGGCGGTTTTTATGTCCCGCCGATTTCATGACGTCGGTCTCGGATGCGCCCACGCTGTAGGCCTCGGTGATGGCGCCGGCGCGAGCGTCCATATTCCAGACGGTCTTGGGTATGCCGCCTTTATTTGCGACCTTCCGCCACCGCTCCGTGAATTTCCGGTTCTTATAGGGCACGCCTGTCGCCTCAGACATAATCATCGGCCCGACGCGTTTTTCCATCGGCACGCGCTCGATTTCCTCAAGAACGGCCGGATGCAGCTTGAGATCGTGCTCGACTTCAAAGCCAGTCTTCGTGTGCTTCTTACGCAGTATCATGTTTTCGTCGATATCCGACCAGACGAGGCCGTTAACCCAACGCGTGCTTTTATAGGTAATGCCGCCTTGGTCGACGTCGTCCGCAGGCTCCCATTCGCCCACCACGTCTTTCTGACGCAAAGCAAGCTCGAACTGTAGCACGGTGGCTAGCGCGATCGACGGAAAGGCTTCGGCATGCGCCGCGATCCGCACTGCGTTGACATGGTCGATCGTCATGACAGACGTGCGGGCAGGCGGTGTTTTGAACCGGATCTTGCCGAGGATGGTGTCGGCGCGGAAGCAGTCTTCGAAACCGAGCGTGACGCCGTAGCTGATTAGCTGGCGCACGGCATCCATGGCATGTTTGGCGCGCCACGGGCGAGGGAGCTTGCCTTGTGCCTTCGGCTCGCCCCAGGAGGAGTGCCAACGCTTGAAGTCCGGACCCAGCAGCTTGCCGACTTGGCGGGCGCCAACCGTGGCCTCAATGATGATCAGCGACTTGAGGATGTTTTCCCGGCTGTTCCACTTAATGGACTGAAACGGGGAATCGGCGTTCGTCTGGTAAAGTCTAGAGAGGCTCCTGATCGTGCCATCGTACCCTGGCGCGGCGTGTTCGCCGTTCGCAGCCCATGCCAGCATTTCCGCCTGCAGGATACGACAGCGAGCCGCAAGTTGCGTTCGGCCTTCCGATGTCACCGGATAGTGAAGTCGCACGCTCGACGGCCTATAACCACGCTTCGCCAGGTCGGCCCGGGCTTCCCAATATTCGCGGAACGTCCCGTCCTTGTTCTTTTTCCGCTTGAGGCCGGGCGCGTCGGTCATGACCAATTCTCGGCGCCGTCGACGGTGGAGGGCAGGGCAGTCTGGTGCAGCCCGTGGCGGCGGTCGAGGAACGCGCGAACGGCGGGCCAGTAACGGCAGCCCGTCATTGGATCGATGCGCGGCAAGCCGTCGCGCTCCCAGACGATAGCAAGGGCGTCCCAAGCCGTCCTTGATTTGGCGCCGAGGACGCGATGAGCGATCGACGCTTCCGAAAGGTACAGCGGGTTATTGTCGTTGGCGGCAGCGGGCATCGGTCCTCCTTTTCGATCGGAAGTTTAGGGTGGTGTAAACAGGGCATGTTGGTCAATGGCCCCCGGCTGGTGAGGCCGGCGGCGCGCTTTGTGGTGGCGTGGTAATTGGAGGCGGCCAGCCGCATCATGCGGCGAAACGGCTGACCGCTGATCGGCCAGGGCGGGCCGATTACAAATCTTTGCATCCGCTGATGAATTCCCAGAACTCACCCATGCGGTAGGTCTTGAAGGTGCACCAGTCCATTGCAGAGCCGCGCATATTGTTGCACTCGCGGCACGCGGCCGCCATGTTGTGTCGCTTCGTCCAGCCCTTGCGGCGTCCGGTAATTAGATGCTCGAGGGTGGCAGCGTCCGGTCGGTTCTGATCCCTGCCGCGGGGCAGGATGACCATGGGGCGGTCGCAGTAGCAGCAACGTCCCCCCTGCTTATCAAATAGCTCAAGAACAAGAGCTCGTTTCACCCCGGTCTTCATATGGATTCCCACAGGCGGTGAGATGGCGTCCTTCGACCGTGCGGAACGGGCGGCCAGCCATGTCACCGGTGATAAGTTGGATGTAATAGATTTCTCTTCCCATCATTGACCGAGAGCGCGTCATCACGATGGCGACGTGGTCGCCGAAAGCAACGCTGTCGCCCGCAGCGAACCGGAACTCGGTGGCGGCGTAAACGCGAATAGGTCGTCTGCCAAGCAAAGAGCGCGGCAGCAGGCTTCTGTCGGTGTGTCGAATCGGTGTGTGGGTGGTCATTGGTCGATCCTCGTTGCTTCTAACCTGATTTCGTAATAATGTACTGATAGCTGCACTTTTTCGGTGCGTCAATACGAAATCGGTACATTATTACGATGAAGATAGTTCAGTGCAAGATGGCGCGAGCCGCGCTCGGTTGGGGCGTGCGTGACCTTGCCAAAGAAGCTTGTGTGTCCCCTGATACTATCTCTCGTCTAGAGCGAGGTGAAGAGATACTGCCTCGAACACTCACAGCCATTCGGACCACGCTCGAGTCGGCCGGTGTCGAGTTCTTCGAAGATGACCGCGGCGACGGGGTAATTAAACTGCGCAATCGGCAGGAATAGCCGCCTTATGCCGAAAATCATTGACGACCTAGTGTACTTCTTAGAGCGTCAGGACGACGGAAAGTATCAGATCGAAGGCGAGCACCTTCTGGCTGATCTCAGCAACACTATTCCGGGGATCGGAGACCGCATCACCCTCACCATCCATGATGTCGGCATCTCAACCGTGGACGTCATCGGCCGGCACTTTGTGCGGCACCTCGACGAAGCTTCAGATTCCGAGTGGATTGCGTGGTTCATCATAGTTAAATCTGTCGACCTGCAGGAAGCAGACGACCTATTCGATGTCATCAATGAGAACTACTGCCGGTTTGTCAAAGCGCCGCCGGAGCATGCCGCGGATGTAGCGGTCGGGAAAGCGAAGAAGCCATGATTGAACCCCGCCCAATGGGAAGTAGGGACGCCGCTGTAAGCTGCCGCATCATGTTCATTCACTCCGACGGCATCGCTTCCGGCGTTCGCCTGCGGGATCGGCAGGACTAGGCGTGGCAAGTCGCAACTTTTCGGTACGATTGTTCGAGATCGACAAGGAAGGCAGCCTTGAGCCGATACTCGCTGTTGACGAGGACTACTTCGCCGGCACAGTGCCAAACGTCGGCGACACCTATTCAACGCACGGGCTTGATGATTACACGTTCTACGCCGTGCAGCGGCGCATATTTGTAGATAGTCATGACGGTGCTGGCGGCTGGTTGATTATTGTCCGGAAGGTTGATGCGACATCGCTCTTAGAAAATGTTGTAAGCGCCTGGCAGGAGGATACTCAATTTTGGAACGAAATCGATCAACAAGAGAGCATGGAGGAGGGTGAGCGCCGCAAACAAGATCGGGAAGACCGCGACGAGTATGCGCCTCGTCATAACCTCCATCCACGCGAGGTGCTGGCCCTTCGTTTTATGATCGAACATCCGGACTGCAATACAGTCGACGTCATCCCACAGGCTGGCGAACACACTATCAATGTCTTAGCCGCAGCCGCCCTAATCCGACCGGGCGGAAAAAATCACAGTGGACAAAAGACGTGGCGGGTAACCGAGGAGGGTAACGCCGAGATTGAGCGCCGCGACAAATTGTCGAGCTGGAAATTCTAGTGATGGCATAGACGCCAAGCTGGACGAAATCAGCAGGCCCTGACCAGTGTCGCCTTCCAACGAATCATGCAATATCGCTTCACAACCGGAGAGAGGTAAATGAAGCGGACGAGTCTATTAGTTGGGGTTGCGGTTCTCTCGGGCTGCGTCAGCGCCGAGCAACTGGACAAGATATACGGTTCGCAGACCCCGCCCACAGCCGCAGAGCGCGCCGCTGCGGTAGCTTATATCAAGACCACGTTCTATGATCCATATTCCATCCGCGATGCGAGCATATCTAACTCACTGACGCTTCTAGACACGGGATACAGGTCAATTTGCGTTCGTTTCAACGCGAAGAACCGAATGGGCGGCTATGTCGGGATGACATCGACGTCGCTTCGCTTCCAAGGCGCAAGCGTCGTCAGCTCCCTACAGGATGCGCCCGGCTGCAACACCGCGCGACTCTCGTACTCGCCGTTCCCAGAACTTGAGAACCTCTGATCAGCAGCGGGCTTGCGCTACGATGTCAAATCGTCCCGTTGCCTTTGGAGAACCACCATGCCAAGCCTCGCACAACTGAACGGTTCGCTACACCTTCACAACTTCTATATCGGCAAGTTGAAGGCTAAGCAGGAACAGCTGTTCGACAGCGATCCTGACCTGGCACTGCTCCTCGACAACGTTGCGGAGGTCCTGTCGGAGCACGCCGTGGTTTTGGCCGACGAGATCGCCGATCGGGAATACGAAGAAAGCTGAGGGTGAGCGGGACGAGAGCCCGCCCACCTTTCGAGCACCTACACCCGCCGGATAGACAGGTTCGTGTACGCTGCCACCGTCGTGATTGGGACAGCCGAGGCGTGCGACTGTGCAACTACAATCTGGACAGAGTCGCTAGTTCCGCCGATGACCGGCGTTAGGTACAGCACCGAAGAAAGATTGAGCGTGGCTGCGCCGTCGGAGCGCCCCAATCCATCAATATTTTTTGCGCCGCCGCTTGGCTTCGCTGCCTGCAACACCACGGCATCCGTGGTGGCAAGCCCGCTCAGGCGAACTTGAGCCTCGATGTGATAGTAGCCAGGGAACAACGGCGTGAATTGGAACGCGGTGTTGTCCCACTCGCCAAGATCGTCACGACCGGCAGCGTCGCTGAACTGGACGATAGTGTTCGCATTCGATGCCGATGCATTCTGCGCCCCGGCGAGCGTGGCGCTGACAAAGGTGTCAGTTTGGGTGTTGAAGTCCAGGCCGCCCCAGCCTTGCGAGCAGTAGCGCTGTTTCGGGTCGGCATGCGTCCCGACGCCAAGAACACGACCACTGACCTTGTTGTTCGGATTCGAGCCGACGTTTGCAGTATTGCGCACGATCGTCTTGGCATTGACCGGAGCATACTCACCATCGACGATGGAGTTGCTATGCGTGGAGCCGGTGCCGCTCGATGAGAACTGGATAAGCCCGTTGTCTGTGTAGGTGGTCGGATCGGCATTGTATAAAATATTGCCAACACAGATG
Organism: Rhizobium sp. CCGE 510; assembly: GCF_000292525.1. Taxonomy (GTDB): domain Bacteria; phylum Pseudomonadota; class Alphaproteobacteria; order Rhizobiales; family Rhizobiaceae; genus Rhizobium. The sequence continues at coordinate 23,200 of NZ_AEYF01000015.1, forward strand.
TTGTTTCGGGTTTCATAGGTATTCGGGCTATCGAATACCATGCAGGCTGCGCCGGCGTTCTGCACAGTATTGTCGTTGATGCTGTTGAACGACGCACCGTATGTGAATTTCAAACCGAATATGTTGCAGGACGCCAACTGGTTGTGGTTGATCTCGCCGAACCGTTCGAAAACGTCCATACCTTCGGCCACACTTTCAATGTGGTTATCGTGGACCTGAAACCCGGTGTTCTGCCCCATCTCGGTTAGGTTGATGCCGTCGGACTGATCGCCATGACGCGCCAGCCCAGCCCCGGTAAAGTGCAGGTTGTAGATTGTGTTTCCGTAAATCTTGGCTTTCCAGCCTGGGCTATGCAGCGCCGCGAAGTCATTGGTCGTCGCAATCGCAGTCACGTTGGGGGCGCAGTCTGCCGCATCGCCGGCAGAAACCGCCGGATAGATTCCACTCTCTGCAAAGTCGTGAAAGTTGTTGTCGTGAACCTTCGCTCCACGGTTGCCAGCAAGCAAGACCGCATAACCCATGCCGAAGCCGGTGAATTCGCAACCATTGATCTCGAAATCGCGCGTGTTGCGCGCAAGAACGATGGTCTGCATTTTCCCAGACGGGCTGTTGCCGATGAACCGGATACCTTTCACATGCGAGCGCTCATTTCTGGCGCCGCCGCTGGTCTGCACACCAGTGACATAGAGTACGACAGCGTTGGTCCCGTAACGACCGGTGGCATTCAAGCTCCAGCCGCCGGCGCCAGCATTGACCGCGGCGATGCGCGAGTCGCCGGCAATGTAGGGGTTGTTATTGTTGAAATAGGTCTTGTCGACAAAGACTGTCGCCGTACCGTCGCTCTCCAGGACCGAGTCGCTGACTGACATGGTGAGAGTGGCGCGCGGGTAGTACGTCTTGCCAGGGGTGAGTCTGACATGGCGCCAGGCATCCAGGGCGGCCTGCATGGCCGGCCCGTCATTGCTAGCCCCGTCACACAGCGCACCGAACATCTGAGGCGTGACAACGCTTTCCGCAAGCTCGAACCAAACGGTACCGCCACCAGATAGGGTGATCGAAAACTTGCCCTGATGCGCTGGCGCCGACGCGACCTTTTTATAAAGAGCGCCACCACCATCACCGGCTGCGGTATAGCCGGCCGTGCGGATATAGTCAGGCGCCACGGACGGAGTCCAGGCGGCGGCTATAGCTTTCGTCGCAAAAAGCGGATCGAGCACCGTAGACATGGCGCCAGTCGCAACAGCTGCGGCTGCCGTGGCATCAGCGGCAGCATCTTCAGCATCGACCACGGCTGCCTCGGCTGCCGCCTGAGCGGCTTCTGCTGCTGCAACGATCGCGGCACTTGCCTGATCAGACAGCAGGCGGAACGATGAGCCGTTGTCGACGTAGGCGATAATCATGCCGGCAAGCAGGCCACCAGCGGCGATCTGATTGCCAGAGTTGGTCAACAGCGCCTTGGCGCTGCCGCCGTTCTCTGAAACCGTCACGTTGCCCGCGTTAGCTTCGAAGATGTTGGCAATGCGCAGCACCGATGCGGATGTGGGGATCGTCGACGTGAGCTGGATATCGTTGGCCGTGCCCGCACCAACATCCGACAGTTTCACGAAGCTGTAGGGAAGATCCGCGATGCGCGTCCACGAACCAGTGCCGGACGACCCGTTCTTGCGGTAGACGCCGTTGTTGGCCGTTGTCGCATCGCCGATAACCCAAGCCATGCTGTTCGCGGCATGAACGAGGTCGGCATCAAGCGCGGCCTTGGTGACAAACACAGACCCGCCGCTGGACGTAAAGGCGTTAATGACGGATTCGTAGCCGGACAGAAGAGTGCGAACCTCTGCTTTGGCCGGCTTATGGTTGCCAGAAGAGGGGATACCATCCGTGACGTAATCCCGGTAAACCTGCTTGGCTGTGATGGCCATGATTTCTCCAATAAAAAAGCCCGCTAAAGCGAGCTCGTGATAGTTTTGATTGTTGGGCGGTCCGGCTATTCGTAGCCGGTGCCGTCGTCGAACAATGTGCCGTCGTCGTGCGGAATGCCGGGATCTTTATCTTCGGGCGGGTCTGGATCGATCTTCTGACCAATCACGTCGGGCCAGGTCACCAGCCGGCGTCGTTCGTAGCCGTCGGAACGAACGACGGTGAGGTCGAGATGGCCGCCGATGCTGTAAATTAGCTCTGCATCCCGATAAGCCGGGTTGGGCCTCTTGCGTCCGCGCATGTATTCGAAGATCGCCGGTCCATAGTCGGCAAGTGGCGCTCGATGGCTCCAGCCAGTGGCCGCCATTTCCTCGGGTGGAGGGTATTCACCTTGGCCGAATCCGAAGGGCCTGTCATGCAGCTCAAACGGCGCCGCAGCTTCATCTTCGAATGTGGAGAAGAACAACGAGATCGGCCCGCGCGTTTCGGAGATGGCGCCGATCGCCACACGTGCTGGGCTATCCCCCGCGAAGCCTTTATCGCGGATGACGGATAGCGAGGATGCCAAAACAGCCAACGTGCCGTCCACCGAACATGTTGCCTTGGCAGCCACAAGCACCATGTCAGTGATTACGTCGATAACCGGCACCGATCCGCTACCGACGATCGCCAGAGGGACCGCCGGCGAGGTCATGACCTTCTCGCGAAAGCCGGTGACCGTACCGTCGGGGAGATAGTTCGCGCCATCCGACAGGATTTCGACCCTGTCGAAAAACGGCTTCAAAATGTAACCAGTCACGCGTGCTCCAATTCAAAAATAACGCCGTTTAGGCATTCTTGAGCTGCTGTCTCATTCTGGAGTGCAACCGTGCGCTCCTTGATCTGCTCAATCTCGCGCTGGTATTCGTCGGCGCTTTTGCTTCCGCCGCCGCCACCGCCTGCGCCCTTCTTTTTGCTGCCGCCGGACGACGACGCGGTGACCGGATAATCGGCAAGGGTGATCGGTTTAACCTTTGGCGCTTCCGCGAGCCGGCCGCCTTTTGGCGTCGTCGCTTCACCGCCGCCAAGAACACTGTTCTTCACTGCATCGGCAGTGAGGTCACCGGTCTGACGGATCGCGCTGTCGATCGTTTCCGTGAACGCATCATTGATTCGATCGGTGATGAGGCCGTCTTGTTTGATGACGAGGCCGCCACCGAGGTACGATTTGACGGTATCGCCAGGAAGAGATCCGACGATGGCCTTGCCGACATTTGCCAGACCGACGGCTTCCCCGAAGGCGCGGGCCGTTGCTGCCGCACTGTCGAATTGCGCCCCCACGGCTTGTAGCTGGGTGATAATCTGATCGAAGTTTAGGCCGTTGACGAAGGCCGCCGTCCGATCGATCTCGGCTCCGAAGGTTTCGCCAGCCTTTGCGGAGGAATTGAATTCGCGGGCCGCATTGATGAGTGCGGTTTGCAAGTTGCCGAGCCGCTGGTCGATCGTGAGAACAGAGCCTGCGACTTTCTGCTCAAGGATCGGTGCACCGGCTTGGAACGCGTCGAAAAACGCTTTTGAAGATAGCTTGCCGTCGAGCATGATCTGCCGAAGCTTTGCAACGGATCCGTCAGCCTCTCGGAGGCCGGCCGCTGCTGCCTGGAGGATTGTCGGCGCACCCTCAAGGATCGAATTGAACTCTTCCGCCCGAACAACTCCGCCGCCGAGGGTCTGGCTCAACTGCAGTAGCGCGCCGCTGGCCTCGGTCGCGGACGTACCGCCCACGCGAAGGGCAAGGGCGATGTTGTCGGCAAACGTGACAATCTGCTGCTGAGATACGCCGAGCTCCTTCTGAACGAGAGAAAGACGACTATAGAGCTGCACAAGTGTCTCGATCGGCGCGGCGTTCTTTGTCGCCGATGCAAACAGCGACTGATAAACCCGCTCCAATTCTGCGCCCGAAAGGCCAGCAACCTTCAAAGCGTTGTCGACGCCGGTTGCGGCGTCGCTGAGGGTCTTGAACCCTTGCACCCCGCCAATGAGTGCGAAGGCTCGAGCCGCGCCGGTGGTCAGCGTGTTGAAGCCGCCGCTTATCTTTTTGTTTAGACCGGCGAAGCGAGTCTCGATCGATTTCGCCGCCTTGTTGGTTTGACCCATCGCGCGATTAAGAGAATTTTCGTATTTTCGGATATCTGCCGATAGAGAGACTACGAGGCTCTCGAGGTCAGTTGCCATTCATTTTTCCTTGGATATCGGGCGCAACCGCTAGACGCGGAGCTTGCGGCGAGGCTTCATCGGCGGATGAAGTTCACGTTGAAGAAGCGACACGCGTTTGCGATCGGGATGCCGATCGGCTTGCTTGCCTTTCCAGTTCTGCGGAGGGTCGTGTGGGCCTTTCAGGCGCGACCTGCCGGCCAAGTTATCAGCGAGGCGATAAGTGCCGTGGGTTCGCTCAAATGGTTCGACACGACATTGGTTACAGGCCTGGTAGCGGTAGGAGCGGCCTATTTCAGCGTCAGGGCGATAAAGGAGCAAATCAAGGCTTCCGACGAAGCCGTTCAACGTCAAATCGACAATGCGATTGCACTTGAGCAGGATAGGAAAGATGCAAGGCGAGATGCAAACCGCGCTGTGTTGCCCCTAACTTTAACTGCAATCAGCGAACTGGTTGAACTAAACGCCCCTAAGATAAGATATCTGCTCGCCCAGTGTGAAAGGTCCTGGCTGCCGAAAACGGCTGGAATACCCCCGTTCGATCCGATTTCTGGGGAAATTATCTCGTCACTTAAGGAAATGGTTGAGACGCTCGATAAGGCGGATCGCCCCTTCTTCGCTGCTCTTGTTACGGCGATGCAGGTTGAAGCAGCTAATCAACGTGGGCTGCGGGATAACGGAATCGACGGAAAAATGGTTTCTGCCGACAATCTCAGATCGCATTTAATCCGGCATGCTGAGATATATGCCAGGGCCGGGGCTCTCTTCGAATACGGCCGAGGCGACACCGATGACATCCCCAAGGCGATACGTAAGCTCGACCTAGCGAACGCACTGTTTCTTATGCGTGTTTTTGATATTCGAGATGAGTTGGTTGAACTATATGGCCTCGAAAGTGACGAAGAGTGGGACGTGTCCCAATACAGGAAGAGGAAGAGATCTGCTCACTCAAAATAACGCATAGCCGGATCTTCGTTTTCAGGCTCGGGCACCACCGCGAAACGTGACGCAGCAGGCGTGCCGCCCATCGAGCCAAGGAAGCGAAGGAGCAGCGTCTGCCCCGGCACGGCAAGCACTCCCGCCGCTTGCCGCGACTGAAGGATGGAAGCCAGTTCGGTGATTCCTCGGTGGCTCCTATTCAGCCACGGCATCAGTCTCCGAAATTCTTCCCACGCCTCTGCAGCAGCCGGTTTGAGGAACGCTGGTGGATCGCCGAGCGGGTCATCTACAACCGGCTCGATGCGCGACTCAAATTTCTTTCGGCGTACGACAGACTGACCCGTCAACGCAGCTTTCGCCTTTGGCGTTCTTGGTCTAGCCATGGCTGACCCCCATAATTTCAATCGGAAAAATGCACGCAATTGGGAACGGGCGGTACGGGAGAGCGGCTGATTTTTGAAAGTCGATGCACCCCCCCCGCCAGGCGACGGCTCCATGTGCTCTGATGCGTGAAAGCACGCCCAACGTCGTGACATGCGCGCCGCTACGGCGGACCCAGACCGCAAATGTTTTTTATACAGGGTTAGCCTAGGTTATCCCCGGAGCCGGTACCCAGGACGAGCGAACGCCAAAAGCGACCCACCCTGGCTAGGCTTTCAGCCCTCGCTCTTTGAGGCTCGCCGCCATCCTGTCCCGCGCCTTCTGCGCCGGAAGCCGGCATCGACGTTCTCTGATCATGAGAGAGATCTCGATCGGATCTCTCGGAGCATTGCGGATAAGCTCGTTGCCAATCCACACCTCATGCACCGCTCGGCGGCCAAGTTTATGATCTGCTCGCTCCATTAGACGGCAAGCTCCTTTGGTATTTCCGATTTGGCTATGAAGCCTGCCGCGGCGGCCTCCTTCAGCCAGATGGCAAGCTTCCCGCCATCATGACCAAAGAGACCGTGAGCTTGGAGGGGCGCAAGGTGGCCAGTCCATGCAACGTCATGGGCCGATAGCTCATTCGTAATCGCCAATAGAGCCTCGTGGGCTGCGTATGCAGCCAGGAATGCCGCGGCGAGGGCTTCAACGCGTTCGGCGTATGTCGGCGCCACTTCTCCGCAGATCACCCTGCTTGCGCCAAAGCGAGCCTTTGCGAGGCGATCCTGCGCGATCTCAATGGCAGCCCTGAGATCGACACGCTCGCCGGCTATAGCCTTAAGTCGGGCGCGAACGCCGTCCGGCGCTTCGTCTTCTTCCGGAGTTGCGTCGCCAAGGAGGACAGCCACACGGCCTGTCTTTTCGGCGGTGGCTGGCCGATGCGCCAGTCGGTGCATAAGCTCATTTTCTTCGGCGTCGAGCTTGGCACTCGATGACTTGAGCTTGGCAACAAGATCCTTGGCGGCCGCGAATGCGGGGTCCGCCTCGGCAAGGCTGCGGACCAGAATTGCCGGTCGGGCCGGCGGCGTTTTGGGCGACATTATGAAATCCTTGTAAAACGATCCCGCAGCCGCGGGCGACCGGCGCGCACTTCCGGAGCTGTTGCGATGGCGGCATGAAGACGGATGAGTATTTCCGGCCCGAGCCGGACATCGCGATCGAAGGCCGGCCGTGGCTTGGGTGAGGGCGGATAAAATGCGATGGTCTGCACGCCATGATCCGCTCCACGGAACGTCACGGAAGCACCGGGCGCCAATGTGTCGACGACGACTTCGAGAACATCATTGGGCTTCTCGACAAAGCCGGCGAGAACCTTCCCGAAAGTCGGGCCACCGTTCCCCGACCGCATGTTGATGTAATCGGTAATGACCGGCGAGCCCACCGCGATGGCGATGAGGACGGCTGCAATATGCTCGCTGCTGATTTGGCCGGGATAGCCCTGCGATGTTGGCAGATATCCGGCAGCGCGGAGGCGTTGGGCGTGCCCTCGCGCTGCGGAAGGCGGAAGGCGCAGAATACCATCCAGCGCCTCACACGTTTGCCGAAGCGTCGCCATGTTATGCGGCCGCCCACATAAACTTGTCACCCGGCTCGGGGTAGACATCAACATCAGTATTGGCCGGGATCGGAACGCGGACAGTGCCAGCCGAGTTTGGCGATGCGCCGTACGACAGCCAGGAGTCGGCGGTTGCGCGAGCACGGAAGATGGCGGCGCCTGAGGCATCATTGACAGGCGGCGCTACGTTTGTGGACGCAACGCCAGTCGACGGTGCTTCCTGCCAGGCGATTTTGCCCAGAATTGCCTGCGACGCGTAGCGCGCGGCAGTAGACCCAGCGAATGCGCAGGTCAAAGTGAAAGATGGCAAAGCCATTTGGTTTCCTTATTGTGTGATGTTTTGTGAAAACGAAAGCGCCCGCAGAGTTGGTGACCCTGCGGGCGCTCGATCAAACCGAGCGACAGCGCTGACCATCGGAAGCTCGGGATTGCGAATGAAAAGGCCGGTCACGCTAACTGCGGCGTGATCGGCAAATGAAGTGCGGCTTTGTCACCGCTTCATAGAGATACGTTCCCGCGAGCCCCTTTAGGGACGGTCAGGCGGCAATTTCCTGCAACTTTTGGACAGCGGCATTGATTTTCTCTATCCCCCGCCGCTCTGCAGTCTTGCCCGAATAGCCGAAGGCCTCGCCAATCTCCTGCGCTGTGGCGTCGGTAATGGCTGCGTCGAGCACCGCCGCATCAAGTCCAAGTGCCAGACGGACCGCGGCACGCCTCGCATTGCGGTCCATTTCAAGAGCGGCAAGATGCTCGCCATTGTCTTGCTGCGTCGCGTTGCCCGTCGAGCGCGTCAGGCCGCCGAGCCAGCCGGCGCCATTGGCGATCGGTGTATTATCGTTCGCAGGAAGCAGGAATCGGATGGAGTCAGCGGACCGCTTCGGCGGAGCCTTATAGCCCTTTGGCTGCCTAGTGCGCTCCACCGGCGTCTTGCGCCTGCCGCGCGATGTCTCGCCATGGGAAACAAGCTTTCCGGCTTGAAACAGTAGATCCCCAAGCCGCACCTGAGACCCAGAAAACTTGAAACCCGGCTCTTGTCGCTCTGTCACTTTCCACGTTCCGTTGACCTTAGTGGAGAGGACGCGGCATCGCATGCCCGGCGATGCTGCATCCAGCATCTCGTCGATGCTTGGGCGCATTTCGTGTCGCATGTCCGGGTCGCCTTCAGCCGCGACCATTGGATTATTGTCGTTCGCAGCCACCATGTGAGGCGGCGCCATCAATTCGGCGTATCGGTAAAGTGCGCGGGCCGCTTCAGGGCTGTCGAGTCGCGAAAGACGCTCCGCCGTGGGCCAGGCCAATACAGGTTTGGGATCACCCGCTGGTAAAGTTGCCAGCCAGGCGCGACGGGCGGCGAGATCAGGAGTGAAGTCTTCGAAATGACGCGGCACGTTATCGTTCGCGGCGACGGGCCGCGTTGAAGATGTCATGATTTGCAGTTCCTTGAAGTCAGAGTTGCCTGGCAGCTTGGCGCTGCTCTCGTCAATAGGGCGGAATGTGGCTGCAACCATGTCTTACGATGATGTAAACATACAATTTTGTCAATTGCGCTTCACAGTTTCAAAGAATAGTCAAGTGCATATCTTGTGATGTTCGTGACTCAGAAACTCGGAATATGTAGGGGTCCACCAACGACAGGATGGACCATGACCCTTCTACAGCTCGCCTATCTAATGATCGCCGTGTCTTACGTCGTCGCCGTTATCGCGCTAGCGGGTGGGCATTGAGCGGCTGCCATGGCACCACACTCCAAATTGCGAATTTTGGGGATACGAAAAACTTGCTGCCAGACCGGTACAGACCGGCGCCGCCTTGGAACGCCGGCGCGCCCCCTCCCTCATGATGCCAAAAAGCTCAATGATTTCTCGTGCGCGCGCTACGCGTGATCGCGCGCGTGCAAATTCCTGTATTTGCACTAACGATGAGAGAGGGCGCCGGTACGCTGGCGGGCGGTTCTGGAGATCTGGGGCGCCCCTCCGGTTCGGTTAAGTGATGGCGCCTATTTTCGCGGCATCGGTCTTCTGCCAAACTTCGCGAATCGATTCGAGGAAAACACGGTGTCTCTACTCAATTCAAACTGCCCGCGTTGCGGGGCGAAGCATGTAACGTTTGATGTGGAGGCCCAAAAGTCTCGTGGGATTGTCGAAGCTGGCTGGGTAGAGAGGTTCGAAATCTTCGCAGTTTGTCGGCATTGCCATAGGGCAACTATATTCGTGGTAGACACTATTACCGCCGGATCAGCCGGGGTATGGCGTGACATTATGTCAGGCGTCGTCAAGTACACAGGTTATATCAATGATCACTTCAAGGTTGTAGGGCACATCAGCCTGAAAGATGAAGGCGCTGACGAGCCACCGGAGCACGTACCTGGCGATATCGCCGCAGTCTTCAGTGAGGGGGCTACATGTGTGGCCGTGGAATGCTGGAATGCTGCTGGTGCTATGTTCCGGCTGGCCGTGGACATGGCAACAAAGTCTATCTTGCCTCCTGATGGCGAGCCGCCGGTAGCAAAAATAAGACGATCTCTTGGCTTCCGGCTCGAGTGGCTTTTTCAGAACGGAAAGTTGTCTACCGACCTACAAGAGCTTGCGGAGTGCATTAAGGAGGATGGCAACGACGGCGCTCACGATGGATCTCTGACCAGGAACGAGGCGCTGGATCTTCAAGAGTTCACATTCAACTTGCTTGAGAAGCTTTACACTGCGCCGAAGAAACTCGAACTCGCAGCAGCGCGACGTCGAGAGCGGCGTGGAGAACCCTAGCGGACACAGAGCTTGACGAATCAGTAGATCTGACTATCTTAGTCGCTAGGAACTCTGTCCGATCCGAGCTGAACTCTATGTTATAGAATAATCAGCGCGACAGTCGGAAGAATAATCCTCCAGCCGCCAAGTCGGATGACAGCGGCGATCGGGGTGGATGCCCCTTATTCTTCCTAGATAGTCGCGGCAATAGCCGTATCGCTTGCAGATCTGCTTCAGGTTTAGCTCGCCTGGACGTCCGGGCATGTTCCAAGGACGAGAACATGCGGTTTATATACCTGCGCGGCAAGGGCTTCAAAGTTGAAGTCGAGCCCGCATTGATAACTGCTGCGATCATGCTGATCCAGCTTTTCATGTAAATGCAGGCCGGCGCGAATGCCGGCCTCATTGGCGCGCCTCTATGGAGGCGCTTCTCGCTACCCCCCCCCTTACTCTCCTATCTCTCCTCACTCTCAGAGACAAAGAGTTTAAAGTTAGGAGAGTGAGGGGGGTATATAGGGTCAGTGTCTGCCAGGAATCTTGTACTGGCCGTATCCGACCTTTTCAGCTTCAGCGGTCTTCACCATCACCCGCAGAAGGTATTTGACGTTGGCCTCCTTCATACCGGCCTCCTTCGCGATTTCGGTTGGCGTGAGCGCGGTCGCGGCGTCGGTGAGAACTTCAATGATCTTGCGCCGCTGCTCGGATCTCTTGACATCATCAGCGTTGCCGATAACTTCCCACGTTCCTTTATCGAAACGCAGTGCCTTTTCGATTTCTTCGATGTCACGACCGCGGCCGTACAGTTTCGGGCCATCGGTGGTGCGGTTCAGCACCATGATAGTGTCGGCAGCGCCTGTAAGGCCGTTGGTGCCGGAAACCGCTTCTAGAGGATCCTCTGCCTCGGCTTTTCGCACGTGATGGACGACGATGACAGCGAGCCGATGCTCGCCTGCATACTTTTGTAGCGGCGAGATCGTGTCATAGTCCGCCGCATACGAATCCTGATTGGACTTCTTCGGCGGGCGAACCATCGACAACGTATCGATTACGATCAGCTTGGGATTGCCAGCGGATTTGCGCCATGTCTCCAACTCTTCGATCAGTCCCGCTCCGATCTTCTTGGATTCGGTCTTGAGCGACAGGCGCGACATGTTAGGCCGCACCGTGGCTGGCGATAGCACGACCTCCAATCGGTCCTTCAGTCTCCGTCGGTTGTCTTCAAGTGCGAGATACAAGACGTCGCCTTGCTCGCAATCGGCACCAAGTGTTTGGCCGCCCGTTGCCACCGCGATGCAAAAGCCAAGCGCCATCCAGCTCTTTCCGAGTTTCGGGCGGCCGGCGAGAATGGTGAGGCCTTCTGCGATAAATCCCTCAATCACGTAGTCGACCGGCGCGAAGTCCATCCCGAGAAGGGTTTCAGCGTCGATTGCGTCGCCAATGCCAATATTGTCGTTCGCCGGTTCGAGCTTCTTAAAGGGCTTGGCCGGGTCGTTGCGTACTGCCAGTTTCGGTAATGGTGCCATTACGCGGCCTCCCGATCTGCAAAATCTCGCCCGGCGTCAGCAGGCATTACCAGCGTCACCTCCCGGCCAGCCGCGTGCCACCGTTCGCCGACGGTATTCGCGGCCTGGATGCCTGCGCGGTCGTGATCCGCGAACACCGTCAGGGCTTCGACGTGAGGCAGCACGGGAAGGCTGGCGACGCCGCCAGCAGTCAGTCCCGCCCAGGTCGGACGAAAATCGGTGGCGAGCGCGGTTTCGATACCCTCGGCAATCCCAAGACCAAAGGGGGCCTCAAGGTCGTATAGGCGCACGACGGCGCCCTTGGCGCGGCCACGCATCTTCTTGTCGATCTTCCGGCCTTCAGCGTCCAGAAAAGTTCGGTGGACGCCGCACGGTTCTCCGGTCAGCGCATCGGTCATCAGCGCAACCATGGAACGGCAAGTGGGACGGAAGGCGAGCGCATCACCATCATAGGACAGGCCACGCGATTCGAGGTAGACCTCTGCAAGGGTACCCTTCAGCGGCTCGCAAGACTCCCAGATGCGTCGAGCGTCATCGATACGGCGCTGCACGTCGATCAGTCCGGAGAGGTCAGGAAAGGGAGCGACATGCACGATAGGACGCGCATCGCTATATCCTAGCCTGGCCTTCACATGATCGCGGCAATCTCGGAAGTCGTCTTCGGCAAAGCTGTTCGTTGTGAATGTCCCGTCGGCATTGAAGGTGACGGAAAGGCTGCGGTCATGTTTCGAATGGCCGGGACCGGGGCATAGAACACGGTTGCCGCTATAGTCGTCGCCACCAAGAAGGATGGCGGCTCGTTTAATGTCGATCTGCATTGGCGGTCATTGCCTCATATTGGTCGATTGCGAGTCGGGTGATTTTTGCGGCCAGGCTGCTGGCAAAGGTCGCCACTCGTCGGTGCCCCGATTGCGGTGCGAAGGTCAGCAGCCGGCCGTCACGCATTCGGAGCAGCCGGAGTCCGTACAAGCGGCATTCATCGGTCAGCGCGAGATCGAAAACGGCGATGGCTCTATGCCCGCCGCTTGGCTCGTCGATTAATTTGAAATCGAGGATTTCCATGCTTCTCCTTATGTGCACAACGGCGCGCCCGCCGACCACGTCGGCAGGTGGTTAAATGGTCACGGACTAGGGGACGTCACCTTACGGCAACGGGAACGCGATCTAACAAGATCAATAGCTTAACGCAGGATGCGGAATTGTTCGCGGGTCTCCTGCGCCATGGCGGCGTGGCAGTACTCTATGACCGAAGACCACGAGGACAGGACCTGCTTGCTCCTGAGCTCGCTTTTCAGGGTCCGGTGGGCGATGGTCGAAATCAGCTTCAGGTCCAGCGCCACCGCCTCGCCGACACCCTTCACCTCCGTCAGCAAAGCCGCAGGTGCGCCGAAGACGCCGGAGAGCGAGCCGAACCGTTCGATCAGCGCCTTGGCGATCGGTTTGGTGTCGCGCCGCGGGATCAGACGGAAAAGCAAGAGTTCGAGGATCTCGTAGTCGGCAAGGGCAGTGTCGCCCATCTCGCGGAAGCGATCACGCAGCCGTTCGCGATGGCCATGATAATGCTCTTCCACGGCGAGCGAGGCGGGCAGGGCGGCCTTTGAATTCGGCACGGACGATTTTTGCGCGCGTCCGCCGAAGAACGAGCGTTCGTCGGCGGCAAGAGGTTCCTGCGTTGGGAAAGGCAGCTCGTCGTCGGAAGATGTCGCAACAGGCCCCTTCGCCATCGGATCGTCACCCGGCAAACGACGGCAGGCCGGGGCGGTCGAGCCCACCCGGCGACAGGGTGAAGATCTCGCAGCCGTCGGAGGTGACGCCGACGGTATGTTCGTACTGCGCCGAAAGCGACCGGTCGCGGGTCACCGCCGTCCAGCCGTCGGCAAGAACCTTCACATGCGGCCGGCCGAGATTGATCATCGGCTCAATGGTGAAGATCATGCCCTCGCGCAGCTCCGGCCCCTCATTGGCGCGGCCGTAATGCAGGATATTCGGCGAATCGTGGAACAGCCGGCCGACGCCGTGGCCGCAGAAATCGCGCACCACCGAACAGCGCTCGGCCTCGGCAAAGGTCTGGATCGCCTCGCCGATTGCGCCGGTGCGGGCCCCGGGCCTGACGGCGGAAATGCCGCGCATCAGCGCTTCATAAGTCACTTCGAGCAGTCGCTCGGCGGCGCGCTTGACCGTGCCGACAGGATACATCCGGCTCGAATCGCCGTGCCAGCCATCGAGCACGAAGGTGACGTCGATATTGACGATATCGCCTTCGCGCAGCGGCTTGTCGTTCGGAATGCCGTGGCAGACGACATGGTTGATCGAGGTGCAGGTCGATTTGGTGTAGCCGCGATAGTTCAGCGTTGCCGGCTGGGCGCCGTGATCCATGCCGAAATCGAAGACGAAGCGATCGATGTCATCGGTCACCAGCCCGGGCTTGACGATGTCGGCCAGCGCATCGAGACACCGCGCCGTCAGCTGGCACGCCTTGCGCATGCCTTCAAATGCTTGCGCGTCATAAAGCCGGATGGCGCCCGTATTCTTCGAGGGCGCGGAAGAGGCTTCGATATAGTTCACCATTGCAGGGCCTTAGCGGAGAATATTAGAATTGTTCATAATGCAGCTATGCCGGGTTCGTCCATCGCGATCAACAGTCGGGGCGAGATTTCTGAGCGGATCCGATCGCTCCGGCATGCCGTCTTCTACGTCCTTTTCTCGCCAAATCATCGGCCAGGATGAAATATCCACAATCTTCCCAAGGGGATAGGATTGATTGGATGATGCCAGCCCGCTACTCACCGATTGGTGACAGCGGGGAAGGGTCGGTCGTGCTTGATGAAGCGGTAAAAATTGAAATTTCGTCCGGGGCCGGCGGCGAGCCGGAACGCCGCGTGCGGGATCGCGGCGCCACCGAGCGCGCAATCCTTGCCGCCGCCAAATGCCTGCTGGCCGAGGAAGGCTTCCAGAATTTCGGCATCAATGCGGTCGCCCGCCGCGCCGGTTGCGACAAGCAGTTGATCTATCGCTATTATGGCGGTCTCGACGGATTGGTCGAGGCGATCGGCGCCGATCTCGGCACGTGGGTAAAGGATCGCATTCCGGAAGACACCGGCGGCATGTTCCTGCTCACCTATGGCGACCTGATGGAGCGGCTGTCGGTTCTCCTGCTCGACGCCTTGAGAAACGATCCGCTGATGCGCCGCATCCTCGCTTGGGAAATATCTGAGAACACCGAGCAGGTGAGGCGGCTATCGGAAGCGCGTTCGAAGGCGCTGGCTCTCTGGCTGGAGCGCATGCGCGGCTCGCTGACGCCGCCGAAGGGGGTCGATGCAACAGCCGTCAACGCCGTGGTCATCGCTGCGATCCAGCATCTCGTGCTTGCCGCAGCAAGCGGCGGGCAGTGCGCCGGCCTGTCGCTGAAGACGTCAAAGGATTGGGAGAAGGCGGCGATGGCGCTGAAGCGCATCGTGCGTGGCGTCTACGGCTGATACCTGTTTTATCCACAGGGGCTGCTGCGGCGTTAACCTTAACAAATGGTTTACGTTGCCTGGCCGCGGTTAACCCGACAGTGTGGTGGCGAGCAGAGATGGAATGAGTAAGCCCCCGAGTTGACGCCATGGGAACCAAAATCGCCAAAGCCTTGTTTCTCGTAACGGCGATGATGTTTTTCGCAGTCCTGGCGCTGGATATCGCAATTCCGACGCTGGTGCTTTGCACCATGGCATTGTCGACCTGGTTGGTCTCCCTCGATCTGCCCGTTTCGCGCAAGCATGGAGGAGAGGCCGCATGAGGTGGTTTCTGATCTTCTGGGCCGGCCCCATCGTCTTTTTGGGCGGATGGTACTGGCTCTCCTATTACGACATGAACTTCGGCATCTTCATGCTGACGCGGCAGGTGCATGACCTGACGTTTCAGCTGTATGGCGAGGCATTGGGCATTCCGCCGGAGAGCATCCCGCCGCTTGTTGCCCGCGCCATCGCGGTCGACAGTCTTGTCGTCTTCGCCATCCTCGGCTTCCGTAAACGCCAGTCGATCATTGCCTGGTGGAAGGCGCGTCAGCTGAATTCGTCTTCCGACCTTGCCAGCAAGGAAAGCCTGTCGAGCGCGCCCTGAAGGATGAAACTTGCCGCGGCCGAATCGATTCGTTCGGCCCGCTTGGCACGCGAAACGTCCATTTCAAGCAGCGTCCTTTCGGCTGCGACGGTCGATAAACGCTCGTCCCAATAGAGGAAGGGCAGGGCTGTTTTCTGCTCCATGTTGCGCACGAAGGCGCGCGTCGCCTGCACCCGAGGTCCCGCCGATCCGTCCATATTCATCGGCAGGCCGATGACGAAGCCGCAGACTTTTTCCGATTGTGCGAAATCCAGCAGCGCCTGCGCATCGATGGTGAACTTGATGCGCCGGATCACCGGGCGGGGCGTAGCGAAACGCCGCCCGAGATCCGACATCGAAAGCCCGATCGTCTTGGTACCGAGATCGAGGCCGGCAATCGCCTGCCGCGGGGCAAGCGTCTTGGCCAGTTCCTCGATTGTCAGCACCGTCATCGCCATTTCATCCCGTCAAAAGAAATTGAAGTCGCCGCTGCTTTTCTTTGCTGGCGTATGAGATATGTGCATAGAGCATGATGCCGAAAAGTGTGAGCGGTTTTCTCACGACATCATGCTCCAATTCTTTGATTGGGATACGGATTCAGATTTTAGGCAGATCCGGCCTAAAACCATCCGGACTTCCCCAAACGGGCTTTTTCATCACGTAATAAAGGAGACGTTTCATGAAGATCACCTGGCTCGGCCATTCCGCCTTCCGCATCGAGACTGGAAAGGCGACGATCCTGCTCGACCCATTCCTCAGCTATAACGCCTCGTTTTCCGGCCAGGACATCAAGGATGTTTCGGCAGGCGTCACCCACATCCTGCTGACGCACGGCCATGGCGACCATGTCGGCGATACCGTGGCGCTTGCCAAGGAAACCGGCGCCGTCGTTCTCGCCAATGCCGATCTCGCCGCCTGGCTCGGCTCGAAGGGTGTCGACAAGATCGAGATGGGCAATACCGGCGGCACGATCGCGCTCGGCGGCTTCTCGGCGACCTTCACCAATGCGCTGCACTCCTCGGCCCAGATCACCGAGGACGGCGTCTCGCATGCGCTCGGCAACGCCAACGGCCTGATGCTGCATTTCGACGACGAAGCCTCGATCCTCGCCATGGGTGACACCGACATCTTCTCCGACATGGCGCTGATCAATGAATTGCACCAGCCCGATATCGGTTTCGTGCCGATCGGCGACCGCTTCACCATGGGCGGCGCCGTGGCAGCCCTTGCCTGCCGGCGCTATTTCAACTTCAAGACCGCGATCCCCTGCCATTACGGCACCTTCCCGATCATCGAGCAGACGGCCGAAAAATTCGTTACCGGCATGGAAGGATCGGAGACTGATGTGAAGGCGCTCAAGCCTGCCGAGAGCCTGTCGATCTGACGAAACCCCGTTGCACCGGGCGGACATGGCCTTTATAGCGGGTAGGAAAAATCTCATCCGGAGAATGCCATGTCCGTCGACCTTGCCACCGTAAAGCGCGTTGCCCACCTTGCTCGCATTGCCGTCTCCGAAGACGAGGCAAATCGCATGGTCGGCGAGCTGAACGGCATCCTCGGCTTCGTCGAGCAGCTCTCCGAAGTCGATGTCGACGGCGTCGAGGCGATGACATCTGTCACCCCGATGGCGATGAAGAAGCGGACCGATGTCGTGACCGACGGCAGCAAGGCAGACGATATCGTCGCCAATGCGCCGGTCACCGACCATAATTTTTTCCTGGTGCCGAAAGTCGTCGAATAGGGTTTCGAAGCCTCTTTCCGACCCTGTTGCCATTTCCAGATCTGAAGCGAAAACACGATGAGCGAACTCACCAGCCTGACCATTGCCGAAGCCCGCCAGAAGCTGCGCGCCAAGGAGATTACCGCAACCGAACTGACCGAGGCCTATATCTCGGCGATCGATGCGGCCAATGCTCATCTGAATGCCTATATAAAGGTGACGCCGGATCTCGCCCGCCTCATGGCGAAGAACTCCGACGAGCGCATCGCTGCCGGCAAGGCAGGCGATCTCGAAGGTATTCCGCTTGGCATCAAGGATCTCTTTGCCACCGTTGGTGTGCACACTCAGGCCTGCAGCCACATTCTCGACGGTTTCGAGCCGCGCTATGAATCGACCGTGACGCAGAACCTCTGGGATGACGGCGCCGTCATGCTCGGCAAGCTGAACATGGACGAATTCGCCATGGGCTCGTCCAACGAGACCTCGCACTACGGTGCGGTGATCAATCCCTGGCGTGCTGAAGGTTCCAACCAGCAGCTCGTTCCCGGCGGCTCCTCCGGGGGCTCGGCCGCTGCCGTCGCCGCGCATCTTTGCGCCGGCGCCACCGCAACCGATACCGGCGGTTCGATCCGCCAGCCGGCCGCTTTCACCGGCACCGTCGGCATCAAGCCGACCTATGGCCGTTGCTCACGCTGGGGTACCGTCGCCTTCGCCTCCTCGCTCGACCAGGCAGGCCCGATCGCCCGCGACGTGCGCGACGCTGCAATCCTTTTGAAGTCAATGGCAAGCGTCGACGCCAAGGACACCACGTCAGTCGATCTGCCGGTGCCGGATTACGAGGCAGTCCTCGGCCAGTCCCTGAAGGGCATGAGGATCGGCATTCCGAACGAATATCGTGTCGACGGCATGCCTGAGGAGATCGAGACCCTGTGGCGCCAGGGCATCGCCTGGCTAAAGGATGCCGGCGCCGAAATCGTCGACATCTCGCTGCCGCACACCAAATATGCTCTCCCGGCCTATTACATCGTCGCTCCGGCCGAGGCATCCTCGAACCTGGCGCGTTACGACGGCGTCCGTTACGGCCTGCGTGTCGACGGTAAGGATATCGTCGACATGTACGAGAAGACGCGGGCCGCCGGCTTCGGCAAGGAAGTCAAGCGCCGCATCATGATCGGCACCTATGTGCTGTCGGCCGGTTATTACGATGCCTATTACATCCGTGCCCAGAAGGTCCGGACGCTGATCAAGCGCGATTTCGAACTCGCCTTCGACGCCGGCGTCGATGCCATCCTGACACCGGCAACACCATCGTCTGCCTTCGGCGTCGCCGATGAGAACCTCGCTTCCGATCCGGTGAAGATGTATCTGAACGACATCTTCACGGTCACGGTCAACATGGCGGGCCTGCCGGGCATCGCCGTTCCCGCCGGCCTCGACCAGAAGGGGCTGCCGCTCGGCCTGCAGCTGATCGGCAAGCCCTTCGACGAGGAAACCCTCTTCAAAACAGCCCATGTCATCGAGCAGGCAGCCGGCCGGTTTACGCCGGCCAAGTGGTGGTAACAGATCCTGGGATTCGAAAGCGCAAGGCCGCCGACCACAGGAAGCTCAAAGCCAGGCGGCGTTCAGACATGCAAACCCCCGAAAGTCGATATTCACCTTTCGGGGGCCAGTTTACGAGGGCAAGCCCTCATGCCTTATGGTGCTGACGTTCAGGCGGCTTTCTTGCCCTTTGCATTAGCAGACGCCTGTGCAAGCTGGGTTAGCTTCTTGTCGGTCGCGACTTCTTCCGCGAGGTTTGCCTGAAGCAGCGGAACGGCATCCTTGAGGCCGAGCTGGTTTGCCCAGGCAATGAGAGTGCCGTAACGCGCAATCTCGTAGTGTTCGACGGCCTGGGCCGAAGAGATGAGACCGGCATCCAATGCCGGCGATCCCTTGAACTCTTCCATGATCTCTTCACCTTCGGCGATAATGCCTTGGATTGCTTCACAGGTCTTGCCACGTGCCGGCTTACCGAGAAGCTCGAAAACCTGCTCAAGGCGTTCGATCTGGCTCTGAGTTTCGTCGCGGTGCTTCAGGAATCCTGCCTTGCCTTCTTCTGACTGGGCGGCGCGGGCCATTTTCGGCAGCGCCTTCAGGATCTGCTTTTCTGCAAAATAGATGTCTTTGAGTGTATCAAGGAAAAGATCATCGAGGGTCTTGGTCGTGGGAGTAGCCATGGTTAATCCTCCTGTGGCGTGGGCTTGCACCGGGTAGACGATGCATAGTTTGGTCGTCCCTGTACGAAAATGAACCGGCGCTCCGTTGCCGGAGCGCCGTCTCGTTCCGGCCAAGGAAGAGAGGCCGATCAGCGATACTGCCAGACAGTCCGATGCAAAGGGCGCCGGGCCGATCCGCTGGTAAGTAACCACGCGGGACCATCGTTGTTCCCTTAGACCTTGGCTTTCTCTCCAGCTTCGCGAAGGGAAAGAAATTTAGTCGTCACGGAGACGATGTTTTCATCAAGCCATTCTGCCATCGCCTTCTCTTCAGCAAGGTTTGCCTGGAGCGCGGCGCTGGCCGCTCCGTAGCCGCCGGCTTCGGCAATGGTCAGCAGCGACTTGTAGGCCGCCATTTCAAAATTCTCGAACGCGAAATTCGCAAAGGAGTTCTTCAGGACTTCGTCGCCGGCCATGGTATGGCTCATCACGGCCATCGACCCCGTCAGAGAAAGTGCCATGTCCTTGAGCGACGAGTGGTCTTCGTTCAGGCTGTCCAGCACCTCTTCGATCCGGCTTATCTGGCCCTCAGTTTCATGAATATGCTGGTCGAGCTTTGCCGCTATCTCCGGATAGTTCTCGATACGCGAGAGCTGTGGTTTCATGATCGAAAGCGCCTGGTTTTCCATGGCGTGAGCGTTCTTGAGACCAGTAATAAAGATTGAGCGGGTTTCGTTCTCAGGCATCGAGAATCTCCTTGTTGACCGGGTCAAACTTCGTACGTCCGGCGATGTTCCAGATTATCTGCAGAGCGAGCGACGGCAGTGTTTCCGATCGAGCGGCTGGGTGTCAGACGGGTTTCGTGATGTCACGGCTGTCCGGCGCTGCGGATAGTCGACCCAGCGATGAGGTGAATTTGGCTGGCCTGTTACGTTCAGCTCGGACCGCTGGTTCTTGTGTAATCGGCCTACGCAGGAATCATTGATAATGATATTGCTGTCGATTGCTTTGTCGGGGGGAGTGGCCTCATGTCGAAACAGGATCTTGCACGATTGATTGAGGCCGCTGATCGCCTTGCTGCCGCCGGTTTCACCATGGGCGCGGATTGGCAGGCGGTACACGAAATCTGCCAGCGCCACGAAGGTCAACAGCCGTTCGACTGGGGACATGCGCTTTGCCATCGCATCGAAGGCGAGGACTGGAATGCCGATTACTGGTATCGCCGCGCCGGCAAGACGCGCGGCACGGGCACAATGGCCGACGAATGGTCGGCGATGCGAACGGAACTTTCTGCAAAGGCTTGAGGCGCCCCCCTGACCGCGCCGGTTCGAGACGCGGTCAGGGTGGTTGTCCGTTACCTGTTGTTCAGCTGCGACCTGACCAACATCAGTCCTTTTTCGGTGATCCGGTAGGGCTGGCCGCTGGAGGATTTGATTGCTCTCAGCCGCTTCAGCCTTCGGAAGAGATCGAGGTCGACGCCGGGATAGAGCCAGCCGTCGCGGGTGAAGCAGCTGACCGCCTCGATCTTCCTATCGTCGTCGCGGGAAATTTCGATGCGGCCGCCTTGGGCCATGAGATGCAGGATGCGCTGCTCCGTGCGGGAAATGTCCATGTGTTGAGATCCGGTATCGTGCCCAACAGGGCGCACAAAAACGATCTGGCGCTCTTTCGAACGTCAGGGCTTCGTTTTTTTCGGGCCCATGCGCGCAAGCGGACTTGCGGGCAGGGCCTTTACCGGGTCTGTGACAGGCTCAACATAAAACACCTCGATAAGGTTTTTTATTCAGCGCGGAAAAGGCGGTCAAGACCGTGCTTGCCAATCAAACCCGTCGAAAACCGCAGTTTCCAGCCATCAGCCCTCTGGGGGTACTGGTAAATTCGGCGACTCAATGGTCTAGTTGCGAGGTAACGCGGAGGTGTCGTTGATCCACATTCGCAATGCTCGCGACGGCGAAGCGGAGCTATTGAGCGAGATCGGCCTGAGGGCCTGGCAAAAGGCGATGGCGGCGATCGGCGAATCGCACGCGATGATCGACGCAGCCCGCAACGCCTTTCGCAACTTCGTGGAAAACGACTGGCTGACCATCACCGTCGTCGAGCAGAATGGCCAGGTCGCAGGCTGGGCGGCGCGCGAGGGATTGGACGAAACCATCTCGGATTTCTGGATCGATCCCGCCTTCGCCCGCCAGGGGCTGGGCTCGGCCCTTCTCGAGCGGATCGAAAAGGAGATCGCCGGTCGGGGTTTCGAGAAGGCAGCGATGCAGACCCATTCCGGCAACAACGAGGCGATCGGCTTCTTCCGGAAACACGGTTACAGCATCCACTGGCTCTCGGTCGCCTACAATCCGAAACTCGACCGCGACGTGCCCTCGGTCGGGCTGACGAAAACGCTCGTCTCGGACGACCAGCGTGGATACGGGCAGGAATTCTGACGCCTCAAAAATCCTGAAGAAGGAAAATGCGCCATCCCGGCGCGAAGATCAGCACCGCGGCCAATGCGCCGTGCAGGATCAGGATCGCCGCCAGGATCGACCGGAACGGCTCCTTTCTCGTCTTGTGCCGCAGCAATTGCTGTGCCGCCACCGCGCCGAGGCTGCCACCGATTAGCGCAAGCGTCAGAAGCGTGCGCTCGCTGATCCGCCACCTGCCATCGCGTGCCGCCTGCTTATCGAGGAAATAGATCGAGAAGACGAAGAGGTTCAGCGCCAGAAACGGTGCGGCCCATTTGGTGATATTGATTATCGTCATGCGGCAACTCTATTGTGCCTCGGTTAACCCGCGGCAAATGTCGCCGCGGCCGTCAAACCGCGCCGCACGCCATGGCGAAAGCCTTGCACCGGCACGCCATTTCCTTTACCTCACCAATGGAAAAGAACAGCCTGCAAAGAGTATCAGATGACCCTTGTCGATGTCCGCACGCCTGATCCGAAACGCTTCATCCCCGGCGCCACCGGCGACTGGGAAGTCATCGTCGGCATGGAAGTCCATGCCCAGGTGCTCTCCAATTCGAAGCTCTTCTCCGGCGCTTCGACGGAGTTCGGCAAGCCGCAGAATTCGAACGTCTCGCTGGTCGATGCCGCCATGCCCGGCATGCTGCCTGTTATCAACGAGGCATGCGTCAGGCAGGCCGTGCGCACCGGTCTCGGCCTCAAAGCCCAGATCAACAAGCGCTCGCTCTTCGACCGCAAGAACTATTTCTATCCCGACCTGCCGCAGGGCTATCAAATCTCGCAGTTCAAGGATCCAATCGTCGGCGAGGGCAAGATCGTCATTTCGCTCGGGCCGGACCGTCAGGGCCAGTTCGAGGATATCGAGATCGGCATCGAGCGCCTGCACCTGGAACAGGATGCGGGCAAGTCGATGCACGACCAGCATGCGACCATGTCCTATGTCGACCTGAACCGCTCCGGCGTCGCGCTGATGGAGATCGTCTCCAAGCCCGACATGCGCTCGTCCGACGAAGCCAAAGCCTATATGACGAAGCTGCGTTCGATCGTGCGCTATCTCGGCACCTGCGACGGCAATATGGATGAGGGCTCGATGCGTGCCGACGTCAACGTCTCCGTCCGCCGTCCGGGCGAAGATTTCGGCACGCGCTGCGAAATCAAGAACGTCAACTCCATCCGTTTCATCGGCCAGGCGATCGAATACGAAGCCCGCCGTCAGATCGGTATTCTGGAGGATGGCGGCAAGATCGATCAGGAGACGCGGCTCTTCGACCCGAACAAGGGTGAGACGCGCTCCATGCGCTCCAAGGAGGATGCGCACGACTATCGTTACTTCCCCGATCCGGACCTGCTGCCGCTCGAATTCGACGATGCCTTCGTCGCGGCGCTCGCAGCCGATCTGCCGGAATTGCCTGACGACAAGAAGGAGCGCTTCGTGCGCGAACTCGGTCTGTCGATCTATGACGCTTCGGTGCTCGTCTCCGAAAAGGCAATCGCCGATTATTTCGAGGCCGTCGCTGCAGGCCGTGACGGCAAGATGGCGGCAAACTGGGTGATCAACGACCTGCTCGGCGCGCTGAACCGAACCGGCAAGGACATCGAGCAGACACCGGTTTCGCCGGCCCAGCTCGGCGCCATCATCGATCTCATCAAGGCTGGAACCATTTCCGGCAAGATCGCCAAAGACCTCTTCGAAATCGTGCTGACCGAAGGCGGCGATCCGGCCGAGATCGTCGAAGCGCGCGGCATGAAGCAGGTAACGGATACCGGTGCGATCGAGAAGGCCGTGGACGAGATCATTGCCGCCAATCCCGATCAGGTGGAAAAGGTCAAGGCGAAGCCGACCTTGGCCGCATGGTTCGTCGGTCAGGTGATGAAGGCGACGGGTGGCAAGGCCAATCCGCAGGCCGTCCAGGCGCTCGTCAAGGCGAAGCTCGGCATCGAGGAATAGGCATGTATTTCGTCCGCACGGCCGGCGAGCGTGACCTGGAAAAGGTCCGCGTCCTGCTGGTGGAGAGCTTTCACGCTACCTATGACGGCCTGCATGGCAAGGCCAGGGTGAATGAACTCACCGCCCAGCTCTTTTCTCCCGCCGCACTGAAGACGCGCCTGGTGCGAAAGGACGCCGAATTCCTCGTCGCCGACGATGGCCGCACCATCGGCGGCATGGGCTATGCGGCGGTGTCGCAGGAACTGACGAAGACGGTCACGCTGCATCTTCTCTACGTCAGCCCGGCGCTGCAACGTCAGGGCATCGGCCGCGATCTTTTCGCCGAACTCGAAACCTGCTTCCCGGATGCGGAAATCATGCGTCTCGAAGTCGAGCCGCAGAATGCGGCGGCGATCGCCTTTTACAAAGCGCACGGCTTCACCGAGGTTGGGCGCAACGAGAATGGCGCGCCCGGGCAATCCGGCATTCCGTCGCTGATTTTCGAAAAGCCGCTCGAAGGACCTTAAGTCCATGGCGGCCGTCTTGTCCGAGATCGTCATTCGCCGGGCGCGCGGGCAGGGGATCGGCGCACGGATGATCGAATTCGCCATAGCTGAGGCAAAAGGCCGCGGCGTGCGGCTGGTGCAGTTGACCTCGAATGCGATCCGCAAGGATGCCCATCGTTTCTATGTAAGACTGGGCTTCAAGCCCTCGCATCTCGGCTTCAAGATGGCTTTGAAATGACCCGTGGCTGTCGTGGAATCGCTGGACAATTCGCCTTGGCGACGGCATAAGCGAGAAAACGAATTCTGGTTTGGCCCGCATCTGGCGGGCACAAGGAAAAGACATGTGGAATCTTCTGGTTCAGACCTTTACCTGGTGGAACAGTCAGACGATGGGCACGCGTTTTGCGACCTGGCGTTTCGGCAAGCGCGTCGGCGAGGATGAATTCGGCAACGTCTACTACGAAGGCGGCATGTCTTCTTACGGCCTGCCGAAGCGCTGGGTGATCTATAAGGGTTACGCCGACGCCTCCGCCATTCCGCCGGGCTGGCATGGATGGATGCATCACCGCACCGACGTTCCTCCGTCCAAGGAAAACTACGTCGCCAAGGACTGGCAGAAGGCGCATCGCCCCAACTTCACCGGTTCTCCGCAGGCTTACCGTCCGCCGGGCTCCATTGCCGCTCCGGGCGAGCGTCCGCGGGTCACCGGCGATTACGACGCCTGGACGCCGGGCAACTGAGACGGCTCAACCGAGCTTCCTCTGGCCCGGCTTTTGGCCACAATTGACCTTTACCCGCAGGTTGGCCGCGCTTGACCGCGGCCGTGAACGAAGAATGTCTGGAGACGGGTAAACATGAAGCTCTTCACGCGGAACAGGGTGCTGCGTGCCGCCGGATCGCTGCTGGCGCTCTCGGCGTTGCTTCCGCCAGTTACGGCAAATGCCGCACGCATCGAAAATCCGGTAGCCGTCTTCTCCGGCCTCGACAAGATCACCGGCCGTATCACCACCTTCGACGTCTATGTCAACGAGACGGTTCAGTTCGGTGCGCTGCAGGTGACGCCGAAAGCCTGTTATTCGCGCGACCAGGCCGAAGCGCAGAAGATTGACGGTTTCGTCGAGGTCGACGAGATTACCCTCGACCGCAAGATCCGCCGCATCTTCACCGGCTGGATGTTTGCCGCCAGCCCCGGACTCAACGCCGTCGAGCACCCGATTTACGACGTCTGGCTGAAGGACTGCAAGGCAAACTCGGACGTCCCGGCTCCTGACGGCACCAAAGCGACAGCACGCTAAGCACGTCACCACATCATGGTGCGTGCTGCTTAAAACTTCAGGTGTGGCGATTCCATCGCGGCTGCAAGCAGCACGCCATAATCGGCCTTCGCGACGTCGATCGCTCCGAACGTCTTCAGGTGCTCGGTGGTGAACTGCGTGTCGAGCAGGGTGAAGCCTTTTTCCCGCAGCCGCTCGACCAGATGCACGAGGCAGATCTTCGAGGCATCCGTCCGCCGCGAAAACATGCTTTCGCCGAAGAAGGCCGAGCCAAGCGAAACGCCGTAGAGACCGCCGACCAGTTCATCGCCGTCCCAGGCTTCGACCGTATGAGCATGGCCCATGTCGAACAGCGTCGCGTAAAGGGACCTGATCGTTCTGTTGATCCAGGTGCTCGGCCGCCCGGAGGTCTCCTCCGCGCAAGCCGCGATCACCTGGTCGAAAGCGTGATCGAAACGGATATCGAAGGGTTTCCGGCGCACTGTCTTGGCAAGGCTCTTCGACACGTGGAAATCGTCGAACGGCAGCACGCCGCGCAATTCCGGCTCGACCCAGAAGATTTCCGGGTCGTCTGCAGATTCGGCCATTGGGAAGAGGCCGATGGAATAGGCGCGCAGGAGTATTTCAGGGGTAATGCCTGGTGACTTCCTGCGCGATCCTGCCATTCCTGCCCTATGCCGCCGGTGTGTTGGCCAGGTAGTCTTCCAGCCAGTGGATGTCGTAGTCGCCGTTGGCGATATCCTGGTTGGAGACGAGATCTTGAAACAGCGGCAGCGTTGTATTAATGCCGTCGACGACGAATTCGTCGAGCGCCCGCCGCAGCCGCATCATGCACTCGACGCGAGTACGGCCATGCACGATCAGCTTGCCGATGAGGCTGTCGTAATAAGGTGGGATCTTGTAGCCCTGATAGGCACCGGAATCGATGCGCACGCCGAGGCCGCCAGGCGCGTGAAAATGCGTGATCGTGCCGGGCGAGGGCACGAAGGTGCGCGGGTGCTCGGCATTGATCCGGCATTCGATGGCATGACCGGAAAAATGCACTTCACCCTGCGTCACCGAGAGACCGCCGCCGGAGGCAACGCGGATCTGCTCGTGCACGAGGTCGATGCCGGTGATCGCTTCCGTGATCGGATGCTCCACCTGCAGGCGGGTGTTCATTTCGATGAAATAGAACTCGCCATTCTCGTAGAGGAATTCGATCGTGCCGGCGCCGCGATATTTTAGCTTCTTCATGGCGTCGGCACAAACCTGGCCGATCTTCATCCGCTGCTCGACGTTGAGCGCCGGCGAGTTCGCCTCTTCCCAGACCTTCTGGTGGCGGCGCTGCAGCGAGCAGTCGCGCTCGCCGAGATGAATGGCATTGCCTTCGCCGTCGCCGAACACCTGGATTTCGATGTGGCGCGGCTTGCCGAGATATTTTTCCATGTAGACGGCATCGTTGCCGAAGGCGGCTGCCGCTTCCGTGCGCGCCGTCGACCAGGCCTCGATCACGTCGGCCTCGCTCTTGGCGACCTTCATGCCGCGTCCGCCGCCGCCGGCCGTTGCCTTGATCAGCACGGGATAGCCGATTTCAGCCGCCGTCTTCAGCGCATCCTCTTCGGTCTTCACTTCCCCGTCCGAGCCCGGAACGACGGGAATGCCGAGTTCCAGCGCCGTCGTCTTGGCGGTGATCTTGTCGCCCATGATGCGGATATGGTCCGCTGTCGGCCCGATGAAGGTGATGCCGTGGGCTTCGAGAATATCGGCGAACTTGGCATTCTCCGACAGAAAGCCGTAGCCCGGATGCACGGCGTCGGCGCCGGTGATCTCGCAGGCGGCGACGATCTGGTGGATATTGAGATAGCTTTCGCGCGAGGAGGGCGGGCCGATGCAGACACTTTCGTCGGCAAGGCGCACATGCATGGCATCGGCGTCGGCGGTGGAATGAACCACGACGCAGGCGATGCCGAGCTCCTTGCAGGCCCGAAGCACGCGAAGGGCGATTTCCCCGCGATTGGCGATGAGGATTTTCGAAATCATGGGCATGGGCCTATTCGATGACGACGAGGGCTTGGCCGTATTCGACGGGATGTCCGTCATCGACGAGGATCTCGGTTACCTTGCCCGACTTCGGCGAGGGGATCTGGTTCATCGTCTTCATCGCTTCGATGATGATCAGCGTCTGGCCTTCCTTGACGGTCGCGCCGACTTCGATGAAGGCACGCGCGCCCGGAGCGGGCGCCATGTAGACGGTGCCGACCATTGGCGCGCTGACGACATTGGCCGGGTTGCGGGCGGGAGCGGCGTCCGGCGCGCTTGCTGCTGCCGGGGCAGCGGCTGCGGCATAGGCCGGTGCTGCGATCGGCGCCTGGACATATTGCGGCGTGCCGGCGCGCGAAACGCGAATGCGCAGGTCGTCCTGCTCGACCTCGATCTCCGTCAGATCCGTCTCGTTGAGGATATTGGCGAGATCGCGGATCAGTGCCTGATCGATACCCGATTTCTTTTCAGCCATGGTGTTGCCCTGTCTTATTCTTATGCCGTGATGTTCTTCAGCGCATGAAGCGCCAGGATGTAGCTGTGAGGCCCGAAGCCGCAAATCACGCCCTTGCATGCCGGCGCAATCATCGACTTATGGCGGAATTCTTCCCGCGCATGAACGTTGGATATGTGGAGCTCAATGACGGGAATGGAAATAGCGCGGATCGCATCATGCAGCGCGACCGATGTATGCGTATAGGCGCCTGCGTTGATGGCAACGCCGACGGACTTTTCGTCGGCCTCATGGAACCAGTCCACAAGCGTACCTTCGTGATTGCTCTGACGGAAATCGATGTCGAAGCCGAGTTCGCGGCCGGCAGCCTTGCAGTCCGCCTCGATGTCCTTCAGCGTCTTACCACCATAAATGCCGGGCTCTCGTTTGCCGAGCATGTTCAGGTTGGGGCCGTTCAGGACCAAAATCGTTTGCGTCATCGAATGTTCCGTAAAATGTACGACGGCAACCTATAGACTCCGTGAAGGCCGAATGAAAGCCCCTACGGATTGGCCAGCGGAATCACGCCACATTTGTCCACATGGTTGAAACGCTTCGATTTTGGCGATTTGATGAGCGGCCGCCTGGCGGCTCACTTGCTCAGCAGGCGGTCTTGCCGCAGCTGCGCATATTCTTGACCTTGGCTTCGAGATCGTCGAGCCCGACGGCGCCAGGCACCAGTTCGTTGCCGATCACATAGGACGGTGTGCCGCTGATGCCGAGACTGGAGGCGAGCTGGTAGGTCGCCTGGACGACCCCATCATTCGGGCTCTTTGCCATTTCGGCGCGAATCTTGTCCTCGCTGACGCCGAGCGAGCCGGCAACCGCGATCGCCGTTTCGTCGGAGGCACGGCCTTCGGTGCCGAGGAGGGCGACATGGAAATCGGCATATTTCTCCGGCGCCAGCTTGCGGAAGGCGTCGGCCACCTTGTGGGCAGCAACCGAATCCGGCCCGAGGATCGGAAACTCCTTGAGCACGAAACGAACGTTCTTGTCCTTCTTCAGCATTGCCTGCATGTCGGGAAGCGCATGACGGCAGTAGCTGCAATTATAGTCGAAGAATTCGACGACGGTGACATCACCCTTGGGATTGCCGAGCGTGACGTCGTTCTTCGAATCGAAGATCGCGGCCGTGTTCTCGTCGATTGCCATATTGGCCTTCACCAGCCGCTGAGCTTCCTGCTTCTTCTGCAGCGCATCCTGGACGTCGAGCATGATCTCGGGGTTTTCGATCAGGTATTGCTTGATGAATTCGCCGAACTCCTTCTTCTGCTGGTCGTCGAGCGCTGCCGCCGGAAACGGAAGGGCGATCGATGCGGCAAGCGCCAGTGCGGTGAAGGTTTTCGGAAGAAAGGCCATGATATCCTCGTCAACGGCGATGTGGTCGTCTCTTTGTCGAAAAGACCGTCGCCGGGTTATGGACTTGAGTGCGTCGCGTCAAGGTACGGTGCGTTCGGTTCTCTTCAAACAGGAATTTTCATCCCCGCGGGACCCTCGCGGGATTGTGATGAGCCGATTAATGCGGCAATTGTCGGGCCGTCAGTGAAGTAGCCGAGCGAGAGGCGATCTTGTTTTCCATATCGAAACGCAGCGAAGTCGAGCCATTTCATGCCATGGACGTCCTGGCGGAGGCGACAAAGCGGCGGGCGGCCGGCCAGCCTGTCATCTCGATGGCGGTCGGTCAGCCCTCGCATCCCGCCCCTCAGGCTGCCCTTGAAGCAGCGCGCGCAGCCCTTGCCGAGGGTCGGATCGGTTATACCGATGCGCTTGGAACGGCACGGCTGAAATCGGCACTTGCCCGACACTACAGGGATCGCCACGGCCTGGAGATCGATTCCATGCGGATCGCCATCACCACCGGTTCCTCGGCCGGCTTCAATCTCGCCTTCCTGTCGCTCTTCGATGCCGGCGATGCGGTGGCGATCGCAAGACCCGGTTATCCCGCCTATCGCAATATCCTCGGTGCACTGGGCCTGAAGGTTGTCGAAGTACCGGTAACGGCCGAGACCCACTTCACGCTGACGCCTGAGAGCCTCGAGGCAGCGCAGAAGGAAAGCGGCATGACGCTGAAAGGCGTGCTGCTCGCAAGCCCCGCCAACCCGACCGGCACGGTGACCGGCCGCGATGGGCTGAAGGCGCTTGCGGATTACTGCACAAGCCATTCCATCGCCTTCATCTCGGATGAAATCTATCACGGGCTGACTTTCGCCGGCGAGGAGGCAAGCGCGCTGGAGCTGACCGACGAGGCGATCGTCATCAATTCCTTCTCCAAATATTATTGCATGACCGGCTGGCGAATAGGCTGGATGGTGCTGCCGGAACGCCTGGTTCGGCCGATCGAGCGGGTGGCGCAAAGCCTCTATATCTCTCCGCCTGAGCTCTCCCAGATCGCCGCCGTGGCGGCTCTTGGCGCCGGCGCCGAGCTCGATCGCTATAAGGCGAGCTATGCCGCCAACCGCGACTTGCTGATGAAGCGCCTGCCGCAGATCGGCCTTTCGATCGCGTCACCGATGGACGGCGCCTTCTATGCCTATCTCGACGTCACCCGCTTCACCAATGACAGCATGGGTTTTGCCAAGCGCATGCTCGCGGAAATCGACGTCGCCGCAACGCCGGGTCTCGATTTCGATCCGCTGGAGGGACATCGAACCCTGCGTTTGTCCTATGCGGGCTCGGAAGCCGAGATCGCCGAGGCGGTGGAGCGAATCGCAGTCTGGTTGAAATAGCGCTCGCCACCGGAAAAGCAGCCGTTTTCTCTTTGATGCCGATCAGCTGCGCGACGAAAACAGCGAGGCAAGCGTCGACGACGGTTTGTTGTTCAGCCGTGGCACGACCACGAGTTGCCTGATGTCGCCACGCTTGTAGGCGGCGAGGAAGCGCTTGTAGTCCTTGAAGGAGACGCAGCCGTTGGAATCACCGTTTTTGCCGAGCATGTAGGTGTGGGCCAACAGGCCGACACGGTCATAGATGGCGTCAGAGCCCTCGAGCGGCGTCAGCCGCAGTGCCTCGACACCATGGAAAAGGCTCTCGCGCATGGTGAGGGCGTAGGTGTGCGGCGGCGTCGGCCCGTGCATCTTCTTGTTTACGAAACGTGGGTTGTCGCGCATCTTGCCGAGGCCGGAATGGGCTTCCAGCCTCTCGCCGTTCGGCAGATAGACGGTGCTGTTCTCGATGTCGTAGATCGCCACACCGGCGCGCAGCTTCGGCGAGAACACCGGCTTGTCGTAGCGCGGCACTGCATCGTCCTTGTCGTCCTCGATCGGCGAGTTTGGCTGGGCGTAGGCAAGCGCAGGTTCGCCTGCGCGCTGCGAACCCTTGGCGACCGGCGCCGGCTTGCCGATAAGGCCGTCGGGACGCGCCATCGGCAGCGGCACGGAGTCTTCGTCGGGCGTCAGCACCAGATCGAAAGGCGGCGCGCCGTCGGCGGCGGCAACGACCACCGGTGCGGGTTCCGGGGCGGAAATTGCGGCGGTGCGGACCGGAGATGCTGATGGTTCGACCGGAGCCGGTGCGATCTGCCGGGATCCGGCATCGGCAAGTGCCAGAAGGGCCGGGAGTTCGGCAGCGGCGACGGCCTCCTTCGAGGGAATGATGATACGGTCGCCGTCGTCTTCTTCGGTCGCTGCCGAGGCGAGCTCGACCGGTGCCGGCGTGATCACATCATCCTTGCGGAATTTTGCGCTGTCGGAAATTGCCGCCACGACTGGCTGCTCGGCAGCCATGACAAGCCGACTGTGTTTTGTAAGTGCCGCCAGTGCCGTTGCGGCGGCTGCAGTCTTTTCGGCGTGGGATTGAATGAGGCCCGCCGTCAGCGGTATCTGCGGCTTTGCATCGAAGGCGGCCAGCCGGTCAGCCTTGCCGACATGGATCAGCCGTTCGTGGGGCGTCGCCGGTTTGGCCTTCGGCGCGGATGCCATCTGCGTGAATCTGTCGGGCGGAGAAACGGGCACGGCCACCGAATGCATTGTCGCCAAGGTCGCGATCAACCATGTGGAGGTCAGAAATCCGGCGCCGACGACGCCGTAAAGAAAGCCGCGAGATCCGCGCAAACGAAAGGCAGATCCGCCAAGAGGGGTGACGTCATCGAACGTCCCGACCGCAAACGCCATACTACACTCGTCTTTCAAACTCGCTACGCAGGCCGGCGGCACTGACTGACTACACTTCGCCGGGGCCGGTATAGGCGCAAGTGGGCCGAATTTAGACCACTCGCGACTTCCGACTGTCGCGCAAGGATGACGAATTATGGTTTCTAATTTATTTACGCCGCGTCGCTCTTTCTCGCGACGTCTCAAAAAGAGATGCGCTGGGCCTTCTCAGGCGCGTTCCATCACATAACTTCCCGGGGCTTCCTCGATCGCATTCAGCGCATCGCCGCCCGGTTTGCGTGCCGCAACGCGCTTGCCGTCATGGGTCTCGATCCACGTCTGCCAGTGCGGCCACCAAGATCCCGCTGTCTCGGTCGCCTGCTCGAGCCACGTCTCGTACTCGCCCTTGGCAGGGCCGCCCGTCCAGAATTGATATTTCTTCTTGTCCGGCGGGTTGACGACGCCGGCGATATGTCCCGAGCCGGTGACGACGAATTCCACCTTGCCGCCAAAAAACTGGCTGCCGAGGAAGACGGACTTCGCAGGCGCGATGTGATCCTCGCGGGTAGCGAGATTGTAGATCGGGATCTTCACGTCCTTCAGCGACACCGGCTTGCCGTCGAGGACCATCTCGTTCCGCGTCAGCGCGTTCTTGAGATAGCAATTGCGCAGGTAGAAGGCATGGTTTGCTGCCGCCATGCGGGTCGAATCGGCGTTCCAGAACAACAGGTCGAAGGGCAGGGGATCCTGGCCCTTGAGGTAGTTGTTGACGAAATAAGGCCAGATCAGCTCGGAAGCGCGCAGCATGTTGAAGGCCATCGACATCTTCGAACCGTCGAGATAGCCGGCCGTCTGCATATGCTCTTCGAGCGCTGTCAACTGCTCCTCGTCGACGAAGACCTTGAGGTCGCCGGCATGGGTAAAATCGACCTGGGTGGTAAAGAGCGTCGCAGTCTTGATGCGCTTGTTCTTCTCCTTGGCATGCAGCGCCAGCGTTGCCGCTAGCAGTGTGCCGCCGACGCAGTAGCCGACGGCGTTGACGTCCTTTTCGCCCGTCGCCTTCTCGATCGTCTCAAGCGCGAAATCGATGCCTTCGCGGGCATAGGACGCCCAGTCCTTGTCGGCGTGGCGCGCATCCGGGTTGACCCAGGAAATGACGAAGACGGTCTGGCCCTGGTCGACGCACCATTTGATGAAGGATTTCTGCGGGTTGAGATCGAGAATATAAAACTTGTTGATCCATGGCGGGCAGATCAGCAGCGGCCGCTTCAGCACTGTTTCGGTCGACGCCTCGTACTGGATGATCTGGCAGATGTCGTTCTGGGCGATCACCTTGCCCGGCGTCAGCGCCATGTCGCGACCGACGGCGAATTTCGTCATGTCGGTCTGGCGAAGGCGAAGATCACCGTTTCCGGCAGCGATGTCCTCGGCAAGCATCTTCATCCCCCGCACCAGGTTTTCGCCGCTGGTTGCGATCGTCTCGCGGTAGAGCTGGGGATTGGTTGCGATGAAGTTGCTGGGCGAAAGCGCGGCCGTGATTTGCTTCACGTAGAAGCCGGCCTTGTGCTTGGTGTGCTCGTCGAGGCCGTCGGTCTCCGACACCAGCTTCTCCGCCCAGTCGGTCGTCATGAAATAGACCTGGCGCAGAAAATCGAAGAACGGGTTCTTCTGCCAGTCTTCGTCGGAGAAGCGCTTGTCCTTGCGGGTGTCCGGCTCGGCAGGCAGAGGTTCTCCGCGCGTGGCCTGCATGCGCTGCATCGAGCGCATCCAGATGCCGAAAAACGAGGACATCAGCTGCGTCTGCGCCTCGAAGGAGCGGCGCGGATCGGCAATCCAGTATTCTGTGACCTTGGAAAGCGTCTTGACCATGTCGGTCATCGGATCGACGGCGGTTTGGCTGATCTCGCCGCGTTCGCGCGGCGCAAGCCAGGCCGAGGCAGCCTGTCCGAGATTTTCGAGCGCCCGGGCGAAATTCATCGCCATGGTCTCTGGATCCTTCAACAGATAGGGATCGAGATCGGTCGCATCGAAACCGGCTTTGCCGCCATTCTTCTGGCCGCCATTCTCCTGCTTGCTGTCGGTCACCATTTCCTCCGGCGGCAGCACTCTTTTTATCCAATCGTTGTACATCGTGATTGAACGAGAAAACAAGTTCCACCCGCGCCGGCTCATGCTATTGCTTTGTCGCTGCGACAAATTTAACAGTCGACGCAGTCAGAACTGGATTTTGAGGCATGACGAAGAACGGCATTCGGCGCATCGCAACCTTCAACCGCATCGCATTGATCTGCGCAGCGGCGGCGATGGCCCTTGCCGGATGCAATCTGACCGCCGAGCAGAAGGCCGCAGCCGCGGCCAAGCGAGCGGCGCCAACCGCCGTCGTCATGCCGGCCACCAAGGGTGATGCGGTCGAAGGCGGCCTAGCGAAGTCGCCGGACGGCTATCCGAGTTTCGGCGCGCCGTTGACGGCCGCCAACGTCCAGATGAGCGACGAACAGGCGGCCGAACTGCAGCATCAACTGACCGCACTGGCCGCCCGGCGCAAGGCCGGCACGATCTCGGAAGCCGAATATCAGGCCAAGGCCGCGGAAATGCGCCGTCTCGCTGCCGAACACGGCGCGGATACGCTCTCCGAAATCTCCAAATAGACCTTGCCTTTCAGGCAATTTGGACGCAAAGCCTTCCAGATGGATCGGAAGACACGATTTTCCCGATAATGCGCGTTACGCGGCCTTTCCGTCAAAGATTTGCCGCGTGTTTTGGGTCTGATGAATACGGCGCTGCGATTCTGAAGTTCGTGTCGCAGCCGCCGGGAGACGGAACGAACTTCGACTGCGGCCCGAACGCCGCCTTTCCATGGGGAATGAAATGGAAGAGTTTCACAAAGTCCGGCGCCTGCCGCCTTATGTTTTCGAACAGGTCAACCGTTTGAAAGCAAGCGCGCGAGCGGGCGGCGCCGATATCATCGATCTCGGCATGGGAAACCCCGACCTTCCCACTCCTCAGTCGATCGTCGATAAGCTGTGCGAAGTCGTGCAGGATCCGCGCACCCATCGTTATTCGTCCTCCAAGGGCATTCCGGGGTTGCGCCGCGCCCAGGCCGCCTATTATGCCCGCCGTTTCGGCGTCAAGCTCAACCCGGATACCCAGGTGGTCGCCACCTTGGGCTCCAAGGAAGGCTTTGCCAACATGGCGCAGGCGATCACCGCGCCCGGCGACGTCATCCTCTGCCCGAATCCGACCTATCCGATCCACGCCTTCGGCTTCCTGATGGCGGGCGGCGTCATCCGTTCCATGTCGGTGGAGCCGGACGAAAGCTTTTTTCCGCCGCTTGAGCGTGCGGTCCGGCATTCGATCCCGAAGCCTTTGGCGCTGATCCTCAACTACCCCTCGAACCCGACGGCCCTTGTCGCGACGCTCGATTTCTACAAGGACGTCATTGCCTTCGCCAAAAAGCACGACATCATCGTGCTTTCCGACCTTGCCTATTCGGAAATCTACTTCGACGGCGCCCCGCCGCCGTCGGTTCTCGAGGTGCCCGGCGCAATCGACGTGACCGTCGAGTTCACGTCGATGTCGAAGACCTTCTCCATGCCAGGCTGGCGCATGGGCTTTGCCGTCGGCAACGAGCGGCTGATCGCCGCTCTGACCCGTGTGAAGTCCTATCTCGATTACGGCGCCTTCACGCCGATCCAGGTGGCGGCGACACATGCGCTGAACGGCGACGGTTCCGACATTGCCGAAGTCCGCAACGTCTATAAGCGTCGCCGCGACGTCATGGTCGAAAGCTTCGGCAAGGCCGGTTTCGACGTGCCGCCGCCGGCTGCCACCATGTTCGCCTGGGCGAAAATCCCGGAAAAATTCCGTCATCTCGGTTCGCTTGAGTTTTCCAAGCTGCTGGTCGAGAAGGCTGACGTCGCCGTTGCCCCGGGCATCGGCTTCGGTGAAATGGGCGACGACTACGTCCGTCTGGCGCTTGTCGAAAACGAACACCGCATCCGCCAGGCTGCGCGCAACATCAAGAAGTTCATGTCGACGGCAGACGAGACGATGCACAACGTCATCTCACTGAACGCGCACCGTTAATCCAACCTAAGGCAGCCGCGTTCGGCGGCTGCCGCTACACAGACATTTCAGGATCGATCCATGGCAGATGCCCTCAAAATCGGCATTGCGGGCTTGGGCACCGTTGGCGCCTCGCTTGTCCGCATCATTCAGCAGAAGAGCAACGAGCTTGCCGTCACCTGCGGGCGTCCGATCACCATCACCGCGGTTTCCGCGCGTGACAGGGCGAGGGACCGCGGCATCGATCTTGCCAATGTCGCCTGGTTCGACCGGCCGGAAGACCTTGCCGAAAAGGGCGATATCGACGTCTTCGTCGAGCTGATGGGCGGCGCCGAAGGGGCTGCCAACATCTCCGTTCGCGCCGCACTGCAACGTGGTCTCCATGTGGTGACGGCCAATAAGGCGCTGCTTGCCTATCACGGCGTCGAGCTTGCGACGATCGCCGAGGAGAAGGGCGCGCTGCTGAATTTCGAGGCGGCAGTTGCCGGCGGCATTCCCGTCATCAAGGCGCTGCGTGAATCGCTGACCGGCAATTCCGTCTCGCGCATCTATGGCATCATGAACGGCACCTGCAATTACATCCTGACCAAGATGGAAAAGGAGGGGCTTTCCTTCGCCGAGTGCCTGAAGGAAGCGCAGCGGCTGGGTTATGCCGAGGCCGATCCGGCCTTCGATATCGAGGGCAACGACACCGCCCACAAGCTGTCGATCCTGACGACGCTCGCCTTCGGCAATCGCATCGCCGCCGATGACATCTATCTCGAAGGCATCACCAACATCTCGATCGAGGATATTCACGCTGCCGCCGAGCTCGGTTATCGCATCAAGCTCTTGGGTGTTGCCCAGCGCACCGATACCGGCATCGAGCAGCGCGTGCATCCGACCATGGTGCCGGTCGATTCGGTCATTGCCCAGGTCGATGGCGTCACCAATGCGGTGGCGATCGAATCCGACGTGCTCGGCGAACTGCTGATGGTCGGCCCCGGCGCCGGCGGCAATGCCACGGCCTCGTCGGTGCTCGGTGACATTGCCGATATCGCCAAAAGCCAACCGGGCGCCCAGCGCGTGCCGGTGCTCGGCCATCCCGCAAAGGCGCTGGAACCCTACCGCAAGGCGCAGATGCAGAGCCACGAGGGCGGTTATTTCATCCGCCTGACCGTGCTCGACCGCACCGGCGTCTTTGCCAGCGTCGCAACCCGCATGGCCGAAAACAACATCTCGCTGGAATCGATCGTCCAACGCTCGAAGCAGCATCTGGCGCCGTCGCACCACCAGACGATCATTCTCGTCACCCATGCGACGATGGAAGAGTCGGTGCGCAAGGCGGTCGCCTCGATCAAGTCGGAAGGTTATCTCTTCGGCGAACCGCAGGTGATTCGAATCGAGCGGCCGAAAGAGGACGGCTGAGCCCTCCCGATCGTCTGGATCCGTTGAACCGCTCTGTCTCTACAGGGCGATTTTTTGCGATTTTTTCAACCTCCCCTTACGGAAGTCTATATTAACAGATACCGAAATATTGATATAACTAAACCGGAGATTGGTGAGTCGTCTGCGTGGAGAATTTCATGAGCAAGGACAGCCACGCCGGGAAGGGGTATGGCTGCCCGGGCGAGGCGCCGCCGGACCGTCCTGATATGCTTGAGGAAATGCTCAAGCCGACCTACCGTGAAACTCGTCAAGAGGCCCCAGATGAGCCTGATGGCGACGAACAGACAGAAGGCCGCAACTGGGCCATTCTGCTAACGCTGTTTTCGGTCATGCTGGTGCAACTGTGCGGCATTGCCATGATCGTCTGGGCAGTGTTCTGGTAAATAACCCGTGTTTGCAAATCCATCGCTATGTTATCTCCGCTGCTTCTGTAGAAAGAGCAGATGAAGTCAGCGGAGTATGGCATGGCAGATCTCGTCGATCCGGTACAGCGCGCGTTTCTCGGCGTGGAGAAATCCGCGCTCGATAATCGCTGGGTCGCGCGGCTCGACCAGGCCGGGCAGAACCGGGCGCTCGCCATGTCGCAGATCCACGGTCTGCCGGATCTGATCGCCCGCGTGCTGGCCGGGCGCGGCGTGACGGTGGACGAGGCAGTCGAATTCCTCGATCCGACGATCCGCAGCCTGATGCCCGATCCCCATAAGCTGACCGATTGCGAAAAGGCGGCCACCCGCCTCCTGAGCGCCATCGACCGCGGCGAGAGCGTCGCGATCTTCGGCGACTACGACGTCGACGGCGCGGCCTCCTCGGCACTGATGTTTCGCTTCCTCAGCCATTTCGGCGTCAAGGCGAACATCTATATTCCCGATCGCGTCTTCGAAGGTTACGGCCCCAATCCGGCGGCGATCAACCAGTTGATCGACAATGGCGCCCGGCTGATCGTCACCGTCGATTGCGGCTCGACCAGTCACGAGGCGCTTACGGCCGCTGCCGCGCGCAATATTGATGTCGTCGTCATCGATCACCACCAGGTGACACATGAGCTGCCGCCCTGCCACGCGCTCGTCAACCCCAATCGCGAGGACGATCTCTCAGGGCAGGGGCATCTTTGCGCAGCCGGTGTGGTCTTCATGGTGCTGGTCGCGACGTTGAGGCTGCTGCGCGCCGCCGGCAATAAGCGCATCCTGGCGCTCGACCTCTTGCAATGGCTGGATATCGTCGCACTGGCGACGGTTTGCGATGTCGTGCCGCTGAAAGGTCTCAACCGCGCCTATGTGGTGAAGGGGCTGGTCGCTGCCCGCCACCAGAGCAATGCCGGGCTAGCGGCCCTCTTCCGCAAGGCCGGGCTCGCGGGCCCGGTGACCCCCTATCATTTCGGCTTCCTGATCGGCCCGCGCATCAATGCCGGCGGGCGGATCGGCGACGCGGCACTCGGAAGCCGGCTGCTGACGCTCGACGACGCCGGGGAGGCCGATGTGATCGCCCAACGCCTCGACGAGCTCAACCGCGAACGCCAGGCGATGGAGACCGTCATGCTGCAGGAGGCGGAAGCCGAGGCGCTCGCCGAATATGGCGACGGCGAGGGTGCCTCCGTCATCGTCACCGCCCATGACAAATGGCATCCGGGCATCGTCGGCCTGATTGCTGCACGGCTGAAGGAAAAATTCAAACGCCCCGCCTTTGCAATCGCCTTCGACCCCTCCGGCCGTGGCACTGGCTCGGGCCGCTCCATCAACGGCTTCGACATGGGCCGGATGGTGCGGGCCGCGGTCGATGAAGGGCTGCTCGTCAAGGGCGGCGGTCACGCGATGGCCGCCGGGCTGACGGTCGAGCGCGCCAATCTCGGCAGGCTGAGGACCTTCTTCACAGAGAAGGCCACAAAAACGGTGGCCGGTCTCGTCGCCAACGAGACGCTGAAGATCGACGGCGCGATCGGCGCCAGCGGCGCCACGCTCGAACTCATCGACCGCCTGGAGGCCGCCGGTCCCTATGGCTCCGGCCATGCACAGCCGCTCTTTGCCGTGCCGGCGCATCGTGTGCGCGATGCACGCCTGGTCGGCGAGAAACATGTGAAGGTGACGATGGAGGCAATGGACGGATCGCGGCTCGACGGCATCGCCTTCCGCGCCGCCGATACGCCACTTGGTAATCTTCTCCTCAACTCACGCGGCGCCAGCCTGCACGTGGTGGGTTCGCTGGGCGCCGAGCATTACCAAGGCGCCCGCCGCATCCAGCTGCGTGTCTGCGATGCTGCGCCGGCAAAATAGAATAGCCGCGCAAAAAGGTTGAAGATGAGGAATTCGGAGGGAAAGTGGTACGCCCTAGGGGAGTCGAACCCCTCTTTACAGAATGAGAATCTGTCGTCCTAACCGATAGACGAAGGGCGCTTCCTTCGTGGTGGCGCCCTTATAGTCAGCACCTTCAAAAGCCGCAAGCGCCAAGACGCGAAAAAATCATCGTTATCGCCGAATTTTTTGTGGCTGTGGAAAAACATATCTCAGGGTACGAAACTGGATCGACGACATGTTGGAAGACATTGATCTCGTGCCGCCGGCAACCAAGCTGGCCGATGTGGCGGGCCAGGTCGATGCTTACTTCGCCGCTGAGATAGTCTTCCTAAAAATGAATTGAACTCTCGGCGGTGCTCTGTCCCAAAGCAGGTCGCGCGCTGTAGGCGTTGTGACTGGATCTGGTACGCCCTAGGGGAGTCGAACCCCTCTTTACAGAATGAGAATCTGTCGTCCTAACCGATAGACGAAGGGCGCAGGCCGGCCCAGTTAAAATAGGACCACGCGCAGACTTCTGCAAGCGGATGCAATGGCTTCTATATGGAGAGAAAGTGGTACGCCCTAGGGGAGTCGAACCCCTCTTCCCAGAATGAAAATCTGGTGTCCTAACCGATAGACGAAGGGCGCTTCCTTCGTGGTGGCGCCCTTATAGTCAGGCGTTTTGAATCCCGCAAGCGCCAATTCGGATTTCTTTCAAAAAAATGACAGGAAATCTGAATGCGTTCGAAGAGCTGATTATTAAAGCTGAATCAATAGGCTGCCGGTTGTTTCTTTAACAAGAGGAGGCGGCGATTCCGTAACGTCATGCGAAAATTGCGCGGCCGTCAGATCGCTCTTGCGGTCGTCATCGGCGCGCGTTTGCCGCCGCAGCCCCAGTTCCAGTCGCGGCTTTTGCCGGTGTCGAGATGGACTGAATCGGTGTGGCAATAGGTGCCGACGCCGCCGCGGTTCGGCAGCGAGCGGATATAGGCGGCGATATCCCATTTCGTCACGCCGTCGATCTGGATGTCGGCCGCCTCGCAGCTCTTGTGCATCGATTCATCGGCGCCGCCGACGAGGCGGTTATGCTCTTCGTCGCGATAGCCTGATGTGACGATAACCGGCCGGCCGAAATGGCTTTCGACCGTCTTGATCACACTCAGCAGCTCAGGCTTGAAACAGCCGACCTCGACCTTGTCATTCTGGAGATGCAGCCCGTTCGGCCCGATACGCGTCATGCCGGGCAGGGCAGCCTTATGCAGCAAGCCGGAAAGGCTGCCGAGCAGGTTCTGCTTCGGCGCGCTGTAGAGCGCGTTCATCGTCGGGGCCGGACCGCCGTCTGTTGCCAACGATGCTGTTTGAACGGGCGCAGGCTGAGTGCTGCCATTCTGCGAGGATTGCTGCGGCAACACCGGCTCCGCCGGCTGTGCTGATGTAGGCGGCTGGCTGTAGACGCTGCTTCTTGCGGGTACTGCGCCTTGAACCGGCGCATAGGCCTGCGGCTGAATGACGGTTGACGTGCCATTGTTCTGCGGCCCCGGCTGATGATCCGAAAAGATGCTCATCGCCTGGGCGTTGATTCGGGTCGACTGCAGCACCAGCCCGCCGATATTGGCAGGCGCTGCCGTCGCCGGATCGGCCGGCGGGACGGCGGCATTCGGATCCTGAGCGACGACCTGGGGCGCGGCCTGAGCGCCGGAGACGTTGACGAGCCGGGGGTCCGAATACATTGAGCGTGGGGCATTTTTTGCAGGCGCTGCCTGAGCAAGCTGCGGTACTGCGGCTTGCGCTGGAACCGCTGCCGCAGAGTCGAGCGCCTTCTTGTCCGACGCGCAGCCGGATAGCGCCAGCACCGAGGTGGCGATCAGCAAAGCGCCCGTCAGGGGCATCCGCAGTTCGATATTACGCAAGCGACAGTCTCCAGTTGATGCGGAAAACGGGCGAAAACCGCCGTCTTCCGCTTCGAGTCATCGGGAGATTGCCTGCGGGGCCGGATCGCGGCAAGCGTCAAGGCGCCGGCCGGACCCGAAATCGCAAAAGCCGCAAGCCTCGCAAAAGCCTTGCGGCGAAAAGCCTTACCAGGCGCCGGTATTGCCCATCGAGGCCCAAGGTTCGGCGGCG
The DNA here is from genome assembly GCF_000292525.1 of Rhizobium sp. CCGE 510. GTDB lineage: Bacteria > Pseudomonadota > Alphaproteobacteria > Rhizobiales > Rhizobiaceae > Rhizobium. Next base: position 65,124 of record NZ_AEYF01000015.1, read on the forward strand.
GCAAGCGGGCTGCCCTTCTGCAGAATTTCGATCGAGATGCCGTCGGGCGAGCGCACGAAGGCCATGTTCCCATCGCGCGGCGGCCGATTGATGGTGATGCCGTTGTCCATCAGCTTCTGGCAGGTTGCGTAAATATCGTCGACCTCATAGGCGAGGTGGCCGAAATTGCGTCCTCCGCTATAATCTTCCGTGTCCCAGTTGTAGGTAAGCTCGAGGCAGGGGGTCTTTTCGCTGCGTGCACGGTCGAGATCATCGCGAGCGGCCAGGAAAACCAGGGTGAAGCGGCCCTTCTCGTTTTCGTGGCGGCGAATCTCCTCCAGCCCGAACAGCGTGGTGTAAAAAGCGAGCGAGGCGTCCAGGTCTTTGACTCGTACCATTGTATGGAGATAACGCATTCTATCTACTCCTTTATTGGGGCTGGTCTTTTTCGGCGAGCTGAGGTCAGCTTCGGGCAAGTCATGTTTGGAAAATGTGCAGTTGGGAATAACCGAAAACTAGGACTTGCGCTTATCCGTTACCAAGATGTTAATCTTGATTTCAAGAATCAGTTAACCGTAACAGTGTGACGCGTATTCGAGGGGCTGGCGACAATGGCTGATAGGATTTCATCGAACGAATACTCCGACCTCGACGAGCTATCGGGAGAGCCGGTCGATCTTGTTGAAATCACCGGCGTCGTCAAGTGGTTTGACGTCGCTAAGGGTTTCGGCTTCATCGTGCCCGACAACGGCATGCAGGATGTCCTCCTGCACGTGACCTGCCTGCGCCGCGACGGTTACCAGACGATCCTCGAGGGAACGCGCATCGTCGCCCTCATCCAGCGCCGCGAGCGCGGCTACCAGGCCTTCAAGATCCTTTCGATGGACCAGTCGACCGCGGTCCACCCTTCGCAACTGCCGCCGGTGCGCACCCATGTGCAGGTCACCGCGACGAGCGGGCTGGAACGTGCGCTGGTCAAGTGGTTCAACCGTACCAAGGGCTTCGGCTTCCTGACGCGCGGCGAGGGCACGGAAGACATCTTCGTGCACATGGAGACGCTCCGCCGCTTCGGCCTGACGGAGCTTCGTCCCGGCCAGGTGGTGCTCGTCCGCTTCGGCGACGGCGAAAAGGGCCTGATGGCCGCAGAAATCCATCCCGACGTTCCGAGCCCGGCCAGCCGGTCGCATTGATATGCGCGGTCTCATTCTTCTTCATGCGATCAGAAGCGCCATCCTGGCGCTTTTTTTCATGGTCGCCCTGCCGGCCTTGGCCGAGGAGGAGATGCGGTTCGACAAGGAGCCGCTGCTCATCCAGACCGCCGCGGGCAAGCTGCTCCATTTCACCGTCGAGATCGCCTCGACCCCTGATCAGCGCGCCTACGGCCTGATGTTTCGCAAGACGATGGCCGATGATGCCGGCATGATCTTCGATTTCGACGAACCGCGGCGCGTCACCATGTGGATGGAAAACACCACCCTGCCGCTCGACATGCTTTTTGCCGACGACACCGGCACGATCCGCCACATCAAGGAAAAGGCCGTGCCCTATTCGCGCGATATCATCGATTCGATGGGCAAGGTGAAATACGTCGTAGAACTCAATGCCGGCATCGTCGCCAAACTCGGGATCAAGCCGGGTGACAGGATCGTCAGCGCCACGACGACCCAGAAGGCGAAGTGACTGCGCGCGAGCATGCGAGCCGCGATGCCGCCGTCAAAGATCCAAAAATATCGGGAAATTGAATGGTCGGAGTGGAGAGATTCGAACTCCCGACCCTCTGGTCCCAAACCAGATGCGCTACCAGACTGCGCTACACTCCGTGCCGTGGCGGGGAGATACACGGTTCACTTCACCGTCGCAACCCATAAATCCAGCTCCGGCGGAAGTTTTCAATGTGATATGTGGATGCGTACAGGAAAATCTGGGATTGGCCGTTTATTCACCCTGCCGGGCGCAAACGGACGGTAGGGGCTGCCTCAGCCGCGTTCGAGCAGGCCGATATATTGGGCGTAGCTGATGGCAACGTAGAAGAAAGCCGTAATGCCAGCCCCGATCACAATGGCGTTGAACTCAGCCGAACGTCTCATCATGTGTGCAAATCCACTGAAATTGACTGAGCCGTAAATAGTCCCGAGGGCTGGCGGCGGCAATCAGATTGTGATCACAACATGAGACGACCGGTAATATTGCGCAACCTGCTGTCTGCCGATATCCTTGTATCCGAAGCATCGCCTCATCAACGCGATGGGGTCGACGCCGCGTCATAAACCGCCTTTTTTCTTGAAAAGCCAGGGATTCGCGGATAAGCAAAATTCATCTCTTCGCGTTATCTCTAGCGATGAAGCAAAAGCTCCGGCAACGGGGTTGAGACCATGAAAGGCGGGCGCTGCCCGCATAGTCGGAGACGCGCAGTCATGTCTGCCAAGATCTATCGTCCAGCCAAGACCGCCATGCAGTCCGGCAAGGCCAAGACCCATCTCTGGGTGCTTGAATTCGATCAGGAGTCGCCGCGCAAGATCGATCCGATGATGGGTTACACCTCCTCCGGCGATACGCGCCAGCAGGTTAAGCTCACCTTCGAATCGCAGGAACTGGCCGAAGCCTATGCCCGGGGCAACGGCATCGAATACCGGGTCATGGCGCCCAAGGATCCGGTCCGCCAGGTTGTCGCCTATCCGGATAATTTCCGCTATACCCGCACGCAGCCCTGGACGCATTGAGGTTTCTCGTCCAGAACTGCCGCATCCGGTCGCGCTCCGTAAACGCGACCGCCGGACGGCCCCTTAGCTCAGCTGGATAGAGCACCTGCCTTCTAAGCAGGTTGTCGCAGGTTCGATTCCTGCAGGGGTCGCCACAAATTCAGTGACTTGAAGCCGCCTGGTGAGCAGCCCGAAGGGTCTGGTCACCAGGCGCCCATTTAGACCGCCGTCCGGCCAATCGCGCGTACGGCCGCCGGACGGGCGTCCCTTAGCTAAGTTAGAATGATTGAGTCCGATGGCGCAGCTGCGAGGCCCCTTGCGCAACCGAACCATTACGGGCCTCCATCGTCTCACTGACCTGTGGGCTTGCTACCGCTCTCCAAGTTCGTCGACAATCAGCAGCTTGCGGTCGGCCAACTGCTTCTGGAAACGGAGGACACGCCGCTAAAGCATGCCGCGCAAAAATGTGCAGCGATCTTGCGGCAACGACATGCGTAAAACAAAGAATTGAAAGTGTAAGGAGCGAATCTGAAAGATTGCGACGCGTTTCAGACCTGTGCGGAATTATTGTCCGAACTGATCTCGCAATACGACGAATGAGGTGCCACCTTGGTCACCAGCACCTTTCGGTCGGCGAATGGACGGAGACTCAAAATCCGAGCGCCTGACCGGCGCTCGGATTGTCAGTACGGTTGTCGTGGCGATCGGACGACCGCCACAACGGGTATAATTACAGGAGAAAATCGCCTGCCCCCAGGTGGACGAGGCCCTTCAGCTGAACCTGGAAGTCCTGAACGCCGTCGCCGTTCAGGTCGCCCTGGATAACGGTAGCATCGCTCGCAGACCCAGCCTTGTCTTCATAGTGCCAAGTGAGCGCGCCAGCCTTGTGGTCGAAAGAGGCGTTCTCCTGTGCCAGCAAATGGAAGGCTCCATCGCCCTGCGCAGAGCCATTCGCATCTATCGCCGAGAAGTCCATCTTATCGACGCCTTTCTGGAAGTCGGTGATGACGTCGCGGTTCGAGCCGGACCCCATTTCCGCCAGTGCCTTGAAGGCAAACGTATCCGAGCTGGCGCCACCGGTCATGATGTCTTTTCCGGCCCCGCCTTGGATAACGTTGCTGCCGCTATTGCCGGTCAGCACGTCGTTGTAGCTTGAGCCAGTCAAGTTCTCGATGCTGATGAACTTGTCACCGGTGGCATACCCGCCCGATGCGGCCCCAGTTGCCAGGTTGACGTTGACCGCCCCGGTGGAGACCCCATAGGTGGCCGTGTCGCTGTCACTACCGCCGTCGAGCTTGTCCGCGCCGGCGCCGCCGTCCAGCTTGTCCGCGCCAGCCCCGCCAGTGAGAACGTTGCTGCCGTTATTGCCGCCGGTCAGTACGTCGTTGTAGCTGGAGCCAGTCAAGTTTTCGATGCCGACGATCTTGTCACCGGCTGCTTGCCCGCCCGATGCAGCTCCAGTCGCCAAGCTGACGTTGACCGCGCCGGAGCCCGCATAGCTGGCCGTATCGTTGCCGCTACCGCCGTCGAGCACGTCCGCGCCGGCCCCGCCCTTCAACACGTCACTGCCGCCGAGACCCTTGAAGGTTTCGTTGCCACCGTTGGACTGACCGGTGTGGGGCAGGATGTCATTGCCGTTGGTGCCAATGAATTCCTTCGTCGTCGGCGGGGTTGGCGTTGTCGGTTGCGTCGGCGTAGTTGGCGTTCCCGGTTGTGTCGGCGTGGTCGGCGTTCCCGGCTGCGTCGGCGTTCCCGGTGCCGAGCTGGAGCCTGATTCGTAGGCACCAATATCGACAGATCCGACGACGCGAGTGTGGCCGTCCAGATCGACCGAGCCGACGCCGTACTTGGTGGTTCCGCCGTCGATCGCCGACGAGCCGGAGCCAAGGTGGAAGTTGTCGCTTGCTGCCCCCGCGAATTTCGGGTCGACGCCGAGCTTGTTACCGTTCGCCGTGCTCGGCATCGCGTTGCCGCCGTCGGTCTTGACCGATGCCTGGCCGGCCGTGCCGTTGTAGGTGATGTTGTTGGCCCAGACGACGTTGTTGTTGGCGCCGCCGGTAGACGTGTTATCGATCGCAGTGTTGTTCTTGTTGACCGATGGATCCGCAACGGCAATGTTGTTGACCCAAGTGTTGTTGTTCGACGCCGAGTTGCTCAGCTCGCCGCGCCAGGTGCCGGTGTTCGCCGGGTCCTGATTGTTGTGGTATGCGGTGTTGTTCTGCACCGTGACGGAGTCGCTCCAGGTAACCTGGATGCCTTTGCCGCCGTTATCGTAGACGAGGTTGTTGTCAACCAGGGTCTTGAATGTGTAGTTCGGGTGACCGCTCGTCTGCGTGCTCTGGAAATCATCGATGATGATGCCGTTGCCATCCGTGTGCGCACCCGACTTCGTGACGTTGTCGTGCGAGACGTTGTTGCGAACGATCGTCCGGTAGCCGTCCGTCGAGGTATCGCCTGTAATGTTCCGGTTCTGGTAGATCGAGATCCCCGAGTACCAGCCCGATGACGCGTTATTGTAGGTCTCGTTCCCTTCGATGCGGATGAAGTCCGATTGGTTGAACTGAATGCCCGACTCCCCGCTGTCGTGGACAGTATTGTTGAGGATTTGGATGTGGTGGACGTTGTTCGCTTCGATGCCGTCGCCGGTGCCGCCTTTGATGTCGAAGCCGTTGATGACCACGTAATTGCCGTTGACACTGATCCCGGTGTACGAGCCCGCTGGTGGCCGGATCAGGGCTGCGCCGGGCACTTCCGAGCGCAGCGTGATGTTGCCAGCCGCCGAGCCGTCCTTGTCGATGTGAATACTCTCGTTGTAGGTCCCCGGCTTCACCACGACCTCGTCGCCTGGCTTAAGGTTCGACGCCATCGCGTCGCTGATCGTACGGAAAGGAGAGGAGGTACTGCCGTTACCGTTGCTGCTGCCAGTCGTCGCTACGTAGTATGTTGTCATGGTCTTGTTCCTCAACCCCTGCCCGTTAATATTTTAGGTTAATCCAGCGTTACGGCGGCAGGTTATAGGGCGACATTTTGGAGCGCGCAACAGCAACGCGACAGTAAGTGCTTGACAAGCATAGCCTTATTGCTGCCACATTATCTTAATCACTCCGATGTTACGTTTTGAAATATTTGCGGAATTTTGAGTCGCCCAAATTGGGGCAATATAAATGTCTCGTATTCCGAGAATTATTCTTTCTGCAACTACAGCGACATGCATCCATTGAAAACTTTAGGAAAACCTGATGGCGTGACTGGATTCCTCTCGCCAAAGGCGGAATAGTCATTTTTTTTGTGAATTTGGCAATTTTGGGCGGTCTCGCCCTGATAATTGGTACTGATCGAGATGGTAAGGGGGGCCTGACCGTCGAATCGGCTGCACCTCGAACGTCACAATCAGCCCCCGATCAAACGGATCGGCGATAAGGCAATGCCGTCATTTTCTCAGTCCGATACAGCGATCCCCAGCTACTCGGAACGCTGTTGCAGGCATGCCGCAAAGAACCGCCGACCACTCACTCGATGCCGGGCTGAACCACGGCCCAGTCATCTGCAGAGCGGGCGATCTCTTTGCATCGACCGTCAACATTGCAGCACGAATCGCAGCTCTCTCATCACCCGGTCAATTGCTCGCCAACCCATTGCAAAAGCGGCTGGCACGAGAGGTATCCGGGTGCGAGACCTCGGACCGGTGGCGCTTAGACCGGTGGCGGGGAAGTCCCTCTCCATGTAATCGAGCTTGCTCCGTCGACCGGCCCGGCTTGGATCAATCCGCCGTGCAAGATCCATGCAGCATATTCATTTCGGCCGCGGCTCGATCCGGAAACTCATCGGACTTGCGGGCAGGCGTAGTTGATAAGCCCCCCCGCAATACGGTGGGGCTTATACCTTCGAATTTCTATCGCGGATTGGCTCTTCTTAGCGATCCAAGAAATGCTCGAAGTATACATGGGGAATGGGATAGGCGTAGACGCCTCGGTCGACGAAGCCGCGTCTGGAGAGGCAGTTTCTGAGCGCCGCGTTGTAAAGCAGGCTTTGCGGATCCGGCGAGCCGCGCCTCAACGAGCCTGCCTCCGGCACGCACCACCGGAGCGCCTTGTCGTATCGAGCCAGGAGGACCGGGTCGGTATCGACCCGGATGCCTCTGTAGGATTGATAGTTTGAAGGGGATTCCGCGGCCGAAATACAGCCCAAGCTAAGCGCAACGCCGACGACTGCCATCAATCTCATTGGATTTCATTCTCCCCTGATCGATTATCGAAGTAATCGAGGGGAACGTTATTGGTTCCAATGCCTGCGGGCAAGGGGACTCACAGCCTCCGATCCGATCGGCGTGTGCCCCGGATTGCCGACGCTTCTGCGCCAGATGAGCATCTGTCGCGAAGCGCCGGCAGTTCTCGCTCATCGATTAATCGAGCAGATCGGCCGGTACTTTGCCGCCGTTTTCCGAAAGCCGCTTCATCAGCGCCTTGTGCAGCCACATATTCATTTTGGCGGAATCGCCACTGTCGCCGGTATAGCCGAGCTCGGTGGCGAGTTCCTTGCGCTCGGCCATGCTCGCATCCATCCCAACGGCTTTCATCAAGTCGACGATCGAGCGACGCCAATCGAGTTTCTGGCCGCTCTTTTTCACGGCCGCGTCCAGGATAGGGACGATATCGACTGTGGCTGTGGCGGCGGCTGTGGTTGAAGCCGGCTTGCTCGGAGCGGGAGAGGCTGCAGGTGCGGTACTGGGCGGTGGCGACGGCGAGACAGGAGCCTGCGCGGGCTGCGTCTTTGGCGCGCCTGATGCAACGGGTTCGGCTGCTTTCGCTTCTCCGAAGATTGCATGTTTGATCTTGTCGAAAATGCCCATTCTTGAACCTCCAGTTTCATTAGATGAGACCATGCTGAAACATGGACCTCCTGCCTGATATATCCAGAAGGAGGGGAAGTTATTTTTGGTCATCTCAATCGGTGGTGGAAAGTCAAATTCCAGGCAAGGTGCAGCGATCTTTTCGAAAACGCTGCAAATGGATCAATCGCATGCTGATCGCATCGAGTACCGAGCTTTGCTTGCCGGCACGCAAGGTTCCTGACGCAAGCGCCAAGCATATACGCAACCGGCGCTTCCGTCGCTGCACGACATGTTCGCTTTTGGCACAGTCAGTTTGTCGATTCACATTTCAATAACCGTGAAAGATCATTCCCTGCCACTGAGCCGACTTGCCGTGCAGGGGAGTGAAACATTCGTCAACCCTTCACGTTGCCTTGCCATGGACGTCTTGCAGGTTGCAGGCGTCCAGACGATCGAAGGCACGCGCGTTCCTCGATTTTCGATTGCCGGGCAGGTCGCTCGGCGAATGGAAACGGAGGAAGATATGACCGATAATCACAATAGACTATCCTTGGCAGTGCTTGCATCCACCTGCGCCCTGCTTGCCATGCCGACAAGCGATGCACACGCTATCGACGTCGGCGTATCGGTAAATGCCGGCAATGCCGTCAGCGCCGACGTCGGAGCATCGCTGGGCGGCGGTAATGGCGTCAACGCCGATGCCAATGCGTCCGTCGGCGGTTCGAGCGGCGTCAATGCCGATGCGACAGCCAATGCCGGCGGCGGCCGGAGCGTAGATGCCAATGTCAATGCCGGTGTCGGCGGCGGCAAAGGTCTCGACGCGAACGCCAATGCCAGGCTCGGCGGCGGGCGCGGCGTCAATGCCGATCTCAATGCACGCATCGGCGGTTCCGACGGGCTTGATACCGACGCCACGGCCTCGGTCAGACGCGGCAGCGGTGTCGATGCCGATCTTGCCATCGGCAGGGCAGGCGGCAGCAACAAACCCGCGGCTGAGGAGACCCTCAGTGCATCGCAGGCCCGCACTTTGGAGGCCTTCCGGGCGAGGCCGGTCAACGAACAGCGCAAGATGCTCGTTCGCTGCGCTGATATCTCATCGCCGGGCGGCGTTGCGTCAGGCGGCTCCGATTCCGGTCTTGCCGGTCTCTGCAGCCTATTGAAGGCGATAGCCTCGCGCTGAATACGAAAGACCCGCCGAGCCGGAGGGCGAGGCGGGTCTTTGAAAGGTATCAGTGCTTGAGCTTAGTGCAGGATCTGGCTGAGGAACAGCTTGGTGCGTTCGTGCTGCGGATTGTCGAAGAACTCGGCCGGCGAATTCTGCTCGACGATCTGGCCCTGGTCCATAAAGATGACCCGGTTGGCAACCTGGCGGGCAAAGCCCATTTCATGGGTGACGCAGAGCATGGTCATGCCTTCCTCGGCAAGACCCACCATGGTGTCGAGCACTTCCTTGATCATCTCAGGATCGAGCGCCGAGGTTGGTTCGTCGAACAGCATGATCTTCGGGTTCATGCACAGCGACCGGGCGATCGCCACACGCTGCTGCTGGCCGCCGGAAAGCTGGCCTGGATATTTGTTGGCCTGCTCGGGGATCTTGACGCGCTTCAGAAAGTGCATGGCGACCTCTTCCGCCTGCTTCTTCGGCATTTTGCGCACCCAGATCGGCGCCAAAGTGCAGTTTTCAAGGATCGTCAGGTGCGGGAAGAGGTTGAAGTGCTGGAACACCATGCCGACTTCGCGCCTGACCTCGTCAATCTTTTTCAGGTCGTTGGTGAGTTCGGTGCCGTCGACGATAATGCGGCCCTTCTGATGCTCTTCCAGGCGGTTGATGCAGCGGATCATCGTCGACTTGCCGGAACCCGACGGGCCGGCGATGACGATGCGCTCGCCGCGCATGACCTTGAGGTTGATGTCGCGCAGCACGTGGAAATCGCCGTACCACTTGTTCATATTGACGATATCGACCGCCACTTCCGTTGCGGAAACGGTGAGTTTTTTAGCTGGAGCTTCAGCCATGACTATATTCCCTCATTCTTATCGTTTGTGGCCGGTATCGAGATGGCGTTCCATGAAGCCTGAATAGCGCGACATGCCGAAGCAGAACAGCCAGAAGATGAAGCCCGCGAAGATCAGACCCGTGATCGGCGTGACCGCGCTCGCCCAGTTGGCATCGGAGAAGTTCAGTTTCACGATGCCGAGCAGATCGAACATGCCGATAATGGTGACCAGCGATGTGTCCTTGAACGTTCCGATGAAGGTGTTCACGATGCTCGGGATCACCAGCTTGATGGCTTGCGGCATGATGATCAGCCGGGTCTTCTGCCAATAGCCAAGGCCAAGCGAATCTGCGCCTTCGAACTGTCCCTTCGGGATCGCCTGAAGGCCGCCTCGGATGACTTCCGCCATATAGGCCGACGTGAAAATGGAAACACCGATCAGCGCCCGCAGGAGTTTGTCCACGTTCCAGCCCGTGGGAAGGAAAAGCGGCAGCATCACGCTTGCCATGAACAGAACGGTGATCAGCGGAACGCCTCGAATGACCTCGATGAAAGTAACGCAGAGCATGCGGATGACGGGCATCTTCGAGCGCCGTCCCAGCGCTAGCAGAATGCCGCAGGGTAAAGAAACGGCAATGCCGACAAAGGACAGGACGAGTGTCACCATCAACCCGCCCCAGAGCGGTGTGTCCACCACTTCGAGGCCGTACCCCCCGTGAAGAAGCCAGAAGGCGATGATCGGCAGGACGGCGAACAGAAGAATGGCGTTCAGGCCCTTGCGCGGTGCCGACGGGATAAGCATCGGAACCAGAAGCACAATGAAGAGGATCCCGACGATCGCCGGCCTCCAACGCTCACTGAGCGGATAGCGGCCGAAGATGAACTGATCGTACTTGGCGCTGATGAAGGCCCAGCATGCGCCACTCCAGCCGTCAGGCTGGATGCCGCCTTGGACCGTCGTCGCGCAGAATGTCCGGTCCGGCCCGAACCATACGGCCTGGATGAATAGCCAGTTGACGAGATGCGGCACGGCCCATGCGATCAGCGCAAGGGCCAGGATCGTCAGGATCACGTCTTTCGGGGTAGCAAGGAGATTACGGCGTATCCAGGCGCCGGCCCCTCTTTCTCCGCGTGGAGGCGGCTCGGCGGCGAGGATTGACGTTCTGACGAAGGGTTTATCGGTGATCGACATCTTATCTCTCCACCAGTGCCATCTTGGCATTGAACCAATTCATGAACAGCGACGTGAGAATGCTCAAGCTGAGATAGACGATGCCCCAGATGCAAACGATCTCGATTGCCTGACCGCTCTGGTTGAGGATCGTGCCGCCGACGGCAACGAGATCCGAAAAGCCGATCGCGATGGCGAGTGAGGAGTTCTTGGTCAGGTTCAAATACTGGCTGGTCAGCGGTGGGATGATGATGCGCAGCGCCTGTGGCACCACGACAAGTCTCGTGACGCTCGACGGATGCAGCCCCAGCGCGCCGGCTGCCTCGGATTGCCCCTTTGGAACGCCGCGAATGCCGCCGCGAACGATCTCGGCGATGAACGAGGCGGTATAAAAGGACAGAGCGAGAAACAGCGACATGAATTCGGGGCCGACGACGGAGCCGCCAGTCAGGTTAAACTTTCCAGCGACCGGAACGTCGAAGCTTAGCGGAAAGCCGGAGACAAGGAAGACCAGCAATGGCAAGCCGACGATCAGCGCGAGCGACGCCCATATCGTGTGGAAAGGCTGGCCGGTTGCAGCTTGGCGTTTATGGGCCCAGCGCGCCATGACGATAGCGACAACAATCCCGATCACCAGGGCGATACCGACCGCTATCATGCCTGTCTCGAAGATCGGCTTCGGGAAGGCTAGTCCTCTGTTATTGAGGAACATGTTGAATGGCAGACCCACCGACTCGCGCGGCTGTGGCAAGACGGAGAGAACGCCGAGATACCAGAAAAAGATGACGAGCAGCGGTGGAATGTTACGGAAGATTTCGACATAGACCGTGCAGAGCTTGGCAATCAGCCAGTTGTGCGACAGCCGGCCGATCCCGATCAGGAAGCCGATGATGGTCGCCGTGAATATGCCGGTCACCGCCACCAGCAAGGTATTCAGAATGCCGACGACAAGTGCGCGTGCATAAGTCGAGTCGCTCGAAAAGCTGATCAGTGACTGGCCGATTTCGAAACCTGCGCGACCGCGGAGAAAGCCGAAACCCGATGCCGTATTGCTACGGGCAAGGTTTACCGCCGTATTGTGGGCCACCCACCACACAAACACCACGAGAACAACGATCGTTAGAACCTGGAAAAATATGCTCCGGTATTTCGGGTCGTACATTGCCGACCGCAAAGTCCAGCCGGTGCCATGCAAAGGTGTCGTATCCACAGCCTCATGCGTCATGCCGCGCCAATCCCCTTGTGCCCGTTATCGGGCTTTCTTTTTGCTTTTTGGAAGATGGGAGGGCGGCTTGGCCGCCATCCCGGGTTTTATGCCAGAGTTCGATTAACGAACCGGCGGTGCGTATTGGATGCCGCCCTTGTTCCAGAGAGCATTCAAACCGCGTGCGATCTTGAGCGGGCTACCCTGGCCGATGTTGCGCTCGAAGATTTCGCCATAGTTACCGACGCCCTTGATGACGTTGTAGGCCCACTCATTGGTCAGGCCGAGATCGGTACCGATCTTGGTGTCGGCCTCGCTGCCGAGAAAGCGCTTGATGTCAGGATTCGGCGAGTTCTTCATCTCGTCGACATTTGCTTGGGTGATGCCGAACTCTTCGGCATTGATCAGCGCATAAGCCGTCCAGGAAACGATATCGAACCACTGATCGTCACCCTGACGGACGGCCGGGCCAAGCGGTTCCTTCGAGATGATCTCAGGAAGGATGATATGTTCGTCGGGATTCTTAAGTGTCAGACGCAGTGAATAAAGACCGGATTGGTCGGTCGTGTAAACGTCGCAACGACCGGCGTCGTAGGCCGCGTTGACCTCAGGAAGATTTTCGAAGACGACCGGATTGTACTGCAGATTGTTCGTCTTGAAGTAATCGGCGAGGTTCAGTTCCGTGGTCGTGCCCGACTGCACGCAGATTGCGGCGCCGGAGAGTTCGAGGGCCGACTTCACGTTCAGGCCCTTGCGTACCATGAAGCCCTGACCGTCATAATAGGTGACAGGACGGAAGTTGAAGCCGAGCGCTGTGTCGCGATTGATCGTCCAGGTCGTATTGCGCGAGAGAACGTCGATTTCGCCGGACTGCAGAGCCGTGAACCGCTCCTTCGCATTTGTCGGCGTGTACTTGACCTTGGTGGGGTCGCCGAAGACGGCCGAAGCGACGGCCTTGCAGAAGTCGACGTCGAAGCCAGCCCAATTGCCGGAAGCGTCAGGTGCGGCAAAGCCGGTAAGGCCGGTGTTGACGCCGCACTGAACGAAACCCTTAGCCTTTACATCGGTGAGTGTCGTGGCCGAGGCAGCCGAGGCGCCAAGAGCGAAAACTGCTGCGCCGAGAGCGGCGGACAGAAGCTTGTTCTTCATTTTTCCCAACCTTTTCCGTTGTCTTGTATTTTCTTGTGGGGAGTTCCGGCGGAAAAACCTGCCGCCCCCATTGTCCCGACACCCTCCCGGCGCGAGTACCCTATCACAGTCGCAAATGTCACCATGGTCAAGTGTCGCCATCAATAATTGCGGCGAAAATCAGATTTTTGGCAGATTGCGCCGCATTCGAGGGCGGTTGATTAGGAAATAGGCGTCCGATTGCGGAAAAATAACGCGAAATTCGGAAATTCCATCGTTTGAAACGTCGTTCGCAACCGATCGTCAAGGGTTGACCGGACACGGCAGGGCGTCCAAAAGTCTGTTTTCCAGCCCCTCGCCAAAGGCTATTTCCGAGATGAAAGACAAAGACAGCTTGCTGCAGAACGCCGGCATCAACACCCGCCTGACCCATATCGGCAACGATCCCTTCGACTATCACGGCTTCGTCAATCCGCCGGTCGTGCACGCCTCGACAGTGTTGTTCCCGAATGCGCGGACGATGGAGACGCGCTCGCAGAAATATACCTACGGAACGCGCGGCACCCCGACGACGGACGCGCTCTGCGAAGCTATCGACGCGCTCGAAGGCTCGGCTGGCACGATCCTCGTCCCCTCGGGCCTTGCGGCCGTCACCATTCCGTTCCTGGGGTTCGTCGCAGCCGGCGACCATGCGCTCGTCGTCGATTCGGTCTACGGCCCGACGCGCCATTTCTGCGACACGATGTTGAAGCGTCTTGGCGTCGAGGTGGAATATTACGATCCGGCGATCGGCGCCGGCATCGAAGGCCTGTTCCGGTCGAATACCAAGCTTGTTCACACCGAGGCTCCCGGCTCCAACACCTTTGAGATGCAGGATATTCCGGCAATTTCGGCGGTTGCGCATCGCCACGGCGCCGTCGTCATGATGGACAATACCTGGGCGACGCCGCTCTATTTCCGGCCACTCGACTACGGCGTCGACATCTCGATCCATGCATCGACGAAATATCCGTCCGGCCATTCCGATATCCTACTCGGAACGGTATCGGCCAATGCCGAACACTGGGAGCGGCTGAAGGAAGCAAACGGTGTGCTCGGTATCTGCGGCGCACCCGATGACGCCTACCAGATCCTGCGCGGATTGCGTACCATGGGCCTGCGCCTCGAGCGGCATTATGAAAGCGCGCTTGATATCGCAGAATGGCTGGAGGGCAGGGAGGACGTTGCCCGCGTGCTGCATCCGGCCTTGCCGAGTTTTCCCTCTCACGATCTCTGGAAGCGCGATTTCAAGGGCGCCAGCGGCATCTTTTCCTTCGTGCTTGCCGGGGATGGTCCCGAGAAATCTAGAGCGAAGGCGCATGCCTTCCTCGATGCACTGAGGATTTTCGGTCTCGGCTATTCCTGGGGCGGCTTTGAAAGCCTCGCCTTGCACGCTTATCTCAACGATCGAAAGGTCGCCAAGGCCCCGACCGATGGTGCGGTCATCCGCCTGCAGATTGGCCTCGAGGATGTGGTTGACCTCAAGGCCGATATCGAACGGGGTTTTGCCGCCGCAAGTGCCGTCTGAACCGCTTTATGGTAGGCGCAGAGCTCGATAGCCGTAGATCCAGTCGAGATCCGCCGCCAGGCTTTGCGGCGGCTTGAGGCCGAGCACGAGATCGCGGCCGATCCGGATCGGCCCTTTCGCATGATAGGCAAACCGATTGAAGGCGCCGCGCTGGCGAAGCTTCGCAATGCGTGGCGCTCGATGTCTTTCGAAGAGTAATAGGGCCTCCGCCACCGGGCGGTTGGAAAGAAACGCGGCAAGTTCGTAGGCGTCTTCGATCGCCATGGCCGCTCCCTGTGCGGCAAACGGCATCATCGCATGCGCGGCGTCGCCGATCAGCACCGTCTTGCGGCCGTCCTGCCACGTACCAGCGCTGGCCTCAAACAGCGGCCAGAAGGTCAGCGCCCGGTGTTGTTCGAGCAGCGAGACGATCGCGGCGTTCCAGCCGGAAAAGCGGGTCCTGAGCTCTGCACGCTGCTCGGCCTTCGGTTCGCTTTGCCAGGCCTGCGGGGCGCTATTGCCGGCGGTGATCGCCACCATGTTGAAGCTGCCGGTCTCCCTCAAGGGATAACAGACAAGATGCGCCGAGCCGCCGAGAAATGCCGAAACGCTTGTCGGGTCGAGGAAGCCGGGCGCCGCATCCGCGGCAATGGTAAAGCGGTAGGCGATATTGCCGGAAAAGCGCGGCGAGGGGCTGCCCGGAACCAATTGCCGGAGCTTCGACCAGACGCCGTCGGCGCCGATAACGACATCGGCGTCGCGCTCGAAAGGCGGCAGCGTCGCGTCCATCCGGACACCAAGGTGGAGCCGGCAGAGCGGATCGGCCTCGACCGCAGCCAAAAGCGCTTTCTGCAATGTGCTGCGATGCAGGACACCATAGGGTGCGCCCCAGCGTTGCCGCGCGAATTTGCCTGCTGGCACCGCTGCGAGCTGGCGCAGCGAACTGCCGGATATCAGCCGGATCGCCTCAGGCTCGAGCCAGGCCTTTGACAGCCCGTCAAGGATACCGAGCTCGGCAAGGATGTGGGAGGCGTTCGGCGAAACCTGCAATCCGGCGCCGATCTCGGCAAGTTCGCCTGCCTGCTCGAAGATGTCAGAGCTGATACCCCGGCGCGAAAGCGAAAGCGCGGCGGTCAGTCCTGAAATCCCGGCGCCGATGATGGCGGCATGTTCGATCGGCATTTTCCGTCCGATCCGTCTCGGCGGGTTAGGCCGCCTTCACGTGGAAAACGCAGCCCGCCGGATTGGTCTGGCTGGGCTTGAGCGCCGAATTGAAGCGATAGAGAGTCGAGCAGTAGGAACAGACCTTCTCGTTGTCGTCGCCCATGTCGATGAAGATATGCGGATGGTCGAACGGGGCCGAAGCGCCGGTGCACATGAACTCCTTGACGCCGACTTCGATAACCCGGTGACCGCCGTCGTTCTGGAAATGGGGAATGTTGTGGCCGGCCATGTCGCTCTCCGAATGCTTTGAAATGTGCGCGGACCTTATAAGCCTTCGCCGCAAATGTGTAGAGCCAAAGCGCCGCGCCAGACACAGTTTTCAGCCACGGTTTTTAGGCGCAGTTTTTGACTTCACGATGAAAGACCGCTCGACTATGGTCGCGCCAAAAGGAAGACCTGATGAACCTGAATACGCCCGCATTTTCAAGCTTCACCCATGACGGATTGCAGCTCGCCTTCTTTGATGAGGGCGACCCGGCCGGCGTGCCCGTTCTGTTGATCCACGGTTTTGCTTCGACCGCAAACGTCAACTGGGTGCATCCGGGCTGGCTGAAAACGCTTGGCGATGCCGGCTATCGGGTGATCGCCATCGACAATCGCGGCCACGGCGCAAGCGACAAACCGCACGATGCCGAAGCCTATCGCCCATGGGTGATGGCCGGCGATGCGATCGCGCTGCTGGACCATCTCGGCATTCCGCAAGCCAATGTCATGGGCTATTCGATGGGCGCGCGCATTTCCGTCTTTGCCGCCCTTGCCAATCCGCATCGCGTCCGCTCGATGGTGCTCGGCGGCCTCGGCATCGGCATGACCGACGGCGTCGGCGACTGGGACCCGATCGCCGACGCGCTGCTGGCTCCCTCACTGGAAGACGTGACACATGCCCGCGGCCGCATGTTCCGCGCCTTCGCCGACCAGACAAAGAGTGACCGCGTCGCCCTTGCCGACTGCATCCGCGGCTCGCGCGATCTCGTCGCCCGCTTGGATATCGCCAGGCTCGACACACCGACGCTGATCGGCGTCGGCACCAGGGATGACATTGCCGGCTCGCCGCAGGAATTGGCGGCGCTGATGCCCAACGCCGAAGCGCTCGACATTCCGGGCCGCGATCATATGCTCGCTGTCGGCGACAGGGTTTTCAAGCAGGCGGTACTGGCTTTCTATGCAAAGGTCGCCAAGGGGTAACGCTGCGAGTGACATCATCGTGATGCTGAAAAACCATGCTAAAAAACCATGGCGACGGCACCCATTTATGTTATTGGCGTTTTCCCCTATATATTGGCATTCCGAAAACGGTATCCGGCTGGCAACGAGGAGAGCGGCGATGGTCGCAAAGACTGACATTCGTGCTTTTGAGACAGGCCATCCGTTGAAGGTAATGGATCCCATCTGGGATAGCCTGCGCGAGGAAGCTAGGCTCGCCGCCGAAAGGGACCCGGTTCTTGCCGCCTTCCTCTACGCGACAGTGATCAACCACCGTTCGCTCGAGGAATGTGTCATCCACCGCATCTGCGAACGTCTCGATCATCCCGACATGCAGGCGACCCTGCTTCGCCAGACCTTCGAGGAAATGCTCCTCGACTGGCCGGAATGGAGCACCATCCTGCGTGTCGATATCCAGGCCATCTACGACCGCGATCCCGCTTGCCTGCGCTTCATGGAAGCAGTGCTCTATTTCAAGGGCTTCCATGCGCTGCAGACCCACCGTCTCGCTCATTGGCTGCTGAACCGCGGCCGTCGTGATTTCGCGCTCTATCTGCAGAGCCGCTCTTCCAGCGTCTTCCAGACCGACATCAATCCAGCCGCTCGTATCGGCAAAGGCATTTTCCTCGATCACGCCACCGGCCTCGTCGTCGGCGAGACGGCGGTTATCGGCGACAATGTCTCGATCCTGCATGGCGTCACGCTCGGCGGCACCGGCAAAGAGGGCGCCGACCGCCATCCGAAGATCGGCAGCGGCGTCATGATCGGCGCCGGCGCAAAGATCCTCGGCAATATCGAGATCGGTTTCTGCTCACGCGTCGCCGCTGGCTCCGTCGTGTTGAAGGCAGTTCCGCCCAAGAAGACGGTCGCCGGCGTGCCGGCCAAGGTCGTCGGCGAAGCCGGTTGTTCCGAGCCGTCGCGCAATATGGACCAGGTGATCGGCGCCGATATCTGAGCGGCGGCCGGAGAAAAGGATCGGGAAAAATCGGCGGAAACCGGGCGGGGACAGAAATTGCCATGTGGCAACCTTGCCTTTACACCGCTGCTTTTCCTGTGCAAGAAGCGGCCAATCAAGACCGTTTACGGAGATGACAGAGTGAAGCCTGAAGAAATCAAGAAGCTCGACGCCTATTTCAAACGCACGCTCAACCCGCAGGTCGTCGTCAAGGCACGTCCGCGCAAGGATGATTCTGCGGAGGTCTATCTCGGCGACGAATTTCTGGGTCTCGTCTATGTCGATGACGAGGACGGCGACCGCTCCTACAACTTTTCGATGGCGATCCTCGACGTCGATCTCTGATCGTGTTCGAACGCTTTCAAAGGACCGAACGGCGCGATCCGTTCGGTCCTTTTTGTTTTTTGGCTGCAGAGCCAAAATTAATTTTAAAGCTTCCGGTTGCGATGATCTGATATATATTAGCAAAATCAGTTAAAGACGTACGTGCCCCGGCGCGCATCCTTTGTTTTATTATTGGCGCACAACCTGCGAGGGTGCTGCGCTGCACAAGACTACTTGACTATTTGTGCACTGCAGCTACCCTGCCGCGATCCCACAGCCCAACGGAGGACGGTCATGTTCAACTTTGACGATGCAAACAGGAAGAGCAAGGAAGCCGTCGATACGGCGCTGAGAACCTACTCCGACACGACCAGGGGCTTCCAGGCGATTGCCGCCGAAGCCACGGACTATTCGAAGAAATCCTTTCAGGACGCGGTGACGCATTTCGAAACCCTGGCTGGCGTCAAAAGCTTCGAGGCCGCTTTCGAACTGCAGAGCAACTACGTCAAGGCATATTTCGAAGGCTTCGTCTCCGAGACGACGAAGCTTAGCGAGATGTATGCCGATCTGGCCAAATCCGCTTACAAGCCCTATGAAGCGCCGATCGCCGCTGCCGTCGCCAAGACCACCAAGCCGTCGCCGATTTCGACGCCCGCTGCTGCATGAACTGATTCTGCAGGCGCAACCTGCGCTACATATTGAAAAATGAGGACCGGCTACGCATCTGTGGCCGGTCTTTTTGTTTCCACTTTCGCCGCAACGCCTCCATGGATCGGCCGGGGACTTTTTTGGTTTTTCCCGTGCATCCCGGCCATTTCTTGATTGCAGTGACTGACAGGGGGCTTAAAATCGGCCTATTATGAACTAAGTTAGTGTTTCAGATATTCGGCGGGAAAAGCACCCTCCCATGCTTCGCCGGATTGCTTGAGGCCGGATTGCTTGAGGAATGAATGACAATGATCGCAAAGCCGATCCGGATGCAGAATGACGGCGAAAGGAACGGGGAGAACGGAAATCGAACCTCGGTCATCACACGCACCAAGCCGAAGACCAAGAAGCCCAATCTCTACCGCGTGCTGCTTTTGAATGATGACTACACTCCCATGGAATTCGTCATCCATATTCTGGAGCGTTTTTTTCAAAAGGATCGTGAAAGTGCCACCCGCATTATGCTCCATGTCCACAACCACGGCGTCGGCGAATGCGGAATATTCACATACGAGGTAGCGGAAACGAAGGTCAGCCAGGTGATGGACTTCGCCCGGCAGCACCAGCACCCGCTGCAATGCGTCATGGAAAAGAAGTGAGGATCTGAACGTGCCAACATTTTCGCCTAGCTTAGAGAAGGCGCTCCATCAGGCACTGACCTTTGCCAATGAGCGGCACCACGAATATGCGACGCTCGAGCATCTGCTGCTCGCCCTGATCGACGATGCCGATGCGGCCGCGGTCATGGGAGCCTGCAATGTCGATCTCGACGCGCTGCGCAAGACGCTCGTCGAGTACGTCGATAATGAACTTTCCAATCTTATCACCGGTTATGACGAGGATTCGAAGCCCACGTCCGGCTTCCAGCGTGTCATCCAGCGCGCCGTCATCCACGTGCAATCGTCCGGCCGCGAAGAGGTGACCGGCGCCAATGTGCTTGTCGCGATCTTCGCCGAGCGCGAAAGCCATGCCGCCTATTTCCTGCAGGAGCAGGAGATGACCCGCTACGATGCCGTCAACTATATCTCGCACGGCATCGGCAAGCGCCCCGGTGCTTCGGAAGCTCGCCCCCCGCGCGGTGCCGAGGACGAAGCCGAAAGCAGCAAGCCGACGGCCCGCGGCGGCGAGGAAGAGGGCGGCCCCAAGAAGCAGCAGGATGCGCTCAAGGCTTATTGCGTCAATCTCAACGAGAAGGCCAAGGGCGGCAAGATCGACCCGCTGATCGGCCGTCACGCAGAGGTGAGCCGCACCATTCAGATCCTGTGCCGCCGTTCGAAGAACAATCCGCTCTACGTCGGTGATCCCGGCGTCGGCAAGACGGCGATCGCCGAAGGCCTTGCCAAGCGCATCGTCGAAGGCAAGGTTCCCGAAGCGCTGGCTGACGCGACGATTTTCTCGCTCGACATGGGCACGCTGCTCGCCGGCACGCGCTATCGCGGCGATTTCGAAGAGCGCCTGAAGCAGGTTGTCAAGGAACTGGAAGAATATCCGGGCGCCGTTCTCTTCATCGACGAGATCCACACGGTGATCGGCGCCGGCGCCACCTCGGGCGGAGCGATGGATGCATCGAACCTTCTGAAGCCGGCCCTGTCGTCGGGCGCGATCCGTTGCATCGGCTCGACCACCTACAAGGAATATCGCCAGTTCTTCGAGAAGGACCGGGCGCTGGTTCGCAGATTCCAGAAAATCGACGTCAGCGAGCCGTCGATCGAGGATGCAATCGAGATCATGAAGGGCCTGAAGCCCTATTTCGAAGAGTATCACCACCTGCGTTATTCGAACGATGCCATCAAGTCGGCCGTCGAACTCTCGGCCCGCTATATCTCCGACCGCAAACTGCCGGATAAGGCAATCGACGTCATCGACGAGACCGGTGCGGCCCAGATGCTGCTGCCGCCGTCGAAGCGCCGCAAGCTGATCACCGAAAAGGAAATCGAGGCGACGGTCGCGACGATGGCGCGCATTCCGCCGAAGACCGTCTCCAAGGATGACGAAGCGGTGCTTGCTAATCTCGAAAAGGAACTGCGCTCGGTCGTCTACGGCCAGGATATCGCGATCGAAGCCCTTTCGACCTCAATCAAGCTCGCCCGCGCCGGCCTTCGCGAGCCGAACAAGCCGATCGGCGCTTATGTCTTCTCCGGACCGACCGGCGTCGGCAAGACCGAGGTGGCAAAGCAGCTGGCATCGTCGCTCGGCGTCGAGCTTCTGCGCTTCGACATGTCGGAATATATGGAGAGGCACACGGTCTCGCGTCTGCTCGGAGCGCCTCCCGGCTATGTCGGTTTCGACCAAGGCGGTCTTCTCACCGATGGCGTCGACCAGCACCCGCATTGCGTGGTCCTGCTCGACGAAATCGAGAAGGCGCATCCCGACATCTACAATATCCTGCTGCAGGTCATGGACCACGGCACGCTGACCGACCATAACGGCAAGAAGATCGACTTCCGCAACGTCATCCTGATTATGACGACGAATGCGGGCGCCTCCGAAATGGCAAAGGCCGCGATCGGCTTCGGCTCGTCCAAGCGCACCGGCGAGGACGAGGAGGCGCTGACCCGCCTGTTCACGCCGGAGTTCCGCAACCGTCTCGACGCGATCATTCCTTTTGCGGCGCTGCCGACGGCTGTGATCCACAAGGTCGTGCAGAAGTTCATCATGCAACTGGAGGCCCAGCTTTCCGAAAGGAACGTCACCTTCGACCTGCATGAAGACGCGATCGCCTGGCTTTCGGAGAAGGGTTACGACGAGAAGATGGGCGCCCGCCCGCTTGCCCGTGTGATCCAGGACTCCATCAAGAAGCCGCTGGCCAACGAGATCCTCTTTGGCAAGCTGAAGAAGGGTGGCGTCGTCAACGTCACCGTCGGCCCGATGGAAGACGGCAAGCCGGGCATCGTGTTGGAAGCTATTTCGGATACGGCTCCGATCAAGCCGAAGCCGGAAGCTGAGGTCGTGCATCCCGAAGCCGACGACCAGGGTGATGGCGAGCTGAAGACGAAAGCGGCCCCCAAGACCCGCGCCAAGGCGGTGCCGCAGGCCGAGCCTGAGGTTCGCGACGCCCCCAAGAAGGGCAGTGCGGTTCCGAAGGTTCCACGCAAGAAGTGAGCTTTCGTCATTGAATCGAAAAAGGCCGCGTCACTGCGGCCTTTTTCATTTGTTGCTCTTTCCTTTGCCTTTGCCTCTGCCTCGCTTCGGCAGCGATCGATATCAGGCGAGCGCCGCCCTGATCTTTTCGGCATGGGCGGCAAGCACGGCACCATCCTCCATCTTGCCGGAATGCGGCTTGAGTGCTGCGCCCTCGTGGCGCGGGATGATGTGGAAATGCAGATGAAACACCGTTTGCCCGGCGGCCGGTTCATTGAACTGGGCGATGAACACGCCGTCGGCGTCGAAGACGTCCTTGACGGCATTGGCGATCCTCTGAACAACAATGATCGCATGGGTGAGGGTGGCTGGATCGGCATCGAGAATATTCCGCGACGCCGCCTTCGGCACGACGAGCACATGGCCCGGGGCCTGCGGCATAACATCCATGAATGCGACCGTATGCTGGTCCTCATAGATACGGTGCGAGGGGATTTCACCGCGCAGGATCTTGGCGAAGATGTTGTTGTCGTCATAGGCGGCCGGGCTGGTCATCGCGAAATCTCCTCTTTGTGCAGTCGTTAACCGGGTAGCGCGGCCGGCGAGGCGGCGTCAATCCTCCGGCGGGCGCTCGCCCTTGCGGAATGGGCTGTGCTCGCTCAGCAGCTCGCTCATCTGTTCGACATCGGCGCGCTCGCGCGCGAGATAGTCGCCGATCGCCCGGCGAAGGCCGGCATGGGCGACATAGTGGGCGGAATGTGTCGTCACCGGCAGGTAACCGCGGGCGAGCTTGTGTTCGCCCTGCGCTCCGGCCTCTACCCGTTTCAATCCTTTCGAAAGCGCGAAGTCGATCGCCTGGTGATAGCAGACTTCGAAATGCAGGAAGGGATGCTCCTCGATGCAGCCCCAGTGACGACCGTAGAGCGTATCGCCGCCGATGAAGTTGATCGCGCCGGCGATATAGCGCCCGTTGCGTTTGGCCATGACCAGCAGGATGTCGTCGGCCATACGCTCGCCTATCAGCGAATAGAATTTGCGGGTGAGATAGGGCCGGCCCCATTTGCGGCCACCGGTATCCATATAGAATTTGAAGAACTGATCCCAGATGCGTTCCGTCAGATCGCGGCCGGTCAGCCAGTCGATGCTGATGCCGTTTTCGAGGGCGGCGCGGCGCTCCTTGCGCAACGCCTTGCGTTTGCGCGAGGCCAGCGTCTCGAGAAATTCCTCGTGATTGGCATAGCCGTCATTGATGAAGTGGAATTGCTGGTCGGTGCGGTGCAGATAGCCGTCCATCTCGAAGACGCCGATCTCCTCGTCCGGCACGAAGGTGATATGGGCCGAGGAAATGCCGAGCCGGCGCACGACCTCCTTCAGGCTTTCGGCGATCGCGCTCTGGATCGGCAGCCGTTGCAGCCCCTCGGCAACAAGCAGACGCGGGCCTGTCGCCGGGGTGAACGGAATGGAGCACTGAAGTTTGGGGTAATACTGACCGCCGGCCCGCTCGAAGGCGTCGGCCCAGCCATGATCGAAGACATATTCGCCCTGGCTGTGGTTCTTGAGGTAGCCGGGCAGGGCGCCGATCAGTTCGCCGCGATCGGTCTCGAGCAGCAGGTGGTGGCCGAGCCAGCCAGTCTCGGCGTCGGCCGAGCCGGATTCTTCCAGCGACGATAAAAAGGCATGCGAAACGAAGGGATTGTAGGCAAGCGTCCTGCAAGTCTTCGACGCCCCGGAAAGCCTTGACCAGCTCCCCGGGGAAATCGCGGTGAAGGAGCGTTCTACGCGAATAGATAGTTCTTCAGTCATGGGGCGGATGCGAAGCCTGTGGGAGGGGAGGTTGGCTCTGCCTCAGTCTGCGCATGATCTTGGCCAAAAAGCGAGCGTCAAACCGCCACACGCGGGTCGAAGCCTTCGAAGGTCATCTGATCTGCGTTTGCAAACGTCCGCCGGCGCGCCTCTTCGTCACGTACCGTCCAGGTGATGACAGGAATGCCCTTTTCGCGTTCGCCTGATATGAAGGCATTCGGCAGATCGTCATAATGGTAAGAGATGAAATCGAGCCCGATCTCCATCGCCTTCGCATGCGCCTCGAATTCCCCCGGCGTGTTGCCATTGGCCGTCAACCCGAGCGGGTAGGCTGCGTCAAGTGTCCTCAGATCGCGCAGCAGCCAGTGGTCGAAGCTCATCAGCGCCACCTTGCCTTCATAATCCTGAAGCACCTCAAGGACAGCTTCGGCGAAACCCTCGTCGTCGGCCTCGCGGCCCTTGAGCTCCAGCACCAGCGGCACCTTGCCCTGGACGAGATCGAGGAGCTGGCGCAACGTTGGCACCTTATCGGTCGTGCCGCCGACGGCGATCAGCCCGAGTTCCCTGGAGGTGCGCTCGCGGATGTCGCCGGTGAGGTTGCAGAGCCGCTGCAGGTCCTCGTCGTGAAAGACGACCGGCACGCCGTCGGAGGCGTAGTGCAGGTCGCATTCGATCGCAAAGCCCGCTTCGACGGCGCGCGAGAAGGCCGAAAGCGTGTTTTCCCAGACGAGTTTGTTGAGGTCGTGATAGCCGCGGTGGGCGACCGGCAGGTCCCTGATCCAGGCGGCGTTGGTCATTCTGCGATTTCCATGATAACATCGATCTCGACAGCGGCATTCAGCGGCAGGGCGGCCATGCCGACGGCGGCACGCGCATGTTTGCCGGCCTCGCCGAGCACGCCGGCAATCAGGTTAGAAGCACCGTTGATAACGAGGTGCTGCTCGACGAAGTCGGGCGCCGAGGCGACGAAGCCGTTCAGCTTGATCACCCGCCGGATGCGGCCGAGATCACCGCCAAGCGCCGCCTTCGCCTGGGCAAGGATGTTGATGGCGCAGAGTTCGGCGCCGCGCTGGCCGCTCGCAACGTCGACGGTCTTGCCGAGATGGCCCGAAACGGCGATCTTGCCGCCTTCGAGCGGTAGCTGGCCGGAGATGTAGAGAAGATTGCCGCTGATGACATAGGGTACGTAATTTGCAGCAGGTGCTGCAGCTTCGGGCAGGGTTATCCCCATCTCAGTCAGGCGCTTTGCAATTTCATCGGACATTTTCGTCTCCGCTTTTGTTGTCAATTCTTCAAAAATTATGCATCAAGACTAGAATCTTTAATATGACAGGTTCGAGCCTCGATTTGGCCGAAAGCGTTCTTATAACATCGCGACCGAGTCCAACAGGAGTTAATGAATGTTCCGATCGAGTCTTGTCGCTCTGCTTCTCGCCAGCGTTTCCGCCAATGCATGGGCGGCTGCGCCCGCGGTAAGCGCTGCGATCGCGACCGGCCTCGTCGCACATCGCGCCGTCTATGATCTGGAATTGAAGGACGCCTCGGACCGCTCCGGCATTGCCGGCATGTACGGTCGCATGGTGTATGAGTTCGACGGCAGCTATTGCCAGGGCTTCACCACCAATTTCCGCTTCGTGACGCAGATCGACACCGGCGACAGTGTCCGCGTCAGCGACCAGCAGACCAAAACCTTCGAAAATCTCAAGGACGGCCAGTTTACCTTCGACACCAAGTCCTTCACCGACGAGCAGCTCGACAAGGAGGTCAACGGTGCGGCTCAGGACCAGCCGGATGGCGTCAAGGTCGATCTCAAGCAGCCGTTGAGCCGCGAACTCCAGCTTGCTGAAAGTCGCTTTCCCACCGAACATATGCTCGACGTGATCCAGAACGCCAAAGACGGAAAGCGCTTTTTCGAGGCCCGCGTCTTCGACGGCTCGGATGACGGCGACAAGTCGCTTGTGACGACGACGATCGTCGGCAAACAGGAGACCCCGGTTGCCGAGGAGGCCGATGCCGGCAATGCCGGCGCCTTCTCCAAAACGGCTTTCTGGCCGGTGACCATCGCCTATTTCAACGAGAATGCGAAATCGGATGCTTTGCCGGTCTACCGCATGTCCTTCAAGCTCTATGAGAACGGCATCACCCGCGACCTGACGATGGATTACGGCGATTTCGTCCTGACCGGCAAGCTTGCCAAGCTGGAGCTGCTCGACCGCAAGGCCGAGGTCTGCAAGTAGGTAAGGTGCGAGGCGCCTCGCTCGATGATCGGACGGTCTATTCTGCGGCGCACCCTCCAGCGCTTCGTCCCATATGATGGGCTGCCGAGGCGAATGCCGGGATTTTACGGCATAAGCCTTGCTTTTACGCCAAATCGAATGTATGGGCACCGCATTCCACACGTAAGGCATGGGATTGTCCGGGAGAAATCCGGATCGTTCCGCCCGGTGGCATCTTCGAAGAGGATGCTGTTCGCCTTGCGGAGGTTCAACCGGAAAAGGATAAAAAGGCATGGCATTGCCCGATTTCTCTATGCGCCAGCTTCTCGAAGCAGGCGTCCACTTCGGCCACCAGACGCACCGCTGGAACCCGAAGATGAAGCCGTACATCTTCGGCGATCGTAACAACATCCACATCATCGATCTCGCCCAGACCGTTCCGATGCTGTCGCGCGCCCTGCAGGTCGTCAGCGACACCGTTGCCCGCGGCGGCCGTGTTCTCTTCGTCGGCACCAAGCGCCAGGCGTCTGAGATTATCGCCGACAGCGCCAAGCGTTCGGCCCAGTACTACGTCAACTCGCGCTGGCTCGGCGGCATGATGACGAATTGGAAGACGATCTCCAACTCGATCCAGCGCCTGCGCAAGCTCGATGAGATCCTGAACGGCGAAGCCCAGGGCTTCACCAAGAAGGAACGCCTGAACCTCGAGCGCGAGCGTGAAAAGCTCGACAAGGCTCTCGGCGGTATCCGCGATATGGGCGGCACCCCTGACCTGATGTTCATCATCGACACCAACAAGGAAAAGATCGCGATTGACGAAGCCAAGCGCCTCGGCATCCCTGTCGTCGCCATCATCGATTCGAATTGCGACCCGGACCTGATCGACTATCCGATCCCGGGTAACGACGACGCATCGCGCGCTATCGCTCTCTATTGCGAGCTGATCTCCCGCGCTGCCATCGACGGCATTGCCCGTCAGCAGGGCTCCTCCGGCCGTGATCTCGGCGCGTCCTCCGAAGTTCCGGTCGAGCCGGCTCTCGAGGAAGCAGCCGAAGGCTGATGAAAGCGGGCGGATCGAAAGGTCCGCCAATGCTTGCAGGGACTGGGCTTGCAGAGACTGGGAAAGGCCGCTCGCGACTCATCGAAGTTCGGCGGCCTTGCCTGTTTCAGGGCGAGGGCATCAGGCTCTTTGCCAGATAAGTTTCGTTATGGCGCGTCTTCATCACGCTGTCATACATACAGGTACATTTCGTGCCTCAATCCGGTGCCGAGCCGCGCTTTGCGCTCCACCGTATGAACCGACAAGAGGAAGCTAATGAGCGAGATTACGGCTGCAATGGTGAAGGAACTGCGCGAAAAGACCGGCGCAGGCATGATGGATTGCAAGAAGGCTCTTGCCGAAACCGGCGGCGACATGGAAGCGGCGATCGACTGGTTGCGCGCCAAGGGCATCGCCAAGGCCGACAAGAAGTCGGGCCGCACAGCCGCCGAAGGCCTCATCGGCGTTTCGAGCCAGGGCACCAAGGCGGTCGTCGTCGAAGTCAATTCCGAAACCGACTTCGTCGCCCGTAACGATGCCTTCCAGGATCTCGTCCGCGGCATTGCCAAGGTCGCCGTCTCCACGAACGGCACCGTCGACGCCGTTGCGGCTGCGACCTACCCGGCATCCGGCAAGCCCGTTTCCGACACGATCAAGGATGCGATCGCAACGATCGGCGAGAACATGAACCTGCGCCGCTCGGTCGCGCTCTCCGTCGAGGACGGCGTCGTTGCCACCTACATCCACAATGCGGTTTCCGACGGCCTCGGCAAGCTCGGCGTTCTCGTTGCCCTGAAGTCGACCGGCGACAAGGACGCTCTGAACGCAATCGGCCGTCAGGTCGCCATGCACATTGCCGCGACAGCGCCGCTGGCGATCCGCCCTGAGGAAGTCGATGCCGCCGTCGCCGAGCGCGAGCGCAACGTCTTCATCGAGCAGTCGCGCGCCTCCGGCAAGCCAGACAACATCATCGAAAAGATGGTCGACGGCCGCATGCGCAAGTTCTTCGAGGAAGTCGCCCTTCTCTCACAGGCTTTCGTCATCAATCCCGATCTGACCGTCGCAGCCGCCGTCAAGGAAGCTGAAAAGGCCGTCGGCGCGCCGATCGAAGTCGCCGGCATGGCCCGCCTTCTGCTCGGCGAAGGCGTCGAGAAGGAAGAAACCGATTTCGCAGCCGAAGTCGCGGCTGCCGTCAAGGGTTGATCTTCCAGCCATAATTGGGAAAACACCAGGGCATCGCGTGACAACGCGGTGCCCTTCGTGTATCGGGCAGTCACGGCAATTTACGAGGAGCCAAGATGTCTATAGAGCCTGTCTATAAACGCGTTCTACTCAAGGCTTCCGGCGAAGCACTCATGGGTAGCCAGGGCTTCGGGATCGATGTTGCGGTAGCGGACCGCGTTGCATCCGACATCGCCGAGGCAAGGCATATGGGCGTGGAAGTCGGCGTCGTCGTCGGTGGCGGCAATATCTTCCGGGGTGTCGCGGTAGCGTCCAAGGGCGGCGACCGGGTCACCGGCGACCACATGGGCATGCTCGGCAC
This sequence comes from Rhizobium sp. CCGE 510, assembly GCF_000292525.1. Taxonomy (GTDB): domain Bacteria; phylum Pseudomonadota; class Alphaproteobacteria; order Rhizobiales; family Rhizobiaceae; genus Rhizobium. The sequence continues at coordinate 93,775 of NZ_AEYF01000015.1, forward strand.
CATCATCAACGCGCTGGCGCTTGCGACCTCGCTGCGCAAGCTGAACATCGATACGGTGGTGCTTTCGGCCATCTCCATGCCCGAGATCTGCGAGAGCTTTTCGCAGCGCGCAACCCTCTATCATCTGTCGATGGGACGCGTGGTGATCTTTGCCGGCGGCACCGGCAACCCCTTCTTCACCACCGATTCGGCCGCAGCATTGCGCGCTGCTGAAATGGGCGCGGAGGCGATCTTCAAGGGCACGCAGGTCGATGGGATCTATACCGCCGACCCGAAGAAATATCCCGATGCGACTCGCCTCGACCGCCTGACACACCAGGAAGTACTGGACAGGGGGCTTGCGGTGATGGACGTTGCCGCCGTGGCGCTCGCCAGGGAGAATTCCATTCCGATCATCGTCTTCTCGATCCATGAGAAAGGCGGTTTTGCTGAAATCTTGACGGGGGGTGGCCTCAAGACCATCGTCTCCGACAACTGATATAAGCTGCGCCGCTTGATCAGGCGCAGCCCTCGCTAAAACATGGTGATTTAGGCCCGGTTGGTCTGAAATCTGAATCATGTTGCGGCAAGCGAATCTGACAGATAGCGACGCGCTTTATACGGGAGCATCGACATGAGTGAAGGTATCGACATCAAGGAACTGAAGCGCCGCATGGACGGCGCAGTTTCCGCATTCAAGAGCGACATCGCATCGCTGCGCACCGGCCGGGCATCGGCCAACATCCTCGATCCGGTGACGATCGAGGCCTATGGTTCGCGTATGCCGCTGAACCAGGTCGCCAACATTACTGTGCCGGAGTCGCGCATGCTGTCGGTTTCCGTCTGGGACAAGTCGATGGTCAGCGCCGTCGAGCGCGGCATCCGCGAATCCAATCTCGGCCTCAACCCGATCGTCGACGGCCAGAGCCTGCGTATTCCGCTGCCGGAGCTCAACGAGGAGCGCCGCAAATCGCTCGTCAAGGTGGCTCATGACTATGCCGAAAAGAGCAAGGTCGCGATTCGCCACGTTCGCCGCGATGGCATGGACGGTCTTAAGAAGGCCGAAAAGGATAGCGTAATCGGCCAGGACGAGGGCAGGGCGCAGTCGGAACGTGTACAGAAGATGACGGACGAGACGATTTCCGAAATCGACCGCTTGCTTGGCGATAAGGAAAAGGAAATCATGCAGGTCTAGTGGATCTGTGCCTTTGCCTGGAAAGACCGGACGGGAAATGTCGGAATCTGTATTCGTGACTGTGCCAGAGCATGTTGCCATCATCATGGACGGCAATGGCCGTTGGGCCAAGCAGCGCGGCCTGCCGCGGACAATGGGCCATCGCAAGGGCGTCGAGGCGGTACGCGAGACGGTACGCGCCGCCGGCGCGGCCGGCATAAAATATCTGACCCTGTTTGCCTTCTCCTCGGAAAACTGGCGCCGGCCGGAGGCCGAAGTCTCCGATCTGCTCGGTCTGTTGAAGGCCTTCATCCGGCGTGACCTCGCCGAGCTTCATCGCCAGAACGTCCGGATCAAGGTGATCGGCGACCGCCACAGCCTGCGTAGCGACATTCTCGGCCTGCTGCTCGAGGCGGAGGAAACGACCAAGGACAATATGGCGCTGACACTGGTCATCGCCTTCAATTACGGCTCGCGCGACGAGATCTCACGAGCTGTGGTGAGCCTGGCGAGGGATGTCGAGGCCGGCCGCCTGAGGGCGCAGGATATCACCCCGGCGCTGATCAACGCCCGTCTCGACACGGCCGGTATTCCCGATCCGGATCTCATCATCCGCACCAGCGGCGAGGAGCGGCTGTCGAATTTCCTGCTCTGGCAGGCCGCCTATTCGGAATTCATCTTCGTTCCGGAATACTGGCCGGATTTCAGCCCTGAGATATTCCGCTCGGCGCTCGAGAAGTTCGCCTCTCGCGACCGGCGCTTCGGCGGTCTGTCGTCGCAGGCAGCCGCGGTCGGCACCTGATGCAGCAGGAATTGAAGCTCCGCATCGTTTCAGGACTGATTCTTGCGGCCATCGTTCTTGCCGCCACCTGGTATGGTGGGTTTGCCTTCCGCATTCTGGCGGCCGTGATCGGCCTGCTGATCTATTATGAATGGTCGACAATTACCGGCATCGCGCGTGATTGGGTCGCCAATACAGTCGGCTGGATCGGCCAGGCGGCGATCGCCTTCCTAGTGCTTCTCGGCAATTTCGAATTCGCCGCCGGTATGCTCGCCGGCGTCACCGCTGTCGGCATTGCGCTGATCATCCTGCACGGCACCAGCCGTTGGCTGCCGGTAGGCCTGTTTTATGCCGGTGCCACCGGCCTGGCGCTCGCCGCGATCAGAAGTGATGACCGGCCAGGCCTTTACGCCATGCTCTTCGTCTTTGCCGTCGTCTGGGCAACCGACATTCTTGCTTATTTTGTCGGCAGGGCGCTCGGGGGACCGAAGCTTGCCCCTTCGATCTCGCCGGGAAAAACATGGTCGGGGGCAATCGGCGGCGGCGTTTCGGCGGTCGTATCCGGCGTCGTTCTCGCCCATTTTCTTCTTCCGGGCACGGAAATCATCGCCGCCGTCGCAGCACTCGTTCTCTCGGTTTGCAGCCAGTCGGGAGATCTGTTCGAATCTTTCATCAAGCGAAAATTCGGCGTCAAGGATTCAAGCCGTCTCATTCCGGGTCATGGCGGCGTCATGGACCGGGTAGACGGACTGATTTTCGCCTGTTTTTCGGCGTTCTTGCTTGCTGGATTATTTTCCCTGATAAAGGGGACTGCGATGACGTCGCTTGGGGCGGCATTGTTTGGCCTTTGATGACGCCGCAGCCTGACGGAAGGAACTGATAGAAGTGATGGCCGATATATACGCATTCCTGATGGGGAATATCGTCACCTTCATCCTCGTGCTCTCGCTGCTCGTCTTCGTGCACGAGATGGGCCATTACCTCGTCGGGCGCTGGAGCGGTATCCGCATCCTGGCCTTCTCAGTCGGTTTCGGTCCGGAAATATTCGGCTTCACCGACCGTCATGGAACGCGCTGGAAGATCTCGGTAATCCCGCTTGGCGGTTACGTCCGTTTCTTCGGCGACGAGGACGCCTCGAGCAAGCCCGACACCGACAAGATCGCCGCCATGTCCGAGGAGGATAGGGCGCGCTCCTTTGCCGGAGCAAAGTTGTGGAAACGTGCCGCGACGGTTGCCGCCGGCCCGATCGCCAATTTCCTGCTGGCGATCGCTATCTTCACCATTCTTTTCTCGGTCTACGGCCGCTCGGTCGCCGATCCCGTCGTTGCAGAGGTCAAACCGGATGGCGTGGCGGCTGCCGCCGGCATCCTTCCCGGCGATCTCTTGGTCGCCATCGACGGCGGCAAGGTCGAGACTTTCGACGACGTGCGCCGCTATGTCGCCATCCGCCCGAGCCAGACGATCGTCGTCACCATCGAGCGCGGCGGTCAGAAGCTCGACTTGCCGATGGTGCCGCAACGCGTAGACCAGACCGACCAGTTCGGCAACAAGATCGAGCTCGGCCAGATCGGCATCGTCACCAACAAGGAGGTCGGCAATTTCCGCCTGCAGACCTATACGCCGATCCAGGCGCTGCGGGAGAGTGTGATCGAGACCCGGGACATCGTCACCGGCACCTTCAAATATATCGGCAATATTTTCCGCGGAACGATGCGGGCCGATCAACTGGGTGGGCCGATCCGCGTGGCGCAAGCTTCGGGCCAGATGGCCAAGCTTGGCATAGGGGCAGTGTTGCAGCTCGCCGCCATGCTTTCGGTTTCGATAGGATTGCTTAACCTGATGCCGGTTCCGGTACTTGATGGCGGCCACCTGATGTTCTATGCGGTGGAAGCGGTGAGAGGAAAACCGCTGGGTGCCAAGGCTCAGGAAATCGCATTTCGCATTGGCTTTGCCATGATACTAACATTGATGGTTTTCACGACCTGGAACGACATTAGCCTGAGCTAAGGGTAAACGCGCAAGGCAGGGGAATTACTATTTATTTACGATGTTTCAAGGCTGTAGTGGCGAATGGGTCACGCTTCGAAATGAAGTAAACAGAAATTAACGACCTCCCTTGCTTGTATGTCAAAAGCGGGTAAAACGACACACGTGACCGGAATCGGGTTTTCCCGGGGCCGGGGACGAGGGAAAAAAAGGTAATAGGTGAAATGAAGGCTGGTTCAAAGTTTTTGAACGCAGTATCGGCGGTTGCGCTGTCTGCTAGTGTTGTTGCTTCGGGCGCAGGTGCTTTGACGTTCGTTTCTGCTACGGCCGCTGAGGCCGCGGTCATCCAGCGCATCGATGTGCGCGGCGCAAGCCGTGTTGGCGCGGAAGCCGTCCGGTCGAACCTCACCATCGCTCCCGGAAAGAGTTTTTCGAACACTGATATCGATGCCTCGGTCAAGCAGCTCTACGGCACGGGCTACTTCTCCGACGTCAAGATTTCGGTCTCCGGAAGCACGCTTGTCGTCAACGTCCAGGAAGCCCAGCTCGTCAATCAGGTCGTCTTCAACGGCAATCGCAAGATCAAGGACGACAAGCTCGCGACCATCGTCCAGACCCACGCCGCCGGCCCCTACAGCGACACCCAGATCCAGGCTGACATCCAGTCGATCAAGGAAGCCTATGCCGCCACCGGCCGCAGCGAGGTCGAAGTGACGACGCAGGTCGTGCCGCTCGGCGAAGGCCGCGTCAACCTCGCTTTTGTGATCAACGAAGGCGACCGCACCAAGATCGATTCGATCAACTTCGTCGGCAACAATGCCTACAGCGCCGGCCGCCTGGCTGCCGTCATCGCTACCAAGCGGTCAAACTTCCTGTCGTTCCTGACCCGCAAGGACGTCTATAACGACGACAAGCTCCATGCCGACGAGGAAGCGCTGCGCCAGTTCTATTACAATCGCGGCTACGCCGACATGCGCATCGTCTCTTCCGATGCGACCTTTGACGATGCGACCAACAAATACACGCTGACCTTCAACATCGAGGAAGGCCAGCGTTACGACTTCGGACCGGTGACCGTCCAGTCGACCGTCGAAGGCGTCGGCTCCGAGCAATTGCAGCCGCTGGTACGCACCCACGAAGGTAAGGTCTACAACGCCAAGGAAGTGCAGAAGTCGATTGAGGCGATCTCCGATCAGGTCGCGTCTGCCGGTTACCCCTTTGCGCGCGTCACGCCGCGCGGTAACCGCGACCTCAACAACAACACGATCGGTGTCGAGTATCTGGTTGACCAGGGCGAGCGCGCCTATGTCGAGCGCATCGAGATCCGTGGCAATAGCCGCACGCGCGATTACGTGATCCGTCGCGAATTCGATATGAGCGAAGGCGACGCCTTCAACCAGCAGATGATCACCAAGGCCAAGCGCCGCCTCGAAGCGCTCGGTTACTTCTCTTCCGTCAATATCTCCACCCAGCCGGGCAGCTCGCCCGATCGCGTCGTGGTGGTCGTCGACGTGCAGGATCAGTCCACCGGTTCGTTCGGTGTCGGCGCGGGTTATGCCGCCGGCGGCGATGGTCTGCTGCTGGAAGCATCCATCGAGGAAAAGAACTTCCTTGGCCGCGGTCAGTACATCCGCATCTCGGCCGGCGGCGGTCAGGAAGGGTCGCGCGCCTACGGCGTCAGCTTCACCGAACCCTATTTCCTCGGCTATCGTCTGGCAGCAGGCTTTGACGTCAACCACAGCGAAACGTCGAGCAACGACAACTACGATTACGAGGAAACCAGCGTCGTCCTGCGCGTCACTGCGCCGATCACCGAGGACCTGGCGACGACGTTCCGCTATAACTACAAACAGATGAAGTATGACGCGGATAACAACGATCTTTCCGACCTGTCCGCTCCGTATCAGCACTTGGTTGAGGACAGCCCGTGGACACGTTCCTCCATCTCGCAGACGCTGACCTACAACACGCTCGACGATACGGTCCTGCCGCGCGAAGGCATCTATGCGACGGCCACGCAGGAACTCGCCGGCCTCGGCGGCGACTCGCAATTCTACAAGCTCTACGGCAAGGCTCGTTATTACCGCTTGCTCGCTGACGATGCCGATATCATCGGCTCGGTATCTGCTTCGGCGGGTTATGTCGTCGGCCTCGGGGGCAACCTGAATGTCTTCGATCAGTTCACCTTGAGCAACGGCGATATTCGTGGTTTCGAAAACAAGGGTATCGGCCCGCGCGTTTCCGGCACCAACGACGATCCGCTCGGTGGTACGACGTATTTCACCGCATCGGCCGAAGCGACTTTCCCGATGCCGGGCTTCCCGCGTGACTTCAACCTGCGCGGCGCGGTTTTTGCCGACGCCGGAACGCTGTTCGGCAACGACGTTGACCTGAGGGGCGACGGCATTGACGGCGAAGACGCCTCGTTGCGCGCGTCTGTCGGTGTCGGTGTCGTCTGGCAGTCTCCCTTCGGTTCATTGCGTCTGGATTACGCGATCCCGGTTCTCAAGGAAGACTTCGACAAGACGCAGAACTTCAAGTTTGGCATCAACAACCAATTCTGATATCGGCAGTCCGGAACTGTAAGACTCAATTCCGTTCTGGAGCATTGCCGATGGAGCAAAACGTTTTTTTTCTGCCCCATGAAGGTCTGAAGCTCGCTGAGCTGGCAGAGTTTCTTGGGGCGGAACTTGCCAATTCCGACCACGCCGATGTTGTCGTCAGGTCCGTTGCCCCGATCCACAGGGCGCGGGCGGGTGATGTCTGTTATATCCTGTCGCGCCGCAACCGCGATGAATTCGGGACATGCGAAGCCTCGGCGGTGATCTGCGACAAGGCGCTCGTCGATCTCGTACCCCCACATATCCCGATCATCCTGTCGTCCAATCCGCATGCCGCCTTCGCGATGGCGGGCGGTCTGTTTTATCCCGCCGCGTTGCGCCCGGTTGTCTTTTCCTCAGCTGAAAACAAGATCGCACCGAGCGCGGTGATCGACCCGAGCGCCAGGCTTGAAAGCGGCGTCATCGTCGAGCCGATGGCCGTCATCGGTGCGCATGCAGAGATCGGCGAAGGGACGCGCATCGGCGCCCACAGCATCATTGGCCCGAATGTCAAAATCGGCCGCGATTGTTCGATTGCGGCCGGCGCCAGCGTGCTCTGCGCATTGCTGGGCAATGGCGTCATCATCCACAACGGCGTCCGCATTGGCCAAGATGGTTTCGGTTATGCACCGGGGCCGCGTGGCATGATCAAGATCGTCCAGATCGGCCGGGTGATCATCCAGGATAAGGTCGAAATCGGCGCCAATACCACGATCGACCGCGGCGCCATGGACGATACGGTCATCGGTGAAGGCACCAAGATCGACAACCAGGTACAGATCGGCCACAACGTTCAGATCGGACGCCATTGCGCCATCGTCGCGCAGGTCGGCATTGCCGGCAGCACGAAGATCGGCAACGGCGTCCAGATCGGCGGCCAGGTCGGCATCAAGGGGCACGTGACGATCGGCGATGGCGTGCAGATCGCTGCCAAAAGCGGTATCATGACCGATCTTGCCGCCGGCGGGCAATATGGCGGGATACCTGCTCGTCCGCTAAAAGACTATCTGAGAGAGGCCGCACAACAAGTGTCGAAGTCTAAGTTGCGCGGCAGGAACCCTGGAGGCAAGGAAAATGACTGAGGCGGCCACGACAACGCTTTCTTCGGCTGACATCACCGAGATCATGAAGCTGCTGCCGCATCGCTACCCCTTCCTCATGGTCGACAAGATCATCGAGATCGACAGCGACAACAGCGCAATCGGCATCAAGAATGTCACTGTGAACGAACCGCATTTCACGGGCCATTTTCCGGACGCCCCGATTATGCCCGGTGTTCTCCTGATCGAGGGCATGGCACAGACCGCAGGTGCGATCTGTGCCAAGAAAGAAGGCCAGCCGGGCAACCTCGTCTACTTCATGACCATCGAGAATGCGCGCTTTCGCAAGCCTGTCGTTCCCGGCGATCGCGTCGAATTCCATGTCAAAAAGCACAAGCAGCGCGGCAATATCTGGAAATTCCATTGCGACGCCAAGGTTGACGGCGCGCTTGTCGCCGAAGCCGATATCGGCGCGATGATCGTTCGTAAGGAACAGGCATGAGCACTATCGCCGAAAGCGCCCGCATTCATCCGATGGCTGTCGTCGAAGACGGGGCTGTTATCGGTGAGGGCGTCAAGATCGGTCCGTTCTGCCATGTCGGGCCGCACGTCGTCCTGCATGAAAATGTCGAACTCTTGTCACATGCGGTCGTCACCGGCCGCACCGTGATCGGCAAGGGCACGCGGATCTTTCCTATGGCCGTCATCGGCGGCGATCCGCAGAGCGTCCATCACGGCGGCGAGGAGACGACGCTTTCGGTCGGCGCCAACTGCACGATCCGCGAGGGCGTGACGATGAACACCGGCACGGCCGATTTCGGTGCCCAGACGATCGTCGGCGACAATAACCTCTTCCTTGCCAATTCCCATGTCGCGCATGACTGCAGGGTCGGCAATCACGTGATCATGTCGAACAACGTCATGCTCGCCGGCCATGTCGTCATCGAGGATCGCGTCATCCTGGGCGGCGGCTCGGCCGTTCACCAGTTCACGCGCGTCGGCCGCCACGCCTTCGTCGGCGGGCTTTCGGCGGTGAGCTACGACGTCATTCCCTACGGCATGTTGAACGGCAATCCCGGGCTGCTGAGCGGCCTCAATGTCGTCGGCATGACGCGCGCCGGCGTCGACCGCGCGGTCATCCACAGGGTGCGTCGCGCCTATAAGTCGATCTTCGAAGGAACGGGTTCCGTCCGCGAAAACGCCGCCGCCATTCGTGACGACTATGCCGATTGCGAACAGGCGGTCCACATCCTCGATTTCATCGCCGCCGACAGCGACCGCGCTCTCTCCTCGCCGACCCGGGGGCAGAAGGGCTAGTCTGTGGCTTTATCCGGCGAAACCGCTGCGGGCCGGCTGGCGATCATCGCCGGTGGCGGTCTTCTGCCTTCCTATGTCGCTGAAGCTGCGCGTGCGGCCGGTGAGAATCCGGTCATTGTTGCACTGAAGGATGAAAGCGACCGGCGCTGGGAAGGCTATGACCACGCCGTTATCGGCATCGGCAATTTCGCAGCTCTTGATGGGTTGTTCAACCGTTATGGCGTCGGCCGGGTCGTGATGTCGGGCAGCGTCGCCCGCCGGCCGGAATGGCGCGAGGTACGCCCGACGCTGCGCATCCTGATGAAAGTGCCGGCCGCCATCCGGACCCTGCTATCCGGCGGCGACGACACGGTTCTGCAGATGGTCATCCGGCTGATCGAAGGAAACGGCCGTCGCGTCGTCGGCGCCCATGAAATCGCCCCCGACCTCCTTGCCTCTGTCGGCCCGCTTGGCGCCGTCGTGCCCGGCGAAGAAGACCGGCGCGATATCGGCCGCGCAGCCGAAGCCGCAGACATGCTCGGCCGGCTCGATGTCGGGCAGGGCGCCATCAGCATCGGCGGGCGTGTCGTCGCGCTGGAGGGTCTTGAGGGCACGGATGAGATGCTGGACCGGGTCGCAAGTCTCAGAGCCGCCGGTCGGATCTCGCCGCGGCGCCGCGGCGCGCTCGTCAAGCTTTGCAAGCCGCAACAGGATATCCGCGCCGACCTGCCGGCGATCGGCGTTTCTACTGTCCTGAACGCTAGGAAAGCCGGTCTTGGCGGAATCGCCGTGGAGGCTGGCCGCTCGCTGGTGCTCGATCGTAGCGCCGTGATCAAAGCCGCCGATGATGCCGGCATTTTTGTCTGCGGCATCGATCGCGGGCTGCCGGCATGGGGGCTCGAATGAACGGGGCGCCGCTGAAGATCGCCGTCATTGCCGGTGAGGTGTCGGGTGATCTGCTCGGTGCCGATCTCATCGCTGCCCTGAAGCGGATTCATGTCGGACCGGTGGAGCTTGTTGGCGTCGGCGGCGAGGGGTTGCAGGCCGAGGGGCTGACATCCCTGTTCGATTTCTCCGAACTTTCGATCATGGGCATCACCCAGGTGCTGAGCCGGTTGCCGAAGCTCTATACCCTGATCCGCCAGACGACCGCTGCCATCATTGCTGCGAAGCCCGACATTCTCCTCATTATTGACAGCCCGGATTTCACCCATCGCGTCGCCAAGCGGGTCCGTACCGCGCTGCCCGATCTGCCTGTCGTCAATTACGTCTGTCCGAGCGTCTGGGCCTGGAAGGAATATCGCGCCGCGCGCATGCTCTCCTATGTCGATCATGTGCTCGCCGTCCTGCCTTTCGAGCCGGCGACGATGCGGCGCCTGAACGGCCCGGCCACCACCTATGTCGGTCATCGTCTGACCGCCGACCCTGCGCTGTTGGAAACGCGGCGCTTGCGCGCCGGCAGGCAGCCCGGCAAGGGGGCGATCCTTCTTCTGCCCGGCTCACGTTCTTCCGAAATCCAGAAGCTCCTGCCGCATTTCGAGGTCGCTGCAAGCGAATTGACCGCCCGCAATGGGCCGATGCGCTTTATTCTGCCGACGGTAACGCACAGGGAAGCGCTTGTCCGCCAATTGACGGCGGGATGGGTGGTAAAGCCGGAAATCGTGCTCGGCGCGCAAGCAAAATGGCAGGCCTTCGCTGAAGCCGATGCGGCCATAGCGGCATCCGGAACCGTCATTCTTGAACTGGCGCTTGCCGATGTTCCCGTCGTCTCTGCCTACAAGGTCGACTGGATCATGCGTCTGCTGACGTCGAGCATCAAGACCTGGACAGGCGCACTGCCAAACCTGATTGCCGATTACGCGGTCGTGCCGGAATATCTGAACGATATTGTTCGCGGCGCAAGTCTCGCACGCTGGATGGAAAGGCTGTCAGCCGACACCTACCAGCTCAAGGCGATGAAGGAAGGCTATGATCTCATCTGGCAGCGCATGCAGACCGAAAAACCACCCGGCGAACACGCCGCCGAAATCCTTCTCGATGTGCTGAACAAGAAAAAACCCGGTCGTCTCTGACCGGGTTTTCTTCTTTTCGGGTAATATATTGGCCGAAGTGATCAGCGCTTCGAAACCGGAATGTAGTCGCGCTTCGGTTCGCCGACATAGAGCTGGCGCGGACGGCCGATACGCTGTTCCGGATCCTCGATCATCTCGTTCCACTGCGCGATCCAGCCGACGGTGCGGGCAAGCGCGAAGAGCACGGTGAACATCGTCGTGGGGAAGCCCAGCGCCTTCAGCGTGATGCCGGAATAGAAGTCGATGTTCGGATAGAGCTTCTTCTCGATGAAATATTCGTCGGTGAGCGCGATGCGCTCCAGCTCCATCGCCACTTCGAGCAACGGATCGTCCTTGATGCCGAGCTCGCCGAGCACCTCATGCGTCGTCTTCTGCATGATCTTGGCGCGCGGATCATAGTTCTTGTAGACGCGGTGGCCGAAGCCCATCAGCCGGAACGGATCGTTCTTGTCCTTGGCGCGGGCGATATATTCCGGAATGTGGTCGACCGAGCCGATCTCATGCAGCATGTTGAGCGCTGCTTCGTTGGCGCCGCCATGCGCCGGGCCCCAGAGGCAGGCAATACCGGCCGCGATGCAGGCGAACGGGTTGGCGCCCGACGAACCGGCGAGACGCACGGTCGAGGTCGAGGCGTTCTGTTCGTGATCGGCATGCAGGATGAAGATGCGATCCATGGCGCGGGCAAGCACAGGATTGACCACATATTCTTCGCAAGGCACGGCAAAACACATGCGCAGGAAGTTCGAGGCGTAGTCGAGATCGTTCTTCGGATAAACGAAGGGCTGGCCGATATGGTACTTGTAGGCCATGGCGGCGAGCGTCGGCATCTTGGCGATCATGCGCAGGCTGGCGACCATACGCTGGTGCGGATCGGTGATGTCGGTTGAATCGTGATAGAAGGCCGACAGCGCGCCGACGCAGCCGCACATGACGGCCATCGGGTGCGCGTCGCGGCGGAAGCCGGTGAAGAAACGGCTCATCTGCTCGTGCACCATGGTGTGGTGCGTGACGCGATAATCGAAGTCCTTCTTCTGTACGGTGGTCGGCAGTTCGCCGTAAAGCAGAAGATAGCAGACCTCGAGGAAGTCGCCATGCTCGGCCAGCTGCTCGATCGGATAGCCGCGATGCAGCAGCACACCTTCGTCGCCGTCGATATAGGTAATTTTCGATTCACAGGATGCGGTCGAGGTGAAACCCGGATCGTAGGTGAAGGAAGCCGTGTTCTTGTAAAGGGCACCGATATCGATGACGCTCGGGCCAATCGTGCCGCTCTTGACGGCAAGGTCGACAGATTTGTCACCGATTTTTATTGTAGCGCTTTGATCCGTCATGCTGATCCTCCGAAATGGCGGTGGCGCCATAAAAGCGCCATAGGGGTTAAGCGTCCTCACCGATAGCTATATGATCGCGAAGCTAATGCCAAGTTACCGTGACGGCATTTTGTGCATTGCGGTATCACCTTTTAGGCACTGCAGCGATGAGCCGCGCGCATATCGGAAGCCGATGATTCGACTGGTTTTTTGGCGCTCACGATTTTCCCTCATATTTCAATCGATTATCCTTGCCGGATTTGATGAGAGGCTGCATTCTGGCCGCCTTCGCGGGTGACCTTGGGCGGCACATGCAGAACGTGACGATAGTCGAATTGCGGCCGGAAGCAGGCGCCGGCTCAGCCGGCTCCTCCGCTATTTTGCCGCCCGTCGTGGTGATACGGCCGACCAGGACGCAGTCAACGACGCCTTTGCGCCACCGGTTGCCGTCCGTAGCCCGGCGATCGATTGGCGCCGGCATGCGCATGCTGGGCGAGGAGGCGGATCATGGCCGCCTGCTGCTTTTTTCGCCGGTGTTCCTCGGCGCCGGGGCTGCGTTCTGGTTTGTTGCGGCATCCGATTTTCCGCTCGTTGCATCGCTGCTCTCTCTGTTGGTGCTGACGATCGCGGTTCTCATCACCGGCCGCAGCCGAGCGGGCTTGCGGGCAACGCTGCTCGCGCCTGCACTTTTCGCCTGCGGCATGCTCTGCGCACAATTCGAGAGCTGGCGGGCTTCGACGGTGATGCTTGATTCCGCCGTGACGACGACGGTGACCGGTCGTGTCGAGCGGCGAGAAGGCGACGGCCGTGGACGGTGGCGCTACATCCTTGCCGTCACCGGCACTGAGGCGCCGGAGTTGAAGCGGCCGCCAGGACGCATAACCGCGATCGTCCGCGGCGCCGACACGCCGTTCGAGATCGGCGATCTCATAACCGGCAGGGCACGGCTGACGCCGCCGGCCGGCCCCGCGCTTCCCGAGCTCAACGACTTCTCCTTCGGTGCCTATTTCGATGGCATCGGCGCCAACGGTTTCTTCTACGGCGCTCCGGAGAAGGATTTGGAGGCGGGTCCGCAGGCTGCCAGATCGACATCGGAAGCTCTGCTCGAATGGCTTTACCGGCTGCGCAGCAGCATCGGCGACCGCATACGATCGATCCTGCCCGGCGATACCGGCGCTTTTGCCGCTGCTCTGGTGACGGACGAGCGACGCGCCATCTCGAATGCGACGACGGAGGCGCTGCGCCAGTCCGGCCTTGCTCATATCGTCGCGATCTCCGGCCTCAACATGGCGCTGTCGGCCGGCATCTTCTTCGTCGGCTTCCGGATGCTGCTCAGCCTCTTTCCGGGCGTCGCTCAGGCCTATCCGACAAAGAAAATCGCTGCCGCCGGCGCGCTCATCGCCGTCACCGCCTACTACCTGATTTCCGGCTTCGGGGTCTCGGCCGAACGTGCCTTCATCATGATGGCGATCATGCTGGTTGCCGTCTTCTTCGACCGGCCGTCGATCAGCCTGCGCAATGTCGTTCTCTCGGCGCTCGTCATCATCGCCATTTCGCCATCAGAGGTATTGGGGCCAAGCTTCCAGATGTCCTTTGCCGCGACATTGGCACTGGTATCGGGCTATCAACTGTGGAAGGACCGGCGCGTCCGCGAAAACGCCTTCCTGAAGCTGCCGATTTTCAGGCCGGTGGTTGCCGTCGCCGGTTTCTTCGGCGGCGTCTTCCTGACCTCGCTGATCGGCGGTTTTTCCACGGCGCTGTTTTCTATCGAACATTTTCATCGCCTCACCGCTTACGGCCTGCCGGCAAATCTGGCGACGATGCCGATTATCTCCTTCATCGTCATGCCGGCCGGGCTGCTGGCGATGTTGCTCATGCCGTTCGGTCTGGACGCTCCGCTCTGGAAGGTGGTGGGCTTCGGCCTCGATCTGGTAATTGCGGTCGCCAAGACCGTCTCCGGCTGGGGTGGTGATATCGGCATCGGCCGCTTGCCCGCTTGGTATTTCGCAGTCGCCGTGGCCGGCTTTCTGCTACTGATGCTGCTGCGCACCCGGCTGCGCCATATCGGCACATCGATCATCGGTGTCTCGACATTTGTCGTGCTGGTTCTACCGGTTCCCCGGCCGCCGGATCTGGTGATTTCAGAGGATGGCAGTCTCGTCGCGGTGGTCGCGGCTGCGGCGATCGCTTCCAACCGCGAAAACCCGCCGGATTTCATCTTCGACCAGTGGCAGAGAGCACTCGTCCTGCCGACGCATTCCCCGCCGAAAATGCTCGATGGTCCCGCTGTCCCGCCGGAGGGAGAAGACCGCCGCGTCAGGCTGTCCCGCGATCAGCAGAATGAAGCGAGGGCAGCGATGCGGGCGGCCGTCGTCAGCGGTGAAGCAAACCGCTTTTCCTGCGTCAAAAAGGCCTGGTGCACATCAAGGCTGGGCAATGGTCATGTCGTTGCGGTCATCGACAACGCAGCCTATCTCGGCCCGGCCTGCGACGCGGCGGATATCGTCGTGACGTCCGTCCGCCTGCGTTTCAACAGCTGCCGCTCGGGAGCGACGCTCTTTACTGGTGAGACACTGCGCAGAACGGGCTCCGTCGAGCTACGATTCGTGGACGCCGGGCCGGAGGTCGTGACCGCATTCGAAACCCTGTCGCGCCCATGGATGCGCCATCGCGCCTACGACTGGCGCAGCAACAGTTTTACCGAATCCGGTCTGTTCAATGTCAGTGATAACGGCGAATGAGGCCGACGAGCTTGCCTTGCACCTTGACACGGTCCGGCCCGAAGATCCGGGTCTCGTAAGCCGGATTGGCGGCCTCCAGCGCGATCGATGCGCCCTTACGGCGGAAGCGCTTCAACGTCGCTTCCTCGTCATCGACGAGGGCGACGACGATGTCGCCGGGACTTGCGGTGCTGCCGTTGCGGATGATCACCGTATCGCCGTCGAAGATGCCGGCGTCGATCATCGAATCGCCCTTGACCTCCAGCGCATAATGTTCACCGGAGCCGAGCATGTCGGCGGGAACGACGATGTCGTGGGTGTTGTTCTGGATCGCCGAGATCGGAACGCCGGCTGCGATCCGGCCCATGACCGGCACGGAGACGGAGTTGCCATTATCGGCGACCGGTTTTGCAGGAGCGGGGGCGGCGACCGGCTGGGGCTTGCCGAGGCTGCCCTCGATGACGCTCGGCGAAAAGCCGCGCCGGGGCTGGATGCTCGGGCTGTAGGCTTCCGGAAGCTTGATGACCTCGAGCGCGCGGGCGCGGTTCGGTAGGCGGCGAATGAAGCCGCGTTCCTCAAGCGCTGTGATCAAACGATGAATGCCGGATTTCGAGGCCAGATCCAGGGCATCCTTCATTTCGTCGAAAGAGGGCGGAATGCCGGATTCCTTCATGCGCTCATGAATGAAAAGCAGGAGCTCTTGTTGTTTGCGCGTGAGCATCGACGTGTGACCCCGTGATTGAAACAAATCCAGAACAGACACTATATGTTCCATATGTGTTCCGCAAGGTGCTAAATTTCCGTAAAACTTGCCGCCAACTCGTTGAGTTTTTTATTTTCATTCGCCGGATTGGCGCACATGTCTTGCATTGAAGGTGGCGCTGTCGCACCCTCTTGCCGTTTCAGGGAGGGATATCATGAACGAGCACTCCGCCAAACCGCACCCGCTGGATCATGTGGTGCTGCCCGTCGTCAACATCGATCTGGCGCGCGAAAGGCTGGGCAAGCTTGGCTTCACCGTTGCCGCCGATGCCCGCCATCCCTTCGGAACGGAGAATGCCTGCGTCTTCTTTGCTGACAAGACCTATCTGGAGCCGCTCGGTATCGCCAGCCACGAGGAGAGCGAGGCATCGGCGCGGCAGGGCAATGTCTTCACCGCCCGCAATCGGGCCTTCCGCTTCCGCTGTGGCGAGGAGGGGCTTTCGGCGGTGGCGTTCGGCACCGGGGATGCCGGCCGCACTCATCGGAGCTTTGTCGGCAGCGGATCGAGCGCCGGCGACATGCTGCAGTTCAGCCGGCCGATGAAAATGCCGGACGGTTCCGAGACCATGGCCGGATTCAAGCTGGCCTTTGCCGCTGAGTTGCGCGCGCCGGATTTCTTCCTCTTCTGTGTTGAGCGCGTCAATCCGCTGCTGGCCGACCGCGCCGCGCTGGAGACGCATGCCAATGGTGTGACCGGCATAACCGAGATCGCGCTTTGCGCGCCGGACCCCGCTGCATTCGCCGCCTTCGTCAGCCTTGCCACGGCGCAATCGGCCGTCGAGAAAACCGGTTTCGGCGTTAATATCGCGGCGCCGAATGCGAAAATCAGCCTGATGACGCCGGAAGGGCTGGAGGCCTATTTCGAGATCGCCGTCGCATCCGCCGACCGCGGGCTGCGCGGCCGTGCTATCCTCTTTGCCGTCGCCGATCTTGCCGTGACAGAAGCGCATTTGGCTGCTAACGGAGTGACCTACACGCGCAAGAACAATCGCATTCTGGTGAAGCCGGCGCCCGGGCAGGGCACGCTCTTCGCCTTCGAGGAAACACGATGAGCACTGATACGAATTCCGAAGTCAGGATCGGCGAGGGCGCAGGCCAGGTCACCTTTTCCAATACCGGCCGCCTGTCGCTGATTGCCGGCCCTTGCCAGATGGAGAGCCGCGACCATGCCTTCATGATTGCCGGCACGCTGAAGGAGCTTTGCGCCAAGCTCGGCATCGGCCTCGTCTACAAGAGCTCCTTCGACAAGGCGAACCGGACCTCGCTCTCTGCCGAACGCGGCATCGGGCTTGAAAAGGGCATGCAGATCTTTGCCGACCTGAAGAAGGAGTTCGGTTTTCCGGTCCTCACCGACGTCCACACTGCCGAGCAATGCGCCGAGGTGGCAAAGGTGGTCGATGTCCTGCAGATCCCGGCCTTCCTCTGCCGCCAGACCGACCTTCTGATCGCCGCCGCCGAAACCGGCCGCGTCGTCAATGTCAAGAAGGGCCAGTTCCTCGCTCCCTGGGATATGAAAAACGTCCTGAAGAAGCTCAACGCCAGCGGCAATCCGAACGTGTTGCTGTGCGAGCGCGGCGCCTCCTTCGGTTACAACACCCTGGTCTCCGACATGCGCTCGCTGCCGATCATGGCGTCGATGGGCGCGCCGGTGGTTTTCGATGCGACCCATTCCGTGGCGCAGCCGGGCGGGCAGGGCGATTCCTCCGGCGGTCAGCGGGAATTCGTGGAAACGCTGGCGCGCGCGGCGGTGGCGACCGGTATTGCCGGCGTCTTCGTCGAAACCCACCAGGACCCCGACAACGCCCCGTCCGACGGCCCGAACATGGTCTACCTCAAGGATATGCCGCGGCTTTTGGAAAAGCTGCTGGCCTTCGATGCTGTCGCCAAGGGCTGACAGTCAAAAGCCTGACATGTTCGTGCTGTAGCGACGATCGGACATGCAGGTCGAAGGTGCGGTAAGCGCCATTGTAATTTGCACGCCTTCGATTATGACAGGCTTTGAACGATTGATCACCCACCGAGCAGGAAGAACCCATGACTGCAATCACCGATATCATCGCCCGCGAGATTCTCGATAGCCGTGGCAACCCCACCGTCGAAGTCGATGTCTATCTCGAAGACGGCAGCATGGGCCGCGCGGCCGTTCCCTCGGGCGCTTCGACCGGCGCGCATGAGGCGGTCGAGCTGCGCGACGGCGGCAAGCGCTACCTCGGCAAGGGCGTTCAGAAGGCGGTCGATGCCGCCAACACTGAGATCTTCGATGCGATCGGCGGCATCGATGCCGAAAACCAGATCCAGATCGACAACATCATGATCGAACTGGACGGCACGCCAAACAAGTCGCGCCTCGGCGCCAACGCCATCCTCGGCGTGTCGCTCGCCGTCGCCAAGGCTGCCGCCCAGGCATCCGGCCTGCCGCTCTACCGTTATGTCGGCGGCGCTTCCGCGTGCCTGCTGCCGGTGCCGATGATGAACATCATCAACGGCGGCGCCCATGCCGACAATCCGATCGATTTCCAGGAGTTCATGATCCTGCCGGTCGGCGCCGATACGATCGCCGAAGCCGTGCGCATGGGTTCTGAAGTCTTCCATACGCTCCGCAAGGAACTGGCCGCACAGGGCCACAACACCAATGTCGGCGACGAAGGCGGTTTCGCACCTGGCCTGAAGAGCGCGCCCGAGGCTCTCGACTTCATCATGAAGTCGATCGAGAAAGCCGGCTACACGCCGGGCGACGACATGTGCCTCGGCCTCGACTGCGCCTCGACCGAATTCTTCAAGGACGGCAAGTACGTTCTCGAAGGCGAAGGCCGTACGCTCGAATCGGGTGCCATGGCTGAATACCTGGCCGAACTCGCCGCCAAGTACCCGATCATCTCGATCGAGGACGGCATGGCCGAAGACGACTGGGACGGCTGGAAGACGCTGACCGACCTTGCCGGCAAGAAGACCCAGCTCGTCGGCGACGATCTCTTCGTCACCAACTCCGCCCGTCTTCGCGACGGCATCCGCATGGGCGTCGCCAACTCGATTCTCGTCAAGGTCAACCAGATCGGCTCGCTGACGGAAACCCTCGACGCCGTCAACACGGCACACAAGGCAGCTTATACCGCCGTCATGTCTCACCGCTCCGGCGAAACCGAAGATTCGACCATCGCCGACCTCGCGGTCGCCACCAACTGCGGCCAGATCAAGACCGGCTCGCTGTCACGTTCCGACCGTCTTGCCAAGT
This sequence comes from Rhizobium sp. CCGE 510, assembly GCF_000292525.1. GTDB lineage: Bacteria > Pseudomonadota > Alphaproteobacteria > Rhizobiales > Rhizobiaceae > Rhizobium. The sequence goes on from NZ_AEYF01000015.1 coordinate 112,727, forward strand.
ACAACCAGCTGATCCGCATCGAGGAAGGCCTCGGCCCCCAGGCCCAGTATGCCGGCCGCAGGATCATTCGCGCCTGATCGGATCTGATTTTCAAACGGCTAGAGCCCGCGCCTTCCGGCGCGGGTTTTTTATCGCCCGTCTTTACGGTCAATGAACGGTTAATCTCTGCGCGTTATGCTGAACGAATTGGTAATGCGTTCAAGAGCATGCGTGTATGTGGACAAAGCATCATAAGAAGAGAAAATTCGGTCGCTTCGTCATTCCGGCTATGGCGGTCGCCTTCCTCTCCTATTTCGGTTATCATTGCATTCACGGCGATTATGGCCTGCGCGCAACGGAAACGTTCGAGCATCAGCGTGTCGCGCGTGAAAAAGAGCTTGCGATCTTGAAGGCGAAGCGCGAACATCTGGAAAATCAGGTCGCGCTGCTGAGTGACGGCTCGCTCGACAAGGATATGCTGGACGAAAAAGCGCGCTATCAGCTCAATATGTCGCGCGCGGACGAGATCGTCATATTCAATCATTATTCCAATTAACTGAAATCAGGTTAATTCGAATTTCGCTAGCTTTATCAGTAGTTTAGACTTGAATACGAGCCATGCAATTATGGCATTGCTGTGGTCAAATTTCTTCCCTATGGTACGCGCCACCAAGAACCGACAAACCCATAGGGAGGGTTGAATGGCGCCGCGAAAGACCGCGACCGTTTCCAGCCGCAAAATTGCAGCAAAACCGGCAGCCAAAGCATCGAACGGCGGCCCGGTAGCCGACTTCGATCGCGATGAGGAGCTCAAGGCCTATCGCGAGATGCTGCTGATCCGCCGCTTCGAGGAGAAGGCCGGCCAGCTTTACGGCATGGGCTTCATCGGCGGCTTTTGCCACCTCTACATCGGTCAGGAAGCTGTCGTCGTCGGCATGCAGATGGCGCAGAAGGAAGGCGACCAGGTCATCACTGCCTATCGCGACCACGGCCACATGCTGGCAACCGGCATGGAAGCGCGCGGCGTCATGGCGGAACTGACCGGCCGTCGCAGCGGCTATTCCCACGGGAAGGGCGGCTCGATGCACATGTTCTCGAAAGAGAAGCATTTCTACGGCGGTCACGGCATCGTCGGCGCCCAGGTTTCGCTCGGAACCGGTCTTGCCTTTGCCAATCATTACCGCGGCAACGGCAATGTCTCGATCGCCTATTTCGGCGATGGCGCTGCCAACCAGGGCCAGGTCTACGAGAGCTTTAACATGGCGGCTCTCTGGAAGCTGCCGATCGTCTATATCGTCGAAAACAACCGTTACGCCATGGGTACGTCGACGGCGCGCGCCACCGCTCAGTCGAACTACTCGCTGCGCGGCTCCGGCTTTGGCATCCCCGGCATTCAGGTTGATGGCATGGACGTTCGCGCCGTCAAGGCGGCGGCAGACGAGGCGCTCGAACATTGCCGTTCCGGCAAGGGCCCGATCATTCTCGAAATGCTGACCTATCGTTATCGCGGTCACTCCATGTCCGACCCGGCGAAGTATCGTTCCAAGGACGAAGTGCAGAAGATGCGCTCCGAACATGACCCGATCGAACAGGTGAAGGCACGCCTTGTCGAAAAGGGCTGGGCGTCCGAAGACGATCTGAAGGCGATCGACAAGGATGTCCGCGACATTGTCGCCGACAGCGCCGACTTCGCCCAGGCCGATCCGGAGCCGGATGCATCCGAGCTCTACACCGACATTCTGCTCTAATCGGGGAGGGAACCCATGCCTATCGATATCCTCATGCCCGCCCTCTCTCCGACGATGGAAGAAGGCACGCTGTCCAAATGGCTGAAACAGGAAGGTGACAAGGTCACCTCCGGCGACGTGATCGCCGAAATTGAAACCGACAAGGCGACGATGGAAGTCGAAGCCATCGACGAAGGCGTCATCGGCAAGCTGCTCGTCGATGCCGGCACCGAAGGCGTCAAGGTCAACACCAAGATCGCCGTGCTGTTGCAGGACGGCGAATCCGCCGCCGATATCTCAGCCGCCAAGCCGGCTGCCGCTGCCGCCCCCGTTGTTGCCCAGGAAGAAAAGCCGACCAATACCGGCTCCGCTTCCGCGCCGCTTCCGGCCGAGCCGAAGGCCGTCGTGCCGAATGATCCGGAAATCCCGGCCGGCACCGAAATGGTATCGACGACCGTGCGCGAAGCGCTGCGCGACGCCATGGCCGAGGAAATGCGCGCCAGCGAAGACGTCTTCGTCATGGGCGAGGAAGTTGCCGAATACCAGGGCGCCTACAAGGTCACCCAAGGCCTGCTGCAGGAATTCGGCCCTCGCCGCGTCATCGATACGCCGATCACCGAGCACGGCTTTGCCGGCGTCGGCGTCGGCGCCGCAATGGCCGGCCTTCGCCCGATCGTCGAATTCATGACCTTCAACTTCGCCATGCAGGCGATCGACCACATCATCAACTCCGCCGCCAAGACGCTCTATATGTCCGGCGGCCAGATGGGCGCTCCGATCGTCTTCCGCGGCCCGAATGGCGCCGCGGCACGTGTCGGCGCCCAGCACAGCCAGGATTATGCTGCCTGGTACAGTGCAATCCCCGGCCTGAAGGTGGTCATGCCCTACACGGCATCCGACGCCAAGGGCCTGCTCAAGGCTGCGATCCGCGATCCAAACCCGGTGATCTTCCTCGAGAACGAAATTCTCTACGGCCAGCATTTCGATGTGCCGAAGCTCGACAATTTCGTTCTGCCAATCGGCAAGGCCCGCATCCATCGTCCGGGCAAGGACGTAACGGTGGTCTCCTTCGGCATCGGCATGACCTATGCGACGAAGGCTGTCGCCGAACTCGAAAAGATCGGCATCGACGTCGAACTGATTGACCTTCGCACCATCCGCCCGATGGATCTTCCGACGGTCATCGAATCCGTTAAGAAGACCGGCCGCCTGGTCACGGTCGAAGAGGGTTATCCGCAGTCATCTGTCGGCACCGAAATCGCCACCCGCGTCATGCAGCAGGCCTTCGATTATCTCGATGCGCCGATCCTGACAGTTGCCGGCAAGGACGTGCCAATGCCCTACGCCGCCAATCTCGAAAAGCTGGCGCTTCCGAACGTCGGCGAAGTCGTCGATGCGGTGAAGGCTGTTTGTTACAAATAAGGGGAGGGTATCTCGATGCCGATCAATATCACGATGCCCGCCCTCTCTCCGACCATGGAGGAAGGCAATCTTTCCAAGTGGTTGGTCAAGGAAGGCGACACGGTCAAGTCTGGCGATGTGATCGCCGAGATCGAGACAGACAAGGCGACGATGGAAGTCGAAGCCGTCGATGAAGGCACGGTCGCCAAGCTCGTCGTTGCCGCCGGCACAGAAGGCGTCAAGGTCAACGCGCTGATCGCGGTTCTCGCCGCCGATGGCGAGGATGTCGCCGCCGCCGCAAGCGGCGCGGGCTCCGCCGCTCCGGCGCAGAAGGCTGAAGCTGCACCGGCTGCGAAGGCTGAGGCTGCTCCGGCCCAGGCCGCTGCAGCACCCGCCGCTGCACCTGCACCGGTTTCACCAGACGGTAACCGCACCTTCTCTTCGCCGCTCGCCCGCAGGCTCGCCAAGGAAGCCGGTATCGACCTTTCGGCAGTCGCGGGCTCCGGCCCGCATGGCCGCGTCGTCAAGAGCGACGTCGAGACAGCCGTTGCCGGTGGTGGCGCCAAGGCCGCCGCACCAACAGCCTCCGCTCCGCAAGCTGTTGCAGCTCCGGCTCCGGCCGCTGCAGCGCCGAAGGGTGCTTCCGAGGAGGCCGTGCTCAAGCTGTTCGAACCGGGTTCCTACGAGCTCGTGCCGCATGACGGCATGCGCAAGACGATCGCCAGGCGTCTGGTGGAATCCAAGCAGACGATTCCGCATTTCTACGTCAGCGTCGATTGCGAGCTCGATGCTCTGCTGGCGTTGCGCGCCCAGCTGAACGATGCGGCACCCCGCAAGGACAACGCTCCAGCTTACAAGCTCTCGGTCAACGACATGGTCATCAAGGCCATGGCGCTGTCGCTGCGCGACGTTCCGGATGCCAACGTCTCCTGGACCGACAACAACATGGTCAAGCACAAGTACGCCGATGTCGGCGTCGCCGTCTCGATCCCCGGCGGCCTGATCACCCCGATCATCCGCAAGGCCGAGCAGAAGACGCTGTCGGCGATCTCCAACGAGATGCGCGATCTCGGCAAGCGGGCCAAGGATCGCAAGCTGAAGCCCGAGGAATATCAGGGCGGCACCAGCTCGGTCTCGAACATGGGCATGATGGGCGTGAAGAACTTCGCTGCCGTCGTCAACCCGCCGCATGCAACGATCCTCGCGGTCGGCGCCGGCGAACAGCGGGTCGTCGTCAAGAAGGGTGAAATGGCCATCGCCACCGTGATGTCGGTCACGCTGTCGACCGACCATCGCTGCGTCGATGGCGCGCTCGGCGCCGAGCTGCTTCAGGCCTTCAAGGGCTATATCGAAAACCCGATGGGCATGCTGGTCTGACAGCTGGGCGGAGGCGGAAATGAGCAAGACCGTTCTTTGTTATGGCGACTCGCTGACCTGGGGTTATGACGCCGAGACGATCGGCCGTCATGACTACAAGAATCGCTGGCCGAGCGTGCTTCAGGCAGCGCTCGGCAGTGAGGCGCGCGTCATCGCCGAAGGTCTTAACGGTCGCACGACCGCTTTCGACGACCACCTCGCTGATTGCGATCGCAACGGTGCGCGCATCCTGCCGACGATCCTGCAGACGCATGCACCGCTCGATCTCGTCATCCTGCTGCTCGGCACCAATGACATGAAGCCGGTCGTGGCCGGTTCCGCCTTTGCCGCCTGCCAGGGCATCAGCCGGCTGGTGCGGCTGATCCGGAATCACGCCTGGCCCTTCGAATTCGACGGGCCGGAGATCCTGATCGTGGCGCCGCCGGCGATCTGCGCGACCGGCAATGTGCCCTTCGCCGCATCCTTTCCCGGCGGCATCGACGAATCGGCAAAGCTCGCAACGCTTTACCGGGATCTTGCCGACGAACTCGGCTGCGGCTTTTTCGACAGCAATTCCGTCGCCAAGACCACGCCGATCGATGGCATTCACCTCGATGCGGACAATACGCGGGCGCTCGGACGCGGGCTGGAATCGATCGTGCGGATGATGCTGGGGATCTGACCATGACCGCCTTCATCGCCCTGCGGCAGGCCTCACGGCGGGATGCCTCGGAGCTGGCGATCTTGGCGGATATTGCCTCGCACGGGTTTGCTTCCTGGCTCTGGTTTGCCGATGTGGCGAACGGCATCAGCGACACGCCCTTGGAGCGAGGCCGGCTGAAGATGCGCGAAGAGGAAGCTGTCGGCGGCTGGCAGGATGCCATCATCGCCGAGGCCTACGGCGAGGTTGCAGGTGTGGCGATTGGCCATGCGCTGGGTGAGGGGATAGGCGATATCGAGGCGACGATACCAGCGACCCAGCCGATGCTCGCCTTGCAGAAAACGGTGGTCGGAAGCTGGTTCGTCGGCAGTCTCGGCGTCTATAGCCATCTGCGCGGCATCGGCATCGGACGCAGGCTGCTGGAGGATCAGATCGAAAGGGCCGATCGCCGTCCCGTCAGTCTCATTACCGCAAGTGATAACGAAGCGGCTTTGTCGCTTTATGGAAGAAACGGATTCCTGGAGGCTGCGCGCGTTGATGCCGTGCCGCTCTTCGAAAACAGCAAAAGACACGCGTGGGTGCTCATGACCCGCAGCGCAGCGTAACAAAGGGCAGGAAACACATGGCTGAATCCTACGACGTCATCATCATCGGCTCCGGCCCCGGCGGCTATGTCGCCGCCATCCGCGCCGCGCAGCTCGGCCTCAAGACCGCGATCGTCGAGCGCGAGCATATGGGCGGCATCTGCCTAAACTGGGGCTGCATACCCACAAAGGCGCTGTTGCGCTCGGCTGAGATCCTCGATCACTCCAATCACCTCAAGGATTACGGTCTCGTTCTCGAAGGCACGGTCAAGCCGGATGCCAAGGCCGTGGTCGCCCGCTCGCGCGGCGTCTCCGCCCGTTTGAACGCCGGCGTCGGCTTCCTGATGAAGAAGAACAAGATCGACATCATCTGGGGCGAAGGCAAGATCACCAAACCAGGCGAAATCGTCGTCGGCAAGTCGTCGAAGCCCGTGGTCGAGCCGCAGCATCCGCTGCCGAAGAACGTCAAGAGCGGCGAGGGCACTTACACCGCCAAGCACATCATCATCGCCACCGGCGCCCGCCCCCGCGCGCTGCCCGGCATCGAGCCTGACGGCAAGCTGATCTGGACCTATTTCGAGGCGCTGAAGCCGGATGCGCTGCCGAAGTCGCTGATCGTCATGGGTTCGGGCGCGATCGGCATCGAATTCGCCAGCTTCTATCGCTCGATGGGCGTCGACGTGACGGTCGTCGAAGTCATGCCGACGATCATGCCGGTCGAGGATGCCGAGATCACCGCCATCGCCCGCAAGCAGCTTGAAAAGCGCGGCCTGAAGATCTTCACCAGCGCCAAGGTCACCAAGGTCGAGAAGGGTGCGAGCAGCATCACCGCGCATGTCGAGACCGCCGATGGCAAGGTGCAGCAGATCACCGCCGACCGGCTGATTTCGGCCGTCGGCGTTCAGGGCAACATCGAAAATCTCGGCCTCGAGGCTCTCGGCGTCAAGACCGACCGCGGCTGCGTCGTCATCGACGGTTACGGCAAGACCAATGTCGCCGGCGTCTACGCAATCGGCGATGTCGCCGGCCCGCCGATGCTGGCACACAAGGCCGAGCATGAGGGTGTGGTCTGCGTCGAAAAGATCGCCGGCCTGCCGAATGTCCACCCAACCGATAAGGGCAAGGTCCCGGGCTGCACCTATTGCAATCCGCAGGTCGCCTCCGTCGGCATCACCGAAGCCAAGGCCAAGGAGCAGGGCCGCGACATCCGCGTCGGCCGCTTCTCGTTCGCGGCAAACGGCAAGGCGATCGCGCTCGGCGAAGACCAGGGCATGGTGAAGGTAATCTTCGACAAGAAGACCGGCGAGCTGCTCGGCGCCCATATGGTCGGCGCCGAAGTCACCGAACTCATTCAGGGCTTCGCCGTCGCGATGAACCTCGAGACGACCGAGGAAGAACTGATGCACACGATCTTCCCGCATCCCACCGTTTCGGAAACGATGAAGGAAGCGGTTCTCGATGCTTACGGCCGTGTACTGAACGCTTGATAATTTCCAAGGCCGCCCTTTATCTCAGGGCGGCAAAGCCGTCCCGCCGGGTGGCGTATGCCATCCCCCAGGGTGGCTTATCCCCCGGGTGGAAAAAACGAAAGGAAATCATCATGTCTATGGAGACGCAGGCGTTGCTGGTGTTTTTGTTGATCGGCCTGGTCGCAGGCTTCCTCGCCAGTCTGGTCGTTGGTGGCGGCGGCTTGATCAGGTGCCTGCTGAGCGGCATCATCGGCGCCTTCGTCGGCGGTTATCTGTTCAGCGCGCTCGGCATTTCGCTGGGCATTGAAAACGCGCTGGTGGTACAGATCATCCACGCCACCGTCGGCGCCATCATTGTGGTGCTGATCGCAAGAGCGGTCGCTTGAGGCGCAACTGAAGGGCAGGGCAGAATGGAAAGTGTCGGCTGGATTTCGGCAATCGTCATCGGCGGACTTGCGGGCTGGCTCGCCGGCAAGCTGATGGAAGCGCGATACGGGATTTTCCTGAACATCGTGCTCGGCATCGTCGGTTCGGTCGTCGCCAGCGCCGTCCTTGCCCAGTTTCATGTCGAAGTGGTCGGCGGGCGGCTCGGTTACTTCGTGACGGGTTTCCTCGGCGCCTGCCTGCTGATATTCCTGGCGCGGCTGGTGCGGCGCTAGATCCGGATGATTTGCCGCAAGGAGCGGTAGAAAGCTGATACTGCAATGGTGACCATTCTCGACACGATCAATCCCGACGCCAAGCGCGTGCGCCATCCCGAGAAGGCGCATCGGCCGGACACGGAGGTCATGCGCAAGCCGGACTGGATCCGCGTCAAGGCGCCGACCTCCAAGGGTTATGCCGAGACGCGCGCGATCGTGAAGGAGCACAAGCTCGTCACCGTCTGCGAGGAGGCCGGCTGCCCGAATATCGGCGAGTGCTGGGACAAGAAGCACGCCACCTTCATGATCATGGGCGAGATCTGTACCCGCGCCTGCGCCTTCTGCAACGTCGCCACCGGCAAGCCGAACGCGCTCGATATGGCCGAGCCGGAGAATGTCGCCAAAGCGGTCAAGCAGATGGGCCTATCCCACGTCGTCATCACCTCGGTCGATCGTGACGATCTGGAGGACGGCGGCGCCGAACACTTCGAAAAGGTGATCTGGGCGATCCGCGCTGCCTCACCGATGACGACGATCGAGATCCTGACGCCGGATTTCCTGAAGAAGCCGGGTGCGCTGGAACGCGTCGTCGCCGCCAGGCCTGACGTTTTCAACCACAATATGGAAACGGTGCCCGGCAATTATCTGACGGTTCGCCCCGGCGCCCGCTATTTCCATTCCGTCCGCCTGCTGCAACGGGTGAAGGAACTCGATCCGACGATGTTCACCAAGTCGGGCATTATGGTCGGCCTCGGCGAGGAGCGCAACGAGGTGCTGCAACTGATGGACGATCTGCGCACCGCCGATGTCGACTTCCTGACGATCGGTCAATATCTGCAGCCGACCCGCAAACACCACAAGGTCGAAAGCTTCGTCACCCCAGACGAGTTCAAGTCCTATGAAACGGTCGCCTATAGCAAGGGCTTCCTGATGGTCGCCTCCAGCCCGCTGACCCGCTCCTCCCACCATGCCGGCGACGATTTCGCCCGGCTGAGGGCGGCGCGAGAAAAGAAGCTGCTGATGGCGGCGGAGTAAGATTTCGTACCCTTTATCAGCCCGTTGATAAAACGGCCAACCACGCTTTTGGTTGCTCGAGCTCGTCCCATAGCTGCCAGGTTCGCGCCAATGGCCGCCCCTCACCCTAACCCTCTCCCCGTAAAAACGGGGAGAGGGGACGTGCCCGCGAGACGTTGGCGAGAGGTGGAGAGGGTGCGGCATATTCCCTTCGCCCCGTTTACGGGGAGAAGGTGCCGGCGCGGATGAGGGGCAAACCCACGGCGATCTCCCGGCTATGGTATCGCATTTTGAGGGCGACGATGAAGGACACATCCGCTTTGAAAGCGACGCTGGCCGAAGTCGACCGTATCCTGGTGATCGGCTGCCCCGGCAGCGGCAAGAGCACGCTGGCAAAGCAGCTCTCGCGATCGTTCGGTCTTCGCTACATCTCGATGGACCGCGACTTCTACTGGCTGCCCGGCTGGAGAAAGAGGCCGCGCGATGAGATCGACCGCCTTATCGCCAAGGCCGTGGCGGAAGAGCGCTGGATCATGGATGGAACCGGCCTCAGCTCCTTCCATCTTCGCCTGCCGCGCGCCGATGCTGTTATTTGGCTTCGGCCGCCAAGATATGTGTGCCTGTACGGTGCGATCTCGAGAGCCTTCCGCTATTTCGGCCGCAACCGTCCCGAACTGCCTGTTGGTTGCCCTGAACACCTCTCCCGGGAAGCGCTTGCGTATATCTGGAGTTTCGAGCGGGATGCTGTCCCCCTGATCGAGGCGGCACTTCGGGATGTCGCCGGTAAGCCGGTTCTTCAGCTAAAATCCCGCCGTCAGATGCGTGAGCTTCTTGATCTTCTCGGCCGGCCCGCTTAATTGCCGCCTATGCCGCAATTCGAAACCCATCGTCCCGTCCCACACTCGCCCGATCAGATGTTCGACCTCGTTGCCGATGTCGAGCGCTATCCGGAATTTCTGCCGCTCTGCGAAGCCTTGGCCATCAGGAGCCGCAAGGAACGCGACGGCAAGATCCTGCTCGTCGCCGACATGACGGTCGGTTACAAGGCGATCCGCGAGACCTTCACGACCCAGGTGCTGTTGAACCGGGCCGAGCACGTCATCGAGGTCAAATATATCGATGGCCCATTCAGGTATCTCGACAATCGCTGGCATTTCGCCGCGACGGCGACTGGCGGCTGCACCGTCGATTTTTTTATCGACTACGAGTTCAAGAGCCGCATCCTCGGGGCATTGATGGGCTCGATGTTCGACCGTGCCTTCCGCATGTTCACCGAAGCCTTCGAGACCAGGGCAAACCGGATCTACACGACGGCTTGACGGGGCGATCGCCGAAGGTGCCGTCAACCGGCGAGAAACAAGTGCACCATCTCCAGCGCCGTCCGGACCGTTGCCAGCCGAACCTCGCTGCGACCGATATCGCCATAAAGCATCTTTCGATGAATGAGCGTGCCGGCGCGTGACTTGGCGGCGAGATGCACGAGGCCGATAGGTTTTTCCGCCGATCCGCCGCCAGGGCCGGCAATGCCGGTGACGGCGACGGCGATATCGGCGCGCGAGCGGAAAAGGGCGCCATGCACCATTTGTCGGGCTGTTTCCTCCGACACCGCCCCGAAGCGCAGCAGCGTTTCCGCCTTGACGCCGAGCAGCTCGATCTTGGCGGTGTTGGTATAGGTGACGAAGCCGCGGTCGACGACGGCCGAGGAGCCCGATATCTCGGTCAGCGCGCCGGCGATCAGCCCGCCGGTGCAGGATTCTGCGGTCGAGATCATCAGCCCGGCGGCGGCAAAGTCACGGATGATCGTCTGCGCCGCTGAAAGAATATCGTCGGGAAAAAGGCTCATCATTTCCCCCCGCGGTAGACGACGGTCGCCGTGGCGATCGCCGCAATGCCTTCGCGCCGGCCGACGAAGCCGATCGTCTCGTTGGTGGTCGCCTTGACCGAGCAGCGCTCGATATCGATACCGAGATAATCGGACAGTTTCGCCCGCATGACTTGGCGATGCGGGCCGATCTTCGGCGCCTCGGCGATCAGCGAGACATCGGCATTCATGATTGTGCCGCCGTGGTCGCGGACGATCCGAGCGGCGTGCTCGAGGAAGATCCGCGACGCCGCGCCCTTCCATTGCGGGTCGGATGGCGGGAAGTGATCGCCGATATCGCCGGCGCCGCAGGTGGCAAGCAGCGCGTCCGTCAGCGCATGCAGCGCGACGTCGGCATCGGAATGCCCTTTGAGCTTCTGGTCATGCGGAATGAACACACCGCAGAGCGTGACGCCATCGCCCGCTTCGAGCTGGTGCACGTCGTAACCATTGCCGGTGCGTACATCGGGAAGCAGTGACGTCGACAGCTTGTCGTCGGCCATGGCGATATCTTTCTTTACCGTCAGCTTGACGTTATCGGGCGTGCCCTCGACGATCGTCACCGGAATGCCCAGCCATTCGGCGATCGAGGCGTCGTCGGTGAAATCGCTTCGCCCGCTCGCCGCCGCCTTCTCATGCGCGTCGAGGATCGTTTCGAAGGCGAAGGATTGCGGCGTCTGTGCCGCATAGAGGTGCTCGCGCGAAACGGTCGTCAGCACGGTGCCGGCGCTGTCGGCGCGTTTCAGCGTGTCGGTGACCGGGGTCGCCGGCAGCACCGCCTGCGCGCCGTCGCCGAGGCTGTCGGCAATGCGGTCAAGAAGTACGTGGTCGAAGAACGGCCGCACGGCATCGTGGATCAGCACATGGCTGATTTGCTTGTCCTTGAGATATCTGAGCCCGGCCAGCACGGATTGCTGCCTGGTTGCGCCGCCCTGCACGGTTTCGATCGGCGTTGCCGAGATGATGTGGCGAAAGGCTTTGGCAAACAGCGCCTCGTCGTCGGGATGAATGACAACGACGATCTGCGTTGCCGCTTCCCATGTCACGAAGTTTTCAAGCGTATGGGCGATAACCGGCTTGCCGCCGATCATGCGATACTGCTTCGGGCCTTCCTCTGAGGATCCTGCGCGCTCGCCGCGGCCGGCGGCAACGATGACAATTCCAGCCGATATCGGTTGCTTAGAAGGCATTTGCAGCATAAATCCCCTAAAATATGCGGAATTGACCCGAGTGCTCTAACGTCTTGCTTTGGCCTTTTCCAGCATCTGCCCGAAAAATATCGATTTCGATCCGAGCCCCCTTGGCAAGCCGAGGAACAATGGCTAAAAATCATGCAGTTCCACAGTGTGCCCGAAAGATAATCATTTGATTTCCAAGGACCTCGCAGCGCCTTTCCGAGTCGGAGACGTCTCCGTGCGGAACCGCGTCGTGCTGGCGCCGATGTCCGGCGTCACGGACATGCCCTTCCGCGAGCTCGCCTGGCGCTTCGGCGCCGGCCTTGTTGTCACCGAAATGGTAGCAAGCCGCGAACTGGTCAATGACACCGCCGAATCCTGGTCGCGGCTCCAGGCCGCGGGCTTCCGGCCGCATATGGTTCAGCTCGCCGGCCGAGAGGCACACTGGATGGCGGAGGCGGCGAAGATCGCTGCCGATCACGGCGCCGACATCATCGACATCAACATGGGCTGCCCGGCAAAGAAAGTGATCGGCGGTTATTCCGGCTCGGCGCTGATGCGCGATCCCGATCACGCGCTCGGCCTCATCGAGGCGACGGTCAAGGCCGTCGATATCCCGGTGACGCTGAAGATGCGCCTCGGCTGGGATGAGAATTCCATCAACGCGCCTGACATTGCGCGCCGCGCCGAGACGGCCGGTATCCAGCTGGTGACCATTCATGGGCGAACCCGCATGCAATTCTACGAAGGCCGTGCCGACTGGGATGCGATCCGCGCCGTCCGCGAGGTGATCTCCATTCCGCTGATCGCCAATGGCGATGTCGAAACCGCAGAGGACGCGCAGGAAATATTGCGCCGCTCCGGCGCCGATGCGGTCATGATCGGCAGGGGCTGCCAGGGCAGGCCGTGGCATGCCGGCGTCCTTGCCGGAGCCGCCGCGCCGCACCGGCAGGAGATCGCCGATGTCGCCGTCGAACATTATGCGATGATGCTGGATTTCTACGGCGAGGCAGTGGCGGTCCGCCATGCCCGCAAGCATCTTGGCTGGTATATCCAGCGGTTCGCCGCTGATCTCGCTGGCGGCGAAAAGGCAGCGATCATGACTTCGCGAGATCCGCGCGAGGTGGCCGCGCGCCTTTACGATGCGCTGGCATCAACTGTTGTCGACAGCCGGGAGGCGGCATGACGAAGGATACGATCGCTCCGCCCGATCACGCCGGCGGGACCGTCGCCATGGCCGTGCTCAACGCCATCCAGAACCCTGTCGTCATGGTCGACGAATCCGGCTTCGTCGTTTTCGCCAATTGGGAGGCGGAGGCCTTCTTCGGCGCCAGCGCCCCGCATCTGGCGCGTTACCGCATCTCGACCTTCATTCCCTTCGGCAGCCCGTTGCTCGCCCTGATCGACCAGGTGCGTGAGCGCAAGGCGCCGGTCAACGAATATCGCGTCGACCTGAGTTCGCCCCGCCTCGGCCAGGACAAGCTCGTAGACCTCTATGTCGCCCCGGTGCTCAGCGAGCCCGGCGCCGTCGTCATCGTTTTTCAGGAACGCTCGATGGCCGACAAGATCGACCGTCAGCTGACGCATCGCGCCGCTGCCCGCTCGGTTACCGGTCTCGCCTCGATGCTGGCGCATGAAATCAAGAATCCGCTCTCCGGCATTCGTGGTGCTGCCCAGCTGCTCGAGCAGTCGGCGGTCGATGACGACCGGGCGCTGACCCGGCTGATCTGCGACGAGACCGACCGCATCGTCTCGCTGGTCGATCGCATGGAAGTCTTTTCCGACGAACGCCCTGTCGACCGCATGCCGGTCAACATCCATTCCGTGCTCGATCATGTGAAGGCGGTCGCCAAGGCCGGCTTTGCCCGCAACATCCGCGTCACCGAGAGCTACGACCCGTCGCTGCCGGCGGTCTATGCCAATCGCGATCAGCTCGTCCAGGTCTTCCTCAATCTGGTGAAGAACGCCGCCGAAGCGGTCGGCGACCGGCCGGAGGGCGAGATCATGCTGACGACGGCCTATCGCCCCGGCATCCGTCTGTCGGTTGCCGGCACCCGCGAAAAGATCTCGCTGCCGCTGGAATTCTGCGTTCACGACAATGGCCCCGGCGTGCCCGTCGATCTGTTGCCGCATCTCTTCGATCCTTTCATCACCACCAAGCCGAACGGCAGCGGCCTCGGCCTGGCGCTGGTTGCCAAGATCATCGGCAATCATGGCGGCATTATCGAATGCGACAGCCAGAACAGCCGCACGACATTCCGCGTTCTCATGCCGGCGTCGAAGGACGCCTCGCTCGAGGACGCCTCTATCGCAAGCTCGACAGGACCTTCTCGATGACAGCTACGATCCTCGTTGCAGATGATGATGCGGCCATCCGGACCGTGCTCAACCAGGCTTTGAGCCGCGCCGGTTATGATGTCCGCATCACCTCCAACGCCGCGACCCTCTGGCGCTGGATTTCAGCGGGTGAGGGCGATCTGGTCGTCACCGATGTGGTGATGCCCGACGAAAACGCCTTCGACCTGCTGCCGCGCATCAAAAAGGCGCGTCCCGACCTGCCCGTCCTCGTCATGAGCGCGCAGAACACTTTCATGACTGCTATCAAGGCTTCGGAAAAGGGCGCTTACGACTATCTGCCGAAGCCCTTCGACCTCACCGAGCTGATCGGCATCATTGGCCGTGCGCTCGCCGAGCCGAAGCGCAAGCCGGCCAAGCTCGAAGACGATATGCAGGACGGCATGCCGCTCGTCGGCCGCTCGGCGGCGATGCAGGAAATCTATCGCGTGCTCGCCCGCCTGATGCAGACGGACCTGACGCTGATGATCACCGGCGAATCCGGCACCGGCAAAGAGCTCGTCGCCCGCGCCCTGCATGATTACGGCAAGCGCCGCAACGGCCCGTTCGTTGCGATCAACATGGCGGCGATCCCGCGCGACTTGATCGAATCGGAACTGTTCGGCCACGAGAAGGGCGCCTTCACCGGTGCGCAGACCCGCTCGACCGGCCGCTTCGAGCAGGCCGAAGGCGGCACGCTCTTCCTCGACGAAATCGGCGACATGCCGATGGACGCCCAGACCCGGCTTCTGCGTGTGCTGCAGCAGGGCGAATACACCACCGTCGGCGGCCGCACGCCGATCCGCACCGACGTGCGCATCGTTGCCGCCACCAACAAGGACCTGAAGCAGGCGATCAACCAGGGCCTGTTCCGCGAGGATCTCTATTACCGCCTCAACGTCGTGCCGCTGCGCCTGCCGCCGCTGCGCGACCGGGCCGAAGACATCCCCGATCTGGTGCGCCATTTCACCCAGCAGGCCGAAAAGGAAGGTCTTGGCTCCAAGCGCTTCGATCAGGAAGCGCTGGAACTGATGAAGGCCTATGCCTGGCCGGGCAACGTTCGCGAGCTGGAAAATCTCATCCGCCGTCTGGTGGCGCTCTATCCGCAGGATGTCATCACCCGCGAGATCATCGACGCGGAACTTCGCTCCGATGTGCCCGACAGCCCGATCGACAAGGGGCCGATCCGCAACGGCTCGATGACGATCGCGCAAGCCGTCGAGGAAAACATGCGCACCTATTTCTCAGGCTTCGGCGAAAATCTGCCGCCGCCCGGCCTCTATGACCGTGTGCTGACGGAAATGGAATATCCGCTGATCCTCGCTGCGCTGACGGCAACGCGCGGCAACCAGATCAAGGCAGCCGATCTTCTCGGTCTCAACCGCAACACCTTGCGCAAGAAAATCAGGGAACTCGGTGTCTCGGTCTACAGAAGCTCCCGCACTGCCTGAATGAAAACTGGCTGAATGAAAAGAGGGCGGTGGGCCCTCATGTTGCCCACCGCCCACTTCCTCCCGGCGTCCGCCGCCACGGTCGGGAAGAGAATTGAATCTAGCTGAGCCGGGTCGCGGTTTATATCCAGGCGGACAAACAAAAGCGCAGTGTCATTCAACGGTCACAGAGCATTTGTGAGGCGCGGTTTGCCGTCAGGCGAATGTCATTGAAGTTGCTGCGGTCGTAGCCGCCGCGCCTGTGGATAAGCTGTGGATAATAGGTGGATGACCGGCGCGATCAGCGGGCAAAAACGTTCCCAATTCCACTTCCATGTTGCCAATCCGTTCCGAATCTCGTCATCTCCCTCTGCTGCCGTCGACTTCCGCCGCAAACGTCGTCGACTGCATGCTACGGGGCGCTCCGACTTACGTCGTCGAGCGCCCTTTTTCTTTGAGGAAACTCCTCGCATATCGTCGCCCATGCCATAGATTACGCGAGTCGGTCGTCGATCGATCGCGCAATGCCGGCGACCGGCCGGCACATTTTTCAGGAGCTGCATGATGGAATATCGTCGTCTGGGAAAGTCGGGCCTGCAAGTGAGCGAGTTCTCGTTCGGCTCATGGGTGACATTCGGCAAGCAGGTCCATGGAGACGATGCCGTCGACCTGATGAAGCTTGCCTATGACAACGGGGTGAACTTCTTCGACAATGCCGAAGGCTATGAAAGCGGCAAGTCCGAGATCGTCATGGGCGAGGCGCTGAAATCGCTTGGCTGGAGCCGCGACAGCTTCGTCGTCTCGAGCAAGGTCTTCTGGGGCGGTCAGAAGCCGACGCAGCGCGGCCTGTCGCGCAAGCATGTGACCGATGCCTGCCATGCGGCACTGAGGAGGCTTCAGGTCGACTACCTCGATCTCTATTTCTGCCACCGCCCGGATATCGACACGCCGGTCGAGGAAACCGTGCGGGCGATGCATGATCTCGTTGCCCAGGGCAAGGTGCTCTACTGGGGGACGTCGGAATGGTCTGCGCAGCAATTGACGGAAGCCTACGCCGTGGCGCGCGACTTGCGCATCACGCCGCCGACCATGGAGCAGCCGCAGTACAACATCTTCGAACGCCAGAAGGTCGAGTCCGACTATCTGCCGCTCTATGACCTGATCGGTCTCGGCACCACCATCTGGTCGCCGCTCGCCTCCGGCGTCCTGACCGGCAAATACAATAACGGTGTGCCGGCAGACAGCCGTATGAACCTGCCGGGCTACGAATGGCTGAAGGAGAAGTGGTCAAGCGACGCCGGCCGCGCCCAGCTCAAACAGGTTGGTGAGCTCGCAAAGCTCGCGGACGAGATCGGCATATCGATCACCCATCTCGCTCTGTTGTGGTGCCTCGCCAATCGGAACGTCTCCACAGTCATCCTCGGCGCCTCGCGCGCCAGCCAGTTGCAGGACAATCTGGCGGCCCTTTCGCACAGGCAGAAGATGACGCCTGAGGTGCGGGACAGGATCGACGCGATTGTTGGAAACAAACCGGAAGCCCCGCGTCGGTTCTAGAGCCAGTCGCGCTAACGACATGCGTCAAACAAAGACCTAAAGCGCGAGAAGCGCGCTTTAGGTGAAACAATCTCACGCGACGTGGATACTGCAGCTGGCATCGGGTCGACAGGCGCGGATCGTTCCCGACCCGCGCCTGCGGCACCATTCGGCATGTGGGACTAAGCGAGGGCTTCCGCCTGATGGAGGAAGTGCTGGAACTGCTCCTCCGGAACGAATGAGCCGCCAGTTGTCCAGAGCACGTGCGTCGCCCGCGACATCTTCTCCTCGAGGCCATGCAGGGCTTGGAAACGCCGACCTTCTTTGTGGCGCAAGACGAAGTCCGGGCCGAGCAAGGCGGCGGCGGCCGAGGGCTCCAGCTTCTGCCTTTGGGTCATCCACGCCATTCGAAGCAGCTTGAACAGATCGTCGTCGGCTGCCGTATAGACGCCGGCGAGCATCTCGCGCATCACATTGGCCACGAAGGCCGACATGCGGGCAACAGCCATGCCGTCGGCTTCGGTCTTGTTGGTCAGGCCGACGTCGTAGACCGACACCAGCTCCTGCGAACCCGACATCATGTGGACGAGGGCGCAGGGCGACTGAACCGGCTCGACGAAGAAGGCGTGCACATTGTCGCCGAAGATCGCCTTGGCGCCGAAGGCGACGCCGCCCGGCGCCCCACCGATCCCGCAGGGCAGGTAGAGGAAGAGGGGGTTCTCCTCGTCGATGGTTATCCCGCGCTCGTCGAGCTGCGCTGCCAGCTCCGACGCCGCCGCGCTATAACCGAGGAACAGGTGCCGAGACTGCTCGTCGTCGACGAAATAGATCGTCGGGTCGGCGTCGGCGATGTCGCGGGCGTTTTCGACCGCGGTCGTGTAGTCCGCCTCGTGCTGGATGACGTCTACCCCCAACCGCCGCAGGCGCTCGACCTTCCAGGCCTTGGCGTCGGACGACATGTGAACCGTGGCTTTGAAGCCGAGCGCGCGCGCGGCGATGCCGACGCTCAAGCCGAGATTGCCGGTGCTGCCCACCGCCACGGTATAGCCGGAAAATAAGGAGCGAGCCTCGTCCGTTGCCAGCTTCCGGATATCGTCGCCGTCAGCGAGCAGTCCGGCCTGACGGGCGAGGCCTTCGGCAAAAAGGAAAACCTCGTAGACGCCGCCGCGCGCCTTGATGGAGCCGGCAACCGGCAGGTGGCTGTCGGCCTTGATGAAGACGTTGCCGAACTCTCTCGTTCGATAGCCGAGCGCCTCGCGAAGTTCCTTGAGTTCCACCAGTTCGGAGCGGATCTCGCCGTACGTATCCTTCAGTTCCGGAAAACACTCGGCAAGAAGCGGCGCCAAGCGCTGCCAGTTCAGGCGTGCCGTTTGCACGTCTGCCGGCGAAACCGGCAGGTCCGAGGTGTCGATTGCCTGTTTCCGATAGGAAGGATTGAGCCAGAGGGTGGGTCGGCCCGCAAGAACATCGTCGCGAGCGGGATCAGTGGGCAATATCGTGTTCATAGGATTTCCATTGCTTCGTGCGCCGGCTGAGTTGGTGCGGTCAGTGTTTCAGGACGCGTGCGAGGAAGGAGCGAGCACGGTCGTTTTTCGGATTGTCAAAGAATTCGTCCGGCTTCCCGACCTCGATGATCGAACCCTGGTCGATGTAGACGATGCGGTCGGCGACCTCTCTTGCGAACCCCATTTCGTGCGTCACGACCATCATCGTCATGCCTTCGGCGGCCAGTTCGCGCATGACATCAAGGACTTCGCCGACCATTTCCGGATCCAGGGCGCTGGTGGGCTCGTCGAAAAGCATCAGATGCGGCTCCATGGCGAGCGAGCGCGCAATGGCCACGCGTTGCTGCTGGCCGCCGGACAACTGACCCGGATATTTGTCGGCATGCGCCCTGAGGCCGACGCGGTCGAGAAGCTTCATCGCGGTCGCTTCGGCTTCTTCCCGCGACTTCTTGCGAACCCGCATCGGCGCGATGGTGATATTGTCCAGCACGGTCTTGTGCGGGAACAGACCGAATTGTTGGAATACCATGCCGACGCCCTTGCGGATTGCCGCGAGCTCGCGTTCTCCCCCAAGCTTCCGGTCAGCCTCGACGGGCATTTCATAGCCGTCCACGACGAGGCTGCCGTTCTGGTACATCTCGAGGCCGTTGACGCACCGGATGAGGGTGGACTTTCCCGAGCCGCTGGCCCCGAGTATGACCATGACTTCACCGCGGGTGACGGCGAGATCGATGTCCTTGAGCACATGGTGCGCGCCGTAGAACTTGTTCATGCTTTTCATTTCGACGATGGCGTTCATCGTGATGTCTCCGTGTTGGAACCGCTCAGCGGGCGCTCGTTGCCATATGGTCTTCGAGCTTTCTGGCGGCATAGGTGATCATCGAACCGACCAGGAAATAGGTGACGAGCAGGAACGAGAGGACTTCGAAGGTCCGGTCGCCATATTGTGGGTTCGCCAGGATCATCTGCCCTGCGCGGAGAAAATCCGTGAGTCCGATGATGAAGACGAGCGGCGCAGAGTTGAAGATGTCGAGGACGTTGCCGACCAGTGGCGCCACCACGACCCGGAGCGCCTGTGGCAGGACGATCGAGCGGTTGATGTCGAATTCGCTCATGCCGAGAGACCTTGCCGCCTCGGTCTGGGCGCGCGGCACCGCCTGAAGGCCGCTTCGGAAATATTCGGCAACGTAGGCGGAGTAGAAGATCGTGAACCCGATCATGCCGCGCGCGACGTCGGCCAGCCCCCACTGGGGCGCAAGGACCGGCATGAGAATCCAGATCCAGTAGACGACGAGGATGAGCGGCACCGACCGCATGACCTCGATGTACCATGTGCAGATAATCCTGAGGCTTGAGAGCCGGCTCTGCCGTCCGAACGCAAGCAGGATGCCGATCGGCAGAGATAGGACCGACGTCACCAGTGTCAGGAGGACGCTGAGAAGAAGTCCGCCCCAGAGCCCCACGCCCGGAGGGGCCATGACCGCCACAATGACGATGAAGCTCGTGAACGCCGCGGCAGGCATCGCCTTCCTGGACAGTGGCACATACGACGTCAGCACCCAGCCCAGCATGGTCGCAACGACGACGCCTGCCGCAGGCAGTGCATTCCCCAGGTCGCCATGATCGACGACCAGAAGCAGCAGGGGGACGAGAGCGAGGACCAGCCCATGATGAGGCTTGAACGAAAACACGCAACCGAGGCCGGCGCCGAGGATCGCTCCGATGATCGCCGATGCCGTCCATGCGCGCCACGCCTGATCGGCGGGAAACACGCCGATCATCAACACCCGCAGGCTCTGTACGATGATATCCCACCTTGCCGCGGTGAGCGCCCAAGCAAGGATCGAATAGGCGAGCCAGAGAGCGCCGGGAATGACCAGCAGCGACAGGGCGACGTCGAACGGCTTTCCGAAGAGGTTGTGACGGGTCCACTTTATTGAGGTGGCGATCATTGCGACACTCCCATGGGGTTAAGACGGCGGTTCGCCCAGTACACGGCCGAACTGATGATCCAGCTGAGGATCAGGTAGGACGCCATGACGATGATGATGCCTTCGAGGCTGTGGCCGGTCTGATTGGCGATCGTCCCGTAGATGTTGAAGAGATCGGGATATCCGACCGCGATCCCGAGCGCGGTGTTCTTGGTCAGGCTGATATACTGGTTCCCGAAGGAGGGGAGGACGACGCGAAATACTTGGGGGAGGATGATATCGTTGACTGTGTCGCGACGGCTGAGCCCCAGCGACCCCGCAGCCTCCCATTGGGCCCTCGGAAGAGCGTCGATCGCGCCGCGGACTGTCTCGGCGATGAAGGAAGCGCTGCTCACGACGATGGCAAGCAGGAGGGCTGCCATTTCCGGGCTGATGCTGGTTCCTCCGCTCGCCTTGAACTTGTTGGCGACGGGAAAGTCCACGGTCATCCCGCCGGTCGCGATCAGTAGCCCGAGGCAGACGACCGTTGCGGCGACGCATATCCGGCGCACTCCACGGATGGGGTCGAACACCGCCCCCAGCACCGACACCACAGTGGCAGTGACGAGGATAAGCGAAAGGGTGGAGACGCCGCCGCTCCATGAAAGAGTGGGAACGTATATGCCTTGCTGGCTGACGATAAGACCGCCGTAAAGCTTCGCTGCGGACGCCATTGGCGGAAAGCGCAGCACGACCGCGAAGTACCAGAAGACAAGCTGTATGAGCAGCGGCGTATTGCGTACGAACTCCACGATCCAGAAACAGAGGTTTCTCACCACCCAGTTGGTCGAAAGACGTCCGACGCCGAGCATCGTTCCAAGGATGGTGCTGAGGATGATCGCGAGCAATGCGACCTTCGCGGTGTTGAAGATGCCTGTGACGAAGCCCGACGCGACCGACATGTCTGAAGAGAATTGGGCGAGGCTGGGGACGAAGCCGTCACCAGATGTCAGCGTCCATCCTTCGCTGATGTCGAAGCCGGCGGTGTTCGTCAGGAACGAGAAGCTGAACCGTATGCCCTTCTCGGCAAGTCCCGTCTTGACCGCGTACGCCAGCATGCCGAGCAGCACGACGATGAGTGCAACGATTCCCAACTGGATCGCCTCGTGCCGGATGCGATTGCGCAGGCGCCGCCACCTCAGCCTATCGTTCTCTGCCATGCCCTGGATCGCACTCGTTTCATGGATTGTCATGTTCAGGCTCCAAGTGCTTGGGGGTCGAAACCGCGTGGTCCCGACCCCCGGCCAGCATCAGTTCCAGAGCGGCGAGTAGATTGCGCCACCCTGCGTCCACAAGGCGTTCGGTGTGCCCTTGCGGTCGAGATACATCTTGGTCTTCGGGCCCAGGTTGCGATCATAGGCCTCGCCGTAGTTGCCGACGGCTTTGATCGCCTGAGCAATGAAGTCGTCGGAGAGGCCGAAGTCCTTGCCGTAGCCGCCGCCATTGCTGCCGAGGAACTTCTGAACGAAGGGATCCTCGCTCTTCAGCTTTTCGGCCAGATTAGCCTGAGTGATCCCGGACTCTTCAGCCTGGAAGAGGCCATATTCGATCCAGCGCAGCGCGTTGCGCCACTTGGAATCGTTGGCAGCGACGAAGCCGCCGAACGGAGACTTGTCCAGCGTATCCGGGAGGATCAGATAGTCGGCTGGCTTCGGTGCGTTCCCCGCCCAGGCGGCAAGGGCTGATTTGTCGGTGCTCATCGCATTGCAACGACCCGAGTTGAGAGCGGAGAAAAGCTTCTCCAGGTTTTCATAGGTCAGGACCTTGGATTCCTTCCAACCACGCGCTTTGAAGGCAGCAGCCAAAACGGTCTCGGTGGCCGATCCCTGCGTGGTGCAGATCGTTGCACCATCGAGGTCGGCGAATTCCTTGATCCCGGCATCAGCTTTCACCATGAGGCCGGTGCCGTCGTAGAAGTTGATCGGGAGAAAATCGATGGCGATTGACGATTCACGTGCGGGTTTGATCGTGGTGTGGGCAAAGACGACATCGACCTGGCCGGTAAGGACTGCGTCGAAGCGGCTCTTGTCGGTCACCGTGATGAACTTGACCTTCGAGGCGTCGCCAAGAACGCCGGCTGCGACCGCCTTGCAGAAGTCGACGTCGAGCCCTTCCATCTGTCCGGTCGTGGTGTTGAGGTACCCGAAGCCCGGAGCGGTGTTGTCGGTGCCGCAGTTGAGCACGCCGCGCTGCTTGACCGTGTCCAGAACAGAAGCGGAAGCATGGGTGGCGTTGAATGCAACGCCTGCAAAAACGCCGGCAGTCAGGATTTTCAGTAGATTCATCGAAGTTCCCCTTTCGGATCGCATAGTGACGGTGACGCCAAATCAATGAGCAATGGCTCTATCGAAAGTCCGGTAAGACGCTGGAGGCGTTATCGCCATTCTGAACGCGTCGTTCCCACTATTGGCCAAGGTCTGCGTGCGATCTCGCTCCCAGCCCCATCAATTGGCAGATGGACTCTAGGAGCAGGGTCTGTTCAAATCTACTTAATTCTCCTGAGGTGATACATTAGGAAATCTGTTGATTTCTTGCCTCGATACCGCGTTGGTTATCGGCATGGTGCACGGGTTGCGCTGGCACCCAAACTCAAGAGAGCGGCGGCTTCTCCGCCATCCGGTCAAGGAACACCTGAAGGGCCGGACTGCGCTTTTCCTCCTTGCGGAAGGCGATGAATATCTTCCGACGGATTTCTGGAACGAGCCTGCAGACCCAGACGTCTTCGAGATCGTAGCTGGCGCGCAGGCCAGGCAGGATCGAGATGCCGTAGTTCTGCCGGATCAGCGCGATGGTCACCTCGAACCCTTTGCATCTCGCCACGATGTTGGGCTTGAAGCCCTCTTCCTGACAGGCCTCCACCACCATCCTAGTATAGGTGTCGGAAGCGGTGTCGATTGCCCACCGCTCATCCCTAAGCTCATGCAGGCCAACGGTCGGTTGCTCCGAAAGCCTGTGATCCTTGGAGACCATGACGTTGAAGACGTCCTCCATCAGGAAGATCGTCTCGATGTTGGGATCGAGCGCGCCGGTCGGCATGTTCAGGTCATCGATAATCGCAACGTCCGTCTGCCAGCTCCGCAGCGCGGCAACGCTTTCGCCGGGCTCCATTTCTTCGAACTGGACGGTGAGGTGAGGGTGTCGTTCGGCGAGATCGTAGACGACCTTCGGAATGACGGCCGCCGCCACGGAAGGGAACGCCGCCACCCGAAGCTCGCCGGAAACAACGCTCTTCAGTTCGGCGATGTCTGCTTTCGCCGATTCGATTTCGATGAGGATCTTCTCCGCTCGCAGCACCAGCTGCTGGCCGGCGGGTGTCATGACAACGCCCCGGCCGCGTCGCTCGACGAGCCGTATGCCGACCTCATCTTCGAGAAGTGCAATTTGTTGCGACACGGCCGACGGCGAGACGTGTAAGGCTTCTGCCACCGCGGCCATAGTCTTGCGGATTGATAGTTCGCGAAGTGCCCGCAGACGCCCGACGTCCATAACGACCTCCTCACAGCTCCGTGGAATCATTAGCACGTCTGAACGTATAAGCAAATATTATTAACTTTTTCTGGTGTTTCGATCGATCTAGGTTCCCTTCACGAATTTCGAGGAATGGAGAGCTTAGATGACCGATGCTGCAAGGGTGCATTTCAACACCACCGTCCAGGAAGCTGATCCGCTCGTCGCCGATGCTCTCGCATCCGAGCGGGCCCGACAGCAGAACCAGATTGAACTCATCGCCTCGGAGAATATCGTCAGCCGCGCGGTTCTGGACGCTTTGGGGCACGAGATCACCAATAAGACGCTCGAAGGCTATCCCGGCAACCGTTTTCACGGTGGCGGACAGTTCGTCGACATTGCCGAGCAGGCCGCAATCGACCGCGCCAAGCAGCTGTTCAATTGCGGCTACGCCAACGTCCAGCCGCACTCGGGCACGCAGGCCAACCTTGCCGTCTTCTTTCTGCTTCTGAAGCCGGGCGAAAAAGTGCTTTCGCTGGACTTGGCGGCCGGCGGTCACCTGTCGCACGGCATGAAGGCGAACCTGTCGGGCCGCTGGTTTGATGCCAACAACTACAGCGTCAATCCGCAGAACGAGGTCATCGACCTTGATGAGATGGAACGTATCGCTGAAGAGATCCGCCCGAAGCTGCTGATCACCGGCGGCTCCGCATATCCGCGCGAACTCGATTTCGAGCGCATGTCGAAGATCGCAAAGAAGGTCGGTGCCCACTTCCTGGTGGATATGGCCCACATCGCCGGCCTCGTTGCCGGCGGCGTCCATCCTTCGCCGTTCCCGCATGCCGACATCGTGACGTGCACCACCACCAAGACGTTGCGCGGTCCGCGTGGCGGCCTGATCCTCACCAACAACGAGGAATGGTATAAGAAACTGCAAGCCGCAGTGTTTCCCGGCGTCCAGGGATCTCTGCACAGCAACGTCCTAGCCGCCAAGGCGATCTGCCTGGGCGAAGCTCTCCGCGACGACTTCAAGCTCTATGCCCGCCAGGTCGTTGAAAACGCGAAGGTTCTCGCCGAGACGCTTGCGGATCGGGGCGTTCGCATCGTTTCGGGCGGCACCGACACCCACATCATCCTGCTCGATCTGTCGAGCAAGGGACTGCTTGGCAAGCAGGCTGAAACGCTGCTCGCCAAGGCGAACATCACGTCCAACAAGAACCCGATCCCCGGCGACAGTCCCCGTCCTCCGGAATGGGTCGGCATGCGCCTCGGCTCCTCCGCTGCCACGACGCGCGGCCTGAAGGAAGATGAATTCCGGGTTCTCGGCCATGTCATTGCGGACCTCATCGACGCCGAAACAGAGGGCAAGACCGACGAGATCGTCGGAACTGCCAGGGCGAAGATCGCGGAACTGACCGAGAAATTCCCGGTCTACGGCCACTAAGGCCAACGTAACGCCGGAGGCAACAACGCCGCGCCGACGTCTCGAACGCGCGGCATTTCTTCTGGCAGATGCAACTTGCTGGTTCGAGCTTGGATGCAAATGGAGCACCCCATGGGAATGGATAGATTCACACGCGCCGCAAACATCGATGGCAAGGAGTACGCCGCAGGGCTCCTCGAGCGCATCAAGGCCGACGTCGAAACGCTGAAGGCGACGACATCAGCCGTTCCCGGTCTGGCCGTCGTCCTGGTCGGGGACGATCCGGCAAGCGCGATTTACGTTGCTTCAAAGCACCGTCAGACGGTTGCCGCCGGGATGAAGTCCTTCGAGTATCGACTTGCTGCGGAAACCGCGCAGGGCGAACTGATCGACCTCGTGCATCGTCTCAACAACGATCCGGAAGTGCATGGAATTCTTGTGCAGTTGCCATTGCCGGTGCATCTCGATCCGAACGCCGTGATCCAGGCCATCAATCCTGACAAGGATGTCGATGGCTTCCATGTGTCGAATGCCGGCCGCCTTGCAACCGGCAACCCGGCGCTCGTTCCTTGCACCCCTCTCGGCTGCATGATGCTCATCAAGGATACGCTCGGCGACTACCTCTCCGGCCTTCATGCCGTCATCGTCGGCAAGTCCAATATCGTTGGAAAACCGATGGCGCAGATGCTGATGAACGCCCACTGCACAGTCACGGTCGTTCATTCACAGACAAGGAACGCGGCAGAACTTTGCCGGTCGGCCGACATTCTAGTCGTCGCGGCCGGTAGAGCGGGCCTCGTTCGTGGTGACTGGATCAAGCCCGGCGCCGTCGTGATCGACGTCGGCATCAACCGGATCCAGGACGGCGAAAAATCGCGGATCGTCGGCGACGTTGCCTATGGCGAAGCCGGCCACGCGCGCGCCATCACGCCGGTGCCGGGCGGCGTCGGCCCGATGACGATCGCATGCCTGCTGTCCAACACGCTCACCGCATTCCGCCGCCATCACGCGATGATCACCGCGGCCTGAGACGACGAACAAGGATATAGAGATGACCATCACGGCCCCTCGCTACGCTCTGCGTGTCGCATGCCCGTCGATCCGCGGCGTGACGGCCGCCATCGCCAGCTTTCTCTCCCAGAACGGCTGCAACATCTCCGACAGCGCGCAATTCGACGATGCCGACACCGGACGCTATTTCATGCGGATCAGCTTCCAGCCGCATGACGGACATACGCTTGACCAGCTTCGTGAAGGCTTCGAACCGATCGCCGAGAAGTTCGAGGCGAACGCCGAATTTTTCGATGAAAGCGAAAAGAAGAAGGTGATCCTCATGGTGAGCCGCTTCGGACACTGCCTGAACGATCTCCTCTACCGCTGGCGCATCGGGGCGCTGCCGATCGATATCGTCGGCGTGATCTCGAACCACACGGACTACGAGCGGGTCGTGGTGAACCACGACATCCCGTTCCACTGCATCAAGGTTACGAAGGAAAACAAGCCGGAGGCAGAGGCAAGGCAGGTGCAGATCGTCGAGGACTCAGGCGCCGAACTCATCGTGCTGGCCCGCTACATGCAAGTCCTGTCCGACGACATGTGCCGCAAGATGTCCGGCAGGATCATCAACATCCACCATTCGTTCCTACCGAGTTTCAAGGGCGCGAATCCCTATAAGCAGGCCTTCGAACGGGGCGTGAAGCTCATCGGCGCGACGTCGCACTACGTGACGGCAGACCTCGATGAAGGCCCGATCATCGAGCAGGACATCGTCCGCGTCACCCATGCGCAGAGCGGCGAAGACTATGTCAGCCTCGGCCGCGACGTCGAAAGCCAGGCGCTGGCCCGAGCCATCCACGCCCACATCCATGGCCGGGTGTTCATCAACGGCAACAAGACTGTCGTCTTCCCTGCGTCACCCGGCTCCTACGCGTCGGAGCGCATGGGTTGATTGCCATGAAGATCGTGGCCTGGCGCGCTGGCATCGTCAGCCGGTGACGCAGGCGCCCGACAACAAGCAGATCATCAACTCGACCGATACGGCCAAAATGCTCTCCTCCGTCTGCACGGCAGTCAAGGCGAGCGGCATCACGATCTTCACCAACGGCTTCGAGGTGAGCGGCAACGCGACGACACAGATGACCAACTGCGCTACCAGCCCGGGCCACTACTATCCGGCCTCGGGATCGGGCCTGGGTGGTGCTTTCAAGTCAATCTCGACCTCGATCAAGAAGCTGAGGCAGACGCAATGACGCGACGATGACGCGAACCCTATCACAGGCGGTAGTTCTATTTTGGCTCCGCCTAATTTTTAGCGAGGTCATTCGAAATGTCACAAAATAATGCGTCCGAGTTTCGTCCGCGCTTTCAAGGTTCGGATTTCGATGAAATGGTCGATACCTTCAAACGGCATTTTGGCCCTTTCGATGCATCTCGCGGCGGCTCTGCGCGATCATTCAATTGGAAAGCCGACTATTGGAGCTATGGCCCAATGAGTTGCTCAGCGGGCAATACCATGGCAGCTGGCAGGTGCGCGCGGAGCCGGAAACAGCTGAATGGCTATCCATCCTCCTGCCCCGCGAGGGCGCCCTGGATATATCGCTAGGCCGAGATACACTCGAAGGAACGCCCGGTAAATTGGTTCTGGTCAACAATCAAGAGGTCGAGCGCTGTCTGGTGCGAGGAGCTCCGCATGAGTCGGATATATTGCGTTTGGATTGGGCCATCATTGCACAAGCGGTTGCCGGATTCGTCGACATTTCCCCGGCCGGTAGACTCGGACTAGCATCCATAATCGACCTTTCAAATGCCGACGGGCGGCTTATTGGCAGTCTGGCGCAAACGATCGTATCCGGCATGCGACACAATGGGCCATTGCTTCGCTCGCCCATCGCCATGTCGAATTTGAGCCATGCACTGGCCGATCTGGTCGTGCAGTCGGTCCCCCATCGGTTGTCACACCTCATTGGCAGGAAACCTTTCTTTATTGCACCTTGGCATGTTCGTGACGCCATCAACTTCATGCACGTCAATATGGCCCGTCCCATCACCATATCGATGGTGGCGGAAGCCGTCGGTATTTCCACTCGCTCACTCGAAACCGGCTTCCGCTCCTTCAGGGAAACAACACCTTCTGCCTTTCTGCGCACGATCCGCCTTCGCGCGGCGCGCGAAGATCTTCTCGACGCTTCAAATCCGGAATCGGTGAAAGACATATGCCTGAAATGGGGCTTCTTTCACTTAGGTCGCTTCTCCGCCGCCTATCGTGACGCCTATGGGGAAAAGCCGTCGGATACGAAAAGACGACAGGCAAGGAGTCAGCGGACGCCGCAAGGCGAGTGGCATGACAATATGCCTGGGCAACACGCCATTGTGTCGGTCCGAGGCCTTGGCGCGGCTTGACAATGTGGCGGGGTGCGTTGCATTTTCGCCACAATGCGTTGCTTAAAGGTCACGCAAGGGTTTTGGACATTTCGCTCCCGATCGAGTCGTTCCGGACGCTGGCTTTCTGAAGCCGGCGTTGTTTGGTTTCGATCAGCTGGCGAGGGCGGTGGGTGCCGTCTGAAGAGAGGCCGAATGACGCAGGATGGGGTATCGCCGGCAGCGGCGGGCGAGGCGGTGACCACGGTGACCGATCGCCGCGCCCTTTTTGCCGTGCCTGGCCTGGTGCTTGCCGGCGGCGCGCTTCTCTGCGCCACGGCGACGCTTTTCGTGCTGCTCGGCCTCACCCCGATCGCCCCGAGTTCGCATGTCGTCATCACCTCGGTGATCGTCAATTCCTTCTTTGTCCTGACGCTGCTGGCGTTGATCGCCCGTGAGGTGGCAAGGCTGCTCAAGGCCCGCACCCGGGGGCGGGCGGCTGCTCGCCTGCATATCCGCATCGTCGTGCTCTTCTCGATCGTCGCGATCACGCCGGCAATCCTCGTCGCCATCTTTGCCAGCATCACCCTGAATGCCGGCCTCGACCGCTGGTTTGCGCTGCGCACCCAGTCGATCGTCAGCTCGTCGCGCAATATCGGCCAGGCCTACATGATGGAAAACGCCAGCTACCTGCAGGGGCAGACGGTTTCCATGGCCAACGACCTGGAGCGCAACCGCGCGCTCTACACACTCGACCGGACGGGTTTTGCCGACCTGATGACGCGCCAGGCGAGGGGCCGCGGCCTGCTCGGCTCCTTCCTCGTCGAGCGCGACGGCTCGGTGATCGTCCAGGCCGACATCGCCACCGAAAAGCCGTTGCCGGCCATTCCGCAGGACGCGCTTGAGAAGGCCGCTGCCGGCCAGCCGACGCTGATCCCGCCCGGCGTCACCAACCTCGTCGGCGCCATCATCAAGCTCGATGCCATCCAGGGCACCTTCCTCTATACGGTGCGCGCCGTCGATCCCAAGGTCATGGGTGCCATGCGCATGATGGAGGAGAACGCCACCGAATACCGCTCGATGGAAGCCAACCGCTTCTCGCTGCAGATCGCCTTCGCCGTGCTCTATATCGGCTTCGCGCTGATCGTGCTGCTCGCGGCGATCTGGACTGCGATTGCCGTTGCCGACCGCATCGTCCGGCCGATCCGGCTCCTGATCACCGCGGCCGACAGCGTGGCATCGGGCAATATGGACATTGTCGTGCCGGTGCATGCCGTCGATGGCGACGTCGCCAATCTGTCGCGCACCTTCAACAAGATGATCTCGGAAATCCGCACCCAGCGCGATGAGATCCTCGAAGCCAAGGACGAGGTCGACGACCGCCGCCGCTTCATCGAAGCGGTGCTCTCGGGCGTCACTGCCGCCGTCATCGGCGTCGAGCAGGATCGCCGCATCGCCATCGTCAACAGTTCGGCCGAAACGCTGATGTCGCTGTCGGCCGACGAGATGCTCGGCAAGCAGCTGGTCGACATCGCGCCGGAGGTCGATCACGTGCTGACCGAGGCGGCATCGCGTCATCGCGGCGATTTCCGCAAGCAGATCGCGCTTGTGCGCGGTGGCACGGTCAGGACGCTGAGCGTCCAGGTCACCCGCGAGGAAGTGCGCGATCAGAGCGAATCCTACGTGATCACGCTCGACGACATCACCGACCTGGTCATCGCCCAGCGCTCGACCGCCTGGGGCGACGTCGCAAGACGCATCGCCCATGAGATCAAGAACCCGCTGACGCCGATCCAGCTTTCCGCCGAGCGCATACAGCGCCGTTACGGCAAGCAGATCGACCCCGGCGATCGAACCGTTTTCGACCAGTGCACCGATACGATCATCCGCCAGGTCGGCGATATCGGCCGCATGGTCGACGAATTCTCCGCCTTCGCCCGCATGCCGAAGCCGACCAAGGAGCCGAGCGACCTGCGCGATATCCTGCGCGACGCGATCTTCCTGCGCGAGATGGGCAATCATCACGTAAGCTTTGCTCAGGATTTCGGCGAGCAGCCGCTGGAGGGCCTGTTCGACAGCCGCATGCTCGGCCAGGCGTTCGGAAATCTGATCAAGAATGCCGTCGAAGCGATCGAGGCCGTTCCGAGCGACGAACGGGACGAACGCAAGATACTCGTCCGCGCCGCCCTCGACACCGGCCGCGACCGCTTCACCGTCGATGTCATCGACAATGGCCGGGGCCTGCCGGTGGAGAACCGCCACAGCATTCTGGAACCCTATATGACGATGCGTGAGAAGGGCACCGGCCTCGGCCTCGCCATCGTCAAGAAGATCATCGAGGACCATGGGGGGCAGCTCGAGCTGCATGATGCGCCCGCCGATTTTGACCGGGGAAGAGGAGCCATGATCCGCGTGCATCTGCCACGCCGGGATCCGACGCCTGCTTCTCCCGCAGCCAATGATAAGGAAAGCGTTTATGGCCTCTGATATTCTCGTCGTCGACGACGAGCACGATATTCGCGAGATCGTTTCCGGCATTCTCTCCGACGAGGGACACGAGACGCGCACGGCCCATGACAGCGACAGCGCGCTGGCGGCGATTTCCGATCGGGTGCCGCGGCTGATCTTCCTCGATATCTGGATGCAGGGCAGCAAGCTCGATGGTTTGTCGCTGCTCGACGAGATCAAGACCCGCCATCCGGAACTGCCCGTTGTCATGATCTCGGGCCATGGCAACATCGAGACCGCCGTCTCGGCGATCAAGCGCGGCGCCTTCGATTTCATCGAGAAGCCCTTCAAGGCCGACCGGCTGATCCTGATCGCCGAACGGGCGCTGGAGAATTCCAAGCTGAAGCGCGAGGTCTCCGAGTTGAAGCGTCGCACCGGCGACGCGCTGGAATTGATCGGCACCTCGGTCGCCGTGTCGCAGCTGCGCCAGACCATCGAGAAGGTCTCGCCGACCAACAGCCGCATCATGATCCTCGGCGCTTCCGGCTCCGGCAAGGAGCTGGTGGCGCGGATGATCCACAAGAAGTCGACCCGCGCCAACGGTCCCTTCGTGGCGATCAATGCTGCCAACATCACGCCCGATCGCATGGAAGTGGCGCTGTTCGGCACCGAGGGCACGCCCGGCCAGGCGCGCAAGATCGGCGCGCTCGAGGAAGCTCATCGCGGCATCCTCTATCTCGACGAAGTCGGCGAGATGCCGCGCGAGACGCAGAACAAGATCCTTCGCGTGCTGGTCGATCAGCAGTTCGAGCGCGTCGGCGGCTCCAAGCGCGTCAAGGTCGATGTCCGCATCATCTCCTCGACCGCCTATAATCTCGAGAGCCGCATCGCTGAGGGATGGTTCCGCGAGGATCTCTATCATCGCCTCGCCGTCGTGCCGGTGCGGGTGCCGGCTCTTGCCGAGCGGCGCGAAGATATTCCCTTCCTCGTCGACCAGCTGATGCGCCAGATTTCCGAGCAGGCAGGCATCCGTCCGCGCCGCATCGGCGACGATGCCATGGCGGTTCTGCAGGCGCATGACTGGCCGGGCAACATCCGCCAGCTGCGCAACAATATCGAGCGGCTGATGATCCTTGCCCGCACCGACGGGCCGGATGCGCCGATCACCGCCGACATGCTGCCGACCGATCTCGGCGACATGCTGCCGAAGGTCTCCGCCAAGAACGACTATCACATCATGACGCTGCCGCTGCGCGAAGCCCGCGAGATGTTCGAGAAGGATTACCTGATCGCCCAGATCAACCGCTTCGGCGGCAATATCTCGCGCACCGCGGAATTCGTCGGCATGGAGCGTTCGGCGCTGCACCGCAAGCTGAAGTCGCTCGGCGTCTGATTTTCTCCGGCGCGGCCTTTGCCGCGCCGCACCCTTTGTACCGCTTCCCGAAGACCAGGATTCCCATGCCGAGAATTGCCTATGTGAATGGCCGTTACGTCAAGCATTCCGATGCCAGTGTGCATATCGAGGATCGCGGTTATCAGTTTGCCGATGGCGTCTATGAGGTCTGCGAAGTGCGCCACGGCTATATCGTCGACCTCACCCGCCATCTGAACCGGCTCGACCGTTCGCTGGGTGAGCTCAGCATTGCCTCGCCGATGGGCCGGGCGGCGCTGACGCAGGTCATCCGCGAGACGCTGCGCCGCAACCACGTCCGCAATGGGATTTTCTATATGCAGGTGACGCGCGGCGTTGCGCGCCGCGACCATGTCTTTCCGGCCGAGGGAACGCCGCCTTCGCTTGTCATCACCGCCAAGAGCACAGATCCCAAAATCATCGCCGCCAAGAACGCCAACGGCATCAAGGCGATCACCGTTGTCGACAATCGCTGGGACCGCGTCGACATCAAATCTGTCGGTCTGCTGCCCAACGCCATGGCCCGCCAGCAGGCCAAGGAGGCCGGCGCCCAGGAAGCGATCTATGTCGACCGCGACGGCATGGTGAAGGAAGGGGCGGCGACCAATGTCTGGATCGTCGATTCGGAGGGAATGCTGGTGACGCGACCCGCCGAACACGGCATCCTGCGCGGCATTACCCGCACCACATTGATGGATGTCGCAGCCAGGCTGGGCCTGAACATCACCGAGCGGAAATTCTCGGTTTCCGAGATGCTCGCTGCCCGCGAGGTCTTCCTCACCGCAGCCACAAGTATTTGTTTTCCGGTCGTTTCCGTCGATGGCCAGGCCATTGCCAACGGCCATCCGGGCAGCGTCTCGCAGAAAATCCGCGAAGCCTTTTTCGACGTTGCGGAAAAGATTGCGATTTGATACCAAGATTTGCTGGACGGGTGGAATGAGGGTGCCACCGGTCTTTCGTGGTGAGGTTGATTGATACTCCACCGACCAACTCAGGTCGGCAATAAAGAAAGAAGCGGCGCGATGGCGGAACGTTCTCAGAATCTTCAGGATTTATTTCTCAATACTGTTCGCAAGCAAAAGATTTCCCTGACAATCTTTTTGATCAACGGCGTGAAACTCACGGGCGTTGTTACGTCTTTCGATAATTTCTGTGTTCTTCTTCGCCGTGACGGCCATTCGCAGCTGGTGTATAAGCATGCGATCTCGACGATCATGCCGGGCCAGCCCATGCAGATGTTCGAGAGCGAAGAAGCAGCGTCCTAACAGGATCAGCCGTCATTTCGACACGCGATACCAAGAACGATTCGATCATCCCTGAGGCCGCCAAGCACAGGGACGACATGCGCGCGACCGTCGTCGTGCCGGTGCTGAAATCGCGCAGCCGCGGCGGCCAGAGCGAATCGGCCTCGACCCGCACGCCGGAAAGCCGGCTCGAAGAGGCGACAGGGCTTGCCCAGGCGATCGACCTCGATGTCGTCACCGGCTCGATCGTCCCGGTCAATGATCCCAGACCAGCGACATTGCTCGGCACCGGCAAGATCGAGGAGATCAAGGCGCTGCTCAACGAGCGCGATTCCGGTCTCGTCATCGTCGATCATCCGCTGACGCCGGTGCAGCAGCGCAATCTCGAAAAGGAATGGAACGCCAAGGTCATCGACCGGACGGGCCTCATCCTCGAAATCTTCGGCCGCCGCGCTTCCACCAAGGAAGGCACGCTGCAGGTCGATCTCGCCCATCTGAATTACCAGAAGGGCAGGCTGGTTCGAAGCTGGACCCACCTTGAACGCCAGCGTGGCGGCGGCGGCTTCATGGGCGGCCCCGGCGAAACCCAGATCGAAGCCGACCGGCGGATGCTGCAGGACCGCATCATCAAGCTCGAGCGCGAGCTGGAGCAGGTCGTGCGCACCCGCCAGCTCCACCGCGCCAAGCGCCGCAAGGTGCCGCACCCGATCGTGGCGCTCGTCGGCTATACCAATGCCGGCAAGTCGACGCTGTTCAACCGCATCACCGGCGCCGGCGTGCTGGCTGAAGACATGCTCTTCGCCACGCTCGATCCCACACTTCGGCGCATGAAGCTGCCGCATGGCCGCACCGTCATCCTGTCCGACACCGTCGGTTTCATCTCCGACCTGCCGACCCATCTCGTCGCCGCCTTCCGGGCGACGCTGGAAGAGGTACTGGAAGCCGATCTCATCCTGCATGTCCGCGACATGGCCGATCCGGACAACCAGGTCCAGAGCTCCGACGTCATGCGCATCCTTGGTGATCTCGGCATCGACGAGGCCGAAGCCGAGAAGCGGCTGATCGAGGTTTGGAACAAGATCGACCGGCTGGAGCCCGCGGTGCACGACACCATGGTACAGAAGTCAGCCGGCGCCAGCAACGTCGTCGCGGTGTCTGCCGTCAGCGGCGAGGGCGTCGACACGCTGATGGACGAGATCAGCCGCAGGCTCTCCGGCGTGATGACCGAAGCGACCGTCCGGCTTCCTGTCGACAAACTGGCGCTGCTGCCCTGGCTCTACGACCATGCGATCGTCGATGCCCGCGAGGACAATGAGGACGGCTCGATCACGCTCGATCTGCGCCTGTCGGAAACCGAAGCCACCGAACTCGAACGCCGGATCGGCAACGGCCCGAAGTCTTCGAAGGAAGATTGGGAGCGGTGAGGTTGGCGAAGCCAGCCCCTCATCCGGCTGCCGCCACCTTCTCCCCGTAAACGGGGCGAAGGGGAAGCCGCAACCTCTCCATTCTCCGCAGACCTCTCGTAGGGCACGTCCCCTCTACCCGTTTACGGGGAGAGGGTTAGGGTGAGGGGCAACCATTTGCACGAACGGGCAGGCACAAATCACTCAGTCCCAGCCGTTACAGCTCGCTCAATCGCCTTCGCCGCCTGCCAGATCTCCTCCATCCGCTCCAGACTGGCCGCCTCCAGCGTCTCACCTTCTTTATCGAGAACCTGCTCGATATGACTGAACCGACGACGGAATTTCGTATTCGTCCCACGTAGCGCCTGTTCCGGATCGGTCTTCACGTGCCGGCCGATATTGACGACCGCGAAGATCAGGTCGCCAAGTTCGTCGCTGACCTTCGCGCGATCGCCTTCGCTTAATGCCACCCGCAATTCGCCGATCTCTTCCTCGATTTTGTCGAGAATCGGTTCCGGCGCCGACCAGTCGAAACCGACCTTGGCGGCACGTTCCTGCAGCTTCAGCGCTTCCGTCAAAGCGGGGAAACTCCGCTGCACCGAGCCGAGGAAGCCGCCGTTGAAATCCTCGGTGATCCCGCGCCTGGACGACCGGCGCTCTGCGCGCTCGCGTTTTTCCGCCTGCTTGATCTCGTCCCACTGGATCTTTACCGCGTCCGGCGTATCGGCCGCCGAGCGGGCAAAGACATGCGGGTGGCGGCGGATCATCTTGGTGGTGATCGCGTTGACGACGTCGCCGAAGGAGAATTCGCCGGCCTCCTCGGCCATGCGGGCGTGGAAGACCACCTGCAACAGCAGGTCGCCCAGTTCGTCGCAGAGGTCGTCCATATCGCCGCGCTCGATCGCGTCGGAGACCTCATAGGCCTCCTCGATCGTATAGGGCTTGATCGTCTCGAAATTCTGCTCGATGTCCCAGGGGCAGCCGGTTTCGGGGTGGCGCAGCGCCGCCATGATCTCGATCAGCCGTAAAATGTCTTTTGAAGGTTCCATGGTGCCTCAGTTGAGCGGAATATCGTTGGCGCTCTTCGACGACTGGTAGGTGGTGGAAAGCGCGTCGTAGCGCGCTTTGATGCGGGCGGTCTGAGACTGCAGCGCGGTCTTCAACTGAGCCTCTTCGGTCTCGACGAGA
The DNA here is from genome assembly GCF_000292525.1 of Rhizobium sp. CCGE 510. Lineage (GTDB taxonomy): Bacteria > Pseudomonadota > Alphaproteobacteria > Rhizobiales > Rhizobiaceae > Rhizobium. The sequence continues at coordinate 149,288 of NZ_AEYF01000015.1, forward strand.
TCGGCGATGGCAAAACTGTTCCAGAAGGCGTTCTGCCGGCGGTAACCGCCGGGTTCAAGCCCGAAGACCTCCTTCAGGATCTTCAGATCGTGGGGAATGGCGAAGGCATCGCGGGAATCCTGATGGCTGAAGAAATAGTAGAAATTGTCGAAGCCCGCCCAGGTGATCGCCGACATGCACATGGTGCAGGGTTCGTGGGTCGACAGAAAGATCAAATCCCTGGTCGCCGGCTTGTCGCCAAGCTCGTAGAAGCGCTTCAGCGCATGCACCTCACCGTGCCAGAGCGGATTGTCGAGCTCGTTGTTGGTCTCGGCAACGACGAGCGAAAGATCGGATTTGCGCAGGATCGCCGCGCCGAACACCTTGTTGCCGAGTGAAACGCCGCGCTCGGTCAGCGGCAGGATATCGTCTTCGACAACGGAAAGCAGGCGGGCGGCGATGGTTTTGTCAGGCATTGATCTCTCCGGTTTTCCCTCAGTCTATCGCCTCGGCGGCGCAAGTGAAATGCGCCAAACGCCGGTGGACGTCTTTTGTCACAGGCTTTACAATGCACTGCAGCAAACGTGCTCACATGTGCTGTTTCGGTCAGCATGGGTGACTTTTCTCAAATCACTGAGGCCACGAGCAAAACAATACGCGCATGCTTAGGCTTTCGAATTTCTGTTCCTTCAATCCCTTGTCGATCAAGGGCATATTCTGGCAACTTCGAAGTGGATTGATGATGTCTCCCAAGACTGAGCAGCTTTCGGTATTTCCAGCCTTCTTTCGCGTGGAAGGCCAGAAGACGGCTGTCTTCGGCAATGGCGACGAAGCTTTCGCCAAGGTGCGGCTGCTGCTCAACACACGGGCGCGGATCGTTGCCTATGCCGATCGGCCGGAGGCCGATTACCATGCCTTCCTGATCGGCAACCGCATCGAGACGGTGCGTGCCGGCTTTTCCGCCGAGCAGGTCGAGGGATCGGCACTCGTCTTCGCCGCCACCGGCAATGAGGCTGACGACCGCGAGATCGTCGATGCCGCCCGCACTGCCAGAATTCCGGCCAATGCCGTCGATCAGCCCGATTACTGCGATTTTTTCACGCCGGCGCTGGTTAATCGCGCGCCCGTCGCCGTTGCGATCGGCACCGAAGGGGCAGGGCCGGTTCTGGCGCAGATGATCCGGGCGCAGATCGACCAGCTTCTTTCCCCCTCGCTCGGCCGGCTTGCCGGCCTGGCGACAAGCTACCGCAAATCAGTCGAGCAATTGATTCCGCGTGGCGTTTCCCGCCGCGTCTTCTGGCGCCGCTTCTTCTCCGGCACCGTTGCCGATGCGATCGCCAATGGCAACCTGCCGCAGGCCCGCCATGCTGCCGACCGGCTGTTGGGCTCGATGGACAGGGTCGCCGGCCATGTCTGGCTGGTCGGTGCCGGTCCGGGTGCCGAGGATCTGCTGACGCTGCGCGCCCAGCGCGTGATGATGGAAGCCGACGTCATTGTCTATGATGCGCTCGTGCCACAGGCGATCGTCGATATGGGTCGCCGCGATGCCGAGCGGCTTTCGGTCGGCAAGCGCAAGGGCTGCCACTCGAAGTCGCAGGAAGAGATCAACGACCTCTTGGTCGACCTCGGCCGCCAGGGCAAGCGTGTCGTCCGCCTGAAATCCGGCGATCCGCTGGTCTATGGCCGGGCAGGCGAAGAGATGGCGGCAATGCGCGCTGCCGGCATCACCTATGAGGTCGTGCCCGGCATCACTTCGGCTTTCGCCGCCGCTGCGGATTTCGAACTGCCGCTGACGCTGCGCGGCGTTGCTTCCTCGCTGGTCTTCACCACCGGCCATGATTTGACCGGCGATGTGTTGCCAGATTGGGCAAGCCTTGCCGTCTCCGGCGCGACGATCGCCGTCTATATGGGCCGTACGGTTGCCGCCTCGGTTGCCGAGCGGCTGATGCAGGCCGGCATTCCCGCCGAGACCACCGTCGCCGTCATCGAGAATGCCAGCCGCACTGAGCGCCGCCTGCTGCATGGCACGCTCGCCGATCTGCCTGATCTGCAGCATCGAGACGAACTGACCGGTCCGGTCATGGTCATTATCGGCGATGCGGTCGCCGGCGCCAATTTCGAATTGTCCGAGCCGCTGGTGCGTGCGAACGCCCGGCTCGAGGAACTTGCAAGGAGCTGAACATGGTAGACAAGGTTCTGACGGCCAACCGGCTGACGGACGGCATTGCCGTCTGGCTGGATGCGAACGGGAAATGGTCCATCTCGCTGCAGGAGGCGCTTGTTGCCCGCCATAACGAAGCCGTCGAAGCGCTTGAGGTGATCGGCAAAAAATCCTATGCCGACAACGAAGTCGTTGACGTCGCCGTCGTCGAAGTTCAGGAAACCAACGGCATTCTCTGGCCGCTCCGCCTTCGCGAGCGCATCCGCGCGCAAGGCCCGACCATGGAATACGCACCGGGCTACGCTGTTGCCGATCCCGAATTCATTGCAGTCTGAGGAAGACGATGTACCGTTACGACGAATTTGACCATGCCTTTGTCAGCGAGCGCGTCGAGCAGTTTCGCGACCAGGTTCAGCGCCGCCTTTCCGGCGAACTTGCCGAGGATGCGTTCAAGCCGCTGCGCCTGATGAACGGCGTCTACCTGCAGCTCCACGCCTATATGCTGCGCATCGCCATTCCCTACGGCACGCTGAGCGCCCGCCAGCTGCGCATGCTCGCCCATATCGCCCGCACCTATGACCGCGGTTATGGGCATTTCACCACGCGCCAGAACCTGCAGTTCAACTGGCCGAAGCTGTCGGACATCCCCGATGCGCTCGCCGATCTCGCAAGCGTCGAGATGCATGCGCTGCAGACCTCGGGCAACTGCATCAGAAACGTCACCGCCGATCACTTTGCCGGTGCCGCCGCCGACGAGATCGCCGATCCGCGTCCCTATGCCGAAATCCTGCGCCAGTGGTCTTCGGTCCACCCGGAATTCTCCTTCCTGCCGCGCAAGTTCAAGATCGCCGTCACCGGCGCCGAGCGCGACCGCGCCGCGATCCAGGTCCATGATATCGGCCTGCACCTGAAGAAGAACGACAAGGGCGAAATCGGCTTTGCCGTTTATGTCGGCGGCGGCCAGGGCCGTACGCCGATGATCGCCAAGCTGATCCGCGACTTCCTGCCCGAAGAGGATCTGCTCTCCTACACCACGGCGATCGTGCGTGTGTACAATCTGCACGGCCGCCGCGATAACAAGTACAAGGCCCGCATCAAGATCCTCGTGCACGAAACCGGCGCCGAGGAACTGGCGCGCCAGGTGGAAGTCGAATTCGCCGCCCTGAAGGATACCGAGCTCAAGCTGCCGGAAAAGGACGTCGAGGCGATCGCCGGCTATTTCGCGCTGCCGGATCTGACTGAGCGTGCCGAAGGCTGGGAAAACCTCGCCCGCTGGAAGAAGGCCGATCCGGATTTTGCCCGCTGGGTCCAGCAGAATGTGCAGCCGCACAAGAACCCCGATTACGGCATGGTGACGATCTCGCTGAAGCCGATCGGCGGCATTCCGGGTGATGCCACCGACGCGCAGATGGATGCGATCGCCGATCTCGCCGAGGAATATGCCTTCGACGAAATCCGCGTCAGCCATGAGCAGAACCTGATCCTGCCGCATGTGGCACTTGCCGATCTCGAAGCCGTCTATCGCGGCCTCGTCGCCATCAATCTGGCCGAAGCCAATGCCGGCCTGATCACCGATATCATTGCCTGTCCCGGGCTGGACTACTGCGCGCTCGCCAATGCCCGCTCGATTCCGCTGGCGCAGGAAATCTCTCGCCGTTTCGGCAATGCCGAACGCCAGGCCGAGATCGGTGAGCTGAAGATCAAGATCTCCGGCTGCATCAATGCCTGCGGCCACCACCATGTCGGCCATATCGGCCTGCTCGGTGTCGAGAAGAAGGGTGCCGAACTCTACCAGATCACGCTCGGCGGTTCCGGCGACGAACATACCTCGATCGGCGAAATCATCGGCCGCGGCTTCGAGCCGGACAGGGTGACGGACGCGATCGAGACGATCGTCGACACCTATCTCGGCCTGCGCCTCGATCCGTCCGAGATCTTCCTTGCCGCCTACCGCCGCGTCGGGCCGCAGCCTTTCAAGGCTGCGCTCTACGGCGCAACCGCCGAAGCGGCATAAGGAGGCGATGATGACGAAGATCTGGAGAGAAACCGGTTTTGTCGAAAACGATCCCTGGGTGATCGAGACCGACGAGGTGAAGGCTTCAGGCGAGCAGAAGCCGCTGCTCGGCCTCGACGAGCTGATCGCCAAGGCCGACGAAAGCAACGATGTCGGCCTCGGCGTGCTGATCAAGCCAGCCGACGATGTGCGCCGGCTGGAGCCCTATCTCTATCGCCTCGAAATCGTCGCCGTCGCCTTTCCCGCCTTCAACGACGGCCGCGCCTTCAGCCATGCCTCGCTGCTGCGCCAGCGCCTCGGCTACACCAACGAGCTGCGCGCCGTCGGCGACGTGCTGATCGACCAGGTGCCGCTGATGCTGCGCGTCGGTATCGACAGCTTTTCCGTCAGCAACGCCACGGCGCTGAAGCGGCTGGCCGAAAACCGTCTTCCCGCCATTCCCCATCATTATCAGCCGGCGGTGCGTGACGCCGAAGCCGGCAAGGGCTATAGTTGGCGCCGTCAGGCGAAGCCGGCCGCATAAGCGATCGGTCCGCTGACTTATGATGGCGGAACGGTAGCATGAAGACATTCGAATTGGCGGTGATCGGTGGCGGTCTCGCCGGCATGATTGCGGCAATCGCGCTTGGTCGCGGCGGCCGCAGTGTGGCGTTGGTGGCGCCCGTCGCGGCAAAAGAGGACCGGCGCACCACGGCGCTGATGGATCAGTCGATCCGCTTCCTCGACCGGCTGACACTGTGGGAAAAACTTCGCCCGGCAGCCACGCCTCTCACCAGCATGCGCATCGTCGATGGCACCGACCGGCTGCTGCGCGCGCCGACGACCACCTTTCGCGCCGCCGAAGTCGGCCTCGATGCCTTTGGCTATAATTTCCCCAACAAGGCGCTGATCGATGTTCTCGAAACAGCCGTGGCCGGTGAGGGCAATATCACCCGCTTCACCGATATGGCCGAATCGATCGCGATCTCAGCCGAGGCCGTGTCGATCACGCTGGCCGGCGGCGAAACGCTCACGGCCGATTTTGCCGTCGGCGCCGACGGCCGCGGCTCGAAGCTGCGCGAGACGGCTGGCATCGGCGTGCGCAACTGGTCCTATCCGCAATCGGCGATGGTGCTGAATTTCGCCCATTCGCTGCCGCACCAGAATATCTCCACCGAATTTCACACCAAACATGGCCCCTTCACCCAGGTGCCGCTGCCGCAGGGCCGTTCCAGCCTGGTCTGGGTGCAGGATCCCGCTGAAGCAGCAAAGCGCCTGGAATTGCCGCTGGCCGAACTCGGCGCCCTTGTCGAGGCGCGCATGCAATCGATGCTCGGCAAGGTAAGTGTGGAGGAGGGCGTCCAGGTCTGGCCGCTGTCCGGCATGATCGCCCACCGTTTCGGCAAGGGGCGCATCGCCCTGATCGGCGAGGCCGCCCATGTCTTCCCGCCGATCGGGGCGCAGGGGCTGAACCTCAGCCTGCGCGATATCATGGCGCTGGCCGAGATCCTTTGCGATCGGGCGGAGCTGCCGGTACCGGCCGATGCGGGCGAAAGCTTCGACCGCAAGCGCCGCGCCGATATCATGACGCGCACCGCCAGCGTCGATCTCCTCAACCGCTCGCTGCTCTCGGATTTCCTGCCGGTGCAGATGCTGCGCGCCGCCGGCCTGCATATCCTCTCGGCCATTCCGCCGCTGCGCAATATCGTCATGCGCGAGGGCATCGAGCCCGGCCGCGGCTTTCGCGATATTCCGGGTGCCCTACGGGAAAAGCTGAAGCGGAAGAAGGCCTGAGCGGATCACCATCAGCCAGAGCGAGACCGTCGCCACCGAAAGCACCGTCGTGATCAGGATCGTCGCCGAGGCGCGCTCCTGCCAGACGCCATATTGCTGGCCGATGACGAAGACGTTGGTCGCCGTCGGCAGGCAGGCGAGCAGCACCGCGGCCTGGATCCACACCGGCTCGAAACCGCCGATCGCTGTCAGCGCCAGGAAAACCACGATTGGATGCAGGATCAGCTTCGCCGGCACGATGTAGCCGATCTCAGCCGGAACCCGTTTCAGCGGCCGCAGCGCCAGCGTCACGCCCATGGCAAACAGTGCGCAGGGCGCGGCTGCCTGGGCGAGGTAATCGACGAGGCGCTGAAACGCCAGCGGCTGGTCGATGTGCAGGGCCGCTACCGCAAAGCCTGCCGCCGTCGACAGGATGAAAGGATGCAGCGCCACCTTCCGGGCGATGTCGGCGGTAAGCCGCCCGGCCGAACGCTTGTCGTCGCCGGCCGCCGCCATCAGCGCCGGCGCCACGATGAAATGCAGCGCATTCTCGAAGCAGATGATCAGCGCCACCGGCACCGCGGCCCGATCGCCGAGTGCCAAGAGCGCCAGGCCCGGCCCCATATAGCCGATATTGCCATAGGCGCCGGCAAAGCACTGGATGGTGCAGTCGGCAAGCGAATTGCCGCGCACGAGACGGCCGATGGCAAACAGCAGGATGAACACCGAATAGGTAGCGGCAATATCGGTGACGATGAAATCGATCCGTGTCAGCTCTTCGATCGGCGTGCGCGAAACCAGCTTGAAGAACAGGGCAGGCAGGGCGGCATAGATGATGAAGGTGTTCAGCCATCCCAGCGCTTCGGCCGGCTGCTTCGTCGCCTTGGCGGCGGCATAGCCGATCAGGATCAGGCCGAAAAACGGCAGTAGCAGGCTGACGATATCGGCCAAGGGATCTTCCAGCGGGCGGGAATCGGCGGGTCAGGATCTGACTTAGCGCAATTCCAGCAAAACTGTGTAGCGCTTTAATGTATGGCGCCCGGAAGCGTGCAGCGGGCTCCTCGTATCGACGCGACGCGCCTTGAGCGTCCGGATTTGCGCGAATCGATAGAGCGTTTTCGCCCATTCGAAGAAAGACGAAAACGCTCTGGAAGCGCGAGACCCGCAAGCGGTCAGTAGTCCCAGAAGACCGGCACCCAACGAAAGGTTTCGCCGTCGACAGCCACATGGCAGACGGAGGGGAACGGCAGGTGCGTGGCCACCAGCAGCTCGCCGCTTGCCGCCAGTTCCCGCAGCAGATTGACCCGGACGCGAGCCGCTTCCTCGGGGTCATGCTCGAAGCCGTTATGCCAGTCTGGTTGGTCGAAGCCGACGGCGAACACCGCGTCGCCGGCAAATGTCAGCCGGTCTCCTCCGGACGCCAGGCGGATCACGCTGTGCCCGGGGGTGTGGCCGCCGGTGTGACGGGCGACGACCCCGGGTGCCACCTGGCACTCGTCATCGAACAGCCGCAGGTGGCTGCGGTACTCGTTCACGAACCGCTTGGCGGTCGCCCGAATCGCATCCGGAAAGCCCGGCGGCATGCGGGTCCGGGAGAAGTCCGGCGCCTCCCAGAACTTTACCTCGGCGGCCGCCAGGTGGATCTTGATGTCGGGGCGCAGCTGCTCCTTCACCCCGTCGACGAGAAGCCCGCCAATGTGGTCCATGTGCAGGTGGGTCAGCACTACGTCGGTAACGGATGCAAGATCGACGCCGGCGGCCTCCAGTCGCTTGATCAACTGACCGGCCCGCGGCAAGTGCAGGTCCGGGTCGAGACCCAGCCCTGCGTCGAGAAGTATGGTCTGCCCGCCACTGCGCGCCACCACCACGTTCAGCGGCCAATCCAGCGAGTCTTGCGGCAGGAACATGTGGTTCAGCCAGGCTTCACGGACCGCAGGATCGGCGTTGTGTGCCAACATCGTGGTCGGGAGCGGTAGCACTCCATCGCTGATCACCAACACCTCTATCTCGCCGATCTGCACTGCGTAGCGCGACGGAACCAGTTCGCCGGGTCCTGGTCCACCGGGATGTGAGGTATTTTCCAGGCTCATATTTGTCGCGAGGCTCATGTCTGTCTCCTTCTGACCGCCGCCTTGAACACGGCACCGACGACGCTACAGTCAGGCCTGTTTTCGGTCGATTGGGTCGAGGGATAAGGCCTGGTAGGGCCAAGGACAGGGTGAGCTATACCACCGCATAGGTCCGTCATTCAGGTTGCGGGAACCGGGTCAATCGACCAGTCGCGCCTGAACTAGCCGATCTGCATCAGGATCGGGAAGGTCTGCTGAAACCAGATCGCCACATCGCTGACCCATCCGAACAGGAAGGCGAGGCCGGTCAGCACCAGGAAGACGCCCATCACCTTTTCTACCGTGCCGAGATGGCGGCGGAAGCGCGACAGGAAACGCATGAAGGCGCCGGAAAAGCCGGCGGCGATCCAGAAGGGGATGGCAAGGCCGAGGGAGTAGACGGCAAGCAGCCCGGCGCCGGAGCCGACCGTCTCGCGCGAGGCGGCGACCCCGAGGATCGCGCCGAGCACCGGTCCGATGCAGGGGGTCCAGCCGAAGGCGAAGGCGAGGCCCATGACGTAGGCCCCCGTCAGCGTCGCCGGCTTGCCGCCGCCCTGGAAGCGCGCCTCACGGGCGAGCAGGCCCAATCGGAACAGCCCGAGGAAATTCAGTCCCATGACGATGATGATCAGCCCGCCGAGCTTCGACAACAGGTCGAGATGCTGGCGAAGCGCCATGCCGATGCTGGAGGCGCCGGCGCCGAGCGCCACGAAGACCGTGGCAAAGCCGAGCGTGAAGAGCAGGGCGGAGAACAACACGCCGCGCCTGATGTCGGGTGCCACCGCAACCGCACCGCCGCCACGGAACTGCTCGACTGATATGCCGGCCATATAGCAGAGATAGGGCGGAACGAGGGGAAGCACGCAGGGCGAAAGAAAGGAAAGCGCCCCGGCAATCAGCGCGCTCCACAGGGAAATATCGGCAATCGACACGCATTCTCTCCGGCTGCAATCTGCGTGATGTTCCTAGCTTTGCGAGGCCGGGATTGCCAATCACCTTTTTGCGCTTGGCTGGGAGGGATCCCATAAAGATTGGGATCGGGTGGATAGCGGCCTGTCCGCTTCCAAGCTGGGAAGGGACAGGCCGCCGCCCGAGGGCGCTATTTCAGCGGCAAGAACAGTTCCGCGACCGCTTCATGCTCCGGCACCTCCGGGAAGAAGCTCATTCGCTGGCAATAGATCGGGAAATCGCGTGCTTCTTCGCCGCTCTCCGAAAGCCAGTCGCGATAAAGGTAGAGTGCGGCGGGCTCCAGATTGTCGGTGTTGCCGACGACGCGTAGCACCGCGCAACGCCCGCCGGGGATTGCGCCGGCTTTGATCTGCCCGCCGTTCGCCTCGATCGGTCGGTCGGTCCCGACACAAAGATCGACGCTATAATCGGCAGGTGACGCAGGACGCCGCTCGGACCGCCAGACATTGAAGGTCGGATGTGTCCTTGGGTGCAGGCCAGCGGCCTGCCGCCAGGCGATGAAGCGCTGGATGCTGGCGCCGAGCGTCGCGGGGTCGCCCCGATGTTCGATGATCGCCACCGGCGTGGTGGGCACATCGCGAATCGTCACGTCATCAGCGGTAAAACTCTTCTGCATGCGCTTGCTCCTTGCGTTGTCGAGAGGCCCGAAGGCCGCAAGCCACGGCTCCCAGTCGGGAGATTTCCGGAACGACGAAGGCGATTGTCCGAACCGTTGCCGAAAAGCGCGGGCGAAGGCATCGGGTGCATCGTAACCGGCATCCACCGCTATCTCGGTGACGCTTTGGGCATCCCTGTAGGCCAGCCGGTGCGAAGCGCGCTTCATCCGGGCAAGCTGGACATAGCTATGCACGGATAGACCGAAGGCCGCCGTGAACTGCCGGTGGAAATGAAACTTCGAGAACGCCGCAACACCGCTCACCGTTTCCAGGTCCAGATCACCGTCCAGATGCCGATCTATGTGATCCAGCACCCGCTGCATCCGGTCATGGTAGTTTTGAAGCGCCGCCTTCATCGTTCCGTCCTTCGTGGCAGCAGGAGATAAGCGCATGCCGACATGACGCGCTCGACCGATCTTGCGGTTTTGTCACGGGTGGCCGACGATCGACAAGATTTAGGCAAGCAGGAGGCTGCGAGCCAATCGGAGCGAGCGAGAAGCGTGTCCCCGCAAGAAATGTGCCGACTGCCCGAAAAAGCCGAATTTTTCGGTTGACCGCAATGGGTCGCCTGCCTATGTTCCGCCCACTTCCAGCCGGGGTGCATCACACCCGCGGAGCGGGAGAGCGTAGCTCAGCTGGTAGAGCAACTGACTTTTAATCAGTAGGTCTCGGGTTCGAACCCCGACGCTCTCACCATAATACCTAAGAATTCAATGTGGTAGAAACTGTAGGAGGCGGCAATCGATGCCTCCACTTATGTCGATTTACGGCCGATGATGGGCACACGACACATGAGCATAAAGAGACCGCCGGCTGACGAGGCCGACTGCGCGCTTGTGGGTGGCATGGTGATTCTAGGCGCCGCGGCGACTGCGACTGAGCGCTGTTCGATTAGGTTATGCCTAATGCTATACCTACCTCTTGTCTTGTTGGCCGGCTGCAACGACGACAGCAGCCAATATACGCTGTATCGGAGCAGTATACCGGACGAGAAAATGCGCTTGCATGTCGCATCGTTCGACAGTGCGGACGGTGATGCTGACAACTCCGAAAAACTGCCAAATTGCAGCCGGTCTCTTCGCGGATCAGCCGGGCATTCAGGTTCGGTACTGGTGCGAAAAGGGCCGCTTTCGGAAATAACAGCGGGTTAGCATGCTCGAAGGAGCGGCCGAGAATAGGAGACACTGAATCTGGTCCATTATCCAGCGTCCTTATCTTTTCTGGACGTTGCTGGTTTATCGCATTCGAGTACGTTGGGAATTGTTGTGTTGAGATGAGGAGGGATTGGTCACCATCGCTCCTGATTTTTCTGGTGTGAAGTATGACTTTATCATACTTTATAAGAAACCGTGGAAAGTCTAAGACGATGCGAAATGCGGAAAAGGTAACGATTACGCTCACAGCCGATATGTTGCGGAGTGTCCGGGATACGGTCGAGGCGGGTGAGTTTGCGACCACGAGCGAAGCGATGCGTGATGCGGTGCGGGTGTGGCAGCGCCAGCGGCTTGAGGATGCCGAACGCCTAAACGCGATGCGCGCCCGCATCCGGCGTTCTCTGGACGATCCCCGCCCGAGCTTGACGGCGGAAGAGGCCGAAGCGGAAATGGACCGCTTCATGAAGGGTCAGGAAAAAGCCTCCCGCAATGCGGCGCGCTAAGGTCGTCTACCGGCCCGAGGCACTTGGCGACCTTCGCCAAATCTATCTCGACATTGCGGATATGAGTAAGAGCAACGTCACTGCCAATCGCTTCGTGAAGCGCATCATGGCGAGGTGCCGCAAGATCGGCGATGCGCCGAATGGCGGGCGTCCCCGGGATGATTTGTCTCCGGGCTTACGGATCGTTCCCTTTGAGCATTCCGCCGTGATTGCCTATCACGTCACTGAGGCTGTCGAGATCGTCAACATATTCTATGGTGGCAGGAACTATGAGGCCTTGTTTCGGGTAGGCGATGACCAATGAGTCGTGAAGCGCTTGCCAAGTCTAGCGCGCAGCGGGGTGTCGGGAATGGCGGCCAAAGCGCGTGGGAGCAGTGACGGCCGGGTTCCGTTTCCCATTCCTCCGACGCTGCATCGCTGCTGGTGAGCACGTGCGCGGATGGTCCGAGAGGCAATCATAGCCCAACGCAGAAACACCCGACGATTTAAAAATCAGCGAAATCACAGGAACCAACTTCCACTGCGGTCCGTTTTTCTTCTCATCAACAACAGGAGAAAACTGTCATGGATTGGAATCGTGTCGAAGGAAACTGGAAGCAGGCGAAGGGCAAGATCAAGGAGCAGTGGGGCAAACTCACTGACGACGATCTCGACCAGATCGCCGGCAAACGTGACCAGCTGGAAGGCAAGATCCAGGAGCGTTATGGCATCGAAAAGGACCGTATCAGAACCGATGTCGATGACTGGTATGGCCGCCAGACTTGGTAATTACCTGAACAACAGCCCGGTGAAAGCCGGGTTTTTTCTGTCGGAGGACCTCAGGCACCATCGATCAAGTGCTCTCGGATGTTCATGAATATCCACCAACAGCCAGTAAAACTACGCCGATAGCGATTACGGCCAGGGCTGGCCAGTTTTGGGATATCCCGAGGAACCTGAGGCCTTGGCCCCGTGGTTCCAGCGTGCTGCCGCCCTGCGGCATCTGATGGGGATCGCTCGGTCTCCGACCAAGCGCCGACGAAAACAGAAAAAGAAGTCCGCCGATGATGAGAGCGGCACCGATCAGGATTGCCCACATGGTGGCCTCCGCTGGGTAACAGGGATTTGGGTAAACCAGATCGGGACCTGTTCGTTCCGTGAATGCTGAGCAACCCTGGAGTTCCCAATGGACAAGACACCGAAAACGGCCATCCGCGGAATGATGTTGTACGTACTCGCTCTTCTCGTCCTGGGCGTTTTGGCCGGCGGCGCCTACACACTCTATGGCCATCCCGCCGATCCGTCTGAGCGACCAGCGGCTGAGACGATTCCGCAAAAAGCCACGGCTCCGCAGTAAAGCACATCATACCAACTATTTGATTGCTCGCCCTTCGAGAACGAACGGTGACTCTGCAAAGGACTTGCCACACCGGCTTCCCACCCGGTCTGGTCGTGTTGAAAAGCTTGGGTTCCACGGCAAGAAAGCAGCAGCGGCAGGCACCATGGCTTTGGAAAGCGAGGCGGAAGCCCCTGTCGCAAGTCGTTCCAACCAGTAGGTATCTCTCTTTATAGGGAGAACAACCTGCGACAGGCCAAAACGACAGCAGGCCAGCCCGATCCATTGGCTTTCCCGAAGCACTTGAGCCCCTATATCGCCCTCGGACAGCCGGAACAGAGGAGTTGGCGGATGATGGAGCATGCAGTCGTGATTGCTGGAGGAGGGCCGACGGGCCTGATGCTGGCGGGCGAATTGGCCTTGGCGGGCGTCGATGTCGCCATCGTCGAACGCCGGCCGAACCAGGAGATCGTCGGTTCGCGCGCCGGCGGTCTGAGCGCCCGCACGCTCGAGGTTCTCGATCAGCGCGGCATTGTCGACCGGTTCCTGGCGGAAGGGCAGATCGCCCAGGTCACCGGATTTGCGGTCACGCGGCTCGATATCAGCGATTTTCCGACCCGGCATAATTATGGTCTGGCGCTGCGGCAGAAGCATATTGAGCGCATTCTGGCCGGATGGGTCGGCGAGCTGCCGGTGCCGATCTATCGCGGCTGCGAACTGACGTCCTTTCAGCAGGACGAAACCGGCGTCATCATCCAACTCTCCGATGGGTCTTCGCTAAGGGCAGGTTATCTCGTCGGCTGCGATGGCGGCCGCAGTCTGGTTCGCAAGATCGCCGGCATTGAATTTCCAGGATGGGATGCGACGACCAGCAACATTCTCGCCCAGGCCGAGATGGAGGAGGAGCCGCCACTCGGCGTCCATCGCACGGCGCTCGGCATGCATGCCTTCGGCCGGGAGGAATATGAAATTCGCGATGGCAAGGTCGTCTTTGCCAGTGAAGGTCCGATCAATGTCATGGTGACGGAAAAGGATGTCGGCGCCACGAGCGAACCGACGCTCGGCGATCTCAGGCAAGCCCTGATCGCCGTCTGCGGAACGGATTTTGGAATTCATAACCTGACCTGGATTTCCAGGTTCACCGACATGTCGCGGCAGGCGTCGGCCTACCGCAAGGGCCGCATTCTCCTGGCCGGCGATGCCGCGCATGTGCATTCCCCGGTGGGTGGCCAGGGCCTCAATACCGGCGTACAGGATGCGGTCAATCTCGGCTGGAAGCTGGCCCAGGTGGTGAAGGGCATATCGCCGGAAAGCTTGCTCGACACCTATCACGCCGAGCGGCATCCGGTGGCCGCCCGCGTGTTGCGCACGACGATGGCGCAGGTCGCCTTGCAACGGACGGATGATCGCACCGAAGCCTTGCGAGACGTGGTATTGGAGCTCCTCGCCATGGACGAGCCGCGCAAAACGATCGCCGGCGAAATGTCCGGCCTGGCGATCCATTACGATCTTGGCGACGGGCACCCGCTGCTCGGCCGCCGCATGCCCGACCTCGACCTCACCACGGCCGATGGCCCCTTGCGCGTCTACACGCTGCTCCAACATGCGCGGCCAGTGCTCCTGAATCTCGGCGCGCCCGGCAGCTTCGACATTAGGCCGTGGGCAGACCGCGTCCAACTGGTTGACGCCGGCTATGGCGGTGCGTGGGGGTTGCCCGGGCTGGGTGCGGTTTCGGCACCGACCGCAGTGCTGATCCGGCCCGATGGGCATGTCGCCTGGGTCGGCGAGGGGACGCAGGATGGTCTTCGAGAGGCGATGATCAACTGGTTCGGGCCGCTAGGCTGAAATTGCAGGACGCTAAAGCATGTCGCGCAAACGTGTGCAGCGGTTTTCCCAGGCAAAGCGCCAAGCGCTTTTGCCGCAACGACATGCGAGAAAATAAAGACCTAAAGCGCGAGGAGCGAATCTGAAAGATCGCGACGCGCTTTAGGCGGCAAGCGAGATCGAGACGCAATCCGATACTGTCTCGGCCTCCGGCATCGGTTTGCCGCGACGCTCCCATGTCCGGCGGCTGATGCCGAAAGCCTCCCAGGGGCGCGCTTGGCTGAAGGAATTGGCGAGATAATCGGCTCTGGTCAGCGCCCCTGCGGCACGGCGTTGCTCTTCTCTCCGACTTCGGTCGCGCTGCCGCCGCCTTTGCTTTTGAAGTTTTGCTCTTTTCCCTTTCGGCACATCGAAGGCGCCGATGGTGCGGATATCGAGGGTGCAGCGCTCCGAGTAGCTCAAATGCAGAGCGTGGCCGAGCGCGTCGGCCGATAGCGAGGAGAACCGCACCTTCGTCCGCTCGTAGATGACCTCCTCAATGTCGGCTTTCCCAGCCCATGGCAGCCAGCGTGCCGCCAGCCGAGAACCACGTCGACAAACGCTTCCTTGAATTCCACGAGGGCGAGGCTGGCGATCACCTCGACATAGATCAATGCGTCATCGGCCTCTGGCACGATGTCGCCATGGCGATGCCTTATCAATTTCTCGATCTCGCGCATCCGGCCGCGGAAATGGTTCCAACGGCCGCCTCGCGCGCGGCGCTGCACGGCCTTGTAACCCAGCAGGCAATCGCCAACTTTGATGGCTGAAATATCCCGCGCAAACCCATCCGGCCGATCCGCTTCTACAGCCGGCTTCTTGAATTGAGTGGCTTCATTTGAGCCGATAGGACGATCCATCGATTTCCCTCGCGATCGGCTCGGGGAGGCCGAAACGCCTGACTGTAAAGGAAGCCGAGGGGGGTGATCATGCTATTTCCGTATTTTTCGACGAACGGCGAGAGAGCCGGCTGGATCCGGCGCTTCGCAGCCAGACTCGTCCATCCGCTCGCCGCGGGAGAAGGTCCGGTCAAGCCATCAAAAATTCAATCAGCAACGTCTGCAATCAGCGAAAGCCGAAGAAACTCAAAATCGCGAGCACGATAACGACAGCGCCGACGAGCCAGATCAAATTGTTCATTGGGAACTGTTCTCCTGTTTCAATTGAGCCAACCGTGACCCGTCGACTTAACTGCGGTATCCGGCTTGGAGTTCCCGATTATTCTTAATACGGCAGCGCTTCGTCGCAGTGATCCTGCGGCTCGGAGCGGCTGCGCCGTCTAGCCGCCTCGAACTGGCGCTTGTCGTCCGATAGTGAAACGTCTCGTCCACACCCTTCAGTAGCTGCAGGAGCGCGCATTGCCGGGTCTGAAGCCGCTCGCGCAGGCGGGGTTTACCGACGTATTTCGTTGATACTGAAAATCTTCGCGATCATGCTTGCCGGGCGAAGTGCAGGAAGACGTGATCGCGGACAGGCCGATCAGCATTCCGGCGGCCACCCATGTGAGAAAACGCTTCATTGAACATCTCCGTGCGAGGTTGAGCCTGATCACAATCTACCATGCCGTCACTCCGGTTTGTGAAGCCTTGAAGCTAGATCGCTGATCAATTCACTCAAGATAATCTCATCGGGCTATTCTGTCGTTATGGAAGTAGTTGCCGATAGTTTCAGCGAAAATCTGCCGTTTTTATCTTGAATAAATTATGGTTTTTCAGTAATATTATCCCATAAAAAAGTAATATAAATGGGAGGATACTATGGCTGAAACTCGGTTCGATCCGGTTTTGCTTCATCGTCAGCATTTCATCGCTGAGATCACGTGCCTCGATGAAATCTTCGATTTTCTCGATGAATGGCCGGAGGACAAACGAGGTCTGGCATATGACACGCTGTTGAAGGCGTGCAGAGACACGGCCGGCGGCCGTTTTCCGCTGAGTGCTGCGCGCGAGAATTTCCGGCGGTTTCTGAAGATGTCGGGTGTGCTGGCCAAGGTCGAAGCTGCACCCAAATTCGAGCAACTGATGGGCGATCGAAATATCGGGAATGCCTGATGATACTGAGTAGGCAGGGGCGCGCCGTCACATCATGT
Source organism: Rhizobium sp. CCGE 510 (assembly GCF_000292525.1). Lineage (GTDB taxonomy): Bacteria > Pseudomonadota > Alphaproteobacteria > Rhizobiales > Rhizobiaceae > Rhizobium. The sequence goes on from NZ_AEYF01000015.1 coordinate 165,851, forward strand.
GCGGCGCGTCTTGCGTTCGATGTCGGCTGCGCGGCGGACGCCTTCGCCACGAAACGTCACGACACGCGTTTGCGAGAGGCGGGTGGCTTCCGGTGACCGGGGGATTGAAGGGATATCAAGCAAGCCCGCCATTCGCCCAGTCGCATCGGAAGACCATCATAGGCTTCGAAAACCCCTTGAGCCGACGGCGCGTGGCATGGCCGAAGAGATCGGCAGCACCGTATTCCCGGAAAATATTCTCCGAGACGAGGATCTGGTCGCTGGCGGCAGCCGCACAAAGGCGCGCCGCAAGCTGCACGGTCGAACCGAAGAGGTCATTGCTGTCCTCGACCGGCTCGCCGCAATCCAGCCCGATGCGGATGTGGATCGGTTCGATATTTCCGCCGTTATAACGCTTGAATTCCTGCTGGATTGTCATGGCGCAGTCGACGGCGGCCGTAGTAGTGGGAAAGGCGGCCATGATGCCGTCGCCGGTGTGCTTGACCTCCCGGCCTGACGTGTGGCCGAGGCATCGGCGAACGATCGCGTCATGGGCTCTCACCATTTCGGTCCCGATGCGGTCGCCGAGCCGCGTTGTCATCTCTGTCGATCCAACGATGTCGGTAAAGAGGATTGCCCGGTGGCCGGGATCCACGTCAGCCGAGGATTGGCCGGGCGCCGGATCGGGGTCATGAATTCGGCCGAGAAAAGCCTCGACCGCTGATAAAGCCACCTCGACGACCTCGTTGGCGACGAAGCCGTGCGCCTCGCGATGCACACATTGGGCGGTCTCCATATCGGGCGCATCCACGAGACAGAAGGCCGTCCCGCGCTGCTGGTCGAACCAATAGGTGAGAAATTTGACGCCGTAGCGATCCTGAATGTCGAGATCCATGCGATGCGCCCGAGCAACGTCGGCCGCGGACGTTCCCTCGAGAAAGTGCCGGTCCATGAAGATAGGCATCGCGCGTCCTCCCAGAAGGGATGGCATTGTACGATCTGGATGCGGCTGCGTCCACCTTTGGGAAAATCAATATCCGATCATTTCGGCTTGTTGCTTCCAGCGATGCCAATGAATTGCTGTCAGTTCTTGAGAATACTCGGAAAAGATTGATTTTAATGCGTAGGTTCGAAGGGAAAAGCCTGATATTTACCATAATCACACGTTTGATAACGGATCGCCGGTTTCTCAGCGCCGATCGGGAAGCTTCAAAGGTTGGATGTTCTCAGAGCGTCCGGCTGGAGCGACGAAGAGACATGTCTGTTCATGCAGGGGAGGCGACCCACCAACGGCACGCAAATTGCATTGTTTCTGGTACGCTCACCGAAATTGGGAAAAGCTGTAGCAAAGTGAGACAGACGGCACATTTTCGACCGGTCGGCTTGGCCTCAATGGGGCTCGGCCATTATGCCGTTATTAACTCTGTGTGGGATGCCGCGCGCACGCTGCTGCACGAATGGCCGGTGGACGACGGCGAAGACTATTTCGAAGCCGTGAAATCCTGCCTGGATGCGATCATCGGCGATCTCCCGCCGGACGAGGTGCGGGCATCCTTCATCAGGGCTGCGCATGAAGCCGGCATTTCAGTCATCGAAGCTGCGGACTGAACGCCAGCCCGTGTTTCACCCCAGGCTCCGGCCTGTACGCGTTGAAGCCCAATCCTCTCGGCTTGACTTTTCCGTCTGACGTTCTATTGTAGAACAAATCAGGAACATCGGAGATGGTCATGACACATACGGAACAGGTAATCGCCAACGCCCTCGCTCTGGTCGAAGCGTCCCGCGCGGCGCGCGAGCGGGATCAGTTGCGCCGCGCCGCCTGGCAGAGAAAGGTTGAACTCAGCCGGCCGCTGCCGCCTTTGCCGCGTCCGGTTCAATTGCCATTGGCGCTGAACTGATGCAGCCGGCAAAGATCTTGCAACCCGAGCCGGCTTGGCTCGATCCAGCTCGGCCGGACCTTGCGCGGCTCGATGCAGCTTGGCCAGATCCGGAATGGGAAGTCGAAGCCGTGCTTGCCTGGCATGACGACAATGCCAAGGCGGCGATCCGCTCCCTGCTCGATGACTGCAAACATCTGCGCCAGCAAATGGCGCTGGCGGAGAGGGCGATCAGCAGGGGGATGACCCGGGGTTGGACGCCGCGATACGAGCGCGACGCCCTCTGACATATTTGCGCAGCGCCTGCACGGGGTTCGGCGATCCGCCTGGGGGGTGATCGGCGGCCTGAAACAGGATGGCTTCAGGCCGGGTCCGCCTAAAAATTGAATTCGGATCCAAGTGGCCCAAGCATCATGCGCCAAGGCCGACATCTGTCAGATAGGCCTCGAGCGCCAAGGCATCAGCCGATCCGACGATGGCGCCAACATAGCCGTCCGGTCGCACCAGCGCCCAGTCGCCTGGTGCCAAGGCGTAAGCGTCCTGGAAATGCCCGCCTTTATCAACGACATCGCCGCGCCGACCGATCCTGTGGATGTGCAATCCGCTGCGCGGCGGCACGGTGACTTGCCCGACCTCGTAGCCGAGCAGCGTCCAGTGGCCGCCGCTGAACAGATCGAACAGACGTGTCCGCTGGCCGGCGGCACCCTTGAGCGGCGCATCCGGCGCGCGTTCGCCCGCCAGCAGGCCGCCGCGTCGCTCCGGCTTTTCCAGCGCGATGGAGGATTCGGGGTAGCCGATATCCAACTGATGCACCTCGCGGCCGCGCCGCATCTCGCCCCGCTTGAGTTGGTCGAGAAGATCTGTGGCAAGACCGAGCATCGCCGCGGCGACCGGGCGGCGCTCTTCCTCATAGCTGTCGAGCAGTGCATCAGGGCCGCCGGCAGCGACCGCAGCCAGCTTCCATCCGAGATTATAGGCGTCCTGCACGCTGGTATTGAGGCCCTGGCCGCCGGTCGGCGGATGCGTGTGGGCGGCATCACCGACCAGGAAGATGCGGCCGATCCGGTAGCGATCGGCAAGCCGGGCGTTCATGGTGAAGGCCGATGCCCAGGAGACCGAGTGGACGTGAATATCGTCGCGGCCAGTGCGCTCCGCGACCAAGGCGGTCAACCATGAAGCGGAAAGGTCGACTTCGCCTTCGAGCGGGATGGGTCCCTGGATCTGGAACAGCTCGGTTCCGGCCAGCGGGCAAAGCGCGATCTGTCGCTGCATGTCGCCTTCGCCGAAGCGATGCCAGGCGTCGCGCTCCAACCCCGTCAGCATCACATCGGCGACGATGGCGCGCACGCCGAGCGTCTTGCCGGGAAAGCCGATATCAAGCGCGTGGCGCACGAAGCTGCGGCCGCCATCGGCGCCGACGAGCCATCGCGCCTGAATGGTCTCTTCGCCGGATTGGCCCTTGAGTCGCGCCGTCACGCTTGCCTCGTCCTGTTCGAAGCCGATGAGTTCGCAGCCAAACTCCGGCTGGTGCCCCAGTTCGAGCAGGCGCTCGCGCATCACGCTTTCGGTCAGGAACTGCGGCACCATCAACGGAAGATGGTAGGGCTCGGCGGGCGTCGGCTCCTCACGCAGCACGGCTTCGGACTCGCTGAAGCTTCCGTCGTTGCGATATTCCCGCTGGAGGGGATAAGCGCCGCCCAGCGCTACGAGCCGGTCAAGAATGCCGAGATCCTCGAACACCTCCTGCGTTCTTGGCTGAATTCCCTTGCCGCGCGAACCGCGGAACGGGTCGTTCGATTTCTCGATCAGGCGGAAGCTGACGCCGCGCCGCGCCAGCTCGATCGCCAGCGTCAGGCCGGCCGCGCCGGCGCCTGATATCAGCACGTCGACTGTAGAATTCTGTGTCATTGTCATCTCCATATGTGTATTATGCACATAATAGGAGAGTCGATATGACGTCAAGAAAAAACGTGCAAAATACACATATGTCCGAAAAGCTGCGCGAGTTGCATGGGGCGTTGATCGAGATCGTCAGCGTCATGAACCGGCCGCAGCGTGATGAGCAGATGGTCCGCGAGGCCGGCATTTCGCTCGATCGCGCCCTGTTTCCGCTGCTGGTCACGGTGGAGCGGCTTGGTCCGATCGGGGTGGTCGAACTTGCCGACCGCGCCGGGCGCGACTACACCACCGTCAGCCGCCAGGTCGCCAAGCTTGAAAGTCTTGATCTGGTGGAGCGCCGCGGCAGTGCTGCGGATCGCCGCGTGCGCGAGGCGGTTATCAGCCAGAAAGGCAAGGCGATGACCGACCGCATCGACGTGGCGCGCGAAAGGATCGGCCGCGCCATCTTCGAGCGCTGGGACGAGCACGACTTCAATGAACTGGTGCGGCTGATGCGGAAGTTTGCAGAGGATATCGGCGGCGATACCGGCGCCAACGCGGCCGAGTCGCAGGGAGAGGGCGGCTGACGAGGGCGCGTCCCACGCTCGCTTCAGCTAAACAGTTTGGCGGCCGTGACTTCGACTTCAACGAGGAATTCGGGACGGGTGAAGCCGCTGACGATGATCAGCGTCGAGGCCGGCTTCGGATCGAGTGTATAGCGATCCCGCATGGCCATATAGGCGGGGAAATCCTCGCGCTTCGTCACGAAGCCTGAGATGCGGATGACGTCGGCAAAGCTCATCTCCGCATCGGTGAGAATTGCCTTGATGGCCTCGAAGCAAAGTTCTGCCTGCGCGCCGACATCCTCCGGCACCTTCTCGTCGAGACCGATGCCGAGCTGCCCCGAAGTCACGAGCAGCGAGGCGCCCGGCGGCACCAGCAGCCCGTGATTGTAATTTCCGAACGGACGCCGGACAGACGACGGATTGAAAATCTTCTTCATAGGCATTTCCTTTGATCGGTCCTTTGGCCAACGCGGGAGCTCTTAGAACTGCTCCATCGCCGTCTTCACCTTCTCCAGAAACCTGGCCCGGCTTTCCGGCGTGCAGTTGTTCATGTCGTAATGGGCAAGAAAGGTGACCGGCCGCAGCGGATTGATCTGCGCCCGCAGCACACGCTTGACGATTTTCTTCGGCGGGTTGCCGGCGGCGAAGGCGCGAAACGGCGTCGCGCCGTATGTCAGCACCGCCGCGAGTTTCCTGATGTGGCGCAGCCGCGATTCCACCTTGCCGTCGACCAGTTCGAAGGAGACGCCGGGAAGCCAGACGCGGTCAAAATAGCCCTTCAGGATCGCCGGGAAACCGAAATTCCAGATCGGCGTCACCAGCACCAGCGCTTCGGCCTGCTTCAGCCGCTCCACATAGGATTTCACCGGCGCGGTATTTCCGGGATAGTCGTGATAGGCGAGCCGGTCGTGTCGGGAGAGCACCGGATCGAAATTCTCGGCATAGAGATCGCACGCATCCACCTCGTGACCGGCCTCACGCAGGCTTTCCAGCGTCTGTTTGTAGAGCGCCTTGCCGTAGCTCTCCTCGACTGGATGCGAATGAAGGACGAGAACTCTCATCAGGCCTCCAGGACGCTCGCCAGCCGCGGGAAGAGATAATTCTTGCCGGCATTGAAATCGAAATCGGGATTCTCCCAGGCGATCATCTTGCCAGGATTCAGCAGCCCCCTCGGGTCCGTTTCCTGCTTGAAGGCGAGCTGTACCTTGTCGGTGCGCTTCATGCCGCCTTCTTCAAGCGTATAGCGATGCGGATTGAAGATCGGGCAGCCGTGATCCTGGTGGATCTTGATGATCTCCTCGAGGCGCTCCTCGGTGGTATAGCGCACCAGCGGCAGACCGGAGCATTGGATCTGCCCGTCGAACCTGATGAATTCGAGATGTCCAGGCACTTCGTCGCCGAAGATCTCGACCATCTTGGCGACTTTGGCGACGTGATCCGGCCCTGGATACTGAACCTGCAGATAGGTGAAGCCGGGATCAACCTTCAAGGCACGCAGCGTCGTGTGGTTCCAGGCAAGCTCATAGGCATGCGGAATACCTTTCATGCTTTCGACCGTGTCGGAACGGAAGATAATCTCGCCCTTGTGCGCGGCGGCAAAGGCGAGGAAGGCATCCATCGAATGTGGCGCGATCATCAGCACCACCACCGACTGGCCCTTGCGGATATAGGGTTTGTGGCGGGTGAAATAATCGTGCGGGATCGGTGCCGCGATCGGCGCGATTTCCTTGACGAGGATGCCATTGCATTTGGCCAGCGCATCCGAGAAGCGCACCGATGCCATGAAGTCGTCATGGCCGACAAGCACGTCGACCCAATCATAGGCAGGGGCGAGTGGCATTTCGATTTCAGTGATGATGCCGTTGGTGCCGTAGGCATGGCTGACCTTCTGCAGGTCCCAGCCGGTCAGGTCGAGCACGCGCGGTTCGGCCTCCATGGTGACGACGCGCAGACGCAGGATATTGCCGAGATCGCGCAGACCGCCCCAGGTGATCGAGCCGACGCCGCCGGAGCCGCCGGCGATAAAGCCGCCGACCGTTGCCGTCTGCGCCGTCGACGGGTGGAAACGCAGTTCCTGGCCGGAATGGGCCTTGGTCTGCTTGTCGAGCTGAGCAATGACGATGCCCGGTTCGCAGACCACCCGGCCGGGATGGATCTCCTTGATCTTGTCCATGGCGGCGAGGTTGAGCACGATGCCGCCGGAAAGCGGCATGGCCTGGCCGTAATTGCCGGTGCCGGCGCCGCGCGGCGTTACCGGCACGCCGTGCGCAAAGGCGACCTTCAGCGTCCGGATGACCTCGTCTTCGTTTTTCGGCGTGACGACGAGATCGGCCGTGACATTGTCGAGCTGCGCCTTCAGGATCGGCGAATACCAGTAGAAATCGCGGCTCTTCTGGCGCACCAGCGCCGGATTATCTTCGGTGGCGATGCCTGCGAGTTGCTCTTTGATCGTCTGATAATCCGGCATGTCAGGCTCCAACGACGCTGTCGAGTTCACGATAGTCCGGCAGGCTGCGGTCGATCACCTTGCCGCGGCGAAGCACGACGCGGTCAGACTGCGGACGGGAAAGAAATTCGCTCCAGCGCCGCGCGCTGAAGAGCACCAGATCGGCCAACGCGCCAGCGGCGATGCGCCCCTTGTCGGGCCGGCCGAGAATATCCGCGGGCGAAGTGGTGACGACGCGCGCGGCCGTGTCCAGCGGGTGATCGAGATGCAGAATGCGGACCGCCTCGCGCAACACCTCGACCGGGTCGAGATCGCCATAGCCATAGAAGGGGTCACGCGTATTGTCGGAGGCCACCGCCGTCGCAACGCCGGCCGCCGCCAGTTCCTTGAACAGGGTGACGCCCCGCCAGCGAGGCGTCCGGCCGGGATAGCGGTCCTGCAGATAGAGGTTGCACATCGGCAGCGAGACAATGGAAAGGCCGGCTTTTGCAACGAGCTCGACCGTGCGTTTTGCCGTCTCCTCGTCCTGCCTGGCGAGCGAGCAGCAATGGCCTGCCGTCACCTTGCCGTCGAACCGGTTGCGCAGCACGGCTTGCGCGATCGCCTTCAGCGTCTCGGCGGCAGGATCGTCGCTCTCGTCGACATGAAGGTCGACGTCGAGGCCGTTATCGGCGGCGGCCCTGAAAAGCACATCGAGCTGGCTGTCGAGATCGGCGGTCATCCGGGTGACGCCGCCGATCAGCCCGCCATTTTCGCGGACGGTGGCGACAAGGTCGGCGAAATAGGCCATGTCCGCCATATTTTCCATCGGGAAGAGCGCCACCGCCTGCAGCGCGATCCTGTCTTTCCAGGCCTCGCGCATCTCGGCAAAAACCTCGAAGGAAATGCGGTGCTGCGGCGCCAGCGAATCGAGATGCGTGCGGATCAGGCTGGTGCCGTGCGCATAGGCCGAGCGCAGCGAGAATTCCATGCGCTTGCTGACATCCGCCGCCGACCAGTACGCCTCCCGATCCGCCCGCACTGCGTCCAGCGCGCCGATGAAAGTGCCGTCCGGATTGGCGTTGCGCGGCCAGATATGCCCCTTGTCGAGATGGGTGTGCATGTCGGTGAAGCAGGGCCAGACCATGCCGTCCTTCAGATCGGATCGTGGCAATTCCACCGGCGCCGCGCCTGCCGGCAGCAGCGCGGAGATCACACCATCGGCGATGACGATATCCGCCTTGACCAGCCCCTCGATCGCCGGCGTGTCAAATCCCTCGACGGCGACGGCAGGCAGCGTCGCATTGCTCAGCACGAAACGGCCGGCATTGGGTGGCGAAAGGAAGGAATGGGTCATCAATTTTCCCGTTTCAGGCTGCTCTCATGCCAACGGTGCAGGGCGAGCCAGGAAATGAACGAGGTGACGGCGAAGATCGCCACGCCAAGCAGGGAAAGCATCAGCAGCGCGGCGAAGAGACGCGGAATGTTGAGCCGGTACTGTGCTTCGAGCAGCCGGAAGGCGAGGCCGGAGCCGGCGCCCGCCGAGCCGGCCGCGAATTCTGCGACGACGGCGGCAATCAGCGCCAGGCCGCCGCCGATCCTGAGGCCCGTCATGAAATAGGGTTGGGCGGCGGGCAGCTTGAGAAAGAGCAGCGTCTGCCAGCGCGAGGCGCCGTAAAGTTCGAAGAGGTTGATGAGATTGTGGTCGACGCTCTTTAGCCCCTGGACCATATTCGAAAGGATCGGGAAGAAGGCGACGAGGAAGGCGCAGATCAGCAGCGCCACCTGGGTCGACGGCGCATAGATCAGGATCAGCGGCGAGATCGCCACGACCGGCGTCACCTGCAGGATGACGGCAAGCGGATAGAAGGCAAGCTCGATCCAGCGCGACTGCACCAGGAAGATCGCAAAGCCGACGCCACCGACAAGGGCCAGCATCAGCGACAGCAAGGTGATCTTGGTGGTGACCCAAAGCGCTGGCGCCAGCGTGCCCCAGTCCGTCACGAAGGCGTTTGCGACTGCGGCCGGACCCGGAAGGATATAGGGCGGCACGCCCGAGAGCTTCACATAGGCGTACCAGATCAGGATCAGCAGGCCGATAACGAGGAAGGGGATGGCGATGCGCAGTGCGAGATCGCGGCGCCTTGCGCCTGCGGCATTGGGAATGACATTTGCAGCGTGAAGGACCCGCGGCTGGATATCCGTTTCGTCACGCATCAATGCTCTCCCGCCGCGTTGATAGCCCCGATCAGCGAAAGGGAGACCGTCTCACACGCCTTCCGGTATTCTTCCGAGGTGCGGTAGTGCTCGTCGCGTTCCAGGCTGGTGGTCAGCGGAACATCGGCATGCACACGGCCGGGCCTTGCCTTCATCACGACGATGCGGTTCGAAAGATAGGCGGATTCATAGACCGAATGGGTGACGAAGATGACGGTGATGCCGGTCGTCTTCCAGAGCCGCAGCACGTCGTCGTTCAGCCTCTGGCGGGTGATTTCGTCAAGTGCGGCGAAGGGCTCGTCCATCAAAAGCAGCTTCGGTTTCGTCACCAACGCGCGGGCGATCGAGACGCGCATCTTCATGCCGCCGGAAAGTTCGCGTGGATAGGCTTTGGCGAAATCCTGGAGGCCGACGGTGGTCAGCACCTGCATGATCTCTGCATGCGCTGCCGCCTTCGAAACCCGCCTCAACCTCAGCGGCAGGTGGACATTGTCGAACACGTTCTTCCACGGCATCAGCGTCGGCTCCTGGAAGACGAAGCCGATATCGCCCTCCGGCAGGCCTCTGGAATTGATGCGCGAGCTCGGCCAGTCGATCGTTCCCGACGTCACGTCGCCAAGGCCGGCGATGATGCGAAGCGCCGTCGACTTGCCGCAGCCGGAGGGGCCGAGCAGGCTGACGAACTCGCCGCTTTCGACGGTGAGCGACATGTCGGAAAGCGCGACGGTGCCGCTGGAAAAGGCCTTCGAGACCGACTGCATCACGACCAGCGGCCGCTTGCGCGTCTCTTGCGGGGATAGGGCCTGGGCTTCTGCTAAGGGCATTGCCTGTCTCGTTCACCAGGGGAGGATGTGATCCGCCACGTCAGACGGACCATCGGCCGATGTTGGCGTTTTACTTCTTCATCGCCATTCCGATGTTCTTGCAGACGAATTTGGTCGTGAAGGCCTTGGTGTAGTCGGTCTCCGGCTTGAATACCTTGATCGCCACCATCTCGTCGAAGAATGCCTTGTAATGTGCGTCGGTGATGCAGCCGATGCCCTTGTCCAGGCTGTCGCCGGATTCGATGATGCCGTATTCCTTCATCTTGGCGATGGAGTAGGCGATCTGGCCATCCGTCATTTCAGGATTGTCCTTCTTGATCAGCTCGTTCGCCTTGCTGTTGTCGCCGTAGAGGTAGTTGTACCAGCCCTCGATCGAGGCATCGACGAAGCGCTGGACGACATCCGGCTTGCTGTCGATCATCGTCTGCGTGGTGGTGATCATCGTCGAATAGGGCGAATAGCCGTTATCGGCGAGCAGGAAGACCTTCGGTTCGAAGCCGGCCTGCTTCTGGATCTCGTAGGGCTCGGAGGTAAGGTAGCCCTGCTGGGCGGATTCCTTGTCGGCAAGGAATGGCGCGGCGCTGAAATTGTAGGGCTTGTACTGCTCGTCCTTGAAGCCCTTGAAGTTCGCCTTCATCCATTCGAAATAGGTGAGGTAGCCATCCTTGCCGAGAAACAAGGTCTTGAGCTTGGCGAGGTCCTCGAATTTGTCGATACCCGCATCCGGATGGGCGATCAGCACTTGCGGATCCTTCTGGAAGATCGCCGCCACGTCGACCATCGGGATGCCTTGTTCGACAGCCGAGATCTCGCCCTGCGGCCCACCCATGTAGAAATCGATCTTGCCGGAGATCAGCAGCGCGCTGTTGGCTGCATTCGGGCCGCCCTGCACGATCGTGACGTCGAGGCCGTGTTTCGCATAGGTGCCGTCGGCGACCGCCTGGTAGAAACCGCCGTGCTCGGCCTGCGCCAGCCAGTTCGTTCCGTAGCTTACCTTGTCGGCCGCATGCGCCGCAACGGCAGCGGCAAGCGCGCCGCCAAAACCCATGAGCGCGGACAAGACCGTATTCTTCAGTGCATTGGGCATGATCAGCGTTCCCCTTTTGAGTTCGCAACGCCTGTGATGACGTCGGATTTTCTTCATTGGAGCGATTGCTTTGCTGTTTGAAAAGCATCAAATTTCGTGCGCAATGATGCCTTTTTGGCATCTCAGCAGCGGCCTGTGCCAAATTTGCGCTGTCTGCTTCAATTTTATGCAACGAGGTTGCGATGCTGCACTCCAGAAAGCTTCTCTATATCAACGAGATTGCCCGCTCGGGCTCGATCCGCAAGGCGGCGGCGCGCTTGAACGTCGCCTCGTCCGCGATCAACCGGCAGATATTGGCACTGGAGGCGGAGATGGGGGCGCCGCTTTTCGAACGCCTGCCGCGCGGCCTGCGCCTGACGGCGGCCGGCGAACTCTGCATCGAGCATATTCGCGAGGTGCTGAAGAATTACGAGCGGCTGGAGGGCCGCATCCGCAGCCTGAAGATGCAGCAGGCCGGCAAGGTCCGCATCGTTACCACCGTTGGGCTTGCTGCCGGGCCGTTGCCTGACATCGTTTCCCGCTTCCAATCGGAGCATCCGCGCGTCTTCATGCAACTGCGCAACGATGCCGGCACGATGACCGTCACTCCGGTACTTTCGGGAGAAGTGGATATCGGCCTCGGCTTCAATATCCCGGCCACGCCCGGTATCCGCGCTCTCGGCAGTTTCGACATCCCTATCGGCGTCGTCCTGCCGCCCGGCCATCATCTGATCGGTCCGGGTCCGATCAACCTTGCCGACATCGTCCAGGAACGCCTGGTGCTGGCTCAGCAGGGCACCAGCCTGCGTGAGGTGATCAATCTGGCCCTGGCGCGCCTCGACGTGCATGTCGAGCCGGTGCTTGAAACCAATGCCTCGGAGATGTTGAAGAAGCTGGTCAAATCGGGGGCGGGGCTGACGATTCTGAACCCGCTCGACGTCATCACGGAGTGCCGGCAGGGCGAATTGGTCTTCCGGCCGATCGCCGAGCCGCATGCGCGCCACCAGTCGATGAAGCTTTTTGCCCGCGCCCGTGCGCCGCTCGATTCCGCCACCAGCCTGTTCGTCGAATATCTGCTCGCCGAACTTTCCGGCCTCGTGCAGGAACTGCAGGCCAAAGGTCATATCGCGATGGAAAAGCCTGTCGCCCCTTAGAACAGGATGATTTTAGGCCGGGTCGGCCTAAAGTATGAATCCTGTTCTAAATTAAAGGGTTAGAGCGCTTTCGCCGGCGCTATTGTGAATAGAGGTTGGAAAGCGGATAGCCTTTCAGGTCGGACAGCAACTCGATGAAGCCCCTGACCTGATGGCGGCAGATCGCTTCGCCTTTCTCCACCGTTCCGCGCGAGGCGTCGCCGACGACGCCGTCCGGATTGAGGTCGTGGGCGATCCAGGCAAGCGAATGCGGCGGCAGCGGCTGGATATATCTCGATTGTCCGCGCATCCATTCGGCCTTGGAGGTGAAATTCTGCGCCTTGTCCATCCGCACCAGATCGGGGCGGAAATGCAGCATCAGCGAGGTCTCGACCTCACCGCCATGGATGCCGTATTTCAACTCGTCTTCGCTGATCATGCCTTCGGGATGACCGAAGCGGCCCCATTGCGTCGAGACGACGGCCATCCGATAGCGGACGCGCAACTCGCGCGCGACGATGCTCATGATGTCGACATTGCCGCCATGCGAATTGACGATGACCATCTTGCGAATGCCGGCTTCGGCAACCTTGGCGCCGATGGCCGTCCAGACGGGAATGAGCAGCTCGGCGCCGAGCGACAGCGTTCCCGGCCCGTAGATATGTTCGTTTGCCTTGCCGATCTCCTGCGTCGGCAGCACGAGGAAATCGAGGTCGTCGGGCTTCTGCCGTCGCAGTTCGGCCAGCATGCCGTTGGCGATCGCCACATCGGTCGCGATCGGCAGGTGCGGGCCGTGCTGCTCGGTCGAGGCGATCGGCAGGATGGCAATGGTCGTATCGGCCGAAAGTCCGGCGAAATCGGAGCTGTTCAGTTCGTTCCAGTAAAATGGCATTGCCATCGCCGCGCCTCTCATTGCCGTTTCGATAAGTGAGTAGAAAATATCGCTGCACGCGAAAAGCATCAATTTGCGCCCGCACCGATGCCTTTTTGCGGATGATGCAGCAACGACGGCCGCCCACAGGGCAGAGGGCGGGGGCAGGGGTAGCATTGCGCGAGCTCTGGAAGCGGCTAGGAATTCACTGGAGCCATTGCGCCGACGCGTCGGCAATGGTTTGCTGGCGCCTCTGCAATTCAACGCTCTCCGGTGATTCCCAATGTTCGATATTCTGTGGCGCGGCCTGACAATCGGCGCCGGCGCAACCATCCTCATGGACCTCTGGGCGATCGTGCTCACCAAGGTTTTCGGCCAGACGGCGCCCAATTGGGCTCCCGTCGGCCGCTGGTTCTGGCACCTTCGCAACGGCAAGGTTTTTCACGACAGCATCGCCGATGCCGAGCCCTATACCCATGAATTGGCGCTCGGCTGGATCAGCCACTACGCCGTCGGCATTCTCTATGGCGTGATTTTTGCGCTGATCATGGGGCAGCCGTGGCTCGCCGCCCCGACATTCCTCCCCGCCTGGATCTTCGGAATTCTCACCGTCGGCGCAGGATGGTTCCTGCTGCAGCCCGGCCTCGGTATCGGCTGGGCCGCTTCCAAACATCCGACCCCGAACAAGGTCCGGTGCTTCAATCTGCTGGCGCATACGGTGTTTGCATTGGGGCTTTACGGGACAGCGTTGATCCTGCGCTGAGATTGGGGCCTGCCCCTCACCCTAACCCTCTCCCCGTAAAACGGGGAGAGGGGACGTGCCCTACCAGACGCTGGTGAGGGACGGAGAGCCTGCGGCATATCCCCTTCTCCCCGCGCGCGGGGAGAAGGTGCCGGCAGGCGGATGAGGGGCTGCATCCCAGCGAACTTCGCCCCTACCGCGCCGCCCAATTGGCACCACGGCGGAAAATCGTCTTCATCTCCGGCACGTCGAATTCCTTGGCCTGGTGGCCGAGCGAGGAATAGAAGACGCGGCCCTTGCCGTATTTGCGCTTCCAGACCACCGGCATGACGACGCCGTCGATCCAGTAGGCGTGGTCGCCGGTGAACTTGGTCGTCGCCAGAACCTCGTTCGAGGGGTCGACATGCATGTAATATTGCTCCGACGTGTAGGGGAAATCGGCAATACCCTCCATCAGCGGATCGTCGGACCGGGTGATGTTGACGGTATAGTCGATGATGTTGCCGGGGTGGGCCACCCACTGGCCGCCGATGATGAATTGGTAGTCGACCGAGTCGCGGAAGGCATCGCCCGCGCCGCCGTGATAACCGGCGATGCCGACGCCGCTCTCGATGGCGGCGGCGAGGTTCTTGACCTCCTCCTTCTCGATCTTCGACATCGTCATGATCGGCACCACAAGGCTGAGATCGTGAACGGAAGGGTCGGCGAGCGCCTCGGTGCCGTGTTCGAGATAGACCTTGAAGCCGTCTTCCTCGAGCATGGTCTTGATGACTTCGGCGCATTCCTGCGGCTCATGGCCGCTCCAGCCGCCCCAGACGATCAGTGCTTCACGCATGTCTTTCCTCCTGAATTTATTTCGCCAACCGTCCGTCGACGATGGAATCGGACAAGGGGGCAGGGCGCTCCGTTGCCGTTGATATCGTCACCGTCCTGCCGGTCGCAGCCGCGGTGTGGAATGCTTCCATGACCTCGAGCACATGCAGCGCCAGATCGCCATTGGCCCGATGCGGCCGGTTGGAACGGATCGCATGCGCCATGTCGGCAACGCCGAGCGAGCGATAGTTGCCGTCGGCATAAGGTGCGGTGAGCGGCTGGTCCTCGAATTCTCCGCCCTTCTTCAGATATTCAACGGTGCCTCCGAATTTGTTCGGATCGGGGACAATAAGCGTGCCCTCGGTTCCGTAGACTTCGAGCGGCACATGCTTATGGCCGGCGATGTCGAAGCTCATGGCGATCTGGACGACGGCGCCGTTTTCAAAACGCATCATGCCGGTGACATGCGTCGGCACATGCACGGGAATATGTTCGCCGTTGCGCGGCTCGCTTGATATCAGCCGCTCTGTGCGCGGCGTCGTCGCAAAGCCGGCGACTTGAGCGACCGGCCCGAGAAGATTGACGAGATCGGTGATGTAATAGGGACCCATGTCGAGCATCGGTCCGCCGCCGACTTCGTAAAAGAAGGCCGGGTTCGGATGCCAGCGTTCGTGCCCCGGGCACATGAAACTCGCCGAGCCGCCGACCGGCTGGCCGATGACGCCCTGGTCGATCAGCGCGCGGGCCGTCTGGTGGCCGCCGCCGAGGAAGGTGTCGGGGGCAGCGCCGATGCGGAGATTCCTGGCCTTGGCGGCCTCCGCCAATTTTTTCCCTTCCGCGAAATTAATCCCGAGCGGCTTTTCCGAATAGGTATGTTTGCCGGCTTCGAGGGCCCGCAGCGCAACGGCGACATGAGCTTTCGGGATCGTCAGATTGACGATAATCTCGACCTCGGGGTCGGCGATAAGCTCTTCGACAGTCTTGACCGGAACGTTGAATTCGCGTGCCTTCGCCTCCGCAAGCTCCCGGTTGAGGTCGGCGACGCCGCGGATGTCGAGAATGGTAAAGGATGCCATCGCCGTGAGATAGGCGCCCGAAATATTGCCGCATCCGATGATGCCGATACCGACTCTTTCCATGAATTCCTCCATCTGATCGTGATTGTGACGCCCGTCAGAGCGCCGGCCCGGTGGTGCTCCAGGGCGATTCGTAGAGTTCGTAGAGCGCTACCGCGGCGGCACCCTGCGCCCAGAAATCATCGCTCGAATCGTCGAAGACGAGTTCGCTGACGCCCTTCAACGAGGGCGGAATCGCGAGCGCATAGGCATCGCGCAGGCTGTTCAAAAAGGGTTCGCCGAGTGCCAGGCTCGATCCCACAAGGATGACCCGCGGCGGTGCAAACAGCGTGACGATGTTGGCGATGGTCAATCCGACCGCTTCGCCGGCGCGGATGGCAGCGCCGATCAGCCGGTCGTCATCGGCCTTGATCAGCGCCTGGGCATGGTTCATGCCGCGCCCGAGCCGGATCGCTTCGGCAAAACGCCCATCGGTCTGCTGTTCGCCGAGAATGGCGCTTTCGCCGGCCTGGCTGAACAGCCGCACAACGCCATTCGGTCCCATGCCGAGCACGAGGTCGCCGAGATTGTGGCTGAGGCCGCCGGCACCGCGGAACAGGCTGTTGCCGTGCAAGACGCCGAGCCCCAGCGTCTGCTCCAGCGAAATCAGCACCATATCCTCGAGATCGCGCGCCTTCCCGAACCAGTGATGGCCGAGCGTGATGGCATGGGCGTCGCTTTCGACGATGGTCGGCGTCGAAAGCCGCGTCGACATCTCGGCAGCGAAATCGACATTGGTGTCGCGAAAGATCGGGCTGCTGCGGATATAGCCTGTGCGGTGCTCGATGACGCCGGGAAAGCCGAGGCAGACGCTGTCGACATCTTCAAGCGAAAGCCCGGCATCGACGACACAGCGCCTGACGCCATCTTCGACCAGATCGGCAATGACGCCGATCGGCTGCCGGTCGAGGCGGATCGGCAAGGCGAGCTTCGACAGCACATCGCCGCGGAAATTGGTGACGACGAAGACCATCCGGTTGGCGGCGATCTTGCCGCCGACCACACGCGCCGCATCCGGATTGAGTTCCAGCGCCACGCGCGGTCTGCCGCGCACCGCCTCATTGCGGATATCGCCTTCGTGACGCGGCAGGATCAGCCCGTCGTCGAGCAGCGAGGCGGTGATGGCGGAGACGGTGGTGGTGGAGAGTTCGGTACGCTCGCTGATCTCGATCCGCGAGATCGGACCATGGCGCCGGACGGTATCAAGCACGTTCAAGCGATTGATCGCGCGCATTAATTCGGGATCTGCGGTCTTCATGAGAACTAGCCAGGCAAGCGTTTCGTTGGGCGGAACCCAAATATTTATAACGGGTTACGAAATAAATAGCAGGCAATTTCTCGGCTCTGTCAAGCGCATTTGATAAAAATAGCGGCATTGGGTTGACATTGGGTGAAAGCTCCGGTGAATTAATCCGCATAGGGGAAAAATTGTGAGGATAGACCCCTGGGAGGAGAAATCATGAATTTTATGAGGAAGAGTGCCGCTCTGGGCGGCAGGCGTATTGCATCCATGGCCGCCGCCGCCGGTATGTTGCTGGCCGGGGCAGGCGCTGCCTCCGCGACGACGGTGGTTAAGTGGCTGCATCTTGAGCTCGACCCGAAATATGTCGCCGCCTGGGAAGACATCGTCAAGAAATACGAAGCCCAGCATCCCGACGTCGATATCCAGATGCAGTTTCTTGAAAACGAGGCCTTCAAGGCTAAGCTTCCCACGCTGCTGCAGTCCGACGACGTGCCGGATTTCTTCTTCAGCTGGGGCGGCGGCGTCCTGAAGCAGCAATCCGAGACCGGCGCGCTCCAGGATGTGACGCCGGCCCTCGATGCCGATGGCGGCAAACTGCGCGGCGCCTATAGCCCTGCTTCGGTCAGCGGTCTGACCTTCGACAACAAGACCTGGGCCATTCCCTACAAGGTCGGCCTCGTCAGCTTCTTCTACAACAAGGCGCTGTTTGCCAAGGCGGGCGTCAAGGCCGAGGACATCAAGAACTGGGCTGATTTTCTCGGCACGGTGAAGAAGATCAAGGCAGCCGGCATCGTGCCGATCGCTGGTGGCGGCGGCGAGAAGTGGCCGATCCACTTCTACTGGAGCTATCTCGTCATGCGCGAAGGCGGACAGAAGGTCTTCGAAGCGGCAAAGACCGGCCAGGGCGAAGGTTTCCTCGATCCGGCGATCATCAAGGCCGGCGACGATCTCGGCGAACTCGGAAAGCTTGAACCCTTCCAGCCCGGCTATCTCGGCTCGACCTGGCCGCAGGCGCTCGGCGTTTTCGGTGACGGCAAGGCTGCGATCATCCTCGGCTTTGAAAATACCGAAGCCAACCAGCGCAAGAATGCCGGTGACGGCAAGGGTCTCGCACCTGACAATATCGGCCGTTTCGCCTTCCCGGCGGTCGATGGCGGCGCCGGCAAGCCGACGGATACGCTGGGCGGTCTGAACGGCTGGGCCGTCACCAACAAGGCCTCCAAGGAGGCGATCGATTTCCTGGCTTTCCTGACCAGCGCCGAGAACGAGCGGGCCATGGCCAAATCAGGCATGCTTCTGCCGGTGGCTGTCGGCGCCGGTGATGGGGTCACCAACCCGCTGCTTGCCGAATCGGCAAAACAGCTTGCCGCCTCGACCTGGCATCAGAACTATTTCGACCAGGATCTCGGTGCCGCGGTCGGCCGTGTCGTCAACGACGTGTCGGTGGAAATCGTCTCCGGACAGATGAATTCCAAGGACGGCGCCCAGATGATCCAGGACGCTTTCGAACTGGAACAATAACCAGCGCCCGCAGACCCTTCCCGGCGCTCCCAGCCAAGAGCGGGAGCGCCGGCATTGCTGCCGACGACATGCGAAAGCAGGACCCATGGCCAATATTTCAGTCCCATCGATGACATCAGCCGTACGGCCGGCACGAAAAGCCGCAAACAGCAGGAGCTCGGTCGCCCATGACCGGCTGACGGTGCTGTTGATCTTTCTGCCGCCGGCGCTCTTGCTGTTCACGCTCTTTGTCATCATGCCGATGGGCGAGGCGGCCTGGTACAGCCTCTACAAGTGGAATGGCTACGGGACGCCGACCGAATTCATCGCCCTGCGCAATTTCCAGGTTCTGTTTCGAAATGCGGCTTTCACCCAGGCGCTGCTCAATAACGGCCTGATCATCGTCATCTCGATCTGCATTCAGGTGCCGCTGGCCATCTGGCTCGCCACCATGCTCGCCCACCGCATTCCCGGTGTCGTCGGCTACCGGCTGATCTTCTTCCTGCCCTATGTGCTGGCCGACGTTGCCGCCGGCCTGATCTGGCGCTTTGTCTATGATGGCGATTACGGCCTGTTTGCCGCTATTTCCAGCTTTTTCGGTTTCGCCAACCCCTACGTGCTCGCCGACAAGGATCTGGCGATCTATGCCGTGCTTGGCGTCATCGTCTGGAAATATTTCGGTTTTCACATGATGCTGTTCATCGCCGGCCTGCAATCGGTCGACAAGAGCGTGCTGGAGGCAGCCGAAATCGACGGCGCCACCGGTTGGCAGAAGTTCCGTTACGTCACGCTGCCGCTGCTCGGCTCCACCTTGCGCCTCTCCATTTTCTTTGCCGTCGTCGGCTCGCTGCAGCTCTTCGACATGATCATGCCGCTCACCGGCGGTGGGCCGTCCAACTCAACGCAGACGATGGTTACCTTCCTCTACACCTACGGCGTCATGCGCATGCAGGTCGGCCTCGGCAGCGCCGTCGGCGTCGTGCTGTTTATCATCTGCGTGACGCTCGCCTTCGGTTACAAAAGGATCTTCATGCGCCATGACTGATATGAGCTCTTCCATCCGCATGCGCACCTCCACCCGCGTCTATCTCTACGTGGCGCTGAGCCTGATTGCCGCGATCGTACTCGTGCCGCTGCTGACGACGGCGCTCGGCGGCTTCAAGACGCTGGGCGACCTGCGCACCAATCCGTTCGGCCTGCCGACAGAGTGGCAATGGGCAAATTATACCGACATTCTGTTCGGCGAACGCTACTGGCTGCAGATCGGCAATTCGCTGGTGATCGCCGCACTCACCGTGCTCTTGACGCTGATCGTCTCATCGATGGCCGCCTTCGCCTTTGCCCATGTCCGCTTCTTCGGCTCGTCCTTCCTACTCAATTATTTCCTGCTCGGCCTGATGTTTCCGGCCGCAACCGCAATCCTGCCGCTCTTCATCCGCATCCGCGATCTCGGCCTGCTCGATACCTATTGGGGCGTGGTGCTGCCGCAGGTGGCCTTCGGCCTCGGCATGAGCATTCTTTTGTTTAGAAACTACTTTCGCAACCTTCCGGAAGAATTGTTTCAGGCGGCTTTCGTCGACGGCTGCGGTTATCTCGGTTTCTTCTGGCATATCTCGCTGCCGCTTTCCCGGCCGATCGTCGCCACCGTCAGCATCATCTCCTTCGTCGGCAGCTGGAACAGCTACATCCTGCCGCTGATCATGCTGAACTCCGAATCGAAATATCCCTGGCCGCTCGGCATCATGGTCTATCGCGGCGAGTACGGTACCGAATGGCAGCTGGTGCTGGCCTTCATCACGCTGACCATCCTTCCCACCATCATCGTCTTTTTCGTCGCCCAGAGACACATCATCGCCGGCCTGACCGCCGGCGCCGTCAAGTCCTGAGCCGAACCTTTGGAGGTGCATTTATGGCATCGGTTGAACTGAACGATATTCGCAAGACCTATGGCGCCGTCGATGTCATCCACGGCATCTCGCTGGATATTCAGGATGGGGAATTCGTCGCCCTGGTCGGGCCGTCCGGCTGCGGAAAATCGACGCTGCTGCGGATGATCGCCGGTCTCGAGGAAATCACCGATGGCGAGATCTCCATCGGCGGCAAGGTGGTCAACGCCATGACGCCGCGCGAACGCAACATCGCCATGGTCTTCCAGTCTTACGCGCTCTATCCGCACATGACCGTGGCTGAAAACATGGGCTTCAATCTGAAGCTCGCCGGCGTCGCCAAACCGCAGATCGAGCTCCGCGTCGCCGAGGCCGCCCGCATGCTCGATCTCGCCCAGCTGCTCGACCGCAAACCGGCGCAGCTTTCCGGCGGTCAGCGCCAGCGCGTCGCCATGGGCCGCGCCGTCGTGCGCAATCCGGCCGTCTTTCTGTTCGACGAGCCGCTGTCGAACCTCGATGCGAAACTCCGCGTGCAGATGCGCTCGGAAATCAAGACGCTGCACCAGAAGGTGAAGACGACCTCGATCTATGTCACCCACGACCAGATCGAAGCGATGACGCTGGCCGACCGCATCGTCGTGCTCAATCAGGGCAGGGTGGAGCAGCAGGGCACGCCGCTCGAACTTTACCGCAAGCCCGCCAATCTCTTCGTCGCCGCCTTCATCGGATCGCCGGCGATGAACATGCTCGACGGCACCGTCGACGGCGAAAACGGCGCGCCCGCCGCCCGCCTCGAGGACGGCACGGCGATCCGCATCGCGCCAGATCGCAAGGTCAAGCTCGGCCAGGCCGTCACCATCGGCCTCCGCCCCGAACATCTCGTTCCCGGCCTGTCAGACGGCACGCCGCTTGCCGGCCGCACCATGCTGGTCGAACCCACCGGCGCCCAGACCCATGTAGTTTTCGATCTCGCCGGCCAGCAGGTGACCGCCATCGTCGACGGCGAATACCCGGTCCGCTACGGCGCGGCGTTCGAGGCAAGTATTGCCAGCGATCAGGTGCATGTTTTCGACCGCGGCAGCGGCGTGGCGCTGTAAGTAGGATTTGTTGGGGACTACGATATTCTCGGCCTGCGAGGTCGGCGAGATCAGCCCCTCACCCTAGCCCTCTCCCCGTAAAACACGAGAGGCGTGCGGGGACGGAGAGGTCTGCGGCTTGTCCCTTCTCCCCGCGCGCGGGGAGAAGGTGCCGGCAGGCGGATGAGGGGCAGCCTCAGGGATGGATCGCACCGGCAGCGCACAAAGCCGAGGGCGACACTTGATAGAGAGCGAAATGCCGCGCCCTCGGTCTTTCACGTATTATTCCGCCGCGATCCGCGAGACGCCGTTGGCCTGCACGATCTTGTCCAGCAGCGCCAGCTCGTCCTGGGTAAGATCCGTCAGCGGCGGGCGCACCGGGCCTGGGTTCTGACCAAGGACGTGCAGGCCGGCCTTGATGATCGAGACGGCATAGCCCTTCTTTCGGTTGCGCAAGGCAACGAAGGGGAAGAAAAAGCTCTTCAGGATTTCGTCGACGGTCGCTTGATCGCCGGTGCGCAGGGCGCCGTAAAAGCGCTGGGCCAGCGCCGGGACGAAGTTGAAGACCGCCGAGGAATAGGTCGTCACGCCGGCAGCAAAATAGGCCTGGGCGTAGACCTCATGGGTCGGCATGCCGCCGACATAGACCAGGCGGTCGCCAAGCAGGGTGGTGATTTCGATGACCTTGTCGACATCGCCGACGCCGTCCTTGAAGCCGATCAGGTTCGGGCATTCGTCGGCAAGCCGCGCGATGCTTTCGGCCGTCAGCACGGCGTTGTCGCGGTTATAGACGATGACGCCGATGCCGACCGATTGGCAGACCGCCTTGACGTGGGCGACGAGGCCGGCCTGTTCGGCAAACATCAGATAGGGCGGCAGCAGCAACAGCCCGTCCGCGCCGGCCTTTTCGGCCGCCTGGGCGATCTCGATGGCAAGCGAGGTGCCGTAGCCGGTGCCCGAGATGATCGGCGTCTTGCCGGCGGCGGCCTTGGCGGCCCGGATAACCTGCGGGATCTCGGCCGGATTGAGGGAGAAGAATTCTCCCGTGCCGCCGGCGGCAAACAGTGCGGCGGCGTCGTAACCTGCAAGCCACTCGACATGGCGGCGGTACTTCGCCTCGTCGAATTTCAGCTGATCGTCGAAATGCGTCACCGGAAACGACAGGAGACCGCTACCGACGGCCTTCTTCAATTCAATCGGGTTCATCATCAAGTCCTGTTCTTTACGTGTTGAATTTTGACCGTTCAGGCGCTTTCGAGCGTCTGCAGAAGGGCTGCGATATAGCCGTAGCAAAAGGCAAATGCGGTGGCGGAAGGGTCTCTGCCGCTGACGGTCGGCACGTGGTCGGGCATCAGCATGTATTTGTAGCCGACCTCCTTGTAGATCCTGGCCGAGCGGACCATGTCCATGTCGCCCTCGTCGAGGAAGGTCTCCATGAAAGAGAGCTTGCCGCCGCGAATATTGCGGAAGTGAACGTTGAAGATCTTGTTGCGCTGACCGAACCAGCGAATGATGTCGTCGATCTCCTCGCCGGGATTGTCGAGCATCTCACCGATCGAGCCCTGACAGAAATTGAGGCCGTGATAGGGATTTTCGCGCATCAGCACGAATTTCTTCAGGCCTTCGACGGTGCCGAGCACCCGCGTGACGCCGCGATAGCCGGGTGGCGTATAGGGGTCGTGCGGATGGCAGGCGAGCCTGACGCGATTGCTTTCGGCAACCGGAACGACCCGTTCCAGGAAATAGTCGATCCGTTCCCAGTTTTCGTCTTCGGAGAGCACGCCGGCAAGACCGGGCTCGGCCTGCTGATCGGTCTTGTCCCAGCGGAAGCTGGCATTCATCGACCCGCCGCGTCCCGGTTCATCGGGTGTGCGGGGAATGCCGATCAGGTTGAGATTGTATTTCACCGCTGGAATACCGGCCGCCGCGGTATTCTCGATCAGCTTGCAGACGGCGTCGATCTGCCTGTCGCGATCGGGGCCGGCAAGCAGGATGTCGGGATAGGACGCCTTCTCGATCGGCTGCGAGGGCAGGGGCAACTGGATCATGTCGAGGATCAGGCCGAAGCTTTCGATCTTGTCGCGATGACGCTCAAGATCGGCAAGCGTCCAGCTGCTCGGTTTTCCCGGCGGATCTGCGTTGATATGCTTCACACCCAGTTGCGCGAAGATACGATAATCGTCGTCATCCCGCGCTGCGACTTGTGTTCCCAGATACATGTGAGTCTCTTTCCATATTCAGCAATGTCATATGACATAATATGAATCTTGAAAGGTGTCGAGCCCTATTGCTGCTCGGCAAGCATTCGGTAGCGACGTTGGCTGGCCACCATATGCGCGCGCATCGCCTGGCGGGCGCGATCCGGATCCTGATCGGCGATGGCGGACAGGATCTCGACATGTTCGGCATAGACTTTTTGAAGATAGTCGCGCTCATTGGCTTCGGGCAGCGTCGGAAACTGGCCGCGGGGAATGGCCTTGGCGCCGAATTGGCGCAGGACATCGACATAGAATCGGTTGTTGGTGGCAGCGGCAATTGCCATGTGAAAGGCGTAGTCCGCCTCCACCGTTTGTTGTCCAGTCTCGATCAGGTTGGCCATTCTGCGGTTGGCCTCGCGGATGGCAGCCTCCTGCTCGGCGGTGCGGCGATAGGCGGCAATCGCCGCCGCTTCACCTTCGGCCGCCATGCGAAACTCCAGCAACTCAAGGGTTTCTGGGATGCTTTTGATTTCCACCGGGGTCAGCGGCAATATCGATTGAACCTTTGGATCTGCTACAAACACCCCTTTGCCCTGGATCGGTCTGACGAAGCCCGCCGACCTGAGGTCGGCAATCGCCTCGCGCACCACGGTGCGGCTGACCCCGAAGGTCGCTTCAAGCTGCGGCTCGGTCGGCAGCTGGTCCCCGACCCGCAATTTGCCGGTTTCGATTTGCGCTCGCAACTGATCGATGACCTGCTGCGCCAGTCGTTGCCGCCCACCATTGAGTGTTGTCATTTTTCTGCTCCCCAGTCCCTTCGCACTCAAGTCTCCCGTTCAGGTCTTGTCAATCGTATCAGACTTCGATAGATCATAATACGACATACGGGGGACATAATATGTCTCTTATGGTAATTCATGGAGGAGTGACAATGAAGCATTTTTCTAAAGGTTTGTTCGTCGGGGCCGTTTTCGGCGCCTTGACGATGGCTGCGCCGCAGCTGCAGGCCGCCACGCCGCAGGACCAACTGGTTGTCGGTACATCGCTGGCCCAGGTTCTGTCCCTTGATCCACATCAGGCGACCGAAGGCAAAGCGGTCGAAATCATGTCGAATCTCTATGACCGGCTGGTCGCCAGCACAGCGGATGGCAAGATCCTTCCGCAGTTGGCGGAAAGCTGGAAGGTTGACGACAAAGGCATCACATTCACGCTGCGCAAAGCCAATTTCGCCTCCGGCAACCCGGTCACCTCGAAGGACGTCGTCTATTCGCTGGCGCGGCTGCTGAAGATGGATCAGGCCGCTGCCGCCAATCTCAAGCGCGTCGGTTATGACAAGAACAATGTCGAAAAGCTCGTCAAGGCGGTCGACGACCAAACGGTGCGCATCGATCTCTCCGACCAGGTGACGGCGGAGCTTCTGCTCTACCGGCTGACGACGACGACCACCAGCGTGGTCGACAGCGTCGAGGTCGAGAGCCACGCCGTCGACAATGACTACGGCAACGCCTGGATGCGGACGCATTCGGCCGGCTCCGGTCCGTTCACCCTCAATCGCTGGTCTCCGAACGAGCTTGTCATTCTCGACGCCAACAAAGGCTATGTCGACGGCGCTCCGAAGATGAAGCGCGTCATCGTCCGGCATGTGCCGGAAAGCCAGGTCGAGCGGCTGATGCTGGAGCGCGGCGATATCGATATTGCCAGCGCGCTGACGGCCTCCGATCTCGCGACGTTCCAGGCCAAGCAGGGTTTTGCCATCCAGCGCATTCCGACAGGCGGTTTCTACGTTCTGTCGATGAATGCCGGCAACCAGTACCTCGCCAATCCCAAGGTCCGCGAAGCAATCGCCTACGGCATCGACTACAAGGGCATCGAAAAGACGATCATGGGCCCCTACGGACGGGCAAGAACCGTTCCCGTTCCGGAGAACTTCGAATATGCGATCCCGAGCCCGGATTGGCAGCTCAACGTCGAAAAGTCCAAGCAGTTGCTGAGCGAGGCGGGTTTCAAGGACGGCTTCACGCTAACGCTGAAGACCATTGCGCAAACGCCGCGCATCGATCTTGCCACCGCCATCCAGGCATCGCTTGCCCAGGTCGGCATCAAGATCGACATTCAGCAGGGCAACGGCTCGGAAATCATTGCCGCCCATCGCGCCAGGGATTTCGATCTGCTGATCCCGCAGACCAGCGCCTATATGCCGAACGTGCTCGGTTCGATGGAGCAGTTTTCCTCCAACCCGGACAACTCGAAAGAGGCCAACAATGCCGGCAATTTCGTTTGGCGCTCGGCCTGGGACATTCCCGAGCTGACGGCCCTGACGGCAAAAGCATCGATGGAGCCGGACGCCAAGAAGCGCGGCGAACTCTACGTTCAGATGCAGAAGATGTTCATCGAACAGAAGCCGGCCGTGCTGCCGATGTTCGAGCGCTTTGAGCCGATCGTCCTGACCGGCAAGGTCCAGGGATATGTCGGACATCCGTCTCAAATGACGCGTCTCGAGAACGTGACCAAGGTCGAAACCCAGTAAGACTCGAGAGGACAGCCGATCATGAAGGAACTCTCCGTAGCCGAATTTGGCCGACGCCTGGCGCATTTGCTGGTCAGCCTGTTCATTCTCCTCTGTGTGACCTTCGTGATCGGCCGCGTCCTGCCCACCGATCCGGTCGGCGCGATCGTCGGCGAACTCGCCGATCCCGCCGCCTATGCAGCGATGCGGGCCCGCCTGGGGCTCGATCTGCCGATCTATCAGCAGTTCTTCCTCTATCTGAACGGGCTGGCGCATGGTGATTTCGGCACTGCCGTGCTCACCGGCAATCCTGTTTCCTCAGACCTCGCCCAGGCGTTTCCGGCGACATTCGAACTGGCGACGCTGGCGGTGATCATTTCGACATTCGTCGGTGTGCCGCTCGGCCTCATCGCGGCTTTGTTTCGCGACAGCTTCATCGACAAGATAGCCCGGGTGGTCGCACTCGTCGGGCATTCGATCCCGGTCTTCTGGTTCGGCATCGTCGGGCTCGTCATCTTCTATGCGGGCCTGAACTGGGTCGGCGGGCCGGGCAGGATCGATGTCTTCTACGAAGGCCTCGTTACGCCGCGAACCGGCCTGTTGCTGATCGACAGCCTGCTGCAGGGTGAGACGGAAATCTTCTGGAATGCGCTCGGTCATATCATTCTGCCTGCCATCATTCTCGCCTATGCGGCGATGGCCTACATCACCCGCATGACACGCAGCTTCACCCTGGAGCAGTTGAGCCAGGATTACGTCATCGCCGCCCGTGCCAAGGGTGTGAGCCCCTTCGGCACGATCTGGCACCACGTGCTGCCGAACATTGCCGTGCAGTTGATCACCATCCTCGCCATTTCCTATGGCGGACTGCTCGAAGGCGCTGTCGTCACCGAGATCGTCTTCTCCTGGCCGGGCATCGGCCAGTACATGACGAACGCCCTCATGATCGGCGACATGAACGCCATCGTGGCCGGCACCATCATCGTGGGATTCATCTTCATGCTGTTAAACTTCCTTGCCGACGTCGCTTACGCCGTCTTCGATCCGCGCATGCGGGAGGCGGCCCGATGAGCGACGCCATCCACACTGACATTCAGATCCGCCCGCCAAGCGTCTCGACCCGCATAGCGGCGTCGTTTGCGCGCGCCGGCCGCAAATTGGCTGCCGAGCCGCTTGGCCTTGCCGGTTTCGTCATCCTCGGCCTGCTGTGCCTGATCGCCATCTTCGCGCCGCTTCTGGCGCCTTATGATCCGGTCGTGCAGTCGCTCGGCGATGCCTTGCAGGCCCCGAGCCTGGCGCATTGGGCTGGCACCGACGAATTCGGCCGCGACATTCTAAGTCGCCTGATCTTCGGCACGCGCATCACCATCCAGACCGTGCTGTCGATCTCCCTGATCGTCGGGCCGATCGGTCTGCTGATCGGCGTCGTCGCCGGCTTCTTCGGCGGGCGGACCGATGCGCTGCTGATGCGCGCCACCGATATCGTTCTGTCCTTCCCGTCGCTGATCCTGGCGCTGGCTTTTGCCGCCGCCCTCGGCGCCGGCCTGACCACGGCGATCATCGCGATCTCGCTGACCGCATGGCCGCCGATTGCCAGGCTTGCACGCGCCGAAGCCCTGGTCGTCAGAAACGCCGACTATGTCGTCGCCGCCCGCCTCTACGGCGCTTCGCCGATCCGCATCCTTCTCCTCTATATCGCCCCGATGTGCGTTCCGTCAGTCATCGTTCGCCTGACCCTCAACATGGCCGGCATCATCCTGACGGCAGCGTCGCTCGGCTTCCTCGGCCTCGGCGCGCAGCCGCCGGCGCCGGAATGGGGTGCGATGATCTCCAACGGCCGCAAATTCATGCTCGATTACTGGTGGGTCGCCGTGATGCCGGGTGTCGCCATCCTTCTCACCAGCCTTGCCTTCAACATCGCCGGAGATGCTCTGCGCGACCTTTTGGATCCCCGCCATGCCAGATCGTAAAATCCAAGATCATGATCTGCAGCCTGTTCTGTCCGTCAAAGGACTGAGCGTCCGCTTCGGCCGCGGCGCCGTGCCCGCCGTTTCCAATGTCAGTTTCGACGTCGGGCGCGAACGTGTCGGCATCGTCGGAGAATCCGGTTCCGGCAAATCGACGACGGGCCGCGCCATCATGCGGCTGCTGCCGCCGGCTGCGGTCGTCACCGCCGAACGCCTGGATCTTGGCGGCGATCCGTTGCTTTCAAGGAGCGAGCGGCAGATGGGTGGGCTTCGCGGCAAGGATATCGCGCTGATCATGCAGGATCCGCGTTATTCGCTGAATCCGGTGCTCTCGATCGGCAAGCAGGTCGCCGAAGCCGCACGCCTTCATCTCAGTCTCGGCAAGGCCCAGGCGTTTGATGCTGCCCGCGCCATGCTGGAGCGCGTGCGCATCAGCGATCCGGACCGGGTCATGGCGCTTTATCCCCACCAGATATCGGGCGGCATGGGCCAGCGCGTGATGATCGCCATGATGCTGCTGGCGCGGCCGAAGCTTGTTATCGCCGACGAACCGACCTCGGCGCTCGATGTCAGCGTTCGCAAGGACGTGCTGCTGTTGCTCGATGAACTGGTGCGCGAGAACAATTCCGGCCTGCTGTTGATCAGCCACGATATTCGCATGGTGGCGGCTTTCTGCGAGCGCATCATCGTCATGTATGCCGGCCGCATCGTCGAGACGCTGACCAGTCTCGAAGAAGCGCGCCATCCCTATACGCGCGGGCTGATTGCCGCGTTGCCCGACCCGAAGAACCCGGTTCGCCGGCTGGCGGTTCTCGACCGGGCCAAACTCGATCTGGAGACGGCGCAATGATCAATGTCCGCGACCTCGATGTCGTCTTTGCCTCCGGCAAATCCAGCAATCATGTCGTCAGGGGCATCAGTTTTCAGGTCAAGCAGGGGGAGACGCTGGGCATCGTCGGCGAATCCGGCTGCGGCAAATCGACGGTGCTGCGTTGCCTTGCCGGAATGGAGGCCGGCTGGACTGGGCAGATCGAGCTTGGCGGCAGACAGATCGGCAAGCAGCGCTCCCGCGAGGAGCTGAAGTTCGCCCAGATGGTGTTTCAGGACCCTTACGGATCCCTGCATCCACGCCATCGGATCGGCACCGCGCTCGCCGAGCCGCTGCGCGCCATGCGCCATTCCGACATCTGGTCGAAGGTCGAAAAGGCCTTGGTCCAGGTGGGACTGCCGGCGAGCTTCGCCAATCGTTTTCCCCATGAGCTTTCCGGCGGTCAGCGGCAGCGCGTGGCGATCGCCCGGGCGCTGATCCTGTCGCCGCCCATTCTGCTGCTCGACGAGCCGACATCGGCGCTCGATGTCTCGGTCCAGGCCGAAATCCTCAACCTGCTTGCCGATCAGCGCGAGGAAAAGGGACTGACCTATCTGCTCGTCAGCCACGACCTCGCCGTCATCGCCCATATGTGCGACCGGGTGTTGATCATGAAGAACGGTTGTTTCGTCGACGAACTGACCAGAGAGGATCTGCAGGCCGGCGTCACGCATGATGCCTATGCGCGCGAGCTGTTCGAAGCGAGCTTCATCGAAGCTTGATATTCGGGCTGACGGCCGCCACGCTGCCTCTTTCGACGAGATGGCAGGCAAGCTCGACGCGGCGCCGAGGTGCGGCCAGGCCGAGCATCATGTCGCGCAGCAGATCGAGCGCGGTGGCGCCGAGTTCGCGCATCGGAATATGCACCGTCGACAGCGGCGGAGTGACAAAGGCCGACTGCGGCAGGTCGTCAATGCCCATGACGGAGATGTCCTGCGGCACGACATAACCCATCGCCTGCAATCCGCGCACGGCGCCGGCGGCAAGGCTGTCGCCCGCCGTCAGGATGGCGGTGAAGGAAAGGCCTTTGTCGCGGACGAGGCGGGTGATCGCCTCGGCGCCGAGTTCCGGCAGCCAGTCGTCCACCTCGAGCACCAGATCGGCATCGGCCGTCAGCCCGTGATGCCGCAGGGCATCGCGCCAGCCCTCGAGGCGCCGCTCGATCGTCCGCCGACCCGGCCTCAGCATGAACAGGATGCGTTCATGTCCGGCCTTGATCAGGTGCTCGGCGGCGATGAAGGCGGCCGAGCGGTTGCAGGGCGTCACACTCGAAAGCCGCATATAGGGATCGTCGCTATTGACCAGCACGACCGGCTTGCCGAGACCGGCGGCTGCCGCCAGCATATCCTCCTCGTCGACGGTCAGGATCAGCATGCCGCCAAAGCTCGGATCATCACGCATCTCGGCGACGACGCGGGCTTCATCGCCCTTGTCGGCGACAGGACGCATCGCCAGCTCGATGCCGAGGGCGGCCGCACGCGCATTCAATCCTTCGAGCACATAGAGCGTGAACTGGTTGCGCACATAATCGATCATCGCCGCGCCGGAGGCGACGAGCATGACTTTTTTGCCGGCGACGCTTCCCGGCACGGCGTAGCTGACGGCACTTGCCGTTTCCAGCACCAGCTTGCGGATATCAGGCCGGACGCCCTTTTCGCCGGCCAAGGCGCGCGAGACCGTGCTGATCGAGACGCCGCATCGGGCGGCGATATCGTCGAGGCGCGTGCGCCTGCCTTTTTTCTCGTCCCCCGCCATGTCGTTCTCCTCGCTCCCACTCCTTTATGCAAAAATCTTTCAGATTGCGCAAACAGAATGCCTATGCACAATTGCCCAAGAGGAGTCCGCGGCAAGCGGCAGAGCAGGGAGGCTTTGAAGATGCGGCTTGACCGCCAGTCCATGCGTCGGCGTTTCAGACGTCTCGCGGCTCGAGCGAGCTGAAGCATGACCGCTGAGAAATCCCATCTTCGTCGCGCCACGGGTAAGCAGAGCCCGATCGTCTACTGGCAGCTCGGCCACCTCTCGCAAGAGCGCTACGACGTCGCCGACCGGCCGATGGAAGGCAGGATGGATCCGTTTTTCTTCGTTACCAAGACGAAGAACTTCATCCCGCACGAATATCCCTGCCGCACCGAATTCAAAAAATCCTTCTCCGGCCAACGGCCGCAACCGACAGCCGAATTCGAACCGGTCCGCTGGTGGCTGCCCTTTGCCTCGCCGCGTGTCGATCTCTCCGGCTTCTGGTTTCGCCCGACCCGCATCGGCTGCTGGGCGCGCACCTTCCTCGATGCCCGCTCAGTCGGGCCAGCCGCGTTTCGCCTGTCGACCTGCGGCGGCGCCATTTTCTTCGTCAATGGCCGCGAGCAGGGCTTCATGGCGCCTTATGAGCGCAATCTGGAAGCCCAGCAGCTTTTCGAGGTCGAACTGACGGCAGGCCTCAACGAGATCCGCATTTATTTCGACGATCTCGCCGAGCGCGATGCCCGCTTCTATTTCCAGCTGGATTATCTCGACGGTCCGGAGGTCGAAACCGCTGTTCCCGTTCCGATCGCCGCCGCTGCTGCAGACGGCCTGGAGGCGATCCTCGAAGGCATGCGCTTCGACCGTACCGCCTATCTCGGCGAGGACGTGACGATCCTGTTTCCGGTACCGCTGCCGGTGGCGCTGAGTTGCCATGTCGAGATTGAAGGCGACTTCATGTCGAGCGAGCGCTTCGACTATGATTTCGCGCTCGAAGAAGGCGCTACCAAGCTGGCACTTGGCACCTCGGCTGATATGCCCGCCGATTTTCGCCATTTCCGCATCACCTTCAAGATAGGCGGACTTTCGCTCAGTCGCACGCTCGGCGTCGAGATCTGTCATCCTCAACGCCAGGGGCAAGCGCCCGCCGCGTTGGAGGACCGCGTTGCCGAAGCGCTTGCCGAGGTCGCCGCCCATTCAGAGCCGGACGCGGTCTGCGCGTTCGCGCGCCTGGCGCTGGGGCAGGGCGGCGAGGAGACCGAGGCGATGATCTCGGCCATGCTGCCGGTCATCGAGGATTGCCACGACTGCGCCGACTTCGTGCTGGTGCCGCTGCTCTTTGCTTATACCCGCTGGAGCGATCTGCTGTCGCAAGGTCTGCGCGACAGGATCGAGCAAGCGGTCCTCAATTACCGCTATTGGATGGACGAGCCGGGCAACGACGTTCAGTGGTATTTTTCGGAAAACCACGCGCTGCTCTTCCATACCGCGGCCTATCTCGGCGGCAAGCTTTTCCCTGATGCCGTCTTCGTCCGTTCAGGCCGCACCGGCACCGAGCAGATGAAGGTCGGCGAAGAGCGGGTCCGCGCCTGGCTCGACCATTTCGAGCGCTGGGAAATGGCCGAGTGGAATTCAGTTCCCTACTTCCCGATCGACCTCAAGGGCCTGACGGCGCTTTCCGCCTGCGCGCCGGATGAGACGATCCGCACCCGGGCAAATACC
Organism: Rhizobium sp. CCGE 510; assembly: GCF_000292525.1. Taxonomy (GTDB): domain Bacteria; phylum Pseudomonadota; class Alphaproteobacteria; order Rhizobiales; family Rhizobiaceae; genus Rhizobium. The sequence continues at coordinate 198,060 of NZ_AEYF01000015.1, forward strand.
AGCATCGTCCGCCTGATGGAAATCGTCGCCCGCTCGGCCCATCACGGCATGCTGACCGGCAGCCAGGGTCGCTCCTACGAACATACGCTGCGTCCCGGCCGCTCGGTCGAACTGTCGGCCATTTCTAGGCTGCTCTGGGGCCGCGGCTGGTACGGCCGGCGCGTTCACGCCTTGCCGCAGCTTGCCGTCTGCATTCGCGATCACGGCCTGCGTTTTCCCGAAGAGCTGGCTGCGATGGCCGCACACCAGTCCGACGACGCGCAGGAATGGACCTTTTCCCAGGGCGAGAACCGTTTCGCCGCCCTCTATCACTATAAGACCCGTGACACTGCACTCGGCACCATCGCCCATTATCGTCCCGGCGCCTGGGGCTACCAGGAGACAGTGCTGCACCTGCGCCTGGGCACCCGGCCGGAAGCGCAGATCTGGATCAATCATCCCGGCGAAACCATTCAGTTCGGCTACGGCCGGCCGAGTTTCTGGGGCGGCTGCGGGACCTTGCCGCGTGTGCACCAGTATCGCGATCTGGCGATTCTCGATTTCGACATCCACGACGGCCAGCCGAATTTCACCCATGCCTGGTTCCCGCTCGAAGCCTTCGACGACACGGTGGTTGACGGCAAGCTGGCGCTCGCCCGCTCCGGCGACGGCTTGGCGATGCTGATTGGCAACGGACCGCTGGAGCCGGTGAAACAGGGGCCGACGACGGACATCGAGCTGCGCCTGGCCGGCCGCACCGGTCGCTGGATCGTCCGTCTCTCCGATGTCGGCCGCGAGGGTGACCTTGATGGCATGCAGACGCGTTTTGCGACCCTATCGGCCCGCCGCGACAATGAGGGCGCCCTGATCGTCGTCGATCCGGATTATGGCCAGATCGTCTTCGAGGAGGACGGCACCGTGCGCGCCGAAGGCCGTATTCTTCGCCCGCCGGACTGGTCGGTGCGGGGAGACGCGGTACATCTAAAGATACCGGGCAGGCAGCTTCGACGCGCGGCCTCGTAGACGACATGTCCGGCAGGCGGAGGACCGGCCGGACCTGCTGCTTAATTCCTTAAATCGGAATCGATTTAAGGATAAAATTATGCAGCAATTCAAAGTGTTACAGCGTCTTTGGCGCGTCTGAAAAGACGCGCGGCGCTGTAGGAATTCATCGGTCAGGAGGAGGACAAAATGACCAGAATGAAATCGATCGGCGCAGCTTTCGCCGCAGTTCTCTTGAGTTCCGTCGCCGCCCATGCCGGCGACGTGCGTATCATGTGGTATTCCGACGGCGGCGAAGGCGCCGTTATCAAGGATCTGCTCTCGCGCTTCTCCAAGGCCAATCCCGACATCAACGTCATCCTCGACGAGGTCTCCTACGACGTCGTCAAGGAACAGCTGCCGGTGCAGCTCGAAGCCGGCAAGGGCCCCGATATCGCCCGCGTCACCAATCTGAAGGCGCAGGCGCAACACTGGCTCGATCTTCGCCCGCTGCTCGCTGATGCGAAATACTGGGACGACAATTTCGGCGCCCAGGCCGACTGGATGCGTCCCGACGGCTCGAACGCCATCACCGGCTTCATGACGCAGCTGACGCTGACCGGCGGTTTCGTCAACAAGACGCTGTTCGAGCAGGCAGGCGTCGAAATTCCCGGTCCGAAGGCCACCTGGGACGATTGGGCGGCCGCCGCCAAGAAGGTCGCCGACAGCCAGAAGGTCTTCGCCATGGCGATCGACCGCTCCGGCCACCGCGTCTCCGGCCCGAACATTTCCTACGGCGCCAACTATATCGCTGCCGACGGCAAGCCGGCCCCGATCGATCAGGGCGCCAAGGAATTCCTCAGCCGCTTCGTCAAGTGGAACGAGGAAGGCATCGTCAACAAGGATGTCTGGGTCAGTGCTGCCGGTACCACCTACCGCTCCGCCGCCGACGATTTCATCAATGGGGGCCTTGCCTATCTTTATTCGGGCAGCTGGCAGATCTCGGGCTTCGCACAGAAGATCGGCGACAGTTTCGACTGGGTAATGGCGGGAAGCCCGTGCGGCACGGCCGCCTGCACCGGCATGCAGGGTGGCGCCGGTCTGGTCGCCGTCAAATACACCCAGAACCCGAAGGATGTCGCCAAGGTGATGGACTACCTGGCCGGCGCCGACGTGCAGAAGGAGTTCGCCGAGCGCAGCCTGTTTATTCCGGCGCATAAGGCCGTGGCCGCCGGCCAGATGGACTTCAAGACCGACAATCCGCATGTGCAGGCGGCGCTGAAGGCCTTCGTCGAAGCTGCCGGCCAAACGGCCGCACCGGCGATGAAGCTGCCCGGCTGGAAGTGGTCGGACGCCTATTACAGCGCCATCGTCGCCCGCATCAGCCAGGTGATCGCCGGCGAAATGAAGCTCGACGACGCCTATAACCGGATCGACGAGGACATCAAGGCCAAGGTCGCCGGCAACTGACGGACGGACAGATGGCGGGAAAGACGGTTTCTTCTGAACCACCGGTGAAAACCGGTCTGCGGCAGGCGCTCTCGGCCCCTGTCCGGCTTGCCATGGGGCTGGTCGACGTTCCCATGCGGGCCTGGCAGAAGCTGACAGGGCTGAACGGCATGGCGGGCGTCTTCCTGGCGCCCAATATGCTGATCTTCACCGTCTTCGTGCTCCTGCCGCTGGTCATCAACTTCCTTTATTCAACGACGAGCGGCAGCGGCATCTTCCTGCAGAACAGGACCTATGTCGGCGCCGACCAGTATCGCATTCTGTTCGATTGCGGCTCCTACCTCGACCCTTCGACCTGCGCGGCTGACACGTTCTGGGCGGCGGTGCGCAACACCGCCGTCTTCGTCGTCTTCCAGGTGACGGTGATGCTGATCGCGGCGCTGGCAACGGCTTTGATCCTCAACCGCGAGCTTTCCAATCGCGGCTTCTGGCGGGCCGTGTTCTTCTTTCCGGTGCTGCTGTCGCCGGTCGTCGTCGGCCTGATCTGGAAATGGATCCTGCAGCGCCAGGGCCTGTTGAACTATGCGTTGAGCCCCTTCGGCTTCGAACCCTTCTCCTGGCTCAGCGATCGTTTCTGGGCCTTCTTCTTCGCCGTCTTTGTCTCGGTCTGGGCGCATATGGGCTTTTATGCGCTGATCCTGCTTGCCGGCCTGCAGGCGATCCCGCGGGATCTCTACGAGGCGGCGGCGATGGACAAGGCGAGCCCCACCCGCATCTTCCGGCGCATCACTTTGCCGCTGCTGATGCCGAACCTGATCGTCGTCCTTGTCCTGGCGCTGATCCGCGCCGTGCAGATCTTCGACGAGGTCTTTGTGCTCACAGGCGGCGGGCCGGGCACTAGCGCCATGTACATCACCCAGTACATCTACGAGACCGGCTTTGCGAGTTCGTTGCGCAACCCCGGCCTTGCGTCGGCCGCCTCGATCCTGATGGGCATCTTGCTCGTCATCCTGACGCTGGTTCAACTCGGCGCCAGCAGCCGCAACGAGAAGAAGGGGAAACGCCAATGAGCGCCGTTGGCACCTTCCTGCTGCGCCGTCGCGGCCGGGGCTGGCACTGGACGGATGTCATCACCTGGATCTGGCTGGTCTCGGGCGTCTTCCTGATGTTCGGCCCCGCCGTCTGGCTGGTCTTCTCCTCGTTCAAGACACCGGCGGCCCTGGCCGAATTCCCGCCGTCCTTCCTGCCCTATGTCACTGAACAGGCGGTCGTGCCGGGCTACGACAAGCCGTTACCGCTCTATACCGTGACGATGCCGGACGGCAGCAGCCGCGTGCTCGCCGAAGTCCGCCGCATCGGCATCATCGGCCAGATGGTCGACCCGAAACAGCCGGGTGAAATCGTCAAGGCGAACATCAAGGACCGCTCCCCGGTGCGCAAGGTCGAATTTGCTGCCGGCAACTACACCGAGCCGTTCCAGCGCTTCGATTTCTTCCTGTTCCTGCGCAACTCTGTCTTCGTCACGGTCATCGCGACGGCAATCACGCTGCTGGTCAATTCCATGGCCGCCTTCGCGCTGTCGAAATACCAGTTCCCCGGCCGCACCGCCGTCATGCTGATGATCCTGGCGACGCTGATGGTACCGCTTTCGGTCATCGTCGTGCCGCTCTATTCCGTCATCGGCACCTTGAACCTCTTCGACAGCCTCTGGGGCGTCATCCTGCCGACCGTCGCCACCCCGACGGGCGTCTTCCTGCTCCGGCAATATATGCTGACCATCCCCGACGAGCTGATCGATGCGGCGCGCATGGACAAGGCCAGCGAATGGCAGATCTACTGGCGCATCATCCTGCCGTTGTCGGCGCCGGCGCTGGCGGTGCTGGCGATCTTCTCGGTCGTCTGGCGCTGGAACGACTTCCTCTGGCCGCTGATCGTGCTGTCGCGCAAGGAACTCTATACGCTGCAGGTCGGCCTCAACGTCTATGCTGGCGAACTCAATGTGCAATGGCACTATATCCTCGCCATGACCGTCGTCTCGATGATCCCGGTGGTGCTGATCTTCGTCTTCCTGCAGCGCTTCATCACCACAGGCATTGCGGGCTCTGGACTGAAATAAGATGAAACAGGAGAGTGCATGAGCGGCCTCGAGCTCAGGAACATCGTCAAGAATTTCGGCGCCGTCGAGGTCATCCGCGATGTCTCGCTTGCCGTCAACGACGGCGAGTTCGTCGCTTTCGTCGGCCCTTCCGGCTGCGGGAAATCGACGCTGCTGCGCCTGATCGCCGGGCTCGACAAGCCGACTGCCGGCAGCATCGCCATCGACGGCAAGGATGTGACCGAGATCGGTGCCGCCGACCGGGGCCTTGCCATGGTCTTTCAGTCCTATGCGCTCTATCCGCATATGAGCGTGCGGGAAAACCTGGCCTTCGGTCTGGAGAATACCAAGGTGGCGAAGGCCGAGATCGAAGCCCGCATCACTGACGCCGCCCGCATGCTGGAGATCGAGCCCTTCCTGCAGCGCCGTCCCGGTCAGCTTTCCGGCGGCCAGCGCCAGCGCGTCGCGATCGGCCGTGCCATCGTTCGCCGACCGGATGCCTTCCTGCTCGACGAGCCGCTGTCCAATCTCGACGCCGAACTGCGGGTCAGCATGCGCGCCGAACTCGCCGCCCTTCACGCCCGCCTGAAGGCGACGATGATCTATGTCACCCACGATCAGGTTGAGGCAATGACGCTTGCCGACCGCATCGTCGTGCTTCGAGGCGGCAGGATCGAGCAGGTGGGAACTCCGCTGGAACTTTACAACACGCCGGCCAACCGCTTTGTCGCCGGCTTCATCGGCGCACCGCACATGAATTTCCTTGAGGGGTCGATTATCGGCCACGAGAACGGTTTCGCCGAGATCGAAACCGTCGGCGGCCACCGTCTTTCAGCGATTGCCAAGGAGGTGCGCTCAGCGGGCGAGAGAGTCAGCATCGGCATCCGGCCGCAGCACATCACCCTTGCCGATGGAACTGGCGCGCACAAGCTGGACACCCGCATCACCCTCGTCGAGGAACTGGGTTCGGAAACCGTCGTCCACGCCGACGCAGGTGGAAAGAAGCTGATCGCCGTCTTTGCCGGCCAGCAACGGATGAAATCAGGCGACAGCCTGCCGCTCAATCTCGATCCCGCCGTGCTGCACCTCTTCGGCGAGGATGGCCAGCGTCTGTCTTGATCGATTGTGTCAAACCGCTCGTCAACTTCCAGTCAGGCGCTCCCAATTTGCATGTGCGAACTGTGCCTTATCGCCGGCGCCGAGGTCCAGATCTTCGATAAACCGCCGGGCATCGCCTCCGGGCCGATATTGGTATGGGTAATCCGTCGAGAACAGGATGCGGTCAGCGCCTACCGCGTCGATCGCCTGGCGCAGATAGGCCGGGCTGAACATGCCGCTGGCCGTCAGATAGAGATTGCTCCTGATATAGTCGATGAATGGCCGCTGGAGTTTGGACACCCGATCCAGCATGACCAGTCGCTCAAGATAGAAGAGCACCAGTTCACCCCAGTGGCCGAGGATCACCTGCAGATTGGGATATCGGTCGAAGACGCCCCCGAGGACCATGCGGATGAACTGGATACCCGCCTCGAAATGCCATCCGAGGGCGAAGGTGGAGAGGGCGAGATCAATCGGCGTGCCGAAGCCCCCATAGTAGGCGTCGCGAACGCTCGTCTGCGGAATCTGGGGGTGAACCAGCAGTGGAACGCCGAGCTCGGCCGCACAAGCGAATGTCGGTTCGAAGATCACGTCATCCAAATTCTTATCGCCGACCCGCCCAAACAGAACGGCACCTTTGCAGCCCAGTTCCTCGACGGATCGTCGCAATTCCCGCGCCGCTGCTTCAGGCTCCGCCGAGGGCAGGGCCGCCATAAACTGAAAACGAGAAGGATTGGCAGCCACGGCTTCGGCCAGCAGGTCGTTGGCACGACGAGAGAGATCGATGCCGTGGTGACCGAGGTTGTTGAGACCCGGCGTCGTTAAAGAGAGGACCTGAACATCGACGCCTGTCTCGTCCATCAGTGCGAGCCGCTGCTCTCCAAGATCGGCAAGCCGTTCGCCGATCATCCCAGGATTGAGGCCGAGGGTTCCGTCATCGGCGCCGGGTATAGTATTCCATGCCCGCTTCACTTCATCGGGGAGGACATGCTCTTCGATCGCTATGATTCTCATCTCTGAAACCCTTGAATCCGTGTCATCCGCGGCGCCAGACGACGCGCCAGTTTTCATTATCTCGCGTTGATGTGAGGATGAGCTGGTCATCCACTAAGCTGTATGCCCGAGGCAAATCTTGGTCCACAAGCTCGCGAACCAACGCTCCTTCGATGCGATAGACAATGATGCCGTTCGGGACATCGGGCGAAATCGTACCGTAGCTCGCTTCGTACCCGGCGCTGCTATACGCGCTGTCGACATGGTGAGGTTCGAGGTTGCGAACCTGAACTGCCATGTGGCCATCACGCGTAAAGACGAGGAGACCTTCGACGTCGGCCGTCCTCATAGCGCCGCTTGAATCGGGCTGCTCGATCGTCACAAGGTGCCAGGCGCCCTCCAATCGTGCGACGACATCAGTGCGGTCGCTTGCTCTTGCTTATCAGCGACGGTCTTCATTTGGTTGAGTACCTCCATAATTGTTACTCGATTGCTTCAGTTCTCGTGCAACCATGCAGGAGGGGCGGCTCCGCCAAAGCGCAGCCATCAATCATGTCTTTGTCCTATTCCGCGCCGATCCAAGCAGAAAAACCCATCATAAGGAGCTTCCTCGCTGGACCCGAAGATATGCGGAGATCGTCGTTCAGCGCTTCGTGGTCAGCTCATCGACCAGAGCTTTACCGACGCCATGGGCGGACGCCGGGTTCTGGCCCGTGACCAAGCCGCCATCGGTCACGACATTTTCCGACCAGTTGGGCGCGGCCTGATGCAGCGCGCCGCGCTGCTTGAGCGTGGTCGCAAGGAGATAAGGCACCACCTTCGTGTAATTGACTTCGGCTTCCTCCTCGTCGGTAAAGGAGGCTAGCTTCTTGCCGGCGACGAGATAGCTGCCGTCGGACAATGTCGCATTCACCAGCGCGGCCGGGCCGTGGCAGACCGCCGAGACGACACCGCCCGCTTCCCAGATTTCACGGATGACCTTCTGCACGGCCTCGTTGTCTGCGAAGTCCCACATCGTGCCGTGGCCGCCGGCGAAGAAGACTGCCGAGTAGCGCGACGGGTCAAGATCCTTCAGAATCAACGTGTCAGCCAGCGTCCTACGGAAGTCCTTGTCCTTCCAGTAGTGGGCGTTGGCCGCATCGGAGAGATCGAAGAAGTCGATCGGCGGGTGGCCGCCGCGGATCGAGGCGATCTCGTAGGGTATTCCCGCCTTGTCGAACACATCGAGCGGATGAGTCAGCTCTACCATTGCGAAGCCGGTCGGCTCGCCGCTGTCGCCGCGGATCGGATGGCTGGTGACCACGCACAGGATGGGCTTGATCGTATTTGCCATGTTTAGGTCTCCTCAGGATTTAAGCGAGGCCATGTCGATGACGAAGCGATACTTCTCGTCGCTCCTCAACATGCGCTCATAAGCTTCGTTGATCTTCTGGATGGGAAGGCGCGATTGCCGAAACGAATAATTTCAACGAACCCGTTGTCGGAACTATTGATTTTGTCTCGGTCCTCGCGCGCGAAAGACTAAGAGGTTAGCAACAAACACTGCAGCGAGGGATGCGGCAATGGCGTATGCCTGCGGGGGAATTTCTCGCATCGAATGTCCTGGTCGGAGCAGATTAGGGTCAGTCCACGCAGTTCCAGGAAAGAAAAAGGCTGTCACTTGGGTCAACCAGTAGACTGTCAGGAATATGTTGGCTGCAATCATGTTCGATCGGAGGTCTCCTTTCCGACGCCAGACAAAGAACAAGCCCGCAATGCCCAGGCACACGCCGAGCGACATGGTCTGGGCGTTGTGAAACTTCGCGTGGGGAGGCCAAAGTGGATTGTAAATATGGGTGGCGTTCCAGTCCGCGAAAAAAGAACCGGAAATGGTCAACAACGCTACTAAGCTTAACAGTACCAACGCTGACAACGGAATAGAGGTCGTCTTCATGCCGTTTCTCCAGCGAGCTTGGAACTCCGCGGTTGTGCGGCATGAGCGCCTAAGCTCGGGTAGTCGGTGTAGCCCACCGATTCATCCTCCCCCGGCACATAAAAGCTCGGATAATCTGGGATGTTGAGCTCTGCGCCCCGGCGGAAACGTTTCGGCAGGTCGGGACTCGCGAGGAAAGGCACGCCATAGGCGATGAGGTCAGCCTCTCCTCGAGAGATAGCGGCCTCGCCGAGCTCGGCATCGTAGCCACCGTTCAATATCAACGTGCGCGAGAAGGCACGCCTAAGATGTGGCGCAACTCGCTCCACGCCCGGCGAAGGCGCATCAGGTCCAGCAACACCTTCTGTTACGTGCAGATAAGCCAGTCCGAGTCTATCCAGTTCAGCGGCAAGGTAGGTGAATGTCTCGATAGGTGCCGAATCATGCATCGAATGAAGCGTCATGCTGGGGCCGACACGATAGCCTACGCGGTCGCCGCCCAGGATTTCTGTCACCGCAGCCGCGACCTCCAAGGGAAAGCGCGCTCGATTTTGGATTGAACCACCATAACGATCTTCTCGGATATTCGACCCATCGCGCAAGAACTGGTCGAGCAAGTAACCCGAACTGCCATGTATTTCGACGCCGTCAAAGCCGGCGGCTGCAGCGTTTCGAGCGCCTTGACGAAACTGTTCTACTAGGCCTGGAACCTCTTCGGTCGCAAGAGCCCGCGGGACGGGTGTCGGGGCCGGACCTGTCGAGATAAACGCTTCCGCATTCGCGCTAAGCGGGGAGGGGCCAACGGGCGGTTTGCCGCCGTGGAACTCGGCATGAGAGACGCGACCGACGTGCCACAGTTGTGCGAAGATTACCCCACCTGCTTCGTGGACCGCGGCCGTCACGCGGCGCCAACCGTCAACCTGCTCAGCGGAGTGTATGCCCGGTGTGCGGATGTATCCGACGCCCTGCGAACTGACCTGAGTCGCCTCCGAGACTATAAGTCCGGCAGAAGCGCGCTGCCCGTAATAGACCGGCGCCAAAGGATGAGAAACATTGCCATCGACGGCGCGGCTGCGTGTCATTGGAGCCATGACCATGCGGTTCTTGAGCGTGATTGCTCCCAAGCGGTGTGGAGACAAAAGGTTGGTTAGCTGATTGGTCATAGAGGAAACTCTTCCAGGATCACGAGAGGTTGGTGGTATTCGTTAGTAACCAAAGCTATATTGCGTACCGTACTGCACCCCGCAAGAAGGCACATTCATGACACCAAGTCACAATCGCCAGGGACCGAACTGTACGGCGTTTACCCGTGAACTGCTGAGCCGTGTCGGTGACAAATGGAGCATCCTAATTGTCGCTCACCTGGCAGAGGGGCCGATGCGCTTCAACACCCTCAAGCGAACGATTGGCCAGATTTCGCAGCGGATGTTGACGTTGACGCTGAAAAGTCTCGAGAAGGATGGCCTAGTTTCGCGTACAATGTTCCCGACCATTCCGCCGCGTGTTGATTACGAACTGACGCCCCTCGGCCACACGCTGATGGGTCCTGTTATGGGGCTGATCAACTGGTCCCACGAACATCAGGACGAGGTCGAGACGGCACGACGGGGCGACGTCGAACGCGCGGGCACTTCGGACAGAGACCGCGGTGTCGTGCGGACGTGAGGACGTCGGCACTTCCCGGATGCTGTCAAACGGCGGCAGCTGACAATGCTGTTTTGCAAGCGCGTTGAGGTCCACCGCTGGCTCTCCAAAAACGGTGAACTCAAAGTTGTCCGAAGAATGACACCAACTTTTCAACGGCTTCGTTCACATATTCCGGCTTGTCGTAGAGCGCGATGTGCGTTGCACCGTCTACGACAAACAACTCCTTCGGCCCGTTGGAAAGCCCATATGCCTGATCGCTGTAGATCTTCGTGTCCGCCTCGCTCCCCGCGATCAGCAGCATTGGTTGTGTCAGTAATTCCGGAAGCAAGGCGAAGGTCGAAAACGCCAACATCCTGTCGAGGCTGGACATGAGGAAGCGGCCCTTGGAATTCGGATGCTCGCCCCGCGGCGTCCTGTAATAATCGTAGCCTTCCCGCAGCATCGTCGGCGTATTCCCGTCGATATCTTCCAGATTTTCCGGCACGAACGAGCCATAAACGGGCGCCCCTCCCATCGCTTCCGCAGTACGCTGCCTTGCCGCCGCCTCAAGCGTCTTGATTTGCTCGTCGATGGGTATCGGGCGGCCGAAGAAACTTCTGGCGGCTTCGCCCATCGGAGTCGCACTGACCCCGGCCACCGCCTTGAAGCGGCGCTCGGTCTGGGCTACGGCGAGTGCGTATCCGCCGCCGGCACAGACGCCGAACACCCCCATACGCGCGACGTCTACATATGGAAGTGTCGTCAGAAAGTCCGCTGCGCACCGCGCATCTTCCACTCTCGTCGTCGGATCCTCCAGCAGGCGCGGTTCGCCCTCGCTCGCACCCTGATAGGAGGAGTCGTACACCACGACGACGAAGCCACGAGCTGCAAGCCTTTTGGCGTAAACGCCAATGGTCTGCTCCTTCACGCCGCCTGCCGGATGGATGCCGACGAGGGCGGGATATTGTTTATCACCCCGAAAGTCGTCGGGCAGATGAAGATGTGCGGCGATTTTGATTGCACTGTTCATAAAGGACACATCTTTGATCATCTCTGCTCTCCATTTTTCCGAAGTGATGCCGGGTTGCGAACGCTGCCGGATCAGAAATTTTGGGCGATGTCGGGGGCGAACAGCGATTCCCAGTTCGTGAAGGGGCCGAGCGGGATCACGTCCCAGCCGATCAGGCCGGCTTTGGCGAGGGGAAATTCGGCAAGCGCCGCTTTGGCCGCTTCAACGGACTCGGCTTCGGCGATGATGGCGACTCCGGGACGGTCCTGCCGGAAGTAGATGTCACGGATGACGCCGCCTTTGTACATCTGCCAGGCGTGACGCGCCTCATCCTGCATATGCGGCTGATACTTCTCCAGCGAGGCGTCGGGCTGTGGGACATCGAGACAAAGCAATTTCATGTTCAGGCTCCAGGTTCGGGGTTTGTGGTTAGGCGGGTTGAAACCGGCTGGTGGTCTCGGCCACGCGCTGGCCGAGATACTGAGCCGTCTTGAGGTCGCTGCCGATCAGTGCGACGTCGGGCGCTTGGTCTACGTTCGATTGGGTCATGACGCCCAGCCAGCTTCCCAGCCGGTTGAGATCGTCCACGCTGCCGGTGCTGCTACTGTTTCCGGGCATCATATCGAGGCCGACCCAGATCATCCCGTGCTGGGCGGCGAACAGCGCCATCGATATGAGCGAGTTCAGCTTGTCGCCGTGCTGGGCGCCTGAGTTGGTAAAGCCGGCGGCAATCTTGTTACGCCACTTCTGGGCCGACCAGGCAGCTTTGGTCGAATCTTCAAAGAACTGCTTGAGCTTGGCGCTGATCAGGCCGTTATAAGTCGGCGATCCGAAGATGATCGCGTCGCTTTGCTCGAGCGTTTCCCAGTCCATCGGGCCATCCGCAACGGCGATAAGTTTCGCCTCAGCCCCTTCTACTTCGCTTACGCCGGCGGCGACTGCTTCAGCGACGCGCGCGGTGTGACCGAAGCCACTGTCGTATACGATTGAAATCAACAATTTGATCGCCTTCCAATAACGAGAATGCGCATGACGGGAGGACGATTTAGATCGATGAACACTGATCGCTCTGAAATGTCATTTGCTTGGATGCCATCAATACAGAAGAATGAAATTCAGTAGTGGCGATTGTTTTTCACTTGTTTATTTCCTGCAATTCCGCAATCTCGTCATAAAAGCGTCTGAAAAGGTTCCTCCATGCGCGACAGGTTTGACGGGATTGAAGTTTTCGTAGAAGCGGTCGAAGCAGGAGGATTCAAAAGAGCGGCGGATCGGCTCTCCCTCACGCCCTCGGCAGTCGGCAAGGCTATTGCGCGTCTGGAAGAGCGGCTTGGTGTCCGCCTGTTTCAACGAACAACCCGTACGCAGTGTCTGACTGAAGACGGTCAGCAATATTACGAGCGATGCCTGCGTGCCATCGAGGAATTGCGCACGGGCGAATCCCTGTTGGAAACCGGACGTCGCGAGGTCGTCGGCAAACTTCGCGTGTCGCTGCCCATCTTGTTTGGCCGCTACTGCGTCGCGCCCATTCTGCGGGCCTATGCGCGCCAGCATCCGAAGCTTGAACTCGAGCTCAGCTTCAATGACCGCCAGGTAGATATGATCGCCGATGGTTTTGATCTTGCCGTGCGCAACGGCGCACTTGGTAATGGAAGTTCCTTGCGCGCCCGGCGGCTTGTCAGCCAACGCAAGGTGCTGTGCGCCTCTCCGGCCTATCTAACGGCACGCGGACAACCGCATTCCCTTGCCGATTTCGGAGTTCACGACATGCTCGTTTATTGGCGTAACGACTATGCGCTGCCGTGGCGGCTTCCAGATGTGTCCGGCAATCTCGTTGATGTGCCTGTGGCGTCCCGGCTGCGTTTCGATGATCTGGAGGCCATCACGGACGCTGCGATCGAGGGCATGGGGCTTGCCTGGCTTCCTTACTGGCTCATCAGCGACCGTATACGCACTGGCCATCTGGTCGAACTCTGGGCGGACCGGCCAAGCGCTGCGGTGGAAGCCTACGCAGTCTGGCCGGCGGCGCAGCATCTGCCGTTGCGGTCGCGGCTGGCCATCGACGCTCTGGCGGGCGAACTGCCAAAACGCTTTGGCCAAGAAATCCGCTAATACCCACCAAGGCTGTCCATCGGGCGGCCTCAACGCATCAGGGCGAATGCCGTAAAGCGCTCACGAGAAGGGAAAAAGCCGGAGAGGACTGGCGGCGACTTGGATAATAAAGGTGGAAGCCCTCCCAATAGGGCGAATAGTTCTCGAGAAACCGATGGAGGCGCCCGGCGTGGAGATAGGGCTTGGCAATGTCCTCGGGGACGTAGGCGAAACCAAAGCCGTCTAGCGCTGCTTCGAGAACATTGTAGATCGTGTTGAAGACGAGCTGTCCGTCTACCCTAACCTTGATCTCTCGTCCGTTCTCCTCGAACTCCCAGGCGTAAAGGCCGCCATAGGTTGGAAGCCGAAGATTGATGCAGCGATGCTGGGTCAACTCCTTCGGGTGCGCCGGAATATCCCGAGATGCAAAATAGGCTTCCGATGCGACGACCGCAAAGCGCACATCCGGGCCGATCCTGACGGAGATCATGTCTTTGGCGATCTGTTCGCCAAAACGCACCCCGGCGTCATAACGGTCGCTGACGATGTCTTGGAGGCCGTAATTCACATCAAGCTCGAGCCTGATGTCCGGATATTGATGGAGAAAGCTGCGAATTTTCGGCCATATGTAGTGCTGGATCTGGTAGTCGCCGGCGGTCAACCGGATGGTCCCGGCAGGCTTTTCACGCAGTGTGTTGAGGCCATCAATCGCCATTCCGATCTCGTCGAAAAGCGGACCGATGCTTGCGAGCATCCGCTCGCCGGCTTCTGTCGGCGAAACACTGCGCGTCGTTCTCGTCAGGAGCCGCACGCCCAGCCGCTCCTCAAGTTGACGGATCGTGTGGCTGAGCGCCGACTGCGAAACCCCGAATTTTGCGGCCGCTTTCGTGAAGCTTCGCTCTCTGGCGACCATCAGGAACACCATGAGATCATTGACGTTCTGTCGCTCCATTCATGATCCCCTCTCATAACAAGGTGCCCATTGATAAAGCACATAGTCACGAAATGGTAGCAACGAAGGTTGAAGCGCGATGGCGCCGCATCACCTTTGCCTTTCGCACAGCTGCAGTCGGCTCCCAATTTGGAGCCCTATTTCTCACGGTTTCGCAGAACGTCTCCGACGACGGCCGAGGCTGAAAACGCGTTTGGCCATCCGGCATAGAAGGCCGTTTGGGCAATGACCTCACCGGCTTCTTCAGCGGTGAGACCGTTATCCATCGCCCGGTTGAGATGATAGGTGATCTGAGCGCTCTGCCCCGAGGCGATCAATGAGCTTACAGTCACGAGGCTCCGGTCCCGCGGCGCAAGACCCGGCCGCTGCCAGAGATCGAGAAACAGCGGGTCGGCGGTAAACAGCACCAATCCCGGCGAAATCTGCCCGACACTTTTCTCGACGGCGGTGGCTCGCTGCTGCTCCGCGTCTTTATTCAAGGGCAGCAATTGCGCAGAGGCCGCAGGGAGCTGATCGGCTGCAATGTGCCGTTCGGTAAACACGTTCTTCGTCACAGCGATCGCGGACATAGCGCTCGACCAACCTGAGTAGAAGGCAAGATGTGTTATGATCTCTGAAACTTCGCTTGGAGTGACGCCGTTATCGAGAGCGACATTCACATAATGCTCCAGGTCGATCACCTGGTTGCGGGCGATCAGTACGGAGAGCGTAACGATGCTGCGATCGCGTCGCGAGAGCTGCGGTCGCTGCCACAGATTTCCAATCACGTCTTCTTCGGCATATCGGCTAAGGGCCGGTGACACGGAACGGATGTCGCCGGCGGGCAATGACGAAGCACTTCCTGGTATCGCTCCGCCTCCCGTTCCTTCCTGGGCGAAGACGGGCTCACCCATGGTGAGCGAGATCGCCGTGGCCGCTAAAATCCGTTTCATTGATATGTCCTTCCGGTTTGGTGGTTGCCGAGCATCGCATTGGACGTCTTTTCCATCTGTGAGGAGGTCACCGATCCATTGCGATACCTGACGGTGTGATGGCGATGTGCCGCAGGGCAGTTGTGCTGCGGCCCTTCACGAGATCGATGACGCTCAGAGTCCTGAGCGACGCAGCACGGCTTCAGGGTAGCGGGCGCCCTGGATGACGATATCGGCCTGCTCGATCTCGTCGAGATCGGATCGGTCCAAGGCGATATTCAATGCCCCGATGTTCTCCTCGAACCGCTCGAGCTTGCGCGTGCCGAACAGTGGAACAATCCAAGACTTCTGCGCCAGCAGCCAGGCAAGCGCGACCTGTGCCGGCGTCGAACCGTGCTTCCCGCCAATCTTGCGGATCAGATCGACCAGCTTCTGGTTGGCGATGCGAGCCTCTTCGGAGAAGCGTGGGGTGTCGGCCCGGATGTCGGAATTGTCGAAGGTGGTGTTGACGTCGATCTTGCCCGTCAAAAATCCCTTGCCCAGCGGGCTATAAGGAACGAGCCCGATACCGAGTTCCTCGAGCGTCGGGATGATTTCGGCTTCCGGCTCGCGGGTCCACAGCGAATATTCGCTCTGCAGCACTGCCACCGGCTGCACGGCATGGGCGCGGCGAATGGATTGAGCACCGGCTTCGGACATGCCGAACCACAGCACCTTTCCCTCCGTGATCAGATCCTTCACCGTCCCTGCCACATCTTCCATCGGCACGTCCGGGTCGACGCGGTGCTGATAATACACGTCGATATGGTCGGTGCGCAGGCGCTTCAGGCTGCCCTCCACGGCGCGGCGGATCTGCGCCGGCTTGCTGTTGACGCCACCGCGGTGCTGACCCGTCTTCTGGTCGATGTCCCATCCGAACTTCGTCGCGATCTTGACCTTGTCGCGAACCGGAGCAAGCGCCTCGCCCACCATCTCCTCGTTCGTCCAGGGGCCATAGACTTCGGCGGTGTCGAAAAAATCCATGCCGCGTTCGACAGCGGTGCGAAGCAAGTGGATCATCTCTGCCCGGTCGGGGAGCTCGCGGGCCTTGCCATAGCCCATGGCGCCTAGCGACAAAGCGGAGACCTCCAGGCCCTGGCCCAGTGTGCGCTTGATCATTTGCCTGTTCTCCTTTGAGGTTGATTCGAAGAGCTATCGACGACGCGCACCCTGAGGGAATCGCATGCCGACCACACGCAATCGACGCTTCAGATATTCTCCTCGCGTGGCGTGATCCTGACAGTCGCCGCGCGTGCTCGGTCGCTGACCATCGGCGGTAGATGTTGGCTGTTGCGGTATTTGGCGCGGTAGGCGTCGTCGATGCGATCGTTGATCGGACCGTCGACCGGCTCGAAGGCGACCGTGCGCGTCATGCCCGCAGCAATGATCCGTCCGGCCTTCTGGTGGACCGCCGCCTGATACCAGCGGGACTTCTGTCCGTGGTAACCGCGCACGTAGAGCGCACCATCAATGACGACCTCCCATATCCAGGTGGGGGTCCCATAGGTGGCACCATCTCGCCGGAACGGTGCGATTTTCAAATCGTCGGCCTGATCGATTTTGCTAAGCTCGCCATCCGACCAGTTCATGTCGCTCTCCGCTCGTCTCGACCACAGTCGTGGTGCCGCTTCCCGATCTTGCTCTGAATATAGAGCGCGCACCCAGCTATGATTAGGCGTCGCAAATCGCATGAACTTATGAGCGAAAATCATCAATGCAGATGAGGGACGGTCCTATGAGGGAGTTCGCCGCGAGCTTTCCTAAGCCCCAGCGATATATGCGGCCATTCCGCAAGCGGATCAAAACGCGCTCGCAAAAATCGGAGGAGTCCTTCCTTCCGATTTGCGGCAAGGCTTGGACGACAATACCTTCTTTGTTGGCAGTGCTGAGAAAGGCTCAACTCTCCTTGACCTGGCGCAGGTCACGCGCGCGATGCGCGATCAGCGCAAGATCCGCATCACGCACACAGATCAAATAGGGACCGTGTCGGACCGGACCAAGAGGAGCATCCTTGCAGGAAGGAGCCTCGGATTCCATAACCAGTTCTATTGTTTGAAGAAATTGGACCCACTGATGGTATGTCACTGCGGCGACTAGACAAAGAAAGGCCCGCGCCGAAGCGCGAGCCGGGAATTTTCAAATCAAGACAGCTTTACCGGCTGTTCTTGTGGCTCTGTTGACCAGCTTTTACATGCTGTTCATGGCTGCCGCCGCGGGTCCCGCTGGACTGCGCGTCGCTGCCACCTGAAGAGGAGCTGCGGGCATTGGAGTCGTTCTTGTGACTCTGCTGCCCAGCCTTGACGTGCTGTTCGTGGGTTCCACCTTGGTTTGCCATCCGGTTCTCCTTCGGTTCGAACGAGGCCACGTCGACCTCGAGGGAAGAACCTCGCTCCGGCGCATGTGTTCCCAATTTTAATATATCGTGATCTCATTTTCGAAAACAGGGATGAGGAAGCGGACCGGGCGGGTAGGGAGCTCGCCTGCCGTTTCGTTGGCCATCGGGAGAAAGCGGAAAAATCCCGATGTTCTCCAGCACCGCCGCGTCCGCTTGGCGCGGCCCGCAACCTCGCTTCGACAATGCGTGTGGCGGCAGGAAGGTTCCACCAACAACCTGATTCACCCATGCCGGAAAGTCGCTGCAGCCCGCCGGCTCTTTTCAATTGACCTCGTCGCTCTAGCTTAAAAGGCATGCAAAGAAAGGAGAAACCCATGTCCGACGCACCGAATACGGCGACCCCGGCGCGAAGAGTGTTGCGTGGCCGCCCCTACAGCATCAGCGAATTTGCCAGGAAATACCGGCTCGACGACAAGGAGGCCAAGCGCCTCTACGACAAGTTCGGCCCCTCCGCCACCGAACTTGATCTGCTGATGGCGGCGAAGCGGCGCCCGCCGGGGCTGCCCACCAGTCTCGACGCCTGACGGCCGCCCCATGAGGATCCGCACCGGAAGCTGTCTGTGCGGGGCGGTTGCCTATCGCGTCGAAGGTGAGCCGCTTCGTGTCGGCCTTTGCCACTGTGCCGATTGCCGCAAATCGAGCGGCTCCGCCTTCGTCTTCTTCGCGGTCTGGCCTCGGCGGGCTTTTTCCCATAGCGGCGAGATCGCCACCTTCGCCGGCCGCAGCTTCTGCCCCACATGCGGCAGCAGGCTTTTCTGTCTGCAGCAGGAGACGACAGAAATCCGCCTCGGCTCGCTCGACGATCCGCCGAGCGACCTCGCGCCGGACTACGAAGTCTGGATCAGGCGGCGCGAACCCTGGCTGCTTCCGCTGCCGAGCGCCGGCCAATATGCCGAAGATGCTGACTGACGAGTGCTTCCGCGCTAAAACTTGACTTTCCTTACCAATATTTCATTTCACCCATCCGCAATTCCGTGCCACTTCGGCGGCAATGCTAATGCCCGGTTCATCTGCGCTGTGCTTATTTCGCAGCGGGGCCGAGACGGCCCGACTGATCGAGGATGACATGAACGATACCGGAACCGGCAAGAAGACCGGAGCACAGACAAGCGGCGCGTCCGATCTCACAGCGGTTCTTGCCGCATCCGGACGGCAGGGCAAGCGCAGCCGCTGGCGTGGACGCCTGCTTATTCTGTTCATTCTCGTTGCTGCTGCAGCAGGCGCTGCGTACTTCTATATGGGCCGCGGGGAAAGCGAAGTGAGCTATGCCACCCAGCCGGCAAAACGCGGCGACCTGACGGTGCTGGTCACCGCTACCGGCTCGGTGCAGCCGACCGAGCAGGTCGATATATCAAGCGAACTTTCCGGTACGGTGCGCGACGTCAACGTCGATTACAACAGCACGATCAAATCGGGCGACGTGCTGGCACTCCTCGACACCAACAAGCTCGAGGCGGATGTGAAGAGTTCACGCGCCAAGCTCAATTCCGCCAAGGCGAACGTCGTCAAGGCCAATGCCGACATGCAATCGGCGGGCACCTCGCTGGAGCGGCTGAAGAGCCTGGTCAGGAGCAACGTCTCCACTCAGCAGAGTCTCGACGACGCCAGCTACAAATATGATTCCGCCGTCGCCGCCAAACAGATCAACGAAGCCGAGGTCCTGGCCTCGGAGGCCGATCTGCAGCTTGCCGAGGTCAATCTCGCCAAGGCGAAGATCATCTCGCCGATCGACGGCGTCATCCTCACCCGCGCCGTCAATCCGGGGGCGACGGTCGCAGCGTCGCTTTCGGCGCCGATCCTTTTTACCATCGCCGGCGACCTGAAGAAGATGGAGCTGCAGGTCGATGTCGATGAGGCCGATGTCGGCCAGATCGCCGTCGGCCAGAAGGCGAAATTCACGGTCGACGCCTATCCCGACCGCAGTTTTCCGGCCGAGATCGAGCAGATCCGTTTCGCCTCCGAGGTCGTCAACAATGTCGTGACCTATAAGGCGGTCCTCTCCGTCGACAATGCCGACCTTTTGCTGCGCCCCGGCATGACGGCAACGGCCGATGTCACCGTCGAGGCCGTCAAGGATACGCTGATGGTGCCGAACACCGCGCTGCGTTACGCCCCGGCCCAGGCGGGACGGCGCGGCCGCGGCATTTTCGGGATCTTCGGCCCGCCACGCCAGCGCGGCGGCGGCAACTCAGGTCAGGCGGCGTTGACGGGCGCTCAGCGGCGCGTCTGGGTGCTGCGCGACGGCCGGCCCACCCCCGTCGTCATCCAGGTCGGCTCGTCCGACGGCCAGTTCACCCAGGTCGTCTCCGGTGATCTCAAGGAAAACGACGCATTGGTGACCGACGCCACGACGCGTGCGAACTAGGCGGAGAGACGGATGGCAAGCCCGCCGCTCATCGAATTCAGGCAGGTCTCGAAAATCTATGGCGAGGGTGAGGCGGCAATCCGCGCGCTCGACCATGTCGACCTTGCAATCAACGCCCATGAATTCGTCGCGATCATGGGCCCATCGGGCTCCGGCAAGTCGACGGCGATGAACATCCTCGGCTGCCTCGACGTGCCGACATCGGGCGATTACATCTTCGAAGGCATCCCGACCAGCGGCTTCGACCGCGGCCAGCTGACGCTGCTGCGCCGTCATATGCTCGGCTTCGTCTTTCAGGGCTTCAACCTCCTGTCACGCACCTCGGCCGTCGAAAATGTCGAGCTGCCGCTGATCTATCGCGGCATGGCGGTGCGCGAGCGGCGTGAGCGGGCCCGCGAAGCCCTGGCGCTGGTCGGGCTGTCCGGCCGAGAACATCACAAGACCCAGGAACTATCAGGCGGCCAGCAGCAGCGCGTCGCCATCGCCCGCGCCATCGTCACCGAACCGGCGCTGCTGCTCGCTGACGAGCCTACCGGCAATCTCGACACCAAGACCAGCGTCGAGATCATGGATCTGATGACCCGGCTGAACCGCGAACAGGGCATCACCATCGTCATGGTCACGCATGAACCCGATATCGCCGCTTATGCCCAGCGGCTGCTGAGGTTCGTCGATGGCAAGCTGGAGACCGAGGTCGAGCACCGGAGGAGGGCGGATCATGTTCTTTGAGACGCTGAAGCTGGCATTGCGCGCCATCAGCCGCAACATGCTGCGCTCGTTCCTGACCGTGCTCGGCGTCGTCATCGGCGTCGCCGCCGTCATCGCGCTGGTGACGATCGGCAACGGCACGACCGCACAGGTCTCGACCGAACTGTCGCGGCTCGGCACCAACATGCTATTCGTCCGCCCCGGCCAATTCGGACCCGGCCGGGCGAGTTCCGAAGCCAAGCGCTTCAGCGTCAAGGACGTCGCCGCCATCCGCGACCAGATCGGCGGCCTCAGGGCCGTGGCGCCGCTCAACCAGTCGACAGCGACGGTGATTTTCGGCGGCCAGAACCATTCGACCAGCGTCTCCGGCACCACCAACGACTATTTCGTCGCCCAGGACTGGAACTTGGCGCTCGGCCGCAATTTCACCCCGGCCGAGGAACGCGGCCAGTCTCGCTGCATCATCGGCGAGACGGTGCGCTCGCAGCTCTTCGGCGCGGCCGACCCCATCGGCCAGCAGATCCGCGTCGGCAAGGTCTCATGCCCTGTTATCGGCGTGCTCGCCAAGCGCGGCCAGTCCGGCATGGGCACCGATCAGGACGATGTCGTCATCATGCCGGTCAAGGTGTTCCAGCGCCGCATCAGCGGCAACAGCAACGTGCCGCAGATCATCATCTCGGCCCGCGACGGCGTCTCCACAGCCAAGGTGCAGTCCGATGTCGAAGATCTCCTCCGCGAGCGCCGCAAGATCGTGCCCGGCCGGCAGGACGATTTCAACGTCAACGACATGACCCAGATCGCCGAGGCGATGACCGGCACGACGACGCTGCTGACCGGCCTGCTCGGCGCCGTTGCCGCGATCAGCCTGCTCGTCGGCGGCATCGGCATCATGAACATCATGCTGGTCTCCGTCACCGAACGCACCCGAGAAATCGGCATCCGCCTGGCGATCGGCGCGCTGGAAAACCAGGTGCTTACCCAGTTCCTGGTCGAGGCGGTGGCGCTGTCGCTCTTCGGCGGCATCACCGGCATCGCCCTCGGCCTGAGCCTCGGCTTCGGCGCCGTAACGCTCCTGAAAGTCCCCTTCGTCTTCAGCCCGACGATGGTCGCCGTCGCCTTCCTCTTCTCTGCCGCAATCGGCATGATCTTCGGCTATTTCCCGGCGAGAAGGGCAGCGCAGCTCAACCCGATCGAAGCGCTGCGGCACGAGTGACGCATGATGAATGCATCATGGCAAAAACGCCGCGAAGGAACTCCTTTCACCCACCCCACCCTCCGTCATGCTCGGCCTTGAGCCGAGCATCCACACCACATCCACCAGCGGCATGGATCCTCGGCTCAAGGCCGAGAATGGCGGAAACCGGAGTTGGCACTCTTCCCAAACTCACCCCAATGGAAAGAGCCACGCCGCGTCGGGGGCTTCACCAAAGCGGCACATACCCCCTAGGTCAGCTCTTGCGAAAAGCTCGGCTGGACACCGAGATCGGATTTTGACACGGGTCTTTTGCATTGGCGACACATAACCGTCAGCCTTATGAACAGCGCCGAATTCCAGGCCATTCTTTGCACATCGCATACAAAAGGCGTCGACGTCCTCTACGTGAGCTTGACGATGGATTGGCCGCTGCGCTGCCCCTTGGCAGCCTGATGAAGCATTATATTCGCGCCACCGTCCTGGGCGACGAGTTCAACGATCCTGTCGCCAGGCAGGATGGTAGCCTTGAAATCGAAGTGCCTCTCATAAAACCGCGCCGTGTCCTCGACATTCGCGGCATAGATCACCAGTCTGTTGAGCGGAATGATGGCGCCCTCCGATAAGGTTCAGTCCACAAGAGTAGAAAGACATGGGGCGCACCCAAGTCGCCCGATCACACCGCTGTTATCTCTTTGTCTCCATTCTGATATTTCAATGCCGCCTTGTCTTCGGTTTTTGACC
This sequence comes from Rhizobium sp. CCGE 510, assembly GCF_000292525.1. Classification (GTDB taxonomy): domain Bacteria; phylum Pseudomonadota; class Alphaproteobacteria; order Rhizobiales; family Rhizobiaceae; genus Rhizobium. Next base: position 220,599 of record NZ_AEYF01000015.1, read on the forward strand.
GTGCCACTATGTGATATATCAGTTTCGAGCGACGGATTCTCGGCATGCAGACGTCACAGAGCCATCTCGCCTATCTCGCGCTGGAGCATCTGATCGTCACGCTGGCGCTGAAGCCTGGGGCGCTGGTCACGGAAAAGCAGCTGATCGATATGGCCGGCCATGGGCGTACGCCGGTGCGCGAGGCGATTCAGAAACTTGCCTGGCAGGGGCTGATCCGGGTGAAGCCGCGTGTCGGGCTGCAGGTGGCTGAGATCGCGCCGGAGGATCACGGCAACGTCATGCAGGTGCGCCGTGAGCTGGAGCCGATTGCAGCGAGCCTCGTTGCCGAACATGCGACGGACGAACAGCGTAAGCGTCTCATCGATTGCGCCCGGGCGATGGAGGAATGCGCCGTCACCGGCGATCTCGCCGGCTTCTTCGCTGCCGACAAGGCCTTCGACGAAATTGTCGAGGATGTCTGCCCGAACGGCTTCATCATGGCAGCGCTCGGCCCGGTGCAGACGCATGCGCGTCGCCTCTGGTATTCCACCGCAAGCCCGGAGCGCATGGATAGAGCAATCGCGCTGCATGTCGCCGTCATCCGCGCTATTCATCAGGGCAGGGCGGATGAGGCCTGCGCCAGCATGGCGGTGCTGATCGACTATCTCGCGCACACATAAAAACGGCCCCGTTTCCGGAGCCGTCGTCAGATCTGATTGTTGAAGAAAACGTCAGCCGACGAAAGCGCGCTCGATGACGAACTCGGCAGGCTTGCTGTTGGCGCCTTCATCGAGGCCGGCCTTTTCGAGTAGTTCCTTGGTGTCCTTCAGCATCGCCGACGAACCGCAGATCATGCCGCGGTCGATTACTGGGTCGAGCGGCGGCACGCCGAGATCGGTAAACATCTTGCCGGAGGAAATCAGGTCGGTGATGCGGCCGCGATAAGCGAAATCTTCGCGTGTGACGGTCGCATAATGGCGCAGCTTGTCGCCGACGACTTCCTTCAACAGCTCGTCATTCTGGATTTCTTCGACGAGGTCGAAGCCGTATTTCAGCTCGGCGACGTCGCGGGTCGTATGGGTGAGGATGACTTCCTCGAATTTTTCATAGGTCTCCGGATCGCGGATCAGGCTGGCGAAAGGCGCAATGCCCGTTCCCGTCGAGAACATGTAGAGGCGACGGCCGGGTGTCAGCGCGTCGAGCACCAGCGTGCCCGTCGGCTTCTTGCGCATCAATACCTGGTCGCCCGGCTTGATCGCCTGCAGATGCGAGGTGAGCGGTCCGTCCGGCACCTTGATCGAGAAGAATTCAAGCTCTTCGGCCCAGGCGGGGCTGGCGATCGAATAGGCGCGGAAGACTGGTTTGCCCTCGACCATCAGGCCGATCATCGCGAATTCGCCGGAACGGAAACGGAAGCCTTGCGGCCGGGTCATCGTGAAACGGAAGAGCCGGTCGGTGTAATGCGTCACGGCAAGCACCGTCTCGGCGTAGACGCCGGCGGGGATGGACGAGGCGAAGTCTTCGGTCTTTGCAGGCGCGTTCATTGCGGTAGAGGATCCCGTTTCGTCGGATGAACAGTCGGATGCGAGCGAGATATTACAAATCGAGCCCGAATTAAAGGCATTCCATTCCACGCGACGCTTCTAAAGGGAAATATGCATGTCATTGTCAGGATTCAATGGCCAACCGGGGGGCGGGCGGGGAATGTCGTATTTCCCGCTGGCGAAGCCTGGCAAAGGATGCATATTAGAGCAGCACGCCGGAAACGGATGCCGGTTTTCGGCAAAAACGGTGCGACAACAAATACCTACGGCGTCCAACCCGATTCAGCCACAGGGTTCGGCGTTGGTGGATAAAAAAAGATGCTTGCCGGGGCGAGCGCGATAGGGCGGTCGGGGGAATATGAAGATTTTTAAGTACAAGCGCGTTCCTTACGCGGAGATGCGCGCCTTTTCCGTCCATATCCTGACGGCCTCCGGTTCCTTCCTTGCCTTTCTCGGCGTCGTGGCCGCCGCCGAGCACCGCTTCATCGACATGTTCTGGTGGCTGGGCCTTGCTCTTCTCGTCGACGGCATAGACGGGCCGATCGCCCGCAAGGTGCGCGTCAAGGAAGTGCTGCCGAACTGGTCTGGCGATACGCTCGACAATATCATCGACTACGTCACCTATGTGCTGCTACCGGCTTTCGCGCTCTATCAGAGCGGCATGATCGGTGAGCCCTGGTCCTTTGTCGCCGCCGGCATGATCGTCATCTCAAGCGCCATTTACTATGCCGATATGGGCATGAAGACCGAGGAATATTTCTTCTCCGGCTTCCCCGTCGTCTGGAACATGATCGTTTTCACGCTGTTCGTCATCGATGCCAGCGCAACGACGGCGCTCGCTGTCGTGGCGGTTTCGGTGGTGCTGACCTTCCTGCCGATCAATTTCCTGCACCCGGTCCGCGTGAAAAGGCTGCGCCCGCTCAATCTCGGCGTCTTCTTCCTTTGGTCGGCGCTCGGCATTTTTTCGCTGCTGATGCACTTCGACACGCCGGAATGGGCGCTCATTCTCTTCATCGTGACCGGGCTCTATCTTTACGTCATCGGCGCGGTGCTGCAATTCTTCCCCGCTATCGGACGCGATGCATAGGACAAGCCAGATGACCAAAACGCAGGCGGTTTCATTCTCGAGGACGGGCGGGCCGGAGGTTTTCGATTATGTCGAGCTCGATCTTGCGCCGCCCGCGGCTGGTGAGGTGCAGATCCGCCAGGCCGCCGTGGGCCTCAATTTCATCGATGTCTATTTCCGCAACGGCTCCTACAAGGCGCCGCATCTCCCCTTCGTCACTGGCAAGGAGGGCGCCGGCACCGTGACTGCGGTCGGCCCGGGTGTTACGGATTTCAAGCTCGGTGACCGTGTCGCCTATGCCAGCGCCGACGGTGCCTATAGCGCCGAGCGCAATATCGAGACCCGCCATCTGGTGCATGTGCCTGCTGGCATTGAACTCGAAACGGCCGCGGCGATGATGCTGAAGGGCATGACCGCCGAATATCTCCTGAACCGCACCTTCAAGGTCGGCCCTGAGACGGTCCTCCTGTTTCATGCTGCCGCCGGCGGTGTGGGGCTGATCGCCGGCCAATGGGCAAAGGCACTCGGCGCCACCGTCATCGGCACGGCAGGCTCTGAAGACAAGGTCGAGCTGGCGCTCGCCCATGGCTATGATCATGTCATCAACTATCAGAGCGAAGACTTCGCCGTCCGCGTCCGCGAGATTACCGCCGGCAAGGGCGTCGATGTCGTCTATGATTCGATCGGCCGGGATACTTTTCCACAGTCGCTCGACTGCCTGAAGCCGCGCGGCCTTTTTGCTTCCTTCGGCCAATCTTCCGGGCCGATCGAGAATTTCACCCTGGCAATGCTGGCGCAGAAGGGGTCGCTGTTTGCGACGCGGCCGACGCTCTTTACCTACATCGCCGCGCGCCAGGAGCTGATCGACAGCGCCAAGGCGCTATTTGATGTTGTGCAAAGCAACAAAGTGCGTATCAATATCAATCAAACCTATCCGTTACGTGAGGTTGGGCAGGCTCACGCGGATCTGGAAACAAGAAAAACAACAGGAACGACTCTGCTGATTCCATGAGATCCGAACGGACCGGTCGGCAGAAGAAATGAGGGGAACGTGTCGCCATTGAATGTGCCGGATTCCGGTGCGTTATTATCCGTCCAGAAGCTGACGAAGTTCTTCGGTGGCTTTGCCGCCTGCAATGAAATCGATCTCGATATAGCGCCGGGCGAAATTCATGCGCTGCTTGGCGAAAATGGCGCCGGCAAATCCACCCTGGTGAAGATGCTGTTCGGCGTTTTGGAGCCGACGGACGGGCACATCCTCTGGCAGGGCAAGCAGGTCTCGGTCACCTCGCCGGGTGAGGCCCGCAAGCTCGGCATCGGCATGGTCTTCCAGCATTTTTCGCTGTTCGAGGCGCTGACGGTTGCCGAAAACATCGCACTTTCGCTCGATGACGCCGTCCCGATCGACAGGATCGCCGAGGAGGCGAGGGCGCTGTCGCAAGCTTACGGCCTGCCGCTCGACCCGCATGCCCATGTCGCCGATCTCTCGGTCGGCGAGCGCCAGCGCATCGAGATCGTCCGTGCGCTGTTGCAGAACCCGAAGCTGATCATCCTCGACGAGCCGACCTCAGTGCTGACGCCGCAGGAGGCCGACAGGCTGTTTGAGACGCTCTTCAAGCTGCGCGCCGAGGGCCGGTCGGTTCTCTATATCAGCCACCGCCTGGAAGAGGTGCAGCGCATCTGCGATCGCGCCACCGTGCTGCGCCATGGCCGCGTCACCGGCGCCTGCGATCCGAAGCAGGAAACGCCCGCTTCGCTCGCCCGCATGATGGTCGGCAGCGAGGTGGCGACCGTCACCCATCCGGAGCGCAGCGACAAGGGCGATGTGCAGCTTGCCGTCGCCAATCTTTCCGTCGCAGCCCGCACGCCTTTCGCCATGCCGCTGCGCGATGTCTCGATGACGGTCCGCGCTGGCGAAATCCTTGCCATTGCCGGTGTCGCCGGCAACGGCCAGAGCGAGCTCTTCGATGCGCTGTCCGGCGAATATCCGGTCGCGTCGGCCGACGCGATCACCATCCGCAAAAAGCACGTGGGCAATCAGGGCATTACCGCCCGCCGTCTGCTCGGCGCCGGCTTCGTGCCGGAGGAGCGTCACGGCCATGCCGCCGTTTCCGCCATGAAACTATCGGACAATCTGGTGCTCGCCCGCAGCCAGTCCGACCGCAAGGCGTTTCTCGGCCTGCTCGGCATCATCCGCCATGGGGCGGTGAAATCTGCCGCGCGGCGCATTTCCGAGGCGATGGATGTCCGCAAGAGCGGCGATGATCCGGCCGCCGGTTCCTTGTCCGGCGGCAACCTGCAGAAATTCATCGTCGGCCGCGAACTCGACCGCCAGCCGGCCGTCCTCGTCGTCAACCAGCCGACCTGGGGCGTCGATGCCGGTGCTGCAAGCCGCATCCGTCAGGCCCTGGTCGATCTCGCCAGAAGCGGTTCGGCCGTCGTCGTCATCAGCCAGGATCTCGACGAGATCTTCGAAGTGGCGACCGATATCGCCGTCATCTGCGAGGGCCGGCTTTCCAGCCCGTTTCCCGCGGGCGAACTGACGCGTGAAAAGATCGGCCTGCTGATGGGCGGCTTGCACCAGAGCGGTGGTGCCCCGGAGGCGCCCATGCGCATTGAAGAGGCGCCCTATGCGCATTGAACTCGAAAAACGCCCCGACGTCTCGAAGCTTTACGCTTTCGTCTCGCCGCTGCTGGCCCTTGTGCTGACCTTGGTGTTCGGTGCCATCATGTTCGCCATGCTCGGTAAGGATCCGGTCGAGGCGCTGGATGCCTTCTTCGTCGAGCCGCTGCTCGAGGTCTGGTCGCTGCACGAATTGGCGATCAAGGCCGCACCGCTGATCCTGATCGCCGTCGGCCTTGCCGTTTGTTATCGCTCGAATAACTGGAATATCGGCGCTGAAGGGCAGTTCACCATCGGCGCCATCACCGGCTCCTATTTGCCGATCGTCTTTTACGACTGGCATTCGCCGCTGGTGCTGCCGCTGATGCTCATCCTCGGTGCGCTCGGCGGTGCGCTTTTCGCCGCCATTCCGGCGTTGCTGAAGGCGCATTTCAACACCAACGAGATTCTGACATCGTTGATGCTGGTTTACATCGCCCAGCTCTTCCTCGACTGGCTGATCCGCGGCGCCTGGCGCGATCCGAAGGGCTTCAATTTTCCGGTGTCGCGCGATTTTGCGCCGGAAGCGGTGCTGCCGGCAATCTGGGCAGAATCGGGCCGGGCGCATTGGGCCTTCGTCTTCGCCATCGTCGCGGCTATCGGCGTCTGGTTCATGCTGCGTTATACGTTGAAAGGCTTCGAGATCGTCGTGCTCGGCCAGTCGGAACGGGCAGGGCGCTTTGCCGGCTTCTCGTCGAAGAAGATGATCTGGTTCAGCTTCCTGTTCTCGGGCGCGCTTGCCGGCCTTGCCGGGATATCCGAGGTCTCCGGCTCGATCGGCCACCTGCAGCCGGCGATCTCGCCGGGCTACGGCTTCACCGCCATCATCGTCGCCTTCCTCGGCCGCCCCAATCCGCTCGGCATCATTGCATCAGGCCTGGTGCTGGCGCTGACCTATCTCGGCGGTGAGGCGGCACAGCTGTCGCTCGGCGTTTCCGACAAGGTCACCCGCGTCTTCCAGGGGCTGTTGCTGTTCTTCGTGCTCTCCTGCGATACGCTGATCTATTACAAAATCCGCATTGCCTGGGCGCGGCTAAGGGGCGGGGCGGTATGAGCATCTTCGAAGCCATTCTGCTGACGGTCATTACCGCCTCGACGCCGCTCGTCATTGCCGCCCTCGGCGAACTCGTCACCGAACGTTCCGGCGTTCTCAATCTCGGCGTCGAAGGCATGATGATCATGGGCGCGGTCGCCGCTTTTGCCGGCGCGCAAATGTCGGGCTCGCCCTATGTCGGCATCGTCTGCGGCATTGCGGCAGGTGCGCTTTTCTCGCTGTTGTTTGCCTTCCTGACGCTGACGCTGGTGGCGAACCAGGTGGCGACGGGACTGGCGCTCACCCTTCTTGGCCTCGGCGCCTCCGGCATGCTTGGCGAGGCCTATGTCAGCGTGCCCGGCGTCCGGCTGGGAGAGATCGTCATTCCGGCCTTGTCGGATCTTCCGGTCATCGGTCACGTTCTCTTCAGGCAGGATCTGATCTTCTACCTGTCGATTGCGCTTGTGGTCGGTGTCAGCTGGTTCCTGTTCCGCAGTCGCGCCGGATTGAAGCTGAGGGCTATCGGCGACAGTCACGGTTCGGCCCATGCGCTCGGTATTCAGGTTATCCGCACGCGCTATCTGGCGGTGATGTTCGGCGGTGCCTGTGCCGGTCTCGCCGGCGCCCAGCTGTCGCTCGTCTATACCCCGCAATGGGCGGAGAACATGTCGGCCGGTCGCGGCTGGATCACGCTGGCGCTGGTGGTCTTTGCCTCCTGGCGGCCGTGGCGGGTTTTTGCCGGCGGTTATCTCTTCGGCGCGGTTACCATCCTGCAACTGCACGCGCAGGCTTTCGGTCTCGGCATTCCCTCGCAGTTCCTCTCGATGCTGCCCTATGCCGCGACTATTGTGGTTCTCATCATCATTTCCCATAATCGGCGCACGACGTTGATCAACACGCCCGCCTCGCTCGGAAAAGCCTTTGTGCCGGAGCGATAGGGCAAGAACACAAAGACGGGTTTCCGCAATAACTTCAAACCAACAGGGGTCACCATGAAGAAGTTCGCATTCACACTTGCCGCCTCGGCCGCCGCCGTGATCGGCATCTCCTCCGCTGCTCAGGCCGCTGACAAGACGAAGGTCTGCTTCGTCTATGTCGGTTCGCACACCGATGGCGGCTATTCGCAAGCCCACGATCTCGGCCGTCAGCAGGTCCAGGCCGAATTCGGCGACAAGATCGACACACCTTACCTCGAAAACGTACCGGAAGGCCCGGATGCCGAGCGCGCCATCGAGCGTCTTGCCCGTTCCGGCTGCAAGCTGATCTTCACGACGTCCTTCGGCTTCATGGATGCGACCGTCAAGGTGGCCGCCAAGTTCCCGGACGTCAAGTTCGAGCACGGCACCGGCTACAAGTCCGGCCCGAACCTCGCCACCTACAATTCGCGTTTCTATGAAGGCCGTTACATCCTAGGCCAGATTGCCGCGAAAACCTCTAAGAATCACGGCGCCGCCTACATCGCTTCCTTCCCGATTCCCGAAGTGGTGATGGGCATCAACTCCTTCGAGCAGGGTGCCAAGTCGGTCGATCCGACCTTCAAGCTGAAGGTCATCTGGGTCAACACCTGGTTCGACCCGGGCAAGGAAGCCGATGCCGCCAAGGCGATGGTCGACCAGGGCGTCGACGTCTTGACCCAGCACACCGATACGACGGCGCCGATGCAGGTTGCCGAAGAACGCGGCATCCACGCCTTCGGCCAGGCGTCCGATATGATCGCAGCCGGTCCCAAGGCGCAGCTGACGGCGATTGTCGACACCTGGGGCACCTACTACTCCAAGCGCATCCATGCGCTTCTGGATGGCACCTGGAAGTCCGAGCAGAGCTGGGACGGCCTGAAGGATGGCATCCTGAAGATGGCGCCCTACACCAACATGCCCGACGACGTGAAGAAGATGGCCGAGGAAACCGAAGCCAAGATCAAGTCGGGCGAGCTGCATCCCTTCACCGGCCCGATCAACAAGCAGGACGGCACCCCCTGGCTGAAGGCCGGCGAGAAGGCCGATGACGGCACGCTGCTCGGCATGAACTTCTATGTCGAAGGCGTCGACGACAAGCTGCCGGCGCAATAAGTCGTCTTCAATTCGCAGTTGCGAAGGGCGCCCTCTGTGGGCGCTCTTTTTTTGCTGCAGTGCATCCCAAGATTCCGATTTACAAAAGTAATACTATATGATTTTTTGACCCTGCGCCGCGAGATGCGGCTTGGGAGGAAATCATGAAATTGAAGACTGCACTTTTGAGTGCCACGATTCTTGCTGCCTGCATGTTCGGTTCGGCTTCGGCCGCCGGGCTGACCGTCGGCTTCTCGCAGATCGGCTCGGAATCGGGCTGGCGTGCGGCTGAAACGACCGTGACTAAGGAGCAGGCCAAGAAGCGCGGCATCGATCTGAAGTTCGCCGATGCGCAGCAGAAGCAGGAAAACCAGATCAAGGCTCTGCGCTCCTTCATTGCTCAGGGCGTCGATGCCATTCTCATTGCGCCGGTCGTTGAAACCGGCTGGGACGACGTTCTCAAGGAAGCCAAGGAAGCCAAGATTCCGGTCATCCTTCTCGACCGCACCATCAAGGCTCCGGACGATCTCTACCTGACGGCTGTGACCTCAGACCTGGTTCATGAAGGCAAGGTCGCAGGCGATTTCCTGGTCAAGACTGTCGGCGACAAGAAGTGCAACGTCGTCGAACTGCAGGGCACGACCGGTTCGTCGCCGGCCATCGCCCGCAAGAAGGGCTTCGAAGAAGCTCTCGCCGGTCACGACAACCTCAAGATCGTTCGCAGCCAGACCGGTGACTTCACCCGCACCAAGGGCAAGGAAGTCATGGAAAGCTTCCTGAAAGCCGAAAATGGCGGCAAGGACATCTGCGCTCTCTACGCCCACAACGACGACATGGCCGTCGGCGCCATCCAGGCGATCAAGGAAGCCGGCCTGAAGCCAGGCAAGGATATCCTCGTCGTCTCCATCGACGCCGTTCCGGATATCTTCAAGGCCATGTCCGAAGGTGAAAGCAATGCCACGGTCGAGCTGACGCCGAACATGGCAGGCCCGGCCTTCGACGCGCTCGAAGCCTATCTGAAGGACAAGAAGGCTCCGGCGAAGTGGATCCAGACCGAGTCCAAGCTCTACACCCCTGCCGACGAGCCGTTGAAGGTCTACGAAGAGAAGAAGGGTCAGGGCTACTGATCTGATTTGACCCCGCTGCATAATTCGTGAAATCGGAATCGATTTGACGATAAAATTATGCAGCATTCAAAGCGCTGCAGCCTCACGCGCCATAAAGATGCGTGGCGCTGTAGAACCGCACCGGCCCGTCATGGACCGGTGCGGAACTGCCTTGCCGCCTTGGGACCTCATGTCCGGCCGCGGCGCGGCTTTTGCCGTCAATATCAGGAAAACAGACCCTTATGACTCACGATTTCGAGAACGTTCTCGCCGCTTCCGGAATATCGAAATTTTTTCCCGGCGCAGTGGCGTTGGACAAGGTCGATTTCACGCTGCGCAAGGGCGAGGTGCACGCGCTGCTTGGTGAGAATGGTGCCGGCAAATCGACGCTGATCAAGTGCATCACCGGCGCCTATCATCGTGACGAGGGAAGCCTGAAGCTCGACGGCCATGAAATCAATCCGGCCAATACGCTCGCCGCCCAGAAGCTCGGCATCGGCACCGTCTACCAGGAGGTCAACCTCCTGGCCAATCTGAGCGTCGCCGAAAACCTGTTTCTCGGACGCCAGCCAAGGCGTTTCGGCATGACCGACGTGCGGGCGATGAACCGCAAGGCGCGCGAGTTGCTGACCGGTTACGGCGTTGATATCGACGTCACTGCCGAACTTGGCCGTTTTTCCGTCGCTGTCCAGCAAGTGGTCGCCATCGCCCGTGCCGTCGATCTTTCCGGCAAGGTGCTGATATTGGACGAACCGACGGCAAGCCTCGACAATCAGGAAGTGGCGCTGCTCTTCCGCATCATCGAGGACCTGAAGAAGCGCGGTCTGGGCATCGTCTTCATCACCCATTTTCTCGAGCAGGTCTATGCGATCAGTGATCGCATCACCGTGCTGCGCAATGGCAAGCTCGTCGGCACCCGCGACGCCGCCGATCTGCCGCGCCAGGGCCTGATCGCCATGATGCTCGGCCGCGAACTGGCCCATGTCGAGGAGGCGGTCAGGGAACGCAGTCTTGCGGCCGGCGAGGTCCGATACCGATTTGCAGGCTACGGCAAACGCGGCAAGGTCATGCCCTTCGATCTCGACGTCCGCGCCGGCGAGGTGGTCGGCATTGCCGGGCTGCTCGGCTCCGGCCGCACCGAAACCGCCGAACTTCTCTTCGGCATCGAACATGCCGACAGCGGCAGCGCCACGATCGACGGTCAGCCGGTCACGCTTTCGAGCCCGCGCGCCGCAATCGAAAAAGGTTTCGGCTTCTGCCCCGAGGACCGCAAGACCGACGGCATCGTCGGCGACCTGTCGATCCGGGAGAACATTGCTTTAGCGCTGCAGGCCCGTCGCGGCTGGACGCGGCCGTTGTCGCGCGCCGAGCAGAATGCGCTTGCCGACCGCTACATCAAGGCGCTCGATATTCGTACCACCGATCGCGAAAAGCCGATCCGGCTGCTCTCCGGCGGCAATCAGCAGAAGGCGATCCTCGCCCGCTGGTTGGCGACCAATCCCAAGTTTCTGATCCTCGACGAGCCGACCCGCGGCATCGATGTTGGCGCCCATGCCGAGATCATTAAGCTCATCGAGCAGCTCTGCGCCGACGGCATGTCGCTGATCGTGATTTCCTCGGAACTTGAAGAGCTTGTCGCCTATAGTTCACGTGTCATCGTACTTCGCGACAGGCAGCATATCGCCGAACTGACAGGCGAGCGCATCACCGCCGCCGGTATCGTCGATGCCATCGCCGCCGCCGAGCACAAGATGGAGCAAGCATGAAGTCCTCGCTGAAGACGCTGGCATATCGCCTGGCGCCGCAATTGATCGCGCTCGCTGTCATTCTTCTGTTAAATTTCATAACGTCACCGCAGTTTTTTAATGTCGTGGTTCAAAATGGTCGGCTCTATGGCAGCCTGATCGACGTGCTGAACCGCGGCGCGCCGGTGGCACTGTTGGCGATCGGCATGACGCTGGTGATTGCCACCAAGGGCATCGATCTATCGGTCGGTGCGGTCGTCGCCATCTGCGGCGCCGTCGCGGCCTCGTCGATTGTCGCTGGAAATTCAGTTGCCTACACCGTCATCCTGACGCTGGCGATCGGCATTGCCTGCGGCGTCTGGAACGGTTTCCTCGTGGCAGTCCTCAATATCCAGCCGATCATCGCCACGTTGGTGCTGATGGTCGCCGGCCGCGGCATCGCCCAGCTGATCACCGAAGGCGCCATCCTGACCTTCAACGATGACGGCCTGACCTTCTTCGGCAGCGGTTCCATGGCCCTGCTGCCGATGCCTGTCGTCATCTGGCTGCTCGTCGGTCTGCTCGTCATCCTGCTCGTCCGCCGAACGGCGCTCGGCATGCTGATCGAGGCCGTCGGCATCAATCGCCGCGCCAGCACGCTCTCCGGCATTCAAACGCCGGTGCTGCTGATGGCGGTCTATATGCTGAGCGGGCTCTGCGCTTCGATTGCGGGCATCATCGTCGCCGCCGACATCAAGGGCGCCGACGCCAACAATGCCGGTCTCTGGCTCGAACTCGACGCCATCCTCGCCGTCGTCGTCGGCGGCAATTCGCTGCTCGGCGGTCGCTTCAGCATCCTCGGATCGCTGATCGGCGCGATGATCATCCAGGCGGTGAATACCGGCATCCTGTCCTCCGGCTTCCCGCCTGAATTCAACCTGATCATCAAGGCCGTCATTATTATCGTCATCCTCGTCATCCAGTCGCCAGCGGTGCAATCGCTTGCCATCTTCGCCAGCCGCCGGCAGAGCGGCAGGGAGCAGCCGAAATGAACTCCAAATACCTGCCGCTGCTTGCGACCATCGTCATCTTCGTGCTCGCCTATGCCGGCTGCACGCTGCAATATCCGAACATGCTGTCGACGCGCGTCATCGGCAATCTTTTGACCGACAACGCCTTTCTCGGCATTGCCGCCGTCGGCATGACCTTCGTCATCATTTCGGGCGGCATCGATCTGTCGATCGGATCGGTCATTGCCTTCACCGGCGTCTTCCTTGCGGTGATCCTGCAGAACACCTCGATCCACCCGCTGCTTGCCTTCGCGCTGGTGCTCGTCGTCACCACCGCCTTCGGCGCGGTCATGGGCGCAATCATCCACTATCTCGAAATGCCGGCCTTCATCGTCACGCTTGCCGGCATGTTCCTGGCGCGCGGCATGGCCTTCGTGCTCTCGATCGACAGCATCCCGATCGACCACGAATATTATTCGACGCTGACCAGCCTCTATTACCGTCTGCCTGGAGGCGGCCGGCTGACGCTGATCGGCGGCATCATGCTTCTGGTCTTTGCCGTCGGCATCTTCATCGCCCAACGCACCCGTTTCGGCACCAACGTCTATGCCCTTGGCGGCGGCCCGCAGACGGCGCGGCTGATGGGTGTGCCTGTGGGACGCACGACTATCCAGATCTATGCGCTGTCGGGCTTTCTGGCAGGCCTATCCGGGATCGTTTTTTCGCTGTACACCTCTGCCGGATATTCTCTTGCAGCAGTCGGCGTCGAACTCGATGCTATTGCGGCGGTCGTCATCGGGGGGACGCTGCTGACCGGAGGAGCGGGATTCGTGGCGGGAACCTTGATCGGTATCCTGATCCAGGGGCTCATTCAGACCTACATCACCTTCGACGGTACGCTGTCGAGCTGGTGGACCAAGATCCTGATTGGCCTTCTGCTGTTTGCATTCATCCTGATGCAGAAAGCCATCCTGTTCGTTTCCGGTCTGAACAAGAGGTACGCCTGAGGGGAGAGGGATCGCTTGCGCAACAAATTGGACGAGACCCGCAAGACGGGACGCAGAGCCCGGACGAGCCACGCGCAGGTGGTCGACGAACTCGGCAAGGGTATCGTCGCCGGGACCTATCCCGTCGGCTCGATCCTGCCTGGCGACACCGAACTGGCGCAACGCTTCAAGGTGTCCCGCACCGTCTTGCGTGAGACGATGAAGACACTTGCCGCCAAGGGCATGGTCGTCGCCAAGGCGCGGGTCGGCACGCGTGTGACCGAGAAGAACCTCTGGAACATGTTCGACAGCGAGATCATCGCCTGGCACTTCGACAATGGCGTGACGGAAGAGTTCCTGCTGCAGCTCTACGATATTCGTCTCGCCATCGAACCCTTCGCCGCCGGTCTCGTCGCCGAGCGGGCGAATGCCGAAGATATCGAGACGCTGCGCGAACTGGCGCTCGAGATGGCCGCGAGCGGCCATACTGCCGACAGCCTGGCACTCGCCGACCTTAACTTTCACCTGGCGCTCGCCGAGGCCTCGCACAATCCCTTCATGCGCACCTTGGGCAGCCTGATCGAGGCGGCCCTGGTCGGCATGTTCCGCATGAGCACGCCGCCATCCGAAAACGGCTTCGCCGATATCGCCGACACACATATGCGCATCGTCGACGCGATCGTTGCCGGCGACAGCCTTGCGGCGCGCCGCGCGATGGAGCTTGTCATCCTGGACGGCCGCCATCATGTGCACGAGGCCTTCGCCGCCCGCGGTTCGGAGACCGTCATAGTGCCGATTTCGGCCGAAATTTCACACCTGTAAAGACTTTGCTGATCTGAGAGCGCCGCGCGTCTTTTTCGGGCGCGCAACGGACGCTGCACGACTTTCAATCCACGCATCGTGCTTTCCGAAAATCGATTCCGATTTCTGGAATTATGCAGTAAGAGGCAAGAAAGCCGCCTCATGGCGCGGATTCGCGGAGCACATCATGGAACGCACTTGTCTTGCCGTCATCCTTGCCGCCGGTGACAGCACGCGAATGAAATCCTCGAAATCGAAGGTGCTGCATCCGGTTGCCGGCCGGCCGATGATTGCCCATGTGGTCGAGGCGGTCGCCTCCGCCGGCATCTCGTCCGTCGCACTCGTCGTCGGCCGCGATGCCGAGGACGTGGCAAAGGCAGCAAGCATTGGCGGTGTCGGCATCGAATCCTGCCTGCAGAAGGAACGCCTCGGCACCGGCCACGCGGTATTGGCGGCGCGCGAAGCGATTGCCAAGGGTTACGACGATATCCTCGTCACCTATGGCGACGTACCGCTGCAGACCGACGGTCCCCTCAAGGCCGCCCGCCAGGGCCTTGCCGATGGCAGCGATATCGTCGTCATCGGCTTCCACACCGACCGCCCGACCGGCTACGGCCGCCTGCTCGTCAAGGACGGCGAACTCATCGCCATCCGCGAGGAGAAGGACGCCACCGATGCCGAGCGCACCGTCACCTGGTGCAACAGCGGACTGATGGCGATCAACGGCCGCAAGGCACTCGATCTGCTCTCACGCATCGGCAACGACAACGCCAAGGGCGAATTTTATCTGACCGATCTCGTCGAGATCGCCCGTTCGCTCGGCGGGCGTGTCACCGCCGTCGATGCCCCTGAAATCGAGATGACCGGCTGCAACACCCGAGCCGAACTCGCTGTCATCGAGCGCTTCTGGCAGCAGCGCCGCCGCCACCAGATGATGCTGGCCGGCGTCACCATGATCGCGCCGGAAACCGTTTTTCTCTCCTACGACACAGTCATCGGCCAGGATGCGCTGATCGAGCCGAATGTGGTCTTCGGTCCCGGCGCGGTGATCGACAGCAGCGCTGTCATCCATGCCTTCTCGCATATCGAAGGTGCTCATGTCAGTCAGGGTGCGACCGTCGGCCCCTTCGCGCGGCTGCGGCCGGGTGCCGATCTCGGCAACGGCGCCAAGGTCGGCAATTTCTGCGAGGTCAAGAATGGCCGGATCGGCGAGGGCGCCAAGGTCAACCACCTCACTTATATCGGCGATGCCGTCATCGGCGCCGGCAGCAATATCGGCGCCGGCACGATCACCTGCAATTATGATGGCGTCAACAAGAGCGAGACGGTGATCGGCGAAAACGCCTTCATCGGTTCCAACTCCTCGCTGGTCGCGCCGGTGACGATCGGCGACGGCGCCTATATCGCTTCCGGCAGCGTCATCACCGTGAATGTGCCGGCCGATGCGCTGGCGCTCGGCCGCGCCCGCCAGGAGATCAAGCCCGGCCGCGCGACACTGCTGCGCGAGCGGGCGCTCGCCATCAAGACGGCGAAGAAGGCCAAGGCTTGAGGGCGCTCTGCGTAACTGGCGGAAATTCAAAGTGACCGCCGAGGTGATTGAGAAATAAGCGGAAATGATTAGGACTGGCCTCGTTATTTGGGCCAAAAGCAATTCCAGCAAAAGTGCGCAGCGGTTTTGCGTCCGGAAATTGCGCGAAGAAAACAGAAAGAGCATTTCCTCAAAAATGCTCGGGTGGGGATATTGTATGTGCGGCATTGTCGGGATCGTCGGAACTCAGCCTGTTGCCGGGCGCCTGGTCGATGCGCTGAAGCGCCTGGAATATCGCGGTTATGATTCCGCCGGCGTCGCCACCATCCATGACGGCGTGATGGATCGCCGCCGCGCCGAAGGCAAGCTGTTCAATCTGGAAAAACGCCTCGACGCCGAACCGCTGCCGGGTGTGGTTGGCATCGCCCATACGCGCTGGGCGACCCACGGCGTTCCCAACGAAACCAATGCCCATCCCCATTTCGTCGAAGGTGTCGCCGTCGTCCATAACGGCATCATCGAGAATTTCTCCGAGCTTCGCGACGAACTGACCGCCGAGGGTTCGGTCTTTGAAACCCAGACCGATACCGAGGTCGTCGCTCAGCTGATGGCCAAATACCTGCGCGAGGGCCTGGAGCCGCGCGCCGCAATGTTGCAGATGCTGAACCGACTGACCGGCGCCTATGCGCTGGCCGTCATGCTCAAGGCCGATCCCGGCACGATCATGGCCGCCCGTTCGGGCCCGCCGCTTGCGGTCGGTTATGGCCGCGGCGAGATGTTCCTGGGTTCGGATGCGATTGCGCTGTCGCCCTTCACCAACGAGATCACCTATCTCGTCGACGGCGATTGTGCCGTTCTCACCCGCGACAGCGTCGCCGTCATCGATTTCGCCGGCAAGCCGGTCAAGCGCGCCCGGCAGATCTCGCAGGCGACCGCCTATGTCGTCGACAAGGGCAACCACCGCCATTTCATGGAAAAGGAAATCTACGAACAGCCGGAGGTGATCTCCCACGCACTCAGCCATTACGTCGATTTCGCCGAGAACACGATTGGCGCCAATGCCGCGGCGATCGACTTCAAGGCGGCGACCGGCCTGGCGATCTCGGCCTGCGGCACAGCCTATCTCGCCGGCCTCGTCGGCAAATACTGGTTCGAGCGCTATGCCCGTCTGCCGGTCGAGATCGACGTCGCCTCCGAATTCCGCTACCGCGAAATGCCGCTGTCGCCATCGCAGGCAGCGCTCTTCATCTCGCAATCAGGCGAAACCGCCGATACATTGGCATCACTGCGCTATTGCCGCGACAACGGCCTGAAGATCGGCGCCGTCGTCAATGTCCGCGAATCGACGATCGCGCGCGAATCCGACGCCGTCTTCCCGATCATGGCCGGCCCCGAAATCGGCGTCGCCTCGACCAAGGCCTTCACCTGCCAGCTGGCCGTGCTGGCATCGCTGGCGATCGGCGCCGGCAAGGCGCGCGGCACGGTGAGTGCCGATGAGGAGAGGGCGCTGGTGCGCCATCTGGCCGAAATGCCGCGCATCATGAGCCGGGTGCTGAACCTTATCCAGCCGCAGATGGAAAGCCTGGCGCGGGAGCTGTCGAAGTGCAAGGACGTGCTCTATCTCGGCCGCGGCACCAGCTTCCCGCTTGCCATGGAAGGCGCGCTGAAGCTCAAGGAAATCTCCTATATCCATGCCGAAGGTTATGCTGCCGGCGAGTTGAAGCACGGACCGATCGCACTGATCGACGAGAACATGCCGGTCATCGTCATCGCTCCCTACGACCGCTTCTTCGAAAAGACCGTCTCGAACATGCAGGAGGTTGCAGCCCGCGGCGGCCGCATCATCTTCATCACTGACGAGGCGGGTGCGGCGGCCTCGAAACTGCCGACCATGGCGACCATCACCCTGCCGGTTGTCGACGAAATCATCGCGCCGATGATCTTCTCGCTGCCGATCCAGCTGCTCGCCTATCACACCGCCGTCTTCATGGGCACCGATGTCGACCAGCCACGCAATCTGGCGAAATCCGTGACCGTGGAATAAGCCTGTAACGACCCGATCTTCGCTTCGAAACATATTGTGCCGGGCCCCGAATTCTGGCAATTTTGGTCGGCGGACAAGGGGGAAGGGCCGGCGTACCGGCCTGTCCAGGACTGAGATGGAGTTCATCAGTAGAGATGACCGACAACACCCCCAGAATGCCGGTGGCGACCCGGTTAAGGAACAATTTTCTCGCAGGCCTGATCATCTGCGCGCCGATCGCCATTACCATCTGGCTGACCTGGACCTTCATCCACTGGTCTGACAGCTGGGTCAGGCCCTATATTCCGGCGCGTTGGAACCCGGAAAGCTATCTCAATTTCGCCATTCCCGGTTTCGGTCTGCTGACCGCCATCGTGTTGATCACCGTCGTCGGCTTTCTCGGCAAGAACCTGATCGGCCAGAGCATCGTCCGTTTCGGCGAATCGATCGTCCAGCGCATGCCGCTGGTGCGCACGATCTATAGAAGCGTGAAGCAGATTTTCGAAACCGTGCTGAAGGAACAGGCGAATTCCTTCAAGAAGGTCGGCCTCATCGAATATCCCGGTCCCGGCCTCTGGGCGCTGGTCTTCATCGCCACCGATGCCAAGGGCGAGATCGCGTCGAAGTTCAACGCCATGGGCCAGGATATGGTCGCCGTCTTCCTGCCGCCGACGCCGGTGCCGACGGCCGGTTTCCTCGTCTTCGTGCCGCGCGATAAGATCGTCATGCTCGACATGAGCCCGGAAGACGCCGCCAAATTCCTGATTTCCGGCGGTCTCGTCGCCCCCGGACACAAGCCGTCCGAGCCGAAGCAGAAACATTTGCCGCGGCCAAAGCCGGTGGCGGTTTCTAAAGCCGACTAACCAGCCCTGAGAAAACGGATCGCCTCGTCGCGGCGGAAGAGATAGAGCAGGGTACGGATCGCCGTTCCCCTGTCACTGGTCAATTCCGGATCGCGCTCGATGAGATAGGCCGCGTCCTTGCGGGCGATTTCCAAGAGGTCGGCATGCGCCTCGAGGCTGGCGATGCGGAAGCCCGGCGTGCCGGACTGGCGGGTGCCGAGCAATTCGCCTTCGCCGCGCAGCTTCAGGTCCTCCTCGGCGATGCGGAAACCGTCCTCGGTCTCGCGCATGATCGACAGCCTGGCATGGCCGGTTTCGCCGAGCGGCCCTTTGTAGAGAAGGATGCAGGTCGAAGCCTCGTCGCCGCGCCCGACGCGGCCGCGCAGCTGATGCAATTGTGCCAGGCCGAAGCGTTCGGCATGCTCGATCACCATGATCGTCGCATCCGGCACGTCGACGCCGACCTCGACGACGGTGGTGGCGACCAGAAGACGGGTTTCGCCGTTCTTGAACGCCATCATCGCCGCGTCCTTCTCCGGGCCGCTCATCCGGCCGTGGATGAGGCCGACATTAGGACCGAGTGCCGAGACCAGCGTCGCATGCCGCTCCTCGGCCGACATCAAGTCGAGCTCTTCGGACTCTTCGACCAGCGGGCAGATCCAGTAGGCCTTTTTGCCCTCGACAATTGCGCTTTGAAGCCGCCCGACGATTTCGCCGGTGCGTTCCATCGGCACGGTGATCGTCTGGATCGGCTTGCGGCCGGCCGGTTTCTCGGTGAGTTTGGAAACATCCATATCGCCGAAGGCGGCAAGCACCAGCGTGCGCGGGATCGGCGTCGCCGTCATCACCAGCATATGCGGCGAGATGCCCTTGGCGGTCAGCCTCAAGCGCTGATGCACGCCGAAACGGTGCTGCTCGTCGACCACGGCCAGCATCAGCTTTGCGTAGGTGACGCTATCCTGGAACAGCGCATGCGTGCCGATGATGATCTGCGCTGCGCCCGAGGCGATGCGCTCGAGGATGTCCTCCCGCTCACGTCCCTTGGTGCGGCCGGTCAGGATCTCGATGCCGAGCCCGGCGGAGGCGGCGAATTTTGAAATCGTCGCATGGTGCTGCCGTGCCAGGATTTCGGTCGGCGCCATCAGCACGGCCTGGCCGCCGCTCTCGATGACCGCCGCCATCGCCATCAGCGCCACCAGCGTCTTGCCGGAGCCGACATCGCCCTGCAGCAGCCGCAGCATGCGCTCGGCTCTGGCCATGTCCTTTAAGACCTCGGCGATCGCCTCGTTCTGGCTTGATGTGAGCGAGAAGGGCAGGGACTTCAGGATCTTGCCGCTGATGTCTCCCGTCGCATGCACCGGCTGGGCCGCCATCTTGCGCAGCCTCTGCCGCACCAGGCTCAGCGACAGCTGACCGGCGAGGAATTCGTCATAGGCAAGTCGCCGCCGGGCAGGGGCCTGCGCGTCGATATCGGCAGGGTCGCGTGGCTCGTGCAGCATATGGAAGCTGTCGCGGATCGACGGCAGGCCCTCTCTCTGCGTCAAGGCGAGATCGATCCATTCCGGCAATTCAGGAAAACGCGGCAGGGCAGCGTCGATGATCTTGCGCAGCGTCTTCGGCGAAAGCCCCGCCGTCAGCGGATAGATCGGCTCGACGAGCGGCAGGTTCTCTGCCTCCTCCGCCCTGACGATATAATCGGGATGCACCATCGAGACGCGGCCGTTGAACCAGTCGACCTTGCCACTGACCGTCACCTCCGTATCGATCGGCAGCTGTTTTTCCAGCCAGGCGGCCTGGCCGCGGAAGAAGACCAGCGCCAGCTCGCCGGTCTCGTCATGCAGGAAAACGCGGTAGGGGTTATTGCTCTTGCCGCGCGGCGGCACCTGGTGCCGGTCGACGCGCGCGGTGATGGTCACGATCGCGCCCTGCGGCGCGCGGGCGATACCCGGCTGGTTGCGCCGGTCGATCAGCGAAAAAGGCGCGTGGAAGATCAGATCGATGACCCGGCAATCCTCCAGCGTCTCGCGCCCGAGCAGCTTGACCAGTAGGTCGGCGATCTTCGGGCCGACGCCCGGAAGGCCTGAAATTGGGGAAAACAGAGGATCGAGAATGGCGGGGCGCATGCTGCCAAAATGCGATGAACAATGCGGCCTTGGCAAGGCTGACAAGCCGCTTTCCAGGGTCTATAGAGGCGCATCAACAGGAAGGTAATGCCATGACAGGTGTCACGCTCACCAGTGCCGGTCTCGACCCGCGCCGACGCCGGATCCTTTTCCGCTGCTGGCACCGCGGCATCCGCGAGATGGACCTGGTCTTCGGCCAGTTCGCCGAAGCCGAGATTGCGACGCTGTCGGAGGAAGAGCTCGACGAATTCGAGACGATCATGGCGGAAGAGGACAATGATCTCGTTCGCTGGATCATGGGAACATGGCCTGTGCCTGAGCGTTTCCAGACACCGATGTTTACCCGCCTTGCCGCCTACACCCCCGATTTCGACAAGCCCCTCAGGACGCCGGAATGATCCCTGGTTTCGATGCGAAGAAGCTTGCGGCCATTGCCGAGCCGCTGACGATCGGCAATGTGCCGTCAGGTCTGGAACCTCTGTTGCTCGCCGAGCTCGCCCGAGCGGGAGAGCCGGTCGCCTATGTCATATCAGACGGCCATCGCATGGCCGACCTCGAGCAGATGTTGGGCTTTGTCGCCCCCGATATTCCGGTTCTCACCCTGCCGGCCTGGGACTGCCTGCCTTATGACCGCGTTTCGCCGAGTGCCGATACCTCGGCCCGCCGGCTCGCAGCACTCGGCGGCCTCATCGCCCACCGGAAGAAGCCGCATGCGGCCATCGTGCTCGTCACCGCCAATGCCATGCTGCAGAAGGTGGCGCCGCAGGATGTCATCGAAAGCCTGAGCTTTTCGGCCCGTCCCGGCAACCAGCTGCGCATGGACGATCTTGCTGGCCGCCTGGAGCGCAACGGCTTTGAGCGTGTCGCAACCGTACGCGAGGTCGGCGAATATGCCGTGCGCGGCGGCATTCTCGATGTTTTCGTGCCGGGTTCGGAAGAGCCGGTCCGCCTGGATTTCTTCGGCGATACGCTGGAATCGATCCGTAGCTTCGATCCAGGAAGCCAGCGCACGACCGGGCAGGTGCGCTCCCTCGATCTCAACCCGATGAGCGAGGTGACGCTGACGCCGGACACGATCAGCCGCTTCCGCAAGAATTACCTCTCCGCTTTCGGCGCCACCACGCGCGACGACGCGCTCTATCTCGCCGTCTCCGAAGGCCGCCGTTATCCGGGCATGGAGCACTGGCTGCCGCTGTTCTACGAGAAGCTCGATACCGTCTTCGATTATCTCAGCGGCTTCCGTATCGCCACCGACCATACGGTGCGTGAAGCGGCCGAAGAGCGCTCCAAGCTGGTCTTCGATTATTACGACGCCCGCCTGAATTCCGGCCAGCCGGCCAAGGGCCAGATGGCGCAGGGCACGCCCTACAAGCCGGTGACGCCCGGCCAACTCTACCTCGACAGCAAGCTTTTCGCCAAAACCCTCGACGCGCTCGGGGCGATCCGCATCAGCCCCTTCAACGAGCATGAGGGCGAGGCGCGCCGCGTCGTCAATATCGACGCCCGTCAGGGCCAGCGCTGGGCTCGCTCGAACGCCGAAGGCGGCGGCGATGCCGAACGCATCAACATCTTCGACGTCGTCGTCAAACATATCGCCGACCGCCGTGCCGGCGGGGCGAAGGTGCTCGTCACTGCCTGGACCGAAGGCTCGCTGGAGCGCCTGCTGCAGGTGCTGAACGAGCACGGCCTGGAAAAGGTCAAGCCGATCGAGGCGCTGAAGGATCTCGGCTCGCTGGCGAGAGGCGAGGCGGCCGCCGCCGTGTTCAGTCTCGAAGCCGGCTTCGAAGCCGGCGACCTCGTCGTCATCGGCGAGCAGGATATTCTCGGCGACCGCATGGTGCGCCGCTCCAAGCGCCGCAAGCGCGCTGCCGATTTCATCTCGGAAGTCGCAGGCCTCGACGAAGGCTCGATCGTCGTCCACGCCGAACACGGCATCGGCCGCTTCATCGGGCTGAGGACCATCGAGGCCGCAGGCGCCCCGCATGCCTGCCTCGAACTGCAATATGCCGACGAGGCCAAGCTCTTCCTGCCGGTCGAAAATATCGACCTTCTTTCGCGTTATGGCGGTGAGGGCACCGAGGCCCAGCTCGACAAGCTCGGCGGCGGCGCCTGGCAGATGCGCAAGGCCAAGCTGAAGAAGCGGCTGCTCGATATGGCTGATGCGCTGATCCGCATCGCCGCCGAGCGCCTGACGCGCCATGCGCCGATGCTGACGACGCCGGAAGGCCTTTACGACGAATTTGCCGCCCGCTTCCCCTATGATGAGACCGAAGACCAGGATGCTGCGATCGAGGCCGTGCGCTCCGATCTCGGCGCCGGCCGGCCGATGGACCGCCTCGTTTGCGGCGACGTCGGCTTCGGCAAGACCGAAGTGGCGCTGCGTGCCGCTTTCGTCGCGGCGATGAACGGCGCCCAGGTCGCCATCGTCGTGCCGACGACATTGCTCTCCCGCCAGCATTTCAAGACTTTTTCCGAGCGATTCCGCGGCCTGCCGGTGCGCATCCAGCAGGCGTCGCGCCTGGTTGGAGCCAAGGAACTGGCGCTGACCAAGAAGGAAGTCGCCGAAGGCAAGACCGATATCGTCGTCGGCACCCATGCGCTGCTCGGCGCCGGCATCAAGTTCGCCAATCTCGGCCTGCTTGTTATCGATGAGGAGCAGCATTTCGGCGTCAAGCACAAGGAGCGGCTGAAGGAGCTGAAGAGCGACGTGCATGTGCTGACGCTGTCGGCAACGCCGATCCCGCGTACGCTGCAGCTTGCGATGACCGGCGTGCGCGAACTGTCGCTGATCACCACGCCGCCGGTCGACCGCATGGCGGTGCGCACCTTCATCTCGCCTTTCGACAGTCTGATCATCCGCGAGACGCTGATGCGCGAGCATTACCGCGGCGGCCAGAGCTTCTATGTCTGCCCGCGGCTTGCCGACCTGGAGGATGTGCATGCCTTCCTGCAGTCGGATTTGCCGGAGCTGAAGGTCGCCGTCGCCCATGGCCAGATGCCGGCCGGCGAACTCGAAGACATCATGAATGCCTTTTATGAAGGCCGTTACGACGTGCTGCTGTCGACCACCATCGTCGAATCCGGCCTCGACGTACCCACAGCCAACACGCTGATCGTCCACCGCGCCGATATGTTCGGCCTTGCCCAGCTCTATCAGCTGCGCGGCCGCGTCGGCCGCTCGAAGGTGCGCGCCTTCGCGCTCTTCACCCTGCCTGTCAACAAGGTGCTGACGGCCACCGCTGAGCGCCGGCTGAAGGTGCTGCAATCGCTGGATACGCTCGGCGCCGGCTTCCAGCTGGCAAGCCATGATCTCGATATTCGCGGCGCCGGCAACCTGCTCGGCGAAGAGCAGTCGGGCCACATCAAGGAGGTCGGCTTCGAACTTTATCAGCAGATGCTGGAAGAGGCGGTCGCCGAGGTCAAAGGTGTCGACGAGATCCACGATACCGGCTGGTCGCCACAGATATCGGTTGGCACGACGGTGATGATCCCGGAGGGCTACGTTCCCGACCTGCACCTACGCATGGCGCTCTACCGCCGTCTTGGCGAAATCACCGAACTCAAGGAGATCGACGGCTTCGGCGCCGAGATGATCGACCGCTTCGGGCCGATGCCGATCGAGGTCCAGCACCTGCTGAAGATCGTCTACATCAAGTCGCTCTGCCGCACCGCCAATGTCGAAAAGCTCGATGCCGGCCCGAAGGGCGTCGTCGTGCAGTTCCGTAACAAGGAATTCCCCAACCCGGCAAACCTCGTCGGCTATATCGGCAAGCAGGGCGCGATGGCGAAGATCCGCCCCGACCACAGCCTGTTCCTGACCCGCGACCTGCCGACCCCGGAAAAACGCCTGCAGGGCGCTGCCGTTATCATGACGCAACTGGCCGAGATGGCGAAATAGACCGAGGGAGACGGGCGTGGCTACATACGGCGCAACGATCGCCTGGCAGCGAGACGGCGAGACCTTCACCGATACCCGCTACAGCCGCGCCCATCGCTGGACCTTCGACGGCGGCATCGAGGTGCGGGCGTCCTCCTCGGCGCATGTCGTTCCGCTGCCCTATTCGGTCGAAGACGCCGTCGATCCGGAAGAGGCTTTCGTCGCCTCGCTCTCCAGCTGTCACATGCTCTGGTTCCTGTCGATTGCCGCAAAGCAGCGATTCTGCGTCGACAGCTACACCGATGCCGCCGAGGGCATCATGGAGAGGAATGCCGAAGGCCGTCTCGCCATCACCGTCGTGACGCTGAGACCGCATGTCGTCTTCTCCGGCGACAAGCAGCCCTCCCGAAGCGAACTCGAAACCCTGCACCATCGCGCCCACGACGAATGCTTCATCGCCAATTCGGTGAAGACCGAGGTGCGTTGCGTTCCGGTTTTGGGCTAAGTGGGAGCCGTTATCAGGCAAGAAACCCTATAACTTCGCGTTGCAGGGAAGCTGGAATGCGCTGCTCATTCAGGTCCCTTGATATGATTCGTCAGCTGAAGAGCCGGATTGCGTACAATTAGCGGTCCGATGCTAAGGTACTAAATCCACTACGTGTTTTCCCTGGATAAAATTGGACGCTGCCGCCACGGGAAATATATAACACAAAGGCTATGCTGAAGCCCGCAACACCAATTCCAGCAACCAAATCGACCACATAGTGGCCGCCTTCGGTGATGGCGGACAGCAGCATCAATGCATTCAAGAAGATCATCGGAAATCGAATCCATCTTATTATCCAAGCGCCCCAACTGCACAATACAGCCACCGCCGCGTGGACCGACGGGAAAGAGATGATGCCGCTTGCATACTGTAATTGCAGGATAAAATTTGGGTCATCCCTGACGGCTACGATTTGAGGGACGTATTCCACGCCGAGCATGCCATTGATATTTTTGAGATCGTGGGGACTGACTGCAAAATCAGTGTAGGTTCCGAGCGCGGGATACCAAATGGTGATGATGCTCGCGATGACACAAATAAGGCCGTATGTGCCGACGATCTGATACGCGCGAGCGCGTTGACCGCATAGGCTTAACAGCACCGGAAGAAATAAAAGCTGAAGGTGGAATGTTTGATAAGCAAAGGTCAATGATTTTGCGAGCAGCGGATTTGTGTCGAAAAAAGCAATCAAGCTCAACCAATCGATACCGAGACGGCGATCCAATTGTAGAAGCTGTTGATCCTGCAGAGGTTGCTTCAGAGCAAAAGCAACGTAGGTGGACACTACAAGTGGCGCAGTTAGCAATACACCGAAGCCGGTGCATTCTACGATGCATTTCAGAGACGGGATTCTACGCCAATGGCAAAGCGGGCCGAGGACCATGAGGAAAACCAGAGCGGCGCCGATTGGCTGGGCGAAGCCTCTTAGATCCACCGATAGGCCAACGAACCAGGCCAGTATTGGGACGATGGCATAGGCGCATCCGGTAAGACCTATTAAAAAGCCTCGCGCTCTGGATGTATCGGACATGGGATCCTTATAATGCATCCCTAAGCAGTATCAACCAGAGGTTAAGTTTTCGTGCATTTGATAGTCGTCGGACGCCTGTCTGCAACCCTGATGAGGTATTTCTGGGAGAGGATGAAGCTCGAAACCAGCCCGTTCGAATGCGCCATGATCGTTCGCTGTCGGTGGATAATGATGATATCCTTCGATGAAGGCCGGGAACGGTAGCCGACCCGTTGTGATGCAGATAGGCTCAGGCAGGCGCCACTTGCAGGACGGCGCGCTTGAGCATTGCGAAATCCTCGGCCCAGCTTTGTCGCTGCTCTTAAATCTCGACCCGCATGGCCGGCGGTATTAGTTCAGCCCCGACCGCGCCTCGGCCTTCGCCTTGGCGATATCGCGCAACGCGTTTGCCAGCACGTCGGGCGTCTGGGCGCCGCTGACGGCGTATTGCTGGTCGAAGATGAAGAACGGCACACCGTTGACGCCCATCTCCTGGGCTGCGGTGATCTCGGCAATAATGAGATCATGGTCGGCATCGGAGGCGAGCAGCGAGGCGATAACCGAGCGGTCGAGGCCGGCCTTCTCGGCGATATCGAGCAGCACCGCGTGGTCGCCGACATTGCGGCCTTCCTCAAAATTCGCCGTGAACAGGGCGGCAACGACCTTGTCCTGCTTCTCGCGGCCTTCGATCAGCGCCCAGTGGATCAGCCGATGGGCGTCGAGCGTGTTCGGGCCGATCTTGATCGCTTCGAAATCGAAGGCGATGCCGACCTCACGCCCTAAATCAGTGAGCATCTTATGGGCCTGCGCCACCCGTTCTTCGCCGCCGAGCTTCTCCGCCAGCGCCTTCTTCTGGTCGACACCCTCCTTGGGGAAGTCGGGATTGAGCCGGTACGGACGCCAGTTGATATCAACGCCGATTTGGTCCTGCACCTCGGCGATGGCGAGATCCAGCCGCGC
Source organism: Rhizobium sp. CCGE 510 (assembly GCF_000292525.1). Classification (GTDB taxonomy): domain Bacteria; phylum Pseudomonadota; class Alphaproteobacteria; order Rhizobiales; family Rhizobiaceae; genus Rhizobium. Next base: position 247,467 of record NZ_AEYF01000015.1, read on the forward strand.
TTTGCCGAGATAGCACCAGGGGCAGACGACATCCGAGACGACGTCGATGGTGATACGCTCCATGATAATTTTCCTTATTCTATCCGTCTCAGAACGGAGAATTTCAGCCGGCCCGATTCGGCTTTCTTACTGCACGCTCGTATCCCACCAGACCGGCAACTGATAGCCATTGAGCGGCACGCTGTCGGGATGGCCGATGCGCTTGCTGCGCGCCACCCATTGCTGGTCGATATGGTAGAGCGGCAGCACGTAATGGCCGGAAAGCAGCAGCCGGTCGTAGGCGCGCACCGCTGCGGTGAAATCCTCGGCAGAGCGCGCCCTGAGCAGATGGTCGATCAGCGTATCGATATCGGGATCGGCGACACCGGCGAAACTGTCGGTGCCCTCGCGGGTCTTGGAGGCCGAAGACCAGCGGCCGAGCTGTTCGTTTCCAGGCGACAGTGACGAAGTGTAGGACTTCATGATCATGTCGTAGTCGAAGCTGTTCGTCCGGCTCTGATATTGCGAATCGTCGACCGTGCGAATCGAAGCGGCAATGCCGATCGTCTGCAGCGATCGCTGATAGGCAACGGCGAGCTTCTCCTGGTCGGCATTCTGCGTCATGATTTCAAAGGCGAGCTGGCGGCCGGAGGCATCCACCATCTTGCCGCCCTGGATCGCATAGCCGCCCTCTTTCAACAATCCAACAGCCTGTTTCAGCACATTGCGGTCGCGGCCGGAGCCGTCGGTGACCGGCAGCTTATAGGTGCCGTCGAGAATGTCAGGTGCGATTTTGCTCTTGATCGGCCCGAGCAGGGCAAGCTCGGCGGCATTGGCGGGTACGCCGAAGCTTGACAGCTCGGAGTTCTGCCAGAAGCTCTGGGTCCGCTTGTAGGCACTGGAATAAAGGTTCTTGTTTGCCCATTCGAAATCGAACACCAGCGACAGGCCTTCCCGCACTTTGAGATCGGCAAAGATCGGCCGGCGCGTGTTGAACACGAAGCCGAGCATGCCGCTCGGCAGTTTCGGCGTTGCCACGTCCTTGACGACAGAGCCCGAGGTGACGGCGGGGAAATTATAGGCATTGGCCCAATGGCCGGGATTGCCGTCGGGATAGACGTCGACATCACCCTTCTTGAAAGCCTCGAACAGCGTCGTATCCTGCAGGAAATACTGGACGGTGATCGTGTCGTAATTATCGGTGCCGACCTTGGCCGGAATGTCCTTGCCCCAGTAATTCGGATCACGTTCATAGGTGATGCTCTCGCCGGGCTTCACAGTCTTCACCTTGTAGGGACCGGATCCCACAGGCGGCGTCAGTGACGAACGGTCGAAGGTTTCCGGATCGATCGCATGTTTCGGCAGAACCGGGAAAAGGCCGAAGATCAAAGGCGTCTCCCGGTCGGCCTTCTCGTTGAAGGTGAAGCGCACGCTGTGTTCGCCGACCTTCTCCATCTTGGCGACGACGTTGAGGCGGTTGGCGAAAGGTACGCGGCCCTTGTCGCGCATCAGCTCGAAGCTGAACATCACGTCCTCAGGCGTCACCGGCTGGCCGTCGGCCCATTTTGCCTTCGGATTGAGGTTGAACTGGATGAAGCTCCTGTCGTCGTCCCATTCGACCGTCTCGGCCAGCAGGCCGTACAGCGTGAAGGGCTCGTCCCTGGAGCGCTGCATCAGCGATTCGTAGACGAGATTGCCATATTCCGGATCCCACATGCCGCGCGCCGTCGTGCGCATGCTCTTCAGGATGAACGGGTTGAGGCTGTCGAAGGTGCCAACGACGCCGTAGGTGATCCTGCCGCCCTTCTTCACATCCGGATTGACGTAAGGGAAGTGTTTGTAATCCGCCGGCAAAGCCGGCTCGCCATGCATCGCGATGCCATGCAGCGGCTCGGCGGCGGCAGCGCCGCACAGCAGCGACAAGACGAGGAAGACGATGATCCGGAGCATTCGGCAATCCTTGAGACCACAAAAACGGGGCATGATTCACCGCGGAGATTATCATGGGGTCGAGCGATTCCAACACGGAGCGCCGAATTCTTTGGCATCGCGACGAAATGCTCCTCAAATCGCCAAAGAAATGCTGGATATCTTGAACGCTGCGATGTAACAGGTGAACCCGAAGTTTCGGGGTCATGCATTTGCCTTATTTTTTTAAGAGGTGAGTGCCGAACGACCCGAGGTTGGGGCGGCAAGTCGCCGTCTCGAACGGATATCAGGAGACGGAATTCGTTATGATGTTCAAGTCTGAAAAGAAAATGCGGGCAGCGCTGTCCGTTCTGGCAGTGATGTTCGGCGCCGCTTCGGCTCCGGTCTCCTCCTTCGCCCAGGAAGCGGCGGCTCCTGCCGATGGCCAGGCGCAGGCCACCGGCGCGCCGAAGCTCGGCTGGTACAAGACCTGCAGCAAGCAGGAAGACAACGACATCTGTGTTGTCCAGAACCTGATTCTCGCCAATGGCGGCCAGCTCGTCACGGCCGTTGGCCTGATCTCGGTTTCCGGCAAGATCAACCGCAAGCTCCTGCAGGTCTCGGTTCCGACGGCTCGCCTGATCCCCCCGGGCGTCATCATGCAGATCGACGGCGGCAAGGGCCAGAAGCTTGACTACGCCGTCTGCCTGCCGGACAAGTGCACGGCCGAAGTTCCGCTGACCGACGCGATGATCGCCAGCCTGAAGAAGGGCAGCGACGTGATCTTCACCTCGATCAATTTCCGTCGCGCTCCGAACCCGATCAAGATCTCGCTCGAAGGCTTCACCGGCGCTTATGACGGCGAACCGGTTTCCGAATCCAAGCTCGCTGAAAGCCAGCGCAGCCTGCAGGACAGCATGCAGAAGAAGGCCGAGGAAGCCCGCAAGAAGCTTGAAGACGCCCAGAAGGCAGCCAAGGCGCAGTAATCCCTGCCGCCTGCCGCCGTATTGAATAGAACCCGGCTTCGTGCCGGGTTTTTTGTTGATCGACTGCTGGCGCCATGGCTGTTCGTTTCGAACCTGAAGCTGCCCCTCACCCTAACCCTTTCCCCTTGAAAAACGGGGAGAGGGGACGTGCCTTACGAGAGGGCTGAGGGGGACAGAGAGCTTGCGGCTTGGTCCCTTCGCCCCGCGTGCGGGGGTCCGAAGGACGGGTCGAGACCCGTGGCTCGACCCCGGTCGGTGGCGGCAGCCGGGATGAGGGGCTTTTCTCGGCAGAAGGCAAAAGAAAAGGCCTCGCTGGGAGAGGCGAGGCCTTGTTTGTTGATCGGCACGTTTGATCTAGTGGGCGAAGCTCATCTTGGGTTTGAACTGCCCTGACGGGGCCTGATCGAAAATCTGGTAGATCTGCGGGTTGCGAAGCGGCGTGCCGCTTTCATCGTTCATCAGGTTCTGTTCGGAAACATAAGCGACATATTCGCTGTCGTCATTTTCGGCGAGCAGGTGATAGAAGGGTTGGTCCCTGCTTGGGCGCACCTCGGCCGGAATGGAATTCCACCATTCCTCCGTATTCGCGAACTCCGGATCAACGTCGAAGATGACGCCGCGAAACGGGAAAACCTTGTGCCGAACCACTTCGCCAATACTGAACTTTGCTACTCTTTCTTTCATGGTACGACTTCCTTTCATCACCAAATTTGGTGATTGGTGCCACGCAAATCAAGATTTTTGCGCAAGCTCGTCACATGAACGTCATATCCTCCTGCTGGCGTCCATGACCCTGGAGGGGAAAGCCCCGGGGACCGGGACTTTCCGTGTTCGGGCCAATCAGGCCGAATAGTACATGTCGTATTCTACCGGATGCGGCGTCATTTCGAAACGCATCACCTCTGCCATCTTCAGCTCGATGAAGGCATCGATCTGGTCGTCGTCGAACACGCCGCCGGCCGTCAGGAACTTGCGGTCCTTGTCGAGGCTTTCGAGTGCTTCGCGCAACGAGCCGCAGACGGTCGGGATCTTCTTCAATTCCTTCGGCGGCAGGTCGTAGAGATCCTTGTCCATGGCCTTGCCAGGATGGATCTTGTTCTTGATGCCGTCGAGGCCGGCCATCAGCATGGCGGCGAAGGCGAGATAGGGGTTGGCGGTCGGATCCGGGAAACGGACTTCGACGCGTTTTGCCTTCGGGTTGGTGCCGAATGGAATGCGGCAGGAGGCCGAGCGGTTGCGCGCGGAGTACGCCAGCAGAACCGGTGCCTCATAGCCCGGGACGAGGCGCTTGTAGGAATTCGTCGACGGATTGGTGAAGGCGTTGATTGCCTTGGCATGCTTGATGATGCCGCCGATGTAGTAGAGGCAGCTCTCGGAAAGGCCGGCATATTCATCGCCTGCAAAGGTCGGCTTGCCGCCCTTCCAGATCGACTGGTGCACGTGCATGCCCGAGCCGTTGTCGCCGAAGATCGGCTTCGGCATGAAGGTCGCCGTCTTGCCATAGGCATTGGCCACCTGATGCACGACGTATTTGTAGATCTGCATCTTGTCGGCGTTGCGCACCAGCGTATCGAACTTGATACCGAGTTCGTGCTGGGCAGCGGCGACTTCATGGTGATGCTTTTCGACGACGACGCCCATCTCGGAGAGAACCGTCAGCATTTCGGAACGCATGTCCTGGGCGCTGTCTACCGGCGGAACCGGGAAATAGCCGCCCTTGACGCGCGGGCGATGGCCGAGGTTGCCTGTTTCGTAATCGGTGTCGTCGTTCGACGGCAGTTCGGTCGAATCGAGTTTGAAGCCGGTATTGTAAGGATCGGCCTTGTACTTGACGTCGTCGAAGACGAAGAATTCGGCTTCCGGGCCGACGAAGATCGTGTCGCCGATGCCGGATGCTTTGAGATAGGCTTCGGCCTTTTTGGCGGTGCCGCGCGGATCGCGGTTATAGGCCTCGCCGGAAACCGGATCGAGAATATCGCAGACGATGACCATGGTCGACTGTGCGAAGAACGGGTCCATATGCACCGTCTCGGTATCGGGCATCAGCACCATGTCGGACTCGTTGATGGCCTTCCAGCCGCCGATCGAGGAGCCGTCGAACATCACGCCGTCAGCGAACATGTCCTCGTCGACGCAGACGACGTCCATCGTCACATGCTGCAGCTTGCCCTTCGGGTCGGTGAAGCGCAGATCGACGAACTTCACGTCGTTCTCCTTGATCTGCTTCAGAATTTCGCTTGCGGTCGCCATTAAATACCTTCCTCCGATTTGCGATGACAATACATAGCTGCGCTGACCGTATCGAACTTTGCGCGCTAGGCAAAGTGGGTCAGATGGCGTCGATGCCGGTCTCGCCGGTACGGATGCGGATGACCTCTTCGACGTTGGAGACGAAGATTTTTCCGTCTCCGATGCGGCCGGTCTGCGCCGCCTTGCGGATCGCGTCGATGACGGCCTCCGCGTTCTCGTCGGCCAGCACGACCTCGACTTTTACCTTCGGCAGAAAATCGACGACGTATTCGGCTCCGCGGTAAAGTTCCGTGTGGCCCTTCTGACGGCCGAAACCCTTGGCTTCCGTCACCGTGATACCTTGCAGGCCGACTTCCTGAAGGGCTTCCTTCACTTCGTCCAGCTTGAAAGGCTTAATGATCGCTTCGATCTTTTTCATGAGAAAATGTCTCTCCGCTTCTCCCGTTGTGGCAGGAATTTTCCCGCTCGCCGGATATGATGCAGATATCGTGCCAGTTTGAAATCCATCTTCTTAAAAAAATACGAGGATTTTGCCGAAACCGCCGCGTTTGCGGGGATTTTGATGAGGATTTGGTGGCAAACCAGCGGAAAAACTCTGTGCCTCGATCAAAATCATATCGAAATTCGAAAAAGACATGTGTTTAAGGAGTCGCGCAAATATGTCTCGGTAAGATGAAAATATAGGCAAATGCACAAAATTAGTTCTTTTCTTTGGTGTTTCAGGCGGTTGTTTTTTAGGCGTTTTTTGATTGAATAGGCCGATGAGCCACGAACTCTCCGATCTTCTTCTCACGCCTGCCGAAATGGCCGCGGTCGACGCTGCCGCTGCCGCGTCCGGCATCGATTCCTTTGCCTTGATGGAAAGGGCAGGGGCGGCGGTCGCGGCGGCTGGCTTGCGCCTTCGTCCCGGAGCTTTGCGCTTCGTCGTGCTCTGCGGGCCTGGCAACAATGGCGGCGACGCCTATATCGCGGCAAGACATCTGCAGGAGGGCGGGGCACCAGTGGCGCTCTTCCATCTCGGCAACCCCGCCAGGCTGAAGGGCGACGCTGCACGTGCCCGCGACGGCTGCGCATTGGAGGGACAGGCACTCGACCTCTATCGGCCCGAAACCGGCGACGTCGTCATCGACGGCCTGTTCGGTGCGGGGCTCGGCCGCGAGGTGCCGGCCGATGTCCGCATGGTGATCGAGCAAGTCACTAAGGGCGGTCTTCCCGTGCTTGCCATCGATCTGCCCTCCGGCCTGGATGGCCGCACCGGCAGGGTGCTTGGGGCCGCCTTCCAGGCCTGCAACTCCATCACCTTCATGACCCGCAAGCCCGGCCATCTGCTGATGCCGGGCAGGGAGCTTTGCGGTGAGTTGGAGATCTTCGATATCGGCATTCCCGCCCGCATCGTCAGGGCTGCGGCGGGCGGCGTCATCGCCGAGAACAGGCCGGATGCCTGGAAGGATGTGCTGCCGGCCGAGCAGCTGGAAACCCATAAATACAAGCGCGGCCATCTGGTCGTCTTCTCAGGCGAAGCCGACAAGACTGGGGCCGCGCGCATGTCGGCGATCTCCGGCCTGAAGGCCGGTGCCGGCCTGGTGACGATCGCAGCCCCGCGCGCGGCGATGGCCGCCAATGCTGCGCATCTCACCGCCGTCATGCTGCACGCAATCGACGACGAGGCCGACCTCGAAGACTGGCTTGCCGATAAGCGGTTGCAGGCCTTTGTTCTCGGCCCCGGTTTCGGCATCGGCGCCAGGGCGCGCGGCCTCGTCTCGACCCTTGCCGAGCGCCATCTCGTGCTCGATGCCGATGGCATTTCCTCGTTCAAGGACGACCCGCAGCAGCTATTCGATCTTTTCCGGGGTGAGCCGCGCCTGGTGTTGACCCCGCACGAAGGCGAATTCGCCCGGCTCTTTCCCGATATATCAGGCGACGATACGCTTGGGAAAGTCGATAAATCCGTGGCCGCTGCCCGCCGCGCCAATGCCGCGATCGTCTACAAAGGCGCCGATACCGTCATCGCCGCGCCGGACGGCCGTGCGCTGATCAATACCAACGCGCCCGTCTGGCTTGCCACTGCCGGTTCCGGCGACGTGCTCGCCGGCATCATCGGCGGATTGCTCGCACAGGGCCTTCCGGCCTTCGAGGCCGCAGCCGCTGGCGTCTGGCTCCATGGAGAAGCCGGCCAGCGTGCGGGAAAAGGCCTGACGGCGGAGGAGCTCGCCACCCACGTCTTGCCGCTTTAGCCCGTTCGACGCATTCCGGTTCGAGGCTCGGCGTTGGCTTATTTCGCCAGCGCCTGCTGCAGGGCGATCGCCCCATGCGGGGCATTGACCTTGCCCTCGTGGATCATGAAGGCAAAGACGTCGCGCGGCTCGGCCCTCACCTTGCGATCCCCATCGATCAGTGGCAGATCGTCCGGGACCTTGCCCCCCGCCCAGGTCTCCAGTCGGTTTGCCCAGGCCTTCAGGTCCTTATCGGGATAGCAGGTTGGGATATCGTCCGATCCCTTTTGCAGCCTGGCATAGACGAAGTCGGCCGTAACATCGGCGATCATCGGATATTCGAAATGTTCGGCGCAGACCGGCGCCACGCCGTATTTCGCCAGCAGTGCCACGAATTCCGGCACTTTGAAGGAATCGTGCCGGACCTCGACCACGTGGCGGAGCGCCAGCCCGTCCTGTTTTGCCGGCAGCAGCTTCAGGAAGGCCTCGAAATCTTGCGGATCGAACCTCTTCGTCGGCGCGAATTGCCAGAGCAGCGGCCCGAGATGATCGCCAAGTTCGCTGATGCCCGATGACAGGAACCGCTCCATCGATTCACCGGCTTCGGCAAGCACTCGCCGGTTGGTGACGAAACGCGTCGCCTTCAGCGAAAAGATGAAACCGTCGGGCACATCCGCCGCCCATTTGGCGAAAACCGCCGGCTTCTGCGTGCTGTAATAGGTACCGTTGACCTCGATGACCTTCAGCTGGCGGCTGGCATAATTCAGCTCGTCCTTCTGTCTCAGGTCATCGGGAAAGAAATGCCCGCGCCAGGGCTCGAAGGTCCAGCCGCCGATGCCGGTGCGTATAGTGCCGGATTTCGTCATGTCGTCCTCCCCATTCGCAACCGCTCAGGCCGCGTCGATCTGTTTTGTCATATCCACGAGCGTCCACCCTGGCCGATAAGGGTTCGGCCGGCGACCCGTTTCCTGAAAGCCGAAGGCGCGATAGAGCCCGATGTTCCGCTCCATCAGTGCATTGGTATAGAGCCGGATCTCAGGCTGCGCCCATTCGCGCGCCTTGCCCTCCACCCACTTGAGCATCGCCAGACCATGTGCGGCCCCCTGAAAGGCCGGCGAGACCGCGATGCTGAACAGCATAAGATGATCGGAATGCTGCTCGACGACGACTAGGCCGGCCGTTTCGCCGCCGACCTCGCGCAGCCAGATCTCGCCGCGTTCGATGCGAGGCGCGTAATCCTCCGTCACCGGGATCGGCGGAACGCCGAACAGTTCGGTATAGGGCCGATAAGCGGCTGCTGTCAGCGTCGTGATCCTTTGCAGATCTTCGGGCGACGCTGGCCTCATCGTCATTCCGCCGCAGCCGCCCTCTTCGCCGGCCGCCGTTCCAGCAATTCCTTGAGGAAGTGCCCGGTGTAGGAGCGCTTCTCCTTGACGATCGCCTCGGGCGTGCCGAAAGCCACGATCTCGCCGCCGCCATCGCCGCCTTCGGGACCGAAATCGAGCACCCAGTCGGCCGTCTTGATGACTTCGAGATTGTGCTCGATCACCACCACCGAATTGCCCTGATTGACCAGTTCGTGCAGCATTTCAAGCAGCTTGGCGACGTCGTGGAAATGCAGGCCGGTCGTCGGTTCGTCGAGAATATAGAGCGTGCGCCCCGTCGAGCGTTTCGACAGCTCCTTGGCTAGCTTGACGCGCTGCGCCTCGCCGCCGGAAAGCGTGTTGGCCTGCTGGCCGACCTTGATATAACCGAGGCCGACATCCTTCAGCGATTGCAGTTTGTCGCGCACGGCCGGCACCGCCGCGAAGAAATCGACGCCTTCCTCGACTGTCATATCGAGCACGTCGGCAATCGACTTCTGCTTGAAGGTGACGTCGAGCGTCTCGCGATTGTAGCGCTTGCCGTGGCAGACGTCGCAGGTGACGTAGACATCGGGCAGGAAGTGCATCTCGATCTTGATGACGCCGTCGCCCTGGCAGGCCTCGCAGCGCCCGCCCTTGACGTTGAAGGAGAAGCGGCCCGGCTGGTAGCCGCGCGCTTTTGCTTCCGGTAGGCCGGCGAACCAGTCGCGGATCGGCGTGAAGGCGCCGGTATAGGTCGCCGGGTTCGAGCGCGGCGTGCGGCCGATTGGCGACTGGTCGATGTCGATCACCTTGTCGATATGCTCGAATCCGTCGATGCGGTCGTGATCGGCCGGATTTTCGCGCGCGCCCATGACCCGCCTTGCCGCCGATTTATAAAGCGTCTCGATCAGGAAGGTGGATTTGCCGCCGCCGGAAACGCCGGTTACCGCGGTGAACACGCCGAGCGGGATTGCCGCCGTGACGTTCTTCAGATTGTTGCCGCGCGCCCCGACCACCTTGATCTCGCGGCCCTTCTTCTGCTTGCGGCGCTCGTTGGGAACGGGAACGCCAAGTTCGCCCGACAGATATTTGCCGGTCAGCGACTGCGGATTGTCCATGATATCCTGTGGCGTGCCGTGGGCGATGACCTGGCCGCCGTGAATGCCGGCGGCCGGGCCGATATCGACCACGTCGTCGGCCGTCATGATCGCATCCTCGTCATGTTCGACGACGATGACGGTGTTGCCGATGTCGCGCAGGTGCTTCAGCGTGTCGAGCAGCCGGGCATTGTCGCGCTGATGCAGGCCGATCGACGGCTCGTCGAGCACGTAGAGCACGCCGGTCAGCCCCGAGCCGATCTGCGAGGCCAGCCGGATGCGCTGGCTTTCGCCGCCAGACAGCGTGCCGGAATTGCGCGACAGGCTGAGATATTCCAGGCCGACATCGTTGAGGAAGCGCAGCCGGTCGCGGATTTCCTTGAGGATGCGCACGGCAATCTCGTTCTGCTTGGCGTTGAAGCTGGCCGGCAGCGTCTCGAACCAGTCGCGGGCGACGCGGATCGACATGCCAGTCACTTCGCCGATATGCAGCGTGGCGATCTTCACCGCCAGCGCTTCCGGCTTCAGGCGGAAACCGTTGCAGGAAGGGCAGGGTGCCGCCGACATGAAGCGCTCGATGTCCTCACGCGCCCAGGCGGAATCGGTCTCCTTCCAGCGACGCTCGAGATTGGTGATGATGCCTTCGAAGTTCTTCTGCGTCGTATAGGAGCGGGCGCCGTCGGCATAATGGAATTCGATCTTGTCGTCGGTGCCGTTGAGAATGACGTCCTTGGCCTCGTCGGAAAGATCGTTCCAGCGGGTGCCGAGCTTGAAGCCGTAATGTTTGCCCAGTGCTTCCAGCGTCTGGTTGTAATAGGGCGAGGTCGATTTGGCCCAGGGCGCGATCGCCCCGTCGCGCAGCGTCCGCTCAGGCTCGGGCACGATCAGATCCCGATCGATCTTCTGCTGGGCGCCGAGGCCGTCGCAGGTCGGGCAGGCGCCGAAGGGATTGTTGAAGGAGAACAGCCTGGGCTCGATCTCGGGAATGGTGAAGCCGGAGACCGGGCAGGCGAATTTCTCCGAAAACAGCACGCGCTCATGCGTCTCGTTCAGCGACTTGTTGGCCGAACCGCCAGCCGAGGTCTCTTCCGGCGGCAGCGGCTTGTCGGCGAATTCGGCCACCGCCAGCCCGTCGGCGAGCTTCAGGCAGGTTTCCAGGCTGTCCGCCAGGCGGGCCGAGACATCCGAGCGCACAACAATGCGGTCGACGACCACGTCGATGTCGTGCTTGTATTTCTTGTCGAGCACCGGCGCCTCGGCGATCTCGTAGAACTGGCCGTCGACCTTGACGCGCTGGAAGCCCTTCTTCATCAGCTCCGCCAGTTCTTTCTTGTATTCGCCCTTGCGCCCGCGCACCAGCGGCGCCAGAATATAAAGACGGGTGCCCTCGCCGAAATCGAGTACGCGGTCGACCATCTGGCTGACGGTCTGGCTCTCGATCGGCAGGCCGGTCGCCGCCGAATAGGGCACGCCGACACGGGCAAAGAGCAGCCGCATATAGTCGTAGATCTCGGTCACAGTGCCGACCGTCGAGCGCGGATTGCGCGAGGTAGTCTTCTGCTCGATCGAGATCGCCGGCGACAGTCCGTCGATCTGGTCGACATCGGGCTTCTGCATCATCTCGAGGAACTGCCGGGCATAGGCCGACAGGCTCTCGACATAACGGCGCTGGCCCTCGGCATAGATCGTGTCGAAGGCAAGCGAGGACTTGCCCGAACCCGAAAGCCCGGTCATGACGATCAGCTTATTGCGCGGCAGATCGAGATCGATGCCTTTGAGATTGTGCTCGCGCGCGCCGCGGATGGAGATCGTCTTCAGTTCGCTCATCGTCTCAGCTTGGTCCTTTGGGATAACAGCCCTTATTTAGTGATGCCGACCGGCGAGTCGAGGCTGAATGTCCGCAACACTGAAGGTTTTCGATTCTGTTGACAGGATGATACGGATAAACTAGAACAAAGAAAGAACAAAATTCCTGATGGATGAATGCGGCGTTCTGATGGATAAACATGTGGATTAAATGCCGCCCATGCGCATCGGCGGTCCGTGATGGTTTAAGGTGCGCCGATCGATTGAAACGCCGCCGGGCAGGGCGGCAGGTAGGGTGAGAAGCATGGCTGGTAGCGTAAACAAGGTAATTCTGATCGGAAATGTCGGTGCGGACCCGGAAATCCGCCGCACTCAGGATGGCCGGCCGATCGCCAATCTTCGTATCGCGACCTCGGAGACCTGGCGCGACCGCAATTCCGGCGAGCGTCGTGAAAAGACCGAATGGCACACCGTCGTCGTCTTCAACGAGGGTCTGTGCAAGGTCGTCGAGCAATATGTAAAGAAGGGCGCCAAGCTCTATATCGAAGGCCAGTTGCAGACCCGTAAGTGGCAGGACCAGCAGGGACAGGACCGCTACTCGACGGAAGTGGTGCTGCAAGGCTTCGGCTCTACGCTGACCATGCTCGACGGTCGCGGTGAAGGTGGCGGCGCAAGCGGCGGCCGTGGCAGCAGCGGCAACAATGATTATGGCGACGACTACGGCGCCCCGGCTCCGTCATCATCGCCAAGCCGCGGCGGTGGCGGCGGCGGAAACTTCTCGCGGGATCTCGACGACGACATCCCGTTTTGATCGGCCGCTTTTCCTGGCTCTATGAACTATCCGAGAGCATGATGCCTTTGACGGCGTCATGCTCTTTTTCTTTGACCGCGGCAGATGCTTGCCGTTCAGTGCGGCGTTGCGCTGATCAGGTTGAACGCCGATTTCGCCCCGTCGACGACGAACTGTGCGGCAAGGGCTGCGAGGATAACGCCGAGAAGCCGCGTCAGGATTGCCCGGCCGGTGACGCCGAGGAAACGGTCCAGCCGTTCGGCGACGAGGAGCATCAGGAAGGTCAGCAGCAGATTGGCGGCAATGACGCCGATCAATTGCGCTTTCCCGATGGAGGTGGCGAGCGTCCCGGCAAGCAGGATCGTCGCGGAGATGGCGCCCGGGCCGGCAATCAGTGGCAAGGCCAGCGGGAAGACGGCGATATTCTCGATATGATCCTTGGTGATGGCCGCCTCGGTGGCCTTCTCCTTGCGTTCCTGGCGTCTCTCGAAGACCATCTCGAAGGCGATCCAGAATAGCAGCAGACCGCCGGCGATGCGGAAGGCGCCGATCGAAATCCCGAGCACGCCGAGCACGCCGGCCCCGAACAGCGCGAAGACGGCGAGGATGGTGAAGGCGATCACCGAGCCGCGCAGCGCCACCTGCGTGCGCTGGGCGCGGCTCATGCCCATCGTCAGCCCCAGGAAGATCGGTGCCAGCCCCGGCGGATCGATGGTGACCAGCAGCGTCGTGAAGGCGTTGATCAATTGGTCGGCGCTTGCCATCGTCTCTCCGGAACCCCATATAGCCGCGTGGTTTTTATGCGTGGTTTTATGATTGTGAAGCGGCGATTCCGATTTGGCAAATATCCCACGGCGGCCCGCGGCGGATTTGCCCGGTCCGGCCGCGCAACTTGCATGTTTTACCCTCTTTAAGCCGCAAAAGCCTGTTCAAAACGCCGCGTGAAATTGGCGCGGCAACGGGCTTTCCGCTATAAATCTTCAAGTGATTCTAGAAGAGATCGTGATCTGTTTTGACTGAGCAAACACCCCCCGGCGGCGGGAAGCTCCCGCCAGGCATCGAGCCCATCTCCATCATGGAGGAAATGCAGCGGTCGTATCTCGATTACGCCATGAGCGTCATCGTCAGCCGCGCGCTTCCCGACGTGCGCGACGGCTTGAAGCCCGTGCACCGGCGCATCCTCTACGGCATGTCCGAACTCGGCATCGACTGGAACAAGAAATACGTCAAATGCGCCCGCGTCACCGGTGACGTGATGGGTAAATTCCATCCGCACGGCAATTCGGCGATTTATGATGCGCTCGCCCGTATGGCCCAGCCCTGGTCGCTGCGTCTGCCGCTGATCGACGGCCAAGGCAATTTCGGATCGGTCGATGGCGATCCGCCGGCGGCCGAACGTTACACCGAATGCCGCCTCGAAAAGGCTGCCCATTCGCTGCTTGACGATCTCGACAAGGAAACCGTCGATTTTCGCGACAACTATGACGGCACGCTCTCCGAGCCGGTCGTGGTGCCGGCCAAGTTCCCCAATCTGCTCGTCAATGGCGCCGGCGGCATCGCCGTCGGCATGGCGACCAACATCCCGCCACACAATCTCTCCGAAGTCATCGACGGCTGCATCGCGCTGATCGACGATCCGGCGATCGAGCTGCCGGAACTGATCCAGATCATTCCCGGCCCCGACTTCCCGACGGGTGCGAAGATCCTCGGCCGTGCCGGCATCCGCTCGGCTTATGAGACCGGCCGCGGCTCCGTCATCATGCGCGGCGTCGCCGCCATCGAGCCGATGCGTGGTGACCGCGAGCAGATCATCATCACCGAGATTCCCTACCAGGTGAACAAGGCGACGATGATCGAAAAGATGGCCGAACTGGTGCGTGACAAACGTATCGAAGGCATCTCCGACCTGCGCGACGAATCCGACCGTCAGGGTTATCGCGTCGTCGTCGAGCTGAAGCGCGACGCCAATGCCGAGGTCATCCTCAACCAGCTTTATCGCTATACACCGCTGCAGACCTCCTTCGGCTGCAACATGGTGGCGCTAAATGGCGGCAAGCCGGAACAGCTGAGCCTGCTCGACATGCTGCGCGCTTTCGTCTCCTTCCGCGAAGAAGTCGTTAGCCGGAGAACGAAATTCCTGTTGCGCAAAGCGCGTGACCGCGCCCATGTGTTGGTCGGTCTCGCCATTGCCGTCGCCAACATCGACGAAGTCATCCGCGTCATTCGCCGGGCACCCGATCCGCAGTCGGCCCGCGAAGAATTGATGACCCGCCGCTGGCCGGCCGAAGATGTCGAAAGCCTGATCCGCCTGATCGACGATCCGCGCCATCGCATTAACGAGGACCTGACTTACAACCTCTCCGAAGAGCAGGCCCGCGCCATCCTCGAACTGCGCCTTGCCCGCCTGACGGCCCTTGGCCGCGACGAAATCGGCGACGAACTCAATAAGATCGGTGAGGAAATCAAGGATTACCTCGATATTCTCTCCTCGCGCGTCCGCATCCAGACCATCGTCAAGGACGAACTCCTCGCTGTCCGCAACGAATTCGGCACACCGCGCCGCACCGAGATCATCGATGGCGGCCTCGAAATGGACGACGAGGATCTGATCGCCCGCGAGGACATGGTCGTCACCGTCTCGCATCTCGGCTATATCAAGCGCGTGCCGCTGACCACCTATCGTGCCCAGCGCCGTGGCGGCAAGGGCCGCTCCGGCATGACCACTCGCGACCAGGATTTCGTTAGCCGGCTATTTGTTGTCAACACCCATACTCCGGTCCTGTTCTTCTCCTCGCGGGGTATCGTCTACAAGGAAAAGGTCTGGCGTCTGCCGATCGGCACGCCGACCTCACGCGGCAAGGCACTGATCAACATGCTGCCGCTTGCACTCGGCGAGCGCATCACCACCATCCTGCCCTTGCCCGAGGACGAGGAGAGCTGGGACAATCTCGACGTCATGTTCTCGACGACGCGCGGCACGGTCCGCCGTAACAAGCTGTCGGACTTCGTCCAGGTCAACCGCAACGGCAAGATCGCCATGAAGCTCGAAGAGGAAGGCGACGAAATCCTCTCCGTCGAGACCTGCACCGAGAATGACGACGTGCTTTTGACGACGGCGCTCGGCCAGTGCATCCGCTTCTCCGTCGACGACGTCCGCGTTTTCGCCGGCCGCAACTCGATCGGCGTGCGCGGCATCAGCCTTGCCGGCGGCGACCGCATCATCTCGATGACCATCGTCCGCCATGTCAATGCCGAACCATGGGAGCGCGCCGCTTACCTGAAGCGCGCCGCCAACGAACGCCGCCTGACGACGGGCGAGGCCGAGGAGATCGCGCTGGTCGGTGAGGAAGTCACCGAGGAGGGACAGCTCTCAGACGAGCGTTACGAAGAGCTGAAACAGCTTGAGCAATACGTTCTCACCGTCTCCGAGAAGGGCTTCGGCAAGCGTTCGTCGTCCTACGATTTCCGCATCTCCGGCCGCGGCGGCAAGGGCATCCGCGCCACCGACACGTCGAAGACCGGCGAGATCGGCGAACTGGTCGCGGCCTTCCCCATCGAGGACGGCGACCAGATCATGCTGGTTTCCGATGGCGGCCAGCTCATCCGCGTGCCGGTCGGCGGCATCCGCATCGCCAGCCGCGCCACCAAGGGCGTCACCATCTTCTCGACGGCCAAGGACGAGAAGGTCGTCTCGGTCGAGCGCATCAGCGAGCCGGAGGAGGACGAGACGGAGGAGACGGTTGAGGTCACCGAAGACGCCGCTGTTACCGACGAAGGTGCTGCCGGCGAAGCGCCGATTGCCGATGGCGATCCGGCCGGGCCGGCCGAGGAATGATCAGATGAACGGGGCGGCTTCGAGCCGCCCTTTTCTTTTCAGGCCGGGGATTGGTTCGAAGCCACGCCCAACGAAAAAGCCGGACGCTGGGTGCATCCGGCTTAGAATGACCTTGAGCCGCGGAAGGGTGCCGCTCAAGGTGGAAGTAAAAAAGGAAAGTCAGAACGCTCTATGTTTTTCGTTCAGCGCCTTTACCTCTTCGCCTTCGCGCCGGAGCGCTGAAATCGTCGAGGTTACAGATACGCAGAACATGACGCTGATAAGGGCCGTGAGCACTGTCAAGATCGTGAACATAGGCATTCCTTTCCTGGGGAGTTGCGTTCTCGCCCCTCAGTACTGGCCCAGTACGGCCGTGCGGGCCGAAGCATAGGGACCATAAACCTTGGACGTATCAATCTTCTGATCATAGAGAGCGACAGTTGCGGTCAGCATGCCCGTGACCATTACCATCCAGAGCACGTTAATCATCGTAATCTTGCCGGGCATCTTTAGTCCTTCCTGCCGCGATAATCGCATCTATGTGTCGGTTGAATGAACGCATCCGTTTTAAAATGGTTCCGCCGGATGTTGAGGGGGTGTTTACCAACGCAGATCTGAAGCCTCCTTGAATGTCTCGTTCATCTGGCGTTCAGATTCCAACGTCGTTTTTTCGCGCAGTGGGCCTTGGGCGCGCACGATCGCTGCATGTTCAGCAAGCGCCGGCTGCACCCAGCTCACCTCATAGCGATCGGCGAAATAACCATAGGCCATCTCGGCGGCAAGCGAGGAAACGACGGCAAGTGCAACGAGCACGATCAGCATGGACTTGGTCTTTCGAGGAGGCGCCGGATGCCGGAATGGCATCGGCTGTCTTGATGATTTGAGTTAAGCAGACCCTGTCTGAAACCGCCTTGAACGGGCCGTTCATCCACCGTTCAACCGTCCGGGACGATTGGCCAAATCGCTTGCGGCAAGGCGGCATCCGTGACAAAAGGCGTCAAACCAACGGCCGGGCCAGATGACGACAGCTTTTTATCCGGGGTCCTTCGACCCGATCACCAATGGGCATGTGGATGTTCTGGTCCAGGCGCTGAACGTCGCCGAAAAGGTGATCGTCGCGATCGGCATCCATCCCGGCAAGGCGCCGCTCTTTTCCTTCGAGGAGAGAGCCGAGCTCATCCGTCTTTCTCTGGCCGACGCGCTGCCCGGCAAGACCGGTGACATCGACGTCGTCGCCTTCGACAATCTGGTCGTCGATGCCGCTCGCAGCCATGGCGCCACGCTTCTGATCCGTGGTCTTCGCGATGGCACCGATCTTGATTACGAAATGCAGATGGCCGGCATGAACAGGACGATGGCGCCCGATATCCAGACCATCTTTTTGCCGGCGGGCACGGCCTCCCGGCCCATTACCGCCACATTGGTCCGCCAGATCGCCGCCATGGGCGGTGATGTCAGCGCTTTCGTGCCGGCCGCCGTCTTGCAAGCCCTCACATCCAAGCGCCCAAACTAACAAGCACAAAGTCTAGCAAGCACAAAGACTGCAAGCGCAAAGACCAGGCGGAACCCGCCGCAACGGAGCCCATATGAAACTCTTTTATCTCGCATTTGCCGGCGTGCTGTATCTCGCGTCCTTCGCGGGGGATGCCTTCGCCCAGTCGGCCGATCATTATCTCACCATCCAGCTGAAGGACGGCCCCGTCGTCATCCAGCTGATGCCAGAGGTCGCGCCGAAGCACGTCGCCCAGATCGAGGCGCTGGCCAAGAAGGGCGAATACGACAATGTCGCCTTTCACCGCGTCATCGACGGCTTCATGGCCCAAACCGGCGACGTCAAATTCGGCAACATGGAGAAGGGTTTCGATGCGAGCCTCGCCGGCACCGGCTCCTCCGACATGCCTGATATTCCGGCCGAGTTCTCCAAAACCCCGTTCGTACGCGGCACGGTCGGCATGGCCCGTTCGCAGGATCCGAATTCCGCCAATTCGCAGTTCTTCATCATGTTTGCCGAGGGCTCCTTCCTCAACGGTCAATACACCGTCGTCGGCAAGGTCGTTTCCGGCATGGAGAATGTCGATAAGATCAAGCGCGGCGAAGGCCAGAACGGCGAAGTCAAAAGCCCCGATCGGATGATCAAGGTCACCCTGGGCAAGAAGTAAGTTACCAGAGAAAACAACAGGAGAAGACAATGGCCGAGATCAAGGATCCCGAAAACACCGTCATTCTGGAAACCACCAAGGGCAAGATCGTTATCCAGCTTTTGCCGCAGGTCGCCCCGGAGCATGTCGCCCGCATCAAGGAACTCGCCCGCGAGAAGGCCTATGACGGCGTCGTCTTCCACCGCGTCATCCAGGATTTCATGGCCCAGACGGGCGACGTCGAATTCGGCAAGAAAGGTTCGGAAACCTTCAATCCGGGCCGCGCCGGTATGGGCGGCTCCTCCAAGCCGGATCTGAAGGCTGAATTCTCCGCGACCACGCATACGCGCGGCACCTGCTCGATGGCCCGTTCGCAGAACCCGAACTCAGCCAATTCGCAGTTCTTCATCTGCTTCACCGATGCGCCCTGGCTGAACAAGCAGTATTCCGTCTGGGGTCAGGTCATCGAAGGCATGGACAACGTCGACAAGATCAAGCGCGGCGAGCCGGTTTCCGATCCGGATTCGATCGTCTCGATGCGGGTTGCCGCCGACGTCTGATTGTGATTTCTGCTGAAACCCGCTCTTGCGCCTAACCGCGCGGGGGCGGGTTTCGCTTTGAAAGTACCCTTATGCGCGTAGACCTTTTCGATTTCGATCTGCCCGATGAACGCATCGCATTGCGGCCCGCCGAGCCGCGCGACAGCGCCCGCCTGCTCGTCGTCAATCCACACGCGAAAAGCGTGCCCGATGCGGAAAGCGTGCTTTCGGATCATCGCGTCGGCGATCTGCCGTCGTTCCTTCGGGCGGGCGACGCGCTGGTCTTCAACGATACCAAGGTCATTCCGGCCCAGCTCGAGGGCATCCGCCACCGCGAGGGTGCGGGCGGCCAGCAGGTGTCGGCAACGTTGCATATGCGCGTCGGCCCAAGCCGTTGGAAGGCCTTCGCCAAACCTGGAAAACGCATCAAGGAGGGCGACCGCATCGCCTTCGGCCATAGCGGTGAAAGCTGCTTTCTCGGCTCGCTCGACGCCACTGTCGAGGAAAAGGGCGAGGCCGGCGAGGTGATGCTCGCCTTCGATCTTTCCGGCCCGGCGCTCGACGAGGCTATCGCCGCCGTTGGCCATATTCCGCTACCGCCCTATATCGCCGCCAAGCGCCCCGAGGACGAGCGCGACCGCGCGGACTACCAGACGATCTACGCCCGCGAGGAGGGCGCCGTCGCCGCCCCGACCGCCGGCCTGCATTTCACGCCCGGCCTGTTCGAGGCGCTCGACAGCGCCGGCATCGAACGCCATTTCGTCACCCTGCATGTCGGCGCCGGCACCTTCCTGCCCGTGAAGGCCGACGACACCGACGATCACAAGATGCATCTTGAAAGCGGCTATGTCAGCGGTGAGATCGCCGCCCGGCTGAATGCCGTCAAGGCAAGGGGCGGGCGTATCGTCTGCGTCGGCACCACCTCGCTGCGGCTGATCGAAAGTGCAGCGGGGGAAAGCGGAGAGATCAAGCCTTGGGCCGGCGCTACGGGTATCTTCATCACGCCCGGTTACCGCTTCAAGGCTGTGGACATGCTAATGACCAATTTTCACCTGCCGCGCTCGACGCTGTTCATGCTGGTCTCGGCTTTTGCTGGCTTTGACACCATGCACGCCGCCTACAAACACGCCATTTCGACTGGCTACCGCTTCTACTCTTACGGCGACGCGAGCCTTCTTTTCCGGAAAGACCAATGACAGAGAACTTCCAATTCACGCTTGATAAGACCGATGCCGGCGCGCGCCTCGGCGAGATTTCCATGCCGCGCGGCACGATCCGCACGCCGGCCTTCATGCCTGTGGGCACCGTCGGCACCGTCAAGGCGATGTATCTCGACCAGGTGCGCGAAACAGGCGCCGACATTATCCTCGGCAATACCTATCACCTGATGCTGCGCCCCAGCGCCGAGCGCGTCGCCCGCCTCGGCGGCCTGCACAAGCTGATCCGCTGGGAGCACCCGATCCTGACGGATTCCGGCGGCTTCCAGGTCATGTCGCTCTCCGGCCTGCGCAAACTCGATGAGCAGGGCGTCACCTTCAAATCGCATGTCGACGGCAGCCTGCATCATATGTCGCCGGAGCGCTCCATAGAAATCCAGGGGCTGCTCGGCTCCGACATCCAGATGCAGCTCGACGAATGCGTGGCGCTGCCGGCCGAGCCGAAGGAAATCGAGCGCGCCATGGAAATGTCGCTTCGCTGGGCCGAGCGCTGCCGGATCGCCTTCGGCGAACAACCTGGAAAGGCGATGTTCGGCATCGTCCAGGGCGGCGACATTCCGGCGCTACGCATCCGTTCGGCTGAGGCGCTGAGCCAGCTCGATCTCAAAGGTTATGCCATCGGCGGCCTCGCCGTCGGCGAGCCGCAGGACGTCATGCTGCAGATGCTGGAAACGACGCTGCCCGTGCTTCCTCTGGAAAAGCCGCGTTACCTCATGGGCGTCGGCACGCCCGACGATATGCTGAAATCGGTCGCCCGCGGCATCGACATGTTCGATTGTGTCATGCCGACCCGTTCCGGCCGCCATGGCCTGGCCTTTACCCGCCGCGGCAGGGTCAATATCCGCAACGCCCGCCATGCCGAGGATATGCGCCCGCTTGACGAACAGTCGAACTGCCCGGCCTCGCGTGATTACTCACGTGCCTATTTGCATCATCTTGTCCGCTCCAACGAGGCGCTCGGCGGCATGCTGCTCTCCTGGCACAATCTCGCCTATTACCAGGAATTGATGCAGGGCATCCGCAAGGCGATCGCCGAAGGCCGCTTCGCCGATTTCATGGCGGAGACGATGGAGGAATGGGCGAGGGGCGATCTTCAGCCCGTGTGATCGACCTTTCGCGGTGACGACCGCCTGCTGTGGTATTCTTTACTCGTCAGCGAGCTGGTGTGCAGCTTCCCACATCCGTCGGCTTGACGCGGCCGGCCTGCAGATCGCTCCATTGTGGTATGGACGGATCGGGGCCACCGATCGAGGCCTCAAAGGCGGCACGGTCCAGCTTGATCAGCCGTCCGCTTGCAAGGATGCTCACCATCTCTTTCTTGCTGACATAGGCCAGGCTGGCATTCAGCCGGCAGAAGAACCGATTGCTGCCGTTCGAGACGACCCAGCCGTAACCGCCGGCCTTCCCCTTGGTGAGTTTGCCGACGGCGTAATCCTGCTGGGCAAGCTTGGAAAAGGATTCTGCCTGAGCAATACCCGGCATAACGCCAAAGCCGACCACTGCGGCGGCGAGCAGCCGCTTGAATGAAATATGCATTGAGTTCCAGCCCCTGGATAAAAAGACATGTGCCCTGTACGTTCCAGGAGCGCCTGACACAACTTTAATCTGCAGGGATGCTTATTCCGCTAAAACGCGTCGCGAATTTTCAGATCCCCTTGCTGTCCGCATCCGGCATGATTTGCACGCCGTTGATCCTGTAGCTGCCGTCCGGCTGGCGGGTCATCTGGTAGATCGCCGTCCAGTCCTTGCCGTCGCGGCCTGAAATCAGCACTTCGTGATAGATCAGCGCACCGTTGTCGATCGAGCGGCTGCGGCCGAAGGCGTAGTTGCCGGGATGATAGACCGGCTCGTAGCTCTTTTTCACCATCGCGAAGAACAGGTTCTTGTCGGGATACATCGCCCTGATGCCGGGAGCGGCGTAGGAATAGGCGGCTTCGGCATCATCCTTCAGGAAGGCTGTGATCTGCTCCTCGATCATCGTCCGTGTGGCGTCGATCGGATCTTCGGCGCGGGCCGAGACAGGGGAGAGGAGGGACGCGGCACACAGAATGAGAACTGCGAAGAAGGCGCGCATGGAGGATCTCCGGCTCTATCGGGGGAAGATCCCGATAGAGCGGAAGTGTAGGCCATTTCCAGCGCAAGAAAAGCGGACTTTACGACCAGCGGCGGAAGAGGGCGCTGGCATTCACCCCGCCGAAGCCGAAACCGTTGGTGATGGCATAGTCCATTGCCAGCGGCCGCGCCGTCTTGCCGACGATATCGATGCCGTCGGCATCAGGATCGGCCTGATCGAGGTTGCGGGTCGGCGGCGCAATCTGGTCGCGCAGCGCCAGGATGGTGAAGATCGCTTCCAGCCCGCCGGCGGCCCCGAGCAGATGGCCGGTGGCCGATTTCGTCGCGCTGACGGCGATGCCGCCATTGCGGCCGAAGACCGTGCCGATCGCCGCGATCTCGCCCCTGTCACCGACCGGTGTCGAGGTCGCATGCGCGTTCAGGTGCTTGACCTCCGAAGCCGGGATCTTCGCTTGCTTAAGCGCTGCCTCCATCGCCCGGCGCGCGCCGTTGCCGTCTTCGGGGCCTGAGGTCATGTGATAGGCGTCCGCCGCCGTGCCGTAACCGACAAGTTCGGCGAGCGGCGTGGCGCCGCGGGCAAGCGCGTGTTCGAGTGTTTCGATGACCAGGATGCCGGCGCCTTCGCCCATGACGAAACCGTCGCGCGCCGTGTCGAAGGGCCGCGACGCCAGCTCCGGCGTCTCGTTGAAGCCGGTGGAAAGGGCACGCGCGGCGGCAAAGCCGCCGAGGCTCACCTTGTCGATGCAGGCTTCAGTGCCGCCGCAGATCGCCACATCCGCTTCGCCGGAGCGGATCAGCCGCGCCGCATCGCCGATCGCCTGGACGCTGGCCGCACACGCCGTCACCGGAGCGCCGAGCGGCCCCTTGAAGCCGTAGCGGATGCTGACCTGGCCGGCGGCGAGGTTGACGAGGAAGGAGGGCACGGTGAAGGGCGACAGTCGCCGCACGCCGCGCGTTTCGCCGATCCGCACCGCTTCGGCGATCGCCGGGAAGCCGCCGACGCCCGAGGCGATGATCGTTGCGGTGCGTTCGCGTTTGCCTTCGTCGGTCGGCATCCAGCCGGCCTGCTTCACCGCTTCCTCCGTCGCCGCCATGGCGAACTGGATGAAGCGGTCCATCTTCTTTTGATCCTTGGGGATGATGTACCGGTCCGGATCGAAACCGGCCTCCGCATCCTCGCCGGTGCCGGGAACGATGCCGCCGACCTTGGCCGGAAGCTCGCCGACGACACCGTCCGAAAGCACCCTCAGCCCCGAGCCGCCGTCAAGGAGGCGCTTCCAGGCGGGCTCGACGCCGGTGCCGAGTGGCGACACAAGTCCCATGCCGGTGACAACAATGCGATCCATGATATTTTCCTCTCTAAGCGTCGATGCCGAGATACCAGGCGCGCATGCGGGCGATCCGCTTGTGCACCTCGTCGTCGGCCGCGGGGCCTGCAAGCAGGCTGGTGTTTTCGGGGGTTACTTGTTCACCGGTCCGTGCGTCGACCAGCACCGTCTCGCGCGCTTTGCCGGAGGCGGCATCGCCGAGCAGATAGGCAAGGTCCTCTTCCGGGATGTGCCGGCTTCCCCAGGAAAACAGCGTCATCAGCACCGGAAAAAAGTCGCGGCCCTTGTCCGTCAGCCGATATTCATAGCGGGCAGGGCGCTGATGGTAGAGCCGCCGCTCGAACAGTCCCTGGTCCGTCAGGTGTTTCAGCCGCCGCGTTAGGATGTTCGGCGCCACGCCGAGGCTCTTCTGGAAATCGTCGAAACGTGACAGCCCCTGAAAGGCGTCGCGCAGGATCAGGATGCTCCACCAGTCGCCAACGCTGTCGAGCGCGCGTGCCGCCGGGCATTTGAATTGGCTGAAGCTCGTCCGCTGCATGATGATAGCCACTACAGTAGTGACTATCATCATGCAAGTGACATCAAACTGAAAGGTGACAACGTCAGCGAGGATCGCGCTGTGTGCGCCCGCGAACTTCAAATTCCACGAGCAGCGCCTTGAGTTCGACCTCGCGTACGCGTCGTGCCGCTTCATCGGGGCTCACCCATTCGAGAATACGCTGGCCTTGCTCCTTGGGGTCATCGCTGATCTCGATGGCTTCAACCTGAAACACGTCGACATGGCGATTAGGAGTTGCCGTTGTTGCGTGTCCCTTCACCGGTCTGAGCGTGTTTGTGTCACATGATGACAATCATCCGCACGAGCAACCACCCGCCGTTAGCATGCAAGACGGCCCCGCTACCTTGCCTTCTCTACAATCCGGTCCTGTTGCCGACATGCAGGTTGTGAATCGCCAGCAACTCCGGATAGGCGGAAACGTTGCTGGCCAAGACGGGATGTCCCTTGAACAAATCTTCCCCCTCGGTCGGGAAGGGAAGGTACTCGCCTCCAGCTTCTTTCACCAGGCAATAACCCGCCAAGCAGTCCCAAGCCCGCATGTGAGGTTCATAATAGCCGACAAGACGCCCTGCAGCCACATAGGCAAGCATAAGCGCTCCGGAGCCGTTCCGAATGAAGGTGCCGCCGCTGCCAAGCAACGCTGTTATGATGGAGCCGACAACTTCGGGAGCGACGTACGTATTGCAGCCAATACCCGTCATGGCGTTCTGTATCGTGCGGGAGGGGTCGAGCAAAAGCATCTCGCCATTCAAGCGCGCGCCATGGCCGGTGGCTGCGGCATAAAGCTCATTCGCACACGGCACATGGATCACGCCGATGACCGGGACGCCTTGGTAGAGGACAGCGATCGAAACGCACCAGGTGGGCATGCCATTGACGAAGGGCGCGGTGCCGTCGATTGGGTCGACAACCCAGGTGTAGCCGGAACTTCCCGCTTGATGACCGAACTCCTCGCCGAGGAAACCGTCATCGGCAATTGCTGCCGCAACCCGCTCGCGCAGAAAGGTCTCGACGTTCCGATCCGCAATCGACACGACATCTTGAAGATCGCGCTTCGTCTCGATCACAAGGGTCTCGCGCTTATTGAAATAGTCGAGCGCCAAAGCACCAGCCTCCTCAGCAAGGGATTTGGCCAGGGTGAAGCGCCGCTCCAGATCCGCGTCATGCATAGTCATATTGCTATCCTTTATTAGCATTCCGAATGTTTCAGGCCGAAATGTTTCAGGCATTGATCAGCGCAATGCCACGGTTCTCGAACCCG
The DNA here is from genome assembly GCF_000292525.1 of Rhizobium sp. CCGE 510. Taxonomy (GTDB): domain Bacteria; phylum Pseudomonadota; class Alphaproteobacteria; order Rhizobiales; family Rhizobiaceae; genus Rhizobium. Next base: position 272,771 of record NZ_AEYF01000015.1, read on the forward strand.
AGTATGACCTCGCTCGAGGGTGGAAGGTTTCTGTCGACGGCATGGTCAATGATGAAGAGGGTCCCGACGTCGGTCTCGATCTCATATTCGACATGTCCGCCGAGATAGGCGCTGTGGAGAACGCGCCCAGGCAAGCCCTGCTGGCCGGGCGCCGCTATGGTGATCGATCCGGGCCTGACAGCGAGTTTTGCCATGCCGGGTTTTGCGCTGCGGCTTGGCAAACGATGGTCCACACCGGCAACGCGGATAAGCGCCTCCGCGCCTTCGACGCCGAGTACCTCACAGGGAATGACATTGGCCTCCCCCATGAAGTCGGCGATGAAGGAAGATGCCGGTGCTTCATAGAGCTCTCGCGGCGTCCCCGACTGGGCGACCTCGCCATCCTTCATGACGATGATGCGGTCCGACACCGCCAGAGCCTCATCCTGGTCATGCGTGACGTAAACGGCCGTGAAGCCGAGTCGCTGCTGCAGCTCGCGGATTTCCGTGCGTACCCGCCGGCGCAGGCGCGCATCCAGGTTGGAGAGCGGTTCGTCGAGCAGTAGGACCTGCGGCTCGAGCACAAGCGCACGGGCAACCGCGACGCGTTGCTGCTGGCCCCCCGAAAGCTCCGCCGGCAGGCGATGGCCCATGCCCGCAAGGCCGACAAGCTTCAATCCTTCCTCGGCCTTTTCCCTGGCCTCCTTCTTGCGGATGCCCGATGACTGAAGACCATAGGCGACATTGTCGAGCGAGGTCATATGCGGAAACAAGGCATAGGACTGAAAGACCATCGAGACGTCACGCTCATTGGCGGGCAGCATGGTGACATCAGCGCCACCGATCAGAATGCGCCCGGATGTCGGATGCTCCAGCCCGGCCAGCATGCGTAGCGTGGTGGTTTTGCCGCAGCCTGATGGACCCAGCAATGTCACCAGCGTGCCCGGCTCGATGGAGAGAGAGAGGTCCGGAATGGCCGTGAATGCACCGAAAGTTTTGCGCACATTCTGGAAGGTGACGGAACCGGGTTTGACGTTGATCATGCGGTTTTCTCCTGACCGAAGGGAACAGAGGCAGCTGGGTTGCTGCCTGCGACGCGGTTTTCGCGCCGTAGGCGGCGCTCGCCGACGGCGAGCTGGAAGCCGGCGATGATGGTGCTCATCACCACGATCAGCATGGACGAATAGGCGATCGCCACACCGTATTCGCCGTTCTCGACGAGGCCGACGATGTAGGACGTGGCCATGTTGTATTCAGCGCTGACGAGGAAGATGACGGCACTGATCGAGGTTATGGCGCGCACGAAGGAATAGACCAGGGCAGCCGTGATGGCTGGCCGCAGCAGCGGCAGGATCACCTTGCGGATTGTGCGAAAACTATCCGCACGCAAGGTCAGCGATGCTTCGTCCAGGCTCTTGTCAAGCTGGCTCATCGCCGCGATACCGCCACGTACGCCGACCGGCATGTTTCGAAAGACGAAGCAGAGGATCAGGATCAGTGCGGAGCCGGTCATCTCGACCGGAGGCAGGTTGAAAGCCATGATGTAGCTGACGCCGATGACCGTTCCGGGGATGGCGAAGCTCATCATCAGGGCGAACTCGAAGACGTTCCGCCCAACGAATTTCTGCCGCACGATAATATAGGCCGTGAGCAAACCCACCGCAGCGGTCAAGGGGGCGGAGATGAGCGCTATCTTCATCGTCGTCCAGAAGGAACTCCATGCGACCCCGGTCCAGGCGATCGCGCCATTGCCGAAATCGATCGAGAAGGCTCGAATGTAGTGATCGAGGGTCAGCGAATTGTCGAGACCCCAGGTCGTCACGAAGCCGCCGACCAGGATCATCCCATAAACGACGACGGTGAAGATCATCCATGGAACGACCACCGCATGCACGATGATGGAAAGGCCGCGCGGCAATGCGATATGAGCGCCGCTGTCGCCCTTGCCGGTCACCGTGGCAAAGTTCTTGCCCGATAGCCAGAAACGCTGAGCGACGAAAGCTGAAAGAGTGAAGCAGAGCAGCACGATGGCAAGAACGGCGGCGCGCGACGGATCGTTCTGCGACCCAACGACGGCAAAGAAGATTTCCGTCGAAAGCACGCCATGCGTGCCGCCAAGCACGAGCGGATTGCCGAAATCAGCCATGCTTTCGATGAACCCGATCAGGAAGGCATTGGCGAGACCGGGCTTCATCAGCGGCAGGGAGACCCGCCAGAATGTACGCCAGCGACCGGCACGCAGGGTCTGCGATGCCTCCTCCAACGACGGGCTGACGCCTTCGACGACGCCGATAAGAACGAGGAAGGATATCGGGGTAAAAGAAAGCACCTGAGCAATCCAGATACCTGTGAGCCCATAGAGCCAGCGACCTGGTTCGATACTCAAGAGGCTGGACAACGCCTCGGTGATGACCCCGGCACGGCCGAACAGAAGCGTCAGCGCCAGGCCGATGACGAAGGGTGGCGTAATAATCGGCAGGACCGTCAGCAGCCGCAGTCCCTTTTTGAAGGGAAAGCGCGTGCGCGTCGCGATTAGGGCAAAGCCGAGGCCGAGCAGGGTCGAGGCGGAGGCGGTCATCAGGGCGAGAAGCAGCGTGCGCCAGGCGACGCCGCAACGTTCTTCTCCCGATATGCAGGCAAAGCTCCAAATGCCGGGATCCTGAATGTTGCGTATAAGACCATCCGGATTGAAGGAGCCATCGAAGTCCTGCACCGAAGCGATGAACATGCTGCCGATCGGGTAGAAAACGAAGACGGTGACTAGAAACGCAAGAATGCAAATCGAGGCGACGATGAAGGCGTCTCCCTTCATCACCCCGCGTTCGGCCAGTCCGAACGCAAAGAGGAGAACGAAAACCAGCGCCATGAGCACCGCGCCGGCACCCATCGAAGGCTGTCCCGCAGACAACTTGCCGAACAGGTTTTCACTGATCGCCCAGGTCCAACCGGAAAAGCCGATCGCCAATCCCTGCAGACACAGGACGACGAGACCGACGGCGCCGATAAAGGCGAGCAGGGTTCCGCGCCGCATCGGATCTTGCACCAGGCGCGCCAAACAGCCGAGCAAAAAGAGCAGAACCACGCCGGCAAGCCAACTTCTTCCATGTTGCAGGATTTGCAGCAGGCCAGGCGCCGTATCGGCGGAGAACGGGAATGCAGACAGCCAGTTGAATCCGAAGAAGCCGCCTTCGATGCGATACCACGGGATCAGGATCAGGGCAGCCGCCCCCAGGCCAAGGACGATGTCCAATCGGCGATTGCCACGTCTCATGGCATACCTCGCTTATTTCACGTTGATGGAAATAGAGAATGGGGCGGCATCCGGATCGGTCCGGAATGCCGCGCCGTTCATCGACCCTCAGTTGGCAACGGCGCCGACTTCGCGGTCCCAGCGCTCAAGCAGAGCCTTACGCTTTGCCGGGTCCCCGTAGGTCTTGAAGTCGTAGTCGATCAGCTTGATGTCCTCGAACTTCGGCGCTTCCTTGGGCACCTCCGCCGACTTGTTGGACGGCAACTGGAAAGACTTGGCATCCTTCATGCGCGATTGCACTTCGGGGCGCAGCGCCCAGTCGTACCAAGTCTTGGCGTTGTCGAGATTGCGGGCGCCTTTGATGATCGACATGGAGCCGATTTCATAGCCGGTGCCCTCGCATGGCGCGACCGATTTGACCGGAAAGCCTTCGGCGGTCTGGGCGACGGCGTCATGCATGAAGACGATACCGAGGGCCGTTTCGCCTCGCGCCGCCGCTTTCACCGGAGCCGATCCGGACTTGGTGTATTGCGAAACGTTGGCGTTCAGCTTCTTCAGGTAGTCGATGGCTTGGTCTTCTCCCATGATCTGTACCAGCGAAGCGAGTGCCGTATAGGCCGTGCCCGACGAGTTAGGATTGGCAATTTGGATTTCGCCCTTCAGTTCCGGCGCCAGAAGGTCGGCCCAGCACCGGGGTTCCTTGTAGCCCTTGGTCTTGAAGATCTCGGTGTTGTAACCCCAGCCCAGCGCACCGGCGTAGACGCCGACCGTCTTGAAGCCGGTGCTCTCCGCCTGCTTTTTCGCCCAATCCTGCAGCTGGTCGAGCATCGGCGACTTGTACTCGAGCGTCAGGTTCTCCGATGCCGCCTGTACATGCGGATCACCGGTGCCGGCCCACCAGAGATCGGTTTTCGGGTTGCGAGCTTCGGCGCGTATTTTGGCATAGGTCTCGCCCGACGACAGGCGCACCATGTTGACCTTGATGTCATGGGCCTTTTCGAAATCGCCCTTCATCTGCTCGCAGATGACGACATCGGCCGAGCAGATGAGATTGAGCTCGCCGGCGGCCTGTACCGAACCGGCGCCAAGCGCTGTTCCGGCAAAGAGAAGCGTGGAAAGAAGTGTCAGTCGCATGGGTATCCTCCTGTTGCTTGCTTCTGAGAGGGGTGGGTCAGCGACAAAAGCGCTGCCCGTCGCGGCGCGATGATCGCACCGTGTTTGGAGTGTCAAATTGAAGTTGGATCCCGCCTTATTGGCTCGGGGAAATCTCGCCGTCGAAACGAGCTAAGAGCCGACTTCGCTCATCGGGTAAGCCAAACGTGGCAAAGTCATAGTCCACCATCTTGATCATCGCGATGTCGGGAGCGGCCAGCGGTAAAGCCGCCTTGGCATTGGACGGAACCTGGTTTTGGCCCGCGGCGGCCCCCGTCGCCTGACCTTCAGGACTGAGGGAAAAATCGACAAATGCCTGGGCAAGACGGGTATTTTGCGTACCCTTGACAATGCTGACTGCGCCGATCTCGTAGCCGGTCCCCTCACAGGGAGCGACAATGACCAGGGGCGCGCCCGCTTCCTTCAGCGTCACGGCGTCATGCATGAACGAGATGCCGATCAGGATTTCACCGCGGGCGGCAGCCTTTACCGGGGCTGAGCCGGACTTGGTATATTCCGCAATATTGCGGTTGAGCGCGGCCAAGTAACGGAACGCTTCCTCCTCGCCGAGGAGTTGCACGAGCGTGGCCAGCATCGTGAAAGCCGTTCCGGAAGAATTCGGATTGCCCGACTGGATATGGCCGCGATAAACCTCTTTTGTCAAATCCTGCCAGCAGATTGGGGCTGGAAGCTTCAGCGCTGCGAGAAGATCGAAATTGTAGGCGAAACCCAGAGCCCCCGCATAGATGGCGGCCGAACGTGAGCCGGACATGGCGAAGAAGTTCTGCGCCCAGGGCAGCATATCGTGTTCATGGTCGGGCTGGTATCGCTCGAGCAAATCTTCTGAGGCAGCCTGTAGATGGGCATCACCAGTCCCACCCCACCAGACATCCACGGTTGGATGTGATTTTTCGGCACGGATCTGATCAAGTATCTCACCGGTGCTCTTGCGAACCATGGAGATATCCACGCCCATTCGGGCTTCGAACGCATTTTCCATGGTCATGCACCAAGCTTCGTCGACGCCGCACAGGACGTTCAATCTCGCCTCGGTCATGCCTTGGCTTGCGCCGCACAGCCAGAAAGCCATGCCCGCAGCAAAAGCGGTCGATGTTCTCACCCAAGCCTCCCGTGGAACCTTCCCGTTCCAGTCTCCGCAGTCAGCATGTCAGATCTTCACGTCATCGCAATCGAAGAATGGTTACCGATTTTTCACCGCCGGGCCGAACGATGTTACATTCATTACAAATGTGACAAACCTCATCATCAGCAACGCTTTGAACATTGGCGTCGGCATGCCTATGATGGCGCCGGGAGGATCAAGCGGTGCTGAATCAGAAGGTTCGAATTCTGATCGTCGAGGACGATCCGGATATGGCGGAGCTTATCTCCGATCTCGTCGAGGCCGAGGGATGGATTCCGACCTGCGCGGGATCCGCCGAAGAGGCGACGGATATCCTGGCGCGAGAGCAGATGCATCTGGTGCTAGTCGATCACAATCTGCCGCGTACATCAGGCCGAGCGTTCGCCCAAAAACTGAGATCGGAAGTCAATATCGGCATCGTCATGGTGACTGCAGCCGGCAGTGCTGCCGATCGTGTCCTCGGCCTGGAAACCGCTGCGGATGACTATGTCGTCAAGCCGTTCGAACCGATCGAACTGACGGCCCGCATCAAAGCTGTCCTGCGGCGAACCGTGCCGTCGCTGAAACAGGAGAAGGAGAGTGAGCGGGAACACGGGCGTCCTTCTTTGCTGCTTGGCGATTGGGCCATCGACCTGATGGGCCGGCAGGCCGTCTGCCTGGTCGACCGCAGCAAAACGCTGACGACGGCCGAATTCGCCTTGCTTGAAATCCTTGCGCAGACCCCCAACCAGCCGGTGAGCCGAGCGCAGATCCTCGATCGGCTTGGCTCGGAAAGCGATCGCTACATCGACCGCAACGTCGACGTCCTGGTTCTGCGGCTTCGGCGGAAAATCGAACGTAATCCCGACCTCCCGCGCCATATCAAGACACGACGCGGAAAAGGCTATGTCCTGCACACCGGCGACGGCGAGCCGTCAGCGTGATCAGCCGCTCCTTTCTGTCTTCGATTGCCTTTCGCTTGCCTTTCGCGATTGCCTTCATCTGCTTCCTGGTGTTCAGTCTTTCGGCGATCGCGATCTACGGGCTGCAGCGCGCCCGTGATGAAATGGCAGCCTATGGCTTGCAGGCCTTCACAAGCCTGGCCAAAGCCTCACTCGTCTCCCGACAGGTATCCGATATGGTGTCGAGCGCGCCCTTCCTGATGAACTCGACTTCGCCTTACCGGGTGGCGAGCGAGAGCCGTGCTGTCGTGTTGCAGGTCGACAGCCTGTTGAAGACAGCCGAACCTCGTGGAGCAGACAAGGCTGTTCGCGGCTTTGCGAGCACCAGGATGGTAGAGCTTCTCGACCTTATCAGGACACAGACGCTTGTGCTTGCCAGGGACGCCGACGCCGCCCAAAATCACAAGGCTGAAGCCGCAGCGGCGCTAGGGGAGGTGGCGACCGGCAAAGGCATCGTCGATCGCGATCTGCGCCGTCAAGTGAATGGGATCGTGCAAGCGGCTTCCACGTCCGACAGTCTTTTCCAGCTCGGCGAACTTCGCAGGCGCTACGTGGCAGGTACGACGGCCGCGCAGGAGAGAACCGGGTCGGATTCGAGAATTTCGCCTGTCGAGCTTCAGCCGTATGAGCGCGTGTTCGAAGCTCAAACACGATACCTCTTGAACATGTTCGCGATCCGGGCGTCGGTAGCGAAGCTGCATGCCGTCTCCCGCGACCTCTCTCATGCAACGGAGACGCAAAGTGATGCAGTTGCACGCCAGCTGAACGACGATCTGCTTTCGACTTCCGATGCTTTGAGCCGGCTTCTGGTAACCGTAGCGTTGGCTTTCCTGCTCGTGCTCATCATGGCAATTTTCTCCATCCGGTCGGTTATGCGCGTCTCACGGGGTATCGTGGCGCTGTCGACCGGCATGAATGCGCTCGCCAAGGGTGAAAACGACGTGGGCCCGCCAGCCTACGGTGGAAATGAAACCGAGCTTGTGCGTCTGCTGGACGCCTTCCGCGCCTTCAAGGACAGCGTGGATCGTGTGTCTCGATTGAGACGCACTGCAGAAGCCGCCGCTCGCACCATCCGTTCAACCTTTCGCAACATGAACGAGGGGATTGCGCTTTTCGACAAGGTGGGGCGGCCGATTACCATGAACAGGCGGATCATCGAACTGTTTGGCCATTCGGGTTCCGCCCGCAAATTGCCGCTGCGCCGGTTTGTCGAGCCCGTGCCGGAGATCGATCCCGCCTTGCTGCCCTCCGATCCGGACCGCGGTACCCTGCCGGAACGAGCAGTCGTCCGCCATCGGACCGGTGACCAGCGGGTGATCGAGATTTCGATGTCGCGACAGCCGGAGGGCGGCATCGTTCTTCTGGCACGCGACGTAACGCTGATGGATCGACAGGAGGCGGAAGCCGCAAAGGTCCAGCGACTGGACGGCATCATGCGCATGACGCATCAGGTAAGCCATGAAGTGGGCAACATGATCGGCATCATTACCGGCAGCCTCGGCCTTCTCGAGCGTGAAACCGGCTTCAACGATCGGCAGAAACGCAACATAGCACGGATCCGCAAGGCTGCCGAGAGAGGCCGGTCGCTGGCCGGAAGCATGCTATCGATCGGCAGCCAGCAGCCGTTTTATCCAAGCCCGGTGGATGTCGCCAGCCTTCTTCGTGGGATGGCCGATATCCTGGAGATCGCCGTCGGTGCAAAGTGCCACATCAAGCTGGAACTGAATGCTGACCTCCCGGTCATATCGCTCGACGCGGCGCTCTTGGAACAGTCCGTTTTGAACCTCTGCCTCAACGCTTCGGCAGCGATGCCGGTGGGAGGCACAATTGTTATCGGCGCAACGGTAAACAGAGACATATTGCTGATCTCGGTTGCCGACAGCGGCATAGGCATGAGCCCGGAGGTCGTAGACAAAGCTTTCGAGCCCTATTTCACCACACGAGGCGTACAGGGTGGAGCAGGCCTTGGCCTGGCGATGGTTTACGGCTTTGTCCGTCAGAGCGGCGGAGAGGCCTTCATCTATTCCTCTCCCGGACACGGAACGACTGTTAAGCTTAGCTTCCCAACCGATTTGCGCTAGTTCGCACCGCGCTCGAAAATCCGGGCGAGCAGGATTCCGGCGACGAGCATGCCGGCCGCGACGAAGATCGTATCGCCCGGCGTGCCGATATAGAGCGGCCCGATATTGGCAAACAGCAGGAAGGCGATCAGGAAATTGACCCAACCCCAGACGACGTTCACCGCCGGCGAACTGGTCTTTGCGAATGGAGTGCGGAAAGGCCGGCCGCTGACGCCGTTGACGAAATGCGGGACGCCGTTGGTCAGAAACGCTGCGGCAATGAAATGGGCGATATAGGCAATCCAGGGCAAAGGCTTCTCCGGTGCTGCGAGTTGGGTCAACGGAGGAATGTGGCCGGGAATGTCACCTCGGCAAGGGGAGCCTGGAAACGTGGTGCAGCGGCCCGCCGCCAGAAGACGACAGGCCAGCCGGATCAGACAAGCCCGAAATCTTTGAAGTGAAGCGCCGCGGAATTGTCGAGATCCGCGACATGGATTGCCGTGCCCGCCGCACTTCCATCCGCGTCATAGGCGAGACTGCCGCTCGCCTGATCGTAGATCAGCCTGTCGTCGGCCTCGAGCGCTTTCGTTCCGAGAACGAGATTCTCATCCGAAAATCCCGATAGGCTGAGTGCGGCGAAAATCGAATGGTCGAGCAGCAGCTTGTCGCCGGCCGCTGAGGAGAAATCCGTGATCTTGTCGACGCTGACATTGTCGGGCTTGACATCGAAGACGAAGCTATCGCCGCCACCGCCGCCGGTCAGCGTGTCTGCGCCGGCTTTGCCGATCAGCTTGTCGTTGCCGAGGCCGCCGGTCAGCTGGTCGGCGCCTTTGCCGCCATTGATCGTGTTGTTGCCGTCGTTGCCGGTGAGAACGTTGGCGGTGTTGTTGCCTGTCGCGCTGAGATTGGCCGTTCCGGTCAAGGCGAGATTCTCGATCGTACCGGCCGCGTGCTTGACATCGGCCAGGCTGAAGGAGATCGAAGCCTTGACAGTGTCCTTGCCGGAAGCCCCTGTTTCATCGGCAAAATCGCCCGCGTTGTCGACCACATAAGAATCGTTGCCGGCATGGCCCGACATATGGTCGGCACCAGTGCTGCCATCAAGGATATTGTTGCCGGAATTGCCGACGAGAGCGTTTGCCAGGCCATTTCCGGTGCCGTTCAGATTGGCGGTGCCGGTCAGCGTCAGGTTCTCGACGTTACCGATCGTATGCGCCGTATCCTTGAGGCTGAAGCTGATCGACGACATGACGGTATCGGTTCCGCCGCCCCGGCTTTCGTCGACAATTTGAGTAGGGCTGCTCACGGTGAATATGTCGTTGCCTGTGCCGCCGTAGGTATGGCCGGTGGGTGGCGGCGTGCTGGCGCTGCCGCCACCGATGTCGATGATAATCGGATGGTCGAGGACATCCACCGTCAGCGACGATACATTGCTGAGGCTTTTGATCGCCGTGGTCCCGCTCACCGGGTCGAAAACCTTCACAGAGCCGAACGAGGCCCCGAGATTGACCTTAACTCCCGTCGTCGCGGCTTGAATGGCCGTGTCAGTGGACTGATTCCAGATGTCTGGTTCGTTCCAGATGATGATCTGGTAGCTGCCGTCCGATTTTTCGGTGAGCAAGCTGTGGGCGGAGGACGGCATGCCGTCGATCGAATAATTGAGGGCTCCCGCGTTGAAGCTCGCTTTTGTCGCGCCGTCGTCCTCAAGGATTGTGGTGAGGTTGTGGATCGTCGTCGCCGCCGGCTTGGCCGAATAATCGAGATGAAAAAGCCCGAAATGCTTTTCCTGATTGGCGCCCTGCGGATCGGAATAGGCGTCCAGCAGCTCGTAGATGAAGGTCTGCTTCGATCCGAGTGCTGCGCCGTCCATCAGCGTGTTGAGCACCAGCTTTGCCTGCGTCGCTTCACTGACGCCTTCCCAGCCGCCATTGGTGTCGGCGGTGAGCGAGGTGTGGTAACCGGTTTCGGTGATAACAAGCGGCTTGCCCGGATCGGCAGCGCGCTGAACACCGGCTTCGCGGGAAAGCCATGAAAATGGCTGGTCGCCGTCCTTCGCATAGGTATGGATCGTCGTGTAATCCGACGCGGAAGCGACCGTATATCCGGTAAAGCCGAGGACCGGGATGTTCTTCAGCAAGGAATCGGCGTTGACGGCGGCAGACAGGTCTTTTTGGTAGGCGATGGCTGCTGCCTGGCCGCTAAGACCGTGATAGCTGACCGGCCAGTTATTGACTTCGTTCGGCCCCTCGATGCCGACGACTGAGCCTGGATGAGCCTGCACGAAAGTATGCAGCCGCTGGGCCACCGTCGTGGGGTCGACTTCCCGCTGGGCGCTGAAGACGAACTGCACGCCGGCTTCGGCCGCATCGCCGAGATGGGTTTGACCGTTCGGGTCGGAAGCGGAATTGGGGGCGTGATCGCGAACCGTATCAAGGCCAAGATAGTCTAAAGCCTTAACAACCTCTCCAACATTGGAATATTTTCCGTCGGTGTAATCGATATGCGTATCAATTCCGAAGGAGCGAATAATATCGTTTATTCTTACGGCTTGAGCCATAGTTTTCTCCCGGTTTGCGAGGGAGCCGGCCATGGGAATATATCCCCATTTGTATCGCCGACTCGATTAATACACGAGGAGGGCCGTGCAGTGCTGCCCGTTAACCATGATATGTTGTCCCGAATGTGGCCCGTGTCGGGCAGCAATTCGTGCGATGAGATCATCAATCTTGCTTGCGTTTTTCGGGTCGGCCGGCAGATCATGCCTGGGTGAGGCTGCCGCATAAGCCGAACCGGCGAAATCCGATGCATCTGGAGGATCCGATGACCGTCAATGTGCAATTCCGGTTTCGCAGCGGTCTGCCATCGATGGCGTTCGATAATGTCCGTCTCCGGCAGTTGGGACGAGCAGGGCCGCCCCTCGAATGATTGGACATCGGTTCCGATGCGGCACTCTCATGACGAGGATGTCTTTGTCGCCAGGGTTTTCTTTCCCGATGGCGAGATCGGCACGAATTTTCGCTGGGGCATTGAACTCGATCGGCCGGGCATGCCGGATATTTGGGCGGTCGCCGCCGAATTGGATGACGAGAGCTCATCGCGTCGCGAATGTTCCTTCGAACCCGGCAGGACATAGCGCCGCAGATCTGTTATCTGACATGGATCGGCCCTCTAGGGGCGAACCGGGTTGAAAGGCGCAACGGTGCCGACGGCATCCGCTTCTAGGTCTGGGCGCGCCGAACGCTCGGGAGGTCTCGCTCGTTCTCGCTGATCCCGCCATCGGCTACGTCGCCGACGACGACACCGGAGCGCTCGGGACCATCGCCATGCGAAGGACCGGTGAGGGGATCTGGTCGGTTGAAACCGGCGACGACGGCCGTCTTGCCAATTTCGACGGCATGGTCGGCACGCCGTATATGTATCGCATCACCAAGGATGATGGATCGCTCGCCTACCGGACCGACATCTGGTCGCTGACGCAGATCGGGGCGGAAGATTTCCATCCGGATGGTGCGGCCTGTCACGGATCGCCGGCTGGTTTGGACGGACCGCAGAGGTGCTCCGTCGTCTGCGACCCGAAGCGGGTGACTGGGAAGAGATATTCAATACCGATGCTCGGACATATAGCGGCTGGATGTCGGCGACTGTGGCGGAAACATCAGAGCCACGGCAGGAACGCTCAATGCCGTGCTGCCTGCGTCAGGCGTCCTAGTCTTTCGCAGGCAGCACGGCGTCGCGCCTCACGCTTTTCCAAGACAGCGGGCTATTGGTGCAGCGCTCAGGCAAACCCGACCGGCAGGTTTTGCAAGCTTCTTCCGGCACCGTAGTCACGTTCATGCTGCGAGCGGCGGCGGCCGTCGCGGCGAGCGGACAGATCGATCCGGTTTTCAGCAAAGATGCCATCGGCATAAGTGCCGGTGTCATGGCAATCGGCGTCGATCTTGGGGGCAAGGATTTTCAGGATCATCGGGGTTCCTCTGCGGCGCACCATCAACACTCGCGAAGGCCGCTTCGTTCTATCTATAAACTCTGAATTATTAATAAATTAACCATAAGGATGAGGGTCGGTGCTACCTTTGTTCGGTCGTTCTGACTGGAGCACGCTCAATGGGTGACCGATGAGGAGGACTTCGGCACCAGCATGTCTTCGCTCGCCTGGATCAGCCGCGCCGTACGCGCCATCACCTCGACGCCCGCCTCGGTCTCGGCAATCTCGGGTGCCATTCTGTCCAGCCCATCAGCCACCTGAAACAGCATCGGCAGCATATCACCCCGTCCGACCGCTTCAGCCGATCTGGCGAGCTTGCGCAACGCCTGCGAATATCGCGATATCAATGCGAGTTTTTGGTCTGCGGGAATATTCAAAAACGAATGTTTCTCTTGCGGCGACAGTGGTGATTTCGACATGGACGCGACCTTTTGAACGTCAATGAACGCGCGTCCGCAATTCTTTGTTCCGGTCTGGGTTCCGGCCGGGCGCGCTACCGGAGAATCGGCCGCTGCGTTGCGTCGAAATGGCGTGGAACTCACGGACCGTGATTGCCGTTGATACCGATGAACACAGGAGGTCTCCATGCAATTGATCGATACACGAGTGACACAGGCCGGCGACGTTTTCACCGTCGAATTCTTGGGCGAAGGAGGAGAATCGATCTCCGTCAAGATCGATAACTCTCATGGCGACCTCGACGATTCCAAGGCCGTCGACCACGCTAAGGTGATGATGGTCCAGCTGACCAGCTTTGCGGCCGGGGAGGCGGATGGCAGCATCAACCGTTACGATGCCTTGAGCAACGGCAATTTCGACGAAGGCAGCAAGGGCCTGATCGGTCAGCCGAGCGCACGTTCGACCCATGACAGTCAGGTGCTGGAGGAAGAACTCAATGAAGGTCTTGAGGATAGCTTTCCGGCAAGCGACCCTGTCTCGGCCACGGTGTCGTCCATTCCCGCCAACGCGCGACGGCATTGATCGCAGGGCGCTTCCAATTCCAAATCCAGGCGAAGGCTGCCCGGTCCCAGTCGGCTGCCTTTGTTGAACAGCACGGTCGGCGGCAGCCTGGCAAGCAGCGCCTCGGCCTGCGTCCCATCCGCCCAGCCGACAGGGCGGCCGGGCGGTAGCCGAGCTCCGCGGCCGCGCGGCGCACCTTGCGCACCATCAGGTCGCTGGCCGGTCCGTTGCGTTGAGAACCCGGCTTGCCGTCTCCAGCGAGCATCCCGCCCGGAACGCGATCTGCTGCAACGTCGCCATCGGAAACGCCTCCTGGTGACAGATAAGGCGCAATCCCCTAGGTGTTTAGTCCCGGCAT
>NZ_AEYF01000016.1 GCF_000292525.1 Rhizobium sp. CCGE 510
ATGCCGGGACTAAACACCTAGGTGACTTCGATGACATTGGTCTGACACTCAGCGATGCGGCTAGGCGGAGTTTTGCCTTCCTGTCTACTCACACGCATGGAAGTTGAAGCGCAATGCAACCTGTGGAATAGTCAAATCAACGCCATCCACGCCCTTCACGCTCATCCCCTGGTCAAGAATGTCTCACAAAATGGAATGCGCCGCCGCCTGGTGGTTTCTCGCGACCGCCTCCCTTGTCGCAAACTTCGGCTCGCCGGCCTATGCGGACACCCTGTCCACGTCCTGGCCACAAACACAAAGCGACATCCAGGCCGATTCCAGCGTCCATTTCGGCACGCTCGCCAACGGTATGCGGTTTGCCATCATGCGAAATGCCACACCGCCCGGACAAGCCGCCATCCGCTTTCGCATAGGCTCCGGTTCACTTGACGAAAACGACAACCAACAGGGCCTGGCGCATGTTCTCGAGCACATGGCCTTCAAGGGTTCGACGCATGTCGCCGAAGGGGAGATTATCCGTATTCTGCAGCGCAAGGGCCTGGCCTTTGGACCGGACACCAACGCCCATACCTCTTATGACGAGACTGTCTATGCGCTCGATCTTCCCGAGGTTGATGCCGACACGGTTTCGACGGGGCTGATGCTGATGCGAGAGACGGCGAGCGAGCTGACCCTCGATGCCGGCGCCTTCGATCGCGAACGCGGCGTCATCCTGTCGGAGGAGCGGCTGCGCGATACGCCGCAGTATCGCGCAGGGCTCGGAATCATGAATTCCTTGCTCGCCGGCCAACGCGCGACCACGCGCGCGCCGATCGGCAAAGCCGATATCATCAGCAATGCGCCGGTGGATCTCGTTCGCGATTATTACCAGGCCAATTATCGGCCAGATCGGGCAACGCTGATGGTGGTGGGCGATATCGACCCCGCCGTCATGGAAAACGAAATCCGGCAGCGCTTCGGCGATTGGGAGGGCGTGGGTCCGACGCCTGCAAAACCGGACCTTGGTACACTGGAGACGAAAGGCGAAAGCGCCGACGTCCTCGTCGTTCCCGGCGGCATGACCAGCGTACAGATCGCCTGGACGCGTCCTTATGACGCCGCACCTGACACTTTCGCCAAGCGACGCACCGAGCTTGTCGAAGATCTCGGCCTGATGGTGCTCAAACGTCGGGTGAGCACCATCGCCAGCAAGGCGGATGCCCCTTTCATCAGTGCGGGCGTTGGCTCCCAGGATCTCCTCGATTCCGCGCATGTCGTCCTCATCTCGGCGAATTCCGAGCCGGACAAATGGCAGGCAGCACTCGGGGCCATTGACCAGGAACAGCGTCGCATCCAACAGTTCGGCGTTGCGCAGGCAGAGATCGATCGCGAAATCCTCGAATATCGCTCAGCCCTCCAGGCTGCCGTGGCTGGAGCCGAGACGCGCACGACCACCAACATTGCGTCCACGCTGGCCAGCAGCGTCGATGACAATCAGGTCTTCACGTCGCCCGGCCAGGACCTCTCGCTGTTTGAGACGATGACGAACGGCGTTACGGCGGCCGAGGTCAATCAGGCCCTGCAACGTGCTTTCGCAGGCAACGGCCCGCAAGTCGTGTTGCAGTCGGCCCAATTGCCGCAGGCCGGAGCCGATGCGGTTCGACAAGCCTATGACGCTTCAAAGGCCATTGCCGTCTCGGCGCCAGCCAGTGCTGCGGACGTCGTCTGGCCCTACACTCATTTCGGCGAGCCGGGGGCTGTGGTCGAACGCCGCGCCGTCGACGATCTCGGCTTGACCATGGTGCGCTTTTCCAACGGCGTGCGGCTTACTGTCAAGCCGACCAAGCTGCGCGCCAACGAAGTGCTGGTGCGCGAAGATATCGGCCGTGGTCGGTTGGATATGCCGCACGACCGTCCCGCCCCGATCTGGGCATCCCCCGCGGTCGCGCTGTCCGGCGTGAGGGCCATGGATTATCAGGATGTACAGAAAGCGCTGACGGCTAACATCGTCGGCATCGACTTCTCGGTCGGCGACAGCTCCTTCCAGTTCGACGGTCGTACACGGACTGAAGATCTTGTGACGCAATTGCAGTTGATGACGGCTTATACCTCTGATCCCGCCTACCGCCCCGAAGCGTTCAAGCGTGTGCAACAGGCCTATTTGAGTGGCCTCGATCAGTATCAGGCGACCCCCGGCGGCGTTGTCAGTCGCGATTTCGGAGGTCTCGTGCATTCCGGCGATCCGCGCTGGACCTTTCCTGACCGCGCTGAGTTGTCCGCCGCCAAGCCGGGCGATTTCGAGGCGGTGTTCCGACCTATGGTGTCCAACGGCCCGATCGATATCACCATCGTCGGCGACGTGACGGTGGACGACGCAATCCGGTTGACAGCTGAAACCTTCGGTGCTTTGCCGCCGCGCCCGGAGGCGGGGCCGAGCAATGATCGGGGCGACGTGCGTTTTCCGGCGGCGAACGAGAAGCCCGTTTTGCTGACCCATAGCGGCAGGGCAGATAACGCCGCCGCCGCGGTAGGGGCTCCGATCGGCGATTTGCTCTCCGATCTGCCGCGGTCCTTCACCGCCAATATTGCCACCCAGATTTTCCAGAACAGGCTGATCGACCAGTTCCGCATTACCGAAGGCGCAAGCTACGCCGTGGAGGGCGATGCTAATCTGTCAAGGGACGTCCCCGGCTATGGCTACGCTTTTTTCTATGTCGAGACGGCCCCGGCAAAGATTGCGCGCTTCTATGCACTTGTCGACGAGATCGCCAATGACCTGCGGTCGCATGATGTCTCTCCGGACGAATTCGCCCGCGCCCGGGAACCGATCATCGAGACACTGAAGCATCAGCGGCAGAGCAACGAATATTGGATCGAATCTCTGCGGGGCGCTCAGACGGATCCGCGTCGTTTAGATCGGATACGCCACAATCTCAGCGGCTACGACAAGGTCACCGCCGGCGATATCCGCGAATTTGCCAAGACCTATTTCAGCCCGGAAAAATTCTGGAAATTCGAAGTGCTGCCGGCGGCGGTAAGATAGGGGCCGGGCCGTCCGATCTCGGCTCGCGTATCCGAGATAGATTAACCGGCGCCGGCCAACAGAGGTGCCGCAGCGCCATCGCTCAGGAGCGGCGTTTGACCACACGCATATTCATCTCCGAGCGAAGCGTGAAGCCAAGCGTCCGATAGAGGGAAATGGCGGATGTGTTTGCCGCATAGGCATGCAGATAGGCCGTGTTGCCGCTGGATGCGATTTGGCCGGCAACGAAGTGGAAGAGCAGGGTACCGAGGCCGCGCCCCTGGAAATCGGGATGGGTGCAAAGCCCGCTGAGCTCGATGAAACCGGTCTGCCGCATCCGCTGCCCCGCCATGGCCACCAGCCGTCCCTCGCTTCTGATCCCCCAGAAGCTGCCGAGGCTCTGGGCCCGAAGGGTGAACGGCCCGGGTTTCGTCAGTGTCGCCAGCGCCAGCATGTCGGCGGCATCTGCCTCCGTCAGCCTCTCGATGCGGGAATCCGAAATCTGCTCGTGCGGCCGCTCGGCAACCATCTGAACCACCGACGCCTCGGTGACGACAGCAAGGCCCGTCGGAATGGCGATCGGCGCGGCTTCGACGAGGATCATGCTCTCCTCCTGCGAAGGCAAGTTCTCCAGGGCGTCGAGACTTTCAGGCCTATCGTCGGCGGAGGCGGCGAAGGGGACGATCGGTGGTGGGTATCGCCGCGCGTTTTCGTTCCCTTCCGCAAGGCCGGCATGCGCGGTCTTAAGCGCGGTCCAGATCGGCCGGTCGAGGATATGGGTCATGCTTTTTCCTCCTTAGGAGTTGTGGACACTTACC
>NZ_AEYF01000017.1 GCF_000292525.1 Rhizobium sp. CCGE 510
GAGCATGATGCCGAAAAGTGTGCGCGGTTTTCGGACAACATCATGCTCTAACTCTTTAATGTAGAACAGGATTCAGATTTTAGGCCAACCGGGCCTAAAATCTGAATCCTATTCTAGCGGCGTTGCGGCGCGCAAGCGGCACCGCCGCAAGCCCGTCCTCGATGGCTGCGAGCTGTTCCAGGATCGGCCCGTCGCGTTCGCCGCAGAGATCCGCAACGGCGGCCGCGATGCGCGGCCAGATCACATTCTTCGAATGATCGACGAGGTCCTGTCCCTTGCTGGTCAGCGAGACCAGTCTGCGGCGCTGATCGTCCGGGGCCGGCTGCATATCGACGAAGCCGAGTTCGAGAAGCTGGCCGATGGTGCGCGTTGCGCCGGGCTGGGTGATTCCAACCGCCTGTGCAAGCTCGCCGATCGTCAGCGGGCCGGCCCGGTCGATCGCTGCCAAAAATGGGTATTGGCCCGCCTGAATGCCGAGACCGGCCTCGTCGATGACCTGCTGCGATCTGCCTGCAGCCTCTCTCCAATACGCCGCAACCGGCTGCCCATGCACAGAAAACCAAGTGTTCGGACCACATCCTCGACCATGCCTTGTTCTCCATTTGTGAGGGAAATTATATAACGTGTTATATAATTGATCAATTCGGAATTTTGGAGCGGGGAGTCGTTACCAGTCGACAGAGGCTGTGAGAGCACGATAAGGAAAGTGGCGCGGTCAGCCCCATCATCAGAAACACCGCCACGACGCAGCTGAGCAGGCCAAGGGGATCGCCGGCCTATATCGCCACAGGCCGTGCCGCCAGCGCTTTCACGACTGGCTGCCTCGCGTCCGAGATAGACGCCGAGGAGTTCCCGAACGAAATATTGCTCGCTTCAAACAGCCATGTTCGAGGCTGCCGACATCACCTCCCGAGGGGCGGGACCACCGAACATATGGCGGCCACCCTCCTCGACTTCGGTGAAACACCAGCGCACGACGCCATCGCGATCGAGCAGGAATTCGCCGACAAGCTGGCCATGGCCGGTAGCGATCATCTGCGTGTCATCCTCGGTGAATTCGTAACCATCCGCCTTGTCGAGATAGTCCACCGCCGCCATCACGTCCATCGGCTCGGGGAGCTCGCCCGGCATGTCGATACGCATCGAGGTCACCGTGCTCATGCTGAGCTTGTGCGGCCAGTCATTCTCGGCTTCGGTGAACTGGACATTCGGCAGGCCGAACGCCCTGTGGGAGACCCGTTCCGGGTCGGAGGCCGCCAGCAGGTTGGGAAGCGGGTGGTAGCGGAAATAGAGGCGGGCTCGCTCGATCGGGGTATTTACCACGGTCAGGCTGTCGATGCCTTTTTCCTGCAATGCATCGGTGAGTTCGGCCATGGCGGCGATCTGCCGGCGGCAGAAGGGGCAATGCAGTCCGCGGAACAGCCCGACAAGCACCGGCTTCTGACCGCGAAAATCGTCGATAGCGATCTTGCCCTGGCGGGTGATCGCATCCAGCACCACGTTCGGCGCACGATCTCCAGGCTGCAATGGTCTTTCCGAGTGGTTCTCCTGCATGATTAATTCCTCCCTTTATCCTATTGAATCGATTTGACTAACCGATCTTCATAACTTGCACTAAGAGGAAGGGTCAGTCGAGGAACGGCAAGACGACGAGTGTGCCTGGATCGAGGTTGTGGCGAATGCACACATCCTGTGCCAGCGTGAAATACCGCTCCGCCTCGTCCATATCGTCATGCTCGAGGCTCAGTGTCGCTAAGCCATCATAGCACGGAAAGAGCAGTTGCGGCTCGTCAATTTCCTTCGCAACCTCAAGGGCTTCCTCGTAATACTTACGAGCTAGCTTCGGCTGTCCGTGGCACTGGTGTATCTGCCCGAGGACGATCAGCGGTACGGAGAGATGATCGCGCTGATCGAGAGCCCGGTCGATTTCGACGGCCTTCTCTGCCGCCGGAACACCTTCGGCGGCGCAGCGGTCGGTAAAGGTGCAGCAGGAAACGGCGAGATTGGCGAGAAGTCGCGCCTGGAAGCCGAGATCGCCGATACGGGTGGCGACCTCCAACCCGCGCCGGCAGATCCTGATGGCGTTGGCCGGATCGATAATGGTGTAGAGAACCCCGAGATTGGAATAGGCGCGGCACGCTGCACTTTGCAGATCGGCCTGTTCGGCGACGGAGAGGCTGCGCTCGACTTCCTGCACGGCCTCGCGGCGGCGTCCGAGCCGCGCCAGCGCCGCACCCTTGGTGTTCAGCGCCTCCGCCATCGCGCGCGCCGCCTCCCGCCCGGCCTCGGTCGTTCCGTCGACCGGTAGGGTTTGCAGGCATTGCAGCGCCTGTGTCGCCCACTCGGCGGCAGCAGCTTGATCGCCCATGCGAAAGGCCAGATGGCCGCGCTCCTGCAGTAGGTGCGCATGTTCGACCGGCGCATCGATCGTCGCGATCATCGCTTCAGCTGCGGCGCAATGGGTCTCCGCCTGGTCGCGGCGCCCCGCATCAAGATGCAGACGGCCGGTCTTTCGCAAAATCCTCGCCGCGGCGATAGGGTCGTCTTTGCTGCGGTGGATCGCAAGCGCTCGCTGATAATGGTTCAAGGCATCGTCGCGCCGGCCGGCAGGACCGCAAAGATCGGCAAGTCGCTCCAGCAATGCCAATTGCTCCGGCGTCACCTCCGGCTCGTTGGCGAAGGCCGCAAGGGCCTGACGGTAGAGGCGCATCGCATCGTCATTGGCGTAGGTCTTGCGCGCCAAATCGCCCGCCGCCATCAAATAGCCGGCTCCCTTGGCCCTTTCGGTGGTCAGGCTGAAGTGATGGCCGAGCTGCGCCAGATGTTCCGCCCGATCGGGCGCCGCGCCATATTGGCGCTCCAGCACCCGGCCGACCCGAAGATGAAGTTCCATGCGCCGCTGCAGCAGCAGATTATGGTAGATGACGTCGTGCATCAGCGTCTGGCTGAAACGATAGCCCGGCGACGCGCCGGCATCCGGCCCGCGCAATTCCTCGATGATATTGGCATCGCAGAGATAATCCAACGCCGCATCGATGGCGGCGGGGTCGGTCGCGACTGTGCGGAGCAGGGCGGTATCGAACTTCGGGCCGACCACGGCCGCCTCCTGGGCCAGGCGTCTTGTCTCCTGTGGCAGGCGATCGACGCGGGCAAGCAACAGCGCTTGCAGATTAACCGGGATATCGACATCCCCGTCGTCGGCTGCGACATGCCAGCGCTGGCCGTCATTGTGCAGCGTGCCCATGTCGATCAATACTCTCAGGATTTCCTCGATGAACAGCGGATTGCCGCCGGCGCGATCGAGGATGCGCTTTCGCATCGTCGCCGCCAGCTTGCCATGGCCCTCGCCAAAAAAGGCGGCAAGCAACTTCTGCCCATCGGCTGCAAAAAGCGGGTCAAGACGCTGAACGGTGACGTTGACGTGATTGGAGTTCAGCGGGTCGGTCTGCGATGTCGGCCGGTAAATCGCAAGCAGCATCAGCCGGCTGCGCTCCAGCCGATCCATCATGAAGCGAAGCACTTCCAATGAGGCGGCGTCAGCCCAGTGCAGATCCTCGATGACGAGCAGCAGGGGACCTTGCGCCAATCGCCGCTCGAAGACGGTGCGAACGGCATAGAAGATCTGTCGCCGCAACTGTTCCGGCTCGATGTGCCGCAACGCCCCATCGGGATCACCGAGGCCGAGCACATGCAGAAAGAGCGGCAAAAGTCCCTCGACATCCTCCTGGGTGAGATCGAGCGCGCGGAAGCCTGTTGTCAGCAGTTGTCGCGTCTTGTCGAGATCATCCCGCTCGCCGATGCCGTAAGCGCTGCGCACGACCGCGGCGAGCGTGCCATAGGATTGTTCGCCGAGAGGAGAGCAGGTGGCTTTGCGGATGGCAAGGCCCGGGAAACGGGCCGCATTGCCGGCACTTCCGACGAATTCGTTGACCAGTCGCGATTTGCCGATACCGGCTTCGCCGATCAGGCGGACGAGTTGAGCCGCGCCGCCGCAGGCGAGATCCAGACATGTCAGCAACCGGAACAGCTCCGCATCGCGTCCGACCATCGGCGCTTGAAGGCCAAAACTTTCGAGCCCGCGCGCCGTATGCGGCGCTTCCAGCAGCCCTGTCAGCCGATGGACGAGGACGTTTCCGCTTTTGCCGCGCAGGGTCTGCGCGCCCAGGCTGTCGAAGGCAAAGGCATGGCGGGTGAGGCGATAGGTCAATGGCCCGACCAGGATATCGTTCTCGCCGGCCATCGATTGCAGGCGTTGGGCGGTGTTCACCGTGTCGCCGGTTACGGAATAGGATTTGGTGCTGACCGCGCCGAAGCCGCCGGTGACGACAGGGCCGCTATTGATACCGATATGCAGACGCAGCGGCACGCCGGCGCGTGCGTGCCAGCGCTCGCCGACCTCAGTAGCGCGGCGGATCATATCCAGTGCGGCACCGAGCGCCCGGACAGGATCGTCCTCATGAGCAACCGGCGCGCCGAACAGCGCCAGCAGCGCATCGCCGACGAACTTGTCGACGAAGCCGCCATAAGCTTCGACCGCCTGGGTCATCTCTTCGAATAATTCGTTCTGCAGCACCCGCATGACCTCAGGGTCGATCTGCTCGCTCAGCGTCGTGAAGCCGCAGAGATCGGCAAAGAGCACGGTCACCGGCCGCCGGTCGGCATCGCTTTCGGATTTGGACGGCACCACCTCGGTGCTTGGCTTCGGCGCGGGCTGGGCTTTGCCCGAGATCGACGCGCCGCACTTGGGGCAAAAAGCAAAATCGGGCTGACAAGGATTGCCGCAAGCGGCGCAGGAAAGAGGCTGCCTTGCGCCGCATCGCGGACAGAAGGCAAAACCGCTTTGAACATCGAAGCCGCAGCCGGCGCACTCCATCGCAGGCGTCCCGCGAAACCCGATCTGTGACGGCTAAGTCAGCCGCGACCACGGGCACTAATACAGAGAATCAGCATGAACCTGCTGCCCCGTGCCCGCAAGCATTAAACAGTCGGGTGCAACGACGGTCGCCGTTGACTATCTGGCCGTCTTGAGATCCACGCCGAACGTCTTCTGACGTCACCTCGTCCCCGCAAGAAACTGCCGAAATCTTTCCGATTTCGGATTGGCAAAAAGTTCGTCAGGTTCGCCCGCTTCTTCGACGACACCCTTGTGAAGAAACACCACTTTACTGGAAACGTCTCGCGCGAACCCCATCTCATGGGTTACGACCAACATGGTGCGACCTTCCTCGGCAAGGGAGCGCATCACCTTGAGCACTTCCCAGACGAGTTCGGGATCAAGCGCAGAGGTCGGCTCGTCAAACAGCATGACCCTCGGCCGTTGCGCGAGTGCGCGAGCGATCGCAGCCCGTTGTAGCTGCCCGCCAGACAAGTGCGCGGGATAGAAATTTCGCTTATCGACGATGCCGACCCGTTCGAGCAGAGCTTCAGCCCCGGCGATGCATTCGGCGCGATTGCGTTTCTGCACGTGCACCCCGCTGTTCCAGCGGCGGTTGAACAAATTTGGCGGCCATCCGCTCGTCGGCAACGCCCGCGGTCGCGGCCTCATCGGGACCCTCGAACTGGTTCGAAACAAGGAAACGAAAGAGCAGTTCACGCCAACGGACGGCATCGCCATTCACGCAGGCAAACAGGCCCAGGTCCATGGCGTCATCACGCGTGCCCTTGGCGACAATTATTCACTTTGCCCGCCGCTTATCATCACTGAAGCACAGATCAACGACTTGTTCGACCGCTCCACTCGGGCGTTAGATGACACGTACACCTGGGCGAGGGCGACCGGCCTCTATTGAGTGAAGGAACCAACGATATGCGAAACTTCGAATTGCCTGGACGATCGATGGCCGTCGGCCGTAACGGAATGGCGGCAACATCCCACCCAATGGCGACCTTGACCGCGATCGACATACTCAAAGCCGGCGGCAAGGCGATCGATGCTGCAGTGGGAGCCTGCGCCGTGCAATGCGTCGTCGAGGCTGGTTCCACCGGCATAGGCGGCGATTGCTTTGCGTTGCTGTCATCAAACGGAAATGATGATGTCGTTGCCTACAATGGCTCGGGACGCACGCCGGCTGCGGTGCATTTCGACTGGTTTCGGCAAAACGGGATCGCTTCCATCGAGCGATCGTCGCCGCATGCAGTGACGGTTCCTGGTGCGGTGGAGGCGTGGACGCGTCTCGTTGCCGATCATGGAAGAATGTCGCTGTCAGAAATCCTTGCGCCCGCAATTGCGCTGGCTCGCGACGGCTATGCGATCACACCGCGGGTTGCCGCCGATCTGTCAAAGCAAACTGATTTCCTGCTGCGCGATCCTTCGACACGCCGCATTTTCCTGATCGACGATCGGCCCCCGCAGGTAGGATCGGTTCAACGTCAGCCGGAGCTGGCACAGACATTGGAAACGATTGCGGTTTCGGGGCGGGACGGCTTCTATCGCGGCGCCGTGGCTGACGACATGGTGACACGGCTGAATTCACTTGGCGGCCTGCATACACGTGAGGACTTTGCGTCTGCGGCCGGCGAATATGTCAAGCCCGTCAGCGCCACATATCGAGGATGGACGGTGCATGAATGTCCGCCGAACGGGCAGGGCATCGTCGCACTGATGATCCTGAAGATCTTGGAGCGTTTTGAACGCAAAGGCGATCCGCTTGACGTCGACAATCTGCACATCGAAGTCGAGGCCACTCGGCTGGCTTATGCCGCCCGTGATCGCTGGGTCGCCGACGCCGCAATCTCGGATGTTCCTGTCGATTTCCTGTTGTCCGAGGAACTTGCAGACAATCTTGCTGCCAAGATCGACATGAATAGGATCGCTGACGCCGGGGCGGTCATCGACGGCGTCGAGCATTCGGACACCGTTTACATTTCTGTCGTCGACAAGGACCGAAATGTCGCCAGCTTCATCAACTCGATCTTCCATCCCTACGGAAGCGGCTTGATGGCTCCGAACTCCGGTGTCCTGTTCCACAATCGTGGGCAGAGCTTCAGTTTGAAGCAGGGCCATCCGAATGCGATAGCGCCGCGCAAGAGGCCCATGCACACGATCATCCCAGGCCTGGTCACGCGCCATGGCAAAACTGTTTTGTCATTCGGCGTCATGGGTGGGCACTATCAGGCGATGGGCCACGCCCATTTCCTCTCCAAGCTTTTTGATTTCAATTTGGACATCCAGAGTGCAATCGATTTACCCCGGCTCTTTCCGCTGCCTGGTACGGCGACCATCGAGGCCGAAGCACTTCTCCGTACCTCGATCGGCCCTGATCTCGAGGCGCGCGGTTTCAAGGTTACCGCTCCGAATTGGGCGATCGGCGGTGCCCAGGCGATATGGATCGACGATCAACACAATACGTTGTTGGGCGCCTCCGATCATCGAAAAGATGGTTGTGCACTCGGCTACTGACAACAATGGAGAACGAGTATGGCGGCCTATCCGGATACCCAACTTTATATCAATGGCCGTTGGAGGGACGGTTCTGACCAGAGCCTGACCATCCAATCCCGCCTCGGGCGAGATCATCGGCCGCGTTTCAAATGCCAGCAAGGCGATCTCGACGACGCGCTTTCGGCCGCCGCCGCCGGGTTTGAACACTGGCGGCAAGTCAGCGCGTTCGAGCGGGCAAAGCTTATGCACGACGCTGCCAAGATCCTGCGAGACCGCTCTCTGGCGATCGCGCGGGTAATGACGTTCGAGCAGGCAAGCCGCTAGCTGAATCCAAGGCCGAAACAGCGGGAGCAGCAGACACCATCGACTGATTTGCCGAAGAGGCACGCCGTGCTTACGGCCGCTTGATCCC
Organism: Rhizobium sp. CCGE 510; assembly: GCF_000292525.1. Lineage (GTDB taxonomy): Bacteria > Pseudomonadota > Alphaproteobacteria > Rhizobiales > Rhizobiaceae > Rhizobium. The sequence continues at coordinate 7,794 of NZ_AEYF01000017.1, forward strand.
GCCGCGAGCGACCCATATCAGGCAAATGGTCGTCAAGGAGCCTGTCGGCCCGGTGGCCGCCTTCAGTCCGTGGAATTTTCCGTTGAATCAGGCCGTACGGAAAGTTTCGGCGGCCCTTGCAGCCGGCTGTTCGATTGTCTTGAAGGGGCCGGAGGAGACGCTGGCAAGCTGCGCTGAACTGGTTCGCGCCTTTGCTGACGCGGGCCTGCCGGCGGGCGTGCTCAATCTCGTTTTCGGAGTTCCCGCCGATATTTCGAATTATCTCATTCCGCACCCTGTTATCCGGAAAATCTCCTTCACGGGATCGACCGTCGTCGGAAAGCAACTGGCCTCGCTGGCCGGCGCCCACATGAAACGCGTGACGATGGAACTCGGGGGCCACGCGCCGGCTCTCGTTTTCGATGATGCCGATATCGAGCTGGCGGTCAGATTGCTGGCCGGTGCGAAGTTTCGAAACGCCGGGCAGGTCTGCGTGGGACCGACACGGTTCCTCATCCAGGAGCGCGTCTTTGAAAGATTTCTCGACGGCCTGGTAAAGCCGGCCGAGGCAATCAACGTCGGCGATGGATTGAGCGACGGTGTGACCATGGGGCCGCTTGCCAACGCGCGAAGGGTCGAGGCCATGGAAGCGCTGACAGCCGACGCGGTGATGCGCGGCGCAAAGATCGCAACCGGCGGCAAAAGGATTGGCAATCTCGGCAATTTCTTCCAGCCGACAGTTTTGACCGACGTTCCGCAAGATGCCCGCGTGCTGAGCGAAGAACCGTTTGGTCCGCTTGATGCAGTTCGATCAACTTCTCGCGCGCCAGCGTCGGACCGAAATCCAGATAGCGTTCGCGGATCAGATCCAGCGCCGCATTACGAAACTCCTCGCTGTGGCGCCGATTGCTTGGCCGCGACCGCTTCTTCGAAACCAGACCGGCCGCACCGGCCCGGTCATAAGCTTGCAGAAGCCGGTGCACCTGGCTTCGACTGAGGCCGAGCAGCTCCGTTGCCTGGACAACGCTTAGGCGTCGATCATTGATCTTTTGAATGACTTCGAGGCGATACAATTCTTTCTGCGACATGGTGATCAAACAGGACATCACGACTCCAAACGCTCATGGTCTCCACCAGGCTGAAGGTCGTCATCCTTGCTCCCAACATTGACGTTGACCAGCGCGTCGAGAGGCGAGAGTGTCGCATCTCTAACTGGCCCAACTGTCGCATTACTAAATAGCCGCTACATACCATGTGGCGGAAAAGTTGAAATGTCCGCCGTTGCGCAAAGTTAAAATGTCCGTTTCGGTTTCCACACGGCATGACAACCAGCCCCGATCTGAGCGGCTGTCCGGGTTGCAAGATCAGATCGGGGCGGGTGAGGGGCACCCTTCGGCTTTAGCTTTGAGACGCTGCGATCGACGTCTCACTCGGCAGCGTCAAGCTTTGCCATCGCCGCTTTACGGCGTTCGATTACCGCTGGATCGTTCATGAAATCCTTCCGCCGTCCCGGACCGTGAGCCCGTCGCACATAGCCGTTCTTCTCGCTGTTGGTCTTCACATCAGGCTTCGACGGCTGCTCCTGGCGCTCCTTGATATAGGCCAGGACATCGCCGAGCCGCTTGTTCTCGGTGATCGCCGCATGCGTCACCCGCTGGTCCTTGTCGAACACCTTGTAGGGCAGGGAATGCCCCTTCCAGCGCACGTCCAATCGACCATCCGCATAGGCATAGGTCTCGACATAACGACCGACCAATCCGCGCGTCACCTCGGTCTCTTCCAGCATGATCCGTTTGCGCTCAAACGAAAACGTCAGCTGCGCCCCAACATAGCGCTGCTCGCGTTTGCACAGGATCTCCTTTAACCGATCCAGGGCCAGATTCATCGGCCGGTGCAGATCACCGGGTCGGGCAGGGACAAGCGCAAACC
>NZ_AEYF01000018.1 GCF_000292525.1 Rhizobium sp. CCGE 510
GAGCTTGCCGATCCGCCGGCGCCTTTCGTGCGCCATGTCGTTGGCGGTCATCGCCCAATAGCCCTCGGCATCGGGCAATTCCTGATCGTGCCAGTAGTTGCGTTTGATCTCCCGGGAGATGGTCGCACGGTCCCGGCCAAGGCGTCTGGCGATCTCAGACTGGCTAAACTTCTGATCCAACATCCTGGAAATCGATCGGCGTTCGTCAAAACTCAAATGCGAAAAGGTACGGCTCAAACCATGGCTCCCGAAAAGCAGGCAGCTTAGCGCCTTTGTTGCAGTTCGAGATAGAATGTGCCCGGCTACATACCAATATCGCATAAGACAGATTATGGAACAATAGGATGCCATTTGATTACAATCACATACCGTCGTCATCCATCTGAGCGTCCCACTCTTTCAAACCAGTTTTCGCGAGTTTGCCTTTTGAAGCACATCGTCCGGACGATCCCTCGTAGGTCAGACTGTTGCTTCACTAGCGTTCGATGGAAAGCTGCCCGTGGCTCGACGCGGTTACTCCTCAGGTGTTGGGATGACTTTTGATGGCCTTTGTAGTTCCGCGGCAGCGGCGGAAGCTGCTGCATCTCCCGTTCCGCTGGAAACATGGACGGTCGGCGTTGCAAACTGGATGCCTTTTTCCGCGAATGTCTTCTTGAGCATGGCAAGGGCCTTGCGGCGAACGCCGAATTGTTCGCCGGGTTTGGCCATGAATTTCAGCCGAATTTGCACACCGTAATCGGCCATCTGCTCGATGCCTTGCATTTTCAAGGGCTCGATGATGTTGGGTCCGAGTTCGGCATCTTCCAGAAGCTCGACGCCGATGCGCTTGATGGTCTTGCGGACTTCCTCAAGGTCGCTGTCATAGTTCAGGGTAAGCGTAATGATGTCGATCACCCAGTCGCGGCTGAGGTTCTGCACCGCGCCGAGTTCGCCGAAGGGAACGATGGTGACCGGACCGCGATGGTGTCGCAGGCGGATGGATCGCAGCGAGAAACCTTCGACCGTCCCTTTGTATTTTGCCGCCTGAATGTACTCACCGATGCGAAAGGCATCGTCGAACAGATAAAAGACGCCGGAGATGATGTCCTTGACCAGTGTTTGTGCACCGAAACCGACGGCTATGCCGACGACGCCGGCGCCGGCCAGCAGCGGTCCGATCTGAATGCCGACGGCATCCAGGATCATCAGGAAGCCGACAGCCCCGATCGCCAGAAACAGCACGTTGCGAAGGATCGGAAGCAGCGTATTCAACCGCTGACGTCGACGCACGTCGGGTCCATCCTGATGCCCCGCCTCCGCACTTCGCGACGCTACCGCCATCTGGCTGTCGATCAGCGTGCTTGCGAGCTTCCAGATGACGTCGGTCACCAGCAGCACGATAACGATACGGATTCCTGCGCGGATCAAACGTGTGGTCACCGTTTCGGCTGCGGCAAGGTCACTGAGATTGACATTCCACGAACGGGCAATGAGCAGCGCGGCGACCACGATGAGGCCGTTACGCAGCGTTTGCATGATGACCACCGACCATCCGACGATGGCTGGATCCTCGACGGCGTGCTCGCCGCCGGATCGTATAATGCGACCAATGATATCACGAGCCACGGCAACGGTGAGCGGCAGAAGCGCCATGACGATCAACGTCCAGAACGCTCCGCGGAGCCCGGACACCCATAACAGCCATGATAGTACGATGCTCGCGCTGAAGCCGACACAGACCAGCCGGTTCACCGGCGGCCCATCAGTACGAAAATGCCGCAGCCAAATCATGGCGATCAGCGTGATCGAAACGACGCCGAGCCACGCCGCAGTAAAGAGGTCGACCAGGATGGGCGAAGCCCCGATGGTCTGGAACACCTCCATTATCGCCCAGCCAGCCGCCAGCACGGCGACGATTGCGAGGAGCCAATAGTACCAGAACCAGGCAAGCGAGGTAGCAAGTGTCAGAAGCCGCATATGCGGCAGCCGTGCGCCGGGCGCGATGACGATGCGGCCCACAAGCACGCCAAGGCGCATCATCAGCGCCGCTGATAGCAGAATGAGCGCAATATCGCGAAAGACGGCAGGCCATGGAAAGAGGATAAACGCGCCGAGGCTGCCGATCAGGTAACCGGCCAACGCGAGAAGGCCCATTGAAAGCCGGCTCGCATGCAGCTTGATCCGCTGCCGCACGGTGTCGGCAGGCGCGGTCAGCACAAAATGAAGCAGCCCTCGCCCGGACCACCAGGCAAGGCGCTGCGCAGCGAATCCGCCTGCTATGAACAGCGTAACCGCCAGGACCAGTCCGACAGCATCGATACGATCATCCGTTTGGAAGACCCGGATCGCTGTTTGGATCTGCCCAGGAAGGGTCGGGACTGCATCGACGAGTATGAGCAACCTTTGGCGCAAATCCTGTAATGCGGTGGCAATCGACGGCGATTCCGCCTCTTGCGGGTCTGCTGCCGGTTGTGTCGGTTCCTGAGTGCCGGGGACGATCCGATTGACCAGCGCACGTCCGGCATCATCATTCGGCAATTCGATGATAACCCGGATCGGTCCCGAGGAATTGGTCGGTTCGGCCGCTGTGGCGCCTGTTACGCTCGCGAGCAGAAGCGTCGAAAATACCACCGCCAGGAATGGGAACACTTTGCCGAAAAAATGACGGTCGTCGTTGATGCGCATGTAGCCGTGGTCCCCGCGAAGTTGGCGTCGCTTCTGCTTGGTTGGTAGCAACTTCGGACTTTGTGAAGCGTTGCACAATCAACGTCAATCGACGAACCCGTCTGCGGACACAAACCTGATCAATGCCCGATGCGAGGATCAGCGACTGGTCCGTGAACTCGTCGCTTGATCACTGGCGGTCAACGCTATGTCGCCCCGCCCCCATCGGCGGCTCACGACCGCACGGTCTTGAACCCTGCCCTGATCTCCTGACTGAAGAGTTCCGGCTCCTCCCAGGCCGCGAAGTGGCCACCCTCGGAGACGCGGTTGTAGTAGATGAGCTTCGGATAGGCCTTCGACAACCACTTCTTTGGCGGCTTGTAGACCTCTCCGGGGAATATGGTGACGGCGACCGGTACTTTGACCGCCGTGAGCTGCGCGCCCGCCATGGCGTTTTCCCAATAGATACGGCCACTTGAGGTACCCGTGTTCGTCAGCCAGTACAGCGTGATGTTGTCGAGAATGGCATCCTTGCCAAGCGCCTGTTCCGGATCGCCTCGGGTAAACACCCAGTCAGCAATCTTGTCGTAAAGCCAGGCGGCGAGGCCAACCGGAGAATCCGCAATGCCGTAACCGACCGTCTCCGGACGCGTGCTCATGAGTGCCGCATAGCCGAAGCCATTGTTGAGGAAGTCCCGCGCCTCGTCGAAGACGACCTTCTCGTCCGCAGACAGGCTGTCCGGAGCCGGTCCTCCATTTTTTAGAGCTTGGGCTGCATCGGATGGGAACGTCGTGGCCCGCTCGACCCTGTTGACGTGGATCGCGAGCAGCCCATCGGGCGCCTGGCGCCCCAAGGCGTCGCTGATAATCGCGCCCCAGTCGCCGCCTTGCGCGACATAGCTGATATAGTCGAGCCGCTTCATCAGCACATCCCAGGCAGCCGCTATCCGCTGCGGGTTCCAACCCGTCGCCGGAGGTTTCCCGGAGAAGCCGAACCCCGGAATCGAAGGGATAACCAGGTGGAAGGCGTCCTCCGCCGAGCCGCCGTGCGCCGTCGGGTCCGTGAGCGGTCCGATGACATCAAGCAACTCGAACACCGAACCCGGCCAGCCATGGGTCATGATCAACGGCAGCGCGTTTTCATGGCGGGAACGGACATGAATGAAATGGATGTCCAGTCCGTCGATATTTGTGAGAAATTGCGGAAAACCATTCAGCCTGCTCTCTGCCTTGCGCCAGTCGTAGGACGACTGCCAGTAGCCCACCAGCTCCTTTAGCCTCGCGGGCTGGACGCCCTGCGAACGATCCGTGACGGTTTCGCCGTCGGGCCATCGAGTTTCGGCAAGTCGCCGCCTAAGATCGGCGAGCGCTCCCTCGGAAACCTCGGCCTTGAACGGTCGGATCTCCGCGGCTGCGGCGGCGGTGACCTCGGCAGCCTCTGACGCAAGCGGAAGGAGAACGGTGGATATGCCGACCGCGGCACTTCCCCGCAGCAGCGAGCGTCGCGACATAGGCCTGTGGTTCAAAGAAGTCAGCAGTGCCATGACGTGTGTCCTTTCATGACATCGAGGGTCAACGGACAGGTTCGACAAGGGCTGTGCCCTTGGTGACCACATGGTTCAATTCGGTCAGACATATCAGTTATTCCTTATACTGTCGCCCGACGCTCTGCGTTCCGCATCCATGCGCCAACGAGCTTTCTCAAATTGGCGGCCGGTAGCTTATTTGGGTGGGTCGACGGAGCGCCGACACCTTGGGAAATCGAGAGGTTTCCTCTCATTTTCCTCGGCTACCTCGCGCTGATGACGTGGCCATATATTTGCCTAGACCGGGCGCAGTGGGGCCCGTCGCTCAGGAAAGGATCTCGTATGTTTGAAAACAAAGCCGCAAATATCCCCGCATCGGCCGGAGCTGCTTCATCCCTCCCCCTCGGCGAAGTCTTGGCGTCCGCAGAAACGCCGCACTGCGACATCGACTTCATCGAGATCGATAAGTTCCTCACGCTGAGAAGAATGATTGTTCGCGCCCCGGACTCAAAAGGCACTGTGCTTTTCCTGCATGGGTTTCCGGAAACGCTGACGGTCTGGAAGCATATCGCGAGCACGCTTGCTCGCGACTATGACGTTCACGCCTATGATTGGCCGGGCTACGGCCAGTCGTCGCGCCCGATCCTGCAACGGTTTTCCTACGCGCCGCAAGCCTACGCGGCGGTGTTGAAGGCCTATATCGAGAGGGCAGGCATCGACCGGTCGAACCTCGTGATCTATGCGACCGATATTGCCGCCCTCCCCGTTCTTCTTCTTGATCTCGATGAGCCGGCGATTGCCAGGCGGATCATCGTCGGAGACTTCGCGCCGTTCGACCGGCCGCAATACATGTGGGAGAGCCTGCAAAACCTCAAGGCCGAGCCGACCGCCTCGCCGACCCGAGCCTATATGAACAAGACAAGCGACGAGATCCTTCAGAACGTGCACAGACGCGGCCTGTCGCCCGTCGAGCAATTCGATCTGCCGACCGACGTCCAGCGGGACATGGCCCATTCGTGGAGCCTTGACGATATGACGTCAGCGGACGCCTTTGCCTACTACTACGCAAATTTCACGCGCGACCAGAACGTCCTCGAGGCCAACCTCGACCGACTGAAGACGCCGGTCAAGTTGATCTGGGGCGAAAAGGACGTCTATATCAAAAAGGAAATGGGCATGGAGTTCGCTGCCAGGATCGGTGAGAAAATCGATATCCTGCCGGGTATCGGCCACTTTCCACATCTTCAAAATCCGGAACATACGGTTGAAAAGATTCGCGCATCATTCAGATAAGGCTTGATTATCTTCCTTCTCCGATCGTGCGCGCAATCTGGGTAAAGCCCAGTCGACAAAAGCGCGTACCTTCAGCGCAAGAATCCCCTGGCGCGCGTAGACGATATGAATCGGTTGTGGTGCTCCATCGAAATCCCGCAGAATGGGCACGAGCGCGCCGGACGCCAGCTGGTCCGGAACCTGGTAGTCGAAGAGCCGCGCGATTCCTGCTCCGGCGACGGCTGCTGCGAGGCAGTTCGCCGCGGTATTCACTTCCAACCGGTTGCGGGGTACCACCTCCACCGGCCTGCCGTCGACGTCAAATGTCCAGAAGAATGTCCGCTTGTTAAAGACGATCCCGTCGCGATCGATGAGATCGCCCGGGCACTGAGGTTCGCCATGTCGCGCGAGATAGGCAGGGCTCGCGCAGGTCAGCAGGCGGAATTCGCCGATTTTGACCGCATGGAGGAAGCTGTCAGCGAGGTCGCCGAGACGGATGGCGATATCCACCTGCTCGGACACGAGATCGACTGTGCGGTCGAGCGATAGCAGATTCAGCGACACCTGCGGATATTTATCCATGAAGCTGAGCGCAACCGGCAGGACGTAGCGGTTCCCATATTCGATCGGCATCGTGATCGTCAGCGCGCCTCTGGGCGTCTGGTATTCGCCCGACGCCCTTCGCTCCGCCTCCTCGAGATCCGCAATGATTTTTCGGGCAGCGTCGACATAGTCGCGGCCGGCATCGGTGAGCTGAAGATTGCGGCTGGTTCGGACGATGAGGTTTGCGCCAAGATGGCGTTCAAGCTCGGCTACCTTGCGGCTGACGCTGGGCAAGGGCGCGTTCAACCTCCTGCTGCCGGCCGAGATGCTTCCGGCGTCGACGACGGCCAGCAATATGCGCATCGCTTCGAGACGATCCATCGGCCACCGCCCCTAAGATATCGCTTCTGCTCATCATCGGTCAGCAGACTATGACGTTGCCCCGAACCGCAGGCAATCCTAATCCAGCAGCCTGCGTATGGCCATGATCCCCTTTGCAGCATCCGACCAGGATTGACGCCAGATCAAAACGCCGACGCTGAGCACGGTCGCGACAATGAAGGGGATTGGTCCAATGAACCAGAATGCGGCAGCGACGGTGAAGTAGTAGGACCGGACGCCGACGCTGAACGATCGAAGAGCCGGGTTCAAGACCAAGGTCAGGGCGTTTGTCCAGCTGACGATGTCCCTGTCCTCATCGCGCGAAGGGCTCGCCCCGATCGCCGCAAGGCAATAGTTGATCTGCCGGACCGCCCAGATGAAATCGGACAGGCCACGCAACAGCGTCGCCATGATCAAGAGAACCTTGCACTGGAAAAACCAGGCGGGATCCTGCGCCGCAAACATCGCGATCAGGCCGCCGCCCGATCCATAATTCGGTTCCATGAACAGCGCACCGCTGAGCCCGACGATGACGATGAGATTGGCCGATCCGAAGAAGGATGCCGAATTGATCGTGTGCCCGAGGATCGCCGCGTCGCCGATGAAGTTGTTGTCTCGCGTCAGCACCTCGCGCATCCAGGCCGCTCGAATGCGCACCATGTCGACGGAAAGACTGTCGTTCCGCCGCGGCCACCCCATTGCCATCAAGGGCTCGAGTGCCACCCAGACGAGAAGAAAGAATACGATCGCCGCGACGTTCAAAAAATCCATGGTGTCCCCCGAACTGAATGGCGTTTTTCCAAACACTACTTCGAGGGAACGGCGGCTCCAAGCGTCTATCGTCGTCCCCGGGTTCCTTCGCTGCGCATGAGGGCCGAGCGGCTACGCGTCGCGAGCCTGTATGGCGGTCTCGGGCCGCACGGACGACGAAGATTAAAAAAGTCGATTTGCGTCCGGTCGAAAGGCGATTAAGATCGGGTGGCACCAGCCGCGTGACGTGGTCAACCGGCAGGTCAGACTGGGGATACGGAATGGACCTTGCCGAAGAGCCTGGCATCTTCACGTGGGATTTGGCGACCGACACGGTTTACGCGGATTCGGCGCTGGCAAACCTCTTTGGGCTTGATACGGAGCAGACCATCTCGGGGCTGCCGATCATAAAATACCTCGACAGGATTCACCCGGACGACAAGGCATCTGTGGCCAAGGCGATTTCAGACTCTGTGATCACTGGAAATCCCTATCGCCATGACTATCGGGTATTTGACCGAAGCGGGCAAATCGTAGCCGTGGCCGCCTTCGGCCGTTGCTTCAGGGATGCAGCCGGAAACCCGTCGCACTATGCGGGCATCGTGTTTCGGTCGAATGATCACGTCCAGCAAGACGACTTGTTTGCTCACTGCAGGGAGGCGCTGAAAATTGCGCAGTCATCCGGCCTGCAGACGACGGCCGCTGCGCTTGAAGCGATTCTGAATGAGCTTGCCAAGCAGAAACCTTCCGAGGTTATGCCCATTCATTGATTCCCCTCCCGCACTGGTTTCGCTGATTCAGCTCTTACCCCTACCGCTGGTCCCTCAACCGGTCACCGCCGCCTTGCCTCCCAGGCATGGCCGGCAGATCCGGCAAACAGCAGGTCGAACGGCAGGCGTCGAACTAGTCTGGCAGCAACGAAGGTCGCAGCGATCGCCGCGGCGAGCTTCGCCCAAGGATAGTCGCCGAGCTGAACATGGGCGTTTGCATCGACCGATGTGGCCTTGGCTTTGAGAGCCGCCTCGGCATCCTCGCGCAGCGCGGATATGCGGACGCGCAGCAGCCTTAGCTCCTGGCGCAGGGCGGTCAGGTCTTGATCGGCTTTTTCACGCGCGGTCTCGGCGGCAGCATCGGCAAACGGCGGTTCACCTTCGGCGATCAGTTCATCGGGGTCGAGCGGCAGGTGGCCGTCCCGGTTGATTGATGATTGCATGGACATGTCCTCCAATGACGGGTGGGAGAAAATAAGGCCCGGCATTGCCGCCGGGCCTCGGGATATTCAGGTGTCTCTCAATGGTCGCGTCGGAAACCCTGGCTCTGATGCGATCCGCCTTGCGACTGGGTTTGCGCCTGGGTTTGCGATTGGCGATTGCCATCCTCCGATGGCGCGCCGCCACTGCCGCTCAATGTGTAGGCACGCACCTTGGCGCTTCCATGCGCGGCGTCGCGCATCGCGACCGGAGGTGCATCGTCGGAAGGCGACGCGTCGAATGCACTTTCGGACAACGCGAGGTCTTCCGACGCTTTACCGCCAGAGGATTGGCCGGCAAAACCGGTATTGGATGCGGCTTGCTGCCCGTCCTCCAAAGACCAGAGGTCCGCCCGCTCATCCATATCGATGCTGCCCTCGTCGTCCAGAATATCGTGGACGGTCTCATAGAGCGCGTTATCGATATCATTGACCTGGACGAGGAAGCCGCCTCGCCGCAGTCCTTCTGCGTAGACCGCACGATCCTCGTCGGGAAAGAAGAAGTCCGCCAGCGCGTCGAAGAAACCGCTTCGGTCGTCGCTCATCGTGCCGGCGGTCTTTCCATCCGCCTCATACCCCGGCATCAACCTGATCCTCGCAACCGGCACGCCGGCGTCTTCCAGACGGGACACGGCGGACTCGGCTTCCGAGCGGCTATCGAAAAATGCCGTGAGGCTGCCGCTCCCTGTCGGGCCTGAGAAAGCTGGATTGGTATCGTTGTAAATGCTGCTCATAGGAATCTCCTCTCGATGCATAGACCCACGCCGTCGATCCGCCGGCTGGTTTCCTGATCAGAAAAACAGGTGGACCACAGGAATGTTCCAAGCGAACGCGGAGGAGATACCGGCGGCTCCCCGATATCGAAATGAGGAACGTTTTGGCATCGAGGATCGTTGTCCGGCGCTGCCGCAATTCAAAGCGCTGTTGCGGTTGACGTCTAACCTTCGAGACGCTAGCACGGCTCTTGACGCATCGGGGATAATTCATATGGACATCTTTACGGCAGCCGGTCTGACGGCTTTGCTGCAGGTCATTGCTATCGACCTCGTTCTCGCTGGCGACAACGCCGTGGTTATCGGTCTTGCCGCCGCCGGCCTCGAGGCCACCCAACGGCGCAAGGCGATTATCGTCGGCATTCTGGCAGCGACCATCCTGCGTATTCTCTTTGCCAGCGTCGCGGTCTATCTGCTGGCGGTTGTCGGCCTGCTGCTGGCCGGCGGCCTGCTCCTCCTGTGGGTCTGCTGGAAGATGTGGCGCGAGATTCGTGCCGGCCATGGTGACAATCACGATGCCGCGGATGCCGAAGGCGCGCCGAGAAAGACCTTCTTCCAGGCGGCGACCCAGATCGTCATCGCCGACGTCTCGATGTCGCTCGACAACGTGCTGGCTGTTGCCGGCGCCGCGCGCGAACATCCGAGCGTGCTGGTCATCGGTCTTGCCCTGTCGATCGCGCTGATGGGCATCGCTGCCAACCTGATCGCCCGGTTGCTCACCAATCACCGCTGGATCGCCTATGTCGGCTTGCTGATCATTCTCTACGTTTCGATCGACATGATCTATCGCGGCGCCGTCGAGGTTATGCCTTACATGCAGTGACCCTATGTGTAGGGTCGGGGGTCGGGGTTCAGACCCCGATCCTCACTTCGATTTCGAAACTCATCTGGTCATAGGCCGGCACCACATTGTCCGGCGTCTCAGCCATCACCGCGTCGTAATCGAGCGGCGTGTGCATATGTGTGAGGATCGCCTGTTTCGGCTTCAGCCGGCCGATCCAGTCCAGCGACTGTTCCAGCGACAGGTGGCTCGGATGATAAGTATATTGCAGCGCGTCGATGATCAGCACATCGAGATTCTGCAGCTTGTTGACGGTCTGCGGCGGAAAATCGCTGATATCGCTGCAATAAGCCACATCGCCGATACGGAAACCGAGCGAGTGAATATCGCCGTGCTGCTGGATATGCGGATGAAACTGTATCTTGCCGCCGGGGCCGCGGATTTCGACCGGTTCGTCGAGGTTTTCGATGACAACAGGCAGCACGATCGGCGGATAATTGCTGCCCGGCGGCGTTTCCAGGCAATAGCCGAAGGCCTCCCGCAGCCTGTCCATCGTGTATTGGTCGGCAAAGATCGGCACTCGGCGGCGGGTGTTGTGAAAATAGCCGCGCAGATCATCGATGCCGTGAATATGATCCGCATGCGGGTGACTGTAGAGCACGGCATCGACATGGTCGGCCCCTGCCCTGATCATCTGCTCGCGAAAATCCGGTCCGGTGTCGATGACGACGGTGGTGACACCGCCATCCGGCGAAAATTGCTGCACCATGAATGCGGCGCGGGTGCGCCGGTTCTTCGGATTGTCGGGATTGCAGGCGCCCCAGTCGCCGGTAATGCGCGGCACGCCGGGTGACGACGAACAGCCGAGAATGGTGAAGCGCCGCCGGTAGAGCACGCCGTTAGACCCTCGGCATCTTCGTAAACAGGCGCAATGCGTTGTCTGTCGTGATCCGCGCGACGTCTGCATAGGAAAGGCCGATCGTCTCGGCGAGCACCTCTGCGGTGTTGACGACATAGGACGGTTCGTTGCGCTTGCCGCGCCAACGCTTCGGCGCCAGATACGGCGCGTCGGTTTCCACCAACAGCCGATCCTGCGGAACCGTCTTGGCGATCTCGCGCAGCTCTTCCGACTTCGGGAAGGTCAGGATGCCCGAAAAGGAAACATAGCCGCCGAGTTCGACGCCGGTCCGTGCCAGTTCCGGGCCAGCCGAGAAGCAGTGCAGGATGAAGGGGAAGGCCCCCTTCCCCGTTTCCTCGGTCAGGATCGCTGCCATATCCTCATCGGCGCTGCGGCTGTGGATGACCAGCGGCAGCTGCGTTTCGCGCGCCGCCGCGATATGACGGCGGAAGCCGGTCTGCTGGTCCTCGGGCTTCTGCGTATCGTAGAAATAGTCGAGACCGGCCTCGCCGATCGCCACCACCTTGTCATGGGCATTGGCAAGCCGCACCAACTCTTCCGTCTGGATATCCAGCTCTTCATCGGCATTGTTCGGATGTGTACCGACCGAGCAAAACACCGATGGATATTTTTCGGTGATTTCAAGCAGCGCGTCGAGCTTGCGCACCCGCGTCGAGATCGTCACCATCTGCCCAATGCCGGCTTGATGGGCGCGCGCAACGATTTCGTCGCGCTCCGCCTCGAAGTCGGCGAAATCAAGATGGCAATGCGTATCGATCAGCACGGCCTCAAGCCTCCGGAGCCACATAGCGCGGGAAGACCGGCGTCGGCGCTTCGAGCGGCGTTCCGGACACGAGGCGGCCGGCTTGCCCAAGAGCGGCGAAGTCGCGCTTGTCTTCGGATGCCGCGACGAGGTCCAGCAGCTTGCCCGATGATTCCGGCATGAACGGCTGCAGCAGGATGGCGATCTGGCGCACCACTTCTGCCGTGACATAGAGCACCGTGCCCATCCGCTCGGGATCGGTCTTCTTCAGCGCCCATGGCGCCTGGCCGGCGAAATAGCGGTCGGTCTCGGACACGACCGAGATGATCGAGGCGAGCGCCCGGTGGATCTGCTGCTTGCCCATGTCTTCGCGCGTCGAGGCGTGCAGCGCATCGGCCTGCGCCAGCATGGCCCTGTCCTCGTCGCTGAGCGGCCCGCATTCGGGGATCTTGCCGTCGCAGTTCTTGACGATCATCGACAGCGAGCGGCTGGCGAGATTGCCGATGCCATTGGCGAGGTCGGAGTTGATGCGGACACCGATCGCCTCTTCGCTGTAACTGCCATCCTGGCCGAAGGACACTTCCCGCAGGAAGAAGTAACGCACCTGGTCGAGGCCGAAATGGTTCACCAGATTGACGGGATCGATGACATTGCCGAGCGACTTCGACATCTTCTCGCCCTTGTTGAGCAGGAAGCCATGGGCAAAGACCCGCTTCGGCAGCGGCAGTTTTGCCGACATCAGGAAGGCCGGCCAATAGACCGCATGGAAGCGGATGATGTCCTTGCCGATGATGTGCACGTCGGTCGGCCAGTATTTTGCCAGCGGACCGTTCCTGTCCTCGATATAGCCGGTCGCGGTGATGTAGTTGGTCAGCGCGTCGACCCAGACATACATGACATGGGCCGGATCGTTCGGCACTTTGATGCCCCAGTCGAAGGTCGTGCGCGAGACCGAGAGGTCCTTGAGGCCAGACTTGACGAAAGAGATCACCTCGTTGCGGCGCTCGGCCGGGCCGATGAAATCGGGGTTCGCCTCGTAATGGGCAAGCAGCTTCTCCTGGTATTCGGATAGCTTAAAGAAATAGCTTGCCTCTTCCACCCACTCGACGGGCGTGCCCTGCGGCCCGTAGCGCACGCCGTCGGCGCGCAGCTCCGTCTCGTTTTCCTGGTAATAGGCCTCGTCGCGCACCGAATACCAGCCGGCGTAGCTATCCTTGTAGATGTCGCCGTTGTCGGCCATCAGGTTCCAGATATTCCGCGATGTCTCGCGATGACGCTCCTGCGTGGTGCGGATGAAGTCATCATTCGAGGCATTGAGCAGCTTGGCCATCGCCTGGAATTCGCCGGAGTTGCGATCGGCGAGCGCCTGCGCGGTGATCCCCTCGGCGCGCGCTGTCTGCTGCATCTTCTGCCCGTGTTCGTCGGTTCCGGTCAGGAAGAACACGTCCCTGCCATCAAGGCGCTGGTAGCGCGCCATCGCATCCGTTGCGATCAACTCATAGGCATGGCCGATATGCGGCTTGCCATTGGGGTAGGAAATCGCGGTGGTGATGTAGAAGGGGGTCTTGTCTGTCATGGCGGCCAATGTCCGGCTAAGTCTATAAAAATGGTCAGCCGCTCTTAGCGCATGTCACCGTCAAGCGAAACATCAAGTTTTACCGCCGCCAATGATTTCCGGGACGTCGGCGTGGCGAACTTGACTCAGCTTCTGCAGCAATCTACCCGTCATGGAAAAGAGGGCGGGACAGAACGAAGTGCCAGTTTTCATCTATCCGGTTTGTCGTGGCCGCGCGCCGTCGGAGGCGCTTGATTGACGTTTGAGCCTCTCTATTCGCTTTCGGGCCTGTTTGTCGGCGCGCTCGTCGGCATCACCGGCGTTGGTGGCGGTTCGCTGATGACACCGTTGCTGGTGCTGCTCTTCGGCGTCCATCCCGCAACCGCCGTCGGCACCGATCTTCTCTATGCGGCGATCACCAAGACCGCCGGTACCGCCGTTCACGGCATGCACGGGCGCGTCAACTGGAAGATCGTCGGCAGCCTCGCAGCCGGCAGCCTGCCGGCCGCCTTGCTGATGCTCTGGTTGCTGGCCGGCGTCGATCGCAAAAGCATCGGCGTGACCAACACGATCACCTCGGCGCTTGGCTGGCTGCTTGTCATGACCGCGATCATGCTGATCTTCCGGGCCCAGATACTTGAATTGGCGCGGCGCGCCCTCGGCGATCGCACACCGCCAAAGCCGGCGACCATCCTCGCTCTCACCGTCGGTCTCGGATTTCTTCTCGGCGTTCTCGTCACCCTGACCTCCGTCGGTGCCGGCGCGCTGGGTGTGACGATCCTGCTGGTCCTTTATCCCAGGCTCGACGTGCGCGAGATCGTCGGTTCGGACATCGTCCATGCGGTTCCGCTGACCCTGATCGGCGGCACGGGCTATTGGTTGATCGGCGAAATCGACTGGCCGATGCTGTTTGCCCTGCTCATCGGCTCTATCCCCGGCATCATCATCGGCAGCCTTCTGGCGCCGAAGCTGCACGAACGCACCATCCGTATCGTCCTTGCCGTGACGCTCGCCGTCGTCGCAGCCAAGCTCTTGGCCGGCTGATCGCGGTGCGCCTTAGAGGCCCGGCTGCTTGATATCGGCGAGAATGCTGATGATCGTCTGTTTGCGATCGAGGTTATAGGCGTCCGAAATGGTGAGCCGCTCGGTGATCTCGGAATAGAGCCGCGCCAGCCGCTCCGCGACAGCGATCTCGCCTTCGCCTGCCGCTGCGCGAGCCCGGTTCATGATGTCGTCGCCGACATGGCTGACGAAGAAATCGAAGATCGTGTCGCTTTCCCTGCCCGAAAGCGCGTCGGCCAGCCGATGCATCGCCTTGCGCGCCGTCGGCCCTTCCGCCGCCAGCATCTCGTCATAGGCGGCGATGATCTCGCCGCCGCCGTAGTTCAAAAGTTTCAGCGCCTCGCCGACGCTGCCCTTGGCGGCCGAAAGCACCGCCCCGCCCTCGCCTGATATGCCGAGATGAGCAAGCGCCGCCACCAGCGCATCGTCGGCCAGCGGCGCCAGTTTCAGCGGCAGGCAGCGCGAGCGGATCGTCGGCAGCAATCGTCCCGGCGCATGCGAGAGCACCAGGAACAGCGCCCGCTTCGGCGGCTCTTCCAGGATCTTCAGGATGGCGTTGGCCGCATTGCGGTTCATGTCGTCGGCCGGATCGATGATGACGATCCGCCAGTTGCCGGTGCCTGAGGTCTGCGAGAAGAACTTGCCGGCGCGGCGCACCTCGTCGACGGTGATCGACGACTTCACCTTGCCGGTCTTTTCGTCGACCGGCCGGGCAAGATGCAGGAGATTATGCGAGGCGCCGGAGGCGATCTGCCGGCTGACGGGAGAGGCCGGATCCGGATCGCCGATCGTCTCCGGCGCTCTCTCGGGATCGGGATGCGAGAGCACGTGATTGGCAAAGCGGAAGGCGAGCGTCGCCTTACCGATGCCCTCAGGCCCCTCGATCAGGATGGCGTGGTGGCCCTTGCCGGACCGGTAGGATTGCGCAAGGAAGGCTTCCGCTTCCTCATGGCCGAATAGCCTGGTATTTTCCCCCGGCCAGATGGCGCCGTCGATCAGTCCCGGCCTTTCCTCATTCATAACGGGCGTCACTCATGATGTGCGGCTTCCGGCGTGCGGGCACGGGCTGCGGGCGACATGAGCTGTTGGACGATCGCCAGGATCTCGCCGGCAATCGCCTCTTCCACCTGCATGGCGTTGACCACGTGACAGCGCTCCGGCTCGTGAGCTGCGATATCGAGAAAGGCTTCGCGGCGTTTCTCGTGCGTTTCGAGCCGCTCTTTCTCGAAGCGATCGGGAGCGTCGGCGGCCGCGCGCTTCTGCGCCCGCTCCAGTCCGATCTTGGCGGGGATGTCGAGGATCACAGTGCAATCCGGTATCACGCCGTTGATGGCGATACGCTGCAGCGTTTCGATGAAATCGGGCTCGAGATTGCCGGTGATGCCTTGGTAGACGCGGGAGGAATCAATGAAGCGGTCGCAGAGTACGATCTTGCCGGCGGCCAGCGCTGGTCGGATTACCTCTTCGACATGGTCGTTTCGCGCCGCGGCAAAAAGGATCGCCTCCATCCGCGTGCCGAACGCTTCGGCAGCCCCTGACAGCAGCACATGGCGCACGGCCTCGGCACCCGGCGATCCGCCGGGTTCGCGCGTCATCAGCACGTCGCGACCTTCGCCCTTCAGTGCCTCGGCGAGGCGGCGGATCTGCGTGGATTTCCCAGCGCCTTCCCCGCCTTCAAACGTAACGAACAATCCCGTACCGGCTGACAATGACAACTTCCCGCATTCCAGGCGCCGCACGCGCGCGCCATCTCTTCTATCTATCCGAAGATATCAGCGAGGAAAACCTTTCGCCGCGGCGACATATTCACCTTTCCCGGCAAATTGTATCAGAAGGTCGGGCGTTCAAGCCCAGGCGTTCAGCCGGGCGCGGACTTGTCCCAGAGCCAGGAGAAGAACAGCGATTCGCCGAGTTCCAGCATGGCGTCGACCGCCCGGCTGCTAAGCGAACCCTCACCGATCGCTTGCACAGTGTAGAGTGGGACTTCCCTGAGCAGCCGGCTGCCCGCGAAAATCCTGAGTGTGCCTGCCTGGGTTTCCGGCGTCACCGGCGCCGTCAGCGGCCAGCGATAGACGATGCGTGCAGAAAGCCTGTCGGGATTGCTGATCGGAATGTAGACGCTGACCGGCGCCCTGGCGATGAGATCGACGGTGCGCGCCGTGCCGCCATAGACACTGGCGGCTCCAATCACTTCCTTGTCGGCGAAGATTTGCCGGTTCTCAAAGGCGGTCAGCCCCCATTCGAGCACCCGCTTAGCCTCCTCCGTGCGCTCCTTGTCGGAAGCGATGCCGGCAAGCGCCAGAAACAGCCGCCTGCCGTCGCGCTCGACCGAGGCGACGATCGAATAACCCTCCCCCTCGGTAAAGCCGGTTGCCAGCCCGTCGGCGCCGAGATCGAGCCCGAGCAGCGGATTGCGGTTGCGTTGGAAAATCTTGTTCCACTCGAAATCCGGCTGCGCGAAATAGGGATAGAGGTTCGGATAGGACTGCTGCAGAGCGGTGGCCAGCGTCACCATCTCGCGCGCCGTCACCTTGCTCTTCCCATCGGGAAGGCCGGTGGAATTGCCGAACTCGGCCTTCGCCATGCCGAGCTCACGGGCGCGCCGCGTCATCGACACGGCAAATTGCTGCTCGCTTCCGGCCATGCCTTCAGCGAGGATGATACAGCTGTCATTGGCGCCCTGAATGGCGATGCCCTTGATCAGGTCCTCGACGCGCACGCGCGATTTGAGGCTGGCAAACATCGTTGCCGTCCTCGACGGAGCCCCGCCGGTCCGCCAGGCATACTCGGAAACCGGATATTCGGTATCGAAGGTGATCTGGCCCTTCGTCACCGCCTCGAAGACGAGATCCATCGTCATCAGCTTGGCGAGCGAAGCCGGCGAAAAGTCCTGGTCCTCGTTCTTGGCGAGAAGCACGGTGCCGGTGGCGGCCTCGATCATATAGGCCTGCGTCGCCTTGGTGGCGAAACCGGCGGCACCGCTATCGGCCGCAAGCGCGTCCGTGGCAAATGGCATCAGGCATGCCAGAGCAATTCCAGCAAAAGTGCGCAGCGGTTTTGCGTCCGGAATTGCGGCGAAAAAAAGAGATGAAGCAATTCCAGCAAAAGTGCGCAGCGGTTTTGTGTCCGGAATTGCGGCGAAAAAACGAGATGGAGCAATTCCAGCAAAAGTGCGCAGCGGTTTTGTGTCCGGAATTGCGGCGAAAAAACGAGATGGAGCAATTCCAGCAAAAGTGCGCAGCGGTTTTGCGTCCGGAATTGCGTGGAAACAAAAGGTTAGAGCGGGTCTGCGCTTCGATGAGAAGCTGAACCGCTCCATAAGGCAAAGCACAGGCTTCAGCATCAAGAGTTTCCATCGATCGAGCGGCGTGTCGTCAGGAAGTTAGAGCGAGAGGATATCCGATGCAATTGGCGCGCTCAGCGCGCGGCGAATTTGGCCTGCTGGCGCTTGGCCGAAGCAAGGATCGACTCCTGCGTCAGCCCGTCATTGCGGACCATCACCGCGTCGAAGGCGAGATCGACGGTCACCGTCTTCACATCCTCGTTCTGGTAACCGAGCGCGAGAGAGCCCAGCGGCCGTTCGTAGGGCATGGGACCGATCTCCGGCAGCACGACCATCTGGTCGAAGGCCTGCGGGGCATTGTTGACGGACGGCGCAGGCGGCGCCACCAGGACATGGGCACCCGGAGCGAGAGCGGGTGCCGCATTATAGCGCGCGCTCGGCGTCGAGCCGGCATAGGAGGTCGCCGACATCGGCACCGGCACGTTGGCCGGCGTCTCGTAATCTTCCGAACTCTGCAGCTGGTCGCGGGTGATCTTGCGGCTGTTGGAGGCGACCATCACGCCGGTTGCGATCTGGCCTTCCGGATTGACGCCGGGAATACGGCTGCCTTTCGGCGCGTAGGAGGCCATCAGATAGGGCATGTCGTGGCCGTCCATGCGGGCACGACCGACATATTGCACGCGCACCTTGCCTGTGCCGCTGTGCTGCAGATCCAGCATGTCGGCCGTCTTGTTCGAGAGGTCGATGATGCGGCCTTCGTGATAGGGGCCGCGATCGTTGACGCGCACGATGACGGAGGAACCACTTTCGAGATTGGTCACGCGCGCATAGCTCGGCAAGGGGAAGGTCGGATGCGCCGCGGAAAGATGCATCTGATCGTAGACTTCGCCGTTCGCCGTCAGGCGCCCATGAAAGGCCGAGCCATACCAGGAAGCAATGCCAACCTTACTATAGGCAAAGTCTTCCTTCGGATAATACCACTTGCCCTTCACCTCGTAAGGGTTGCCGACGATGTAGCGGCCGCCGCCCTTGGGGATATTGTTGCCGGTGGCGACCCGTGGGCTCGCCTTCACGCCATATTCGGATTCGGAGAAGTATTCTTTGCCGTGGGCTTTTTTCTTCGGCACCGCCTGCGTTGTGCCGCACGCCGCAACCGTCGCACACATCGCCGATATCGCCAGCCACCGTGCTGTCGTTGCGAAAGACGCCGCCCCGTATCCCAATTTCATATGTCCCACGCCGCTCAACGATCGTTATGGTTAAGGAACTTTGCCCCATACTGGGCCAACACGCCTTATCCCCACCCGCCTAACGAGGGTTTAATCTTGCTAAGTTCGTGGCAAATTTGCGAACGATTTCGCATCGATAGCGACAATTCTAATGATTATGGTTTATAAATCGCTAACGCGACGCTTGCCGCCCTGCCCTGCCGCCGCCGCAAATAGGCCCGAAATTTCCGTGCCGATGCGGGGCATATGGTAAGCATCCGCCGTCTCCGAAGATCCCGAAAAGCGCCAGATTGAGACACCGCAGGCGGGTCCGTCATAAGCGGCAACACAGCGGTTCGGCCCCACCTGCCCATCCCTGCGCAACGCGGATAGCTGATTTGACACTTGGTGGGCGCATGGGAACGAAATGTCCGCTGCGGGCTTTGAAGATAGAGGCCTTCGGAGGATTACCATGAACGCTGAAACCATGACGCAGCTCGAAACAGTCAGCCAGCAATTGCATGCGCGATCTCGCGCGCTTTCTCAGCCCGACATGGACAACGACATCGCAATGCTGATGGCGGCACTCGCGGTGACGATGGAGGCGGTGCGATCTCTCTGCGAGGATATGGATCAACTCAACGGTCCGAAAGGCCTCGGATCCGACGGAGGCTAAAACAGGATGATTTAAAGCCAGGTCCGCGCCTCTACGCTGCCGGTGGGCGATACCGAACTGACTTCGCCTTCCCCAAGGCTTCGATCGTATCCTCGACGCTGAGCAGGACAGTGGTTTCCATGGAACTGACTGCTCCTCCCGCCCCGATCGCAAGCGCGACAGCCGCCATCGAGATGTTATCGGGCGCCTCCCACAGATTCCAGCCATCATGCTCGCCAAAGGCGTACCAGAATCCATGAAGCTTGCCGCCAACCGATTCAATGTAACGACGGGCCGCCTCTCGGCGGTCCTCGGGGTTTTCGATCATGCGCGCCCATGTTTCGGGCGTGTAGCTGAAGCGCGTGAGATACATGGCCATGGTTATTTCCTCCGCCAGAACAACACAGTAAACGCTCAAGCGGGCGAGAACGCCAGTCATTTCCAATGTGCGGAACGGGCAAAGACTTATGCGCCGGAATTGCAATCGGTGCAGATGCCGACAAATGCTGCCGGGTAAGTTGACGCTGCTACCAAAGCTGCTAAAAAGCCAGCCATCGAGTGATTGGGTCGCAAACCGGAAACAATAGCCGGTTCGCAGAAATCAACGGAATGTCGATTTCTCACCCTTTCAATCAGATGGAAGAGTGTCCGAGTGGTTTAAGGAACCGGTCTTGAAAACCGGCGTGCGGGAGACCGTACCGTGGGTTCGAATCCCACCTCTTCCGCCATACTGCCACGGCAGGGTTTTGCTCCCTCGCATGATCTCAGAATGACGGTCGATCCGACCTGAAATCATAGATGGCCGGAAAAGCTTGCAAGTTGATGGCCGGGCAATAGCTTTGCAACGCCGGCGGGTGTGTCCGACATGTTTGTAGGGTCGCGGTGCAATCCGATTAACGCGATTGAGGGCCTGGATTTAGGGTGACCGGCAGCTGAAGACGCCGCCCCACTCACGAAAACAGCGAGTAGACCCAGAGGCCAACAGAACCCCAGAAGATAACCGGCATCAGTATCATTCCCAAAACGAAAATCTTTGTCACCGCAGAACTCCGCAACACTACCAATGCTGCGAAATCTATTACGGTGACCGTGAGTTGCCATGGGCACGAAGTCCGGGACCGATCGGACCTTGGTCTAAGTTTCGATCGCTTATTGCTTAGTCAAATCGGATCGACGGAGGGAATTGCAGCAGTTCAGAGTGCGAAAGCATTCAGCCGCGCGATGAAGCGCCCTTTCCCACCGTGGCGTTCAAAGATTAAATGCAGTCTGTCGGATTTTGGCCAGGAAACCTGGCTTCAGGATATTGCGAATGAAGGCCTCGCAGGCAACAATAATAGCCCGGTTCTCAAGAACGTTGGCGGCAGCCGGTTTCTCCCTTGGGGATATCCTGTTCCATTGTTTCTTGCGCGCTATATCCTCGACCCATATTCTTGGTGCCGAATTGTATCCCACCAACCAGGCGGGATAGAATAGCAAACCACCGAAGGGCGAGTACGATGAAGTTGGGTTGGCAACCACGGAAATGGCTCGAGAAAAAGACCAAGCGAGGTATCCGCGGCTACCCCGTCGGTACGATCGCTTACTATGGTCCCGACGCCAGCCGCGCCACGAAGGCGGCCGTCAGCATCATCCCGGCGCCGAATGCGGAGTTGACCGATATGCGCCGATGGTTTGCCGAAACCGGCGATCTGAGAAGAGACGAAGCCGTTATCGCCGAGATCGCGGCATTCCTGCGCGAGAACGACGTGAAATCGGTGGCGGCGATGGATGGAATCCTCGGTTGCCCTCACGAAGAGGGAATCGACTATCCGCTCGGCGAGGCTTGTCCGGATTGCTCCTATTGGAATGGGCGAAACCGCTTTACAGGTAAGCTTGAGGCAGATTGAATTCCCGACGGCTTGTGCTCGATAGATCCGGTCCGAGCGCACAGCAGGCTCGCATGTTCATACCAAGCGCCGTCATTCTCCTTCGGAATTGGTTCGGCGCCGGCAGGTCCCGGCTGCGATGGTGAGCGCGATGGCGATCAATGCCGCTGCGACGCCGAAGGTGATCTGCATGCCTGAATGCACGGCCTCGGGATGCGCCGCGGCGATCTCGGATGTCACCGACGCTTGCGCGAAAATCGCCCCCATGACGGATGCGCCGGTAATCAGTCCGAGATTGCGCGACAGGTTGAGCATGCCCGAGAGGACGCCCCGCTGGTCGGCGGGGACATCCGCCATAACAGCCGTGTTGTTGGCTGCCTGGAACAGCTGATAGCCAGGTGTCAGCACGGCGATGGCGGCGATGTAGCCGGCGATTCCGGGTAGCACGGCGAGAGCGATGGATCCGATGGCCATGGCAACGAGCCCTGTGGCAATGACCAAGGGCGCGTCCAGACGATCGACCAGGCGACCGGCCGGGACACCGCTAAGGATGGAGATGACGGGACCAATCGACATGACGGCTCCAACCAGCGCTTCGTTGAGCCCGAGCGCACGGGAGAGATAGAAGGGCGCGACCACCAGCGTCGCCATCATGACAGTCGAAACGAGCGCGTTCATCGCCAGGCTGCCGGTGAGCACACGATTGCGGAACACCGCCAGCTGGATCAGCGGGGATGCCGTTCTGACCTCGGCAAAGACGAAGAGAGCGGCGCCGAGACCGGCGGCGAACAGCAAGGCCATGTTCGACAGACCAAAGCTGCCATGTCCAATCGTCATTGCCAGCGCATAGGCTGAAAGCGTCAGGGCAAGCAGTAACGTGCCCACTGTATCGAAGCCGGCCCGATCCTTCTGCTTCTGGCCGCCGATATCGTCTGGGAGATAACGATAGGCGAGAACGAAGGTCGCAATGCCGAGCGGCACGTTGACGAGGAAGATTGCCGGCCAGCCGAAAGAGGCGATCGCAAGCCCGCCGAGCGACGGCCCAAGAGCCGTGCCGAACGCCGACATCGTTCCGAGCAGCCCCATGGCGCTCCCGGTCCTCGCCTTCGGCACCGTTTCACCGACAAAGGCCATGGTCAGCGCCATCATGATCGCCGCGCCCAGACCCTGCAGCGCGCGCGCTGCAATCATTAGCCACAGCGTCGGCGCCAGGCCGCAGAGGACCGAGGCCAGTGTGAAGAGCAGGATGCCGATGAGCAGCAGCCGTCGCCGGCCGGTGACATCACCAAGCCGCCCAACGCTGACGATCAGCGTAGTGATGGCGAGGAGATAAGCGAGCACGATCCACTGGACGTCCTGAAAGGACGCGTTGAACGCCCGCGCCAGGCTTGGCAGGCCGACATTGGCGATGCTGGTGCCGAGCGATGGCAGCAACATGGAGAGGGAAAGACTGGTGAGTGCCCAGCGGACGGAATATGTGCGTTCGACGCCGGCCTCGCCTGGCTCTGCAATGATCGATTTCACCGGGAACTCCTCGTTTACCCGCTCCTGAAACGGAGCGAAACCAACATAACTCTCCGCAAGGCATGGCGGAACGCGCAGCATTTGCATTCTATTCTTGCGTTTGGCGCCGCATCAAACAGTGTTATATCGGATGCATGTCGACGCCCGATCTCAACCTGCTTGTCACTCTGGATGTGTTGCTTGCCGAAGCCAGCGTTGCGCGCGCGGCCCAAAGACTGCGACTCAGCCCGTCGGCGATGAGCCGGCAGCTTTCGCGATTGCGCGAGACGACGGGCGATCCGCTGCTGGTGCGCGCCGGCCGCGGCCTCGTTCCCACGCCCCGGGCGCTCGAACTCAGCCAGCGGGTTGGCCGGATCGTTGAGGATGTGCACGCGGTCCTGCGCCCTGCCGAGGCGCTCGACCTTCAGCGCCTGGTCCGAACCTTCACCTTGCGCGGCAGCGAGGGCTTCGCCGAGAGCTTCGGACCCGATCTTATCGCCCGTCTCAGTGATGAGGCGCCCGGCGTGCGGCTGCGTTTCGTTCAGAAGCCGGACAAGGACAGCGCCCCATTGCGCGACGGAAGCGTCGACCTGGAAACCGGTGTTGTCGGCGAGACGATGGGACCGGAGGTGCGGGCGCAGGCCCTGTTCCGCGATCGCTTCATTGGTGTCGTTCGAACGGGGCATCCGCTCTGCCGGGACGATGTCACACCCTCCCGATATGCGGCTGGCCGGCACATCCATGTCTCGCGGCGCGGGCTCGACAAGGGGGTGATCGATGAAGCCCTTGAGGCGCTCGGGCTGGAACGGCAGATTGCCACCATCGTCGGCGGCTTTTCCACCGCGCTGGCTCTCGCCCGCGCCTCGGATCTGATCGCCAGCGTGCCGGAACGGCACACCGGAGCTTTGCGCCAGGGGATGCACAGTTTTGCCCTACCGTTTCCGACCCCTGAGATCACCGTTTCACTGCTGTGGCATCCCCGGATGGATGCCGATCCGGACCATCGCTGGCTGCGCGGCTGCGTCCGCGATGTCTGCGCGGCGACGTGATCGACGGGCCATGTTGGACCGAGAGGCGAACGACCGATCCGTTCGCAATGATTGACTATCGCGTGCCGACGTGATTTTCCGCCCGAGATCATCAGGCGAACCATCAGGCGAGAACATCATGGCCGACGACATCATCGTAAAGGACAGCAATGGAAGCCAGCTTCACGACGGCGATTCCGTAACGTTGATCAAGGACCTCAAGGTCAAGGGAACTTCGGAGACGCTGAAGCGCGGAACGCTGGTCAAGGGCATTCGCCTGACCGACAATCCCGGCGAGATCGAGTGCAACACCAAGCAGGTCAAAGGCTTGGTGTTGAAAACGGAATTCCTCAAGAAGACGTAGGATCGGCCTTATCAGCCCCCTCCTGCGGCACTTCCTTGGTGATCACCTCGAAGCGGGAGAGCGTTGCCGGGCCGAAGGCCGTCGACATTGCGACGTCGGTGGCGTCGCGGCCGGTCCCCATCAGTATTCGACCGATGCGCGGCGTATTGTGGCGGGCATCGACCGTATGCCAGTGGCCGCCGAGAAACACCTCGAACCAGGCGCTGAAATCCATCGGATTGGGATCGATCGGGACGCCGATATCGCCGAGATAACCGGTGCAGTATCGGGCTGGGATATTCATGCATCGGCAAAGCGCGATGGCGAGGTGGGCAAAGTCGCGGCAGACGCCTGCCTTGTCGGTGAAGCCGCCATGCGCGGTTCGCAGCAGATCGGCCTTCTGGTAGTCAAAGGTGATGTGGTCATGAACGAAATCGCAGATCGCCTGGACGCGCGCCCAGCCGAGCGGCGTCGACGAGAATGTTGCCCAGGCAAAATCGCCAAGCCTGTCGGTGTCGCAATAGCGGCTGCCGAGGAGGAAGACGAGCACATCGTCCGGCAGATCGTTGATCGCATGCTGGATGGCATCGTCGGGAACGACGTCGGGCTGGCCACTGTCGTAGATCTCGAATTCCGTGGAAATCGTCGTCACTCCCGCCGGGGCGACGATCCGGCTGCAGGCGTTACCAAAACCGTCGGTATATTCCCAGGCCTCGATCGGCCGGTCGAATGTCAGGACCTGCTCAGTGAGAAGATCGGTACGGCGGGAAGGATGAATGCTGAGAGCAAGCAGCATCGGCGTCGGTTGTATGCATTCATAGCCCAGATGAAACCCGGCGCGTATCTTCATTGTGGCTTCCTCGCGTCCCACAGAGGTGGCGTGACTATGCAACGTCGATCGCGCTGCCCGGTTCCCGCAGCCGCGATTGTCGCCGCGCCCAAACCTCGGGATGTCCTACATTACTTCGGAGGTAATCGAGATTACCTCGTGGTGACGTTGACTTGCACCGTCATGCTGTCGAAATCCGTCCCATCCCCGTCATAACTGCCGCTCAACGGGACTGCCTGGCGCGGATCGCGGGCAACGGCGACACGAATGAGATCGCGGTTGCCAACGATCCCATTGGTCGGATCGAACTCCGCCCAGCCGGCGCCCGGAAGATAAATCTGGCACCACGCATGGGTGGAACCGCCGCCGAGCACGGTGGAGCCGTCGCGATCGGGTACATAGACATAACCGGTGACAAACCGCGCCGCGAGGCCGAGGACGCGTGCCGCCTCCATCATCAGCAGCGCGAAATCCCGGCAGGTGCCGGAGCGAAGCTGCAAAGTCTGCTGCGGCGTCTGCGTTCCGTGCTCCATCCGGCGCGCATAGACGAAGCTTTCCCGAATGGCGTAACAGAGCGTCATCAGCAGATGCCCGGTCTCTGTCGGACGTCCCTGCCGCACGAACTGACGCGCCCAGCGTCCGACATCGTCATTGGGGTCGCGATAATGGCGCTGCATCGCCGGCGTCAGATCGGCAATTTCGTCCTTGTCGTAGGAAAATGGATAGGTCAGGGCCTGGTCGTCCACCTTGAGATCCAGGGCGACCTGGGGCGTATGATCGAGCGTGATCCAGGTTTCGAAACGAAGCTCGGACGCCGGCTTCGAAAAATCGATGAGCGCCACGCAATTGCCGAAAACATCGTGGATCCAGCGCACATGACTTTCCTCAGGATATATCGTCAACGACGCTTCGATCAACCGCTGGTCGAAACTGTCGCGCGGCCGGAACATCAGCCGATGCTCGCCGAAATCGACCTCTCTGACGTACCGATAGGACGTGATGTGGCGGACGGAAAAAATCGTCATCGGCCGCCGCCCGGTAATCTTTTCACTTCCTTGCTCCAGACGGCGGCGCCGCTTTTCCTCTACGGAGGCGCCCTCGCCGCTTCCCCGCTCATCCCGATTTCTTGTCATATAAGCACATTCGAAAGATTGCTATTCTACATCAACCGATCGACGGCAGAGCCGTCCAACCTAAGAGGATAAAATGCATATCATCTGGGACGTTCTGACGCTTCTGCTGACAATCGGCTCGCTCTATGGCGGTCGCGAATATCGGATCATTCGCGCCCGTGCCCGCGCCCAGAACTGGGGCAACTTCTGATTGGCGGATACGTCGAATGACGTAAAGCCACGCGCTTAAGGAAATGCTTCATTAGCCGAGACGGCGTCTATCCGTCCATTCTCCCTGTTATTGCAAGCCCGCCTCACCCCAGGCGGGCTTTTTTCGCCGTTGATCTTTCCTCGCCTGCCGCAGTATCGGCGCCGGCCTCACTTCTTGGCGCCGGCCGAAAGCACCCGATGTGTCGCATTGTCCATTGCGTGGCTCGCCTCCTGTCCATCCTTCTTCAGCCCGTATGCGGTATTGCAGCAGCCGGAAAGCGTGAACAGACAGACGCAGGCGATGGCGATTGCAGCTTTTGACATCGAGTTTTCCCAGGATGGAGTGGCTATCAGGGAAAGATGATGCATTCCGCGCCAAAATCAATCCGCCAGCCTTCAGCGTGGATCGCATATGGAACTCTATGGCGCGATCGGCGTTTACAGAAGCCATCCAACCGGGGTCAACGACATGGATTATCAGATTGCCTTCGCCGCGACCGTCGCGACCGCGTCCTTCCTCGTCTTCATGCTCGTCGTTCACCGGACATAAACTATGTCGCCCGGAAGGGTGCAGCGGTTCCGGCAGGTCACATCAATAAAACCAAAGCGCTTAAGCGCGTTGCATCAATCAATTTGATGCGACGCGCTTTCGACGTTCCAGCGTCATTTCCGCGCCAACGAAACCGCCGAGATTACGGCTCGGCACAAATGAAGGGCCTCACCTGCCGGTACACCTTTAAATATTAAATAAGAATGGCTTCAATTTATACAAGAATTTCTACCGTACGTGAATGTATTAAATTCTAATTAAATGTCGTACTTAACTAACTATTAACAATATCCTTGCACGCCATCCACTTCCTCTTATGCTTTATGCAAAGGGGAGAGGAACGATGTTTAGCAAAAGCCTGATCATGCCGTTCGGATTTGCAATGCTCGCCATTGCCGGCCTCTTGTTTCAGATTGCTACTCACACGCTGCACTCCCCCGTTACCATGCTGCAGCCGTGAGTCACATAAGTTGCTGAACCTGCAAGCAATCTGGTAACTGGGAGTGGAATTTCCCGTCGTTTCGTGCTTTCTGTGACTCGTTTTGCCAGGAGGGAGATAATCATGGAAAACGCAGGCGTGGGTTGGATTGCAGCCATCATCATCGGTGGCATCGCCGGATGGCTGGCGGAAAAGGTCATGAGCAGCAATATGGGCTTGCTCATGAACATATTGCTCGGCATCGTCGGCGCTATCGTCGCCAACTGGATTCTGGGTCTGTTGCACATCCAGCCGCTTGCGGGTTGGCTGGGTTATTTGATCACCGGCTTTATCGGTGCCTGCATCCTGATTTTCATCGGGCGCGTCGTCCGCCGCTGACGGTCGCGCTAACTGGACCGGTCCCTAGCTGGTCTTCGAAACACCAAAAGCCGGGCTATTATTGCGCCCGGCTTTTCATTGTTCCCTCGGCGTTTCATTGGTCCGAAGTCGTGATCAGCGACGGCTCAGCAGGCCGAAGACATAGGCAATGCCTGCCGTCACCGCGAGCGCCACCAGCGGTTCTTCACGAACCTTGTCGCGCAGTTGTTCCGTCATCAGCGACGCCTCGTCGGTAACCGCCGACTTTGCCCCCTGCCCGAGCGCGACCACGCTTTCCGTCAGCCGGGAGAGATCGTTGCGAAGGGCTGCGACCTGGGCCGACAGATCGTCTGCTGCGATATCGGCCTTGACCCGCGCAGCGGTGGATTCGGCGGAAGCGGTTTTCAATTCAGCCATGGTCTGCTCCTGTTTCATGGGATGCCGCTTCAACGAAATGACGGCCCGAAAGGTTCCGCCGCAACCGATCTTTTGTTCGCCGCAGAGCCGCCACGCCGACGTCATCGCCCGGCGCAGCTTTTCGCACGACAAACCCTTCATTTCCTGTCGGGTTTGTTCTAAGGAACGTCGAATGTCCGCCCGCGCGCGGGTCAATGATACTGCGAGGTTTGCGTTTCTATGTTCCATATCCTGAGAAGAGCCGCTCAGACCTGGGTCGCCAAGCTGCTGATGCTTCTGCTGGTCGCGTCCTTCGGCATCTGGGGCGTCTCCCGGTCGCTGATCACAGGCAGCAACAGCACCACGGTCGTGACCGTCGGTGATCAGCATGTGGACGTCAACGAATTCCACCTCGCCTATCAGCGCCAGGTAGCAAGCCTCGGCCAGCAGTTCGGTACGCGCCTCACCCCGGAACAGGCGCGCGCCTTCGGCGTCGAGCAACAGGTGCTTGCCCAGCTTGTCGCCGGCGCCTCGCTCGACCAGCTCGCCGAAGACATGAACCTCGGCCTGTCCGAAGATCGCCTCGCCCAGCTGATCGCCGACGATCCGGCTTTCAAGGCTGTCAACGGCAAGTTCGACCGTGAACTCTTCATCTCGCGCCTGCGCAATGCCAATATCCGCCAGGACGATTACATCAAAGAGCGCAGCAAGGTTGCCGTCCGCAGCCAAGTCGTCGATGCCATCTCGAACGGCTTCACCGCTCCGAAGATACTGGTCGACGCCCTGAAGCTCTATGGCGGTGAAAGCCGCAGTGTCGACTATCTGCTGCTCACCAACGCCAATATCGAGCCGATCAAGGCGCCTGCCGACGATGTGCTGGCGGCGTGGTTCGAGGGGGTGAAGCAGCGCTACCAGGCGCCCGAGTATCGCAAGCTCGTCTATCTCAAGCTGCAGCCCGCCGATATCGCTGACGCCGCGACCGTCACCGACGACCAGATCCACGAAGCCTTCGACAAGAGCAAGGATACCTACCGCACGCCGGAAAGCCGCACCATCGAACAGTTGACCTTCACCAGCAAGGATCTTGCCGCCGCCGCCGAAATGGCGCTGAAGGGCGGCACCAGCTTCGATCAACTGGTCTCCGACCAGGGCAAGACGGCAAGCGACGTGCTGCTCGGCGAGTTCACCAAGGACAAGGTTCCCGACCAGGCTGTTGCCGATGCGGCCTTCGCAGTTTCACACGATGGCGGCACGACACCTGTCGTCGAGGGCTCCTTCGGCTCCGTCATCCTGCGCATCACCAACATTAAGCCGGAAACGACCAAGAATTTCGACGAGGTGAAGGAGGACATCCGCAAGCAGCTGGCGCTTTCCAATGCCTCCCAGGAAGTAATCAACGTTCATGACCGCATCGAGGATCTGCGCGCCGGTGGCGCCACGCTCGAGGATATCGCCGGCCAGTTGAAGCTGACGGCCGTGGCCGTCGACGCCGTCGATATGACCGGCGCCGACAAGGACGGCAAAGAGGTCAAGGATATTCCCGTCAAGCAGCAGTTGCTCGGCGAAGCCTTCAAGACCGAGGTCGCCGTCGATGCGCCGCCGCTCCCGATCGGCAATGACGGCTATGTCTGGTTCAACGTCCGCGAAATCACCCCGACCCGCGAACGCCCGGTCGCCGAGGTGCGCGAAAAGGCGGTCGAGGACTGGACGGCGGAACAGCAGAAAGCCGAACTCGCCAAGAAGGCCGACGAATTGAAGGCCGCGGCAGCCAAGGGCACCGCGCTTGCCGATATCGCAACGCCGCTCGGCATCGCCGTCGAAAGCAAGAGCGGCGTCACCCGCTCCACCGATGATCCGGTGCTTGGCCGCGCCGGCGTCACCGCCGCCTTCTCCGGTCCCATCGATACGGTCGCAAGCGCTGTCGGCGCCGATCCCTCGACGCAGATCCTGATGAAGGTCACCGAGGTCAACAGCGAGCCGACCAGCGACGCGCTGAACAACCGCGATGCCCAGATCACCGCCATGGCCAATGCCGCCGGCGACGATATTCTCGATCAGATGGTCAACCTGCTGCAGACGCAGTACGGCGCGCAGATCAACCAGACGCTCGCCGAACAGGCGACGCTTCGTTAGGAGGTTTTATGACCGATCTGAAGCCGTTCCTGGCCAAGGCCGCAAGCCGCGAGCCGCTGACGCGTGACGAGGCCCGTGCCGCCTTCGACATACTGATGTCGGGCCAGGCGACACCTTCGCAGATCGGCGGCTTCCTGATGGCATTGCGCGTGCGCGGCGAAACCGTCGACGAGATCGTCGGCGCCGTCACCGCGATGCGCTCGAAGATGCTGACCGTCGAAGCGCCGGCCGATGCGATCGATATCGTCGGCACTGGCGGCGATGCCAGCGGCACCTACAATATCTCGACGCTGGCGGCGCTGATCGTGGCCGGCGCCGGTGTTCCCGTCGCAAAACACGGCAACCGGGCGCTGAGCTCGAAATCGGGCGCGGCGGACAATCTGGCCGCACTCGGCGTCAAGCTCGACGTCGGTCCCGAGATCATTTCCCGCTGCATTGCCGAGGCCGGCGTCGGCTTCATGTTCGCGCAGCTTCATCATTCCGCCATGCGCCATGTCGGCCCCTCCCGGGTCGAACTCGGCACCCGCACCATCTTCAACCTGTTGGGCCCGCTCTCCAGTCCGGCCGGTGTGCGCCGCCAGCTGCTCGGCGTCTTCTCGCCGCAATGGCTGGTGCCGCTTGCCGAAGTCATGCGTGACCTCGGCTCCGAATGCGTCTGGGTCGTTCATGGCGACGGCCTCGACGAAATCACGACGACCGGCATCACCAAGGTTGCCGCACTTGAAGACGGTAAGATCCGCACCTTCGAGTTGTCGCCCGCCGATTTCGGCGTCAGCCCCAGCGTGCTTGCCGACATCAAGGGCGGCGATGGTGTCGCCAACGCTGCAGCGCTTCGCGAGGTCCTCAGCGGCGCCAAGAACGCCTATCGCGATATTTCGCTCGCCAATGCCGCCGCCTCGCTGGTGATCGCCGGCAAGGTCGAAACGATTCGCGACGGCATGTCACTCGCCGCGCAGTCGCTCGATACCGGCGCTACCGCGCTCGCGCTCGACAAACTCATCGCCGTTTCCAACGATATCGACTAGGATTGCCCCGATGACCGATATCCTGAAGAAGATCGAACATTATAAACGCGAGGAGATCGCCGCCGCCAAGGCTGCGGTGTCGCTTGCCGATCTGAAGGCAATGCAGGCCGGCCAGTCCGCCCCGCGTGGCTTCCATCGCGCGCTGACTGCCAAGCGTGACGCCGGCAATTTCGGTCTGATCGCCGAGATCAAAAAGGCGAGCCCGTCGAAGGGGCTGATCCGTCCGGACTTCGATCCGCCGGCGCTGGCAAAGGCCTATGAAGCCGGTGGCGCGGCCTGCCTTTCCGTGCTGACCGATAGGCCGAGCTTTCAGGGTGCGCCGGAATTCCTGACGGCCGCGCGGGCCGCCTGCGCTCTGCCGGCCCTGCGCAAGGATTTCATGTTCGAGACCTATCAGGTGCATGAGGCGCGCGCCTGGGGGGCCGATTGCATCCTGTTGATCATGGCCTCGCTTACAGATGACGAGGCCGAGCGTCTGCAGGACGAAGCTTCCTCGCTCGGCATGGACGTGCTTGTCGAGGTCCACGACGCCGAGGAGATGGAGCGGGCGCTAAAACTGTCCTCGCCGCTTATCGGCATCAACAACCGCAATCTGCGGACCTTCGAGGTCAGCCTGACGGTCAGCGAGACGCTTGCTTCAATGGTTCCGGCAGACAGGCTGCTCATCGGCGAAAGCGGCATCTTCACCCATGCCGATTGCAAGCGCTTGCAGGCCGTCGATATCAACACCTTCCTGGTCGGCGAAAGCCTGATGCGAAAAGACGACGTGACGGCCGCCACCCACGCGCTGCTCTTTGGCGAAGCCGCCATCGCGGCCGAATGAGATGAGCGGCGAAAAGCCCGGCCTCACGCATATCGATGCCTCCGGCGAGGCGCATATGGTCGACGTCTCCGACAAAGCCGAGACGGTGCGCATCGCCACCGCCGAGGGCCATGTGAAGATGGCGCCGGAAACGCTTGCGCTCATTCGGCAGGGCAATGCCAAGAAGGGCGATGTGATCGGCACGGCGCGCCTTGCCGGCATCATGGCCGCAAAACGCACCGCCGATCTCATCCCGCTCTGCCATCCGCTGATGCTGACCAAGGTCACGGTCGAGATCGAGGAAGACGCCGCCCTGCCCGGTCTGCGCGTCACGGCAACCGCCAAGTTGACCGGCAAGACCGGGGTCGAGATGGAGGCGTTGACCGCCGTCTCGGTCGCCTGTCTTACGATCTACGACATGGCCAAGGCCGCCGACAAGGCAATGGAGATCGGCGGCGTCAGGCTGCTGGAAAAATCCGGCGGCAAGTCGGGCAATTTCCGCCATCCGGAGGCGAGATGAACCTCCTCCCGGTCAATGAGGCGCAGAACCGTCTTCTGTCCAGCGCCAAACCCATCGAAACCTCTGAAACGCTTGACCTTGCCAAGGCCGAGGGCCGCGTCCTTGCCGGCGATCTGACGGCAAGGCTGACGCAGCCGCCCTTCGATTCGTCCGCCATGGATGGCTACGCCCTACGCCGCGAGGACGCCCACGAGCCCGGAGCCGTGCTGAAGCTGATCGGCACCGCTGCCGCCGGCCACGCCTTCGACGGCGAGGTCGGCAAAGGCGAGACCGTCCGCATCTTCACCGGCGCGCCCGTTCCAGCAGGCGCCGACAGCGTCCTGCTGCAGGAGGATGCGGAGAAAATCGAAGGCGGCATCCGAACCAATTTTCCTGTGCGACAGGGCCAGCATGTGCGTCCCCGCGGCCAGGATTTTGCCGAAGGCGAAGCCGTGCTGTCGGCCGGTACGGTGCTTGATTTTTCCCGGTTGACGGTCGCTGCCGGCATGAACCGGCCCGATGTCGAGGTCCTCAAACGCCCGCTGGTCGCCATCCTCGCAACCGGCGACGAACTGCTGCCGCCCGGCAGCACGCCCGGCCCTTCGCAGATCATCGCCTCCAATACGTTTGGTATTGCAGCCCTTGCCCGCAAGGCCGGCGCCGAGGTGCTCGATCTCGGCATCGTGCCGGACGATAAGGCTAAAATCACGGCGGCGATCGACACGGCGCGGGACGCCAAGGCCGATGTCATCGTCACGCTCGGCGGCGCTTCGGTCGGCGACCACGATCTGGTGCAGGCGACGCTGATCGAGTCCGGCATGCAGCTCGATTTCTGGCGCATCGCCATGCGTCCCGGCAAACCGCTGATGGTCGGCAGCTTCGGCGAGACCCATGTGCTCGGCTTGCCCGGCAATCCGGTCTCGAGCCTCGTCTGCTCGCTGCTCTTCCTGGAGCCGCTGATCCGCAAGCTCGCCTCCCTGCCGCCGGTGCGGCGCGAGGCAATGATGGAGGCAGCCGTCCCGTTGCGCGCCAATGACCACCGCCAGGACTATATCCGGGCGAAACTTGCGAAATCGGCTGCCGGGAACTGGCTCGCCGAACCCTCCGGCAAACAGGATTCGTCGATGATGAAGGTGTTTGCCCAAGCCGATTGCCTCATCATCCGCCCACCGCATGCGCCGGAGCTACCGGCCGGAGCGCCCTGCCCGGTCATGCTGTTGCGGCCGGATCTTCTGGCATAGTCGAAGCCCTTCAGCCGGCTCCGGCAAGCGAAAAGATCCCCGCCTGTACCGCCTTGCCCCCGGTACCTCCGCCGAAATCTGCAACAGGATGGGTCGCGATTCGCTTAAGTTGTCTTTGCGGTAGGTGAGCGCGCTCGGGATCGCCGATCAGCACCTCAATACCGCCCGCCTGGCAGCGCTGCAGGAAACTCATCACCCGCACGGCAAGCGCGGGATCGTAGAAGAGGTCGCCGACCACGATGAGATCTGTGTTCGGCGGTGGCGCTTCGATGATATCGGCGGCGACGGCTACGATCTTCACGCCGTTGAGTGCCGCGTTGAGACCGATTGCGGCAATGGCATTGGCATCGACATCAACCGCCGTGACCGTAGCAGCTCCGGCCTTCACCGCCGCGATGGCGACGAGCCCGGAGCCGGCGCCGAGATCAAGGACGCGGCGGCCGGCGACTGTTTCAGGCCGGTCAAGAAGATGGCGGGCAAGAACGGCACCGCCAGCCCAAGGATAGGCCCAGTAGGGCGGAGGATCGGTTTCTCCTCGGCCGGCAAGCCGCCAGAGCCCGCTTGCAGGGCCTGCCGTATGGAGCAGGATTTCAGGAACGGCCGGAACGGGTGAGATCGGCAGATTGGCCTGGATGAAGGCGGCCGGATCGGGATGCGGCATGCCGGAGCGTTTCATCGTCGTCCTGCTCCCGGCCGCTATAAAACTAAAGTTTCAATAGTTCTTCATGGCGAGATGGGGCATGCCGCCGTCGAGAAATTCCGCTTGTCGGCCAATCGTCAGATAAAGCCCTCCGCCTGGACCGGCGAAGGGCTGCGGCTAAATCAGCCGGGCTTTTTCTTCGAAAACTTGTTCTTCGGCCCGGCGCCGCCCTTGCCCTCGTATTTCGGGCGTTCAGATTTGGCGCCTTCGGATTTCCCGCCTTCGAATTTCGGCTTGTCGTACTTAGGCTTGTCGAACTTCGGCTTATCGGATCTCGGACCGTCGAAGCCGGGCTTGCCCGGTTTCTTGCTCCAGGGCTTGGTGTCCTGTCTTTGCTGGCCGCTATTGTCGGCGGCAGCATATCCGGCGCCCGGAGCCTTAGCGAATTTGTTGTTCGGGCGTTCCTCGCGGAACGTGTCACCCGGCCGCTCGTCACGCGACGACTTGCCGGCATAGGGCTTCGGCGACGGCGCCCGGCTGAAATCCGGCGTGCCGGAAAGCTTGGTCACACGGATGCCGCGCTCGAGCGCCTTGTTCGGTCCGATCGCTGCCAGGAAGCTTTCGGCACTGGCTGCTGCGATCTCCACAAAGGTTTCCTCAGACTGCATCTTGATCGCACCGATCTCGCGCTTCGTCACATTGCCGTTGCGGCAGAGCATCGGAATCAGCCAGCGCGGCTCGGCATTCTGCTTGCGGCCGACCGAAACGGAGAACCAGACGCTGTCGCCGAAATCCTCGCGCGGTCCCCTCTGTGCCGGCTCGAACGGCTCGGCATTGTCGCGGCGCTTGCGGCTGCCCCCGTCCTGCACGGTAACCTCGAGGAGGTCTTCCGGCGCCGAATGATTGGTGCGGTAGAGGCGCAGGAAGGCGGCAGCGAGCTTTTCAGCGCCGTGGCTGGCGAGCAGCTGCTGTACCAGCCCCTGTTCATCTTCCTGCGGCGCCTCGCTGAAGATCGGATCGGCGAGCAGCCGCTGGTCGTCGCGCTCGCTGACCTCCTCGGCCGACGGCGGGCGCGCCCAGGCGGCCGAAATACCGGCATTCTCGAGCAGGCGCTCCGCCTTGCGTCGTGCATTCAGCGGCACGATCATCGCGCTGATGCCCTTGCGTCCGGCCCGGCCGGTGCGGCCGCTGCGGTGCAGTAGCGTATCCGGATTGGTCGGCAGATCGGCATGGATGACAAGGTCGAGGCCGGGCAGATCGATGCCGCGCGCGGCGACGTCGGTCGCGATGCAGACGCGGGCGCGCCCGTCGCGCATCGCCTGCAGCGCATGGGTGCGTTCGTTCTGCGTCAGCTCACCGGACAGCGCCACCACAGCGAAATTGCGGTTGTTGAAGCGCGCGGTCAGATGATTGACGGCGGCGCGCGTCGAGCAGAAGACGATGGCGTTGGTCGCCTCGTAATAACGCAGCACGTTGATGATCGCATTCTCGCGGTCGCTCGGGGCCACCATCAGCGCCCGATATTCGATGTCGATATGCTGCTTTTCCTCGGCTGCGGTGCTGATGCGTACGGCATTGCGCTGGTAGCTCTTGGCAAGCTTGGCGATCGCCGCCGGCACCGTTGCCGAAAACATCAGCGTCCGGCGTTCATCCGGCGCCGCATCGAGAATGAATTCCAGGTCCTCGCGGAAGCCGAGATCGAGCATCTCGTCGGCCTCGTCGAGGACGGCGGCCTTCAGTTCCGACATATCGAGCGCCCTGCGGCGAATATGGTCGCAGAGCCGGCCCGGCGTGCCGACGACGATATGGGCGCCGCGTTCGAGCGACCGGCGCTCACTGCGGATATCCATGCCGCCGACGCAACTGACGATCACCGCGCCGGTCATCTCAAACAGCCATTCGAGCTCGCGCTTCACCTGCAGGGCAAGCTCACGCGTCGGGGCGATGACGAGGGCGAGCGGCGCGCCGGCATTGCCGAAGCGCTCACTGCCCTCAAGCAGGGTCGGCGCCAGCGCCAGCCCGAAGGCGACGGTCTTGCCAGAACCGGTCTGGGCCGAGACCAGCGCGTCGGAAACGGCAAGCGCCGGATCGAGCATCGCCTTCTGCACCGGGGTGAGTTCGGCGTAACCGCGCTTCTGCAACGCCTTGGCGATCGCCGGAACGACGCCGTTGAATTCTGTCATGAGTTCGATCTTTCGGAGCTGTCAGGCGCGTTACTGCGCCATGGCCGGATCCAGCCGGCGGGGTATTTGCGCCGTTCCTAGCCGCTCCCGCGGCGATTGTCAAAGTGTGCGGCTGCGCCACAGCCAGGTGTCGATATGGCTTGCCCGGCCGCGCAGCGCCGTTTCCAACGGACCCTCCATCCGACCGGCCTGCAGCAGCACGCTGTCGGGGCCGGCGGCGCGGACGATTTCGGCGCTAAGCGCCAGCTCGACGCCGTGGCGGGCGGCGACCTCCATCAAGCGACTGCCGACATTGATGGTGTCGCCTGCCGCGGTGATCTGCTGCCGGTCGCCGGTCCCAAGGCGCGAGGCGACGATCGGGCCGCAATGAGCGCCGACCTTGAAGCCGATCTTCTTCTCAGCAAAGCCCGCATGCGCTTGAAGCCAGGCCCGGGTGCGCTCGCACAGGCTGACGGCGCAGGCGGCGGCCCGGGCGGCATCGTCATCGGCAGGCTCCGGCAGGCCGAACAGGATCATCGCCCCGTCGCCCATGAAGCTGGTGATGGCGCCACCATGGGCCCGCGCCTCTTCGTCGATCACTTCGAAGAATCCGCTCAGTACCTCGCTGACCTTGACCGGCCCGAGGTTTTCGCTGAGACCGGTGAAACCCGAGAGATCGATAAAGATCACGGCAGCGTTCTGGCGCACCGGTGCGGCGAGGAAATTTGGATCGCGCGCCAGCCACTCGCCGAGGCCGGGTGCCTCGATGCGCTGCAGCAACGCGCTCTGCTCGGCAAAATGGCGGGCTCGACCGCGGTCGAGCCACAGTTCGGCCGCTCCGAAGATCAGCGCCGGCGGCAGCGCTGCGGCGATCGGCAGCGCCGCGCTCAACCAGTAGCCGTGCGCAAAGGCCGACAGATTGAGCATCGCCCAGACGATCAGCGCCAGAACGATGATGAGATAGCCTGCGGCACTTCGCCGCCAGGCGACCAGCGAAACCAGCAGAAGCGGCAGCCCGATGGCGATGCCGGCATCGATCAGGCGTATCCTGTGGTCGCGCACCATGCCGTCACCGGTAACGAGATGGGTGATCGCCGTCGACATCACCTCGACGCCGGGCATGACTGGATCGAACGGCGTCGGGAAGACGTCGCCGCCGCCGGTGACCGTCGAGCCGATGACGACGATGCGGCCGGCAACCGCATCCGCCGACAGCTTGCCGTCCAGCGCATCGGCAGCGCTGAAGGTGGCGATGCTGCCGCGCCCGCCATAGAAAGTCACCGGCAGCCGCTGGCCGATATCGGTGGGAACACGCAGTTTTCCGAGCATAATGGCATCGGGTTCGATGCTGGGATCGACGCCGAGGGCCACCGATGCGGCACGCAGTGGGAAGGCCGGATCCAGCCGATCCGCGGCGCGTGAGATCAGCGGAATGTAGCGCGGCGTGCCGGTCTGATCGGTTGCGACATTGACGATGCCGACGGCGGCTGCCTCGGCAAAGCGGGGAAGCGGCAACAGAAGCTGACCTGCCTCGGGGATGGCGGCAAGCGGATCGTTGGTCGCATTGGTGACCTGCTGGCTGCTCCTGGGAAAAGTGGCCGCGGCCGCAATCACGCTCGGCCCTTGGGCAAGGGCACTAGCCAGCGCCGCATCGCCCTCCTC
The DNA here is from genome assembly GCF_000292525.1 of Rhizobium sp. CCGE 510. Classification (GTDB taxonomy): domain Bacteria; phylum Pseudomonadota; class Alphaproteobacteria; order Rhizobiales; family Rhizobiaceae; genus Rhizobium. The sequence goes on from NZ_AEYF01000018.1 coordinate 38,139, forward strand.
CGGCCCGGGATCGACCAGCAGAATGTCGAGCGCCAGGGCCTTCGGTTTCAAGGCGGTGATCGCGCCGACAAGGCGCGCAAGCGTCGCCCGGTCGAGCGGATAACCGTGGGTGGCGGCAGTGCGGTCGTCGATGGCGACGATCGAGACGACGGGCGGCGGTGTCTTCGCGCCGACGATGACGCTGCGGATATCGGCAAGCGTGGCTTCCACCCGGTCCAGAAGGCCGCTTCCGCCATTGAGATTGGCATAGCCGAGCGCCGCCCCCCAAAGACCGGCGAGCACCAGCGCGACCACAGTCTGCAGGCGATGGTTCATAGGATTTATTGGCCGAGGCGGGCAAGAAGGGCGGCGGCGCGCGGCGCTGGCCAGCGACGCACGACGAGCGGTTCCGTTCCGCCCGTGACGTCGACGCCCTCGCCCGGCGACAGCACCACTTGCTCGCCGGCCGGCCGGCGGACCGCGACACTGCCTCTGACCACCAGCACCGAGGTCTTGCCGCTTGCGACGTCGACGGCCCATTGGGTGCCGCGCACGGCAGCGATCGCCTGCGGTGTCACCACTTGAAAACCGCCCGTATGCTGGCTGCTGTCGACATCGACAAGGATGGCCTTGCGCCTCAGCGACGCCGAATCGGGGCTGCCGTCACGGTTGCGGTCGGCAAGCCGGAAGGAAGCGCCGGCCTCCGCCGTGATCTTCACCCCGCCGGGACACGTAAAAACCTGGCGGGCGCTGGCGTCGCGCGCGATCGTGCAGCCGGCAGACTGCGCAAAAGCTGCCTCATGTGGAATGAGGCCGACAGCGAGTGCGGCGGCAAACATGCTGCGAAGTGTCTTATTCATGGAAAGCCCCCATGACCGTGCGGACAGCTTTTGCGAAAGCGCCCGCCAACCGTCTTCTTCCATGGCAGGCATGATAGCCGAATTCGGATATTTCCCTAGGCAAAAAAACACACCGCCACAATCGCAAGCCGATTCTTAGCGGCTGGTGCCGGTTTCGGGCGCTGGTCCGGCATAACGCGCCCGCGGCCGGATCAATTCGCCGCTGTCGATCTGCTCCATGGCGTGCGCAAGCCAACCGGCGGAGCGCGCGAGCGAAAAAATGATGATCGGCGCCTCCTTTGGAAGATCGAAAGCGGCCGCCATAGCGGCAAGCGCGAAATCGACATTGACCTTCTCGCCGACCATCTCCTCGCCGGTTTCCCGCACTTCGGCAAACTGCTGTGACAGCGGAAAATGCGAAAGCAGCGCCAGCGCCCTGATATCGCCATCGGGATAAAGCGGATGGCCGAAGGCCGACAGGCGATGGCCCTGGGCAAGCGTGCGGCGGATCGCCGGCTCGGCCCCAAGGGCGGCCGCGGCCTCGATCAAGGCGTCGACGCCCTGCCAGGCGGCGCCATGCAACGGCCCTGTCAGCGTCGCCAGACCGGAAAGTACGGCGGCCGAAAGAGCCGCGCCCGCCGATACCGTGACCCGCGCCGCGAAGGTCGAGGCGTTGAGTTCGTGATCGGCAAGCAGCACCAGCGCCCGGCGCAGGCAATCGGCAGCATCCGGCCGCTGCCAGCTTTCCGCAAGCCGCAGATGCAGCGGCCGATCCGATCGCCCCGGCGCCAGCGCACCGGCGAAGGTCGAGAGGACTGCTTGCGCCTCGCGGCGAAGCGCTGCCGGCGATCGGCCGAGCGACGGCAGATCCGATGTTACCCGCCCTGCCAGTGCCAGGAACGCAGCCTGAAGCGACGGAGCGTCATAGCCGGCGCCGGAGAACACCGCTTCCGCACCGTTCCAAAGCAGTGCCGCCGTCTGCTCCAGCGTCGCTGCCTCGGCTAAATCGGCCGCATCTCGTCCGCGATAGAAAAGCCGTCCATCAATGATGGTGGAGATTGCCGAAGAGAGAACCGGATCGCCCCATCGGATTGCCTCGGCGGCAACGGTTTCGGTCTTGCGGCGGCCGGCATGGCGCGCGGCAAGCCGCTGCACGTCGGTCGCTTGGTAGAGGCTGCGGCGTGGGTCGGCGGGATCGGCCTTGGCACGGATGCGACCGCGGCTGACATTGGCGTAGAGCGTCTGCGGCTTGGTCTTCAGCGCCCGCAACGCCTCCTCGGCGGTCAGCCACATCGGAGCCTCATATTGATCATTTACGTCAAGATTGACGTCAATGAGAGTAGGTCGGATCATTCAAGCCGTAAAGGAGAAAACGATATGAAAAACGGCTTGGAAGATGTCATTGCCGCCGAAACGCAGCTTTCGGATGTCGATGGCGAAGCGGGACGACTGATCATCCGCGGCGTATCGCTGGATCATCTGGTCGCAGACGGGACCTATGAAGGCGTCGCCGCATTATTGCTCAACGGATTGATGGAACGAAGCTTTGACGAAACCGAATTGCGCGGCTTGCTGGCGAAAGCGCGAACTGAAGTGTTCGATCATATCAAGGCGACTGATGCCGCCCTGCTCGCCCTGCCCCCGGTCGATGCGATGCGAGCGCTGCTCGCGCGGCTGCCTGACGGCGAGGATTTCGATACCGCGCTCAGCCTTCTGGCCGCGCCCGCAGTCTTCCTGCCGGCGGTCCTGCGCCTGCAGCGCGGCGAAAAACCGATCGCGCCCGACGCCTCCCTGCCGCAGGCCGCCGATATCCTGCGCATGCTGACCGATAAACTGCCCACCAGGGAGCAGACGGCGGCACTCGACACCTACCTCCTGACGATATCGGACCATGGCCTCAATGCCTCGACCTTCGCCTCGCGGGTCATCGCCTCGACTCAAGCCGGGCTCACCTCTTCGGTGCTGGCAGCACTGAGCGCGCTGAAGGGACCGCTGCATGGCGGCGCGCCCGGTCCGGTGCTCGACATGCTGGACGCGATCGGAACGGCCGAGAATGCCGGGCCATGGCTCAGCGAAGCACTTGATCGCGGCGAACGGCTGATGGGCTTCGGCCACCGCATCTACCGCGTCCGCGATCCGCGCGCCGATGCGCTGAAGGGCGCCCTGAAGCCGCTGATATCAATCGGACAGGTCGACAGCGCCCGCGGCGCGTTGGCGGAGGCCGTGGAAGCTGCTGCTTTGGCAATCCTGAAGCTGCGTAAGCCGAACCGGCCGCTCGACGTCAATGTCGAATTTTATACCGCGCTGCTGCTGGAAACGCTCGGCTTCCCGCGGCAGGCTTTCACCGGCGTCTTCGCGATCGGCCGCACGGTCGGATGGCTGGCGCATGCCCGCGAACAGGCGCTCGACGGCCGGCTGATTCGCCCACGCTCAGTTTATATTGGCCCGCTGCCGGCCGCTGCTTGAAAACAAATTCGATCCAGATCGCGCTTGAAATCGCGCGATCTGGTGCCTGCATTCGTTAGACGAGACGGCTCTGTTCCGTCGCCGCTTCGATGAAGCTGGCAAACAGCGGATGCGGGTCGAGCGGCCGGCTCTTCAGTTCCGGGTGATACTGCACACCGATGAACCAGGGATGATCGGCATATTCGATCGTCTCCGGCAGCACACCATCCGGCGACATGCCGGAGAACACGAGGCCGCAGCTCTCGAGCCGGTCCTTGTAGTCGACATTAACCTCGTAGCGGTGGCGATGACGCTCGGAAATATCGGTCGAACCGTAGATATCCGCGATCTTCGTGCCCTTCTTAAGCGCCGCCTTGTAGGCGCCAAGGCGCATCGTGCCGCCGAGATCGCCGGCCGCCGTGCGCTTCTGCAACTCGTTGCCCTTGACCCATTCGGTCATCAGGCCGACCACAGGCTCCTTGGACGGACCGAATTCGGTCGAGGACGCGCCGGACACGTCGGCGAGATTGCGCGCCGCCTCGATGACGGCCATCTGCATGCCGAAGCAGATGCCGAAATACGGCACCTTGCGCTCGCGGGCGAAGCGGGCGGCGTGGATCTTGCCTTCCGAACCGCGCTCGCCGAAGCCGCCCGGCACGAGGATGCCATGCACCTTTTCGAGATAGGGCGCCGGATCTTCCTTTTCGAAGACCTCGGATTCGATCCATTCGAGCTTGACCTTGACGCGATTGGCGATGCCGCCGTGATGCAGCGCCTCGATCAGCGATTTATAGGCATCCTTGAGGCCGGTATATTTGCCGACGATCGCGATCGTCACCTCGCCCTCCGGCGTGCGGATGCGGTTGCAGACCTCTTCCCAGGGGTCGAGACGCGGCTTCGGCGCCGGCTCAATGCCGAAGGCAGCCAGCACTTCGTCGTCCAGGCCTTCCTTGTGGTAGGCGATCGGCACATCGTAGATGTTGGCGACGTCGAGCGCCTGAATGACGGCGGACGGGCGCACGTTGCAGAACAGCGACAGCTTGCGGCGCTCGGCTTCCGGAATTTCGCGGTCGGCGCGCACCAGCAGGATATCCGGATGAATGCCGAGCGCCTGTAGTTCCTTGACCGAATGCTGGGTCGGCTTGGTCTTGAGTTCGCCGGCCGCCGGAATGTAGGGCATCAGCGTCAGGTGGACGTAGACGGCGGTGCCGCGCGGCAGGTCGTTGCCGAGCTGGCGGATCGCCTCCATGAACGGCATCGCCTCGATATCGCCGACCGTGCCGCCGATCTCGCAGATGACGAAGTCGTAGTCGTCATTGCCCTCGATGACGAAATCCTTGATCTCGTTGGTGACGTGCGGGATGACCTGCACCGTCGCGCCGAGATAGTCGCCGCGCCGTTCCTTGTCGATGATGTTCTTGTAGATGCGGCCGGTGGTGATGTTGTCGGTCTTGGTCGCCGAACGCCCCGTGAAGCGTTCATAGTGGCCGAGATCGAGATCGGTTTCCGCGCCGTCGTCGGTGACGAAGACCTCGCCGTGCTGGGTCGGGCTCATGGTGCCCGGGTCCACGTTCAGATAGGGGTCGAGCTTGCGAAGCCGGACCCGATATCCACGGGCCTGCAGCAACGCTCCGAGAGCCGCGGCCGCAATTCCTTTTCCGAGAGAAGAAACCACGCCGCCAGTGATGAATACGTATCGCGCCATGGGATTCACCGGATACCTTTTCAAAAACGATTCCACCAGCCCCAAAAATTCTTTTCCGGAATTTTCGGAGCGTGGCGAAGGAATCTGAACAAAAGAAAACCGGCAGACCCAAGGGCCTGCCGGCGGTTTATGTCGAAGACCGGTTTACTGTCCCGTCGGGACGCCGGCGGGTTGAGCCGGTGCGGCCGGAGCCGCGGGCGTTGCCGGAGCAGTCGTCGCCGGAGCGCTTGCGGCCGGAGCCGTCGTCGAAGGTGCGGTAGCCGCCGGAGCTGTCGTTGCCGGAGCCTGCGGTGCGGGTGTAGCCGCGCCGCTGCTCGGAACGCCATTGCCGGCCGGCTGACCTGCCGGCGCCTGCGCACCGCCGCCGAGCGAATCGAGAATGCCGTTGCCCTGCCCGCCCGTTGCCGGAATGCGGTCGAGAATGTCGCTCGGACGGCCTTGGTAACGCGTCAGTATGCCGAGGCCGAGCGAGGTCAGGAAGAACAGCGTCGCCAGGATTGCGGTGGTGCGCGTCAGCGCATTGGCGGTGCCGCGGGCCGACATGAAGCCCGAACCGCCGCCGATGCCGAGGCCGCCGCCTTCCGAGCGCTGAATGAGCACGACGCCGACAAGGGCGAGCACGATCATGAGATGAATGACAATCAATACGGTCTGCATGGGTCCAGTCCTGCCCGCCTGGAGACGGACAAAGTTAAGAATTCTGGCGGCTCTTTACATGAGGCTTTCGTCTATTCCAAGCCCTTCGGCTCGGAATAAACTTGGGAATTCACAATGCCTCAGGCGAGCAGCGCCTCATAAGCCCGGTAGATGGCGAGGAAGTCGGCGGCTTTCAAGCTCGCTCCGCCGATCAGCGCGCCATCGACATTGGCGATGCCCATCAGTTCTCCGGCATTGGCCGGCTTGACCGAGCCGCCGTAGAGAAGACGCATCTTGCGGCCCTCGTTGCCGAAGCGGGCCACGAGTTCGGCGCGCATGAAGGCATGCGCCTTTTCGACATCGCCTGATGTCGGCGTCACACCGGTGCCGATCGCCCAGATCGGCTCGTAGGCGATGACCGTGCTCTCGGCGGTGGCGCCGTCCGGAACCGAGGCGGAAAGTTGACGCTTGATAACGTCGAGCGCCTGGCCTGTCCGGCGTTCATCCGCTGTCTCGCCGATGCAGATGATCGCCGTCAGCCCGGCGGCGAAGGCAGCCTCCGCCTTGGCGCGGACCAGATGATCCGTCTCGGCATGGTCGGTGCGCCGCTCGGAGTGGCCGACGATGACATAAGTGCCGAAACAATCGGCAATCATCTCGGCCGAGATATCGCCGGTATGCGCGCCCGACGGGTTCTGATGGCAGTCCTGGGCGCCGATCGCCAGCGGGCTGTCGGTGCAGAGCGCCGTCGCCACGTAAAGCAGCGTCGTCGGCGGGCAGATCAGCGCTTCGACCTTGTCGGCGAGCGGCGAGGAAACACCCTCAGCGATCGTCTTGATCTGATCCAGGGAGGCACGCATGCCATTCATTTTCCAGTTTCCCGCCACGAGCGGGCGCACGTCAGGTGTCATGCCAGCCTTCCAAATTCTGCATATGCCTTGGGCAATATCAAAAGCGCGCGGCAAAGAAAAGCATCATGCCCTTGACCTAAGGGGAATCTCGGCGATCCCGCCTATATTTTTGCCGAAAAGCGCCAGTCAGCCCACCTCAGCCGGCGAGAATCCAGTTCAACACCCGGCGCCAGTCGATCATCCGGATCGGCGTGCCGTGATTTCCGGTCTCAAACAGCGTGAAGCGCGTCGGATATTTTGCCTTGTGCAGACTTTCGAACAGCGCCTGCTGGTCGCTGGCGGCATAGACGGGGTCGCGGCTGCCATGGGCGAACCAGAGCGGCAGCTTCGCCTTGTAGAAGGCGCTCCTGGTGAAATCGGGATCGGCGACGCCGCTCATAACAAGCATGCCTTTCAGCCGCTTGACGCTGTCACTGTTACGCGCAATGCCCCAGCAGACCTGGCTGCCCATCGAGGCGCAAGAAAGGATCACCGGCCGGCCGGGCGATTGGGCGCTGGCATAGCGGATGAGACCAGCGATTGCCGCAACGCCGTTGCTGTCGAAACCCCTGACCGTCGGTGAATAATAAACGCCGCCATTGCCGGCGACGAGGTTCTTCAGCCGGTTGAAATTGCCGCCGAAGCTGTAGTCGTTGGCGCCGAGCCGGCGGTCGCCGTCGCGGCCATGGATGAAAATCACCGTGAAGCCAGCATTCGCGGCCGGTCCCACCCTGGTGACATCGAGCTTGACACCATCAAGAGACAGGGTCTCGTCGACCTGGGCCTTGCGGATGCCGAGCGCCACATATTTCTGCTGCACTCGCTTTTGCGGGATCTGGTCGCGGCCGTTGATATCGCGCATCTCATCATAATCGATGATCTCGAGGGCACCGTCATCGCCTGTCTCCAGCACGGCCTGCTTCGAAAACAGATCGTCTTTGAACGGCGGCAGCGCATCGGCCGCCCGCGCCGGCCCGACAGCAGACAGAATGGCCGCGGACAAGAAAAACGCCGCAATTGCGGTGATGATGGTGCAATGACTTGTGGACATTCGCATTCGGATGGTTCCTGAGGCCTGCCGCCGCTTGCCATTCTGCGCCCGGCAACGCAAATCATTTGGGAAAAGCCCGCCAAGTCAGGCGGTGTCGCGTATAGAGGTGCTTTCTGGCAAAATCTGCCTGATTCGCAAACGTGGCATGAAATGCGGTGATTTTGGGTCGGCGGCGATGCTCGCCCAAGACAGGATGAAGATCTGAACGGATCCATGGACGATAGCAACGACCTCTTTTCCGGAATGCCCCTCTCTGAAAAACGCGAGGAGGCGCAGAAGCCTGCCGCTCCAGCCGAGCGGCCGCCGGTCACGGCTGCGCCCACCGCTGCTCCACCTGCTGCCGCAGCCCCGCCTGCTGCCGGAGCATCAGCCCGCCCGGCACCCGCTGCGTCGAACTCGGACGAATACGGCGCCTCGTCGATCCGCGTCCTCGAAGGCCTCGAGCCGGTGCGCATGCGACCGGGCATGTATATCGGCGGCACCGATGAAAAGGCACTGCATCACCTCTTTGCCGAAGTCATCGACAACGCCATGGACGAGGCGGTCGCCGGACATGCCAATTTCATCGAGGTCTATCTTGATCTCGAAGGATATCTGACGGTCTCCGATAACGGCCGCGGCATCCCGGTCGAGAACCATCCGCAGGTGCCCGGCAAGTCGACACTCGAAGTCATCATGACCAAGCTGCATGCCGGCGGCAAATTCGATGGCAAGGCCTACGAGACCTCAGGCGGCCTGCACGGCGTCGGCGTCTCGGTCGTCAACGCGCTCTCTGACGACCTCGAAGTCGAGGTGGCGCGCAACCGTAAGCTCTACCGCCAGCGCTTCTCCCGCGGCCTGCCGCAGGGTGGCCTCGAAGAGTTGGGCGACGTCCACAATCGCCGCGGCACCCGCGTGCGTTTCCATCCCGACCCCCAGATCTTTGGGGATCACATGAAGTTCGATGCCGCTCGCGTCTTTCGCATGGCGCGCTCGAAGGCCTATCTGTTCGGCGGCGTCGAGATCCGCTGGAGCTGCGAGGCCGGCGTTTTGCCCGAAGGGTCCGAGGTGCCTGACAAGGCCGTCTTCCACTTCCCCGGCGGCCTGAAGGACTATCTCCAGGCGACGATGGGCAAGGAGTTCACCGTCACCCGGGAGATCTTCGCCGGCAAGACCGAGAAGACCAGCGGCCATGGCTCGATGGAATGGGCGATCACCTGGTACGGCGGCGATCCGCAGGTTCATTCCTATTGCAACACCATCCCGACACCCGAAGGCGGCACGCACGAGGCGGGCCTGCGCATCGCGCTGACCAAGGGCCTGAAGGCCTATGCCGAGCTGACGCAGAACAAGCGCGCCGCGCAGATCACCACCGATGACGTGATGATCTCGGCTGTCGGCATGCTGTCGATCTTCATCCGGGAGCCGGAATTCGTCGGCCAGACCAAGGACAAGCTCGCAACCGTCGAGGCCCAGCGCATCGTCGAGAACGCGTTGCGCGATCCTTTCGACCATTACCTGGCGGACAATCCGAACGGTTCGGCCAAGCTGCTCGAATGGGTGATCGAGCGCGCCGAGGAGCGCCTGCGCCGCCGCAAGGAAAAGGAAGTCAACCGCAAGACGGCGGTACGCAAGCTGCGCCTGCCCGGCAAGCTCGCCGACTGCTCGCAGAATACCGCCGAGGGCGCCGAACTCTTCATCGTCGAGGGTGACTCGGCAGGTGGTTCGGCCAAGCAGGCGCGCAACCGCGCCAATCAGGCAATTCTGCCGCTGCGCGGCAAGATCCTCAACGTTGCCAGCGCCGGCCGTGAAAAACTCGGCGCCAACCAGCAGCTCGCCGATCTCATTCAGGCGCTCGGCTGCGGCACCCGCTCGAAATACCGCGACGAAGACCTGCGTTACGAGCGTATCATCGTCATGACCGATGCCGACGTCGACGGCGCCCACATCGCCTCGCTGCTCATCACCTTCTTCTACCAGGAGATGCCTGAGCTGGTGCGCGGCGGCCATCTCTTCCTCGCAGTGCCGCCGCTCTACAAGATCACCCAAGGCTCGAAATCCGCCTATGCCCGCGACGACAATCATCGCGCCGAGCTGATGCAGACGGAATTCAAGGGCAAGGCCAAGGTCGAGATCAGCCGCTTCAAAGGCCTCGGCGAGATGATGCCCGCCCAGCTCAAGGAAACCACGATGGATCCGTCCAAGCGCACCCTGCTCAAGGTGCTGATCGACGAGGTGGATTTCGAGGGCACCCGCAGCGCCGTCGACGATCTGATGGGCACCAAGCCGGAAGCCCGCTTCCGCTTCATCCAGGATCGCGCCGCCTTCGCCGAAAACCTCGATATTTAAAACATATGCGAGCGGGATAGACGTGGTTCGGCACGGCGCATTTTAGCATCCGCGATTTCACGGAACTGACGAAGAACCGTAAAGATCATGATGATGGATCTGGCCGATGCCACGGATGTGTCAGCCATCGCTTCGCTCGCCAAAACCGATCAGCGCGTCGTCCCCGCCCACAAGAGCCAAGTCCTTGATCTGCGGGCAATCGGGCTCGTCCCCGACAATATCGAGGCCATGTCACTGGGCAAGGCCAAAGACGGCACCGACGTGCTCATTCTCGGTTCCGACAACAATTTCTCGACCGGCCAGAAGACGCAATTCTACGCCTTCAAGGTTGTCAGGCGTCCGCAGCAGTAAGACGCTCGGTCTGACGGCCGAATAGCGACGCTTTGTATACGCTTTCGGGGTGCGGACCTTGAAACCGCCGGGTCGATGGCCCATAACCAGAGGACAAGAAAAAGAAGAGGCGCGTGTGGGTGTGTTCGACCGTCAGAAAAGCAATCATGAACCGCGATGGCTCGGGTCGTCGGCGCCGACACGCACGCCGCTGATCCCCTCCATCTCGGCGGCCCGCTGGCTGCTTGTTCTGATCGTCGCGGCCGGCGTCTACTTTTTCTACGGCTTCCTCGTGCCGGTGCTGGCATCCCTGGTCATCGGCTTCGCCAGCTGGCCGCTCTACCGCAAGCTTCTTGCCCGCGTCGGCGGCAATACGACGATCGCCGCGACCATCGCCATCATCATGATCATCACTTTCCTGGTCATCCCGATCGGCCTTGCCGTCACCTATACGACGGGTGAAGTGCGCACTTGGGTTGCCTGGGCAATCCACGCCAATCGCGCCGGCGCCCCGACGCCGGCCTGGATTGTCGCGCTGCCCTTGGCGGGGACCTATCTCGATGAAGTCTGGACCAGATATATCGGCAGCCCGGGCGCCCTGGGCGAGGTCATCCAGGCGGTCAGCGGCGCCAATATCGGCAACATCTACCGGGCGGTGCTTGCCGCCGGCGGCGGCGCCTTCCACCTCCTGCTGACGCTGCTCTTCATGCTGATCGCGCTGTTCTTCGTCTATCGCGATGGTTTTTCATTCTCCAAGCAGATCGACATGCTCGGCGAACGCATCCTGCCGAACCGCTGGGAGCGCATTTCCCGTGTCGTGCCGGCGACGATCAGCTCGACCGTCATGGGTATGACCCTGATTGCGATCGGCGAAGGCATCGTGCTCGGCCTTGCCTATTGGATTGCCGGTGTGCCGTCGCCGGTGACCCTCGGCGTGATCACAGGCGTGATGGCGCTGATCCCAGGTGGTGCACCTCTCTCCTTCACGCTGGTGTCGATCTATCTGCTGGCAAGCGGCTCGCACGTGGCCGGCATCGGTCTCTTCGTCTGGGGGGCGGTCGAACTCTTCATCGTCGACAAGACGCTGCGGCCGAAGCTCGTCGGCGGCCCGATCAAGCTGCCCTTCCTGCCGACCTTCTTCGGCCTTGTCGGCGGCGTCAAGACGATGGGTTTCCTCGGCCTCTTCATCGGCCCTGTGTTGATGGCGCTGATCGTCGCCATCTGGCGCGAATGGATCCACGAGGCCCGCAACGCCGACAAGAGCGAGACGGGACCGCAGGTCCTGATCGACGAGCAAGCCCCGCCGGCAATCCCCGGATCGCCGAAAGCGATCCCCCGCGTTGCCGAAGGCTGAAAAGGCCTTGTTGCCCAAGGCTGAAAAAGTTTTGTTGCCGAAGGCTGAACCGGCCTTGGCAGCCCGTCATCCCAGCCGCTTTTCCATGAACAGGCTGAGCGGGTCCGGCAGATAGCTGCCGAAAGGCTCGATGTCCCCATATCCGTATTTGCGGTAGAGCGCGATCGCCTCGGGCTGGTAGATCCCGGTTTCCAGCCGGATAGCCGACAGCCGCTTTTCCCTGGCGATCGCTTCGAGCGCGTTCATCAGGCCGCTGGCAATCCTCAGTCCCCTCGCCTCGGGATCGACGAACATGCGCTTGATCTCCGCCGTGCCGTCGCCGGCCGCGACCAGCGCGCAACAGCCGACGATCGCATCACCGTTGCGCGCGACCAGGAAGCTTACCGAAGGCTTCTCCAGCAGGGAGAGGTCGACCAGATGGTTGCTCTCGGCGGGATAGAGCGACTGCGCATAGGCATCGGACAGATCGAGAAGGCGGATGACGCCGTCCTGACGCGGCGGCTCCAGGGCGATGGTGACGGACATGCTGCCTCTTTCTGCTGCAGGGCACAACTTTTCCCGAGATGATCAAGAGTTAATGCTCTTGCCTTCATTCGGTTGGAATTGCGCCCTTAAAGACGATGACATGCTCAATAGCCAAGGAGGCAAAATATGCAAGCGGTGCTGATCGCGATGACCATTCTCGGTTGCGACGATTCCATCAGCCAGTGCAGCTATGTCGCGACGGTCGACAAACGCTGGGAGACGGTTGCCGCCTGCGATGCCGAAGCCGAGCGTCGGCTGAAAACCTATGCCAATGTCAGCTATCCCTCGGTGATCGCAGTCTGCGAAGCGCCGAAAGCCGTCGCTGCCGCCGAACCGCCGAAGCCGGCGCCCGTGCCGACGGCTGTCCCCGAAGCGGCCGAACAGCGCCCGCAGGGACTGCTTGGCTTTGCCGACGACATTGCCGGACAGGTCCGCGACCATCTGCCCACCGGCAGGAGCGTCAAGGACACGCTTTCCAAACCGGTGCATTTCGTCTCCGCCAGCTATTCCTGGGTGGTGACGCGGCTGGCCGATTGAGCAGAGCGTGGTCGCAAACTCATTCAGTCGAAATGTCGTCGGGCCAAACCTGGGCGCCGTGGAGGATACGAAGGATCCGGATTCGGTCTTCCTGCACGACGTATGCGGCGATATAGGGCGTGCTTGGGATTACCAACTCCCGAGTGCCTGCGATCCGTCCCGGTCTTCCGCTTTCCGGGAATTCGACGAGGCGGGAACGGCGAAAACGATTTTCTGGTCGACATGAACTGCCGCCCTTGGATTCTCGATCTCAATGTAGGTGAATATATTGTCTCGGTCGGATAAGGCGTACCTGGCCCAGACAAGCCTCACGATCCAGCTACCTGGCTCTTCCGCATTGCTGCCGCGCGTCTCTTCTCAAAGCCTGCCTCGACCTCAGCATCATCGACATCCGCTCGCGTGTCATTGAGAGCTTCAAGGACCCTTCCCCGAAACCATGCGTCATAAGCGTCGCTGTTGCTGATAAGCTCGAGCGGCAGAGCCCCTTCATTCGCGGTGCGGGTCAATAAAATGCGAACGACATCCGAGACTGTCAGGCCCATATCTTCCAGAACAGCCGTAGCGCGATCTTTGACGGCAGCATCTATGCGAGTTTGTACGAGCGCGTTTGATGCCATGCCGGGTCTCCTTGGATATGCTTCAATGTAATGCAATTGAATGACATATTCCAGCCAGGATTAGTCTTATCCAGAGCAGGATGCCGAACAATGTGAGCGGTTCTTGATGGCGTCCTGTTCTACGCGGCCGCCAGCGCCGCATAGACGCGGGCCGATTGCCGCTGTTCGGTGACGCCAAGCTTTTCCACCATGTCGAGTAGCTCACCGATCGCGCCGTGCGCGTCGTGATGGCGGAATTTTTCGAGAAGACGGCCGCAGACATTGCCGAGCACGCTGCCCGGCGCCTTTCTCGCTGCTTCACGCCATAGAAGCGTCGCCTCGACGAAGATGACGCTGATGTCCCTGGGCAGACCAGCGGATTCGTAGAGCGCGCGCACCGCATGCATGCGCCCTGTTGCCAGGATCGACCTCACCCGGCGCTCGCCGCAGCCCGTCAATTCGACGATCGCGCCCGCAAAGAAATCCACCTTGCCGGCGCAGAGCGCATGCATCAGGAAGGACGGCGTCAGCCGGCCGTTGAGCCGCAGATGCTGGACGAGATCGGGTATCTCGCGCGGCGCGATGTCGCCGGCGATCGAAACGATGGCAGCCTCGGTCGCCTCGCGGCTGATGCGCTGGAGCCGCTGCAGGCCGATGGCCGCCTGTGCAAGAGGCAACCCGACCAGCGCATTGCTGACGTGCTGGGTGAGCAGCTGTCGGGCATCGGCGGGAAGATCGCTGCGGTCGAGAAGCAGGTTGCGGATGTCGCAGCAGTCGCCAAGCCGTTCGGCGATGCGTTTCAGGGATTGGCTGGAGATCGCCGCGCCATCGTTCTCAAGCAGGCAAAGCAGTTCTTCCTCGTCGCCGACCTCCGCAAGCGCTGCGCAAACCGGGCGCGTCACAAGCGCCCTCACCGCGATCAGCATGCGGGTGGCGCCGTTGCCGCGCGCGGCAAGATCGACGAGATCGGCGTCGCTCAACAGCGGTGAACAGGTCACCGCATGGCAGGCAACCTCCGGCTGGTCCTCGGCAAGCGAAAGGATCAGGCTGCGCGGCGCATCGGGCGACCAGGCGATCGCCTCGGCAAGTGCCAACCGCACACGCGGCGACGGATCGTCGAGCAGAAAGGTCATCGCCATCTCGGCTGCCGCCCGCTCCTCCACCGTCATCTCGGACTGAAGATAGGCTCGCCCGAGCGCGTTTGCGGCCCGGGCCCGGTCACCGGTCTTGGCCGTTTCGATCCAACGAAGGAAAGCTTCTACGATCACACGACGCCCCAGTACTTGAACGCGATTCCCGCGCGTTTCATTCAATGCTGCGACCGTAGCGACAAAAGGTTTAAGATTGGTTCACCATATTTCTTAAGTCTTTGTGCGCCTTGCGGGTTCGGCTCATCCCTGCTGTGGCTTCGGTCGGAACATTTCGAAGACCTCGCTGGCTTCGCTGTAGTCCATATAGCCCAGACGCGCGAGAGGCCGAGCGATCGACATGTCGAGGCGGCCATCCCTGACGATCGCCTCGTCGATGCGGATGCCGACCACCTCACCGAAGATGACGACGTTTTCGGACGGTGCGCCCGACAGCGTCTTAGGCTCGATGATCTCGGTGACCCTGCATTCGAGCACCGCGAAAGCTTCGCCGACATAGGGCGCGTCGATCAGTTCGGCCGGCTTCGGAGTCAGGCCGGCGAAATCGAATTCGCTGTTGCCGTAGGGCAGCGCCGCCGAGGAAAGGTTCATCTTCTCAGCGAGATTTCGGCTGACGAAATTGCAGGTGAAGACACCGGTCTCGGCCGCATTGCGCTGGCTGTCCTTGCGCCCGCTGGAGGAAAACATCACCAGTTTCGGCCGGTCGGAAACGGCATTGAAGAAGGAATAGGGGGCGAGATTGATCGAGCCGTCCCTGCCCTTGCTGCCGATCCAGCCGATCGGCCGCGGCGACACGATCGCCTTGAACGGATCGTGCGCCAGCCCATGCCGGTTGATGTCGGTGGTGTAAAACATCAGTCCTCTCCGCCGACCCAGGTCACCGTATCGGTAAGCTCCGGCCGCGGCCGTTCGATCGCCGGAAATGTCGTCGAGCCGATATGAATGAAACCCGCCACCTTTTCATCCGGGCCGACGCCGAGCAGAGGATAGGCACGTTCGTCATAGGCAAACCACTCGGTCAGCCAGTTGGCGACATAACCGCTGGCATTGGCGGCCAGGATGAGGTTGAGGCAAAGCGCGCCGGCAGACATCAACTGCTCCCATTCCGGGATCTTGATGTGCGGCCCCGCCTTGCTGACGACGGCAACGACCACGGGCGCGCGGGTGAAACGGGCGCGCTCGACCAGGATCATCTCTTCGGAAAGCTCGGGCTTCACCGCGAGTGCCAGCTTTAGAAGCTCCTCACCGAGACGCACGCGCTGCTCTCCGCGATAGACGATGAAGCGCCATGGCGCGATCTTGCCGTGATCGGGAACACGCGAGGCAAGGCGCAGGATTTCCTCGATCTCGGCCTTCTCGGGGCCTGGTTCGCACATCTGGAAAGCAGGGATGGAGCGACGCACGGCGAGATAGTCGATCAGCTTGATATCGGATTTCATGCGGGAGAAACTCTCATTTTTATGCTGCTGCAAAGGGCGGGTCTTGAATTTGCCATCGCGTTGGTCTTGAAGTGGCCTTTGCGATTTCAGAAGTCAATCGGTTCACGAAACAGATGTTTGGCATTTCGCCTCTTGCACGCATCGGCCTTGCCATCGTCCTGATGATACTGACGCCTCCAGGCGCCGGCGCTCAGGATGCCTTCAAGGAGTTCAAGCAACTTGAATCGACGCCGAAGATGCCGAAGCTCGATGCCTTCATCGCGCCCGGCACGGCGCCCGAAGGGGTCAAGCTGCGCGATGTCGCGATGGAAGCCAAGCTGACGGCGGACGGCACGCCGGTCGAGGAGGGTCTCTCCTGGTACGTCTTCAGCCCGATCGCCGGAGCCGACGGCAAGTTGCCGCTGATCGCCAGCGCCAAGGGCGGACCCGCTGCCTTCCAGCTCGCTCCCGGCGATTATTTCGTCAATGTCTCCTTCGGCCGCGCCGGCGTCACCAAGAAACTGACCGTGCCCACCGACGGCGAGGTCGACAAGCAGGTGATGGTGCTCGATGCCGGCGGCCTGCTGCTCAATGCCGTCTCCGGCACCGATGCCCGCATCCGCCCCGACCAGTTGAGCTTTTCGATCTATTCCTCGGAAGTGCGCGAAGACGGTGAGCGCGGCCTCGTCATGGCCGATGTCTCGCCGAATACCGTCGTCCGCCTGAATGCCGGCACCTATCACATCGTTTCCGAATATGGCAGCGTCAATGCCGTCATCCGAGCCGACATCCAGGTCGAGGCCGGCAAGCTGACCGAAGCGACGATCCAGCATCGCGCCGCGCAGGTTACTTTCAAGCTGGTCTCCGATGCCGGCGGCGAGGCGATCGCCGATACCGCATGGTCGATCCTGACGGCGGCCGGCGACAGCGTCGGCGAAAGCGTCAGCGCCTTCCCGACCATGGTTCTCGCCGAAGGCGGATATTCCGCCGTCGCCCGAAACAAGGACAAGATCTACCAGCGCGATTTTACCGTCGTCGCCGGCAGGAACACCGATGTCGAGGTTCTGATGAAGGACCAGCAGCCGCAGCCGCCGGTGAACGACGCGGCCCGCACGGTGCAGCAAGTGCCTGTGGGCACGCCGACACCGCCAGGCGTCCAGCCGGCTCCGGTGGCGCCACTCCCTTCCTACGAACAGCTCGCGCCGCAAGGTGGCGACGATTCCAGTCTCGATTGATTGTGCCGCAAGTGGTTTCGGCTCAGCCGAAATGTTTGGGACAGGCGCGCTTCGGCAGCGCCACTGATACGAGAGGCTCGTGATCGCGCCCGGCCGTGCCGATCAAAAGCGTTTCAGACGCGCGTTCCATCATTGCAAGGAGAATTCTTTGAAGCGCATTGCAGCTTGGTTATTGGCTGCATGATCGGGGCGGCAACATCGCGGCCCTTGATCAGCTTTCCGACAGCGCCGAAGCCCGGCGCTGTCGAATCCCGGCCAATTTAGGCGGCCTTGGCTTTTTTTGCTTCCGCCTTGCGACGGATATCGGGCGGCGTCGCTTCCAACGCGAGGCTGTCGACGGCGGCATCGAGCCCCATCGAAACCTGATCCTGGCTGCCGAGGCGGCGGATGTTGACCGTGCGCTCCTCGGCTTCCTTCCTGCCGCAGACGATGATGACGGGCACCTTGGTGACCGAGTGTTCGCGGACCTTGTAGTTGATCTTCTCGTTGCGGAAATCGGTCTCGACGTTAAGACCGGCTTCGCGCAGCGCCTCGGCCACTTCAAGCCCGTAGGCGTCGGCTTCCGAAGTGATCGTTGCGACCACCACCTGCAGCGGCGATACCCAGAGCGGCATGTGGCCGGCGAAGTTCTCGATCAGGATGCCGAGGAAGCGCTCCATCGAGCCGCAGATGGCGCGGTGGATCATCACCGGCTGCGTCTTTTCGGAGTTGCTGTCGATGTAGAAGGCGCCGAAGCGTTCCGGCAGGTTGAAGTCGACCTGCGTCGTGCCGCATTGCCATTCGCGGCCGATCGCATCCTTCAGCGTATATTCGAACTTCGGGCCGTAGAAGGCGCCCTCGCCCGGCAGAATGCCGGTCTTGATGTTGTTCGACTGCTGCTGGATCGTCTCCAACACATTCATCATCACGCTTTCGGCACGGTCCCAGAGATCGTCGGAACCGACACGCTTGTCCGGCCGGGTCGAGAGCTTGATGGTGACCTCGTCGAAACCGAAATCCTTGTAGACCGAGAGGATCAGATCGTTGATCTTCAGGCATTCGGCAGCCATCTGCTCATCGGTGCAGAAGATGTGCGCATCGTCCTGCGTGAAGCCACGCACGCGCATCAGCCCGTGCAGCGCGCCCGACGGTTCGTAGCGATGGACATTGCCGAATTCGGCAAGCCGGATCGGCAGCTCGCGGTAGGATTTCAGCCCGTGCTTGAAGATCTGGATATGGCCGGGGCAGTTCATCGGCTTCAGTGCAAAAACCCGGTCGTCGTCAGTGTCGTCGCCGGCAACCGTCACCTTGAACATATTGTCGCGGTACCAGCCCCAGTGGCCGGATGTCTCCCACAGCGACTTGTCGAGCACCTGCGGCGCGTTGACTTCCTGATAGTCACCGGCCAGCCGGCGGCGCATATAGGCGACCAGCGTCTGGAAGACGCGCCAGCCCTTGCCATGCCAGAAGACCACGCCAGGGCCTTCTTCCTGGAAATGGAAGAGATCCATCTCGCGACCGAGGCGGCGGTGATCGCGTTTCTCGGCTTCGGCTAGCATATGCAGATAATTGTCGAGTTCCGACTGTTCGGCGAAGGCCGTCCCGTAGATGCGGCTCAGCATCGGGTTGTTGCTGTCGCCGCGCCAGTAGGCGCCGGCGACCTTCAAGAGCTTGAAGGCGCTGCCGATCTGGCCGGTCGAGGCCATGTGCGGGCCGCGGCATAGGTCGAACCAGTCGCCCTGGTAATAGATCTTCAGATCCTGCCCTGCCGGGATCGCGTCGACGAGTTCGACCTTGTACTGCTCACCCTTGTCGGCGAAGACCTGTTTGGCCTTCTCGCGCGACCAGACCTGCTTGGTGAAGGCGGCGTTGCGGGCGATGATCTCCTTCATCTTCTTTTCGATCTTCGGCAGATCGTCGAGGGTGAAGGGCTCGTTCTTGGCAAAGTCGTAATAGAAACCGTTTTCGATGACCGGGCCGATCGTCACCTGGGTGCCGGGCCAAAGCTCCTGCACCGCTTCGGCCATGACATGCGCCGCATCGTGGCGGATGAGCTCCAGGGCGCGGTCGTCGTTGCGGGCGATGATCTCGATCCGGCCCGTCGTCACGGGATCGGAAAGGTCGCGCACGGTGCCGTCGATGGCAATGGCGACCGCCTTCTTGGCAAGCGACTTGGAAATGGATTCGGCGACATCCCGGCCGGTTGCGCCAGCATCGTAGCTGCGCACGGAACCATCGGGAAATGTCAGGGAAATAGCTTGGGACATCGAAATTCTCCTTGTCCAGTCCCGCCAACGAATGCGGGTGGTTGCAACGGCAGCACTTCCGTCTTTGGATGCGCTCCCGCCTGATAATCAGATTTCCCTCGCGAGTAAAGACGAAGCCGGCCTACATGATCATCTCGGCAAGGCCGCACACGGTGTTCCAGTTGCGCATCGTCCCGACGCCTATCCGCTTGGTCGTCAGGGCCGAAAGCAGCTTGGACTGGCTCGGCTTGCCGGCAAAGTCGATCCAGAGATCGCCGCCGACGACGGCCATGCGCTGTCCCTCCGTCATCAGCTCTTTCAGCGCCTCCACCTTCTTGGGATCGACCGGCAGTCGCATTACCCGGACGATGACCTCTTCGGCGTTGCCGTCCTTGAACGGATTGGTGCTGCAAAGCGCCATCCAACTGCAGTCGTTGCGCACGACGATATCGACGTGTTTGCCGAATTTTTCTTCAAAGCCCTCTTCCAAGGCCACCTCCAGTTCGTGCGGCCGCATATTGTCAGCTTCGAAAACCAGATTGCCGGTGGAAACCAACGTGCGCGGCTCGCGATAACCGAGCTCTTCGGCCAGCGCGCGCAAATCCTGCATGATCACGCGGCGATCGGGCGTCAGGACAATGCTGTGCAGAAGGGCGATAAACGTACTCATGGCCGTTAGAACTCCTCTCCTACATCGGTTGCGAAACCATGATCACCGAAGGGTGACCATCCTTCACGCATCATCGCTGCCCGGCCCTGCCAACACATCCGTATTCGCCGGGCATCGTCATGGCGCTCACCCTCTCTTGCGTCCGAGGGAGAGATACCGCCACGGCGTCCACCAGCGGAACCGGTCGCCGAGCACTTCCGGAACCTGGTCGAGGCCGCTGGTGCCGCCCGGGCCGCAGCGGCCGACCCGAAACAACGTCATCCAGCCGCCGGCCCACAGTCCATGGCGGGCGATCGACTCATAGCCATATTCGGAGCAGGTGGGGATATGGCGGCAGGAATTGCCGACAAAGCCCGAAAGCGTCAGCTGGTAGAAGCGGATGAACCCCATGCCGAGCAGGCGGTCGGGAGTCTTGCGGAACGGACCGCTATAGTTGCGGGAAGTGGATGCGGTCTTTTCACGCGGCTTTTCCCCGTCATCCTCATCGCCTGCCTGCAGGGCGCAGAACTCGCACATCTCCGTTACGCCTCGACAATCTCAGCCCGTTTCGCCTCGATCTGCCCGATCGCATCGACGACCGCATCGAAGGTCAGCATCGTCGAGGCATGGCGGGCCTTGTAGTCCCGCACCGGCAGCAGATAACGCATGTCTTCGAACCGTCCCTCCGGCCCTGCACCATCTGCCTTCAACATGGCAAGCATGTCCTGGCGTGCCTGGCGCAATTCGCCGGATGTGGCGCCGACGACATGGCGGGCCATGATCGAGGACGAGGCCTGGCCGAGCGCGCAGGCCTTCACGTCATGAGCAAAACCGGTCACCATATCGCCGTCCATCTTCAGCCAGATCCTGACCTTCGAGCCGCAAAGCTTCGAATAGGCCTGGGCGCTCGCATCGGCCTCCGCCAACATGCCGGTCAACGGAATATTGCCGGCGAATTCGAGGATCTTGCTGTTGTAGATGTCGTCCATGTTAGATCTCCGCTCCAAAATCGCTGCGGATCGGCCTCAACAAGGGCTGTTATTGTTATTGAAACAAAAAATACACCGTGTCATCTGAGGATACTTACATACGATGGCCGTCTTCCTATATGTATGTCGTTCGAAGGCCATGAAAATGCAATGGCCTCGTGTAAGTTTGATTGGGAAACCGTGCCGGACGGGCGTTGAATGCGCCTCGAAAGCCCCGGAGCCTGCCAAAGGTGCATGAATTCCCGTATGGGATTGACCAGTGGCGATTCCGACAGATCGGTCCGCGGTGCGGACCAGGAGACCATTGTTCATGGACGCCATCGTAAAAAACTTTCCGCAGACGACCCGCGACTCCGATCGCCCCTCTCAGCAGGAGGCGGAGGAAGCCGTTCGTGTGCTGTTGCGCTGGGCCGGTGACAACCCGACCCGCGAAGGCCTGCTCGAAACGCCTGCCCGCGTCGTCAAATCGTACCGCGAGCTTTTTTCCGGCTACGACATGGCGCCGGAAGACGTGCTCGGCCGCACCTTCGAAGAGGTCGCCGGTTACGACGACATGGTCCTCGTCAAGGACATTCCGTTCTTCTCGCATTGCGAACACCACATGGTGCCGATCATCGGCAAGGCCCACGTCGCCTACATGCCGGACGGGCGTGTGCTCGGCCTGTCGAAGATTGCCCGCGTCGTCGAGATTTATGGCCGCCGCCTGCAGACGCAGGAAACGATGACCGCGCAGATCGCCCGGGCCATCGACGATACGCTTAATCCGCGCGGGGTCGCGGTGATGATCGAGGCCGAACATATGTGCATGGCGATGCGCGGCGTTCAGAAGCAGGGCTCGACCACGTTGACGACGACGTTTACGGGTACGTTCAAGACCGAACCGGCCGATCAGGCCCGTTTCATGACCATGGTGCGGAGCCGCTGATACCGGCTCCCGCAGGAGGGCCGCGATGAGTCACATGATCTTCAATCAACCATCCGAGGACAAGTCGGCGTTGGAAGACGCCGGCGATTTCACGCCGCGTTTCGATGACCGCGGCCTGATCACCGCGATCGTCACCGACGCCGGCGACGGCGAGTTGCTGATGGTGGCGCACATGAACGCCCAGGCGCTGGCGCTGACCATCCAGACCGGCACGGCCCATTATTTCAGCCGTTCGCGCGGCAAGATCTGGAAGAAGGGTGAAACCTCGGGCAATCTCCAGACGGTGAAGGAAATTCGCACCGATTGCGATCAGGACGCCATCTGGCTGAAGGTCGAAGTCGCCGGCCACGACGCCACCTGTCACACCGGCCGCCGCTCCTGCTTCTATCGGACAATTACGCTTCAAGACGGAAAGCCGATGCTCGATATCGTCGACGACGAGCGTCATTTCGATCCGCAGGACGTTTACGGGAAATAAGCCGAACCTCCCGGCATCTGCTCCTTATTGCGCCAAAAATTGCTTCTATATACCATTCGGAAACTGATCGGGCACACTATCGGGACCCAAAGTGTTCTGCTGGGAGGGAGAGCGCCATGCTGAGCTGGAATTTGCATCGTCAAAGCTCTGAAGGCGAAGGTTCCGGTACCGGCATATCCACCACGATCGAGGTGATCCCGCCTCCAGCACCCGTCAAGAAAATCAAGATTGCGCTGGCGCTCGGCGGTGGCGCTGCCCGCGGCTGGGCCCATATCGGCGTGCTGCGCGCCCTCGACGAAGCAAAAATCGAGATCGGCATGATTGCCGGCACCTCGATCGGCGCGCTGGTCGGCGGCTGCTATCTGGCCGGCAAACTCGATGAACTCGAAAGTTTCGCCCGCTCGCTGACCATGCGCCGGATCGCTAGTCTGCTCGATCTCACCATCGGCGGCAGTGGCCTGTTCGGCGGCATGCGGCTGACCAAGCGTATGCAGGAACATCTCGAAGGCCTGAACGTCGAGGATCTCGACCGGCCGTTCGTCGCCGTCGCCGCCGAGGTCAATACCGGTCACGAGGTCTGGATCGCCAATGGTTCGCTGATTACGGCGCTGCGCGCCTCCTATGCCCTGCCCGGCATCTTCGAGCCGGTGCGCAGCAATCACCGCACGCTGGTCGACGGCGCGTTGGTCAACCCCGTCCCCGTCTCCGTCTGCCGCGCCTACGAGCAGCCGCTGGTCGTCGCCGTCAACCTCAATTACGATCTCTATGGCCGCTCGGCCGTCGTTCGGCACAATGCCAGCCTCTCGCCGCAGGAAGTGCAGAAGCAGGAAGAGGCGCCCTATGCCCGTCTCGGCATGACCGGCGTCATGGTCCAGGCCTTCAACATCATCCAGGACAGGATCGCCCGCGCCCGCCTTGCCGGCGACCCGCCGGATATTTCGCTGCAGCCGCGTCTGAGCTACATCGGCCTTTCGGAATTCCACCGGGCGGGCGAAGCGATCGAACGCGGCTACGAGGAAGCCAGGGCAAGACTCCCCGAAATCAAACGCATGCAGGAAGTCTACGCCACCTCCCCCTGATGGATATCATCCGAAAGCCCGTAGCCGTTTCGCGGCGACGGTATCGCTCAAACCAGGCCGGCGAAAACCTCAGCCGGCGATATAGGCCTTGATCTCCTCGGCCTCGCGCTCGACTTCGGCGATGCGCGATTTCACCACGTCACCGATCGAGATGATACCGGCAAGCTTGCCGTTGCTTTCTACCGGCACATGCCGGAAACGGCGGCTGGTCATCAGTTCCATCAACTCGTTGACGGTCGTCTCCTCATGGCAGCGGTAGACCTTCGCGGTCATCACCTGACCCAGCGGCTGGTCGAGCCCGTCCTTGCCATGTTTGGCGATCGCATGCACGAGGTCACGCTCGGTGAACATGCCGGAAATCCGGTTCTCCATGCCGACGACGACGATGGCGCCGATCTTCTTCTTGCTGAGAATGACGGCCGCCTCGGCGACGGTCGTGTTCGGCCCGGCGGTGACGACGTCCCTGCCCTTCAGGTCGAGGATTGCTTTGACTGACATTCGAACCTCCTATGTCCGTGAAACACTTGTCACAGGCATCCGCGGCGGTTTCTCCCCCCAGCGCGGATAGGTCAATCGTGCACCGCCCGGCTCAGGATTGCAACAGATCCTTCTCCGTTCCGGCAGGTTCCGCAACAGGCGGGCGCGGTAGTCGATCGAACAACGAAAACAGCAGGAAACCGAAAACGAAGCCGCCGATATGCGCGTCCCAGGCAATGGCCTGGTCGCTGTCGCCGACGAGCGGGATGCCGACGGCGATCAGGGCGTTGCCGACCAGCCAGAGCAGCATGAAGATGACGACCGTGCGGCTCTGCAGCGCCTCGGCAATGGAAAGCCGGGCATTGAGATGCGCAGGCAGCATCGGCCGCCGTTCGGCCGGAAAGGCGAATCGGCAGGCAGCGCCCATCAGCCCGGAGATGACACCCGACGCGCCGATCAGCAACGTCACATCCCCCCAGTTCAGGATCGCATGCAGTGCTGCCGATGCGACGGCCGAAAAAAGCCAGAAGAGCACGAAACGCAGCGTCCCGATGCGGCGCACGACCGGCGCGCCGAAGGCCATCAGCCAGAAGGCGTTGAAGACGATATGCTGGACGCTGCCGTGAAGCAGTGAATAGGTGACGGGCGTCCAGAACAGCTCAAGCCCCTGCTGCGACAGTGGAATAACATAGCGGGCGGGAACGAAGCCGAAGGTCAAGAATAGCCAGCTCAGCGCATCGTCCGAAAGAACGAGCTCCTGCACCGCATAGATGACAACAAGCAGGCAAAGACTGAAGAACAGCGCTGGCGGAAGGTTGAAGACCGGCACGCGCGGCGGCTTTGCCGGCGGCTGGACCTCGGGAGGTTCGGGCGCCTTATGCGGCTCGGCCGTCTGCTCATTCATTTCGATATCGCCTCGTTGAGGCCACAGCCATACAGGACCACCTGTCAAAAAAAAAGCCGTCCGAAGTGCCGGACGGCATACCGGGAGTTCGAGGAAAGACCTCAGCCCGGGCAGGTTGTGCTGAACTTCGAAAGTCGAAGCGATGGCCGGACACTGCCACGACGGGCACAGCATCTCAACCGAAACCGTTTCTTAACCTTAACCGCCGCGAGTTGGCATGAAATCCGCAAGGTAGAGCCTGTAAAGGCAATGATTGCCCGAAAATGATCCGGAATGGGACAGGTTGGTGAAAAATGCGTGTGCAAACGACCATCGAAATTTTTGATTACTGGAACCGTATCCGCGGCGCTGCCGATGCGCCGCTGAAATCGCAGGTCGAACCCTCCGCCGTACCCCATCTGCTCCAAAGCCTGTTCATCCTCGAGACGCGCGAGGAAGGCGACATCGGCTTCCGGCTCGCCGGCACCCGCATCTGCGATCTGTTTGGGCGGGACCTGCGCGGCGCACGTTTCTCCTCACTCTGGGCAAACGGCCAGCATGCCGACATCGAACGCACGGCGATGGGTGTGATGGACCATACCATGCCGGCCCTGTTCAATGCGACCGGCTACAGCACCGTCGGTCATCAGGCCTCCTTCGAGATCATCATGATGCCGCTGCGCTCGCCGGGCGGCGCCTGCGATCGGCTGCTCGGTGCGATCGCACCCACGGCGGCTGCGAGCTGGCTGGAAATCGTGCCGCTCGAATTCCTGGCGCTCGACCGCAGCCGTCTGCTGCCCGGAAAATTCGGCAACGCTGAAGCCGCTGAGCTGCGCCCTATCAACGAAGTCGTTGCCGGCAAAAGCTTCGGTTTCGGGCAGGTCATGCGCCGTATGGTGTCGCAGCTGCTGACGAGTGCGGAGGCGCGCTGACCGTTTCGTTTCGGGACATCGCGCATACTCGTTTTCGGCTATGTCCGAATGAGGCAAAACAACCTTCTGTTAAGGGATTGCGGGTAAAGATCAGTCTCTGCGATTTTGATGAAGAAGCCATTTGATGCACTCGTTCCAGCCAGCTCAGACGCAAAGACCTGCGCCGCGCCCTGAACAGGGCGTTTTTCAGCGTGTGCCCATCAATATGCAGGGCCGTCTGATGCTTGCGAATTACGAGGAATTCGAATGCATGGTGATCGACATGTCGCCTGGCGATATGTACGTCACCTGCCTCGGCCGGCCACGCACCAACGAACGTGTCGTCGCCTATATCGACCATCTCGGCCGCGTCGAAGGTTATGTCCAGACGCTCGATGGCCGCGGCTTCACCATGTCGATCAATGCCACCGAGCGCAAGCGCGAGAAGCTCGCCGCCCAGCTCACCTGGCTTGCCAACAAGCACGAACTCGGCCTGCCGGAAGATCGTCGCCACGACCGCCTGACGCCACGTGACACGAATACCGAGCTGACGCTCGAGGACGGCACACGCTATACCTGCCGCATCATGGACCTTTCGCTATCGGGCGCTGCCGTCGACGTCGAGATGCGCCCGTCGATCGGAACGGCGGTGCGCCTCGGCAATATGCGCGGCCGCGTTGTCCGCCATTTCGTCGAAGGTGTGGCAATCGAATTCCTGTCGATTCAGTCCCGCGACACGCTGCGCGAATTTCTCTAACAGGCTGCGACGTTGCCGCGGCCCGTCGCGGCGGTGCGATCTCTTGACGGACTTGCCGCCGAACCTGATTAGCAAGTCCGGGAGCGCGCCCGGTCAGGTCGTGTTGAAAGGCCTGGGCTTCAACGCAAAGAGATCTGCAAGCGGCAACCAATCTGGCTTTGGAAAGCAAGCAGGAATTCTGTCGCAAGTCGTTCCAACCAATCAACAGGTAATATTATGAGTGGAACAACCTGCGACGGGCAGAACGATGGCAGCTCTCTATCCGGAAATCGAACCCTATGAACATGGCCTGCTCGAGACGGGCGACGGCAATCTGATCTATTGGGAGGCCTGCGGCAATCCGGCGGGCCGGCCGGCGCTGGTGCTGCATGGCGGGCCGGGCTCCGGCTGTTCGACGATGGCGCGGCGCCATTTCGATCCCGATGCCTACCGAATCATTCTGTTCGATCAGCGCAATTGCGGCCGCAGTCTGCCGAGCGCCGCCGATCCAGAAACTGATCTTTCCCTCAACACGACCTGGCATCTCGTCGCCGATATCGAGAGGCTGCGGGTCTTCTTCGACGTCGACACCTGGCTGGTTTTCGGCAATTCCTGGGGATCGACGCTGGCGCTAGCCTATGCCGAAACCCATCCGCAGCGCGTCACGGCGATCGTCCTATCGGGCGTGACAACCACAAGGCGCGCCGAAGTCGATTGGCTCTATCGCGGCATGGCGCCGCTCTTTCCGGAAGAATGGCACCGTTTCCGCCAAGCCGTCCCCGCAGGCAGCGGGCAACAAGATGACGACATGGTGGCCACCTACCATCGTCTCCTCAGCGATCCCGACCCGGAAATACGGTTGAAGGCGGCGCGCGACTGGCATGACTGGGAAGCGGCGTCGATCCTGCTCGCGGACCCCAAAGGCCTGCCGCGCCGCTGGGCCGATCCGGCCTATCTGCTGACCCGGGCTAGCATCATCACCCATTATTTCACCAACGGTGCATGGCTGGAAGACGGCCAGCTTTTGAGGAATGCCGGCCGGCTCGCCGGCATCCCCGGTATCTTGCTGCAGGGAAGGTTCGACATTGAAGCGCCGCTTGTCACCGCTTGGGAACTGGCCCGCGTCTGGCCGCAAAGCGAGCTCCAAATCGTACCGCATGCGGCCCATTCCACAGCAAATCCCGATATGAGCGCGGCGATCGTCGCCGCTACCGACCGATTTCGAGATTTCCCGTAAAAATAGTTTTGCCGCCGGAAGCTGAAATCCGAGCGATGGCCTACTTTGAACGGGCCGAATCGGCCGATTCCGGCTGCCTTGCAGCCTGCCACGCAGCGCCGAACCGCAGCCGGCATTTATCGGACTCCACGAAAATCGTTAACCCCAGGACGGCAACGCAACCTCTTCGCGGGCGAAAGCCTTGTTGCAGGAATTACAATTTTAATCGAATTCGAGACAAATTCGCCTCGAATTTTATGCGCATTCGAGTTTGTTTTTAGCCAGATTTTATCGGCATTTGAATCAACTAAGCCTCTAATTCTATTACGTAATTTTGCGTGAGATAAAAACGTCCGTGTCATTGTCGCCTCAACTTACGGGGAGACGGCAATGATAACTGCAAACATCCTGAAAGGCGGCCTTCTGGCCGGTGCCCTCATGATGGCAATGGCGGGTTCGGGACAGGCGATGCCCGCCAGCATGGCCCTGGTAGGCAATGCCAGCCCGCCGATCGGACATTATGAATTCTGCAAGGCGAACCCAACCGAATGTGCCTATGCCGGCGGCGATGCCGGACCAACCATCCTCACTGAGGATCGCTGGAAGGAAATTCTCAAGGTCAATTACACCGTCAATTCGACGATCCAGCCGGAGACGGACGAACAGATCTACGGCGTCGAAGAACGCTGGGCCTACCCCACAACCGTCGGCGACTGCGAGGATTATGCTCTGCTGAAGCGGAAGATGCTGATCGAAGACGGCTTCTCGCCATCCGACACGTTGATAACAGTCGTGCTGCAGCCGAACGGCGAAGGCCATGCCGTGCTGACGGTCCGCACCGATCACGGCGACTTCATCCTCGACAACATGCGCAACAAGGTGCTGCTGTGGTCGGATACCGAATACACCTACCTGAAGCGCCAGTCCGCCGACGATCCGGCCCGCTGGTCGAAGCTCCAGGACGGCCGCACTGTCGCGGTTGGTAGCGTCAAGTAAGAACAGCCTGCGGCCCGGTCAGTCCCCGCATGCGTCCCCGACCGGCGCCCAAGAGCCGTTCCCGCTGTCCCGGGAACGGCTCGCTCTTTTTGGGACAGGCATTCGGCGCCAGGCGCCCCACGCCCCTGAAATCTTAGCGAATTATTAACCGTGCCGGTCCGATCATGCCGATCAGACTCATCATCGGCACCGGCGGCTCATGTTCTTCCTGCGGCGGACCGAAACACGAAGAACCGCCATGAGCCACGCCGCGCACAGCGCACCCGACGAACAGCCGCTTTTTTCCATGGGCTTTCTCCTCCGCACGATGGCGGTGATTGCCGTTCTTGCGGTGCTGACGGTTGCCATCAGCATCGGCGGCCGCTGGTTCGGCCGGCATATCTCGCTTGCCGGCAACACCGACAGCACGCTTGAGATCACGCTGGCGATCGGCCGCGACACCGCAAAATTCCCCGAAAATGCCATCCGATTTCCCAGTCAAAGGCATGACGGTGCGGCCGAGCGCGTCGATCTCTATCTCGCCTGGCCTGATATGCAGGGCTACGGCAAGGAAAATCGCCTTCGGTTCGACGATGTCGCCCAATCCTCCGGCCTGATCTTCCTGCAGATTACCCAGAGCACTATGTCGCGCGACATGTCCGGGCGCCTGGAGCCGATCTATTCGCATCTGCTCGAAGGACCGGCCAGGTCCTTCCGAGACGGCCTGACGCTGCACCGCCTTCGCGCCGACGCCGGTTACGGCGACGAGGTACTGCTGACGGCGCCCGTCAAGGGCGGACCGGATTACGTCGTGCGCTGTATGTTGCCCTCCGTGCCTGACCAAGCGTCGAGCGGAGATTGTCAGCGCGACATCAAAGTCGGCAGAGATCTCAGCGTCCTCTATCGCTTCTCAAGCAGCCATCTCGACGACTGGGAACATATTGATGCCGCTATCCGCACCTTTGTGGAAACGCGTCTTGTGAACCGTTCCGCAACAAGTCCCTAAAATGCTCCCCGGGCAGCGAAATAAACGATTCATCATAAACGGATTGGTAACGCCCAATCGGTAGATTTGGAAGACGGGCTGTACGGCGGGAGGTGTGCGGTTCCTGCCGATAGTTGAAGTGTCAAATATCTGAAATGCAAGCGAAGAGTGGAATAGTGTCAAGGTCAGTCTCCCCCGTATCATCGTCCCGATCCGGCAGCTTTTTCGCCAAGCTGCTGGCGATCCTTTCGGTGGCCGTCACGATTATCCTGGTCGATTCGGTAAGCGCCGAAGCTGAAGCGGCGAATTCGAAATATGCAGGCATCGTCGTCGACGCCAAGACCGGCAACGTTCTCTACAGCGAGAATGCCGACCGGCTGCAATACCCGGCGTCCCTGACCAAGATGATGACCATTTACATGACCTTCGAGGCGCTGGAGCAGGGTCGTATCCGTCTCGATACGCCGGTTCCCTTCTCCGCTCATGCGGCGGCCCAGGCGCCGACCAAGCTCGGCGTTCGCGCCGGCGGCACGATCACCGTCGAGCAAGGCATTCTCGGTCTCGTCACCCTGTCAGCCAATGATGCCGCAACCGCGCTCGGCGAAATGCTTGGCGGCGGCAGCGAGGATCGTTTCGCCCAGTTGATGACCGCCAAGGCGCATGCGCTCGGCATGACACGCACCACCTATCGCAACGCCAACGGCCTGCCGAATACCGCGCAGATGACGACGGCGCGCGACCAGGCCCGCCTCGGCATCGCCCTTCGCCAGCATTTCCCGCAATATTACGGCTATTTCTCCACCCGCGCCTTCAAGTTCGGCACTCGCACGATCCGCAGCCACAACCGCCTGGTTGGTTCGGTGCGTGGCGTCGATGGCATCAAGACCGGTTATACCCGCGCTGCCGGCTTCAATCTGGTCAGCTCGGTGCAGGTGGATGGCAAGTCGATCGTCGGCGTCGTGCTCGGCGGCGCCTCGACGCCTGCCCGCGATACCCAGATGCGCAACCTGATCGCCACCTACCTGCCGAAAGCATCGAGTCGCGGCGGATCGTCGGCGCTGATCGCAGAGGCGGCCCCTGCCCCGGCGATGATCGAGACACCTGCTGCGGTCATGCCGCAGAAGACCCAGCAGAAGGCCCAGCCGCAAATGGCCCAACAGCAGGTCGCAAAAACGATCACCGCAGCGCAGCCGCCGGTTTCGGCTGCCGTCGCCGATCTCAGCCTGCCGCACAAAGGCCCGCTGCCGGATGCGCGTTATCAGGTCGCCGAGACTGAGGTTGCCTATATCGAGACCGCTCAGGCGAAGTCCGACAACCCGCTGGTAGCCCAGCCGATGCCGGCGCCGACCAAGGTCAAGACCACGACCTTCAAGCAGCAGGCATCGCTCGCCGTGCCGAAACCGGCACCCGCTGCCATGCCGCCGGAACAGGGCGATACGGCGGTCGATAATGTCACCACCGCTTCGACCACCCCGACCTCGACCAGTGCCGCTTCAACCAACAATGGCCCGGCCGGCTGGGTCGTACAGGTCGGCGTCTCGCCGAGCCGGCAGATGGCCATGGATCTCCTGGAGAGCGCCAAGAGCAAGGGCGGCAAGGCATTGGCCTCGGCAAAGCCTTTCGCAGTCGCCTATGCCGCTGGCGGTGATCAGCTCTATCGCGCCCGCTTCGGTGGTTTCGACGACCAGCGCGATGCGGTCAATGCCTGCAAGGCCTTGAAGAAGGCCGGCATCAAGTGCTGGGCGGCTGCCCAATGAGCTATTCGATGCTGCCTGCACGATGGCCGGCGGCATCGGCAACGGCCGGAATCGGTGCTTGCGTTTCCGGCCACCGTTCTTGAACTCGATCAGTGTTGCGTACGGGGAAGACAATGGCAATCAATGAGAATGTTCCGGGAATGCCTTCAGACCGCCGCATGCCGGCCAAGGGGCGTTCGTCGCTGCATCCGTTGCACGAGGCTGCGTTGCGGCTGGCCGAAATGGGCCTGCAGCGGCCCAAGGCGAAGTCTCCGAAGACCCGCGATCTCATCAATCTACTGCTTTGCCATGGTGCCCGCGCCTGGCGCTATTCCCAGCCCGAGGCCCGCATCCATCTGCATGTGACCTCGCAGAACGGCAGCGCGCCGGTGCAGCTGCGCCTGCGCTGATCTGCAGACTACCGCTTGCAGGGAATCGATTTTGTTTGTCGGAAACGCACTCAGGAGCATGATGCCGAAAACTGTGAGCCGTTTTCTTATGACATTATGCTCTAACATCTTTGATGTAGAACAGGATTCATATTTCAGGCCGGCCGGGCCTGAAATCATCCTGTTCTAGAGCAGGCCAAGTTCCGTCAGCTCGCGGCGAAGGTCCGCCGGCATTTCGACAATACCGGCCCCAAGGCTCATCAGGTCGCGCGGCACATCATCTTCCGTGTAATAACGCCAGCCCTGGAAGGGGCGCTTCGGCTGCACGGCCGTCTCGATCACCTCCGGGCCGAGCATCAGGCGGCAACGCGAAATCCCCTCGCCGTCGGTGAAGGTCTCGATGTCGAGCAGCCTCTGGCGCGCCTGCACCTGGCCTTTGATCACCCAATAGAGCGAACCGCCGTCAAGCAGCTCCTCCATGCGTTTCGGCGCCATGCGCGTCGTGTGTACCGAGTGCGGCTCGAGCCCGGCGGCGATGGCGCGCAGCGAACGTTCCGCCACCCATTCGCGCAGATCGTCTATCGAGTCGGCGCCGACGCAGAGTTTGATGAGATGCAATGCCATGCCGCCGTTGAAATCCTTTTGGCAGCGGGCGTCAAGCATCGAAAGCAATTCCAGGAAAAGTGTGAGGCGGTTTTCCCAGGCAAAGCGCAAAGCGCGCTTTTGCCGGGAATTGCGTAAAACAAAACCTTCGAGCGGGTCAGCGCTTCCGTGAAGCGCTGACCCGCTCTAGTGCATCCGAAGTCCACAAACTCAACACTCGACGACGTTGACGGCAAGGCCGCCGGTTGAGGTTTCCTTGTATTTCTCGCTCATGTCGTGGCCGGTCTGGCGCATCGTCTCGATACAGGCATCGAGCGGCACGAAATGCTGACCGTCGCCCTTGACCGCAAGGGATGCCGCAGTGACGGCCTTGACGGCGCCGAGCGCGTTGCGCTCGATGCAGGGAACCTGCACCAGGCCTGCAATCGGATCGCAGGTCATGCCGAGATGATGTTCGAGCGCGATCTCGGCAGCGTTCTCGATCTGCTCCGGCGTGCCGCCCATGACGGCGGCAAGGCCAGCGGCCGCCATCGCCGCTGCCGAGCCGACTTCGCCCTGACAGCCGACCTCGGCGCCCGAGATCGAGGCATTGTGCTTGATGATGCCGCCGATGGCCGCGGCCGTCAGCAGGTAATCGCGGATGCCGTTCTGATCCCAGTCCTCGTGGAAATGCTCATAGTAGCGGATCGTAGCCGGGATGACGCCGGCCGCGCCGTTGGTCGGCGCCGTGACGACGCGCCCGCCGGCGGCATTCTCCTCGTTGACGGCCATCGCATAGACGCTCAGCCAGTCGTTGGCGAGCAGCGGGTTGACGCGGTTGCTGCGCCACTCCTCCTCCAGCTTGTCGTGGATCCTGCGGGCGCGGCGCTTGACGTTGAGGCCACCCGGCATGATGCCGTCGACCTTGAGGCCGCGCTCGATACAGGAGCGCATCGCATCCCAGATGCGGTCGAGCCCCGCGTCGAGTTCTTCTTGGCTGCGCTGGCTCTCCTCGTTCGCCCGTTTCATCTGCGCGATCGACAGGCCGGAGCGTTCCGCCATCTCGAGCATCTGTTTTGCGGTCGCGAAGGGATAGGGTACGCGCGTTCCGCCGGCCGCGTTTTTCTTCGCCCGCATCTGTTCCAGCTCGGTGTCGGTGACGACAAATCCGCCGCCGACCGAATAGTAGATGCGCTTGACGAGCAGCCGGCCATCCCTGTCAAAGGCGGAAAACACCATGCCGTTGGCATGGCCGGGCAGCGGCTGCTTCTTGTCGAAGATCAGGTCAGTCTTCGGCTGAAACTGATAGGCGGGATGGCCCTCCGGCGTGATGCGGCCGGTGCGTTCCACCGTATCGACGATGCCGTCCATGCGATCGGGATCGACGCTGTCTGGCGCTTCGCCCATCAGCCCGAGAATGACCGCCCTGCCGGTACCGTGGCCGATGCCGGTATGGGCAAGCGAGCCGTGCAGGCTGACCTTGATCGCGACGACCTGTGCGCCCGATGACGGGCGCGGCCATTCGTCAGACAGGATTAGATCGAGAAACCGGTTGGCGGCCGACATCGGACCCATCGTGTGCGAGCTCGACGGCCCGACACCGATCTTGAAGACATCGAATACCGAGAGAAACATGGATGCGCCTTCTGATTACAAGGATGCAAGCTTAAGCAATGCCGGTTTTCAATCCGTGCGGCACACCGACATCGCATGCAGCCGGTGCGACATTCCGCCAGCATACCAGAACGACACAGAGCAGACCCAGGCCAAGCCGCAATGCGCAATCGGGTTTGATCACGGATTGTCCGACGATACACCCGAATGACCGCCGGAGCCGTGACAAACACTCTTCTCACTGAAGCAACAGCTGTGCAAGGCGTGATGCTGGTTGAGCCGCGCCACGTCCCTTACCACTTGGCTCCGGATGCCCCTTTCCTGATGACAAATGATGTTCGTTGCCATCCGTAAAACTCTTTTCAGCAAGCTCCCACTCCGGAACTACCGGCGGCGCGTGTTCGGTGACGGCAGACCGTTTGACGGCAAAGCGGTGTTCTCATCAGCGCGCTGCTCAGGCTGTAGGACTGGTCTTGGTAGTGCAATATCGCGCAATCTGCCACGTTCCATCAACCGCTTTGCGTAGTAGGAACAGCTCCTCGTATGTCGCTGGCGTGACATCGCCGGTCGCCTTGATGGTCTCGGTGCCCTTGGTGGCGCTCCGGACGAAGGCCCAGTCGGCGCTGGTTTGCACGACCTCTTTGATTTCATAGGTCATGTCGAATCCCACTTTCTCGAAGACGCCGGGATAGACCATGGCGAGCGTGTCCTTGCCCACTGCCGCCGGCCTGCCGGGAGCCATTAATACGCCATCAGCGGCGTATGTCGCTATCACGGCGGCGGCGTCGGCGCGATTGAACGCGGTCAAGTAGGAGACCGCGGTCGTT
The DNA here is from genome assembly GCF_000292525.1 of Rhizobium sp. CCGE 510. GTDB lineage: Bacteria > Pseudomonadota > Alphaproteobacteria > Rhizobiales > Rhizobiaceae > Rhizobium. The sequence continues at coordinate 72,831 of NZ_AEYF01000018.1, forward strand.
TCGATAGCGGCCAGTTCTTCATTAAATGCTTCGCTCATCACCATTCCCTCAAATGCCGTGATAAAGATAGGAGCGGGGCTGCAGACGTCGCCCGGCTCCTGATGTTGCCTCAATGCTGATCAGGGCTTGAGGATGAGGTTCAGGCCCTGCAGGTTTTCACCGAACTGCTGTAGCCGACCGCCTTCCTGAATTCGGCCAAGATCGACTGCCGCGTAGCCAAGTCGGCCAACGAGGGCAGCGACCGACTTGCGTGCTTCGGCATCGTCGCCCGACACGAAGATGACCCTTCGGCCCTCCGCCTCGCTCGGATCTTCATCGAGGATCGCGGCACGCAGGGTGTTGAAGGCCTTCACGACCCGCGCACCTGGCAAAGTCTCGGCTACGATGTCGGAAGAAAGTCTACCGTTTAGGTCTGTTGGACTGAAATCACTGAAGTCGATGGCGTTGGTCGCATCGATCACCGTGCGGCCGGACCAGTCGATCTTGTCCGCGAACTCGGGCACTGTCGTGTACAAGACGGCTAAGATGATTGTGTCGGCCTCCAACGCTTCCGGCAGATCGACTGCCCGGACGTGAGGACCGAGCTCTCGAACCAGTTCCCCCAATGAGGAAGCGCCGCGGCTATTGGTGATCGTCACGTCAATTCCGTGAGCGGCGAAACGCCGCGCTAGGACCGAGCCGATGGCACCTGACCCGATGATAGAGACAGCCATATTGTTCCCCTTCAGATAATGTGTGTCACCGACACAATTACAGTTATACACAAGTATTAACTTGGCATCCTGAAATCACCTCGCTGCGCTATGTCCGCCGCTATGTCCGCCACTGTCACCTGTGCCAACTCTGCTTCCAGAGCGGCTTGCGCCTTATCCAAGGTTGGACGCAGCACGTTTTGAATGTTTCGTCCAACCAGGCAGACGCTGTTTGGTGGAGAGCGATGCATGGAGAACAACTCGCTGTCCTCGACCGCGCGATAGACATCCAACAACGCAATGTGGGACGGCTTCTTGGCAAGCAATGCCCCACCGCCAGCGCCGAGCTGCGCCGTTGTGAAACCAGCATCGGCCAGACCCGACAATAAGGACCGAATAACGGTCGGGTTTGTGTTGACGCTGAACGCCAGATCCTCCGAACGCACGGGTCGCCCCTCGTTGATCGCCAAGATCGCGAGAGTATGGACGGCCACGACGAAGCGAGTACTGGTAGGCAACGGTTATTCCATCCGTTAGTGTGTATGCTACTTACATACATATCGGAATGATATGTCAAGGCTGCTCGCTGGAGTCATTGCAGCATTTCGATGCATATGTAAGGTGGCCGCACTTATGCGGAGACTGAATCACTGATGACGACGGCGGACTATATCGCTCTGGCCTTCTTTGCCTGCGTCTGGATGGGTTATTCCTGGCTGCTGCATGGCCGCACTTTCTTCGGACGCACCAGCCTCACCCATGCGATGATCGAACGGCGGCGGGAATGGATCTATAACTCGCTGCGCCGCGACCTGAAGATGATCGACACGCAGATCATGGCGGGCCTGCAGAATGGCACCGCCTTCTTCGCTTCGACCTCGATCTTCGCATTGGGCAGTTGCTTCGCGCTGCTCGGGGCGACGGAGAAGGTCGACGCCGTTTTCGCCGACCTGCCCTTCGTCTTGCATGGCGGCCATGCCGTCTTCGAGATGAAGGTCGGCGGGCTGGCCGTGCTGTTCGGCTACGCCTTCTTCAAGTTCGGCTGGTCCTATCGCCTGTTCAATTACTGCACCATTCTGTTCGGCTCGATCCCGATGCTGCGCGATGCCGAACGCGACGTCATTGCCGCCGAGCGGGCCGCCGAACGGGTCATCCGCATGAATGTCATTGCCGGCAGCAATTTCAACGAAGGCCTCAGGGCGATCTTCCTGTCGATCGGTTATCTCGGCTGGTTCATCAACCCCTATGTCTTCATGTTGACGACGGCGATCGTCATCTTCGTTCTGACACGGCGGCAATTCTTCTCGCAGGCGCGGCTGGCGATCATGGACGCCGGCCCGCCATCGAACCTCCACCTTTCCGCGTATGGCCGCGACACGCCGTCGAGCGACGGACGTGATTTGCCCGAGGGACTTTGATGACATTGCCGGCAACGCAAGCCGATGCGGCGGTAAAGCCGCCGCGCATCGGCCTATTGGACACGGCGCGCGGTCTCGCTCTGATCGCCATGGCGAGCTATCATTTCAGCTGGGACATGGAATTCATGGGCTATCTCGCGCCGGGCACGGCCGAGACAGGCTGGCTGAAGATCTATGCCCGGGCGATCGCCACGACCTTTATCTTCATCGTCGGCATCAGCCTGGTGCTCTCGAGCAAGCCCGAGGTCCGCTGGCCCGCCTTCTGGAAGCGTTTCGGCATGATTGCCGCGGGAGCCGTCGTCATTTCGATCGCCACGCGCATCGCGATGCCGAACGAATGGATCTATTTCGGCATCCTGCACTGCATCGCGGTGCTGACCCTGATCGGCATCGTTTTTTTGAGATTGCCGCTCGCCGTCACGCTCATTGCGACGGTAGCGCTTTTTGCCGCCTGGCTTACTGATAATTTCGGCACACCCGGCCTGCTTCGGTCATCCTTCTTCGATCCGAGATATCTCGCCTGGATCGGCCTTGCCGTGATGCCGGAACGGTCCAACGATTACGTGCCGCTGTTTCCCTGGGCAACGCCTTTTTTTGCTGGATTGAGTTTCGCCTCGATCGCCATCAGAACCAACCTGCTGCATCGGCTTGCCGCCATCGGCACCGGTTCCTGGTGGCCGGCAAGGCTTGGCCGCCACAGCCTGGCCTTCTACCTCATCCACCAGCCGGTGCTGATCGCCATCGCCTACGGGCTGTCCCTCGTCGTCCCGCCGCAGGCGCCGGATCCGGTCGCGACTTACCTTAGGCAATGCAACACCTCTTGCGTCATGCAGCAGGGCGAAGCGCTCTGCCACAGCTTCTGCCAGTGCACGCTGGAGAAATTGCAGACTCAAGCCCTGTTCACGCCGCTGCAGGCGGGCGCGATCGATATACAGAATGACGAGCGGGTGCAGACGATTGCCGCCGAATGCAGCGCCGAGGCGGAATAGCGCCCGTTGCGCTCAGGTGGTGACGCCGATTTCGGCGAGGCGGCCGAGGCAGGCCTCTTCGATATTGTCGAGTTCCACCAGCGTGTCGTCGATATCCTTGCGCTTCTGGCGCAGATCGTCGCGCTTCTCGTCGACGCGTTTCATCAGCAGCTTCAATTGACCGAGTTCGCCCGGTGGCTCCTTGTAGACCTGGATGATCTCGCGGATCTCCGCGATGGTGAAGCCGATGCGCCGGCCGCGAAGGATTTCGCCGATGAGCCGTCGGTCGGCCTGGCGGAAGAGCCGGGTGCGCCCTCGCCGTTCCGGATGAATAAGTCCCTCGTCCTCGTAGAAGCGAAGCGTGCGCGTCGAGACCCCGAATTCCCGCGTCAGCTCCGTTATGCTATAAAATTTGTTCACCGGCATGGGTTCCCCGTCATGAACCGGCGATAATATTGACTTTTACGTAATAGTCAATTTCGTCGGTTGCTCAGATGCCGAACCACCATGTGGCGATGCCGAGGAAGGCGAAGAAGCCGGTACAGTCGGTCACCGTCGTCACGAAGACCGAGGAGGCGATCGCCGGGTCAGCCCCCACCTTATCGAGCAGCAACGGCAGCAGGATACCGGCAAGGGCTGCCGCCATCAGATTGATGATCATCGCCGCCGCGATCACCCCGCCGAGCTGGTAGTCATGGAACCAGCTGCCGGCAATCAAGCCCATGATCGTCGCGAAAACGATGCCGTTGAGGATGCCGACACCGGCCTCCCTGCGGATGATGCGGCCGGCATTGTAGATGTCGAGATCGCGGGTGGCGAGCGCGCGCACCGTCACCGTCATCGTCTGCGTGCCGGCATTGCCGCCCATCGAGGCGACGATCGGCATCAGCACCGCAAGTGCGATCATCTTCTCGATCGAGGCGTCGAATAGGCCGATGACGCTGGCCGACAGCATTGCCGTGCCGAGGTTGATCAAAAGCCACAGGAAACGCGAACGCGCCGTCGAAAGCACATTGTCCGACAGCTCTTCGTCACCGACGCCGCCAAGGCGCTTGATGTCCTCGTCCGCCTCCTCGTGGATGACGTCGACGACGTCGTCGATGGTCAGAACGCCGACCAGCCGGCCGTTCTCGTCGACGACGGCGGCCGACAGAAGGTCGTACTGTTCGAATAGCTGGGCGGCCTCCTCCTGGTCCGTTTCAGCCGGGACAGGATGGTTGGTCTCGCGCATGATCTGCTCGATCTTCGTCTGCCGCTTGGTACGCAGGATCTGGTCGAGAGCGACGGCACCGAGCAGCTTGAAGGTCGGATCGATGACGAAGATCTGCGAGAAAGAATAGGGAAGATCTTCCTCGTCGCGCATGTAGTCGATCGTCTGTCCGACCGTCCAGAACGGCGGAACGGCGACGAATTCCGTCTGCATGCGGCGCCCGGCCGAGCTTTCGGGATAGTCCAGCGCCCGACGCAGCCTTACCCGCTCGGTAAACGGCAGCTGAGCGAGGATCTCTTCCCGGTCTTCCTTGTCGAGATCTTCGAGAATGTAGACGGCGTCGTCCGAATCGAGATCGCCGATCGCGGCGGCGATCTGCTCGTTCGGCATCTGATCGACGATCTCGCGGCGGATCGCCTCGTCGACCTCGGTCAACGCCGTCATGTCGAAATCGTCACCGAGCAGGCGCACCAGCGCCAGACGCTGGTCCGGCTGGATCGCTTCCAGCAGGTCGCCTATCTCCGATTCATGCAGCCGGGCAACATTCTGGCGCAGGAACAGCGTGTCGCGGTCGGCGATCGCGGCGCCGACCAGCGCCAGGAAATCGCTGCGGACATTGCCGTCCTCGTCGTAGATATCGGCTTCCTCTTCCTCGGAACGCCTGCGGATGCGGTCTTTGCCATCGGTCGTCGTCATCTGCCGCCCTCGCATCCGGTTCGAATTTCAACGACTACAGCGCCACATTCGCAAATGTCGGCGAAAACACATTGTCAACAAGCAGATAAGCCGGTCCCGCTCGCGGCTTCCGCGGTGGGAATTCATGGCTTCTGCTAGCCCAAAGCATCCCTGCCGTAAAGCCGCAAACCTGCCTCATGATGACAATGCCCGCGGCCGGCGATAGTTTCGCCAGCTGTCCGAACCCCGTCTAGGCAAAGAAAGCCCGCCCTATGCCCATCCGTCCGATTCTGCGCTATCCGCATCCTGGTCTGAAGATCGTCTGCGCGCCGGTGACAGCCTTCGATTCGTCGCTCGCCGAGCTTGTCGACGACCTGCTGGCAACGATGCGGGCGGCGCCTGGCGTCGGCATCACCGCCGCCCATATCGGCGTCTTCAGCCGGGTTACGGTGCTGGAGCTCGACGAGACGGACGGCGTGCGCCTCTATGTCAACCCGGAGATCACCTGGTTCTCGAACGAGACGATGCGCCATGCCGAAGGCAGCGTCTCCATGCCCGGCGCCACTGAAGAGGTCACGCGCCCGCGCGCAATCCGCTTCCGTTACCAGAATGCCGAGGGCATCGTACACGAGGAGGCAGCCGAAGATTTCCACGCCATCTGCATCCAGCACGAGGTCGACCAGCTTGACGGCATTTTCTGGCTGCAGCGCCTCTCACGGCTGAAACGCGACCGTCTCGTGAAAAAATGGGAGAAAGCGTCAATCTGACAATCAGGGCCCACAATCAAGACTGACAATCAAGCCTGACAAATCGGCTCCCGCACCGAACCATTCGCCACTGCCGGCGTTTCCCGCAGAGAAACCCCTCAGCGAAAAAAGGAGCGACCGCAATGGCAAGGATCGGTGACAAGACCCAGTTTTCCAGGGAGAAGCCTGAGCTTTCCCGGGAAGAAGATTATCGCGACCTCGAGGAACGCAATCTCGACGACGGCTGGCCCTATGCCGACGGCACCGGCGCCGACCCGGCGAACCGCCCCTATGGCGAGACCGCGGCAAATTTCGACAGCGACCCCAACAAGGGCTTCCGGATCGACGGCACGGATGCAGACGGCAACGAGAACCGCCTGAAGGATTCGCTGCGCGCCGATACCATCGACCGCGATGAAAGCGACGACCTCGAAGCACGGGTGAACGATCATCTGGAATCCATCCCCGATGTCGACATGGACAGCATCGAAGTTCATGCCGACGGGCACGTCATCACCCTGGAAGGTTCGGTGGAGACGATCGGCATCGCCCGTAAGGTCGAGCTCAGTGCGCTTTCAGTCGATGGCGTCCGCCATGTCCGCAACAAACTGCAGCTGACCGGTGTCGACGCGCATATCCCGAACGAGGACTGATCGCGCACCAATATGGAAGTGATGCGGGAGGCATTAATGCCTCCCGGCCACCAATCAAAATTTTAGTCGGCCAACATTACCAAAAGTTAACAATTTCAGATTGCATCGTAATATGTTTTTTTGGAATGCCGCACTTAGCTCTTTTGCGTAGGCGGCTCCTGTAACAAGAACGTCAATTTCGTTGACAACACTGTGATTTCATTTGGACAAAAGGTCGCGGCCATGCCGCCAACTTATCACAAAATTGCCTGAATTGGGGCGCGAACTCGTGGGTGCCGAGGGTTAGTTTACGTTTGTGAAATTCAACAGCAGATTGAGGAGATAGACCCATGCGCATCAAATTTGCCCTTGCCGCGTCACTGTTCGCCGTCAGCCTTGCAGGCGCTGCCTTCGCCCAGCCGACATATTCCGACGACTATACCAACGATAGCGACGGCTTTTCACCGAGCCCGATGTCGAAGCCGGCCCCGCTCCACTACACCAACCACAAGGCCCCGGCCTATTCCAGCGATTATACCAATGACAGCGACGGCTTCGCCCCGAGCGCGATGGCGGCCCCTGCCGTCGACAAGACCGCAACGGCGAGCATCAACGCCCTGCCCCCATGTCACTCCATGGTTGGCCCGAGCGGCTCCCACACCAAGGGTGCCGACAGCGGTGCCTCCCGCACCGACGCGTGCCGTGCGACGCACTGATCCAATAAATTGACCGAATAAAAGAAAGGGCCGGTTTCCGGCCCTTCTCTTTTTCATTCCGCTCTTTTTCGTCTTAGAAACTGTCTCGTAAAGTGTGCCGCGGCCTTGCGATAAAGACATGCGTGAAAACAAGACCTAAAGCGTGACAAGCGAATCCGAAAAATCGCGACACGCTCTAGAAAACGAATGGAACCAGCCGGTAGCGTGTCGTGGCCATGAAGGCCGTGTAGGCAGGATCCTGCTGGAGCAGACGCTCCTCCGCCAACAGGCGCAAACATTGTGCGGCAAGCGCCGTTGCATAGATGGAAAAATTCCAAAGGCTCGGGTGAGCCATGAAGAAGCCGATATGTGTCATCAGATAACCCGCATACATCGGATGGCGGACAAGCTTGTAGGGTCCGCCGATCTTGACACCGCGATTGGCCGGCACCAGGCCGAAGCTTCGCCGCAATGACAGCTTTGCCGATATCTGCAGCACGAAACCGAGTGCCATCACCGTGCCGCAGAGTGCGAGCGGCGCAAGCGGCTCTGTCGCGGACGGTGAGACGAGCAACGGGAAGAGCGTGCCGATGGCGGTGACCATCCAGTCAAACAGGCGCAGCGACGCATTTCTCGTCGGCCGGCGCGTCAGGATCAGAAAGGCGGCGGCCGCCTCGGAGACCAGCAGCAGGCCGTCGATGATTGCCCTGTTGTCCTGCATCTGCGGCAGCATACGCATGACGATCGCAACGAAGAAATAGCCGATGAGAACTTTCTCGAGAATGTCGAGAATGAAATACACGTCGAAGAATGACCAGCTTGCCGCTGCCTGTTTTTTCATTATTTGCAACTCTTCCGCATCACGAGATTGTCGTGTCGTATACATGCGCCAGCGCTAATAATAGGTTAAGGCTTTCGCTCTTACCTGCTGGTGCGGAGGTTCTTCCTGCCGATTCTCACCGCAGCATCTAGCGGCGGTGAGAGGCCAATTGCCGTCGGGACCGGTCAGTTTTCGCTGATTGTTTCGCCGAAAACCGCCTCGAAGGCGGTGCGTAGCCGAATATCGACATCAGCCATCATCACCAGCAAGCCAAGATCGACGAGGCTGGTGACGCCATAGGCTGAGATGCCGCAGGGCACGATGCCGCCGAAATGATCGAGATCGGGATCGACGTTGAGCGACAATCCATGGAACGTCACCCATTTCCGCAGCCTTATGCCGAGGGCGGCGATCTTGTCTTCTGCCATCGTCCCATCGGCAAGCAATGGCTTTTCCGGCCGGCGCACCCAGACGCCGACGCGATCTTCACGTCGTTCACCCCGCACATTCATCATGTCGAGCGTGCGGATGACGACATCTTCAAGCGCGGCGACAAAGGCGCGCACGTCCTGGCGCCTGCGCTTCAGGTCGAGCATCACATAGGCGACGCGCTGACCAGGCCCATGATAGGTATATTCTCCGCCGCGCCCCGTCGCAAAGACCGGAAAACGGTCCGGCTGGACGAGATCCCTGGCATTGGCGCTGGTGCCGGCGGTATAGAGCGGCGGATGTTCGACGAGCCAGACGAGCTCATCACCGCCATCGGATATCGCTGCTACCTCGCGCTCCATCGTCTCCACGGCCTCCTCATAGGGAACGAGGCCATCGGCGATGCGCCAACGCACTGGGCGGGTGCCTAGATTCGGGAGCATGGAGAATTCGAGATCGGTGCGAAGCATAGCCATTCCTTGCCGCTCTCCCCGAAATGCCTGACAAAAGGGGGCGGCAGGACAGCTATATGGACCCGTTTCGGGGCCAATTCAAATGCTGTGACCGGTTTTGAAAAAAACTGTCATATCGCCCTTGTGCACCCCAAATGCTTTTGCTACATGCTGCCCCGCCGACGCAAATCGGCACCTACCACGATGCGGTCGTGGCGGAATTGGTAGACGCGCAGCGTTGAGGTCGCTGTGGGGCAACCCGTGGAAGTTCGAGTCTTCTCGACCGCACCATCTCCCTTCGGGGAAACGCTTTCTAAGCGACGATTTCGATTTCACCTCGAAGCTATTTGCGGTTGCTCGGCTTGATCGACCGGCCGTCTCATGGTTGATGGCGTCATTTACGCCAAGAATCGGCCGCCATGACAGAGCATCCAGCCCATCAAAATTCCCTGCAGGGCATGGCGATCATGTCCGGCGCCATGCTGATCCTGCCGATCATGGATGCGATCGCCAAATACATGGCGACCTTCGAGGCGATGTCACCCGGTCAGGTGACCTTTTACCGATTCTTCTTCCAGATCGCCTGCACCCTGCCGATTCTTTTCGCCCTTTTTGGGCTGAAGGCGCTTTCGGCAAAACGGCCGTGGATGAACCTGCTGCGCGGCGTGCTGCACGGTGGCGCGAGCCTGCTTTTCTTCGTCGCCGTCAAATACATGCCGCTTGCCGATGTCTTCGCCATCTATTTCGTCGAACCCTTCATGCTGACGGCCATGTCGGCGCTGTTCCTCGGGGACAAGGTCGGCTGGCGGCGCTGGATGGCGATCGTCGTCGGTTTCGGCGGCGCGATGATCGTCATCCAGCCGAGTTACGAGATTTTCGGCCTGAAGGCGCTGCTGCCGGTCGCCTGCGCTTTTCTGTTCTCGCTCTATCTGTTCCTCAACCGCGCCATCGGTGAGGCCGATTCGCCGCTGACCATGCAGACGATGGCCGGCATCGGCGGAACGGCTTTCATGGCAGTGGCCCTTCTCGTCGGAAGCAGTTCCGGCAATGTCGATTTTGCCGTCTCTCTGCCCGCCTCAGGTCTCGGTCTTGCCCTGCTTCTCGCCCTCGGCTCGATCTCGGGATATGCGCATATGCTCATCGTCCGGGCTTTCCGCCTTGCACCACTGTCGCTGCTTGCACCGTTCCAATACTTCGAGATCATCTCGGCGACCGTTCTCGGTTATGCGCTGTTCAATGATTTCCCCAGCTTTTCCAAATGGATCGGCATCTTCATCATCGTCGCATCAGGTCTCTTCATCATCTGGCGCGAGCGGCTGCAAGCGCAATCGTTAAAATCTTCCTCACCCCGGGAATATCGGGTTAACTCCTCTTCTTGAGGGATCGTCAATTCGCAGGCGCTAAAACTGTCTCCGGCTTCATGATGAAGCCTGGAGCTAAAACATGAGCGAATTTCGTCTCGCTTTTCCGGCCTGTGTCGTGGCCGGCAAGCATCGGCTGACGGCCGAAGATATACTGCTATTGCGCAAACATGCTTTTCCGGAGGGTATCCGGACATCCGACGATGTCGTGGCAATGTTGGCGCTCAACAATTCCTGCCCTGAAAAATGCGCTGCCTGGAACGCTTTCTTCGTCGAGCAGCTCGCCGGTTTCATCGTCCATTACACCTATCCGCAAGGCTCGCTTGATGAGATCAACGTCGCCTGGATCATGCGCATGTTCACGACCGACGGCGTCGTCAACTCGGCGCTGGAACTCGAGCTCATTCTCCACATCATGGAGATTTCGACCGATGTCCCGGGTGAGTTGAGAGCGCTCGCCCTCGACCAGCTCCGTGTGGCGATCACCGACAATATCGGCGGCTACAAGCTGTCGCGTGCCGTCGATCGCCGGGGCATTACCCGCCAGGACGTCGATTTCGCCATGCGTATCTTCAGAAGCGTCGCCGAAGGCGATGTCATTCCCGTCTCGTCGGTCGAATACGGCGTGCTCCAGCAGATCGAGCAGGCGACGCTGCCCGGCGCCAATCATCCGCACTGGGCCGGCATCATGGCCGCCGTCCAGCTGCGCGACTATGCCGAGCCGCGGCGCAGCCGCTGGCTGCGCATCGTCGACGAGGAACCTGTCTCGCAGGCAGCTGTTGCCTGACACTGCTCAAGCCTGCCACTCCTCAAGCCTGATTGTGCGTTCCGGTGTTTTATGCGTAAAACTCCGGAACGCATTTCTGGGTGGAGTCTCGATGTTCAAGAAAATCCTGATCGCGAATCGCGGCGAAATCGCCTGCCGCGTGATCAAGACCGCGCGCCGCATGGGTATTTTGACCGTTGCGGTCTATTCGGATGCGGATCGGGACGCACTGCATGTCGAGATGGCCGACGAGGCCGTGCATATCGGCCCGGCCGCAGCCTCCGAGAGCTATCTGGTTGCTGAAAAGATCATCGCTGCCTGCAAGGCAACCGGCGCCGAGGCGGTGCATCCGGGCTACGGCTTCCTGTCCGAGCGCGCCTCCTTCTGCGCCGAACTGGAAAAGCAGGGCATCGTCTTCATCGGCCCGAAGCCGAAGGCGATCATGGCGATGGGCGACAAGATCGAATCGAAGAAATTCGCCAATGCCGCCGGCGTGTCCACCGTGCCCGGCCATCTCGGCGTTATCGAGGATGCCGCCCATGCGGAGGTGATAGCGGGCGGGATCGGTTATCCCGTCATGATCAAGGCATCGGCCGGCGGCGGCGGCAAGGGCATGCGCATTGCCTGGAATGAGTCCGAGGTGGGCGACGGCTTCGAGCGCGCCCGCTCGGAGGCGAAGAGCTCCTTCGGCGACGACCGCATCTTCATCGAAAAATTCATCGTCGAGCCGCGCCACATCGAGATCCAGGTGCTGGCCGATGCGCATGGCAACGTCGTCTATCTCGGCGAGCGCGAATGCTCGATCCAGCGGCGGAACCAGAAAGTGGCGGAAGAGGCGCCCTCGCCCTTCCTCGACGAGAAAACCCGCAAGGCGATGGGCGAACAATCGGTGGCCTTGGCGAGAGCGGTCGATTACCAGAGCGCCGGCACCGTCGAATTCATCGTCGACCGCGACCGTAATTTCTATTTCCTCGAAATGAACACCCGCCTGCAGGTCGAACATCCCGTGACTGAACTCGTCACCGGCATCGATCTCGTCGAGCAGATGATCCGTGTCGCAGCGGGAGAGCCGCTTCCCCTCACCCAGGAAGACATCAGGCTCGACGGCTGGGCGATCGAAAGCCGGCTCTATGCCGAAGACCCCTATCGCAACTTCCTGCCCTCGATCGGCCGCCTGACGCGCTACCGCCCGCCGGTGGAAGGCCGCAGCGGCAATGTCGTGGTCCGCAACGATACCGGCGTCTTCGAAGGCGCCGAGATCTCGATGTACTACGATCCGATGATCGCCAAGCTCTGCACCTGGGCACCGACGCGCAGCGAAGCGATCGAGGCCATGGGCCAGGCGCTCGACGGTTTCGTCGTCGACGGGATCGAGCACAACGTCCCCTTCCTGTCGGCGCTGATGAAACATCCGCGTTGGCGCGAGGGCCGGCTGTCCACCGGCTTTATCGCCGAGGAATATCCCGACGGTTTCGCGCCGATGAAACCGGACCGCACGGAAGAGGCGATGCTTGCCGCCATCGCACTTTCCGCCCGCCTGATCGAAACGAGCCGGCGCGAGCATTTCGCCGATCGCCTGCGTGCCGCATCGGGCGCGCTGGCCGAGCACTGGGTGATCAAGATCGGTGACAACTACGTCGCCGCAAGATTGCTCGATGGCCTCGTCACCATTCCCTTCGATATGGACATGGAAATCGAGGGGGCGATTGACGGCGAGAGCATGAGCGTTGTCACCGATTGGAGACCGGGCGATCCGGTCTGGAGGGGCAAGGTCGGCGGCCGCGATATCACCGCGCAGGTCCGCCCGGTCCTCAACGGGTTGCGTCTCGACTGGCAGGGGCTTTCGGTGACGGCCAAAGTCTTTTCCCCGCGTCATGCCGAGCTTGATAGGCTGATGCCGGTGAAGCTGCCGCCCGATACCTCCAAACTGCTGCTCTGCCCGATGCCCGGCCTCGTCGTTTCCATCGCGGTTGCCGAGGGCCAGGAGGTCAAAGCCGGCGAGACGCTTGCGATCGTCGAGGCGATGAAGATGGAAAACGTGCTGCGCGCCGACCGCGATCTCGTCGTCTCGAAGATCAATGCCGCGGCCGGCGAAAGCCTGGCCGTCGATGCGGTGATCATGGAATTCGCCTGAGCGGAAAAGGCCGGCGGCCGTTTTCGCTTGAGCGCGGCTCGCCGACCGTGCCAAGGTCGCCCCAATAAATTGCCAGGGAGCCAATAAATTGCCAGGGAGATTGTGAAGATGGACGTTCGCGCCGCCGTTGCCGTTCAGGCCGGAAAACCGCTCGAAGTGATGACCGTGCAGCTGGACGGCCCGAAGGCCGGCGAAGTGCTGGTCGAGGTCAAGGCGACCGGCATCTGCCACACCGACGACTTCACCCTGTCTGGCGCCGATCCGGAAGGCCTGTTCCCGGCCATCCTCGGCCATGAGGGTGCCGGCATCGTCGTCGATGTCGGCCCCGGCGTCACCTCGGTCAAGAAGGGCGACCACGTCATCCCGCTCTACACGCCGGAATGCCGCGAGTGTTATTCCTGCCTGTCGCGCAAGACCAATCTCTGCACCGCCATCCGCTCGACCCAGGGCCAGGGTGTGATGCCCGACGGCACCTCGCGCTTTTCGATCGGCAAGGACAAGATCCATCACTATATGGGCTGCTCGACCTTTGCCAATTTCACCGTGCTGCCGGAGATTGCGCTGGCCAAGGTCAATCCCGACGCCCCCTTCGATAAGATCTGCTATATCGGCTGCGGTGTGACGACCGGCATCGGTGCGGTGATCAACACCGCCAAGGTCGAGATCGGTTCGACCGCCATCGTCTTCGGTCTCGGCGGCATCGGCCTCAACGTGCTGCAGGGCCTGAGGCTGGCCGGCGCCGACATGATCATCGGCGTCGACATCAACAATGACCGCAAGGCATGGGGCGAAAAGTTCGGCATGACGCATTTCGTCAATCCGAAGGAGGTCGGCGATGACATCGTGCCCTATCTCGTCAACCTGACGAAGCGCAATGGCGACCTGATCGGCGGCGCCGACTATACGTTCGACTGCACCGGCAACACCAAGGTGATGCGCCAGGCGCTCGAGGCCAGCCATCGCGGCTGGGGCAAGTCGATCATCATCGGCGTTGCCGGCGCCGGCCAGGAGATCTCCACCCGCCCGTTCCAACTGGTCACCGGCCGCAACTGGATGGGCACTGCCTTTGGCGGCGCACGCGGACGCACCGACGTGCCGAAGATCGTCGACTGGTACATGCAGGGCAAGATCCAGATCGATCCGATGATCACCCACACCATGCCGCTCGACGACATCAACAAGGGCTTCGAGCTGATGCATTCGGGCAAGAGCATTCGCGGCGTGGTGCTATATTGATGGCTTCGACGACCTACACGGCCGACCTCAAGACCTTCGATGAGCTGCTTGCGCGGGAGCTCTACGACCTTTTGAAAATGCGCGTCGATGTCTTCGTCGTCGAGCAGAACTGTGCCTATCCGGAACTCGATGGCAAGGATATCGATGCCCTGCATCTGCGGTTGCTGGAGAGCGGCGAACTCCTGGCTGCGGCGCGGATCCTGACACCGCGCGAGCCGCATGATCCGTCAAAAATCGGCCGCGTCGTCGTCTCGCCGGCCCATCGCGGCAAGCGCCTCGGCGATGCATTGATGAGCGAGGCGATCTCCGCTTGCGAGCGGCTTTATCCGGCACACCCCATTGCCTTGTCGGCGCAGGCCCATTTGCGCCGCTTCTACGAATCCTTCGGTTTCATCGTGACGTCGGCGGAATATCTGGAAGACGGCATTCCCCATATCGATATGGTCCGCCAGCTGGCCATCCAGCCGTCAAGGATATTGTCATGATCTATGTCGATGCCGATGCCTGCCCGGTGAAGCCGGAAGTGCTGAAGGTCGCCGAACGCCACGGTCTCGAAGTCACCTTCGTTGCCAATTCGGGCCTGCGCCCGTCGCGTGATCCGATGATCCACAATGTCATCGTCTCCAACGCCTTCGACGCCGCTGACAATTGGATTGCCGAACGCGCTGGCGCGGGCGACGTCGTCGTCACCGCCGATGTACCGCTCGCCGTGCGCTGTGTCGCCACCGGCGCCTTTGTCAGCGGCCCGACCGGACGCGTCTTCGACGAGACCAATATCGGCATGGCGAGCGCCATGCGTGATCTTGGCGCGCATTTGCGCGAAACCGGCGAGAGCAAGGGCTACAATGCCGCCTTCAGCCCCAAGGACCGTTCACGCTTCCTCGAAACCTTCGATCGCCTCTGCCGCCGCGCCAAGAGCCTTTCTGCCGAGGCTGGTGGGAACTCGTAATTCCACCCTCAAACCCGCATGAAACGGGTGGCATAGCGGCCATGCGGATTCCTACCTTGAACACAACCGTTCCCACACGCATATAGGGATTATCGCAGACGACTGCGGCGTCCTGAGGATGCAACGTCGCGGGGACGGCCTCGCTCTTGAACAAGGAGAGTCGTATGGCCTGGTTTCTGCTTTTTCTCGCCGGTCTTTTTGAATGTGGCTGGGCGATCGGCCTTAAATACACCGATGGTTTCACACGGCCGCTTCCGACCGCATTGACTGTCATATCCATGGTGGTCAGCATCGTGCTGCTCGGCCTGGCGGTGAAGCACCTACCGATCGGCACCGCCTATGCGGTCTGGACCGGCATCGGCACGGTCGGCACCGTGCTCCTCGGCATCTGGCTGCTTGGCGATGAGGCAAGTGTCTCCCGACTTGCCTGCATCGTGCTGATCGTCGGCGGCATCGCCGGACTCAAGCTCACAGCCTGACCTGATATCGAGCCGAGGGGCATCACTGAGGCCCCTCGGCCTATCGAATTATGCTGCCTTGCGGTTATCGACGGAGAATGCGCCGGGACCGGAGAAGAACAGATAGAGGAAGACGAAGCAGAACAGGATCGCGGCGTCGCCCTGGTTGACGGCCGGGAAGAAGCTGTTCGGGGCATGCGCCATGAAATAGGCGACCGCCATCTCACCGGCGAGCAGGAAAGCGACGGGGCGCGTCAGCAGGCCGACGAGAATGAGGATGCCGCCGACAAGCTCAAGAAACGCAGCGAAAAGCATCAGCGGCGGCAGCGAGCCGGACATCTGTGAAGCCGGGAAGCCGAAAAGCTTCATTGTGCCGTGTTCGATGAACAGCAGCGCGGTGATGATCCTGAGAGCGGCCAGCCCATAGGGGCGGTAAGCAGAAAGACGCTCGAAACTTGACATAAAACCTCTCCATTAAAAGAATACCGGCGAGCGTTAGCCTGTCGCCGGTTAGGATTGAACACACGGATCGCTGACAACCGTTCACATTTTCGACAGCAGCTAAACACCTGACCGGACGATTTTATTCATCGGCCAAATCTCAGAGCGGAATGTTGTCGTGTTTCTTCCACGGATTGGCGAGATCCTTGTTGCGCAGCATCTTCAGGCCGCGCGCCAGCCGTCGGCGGGTCGAATGCGGCATGATCACCTCGTCGACATAACCACGCTCCGCCGCGACGAAGGGTGAGAGGAAGCGATCCTCGTACATTTTCGTGTGGGCGGCGATCTTTTCCGGATCGGCGATATCCTTGCGGAAGATGATCTCGACGGCGCCCTTGGCGCCCATCACCGCGATCTGCGCCGTTGGCCAGGCGTAGTTGAGGTCGCCGCGCAGATGCTTCGAGGCCATCACGTCATAGGCGCCACCGAAGGCCTTGCGGGTGATGACGGTGAGCTTCGGCACCGTCGCCTCCGCATAGGCGAATAGCAGCTTGGCGCCATGCTTGATGAGGCCGCCATACTCCTGCGCCGTACCCGGCAGGAAGCCCGGCACGTCGACGAAGGTGACGATCGGAATGTTGAAGCAGTCGCAGAAGCGCACAAAACGTGCCGCCTTGCGCGACGCGTCGCTGTCGAGCACACCGGCCAGCACCATCGGCTGGTTGGCGACAAAACCAACAGTGGAGCCTTC
This sequence comes from Rhizobium sp. CCGE 510, assembly GCF_000292525.1. Classification (GTDB taxonomy): domain Bacteria; phylum Pseudomonadota; class Alphaproteobacteria; order Rhizobiales; family Rhizobiaceae; genus Rhizobium. The sequence goes on from NZ_AEYF01000018.1 coordinate 89,664, forward strand.
GACGCGGCCGAAGCCACAGACGATATTGCCGGCGAATTTTGCCTGGATTTCGAAGAAATCCCCCTCGTCCGCCACCTTCCGGATCAACTCCTTGATATCGTATGGCTTGTTGGCGCTGGCCGGCACCAGCGTATCGAGCGACATATCGACCTCTGTCACCGACTGGTAACATTCGATCTCAGGCAGCGGCGCGGTGTTCGAAAGCGGCAGGAAATCGATCAGCCGGCGCACCTGCAGCAGCGTCTCGACATCATTCTCATAGGCGCCGTCAGCAATCGAAGAGCGCACCGTGTGGACGACGGCGCCGCCGAGTTCTTCCGCCGTCACCGTCTCGTTGGTGACGGTTTTCACCACGTCGGGCCCGGTGACGAACATGTAGGAGGTATCACGCACCATGAAGATGAAATCGGTCATCGCCGGCGAATAGACGTCGCCGCCGGCACAGGGACCCATGATCACGGAGATCTGCGGGATGACGCCGGAGGCAAGCACATTGCGCTGGAATACTTCGGCATAACCGCCAAGTGCCGCCACGCCCTCCTGGATGCGGGCGCCGCCTGCATCATAGATGCCGACGATCGGCGCGCGGTTCTTCAGCGCCATGTCCTGCACCTTCATGATCTTCTCGGCATGCGCTTCCGAAAGCGAGCCGCCGAAGACGGTGAAGTCCTTGGCGAAGACGAACACCGTGCGGCCGTTGACGGTACCCCAGCCGGTGACGACGCCGTCGCCGGCAACACGGCTCTTGTCCATGCCGAAATCGGTGGAGCGATGTTCGACGAACATGTCGAACTCCTCGAAAGAGCCTTCGTCGAGGAAGAGGTCGATGCGCTCGCGCGCCGTCAGCTTGCCACGCTTGTGCTGGGCGTCGATGCGCGCCTGACCGCCGCCGAGGCGGGCGACGCCGCGGCGCCGTTCCAGTTCTTCGAGAATGTCCTTCATGCGATCTCCCTCGCCTTTGTTTTCCGCAGTCGTGATCGCAAAACTGCTGCACACTTTCGCGCGATATGCTTTAGCGCCCACGCCCGCTGAGTGAGAAAACCGAGCGTATCCTGGCTGCGACGTCCTCGGCCAGGATCTCGTCGGCGAGCTTGGGGTCAGCGGCGATGCTGGTCACGTCGAAGGCGCTGACGGCGATGACCGATCCGTCCTCGACCGAGGCCGCGTCGATACTGATCTTGGCGACGTTGCGGTCCTTCTGGAAGCCTAGGCTTTTCTCGATGGACACCACGCGGATGGTCAGCACCACCCGCGGCAGAACGGTGTCGCGCACCGTGGCGTTGATCGCGGCGTTGACGCGATCGTTAATGCCGCCAAGCAGCTCGGCCGGCATGTTCGGGCCGGAAACGACGACGGCGCTGCGCACATCATAGACCGGTGCCTCCGGCTTCTTCGCCGAGAGGCTGCCGCAGGCCGTAAGTGCGACACAGACGAGTGCGGCTCTGCAAAAACACGACCTCAGCCAATTCATTGCAAAATCCCGCACGACCCCGTTGGAGTCGCAGATTTCGTCATAATGCCCGGGAAAGCAATATGTTTCAGGCGCTTAGGGCGAAAAAAACATCCGTCGCCGCCTTGAAGTCGGCAAAGCGCTTGGCCCGCCGCTCCTCGGCTTCCTCGTCGCTACCCCAATGCTCGATCGTCCAGTCCTCGTCGAGATGGGCAAGCGACCAGGCCTCCTCCATCGTCACCTGGCCACAGGCGAAGGCGAGCGCCAGGATCGCCGAACCGGTGAGCGTGGTGACTGTGTGGAGTGCTGCGAGCGCGATCGGGTCGTCATATCTGGCGAGCGTGACGGCGAAGGCGGCGGTCGCCTCGCGCGGCTGCTCACGCGGCATCACGCCTTCGACGAGGATGAAGCGGGCGCCGAGATCGTTCGCGGCCCAATCGACCACCGGGTCCCAACGTTCGGCCTGGCGCGCGACCAGCAATTCCGGCCCATCGGCGCGGTAGCAGATAAGGTCGCTCGAGGAAAAGCGCAGGATATCGTCAAGGATCGCCTGCGTGTTGCCGGTAATCCCGTCGAGCGCGGTATTGACGAGCCGCGTCATGGGCATCGTCATGGGATCGATCTCTTCGCCCTGCGCCTGCCATTCGGCAGCGACAAGCTGCGCCAGCGCCTGCGTGGGAACGGCGAGAACCAGCCGTGCCGGGGTGCGCACCATCTTGCCGTCGAGAGTGATCGCAAAGCCGCCCTCGTGCTCGGCAACCGAGACGTCGGTGTAGAAACGCTTCGGCAGCGGCTTCTTCATCTGGATCTGCGCCCGGCGGATCGGATCGGGATGGCTCAGGCCTTCGGAAAGATCGTTCAGCAGATCGCGCATGGGCTCACCTCAGGAAAAATGGCGCAGTATCTCGTTTGGATGGTAGGCGATCGCGTCGGCGCCGTTGGCGATCAGCTCATCCACGCTGGCATAGCCCCAGGCAACGCCGATCGCCTTGGCGCCGGCAGCCTTTGCCATTTGCATATCGTAAATGGCATCGCCGATGACAATGGCATCAGCGGCATTCATGCCGGTTTCATCACAGCATTCCGTCACCATGGCCGGGTGCGGCTTGGAAGGGCAATCGTCGGCCGTGCGCGCAACGGTGAAATATCGGTCGAAGCCGTGCGTCTCCATCACGAGGTTCAGCCCGCGCCTGGATTTTCCGGTCACTGCACCGATCAGCAGATCCTCGCGCCCGGTGATCGCGTCGATCATCTCGCGAATGCCGGGAAACAGCGGCTCCCTGTAGTCGAGATCCTGACGCACCACCGAAAACAGCGATTTATAATGCGCCGTCATGTCGATATCGTCCTGCTCGACATGCGGCCGGCCCTGCATGCGGGCAATCGCGATATCCAGCGACAGGCCGATGATCGCCTTGGTATCCTCAAATCGCGGTTCCGGCTTGCCGAACTTTTCGAAGGTACGACGCATGGTTTCATGGATCAGGCCGGCGCTGTCGACCAGCGTGCCGTCGCAATCGAAAAGGGCGAGTTTCATTCGCTGTCCCTTTCCGCGCCGGCAAGGTCGAGACCGAGCAGGTTCCAGGTCTGCACCATATGCGATGGCAGCGGCGCGCTGACGCGCAGGCGGCCGCCGGAGGGGTGCGGGATGTCGATGCGGCGCGCGTGCAGATGCAGCTTCTTCTGGACGCCCCCCGGAAAATCCCAATTCGGATCATCGTCAAAATATTTCGGATCGCCGATGATCGGATGACCGATATGCAGGGCATGGACGCGCAACTGGTGGGTCCGGCCGGTATAGGGCTCCATCTCCAGCCATGCGAGATTCTGCGCCGCCGTCTCCAGCACGCGGTAGAAGGAAATCGCATGGTCGGCGCCGTCTTCGCCGTGTCTTGCAATGCGCATGCGGTCGCCATCGGCGGTCGGCTCCTTGACGAGCCAGGTCGAGATCTTGTCTTCGTGCTTGCGCGGCACGCCTTTGACCAGCGCCCAATAGGTCTTCTTGGTGTCACGCTCGCGGAAGGCGGCCGTCAGCTTTTGCGCCGCGCCGCGGGTGCGGGCAATGACCAGAACACCAGACGTATCGCGGTCGAGGCGGTGAACCAGCCGCGGCTTCTCGCCCCTCGGGCTGGTCCAGGCTTCGAGCATCTGGTCGATATGCCGGGCCACCCCGGAGCCGCCCTGCACCGCAATACCGGGCGGCTTGTTGAGCACGATCACCTTGTCGTCCTCATGCAGCACCATACGCGACAGAAGTTCGAAATCGGAGGAATGCTTGAGATCCTTGCCGGCGATCGGTCCTGACTTCTTCGCATCGACATCCAGCGGCGGAACCCGCACCGTCTGGCCGGGCTGCACGCGCGCATCCGATTTGACACGGCCGCCGTCGACGCGCACCTGGCCGGAGCGCAAAAGCTTCTGCAGCGGACCGAAACCGAGCCCGGGAAAATGCACCTTGAACCAGCGATCGAGCCGCATGCCTGCTTCGTCGGGTTCAACCTTGATATGTTCTATGCCAGCCATAAAAAATCTTTCGGAAATTGCAGCGCGGGCCAAGCCGGCGTTCTTGCCGCAGCCTTTAGAGCATTTTCAAGCAAAACGGAAACTGGAAAAGAAATCAGGCCAAAGCGCGCATGACGGCAAGGCCTGACATGACGGCCGCCATCGAAAGCCCGACGCTCGCAACGATATAGATACCGCCCGCCACCGCCTCACCGCGCTCGAACAGCGAGATCGCATCCAGCGAGAAAGCCGAGAACGTGGTGAAGCCGCCGAGGAAGCCGGTGATCAGCAAGAGCCGCAGTTCCACCGAGGCGTTGAACCTCCGCGCGATCAGCTCGGAAAAGACCCCGATGACGAAGCAGCCGACTATATTGACCGCAAGCGTGCCCCAGGGAAAGGCCGGGCCCATGAGCCTCAGGGTCCATTGGCCGACATAATATCTGAGAAGGGAACCGATAGCGCCGCCGACGGCGACGAGAAGAGCCTGGATCATCGGCCGGATTTATCGCAACTCAGTGGAGATTCCAATCGTGACGGAATGAATTCTTACCATCCGGTAAAATGCCGATGATTTTCTTATGATGGCGCCAATATCATGCCGATACGGTGACGGCATGACCCAGCTCCTGACCGTATCGGCCAACACCGCTGCCATTGCCTTCGAATCGCTGAGGATTCCCCAGCGCGTCGCGACCAGCACCGCCGCCCGCGATGCACGCCGCATTGCCGACCGGCAATTGAAGGCCGATAGCCCCGATCAGACCGAGGAGCCCTCCAGCATCATCCAGTCGACGGAGGTGGCGCTCGACCTGATGGCCAAAGGCCACCGCCAGCCGCAGGCCGGCCTCAAGCAGGCACTGCAATCCTACGAAGAGGTCTGAGGCAACCGCCTTATGAATGAAAGCCCGCGACTGCGATCACAGTCGCGGGCTTTGCTGTTTCAATCGGATCGCGCTTACTTGCCCTGCGCCGACAGCACCTGCAGCACCAGCTCGACTTTGCCGGCCTTTTCGAAGGTCAGCGTCACCGGCACGCTATCGCCCTGCTTGAACGGCGTCTTCACCTTCTGGAACATCAGATGCAGATTGCCGGGCTCAAGCTTGACCGTCTGGCCGGCGGCGATGGCAATGCCGTCCTTCAGCTGGCGCATCCGCATGACGTTGTCCTTCGTCACCATTTCGTGAATCTGAACCTCGCCTGCGGCAGGCGATGTCACGGATAGCAGCCGGTCGTCCGTCTGGCCGTTGTTTGTCACCGTGAAAAAGCCGCCGCCGACCGGCTGGCCGGGCAGCATCGCCTTGGCGAACCCGCCGGAGACTTCGAGATCGCCGGCCTTGACCGTTTCACCGGCTGGTGCGGCAGCACCCATACCGGTCATGCCGGACATGTCCATGCCGGCCATGTCGTCATGATCGTGACCATGGTCTTCGCCGGCAACGACCTTCAGAAGCGGCGCCGGGCTTTTCATCCCATGCGCGTCGCTGCCTTCTTTCGCCACCTGATCCCAGGCCTCGACCGTGTCGCCGCACATCTGCGTCACCGGAAAGGCGAGCGAGGTACCGGCCTCGACGCCCGATACCTTACCCTGGATGACGAAGGTGTCGTAGAAATCGTCGGAGAGATTGCCGTTCTTCCAACGGATCTCGACCGCGCCTGTCTTCACCTTGTCGCCGTGATTGTCGTAGGTCTTCTGGTAATCGCCCTTGATCACCTCGAGCTCCCAGCCGGCCTTCGGCTGCGGCTTGGCGAAGACGAAACCCTCAGGAAGCTTGACCCGCACTTCCGTGGTCGCCTTGCCGTCGCAGCCATGCGGCAGCTGCAGTGTCGCGAGAATGGTGCTGTTTTCAGTCGCTTCCCTGTCGAGGAAGGTCACATGCGCCTCTGCGCCGGCAAAGGCGGTCGCTGAAAGAAGGACGGCAAGCCCGAATGTCTTGCCAAATGTCTTGCTAATCTTCATCGGATATCTCCTCGCCGGCCGCGAACTTCTCTCTGGCGGACCGGCATGCTGCATCATAAGTGCGAAGGCAGATCAGGCGAGGATGGGAGGCGCGCGGGAATTCGGCCGGCTGACGGCGCGTGCGCCGCTAACGGCGGCGGACCCGATCGGCGAATTGACGAGTGCAGCGAGCTTGCGTTCGAGCCAGGAGCCGGAATCCGGTGCCGGCAGGATGACCGAGGCCGACAGCCGGCAAGCTTCGCAATTCGGCTTGAACGCGCCGGTCTTGCCATCGGCGTCCTTCACCGTGACGCAGAGCGAAGCGAAGGTGCCGTCGGGCAGCATATAGGCCGCCGCATGGTAGCCTTCGGAGGCGACGGCCTGCGGCGGCTGATGGGCAAGACCGAGCAAAACGAGGCTCAATGCGCAAAGCATGCGCAAAAACAGCGTCGCTTTCAGTCCGGTCAGCCGCATGAGATCCCCTTCAACAGCAAGCCGCGATAGCCGGTTTCCCCACGGAATGCAAAAGCAGATTTGCCGCAGTTTAAGGCCTTGTTGGAATAAGACGACAAAAATTTGCTCGGTGACGACATTTGCCGCTTGCCAAGAGCCGCAGCCGCCGGATAATTGCGCCAACCTTGTTGGGAGAATCCGGTGCTTCGCCACCGGTGCCGAAGGAGCAACCGCCCCGGAAACTCTCAGGCAAAAGGACCAGCAAGGGGCAGACGGAACTCTGGAGAGAAGCGTTCTCGAAACGCTCGCCGAAGGGATAACAATCTCAGGCAAAGGGACAGAGGGGGCTCAGGAGAGAAGTGCGCAGCCGCGCCTTCAGATTTGAGCCCGCGCCTTCGCGAGAAGGCGCAAACCCCGGAGGCGTCTTTTGGACGATACTGCTGCCCTGAAGAAAACCCCGCTGCATGCCCTGCATCTCTCGCGCGGCGCCCGCATGGTGCCGTTCGCGGGTTACGACATGCCGGTGCAATATCCCGCCGGCGTCATGAAGGAGCATCTTCATACCCGCACCGAGGCCGGCCTCTTCGATGTCTCCCACATGGGCCAAGTCATCGTGAAGGCGAAATCCGGCAGGTACGAGGACGCCGCGCTGGCGCTCGAAAGCCTGGTGCCGGTCGACATCCTCGGCCTTGCCGAAGGCCGCCAGCGTTATGGCTTCTTCACCGACGACAGCGGCTGCATCCTCGACGACCTGATGATCGCTCATCTCGACGATCACCTTTTCGTCGTCGTCAACGCTTCCTGCAAGGAGGCCGATCTCGCCCATCTGCAGGCCCATATCGGCGACCGATGCGACATCACCCTTCTGAACCGCGCCTTGATCGCGCTGCAGGGCCCCCGCGCGGTCGAGGTTCTCGCCGAACTCTGGGCCGATGTTGCGGCGATGAAATTCATGGACGTGCGCCACTGCCGGCTGCACGACGTTTCCTGTCTTGTCTCGCGCTCCGGCTATAGCGGCGAGGACGGTTTCGAAATCTCGATCCCGGTTGATAAGGCCGAGGATGTCACCATGCGGCTGCTCGAGCATCCCGATGTCCAGGCGATCGGCCTCGGCGCCCGTGACTCCCTGCGCCTCGAAGCCGGTCTGTGCCTTTATGGCAACGATATCGACACGACCACCTCGCCGGTCGAGGCGGCGCTGGAATGGGCGATGCAGAAGGCGCGGCGCGCGGGCGGCGCACGCGCCGGCGGTTTCCCGGGCTCCGGCCGCATCCTTTCCGAACTCGAAAACGGCGCCGCCCGCCGCCGCGTCGGCCTGAAGCCGGAAGGCAAGGCGCCTGTACGCGGCCACGCCAAGCTCTATGCCGATGCCGAGGGCAAGGCCGAAATCGGCGAAGTCACCTCGGGCGGCTTCGGCCCCAGCGTCGAAGGCCCCGTCGCTATGGGCTACGTGCCGGTCTCCCACGCAACGGCCGGCACGCTCGTCTACGCCGAGGTGCGCGGCAAATATCTGCCGATCACCGTCAGTACCCTGCCCTTCGTCACACCGACCTACAAACGCTAAACCTATTCCAGAGAGGACGAACAATGCTGAAGTTTACCGAAGAACACGAATGGCTGCAGATCGAAGGCGGCGTTGCGACTGTTGGCATCACCAATTATGCCGTCGATCAGCTCGGCGACCTGGTTTTCGTCGAACTGCCGGAAGTCGGCGCCACCTTCTCCAAGAACGGCAATGCCGCGACCGTTGAATCCGTCAAGGCTGCCTCCGACGTCTATTGTCCGCTCGACGGCGAGATCACCGAGGTCAATCCGGCCATCGTTGCCGATCCGTCGCTGGTCAATTCCGACCCTCAGGGCGCCGGCTGGTTCTTCAAGCTGAAGCTTGCAAATGTCGCGGATGCCGACGGTCTGCTCGACGAGGCCGCCTATAAGGAGCTCACCGCGTAATGACGACGCCGACCGAATTCCAGTTCACCGATTATCAGCCCTACGATTTTGCCAATCGCCGTCACATCGGCCCCTCGCCGACCGAGATGACCGACATGCTGAAGGTGATCGGCTATAGCAGCCTCGACGGCTTGATCGACGCGACGTTGCCGCCCTCGATCCGCCAGAAGGCGCCGCTCGTCTGGGGCGCGCCGATGACCGAGCGCGAGGCGCTCGACAAGCTGCGCGAGACCGCCAACAAGAACAAGGTGCTGGTGTCGCTGATCGGCCAGGGTTATTACGGCACGATCACGCCGCCGGTCATCCAGCGCAACATCCTGGAGAATCCCGCCTGGTATACGGCCTATACGCCCTACCAGCCGGAGATCAGCCAGGGCCGCCTGGAAGCGCTGCTGAACTATCAGACGATGGTCTGCGACCTCACCGGCCTCGACGTCGCCAATGCCTCGCTGCTCGACGAGGCGACCGCCGCCGCCGAAGGCATGGCGATGGCCGAACGCGTCTCAAAGTCGAAGGCGAAAACCTTCTTCGTCGATGCCGACTGCCATCCGCAGACCATCGCCCTGATCCGCACCCGCGCCGAGCCGCTCGGCTGGCAGGTCATCGTCGGCAATCCCTTCACCGATCTCGATCCTGTCGACGTCTTCGGCGCAATCTTCCAATATCCTGGCACGCACGGTCACGTCCATGATTTCACCGGCCTGATCGCCCGCCTGCACCAGGCCGGCGCCATATCGATCGTCGCCGCCGACATCCTCGCGCTGACGCTCTTGAAATCACCAGGCGAAATGGGCGCCGATATCGCCGTTGGCTCCTCTCAGCGCTTCGGCGTTCCGGTCGGCTATGGCGGTCCGCATGCGGCCTACATGTCGGTCAAGGATGCCATCAAGCGCTCCATGCCCGGCCGTCTCGTCGGCGTTTCCGTCGATGCCCGCGGCAACCGCGCCTATCGTCTGTCGCTCCAGACCCGCGAGCAGCATATCCGCCGCGAGAAGGCGACGTCGAACATCTGCACCGCCCAGGTGCTGCTGGCCGTCATGGCCTCGATGTATACAGTCTTCCATGGTCCCGAGGGTATCAAGGCGATCGCCCAGCAGGTGCACCAGAAGGCCGTGCTGATGGCCAAGGGCCTGGAAAAGCTCGGCTATAAAGTCGAGCCGGAAAGCTTCTTCGACACCATCACTGTGGATGTCGGCCACATGCAAGCGCTCATCCTGCGCGCCGCCGTCGCCGAAGGCGTCAATCTGCGCAAGGTCGGCGAAACCAAGATCGGCATGAGCCTCGACGAGCGCACGCGGCCTGCAACGCTCGAAGCTGTCTGGCGCGCTTTTGGCGGCAACTTCACCATCGCCGATTTCGAGCCTTCCTACCGGCTGCCGAGAGGCCTGCTCAGAACCAGCGATTACCTCACCCATCAAATCTTCCACATGAACCGCGCCGAAAGCGAGATGACGCGTTACATCCGCCGGCTCTCTGACCGGGATCTGGCGCTCGACCGCTCGATGATCCCGCTCGGCTCCTGCACGATGAAGCTCAATGCGACGGCGGAAATGCTGCCGATCACCTGGCCGGAATTTTCCGATATCCATCCCTTCGTGCCATCAGACCAGGCGCTCGGCTACCGCGAGATGATCGACGACCTGATCGAAAAGCTCTGCGCCGTCACCGGCTACGACGCCTTCTCGATGCAGCCGAATTCCGGTGCGCAAGGCGAATATGCCGGCCTGCTGACGATCCGCAATTTTCATATCGCCAACGGCGAGGGCCATCGCGACGTCTGCCTGATCCCGACCTCGGCGCATGGCACCAACCCGGCCTCAGCCCAGATGGTCGGCATGAAGGTGGTGGTCGTCAAGGTGCGTGAGAATGGCGACATCGATCTCGACGATTTCCGCGCCAAGGCTGAGGAACATGCACCAAACCTCTCCTGCTGCATGATCACCTACCCTTCGACGCACGGCGTCTTCGAGGAGACCGTCAAGGAAATCTGCGACCTCGTGCATACCAATGGCGGCCAGGTCTATCTCGACGGCGCCAACATGAACGCCATGGTCGGCCTGTCCCGTCCCGGTGACATCGGCTCGGACGTGTCGCACCTCAACCTGCACAAGACCTTCTGCATCCCGCATGGCGGCGGCGGCCCCGGCATGGGCCCGATCGGCGTCAAGGCGCATCTGGCGCCCTATCTGCCCGGCCACCCGGAAACCGACGGACGGTCCGGCGCGGTCTCGGCCGCAGCCTTCGGCTCGGCCTCGATCCTGCCGATCTCCTGGAGCTACTGTCTGATGATGGGCGGCGAAGGGCTGACGCAGGCAACCAAGGTGGCGATCCTCAACGCCAACTACATCGCCGCAAGGCTGAAGGGCGCCTATGACGTGCTCTACAAGTCGGCCGCCGGCCGCGTCGCGCATGAATGCATCATCGACACCCGCCCGCTGGTCGATAGCTCAGGTGTCACCGTCGACGACGTCGCCAAGCGGCTGATCGACTGCGGCTTCCATGCCCCGACGATGAGCTGGCCGGTTGCCGGCACGCTGATGATCGAGCCGACGGAAAGCGAGACCAAAGCCGAACTCGACCGTTTCTGCGAGGCGATGCTGGCGATCCGCGAGGAAGCCCGCGCCATCGAAGATGGCCGAATGGACAAGGTCAACAACCCGCTAAAGAACGCTCCGCACACGGTGGAAGACCTCGTCGGCGAATGGGATCGCCCCTATTCGCGCGAACAGGCCTGCTTCCCGCCCGGCGCCTTCCGTGTCGACAAATACTGGTCGCCGGTCAACCGCGTCGACAATGTCTATGGCGACCGCAACCTGATCTGCACCTGCCCGCCGGTCGAAAGTTATGCCGAGGCGGCGGAGTAGCAGCGGTGTCACGGCTGTCCGGTTCGCACCAGGCGCAGCCCCTCACCCTAGCCCTCTCCCCGTTTTACGGGGAGAGGGGACGTGCCTTGCGAGACGTTAGTGAGGGACGAAGAGGTCGCGGCTTGGTCCCTTCGCCCCGCGAGCGGGGAGAAGGTGGCGGCAGCCGGATGAGGGGCAGACCTCGCCGATTGGAAGGGTTGCCGCTTTCGAGGCAATAGGTTCAAATTTAACCTTTCTTAGCAAGTCTCTGTTAGCAATTGAAAATAGGCGGCTTCCCTTCAACAGGAATATAGCCGTCGACCTTTTGTTTTGCGTGCAGGTTCTCATGCGTCCATCGGCTTTGCCAGCAATCCTCCTTGCCGCCCTGATCCTGTCGGGATGCGCCGCCAGTTCCGGCGCCGAAGATGTGCTGGGCAACGTGCCGTCGCCGGAAACCACCAATGCGATCACCAGGCCGAACGGCCCGATACCGGCTGCCGCCGTCGGCGACACGGCGCAGACGAGCGCGCCGCAAGAGGCGTTGAGCTGGACCGGACCGGTTCCGGAACCCCAGGCGCTCGTGCCCCAGGACAGGCCGGTCGCGATGCTCATGCCGACGAACCCGGGAATCGATCCCGATGTCGGCAGGAGATCGCCGTCACGCGGACAGATCTACGGCCACCGCTTCCGCGATGCCAAACCGATCAACTTCGGCTCGACTTCGCCGAGAAAGCTTGCCGTGCATGGCGTCGACGTGTCGCGCTGGCAGGGCGAGATCGATTGGGAGACGTTGCGCGGGCAAGGTGCCAACTTCGTCTACATCAAGGCGACGGACGGTGGCGATCACCTCGATCCGATGTTCAAGAAAAACTGGCGCCGGGCCAAGGAAGCCGGTCTGAAACACGGCGCTTATCACTTCTTCTACTGGTGCCGGACGGCCGGCGAACAGGCCGACTGGTTCATCCGCAACGTGCCGAGGGAAGCAAACGCGCTTCCGCCCGTTATCGACGTCGAATGGAACGGAGAATCGAGCTGCAAAAGGCGCATTTCCCCTGCCCGCGTCCGGGAAAAGATGCAGGTCTTCATGGACAAGCTGGAGCGTTATTACGGCCAGCGCCCGATCATCTACACGGCGCCGGATTTCTACCGCGACAATTTGAAGGGTGAAATGCTCAACTATCCGTTCTGGCTGCGCTCGGTAGCCGCTCACCCCTCCAAGGTCTACCCCGGCCGCAAGTGGCTCTTCTGGCAATATTCCGGTTCAGGCCTCTCAGAAGGCGTCGAAGGCAAGATCGACCTCAACGTCTTCAACGGCAACGAAAGCGATTGGCACGACTGGGTGGCGTCGCGATAATGAATCAAGTTACTTGCGACGCACTTTAGCTTGAGGCAGGCAAGCGCCCGCTCCGCTTACGCCGACTTCTGCACCTTCACAGGCACACCCTTATAGGCAGGGGTTCCCGATTTTCGGTCGTAATCGGCAAGCGCGATGACCCTGTTCATCTCGGGATAATATCCAGCCACGGAGCCGAGCGGGATGTCGTAGGCCACCGCGGTGAAGCCTTTAACCGACTTGCTGCCTGTTTCGCCAACCGATTCGATATCGACCCTGTCGCCATCGGCCAAGCCGCGAGCGGAGAGATCGTTGCTGTTCATGAAGAGGATGTCACGGCGGCCGAAGACGCCCCGATAGCGGTCGTCCAGACTGTAGATCGTCGTATTGTACTGGTCGTGACTGCGCAGCGTCGTCAGAACCAGCGTGTCCGCGTCGACAAGCCGTGGATCTTCCTCCAGTCCCGGCGCAATGAGGAACTGCGCCTTGCCTGAAGGCGTGTGCCATTGCCGGTCAGCGGCGGCAACCGTCAGCCGGAAGCCACCGGGTTTCCTGACCCTGGTGTTGAAGTCATGAAAATCGGGAAAGACCACCTCGATCTTTTCCCGAATACGGCTGTAATTTCCGACCATCCCGTCCCAATCGATATCGTATTTGCTGCCGAGCGTTGCCTTGGCGATGCCGGCGATGATCGCTGGCTCCGATCGAAGCTGCACGCCCGGAGGTTTCAGGAAACCGCGCGAGGCATGCACCATCGACATGGAATCCTCGACGGTCACCGATTGCGGTCCGGTCTTCTGGATGTCCTGGTCGGTGCGGCCGAGAACGGGAAGGATGATCGAAGCCCGGGCGATCAAGAGGTGCGAGCGATTGAGTTTCGTCGCGATGTGGACGGCGAGGTCGAGCTTGCGCATGCCGGTAAACGTCGCGTCCGGATCGGATATCGCAACGGCCAGATTGCCGCCAAGGCAGACCAGCGCCTTCGACCGGCCCTCGATAATCGCCTCGATGGCTTCGACGGCGTTGTGGCCCTTCTCCTCCGGCGGGCGAAAACCGAAGGCCTTTTCCATGCCGTCGAGAAGCGCCTTGTTGGGGATCTCGGTGATGCCGACCGTGCGATCGCCCTGAACGTTCGAATGTCCCCGCAGCGGGCAGATGCCGGCGCCCTGGCGGCCGATATTCCCCCGCAGCATCAGGAAATTGGCAAGCTGCTGGACGTTGGCGGTGCCATGGCTGTGCTGGGTGATACCCATGCCGTAGCAAAGGATGACGTTGCGGGCATTGAGATAGACATCGACAGCACTATCCAGCGCTTCGAACGTCAGTCCCGATTTCCTGAGGATCGACGCCCACTCCGTCTGCGCGACATCGGCCTTGAGAGCCTCCAGCCCGATCGTGTGCGCTTCGATGAACTCGCGGTCGAGAAAGCCCTTGCCGCCTGCCGCGATATCGGCGTCGTCTCGTTCGAAGATCCGCTTCATCATCCCCTTGAGGGCCGCAAGATCTCCGCCGGTGCGGACCTGGTGATAGGCCGATGCGATCGGCGTCGACGACATCGTCGCCATTTCTATCGGATTCTGCGGTGCGGCGAATTTTTCGAGCGCCCGTTCCTTCAAGGGATTGAAGACCACGATCGGAACGCCGCGCCTGGCGGCATCGTGCAGGGTGGTCATCATCCGGGGATGGTTGGTGCCCGGATTGTGACCGAAGCTGAAGATCGCATCGGCATGATCGAAATCCTCGAGCGTCACCGTGCCCTTGCCGACCCCGATGGAGTCGGGCAGGCCGACGCTGGTCGCCTCATGGCACATGTTCGAGCAGTCCGGAAAATTGTTGGTGCCGTAGGCCCTGACAAAAAGCTGGAACAGAAATGCCGCCTCGTTGGAGGCACGTCCCGACGTGTAGAATTCGGCCATGTCAGGGTCGGGCAGTTTGCGCAGCTCGTCGCCGATCAGCGCAAAGGCCTCGTCCCAGCCGATCGGGAGGTAGTGGTCGCTGACATGGTCATAGATCAGCGGGTGCGTCAGGCGGCCCTGGTCTTCCAACTGGTGATCGTTCCATTGCCAGAGTTCGGCAACGCCGTGCGTTGCGAAAAAGTCGGGTCCGGCGCGTTTTGCCGTCGACTCCCAGGTGATCGCCTTGGCACCATTTTCGCAGAATTCAAACGAGCTCGTATGTTTGGGATCGGGCCATGCGCAGCCGGGGCAATCGAAACCCTCGGGCTGATTGGCTTTCAGCAGCGTCGCAGCACCCTGCGCGATGACCTGCTGGCGCGCAAGGGTTTCGGCAACGGCTTTGAGTGCACCCCAGCCGCCGGCGGGGGCCGTGTATGTCTCGATGCCTGCCGGCCGTTTCTTGGTCATCACCTGCTCCACAAATCTACGCGAAGGCCAGAGCCTGTCTTCCGGTAATGTATGGGAATGGCATACGTCGGGATAGGTGGGGACATGCCGAAATCAATCGGCACATGCCACCGGCTCTACGGCCACCGGCGCGTGGCTATCATCCCGTTTCAATCCAGAACAGATATGGCCGCACGATGCCCGATCTATAGGTCTTCGCTAACGCAATGCCTTCAGCATTCCCTAAGTCCTTGCGGGTTAAAAGACGATCATCCAGTTCTGGGGAAACGTTGATGAACATATCGGGTATTACGAGCACCGCTCTTTCGGGAATGCGGGCGCAGACGACCCGGATCGGCGCGATCGCCAACAACGTCGCAAACAGCAGCACGCCGGATTATGCCAGGCTGAACACCAGCCTCACATCCCTCGAGCCGGGTGGTGTCCAAGCCGTCGTCAGCCCCACATCGTCGGATGTCGATCCGGCCACCGAACTGACCGACCTGCTCGAAGCCGAGCAGAGCTACAAGGCCAATGCCGTGGTCTTCGAGAGCGGCGCGGATATGTGGGAAATGCTGATGAGCATCAAGCGCGACTGAGTGCGAGCCGTAAGATCGAAACAGACCTATGCCGATCCGCGCCAATTGCGCGGATCGATGCCATGCGGGAATTTCGGGATGTCGTTTTTGTCAGAGGAAAGCCGGGTTCAGTACGAGATTGCACCCGACCGGCCATGATCTCGGCGACGACGAGCCGGATTTCATCGGGGCTTGGCTGGCGGAGAATTTCCCACCAGCCTGAGGCGCAGGTATCAGGAATGCGCCGGTTCGTTTTGGCGCTGTGCGGCAAGGGCCGCAAGATCGGCCGGCTTCAGCTCGACGGATTCGCCGCAGCCGCAGGCCGATGTCTGGTTCGGATTGGTGAAGGTAAAGCCCGAGCGCAGCGTCGTCGCCTCGAAACCCATTTCGGTGCCGAGCAGATAGAGCACGGCGGAGGGTTCGACCCAGACCTTGACGCCATCGCGCTCGATCAGATCGTCCTTGGCGTTCGGTTCGGTGACCAGGTCGATGGTATATTCCATCCCGGCGCAGCCGCCCTTCTTGATGCCGACGCGCACACCCTTGGCCTCCGGCCCGGAGTTCTCGACGATCGCCTTGACGCGGGCCGCAGCCCCGTCCGTCATGCTCATCACTGCAAAGCCCATCGGCCCATTCTCCTTCCACAACCGGGGTCAAGATCCGGCGCTTCGTGATTCAAATGTAGTCGTCGCAAGTAAACGGATCAATACCAGCCGCCTCAATACCAGCCGACTGCGACCTGCGCCTCTTCGGACATCCGATCCGGCGTCCACGGCGGATCGAAGGTCATCGCCACTTCGACACCCGACACACCTTCGACGGCGCTGACGGCATTTTCGACCCAACCCGGCATCTCGCCGGCAACCGGGCAGCCGGGGGCGGTCAACGTCATCATGATCTTCACCATCCGGTCGTCCTCGATGTCGATCTTATAGATCAGACCGAGTTCGAAGATGTCGGCTGGAATTTCCGGATCGTAGACGGTCTTCAGCGCGCTGATGACGTCATCACTGAGCCGCGCCAGCTCATCGGCCGGTATGCTGGAATGCACGATGCCTTCGCGCACGTCGATCTTCTGTTCGCTTTCGTCCAGGCTCATCACGGACACTCCTCAAGCAAAGAACTTGCGCGCATATTCAAGCGCATCGGCCAAGGCATCGACCTCGGCGCGGGTATTGTACATGCCGAAGGATGCACGGCATGTGGAGGTGACGCCGAAGCGTTTCAAGAGCGGCATGGCGCAATGCGTACCGGCCCGCACCGCAACGCCCTGCCGGTCGATCACCATCGAGACGTCATGGGCATGGATGCCGGCAAGCTCGAAGGAAAAGATACTGCCCTTATCGGGCGCCGTTCCGAAGACCCTCAGCGAATTGACCGATTTCAGCCGTTCGACAGCATAAGCGGCAAGATCGGCTTCATGCCGGGCGATCGCCTCGCGGCCGACCTTCTCCATATAGTCGAGCGCGTAACCGAGCCCGATCGCCTGCACGATCGGCGGGGTGCCGGCCTCGAAGCGATGCGGCGGATCATTATAGGTGACAGCGTCCTCGGCAACGTCGAAAATCATCTCGCCGCCGCCCTGGAACGGGCGCATCTGGGAAAGCCGCTCCTTCTTGCCGTAGAGCACGCCGATGCCGGAGGGGCCATAGAGCTTGTGGCCGGTCATCACATACCAGTCGCAATCGATATCCTGCACGTCGACCGGCAGATGCACCGCACCCTGCGAACCGTCGATCAGCACCGGAATGCCGCGTTCATGCGCGATGCGGCAGACTTCCTTGACGGGAACGATCGTGCCGAGCGCATTCGACATATGAGTGATGGCGACCAGCTTGGTGCGCTCCGTCAGGCTCTTTTCGAAATCCTCGATATGGAAGGCGCCCTCGTCATCGACGGGCACCCAGACCAGCTTGGCGCCCTGCCGCTCGCGGATGAAGTGCCAGGGCACGATGTTGGAATGGTGCTCCATGATCGTCAGGACGATCTCGTCGCCCTCGCCGATCTCAGGCATGCCCCAGCCATAGGCGACAGTGTTGATCGCCTCCGTCGAATTCTTGGTCAAGACGATGTCGTTGACCGAAGGGGCATTGAGGAAGCGGCGCACCTTCTCGCGCGCTGCCTCATAGGCATCCGTGGCGGCATTGGAGAGATAGTGCAGGCCGCGATGCACATTGGCATACTCGTGGCTATAGGCATGCGATATGGCGTCGATCACCACCCGCGGCTTCTGCGCCGAGGCGCCGTTGTCGAGATAGACCAGCGGCTTGCCGTGCACCTTCTCCGCCAGGATCGGAAAATCCCGGCGGATGGCGTCGACGTCGTAGGGCGTGGCCGGCACGATCTTATCCATTGCTATATCCGATCAGGCGTGCTTTTCGAGCCAGGCCGAAATCACGCCTTCCAGCGCCTCGACCAGGGCCTCGTCTTCCAGTTCCTCGACGATCTCGGCGACGAAAGCGTTGACGAGCATCGCCCGTGCCTTGTTCTCCGGGATGCCGCGCGCCATCAGATAGTAGAGATGATTGGCGTCGATATCGGTCACCGTCGCCCCATGGCCGCACTGGACGTCGTCGGCGAAGATCTCTAGCTCGGGCTTGACCGAGAATTCGGCATCGTCCGACATCAGCAGCGTGTTGCAGGCCATCTTAGCATCGGTCTTCTGCGCATCGGGCGCCACCCGGATCATGCCCTGGAAAACACCCTTGGCGCGGTCGAAGACGACGTTGCGGATCACTTCGGTCGAGCCGGTGTGCGGCACGTCGTGGCCGAGCACCATCGTCACGTCGGTATGGCTCTCACCGCCGAGCAGGTTGATGCCGCGCAACGTCAGATCGGCGCCCTCGCCCGTCACCTTGATATGCAGCTCCTGGCGCACCAGTTTGCCGCCGGCGTTGATGACGAACAGGCGAAGCTTGGCGTCAGCGCCGAGATCGATGCGGATCTGGCCGAGATGCGTATCCTCGGCTCCTTGCTGCTGCAGGATGATCCAGGTCAGCTCGGCGCCCTCGCCGACGGTGATGTCACTGACGTGGGACACCAGCGCCGCATCGCCGGTCACCGTAAGGTGACGCTCGATGACGGTTGCCTTGACACCGGCGCCGAAGGCAACGGGAAGGCGTGTATGCACCTGTCCGCCGGCATGGACGAACTGGATTTCGAGCGGACCTTCTAGCGCGGTATCGGCAGGCACGTCGACGACATAGCCGTCGCGCACGAAGCTGCCATTGATGCGGCCGACCGCGTCGTCGCTGTCAAGTGCATCGAGCCCGTCAGCGGCCGAGCCGTCAAGCAGGTGTTCTGAATAGGCCGAAACGCCAAGACCGTCGGCGGCAGCCTTCTGGTTGGCATGGCCCTGGATTACCGCCAGCACCGTCGATCCGCCAGCCAGCGGCTCAAGCGCATCGGAGCCGGCGTCGCCAACCTGCGGCGGCAAGGCGCGTAGCAGGTTTTTCAGATCGGTGTAGTGCCAGGCTTCGATGCGGCGCGTCGGCAAGCCGGCCTTCTTCAGATCGTCGAGAAGCCGGTCGCGCAGCGCCGTCACCGCGCCATTGCCCGGCAGATCGCCGATCTGGTTGTTGAAGGCCTCGATCAGCGCCGTTTCAGCCACGGTCAGGCGGCTCGTCGTCTGCATGTTCATGGACGTCGTCCTTTCCACCCGAACTCAGGCCGCCGCGCCGATGATATCGGCATAGCCGTTGGCTTCCAGCTCATGCGCCAGCGTCTTGTCGCCCGACTTGATCACCTGGCCCTTGTAAAGCACGTGGACAGTATCCGGCACGATATAGTCGAGCAGGCGCTGGTAATGGGTAATGACCACGACGGCGCGATCCGGCGAACGCAGCGCGTTGACGCCGTCGGCGACGATCTTCAGCGCGTCGATGTCGAGGCCAGAATCGGTTTCGTCGAGCACGCAGAGCCTCGGCTCCAGCAGCGCCATCTGCAGGATTTCGGCGCGCTTCTTCTCACCGCCGGAGAAGCCGACATTCAGCGGCCGCTTCAGCATTTCGGTGTTGATCTGCAGCTTACCGGCAGCATCCTTGACCCGCCGCATGAAATCCGGCGTCGTCAACTCGTCTTCGCCGCGCGCCTTGCGCTGCTCGTTCATCGCCACCTTCAGGAACTGCATGGTGGCGACACCCGGAATTTCCACAGGATACTGGAAGGCGAGAAAGATGCCCTTGGCGGCGCGTTCTGCCGGATCGAGCTCAAGAATGCTCTCGCCATTATAAAGAATGTCACCCTCGGTGACTTCGTAATCGCTGCGGCCGGACAGCACATAGGAGAGCGTCGACTTGCCGGAGCCGTTCGGCCCCATGATCGCCGCAACTTCGCCGGCCTTCACCGTCAGGTTCAGACCACGAATGATCTCGGTGCCGTCTTCGGCGATGCGGGCATGGAGGTTTCTGATTTCAAGCATTTCGTTCTTCCTGTCTCAGTCGGCCGCCTTGGGCCAAAATTTCACTTGGGGCTCTTCCATCCAGGGAAAACGCGTTCCATCAATTCTGATAAGTCATTGGCCATTTCGGCTGCTCTACCAAGCAGCAGCACAACGGCACACATGCCAAGAGATGAAAGCACGATCAGTTTGCCGATATCCCAGTCAGCGAAAGCGACAAACATTCCCACGATGACACCGGCCAGCGCTGTGGAGAACAAAAAAACCAGAGTGTTTACTACCCAATGCCTTCGTTCACCCGTCCGCCGAAGTCGCGGCGTTTCATTCATTACCCGACGCTACCTTCCAGCGAAATGCTGATCAGCTTCTGCGCCTCGACAGCGAATTCCATCGGCAGTTCCTGCAGGACTTCCTTGACGAAGCCGTTGACGATCAGGGCGATCGCCGCTTCGGTGGGGATGCCGCGCTGCAGGCAGTAGAACAGCTGGTCTTCGGAAATCTTCGAGGTCGTCGCTTCGTGCTCGAACTGCGCCGTCGAATTCTTTGCCTCGATGTAGGGCACCGTATGGGCGCCGCACTTGTCGCCGATCAGCAGCGAATCGCACTGGGTGAAGTTGCGTGCGTTCGACGCCTTGCGGTGGGCCGAGACCTGGCCGCGATAGGTGTTGTTGGACACGCCGGCGGCAATGCCCTTGGAGACGATGCGGCTCGACGTGTTCTTGCCGAGATGGATCATCTTGGTGCCGCTGTCGATCTGCTGATGGCCGTTGGAGACGGCGATCGAATAGAACTCGCCGCGGCTGTCGTCGCCGCGCAGGATGCAGGACGGATATTTCCAGGTAATCGCCGAGCCGGTTTCGACCTGCGTCCAGGAGATCTTCGAGCGGTCGCCGCGGCAATCGCCGCGCTTGGTGACGAAGTTGTAGATGCCGCCCTTGCCGTTCTTGTCGCCCGGATACCAGTTCTGCACCGTCGAATACTTGATCTCGGCATCATCGAGCGCCACCAGCTCGACCACGGCCGCATGCAGCTGGTTTTCGTCGCGCTGCGGCGCCGTGCAACCCTCCAGATAGGAGACGTAGGCGCCTTCTTCCGCGATGATCAGCGTGCGCTCGAACTGGCCGGTGCCCTTCTCGTTGATGCGGAAATAGGTCGAAAGCTCCATCGGGCAGCGAACGCCCTTCGGCACGAAGACGAAGGAACCGTCGGTAAAGACCGCCGAATTCAGCGTCGCGTAATAATTGTCCGAGGTCGGCACGACCGAGCCGAGATATTTCTGGACGAGATCGGGATATTCGCGGATCGCTTCCGAGATCGACATGAAGATCACGCCGGCCTTCTTCAGCTCTGCCTTGAAGGTGGTGACGACCGAGACGCTGTCGAAAACCGCATCGACGGCGATCTTCGGCCTCTCGACACCGGCCAGGATCTCCTGCTCACGCAGCGGGATGCCGAGCTTCTCATAGACCTTCAACAGCTCCGGATCGACCTCGTCGAGCGACTTCGGACCCGGCGTGCTCTTCGGCGCGGCGTAATAATAGATGTCGTTGAAATCGATCTTCGGATAGTCGACCCGCGCCCAGGTCGGCTCTTCCAGCGTCAGCCATCGGCGATAGGCCTCCAGACGCCATTCCAGCATCCACTCCGGCTCTTGCTTTTTGGCCGAAATGAAGCGGATGATATCTTCGGACAGGCCTTTCGGCGCCTTGTCCATTTCGATGACGGTCTCGAAACCGTATTTGTACTGGTCGACATCGATCAGGCGGACCTGGTCGATCGTTTCCTGCACGGCAGCCATTTCGTTCTCCAATCTCGCCGGATACAAGGTCCGGCAGCTTGTAGCGTATGGGCAATTCTCTTGCCCCGGGCAATTTCTTTGCCCTGATGTAGGTGGCCAAAAGGGACTTTTCAGCCCGATTGGCAAGCGGAAATTTGCGTTTCCGCAAGTTTATGACGCGGTCAGGCCGCCTCGCCCGCCGACCTTCGCCGGCAGGCAATCTTCGCGAAAGCCGCAATCGCCCTGTCAACATCCTCTTCCGTCGTCGAAAAGCCGAGCGAAATGCGCAGCGCTCCGAGCTTGGCATCGCGGCCCATCGCCGTCAGCACATGGCTTTCGCCGAGCCGACCGGATGAGCAGGCCGAGCCTGCCGAAAGCGCCACGCCTTCAAGATCGAAGGCGATCTGTCCGGTCTCGGCCTTCAGCCCTGGCAGCGTGAAAAAGATCGTATTGACGACACGCTCGCCGCCCGCGCCGTGGATCATCACATCGGCTGCCGCCTCGCGCATGCCGGCCTCCAGCCGCTCGCGTAGCGCGCCGATTTCCGCATTGCGCGGCTCGAGCTCATTGGCCGCGGCTTCCGCCGCCGCACCGAAGCCGATCAACGCCAGTGAATTCTGCGTCCCCGAGCGGTGACCCCGCTCCTGCCCGCCGCCCTGGATCAGTGGCCGTGGCATCAGCGCTTCGCCGCGGGCAATCAGCGCACCGGCGCCCTTCGGGCCGCCAATCTTGTGCGAGGAGACGATCATGAAATCGGCGCCGATCCTGCCGATATCGAGCCCGATGCGGCCGGCCGCCTGAACGGCGTCGACGACGAACAGCCCGCCATGGGCGTGGACGATCTTTGCCGCCGCCTCCACAGGCTGGACGATGCCGGTCTCGTTGTTGACGAGCATGATGGCGACCATCGGCAGGCCGGCGGCCTTGTCATGTGCAGCAAGCAGCGCGCCCAGCGCATCGAGGTCGACGATGCCGGCTTCCGTCACCGGGATCTCGGTCATCTTCTCCCTGGCAAACCGGCCGCCTTCGCGCACCGCCGGATGCTCGATCGCCGAAAAGTAGAGGCGGCCAAGCTGAAGCGGCGTGCGGCCCATGCGGAAATCCGGAGTCAGCACCAGATTGGCGGCCTCGGTGGCGCCGCTGGTAAAGACCACATTGCCGGCGTCGGTGCCGACCAGTGCCGCCACTTTGCGCCGTGCACATTCGATAGCGGCGCGGGCGGCACGACCCTCGCCATGAACGGAATTCGGATTGCCGAATATGTCGATGGCGCGCATGATCGCCGCGCGCGCTGCCGGGTGCAGCGGCGCTGTGGCATTCCAGTCGAGATAAAGGCGTGGCGGCGCCATGATCTTCAGTCCTGCGCTTGACGAGCTTGCTTTAGCACCCGCGGTTCATTTTTCTTGAAATTTCCGCCGGGCTTGCCTTATGACACATTCCACGATGCGTGGATCGCCATGCAAGTTTCGAATTGTTCTAAACTGCGTTTTAGAAAAGCTGACAACACTAGTCAAGTCATGTTGTCGTCCGACGCCGCGCGAACGCGAAATAAAACCCGGAGTACCAATGCCCGAAGTCATTTTCAACGGCCCAGCCGGCCGTCTTGAAGGCCGCTACCAGCCCTCCAAGGAAAAAAGCGCGCCCATCGCCCTGATTCTGCATCCGCATCCGCAGTTCGGCGGCACGATGAACAATCAGATCGTCTACCAGCTCTTCTACATGTTCCAGAAGCGCGGGTTCACGACGCTGCGCTTCAATTTCCGGGGCATCGGCCGCAGCCAGGGCGAATTCGACCACGGCGCCGGCGAACTCTCGGATGCCGCCTCGGCGCTCGATTGGGTGCAGAGCCTGCATCCCGATTCGAAGACCTGTTGGGTCGCCGGTTACTCCTTCGGCTCCTGGATCGGCATGCAGCTGCTGATGCGCCGGCCGGAGATCGAAGGCTTCATGTCGATTTCCCCGCAGCCGAATACCTACGACTTCTCCTTCCTGGCGCCCTGCCCCTCCTCCGGCCTGATCATCAACGGCGAGGCCGACAAGGTGGCGCCGGAAAAGGACGTCAACGGCCTGGTGGAAAAGCTGAAGACCCAGAAGGGCATTCTCATTACCCATCGCACCGTTTCCAACGCCAACCACTTCTTCAACGGCCAGGTGGAAACGCTGATGGGTGAATGCGAGGACTATCTCGACCGCCGCCTCAACGGCGAACTGGTGCCGGAGCCGGCCGCCAAGCGGATCCGCTAAAGCCGGTCATCCCCAAGCGGAGCCGGTCCGGGACCACCCGGCTCCTTTGTGTCAGAACAGATCACCTATCGTGTTGCAATCTATATTGCAGTGCGGTAGGTTCCTCGCGATCCTAACTAAAGCGAGGTCCGCAATGACCAAGTCGTTCGGGGAAGTCCTGGATAAGTATAGGGGTATTGGTCCGGGGTTCGACTTTCTTCGAATTGGGCTCGCCTTTTCTATCGTGTTGACCCATTCCTTTTTGCTGACAAGGAATGATGCCTTCATCAGGGGCTCGGTATTCTGGTTTACCGAATACGCTCTTGTTCCGATGTTTTTCGCCTTGAGCGGATTTCTGATCGCCGGCAGCGCCCAGCGTCTCAGCCTCCGGAATTTTCTGATCAATCGTGGCTTGCGCATCGTCCCGGCGCTTGCCGTCGATATCGTCGTTTGTTCGCTGATCATCGGGCCGATCATAACGATCGTCTATCACTCCGAATATTTTACCGATCCGCGATTTTTCAAATACTTCCTGAATATCGCCGGCTGGATCCATTACGAGCTGCCGGGTGTTTTCCAGGATAATCCGAGCCAGCGTGTCAACGGCGCACTCTGGACGGTTCCCTGGGAGATCTTCTGCTACATCATCATGTCGTTCCTGATGGTCACCGCCATCGTCAAGACCCGCTACAAGCTGCTCGCCGTGACGGCCGCCTATATCGTCATCGGCCTCATCGTGCAGAAGATGCCCTATCTGTTCCCGGGCTCGGTCAAGCCGATCGCGCGCTTCCTGTTCATGAGCCGGGGCTCGCAGCTGATTACGGCGTTCATGATGGGCATCGTCGCCTTTCAGTTCAAAGCGGTCATTCCGTATTCCCGCTGGCTATTCGCCGCCGCCTGCCTGGTTTGCCTCGTCGCCATTCTGACCCTCGACAGCCGTGCTGTGGAGTCGGTGATCAACCGGCCGATCGTCATCACCTCGCTGGTTTACATCACCGTCTTCATCGGTCTGTCCGAGGTGCCCATTCCGGCCTTTTTCAGGAAAGGCGACTATTCCTACGGCGTCTACCTCTACCATGATCCGTTCCTGCAGATCTGGATCAGCGCGTTCCCCTCGGTCTTTCTCTACCCGAAATATGGTGCGCTGGCGCTCTATCTCGTCGGCCTGCCCTCGGCTCTCGCCGTTGCGGTGCTGTCCTGGCATTTCATCGAGAAACCGATCCTCGGTCTTCGCAAGAAGTTCTCGTTCATCGCCCAGGTCAGGGGCGTCGAGGATGGCAATCAGGCGGGACGCGAATCCAATGTCCGGCCGATTGCCGTAAAGAGTTAGATCTTTGCCGGCCGCATATCGGCAGTGGGCTTGAGCGTCTTCAGGACGACCCTCTCGCTCATGGCCTTGCCAGCACCCCGCCGCTGACGGGGGCGGCAACCCCCGTCGTGCCGGGAAATGTCAATGGCAGCCCGTCGAGCGAGCGGACGGCGAGATAGGCCCAGGCCTCGGCCTCCATCGCGTCGCCGTCGAAGCCCGCCTGCTCGGCGCTCAATACCCGCGATCCCTGCTCTTCGGCCATCGCCGAGAGTTCCGCCATCAAGGTGCCGTTCAGCCGCCCGCCGCCGCAGACGATATAGGTCGACGGCGTCTCGGGCAGAAAACCGGCGGATTTGACGATCGACGCGGCGGCGACATGCGCCAGCGTCCGGGCGCCGTCTTCAAGGCTCGCTTCCCCGGGCCGAAGCGGCGCGAAATCGCCGCGATCGAGCGAACGCCGGATATTGCCGCGAAAAAACGCGCTCTCCAGATATCGCTCCGCAAGAGCGGCGACCACCTTGCCGCGTCCGCCGATCTCGCCGCCGGGATCATAGGTTTTGCCGGTCTGCATCTCCACCCATTGGTCGATCAGCGTATTGCCCGGACCGCTGTCGAAGGCCGATATCCGGCCGTCCGTGCCGATGAAGGTTAGATTGGAAATGCCGCCGATATTGACGAAACACACCGCCTGTCCCGCCTGCTGGAACTTTCCGGCGAGTGCTGCGTGATAGGCCGGCACCAGCGGCGCCCCCTGGCCGCCATGGACCATATCGTTGGCGCGCATGTCATAGACCACCGATATGCCGGTTCGGCGCGCCAATTCCCCGCCGTCGCCGATCTGGAGCGTCAATCCCTCGTCGGGTCGGTGAAGCACCGTCTGGCCATGAAAGCCGAGAACATCGATATCACCGGCGGCGAACCCGAAACCCTCCAGGAATGCCGTTACGGCAATTGCATGCCTTTGGGTCAGCTCAAGCTCGATGTCGCCAAGTTCAGCCGGCCGCTCGTTCCTGTCGGTCAGCGGCTGCGCCAGTTCCAGCGCCCGTTTCAGTCGCTCGCGAAAATCGGCGTCATAGGGCACCCCCATGAACGGCCCACGCTCGATGAAGCCGCGGCCGTCGGTCCTGAGCAGCGCAACGTCGATTCCGTCCATCGACGTGCCGCTCATCAGGCCGATCGCGGTTCTGATGACATCCATGCGGCTTGCCTCCCCTGCGATTCCCGGATGCACTTTTATAAAAACAGTGCTAAACGCGCCGCGATAGATCAACAACAACGAACTTGCGCGAAGCCATATAGGTCAAGCGCAGACACCAAGAGACGAAAGCCATGTCCGAGTTCAAGTCCGATTTCCTCCGCACGCTGAAGGAGCGCGGCTTCATTCATCAGGTCTCCGATGAACGCGGCCTCGACGACCTGTTCGCCAAGGAAACCGTGACGGCGTATATCGGCTTCGATCCGACGGCGCCCAGCCTGCACGCCGGCTCGCTGATCCAGATCATGATGCTGCATTGGATGCAGAAGACCGGTCACCGCCCGATTTCGCTGATGGGCGGCGGCACCGGCATGGTCGGCGACCCCTCCTTCAAGGAAGAGGCGCGCCAGCTCATGACCGTGGATACGATCGAAGGCAACATCGCCTCGATCAAGCGCGCCTTCTCCAATTACCTGAACTACGGCGACGGTCCGAAGGACGCGCTGATGATCAACAATGCCGAATGGCTGCGCTCGCTGAACTACCTCGAATTCCTGCGCGATGTCGGCAAGCACTTCTCCGTCAATCGCATGCTGTCCTTCGACAGCGTGAAGACGCGCCTCGACCGCGAACAGTCGCTGTCCTTCCTGGAATTCAACTACATGATCCTCCAGGCCTACGACTTCGTCGAGATCGCCAAGCGCTACGACTGCCGCCTGCAGATGGGCGGCTCGGACCAGTGGGGCAACATTGTCAACGGTATCGATCTCGGTCACCGCATGGGGACACCGCAGCTTTACGCGCTGACCTCGCCGCTGCTGACGACGTCGTCCGGCGCCAAGATGGGCAAGTCGGCATCCGGCGCGGTCTGGCTGAATGCCGACCTGCTCCCCGTCTATGACTTCTGGCAGTACTGGCGCAACACCGAGGACGCCGACGTTTCGCGCTTCCTGAAGCTCTACACGACGCTGCCGATGGATGAAATCGCCCGTCTTTCGGCACTCGGCGGTTCGGAATTGAACGAGGTCAAGAAGATCTTGGCGACCGAAGTCACCGCGATCCTGCACGGCCGTCCGGCCGCCGAGAAGGCCGCGGAAACGGCGCGCAAGACCTTCGAGGAAGGCGGGCTCTCGGAAAACCTGCCTTCGGTCGACGTTCCCGCTTCAGAGCTCGACGCCGGCATCGGCCTTCTGTCGCTGATCGTGCGCGCCGGCCTCGCCTCATCGAACGGTGAAGCCCGCCGTCACGTCCAGGGCGGCGCGGTACGCATCAACGACGAGGCAGTCAGCGACGAGCGCAAGATGATCGGCAGCGGCGAGATCACTGCCGACGGCATCATCAAGCTCTCGCTCGGCAAGAAGAAGCACATCCTGATCCGCCGTGCGGCGTAAACGGCTTAAATTGCGAACAAATCAATGCCGGCGCCCGCGCCGGCTTTTTCTTTGTCCGACACACGAGGTGGCGCGCAACCCTCACTCAACTCCAGGCCGAGATGCCGTGTCCGTTCGTTCGGCCTCCCGGAAGACATAGGGTGGTGGATTGACGTCTGGCGCGGGCGTCACGCGAGACCACCAGCTGATCGAGAAGGTCGGCGGTGTCACCGTCGCGTCGAGAGGGACCGTCAGCACATGAGCGGAACGGATGAGCTCCGGCGGCCTCGGCCGCCCGCTCTTCTCCGCAGCGTATGACGCATGGTGACCGGCTGCGGCAGCCACCACCGCGACCGATATGACAGAGACTGTCCGAGTGCACTGCATGGCATCCTCCGCCATTGCGCCGACCGTTTTGCGGGCCGGGATTCACATTACATCAGAGTTGCCTAAAATAGGCAAAGCATCAATGTCGGACCGGTGAGTATAGGTCAGACTTAGCGAACCAGCCGCACGACGATCACTGCCTTCTCGGAACCTTTTCTGCCCGCCGGGATTTGCGACCAGATGGATTGGAGCGCCGGCATGATCAACGACCTCTGGTATAAGAACGCCGTCATCTACTGCCTGTCGGTCGAAACCTTCATGGATGCGAACGGCGACGGCGTCGGCGATTTTCAGGGGCTGATGCGCCGTCTCGATTATCTCTCCGGCCTCGGCGTGACAGCAATCTGGCTGATGCCCTTCCAGGCTTCGCCCGGTCTCGACGACGGTTACGACGTCTCGGATTATTACAATGTCGACCCGCGTTATGGCACGCTTGGAGACTTCGTCGAATTCACCCACGGCGCCAAGCAGCGCGGTATCCGGGTGCTGATCGATCTGGTGATCAATCACACATCCAAGGATCATCCCTGGTTCCAGGATGCCAGGAGCGATCCGCAGTCACGCTATCGCGACTGGTATGTCTGGTCTGAGAAGAAGCCTGCGAATGCCGATCAGGGCATGGTCTTCCCCGGCGTCCAAAAGACCACCTGGACCCATGACGAGAAGGCCAAGGCCTATTATTTTCACCGCTTCTACGATCACCAGCCCGATCTCAATACGTCCAATCCCGAGGTGCAGGCCGAAATCCTCAAGATCATGGGCTTCTGGATCCAGCTCGGCGTCTCCGGCTTCCGGATGGATGCTGCCCCCTTCATCATCGCCACGAAGGGCGCCGATGTCAGCAAGCCGGTCGAACAGTTCGACATGTTGAGAAAATTTCGCGAATTCCTGCAGTGGCGGCTGGGCGATTCCATCATCCTGGCCGAGGCCAACATCCTGCCGAAGGACAATTTCGAATATTTCGGCGACGATGGCGACCGCATGCAGATGATGTTCAACTTCCAGGTTAATCAGGCGCTGTTTTATGCTCTGGCCAGTGCCGATACGCGGCCGCTGAAGAAGGCGATGGAGACGACGAAACCGCGCCCGGCAACCGCGCAATGGGGCCTGTTTCTCCGCAACCATGATGAACTGGATCTCGGCCGGCTGTCGGAAAAGCAGCGCGGCGCGGTCTTTGCCGCCTTCGGACCCGAAAAGCACATGCAGCTCTATGACAGGGGTATTCGCCGTCGCCTGGCGCCCATGCTTGGCGGCGATCGGCGCAGGATCGAGATGGCCTACAGCCTGCTGTTCTCGCTGCCCGGAACGCCGGTCATCCGCTACGGCGACGAGATCGGCATGGGCGACGATCTCGCCTTGCCGGAGCGCAATTGCGCCCGCACGCCGATGCAGTGGTCGACGGAACCGCAAGGCGGTTTTACCAAAAGCAGAAAGCCTGTCTCGCCTGTCATCAAGGACGGCCCCTACGGTTTCCAGCATGTCAATGTCGCCGAACAGCGGCGCGATCCCAATTCGTTGCTGAACTGGACCGAACGGATGATCCGAATGCGCAAGGAAGCTCCGGAGATCGGCTGGGGAGATTTCTCAGTGGTCGACACCGGTGACGACGGTGTGCTGGCCCTTCGTTACGACTGGCGGGGCAATTCCGTGTTGATCCTGCACAATCTGCATGCCCAGCCGGCGGAAGTCACCTTCGATCCGGATAGAGGCGAAGACGGGCGACAGTTGATCGACATCGCCGACGGCGCCAGCAGCGAAGCGGATGAGAAAGGCTGCCACACCGTCGTGCTCGACGCCTATGGCTATCGCTGGTACCGCGTCGGCGGCCTCGACTATCTCCTCAGGCGCAAGGAGACTTGATGCATGTCGCCCGGAAGTGTGCAGCGGTTCCGGGATAACGACATGCGTAAAAACAAAGAACTAAAAGCGCGCCGCATGATTCAAATTTGATGCGACGCGCTTTAGGTTCCGCGCCCTACTGGAATTCGAAAATCTGCCGGAAGACACCCGGCGCGATGATCGACAGCGGGTTGATCTGCAGGTTCGGCTGGTCGAAATTGCCGGTGAGCTTGAAGGTGATGCCGATCAAGCCGCGGTCGCTGCCGTTACCGAGGATGACGCCGATCAGCGGCAGTTCGGCAAACAGCCGGTTGAGGCCGTAGGCCGGCATGAAGGTGCCGGTCATGTCCATATTACCCTTGCGGTCGCGCACCACACCCTGGAAGGTGGCGCCGATCTGGTCGCCGCGCAGTACGCCATTCTCGATGCCGACCATGCCATTGCGTGAGACGACGCGGGCAAAGCCGCGCTGAAAGCGCTGCGATGAGGTATCGATCTCGCGCTTGACGGCTTCGTTGAGGCTGCGCTGCTCATTTCCGACAGGCGTCGAGACGATCGAGCGCAGCCGTTGTTCGTTGACGATAGAGAACCGGCGCACGTCGAGCGAGCCGTCCCAGCCGCCCTGTGCCGAAAGCCTGATTGCCAGATTGAGCAGGCCGCCCTGCATGTGCTTGTAGAGATCGGCGAAACGCGATACCGCGCCGGCATCGCCGCTGGTGATGTTGATGACGCCGCCATCCTTCATCTGGCTGACCACGGCTTCGCCGCTGTCGGTAACGGCGGAAAAGTTCAACGTCTGCAGCTTGTCGCCGCGCAGTGACACCTGCGCCTGGAAATTGCCGATCTTCTCATCGTTGAAGCCGACGACGTTTTTCAACCGCGCGCGCACCGATACGCCGGCGTCGCCGGCATCCCCGCCACCATCGCTATCGCCAGAGCCGGATTTCAGCCGCGCGATGACCGGCCGCGCATCGGCGCTGTCACCGGAAACCGAGACGTCGAAATTGCCCTTGCTGCGCTTGACCGACAGGGCGAAATCATCGAGCGAGGAGAGTTTGACGCTGTCGAAATCGGCTGAGATCAGCCCGTTTTTGCCAACGTTGAGCGAACCGTTAGCGCCGAAACCGTCGCCCTTCAGCCGGAAGTTCTTGATCTGGGTGTTGTCGGCCGGGCCCGAGGTTTCGAATTCGGCTGAAGCCGCAATGCCGCTGCCCTTCGACCAACCTATCCACGGCAAGTCGAGTTGCGACCGGGTGAGGTCGAGCTGAACGTCCTGCCGGTCGTCGTCGATCCGCGTCAGCACCATCTTCACGCTGCCGCCGATAATGCCGGAAAGGCCGGGTATCAGCTTGTTGCGCTGCTCCTCGGAAAGCGTCGCAGTGATCACCCGCTGCCGCTTCGCGCTGTCGGCTGCCTCGACCGGCTCGGTAAGATCGATATCGGCCGGGACGCCATCGATCTGGGCCTTGCCATCGAGCGTGATCTGTTTCGGATTGCCGTTCAGCGTACCGTTGAGATTGCTGATCATCCGGCCGGAAAACGGCTTGGCAAGATCGATATCGGTGAGCTTCATGGCCGCCGTCCATTCGGCCGGCGGCGGGTTCTGCGAGGAGAGCAGACCGAAATGCGCCTTCACATTCGCCTCGATCCGCCCCTTGAAATCGTCGGGCGTAAAGCCGGCGCGCTGCAGCACCCGGATCGGCCTGTAGGTCAGAAGCTCGCCGACGGCATCCGCTGCCCCGGAGACCGTAAGATCGATATCCGCCATCAGCGGCTTGTCGTAGGTGGCGGGCAGGATGAAGGTTCCCTCCCCGAGAACAACGGACCGGCCGGAAGGGAAAAACGACGTGCCGCTCTTGATCGCGATCGTCGCAACGGGGCCGGCCAGGTCGAAATGTGCCGACGTGTCACGGATCGGCGGAATGTCGCCGGCGACGTTCATCCGCGCGCCCGCGATGTCGAAGCCGATGCGGATCTGGTTGGCGTCGAGCTTCAACCCCTTGCCGCCGGCTGCCTCGTCCAGCCTGCCGAACGGAATGAAGACGGAGATGGCGGCGTTGGTGACGGTGCCGCCGAAGAGGTTGGCCTGAACCCAGGTGCGCACTTTCGGCGCCATCCAGAACGGCCACATTTGTTTGATCGCCGTCGTCTGTAACTGTGCCGACTGGCCGGCAAAGCTGATCTCCGGCGATTTGCCGCCGAGCTTGACGTGCAGTGCCCCGTAAAGCGCGCCGAGCGGGCTGGAGACGGTCATGTTGGGAAACAGGAATTCACGCCCGGCGACGAGGTAGCGCCCGGTCGCCTGGATGTCGAAGGCGACGGGCTGCTCGCCGGAGCCGCTGGGGGCTGCCATGCCGCCGCTGACCAGCAGATCGATGCCGAAGCCCTTGCCGGCCTGCGGGTCGAGCTTGTCGAGATCGATCAGCGCGCCGTTGATCGGAAGCGTGGTGGCGCCAAACCGGACGTTCGACCGGGCGATCTCGAGCGTCTGCTTGTCAAAATCATAGACGAGGTTGATCTGCCCGCCCGACAGCTCCTGCGGATCGCTATCTGCATAGATCAGGCCGGGATCGATATCGACCGTCGCCGCAAGGGCCGGCTGTACCCCATCGCGCGCCCTGGTGGCCGACACCGTCAGGTCGGCAAAGGCGCTGAGCCCTTGGCGGATCACGCCCTGATCGTTGCGTTTCAGCGAAAACGGCGTGAGATCGGCATGTTTGAGCGTCGCCACGACCTTCGATACGTGGCCGCCTTCCTTTTCGGCCAGCACGTCGAGCTCCGCCACCTCGCCGTTCAGCGCCACCTCACCGGTCAATTGCAGCGAGGATCGGCCGGCATGGGCAAAGACGAGGTTGTCGACGACCAGCGACAGCGGGCCGTTGGCGGTATCGGCGAGCTTGATGTTTATGCCGGAGATGCGCACCGAACTGGTCGATCCGCGGGTCACGATGCTGTCGAACATGTCGAATTGCGAGAAGATCTTCTCCATCGCCGCCGGCATCGCGTCGATGCGCAGATCGTCGAGCGTCAGAGGATTGCCGGAGGGCAGCAGCGCGGTATCGAGCGCGATATCGTCCGCTTCGATGTCGGTGACGGCGATGCGTCCGCGGAAGAGCTGCAACGGATCGAGCCCCAGGCGCACCGAAGCCGTCGTCGACAGGTGCTGGCCGCTCTGCTCATCGATCATGTTGACGTTGCGCGCTTCCAGCGCCAGTCGGAAATCCGAGGTGAAACGGATGACGGTGGAGCCGACCTCGGCGTGGTAACGCGGCCCGGCCACGCCGTTCAATGCCGCCTGCGCCTGATGCGACAACGGCTTGTCGAACATGCCGCTCTCGACGGTAAAAATGATCGCAGCGAGAACGAGGAGAATCAGTCCCACAAACCCCAAGGTCAGCTTCGCCGTGCGTCGCATCGGCGAACGCGGCGGCGGGCAATGAACGATGATCGGATCCTCGGCCTGGGCGGACGGCAAGCGGTCCAGCGCAACGATATCCTTCTTGCGAAACGTGACCTTTTCGCCGCGGATGGCTGACATGCGCCTTCGGGCTCTCCCTTTAAGTGAAGAATTGAACCCGGCCATGCTGGACGGGTTTCCGTCCACTATATAATTCGGGGAGAGAAAGTGTCATCCACAAACCCGGCAAAAGAAAGGTTTTCCTAATGGCGGTTCCAGGCATCGGCGCCACGGCTCCTGATTTCAACCTCCCCCGCGACGGCGGCGGCCGCATCTCGTTGGCCGAATTCCAGGGCAGGCCGCTCGTACTGTTCTTCTATCCCAAGGACGATACGACAGGCTGCACCGCCGAATCGCTGGCTTTCACCGCGCTGGCGGGCGAGTTCGAGGCGGCAGGTGCCGTCGTCATCGGCATGTCGCCCGATTCGGCCGCCTGCCATGACAAATTCGTCAAAAAGCACCGTCTTTCGGTGGCGCTTGCCTCGGACGAGGAAAAGACCACGTTGCAGGCCTATGGCGTCTGGAAGGAGAAGAGCATGTACGGCCGTAACTTCATGGGCGTCGAGCGGACCACTTTCCTCATTCGCCAAGACGGCACGATCGCCACCATCTGGCAGAAGGTGAAGGTGCAGGGCCATGCCGAAACCGTACTCGAGGCGGTGCGGAATCTGGCCGCGTGACCGGAGATCTTGCAATAACGTCACTGCGCGGCGGCGCCATCGATGCCATCTGCTCCGCCGATCTCGACCGCAAGACGGCGCTAGCGCAGGAAAGCGCCACCCGCTGGTTTGCCCGCCGGGTGTCGTTGCGCTCGCCGCTTGATGCTGCTTTGCCGGACAGGCCCGGCCGTCCTGACAGACCGCTGCTGACACCGCCGACAAAGGTGGAAAAGCGCTCGCTGCATACGCTGAAAGGCCGGATCGCCCTGCTCCATGCCATCGCCCATATCGAGCTCAATGCCGTCGATCTGGCGCTCGATATCGTCGCGCGATTCGCCACCGAGCAGGTGCCGAATTCCTTCTTCGACGGCTGGATGCAGGTTGCCTTCGAGGAGGCCAAGCATTTCCGCATGGTGCGCGCCCGCCTCAAGGATCTCGGCGCCGATTATGGCGATCTTCCCGCCCATGACGGGCTCTGGCAGGCAGCCCATTCGACGCGCAACGACCTGACGGCAAGGCTTGCCGTCGCGCCGCTGATTCTCGAAGCCCGCGGCCTCGACGTCACGCCGTCGCTGCAGGCAAAGATGCGCCAGACCGGCGATCTCGAAAGCGCCGCGGTCCTCGATGTCATCTATAATGACGAGAAGGGCCATGTCGCCGTTGGTGCCAAATGGTTCCGCTTCCTCTGCGCGCGGGAAAAGCGCGACCCGGCAAAAGCCTTTCAGGAACTGGTACGAGCCAATTTCCGCGGCCCGCTGAAGCCGCCCTTCAATGATCTCGCCCGCGCCGAGGCCGGGCTGACGCCATCCTTCTATCGCTCGCTCGCATCGATCAGCCACGCCTGAGATCATTGGTATTTTTGGCGCGCATGACGATAAAGAAAGCATTCATTAACCATAAACGTGTCTAATTTTTCCCGAAGAGGCGTAGCGCATCAATCGGGAGAGCCTGCGTGAACAGCGGACATCAGCACCGGGTATTCGGCAGGCGGGCCCAGGAACATATCCTGATCCTCGCAAGCGGCGACAAGGTCCGCCACATGACGGTGCGGCCGTGGATGGCAGCCCTTGCCTTCTGCGTCGTCGGCGTCTTCTCGATCGGTTACCTCCTCGCCACCTCCTATCTCGTGCTGCGCGACGATCTGATCGGCGCCACCATGGCGCGCCAAGCCCGGATGCAGCACGATTATGAAGACCGCATCGCCGCCCTGCGCGCGCAAGTCGACCGCATCACCTCCCGGCAACTGCTCGACCAGCAGGTGGTCGAAGATAAGGTCGACAAGCTGATGGAGCAGCAGATGGCGCTGACCTCGCGCCATGGCAAGCTCGACAATCTGCTCGACCGGGCCGAAAGCTCCGGCCTGACGGAAAAGGACGGCGCTCTGCCTGCCTCCTCTTCGCCCGTCCAGTCCTATGCCCCTGATCTCAAGGACAAGCGCGCTTCGCTGACCGGTGGCGGCATCCAGGCAATCGAGAAACAGCTGGCGAGCGGCGCCCCCGCCGATGCGACACCGGACAATTCGACGCTTGCTTATGTCCCGGCCGCCGAGACGGTTGGCGACCGCGCCGACCGCATCTTCTCAAACGTGACGCTGTCGCTGAAGGATCTCGAACAGGACCAGCGCAACCGCGTCGAGCAGCTGACGAGCGACGCCGGCAATGCCGCCAACGCCATCGGCACAGTGCTGACCCGCTTCAAGATTCCGGTGCCTGAGGAGACTGCGGCCAGGCAAGACGACGATGCCGTCGGCGGCCCCTATGTCGAACCTGAAAGCAACGACGATTTCAACAATTCGCTGGTCGAGCTCGACGGCGCGCTGACGAGGCTCGAAGCGGTGCGCAGCACCGCTGAATCCCTGCCCTTCCGCAATCCCGCCATCGGCAAGGACGTGACGAGCCCCTTCGGCAACCGCCGAGACCCTTTCCTCGGCCGCCTCGCGCTGCATTCCGGCATCGATTTCCGCTTCTCGCCGGGCGAGAAGATCCACCCTTCGGCGCCCGGCAAGGTCATTTCAGCCGGCTGGACCGGCGGTTACGGCAACATGGTCGAGGTCGATCACGGCAACGGCATATCGACGCGCTACGGCCATATGTCGCAAGTGCTGGTCAAGGTCGGCGACACGGTCGGCCGCAACGACGTCATCGGCCTTGCCGGCAGCACCGGCCGCTCGACGGGAACCCATCTGCATTATGAGGTGCGCCAGGACGGCCACGCGGTCGATCCAGTATATTTCATGAATGCCGGCCTTAAACTCGCCACCTACATCAAGTAACAGCCGACAGGTAACCATCGCTTCACTCTGTACA
This sequence comes from Rhizobium sp. CCGE 510, assembly GCF_000292525.1. GTDB lineage: Bacteria > Pseudomonadota > Alphaproteobacteria > Rhizobiales > Rhizobiaceae > Rhizobium. Next base: position 125,972 of record NZ_AEYF01000018.1, read on the forward strand.
GGGTGCGGCCTCTCTATTTCTTGACTTGCCGGCCATTCGGGGCTATGTCGCGCTGCATTGCGGCATGCAATCCCGCCGACTCGTTCAGAGATCGGCCGAACCGAAACGGAAACAGTTTTCCCTTTGACGACATTCGCTGACCTTGGCTTGAGCCAAAAAGTGCTATCCGCTGTGACCGACGCGGGCTACACGATCCCCACGCCTATTCAGGCGGGAGCCATTCCCTTTGCGCTCGAGCGCCGCGATATTTGCGGCATCGCGCAGACCGGAACTGGCAAGACGGCATCCTTCGTTCTGCCGATGCTGTCGCTTCTGGAAAAGGGGCGCGCCCGCGCCCGCATGCCCCGCACGCTGATTCTCGAGCCGACGCGCGAACTCGCCGCCCAGGTCGCCGAGAATTTTGAAAAATACGGCAAGAACCACCGTCTCAACGTCGCCTTGCTGATCGGCGGCGTTTCCTTCGAGGACCAGGATCGCAAGCTTGAGCGCGGCGCCGACGTGCTGATTTGCACGCCAGGCCGCCTGCTCGACCATTTCGAGCGCGGCAAGCTCCTGATGAGCGGCGTCGAGATTCTCGTCATCGACGAGGCCGATCGCATGCTCGACATGGGCTTCATCCCCGATATCGAGCGCATCGCCAAGATGATCCCGTTCACCCGCCAGACGCTGTTTTTCTCGGCAACCATGCCGCCGGAGATCCAGAAGCTTGCCGACCGTTTCCTGCAAAATCCCGAGCGCATCGAAGTGGCAAAGCCGGCGTCGGCCGCAGAGACGGTGACGCAGCGCTTTGTCGCCTCGCACGGCAAGGACTACGAGAAGCGCGCGGTGCTGCGCGAACTCGTCCGCGCCCAGACCGAACTCAAGAACGCCATCATCTTCTGCAACCGCAAGAAGGATGTCGCCGATCTCTTCCGGTCGCTGGAGCGCCACGGCTTCTCCGTCGGCGCCCTGCATGGCGACATGGATCAGCGCTCCCGTACGATGACGCTGCAAAGCTTCCGTGACGGCAATCTCCAGCTGCTGGTTGCCTCCGACGTCGCCGCCCGCGGCCTCGATATTCCCGATGTCAGCCACGTCTTCAATTTCGACGTGCCGATCCATTCCGAGGATTATGTCCACCGCATCGGCCGCACCGGTCGTGCCGGCCGCTCGGGTGCCTCATTCACGCTTGTCACCAAGCGCGACACCAAATTCGTCGATGCAATCGAAAAGCTGATCGGCCAAAAGGTCGAGTGGCTGAGCGGCGATGTGAGCTCCTTGCCGCCGGCAGAAGAAAGCGCCGACAGCGAGCGCCCGCGGCGCAATAGCCGCGAGCGTGGCGCAAAGGGTGAACGCGGTGAGAGGGATCGTGGGCGCGGACGCGGCAATCGCAGCGCCACAGGTCATAAATCTGATAACGACATCCAGGATAATGGCGTAGACGTGATCCAGGCAGCACCAGTAAAGGCCGACATCGTGAAGAACGAGCGCAAAGCAGAGCAGAAGCCGCAAAACAATGCGCGCAACAGCCGGCCTTATCCGGCAAATGATGACAGCCGCGACCGCCGCCGCCATCGCGACCATGATGACGGCCCGACCCCGGTCGGCTTCGGCGACGATATCCCCGCCTTCATGCTGATCGCCGGCAGCGCCAAGATCTGAACATCCAATGGGCAAGCCCGGTCTCGATTTTCCGGGCTTCGGCGTCGGCGTAGTGATTCTGCGCGACGCCAAGGTTCTTCTGTATAAACGCGTGCGACCACCCGAAGCCGGATATTGGAATATCGTCGGCGGCAAGGTCGATCATATGGAGCCGGCCGAGCAAGCCGCGCGCCGCGAGGCCGAAGAAGAGACCGGCCTCACGATCGGCCGGATCGAGAAAATCGGCATGACCGAACAGATCATCGATACCGACCGTCAGCACTGGATTTCGCTCCTCTATCTCGCCCGCGACGTCGAGGGCGAGCCGCAATTGACCGAACCGGACAAGCTTTCGGATTTCGGCTGGTTTCCGCTAGCGGATTTGCCGGAACCATTGTCGGCCTTTACCAAGGCCGCGATAGCCGCTTTGCCGGCTGTCGAACGCGGCTAGTCACTCGGCGCGCAGCGACGCCTCATAGGCCAGCCGCACCCATTTCGCCATCAGATCGGGATCGTCGTAAGCCTCGTCGGGGATCGACCAGTAGGGCATCTTCACGGGTTTGCCCTTCTTGCCGTCATAGCTCCATTGCGTCGCGCCGGCGGCGGCAAATTCCGGGGCGCTTGTCTCGTCGGCCTTCAGCAGCATCTCGTCACGCACTTCGAGCGCGATGATGCGTCCGAGATGATAGATGCCCTTGCCGCCGAACATGCGCTTGACCGTGACGGGACCGAGCCCCTGAAACATTTCCTCGATGCCGGCATTGTCCATTCTCTATTCCCTCGAAATCCCGGCCGTGGCGGCCATCACAGCGCGTGATAATCCCGGTTCATATAGATGAGCGCCGGGTGCTTTTCGCTGAAGCGCACGGCCGCGACCTCGCCGAAGATGACATTGTGCGTCGGCATTTCCTTGATGTCGGTCACCCGGCAGTCGAAGGCTGCGAGCGCATCGGCGAGCACCGGCGCGCCGGTGACCAGCGTCTCGAAACGAGCGCTGGCGAAACGCTCGCTATCGGCAAGCGACGTCCGTCCGGAAAAGGCGTCGGCAACGCTCTGATGATGGGCGCCGAGCGTGTTCAGCACGAAGACGCCGCTGCGGAAAAAGATCTCGTTCTTCGGATTGGTGTTGTTGAGGCAGATCAGCACCGAGGCTGGATTGTCCGAGACCGAGCAGGCGGCGGTGATGGTGACGCCGCGGCGCAACTCGCCCATCGCCGTCGTTACGAGTTGCACATGGCCGGCATAACGGCTCATGGCATCGCGATAAAGACCAGGGTCGATATGCTGCCTGTTCAACACCTGCTTCTCCCGTGCTTTTCTGCATGGATCGACTTGTTATCGCGCCAATATGGCGAGCATCGGTTACCTTTTCTACAATAGGACCGGTGAAAAGCACTGCTTCACACTTGTTTTTCTTTGACGATCGCGGCCTTGCGGATAAAAGGGCATGGACGATGGCTAGGGGATTTCCGCCTTTCATGATCAACCTGCGTGGCATAGCAGCTTTTCTGGCGCTGCTGGGAGCGGCGGCGCAAGGCCATGCGGCCGGCGTGACGATCGGCGTCGTCGCCCCCCAGAATGGCCCGCTCGCTTTGCTTGGTGCTCAGATTACCACTGGAGCCGGTTTCGAGATCCAGCAGTCGGGAAATACCCTCGTCGCCATCAACGAGACCTGCGAGGACAATAGCGGTGCTGCGGTTGCCGATGCGCTGGTCGCAGCCAAGGTGCAGGTCGCGGTCGGCTTTCTCTGCAGCGAGACGCTGGAAGGCGCGCTGCCGAAGCTGAAGGACGCCGACATTCCGGCGATGACCGTCTCGGCGCGCTCCCGCATTCTGATGGAGGATGCGCTGAAGAACGGCTGGCCGCTCTTCCGCCTGGCGCCCGCCGATGGCACTGAGGCAGCAAAGATCAACGAAGTGATCCTCAAGGACTGGGCCGCCGATCCGATCGCGCTGATCGAGGACGGCACCATCCATGGCCGCGAACTGACGGAAGCGGTGCGCAATGCGCTGGAGCAGAACGGCCTAAAGCCGGTCTTTACCGATACCTACCGGCCGGGACAGGAGCAGCAGATCGCTCTCGTACGTCGCCTGAAACGCGCCGGTGCGACCAGGGTTTTCATCGGCGGCGATCGCAACGATGTCGCCGTCATCGCCCGCGACGCCAAGGCGGAAAATATCCCGCTGTCCATTCTCAGCGGCGATGCCATGCGCGCCGCCGACCAGCCGCTGCCGCTCAACCCCGGCGCGCGCGCCGTCGCCCTACCCGAATACGCATTTCTGCCGGAAGGCACTGCTGCAGCCGACGCGCTGCGCGCCAAAGGCATCGAGCCGGAAGGATATGTCCTGCCGTCGCTGGCAGCGGCACTGATTGCCGGCCAGGCGGTGGAAGCCGCGGTTGCGGCCGGCAAGCCTCTCCAGGAGGCGTTGGTGGGCACGACATTCCAGACACCGGTCGGCACTATTGCCTTCACCGCCGCGCATGAACTTTCGCAAAATCCCTACCGCCTGCTCGAATGGCGGGGCAACGGCTTTTTTCCACCGGCCGCGCCAACGCAATGAGCGGCGGCGCGCCAGCCTTGAATTCGGGCGCCACGGTCCGGCTGCCCATACGGAGTGAGATTTGATGACGCTGCCCATTCGCATTGCCCCTTCGATCCTCGCAGCCGATTTTGCCCGGCTCGGCGAGGAGGTGCGCAACGTCACGGCCGCCGGCGCCGACTGGATCCATCTCGACGTGATGGATGGGCATTTCGTGCCGAATATCTCCTTCGGCCCCGATGTCATCAAGTCGCTGCGCTCCTATACCTCCGCCACCTTCGACTGCCACCTGATGATCTCCCCGGTCGACGACTATCTCGAAGCCTTCGCCAAGGCCGGCTGCGACCGGATCACCGTCCATGCTGAAGCCGGGCCGCATCTGCACCGCTCGTTGCAGACCATCCGCAATCTCGGCAAGAAAGTCGGAGTGACGCTTAATCCGGCAACCCCGCTCAGTGCCATCGAAAACGTGCTCGACGATGTCGATCTCATCCTGATCATGTCGGTCAATCCCGGCTTTGGCGGGCAGAAGTTCATTCCGGCGATGGCTGCCAAGATCGCGGCTGCGAAGTCACTGATTGGTGATCGGCCGATCGAACTCGAGGTCGACGGCGGCGTCACGATGGAAACGGCGCCTGATATCGCGCGGGCCGGCGGCAACGTTCTCGTCGCCGGCTCGGCGATTTTCAAGGGCGCGACCGTCGAGGATTATCGCCGAACCGTCGCCGATCTGCGTCAGGCAGCCGAAGGGGCACGAGCATGAAGAAGCGTCTGATCTTGAGTGCCATCCTTGGCGCTGCACTTGCCGGCCTGCCCGGCATGTCACTGGCCGGCGACATCGCCAATATCCAGCCGATCGGCTTTTCCGCCGACGGCAAGGTCTTTGGATTTCAGGAGTTCGGCATCGAGGAGAGCGGCGGTGTCCCCTACTCCAACACCTATTTCGTCGATACCGACAGCGGCCAGTATCTCGAGGGCACGCCCTTCCACACCGAGATGACCGAGAAGGACGCCAATCTATCCAAGGCGCGGCGGCAGAACCTGACGGCGGCGCGCAGCCAGATGGACAAATACGATCTCTTGACCAATCCCGGACTGATTGCCGCCTTAAATCCGCCGACCGAACTTGGCTCTCCCTCGAAGACCATCCGCTACACCACGCTTGCGTCCGATGGTCCGCCGAAATCGCCCTATACGCTTTCGCTCGGTGAGATGCCGGTGCCGACACCGAAGGATTGCGCGTCGATCGACAAACGGGTGCTCGGCTTCAGCCTGCAGATGATCGAGAAGCAAGGCGCTCCGAACCGCCAGGCGGCGCGGCAAGCAACGGCGGTTCCGGCCGATCGCGCCTGTTCTGTGGAATACCGGATCGGCGGGGCGATGGTCTATCAACCGGAAGCCGGAAACCAGGTTCACATCGCCCTTATCCTGGCCTTCGACGCCGACAGGAACGGACGCTGGATTGCCGTTCCGGTTCATCCCTGAACCCGGATCGCCCAAGGATGGATGGCCCGAGCCCGGATCGGCCCAAGACGGATCGCCCAAGGACGGATCGCCCGAGAATGGATCGTCTAAGAGCTGCGCGGCCGCCCTACCCCGATCTGATTGCCGGTGCGTTGTTTTGGGGCGCGCAGATGCTCGCCTCAGCCATGCTTGGCCTTTACCTGCGCAACGGCCTGCAGACGAGCCGGCTTGCCGAAATCGCCGCCCTTTATTTCGCCGGCGGCCTGCTCGCCTGGCCGTTCGCCCTGCCGGTCGCCCGCTTCTTTGCCTATGACAGGCCGCCGGAAGCGCGTTTTGCCGCCTTCTTCGTGACGCTGGCAGCAGCGACGATCGCAATGACCGCCTTCCTGTTCGCCATGGAATACCGGCTCTTCTATTCGCGCTGGCACGCGCCCTTCGGCAGTTTCGTCTGGGCTTTTCAGTTCGTCTTCACCAGCGTCAGCGCCGTCTACCAGTTCCTGGTCATCGGCTTGCGCCTTTTCCTGCCGCTCGGCCTCGTCTGCCTTGTCGCCAGCAGCTATCATCTCGCCAAACGCATGCGTTGAGATTGCCGTCCGTCTTTGCTACAGGGGCACTGAAGCAATTCCAGGAAAAGTGCCTCGCGGTTTTCCGTCCGGAATTGCATAAAAACGAAACGCTTAAACCTCTTGAAGTGAAGGCAACCGCCATGATTCCGCGTTACTCCCGCCCCGAAATGGTCGCCATCTGGTCTCCCGAAACCAAGTTCCGCATCTGGTTCGAGATCGAGGCGCATGCCTGCGACGCGCTGGCCGAACTCGGCGTCATCCCCCAATCGGCGGCAAAGACGATCTGGGAAAAAGGCGGGGCTGCCACCTTCGACGTCGACCGCATCGACGAGATCGAGGCCGTCACCAAACATGACGTCATCGCCTTCCTCACCCATCTTGCCGAGATCGTCGGCCCGGATGCGCGTTTCGTCCACCAGGGCATGACCTCATCGGACGTGCTCGACACCTGCTTCAACGTCCAGCTGGTGCGCGCCACCGACATCCTCATCGCCGATATCGACCGCCTGCTCGCAGCGCTGAAGAGCCGCGCCTTCGAACACAAGGACACCGTCACCATCGGCCGTTCGCACGGCATCCACGCCGAGCCCACCACCTTCGGCGTCAAGCTGGCGCTCGCCTATGCCGAATTCGAGCGCTGCCGCCAGCGCCTGGTCGCCGCCCGCGAGGAAATCGCGACCTGCGCCATTTCAGGCGCCGTCGGCACCTTCGCCAATATCGATCCGCGTGTCGAAGAACATGTCGCCGAGGCGCTGGGCCTCAAGGCCGAGCCGGTCTCGACCCAGGTCATCCCGCGCGACCGCCACGCCATGTATTTCGCCACCCTCGGCGTCGTCGCCTCGTCGATCGAGCGCCTGGCGACCGAGATCCGCCACCTGCAGCGCACCGAAGTGCTGGAGGTGGAAGAATATTTCTCGCCCGGCCAGAAGGGCTCTTCGGCCATGCCGCACAAGCGCAACCCGGTGTTGACCGAAAACCTCACCGGCCTTGCCCGCATGGTCCGCTCCTACGCCATGCCGGCCATGGAAAACGTCGCCCTCTGGCACGAGCGCGATATCTCCCACTCCTCGGTCGAACGCATGATCGGCCCCGACGCCACCGTCACTCTCGACTTCGCCCTTTCGCGTCTCGCCGGCGTCATCGAAAAGCTGCTGGTCTACCCCGAGAACATGGAGAAGAACCTCAACAAATTCCGCGGCCTCGTCCACTCCCAGCGCGTCCTCCTGGCGCTGACCCAGGCCGGCACTTCCCGCGAAGACGCCTACCGCCTGGTGCAGCGTAACGCCATGAAGGTCTGGGAACAGGGTAAGGACTTTCTGGAAGAGCTGCTGGCGGATGCTGAGGTGCGCGCTGCGCTTTCCGAGGAGGATATCCAGGAGAAGTTCGATCTCGGCTATCATACGAAGCATGTCGATACGATTTTCCGTCGGGTGTTTGGGAACGCTTGAGGATTCGCGATCAACGCGATGACGGCGCCCTCGCTGGCGCCGTCTGCCGGCTAATCTCACGATGGGATTTATGGGAGCTTTTCTCTTCTTAGGCGCAGCCTGAGCAGAACTGGGAAGGCGACGCATGCGACAAGGACAGAAGGCAGCGAAAAAGCCAAGAAAACAGCCGGCAGGTATAGTTTCCCATCGCCATCGGCAAATAAAAACAAAAGCATTACAACGACTAACAATAGAGCAAGAACAAAAACAATAAACGCCCACCAAAACGGACGTGAATTTATTTCATTATACCTTACGCGATAAAAAACAAATAATATGAACACGATGGGCAGCGAAAGAATAAATTTCAGCACCATGGTTGCGATCTCGAAATATCCGAGGAAAAACGGCAAATGACCGAGCGTCATTCCTAAGAAATAAGGCTGAAAAAACAATTCAACCTGCGGCTCTCTCAGAATGGAGTCGTTCATTTTCTCCGCCATTGCATGTAACGATCCCAATATGATTGCGATTTGTATTTGATAAGTTAGTTCTTCTCAAGCGGCCGATGTTTTTGCTTCGGCGCTTTGGCGGCCACGGCACGCTTCCTCGTCTCCTCCTTTTTCGGCATCACCGCATTGGCGGCCTCCTCTGTCCTACAAGCCTCCGTCTCGCCCCTGCCCTTCGCCGCCTTGGCGACCAACTCGTCGAGGCGCTTCAGCTCCTCCTCGTCGAGATTTTCGATGCCGATGAAGCGGTTTTCGGCGTGGCTCGTCAGGATGATTTCGTTGAGCTTGGCCTGGATCGCCCGAGTGTCGCGCGTTTGGGCGTTTTGCAGCACGAAAACCATCAGGAAGGTGATGATCGTCGTGCCGGTGTTGATGACCAGCTGCCAGGTTTCCGAATAGTCGAAGAAGGGCCCGAGTATCGCCCAGATGATGACGGCGATGATCGCCAGGATGAAGACCGCGGGCTTGCCGGCCCATTCCGAAATCTTGGTCGAGAAGCGGGCGAACAGATGCTTCATCGTCACCTCCGAAATCCTCCCACAAGCCGGTCAAAGATAACGCGGCGAGAGGTTTGGAGGTTCCGGGAACGGGCGAAGCTTTGAATTCCGGGGATCGCGACAGTTCGAGATCCCCGGAAAGCTTCGATTACACGGCTTCGCGCGCAATCAGCTTGCGATAAAGATGCCAGGTCGCATGGCCAAGGATCGGAATGACAAGCGCAAGTCCGGCAAACACCGGAATCGTGCCGATGACGAGCAGTGCTGCGACGATCAGCCCCCAGAGCAGCACCGGCACCGGATTGGCAATCGTCGCACGGATCGACGCCGTGACAGCGGCCACTGCTCCGACGTCGCGGTCGAGAAGCAGCGGAAAGGTGATGACGGTCATCGACAGTACCACGAGCGCAAAGACGAAGCCGATCAGATTGCCCCAGATGATCAACTGCATGCCCTCGGGCGTGCCGAAGACCTGGCGGAAGAAATCCGCCATGCTGCGCGGAAACACTTCACCGAGCAGATTGCTGTAGAGCGTCTGCGCCGCCACCAGCCAGACGACGAAAAGCGCACAAAGCATCAGCCCGACGGCGACGATCGACGGCAGCGCCGGGGAATGGCGTACGTCGAGCGCATGCGTCCATGACGTGTCGAGACCGGCTTCGCGCCGGCGGCTGATCTCGTAGAGGCCGATCGCTGCGATCGGGCCGATCAGCACGAAACCTGCCATCAGCGGAAAAACCATCGGCAAAAGGTTGGCGCCCGATGTCCACAGCGTCAGGAAGACGCCGGCGATCGGGTACATCAGGCACAGGAACACGTAGTGCGACGGTTTCTCCATGAAATCCTCGTACCCGCTTTTCAGCGCGTCGAAGACGTCGGCGATACCGATGCGATTGACAACGGGCCGCGCCAAGCTTTCGCCTGCACCCGTCATGACATGAAATGCCGCCATGGCTTTCTCCTCCTCAGCCGAGACCTGGTCGGCGGCGGACACGCAATCGGCGGGCAAGCCGACACGAAATCCGCAACCGGCACTGGAGCAATATAGCAAACCAAATCGCCCGTGTCGCTCTCTCCTTCACATCCCCTCTTGACATCTGGGCCGAGCTTTCTCACATCGGCGGCACTATGAAAGCCTCAGACGCAGATATCCTCATCATCCCCGGCTACACCAACTCCGGCCCGAGCCACTGGCAAAGCCGCTGGGAGGCAAAACTCAGCACGGCGCGGCGCGTCGAACAGGCCGAATGGACTAAGCCGGTCCGCGACGACTGGATCGCCCGTATCGCCGAGGAAGTGAACGCCTCGACCCGTCCGGTCATCCTGGTCGCCCATTCGCTTGGCGTGGCCTCGGCGATCCACGCCATCCCGCATTTCCGCAAACCGGTGGCGGGCGCCTTCCTCGTTGCCCCGCCCGATGTCGCCAATCCCGACATCCGCCCGAAGCATCTGATGACCTTCGGCCCCTATCCGCGCGATCCGCTGCCCTTCCCGTCGATCACGGTGGCCAGCCGCAACGATCCGTTCGGCAGCTACGAACATGCCGACGATATCGCCGGCAGCTGGGGCTCTTTCATCGTCGATGCAGGCGAGGCAGGCCATATCAATGCCGATTCCGGTCACGGCCCCTGGCCCGAAGGCACGATGGTCTTTGCCCAGTTCCTCAGTAAGCTCTCCGCCTGATTGGCGGAAGACCGGCTGCCTCGCTAGTTGCGGAATTGCTTTCTAAGTCTTTCTTAATGGAATGACAGCAGACTGCTTCGAGATGAACTAAGCGAGAATGCCCGTGAAGAAAGCCCATCCAGAGGCCGATGATCCGCACGGCGAGGCCCCAGCGGCTGAGGCAAGCGTTGGCAGCGGGGCAGACGATTCCGAACTGGCGGAGCGGGAGAGCCGGTGGAACCATGCGCTCGTCGGCTCCGGCCTTGGCGTATGGGATCACAACTACCGTCTTGACCGAAAATATTACTCACAGACGTGGAAGACCATGCGCGGCATGGCACCCGACGAGGAAGCCGCCGGCGAGTACGACACCTGGCTGCAGCTCGTCCACCCCGACGATCGGGATTTCGTCGTCCATGCCATCGACCGGCAAAACGCCGGCGATCCGGATTACCAGATTTTCGAATATCGCGAGCGCCACAGGGACGGCCACTGGATCTGGATCGACTGCCGCGGTGCCTGCGTGGAATGGGACGAGAGCGGCGTGCCGACACGCATCGTCGGCACGGATACCGATATCACCGCCCGCAAGGAGGCCGAGGAGACGCTGTCGCGTCTGTCGCGCCGGCTCGACCTGGCGCTGGAGACATCCCGCATCGGCGTCTTCGAGGCGGATATCGAGAATGACATCGTCGAATGGGACGAGCGCCTCATCGCCATTTACGGGCTGAAGGGCGTCTCGCGTCAGATCGCCCACGACGTCTGGGCGAAAAGCCTGCATCCCGACGACCGCGAGCGCGTGCTGGGCTTGTCCGACCGCAGCGTCGAAAGCGGAAGCGATTTCCAGCAGGAATACCGCATCATCCGCGGCGACGGCGCCGAACGCGTCATCCGCGCCCGCTCGGCCTTCTTCGTCGACGGCAACGGTCACCGCAAGCTGATCGGCGCCAATTGGGACGTCACCGAGGAGGTCGCGCTGCGAAACGAGCTGCAACGCGCCAAGGATCTGGCCGAGGCCCGCAACCGCGAACTCGAAGCCGCCAAGGAGAGCATCGAACACCTGGCGCTGCACGATTATCTTACCAGCCTGCCGAACCGCCGTTATCTCGACAAGATGCTGGACGAACGCTCGGCCGAATGCCGCGCCAAGGGCCTGGCGCTGGCGATCCTGCATATCGATCTCGACCGCTTCAAGCAGATCAACGATACGCTCGGCCACCGAGCCGGCGACGCCATGCTGCGGCATGCCGCAAGCGTGCTCAAAAACTCCGTGCGCGCCGCCGATTTCGTCGCCCGCATCGGCGGCGACGAATTCGTCATTCTCTGCATCGTCGATCCCGCATCGAAGAAGATCGGCGGACTTGCCGAACGCGTCATTCGCGAACTGCGCAAACCCGTCCGATATGAGGGCCACGACTGCCGTTTCGGCGCCAGCATCGGCATCGCCATCGACAGCGGACCGACACTCGACGCCAAGCAGATGCTGCTCGATGCCGATATCGCGCTCTATCGTGCCAAAGGCCTGGGCCGCAACCGCTTCGAATTTTTCTCGGCTGCTGCCCGCCGCGACATCATCTCCGCCAAGCACCTTGCCGACGAGATCCTGATCGGCCTCGAGCGCAATGAATTCGTACCCTTCTATCAGCTGCAGTTCGATGCCCGCACGCTGGATGTCGCAGGCGTCGAGACACTGGCCCGTTGGCAGCACCCGGTGCACGGGCTGCTGACACCCGACCGCTTCCTCGATATTGCCGAAGACCTCGACGTCGTCTCGACCATCGACGCCCTGATCCTGGAGCGCGCCATGGCCGATCGCCGCACCTGGATCAAGGACGGGCTGTCGGTTCCGAAAATATCGGTCAACGTTTCCGCCAGACGGCTCGCCGATCCCGATCTCGGCAAGAAACTCCGCGCCCTGAAGATCCAGCCCGGCACCTTCGCCTTCGAATTGCTGGAGTCGATCTCGCTCGACGATTGCGACGAGGCGGTGGCCGCCAACCTGAAAAAGCTGCGCAAGCTCGGCATCGACATCCAGATCGACGATTTCGGCACCGGCCATGCCTCGATCGTCAGCCTGCTGCGCTTGAGCCCGAAGACGCTGAAGATCGACCGCGAGCTGATCCGCATGCTGCCGCAATCGGCCGAGCAGCGCAAACTCGTCGGCTCGATCATCGATATCGGTCGCTCGCTGAACATCCTTGTCATCGCCGAGGGTGTTGAAACGGCCGATCATATCCGCATTCTCGAAGAACTCGACTGCGACACGCTGCAGGGTTATGCGCTTGCCCGGCCGATGCCGGCCATGCAGATCCCCTCCTTCATCCGTGCCGGAAGCTGGCGCCACGGGCAAATCGCCGCGCGCGCCCTACAGACGCAGCTTCGTCACGCGCTGCCAAGCAGAGCCGCCAAATAAAGACCTGCATAAACCTCCCGCCATTTCGCCGTCATTTCACCGTATGGGAAAAGGCGGTAGACTCGTCTTGCGAATTCATTCGATTCTCTTGGCGGTATTTCGTAAAATCCGGAAGCAGGGACCACGAAATCCGGAAACCGGGCCAGAAATCCCGAAACCGGCGAAGGAGGGACAGGCGGATTGTGAAACCCACTCTTTTCCTTTAAGGGGACGCCACGAGATCGATCCACTCGCGCTATCCCAAGAGCGCCAACAATAGAGAATGACCACGATGAACCGTCGCCGCCGTATCTACGAGGGCAAGGCAAAGATCTTGTATGAAGGCCCGGAACCGGGCACTTTGATCCAGTTCTTCAAGGACGATGCCACTGCCTTCAACAAGAAGAAACACGAAGTCATCGATGGCAAGGGCGTCCTCAATAACCGCATTTGCGAATATATCTTCAGCCATCTGAACAAGATCGGCATCCCTACTCATTTCATCCGCCGGCTCAACATGCGCGAGCAGTTGATCAAGGAAGTAGAGATGATCCCGCTGGAGATCGTCGTGCGCAACGTCGCCGCCGGTTCGCTCGCCAAGCGCCTCGGCATCGATGAAGGCGTGGTACTGCCGCGCTCGATCATCGAATTCTATTACAAGTCCGACGCGCTTGACGATCCGATGGTCTCCGAAGAGCACATCACCGCCTTCGGCTGGGCCAATCCCGCCGAGCTCGACGACATCATGGCGCTTGCCATCCGCGTCAACGACTTCATGACCGGCCTCTTCCTTGGCGTCGGCATCCAGCTCGTCGACTTCAAGATCGAATGCGGCCGCCTCTTCGAAGGCGATATGATGCGCATCATTCTTGCCGACGAAATCTCGCCGGACAGCTGCCGGCTTTGGGATATCGAGACCCACGAGAAGATGGACAAGGATCGTTTCCGCCGCGATCTCGGCGGGCTGCTCGAAGCCTATTCCGAAGTGGCGCGTCGTCTCGGCATCATCAATGAAAACGAGCCTGTGCGCGGCACCGGCCCGGTTCTGGTCAAGTAAGGCAGGGAAGACAAAGTGATCAAGGCTCGTGTCACCGTCACGCTGAAAAACGGCGTTCTCGATCCGCAGGGCAAGGCTATCGAAGGCGCGCTTGGCGCCCTTGGCTTCTCGGGCGTCGGCCATATAAGGCAGGGCAAGGTCTTTGACCTGGAGCTGGAAAGCGCCGACAGGGCCAAGGCCGAGGCCGACCTCAAGGCCATGTGCGAAAAACTGCTCGCCAATACGGTGATCGAGAACTACGCGATCGCGATCGACTGACGATCACAGACCCGTCGTCCGGCGGACTTTGAGGATTTGGCGTCATGACGAAGACAAAGCTGGAGACGGAAGTCTCGACATTTATCAGCTATGTCTTGCGTCATGCGCCCGATACCGCGGGTTTGACGCTCGATGCCGAAGGATGGGTGTCGTTCGATGCGCTCGAAAAAGCGGTGACATCGAAATACGATGTTTCCCGCGGCGATATTGTCGAGATTGTCGAAAACAATCCGAAGAAGCGCTTCACCCTCGCCGATAACAGAATTCGCGCCAATCAGGGTCATAGCGTCGAGGTCGATCTCGCTTTGAACCAGGTGGAACCGCCGGCAGTGCTTTATCACGGCACGTCACTGACGAGCTGGCACGCGATCGAGCGCGAAGGCTTGAAGAAGATGCAGCGGCACCACGTTCATCTCTCAATGGATGTCGAAACCGCAAAAATCGTCGCAATGCGCCGTAGGGGTGACCATGTCATCCTGCGTGTGGATGCGGCCCGCATGTTTTCAGAGGGCCATTCTTTCTTTGTCTCCGACAATGGAGTATGGCTCGCCGAAAGCGTTCCAGTTCAATATCTTTCGCCAGACGCGGGGACCCCATGAAATCAGCCGTCGTTCAACTTCCGGGCCTCAACCGCGACCGCGATATGATTGCCGCTTTGACCAAGATTTCCGGCAAGCCACCGGTGACGATCTGGCAGACGGAAACCGAGATCCCCGATGTCGACCTGATCGTCATCCCCGGCGGCTTCTCCTATGGCGATTACCTGCGCTGCGGCGCCATCGCCGCCCGCATGCCGGTCATGCAGGCGATCATCGACAAGGCGGCAAAGGGCGTGAAAGTGCTTGGCGTCTGCAACGGCTTCCAGATCCTCGTCGAGGCCGGCCTGCTGCCTGGCGCGCTGATGCGTAATGCCTCGCTGAAATTCGTCTGCCGCGAGATCAAGCTCGAAGTCGTCAATGCCGAGACGGATTTCACCCGTGCCTACGCACAAGGCCAGGTCATCCGCTGCCCCGTCGCTCATCACGACGGCAATTACTTCGCCGACGAAGCAACGCTGGCGCAGATTGAGGGCAATGGCCGGGTGGTGTTCCGTTATGCCGAGGGCACCAATCCGAACGGCTCGATCAACGACATTGCCGCCGTCATGAATGAAAAGGGGAATGTGCTCGGCATGATGCCGCATCCCGAGAACCTGATCGAAGCCGCCCATGGCGGTTCGGACGGCCGCGGCCTCTTCGCCTCGGCGCTCGACGTCATCGCCGCCTGATCTACAGCGCCGCGCCTCTTTTCAGATGCGTGAAGATCGCTGTGGCACTTTGAACTCAAAATCCTTTTATCCGGATCCGGAGCAAGATCGATGCGCCCTCGCCATTCCGTCGCTAACGCTGCCCTGCTCGCCACTCTTGCAGCCATGGTCGCAGCCTGCCAGACCCCCGCACCGACGACCAGTCCGAACCGCGCCGCGCTGCCGACGATGGAGCGCGTGGCGCTCGCCGCCAATGCCTGCTGGTTCAAATCTGGTGATCCGGCTTTTGCCGCTTACAAGCTTGCGCCGGAGCTCAATTCCTTCTCCGGCCGCCCACGCATCCTGCTTGTGCACAAGGGCAGCCCGGAAAGCCGGCCGCTGCTCGTCGTGCAGGCCGAGGGAAGCCCGTCGCGCCTCCAGGCCTTCGGTCCGATGATGTCGGAGCCGGTCGCCGGCCGCATTGCCGCAGATGTCAATCGCTGGTCCGGGGGCAACAAGGCCTGCAGCTGACGCTGCGGTCAGCTGCCAAGGCTCGATCAATCCCAGAAGAACGACTTGCCGACTTCGCGCGCCGCATCGGACTGCGACACGCCGATATCCTTGAGTTCGCTCGCCGTCAGATTTCTCAAGGCCCGGCGGCCTTCCCGCTTCTGATGCCAGAGAAGCATCGCCGCCCAGATCCGCCCCAAACGTGTCGTCGCCTCGGCAGGCGCGTCGGGGAGGACGATCTGTCTCCTATCGTCATAAGAGACAATCGGTACAATCGGCATTGTGATCTCAGGCAAGGCAGACATTCCAGGAATCCTCTCGGCTCTGCGTTGGAATTGACTCTTAATCTTGACAGGGACAATGTGACAATATAGGTAGTTGTCACCATGACAAATTGGCTTCCTGATATTTCCCGCGGTTCCGGTCCGGTCTATCTGCGGCTAGCCGACAGCATCGAATCCGCGATCTCCAGCGGCGCCCTGCCCGCCGGCAGCAAATTGCCGCCGCAACGCAATCTCGCCTATGATATCGGGGTGACAATCGGCACGATCGGCCGGGCCTATGCCCTGGTGCACGAACGTGGCCTGGTCGCAGGCGAGGTCGGGCGCGGCACCTATGTGCTGAACCGTTCCGAGACCGAACCCGGAGAACAGACCGACCCGCTGACTGTTTCGCTTGGCGGCACCCGCATCCAGGACGCGCCTGCAGATAAGATCCGCTTTGACACCACTGCCGCCCCCGACCTCGGCCAGGGCAAGATCATATCCGGCATCCTTGCGGAAATCGGCGAACAGCACCTCGCCGAGATTTCATCCTATTCCCGCAATTTTCCGCGCAATTGGTTTGAAGCCGGCCGTCTCTGGCTTGCCCGCAGCGGCTGGACGCCGGATGTCGAAAACATCGTGCCGACCCTCGGCGCCCATGCGGCGGCGATCGCCGTCATCGCCGCCGTCTCGGCGCCGGGCGACAAGATCGTCTTTGAGGATCTCACCTACACCCAGGTCAGCCGCAGTGCCCGCCTTCTCGGCCGCCGCACGCTGACGGTCGAGTCCGATGAACTCGGCGTGATCCCCGACGATTTCGAGCGGCTTTGCCAGCAGCAGCATCCGAAGATCGCCTTCCTGATGCCGACCGTCCACAATCCGACGGTGACGATCATGCCCTACGAGCGGCGCGTGGCAATCGCTGCAATCGCCAGAAGACACGGCGTCTGGCTGATCGAAGACGATCTCTACGGCGGCATGGCCGACGATGACACGCCGCTCATCGCCTCACTTGCCCCCGATCGAACCTTCCTGGTCAACGGCCTGTCGAAATCGGTCGCCGCCGGCGTGCGCGGCGGCTGGGTAGCCTGCCCGCCGCATTTTGCCCAGCGCATCCGGGTGACGCACAAGATGATCACCGGCGGCCTGCCCTTCATCCTGGCCGAGACCTGTGCGCGCCTCGTCGAAAGCGGCACGGCCCACGAGATCCGCAAGCAGAGCGTCCAAGAACTCTCCCGGCGTGTCCGGCTTGCCCGGGAGCAACTGCAAGGCTTCGATTTCACGTCGCACCTGCATGCGCCCTTCCTCTGGCTGAAATTGCCGGAGCCCTGGATGTCGGGCACCTTCAAGAATGCCGCCTTCCGCGACGGCGTGCTCGTCGACGACGAGGACGAGTTCAAGGCAGCCCGCGGGGAGAAATCCTATCATCGCGTTCGCATCGGTTTTTCCTCGCCGAAGACGGGGCAGGAACTGATCTCCGGCCTGATGATCCTGCGCCGGCTGCTGGAAAATGGCGGTTCCGCCTATGACGGTGAAATATGACGTGTTGCAAATACACGTCATAATTTAGAAAAAACGTCAGGGCGTATTCCGCGCCACTAACCGACTCAACCTCCGTGTTACCTCTTTGTTGTTCTCGCCAGACGCGAATCAAAGGACAGCAGATGACGGTCGACTTCGAAAGAATCGCGTTGCGTTTTTTGAGTACGGCGTCATTGGCAGTAGTCGCCGGCACCTTGGTCGCAGGTTCGGCGAATGCCGGCGAGCAGATATTCGACGAGCTGCGTTTCGGGGTCTCGACCTCGGTGCAATCCGGCCATTCCAGAGAAGACGGCGTCTTTCCCGAAATCACCGCCCTCTTCGATCCCTTCGGCTACGAGACGGCCGTCGGCTGGCAGCAGCAGCTATTGCACCCTCGTGTGCATCTCGGCACCTCGATCGGCACATCCGGCGAGGCCACCCAGTTCTTCACAGGCTTCACCTGGACGGTCAATTTCAACGAGAAGCTCTTTGCCGAAGCCGGCTTCGGCGGCGTCATCCATACCGGCGATCTCGAGGGCAATGGCGACGGCCCGGAACTTGGCTGTCGCGTTCTCTTCCACGAATATGCAGGCGCCGGCTACCGTTTCACCCCTCATTGGAACGTGATGGCCCAGATCGCCCACTCCTCGCATGCCAATCTCTGCGACGGCCCGAATGACGGCATGACGCGCGCCGGCCTGCAGGTCGGCTACAAGTTCTGAGTGGTTTGACCCTTTGTGGGAAATGCCTGCTCGCCCTCTGTTGACGGCGGGCTTTTTTCTGTCGCACGTTGCCGCTACATAAGCTAAAGACAGCGCAAACGCGCCAGGGACTTTCCGCTCATGACCATTCCAAACACCAAGCCGATCACGCCGGAACTCATTGCAAGCCACGGCCTGAAGCCGGACGAGTACCAGCGCATCCTCGATCTGATCGGCCGCGAACCGACTTTTACGGAGCTCGGTATCTTCTCGGCCATGTGGAACGAGCACTGCTCCTACAAATCCTCGAAGAAGTGGCTGCGCACCCTGCCGACCACGGGGCCGCGCGTCATCCAGGGCCCGGGCGAAAATGCCGGCGTGGTCGATATCGATGATGGCGATTGCGTCGTATTCAAGATGGAGAGCCACAACCATCCCTCCTATATCGAGCCGTACCAGGGGGCTGCGACCGGCGTCGGCGGCATCTTGCGTGATGTCTTCACCATGGGCGCGCGCCCGATCGCCGCGATGAACGCCTTGCGCTTCGGCGAGCCGGATCACCCGAAGACCCGCCACCTGGTCTCCGGCGTCGTCGCCGGCGTCGGCGGTTACGGCAATTCCTTCGGCGTGCCAACGGTCGGCGGCGAAGTCGAATTCGACGCGCGCTACAACGGCAACATCCTCGTCAACGCTTTTGCCGCCGGCATCGCCAAATCCAATGCCATCTTCCTGTCCGAAGCCAAGGGCGTCGGCCTTCCGGTCGTCTATCTCGGCGCCAAGACCGGCCGCGACGGCGTCGGCGGCGCGACGATGGCCTCGGCCGAATTCGATGAATCGATCGAGGAAAAGCGCCCGACCGTTCAGGTCGGCGACCCCTTCACCGAAAAGTGCCTGCTCGAAGCCTGCCTCGAGCTGATGCAGACCGGCGCCGTGATCGCCATCCAGGACATGGGTGCGGCCGGCCTCACCTGCTCGGCCGTCGAAATGGGCGCCAAGGGCGATCTCGGCATCCTGCTCGAGCTCGACAAGGTGCCCGTCCGCGAAGAGATGATGACCGCCTACGAGATGATGCTGTCGGAAAGCCAGGAGCGCATGCTCATGGTGCTGCAGCCGGAGAAGGAAGCCGAAGCCAAGGCGATCTTCGTCAAATGGGGCCTCGACTTCGCCATCGTCGGTAAAACCACCGACGATCTGCGCTTCCGCGTCATACACCAGGGCGAGGAAGTCGCCAATCTGCCGATCAAGGATCTCGGCGACCAGGCGCCGGAATATGACCGCCCCTGGCGCGAATCCGGCAAGCAGGCTCCCCTGCCTGCCAATCTCGTCGCAGCCCCTGAGGATTACGGCCAGGCGTTGCTCCAGCTTGTCGGCTCCGCCAACCAGTCGAGCCGCCGTTGGGTCTACGAGCAGTATGACACGCTGATCCAGGGCAATTCGCTGCAGCTTCCGGGCGGCGATGCCGGCGTCGTGCGCGTCGACGGCCATCCGAGCAAGGCTCTCGCCTTCTCCTCCGACGTCACCCCGCGTTACGTCGAGGCCGACCCCTTCGAAGGCGGCAAGCAGGCGGTCGCCGAATGCTGGCGCAACATTACCGCGACAGGCGCTGAGCCGCTCGCTGCCACCGACAATCTCAATTTCGGCAATCCCGAAAAGCCCGAAATCATGGGCCAGTTCGTCGAGGCGGTGAAGGGCATTGGCGAAGCCTGCCGGGCGCTCGATTTCCCGATCGTCTCAGGTAACGTCTCGCTCTACAACGAGACCAACGGCGTCGCCATCCTGCCGACCCCGACGATCGCAGGCGTCGGTCTGCTGCCGGACTGGCGCAAGATGGCCCGCATCGGTGCCGCCAATGACGGCGACAAGGTGATCATGATCGGCGTCGACGGCAGCCATCTCGGCCAGTCGGTCTATCTCCGCGATGTTCTCGCCAGCCGAGAAGGTCCCGCACCCGAGGTGGATCTGTTTGCCGAGCGGCGCAACGGCGATTTCGTCCGCTCCGTCATCCGCAACGGCCAGGCGACCGCCTGCCACGATATTTCGTCCGGCGGCCTTGCCGTCGCGCTCGCCGAAATGGCCATGGCATCGAACAAGGGCCTGACGATCGATCTCGGCGAAGGCAAAGGCGCGCCGCATGCCCTGCTCTTCGGCGAAGACCAGGCTCGCTACCTCTTGACGGTGCCTGCCGACGTTGCAAATTTCGTCTGCGCCAATGCAGAAGGCGCCGGCGTTCCTTTCCGCCGTCTCGGCACGGTCGGAGGGACGGCACTCGTCGTCGGCGATCTCATCTCGCTGCCGATTCAGCAATTGCGCGATGCCCATGAATCGTGGTTCCCTGACTTCATGGAAGGCCGCGGCGAACTCGCCGCGGAATAATGCGCAAGGAGTAACGATCATGGCCATGAAACCCGGCGATATCGAAGACATGATCAAGGCTGGGATTCCCGGTGCCAAGGTAACGATCCGCGATCTGGCGGGCGACGGCGATCACTACGCCGCCGAAGTCGTCGCCGAAGTCTTCCGCGGCAAGAGCCGCGTGCAGCAGCACCAGATGGTCTACGAGGCGCTAAAGGGCAATATGGGCGGCGTGTTGCACGCGCTCGCGCTGCAGACCTCCGCGCCGGAATAGAGCCCGCAGTTATCCGAATAGGTGATGTCCGGCCTCAGCCGGGCATTCTCTTTTCGTCTGGGCTGGCAAAGATCGAAGCCGGCATCGGTCCCGAGGTCATCAGCGTGAAGTCGAAGGGCGCCGGCAGATCGGGACCAAGCACATATTGCCGGTGGACACGCAACTGATCCTTGCGGATCTTGCGGTAGTGCTCGCGCGTCAGCATCTGCTTGACGCGGATCAGCATCATCTTCGCCGGAGGTGCATCCGCATGGCCGGAAACGGCGACGACCGGCACCTTGTAGAAATTGATTGAATCCGTCAGGCACTGCACGTCGAGCCAGGAGATTTCGGGACAACGGGCGATCAGCCCGACGCGGGCGCGAAGCTGCGTTGCCGATGACAGCAGCGCGCATTGCAGGATGGCACTGCCAAGGGTGGCAAACACCACACGCTTGCCCTTGAAGATCTCCGGCTCCCTTTCCAGCAATATGCCGATGACATGGGCGGCGACGTTTGACCCCATGCTGTGCGAGGAGATCACATACTCGTCTGCCTCTTCATCAAGCGCCTTGCGCACGGCAGCAGCCCGGTCTTCCAGCCAGTCGTTGAAATCGGTTTGGTCCATGCGGCCGAGCGCCACCGCCATTTTCCAATCGGCAAACAGGTGCAGCGTATGGAAGCGTTCGGAAAACGGCAGGAAGGCGAAGATGAAGAAGCAGAGCGCCAGCGGCCCGCTCCACAGCATGTGCCACGGCGAAAAGCCGAGACCATAGGGCAGCACAGCGATTAGCGCCGTCAGCGCAATTGCCAGCGCCGTCAGCAGGAACGGAAAGAGGAAGAACAGGCCGAAGCGCCAGGCGTGCCGGAAATATCCCCGCATGCCGCCTTCCAATATGATTTGGGCGCAACTGCGGAAGCCCGCAATGATCTGGCGCAGCGTATTGCCGCCGCGCAGCCGGCTTACCAGTGCGTCGTGATCGACCATGTGGATCCGGCTCTTCGTCTTCCAGCCGGGAGAGTCGGTCCTTGCCTCAGGCGTCGCGCCGCCGGCTGCCCCGCTGCCCGCCGTGACCTCGAAACTGAGGGGGTCGCTTCCTGCCGCTGGCACTCCCACCTCAACTAAATAGCCCCAGACGGCAGCGCTCTGCTTGGCAGAACGTTCGTAGCGCGCCCTGTGGGCGGCGCCGTCAAGCGGCTCGAAGCCGGCGAAGTGTAGGACGACCCGCGTTTCGATCAGTTTCATTCCACCTTCCGGCCGGGCGAATGGCCGGCATGTTGCTTGTGATCCGGCCCGCTTTGCCGCCAAATCGGCAAAAAAGCGGCTTTGGTCTCGAAGCCGTCTTGCTAACGGAACTCTTCCGGAATTCAATAGCACCCATGTCGTTTCCACCACGAACGGAGGGGTTTTGTGGCCGATCTTGTCAAAGAATTGATATCGGGCGTCGTCGACAGCGTGTTGAAGGAAATCCTGAAGAAAACCACCGGCCGCGCCACGGCGAAGCGCAAGAAGCGCAAAACGCGCAGCCCGGCGACGACGACTGCAGCACGCAAGCCGACCTCGACCGGCCGCAAAACCACCGCAACCACACGCAAGCCCGCCCGTAAACAGGTCAGCAAGCGCCGCACCGCCGCTGGCCGCAGCCGCCAGCGCCGCGGCTGATGCATGTCGCCCGGAAGTGTGCAGCGGTTCCGGGATAACGACATGCATAAAAACAAAGGACTAAAGCACGTCGCATGAATCAAGTTGATGCGACGTGCTTTAGTGTTTGGTGCCTTCGCCGGCATCGATCTTGCAGATTTCCAATATCCGCGCCGGCTCGATAAGCCGCGGCAACGCGAAAGCCGGCGCTAGCCTATGCCGATTTCAAACGGATTATCACGATGGAGCGCGGCACGTCCGCCTCCAAAAGGCCATTTGGGGGGCCGAGCCGATGAAACGTATTTTGAAAATTGTCCTCGCGGCCGTCGTCGCGATCTGTCTCATCGCCGTTGCCGGCGTCTACGCCCTGTCGGAGATGCGCCTTTCCCGGACCTACGACGTCGCGGCGGCCGATTTTGCCGTCAAGACCACGCTGTCCCCCGAAGAGGCGGAACGCCGCGCTCGCACGCTGATGTGCGGCGGCTGCCATCACGATGCCGGCAACGTGCTGATCGACGAGCCCGGCGTCGGCCGCATCGTCGCACCGAACCTGACCCGCCTCGTGCCTATGTACAGCGATGCAGAACTCGTGCGTCTCATCCGCCACGGCGTCAAGAAGGACGGCACCGGCGTCTTCATCATGCCGGCCGGTAATTTTGCCAATATCACCGACGACGACATGGCAGCACTGATCACCTGGCTTCGCACTCTGAAGCAACTTCCCGACGCCGTCGTGGGAGGAACGCAATGGGGACCGCTCGGCCGCGTGGGCCTGGCGCTCGACAAGATCCCCTTCGAGGCCGATCTGATGCCCGCCGTCATCACCCCCGCCGCGACGCGCCCGGCCGATATCGGCGAATATGCCTTCAGGACCGATTGCAGCCACTGCCACAATCTCGATACGGCAAAGCAGTCCGAAGCCTTTCTCGCCCCGGCGCTGAAGCCCCTGGCGCAATCCTATTCGCCTGCCGATTTCAAGACGTTGCTGCGCACCGGCAAGGGTGTCGGAGGCCGCGATCTCGGCGTGATGACGCAGGTTTCGCAGTGGGATTTCAAATATTTCACCGATACTGAAATCGAACAGATTCAGGCCTATCTCACCCACCAACCGTAACGCGCCGGCAACAACCCCGGAGAGGCCTGCGATAATTGGTCTTTTTTTGGTTTGGGCGGCTGGAATTCCTGCTGTCGCATGCTATCTAAAGACAACGATTGAAACGGCGGGCCTTTAACCCGCCTGTTGAAAGGATTTGGTTCTATGAGCGGCATTAACGAATTCATCGCCAACGAAATCAAGAGCAACGACGTCGTCCTCTTCATGAAGGGCACGCCGCAGTTTCCGCAGTGCGGTTTCTCCGGCCAGGTCGTGCAGATTCTCGATTACGTCGGTGTCGACTATAAGGGCGTCAACGTGCTCGCCGATTCGGAAATCCGCCAGGGCATCAAGGATTATTCCAACTGGCCGACGATCCCGCAGCTCTACATAAAGGGTGAGTTCGTTGGCGGCTGCGACATCGTCCGGGAAATGTTCCAGGCCGGTGAGCTGCAGCAGCACCTCCAGGAAAACGGCATCACCGTGCGCGGCGCCGCCTGATCGGTCACCGGGCGTCCGCCCGGTTTCCAAATCTGTAATCTTGAGTCCGAGGCGCTGCGGCTAGCAGCGCCTTAGCCTGTTTATGGGAATATCTTTGTGACAGATTCATCACAAGCCGTGTCCGCGGGCCGCCTGCCCATGGGCAAGCGAGAATTTATCGCGCTCGCCGCCTTCCTGATGGCCGTCAACTCTCTGGCGATCGATATCATGCTGCCGGCCTTGCAGCAGATCGGCGCGAGCCTCGGCGTCGAGAGCGAAAATCATCGCCAATTCGTCGTCTCCACCTATCTGCTCGGCTTCGGCTGTGCCCAGCTGTTCTACGGGCCGCTGTCTGACCGTTTCGGCCGCCGCACGCCGCTCTTGATCGGTCTCGTCATCTACATTCTCTCCGCCATCAGTATCGTCTTCGTCCCTACCTTTGCAGGCTTGCTCGCCCTGCGTTTCGTCCAGGGCGTCGGTTCGGCGGCCACCCGCGTCATCACCGTCTCCATTGTCCGCGATATCTATGGCGGCCGGCAGATGGCCGAAGTCATGTCGCTGATCATGATGGTCTTCATGATCGTGCCGGTGATTGCGCCCGGCACCGGCCAGATCGTCATGTTCTTCGGCAACTGGCATCTGATCTTCCTCTTCATCGCCGCCATGGCGACTGGTATCGCCGTCTGGGCCTATCTCCGCCTGCCGGAAACCCTGCACCCCGCCAATGTCCGCCCCTTCACCGCCCGCTCGATCTTTGGTGCCTTCAAACTGGTGCTGACCAATCGCACGGCGCTCTGCTACACCATCGCCAGCACCTTCATCTTCGGCGCCTTGTTCGGCTTCATCAATTCAGCCCAGCAGGTCTATGTCGGCATTTACGACCTCGGCGTCTATTTCCCCTTCGCCTTCGCCGGCGTGGCGATCTTCATGTCGCTGTCGTCTTTTTTCAATTCGCGTTTCGTCGGCAAGCTCGGCATGCGCCGCCTGTCGCATGGCTCGCTGATCGGCTTCATCGTCATCAACACCATCTGGCTGATCGTCCAGATGGCGAGCTCCGAGCCGATGCCCTTTGCTCTGTTCATCTCCTTCTTCGGCCTGGCCATGTTCCAGTTCGGCTGGATCGGCTCAAACTTCAATTCGCTCGCCATGGAGCCGCTCGGCCACGTCGCCGGCACTGCCTCCTCCGTTCTCGGTTTCATGAGCACGGTCGGCGGCGCCCTGATCGGCGCCGGCATCGGCCAGGCCTTTGACGGCACTGCATTGCCGATGGTCGCGGGGTACTTCTTCGTGTCGATTATCGGCCTCGTCTTCGTGCTGATCGCCGAGAAGGGCCGCCTCTTCCAACAGCAGAACCCGGCCGTCTGAAACGGCCCACCTCCTCTGAACGGCCACCTCCTCCGCATCCGGGATTTCACCACATGACGCCGCCGCATAAACCGCACCAGGAAAACCAGGGCTCCCGCCGCATCGGCATGGGCTTTGGCGAATTCGTGGTCACCATCGCCCTCATGACCGCCAGTGTCGCCATGGCGATCGACAGCATGCTGCCGGCATTGCCCAATATCGGTCATTCCCTCGGCGTCACCAACCCCAACGACGCGCAGCTGATCATCGGCGTGTTCTTCCTCGGCTTCGGCGTCTCGCAGATATTCTTCGGCAGCCTTTCGGATACGTTCGGCCGTCGCAAAATCCTGCTCGGCGGCTTGGCCTGCTACGTCTTCGGAATGCTGGCCGCCGCAGCGACGGGTAGCTTCGAAATGCTGCTCATCATGCGTTTCGTCCAGGGTATCGGCGGTGCGGCCGTGCGCATTACCACCATGGCCATGGTGCGTGACTGCTTCGGCGGCCGCGAGATGGCCCGTGTCATGTCCTACGTCATGATCGTCTTCATGATCGTGCCGATCGTTGCCCCTTCCGTCGGCCAGCTCATCATCCTCTACGCCAATTGGCACTGGATCTTCATCCTGCTTGGCATCATCGCCATGATCCTGTTCGTCTGGGCTTTTCTGCGGCTGAAAGAATCGCTGCCGCCGGAAGAGCGGCTGCCGCTGTCGGTCGCCTCTGTCGTCGATGGCTTCAAGACCGTGCTCACCAACCGCATCACCTGCGGCTATATGATCGGTCTCACCATGTTTACCGGCGTCATCAGCGCTTACGTGATCTCGGTGCAGCAGGTGTTCGGCGAGGTTTATGGCCTTGGCGACTGGCTGCCTATCGCTTTTGCCGCCACCGCCGGCGGCATCGCTGTGGCCAATTTCGCCAACGGCTCCTTCGTCCGCAAATTCGGCATGCGCCGCATCTCGCATGCCGCCCTGCTGATCTTCACGGGGCTGTCGGCCGCGGGCTTTTTCTATTCGCTGGCCGGCAAACCGGACTTCGCCATCGCCTATGGCATCTTCACCATCGTGCTGATGATGTTTGCCGTGATCGCCACCAATTTCACCGCCATCAGCCTCGAGCCAATGGGCAATCTCGCCGGCACCGCCACCGCCATCACCGGCTTCGTCTCGACGACAGCGGGCGCCATCCTCGGCGGCCTGGTCGGCCAGATGTTCAACGGCACGGTGCAGCCGCTCTTCGGCGGCTTCGCGCTCTTTGGCGCGGTAACGATCGCGGCCACGCTTTGGGCTGAGAACGGCAAGCTCTTCACCCACCCGGGCGACGGCCCGCAGCTCGATCCGGGTGCGGCCCACTTCTGACCCAAGCGGAGGGTTTGGTTTTGGATACAGAACATCGCCGTCTCCCTCCGGAACTGCAGGGCGAGGTCTTTCATTCCGAACCGGACACCGGCACCGGCGTCTTGGTGCTCTCTGGTTCCAGTGGCCGGGTCGATGCGGCCCGCGCCAGATTGTTTGCGAGCCAGGGCGTAACGGCAATGGCCCTTCGCTGGTTCGGCGGCGAAGGTCAGGTGCCGGGTATTTGCGAGGTGCCGCTGGAAACCTTCTTCTCAGCGATAGACTATCTGGTGGAACTCGGCTGCAAACGCCTCGTCCTGGTTGGAACATCGAAAGGCGCCGAAGCCGCGCTGCTTGCGGCGGTCCACGATCCGCGCATCAGCGCTGTCGTCGCAATGAGCCCATCCTCAGTCGTATGGGGAAATATCGGTCCGGGTCGCGATGGCGTCAACTGGCCGGAACGCTCATCCTGGACTTTGCAAGGCAAGCCGCTTCCTTTCGTATCGTCGGACCCCAATTGGGTGCGGGAATACAGGAACGGGCTCGTCGCCTATCGCGGCCTGTTCGAACGATGCCTCCATGTGCACGAGCCCGAGATCGAGGCAGCGACGATCCCCTTGGAGAGAACCAATGCTCGAATTCTCCTTGTAGCGGGATGTGATGACGTCCTTTGGCCGTCGGACAAATTCGCCGCGTCGATCGTACGGCGTCGCGCAGATTCGGGCTTACCTACGGAAATCGTCCTCGGAGAAACGGCGGGCCATCGCATTCTGCTCCCGGGCGAAACCACTCCCCGATCATCGCTACATGCTCACGGCGGAAGTCATGAAGCCGATACCGAATTGGGACGGCGAGCGTGGGAACAAATTCTCGCTCTCCTATAGCGTAAGGCGGTGTAGGTGAAAGGCATTCTCGATGGACGACCGAATTCTGATCCGGCCTTACACGCCAAGTGACATAGACGCGACGATTGACATTTTCCTGCGCGCTATTCGCGAAGTCTCGTCGAAGGACTATTCACCGGCAGAGATAGAGGCCTGGGCAAGGGTGGAAGACCGCAGTCGATGGGCGGAGCGAAGGATCAGCAGGCCAGCCTGGATCGCGGAATTTGACAGAAAGCCGGTAGGATTTTCGGATCTGACCGGCGACGGCTGCCTGGACATGATGTTCGTGCACCCCGAATTTCAACGGTTTGGTATCGCAAGCCTTCTGTTGAGCAGGGTCGAAGATGAAGCGCTGAGGCTCGGCTTCGGCAGAATCTATACGGAAGCCAGCCGAACGGCTCGACCGTTCTTCGAGCGCAAAGGTTTCCGCGTGGTAACGAGGCAGATCGTCGAGAAACGCGGGCAAGCCCTTGAAAACTTCCTCATGGAAAAGTTCTACGGATAATTCCGGCAAATCCGCAAAGGACTGATATTGCGATATTGTGAAATCAGTCGCAAAACTGTTGTTTTGATCGGGATTTTTGCGGCGATATGGGTTTTGCAGTGAATTGTACATTGGAGCAACGATGTCTTTCAGTTTTCAGAAAATGCACGCAAACGGAGATGACTTCGTCGTTGTCGATCTGCGTGGGCAAGCGAACAAAATCAATCGAGACATTGCCAAGCGTCTCGGGGATCGGAACCGGGGAATAGGTTTCAATCAACTCGCGGTTATGTCGGATTGCGATGACGCTGCGGTTCGGCTTACGTTCTGGAATCCCGACGGTTCAATGCTTGATGCATGCGGTAGTGCTACACGAGGTGTTGCTTGGCAGCTGCTGCGAGAAACCGGCTCTTCCTCAGTTATGGTCAGGACCAACCGTGGGCTTCTCAATTGCTCTCTGGAAACGGATGGCCTGATATCGGTTGATATGGGTGAACCGCTTCTACATTGGCACGATGTACCGATCGCCCAGGAAGTGGACACCTTAACGCTGCCTCTACCAGGCAACCCGACTGCTTGCAGTATGGGCAATCCACATTGCACGTTCTTTGTCGAAGATTTGGAAGCCGTGGATGTGGAGACGCTTGGACCTGAGATGGAATCGCACCCATTGTTTCCGCAAAAGACCAATGTCCATTTCGTTCAGGTACTTAGTCCGACAAGGATTCGTCTCCGCATATGGGAACGCGGCGGTGGGATTCCGCTTGGCTCGGGATCATGTTCCTGCGGCGCAGCCGTAAATGGAATCCGGCGCGGTTTGTTGGGCGACTCTGTCGACGTCGAATGCGACGGCGGAACGGTTACGGTCAGGTGGGACGGTATCGGAAGCGTGTTTCTTACCGGACCGGTCGAACCGAATTTCAGCGGCGTCTGGTTTGAGGGGCCGTCGCCCAATTCCTAAGTTTCGCGAGGCGACGCGAGCGTCGTCGGCAATGCAGGAATTTTGTTGTCGCAGAACTCGGCCGCAAAATCTGAGTTCTGCGAGCGAGCTTTCGACGATAGATCCGGCCCGACCAGTCAGGTGCACACGTTCAGACCGTAAAAACCTCGCGCCGCAGCACCTCCCACGAGGCCCTGTCGGGGGCAATCAGCAAGCCGCCATCGAGATGATGCGGCAGGTAGGGCGAGCCGTCGATGCGCGCCGCAAAGCCGCCTGCCTCCTGCGAGATCAGCGTGCCGGCCAGATGGTCCCAAGGCATCAGCTTGTTGTACATCAGGTAATGCACATGGCCGCCGGCAAAGGTCCGGTATTCGTGAGCGGCACAGCGGTAATTGGTGAGGAAGCGCACCTTGGCGAGATTGCCGAGCACTTCGGCCCGCTTCTCCTTCGGCAGATAGCCGGTCGAGGCCATCCCGACCATCTCCTCGAGCACGACAGGCTCGGCCACGCGCAGTCGCTGCGCCTCGCCATCCGGCCGGCGCAGCCAGGCACCGGCGCCCTTTTCCGCCATCACCCAGTCGTCGCCCATCGGATCGTAGATGATGCCGGCAACGGTCTCGCCGCCTGAAATGACGGAGGCCATGACCCCGAAGGCCGGGATGCCGGAGGCGAAATTGAACGTGCCGTCGACCGGATCGACGACGATCGCCAGATCCGCATCGGCAAGGCTGCCGAGCAGCGCCGGGTCGGCAGCGACCGATTCCTCGCCGAGGAACAGCGCGCCTGGCCAGAGCTGTGCGGCTTCCGCCTTGATCATCCGCTCGGCCTGCTCGTCGGCCTCGGTAACGAGATCGGTCGCCTCGCTCTTGGCGCGCACCTCATCCTGGCGGAGCCTGCGAAAACGCGGCAGGATCTCCGCCTTCGCCGCACGGCGCAGCAGCTCGGCAAGAACGGTCACGTCGACAGTCGTTGTCATGTCAGATCCTTTTGGTCCGGTCTTTCGAAAATGCCCTCAAGTTAAATGTCGACGATTTCACGCCGGATCAACTTCCAGCTGTCTCGATCGGGTGCAGAAATGATGCCGCCCGTCGTTTCGCCGGGGCGATAGGGCGTGCCGTCGAATTTCGCCGTATGGCCGCCGGCCTCCTGATGCGCAAGCACGCCGGCCAGGTGATCCCAGGGCATCAGCTTCGCATGGCCGATGAAATGCATCTTGCCGGAGGCAACCATCCAATATTCATAGGCCGAGCAGTTGAAGGCGAAGGCCATCCTGATCTTTGCCAAGTTGGCTGAGATGCGCGAACGATCCGGATCGTCCATATGGCCCCATGAGATGCCGCCGACCATTTGGTTCAAGGCGGCAGGCTCAGCCACTTTGAGCTTTGTCGACTGCCCATCCGGCCGTGTCAGGAAGGCGCCCGCGCCTTTGATCGCCGTCACGGTGTCGCCGAGAACGGGATCGTGAATGATGCCGGCGACCGTCTCACCCTTGATGGTGACCGCCAGCATCGTCCCGAACACCGGAAGCCCGGCCGCGAAATTGAAGGTGCCGTCGACAGGGTCGATGACGAAGGCAAGTTCGGCATCGGCAAGTGCCGGCACCACCGACCGGTCGGCGTCATAGGCTTCTTCACCGACGATGAGCGCTGCAGGAAAGCGCTCTTTCAGCGCCGCGGTGATCCTGTGTTCGGCGAGCAGATCCGCCTGCGTCACGAGGTCGATTGCCGAGGTCTTCTCCGAAACATCGGCAGTGCCGAGATTGCGGAAACGCGGCATGATTTCCGCACGCGCAGCCTCCCTGACACAATCGCCGAGAAAGAGAATATCCTGATCTGAAATAGTCATGCGAAATCCTGTACATCATCCAATAGCCAGCCTGCATAGCCGGCCTTTCATGAAGGATCGGTGACACCAATGCATAATTCCTCAAATTGGAACCGATTCAAGGAATTATGCAGCAATTCAAAGTGTTACAGCGGCCCTTGCGCGTCTGAAGAGACGCGCGGCGCTGTAAGGGCGGAAAAGTCGAAGAGTTTCGGATCGAGCAGGTGCGATGGGTTCACATGCGAAAGCGCCCGCAGCATCGTATCCTTGCGGCCTGGCATCCGCCGCTCGATATCGGCGAGCATATCTTTCATCGCGTTGCGCTGCAGCCCATCCTGCGAGCCGCAGAGATCGCAGGGAATGATCGGAAACTGCATGGCGGCGGCGAACTTTGCGAGGTCGTCCTCGGCCGCATAGGCAAGCGGCCGCAGCACCATCAGATCGCCCTCGTCATTCAGAAGCTTCGCCGGCATCGAGGCGAGCCGGCCGCCATGGAAGAAATTCATGAAGAAGGTTTCGAGAATGTCCTCGCGATGGTGGCCGAGCACCAGCGCGTCGCAGCCTTCTTCGCGGGCGACGCGGTAAAGATTGCCGCGGCGCAGCCGCGAGCAGAGCGAGCAATAGGTCGCTCCCTCCGGCACCTTCTCCTTCACGATCGAATAGGTGTCGCGATATTCGATCCGGTGCCGGACGCCGATCTTCGTCAGATAATCCGGCAGCACGTGCTTGGGAAAGTTCGGCTGGCCCTGGTCGAGATTGCAGGCGATGAGCTCGACCGGCAGCAGCCCGCGCCATTTGAGATCGAGCAGCAGCGCCAATAGCCCATAAGAGTCCTTGCCGCCGGAAAGGCCGACTAGCCAGCGCCTCTGCCCCTTCAGCATGTCGAAATCGTCGAAGGCCTGGCGCACCTGCCGCAGCAGCCGCTTGCGCAGCTTGTTGAAGGAGACCGAGCGCGGCGCATCGGCAAAAAGCGCATGGCCGCCAATGTCGGCCTCGCCGCTCTCCAACTCGTCGTCGATATTGGCTGCGATATTCATTGCTTCTTCCTAAGATCCAGACCTGCCTTAGCAGAAACGACAGCGCTGCGCGTCCTCTAACATGCGCAAAACATGCTGCTGCACGTTGAATTGCTGCGGCAACACAACGTCAATCGCCGAAAACCGACCAGCCGGTGCGTGCCGCCAGCATCTCGAGCGCCACGGCCCCGAGCTGCGAGTTGCCGACCTTGTTCAGCCCTGGCGACCACACGGCGATCGAGGCTATTCCCGGCGCCACCGCAAAGATGCCGCCGCCGACGCCGCTCTTGCCGGGCAGGCCGACATGATAGGCAAAGTCGCCCGAGCCATCGTAATGGCCGCAGGTCAGCATCAGCGCATTGATGCGCCGCGCCCGTTTCGGCGAGACCACCGAGTGGCCGGTCATCGGATTGCTGCCGCGCGCCGCCAGGAACAGTCCGGCACGGGCCAGCTGCTCGCAGCTCATCGACAGCGCGCATTGATGAAAATAGACGCCGAGCACATGGTCGACCGGATGGTCGAGATTGCGATAGGCGCGCATGAAGTTGGCAAGCGCGACATTGCGGTATCCCGTCTGCGTTTCCGAGCGCGCCACCCTGTCGTCGATGCTGATCGACTCGTCATCGGCGAGATAACGCACGAAGCGCAACAACTCACCGATCGCTTCGCGCGGCGCATGGCCGGCCATGACGACGTCGCTGACGGCGATCGCGCCGGCATTGATGAAGGGATTGCGGGGGATGCCGCCCTCGTGCTCGAGCTGGACGATCGAGTTGAAGGCCGATCCGGACGGTTCGCGCCCGACGCGCTTCCAGAGGCTCTCGCCGACCTTGCCGAGCGCCAGCGTCAGCATGAAGACCTTCGATATGCTCTGGATCGAAAAGGCGATATCGGCATTGCCGACGCGATAGACCTTGCCGTCGACGGTAACGATCGCCATGCCGAACTGCTTCGGATCGACCTTGGCAAGCTCGGGAATATAGTCGGCGACCTTGCCCTCGCCGATGCGCGGCAGAATATCGCTATAGATACTATCGAGGGTCGCCTGCAAATCCGTCATCGCTTCTCTCCAGATAACAAAAAAGCCGCCCGAAAGAGCGGCTTTTCCATATGCGAAAACGCCTGGTATTGTTAACGCGAATAAAATTCGACGACCAGCTGCGGTTCCATGATGACCGGGAACGGAACGTCGCTGAGCGTTGGGACGCGGCCGAAGGTGGCGACCATCTTGTGGTGATCGGCTTCGATATAGTCCGGAACGTCGCGCTCGGCGAGGCTGACGGCTTCCAGAACGGTCACCATCTGCTTCGACTTTTCGCGAACTTCGATGACGTCGCCGGCCTTGCAGCGGTAGGAGCCGATGTTGACGCGCACACCGTTGACGGTGACGTGGCCGTGGTTGACGAACTGACGGGCAGCAAACACCGTCGGAACGAACTTGGCGCGATAGACGATCGCGTCAAGACGCGATTCCAGCAGGCCGATCAGGTTTTCCGAGGTGTCGCCCTTGCGGCGGTCGGCTTCGGCGAAAATCGCGCGGAACTGCTTTTCGCGCAGGTCACCGTAATAGCCCTTGAGCTTCTGCTTGGCGCGCAGCTGCACACCGAAGTCCGAAAGCTTGCCTTTGCGGCGCTGGCCGTGCTGGCCCGGGCCGTATTCGCGGCGGTTCACCGGGGACTTCGGACGGCCCCAGATGTTTTCGCCCATACGGCGGTCGATTTTGTACTTGGACGATTCGCGCTTGCTCATCGTATTTCCTTTCAAAGGTTTCTGTCGGTCTGTTGCCAAACCGCGCGAAGGAAACACGCCCTCCTCTGAACTCTTGCGAGATCTGACAGGATGTTCCGGTTAGCGAACAGGAACGATCCACGGGACATGTCAAATGAAACACCGGACATTGCTGCCCGGTGCTTGGGGCGGTCTTTAGAGCGCCGTCATGAAATTGTCAACCGCGGCAAAGCCCGAAAACACCACTATTCCGCAGCCAGCGGCTGATCGCCTGTATCGGGCGCGTTGGCATCGCCCGGCGCTGTCTGGCAATTCATATCCGGGAACGCGACAATACGTTTTCCGGAAAAATCCGTGTGCACGACAATGCTGCCCTGCTCCTCGAAATAACCGAGCAGGCGCCGGGCACGGCGGGCGGAATGGGTGCCGTAGGCGCGAGCAATGCGCGCGTCCGATGGGCACGGCTCGCCGCAGACGGCCGCCTTGGCGAGCATCAGGAAGACACCCTGCAGGTCGTCGGTGACATTCGATGACAGCGACAGCGCCGTTGCCCAGGCATCGCTCGCAGCGGTTTCCGCATCGACACCGGAGCGGGAGATTGCCACCCGCCGGCGGAAATCCGGCAACGCGATCGGCGGTCCCGGCACGCGGCGCATTCGCAGCCGGACGAGAAAATCCTGGTAGAGCACCGAATCGGTGCGGAAGGCGGAGGTGGGGTCGTCGAGTATTTCGGCAAAGACGCCGGCAAGGCGCTCTTCCCGCTCCTCGGCGGATACCTCTATCTGGCTTGCCCTCACCTCGGCCGGCGCGGCCGATGCCGCCGGCGTCGAGCGCGAAAGTTCAGCGAGAATGTCGGTCGTTGGCCGCGGCGCCGGCGGCGCGCGGCGCACCGGCGGACGGAGAAACTCCTCCGGATCGGGCGTGAAGATCAGATCCTCGACATCCTGGGGCGCATCCGGCAGCGGCATCAGCTTCGGGCTGGAGGAACGCGCCGAGGTTTCCACCGCGCCAATCTGGATCGGCAGCGGCCGGCGCGAAAGCGCAGGGCCGAGGGCGACGAAATTACCACGCTTCAGGTCGCGGAACATCTCGGCCTGGCGCCGGTCCATGCCGAGCAGGTCGGCGGCGCGCGCCATGTCGATATCGAGAAAGGTGCGGCCCATCAGGAAGTTGGAGGCCTCGGCCGCGACGTTCTTGGCGAGCTTGGCAAGCCGCTGCGTCGCGATGACGCCGGCAAGCCCGCGCTTGCGGCCGCGGCACATCAGGTTGGTCATTGCCCCGAGCGACATCTTGCGTGCATCTTCCGAGACGTCGCCGCCGACCGACGGTGCAAACATCTGCGCCTCGTCGACGACGACGAGAACCGGATACCAGTATTCGCGATCGGCATCGAACATGCCGTTGAGGAAGGCTGCGGCCGCCCGCATCTGCTGCTCGATGTCGAGGCCTTCGAGCGTCAGCACGCAGGAAACACGATGCTGGCGGATGCGATTGGCGATGCCGGCCAATTCCGCCTCGGTGCGCTCGCCATCGACGACGACATGGCCGAACCTGTCGCTAAGGGTGACGAAATCACCCTCGGGATCGATGATGACCTGCTGCACCCATTGCGCCGATTGCTCGAGCAGGCGGCGCAACAGATGCGACTTGCCCGATCCGGAATTGCCCTGCACCAGCAGACGGGTCGCCAGCAGCTCCTCGATATCGAGCGTCGCCGGGCTGCCGGACGCCAATCCCATATCGATGCCAACTTGCAATGCCGATCCTCGCGACGAAAAGACTCACATGAACGAAGCGCCATTCTTCCGAAACGGCAGCGCCCCGTCTATCAAAGAATCTGCTGATTTTCAGGGCCAGATTTCGCCAACCCACAGGACAATTCCCCTCACGCTTTCAGACCGAAGCCCTGCATCAGCCGCCGCGTAGCAAAATCCTGCTGGCCCGAGGTGAAGACCGCGAAGTCAAAATTGTCGGGATGCACGGCATCGGCGACCAGCGGCACCAAGGTACGGGCGCGGCGCGCGATTGCCTCGGCCGGATCGAGCCAGTCGACTGGCCAAGGCGCAATCCGCCGGAATAGATTGGCCATGAAAGGATAATGCGTGCAGGCAAGCACGACGATATCGGTCTTCCGACCATCCTTCTCCACGAAACACTGGTCGATTTCGGCAAGCACAGCCTCATCGGAGACGGCATCACCGCGAATATAGGCCTCTGCCATCCGAGCCAGGTTTTCCGAGCCGACGAGGCGGACATGGCATTGCTGCGCAAAGGACTGAATGAGATCGCGCGTATAGGCCCGCTTCACCGTGCCTGGCGTTGCGAGCACCGAGACCAGCCCCGAGCGTGTGCGCTCCGCCGCCGGCTTGATCGCCGGCACGGTGCCGACGAAGGTCATCTGAGGATAGGCGGCACGCAGATCGGCGCCGACCAGCGTAAAGGCGGTATTGCAGGCGATGATGCAGACCTCGGGATCGTGATCCGTCAGCAGCTTGCCGAAAAGCCCGACGATCCGTTCCTTGAGCGCCTGTTCCTCCCAGCCGCCATAGGGAAAGCCGGCATCGTCTGCGACATAGATGAAGCCGCGTTCCGGCATCAGCACCCGCGCCTCGCGCAGAACGGTCAGCCCGCCAATGCCGGAATCGAAGACGAGGATCGGTTTCAGCTCATGCGTCGGTGCTGTCATCAGGCGGTGTTTCCTTGGCCGCTGTCGGGAACCTGCCGCCGCGCGGGCTTTTGCGCGAGAAGCGGTCGAGGGAGGAGATGACGCCGCGCAACACGCTGATTTCCTGCTCCGAGAAAGCCCGGCGAGATAGAACTGCGCGCAGATTGTCGATCATTTTAGGCTTTTTCCCGGCAGGATGGAAATATCCGCGCGCATCGAGCGCCTCTTCCAGCTGGTCGAACAGGCCGAAGAGCTGCTCCTTGGTGGAGGGCGTCTGTCCCATCGCCTGAAAAGCTACAGCGCCGATGTCCTCCATACCGGATTTCATCCATTCATAGGACATCAGCAGCACGGCCTGGGCAATGTTCAACGAGGCAAAGGCCGGGTTGACGGGAAAGGTGACGATCTCGTCGGCAAGCGCCACCTCCTCATTGGTCAGCCCCCAGCGCTCGCGCCCGAAGAGGATGCCTGTACCCTCGCCCGCCCGGAACCTCGCCCGCAGCGTTTCGGCGGCGATGACCGGCGAGCGGACCGGCTTGAAGCCGTCACGCTCACGTGCCGTCGTCGCATAGACGAAATTGAGATCGGCGACCGCCTGCTCCAGCGTGTCGTAGACCTTGGTCGCCGCGATGACATGATCGGCCTTGGAGGCGGTCGCCTGCGCCTTCTCGTTCGGCCAGCCGTCGCGCGGATTGACGAGGCGCAGTTCGGCAAGACCGAAATTCGCCATGGCGCGCGCCACCATGCCGATATTCTCACCCATTTGCGGCTCGACCAGAATGATGGCCGGCCCTTCGGCCAGAAGTTGACGCTCGCTGTTCGTGCCTGCCATGGTCCTATCCCTGTTTCGAGCGCGCAATAGCCTCGCCCGGCGCAAACGGCAAGACGTCGGCCTGCGGATAGAGCCTTTCCAACGCCGAACCGATCATTTCGAGCCCGAGCCTCGCGCCCTCGCGCGACAGCGGCAGATGCCGTCCCGTCGTCCGAGATGCCTTGCGCTCGATGAAGAAACAGGCCGAGCCCTGTGCTGCCGCATCCTTCATCAGCACCAGATCCGATGCGATCAGCGTCTTCAGCTCGTCGGCCGCGGCCGGCGCTGCGGCACTTTTCGCCAGGATGCGCGACCAATAGGTGCATGAGAGGAAGATCGCCAGCGTCTGGCGGATCTGGCCAGGCCGCGTCACGACGGACCAGGACGAGCCGAGGGGCTTTGCCGCCACCGTGACGTCGCGGTAACAGGCATCGATTTTCTGCGACAGCGCGATCAGCGAAAATCCGCTTTTGCCCTCTCCGATCGCCGTCAGCAACTCTTCCAGCGCCTGAAACCAACGCGCGAGTGCGGCGTCCAGCGCACCGCGTGTGCGGGCCGGGAAAACCAGGAATGCGACCGCCGTTCCGGCGACCGCGCCGATCACCGTCTCGCCGATGCGCAGTTGCAGGAGATCGAGCGTCAGCACGCCGGTCATGCCGTAGACCAGGCAGAGCACGATCGAGATGAAGAAGGTCATCGTTGCGTAGGAGACCTGCAGGAAATAGAAGGCGAAGAAGATGCAGGCAGCCGCGACCGGAATGGCGATGACCAGATGACTCGAAATCAGCGTCGCCAGCACGAGACCGATCGCGATCCCGAACACGGTGCCGAGCGAGCGCGACAGAGCCTTCATCGCCGTGTCGCCGCGGGAATTGGTGTTGGTGAAGACGAGAAAGGCGGCAAGCACCGCCCAGAACCAGCGCTCGCGCGATAGAGCCAAGCCGAAGCCCATGGCGATCGCCGAGGCAAGCGTGATCTGCAATGCCGAGCGCAGCAGCGGATTGGCGAATGAAAAGTCGATCTTCTCGGCCTGTGCCGTATCCTTGACGGCCTCGATGCCTGCAAAACCCGAGGCCTGCCCCTCGCCGATCGCCTGCGTCAGTTGCTGCCGCGCCTCACCGAGCCAGAGGAGCGCCCGCACCGCCTCGCCTTCCGGCTCGTCCTTCATGGCTTCCGTCGTCTTCTCATAGGTGGCGAGTTCCGCCTTGTCGGCCTCGATGACGGCATGGACGAGCGCAAAGGGCGGCGGGTTCTGAAAGCTGACGACGATCGCGCTTTCGGCGGCGAGATGCGCGTCGAAGAGCCGGATCGCCAGCTCGGCCGCGGGATCGGCGGCGCCGTCGAAGACACCGGCCGGCGGGCGCGGAATGAAGCTCTCGGCCATCAGCACCACTTCTTTTAACCGGTCTTCCAGCTGGCGCAGCTCCTGCCGGTCGCCCTCGCCGACATGATGGCCGCCGCCGGCAAGGGCTGCGAGCTTGAGTAGGATCTGGTTGATCCGGCCCCTGACACTTTCGAGCGAGCGTAGCAGGTCGCGCCGCCAATCATCGGGCAGAAGCACCGCCCGCACCACATGGCCGACCAGCACCGCGACGACGGGACCGGCCGCCACATAAGGCAGTTCGGCAAGCGAAGGCTGGAAATAGGCCCCCATGAAATACGAGGTGAAGGAGAACATGCCGATCGCAAAGCCGCGTGGCCCGAACACCCGCCCGGCCGATGCGAGCGCAATCACCACCAGGAAGACGAGATCGGAAAGAAAGCGGCGATCCTCGAGCCCGGCCGCAATGCCGACGACGGCAAGGCTTGCGACACAGCCGAAAAGCCGCGTCACCAGCTGGCGCGAATTCCCCTTATCGCGCACCGCGATCCCGCCCTCGATCGACAGCACGATGCCGAGGCCGAAGGCCGCCTTCGGCAGCGGCACGATGAACATCTGGATGGCGAAGAGAATGACGAATGAGAGAACGATCGTCAGCGTCACCCGCGACGCCATGCGCAGGCGCGAGAGCGCCGGATCATTGGCAAGCAGCCAGTCTCGGAAATTAAAACCGGAAAACAAATGCAAGCCCTCATGCCGCCCAGGGATTGACAGATACCGCCAGGGATCGAATCCGTCGATATCGATCGATATGTCGCGCGCCTACTGGCCCTTGGCAATCAGCGCCATCGTCGCCTTCAGGGAATCACGGGCCTGCGTTTCGATATTCTCGGTGACGATATCGTCGATTACCGCTTGGCCAGCCTCCTCGACCACCTCGAAACGAACGGTCGTATAGTCCTTGGCATCGGGCGCGTCCGAGCAGGCGGACTTCTTGAAGCGCACGGTCACCTCGGTCGTGCCGTCGACCGGCGGTGCCGCCGTTGTGGTCATATCTTCCAGCGGGCATGCATCCTGGCCGTTGACGATGACGTCGTAGTCGAATGGCGATATGCCGTCGTCATCGACGGCCGGAAACTGCGCCGCCGCATGGTATCGCGCGACGAAGTCCTTGCTGTAGAGATGATCGAGCCGGCTCGCATCGAAGATGTCGGTCCAATCATTGTTGTTGTCGGCCCAGTTGCTCCCAGTAACATCCATGATCTCCTTCACCGGAGCGGTGGCATCGGCCGCATGGGCGGCGCCTGACAGGGGGATAAGGCTTGCGATAACAATGGCAATTGTCTTCATGGTCTATGGTCCGGACGGGCAAATCAAGGCGGACACTAGCCAAATTTCCGCGCTTGGCAATGGCGGCAAAAACGCGTTGTCGACCCCCGTTGCAGCTTTGCGTTCCCGGCTCACAATGCTATAGCGCTCCTCATCACATCACCCACCCGGGACCCCGTCCCCCTTCAAGTTCGAACGAGGCAGATACATGAACAAGATCAAGGTCGCCAATCCCGTCGCCGATCTCGACGGCGATGAAATGACGCGCATCATCTGGCAGCTCATCAAGGATAAGCTGATCCATCCGTATCTCGACCTCGATATCGATTATTTCGACCTCTCCGTTGAAAACCGCGACGCCACCAACGACCAGGTGACTGTCGATGCCGCCAACGCCATCAAGAAATACGGCGTCGGCATCAAGTGCGCCACGATCACGCCGGACGAAGCACGCGTCAAGGAATTCAACCTTAAGGAAATGTGGAAGAGCCCGAACGGCACGATCCGCAACATTCTGGGCGGTGTCATTTTCCGCGAGCCGATCATCTGCAAGAACGTGCCGCGCCTGGTTCCCGGCTGGACCAAGCCGATCGTCGTCGGCCGCCACGCCTTCGGCGATCAGTACCGCGCCACCGATTTCAAGTTCCCCGGCAAGGGCAAGCTGACGATCAAGTTCGTCGGCGACGACGGCACCGTCATCGAGAAGGAAGTCTTCAACGCGCCGGGCTCCGGCGTCGCGATGGCCATGTACAACCTCGACGAGTCGATCCGGGAGTTCGCCCGCGCCTCGATGATGTACGGCCTGATGCGCAAGTGGCCGGTCTACCTGTCGACCAAGAACACCATCCTCAAGGCCTATGACGGCCGCTTCAAGGATATCTTCGAAGAAGTCTTCGAGGCTGAATTCAAGGATCAGTTCACGGAAGCCGGCATCACCTACGAACACCGCCTGATCGACGACATGGTCGCCTCGGCGCTCAAGTGGTCGGGCGGCTACGTCTGGGCCTGCAAGAACTATGACGGCGACGTCCAGTCCGACACGGTTGCTCAAGGCTTCGGCTCGCTCGGCCTCATGACCTCGGTCCTGCTCACACCGGATGGCAAGACAGTCGAAGCCGAAGCGGCTCACGGCACCGTCACCCGCCACTACCGCCAGCACCAGAAGGGCCAGGAAACCTCGACGAACTCGATCGCCTCGATCTTCGCCTGGACCCGTGGCCTCGCCCATCGCGCCAAGCTCGACGACAATGCCGAGCTCGCTCGCTTTGCCGCAACGCTCGAAAAGGTCTGCGTCGACACCGTCGAATCCGGTTTCATGACCAAGGATCTGGCGCTTTTGATCGGCCCCGACCAGCCGTGGCTGTCGACCACCGCCTTCCTCGACAAGATCGACCAGAACCTGCAGAAGGCCATGGCGTAAGCCGGTCCTTTCGCGATAACGTTGAAACGGCGGGGATTTTCTCCGCCGTTTTTCATTTGGGGAATGAATGATGACAGCCATCCTGCGACCGCTTGAACCCTTGGACCGCGCCGCCTGGGAACCCTTATGGGCTGCTTATCAGCGCTTTTACGAGGTGGTCATTCCGCCGGAGACCACCGATCTCACCTGGGCTCGCTTCCACGATCCTGACGAACCGATGCACGCGCTCGGCGCCTTCGACGACGACGGCCACCTTGTCGGCATAGTCCACGCCATCTTTCACCGCTCCTGCTGGCTGCCGCAATGGACCTGCTATCTGCAGGATCTCTATGTCGAAAACAACCAGCGCGGTCTCGGCACCGGCGCCGCGCTGATCGACGCCGTCGCCGATCTCGCCCGCGCAAATGGTGCGGGCCGTCTCTATTGGATGACGCACGAAACGAATGCAACGGCGCGGCGGCTCTACGACAAGATCGCCGAGCGCTCAGGTTTCATTCAATACCGCAAGGCTCTCTGAAGATCGGGGGTTGCACAAAGACCTCGCCGCGCTATTGAATCCGGGCGACGGCAAAGCCGGACATAGCGGCAATGAGGAGGATGTCATGACCGAAGAGCTGGTATTCTATACGAACCCCATGTCGCGCGGCCGCATCGCGCGCTGGATGCTGGAGGAGATCGGTCAGCCCTATCGCACCGAGCTGCTGACCTTCGGCGAAGGCATGAAGAAGCCGGAATATCTGCAGGTCAACCCGATGGGCAAGGTGCCGGCGATCCGCCACGGCGACACCGTCGTCACCGAATG
This sequence comes from Rhizobium sp. CCGE 510, assembly GCF_000292525.1. Lineage (GTDB taxonomy): Bacteria > Pseudomonadota > Alphaproteobacteria > Rhizobiales > Rhizobiaceae > Rhizobium. The sequence goes on from NZ_AEYF01000018.1 coordinate 167,903, forward strand.
CGCGGCGATCTGCGCCTATCTCGCCGAGACCTTCCCGGAAAAGGGGCTGGCTCCCAAGCCGGAAGAGCGCGCCCGCTACTACCGCTGGATGTTCTTTGCCGCCGGTCCGCTGGAATCGGCGGTGACGATGAAGGCTCTCGGCTTCGAAATTCCGACGGAGCGCCTGCGCATGGCCGGTTGCGGCGGTTTCGGCGATGTCATGAACACGCTTGAAATGGCCGTCTCCGGCTCGACCTACGTCGCCGGCGAGCGCTTCACCGCCGCCGACGTCTATGTCGGCTCGCATATCGGCTGGGGCCTCGGCTTCGGCTCCATCGAGAAGCGACAGGCCTTCGTCGATTATTTCGGCCGTATCAGCGAACGCGAGGCCTACAAGCGGGCCAATGCCCTGGACGACGAGGCCGGCAAGACGATGCAGGCCGCCTGATCGTCACCGGCGCGGCTCTCAGACGGCCGCGCCGGTGACGTCAGCCTTCAGGCAAGTGGTATGTGAATGTCCGTCAGAAGCTCGGTCGGCGGCACCTCACGCGGATTGTTAAGATATTCCTCGAACATCACTTTGTCCTTCAACTGTCGACCGGCTTTCGGCAGCCATTCGGCAAAGAGCCACTGATAGGACTTGGGCATATCGGCATAGGGACCCTTGTGGCGCAGCACGGCATAATCGCCGCCGTCGATCGTGCGCCGCTCGAACGGCGCATTGACCGGCACTTCGGCAGCGCCGGTGACGCAGGCGATCGAGCGCAGCTTTTCAAGCGGCACAACGTCTGGATCGTCGAGATAGATGCCGATCATCCGCATGTCGGGCTTGGCGAGGCCGCGGGCATAAAGCGTGCCGAACAGCGTTTCGAAGGCTCTGTCGATCTGCATGTAGGAACCGGCATGGGGAACGCCGATCAGCTCGATCGGCCCGATCTCACGTATGGTAATGTCGAACATGGCTTTGGTCTTTCCGTTAGGTGAGGGTTCAAAGGCTGTGTGGCTTCCCTCTTTCCGGTAGCGGGCCGGCGGCATGCCGTAGACCGACTTGAAGATGCGGTTGAAAGATTGGAGATTGGGATAGCCTGATCGCTTTGCAATCTCGCTGACGGCAAGCTCCGTGCGGACGATCTCGCCCGCCGCGCGATGCAGCCTGAGCCGCTTGACGGTTGCCGCCAGCGTCTCGCCGTAGATTGCCCGGTAGATCCTGTGCCAGTGATAGCTCGACATGCAGGCAATCTCGGCAAGACGCTCCATATCCAGCTCCTCGTCGAGGTGGTCGTGAATATAGGCCGAAACCCGTCTTAGACGGTTTTCATAAAGTGCCCATGCCGTTTCGCCGTTCATGTCAAACCTCGTGCAAATCGATCGATTGCAGAGAACCATATCCCGATTTGACAAATCCTGCGGACTTGCTCGATGCGCAAACCGAAAAAGAAAAAGGCGGAAACTGAGCCTCCGCCTTTCGAAACTCTCTTATGAACCGTCAGGTCAGCCGGCAAGTGCCAGGGCCACCGCTTCGATCGCCTCGTCGGCCTTCGAGCCGTCAGGGCCGCCGGCCTGGGCCATGTCGGGGCGGCCGCCGCCGCCCTTGCCGCCCAGGGCCGCAGAGGCGATGCGGACAAGATCGACAGCGCTGTAGCGCTCAACGAGATCCGGCGTCACCGCCACGACCGCGCTCGCCTTGCCGTCGTCGGACACGCCGATCAGGGTGACGACGCCGGAGCCGATGCTGGTCTTGCCGTCGTCGGCAAGCCCCTTCAGATCCTTGGGATCGACGCCTGAAATCGCCTTGCCGAGGAACTTGACGCCGGCGACTTCGCGCACGGCATCGACCGAGCCGCCCTGCCCGCCGCCCATGGCGAGCTTGCGCTTGGCGTCAGCCAGCTCTTTCTCCAGCTTGCGGCGCTCGTCCATCAGTGCTTCGACGCGCGACAGAACTTCGGCCGGCTGCACCTTGAGCGACGTGGCAAGCGCCTTCACGCGTTCGTCCTGTTCGGCCAGATATTCGCGAGCCGATTCGCCGGTTACGGCTTCGATGCGGCGAACGCCGGCGCCGACGGCACTTTCGCCGAGAACGCGGATCAGGCCGATCTGGCCGGTCGCCCCGACATGCGTGCCGCCGCAGAGTTCGATCGAATAGGACCTGCCGGCCGTGGCGCCGCGCACACCCTCGCCCATCGCCACGACGCGCACTTCGTCGCCGTATTTTTCGCCGAACAGCGCCATCGCGCCTTCGGCGATCGCATCGTCGACGCTCATCAGCCGAGTTGTGACAGGCGAATTCTGCAGCACGATCTCGTTTGCCATATCCTCGACGATCTTCAGCTCTTCGGCCGACATCGGCTTCGGATGCGAAACGTCGAAACGCAGACGCTCGGGCGCGACCAGCGAACCCTTCTGCGCCACATGGGTACCGAGCACCTCGCGCAGCGCCTCATGCAGCAGATGCGTTGCCGAGTGGTTGGCACGCAGCCGCGAGCGTCGGGCGTGATCGACGGTCAGAACAACCGCGTCGCCGGTCTTGAATACACCTTCGACGACGGCGCCTGAATGCACGAAGAGGCCTTCGCCCCTCTTCTGCGTGTCTGATATTTCGATCTTGCCGTGGTCGGAGGAGATGACACCGGTATCGCCCATCTGACCACCGGATTCGCCATAGAACGGCGTCTGGCTGACGACGATCTGCACCTTATCGCCGGCCTTGGCTTCTTCAGCCACGGCACCGTCCTTGACGATCGCCTGTACCACACCCTCAGCGGTTTCGGTGTCGTAACCGAGGAACTCGGTTCCGCCATGCTTTTCCCTGAGCTCGAACCAGATGGTTTCGGTTGCCTTCTCGCCGGAACCGGCCCAGTGCGAGCGGGCTTCGGCCTTCTGGCGTTGCATGGCATCGGTGAAGCCGGCGATATCGACGCCGATCTCGCGAGCGCGCAACGCATCCTGCGTCAGGTCGAGCGGGAAGCCGTAAGTGTCATAGAGCTTGAAGGCGGTTTCGCCATCCAGCATGTCGCCCTTGCCGAGATCGGTGGTCGCATCCGACAACAGCGACAGGCCGCGCTCCAGCGTCTTGCGGAAGCGGCCTTCCTCGAGTTTCAGCGTCTCCGAGATCAGCGCTTCGGCGCGCACGAGCTCCGGATAGGCGCGGCCCATCTCCTGCACCAGCGTCGGCAGCAGCTTGTACATCAGCGGCTCGCGGGCGCCGAGCAGTTCGGCATGGCGCATAGCGCGGCGCATGATGCGGCGAAGCACGTAGCCGCGACCTTCATTCGACGGCAGCACGCCATCGGCGATCAGAAAGGCCGAGGAGCGCAAGTGGTCGGCGATGACGCGATGGCTGGCGCTACCCTCCGCCTTGACGCCCATCGTCTCCTCGATCGTGCCGATCAGCGTCCGGAACAGGTCCGTGTCAAAGACGCTCTGGGCACCCTGCAGAATGCAGGCCATACGCTCCAGGCCCATGCCGGTATCGATCGACGGGCGCGGCAGCGGGTTGCGAACGCCAGGCTCGGTCTGTTCGAACTGCATGAAAACGAGGTTCCAGAATTCCAGGAACCGGTCGCCATCCTCTTCCGGCGAACCGGGAGGGCCGCCCCAGACGTTCTCGCCCTGGTCGATGAAGATTTCCGAGCAGGGGCCGCAGGGGCCGGTATCGCCCATCTGCCAGAAATTGTCGGAGGTGGGGATGCGGATGATCTTGTCGTCGGAGAAGCCGGCAATCTTCTTCCACAGCGTCGCTGCTTCCTCGTCTTCGGAATAGACGGTCACCAGCAGGCGATGTTTCGGCAGATCGAAACCTTCGGTAACCAGCTTCCAGGCAAGCTCGATCGCATTCTCCTTGAAATAGTCGCCAAACGAGAAGTTGCCAAGCATTTCGAAGAACGTCAGGTGCCGGGCCGTGTAGCCGACATTATCGAGGTCGTTATGTTTGCCGCCCGCACGCACACATTTCTGCGACGTTGTCGCCGTCGAATAAGGGCGCTTCTCAAGGCCGGTGAAGACGTTCTTGAACTGCACCATTCCGGCATTGGTGAACATCAGCGTCGGGTCGTTGCGCGGCACGAGCGGGCTCGACGAGACGATCTCATGACCGTTCTTCTTGAAATAGTCGAGGAATGTCGACCGGATATCGTTCACACCGCTCATGCTATGCCCTTCAATGCTGCCCGAGGCAGGTAAATCTAAATCCATCGGCTTTTAACGTTCGCCTCCGCCACTGTCCAGCAGACAAACAAAACCGGCCGCATTCTGATCAGGGAATGCAGCCGGTTTGGATTCTCTAAGGGACTGGCAGAAAACGGATCGCGAGATCACATCTCCGCGGCAGCATCTCCGTCATCCGGGTCCGGTCCGCCATTCTGCAGGAAGCGGTCGGCGATCAGGCCGGCATTTTGGCGCAGCGACAGCTCGATTTCGCGAGCGAGATCCGGATTGTCGCGCAGGAAGGTTTTGGCGTTTTCGCGGCCCTGGCCGAGACGCTGGCTGTTATAGGAGAACCAGGCACCCGACTTCTCGACGATGCCGGCCTTGACGCCGAGATCGACCAGTTCGCCGGTCTTGGAAACGCCCTCGCCATACATGATGTCGAACTCGACCTGCTTGAAGGGCGGTGCCATCTTGTTCTTGACGACCTTGACGCGGGTCTGGTTGCCGATCACCTCTTCGCGCTCCTTGACCGCGCCGATGCGGCGGATGTCGAGGCGCACGGAGGCGTAGAACTTCAGCGCATTGCCGCCCGTCGTTGTCTCAGGCGAACCGAACATGACGCCGATCTTCATGCGGATCTGGTTGATGAAGATCACCATGGTGTTCGACTTGGAAATCGAAGCGGTGAGCTTGCGCAGCGCCTGGCTCATGAGGCGCGCCTGCAGGCCGGGCAGGCTGTCGCCCATCTCGCCTTCGATTTCGGCGCGCGGCGTCAGTGCGGCGACCGAGTCGACAACGAGAACATCGACGGCGCCGGAGCGCACCAGCGTATCGGTAATTTCCAGAGCCTGCTCACCGGTATCGGGCTGCGAGATCAGCAGGTTCTGCAGATCGACGCCAAGCTTGCGGGCATAGACGGGATCGAGCGCATGTTCGGCATCGACGAAGGCGCAGATGCCGCCCTTCTTCTGCGCTTCGGCAATCGTCTGCAGCGCAAGCGTCGTCTTACCCGAGCTTTCCGGCCCGTAAATTTCGATGATACGGCCCCTCGGCAGACCACCGACGCCAAGTGCAATATCGAGGCCAAGCGAGCCGGTCGAAATCGTCTCAATCTCGACAACATTCTCGTTGGAGCCGAGTTTCATGATCGAGCCCTTGCCGAACGACCGCTCTATCTGTGAGAGTGCCGCTTCAAGCGCCTTGCTTTTATCCACCGATTTGTCCTCTACCAGCCGCAATGAATTCTGAGACATTCGATCCACCTTTAGGTTATTGAAGCCGCCCAAGCAATGTCGAGTTTGTACCCTATTTGTTCCATTCTCGCAATAGGCGATCAAACAATTGAAAGAAAAAGGTAAAACGACCCGTGTTCTATTTTTGTTTTATCAATGCAAAGCAACGGCTTAGACCTGAAATACCGACCTGCGCGCGCCGCAACGCATCGCATCGATTCGCTTTTTGCGCATTGGGAGAGCGGCTGAGATGAACAGAAGGATTCTCGTTCTCGGCGGTGCCCATATCGATAGGCGCGGCCGCATCTTGGGCGAGACTGCGCCCGGCGCCAGCAATCCCGGGACCTGGTTCGAAGAGCCGGGCGGCGGCGGCTTCAATGCGGCGCGCAATCTCGCAAGGCTTGGTTTTCAGGTGACGATGATCTCGCCGCGCGGCGGCGATGCGATCGGCGAGCTGGTCGGCGAAGCCGCCGATTTCGCTGGCATCGACGATCGGCCTTTCGTCTTCCTCGACCGCAAGACGCCGAGCTATACGGCGATCATCGAGACGGACGGCAATCTGGTGATCGCCCTTGCCGACATGGATCTCTACCGCTTCTTCGTGCCGCGGCGTCTGTCGATCCGCTGGGTGCGGGAGGCCTTCGCCGCCCATGATCTCATTCTTTTCGACGCCAACCTGCCGGAAGAGACGATCGCGGCGATCGTTGCCAAGGCCCATTCCCTGGCAAAGCCCGTCGCTGCAATCGCCATCTCGCCTGCCAAGGTCGTCAGGCTGAAACCCTGTATCGGAGATATCGACTACCTGTTCCTCAACGAGGCCGAGGCCGCCGCCCTTGCCGGCGAACAGCCGGAAGACGCTGCCGGCTGGCCGCCGCTCCTGAACGAGATCGGCATCAGGAATGCCGTCGTCACCCGCGGCCGCCGCGAGCTCGTAGCACTTTGCGAGGGTCGCGCCGTGACGCTGCAGCCGCCGATCGCCGACACTGTCGCCGATGTCACTGGGGCCGGCGATTCTCTTGCGGCCGGCACGCTCGCCGCCTTGATGGCCGGCCTGCCTCTCGAGGAAGCCGTCCGCCACGGCACCGCCGCCGCCACGCTGACCGTACAGTCGCGACACGCCGTCAACGAAAATCTGACGCCGGACCTCTTGAATGCGGCGCTTGCCCTTGTTCCCAAGGTCAGAATTCTGCATTGAAGCGGCGAAATTAAATAGCTGAGCGTGATGTCGTCCGAAAACCGCTGAGACTTTTCGGCATCATGCTCCATCGACGACAGGACAAGATCATGACCAAGCCCATCTCGCCTCTTCTGCCGATCGCCTATTCGAAAGAGGTCGCCAGCGCCAAGCAGCGCGGCGCACCGCTGGTGGCGCTGGAATCGACCATCATCACTCATGGCATGCCCTATCCCGGCAATATCGAGATGGCTCGCAGCGTCGAGGCGATCATCCGCGAACAGGGTGCCGTGCCGGCAACGATCGCCGTCATTCACGGCACGCTGCATATCGGCCTTGAAGCCGGCGAACTGGAGCAGCTCGCCAAGGCGACCGAAGTGATGAAGGTGTCGCGCGCCGATCTCGCCTTCGCGATTGCCGAGCGCCGCACCGGCGCCACCACCGTCGCCGCGACGATGATTGCGGCCGCCCGCGCCGGCATCCGCGTTTTTGCCACAGGCGGCATCGGCGGCGTGCACCGCGGCGCCGAGGAAAGCTTTGACATCTCCGCCGATCTCGAGGAACTGGCGCGCACCGGCGTTATCGTCGTCTGCGCCGGCGCCAAGGCGATCCTCGACATTCCAAAGACGCTGGAAGTGCTGGAAACCCGCGGCGTTCCCGTCGTCACCTACGAAAGCGAAGAATTCCCCGCCTTCTGGTCACGCTCCTCGGGCATCCGCAGCCCGCTGTCCCTGAACAGCCCGGCCGCCATTGCCAATTTCCAGACGGTGCGCGAACAACTCGGCATCGACGGCGGCATGCTGATTGCCAACCCGGTGCCCGAGGCCGACGAGATCGCCCGCGAGGAGATGGAAATCTACATCGAGCGGGCGCTTGATAGTGCCGAGCGCGACGAAATCACCGGCAAGGCGGTGACGCCCTATCTGCTCTCGACCATTTTCGACCTGACGGATGGCCAGAGCCTCAAGACCAATATCGCCCTGGTGGAGAACAATGCGCGGCTGGCGGCTGAGATTGCCGTGGCGCTTGGGTGAGTGAAAGGTAATCGGCTTCGCCGGCACAGGCTTTGTCGGATAGGGCGTGCCGTATAAGCCCCTCTGCCCTGCCGGGCATCTCCCCCACAGGTGGGGAGATTACAAGCTGCGAAACCTTCGGTTCACATCAACGTTTCGCCAAACTGCAATGGATACTTGGTTGAGGAAGCCGCTGCGCCCAGCCGATCTCCCTCCTTGTGGGGGAGATGCCCGGCAGGGCAGAGGGGGGTGCGGCACGACACAGCGTGCCCTCCAACACCCACTTCCCTTCACCCGTCCAACGTCTCCTTGACCACAACAGCCAACTGCTTCAGCGAAAACGGCTTCGGCAAAAACCCGAATTTCGACTCCGGCGGCAGGTTGCGGGCGAAGGCATCTTCGGCATAGCCCGAGACAAAGATGAATTTCATGTCGGGATAAGTCTTGCGCAGCTCGCGCAGCAGCGTCGGACCGTCCATTTCGGGCATCACCACGTCGGAAACGACGATGTCGACCTTGCCGTCGAGCTCTTCCATGATGGCGAGCGCCTCGACGCCCGAGCCCGCCTCGTGCACGGTATAGCCGCGGGTTTCCAGCATGCGCTTGCCGCCGCGGCGCACCGCCTCCTCGTCTTCGACGAGAAGGATGACCGCCGATCCCGTCAGGTCCTCCGGCTGCTGCGGTGATGTGGGCTGCGGCAGCACCTCGATGGCGCCGTCGATCGAACCTGCTTCGCCGGCAACCGCCGGCTCCGGGATGTGGCGCGGCAGGAAGACCCGGAAGGTCGTGCCCTTGCCGACTTCGGATTCCGGCTGGATGTAGCCGCCCGATTGCTTGACGATGCCGTAGACCATGGCAAGGCCAAGTCCCGTGCCCTTGCCGACATCCTTGGTGGTGAAGAAGGGCTCGAAAATCTTGTCCATGATTTCGGGCGCGATACCGGTGCCGTTATCGGCAACTTCGATCAGCACCATGTCCTCGGCCGGCATGTAGGAATAGTTGAAGGCGGAGACTTCTGAAGCCGTCAGGTTTCGGGTCCGCAGCGTCAGCGTGCCACCCTCGGGCATCGCATCGCGCGCATTGACGCAGAGATTGATCAGCACCTGCTCGAATTGCGAAAGGTCTGTTTTGACAGGCCAGAGGTCGCGGCCATATTGCACGTCGAGCTTGACGTTGGTGCCGGAGAGCAGCCGGTCGACCAGCATGCGCAGGTCGCCGACGACATCGGTGAGGTTGAGCACCGAGGGCCGCATCGTCTGCTTGCGCGAGAAGGCGAGCAGCTGGCGCACCAGCACCGCGGCGCGGTTGGCGTTGCGCTTGATTTCCATCAGGTCGGCAAAGCTGGCATCGGCCGGCCGTGCCTGCAGCAGCAGATGGTCGGAAGATAGCAGGATAGCCGTCAGTACATTGTTGAAGTCATGCGCGATGCCGCCGGCGAGCGTGCCGACAGCATTCATTTTCTGCGTCTGCGCCATCTGCGCTTCCAGCGCCTTCTGCTCGGTCACCTCGACGGCGTAGACGATCGCCGCCTCCTCGGGCGCCTCGTCGCTCTGGTCGATGACGGCATTGACATAGAAGCGGAAATAGCGGGCCTCGTCTGTCGGCGTGCGGGTATCGAGGGGCGCAATATCGCCCTGCCTGTCCTTGGCCGCCGCCAGCGCCGCAGCCAGTTGCGACCGGTCGCTCTCCTGGACGATGGTTTCGAGATGCGGCGTCTTTTCGAGATCGTCGCGCGAGACGATGCTGGAAAACAGCTTCAGGAACGGCGCATTGGTCCGCAGGATGCGCCCGTCTCCGTCCACTGAGGCGATCGCCATCGGCGTGTTGTTAAAGAAGCGGGTGAAGCGCATGGCGGCCGCCGACGCGGATTGGCCGCCGGCCTCGCTCTTTTCACGCCCCAGCACGATCGTCCGGCTTTCGCCGGGTGCGCCGTCGCGCATCGAAGTGACGCTGTGGATGATCTGCACCGGCAGGCTCTGGCCGTTGGTCTTGCGCAAGTCGAGATCGAGCGTCACGGTCTTCTTCAGGCCCGGTTCGGCCTGAACCGACTGGATCAGCGCCAGCCCCTCGCCCGCCACGACGTCGCCGATCGTCATCGAACCCGGCACGAATTTGGTGAGGTCGAGGCCCAGCCACTCGGCAAGTGTTGCATTGAGATAGAAGATCTCGCCCTTTCTGCCGGCAGAAAAGAACCCGGCCGGCGCATGGTCGAGATAGTCGATCGCGTTCTGCAACTCCTTGAAGAATCGCTCCTGGTCGTCGCGCTCGGTGGTGATGTCGGTGATCTGCCAGATCTGCAGCGGCTTGCCGCTGTTCTCCTCGGGCTGCAGCAGCCGCGCCTTCAGCCGGTACCAATGCGCGCCGGAGCTGTTGCTGCCAGGCCCGACGGCGCGCAGCAGCCGGAATTCCTCCCGGCCCTCCTTGCCCTCGCGCAGGCCGTTCACCAGCCTGTAGAGCGCCTCGTTCGATTCGCGATGGCGCGACAGCAAGGTCTCCAGTGTCTGCACCTCAGTCGCCTTGCGCGCGCCGGTCAGCGCACCATAGGCAGCATTAGCATAGATGATCCGGCCCTTTTCGTCGGTGATCAGCGTGCCGTCCGGGTGGCTGTTGAGGAAGGCGCGCGCCAGGCTGTCGGACTGGCGCTGCGGCATCACCTCGATGAAGCCGATGACCGAGGAGACCAGGAAGAAAATGCCGACCATGGCGAGCACGCCGAGACCGCCAAGCACGACCTCGTTATCGAGCGAACTCTTGAAGACGACAAAGCCGCCGGCCGCTGCAATCAGCACCAGAGCCAGCAGAAGAATGCGCAAAACCGTACCGGAACGCCCCCCACGATCTACAAGCGGTGCGTTATACTCGTCGGCCTGACGCGGTTTCGTCATGTATTCCTCACATAAGCCCTCCAGCTTCGTAGCACGAACACGAAGCGGGAATCAGGCACTGTTTCCTTCTTAGCAATTTGCCGCGTCGGCAAAAACACCACTGGCCGGCAAGACTGCTTGAATTCACAGGCAACAACGCCATCTGCCCCTGAAGCCGAGCCCGGCCACCCGAGCGCATGGTCGCCGGGCGCCAAGCAGCGAAACACGAAATCGCGTTCTCCCGTGACTGGACAGCACCGGCGGCCCTTGCCTAAGAAACGGAAAAGTCGTCAATATGTGCCGAATGTGAAATGGAGTGAGTGATTATGTTGGATGATGTTGTCGGAGCTTATGGCAGCCGTTTCCTGCTTGCGGCCGGTGGCGTCGGTCTGGCGCTTCTCTTGCTCATCCTCGTGCTCTGGGTGGTCCGCAACCGGGCGCCCTCACCCTTCGTGCGCGGCGGCCGCAACCGCCAGCCTCGCCTGCAGGTGCTGGATGCCGCAGCTGTCGATACCCGTCGCCGGCTGGTGCTGGTGCGCCGCGACGACGTCGAGCACCTGATCATGATCGGCGGCCCGAGCGATATCGTCATCGAAAGCCGTATCCTGCCGGGAGCCGCCGAGCAGCCGGAGAGCGCCAACCACCCGCAACCCGTCGAGCAGCGGCCGATATTGCCAGTGCGGCCGGAAACGCCTGCGGTTTCTCCGCCTCGCCCAACGGTCGCGACCCCGGTCGCAGCCCCTGTTGCAGCCCGCATCGAGCCGGCGGCCGAGCCTTCCTTCCCCGCACCGGTTTCGCCCGAGCCGCGCCCACGCCCTGAACCGCCGGCCCCGCCGACCATTGCCCCGCCGGTGGCGACGAGCCCTCTTCCGGCAAACCCGGTGACAGCTCCGCTGTCGGCCGAACGCGACATTCCTGTGCCTGCCGCCCCGCCGCAGCCGCGCCCGCCGGAACGTCCCGTCGCTCCCCCGGTCGCGCAGCCTGCATCGTTCCACGATACCGCAAGTGCGGCCGATATCCTCGATGCGGCCCGCCAGCGCGTGCTGCCGCAGCAGCGAATCGAACCCGAGATCTCCGCCCCGCCTGTCCAGGTCATGCCGGTGGCCGCCCGCGCCGCACTTGGTACGGCCGAGGACGATGCGGCTGCGCAGTCGGCAACGGCGATGCGCGGTGATTTCCAGCAGGTGCTGGAGGAAGAGATGTCGAACAATCTGACCGCCGAACGCGTCGTCCCGGTGCCGGCAAACCAAGCCCCTCGCCAAGCCATACCGCAGCCCCCGCCGGGCAACCTGCCGCGCCGCGATCCCGAGCTTGCTCCGATCACCGGCGCCGATACCGAGCTGCAGAAGGAAGTCGCCCGCATCTTCGGCGAGATGAGCGTCAACCGCGACAAATGAGGGAAACCTCGCCCGCGTCACACCGGGATGCCGCACCTTCTCTTTCACCATCAAGTTGCACAAAAGCCGCAATGCCGCGGCTTTTTCAATTTCCGAATGCCTAGGCCTCCTCATCATGCTGATGATTTGTTATCGATCAGGGTGAAGAGCGTCAGCGCATTCGAGGTTACACTTTGCCTAAGTAAATTCCGGTCTCACTCCAGTTTCACCCGTATTGCCGCATAGCAACACGCTAGCGACATGCGAACATGTTCATCGGGTGGTGGCGAGAGACCGGTTTGGCATTGTTACAATGTGCCAGGTGCAGCTCAGCTGCCTCAGCTCTTCAGCCGCCCACAACATCGCCACACCGTGCCCGCAAGGGTTTTCTCATGCACCATCTCGATGGACTTCCGAACGGAAGACCAAGACGATATGTGCAAGACGTTTCGGGTCCGATGGACTATTATTCCCAAGATAGCGCCCCAGCCTTGGATCGCATGCGGCGGATGCGGAGGCCTGAGAGCCTTCCAATCCAGCGGCAAGATCCGGCTCAATGCCAACGGCCGCAAGCTGGATGCCTGGCTGATCTACAAATGCCTGATCTGCGAAAGGACATGGAACCGGCCGATCCTCGAGCGCCGGAATGTCCGCGACATCGATCCTGCCGTCCTTGACGCGCTGCAATCCAACGATCCGGACTGGATCCGCGCGGAAAGCTTCAACCTCGATGCTCTCCGACACAAATCGCTGCGTGTGGAGGAGTTTGCCGAAATTGAAATCGCAAAGGAGATGCAGCACGAAACTGCCAATTGGACGAAATTGGCAATCGAACTGAAGCTGCCGTTTCCAACACGCACCCGCCTTGACCGTCTGCTGGCCTCCGAGCTGAAGCTTTCACGTTCGCGGCTGCAGGCTCTTCACGACGAAGGCATGGTCCGCACGGATCCCGAGCGGGCAGACATCATGCGGCGGCGGATCAGAAATGGCACCCTTGTCGTCATCGACCTCTCCATGGCGGCCGAGCGAGAGCAATCGTGGAAACCGCTGGCGACAGGCAATTACGCCGTGGAACCGTGATCAACGAAAAAGCGCCGCGATCGGATCGCGGCGCTTGTTCTGTTCTCATGTCTGCATCAAGACCATTATTCGTCGCGATAAACCTTTTCGCGGCGTTCGTGGCGCTCCTGCGCCTCGATCGACAGCGTCGCGATCGGGCGGGCGTCGAGACGCTTGAGGCCGATCGGTTCACCGGTTTCCTCGCAAAAGCCGTAAGTGCCTTCTTCGATGCGCTGCAGTGCCGCGTCGATCTTGGAAATCAGCTTTCTCTGCCGGTCACGGGCGCGAAGTTCGATCGCCCGATCTGTCTCCGACGACGCCCGGTCGGCGAGGTCGGGATGGTTTGCGCTTTCCTCGGCCAGATGGTCGAGGGTTTCACGCGCTTCTCTAAGGATATCATTTCTCCATGCAACCAGCTTCGTCCTGAAGTAGGCACGCTGGTTTACGTTCATGAACTCTTCCTCTTCCGAGGGAACGTAATTGCTAAGATCGATCTTCTCACTCAACGCGATTCTCCTGAAGAACATCTCATCTGGCCGGGTGTATATCCCAAGCGCTAGTCGCGATTCAAGCCAAATACGACAGGTAAACAGATTTTTAAATCTTTTACAATTTGAGGCTAACGATCTATTTTATCATGATTATTCCGGTTTCCATTTTTTTCTTCGCCTTCAAAACGCCGTGTTGTCAGCCACGTTTTGCGCCGTTGCGGCATGGCTGGCGATTGACGGCAGCCGATTGCAACCGCTACTGAAAAGACCCACCCGATCCTGGATTTGCCCATGACCGTACCGCTGCCTCCGCCCAACCGCATCTATCTCCTGCGTCATGCCGAGGCCGCCTGGGCCGAACCCGGGCAGCGCGATTTCGACCGGCCGCTCAACGAAAAGGGCTTTGGCGATGCGGAGATCATCGCCGACAAGGCCGCCGACAAGGGCTACCGTCCCGATCTTCTGATCAGTTCGACGGCGTTGCGCTGCCGCGATACCGCCGATGCGGTGTATAGGGCGATAGGCCTCTCGCTTGAGGTTCGTTATGTCGACGCGCTCTATAACGCCACGGTCGACAACTATCTCGAAATCGTCGATTCGCAGGACGTGGCCGCCGTCATGCTGGTTGGCCACAATCCGACCATGGAGCAGACGCTGGAGGCGCTGATCGGCTCTGAGGCGATGGTCGGCGCCCTTCCCGGCGGCTTCCCGACCGCCGGCCTTGCCGTCGTAGATTTCGATGCTTCGGCCACGGCCTGGCGCCTTATCGATTTCCTCGTGGTCTGATCTTTCGCGCCGCTTCTTTTGCGGGCGGCGCGTCCTCCCTATATTGCGGGGCAGTCACCAACCGGATAAGCGCCTTGCCGCCACGCCTGACATCCCTTGCCGACGATGCCCGCATCGCGTTCGACAATCTCGCCGATAGGGCGAGCGGCCTCGTCAATCCGACCGTGCGGCTCGGCGTCACCGGCCTCTCCCGCTCCGGCAAGACGGTCTTCATTTCCTCGCTGGTTCACAATCTGCTGCATGGCGGCCGGCTGCCGCTGTTCGAGCCGGTGCAGTCGGGCCGCGTCTCGGCGGTGCGGCTGGAGCCGCAGCCCGACGATGCCGTGCCGCGTTTTCAGTACGAGGACCATATCCGCGCGCTGGTGAAGGATCGTATCTGGCCAGATTCGACCCGCGCCATCTCGGAACTGCGCATCACGCTGGAGTATCAGAGCGCCAGCGGCTGGAACCGGATGTTTTCGCCGGGCCGCCTGTCGATCGACATCGTCGATTACCCCGGCGAATGGCTGCTCGACCTGCCGCTGCTCGGCAAGGATTATCGCACGTTCAGCGAGGAAACGCTGGCGCTGGCGCAAACCGGTATCCGCTCCGAGCTGTCGCGTGGGTGGCTGGCGCTGACGCGTGCCGCCGATATCCAGGCCGGCGCCGACGAAATGGTCGCCCGCGACCTCGCCACCGCCTTTGCCGATTATCTCAAGGCTTGCAAGGCCGACGAACGCTCGCTCTCCACCCTGCCGCCCGGCCGCCTGCTCCTGCCCGGCGACCTCGACGGGTCGCCGGCGCTGACCTTCGCGCCGCTCGCTCTACCGTCGGATGGGCGTCCCGGCCGCGGCTCGCTCTGGACGATGATGGAGCGGCGTTACGAGGCCTATAAATCGGTCGTCGTCAAACCCTTCTTCCGCGAGCATTTCGCCCGGCTCGACCGCCAGATCGTGCTGGTCGATGCGCTGCAGGCGATGAACCGTGGCCCCGAAGCCGTGCAAGATCTGGAACGCGCGCTAACCGATGTGCTGGCCTGTTTCCGCCCAGGCACCAATTCGCTGCTGTCCTCGCTGCTCGGGCGCCGCATCGACCGCGTGCTGGTTGCCGCCACCAAGGCCGATCATCTCCACCATGAAAGCCACGACAGGCTCGATGCCCTGACCCGCCGCCTGGTCGATCGCGCCGTCGACCGCATCGGCATGGCCGGTGCCGGCATCGACGTCATGGCGCTCGCCTCGGTGCGGGCCACCCGCGAGGCATCGGTCAAGCGTGACGGTCATGAACTGCCTGTCATCGTCGGCACGCCGATGGAAGGCGAAACCATTGCCGGCGAGCGCTTCGACGGCCAGAGAAAGACCGCGATCTTTCCCGGCGACCTGCCGGAGGACCCGGAAAGCCTGTTCGACCGCATCGCCTCGGGTGTAACAGGCCTGCAGCTGCCCGATGTCAATGTCATCAGGTTTCGCCCGCCGCAGCTTGAGGAAACCGGCGGCGGCATCAAACTGTCGGTGCCGCATATCCGCCTCGACCGCGCCATGCAGTTCCTCTTCGGAGACCGTCTCGCATGAGCAAGCCCCCCTCCGAGCCGCCACGCCGCCCACCCGCGGTCTTCACCTACGAGGACGAGGCCCCCGAGCGCCATGACAACGGCCGCCAAGGAGAGCAGCGGCGCAGGCCGGAAAGCTTCTCCGAAAACATCGTCGTGACAGCCGATGAAGACGATCCCTTCCTCAATCCCGACAAGGATCTGAGCGCGCTGCCCGTGGCAACGCCGCTGAGACGTCGGACCTCCTTCGGCAAGATCGCCGCCGGCGCCTTCGGCATCCTGCTGTCGCTCGGCCTCGGCCTCTGGACCGACAGCCTGATCCGCGATCTCTTCACCCGCGCCGACTGGTTGGGATATGCAGCCCTTGCCGTGCTCGCGGTCGGTATTCTCGCCGTGTTTGCCCTCGTCATCCGCGAGACGTCAGGGATGATGCGCCTTGCCGCAGTCCAGGCGATCAAGGCCGAAGCGGAAGCCGCGATGCTCGAAACCCGCCCGGCAAAGGCGCGCGCCGTCGTCACCCGCCTCATCACGCTGCTTTCCGCCAATCCCGAGACATCAAAGGGCCGCGCCACGCTGAAGGCGACCGACGGCGAGGTCATCGATCCCCCGCATCTGATTGCGCTCGCCGAACGGGAATTGCTCGCTCCCCTCGACCGCAAGGCCCGCGCCTTGATCGTCAACGCCTCGAAGCGCGTCTCGATCGTTACCGCCGTCAGCCCGCGCGCCGTGGTCGACCTGCTCTATGTGCTCTATGAGGCCGTGCGGCTGATCCGCGCCATGGCCGAGCTTTACGGCGGCCGCCCCGGCACGCTCGGCATGTTCCGTCTGCTGCGTGACGTGCTGGCGCACCTGGCCGTGACCGGCTCGATCGCCGTCGGCGACAGCTTGGTCCAGCAGGTACTCGGCCATGGGCTGGCCTCGAAGCTCTCGGCCCGCTTGGGCGAAGGCGTCATCAACGGCCTGATGACCGCCCGCATCGGAATCGCGGCGATGGATCTCTGCCGCCCGCTTGCCTTCCACGCCCTGAAACGGCCGGGAATCGGCGATTTCATCGGCGATCTCACCCCCTCCATGTCGCCGCGCGGCAACACTCCTTGAACGAAGCAGCGATTCCGCACCTCGCTCCTCCCCTTGCGTAAAGCGGAAGTAATTGCAGCGAATTCAAAGCGATAATGGCGGCGTGCTAAAACGTCAGCCGTGCGACCGCCCTGTGCTGCATCGCATTTCGACACGATCGAAAGGAAGGATTAACCATTCCCAGGCAAAACTTGCAGCCAGTTCGTGAGTGGTGTTTGCCAAGGAAAATCCATGTATTCGCGCAAGTTTCTGATTATATGCGGTCTGGCCGCCGCGGCATTGTCTCCCGTCGCAGATGTCGCTCCGGCAGCCACCGCTGCAACCCGTGACAAAGCCTTTTTCGATTCCGTTACCGGCTCTTGGAAGGGCCCCGGCGAAATCGTCGCCGGCAAGTACAAGGGCACCAAATTCACCTGCAACCTGGTCGGTGAGCCCACAGGCGACAGCGGCGCCGGCATCAAGCTCGACGGCACCTGCCGCGTCGGCGTCTTCAAGCAGCCGATGACCGCCGTCATCTCGCAGTCGGGCTCGACCTACAAAGGCAAGTTTCTCGACGGCGCCGCCGGCAAGGGTCTCGACGTCGTCTCCGGCGCCGTTTCCGAGGATACCGTCGTCGTCGGCATCAATCGCGCCAAGCTGAACGGCGCGATGATCGCCCGCGTGCGCGACGACAAGACGATGAACGTCACCGTTTCGGTCAAGGTCGAAAGCCAGATGATCCCGGTCATCGGCCTGACGCTGACCCGTCAGGTCGACGAGATGGCCGTCGGTTCTATCGAGTAGATAAATCGCACAATGGATTTTCCTGAAGCGGCGGGTTTCCCGCCGTTTTCCGTTTCAGGATCTCCGCCTCAGCTTTGGAGCCACCAGTCGCGGCTGTTATCGGCGACTTCGATGCCCGCCACCTCAGCAGCAGACAGCCAATCACTGATCGCCCTGCCCCTGACCAACAGGTCCGGCGCGATATCGGCGAGCGGCATGAGCACGAAACCGCGATCGGTCATGCGCGGATGCGGCAGTTCCAGCCGCGGCGCCTCCTGGATGACATCGCCATAGGTCAGCACGTCGATATCGAGCGTGCGCGGCCCCCAGCGCTCGATGCGCTCGCGTTTCATCTCCCGTTCGATCGACAGGCAGACATCGAGCAAAGCCTCGGGCTCCAGCCGGGTTTCGACGGCGGCGCAGGCGTTGAAGAAGAAGGATTGGTCGGTCTTGCCCCAGGGCGGCGTGCGATAGAGCCGGGAGACCGCCGTCACCCGGCAGTCATCTCGTCCGTCCAGCCTCTGCAGTGCGGCGGCCATCGCTTTGACGGGATCGCCGACATTGCCGCCGAGACCGAGTGTGGCCGATTGCCATGCGGTCTCAGGCAAAGTGCTCAACGCTCACCTGCACGAAATCGAGCACGCCGGGCACCGGCGCGTTCGGCTTGCGCACCGTGATCTTTGCCCGCCGGACCTGCGGGAATGTCTCGCAGAGTCCCTTGGCGATATCGAGCGCCAGGGCCTCGATCAGGTAGCGCCGCTTGCCGGTGACGATCTGCTCGATCACGGTGAAGGCGATGCCGTAATTGACGGTATCGTTGATCGAATCGCTTTCCAGCGCCTCGCCGGCAACGACATCGAGCTCGGCATCGACGAAGAAGCGCTGGCCGAGGAATTCCTCCTCGTCATGCACGCCGTGGCGCGCAAAGAAGGCGCAGTTCTGCAGCGTGATCGTGTAGGTGGTCATGTCGGCCGCTTCCTCTCGAATTCCTGGCGCGCATTCAGCATAGCATCGGCGATGTCGAGCGCATCCCTGTTGATTGCGACATTGTGCACCCGGAAAACCGCAGCGCCTTGAAGTCTGAGCAGGGCGCTGGTTACAGCCGTTGCCGCATCTCGGTCCGGCGCCTCACGTCCCGTTACCGTGCCGAGGAAGCGCTTGCGCGACGTGCCGGCGAGCAGCGGCAGGCCGAAGCGGGAAAGTTCGGAAAACCGCGCCATCAGTTCGAAATTCTCTTCCGCCGTCTCCTTGGCGAAGCCGAAACCCGGATCGAGCACGATGCGATCGCTGTTGACGCCGGCGGCCTTGGCGATCGCAAGCGACCGTTTCAGAAAATACACCTGATCGGCGATCACATCGGGAAGCTTGGCCCTGTCGCGGCCGGTATGCATGATGCAGAGACCGGCCCCGGTCGCCGCGGCGATGTCGGCGATATCGGGCTCCTTCTGCAGCCCGAAGACGTCGTTGACGATGTGAGCGCCGGCACCGACCGCCAGCCGCGCCGTCTCGGCGCGATAGGTGTCGATCGAAATCAGCGCCTGGGTTCGCCCGCGCAGCGCCTCGATGACGGGCAGCACGCGCGCCTGCTCCTCGGATGGGCTGACGGATACTGCGTTCGGCCGGGTCGATTCGCCGCCGATATCGACAATCCCGGCACCTTCGCTCACTGCCCGCAACGCGTGTTCAACCGCCGCCTCGACGGTTTCAAAACGTCCGCCGTCGGAAAAAGAATCCGGCGTCACGTTGATGATCGCCATGATGAGAGAACGACGGCCGAGTTCGATCTGCCGGCCATGGCCCACACGCCATAAACTGCCTTCGAGCCCTGTCACCAGACTTATCCCATCGATCACGAAAAAAGCGCCATCCGATATTGCGCTTGCGGTGGCTATGCCCCAAGCTCCGGTCGATTTCAACACGGGTTGCGTTCAGAATGCCGCTTGCAGTGCGTTATATGCTCCTTCCTATCGCCTTTTCCATTGCTCTTTCCGTCTGCAGCCCAGCGGCGGCAGAAGTGATCGCATCGAAAAGCTACTCCTATTTCGACATCCGCGGCAAAACCGCGGATGAACTCGACCGCGAACTCAGCCGGCGCGGCCCGACGTCGAGCGGCTCTTCGGCGCGCCATCCCGGCGCAACGAAGATCCGCTTTGGCGGTGAAGCCACCTATATCCAGGATAACGGCCGCTGCCGCGTTGGCAACGTCAAGGTCACGGTCCATACCCAGATCATCCTGCCGCGCTGGAACAGCCGCAAGGGCGCCAGCAAGGAGCTGTCGATGATCTGGGACGCCCTGTCGAGCGATATCAAGCGCCACGAGGAGCGCCATGCCGAAATCGCCCGCGATCAGGCCCGCGCCATGGAGCGCGCCATTCGCGCGCTGCCGCAGCAGCGCAGCTGCGAGGCGATGCAGGAACTGGTCTCGGGCGAATCAGCTCGCGGTATAGACGAGCACGACCGGCAGCAGGCGCGATTCGATCGGGTCGAGGCGGTCAATTTCCAAAAGCGCATGCTGAGATTGCTGAACAATCGAATCAACGGTCGAGCCGGCGAAAAATAAGGCTTTTTCAGTCTGGTTGCGAGCAGAAAACCTTAGCCGCACAACGAAACTTGTGCGAAACCTGCACCCTCCCCAGTGTTTTAATGGTCATTTTTCATCCTGGCAGACTCAACCGGAACGCGTTAATATGAACACATTCGAAAGTGCAGCTACGGCATCTGCACTTCATCGCTGGGTTCTCCTGGCGCGTTCCGAAGCCTCGGGTGGTCCTCCCTCATCCGTAGGTAATGCGCCCGCCTCGCCTCGCTCGCTCAAGCGCGCGAGGCGTCTTTTTTGATCCCGACCGTTCTAGCGACGTTAAAGCGCGCGGCGCGCTTAAGCCTGGCGTTCCGGCACGTGGACCACGAGCCCGTCATAGACAGCCTTCATGCGGATCTGACAGGACAGCCGCGAGGTCGGGCGCACATCGAAGGCGAAGTCGAGCATATCCTCTTCCATCGCCTCCGGCTGGCCGACCTGTTCGGTCCACGCCTCGTCGACATAGACATGACAGGTCGCGCAGGCGCAGGCGCCGCCGCACTCGGCCTCGATGCCGGGCACCGAATTGCGCACGGCATTCTCCATCACGGTGGAGCCTTGGTCGACGTCGAGGTCGAAGCGCGTGCCGTCGAAGGCGACGATGGTAAGTTTGGGCATCAGGACTATTTCCGGTCTTCAAATGATGGGCGGATTTTCTTCCGACAATTCGACGCGTCAGTCAACATCGGGAAATTCACCATAGCCTCGCAGATCAGGGTTACGCCCGCCGTCTCCAAAGCGTCATGACGGAGGTCGCAAAAAGACCCGTGGTTCCGCAATGGAACAACGGGCCTCGTATGAACGGTCTCGAGAAAGAAATCAGCCGCGGCAGAGCTTCAAAATGAAATTCTCGGCGTCGATGACGGCGGCACCGAGCGCTGCCGTCGCACCGGCATCGCCGCCGTTTTCCTCGACGGCCTCAGCCGTCTGCGACACGCGGAACGCGCCGACCGAGCTTGCCGCGCCCTTCAGGCGGTGCGCGGCCGCGCCGACGCGAATGGTTTCGCCGCTCGCAATATCCTGCAGACATGCGCGAGCCTGGCGCGCAAACATCTGAAGGACTTCGATTTCCAGCGTCTTGTCGCCCATCGTCTGCTTGGCGAGATGAACCAGATCGATCGGCCGGACCTTCGAGGGACAGGGTCCCTTTGCATTATCCGGCGCCTCGAATACGATGTTCAATGCTGCCATCTGAGCTGCCATTGCCATTCTCCCGTCTCGTGTCGTGCGCAGTTCCAACAGTTCTGCGTCAGGAGGGTGGCCATCACGTTAAATTCCGGCACATTCAGGGCGGAAATCTCGCCATATGGTTAACGTCCGTTAAATATCGCTAAATTATTGGTTTTTAAGCGGTGCTGTGGATTTAAAGATGTTAACAACGGGTTAACGAGCCTCAAATCTCAAGCCTTCATTAATTGTGTGAAGAGCCCAGATGTGTCACTACGATACTGGTGGAGCGGGTTTATGGTACGCGCCTTTGCCGAGTGAGTGGATAATGGTAGTGTTTTGATACCTTCCGTTTGAAAAAGCGGCTATCTACTCTGAAATGACATGCTTAATCCGTCCGTCGTTGGGATGGAAGGCTGGAACGGCAAAGTTGTTCCCCGGGTGAGGCGGAAGCCCGGGATTGCGCGCTGCCAGACCGGCCGACAGTAATGAGGCGTAACCAATGGCGAACAACAAATATAACGAGTCGGTTGAGGACAAGGCGTTCAAGGCATTGGACGAGGCGCTTCAGATCGACTTCGGCAAAGATAACGTGCCGTCTCGCCGCGGCGACGTGCCTGAGGCCCCGGAGGCTAATGTGTCGGATCCAGTGAATGCGCGTAATCAGCAGGCCCAGGAAGAAGCGCAGCGTCGCAGCCGTCGCGCCGGCGAGCAGGCCAGCCGAGGGCCGGCCTTCGCACCCGCCAACGATGCCAGTCGCAATACGCCCGCCTCGATCCTGAAATCCTTTGACGGCGCCTCCAGCCGCTCGGCGGTGCGCACCGCCACCCTCTTCTCTGTACTTTGGGTCATGGGCGGCCTCGGCCTGATGTCGCTGCTTTATGCGCCTCAGATCTGGCAGATCCGTTCGCTCGCCGATCTCGTCGCCCTGCCCGGCGTCATCGCCGGCCTCGTCGGCATCATCATTCCCGTCATGATGTTCTATGCATTCGCCATCATGATCGCCCGCGCCCAGGATATGCGCAACGCCGCCCGTTCCATGGCGGAGGTGGCATTGCGCCTGGCAGAGCCGGAAACCATCGCCTCCGAGCGCATCATGACCGTCGGCCAGGCCGTCCGTCGTGAGGTCTCGGCGATGAATGAAGGCATCGAGCGCACCATCGCGCGTGCGTCCGAGCTGGAAACGCTCGTCCATTCCGAAGTCAACGCACTTGAACGTTCCTACGCCGACAACGAGTTGCGCGTCCGTGGTCTGGTCCACGAACTCGGCTCCGAGCGCGAGGCAATCGTCAACCATGCCGACCGCATCCGCACCTCGATCGGCAGCGTCCACGACCAGCTGAAGGAAGAGCTGTCGCTTGCGACCGAAGAGATCGCCGTGCGGCTTTCCACATCGGGCGAAGCCTTCGCCTCGCTGATCGACACGCGCGCCGCGACGATTTTGGAAAGATCGGACAGCGCCCTGCAGTCGATGGGCAGCCTGCTCGCCGCCAAGACCGATAGCCTGTTGCAGACACTGAACGCATCGGGTTTCGCGCTCGCCACCGAATTCGACAGCCGCCTCGAAGCGCTCTCCGTCAATCTCAACGACCATGGCGAAAGGCTTCTCAGCCAATTCGAGACGCGCGCCTCGACCATGGACAGCAGCACCGAGAAGCTGAATGCGGCGCTGAACGATCGCACGCATCAGCTCAGCGAGATCCTGATCGCCCGCACCCGCGAGATCAACGAGAGCCTGAAATCAGGCGAACGCACCATCGGCGGCACGCTGGATGACGTGCTGTCGAAGCTGAACAGCGCGCTCGACGAAAAAGGCGCGAGCTTCCGCCAGAGCCTGCAGACCACCGCCGACGACGCCGTCATGGATCTCGACGTGCGCTCCGGCTTTTTCGAAGAACGGCTGCAGACGACCGTCGCCCAGCTGTCGACCGCCTTCGACGAACGCGTCGCCGAATTCACCAGCGCCTTCGACAAACGTACCGGCTCGCTCGACACCAAGCTGATGGAGAGCCTCGCCCGCATCAACGAGACGCTGACCGGCGGCTCGGATTCGATCGATGGCATCCTGAGTTCCGGCATCGACCGGCTCGGTTTGTCGATGACCGATCAATCGCTGGCGCTCGCCACCACGCTCGCCACCAGTCACGAAGTGCTGGAAAGCACGCTCGGCACCCGGGCGGACGAAATCACCACCGCGCTCACCAGCCGGACTGGCGAGCTGACCTCGGCGCTGCAGAGCGCCACCTCGGAAATCGCGCTGACGCTTGCATCCGGCACCTCCGAACTGCAGAACAATCTGCAGACACGCACAGTTGAACTCCGCGACACGCTGCGCACCACCACCACCGATCTGACGACTGCCGTTGCCGCCGGCACCGAGCAGGTGACCGCTGCCTTCGGCGGTCGCGCCGAGGAACTGAGCGGCGCGCTTGCGGCCCGTGTGGCAGAAATCAGTGAGGCGCTCGGCACGGCCCACGGCCGCATCGACAGCGTCATGGCAGAACGCGGCGGCGCCCTGGTCGAGGCGCTCACCACCCATCACGGCCGCTTCGAGGAAGCGCTGACGACCCGCTCCGACGCCATCATCAACGCCGTCTCCGGCACCCATGACCGTCTTGCCGAGACACTCGACGAAAAGGCGATGGCGCTCGCCATCTCCCTGAACGAGAGCCAGGCCCGCATCGAGGATACGCTCGAAACCCGCTCCGAAGCGCTGCTGAACGCGGTATCCGGCACGCATGACCGCCTCTCCGAGACGCTCGACGAAAAGGCGATGGCGCTCGCCATTTCGCTCAGCGAGAACCAGGCCCGCCTCGAGGATACGCTTGAGACCCGCTCCGCGTCCCTGCTGAACGCCGTCTCCGGCACGCATGACCGGCTGTCCGAAACACTGGACAGCCAGGCAGCCGCCCTGTCAACCTCGCTTGACGAGCGCAGTGCCCGCATCGAGGGTGCACTTGGAACGCGTGCCGAGGCGCTGCTGAATGCCGTCTCCGGCACGCACGACCGCCTGTCCGAAACCCTGGACGGCAAGGCGGCAGCTTTTGCCACCGCGCTGAGTGAAGGCCAGGCCCGTATCGCGGAGACGCTCGAAACCCGCTCCGCAGCTCTGCTGAACGCCGTCTCCAGCACGCATGAGCGTCTGTCCGAAACGCTGGACGAAAAGGCGATGACACTCGCCATCTCGCTTAATGAGAGCCAATCGCGCATCGAAGACACGCTTGAAGCGCGCTCCGAAGCCTTCCTCAAGGCCGTGTCGGGCACACATGACCGTCTTTCCGAAACCCTCGACGAAAAGTCGGCAGCAATCGCCGCTTCCCTGAACGAGGGGCAGAGCCGCCTGCAGGAAACGCTGGAGAGCCGCGCGGAATCCTTCCTCAACACGATCTCCGCCACCCACGACCGCCTGTCCGAGACACTCGACGACCGGGCAATGGCGCTTGCCATTTCGCTGAACGAGAGCCAGAGCCGTCTCGAGGAGACGCTGACATCAGGCGCCGATGCGATCACCAATGCGGTCTCCGGCACGCATGAAGGCCTGAACGGTGTGCTCGACCAGAAGGCCGCCGCCCTTGCCACCTCGCTGCACGAAGGCCAGGCTCGCATCGAGGAAGCCTTGGGGCACCGCACCGCTGCAATCATCGGTGCCGTAACGGCAACTCACGACCGGCTCACCGATACGCTCGACGAAAAGACCATGGCGCTCGCCATTTCGCTCGACGACAACCAGAGCCGCTTCGACAGTGTGCTCGAAGCGCGCAGCAACGCCATCATGGAGGCAGTCTCCGGCGCCGAGTCACGCGTCGCTGGCGCCTTCACCGACAGGACCGATGCCATCCGCGCCGCCTACACCGACAATCAGCAGCGGCTCGAAAACGCGCTTTCCGAGCATAGTGCCGCCCTCTCCGGCGTTCTCGATGCCGGCGGCTCCCGCTTCGAGGATCTCGTCGGCGGCTTGACCGGCCGCATCGAAGGTCGTCTGACCGATGCCCATATTCGGCTCGGAGGCCTCGCCGACGAGGCCGCGGCACGCATCGAAGGCGGACTCACCTCTGCCCATGAGCGCATCCGCACGACGCTTGAGGACCGCGCCAACGCCATCGACCTGTCTCTGAACCAGGCCCATGCGCTGATCAACGATACGCTCACCGAACACGCGACCAGCATCGGCACCTCGGTGGCAACGAGCGTCAGCATGCTCGAAATGTCGCTGGAGGATCGTGAAGCCTCGATCCGCCAGGCTATCGATGCCAGCGCCCAGACATTGGAAGATCGCATGCATTCCGGCGCCGGCCAGATCGCCGACCGCTTCCAGGAGGCGGCGAATGCGATTTCCAGCTCCACCCAGAACTTCTCCGCTCAGCTCGACCAATCGGTCGAAAGCCTGACGGGCCGGGTCGAGGAAACCGGATCGCGTGTGGAAGCCGGTCTTGCGGCGATCGAAACCCGCATCCGCGACGGCGTCGGCGGCGTTGCCGAAAAGGTCGAAGTCGCCAGCAGCCACCTGTCCGGCGTGCTCGCCGACGGCATCTCCCATCTCGGCACGCTCAGCGACGACGCCGCTCAGCGCATCTCGGCAACGCTCCAAGGCAGTGCCGCAAACCTCACCCAGGCGATCGACAGCCGTACCGCCAACCTGGCCGAGACGCTCGACAGCCGCGCCACGACCTTGACGGGCGCCATCGACGGTCGCACCGCGCGCCTTGGCGAAACCCTCGACCGCGGCAATGAACGCATCGAAGAACGCCTCTCCACCATGGATCGCGCTTTGACCGTCGGCCTGGATGCCGTCAACCGGACCATCGAAGGCAAGGCCGTCGGCCTCGCCTCGACGCTGCGCAGTGCGGTTGCCGAAGCCGCCCAGGGAATGGAAGGCGAAGCAACGAGGACCACCGAACTGCTCGGCAAGACCGGCCAGCAATTCGCTGTGGATCTCAATGCGAAAAGCGACGAATTCACCCGCACCATGGATGAGCGCTCGTCACAGATCGTCACCCGCGTCGCCGAAGCCCAGAGCCGGCTGGCAAGCCAGGCCGCTGCCGTCGCCCAGACCTTCTCGGAAGCCGGCAACGCCATCGTCAACAAGGTCGCCGAGGCCGAGACCATCGTCGGCACGCAGGTCAATGCCATCTCCAAGGCGCTGTCGGATGCCGGCCAATCTCTGGAAACGCGCGGCGACGCCATCCGCTCGACGCTGTCGGGGGCCGGAAGCGAGATTTCCGCCACCATGGCGGATGTCGACCGCGCGCTCGAAGCCCGCAGCAGCGCTATCCGCTCCAATCTCGAGGAGCGTGCTCGCGAGATCGATACGACCTTCTCCGAGATCGACCGGGCGCTCGAAGCGCGCGGCAATTCGATCCGCTCGACGCTCGACGAACGCACCCGCGACCTCAACTCGATGCTATCAGGCCGTTCGGTCGAATTGACGCGCATCCTCGACGAAACCGCCCGTCCGATCATCGACCGGTATACCGATGCCGGCGAGCAGGCCGCCGCCCGTATCACCGCCGCAGCCAACCTTAGCGCCGACCGTCTGCGCGCCGAAAACGAAGCGCTTGCCAGCGCCGTTGCTGCCCGTACCGAAAATGCCGCCAATGCCGTCAGCGCCATCGAAAACAGCCTGGTCGGCAACGTCAACGGCCTCGTCGAGCGCATGGCGGAAAGCAGTGCGGCGATGGCGATGATGATGAACCGCGCCGCCGAGCAGCTGACCAGCGTCGACGGCCGTCTCGGCGACACCACCACGCGTTTTGCCGAGTCCGCCAACAGGGCCGCCGAAATGGTCTCGGCCTCGACCAGGCTGCTCGAAGGCAAGGTCGACCGCCTCTCCGACATCTCGGGCCAGACGCTGTCACAGGTCGGCGGCATTATCGGCCGTTTCGACGAACACTCCAAGGTCCTCACTCAGGCCTCGCAGCTCCTCGGCGCCGCCCAGTCCAACCTCGCCTCGACACTCGAGGAGCGCGAAAGCGCGCTGCAGACGCTCTCCGTCGGCCTCGTCCAGCGCTCCGCCGAGATCGAAAAGACCATGCTTGGCCTCGGCGGCATGATCGAGACCGTGTTCGAGCGGGCCGAGCAACGCTCCAACCAGGTGACCGGCAATCTGCGCCAGGGCGTGCAATCCTCATTCGCCGATATCGGCCGCATTCTCACCGAAACCGAGAAGCGTGCCCAGGAAGCGGCAGAGACGATGCGCGAGGCAATCACCCGCGCCGGCGACGAAGCCAATACGACGATCGACGGCACCTTCGCCAATGTCGAGCGTCGCTCCGGCGATCTCTCCAACCGTATTCGCGGTGGTCTGACGGCCTCGCTGTCGGAAGTCGAGCGCATGCTCGGCGAAGCCGGCCGCGCCTCCGACGGCGCCGCCCAGAACATGCGGGAAGCGTTGCGCGAGGCGATCGACGATGCCGTCGGCCGCTTCTCTGGCGCCACCGACGATATCCGCCGCTCCGCCGCCGACATCCGCAACGAGCTCGACGCCACCCGCGCGGAATTGAAGCGCGGCGCCTTCGATCTTCCCGAGGAAGCCAAGGAAAGCGCCTCGGCCATGCGCCGGGCCGTCGCCGAGCAGATCAAGGCGCTGCAGGATATTTCCCAGCTCGTCGGCCGCTCCAGCCAGCAGCTTGAGATCTCCGAGCCTGTCGCCCGCACGCTCGCCCAGGCGCAGCCGGCCCCGCGTGCCACCCAGCCGGTTGCAAGTCAGCCGGTCGTGAGTCAGCCGGTCGCAGCCCAGGCGCCGCAGCCGGCTGCCCCCGCGCCGATCGAAGCGACGGGCCTGCGTGGAACGATCGCCCCGGCAGCGGCCACTGCCGCCCCTCAGCGCGCCGCCCCGCAACCTGGCCCGGTTCGCCAGGAAACGGGGCGCCAGGAGCCGGCTCCCCCGGAAAGCGGTGGCTGGATCAGCGATCTCCTGCGCGGCGCATCGCGTGAGGAGGCCGCCGACCAGGCGCCTGCCCGCGCGCCGGCCAGGCCGGCGGAAACCGCCGCACCGGCCGCGCGCAGCAATGACAGCCGCAATCCGCGCCATGTCGTCGAATCGCTGAACTCGCTCTCGGTCGATATCGCCCGCGCCATCGACCACGACGCCTCGGTCGATCTCTGGCGCCGTTACCAGCGCGGCGAGCGCGACGTCTTCACCCGCCGCCTCTACACGCTGAAGGGCCAGCAGACCTTCGACGAGATCAAGCGCAAATACGACCGCGAACCGGAATTCCGTACCGCCGTCGATCGTTACATCGGTGACTTCGAAAAGCTGCTTGCCGATGTTGCCCGCACTGACCCGAACCGGACGGTGACCCAGTCCTACCTCACCTCGGATACCGGCAAGGTCTACACCATGCTCGCCCACGCAGCGGGCAGGCTCAGTTGAGGCTGACCGACTAACTGATACCTTCGGTTGGAGAGCCGCCTGAACACATGTCAGGCGGCTTTCGTTCTATAATGCGGGTGACCAGACCTCTCTGCGGACATGTGAAAGCAACCGAAGCCCGCCACCCAGCCACGGAAACCGCTCCCGAAATGACCAAGGCCTTTCTCATCATCGACGTGCAGAATGCTATTCTCTCAGGAAAAGCCTCGCCGGAGCGGCAGCCTCGTATCGATGCCGCGCTCGACGAAACCGTCGCACGGTTGGCAGCGCTACAGGAAAAAGCCAGGCAGGCGGGCGTGCCGATCGTGCTCGTTCAGCATGACGGCGGCGACGGCCATCGATTGGCTGTCGGCACGCCAGGCTGGGCGCTGCGCGAGGAGATCGCGCCGGGACAAGGCGAGATCGTCGTCCGCAAGAAAAGCGCCGACTCCTTCTTCGAGACCGATCTTGCCGAACGCCTGGACGAACGCTCGGTCACCCACCTCGTCATCGGCGGCTGCATGTCGCAATTTTGCGTCGACACGACAGTCAGGCGGGCCGTCTCGCTCGGATATGACGTGACGCTGGTCGCCGATGGCCACATGACCGGCGATACGGCAACCCTCACCTTCTCCAAGATCATCGCCCATCACAATGAAACGCTCGACGGTTTCGACGCGGGCAAGGCGACGGTGGCTATCCGCCCTGCCGCCAACATTGCCTTTTCGTAAAACGCCGGCAGGGACATATCGTCCGCCGGCGGAGAGGGACCGATAGTCACGCCTCCTGTATTCTCCCTGTTGGGGAGATGCCTGGCAGGGCAAAAGGGGCATTCACGGGACGCCCTATAAGACCCAACTTCAAATCGAAAACGGACCAGCAATCCCCAGCCTGGCGATCAACGCCTCGACGATCTCTTGCACATCCTTCGCAGCGGTATCGACAACGATCGGCCTCTGCCCCCAATCGTCATATACTCGGTCGACGGTTTCCTGCCACGTCGGTTTGACAAGTCCTTCGACGTCGGTTTTGCGCGTTTCGACCCGGCGGCGATGCTCGATCTTGTCGGAGCAGATCACCTCGACCTCGACCGCGGTCACCGCAGATCGCGCCGCCACCCGCAGCCAGGCGTCGCGGGTTATGTCAAGCGGGTTGACCGAGTCGGCGATCACCACGCTGCCGAGCGTGAGATTGTCCTCGGCAACCCCATAGGCGACGACATAACCTGCCGGGCCGACGTCTCTTGAAGGAATACCCGACGCTTTAATCGCCTGCTCGATGGTGTCGACCCTCACATGCACGGCTCCCAGCCGTTCCGCGAGCGCACGGGCAAGAGTCGTTTTTCCGCTCCCCGGCAAACCGCCAAAGACAATGAGCATGGTTTCTCTTCCCGTTATTCAAGGAATGCACGGCAGGTCAAGGAGGTACATTACCGCCAGCGGTTCGCAGACCAAATTTACCACTGATATCTTCTATTGTGCATTGCCGGCAGCAGTCCCGGCAAGATCATTTGCCGCCCAAGCCTGTTTGGCCTGATTGAATATACGATCACCATCGGCGCCCTTCTCAAGCGTCAGCAGTGCTCGTTTGCCGTCCTGATAAAAAATCGGCAAATCGATCCATTGGCGTTCAAGCAGTTCAAGGTTCCTTGCACGAGCTTCAGGAAGATCATTGAGCGCCAGCATGTAAAGATTGTCCGTGACCTTGGCGGGCACAGCTATCAATGCGTCGCCGCGATCGCTTTCCGTCGCCTTCATTGACATGCGCTGGAGACTGTAAATTCCACCTCCTTTAAATCCTGGCGCGATCTGAAATGACAATTCAATGAGGTGGCTTGCGGAAACGGAGGGATCTGCATTCCGTTCCAGTGTCAGGACTGCGGTGAGGTGACGCGTCGGCACCGCAATGTGCGCTTGGAGGATAACAGGATCGGAGCGCCCCTTGGCGTCGGTGCGCATATCGATTGACCACGCCACAGAACCAGGAACCGTCGTCGGCTGTGCCATGTCCGGTTTCTCTTCATACAGAAACATTTGAGGAACCAGCGAACGCGGGACGGAGCGTCCGGAGGACGCAAAGACGGAAAAAGTTGAGAAAACCAGCACACATATGCCAACGACCAAAACCACTGCCGAACGCATCATAGAAATCCCACCCCTCGCAGCATAAAGCTGTCTCCTACTGTATAATCTCTTAGATCGGAATTACGCAGCAATACAAAGGGCTGCGGAAAATTCGCGACCACCTGCAGCGGCGGCGAAAACCGGGGTCGCTATGCGGCCCCGGTTTTCGGTCTTTCACCGATCGGCCGCTATGCCCCAATTGTAAACGCACCGATCGAGACCGATGGCGATTTCCAACACGAGGACGTCGTGATCGACAGCAGGTCCCTTCTTCGGCTGCGATCGGTAACGCTGCGGAAAATCGGTTCGCCGCGAGATCGAGCAGACCTCCATCCATTTGTCGCCATTGTCGACCTCGATATCCATCGTCACCTCGGAATAGGCCGGTAGCCGGTCGGAGGGCACGATCCGGGTCGGCAGTGGGATCAGCGAGGCGATCATGCGGCGCACCGGTTCGAGGCAGGCAGCGTGATAGTCGTTGCCGCTGTCGGCCGTGAAGGCACATTGGAATTCGAGCTGCCAGAACTCCTTCAGCCGCATGTGTTTGGTCGGCTGCTCCTGCTCACGGCGATAGGATCTGCCGGCCTGCCAGACGCAGAGCGGCAGCCGTGTCTTCGAGTGATTGCCGAGACTATGCTGCATGTAGGCATAGGTCGATGGCGTGGTCTCCGGCCTCAGAACCAGCGCGGTATCACTGGCGGAGAGCTGTTCCTGGGCCCAGATATCGGCATTCGAATAAGCGCTCGAAACCAGTGATCGCGGCATCAAGGTCGGTGCCTCGACCCTTCGAACGTCCCAAGCCGGATTGACCGATCTGAGAAAGCTGCGGACCTCTTGCGAGAAGAAGGCGATCATATGATCGCGCAGATGGATCTCGCGCTCCTCCCAATGGACGAGCGAATTGACATGATAAAGATTGAGCACGGTGCCTGTCTCCTTGGCAACCTTGATGGTGTGGTGAGGGGCTTTACGTCCAGCGGCGCGCCGGACGCCCAGAGCGCCCCGACGTCACCGCAGGACGTGGAGACCTCGTCCGCCAAAAGCGCGCGCGATCGCAGCCTGCAGGCAGGTGCTGTCACAACGGGAGAAAGGCACGCTGTTCATGCTCATGCTGAATTTCTACGTGCCATGCGCACCATTGTCAAAACCGAAGACCGTAAGCCAAAATATAATCAGCTGTGGATGGCACCTTTTTATTGCCTCCTGTCCTTCATTTCGTCACAAACTTTCTGGATCCGCTTGAGTTTAGCCAATGGCTCACCCGACCGTCCACCGACAGAGACAGTAACATCGATGACCAAGACGACCTCCCGGCTCCTTGCCACCGCGCTCTCGTCCGCCTTGCTAATGGGCGCTTTCACTCTGGCCGAGGCCGGCCAGGCAAGCTTCGTCGTCGATGCGCACTCTGGTCAGGTCCTCGAAGGCTCCAATCAGGATGAATTGAACTATCCGGCATCGCTGACCAAGATGATGACGCTCTATCTCGCCTTCGAGGCCCTGCATGAGCGGCGCCTCAACTGGGACCAGAAGCTAACCATGTCGGAAAATGCCGAGAGCAAGGAGCCCTTCAAGCTCGCCGTCGGCGCCGGCCGCCAGGTGACGCTGCGCGAAGCGGTCGAAGGCATTGTCGTGCTGTCTGCCAATGATGCGGCTGTGGCGATCGCGGAGCAGCTTGGCGGCTCCGAACAGGCTTTCGCCAAGGCGATGACGGACAAGGCACACCAGCTCGGCATGAAGGATACCGTCTTCAAGAATCCCTCGGGCCTTCCCGATCCCGAGCAGGTCACCACGGCGCGCGATATGGCCACCCTCGGCGTTTCGCTGATGCGGGATTTCCCAGAGGAGTTCAAGCTCTTCTCCATGCGCGGCTTCCAGTTCCGCGGCATGAAGCTGCGCGGCCACAACAACCTCATGTATCGATATGACGGCGTCGATGGCATCAAGACCGGCTATACCGATGCCTCGGGCTACAATGTCGTGACGTCGGCGCTGAAGGATGGTCGCCGCGTCGTCGGCGTCGTCATGGGCGAAAAGACCGCAGGCCTGCGTGACGACAAGATGGCAGGCCTGCTGGACAGCACCCTGCTGTCGTCATCGACTGCAACGGCGTCCACGGTTCCAGGCAACCAGCCGGGAGCGACGATGACGGATTCGCAACCAACGAAATAAGCTATAACGCCGCGCGTGCAGACAACTTATCTAAATGCCACTTCCAGATGTTGCCGGTCCTGGGCGATCACTCGGCAATTGGATTCGAATCCCTCGCCTCTGATGGCAAGAATGAATTCCGGGGGAATGCCGGCCGAATTCGAAACCGAAATGCCGGCGCTTTCCGAGCTGATGGATTTGACCGTGCAGTCGATGGTGGAGCGTCGCTCGTTGAACAGGATCGAACCTGCCTTCAGCACCCGCCGTCGCGCCCCGATGGCATGATCGGCATGGATGGAACTCCACGACACGCACCGATTCCGTCCGGCGTGTTTGGCCTGATACATTGCGGCATCAGCCTGAGCCAATAGCGTCTCGATCTCCTTGCTGACGATCGAGAGCGCCGAGGTTCCGAAACTCGCCGTGACATTTAAGGCGCCGTGATCGCCGCGAATGGACTGCGAGGCGATGGCCGCTCTGAGCTTCTCGGCGGCGGCACCAGCCCCTTCCCGATCGACATGCGGCAGGACGACGGCAAATTCCTCGCCCCCGATACGCCCGAATAGATCACCGGCGCGAAGGGTCGCCTTGCAGATCGAGGCCACCGCCTTGAGGACATCGTCGCCTGCGGCATGCCCGTGCGTATCGTTGACCTTCTTGAAGTGATCGATATCGAAGACGATGCAGGACAGGTCATGCTGGTGGCGCAGGGCGAGCGAAATCAACTGATCGGCCTCCTGCTTGAAAGCACGCCGCGTCATCGCCTCGGTCAGGCTATCGGTGGCGGCCGACTGCATCAGTTCGATGCGGTCCATCGCCGCCCCCGCCAGCTCCTCGAGAATGTCGAGATCTCGGCTGCCGAACGACCTTGGCCGGCGATCGATCGCGCAGACCGTTCCGATCACATGCCCGGCTTTCGTTCTGAGCGGCACGCCGGCATAAAAGCGGATATGGTCCTCGCCGGTCACCGCAGGATGCTGTGAAAACCGCACGTCCTTGCTCGCATCCTGCACGACAACAGGCTGTTCACAGTCGACGACATAGCGGCAAAACGTATCCTCGCGCGATACTTCGTCGGCCGACAGGCCGGAGCAGGCCTTGTACCACTGCCGGTGCGCATCGATCAGGGATACGATGCCGATGTCGATGGAAAAAATTTGCTTTATCAGCCGGACGATCCGCTCAAAACCTTCGTCCCTCGGGGTGTCGAGAAGGTCGAGCTGCTGCAGCGCAGCCAGGCGGTCGTTTTCGCGCTGGAACGCCTCCGACGACGACTTTCCGAATACTCGTGCGACCACCATACAGCTTGCCTCCTGACAGCGACAACATCATGCGTTCCACAAATTCGTGAAGAAATTGAATATGATGGCAGCCCTGACATCGTGGGGCCAAATATTTTCTCAAATCAGCAACCCACGATGTCGGCGCAGTGGTCAGGAAACGCCATCTCAGATTGAACGCAGCGTCCAGTTGACGATCTCGGAGGCAACCGTGGAGAAGGCGCGGTCGAGGCTCTTGACGAAGCCGGCATTATCGCCGCCGGCCGGCGCCATGGCACGGAACACCTTCTGGGCGCGCACCGAGCCGTTGCGGTCGTTGAGGATCTTGGCGGAGATTTCGACCACCGCCTGGTTGCCGTTCGAAGCGTCGATCTCGAAGGAGCGGATATCGGTGACGACTTGATAGTCGATCGCCAGTCCCTGCCCCGGCATGCCGACGCCACCGAGCTTGCCGGAGTTCTCGAAAGCCTCGACCAGCTTCGACTGCACCATGCGCGGCAGCTTGTCGCCCCATTGCGCCCTCGAGAGATACTGGATTTCCGAAGACGAGACGCGGATGACGATCTGCTCGCTGCCGAGCGCACTCAACGCCGTTGGCGAAGCGATCAGGATCTGACGGGATTTGGCTGCCGGTCCGTCGCCGTCGACGGCGGCGGACAGGTCATAGGTATCGTTCTTGGCCGCAGTGCCGCATCCGGAAAGAAGCAGTGCCGTCAGCGGCAGCGCGATCGCCGTTCCCCTGATCCATGAACGGCGCGACAACGAATGCGATGCGACCATATTAGGCTACCCCTGACTTCCCAGTTAACGCCGCGTCCGGCCGTCATATTGCTTCACCGTGTCCCCGCCGAAGATCAGGCGTTGCGGATTGCGGTCGAAGTTGGTGATCGTATCGTTCAGATTGTTGACGGTTCCGCGCATGTCGTTGACGAGCGTCTGCACGTCGCGCAAGCCGCCGCTTGAGAATTTCTGCAGATTGTCGGCGATTGGCCCGATGCGCGCATTCAGGTTGTCGGCGACCTTCTTGAAGGATTCCAGCGTACCGCGCGCCTCAGTAAACAGCGATTGCGTGTTATCGGTTCCGAGCAAGGCATCGACTTTGATCAGGATACCGTCGATGCGGGTCGAGGCCGAATTCAGCTTGTTGGCAAGCTGCGAGACGTCCTGGATCGTCTGGTCGATATCCTTCTGACGCCCCGAAACCGTGTTGGCGACATCGCGGATCGACGCGACCGCGGTGCGCGCATCCTTGGTCGCCTGCGAGATATCGTCGACCGAGCCTTTCAGCTTGGCCGGGTCGATCTGGGCGACAAGTGTATCGACACGGTCGAGCGTCGCCTGTGCCTGTTTGCCGAAATCGTTGAAGGTGGTGGCCGTCTGGTCGAACTTCTGGATCGCGCCCTTAAGGTCGCCAGAGGCATCGGCGACATTGGCGGTGATCTTGTCGGCGTTGGATACGATGTTGTCGATCTTCTTCGCGTCAACCGCCTTGACCAGCGATTCCACGGCTTGAAGCGTCGAATCGACACGGCCGGAGACCGCCTTCACAGTATTGGAAAGTTCACCCACACTCTGCAGGAAGGCATCGATATTACCGGAATTCTTGGCAAGCGCGTCCGAGAACGTCTCGGCATTCTTGAACGTCTGGGTCAGCGGCGCGCGTGAATCCTCGATAAACCCCTGAAGCTCGCCGACCGCGTCATTGGCGCGATCGAGGATCTTGTCGGCGGTCGCCAGAAGATTGGTGACGCTCGACTGGTCGGCGACGATGACGGCGCGTTTGCCGTTGTCGAGCGCATGTTGGAGGATGCTTTCCTCGCCCTTGCGGCCGCCTGAAAGTTCGATATAGGCAGCCCCGGTCAGTCCCTGGATTTCAAGTGCGGCTTTGGTGGAAGGGTAGATCGGCGCATCGGTCCGCACCTGGGTGAACGCCAGCGAATATTGCGGATCGTCGGCATCGATCGACAGTGTCTGCACCGAGCCGATCTGAATGCCGTTGAAGCGCACCGGCGAGCCGACGCTGAGGCCGTTGGCCGAACCCGGAATACGCACGATCAGCTCGGTCATCGGGCCACCACGGCCATATTCGGCCATCCAGTAGACGAAGCCGAACGCTGCCGCGATCACCAGCACCGTGAAAAAACCGACAATCGTATAATTGGCTTTGGTTTCCATCTTATCCGGTCACTTCCCGCTGCTGCCGTGCCGCGCACCATCATCTTGCGGCACGATCGAGCGCGCCCGCTTACCCTTGAAGTAGGCTTGCACCCACGGATCGTCGTAGGCCAGCATGTCGTTGATCGTGCCTTCCACCATTACCTGTTTTTTTCCGAGCACGGCAATACGGTCGCAGACCGAAAACAGGCTGTCGAGATCGTGCGTCACCATATACACGGTCAGTCCCAGACTATCGCGCAGGTTGGCGATCAGTTCATCGAATTCGGCGGCTCCGATCGGGTCGAGACCCGAGGTCGGCTCGTCCAGGAAGACCAATTCGGGATCGAGCGCCAGCGCGCGGGCAAGGGCAGCGCGCTTGATCATGCCGCCTGACAGTTCGGACGGGTATTTGTCGGCGGCATCGGCTGCGAGCCCGACCATGCGGATCTTCAGATGCGCCAATTCGTCCATCAGCGAGCGCGGCAGGTCGAGATATTCGCGCATCGGCACCTGGATGTTTTCCTTGACCGTCAGCGACGAAAACAAGGCCCCCTGCTGAAACAGCACGCCAAGCCGCATGTCGAGCGCGTTGCGCTGCGGTTCGTCGAGTTCATCGAAATCCTGGCCGAGGATCTTGATCGTGCCGGAGCGGCGCGGCAACAGCCTCAGCACCGTGCGCATCAGCACCGATTTGCCGGTGCCCGACGCGCCGACGAAGCCGAGGATCTCGCCGCGATAGATGTCGAGGTTGAGATTGTCGAGCACCACCTTGGAGCCGAAGGCGACGGTAACGTCGCGCGCCGAGAGCACGATGTCCCTCTCGCTTCTGTCCTCGGTATCGATTGGTTTCTCGTCCACGCGATTCGCCATGCTAGAAGTCGATCGCTGCATAGAACATCGCAAAAAGCCCGTCCATCAGGATGACGACGAAAATCGCCTTCACCACCGCGGCCGTCACATGCTGGCCGAGCGATTCCGCGCTGCCGCCGACCTTCAGCCCTTCGACCGCGGCGACGATGCCGATGACCAGCGCCATGAACGGCGCCTTGATCATGCCTGAGAGCACCGTCGACAGTGTCACCGCCTCGTGCAGGCGCGACAGAAAGTTGGCGAAAGTGATGCCGGAATAGCCCCAGGCGACGGCGGCTGCACCACCGAGCGAAGCGAAATTTGCCAGCACCGTCAAGAGCGGCAGCGCAATGGTCAGCGCCACCAGCCGCGGAAAGATCAGCACGCCGATCGGGTTGAGCCCCATCACCTTCAGCGCGTCGATCTCCTCGCGCATCTTCATCGAGCCGATTTCGGCGGTGATTGCGCTGCCCGAACGGCCGGCGATCATGATCGAGGTCAGCAGCACGCCGATTTCGCGCAATTGCAGGATGCCGACGAGATCGACGACGAAGACCTCCGCACCGAAGTAGCGCAGCTGGAAGGCGCCCTGCTGGGCAATGATCGCCCCGATCAGAAACGACATCAGAAGGATGATCGGAACGGCGCGAACGCCCATATTGTCGATCTGGTTGATGATCGAGGCGGGTGAAACGCCGCTGCCGCGACCGAACTTCATCTGTGCGCCGCGCACCGCCGAACCGAGGATATACATGGCGGCGGCGAAATTGTCCCAGACGTCGTAGGCCATCTTTCCCACAGGCGCGAAGATGCGCCCAGCAAGCGAGACCTTCTCCCTCTGCTCCGGCTCCGGTTTGGCCGGCTCCTCGGAGAACATCGCCAGCATTTCGTCGATATGCTGATTGGTGCCTTCGAAGCGGACCGTCCGTCCGGCCGCTTCCTCCTCCTTCTTCAGCCGGCACAGCAGCCAG
The DNA here is from genome assembly GCF_000292525.1 of Rhizobium sp. CCGE 510. Classification (GTDB taxonomy): domain Bacteria; phylum Pseudomonadota; class Alphaproteobacteria; order Rhizobiales; family Rhizobiaceae; genus Rhizobium. The sequence continues at coordinate 206,014 of NZ_AEYF01000018.1, forward strand.
ATCCCGGCGGTATCGATATCGGTAACGTCGGACAGATCGACCGTCAGATCGCCGGCCTTCTGGTGCAGCAGCTTCTCGAAGTCACGCAGCACGAAATGTATATAGGCGCTACGCCAGCTGCCTCTGAGACGCACATGCTGCCCCGAACCATCGGATTGGTCGTCCACGTCAAGTGAGGCAACATTGCGATTCTCGGCGTTCAAGATACTTATGTCTTTCAAGGCTCACGGCGACATTGCCGACTCGGCGGATCGTTCGCCGCCCGGCGCGTCAATATACAGAAGCAACGTGCGAATTCCATGCTCACAGGACAGCAATAATGCCGCGTACCCTCGATATCCAGATGAATTCATTTCCGATTGCCGGGACCTTCACCATCTCGCGCGGCGCAAAGACCGAGGCCGAGGTGATTACCTGCACGCTCGCCGAAGACAGTGCGCGGGGGCTTGGCGAATGCGTGCCCTATCGCCGCTACGGTGAGACTATGGAGAGCGTTTTCGCCCAGATCGAGGCGGCGCGTCCGCTGGTCGAGGCCGGAATCTCCCGCCGTGACCTCTTGTCGGCCATGCCGCCAGGCGCTGCCCGCAACGCCGTCGATTGCGCCCTCTGGGACTTCGAAGCGAAACAAACGGGTGAAAGCGTCGCGGCACGTCTGGGCCTTGCCGATCTGCAGCCGCTCACCACCGCCTACACCATCTCGCTCGGTGAGCCGGAGGTGATGGCCGCAAACGCGCGCGAACATGCAGGCCGCGCGCTGCTCAAGGTCAAGGTCGGAACCGGCGACGATGAAAGCCGTATCCGCGCCGTCTGCGCGGCCGCGCCCGATGCCACCATCATCCTTGACGCCAATGAGGGCTGGCCGGAAGCCGTGCTGGAACGACATCTCAACATCGCCGCGCAAGCCGGCGTGGCTCTCGTCGAACAGCCGCTGCCGGCCGGCCGCGACGCTCTGCTTGCCGAAATTCGTCGCCCGCTTCTCGTCTGCGCCGACGAGAGTGTCCACCACACCGGCGATCTCGCAAGTCTTGCCGACCGCTACGACGCGATCAACATCAAGCTCGACAAGACGGGAGGCCTGACGGAGGCCCTGGCGATGAAGGCCGAGGCCGAACGGCTCGGTTTCAGCATCATGATCGGCTGCATGGTCGGCACCTCGCTTGCCATGGCGCCGGCCGTGCTACTCGCCCAGAATGCCGATTTTGTCGATCTCGACGGCCCGCTGCTGCTTGCCCGGGATCGCGAACCGGGCCTGCGCTACGCCGCTTCCCTGGTCTTTCCGCCCGAAAGCATACTCTGGGGCTGAAGGTAATAGGCTGAGATGACGAGGCCGAGGCCGGAGAACGCGACCAGCGCCATGACGTAGTAACTGACGACGCCGAGCCAGGCATAGAGATAACCCGACGCCAGCGTCATCAGCGCCATCGCCATGCCGACATAGAAGAAGTAGGCGCCTTGCGCCGAAGATTCCTGCGTCTCCTGCACCGTCGCCATGATCCGCCGCTGCACCCCTGTATGCACGAAGGCATAGGTGAAGCCGTGGAAACATTGCAGCAGCAAAAAACCGGCAAAGCCGGTATTCATCGGAAACAGGATCCAGCGGCAGACGCTGACGGCGCAGCCGAAGCGGATCAGCGTCCAGGCGTCGAAGCGCCGGTTGAGACGCTTCGACAGGAAGAACACCGTCACTTCCGAAGCGACGCCGGCGCTCCAGAGCAGGCCGACCTCAGTGCCGGAAAAGCCGAGATGATGCCAGTAGATCGACGAAAACGCGTTGAGCACCGCGTGGCTCGACTGCTGGATGGCGACACCGATCAAAAGCAGCAGCAAATGCGGCTCGCGCAGCCCGCTGCCGGTGGCGGCTGGAATGTTGATCGGCTGGCCACGCCGCCGCGTCGGCCCGATGCGCGGACAGAAGATCGCCATGACCACGGTCATGGCAAAGCCGAACACCATGATATCCAGCACCATCCCACCGCCCCACCGGCTGATCAGCTGGCCACCGACCAGCGTCGAGACGATGAAGGCAATCGAGCCCCAAACACGCATCGACCCGTAATCGAGCCCCCAGCGGCGCACGCCCGAGATGACGATCGATTCGACGACGGGCACATAAGGCGCGAAGGTGGCACCCTGCAGCGCATAGACGATCGTCACCGGCCAGAAGGTCGTCGTCCAGAAGAGCGCGATCGCCGTCAGCAGCGACAGGCTGCCCGACCAGAGCAGCACGTCGGCGCGCTCCTTCAAACGGTCGGCGATCATGGCGACGACAGGCGCCACCAACACGCGCACCACCATCGGTATGGCAAGGATAATGCCGATCTCGTGGTCGCTGAAGCTGTGGGTTGCGAGCCACACCGGAAAGAACGGCAGTACAATGCCGTTGACGAGCAGTGGCGCGCAATAGGAAAGCGCGCTGAGCAGCCGGAAGCGCGGAGGCGCTCCCTCACTCGGGGAATGTTGAGCGGGAATCATCGGTGGACCTGAAGGAAACTGATCGTTGTCCTAACACACCACCCTGGAGGCGACCATTGCGAGAAATAGCCCTACTGAAACGTTTTAGAAAATAAATAGTGCCTGTCGCCTGACGGTAACGGCTAAATTCCGGGAGCGCGCGGCGCGGGTGCGCCGGCGCCAAATCACTCGCCTCTCACATCAGCCGGTCCCCAAATCACGCGGCTTGCGGGGCGAACTCGCCCTGGTCACGCATTTCGATGGCGGCAAGCGCCGGCACACTGCTGGCAAGCGCTCGCCAGGTGATCAGTTCGAACGTGCCGTCGTCGTGCTCGGCAACTGCGGTGCAGCTTTCCACCCAATCGCCCGTATTGATGTAGCGGATGCCGTCCATGTCCTGAATGATGGCATGATGGATGTGCCCGCAGATGACGCCGTCGGCGCCGCTTTTGCGGGCTTCCTCCGTCACGACGCGCTCGAACTCGCCGATGAAATTGACGGCATGCTTGACCTGCAGCTTTGCCCAGGCCGAGAACGACCAGTAGGGCATGCCGAGGCGGCGGCGCACGGCCGCCAGGAGGATGTTGATGCGGATCGCCGTATCGTAGGCCCAGTCGCCGAGATAGGCGAGCAGGCGCGCGTTGCGGACCACCACGTCGAACTCGTCGCCGTGCAGAATCAGGTATTTTTTGCCGTCGGCGCCATCATGCATCATGCGGTCGACGACCTCGATGCCGCCGAAATGCATTCCCGGGAAGTCCCGCAGGAATTCGTCGTGATTGCCCGGGATATAGACGACGCGCGTGCCCTTGCGGGCCTTGCGCAGCAGCTTCTGGACGACGTCGTTGCAGACCTGCGGCCAGTACCAGCTGCGCTTCAGGCGCCAGCCGTCGACGATGTCGCCGACCAGCACGATCGTATCGGCCTCATGGTGGCGCAGGAAATCCAGCAGGAAATCGGCCTTCGCGGCCTTCGAGCCGAGATGGACATCGGAAATGAAGAGCGTGCGGAAATGTCTGGGTTCCATCATGTCAATCACGAGCTTCGCTCATGCCCCATCTTTCATCTCACCTTCCAAAACCAGACTCGTGTTTCAGGAAGATGACAGACTGGGGAAAAGCCCGGCGCGGTGGCGATGTTGCCGTGCGTGTCGAGCGCGTTCATGATGGCGACGATTCCAGATCCGACAATGCGGGATGGCTGAATGCGTCTCTTTCTCGTTCGCCATGGCGAATCTCTCGGCAACCTCAACGAACAGGCCTATCGCCAATTCGGCGATCACAACGTGCCGCTGACGCGGTGGGGCCATCGCCAGGCCGTGGAAGCCGGCAGCGCGATCGCCTCATATCTGAAGGCATTGCCGAGCGCCGATTTCGACAGGCTGCAGATCTGGTACTCGCCATTCCTCAGGACACGACAGAGCAAGGATGCGTTGCTCACAGCCCTGCCGGAAAGTGTCGTCGGCGATATCCGGGAGGATTACCTGCTGCGCGAGCAGGATTTCGGCCTCTTTACCGAAATCTATGACCACGCCGAACAGAAGCAGAAATTTCCCGAGGAATTCGAAAAATGGGCGAGGCTGCGCAGCAACAGCGGCAAGTTCTACGCGCGGCCGCCGGATGGCGAAAGCCGGGCGGATGTCGCCCAGCGTGTCCGCCTGTTCCTCCAGACCGTCATGCGCGACGCCGAAAATAGCAGCCACAACGTCGTCATCGTCGGCCATGGCGTCACCAACCGGGCGGTCGAAATGAATTTCCTGCACCGCCCCGTCGAGTGGTTCGAGCGTTCCGATAACCCTGGCAATGCCGATATCACCCTGATCGAGGGGACGCGCTTGCAAGGATACGCGTCGATCCTGCTGCATCAGGCGGCCGACCGGCAGCCCGGACAAGAAGGTGAACTGCGCGATGCCTATGGCGCCGACGTGACGATCACGCCGAAGCCCGGCGGATAGTGGGAACTCGTATCAGGCCCGTTACCAACAGTTCAATCAATGAGCAGGGCGTTGCCACATCCCCTTCTCCCAGCGGGGAGAAGATGCCGGCAGGCAGATGAGGGGGTGAGCGGCAAAGCCGCGAATGCACTGAGCCGAAGCGAAGGGCAACAGTTCGGGTGTGCCGTGCAGCCCCCTCATCCGACCCTTCGGGCCACCTTGCATTAGAGATGCTGTATATGATGATTGCTGTCGAGGGAGGCTTTTGACCGGGCGGCCGCCCGGTCAAAAGCCTCCGCCTTCGCAGATACCCTAAGTCGGCGACGTCACCGGAGCCGGTTTTTGCCCAGCCGGAGCCTCCTCATTAACAGTCTCCGGCCGCTTCGTCCGCAACAGACGCAGCACGAAGACGAAGAAGACGGGAACGAAGAAGATCGCCAGCACCGTCGCCGAGACCATGCCGCCGAGCACGCCGGTGCCGATCGCATTCTGGCTGGCGGCACTTGGGCCGGTGGCGATCGCCAGCGGCACCACGCCCAAGGTGAAGGCGAGCGAGGTCATGATGATCGGCCGGAAGCGCAGGCGAGCGCCTTCGATCGCGGCATCCATCAGCGATTTTCCCTCGGCAAAGCCGTCCTTGGCGAATTCGACGATCAGGATGGCGTTCTTCGCCGACAGGCCGATGATCGCGATCAGGCCGACCTTGAAGTAGATGTCGTTGGACATGTCGCGGCTCATCACCGCGAGCACGCAGCCGAGGACCCCGAGCGGCACGACCAGCATCACCGACAACGGGATCGACCAGCTTTCGTAAAGCCCCGACAGCAGCAGGAAGACGAAAAGGATGCTGAGGCCGAACAGGAAGGGCGCCTGCGATCCCGATCTGAGTTCCTCCAGCGACTGGCCGGTCCATTCGAAGCCGAAGCCGTCGGGAAGCTCGGAGGCCAGCCGTTCCATTTCGGCAATCGCCGCGCCCGATGAATATCCCGGTGCCGGAGCCCCGGAAATGCGAACGGAGGGGTAGCCGTTATAACCGACGATCTGTGCCGGCCCCTTCTGCCACTCGGCGACCGCGAAGGACGACAGCGGCACCATGCCGCCGCTCGCATTGCGGACGTTGAGCTTCATCAGGTCTTCGGCCTGAAGCCTGCTTTTGTCCTGCGCCTGCACGATGACGCGCTGCATGCGGCCGGAATTCGGGAAGTCGTTGACGTAGCTCGAACCGAGATTGGCGGTAATCGTGCTGTTGATGTCGGCGAAGGCGATGCCGAAAGTATTGGCTTTTTCGCGATCGATGACGAGCACCAGTTGAGCCGAGTCGGGCATGCCTTCCGGCCGGACACCGGCGATGATCGGATTCTGCGATGCCTTGCCGAGCAGCATTCCCGCCGCCTCGGTCAGGGCCGCCTGGCCTTTTGCCCCGCGATCCTGAAGGCGGAAGGTGAAGCCGTTGGTCGTGCCGAAGCCTTCGATCGGCGGCGGCGACAATGCGAAGGATGTCGCATCCTTCAGCGCAAACAGCTGCATGTTGACCCGGTTGGAGATCTCCTGCACCGAATTGCCTGCACCGCGCTCGGCCCAGTCCTTGAGGGTGACGAACACCAGGGCGGCATTCGGCCCCTGCCCCGAAAAGCTGAAGCCTTGGATCGCCACGACGTTCTCAACCGCCGGCTCCTTCTTGAAGATCGCCTCGATGCTTTCGAGCGAGGCAACCGTGCGGTTGCGGCTCGCCTCGGGCGGCCCCTGCACGTCGACGATCAGAAAGCCCTGGTCCTCATCCGGCACGAAGCTGCTCGGCAGGTTGACGAAGAGATAGCCAAGGCCAACGACCAGCGCGAGATAGACGACCATGACCCGCCAGGAGCGCTTGGCCAGCCCCTCGACAGTGCGGGCATAACGGCCGGTCAGCCGGTCGAATTTACGGTTGAACCAGCCGGCAATGCCTCTTTTCTCGTGATGTTCCTTGATCGGCTTCAAGAAAGTGGCGCAGAGCGCCGGCGTAAGCGACAGCGCCAGGAAGGCCGAAAACAAAATGGAGACGACCATGGTCAGGCTGAACTGGCGGTAGATGATGCCTGTCGAACCCGGGAAGAACGCCATCGGCACGAAGACGCAGGAGAGCACCAGCGTGATTCCGAGGATTGCACCGGTGATCTGGCGCATCGCCTTTTTGGTCGCCTCCTTCGGCGACAGCCCTTCCACCGCCATCAGCCGCTCGACGTTCTCGACCACCACGATGGCGTCGTCGACCAGAATGCCGATGGCAAGCACCATCGCAAACATCGTCAACACGTTGATCGAAAAGCCGGCGGCAAACATCACCGCCAGCGTCCCGAGCAGCGCCACCGGCACGACGAGCGTCGGAATGATGGTGTAGCGGAAGCTTTGCAGGAAAACGAGCATGACGATAAAGACGAGCGCGACGGCTTCGGCGAGCGTATGCGCCACCTTCTCGATCGATGCCGAGACAAACGGGCTGGTGTCGTAGGGAACGGAATATTCGACGCCCGCCGGGAAGAAGCGTGACAGCTCCTCCATCTTCGCCTTCACCAGATTGGACGTGTTGACGGCATTGCCCGTTGACGACAGCTGGATGGCGATGGCAGCGCTCGGTTGCCCGTTCAGCCGGGTGGAAAAGCTGTAGCTCTCGCTGCCTTCTTCGATCCGCGCGACATCGCGCAGCCTGACATTCGATCCGTCGGCATTGGCGCGCAGCACGATGTCGCCGAACTCTTTGGTGTCGGTCAGCTGACCCTTGACCAGCACCGTCGCCGTCAGGTCCTGCGAGATCGGATTGGGAGCGGCGCCGATCTGGCCTGCGGCGACCTGGGCGTTCTGCGCCGAGATCGCCGTGCTGATATCGGCGGCGGTGAGGTTCAGGCCGACCATCTTGTCCGGATCGATCCAGATGCGCATCGCCCGCTGCGAGGCAAACAGCTGCGCGCGGCCGACGCCGTTAAGACGGCGCAGTTCGCCGATGACGTTCCTGTTGAGATAGTCGCCGAGCGCCACCTCATCGGTCTTCCCGTCCGTCGATGTCAACGAGATGAACATCAGGAAGCCTGAGGACGCCTCCTCGACCGTGACGCCCTGATCCTTGACGGATTGCGGCAGCCGCGGCTCGACGCGGCGGATGGCATTCTGAACGTCGACGGAGGCCTGGTCGATGTCGGTGCCCGCCGCGAAGGTCGCGGTGATCGTCATTGCGCCTGAAGTGTCGGAGGTCGATTCGAAATAGGAAAGGTGCTCGACCCCGTTCAGCTCTTCCTCGATCTGGCGGGTGACGCCCTGGTAGATGTCTTGCGGCGATGCGCCGGGATAGCTGGTGGTGATGCTGAGTTGCGGCGGCGCGACCTTCGGATATTGCGCGACCGGCAGGAACGGCAGCGCGATCAGGCCGGCGATGGAGATGAAGATTGCAAAGACCCAGGCAAGGATCGGGCGATCGATAAAGAAACGTGCCATCGATCTTACTCCGGCTTCCTGGCGTCACCGGACGCGACTTCGCCATCTCGCCACGCTTCCGGCGCGACTTTTGCGCCCGGCTGCAGTTTCTGCACGCCGTCGACGACCAAGCGTTCACCCGCGGACAGGCCACTTTCGACCACCCATTCATTGCCGGAGGATTGACCGAGCTCGACGTCGCGCGGCTGAGCCACGTCTCCCGCCTCTACGACATAGACCTGCGCCTTGCCGTCGGCCGTGCGGGCGACGGCGCGTTGCGGGATGACGATCGCCTTCTCACGAATGGCCTGCTCGATGCGGACCCGGACGTAGAGACCCGGCAGCAGATCGCCCTTGGGATTGGGGAATTCGCCGCGCAGGGTGACCTGGCCCGTCGTCGCATCGACACTGGCGCTGCGGAACAGCAGCTTTCCGGCCTCGCCATAGACCGTGCCGTCGTCGAAGACGAGTTTGATGTCGGCTTTGCCTGCTTCCGTCGAGGCGAGGCTGCCGTTCTCGACCGCCCGCTTCAGCGCCAGCAACTCGCCGGAGGATTGCGTGAAGTCGGCATAGACGGGGTCGATCTGCTGGATCATCGCCAGCGCATCGCCGGCATCGCCCGTCACCAGCGCGCCTTCGGTCACCAGCGCGCCGCCGATAATGCCTGAGATCGGTGCCCGGACGTCCGTATAGCCGAGATTGATCTGCGCTTCGTCGAGTGCGGCCTGCGCCAGCGCGACATCGGCGTCGGCCTGGGCAAGCGCGACTGCCGCCGCATCATATTCGACCCCGCTTGCGACATCGCGGTCGCGCAGCGACTTCTGCCGATCCAGCTGCTGGCGGGCATTCAGCTGCGTCGCCTTAGCGCGCTCAAGGCTGGCTTCCGCACTTGCGACGCGGACTCGAAACAGGGCCGGATCGATCCGGTAGAGCACGTCACCCTGATGAACGAGACTGCCCTGCTCGAAGATCCGCTCCTGCAAAATGCCGGAAACCCTGGCCCTCACTTCCGAAACGCGCGTAGCGGCAATGCGGCCGGGCAATTCGCTGACAACGGGAACCGGACGTGCGTCAAGCGTCAACACGCTGACGGCAGCAGGCGGCATGGCGCCACCTTCCTGAGCGTAAGCCGGCAGGCCGGTGGCGAGGAACAGCGCCAGCGTCAGTGCGTAACGCAATGATTTCGTATGAAGAAGCATTTTCAAAAGCCTTCCTGATGGTCCGCTGAGGTCCAAAAAAGCACAGCCCGCCGAAATGACGTTCGGCGGGCCTCCTGAGCCGACAGATAGCCAATCCTTTTTTGGATTGCAAGATACCTACCGGTTGGTATGATAGCGAATTCACCTTTTGCGGCATGATAGCCGCGCCATCCCGGGAGTGATAGTGATCTCCTCCGGTCTCCTCGTCACGAAACTCATCTCGAACCCAGGTCATGCATTGATAGATAGCCCCCGCAACAGAAAGAAACAACCGGAAGTCGTGCGGCAGGCTCTCCTCGATTGCGCCACCAAGCTGGCGCTGGAACAGGGTCTGGCCGCCGTCAGCCTGCAGGCGGTCGCCAGTGCTGCCGGCGTCACCAAGGGAGGCCTGTTCCACCATTTCCCAAATAAACAGGCTCTCGTGGAAGCCGTCTTCGACGGCATGATGGAAAGTTTCGACCGCGAGATCGATGAGGAACTGGAAAGGGATAGCGGCGGCCACGGCACATTCACCCGCGCCTACGTCCGCACCCTGTTTGCCGACCGCGCCCTCAACAGCAGCCCGTGGTCGGCACAGACCATGACTGTGCTCGCCGACCCATACTCCAAGAGCCTGTGGCACAAATGGATCAAAGACCGGCTCGTCAAGCACGCCGCGACCGACACGGGAACGCGGCTTGAGATCGTTCGCCTGGCCGCGGACGGGGCATGGCTTACCCATGTTCTGAGGCCCAACGATCAGGACGGGTCTGACGACACGGTTCTGTTGCAGGAATTGATCGATCTCACCGAGGGCTGTCACCAACCGAAGACATAAAGCGCCGCGCGTCGAACTCTTCGCGCGGCGAAGGATTTCAACCTGTCGATATCACTCCGCAGCCCGCGCAGCCGCCATCGGTTTGACGTTCTGGTTCATCCGGAACAAATTGTTCGGATCGTAGCGCCGCTTGATTTCGGCAAGCCGGGCGTAATTGGCGCCATAGGCGCTTTCCACCCGATCGGCCTCGTCCTCAGGCATGAAGTTGATATAGGCGGTTCCCACAGCATGCGGCTTGGTTGCCTCGAAAAGTTCGCGCGCCCAGCCGGTGCAGCTTGCATCCATCCCGCTTTCCCGCCAGCGCGCATGCACGTTCATGACGAAATGCGAGCTGCGCTGCGGAAATGCGGTGGCTTCGGTGGGAATGCGGCCGGCCGCACCGCCGACATGGCCGATGAAGATTTCGCATTCCGGTCCGGGCAACTTGCGCACGGCGTTGAGCAGCACTTCAATCGCCGCATCCGAGAGAGAGGCGAAATCCTGGCTCTTCCAGTAATTGCGCGCACCTGGCGTCAGCAGCGGGTCGAATGCCTGCTGCCAGCCGGTAAACGGCACCGGGCCGACGACGTCGGCAATCGGTTTTCCGATCGCCCGCAATCTTTCCGTCGCCTTTTCTCCCGCGGCAATATCTCCGCAATAGCACATGGCGAGTACCACGACCTCCTTGCCGTGCCACTCGGCCGGAAGGAACGGCAGCGGTGGTGCCTGGCGCATCACCACCCAGCAGGTCAGTTCATCGGGCGCGGCTTCCAGCGCCTGCCGATATTCCCGCAGCACCTTTTCAGCATCTGCGAACGGATGCACCACCAGCCCGGCCAGAACCTCTGTCTTGAGCGGGTTGAGCTGGAACTCGAAGGAGGTGACGACGCCGAAATTGCCGCCGCCGCCGCGCAAGGCCCAGAACAGATCCGGTCTTTCCGTCTCGCTCGCCTTGGCCAGCTCGCCATCGGCCGTCACCACATCGACGGAGACCAGATTGTCGATCGTCAACCCGAATTTGCGGGTCAACCAGCCGAAGCCGCCGCCGAGCGTCAGGCCGGCGATGCCGGTGGTCGAATTGATGCCGGTCGGCAGCACCAGCCCGAAAGCCAGCGTTTCCTGGTCGACGTCGGCAAGCGTTGCCCCCGGCTCGATCCTGGCGCGGCGCGTCTCTGGGTCGACCCGTACCGATTTCATCGCCGACAGGTCGATGACGACGCCGCCCTCGCAGACGGCATTGCCGGCAATGCCGTGGCCGCCGCCGCGCACCGAAACGAGCAGATTGTTGTCGCGCGCAAACCGCACCGCGCGCACGACATCGGCAGCGCCGGCGCAACGCGCGATCAGCCCGGGCCTGCGGTCGATCATCGCATTCCAGATCGCCCGCGCTTCGTTGTAATCCATGTCTTTACTGGTCAGGAGATTGCCGCGAAATCCGGCGGCAAACGCATCGATGGCCACGTCATTGACCATCGTCTGCCCCTTTTGCAGGGTCGTCAGGTTCAAATTGTCCATGGTTTCCTCCATGCGACCGGCGCCCCGCACCGTCGCGGCGGCATATTGCGCCTGCGGTGGTCGCCAAACAAGTTTTCCAAAAGGATTAGCTAATTGCTTCCGCTGCGAGGAGACTCCACGCAAAAGAACGTATTGGGTGTGCCGTGGATACCCCCCTCTGCCCTGCCGGGCATCTCCCCCACAGGTGGGGAGATTGGATTGGCGCGATGGCTCGCTCAAACAACGACCGCACAAACCACCGATACTGTAGAGAGGGAGCGATGATCCAACCTCTTGCCGATCTCCCTCCTTGTGGGGGAGATGCCCGGCAGGGCAGAGGGGGTAACCCCACGGCACAACCTACTCCTCTCGAAAACTTCTCCCACCCCCCATTTCCATACTGTCGCCGCTAACCGATTGATGTATGGAGGAAGCACAAAAGACGTGCACGGAGGCGGCAATGGATCACCAGGAAAAATCCAAGACGGAAAAGAACCTGACAGGCGGCGATCTCGACGAGCAGGCGCTGTTCTTCCACCGCTATCCCCGCCCCGGCAAGCTCGAGATCCAGGCCACCAAGCCGCTCGGCAACCAGCGCGACCTGGCACTCGCCTATTCGCCCGGCGTCGCAGCCCCCTGCCTTGCCATCCGTGACAATCCGGAAATGGCGGCCGAATATACCTCGCGCGCCAATCTCGTCGCCGTCATCTCCAACGGCACCGCCGTGCTTGGCCTCGGCAATATCGGCCCGCTGGCCTCCAAACCGGTGATGGAGGGCAAGGCCGTGCTCTTCAAGAAATTCGCCGGCATCGATGTCTTCGATATCGAAATCGACGCCGCAAGCGTCGAGCAGATGGTTTCGACCGTCGCCTCGCTGGAGCCAACCTTCGGCGGCATCAATCTCGAAGACATCAAGGCGCCGGAATGTTTCGAGGTCGAGCGGCGCCTGCGCGAAAAGATGAAGATCCCGGTCTTCCACGACGACCAGCACGGCACGGCAATCATCGTCGCCGCCGCGATCCTCAATGGGCTGGAACTCGCCGGCAAGAATATCGCCGACATCAAGATCGTCGCCTCAGGCGCCGGGGCCGCCGCCCTTGCCTGCCTGAACCTGCTTGTCATTCTCGGGGCAAAACGCGAAAACATCTGGGTCCACGATCTCGAAGGCCTCGTCTATGAAGGCCGCGTCGAGCTGATGGACGAATGGAAATCCGTCTACGCCCAGAAGAGCGATACGCGCACGCTCGCCGAAAATATCGGCGGCGCCGATGTCTTCCTCGGCCTGTCGGCCGCCGGCGTGCTGAAACCGGAATTGCTGGCGCAGATGGCCGACAAGCCGCTGATCATGGCGCTCGCCAATCCGACGCCGGAGATCATGCCGGATCTTGCCCGCGCTGCCCGTCCCGACGCGATGATCTGCACCGGCCGTTCGGATTTCGCCAACCAGGTCAACAACGTCCTCTGCTTCCCCTATATCTTCCGCGGTGCGCTCGATTGCGGCGCCGAGACGATCAACGAGGAAATGAAGATGGCGGCCGTGCGTGCCATCGCCGCCCTTGCCCGCGAAGAGCCGTCCGACGTCGCCGCCCGCGCCTATTCCGGCGAGACCCCGGTCTTCGGCCCGGATTACCTGATCCCCTCGCCCTTCGATCCACGCCTCATCCTGCGCATCGCCCCTGCGGTCGCCAAGGCGGCCGAACAGAGCGGCGTGGCGCGCCGCCCGATCCAGGATTTCGACGCCTATCTCGACCAGTTGAACCGCTTCGTCTTCCGCTCCGGTTTCGTCATGAAGCCGATCTTCACCGCGGCCAAGGCAGCAGAACGCAAGCGTGTCATCTTCTCCGAAGGCGAAGACGAGCGCGTGCTACGCGCCGCCCAGGTGCTGCTCGAGGAAGGCCTCGCCGAACCGATCCTCATCGGCCGCCCGCAGGTCATCGAAACCCGCCTGAAGCGCTACGGTCTGCGTATCCGCCCGTTGCAGGATTTCGAAGTGATCAATCCGGAAGACGATCCGCGCTTCCGCGAATATGTCGATCTCTATTTCTCGCTGGTCGGCCGCCGTGGCGTCATTCCGGAAGCCGCCCGCACGATCGTGCGCACCAACACCACCGTCATCGGCGCGCTGGCACTGAGGCGCGGCGAGGCCGATGCGCTGATCTGCGGTCTGGAAGGCCGCTACGAGAAGCATCTGCGCGACGTCCGCCAGATCATCGGCAAGCGCAAGGATGTCCGTGATTTCTCCGCCCTCAGCCTGATGATCTCGCAGCGCGGCGCCACCTTCTTCACCGATACCTACGTCACCTTCAATCCGAACGCCGAAGAAATCGCCGAGGCAACGGTGCTGGCGGCGGAAGAAATCCGCCGTTTCGGCATCACCCCGCGCGCCGCCCTGGTTTCGCATTCCAACTTCGGCTCGCGCGAATCCGAAAGCGCCACGAAGATGCGCAACGCCTTGCAGCTCGTGCGCGAGGCCGCCCCAGAGCTCGAGGTCGATGGCGAGATGCACGGCGAAAGCGCCATCACCGAAGCGCTGCGCAAGCGCGTCATGCCGGACACAACCCTGCACGACGAGGCGAACCTGCTGGTCTTCCCGAACCTCGATGCCGCCAACATCACCCTCGGTGTGGTGAAGTCGATGACCGACGGCCTGCATGTCGGCCCGATCCTGCTCGGCACCGCCCTGCCCGCCCATATCCTCGCACCCTCGGTCACCTCCCGCGGCGTCGTCAACATGGCAGCACTCGCCGTCGTCGAGGCATCGCAGCCGGCGTAAGCCGGTTGCCGGCAAGCAAACGACAGGCGCTTCAGACCGCCCCGACACTATGTCGGCCGCCGGCTATCGACAGGCGGCCTCTGTCCGCGAGCGCATCCGCGCGTTCGTTGCCGATAATCCCTGAATGCCCCTTGCACCAGACAATGGTCACCAGGGCGTTTTGGGATAGCTGAAGATCGACGGCTTTCCAGAGGTCCGCATTGTCGATCGTTCGCCGTCGGCCATGTCCATTCGGGCTGCTTTTCTTCCAGCCGTTGTTCTTCCAGATATGTCGCCGGCTGTTACAGCCTTTGACCGCATAGACGGAATCCGACCAGATGATCGCGGCTTCGCCGGTTGTTTGGCTGTTGATCCACATGGCCGCCCTGAGAACGGCGGTCAATTCCATCGCATTATTGCTGGAATCGTCAACGCCACCAAAGTCCGAGGCGATTTCCACCGCATCACGATAGGCGACAAATGACCAGCCTCCACGGCCGGATCCCGGCTCATAACAACCGTCCGCGAAGAGGTGAAGACCGTGTTCGGCTCCCGATACTCCCGACATCGTTGCGAGGGATCGGATCTCGTCGGGAATGCCTGTCATTTTAACCGAGTCTCGGGCAATTGCTGGATAAGATCACGAAAATACGCTAGGAATCTCTTTGAGCTTATTAAGAAAAATACCTTAAGGAAAACGCGCGGCCGATTGACGTCGCATTCGACCCATCGACCGTTCGCTCATTCCGGGACGACGCCGTGAAACGCCGAAACCTGTCTCTTGCCCTCCTCCTCGCCTTCGCAGCACCCGCCGCCGCGCAGACCAGTGCCGTCTGCGAAGATCTGCGCGGCCGTCTCGCCGACCTGCCGCGATCGATCGGCAATGGCAACGGCCCGGAAGCCCGCCAATATTCCAGCGCCATGGCCGAGCAGAACCTCGAGCTGCGCAAGGTCCGCAACGACCTGCGCAGTTACGGCTGCACCTCGGGCAGCATGGTGGTGATCGGCGGCGAGAATGCCGATTATTGCGCCGAGCTCTCGCAATCCGAATCCCGGATGATCGACAATATCGACTATCTCCAGGACCGCCGCAACGAGCTGGCCGGCCGGAACCGCGCCGATGACGGCGACCGCCGCGAACTGATGGCTGCGCTCGATCGCAACGGCTGTAACAGTGAGAACTTCTATGCGCCGGACGAGCGCAACGCCAACGACCCTGCCCCGAGCGTCGAGGAACAGGCGATGCGCAGCGATACCTTCATTCCGCTCGGCGGCGGTGAGGAGGCCGACCCGCGCTACGGCCTGCCGCGGGCCGACATGCTGTCGCCGGTCAGCACCATGTGCGTGCGCAGCTGCGACGGCGGTTTCTTCCCGATCAGCTCGAACGCCACCTCGGTCGATTTCGGCCGCGACGCCCAGACCTGCGCCAAGATGTGCCCGGGGATCGAGACCCAACTGTTCTATCGCGAGGTGACGAGCACCGAAGCCTCGAACATGATCTCGGTCGCGACCGGCACACCCTACAGTGCCATGAAAAACGCCTTTGCCTACAAGAACCGCATGCCCGGCGAAAAGACTTCCTGCGCCTGCAATCTCACCGCCTATTATGACGAGATGCGCGGCAACCAGGCCGTAAGCCCGCCGCCGCAACAAGGCTCGATCACCACCATCCACACCAATCCGCCGGTCAAGGATAGTGCGGCTGCGGCGCCGCAGCCATCCGTGCCGGAGCGCCCTTACGACCCAACCCAGAACAAGGTCCGCCAGGTGGGGCCGCAGTTCCTCGCCGGTGACCAGGGCTCGATCGATCTCGCCAATCCTGCCGCCCCTGGCCCCCAACCGCAGCAGCAGCCTCAGCAACAGCAGTAATTGGCTACGGCTCGTTCCGCCCCCAGCCGTCGTAAAAGACGAGTTCCTCGAGCGGCAGCCGCTGCCGCCAGCCTTTGACGGAGAGCTCCGGCTGATCATAGAGCCGGTCGACAAAACCGGCGCAGAGCCAGGCGACCACCTCGACATGCTCGGGTATGCCGAGAATGGTTTTCAGGTCGCCTTCGTGAAAGATGCTGACCCAGCCGATACCGATCCCTTCGGCGCGCGCCGCAAGCCAGAGATTTTGGATGGCGCAGACGGTGGAATAGCTATCCATCCGCGGATTGTGCGTGCGCCCCAGCACCACGCTGCCGCTGCGCGTCGGATCGCAGGTCACGCAGATGCCGAGCGGCGCCTCGGCGATGCCTTCGAGCTTGAGGGAGCGATAAGCCTGGCGCCGCTCGCCCTCGAAGATCAATGCCGCCTCTTCATTCGCCTTGGCAAAGGCATCGCGGACGCGCGCGCGCACCGTTGGACTTTTCACCAGAATGAAATTCCACGGCTGCATGAAGCCGACGGAGGGTGCGTGATGGGCAGCCGTCAGCAGCCGTTCCACGACGTCGTCCGGCAAGGGGTCAGGCAGGAACTGGCTGCGAACGTCGCGCCGTGTCATGATCGCATGATAGACAGCTTCGCGTTCGGCCAAGGAAAAACCGGACGCCACAGACAGGGCATCCTCATCAAAGGGTCGCATCGTCAAATCCCCAACAACGCAACCGCCCGCCGTCCGCGCGGGTTGGGTCTATCTTGCCAGGCCGGTCTTCTGACTTGGCGTCATCCGTCTGCCGCAGCCTTCCCGGCAAAACCAGTGGCATGATAAGCGGCAGACGTCGGCCTTACAGCGTTGGGCACGTTCCGGTCTTGCACCGGATTCCCGATTCTCCCGCCTGGCCGGCGGGCACCTGACGGCGCATCTATTTCAGGAAACGTGTGCTACCGCAAGCCGGCGCTCATGCCGCATTCACCTGCATGTGACATCGCTCGCATGGACAGGCTTGCATCGCTGCCTTAGAACTGAATCGATCCCGATCGACGCCGGTGGCGCCGCGATTTGTCTATTTGCATCCCGGTTGCCCGTGCCCCGTCTCACGCCCATGATCCTTGCGGTCGCCCTGTTCATGGAACAGATGGATTCGACCGTCATCGCCACCAGTCTGCCGGCGATCGCGGCCGATATCGGCACCTCGCCGATCGCGCTGAAGCTTGCCGTCACCAGCTATCTCGTGGCACTGGCGATCTTCATCCCGATCAGCGGCTGGATGTCGGATCGTTTCGGTGCGCGCAATATCTTCCGTCTGGCGATCTTCGTTTTCATGATCGGCTCGATCGGCTGCGCCTTTTCCAATTCGATCGCGGCCTTCGTCGCCGCGCGCCTCATCCAGGGCGCCGGCGGCTCGATGATGACGCCGGTCAGCCGCCTGCTGCTGGTCAGGGGAACGCCGCGCCACGAACTCGTCGATGCCATGGCCTGGCTGACCATTCCCGCGTTGATCGGCCCGATGATGGGTCCGCCGATCGGCGGTTTCCTCACCACCTATCTCAGCTGGCACTGGATCTTCTGGATCAACGTGCCGATCGGCGTGCTTGGCATCATCCTCGTCACGCGTTTCCTGCCGGCAGTCGAGCCGCGCAGCCCGCGGCCGATGGATTTTCCGGGCTTCTTTCTCTGCGGCATCGGCTTTTCCGGCTTCGTCTTCGGCCTGTCGGTGATCAGCCTGCCGGCCGTGCCGGTCATCTATGGTTATGTCACGGTGGCTGTCGGCATCCTTGCCGGCCTCCTCTATCTCCTCCATGCCCGCCGCACGCCCTATCCGCTTCTCGATCCGAAGATGTTCCGTTACCCGATGTTCAGGGCGGCGATCCTCGGCGCCTCGAACTTCCGCATGGGGCTCGGCGCCCTGCCCTTTCTGATGCCGCTGATGCTGCAGCTCGGTTTCGGCCTGACGCCGCTGCAATCGGGCTCGGTCACCTTCGTCAGCGCGCTCGGCTCCATGGGGTCGAAATTTGCCGCTTCGCGCACCTTCAATGCCTTCGGCTTCCGCACCGTGATATCGATCACCACCTTGCTGGCGGCGATCTTCCTCGGCATCAACGGCCTCTTTACCGTCGAAACGCCGCTGTATTTGATCATGGCCTGCCTGCTGATCGGCGGCCTGTTCCGCTCCATGGCCTTCTCTGGCGTCAACGCCATGGCCTTCGGCGATGTCGATGATGCCGACAGCAGCCAGGCAACCGCGATCAACGCCGTTGCCCAGCGCATTTCGATGGCAATGGGTGTGGCGATCGCCGGCGGCATCCTCGAAATTTCGAGCAGCGTCCATGGCGGCAGGCTGCTGGTATCGGATTTCCACATCGCCTTCTTCAGCGTCTCGGCGATTTCGGCACTGGCCTGCATCACCTTCCTGCGCCTGCCGCGCGATGCCGGCGCCGAACTGACGACGCGCCGCCGCAAACGCCGCAAACCCGAGCCCGAAGAGGCGATCGCGGAAAACAGCTGAGCAATGCAAATTTCCGGCGGGCGCAACGGCGACATGATACGCGCAAGCTCCGGCATCCCATTCTACTTTATGATTTATTCACACATCAACGACACACTCCGTTTGCGCGTTTTGGGTTGCTATCAGGACATGGGCATGAGCGCTCGTGATGTGACCGTCAGCGGCGATGCCCGTATTGATACGCCGGTCGGAAACATGCCCGACTGAGCCGCAATTCCAGGCCCGCGGAATGTTCCAGTTTTTGAAAACGATGCCTCTGACAGCCAAGCTGGCGGCGATTATCGTTGCCGTCAATCTTTGCGGCATTTCCGCTTTCGCCACCTACACCTGGATGTACGAAACCAAGGCGTTGATCGACGGCGCCAAAGCGAACTGGTCCAAGGATGCGGAGCAGTTTGCGTCGCTGGCCGCCGGCGGCGTGAAATGGGGCAAGGCAAACGCCGTGCGTGAGGCCTATTCGCTCTACCGCGACGACCCTTCGCTCGATCTTGTGCAGTTTGCCGCCTTCAACGCCGAACCTTCAGCCGTCGATACCTGGACACGTGACGGCATCAGCGGTTTGCCGGCACCGGCCGATCTGGCAAAGGGCTTAAGCGCGAAGCCGGAAAAGACCACCATCGATGACGGCGGGATATCTGCCGGCGTGGTGACGATCACCGCGCCGCTTCCGCTCGACAAGTCGGGCAAGGCCACCGGTTACATCGTCACCAATTGGTCCGTCGAAAAAATCGCTGCCGAAGTCAGGCAGAAGGTTTTGATTTCGCTGCTGACGCAGTTCATGATCACCGCCTTGGCCGTCGTCGCTTTCCTTCTCGCTATGCGCAGCCTCGTCGGCCGCCCTCTCAGGATTCTCAGCGAACGGATCAGCGCCTTGCAGAAAGGCGATCTGGCCTCTCCCGTCACCTACAGGGAAAATGGCGATGAGATCGGTTTCCTGGCACGTGCCTTGGAGGTCTTCCGTAACGAGGCAATTGCCAAGGTCGAAAGGGAGCAAACCGCTGCCGAGCAGAGCGCCTCGTTCGACGCCGAACGGGCGCGCAATGCATCATTGACGGAAGAGGCCAACAACGCGCAGCGGCTGGTCATGACCGCGCTCGCCAATGAATTGGAAAAGCTTGCCGCGGGTGACTTCTCGATACATCTGGCCGATCTCGGCCCCGAATTCGATAAACTGCGGCAGGATTTCAACCGCATGGTCGAAGCGGTCGCGGCAGCACTGACCGAGATCAAGACCGCTTCCGTTGCGGTCGAAGGCGGGTCAAGCGAAATAGCCTCCTCCGCCGATCAGCTCGCCAAGCGGACCGAACAACAGGCAGCAGCCTTGGAACAGACCGCCGCCGCACTGGATGAGGTGACCACCACGGTCAGAGCATCGTCGCAGCGGGCTGAAAATGCCGGGAAGCTGGTCGAGGAGACAAAGCGCAGCGCTCATCTCTCGGCGACCGTGGTGCGTGACGCGATCGGAGCGATGGACCGGATTCAGACCTCATCGAGCCAGATCGGCCGGATCATCGGCGTCATCGATGAAATCGCCTTTCAGACGAACCTGCTGGCGCTGAATGCCGGCGTCGAGGCGGCGCGCGCCGGCGAAGCCGGCAAAGGCTTTGCGGTCGTCGCGCAGGAGGTGCGGGAACTCGCCCAACGGTCCGCCAATGCGGCAAAGGAAATCAAGAACCTGATCAATGTCTCCGGTCAGGAGGTTGCCGCAGGCGTCGGGCTGGTGAACGAAACCGGCGATGCCCTGTTGAAGATCGAGGAGCAGATCAACCGCATCAGCGACAGTATCGCCTCCATCGTTCAGTCCTATCGCGAACAGGCGACGGGTCTGCAGGAAATCAATGGCGCGATCAACCAGATGGATCAGGCGACACAGCAGAACGCGGCGATGGTCGAGGAAACCAACGCGGCCTGCCAGGAGCTGCTGACCCAGGGACGCCTTCTGCAGGACTCAGCCGGCAGGTTCACTGTTGGCGTCTCTGCCGCCAGCCCGCCCAAAACCGCTCAGCCGAGCGTTCGTCAATCTCGCCCCGAGCCCAGGGCCCCCGAACCCAGGGCCTTTGTGCAGCGGCATGCAGGAAATGCCGCCGTTGCCGCTGCTCCCGGTGCCTGGGAAGAGTTCTGACCCCACCTTCGTTCAATACGCTTTTATTCCACAGCACCCCATAATCAGGAAGGGAACAGTTATGAAGAAAGTCGTCTCCGCATTTCTTTTGGCCTGCACCGCAATTGCCGTGTCGACGGGCGTATCCATGGCCCAGGATGCGAAGCTCGCCCCGATCTCCGACTACGTGACAAGCGACGTAAAACCCTGGCTGAACGATCCGGTCGTCATCGAAGCGATCAAGGCGCAGAACGCCGCAAACGCCAATTTGGCCCAGGGCGATATCGACGCCCTCGATAAGAAGTGGCGCGCCGAAGTCGATGGCTCCGACCATTCGATGATCGACGGCGTGCTCGGCAATGCACTGTCGAAATTCCTTCAGGAAAAGAAGGCTGCGTCCAACGGCAAGATTGCCGAGATCTTCGTCATGGATGCAAAAGGGCTGAATGTCGGTCAAAGCGATCCCACGTCCGACTACTGGCAGGGTGACGAGGGCAAGTTCCAGAAGTCCTTCGGAGCCGGCAAGGACGCTGTTTTCGTCGATGATATCGAAAAGGACGAATCGACCCAGGCGCTGCAGTCGCAGGCAAGCGTCACGATTTCCGACGAAAAGGGAACGCCGATCGGCGCCATCACCGTCGGCGTGAACGTCGACGCCCTGTGATCTCAGCGCCTTCGTTTCGTTTGTTGTCTTAATACCGATGCATATCGCCCAGAAGCAGCGCGCTTTTGGGCGATCACTTTAAGCCTCCTGCTGCAATTGAGCCACGGCTGAGCGCCCGGCTTTTGCGCCGCAAATTCTGCGTGACAATGCGCGGCCGCGACGCTACATACGCCTGATGTCGACCACTTCGATCTACGCCTCGCGATTTTATTGGTACCGCTGCTCCCAGCGGACGCGGGTCCATGCGTAACTGAAATCGACGCAACGACAACCCGAACAGCCGCTAGTCTACCTGGCGGCTTTTTTGTTCCGCACGGTATGACCAAACAGGAGCCTTACCGTGTCTGATACCATTGATGATCTGCGAATCCTCGAGATCACCCCGCTGACCAAACCCGCCGATATGATCGCCGAAATCCACCGCAATGCCGCCGTCACCGCAACCGTGACCAGCAATCGTGATGCGATCCATAAGATTCTTCATGGCGAGGACGATCGCCTGATCGTCGTGATCGGCCCCTGCTCCATCCACGACCCGATTGCCGCCCGGGAATATGCAGCGCGGCTGGAGGAACAGCGACGGCGCTTCGCCGGCGATCTCGAGATCGTCATGCGCGTCTATTTCGAAAAACCCCGCACCACCGTCGGCTGGAAGGGCCTGATCAACGACCCGCATCTCGACGGCAGCTACCGCATCGAGGAAGGCTTGAGGATCGCCAGACGCCTGCTGCTCGATATCAATGCGACGGGGCTTCCCGCCGGCGCCGAATTCCTCGACACGATCACGCCGCAATACATTGCCGACCTGGTCAGCTGGGGTGCGATCGGCGCGCGCACGACCGAAAGCCAGATCCACCGTCAGCTTGCCTCCGGCCTTTCCTGCCCGATCGGTTTCAAGAACGGCACCGACGGCGGCGCACGTGTGGCGCTCGACGCCATCCTTGCCGCCTCGCAGCCGCATCACTTCCCGGCCGTCACCAAGGACGGACAGGCTGGCATCGCCTCGACGACCGGCAATGAGGACTGCCACATCATTCTGCGCGGCGGCAAACAGCCGAACTACGAAGCGGCCGATGTCGAAGCGGTCACGGCCGAGGCCGTCAAGCTCGGCCTGACCCCGCGCATCCTCATCGACGCCAGCCATGCCAATAGCGGCAAGGATCCGCTGAACCAGCCGCGCGTCGTCAGATCCGTGGCCGCGCAGATCGCCGCCGGAAACCGTCATATCAAGGGCATGATGATCGAGAGCAACCTCGTCGCCGGTCGCCAGGATCTCGTTCCCGGCAAACCGCTGGTCTACGGCCAGTCCATCACCGACGGCTGCATCGACTGGGACATGTCGTTAACGACGCTGGAAGACCTGGCGCAATCCGCCCGCGCGCGGCGCAAGGCCGCCGTCGCAGCCTGATAGACAGCATCAAGCGCGGCGGGCAGACACCCGCCGCCCAACAGGGCAGTGGGTGTCAACCAGGTTATCTCACGGCTACGCCTACCGGATACGGCTTCATAACTCACGCCCAGTCGATCGATCCAAGTTCCGATTTGAAAACTGCTACGAGCAACGTGGGGTTACCGCCACGCCACCATGGGCGGAGCCCGGGCCACCAGCACGCGGAATAGGAGCAGATTTAAAAGAGCTGCCGTGGATCCACTGAATCGGGCTCGTGTTCAGTCGCAACCCTGTAATATGTACGCATGTTGTCGCGCTCTTTTTCGTAAGTCCACTTCAAGCCCCATCTGCATTCGTCCGTCATGCACTCACGGCTCTTCGAGTCGAACATATCGAGTTGAAATGCCTCGCCGTTGATTTCGCCGGTGATCGAGCCGGTTTTCCCCTTATCCTTCGATATGAGTTCAAACGCCCCTGCTCGACCATCCAGACAGTAGATCTTCCCGCGATAGGTTCGCTCGCCGGTCTCCAGCTTCCAGAAATTTGTCTTCACCTGCGATACGCTGTAGCGACCCTTGCATTGTTGCCTTTCGGCCGAGCCGATCTCAATCGTTCCCCCCCATCTGCTCACTCTCGTTACTTGCGATCACCGTTCCAAGCACCGGAGCACCCGTTGCGAGGTAGCTTCCCTCGACACCACGGACAAAAAGATATGAACATCCTGCGAGCGTGAAACCCGCTGCCACCACGGAGCCGGCGATCGTGAAACCACGCAGCGCCCACGCGCATCTCAAGACAGCCACCAAGTCTATACCTCCAGGTTCATCGTTCGAGTAGGCGACCTCTCGATGTCATCAGATACCCACCACCCCATCAAAAAATGGCGGTGCGCCGCTCTAAAGAGCTCACCGGGAAATAGCGCACATAGGCGAACTCTTCGCCATTAGGAGACCAGCAGGGCACATTGATCGTGCCCTGCCCGCCGAAGAGTTCGAACAGCGTCTTCAGATTGCCGCCATCCATATCCATCAGCCGCAGCCGCACGTCGAGGTCGCGCGGATGGTCGAAAACCGAAGGGTCATAGGACAGGATCAGCACCTTGTCATTCCTGGGCGACGGATGGGCGAACCAGTTGCCCTGATTGTCCGACGTCACCTGCTCCAGCCCGGTGCCGTCCGGGTGGATGCGCCAGATCTGCATCAGCCCGGTGCGGCTGGAGTTGAAGTAGATCCATTGCCCGTCGGCGGAATAATCCGGCCCGTCATTGCGGCCCTCGCCATGCGTCAGCCGCGTCTCGGCGCCGCCGTCGACCGAGATCGTATAAATGTCGAAGAGGTCGTCGCGGATGCCGCAATAGGCGAGTTCGCGGCCATCAGGCGACCAGCCGTGCCAATAGGACGGTGCGTTCTGGGTGACGAGCCGCGGCGCGCCGCCCTCGATCGGCAGGATATAGATCGTCGACTTGCCGAATTCGGTCTTGTCGGAGATGACGATCTCAGTGCCGTCAGGCGAAATACCGTGATCATTGTTGCAGTTGACGGCAAAGCCGGTATCGACCGTGACCACCTCGCCGCCATCGAGCGGCAGCCGGTAGAGCAGCCCATCGCCGTTCAAAAGCAGGGTGGAACCGTCCGGCGCAAAGTTCGGCGCCTCCACCAGCTTATCCGTCTGCCAGACCTCGCGAGCCCTGCCCGTCCTGACATTGTAGATCTCGACCGAGCTGCGCATGTTTCCTCCCCCGCATTTCTATAACAACAGCGTCAACAATCTCGATCGCGCTAGCGGTCCCGGAACCGGTTGGTGATGGGATAACGCCGGTCGCGCCCGAAATTCTTCTTGGTGATCTTCACGCCCGGCGCCGATTGCCGGCGCTTGTATTCGGCGAGATAGAGCAGGTGCTCGATGCGATGGACGGTCGCCACGTCATGGCCGCGCGCGACAATCTCTTCGACCGCCATTTCCTTCTCCACCAGGCATTCGAGAATATCGTCGAGGGCGGGATAAGGCGGCAGCGAATCCTGGTCCTTCTGGTCGGGACGCAGTTCGGCCGAGGGCGCCTTGTCGATGATATTTTTCGGGATCACCTCGCCTGACGGCCCCAGCGCACCCGGCGGCACGTTCTCGTTGCGCCAGCGCGCCAGCGCATAGACCTGCATCTTGTAGAGGTCCTTGATGGGATTGAAGCCGCCGTTCATGTCGCCGTAGAGTGTGGCGTAGCCGACCGACATTTCCGACTTATTGCCAGTCGTCACCACCATTGAGCCGAACTTGTTGGAGATCGCCATCAGGATGACGCCGCGCGCCCGGCTCTGCAGGTTTTCCTCGGTGATGCCGCTGCCCGTTCCAGCGAAGAGATCGGACAGCGCAGTGTTGAAGCCAGTCACCGGTTGCTCGATCGGCACGATATCGTAGCGGCAGCCGAGTGCCTTGGCGCAATCGGCCGCATCCTTCAAAGAATCGTCCGATGTGTAGCGGTAGGGCAGCATGACGGTGCGCACCCGCTCCTCACCCAGCGCATCGACGGCGATTGCCGTGCAGATCGCCGAGTCGATGCCGCCGGAAAGGCCGAGCACCACCGTCTTAAAGCCGTTCTTGTTGACGTAGTCGCGAAAGCCGAGCAGGCAGGCGCGGTAATCGGCTTCCTCGCCTTCGGGAATATGCGCCATCGGCCCTTCGGCGCAGTGCCAGCCGGACCCGCCGCGCTTCCACGTCGTCACCGCCAGCGCCGTCTCGAACTGGCTCATCTGGAAGGCGAGCGATTTGTCGGCGTTGAAAGCGAAGCTCGCACCGTCAAACACCAGTTCGTCCTGGCCGCCGAGCTGCGCGGCATAGACCAGCGGCAGGCCGGTCTCGATCACCTGCTTCAGCACCACCTGTTGGCGGATATCGACCTTGCCGCGATAATAGGGCGAGCCGTTCGGCGACAGTAGAATCTCGGCCCCGCTTTCGGCCAGCGTCTCGCAGACGCCAAGATCGCCCCAGATGTCTTCGCAGATCGGAATGCCGATGCGCACGCCGCGGAAATTCACCGGACCCGGCATAGAGCCCTGGTCGAAGACCCGCTTCTCGTCGAATTCGCCATAGTTCGGCAGATCGATCTTGTCGCGCACCGCAATCACCTTGCCGCCGTCGAGCACGGCGACGGAATTGTAGCGCCCCGTCTCGTCCTGCCGGGGGAAACCGATGACGACACCTGGCCCGCCATCGGCGGTATCGGCAGCCAAGCTCTCGACGGCCTTCCAGCAGGCGCGGATGAAGGCCGGCTTCAGCACCAGATCCTCAGGTGGATAACCGGAAATGAAAAGTTCGGTCAGAACGAGCAGATGCGCGCCTTCGCGAGCCGCATCGCCGCGCGCTTCGCGTGCCTTGGCGAGATTTCCGGCGACATCGCCGACCGTTGGGTTGAGCTGCCCGATGGCAATGCGGAAGATATCAGAAAGAGCGTTTTCCTGTGTCATGTCATTTATTTAGCCTGCGGCTTCCACGACCGCAACATGTCCGCGACAAAACCGGCGCCCGGCAATGACGAAATTTTTATGAACGGGTCGCGCATGGTTGCGCGCGGCACCGATACACATTGCAATTTGCCGGCGGACCGGAATACTGGCGCGCAAATCAACAGCGTCGATAACAGGCACCGGAAACAGGCCATGTCTAATCTTTCGAACTTCATGCACCATCATTTCGACAAGCCGGCCGACGAACTCGGCGATATCGAAAAACGCGTGCTGGCGAAGGCGCACGAGCGCAAGGTCATCTCGACCGATGTCAACGCCGCTCTTTCCGCCGAGGCCTCGTTCGGGGAGCGTGTCGCCGACGGCATCGCGCGCATCGGCGGTTCCTGGTCCTTCATCATCGGCTTCTTCGTTTTCCTCGTCGCCTGGACGGTGATCAACACCATCATTCTGGTGAGCGGCGCCTTCGACCCCTATCCCTTCGTCTTCCTGAACCTGATCCTGTCGATGCTCGCCGCCATCCAGGCGCCGATCATCATGATGTCGCAGAACCGCCAGGCCGAGCGCGACCGTTTCGAGGCCGCGAAGGATTACGAAGTCAATCTCAAGGCCGAACTCGAAGTGCTCTCCCTGCATCAGAAGATCGATATGCGCGTGCTGACCGAGTTGACGGCGCTGCGCGAGGACGTGGCCCGCCTCACCGCCGAGCTTTCCGCCAAGGGCTAAACGGGGTTCACCGCATATTGCGGCAGGCCATCCGATATCTCGTAGAAATCGCCCTTGTCGGCGCAATAGATGTGATGGCCGAAGGCCAGGCCGCTCGGCTCGTCGAAGGCCCCGGCCAAAACCGAAATCTCCAGCGATTGGTCGCCCTGCCAGAACAGCGCGGAACCGCAAGTCGAGCAGAAGCCGCGCTGCGCCTGTTCGCTCGACCGGTACCAGCGGACCGCTTCCGTGTCTTCCACCGAAAGAGCCGAGCGCGGCACGTTGACGGCCGCATAGTAAAACCCCGTCTGCCGGCGGCATTGCGAGCAATGGCAGCCGACGACGGGTCCGGGTTTTGTCCCAATTGAAAATCGCACTGCGCCGCAAAGACAGCCGCCGGTATGCCGTTCGGTCATGATTATCCCCTGTTCCTGAAGGCAGGTTGCCGCCGATCTTGTCCGGCGTCAAATCCGGTTTTCTGAATGAGCCATCAGCAATCTTGAAAGCCGCCCGGCCTTGCACATGCCACCTCGAGACGTTGATGCCGAACGGGAATCGACTTCCGCTCATGCGTGTATTCATCGATGCAGCGGCGGAACCCATCAATGGTTGTATCTTAAGGTATTTTCCGGCAAAAATGGCAATATTTCTTACCAATCCGCACATCTCAACAAGGTTAGACACACTCTCTACGTTTATTAGATAAGCCAAAATTAAGACTTGCTGATCTACATTCTCAACCGTTGATCGAATCTGCCGGATAGGCTGCGAGGTGAAGGATGGCCATTTTCCAACGTTTCCCTTCGAACGAACGCGGCGCCGCGGCAATCGAATTCGCCATCGTCGCGCCTCTCTTCCTCTTGGTGGTCCTGACGATGATCGCTTACGGCATCTATCTGAGCGCTGCCCATGCGGTGCAACAATTGACCGCGGATGCCGCGCGCACTGCCGTCGCCGGCATGACCAGCCAGGAGCGAACGCAATTGGTCGATGATTTCATCAGCCAGTCGACCATCGACCATCCGCTGATTGACAGGAACAAGCTGCACGTAACCGTCAAAACCGACCCCGGGAACGCCAACCAGTTCACCGTAACGGCGGAATACGACGCCAATAACCTGCCGATCTGGAACCTCTACACCTTTCCGCTGCCCGACCATGTGATCCGGCGATTTGCGACCATCCGGATGGGGGGGCTTTAAGATGCGCATAGTCAAGGCCCATCTCCAGCGCTTCGCCATCGACCTATCAGGCAATATCGCCATCATGGCAGCACTTTCGGCCCCGCTCATCCTTTATTCGCTCGGCCTCGGCGTCGATTACGGCATGATGACGCTGCAGCAGCGCCGCCTGCAGCAGCTGAGCGATATCGGCGCCATCGTCGCCGCCGCCGACATCAACCACGCCGCCGGCAACCTTGTCGCCAATTTCGACGAGAACGGCCTCAACATCGCCGTCCGCACCGACGCGGGTTATGCGACGAAAAACGGTTCGCTGCCGCTGACAGCCGATCTCGAGCAATTCGACGCCATTGCCGATTTCACCCCCGGCACCTATCTCGCCGATGCCTCGGTTCCGCTCGGCAGCCGTTTTGCCGCCGGCACCCAGCCCTATGACGCCGTCAAGGTCGGCATCACCCAGAAGGCGGAATTGACCTTCGCCACGGCCTTCGCTGCCGCTCCCAATCTCAGGGCGGTCGGCACTGCGTCGGCCTCCAAGCTTGCGGCTTTCTCGATCGGCTCACGACTGGCAAGCCTGAACGGCGGCGTGCTGAACACGCTGCTCGGCAGCCTGCTCGGCACCAACCTCTCGCTGAAGGTCGCTGATTATGAGGCGCTTACATCAGCCGATATCAAGCTGCTCCCCTTCCTCGACATGCTGGCGACCGATCTCAACCTCACCGCCGGCACCTATGACGAGGTGCTGGCGACCGACATCTCCTATCCTCGCCTGCTGAAAACGCTCGGCAAGACGGGCGGTCTCACGCCGACCGTCACCAGGGCGCTCGACGCGATCGAAAAGGCGCTCGGCACGTCACAGATCAAGGTCAGGCTGGAGGATCTCTTCGACCTCGGCCCGACCGGCGAGCGCGTCGTCGGCAGCGGCTCGAAACTCTCGGCCGAGGCGAGCGTGATGGATATCGTTTCAGCCGCCGCCATTGCGGCGAACCAGAAGAAGCAAGTCTCCGCCAATCTCAACGGCCCGGTGCCCGGGCTTGCCACGGTCAAACTGACGCTTGCGATCGGCGAGATGCCGAAGGGTGCCGCCTCAAATGGGATCGGCGCTGTCGGCGCCACCGTCCGCACGGCGCAGGTGCGCCTGGCGCTGGAAGTGTCGACGCTCGGCATCAATTCCATCGCCGGCCTGAAGGTGCGCGTACCGCTCTATCTTGAAGTCGCCCATGCCGAGGCCAGGCTTGCGAGCATCACCTGTCTCGGCAACGGCGCAAGGAACGCCAGCGTCGGCGTCGATGTTATGCCCGGCGTCGCGGAACTGTCGCTCGGCGACGTCGATCCCAACGCTCTCGTCAATTTCGGCAGCGCGCCGCGCGTTACCCGTGCCACGCTGATCGACGCTCCGCTGCTCGACGTCTCCGGCCTGGCACATGTCAATCTCACCAATCTCAGCAAAAGCAAGCTCACCTTCCAGCCGGCCGATATCGCGGCAAAGACCATCAAGAATGTCTCGACCAAGGATACGCTGACCTCGGCCATGGCATCGCTGGTCAAGGAGACAGATATCCAGGTCAGTATTCTCGGCCTCGGCATCGGCCTGTCGAAGACAGTGGTGCAGAGCGCCGTTGCCGATACGCTGTCGGCGCTGACCAAGCCGCTCGACGAGTTACTTTCCAATCTTCTGACGCTGCTTGGCATCAAGATCGGCGAAGCCGACGTGCGCGTCACCGATGTGCGCTGCCAGCAATCGGTTCTGGTGCAATGAATAAGCGTATCGCCCGTTTTTGGCCTAAAATTCCACCTTGAACCTGTTGCACGCCGACAACACCCGCCAGCCTCCTCCCATTGCGGCATTGAATCGACGGCTATTGTCGGCGATACTCAAGGTTCAATTTCATTCACTTCCCGGGAGACTGACATGAGAGCGACCCTGTCCAAACAGAAAGGAAACATGGCCCACAAGGACATTCTGCCTCATGAACATTCGCTTCCCCAGCGCGAGGAAAAGCTCGCGACGCCATAACGCCTTCCCGAAATTTTTCCTGATCGATCCCGCCGACCGCGGCCGACGTTGGTCGCGCATGCGAAAATTTCTCTCCTATTATCGCCCGCACCTGCCTTTGCTGCTGGCCGATCTGCTGTGCGCCATCCTCGTCGCCGGCACGGCGCTCGCCCTGCCGCTCTGCGCCAATGTCGTCACCAGCCGGCTTCTGGCTCTGCCCGACGCCCCGCAGGCCTTCGCTCAGATCCTCGGGATGGGCGGCGTCATGCTGGCCGTCCTGGTGGTCCAGATCGCCGCGATCTTCTTCGTCGATTATCGCGGCCATGTGATGGGCGCCCGCATCGAGGCGACGGTCCGGCAGGAACTCTTCGAGCACTGCCAGAAACTTTCGTTCAGCTTTTACGACCGCCAGCGCACCGGCCAGCTGATGAGCCGCATCACCAATGATTCTCTTTGGCTGGGCGAACTCTTTCACCACGGTCCCGAGGATCTCTCCATTGCCCTGCTGAAATTTGGCGGCGCCATGCTGGTGCTGTTCTACATCGATCCGCCATTGGCAGGCCTCATCCTGCTGCTCACCCCGGTGGCAGTGATCTATGCGCTCTATTTCAATCGGCGCATGAACCGCGCGCTCGAAGCCAGCAAGCACCAGATCGCCGCGGTCAACGAGCGCGTCGAGGATGCGCTGGCCGGCATCCGTGTCGTCCAGTCCTTCGCCAACGAGGCGCTGGAACGCGAGCGTTTCGCCGAGCAGAACCGGCGCTTCCTTGAAAGCCGTGCCGACGGCTACCGCAGCGAGGCGTGGTTTTCGGTCGGTACCGAAACCTTCGCCCAGCTCGTCACCATATTGGTGATCGTCGTCGGCGGCTTGCGTATCCTGGCAGCGGAATTGACCGTCCCGGATATGCTCACCTTCCTGCTCTGCGTTGCCGTGCTGGTCGATCCGGTGCAGCGGCTCGCCAATTTCGTGCGCCTCTGGCAGGAGGGCTATACCGGCTTCATCAGGGCCATGGAGATCCTGGAGACCGAGCCCGATATCACCGACCGGCCGGCCGCCCTTCCGATGCCGGCGCCAAGGGGCGAGATCAGTTTCTCCGACGTCGCCTTCGGCTACGAGGCCGATGGCCCGCGCGTGCTGGAGCGGCTGTCGCTCACCATCGCACCGGGCGAGTTCGTTGCCCTGGTCGGTCCGTCCGGCGTCGGCAAGAGCACGCTTTGTGCGCTCATACCGCGCTTTTACGATGTCGAGGCCGGGGCGATCCGCATCGACGGCACCGATATCCGCGACGTGACGCTGGCCTCGCTCCGGCGCCATGTCGGGGTGGTGCAGCAGGACGTCTATCTTTTTGCCGGCACCGTGGCGGAAAACCTGCGCTATGGCAGGCCCGATGCCGGCGATGCCGAGCTGGAAGCAGCCGCCCGCGCCGCCAATGCGCACGAATTCATCATGGCCCTGCCCCAGGGTTATGACACCGATATCGGCCAACGCGGCGTCAAGCTCTCGGGCGGCCAGCGTCAGCGCATCACCATCGCCCGGGCCTTCCTCAAAAATCCGGAGATCCTCATCTTCGACGAAGCAACCAGCGCGCTCGACAACGAGAGCGAACGGGCGGTGCAGCAGGCGTTGCTCAGCCTTGCAAATGGCCGAACCACCCTGGTCATCGCCCATCGTCTCTCGACCGTCCGCCATGCCGACCGCATCCTGGTGTTGACATCAGATGGCATCGTCGAACAGGGCACCCATGATGACTTGATGGCGCAAGACGGCGTCTATGCCAGCCTGCACAGCGTCCAGGCCAGCATCTGAGTGCTCGACAGTGGAGACGCAAGTGGGATTTAAAAGTCACAGAGCAGCCCGACTCGAGAGGTCGGGCGCAACCAGCCCCTCATCCGGCTGCCGCCACCTTCTCCCCGCTCGCGGGGCGAAGGGACCAAGCCGCAACCTCTCCGTCCCCGCAAAGCTCTCGCAGGGCACGTCCCCTCTCCCCGTTTTTTACGGGGAGAGGGTTAGGGTGAGGGGCAACTATCGGTACAGCCGGACGGCCATCGCAGAAGTCCAAGCGTCATGCCAGGTAGAGAATTAAGCCCAACAAACTGCCCGGCTCTTCTCATCCATATCAACCAGTCTCAGCCGTTGACGACCATGCGCTTCTCGTCGCGGCCGCCCTTCATGCGTTCGGCAAGCAGGAAGGCAAGCTCCAGCGCCTGGTCGGAATTGAGGCGCGGGTCGCAATGCGTGTGGTAGCGATCCTGCAGGTCGTCGGCGGTAACGGCGCGGGCGCCGCCAGTGCATTCCGTCACGTCCTTGCCGGTCATCTCGATATGGATGCCGCCTGGATGCGTGCCTTCGGCGCGATGGATCTGGAAGAAGCTTTCGACTTCCGACAGGATCCGCTCGAAGGGGCGGGTCTTATAGTTGTTGAGCGTGATCGTATTGCCGTGCATCGGGTCGCAGGACCAGACGACCTTGCGGCCTTCACGCTCGACGGCGCGAATAAGGCGCGGCAGGTTCTCGGCGACCTTCTCGTGGCCGAAGCGGCAGATCAGCGTCAGGCGCCCGGCTTCGTTGGCCGGGTTCAGGATGTCGATCAGTTGCAGCAGATCGTCGGCCTGCAGCGACGGGCCGCATTTCAGACCGATCGGGTTCTTGATGCCGCGGCAATATTCGACATGCGCATGGTCGACCTGGCGCGTGCGGTCGCCGATCCAGATCATGTGGCCCGATGTGGCGTACCAGTCGCCCGAGGTGGAATCGACACGGGTCAACGCTTCCTCGTAGCCGAGCAGCAGCGCCTCATGGCTGGTGAAGAAATCGGTCTCGCGCAACGCAGGCTGGTTTTCCGAAGTGATGCCGATCGCCGTCATGAAATCCATGGTTTCGCTGATACGGTCGGCAAGTTTGCGGTAGCGCTCGCCCTGCGGGCTGTCCTTGACGAAGCCGAGCATCCACTGATGGACGTTTTCGAGGTTGGCGTAACCGCCCATCGCGAAGGCGCGCAGAAGGTTCAGCGTCGCGGCCGACTGCCGGTAAGCCATGGCCTGGCGCTCCGGGTTCGGAATGCGCGACTCCTCGGTGAACTCGATGCCGTTGATGATGTCGCCGCGATAGGCCGGCAGAGTGACATCGCCCTGCTTCTCGACATTCGATGAACGCGGTTTGGCGAACTGGCCGGCGATGCGGCCGACCTTGACGACCGGCAACTGCGCGCCGAAAGTCAGCACGACCGCCATCTGCAGGAAAGCGCGGAAAAAGTCGCGAATATTGTCAGCGCCGTGTTCGGCAAAGCTCTCGGCGCAATCGCCGCCCTGCAGCAGGAAACCGTTGCCTTCGGCGACATTGGCGAGATGCTTCTTCAGGCGGCGCGCCTCACCGGCGAAGACGAGCGGCGGATAGCTGGCGAGCGTGGCTTCCGTTGCCGCCAAAGCGGCTGCGTCGGGATATTCGGGAACCTGCAGGATCGGTTTTTGCCGCCAGCTGCTCGGGGTCCAATTTTCTGCCATCTCACTCACCTCACTCGCACCCGTCGCCAGGATGCCCGTATCCTTGATTGCGGCGGCTTATAGCCCTTTAGATCGGGCTTGCAAAGGCCAATCACCCGAAGCTCGGTGTCGCGCCGTCGCCGTAAGTGGAAGCTCGCATATAGGTGGTAAAAACCCACCATTCCATCGTTAAACCAGCATATACCATGTCAATTTCCCGATATTTTAGACTTCCAATGTAAAACCGCAGATGGTTTCAACATTGGGGACATGGCATGGCGATCCTTCCGCTCGGCTTCATATCGGATCGTTCGGGCAATTTCGGCATCATGACGGCGTTGCTGATGGTGCCGCTCCTCGGCACCGCGGGCCTGGCGGTGGATTTTGCCCACGCGCTCAGTCTGAGGACGCAGCTTTACGCGGCAGCCGATGCCGCCGCCGTCGGTTCGATTGCCGAGAAATCCGGCGCGGTGGCAGCCGCGATGACGATGAGCGGCAACGGCACAATCTCGCTCGGCAAGACCGATGCCCGCAGCATCTTCATGTCTCAGATGTCCGGGGAACTGGCCGACGTTCAGGTCGATCTCGGCATCGACGTCACCAAAGCCGCTAACAAATTGAACTCGCAAGTGTCTTTCAGCGCGACCGTGCCTACGACCTTTATGCGTGTTCTGGGGAAGGATTCGATCACGATCTCGGGCACGGCGACGGCCGAATATCTGACCGCCTCCTTCATGGATTTCTACATCCTGCTCGACAACACTCCTTCGATGGGCGTCGGCGCCACCGCGACCGATGTCGCGACGATGGAGAAGAACACCAGCGATACCTGCGCTTTCGCGTGCCACGAAACCCAGAACAACAACAATTACTACAATCTCGCCAAAAGGCTCGGTGTCAGCATGCGCATCGATGTCGTGCGCCAGGCGACCAAGGAGTTGACGCTGACCGCGAAGTCCACACGTGTTTCCGACAATCAGTTCCGCATGGGCGTCTATACCTTCGGCACCAAGGCCGAGGATGCCAATCTGACCACCATATCCGACCCGACGACAGATCTCGACAAGGTGCGCAGCTACACCGACGCCGTCGACCTGATGACCATCCCGTATCAGGGTTATAACAACGACCAGCAGACGAGCTTCGACAGCGCGCTGACGCAGATGAAAACCATCATCACCACCCCCGGCGACGGCAGCACCGCTACCACGCCGCAGAAGATCCTGTTCTTCGTCTCGGACGGCGTCGGCGACAGTGCAAAACCGAGAGGTTGCACCAAGAAACTGACCGGCGACCGCTGCCAGGAGCCGATCGACACTTCTTTCTGCCAGCCGTTGAAGGATAAGGGCATCAGGATCGCGGTGCTCTACACCACTTATCTGCCGCTGCCGAAAAACAACTGGTACAATACGTGGATTAAGCCCTTCCAGAGCGAAATCCCGACGAAAATGCAGGCATGCGCCTCGCCCGGCCTCTATTTCGAGGTGACGCCGACCGACGGTATCGCCGATGCGATGAAGGCGCTCTTCCTCAAGGTCATCCGCGCGCCGCGCATCACCAGCTGAGGACGTCGCTGCTTAAATTCTTTTGCCGTCTTGGATCCGATAGCTTGGCGCGTACATGGTGACAAGCTCCTCGGCCGCCGTCGGATGCAGCGCCATCGTCCGGTCGAAATCGTCCTTGGTGCAGCCGGCCTTGAGCGTGATGCCGAGCAGCTGTGCCATCTCGCCGGCATCGTGGCCAAGGATATGGGCGCCTACCACCTTGCGGCTCGCAGCATCGACGATCAGCTTCATGATCATCCGCTCGCCCCGGCCGGACAGCGTCGCCTTCAGCGGCCGGAACTGGGCGCGGTAGACTTCGAGCTCGCCGTAACGCTTGCCCGCCTCCTCTTCCGACAGCCCGACGGTGCCGATCTCCGGCTGCGAGAAGACGGCGGTCGGGATCAGCTCGTAATCCGGCCGGGTCGGATTGTTCTTATATTCGGTCTCGATGAAGCACATCGCCTCGTGGATCGCCACCGGGGTCAGCTGTACCCGGTCGGTGACATCGCCGAGCGCGTAGATGTTTTCGACATTGGTGCGGGAATAATCGTCGACGATAACGGCGCCACGCTCATCGACAGCGACGCCAGCAGCCTCGAGGCCGAGACCTTCGGTGTTCGGGTCGCGCCCAAGCGCCAGCATGACAACGCTGGCCTGCAGCGTGCCGCTGTTCAGCGTTTCCAGAATGAGCCCGCCCTCGGCCTTCGAAACCTTCTGCAGCGTGTCATGGCAGAGGATGCGGATACCCTTGGCGACCATCGCCTCGTGCAGCCCGCGCCTCAGATCTGCATCGAAGCGCGACAGAATCTCGGCGCCGCGATAGATCAGCGTCGTCTCGACGCCGAGACCATGGAAGATATTGGCGAACTCGACGGCGATATAGCCGCCGCCTGCAATCACGATCGATTTCGGCAGCTCTTCGAGATGAAAGGCCTCGTTGGAGGAAATGCACAATTCATGGCCGGGAAGGGCTGCATGCGGGTTCGGCCGTCCGCCGGTGGCGATCACGATCGTCTTTGCCGTCACCGTTTGACCCGTCTTCATCAGCCGCACCGTATGAGCATCGACCAGTTCGGCGCGCGTTTCGAGGATCTCGGCATTGGCGCCGGCGAGCCCCTTCTTATAGAGGCCTTCCAGCCGGGCGATCTCGGCATCCTTGGCGGCGACCAGCTTCTTCCAGTCAAAGCTGCTTTCGCCGACCGTCCAGCCGAAACCCGCCGCATCCTCGAAATGCTCGTGGAACTGCGAGGCATAGACGAAGAGCTTCTTCGGCACGCAACCGCGGATGACGCATGTGCCGCCATAACGGTACTCCTCGGCGATCGCCACCTTTTTGCCGAGCGAGGCGGCGACGCGCGCACCACGCACGCCTCCGGAACCGCCGCCGATGACGAAGAGGTCGTAGTCGTAGGAAGACATGAGGAGCTCCGGAAGGGAATCGCAGGAAGGATGTTGCTGATATAGGGGCGATCGCCCTGAAAACAAAAGCCCGCTCTTGCTTCATCTCGTTCAGATCGTCAAATCTTCATCGCAAATGGTTGACCCCGGTCGACCCTCTGCAGTTGCCCCCGGGTCGCCCCTCTGCAGTTCACCGGTCGCGGTTTGGGGTTGACCCGGTCAATCGGGGCTGGCAGGGCAATCCGGGGACGGAAAACGATGCCGGAGCAAAAGATGGATCAAACTCTCTTCGCCAATCTGTGCAAGGCTGGCAAATTCAAGGAAGCGCTCGGCCTCGCGACTGACGGTCACGAGGACGAAAAATACACGCCGAGCCGCTTCTCGATCGACAAGAAGACGAGACTGCCGATCTTCTATCGCGGCAACAAGCGCGTGGAGCCGGATGAGGATGGTGTGTGGCAACTTGCAAAGAACCCGAACGCCTGATGCAGGTCATCCGGAATTGTGCAGCGGTCCCATGGGAACGTCATGCATAAAAGCAAAGAGCTAGCCCCGCCGCATGTTCGATGCATAGTGATTGCTGCTGTCAGCGGGTGATGCCGAAATCCGTCGGCATTTTCTCAAGCTGGGCTGCTTCCGTCTCGACGCCCGCAACCGACGACCCCGCAGGCCCGCGGCTGAAACGTTCGATCATTGTCGAGATGGCGGTATCGGGTCCTGCGATCAAAGCGACGACGGCCCCGTCCCTTTCATTGCGAACCCAGCCCGTCAAACCGAGCCGCAAAGCCTCATCGCGCGTCCACATGCGAAAGCCGACACCCTGGACCTTGCCTGATATCCGCACTCGGACAGCGTTGTAACGATCGGGCATATCTGTAGTCACCTGAAGCTCGCCGGCGGCATTTGCCACATCATAACGAAAAAGCCCGGACGATGCCGGGCTTTCGCAATTTAATGTGCAGGCCTTACTGCTGGGTAGCCGGAGCGGGAGCGGCAGCCGGAGCGACCGGGCTCTCGGTTGCCGGCGGCGGCGCTTTGATGACCTTGGAAAGCTCGGCATTGCTCTGCTTTTCCAGGTCGCGGGAAATGCCCTGCGCCCAGATGTCGGCAGCCTTCGCCGTCTCGCGCGAGGCGACCGGGCCGTCGCGCAGCAGCTTCTTGCCGACGTCGGAATTATAGAAGTCGGCGATCGCCTTGAGTTCCGCGGCGGTGAAGGTCTTGGCATAGGTAAGTGCCGCCTCCTTCTCCAGATCGCCGCGGCGAGCCGCCAGCGCCAACGCCTGCGCGTCGACCGTCGACGAAATGATGTCCTGGTAGTTCGGCGAATCCTGGATCAGGCCGGCCTTCAGGCGCTCGGCAAGGCCGGGCAGGATGTTGTCGAACTGGGCAGTGGCGCCGATGGCGTCGATCGCGGCGCGAGACGCCTTCAGCTGCTCCTCGGAAACCTCCTGCGCCTTGACGGCGGAGCCGAAGGCAAGCCCGGAAAGAACGACGGTCGCAGCGGCAAAACGGCCAAGACCTGCAATGTTCATCATGAGTGTATGCTCCTGTTATCTGTTTGCCTGCAGCGTGCGCGCACCCGCAGGACCGGCAATGATCGCAAGTGCCGCCATATTGATAAAGAGCCCGTGTTCGACGACGCCGGGTATGGAATTCAGCTCGCTCGAAAGCGCCTCTGCATCAGGAATGCGGCCAAAAGATGCATCGATAATGTGATGACCGCCATCCGTGGTAAACTCTCCGTCACCGGATTGGCGCAGGCTGAGTTCGCCGGAAAGGCCGAGCCGGGCCGCGACCTTTTCGATCGCGATCCGTGTCGAGACCAGCCCGAACGGATTGACCTCGATTGGCAGCGCGTAGGCGCCGAGCATGTCGACCAGCTTGGTCTCGTCGGCAATGACGATCATTCGTTCGGAGGCGGCCGCGACGATCTTTTCGCGCAGCAGCGCGCCGCCGCCGCCCTTGATCAGCCGGAGCGCTGCATCGACCTCGTCAGCCCCATCGATCGTCAGATCGAGTGCCGGCAGTTCATCGAGAGACTTCAGTGGTACGCCGAGTTCGACGCAAAGCCGCGCCGTCCGTTCAGACGTCGGAACGCCTTCGACCCTGAAGCCGCCCGCGACCTTCTCCGCCAGCAGACGAACGAATTCTTCCGCCGTACTGCCGGTGCCGATGCCGAGACGCATCCCGCTTTCGACATGGGCGAGTGCGGCCGCGGCGGCCTTGATCTTCATTTCGCGGGCATCCATGCGCCGCCAGCTCCGATTATTGCGTTGGATGTGCTGTTTACACGGCTCGCCTGGCAAACGAAAGTCAAAATCATCACGGAAAATGAAAAGCCGAAACAAATGCCTGCGGCCTTCCCGGCCAGCATCCCGACGTTGCTTTCCGCTGCCTGATCGCCTACCTCAGAGGCGATCCATCGTCCTCAGGGGCGATCCATCGTCCCCCGGGACGATCCGTCATTCCGGAGACGATCTATCGTTCCCGGAGGCGGTTCGTCACCTCAAAGGACGACCCATCGCTTAAAGAGGCAAGCCCTTGATCCCCTCCTCCGTCCGCCCGGCGCTCGTCGTCTTCGATCTCGACGGCACCCTTCTCGACACCCATACAGATCTGGTCGAGAGCCTGAACCATACGATTGCGGCCCTTAGCCTCGAACCGGTCAGCTATGACGACCTCACCCATCTCGTCGGCCACGGCGCCCGCGTGATGATCGAACGCGCCTGCCGGCTGCGCGGCCATCCGCTCGAAAGCGATGCCTTGCCGCTCCTGGTCGAGCGTTTCGTCGACCACTACGCCGGCAACATGCCCGGCCGCACCGAGCCCTATCCCGGCCTGGTCGCCGCGATGGACCGGCTCAAATCTCAGGGATACCGCCTCGCCGTCTGCACCAACAAGATGGAAGACTTGGCGCTCGGCCTGCTCGACAAGCTTGAACTCACCGGCTATTTCGACGCCATCACCGGCGGCGACACCTTCGCCGTGCGCAAGCCCGACGCCCGCCACCTCACTGGTACCATCGAACGCGCCGGCGGCGACCGGGCCCGCAGCGTGATGATCGGCGACAGCATCAACGACATCGCCGTCGCCAGGAATGCCGGCGTCCCGTCGATTGCCGTGCCCTTCGGTTATTCCGATGTGCCGGTCTCGAGGCTCGATCCGGATATGATCATCACCCATTACGATGAGCTGACGCCGGAACTGGTGGAGAGGCTGTTGCGGGAGTTTGCGGCGAAGGTCGCTGTTTGAGGCCGTCACCTCCTTTGCCGGCCTACCGTGTGAGCCCCCCTCTGCCCTGCCGGGCATCTCCCCCACAGGTGGGGAGATCGGCTGGGCGGGCTGACTCGCCCAATAACTGGCGTTACAGCACGACGAAACGTTAGACGCCGGAAGGCTTAGCCACTTGTGATCTCCCCACCTGTGGGGGAGATGCCCGGCAGGGCAGAGGGGGGGCCGGCCCGGCACGCCCTCTGCCTCGTATTTCCTAGCTGGGACTAAGCTCCGAACGAAGACGTCGGAATCTTATCCAAAAACAAAACGGGCGGCCCAAAGACCGCCCGCTCCATAATCCAATAAACCTCACGTCAGATCTGCGCGCCCCGCGCCTTGCTCGTCGCGTCAAAGGCCTTGTCGACATAACCGTCGCGGCCATAAACGTCGTCGAAATATTCCACCACGCCGTCCTTGTTCGGCCAGGCTGTGAAATAGGAGACGTAAACCGGAATCCTCTGCGGGACCTTCACCGCATGGTTCTGCCCGGTGGCGATCTGCTTGGCAACGTCGTCGACCGTCGTTCCGAGCACGGCAGCCGCCATTGCGCGCGGATCGGCAAGGCGCACGCAACCGTGGCTCAGCGCCCGCATGTCGCGCTTGAAGAAGCTCTTCGATGGCGTGTCGTGCATGTAGATCGCATGGCTGTTCGGGAACAGGATCTTCAGTTCGCCGAGCGCATTGTCACTGCTCGGCGGCTGGCGGACAGAGACGTTATCGGTCGAGCCGTACCAGTCGACGCTCGACGAAGCGACCGCGTGGCCGTTCACCTCAACCTCATAACCGAGCTGGTCGAGATAGTTCGGATCCGAGCGCAGCTTCGGCAACATCTCGTTGATGATGATCGACTGCGGCACGCCCCAGAAAGGGTTGAACTCCACGGTCTCGATCTCGTCGTCGAAGAAATAGGTCTGGTTGTTTTTGCCGCCCACGACGACGCGCATCGACAGCTGTTCCTTGCCGCCATTGTGGTAGTAGACCATGAAGGCCGGCTGGTTGATCATCACGTAGCGGGAACCGAGATCCTCCGGCAGCCAGCGCGCCTGCTCCATGGCAACGACGAGCTTGTCGATCTTCGAGGCATTGCTATCGCCGCCGGTCATGGCGCGCACTGTCGCCTGGCCGATGACGCCGTCGGCCTTCAGACCGCGCTCCTTCTGGAAGTCCTCGACCAGCGAGACGATCTCAGGCGAATAGTCGCCGCTGCCTGCATAAGCAGCAAGCGTTGCCGCGTGATCGGTCCTCAGCGTTTCGGAACCGTGCTTGCCGATCGCCTTGACGATATTGGCGATCTCGGGCGAGCTTTCGCCGGGCTTCAACAGCTTATCGAGCGAAACGACGATTCGCTCCTCATTGCCGCCGTCGGCGGCGCGAAGCTTGGCGAGTTCCGCCTTCAACGCCTGGAACTGCGGACCATCGGGCGAGCGGTTGGCGATGTAGGCGCCGACATCGGGGCTCATGCGGGCAAGCTTCAGCACCGGCCCCAGATTGACCACCTTGCGCTGGAAGTCGTGATAGCCGGAGATCTTGTTCGGATCGATACGGCCGCGAACGGTGTCCTGCACGAAGGCCAGCACCTTGGCGGAGAGTTCGAGCTCGAATTGCGTCAGCGCCCTATCGCGGAAGGCGGGATCGGGATTGGCCGGGTCGATATCAGGCGTCTGGACGGCGTAATCTGCCGGGTCGAGGCCGACGGAGGCCGCATCGGCAAGCACCAGCATGGTAGACTTGGCGCGATCGCTGATCTGGTTGCCA
Organism: Rhizobium sp. CCGE 510; assembly: GCF_000292525.1. Taxonomy (GTDB): domain Bacteria; phylum Pseudomonadota; class Alphaproteobacteria; order Rhizobiales; family Rhizobiaceae; genus Rhizobium. Next base: position 247,392 of record NZ_AEYF01000018.1, read on the forward strand.
TCGACCCAGACGAGCGGGTTGCGGCTGTCGCCGTAATAGGCTTCGAGCGCCTTTGCGACGTCGGCGTTGGCCCGCACCTTGGCCTGCGCCAGGAAGCGGCGTTGCACAGCGGGTTCGGCGCTGGCATCGCCGCTCGCCGAAACATCGGCGACCGCGCCAGTGACGATAGGATCGGCAAACTTGCCGGTATCGACGAACTGCAGCGTTTCAGTTTTATAGGTGTAGTAACGCGGACCGCTCACCTTTGGCAGCGGCGCTTCCGGATCAAGCCCGCCGAGCGAGCCGCCGACGGCGCCACGCGGTACCGGACGGCCGGGCGCCTGATCCATGAAGATGGTGCTCTGGCTCCGCTGCCTATCGCCGCGCAGCATCTCCATCAATGTATAAGCATGCGCGGGTGCGGCACTCATAACCGCCACGCCGCAGGAAATTGCCAATGCGGATGCCGCGCTTTTCAAAACGAACGTCATATATCTTCCAGTCCCGGTGTCATGCTGTTCTTGTCACGAGCGCAAGGCTCAAGCTCTTATCCCGCAAAACTCAAGCAGCGTAGGGCCTCATTGATCAGAAACCGGCCTGCGCCGCCAGCGCCGGCGGACTCAATTTTGTGTGACGGAGATCCTGCACGGCGCCGCGCAGAAGTTCACACAAAATTATGAAATTATTAGTTAATTTTTTACCCAATTTTTGCCGCCAGACCAGTGTGACGAAAACGCCCAGACGCATAAAATTTCGAAAGTGGCCTAAAAGGCACGCCGCACAACCCTCGCAAACATGACTTCCGACTTCAATATTTCGCATGGCGTCCGGTTTTCTTGTCGGACGTTCCCACCTATAAGACCTGATCTTTCGAAGATGACCGAAAACAGCATGTAAAGGGAAGGCAAGGCCGATGACCGCAACCCGCACCGAAACCGATACTTTTGGGCCGATCGACGTTGCCGCCGACCGATATTGGGGCGCCCAGGCCGAGCGTTCGCTTGGCAATTTCAAGATTGGCTGGGAAAAGCAACCGCTGTCGATCGTGCGTGCGCTCGGCATCGTCAAACAAGCGGCCGCCCGTGCCAATATGTCGCTCGGCCAGCTCGATCCTGGCCTCGGCCAGGCCATCATCGATGCCGCCCAGGAAGTGATCGACGGCAAACTCGACGACCATTTTCCGCTGGTCGTCTGGCAGACCGGTTCAGGCACGCAGTCCAACATGAATGCCAATGAAGTGATCTCCAATCGTGCCATAGAAATGCTCGGCGGCGTCATGGGTTCCAAAAAGCCGGTGCATCCGAACGACCACGTTAATATGAGCCAGTCGTCGAACGACACCTACCCGACGGCGATGCACATCGCCTGCGCCGAACGGATCGCCCATCACCTGCTGCCGTCCCTGAAGCACCTGCATGCCGCCCTCGACATGAAGGTCACCGAATTCAGCCACATCATCAAGATCGGCCGCACCCACACCCAGGATGCGACGCCGCTGACGCTCGGCCAGGAATTTTCCGGTTATGCCGCTCAGGTCGGCTCCGCCATCAAGCGCATCGAAATGACCCTGCCCGGCCTCTGCGAACTCGCCCAGGGTGGAACTGCCGTCGGTACCGGCCTCAATGCGCCGGTGGGCTTTGCAGAAAAGGTGGCCGAAGAGATCGCCGCCATAACAGCCATGCCCTTTGTTACCGCGCCGAACAAGTTCGAGGCACTCGCCTCGCATGACGGCATGGTCTTTTCCCATGGCGCCATCAATGCCGCCGCCGCCGCGCTCTTCAAGATCGCCAACGATATCCGCCTGCTCGGCTCCGGCCCGCGCGCCGGTCTCGGCGAACTGGCGCTGCCGGAAAACGAGCCCGGCTCCTCGATCATGCCCGGCAAGGTCAATCCGACCCAGTGCGAGGCGCTGACGCAGGTCTGCATCCACATCTTCGGCAATCACGCCGCGCTGACCTTTGCCGACAGCCAGGGTCATTTCGAGCTCAATGTCTACAATCCGATGATGGCCTATAACTTCCTGCAATCGGTGCAACTGCTCGCCGACGCCGCCGTCTCCTTCACCGACAATTGCGTCGTCGGCATCGAGGCACGCGAGGACAACATCAAGGCCGGCCTCGAACGCTCGCTGATGCTGGTGACCGCGCTTGCCCCGAAGATCGGCTACGACGCAGCCGCCAAGATCGCCAAGACAGCCCACAAGAACGGTACGACGCTGAAGGAAGAAGCCCTCGCCAGCGGCCTGGTCTCGGCAGAAGATTATGACGCGATTGTCCGGCCAGAAACGATGATCGGCCCGAAATAGAAGACGAGGGCTGCCCCTCATCCGGCTGCCGCCACCTTCTCCCCGCGCGCGGGGCGAAGGGGATATGCCGCACCTCTCCAGTCCCTCGCCAACGTCTCGCGGGGCACGTCCCCTCTCCCCGTCAAAAACGGGGAGAGGGTTAGGGTGAGGGGCATCTTGCCGCACACACGAGCCAGCGATCACACCAACAGCGAAAAATTGTCCATCACCACCGAATTGCCCATGAGGTCGAAACTGATTTCATCGATGTCCTCAATCTCGACCAGGAGATCTGGATCAGTGATCTCAAGTTCCTGCTGATAGACGATCTGGCCGTCGTTCATCGCCGTCAGCGTCAGATGAAAGGGCGAGGCCGACAGCTCTGCAATCGAAACGCCCTGAAAGGTGAAGTCCCCGCCATCGACCATTTTCAGGGTTACGGGCGCTGAAGCCGGCGATAGAACCGTATCGCTGAAACCGTCCTCGGTGATGGCGTCGACGCCCGGCACGGTGTCATAGACAATACCGTTCAGAAACGTCAGGTCGTGACTGCCGTTCACGGAGAGCGCGAAGCCCCGGTAATTCGGCAGAGAAAAATCATCCGCCCGCGATGTGACGCCGAGGTCGTCGAAATCCAGGACTTCGTGGTATTTATCCTCCTCATTGACGCCGTCGATCGCCAGCGTCAGAACCCCGACATCCGTTCCCCCCATGCCATCGGAGATCTTGTAGCGGATCTCTTCGATCAACTGGTCGTGCGCCCGCAAGTTCTTCACCACGTCGAGCGAGTAATCCAGCTCGTAGGTGAAGTGACCGTCGGGCCGCACGGTGAAGGTCCCATAATCCCCTTTGATGATCGTTTCCTGTGTCAGTCCCTGTTTCGCATCGACCCTGACACCGTCGAAAGAGCGAAGATAGACGGTCGATCCCTCGGGATCGCTGTCATTGGACAGCAAATCCCCTCTGATCCAGTCGTGCTCGAAAAAAATGCGAAGATCGTCGTTAGCAGTCGGTTTTGCGTTCGTCATCGGAAGCCCCCGCAAGTTAACGTCGCGGGAAATATGAGCCGGCCTCCTGCGAAAGGCAACCTGAAGTCGTCTTTCCCGTCGAATGCGGATTTCGCCACTCGCCTATCCAGATTGCATTTGCAGCGCCGCGGATTTAGACCGGTTCCAATTTAGCGACGCACGCCCACTAGAAAGGTCACTTCGATGGCTGACGATCTCTTCCCGCTCGGCAAGGATAACACCCCCTATCGCCAGATCAGCAGTGAGCATGTCTCGGTCGATAGTTTCAAGGGCCAGGAAATCCTGACTGTCGAGCCGGAAGCCATCCGCCTGCTTGCCGAAACCGCCTTCGCCGATATCAACCATCTGCTCCGCCCCGGCCACCTGAAGCAGCTCGCCTCGATCCTCGATGACCCCGAGGCGACGGACAACGATCGCTTCGTCGCTTACGATCTCCTGAAGAACGCCAATATATCAGCCGGCGGCGTGCTGCCCATGTGCCAGGATACCGGCACGGCAATCATCATGGGCAAGAAGGGTCGCAGGGTATGGACCGAGGGCGGCGATACGGCGGCACTCGCCCGTGGCGTCATGGATGCCTATGAGAAGAAGAACCTGCGTTATTCGCAACTCGCGCCGGTCAAGATGTTCGAGGAGAAAAACACCAGGAATAACCTCCCGGCCCAGATCGACATCTATGAGGAAGGCACCGACGCCTACGAATTCCTCTTCGTCGCCAAGGGCGGCGGCTCGGCCAACAAGACCTTCCTTTATCAGGGCACACCCTCGCTGCTGACGCACGACCGGATGATCGACTTCCTCAAGGAGAAGATCCTGACGTTAGGGACGGCAGCCTGTCCGCCCTACCATCTGGCGATCGTCATCGGCGGCACCTCGGCCGAAATGAACCTGAAAACCGTCAAGCTCGCCTCGACCCGCTATCTCGACGAACTGCCGACCGAAGGCTCCGACAGCGGTCACGCCTTCCGCGATCTCGAGATGGAAAAGGAAATCCACAGCCTGACGCAGCAGATGGGTGTCGGCGCCCAGTTCGGCGGCAAGTATTTCTGTCATGACGTGCGTGTCATCCGTCTGCCCCGCCACGGCGCCTCGCTGCCGATCGGCCTCGGCGTTTCCTGTTCCGCCGACCGCCAGGCCAAGGGCCGCATTACCCGCGACGGCATCTTCGTCGAGCAACTCGAAACCGATCCGTCGAAATACATGCCCGAGATCGACGAGGCGAAACTGTCGCAATCGACCGTCCGTATCGATCTCAACCGGCCGATGGCCGAGGTGCTGGCCGAACTCTCCAGGCATCCGGTCAAGACGCGCCTGTCGCTATCGGGCACGATCATCGTCGCCCGCGACCTTGCCCATGCCAAGATCCGCGAGCGGCTGGAAAAGGGCGAAGGCATGCCCGAATACCTGAAAAACCACCCGGTCTATTATGCCGGCCCGGCCAAGACGCCTGTCGGTTATGCTTCCGGCTCGTTCGGCCCGACGACGGCCGGCCGCATGGACAGCTACGTCGACCAGTTCCAGTCTTTCGGCGGATCGATGGTGATGCTTGCCAAGGGCAACCGTTCGCGCGCCGTGCGCGAGGCCTGCAAGAAACATGGCGGCTTTTACCTGGGCTCGATCGGCGGCCCCGCCGCCCGTCTTGCGAAGGACTGCATCCGCAAGGTCGAAGTCTTCGAATATCCCGAACTCGGCATGGAAGCGGTCTGGAAGATCGAAGTCGAAGACTTTCCGGCCTTCATCGTCATCGACGACAAGGGCAACGATTTCTTCCAGGAATTGAACCTGGGGTGACGCTCTCGGATGCGGGACGGGCATGGCACCGGCGCCCGGTCCCGCGTCATGCCCGATCCCGCGTCATGAATCTGCGGTGTACAGCAAGTCCGACGCTGGCAAACAGCCCACGAATCGTCATTTCAACCTATTTCGAATGAAATATCGGGCTGTCGAACAACTATCGTTACGATGGATACATCCGCGACACAGAGAATAACTGTAAGTTTTTCAGAGACCGTTCCCGTCAGGCGAGCATGCATTTCCCGCTAAAGCTACATTTTTCTTTGAAAATCATGAGCATACTTGAAATATTCGCCGGCCATGGAGTTATCGTATGTAATCTTTGGTATATATCGCTTTAATCTTTTCCCAAGAAATTTAAGCTACCAAATAGATTATTGCCTTCGAATATATGAGGAGTTCGCCGGATGAACACGGCTGTCGCGCCCAAGGTGCAGGTTCCCGACGTAGCGGGCCAGATCACCTATGCCATGCGCTCGATGGGCGTTGCGCCGATACCGCGCAATTACGAACTCTTCTACGAAGCCTATATCGGCTCCAACCCGGCGCTCACCCGGGACCTTGCAGCCCTCGGCGGCCAGGCGACGCAGGCCGAACTCGACGAGCTCGGCGCGCAGTATTTCACCAGCAGCCCGGCCCGCGTTTTCGATGACGCCCATACGCGCATTTCAGGCGAACTCGATGGCCTGCTGCGGGTCCTGAGACAGGAGCAAAACTCGCTGGAAAGCTATACCAGGCTGCTCGGCGAGACCCATAAGCGCATCACCTCGAAGAGCAATGCCAGCGTCGAACTGATCGAAAACGCCATCGAACTTTTGAGCCAGGCGACCGGCGACACGATGGCGCATGGCGAACGCACCGTCGGCGACGTCGTCCAGCGCTCGCAGGAGATGGATCAGGTCCGCAAGGAACTGGACGAATATAAACGCATCGCCAACACCGATTCGCTGACGCGCCTTTCCAACCGCCGCGCCTTCGACGAGCGCCTGGCTGCGGTCTTCAACAATCCCGGCATGCGGCCGGTGACGGCCCTGCTGCTTGCCGATATCGACAACTTCAAGAAGATCAACGACACCTACGGCCATCCCGTCGGCGACAAGATCCTCGCCACCGTTGCCTCGGTCATCCGCAGCAACGTGCGGCGCGATGTCTTCGTCGCTCGCGCCGGCGGCGAGGAGTTCGCGCTGATCATCGACGGCAACACGCCCGAAGAAATCACGGCGATCGCCGAGCGCATCCGCCGCACGCTGGAAACCACCCCGTTCAAGAATTCCCGCACGCGGGTCAATTACGGCCCGATCACCGTCTCGATCGGCATCTGCATGGCCTCCAGCGCCGAGGATGCCGGCGAACTCTACAGCAAGACCGACATCGCCCTTTACGGCGCCAAGAATGCCGGCCGCAACTGCACCATCCTCTATCAGGACGGCATGCAGAAGGATTTCACCAAGAGCTGGCTGATCTACAAGACCTGACGGCAATTTTGCGCGAGGCGCACGCTGTCACCACCGGTGACAGCGGTTTTGTCGCTGTCACCCACAGGTGACGGCGGTTTTACCACATGGTCTTGGCCGCGCGTCCCGGCCATTCCCGGTCGTAGGTTTCCTGATCGAAATCGCCGACCGCCGCCTTCAGCATCTGGCCAGGCGTCGGCAGGTTCGCCGGATCGGCGAAATGTTGGCCATTCCAGAGTTCGGCCCGCATCACCGCGCGGGCACATTGGAAATAGACCTCGTCGATCGCAATCACCACGACGGTGCGGGGATGTTTGCCGTCCATCTCGAAACTCGAAAGCAGCGCCGCGTCGTCGGAGACCACGCCGCGGCCGTTGATGCGCATCGTCGTGTTCGAGCCTGGGATCAGGAACATCAGCGCCAGCCGGGGATCACGCACGATATTGGAGAGCGAATCGACGCGGTTGTTGCCGCGCCAATCCGGCAGATGCAGCGTCTCGTCATCGACGACACGCACCACGCCGCCGAGATCGCCGCGCGGCGAACAGTCGAGCCCTTCCGGCCCGACGGTGGCAAGCGCCGCGAACGGCGAAAGCGCGATCATCTGCCGATAGAGCGGCGTCAACCGCTTCGTCACCTTGTCGACTGAGGCCTGCGAAAGCCCGGCGCCATAGATCGTATTGAGCTCGTCGATGCTGCTGATGATTTTCATGAGGCGTCCCGCCGCAGCTGATATCGGGACGGACGCTACAGCGCCGCGCGCTTTACCGGAAGCTCAAAAAACGGAATGATCTCAGCAGCTTTTTTGATGCCTTCGTCGGGCATATCCTCCTCGCCTATGGCACCTCCAAGAAACGCCGCGATTGCGCCAAGAACCGGGGCGGCGCCGAGGATGCGCCGGTGCCCGAAACCGTTTGCCCAGAACAGCCGGACACCCTCGCCGGCCGCCTGATAGCGCCGGGCGTGGGCCGGCGGCACTTCCTTGTCGTCCTCGGCATGGATGACGAGCACCGGCCGGCCGATCGCACTCGCCGCGTCACCGGCATCGAAATCCCCAAGTCTCCGTCCGGTGACCCGATGAACCTCCTTCTCCAGGGCCGCTTGCGCGGCCGGGCGAAGGCCGATCATCCGGCCGAAATCGACAAACAGCCAGCCCATCTCGCTCGGCGCGCCGATCAGCACCAGTCGCTCCGCTGTGACAGGAGAGACATCGGGCAGCAGACCCGCCACTGATACCACCAGCGCAGCGCCGCCGAAGGAATGGCCGACGACCGCATCGAATGCGCCGAAGCGTGCCTCGGCCGCGGCAATCGCCTTGACCGCAAGCCCCATATGCAGGAAGCGCCGGCCGGCGCGACCATGGCCGGGAAAATCGAGCGCCACCACCTCCGCGCCCGTCGCCGTAAGCATCGATACGAGTTCGGCCATGTATTCGGCGCTCGAGCCCCAGCCATGGGTCACCAGATAGCGTTTGCGCCTGCCCCTCGCCCCGCCGTTCAATCGATAGGCATGCGCTTTCGCCCCGCTGGCAAGCCGGAGGGTGAAACGTTCGGCGCCGGCAAGCCGAGCGGCACCGGCTGCATGCGCCGCCTTGGCTTTCTCCCCCTTCGGCCTTGGCGAGGGTGTTCGGCAGAACAGCTGGAACGCCGCCCTGCCCGCCAGATCAGGCGAAACCGCCTGCAGCAGGGAGAACCCGAGGCGGGTGACCTCAAGCGCAAAATTTGCCATAGTGAGAATCCAAAATACTGTTCAACACTGAACAATAAAGTACAACGATGAACAAAAATCAATCCCTTCCCTGGGATCACCCGCGTTTTCGCAGCTGGATCGCGGTGGCGCGCGCCTGCCAGCTGATGCAGCAATCGCTGACCCGTTCGCTTGCCGAGCTCGACATCAAGCCGCCGCACCTCGATATCCTGGTCAATCTCTATCGTTTCGAAGGCATTTCGCAGCAGGAGCTGGCCCGCAAGCTGCTGGTCGGCCGCTCCAATATGAGCATGCTCCTGCCGCAGATGGAAAAGCGCGGCTTGATCGAACGGCGCGGCGATACGCGCGACAAACGCGTGTTGCGCCTCTACCTCACCGGAGAAGGCCGCCGGCTGACCGAGGCGGCGATGGTGATCCAGACCGATCTGATCGAACGCTCGCTCTCGCAAGAGCCGATCGAACAATGCATGGCGACCGCCACCTCCATGGAGCGCATCATCACCGTGCTGCTCAGCGATCTCAGCGACGAGGATTGATGGTCAATGCAGCGTCGGGGCTGCCGCCGTGCCGGTCAGCGAGCGGTATTCCCAGGCGGCAACGATGATCAGCACCAGCGTCGCCAGAATGCCCATCAGATAGATCTCGATGAAGGGTGCAACGAAGGCCAGCAGGATCAGCAGCACCAGGCCGGCCAGATGAGACAGCGGCAGCTGCCCGCTGGTCGCGCCCTTGAACCAGAGATTGCCGATGAGGAACAGGCCGGAGCCGCCGAGCACCGCCGCGGCGATGCCGAGATCGCCGGTTTCGTGCGGATGCGAGAACATGAATTCGACCGCCACCGCATGCACGATGATGCCGGCCAGGATCGGAATATGCCCATAGGTGAAGGCGAGCCGCGCCAAGGCCCCCGGCGTCGCCTCATGCTCGATGCGGTGGGCGGCGCGTCCGTGGCCGAAGCGGAAATAAAGCCACCACATGGTGACGGTGCCGATGAAACCGGTGACGAAGACGGTGCCGGTCAATCCCGAAAACGGCAGCTCGGAAAAGGTGCGGCCGGAAACCAGGATTGCTTCGCCGAGGCAGATGATGACGAAGAGCGCGCAGCGCTCGGCCATATGCGCGCCGGAAACGTCCCAGTCGCCTGCCGTCGAGCGGCCAAGCCCCGGCACGGCAAAGCCCGCGGCCGGGCCAGCATATTCGATCGCCAGCGCGATCATCCAGGCGATCAACCGAGCCTCGTGATCGAGCAGCCCGCCGGCAATCCAGAAGATGGCGGCAACCACCAGCCAGGTGGTGATGCGAACGAAATTCAGCGTGTTGGCGCGGTCGACGCGCGTCATCGCATAGGTCGCAAACAGCGAGCGCCCGACCTGCATCGCCACATAGGCGCCGGCAAACAGCAACCCCTTGTCGCCGAAGGCCTCAGGAATGGAGGCTGACAGCAACAGCCCGAGCATCATCAGCGCCACCAGCATGCCGCGCACCGGCATCTTGTCGGGATCGAGCCAGTTGGTCACCCAGGCGGTGAAGATCCACACCCACCAGACGGCAAAGGTCATCAGCGCCGCTTCGGCAGCACCGAGCGGCGTATAGTGGGCGGCAAGCGCATGCGAAAGCTGCGAGATCGAAAAGACGAAGACCAGGTCGAAGAACAGTTCGAGGAAGGTCACCTTACTGCCGCTGGCACTGCCCTTAGCGCGCAGCCAGTTCTTTCCGTTCATTTTCGCCATGTATCCCCCGATACTCATTGATGTCAGCGCGGCTTTTCCGCCGTGTCGCGGTCCATGCCCTTTTCCCTGAGCTCGTCCTCATAGGCCGAAAACAGCTCCGCGCCCCGTTCGCCGAGTTCGCGCAGATAGGTCCAGGTGTAGATGCCGGTATCGTGCATGTCGTCGAAGCCGATCCTGACGGCATAATTGCCGGTCGGCATCATCGAGATGATCGCGACATTGCGCTTGCCCGGCACCGTCACTTTCTGACCCGGCCCGTGGCCCTGCACCTCGGCCGAGGGCGACAGCACGCGCAACAGCTCGGCCGACAGATCGAAGCTCTGGCCATCGTCGAAGGTTATCGCCAGCCTCTGCCGGTCTTTCGAAACGCGAAGTTCGCTCGGCCAGATATCACTCATCTCTATCACCCTCTTTCCCCTGGAGAAGTAGGCGTTCGCCTTTTTCGAGGCAAGAGCAAATTAGCGTGTGCGAAATCCGTTTCCCTTGACGGCGCAATCACATATGCACAAATAGATAGATATCGCTTGAAAACAGGCAGGCATTCCGTCTGGCGCGCTTCAGATCCGGTCGCGGAGGAATTGGTGAACACCAGAATAGGAACGATAGGCAACGCATCGCCGCTGACGGCAGATGCACATCCGATGATCGACCCCTTCGGGCGGGCGGTCACCTATCTCCGTGTCTCCGTCACCGACCGCTGCGATTTCCGCTGCACCTATTGCATGGCGGAAAATATGAACTTTCTGCCGAAGAAGGACCTGCTGACGCTGGAGGAGCTCGACCGGCTCTGTTCCGCCTTCATCGCCAAGGGCGTGAAGAAGATCAGGCTGACCGGCGGCGAGCCGCTGGTGCGCAAGAACATCATGTATCTGGTCCGCCAGCTCGGCGAAAAGATTGGCTCCGGCCTCGACGAGCTGACGCTGACGACCAACGGCTCGCAGCTCTCCCGCCATGCCGAAGAGCTTTATGATTGCGGCGTGCGCCGCATCAACGTCTCGCTGGATACGCTCGACCCCGACAAATTCCGCAAGATCACCCGCTGGGGCGATCTCGACAAGGTCATGGAAGGCATCGGCGCGGCTGAGAAAGCCGGGCTGAAGATCAAGCTCAACGCCGTGGCGCTGAAGGATTTCAACGACGCCGAAATGCCCGATCTCCTGCGCTTCGCCCATGGCCGCGGCATGGACTTGACCGTCATCGAAACCATGCCAATGGGTGAGATTGAGGAAGACCGAACCGACCGGTACCTGCCGCTCTCCAAGCTGCGCGCCGATCTGGAGAAGCAGTTCACGTTTACCGACATCGATTACCAGACCGGCGGCCCGGCCCGTTACGTCAGGGTCACTGAGACCGGCGGCCGCCTCGGCTTCATCACCCCGATGACCCATAATTTCTGCGAGAGCTGCAACCGCGTCCGCCTCACCTGCACCGGCACGCTCTATATGTGCCTCGGCCAGAACGACGCCGCCGATCTGCGTGCAGCCCTGCGCGCCAGCGAAGACGACGCCCTCCTCCTGACCGCCATCGACGAGGCCATCACCCGCAAACCGAAGGGCCACGACTTCATCATCGACCGCACGCATAACAGGCCGGCCGTGGCGCGGCATATGAGTGTTACGGGTGGGTGATGTTTGCGCTAGATTTTCTAGAGAGCGAATACTGGCGTCAAGTTGGCGAGAACGCCTACCTCACCCACCCTCCTGTGCCTGTCACAGGAATGAAGGATGAGAGGGCGCGCCGTGCAGCCCCCTCATCTGCCTGCCGGCATCTTCTCCCCGAGGGGAGAAGGGATCAGGCCGCACGACCGCCATTCCCACAACTAAGTTCTCGAGGACGCGAGGCGCTGCGGCGATTCCGCTTCTCCCCAGCGGGGAGAAGATGCCGGCAGGCAGATGAGGGGGCTGCACGGCACGCCCTCTATTGCCTTCGCTAACGCTCGGCGCACTCGCTCCCTTGCTCTGCCGGGCATCTTTCCGCTGGGGAGAGAGCGAATTTGCCGCAACGCCATCCCCATCACCCAGGCTTACGCGCACAAATCGCAAACCGCTCTTGCACCATACGCTCAAGCCCGCGCAGAAACGGCATCTTGCGCGCCTGCGCCCAATGAATGTCGCCAAGCTTGCGGTCGACGACGATATCGACAAAGCCGGCCTTGCGCAGAAGATCGACCACCGCCTCGGCCGGCATATCGTTGGAAAAATGCACGCGTGAGCGGATCTTCTGATGCCGCGCCATCATCTCCGGCGACATGTGGCTCGCCGCCGGCTTGCCCGTAATCCTCGTCCAAAACTTCTGCAGACCCTTGACCCAGGTCTCCCGACCCATATTGCCGTCGACGATCAGCACCTTGCCGCCGGGCTTCAGCACCGCGAACCATTCGGCGAAGGCCGACGCCGGGTCCACCAGCGTCCAGACGAGATGCCGGTTGGTGATAACGTCGTAGCTATCCCGTGCCTCCATGGTGTTTTCGGCATCGCCGGAGATGAAGCGGATGTCAGTACCGCGCTTCTTCGCCTTGGCCCGCGCCCGCGCCAGCATCGCATCCGACCAGTCGAGCCCGGTGACCGCAAAGCCCACATCATTCATCAGATGCGAGATGACGGCGGTGCCGCAGGCGAGATCGAGTGCCGCGCGGCCCTGCCCGTCGCCGAGATGTTTTCTGATCAGCCGCTGCCAGCCCTTCCGCTCACCTTCCGAAAATATTTCATGGCCGACGCTCTGGTCGAAGGTTTCAGCCCTTTCCGACCAGAAATCGCGGATTTCATCGCGGATCGAGTAGTTTGCATTCCTCGAATTCATCTTAAGTGCCCTGGCATTGGATCAGTTTGGAAGTGCTCTAAAACATATAACTTGATTCATAAAGTCATATTTCTTATGGCTGCGGACATTATTCAGACGTCAGGGGAATTTCCAGATGAATTTCGTGAAAATGCTCGCAGTCTCCGCAGCTGCGATTGCCGGCCTGATGCCATTATCGGCCTGGGCGCAGTCCTTCACCATCAAGGATGTCGCCGGCCGTGAAGTGACCTTCGACAAACCGGTCGAGCGGGTGATCCTGGGCGAAGGCCGCATGCTCTACGCCGTCGCGCCGATCGAGAAGGACGATCCCTTTGCCAAGATCGTCGGCTGGCGCAACGATCTCTGGACCACCGACAAGGACGGCTTCAACGCCTATGTCGAAAAATTCCCCAAGGGCAAGGACCTGCCCTTCCTCGGCAATCTCACCGACGGCACGCTGCAGACCGAGACAGTCGTCAAGCTTCATCCCGATGTGCTGCTGCTGCCGATCGGCAACAAGACGGCAGCCGACGAGGTGAAACTGGAGGACATGCTCGCCGGCATCGGCGTCAAGATCGTCTATATCGATTTCCGCGAGCACATCCTCGCCAACACCGAGCCGAGCCTGAAGATCCTCGGCCAGCTCTTCGGTCATGAGGACCGCGCCGAAGCTGTCGCCAGCTTCTGGAAAGAGCAGATGGCACGCGTGACCGACAGACTGAAGGCCGCCAATCCGCCGAAGCCGAATGTTTTCATGTATCGCGCCGCCGGCCTGGTCGAATGCTGCGGCACCTTCGGCCCCGATAATTTCGGCCTGATGGTCGATTGGGCCGGCGGCCACAATCTCGGCTCCGATTTCCTGCCCGGTTATACCGGCTCGATCAATGCCGAGCAGGTCGTCGCCTCCAATCCCGATGTCATCGTCGTCACCGGCTCCAATTGGAGCCAGACCAAAAACGCCAAGGACTTTGTCAATGTCGGTCCGAACGCCGCTTCCACCTTCGGCGACAGCCGCAAGGCGCTGAACACGCTGATGGAAAACCCGGCCTTCACCGGTTCCAAGGCAGCCGCCGGCGGCAATGTCCATGCAATCTGGCACCAGTTCTATACCAGCCCCTACCAGTTCGTCGCCGTCCAGCAACTGGCCAAGTGGTTCCACCCGAACCTCTTTGCCGATCTCGATCCGGATGCCACCTTCAAGGAATTCCACGAAAAATTCCTGCCGGTCGCCTATCAGCCGGGTTACTGGGGCGACGCCAAGACGGCTGAGTAAGACCGCGATGGCCGAGATCGCCGCACTATCGATCGAAGCCGAAGCCGGGAGGGAGCGCTACCGTGCTCTTGCCCGGCGAAAGCTTTTGATCCTGGCTGCCATGACGGCGGCGCTCTGCCTGTCCTTTGCCGTCGATCTCGCCTGGGGGCCGGCTCGCTACGGCCTCGGTGACGTCGTCGCCGCCCTCCTCGATCCGTCTTCCGTTTCCGATCAGGTGCGGGCCGTCGTCTGGGATATCCGCATGCCGGTCGCCGTGATGGCGATCGTCGTCGGCGCTTCGCTCTCGGTCGCCGGTGCGCAGATGCAGACGATCCTCGCCAATCCGCTCGCCAGCCCCTTCACGCTCGGCATCTCGGCAGCGGCAAGCTTCGGTGCGGCGCTGGCGATCGTCACCAGCGTTCCGCTCCTGCCGGTGGCCGCCGGGCTGCTGGTGCCGGTCAATGCCTTCATCATGGCGCTGATCGCCACGCTCTTCATCCATTTCGTCTCGCAGGCCCGCGGCGTCTCGGTGCAGACGGTGGTGCTGCTCGGCATCGCGCTGGTCTTCACCTTCAATGCGGCTCTCGCCTTCCTGCAATATCTGGCCTCCGAACAGGCGCTGTCAGCCGTGGTCTTCTGGACGATGGGCAGCCTCACCAAGGCCACCTGGCCGAAAATCTGGGTGACGCTCGCCATTCTGCTGATGGCGCTGCCGCTCTTTGCCCGCAACGCCTGGGCGCTGACGGCGATCCGCCTCGGCGAGGACAAGGCCGCCAGCTTCGGCGTCAATGTCCGCCGCATCCGGCTGGAAACCATGCTGGTTGTCTCGCTGCTTGCCGCCGTTCCCGTCAGCTTCGTCGGCACCATCGGTTTCGTCGGCCTCGTCGGGCCGCATATCGCCCGCATGATCCTTGGCGAGGATCAGCGCTTTTTTCTGCCGGGCTCGATCCTCTCCGGCGCACTGCTCCTGTCGCTGACCTCGATCGTCTCGAAGTCGATCATCCCCGGCGTCGTCTTCCCGATCGGCATCATCACCGCGCTGGTCGGCGTGCCTTTCTTTTTCTCGCTCATCCTCTCGAACAGGAGCCGGTCATGGTAGCGCTTCAGTTGCAGTCGGTCGGCGCCTATCACGGCCGCAGACTCTTCGTCGAAGACGTGACGACCCCCGTCATGAATGCGGGCGAGTTAATCGCGGTGATCGGCCCGAACGCTGCCGGCAAATCGACGCTGTTCAAGCGCATCACCGGCCTGCTCAAGGGTCCGGGCCGCGTCGTCGTCGAAGGCGCGAAGACGAAAAACACCATCAGCTACATGCCGCAGGATACCTCGGCCAATGCGGTGCTGACAGTCTACGAATCCATTCTGCTCGCCCGCAAACAGGGCCAGTCCTGGGCCGTCGGCGACAGCGACCTGCGCTTCATCGATGAGATCATGGCAGCGCTCGATATCAGCGCTCTGGCCTTCCGCGATCTCGGCGCGCTCTCCGGCGGCCAGCGCCAGCTCGTCTCGATCGCCCAGGCGCTGATCCGCGAACCCGAAATCATGCTGATGGACGAACCCACAAGCGCGCTCGACCTCCACCGCCAGGTCGAGGTTCTCGACTTCATGCGCCGCCGGGCTCGCGCCAAAGGCATGATCGTCCTGATCGCCATCCACGACCTTAACCAGGCGCTCCGCTTCGCCGACAAAGTCCTCGTCATCGCCAACGGCCGCATGCGTGGCTGCGGCGCCCCAAGGGACGTCGTCACCGCCGAAATGCTGCGGGAAATCTACCGGGTCGAGGCCCGGGTGGAGAAATGCTCGCTGGACCATGATCATGTGATCGTGGATGGGACAGCGCACTAGGCAAAATCAGTCTGCCGGCCTCAATCGATCAATCGCTGCGCGGTAAACTTGTCGGTAACGAGCATGTCGATCACCCCCACGCGCAGTGCGCCTGCGATAGCGTCGGTCTTTTTGGACCCGCCGGCGAGTGCAATCACCCGGTCCACGCGTTCAAGCTCCTCAAGCGGAAGCCCGATGACCCGGTCGTCCAGCGGCGTCTTGACCGGCTTGCCATTCTTGTCGAAGAAACGAAGCGAGATGTCGCCGACGGCTCCGGCTTCCGCGAGATCGGACAGTTCGCGAGATGAAAAGATGTTGCCGGACCGTGCGAGAAGTTCGGATGGTTCGACTGCTCCGATTCCGACGATCGCAAGCGTTATGCTGCCGAACAAGTCCATCGTCTCCCGGACGTACGGATCGGCCTGCATAAGAAATTTTGCTTCTCTGGAGGTCGTAACCCCCTGCACAGCGAGCAGTTTTGGCTCGGCGCCGGTCAGCCGGGCAAGCCGCGTGGTCAGCTGCGTCGCATGCGTCTGCACGGAAGGATCTCCCATGCCTCCAAGGGTTTGGACGACGAACTTCGCCTGAGCGCTCTTCTGCGGATGAATGTTCTCGACCATCTTGGAGATGGTCTGGCTCCAACTCGAAACGCCGATGATTTCCCCTGGCGCAAGCGTCACCTCCAGGAGATGAGCCGCGGCCTCGCCGATACGGGCCATGATGGCTCCGTCCCGATCTTCCGTGCACTCGACGACGATCGCCTCCGGCAGATCATATTTCTCGCGAAGCGCACGCTCAAGCTCGCTATAGGTGCCAACCGGAGGAGTGACGCTGGTTCGCACGATATCTTCAGCCTCAGCCCGCTTGAGCATGCGCGACACTGTCGCCTGCGACAGGCGGAGGTGCTGTGCGATCTCCGCCTGTCGCCGTCCCTCCAGGTGGTACATCTGGGCGACTCTTGATATGAGGCGGAGTTCGTTGAGGCGAGTCATCGCTAATCCTGGGATGAATTTTTATTCATCAGTAGCGGTTGTATGGCGTGACGTCGAGCGGGCAAGTGCATCATTCCAGGTACCCAGAAGCGCCGCTCGATCCACGGCCTCCGGGTCGATGATCTGTGAGCTTCGGGGCAGCTCTGCGATTTCCTGGAGGTCGCTCCACAAACCAAGCGAGAGACCCGCGAGATAGGCAGCCCCCAAGGCCGACGCCTCCGGTGCTTCACGTTGGATCACCGGATGTTCGATGAGGTTGGAGACACACTGCATCAGGAAGCGGCTCTGGCTCGGTCCGCCATCGACATAGAGCGCCCCGAGTTCGCCGCCGCTTTGTGCCCGCATGGCGGCGATCACGTCATGCACCTGGAAGGCGATCGAGTCGGTGACCGACCGCGCCATTTGCGCACGGGTCGTATTGAAGTTGATCTGCGAAAACAGGGCACGGGCGTCGGAGTTCCAATGGGGTGCGCCCAGTCCCACGAATGCCGGCACGAAACCCGGTCCGCCGGGTTCGGCGCTCGCCGCAAGTTCGACAAGCGCCGCCACGTCAGAAAGGCCGAGAATGCCTGCCATCCAGGGCAGGCTGGCGGCGCAAACCAGAATATTGCCTTCGAAAGCGAAAGTCGGTTTTCCCCCGAGACGCCAGGCAACGGTCGTTGTAACGCCGTTGCGTGGCGGAATAAATCGCGCAAGCGTCGTCATGATGGAAGAGCCGGTTCCGAAGGTTACCTTGCCATCACCCGGCTCGAAGGCGCCATGACCGAACAGGGCCGCATGGCTGTCTCCGATCGCGGCCATGATCGGCGCTCCATCCGGCACGCCTGGCAAGCCGTGTGTCCTGCCGAAGTCGGCAGAGCTGTCGAGCACCTCGGGCAGCAGCGTGATATCGACGCCGAAAATCTCGCCGAGTTCCTCGCTCCATCTCTGCTCCTTCAGATCGAACAACTGGCTCCTGGCAGCATTGGAAGCATCGCAGACATGCCGGCGCCCACCCGTCAGGCAGTGGACGAGCCAACTGTCGACCGTTCCCAGCCGGACCGATCGCCCCGCCGGCACGCGTTCGAGCAGCCATCGGAATTTCGAACCCGGAAACATCGGATCGAGGGGCAGGCCTGTCAGCGCCTGCACGCGGTCAAGGTGGCCTTCGGCAATCAGACGTTCGCAATCTTGTGCGGTTCGACGGCACTGCCAGCTGACCAGCGGTCCAAGTGCCTCTCCCGTTTCAGCGTCCCAGGCAGTGACCGACTCGCGCTGATTGGAGATCGCCACGGCCGCAATAGCCACGTCGGGGGTGGCCTTCAGGCAGGCGTCGATCGCCTCGCAGACGGATGCGTAGAGCCGGCGCGGGTCCTGTTCGACCCAGCCTGGTTTCGGATAGCTGATGCCGACCCGCGCCGAACCCCTGCCGACAATGTCTCCCTTTTCGGAAACGAGAACGGCCTTTGAATTGGTCGTGCCCTGGTCGATTGCCAGAATTGCCCGCATTCCATCCTCCCCGGATCAGGTGGCGGCCGGGGTGAAAATGCGCCCCGACCGGTCCATGCGATCCTAATTACTTGCGCCTGATCAGCGACTGCGCGGCGTCGGCAATTGCCGACGGCGCCATCCCGAATTCGTCGAGCAGGAACTCTGCCGAACCTGTGGGGGCATAGACGCCGGGAACGCCGAGACGTTTCATCGGCACTGGCGCATTGTCGACCACCACTTCGGCGACCGCGGAACCGAGCCCGCCAAAGATCGAATGCTCTTCTGCCGTGACGATCGCTCCGGTTTCCCTAGCCGCAGCGATGATGGCGTCCTCGTCGATCGGACGAACCGTTGCAAGGTTGAGCACTCTGGCGTTGATGCCGCGTTCTGCAAGGATCTCGGCAGCCTTCAAGATGCGATGAGTCAAAGTACCGTTGGCGATGAGGGTGACGTCGGAACCCTGGCGAAGCAGGTTTGCCTTGCCGAGTACGAACGTGTGACCCTCCGGAAGCAGATCCGGCACACCGACGCGGGACAGACGCAGGAAACAGGGCCCATTATAGGCCGCCGCCCACTCGACTGCGGCAGCCGTTTCGATGCGGTCACACGGCGCAATGACTGGAAGATTAGGCAGAACCCGCGTCCAGGCAAAGTCTTCGATCGAGTGATGGGTCGGGCCGAGTTCGCCATATGCCATCCCGGAAGAAATACCGACGAGCTTGACGTTGGCATTCGAATACGAAATGTCGGCCTTGATCTGCTCCAGCGACCGTCCCGTTAGAAACGGAGCGGCGGCGCACACGAACGGAAGGCGTCCGCCATTGGCGAGGCCTGCTGCAACCCCCACCATGTTCTGCTCGGCGATCCCGACATTGACGAGGCGCTCTCCAAACTTCGCCTTGAAGCCGCCGAGCTTGGAGGAACCGACGGAGTCGTTGCAAACAGCAACGATGGTTTCGTTTTCGGCTGCCAGCCGCTCAAGCGTGGAGGCGAACGCGTCGCGGCAATCGTAGAGCTTGGGTGCGTTTATTGGCGCGTTCATGACAATGCCTCCGACAATTCTGCCACCGCGATTTCGTATTGTTCCTTGCTCGGTACCTTGTGGTGCCAGTCGACTCGGTCCTGCATGAACGAGATTCCATGTCCCTTGTTGGTATGGGCCACGATGCAATGCGGTCTCGATCCCCGGTATTCCAGGGCCGAAACGACTTCGCTCATCGTGTTCCCGTTGATCTCGGTGACCTCCCAGTCGAAAGCCTCAAGCTTCGGACGAAGCGGGGCCAGATCGTTGGTTTCCGAAAGCGCCGCCCCCTGCTGGAACCTGTTGTGGTCGATGACCAGCGTCAGATTATCGAGCTTGAACTGCGCGGCCGCCATGATCGCTTCCCAGTTGGAACCCTCCTGCATCTCACCGTCGCCGGTGACGACATAGGTGTGGTATTTTGCTCCCGAGAGCTTGGCGGCTTTCGCCATTCCGACTGCGACTGGAAGACCGTGGCCGAGCGGTCCGGTATTCGTTTCGACGCCAGGAACCTTGTTGCAATTGGGATGCCCGTTCAGCCTCGAATGCGGCTTCAAAAAGGTCGAAATCTCCTCCTCCGGGATGAAGCCGCGTTTGGCGAGCGTCACATACAGCGCGCATGCCGTATGCCCTTTCGAAAGAACGAACCTATCGCGGTCGGGATGTCCAGGCTGATCGGGCCATATATTCAGCACACGAAAATAGAGGGCAGTCAAAATGTCGATGACCGACATTTCGCCGCCAATATGGCCGGCGCCCGCTTCGAAGACCGCCTGGAGATCGCGCAATCGGATCTCACGAGCAACCCGCTCGAGTTCTGTCGTATTCATGGATACCTCTTATGCATAAATATTCATTCATCAATATTCTTTCACAAAAAAGCGATTGTCAAGCCCCTTAAGGCCCCACCTTGCAATTGCAGACCTAGAAAATCCTATTGACAGCCGGAAGGCAAATTGTTAATGAATTTTCCAGCATCAGTGAATATTTATTCTCAGAACGATTAGCCTGAGCATGGGGAGGAACAATGGTGGCGCTCGATATCAATGAAAACGGGCTTTCGTCCGGCGCTTGGTTGAGCAAGCTCAAGGGAGCCACCGGCCCGCTCGTCGGGCTGCTCGCACTTTGCGTCTTTCTGAGCATCAGCACCGACACGTTCCTTTCGGTTCGCAACGGCCTCAACATCCTCGATCAGATCACCGTCCTCGGCATAATGGCCGTCGGAATGACCTTTGTCATTCTGATCGGCGGCATCGATCTCTCGGTCGGCTCGGCACTCGCTCTTGCAATGATGGTCATGGGCTGGACTGCGAATGTCGCCGGCTTGCCGCTGCCGGTCGCGATCGCTTTTGCTCTGGTCGCATCGGGGATTTCGGGGCTGATCGTCGGACTTCTGGTGACGCAGTTCAGGGTTCCAGCCTTCATTGCCACTCTTGCGATGATGTCCGCGGCTCGCGGCGTCGCAAATATGATCACCGACGGCCAGCAGATCGTCGGGTTCCCCGACTGGTTCATGATGCTGGCAATCGATCGCCATTTCGGCGTGTTGACCGCCACTGTGTTTCTCATGCTTGCGGTTGTTCTTGCGGCGTGGCTTTTCCTGCACTTCCGGTCCGAAGGTCGCATGCTCTACGCGGTCGGAGGAAATCCGGAAGTCGCGCGCCTTGCGGGTATCAACGTCCCACTCGTGACGATTGGCGTCTACGTCGTAAGTTCCGTCCTTGCGGGGCTCGCAGGCATCGTACTCGCCGCCAGGCTGGATTCCGTCCAACCATCAAGCGGTCTGGGCTATGAGTTGGACACCATCGCTGCGGTCGTCATCGGCGGGACTTCGCTCTCCGGCGGCGCAGGCGGCATCGGCGGAACACTGATCGGTGTTCTTATCATCGGCGTCCTTCGCAACGGGCTCAATCTTCTCAACGTTTCGCCGTTCCTGCAGCAGGTGATCATCGGCATCGTCATCGTGCTCGCGGTCGGCGCAGAGACCATTCGCCGGCGTCGCGCCTGACGAACGGGGTCCGCCGGGTCGGCGGGCCGGAAATTCCACCCCGAGGGTTTGGGGCGGATCAATACCCCGAGGGGGAGGACATACCCGAGGGTTCCATCAAACAACGGAGGAAATACAATGAAAATTGCGCGCACCATACTCGCGTCTGCTGCACTGCTCGGCCTCACGCTCGGCCCCGTACACGCAGCCGAACTGAAGAAGCTCGGCTTGGCTGTTGCCAACCTTCAGGCAAACTTCTTCAACCAGATCAAGCAATCGGTCGAAGCCGAAGCCAAGAAGCGCGGCATCGAAGTCATCACGGTCGACGCAAAGGGCGACGGGCCGACACAGGTCAATCAGATCCAGGACCTGCTGACCCAGAAAATCGACGCGCTGATCTACATTCCGGCAGGTGCGGCCGCTGCGACCGTTCCGGTCAAGCTCGCGAAGACCGCAGGCATTCCGGTCGTAAACGTTGACCGCAACGCCGAGGGCGCACCTGGCGACACCTTCCTTGCAACGGATTCCGTCGCCTCTGCCAAGGCGGTGTGCGACTACATCCTGAAGGAAGCCGGCGGCAAGGGGAAGATGGTCATCATCCACGGCCAGAAGGGCACGACGCCGGAAGTCGATCGTTCGAAGGGCTGCGCTGAATCGCTCAAGGCATATCCTGATGTGAAGGTTGTCGCCGAGCAGTTCTCGAACATCTGGAGCCAGGACGAAGGATTCCAGATCATGCAGAATATGCTGCAGGCAAATCCGGACGTTTCGATCGTCTTCGCCCAGGCCGACGGCCTCGCCCTTGGCGCCGCGCAGGCGATCAAGGTCGCCAATCCTTCCCAGAAGATCGTGGTTGGCGGCTTTGATGGTGACACCGCGGCTCTCGAAGCCCTCAGCAAGGGTGTCTTCAATGTAACTGCGACCCAGCAGACGCAAAAGATGGGGCGCGATGCGGTTGAAAATGCCGCCAAGCTTGTCGCCGGAGAAAAGGTGCCGCCGGTCCAGCTCATGGATGCCACGCTGACAACCAAGGAAAACGTCGCAGGCTTCATCGCCAACCATCCCTAAAGCATGTCGCGCAAAAGTGTGCCGCGGTTTTGCGGCAACGACATGCGAGGATTGAAAGTGTTAGAGCGCCCTTTGCGCGTCCGAAAGGACGCACGGCGCTCTAATGAAACTAACGTCTTGAGGAGGTGTGCCGTGACTGATCCAGTTCTTTCCCTGAGAGGCATATCCAAGTGGTATGGGCCGCTCCAGGTTCTGAAGAATGTCAGCTTGGACGTTTATCCGGGTGAAGTGGTAGCGCTTCTCGGTGAAAACGGTGCCGGCAAGTCGACGCTATCCGGCATTATCGCCGGGTCACGCACACCATCCGAAGGATCGATGACATGGCTGGGGCAGCCTTATGCCCCGGCCACCCCGAGGGAAGCGATCGACAAGGGCGTCGTCCTTATCCATCAGGAGCTGCAGCTTCTGCCGCAGCTGTCGATCGCGGAGAACGTCTTCATCGGACGTTGGCCGATGAAGAACGGCGTCGTCGACCGTGCCCAGATGGTTCGCCGCGCTCAGGAGCAGCTTGCTCGCCTGAATCTTCACATACCCGCCACCCGCAAGGTCGCCGGCCTTTCCACTGCAAATCAGCAACTCATCGAGATCGCCAAGGCGCTGGCGCTCAATGCAAAGCTCCTGATCCTCGACGAACCGACCGCGGCCCTTGGTGGCGCCGAGACGGAAGCCCTTTTCGAACAGGTTAGAAAGCTTCGCTCAGGGGGCGTCGGCATCGTCTACATTTCCCACCGCATGGAAGAGATCAAGCGAATAACCGACCGGGTCGTCGTTCTTCGCGATGGCGAGCGCGTGCAGGAATTTTCCGACAGCGCAACACCGGTGCGAACGATCGTCGAGAGCATGGTCGGACGCCCGCTTGACCGCTTGTTCCCGGCCCTGCCGGTTCCGACAGACCATCCAGTACTCCAGGTGTCGGGCCTGAGCTCGCCGGACAACTCATTCCGTGACGTGACCTTCGATGTGCGGGCCGGCGAAATTCTCGGGATCGCCGGGCTGGTCGGCGCCGGCCGCACCGAGCTGGTGCGTGCAATTTCGGGCGCGGACCCGATCAGTGCAGGTTCGATCAAGCTGGAAGGCGAAGAGCTCAGGCTGCGCGATCCGGCGGACGCGATCGCCAAGGGCATCGTCATGGTCCCGGAAGACCGCAAGGAGCAAGGCCTGGTTGTTGGCCACCGGATCGGTGAGAACATTATCTACGCCAATCTTGACAAGCTGGGTGGGCGTTGGATTACCCCGCGCGTCAAGCGCGCGTTTGCGGAGAAGGCAGTTGCCAAGTTCGGCGTAAAGGGCCGTGCGGAGCAAAATGCCTCGGACCTGTCCGGCGGCAACCAGCAGAAGGTCGTCATCGCCAAATGGCTGATGCGCGATCCTAAGGTCGTCGTACTCGACGAACCGACGAGAGGCATCGACGTCGGCGCCCGAGCCGGCATCTACGACATCATCGTCAATCTTGCCAAACGGGGCGTGGCGGTCATCGTCGTAAGCTCAGACCTAGAGGAGGTTCTCGGCGTTTCCAATCGCATTCTTGTGCTTGCCCAAGGCAAACAGGCAGGCATTCTCAACCGTGACGAGGCGAATGACGTTTCGGTCATGGAGCTAGCTACCATCTGAACAGACAGAGAAAGGAAGAGCGGTGTCCGACATCACTCTGAACGCCCCGAAGCTTTTCGATCTTAGCGGCCAGGTTGCCATCGTAACCGGCGCTGGGAGCGGCATTGGGCAGCGCATTGCCATCGGCCTTGCACAATGCGGCGCCGACGTGGCGCTGCTCGACCGTCGAACCGACGACGGGCTGGCCAGGACGGCCGAACATATTCACGCCGCCGGTCGCCGTTCGATCCAGATCGCGGCGGATGTCACCAGTAAGTCTTCCCTTGCAGAGGCGGTAGAACGGACCGAGACAGATCTCGGCGTATTGACGCTTGCAGTCAATGCTGCCGGCATCGCCAACGCCAACCCGGCCGAGGAGATGGAGGAGGACCAATATCAGACGTTGATGGATATCAACCTGAAAGGCGTCTTCCTTTCCTGCCAGGCCGAGGCTCGCGCCATGCTGAAGAACGGACGCGGCGCCATCGTCAACATCGCTTCCATGTCGGGCGTGATCGTCAATCGGGGGCTGAGCCAGGCGCACTATAACGCCTCGAAGGCAGGCGTGATCCATATGTCGAAGTCTATGGCGATGGAATGGGTCGACCGCGGCATTCGCGTCAACACCATCTCCCCCGGATATACGGCAACGCCGATGAACACCCGTCCGGAGATGGTACATCAGACCAAGCTCTTCGAAGAGCAGACGCCAATGCAGCGAATGGCAGCGGTGGACGAAATGGTCGGCCCGGCAGTGTTCTTGCTGTCGAATGCAGCAAGCTTCGTGACCGGCGTCGATCTTCTCGTCGATGGCGGTTTCTGCTGCTGGTGACACGAAACGCGCATTGCCGGCAACTCGAAAACGATCTCGCTTCCTCCCTGGCAGAGATCGAGGCGCTGAAGGGGATAACGGGTAGACGGCGTGCGATATCGTCGTCTGCCCGCCCCTCACGCCGATCGAAAGGGCCTGTGGAACGGACAGAGGGTTCGGGTCTCCACGGGCTGCTGAAGTCTTCGGAATTCACCGAGATTATCTCGGCAGCCGCTTGAGCTCCAAAAATGATCGCAGGCCGGGTCGCGCGCCCAGATCGCTATCTATCCACGCTACCGGGAAGGAAAGAACATGAAACGCTTTGAGCAAAAGACCGTCGTGATTACCGGGGGCAGCCGCGGCATTGGCGCGGCCATCGCCAGGCGCTTCGCCCGCGAAGGCGCCAATCTCGTCGTCTCCGCCAACGAGGACCTTGTCCACGGCGTTGCCGATAGCATCCGAGCAGAAGGCGGCAAGGCGATTTCCTTCATCGGCGATGTCACCGACAAGGCAAGCGTCATCGCCCTTTACGATGCTGCCGAGAAGGAATTCGGCTCTGTCGACGTCTCGATCCAGAATGCCGGCGTCATCACCATCGCCCGCGTCGAGGACCTCTCCGAAAACGAGTGGGACAAGGTCATGGCCGTCAACACCAAGGGCGTCTTCCTCTGCGCCCAGGAGGCGATCGCCAGAATCCGCAAGCACAAGCGCGGCGGCCGCATCATCAACACCGCCTCCGGCCAGGCCCGCGACGGCTTCATCTACACCCCGCATTATGCCGCCTCGAAAATGGGCGTAGTTGGCATCACCCAGAGCCTCGCCAAGGAAGTCGCCACCGAAAAAATCACCGTCAACGCCTTCTGCCCCGGCATTATCGAGACCGACATGTGGGCGTATAACGACCAGGCCTGGGGCAAACTGCTCGGCAACTACGCCCCCGGCGAGTTGATGAAGGAATGGGTCGAAGGCATCCCGATGAAACGCGCCGGCTCCGGCGAAGACGTCGCCGGCCTGGTCACCTTCCTCGCCAGCGAAGACGCCGCCTACATCACCGGCCAGACGATCAATGTCGACGGCGGGTTGATCATGTCGTAGGTGGGATTCCGGCCTTACCTGCCATATGCCTTTCGCATGCCGCTCAAGGCGTTCGTCGCTAACGCTCCTCACCCCCCTCATCTGCCCTGGCGGGCATCTTCTCCCCGCTGGGGAGAAGGGGGAGCAAGCCGCCTTTCTCATTTCCATAAACGATGCCTTCAGGAAGGGCGGCACGCCGCCACGAGTCCCTTCTCCCCAGCGGGGAGAAGATGCCGGCAGGCAGATGAGGGGGGTGAGCGGCAAAGCCGCGAACGCGCTGAGCGAAAGCGAAGGGCAGCGACAGAGCACCACAACCAGCCCTCGTCCTGAAGTTTGGAGGCCAGAGGCCGGAGCCTCGAAGGACGAGGGCGGGTGGCTCGACCTCCGACATGCACCAGCCACCCCTCACCTCATTTACGTCCGACTGATCGAAACCCCGCCATCCGCCAGCATCGCCGTGCCCGTCACGAAGCTCGACATATCAGACGCCAGGAACAGCGCCGCATTGGCGATCTCTTCCGGTTGCGCCATGCGTTTCAGCGCATGCAGACCCTCCACGAAGGCGAGCAGGTCCGGTGTGGCATCCGGCGCGTTGGTGATGCTGGCCGGCGTGTCTGTGCCGCCGGGTAGTAGGGCGTTGGCGCGGATCTTCAGTCGCCCGAGTTCGGCGGCAAGTACCTGCACGAAACCGATCAGCCCCGCTTTGCTCGCCGCATAGGCAGCCATTCCAGGCATGCCGACGGTGTGGCCGACGAAGGTCGAGGTGAAGATCAGCGATCCACCACGCTCTCCCATCGCCGCCGACTGGTGCTTGGCGCCGAGGAAGGCGGCGGTGAGATTGGTTTCGATCGTCTCGCGCCAGCCCTCCGGCGACAGCCCGGCGACCGGCCCCATCTCGCCGAGAATGCCGGCATTGTTGAAGCCGATATCGAGCCCGCCGAAGCGTGAGACAGCCGTCTCGACGAGCCTTGCCTGCAGCGCCTCGTCCTTGACATCACCCGATATGGCGACGGCCTGCCCGCCCTCCGCCTCGATCTCGGCGATGACGGCATCGAGCGCGTCCTGCCGCCTTCCATTGATGACGAGCTTGGCGCCCTCCAGCGCAAAGCGTTTCGCCGCCGCGCGGCCGATGCCGGAGCTGGCGCCAGTGATGATCGCGACCTTACCGTTCAGAAGTGTCATGTCCGTTCTCCTCAGTTGTCGAGGCATCTGAGATCTCAAACATCAGCCGATGCAGCCACCCGTTTCCCGCGCGAGGAAAATAAAAACTGCCTATGGCTGATGATTTCGGTCAGAGCGACTGCGCCACAGCGGAGCATGTTTGAAGCCTTGATCGCCGCGCCGGCACGATTGATTTTCCTCGATGAAACAGGATCTGACACGTATCCCACGCACATCCCGGCGTTGACGTCTGCACCATTGTGCGCTGCATCATCGATTTATCCTGGGTGTGGCATTCATCCGATTCCCTTCAACTATCTTCCCGACTAAGAAGGGGCGCACAGGTAACGGGAATCTCTTCATGCCGCGGTCACGCAATACTGAGGGCGCCATCTATATGAGCATGGCGATGGCCGGCTTTTCGGCAAGCGACGCTCTCTCCAAATCGGTGATCGCCTACATGAACGCTGGCGAAATCATGTTCTTGCGCGGCCTTTTCACCAGCCTGCTGGTCTATCTGATCGCCTGGAAAATGGGCGCGCTGCGCTCCTGGCGCATCGTGCTCAAGCCGGTCATCATCCTCAGGATCATTTGCGAAATGCTCGCCGCCGTCACCTATATCACCGCGCTCGGCATGATGCCGATCGCCAATGCCTCGGCGATCCTGCAGTCGCTGCCGCTGGTCGTCACCTTCGGCGCGGCGCTCTTCTTTGGCGAGCCTGTGGGTTGGCGGCGCTGGTCGGCAATCCTCGTCGGTCTTGTCGGCGTGATGATCATCATCCGCCCCGGCCCCGAAGGCTTCACCGCCGCCGCCCTCCTCTGCGTCGGCTCGGTGTTGTCGACGGCCAGCCGCGATCTCGCGACCCGGTCGATCGACCCGGAGATTCCCTCGCTGATGATCACCGTCGTCACCGCCATCTCCGTTTCCTTCTTCGGCGCTTTGCTCATTCCCCTGCTCGGCGGCTGGCAATCGGTCAGCGCCACCTCGCTCGGGCACCTCGTGCTCGCCTCGGTGCTGGTGCTCGTCGGTTACCAGTCGGTCATCCTCGCCATGCGCACCGGCGAAATTTCCTTCGTTGCGCCGTTCCGCTATACCAGCCTGATCTTCTCGTCGCTGCTCGGCTTTTTCTTCTTCGCCGAAGTGCCGGACAGTTGGATGCTGGTAGGGGCTGCGATCGTCATCGCCTCCGGCCTCTATACGTTCTATCGTGAGGCCAAGCGCCGCGTTTCGCCGATCGCGCAGGAATCCGCGCCGCGCTCACCGGTATGACGAAGGTTCTGGGGCAGGATGATGGCTGAATTCTCGCTGGAAAAGTCCAAAATAGCAGGCGTCGTGCTGGCCGGCGGCCGCTCGCAGCGCATGGGCCGTGACAAGGCGGGCGTGATGCTCGGGGCAGAAAGCCTGCTCCGCCATGTCTTGACCCGCCTCTCGCAGCAGGTCGTCGCGGTTGCCGTCAATGCCGATGCCGCCGCCGAGCACGTCGTCGTCATCCCTGATCTTTTTCCCGGCAAGGCCGGGCCGATGGCCGGCATCCATACGGCGATGGTCTATGCCGCCGGCCTGCCCTCGATCAGCCATGTCGTCACCGTCTCTGTGGATTGCCCGTTTTTCCCGGCCGATCTCGTCGCCCGGCTGGCGGCTGCAGTCGAGCACCCGTCACAGATTGCCATCGCTACCTCCGAGGGCCGCAGCCATCCTGTCTTCGGCCTCTGGCCGGTGGCATTGGCCGCCGATCTCGAAGCTTGGATCGCCACCGACGAGAAGCGCCGCGTGCGTGACTTCCTGTTACGGCATGACGTTACGGAAGTAATGTTTCCGCTGCATCCGACCCGCGCCAGCCTGCTTGATCCCTTCTTCAACATCAACACGCCGGATGATCTCGTCGAGGCGGAACGCTGGCTGGAGGCCCTGCGCGTATGACCGCACCGAAGATCTTCGGCATTGCCGGCTGGAAGAATTCCGGCAAGACCGGGCTCGCCGTCCGGCTGGTGACCGAGTTCACCCGCCGCGGCTATAGGATCTCGACGATCAAGCACGCCCATCATGATTTCGACATCGACAAGGTCGGGGCTGACAGCTACCGCCACCGCCAGGCCGGCGCCCACGAGGTCACCATCGTCTCCGGCACCCGCTACGCCATCATGCACGAGCTGCGCGGCGACCCCGAACCCGAGTTCGAGGAGATACTCGCCCGTCTCGCCCCCTGCGATCTCGTGCTGATCGAAGGCTACAAGCGCGAGCCGATCCCGAAAATCGAGGCCCGCCGCCTGGATGCCGCCAATCGCCAACCGCTGGCGCCGAGCGATCCCCATATCTGCGCCATCGCCGCGGATCATGCCGTCACGGATACGGCGCTGCCCGTCTTCGATCTAGACGACACAGGCGCCATCGCCGATTTCATCGCAGCGATCGTCAGCCTTGAACAGCGCCCCTGAACCACGCGCGCTGACGGATCCGATAACTGGAGCCGTCTCGCGGGCCAGCGCCTTGGCGATTTCCTTGGCAAGCTGGGCCTGATTATAGGGTTTACCCAATCTCGGAATAGCGATGTCGGTGCCGGCGGGAAGGTCGGCATACCCTGTCGCCAGCACGATCGGCAGCCTCGGATGAATGTCCCGCACGGCCTCGGTAAGCTGTGCGCCGGTCATACCAGGCATCGAATAGTCGGTGATCATCAGATCGAAATGCTGACCGCTCCTGATCAACTCCAGTGCCTCCGCGCCGGAATTTGTCTCGACGACCTCATGGCCGAGATCTTCGAGCATGTCGACCGAACTCATGGCGATCAAGGCATCGTCATCGACCAGAAGGATCTTCAGTCCGGAGGCCGCCTGCAGGACGGGCCGCTCTGTCTCGGCCGGCCGCTCCGGGCATCGTTCGGTCGCCGGCAGCCACAACTCCGCCGTCGTTCCGACCCCAGGCTCGCTTGTCAGAAACAGTGCGCCATTGAGCTGAACGGCAAGCCCATGGATCATCGACAAGCCGAGACCCGTGCCTTTTCCGAGTTCCTTGGTGGAGAAAAACGGATCGACGGCCTTCTTCAGCGTCTCCGCGTCCATGCCGGTGCCACTGTCAGCCACCGCCAACACGAGATAGGCTCCGTCGCCCAGATCGCCGCCAGCGCCGACAACCTGTTCTTCGCGCAGCGATATGGACAGCGTCCCCCCATCCGGCATTGCATCCCGGGCATTGACCGCGAGGTTGAGCAGCGCCAACTCGAGCTGGTTTGCGTCGATCAGCGCCGGCGGCAGTCGTGCCGGGAGATTGGTCTCGATGCTGATCGAGGATCCGACCGAGCGCCGCAGCAAGTCGTTCATACCGGAGACAAGATCGGCCAGATCGACGGGCTTGACCTGCAGATCCTGCTGTCTGGCAAAAGCCAGCAAACGCTGGGTCAGCGCCGCTCCGCGTCGCGCGCCCTGAACAGCCCCCTCGACCAGACGCGTTGCTTTGGCATCTCCGGCCACGTGTTTGCCGAGCAGTTCCAGATTTCCGAGAACCACCATGAGCAGATTGTTGAAGTCGTGGGCAACGCCGCCTGTGAGTTGGCCGATCGCTTCCATTTTCTGAGATTGGCGAAGCTGCTCCTCGGCTCTTTCACGCTGGGCGACCTCCTCGAGCAGCGTCTGGTGGGCGGCGTTGACCTCCCGGGTTCGTTCCCTGACGCGCTCTTCGAGGGTTTCATTGAGCCGTCTCAGATTCTCCTCGATGGTCTTGCGGACGGTGGTATCGGAGCAGACCCCGACAAGCTTCCGGGCTGACCCATATCTGTCCGCATAAAGCTGGGCATGGACCTCGGTCCAATGCAGTGAGCCATCCGGCCAGATCGTCCTGTGCTCGATCGAATAGTCACGTTCGGTATCGATCGTCTGGCGCAGGCGTGCCAGCACAAGGTCGCGATCGTCGGGGTGGATGCTGGCGATCAGATCATCGCGCGTCACCTCGTCATCCGGCCCTCGACCGAAGACCGCTTTGCAGGTCGCCGAGGCCGACAGGGCCATCGTCGACAGCTCGAGCTCCCACGCACCAAGTCGGCCGGCGGCGAGCGCCGTCTGCAGCCGCCGTTCTCCCTCGCCCAGAGCCTCGAGCCGGGTGCGCGCTTCATACTGGCGCAGCCGGCCTTTCAGTGCGGTCCGCGCAACGCTGATGAAGGAGGTGGCATGGAACGGTCTCTCCAGAAAGGTCACGTTGCCAAGGACCTCGGAAAGTCTGGCGGCGGCGGGATTTCGTTCAGGCCCACCGCCGCGTGGGGTGAGGACGATGAACGGCAGATCGGACCAGCTCGGCTGGGCGGCGACCCAGGCAGCGATCGGTGTCAGATCACCGCCGCGGACGGCCTCCTCAGTCAGAACACCAACCGCGACTTCGTCATCGAGTGATGACGCGAAGAGGTTCAAATCGGTGACGGCTATCGATGTCAGCCCGGTCTCATCGATCAACGATGCCGCGACCTGGGCGTCGCGTCCGGCCGGGGCATAGATCAGGGCCTTCGGGTTGTGGAAATTAGGAATTGCCGCCGTCCTCGCTGCCGGTTGGCAAAAGCGGAGCGGACGTCGAGACGAATTCCGGAACACCGCTAAGCACGCCCTGGAAACCGACGATGGGCTCTCCGAATGTCAGGCCGCCGGCATCGATCCGATACTCCCGGATGGTGTCCTCGTGGTGGCCGGTCCTCTTCTTGATAACGGAGATCGCCCGCCGCACACGTCCCACCGCCTCGAAGTATCGCAGCAGGATGACCGTGTCCGCGAGATAGGTCACGTCGACGGGAGCCTTCATGTCGCCGACCAGTCCATGCTGGGCCACGGTGAGGAAGGTGTTTGCGCCTTGCCTGTTCAGATATTGCAGCAGCTCGTGCATATGCAATATCAGCGAATTCTCATCCGGCATCGAGGCCTGATAACCGTTGATGCTGTCGATGATCACGGTCTTCGCTCCCGATCTGTCAACCGAAGCACAGACGCGATTGGCGAATTCACCCGGTGACAGCTCCGCGGCATCGAGCTGCTCGATATGCAGCAGACCCTCATCTCTCAGCGCCTCGAGATCCATGCCGAGCTGTTTCAGGCGCGTGAACAGCAAGCCGAGCTCCTCGTCAAAAATGAAAACAGCCGCTTTTTCGCCGCGTGCGATCGCCGCCATTACAAATTGAAAAGCAAGGGTGCTCTTGCCTGTGCCGGCGGGACCAAGGATCAGCGTGCTCGATCCTCGCTCGAGCCCACCGCCGAGAAGTAGGTCCAGACCGGCAATACCGCTGGAAAGCTGATCGCGAGCATAACTTGTCCTGTGTTCGGCGGCGACGAGGCGCGGAAACACGACGACACCGCCGGTCTGGATGGTGAAATCGTGGTAGCCACCGCGGAAAGCCTGGCCGCGGTATTTCGTTACCCTCAAGCGTCGCCGTTCGGAACCGTAGTTCGGCGCCAGCTCGTCGAGATGGATGACCCCATGCACCACGCTGTGGACCGTCTTGTCGAGCGTGTCGGAGGTCAGATCGTCGAGGAGAAGCACGGTCGCCCCTTGTCGGGCGAAGTAATGTTTCAGCGCCAGGATCTGCCTGCGGTAGCGCAGCGAGCTTTGCGCGAGCAGCCTTATTTCGGAAAGGCTGTCGAGAACCACCCGGCTCGGCTTGACCCGCTCGAAAGCTGCGAAGATTTCTCGCGTCGACTCGCCGAGTTCAAGATCCGAAGAATAAAGCAGGCTTTGTTGCTGGTCGGCATCGAGCAGGCTTTCCGGAGGCACGAGTTCGAAGACCTCGATATTGTCGTCGATCACCATGCCATGCGATGCGGCACCCGCACGGAGCTCGCTGTCGGTTTCCGACAGGGTTATGTAGAGTCCCTTCTCGCCGAGCCGAGCCCCTTCGATCAGGAACTGCAGCGCGATCGTCGTCTTGCCCGCTCCCGGATTTCCCTCCAGGAGAAACACGTGGCCGATGGAAAGGCCCCCCGCCAGAATTGTGTCCAAACCGGACACGCCGGTCCGGGCCTTCGTGGCAGATGCAGCAGTATTCATTCATTGTTTCCTTCGGTTTCAAAAGTGAATTAGTGGCGAGTGGTAGAATGTCAAATCGCCGGCGCAGTATGCTTTCGCCCCCGGTAGAGAGCCTGTCGAGCGTTGCAATAGGGATTAGCACGGATAGCTGCTCGTTATTAGCGACCGGAGATAACGGCCTCTACCCTCGATAGCGAAGCGCATCGACGACGAGGGCAAATGCCGGCGACGCATGCCGACGGCTCGGATAGTAGAGATGGTAGCCGGGAAACGGCGGGCACCAGTCCTCCAGCACACGCATCAGCCGCCCATCGGCAAGATGCGCCTGCACGGCATCCTCCGGCAGATATGCCAGCCCCAACCCTGCCAGCACCGCGTTCAGCCGCAGCGCTATGTTGTTGAAGACTAACTGCCCCTCGACGCGAACCCTGAGCTCGCGCCCGCCCTTCTCGAACTCCCAGGCATAAACGCTGCCATAGGTCGGCAGGCGCAGATTGATGCAATTGTGATCGGTCAGCTCCTGCGGCATCAGCGGCTTCGGCTTGGTGTCGAAATAGGCGGGAGCGGCGACCACGGCCATGCACATGTCTGGGCCGATGCGCACAGCGATCATATCCTTCGCCACCTGCTCTCCAAGCCGCACCCCTGCATCGTAGCGCTCCGCGACAATGTCGGTCAGACCATAGTCGACGATGATCTCGACATGGATATCGGGATAATCAGGCAGGAGCCTCTCCAAGGCAGGCCAGAGGACGGTGTCGGCTGCATGCTCCCCGGCATTGATGCGGATAGTACCTGCCGGCTTCTCGCGGAATGCGCTCAAGGCAGCAAGCTCGGTCTCGATCTCGTCGAGCCGTGGCCCGATGGTGACGAGCAGGCGTTCGCCAGCCTCCGTCGGCGAGACGCTGCGCGTCGTCCGTGTCAGCAATCGCAGTCCAAGCCGTTCCTCGAGCCCGCGGATGGTGTGGCTGAGCGCCGATTGCGAAACCCCCAACTTACCCGCCGCCTTGGTGAAGCTCTGCGCGCGCGCAACGGCAAGGAAGGCGATGAGGTCGTTGACAGCAGGACGTGACATTTATGAAACTTTCTCATGAGTTCTTGCCGTTTATACCATCTAATCGCTGCCAGGCCCACGCGCTAAATAGCTTGCATCCCAGGCGGACGCCCGGCCCGCCCACCGGCCTGTCCACCCCCGATGTTGAAAGGAAGATAAGATGGACATCAAACGAAGCGGTTCGCAGCCTTCGGCCAAGGGACCAGCCGACTGGTTTACCGGCAGTGTCCGCGTCGACCCGCTGTTTGCGGTAACCAGCCCCGCACGTGCGGCTGGCGCCAGCGTCACCTTCGAGCCCGGCGCCCGCACGGCTTGGCACACCCACCCTCTCGGCCAGACGCTGATCGTCACATCGGGCTGCGGCCGCGTGCAGCGTGAAGGCGGCCCCATCGAAGAGATCCGCGCCGGCGACGTCGCCTGCTTCTCACCCGGCGAACGCCATTGGCACGGCGCCTCGCCGACGACCGCGGTGACCCATATCGCCATCCAGGAACAGCTCGACGGCAAGGTGGTCGATTGGATGGAGCACGTCACCGACGCGCAATATCAAGATTAGAAAAGGAAACGGCTATGCAGAAGCGTGAACTCGGAAAGAGCGGACTTCAAGTCTCGGCCATCGGTCTCGGCTGCATGGGGTTGAGCTATGGTTATGGCCCGGCGACGGATATCCAGGAGGCGACCGCGCTGATCCGGCGGGCCTTCGAACGCGGCGTGACCTTCTTCGACACCGCCGAGGCCTATGGCCCCTACAAGAACGAGGAGCTTCTGGGAGAGGCGCTCGCCCCCTTCCGCAGCGAGGTCGTGATCGCCACGAAATTTGGTTTCAACTTCGATGCCAATGGCGGCCAGAGCGGCATGAACAGCCGCCCGGAGCAGATCCGCGCGGTGGCCGACCAGGCGCTGAAGCGTTTGAAGACCGATGTTATCGATCTGTTTTATCAGCATCGCGTCGATCCCGACGTCCCGATCGAGGAGGTCGCCGGCACCGTCAAGGCGCTGATTTCAGAAGGCAAGGTCCGGCATTTCGGTCTCTCTGAAGCCGGCGCCCAGACGATCCGCCGCGCCCACGCTGTCCAGCCGGTGACGGCACTGCAGAGCGAATATTCGCTGTGGTGGCGCGAGCCGGAGCAGGAAATCCTGCCGACGCTCGAAGAACTCGGCATCGGTTTCGTGCCGTTCAGCCCGCTCGGCAAGGGCTTCCTCACCGGCGCTATCAGCGAGACCACAACCTTCGACAGCAAGGATTTCCGCAACGTCGTGCCGCGTTTTTCTCAAGAGGCGCGCAAAGCCAACCAGGCGCTCGTCGATCGTCTCGCCGAAATCGCTGCCCGCAAGAAGGCCACACCAGCCCAAGTGGCTCTCGCCTGGCTGCTGGTGCAAAAACCCTGGATCGTGCCGATCCCCGGCACCACCAAGCTGCACCGCCTCGAGGAAAACATCCAGGCAGCCGGGGTCGAACTGACCGCGGAAGATCTCGCCAGCATCGAAAGCGCGCTCGCCACCATCAAGGTGGAAGGCGATCGTTATCCCGCCCATTTGCAGGCAAGGGTCAACCGCTGAGAAGCGATGTCATCCCCAAGAGATCACCGAGGCCAGCCCCTTATCCGGCTGCCGCCACCTTCTCCCCGCAGGCGGGGCGAAGGGACCTGCCGCACCCTCTCGGTTCCCACCTCGCTCTCGCGGGGCACGTCCCCTCGCCCCGTTTTACGGGGAGAGGGTTAGGGTGAGGGGCAGCCCATCGGCGCGAACCGCACAGTTGTGGAGGATGACGCCCAGTAACGAACGAGGTCGATCACCAATTGCGTCATCGTCTCGGCACCGGTGCATTCTCCTGGAAAGCCGGTATCACCTCAAGCCTCGCGACGATCTCCGCGATATTCGGCCACCGGGCGAGATCGAAGCCCATGCGCCCGGCGCTGATTGCCTGCGGGAAGAGGAAGATGTCGGCAATACCCGGTCGATCTCCGACCGCGAAGATTCCCTCTCTGCGGCCGGCAATCATCGTCTCCACAGCCGCCATTCCCTCGCCGACCCAATGGCGGCTCCAGGCGGCAATAGCATCGGCATCGGCCTGAAAGGCCGCGCGCAAATGCAGGCCGATCCGCGGCGGCAGCAGCGCATGGATCTCGGCGGCGATCGCAAGCGCGATCGACCGCGCCAGCGCCCTGCCCTCCGCCGTGTCCGGCAGCAGCGGCGGTTCCGGCTGAAGCTCGTCGAGATATTCGATGATCGCCAGCGATTGGGTGATGAGGACACCGCTATCCGTCAGCAAGGCCGGCACCAGCCCCTGCGGGTTGACGCTGCGATATCCGGCCTGCCGGCTCTCGGCCTCCTCACCGAGAATGGTCACCGGCAGCGCTTCCGCCGTCAGTCCCTTCAGGGCGAGCGCGATCCGGACCCTCGATGTCGCCGAGGAAATCTCGTTCTGATAGAGCTTCACTGTCTTTCTCCTTGGTGATTTAGAACGGAGCGGCGGACGCCACCGTTAGCAAGCCCACAAGCGGCGAAGGCTCCTGAGAGCTTATGTCGTAGATGCACGGAGCGGCGAAGACCACCGCTCCCAGAATGCAGATGATCATCAATTTCATCAAATCCTCCATCGGCAAGGCCCGATTGGCCTCGCCCTGTTTGCCTTCAACGGGCAATCGATCCGTCAGGCAATGGTCAATTCGACATGGATATTGCCGCGCGTCGCCTTCGAATAGGGGCAAGTCCGGTGGGCCTCATCCACCAATGCCTTCGCGACGTCGGCTTCGATACCAGGCAGGCTGACCTTGAGGCGGGCCTGCAGGAAATAATCGCCGTCGCTCGCCCCGAGATCGACCTCGGCATTCACGGCTGTCTCTGCCGGAAGCCTGACCTTCAGTTTGCCCGCGGCAATGCCGATCGCGCCGATGAAGCAGGCCGACCAGCCGGCTGCGAAAAGCTGTTCGGGATTGGTGCCGGGCCGGGCGCTGCCGGGCGGCGAGAGCTTGATATCGAGCTGGCCGTCGTCGCTCTGCGACGCGCCGTCACGCCCACCGGTGGTGCGGGTCTTGCCGGTATAGAGAACCTTGTCGATCTTGGTCATGGAAACACTCCTGTTTGCGTCGCTTTGCGCGAGTGGTCGCTACTCGCGACCGGATCACCTCGGGCGATCGGGTTGAACGGAGTGTGGTTTGACTGGCTGGTACATCCGCCATGTTTCAGAAATCGGTAGAAATGTCACAAAACGTAGCATCCGCTATCCACGACATCTTTCCGTACAAAACCGTCGGAAAACTTCCGGCGGCTGCAATTATCACCGGAGGGTGACTTCGGCTGCCAGCCCACCGCCGACACGATTGTACAGCCGAAGCGATCCGCCGATCTTCGCCGTCAGCTGCTGGGCGATCGCAAGCCCGAGACCGGTGCCGCCGGTCTCCCGGTTGCGGGATTGCTCCAGCCGGAAGAAGGGCTGCATGGCAGCGTCGAGCATATCGTCGGGAATGCCCGGACCGCGATCCATCACGGTGATGACGATATCGTTTTCCGTGCTGTGCCCAACGCTGATTTCGGCAGCACCGGCAAACTTCAACGCATTGTCGATGAAGTTCGACAGGATGCGGCGAAGGGCGTGCGGCTTGGTGAGGGCGGCGCCCTGAACCAGGCCGACAACGGCGACGGCCTTGCCGGTATCCTGGTAGTCGTAGGCTATGCTGTCGATGAACGAGGCGAGATCGATGCGGGCGCTCTTCTCGCCATTGCCGTGGGCGCTGCGGGCATAAGCTATGCCGTCCTGGACGAGGCGCTGGATCTCGCCGAGATCGTGCACCAGCTTGTCCTTCTCAGGCGAGTCTTCCGCCATGTCGGCGCGCAGCCGCATGCGAGTAATCGGCGTCTGCAGGTCATGCGAGATGGCCGCCAATATCTGCACCCGCTCTTCGAGGTAATGGGCAATCCTGTCCCGCATCGCGTTGAAGGCGCGTGCCGCATGCGCAACCTCGCTCGGCCCCGTTTCGCTCAAGGCCGAGCCATCCTTGTTGGGATCCAGGGCATCGGCGGCCGCGGCAAGCGCGCCGAGCGGCCGGATCGCCTGGCGGACGGCATACCAGGTACAGAGGATGAGCAGCGCCATCTGGACGGCGAAGACATAGGGCAGCCATGCGGCGATCGGCATGACGCCCTTCGGTGTGACGTCGATCGTCAGCGGGCTTCCGTCGCTCAGCGTCAGATGCGCCTGCAACCGGTTCACCTCGCCCGGAATCCGTTCGATCCGGATCGGAAAGCGATGCCCGATCGCCTCCTCGATCTTGCCTGCGATCTCGCCCCCCTTGCTCGATGTGTCCGGCACGCCCGAAAGCCCAGGTCCGAGCACGAAGCGGTAGTTGCCGCGGCCGAGCCGATCCAGCAGATCACCGCGTTCGCCCGGCGGAAGCCGGTCGAGAACGGCAATCGACGTCGCAACATCGTTCTCCAGCGTGCCGAGCATCACCGCCTTGGCCGACATGGTGCGCTCCATATAGAGCACGCTGAACGACAGCCCGTAGGCCAGCGCCAGGCCGATCAGCAGGATGAGGAAGATCCGCGATCGCAACGTGCTCGGCCACATCGAGCCCGAAAGCAAAGCGATCGCCGCCCTCATTGACGCGGCTCCGAGATTTCCACCGGAACCGAAAACACATAACCTTCGCTGCGCACCGTCTTGATGTAGATCGGTTCGCGAGCATCGTCGCCGAGCCGCTGCCGCAGGCGGCTGACCAGCAGATCGATCGAACGATCGAAGAGATCGGCGTCGCGGCCCTGCGTCAGGCTGAGCAGCTGGTCGCGGTTGAGCACCCGCTGCGGATGGTCGATGAAGACGCGAAGCAGACGGTATTCGGCGCCGCTGAGCGCAATCGCCGTTCCCTCCCTGTCGAGAAGATGCCGGCCGACCGTATCGAGCCGCCAGTCGCCGAAAGTCAACAACTGTCCTGCCTCGCTGATCTGCAGGTTGGGCGGCAGCATTCGCGTCCGCCGCAGCACCGCCTTGATGCGGGCAAGAAGCTCGCGTGCGGCAAAGGGCTTGGCAAGATAGTCGTCGGCGCCCATCTCCAGCCCGAGAACCCTGTCCATCTCGTCGGTCCGCGCCGTCAGCATCAGGACCGGGATCGCCTTATGCCGCCCTGCCCGCAGTTCGCGGCAGAGCACCAGCCCGTCGTCGCCGGGCATCATCACGTCGAGCACGATCAGGTCGACGGCATTGCCTTCGAGAAAGCTGCGCATCTGCCGCCCGTCTGCCGCCACACTTGTCCTCAGGCCGTTCTTCTGCAGATAGCCCGATACCAGCTCGCGGATTTCACGATCGTCGTCGACGACCAGGATGTGATCGACATGATCCATTTTTCCCTACCCTTACCGATACCAGCGGCCGCGCCCTCCGCCCCGATGATCGAGGCGGCTGACGCGACCTACGCATATTCCGCCGGCCGGAGCAACGCGCCAGCGGCGTCGATCAAAAGCGGTCGACGTCGATGACCGCCTGGGCGAAGGCCTGCGGCGCTTCCTGCGGCAGATTGTGGCCGATGCCGCCGTTAATCGTGCGATGCTCGTATTTGCCGGAAAATTTTCCGGCATAGGCAGAAGGCTGCGGATGCGGCGCGCCGTTGGCATCCCCCTCCATGGTGATCGTCGGCACCGAAATCATCGGCAGTGCGGCAAGCCTCGTCTCGTAGTCGTCATACTTGGCCTCGCCTTCAACAAGTCCGAGGCGCCAGCGGTAATTGTGAATGACAATTTCGACATGGTCAGGATTGTCGAAGGCTGCGGCCGATTTGTCGAAGGTCGCATCGTCGAAATTCCACTTTGGCGACGCGGTCTGCCAGATGAGCTTTGCGAAATCATGGGTATTGCTCGCGTAACCCTCACGACCACGTTCGGTTGCAAAATAAAACTGGTACCACCAAGCCAGTTCCGCCTTCGGCGGCAACGGCTTCTTGTTGGCCTCCTGGCTGCCGATCAGGTAGCCGCTCACCGACACCATCGCCTTGCAGCGCTCCGGCCACAATGCCGCCATAATGTTGGCGGTCCGCCCGCCCCAGTCATAGCCGGCAATCACCGCCTTCTCGATATCGAGCGCATCGAGCAGCGCGATCATATCGGCAGCCAGCGCCGACGGCTGGCCGTTGCGGGCTGTTGCTTGGTCCAGAAACCTCGTCGTGCCGTAACCGCGCAGATAAGGCACGATCACCCGGTAGCCCGCAGAGGCAAGCAGCGGCGCGACGTCGACGAAACTATAGATGTCGTATGGCCAGCCATGCAGCAGCAGCACGACCGGGCCATCCGCCTTGCCCGCCTCGGCATAACCGATATCCAGCACCCCGGCATTCACCTGCTTCAGCGCTTCGAAGGACGTGTTGGTTCCGGCCTTCACCGCAGGCAGGGACGCGGCGGGCGCGGATTGAGCCGCGGCCGTGCCGGCCACGCCGAATTCGACTGCCGCAAGCGCGACTGCGGTCATGCCGAAGAAACGGCGGCGGTTGTGGTTGATTTGCTCTGACATCGGTCTCTCCTGTCGAATGGATCACGGTGCTTATATGATGCAGCGCTTGTATCCGCCATATGTCGCAAGGTATCGGTTTTGAATGCGGATGTAGCTTCCAGCCGCCGGGATACATTCTGATACGATCGCCGCGCCCGAGCAAAGCCTCGCATCGACAGCCATCATTTTCGCCGCCGCCCCGGCCGGGACGGCAGTTTGTATCGCTTTGTATCGCCGGCCCCCGACCGCAATAGTTCGGTACATTTCCCCGCGAAACCGGACACATCGGCGATACGTCCGCCCGACCATATCCCAGCCGTTGCTGGTTCAGGCCCATCGCCGTCCAGAGCCCGATCAATCGGTTTCAAAGGAAACGATGATGACACTTCTGATCATTGCCTATCTCGGAGGCGCGCTGACAATCCTCAGCCCATGCATCCTCCCAGTCCTCCCCTTCGTCTTCGCCCGTGCCGGGCAGCCCTTCGTCAGGAGCACGCTGCCGATGCTGGCCGGAATGGCCGCCACCTTCGCGCTGGTCGCCACGCTGGCGGCCGTCGGCGGCAGTTGGGCCATCCGCGCCAATGAATATGGTCGCCTGGCCGCGATCGTCCTGCTGGCGCTCT
The DNA here is from genome assembly GCF_000292525.1 of Rhizobium sp. CCGE 510. Lineage (GTDB taxonomy): Bacteria > Pseudomonadota > Alphaproteobacteria > Rhizobiales > Rhizobiaceae > Rhizobium. Next base: position 288,546 of record NZ_AEYF01000018.1, read on the forward strand.
TCGGCGCAAGCCTGCTGTCGCCGCGCTTTGCAAGCACCCTCGCCCGGCCGATCGTCGACCTCGGCAACAATCTGCTGAACGCCAGCGGCAGTGGACACGCCGCACCGACGGTCAAGAGCGCGCTCATTCTCGGCGTCGCCACCGGTCTGCTCTGGGCGCCTTGCGCCGGCCCGATCCTCGGCCTTGTTCTCACCGGCGCCGCCTTGCAGGGCGCCAATCTGCAGACGACCTTCCTGCTGGCCGCCTATGCCGCCGGCGCCGCAAGCTCGCTCGCCGTCGCCTTGCTTGTCGGCGGAAAGATCTTCACCGCCATGAAGCGTTCCCTCGGCGTCGGCGACCGGATTCGCCAGGTGCTCGGCGCTGCGGTGCTCGCGGGCGTCGCCGTCATCGCCCTTGGCCTCGACACCAGCCTGCTGGCGCGGCTGTCCTATACCAGCACCGCATCGCTGGAACAGGCCGTGCTCGACGGACTGCAAGCAAAACCGCTGAGTGGCGCACCCTCCGAAGTGGCGAGCAACGACGTAATCCCTGCTGCCGATGCAAAGAAGCCCTTCCGCAGCGACCTGCCGGTCGAAGGTCATGCACCTTCGTTCGGCGGCGCGGTCGAATGGCTGAACTCTGAGCCTCTGACCACCGAGCAGCTGCGGGGCAAAGTCGTGCTCGTCGACTTCTGGACCTATTCCTGCATCAACTGCATTCGCACCATCCCCTATGTCAGGGCCTGGGCGGAGAAATATGCCGACCAGGGCCTCGTGGTGATCGGCGTCCACGCTCCGGAATTTGCCTTCGAGAAGAAGACCGACAACGTCAAGAAAGCGGTCGGCGACTTCAAGATCGGCTATCCCGTCGCCATCGACAATGACTACAAAATCTGGCGCGCCTTCGAAAACAGCTACTGGCCCGCCGCCTATCTGATCGATGCCAAGGGCCAGATCCGCTACCATCATTTCGGTGAAGGCAACTATGGCGGCACGGAAAAGGCCATCCAGGACCTGCTGCGCGAGGCCGGCAGCCAAATGACGGCAAGCGCGCCGGTCGCACCGGATGCCAAGGGCGTGGAAGCAGGCCCTGACCTCGGCAACATCCGCTCCGGCGAGACCTATCTCGGCTACGATCAGGCAGCGAATTTCGCCTCTCCGGAAGGGCTGCAGGCCGACATGGCGCAAAACTATACGGTCGCCGAACCCGGCCTTAACGGCTGGGGCCTGTCCGGAAGCTGGGTCGTCGGCCGGGATCAGGCGACGCTTGATCAGCCGGGCGGCGGCATCACCTATCGCTTCAGCGCCCGCGACCTGCATCTCGTTCTCGGGCCCGGCGCCGATGGCAAGCCGATCCACTTCCAGGTGACGGTCGACGGCAAGGCTCCGGGGCCCGACCATGGCGCCGACATCGATGCCGACGGCAACGGTACGGTGACCGCGACCAGGCTTTATCAGCTCGTCCGCCAGTCCGGCACGGTCGCCGCCCGCAATTTCGAGATCAACTTCCTCGACCCCGGCGTCCAGGCCTACGCTTTCACATTCGGCTGACCCCACAACCCATCAAGATCCCGATCCCCAACATCAACCCACTGGAGTGATATCGATGAACAGACGTCTCATTTTAACGGCAGCCCTTGCCTTCGCCACCACCGGCATCTCCTTCGCGGCGGAAGCCGCCGCGATCAAGAACATCGTCATCGTCCACGGCGCGCTCGCCGATGGCTCAGGCTGGCGCAAAGCGACCGAGATTCTCGAAAAGCGCGGCTTCAACGTCACCATCGTCCAACAGCCCATCACCTCGCTCGAAGACGATGTGGCGGCGACGAAGCGGGTTATCGACCTCCAGGACGGACCGAGCCTGCTCGTCGGCCACAGCTATGGCGGCATGGTCATCACGCAAGCCGGCAACGATCCCAATGTCGCAGGCCTGGTCTATGTCGCGGCGTTCCAGCCCGACAAGGGCGAAAGCCTGCTGAGCCTCGCCAGTTCGAAGCCGGCCGGTAGCATGGATATAAGGGAAACGAAGGACGGCAAATATCTCTATCTCGATCCCGGCGCCTTCGCCGCGGATTTCGCAGCCGACCTTCCGCAAGCCGAGGCCGATTTCATGGCCAAGTCGCAGGTCTTCGCCGCCAAGAAGGCCTTCGCCGCCAAGATTGGAGAGCCAGCATGGCGGACAAAGCCGAGCTGGTCGATTGTCGCCACTCAAGATCGCTCCATCAACCCCGAACTAGAGCGCGACATGGCAAAAAGAGCCGGCAGCGAAGTGACCGAAATCAAGGCCAGCCACGCCGTCTTTGCCTCCCAGCCGGAAAAGGTCGCCGACACCATCGAGAAGGCAGCGAGGAAAGCCGGCGAGTAAGGACCGGCGGGGCTGTGGCGTCAGCGTCCGTCGCCCGGTCCGCCGGGGAGACAAGACAGACAAGCGAGTGCCCCTCTCCATTCGCGGAGAGGGGCAACCCATGATGACTTACTTGGCAGCGACCGGCCTAACCAGCGCCGTGACGCGGCGGATGGTGACGCGTCGGTTCTCCTGTTCCGGGTCTGTCGTGTTGACCTTCAGATATTGTTCGCCATAACCCTGTGTCGCCAAGTTCTCCGGCGCGATGCCGTAAACGTCGGAGAGCACGTTGGCGACCGATTCCGCCCGTTGGTCGGAGAGGATGAGGTTGCTCTGGTCGGAGCCGACCGCATCCGTATGACCTTCGATCAGGAAGGTCTCGCTCGGATCCTTCTTGAGCACCTGGCTGATCGCGTCGGCAACCTTGCGCAACGTCCGCGCCTGGGTCATCGGGACATCAGCACTGCCGGTCGCGAAGGTGATCGTGTCGAGGTCGATGCGGCGCACCTTGTCACGGATACGCGCCGAATACTTCACCTCATCGAGCGAATAGACACGCTCGACCGGCTCGACCGGTGGCTCGCTCAGGAACTCGTAGTAATCCCGATTCGGATCGCTGCGGGTGTCGATAATATAGTCGTCGAGCGGCACACGCAGCCGCATCGGCGGCAGGTCGGCGCCCGGATCCTCGAAATAATCGCGGTCCGGATCGTTATAGAGGTCCTGTGAGTAGTAGAGCACATTCTCGCGCCCCCGGGCATCGACACGCGACCGCTGGATGATGTCGCCATAGCGGTTGCGGATCGTCACGATGCGATAGCCTTCCGGCCGTGCAATCGTCTCGCGGTAGCGGTCGCCCGACAGCTCTTCGTAAGTCGGCCGTTCGCCGTCGCGCCGGAAACGTCTGTCGTCGTCGCCGCGCACGATCACCCGGTTGTCGTACTGGATGATCACACGGCTATCGTCGCCGCCGCGGTCGTCGAAGCGCGCACCATCGGGGCGGACGAATTGCGGCCGCTCGTCGAGCTTCCTGCCCTTCTCGCTGGTCACCGCTTCGAGCTTGACCGGCGCCGGCCCCTTGGCGCCGCTGGCGGCCTGCGCTTCGGCATCCGAGGTCGGCACCTTGAAGTCCTTGCTGTCGGCGCGCTGCTTGTCGCGATCGCGGCGGCCTTCCCGGCCCTTACTGCGGTCGGCATCCTTGTCGCTGTCGAGCACGGCCGCACCGTTTTCGACCGGCAGCACGACCGTCTCATTGCTCTTGGCGGGGTCTGCGGCGATCTTCTTGCGGCGCTCCAGCTCTTCGGGCGAAGCCTTTTCCGGCGCCGGAATGGCCTGCTCAACCTGCTGGCCGCCGCTGGCATCCGGCAGCGGCTGGGCAGTGCCGGTGGCGGGCGCGGCGGGCTGTTCCCCGGCCGGCTTGGCTGCGGTGCCGTCCTTCGGCTTTTCGGCGGGTGCGGCCTCCGGTGCCGCCGCCTTGTCTTCAGGCGCTTTTACTTCGCCAGGCTTGTCACCGGGGGCTTTCTCTTGGCCCGCCTTATCTGCATTCGCCTTGTCTGCATTGGACTTGTCTGCATTGGACTTATCTGCATTGGACTTATCTGCGGGCGCAGCCGTTTCGCCCTTTGTCGGCTTCTTCTCGGCCGGCGCCTCGGCGGTGGGCTTTGCCTCCGGCTTGACTTCGGGTTTGGCTTGTTCCTCGGCCGGCGTCACAGCCTCGGGCGCAGCCGTCTCGGCCTTGCTCTTGCCTTTGCCTTTATCTTTGCCCTGGGCCTTGTCCTGCCCCTTATCCCGCTTGCCGCCTTCCGGCTTGGCTTCCGGCTGTGCCTGCTCCGTCTCCGGCTGCGCTTCCTTTGCAGCCGGCTGCTGTTCGGGCTGCGGCTGAGCCTCCGGCTCGGCCTGCTTCTTCGGCTTCTTCGGCTTCTCCTGCGTTACCGGCTGCTCCTGCTGCGGCTCGGCCTCCGGTTTTGCCTGGGGCTGGGCTTCCTGCTTGGGCTTTCGCTCTGGCTTGCTTTCGGCCTGCGGCGCGGGCTCTGCCCTCGGCGCGGCTTCGGCCTTCGGCGGTTCCGGCTCTGCCTTGGGTTCGGGCGCCGGCGCCTCTTTCCGCTCAGCCTTCGGCTTTTCGGCGGGCGCCTGTTCGGCCGGAGCTTCCTCCTTCTGTTTGCGCTTCTTCTTCAGCAGTTCCTCTTCGGAAGGCGCGTCCTGCGCTACCTCGAAGCTGCCTTGTTCGACTTGCCGCACGGCCGGAGCCTGCGTCGCGACGTCGCGCACGGCAGCCATCGCCGATGCCGGCTGGAAAGCCAGCGAAAGGGAAAGCAACGGAAAAGCCGCGCTCGCGAATAATCTTGATTTCATGCCCATCGGGTTTCCTCGATCCTGTTTGAGCTTCATAAAGGCCGATAGGCCCTGGTTCCGCCCCTAGCTTTGCATTGAGGCGAAACGGCGGAATGGCAATCGCCGAGCCGCCGATTTGTTCCGGTTCTAGGAAGCCGCGGATTAACCTCGCGTGAATGTTGCAGTCTGCCGGCGTTCATCTCGCCTGCTATTTGCACCGCCCAATTGCGATGGGATTTGTGTTGCAATTCCATCAAAAAAAGTCTGATTATCGCCGCAAGGCGGTCTAGGTACCGTTGAATTGCGGCCGTCAGCCCACGAGAAAAACAGCGGCGGCTACCAACAGAGAGGATCCTCATGCATATCTCCACCCGTATTTTCGCGGCAGCCTCGATCGCGGCGATGTCCCTTTTCGCCGGCTCGGCCATGGCCGACGGCGAAAAGTATGTGATCGGCACCGATTCGACCTATCCGCCCTTCGAATTCGTCGATGCCAGCGGCACGATCCAAGGCTTCGACATCGACATCACCAAGGCGCTCTGCGCTGAGATGAAGGCCGAATGCTCCTTCGTCAGCACCGACTGGGACGGCATCATTCCGGCGCTCAACGCCAAGAAGTTCGACATGATCGTTTCCTCCATGTCGATCACGCCGGAGCGTTTGAAGCTCGTCGATTTCTCCAACAAGTACTACAACACCCCGCCGGCCATCGCCGTGCCGAAGGATTCGACGATTACCGACGTTGCCGGCCTCAAGGGCAAGGTGATCGGCGCGCAGACCTCGACGACGCACGCCAACTATGCCGAGAAACATCTGGCCGACACCGAACTGAAGCTCTACCCGACAGCTGACGAATACAAGCTCGACGTCTCCAGCGGCCGTGTCGACGCCGTCATCGACGACGTCGTGGTTCTCTCCGAATGGGTCAAATCCGACGCCGGCGCCTGCTGCAAGATCTTGACGACCCTGCCGGTCGACAAGGAAATCAACGGCAACGGCGCAGGCATTGCCATCCGTAAGGGCGATCCGATCAAGGAAAAACTGAACACGGCGATCGCTGCGATCCGCGCCAGCGGTGAGTACAAGAAGATCCAGGACAAGTACTTCGACTTCGACGTTTACGGCCAATAAGAAATTCGCTATCTGGCTAACCAAGGTAATGGCGGAAGGCTTGCTCTTCCGCCATTTTTGTTTGACAAAGATGGCAAGATCAAAACGGCAAAAGCCGTGAGGGGAATTATCGCATGGGCGGATTATTTTCCGCGCTCGGCTCCTTCTGGAGCTCACTTGTGCACATTTTCGATCCGCTATGCGGACCCGTTGGCATCTTCACCTGGCTAGGTCCGTCGACGATTCTTGCCTGCGGTGATACCGGCTGGGGCGACGAGATCGCGCTTGGCCTGCAGATTACCGTTTCGGTGGCAATCGTTACCCTGCCGATCGGCCTCGCCATCGGCTTTCTGGTGGCGCTCGGCCAGCAGTCGGAAGAAAAATCGCTTCGGCTGGCGGCCGGCATCTACACGACGATCTTCCGCGGTCTTCCGGAGCTTCTGACGCTCTTCATCATCTATTACGGCATGCAGATGCTGATCCAGTCTCTGCTGACCTTCGTCGGTTATGACGGGCCGCCGGTCGAGATCAACGCCTTTCTCGCCGGCGTCATCGCGCTTTCGGTGGTCTTCTCCGCCTACTGTTCGGAAGTATTGCTCTCAGCCTTTCGCGCCATTCCCAAGGGGCAGTATGAGGCAGGCGATGCGCTTGGGCTGCATAGCGGCCGCACGCTGCGCCTGATCATCCTGCCGCAGCTCGTGCGCATCGCGCTGCCGGGCCTGACGAACCTCTGGATGGTGCTGCTGAAGGACACCTCCTACGTCTCGATCATCAGCCTTGCCGATATCCTGCGTCAGACGAGTGTCGCCGTGCGCGTGACCAAAGAACCCTTCTTCTTCTATGGCCTGGCCTGCTGCCTCTATCTGGTACTCGCCATCCTCTCCTCATTTCTGCTCGTCTATGTCGAGCGGTGGGCCAGACGTTCGGAGATCCGCCGATGAGCTACGCCGAAACGCTGATCCCGCCGCAGCCCGCGCCCCGCGAAGTGATGAAGCCGATGACGCCGGCGCGTATGGCCGGCTATATTTTCGTCGCCGTCTGGGCGGTATTCGCCGCGCTGCTGGTGATCTCCGTCGTCAATGGCTGGGATCCGGAAAAATTCAGCCGCTACGGACCGCGCTATCTCCACGGTCTCGGGGTCACGCTGAGCCTCGTTTTCATTTCGGTCGTCTGCGGCGCAGTTCTGTCGCTGCCGCTCGCCGCGGCGCGCATGTCGAAGAGCCGGGTGCTGAATGCGCTCGCCTACGGCTATATCTATTTTTTCCGCGGCACGCCGCTGCTCGCCCAACTGTTCCTGGTCTATTACGGCCTCGGCGTATTCCGGCCGCAGCTTGAGACCGTCGGAATCTGGTGGTTCTTCCGGGAAGCCTGGTATTGCGGCCTTTTTGCCATGACCATCAATACCGCGGCCTACCAGGCGGAAATCCTGCGCGGCGCCATCGAAAGCGTACCGCACGGCCAGCACGAGGCAGCCGCGGCCCTCGGCATCCACAAGTTCATCGCCTTCCGCAAGATCATTCTGCCGCAGGCTCTCATCGTCGCACTTCGCCCTTACGGCAACGAAATCATCCTGCTGATCAAGGGTTCAGCGGTTGTCGCCATCATCACCGTGCTCGACCTGATGGGCGAAACCCGCTACGCCTTCTCCCGCACCTTCGACTACCAGACCTATCTCTGGGCAGCGATCTTCTACCTCGTCATCGTCGAGGCGCTGCGCCATCTCTGGGCCTGGATCGAGCGCCGCCTGACCCGGCACCTCAAGCGCTGATGCACGCCGCCCGAAGTGTCTCGCGGTTTTCAGCCAACAGCGTGCATCCATCAGAACCGACGTGGCAGCACTCCCCGTCATATGCTGCTAATCTATTGATATTAAAAATCAATTGTCCTTTTATGAAGTATCTGTAAAGCTCTCGTTAACCACTCGCATGTTTCCATATCACTTAGCGCTAATAAGCGCGCGAGTGGGAACGAGAAGAAGTGAACACGATGCACAAGGACATGGAAAAACAACTGCAGGGCTATGGTCTGACGACCGCCCAGATCCTCTACCACCTGCCGGATCATCCGGCGATCCTGCAGACTTATGTCTGGCAGGAATATGATCTCGCCCCCGATTTCCCCGAAATGCGCGGCTTCCTGAAATTTTGGGAAGAAAAGCTCGACGGACCGCTGCATTCCGTGCGCTACATCCACCGCAAGCTGATCTCGCCAACCGAGTGGCGGGCACTGAAGGGAGAGTTCATCCTGCACTGATCCGGCTTCTGCCCAGCATCAGACATGTGCCTCGCCATGGCCGAATTCACCTTGGTCACGGAGCGGGCGGAGCGCAAAACAGAGGATGCCGAGGTAGAAGACGACGACGATAATGATGACCGCAAGGCCGGGAATAGGCCCCAGCACGGCATTATCGATGACATAGGTCCAGGACTGCGCCTGTAGCGCCGGCATGCCCTCCGTCTGCAATTTCGGCGTCGAGATCTTCAGGCACCAGGCGAGAAATAGGATAGAATACATCCAGCCGTAGTTGCGTTTGAGCCGGCGGTGCATCGCGTCCCAATAGCTGAGCAGGAAACGCGGCTTGCGCAGGCTGCTCGCGACCACGGAGGCCCATTCTCTGCCGGCCCCCGCCTCCGGCGCCAGGATCTGCGCGAAGTAGCAGCGCTCGATCTGGCGAATGCGGGCGCGGTAGATGTCGAAGAAGCGATAGCGCCGCGCTTCGATGATCAGAAGCAACGTCACCAGCATCATCCCAAACAGCAGCACACCGTGATGCGAGGTCGGCGTCGACAGCGACACCGAGAGCAGCGCCGCAACCACGGTGATCGCCCAGTTGGACGTTCGGTCGATGCGGTCGCGCCAACTTGTCATCCGCCCGAGTTCACCGCGGTAATAATGGCTAAGCGTGTTGGTGATCTCGCCTGGCGTACCAGGCAGCAGCAGTGCCCGCGCAGCCTCTCCTTCCAGTGTCGATGACGGCCTTTCTTGCTCCGATTTCATGGCTTTCCTCCCCTCGTCTTCTTTGCGGTCATTCTGCGCCCACAGCCACGCCATTGCAAAATTTCGAAAGCCGCCTTAGACGCATGCCTGAAACAAAAGGACGCTGGACCGCGATGGCAAAGAAGATCGACGAAGAAGCTCTTGGCGAGGCCTATAACCGCGCTCTGGCGCTGGAAAAGGCCGGCGATGTCGACGCGGCGGTGGCAGCCTATGAGGAAGTCCTGGCAATCGACCCCGACGATCACGGCGGTGCCGCCGTGCGCATCGCCGCCATGGGCCGCGGCGAAACTCCTGCCAAGGCGCCCGACGCCTATGTCGAGACCTTGTTCGACCAGCATGCCGAGGTTTTCGAGGACGTACTTGTCGAGCAGCTCGGCTATCACGTGCCGATGCTGGTCCGCCAGCGCCTGCAGGCACTGAAGCTCGGACCGTTCAAGCGGCTGCTCGATCTCGGCTGCGGCACGGGCCTGACCGGCGGCGCACTGCGCGACCTCTGCGCCGACATGACCGGCATCGACCTATCGGAGAAGATGGTCGAGATTGCCCATGAGAAGGATCTCTACGAGACGCTCTTCGTCGCCGAGGTCGAGGATTTCCTCGACGACAACGACGAGGACGCCTTCGATATCATCACTGCCACCGACGTGCTGCCCTATCTCGGCGCGCTCGAACCGCTGTTCTTCGGCGCCGCCGAGAACCTCACCCCAGGCGGCCTGTTCATCTTCTCCTCGGAAACCGTGCCGGACGCCACACTCGCCGGCCGGGCCTACATGGTCGGTCCGCATCAGCGCTTCGCCCATGCCGACGCCTATGTGAAAGAACGCCTGGCAGCCACCGGTTTCGAACTGATCGAGATAACGGATATCAACGTGCGCATGGAAGACGGCCAGCCGACACCCGGCCATCTGGTCATCGCAAAATATATCGGCTGACGGCGACACTTGCGCGATTGGCAAACTATCTGTTGCGCGATGCCGGCCGACCTGATACTTAGTCGAAAGGTAAAGTTTATCGCAACAGGAAAGGCCGCCGCATGTCGCTCGTGTTCTATGGGCATCCGCTCGCCTCCTTCTGCCACAAGGTGCTGATCGCGCTTTACGAAAACGGCACGCCCTTCGAAAATCGTCTCGTCGATCTGTCCGACGAGAACTCGCGCTCCGATCTCTTCCGCTTCTGGCCGATCGGCAAGATGCCGCTGCTGCGGGACGAGGCGCGCGACAGCACCATTCCCGAGACGTCGATCATCATCGAATATCTCGAGCAGTATTATCCCGGCCCCGTTCGCCTGCTGCCGCTGGAGATCGATAGGGCGCTGCAGGTCCGCCTCTGGGACCGCTTCTTCGACCATTATGTCCAGGCGCCGATGCAGACGCTCGTCAGCAATGGCCGGCGCCCCGAGGGTACGGCGGATGAAATCGAGGTGACCGCCGCCAAGGCGACACTCGCCACTGCCTATGCGATGATCGAAAAGCAGCTTGCCGACAAGCAATGGATTGCGGGCGATGGATTCACCATGGCCGATTGCGCCGCAGCCCCGTCGCTCTTTTATGCCGAGACGCTGGTTCCGTTTTCATCGGAGCAGCCGAACCTTCGCACCTATTACGATCGGCTGCTGACGCGCCCCTCCTTTGCAAGGGCGCTGGAAGAGGCCCGCCCCTACTTCAAGTTCTACCCCTATAAAGAGCGGTTACCTGCCCGATTCCGGGATGCAGCTGGATGATCGAAAGCCAGGCCGATCTCGATCGCATGTTCCACGCGCTTTCCGACCGCAGCCGCCGCGGCATGATCGATCGCCTGGGCCGCGGCCCGGCTTCGGTCACCGAGCTGGCCGCGCCGCTCGCGGTTGCCTTGCCGACGGTAATGAAACATCTGCAGGTGCTGGAGCATAGCGGCCTCGTGCTCTCGGAAAAATCCGGCCGGGTTCGAACTTACCGCCTGCAGCAGGATGCGCTCGCCACCGTCGAGCGCTGGGTGGAACAGCGAAAGAGCCGCTGGACGACCACCTTCGACAGGCTGGATCAATTTCTCGCCGAAGAACCGGAGAGTTTTTCCGAATGACGACACGATCTGCCGAACATGCCACCCTCGTCATCGAGCGCCGCCTGAAAGCCCCGGTCGGCCGTGTCTTCCGCGCCTGGTCGACGCCAGAGGCCAAGCGTCAATGGTTCGCCTGCCACGGCGAATGGGTGCCGCTGGATTACAGGCTCGATTTCCGTCCCGGCGGTACCGAGCGAAACCATATCGTCGATACGGACGGGCTTCTGCACGCTTTTGACGCGCATTACATCGATATCGTGCCTGACACCCGTATCATCTATGCCTATGAGATGAGGCTCGGCGAAAGGCGCATCTCCGCCTCGCTCGCCACCGTCACCTTCAAAGCCGAACCCGACGGCACGAAAATGGTCTTTACCGAGCAGGTAGTTTTCCTCGACGGCTACGCTGATAACGGCGCCCGCCTCCAGGGCACCGAGATCGGCCTCGACAATCTCGAACTTTTTCTGGAGCGCGAGGCGAACCCGATCCATTAAAGAACTCAGGTGCCCCTCGATTTCTTCCGCGAGACGGCGGCCTTTGATGCCGTATTCAACGCTGCGGCGGCACGAACGAGCACCTTCAGCGCCTCCTCATCGATCTTGTCGGCTTCATGGAAATCGATGGCGCGCCGGGTGTTGCCTTCGAGGCTGGAGTTGAACAGTCCCGTGGGATCGTCCAGCGAGGCACCTTTGGCGAAGGTTAGTTTCACCACGCTCTTGTAAGTCTCGCCGGTGCAGATGATCCCGGCGCGCTCCCATACCGGAACCCCTCGCCACTTCCATTCCTCGACCACCTCGGGCTCCGCCTGCTTGATCAGCCCGCGAACCTGGGCAAGCTTTTCGCCCCGCCAGTCCCCCAGCTCCTCGATCCTCGCATCGATCGACTGAGAGGGCGACAGTCCCTCGCTTGCTTCCGCGGAATCGCTTTTCTTCATCGCTACTGTCACTTTCTTCATGGTTCCCCCGTCGATCGAGTGCCATTTGGCTACATCCGTTCACCGGGCAAGCGGCTGGCCTGCTCCACCCAGGCGGCGAGCTGGGCTTCGTCGATTTCGTCGTCCTCGCGGATATCGAAGTAGCGCACTTCCTTCTGCTTGGAATGGCCGGGCGGCAGAGGGTTCAGAGACGCACCCCGGAAGAAGGCCACCTTGACGTATTTGGTGAAACAATGAACGCTGAGAAACCAGCCCTGCCCTTCGATGCCATAAAGGGGCGAGTTCCATTTGACCGCCTTGTTCACACCCGGCACGGTGCGCGTGATCAGAGCGTCGAGACGGCGTCCGACGGCGCTTTTCCAGCCCGGTATCGCAGCGATATAGGCCTGCACGGGAGCATCGCCATAACCCTTGGCGATTTGCGGATTGCCGCCCGAGAGGAGCTTCGGCTCGGCCGCGGCCGGCTGAGTGGCTGTCTTCTTTCTGACCTTCGCCACGGTATTGGAGGTCCTGCCGGCCATTGCCTTCACTCCTATCTCCCGCGCATCTGGCGGCATAGGCCAGCATGAACAGGTAAAGACCGTTCTGCAATAGCGGGCCAAGCGGCAGCGCCAAGAGGCCTACCCAGACGGCCGATTTCTCTTGGACCATCGCGACGATATTGAGGATGACCGCGATGGTAGAGGCAACGGAAAGCCAGCGGTGGATCTGCCGCAACCTGTTGTTCCACTTCAAAGGGATCTCCCCGTTTGAAGTCAACCCAGGCAATGAGCGGCCTTACTCCGTCCGCGCCAGCACCTGCTCCAGATTTGCGAAAAACTGTGTCCAGCCGCTCCTGGCGCCCCCGTAGGCCTGCCGCTGATCCGGCCGGAACCCCGACTGTTCCATGCGCAGGTGCGTGCCCATGCCGGTCGGAGTGAGCGTCCACGTGACGGTGCTTGCGAGACCATAGGCATCCCAGCTATAGGACAGGGTCTTGTTCGGCTCGACTTCAAGAACCTTACAGTCGACGGAACCCCAATTTGCGCTGAACTTGAAGCGGTGGTCCGCGACCGGCTTGAAGTCGCTCTTCATCAACCATTCCTGGATCAGGTGCGGCTGGGTGAGCGCCCGCCAGATCTTCTCCGAGGGAAATGGGATTTCCCGTTCGATGACGACGGAGCGCGTTTCATTCGATGTGTCGGTCATTGATCCATCCTTTTCAGCAAATCTTCGAGATCATTGAAGCGGCTTTGCCAGAACCCGGCCATCTCGCTCGTCCAGTCGACCAGTGGCGCCAGAGCGCCGAGCTGCGCGCTGTAATGCGTCTGGCGCCCTTCGTGGCGGTCGCGCACCAATCCGGCCTGCTTCAGTATGCCAAGATGTTTTGAGACGACCGGCTGAGAAACCCCGGCCCGAGCCGTCAGAGCCCCGACCGTCTTCTCTCCTTCTCTGCACAGCCGCTCGAAAAGAGCCCGCCGTGTCGGATCAGCAAGGGTTTTGAAGAGTGCGTCTTGAGTATCGGACATTAGCATTCATACCTTTGCAGCTATGAATTGATTCATAGCCAGTGAGGTATGCGTGAGTCAAGGGGCAAACGAAAAGCGAAGAAATTAGCCAGCCGAGCTGATGCAGATGCAGACCAGCCAGAGGATATGCCGTTCGGCACAACCGTGAGAGAATTCATCATAGCTCATTGGCTATATAAAAACGCGTTTTCCCTGGATTATGCGCCCTGGGACAATTCCGGCAGGAATGGCGCCGAGGTCTCAACAATGGCAATCATCGACACCGAGGACTACGCGATCAGTCGCTTCGGACTGGCATGGCCGCACTCAACAAAACGCCGAAAGCCGCGGGCGGCTTCCGGCGATATCCTGTTCTGCGTCGCGTCGAAACTCAGGAACCGGAGACGACCTTCAGGTTGCCGCCATGGCTGCCGCCCGCGAAGATCTGCTTGCCGCCAAACTCGTTGTTGAACGCCAGGCGCTGCTGCGCGCGGGTGATACCGAGCTCGGGGAAGAGCAGTTCGGCGACACGATAGGCTTCTTCCAGGTGCGGATAGCCGGAGCCGATCACCGTATCGATGCCGATCTCCTGATATTCGGCAAGGCGCGCGGCCACCGTCTTCGGCGACCCCACAAGCGCGGTGCCGGCACCAGCCCGCACCAGGCCGACGCCGGCCCAGAGGTTCGGCGAGACTTCGAGCTTGTCGCGCCGGCCGCCGTGAAGGGCGGCCATGCGCTTCTGGCCGACCGAGTCGGACTCGTGAACGAAGCGCTCCTGTGCCTCGCGGATGGTATCGTCGTCGAGATGGCGGATCAGCCGCTCCGCCGCCTCCCATGCCTCCTCGTCGGTCTCGCGCACGATGAAGTGCAGGCGAATGCCGAAGCTCACTTCGCGGCCACGCTCCGCGGCCGCCTTGCGCACCTTGGCGACCTTCTCGGCCACCTGTGCCGGCGGCTCGCCCCAGGTCAGGTACTTGTCGACGCGGCCGACCGAGAAATCGATGCCGGCATCCGACGAGCCGCCAAAATAAAGCGGCGGACGCGGGTTCTGCACTGAGGGAAAACCGAGGCGCGCATTTGTCGCCTTGATGTATTTGCCGTCGAAGCTCGCCGTGCCCTTGTCCAGCAATTCCTCGAAGACCGTGAAGAACTCGTCGGCATGGGCATAACGCTCGTCATGTTCGAGATGGATGCCGTCACCGGCAAGCTCGGCGGGGCTGCCGCCGACGACAATGTTGAGCAGCAGGCGGCCGTTGGAGATCCGATCGAGCGTCGTCGCCAGACGCGCGTAATAAGCCGGCGATGCCGTGCCGGGGCGGATCGCCACCAGGAACTGCAGCTTCTCGGTCTTGGCCGCGAGAGCCGCCGCCGTCACGAAGGATTCTTCGCAGGCAACACCTGTCGGCAGCAGCACGCCGGAATAGCCGAGCCGGTCGACGGCCTGGGCGATCTGCGTGAGATAGCCGATCTCGGGCGCGCGGTTGAGATCGGCGGAACCGAGATAGGTGCCGTCGCCCGACGTCGGGATGAACCAGAGGAAATTGATGGGATCGGATGTGGCGGTCATGGAAACGGTCCTTTGCTGCAAAATTCGAAAATCAGCTCGCGCGGTCAAGCTGGCCCTTAGCAGGCAACGACATGCGGAACGTGTCTGCACACCGCCGCCACCCGGATGCTTGGGAGGACCACGGTGGCGGCGGGAAGAATGGCGTGGCTTTGTCTGCGCGTGAACATCTGAATATCCTGTCGATCGGCGGCGGCCGGCCGGTTGCCGTCAATAGTCGCCTTCGATGACCAGGATATTGGCATAAGCCACAAATTATATCGACAATATCAATTTCGCATTGTCATCCGCTTCGGGGAATAATTTTTCCCGTTCGGGCGCTCGTCGACACGGTGCCTGCTGATAGCGGCCTTCTTCCGCTATCCCTCCCGACGTTCGGCGGCCAGCCGCTCGCGGATAAAGCCGGCTCCACCTGCAAGGCGGTTCGCCAGCTGGCTCGCCGGTTCGACCATGCGCCAATAGGGCGTGACCGTCGAAACCGGCTCACCCTTTTGCAGCGCGAGGAAAGACAGATCGGCGATCGTGTGCAGATGCCGCTGCACGGTGACCGGACAGCAGGCATCCGCCCCGTATTGGGTAGCGAGACGGCGGCGAAGGACGCCGACCTCGGTGAAAACACCTTCCTGTGCCGATCTAATCTGCTCTGCCACCATTTGCTGCGATGGAATCAGCATCGCCTGCATCCCACTGCGGCCTTTGCGCCGCGGTTTGATCGTCGGAATTTCGCTCATATCACCGCTCGCACGCTGGTGACGTCTCCTCAAACTAGAACATGACGCCGAAAAGTGTGAGCGGTTTTCTTATGACATCATGATCTAACTCTATAATGTAGAACAGGATGATTTTAGGCCACCCGGCCTAAAATCATCCTGTTCTAGGGTTCGCGCGAACGGTGACCAGCCTCAACGCGTCTGTCGGAGGGAACTCCGTCTTCATGGCTTTTCTGCTCCCCCCGTTTCGGTTAATCCTCGGAGCCTCGTATTCCAGATTAAGGACAGGACATATGGCTAAAGTCGCATTCATCGGTCTCGGCGTCATGGGCTTTCCCATGGCAGGGCATCTGAAGTCGAAGGGCGGCCACGATGTCACCGTCTATAATCGAACAGTCGAAAAGGCCGTCGCATGGGCCGAGAAATTCTCCGGCAAATCCGCCCCCACCCCGGCTGAGGCTGCAGCAGGCGCCGATTTCGTCTTCGTCTGCGTCGGCAATGACGAAGATCTCCGATCGGTGACATCTGGCGAAAACGGCGCCCTGCATGGCATGAAGCCCCGCTCGGTGTTGATCGACAACACCACCGCCAGCGCCGAAGTTGCTCGCGAACTTTATGCCGCGGCAAAGGAAAAAGGCGTCGATTTCATCGACGCTCCCGTCTCCGGCGGCCAGGCCGGCGCTGAAAACGGCGCCCTCACCGTCATGTGCGGTGGTGACGAGGCCGTCTTCGAACGCGCCCGGCCCGTCATCGACGCCTATGCCCGCATGGTCGGCCTGATGGGACCGGCAGGCTCAGGCCAACTGACCAAGATGGTCAACCAGATCTGCATCGCCGGCCTCGTCCAGGGACTTGCCGAAGGGCTGCATTTCGGCAAGCGTGCCGGCCTTGATATCGAAAAGGTCGTCGAGGTGATCTCCAAAGGGGCGGCCGGCTCCTGGCAAATGGAAAACCGCCACAAGACCATGAACGCAGGCAAATATGATTTCGGCTTCGCGGTCGACTGGATGCGCAAGGATCTCGGCATCGTGCTCACAGAAGCCCGCCGCAACGGCGCCAAGCTGCCTGTCACTGCCGTGGTCGACCAGTTTTACGGCGACGTACAGGCGATGGGCGGCAATCGCTGGGATACATCCTCGTTGCTCGCCCGTCTCGAGAAGTGATTTGCCCCTCCTCCGAGGCCGCCGAACTGATTGCGCATCTCGAAACGCTGCGTTCGGAGGAAAATATCGCCGGCATGGCGCGCTTCGGCATCGTTACCACACGCGCCCTCGGCATCTCCAATCCCGATATCAGGGTAGTTGCCAGACTGGCGAAGAAGAATCACGCCAGAGCGATCGAGCTCTGGCGAAGCGATATCCGTGAAGCCCGCCTGCTCTCCCTCTACACCGCCGAGCCAAAACGGTTGACGATGGAAGAAGCCCGGAATTGGGCCAATGATTTCGACTCCTGGGAGATCGTCGATTGCGCCGCCGATCTCTTCGTCGAGGCCGGGCTGGACGAACTCATCTCAGAATTCGCCGTCGACGAGCGCGAATTTGTCAGGCGCACTGCATTCGCCATGATCGCCGGCGCCGCCGTCCATCGCAAACAGGAGCCCGACGCCACCATCCTTGCCTGGCTGCCGTTGATCGAGGCGCATTCCGGTGACCCCCGAAACTTTGTGCGCAAGGCGGTCAACTGGGCGCTTCGCAGTATCGGAAAGCGCAATCTCGCCTGTTATCCACCGGCGCTGGCCCTCGCAAAGGCCTTGGCGGAAAGCTCTGATAGGACCGCTCGCTGGATCGGCAAGGATGCTGTCAGGGAGCTGGCGGGCGAAAAGCTGCTGGCACGGCTGAGATAAGGCGGATGCGGGCTCCAAGGCTGAAGCCCTTATTCGTCAATGCCGCTTCATCAATGCTGCTTCATCAATGCTGCCGGGATTTTTCGACCAGGAAATCGATCAGCACCCGCACTGCCGGCGGCATGCCCTTGGCGGTCGTGAAAACGATATAGAACTGGCTCTCCTGCCATTCTGGCAGCACTCGCATCAGCTTGCCAGCCTGGAGATCGGCCTCGCAGGCACTTTCGAGCAAAAGCCCGAAGCCGAGGCCGGCACGGGCGGCGTCGAGGATGGCGGTCATGCTCCGGCAGGTAAGCCGCGGCTGATGCCGAATCACCTGTCTAGCGTCATTTGGACCGATCAATTCCCACGTGTGGAACGACGTCCATGACGTCATCGCCAGCGTCGGATGGTCGGCGAGCTCGTCCACACAATTCAGGCCGCCGGTTCGCCCGATCAGCGAGGGACTTTCGACGAGAATACGCCGCGCCCGGTCGAGCTTGCGCATCGTCAGGCTCGTCTGCGTCTCCGGTTCGTTGGTCGCCCTCACCTCGAGGTCGATCCGTTCGTTGATGAGGTCGGCGCGCCGGTCGGAGCCGATGATCTGCAGCTTGATCTTCGGATAACGCTCCAGGAGTTCAGGCAGGATTCCACCGACCGAGATGTCGACGAGACCGAGCGGGCAGCCCATCCGCACCACGCCTTGCGGATCGGATTGAGCCTCGCTGACGAGCGACTTGGCATGGTCGGCCTCTTGCAGGATTGCCTGGCATCTTTCGTAGAAAGCTTGGCCGATCTCTGTCACCCGGAAGTGACGAGTCGAGCGTTCTATAAGCCCTTGTGCCAAGCCCGTCCTCAAGGCGGCTGACCCGCCTGCTCAGCTTCGAACGCGGTATCTTCAGATCGCGACTTGCAGAGGCGAAGCCGCCGCTGGAGACGACAGCGGCGAAATAATAATAGTCGTTGAGATCGTCCATAAGAACAAGCTGCCCGCGAGAAGGAAATGAATACCAGCCCCCTGCAAGGGGTTGTATCGCCTCTCCAACAAAGCCGTAATCACATTGTCGGCATTGGAATTTCTCTTCGCGACCTGTTGCGGCAAAGCCGGCCGTCGTCGAATACGAGAAGGGACCGACAGCTCCCTGACGGTGATGCTATCGATCAATCCAGCTCACTTGAAAATTGAAAAAGGGAGTGCCTCGAGAAACGGTGCAGGCAGGAAGCCCGGCGTGCAATACGCAATATGCCGCTTCGGTTCACCTGAAAGACTGCATTGGAGACTGCGCGTCAAAAACGCTGCAAGGACGGCCCGGCAGGGAAGACCGGACCCGTCCCCGTAGCTGATCGGAGGTCACTCGGATCAAAAACTGATTTAAAGTGCTCCCGGTCCGAAGACCGGGAGTATTCACTAAGTCTATTAGAACGAACGCTGCAGACGGAAGTAGCCCGTCGTGGAGTCGTCAGCATCTTCCGGATCGAGGTACTGAACCGAAGCCTTGGCGTAGAAGTTGTCGACGATCTGGTAATCAACCGTCAGACCAACCTTCCAAGCATCGCCGTCGCCGAAGTCGCTACCAACGACGCCGTAGTTGCTGTAGTACTGAACACCAGGGGTGATCTTCAGCTTGTCAGTCGCCTTGATAGCGTATTCAGCAGCGATCGCCCATTCAGCCGCGTTGTAGTAGGCGTTCGGGTTGGTGGAGTAGACACCTGCGAGGCCGAGCGTGCCGGGACCGATTTCAACCGTACCCATGGCGCGGACGGCGCCTTCTTCGTTGTCGGTGTCATAGCCAGCAGTGATCTGGTAGCTGAACGCACCAGCCTTGCCACCGAGACCGACGGCAACGCCAACGTTGTTGGCTTCTTCGCCATCATAGAACGGGCTGTCTTCCAGCTCATCGACGCTGATGCCAGCATAGAAGTCGCCGGTTTCATACTGATAACGCAGCGAGTTGTGCAGCGTGACCGGAGAACCGATATCGTCGGTTTCGCCGGAGAGGCCATCGTCCCACCAGCTGTAGAACAGACCGGCGCGGAAGCCGGCGATGTCGAGGTAAGCAGAGTCGAGAATAGCGTCCTGATCGGTGGCGTTGTCAGCATTGAACTGCATGACGATGACGCCGGTCAGAGGACCATACTCGGTATCGCTCTTGGCGGTGAACTGAACCTGACCGCGGGTAACCGCATCCCAGTCAGAATCGCCGCCGACATCTTCGCCAACGTTGACCTGGAAACGGATGTAGCCTTCGATCTTGAGGCAGGTTTCGGTGCCCGGGATGTAGAAGTAGCCGGTGCCGTAAGCGTCGCAGACGCGAACGTATTCAACCGGTTCCGGCTCAGCAGCAACGATAGCGTCAGCTGCAAGAACCGGCGTCGATGCAGCAAATGCTGCTGCTGATGCAAGCAAAACCATTCTGATGTTCATTTACCAATCCATTTCTTTGTCGATCGGGGCTGGCTTCCAATCGGGTAGTCGATTTGAAGCCGGCCCAGTTTGAACAGCCATCTCGGCGTGCGGATCGATCGAACCGCCAAACCGTCATCACATACACGACCCTATCAAGCAATTCTCGATACACGCAAGGTGGGTCCGCGACTGTAACTTTCACCGGGAACGTGATTTTTATACAACAATTTCAAATATTTAGATATCAGACATGCAAAGCGGCCCCGCGACGGAAATCCTCCATCGCAAGCCGCAAACTCTACACCCCATCTGTCAAATTCTCCACCACCCGACCCCCGTCGGACATATTGGTGAAGCGCACACTCTACCGCCGGCTAATCAACACATACAAGGCAGCGGGTTAGAACATAGTGTCCTGAATTCGATACCAATGAGACAAAATGATGACATGGCACTCACTAGGTTCTACTCAACATAACCTCGCATTGGTTACCAGGCTATGTATTTTTCAGAACTTGGCACGATTCGAGCGATTTTTCGCTATTTCTAGGGCTTTTCTGCAGCCGCGACCACATTCTGCCTGGCTCTGCCCTTGCCGGATGGGCGCGCTCAGCTCTATTCGCATTGCCTCAGGCGCCAATCCCCGCGTCACGGGCCGCGCGGCCGCAGGCCGCACGGCGGTTTCAATCCTCGTTGGATTTGGCGTTGTCCAGAAGCATATAGTCGAGCGGCAACTGCGTCGAATACTTGATCTGCTCCATCGCAAAGGCGGAGGAAACGTCGCGAATCTCGATCTTGGCGATCATCCGCTTATAAAAAGCGTCATAGGCTGCAATATCGGGCACGACGACTCGCAAGAGATAGTCGACATCGCCGCTCATCCGGTAGAATTCGACCACTTCGGGGAATTCGGCGACCACTTCGGAAAAGCGCCGCAGCCATTCGATCGAATGGGTGGCGGTGCGAATCGACACGAAGACGGTGACCTTGGTGTTGACCTTCTCCGGATCAAGGATGGCAACCCGGCGCTTGATGACGCCATCTTCTTCCATTTTCTGAATGCGCCGCCAGCAGGGGGTCGTCGAAAGCCCGACTTTTTTGGCGAGATCGGCCACGGCAAGCGTCGAATCTTCTTGCAGCAGACGCAGTATTTTTCGGTCGAGGCGGTCCATGCGCACAACAGTCCTTTCGAATTATTTTCTTTGTATACCCCGATTCCGCGCGACGAAAAGAATTTTGTTTCAGGAAAGCAGCGTTTTCGTTCGATCTCGCAGGATCGGGAGCAAATCTTTCTCGAACCACGGATTGCGCTTCAGCCAGCCGCTGTTGCGCCAGCTGGGATGCGGCAGCGGCAGCACCGCCGGCGACCGGTTGGACAGAAGACTGTCTCGCCACGTCCGCACCGTCTCAGTCATATTGCCCCGCCTTTCCGCTCCCATATGCCAGGCCTGAGCATATTGGCCGATGACCAGCACCAGTTCGATCTGCGGCATCGCCGAGATCACCCTTCGTCGCCAGAATGGCGCGCATTCGCGACGCGGCGGCAGATCCGCACCTTTATCGTCATAGCCAGGAAAGCAGAAGCCCATCGGCACGATGGCGAATCGATCGCGGTCGTAGAAGCTTGCCCTGTCAACGCCGAGCCATGAACGCAACCGATCGCCCGAAGCATCGTCAAACGGCAAGCCGCTCTCATGGACCCGCAGCCCGGGCGCCTGCCCGGCGATCAGGATTCGCGCGCTCGACGAGATCACCACCACCGGCCGCGGCTCGTGCGGCAGCCGATATTCGAGGCCTTTCGCCGGCGTGTCACGGCAGATGCGACAGGACGCGATCTCCCGCCGCAACGTCTCCAACTCGGCTTCGTCGGTCATGGCTTCACTCCCATCCGACGATCCGCCTGATGAAGCGCAGCGGGCCATCGAAACCGGAACCGTGGCGCGCATGATCGCGCACATCGCGCGGCCGCTCGAACGTGCCGGCCCAGAGACCCTCCTTCCCGGCTTTTGCCTCGGCCTCCTCCCTGGCGTAACCGCCATAGGAGATGGCCATGCCCCGGCGCACCATGGCGGCATTGATGTCGCCGCCCGCCCCGCTCCGGCAGATGACAAGCAGCCTGTCATAACGGTCGCGCCGGCTGCCCTGGCAAAGCGTTCCCGATGCCAAGACCATGCCTTGCAGCGCCTCGCGCGCCGCCCGGCCGCAGGCCCAGGCCTTGCCCGCCCGTGCGCAGCTCTGGTTGAGCTCGGGTGCATCGATGCCTTCCAGGCGCAAACGATCGTTTCCTAATGTCAGACTGTCACCATCGGCAGCATGGAAAGCGCCCGAACGCTCAATCTTTGTTGCATCATTGAGCTTGGCGACGATCAGCGCCACGAGCGCCAGCAGGGCAAAAGCGGTCACGCCGTCGCGAATCAGGCGCAGGCTCAGTGTCACGCTTTTGCCTCCTTAAAAAACAGATCCTTGGCAAAGATGGCAAACATCTTCTTAAGAATTGTCGGTTAAGCTCTTATCCACCCTGGGATGAAGTTTCAACGTGCACATGAGTACCGGCGTAAGCACATCGACCGACAAGATTATCGTCGACAGGTCGCGCAGCCACCGCAACAAGGCCGTTTCCAAGGCCGTGCGGCAGACGCGCGAACGTCTTCAGTCCGGTCATGCGTCCAATTCCTCCTTCGACCGTGACGTACTAAAGATGTATGTGGCGTCGATGCTGCAGGGCGCGACGATCATGCCGCTCTTCGTCGTCATCATCACCGCGCTTGGCGTTTATTTCACCCAAGATACGCAATTGCTCTTCTGGGCGCTGCTGACGCTCAGCTGTCACACCGGCAATATCCTGCTTGCGCGGCGTGCGCGCCGGCAGGAAATCACCCCCGAGAGCGCCCGTAAATGGCGCCGCCTGCTGTTGTTCGGCCAATTCCTGCTCGGCTGCTGCTGGGCCATATTCGCGCTGCAGGGCTGCGATAGCTGCGAGCCGTCAAGCTTTATCCTTTATAAGGGTGCGACGCTGCTGATCGCACTCTCCGTCACGGCGATGTCGAACTTCATGCTGACGCCGACCGTGCTCGTCTCCTTCGCGCCGGCGGTCCTGGCGCTGGCCGTCAAGAGCGGCCTGTCGCGCGACCTCCTCGAAATCAGCCTGACGGGGCTCTTCACCAGCACCCTCGTCTTCTTCAACTATATCAGCGACCGGCTCTTCAAGTCGAACCTTAGGATCCTCTCCTACCAGTCGGAGAAGGATGACCTCATTGCCGAGCTCGAGGTGGCGAAATCGATGTCGGATGAGGCGCGCCGCCGCGCCGAAGAGGCAAACCTCGCCAAGTCGCGCTTCCTTGCCTCCATGTCACACGAACTCAGGACCCCGCTCAACGCCATCCTTGGTTTTTCCGAGGTGATGTCGGCCGAAGTCATGGGGCCGCTCGCCAATCCGACCTACAAGGAATATGCCGGCGATATCCACCGCTCCGGCCAACATCTGCTTGATCTCATCAACGAGATTCTCGACCTCTCCCGGATCGAGGCCGGCAAATACGAGTTGAGCGAGGAGGCGATCTCGCTTCTGGATATCACCGAGGATTGCATCGGCATGGTCCAGCTACGCGCCCGCGCCAAGAACATCGCCATTTCGGATCAATTCGAACGGCAGCTGCCAGCCATTTGGGCAGACGAGAAGTCGATGCGCCAGGTGGTGCTCAACCTTCTCTCCAACGCCGTCAAGTTCACCCCGCAGGGCGGCGAAATCCACGTCAAGGTCGGCTGGACGGCCGGCGGCGGACAGTACATCTCGATCAAGGATAACGGCCCCGGCATTCCGGAGGAAGAGATCCCCGTCGTCCTTTCGGCCTTCGGTCAGGGCTCAATCGCCATCAAGAGCGCCGAACAGGGCACGGGCCTCGGCCTGCCGATCGTCCAGGCGATCCTTGCCAAGCATGACGGACAGTTCCTGCTGAAATCGAAGCTGCGCGAGGGCACCGAAGTGATCGCCATCCTGCCCGCCAGGCGCGTGCTCCAGAGCCTGCCGGCTGTGGAAGAAGCGCATGCGGTCGCGCGCAAGCGCAAGAGTTTTGCCTGATTTAACCAAAAAGCAGGTTCTTGCCGAGAACGAAGGCGAGATAGAGGCAGCAGGCGGCGATCATGCAGGTCACCGCGAAGGAGCCGAGATCCTTGGCATGTTTGCCGACGATCGAGATCTCCGGCGAAATCCGATCAATCACCTCCTCGACGGCGGTATTCATCGCCTCCATCGAAAAGAGCCCGAGAAACAGAACCACCGCGACGACGATCTCGCCGGCGGTTGCCCCCACCAATGCCAGCGTCGCGATCGAAACGACGAAGAAACCGAGTTCCTGGCGGAAGGCTGCCTCTTTCAGCAAACGCAGGAAACCCGCCCAGGAATAGCCGGCGGCGGCGGTGAAATGTCGAAATCTGGTCTCTTTCGTCACCGCAGGCTTCGTCAAGACGCCTCTCTCCTCTTGCAGACTGGGAAAGACTTTGCCTTCCCCTTTGATGACCGGTCCGCAGGTAGCCGATCCATTTGAGCGGCGCAAGCGAACCCGAGCGCGGATCGGCGACCGACCACCCGCATTAATGCTTATTCGTGACACCCGCCTGGGCGAAGGTCGCCATGCCGGAATGGCAGGCGGCAGCAGCCTTGATGATCCCTGCGGCAAGCGCTGCCCCGGTGCCTTCGCCGAGCCGCATGCCGAGCGCCAGAAGCGGCGTCTTGCCGAGCATCTCGATCGCGCGCAGATGTCCAGGCTCGCCGGAGACATGGCCGATCAGGCAATGATCAAGCGCCGACGGATTGGCAGCCTTCAGGATCGCCGCCGCCGCGGTCGCAACATAACCGTCGATCAGCACAGGAATGCGTTCCATGCGGGCGGCAAGAATGGCGCCGGCCATCGCCGCGATCTCACGGCCGCCGAGCCGCCGCATGATCTCGAGCGGATCATCGAGGTGGTCGCCATGCAACGCCACCGCCTTTTCCACCGCCGCGATCTTGCGCTCCAGCATCTCGCCTGCCGAACCGGTGCCCGGCCCAACCCAGTCTCGCGCCGAACCGCCGTAGAGCGCATAGTTGATGGCCGCCGCGATCGTCGTATTGCCGATGCCCATTTCGCCGATGCAGAGCAGGTCGGTGCCGCCGGCAATCGCCTCCATGCCGAAGGCCATGGTCGCGGCGCAATCGCGCTCGGAAAGCGCTGCCTCTTCGGTGATGTCGCCGGTGGGATAATCCAGCGCCAGATCGAAGACTTTCAACCCGAGATCATAGGCGACACAGATCTGATTGATCGCAGCCCCTCCGGCCGCAAAGTTCTCGACCATCTGCTGCGTCACTGCCGGCGGAAACGGCGTGATTCCCTGCCTGGTGACGCCGTGATTACCGGCAAAGATCGCCACCAGCGGCCGGTTGACGGCAGGGGTGCGGCCCGTCCAGGCGGCAAGCCAGAAGGCGATTTCCTCAAGCCGTCCAAGCGCGCCCGGCGGCTTGGTCAGTTGTGCGTCGCGTTCGCGCGCCGCCACCAGCGCACTGGCATCCGGCCCCGGCAGGTCACGAAGCAGGGTACGGAAATCGTCGAACGGCAGGCCTGAAACGCTCATCTGTGCGGCTTTCCTATGAATCCGGATATTCTTGTTTTCACGCAAACCACTTGTTTGCGTCGAGCAAATCAGCTTCTTTGCGGGTCGCAACTCTATTAAAGCGGGCCGACGAGACGGACAACTCCAAAAGCGCCCCTGTGACCATAAGCCGAGACCATAAGCCGAAACCGACGGCAGAACGAAACAGAATGAAGATCAAGGACCTTGCGGTCGATACCGCCCGCGCCGTCGCCTTCCTCAGCCGCATTCCCATGCCGCAATCGCTGTTCAAAGGCTATGACGGCAGGCTCGGCAGGCTGGTGCGCGCTTTTCCCTTCGCCGGTATCATCATCGGCTTCGTCCCCGCGCTTGCCCTCCTCTTGGCTTTGGAGCTGCATGCCGATCCGCTGATGGCGGCGCTGATTGCGCTTTCGATCCAGGTTCTCGTCACCGGCGCGCTGCACGAGGACGGGCTGGCCGATACGGCCGACGGCATTGGCGGCGGCAAGAGCCGCGAGCACAGCCTCGTCATCATGAAGGACAGCCGGATCGGCACCTATGGCGCGATAGCGCTGATGCTCTCCTTGGCGATCCGCGCCGCGGCGCTTGCCGCCATCGCCCGCCACGCAACGCCGCTCCTATCAGCCCTTGCCATTCCCGCCGTCGCGGCGCTTAGCCGCGGCGCTATCGCCTGGCACTGGCAGCGGCTGGCGCCGGCAAAGGCCGATGGCGTGGCCGCCTCGACCGGCCAGCCGGACGAGGCGGCGATGCAGTTTGCGCTCTCCGCAGCCGGCCTCGTCGCCGCACTGCTGATCTGGCCCGCCTTCGGCCTGCGGCCGCTGGTCGCAAGCCTGCTTGCCACCGGCATCGCGGGGTTTGCCTTCACCGCTTTCATCCGCCGCAAGCTTGCAGGCCACACCGGCGACACGCTGGGCGCGACGCAGCAAATTTGCGAGATCGCCAGCCTTTGCGCCCTTGCCACGGCTCTTTGAAACTCCGATATATCGCTCATGCAAACACCCTGCATTCACCTCTGCTCCCTGAACCTCGCCACCGGATTTTGTGCCGGATGCGGCCGGACTCTTCAGGAAATCGGCAGTTGGGTGAGCTACTCCGACACCGAGCGAAGACGGATCATGGCGCTGCTGCCGGCACGGCTTGCGGGCGTCGCTACGGTATCGAACCACAGGAAAACAGGCCTTTCCAGCCGGCCGGAGCGGCCTTTATGATCCGTTTGATCATCTTCCTCGTCGTGATCGGCATCGGCCTTGCCGTGCTGATCGTCAACAATGGCAGCAGCCGGATCCTCGGCCTGCAGAGCGATGACTTCGGCCGCGTCGTCTATCTGCTGCCCATCGCACTGATGCTCTCGGCCGGCATCTGGGCGAGCCGGCGCAGCATTGGCGAAACGATGCGCCAGATGATGATTTGGCTGGTGATCATCCTGGCGCTCGTCACCGTCTATCTCTATCGCCAGGAGGCACTCGGCGTCGGCAACAGACTGCTCGCCGGCCTCGTTCCCGGCCGCGCCGTCGTCGTCACCACCAGCGAGGGCGGCCAGGAGATCATCCTGCACAAGCTGCTGAACGGCCATTTCGAAGCCGATGTCGCTGTCAACGGCCAAACGATCCAGATGCTCGTCGATACCGGCGCCAGCATGGTGGCGCTGTCGCGTGAAGATGCCGAACGGATCGGCATCGACCCCTCCCGCCTCACCTATTCCATGACCGTCATGACCGCCAATGGCCGTGGCCGCGCAGCCCCCGTCACGCTCGACCAGGTGGCAATCGGCCCGATCGTCCGCAACAATGTCGTAGCCAGCGTCGCCGAGGACGGCCGGCTCGACCAGAGCCTGCTTGGCATGAGCTTCCTGGAAACGCTGGGCTCGCTGCAGATGCAGACCGACGAACTGCGCCTGCGGGATTGAGGGCCCGGCGTCGTGCAATGCCGCTTTACGGTTGCGCTCGGATCTGTCACCTTCACGCGTAACAACAAGACCACAAAGAGCAAAAAGAAACTCCTAGTTCGGTGGCACCGCATGTTCGACCGACCCTCGCCCGAGGCGAGGCCTTGACCCATGGGTGCGACAGGAGTTTCGCGATGAACTCACTCTGGCCGATCGTCGTCGGCGGCGTTCTGCCCGCCATTTTCTGGGGCGTCACCGCCATCTTCCAGAAACAGAGCGCCACGGCAGCCACCGGCTCCGCCGTCTATCTGATCGCCTTCGGCACTGCCTGCGCCCTTGCCGGCCTGATCGCCGCGCTGATCTGGCGCCCAGCCCCCTGGACCGCGCAAGGTCTCGGCTTTGCCACCACCGCGGGCGCCTGCTTCGCCGTCGGCACCGGCCTCATCAGCTTTGCGCTTTTCGCTTACGGTGTCTCGGTCTCGAAACTCGCCCCTATCTGGAGCTGCAATGTGCTGGCGACGCTGGCAATCGGCGCCCTCTTTCTCGGCGAAGCCGCAGAGTTGAACATCATAAAGCTCGTCGCCGGCACCCTCCTCATTATCTCGGGCGCTCTGCTCGTCAGCAGCGCCTGAGGGGACATTAGTAAGAGATGAGCACCTCGCCGATCCTCGGCCGCGGCTTGAAAACCAATGGAATCACAATAGAAGCACGCTCGCCAGAGAAGATATCGACCATAGCCCGCCGGTCGGACAAGTCGATCGATGATCGCAAATTCTGAAAGGAGCAAGGGTTGCTCGAGCAATAGACGCGTAACTCACTATGCGCCGCGGAGCCGGAATGCACGGTAAGACTGAGTTCAATGTCGGGGTTGTTGTGCCTGGCGAGCTGACAGGTGCTGTCCGGAAGGCATGACACCTCGGCAAAGAAGGGCTCACTTCCCTCCATCATCACGGCATAGGTGACGTGAATGGGCTGGACAGTCTCCTCGCCCGAAAGGCTTTCCTGCGGGACTGAGTAAAGCATAGACGCGATTGCAAGGCATCCAAGCACATTGCGGCTGGCCATCCCATTATCCCCAACATCGATGACGTCATCGCTGGGCAATCTTCATGTTGGAATTGCGGCGCTTCTCCAGCGCCGGATCAATTGCGTAGCCGGTAGCCGGTTTTGAAGATCCAGGCGAGTGTTCCGAGGCAGGCCACCAAAAATACCGTGATCATTCCCAGACTGATCGCCGGGTTGACGTCGGCGATCCCGTAAAAACTCCAACGAAAGCCGCTGACGAGATAGAGCACCGGATTGAGGTGGCTGACCGCCTGCCAGAAGGGCGGCAGCATATTGACCGAATAGAAGCTGCCGCCAAGGAAGGTTAGCGGCGGCACGACCAGCATGGGAATGAGGTTCAGCTGTTCGAAATTGCCGGCCCAGATGCCGATCATGAAGCCGAACAGGCTGAAGGTGATTGCCGTCAGCAGGAAAAACAGGATCATCATGAAGGGATGTTCGATCCGGACATCGACGAAAAGATTGGCTGTGAGCAGGATGATGAAACCGATGAGCATCCCTTTGGTAGCGGCGGCCCCGACGTAACCGAGAAGGATCTCCGTCATCGCCACCGGCGCCGACAGCACCTCGTAGATCGTGCCGGTGAATTTTGGGAAATAGATGCCGAAGGAGCCGTTGCTGATGCACTGACCGAGCAGCGTCAGCATGATGAGGCCGGGCGTGATGAAGGCGCCGTAGGATACGCCCTCCACTTCCTGGATGCGCGAGCCGACCGCGGCCCCGAAGACGATGAAATAAAGCGAGGTCGAGATGACGGGTGAGATAACGCTCTGCAGCAGCGTGCGCCGCGTGCGGGCCATTTCGAAGAAATAGATCGATTTGATCGCCTCGACGTTCATTTGTCTGCTCCTACCAGCGCCACGAAGATGTCTTCGAGCGTGCTCTGCCGCGTCGAGAGATCTTTGAAATGGATATTGTTTTCACCGAGCCGGGTCAGCAGCGTGGCGATGCTCTCCTGCTCGTTGTCGGCGTCGAAATCGTAAGTCAGCCGGCTGCCGCCGACTTCCAGCGTCAATCCGTTGCCGGCGAAACAATCCGGAAGGTGGCTGAGCGGCTCGGTGAGATCGAGGATGAGCTGCTTGCGGCCGAGCTTGGCCATCAGTGCCGCCTTGTCTTCGACGAGCAGCAATTGCCCGCCATTGATTACACCGACGCGGTCGGCGATCTCCTCGGCCTCCTCGATATAATGGGTGGTCAGGATGATGGTGACGCCTGAGGCGCGAAGCTCCTGGACGACATTCCACATGTCCTTGCGCAGCGTCACGTCGACGCCGGCCGTGGGTTCATCGAGGAAGAGGATATCCGGTTCATGCGAAAGCGCCTTGGCGATCAGCACCCGCCGTTTCATGCCGCCGGAGAGCTGGCGAAGCATATTGTCCTTCTTGTCCCAAAGTGAGAGTGCGCGCAGCACCTTCTCGATATGGGCGGGATTGGCTTTCTTGCCGTGCAGCCCGCGCGAAAAGCTCACCGTATTGAACACCGTCTCGAACTGATCGGTGGTCAGCTCCTGCGGCACCAGCCCGATCATTCCGCGGGTGGCGCGGAAATCCTTGACGACATCGTGGCCGGCGACCAGCACCTTGCCACCGCTCGGATTGGCGATGCCGCAGATGATCGAGATCAACGTCGTCTTGCCCGCGCCGTTCGGCCCGAGCAAGGCCAGGATTTCACCCTTCTCGACGTCGAGGTTGATGCCTTTCAGGGCCTCGAACCCGTTGGCGTAGGTCTTGGTAAGATTCTGAACCGATATGATGGGGGCCATGCAATACTCTTGCGAATTCTCAGCTGTTACTTCGGCCCGCTATATAGGCCCTTGATGACGCTTTGACATCCTTGGAGACGTGAACACAGCATTCGCTCCCTGCTAACACCATAGCCGTTGACGCAGGCGGCCCGCCGACATAGCCGGCATCGGATCTTTACGACGCGCTGATCCCTTGGGCGAAAAGAAACGCAGCAGCCGGTTTCGGATGTCATCATCCGGTTATCTTCATGTCCGATAAGAAGCCGAGGCCAGCACCGGCATCCGCCCCGCCGCCACCCCTTTGCGGAGCCGTCTCCGGGTGTTCTCGTTACGCCCTTTTTCGCTGCCTCGGCATGTAGTCAAAGTTATTGTTCAATCACGAAACGCTTGGAACCGGCCAGCATCCTCTGTTCGGCCGCGTTCGTCTTAGCCGGCCCCGCGCCGGCTTTCTTTTTGTGTGTTGGGGCGTAGGCCAAAGGCCGGAGCATCGAAGGACGAGTGCGGGTGGGGGGCAGGAAGTGCCCCTCACAATTCGTCGTAGTTGAACCAATCAAAATCCGCGACCTTCGCTCGCCCTGACGTATCGAAGGCAAACACACCGGTGAAGGCGCCGGTGAAGGAGCCGTGTTCGCCGCGGCCGCCCTCGTCGGAAATCATGCCGGCGTCGAGGATCGGGCCGATCGGCTGCCAGGCGCCTTTGCCTTCGGTCTGCCAGAAGAATTGCAGGTCGTTCTCGCGGATTTCCATGGCGAGCTGGACGCGGCCCTCGGCAGCGATCGCCACACCGCTTTCGGCGGGGAAGCTCAGGCGACCGTTCGGATAGTCGCCGTTGCACGAGAGGATCGTCACGCAACGGCCGAGTGTTTCGTGCAGCGTTACCGCGACAGCGTGAAATTTATGGCGGTTATAGTAGTGCGTCAGCCCGGCTACCTGCTGATAGGTGTCGGGTGCGAACTCGATCACGGTCTCGGCGCGGAAGCTGTGATGCTCCTGTCGCCGGGCGACCAGCGACTGCTCGAACCAGGAGCCGATGCTTTCGCGCCCAATCAGCCTGAGATGGCCGGGACGGTCCGTCAGGTTGAGGATGCGTGCGGGCTCGGGCGTGCGCAACCACTGGAAATCGGCAGGCAGCGTGCCGCCGTCAAAGCTGTATTCGCTGCGCATCGGCTTTTCCGCTGGCACGGCGCCGAAGAGGCCCGGCACATCGACATCGGGCACCGAGGTACCGTTTTCGAGATAGAGCCAGTCGTCGTCGCGCCAGACGCATTTCTGTAGCGACGTCTCGCGCCCCAGCGTACAGCGCCGCTTCGGCGGCAGCGGCCGGCCGCAAAGATGGGTGTGATAGGCCTCACCGTCTGGTGTTTCGACATATTGGCCATGCCCTGCCCGCTGCAGCACCGCGCCGGGATGGTCCTTGGAGGTGATGAGATGCATGTTCGGATGCATCTCATAGGGTCCGTCGATCGCTCGCGAGCGCGCCATGGTGACGGCGTGGTCGTAGCCGGTACCACCCTCGGCGGTGGTCAGATAGTACCAGCCGTTGCGCTTGAAGAGATGCGGGCCCTCGACGAGGCCGAGCGGGCTGCCGGCAAAGATATTTTTGATCGCCCCCTTCAGCGCCTTCGTCGCCGGGTCCCATTCCTGCAGCAGGATGCCGTCGAAGGCCGGCGACTTCGGCGAGCCGCCATAGCTCTCGGTGCGGTGGTTCCACTGCATGTTGAGGAACCACTTGCGGCCGTCGTCGTCGTGGAACAGCGAGGGATCGAAGCCCGAGGAATTGACGTAAACGGGATCGGACCATTCGGCCTCGATCGACGGCGCGGTGACGATGTAGTTCGGCGCATCCTTGAAACTGCCGTCGAAACGCTTGACGTCGGTATAGACCAGCCAGAACTGCCCGTCGGCATAAGAAAGACACGGCGCCCAGATGCCGCAGCTGTCTGGATTGCCGCGCATGTCGAGCTGCGATCGGCGCTCCAACGGCCGACGCACCAGCGTCCAGTTCACCAGGTCGCGCGAATGATGGATCTGCACGCCGGGATACCATTCGAAGGTCGATGTGGCGATATAATAATCCGCGCCGACGCGGCAGATCGACGGATCGGGGTTGAACCCGGGCAGGATGGGATTGCGGATCATGATGTGACCTCCTCCGAGGTTATTGTTGTGGTACGTACGTCAGATAGATGCGATTACCTCGCCTCCCCCCCTCATTCCTGTGCTCGTCACAGGAATCCAGCGCCGCGCGTCTGCGCGGCAAAAGAGTCTTTTCAGCCCAAGGACTTGGGCTGGCTGGATCTCTGTGACGAGCACAGAGATGAGGGAGGATGTGGCAACCGACTGCCCGAACCGGAGCTTAAATTGCCTCGACCTTCCTATTCCCGCTCAGCCGACTTTGCCCAGAGATTGATATCCGCCTCGCGGGCATAGACGTCGATCTCGGCAAGCTCCTCGGCCGTAAATTCGAGATTATCCAGCGCCTTGACGCAATCGACGATCTGCGACGAGCGGCTGGCACCGATCAGCGCCGAGGTCACGCGGCCGCCGCGCAGCACCCAAGCGATCGCCATCTGCGCCAGCGTCTGGCCGCGCTTTTCGGCAATGCCGTTGAGCTTGCGGATATTGTCGATGATCGAGGGACGGATGAAGTCGCGCTTCAGAAAATGGTTCTGCGCCGCGCGGCTGTCTTCCGGAATGCCGCCGAGATATTTCGTCGACAGCATGCCCTGGGCAAGCGGC
Source organism: Rhizobium sp. CCGE 510 (assembly GCF_000292525.1). Classification (GTDB taxonomy): domain Bacteria; phylum Pseudomonadota; class Alphaproteobacteria; order Rhizobiales; family Rhizobiaceae; genus Rhizobium. The sequence goes on from NZ_AEYF01000018.1 coordinate 321,307, forward strand.
GAGAACACGATCGAGCCCATGCCGACCTCATCCAGCGTATCGAGCAGTCCATCGTCCTCGACCCAGCGGTTGAGCATCGAATAGCTCGGCTGGTGGATCAGACACGGCGTGCCGAGCTCCTTCAGGATCTTTGCGGCTTCGCGCGAGCGCTGCGAATTATAGGAGGAAATGCCGACATAGAGCGCCCGGCCGGAACGGACGATATGGTCGAGCGCGCCGCAGGTCTCTTCCAGCGGCGTCTCCGGGTCGAAGCGATGCGAATAGAAGATGTCGACATAGTCGAGACCCATACGCTTCAGACTCTGGTCGCAGGAGGCGATCAGATACTTGCGGCTGCCCCATTCGCCATAGGGTCCCGGCCACATATCGTAGCCGGCCTTGGACGAGATGATCAGCTCGTCGCGAAGCCCTGAAAATTCCGTCCGCAGGATCTCGCCGAAAGCGGTCTCGGCGCTGCCGGGAGGCGGGCCGTAATTGTTGGCGAGATCGAAATGGGTAATGCCGAGATCGAATGCGGTGCGGCACATGTCGATCTTGCGGTCGTGCGACGTGTCGCCGCCGAAATTGTGCCAGAGGCCAAGCGAGACGGCCGGCAGCTTCAGGCCGGAACGGCCCGCGCGGTTGTATTTCATTTTCGAATAACGGTCTGCGGCTGGTTGCCAGCTCATGATCTCAATCCTTTAGAAGCAATTCCTAAAAAGCATGCGGCCTTTTTCCTTGAAATCGCGCGTAACAAACGATCGAAGCAAAACGGCGCGGGCTCGTCGCCCGCGCCGACAATAGAGTTTCGCAGGCCTACTTCAAGAGCGCCTGCGCCTCTTCGATACCGAGCGCGGCCGGCTGGGTGCAGGTCGTGGTCAGGTCGATGAAACGGCCTTCCTCGCCCGATTTCAGGATCGAGGTCATGACGTCGACGCCGTGCAGTGTGCGGTCGAGCGAGCAACGTGCGTCGCGGCCCTCGATCAGCGCCATCGCCATGTCAGCAAGACCGGCGGTGCGGTAATTGGCGCGCGATCCGTTCGGGTTTTCCTGGTTGATCTTGCCGAACGGATGCTCCCAGTTCTCGAGCGGCTTGATCTCCTTGTCGCGGCCGCTCGCCTCGACGACACCGCCGAAGAAGTTCGGATCCGGCACGTAGAGCGAGCCGTCGGTGCCGTAGAGCTCCATGTTGGCATGGCGATGTGACCAGACGTCCCAGCTCGCCGTCAGCGTCACAGTGGCGCCGTTGACGAATTCGAGCAGCGCCTGGATCGTCGTCGGCGTCTTGACCGGGATGAGTTCGCCGTTGCGCGGCTGGCTGGTGATCGTGCGGGTCGGCGACGCCATCGAGGTCATGGCTCCGACGCGTTTCACCGGGCCGATCAGGTTGATCAGGTTGGCGATGTAATAGGGGCCGAGATCGAGGATCGGGCCGCCACCCGGCAGGAAGAAGAAATCCGGGTTCGGGTGCCACATCTCCATGCCGGGGCTCATCACGTAGCAGGCGCCCGACGTCACCCGGCCGATACCGCCGTCGTCGATAAACTTGCGGGCGAGCTGATGGGCGCCGCCGAGGAAGGTGTCGGGCGCGCAGCCGACCGCAAGCTTCTTCGCCTTGGCGATGCTGCGAAGCTCCTCGCCCTCTTCGAGCGAAAGCACCAGCGGCTTTTCGGAATAGACGTGTTTTCCGGCCTCGAGGATTGCCTTCGACACGCGGAAATGCGCATCGGGGATCGTCAGGTTGACGACGACGTCGATCTCGTCATTGGCGAGAAGCGCGTCGATCGTCTGCGCTTTGACGCCATATTCCTTGGCGCGCGCCTCGGCCGCCTGGACGTTGATATCGGCGCAGGCCAGCACCTTCAGCCCCTTGAAGAGCGGTGCCAGCGAGAAGTAGGTGGTGGAGATGTTGCCGCATCCGATGATGCCGACGCCAAGTTCCCTGGTCATGATGTGCCTCAATAAGTCTGGAAGGATGCAATCGAGCGGCTGATATTGCGGTCGATATCGCTGGGGTTATCGTGTTCGACGACATAGTGCTTGGCCTTGGTGGCGCGCAGCGCCGTCATCAGCTTCGCCCACTCGACCTTGCCGTGGCCGACATCGGCCCAGCCGCTCTCGTCCGCCGCTTCTCCAGCCGGCGCGATGTCCTTGACGTGCACGGCGGTGATCCGCGGTCCGAGCTTTTCGACCCAGGCGAAAGGATCGGCACCGCCGCGGATGACCCAGGCGATGTCGGCTTCCCAGGAAATGTCGGGCGCGCCTTCGAAGATGCGCTCGATCGGCCGCGAGCCGTCCTGCAGCTTGAAAAATTCGAAGTCATGATTGTGCCAGCCGAATTCGTAGCCGGCATCCTTATAGGGCTTGCTCATCTCCTGCAGGCGCTTGCCGAAGGCGACCCAGCCGGCAGCATCGGACGGGCGTTCGTCGGCCGCCAGATGCGGCGCATAGATCGAATCCATTCCGAGGATCTTGGCAATGTTCAGCGACTTCTGCACGTCCTTCTCCAGGAAATCGGGGCTGAAATGGCCGGTCGCCATCACCAGGCCGTTCTTGTCGAGATCGGCGCGAAGGCTGTTCAGGCCGGCATCGTCCAGATCGGCATAGATGCCGCCGAAGCCCTCGACCTCGGCATAGCCTGCCTTGCCGAGCTTTTCGAAGATTGCCGAATAGGGCTGGAAGTTGCGGGCGCTATAGAGCTGGTAGCTGAGTTTCGTCATCATGTTCTCCTTGGGCCTCGTGCCCATTCTTGCAAAGATCAATCCGCCGACTGGCAGGAATGCAGGTCATAGAACCGGAACTCCGGAAGCGCGCCGCGATCGAGCGGCCGTGCCGGAGTAAAGGTGATGCGGCGGCTTTCGCCGGCCGCAAGATCAAAGGCGTTGTCGGAATATTTGCCGTCCGTCTCCGTCTCGATCATCACGAAGAGCGCAAGTCCCCTGGCGGTGACGTTGATGTCGACCGCGCCATTCTCCTCGACATATTCGTGGGTGACTGTCAGCCCCGCGGGCTCCAGCTCCAGCGCCTTGTAGGTGCCGTTGACGTAATGCCCCTCGCCGCCCGTGCCGTTCGATGCGGTGAAATGCCAGGCCAGCAACGCTCCCGCGGGAATATCGGAGACATCGATCGTCGCAGCCGTCACCGCCGCATCCGGCGAGCACAGGGCCTGCACGTCCGTGAGGTGTCGGCGCTCGCCCTTCATCGTCAGGATCGAGATTGAAAGATCGACGCTGACATCGGCAAGCGTGTCGTTGACCAGTGAGAAGCGGATCGTCTTTCCGTCCTCGGCAGGAATAGCGGCGACCGCGACCGGCTGGAAGAAGCGCTTGACGAGATAATGCATCGCCTTCCAGCGGCCGCCATAGTCGAGGCTCGACCACGAGGCGACCGGCCAGGTGTCGTTCAGCTGCCAATAGATCGTGCCCATGCAATGGGGTTTGAGTGACCGCCAGTATTCCACCGCCGTCTTGATCGCCAGCCCCTGCTGGATTTGGCTGAGGTAGACGAAATTCGGGAAATCCTTGGGGAAACGGAAATAGCGGAACATCGTGCCGGCGATACGCTCATTGCCGCCGGCATTCTTCTGATGCAGCTCCATCACCGGGGAAGCGACGTTCATGTCCTTCTCCTCGGCATAGGTCTTGATGACGGGCAGCGAGGTATAGGACTGGAAACCGAATTCCGAGCAGAAGCGCGGACGCACCGAACGATAATTGTCGAACGACTTGTTCTCGTGCCAGACCGACCAGTAGTGCATGTCGCCGGAGCCGTCCGCATGCCAGGCATCGCCGAAATCGAGATAACCCGAGGCCGGGCTCGACGGCCACCAGAGCGCGCCGGGCAACGCCTTTTTCACCGCCTGCTCGATCGTCCGGTTGAGGCGGTCGTAGGAGACGAGGTAGCGGTCGCGGTCCTTGCGGGACTCTTCGAACCAGGTGAGTGCTCCCACAAGTTCGTTGTCGCCACACCAAAGCACGATCGAGGGATGCGAGGAGAGCCGCCGCACCTGGTAACCGACCTCGATCGTCACATTGTCGAGGAAGTCTTCGGTCGAAGGGTAGAGGTTGCACGCGAACATGAAGTCCTGCCAGACCATCAGGCCCAGCCGGTCGCAGAGATCGTAGAAATGATCCTGTTCGTAGAAGCCGCCACCCCAGACGCGGATCATGTTCATGTTGGCGGCCTTGGCCGATTGAAGCAGGTCCTCGGTCTTTCCAGGCGAAGAGAGCGAAAACAGCGCGTCGGCCGGAATCCAGTTGGCGCCGCGGCAGAAGATTTCGCGGCCATTGACCTTGAAGGCGAAGCGGCTGCCTGATGCATCCGGCGTGGTGATCAGCTCGATGGTGCGAAGGCCGATCTGCTTCGCCACCTCGTCCGTCGGCAATTCGACGGACAGCCTGTAGAGCGCCTGCTCGCCGCTGCCCGATGGCCACCATAGACGCGGATTATCGATATGGAAGAGATGGTTGACATGGGTCTCGCCATGGACGCCGACATCGAGCCGGACCCGCTCGCCGTCGAGATCGAAATAGACCTGGGCAACGCTCGGCCCCTTGGAATAGAGCGTCGCCGTCACCGTCAGATCGACTGAACCGTCGAAATTATGGGTTTGGCGGGTGACCACATGCTCGATGCGCGCGGTCTCGAGTTTTTTCAGCGCGATCGTGCCGTAAAGGCCGAACGGCGCAATGGCGATATTCCAGTCCCAGCCGAAATGGCATTGCGGCTTGCGCAGCATGTTGCCGTCGGGGATCGGCGAATTGCCCGTACTGTAGGGAATGTAGAAGGGCTGCTTCTTCTGCCGCGCAGCACCGACGGCGATATTGGAGGCAAAGACGATGCGAATGACGTTGTCGCCCGATTTCAGCATGCTGGAGACATCGGGCCGGTAGCGGCGGAAGCTGTTGTCGGCTTCGAGCGCCAGAAAGCCATTGACGTAGACGCTGGCGACCGTGTCGAGATAATCGATATCGAGATACCAGTCGCCGTCGCTCTCCTGCAGCGTGAAGCTGCGCTCGACCGCCCATTCGCGCGTCGCAACCCACTGCACCTTTTCCTCGTTGCGTCCGAAATAGGGATCGGGGATCAGGCTTGCGCGGTGGAGCGCCGTGTGCACGTCTCCCGGCAGCATGATCGTGGTGCGAATTTCGCCGTCGACGGAGGTGAGCTGCCACGAACCGGAAAGGTCGAGGCTGGAGATGGTCGATTGTTGCGTCACGATATCGTTTCCGATTTTGAAAAGGATTGTGGTCTTGAAGGAAGGGCAAATGTCACTGTTCGGTGGCCTTCACCTTGTCGTTCGTCAGAGACGTATGGTTTTTCTCCTCATCCGCCCACCCCGCCCTCCGTCATCCTCGGGCTTGATCCGAGGATCTACACCGCATCCACCGGCAGCAGCGGGCATGGATCCTCGGGTCAGGCCCGAGGATGACGGAGAGCGGGGTGGGCCTTTTTGTCAAACTTGCCCGGCCTAGTGGCCCCGCCCAAACAACCTTCTACAGACGCAACTCGCTCTCGGCATCGAAGACCGAGGCGACCGTCATGTCGAAGTTGAGTTTCACCTTGGCTCCGACATTGAAGCGGCGCGCGCCGTTGACGCGTACCGACATCGTGTGACCGGCATGTTTCAACCACAGAAGATTGTCGGCGCCCATCGGCTCCTCGATATCGACGGTGGCGTCATGTTCTTCGCCGCCAGCATTCTCGTTGACCTTGATGTGCTCTGGGCGAACGCCGAGCACCACCTTGCGGCCGGGCTGCAGCGTCTCGCTGGCATCGTAGGCAGCAAGCGAGAAAATGACGCCGTTGGCAGAAAAGGCAATGCCGTCGCCTGAGTTGACCAACTCGCCATGCAGGAAGTTCATCGACGGCGAGCCGATGAAGCCGGCGACGAACAGATTGCGCGGCTTATTGTAGATCGTCGTCGGATCGTCGAGCTGCTGGATGATGCCGCTCTTCATGATGGCTATACGGTCGGCGAGTGTCAGCGCCTCGATCTGGTCGTGTGTGACGTAGATCATCGTGTTCTTCAGCGACTGGTGCAGGCGCTTGATTTCGACGCGCAGTTCCGAACGCAGCTTGGCGTCGAGGTTGGACAGCGGCTCGTCGAACAGGAAGACGTCGACATCGCGCACCAGTGCCCGGCCGATCGCCACGCGCTGCCGCTGGCCGCCGGAAAGCTCGGCAGGCTTGCGCTTCAAGAGCGGCTGGATCTGCAGGATCTCGGAGGCACGCGCCACGCGCTTGTCGATCTCCGCCTGCGGCACCTTGGCGACGCGGAGGCCGAAGGAGAGGTTCTTTTCAACGGTCATCTGCGGATAAAGCGCATAGGACTGGAAGACCATGCCGATGCCGCGGTCCTTCGGCTCTTCCCAGGTAACGTTTTTGCCCTTGATGAAGATCTGCCCTTCCGATGCGTCGAGCAGGCCGGCAATGCAGTTCAGCAAGGTCGACTTGCCGCAGCCGGACGAGCCGAGCAGCACCAGGAATTCGCCGTCGTTGATGTCGAGGTTGAGGTCCTTGAGCACGCTGACCGAGCCGAAATTCAGCGACAGATCCTTGATGGAGACGCTTGAGTTGGAGACATTCGAATTCATGTTCATGGGATCAACCCTTCACTGCGCCGGCGGCGATGCCACGGACGAAAAGCCGTCCGGACACGAAATAGACGATCAACGGCACGAGACCCGTCAGGATCGTCGCGGCCATGTTGACGTTGTATTCCTTCACGCCCTGGACGGAATTGACGATGTTGTTGAGCTGCACGGTCATCGGATAGGTGTCCGGCCGGGTAAAGACGACGCCGAACAGGAAGTCGTTCCAGATGCCGGTCACCTGCAGGATCATGGCGACGACGAAGATCGGCAGCGACATCGGCACCATGATCTTCAGGAAGATCTGCCAGAAACCCGCGCCGTCGACGCGTGCCGCCTTGAACAACTCTTCCGGCAAAGACACGAAATAATTGCGAAACAGCAGCGTCAGGATCGGCATGCCGAAAATCGAATGCACGATGACGAGGCCGCTCAGCGTGCCGTAGAGGCCGATTTCGCGAAGGATGATGACGATCGGATAGATCATCACCTGATAGGGGATGAACGCTCCGACGATGAGGATCGAGAAGAACAGCTCGGACCCCTTGAAGCGCCAGTTTGCCAGCGCATAACCGTTCACCGAAGCGATGGCGATCGAAATGATGACCGACGGCACCGTGATGCGCACCGAATTCCAGAACCCGCGCGACAGGCCATCGCAATTGAGCCCGGTGCAGGCCTCCGCCCAGGCCTTCACCCAGGGTTCGAAAGTGATCTCCATCGGCGGCGAGAAAATGTTGCCGAGCCGGATTTCCGGCATGCCCTTCAGCGAAGTCACAACCATCACGTAGAGCGGCAGCAGATAATAAAGTGCCGCCACGGTCAGCGTGCCGTAGAGCATGATGTTGCGCGACGATAGCGCCGGGCGCGGCTTAGCGCCGCTCGGGCCTTCGCCGAGCCTCGGCGCGACGGGATCGATGCCGGCGGCAACGGTGTTGAGAGTTCCTGTATCAGCCACGTTTGCGCCCTCCTCCGAATTCCAAATAGGCCCACGGGACGATAATTATTGCGACCGTCACCAGCATCATCGTCGAGGCGGCAAAGCCCTGCCCCAGGTTTTGTGCCTGGAACATGTAGTCGTAGACATATTTCGCCGGCACTTCCGATGAGATGCCAGGACCGCCAGATGTCTGAGCGACGACGAGATCGTAGACCTTGACGATACCGGAAGCGATGATGACGATCGTCGTGATGAAGACCGGCCGCATCATTGGAATGACAATGAAGAGATAGGTCTTCCACATCGGGATGCCGTCGACGCGCGCCGCTTTCCAGATGTCCTCGTCGATGCCGCGCAGACCGGCAAGCATCAGGCACATCACCAGACCCGTTCCCTGCCATAGCGCCGCGATCAGAATGCCGTAGATGACGATTTCAGGCGTATAGAGCGGATTGAATGTGAAGCTCGTCCAGCCGAGCGAACGCACAACCGACTGAATGCCGAAATCGGGGTTCAAAATCCACTGCCACACGAGGCCCGTCACGATGAAGGACAGCGCGAACGGGTAGAGAAAGATGGTTCGGAACGTATTTTCGAAACGGATCTTCTGATCCATCAGCGCAGCAAGCAGGAAACCGATGACCAGGCTGAAGATCAGCGAAAGAACCCCGTACAGAGCCAGATTCTCGATCGCCGTTACCCAGCGCGGTGCGGCCCAAAGCCGCTCGTACTGATCGATCCCGACGAAGCTCAATCGCGGAAGGAGCTTCGAATTGGTGAAGGAATAAAAGACGGTCCAGAGCGTGCCGCCGACAAAAATCACCAGCGCTGTCAGGATCATGGGAATGGACGCAATCTTGGCATTCAGATTGCGCAGTAACTTGATCGGCCGGCCGGCTTGCGCTTGACCTGTCATGAACACTTCTCCTCAAATCGCAACTGCGACCCGTGACAGAACGAGCCTGGCCCGTCCCCGCCCCCGGGATTTGCCGGGGATGCCGGAAAGACGCCGCCGGCCGAACTTCAGTTCGGGACACGATCCGGCTCTTGAAAAGCCGGATCGCAAAGCGGCGAATCTACCCGATCAATCGGCCGAAGCGATGATCCCGGCAAAACGCTTCTGAGCGTCCTCAGGCGTCATCGACGGATTGGCGAAGAATTCGGAGAAGAGGTCTTCCTTCTGCTTCTGGCTGTCTGCCGAGAGCAACTGGTCGGTGCCTTGAATCACGTTGCCCTTGGCCAGGATATCGAGACCCTTCTTCATGCAATCATTGGCGGCGGCGAGATCGACGTCGCCGCGAACCGGCAGCGAACCCTTCTTCAGGTTGAAGGCAACCTGGGTCTTGGGATCGAGCAGGGTCTTGGCAAGCACAGCCTGCGCCTTGGACTTTTCGGCGTCCTTCAGCAGCGGGAAGTAGAAGGCGTCGCCGCCGGTCGAGATGATCTCGTTGACGCCGAGGCCCGGCAGGCAAGTGTAGTCGGTACCAGCTTTCTGGCCGGCGAGTGCAAATTCGCCCTGCGCCCAGTCACCCATGATCTGGCCACCGGCCTTGCCCGTGATGACGAGGTTGGTTGCCTGGTTCCAATCCTGGACGTTGCTACCCTTGGCCATGCGCCGCGCATCGTCGGCGGCCTTGAAGACCTTGGCGATTTCAGGACCGGCAGCAACTGTCGCATCCTTGTCCTTGAAGACCTTGTTGAAGGTATCTTTGCCAGCGACCGCAACCATCAGCACGTCGAACGCGCCTGTCGCCTGCCACGGCTGACCGCCGACGGCGAGCGGAATGATTCCGGCCTTTTCGAGAGCCGGAGCGGAAGCGACGAACTCGTCCCAGTTCTTCGGAACCTCGACGCCGGCCTTCTTGAAGGCGGCATTCGAAAGCCACAGCCACTGCCAGGAGTGGATGTTGACGGGCGCGCAATAGATCTTGCCGTCGATGGTGCAAGAATCGAGCAGGCTCGCCGGACGGATGATATCCTTCCAGTGCTCTGCGGTCGCCACGTCGGTCAGGTCGCGCATCAGGCCGGCCTGGACGAGTTCCTCAGCCTGGCGGCCATGGTTGAACTGCGTGGCGCCCATCGGGTCGCCGCCGGTAATGCGGCTGATCATGATCGGACGGGCAGTGCCGCCGGAGCCGGCGATTGCGCCGTCGACCCAATGGTTGCCGGTGGCGTCGAATGCCTTTGCCAACTCGGCGACGGCGGCAGATTCGCCACCTGATGTCCACCAATGCGTGACTTCGAGATCGGTGGCGTTGGCGGCTCCGAACGGAAGCGCGACTGAGGCGGCAAGCATGGCTGCCATAATACGGATTTTCATGAGTTTTCCTCCCTCACTGAAACGTTGCCGGAAAAACTTAGATCAATCGATTTCAGCACGCAACCGTTCGCTTGCAAATTTTTCCACGAGAACAAGAATTGCTACTTCTGCCTGTTTCCAATTGGACTGTAACGTGCTTTGAACTGGTATTCAGCCACAGGATTTCGCAGGTGCACAGCCGCATCATGTCGATGAAAAAAAACAGAAAAATCCGGGGGGCGGTTTTTTCGGACGCATTATCCTTTTCGCATGTGCAGAAAAACGCGGCATGAATCGCAAATTCAACCTGTGCGTACAATGTTGCAATGCACTCAACAAAAAGCCCTCGACATTTCTACTGTATCGTTACAGATTGAGTTCCTTAGGGAGGCGCGATTTTGGCAGGCGGCGGGCTTACGGCGCTTGGAAAAGCCTCTATAAGCGACACCAATTCGCGCAAGGCAGGCCTACAGGGATGGAAAACAAAGGAAATTTCGGGCAAGCGGCAACAGCGCCAGCGGCGCGTGAGCGCCCAACGTTGAAGACGATCGCCTTCATGACCGGTCTCGGCGTGACGACGGTGTCGCGCGCGCTGAAGGATGCGCCCGACATTGGGGCGGAAACCAAGGAGCGGGTGCGCATGGTCGCCCGCCAGCTCGGTTACCAGCCGAACAGAGCCGGCGTGCGCTTGCGTACTGGCAAGACCAACGTCATTGCCCTCGTCCTCAGCATCGATGAAGAGATCATGGGCTTTTCGAGCCAGATGGTCTTCGGCATCTCGGAGGTCCTGTCCGGCACGCCCTATCATATCGTCGTCACGCCGCATTCCCACAGCAAGGATCCGATGCTGCCGGTGCGCTACATCCTCGATACCGGCTCGGCCGACGGCGTCATCATCTCGCGCATCGAGCCGGACGATCCGCGCGTGCGGCTGCTGACCGAACGCGGCATGCCCTTCGCCACCCATGGGCGCACTGATGCGGGTCTCACCCACCCCTTCCACGATTTCAACAACGAAGCCTTCGCCCACCAGGCGGTGGAACGGCTGGTCAAGCGCGGCCGGCGGCGCATCGCCCTGCTGCAGCCGCCGAGTAAACTCACCTATTACGCCCACGTCCGCATCGGCTTCCAGACTGGCCTGCACGATTACGGCGCCGAGGAAGTGCCGCTGCGTATCAACAGCGATGCGCCGCTTGCCGATATCCGCGACGTCGTCGAAGTGATGATGCGCTCGGAAAACGCGCCTGACGGCATCGTCTGTTCGGCCGGCAGCGCGGCGATTGCCGTCAATGCCGGCATCGAGGCTGCCGGCAAGGCGCTCGGCCGCGATCTCGACATGGTGTCGAAGCAGTCTGTGCCGATCCTAAACTGGATCCGCCCGGAGATCATCACTGTCCAGGAAGACGTGCGCCAAGCCGGCCGCGAAATGGCCAAAGCCGTCATCGCCCGCATCGACGGCGTCGAACCGGAACTGCTGCAGAGCATCAGCCAGCCGATCTGGCCGGAGAGCGGACGGTAAGGCGGGCACAGGATGAAGCGCGTGGCATCCGCTAACATCCCTCGCGCTTGAGGCACGTAGCCCTTAGGGCGAAGCCTCGAAGGACATGCCACGACGCTGCTCTTTGATGCATCAAACGCCGGCGCACACGCCCTCCTTTCGCTTCGTCGGGAGCATTAACCTCTCCTCCGTCATTCCTGTGCTTGTCATAGGAATCCCGCCACCGCGCGTCCGCGCGGTGAATGACTCTACACGACGTTGAAAAAGTCTCTTGCGCCCAAGGACTTGGGCGCACTGGGTTCCTGTGACAAGCACAGGAATGATGGAGGGAAGGTTAGCGCATGCCCTAAATCTTTCGCCGGCGTACTCGGGCGCCATATGATCGGATGGACGCCGCTACGCCGCTCCTTGCCTTAATTTCGCGTCCACCGCGGCGCGCCCGCCTTACCCTTAGAGGCTATGGATTCGGAGATGGGCATCGGTTCGAAAAAAGCCAAGATTGCCGGCCATCTCATGAGGCGAACCACGGGGGAGATCGACAGAATGCAGCCGAGCGTGCCCTATTTCAGCCAATGGGAAACACCCAGCATGACGCTCCCGGTGCTTGCCGAGGGATCGCCGGCCCTGTTGCGTGATCCGCTCTGGCGCCATTCTGGCGCCACAACGATCGAGGAATATGCGCGCTGGGCGGTCAATGTCTGCGGCATGGCCTGCCTGAAGTCGATCCTTGCCGCCCGCGGCGAAATCCATCCGACCCTCGAACTTGCCCGGGCCTGCACTAGATATGGCGGTTATGTCGTCAACGAGATCGATGCCTCGATCAAGGGGCTGATCTACGCACCTTTCGTCCGCTTCGCCGCCGACCGATTCGCGCTTGGTGCAGAGACGATGACAGGCGTCGAGACATCGGCCATTCCAGAGCTTCTGTCGAAGCGGCGCTTCTTCATCGCCTCGGTGCATTCGGCCATCCGCTGGCCGGAGCACGAGCCGCCGTCGAAGGGCGGCCATCTGGTGCTGGTGACGGCGGCCAGCGACGAGATGATCCGCTTCCACAACCCGTCCGGCCATGACGCGGCGAGCCAGGCCGATGTGACGCTGCCGCTCGCCGTCTTCGACCGCTTCTTTGCCAATCGCGGCATATCTGTCGACGCCTGACCTTTTCAACACCAGATCGTTTCGGAGGCTTGCATGATCCCTTTCCCAAACAGGCTGCGCATCGCCGTGCTCTTCGGCGGCCGCTCGGCCGAACATGAGGTTTCCATCCTTTCGGCAACCAATGTCATGGGCGCGCTCAAGCCCGAGAAATATGACGCCGTCCCTGTTTTCGTCACTCGCGAGGGACAATGGCTGCTCAGCAATTTCGAGGAGGGCGTGCTGGCGACACCTTCATCAGGCGTCGAAATCTGCCTCGTGCCCGGCGGACAGGGCCGGATGCTGGCAATCCCGGCCCATGGCGCTTCGCATGAATTGCCAAGGATCGACATCCTGTTTCCCGTGCTGCACGGCCCGCATGGCGAAGACGGCTCAGTGCAAGGTGTGGCAGAGGTGGCCCGCGTGCCACTTGCCGGCTGCGGCATCCTCGGCTCAGCCGCAGCACTCGACAAGGATATCGCCAAGCGCCTGCTGAAGGCAGCAGGCCTGCCGGTGGCGCGCGCGGTGACGATCCGGGAGGACGCGGTTCCATCGCTTGCAGCCCTCGAAAGCGAGCTTGGCCTGCCGCTCTTCATCAAGCCGGCGCGGCAGGGATCATCGGTCGGCGTCGCCAAGGTCCATGCCAGCCAGGAATTCGCAGGCGCCCTTGCGGAAGCCTTCCGCCATGATCGCGTCCTGCTTGCCGAGGAATTCGTTGCCGGCCGCGAGATCGAATTCAGCGTGCTGGAGGATGCGGCAGGAGAACTCTTCGTCTCCCGGCCGGGAGAGATCGTGCCGGCGGAAAGTCACGGCTTCTACAGCTACGATGCTAAATATATTGACGAGAAGGGCGCGGCGCTGAAAGTCCCGGCCGAACTGCCTGAGAAGGTCGAGGCCGCCATGCGCGACATGGCCGCAAGAGCCTTCAGGGCCGTCGGCTGCGACGCCATGGCCCGCGTCGACTTTTTCCTGACGGATGACATGCGGTTCCTCGTCAATGAGATCAACACCATCCCCGGCTTTACCGACATCAGCATGTATTCCAAGGCGATGGCGGCAAGCGGCGTCAGTTACGCCGAAATCATTGACAGGCTGGTGGATCACGGATTGGCGCGCGCCGGCCGGGCCGCCTGACACAGGAATTTGAGACTGGAGCTTGACCATGAACAGGTCGGTCTTGATTTCGGGCTGTTCCGGCGGAGGAAAATCGACACTTCTTCTGGAACTTGCCGCCCGCGGTCATGCCGTCGTCGAAGAGCCCGGCCGGCGGATCGTCAGCCAAGAGCTTGAAGGCGGCGGGGCGGCCCTACCCTGGATCGATATGGTGGCCTTTGCCCGCCGCGCGATCGCGATGGCGATGGCCGACTATATAGCGGCGAACGAGCAGGCCAGCTGGACGTTTTTCGACCGTGGGCTGATCGATGCCGCCGCAGTGCTTCAGTATCTGACCGGCGAACCGGTCCTGGAAAAATCGACCGCCGGCAACCTCTATCACCACATAGTTTTTCTGACGCCGCCATGGCCGGAAATCTACACCACCGACCCCGAGCGGCGCCATGGCTTCGACGAGGCGGCCACCGAATATGACCGGCTTGCCGCGATCTATCCGGCACTCGGCTACGAGGTCGTCATCCTGCCGAAAATCACGGCCGCTGACCGGGCGGATTTCATCCTAGCCCGCCTGTCTCAAGGGGTGAAGTGACGGTAGACGAGATCCTTGGGATCACTTCGAGGCGCGGTGAGATCAAGGCGCGCGCCGAGCCGTTCCGCAACGGCAACGGACGCCGCATTGCCGGGCGCGATATAGCTGACGAGCGATGGCAGCTTGAGCGTCGCAAAGGCCCAGTCGCGTAGCGCCAAGGCCGCTTCGGTGGCATAACCCTGGCCCTCATATTCCTCATAGACGAACCAGCCCAATTCCTTCTCCGGAAAGAGCGGTCCATGATTGATTCCCACCTGACCAACACACTCGCCGGTTTCGCCAAGCTCGATCGTCAGCGCTCCGTGCCCGAAAAGCTCCCACAGGGCGACGTCATGACAGAACATCCCCCACGCTGCGCGCAGATCGAACGGCCCGCCCATTCCGATCGATCGCGGCGACGCCATCAGCTGCGCATAGGCGGCGAAATCGTCGATCTCAGGCATGCGGAGCCGAAGACGCTCGGTTCGGATGGTCATCGCGCCCGTTTCAGACATGTCGCCGCCTTCCCTGTCAGGTTGGGTTTGAGTTTCGGATGTTAGATGGATCTTCTAATCTAAAGCGCGCCGCGATCTTTCAGATTCGCTCCTTGCGCTTTAGCTCTTTGTTTTTACGCATGTCGTCGCCGCAAAAGCGCTTCGCACTTTGCCTGGGAAAACCGCTGCCCACTTTTGCGCGACATGCTTTAGCTTTCAAATGCCGGGGCGAATTGCAGCGTCCCACTTGGCGGGGATCCACGGAAAACAATCCGCTGCACGAGCCGCGTATCGAGGTCGAGGTATTTCAGTTGCCCGTCGCTGCTGAAACCAACACGGCCATAGATGTGGGGATTGCCAATCAGCGCGCATCCGCTCGCACCCATGTCCTTCAGCAGTTCAGCTCCCCTAACGATCAGCGCTTTGCCGATTCCCTGCCGCTGTCTCTCCGGCTTGACCGATATCGGCCCCAGCCCGAACCAGCCAGCATGTGCGCCGTCAATGGTCACCGGCGAAAACGCGATATGCCCCAGGATCTCCCCGTCCTGTTCCGCCACCAGCGAGATCGTCAAATCGCCCGCCGCCCGAAGTCTCCGGACAATCTCCGCTTCCGTACCGTTGCTATAGGGCATCGGCTTGAAAGCGGTCGAGGTCAGATCATGGATCGCATCGATATCGTCAAGCGTTTCGTCTCGGATCAGCATCCCTGTCAATTCCTCAGCCACCTTGTCGCGTATAAACAGTGTCTTATCCTATTGAAACGAAGTGTCGTAGATCCCACGCGAATCTCGCGGGAATTCGCTGCCCCTCTTCCGCAGACGATTATCCGAGGTTATAGACTGAGGTGCGTGGGCACCGTCCTGCTGATCGAAACATGCGGCAGCACCACAGACCCCACGAAAAAGCCCGGCGCGACGGCCGGGCTCTTCGTTGATGTCGTTTCGGCAAACTTCAGAAAGTCGAGGCACCGCTGCCCCAGGGGCCGTGATGGAAATCCTTACCATCAAGACGGTCGAAGCCGTGGGCGCCGAAGAAATCGCGCTGCGCCTGGATGAGGTTGGCGGTTCCCCTGCCCTGGCGATAGGCGTCGAAATAGGTCAGCGCCGAGGACAGCGCCGGCACCGGCAGGCCGGCGGAAATGGCCGCAGTGACGACGCGACGCAGCGCCGGGATCGATTCCTTGACCATGTCGGAGAAGGCCGGCGTAACGATCAGGTTCGCAGCGTCGGGCGCCTTGGTGAAGGCCGAGGTGATCTCGTCGAGGAACTGCGAGCGGATGATGCAGCCGGCACGCCAGATCCTGGCAATCGTCGGCATCGGCAGCGACCAGTTGAATTCGCGCGAGGCTTCCGCCATCACCGCGAAGCCCTGCGCATAAGCGCCGATCTTGGCGGCAAACAGCGCCAGCTCCAGATCCTTGTTGAGTTCGGGGCCGTAAGCGATCGGGAAGGATACGGCCTGCGTGCCGAAGATCTTTTCGGCGGCTTCGCGCTCAGACTTCATCGAAGAGAGGCTGCGGGCGGCGACCGCGGCTTCGATCGCCGTTGCCGGAATGCCCATGTTCTGCGCCTCGATCGCCGACCATTTGCCGGTGCCCTTCTGGCCGGCCTTGTCGAGGATCATGTCGACCATCGGCCCGCCGGAAACGGGATCGGTCGCGGCAAGTACCTTCTCGGAAATCTCGATCAGGTAGGAGTTCAGCCGGCCCTTGTTCCACTCGCCGAAGATACCGGAGATGTCGGAGGCGCTTTTGCCGAGACCGTCGCGCAGGATGCCGTAGATTTCGGCGATCATCTGCATATCGGCATATTCGATGCCGTTATGGATGGTCTTGACGAAATGGCCGGCACCGTCATTGCCGAGCCAGGCGACGCAGGGCTCGTCATTGTAGCGGGCGGCGATCGAGGTCAGCACCTTCTCGACGCGCTTCCAGGATTCCTCCGTGCCGCCGACCATGATCGACGGGCCGTGGCGCGCACCTTCCTCGCCGCCGGAAACACCCATGCCAATGAAGGTCAGATCGGTATTCTTCAGGCGGTCGAAGCGGGCGACGGTGTCGCGGAAATTGGCGTTGCCGGCATCGATCATGATGTCGCCCTTGGACAGATGGGGGCGCAGCAGTTCCATCTGCTGGTCGACGGGATCACCCGCCTTAATCATGATGATGATCGGGCGCGGCGGCCGGATCGCATCGACGAACTCTTCGATGGTCTTGCACGGAATGATCTGCTTCTTCAGATCGCCGGCGCTTTCGTAGAACTCGTCGGTTTTCTCCGGCGTACGGTTGAAGACCGCAATTTTATTGCCTTTCTCCGCGATGTTGAGCGCCAGGTTGGAGCCCATGACCGCGAGGCCGATCAGTCCGATTTCTGCCTTTTCCACGACAAACCTCCGATGTGTCATTTGGACCGGTGTTGTGGCACTGTCTCGGTCAAACGGCAAGTCTGGCAAGGGTCTAATCGGTTCGCGAAAGCCAATGAAATGAAGCTTGCAATATCCCGGCTTGTCCGACAACCGTTTGCGCCGGCTCATCGGCAACCAAGTTTTCTCGCGACCTGCCCTTGATGCCCTATCTGATGGTATCATCCACATTTCGGGAGATATCGCATTGGCCTCGGAAAAACGAAAAGATACGGCTCTGCTCGCGGCCGTCGCCGGCCGCTACCGCGAATATGCTCCGCCGCCGCCGCTGCGGCGCCATTTCAGCCGGCTCTGGTCGCACTCGCTCCACGACGGTCCACCGGCGATGGTGGCGATCGTGCCGGACGGTTATTGTGATCTCCTTTGGATCGACGGCCGGCTGGTTGTCGCCGGCCCCGACAGGACAGCGGCCTTTCCCGTACTCCGGACTGGCGCGACGGTTATCGGCGCACGTTTTGCGCCGGGCGCCGCCGCACCGTGGCTGAAGACGCCGCTTTCGGCGCCGGTCGGCTGCTCGGTGCCGCTTGCTGACATCGGCTGGAAGGACGCGGCCAAATTCGAGGCGCGGCTTGGCGATTGTCGCGATCCTTCTGAAGCCATGGCGCTGTTTGGCCGCCTGCTCGAAGAGGCCGCCCGCGATGAGGACGAACCTGCCCTGGACGCCGCCATTATCTTCGACGTCGCCGACAGCGGTCGCCAGACGCCCGGGCTGTTTGACCGGCTCGGCATGAGCGAAAGGCAGTTGCGCCGCCGATGCCACCATCATTTCGGCTACGGCGCCAAGACGCTGGAACGGATCCGCCGGTTCCAGCGTTTCCTCGACCTCTGCCGCAGGTCGGACACGATGGCGCTTGCGCACTTCGCACTCGAGGCGGGCTTTGCCGATCAGGCCCATATGACGCGAGAGGTCGGCGAGTTCTCGAGCCTGACACCCGCCGTCATTCTCGGCCAGTTCGGCATGCCGAAAAGGCCAGACTGACCGTTTTGTTCAAGACCCCGCGGATCGGCCTGTTACTACAGCCAGATCAATTAAGGACCTGCAAGCCATGTCGACGATGCCCGCGAAAATCATTCACCAATCGATCGAGCGCGACTGGCGCGACGTCTATGATTTCGCCGGCAGGCCGGAGAACATGCCGCTCTGGGCCTCCGGCCTTGCGAGCGGCCTTGAGCCTAACGGCGCCGACTGGATTGCCCACGGCGCGCTTGGCACCGTCAAGGTGAGCTTCGTGCCGACCAATGAATTCGGCGTGATCGACCACACGGTGACCATCGAATCCGGCCTCAGGGTCTATAATGCGCTGCGCATCGTGCCGAACGGCGATGGCTGCGAGGTCATGTTCACGCTGTTGCGCCTGCCCGGCATGACCGATGCGCAGTTTTCAGCCGATGCCGCCCATGTCGAGAAGGATCTCGCCATGCTGAAAGCCCTGATGGAGAGATAGATGGCCGAGAAGTCAGAAAACCACGATCGCCGCATCGATTATGTCGAGTTCAACGTCGCCGACATCGCCGCCGCCAAAGCCTTCTACGGCTCGGCCTTCGGCTGGCGTTTCACCGACTACGGCCCAAACTACTGCGAATTCGACGATGGCCGGCTTAAGGGCGGCTTCACCGATTACGGACCGGTGCGGCCGGGCGGCCCGCTTGTTGTCGTCTATGCCAGGGATCTTGAAGAGGTGCTGACGTCGGTCGAGAGGGCCGGCGGCACGATCGTCCGGCCGATCACCGATTTTCCTGGCGGCCGCCGCTTTCACTTCCTCGACCGCGACGGCTACGAACTCGCCGTCTGGGCGGCTGCCTGAAGGCGGTTGCTCTGGGCAGCCGGTTGATCAGCTAGAGCAGGATGCCGAAAACTGTGCGCGGTTTTCGGACGACATCATGCTCCAACTCTTTAATTTAGAACAGGATTCAGATTTCAGGCCGACCCGGCCTAAAATCATCCTGTTCTAACTGGCCGCTGACGATCGATATCCTCCATGACGAGCAGCGCGCCGATCACCGTACCGCCCGCATCGCGCAACGGCGACATGCGACAGCGCACCTGCCGCGATCCGGCACCACCGGCCGAGCGCTCATAGGCGTCGTCGATCTGCTCACCGGCAAAGCAGGCGTCGAGCTTGTCTTTGGCGCACGCGGCAAACAGCTCCTCGCCGATGAATTCGGAAATGTGCCTTCCGATGAGCTCCATCGGCTTCATGTTGAGATCGGCGCAGTTGGCTGGATTGGAATAAAGGTAGCGGTAATCCCGTGTCAGCACCGCGACGCGATCCGGCATGGTGTCGAGGATCGCCGCATTGAGAAACTGGCCGTTGTCGGTATCCGGCACATAGGCCGCCGGCGGTTCAATGCGCATGTCCTGCGGCGCAGGCACACGCCAGTCTGGCCCATGTGCGCTAAAATAGCGGTCCAGCAGATAGGAAAGCACCGTCGTGTGCTCGGTGACGCTGGCGCTGTCGTCGGCGTCCTGGCTAATCAGGTGGCTCACAAACTGCAGTTGCATGTAGACTTCGAGCAGATTGACCGCTCGATGAGCGAGGATTGCCTCGACCAGCGGCTCGACATGGCCGTCGAGCGCCGTGACGCGCTGATCGTCCCCCAACCGTATGGCTTCCTCGATTTGCGTGCAACGCAAGGAGAAAGCTCGAAAAAGCTCCAGCAAAACGCCTCCCATCCCACTATCCCAAGAGACGAGTCCGAAACCTGGCGGGCCGCATCTCTTCTGCATAATTCTATTCATAAATCCGAACAGATTTAAAAATAGAGTATGAAGCAATTCAAAGTACTACGGCGTCTTTGTGCGTCCGAAAGACGCCCTGCGCTGTAGATTGCGCCCCACGGTAGATATTATTCGCGCTTTAGTGGTGACGGGTAACATGGAGCGCCCTCTGTTTCAATCCGAGAGCGCCTGCCGCTTTTCACCGCTGATAAGTGAGGGTGGACGTTTCAGCAGCATGATGCCGAAAGTTGTGAGCGGTTCTCGCGCGGCATCATACTCTACTTGTCATTCTAGGAGCTGAGCGTCTGCTTGATCTGCCAGCGGTCGTGATACCAAAGCCACTGCTCCGGGTATTGCCGCACCCAGCTTTCCACCTTGTCGTTGAGCAGCTGGGCGGCCGCCGGCAGGTCGAGATTGCCCCTGGCGTCGCGCGGCATGTCCAGCCGCGGCTCGATCTCCAGCCGATAGCGATTACCGGGCAAACGGATGCAACGCGCCGGATAGACCTCGCAGTCGAACTGGCGCACCAGCTTCGGCAGCAGCGGATTGGTCTTGACCTCGCGCCCGAAGAATATCCCCTTCAGCCCTTTGCGGAATTTCTGGTCGACGAGCACGCCCACGCCCTGGCCTGCTTCCAGCTGCCGGGCGAGCGCGAAGGAGGAGCCGGCATGCGAGGGCACCAGCTTGCCCATGCGCGCGCTTCTGAAATCGAAGACTTTCTTGGCGATATAGGGATTGTTCGGCGGCCGAAAGAGCACGGTCACATGAAGGCCGAAGGCCGCACCCGCCACCGGCAGCAGCTCAAAATTGGCGGTATGGCCGGTAAAGACGATGAAGGGGCGCGGATTGTCGCGCAGATCGAGGAAGATCGGGATGCCCGACACCTCCACTCTGCCCGGCTCCGGTTTTTCGGGGTCATAGTCGAACAGCTGGTCGAGGAAAACATATTCGGCCGCAAGCCGGCCCATATTGCCCCAGCTTGCCAGCGCGATGTCTTCGATCTCGGCTTCGCTCTTCTCGGGAAAGGCGTTGCGCAGATTGGTCAGCATCAGTCTGTGGCGGCTGGTCAGCCGGCCGAGGCGGCGCATCGTCCTGTCGGCGAAACGGATCGCGCCATCGGCCGGAAACAGCTTCAGGAGGTTCAGGAAGCCGAACATCATCTGCGCCACCAGCCATTGCTGGAAATGCCTGAGCGCCAGGACGATCCGGGTGATGAACAGCTTCACGCGGTCAATCCATCTTCAGGATGATCTTGCCGAAGATCTGGCGCGATTCCATCCGCTCGAGCGCCCGGTCGATATCGTTGAAGCTGACCTCGGTATCGATGACGGGACGGACGAGCCCGCGGCCCATCTTCTGCATCGCGTTCGCCATGTTCTCCATCCGGCAGCCGAACGAGCCAAAGAGCTTAAGCTGCTGCTGGAACAGCATCATCAGGTTCATCTCCGTGGAAACACCCGAGGTCGAGCCACAGGTTACGAGGCGCCCGCCGCGCTTCATGCAGAGCATCGAGCCCGCCCAGGTATCCTTGCCGACATGTTCGAAGACAACGTCGACGCCCTTCTTCTTGGTGAGCTTACGCACCACGCCCTCGAAACGGTCGGTGCGGTAGTTGATGACGTGATCGGCGCCGAGCGCCTTGGCCTTTTCGATCTTGTCGTCGGAACCGACCGTGGTGATGACGGTGCAGCCGATCTTCTTGGCAAGCTGGATCGCCGCCGTGCCGATGCCGGAGCCGCCGGCATGGACGAGAATGGTCTCGCCAGGTTCGAGCTTGGCATTGTCGAACAGCATGTGTTCGACCGTGCCGAAGGTGACGGGAGCAAGTGCTGCACCGATCGCATCGACGCCGGGAGGAGCCGGCACCAGCAGGCGCGCGGGAAGGTTGACCTTCTCCTGCGCAAAGCCGTCGAGATGGAAGCCGTGCACACCGGAGACATGTTCGCAGAGATTGTCGCGGCCTTCGCGGCAGGGGCGGCAGAGGCCGCAGGTGCGCGCGCCATAGATCGAGACGAGTTGACCTGGCAGCACGTTGGCAACACCCGGGCCGATCGATTCCACGACGCCGGAAGCCTCAGCACCGATGACTAGCGGCATCTTGCGCTTGGCGAAAGCCATGCCGCGCCAGCCCCAGAGATCGATATGGTTGAGCGCTACCGCTTTGACGCGCAGCGTCACCTCGCCGGCGCCAGGCGCGTCCGGTTCCGGCAGGTCGGTGATCTCAAGCTTGCGGTCGTCGATCAGTTGCAAAGCGCGCATGGCAAAATCCCTCGCCTTTAGAGCGCCGTGCGTCCGTTCGGACGCACAAAGGACGCTCTAACTCTTTAAATCTACGCATCAGGCTTTCCGAAAATCGGCCGATTTTCGGGCCGATGCTGTAGGCGTCATCTCGTCTCAAAAATGTGTCGGGAACCGCTTAAGCCGGTTCGAGCGCCATGACAAGGCTGGCATTCTGCCCGCCGAAGCCGAAGGAGTTGGAAAGCACGGCTGAAACCTGTGCTTGCCGCTTCTTGTTCGGCACGACATCGAGAACGATCGACGGATCGGGATTGGTATAGTTGATCGTCGGCGGCAACGTGCCGGTCAGCATCGTCTGCAGCGAGAACACCGCCTCGACGGCGCCGGCCGCCGTCAGCGTATGGCCGATCATCGACTTGTTCGACGAAACAGGAATGCCGACGATCCGCTCG
This sequence comes from Rhizobium sp. CCGE 510, assembly GCF_000292525.1. Classification (GTDB taxonomy): domain Bacteria; phylum Pseudomonadota; class Alphaproteobacteria; order Rhizobiales; family Rhizobiaceae; genus Rhizobium. The sequence goes on from NZ_AEYF01000018.1 coordinate 343,752, forward strand.
CCGAAGACGGCTGACATCGCGCCATATTCCATCTTGTCATTTTCGGGCGTCGAAGTGCCGTGAGCGTTGATATAGCCGATGCCGCTCTCATCGATGCCGGCATCGGCAAGGGCCGCGCGGATCGTCGCAATCGCCGGGCCGCCATCCGGCGACGACCGGGTGCGGTGAAAGCTGTCGGCCTTGTCGCCGGCGCCCTTCATGATGCCGAGCACCTTGGCGCCGCGGGCGACCGCCGCTTCCAGCGATTCCAGCACCAGTGTCGCCGCGCCTTCGGCGATGACGAAACCGTCGCGATCCTTGCTGAACGGCTTGGAGGCCTTGGTCGGCGGGTCGTTCTGCGTCGAGAGAGCCGAGAGCAGCGAGAAGCGGATCAGCGCCTCGGCGCTGAGAGAGCCGTCGGTCGCAACCGTCAGCGCTCGGCTCGTCCGGCCTTGGCGGATTGCCTCGATGCCGAGCTGGATCGCCGTGACGCCGGAGGCGCACGCCGTCGACAGCGTGACGGGAAGGCCGCGCGTGCCGAACCGGTCGGCAAGGCGCTCGGAAATCGCGCCGAACAGCGCCGCCTCATGAAAGGCCGGGTCCGGGCGCTGGCGCAGCGCCGTCAGGAATCGTTCGTAGGCATCACCCGGATGCTCGGAGGCCGGCGAACGGTCGGCGAGCTCGAAACGCGCGCTCCATTCCGGTTCGATCGGCGGGGCGGCAAGGAACAGCGGGCCGTTGAAATCGCCGGAAAGGCCGGCATCGGCAAGCGCCTCAATCGTCGTTTCCCGCGCGAAGGCGTAGGAACGCTCGACGGCGTTCGGAACCGGAATGCCGATAAAATCGACGGTGCCGGCGATCCGCGTCGACAATCCCTCGGTCGGAAAACGGTTGATCTCGTGAATGCCCGACGTGCCTGACGAGAGCGCTGCCCAGTTGTCGCTGAGGCCCTGACCGAGCGAGGTGATGATGCCCATGCCGGTCACGGCCACGATCGGACGGCCGAGGTGATCCCTATAAGCGGAAGCTGTCATATCTTTCACTCCTCACGCATTTGCGGAAAGAACGGCAACGCCCTCGCCGCGCTGGTGCCCGATCGCGGTCACGACGGCGGCGGTGGCGCCTGCCCGCATCGGCGCCTCGTGGGCGGCATCGAAGGGCGGAACCTTGGCCTTGCCGTCGACGGCAAGCGCCGCAAGCGCCAAACCCAGCGTGAACTGCGTCTCGATCGTATGGCCGGTGACGCCACCAAAGCCGCGGATCGCAACGTCGGGCAATTGATGTTCGAGCACCGCCCGCTCTCGGGCGGCCAGATCGTGCATGCCGGTCGAGCCGGAAAAAATTACCGTGCTTTCGGCCGCAAGCCCGGTGGCCGGCGCCAGAAGCCGCTCCAGCCGGACCTCGAGATTGCCGGCATTGCGGTTGCCGCGATCGCCCTCGACCGCGTCGATGACGGCATAAATATGAGCGCCGCGCGCTTCCGCATGCTGGCGCGATTCCAGCACCAGGAAGGCGCCTGCCGAGCCGGTGATCATGCCGCCGCCGTCGCTCGGTCTGCGTGACCAGAGCGGCACCCAGTCGCCGCGGGCATGGGCGCCGATCGCTTCGGTGAGCAGGATCATGTCCGGTCGCTCCGCCGCGAAGGCGCCGCCGACCAACGCATGCGAGGATTCGCCCGATTTGATGCGATAGAAGGCGGTCTCGACGGCTGAAATCCCGGCCGCTTCTTCGCCCATGAAGGTGCGCGACGAGCCGGTGACCTTGTGCACGATCGAGATATTGCCGGCGAGCAGGTTGGAAAGCTGGGCGAGGAACAGCGTCGGCCGCAGCTCCGTCGTCAGCTTCTCGTTCAGCAGCAGCTCGCGGTCGTTGCGCTTCAGCGCCTCGTCGACGATCAGCGTATCGACATTGATGTCGCGCTCGCCGCCGCCGGCTGCCACGATCATATCCATCGCGCCGCAGGCCTCGAGATCGTCCTTGAAACCGGCATCATCGAGTGCCAAGCCCGCGGTGAAGACGCCGATGCGCTGCCAGTTCTCCATCTGGCGCTGATCGCCGCGCTTGGCGATCTGCTGCGACCAGTCGATCTCGGGCAGCGGATGCACCGGATAAGGCTTGAACTTCTCAGTCTCGACGGTCGCCTTCGGCGCGCTTGCGGCCGAAAGCAGCGCGATATGCGCATCCTTGCCGACACCCTGACAGGTGACGATGCCGATACCAGAGATGACGACGTCGTTTGCAGCCTTGCTCATCCAATCACTCCCTGCGCCGCGATCGCTTCGAGAAGCCCGATCTCGCCGGCACGTTTCTTCACGATATCGCCGAGCGGCACCTCGGAAAACGGCATGGTGCGAAGCTTCAGCTGCGCATCGCAGACCTTCTTGCCGGCGCTGGTGATTTTAGCCTTGGTAACCGCGAAACCAGAACCGTCATGCTCGAGCACCGCCTCGATGTCGAGCACGGCTTCCGGTTCGACGAATGTGCGCATCTTGGCCCCGTCAACCGTCATCAGAAAGGGCATGGCGGTGAAATTGGTCACGGCAAGCACCAGCATGCCCGAGGCTTGCGCCATGGTCTCGATCAGAAGCACGCCGGGAACCAGCGGCATACCGGGAAAATGGCCCTCGAAGACAGGGCTCTTGGCCGGCACGACGGATCGCGCCTTCAGCGTGCCCTTCGTCAGGTCCACCGCTTCGACGCGGTCAATCATCTGGAAATATTCCAGCAGCATTCGGATCCTCCGGCCCGACAGGCCAGATCCGCCCGCCGGTGACGCCTGAAGCGCATCGCACTTCAGATCTTTGTTTTTATGCATGCCGTTGTCCCAAAACCGCTGCACACTTTTGGGCGGCATGCACTAGTTAGGAACGAAACCGCCCGGCCGCCATATTCAAGGCGGCAGGGCGGTCAAAAAGAATTGATATGTCGCTCAGGCCTTGGCGGCTTTGAGCTCATCGATCTTGGCGCAGAGGTTCTTCAGCACGAAATATTCTTCGGTGGAAACCTTGCCCTCATTGACTTCCTGCGTCCACTTTTCGAGCGGGATCTTGATGCCGAATTCCTTGTCGATCGCAAAGACGATGTCGAGGAAATCGAGGCTGTCGATACCGAGGTCGTCGATCGTATGGCTCTCCGGCGTGATCGTCGCACGATCGATCTCGCTGGTTTCTGCAATAATGTCGGCAACTTTATCGAATGTAGCGGTCACGCGCTGTACCTCATGAAATGACGATTTAAACCCCTCATAGGCAAATCCATTTCAAAAGCCAATGCTTTCATCCCGGCGTGGCGGCAATTTGCCGACTGGGTGTTGCCTAAACAGCAATGGAAGCAGGCCTTTGCTGTCACCCGAGGCGGGAGGTGATGCCGCTGCAGAAAGCCCTGTCGGCCGGAGCGGGGTGAAGAAGCTGTCCGAATCAGGCCCACGGATCGGCGCGTGGCGCTGGCACTTCCGATGAGAGCGAGGATAGCGAAACTTTGATCTGGATCAAATCGCGATCCCGGCAAAATTGATAATCATCAAGTCGCGCTGGAAGAAATCGGGATAGCCGAACCGGCAATTGCGGCGTAACCGTCTCGGTTATACCGCGCGGGCAAACGCGGATTTCGAAGGGATCAGGACATGGACGTCGCACGCAGTGAGGTTCCCGAGGCCGGCACGCCCGTCGCCTGCCGCTCCTGCCAGGCGCGGCACGGCGTCGTCTGCGGCGCCCTGTCCAGCGGCCAGCTCCGGGAGCTCGGCCGCCACTCGCTGCGCCGCATGGTCGATGCCGGCTCAGAGATCATCGCTCAAGGGTCAAAAAACTCGATCTATTCGAACATCATGCGCGGAGTGGTAAAGCTCTGCAAGGTAATGCCGGACGGACGCCAGCAAATCGTCGGCCTGCAATTCGCCCCGGATTTCGTCGGCAGACCCTTCGTGCGCGAAAGCACGCTGTCGGCCGAGGCCGCGACCGACGCGGAGATCTGCGTCTTCCCCCGCAACCTTCTCGACCGTATGATATCGGAGACGCCGGAGTTGCAGCGCAGCCTGCACGATCAGGCGCTGAAAGAGCTGGATGCGGCGCGCGAATGGATGCTGACGCTCGGCCGGCGCACCGCCGAGGAAAAGGTCGCAAGCCTGCTCCACCTCATCGCCACGCACGCCGAACCGCAATCGGCCACGAGCACCGCCTTCGACCTGCCGCTATCACGCGCCGAAATCGCCGATTTTCTCGGGCTGACGATCGAGACCGTCAGTCGCCAGATGACCAGGCTGCGCAAGAGCGGCGTTATCCGCATCGAGAACTTCCGACATATCGTCGTCCCCGATATGGATGAGCTGGAAAAGAAAATCAGCGGGTAATCACCACGCGGGTATTGGCAAGGCCGGCTTGGCGCGCCAGCGAGAAGAACTCGGCCGCGTTGTCGGGATGCAGGCGGACGCAGCCATGTGAGGCCGGCCGGCCCAGGCGCTTCAGGTCGAAGGTGGCGTGAACGGCGTAACCGCCGTTGAAGAACACCGCGTAGGGCATCGGTGCATTGTCGTATTTTCGGGAACGGTGATCGCGCGACAGCCACTTGGCACTCCACGAACCGGTCGGCGTGACATAGCCGTTGCGCGCGGTCGAAACCTTCCAACGATACTTGATGAAGCCGTTCTCGGTGACGGTCATCGTCTGCTTGCCGATGCTGACATTGGCGACCAGCGTTGCTGCCTCGGCGGCAATGGGAGAAAACTGCAGCAATAAACTTGCGGCGGCGGCCGCCAAAATCGTCTTCATGATAACCCCTCTTCGAACCCGCGCAGTTTAATTGCGCCCTCACGACAGAGAGACTACGGCAATACTTATTAGATAGCTTTAACCCGAATGGTAATCACAATTTTAACACGTTTAAGCCGGAAGCGCCGCTGCAGGACAGCGGCTCGCCTCACTGGAGCTTGCGCGGAGCCGAAGGCGGATCGAGCCGCTGATAGGCCTTGTTCATCTTCTCGCGGATAGAGGCCATGGTGCCGAGGTTATGACCGCAAGCGGCACAGGTGATGATGTCGGTCTCGCGGATCTCCGGACGCTCGAACTTCATCTTGGTGCTCTTGCACTTCGGGCACGGTAATTCAACCTGAACTGTCATTGCGCTGCTTCCGGTCTGATGGAGGTATGAGGCGTTTCGCATAAACGTTTGCGGAGGAGCTGTCCACTAGGGTGCCGGTGGTTACCCCCCTCTGCCCTGCCGGGCATCTCCCCCACAGGTGGGGAGATCGGCAAGACGCCGGATCATCCGTCCCTTTCTGCCGTATCGAAATAACGACGCGGTAGTTGTTTGGGGAGACCATTGCGCTCATCCAATCTCCCCCTTGTGGGGGAGATGTCCGGCAGGACAGAGGGGGGTGCCTCACGGCACAGCCTACAATAAACACAAAAACAACCCGAATGTCAGACCGGTGAGCACCATACAGCTGGCATAAAACACCGACACGCCGTCCTCGATGTCGCCGGCGGTGGCAATGTCGCGGCCGGCGTTGTTGATCATCGGTTCGGTCACGATGACACCGCCATAGATGCGCGGGCCGGCGAGCTGTACGTTGAGGGCACCGGCCATTGCCGCCTCCGGCCGGCCGGAATTCGGCGAGCGGTGCAGGCCGCCGTCGCGCATCGCCACCCGGATCGCCTCGCGGCAGGGGCTCATGCCGCGCCGGATCCAGGCGCCGGCGGCAATCAGCAGGATAGAGAGGCGTGCGGCCGGCCAGTTGGCGATATCGTCGAGCCTGGCCGCGGCCCAGCCGAAATCGATGTATTTTTCCGATCTGTGGCCGATCATCGAATCCGCCGTGTTCAGCATCTTGTAAGCAAGCAGGCCCGGCAGGCCGAAGACAGCATAGCAGAGGGCCGGCGCCACGACGCCGTCGGAGAAATTCTCCGCAAGGCTTTCGATCGCCGCGCGGCAGACGGCCGGCTCGTCGAGAGTCTCAGGATCACGCCCGACGATGCGGGAGACAGCGTTTCGGCCGCCGGCCAGCCCCTCACCGCGCAAGGCCGTTGCGACGGCCGCGACATGATCGGCAAGGCTTTTCTGCGCCAGGAAGATCGCCACCAGACCGGCCTCCAGCACGAGACCGGGAAGGCCGAAGAGCGCGAAGAACCGGTCGAACACGAAGCCTGCGGCGATCGACAGCAGAAGCAGCGCCAGGATCGCCGCAACGCCGTTCATCCGGCGCTGGGAGCCCGTCAGGCTTGAGGGATTGAGCTGCCGGTCGGCGTAAGAGATCGCCGCGCCGAAGATGACGACGGGATGCGGCACCCGCGACCACAGCCATTGCGGATCGCCGGCGATCCGGTCGAGCAGCAGCGCCAGAAGCAGCACGAGGAGGTTTTCGTCGATCGTCATCGCTCAAATCCCTGAAGGGCTTCGCCAAGCCGCCTGTCCGCCGCCGGATCCGGCGTCAGGCCGAAACGCAGCCAATCCGGCGCATAATCGAACTTGCGGACGAGAATATGATGCCGGCAAAGATACGTGTAAATGTCGCTCGCCCTGGTATCGGCGACAAGGGTGAACAACTGCGTTCCTCCCCTGATCCGCAACCCGGCCGAGGCCAACGTCGCCTGCAGGGCGGCACTGCGTTCATCGAGACAGTGGCGGATCGCGGAGAGGTCGGAGCGCAGCAGCGAGGCGGCAATCGACAGCGCCGGGCCTGAGACTGCCCAGGGGCCGAGCCAGTTCTCGAAACGCTCGAGAATATCAGGGCGCGCAATCGCAAAACCGAGCCGCAGGCCGGCAAGCCCGAAGAACTTGCCGAAGGAACGGAAGATGATCAGATTGGGAAGCTCTTGCGCGCGGGTAGCGAGGCTCAGCGCCGGGTCGGTATCCCCGAAAGCCTCGTCGACGACGAGAAGTCCGCCTGCCGCCATCATTCTGTCATGCAGGGTAACCAGCATTTCCACCGGCCAGACCCTGCCGTCCGGATTGTTCGGATTGACGACAACCGCCAGCCGATGCTCCGCCCCGATTGCGGCGACATCGCCGACCGCGTCGACGGCAAAACCGGCCGATGTAAAAGCACGCGCATATTCGCCATAGGTCGGCGACACCACGGCAACCCTGTTGTCCGTCACGGCAACCCTGTTGTCCGTCGGGGCGATCTGCCTTTCCTGCCAAAGCAGGCGCGGCAGAAGCTGAATCACCGATTGCGTTCCGGGCACGGGCAGCGGCAGTATCTCTCCACTGCCGTAATGAGCGCGGGCTGCGAACCTCGCCTCGTCGACGAGATGCCTGTCCGGCAGTCGGTGCCATGCCCTTGGCGGAATGTCAGGCAGGGCGACGGGGCATGGATTGATGCCGGTGGAAAGGTCGAGCCAATCTTCCGGCCTGCCGCCGAAGGCGGCGGCAGCGGCGGTGATGCCGCCGCCATGGGCAATCGGCGCGCTCATGCGGCCGCTCTCCCGAGATCGATCAGGTGCATGTAGGATCCCGCCACCTGGCCGCGTCTCAGTCCGACAGCACCGAGATCGGCTCCCAGCGCATCCTGCGCTGCAAACAGCCGCTTTCCCTCGCCCTCGGAAACAACGGTGGAATAGTGGAATTCATGCGCCGTCATCGTCCGCGCGAAGAAAGCGCCGTCGAGCGGCGTTACACGGCGATAGCCGAGATGGCGCCGGCGTTCGGCATAGCTGGTGACAACGGGCAGCAGGCCAAGCATTTCGTGGCGCTTTCCGCCCGCATCGATCAACCCATCGCCGAGCACCATGTAGCCGCCGCACTCGCCATAGATCCTGATGCCGCGCGCCGCTGCATCGAGCATGCCGGCGCGAAAATTCTGCGCCTCCGAAAGCCGCCCGGCATGCAGCTCGGGATAGCCTCCGGGCAAATAAATTGCATCGGCGTCACCGGCCGGCGCCTCGTCGGCGAGCGGCGAGAAGAACGAAATATCAGCCCCGCGGCGGCGCCAGCCGAGCAGCATATGCTCGTAGGAAAAGGCAAAGGCGACGTCGCGCGCCACGGCGATACGGGCGCCGATCGGCATCAGCCGATCGATATTGGCGGCAGACGGCCGGTTGAGCCCCTGCTTTGCAATGCGCAGCAGGAATTCGAAATTGCATTCCTCGGACACGGCATCCGCCGCTTGGTCGATGAAATTGTCGAGCCTTGCGTGTTCGCCGGCCTGGACGAGACCGAGATGGCGCTCCGGTAAGGCAAGCGCCTTGTCGCTGCCAATCACGGCGATAACAGGCATGCGGATCGCTTCGAGCGCCTGGCGCAGCATCGCCTCATGCCGCTCGCTGCCGACCTTGTTGAGGATGACGCCGGCAACGCGGACATCGGCGCGGAAGCCAGCAAAGCCTGATACCAGCGGCGCCACCGATTGCGACATGCGCGAGGCGTCGACAACCAGCACCACGGAAAGGCCGAGCTGGGCGGCAAGATCGGCCGCCGTTCCCCTTCCGTCGGCAGCCCCGTCGAAAAGCCCCATCATCGCCTCGACGACGAGGATGCGGTCGCCGGAGCGGTGAAGGGCTGAATTGGCCGAGATCAGCTCCGGGCGCATCGCCCAGGGATCGAAATTCAGGCAGGGCGTGCCACTTGCGGCGGCATGGAAGGCGGGATCGATGTAATCAGGGCCGGCCTTGCCGGGCGCCACTGCGATGCCGCGCCGGCGCAGCGCCCTGAGCAATCCGAGCGTCACCGTCGTCTTGCCGGCGCCGGAGGACGGCGCTGCGATCAGGAGGCCGCTCATATGAACACCTCGCCGGACCGGCGGAACGGATCGGGTTGCAGCCGCCGTCCGGCGAGCGCGCCGAGCCAGTCGAGCGAGGCCCTGAGCCGCACCACCTCGCCGACGACGACCACCGCCGGCGGTTCGAGCTTGGCAGTGGCGATGGCCGCGGGCGCATCGGCCAGCGTGGTTTCCAACACCTGCTGCTGGCCGGTGGTGGCGTTGCAGACGAAGGCGACAGGTTCGGTAGGCTTCCGGCCGGCGGCGATCAATCGGGCGCTGATCTCGGCGATGTGTTTCATCGCCATATACATGACGATCACGGGAGAGCCCCGGCCGATCGCCTCCCAGTTGATCCTGTCGGGCACGATGCCGGAGGAATCATGGCCGGTGAGGAAGGTCACGGCGTGGTTGATGTCGCGATGCGTCACCGGGATGCCGGCATAGGCAAGCCCGCCGATGCCGGCGGTGATGCCGGGCACGATGCGAAAGGGGATGTTGTGCTCGACCAGCGTCAGCGCCTCTTCGCCGCCACGGCCGAAGACGAAGGGATCGCCGCCCTTCAGCCGCAGCACCCGCTTGCCGGCGCGCGCCAGTTCCACCAGCCGCAGCGAGATGTCGCGCTGTTTGGCCGAAGGCTTGCCGCCGCGTTTCCCGGCATATTCCACCACCGCATCCGGCCGTGCCAACGCCAGACATTCTTGGTTGACCAGCGCGTCGTGCACGATGACGTCGGCCTCGGAAAGCCCTTTTGCGGCAAGCAGCGTCAACAGCCCGGGATCGCCGGGACCGGCGCCGACCAGCCAGACGCTGCCCGGCTCCAGCGCCGGAAGATGGGAGAATGCGGCATCGATCATCTTGCTGATCTAGAGCATGATGCCGAAAAGTGTAAGCGGTTTTCGGACGACATTATGCTCACCTGTTTGATTTAGATCCGCCGGGCGCCCCGCCTCACCTGAAGTTGCCGAGATGACCATGACTCACTTTGTGAGGAAGCTGAATCAAACTCTCGGAAAAACTGAATAACAATATGAATACGTTATCATATAGTCGCAAAGGCCGGCCGCGAAGCGGCCAGCCGTCCAATCGGTCAGGCCGTGAGCAGCGTATCGCGGATGAGATCGATAACCTTTTTCGATTCGATGCCGGTGCAGACGATCTGGCTCGGCAGGCCATCCCAGTCGCCCGGCGGGAAACGGCGACCGTCCGACTTGACGATGGTCTGGCCGTCGGCAATGCCGCCACAGACGACACGCACCGCACCCGATATCGACGAGAACAGTTCGGGCGCCACGACATAGACTGAGGCGCAGCTGTCATGCACCATCATGCCGTCCTCGACCGCATGCTTGTAGAAATCGATGTAGGACTGCGAGAGTTCATTGAGCTGTTTGACCGCCTTGTCGCCCTTGGCCGCCATCTCGCCGAGATAGCTGCGGCTCATCGTGGTGACCGCGGTGACGTCAAGGCCGATGACTGCCACCTTCCAGGGCGCGGTCATGACGATATCAGCAGCTTCGGGATCACCATGGATATTGGCCTCGGCGACCGGCGAGACATTGCCCGGTACATAGAAATTGCCGCCCATGATGACGACATCCTTGACCAGCGTTGCGATCTCGGGGTCTTCCTTCAGCGCCAGGGCCAGGTTGGTCATCCGCCCGACGGCGACGAGGCGCACCTCGCCCGGATGGGCGCGCACGGTGTCGATGATGAAGCGATGCGCCGGGCGCGGATCGAGCGGCAGGTCGATCGTCTCCGGCACGTCGATATCGCCGAGGCCATTGTCGCCATGCACCATGGCCGGCCACGGCCGCTCGGCGCGCGAGGGGTCGATGGTGACGCTGGCGCCCTTGGCAACGGGTGCGGGAATATTCCAATCGCGCTTGAGGAAGAGCGCATTGCGTGTCGTCGTCTCGACCGAGGCGTTGCCAAAAACCGTGGTGATGCCGATCAGATCGATTTCGGGATGGCGGTGCAGGAAAAGAAGCGCCATGGCGTCATCGACGCCCGGATCCGTGTCATAAATGACCTTGTGCATTGATATCCTCTAGATGTGGATCGCGGAGCTGCCGGACGGCGTCGCGACGTGTGGCCCACCATAACGCCCGTCAGGCTTTCTGCAACCCGATGCCGGCAATCGCCGCTGTCGCATGGGCGGATTTGATCTTGCCGAGCAGCAGTTCCGCATCCGGGCCAACGGCCGCAAGCGCCGCGGATTCCGCCACGCCATGGCAGCCGACGCGAGCAAAGACGACGGCAGAGGGATTTTTGAGCCGCGGCGTTTCCTCTTCCAGCCGCAGCGCATCGAAGAAGACGGCCGGCACGGCAAAATGCCTGGCGACGGTAAGGATCGCCGGCTCCTGACTGCGGCTGTCGATGGAAGCGATAGCCGCGAGATCCGCCTTGCCGATACCGGCCGCCTCAAGCGCGGCGATGGCCAGTGCCAGCACTTCGGCCGGCGCCGTCCCGCGCTCGCAGCCGAGCCCGAGCACGTGGCGCCTGACCGTATCGAAGGGAATGTCACTCATCGAAGCTGCTGAACGTACCCTGCTGTGTTCTTGCAGCCATTGCAGCTTGGGATGGGAAATGCAACAAAGCCACCCGAAAGCTCTTCCGGAATATCATCTTGCCTGACATCGCTCTTCATCTGCTTCTGCTGCTCTGCGCGGCGGCCTTCTTTGCCGGTTTCGTCGATTCGATTGCCGGCGGCGGCGGCCTCATCACCGTTCCTGCCATGCTGATCGCCGGCATTCCGCCGCTGCAGACACTCGGCACCAACAAGGTGCAATCAATCTTCGGCGCCACCTCGGCAACGCTCGCCTATGCCCGCAAGGGCCATGTGCAGCTTGACGAACAGCTGCCGATGGCGCTGATGGCGGTCATGGGCGGAGCGCTCGGCGCTGCCCTTGCCACGATCGTGCCCGGACAGGTGCTGCAGGCGATCATGCCGGTGCTGCTGCTGTCGATCGCGATCTTCTTTGCCGTCAAGCCGAACCTCAACGACGTCGACACCCATCGCCGCATCACGCCCTTCGCCTTCGGTCTGACGATGGTGCCGGCTATCGGCTTCTATGACGGGGTCTTCGGCCCCGGCACCGGTTCCTTCTTCATGCTCGCCTTCGTCACGCTCGCCGGCTTCGGCGTGCTGAAGGCAACCGCCCACACCAAGCTTCTCAATCTCGGCTCGAATTTCGGCGCGCTGATCGTCTTCGCAAGTTTCGGCGCGATCCTCTGGAAGATCGGCCTGTTGATGGGTGTGTGCCAGTTCCTCGGCGCGCAACTCGGTTCGCGCCTTGCGATGCGCATCGGCGCAAAGCTTATCAAGCCGCTTCTCGTGATCGTCTGCGTCGCCCTCGCAGTCAAGCTGCTCGCCGATCCGGCAAATCCGCTACGCGTCTGGCTCGGCGTTTAGCCGCCGAACCTAATCTCGTCCATCGTCATCGAACGCCTCAGAACTCAACGCCCGGCTGGCCCTTGATACCCGAGCGGAAGGGGTGTTTGACGAGCTCCATCTCTGTCACCAGATCGGCGATCTCGATCAGTTCTTCCTTAGCGTTGCGCCCCGTCAGCACGACATGCGTCATGGCCGGCTTCTCGTTCTTCAGGAAGTCAACGACCTCGTTGATGTCGAGATAATCGTAGCGCAGCGCGATGTTGATCTCGTCGAGCAGCACCATGGAATTACGCTCGTCGCGGATCAGTTCCTTGGCCTTTTCCCAGGCGGCCGAGGCGGCTGCGACGTCACGGGCGCGGTCCTGCGTTTCCCAGGTGAAGCCCTCGCCCATGGTGTGGAACTGGCAGAGATCGGAGAAATGTTTCTCGATCAGGTCGCGCTCGCCGGTCCACATCGCACCCTTGATGAACTGCACGACGGCTGACGGCTTGCCGTGGGCGATATGGCGGAAGATCATCCCAAAAGCAGACGAGGACTTGCCCTTGCCCTTGCCGGTATGAACGATGATCAGCCCCTTGCCATCCGTCTTGGTCGCCATGATCTTGTCGCGCGCGGCCTTCTTCTTCGCCATCTTTTCGGCATGGCGCACATCGTCCTTGCCAGCTTCGCCTTCTGGGATCGCGCTATCCGGGGTCTCGTCGCTCATCGGTTCACCTTGTTCTATTGTTGGCGGCCAGGTCGAACCGGGCCGAATTGCTGCGTGGCGTCCAGAGGCAGCGGTCGATCGCTTCGCGCAGCCGCTCCGTCATCTCGTCGAATGCCGCAGGGTTCTTCTCCACCATGAAATCGCGCACAGTGGGATCGGCGACGAAGGCCTGATAGACTGCCTCGAAATGATGGGCGCCGACCGCGCCCGTCGTCGCCGAAAAGGCGAAGAGATAGTCGACGGTGGCGGCAATCTCGGCCGCACCCTTGTAGCCGTGGCGCATGACGCCCGATATCCATTTCGGATTGACGACGCGCCCGCGCACGACGCGGCCGATCTCTTCCTCCAGCGAGCGGATTACTGGCCGTTCCGGCCGGGAATGATCGTTGTGATAGATCGACGGACGGGCGCCGGCGAGCTGTTCGGCCGCCGCCGCCATGCCGCCCTCGAATTGGTAGTAATCGTCGCTGTCGAGCAGGTCGTGCTCGCGATTGTCCTGGTTCTGAACGACAGCCTGCACCGAGCGCAGCCGCTCCTCGAACAGGCCGCGCTCGGCCTTGCCCTCCTCGCCGGCGCCATAGGCATAGCTGCCCCAGACGAGATAGGCCTCGGCGAGATCGGCGCGCCGCTCCCAGCCTTTTTCGTCGATTAGCGCCTGCAGCCCCGCTCCATAGGCGCCGGGCTTCGAGCCGAACACCCGGTAGCCCGCTCGCCTTCTGGCAGAGACCTCGTCGAGGCCGGCAGCGGCAAGCCTTGCCGCCTCGCCGCGCATACGGGCCGCGATCGGATTGTCGGCCTCGTCTTCCTCAAGTGCGCCGACGGCGCGGACCGCCTTGTCGAACAGCGCGATCTGCTCGGGAAAAGCGTCGCGGAAGAAACCGGAGATTCTGAGCGTCACGTCGACACGCGGCCGCCCGAGCATCGCCGGCGCGATGATCTCATAGCCGGTGACGCGACGCGAACTCATGTCCCAGAGCGGCTTGACGCCGATCAGCGCCAGCGCCTGGGCGATATCGTCACCGCCGGTGCGCATGTTCGAGGTGCCCCAGGCTGTCAGCCCCATGGAGACCGGCCATTCGCCGTGATCCTGGGCGTAGCGGCGAACCAGCAGCTCCGCCGACTTCTTGCCGAGCTCGTAGGCGGCCGGCGTCGGCACCGCACGGCTGTCGACCGAATAGAAATTGCGGCCCGTCGGCAGCACATCGGGCCGCCCGCGCGTCGGTGCGCCGGAGGGGCCGGGCGCCACGAAGCGGCCGTCGAGGCCGTTGAGCAGGCCTGCGATTTCGGCTGGCCCGCAGGCGAGGATCGAGGGCTTGAGCCGGGTCTCGATTTCGGAAAGCACCGCCCGTGTCGCCAGCCAGCCCTCAGGGCAGGCGATCTGGCCGGAAACGAACTTCGCCGCCAGCAGCTCGATGCGCTCGACGGTGTCGCCGTTGGTGCGCCAGGGGGCGTCGAGGAGGTCTGCGAGGATAGCAGGACGTAGAGCTGTCCAAGGGGCGGCCATGTCGCAGTCGAGAGGATCGAACGTGGAGTTACCCCCCTCTGTCCTGCCGGACATCTCCCCCACAAGGGGGGAGATCGGGGATGAGAGGTCCCGATCTATATCCGCGGTCGAAGGTGCGGCATCTTCAAACGTCTCTTTTATGGGAAGCCCAAGCCGCTTGCCGATCTCCCCCCTTGTGGGGGAGATGTCCCGCAGGACAGAGGGGGGTGCCACAGGCACGGCGTTCAACCTCGCATCCGCCGCAATCGCCCGCTGCAGACTCGCATCCCCGCCTTCACCCAGCCCGCGCGGCACCCGCGCCAGCGCCACCGTCAGATCCGTCAGCAGCCGACCCTCTGGCGAAACGCCGAAGATATGCAGCCCGTCGCGGATCTGCATTTCCTTGAGGTCGCAGAGATAGGCATCGAGCTTCTTCAGCGCCTCGCCTTCACTTTCACCGCTGACTATGCCGGCATCCCGGTCGAGGCCGATATCGGTGACCAGATCGAGGATCTGCCGGCTGAGCAGGCGGATGCGGCGAGGATCGCCGCCGGAGGCCTCGTAATATTCGTCGACCAGCGCTTCCAGATCCTTGAGCGGCCCATAGCTCTCCGCCCGCGTCAAAGGCGGCGTCAGGTGATCGATGATGACGGCGGCGGTCCGGCGCTTGGCCTGCGTGCCCTCGCCCGGATCGTTGACGATGAAGGGATAGAGATGCGGCAGCGGCCCGAGGATCGCCTCGGGATAGCAGCTTTCCGACAGCGCCAGCGCCTTGCCCGGCAGCCATTCGAGATTGCCGTGTTTACCCATGTGGATGACGGCATGTGCGCCGAATTCCTGGCGCAGGAGGGCATAGAAGGCGAGATAGCCGTGCGGCGGCACGAGATCCGGCGAATGATAGCTCTCCTTCGGATCGATATTGTAGCCGCGCGCCGGCTGGATGCCGACGAGCATGCCGCCGAAGCGTGCAAAAGGCAGAGCAAAGGCGTCCATCAAAAAGTACGGATCGTCCTTAGGATTGCCCCAGCGAGCCCTCACCTCATCCTGAATCTTATTGGGAAGAGATTGCAGGAAGCTGTTGTACTGACTCAGGGAAAGCGTCTCGCGGATGACCCTGCCGTCGCGGCCGGAATTGGTAGGGCCTTCCATCAGATGCCGGATCAGGGCATCTCCGTCGGCAGGAATGTCGGCGACTGGATATCCGGCTGCTTCCATGGCGCGAAGCACCGCGATGGTACCTGCAGGCGTATCGAGGCCGACGCCGTTGCCGAGCCGACCGTCGCGGTTCGGATAGTTCGCCATGACAAGGGCGATGCGGCGGTCGCCGGCCGATGTCTTCCGCAGCCGCGCCCAGTTGGCGGCAAGCTCCGCCGTATAGCGCACTCGGCCGGTATCGGGTTCGCTGGAGACGATGTTGGTCTCGACAGCCGCGTCGTAGCGCGCTGCCGTCTTGAAAGAGATCGCCCGCGCCAGCACCCGCCCGTCGACTTCAGGAAGCGCGACGTTCATGCCGAGATCGCGTGCCGACAAGCCTTGCGCGGAAGCGGCCCAAGCCTCCCGCGATGAGGCAGACAGGATCGCCTGCAGCACCACCGCCCCATTCGCCTCCAACACCGTCGGCTGCCGGTTCGCACCCGGCGCCGAGACGGCAAAGCCGGTCGTGTTGATCACGACATCGGGTCTCAGTGCCGCAAACACGCTTTGGAGAATGCCGGTCGAGACGGGATCCTTGAGGCTATAGGCAAAAACCGGCAATGGCTGGAGGCCGAGCGCCGTCAGCGCTTCGACCAACGCCTCGATCGGGGCGGTCTCGCCGCTCTGGACGAGGGCGCGGTAGAAGCTGATGGCGACGATGGGTTGCGATCCTGCGTCTGCCACCGAGTTGGGAATACCCCCCTCTGTCCTGCCGGACATCTTCCCCACACGGGGGGAGATCAGGGATGATAGGTCGCGTTCGATCTCTTCAGCCGAGGCTGCAGCATCCGCAAGCGGTTCTTCTTTGGGAAGCCCTAGCGACTTGCCGATCTCCCCCCTTGGTGGGGGAGATGTCCGGCAGGACAGAGGGGGGTGTCACAACCTCCACGAACGAAGAAGACATGTCGGAAACAACCCGCCGCCACTCCTCCACCCCGATCAGCCCCCGCCCGGGCCACCAGATCCCCGCCTTCATCAAAGGCACAGCCGGCGCCGGTTTTTCCGTCCCCGACAGCATCGCCCCGGCATAATCGAGAAAGGCCCGCGCATTGGCATCGCCACCCTCGATCAGATAGGCCCAGAGCGCGTTCAAATCGTCGAGGGAAACATTGGAAAAAGCAACGAGCCCCGCATCCGGCCTGGCATCGCCCGGCAAGACCGCAATCAGCGCACCGACGCGGGACGCTGCTGCATGCAGCGCCTCCAGCGCATAGTGGAAATAGCTGGCGCCGCCGAGCGCGCGCACGATGATCAGCCTGGCATGCCGTGCGGTGCGCTCGACATAGGTATCGACCGACATCGGGTGCTTGAGGCTCATCAGACTGGCAAGCCTCAGCGAATTCGCCGCCCCGTGTTCACGATGGGCGGCTGCGATCGCGGCAAGCTCACTGTCGGCGGCCGACAGGAACAAGATATCGCCCGGCGTCTGTCCGAGGTCGATTGCCTCTTCGCCGTCGCTGATCGTTCCCTGTTGGGCCAGAAGCAGATGCATCGAATTACGCCAGCGCCTCGATCGCCGCCCTCACGGCGTCCTGGTCCATCTCGTGCAGACCGATGACGACGAGGCGGGTGCCGCGCTTTTCCCCCGGCGCCCAGGCGCGGTCGAAATAATGGTCGATGCGGTTGCCGACGGCCTGCAACTGCAAGCGCATCGGCTTGCCTGACACATCGACGAACCCCTTGAGGCGCAGCACGTCATGGGCTGATATGATGCCCTTCAGTGCCTCGACGAAGCCGGCGGGATCGGCAATGGATCCGAGATCGACGACGAAGCTGTCGAATTCGTCATGGTCGTGCGGCGTGCCGTCCTCATGCTCCAGCTCGTGATGCGACTTGCGATTGGCGACATCATCCTCGGTGCCGATGCCGAGGCCGAGCAGGATGCCAGCTGACACCTCACCGTTCTTCGCCTCGATCATCACCGGCTTGCGCACCGTGCGGCAGGCGACCTCGTCGCGCACCCTGATAAGGCCGGCCGCGTCGATCAGGTCGGTCTTGTTGAGCACGATCAAGTCGGCGCAGGTGAGCTGGTCCTCGAACAGTTCCTCGATCGGGCTCTCGTGATCGAGCGATTCATCCTCGGCGCGCGCCGCATCGACGGCATCATGGTCGTCGGCGAAACGGCCGGCCGCAACAGCCGCGCTGTCGACCACCGTGATGACGCCATCGACCGTCACCTGGGTGCGAATGTCGGGCCAGTTGAAAGCGGCGACCAGCGGCTGCGGCAAGGCGAGGCCTGAGGTTTCGATGACAATGTGGTCGGGGCGCTGCTCGCGTTCCAACAGCTTCGTCATCGTCGGAATGAAATCGTCGGCGACGGTGCAGCAGATGCAGCCATTGGTCAGCTCGATGATGTCGTCCTCGCTGCAATTGTCAGCACCGCAGCCCTTCAGCACGTCGCCGTCGACGCCGAGATCGCCGAACTCGTTGATGATGAGCGCGATCTTTTTGCCGCCGGCATTGGTGAGCAGGTTGCGGATCATCGTTGTCTTGCCTGCACCGAGAAAGCCGGTGATGACGGTTGCGGGAATTTTCTGCTGGTTCATGAACTTAACCCTTCATTTTCAACGGCAGGCCTGCCGCGATGAAATAGACTTCGGCGGCCTTGGCCGCAATCGATTGGTGCAGCCGACCGGCATGATCGCGGAATTCCCGCGCCATGCGATTATCCGGCACGATGCCGAGGCCGACCTCGTTGGAAACGAAGACGAGCTGCGCCTTCGCCTGCGATAGGAAATTGGTGAGCGCGGAAAATTCCGCCGCCATATCGCGCTCGTCCATCATCAGATTGGTGACCCAGAGTGTCAGGCAATCGATGAGCACGACGCGGCCCTCGCCGTCGATGGCAGCGAGCGTGCCGACAAGATCGAGCGGCTCCTCATGCGTCGTCCATGACGGGCCGCGATCGGCTCTGTGCTGGGCAATGCGTGCCTGCATCTCTTCGTCCCAGGCGCGACCGGTCGCGAGATAGTGGCGATCGAGGCCGGTCGAAACAACAAGGGACTCGGCGAAGTGGGATTTGCCAGAGCGTGCACCGCCGAGGATGAAGGTGGCGGTCATACTCAAACGCCCCTCAGGGAGAGTGCGTAGCCTTGAGGACGACCGCCGTGCTGCTTGCCGATCTCCCCCCTTGTGGGGGAGATGCCCGGCAGGGCAGAGGGGGGTCCCGCACATTCGACATAAGCGGCCGAAAGCACTCCTCTTGCAGCGCTGCGTGGAGGCGTCGCGCGCGCCGCGCCAAGCCGCGCCGAATTCAATCGTTCAGCCAAAACAACCTCCGTGCTGGCAGCGGGCCTCTTGCCCAGGGTTGGGCTTCTCGCCCGGCACGGGATGGCAGGTCTCCTGGCTCGCGGTTATCGGCCGCGATCGGGGCAGACCGGAAACCGGTCGCCCTGATCGTGCCAGCGGATCTGCCTCGCCTTCCCGGCTGCATCGATGAAAAGGTGGACGATTCGTAGATTGAGAGGCGTCCGACCCCGGTTGATCATCATGCATGTCCAGTGGCTTTTCCGGCATTGGGACCCATCCCGCCCGCCTGCACCATTGCAGGCAACTGGCCGGAAGGGCTCGATGCCGGATGGAAGACCCTGACCGCTCTACAGTCGCGGGGTCGGCTGTGATGAAGACGCCCGGCTTGGGTCCGCCTCGTCACATTCCCTTTTCATCCGGAAGGCGTAACACCGATCCGGAACCATCCGTTATATCAAGGATGGTCAGGTGACCATCCGTTGAGGGATGGTTAGGCAAGCTCAGGGGTGAAGTCAACCGGTCTCGACGGTCGGGAATGGCCGGCCAGCCGAAGCAGCGCCGGCAACACGACTTACCCTACCTAAAACATCGTCATTTATCAGGTACTTACGTCACAATTATTTATCCCGGGCGCCGGCTTTTCGCCGCAATTGCGTCGCAAGCGGACTGCGCCGCCCCCTGTGCCCTTGACCGGGCCTCTTCCTGCCTAGTTGTTTTGCCATGCTGATGAAATTGGATCGGCGCCGGTTCCGAGCGCTGCGTGTTTTCTTCGATCCGGGGCGGCTGCGGGCGCTGACGCGTCGTAGTGAGGTCGGCCTGTCGCTGGCAGGTGCCGTCGTCGGCATCGCCTCCGGCCTTGCCGTCACCGGCATGAGCTATGTCTCCAATCAATTGCATCAGCTGGTCTTCGGCATCGCCGACAGCGAGCGGCTGAGCTCGTCGGTGATCGACGACAAGCTGCTGCTTCTTGCCGCCCCGGTCATCGGTGGCGCCCTGCTCGGCTTGTTGTTGTTCGTACTGGCGAAGCGACGCAAGAAACCGATGGTCGACCCGATCGAGGCCAATGCCCTGCATGGCGGCCGCCTGTCCTTAACCGACAGCATCATCGTTGCCGTGCAGAACCTGATCTCCAACGGGTTCGGCGCCTCCGTCGGCCTGGAGGCCGGCTATACCCAGCTTGCCGCCGGCCTCGCCTCGAAATTCGGATTGAAGCTGCAGCTTCGCCGCTCAGACCTGCGCGTCCTTGTCGGCTGCGGTGCGGCGGGCGCCATCGCCGCCGCCTTCAACGCGCCGCTGACCGGCGCCTTCTATGCCTTCGAGCTGATTATCGGCACCTATACGATCGTGTCGTTGACCCCTGTGGTCGTCTCGGCACTGGTTTCCACCCTGATCGCAAGGCTGCTCACCCATGGCGATTTCACCATCGATATCGGCAGCTTCGGCTCGGTCGTGCCGGCCGATTATGTCCCAGCCATGCTGCTCGGCATCTTCTGCGCCGGCGTCGGCATCCTGATCATGCAGGGCGTCTCCTTCGTCGAGGAGCTGGCGCGCAAGAGCTCGATCGCACCTCCCTTCCGCCCGGCGCTCGGCGGCATTGTCGTCGGACTTCTGGCGATGATTTCGCCACAGGTGCTCTCGGCCGGCCACGGTGCGCTGCATCTCAATCTCTCCCGCGAGGTGGCGATCCCGGCGCTGATCGGCCTCTTCCTGTTGAAATCTCTGGCCTCGGCGATCTCGATCGGCTCCGGCTTCAGGGGTGGCCTGTTCTTCGCCTCGCTGTTCATGGGCGCGCTGCTCGGCAAGCTCTTTGCCTATTGCGGCCCTTATTTCGCCGATGCGACGCTGACGCCCGTCATCTATGCCGTCGTCGGCATGAGCTCGCTCGCCGTCGCCGTCATCGGCGGGCCGCTGACGATGACGTTCCTGGCGCTCGAAATTACCGGCGATTTTCCGATCACGGCGCTCGTGCTCGCCGCCGTCATCACCTCCTCGCTCGTCGTCCGCTCGACCTTCGGCTATTCCTTCGCCACCTGGCGCTTCCATCTGCGCGGCGAAAGCATCCGCAGCGCCCATGACGTCGGCTGGATCCGTAACTTGACGGTGGACAAGCTGATGCGCGCCGACATCAAGACGGCAAAGGCAAGCATCTCCCTGGAGGAATTCAAACAGGCTTTCCCGATCGGCTCGACCCAGCGTGTCATCCTCGTCGAGGAGAGCGACAAATATGCAGGCCTCGTACTGGTGCCGGAGATCTACGCCAACCCGACCGACGCGCAGGACGAGGGCAAGACGCTTGCCGATTTCATCCACTACCGCAACGATTTCCTGCAGCCGCAGATGAATGCCAGGCAGGCGGCAGCGATCTTCGACAAGAGCGAAAGCGAAGCCCTCGCCGTCGTCAACAACCTGATCGAACGCAAGGTGATCGGCCAGCTCAGCGAAAGCTATACGCTCCGCCGCTACAGCGAAGAACTCGACCGTCGCCGTCGTGAGGTCTCAGGCGAGATCTGAACCGCTAGGAACAAACGTCGGCGGGCTTGAAAACGTTGACCGCCTTCGAAACACCGCGCAACTCGAAGGATCCCAGACATTGGCTCGCAACCGCGCAGGTGACGGCGAAACTCTCCGACATCAGGAGATGGTGCCCGAGCGTGCCGCAGAGCTTCTCGAGCCGCGAGGCCTCGTTGACGGCGCTGCCGATCACCGTAAAGTCAAGCCTGCCACGCGCGCCGATATTTCCATAGAACACCTCGCCGAGATGCAGCACGACATCGACCCCGATATCGGGGCCTCCATTATCCGTCCGCTGATGATTCAACGCCTTGTTCGCTTCCAAAATATTCCGTGCGGAGATCAAGGCGGCCATGCATGACTTTTGCGGGTCCTCGGCGTCGGTCGGAAAGATCGCCAGCACGCTGTCGCCCATGAATTTGAGGATCTCGCCGGAATTGTCCTCGACGTGCCGGCCGATCAGGTCGAAATGTTCGTTCAGAAATCCGGCGATCTCTCCAGGCCGGTAGACCTCGGTCAGCGCAGTGAAGTTTCTGAGGTCGGCAAGCAGGATCGCAGCATTGATGGAGCCTCCCGTGCCTCTCTGAATATCGCCCGCAAGGATGCGTGCACTTGTCTTGGCGCCGGTGTAGACAGCAAGGATATCCGCGGCGGTTTTCGAAGCCGCGATGCGGTAGCAAGCAAGCCCCAGTGCCGGGAAAAACCTGGCAATGATCGCCAATTGATCATCGGAGAATCCACCCGGTTTGTCGCTTGTAAGCGACAGACTGACACCGCGCAGCGCAGCCTCCTTCGGGAACTCCAACAGGCTGACAAGGTGATCCGTGCCGCCGTCAAGCGCGAATTCCGCAAGCCGCGGATAGTCGTCGACACCCTCACCCTTGGCGATGTTCCAGCGCCCTGACGTCTCGTTACGGCCGAGCAGATAATAGATCGGCGTCTTCTCAAAGTTCAGCACTGCCGCAGTTCCATATTCGGCGTTCTCGATGGTGGTGACACCGCCGCGCACGAAATTGGCCGAGACGCCGCCATACATCGGATGAATGGACGGCATCGCGATGCTGCCCCGCCATATCGGAAAGCCATCGGCGATCAGCCGATCACACAGCCCCCCAATGAGGTCACCGATATGCTCGCTGGTGATTCCCTGTTCTATAATCCATTGAATATGATCGCTAATTTTTGAATCTCCACATGAGCCGAGGCAATCTTATGACGGCAAATCGGGCAAATGGGCGGCGATGCCGAACCGGGCTGCCGCCATATCAATTGATAGTCGCGCCAAGCCGATATTTCCAGCCATCAAGGACGGGAAGTCTTTTCATATGAAAACGGTTGGACGACAGACATCGTCGCTCACATTCTGACCGTCATGCCGCCGTCGACGGTCAGCACGTGGCCGTTGACGAAGGAGGCGGCGCCGCTTGCAAGAAACAGCGCCGCACCGGCGATCTCGTCGGGGCGCCCCCAGCGCTGGACCGGAATGCGCTGGCGCACGAAGGGCATCAATTCCTCGTTCACGGCCATGGCCGCATTGGTCTCGGTTGCAAACCAGCCCGGCGCAATCGCGTTGCTGGTGATGCCGTGCGGACCGAATTCGACCGCCATGCCGCGCATCAGGCCGGTCAGGCCCTGCTTGGCTGCCGGATAGACGCAGTCACCGGGCATGACGACATGGCCACTGATCGAGGTCACCGCGATCAAGCGGCCGTAATTGCGCCGCTTCATCAGCACAGCGGCGTCCCGTGAAAGCGTCACTGCAGCGGCCAGATCGGTGCGCAGCAGTTCCATGATCGCATCATCATCGAATTCGGCCAGCGGCCGCCGGTCACGGGCGCCGACATTATTGACCAGAATGTCGAGACGGCCGTGAAGCCTTTCGATATCGGCCATCGCAGCACGCTGTGCCTCGCGGTCGGCGACGTCGAAGGCGGCAGCCTCCGCTGTGCCGCCGGCGGCACGGATGATTCTTACGGCGTCTTCCAACGTCGCCGCCGTGCGTCCGGTAACGATGACATGGGCGCCGGCCTCTGCAAGGGCGCGTGCCATCTCGAAGCCCAGACCACGACCGCCGCCGGTCACCAGCGCCACCTGACCTGCCAGTGAAAATCTATCCAACACGCTCATGGTCTTACCGTTCCCGATTAGCTCCTCCGGGACGGTTAATGGACTCAGTCAACTAATTTGGCAAGAGCAGAAAGGCAGACGTTGGACGCAAATCGCTGCTCCCAGCATCTCTTCTTTCGATAGCGCCCCACTTGTCACAGGAATCCAGTCACGGCGCGTCTGCGCCGTGAATGACTCTTTCCCAGGCAGGGAGTCTCTCGCGCCCAGGGACCTGGGCACGCTGGATTCCTGTGACGAGCACAGGAATGACGGAGGAGAGGTTAAGCATCTCTGATCAACCGCACATACCGTAGGGGACGTCCTTCCAGCGGGAGCAAGGCAGCGCGGCAATCCCCGCCCAACACACATCCCTACCCCAGCAACCCCGCAAGCCAGCGCGCATCGAGATGCTTCTCCAGCTCGCTCGCAATCTCGTCGAGCGCTTGTTCGACGCTCTCGCGGTAATTCCTTCGCTCGCCTGATAACCCGAAGCTTTGTAGCAGCAGGGCGCGGTAGGCGTCGCTGCCGAAGAGCCCATGCAGGTAGGTGCCCATAATCCGGCCGTCAGCCGAAAGCGCCCCGTCGGGCGCCCCGTCGACGATCGCCGAAGGCCGAATGCAATCCGGGCCGCGCGTGATGCCAAGGTGGATCTGGTAGCCGGCAAGCGATGCGTCATACTCGGTCGAGCGGGCATGGCTGTTGCGCACAGTTTTTTCGGGCGCCATCTCGGTCTCGACATCGAGAAGCGCAAGCCCCGGCGTCTCGAGCGGTTTGCCCTCGATGCCGAGCGGATCGCGCACCGTGCGGCCGAGCATCTGGTAGCCGCCGCAAATGCCGATCACCCGGCCGCCGTGCCTGACATGCGCCTGGAGATCGCGGTCCCAGCCCTCAGCCCTCAAGTCGGCGAGATCCGATATCGTCGATTTCGAGCCGGGAAGGATGACGAGGCTTGCATCCGCTGGCAGCCGCGCGCCTGATCGTACGAAGACCAGTTCGACATCCGGCTCGCTCCTCAGCGGATCGAGATCGTCGAAATTGGCAATGCGCGGCAGCACCGGCACGGCGATCTTCAGCGCGCCCGTTCCGCCCTTCGCCAGCCGTTCGAGCACGACCGAATCTTCGGCCGGCAGCCGGGCCGCACCCGGCAGCCACGGCACGACACCGAAACACGGCCAGCCGGTAAAGCCTTCGATGGCGCAGATGCCGTCGTCAAACAGCGAAACGTCGCCGCGGAATTTGTTGATGATATAACCCGCAACCATTGCTCGGTCGCCATCATCAAGGATAGCGTGTGTGCCGACGAGCGAGGCGATGACGCCGCCACGGTCGATATCACCGACAAGCACGACAGGCACGCCGGCCCGCGTCGCAAAACCCATATTGGCGATATCGGCGGCCCTGAGATTGATCTCGGCCGGCGATCCGGCACCCTCGACGATAACGAGGTCGGCATCTGCTGCCACTTTTTCGAAACTCTCGAGCACGGCGCCGAGCAACTGCGGCTTCAGCCGCTGATAGTCGCGCGCCTTCGCCTGCCCGAACACCCTGCCCTGTACGATGATCTGGCTGCCGTTTTCCGATTGCGGCTTGAGCAGCACCGGGTTCATGTGCACCGAGGACGGCGTGCGTGCAGCCAGGGCCTGAAGCCACTGCGCCCGGCCGATCTCGCCGCCGTCATCGGCGACCGCTGCATTGTTAGACATGTTTTGCGGCTTGAACGGCCGCACAGTAAGCCCGCGATTGGCCGCCAGCCGGCAGAGGCCCGCGACCAGTACCGTCTTTCCGACATCCGAGCCGGTTCCCTGCAGCATGATCGCTCTTGCCATAGTGGCCGCCTTTCGCTGAGGCGAGGCCTACAATGGCCGACGATACCGGGTCAAGACTTGGCACAGGGTAAGACTTGGCTTGGGCAAGCTTCCCGCGGAAACGCGAAAACCGCGCATGGCCTTGGCTCTGCGCGGTTTGCCGAAAACTCAGGCGTCATCACCCCTACACGGCGAAGCTCGCTTTCTCCGGTACGCACTACCTGAACCGGAGAAGCGGCGGTCATTCCCGCCACGACCCAACTGATAACGGCACATTCTTACCGGAGAGTTATTGAAGCCTTACGCAAATGTTAATTTTGATCTTTTTTGACATTCTGGCCGAAATTTCTGCAGAAGACCCGACGGTGATCGCCAAGAGCGTGCAGTTCGCTCAAAGGCGCCATTTTCGGGATGTTGAGATAAATTCTTCGAATTCAATAATTTAGTCCCGCAACCATCAGCAGAAGAAGGTTGATTTCTGCGAGCGAACGCGTAGGCTTCTCAAAAACCGCCATTTTCGAGCATGACCTGCAATGAGCTGCCGGAGCCGCAAGGACGGAAGGCACCCATGAACCGGAAATGTATGTCGCGGCATCGCCCGTCAATCATTTCCTTTGGGCGCCAGAAGGATTTGTCGCTGATTTCCGACCCTGGCTGCGCGTCCGTAGATTGAAGGTATTCCAGCGTCATCAGCGCGTCTGAAAAGACCGGCGCTGTAAAGAAGAATTCGGGGAAATGACGATGAAGACGTTTCTGATTCCGGCCGTCTTTGCCGCGGCTCTTTCTATCGTCGCGCCGGCCGAAGCCGCCGAATGCGGCAATGTTTCGATTGCTGAGATGAAATGGGCCTCGGCCGGTATTGCGGCGAGCTTCGACAAGATCATCCTGGAAAAGGGCTACGGCTGCGTCGTCACCATCGTCGACGGCGACACCCTGCCGACCTTCGCCTCGATGAACGAGAAAGGCACTCCCGACATCGCCTCCGAGTACTGGATCAATTCCGTCAGGGCGTTGCTCGATCAGGCCGTCAACTCCGGCCGGCTGGTGCAGGGAGCCGAGATCCTGGCCGACGGAGCCGTCGAGGGCTGGTGGATCCCGAAATTCATCGCCGACGCCAATCCCGACATCCGTTCGGTCGAAGATGCGCTGAGACATCCCGAACTCTTCCCCGCCGAAGACGATGCCACGAAGGGCGCTGTTTACAATTGCCCGGCCGACTGGAGTTGTCAGATATCAACCACCAACCTGTTCAAGGCGCTTGCCGCCGACAAAAAGGGCTTCGAACTCGTCGAAACAGGGAGCCCCGAACGGCTCGACGCCACCATTGCCCGCGCCTTCGACAATAAGATCGGCTGGCTCGGCTATTATTGGGCGCCGACCGCAATCCTCGGCAAATACGAGATGACGCGCCTGAGCTTCGGCGTCGGTCATGACAAGACCGAATGGGACCGCTGTACGGCGGTTGCCGGCTGCCTCAGGCCCCAGCTCAATTCCTATCCGGTCTCGCGCGCCTTCACGTTGATGACCAGGTCTTTTGCCAGCCGCGCCGGACCCGTCACTACCTATCTCAAAACCCGCAAATGGGACAATCAGACGATCAACCAGGTGCTTGCCTGGCAAGACGAAAACCACGAAAGCAACGAGGATGCCGCGATCCATTTCCTTCGCAACTACGAGGGCCTCTGGATGAAATGGGTGCCCGCCGATGTAGCCGAGAAGGTCAAGGCGAGTTTATAACGGCAAAAAACACGATCACGTATGGACGATTCGATGACAGGCAACGTTCCCTTTCCCGACCGCGATACCGTTGCGGAAAAGCTCGCCGCGCTGTCGGAGACGGACAAATCGTATCTGACGCTGCTTCTGGAAAATGTCGCTCAGGACGACAACCTGCTTGACGGCCTGCGCCGCCATCTCGATCTCGCAGCCGGATCGCGTTTCCTGAACTCGCTGAAACTGGAAAACCTCGGAATATGGCTCGGAGCACATGCGCCGGATCGGCTTCAGATCAGGCTGATGGAAACGGCCCGCTCCAGCCAGCATCCTGCGTACCAAGCCTTCCGGACCGGTCTAGACCGATCCGGCGGGCTGGAAAAGGCTTACCCCCCGGTCAACACTTGATCCGGCCCGGTCAATACATGATCCGGCCCAGGAACGCTTGATCCGGCATCCCCGCAAGAATCTGAACGGTCTTTACTTCTTTGCAGCGCGGTCAACCGAGCGGCCGGCATCCTGCGTGGCGTTTACGGTGTTTGCCGTATCTTTTCCCATGCCGCGGATCGTGTTGCCGCAGGAGGAAAGGGCAAGAAGAACCATCAATGCTGCGGCGATTTTGGCCGTTGTCGTCATTTCGAATATCCTTGTTTTGAAATTGACCCCGAACGGGACTGATGCCGTTCGCGCCGATAACGCACAAGGAAACAAAAGGTTCAACGGCTGAAAGAGATCCTCAGGCGGCGACCGCCTTCGCTCTCTCGGCAAAGGCGCCGCGAATGCTGTCGGCCACCGTCTCGATCGGTCCCGACACCTGCGAGGCGGTCAGCAGGCGGATATCGAAAGCGCCGAGTTCCGGCAGACCTTCCTGCGGGCCGAGGATCGCCATGTCCTCATTGACATAGGACAGAGGCAGTGGCGCAATGGCAAGATCGGAGAGCACGGCGGCGCGCTGCGCCATGGTGTGGCCGCTGAGATAAGCGACGCGATAATGCCGCTTGTTGCGTTCGAGCTGGGAGAGAGCCTCCTGGCGCCAGATGCAGCCATCCTCCCAGATCGAGATCGGCAGGGGATCGCGGCGATGCGCCGAACCGCACCTGGCGCCGGCCCAAACCAACCGCTCACGGAACACCACCTCGCCGCCGGTCGGGAACGGCCGCGTCGCACAGTTGATCAAGGCCAGGTCGAGCCGCTGCTCCTCCATGCGCTTCTTCAGCCCCATGCTCATGTCGATCGTCACGTCGACCATGATGCCGGGATAGCTCTCGGCGAAGCTTTTGAGAATGCTCGGCAGCAGCCGCTCGCCGATATCCTCCGGCGCGCCGAGCCTGACGACGCCGCTGAGCTCCGGCATGATGAAGCGCGACACCGCTTCGTTGGACAGCGCCAGGATGTTGCGGGCGTAGGACAAGAGCATCTCGCCGTGGCGCGTCAGCGAGACCGAGCGGGCATCGCGTAAAAACAGCGTCGCGCCAAGCTGTTCCTCAAGCTTTTTGATCTGCATCGAGACCGCCGACGGCGTGCGGAAGACCGCCTCGGCGGCTGTGGAAAAATTGCCTGTCTCGGCTATGGCGACGAAGGTACGCAGCACATCATTGTCAAGCAAAGGAATGGGACGGCGAAAGGGAATGCTCATCGTCGCATCTTTCAATTTTTCTGATTTATAACCCCATATCATTTTGTTTGATTGAATGTCAATCGAGCCGCATATCTGGACGGGTCGGAACTAAACTAGCAAAGGAGGCCCGACATGTCACAAACCAGCATTTGGAATATCGTACAGGCCCTCTCCGCGTTCAAATCGCAGAGACGCAGGGATGCGAACCATGAACAAGCACTTGGGCAGCTAAGGCGCTTCCCGTCGCATCTCCTGGCCGATTGTCAGCCCAAAATAGAATTGACCGCCCCGGAGCGCCGCGCGTGCGATGGGCGTGGTAGCGACCGCTTCATCCCTTTGAATCCGCCCAGATTGGTATCAACTCGCAACCTCGTCGATGTGCCCACCCAGAAAGGCTCGGCCGACCCGCGGATCCGCAAGAAGGTCGCCGACCTGATCACATCCCGCCCAGCAGTTTGAAGGCGATGATCCACATCGTGAACGCGACGAGCGTTTCCAGCATTCGCCAAGATGAGGGTTTGGAGAAGATCGGCCGTAGCCGTTTTGCGCCGTATCCGAGCGAAAAGAAAAACAGGAAAGAACCCGTCACCGCCCCAGCGGCAAACGAAGCCTGCTGTCCTGGGTAGCGTGTCGATATCGTGCCGAGCAACACGACCGTGTCGAGATAGACATGCGGGTTGAGCCACGTGAGCGCGAGGCACGTCATGAGCGTCTGCCGAAAGCTCGATGGTCGCGCTTCTGCTTCCGTGAGAGCGGCGGACGAGCGAAAGGCGCAATAGAGGCTTTTCGCTCCGTAAAAGGCCAGAAACGCGGCTCCTCCATAGCGCATGACCGGATCGAGCCAGGGCATGACCCTGGCGATTTGCTGCAGGCTGGTCGCGCCAAGCACGATCAGCGCGGCATCGGAGAGCGCGCATGCGAGGCAGACGGCGAAGACGTGTTCATTGCGCAGGCCTTGGCGAAGGATGAAAGCGTTCTGCGCGCCGATCGCGACGATCAGGCTGAGGCCCATCATCAGGCCGGTGACATAGATTGAAATATCCATCGTTTCGGCGAGCGCCCCTGACTTTGGTAAGTGGTGTCGTATCGCCAGCGATAGAATTAGGCTAGTTAATCTGACTTACCTCAATTAAGTGAAACTAATCATGCTCGATTACCCAGCCCTGCGCGCCGTTGCAACTGTTGTACAGACGGGCAGCTTCGAAAGGGCTGCGACCGTGCTGAACGTCACCCCCTCGGCAGTTTCGCAGCGCATCAAGCAGATCGAGGAGCGTCTCGGTACCGTCCTCATCGTCAGAGGCACGCCGTGCACGGCGACGGAAAAGGGAGAATGGCTCTGCCGCCATATGGAGAATGTCGGCATGCTCGAAGCCGAACTCTTCGGGCAACTGCCGGCTCTCGTCGTTCCCGAAGAACCCCGCCAAAGGGTGACGCTTCAAATCGCGACCAATGCCGACAGTCTTGGAACGTGGTTCGTGGAAGCCGTGTCCAATTTTACGAGGAACTCCTCCTATCTCTTGAACATCGCCGTTGACGACCAGGATCACACCGCCGAATGGCTGCAGCGCGGACGGGTGATCGCAGCCGTCACCAGCCTGGAAAAGCCGGTCCGGGGATGCCGGCGCTTTGCCCTCGGCGTGCTGCGCTACCACGCGACGGCAACCCCCGACTTCGTGGCACGCCACTTTCCGGGCGGCGTAACCGCCGAGGCAATCCGCAATGCCCCGGCGCTGACCTTCAACCAGAAGGACAGGCTGCAAAGCAGCTGGGTAAGGCAGACATTCCAACGCGATCTCGATTATCCCACCCACTGGCTGCCGTCGACGCAAAGTTTCGTCGAGGCGAGCCTTTCCGGCATGGGATGGGGCATGAACCCGATCCAGCTCACCCGCGAATCTCTCGCATCGGGAAGACTCGTCGAACTGGTTCCCGACACACCGCTCGATGTCCCACTATTCTGGCAGATAAGCCGCCTTGCCGCCGATCGCCTGACGGAACTGACGCGCGAGGTCATCGCGGTGGCTAAGCGCAATCTCTGATGCTTCGCTCAGAACATGCCGCAGCTCAAAAAGGCGCTGTCACACGTAAGCAGTGCGGCTGCCGAAGTCGCTGGTTTCGTCGAAATTCTTCGTGCCGATACGATCGCTCTCGCCGGAGAGCTCCTGCGGAGCCGCGGTAGCGGGTTTCGATGCAGCCGACGCCTCGGTCTTGCTGCTCTCGGAGGCTTCGAGCTTGGCAATCTTGGCTTCCAGCGTCTCGATGGATTTTTCGATTGTGGCTTTCTCTTTCTCGTCCTGCGTTTGCGCCAGGGCTGCCTGCTTTCCGGCAAGCTGCGCCTCGAGAGAGGCAAGCTGGTCCGACGAACTGGATGACGAAGTTGAAGCGGCTGAACCCAAAAGGATGGATGCAGAACTGGAAATTGCGCTGACCATGCAGATGACCTTCGATGTTGAATGTCATCTGTTTAGGCCGCGAACGGTAAATGCCCGATACATAAAGTACTATTCGGTACTGTTTTTTGACAATTATTGCGCATCGCCAACTCGGCGCCGTTTTTAGGTATCCACCTACGCGATAGCGATGATCTCCAACTCCTGGCCACCTGTCTCCACCACATCGCCGACAGCCTTGCCCATGAGCAACTGCGCCACCGGCGAGACATAGGAAATCGATCCGGCCTTGGGATCGGCTTGATCCTCGCCGACGATCCGATAGGTCTGCACGCGCCCGTCGTCGCGGTTGAAAGTCACCGTGCTGCCGAAGGCGACAGTGTCGGTTGACGTGGGCTCCGGCATGAGCTGGGCGGTGCGGAGCCTCGCCGCGAGATAGCGCAGGTCGCGCAACGGTCCCGCGGCCTGCCGCCGTCGTTCGTTGACGTCTTCAATGGTACTCGCCGCATCATAGGCCTCGCGAGCCTGCTGGAACTGTAGTTCCAGAGCCTTCAACCCTGCCTCCGTGACCAGGTTCAGATGCGGCGAAACCGGACGATCGGGCAGCAGGGTTTCCGAAGCGGTTTCGAAACTCTCTTCCTTGGTGAATGCGACGGCCAATTCTATACTCCGTTTTTAGCTGACGGGGAGTTCTTCCCATCCGAAACATCCATACACCCGCCGCAGACGAACCGCCAATCTTGGCTCATCGGCAACGCGGAACGTCCCGCGCGGCACGGCGTTTAGACCCGTGACGCATCATGGCCGAGGAGGATCAATGCCCGGCGAACAGCGCAAAGCCCGCGATATAGTCCGGAGCGAAGCATGCCTTCGTTCCTGACCGACGCCATGCCACTGACGCCGAGCTGGTGGGAGATCGCCGCGCGCATTGCGCTGACGGTGATCGCCGGCGGTCTCATCGGCCTCGATCGCGAGCGTGGCGGCCATGCCGCGGGCTTCCGGACGACGATCCTGGTGGCGCTTGCCGCCTGCATTGCGATGGTCCAGGCGAACCTGCTTCTCTTAACCTACGGGAAGACGCTGAGTTTTTTCACCCAGATGGACGTGCTCCGTTTTCCCCTCGGCGTCTTGACAGGCGTCGGCTTCATCGGCGGCGGAGCGATCCTCAGGCGTGGCGATATGATGACCGGCGTCACCACGGCGGCGACCCTGTGGTTCATGACCGTGGTCGGCCTCTGCTTCGGCGGCGGCCAGATCGTCACCGGGACGGTAGCGACCGTCATTGCCTTCATTGTGCTCTCGCCGCTGAAACGCCTGGACACCTGGCTGCGCTGCGAACGCAAAGCAACCCTCGTCGTCTATGGCTCAAGTTCTGATATTCCTGATCTTTCGGATGTGCTGGAACCTCTTGAGTGCAGCGCATCGTTTGTCTCGTTGGGACAGGCCGAAGATGGCCGCAACGGGGTGACGTTCGAATTGCGCTGGCTGGCGAAAGATCCCGACGCTTCCGCACGCACAATCCTCCTCGCCATCTCCGAGGCGCACGAGATCGCGAATTTCTCGATGCATTCCACCACGACCTGAGCGGCGGCGCCATCGCCGCCCTGCCTATTTGGCGGCGTGCTCGGGTTTGCCCTTTCTTTTGGTAGATGCGAATTCCTCGAGCTGTTTTTCGCTCATGGACTCGACCATCTGCTTGGAGGCGCCTTTGAGTTCCTTCTTGGGCGTCTCGCCGCGCTTGGCCGACAGTGCGGCGCCTGCCGCCTTCTGCTGCGCCTTGGACTTGGCTGGCATATCGATCTCCTTATACTGGTGATGAGGCGACGAGTTGGCCTCCTCAAAGCTTCCTGAGTTCTTCGGGCTTGTGTGCGGCCCGCTTTCCCGATTTGTCGCTTTCCACGATATACTGCGGTTCCGCCGCCGACGCCTTCACCGTGTGGCCCTTGATCTTCGTCTGGCTGGTCTGCTTTTTGACCACCCTGCCCTCGGTCTTCCCCTGGCTGGTATCCCAGCTCACGTCGTCGCCCTTCTTCAATTGCTTGGACATGCGAGGCTCCTTGCGCGAGGAGGCTGCGGCAAAAGCCGCAGCCGACCGCTCGTCAATTAATGGTGGCCCACTGGCTGCGGACATCTCTGGCGTTCTTTGACAGGTGGACATGCGCATCGACGTGATCGACCCAGTCGATCGGAATCAGGTGGTGCTTGCCGTCCTCCGAGTCGGTCTTCGTCAGCTTGATGCGCGTGGGTCCGTCGAGATGATCGACTGTTCCCATAGGAGTGCCATCGGCAGCCCGCACTTCCATATGTTCACGGATCTGGTCTGCGGAAATCATCGTTTCCTCCTTTTCGTCATGTCAGCTACGAAGCGGCAACGGCGTGGAGTGGAGTTGGTTCCAAACAGCTCAACGTGTTTAATCGGCAGTCACTTCCCAGTTGTCGTCCGGGTTGAATGTCCTGATACCGGCAGCTATTTTCTCGGTCTCTCGACCGAGATTGGCCTGGTAAACCGTACCGTTCGCGTTCACTGCAAAAGTCTGCACGCCGGTTTCGCCGTATCGGATCGGCCAGGCGATAAGGGCAAATCCTGCAATCATATTGCCGTTGATTACATAATTGAACTCTCCGCCCGCGATGTTCGGCCCTTGGCTGTCGATGATCCTGTAGTGGTAGCCGTAGTAGCCCTCACCGGCTTTCGCCTTATCAAGCGCCGCATTGTCCTCAAGGGCGTTGCCCGCCGGGCTGTCCCCCTCGCCCAGATCAGGCGACCAATAGAGGCCATCGGTTTTGCCGTCGCTGCTGATCAGTTTCTGGGCATATTCGAGAACGCCGTCGTCGTCGTGGTCAGCAGAAGAATATTCCTTTTGGGCGTCGACATAGGCCTGCATCGTGTCGATGGTCTGCAATTCGTTCTCGCCGACGCGACGATTGATGATCTCCTCGAACCCGGCATAGGTGTCGAAACCCCATTTGCCATCGTCGCCTTTCACGATCGGAAATGGCAAAGGCCATAGTTTGTCGCCGATCTCGATGATCTTGCGGCCATCGACGTCCTTCACGACGACCTTCTTCTGCGTGACCTCCCGGATTTGCGCATAAGTGTCCATCACCCCTTCGCCTGCCTTTGCTTTTGCTGCATCGATGCCGAGCAGCGCCGCGAACTTGTCGAAATCACCAGCCGCCAGTTCCGCTTTGAAGGCGTCGACAGCTCGTTCCGGCGTCTCGAATACGGGCGGATCACTCTGCGAGGCGAAGTCCGAGATGACGGTCGCATCGGATGGCTCTGCTGCAGATGTCGGAACCGGATTGGTAGCGAGCACCGCAAGAGCAAATACCGAATCCAGAAGCATGTTTTTGACTGACTTTGTCATGACTTTCCTCCTTCTCCCGGTCATCGGCGACGGCCGCCGCCACCACCGCGGCGCATTTCTCCACCATCGCCGCGATTGCCGCCGGCCATGGCCTGTCTGCCGCGGCTGGACTGCATCTGGGTACGCCTGCCACTGTCGACCTGGCCCAGCGCCGACGGCTTTCTGGGCCGGCTGTCGACCCGGGCCGCAGGCTTCGGCTTTGCGACCGGGCGTTTGGCGTTGACCCCGGGCCTTGCGTTTTCGGCAGCCCTGTTCGGTGTCCTTGCGTCGGGCTTGCGGTTCTGGGCTGCCTGCGCCACCTTTCCGCCCCCGGAAGCCGCTCTTGGATTGCCTGCCTTGTTGCGAGCGGCATTTACCCTGTCTGCATCGATCTTGCTCTTGCGGACATCGTTGACACTGACTTTGCCTGACTTGTCGCGGATCGTGTTCGCACGGTCGTTGCCTCTTGCTCCGACCTTGTTGCTGGCGTTCGCCTCGATACTGGTCCGGAAGGAGCTGCGGTCGATCTTGTTGAATTGCGCGCTGTCGAACCCGATCTTGCTGCGGTCGACGTTCTTCCAGTCGACATCGTTGATATTCACCTTGCCGTTGACATTGTTCAAACAGTGGTTGCAATCGATATCGACATTGCCGTTCCAGCGCCCGCCCCATACGCCCCAGCGGTTCCAGTCGACGGCGGCGGCCCACACCGCTCCCGTCACCACGCCCGCAAAGAAGGTGGCTGTCGGATAGTAGTAGTTCGGATATGGCTCGGAATAGTAGCCGATAGGCTCGGCCACATAGTTCGGTTCATACAGCATCTCCGGCGCGTATTGCGGAACGTAGATCTTCTCGGAACTGGCGGAGACGATCACGACGTTGTCGTTCTCCTGGCTGACCTTGATCTTGTCGTCGGTCTTGATGATGCCGTCGGCAACCGCCTTGTCGCGCAGTTGCTGTATGGCGATCAGAACATCCTTTTGCTGGTAGGAAAGAGCCTCTCCGAGAGACTGCGTCCAGTCCAGATCCTCGCTCATCATCGTGACGATCTGAGGATAATTCAGCAACGATACGATGCTGCCGTCCCACGTCGACTTCGGCTTGAGCCCGGGCTGCTTCTTCAAGGTTTCAAGGAACCGGGCTGCTTCCACGACCTGTAGCGGATAGAGAGACGCCGACGTGACGAGCGCGACCAGTTCGTCCGGATAAAGCGCGATCCGCGCCACTAGGATTTCGAGTTCGTCCTCGGTCAGCGGCGCCGGCACGTCGTCTTCCGCCGCGATGGGACTGGAGGCGGCCGGCTCCTGCGCGGCGGCGGTCAGAGTCAGATGTGGTGAAAACGGAAACCCGGCAAAAGGCAGGAACAAGCCCGTGGCGAATAACAATGCGTGAGGTCTAGCCATCTCAAATCCTCCTTGCGGTCAGACATCGTGTGTAGGCTGTCGACTATTTTATCTTCGCTCGTGTCGCATACTCCTTCAAGTGGAGGAGTATTGATCGCTAACATCGGCCGCTACAAATTTATAGCAAAGACAGCTCCAGGCGTAGTCGCGGGACTGATCTAGGACGTATGTTACAGTAACACTCTTTCAACAGCGTGGTAACGCATAGAAGATTGACCGTGTGCACGGTGGAGGTCGGTGCCTCTGGCCGGGCCTCGTGAGCACCTCCGGTTCACGGTTGCCTGATCACTGAAGTCGCAGTCAAGACCATCAGTCTTATGAAAGCGAACAAGGGGCCCGGACGGCCAGGCGAAATTAATCAGCGGCCAACGCCAGGGTGCCATAAAATGCTGAAATTCTGCGCCCTCCGGGCTCAAGACCTCCCAGCGTAGGTTACCAGAACCTACAGTATCATACTGTCCAGTTTGACGTTTCGATGCTGTAGTTTTTTGTCTTGGCCTTCGACCACCGGGAGGGAACGTCATGGCTGAAAGCGAAACGTCAAAGCCCCAGCATACAATGCTCGGCGCCGAAGAATTGAGACAGAAAGCCCTGGAACTGCAGCTGGTGGAAATGCAGCGCGATGACAAGGTCAAAGAGCGTGAAGCAAAAAAACACGCAGAGTTCGTCGACGATTTCTTCCGCAAACATGTCGGCGACAAGGAGCGTGACATTATCAGGCGCGTCGTCATGAAGGCAGCCGCGGACGGCAAATCCGAGGCCATGGTCTACAGCTTTCCTTCGAGCTTCTGCACCGATAGCGGTCGCGCGATCAACAGCGCCCGACCAGACTGGCCGGCAACACTTCAAGGAAAAGCCAAGGAATTGTATGATCTTTTTGTCGAGGTCGCCCGTCCCCACGGCTACAAACTGAAAGCAATGGTCATCAGTTTTCCAGGAGGCATGCCGGGCGACATCGGCTTTTTCCTGAATTGGGAGGCACCGGTCGGCTAGGCCGCTGCGCAACTATGCCGATCTTCTGCCAGCGCGTCAGCGCTGCGGCCAACCTTTCCTCGGATCCCAGTTTGCGAGACCAAATTCGTCAAAGGCCAAGTTGGAGCAATTGGAATCCCACCGGGGGAATGACATGGTTCGAAGTCTTAATGTGCCGATATTCAGGGGCCTGGAAGGATTTCGCGCTAGCTGGCTGCGGAGCGATATTCCCGCGGGATTGTCCATTGCGGCTGTCGGTCTGCCGAGTGCGATCGCTTATCCCGCCATCGCGGGCCTCCCCCCGGAAACAGGGCTGTATGCCAGTATCGTCGCGCCCATAGCCTACGCTATGTTCGGGCCGTCGCGGCTATTGGTGGTCGGGCCGGACGCTGCGACCATGGCGGTTCTTGCAGCGGCGATGGGAGCGGTGATCGCCGCGCAGCCTGCCGGGACTGCCGTCGATCCTGTTGTCATCGCGTCCGCTCTCGCGCTGGGCGTCGGAGCCTTCTATTTCGCAGCACGGCTGTTGCGGCTGGGCGTCCTCGCAAGCTTTCTCTCTCGTCCTATCCTTGTCGGCTTCTTTGCCGGCGTGTCGATCTCCATCCTTGTCGGGCAGATCGGGCGATTTACCGGAGTGCGGATCGACGCCGACGGTCTACTGGCACCGATTGCCGAGATTATTCGCAAAAGTGCCCTCATCCATTGGCCATCGTTACTGTTCGGCCTCGCCATGTTTGCCTTACTATGGGTCGTAAAAGCCACACGGTTGCCTATACCGGGACCTGTCGTTGTCGTTGTCGTTTCCGTCGTCCTCTCTGCCATTTTCAACTTCGAAGCCGCAGGCATCGGCGTCGTTGGTAATCTGCCCACCGGGTTGCCGTCATTTTCCCTCCACGCAATCTCTCAAATACCCATGGACAGGCTCCTACTTGGGTCAGCCGCCGTCTTTCTGGTCAGTTTCGGCGCGGGCATCGTCGCCGCCAGGAGCTTCGGGGGGCGCACCGGGGAGGAGGTCGATGCCAACCACGAACTGATCGGACTGGGCGCGGCTAACATCGCCCCCGGTCTATTTAGTTCTTTTCCCGTTAGCGTGTCGGATTCGAGAACCGCGATCAATCTTGCAGCCGGCGGCAGATCGCAGGCCGCCGGTCTTGTATCCGCCGCCACCCTTATCGTTGCACTGCTTTTCTTAAACGACGCCCTACGCATCCTCCCGATCCCGGCCCTGGCGGCAATCTTGGCGGCGGCGGCAATCAGCCTGATCGACCTCCACGAACTGAGAAAGATATGGCAGATCAGCCGCATGGAGTTCGCATTCGCCCTGATCGCCATGTTCGGGGCCATCAGCTTCGGCGTCCTAAACGGCGTCATCGTCGCAATCGCCGCAACCCTGGTCTATCTCCTGCGCAAGACGATGTTCCCACGAGACGCACTCCTGGGGCGCATTGCGGGACGCGATGGATTCTACGATATGCAGCGCTTTCCGGACGCTCGGGGGGTTCCGGAAATCGCCATATGTCTCATCCAAGGCAATTTGCTGTTTTATAACGCCGACTATGTCCGCACCCGTCTTCGAGCGATCGCCGCCGGCCTACCGGCCGAAAC
Organism: Rhizobium sp. CCGE 510; assembly: GCF_000292525.1. Classification (GTDB taxonomy): domain Bacteria; phylum Pseudomonadota; class Alphaproteobacteria; order Rhizobiales; family Rhizobiaceae; genus Rhizobium. The sequence continues at coordinate 381,919 of NZ_AEYF01000018.1, forward strand.
GCGGTGGTTTATTCTGGACGCCAGCGCAATTGCGCATATCGACAGCACCGGAGCCGCAGCGCTCGATGCCGTGCAAGCGAACCTCGCCGGCCGTGGCATTACCTTCGGCGTGGCCCACCTGAACTCCGAGACCATGGCGCTGCTGGAACGCGCAGGCGTCGTCAACGGCATTGGAGCAGGAAAATTCTTCGACGACAAGGAAGACGCGCTTCGTGCTGCTTGCCTCAAGTAAGGGAGCGATCGACCTTTGGCCGGGCGCACAAGAGAGGGGTCATAACGGAAGGGAACCTGACAACGCCGTGCGTATTTTCGGACGTACAAATAAAGCTGCAACAGTTTGAATCATTGCATAATTTTATCCTTAAATCGATTCCGGTTGAGGAATTATGCGTAGCAAGCCGAGGAGGAAGTGATGAGCAAAGCAATGAGCAAGCGGCAGGATGACGACGCCGAGGTGGGCGAAAAGAAACGCAAGAGGTCGTGGAACTACGAGAAAGAAATCGCGAAACTTCAGGTCGAACTCTCTCATCTGCAGGCGTGGGTAAAGAAATCGGGCGCACGCGTCGTGATCGTCTTCGAGGGCCGGGATGCAGCCGGCAAAGGCGGGATGATCAAGCGAATTACCGAGCGCGTCAGTCCACGGGTCTTTCGCGTGATCGCGTTGCCGGCCCCGACCGATCGCGAAAAATCGCAAATGTATATGCAGCGCTACATTGCACACCTGCCGGCCGCGGGCGAAATCGTCATATTCGATCGCAGTTGGTACAATCGCCTCGGCGTGGACCGGGTGATGGGATTCTGCACGGAAAAACAGGCCAGGCGCTTTCGTGAGCTGGCTCCCGCTTTTGAAGCCTCGATCGTCGAAAGCGGCATCACCCTTCTGAAGTACTTCCTCACCGTCAGCGAGGATGAACAGGATCGCCGCTTCAGACGGCGGATCGACGATCCGCTGCGGCAATGGAAGCTCAGCCCCATGGATATCGAATCCTACCAGCGGTGGTGGGACTACTCGCGTGCTTACGACGAAATGATCCGGGCGACAGATAGCCGACACGCGCCGTGGTGGATCGTTCCATCGGACGATAAGAAGCGGGCACGCATCAACTGTATCTCACACATTCTGAAGTCGATCCCGTATGAAAAGGTCAAATTTGACGAACCGGACCTCGGGAAACGGCAGAAACGACCAAGCGATTACGTCGAAGACAGAAGCATCCGTCGCGTGGTGCCGAACGTCATCGCCGAGACCATGCCGTAATCGGGATGCAATTGCGACGACGCCGTTTGCCCGGCCCGGACTGTGGCGGCTCTTCAACGCTGCGGTTTGCCCGATGGCGAAGGGAATCGCTGCCAAACTGCTTGTATTTCGGCGCGCCCGACCTGAATGTTCAATCGACAGGGCGTGGAAACCCGGAGATTGAGCTCGGCGGACAGCCTGCAAAATGTATCACGATGGCCGCCGGGCGCACGACGATCGTTCAATTTCTCTGATGTTATCCATAAACTCTATTCGTTTGAATGATGAGTTCCGGGAGCCCATATTGTGATCACGGACATGGACGAAACCTCCCATCGAGACCATGCCGCTGACTCAAGAAAGGACTCGGACATGACCACGCTCACTTATCGGGGTGCTGGCAAGACCCTAACCTCCGGCGAAGGCCGCTTCGATCTGGCGCATTACGCCCGCAGGCTTGTGCTCGCCTGGACGCGCTGGCAGACGGCTCGCGAAATCGAAGCCATGCCCTTCGACATCCGCAAGGACATCGGTTGGCCGAGCACGGACGACAACAAACACCGGGCCGTATAATGAATGCGACATTTCTCCCAAGATCAGGGCGGCGTCTGCCTAGTGCAACGCCGCCTTTTTCGTGGGCCGAGTGTTCATTCCCACGCCGTTTTCAATCTTGAATTTCAGTCGCCTATAAGCCTGCTCTTCGCCCTACCTGCAGCGCCTCCGGCGGGTTGAGCGGCCAGATCTCAGGCAATGTCGCATATTTGCTCTTCCCGGCCGCATTTATCCATGCCAGTGTCGCTTTCAGGACATCGGCGCGACGCAATCCGCGCAACGAATGTGTCATCGCCCCTCGAGCATGGATTTCGCTATGAACAGGATGCAGATCAAGAAGCGTTCGCTGGTCTTCTTTATGGTACCGCAATTCACCATGCTGCCCTTTTCGGCAGCCGTGGACACCTTGCGCATCGCCAATCGCATGCTCGGCTATCAGGCCTATACCTGGCGGCTCGCCTCCCTCGACGGGGAGAAGGTCTATTCCTCCTGCGGCATCGGCGTCGAGGCGAATTCCTCGCTGGCTGAGGAGCGCCGCCATCTCGGCGGCGAAAACCGGCCGGGCATGGTGCTTGTCTGTTCCGGCATCGATGTCGAGCAGTTCAACAACAAGTCGGTCAATGCCTGGCTGCGCGAATGCTACAACCGCGGCGTTGCCGTCGGCAGCCTCTGTACGGGCGCGCATGTGCTGGCCCAGGCTGGCCTGCTGAACGGCAAGCGCTGCGCCATCCACTGGGAAAATCTGCCGGGCTTTTCCGAAGCCTTCCCGCAGGCCGAGGTCTATGCCGATCTCTACGAGATCGACGGCAATCTCTACACCTGCGCCGGCGGCACCGCCTCACTCGACATGATGCTCAACCTCGTCGGCGAGGATTTCGGCGAGAGCCTCGTCAATCGTATCTGCGAGCAGCACCTGACCGATCGCGTGCGCAATCCGCACGACCGCCAGCGCCTGCCGCTGCGCGCCCGCCTCGGCGTGCAGAACGCCAAGGTGCTATCGATCATCGAGCTGATGGAAGGCAATCTTGCCGAGCCGCTGTCGCTGATCGAGATCGCCGATGGCGCCGGCCTTTCACGCCGCCAGATCGAGCGGCTGTTCCGCCAGGAGATGGGCCGGTCTCCGGCCCGCTACTATCTGGAAATCCGCCTCGACCGCGCCCGCCACCTGCTGGTGCAGTCCTCGATGCCTGTCGTCGAGGTCGCCGTCGCCTGTGGTTTCGTCTCGGCCTCGCATTTCTCCAAGTGTTATCGCGAACTCTACCATCGCTCACCGCAACAGGAGCGTGCCGAGCGCAAGATGACCATGGCGACCGCCCGCCAGCAGGCGGTTGCCGCCTGAGAGTTTGAAAACAACAGACCGCCGCCTGAAATGAAAAGGGCGGTGGCTCTACTGCGCCGCCTCTTCCGTCATCCTGGCGTCGGAATAGACCTGGTTGCGGCCCCGGTGTTTGGCCATGTAGAGGAACTGGTCGGCGGCGTTCAGGTAATTTTCGAAGGTCTCGTAGCCGCCAATCTCGGCGATGCCGATCGAAATCGTGACGCCGAGTTCCTCGTCGTCTGCCGTGACTTTCAACCGGGAAATATCCGAGCGGATCTCGTCGCAGAGCTTGGTTGCCGCAAGGGAATCCATCTGCGGGAAGAGGATAGCGAATTCCTCGCCCCCGAGCCGCGAGAGAAGATTGTCGCTGCCTTCGAAGATCGTAAATAGCCTGTTTGCAACCGCCTTCAGCACCTTGTCGCCGATCTCATGGCCATAGGTATCGTTCAGCCGTTTGAAATGGTCGATATCGAGAATGGCCACCGAACTCGGCACCTTCAGCCGCAGGCATTCGTTCACCAGCTTCGGGCCATTGTCGTAGAAATAGCGGCGGTTGTAGAGGCCGGTCAGGTAGTCGCAGGCCGCCGCCGCCCTCAGCTGCCGCATCTGCGCCAGCGTCTCGGCATTGTTGGCGATGCGGCATTGCAGTTCCTCGGCGACGAAGGGCCGGTAGACGAAATCGCTGGCGCCGGCCTTGAGGAAACTCGCTGAAAGCATGCGGTCGTTGGAGGAGGAAACGCCGATGACACGCAGCCTGTCGGAACCGAAGCGATGGCGGATACGCCGCGTCAGCTCGTAGCCGCTCATATCGGGCATGTGGTGGTCGGTGACGACGAGTTCGATATCGCTGTAGGCCTCGAGTGCGGCCAGCGCCTCGAGCCCCGAATTTGCCTCGACGACGAGATATTGCTGCGCCTTCAGGAGGTCGACCAACACTTGGCGCACCGAGACGACATCATCGACGACGAGCACCCGCGTCTTGCGGTTGGAGATCGCCCGCCGGACGGTTGCGACCAGGTTGTCGAGCGCGAATTCATTGTCCTTCAGCACGTAATCGATGACATTGCGCTCCATGATCCTGTTGCGCGTGTTGAGATCGAATGTCGCGGTGAAGACGATCGCCGGGATATCGTGCTCGATCGTGCAGTCGAGCGCTTCGCCATACGGCGAATCCGGCAGGTTGAGATCGACGACGGCCATGGTGTAGCCGTGACCGTCCTCGGCGAGTTCTTTGCGAAGAGCCTTTAGCGACGGGCAGGATTTGACCGCAAGGCCAAGCTCGGTCTGGAACCGATGGCAAAGCACGGCGGAAAACATCCGGGAATCTTCAACCAGAAGTATTTTAAGCCCGCCGGAGCGCAGCCCGATGCCATCTCGCTGAAAATCCGCTTGAAAAGCCACAGCCGCTACTCCCCCATGCGCCCAGTGGCCTCGACTCGACCCTCTCCCCGGCGCGGCGGACGATAACCGAGAGGCCTGCGCGCGTGAAGGGGACAAATGACGGCGTTACTTGTAATTGCAGAAATTCGATGACGGCCTGCGACCGTCATCTCCGCCTCTCCGGCGATGATACTGGAAGGGCCCTCAGGCAACCGCCCGCTCCCTGCGCATCGACTGGATTTGCAGCAGCGTATCGAGGTTCTGGTTGACGCGGCAGTAGAACTCCTCGTCGATGAAGGGACGCAGCATGAAATCATTGCCGCCGGCCTTCAGGAAACGCGCCGAAAGCAGCCGGTTCGACGAGGAGGAGACGCCGATGATGCGCAGTTCGTGCGAGCCGATACTGGAGCGGATACGCCGCGTCAGCTCGAAGCCATCGATGTCGGGCATGTTGTAGTCGGTAATCATCAGGCCGATATCGCGGTTGGCTTTCAGGATCTCCAGCGCCTTGCCGCCGTTCTCGGCGACGCTGACACGGAAATTATACCGCTTCAGCCGGCTCGACAGCAGCGCGCGGGCCGTCGCGCTATCGTCGACGATCAGCACGTGGTGACGATGATTGGTCAGGAACCGGCAGATCGATTCCGCCAGAAGGTCGACGGCGAAGATATTGTCCTTGAGGATATAGTCGACAATATCCTTGGCCATCAGCTTGTCGCGCATGCTCTCATGGAAGGTGCCGGTAAAGACGATCGTCGGAATGGAAAGATCGACCAGATATTCGAGCGCTTCGCCGTTTTCGGCTCCGGGCAGGTTGATGTTCGAGATTGCCAGCGTGATCGGATCGGAAGACTTGTCATAGGAAACCTGCAGCTCCTCGAAGCTGCGGCAGATCTCGACGTCAATGTCGAACAGCTCCTTGAGGCGTTTGCTGATCATCGACGTGAATACGTTGGAATCTTCCGCGACAATAATACGCGCGCCGGCAAACATTTCCCCGGAATATTGCATCCCCGAAATACCTAGAAACGCCATAGCAAACCTTTGATGTAAATTCTGTCCCCGGATCAAATTGGTACATCAATTGATTTGAATAATTATTAATCGGCGCTGCTGGATACGAAACGAAGAACCGGCCCGATGCGGCCGCCTACGATTTCTTGCAGATATGATTAAGAAATCAGCCGCGAAGCGCCGCATTCTCGGTATTGAACGGGCTCCCGCCAACGACCGTCGCATTATAGGTCGCGCTGAGGATCTTGATCTTCAGCTTCGTGCCTTCCGCGGCGTAATCCGGCGGCAGGATGGCAAATGCCAAAGAGCGGTTGAAACGGAAGCCGAGGTGCCGTCGGTGGCGCCGCCTGGGCGAAACGCAGACCAACATTCCATCCACACGGCACACCGATCAGCCCTCATCCTTGTACGTTGCCGTTGCTGTATAATGCGGCTGTGCGACGGGGATGCGTGTCATCCTTGGGTTTTGAACTCGTACCTCAGCAAGCATCTCCGTCGCCATATCTTCGCTCGAACGGTTGGTTGGGCTTTGAGCCCGCGTTGCAAGGAGGAGCACCCCATGCATGCCCCCAAAACTTTCATGGTCGGTATCGATGTCTCGAAGGCCCATCTCGATGTGGCCATCGAGGGTAAAGCCGCCGTTGTCCGCTTCGACAACGATGCGGCAGGCTGTGCCGCACTCGCAGCCGCGGTGATCGGCGCAGAGCTTGTCGTCGTCGAAGCCACCGGCGGTTACGAGATGGCGATCGTCAGGACACTGATGGCCGCCGGCATTGCCGTTGCCGTCGTCAATCCCCGCCAGATCCGCGATTTCGCCAGGGCCAGCGGACGTCTGGCCAAGACCGATCAGGTCGATGCCCGCGTCATTCGCCACTTCGCCAGAGCGATGCGGCCGGCACAGATCCCCCATATCGACGACGGCCGCATCGCGCTTGCTGCCCTCGTCACCCGCCGCCGCCAGCTCGTCGATATGGCGGTCGCCGAGAAGAACCGCCTCGAACATGCCCCTCAAGCCGTCGCCGTGTTGATTGCCGAGACCCTCGCCGCCCTCAAGGCCCAGCTCGCCCGCGTCGATGCCGCCATCGCGCTCGCCATCGACGCCGAGCCCGATATGACCGCACGCCGCGACCTGCTGCTGACCATCCCGGGCATCGGCGAGGTCGGCGCCGCCGTGCTCATCGCCGAACTGCCCGAACTCGGCGCCATCGACGACAAGAAGCTTGCCGCCCTCGTCGGTGTCGCACCGATGGCCCACGACAGCGGCACTTGGCGCGGACAACGCCACATTGCCGGCGGTCGCGCCACCGTCAGA
>NZ_AEYF01000019.1 GCF_000292525.1 Rhizobium sp. CCGE 510
ACACGGTTGCTGAGGTGCCCCGGAAGGGCCTCGAAGGACGGGAGTGGGGGTCGCCTGTGGCGAGACACCGCTCCCGCGCGCCCATCGGCTGGCGGCACCCGGCCGAAGCGATTATAAACGGGCCATCAACCCGACCCGCCGAGAGGTTCTCCCATGACCCAATCCGACCCGGTGATCGCATGGCTCCTCGACTCCGATCCGTCGATCCGCTGGCAGGTGATGCGCGACCTCATCGACGCCCCGGAGCGGGAATGGATGGCTGAGCGGGCCAGGGTGGAGACGGAGGGCTGGGGGGCAAGGCTGCTTGCCTGCCGAGATGAGGACGGGCAATGGGCGGGCGGCGCCTTCCTGCCCGCCGGTTTCGACCCCCGGGAATGGCGTGAGCACGGCCAGCCATGGACGGCCACGACCTTCTCGCTGTCGCAACTCAGGGAATTCGGTCTCGATCCCGCCTGCGAGCAGGCCAGGCGCACCGTCGAATTGATCGGCGCCAATGCCCATTGGGAAGAAGGCGGCCAGTCCTATTGGCAAGGCGAAGTCGAAGAATGCATCAACGCCCGCACCGTCGCCGACGGCGCCTATTTCGGCATCGATGTCGCGCCGATCGTCGACAGGCTGGCCAGCGAGCGTCTCGACGACGGCGGCTGGAACTGCGAGCGAACCCGCGGCTCGGTTCGCTCGTCCTTCGCCACCACTATCAACGTGCTGGAAGGGTTGCTGGAGTTCGAAAAATCGACCGGGGGCACGACCCGATCCCGGGAAGCGCGCGGAACGGGTGAGGAGTTTCTGCTCGAGCGCAGCCTCTTCCGCCGCCTCGGCACCGGCGAGCCCGCCGACAAAAACTTCCTGCAATTCTTGCACCCGAGCCGCTGGCGCTACGACATCCTGCGTGCGCTCGACTATTTCCGCGCAAGCGCCATCCTGACCGGCACCGATCCCGATCCGCGCCTTGGCGAGGCGATCGACCACCTTCGTTCCCGGCGCCTTCAGGACGGCCGCTGGCCGCTCGACTGGAGCCTGCCGGGGCGCGTGTGGTTCGATGTCGACGACGGGCAAAGCGAGCCCTCGCGATGGATCACGCTCCGCGCGATGCGGGTGCTCAAATGGTGGGATGCTCAAGCATCTATCGCCTGACGCGGCGAGCCGCTGCCTTGCCGGGCACGATGTGAACCTCTTTAGGCGCAGCAGCGGCTCCGTACCGTGTTAGGCCCGCAGCAGGCCGTCGCCTTGCTGTTTTCTTCAGCCAACCAGCGTTCACGCGGCTTGCAGCTTGCCGGCCGCGGTGAAAGCGCCACATGCACGGCACCGGCGCGGAGAACGGGCGTCGCCGCGCAATAAAGCTGCATCGGCCTCACGCCGTCGCTGACTTCGAAGGTAAGCTTGGCCGAAGCGTCGAGCCGCACGTGCTCCGTCACCTTGCGGACGATGGAACAAAACTTACCGGCCGGCATGTGCTTGCGGTCGCCTTCATCGATATCCCAAAGCTGGATGAAGATCTCCGTCCAAGCCTCGGGATTGGCGCCGCAATCGAGGCCCGCGAACTGGCCCGCCTTGACCTCGGTGACATGATAGCCTGATTTCACCGGCTGGCCGTCGTAGTAGAAAATCAGCGGCGCTTCCTTCTGGCCGGCGAGCATATCGAGCAGCAGGCCGAGACTGATATCATTCTCTTGAATTTTTCCGTTGTCGATCGCGTCCATATCGGCTAATCCTAATTTCAACGATTAAAGGATTATTGAAATATGGACCAACGTCAAGCCCTCGCCGCATTCAGCGCGCTTTCGCAGGAAACGCGCCTGCACATCATCCGCATGCTGGTTGTCTCCGGCCCGGATGGAATGGCGGCGGGCGCCATTGCGGAAAAGGCGGAGGTCTCGCCATCCAACGTCTCCTTCCACCTGAAGGAGCTGGAACGGGCCGGCCTGATTGCCCAGCAGCGCGAATCCCGCTCGATCATCTACACCGCCAACTACGATGCGCTCGGTGGCTTGATCCGTTTTCTGATGGAAGATTGCTGCGGCGGAAACCCGGAGATCTGCGCTCCGGCTGCCGCCGTCGCCGCATGCTGTACACCTGCAGCCAAGGAGGAACTGCAATGACTACAGGCGCAACCACAACACCGGTGACGGCCGGTTGATGGCGCCGTTCGATCTGCCGCGCCGGCTGGTCGCAGAAGCCATCGGCACCGCCATGCTGGTCACAACCGTCGTCGGTTCCGGCATCACGGCGACGTCGCTGACTGAGGATACGGGGCTTGCCCTGCTCGGCAATACGGTTGCGACCGGCGCCATTCTGGTGGTGCTGATCACCATATTCGGGCCGATCTCCGGCGCCCACTTCAATCCAGCCGTCTCGCTGGTCTTTGCGATGTCGCGTTCGCTGCCAAAACGCGACCTGACGGGATATGTGCTGGCACAGATTGCCGGCGGCGTGGCCGGGACGATCGCCGCTCACCTGATGTTCGAACTCCCGCTCGTCGAATTCTCCAGCAAGGTTCGCACCGGCAGCGCGCAATGGTTCTCCGAAGGTGTGGCGACCTTCGGCCTGGTCGCGGTCATTCTCGCCGGCATCCGGTTCGAGCAGAAAGCGGTGCCATGGCTGGTCGGCCTCTACATCACCGCCGCCTACTGGTTCACCGCCTCCACCTCGTTTGCCAATCCGGCCGTTGCGCTCGCCCGCTCCCTGACCGACACCTTCTCCGGCATCCGCCCGGCCGATCTTCCGGGCTTCTGGCTCGCCGAAATCGCCGGCGCGCTCGTTGCTCTCATTCTTTTCACCTGGCTGCTGCAGCCGGCCGAGACATCGTCAACCCTATCCTCTAAGGCGAAGCTGTGAACGTCACCATCTACCACAACCCGGCGTGCGGCACCTCGCGAAACACGCTGGCGATGATCCGCAATGCCGGCATCGAACCGACAATCGTCGAATATCTAAAAAACCCGCCGTCACGTGAGGAGCTGGTCGGGATGATTGCCGATGCCGGCCTCAGCGCGCGCGAAGCCATTCGCCAGAAGGATACGCCCTATGCTGAGCTCGGCCTCGGCAATCCCGACCTGACCGACGACCAGCTTCTCGACGCCATGCTCGCGCAGCCGATCCTGATCAACCGGCCCTTCGTGGTGACACCGCTCGGCACGCGCCTGTCACGCCCTTCCGAAATGGTTCTGGAAATCCTGCCGGAGACGCATAGGGGCGCCTTCATCAAGGAGGACGGCGAGAAGGTACTGGACGCCGAGGGCAAGAGGATCATCTGATCCCCCAACTACTTGACGACGGCCGAGCCCTTGACAATGTCGATCGTCTCGCCGCCGTCGAGACCGATGCGATCTCCGTCGGGCGTCGTCATGAAGCAGCCGGAAGCGCAGAGGTTTTCCGAAGCGCCGGCATCGACCGCGACTTCGACGCGCTGACCGCTTTCGGTGATGACGAGCACCACGGCGGCTGGATCGGTGTTGGTGATGGATGCTGCGTCAGCCGCGGGCGCGACAAGCAGCGGGACAAGCAGAACGGCGGCAAATCTTGCCATCATGTGCGGCGGCGCTGGCGCGCCCTCCCCTCGAACGATCGGTGCTGCCCCCGGCAGCGATCCCGATAGTGAAGATCATGCACATATAGCTGTGAACGATGGCTGAATGACCCGTTCAGCCTTTCCGATTGCCGTCTGCCGTCTTGCTGCGCAATTGCCGCACCGGCTGCTCTCCCTCTTCCATCGGCGTGTCCGCCGAATTTTCCTGCTCGTTGGGTTGATCCCTGCCTGCATCGGCAAGCGCGGGACGGGCCTCCCGATGGATGGTAAGATCGGTCTGTGGCAGCGGGATCTCGATGCCCTCGGCCTTGAAGCGCTTGAGGATCTCGATCCTGAGATTGTTGCGCACCGCCATGCCGTCACCCATGTCGGCCAGGAAGAAACGCAGCTCGAAATCCAGCGAATAGGGCCCGAAGCGCAGGAATTCGACATGCGGCTCGGGATTGCGCATGACGAGCGGTATCCTGGCCGTCAGTTCCAGCAGGATGTCCATCACCTGCTGCGGATCGGCGTTGTAGGCGACGGAAACCGGAATTTCCGAGCGGCCGATCTTGTTGCGGTGTGTCCAGTTACCGACGAGGCCGTTGATCAACTCCGAATTCGGCACGATGATCGACTGCTTGCGGAAGGTCTCGATCTCCGTGGCGCGCACCGAAATGCGTTTGACGATGCCTTCGGCCGTGCCGGAAACGACATGGTCGCCGACCTTGAACGGCCGTTCGACGAGCAGGATCAGGCCGGAGACGAAGTTGGAGACGATGTTCTGCAGGCCAAAACCGATACCGACGGAAAGTGCCGAGGCGACGAGCGCGAAGCTCGATAGGTCGATGCCGGCGGCGGAAACGCCGATGATCGCCGCGATGCCGACGCCGAGATAGCCGATGCCCGTTTTGACCGAATTGCGCACGCCGAGATCGACATGGCTTCTGGCCATCACATTCCCGTCGAGCCAGCGCTGCAGCCAGCGCGTCAGCAGGTAGACGCCGGCAAACAACAGGATGCCGGTGCAGATGCCGAGCAACGAGATGCTGATGCCGCCGAGCCTAACCTCGGTGAACAGCCTATAGGCAAGGATCTGCAGGTCCTGCACATGGAAACCCCAGAGCAACAGGATCAGCGGGATGCCGACGAGAAGCGCCACGGCATAGATCGCAAGGCCGACGAGCAAACCGGCCTGGTCGATTGCCACCGGCCCGAGCTTGAAGCGGCGCGTCAGGAAGCGCGCGAAGAAGGTGTCGCCAAAGCTTTCCTGCCTGGAGATCGCCTTGCCGGAGAGCAGGCCAATATACATGGTGACGACGACCGCGCCGGTGACGATGAGCTGCGTGGCGACGAAGCGCGCCAGCCCCACATAACCGGTCAGCGCGGTGAGGATGAGGCCGGCGCCGACGACGCGCAGGATGATCCCCATGCCGCGTGGCCAATGCCGGCCCGGCGCATCCGGATCGCCGTTCTTCGCCAGCATCGGCTTGCCGAACGACACCGAAATCAGGATGAGGCCGATGATCAACGCGGCAATCAGGCTCCTGACCACGGTCAGCACCAGCGGCGAGCCCATCGTCTCGCCGACGGTCCCGAACAGATAATCGAGCGCGTTGACGACGGCCATTGCCAGCAGGCAATAACCGATCGAGCGCGCGCCGAGATTGGAAAGATGGACGAGCCGCCAGCGCGGTTCGTTCGGCGCAAAAATGGCGTTGACGAAGCGACCGACGAAATAGACGAGCCCGATCGCCCCGAACAGAGCGCCGATGACCGGCGCGATGTCGGGTCGCAGAACGTTGAAACTATTGAGAAAGAAGAATGAGGTGACGAGCAGCACCGAAAGCGCCAGGGTCCGGATCAGCGTCGACCAGAAGGCGATCGACAGCCGGCCGATATAGGACGGGTTTTCGACGGCTTCGTCGCGGCGCAGATACGAGCCGAACAGCCGGTAGCTGCCCGAGAGCAGGATCAGGGCTGAGGCGAGCGACAGGAAGATCGCGGCAAAAAGTGGAAAACGCTTGAATTTCCAGACGAAGACGGCCCAGCTCGACAAGGCTTGCATGAACTCGCTTGCCTCATGCACGAAGGCGCTGGCGGCATCGTCGAGCACCGATACCGAAATTTCGGTCCGCCTGAGCAGCGTATCGGCAAACAACCGTCGCCGCATCTCGGTGATCTCGTTGACCAGCTTCGTCACCGTGATCGACAGGTTTTCGGCATCGCCCGTCACCGCGTTGATCTGCGCGCGCTCACCGGCGAGCGCGTTACGCTCCTGGGTGACGATCCCGGCCTCCGGCGGCTGCCCGTCCTTCGGCGGATCGCCGATCTCGGCAAGCCGGTTCTTGATCTGGTCGAAACGCGGCCTGAGATTGACCGAAATGGTAATGACGGCGCGGCTGAGTTCGTCGGCCTTGGTCGCAAGCCCGACCAGGGCATCGTCATCCTCGGCATTCTGCTTGACGCCGTCCTGGAGCGCCGTCAGCTGGACTTTGGCCTTGTCGATCTCCTTCGTCGCCTGGTCGAGCGGTGTGTCGGCAAGCGGCGCCTGCGCGGCTGCCGATGCCTGCGGCTCCTGCGCGAAGGCAGCAGCACCCTTGAAATGCGCGCCGGCCACCGCCAGCGTCAGCAGAAGAATGGTGCGAAGCAGGATCGGTCTCAGCCGCAAAAGCGCCTCCGGAAAGCTTGTCGTCGGAATAGGTCGGAATAGAATGCCAGCTTGTCATAGCAAAGAAAGGCGACAGAAAGGCGGAAGCTCCTGCAAAGGCTTAAGGCATGTCTCGCAAAAGTGTGAAGCGGTCTTGCGATGATGACATGCGTAGAACAAAGAACGAAAGCGCGACAGGCGAATCTGAAAGATCGCGGCGCGCGTTAGAAACCGGCGCCTGGCGTCGAGAGATAGTCGCGTTCCCTGGCCGTCGACTCCCGTCCCACCATGGCATTGCGGTGCGGAAAGCGGCCATAGGCGGCGATCACATCGCGATGGCGGATCGCATAATCCAGATATTCCGCGTGGCCGAGGGCGGTAAACAATGCCACCGACCGTTCCTGCTCATCGAGGTTTTCGGCATGTTCGAACGGCAAATAGAAGAAGGTGCGGCAGGCGGTCTCGACCGCCTGGTCGCCACCGGCGGCAAGCGCGAGCTTGGCTTCCCGAAGCGCCAGCCCGTCGGTCGCGAAGGCCAGCGGCGTGCTGCGATAGATGTTGCGGGGAAACTGGTCGAGCACGATGATGGCCGCCAACCGGCTTTCCGCATCGGCCCGCCATTCGTCGCTGACACCCGCGGCAAGGGCGAGATGCGTATGGCGGAAACCCTCGCGGATCTCCATATCGAGCTCCGGCGGCGGGCGGAACCACAGCTCCGGGCCGCATCGGATGAACCAGAAATCGTAGACTTCCCGTGGTGTACGGATCGTCGTCATGTTCGTTTTCCCTTGCGTTAGGCTTGGTTGCGGCATCAGTAAGCTATTGGCGAAATTGACAAATGATGTGCCGTGCAACCCCTCATCCGCCCTTCGGGCACCTTCTTTCCGAGGGGAGAAGAGGGAATCGAGACGTCACCGCGAATCTCTTCTCCCCTCGGGGAGAAGGTGCCGGCGGGCGGATGAGGGGGCCATTCAGCACATCCTTCATATTGCCTCCCCCGGCTCTATCGCTCCTGCCCCTACTTCCCCTCCTGCAACGAAAACACCAGCGTCGCCTTCGTCCCATCATGTCCGGGATCATAGGCGAAATCCGATTTCAAGCTCGCGGCCATCGCCGTCAGAATACGTGCGCCGAGCCCCGTTCCCCTCGCCGGGCTCTCCGGATCGAATCCCGTCCCGTCATCCTCGACGACAACCCTCAGCGCCTCGTCCGTCTGATCGACAAAGACGCGGATCTCACCCGGCACGCTGTCCGGATAGGCATATTTGAAGGCATTGGTGACCAGTTCGCTGACGATCAGCCCGAGCGTGATCACCTTGTCGGTCGCCAGATTGACCGGCTCAGCGGTCAGCACGACGCGGTGCGGCCGCTTGTCGTCGCGCATTGAGGCTTCGAGTTCGGTGAGCAGGCTGTTCAGATATTCATCGACCTGCACCGAGCCGACCTGCCGGTTGGTATAGAGCCGGCGGTGGACGCTGGCGATGGCGTTGATGCGCATCTGCGTTTCGTGCAGCGCATCGATCGCCACCTGGTCCTTGGTCATCGAGGATTGCATGCGGATCAGCGCGCCGACGAGGCCGAGGCTGTTGGCGATGCGGTGATTGACTTCGGCAAGCAGCATTTCGGCGAGGTCGCGCTGCTGGCGGATCACCTCCTGCGCCTGCGCCGTCTCGCGGCGGAAACGCGCCCGCTCCAGTGCCTGTTCGAGCGCGGCGGCGAGCAGGTCGAAATAATCGGCAGAGATCGCCTTGAGCATGTAATCGTCGGCGCCGGCTTTGAGCGCCGCGACCGCGATACTGGTATCGTCCGAGCCCGTTGCATAGATGACCGGCGGATGATCCGGCAGCGCCGTGATGCAGGGCAGAATGTCGAGGCCGGTCTCGTCAGCCAGGACATGATCGAGCACAACGGCGTCTATGCCGCCTTTGCCGAGCCTGGCAACGCCGGCCGCACCACTCTCAGCCCATTCGACCGAAAAACCGCGCTGGCCAAGGCTCTTCTGCATCAAGAGGGCGAGCCCCTCATCGTCGTCGATATAGAGGATGTGGATCAGGGCATCCGCATCGCGGCTAGAATTGCTCATTCCGTCTCCCGGCTTTCTCTCGCAGCGACGACCGCCGGCAAGCGTCCGAGTCGTCCGCATGGCAATGTCGTATTGCATTGACCGCCTGAGGTAAACAGCGGTTATCCTTCACTCTTGTCGCAGGCGGCGCGGAACAGGACTGGGGCCGATTGTTTCACAGTGGAGGCTAATTTTTCAGGAATTTCCGGTGTCCGGATACTTCGGCCCCCGCCTCCGCCGGCAATTGCAGGAAACGCAGCACCGAGACCATGCCGATCGCACCAACCACGACGAAAGCCCAACGGAAATCGGCAAGGACGGGATTGTCGGCGCCTCTCAGAGCCGCGGCGATATTGAGGACGGCCGCCGCCACCGCGACGCCGAGCAGCATCGACACCTGTTGCAGCATGCTCGACAGCGTCGAGGCCGAGCTGCGTTGCGCCGGGCCGATATCGGCGAAGGCGAGCGTATTCAGCGCGGTGAATTCCATCGACCGCGACAGGCCGGCGAGGAAAAGCAGCGCATAGGTGAAAAGCAGCGGCGTTGCCTGCGAGAGGAAGCCGCAAGCGGCGATCGAAAGTGCCGCGATCAGCCCGTTGAACACCAGCACGAAGCGAAAGCCGAAGAAGCGCAGGAGCGGCGTCGTCACCGTCTTCATGCCGAGATTGCCGAGGAAATAGACGAGCAGATAGGTGCCGGCAGCAATCGAACTCAACCCGAAGCCGAGCTGGAACAGCAGAGGCAGCAGGAACGGCGTCGCATTGATCGCCACCCTGCAGGCCGTACCTGCCGACAGCGTCGACATCGAGAAGGTCTGGACGCGGAAGGCCGAAAGGTCGAGCAGCGGATTGTCGACGGCAAGGAAATGCCGTGTCGCCATCACAGACAGCACGATGCCCGCCGCCAGCATTGATATGACGGGCAAAAGCCCGCCTTCCCATTTGACCGAAATCTCCAGGGCGGCGAGCAGGAAGGTCAGCCCTGCTGCGCTCAGGATGAAGCCGACAAAATCCAACCGGCCAGGATTGGCCTCGCGCTGCTCCGGCACGAAGCGCAGCACCAGCGCCATGCCGAGAATGCCGATCGGAATGTTGATGAGGAAGTTCCAGTGCCAGCTGGCATAGGTGGTGATGAAGCCGCCGAGCACAGGGCCGATCACCGGCGCCGTCAGCGCCGGCCAGGTGATCAACGCGATCGCCTGGACGAGTTCGGACTTGCGAGCATTTTTCAGCACGATGATGCGCCCGACAGGCGTCATCAGCGCGCTGCCCGCGCCCTGGACCGCGCGCCAGAACACAAATTCCGCCAGGCTGCCGGATAGCCCGCAGAACAGCGAGGCGGCGGTAAAGACGGCGATCGACATCAGGAAGATGCGGCGCGCGCCGAACCTGTCGCCAAGCCAGCCCGACAACGGAATGAAGGCGGCCATCGTCAGCATGTAGACGGTGATGCCGATACTCATCGACACCGGCTGCACGTTGAAGCTTGCCGCCATCTGCGGCAGCGAGGTGGCGACGATCGTGCCGTCGAGGATCTGCATGAAGAAGGAAACGGCAACGACCAGCGCCACGATCTTCGCCTGACGGCCGCTTGCCGCCTCTTGCCCATTCTCGCTCGTCTCTGCCGTGGTCATCGATCTACCAATGAAAAGTCTGGATGCCGCGGCAGGAAAACGGGAGGGAAGGCGATCGGAGATTTGCCGCGCTGGAGAACGCGGAAACGCGCCGCGCACTGGCTGCATACGCTCGTTAGGCACGGCCGGAAAGGCTAAATCTCGCACTGCGAGCGAATATTCCCGACACCGGGGGCGATGCGACTTTAAGAAAAAGGCCCCGCCGGAGCGAGGCCAAGTTTGAACCGCTCCCGGGAAAACAGGAGCGGCGTCGAGGTCCATATCCTGCGGCCCATCTCGCAGCGAGGCCAGATTTCCCCGTATCGGTACGCTCGCGAACGAAATTTCCGAGAAGCGATGAAATTGATCCGCAAAGTCCTCGGCCGCTTGGCGAGTCACCTGTGCAGCGCAGCAACGATTGGCGCTTGCAATGTTTATATAAACTGTTATCACTAAACATATTGCTAAACATGATGATTGAGGAGTTCATGTAAGCATTCTCTGAAATGGGTGAACATGCGACGCCGGCGGGGAGCCGGCATTGGTTCTGGGAGGAACTTATGCAGAAAACATCGAAAGCCCTTTTGGGGCTGGCTGCGGCATTTGTCATGTCGTCGGCATTGCCCAATCTCGCCAAAGCCGATGAACTGACGCTGTGCTGGGCCGCCTGGGACCCCGCCAATGCGCTGGTCGAGCTGTCGAAGGACTTCACCGCCAAGACTGGCACGCAGATGAAGTTCGAATTCGTTCCCTGGACGAGTTATGCCGACCGCTTCCTCAACGAGCTGAATTCCCATGGCAAGCTCTGCGATCTTATTATTGGCGACAGCCAGTGGATCGGCGGCTCGGCCGAGAACGGCCACTACGTCAAGCTTAACGACTTCTTCGACAAGGAAGGCATCAAGATGGATGACTTCGTGCCGGCGACGGTCGTCGGCTACTCGGAATGGCCGAAGAACACGCCGAACTACTGGGCACTGCCTGCCATGGGCGATGTCGTCGGCTGGACCTACCGCAAGGACTGGTTCGAAAAGCCGGAACTGCAGAAGGAATTCAAAGCGAAATACGGTCGTGATCTCGCAGCCCCGAAGACCTACGACGAACTGAAGCAGATTGCCGAGTTCTTCCAGAAGCGCGAGATCGACGGCAAGACCGTCTACGGCGCCTCGATCTATACCGAGCGCGGCTCCGAAGGCATCACCATGGGCGTCACCAACGTCCTCTACGACTGGGGCTTCCAGTACGAGAACCCGAAGAAGCCTTACGACATGGAAGGCTTCGTCAACTCGGCCGATGCGGTCAAGGGACTGGAATTCTACAAGTCGCTCTATGATTGCTGCACACCGCCCGGCAGCTCGAATGTCTACATGGTCGAATCCGCCGATGCCTTCAAATCCGGCCAGGTCGCCATGCAGATGAACTTCGCCTTCACCTGGCCCGGCCTCTACAAGGACGAGAAGGTCGGCGGCGACAAGATCGGCTTCTTTCCCAATCCGGCTGAGAAGGCGCATTTCGCCCAGCTCGGCGGACAGGGCATCTCGGTCGTCTCCTATTCCGACAAGAAGGACGCAGCACTTCAATACATCAAGTGGTTCGCCCAGCCTGACGTTCAGGCCAAGTGGTGGGAACTCGGCGGTTATTCCTGCCTGAATTCCGTCGTCAATGCGCCGGGCTTTGCCAAGAGCCAGCCCTACGCCCAGGCCTTCCTGGACTCCATGGCGATCGTCAAGGATTTCTGGGCCGAGCCGAGCTATGCCACCCTCCTGCAGGACATGCAGAAACGCGTCCATAACTACGTCGTCGCCGGCAACGGCACCGCCAAGGACGCGCTCGACGGTCTGGTGAAGGACTGGGAAGAAGTCTTCAAGGACGACGGCAAGATCTAGTGTCCGATCACAGGACAGGCGGCACCCCTCTGCGCGCCATCCTCACCAGGATGGCGGCCCGGATCGGCAGACGAGCCGGGCCGCCAGATCTCTCAGATCCCAAACGACCCACATCCCAAAGATCGGGTGAAAACTTGACCATTTCCCATTCCTCCATCGTCGAGAATGCAGTCGATGCGACAGCAAGGGCAACGCCGGTCTCGGTCGCCCGGCGCGTCCGCGGCCTTTCCGACAGGGCGATCGCCTGGCTGTTCATCGCTCCGGCCATCATCCTGCTGTTGGCGATCAATATCTTCCCGCTGATCTGGGCAATCTATCTCTCCTTCACCAATTACCGCGCCAACCGGCCGAATGCGCCGGTCCAGGGCGTCGGCCTTGGAAATTACCAGCGCGTTCTGAACGACCCCGATATCTGGCAGGCGATGCAGACCACCGCGCATTTCGTCTTCTGGACCATCCTCCTGCAGACGGTGATCGGCTTCAGCCTTGCCTATCTGATCGACCGCAAGTTTCGCGGCCATGCCTTCTGGACAACGATCATCCTGATCCCAATGATGCTGTCGCCCGCCGTCGTCGGCAATTTTTGGCGCTTCCTCTATGAGCCGCAGATCGGCCTCTTCGCCTATGCGGTGTCGCTGGTATCAGGCATTCCGACCTCCGATATCCAGATGCTCGGCAATGTCACTCTGGCGCCCTGGGCGATCATCATCGTCGATACTTGGATGTGGACGCCTTATGTGATGCTGATCTGCCTCGCGGGCCTGCGCTCGATCCCCGACTATATCTACGAGGCCGCCGAGGTCGACCGCGCCTCGCCGTGGCGCCAATTCTGGTCGATCACCGTGCCGATGGCCCTGCCCTTCATCATGCTCGCTGTACTCTTCCGCGGCATCGAGAATTTCAAGATGTTCGACATGGTGACGCTGCTCACCGGCGGCGGGCCGGGCTCCGTCACCGAGGTCGCCTCGATCACGCTGAAGCGCGTTGCCTTCGAAAGCTGGGCGACCGGCCGGGCCTCCGCTTTCGCGATCGTCCTCTTCGTCGCGGTGTTCGGCCTCGCCAACATCTATGTCAAGGCATTGAACAGGGTGAAGCAACGATGAGCGCCGCCAACTCAGCCCATTCGGTCGTCGTACCGAGCCTCACCAGCAAGCGCATCGCCGGCACCATCGTCGTCGTCTATGCGCTGATCACCCTCATCCCGCTCGTCTGGATCTTCCTGACCAGCATCAAGTCGCCGCCGGATTCGATCAGCTATCCCCCCAAGATCGTCTTCACCCCGTCGCTCGAAGGTTATTGCAACCTGTTCACCACGCGCACGCGGCAGACGCCGGACTATATCGCCTCGCTACCGGCGCCTGTCGGCACCTGCGAGGAGGTGACGCGCAAGCGCAATATGGTAATCGCCGGTCCGTCGAATTTCCTGCCGCGCTTCATCAATTCGCTGGTGATCGCCTTCGGCTCCACCTTCCTCGCGGTTTTACTCGGCACGCTCGCCGCCTATGGCTTCTCGCGCTTCAAGGTGCCGCTCGCCGACGACCTGCTGTTCTTCATCCTGTCGACGCGCATGATGCCGCCGATTGCCGTCGCCATCCCGATCTACCTGATGTATCGCGAGCTCGGCCTGTCGGACACGGCCGTGGGTATGATCCTGCTCTATACCGCCGTCAACGTCTCGCTCGCCGTCTGGCTGCTCAAGGGTTTCATCGACGAAATCCCGCGCGAATACGAGGAAGCGGCGATGATCGACGGCTATACGCGGCTGCAGGCCTTCCGCAAGGTGGTGCTGCCGCAGGCCACCACGGGCATTGCCGCCACCGCAATATTCTGCCTGATCTTCGCCTGGAACGAATATGCCTTCGCAGCCCTTCTGACCTCGGGCGAGGCCCAGACCGCGCCGCCCTTCATCCCGACGATCATCGGCGAAGGCGGACAGGACTGGCCGGCGGTGGCCGCCGGCACGACGATCTTCCTGATCCCAATCCTCGTCTTCACGATTCTCCTGCGCAAGCAGCTGCTGCGCGGCATCACCTTCGGAGCCGTCCGCAAATGAGCCATCTGATCGAAACACGCAGCCCTGTCCGCCCGAAACGGCCGTTCTTCCTGCGCCGCGGCCCGATGGAGACCATCGCCACCGTGCTGATCGGCCTCGGCTTCCTGATGCTGTTCCAGCCCTTCCTGCTGGTGCTCTACACCTATTCGCTGGTCACCCTGCTTGCAGGAACCGTCATGTTCATCATCGTTTCGAAATTCCCGGAGTGAACCATGGCGGACATCCGGATCGACAATCTCCGCAAGGAATTCGGCAGCTTCGTCGCCGTTCAGGATTCGAGCTTCACCGTCCACGACGGCGAGTTCCTGGCGCTGCTCGGGCCTTCCGGCTGCGGCAAAACGACGACGCTTCGCATGATCGCCGGTCTCGAGCTGCCGAGCAGCGGCAAGATTTATCTCGACGGCGAGGACGTTACGTTCAACCGCGCCAGCGCCCGCGACATTGCCTTCGTCTTCCAGCTCTTCGCACTCTACCCGCATATGAACGTCCGCAGGAATATCGGTTTCCCGCTGCTGTCGCAGGGCATGGCCAATGCCGAAATCCGTCAGCGTGTCGAAGAGACCGCTCGGCTGCTGCAGATCGACCATATTCTAAACCGCTCGGTCTCGGGCCTGGCCGGTGGCGACCGGCAGCGCGTGGCGCTCGGCCGCGCCATCGTCCGGCGGCCGAAATGCTTTCTGATGGACGAGCCGCTCGGCACGCTCGACGCCGAGTTCCGCGAGATCATGGTCCATGAGCTGCGCGAACTGCACAACCGCATTCACGCCACAACCGTTTACGTCACCCATGACCAGCACGAGGCGATGGCGATGGCCGACAAGATCGCCGTCATGAACCATGGCGTCATCGAGCAGTTCGGCACACCGCAGGAAATCTATGCAAAGCCGGCGACTATGTATGTCGCCGATTTCATCGGCTCGCCGCCGATGAACTTCATGCGCTTCACCTCCGGCCTGAAAAGCGGCGACCGCTCCATCCTGCTCGACGGCGTCGATGTCGTCGTTCCCGAGATCCACGAGGACATGGCCGAAAGCGAACTGGCGCTCGGCGTGCGGCCGGAGCATATCCGCTTCAGCGACGCCTCGCGGCTGCGCGGCGCCGTCTATGGCAGCGAATATCTCGGCACCAACCAGGTCGTGGCTGTAGAAACCCCTGGTGGACTGATCAAGGCACGTGTTCCCGCCAATCGCAGCTTCCGGATCGGCGAAACCGTCGGCCTCGAATTCAGCCCGGAAAAACTCGCGCTCTTCGACTGCACGTCCGGCCGTGCGGTGCCATCCCAGCTCTATCAGGAGACCCGGCATGGCTGATGTCATCCTCAGGAACCTCGCCAAACGCTTCGGCGATACCCAGGCCTTGGCCAACCTCGATCTTTCGATCCGCGACGGCGAGTTCGTCGTGCTGCTCGGTCCCACAGGTGCCGGCAAGACCACGACGCTGCGGCTGATCGCCGGCCTTGAAAGGCCGGATAGCGGCCGCATCGAGATCGGCGGCCGCGATGTCGCCGCAGAAGCACCCGCCGAACGCGACGTCGCCTTCGTCTTCCAGCAATATTCGCTCTATCCGCACATGACGGTTTACGAGAACCTCGCCTTTCCGCTGAAGGCGCCTGTGCGCAAACTGAGTGCGGAGGAGATCGACCGGCGCGTGCGCGAGGTCGCGCGCATGGTCCGGATCGACCACAAACTGGAGAACCGCTCGACCAGGCTTTCCGGCGGCGAGATGCAGCGTGTCGCGATCGGCCGCGCGCTGGTGCGCCGGCCGGCGATCTATCTGATGGACGAGCCACTCTCCTCTCTCGACGCCAAGCTGCGCGCCGAACTGCGCCTGGAGCTGAAGCGCATCCAGAAGGAACTGGGCTCGACGCTGCTTTATGTCACCCACGACCAGGTGGAAGCCATGACCATGGCCGATCGCATCGGCATTGTCGCCGAGGGGCGGCTGATGCAGGTGGGAACGCCGCGCGAAATCTATGGCAATCCCGCCAACCTGCACGTCGCCGCCCGCCTCGGCCAGCCGCACATCAACCTTCTGCCGGCGGACCTGCTTCCGGGCGGCCAGCCGCCGGCCGGCACGAAGACCGTCGGCGCCCGCACCGAACATCTGGACATCATCGTCGGCAAGGATGCCAATGCCGAGATCGACTGGATCGAGCATCTCGGCGACCAGAACCATCTGCACATCAGGGCCGGCAATCACAAGCTGGTCACACTTGCAGATCCATATCTGGCGATCGCGCCGGGCGATCGGATCAGCCTGACGCTGCGCGATCCGCTTTATTTCGATGCGGCTGGACAGCGCCTTTCCTGACCGGCAAACAGGCATGACGACGGCATGAAAAACAAACAGACGGGTCTCAATCGATGAAACATTTCTTCAACCGCAGGGAAAGCATCGTTACCGAAGCTCTGGACGGTCTGCTTCTGACGAGCGGCAGCGGCCGTCTTGCCCGTCTCGACAGCTATCCCGACATCAAGGTGATCCTGCGCGCGGACTGGGACAAGTCGAAGGTGGCGATCATCTCAGGCGGCGGCGCCGGCCATGAGCCCTCGCATGCTGGCTTCGTCGGCAGGGGCATGCTGACGGCAGCCGTTTCAGGCGAAATCTTCGCCTCGCCGAGCGTCGATGCCGTGCTGACGGCGATCCGCGCCGTCACCGGCTCAAAAGGCGCCCTGCTGATCGTCAAGAACTACACCGGCGACCGCCTGAATTTCGGCCTCGCCGCCGAAAAGGCGCGCGCCGACGGTTTCGAAGTCGAGATGGTCATCGTCGCCGACGATATCGCCATCCCCGGCATCAACCAGCCGCGCGGCGTCGCCGGCACGCTGTTCGTCCACAAGATCGCAGGCCATCACGCCGAAAGGGGCCAGGACCTGAAGACGGTGGCAAGCCATGCCGCGGCGGCTGCCGGCGACATCGTCTCGCTTGGCATGTCGCTCTCCACCTGCAGCGTGCCCGGCCAGGCACATGAAGACCGTCTCGGTGCCAACGAGGGCGAACTCGGCCTCGGCATCCATGGCGAGCCCGGCGTCGAGCGCATCACGCTGCAGCCGGTTGCCGATATTGTCGCTACCATGGTGGCGCGCCTGTCTCCGACATTGCGCGAAGGCGCAAGCCACGCCCTCCTCATCAACAATCTCGGCGCCGTGCCGCCGCTCGAAATGGCGGTCGTCGCCAATGCCGTGCTCTCCTCGCCGCTTGGCCGCCGCGTCCGGCTGATCATCGGCCCGGCGCCAATGATGACCGCGCTCAATATGAACGGCTTCTCGCTGTCGCTGATCCGGCTGGATGCCGAGCGCGAGGCGGCGCTGATGGCAACGGTCGAACCGCACGCATGGATGCCGGCCGTCGAACGCCACGAGATCAGGATCATCGCCGCGCCGAGAACGGCAGCCGGCTTGAACGGCGCGGTGCCGGCCGGGGAGAACACCCGCAACCGTCGCCTGATCACGGCGCTCTGCGAGCATCTTATCTCTCGGGAAAGCGAACTCAACCGCCTGGACGGCCGCGTCGGCGACGGCGATACCGGCTCGACGGTGTCGGCAGGCGCCCGCAGCGTGCTTGCCCGCCTCGACACGCTGCCGCTCGACCGGCCGGCGGCAACGCTTGCCTCGCTCGGCGATATCCTCGGCACCAGCATGGGCGGATCGAGCGGTGTGCTGCTGTCGATCTTCTTCACCGCAGCGGCAAAGGCGATGGCTGACAAGGCCGATATCGCTGCCGCTCTTCTTGCCGGGCTCGACAGGATGACGTTCTATGGCGGTGCGGAAGTCGGCGACCGGACGATGGTCGATGCGCTGTCGCCTGCCCTGCAGGCGCTCGCCTCCGGCGATGTTGCCGCAGCGGCAAAGGCTGCGGCGTCAGGTGCGGAGTCGACGAAGACGATGACGGAGGCAAGAGCCGGACGCGCCTCCTATGTCGGCGAAAGGGATCTGGCGGGCGTCGCCGATCCCGGCGCTGTCGCGGTTGCCGGCGCGTTTGGGGTGGTGGCAAGCCTCGTCTGACCGGAGTAAAGTTGAGAGCCGCGCGGCAGGCGCGGCGACAGGGAGGATGGCAGTGCAGGCGGAACCGGTGCTTGTGGCAGGATTGATCGAAGTGTGCCGCGCAACGATCGCTGAAAACAGCGATCACCTCTGCGCGCTCGATCGCGCCATCGGCGATGGCGATCACGGAACCAATATGCGGCGCGGCTGCGAGGCAGTGAGCGCCGAAGGCGAAAACCTGTCCAGCCTGCCCTTCCCCGACGCCGTGGAAAAGATCGGCTTGACGCTGGTGATGAATGTCGGCGGTGCCGCCGGGCCGCTCTACGGTACGCTGCTGATGGAGATCGGCCGTGAGCTTCGCAAAAGCGAGGCGAAGGCCGATTTTTCGCTGGTGCTGAAACAGGCGATCGACGCTGTGGCCAGACGCGGGCGGGCGCATGCCGGCGACAAGACATTGCTCGACGTGCTCTATCCCGTGCATGCGGCGCTCGCCCGCCGCTCGCCGCTCGGCACGATCGCCCGCAAGGCCGAACGTTCCGCCAGCCGCACGGCTGATATGAAGGCGATGCGCGGGCGCGCGGCCTATCTCGGCGACCGTTCGATCGGCCACGTCGATCCCGGCGCCTCGAGCTGCGCACTATTGACCACGGCGATCTGCCGCTATCTCGGGGAGCACCGTCCGGAATGAATGGAAAGACCGCAAATGTGGGCATCGTGATCGTCTCCCATTCGCCGCTCGTGGCGCGGGGCATCGCCGACATGGTGCGGCAGATGGTCGGCGACTGCGTGCCGCTCTCCTGGTCGGGCGGCAACATCCATGGCGAGCTCGGCACCGATGCCGGCGGTATCCTGAGAGCGATCGAGGCTGCCTGGTCCGATGCCGGCGTCGCCGTCTTCGTCGATCTCGGCGGCGCCGAAACCAACAGCGAAATGGCGATCGAAATGCTGGGCCTTCCCCGCTCGGCGCTCGTCTCCATCTGCAATGCGCCGCTGGTCGAAGGCGCCGTCATCGCCGCTGCCGAGGCGTCGGGGGGCGCCTCGCTAGCCAAAGTGGTCGCCACAGCCGAGGAACTCTCCCCCTGATGACCAGCGGATTGCGTAGTGAAAAACAGGAGCCCGGTCCCTTGCCCGTGAATTGCCAAACGGAGGTGGAAGTCAAGCACGGTGTCGGGCTGCACGCTCGCCCCTCCGTCACCTTCACGCGGCTTGCCAAGTCCTTCCCCTGCTCGATCGAGGTCGCAGTCAACGGCAGCGATGTCTGGCTGAACGGCAAGAGCATCATCAAGATCATGGGCGCGAGAATCCGCAAGGGATCGATCCTCAGGATCCGCGCCGACGGCATTCTCGCAGAAGAGGCGATCCGCGCGCTGAAGGGGCTCATCGAGCGCAATTTCGATGAGGAAAAGAAACATGGCCGGACCGCTTAGGCTGAAGGCGAAGAGCGCATCCCCGGGCATCGCATCCGGCCCGGCCTTTCTCGCGGAGGAGCTGAAGGCTCCTTCCGCTGCCGAGCGGCCGGGCGCTCCCGCCGCGCCTCGAACCGCCGGCGGATACGCCGCGCTGGAAAAGGCGATCGACGTCTCGATCGGCGAACTCGAGCGCCTCGCCGAGGGAGCCGACGCCGAAAGCCGCGATATCATCGATTTCCAGATCGAGGTGTTGCGCGATCCCAGCATCGCGGAAGCGACCGGCGCGCGCATGGAAACGGACGCGAACGTCGTCTTTGCCTGGGTCGCCACCCTCGACGCCTATATCGGCGAACTCGAAGCGGCCGACGAGGAGCAGATGCGGGCGCGTGCTGTCGATATTCTCGACATCAAGAACCGCGTACTCGGCGCGCTCGCCGGCACCCCGATCGCCGATTTCCCGCCCGGCTCGGTCTTTGTCGGCAAGGACATGGAGCCCAGCCGTTTTCTCGCCCACGACTGGTCGAAAGGCGGCGGCATCGCGCTGTTTGCAGGCAGCACCGCCGGCCATGTCGCCCTGCTCGCCCGGGCAAAATCGGTGCCGATGGTGGTCGGCACGGGCCGCTTTTCGGCCGTGGACGGAGATCCTGTCAGCGTCGACGGAGACGCCGGTGCGGTCGTCCTGGAGGCGGGCAGCATGCTGATCCCGCCGCTCGCACCGGGACTAGCGCCTGCCGGCGACACGCAAATCGCCGGCGGTGAGCTGCGCACGGCGGACGGCGTGCCGATCCTGCTTTCCATCAACATCAACGATCCTGCCGAGATCGATGCGCTCGATCCGGCAACGGCGGGCGTCGGTCTGATGCGCTCGGAATTTTCAACTGCCTCGGTTGCAGATGCCGCCAACGAGGAGCGGCAGCTGGCGATCTATCGCCGCGTGCTGGAGCGGGCGGCCGAAAGGCCGGTGACGATCCGCATGCTCGATATCGGCGGCGACAAGCCCCTTGCTGGCCTCGAAGACCTGCCGGCTCTCGCCTCTGGCTTGCGCGGCATCCGGCTGCTGCTTGCCCAGCCGGAAATCGCCCGCGTCCAGGCACGCGCCCTGCTGCGCGCCGCCGTCTTCGGCAGGCTTTCGGTGATGCTGCCGATGGTGACCTTTCCCGACGAAATCGACATGATGCGCGAAATATTCCGCGAGGAGGCCGAAAAGCTCGGCCGCCGTTCCCTGCCCCACCGCATGCCGCCGATCGGCATGATGGTGGAGGTGCCGGCCGCCGCTTTGATGCTCGACACCTTTGGATTTGCGGCGTTCTTCTCGTTCGGAACCAACGATCTTACCCAATATCTTGCCGCCTCCACCCGAGAGGACGTCGACGCCGATGACGGCAAGGCAGCACCCGCCGTGCTCCGACTGATTGCCGAGGCAGTGAAGCTTGCCGGCGGCAAGCCTGTCAGCATCTGCGGCGACATGGCCGGCAATCCCAGCTATCTGCCTGCACTGCTCGCTGCCGGCCTCCGCCATTTTTCCGTGGCGCCGGCCCGGCGTCCCGCGATAAGATCGGCGATCATCGGCCTCAATGCCGATGGCACAAGGGCAGCCGGAGAATAGGATGGCGCGCGAAGACACCGAAGACGCCATTATCGCCTACAAATCCATTCTGGCGCAGATCATCGACAACAGGCCATCGGGCACGCGCCAGCGCCTGGCGACGGCGCTTGGAAAACATCGCAGCTTCGTCACCCAGATCACCAGCCCGACCTATGCGACGCCGCTGCCGGCGCGCCATCTCGCGACGATCGTCGGCGTCTGCCACTTCAGCGCCGCCGAGCAGGAGCGCTTTCTCGAAGCCTATCAAGCCGCCCATCCCGGCAAGCTGCCGGATGTCGGCCACTCAGAGAAATTGCGGCACCTGTCGCTGATGGTGCCTGATTTCGGCGACGACAGGAAAAACCGCCTTCTTGAAGAGGCGATCTCCGATCTGGTGCAGAAGATCGTCGCGATATCGGGTGCGGAATGACGCGTGAGCTGGTTGACGTAACGTAATGCTTTTGGCCTCGGGAGGGGCTTGATGAAAAAGTTCATGAACACTGCGGAAACCATGGTCGCCGAAAGCGTCGAAGGCTTCGTGCGCGCCCATGAGGCCTTCGTGGTGTTCGGGCCTGAGCGCAAATGTATCCGCCGCCGCCATCTCACCCCTGGCAAGGTGGCGCTTATATCAGGCGGCGGCGCCGGGCATGAACCGATGCATATCGGCTTCGTCGGCCACGGCATGCTGGATGCCGCCTGTGTCGGCCATATCTTCACCTCGCCGACGCCGAGCCAGATCATTGCCGCCATCGAAGAGGTCGATACCGGCGCCGGCTGTCTGCTCGTGGTCAAGAATTACGACGGCGACCTGATGAATTTCGAAATGGCCGTCGAGATGGCCGGCGACCGCCACAGCCTCGACATGGTCGTCGTCAGCGACGATACCGAAACGTCAAGGGTCGGCCAAGGCCGCGGCCGGCGCGGGGTTGCCGGAACGCTCATCGTCGAAAAGATCCTGGGTGCTGCGGCCGAACGCGGCATGTCGCTTGCCGAGTTGAAACGGCTTGGCGAGGGGATGAACACACGCATCCGCTCCATGGGTGTGGCGCTGAACGGCGTGACGGTTCCGCAGACCGAGCGTACGACGTTTGCGCTCGGACCCGGCGAGATGGAAATGGGCGTCGGCATCCATGGCGAACCCGGCCATTCCAGGCAGCCCTTCGCTGCCGCCGACGCCATCATCGGCCATCTCTGCGAGACCATCTTTGGCGATATCCCAGTGACGCCGGGCAGCAGAGCACTGCTGTTCGTCAATGGCCTCGGCGGCACGCCGCCTGCCGAACTCTACCTCGCCTATAATGGCGCCCGGCGTTTCATCGAGGAGAAAGCCATCCCGATCGAGCGCTCACTGGTCGGAACCTACGTCACCTCGCTCGACATGCAGGGACTATCGATCACCCTGGCTTTGCTGACCGATGAGGAGATCGCGCTCTGGGACGCGCCGGTGGCGACTGCAGCGCTGCATTGGCCATAAGCGTGTACCACAGACGTCAGATGCGCCGAGGCTGCATCCATGCACGATGGTGCAGTCATGTCATGCGGGTTCTTGGCCGCCATCAGCGGCAGCACCTCATTGAGGATGTAGTCCTCCAGGGCGACATGTCGGCGTATACGCTCGGCCGGATGGCGGTCAGAGCCATAAAGGCTCTCGGCGGCCGGTCCTCGATGCAATAGAGTTGGAGATGGCCGGCCTGCGGCTTGTCGGCTAGGCTTCCAACCAGGCCAAGCTGCTCATATTCCAGGAAGGTCCCGCGTCGGGAACACCAGTACCTTGGCGCCGGCATGGCCGAACACTACAGCGCCGCGCGTCTTCAGACGCGCAAAGGACGCTGTAGCACCTTAAATGGCTGCATAATTTGTCCTTAAATCGATTCCGATTGAAGGAGTTATGCAGCGGCAACTCCATGTCTCGATGCAGCCGCTGGCTATACCAGCTGAGGTATTCGCGGTTCATGGCACCCTGAAAAACTGTCCGATCTTGTCGCGGAGAACCGCCTCTTGCTCGGCACTTCCAGGGTAATCGAAATGCCCGGCGTCCAGGATGAAGTTTTCATTAAATTTCGGTATCGCATTTGCGACAGCGAACTGGCAGGGCGGCGCCACGGAAGGATCGAAAAGCGCCACCGCCGTCAGCATCGGCACCTTGATCCGCCGTGCTGCGGTCGCCGCATCGTAGAAGCTGAGCGTCTCCAGAACATTTCCATGCTCCGCCTGATATTCCTGCACCGATTGCGCGCTGCCGACGCTCGGCAGATCGAGGCGCAGCGGCTGGTGCCCAAAACTCGGTAGCGCCAGATGGCCACGATCGATGCGCTCGTCGTAGGCGATGGCTATTGCCCCGACCCCGCCGCCGAAGCTAATGCCGCTATAGCCGATATGCCCCGAGAGCCAGGGATAGAGCGCGTCAAGCGTCGAGACGGCAAGCCAGATATCCTCGACGCAGCCGCCGATGATGTAGGAGTCCAGCTTGTCGATATCGTGCAGAACATGCCAGGACGGGTTCTCGGAAATCGGCGGATGGGCGCTGAGCGACAGCCCGCGGCAGCAGGGAAAGATCACTGCCGTTTCCTTGACCGGCAGCTCGAAATCCGGACGATCCCGCCCGCCGTAACCGTGCCCGACGACAAGGCCGCGCCGCACCTGCCCCTCACGCGGCAGGATGAGCCAACCGCCGATCCGGAACGCATCCGTGGAGAGATAGACGAGATCGAGTACGTGCCAGTCCGGATGAGTGATCTGGCTGCGCGAAATCACCGGCTGCGGATCGACAGTCAGCGCCTTGCGGTAACGCGCCTGCCAGAAACCGTCGAAACCATCAGGTTCCTCCGGCGGCTTGACGGCCAGAAGCTCTTCGAGCCGCATGCCGTAAGTGGGATCGAAAGCGAAGGGATGTGTGGTGGGAATGCTCATCCGGGCTTTGTCCCGTGAAAAGAGCGACCGCGCAAGCTTCTGCCTTGCCGCGGATGACAAAAGCTGCCGCCGCGGCCCGGTACAGAAGCAAGCCGCCGATCGGTCAGCGCAACTACTTCACCGCCTCGCTCAATCCGTATTCTGCCCGGCCGCCTCCAGGATCAACTGGGTGATCTCGTCGGGATGGGAGATCAGCGATAGGTGGCTGGCCTTCACCTCGACCGTCTTCGCGCCCATGCGCTTGGCCATGAAACGTTCGAGATCGGGATCAATCGTCCGGTCTTCCGTCGAGACGGCATACCAGCTCGGCTTCGAACGCCAGGCGGCCTGCGTAGTCTTGCCGGTCAGCAGCGCCTTCTGGAATGGCTGCTGTACGGCATAAAGTACTTTCGCCCTCGCTTCCGGCAGGTCCCCGGCGAAATCGCGCAGGAAGGCCGCTTCGCTCAAGCGCCCCTCGTCGCCGTCGAAGACGATGCCGGCGGAAGCCGGCGGCGTCGGAAAGGTTTTGGCAAGAGCGGTATAATCCTCACCCGCATCCGGCGCCCGCGCAGCGACATAGACGAGCGCCGAAACGTTGGGATGAACCCCAGCTTCGGTGACCATCATGCCGGAAAACGAATGCCCGACCAGAACCGTCGGGCCATCCTGCCGGTCGAGCACCCGCTTTACCGCCGCAACAGCCTCCGGCAGAGTGGTCAGCGGATTCTGCACCGCCGTAGCGTTCAGTCCGGCCGCCTGCAGGCGCACGATCACCTCGGTCCAGCACGAGCCGTCGGCAAACAGCCCATGCGCCAGCACGACATTGCGTGCCTTTACCGGAGCGAGTGCCGCAGCCATGCCCCGCGTGGAGAGAAGAGTGGCGGCGGCGGCGGCAACGAGGGCGGCCGAAAAAGTCCGTCTGTTCGTCATCATGATCTGGTTTCCTCACATGTTGAGACTGCTGAAGGGACGAAAGCATGGGGCAGAGATCGGGAATCCGGTGGAATTCGGAAGACGAAGATACTGTGTGAACCGCTCATCTCGCCGCTGACTTCCGCCGCGTCGAGAGCTCCTTGTGCATATACCAATTCGGCACTTGCTGCGGTTTGCGTACACAGAACGCCGCCGACTGGAAATTTCAGCCGTTTCATCGAAGCCGGCAAGCTGGCCTGAGTTTGGAATTCCTACGGCACGGGGCAGCTGTATTTATAGGCAATCAAGGTCACCCTCTCCTTTATTCCTATGCTTGTCACAGGAATCCAGTGCGCCCAAGTCCTTGGGCGCGGGAGAATCTCTTTAGGGGGTATTGAAGTCGTTCACCGCGCGGACGCCCGGTGGGTGGCTTCCTGTGACAAGCACAGGAATGATGGAGGGTGGGAGAGCCGGTTTGCTTATTCTCTACCCGCATCCATTGAGGCTCGCGGCGGAGGGAGCACTTCCTCGATCGTGTTGTCCATCGGCCCAGCCCTTCCATCCTCGCGATTGATGGCCGACCTTCCCCGACCGAATTGGCTACGAAAAGTTAAACTTCGGCAATCATTGGATTTCGCAGCCACCATGCGGTTGCACATGCCGCCACCGTCGGCTACATCAAACCCGTCAATGGTCGGCTCGCCCGGCCACGTAAGCGTTAACGTCACTCAACGCGTATGATCGAACGGCTGCGGCTTCGATCTGCGCGACTGTGTCCTGCGGATCGAGCTTTAAGCCCCGGAAGGACACATGGACAACAATCAACCCAAAGACCAGACGTCGCCGGCCCCTGCCATCGAGCGGGTGCGCCACGACACGCGGCGGCGCACGCTGACGGCCGAAAGCGTCGTCGATATCACCCCCGGAATGCGCCGCATCACGTTGACCGGCGACGATCTTGCCGATTTCATCAGCCTTGCGCCTGACGACCACATCAAGATTTTCCTACCGGCCGACGATGGCGGAGAAGAGCGCCGTGACTACACGCCGCGCCGCTATGATAATGCCGGGCGGAAATTGACCATCGACTTCGCCTTGCACGAAGCAGGCCCGGTGACACGGTGGGCGATCGGCGCCCGCCCCGGCGACAGGCTCGAGATCGGCGGGCCAAGGGGCTCCGCCGTGATCTCAAAGGCGGTTACGCGATGGCTGCTGATCGGCGACGAAACGGCACTGCCGGCGATCGGCCGCCGGATCGAGGAGAGCCCCTCCGAAACACTCATCACCACAGTCGCAGCCGTCACCGGCCCGTTGGAAGAGCAGACCTTCGACACATCGGCTGAACTGCACGTCCACTGGGCCCACCGGCCTCTCTCGCAAGCAACCGATGCCACTGCCCTGCTGAAACTCCTGCGCGCGGTCGATATCCAGCCGGAAACATTCATCTGGGTCGCGGCGGAAGCCTCGGTGACACGTGATATCCGCGCCCATCTGCTGGAACGAGGTTGCCCGCTCGGCTGGATCAAGGCATCCGGCTATTGGGTGTTCGGCAAGGCCGATACGACGGAGAAATTCGGCTAGCAGTCAAACGCCAATACTGGCCGCCGCCACTGAAGCTGGGGCGACGGCCGGACAAGCTGTTTGAAAAACACTCTCCGTTTCAGTTGCGATTTAATCGGATACGATATATAAGTGTCCCAGCATTCAAAGCTGAATAGGATGAACCCATGCGCGCGTCTAAAACCGCAAAACAGCCTGGTACGCCGGCACCCGCCTCCCCTCAGGCAGGCAAGGACGGCAGGAAGCTTTCGAATTTCCTGTGCTTTGCGGTCTATTCGGCAAATCTCGCCTTCGGCCGCGCCTATAAGCCGATCCTGG
This sequence comes from Rhizobium sp. CCGE 510, assembly GCF_000292525.1. Lineage (GTDB taxonomy): Bacteria > Pseudomonadota > Alphaproteobacteria > Rhizobiales > Rhizobiaceae > Rhizobium. The sequence goes on from NZ_AEYF01000019.1 coordinate 26,425, forward strand.
ATGAGCTTGGCCTGACCTACACCCAATATATCGCCATGGTCGCTCTTTCCGAAGAGGACGACCAAACGGTCAGCATGCTGGGGGAAAAGCTGTTCCTTGAATCCAATACGCTGACGCCGATCCTCAAGAAGCTGGAGTCGGTCGGCTATCTCACCCGCCATCGCGATCCCACCGATGAACGGCAGGTCCGCGTGAGCCTGACGTCGGCCGGGCGCAATCTCCTCCTCGACGTCGACCCCGGCAGCACGCTGATTGCCGCCACCGGGCTCGGCGACGATTTCCCCGTCGTGCAACAGTCGGTGACGAGGCTGCGCGACAACCTGCTGCGAGCGCACACCGAACCGGGGAAATCATGATCGCCGCGGCTGTCACGAGTTGGTGACATGGTTGCAGCCACGCATTTTTTCTTCCGCAATGAGGAAATCACATGCCAGAGATCGCGATGGGTGCCTTGAGCCGCGACGGCACCATTCTTCTCGCAAAACGAAATTCCGAGCGCAGGATTTATCCGGATCGCTGGAGTCTCCCCGGCGGCCACATCGAGGACGGTGAAGACGCTGAGGCGGCGATGCGCCGGGAATTGATGGAGGAAATAAACGTCACGCCGGAGCGCTGGCGGCCTGCGCGAAAGTTCGTATCCCAAGCTCCGTCCGAGACATCATCCACCTTCCACGTCTATCACGTCGAGAAGTGGCAGGGCTTCCCCCAGCTTATCGGTGATGAACACACAGCGCTCAGATGGTTTACCATGGCCGAGATAGAAACTGAAACCGAGCTGGCGCCACCTCAGCTCGGTCAAATCCTCGCAAAGCTCGTCTTGCAGCAGAGCCGCAAAGAGTGAAAGCGCGTCGCGCGAACCCGGTTCGGCACAACGCGCTTTTTTTGCCTTACTGGCGCAGCGATCGAAACGCCGTCCTCAGCTCAGCCGTCATAGCCACCGGCTGTTCCCAGGCGGCAAAGTGGCCGCCTTTGTCGAGCTTGTTGTAGTGAATGAGTTTCGGATAAGCCTTCTCCGCCCAGCTCTTCGGCGCCGCATAGATCTCGTCGGGAAAGGCACTCACGGCAACCGGAATCTTGATGCCTCTAGGGTCGAAGAAGCCTCCCGATGGAAAATGCGCATTGTCCCAGTAGAGGCGCGCAGAGGAGATTGCGGTATTCGTCAGCCAGTAGAGCGTGACGTTGTCGAGGATATCATCCTTCGTCAGCCCCTCGGGCTTTCCATCAAAAACACGGGCGATCATCTGATAACTGCGTATGTCGTGGTCGAGCATCCAGGCCGCAAGACCGACCGGCGAGTCGACGATCCCGTAGAGGGTTTGCGGCCGGTTGTTCATCTCTATGGCGTAGCCCAGCCCGTTCTTGTAAAAGTCGTCGAGCTGATCCCAGGCGTGCTTTTCATCCGGCGAAAGGCCTGCGGGCGGCGGCTCGCCGGCTGCGAGCGCCTTGGCGATATCGGCCGGAACCGTGGCCGCCATGTTTGTGTGGATGGCGAGCAATCCCGGCGGTTCCTGCAAAGCCATCAGCTCAGTGACCGCGTTCCCCCAATCGCCGCCCTGCGCCACGAACCGTGTGTAGCCGAGGCGCTGCATCAGCGTCACCCAGGCGCGGGCAATGCGAGGAGGGTTCCAACCCGGCGCCGTCGGCTTGCCGGAGAAGCCATAGCCTGGCAGCGATGGGATCACCACATGAAACGCATCCGCTTCGCCGCCACCATGCGCGGTCGGGTCAGTGAGCGGCTCTATGATCTTCAGTTGCTCGATGATCGAGCCAGGCCACCCATGGGTGACGATGATAGGCAGCGCATTTTCATGCTTGGAGCGGACGTGGATGAAGTGGATATCCAGCCCATCGATCTCGGTGACGAACTGCGGCATCGCATTGAGCCCCGCCTCCATCTTGCGCCAGTCGTAATCCCTCGCCCAATGGTTCGCGAGCTTCTGGATCGTCTCGCACCGCACACCCTGGCTATCATCCGTAACGGTCTCTTTGTCCGGCCAACGGGTCGCCGCGACGCGCCGGCGCAGATCGTCGAGCGCCGCCTCGGGGAAGTTGACGCTGAAGGGGCTGATCTCCTCGCCATTCGCCTCGGCGCTGCGCGTTCCGCCAAGCATGCCAATGGCCCCGGCTGCGGCGGTGGCGGCCAGCAGTTCGCGCCGGGTGGGCATTGACAGGGATGTCGGTGACATGACGCTTTCCTCTCCGTTCGATCTGCAGGAATGGACGAGGATCGACTGGCCGACCTCGTTGCAACAGTAGGTCATTCGCGTCTGCCCGGACTATGCGCCCGGGCTAAGTGGGGGTCAATTACCCTGTCGGGCTATGTCTAGACCGCCGCGAATGGGCCTGTCGGGCTGACGCGATGCCACGGCAAGCGCACCCTGCTCCATCATCTCGGCCGCCTTCGCATAACCGCCGCCCATTCCGTCGAGGAAATGCAGATGCGAATCCGGGCGGCCCGCTGGCACGAGGCAGGTCATCAGCGCATGCGACTGGCGATGCAGACCGAAATCGATCTCGCCGCGCGCCCGTGCCGCAATGAGGATGGCTTCGACGCTGTCGATCTGCTTCGGCGTGCAGTCCAGTGTCAGGCGCAGGCCGTCGTCGAACTTGCGGAAATCCGAATTGGAGGCAACCTCCGACCAGCGCGGAGCATCGACTGGCTTTCCCTTGTCCAAGGGGACAGCCATATTTCCGGAAAGCGGATGAGATCGGCGCGGCGCGGCATCGAAAACCGCAAGCACGCGCTTCGCCAGCATCGCAAAGACCTCCGGGCGGGTCTGCTCGCGTGGCTCGACCAAGAGCGACAGGATCTCGCCCCGCTGGCTCGGGAACGGCGCCCAGTCGCAGCTCAGACCGGTCAGGTTGGGCCTCATCGCATAGCGGCCGGGCTTCACCAGATAGCGGCCACTCTTGATCTGCCGCTCCGCCCATTTGAGCCCGCCTCCGGCAAACATCGCATATGTCGCACTCTCGGAAGCGGCATAGCGCGCGATCCTGACGTCGCGCCCGTTCGCGCGGATCTCGCCGACCGTGATGAGCCCGACACGCAGCTCGAGATGAAGATCGGCTTTGGCAAAGCCCGCCACATCAAGCAGGGCCGATGTCGCGGCCATGATGCCATTCGCCGGCAAGGCGAAGGCGGCTCCGTCTCCGCGAAACACGAAGGGAAAATCGAAAGAACCCCAGGCATTCCCGAGGGCGGCGATAACAGATGCGCCGGCATAATTGACGTCTTCATAGCGTCCGGAGCGGATCGCCGCGGTCGAGCTGACGACGTCGGTGATGCCGATCAGCCAATCGCCAGGCAACGGCTCATAGACATCGGGATCGAGCACAAGCGAAAACTCGTCATAGGCCTGGTGCGGCGCCGCGTGGCTATTGATCATGGCACTTCCTCCGGATCGGCAGGGGTTGCTGCCAGTTCAGAAACGGGTCTGCCGCCGATCGGCAGACCCCCGCTTGAAGATGACGGCGCGAGGCCGGCCCTTCCTATTCAGACAAGCGTGGTTTCGACGTCGATATTGCCGTGGACCGCCTTCGAATAAGGGCAGATGCCGTGGGCCGCCTCGATCAGTTCCTCTGCGATCTCGCGATCGACGTCTGCCAGGCTGACATTGAGCCGTGCACGCAGGAAGTATGAGCCGTTATCGCCGTTGAGCGTAATCTCGGCATCGACTTCGGGACCGGCCGGCAGCGTGATTTTCCGCTGCGCAGCGGCAAGCTCGATGGCGCCGATATAACAGGCCGACCAGGCGGCACCGAACAGGTTTTCAGCCGCCGGATGCGGCTGCGGCAGTTTGATGTCGAGCGTACCGTCGCTGCTGCGTGCATAGCCGTTGCGGCCGCCGGCGATGTGGGTCTTGCCGGCGAAAAGAAGCTTCTCAGTCATTGTCGTATCCTTTCGGTTTGATCATTTGTAGCGTGTCCGATTTAATCGGATGCGTGTTGATACACTCAGCCGAATTCGATGTCAACAACGTTCCGATTTAATCGGATGCGATTTATTTCCCTCACGGACGGAAGACCTCGGGGGCGGCCATGCAGGCAGGCTCGGCCGGGTTTGCACCAAGTCACGTCTTGTCCGGGAACGAAGCCCTCGATAGGCTCTGCCTTGAGGCCCGAGGCTTCACTGGGAAGGCGGAGAGTTGAGATGTCCTCCATAACCGAAGGCAATGCGGTACAGTATGGCGACAGCCGCAAGCTCGCCGCCCGCGCCAGGCTCCATACCGAATATACCATCGCCGAAATGGGCTGGTTTCCGTGGGTTGCCGCGCAGTTGCCCCTGAAACCAGGTGATCGCGTCCTCGACGTCGGCTGTGGGCCGGCATGGTTTTGGGCGGCAACGGCAGGTCTTCTGCCGGAAGATCTGACGCTCGCCGACCGTTCGTCAGGCATGATCGACGAGGCAGTGGCGCGCGGCAGCCGCTTCCGCTTCCGCCAGGCCATCGCCGATGCCTTCAGGCAAGACAATGGCGCTCTCGATGTCAGCAAGGAGACCGGGCTATTCCTCAGCAGAAAACCGGCCTGATCGGATCGCCACCATTCAGGATCGCAGCCGGCCGAGGCAGAGCGGCGCTCAGACCTTTTCTTTCTTCTTGATCTTTTCCTTCGGCTCCACCGGTGCATCTGGCGTCGGGGCCAGAAGCTTGCGCAGCGATGAAATCTTGTCCTTCACCAATGGCCGGAAGCGCGTCGCGCGATAGGGCATGTCGGCCGCGCCGTAACCCTCAGGCCCGTCGTCGTTGCCGCGATTGATTTCCGCGAGCTTCACCCCGATGAACGTGCCGTCGACATAATGGGTATATTCGCCGACCCAGCGGATCGTATAAATCTCGCCCTTGCGGATGAGTTGGTCGATGCTGACATGCTTGAAGGTATCATTGATACAGACGACCTTCTGGCCGACATGGAAATCATAGCTCATGGATCAAACTCTCGAACGGCAATCCGCTTGACCGATCTATAGCGCGCCGGACGGCAGGGATGAACCATTTTCTGCCGGCGGGCTTATATGCCGCGACAAAGGCCGCGCCCGCGCCGCACGGTTCAAGATGAAACGTATCAGTCGCAATAGGCCTTGCCGCTCTTGCGGGAGCGAAGGTCGAAGTGGAAGTGGTTCCAGTGTTCGGGGTTGCTGCCGGGGCCGAGCACGGTATTGAAATAGCGGCAGCTGTCGCTGCGCACCGCCTTCAAGAGCCGGCCTTCGCGCAGCGAAAAGAGACCTTTTTTGCGCACGTCGATCTCGTGGCCGTTCTTCAGCACGAACTTGCCGACGTCGATCGCGTTGCCGCGGGCGTGTTCCGACATCGGATTGTATTTCTGCCGACTGTTGTTCATGCGCCGGCAGGAATAGCCGCCGAGCGGCTGGATCGTCTTGATGCCGGTCCAGTAGCGGTAGCGGGCAGACGGCGCCAACTCGTTCTTCACCCATTTGGCGAAGGCGAGTGTCACCTGGCAGTTCAGCGTCACGGCCGGCTGCACGCCGATATTGCCGGAAAGCCCCTTCAGCGACACCGGATAGGGCACCTGACAGGCAGGCCCGTTTGATATCGGCGGCTTTTCGTCGAAGAGCACGCCCATGCGCTTCAGCTCGCGCCGGCAGGCAAGCTCGGAGGTCGGCATGACGCTCGGGTCAACGGGTGCTGCCGGTTCGCTCATCATTGGATTGTTCGGTCGCAGCATCGCGACCTCTTCGCTTTCGTCCTCTTCCGGAACGCGTGACGGCGCCACCACAGGGCTGCCGTCGTTCCAGGCCGGCGCCCGGCTCATCTGCGCCTGTGCCGCCGGCTGCGGCATCGCCCGCGGTGCGGGCTGGCGTAGCGGCTGGTTCACCTGTGTCGGGCTATCGGTGCCGATGCCGTCAACGACCGGCTCGGTCGCATTGCCCTCGGCGATCTGCTGCTGTTGTTCCTGCGCCAACCCGACGACCGGCTCCGCCCCAAGCTCGTCATCCATATTGACGCCGCCGGAGGGGACCGCAAGGTTCTGCGTGCCGCCCCAATTGCCGCTGGGCTGGCCCGCCGCCAGCGCCTCGTCGCTGTCAATCATCGGCAGGCGCCCCCCGCGCGCCGCCGGCGCGGCATGGCCGGTGCCGGCAAGGTTCGGCGTATCGAGGTAGTCGACGGGCCCCTGGCTATTGCCGCCCGGCGCATTGGAAACGGGATAGGAGGCCTGGCTTTCCACCGGTGCCATCCGCACAGCAGGCGCCATCCGCGCTGTCCCCCGTGCCGGCGAGATCGAGCTGACCCTGGTGCCGCTGTCGACATTGGCCGGCGGCACCAGCCCGTCGCTGATCGAACAGGTCGTCAGCGCCGCCGAGAGCAGCAGGGGCAAAAGGGCTCGCCGAGGAAAGGAAACAAACGCCATACTCTTATCGCTTCCGCAGGCCGACTGGGCAGTGACAGAAAAAACTCACTCCAATTTTAATTAAAAACGGTGAACGAAAACTTACCGGCACAATCTGAACGCGACGGAGATGAAAAGGCCGCTTTCGCGGCCTTTGATCTGTCGTTCAATTCACGCTGCCCGTGTGTACCGGGCTCCAGGCGATTGCCCTGCCCCCCGCAGGCGGAAATTCGAAAGCAGCGTCTTCAGCTGGGTGCTTTCGTCGGCGAGCGTGCGGCTGGCCGCCGTCGTCTCCTCGACCATCGCGGCATTCTGCTGCGTCATCTGGTCCATGTGATTGACGGAACCGTTGATCTCGTGCAGCCCGGTCGACTGCTCGCGCGCCGCCGTCGCGATCGACGCGACGTGATCGTTGACCTGGTTGACCAGCGCCTCGATCTCCAGCAGCGCCTCGCCCGTCGAGCGCACCAGCGCCACCCCGCCCTCGACTTCCGTTGTCGACCGGCTGATCAGTTCCTTGATCTCCTTGGCTGCATTGGCCGAACGCTGGGCGAGTTCGCGCACTTCCTGGGCGACGACGGCAAAGCCGCGGCCCGCCTCGCCCGCCCGCGCCGCCTCGACGCCGGCATTCAGCGCCAGAAGGTTCGTCTGGAAGGCGATCTCGTCGATCACCGAGATAATCTGGTTGATGCGGCTCGACGATTCCTCGATCCGGCCCATCGCCGTCACCGCATTGCGGACGATATCGCCGGAGCGGCCGGCGCTGGCCTTGGTCTCGGCCACCATCGCGCGCGCCTCGTTCGCCCGCTCGGATGCCGTCTTGACCGTCGCGGTGATCTCGTCGAGCGCTGCCGCCGTCTCCTCGAGTGCCGCCGCCTGCTGTTCCGTGCGCTTCGACAGGTTGCCTGTGGCTTCGCTGATGTCGGAAGCGCTCTCGTTGACGACGTGGCTCGATTCGGCGATTGCGTGGATAACGCCGTTCAGCGCATCGACGGCGGCGTTGAAATCGCCCCTGAGCTTGGCGTAATCCTCGCCGATATCGCCGATCGCAACCGTCAGATCACCGCCCGCGAGCTTCTCCAGGCCGACGCCGAGCGCCTGCATGGCTTGGGTTTGCCGCTCGGAGGCCGAGCGCAGGCTGGCCTCGTTGCCGCGTCGCTCATCCTCGATCTGCCGCTGCCTTTCGTCTTCCCGTCCCCGCAGCGCGCTGCGCTCGTCGACAGAATCGCGCAGCACCAGCAGCGCCTTGGCCATCTGGCCGATCTCGTCGCGCCGATCGCTGCCGGCGATCTCCACCGATGCCTCTTCGGCGGCGATTGCATTCATCGCCGTCTTCAGCCGGGCGATCGGCACCGTGACGCTGCGCACGATCGCATAGGCGATCGCTATCGTCGCCGCCGCACCGAGCAGGCAGAGCACCGCCGCCCAGATCGCGTTCTGACGATAGAGCGCGGCAAGGTCATCCGCATAGACGCCGGTGCCGACGATCCAGCCCCAGGGCTCAAAACCGGCGACATAGGAATATTTCAGCACCGGCTGATCGGCGCCCGGCTTCGGCCAGTAATAGTCGACGAAGCCCTTGCCGTCCTTCTTCACCTTGTTGACGAATTCGACGAACAGGAACTTGCCGTTCGGGTCTTTCATCTGCGAGATGTCGGTGCCATCAAGCGCCGGCTTGATCGGATGCATCACCATCACGGGATGCATGTCGTTGATCCAGAAATAACCGTCGGTGCCGTAACGCATCGCGCCGATCACGTCCTTGGCGGCAGCCTGCGCCTGTTCGCGGGTCATCGTGCCCGCCTGCTCCATCTTGTAATATTTGTCGAAGATGCCGAGCGCTGTCGCCTCCATCTTCTCCAGCCCCGCCTTCCGCTCCGCCTGCAGCTCGGAATAGGAATAGTTCAAAAAGAAGACCATCGTCGCCGCCAGCACGGCAAGCGTAAATCCGACGAGGCAGTAGAGGCGGGTGGAAATCTTGACGTTGCGCATGAGGTTCCCGGCGATTCTCGTAAATGATGTGGACCATCTTGAATTGCCGGAATTACTGGAGCGTAAAGCTTAATTAGAGGATGATTAAATACCGTAAGGGAAGGCAGAAACACTCGAAATCAACTGTTTGAAATTGAATGGAATTTCAATAGGCAACGGCTGCAATATTTTTCCCGGCCGTTAGCTGCAGCGCCGGGCCATGCCGTCTTTTACAGCCCACAGCCTTTGCACTAGGCTATCGTCGAGTGAATCGCCGGCCCATGGCCCGCACCAGATGGAGAACCCCTGATGACCGATGCCGCCAAGCCGAGAGGTGAACTGACGCTCCGGACGCTCGCCATGCCCGGTGATGCCAATCCGGCTGGCGATATCTTCGGCGGCTGGGTCATGGCGCAGATGGACCTTGCATCCGGCATCCGCGCCACTGAGCGCGCCAGAGGCCGTGTCGTCACTGCCGCCGTCAAGGAAATGGCTTTCGAGCTGCCGGTCAAGATCGGCGATACGCTGTCGGTCTATACCGATATCGAGCGCGTCGGCCGCACCTCGATCACGCTGATCGTCGAAGCCTGGGCGAACCGCGCACGTTACGCCAAGATGGAAAAAGTGACGGCCGGCACCTTCATCATGGTGGCGCTCGACGAAGAGGGCAAACCGAAACAAGTCCCCGAAGCGTGACAGACCGGGGGTCGAGAGCATGGAAACGGTCGGCTCGCCGGAGGTCTTCCTTCACATCAAGGTGGTGATGGGCATGGTCATCAGCCTTTCGCTTGCCAGAATGCTGACCGGGGTTGCCGGTATCGTCCAGCATCCCACCAAGGCCAAAGTCTATGCCGTCCATCTTGGCTGGGCGCTGTCGATGTTCCTGTTCATCATCCATATCTGGTGGTGGGAATATCGCCTGCAGGCCGTGCCGGCCATCGGCTTCGGCATCTACCTCTTCCTCGTCTGCTTCTGCAGCCTGTTCTTCCTGCTCTGCGCCCTGCTCTTTCCGGCGAGCCTCGATGAATATGGTGGCTACGAGGAATATTTCATTTCCCGCCGCAAATGGTTCTTCGGCATCCTCGGCCTCACCTACGCCGTCGATATTCTCGACACGGCGATCAAGGGCCATGAGCGCATCCTCGCGCTCGGCTGGGAATACCCCACCCGCAACATCGTCTACATCATCCTTTGCACCATCGCCGCCTGGACCCCGAACCGCCGCTTCCACACTGTCTTCGTCATCGCCAACCTGGTCTATCAGGTCAGCTTCATCTTCAGGCTTTATGATGTACTAGGGTGAGATGCGGACCCGCGAAGCGGGAGCAATCGATCCAGTGAATCGATTGCAGCATCGAACGCCCTGAGCTGGAAGCGAAGGGCCGGGCAGCCGCAAACTCCATATCCCCAAAACCGTCGCCAACATCACCCGTCGGCATCCGTCACCCGCCGCACCCCACCCGCCCCTCTAAGCCAGACAGCCGCATAATGCGCAGCGCAAGCACCCCCCCGAGGATCGCGATGTGATGCAAAAAGAAGCCCGCGGTCGATTCCTGAAAGTCCCAGAAATAGATCGACGGCCGGCCGACGAGCCTATCCCCAATTCCCATGACGAACATGCCGTGGATGCCGCACGCCGCTATCGCGCCTGCGACTCCTCGAAGGGCAGCGGTCCTGATCGCATCCGGCGGCCCGACCCGCAACAGCTTGCCCATGACCGCCATGATCATCGACCAGTGAAGGCCGAGATGGACAGCAGCGAGGATGAACGGCCAGTAGGCAGCAAGGATGTGAATTTCACGCGCCGTCTGTCCGCCTCTGACGGGAAGGAAAGCAAACACGCTACGGGACATCAGCAGGCTAGTCGTCAGCAATGCGGCCATTGCCAGGGCAATCGAGATATTCGACGCAATTGTCAGAAAGCTCGGCTTGCCGCGCGCCACCTTTGGAAGCCTCGCCCACCACCGCCTGTTGAAGACGTTGTGCGATAGGAGAAGGATGAACATGCCGGTGCCGATCAGCTCGTGCGAGGTGTTGTCGAGCCACCAGTAGGCGAGCGCGGCCAGAAGCAGCCCGGCGGCGGTAAAGTCGAGCACGAGGCGGATCACGAAAAAAGGACTCATGATGCGACGCCCTCGCCGGAGATTCGATCCGGCCTAGTCAATGACGGCTCCGTTAAATTCCTTGAGAGCATCGAGGGTATAGAGGAAGTCTTCGTCGGCCCTGGACGAATGACAGGACTGGCATCGCGCCGTGTTCTCGGCCATGTTGACGCTGCCATCCGGCTTGAACCATTGGAACTGCCAGTCGCCCGTGCGACGGTCTTCGTCATAGTCGCCGCCCCAGCTGGAACCCTTTTCCATGACGAAGGTGCGATAGATTTCCCCGTCGCGGTAATCGACCAGCACGAAGTGTGTGCCCGCGGGAACAGGCTGTCCGTTCTTCACCGCCTGGATGGCTTCCCTCGTCGTCATGATGCGCTCGGTCACGTTGCCGCGCCTGACGGTCGTATAGTGAACGAGGCCTGCCAATTGGGGCAGCGTCGTCCGGTTCGGCTCGGCGTCGACTTGCCAGCCGACCAGAATCACGGCGCCTGCCATGGCAAAGAGAATGGAAATGCGCTTGATGAGATGACGCATGAATGTCTTTTCCCGGTTTTGTGCGGAAGATGTTCGGGCAGCCGGCTCCGGCGAAAGCGGAGGGCTACTCGCCTTATTCGCGTCCGAACACGTCTTTCGCGACGGCAACCGCCGAGACCGCATTCGGCCAGCCTGCATAGAAGGCAAGATGGGTGATCGTCTCGATCAGCTCGCCCTCGGTCACACCGTTCTGGCGGGCAATGGCCAGATGGGATCTGAGCTGGTCGGGCCGGTTCATGGCGAGCAGCGCGGCCACGGTCACCAGGCTGCGATCCCGCTTCGAGAGCTGCGAGCGCTCCCATATGTCGCCGTAGAGGACATCGTCGGTCAGTTCAGCCAGCTTCGGCGCGGTCGCACCCATCAGCTGCTGGGCGCGCGAGCGCCGGGACTTGTCGTCGCCTTCGGCTGGTGTCTGAGCGCTGACAACGCCCGGCAGAACGGCCAGCATCATGCTGGCCGACAGCATCAGGTTTCCTAACAGATGTTTCATGGGGTTCACCTCTATTTCCAGGATCAATCGAGCTTCTTCTGGCGGAGGAACGTCGCGACTAGGTCGGCGATCTCCACGTTGTTCAGGTCGGAGAACGCGAAGTGGGTGTTGCCGCGGATGCCGATCTCGGGAAGGTGCACGACGGTGACGTCGCCGCCATGCCTGTTCACCGTGTCCCGCCACAGGCGAGCCATCACCAGGCGCACGCGCCAGCTATCCTGTGCCGGCATCGACGTCGGCCGGTCGGGAATGTTGTCGCCGTAATAGATGACGATCGGGATCTTCGTCAGCCTGATGAAGTCGTTCATCGGCACCGGCACGCCCTTCAGCGTGTCGAAGGCGCTCGGCATATCGGCGGGAACCTCGCCTGCCGGGAACACGAAGCTGCTGCCGGGTTCGAAGGCGACGATGGCTTTGACATTGTCGCTCTTGATCGCCGTCAGCCAGCCCGGTCCACCGCTCTGCGAGTGGGTAAAGAGGATTCCAGGCCCGATCTTCTCGAACAGCTTCGCCACCGCATTCGACACGACGTCCATGTCGAACGGACCGGTGTTCGGGGTCATCGCGCGAAAATACTGGTTCAGCGCTTCCGGCTGGCGCGAAAACTGCACGCCGTCGAAATAGTTCGGCCAGAGGCCGACACGGAACTGGTTGAACCAGAGCTGCTCGTCCGGGGTCGGCTTCACTGGTGTCTCGGCCATACTGCGTCCGGCTCCGCCCCGGCGCGGCTGGTCGACGAGATAGGTGGAGAAGCCGCGACGCAGGAAGATGTTCTGGAATCCTTCGCGGCCGTCAGCCGTCGTCTCCCAGGTTTTGGAGAATTGTCCGGCACCATGCCACATCACGATCGGATACGGACGCGGGTTCACCGGCACCTGATAGAAGGCAAAGGCGTGATCGCCATGATAGGTCTGTCCTGCGGGATCGAGAGGTTTCAGCGGATCGAAGGTTCCGGGCGCTGCCGTGCTCGTTCCGCCGACGGCAAAGCTGCCCTGCTCCTGGATGATCAACGGCTCCGGCTTTACCGCATCGGCAGCCGTCGCTGATGTGGCGGTAAGCTGCGATGCGCCAAGCAGCAATGCGGCCAGAGTGTTGGACAGTCCATATCGCATGTCGCTTCTCGCTCCGTATTCGGGTGGCGAGAAGGTAGCGGCATCGGGCGGACAGGATTAGACGGCCCGGACAGCTAGGGTCTATTAGCCGACCTAATTAATCACAAGCTGTTGATAAGCCGTTATGGAATAAAATCGGATTTATTTTCCTCTATAGCGGATCGCCTCGACGAACAGGCTAAAGGCCGGAGATGCATGCCGCCTGTTTGGATAGTAGAGATGGTATCCGGGGAAAGGCTGGCACCAGTCCTCCAGAACCCGGATCAGTCGCCCGTCTTCGATGTAGGACTGGACCTGGTCGTCGGGCATATAGGCGAGCCCCAGCCCGTCCAGCACGGCGCCGATCCTCATGGCGATGTTGTTGAACACAGTCTGGCCCTCCACCCGGACGCGCAATTCTCGCCCATCCTTCTCGAACTCCCAGGGATAGATCGTCCCATGGGTCGGCAGCCTTATGTTGATGCAATTGTGGGCCGTCAGATCCTGAGGAACATCCGGGCGCGGATGATGCTCGAAGTAGGAGGGCGCTCCCACCACCGCCATGCGCATCTCAGGACCGATGCGGACCGCGATCATGTCCTTTGCCAAATGCTCACCGAGCCGGATGCCGGCGTCGTAACGCTCGGCGACGATGTCTGTCAGACCGTAGTCGACGATCACCTCGACGTTGATATCGGGATTATCGGGAAGAAACCGCGCCAGCATCGGGGCGAGAATGGAAATCGCGGAATGCTCACCAGCCGTAATGCGAATGGTGCCGGCCGGCCGCTCGCGCATTTCGCTCAAGGCGGCGATTTCGGATTGGATTTCCTCAAATCTCGGTCCCACTCGTTCCAGCAGGCGGTCTCCCGCCTGCGTCGGCGACACGCTTCTGGTCGTGCGGGTCAAGAGGCGAAGCCCGAGCTTCTCTTCCAGACCACGTACCGTCTGGCTCAGCGCGGATTGCGACACGCCGAGCTTGGCGGCGGCCCTGGTGAAGCTCCGCTCCCTGGCAACGGTCAGAAAGGCCACGAGTTCGTTGAAATTGTTGTCCTGGGGCATTCATTAGTCCGTCTTATAGGTGCATGCGCATTACAGCATCTAATCGAAAGCTGACACGAGGACTAAGTTCACGTCAACTCAACTGCGAGACCGGCGACACCGTCCCCCTCGCCCATAGGAAGCCACGAACGGACACGACCATGAAAATACGCAATATCGGCGGTATCGAAGTCTCGGCACTCGGTCTCGGCTGCATGAGCCTGAGTGCCGCCTATGGCCCGCCCGCCGACGAAGGCGACATGATCAGATTGATGCGCACCGCCCATCAGCAGGGCGTGACCTTGTTCGATACCGCCGAAGCCTATGGCCCTTTCGCGAATGAAGAGCTGGTCGGCAAGGCGCTCGCACCGATCCGCGACCAGGTGGTCATCGCCACCAAATTCGGCTTCGATATCGATCAGCAAACCGGTGAACGCCGCGGCGGCACGAATAGCCGCCCGGAGCATGTCAAGGCGGTTGCCGAGGCTTGTCTGCGCCGCCTGAAGACGGACCGCATCGACCTGTTCTACCAGCATCGCGTCGATCCCGATGTGCCGATCGAAGACGTGGCCGGCGCCGTCAAGGACCTGATCGCCGCCGGCAAGGTCAAACATTTCGGCCTTTCCGAAGCCGGCGTTCAGACGATCCGCCGCGCCCATGCGGTCCAGAAAGTGACCGCCGTCCAGAGCGAATATTCGCTCTTCTGGCGCGGTCCCGAGGCCGAACTGCTGCCCGTCCTTCAGGAACTCGGCATCGGTTTCGTGCCCTTCAGCCCGCTCGGCGCAGGTTTCCTGACCGGCAAGATCGACGAGAACACCAAGTTCGATCCGAGCGATTTCCGCAACAGCGTACCGCGCTTTTCACCCGAGGCGCGCAAGGCTAATTTTGCGCTCGTCGAGCTGATCAAGCGGATCGGCAACCGCAAAGGCGCAACACCCGCGCAGATCGCCCTCTCCTGGCTGCTGTCCCAAAAGCCATGGATCGTCCCGATCCCGGGAACAACGAAGCAGCATCGGCTTGAAGAGAATCTCGGGGCGGTAGACGTCGACCTGCTCGCCGACGACCTCGCCGAAATCGACGCCGCCCTCTCCAACATCGAGGTCCAAGGCGAGCGGCTTCCCGAGGCAGCACTGAAGATGACCGGTAGGTAGAGCCCTCACACACACTCTCTCTCCAGCCTTATCCTCGAAGGACGAGGCTGGCCACCCGCTTCGGCAAATGCGGATGCTGGCGTGGCGCCTAGCCACCCGCCCCCGTGGTTCGAGACGGCCCTTCGGGCCCCCTCACCATGCGGGCTGGTTGGTGTGCCGTACCGCTCCTCCCCTCCTTACAACCTGTCACTCAGAAGAGGCAGCACACACCGCCCGCCGCCTCACCCCTTCAAAAACTGCGACCCCTTATCAAACCCCAGCCCCGGAAAAATCTTCCCCGTCAAATCGTCCGCACTAACATCGAACTGCCGATAAAGCATTGCCGCCGCCAACTCCCGCACATCCGCCGTCGGCATCAGGTCGCGGTCGTCAAGCAGTTGGCCACCGCCAATGCCCGGCCAGCGGCCGAGGATGCGGCCACCGTTAATGGCGCCACCGGCAAGCAGCGCGCAGCCGCCGGTGCCGTGGTCGGTGCCGGCCGAGCCGTTCTGACGCACGGTGCGGCCGAACTCCGTCATGGCAAGCACCACCGTCTTTGCCCAGATCTCGGGCCCGAGCGTGGTCTTCAACGTATTGATTGCCTGCGAAAGGTCCTGCACCGGCCGCTTGAACTGGCCGGCCTGGCCGATATGGGTGTCCCAGCCTGATATCGAGAAGCTGGCGATGCGGTAATCGCCCTTCAGCATGTTGGCGGCGAGCGCCGCCACATCGGCGATCTTTGCGCCGTGCTGGCCCTCCGGCTCGACCATCATCGACGCGCTGTTGGCCCGAGTCGCCTCGGCAAGCGCCTCGGCGAACGGCGGATCGCCGGCATAAAGCCGCGTCAGGAATTGCATCTCGTCGCGCGCCGGCGCCAGATTGGAATCCGATGCCCAGACATCGACATCGTTCGGCCCGGAGAGGATCAGCTCTGTCGAGGTGTTGATGTCGATTGCCTTGCGCGCATCCGAGCGCGGAATGACGGCGAGCGCCCGGTTCAGCCAGCCGGTCTTTTCCTCCGCGACATGTTCGCCACCGGATTCCAGCATGTCCTGCCCGTCGAAATGGCTGCGCTGGTCGCGATAGGGCGTCGACACCGCGTGCACGAAGGCAAGCTCCCGGCTCTTCCACAGCGGCAACAGTTCGGCAGCGGCGGGATGGAGGCCGAAATGCCCGTCGAGATCGAGCAGCCCGGTGTCGGGCGTCAGCGCCAGCGTCGGTCTGAGCGCGGCAAAACCCGCATCGCCATAAGGCTGCACCAGGTCCAGCCCGTCCATCGCGCCGCGCAATACGATGGTGACGAAACGATTGTCTCCCGGCATCGCCGCAAAGGTGACCGGCGTGAAGACGGGGGCGGCGGCCAGACAGCAGGCCGACGTCAGAAAGCCGCGGCGGGAAAGCGAGAGCCGGTTCATCGACAGCGTCATGACGAGCCTCCTGAGCAGGTTCCGGAAAAGTGTCCAGCGGTTTTCCGGTCAGAACCTGCGACAAACAAATGAGCTAAGCAGACGACGCGCTGGCTTGCCAACGAACGCTGCTTAGCGGCGATTGAATTCGGGCGATGCCAGTACCAGCGTCAGGCCGCTGATCTTGTTGGGCGCCTGCGACACCACGCGGATGGTCTCGTCACGCGCCGCATCGGCAAGCGTCGATTTCAGAAATTCGCGCGGATCTTCGTCGCGGCCAAATTGCGCCGCCGCCCGCCTCGCCCAGGCCAGCCGCTCGGCAAGCTGGCTGCCGGTGATCCAGGCGGAGAAGCCTTCCTCGAAGCCGGCCGGGCTCGGCGGCAGCCAGGTCGGCTGGCCCATGCGCTTCAGCGCCCCCTGTCCCAGCGCCCTTGCCGTCCGGAAGGCCTTGAGCCGCGTGTCCTTCGCCTCGCCGGCGGGACCCGTCGCTATAGGCGACCCTGCCATTCCAGGCGTATTCGCCGCCATGTCGCCCTCATCAGTGCCTTGCTGGTTGGCCACCAGGAAACTGCCGACGACGCCGTTGACCGGCCCCACATTTAGCGCCCTCAGACCTGCAATGACATAATCGAAAGGCTGGCGCGCCTTGGCCCCTTCGTCACGCCAGGCGGCAGGATGGTCGAGCATGGCGGTGTAGACGGCTGTGAGATCGCCATCCGTCTTCTTCCAGGCCATGGCCATGTCGGACACCATCCCCTCGTCGGGCTGGTCGGAGATAAAATGCACTGCCAGCTTGCGGCTGATATGCGCCGCCGTCTTCGGATGGACGGCGAGATCGTCGAGCATGTCGAGATAGTCGTCGCGCGAGCGCTTGCGCCCGCCATAACTGACGCCAAGCACTTCATGCGTGCCGGGCTCTGAGATATTCGGCCGGAAGGCGATATCCATCTCCTTGCGGTCGATGGTGAGCCCCGTTAGAATCATGGCCGCCGCCGTGACATCCGCCTGGCTGTAGCCGCTGCCGGCGCCGAGCGTGTGCAGCTCCAGCAGTTCGCGGCCGAGATTTTCGTTCAGCCCCTTGTTGCGCTTGATGCCGCCGGCTGAATCCGGCCCGAGCGAATCCGCCTGGTCGAGATAGATCAGCATGGCCGGATGGGCCGTGGCACTGCGCAGCAGATCGCCGAACCGGCCCGACATGAACGGCCGGATCGCCTCGGCCTCATAGAGCGGTACGATGAGGCGCATCGGCAGGCTTTTATTGGCGCTGGTGGAGAAATGATTGGTCCAGAAGGTCGCCAGCCGCTCGTAGAAGCCGTACGGCGACAGCACCGCCTGCATCAGCCGCAGATTGACATCGTGCTGGAACTGCTGCTGCGCTTGCCGCTGCACGCCCTGTCGCATCTCGCGCTGCGTCGTATCGTCGGTCACCGACTTGGCATCCCGGCGGATTTGCTTCAGTTGCTCCTGCAGGCTGAGGATCGCGCGGTGGCGGGTCTCGGGACCGCCGAGCGGAAAGTCCGGCGTTGCCGCTGCCCCCTTGCTGAGTTGGCCGATCAAGTCGTCCTTGCTTTGCGGCGGCGCCTCACCCGGCCGGAAACCATAGCCGAACCGGATCGCCGCCATCGTCGGGAAAGAGAGGCTCATGGCCGATCACCTCCTTATCACTGCTGAAGCAATTCCAGCAAAAGTACGTAGCGGTTTTGCGTCCGGAATTGCGCAAACAAAAAAGAGCATTTCAAGGAAATGCTTGAGGTGAAAAGGTTGCCAGCCGATTGCGACGCCAATCTGTAGGAAATGTGGCGATTTCCGGACATGGACGATTTGTAATCTGTTGAAAAAACTAAAGTTTATGCCCGGAAGATAAAGGATGCCCCGATCGCGATGAGCGCGAAGCCGATCGCATGATTCCACGTCAGGTTCTCGCCGAGCCAAAAGATCGAGAAGCCGGCAAAGACCAGCAGCGTGATCACCTCCTGCATCGTCTTCAACTGGGCCGTCGTATAGACCGCCGAGCCGATGCGGTTGGCCGGCACCGCCAGGCAATATTCGAAGAACGCGATGCCCCAGCTGACGATAATGGCAAGGAAGATGGCGCTGCTCTTATGCTTGAGGTGCCCGTACCAGGCAAAGGTCATAAAGATGTTGGAGGCAAACAGCATGACGACAGGCCAGAGGGCGGCGGGAGAAAACGACATGGAATAACTCGCGGCTGTGGAGCAGGTATAGGTGATCCGGCCAAATACCGGCAGGCCTTACCTAGCACGCCGCCATTCGACGGCAAGCCCGCAAGGCTCGGACCGATCGTCTCACGCCGCCGGGACGAGGCGGATATCAGCTCCCCCCGCGGCAGTTCGCGTTCCCAGCGCAGAAATTGCGCCGAATTCGGACTTTAGCGAGAGCACGGCGCTTCTCTCAAAAACTCCGTGCAATTTCCACTTAATGTTGAAACGAATCAACGGGCCGGACTAGGTTGTGCGGATACATAGGGGGCGACATGGACACTATATCGCAGATGCCGCAATACGCTACTTTGCCTTCTCGCCACTTCTGGCGACGCGCCGTGGCCTGTATCGTCGACATCATCATCTTTCAGGCCGTCATTCTCATAGCCGTCTACTGCATTTCAACAGTTATTCCCCTGGACTTCCGTTTTGCCGGCTGGAGTTACACACAGTGCGGCGTGGAAATGCCGGATCAGCTTGCAAAACGAATTGACGCCGGATGGCCGTTGAGATCGGGGGAAGTTCGCATCAATCAGATCTGCGAAGTCAGCCAAATCGGTTCGGAAAAACAAAAATACCTGCAGACGGGTGTCTCCCGCCAAACGGACTACGGGACATCAGCCCAGTGGCTGACCATCCCTGTGGACGCGGACAGCAATCCGGTGGTCGGGACCGAGCCCGTCTACCCCAGCTTGATCTCCGGCATCGTCAACATTGCACTTCTTGCGTTGGCTTTTGCCTATTTTTCCGCAAATGGCCGCCGCACGATCGGAAAAAAGCTGATGGGCCTGAGAGTCCAATCCGTCGATGGTAAAAACCCCGGCCTCGGCACCGCGTTTAGACGAGAGATCTTGAAATTCAGCCCGTATCTGCTTTTCAGCACTGCCGAATTCGCGTTTTCGCTGTTTCCGGTCTTTCCCACGGAAGACTTCGATGCGTTGCTGCGCATGTCCCGCGACGGATACACACTTTGGGACAATAGTGACGCAATGTTCGGCATCATCCTGGGTATAGCTGCCCTGATTTGGTGGTTCTTGCCCCTCATCTTCTGGCAAGGACAGACCTTTTACGATCGCATCTGCGCCTGCAAGGTGGTGAAGATTTGAAAAGGCATTTCCGGCCGAGTGGCGGGGCTCACCTCAGAGCCTGTGAATGTTTGGTGGCGGCGGCGATTGGATTGTGATTCTGTTGGGTGATTGATTTGCTTGGGGGATGATCGTGAGCGACGAGCTGTTCGAAGGATTGCCGGTGCATGGATCGTGGCGCAGTGCTCAGGTGGGGCGCGGGGCGGCGCGCATGCGCGAGCCGGTGCGCGATCAGATCGAGTTGCGAGCCGTGGATATCGACAGCTTGATTGGCCAGGATCACGCAGTGCGCGTTATTTGGCGCTATGTCGAGGGACTGGATCTGAGCGCGCTTGAAGATCGGATCAAAGCGCGTGAGCACCGGCCGGGTCATCCGCCGATTTCGCCACGGCTTTTGCTGGCGCTGTGGCTCTATGCCAGCAGCGACGGCGTCGGCAGCGCGCGGGCGCTGGAACGGCTGTGCGGGAGCCACGACGTCTATCGCTGGCTGTGTGGCGGTGTCTCGGTGAACTATCACACGCTGGCGGATTTTCGGGTTGGTTGCGCCGATTTGCTCGACCGACTGCTGGCCGAGCATCTGGCGGCGCTTGCCGATGCCGGCCTCGTCGTTCTCGATAGTCTGGCGCAGGATGGCGTGCGGGTCCGGGCGAGCGCGGGGGCCGCCTCGTTCGGCCGCAAGGCGACGCTTGATCGGCATCTTTCCATTGCCGAGGCGGTTGTGGATCAGCTCAAGCACGAGGTCGATGCGCGTTCGGATGCCAGCACTCGGCGCATCGAGGCGGCCAGGGAACGAGCGGCGCGTGAGCGCGGCGAGCGGCTCAGAGCAGCCCAGGTGGCCCTTGACGAGATCCAGCGCCATCGCCAGGCGCGCGAAGAAAAGCGCGGCAATGGCAAAAAGCCGAAGGAGCCTCGCGCCTCCAGCACAGATGCACAGGCGCGGGTGATGAAGATGGCCGACGGCGGCTTCCGTCCGGGTTATAATGTGCAGGTTGCGAGC
>NZ_AEYF01000020.1 GCF_000292525.1 Rhizobium sp. CCGE 510
CATGAGACGCTTTTGAGCGCGAGCGCGCCGTGGCTAGGACGGAACCTTTCATCCTCCAACGCCACCATTGAAGGCGTGCCACCTCGAGCGCCTATCATTGGGTGCGGCGCCCTCGAACATCCCTCATCCTGAGCCGCGCAGCCCAGAGGGCGAAGCCTCGAAGGACACGCCGCAACGCCGTTTCGTGCATGCGTTGTCTCTAACGCCGGCGCACCCGCCTCGTCCTTCAAGGCCCCTTCGGGCGCGCGTCAGGATGAGGCTCTCTTAGGAGTCGACCGCCACCCTACCCCGGCACGCCAACGCCACCGACGCAAACGACCGCGGCCCATCCGGCTCGCCGGCTTCATATGCGGCTCTCATGGCAACGCCGAGCGCCTTTCGCTTCGCTGACTCGAGCCCCCAGACATACTTGCCGAGCGGCCCCTCGCCTGCGGCGATCGGCCCCCAATAGTCCTCAAAGGAGCGATATTCCATCCGGATCAGCAGCGACGTCTCCTCGACGTCGACAAGGCCCTGGCTGAGGAAACTTTCCTTCATCTCACCGGGCCGCATCATCGGCTGAAAACAATATCGGCGACGCAGCGGCAGCGCATCCTCGTCGAGCATGACAGCCGTGTCCCACATCATCCGCATGCCGGACATCCCGCCGTAATGGTCCCAGACGGCGGCGGCAACCACACCGCCCGGGCGCACGACACGCGCCATTTCCGAAACAGCCTTTCCCGCCTCCGGCACAAAATGCAGCACGAGCAGCGACATCGCTCGGTCGAAGCGGTTATCGTTGAAGGGAAGCGCGCAAGCGTCCGCCTGACGGATCGTGATCCGCGGATCGGTGTTGCGCCGTGTCGCCGCCTCGACGAAAACCGGCGAATAGTCGATGGCGGCGATCTCCTTCAGGCCCGGCTTTTCCGCCAGTGTAAAGGCCAGGCTGCCGGTGCCGCAGCCGACATCGAGGACACGATCTCCATCCGCGAGACCGGCGAAATCGATCAGCAGCGGCGCCAGCCTTTTGCTCCAGCGCCCCATCAGACGCTCATAACCATCCGCACTTTCGACGTTGAAACTCGATGGCATTGAAGTTTCCCCTCCAAGGACGATGGTCTATCGCTATCGAGCCGCGGCGGGCCATCGCCTTCCGCTTAGCCGCGCTGCTCTCCGTCGTCCCCGGCTCAGACCGGGGACGACGGAGAGTGTATCAGGCAGACGCCTTGGCGAGAACACTCCAGTCGACGCCGCGCGCCCAGTCGGCATAGCTGTGCCAGCCGACATCGGGAAAATCGCGGCGCAGGGCAGCGATGTCGACGTCGTAGCCGGTACGGTCGAACCATTCGAACATCAGCGCCGCGTCCTCGCTCTGCTGCCGCATCGCGGCGATCGGCAGTTCCTGGTAGCGTATCGGCCGCTCGAGCGCCTCGGACAGGATCTTCGACTGCTGCTCGCCAGACAATTCGTCGCCGGCAATATCGAAATGCTTGCCGAACACCTGTTCGCGTCGCTCGGCCAAAGCCACGACGAACGCCCCGATATCCTTGATGGTGATCTGTTGCAGCACGCGGGCGGGCGGCAACGCTGCCGCATAGACGCCCTGTCGGAGTCCATCGATCGCCCAGGGCGCCACCGTGTTTTCCATGAAGGCGACGGGCGCACTGACCGTATAGGGAATGCCGAGGCCCGCGACGTGCTTCTCGACGAGATACTTGCTGTCGAAATGCGGAATGCCGGTCTTCTTGTCGGCATCGCCAACGGAGGAATAGATCAGGTGACCGACGCCGGCGGCCTTCGCCGCATTGGCGACGGTGATGCCCTGGCGCGTTTCCGCCTCCGGCCCATTCTCGTAGCTGTTGCCCATCAGGAACATCGTGTCGACGCCCTCAGCCGCCCTCGCCACGGATGCGCCATCGTTGAGATCGCCGGCGACAACCTCGACCCCTGCCGCGGCCAACCGCATTGCGCCGTCGCCGTCCGGTTTGCGTGAGATCGCCTTGACGCGGTGTCCCCGCGCGAGAAGCGCGTGCACGACCGCGCCGCCCTGCTGGCCGGTGGCGCCCGTCACCAGAACGCTTCGTGTGTTACCCATCTGTCTGCTCCTTGGTGTGAACGATAGAGCAAAGTTAAGGCCTGTCGCATTGAACCATAATAGCCTATAGTTGAGAAACATCGTACCATCTGAAGATACAATGCTCGATCTCAACGATATCATGATTTTCGCCCGCGTCATTGAAGCCGGCAGCTTCACCGCCGCGGCGCGCCTGCTCGGCATGCCGAAGACGACGGTCAGCCGCCGTATTGCCGCTCTCGAGCACGAACTCGGCGTGCGCCTGCTGCAGCGCACGACCCGCAGCCTCAACCCGACGGATGCCGGCCGCCTCTATTACGAGGAAAGCAGCCAGGCGCTCCGCACCATCGAAGGCGCCAACCTGCGTCTTGCGGAGGCAAGGACGGAGCCCGCCGGCACGATCCGCATATCGGCGCCGGTCGGCTTCGGCGGCCACTTCCTGCAGGATGCGATCTTCGATCTTTTGGCGACCTACCCGAAGTCGAGGGTCGAGTTGCGCCTGACCGACGACAGGCTGAACCTCGTCGAAAACGGCATAGACCTCGCCTTCCGCACCGGCATTCTGGAGGATTCGACGCTGATCGCCCGCAAGCTCGGCTCTACCCATCGCTTGCTCTGCGCGAGCCCCGACTATCTCGCCCGGTGCGGCGCGCCCGATCGCCCGGCAGATCTCGTCCGCCACGACTGCGTTGTCGCCGGCCACTCCACCCATGCGCAATGGCTGCTTGAAGGCCCGCACGGACAGGAAACTGTTCCTGTCTCGGGGCGCTTTGCCGCCAATGAAATGCAGGCGGTCATGGCCGCAGCGATCGCCGGTTACGGCATCGCTCGACTGCCCCATGGGGTCGCCAATGCCTTCATCAGGGATGGACGGCTGTGCCGCGTTCTCGACGGTTACACGACCCCGGTCGGCGGCTTGCACGTCGTCTATCCGAGCAGCCGGCACCTGCCGCCTCTGGTCAAGACCTTTATCGAACTCGCCGCCAGACGGTTGAACGCGGGAGCCGATGGCAGCGACGACTTCGCCATCATATAGCGGTAGCCCCGCTACACTTCCTTCAGCACCACCTTGCCATCGAGGCTTTCGATCAAGGTCGCACTCGCCTGATTGAGGCCGGCGACTTCCACGGCGATGCCATGTGCCTTGAAGCGCTGCACGACCTTGTCGAGCGCGGCGACGGCGGTGATATCCCAGAAATGCGCCTCGGAGACGTCGATCAGCACCGCCCTGCCGGTCGCGTCCTGAACGTCGAAGGCCTCGACGAAGACATCGGCAGAGGCAAAGAACACCTGGCCTGACACGCGATACGCGCGCCGCCCGGCGGCTTGATCGGACGCCACCTCGATGCGCAACAGGCGGGCGACCTTGAAGGTGAAGAACACGCCGCTGAGCAGCACCCCGACCGTCACCCCGAGCGCTAGGTTGGCAGTGAAGACGGTGACGACCACGGTCGCCACCATGACGGCGCTCGACATGCGGGGGTGGACGACGACCGCTCTGAGCGACGACCAGTCAAACGTGTCGATCGAGACCATGACCATGATCGCCACCAGCGCGGCGACGGGAACTTCGGAGACCCACGGCTTCAGCAGCACCATCAGGATCAGCAGAAACGCGCCGGCAAACAGCGTCGAGAGCCGGCCGCGCCCGCCATATTTCACGTTGCTCACCGTCTGCCCGATCATGCCGCAGCCGGCAATGCCGCCGAACAGGCTCGCGGCTGCATTGGCAAGGCCGAGACCGGTGCATTCGCGGTTCTTCGAACTCGGGGTATCCGTGAGATCGTCAACGACGCTCGCGGTCATCATCGACTCCAGCAGCCCGACCATGGCGATGGCAAGTGCGGGTCCGGCGATGATCCGGAGGGTTTCCAGCGTCAGCGGCACTGCCGGCCAGCCGAACAGCGGAAGCGAATCCGGCAGTTTGCCGAGATCGGCGACGGTGAGAACGGGAAGCCCGAACCCGATCGAGGCGACAGTCAGGATCAGAACGCAGATCAACGGCGACGGGATCGCGGTCGTGATCTGCGGCGTCAGATAGATGATCGCAAGCCCGGCACCCAGCACCGCGTATTCCGTCCAGCCGGCACCGATGATGTGCGGCATCTGCGCGGCAAAGATCAGGATGGCAAGTGCATTGACGAAGCCGGTGCGCACGGATTTCGAGACGAAGCGCATCAGCACGCCGAGCCGCAGCAGGCCGAACACGATCTGCAACAGCCCCGCCAGCAGCCCGGCGGCAAAAAGATATGGCAGTCCATGGGCGTGCACCAGCGGTGCCGCGACCAGCGCGACCGACCCGGCCGCCGCCGAAATCATCGCCGGTCGTCCGCCGGTGAACGCAATGACGATGCCGATGACGAAAGAGGCAAACAGGCCGACCTCGGGATCGACACCCGCCACGAATGAAAAGGCGATGACCTCGGGGATCAGCGCGAAGGTCGCCACCGCTCCGGCAAGCATTTCGCGCATGGGATTGGCGAACCAATCGCGACGGATGGAGGAAAGTAGCATGGGATGGAGTCTCGCAAAGCATGGCCCGACACGCCCTGCCGAGCGGTCGCGTGATTGCATGCAGGTTTTGCGTTGTCTGGCGGATCGGCGGCCAGAAGAGCCACCCGGGGTCTCACCGGGTCCGTGGTGAATGTCGGTGGTATAGACGAGATTTTTACCGCAGCGCAACATTCAAATGGACAGGGATGAAAAGCGAAGCTGCGCGGAATTGATAAGAACCTAAGCACGCCACTGGAGATCGTGCCGGACGGTACGATGAAAACTCGCCGAGAAGATCCTCCTGCGCGATGGCGCGACGAGAGCCGGAGCCACCCTCACTGCCAGAGAAAGTCCGGGCCTGTGCTCTGGGACGTAAGCTTTAATGTGCCATCCGGCTGAACCACATAGGTCTCGAATACACGGTAACCGAATTGACCGAGAAAGGTATTTTTGACCACCGTCCCCGGACGATAGGGTGAATGAATGACCTTTCCGCCATAGGTGAGGCTACCCGAAAGAGGCTGCGGGTCTTCCGCGCTGGCGCAGGCCGTGAGGGTGAAAAGAATGACAACGAGTGTGTGCTTCATCCGGATGATCTCCCGTGAAGGGTCCAGCGACGTGCACGACGTCAATCTGCTTCTTATCAGATCGCGGCTTTGCTGCTGTCAAAATCTTTGCGCCGGGCCGCCTCCGCCCGCGAGAGCGCGCTGACAATCCTCTCATCGGAAAACGGCTTGGAGATCACATCGAGCGCTCCAGCGATACCGTTGCCGACACTCTCCGGACTGCCGGTCACGAAGATGACATCCACGCCGAAGCGGTCGATCAGCCGGCGCGCAAGCTGCGCGCCGCTCAGCCCGTCGGAGAGGTTGAGATCGACGAGGGCTACATCGCTTTTCGGGGCATAGGCGAGAGCTTGCTCCACCGTCGAAACCGGCCCGATAGTCTGGTGCCCTGCCTCTTGCACAATGCGTTCGAGTTCCAAAGCAATAATATTCTCATCTTCTACGATCATGACCTTCATGGCTAAGCCTCCTCATCAAAGCCGGGTGCTCGGGCACATTACCGGCAACGGGTACAACGCCGCCGATCCCAAATGTTTCCACTCTGCATTGAATTCTTTTTACGAGGACGATGGCGCAAAAGGTCCGGCCGCACCGGGCTCGTTACGGCAGCGCTCTCATCACGATTTCTCGTTTGCGCTCTCGGCCCGGAACGCCGCCTCGCCGGCGTCTGAAACCTCGACCCACTTCTTGTCGGGCTCGGCGTCGGCCACATAAGCGTCGTTCCAGTTCCACCACTTGTAGGTCTGGGTCTGAGGATAGCCCTCGGGCGAATCTTCCCAAACTTCCTGGCGGCCGAGCGGCGTAATATCGAGGTAGTTCCAGGTGCCGCCCATCTGCTCATCGCCGCGGTTGTTGATGAAATAGGTGCGGAAGATGCGCTCGCCGTCGCGGTAGAACACATTGGTGCCGTGCCATTCGTCGACGCCGAAATCCTTGTCGAAACTGTCGGTGATCGTCACCCACGGCATCGTCCAGCCCATCCGCGCTTTCAGCCGGGCGATATCGGCCTGCGGCGCGCGCGAGGCAAAGACCAGCGTCGTATCGCGGGCGTTGAGATGGGCGATGTGGGCCACTTGATCGGCCACCATCGAGCAGCCGCGGCAGGCATGCTCGGGCCAGCCGAAGACGCCTGGCTCGTAGAAGGCGCGGTAGACGATCAACTGGCGACGGCCTTCAAACAGTTCGGGCAGGCTGACCTTGCCCTCGGGTCCCTCGAACGCATAGGCCTTTTCGACCGCCATCCACGGCATGCGCCGGCGCTCGGCGGCGAGCGCGTCGCGCGCACGGGTCTGGACTTTTTCCTTTACCAGCATCTGCGCGCGGGCCGCCTCCCAGGCCTCCAGCGGCACGACCGCCGGTCTCTGCATGGTCTCTCCTCTGTTTCCGTTCTCGGCTGAAGCAGTCATGGCGCAATCTCCTCATTGGGGCGAATTCCCGCGCCTCGAAGCCCGGCTCATCGCGCATTACTCGGACATAGTCTCGCATCGGAAATCGAACAGTGGGAGTAACAAGTGTGACCGTATTCCCGTTGCGCCGATCGAGCCGCGGCGGCGGTGACGGGACACCTAGCGATGCTATTCGTCGGACCCACGCAATAGTCGATTTGCCGCCGATCGGTCCGATGGAATGGCGCCACCCGAAATACGTCAGGCCATCGCGGCCCTCGACTATCAGCAGAGTTGCCAAAAGCAGTCGAGTATCGGAAGCTTGTGTCTTGGCTATCAGGGACGGATTGTTCGATATGACCACAGCCTCTTCCAGTGAGCAGGCCAGCCATGGCAACGCCAGAATCTGCCGCGGCTGCTGGGACCAGATGCATATGCCGATCCCGATCGGCGGCCCGCTCGCGTTGCCTTTCCGCGCCTTGGGCATCACCCGCAGCAAGATGAACCCCGATATCTGCACGATCTGCGAACGCTCCTTCAAATATGTCAAGAAGCAGCGCCAGATCACCGTCGACGCCACCATCTTGTTTGCCGATATCAGGGGATTTACGGATCTGTCGGAGCGCATCGAGGCGGTGCAGCTGAGCGAGATCGTCAGCCTGTTCCAGGATCGCTGCGCCCAGGCGATCTGGGCGCATGACGGCATCGTCAACAAGCAGATGGGCGACGGCCTGATGGCGATCTTCAATTTCCCAATCGTCCGCAAGGATCACGCCGCCGCGGCGATCCGGGCCGCCTTCGAGATCCAGCGAAACTGCGCCGCGGCGCTGAACGGCCTGGTGCTCGACACATTGCCCGGCCGCACCTTGGGCGTCGGCGTCGGCATCCATTGCGGCGAGGTTCAGATCGGCGAATTCTCAAGCTTCCGCAGCGATTTCACCGCCATCGGCGGCGTCGTCAACCAGGCCGCCAGACTGGAATCCCAGGCTGCGGCGGGCGAGATCCTGGTCTCGGTGGAAACGGCGGTGAACGCTTCCGACCTCACGGCAGGCGCCGAAACCCGCGTGCTGGCCCTGAAGGGCATCGAGCAGCCGGTGCAGGCACGTGTGCTGGTCAAGCACTGAGCGACGGCGATTGCGGCCTGCTCAAAGCATCATCCCGCCGCCACCATGGCAGCCGCAGTTTCTCACGCTGTGATTGCGAAACATATTCGTCTACCAGCCGGTTAATCCTCCGGAAACAAACATCGCTTATCTCTAAGCCGTTTTAACAGCTGGGGTTTCTCATGGGCAGTTTTTCTCTGTTTCACTGGTTGATCGTCTTAATTCTATTCGGCGTGCCATTGTTCTTCGTCTTCAGAAAACCGCTGGTTGGGGCGAACCGCTTCGGCGGCCGGCCGCAGGCCATGGGTTTCGGCCAGGCGATTGGAAGCTATTTCAAGAACTATGTGAACTTCAGCGGCAGAGCGAGCCGATCGGAATTCTGGTATTCCTCACTCTTCGTCTTTCTCGTCGCCATCGCTTTGCTTGTCGTGGATCGAAGCGAAACCTTGAGCCGGATCTGGTCACTGGCCACGTTTCTTCCGTGGATCGCCGTGGCCGCCCGACGCCTTCACGACATCAACCGAAGCGGATGGTGGCAGCTTCTTGCACTATTACCTCTCATTGGATCGGTCGTCGTGCTCGTATGGTACTGCAGGGCGTCGACAATGGATGATTCCAGGGAAGCCGTGTTCGCGTGAGCAAGGTGTGAGAATGGTCCTCGCGGGTTGAGCGTGTCCGAGGCACCGGTCATCGTCGTAACGCGGACTGCGGGGTGCGCGGTCCGCTTCTGACGGCATCCGGAAGGGACCGGCGAGGTTGGCAAAAGCCCGCCTCCGCCTCAGTACTTCATGTTCCGTAATTCAGGAAAATCATAGTAACGCAGCCGCTTGTCATGGCAGCGAGGGGCATTTTTTGACAGGCCCACAATCATGTTGTTTTTCAAGGTAAGGCCGATATAAGACCAGTTTGAGTTGCTCCGCTCCGTGGTGCGCGTGCAATAAGCATAGATCTGCTTTTCCGGATCAAGCAGAACCACGCTGGAAATCTCGGCCTTCACGAAGTTCCCCGGTTTGATGGTTCCCCGCAGAGCATCGACGTATTCGCGTCGAACCGCATTGGAGGCCGGACGCTGGGAATCCGCAGCGGATTGCGGCGCCGGAGTTTGGCAGCTGGCCAGTGCCAGCGCGATAGCGCAAGCAAGGAATTTGATCTTCATTCAGTTGAATCTCCCGTATCAAGGTCGATAGATCGGCCTTGTTCAGAAGGCTGTGGCTGCAAACAGCAACTCACAGCCCGTACTTCGAGGCTCCGCCCTGCGGGCCGCGCACCGCCGCATGAGGAAGGTTGAGAGGCCGCGCCGTCACAACGCTGGAGGAAAATCGCGCCGCCGCTCACCAAAGCCTGGAGCGGCGACGCGGCCCGAGCCTTCGCGCCTGCGTCAAGTCTTCATGCCGTTCATCTCAGGAAACGGGTAGTAACGCAGCCGCTTGTCTTTGCAGCGATTATCATTCGGCGTCGCGCCGAGGATTTGGCCATCAGTGAAGGAGATGCCGAGATAGGCCCAGTCTCCCCAGCTGTGCTTGGGCACGATCCTTACACAATAAGCATAAATCTGTTTTTCGGGGTCGAGCAGAACCACACTGGAAATGCGCGCCCAGACGACTTCTCCTGCTTCGTGTCTATAAGTTCTCTTGAATACAATATTGATGAAGTTCTGCCGAACTTCATTTGATGGCGGACGCTGCGAATCTGCAACGGATTGCGACACCGGAGCATTGCAGCCGGCGAGCGCTAACAGAGCAGCGCAAACAAAGACTTTTATTCTCATTCAGTAAAATCTCCAAAGAATCGGAGCGCATCGACGCTGCCTATTCCCACAAACACAGCGGGAATAATATTTGCAATACATGGAAACAAATATCGTCGGCGTTACCGGCTGTCAGCCGCATGGCCGGCATCGTCCTCATGATCATCGATCGCCACACCTGCTTCCAGCGCTGCGAGGATAAAGGCCTGCCTCACCGCCTCGGCCGGCATTCGCCCGGCAAGCCAGGCGCAGCAGAAATCGATGGCTCTCTGCTGATGAACGCCGTCATGGATCGGCCAGTCGGAGACAAGTGCATAAAGCGCATCCTGCGGTGAGCGGAGAACCAGCCGTTCACCAGTATCGAGGTCGATGGAAATGGAGTTTTCCCAGAAGGCGGAATGGTCGCTAATGGCAGTCGCACCTGCATCTGAATGGACAGGAAACTAACTGCGGAAGGCCGATCACGGTTCCACTGCAAGGCCGGTGGCAGCGCCAGCGCTCGAAGAGGGGTAGCTGCCAACGCCGGAGAGAGCCTCACTCTGAGGCGCGGAAGCCGAAGGACCAGCGCCCTTGGCGGGTCTATCTCGTCGGTCTGGCTCAATGACGCTAGCACGGTGGGTGTCGGCGCCTCCGGCGGCATCGTCGGACTTTTCGCGGCCGTCATCGTTGGGAGCATCCGTTTCCGGTCGACGCCGATTGCATCCTCCCTGCAAATGGGAGCCATTCAGATTCTGGTCCCCTCGCTGTTGCCGATCTTCAACTCTGCGAGAGACGGTCAAACCATCGATTATGCCGGCCATTTCGGCGGTGCCGTGACCGGCGCGGCACTGTCGCTTCTACTGTTGACCTTCTGGCCGCGGGAGCGTCCGACACCTCGTTATGACAGAGTGGCGATCGCCTTTAGCGCCGCATTCGTGATCATTGCGGCGGGAGCGCTGTGGCCCATCATCAATGCGCGGCACTTCTATCTCACCGATCCGATCGCCAACTATTTCGGCGGCAGGTATCAGCAGGCGATAACGGGATTTGATACAGAGGCAAATCTGAACGGAACCAGGGCTCCCTATGCTCGCGTCTGGCGCTATTTCGCTCAAACCAGAGTGGGTGATCCGAAGGCGCTGGACGATCTCAGAGCCGCCGCCGACACGGCTGATAAAACTGCATGGCCCTATCCCATCTACCGCCTTTTCCTCGGCGAACTGAAGCCCGTGGAGATGGTGTTCAAGGCCGCCGACAGCAACCAGATTTGCGAGGCGATCTTCTACAGCGGCGAATGGTACCTGTTTTCAGGCGCCACGGAAGAAGCGCGCCGGCGGTTCCGAGGCGCCTTGCTGTCCTGCCCGAGCACCTTCATTGAGCACGAGGCGGCAGGATACGAACTGGCCAAGCTCAAAGCGAAATGATCACACGCAGCCACGCCGGCGCCGTACCTCAAGAGAGTCTCACCTGAGGCGCCCCGCAGGGGCCTCAGGACGAGGCGGATGCGCAGGCCTGGCGGCCCCATCCTGCGCGCCGTGCCATTAACTCGGCAGCTTGCAGCCCTTGCTCATACCGGCGGACTGCATAGCGGAAACCTTGCCTTTTGATGCAGCA
This sequence comes from Rhizobium sp. CCGE 510, assembly GCF_000292525.1. GTDB lineage: Bacteria > Pseudomonadota > Alphaproteobacteria > Rhizobiales > Rhizobiaceae > Rhizobium. Next base: position 10,944 of record NZ_AEYF01000020.1, read on the forward strand.
ATTTCGCCTTCCTTGTCTCCCCCGGCAACACTGCCGATCGGGACGCCGACGAGGAAGACGCCGAAAGCATCGCCGTTCGCTGCGCTGATCTGCTGCTTGGACAGATCGTCGAGCTTGGCCTTCTCTTTCTTGAGCTGTACGGCGAGCGCTTCGCAACTGAGGTTCGTATAGGCCGCCATCGGAATATCGACCTGCACGATGGCGTCAGGACGTTTGGCGCAGCCGGCGAGTGCCGCCGTCGCCGCAAATGCAATGATGATCTTGTTCATGAATGGTCCCCGATTCCCGCAGCAGCTGTAACATTGCCGCCCGCAATGCGGGAGATGGCCTGACCTTCAACCACAGACTTTTATTATTCATTTGAGAGAATCCGGTTGCAGGTCTTTGAAGCAGGTACCGCCATCAATTATTCGCCATCCCGAACGATTCATTCGTTTCCCTTTTGTACTCTTCCCCTCTTCCCTTTCGCGCTGACTCTCTCCATATTCGCGCCATGGCCAAATCTCCGAAGAAATCCCCCGCCCCGAATGGCTTCGAGGAAGCCCCTCAATCGTCCTTCGAGGGCGCGCCGCTCTCCGGCTCCGTCGCCGACTGGGTGAAGCAGCTGGAGGCCGATGCCGAAGCTTCCGGCGTCGAGACCCAGCGCCAGATCGCCTCCAAGGCGGGCAAGCATCGGAAGAAGGTCGAGATCGCCGCATCGAAATCGGCGCGCGGCACCTCCATGGGCGGCTCCACCGATCCGAAGACGCGCGCCGCCGCCGGCCTCAACCCGGTCTCCGGCATGGATACGACGCTGGAGGAGGCCTCGTCGCTGCAGGCCGGCACCGCCGTCACCGCCACGGTGGAGGCGCTGTCGGCGTTGATCGAGAGCGGCAATCCGCTGCACAAGAACGGCAAGATCTGGACGCCGCACCGCCCTGCCCGGCCCGACAAATCCGAAGGCGGCATTACGATCCGGATGCGGTCGGACTACGAGCCGGCCGGCGACCAGCCCACCGCCATCCGCGATCTCGTCGAGGGGCTGGAGAATGGCGACCGCAGCCAGGTGCTGCTCGGCGTCACCGGCTCCGGCAAGACCTTCACCATGGCCAAGGTGATCGAGGCGACGCAGCGCCCGGCCGTCATCCTGGCGCCGAACAAGACGCTGGCTGCCCAGCTCTATTCCGAATTCAAGAACTTCTTCCCCGACAATGCGGTGGAATATTTCGTTTCCTACTATGATTATTACCAGCCGGAAGCCTATGTGCCGCGCTCCGACACCTATATCGAGAAGGAAAGCTCGATCAACGAGCAGATCGACCGCATGCGCCACTCGGCGACACGCTCGCTGCTCGAGCGCGACGACTGCATCATCGTCGCCTCGGTCTCCTGCATTTACGGTATCGGCTCGGTCGAGACCTATACGGCGATGACCTTCCAGATGTCGGTCGGCGACCGGCTCGACCAGCGCCAGTTGCTGGCCGATCTCGTCGCCCAGCAATACAAGCGCCGCGACATGGATTTCACCCGCGGTTCCTTCCGGGTGCGTGGCGATACGATCGAGCTCTTCCCCGCCCACTTGGAGGATGCCGCCTGGCGCATCTCGATGTTCGGCGACGAGATCGACGCCATCACCGAGTTCGACCCGCTGACCGGCCAGAAGGTCGGCGACCTGAAATCGGTGAAGATCTACGCCAATTCGCACTATGTCACCCCACGCCCGACGCTGAACGGCGCCATCAAGTCGATCAAGGAGGAGCTCAGGCTTCGCCTCGCCGAGCTCGAAAAGGCCGGTCGCCTGCTGGAAGCCCAGCGCCTGGAGCAGCGCACCCGCTACGATATCGAAATGCTCGAAGCCACCGGCTCCTGCCAGGGCATCGAGAACTATTCGCGTTATCTCACCGGCCGCGATCCCGGCGATCCGCCGCCGACCCTGTTCGAATACATTCCCGACAACGCCCTCGTCTTCATCGACGAGAGCCATGTCACCGTGCCGCAGATCGGCGGCATGTACCGAGGCGACTTCCGGCGCAAGGCGACGCTGGCCGAATACGGCTTCCGCCTGCCCTCCTGCATGGACAACCGGCCGCTGCGCTTCGAGGAATGGGACGCCATGCGCCCCGACACCATCGCCGTTTCGGCCACCCCCGGCGGCTGGGAGATGGAACAGTCAGGCGGCGTCTTCGCCGAACAGGTGATCCGGCCCACGGGCCTGATCGATCCGCCGGTCGAGGTCCGCTCGGCCCGCAGCCAGGTTGACGACGTGCTCGGAGAAATCCGCGAAACATCGGCCAAGGGCTACCGCACCCTCTGCACCGTGCTGACCAAGCGCATGGCCGAGGATCTCACCGAATATTTGCATGAGCAGGGCGTGCGCGTCCGCTACATGCACTCCGACATCGATACCTTGGAGCGCATCGAGATCCTCCGTGATCTGCGCCTCGGCGCCTTCGACGTGCTCGTCGGCATCAACCTTTTGCGCGAGGGCCTCGACATTCCTGAATGCGGTTTCGTCGCCATCCTCGACGCCGACAAGGAAGGTTTTCTGCGCTCCGAGACATCGCTGATCCAGACCATTGGTCGTGCCGCGCGTAACGTCGACGGCAAGGTCATCCTCTATGCCGACCAAATCACCGGCTCGATGAAGCGGGCGATGGAGGAAACCAGCCGCCGCCGCGAAAAGCAGATGATCTATAACCAGGAGCACGGCATCACCCCGGAATCGGTGAAAGCCAGGATCTCCGACATCCTCGACTCGGTCTACGAACGCGACCACGTCCGCGCCGATATCTCAGGCGTCTCCGGCAAGGGCTTCGCCGATGGCGGCAACCTCGTCGGCAACAACCTGCAGACCCATCTCAACGCCCTCGAAAAGAGCATGCGCGACGCCGCCGCCGACCTCGACTTCGAAAAAGCCGCCCGCCTCCGCGACGAAATCAAACGCCTCAAGGCCGCCGAGCTGGCGGTCATGGACGATCCGATGGCGCGCGAGGAAGCGAAGGCTATGGAATGTGGCAAAAGGAACGGAAAAGCCAGCCGCGAGTCTATCTCCCCACCTGTGGGGGAGATGTCCGGCAGGACAGAGGGGGGCGCCACAACCTCCAAGTCTCTCTTCCAGAAACCCTCCAACGACGACATGGGCCCAGGCACCGACACCGCCACCCCCCTCTTCCGCAAACCCCATCTCGACGACATGGGCCGCGACATCTCCGAACCCGCTAGGAAGACCCTCTTCCGCAAAAACGACCTCGACGAAATGACGGTCGGTAGGACGGAAAAGCCAGTCACGGGGCAAGTGCCGGAAAAGCCGGATGCCGCCAAGGGCACGAAGCGGTTTTCACCTTTGCTGGAGGGCCAGCCGGAGCGCGATGATGTGCGGCCGGTCGTGCGCGGGAAGACGGGGGTTGGGAGCTATGAGGATGCGGGCGAGCAGAAGCGCAAGGGGCGGACGAAGGGGAAGACTGGGCGGCCGGGGCGGTGATTTAATTGGCTTGAGAAGAAGTTACCAGCTGCGAAATGATGCTCGAATCCTCATTCTCAATATAAGCAGCGCTTTTATCTTCAATCATAGGAAGAGGGTCTCCATGATACCACTCTTTGCGTTTACCGCTGCTCATCTTGCGAGAGCGTTTTTCAAAAATATCCCGGTAGCGGCGAGGCGAAATGCCAACGAACGGCCTAAACAAGACCTTCTTATCCGCAAGATCGTCGTCGAAAGTTATTGAATCAGCATTAAGTTCCACTGCGTAACTTTTGGGATACGGTTCAAGATACACTAGAGATTTGATTCCAGATGACACAATATGCTTTGCACACATGTGACATGGAAATGTTGTGCAATACATGGTTGCTCTTTTCACCGAATTCCCTAGTCTCGCAGCATCTGTGATCGCAGACATTTCTGCGTGAATCATTCTGCCAAACTCGATAATATCCATTATCTGTGACTCTCGAATGCTTTCGTCTGCCATTATGGTTCGCAACTGATCTATTGCGTTATTCTTGGCAGCAAGCTCTTCAGACAAGAAACCTGAACTACTCATTCGAGAAACTAAATCGTAAAGTATCTGGAGCTTACGCGACTGATTGGCGTCGTTTCCACGCTCAAAGTCACGTTGCGCGCTTTCTCCATCTTCAGCCCAGTATGTTCCTCCAAACGCTTTGGGCACCTCATTGCAGCCCATAGCAACGATTTCACCAGCATCGGTAAATATTGATGCACCTACCTGTCTTGAGAGGTCGATCGAGCGGAGCGAGGCCGCAGCAGCGGTATACATCCCGTACTCCATCTTTGTTGGAGAACGACCGTTATGCCCAAACAGCGCTTCAAAGAAACGGCGCAATGTATCTTCGATACTTCTCTTATTCATTCCATATATAAATACGTCACCGAGATGGAATATATTTGAAATCTTCTGACCAAAACTACCGGTCCCTTCATCGAAATCCTTTTTTATGAGATCGATTGCCTCTTTCTCACATTCATCCTTGTCACGAGTCGTTTCATCGAAATCCTTTATCTTACTCGAAATATCTGTCCTCCGCTCTTTTTCAGAGGCGGAAACCGAAATCTGTATGAACTTGCGTCCATACGTTTTTCGCATAAGCTCGATCTCCTCAGGCCTTTTAAACTGGCGAATTACATAGGCGTGCCCCAAAGCCGGTTTTTCAACGCTTCCTGTGATTCCGGTTCGTTCATCTCTAATCTTTGCGACAGCAAGCGCTGCGAGCGCTGCTGAACTACCTGCGATTTCACAGACTTTATCAGCATAAGCGATAAGCGAGTGATACTTCGCGCTGTATGAATTCTGCTCAATGGTCACATCAGTTTTGATTGCAACCATCAACTCGGTAATACGGAGTGGAACTGAAATGTATCCTAAGTGCTTAAGTTCTTTGACGATGACTGCCTGCACATAATCCAGATCAACGCCTATAGGACCCACAAGCCCAATAAAAAGTTCCGGTTTATTGGCGTCAGCCATACGATTCCCCGCAGCGACAAGCATTGATAAATTGTGAATCAAACGGCGAATAAACCGCTAGGGATATACGCGACTCGCAGCTATCATGAATGCGTCCATAGCAACCTTTGGTGGAGGCGACATTGTCAAAAAAGAGCAATGAAGTAAAGGATGCAAACGACGCCATTGCTTCACATGGTGAATGGCTTCAGAGGCAGCTGCATGTAGCAGCAGAAAATCTAAGTAAAAGGCCTACTGAAAGACGCGGCCCCTTCGAGGTCAGCGACCGGATTATAAACGACTTAAACGAAAGGTTTTCAGTAAAGTCCGGAAACTAAGTCTACATATTTTTCGGATTTTTGCTTTTCGTTTTTCTGCCCAAGGCAATTATCGACAAACTATACCTTTTCAATATTCCGGTGGCGAGTGTGTGGTTTATTGACGAGCGATACAGTCTAGGTTGCAGTTTGCTGAAGATTCCAGACCTCTGCATCGACCGCTTTCCCCTCCGCCACCGAAATTATCGCCCTCTGGTTCGCCGCCTTTTGCCCCGCGCCCCGCGCGACTTCACGCCCATCCTCTCCAACAGCCTCGCCCATATCGGCGCCTACCACGATACGCTCATCGACTTCGTCAACGTCGCATGAGATAGCGGCATTCATACCCCCATCCCCGACACCTCAGTTCATCGGCAAAAAAACCCACAATGTCCGACACCATCCTACGCTACCTCCCAGCCAACCCGTCTTGGCAACCCTCCCCGGAAACCGCCACCAAGGCGGTCTCCTTGCTGGAAACAATCATCCCCGGGGCGGACGACGTGAAAGCGAGCTTCGCGGATGAGATCAGGTTCTACGATCCCGGCGAAAACTGGTCTGGAGTGGCGTGCAGCCGAAGATGGTGGGGCGATGCGATGGAGGCGGCTTCTACCGATGGGTTCAAAGACCTCAACACCGTGGCCCCTTGCTGCGGCGCCGCCGTATCATTGAACGACTTGCGGTATATCTGGCCCGCCGCGTTCGGCCGCTTTGCTCTCGAGGCCCACAATCCAGGCATCGGCGATACCACCGAGGAGCAGGATAGGAAGATGGCTGAATGCCTTGGAGCGCCATTGCGGAAAATATGGGGGCAGGTTTAGGTTATATCAGGACGCTCGCCAGGGCCTGTCACGCCAACCAAAGCGCCGCCAGCATAAGGGAAGGAGCCGCCACCCATGCCAGAACTCCGCATAGACCCCTTCCCCTCCGCTAGCGAATTCAACGCCCTCTGGTCCGCCGCCTGGGGCGCGCCTGCCCCGCGCGACTTCTCCCCTATCCTCTCCCGCAGCCTCACCCATATCGGCGCCTACCACGACAACCAGCTCGTCGGCTTCGTCAACGTCGCCTGGGATGGCGGCATTCATGCCTTCATTCTCGACACCTCGGTTCACCCTGATATGCGGCGGCAAGGGATCGCAACGCGGCTGGTCAGGGAAGCGACGCGGGTTGCGCGGGAGCGTGGCGCGGCGTGGCTGCATGTCGATTTCGAACCGCACCTAACCGGCTTCTATCGCGCCTGCGGCTTCAGCCCCACGGAAGCAGGCCTCATCAAGCTGATGTGAAGTCTCTCGCGCGGGAAGCCGGCGCAAGTCGAAGCTAGAACCAACCTGCGATAGTGGGGCGACCAATGGCGCCGCGCAGCACCACTGAAAAGTCCACAGAAAACACAATTTTAGCGAGAGCATCCCGCTCGAAATGAAAGACAATACTATTTAGGAGACCGAAGAATGGCTTTGAGTTCTCAAATTAAAATTCATTTCGCAGTATTTCATCCTTAGTTTTTCATTAAAAAAGCAATGAAAAGACACAATTCTGCATTGAAAACTTAATCGGGGATTGGCATAGATCCCCGAGGGGTTGTCGTCCGCTGAGCAATAAAACAGTTCTTTCGCGGATTTCTCATTTTTCCGAGTACAACGCATCTTTTGGGGAAAGATAATATGGCCTTGAATATTTTAGACACGAACGGAACAACGATTACCAAGACAGGCGCCGAATTCGAAGCTTACGACGTTATCCGGCACTCCGCCGCGAATCCTTCCTCGCCTGTCACTCTGATTGTCTCGGATTCCGGCGTGGCCGACCTGGCCGCCGAATTGGGTTCGGTCTCCGCGAATGTGACGGGCTCGGGCAGCGGCAATGTCATCACGACGGGCGCCGGTAACGATCAGCTTCACGGCGGTGATGGCAATGACACCCTGAGTGGCGGCGATGGCAATGACCTGCTCGCAGGCAGAGACGGCAATGATATCCTAAATGGTGGCGGTGGCGATGACCAGGTCGTGGGCAGCGTAGGAAATGACATCATCAGGGGCGGCGCAGGCAACGATACAATCTCAGATGGCGATGCTGGCGGTCGCACCCCTGAGGTCTTTGATATCGATGCGGGCGATGGCAACGATGCCATCACCGTGCAAGGATCCGCTCCAATGGTTTCCGGAACGATCGATGGCGGTGCCGGAATTGATTCGCTCCAAGCCTCTGAGCTAAGAGGCCTGACGATCAAGAACATCGAAGTCCTTGAAACCGCGGGATATTGGGTTTCCGGTTCGAGCGCGCAGTTCGAGAGCTTTGACAAAATCGTCTGGTCGACCGATCCGTTCCATGATTTCAACCCCGCATTGGCATTGACGGACAGCGCTCACCTCGATCTTTCTGACGAGTTGGGAGGCCATGGAGCTTTCGTCACCGGCTATGTCTCCGGTATCGACGTCAAGACCGGCAGCGGCAATGACGAATTTACCGGCACAGACGGCAATGACATTTTCGATGGCAGCGGCGGCAACGACATCCTCAATGGCAAGGCCGGCAATGACAAATTGACCGGCGGCGCCGGTAACGACACCATCAATGGCGGCGCGGGCATCGACACTGCGATCTTCTCCGGCAATTTCGCCAATTACTCCTTCGCAATGAACAACGGCGATCACATCCTGACGAGCGCCGCGGAAGGAACGGATACGCTGACAGACGTCGAATTCGCGCGCTTTGCAGACGGCGTTTACGATTTCGCTCAGGGAACCTTCAAGCCCAATAGCAGCAATAGCGCGCCGACCAATATCCAGCTCTCGAAGACCGCCCTCTCCGAGGACACGCCGATCTGGACCACGCTCGGGCTGCTCAGCGCCAAGGACGCCGATGGTGACACCCTCACCTACAAGCTCATCGACGGCGCCGACGATCACTTCCGCCTCAATGGCAATCGCATCGTCACCTCGAAGGCTTTGGATTACGAAACCGCCAAATCGCACACGATCAAGGTGGCGGTCTCTGACGGCAAGGTCACTGTCGAAAAAGACATCACGATCAGCGTTCTCGACGTCAACGAAGCCCCAGTCAATAAGGCGCCGATCAATCTCGCCTTCTCGCGCGGCTCGATCTCCGAGAACGTCGCGATCGGCACCTCGGTCGGCCTTCTCTCCGCCGTCGATCCGGAAGGCGGCGCGGTGAAGTGGCGGCTGACCGATGATGCGGACGGCATCTTCAAGCTCGTCGGCAACAAGATCCAGACCAAGGCTGCGATCGACTTCGAAAGCAACCATAGCCTGACCTTCACCGCCGAGGCCTATGACGCGGCTGGAAACACCACCAGCCACGATTTCACTATCGCCGTGAAGGACGTCTTCGAGCCGTCGTTTTCGACCCTGTCGCATGAGGCATTGATTTAATCGCGATATGATCGCCGGTGGACGCAAGATGCGTCACCGGCGATCTCGACAAAAAGAGGCCGGACTGCCCGCCTCGCTACCTCGAGCGGCCGACTTTCCTGGTAATAGCTCGCAGACACCAGCCGGAGGCTGGCAAGGCCAGCGGCCGTGCCCGGGCAATCCCCTTTCAAAAATGCAGCTCCACCTCGACATCCGTTTCGGTTATGATTTCTGCTCATCCGAGGAGAGCCCGCATGCGCCTACCCACATTCATCCTCGCCCTTGCCGTGTCGGCGCTCGCAGCCCTGCCCGCATCGGCCGAGACCTACAAGACGCCGAAGGCGCTGCTCAAGGCGCTCTACAGTTACAACACCGACAATAGCGACGCCGAGGCGCCCTCGCCGTATTCGATCTTCTTCTCCGACCATCTGAACGAGCTGCTCCAAGCCGATCTCGACAACACGCCCGATGGCGATGTCGGCGCGATCGACTTCGATCCCGTCATCGCGGGCCAGGACGGCGCGGCGAGCGACGTCAGGATCGGCCAGCCGATCCTGCTGGATGATAAGGCCGAGGTGGAGGTGCAGTTCGAAAACGGCGACGAGGTGACGCTCTTCTACACCCTGGTGCGGCAGCACGGCGGCTGGAAGGTCGACGACATCGCCAATCAGAAGGGGGAAAATCCGTGGAGCCTAAGCGCGTTGCTGAATGATGCGCAATAGGCGGTAGCTATACCGAAAGAGCAATCGCCGCACCCCTTCGACCTTTACTCAGGGCTGACGAAGAATCCGGCCGAGGGACCCGAGCGTTTCCTTAGGCGTGGAAGCCCAAGAGCTGTGACCGCCAAAACGATGACTCCGATGGCGCCTGGGCTGACCGGAAGCGGAATGAATGCAGTTACAAGAGCGCCGGAGACAAGCAGCAAGATCTGAATCAAGGCGATAATGATTGCGATCACAATCAGACGATTATTCGCGACCTTGAGTCTTCTAACATAAGAGAAAACAATGAGCGGGATCAGGACCGATGCCATTGCCAGAGCGATAATTTGCAGAGGCAACCCCTGTGCCGCAGCAATAAAACTTGGGGCAATGAAACCGATGAGGCCCAGCACATAAACTGCAGCGGTGATTGCCAGGACCGGCGGCCAGATGAGAATTTCCCTTGGCTCAACCGTCCCCTCTTCGATGGCGCCAGTCTCATGACATGCCGACCTCCACAAGACAGCCGTGACAACCACCGCAGCGACCGACAACACGAGATAACTCGCGACGATCAGCCATTGCGTCGAAGGCACGGCTCCCGTTCTCGTCATTTCGACTGAAGCGACCACGTTGTTTGGTAGGCTCAATAGGATCGGGATCGAATACAACGGCCAAAAGCCGTCGCGCAGGCCCGCGATCCTTATCCGGTCGGAAAGGAAGATCGTAAACGCCGTCGCGCCCATGTAGGATGCAATCGTGAGCATGGTGAAATTAGTCACCTTGTCATCGACGAGACCCGTCGCGCCCAGGCCGTCTGATATGGCGTAAGCCTGCATAGCAGCAACGACTAACGCGATCACAACGACGACTACAGCTCCTGAGGCAATGTTTCCACTTTGCTTGTCCTTCCGCTGGAGCCAAGGAAAACCGATCAACCGTGCGATTTCCGCAAGTCCTAGCGCGGCGTAGAGGGGCATCAATCCAAGAGCTAGGATCGATACGCGAGAGAGCATGACTGAATCGACAGTGTAATTCAGGCCGGTAAAAGCGTCCAAATCGATCCCGGGGAGCGGGATATGCAAACCCAGCATGTAAACGATGCCGATAAAAGCGAAGGTGATGACCGTTGGCCGCGAATTCATTCGACTTCCTTCGGTCACCAATCTTGATGGTTCGCGGCCCGCGAGTGCCACCCACAGCGTGTAGTGAGTCGGATCATGCGAAGTCAAGGACTTCCGAATCGGACTTAAACAGCTCCTGCATTCTGGCCACCAGCCGATGGCGCTCCATGATTTCCTTTCAGTGCCCGGCCCGACTGTTTGGCTAGCCAGCATTCTAGCTTGCCGAGTTCCAATCAATTTTCGTGCAGCTTCGGCCGCTCGGTCCAGCTTGATCCTGTCACCTACCCTCCCGATCACGTTCCGCAAGTCTCTGAAATTTGAGACTTGCGGGCTGTGACCCAAATCCTGTTTGCCGACGCCACCGCCCCTCATCCCGTTTCGGCACGAAATCCCACTACGGCACAACCATGCAAGGAACCGCTAACTCTTCCTCAAGTATCTGAATCTTCGGCATTTCCTGCCATCGATGCGGGCATGCCAAAAGAATCCCACTTGCTTTTTGCCCGAAAAGCTGGCACCAATTTGATACTCGGGCATTTGCATGCCGGTGACTGGACTGATGTGGTAATCCCTTCCGTTTGGAAGGCGGCGCGGGACTACCCGCCTACGTAGACGTTCTTTCCCCGTACGTGACTTCTCCGACTGACCCTTCGTCCCAACCGATCGGGGCGAAAGCTAAAGCCGTCCGCTTCCTCTCGGGGGCGCGGATACTACACAGACTAAGGGAAAAGGACGATCCCAATGGCCACCAAGGGCACCGTAAAATTCTTCAACCAGGACAAGGGTTTTGGTTTCATCACGCCGGACGGCGGCGCAAAGGACGTTTTCGTCCATATCTCTGCGCTGCAGGCTTCTGGCATCCAGTCGCTGCGCGAAGGCCAGCAGGTTACCTTCGACACCGAGCCGGACCGCATGGGCAAAGGCCCGAAGGCCGTCAACATCTCGGCTTCGTAAGTCAGACTTCCGCTTCGGCGGCTTGAACGGCGCTCCGCAAGGGGCGCCGTTTCTGTTTGCAGTGACCGTCATTTGTCGATCGCACCGCCAGATGTTATATGCGCGTTTGATGAACGACCCCGCCCCGCGGCGGTGCGGCGCCTCATTTGCGGCACCCGGAGAACAACGAACAATGGAACGTCGATGACGCAGAAGAGCCCGATTTTTGCGGTCGCCCCGATGATCGATTGGACGGATCGGCATTGCCGTTATTTCCATCGCCAGATCAGCCGGCAGGCATTGCTCTATACCGAGATGGTGGTGGCCGATGCGATCATCCACGGTCCGCGCGATCGGCTGCTTAGCCATGACGCCGCGGAACATCCTCTGGCGCTGCAGCTCGGCGGATCGGACCCGGTAAAGCTTGCCGAGGCGGTGAAGATCGCCCAACCTTACGGATTTGACGAGATCAACCTCAATGTCGGCTGCCCTTCCGACCGGGTGCAGTCGGGCACCTTCGGCGCCTGCCTGATGCTGACACCGGAGACGGTGGCCGAATGCGTCGCGGCGATGAAGAGGGTTGCGACGGTGCCGGTGACGGTGAAATGCCGGATCGGCGTCGACGAGCAGGAGCCGGAACAGGCGCTGCCGGCGCTGATCACCCGCGTTCTCGATGCCGGTGCAGACGCGATCTGGATCCATGCCCGTAAAGCCTGGCTGAAGGGTCTGAGCCCGAAGGAAAACCGCGAGATCCCGCCGCTCGACTACGAGATCGTCTACCGGATGAAGCAGCGCTGGCCCGACATCTTCATCGGCATCAATGGCGGCATCCGCACGCTGGATGAAGCCGCCGCCCATCTCGAACATGTCGACGGCGTCATGCTGGGCCGCGCCGCCTACCAGAACGCCGCGATCCTGTCCGAAATCGACCAGCGCTTCTTTGGTGCGCCGGCGGCCGAACCGGATTGGGAAGCGTTGCGCGACCGGATGATGTCCTATGCCGAACACCACATCGCGGCCGGCGGCCGGCTGCAGCACGTGGCCCGCCACATGGTCGGCCTCTTCACCGGGCTGCCCGGCGCCAGGCGCTACCGCCAGATCCTGTCGACCGACGCGGCCAAAAGCGGCGCCGGGCCGGAGGTGCTGGCGGCAGCCTTTGCGGCTGTCGATTTTTCGGGGACGAATCAGGAAGCAGTCAGCGCCTGACGTGGGGCGATGCCTTCGCCGGCATGACTATCCTGCAGCCACTTTGATATGTTTCCTCAAACCAAAGTGCAGTCCGGGCGGCGGCCAAAGCCGATTTGTTGCGTGGTCTGCAACGACTCACGTCCGCGCCGTCGGCAGCAAGGTCTTCTTCACGATCCGGCCCGCCACCGAAAACACCAGGATTTCCGTCTCCTTGCTGATCCTGCTGCCATCCATCAACCGGACGATATCATCGACCCCGCCGACCGGACTGCCGTCGATCGCGAGGATATAATCGCCCTCCTGCAGCCCTGCCTTTGCCGCCGGCCCTTCCGGCTCGACGCGGCGGATGCGGACGGAGGTGGTCTGCACCGTGCCCGCCGCCAGTGCCACCCGGCGCGGCAGCACGATCGTATCGCCTGCAATACCGATGAAGGCGCGCCTGACCTGGCCGTAGCGGAGAATTTCCGAAACGACGAAATTGGCCGTATTCGACGCCACGGCAAAGGCGATGCTCTGCGCGCCCTGGATGACGGCGGTGTTGACGCCGATCACCTCGCCGCTGGAAGACACCAGCGGTCCGCCTGAATTGCCGGGGTTGAGCGCCGCATCGGTCTGGATGACATCCTCCATCAGACGGCCGCTGGCTGCCCGCATCGACCGGCCGAGCGCCGAGACGATCCCGGCGGTGACTGTCCATTCGAAACCGAGCGGGTTTCCGATCGCGATGGCGATATGGCCCCGGCGCAGACGTTGGGAATCTCCGAGTTTTGCCCAGGCGCCGGTGCTGGTATTGGCGCGAATGAGGGCGATGTCGGTATCGACATCGCGGCCGAGCACCCGGCCCTCGGTGACGAAACCATCGGGCGTGGTAATGCGAACGACTTTGGCGTCGTCGACCACATGGCTGTTGGTGATGATCAAGCCGTCAGGCGAGATGGCGAAACCCGAACCATGCCCTTGCCGGCCACCGACCCTCTCGATCCGGCTGACGGCCGGCCCGACCGTGTCGACTGCTGCGGCGATCGATTGCGAATAGGCATCGATCAGCGCCCCTTCATTGTGAGGCGCTATATCCTTGTCCATGTAACCCATGATGTGATCCTCAGGCGGCGGCCACGGCCATCCGCCGCCGGCGAAGTGGTCGCCGTTGCGACGGTGGCCATTGTGCTGTTGTTGAGGATTAGATGGTTGGGCGTCGACCGGCGTTCAAGTGAGGGCGGCATCCTCCAGCGTCCCGCATCCTGAGCGGCGAACGCCGTAACTCGGCTCCCTGCACCCGTAACGCGTCGACCGGGAATGCCCCTGCCCATGGATCCTCCTCCGATAAAAAATTCTGTTATGTCAATTGAATACAAAGAGTAGCTTGATGAGATCGTCGACATATACCAACCTCGCCCCGCGCAGGCGTGCCCATGGCCTTGTCAATCTCGCGGGCGACGACGCAGACTTCTGATCGCATCAATCCAACCCACCAACGGAGTTAAAAGATGAGCACAGTCACCACCAAGGACGGCGTCGAGATCTTCTACAAGGATTGGGGGCCGAAGACCGCCCAGCCGATCATGTTCCATCACGGCTGGCCGCTCTGCTCCGACGACTGGGACACCCAGATGCTGTTCTTCCTCGAGAAGGGTTTCCGGGTTGTCGCCCATGACCGGCGTGGCCATGGCCGTTCCAGCCAGGTGGGCGATGGTCACGACATGGATCATTATGCCGCCGATGCGGCAGCTGTCGTCGAGCATCTCGATCTCAGGAACACCGTCCATATCGGCCACTCCACCGGTGGCGGCGAAGCGACCCATTACGTCGCCCGCCATGGCCAGCCGCAGGGCCGCGTCGCCAAACTCGTCATCATCGGCGCCGTGCCGCCCATCATGGTGAAAACCGATGCCAATCCCGGCGGCTTGCCGATCGAGGTCTTCGATGACCTGCGCAGGCAGCTGGCCGCCAATCGCTCGCAATTCTATCGTGACCTGCCGGCCGGCCCATTCTACAGCTTCAACCGGCCGGGTGCGAAAGTATCGGAACCAATCATCAACAATTGGTGGCGCCAGGGCATGATCGGCGGCGCCAAGGCGCACTACGACGGCATCAAGGCCTTCTCGGAAACCGATTTCACCGAAGACCTGAAGATCATCACCGTGCCGACCTTCGTCATGCATGGCGACGACGACCAAATCGTGCCGATCGCCGACTCCGCTTTGATCTCGTCCAAGCTGCTGCAGAACGCCAAGCTGAAGGTCTATGAAAAATTTCCGCACGGCATGTGCACGACCCATGCCGATATCATCAATCCGGACATCCTCGCCTTCATCAAGGAATGATCCGCCGGGTCGCGGGCGCCGATGCGGCGCCCGCGACATGACTTGACCGGCCACGACAGATTTTGCGCACACGTCGGCTGCAATAGACAGGCGACCCCGACCACCTCTATTTTTTGAAAACCGCTTACGCGTTTTCTCATGAAACCGTTTTCGCCGATTTGCGTTTAGCGGCCATGACAAGAGAACGTGAACCATCATCAAAGGCTTATCGGCAGGATCGCTTCGAAAACACCGAGCGAGCCGCCAAGGAAACCATCGAAGCGGAGCAGCGGGCTCGCCGCGAGAAAACCAGAAGGCTGAAAGAACTGCGTCTGTCGCAGCAAGGCGGCAAGGACCCCGCAACCAAGTAGATCTCCACGCTTGCGCTACCTGTGGCCGACGCGCCAGTCGGTCTCATACTCAGTTGCGCCGCCCTCGCCCCATCTTTCCCGGCGAGTTTCCTGGTGTGCGCGCGCCCCGAATTGTTTTTGAACATCGGACGTTCGCCCATCTTGCAGAGCGGAGATCGCGAAATTATCTTTTTTTCACCGATAGCGATTCACGGCATCAAAAGAGGGCAGATTGCGATGTCAGACAAGCTGTTCAGCACGCGTGACGAACCGCTCGCATCCGAAGATCTCGATGTATGCAGGCGTGTCCATGAAGCGCTGTGTAGCCAGCTCCAGATTGACCGAGCAGGCGAGGAAGCCGCCCGTCTCGGCGCCCTTGTCATCGAGCTTTACCGGCAAGGCGTGCATGACGAGAACCAGCTTCGATTGCTGGCTGGCGGAAGGTGAGCCTGATAACACACCACCCGCTATAGGCTCGAACGCAGCATTCTTTCCGGTCTGCGGCAGGCCGCAACCCACCGCACCGAACGCCGGTGGCCGAACCGCATTTTACCCCGATGCGTTAGCAGATACGCACATATATCGCGCCTCTCATCTCAAAATGAAACCTATAGCCTTTCCGTGCGTTACCCCTTCGATACATCCGTTACCCAAGGTGAGAGACATGAAAAGATTCGCCATCATTGCCCTGTCGATAGCCACGGCTTTCTCCGGAATGCCGGCCTCGGCAGGCCCGGCCTTCGTGCCGAGCCCGGCGCAATTGGCGCAGCCGGCGCCTCGAAGTGCCGATGCCCGTATCGTGACCGTCGGCTGCAATAACTTCACCAACTGCCCTGGGCAGTTCGGGAATGATCGCAGGTGGTACCGAAACCGCCACCACTATCGCGATCGCAGCAATTACCGCGACGACCGCTATGGATGGGATCGCCGCTATGATCGACGCTATCGCCACCACGACAATAGCGGCGCCATCATCGGCGGCCTCGCCGCCGGCGCGCTGATCGGCGGCGTCATCGCCTCGCAGCCCCGCGCTTATTCTTCGCGCGGCTACAGCTCGCATGCCGACTATTGCTATAGCCGCTACCGGTCCTACCGCGCCTCCGACAACACCTTCCAACCCAACTACGGCCCGCGCCGCCAGTGCCGCTAAGCCGATCCACCACCCGCCAGCATCGAGCCTCGCATGAAGATGCGGGGCTTTTTGATGCCGTACGGGAAACGCCAAATCCATGTCGCCCAAAAGTGTGCGGCGATTTTGGGACAACGGCATACATAAATCCTTCATGAGATAACCGACGTCGCGGATATTATGGATCGCGACGCCGGCACCGGCATCGACCAGCCGCTCGCGCAGCCGGTCATGCTGCCGCAATTGTTGAGGTCCAGCACAAAGGATATCCGCGGCATCTGGAGATCAAGATGATCCAACCTATCCTCCGTTTCCTCAAAAGCATTTCCTCTCCGCCTTCATCCTCGCAGCCCCGCTCGTGATACTGCACACGCTCCAGGGAAAAACAGCATTCGAGAGCGGCTTGCTGATGGAGATCCGATGACCGGGCGGACCTCAGGCGGTTTGGCCGCCGGCCTCGCAATAGGCCGAGAAGGCCTGAAGATAGGCCTGCACCCTCGAACGGTTCTCCGCCGTCTCGATGGCCCGCAACACCTCGGCCGGTTCCAACTTCATCAGAGGGAGCCGGAGGAAGATATCCCCTGCGAACCGCTCGGTGATGGTCGCAAGGATCGTGCGCAGACCTGCCAGCATGTCATCGCCCCGATGTGATGCGTGCAGCAGCGCGACCGGCTTGTGGACGATCTCTTCTCCTGACACCAGCCAGTCGATAGCATTCTTGAGACCGCCGGGAATGGATCGCACATATTCCGGGCTGGCAATGATCACCCCGTCGCTCTCAGCGATCACGTCGATGAAATCCCGCACCGCCGTCGGCAGAGCGTCCCCCTCGAGATCCGGCGAAAACACCGGCAAACCGCCCACGCCATCGAAGATCGCAATTTCGATCTCACTTGGGGCGACGTCGCTGATAGCCCGCAGCATCGCCGTATTGGTGGAATCGCGCCGAGCGCTGCCGGATATTGCGAGAATCTTCATGACCCCAACAGCGATCGATTGAACATGCCTGTCAACGCAAAAGGCTGCGGCGCCGTGTCTCTTTTCAGATAGGCAAAGGACGCTGCAGCGCTTTGAAATGCGCGATTGAGTGATGGCCAAAAGCGACTTTTGCTTGCACTGGCCGAGCCCGGCGTTAGCCTGGGTTCCAATCCTCACAGCTGCCGAATCGGCGGGAAATACATATGACGGCTTTGATCGAGGCACGGGGCGTCAGCAAGCGCTTCCGGCAGCACAAGAGATTTCCAGGCCTGCTTGGTGCCCTGAAGACGCTGGTGACGAGCGAATATACCGAAGTTCTGGCCGTTTCCGACATCGATTTCGACGTCGCGGCCGGCGAAGCCGTGGGGTATCTCGGCCCCAATGGCGCCGGCAAATCCACCATGATCAAGATGATGACCGGCATCCTGGTACCGAGCGCCGGCACGCTTACGGTCCTCGGCCGCACGCCGCATCTCAAGCGAATGGAGAATGCGCGCGAGATCGGCGTTGTCTTCGGCCAGCGCAGTCAGCTGTGGTGGGACCTGCCGCTGGTCGACAGTTTTACCTTGCACCAGCGCATCTACGACATCCCTGTTGCCCGCTATGCGGACAATCTCCGGCGCTTCAGCGAGCTGCTCGACCTCACGCCCTTTCTCGACCGCGCGGTGCGTCAGCTCAGCCTCGGCCAGCGTATGCGGGCCGAGATCGTGATGTCGCTGCTGCACGATCCGAAGATCCTGTTTCTGGACGAACCGACCATCGGGCTCGATGTGGTCGCCAAGGATGCCGTGCGGCGTTTCCTGGCCGAGATCAACCGCGAACGCGGTGTCACCATCATCCTCACCACCCATGACCTGCAGGACATCGAAACCATCTGCCCGCGGCTGATCATGGTCGATCACTCGAGGCTGATCTTCGACGGCGAATTGAGGAGCCTGCGCGCCGCATTGGGCTCGGCCCGGCGGCTGACCCTCGAATTTGTCAGCGACCCCGGGCCGCTGCCGCTCAGCACCGCGACGCTCGTCAGCGACGAGGGTCTGCGCAAGAATTATCTGATCGAACGCGAAGACGTTTCGCTGGTCAGGATCCTGTCGGAGGTCGGAAGCGAGCGCGACCTGAAGGATGTGGCGCTGCACGAGCCCGACATCGAAGAGGTCATCCGCACCTTCTACCAGGGCCGCAACGCCAGGGCGCGGGCGTCATGAGCGCTTATTCCGCCTTCGCGCGCAGCGCTTTCCATTCCCAGCTCGCCTACCGCAACGAGGTCTGGGCCAACATCTTCGGCAAACTGGTGCAGGTCGTTGCCCGTGTCGCCATCTGGCTGGCCGTCTATGCCGGCGTCGGCGCAACGATGGTCGACGGCGTCTCGCTGCAGCAGATGGTGACCTATGCGCTGCTTGGCGGTGCAGTGATGGGCGCTACCCGCCCGGAAAGGATCATCAACGAGATCGGCCGGTCGCTCAAGACGGGGGACGTCGCCGTCTGGTTGTTGAAGCCCATCTTCTATCCGCTCTACATCTTCGCCAATGAATGCGGCAGTTTCGGCTATCGCCTGATGACGCAGGTCATCCCGACCGTCGCCGTCACAGCCATGTTCTACGGCATGCTGCCGCCGGCAAGCCTGTTCGACGGCGCCATGTTCATCGCCTTCTGGGCGCTTTCCTTCATCCTGCTGTCGCTGATGTCGATGTTCTGCGGCCTCATCGCCTTCTGGCTGATGACGAGCTTCTCGCTCGACTGGATCCTCGGCGCCCTGCTGCAATTGTTCTCCGGCCTGCTGGTGCCCTTCTGGTTCTTCCCCGAGCCACTGGCGACGATTGCCCGCCACCTGCCCTTCGCCTGGGTGGTCTATTATCCCAATGCTGTCTATCTCGGCCAGCTTTCGGTTGCCGACACCTGGCTGCATTTCGGCCTCGGTCTCGGCTGGGCCGGATTGTTCCTCCTGGGCGTCCTTTGGCTATGGCGCTCAGCCTCCACCCGCATCACCGTGCAGGGAGGCTGACCGTGCTGCTTCATCATCTCCGCGTGATTCCGCTGCTGGTGCGCATGTATATCCGCTCGCAGATGGAATATCGCGGCGCCTTCTGGCTCGATCGCCTCGCACAGATCCTCTCCTATGGCAGCGTCTTCGCCACCATCGCCATCCTGCTTGCCCGCTTCGATACGTTGGGCGGCTGGAGCTGGCCGGAGCTCGCGCTGCTCTACAGCTTCCAGCTGCTGGCCTATTCCCTCGGCGCGGCGATGAGCTTCACGCAGTTGCGCGATCTTGAGGAACTGGTGCGCCTCGGCACGTACGATGCGCTGCTGGTCAAACCGTTCAGCCCCTGGGTCTATCTGATCTTCTCCGGCCTCAATATCGGCTATGCCGGCCACATCATCCTTGCCGTGCCGCTGCTCGGCTGGGCGGTTTTCTCCGTCGATTTCGCCTGGTCGGTCCCTTCAGCCCTGTTCCTCGTCGCCGCGCTGGTCAGCGCCACGCTGCTGACCGCCGCCCTGATCACCATGATCGGCGCCACCGCGCTGATCTGGGTGCGCTCCAACCATTTGTTCTCGATCTTCTTCGGCTTCTGGGAACTGATGCGCTACCCTCTCAACATTTTTCCCGGCAGCATCCAGATCACCCTCCTCACCGCCGTTCCGCTGGCGCTAACCAGTTCGGTCCCCGTCGCCGCCCTGCTCGGCAAACCCGTCCCGATCCTTGGCGACTGGGCCGGCCCAGCGGCTCTGGCGGCCGGCCCGGTCTGGGTGCTGATCGCAATGGCGTACTGGCGATACGCCACCGGCAAATACCAGGGCGCCGGCGGCTGACCTTTCTCTAAATCATGAGACAGGCGCCGACGATTTCGCGCGGACCTCGAGGAACGCCGCCGTCAGCTTCGCCAGCACCGCCGAAGTGCACGTGCCATTGGCTCCACCGATCGGATCGACGATATGGATTTGCCGGAGATCCTCCATGAATTCGTCCCAGAGCGGCTGCCCGCCTTCTTCGAGAAGCTGCGCTCGGATGCTCAGTTCCTCGCTGACCGGCAGATGGCGCCGCCCCCAGGCGCCGATCATGGCGAAGACGGGAACAAGCTGGATCGCCGGCTCCTCGAGGCTGTAGATCGCTTTCTGGCTGTGGCTCGGATCATCCCGCCTGCTGATAAACCCGAGCGAGAGCAAGCGCTTCAGCCTGGCTGCCAGGATATTCGAGGCGATCCCTTCCTCCGAATGGGTCAGAAGATCGCGGAAATGGCGACGGTTGCCAAACATGATGTCCCGGATGATGATGAGGGTCCACCGATCTCCCAGCACTTCCATCGTCAGGTTGATCGGGCAGCCCGAGCGCAGTTCGATATCCACCAAGCATCTCCTTCAAAAACCGGTTGCATTATAGGATCACCTATGCGACAAAGCAACCAGTTTCAATTTACAATCAGATGGAGGAACCATGTCCAAGGTGCGTGTCGCAGCATTTTCCCTTTCCGTGGATGGTTTCGGCGCCGGGCCGGAACAAAGCATGCAGGATCCGCTCGGCAAGCGCGGGCATGAGATGTTTCAATGGTTTTTCCATACCCGCACGTTTCGCGCGATGCAGGGAAAGGACGACGGCTCGCAAGGAATTGACGAGGATTATGCCGCCCGTGGCATGGCCAATTTCGGCGCCTTCATTCTCGGGCGCAACATGTTCGGGCCTGTTCGCGGCGACTGGCCTGATGAGACCTGGAAGGGTTGGTGGGGGCCAAACCCGCCCTATCACGCGCCGACCTTCATCCTGACGCACTATCCGCGCGAACCCCTTGTCATGGAGGGCGGCACGACCTTTCACTTCGTCACCGGCGGCATCGAAGATGCACTTGAAAAGGCGAAGGCCGCGGCCGGCGGCAAGGACGTGAAGATCGGCGGCGGGGTCAGCACCGTCCGCCAATATCTGCAGGCCGGCCTGATCGACGAATTGCATTTCGCCATCTCGCCCGTCGTGCTCGGCAAGGGAGAAGCGATGTTCACAGGTATCGATCTGCCGGCCCTCGGCTTCCGCGTCGCCGAGCATGTGGCGAGCGAACACGCGACGCACATCGTGCTGGCAAAATAGGCTCGGCCGCCGATCGGGATCGGCATCCGCTCACACCAGCGCGTGCCGCAGCATGCCTGCGGCGGCAATGGCGATGATCGCGGTCGGCAGCACTCTCGACAGGGCCAGGCCATTCCCGGGAAAATCGGGCCGACGCCAAACCGTGTCAGGAGAATAGCAATGGTGTTGCTGGGGAATGAGCGTAGAGTGAGCCCATCGGCCCATCGGCATCGGCACGACCGCTTGAGAGACCATAGGTGCTCTTGCCGCTTCACGGAGGGCACGACTATGCTCCTGTCGCTCATCTCACTCAACGATGATGAAATCACGATCGTCACCGATGCCGTTCGGCAATGGTGCTGCGAGAGGAAGCTTGACATCGACAGCGTCGAAGGGCGCCGCGCCATCACCGTTGCCGTCGATCTCGTCCAGATGAACACTGACCGCGACAGGATTTTTGCCGAGCTGTCGAAGCAGTTGGACCACCAGTAGCCCCCCAGCGGTGGCTTCGAGAGGCCTAAAGGCGCTTTTCAAAGAAGGTGTCGGGATATGGGTCGTCATTGAACCGGTCGATCTCATGCCAGCCGCTTCCCCGATAAAGCTGCTGCGCCTCGGAAAGCGCACTGTTCGTATCCAGGCGCAGGAGCTTGACGGATAGCTCGCGGGCGATAGTCTCGGCGGCAAGCATGAGGCGTGTTGCGAGCCCGAGGCCACGGGCGGCGGGGGCGACCCAGAGCCTCTTAATCTCGGCGACCTCGCCGCCACTGCCCTTCAATCCGACACAGCCGATCGGCAGGCCATCGG
The DNA here is from genome assembly GCF_000292525.1 of Rhizobium sp. CCGE 510. Taxonomy (GTDB): domain Bacteria; phylum Pseudomonadota; class Alphaproteobacteria; order Rhizobiales; family Rhizobiaceae; genus Rhizobium. The sequence goes on from NZ_AEYF01000020.1 coordinate 33,133, forward strand.
ACAAGGCCACCAGGAACACACCGCGCGGACGGGTCATATCCTTGGCATCGGGATCGCGGGACAGCGACACATCGAAGCCGTTCTTAAACCGGCGTGCGAGTTCGCCGTAATATTCGCTCAGGCAATAGCTGGCGTCCTCGTGCCGAGGATCCTTTTCCTCGATCACGATCTGATCGCGTCTCAGCGAGAGAGCAACGATGTCCATGGCGCGCAGAAGTTCTTCCGGGCGGCGATGGTGTGCCAGAAATGCCTCCGCCTGCGCATCGGAAAGCGCTTCATAGGCCTGGAACTCGGACTTACCGATTTTGGTCAAACTGGCGACGCGGCGACGCGCGTCCTCAGCATTCGGCACCGTCTCGATAAGACCTTCCTCTTCCAGACTGCGCAGCAGACGGCTCATCAAGCCCGAGTCGAGACCGAGATAATCGCGGATCACCGCAACATCCGATTGTCCCCGGCCGATCGAATTGAGCACGCGGGCCGCACCCAACGGACGCCCGCGTCCGAGGAAAGAACTATCGAGAGCGCCGACTTCGGAGGTGACGGCACGGTTGAAACGACGGACGCGGAAGACAGGATCGCAAGCCATATTATCTGACTTAAGTCAGATAATTAATCCTGTCAATTCGGAGCACTCAAAAGCAGAGGTAGGAGCGATCGGCGTCCTGCAACCATCTTGCAGATCGCCATCCCCTCGCCTATGGCATTACAACGTCCCGCAAGGCCTTCCCCGTGTTCCGTTTTGCTCTCCACGTCCTGATCGTTCTCCTTCTGACGCTGCTCACGCAGATCGGCGGCGTCGCCTATCTCATCGCGCTTGCCGCGTCGCGCGCCTGGGGCATCCGGCGCATGCTGGCCAAGCTCGCCATCTTCCTGCTTTTCTATGCCGGTGCGACATTTGCCGCGGGCCTCACAGCCCCGATGCTTGGACGGGTTCCCCTTTCCTGCATATCAAGCATCACAGACCGGCTGGTCGTCCGCTCCCCGATCTATTGCCTGCTGAACCGCAACTATGTCACGCCGGACCTGCGCGATCTGGCAAAAGCGCTTGCCGCCCACATGGACGAGGAATTTCCCGGAACCGTCACCGTCGCGCTGGATGCGAATTTCCCCTTCGTGAACGGCTTTCCGCTGCTGCCGCATCTGTCGCATGCCGACGGAAAAAAGCTCGACTTCGCCTATTATTACAAGGATGCGGACGGCGCTTTACTCAATGGCGTCACCCGCTCCCCAATCGGTTATTTCGCCTTCGAAGAGCCGGCCCCGGGCGACGAACTGCCCTGCAAAGGGCGCAACGACTGGCTTACCACCCGTTGGAATTTCGACGCGCTGCAGCCGTTGTTTCCGGCCTATCGCATCGACGAGCAGCGCACATCGGCTGCGGTCGCCTGGCTGACGAGCGAAGGCGTGGCGCGCTTCGGCCTGCAGAAGATCTTCATCGAGCCGCATTTGAAGAACGCGCTTGGCATTTCCGACAGCCATGTCCGCTTCCAAGGTTGCCGCGCCGCCCGCCACGACGACCATATCCATATCCAGGTTGAATGAGCGTAAGCTACAAGGATTGAAAACCCTATTGCGCCACCCGGACTATGTCAGGGGAGGTTGCTCCGTATGAATATTTTCATGCTGTTGATCGGTTTTCCAGGCGTCGGGAAGCTCGCGATCGCCAAAGAATTGAGTTCGCTTTTCACCGCAAAGATTGTCGACAATCATTGGTTCAATAACCCGATACTCCGCCTCCTGGATGACGACGGGACATCTCCCCTCCCAGCAGGAATATGGGAATACACCGGAAGAGTTCGGCAAGCCGTCTTGGATGCGATCGTCGCCTATAGCGCGCCCTCGACAAACTTCATCTTCACGCATGCCGGCATTGAAGGCGATCAGCGTAGCATGCGTACTTTTCAAAAAATTGCTGCCGCAGCTCAACAGCGCCAGTCCTTGCTGGTGCCCATCCGATTGCTCTGCGACGAGGATGAGCTGGCACGCCGCATTTCCACCCCCGCACGCCGCATCCACTTAAAATCAATAGATGTAGAAGCCTCGAGAGAACGCAGCCGACGAGCTTCTGTTCTCGATCCGCAGCATCAAAATACGCTCGTCTTGGACGTAACATGCGCATCACCGGGGGAAAGTGCGGCCGCTATTCGAAACCATGTTTTGAACGCTGCATCTAGCCGGAATGTTGCAACCATCTCTGCCGCAGGTGGTGAGAGGGAACAATAGACCTTCATCGGCCCAGGGGAGACATGCCATGAAAGCCCTCACGATCCTCTTCCTGATCGAAACGTGCCTCTATGCCACTGCCTCGCTCACCCATGCCGGCTTCATCCTCGAAGGACACGAACATCATCAGGCAATGATCGCCGAAGCGGTGATAGCGGCGACTCTTCTGCTCGGCCTGATCTCGCTTATCCTCAACCGGCGATGGAGCCGAACGGCGGCGTTTTGCGCCCAAGCCTTCGCCCTCTTCGGCACTCTCATCGGTGCCTTCACCATCGCCGTTGGCGTCGGCCCCCAGACCACGCTCGATTATATCACCCATGGCGTGATGATCCTGCTCCTGCTCTTGGGCCTCATCCGGCTGGCGAAAAGCGGCAACGCTCCTCCCCATCAGTAGAGCCGGCCTCGGGCGAGCCTCACTGAGGTGCCCATCCCTGGCACCGCCTCTCTCCAGCCTCATCCTGAGGCACCCCGCAGGGGCCTCGAAGGACGGGGCTGGCCACCCCCGGCGCCCATACGGCTAGCAAGGCGCCACGCCCGACCTACCGAACCGGCAGTTCATAGCTCCGCTTCAGCGTCTCCATCGGCACGTCGGTCTTGACGCTGAGCACGCTCGGAATGCGCGTCAGGTGGTCGGCCTGGAAACGCCAATAGCTGTGCAAATCGGCGGTGACGATGCGCAGCACGGCGTCGCACTCGCCCGTCGTCAGGTAACATTCCATCACCTCGGGAAACCGTCTGACGGCTTCGGCGAAGCGCAGGGTGACCTCGGCATCCTGGGTCTTGAACCAGACGCGGGCAAAAACCGTCAGCCCCGCCCCGACCTTTGCCGGATCCAGCACGGCGACATAGCGATCGATGATCCTGGCTTTTCCAGAAGCCGCACGCGGCGCAGGCAGGGCGAAGGCGACAGCCCCACCTCCTTTGCCAGCTCCACATTCGAAATGCGCCCATCGCGCTGAAGCACGCGCAGGATATGGCGATCAATCGCATCGACGACAAGCCGGCATTTTGTAGCTCCAAGTCCTTCTGTAGTGGCATAATATGTCAAACATTCGCAATTTCGAGAACACTGCGCAAGCTCATTGCGCAAGACATGATCTATCGTACCAAGCATCGAGTTTTTGGAGATGACTAATGGTAGGAAAGATAGATAAGATCGCGCTCGCTTATTCCGGCGGGCTGGATACCTCGATCATCCTCAAATGGTTGCAGGAGAGCTACGGATGCGAGGTCGTCACTTTCACCGCCGATCTCGGCCAAGGCGAGGAACTCGAGCCGGCGCGGGCGAAGGCGGAAATCCTCGGCGTGAAAGACTTCCGCATCGTCGACCTGCGAGAGGAATTCGTCCGCGACTTCGTCTTCCCGATGCTGCGGGCCAACGCGCTTTATGAAGGCCAGTATCCGCTCGGCAGTTCCATCGCCCGGCCGCTGATCGCCAAGCATCTGGTCGCCATAGCCCGCGACGTCCGCGCGGATGCCGTCGCCCACGGCGCGACGGGCAAGGGTAACGACCAGATCCGCCTCGAACTCGCCGTCAATGCACTCGATCCGTCGATGAAGGTTATCGCTCCCTGGCGCCAGTGGAACATCCGCTCCCGCATCCAGCTGCTGGAATATGCCGCAAAGCATCGGATTCCGGTGCCGAAGGACAAGCGCGGTGAAGCGCCCTTCTCGATCGACGCCAACCTGTTGCACACCTCGAGCGAAGGCAAAATCCTCGAGGATCCGGCCGAGGTCGCGCCCGAATACATCTACCAGCGCACCGTCGACCCTGTCGATGCTCCCGATGTCCCCGAGACCGTCACCATCGGCTTCCAAAGCGGCGATCCGGTGTCCGTAAACGGCAAGGCGATGACGCCGGCCACCTTGCTCACCGAGCTCAACAGGTTCGGCGGCCGGCACGGCGTCGGCCGGCTCGATCTCGTCGAAAACCGCTTCATCGGCATGAAATCGCGGGGGGTATACGAGACGCCGGGAGGAACGATCCTGCTTGCGGCCCATCGAGGCATTGAATCGATCACGCTCGATCGCGCCGCCGCCCACCTGAAGGACGAGATCATGCCCCGCTACGCCGAGCTGATCTACAACGGCTTCTGGTTCGCCCCCGAGCGGGACATGCTGCAAGCCCTGATCGACCGGAGCCAGGATTTCGTCAGCGGCGAAGTGACGCTAAGGCTCTACAAGGGATGCGCCTCGGTCATCTCTCGCACCTCCCCTCGCTCGCTCTTTTCCGCCGACCTCGTCACCTTCGAGGAGAGCTCCCTCGCCTACGACCATCACGACGCCGAAGGCTTCATCAGGCTGAACGGATTGCGGCTTCGAAGCTGGGCAGCCCGCAACGGAGCATGAGCGGCCGGCCCTGCGTCCGCCGGCGAATTGAAGCTCACAGCACGGAACTCAATTTAAAACGATTTTAAAATTCCCGTCCGAAAGCTAATCGATTTTAATTTTAGTATTAAAATTTTCTTGTTGCAGCGCAAAAGAATTTAACCATTATTTCTCCAGATGCTCAGTGTGTTCTTTGGAGGAACTCGCATGACTATGACCTTTCCGCTAACCGAAAAGCGCGACGCGGAAGCATTGCTGAAGCACCTGACGTTGCACAAACTCAGCTGTCCGGGAAACTGCGTCGTGTCGCTGAAGGCGTACGTCGCCCACGTGTCTTCCTCTCATACCACGGCACTCGGTACCGCTCGTACCGCCTGGTAGGGATCGGCGGTTCACGACAAACATCGAATGCAAGTCACGGCAGACGGCCGTTGCAGTACTTGCAAAAATTCCTATTCTCGGCGTCGCCGATGGCGATGAAAAGCTGAGGCATCCAGCCTGTTGCGATAGGAATTTTAGATTACATCATGACGACACTCAGCCGCCCTGATCTCAGCGACATCCGCCATGGCGACTGGGTGGATCGCCGATTGCCGGCCACATGGCGGCCATATACGCGGCTGGCGCGGCTCGATCGCCCGGTTGGAATCTGGCTGACGCTTTTCCCCTGCTGGGCCGCCCTCATCCAGGCATCGCATGGTCTGCCGAACGTCTTGCAGTTGGCGATCTTTTCTCTCGGCGCCTTGCTGATGAGAAGCGCCGGCTCGACGGTCAACGACATCGCCGATCGGAAGTTTGACGGCCATGTGGAGCGGACTCGCTTCCGTCCGTTGGCAAGCGGGGAGCTCCGCACCCTGCACGCCTTCGGCTTCCTGGCCGTAGAACTGATGGTTGCGGCCTCGCTTCTACTCTTCTTGACACCCTATAAGCGCCTGGTGGCAATCTCGGTTCTGCCGCTCGTCTTCATCTATCCGCTCTGCAAGCGCTTCACCCACTGGCCCCAGGCCGTGCTGGGCGCCGCGTTCAATTGGGGGATGCTGATGGCATGGGCCGAGCTTGCAGGCCATATTCCGGCCGGCGCCGTTCTGATGTGGGCCGGGGCCATCGCCTGGCAGATCGGCTATGATACGATCTATGCCTATGTCGATCTGAAGGATGACACCCGCCTCGGCCTGAAGTCGACGGCAATCCTATTCGGCAGGCACGGCAAGGTGTGGATCAGCTTGTCCTATGCGCTGGCCGTCGCGGCGTGGTCGCTCGGCGGCTGGCTGTTGGAGATGTCGCCGCCCTATGCGATCGGAATGCTGGTGATCGCAGCCCACCTTGCGTGGCAGATCCGGCGGATCGACCTCACCCGCCCCGACCTGAATTATCGCCTGTTCCGAGCGAATATCCTGACTGGTGTACTGCTCGCCTGCACGGCTTTGTCGGGCACATTTTGACGAGGTCGAGACCGTGAAACCAATGACCTATCTGAAGCAGGGTGTGCTGGCCGTAACCATGATGCTGGCAGCAATGGTGATGTCCCCGCATCGAGCGCATGCCGGACAATGCGAGCGGGAAACCCTTGAAGATGCGGCATACGTCGTCTGCACGCTGGCCCCTGAAAAAGCCGACCTGCGCCTGTTCTGGAAGGGTGCCGATGGCGAGCCGTACCGCGCTTTTGCAAGCCTTGCCGAAGTCATCCATGCAGAGGGGAAGACCTTGGTGTTGGCCGTCAACGCCGGGATGTACCGGGCCGACTTTTCGCCGATGGGACTGTATGTCGAGAACGCCAGGGAATTGAAACCCGCCAATACTGCAAAGGCCGAAAGCTCCACCGGCCAGGTTCCGAATTTCTACAAAAAGCCGAACGGCGTGTTCTTTCTGGGTGAAACAGGCGCCGGCATCCTCCCTACAGATGAATTTCTAAAGCGTGCGCCCAAAGTGCGGTTCGCCACACAGTCCGGCCCGATTCTCGTCATCGCCGGCAAGCTGAATCCGATCTTCATCCCCGGCTCGACGGATCGAACCCGCCGAAGCGGTGTCGGCGTCTGCGCGGCCGGCACGGTTCGCTTGGCGATCAGCGAAGACGGGGTGAATTTCCACGATTTCGCGCGGCTCTTCAGCGAACAGTTGAAATGCCCCGACGCCTTGTTTCTCGATGGCGGACACGGTGTCGGAATTTACCATCCGGCAATGGGCCGCAACGACCGCTCCTGGCACGGCGGCTACGGCCCGATGCTCGGGCTTGTCGAATAGCGCAGGGAACTGGCCTTCATCGGGACCGGCGTTGGTGCGTTTGCTAAGACCGCCAGACGCAATATTCCGACAACACGATGCCCACCGGCCTCAAAACTGACAGTCTCCTCCGCGGCCATTGCTGCCTCTAAACTCCCCATCAAAGCCTATCCCTTCCCGCACGCATCATCTCAGCGCGCATCCAGCTCGAGGCTCCCCAAGTGGAGAGCCAGATCATCAGGTCGGTCAAGGCCCCGACGACGGGCAGGAGCAAGGCGTGGCTCAGGCCGCGTCTCTTCTGGCTGTCCTCGGCTTTCTTCAGATGCGCCAGCTCCTGTTCCTGAATCGACCCGATGAGGGCGTGAAGCCCGGGATCGCGCTCAGCAAGGAAAGCCAGTTGGTCTTCGAGGTGGCGATGGACTGTGCTTTCCACAGCCTCTGTGCAGATCCAGATCATGTTGCGCCCGCCAAGCGCCGTCAGGATGCCGAGCACGAAGCCGCCGAGGCTCCAGAATGCCATGACGCGACAGGGCTTGGCGCTCCTTGAAGGCATTGCCTCGCGAAACAGCCGGCAATGCTCGATCTCGTCCTCACGCATCTCCTCAAGCGCCGGCACGATGTCGGGAAACAGCCGCCGGGCGAGCAGGATCTGGGCGCCATAGATCCTGATAGCGCCGAACTCGCCCGCATGGTTGACCTTGAGAATGCGACGGATGGTGACGTCGGGGTTGCGCATGCGCGACCCGCTCGACCGATTGATCATGACCACCCTTGCCCCGGTTCCCTTGCCGCAATAGGCAGGATTGCCGCCGCGATCGTCAAGGGGCGCGTCGACTCAGTCAGCCCCAGGCGAACCCGGCAAGGGGTCGTCGATCTCTTCGGGGATGAAGCCGCCGGTCTGGCGCTTCCACAGGCGGGCAAACAGGCCGTCGCCTTCGACCAACTCCTCTGGCCTGCCCTCCTCCACGATCCGTCCGTGATCGAGCACGACGATCCGGTCCATCCTGGCGATGGTCGAGAGGCGGTGGGCGATGGCGATCACTGTCTTTCCCTCCATGACGAGGTTCAACCGCTCCTGGATGGCGGCTTCGGATTCGCTGTCGAGCGCCGAGGTCGCCTCGTCGAGCACCAGGATCGGCGCGTCCTTCAGGAGAACGCGCGCGATCGCCACGCGTTGCCGCTGGCCGCCTGACAGTTTGATGCCGCGGTCGCCGACGAAGGCGTCGTAGCCCCTGCGGCCCTCGCTGTCGGTCAGATCGGCGATGAAGGCATCGGCGCTCGCCATCTTCGTCACCCGTTCGATCTCGTCCTGCGTCGCCTCCGGCCGGCCGTAGCGGATGTTATCGCCGACCGACCGGTGCAGCAGTGCGACATCCTGCGCGATCACCCCGATGGCGCGGCGAAGACTTGATTGCGTGACCGCGCGGATATCCTGCCCGTCGATCAGGATTGCGCCGTCCTTGATGTCGTAGAAGCGCAGCAGCAGATTTGCGAGTGTGGTCTTGCCGGCGCCGGAAAGGCCGACCAGGCCCACCTTCTCGCCGGGCCGGATCGTCAGAGACAGGTCGTCGATGACTGATTTGCCTGACTTGTAGGCGAAGTGGAGGTTCTCGAAACGTATTTCGCCGCGCTGAACACTGAGCTCGGTCGCATCCGGCCGGTCGGTGATCGTCGGAGGTGTGGTCATGACGGGCATGGCGTCCTTGATCGTGCCGATCGCCTGGAAGATCTGCTGGCCCATCTGGAGGAAGACGAAGATCTGCGTCGACAGCCGGTGAAGGATGTAGACTGCGCCGACGAACTCGCCGACCGTCAGGAAGCCTTTGACAAGGCCGGAAAATCCGATCGACAACATGGTCAGCCACAGCAGCGTGTTGAGAATGACGACGGTCACTTCCGACGAGCGATAGATACGCTGTTCGCTGTGCTGCATCTGCACGGACTTCTGGATGATGCGGCGGATGGCGCCGGCCTCGCTGTCTTCGGCCGCAAACTGCTTGATCATCTGCATGTTGGTATAAAGATCGGTGATGGCGCCGGCGACCAGGCTGCGCTGGTTGGCGGTGCGGCGGGAGCGCTCGACGAACGTCGGCACGATCCTGGCGGTGAATGCGATGTTGAGCGCGATCCAGACGACGACAGGCAGGGCGAGCTGCCAGGCGAGTGCGCTCAGCAGGATAACAGAGCCCACCAGCTGCATCAGGAAGCGTGGAATGGACTGGAAGCCGGCAAGGATCTGCTGCTGGACGGCGGAGGATACCTGCGAGAGGCGTGAGGCAACCTGGCCCGCATAGAGATCATGGAAGAAGGCAAGGTCTTGCCGCTCCACCGCCTTATGTCCCTGCCATTGAATGGCAGCCGGCATGCCGATGCCTAAAGTATGCGAGTTCAGGGTATTCAGCATGAACGACACGATCGGCATGACCGGAAAGATCAGGAAACCCAGAACGGTCAACAGCAGCCATTCATTGTGCAGAAAGGCGGCGGCGCCTTGTCGCGTCACGCCATCGACGATGACCGAAAGCCCCCAGACGATCGTCAGATTGATCAACTCGAACACCATGGAGCAGAGCGCAAGCGCGATCAGCACGCCGCGAAACATCGAGATGAAGTGCAGGAGCACCGTCACCGGACCTTTGGAAGGCAGCGGCCGGTAGGGAATGTCGAGCGGCCGGATCAACGTTTCGAAGGGACGGTAGATCGCATCGGAAATCGGCATGGGCCGCTCGGATCAAATTGGGAGGAAGCGTGGACTCGGCTACGCCAAGTCGTATGGGATCATTTTTCTGCCGTTACCTCAACTAGAAATTTTATAAATTGACCAAACGGGAATATCGCCAGAACAGAGCCTGGCGAGCGGGCGAAAGCGAGGCGCTCGAAAGCCCCAATTGCGGTCGTCGCGCGATTGGGGCAGGATACGCCCCTGGAGAGACAGCAGGATTGAACGAATACTCATGCTGACGGGCTCATGTCATTGCGGCAAGGCAAGCTGGACGCTCGAAGGCGATCCCGGCTCGATCACCGCCTGCAACTGCACGCTCTGTCGGCGCTACGGCACGCTGTGGGCCTATGATTACGAAGGCGAGCGTATTGCGCTGACCGGGCAAACAGCCTCCTATACCCGCTCCGGCCCGGAGACGTCGTCCCTCGAAATCTTGTTCTGCCCGTCCTGCGCCTGCGTCTTGAGCTGGCGCGGCCTGCGGCTTCAGAAGGATGGCCGCCGGCGCATGGCGGTCAACATGCGGCTTGCGCCGCCAGATCTCGTCGCCGATCTGTCCATCGATCACTTCGACGGCCTGGATACGTTCGAAGATCTTCCGTCCAAAGGGCGCTGCGTGCGCGACCTCTGGTTCTGACAGCCTGTCCCGTTTCCGAAGGACCCTGGAAATCTAGGTCAATCCCACCGGACCTGACGCTCAGGAAAACCTTCTGCGTGAAGGTTCAGCCGCGCCAAGCCGCCTCGAGCGCCGCGATGTCGATTTTCCTCATGGTCATCATCGCATCGAAAACACGCTTTGCCTGGTCACCACCTGCCGCAAGCGCTTCGGAAAGAATACGCGGCGTAATCTGCCAGGACACACCCCACTTGTCTTTGCACCAGCCACACTCGCTTTCCTGGCCGCCATTGCCGACGATGGCGTTCCAGTAGCGGTCGGTTTCCTCCTGATCGTCGGTGGCGATCTGGAACGAGAAAGCCTCGCTGTGTTTGAACGCGGGACCACCGTTCAGGCCGATGCAAGGAATACCCGCAACGGTGAATTCAACGACCAATACGTTTCCCTGCTTGCCATCCGGATAATCTCCCGGTGCACGAATGACGGCGCCGACGGCACTGTCTGGAAATGTCGCGGCATAGAAGCGCGCAGCCTCCTCGGCGTCTTTGTCATACCATACGCAGATCGTATTCTTCGCCATTGCGCGGCTCCTTTCGCTCTTCGTTTCGCATTTCACACTGACATAAGAGGCAAACCGTCTTTCTCCAGCCCAGTCCGAGCGATTTCACGCGAGCATTTGCTGAGCGCTGCTAAAATTGGTGGAGACGCCGCCAACCTCCCTCCCTCATCCCGTCACAGGGATCCAGCACGCCCAAGTCCTGGGTCGCGGGAGATAGCCTGGTTCAGACAGAGCACCACGAGATTCATAAAAACAAAGACCTGAAGCCGTCTCATGAATCAAAATCTGAACAATGCGGTTTTTGTGTCCTCGACACAAAACTCGTGTCAGACTGCGTAAGCTGCGCATCGCCTGCGCGCCGATCGAAAGGGCCGAACCATGCATAAATTCACCGTTACCCTCACCCGGGAGATCGAGGCAGATACTGCCGAAGAGGCTGCCCTGCTCCTGTATCAGGAACTATCAGGGGGACCAGTGCCTGAGCGCTATACTGTCATCGACGAGACAGAGGTGACCACGGAGGTGAAGCTGGATCGGAAAAAGGCGGATGAATTCGCCAGCATCGATCACACCGCCGACCCGGGCAATTGGTAACGTCAGGCGTCCGAAGGATATCCGGCTTTGCGCCGGGAACCGAATGCGACAGTTGCAAATCCCCTTCTCCGGCGCGAATGCCGGATGCAAACAGCCTCCCTTCGGAAATATCGCAGTAAGGTAAGACAGTGACCTCACCAATCAAAATAGCCGTCGCCGGCGCGAATGGCCGCATGGGCCGTGCCATCCTGCCGCTGCTGGCGGCCGATCCGGTTTTTGCGTTTGTCGGCGGCATCGGTCGTGAGGGCTCTGCAGGCGCTGGGCTGATCGACCGATCGGCTGCGATCGCGGAGGCCGACGTGATCCTGGATTTCACGACGGGACGTGCCGCCGCCGAACTTGCCGGTCTGTGCGCGGCGGCGGGCGGACCGGCCCTGGTGATCGGAGCGACGGGTTTCGACCGGGATGAACTCGACCGGATATCAGAGGCCGCCCGCACCATTCCGATCCTGCGCTCCGGCAACTTCTCGATCGGCGTCAACATTCTGATCAGCCTCGTCGCCCAGGCGGCGCGCGCCCTTCCCGCGCAGGACTGGGATATCGAAATCCTCGAAGCCCATCACAACAGGAAGATTGACGCGCCCTCCGGCACGGCGCTGATGCTCGGCGAAGCGGCGGCCGAGGGCCGTGGCGTTTCCCTCGCATCCGTCGAGCGGCGCGGGCGTGACGGCATCACCGGCGAGCGCCCACCCGGCGAGATCGGCTTCGCCGTGCTGCGCGCCGGCGGGCTCGTCGGAGAGCACAGCGTACTCTTTGCCGCCGCCCAGGAAGTGGTGACGCTCTCGCATTCGGCTCTCAACCGCGGCATGTTCGCCCGCGGCGCACTTTCTGCCGCTCGCTGGATCGCAGGTCAGGCACCCGGCGAATACGGTATGCGGGATGTCCTGGGTCTTCCGTAATAAGCGCCTCACAAGATATCGAGGATTGCCGAAGCGACGACGACTTCGGTTCCAGCTAGGCCGACCGAGCAGAACAGCGTCGTCTCCCCAAGCGATCCTCGCCCCGCCGCCTTCCCGGCAATGATGTCGGCAAGGTCGGCCATGCGATCTTCGTTGCCGGAGCCGGCGAGGAAAAAGGGCGAAGCGTAGGCGTGGGCCTGTTCGGGAGAATCCGTCGCGATTACCGCTGCGGCATCAGCGACATCCAGGCCGAGTTCGTATCCCTGAAGCGTTTTCGGGCCGACCGTATTGACGTGCACGCCGGGCTTCAGATCCCGCGCATGGATGACAGGCGTTTGGCTGGTCGTCGCACAGATGACGATGTCGGCGTCATCAACCGCTTCTGACACACTGCCGACAGGCTCCACCTCCAGCCTCAGGGCGTGCTGCATCTCGGTTGCGAAGGTGGCGCGATTTTTCTCGTCGCGGCTATAGACGCGGACGCGATCCAGTTTTCGGACGGCTGCGGCCGCGGCAAGCTGGGTTCGCGCTTGCGCGCCGCTGCCGAGGATTCCGACGAACTTGGCGTCCGGCGCGCTGAGATGGCGGATGGCGAGACCTCCGATGGCGCCGGTCCTGAGGTTGCCGACGCGCTCTCCGAGGACGATGCCCTTGAGCTTGGCATCGTCGGCCGACCACACCGCGACGATTTGCGAATGCTCCGTTCCGCCGAATGTTTCATAGACCCGAAAGCCAGCGAGCGGCTTGTCGCCGAGGATGCCGCCGACGGTGAACACCAGATCGCCTCGATCGGGAAAGGACACATGATGCCGGGGGGGCGAGATTAGCCGATTGCCGACTCTGGCGAGAAAAGCGGTCTCGAGCGCATCGATCGCGACCGCCATCAAGGTGTTGCCGGCCAGGTCTTCGTCTCTCAGGATCTTCGTCACGGCAAACCTCCAGCCTATGCCAGCATTGCGAGGTCAATAGGAGAGCGCATGCGCGGAAATTCCCCGTCATGCCTAATCGACCAGACGGCGGGCCATTATGACGTCGTCGATCTCCCTGCCCTCTTCCAGAACCCCAGCAGGAATCCTCCCGACCTCGGAGAAACCCTGCCGCTGATAGAACCGAATTGCCGCCGGGTTTTCCGCGCTGACGAACAGTTCCAGCTGCCGGATGCCGATATGGCGCGCATGATCGGAAACAACATCGAGCAGCCTGCCGGCAAGACCGGTGCCACGCAGGCTCTTTCCGATGTAGACCATGATGATCGTCGCGCGATGGGCCATCTTGCTCGACCGCTGCCGTAGCAGGCCCATTATACCGACGGGCTCATTATCCTGAAACGCAATGAAAACCGGCTCGCTCAAGCGGTTGCGCCACTCCTCAAGGGAAAGAGCCGACCAGTCTTCGTAGCGGCTGGCAAAGGAGGAGGGTTCGGTGCGAAGCGCTTCCAGACGGATGCGCCGGAAAGCCTCCACCTCGCCCGCCTGGATATGCCTGATCGTCACGCCGCTTGCATCCATTCGGAGACCTCTTGAGATACCTCACTATCGTCATTGCAGAGGGCTCCGGCCGATGCAAGCGGAGCGACTTTCGGTTCCAGGTTGGGTAGCGATGATTTCGCTTGAACGCCTCGTGTCGCCACCTAGGAGGAGAGGTGTGCCCCGATAATTTGTGGCGGACGCCATGGTCTCGACCTGGCTACTTTCTGCCATCGTCTCGCTCAGCCCCTCACAGAGAGAGCCGCACCCTGAGGCGACCGGTAAGAGCCTCGAAGCGCGAGGCGGAGCTCCGCCTGCAGTTACTGCGCCGGAGTTCCCACCCGACCGCCTTTCCGGACGCCCGATTGATCGGACGGCCCCACCGTCGGTGGGTTCGTCGGCCTGAGGTTCCATTGATCAGGCGGCCGGACGGCTGGTGGGTTGGTCGCCGGGTCAGGGGTCGACCCTACAACTAGGTCATCAGATGGGTCGCCGGCCGCCGTCGCCGATTCATCAGTTGACCACTCGGTCGTTTGGTCGCCCGGCTTGCCCATCTTGAAGGGTGTAATCTGATGGATGATGACGAGAAGAACTATCCCGACCATCACGCACACCAGCGTATAGAGAAAGAAATATTTCAGTGCATATCCCTCGCTGATTGGCAGAGCGGCCTTGACAGCGGCGCAAACGATATTTGCGCATCATTGAATGATACTTGGAGAGAACGCAATAGATTTTAAGCAGACGTTAAGGATTTCAGAAATGAACAGCAGATGATAAATTGGTTATTGGAGAAATGAGGAAGCATCTCCCGTTATGCTCGATTTATCTTCAGCATCCCGGTAAAGGCGAGACGCGCGCCAAAGGCGGCTGCGAGCGCCCACTCAGATCCTCCTGTATCGCGCCAGGGGCTTTGAGGAGGCTACAGCTCTCGCGCTCATGGCAACGAGGATTTCGGGTTATGCTATGGCAGGAGGACTCGGCATGGCCGTGCGCCAGCCGGTGTTGTGCATCCTCGCGGCGCTGCCAAGACAGCGCCGGCGATATCGGCTACAGTGTCTGCGCCGGCAGCCCGCTTCGAGGGACGGGCCCTCTAGTTCGCCGGCGGCAGGGGATCCGCATGTCGGCAATCGCATCTCTGTTTCAGGAAGCCGCGCGGCTTGCGGCCGGGTTCCGGCAGGCAGCGCCCGCCCGCCATGTACCCACTCGCGGCTACGCCGCCTCCCTCGCCGCCTTCGATGAGCCGCTGCCGGCCGCCAGTTCCGATATGCTCGATGTTATCAGGCAGTTGGCGAATGATGCCGAACCGGGGCTTCATGCAACCACTGGCCCGCGCTTTTTCGGCTGGGTCATCGGCGGCTCGCATCCGGTCGGCGTCGCAGCCGATTTCCTTACTAGCGCCTGGGGCCAGAATGCCGGAAACCATACCGTCGCTCCGGCCGCGGCCGCAGTCGAGACCGTCGCGGCAAGATGGCTTCTCGATCTCCTGAAGCTCCCGGCCGAAAGCTCGGTCGGCTTCGTGACGGGCGCGACGGTGGCGAACTTCACCTGCCTTGCCGCCGCACGTGGCGAGGTATTGCGCCAGGTAGGCTGGGATGCCGATGCCAACGGCCTGTTCGGCGCGCCCGAGATCACCGTGCTGATCGGCGATGATGCCCACACGACGGTGTTCTCGGCGCTGCAATTCCTGGGCGTCGGCCACGACCGCGTGCGGCGCGTGCGCACCGATCCGGTGGGGCGGATCGACCCGGCCGCGCTGGCGGACACGCTCGATACGGTCTCCGGTCCAGTCATCGCCATTCTCCAGGCGGGGCAGATCAATACCGGCGCCTTCGACGACTTCGCCGCCATCATCCCCCTCTTGAAAGCGAAAGGCGCCTGGGTGCATGTCGACGGTGCCTTCGGCCTCTGGGCGCAGGCATCGGAGAAGACCAGCCATCTCAGCCGCGGCATCGAGGCGGCCGACAGCTGGGCGACCGACGGACACAAATGGCTGCAGACGCCCTATGATTGCGGCTATGCGATTGTCCGCAACGAGCTCGCCCATCGCCGCGCCATGACCATCGCCGCAAGCTATCTGCCGCTCGCCGGCGAAGGCGAACGGGATCCCTCCCATTACGTGCCGGAGCTTTCGAGGCGCGCGCGCGGCTTTGCCACCTGGGCGATGCTGAAACATCTCGGCCGCGAGGGGGTGGCCGCCCTCATCGACCAGTGCTGCGCCTCGGCGCGGCTGGCGGCCGATCTGCTCGCCCGCGAGCCCGGCATCGCCATTCTGAACGACGTGGCGCTGAACCAGCTCGTCATCCGCTTCGGAGCCGACCTGCCCTCCGAAGAAGGCGACGCGCTGACCCGAAAGACGATCGAAAAGATCCAGGCGGACGGCATGATCTTCGCCGGTGGCGCCAAATGGCGCGGCCGCAACGTCCTGCGCCTCTCCGTCACCAATTTCCAAACGACCTCCGATCAGGCAGAACTGGCGGTGGAGAGCATCATCACTGCGTTCAGGAGCGTCAGCGAGAATTCCCATCCGCGCTAACCTGCAATTGCGTCCGTCGCCAATCCACCGCCTTGCAGAGTCTGGCCGCTGGTACTGCGGGGTGACACAAGCCGCGCCCTCTCCGACCTCATCGTGAGGTGCCCTGCAGGGGCCTCGGAGGACGAGGTCGGCCACCGTGTTCGGGGCCGAGCGGTGTCCATGAACACGCATTCTCGCCCCACCGTCTTCCCATTGCCACGCCCCGCGACTATAGCTCGCCGCCCATTCGGATCGGACAAGGAGGAAGAGCCATGAACGCCAATGATGTCGCTGCCCATTGGGAGAGCAATGCCGAGACCTGGACGATCTATTCCAGGGCGGGCCACGACAAATATCGTGACGCGCTGAACACACCGGCCTTTCTCGAGATACTGCCATCCGTCGCGCGCCTTGCCGGGCTCGACCTCGGCTGCGGCGAAGGCTCCAACACCCGCGCCGTCGCCCGTCTCGGCGCCCGCATGACCGGGCTCGATATCGCACCGACCTTCATTCGCTACGCTCGCGAGACCGAGACGCAAGCGCCGCTCGGGATCGACTACGTGCTCGGCGATGGCGAAAGCATCGATTTCCCGGAAGCGAGTTTTGATTTTGTCACCGCCTTCATGTCGATGATGGACATGGCCGACCAGCGCCAGGTGCTGAAGGGCATCCAACGCGTCCTGAAACCCCGCGGCTTCCTGCAGTTTTCCATCCTGCATCCCTGTTTCGTACCGCCGACGCGCCGCAATATCCGCAACGAGGCGGGGGAGCCCGTTGCGGTAGAGATCGCCGATTATTTCGATGAGAGCGACGGCCGGATCGAGCGCTGGATCTTTTCCTCCATACCCCAAGCGGAGCGGGCAAGGCTGACGCCCTTCGCCATCCCGCGCTTTCACCGGACGCTGTCGACCTGGGTTTCGATGATCGTCGAAGCGGGACTGACGATCGAGGCCTTCGGCGAGCCGATGGCCTCGCCGGAAGTGGCACAGGCCGAGCCCGTCGTCGCCGACACCCGCATCGCGCCGATCTTCCTTCACATCAGGGCGCGCAAGCTCTAAACTCGCCGCCATCGACGTTTGGGAAATCGTTCTTAAGGAGCGGTCACGAACTCAGCTTTGCTGAAGGCAAATCGGCATCATCGTCGCACTGCGACGACCGAGCTGGCGCGATACCTGGACAGTTGCACCCGGTTGGATTGATTGCCGCCGAACAGGTAGACGTACTGCCGGCGCGCGTCGATGTGATCGAAAAGGCTCACATGAAAGCGCCTGCCGGTGCGGATCACCACGACATCCCCCCGTCGGGCGGCGCGGAAGAATACCGGCCTGCCGAACTTCCTCCAGGACACCGCCATATTGGGGTTGGGCGGCGGCTGCCGCGAAGATCGTTTGGCGACAAAGGCCAGGAACGCCCCGCACCACGATACCCTGCGCGGATTGATACTGAGGAAGGAAATGGAGCGTTCGTGCATACTCTTGTACTTGGATGCCGTGCCCAGCATGTCCGCCTCACAGGGCACGGCAAGCACCATGAGGACGATGACGAGAATAACTTTCATAGTTACCCACCATTGTTTGTATAATGTTGAAATTCCGAAATGTGGCAAAGAATAAATCAGGCGCGGCAACGTAGATGCCAATTATGGCGTGATTTAGAAACAACTAATACTGGCATTTTGGCGGCGATAATTTGTCTGAAACGAGGCCGAAATTCACCCAGGCTAGCCATCAATCTCGGACGCACCCGACCATGGAAAACCCCAGCGAAACGCATAGTTTGCAGGCAATAGGGGCTAATCCGAACCAGGCCCGTTCAGACGAGATGGCCCGCACCTGCAAGTGCTTGAGCAGCAAGATCATTCGCGAAATAGTTGACAACACTGCGCCACGCCAGGTCATCACCTATACGAGCTATATTAAAGATAATCATGAATAATACTTAGACGCACCGGGAAATACAGCGCGCCTAGCTCCGGTCACCCAACAAAAGCCGATGATCGCCCCTGCTGGTTGCGGACATGAAGGCCCCCCGGACAACCGACAGCCGCCGCGCGTGTCAACCGTATGGTTGCACCGTTTTGGGCACCCTGACCGCTCACAAAAAATTCGCACGCCGCATCAATTTACTTGCCGTTCTGCATTGCGGCATATGTTTGTGTCCATGGCCAAGTGGCATGAGCGGGGAACCATGACGTCGACACATGCAGACAAGACGGGTGAAGGTACCGGCCGAAAGGGTTTTGTCGGGCTGGTTGTCGGCGCAATCGGCGTCGTTTATGGCGATATCGGCACCAGCCCGCTCTATGCCCTCCGTGAGGCACTGAGGCCGTTTGCCGCCGATGGCGTACACGAGGCCGAGGTCATCGGTCTCATTTCACTGATGGTCTGGACGCTGACGATCATTGTGACCTTCAAATACGTGCTCTTCCTTCTCAGGGCGGACAATGACGGCGAAGGCGGCACGCTTTCGCTTCTCGCCCTGCTGATGAAGAAGATGGGCCGAAACGTGCCTGTACTCTTTTTCGCCGGGCTGATTGGAGCGGCTCTCTTCATCGGCGATGCAATGATCACGCCTGCTCTGTCGGTCATGTCGGCGCTCGAAGGCCTCAAGCTCGTCACACCGGCCTTTGCCGAATACGTACCGCTTGCCTCGGCTGCGATCATGATCGTTCTGTTTGGCGTCCAGTCGCGGGGAACGGCTGCCGTCTCGACGTTTTTCGGGCCGATTACGGTGTTGTGGTTTTTGGCCATGGCGGCAGGCGGTCTGATCCATATCGGTGACGACTGGACGATTCTGGAGGCGCTCAACCCGATCAATGCATTCCTGTTCCTCACCCATGCCGGCACTGTCGGCCTCATCGTGCTCGGAGCCGTCTTTCTGACCGTCACCGGCTGCGAAGCGCTCTATGCCGATCTCGGGCATTTCGGCCGCCGCCCGATCCAGACCGCATGGTTCGTGCTCGTCTTTCCGGCGTTGCTCCTCAACTATCTCGGCCAGGGCGCGCTGGTTCTTGCCCATCCCGAAACGGCGGCCAATCCGTTCTTTCTGATGTATCCCGATTGGGCCTTGCTGCCGGTGGTTCTGCTCGCGACGATGGCGACGATCATCGCCAGCCAGGCTGTTATCACCGGTGCATTTTCGCTGGCCCGCTCGGCGGTTCACCTCGGCTTCCTGCCGCGGCTGCGGATCAAGTTCACGTCGGAGACCAACACCGGCCAGATCTACGTGCCGAGCGTCAATCTTCTCCTGCTGGTCGGCGTCTTGATGCTAATCTTTTCCTTCCGCGACTCCGAGTCGCTGGCGACGGCCTACGGCATCTCGGTGACCGGAACCATGGTCATCTCGACCATGCTGGTCTTCCAGTTCCTCCGGGCCGTCTGGGGCTACTCCCTTGTGCTCGCCGCCGTCGTGCTGCTGCCGCTCTTCCTCATCGAAGTCCTGTTCCTGGCGGCCAACCTCTTGAAAATCTACGATGGCGGCTGGGTTCCGGTCGCCCTTGCGCTGGCGATCATGATCCTGATGTGGACGTGGACCCGAGGGCAGGCCTATCTGAAGCGGCTGCGCGCCAACAACGAGATCCCGCTCGATTCCTTCATAAGGTCGATCGAACGAAAGTCGGACCATTCGCCGGTCACCGTTCCGGGAACGGCGGTTTTCCTGACCAGCGTTCCGGATCGGACGCCGAATGTTCTGCTCCATAATCTCAAGCACAATCACGTGCTCCACCAACAGAACGTCATCCTGAGCGTCTGGACCGAAGACGAACCTTATGTACCGGACAGCCGCCGCATCAAGATCAGCCAGCTTTCGCCACGCTTCGTGCGCCTCGATCTCACCTTCGGCTTCATGGACGACCCCGATGTTACCAGAGCCCTCGCCCTCTGCCGGGAGGGAGGGTTCAAGTTCGAGATCATGAAGACCTCCTTTTATCTCGGCCGCCGGAACCTCGTCAGGACACCGAACACCGGACTGCCCGGCTGGCAAGAGCGCATATTCATGGCGCTGGAAGGCTTGGCGATCGATCCCTCCGACTATTTCAACCTGCCGTCGAACCGTGTCGTCGAACTCGGTGAACAGGTTGCCATTTAGCGCGTGGCGGCGAAGAGAGCTACGAAAGTTGGCCGCTTCGCAAACTCCACGCGTGAGACACTGAACGTCAGGCCTTGGCCGAGATCGCGCTCAGCTCCTCGAGATCGAGATCGCGTTCCAGCTCGTCCAGCGTCTCGTCATCGATGTCGCCGGCGCGGTGGAGACGAATGAGTTCCTGTCGCCCTGTCGCAACAGCTTCCAGAACGACGTCGAAATGCGCGTGGAGCAACGGCACGTAGTGCTCGGTTCTCTCGGCATAATCGACGATCGCCGTCGCTCTGCGCTGGTAGCGCTCCAGCAATTGAGGGTGGATGAGCTTTCCCTCTGTGTCATATGCCAGGTTTTGGACGATCCCGAGCTGCACCCGTGCCATGGCAGCTTCGGCCTGGCTCATTGTTAGGCGCGGTCTTTCCGTCTCCGGCGCCAGCCGCGCCCAGGCAATCACTCGGCCCAATGTGGTGCCCTGCACCAGCACGGTGCCGAGAATGACGGCGAAGGACGTGACGAGAATGAAGTCACGGCCCGGGAAATCCTCGGGCAGGCTCAACGCCAAGGCGAGCGTGACCACCCCGCGCACGCCTGCCCAACTCAGAACGGTCGCCCCGCCTGCTCCGAGCGGCCGGGCACGCGTCAACCCGAGTGCTGCACATGACTTGATGACGAGGTCGGAGGCGAAGACCCAGACAAAACGTGCGGCCACGAGCGTCATGAGGATTGCCAGCATCGGCAGTCCCATGGTCGCAATCACGGTGGTAACGCCGCCGCCGCGTTCGACGACATCCCGGAGCGACAGCCCGATCAATGTGAAGACCGCCGCTTCCATCAGGAAAATCATCACCGTCCAGAACGATGTGCCGCGCATGCGCGTCGCCGCAGAGAAAACGGTGTGCTGGTGCCAGGAAGCGATCAGGCCCGTGCTGACGGTGGCGATGACGCCGGAAACATGCAGCAGTTCGCCCAACAGATAGGAAATCCAGCCGAGCAGCACGGTAGCCGCGATGATCAGATAGTCGTCGCCGAGATGGCGGATGAGTTTGACCCATGCCGCTCCGACCACGATCCCGACGATGGCGCCGCCCAGCGCCAGCACGAAGAAGTCGCCGACCGCCTCGCCGGCGCTGAAAGCGCCCGTTGCGGCGGCGGCAACGGCAAAACGGAAGAGAACCAGGCCGCTCGCATCGTTAAGCAGGCTCTCGCCTTCCAGCAGAATCTGAAGCCGCCGAGGCAGTCTGACGCGCTCCAGCACGGCGCGCGCCGAAACCGCGTCCGGCGGCGCAACAATCGCGCCCAGTGCCGCGCAAGCGGCCCAGGGAAGTGATGGAAAGATAAGATGAACGACAACAGCCACGACGGCGCAGCTGAAGAGAACCGCGCCCACGGCAAGCGAGGCGATCCCGATCATATGTCGCCGCAGCCGCGACAACGCAATGGACCAGGCGCCATCCATCAACAGCGGCGGCAGGAAGATGACCAACACCAGCTCGGGATCGACCGATATCGCCGGCAGCCCCGGCACAAAGGCCAGCAAAGCGCCACCAGTCAGCAGCGCGACGGACGGCGGCAGTCCGAGCCTATGGGCGGCATACTGCAGCGCGATGATCGCGAGAAACATCGCGATAACAAGCTCGAATAAGTGGGTTGGTTCCATGTGTCCTGCCCTGGCTCAGCAACGAATGTCGGATGGCTGCTGCAAAGAGTTACAGCGACCTCGCGCCTCTGAAAAGACGCGCCCCGCTGTTGGCGGCGGCCGTTGCGACTTCGGCCACATCGCGAAACCGGCATGCTCACAGGATCGGTGCCGAGCACTATCGCTGAGATTGGGTCTTGATCCTCATCCCAGAGCATGCTGCCGATCATATGTTCGATTTCGAGAAGCTCGACGGCGGCGTGCTTTCCGCCACCATCACGATCGGTCGTTCTGCCTGAGCCGATCGCGCAGGAGAAAGCCGTCAATACACGCTCCCTGGCGATATGCATTAATCCTGCGTCCGGCATGAAACCAGATGCAGCATTCCTGCGTACTAACTCTCGACAGCAGCATACAGGCAGCGAGGGTTGATAGCGTGGTCAGGAAAGAAGGCGTAGCACACATCCCCCGGCAAATCGCCGAACAGGGGCTGGCCAGGCTGATGATGAGGCTGCCCGCGACGAGGGCAACGATCCGAGCGGTCGCGGCGAGCCAGTCCCATCTTTACGAACTGTGCGGAGCCTATGGCGAGGCCTGCGCCGTCCTCGATCGCATGCGCAAGGATGTGTCGGCCGATCCGGCGATCATTGCCGAATACCAGATCATTTGCGCGGAAATCGAAATCGACGTCACCAGGATCCTGCTCGACGACCGATGAGTCCGCTGCCGGCATCTGCCGTCAGGTCAGCAAGCCATTCACATCGATGGAAATGCTCAGCGTATCCGTGTCGAAATGATGCGCAACCCCATCGGAAATCTTATAGACGAACGTCTCGCTCACGTTTCCGCTAAGCCCCGCAAGCTTCGTCGTGTCGAGCGTGTAGCTATAGTCGCCGTGATCGTCGACATGGATGCTGCCGTATTGGCCGGCCAGCGTCAGGCCATCCTTGCCGACGACCTCGCCCTCGAAACGGCGAAGCAGCAGGGTCCCGTTGGCCGAGCTGTCGTTTTCAAGGAGATTGCCATGGTGGGCGCCATCCGTGTCGGCTGAGATTTTCAGGTTGTCATGGGTTGGGACAATCACCGGGGCCGCGTCCACGTGCGCCACATCTGCGGCAGCGAGACTGTCGTGAACGAAAAGCGTCGCCTTGGCCTCGTCCAGCGTCGTGTTATTGCTGACCGGAAAGGTGTTCGCCGCGATGATTGCCGGCGATATACTGTATGGCGTAACGTCGCTCGCGATGACATTATCGTGGAAGGCGCCGGATGCAGGTCTGTCGACCTTTAGCGCTGCCTGCGACAGGTCGTCGAAGACGTTGTTATGAATATCGATATCCTCACGAACATAACTGGTGGAGCCGGCAGCGCTGACCGCCACGCCCCATACGCCGTCATGGATATAATTGCCCGAGATATCATAGTCCCGCGTATCGCCCTGGTCGCCGAGACCGATGGCGTAGGACCAGCTATAACCGCCATATCCTGAAATGTCGTTGTCATGGATAGCGACATTGGTGCCAGCCTGTGCGCCGATCCCGAAGCCGCCACCGATAATCGTGTTGTCCTCGACCACCGCATTCACGGGCCGAACGAGTGCGATGACGCCCTTCGGCGTCACGGCGCCCGTCTGGTCTAGGACATTGCCGCTGATGACTATGTTGCTGCTGTCGTTCATCTGGACGGCATCTGCCGCGGTGCCGTGAGCGTTGGTGACGGTGTTGTTGAGAAAATTGACGCCGTTGATCTTCTCGATCCAGACGCCGTCGCCATTGACGTCGTTGATCCTGCTGTTTTCGATGGTGATGTTCGAGCCGGTTCGGAAGGTGACGGAACCGGCCTTGCCCGCCAGGCCGGTGTGATCGACCTCGACATTGCGCACTGTCCAGTTCGAAACACTGCCGCCATAGATGGCGGCACCCCCTGTATCCGAAATCTTGATGTTCTCGATGACGATGTTGGAGGCATAAAGGCTGTGAATGCCATCGCCGGGACTGTGGATGACGGGCGCATCGCCGACCCCGTAGCTGCCGATGGTGATCGGGGCGCTGACGGTGCCGGAATATTTGAGGTCGAGCTGGTCATTGTACACGCTACCGGCAGCGAGCAGCACACTGTCGCCGGGCTGCAGCTTTAAATTTTCCACCGCCCAAAAGGACGCAAGAGGCGCGTCCTCGCTCGTTCCGCTGTTGCTGTTGGCCCCTGTTGCAGAGTTCACATAATAGACTGTCATATCGCCATATGCTCGCATTGTCGCGCAGCCGTCTGGGGATCAGCTGCGATGAGTGGATCGGATGCGGTCGGGGCGAAAGGCCATAAGACAATCTTCTATTGTCGTTACGGCGGTAGACAGGTTGTGGCCTGCGATGTTCCCGAGAAGCCTGGCGGTGGCTGCATCCTCAACAATACAACTTAAGAGAAGATAGTCTATAAAATAACGACCGAAAGGTGAATTAACGGTAACGGACCGCTTTACAATTGACGTTAGGGAATGGCCGCCCCCGCCCTTCAACGCCCCTCACGGGGCGCTTCAGGATGAGGGCGGCGAGAGGCCGTCCTCTACCCTCAGCTCAGTAAGCCGTCCATATGGATGAAGACGGTCAGCGTATCGGCGTCGCTATGCTGCGAGGTTCCATCGTCGATGCCGTACTTGAAAGACTCACTCACATGTCCGCTATGGTGGTCGGGGAGCTTCGTGTCATCGAGCGTGTAGGCATAGTTGCCTTCCCGGTCCACGTGGATGGAACCGTAGTCCCCGGTCAGCGTCAGGCCGTGCTTGCCGACGGTTTCGTCGCCGAAGCGGCGAAGCACCAGCGTGTCGTTGTCGGAGCTGTCGTTTTCCAGGAGATTGCCGCGATGGGCCTCGCTCGTATCGGTGAAGATCTTCAGATTGTCATGGGCGGCGACGACCGCCGTGTCGGCAGCCGCCTCCATCGTTGCGGCAGCCTTGGTCTCGGTGCTGGCAAGCGCCGTCTCGACATTTGCGACCGTGTGGTTGTTACTGACGGAAAAGGTGTGCGCGTCGACGATGGCAGGCGATATGCTGGTGGCCTTGACGCCAGTCTCGATGGTGTTGTTGTAGAAGGAGCCGGATGCCGGCCTGTCGACCTTCAGCGCCGCCTGAGTGAGATCGTCGAAGACATTGTCGTGGACCTTGATATTCGTGAGTGTGTAGTGGGTGCCGTTGGCGCCGCTGACGGCCACGCCCCAGGCGCCGTCGTGAATATGGTTGCCCGATATGTCGTAATCCCGCGCACCGCCCTGATCGCCGAGGCCGACGGCGAAGGACCAGCTGTAGCCGTGAAATCCCGATATGTCGTTGTCGCGGATGGCGACATTCTTACCCGCAGGCGCGCTGATGCCGAAGCCGCCGCC
This sequence comes from Rhizobium sp. CCGE 510, assembly GCF_000292525.1. Lineage (GTDB taxonomy): Bacteria > Pseudomonadota > Alphaproteobacteria > Rhizobiales > Rhizobiaceae > Rhizobium. The sequence continues at coordinate 58,363 of NZ_AEYF01000020.1, forward strand.
GGTGAGGGTATTATTCACGACCACCGCATACGTGGCCCCCACCAGCGCGATCACGCCCTTCGAACTGTCGGCATGTATCTGGTCGAGGTGATTGCCCTTGATCAGAATATTGCTGCTGTCGTTGACCTGCACGGCATCGGCCGTCGAGCCATTGGCGCTGGTGACAGTGTTGTTGAGAAGTTTGACGCCGCTGACCTTTTCGATCCAGAAGCCGTCGCCTTTGACATCGGAGATCTTACTGTTTTCAATCGTGACGTTCTTGCTGTTCCTGAAGGTGACGGCGCCGGCGTCTTCCGACATTCCCGACTTGGCGATACTGACATTGCGCACCGTCCAGTTCGTGACATCGCCGCCATAAATGGCCGCACCGCCGGTGTTCGATATCTTCAGGTTCTCGATGACGATGTTCGACGCATAAAGACTGTGGATGCCGTCGCCGCCGCTATGGATGACAGGTGCGTCTCCCGTCCCGTAACTGCCGATCTTGATCGGCGCGCTCGCGCTGCCGGAATATTTGATATCGAACTGCTCGTTGAACACGCTGCCCTTGGCGAGAAGCACGCTGTCACCGGCTTTCAGCGTCAAGGATTCCACTTTGGATAAAGTCGCAAAAGCTGATTTCCCGCTCGTTCCGCTGTTCTGATTGGAGCCGATTGCTGAATTCACATAATAGGTTGTCATATCGCCGTGTTGCCCTGTTGGTCGGATCGCTATGAGCCGCGAGAATCGAATCGGGGTCGGCCGATCCAATGCGGCGGGGGCAACCGGCCACGGCAAGAAGGCGACAAGATGTTGTCAATGCGGCAGCGGGCCGGTTTGCAGGTCTTGTTCCACAAGCAATGGCCCAGCCGACTAAGATATTGGAAAGATGCAACTTATCCGAAAAGTATTCTGCGACATAATTGCATGAATCGGCCCCTCACCAAGCCACCCAGTGAAGATGTGCCGTGTGGCCCCCTCATCTGCCTGCCGGCATCTTCTCCCCGAGGGGAGAAGCGGGCAAGATGCGAACTTCGCGTCCACAGCGGATGCGTCCGAGAAGGGCAAGACGTCGCCTCGATTCCTCTTCGCCCCAGCGGGGAGAAGATGCCGGCAGGCAGATGAGGGGGCCACACGGTACATCCTCCGAGGCAGGCAGCCGCTACTTCACCCCTTCGCCCGCAACGCCGCGCTGAGCGGTAGCCGCGCGGCCGCCAGCGCCGGCAGGGCGCCGCCGATGACCCCGACCGCCAGCCCGAGCAAACCTGCCGTCAGATTCACATCAGGCGTAACCACAAGCTGGAACGCCATTTTGGTGTTGTTGGCGCCCATCGTGCTCGCCTGCCAGCCGTTAAAGGCAAGACGGGAGGCGAGGATGCCGAAGCCGGCGCCAGCCACGGAAAGCAGCACCGCCTCGAACCAGGTGGCGGCGAAGGCCGGCAGGCGGGAAAAGCCGAGCAGGCGCAGCGTGGCGATCTCGACGCTGCGGTCGGAGACCGAGCTCATCATCGTGTTCAAGGCACCCGCCGTCGCGCCGATCGCCATCAGCAGCGCGATCGGCCAGCCGAACAAGCGGATCAAGCTCTCAGTGCGCGCGGCCTGCGCGGCATAGAGATCGGCCTCCGAGATCGCGGTGAGCGGCGTGCCCGATATATCAGACAACCGCTGGCGCAGCGCCGCCAAGGCTATTGCGGGGTCGACGCCGGCAAGCTGCACGCGCAGGCTCTGCACCTGCCCCTGCCGGTCGAAGGCCGATTGCACCGCGTCCAGATCCGCCCAGATCTCGGATTCGAAGACGCTGCCGCCAGCGGTGAAATGACCGGCGACGGTCCAGTCGACCGCGCCGAACCGCACGGTCTGGCCGACGCCAAAGCCGGGGAAAGCCTCTGCGATGCGGGCGCCAACGACGATCTCGCGCGCACCTGATACAAACAGCCGCCCTTGCGAAAGCCGGGCGCGGCCCCGGAGATCAATCCCGGCCCGGTCGATGCCCCGTAGCGACAGCGTCTGCTCGGCGCCGTCGCGTCCCCTTACATCGATCGGCACGATGGTCTCGCGCGACAGCGCCAGCCCGCCGGCGCCATCGCGCGCAATCCCGATATCGCCGCTGATGGCAGTCAGGCTGCGGATCGCATCGGCCGGCACGTCCGAACCGGTTTCCTGATTGGTGCCGCCGCCGAGGATGACGGCGATATCGGGCGAGCCGGCGCCGGCAAGGGTGGCCTCGAAGCCGCGCGCCATCGCCAGAAAGCCCGAGAGCACCGCCACCACCAGGGCGACCGATAGCACCATCGACAACGAAATCCACAGCCGCCGCGGCAGGCTGCCGAGATTGACTCTGATCATGAGAAAGGTCTGCTTGAGCGCTGATGACATTGGGTTATCTCGTTCTGAAGGCGTTGACGATCGGCAGGCGCATGGCGTTCACGGCCGGCAAGAGCCCGGTCAACAGACCAAGCCCCGCAATGATCGCGGCGGACTTGAGCAGTACCTCAAAGCTGAAGACGAGGCCGAATTCCGGGCCGATCGAGAGAGTCGCGAGCTTGGCGACGAGGAGCCCGCCGGCGCCACCGACGGCGAAGATGAACAACGTCTCACCGAGAATGAGCGCCACGATCCGCCCGCGGGAAAAGCCGAGCACCTTCATCACGCCGATCTCGAAGCGGCGCTCCCGGATGGCAAACAGCATGGTGTTGATCGATATCATCAGGATCGTCACGAAGGCGGCGCCGACGACCAGGCTGACGATCAGCCCGACATCGGCGAACTGCCGCAGAAACGCTTCGAGGAACTGCTTTTCCGATTGCGTCCGGGTCTGCGCGGCCGAATTGGCGAAAAGCGCGTCGATGCGCGCCGCCAGCACGCCTAAGGCGACACCTTCGCGCGGGCGCACCACGAAGGCGTCGACCGTATCCCGGTCCCTCGCACGAGCCGCATTGACCACGTCGTAGCGGGCGAGCATGAAGTAGGTGTCGGTGCTGGCATCGGCACCCTCGAAGATGCCTGATACGGTGAAGTTCCAGTTCCGGCTGCCGTCAGCCTTGATGATCTGGCTGGTAACACCGATGCGCTGGCCGACTGACCAGCCCTGCGCCTCAGCCAACGCCCTGCCGACGAGCACCCGGTCGCGCGCTTCTTCCAGCGCCGCGATCAGCTCTGGCGTCAACCCGAGTTCGGCACCATTGGCGGCGGCAATCGCCTTCGGATCGACCGCGCTGACGGCCACGACATTCTTCTCGACCTCGACGAAACCTCGCATGCGTGCCGTATAGGCGACGGCCGCGACATCGCCGTCCGCCGCGATCCGGTTGAGATAAGCAAAGGGCAGCGGCAGCCCCCGACCTGATTTGTTGAAGACGCCGAGCAGGTTGTCGCTGGCGCCGGCCGCCCCTTGGCTGCCGCTGACGAAACTCGCCGTCAGCCCGTAGATCAGGAAGGCGATCCCGACCGAAAACATCAGCAAAACGGCGCGTAGCCGCTTGCGCCAGGCATTGCGCCGCATCAGTTCGAAGAAGGTCATCGGCCTTCCCCCTCGACGAATTCGCCCTTGTTGAGATGCAGCGTGCGCCTGGCAAAGGCGGCGGCCTCGGGATCGTGCGTGACCATGATGATGGTCTTCTGAAGCTCGCGATTGAGGAAGCCCAGCATCTCCAGGATATCATTCGCCGATTTCCGGTCGAGATCGCCGGTCGGCTCGTCGCAGAGAATGAGATCGGGATCGGAGACGATGGCGCGCGCAATGCCGACGCGCTGCTGCTGCCCGCCCGACATGCTCGACGGAAACTGCCGCTGCCGCCCAGTAAGCCCGACAAGATCCATGACCGCATCGACGCGCGCCCGCCGCTCCTTGCGCCCCAGCGGCTTGAGCAGCAGTGGCAGCTCGATATTCTCCGCCGCACTCAGCATCGGCAGCAGATTGTAGAACTGGAAGACGATGCCCATGCTGTGCGCCCGCCAAGCGGCTCTCGCCCCCTCGCCCATCTGCTCGAGATGGCTGCGCCCGATCCGGATCTCGCCGGCATCAGCGCTGTCGATGCCGCCAAGCATATTCAGCAGCGTCGATTTCCCCGAACCCGACGGCCCCATCACCGCAACGAAATCGCCGCGCGGAATGGACAGGTCGAGCCCCGAAAAGATCGGTATGGTCTCCGCCCCGATCCTGAACGCCTTCCTGACGCCGGCAAGCTCGATATAGGGGTCTTGAATGTCGGTCATGTTTTGCTCCTTGGTGGTTGGTTGATCTGCGGCCGGTAATCGGTGGCCGCCCTCGTCC
>NZ_AEYF01000021.1 GCF_000292525.1 Rhizobium sp. CCGE 510
CTGAGCCCTGCGCGTAATTTCGTCCAGCGATACGCGTTCGATATCGCCAGGCGGCCAAGGGAAACTTGATTTGGAGGACAGGATAAGATCCACTCTTTGGCTTGCATATTTCGGATACTGCGTGTTATCGTAATTCAAGAATAACGATACTGTCAAGGATCTTAATTGTCGTGACTGAAAAAAGCCAGGGTCGACGCGGCCGGCCCACCAACCAAGCGCTCGGCCAAACGATACTCGACGCAGCGTACGAGCTCTTTGTGGAATTGGGGTTTCAAGCGACGACATTGGACAAGGTTGCCCAGCGCGCGAAAATATCCAAGCTCAGCATCTATCGGCACTTCGAGGACAAGGAGGCGCTGTTCAGCGCGGCAATCGCGGCCCGCTGCCATCAGTTTGCACCACAGGCCCTTTTTGAAGGCGTCGACGGTTCAGCCGAAGAGCAGCTCATGACGGTGGGGGCATCCCTGCTTCGCACGCTGTTGAACCCGGAGGTCCGCAGTGTCGAAGCCATGGTCATGGCCGACAAGACAAATCAAAAGTCGTTAAGCAAGCGCTATTACGACGTCGGCCCCGCCCATATCATCGCCCAAATCGAGGCCCTGTTGCGTCAGTTGCACGCGAAGGCGGTTCTGAACGTGCCCGATCCTCTCCAGTCCGCCCGCTTGTTTGGCGCGCTCTTCAAAGGATCCGATCTCCTGATTACTGCACGCTTCGATCAAGCAAGAGCAGAGGACGACAACGAAATCGAATCCTATTGCCGGTCGGCCGTCGCCATGTTCATCGCCGCGCACGGTGGCAACGACCACGCGGCCGGATAGGCTGGTTAAGAACGGATCAGAACAAGGATATGGCATGGCAGAGGAGAAAAATGTTTATCAGGTAGCCGACTGGAATGGCCAAAGCGGGGAGCGCTGGGTCGCTTACCAGGCCCGGCTCGATGCCATGATGGCGGTGTTCGGCCAGGCCGCGATCGAAGCCGCCGCGCCCGGCACCGGCGAACGTGTGCTGGACGTCGGCTGCGGCGCGGGGGCGTCTAGTCTGGATTTGGCCGCCCGCGTCGGCGCGGGGGGCCATGTGCTGGGCGTTGACATATCCGAACCGCTGATCGGCAGAGCGCGCGCGCTTGCGCCGCAGGATACGCCGGCCCTGTTCCAGGTGGCCGACGCCAGCAGCACCGAGCTGCCCGAGGGTGCGTTCGACATCCTGTTCTCGCGCTTCGGAGTGATGTTCTTTGACGATCCTACAGCGGCGTTCGCGCATATGCGCCGTGCGCTCAAGCCGGGCGCGCGGGTCGCTTTCGTCTGCTGGCGCGGCATGGCCGAAAACGATTGGGTGCGCCTGCCGATGGGCGCGATCAAGGGCATCGTCCCGCCGACCGCGCCGCCCGATCCCGAAGCGCCCGGCCCATTCTCGTTCGGCGACCAGGGACGGGTGGCGCGTATCCTGACGGCGGCTGGCTTCGCCGATGTTGCTATCGCGCCATTCGATGCGTCTATCCCGATCGGCGAGGGGGAGACGCGGGACGCGGCGATCGACGACGCGGTGGAGATGACACTCGAGGTCGGCCCGCTGTCGCGCGCGCTCGCTGATCAGCCCGACGACATCCGTGCCCGCGCCTCGGCCGCGGTTCGCGCCACCTTCGCGGACTGCCCCGGTGATCGGTCGGTGATGATCGATGGCGCGGCCTGGATCGTCACGGCGCGCAATCCGGCAAGCTGACAGGGATTGACAGGGGGAGACGTCCCCGCTCGGTGGAGCGGGGCGTCTCAGCATCGACTCCCTGGTCGTGCAAGGCGCGAAGCAGGCGGATGTCAATGACGCGATTGTCGAGGGGTGGGATATCTGCGGATTTGTACGCGCGAAGTCCTTAGCGAAGCGCCGCAATGCGCCTAGATTGTTAGTGCAATCTGATAATGCTAGGAAAGCTTGTAGTAGGGAGATGTCAGGAGGAACAGACACTTGGCCAAGGTACGAAGGCCGCCATCATATGCGTCTAAAGAATTCTTTCTCGAAGACTTCCCTCGGACGCTGTTTCCTCTGACTACGAACAAGATCCTTGTCGAATACGGCGCCAACGAACTACTTGCGTACGCGCAAGAACTCGTGGACGGAGGCGGCTCATTCCTCCCTCAGCGGAGGGTTCACGCTAATAAGGACGCAATCCACCTTCGACGCACAGTGAAGCTCGACCCCGTGGCCGAGTATTACCTCTACCACCTAGTGTTCAGCTCTCGGAGGATATTCCGGAAGCCGCACCGGGCTACGAGACAGCACTTCGGGTACCGCTTTCAGGACGGGCGTCCGCTCTCTCCGTCCAAAAGCTATGCCGACTTCAAGCAGGCCGTCTGGGACGGAACCTTCCGCTTCGAGGAGTTCATCTCCTTCGACGTCGCGTCCTACTTCAACAACGTCTATCAACACGATCTGCATGCCTGGTTTGCCGCGCTTGAGTCCGACCCGAAGACAGTCGAGGCATTCGGCAAGTTCTTCAGGGAGACGAATGCAGGCAGGTCGATGGACTGTCTGCCTCACGGTCTCTTCCCAGCGAAAATGATTGGCAACGACTTCTTGCGCTTCATTGAGGATTCGTCAATGGTCAAGGCGTCCCTAATCGTCCGCTTCATGGACGACATCTATCTCTTCGGCAACAAGCTTGAGGATCTGAAGTCGGACTTCGACGAAATTCAACGGCTGCTGGGTCTCAAGGGACTCTCGGTAAATTCCAGCAAGACAAGGACTGGAGGTATGCCACAAACCGATGAGGCCGACGAGCATTTGAACGAGATCAAGAAGCGCCTGCTTCAACGGCGGCGCCATCTGATAATCACGAACTACGCTGATGACGATGATGGTCGCAATGACGACGACGGCAATGACGCTGGCGCTGCGCTCGATGAGGAGGAGATCGAATTCATACTTTCCATCCTCAGGGAAGGTGATCTTTCCGAGGATGACGCTGAACTGATCATGATCGTCATGCGCGACCACGTGGAGGTCATGGAGGAGTTCCTTGGGTTGTTCGCCGAAGGATTTCCCCACCTTGCGAAGAACTTCTACGGGCTCTGCGCTGAGGCGAAGGACAAGGATTCGGTAGCGGAAATCGTGTTGAGGGTGGTGACAAGCGGACGTCATGTCGGCGAATACCAATTGTTCTGGTTTGGCGTGATGCTGGAGGCATACCTGCTCGATACAAGCCGCGCGCCGGCGATCATAAACGCGCTGTACCATCACCCAAGTGCTACCGACGTCTCTCGTGCGAAGATTTTGGAGATCGCTGACCTGCGGTATGGCCTGCTGGAGATGCGCGAGTCGTTTCTGCGCGAAGGGCGCTCCGACTGGCTCGCATGGGCGTCGGCTGTCGGATCCCGCGCGATGGACAAGCAGGTGAGGAATTATCTACTCGACTATTTTAAGAATGGCTCCCAGATGAACCGGCTCATCGCGGGAATCGTGCAGACGATCCCCGGTAGACCATCCGCGGAGGCAAACCCGACTCCATGAACAAGAACTACGGCTTACTCGGATTTTGCGCCGGGATGGTGCTAATCCTCGCCCTGTTATGGCTGCACACCGGAACGTTCGCTCCGCCGTCAGGCGCTGACTCGATTTGGTTCAACGCCGGGCTATTCACGCTGCTTCTAGGAAGATTCGTAACGGAGTACCGGTTCACTAAACCGAACGACGTCTTGCTAAACTGCGTTGCCGTGTTCGTCGGTGTTTCATCGCTGACGTCTCCTCCACACCGCGAATGGTGGGAGGCGCTCCGCTGGGGCTCATTTTTTCTCGGAGCGGCTGCAGTCGGCCTGTCCTGGGATCTCGGCATGGAGGCGCGGCGGGAGGAGAGCAGGATACGATCTTTGATATATCAGACAGCGGTCGCTCTAGGGAAAGCCGACGTCATCTTTTCGCTGGTTTTCATCCTTGCGATCATCAGTTACTTCGACGTGGACAATCTTCAGACGAAGGTTTTTGTGATCGCCTGGGGGTTCATCCTGCTTGCAGCCAACTTGCAGCTTCCAACGTTGGCCCGCACTATTCGGAAATCGAGAAACTATCCGGACCGGAAGGTGCTCGGAGTCACCCATTCCTTCCTTGCGCCGTCCATCGTGTTCTGCACCCGAATCGGAGACACGAGAACGCGTTTGCACCAGCTTGTGGGCTTCACCCAATCCGGTGCGAGTCCATGCCACTGCATGGGGATCGTCATCGGAGAAAGGTCTTCAGCGTCGGAGACGCGCATTGCTATCGCCCTCATCAGGAGCAGTGTCGCGGAGGCCCAACTCAACGAGAACTCGCTGATGGTCACCGTCAGCGACGACGAGAGACAAGCCGTTCAGCCACCCATAGATGACGCTGAAGTCGCCACCTTGGCTAAAGTCGTCGGTACCGTCGCCAAGGGAAGCACCATCTCGCAGGTGAAGTTCGAGCTGTTCGGGTCTCCCAACGTAAAGGCGGGTTCCATGCTCCGTGTCGGCAGCGGCAACAGCAATGTGTTCTATCAGGTGTTCGACGGGCGGATCAACGAAGAGATCGCCCTCACCGGCGGGGAGCGCGCATACGTCGAGGGCGAGGCAGAACAGATCGGACGCTGGGACCAGCAGCGGGGCGGGTTCGACACCCACGACTGGGTCGCGCGTGAACGAGCGCCGGTCTTCCTGATGGATCAGGACGAGCCGGCCCCTGTCTATGCACCTTCGGTTTCTGAGATGTTTGTCGGGAACGTGCCGAACTCGAACTACAAGGTCGTTGTTGATACACACGACCTCGTGCTCTACCACTCCGCCGTTCTGGGAGTCACAGGCAGCGGAAAGTCTTTTCTGACGTACGCTCTGATCGAACAATGCGCCCAGCAAGGCATCAAGACGATCTGCGTCGACCCTACGGGCGACTACCAAAGGTACCTTCATGATGCCGTGATGGTCCCGACGACGGGCGCCTTGCGCGCTCTTCTTAATTCGAACGCGCACTCTATCGGTATCCTTGAGACAGCATCTTCGGAGCGGAATCCAATAGACCAGACGCTCGAGGTGGCGCAGGTCTGTTTAGAGTGGTGCAAGGCGCACCGACAAGACGCGGATGTTTTGAACCCCCGGCCGAAAGTCCTCGTCGTTCTCGAGGAAGCTCATCTCCTTGTTCCCGAGTGGAACTTCAATCCAACGCAAAACCTGAGGGACAATGTCAACCGGACTGCTCAGATCGTACTCCAAGCAAGGAAATACGGGCTAGGATTTCTGATCGTCTCGCAACGCACTGCCAACGTCACGAAGAGCGTTCTAAATCAATGCAACACTGTCGTGTCCTTCCAGGCATTCGACGAAACAGGGTTCGACTTCCTGAAGAACTACATGGGATCGTACCACGTTACTGCGCTGCCAACCTTGAAGGCGCGCCACGGAATCTTGGTTGGCAAGGCCTCTCGTTCACGCAGGCCTCTCATGGTGCACCTCAATGATCAACAACGAGACGTCCGGGCCCAACCTGCTCCCAACATGTCGATACCGGCCAATCCTGCGCCGTTGAATGCAGACATTTAGCGCAAGGAACGTCCCCAATGGCTGGTGTCTACGGCCGTAATCACCGTTAACTCTGGTGTCGTATCGCCATCGGTTCCCTATTAATGCTATGCCCTCCGCATCACCGACGCGCTTCACGCCTACACCGACGGCTCCTTCGACGCCGCCCCCCGCTCCGGAGGACGGGCGTTAGTCGTCTATCACGGTGGCCGCCAGGCGTACGTCGCCTCAGGTAAGGCGGTCGAACCTCGCCGTTCTGAACGCGATGGCCTTGATCGCCGCCGAGGCCCCGGCACGGTCGGTCACGCTCTGGACGGACGCCGCCCACGTCATAGAAGGCTTTCGCCGATGGAGGTCCATCTGGCGCACCAACGGCTGGAAGCGGATCACTCCGAACCCGCACGTGCGTCGCCGGGCGATCCCCCAGATGGAAATCTGGCAGCAGCTTTGATGCCCTTCTGGAGCGGCATCCGCATGTGGTAGTGCAATGGCGCAAGGGATTCCGGGGCTGCGGGCAACAAACTTTCCGACATTCTGGCGCGCAATGCGGCACGCTCAGCGGTGACTCAGCCGGCGGCTCTCAGTCGCAGTGCTTCGGCGCCTTAAGCGTCTTCACCATCCTGTCAACCAGCGGCCCGAACCGCTTCTGTTGTGCGGCGGGGTATTCGAGGGTGAAGTTCCCCATTGCGTCGCCGCAGAGCGCGATCTGCCGCATGTAGATGATCCGGTCACCTTTGGTTCCCGAAAAGCTCGCCCATGATGCGCCGCGCTTTTCGTAGGTGAACCTCCAGCCGTCTTCAGTCTGGAACTTCTTCCGTAGGTCACTCTCCTGGCTGAAGCCGCCTTCCGTCAGATAGTTGCCCCAGACCGACAGCTTCGCCGTCCCATCGGCGCTTTTGAGACCAATCCCGTCGCCGTTGTCGGGCGTCTGAACCGTTTTGAGGTCTGATGGAAGGTCGATCACGTAGCCGAAGCGGCCGTTCTCGTACGGTTTGAAGTCCGCAGCGACGACCGACGTGGCGAATACACATGCTGCGAAGATGATGGAGAAGCGATACATGGCAGCCTCTGGTGTGTCTCGCGTTAGAGGAAGTCACGGACCTCGACCGGAGGTCAACAGATATCATACGTCTCAAGAGCATCGTCCCGGAGCCAGACGAGATCTTCGTCGGCACTGACGAACCAGCCTGTGTTTCCGTAGGCTACGACTTCTTCATCGAAACTATCACTCCCAACGCAGCAGGAGCGGAGATAATGTAGTTCGACCCGGTCACAAACCGGTTGAAAACGCGCACGGAAGCACCAGCAAATCCTTCAGCCTCTGGATGGCGGCTTGTTCATCTGGCATGGATTCGAGGGCTATCCAAGGATCCGACATGGCATTCGCTTCCACGACATTGAAGGTGCTCATCGCCTCTCCATCGGATCTCAAGGAAGAGCGCGACGCCGCCGAGGCGGCCATTGCCGAATGGAATGCGATCCATGCTGAGGCGGAGGGCGTGGTGCTCCTGCCGGTCCGCTGGGAGACCAGCGTGTTCCCTGTCGCCAACCAACGTCCCCAGGCTGCCATCAACCAGCAGATCGTCGACGGCGCCGACATCCTCGTCGGTCTCTTCTGGACGCGGCTCGGCACCAATACGGGCGTCGCCGTATCCGGAACGGTCGAGGAGATCGACCGCTTCGTAGCGGCAAGGAAGCCGGCGATGATCTACTTCTCGGAGCGAGCGATCAGCCCGTCCGCCATCGACATCGCGCAACTCGGGAACTTGAAAGACTTCCAGGCAACCACCTACAAAGAGGCCCTGACCGGCTCGTTCGGAATCCCTGCCGAGCTCACCCATCAACTCTTCAAGCATCTCACCAGCCTGGTACGGACGCTGCACCGACCAACCCGAACGCCGCGCAAACCGTCGAAGGCGCGTGAGTTGACGGAAATGATGATCGCTCTGAAGACGGCCGGTATCGATCCCGCGGAAGCTGACCGGTTCCGTGAGACTATAGTCGGGATCTCCAGGACGAAGGCACAGACGCACGATCCGGTGCAGGCTGGCGAAAAAGGACCGAACGGTCACTCGATCGGCTACACGCCGGAAGGCGACAAGGTCGAGTGGATTCCGTCCGACGAGGTCGAAGGCGAATTCTGGCCCATCGTTCTTCGCCGCAACGACGCCGCCATCCTCGCGGCGTACAACGAGTTCTGGGACAAGGTCTGGTGGAACCGCCATATGGTATGGGTGGAAAAGATAGAAAGCGGCGAGGAGCCGCTAAAGCCGGAACAAGAAAAGGTCTTCGAGATCGCAAAGAAGGCCGCCCGCCGCATCGAACGGAAGTATGGGAAGAAGAACCTTGGATGGGACGATTTCGACTGGGGACTCCTGAGCGGGCGTATGTCGGCGCTCTCGTGGGTCATGGGGGCGGAATGGGAAGAGTCGCTGGATACCTAAAGTGACGAAGTTCATATTGCCGCCCGTCATCGCCGAACTGGTAATCGCGCGTGATCGCGTCCGACGACACTACGCCGTGCCGGGCCTCTCCTTCACTCTCGACGGGAAACTCGTCGGCGACCTCGGCGAAGCGGTGGCGGCCGAGCTTTTCGGCCTGATCCTCAGGCCCGGCGGTGGGACCGGCATCGACGGTCATGCGCTGGACGGACGATCCGTTCAGGTCAAGGCAACGGGAACCGCCGCGGTCCTGTCTTCAGAAAGGTAGACGCCCGCGCCGACCACCTTATCTTCATCGAGTTCGACTTCGAGAAACTGGCGGGCGAGATCGTCTTCAACGGTCCGGACCACGTCGCGCTACAGGATATGCCGGACGCCTGGGTCAACCAGCGCCCTGTCTCGCTTCGGAAGATACGGGTATTGAACGAAACCGTCTCAGACGGCGACCGGTTGCCGATCATCGAACGGACGCCAACGGGAGACATCCCGCAGCCTGAACTCGCATCAAAACCGCCTTCGTGTTCCGATGGATGCGCCAATGGCTCGTTCAGAAGCTTCTTCTCTGGGGCGTGGGTTCTGCCGGGCTGGTGCACGTTTTCAAGGCGAGACTAGGATTCATTGCGTCTACCCATTCGCCATTCGGAAGCCTTGTCCTCGCGGCAAACGATGTACTCGACGAGCTTCTCTACCTCCTCGATGGCTTGGAAAAGATCGGTTTCGGTGACCTCAACACGGCGACCGAACCATGAGGAGGGATCCTCCGGGTCAAGCTCTTCCTTGTCGCCGCCTACAAAGAAGAGGCGTGGGTGCTTCCGAATCGTAGTCTCGTCGTAGTAGGCATCGAATCCCGAGTAGTCGTCCATGTGCTGGGTGATGTTGCGGGCCAGAACCACCTGTTCGATGATCGCGAGGTCTGCGGGGCAGTCGCTCCAATCGGTGTCGAGGATCTCGGAGAGGACGCCTTTGTAGCCCGTGACGAAACCCTGCTTGAAGAGGGTCTTCTTCGCCTCGGCGCTCGGCTTGAATCTGAACTCGCGTTCAAAGTTCATGAAGGCGATCTTAAGCGAGTTCGACAGCATCGAGAGACATGAGTAGCCCAGCACATTGAGCGCCATCTCGGCCTCGAGCCATTCCACAAGATACGGCGGCTCGCCGCTTTCGATGTCGTACTCGCTTGGCGGCTCGTCGAAAGGCGGCATCTTTTCGTCGATTGCTCTCTGGATCGCGATGAACGGCTTGCAACCCTCCCGATAGTACATTCTGATGAAGTTAGTGCGCAGGTCGGCGAAATATTTGACGTCCATGTGCTCCTCGCGAAATGTTGAAACGATCAGTCGGTCCAAAAGACTTATAAGCACCGAGCATAAATTATGACCGGCCTTCGTCTACCGCCGTTCCGGCGCTCCAATTTTCTCATCCCAACATCACCGACGATGAAGCTCGTGGAGCGGCTGAGTGATGATCCATTGAGCTGAGCTACAGCCTTTGTGAGGAATGTTGCAAGCACCGCCAGCATGTGGTCGTCCGCCAGATCGACGAGCGCCGCCGCCACTTCTTGCGGTTTACAGCCCGCCTCGACGCGACCATGGCGAAGGCGTCGTCCATCGCTTCCTGACACTTCAGGGAACGATCGGGATGTCCGGGGAATAGAGGGGAAGGTAAGCGGGCCATGACAGAGAGATGTCGTCCGTTTTTCGACCGTCAAGGCGCCCACCCTTGCTATCGCTGCCTGCGTCACTATCTCTATTCCGACCACCAGTAGCTGATATCGTCGCCGCCGACCGTGACCAGGTCTACGGATTCGCCTTGACATGTGGCGAATAGAGCCGGGCCCGGACGGCGCCGTCCGGCGTCATGACGGCTGAGCCGTGGCGGTCGCCGAACGCCTGGAAGATGCCGGGAAACCCGTTCGTCACTCTTGTTGTCAACCTCTGAGAAGTCGAGCAATACGCCGGGATGGGTTCGAAGAGATCACAGATCTATCACCCAAGTCGAGAAAACAATTCAAATCAGTTCGGCTTCGAGCAGGGTACTGAATTCGGCTTCGAATGCTTCTAGTCTCGCCGAAAGCATTGCTGAGAAAGCGTGCTCGATCCCGGTTTGGCGGCGTAGGCTTAGAATTCCATCTTCCGCGATTTTCATGAATATCTCACGGCGCGGGTCAACGAGCTCCATTGCTGCCGTCGCCACTTCTCGGATCAAGCGTATTTGGGCGTCAAACGACTGCCGGATTTCCAGCCGACTTTGTACCAGCCCTATGCGGTTTAATGCGTAGATAAGGATGGACGCAGTTGCGCGGGGACATTCGCTTCCAAGCAGATCGACCACCGGCAATACCACGGATACATCAGCCTGCGGCCAATGCAGGTGGTTTTTTGGATCCGTTCGGGTGGGATCGATCAACGCGGGGCTCTCTATGGTGTTCGGGTCAATTTCCGGGTCCGCCCAAACACCGTCCAAGGTAGGGAAGGCGTCTTGCTTTCCGCCAGGTTCCGTATCTCCTATCGACGCGAACGCAGCTTCGAGTTGGGCGAGCGTCATGACAGCGTCCGCCGATATTTGACCTCTGCGGCGGTTGCAGTCGATGCAGGATGGAAGAAGATTGTTCCAATCGGCGGCGAGCCACCAGTAGCCGCGGTGATCGTCCCTCTCCTGAATGCCGCCCTTGGGTCGGTAGTGCTCGACGTCCATCGGCTGGCCACCCTCATAACGAAGCTCGCAGTAGGCGCATTTGCCGTGAAAGAGGTTGCGAAGGGCCAGCGCAACGTCGTCAGCTTTATAGGCTTTGAAAGGATACGCCTTCTTGTGAGGCGGCACCTTTGCATAGTACGCCTTCGCCTTGGCGTATTCCTTGAGTCCCCCGCCATCGGCAGCACTCAAGCTTTCGGGCGCGGGTCTCGTAGAGCGGTCAACGTACCTCATGCGCCATCCAAAGGTTTGCGGAAAGCACCGAGCATGCGCTCCACCACTTCTTTTCTGGAGCTTGATCTTTCAATCGGAGGCAGGTCTCGTCGCTCCGACAGGAAACGGCCTAGCGCTTCCTGAATAATCTGATCCGCGGCCGTGTCGCCAAGAACCAAAGTGCTACGAAGCGCTTGACCAAGCCGGCTTGCATCTTCTTGAGCCCGTTGGTCTCCGGAGTTCGCCCTGGTTAGCGCCTCGACATAGTCAGTCAGGTTTGCCTCGATCTCGGGGTCCGCTGTGCTGTTGAGCCCAAAATAATCCGACGTCAGGATTTGCTCTGCCCGCATGCCGGTTATATCAGGGAGGTCTTCCATCACCGCGATTTGTCGGTCTACGTCTTTGAAAAGCACGATCACTTCACCGTTCTCCATGCCGCGGAGGCACAATGGGTCGTGGGTCGTTGCGATGAACGTGACATTGGGCATGGCGCGTCTGAGAGCTGACATAACCCTCATTTTCCAGCGGGGATGCAGATGGGTTTCCACTTCGTCGATCAGTACGACGCCGCGAGCGTTCTCCAGCTCAGGCTGGTCTTGCAAAAGTTCACGCATAATGTCGACAGCCATGGCGAACAGAGAGCGGTATCCCTCGCTCAGTCGGCCGACGGGTTCAAGTCGACCCTGCACTCGCACGCAAACGCCCATTAGCTCATCGAGAACGAGGTCATCGCTCTCTCGAAGCGCAAGGATCTCCCGAAGCCCGCGGGCGACCGCATTGAACTTGTTGGACTCGCTCACCGCGATCTCGCGCAACCACGCAGCCGGGTCTGGAAGAGCAACGGCTGGGTGGAAGAGGCTCCGGACGCGGGCAGATTTCGACTTTAACCAGGGCGCGCCGTCCTTTGAATAGCGGCGGGGGCCGTAGCCAATCACGACAGATCGCGGCTGAGGAGTACTTTCGATGCGTCTCTTTAGCGGATCGACATTCAAGACTGCTGGCTCTGGACGATCATGGAAGCTGATCTTCACAGATACCGGCTCAGTGTCTACCAGCTCAAGCCGCTGCGCGCCTTTGCGACGCAACAGATCCTCCGCCTCGACCAAACCAGAGGATTCACGCTCGCTAAGCATCGTCAGTGCTATGGCTTCAAGTACGGAACTCTTCCCAGCCGCGTTCTCACCAAGAAGCATAAGCGCGCCGGCCGTTCCTTTGTCTTTTCTGAGAGGAGGAACATGAAGGGTTAGGTTGCCAATACTCTTGAAATTGTTGATCTCGACTACGCTGATGGCAGCCGGAGCAGGAGGTCGAACCTCATGCGCCGGTCTCATCACCCGAGAAGGATTATAGTCTGGCTCGAAGGCATCAGACCCTTCTCGTAACTGTGCGGCCGCGCTCCGAAGCGCATTCTCCTCGACACGGTATAATTCCTGCATCAGCCTTTGTCCCGAGGGACCGTATCTCCGCCACGCAGGACGACGCCCGATCGCCGTTTCGAGAAGTAGACTTAGGTACTGGGTCGCCGCTCCGGAAAATTCTGCTTCCGGCTCGATAAAAGTTTCCAGAGCAGGGCTGTTTTGCAAACCGAATTCGAGCCGTGTTATGATCCTTTCAATAACCTCGTTGCGCCTCCAAACCAGGTTCTTCCTGTTGAGATCGAGGTACCCGATCGTTCCTTGTCCCTTGTCCGTCAGCGGTTGATAGCGGCCATCAGAGCAGAACCGCAGATGCGCCCTTGGATCGTCGAAACACGGGTCGACAAACAGGACGTGTTCGAAAGCACGGGCCTCTCCAATCGTTGAAAATGGAGGGGCAGGCGCCGCCGCCATGGGAAATGCCCCACCCTTTCTGCGATCGCACTCGAAACATGTTGGGTAGAGGTTTTCCCAATCGTAGGCGAGCCACGGATACAGAGATTTGGGGCGGAAGTGGTCGATCGTGTTGGCTGAGCGACTCTCGCAGTAGGCGCATTTATGGAAGAAGAGCTCAGATAGAGCCTGAGGAACTTCGGACCGGTGAATGATGGATTCGTCGTATGGACTCCGCCGCTGTGCCTTTTCGTCCTCCGACCGTCTCATAAATCGCTGCACGTCCTCGATCGCGGCTCTTACTCGATCAGATAGCAGTGCTTTCGGTACAGACGTCCTGCTCCGATCGACGTAGCGCATATTCACTCCTCACCAGGACGATGGACCACCCGGAGTGCGATTCGTCCGGATCACGGATCGGCATACATTTAGCAGTCGACACTTGCAATCTCAGGTAGGTTTCAATGGCGACCGTCGAATTGCGGTCTCGCTGGCGATTTCGCCAGAGAGCAGGACGGCGATCGACGAAATCTCCTCGGCATAATCTGTTGGTGACTGGACGGCGGTCCAATAGCAACGTCTTTGTCAGCTCCGGGATGTTGTCCTGTCTTTGCTACGAGGTAGGTTTGCATTAACTCTATCGATCTTTCATCTGAGTTGGTTGTAACGATCGGCGGAGCCTATGCACAGGAAAGCATGCGATTTGACTGCCGGTGCCTTCAGGCTGATCGGCCCCCAATACCAGCCTTTGATAAATGCTATAAAGCGGGCGCAGGCGGCAGAATCAGTAAGCCTAGACCTTCACTCTGTCCAAGATTCGCTCGATGCGCTGATCGAGCGAGGCAAGGAGTTGAAGGCCGAGATGGAAGACATCGTAGCGCCTGCACTGCTGACTCACGCTATCGTTCTTTACGTCCGCGCATCCTCGTCCTCGAGTGAGCGCTTCAAAGTCGGTTTCGAGGGGGCGTTCAGCCCCGAGCAGCGCGACGCGCACAACGTTATCGTGAGATTGCGCGACAAGTGTGTTGCCCACTTTGGGGAAGACAATGGCAACTGGAATAGCGAAAAGCTTCTTTACATCGAAAACGGCGAGAGCAACTCACTCAACTTCGTCCACAAGCGCACCCATGTTGACTTCTATGTGGTGATGATAATGAAAAATCTACTGGAGACTGCAATCCCGTCCGTAATTGACCGAAGGGCGCGAGCTATCGATAAGGTGGACGAAGAAATCCAGAAACTTAGCGCGGCGGACGCCAGCCAGCTCCTTTCGGTGCCATTTGAAGAATCTTCGTTCTTCAAGAGCAAAGGGCTTGGTGAACGTTTTTGGGACAGCGACTCGTATTCATCCACTGTAAAGGTCAGGATCTAAGCCGTTCTCCCTGCGAGGCAAGATTGAGCCTTGGCTGAAGACAGTTCATTGTGGGCCGCAGGACGTTTGACGCCCTTCGGGGACCGGCGAGAGTTGTCTTGCGACGCCTGACGGTCGATCTTGAGAAACGTTGGATCGAGGCTCTCCAATCCACGGATATCCGGGGCTGCGACGTCAGCTTTCGGGCTGAAGCTGGTCGAAGAGTGTCATCTGCCGGCCGTCCAGCTCCTCGACGATCCGCTCCTTGGTTTTCGAGCTGCGGAAGAGCTGATAATGGGCGGTTTTGGTCGGACGGCACGCGCGCGCTACGAGCGAGAGGGCTTGGAGCACGAGGTCTTGCGCGGCAGCTCCTGTAGGGATCTCCTTCTTGGAGTGCGTGAGTATCAGCGACGCAGCGTAGAGGATGAACCAGTGGCCGTAGACGAGGTATTGAGCCTCGCCAGGCCGGTCCTTGGCGTCACGCTGCTTGATCATGTGGTCGTCACGCATCGTCTCGATGATGGAATAAAGCTCGAAGATTCGGCAGAGCTCGTTAATTCCATAGTGCTCGTGGAAGATTAACCCGAAGCGGTCGCCAAAGATCGAATCCGAATCTGCCTTGGCTCGATCGGGCTCCCTCAGCTTATAGGCCAGCAGGATCTGGCCTAGCTTAAGTGCGTCGATGCGCCTGCTCGGCTCGACGTCTGGATGCGAGTTACGTTTCCGCTCAAAGAAGTAGCCGTTGTCGCGGAAGGCGGTTTCCAGGTTCCTGAGCGCCGGGTGGTTTGCGCGTAAATCTCGCGCCTGTATGCGGGCCTGACTGTTTGTCGCCACGGCCACGCGCTCGATGATGTCTGTTCGGTCTGTCGCGTAGATGCGGACGAGGATCACGACATTGCGGAGATCGTCGGGGGAACGTCTATACGCTTCCATCAGGGAGTGTGAAGTCTGCGCTCCGTTTACGATCTGGAAGTCCTCGACCCTGATAACAGGACTGACATGCGCCTTGTTGAAAGAATAGTTGCGGCAGGTGATGGTAACGCCATTGTTGAGGTACCAGAAAAGGTAGCTCTCCGACGACGATGCGGTCTCGATGATGTTGCTGTTGTAGCCGCCGTTGGTGCCCAAAAACACACGCAGGTTCTCATTGAAAAGATGTCTTTTGACGGACTTCCCGTCCTCGGTCTGGATCAGCTTAACAAAGGAAGCTGCGTCGACCGACGCGATGACGCCTCGCACGTCGCCGTCGATCCGCTCGAGTGTGTCTCGCCCGATCGCCTGCAGGACGCCAGACTCCCGGCCACTAGCCGACTGTCCCAGGTCGCGGAGGAGGTCGCGTGCGGCGTACTGTTCGAATACAACGTTTGGCAGGTTCTTGATTGCGCTACGCAGCAGGGCTTCTGCAGATTCGTGTAAGCATGCGCCATTGGTGCAGAATACGATGCGGTAGCGGCAAATTACCCCGCTACGATGCAGTTCCCAAATACGCTTTGCAGCCTCACTGACCTGCAGATTGCCTCGGTCTGAAAGCCACTGGTCCTGGTCAAAGAGCGCCTGCACGAAGCGCACCACTTTCAGAGCTTCTCCTTCGTTTACGGTCCTGTCGGTCGTCTTGTGCGAGGTCCGGTGCTTTGACTGAATTATGAAGATTTCAGCGCTATCGTCTTGTTCTATGATCTCGATGGCATCGACGCCCAGGTCGTTGCCGCCGTCGACAACCATCTCCGGGAAGTCCGTGGCACGATCGGGAAAGAACTGCTCCAACACAAGATAGAGAAACGAAGTTGATTGCGAACTCAGCTTATGACGCGCAGCGGTCCGGCGGACGCGCGCCTCTAGGATGTCCCACTCGATTGCTGTAACGGTCGGCATCGAATCCTTTCGATCTCTTTGAAGGTTACAATATATTGCAGCCCAAGAAGTTAAACTTCGGGTTGCTGCTGTACACAGGTAAATCGGACTGTCGCGGATGTGGAACGAAAGGTCGAGGACTTCGATGCAGGAGCCGTGACGCCGTATGCCTTGCGCACATCTGCACCCAGACGTTCCTAATCCTTGTCGCGTGCCAGCACCTGAGAGCGCGCGATAAGGGCTAGGCTTGATCCGAGATTCATCAGGTCCCGCCCGGATGTCGATAAGGGATTGGAGCGGAGTATAACAATGGTGCGATCAAGATCCATCCGGAAGTCGCCGTATACGGCGCATCGAGTGCAATCGATGCGCTTGCGGCGTCAGAAGCTGTTGATAGGATGAACGGGTCGAGTCGTACGCACCGCCGCCGTGGTAGCCTGGAGGTGATCGATTCCAGGATCGCGGATTTTTCAAAGATATATAGCGGGTGGAATGGCGACGTCGCAAAACAACACATTTGGAATGACTTACTCTCCAGAACTTGTCGATCCGTTGCAGGTGCTTCGGAACGTATGGGGGTATCCTGAATTTCGCGGGATGCAGGCTGATGTTGTTAACAACGTGATGTCGGGACGCGATACGCTTGTTCTGTTTCCCACGGGTAAGGGCAAGTCGCTATGCTTTCAACTCCCGGCACTTTGCATGCCGGGCACGGCGGTCGTCGTGTCGCCGCTCGTGGCTCTCATGCGAGATCAGGTCGAGGAACTGAAGGAACTGGGCGTCGCCGCAGGCGCATTGTGGTCGGAGCAGGCCCCGGAGGAGGCAGCGGAGGTCAGGCGTCGTCTGCGTGCCGGTGAGATGAAGCTGTTGTACGTCACGCCCGAACGTGTCGCGGCCGGTGGACTGCAGTCGATGCTCGGACCGGACGGCCTGTCCCTGATCGCCGTCGATGAAGCACATTGCATCAGTTTTTGGGGAAATAATTTCCGAAAGGACTACTTGGCGCTTGGACGCCTGAAGGAAATGTACCCCGGCGTTCCGATCGTCGCTCTCACCGCCACGGCGGATCCGCACACGCAGAAAGACATCGTCAAGCTGCTCAACATCGCCGGCGCCGAGGTCTACGTCGACAGCTTCGATAGAAAGAATATCAGCTACGAGATACTCCCTCGAAGCAATCCGCGGGCCCAGCTCCTGGACTTCTTGAAGAGGCACGAAGGCGAAAGCGGTATCGTCTACTGTCTATCCCGCAAGAAGGTCGAGGAGACCGTCGAGTGGTTGAACGAGAACGGCGTCCGCGCAAAGCACTACCACGCCAGGCTGGATCCTGCAGTCAAGGCGGCCAACCAGGACGCCTTCCGTCTTGAAGAGGGGCTTTGTCTGGTCGCCACAGTCGCTTTCGGGATGGGGATCAACAAGCCGAACGTTCGCTACGTCGCCCA
The DNA here is from genome assembly GCF_000292525.1 of Rhizobium sp. CCGE 510. Taxonomy (GTDB): domain Bacteria; phylum Pseudomonadota; class Alphaproteobacteria; order Rhizobiales; family Rhizobiaceae; genus Rhizobium. Next base: position 17,308 of record NZ_AEYF01000021.1, read on the forward strand.
TCTCGATCTGCCATCATCGATCGAAAGCTACTACCAGGAGACGGGGCGCGCTGGTCGTGATGGCCTTCCGTCCGAGGCGTTCATGGTCTTCGGCATGCAGGACATTGTTCAACGCGGCCGGATGATCGAGGAGGGTGACGCTTCAGATCAGGTAAAGAGGATCGAACGCGCCAAGCTAAACGCGCTGGTCGGCATCTGCGAGACGACGGCCTGCCGCCGACAGGCAATCCTCGGACACTTCGGCGAGCAACACCCTGGCAACTGCGGCAATTGCGACACATGCACGAAGCCGATCGAGACCTGGGACGGGAGCGACGCAGCAATCAAGGCACTCGCGGCCATCTACCGGACTGGCGAAAGGTTCGGCGTCGGCCATGTCATCGACGTCCTCATCGGGAAAACGACCGACAAGACCAAGAGGTTCGGACACGTGGATCTTGCTGTCTTCGGAGCGGGCAAGGAATTCAATGCTGCAAGCTGGCAGTCGATATACAGGCAGCTTCTCGCCTTGAACCTTATTCGAGTCGAGCATGATGAATTCGGCGCGATGAAGCTGCAGGAATCAGCCGCCGCAGTGTTCAAGAAGGAAAGGTCGGTGACCCTTCGTCGCGATCGGTCCGTGGCCCGTGGCACGAAACGTAGCGTCGAGGCGTCGAACTACTCCTCTCGCTCCGGTCTGTCCGCGGACGACCGGGAGGTCTTCGAGGTTCTTCGGCAGGAGCGGCTCGCCATTGCCAAGGAACTCGGGGTCGCCCCCTATGTCATTTTCCCGGACACGACCCTGATCGCATTCGCGACAAGCCGGCCATCGACGCTTGACGAAATGCTGGAGATATCGGGCGTTGGTCCGACGAAGCTGGAGCGCTACGGCGCTCGGTTCCTGGAGGCCCTCGAAGTTGCCTTGCGGTGATGGCGACCAGGGCGTCGGAAGGGCATCCTAGCCAGCAAGTGACCCTTCCTCCAGAATGTCCTCGGGTCGAAAGAAGCCCTTGTTAAGGATCGCAGCCCTTGCCGCGGTGACATCTGGCACGAACATCACCACCGCCAGGTCTTGAACAGCACGCGAGCAGCAGACGTAGAAAAGGCGTCTTGTACGGTCGATCACGGAATCTTTGCGTTCCGCGATATTGCGTTCATCCGTATCGGACAGCTCAGTGATGCCGAAGTATTTGCCGTACGAGAACAGGTTCTGACCCTTGCCCTCCTCGTCGTCGAGAAGGACGAGCACTCTGTCAAATTCGGCCCCCTTGACGCCCTGCTGGGTAGCAAAGGGAGACAGATCCTCGATGTATTTCTGGTAGCCCCAAAGCTCGATGGCCGGGCTGGCCAGGAATTCCACCATCGGGAGGTACTCCGGATCAAGCTCATCTGCCGGGTTTACCGGGGCTGCAAGATGTCGCGACATCCGTTCGTCTACAGCGATCAGCGACGAATTTATCGCGAAGTTCAGAATCTCTCTGATCGTTGTCGCTGGCTCGGAAAAAAGACGATCGAGTTCATGTGTCGCGTCGTGAAGTTGTCGGAGAACGCCGGCTACATTTTGACCGGCTCCTGGATCACGCAGCGGACCCTTCTCGCGCAGTATCGTTACGATCTCGAAGTCGTCGCCCGCTCGCACGGCAGATGCCAAGGGCAGAAGGTATGTGATGAATGGACGAAGCGGCCATGCGGTGCCATCAACGAGGCCGTCCTTCAGGCTGTCAGGCGCCTCGTCATTCAAGGATGCATAGAGATTTGGGAAACCCAGTCGTTTTGCTGCCATTCGATGAACGACGACAAGCATCCGCACATCTGCGTCTTTCTGGTCGCTCTCCCATAGAGGGTCGTCGTTGACGTGGCCAAGATACTTCCGAACCTCACCGACGCGCCGGGTGCGATCCTCATCTGCAGGCAGAAGAAAGATCCTCGCCGTCCCATCCACTGGGACGTCTTGATCTTCCACTTTTATCGTTCTGCCTCTCACCTGTTTCAAATCGTCGTCTTCCGCCCGGATAGCATTTATGACCTTCAACACGCGCTGTGGGCATCGAAAATTCTCCGGCTTTAGAATCTCGATCCAATCCTGCTCGCGATCGATCACACCAGCGCCCGCAGTGTAGATCTTCTGCATTGGATCGCCGAAAAATCCCAGGCAGAACGGATGTTCCACCGTTTGCGCGACCTTCCGGAGTGCCTCGATAAAGGCCGGGGTCGTATCCTGGCTCTCGTCCACGAACAAAACGGGATACTGTGCGGCCAGAAGGTTTCGCAGGAGCTGCTTCTGCTCGATCAGGGCAGGGACTAGTTTGATTATATCCGGGTGCCCCAGCACGCCATGACCATAGTCGCTGCCGGTTCCGTAGGTGAACCTCTGCAGGCGACGCACAATCTCCTTCTGCTGTTGATATCGAGCTAGCGCGGCCTCGATCTTAGGGCGGGTCGCGGCACGCGTCCCCGGCTTGGCGAGCCGGTCGTTTCCCTCTGTGATCTTTTCATCGATCCGCGAGAGAACCCAATCGCGAATGTCTGTCTGGAACGTATGGATTAGCGACCACAGGAAGCTATGGATCGTGGAGACGTGACAAAGAAGATCGTTGCCCACGTCGCTTCGGATTTCGTTCACAGCCACGTCCGTGTAGGTGATGCAGGCAATCTGCTGTCCGCGCATGCGAAGCTCGTTCCCACGCGTTCGGGAGAGATGAGCCAGCGCCTTGATCAACGAGGTTGTCTTCCCTGATCCGGCTCCTGCCACCATCACGAAGTTTGTGGGCGGCCGATTGTCGAGCGCGGTACGCAGCTCGATGTCGGCCTTCGTGTCCGGTTTTCCAATTCGACTGGTCATTCGAAGATGTCCCCGAAAGGTTCGAGCTCCCCGGCGTCTCCGCGTGCGTCGCCCCCGCCGTCCTCCGGTGGCATGACTTCATTCTCCAACCACCTGAGGCCGTCGAAGATGTACCGTGGCACCGACCAGTCCTTCGGATCCTGCTCGAGCAGAGCTAGTGCAAAGTTGGTCTTGCCGAAGCTGGCGCCAGCGATTTTCCGGTTAAGCCGAGCGGAGATTTCAAAGAGGTCTAGTTTGGCCGCCCCCCTAATCCTGAGCTTAAGGCTTTGACGGTCTTTATCCTGAGACCAGACAAGGTTTTCGAGCGCGAAGGCTTCCTCCAATGTGCGTCCGGCGAGGGTCCTTGTCTCGTCTCTCCAAACAACCTCGGTGCTCGTCTGATAGGAAACCCGTACCAGTGCCCCATGCTCAACCGCTCTCGTCTGTGTGCAGTCGCTAGCATCGGCAGCCAGAAGATCCGCAATAAGCGTCTTTCCAGGCAACCATTTGATCAGCGTCTGGTTCGACGTGACCGCGCCGTCAATCGAAACCAGGCAGGCGGTGCCGGGGCCGGGCTCCTCATTCTCGTCTTCCGGCTCTTCCTCTTCCGCGACAATAGCAGCCGCTTCCGCTTCCGCAGGGTTCTCTGCGACGGCAGGCTGCGGTTCACCTTCTTGTCCGGCAATGTCATCTTCGGGTTCTATCTCAGGGGGCGCACCAGGGAGCACGCTGTCGATGTCCGTTATGATGAGCGTTGTGATGCCGAGGAATTCGATTAGGCTCTTGAACCGGTGCCCGAATGCTCCACCGATCTCAAGGACACTCAGATATGCCGATCGCAGACGGGGAGCCGCCATCGCAATCATCTGTGGCAGCAGGAGGCGTTCCACATTGCCCTCGACCAGCACCGCGGCGTCGGCGAAGAACAGGTCGCAATGGGTGAGCTTGAGATATCGCTCGAGGAAATTCCGATTGCGCGGCGACGTATCTTCATAAAACGATGAGAGGTTGAGTACGTCGGACGTCTGTCCGGCTGCTCCGGGCATGCGTCGGAAATAGCGGATCGGCCGGAAACCACGCTCGTAGAGAATATGAGACGAGTGGGTCGAGACCACGAGCTGGCTCGTATAGTAGAGCCCGTCGTCGCCGTCGATCTTAAGGATATCCAGGACCTTTCGGACGAAGACCTGCTGAAGCTGAACGTGTAGGTGAGCTTCCGGCTCCTCGATGAACACGAGGTGGAGCGGCGGCCTGCTCTCCTCGATATCCAACCATCTCCCGTGGAGGTCGAGGAGTTCGACGACCATGTAGATGAGGTTCTTGAAACCGAGGCCATTGTACCGATCGGGAAGCGTCGGCAGTACGCCGTGTTCATTTTCATCGCCGAGCGCATAGTGAACCTTCGTCCCATCCTGGGAACTCATGATTGTCGCTGGGTTCAACGCTGTCTTGATTAGGAGGCGAGGATTCCCCAATCCCGGATAACCGAGCTCCGAGAGACGATCTAAGGTCGGGCCAAAGACACGGCCGAGATGATCGTTGAGCATCATCTCGGAAGCGGCAAGCGCACGCTGGGCTTCGAAATCTGCGGAGCTTTGCTCCAGGTTTCGCTGGTAGAAACGGCCGAGGACACGTGACAGCTCCTCGGCACGCGATCCTCCTGCTGAGTCTGAAAGGTGGCGTTGGGCATGCAGGAAGTCGACTTTGACGAGGCTCGCCAGGATGTCCTTCCCGTTCCGTCCCTTGTCTGATGAGATCAGTCGCGGGACATAATCAGCGTGTTCGCGCAGATCGTTGTCGAAGCATGCCCGATCCAGAACATGATATTGTAATTCAAAACCATGACGCAGCCTGACGCCTCCGTCGTCCCGAAGGTAGTCACAGAGCGTTCTAGGTGAAGGGTGATAGTCGCCAGCGCCGTTCGCTGCCGGCTGGACGTTCGCTGCCGCGAGGGCGTGGGCTGTCTGGAAGCTCTGCAACAATGCACCAGGATCAGAGGCGGCAAACGACACTCGGATCCCGACTTTGCTTCCCGTAAAGGCGAGGCTGGGAAGGAGCTCGACGACCCGATGGAGGTTTGCCGGCTCTACGTTGAACCAGATATCCATCGAGATAGTCGGCAGTTCATCTACTTCACCGGTGCCGAATGCATCGATGGCAATCCAACAGTCCGAGCTGAAATCGTGAAGCGAGAACCGCTCGCGTGAAGCCGCCGTAAAGAGCTGGAGCGCGTGGGTGGCAGACGTCTTACCGCTATTGTTTGCGCCCACGAAGATAGAGATGTCGGAGGCCAGATCGATACGTACGTCCTTAAGACGGCGAAAATTACGAAGTCTAATTGATTCAATATGCATGAAACTTCTGACCCCAATGCTCTCAAGGATTGCACTGTAGTCAGTCGAGCGGTGATTCGTCAGGTGGTGATCTGGGCTCGGAGGTCGGCTTTCACAGTCGCCGGCTGACGGTGTCGTCGGTTGCTGGGATTCAAGCTCGGAATGGAAGTCACGCAGACAGAAAAAAGGGGACCAGCACCCAGAGGTCCGATCCCTGTGTCAGTGTCCCACGGAGATATGCCATGGGCAGGGAAGTTTTCCGTCAGCACATTAGAATACTATAATGCGAGATGCAGCATATAGCCAAGCGCTTCCTTTCGTTCTGCCTCTTACGAAGTAGAGGAGTCAAAAACGCGAGCGTTTTACTGCCGGGCGACCTGCTCAAGGGGGCCGCTTTCAAACAGCGAGAAGATGGATCCATAGAAATCTATGTGGTCGGGCTTGACGATCGCTATTCCTAACACCCCAGTCTCCTGGGAGAGGTTCCACTCCATCGTCACGACGATGTCGCTGTGTTTTTGGAGGTAGCGGCCAAGCTGTTCGGCTTCGCCCAAGGGCCAAGTCGCATAGGCGTCCTGGCCAAGGAGGGCAATCGGGTCGTCCCCTTCCCATAGTGGACGCCCGTGAGAAAAGGCCTCGTGTTGCACGGTGCCGTTACCAGTGGTGGAGACGAATTCAATCATGACAGGGAGCCTTGTTTGCACTCGGAGCACACCCGAAGGCTTACGCCATGTCAAACTCTGTCCCGACCGGGGCCCAACTATTTTTGCTAAGCGTCCGTGTCGCTTTAGGCGTCGGCGTCCGTGAGCGTCCAGCCTTGGGCGTGAATATGCTTAAATTCAGGATTGCGCCGCAAGGCCGAACGGATTAGATCGACAGGATTCCGAGCATGAATGTAAATGCCTTTGGCTTCCATCCGCTTCTTGAGTTCAAGCTGCATGACAGGCTCGCCGGCTTCGCGAAGTAAGACCTTTGCGGCGTCTCTTATTCGATCAGACTGAGTAACAGTCGAAGTCAGTTGGGCCTTCTCCTCCTTCACCGGGGCGAGGGGATTGTCGACGAGCGGTTCCTTCTTCACCTCAAGCATCTGGGCTCGAATGATTTCAACCTGCGCCTTGGCCTTGGAGATTTCGGCTTCCTGATCGCGACAGTACTGGTCGGCGCGGACGCGAAATTGGGCTAACTCATCTTCTTTCTGCAGGACCCTCTTCTCAAGAGAGAGCAGAAGCATCGCGAACTGTTCGCCGACGTCCACCAAAATCAAAGCCTCAAATGGTAAATAAGTCCAACGGAGAGTCCCTTGTTCGCGGGAGCGAACTGCTCTAGGGTCCTAGTTGTGAGTCGGGCGGGCCTGTCGTCGAAAAACTAACCCACCCGACTACCAGAACCTTTTTCGGAGGCCCTGCATGTCAAACACCTGATACTATCTAGCTGAAACCGCTACTGTATTCAACGGTCCGTCGAGGCGTAACTGTGCCTTTCGGCTAAGCAGCGGATTCTCCTAGGCAATATTCGATCTACAGCCAGTTTCTGTGCAATCCGATCGGCTCAATCAAGGCGCTTCGGTGCATGAAACATGCGCTCGTCCAAACTCTTGGACGAATCACGCGGACGCCAGCCTGCTCTCGAAGCGGGACCGATCCCGCGTATGGTCTCACCAACGCCCAGCCATCTAATCACCCTCGGACGACCGGCGTCCAGAGGACGGCAAAACATGCTCTGAAAGGAGAGAAAGATGAATTCCGTAGGTAAACGACTTACTCTTGTAAGACCGGTTTTACTCAAAGGGACCTGTGGGAATGCCCCGGAGGCGGCGCCTTGAGATCTGAGGCGGAGCCTGAAACCGTCCGCAGAAAGGCGGCTCCACATGGCGCGGAGCGTCCTGATCTCGGGCGCGACAAAAGCATGCTGACTGCTGGACAACTCGCTGAAGTTTCGCAGGAAGTTCCATCGCTATGCATGGCCGGCTCCCCATTCCGGGAAGGAATGGATCGGCAGTCCGGTTCCCTATGGCGGCGAGCATGGAGGATCGATTTCTCAAGTGGCAGGGTCACCAAACAGCTAGCCGAAACATGGGTGTGCCATTGCTCCGCGACGGGCACTGGTTCGGGATCGGAGATCACGAGTGGGAATCCTTGCGGCGGCCCCGCCGCGGCGATCGCCTTGAGAACGGATCGCGTCCACGACGGCGTCCGTGGCGAATGAAGGAATCGTCCGAGCCGAGTTTTCCTGTGGCGTCCGAGTAGCGGGTCGAATCCTTCTTGGACTGCCCAATCGCTGCAGTCCAATCCTTGATATCAAAATCAATAGGTAAAGCAATGGACACTGCGAAAGAACGATTCGCGGGCGCGAACGAGCTCGCCCTGTCGGTCGATGCATTCGAAACAGGGTACTCGGATCTGGCCGAAGCCGTGACGAAATACACGTTGTTCTTCAAATCGACGAACAAACGGACGAAGTATGTGCTGGCCCCCAGGCTGCTGCTGGGGTTGATCGAAGACGACGGCCGTTTCGACATGCTCCGTCTTTTTCTGAAGCGGCCAGAAGGATGGTCCGCACGCAGGAAGGATTTCGAGGGCGTCCTCCTGCGGGCTTTGAAGGCGAACTACCAGCGACTCCTGGCGTCCGACCTCTATTCTGAAGCCGTTGCTTTGGAGCATGGAAGGAACGCGATCGCTGTCTTCAGGTGGCTGGGTCTAAGCACGTCGATCTATCCAGAACTCCCGAAGGTCCTCCCCCTTAAGCCGAAAAACCCGAAGGGTTCGCGAAAGGCAGCGGACGTCGAACCACCGTTCTCGCCGATGAGCGTCGAGGAAATAGGATCGGTACTTGGTGATCGGTTCCGCGATGATTTGCTCGCTTACGAGGCCAACGAACTCAGAGGCACAACAAAGATCGTCGGATTTCGCTACCTTATGTCGTACGTCACGTCGAAACCTTCCAGCTATTCGGACGCGGTCGTTCGCGCGCTTTCCGGCTGCGGCAACGAACACTGCGATGCTACGACGATCAAGTCGGTGATTGACGAGTGCGAGACCGCTCTGAAGGGGTCCGGAGCCTTCGCCACGAAAACCGTCACGGGGTTGATGCGCAACTGCAGTCACCTCTTCGAACATATGTCGGAACTCCCTAACCGGAGCTACCCGCATTTTTCACGGCGCTACAAGAAATTCACCCACGTTCCAACTGAGAGCGCGTCGATCGCAGATCTCGGTTTCCCTGAAACAAAAAACCTTACTGGTTCGGCGAAGCTCCGCGTGTCGATGAAGGTCATCAGCGACGCAGCAATGGACGTCCTTCAGAAGCACGCGTCGTTCTTCAAAGCTGCCGAGCCGCTGCGCAAAGGGAGGATCGCTGCCGATCTTCCCAAGGAGGAACGCGCAGCTTGCAATGCGATCTCAGCCGTCGTGAGGGCCGAGATCCGCAGTTTTGAACAGGCCGGGAAATCGCAGTTCTCGAAATCCGGCGTCCGGACGAATTCTAAAGCCGTCGACGCTTCCATGAACTTACTGGCAGACCCAGCAACATGGCGAGAGGCCGGTCTCGGCGAGCTCGTTCCGAAGGTTGCATCGCTCGATTTCCCGCAAATCATGACCCTGGTGCTGTGCTGCGTGGGCGCCACCATCGTACCGGTCTTGGCTGCGAAGATGGTTTTTTGCTGCGACACTGGTTGGAACCGGCAACCGATCGAGGACATTCCGCCGGAGGTGTATCAGTTCCGCCTCGTGGACGAGGTCGGTGTAGCGTGCGCCTCGTTCGTGCAAGCGTTCAAAAATCGCGCTGGACACCTCGTTCAAACATTGTTGGAGCATTCCCAACTCAGAGGGCTGAGGGCGACCGACGCGGTCGCGGCTTGGGAGGAAGCGGAACGGGAACAGAACTGGGGCGATTGCGATCAACGTTCCATGGTCGGGTACACCAGCCCAGCCTACGTGGCTTTGGAGCTGCTTCGTCCATCGGTTGAGGCTCTTGACGGCTACACGAAAGACCAACGCGTTCATGAGCGGTTCTTTAAAAGTATCTCGGTTTCCGGCGGGGTCTCGCTTAACAAGCGGGAAATCGCGACGGTGTTCAAAAGTGGCCCGCTTGCGACCCCCGGCCTAAACTTCAAACTGATCCGTAGGTCATACCTTCAACTGATGTTCAGGGTCGTGGACACGGTGGAAGCCTTGCGGACGGACGCCGGACACGCTGGTACCGGGGTTCTTCTTCCCGTTTACCTTAACTCTCCCGAAATCAGACGCGAACTCGAGCAGAGTACACGGTTCTTCCAGAACGCTATCCAATCTCTGGTCATCGCCGAAGTCGGTAAACCGCTCGAATTCCTCATGACACCCGAACAGCACGTTTGGTTCTACAACCTCGCCCGCGTGTCGGGAGTGGCGAGTGCGGTCGGCTACGGGGTCTCCACTCCTATCGCCGGGCCACCAGCTTTCCGCTTCACGCCATCGGACGAACAACTCCGGTCACTTTTTGCAATCAGCAAGTCCCTGGACATCGAAGAGAAGACTGCCGACCCGCGCCGCTGGTCGCTCGTAGGCGTGCCTCTGAGGGGGTTCACCAAGGCTATCTTCGCGAAGCTCAAATCAGCGGGAATGAGCCGTCTCCTCAAACGCATCAGCGACGAGTTCAACGACGATTTGCGTCGCGGTTTTGTCGATCTCCCGCCACTCAATCTCTCAGGAGCGTTTAAATGATCAAGCTTTCGACATACAAGGCGCGTCTGAGCGCCAGATCCATCCCGGCAGCCGTCGTGGCTACTCGGCCCTCCACCCCCATTGGGAAGCGTCCGAAGACAGGATGGTCGCGCGGGAAGAACCGTGACCTGACACACAACTGCTGGCTTATCGCCACCGCCGATCCTTCCAAGAAGCGGAAAGACGTCGAGCATCTCGTTTCGTTCGACGCGGCCGTTGATTTTCCGGGCATCTTTCTTTCGCACAGGTCGCTCAATGCCGACCGCTTGACCAAAAAGATCTTGGTACTGACGTCGTTGTCGATCGGCGTACGAGGAAACGGAGGGCTAGACGCGACCTACGTCGCGCAGATGTCCCGAAGGTTCGACTGGGTGCTGCGGTATCGGATCGCGGAAGGCTATGGGTCCTTTGCAGAGATTCCCGAGGACTTCGCATCGGACTTTTCCAAGCGTCTCACAAAGGGAGGAACCTTGGCGCTCGTTCCTATAGAGGAAAGGCTCGACCTCGCGCTGGAGGCACGGACAAGCTCGGAACCGTTGGCCATCAACCGCAGGTTCGCGTCTCAGCTCGGCGTCACCATCGCGGCGCTCGCACGCTCACCTTCGTTCCAGCTAGTACTCCTCGATGCCGACCCTTCGGCCAGGCTGGATGCCAGCATTCTCGAAGAGGACGAGAACGAAGACGCAACCAGTGAGAGCTCGGCTTTGGAGACTGACGACGCTGTGCCGGGCATATCGTCGGATACGAAGGGGAGGCGTAATCTGCCCAATTACCTCGAGATCCTCGAGTACCTTTACCGGCTCTCGGAGCGTGACCTCGACCATGACCGGATGGAACAAGATCCGTTTGAGTCAATGTCCATGGACGCCATCTCGGATCGTGATCGGAAAAAGGGTGGGAGAACTGACACACTCCTTCCCGAGGACATGATGAGGGCAATGACCGCGGCAGCCAAGTTCGTGGCAAATTATTCCAAGTACATTCTGGCTACGTTTCATGACGCTCGTCATCGGGTCTCGATCGGAACCCGAGCTATCGAGACGGCAAGCACCAGGAAGCTCATGCCAGAGGGCGGGTTCTGCATTTGGCCGACCTGGAACCTGGGTGCCGGCAGACGAGAACTGCTGCCCACAAAAACGATCCTACTGGACGAAGCCATTCGGCATCTGTTCGCAGCTTGCGCCATTCTCATCGCCGGCTTTGCGGCGCGCCGGGACATCGGCGTTCGAAGCGCTCATTTCGGCTGCCTCACCGAGGACGAACACGGCCTCATGACGATAAAAATCTATATCGGCAAGACGGACAAAGATCGCGTCGACATCCCGGTACCATCGATCCTCAAGACCGTCGTCAAGACACTCGAAGAGCTTTCGGCCGACACTCGCCAGGCGACCGGCAAAGAATGGCTATTCGAGGTCGCGTTCGACCCGAAGAAGCCTGAGCGGCTGGTGTCGTCACGTTTCCATCAGATCATCGATCTGTTTCTGGAGTTCATGGGCGTAGTGCCGCCAGAGGGGCGGGATCGATGGAATCTCAGCATCCACATGCTTCGGCGTGGATTCGGAATTTGGTACTATTATGGGCTGACAGGCGGCAGTCCCGACGCGCTTTCGCTCATGTATCGGCATAATGATCCAAACATGACCCGAATCTATTTTACGATGATTTTGCCGGGAGAAATCAATCGGTTGAAGACGGAACTCGAGGTTCGCTTGCGCAGTTCCGTCGCGAACCGGACCGAAGAGGATCAATCGTGGATCGATAGTGCTTACGATCAGTTGTCGTACATGAAGGCTCATCACAAGGCATTCGACGAGCCCCGCTGCGAGATTTTCGTCGAGAAAATGTTGGGGCTGTGGCGAGGAACGGAGAGCGTGATCGGAGCAGGCGGCAAAGCTCTGTTCAACGACGTACAGGCGATAGCCGAACGCGCGATGGGAAGGGTCCGGATCGGTTCGAGAGCCAACGACCCGAGTGCGCTCGAAACCCCTTTGCTCGAGCGGCTCATCACGTACGCCAAGAGTCACTTTTTGGAGCCGGTGATCGGCACGAATATGTGGTGCGCTGCCGACCCGCACAAGGAAGAACATCGAGCCAATGCGGAATGCCTGAAGCTGAAGGCAAAAGGCAAGGCGCCTTGGAAGAAGGACGGTATACCTGAAGCCCTCATGCCCGACTACGACTTCGCCTGCAATCGCATCTGTGTCGGTTGCCGCTTCGGTGCTGCCTTCCAGGACGGCCAACTTGCACTTCATAGCGAAGTAGAGCAGCGCCGTCACGCTGCAGCTCATGCCGCAACCCCAGCTCTCCAGAACGACGGATTCGATCTGCTTGCCCAGCTCGAGGCTGAAATTGCTGCCGCAGGTCCGGCACAACGGGGAGGCACGCTGTGAGCGACGACGAAATCTGGGATCGCGAAATGACGATGGACGAGTTCAAGAGACTCGACCCGGCTTTGCAGAAAAAGCGGATCGACACGTCGCTCCGTCGGAAAGTGACCGAGATGCATCGGTGGTCCCGCAGTGGGGTTCCAACGGGGATCGATTGGCGCAAGAATGGAGGAGACCGCACCAAGCTTCGTCGATGGCATGACCCGAAGAAGAAGCTGTGGAGCTGGAGTGACGACAACCCCGATCATCCCCGGAGCCGCAACAAGACGGTGATGGCGAAGTGGATCAAGGCCCGCAACCTGCTGGCGGCTGGCAGAACCGCCAAACCCACGGATGAGAAAGACAATTGGAAGCAAAGGGCGCTGGCGCTCGAACTTCAGAACTCCAATCTCATCGCGGTACAGGCTTCTCTGGAAGACAGGCTTCGCCGCGCTGAAGCCAGGATTCAGGTCAGCAAGAAAAAGAGGGCAAGCGACTGATCTACATCCCGAGCGATTTCATCATGGATCGAACACCGGAGGGCTTCAAGTGGCGGGACGATGATATGTCGGGAATCCCTCGGATACGATTCTCAGACGGATCGATCTTCGAGCCCTTCCTCCGGTACTTCGCTTACGGGTGGCTGAACAAGCTCTTCAAGGCGAAGTCTTCGATGGAACCGGATGCGTACTCTCTGCGTGAATGGCTTTGCCATACGTCGAATCTCGGCCTCGACTGGATGGCGGCCGGTACCGACGACGTAATGAGGTCATTTCGCAGCACCTTCGCTGAGAGGGTAAAGGAAGGCGAACTGGCAGCGGCTCAGGTTGAACTGAAGCTCGATCATATTTTCAGCTTCTACCAGAGGATCAGGAAAGCGATGCCCTTCAACGGGGAGGAGCCAATGCTTCATTTCGTTGGGCATCCCGAGAGCCTTGCTCCGATTACGACCCGTCGGGTTGGCGGAAAGGCCCGCTGGAGCGGTTGGAACAAGATCGATCGGAAAGTCCCGAACCGCCCGACGCCGGACGACGACCAGGTTGAACGGATCCTTGAACACCTCAGGGCGGCTGCAATGGAACCCCTGGCCGGAAGATGGAAGCAGGCCCTGCAAGTCTATGCGGCGGAGAGAAACTGGCTCGTGGCGTGCTGCGAGGCCCGCGCCGGACTTCGTGCGAAAGAGACGGCGAGTCTTTCACTGCAAAATATCGCAGATGCACTCGCAAAGTTGAAAATAGTCAACATTCCAACCGGTAGGTGGCGGTCAAGCCTGCAACCAAATCCTCTGAATGATGCGGTCGACGACCGGAAGCTTCAAGCAGAGATTCGCGCAGGAATCGAGAGGCACGCGGCGCGCGGCTACATGACGATCAACGTGGTCGTCCAGACGAAAGGAAGTCCTGAAAGGTCCGTCGAGTTTCCGATCGACCTCGTCATAGATCTTCTCGAAATTGCGGTATGGAAGGTCCGGAAGGCACTGTTCGAGCGCTGGACGGCAGACGGCAAGATCGATCTGGACTACGATGCGGTCTTCCTCTCCTCCACGAGAGATGGCGCTCGGCTCGCCACAAAAAGCGTCGCTGACATCGTCAAAAAGGCTTTCAATGACCTCATCATCGCCGGTAGCGGCCACAGGCTCCGTGCGTATTATTTCACTGAAATGGCTTGGCTTCTGTGGACGCAGGAGCTTGCAACGGCCGGCTACCGAAGCGATGTCGCGGTCAATAACACGGTATTGAATCGTTTGGCGGATCTCGCCGGGCACAAAAGTCCGGGAACGATGGAACGCTACTACCTCGACAGGGCGAAGCTGCGGCAAAAACTGAAGAAAAATAAGCCAACACTCGACGCCCGCAAAGACATGATGAACGCGCTCATTGGCGTGAGTTGGGATTTGGACGCCGACACGTGTCGGCGTCTCCAGCGGGTCATATACGCGTTTGACGACTGCGATGATCCCAGGTTCTTCACGGTCATCGATGCGGCGATCGACAAATACGTCGATCTGAAGGAGAGGCCACAACCTGACCGATCGTCTCATCTCCGATTGGTCACCAGCGGCGACGGTCCTTGAGAGAATAAAAATCGGAGATATTGATTCTTGGATAAGTCTCTGATATAAATGGAGTATCCCGAGGATATTAGAGACCGTTCCGCCAAAACCACAGCGTCTCGCAATGGGGCCATGATTTCCGGCCGGAGTATCGCGCGCTCGGCCGGCTCGGCGAGCAATATCCCGGCGTGCCCAGGGTGGCGCTGACGGCCACGGCCGATCCGCATACGCGCGACGACATCATCGAGCGGCTGGGGCTCGACGCTGCCGAGATCTTCACCACCAGTTTCGACCGGCCGAACATCGCCTATGAGATCGTCGAGCGTGACCAGCCGCGGCAACAGCTCTTGCGGTTTCTGTCCGGCCACAAGGGAAACAGCGGCATCGTCTATTGCCTGTCGCGCGCCAAGGTCGAGGATACGGCCGAGTGGCTGAACGGGCAGGGTGTGCGCGCGCTTGCCTACCATGCCGGCATGGACAGGGCGGTTCGCGACGCCAATCAGGATGCGTTCCTGAAGGAAGAAAACCTCTGCCTGGTCGCCACCGTCGCCTTCGGCATGGGCATCGACAAGCCGAATGTGCGTTATGTCGCCCATCTCGACCTGCCGGGCTCGGTGGAAGCCTACTACCAGGAGACCGGGCGCGCGGGCCGTGACGGTCTGCCGTCCGAGGTCTGGATGGCTTATGGCATGGCCGACGTCATCCAGCGCGGCCGGATGATCGACGAGGGCAGTGCCGCCGCGGAGATCAAGCGGGTCGAGCGCGCCAAGCTCAATGCATTGCTGGCGATCTGCGAGACCGCGTCCTGCCGCCGCCAGGCAATCCTTGCGCATTTCGGCGAGGCGCATGCCGGACAATGCGGCAATTGCGACACTTGCCTGAAGCCGGTCGAAACCTGGGAGGGCACGGAAGCAGCGATCAAGGCGCTGGCTGCGATCTACCGCACCGGCGAGCGGTTCGGCGCCGGCCATGTCGTCGAGGTGCTGGTCGGCAATGTCAACGAGAAGACCGAGCGTTTCGGCCACTCCCAGATGCCGGTCTTCGGCGCCGGCAAGGATATTCCGGCGCGCGTCTGGCAATCGGTCTTCCGCCAGATGCTCGCCATGGGGCTGGTCCGCGTCGATCACGAGGCTTACGGGGCGCTGAAGCTGGAGCCGGAGGCGCGCGCCGTCTTCAAGCACGAGCGGCCGGTGTTCTTCCGCAAGGACCGTCCGGCCTCCGAACGGCGCACGAAGAAGGCGGAGCGCACCGAGCGCAAATCGGGGCTGTCAGGCGCCGACGGCACGCTCTTCGAGGCGTTGCGGGCCGAGCGCATGGCGATCGCCAAATCGCTCGGCGTACCGCCCTATGTCGTCTTTCCCGATACGACGCTGATCGCGTTTGCCACTGACAAGCCTCGGAGCCGCAAGGAGCTGCTCGCCATATCGGGCGTCGGGCAGGCAAAGCTCGAACGCTACGGCGATGCCTTCCTGGAGATCATTCTGGCTCAGGACCGCGGCTGAACGGACCCTGCTGATAGTTGAGATCAGCCGAGGGGGCATGGTACATGCTGCCTCTACAGCGCCGCGCGTCTTTTCCGACGCGCAAAGGACGCTGTAACTCTTTGAATTGCTGTATAATTCCTTAAACCGAATCCGGTTTAAGGAATTATACAGCGGGGAGGAGCGCCGATGGCCCAGAATATCTACGACCGACCGGAATTCTTCGCCGGATACAGCGGCATGAGGCGATCCGTCCACGGGCTTGACGGGGCGGCCGAATGGCCGGCGGTGCGCGCGCTTCTGCCTGATCTAACCGGCAAACGCGTCGTCGATCTCGGCTGCGGCTTCGGCTGGTTTTCGCGTTTCGCCATGGCTCAAGGTGCTGCCAGTGTGTTCGGGCTCGATATCTCGGAAAAGATGATCGCCAGAGCGAGGGCTGATACGGACGATGCCGCGGTTACCTACGAGATCGCCGATCTCGAGCATCTCAAGCTTGCCGAGGCATCATACGATTTCGCTCATAGTTCGCTGGCGCTGCATTATATCGAGGACTTCGCCGGCCTCGTCGCGAGTATGCATCGCGCGCTTTTGCCGGGATCGCATTTCGTCTTCACCATCGAGCATCCGATCTTCATGGCGCCGACCCATCCCGCCTGGTCCACCGACGCCGAGGGGCGGCGCATCTGGCCACTCGACCGCTATTCCGTCGAGGGTGCCCGCACGACCGACTGGCTCGCCAAAGGTGTCGTCAAGCAGCACCGCAAGCTCGGCACGACGCTCAATACCTTGATTGCGGCGGGCTTTGCCATCCGTCATGTCGAGGAATGGAGCCCTAACGATCGGGAATTGCGTGACAATCCCGATTGGGCGGAGGAACTGGACCGGCCGATGTTTCTGCTGATCGCGGTTCAGCGCTGAAGAAGACAAGCCGGCGGCGATATGCTAACCCGGCGGATACGGAAATCGTCAGGAAGGGCCGCCCATGACCTCGCAATTCCTCTCCCATCTCCAATCCGAGATTTCGGCGCTGAAGGATGGCGGCCTCTATAAGTCTGAGCGCATCATCAGCTCCAAGCAGGCGGGCGAGATCGCGATTTCGACCGGCGAACGGGTGCTGAATTTTTGCGCCAACAACTATCTCGGCCTTGCCGACAATGAGGAATTGGCCGAGGCCGGCAAACAGGCGCTCGACCGCTACGGCTACGGCATGGCTTCGGTGCGCTTCATCTGCGGCACGCAGGAGGAGCACAAGCAGCTCGAGGCGCGCATCTCTTCCTTTCTCGGCATGGAAGACACGATCCTTTACTCCTCCTGCTTCGACGCCAATGGTGGCCTGTTCGAAACGCTGCTCTCCGACGAAGACGCGATCATTTCGGATGCGCTGAACCACGCCTCGATCATCGATGGCGTCAGGCTGTCGAAGGCCAAGCGCTTTCGTTACGCCAACAACGATATGGCAGCACTTGAAGAGGAATTGAAAAAGGCCGAAGACTGCCGCTTCAAGCTGATCGCCACCGACGGCGTTTTCTCGATGGACGGCATCATCGCCAATCTCAGCGGCGTCTGCGATCTCGCCGAGAAATACGGTGCGATGGTCATGGTCGACGACAGCCATGCGGTCGGTTTCGTCGGCAAGAACGGTCGCGGCTCCCCCGAATATTGCGGCGTCGAGGGCCGGATCGACATCATCACCGGAACGCTCGGCAAGGCGCTCGGCGGCGCTTCGGGCGGTTATACCTCGGCGAAGGCTGAAGTTGTGGAATGGCTGCGGCAGCGCTCGCGGCCCTATCTGTTCTCGAATACGCTGGCGCCGGTGATTGCGGCCGCCTCGCTCAAGGTGTTCGATCTGATCGAAAACGGTGATGCCTTGCGCAAGCGCCTGTCCGACAATGCCGATCTCTTCCGCACTGAAATGACCAAGCTCGGCTTCACGCTCGCCGGCGAAGGCCATCCGATCATCCCGGTCATGCTTGGTGACGCCAAGCTCGCACAGGACATGGCGGCTTTGATGCTGAAGAAGGGTATCTATGTGATCGGTTTCTCTTTCCCTGTCGTGCCGAAGGGCCAGGCCCGCATCCGCACGCAGATGTCGGCTGCGCATTCGCGTGAAGATGTGGAGCGGGCGATTGCGGCCTTTGCCGAGGCTGGGCGGGAGCTAGGCGTGATTTGAGAATGGGGCTGCCCTCACCCTAACTCGACCGGGGTCGAGCCACAGCTCTCGACCCGTTCCTCGGACCCCCGTAAACGGGGCGAGGGGACGTGCCCTGCGAGAGGTAGGTGGGGACGGAGAGGTCTCTGCTTGCCCCCTTCGCCCCGCCTGCGGGGAGAAGGGGCCGGCAGGCGATGAGGGGCGGAAACAGGCACTGACCAAGGGATACAGATATGTCGAATATGATGAAGGCGCTGGTCAAGTCGAAGCCGGAAGTCGGTCTCTGGATGGAGAACGTGCCGGTGCCGGAGGTCGGGCCGAACGATGTGCTGATCCGGGTGAAGAAATCGGCGATCTGCGGCACGGACGTCCATATCTGGAACTGGGACCAGTGGGCGCAGAAAACCATTCCGGTGCCGATGGTCGTCGGCCATGAATTTTCCGGCGAGATCGCCGAGATCGGTTCGGCGGTCACCCGCTATCATGTCGGCGAGCGCGTTTCCGGCGAGGGCCACATCGTATGCGGCAAATGCCGCAACTGCCGGGCGGGTAGGGGGCACCTCTGCCGCAACACGCTCGGCGTCGGCGTCAACCGGCCGGGTTCGTTCGGCGAGTTCGTCTGCATTCCCGAAAGCAATGTCGTGGCGATCCCGGAGGATATTTCCGACGAAATCGCCGCGATCTTCGATCCGTTCGGCAATGCGGTGCACACCGCGCTTTCCTTCGACCTCGTCGGCGAGGATGTGCTGGTTACCGGCGCCGGGCCGATCGGCATCATGGGTGCGCTCGTCGCGAAACGGTCCGGTGCCCGCAAGGTGGTGATCACCGATATCAATCCGCAGCGGCTGGCGCTGGCGCACAAACTCGGCATCGACCACGTTGTCAACGCATCGAGCGAGAATCTGGCCGACGTGATGAAGGCGATCGGCATGACCGAGGGTTTCGATGTCGGGCTCGAAATGTCGGGCGCCGCACCCGCCTTTCGTGACATGATCGACAAGATGAACAATGGCGGCAAGATCGCCATTCTCGGCATTGCGCCGGCCGGTTTCGAGATCGACTGGAACAAGGTGATCTTCAAGATGCTCAATCTCAAGGGCATCTATGGCCGCGAAATGTTCGAGACCTGGTACAAGATGATCGCCTTCGTCCAGGGTGGTCTCGACCTTGCGCCGATCATCACCCACCGCATCAAGATCGACGAGTTTCGCGACGGCTTCGAGGCGATGCGATCAGGTAACTCCGGCAAAGTTGTCATGGACTGGATGTAAGGAGAACGACATGCTCTATGAAGGAAGCTGCCATTGCGGCAAGGTCGCTTTCGAGGTCGAAGGTGAATTCACCGAGGCTCTCGACTGCAATTGTTCGCTTTGCCGCAGACGGGGCGGGCTTCTTGCTTTCGTGCCGCGTGAGAAGCTGGTGCTGAAGACGCCCGAAGCCAACCTTTCGACCTATACTTTCAACGGGCATGTCATCCGGCATCATTTCTGCGCGAAGTGCGGCATCGCACCGTTTGGCGAAGGCGTAGCCCCGGATGGCTCGGCCATGGCTTCGATCAATCTGCGCTGCATTCCCGCGGTCGATCTCGGCGCTCTGAAGGTGACGGCCTATGACGGCGCGTCACGTTAGCCAATATCCTTGGGTAAAACGTGCGTATTCCGTCGATGCAACTGAAAAACGGCAGAAACGATGGGTGCGGTGAGCAAAATATTTGCTGCCCTTGTCTTTTGTTCGCCGCATCTTAAATAAGGCTTCGCAATCGCTGCCGCGGTTCAAAGCCTGTGGATAAGGCTTTTTCCGATATTTCGTGAGCTTTTTTTGTGGAAAAGCTTGACGAGAGCAAAAAATGTGGGAATCACCGTTCGACTTGTTGAAACGGTGAACTGGGTCAAGGCGGATCGCGCAACCATGGCCGGAAATCCAGAAGCAGAAAAGCTTTGCTGTCCGGTGCCGGCGATCGTGGTTAATCAGGCTTTAAATGTCATCCCGTTAGGTGGGCAATGGTGATTCGAGGGCGGCGCGAGCGACGCGTCCGGCCCTGAGACGGCCCATTACCGCAGCGAGATTGGATAGCGTCAGGAAGGCGACGATATAAATGGCAACCAAGGTCAAAGAGAACGAAGACGCGGAAGTCGAACGCGACGGCGCAACCGACGGCCCTCTTCTCGATCTTTCCGACGACGCGGTCAAGAAGATGATCAAGGCCGCCAAGAAGCGCGGCTATGTGACGATGGACGAGCTCAATGCTGTCCTGCCGTCCGAGGAAGTGACGTCCGAGCAGATCGAAGACACGATGTCGATGCTTTCGGACATGGGCATCAACGTCATCGAGGACGAAGAGGCCGAGGAAGCCGGTGCTTCCGGCGGCGGCGATGAAGACGACGCCAGTTCCGACGAGGAGAGCGAGGGCGGCGAACTCGCGCCTTCGAGCGGCACGGCGCTCGCAGCCGCCAAGAAGAAAGAACCGACCGACCGTACCGATGATCCGGTGCGCATGTACCTGCGCGAGATGGGCTCGGTGGAGCTTTTGTCCCGCGAAGGCGAAATCGCCATCGCCAAGCGCATCGAGGCCGGCCGCGAGACGATGATCGCGGGCCTCTGCGAAAGCCCGCTGACCTTCCAGGCGCTGATCATCTGGCGCGACGAACTCAACGAAGGCACCACGCTGCTGCGCGAGATCATCGATCTCGAAACGACCTATTCCGGTCCTGAAGCCAAGGCTGCGCCGCAGTTCCAGAGCCCCGAGAAGATCGAGGCCGACCGCAAGGCTGCCGAGGAAAAGGAAAAGACCCGCCGCGCCCGCTCCGGTGACGACGACATCACCGATGTCGGCGGCGAAGGCCTACCTCCCGAGGAGGAGGAAGAGGACGAGGACGAATCCAACCTTTCGCTGGCGGCGATGGAAGCCGAGCTTCGCCCGCAGGTGATGGAGACGCTGGATACGATCGCCGAGACCTACAAGAAGCTGCGCAAGCTGCAGGACCAGCAGGTCGAACAGCGCCTGTCGGCATCCGGCACGCTGTCCACCGCCCAGGAGCGCCGCTACAAGGAACTGAAGGACGAGCTGATTAAGGCCGTCAAGTCGCTGTCGTTGAACCAGAACCGCATCGACGCCCTGGTCGAGCAGCTTTACGACATCAACAAGCGCCTCGTTTCCAACGAAGGCCGCCTGCTGCGTCTGGCCGAATCCTACGGCGTCAAGCGCGATAGTTTCCTGGAACAGTATCAGGGCGCCGAGCTTGATCCGAACTGGATGAAGTCGATCGGCAATCTGGCGGCGCGCGGCTGGAAGGAATTCGCCAGGGGCGAAAACACGACGATCCGCGACATCCGCCAGGAGATCCAGAATCTGGCGACCGAAACCGGTATCTCGATCTCGGAATTCCGTCGCATCGTGCATATGGTGCAGAAGGGCGAGCGCGAAGCGCGCATCGCCAAGAAGGAAATGGTCGAAGCAAACCTTCGCCTCGTCATCTCCATCGCCAAGAAATATACGAACCGCGGCCTGCAGTTCCTCGACCTTATTCAGGAAGGCAATATCGGCCTGATGAAGGCGGTCGATAAGTTCGAATACCGCCGCGGCTACAAGTTCTCGACCTATGCGACATGGTGGATCCGCCAGGCGATCACCCGTTCGATCGCCGACCAGGCTCGCACGATCCGCATTCCGGTGCACATGATCGAGACGATCAACAAGATCGTCCGCACATCGCGCCAGATGCTGCACGAGATCGGTCGCGAGCCGACGCCGGAAGAACTGGCCGAAAAGCTCGCCATGCCGCTCGAAAAGGTCCGCAAGGTCCTGAAGATCGCCAAGGAGCCGATCTCGCTCGAAACCCCGGTGGGCGACGAAGAGGATTCGCATCTCGGCGATTTCATCGAGGACAAGAATGCGCTGCTGCCGATCGACGCCGCCATCCAGGCGAATCTGCGCGAGACGACGACCCGCGTTCTCGCCTCGCTGACGCCGCGCGAAGAACGTGTCCTGCGCATGCGCTTCGGCATCGGCATGAATACCGACCACACGCTTGAAGAAGTCGGCCAGCAGTTCTCGGTCACCCGCGAACGTATCCGCCAGATCGAAGCGAAGGCGCTGCGCAAGCTGAAGCACCCGAGCCGCTCGAGAAAGCTGCGCTCTTTCCTGGACAGCTGAGGGGCGACAAGATCTCTACGATTGCGAAAGCCGGGCCTCATGCCCGGCTTTTGATTTTGTGATTAGTACCAATGATCGCAGCGGCTTTCTTGTCGCTCCTTGGTGACAGGCCTATAATCCGGCCACGGGAAGGGATCGACCGCCACGCGAGCGAGGCCGACGCATATCTGCGGCCCTCCCCAAGATCCGGATGATTTCAGGCCCGACCGGCCTCAATCTGAATCTGGGTCTCCATCAAAGAATAGAGCATGAAGCCGTCCGAAAACCGCTCGCACTTTTCGGTGTCATGCTCGGGGAGGTGCGACATGACCACTTACATTCTTTTGATCGATTGGACGGATCAGGGCGTCCGCAATGTTCGCGACTCGGCAAAGCGGCTCGATGCGGCGAAGAAGTTGCTCGCTGGCGTCGGCGGCTCCTTCAACCAGTTCTTCCTGACGATGGGCGGGCATGACATGGTTGCCGTCTGCGAAGCGCCCGATGACGCGGTGATGGCGCATTTTACCCTGTCGCTGGCCATGGGCGGCAACGTCCGCACCGAGACGTTGAAGGCATTTCCGGAAGCGGCTTATCGGGATCTCATCGGCTCCCTCGGCTGAATACAATTATAGATTGTTTATTTTGTGTATTGCCGAGCTTCGGCTGTGCTGGCAGTGTCGTGGCGTGCTTCAATTTCCGCGGTAGGGCTCCCGGCCCGATTTTTCGGCAAGCTTCATGATGAAAGCGCTCCTCAGTTTGATGATTTCCGCCGACCGTCCGACAGCCGCTTGCTGACCGATGGAACTGGCGGCGGACAGATGGGATGACGGGATCCGGCGTGGCGCCGCTGCGTCGTTTGCACTGCATGCCGCAGCGCTGCTGCTACTCCTGCTGTTGTTGCCGAAGCCCGAGCCGCCGCCATTGCCCGATGACGGTCTCTCGGTGGAGATCGTGCCGCAACCCGTGGATTCGTTGAAAACGCCCGAGCTCGTCAAATTGCACGGGCTGGCGCCTTCGCCGGAGCAAGCAAAGCCAGAAGCCGCAGCGCCCGAAACCGAGCGGGCTGCTCCGGATGCGAATAATCCGTCTGTTGCAGCTATGCCGTCTGTGGCACCAATCGCTCCGCCGGCGCCAAAGCCGGCTGAATTCGTCGCGGCAAGCCGGCTGTTTTCCGACAAGGTTCTTGCCGATCCCCGCAGCCGGCGCGCCCGCGAGGCGCTGCGGGGCCTAGCCGGCAGCGAGCGCAATCTGCAGCTTTGCGACCTCGAGGCCCTGGAGCAGGTGCGCCGCGTACGGCCGGATATGCGGCCCGATACGCTTGCGCCCTATGCGATGACGCCGGAGAAGGTCAGCGGCGACAGCGTCGAGGTGAGGGGCGGCGCCTTCCGCAGCAAAGGCAAGTGGTACAATGTCCAATTCAAATGCGGGCTCGATGCCGGCTCCGGCAAGGTCACGTCCTTCGCCTTTCTCGTCGGAGATGCCATTCCGCAAGCCGAATGGCAGGCGCATAATCTGGTGCCGGACGATGGGGCCGCCGACCAATGACTTCAGTCGCTGCTGCGATCACGCGGTTTTTTTCTTTTGTGGCTTGATGCTGCCCGCTTTAAAGGCCACATCGCTGCTGTGACAGAAGAAGACGTTGTACCGGCGGAAACGCAGCACGAAACGAGAAAACAGCGGCCTGAAATTCGCTGGGGTGTCGTCGCGTCCGTTGTTGCGCACATTCCCGTCGTTGCTCTTCTGATTTTCGGGCTGCCGAAGATCAAGCCGAAGCCTGCCGAAGACGAGAGCGTGAAGGTGGAACTTGTTCCGCCGCCGGAGGAGAAGAAGCCGGAGCCCAAACCCGAGGAAAAACCACCGGAGCCGAAGCTGAAGCTGCCGGAGGAGGCCAAGAAGCAGCCACCACCACCTCCTCCTCCTCCTCCGCCGCCGCCTCCACCGCCTCCGCCGGAAGCCACAAAGCCTCAGCCCGAATCCCCGAGACAGTTGTCCGCTACTCGTCCGGTCTTTGAATTTGGAGACAAGAATACCGGACGGACGAAGTCAGACATAGGAAACTCCTCGCAGGGTGAGGCAAGCCCGACACCTGTCCCTCCGCCGTCGACGGAGACCCAGATGCAGCCTGAGCCTGCCGAGAGTGCCGCACAGAAGCCTCAGCCGAGCGAGCAGCTTCCCGGCAATCCGGTTCCGAAGGACGTGAATTTACCTGAGCTCGCTGCAGTGGATAGTCATCCGGAGCGAAATGCGCCTGCTGCCGCGACTACGGCGCGGACGAGCTTCGAACCAGAGAATCCCTCGGAGACAAAAAAGCCGACGCAGCAGAAAGACGAGGCGCCAAAGGATCAACTGCCCCAAGTAAAGACGCTGTTTTCACAGACTGTCAGCGATGATTCCGTTGCCCAAACGGCATTGGGGAATACGCCGCGCGGCCAACGCATGAACGATTTATGTAGGACCGAGCTGAAGCAGCAAATCGAACACATATCGCCGAAATATCGAGATCCTGAAATTCCTAGCTATCGACCTTTTACCAACGAAACGATCATTCAAGTGATGGAGACGGGACGGTTCAGGACGAACGGCAATTGGTACAGCATACAGTATGAATGTGCGGTTGATACCGACGCCACAAAGATTCTGTCGTTTGCCTTTAAATTCGGCGGATTGATTCCTCGCAGCCAATACGCGAAGTACAAGATACGTGAGTAGTCGACATGAAATGCGTGCTGCTGTGTAGCCAGCCACGCGCAAGGAACCGCACCTAGCCTTTTCTCATGGCCGTGATGGTACGGTGAGGAAGGACAATGATATGTCGAACGAGATCGAGCGTTTTCTTGAGCGTCAGGACGAAGCCGTGAGCGCGCTTTTTCTGGAAAACAAGGGCGACGAGCTGACCGATATTCTGGTGGCGGCTCTGGAAGAGGCGTTCGAAATCCTCCTCGAAGCCGCGCCTGCCGGCACCATTCATTGACATTTTCTGGAGGATTGCCGGCTGGATCTCTTGAGGCACGGCTGTCCGGCTACCGGTTCGAACGCGATACGCTCGGCCGTTCCACCGCGAGCGTCTTCCGGCTCGAAGGCGAGGGGCTGCCGGTTCTTTACCTGAAGGTCGAGGAGGCGGGGCCATTCGGCGAGCTTGCCGATGAAGCGGCGCGGCTCAGTTGGCTGAAAGCCTCCGGCCTGCCGTGTCCCGATGTGATCGCCCGGGAAAGCGACGGCGGTCGCAACCGGCTGCTGATCAACGCGCTGCCCGGTACCGATCTCGCCAGCGCATCGGCGCTGACGCCGCTGGCGCGGGTCGAACTGTTGGCGGCAGCACTTTCCCGTCTCCATCGCCTGCCGATTTCCTCCTGCCCCTTCGATCACCGGCTGGAGAGCCGTATTGCGGCGGCCAAGGCACGGATGCAGGCCGGCATCGTCGACGAGACCGATTTCGGTGAGACGCGGCTTGGGAAAAGTGCCGAGGCGCTGTTTGCCGAGCTTGAAAGCAGAAGGCTGGGCCGCGAGGATCTTGTCGTCACTCATGGCGACGCCTGTCTGCCGAATTTCATCGCCTCGGCAGAAGGATTCTCTGGCTATATCGATTGCAGCCGCCTCGGCGTCGCCGACCGCTATCAGGATATTGCGCTCGCCTGCCGCAGCATCGGCTATAATTTCGGCGAGGCGCTGGTGCAGCGTTTCCTCGATCGTTACGGCATGGCGGCGCCGGATCCGGCCAGG
This sequence comes from Rhizobium sp. CCGE 510, assembly GCF_000292525.1. Classification (GTDB taxonomy): domain Bacteria; phylum Pseudomonadota; class Alphaproteobacteria; order Rhizobiales; family Rhizobiaceae; genus Rhizobium. The sequence goes on from NZ_AEYF01000021.1 coordinate 43,042, forward strand.
CTCGATTATTATCAGCTGCTCGACGAGTTCTTCTAGCCATTGCCCCATCTCCATCCGGCTGGCAGAGTGCCCGGCGATCGGACCTGCGGACAGACGATGGCGAAAAACCAGTTCAGGATGTTGCGCTCGGCGCTGACCGGCGTCGAAGCGGTGGAAGCGGAAACGCATCACAGTTTTTCCAGGCACACGCATGAGCAGTTCGGCATCGGCCTCGTTTCATCAGGGGCACAGAAATCGCTGAGCGGCCGCGGCGTGGTGGAGGCAGAGGCTGGCGACATCATCACGGTCAATCCGAACGAGGTGCATGACGGCGCGCCGATCGGTCAGCGGCGGTCCTGGCGCATCCTCTATTTCGATCCCGAGATCGTCGCCGGACTGTCGCGAGAGATCAGCGACGGCGGGGCAGGGCGATCGGAAATCCCCTATCCCGTTATCCGCAATGCGGCGATCGCCGCCCGCTTCGAAGCTTTGTTTGGTGCGGTGACTGGGGGCGAGGCTGCCGACGGGCTGCTTAGAGAGCAGCTGCTTCTGCAGCTCGTCGCCGATGTCATGCGCGAGCGCGGCAGCGACGAGCGGCCGACGGTGCCGGCCTCGATCCGCGCGGCGCAGGAGCTGATCGATGACGATCCGCTTGTCGCCGTCTCGCTAACCGACCTTTCGCGGGAAAGCGGGCTCAGCCGCTTCCAGGTGCTGCGCGGTTTTGCCAAGGCGACGGGATTGACGCCGCATGCCTATCTCGTCCAAGCCCGCATTCATATAGCCCGGCGGCTGATCGCTCAGGGCATGCCGCTTGCGGAAGCCGCCCTCGCCAGCGGCTTTGCCGATCAGAGCCACATGACGCGTGTCTTCGTGCGCAAATATGGTCTGTCGCCCAGCCTCTATGCCGGCGGCTTTCTCTAAAGATCCGGCGCCTGCAATTTCGTTCAAGACCCAAACATGCCCCTGCTGTTTTCTCGGCGCTTCCAACCGGAGGCGTTGAATGTCGAGACAGGTTCAAGGGTATTTCTATCTGTCGCTGGCCATGCTGACGGTGGGAAGTACGGTGATCGCCAGCAAGCTGATTGCGTCCGGCCTGCCGCCGTTTGCCGCCACGGCGTTGCGTTTCGCGCTGGCTTTTCCCGTCTTGCTGGTGGCAATGCGGGTGATCGGCGTGCGGCTGCCGAAGCTCTCCCGGGAAGATTGCCTCATCCTCATCGTTCAGGCCGGGGCCGGCAGCGTCGGTTATACGACGCTGCTGATCTCAGGCCTCAGCCTGACTTCGGCTGCCGATGCCGGCGTGATCATCGGCACCCTGCCGGTGGTGTCGGCGGCGATCTCCATCATCCTGCTTGGCGAACGGCCGAAGCCTGCTCTGCTTGTTGCCGTGGCGCTGGCGACGGCGGGGGTGTTTTCGATCGCCTTCAGCCCGGATGCTTCAGGCGGATCATTCTCCGGCAATGCGCTGATCTTCTGCGCCGTGATCTGCGAGGGTCTGTTCATTCTGCTGAACAAAAGGCTGAAGACGGAGATCCCGCCGCTTGCGCAGTCGACGCTGATGGCCGGCATCGGTTTCATCGTCGCCGTCATCCCGGCGGCTTTCGAGGCGCCTCTCGCACAGGGCATTTCGGCAAGCGCTGCCGTTGCCGTTGTCTATTATGCACTGGTGCCGACCGTCGGCGGCTTCCTGCTGTGGTATGCGGGTGCCGAAAGGGTGAGTGGCACGGAAGCTGCGCTCTTCACGGCGCTGGCTCCGGTTTCCGCGGTCATGCTGGCTTTCCTTGTCCTTGGCGAGCCGGTCTGGCTCAACCAGATTGTTGGCATTGGCTGCGTGTTGGCGGCCGTGCTCGGGCTTGCCGTTGCCGGCAGCCGAATCGGTGTGAAGTTGGTTTCAGGGAGATAGGCCATGCAGTTCAGTCATTCCGATGCGATATGGCAAGCGTTTCCGGAGCTTCGCGCCGGCGCGCTTCATGTAGAAGGCATCCATGCGGATGCCGATGTCGAGGCCGCGATCGTCCGCTTCAGCGCCATTGCCGAGGCGCGGCTGGCCGAGATGCAGGAGGGCGAATTTCCTGAGATCCAGGCGTGGCGGCGCGGCTTTTCCCGCATGGGGCTGAAGCCGACGCAATATCGCTCAGCGCCCGAAGCGTTGCTGCGCCGCTTCCGTCAGGAGCACGCGCTGCCACGCCTGCATCCGCTGATCGATCTCTGCAATGCGATCTCGCTTTCCTTCGCCATTCCGATTGCCGTCTTCGACAGCGACAAGATTGCTGGCGATCTCGAGGTCCGGCGGGCCGGGGGCCATGAGACCTATCTGACCTTCGGCGGCGAAATCGAGCATCCGGAACCGAACGAGGTGATCTTCGCAGACCGCGAGGAGCGGGCGCATGCACGGCGGTGGACGAACCGGCAGAGCGGGCTTTCGGCGGTGCGGCCGACGACGCGCTCGGTACTGATCGTTGCCGAGGCCCTGCATGCCGGCGCCGGCGAGGATATCGGCAGGTTGATCGCAACAGTCGCGGATATGCTTGCAGCTCACTGGCCAGCGGCGCCGGAAACGGCGCTGCTGACCCCAGCGTCGCCGCGGTTTGAATTCTAGATCTTGGCGTTTCAGGCCTTGGACGGGCGGCATTCCCACCCTATCTCCACGGCATCGATCTTTGCCGGAGGCGAACCGCATGCCAGATACATCGATCAAGATCCCGGGGCCTGACCATCCGATCACCATCGAGCACAATCCCTGCCGCGTCGTCGTCACACTCGGCGGCAAGGTGATTGCCGATAGCCGCGATGCGCTGACGCTGCACGAGGCCTCCTATCCGCCGGTGCAGTATATTCCGCGTCGGGATGTCGACATGGCGCAGCTTCAGCGCACCGACCATGCCAGCCATTGCCCCTATAAGGGCGATGCTTCCTATTTCAGCATCATTGCCGGCGGCGAGCGCTCGAAGAATGCCGTTTGGACCTACGAGGCGCCGAATGCGGCGGTCAGCAGCATCAAGGACCATCTCGCCTTCTATCCCGACCGGGTCGACGGCATCGAGGAAATGGCCTCTCCGGAGGCCGGCACCTTCTGACGGTGGCAGTTCCTTCGGTGGAACATCTGTGCGAGCAGGCCGTTAGGTTGATCTAGCGGGGGGATGTATCGTGCCGAAATTCTACTTTCAGCTCCTTGATCGTGACGGTGTCGGGGCGACCGAGACGGGATATGAATTCGAAACCATCGAGGCTGCCAAGGCAGAGGCGCGCCGCGTGCTTGCGGAGATGGCGGCCGAAGGCCTGCCGGCTGCACCTTTGAATATGCTGTCGGTAGAACTCTTCGACGAAAGCCGGCGGCCGCTTGCGGAGATCCGGCTTATTCTCGAGGAAATCGCAAAATAGCCGTGGCCGGCATGCCGCCTCCAATCTTAGCCAGAGCAATGACGCGACTATGTCAAATTTAATTGCCGGCTATGAAGGCGGGTCCTAATGCATGTCGCGACATGCATAAAACAAAAGAGTTGAAGCGCGTCGCGGCGGCCGAGTCGGATTGATGCGGAGGATCGGCGGCAAGCCTTGAACGGCCGCCACTATCGCAGCACGTCGAGCCATTCATTGTTGAAGACGAGGCTGGCAACCGTAACCGGGTCGCCGCTTTCGTTGCGAACGGTGACGGCGATGATGGCGCGGTCGCCCGCAGGCAGTTCGTCACGGGCGACATCCAGCAGGATGCGGGTCACCTCTTTCGGAATGTCCTCACGCGATCGGAGTTCGGTGCCGTGCTCATCGCGTGTGGGACCTTCGCCATTATGCAGATCGAAAAAGTAGCGAGCCATGTTCTTTCCTGTGCGTCACAGGGGGGGAAATTACAGATGAAGACAATTGTTCCCGAGGCCAGGCATTGATTCCTATAGAAAATACAGCTCGCACCCTCGTGATCCCCTCTTGCGAAATCGGCGGACAAGCCCGTGATTGAAGCCCTGCTGCTCAACCTTGGAAGCCGGGATGTGCTATCGGCGGAGGAAGAAAACCTTCTCCGGTCGATCCTGGTCAAGGACCGGTCCTTCGCTGCCGGAGAGGATATCGTCCTCGAAGGCAGCCGCCCGCCCTACAGCACGCTGCTGCTCGATGGTTTTGCGGCGCGTTACAAGGTGATGGCCGATGGCAGCCGCCAGATCACTGCGCTGCATGTCGCCGGTGATTTCGTCGACCTGCATGCCTTTCCGGTCAAGAAGATGGATCACGGTATCGTTGCGCTGTCGGCCTGTCATGTCGTCTTCGCCGATCATGCCGATCTCAGGGCAATCACCGAGCGTATGCCGCATCTCACCCGGCTTCTCTGGCTCGATACGCTGGTCGATGGTGCCATTCACCGGGAGTGGATCGTCGCCATGGGCCGGCGCTCCAAACGCGCCCATATCGCCCACCTCGTCTGCGAGCTTTTCGTGCGGCTGCAGGTCGTCAAACGGACGCGGGGCGATAGCTTCCAGTTTCCGTTGACGCAGATCGAGATGGCCGACGTGCTCGGCGTTTCCGTTGTCCATCTGAACAAGACGCTGCAGGCGCTGAGGCGCGAGGGCGTTTTCACCTGGGAGAACCGGACGATCACCATCGTCGATTGGGAGCGCCTGCAGGAAATCGCCGAATTCGACCCCGCCTATCTGAATATCTTCAAGGAGCCGCGCTGATTCCAGACACGCAATGCCAGCCGACACGACATCATATCAGCGCGTTGCAATTGACAAACCGCTCATTGGAGCAGAACACCGTTCCGCCCCTCCCAGAACTCGAATGAAGGCTGGCGCAGCCGCGGCCGGCCGGTGACATTGCAATGGACATATCCCAAGGCCCGCGGAGCGTTCTTCGCCACCCAGGCTATCTGAATTTCGCTGCCTCCCGCGTCTTTTCCTCGCTTGCCTTCCAGTCGATCGGCATTGCCATGGGCTGGATGATCTATGACCAGACGCACAGCGCTTTTGCGCTCGGCCTTGTCGGTCTCTGCCAGTTCCTGCCGATGGCGCTGCTGACCTTCGTCGTCGGCCATGTCGCCGACCGGTTCGACCGGCGGCGCATCGGCCTCATTTGCCAGTTGATCGAGGCGGTGACGGCGCTGGTGCTGGCGGTGGCCACCTGGCAGCAATGGCTGACGCCGGCCGGCATCCTTGCCGCCGTTACCGTGCTCGGCGCCGTCGTCGCCTTCGAGCGGCCGACCATGGCGGCCCTGCTACCGAACATCGTGCCGGCCTCGATGGTGCAGAAGGCGGTCGCAACCTCCACTTCGCTAATGCAGACGGCGCTGATCATCGGCCCGTCGCTCGGCGGCCTGCTTTACGGGCTGAACCCGGTGGCGCCCTTTGCTTCTGCCGCGCTGCTTTTTGCGGTCGCAAGCTTCAACGTCATCTCGATCCGCATGCAATGGGCGCCTGCCAAGCGCGAGCCGGTGACGCTTGCCTCGGTCTTTGCCGGCGTCTCCTTCATCCGTAGCCGGCCGGTAATGCTCGGCACGATCTCGCTCGATCTTTTCGCGGTGCTGCTCGGCGGTGCGACCGCGCTGCTGCCGATGTTTGCCAGCGATATCCTGCATGCCGGCCCATGGGGACTGGGCTTCCTGCGCGCCGCACCGGCGGTCGGCGCGCTCGCCATGTCGATCGTGCTTGCCCGCCGGCCGCTCGAAAGCAATGTCGGCCGCAAGATGCTGGCCGCCGTTGCGGTATTCGGCGTCGCCACCATCGTCTTTTCGCTCTCCACCAATATCGCGCTTTCCGTGCTGGCGCTGCTGGTCATCGGGGCCTCCGATACGGTGAGCGTCGTCGTGCGCAGTTCGCTGGTGCAGCTTCTGACGCCGGACGAGATGCGTGGCCGCGTCAGCGCCGTCAACTCGCTGTTCATCGGCACCTCCAACCAGCTCGGCGAATTCGAATCCGGCATGATGGCGGCAGCCCTCGGACCGGTCGCCACCGGCATCGTCGGCGGGCTCGGCACTGTTCTCGTCGTGCTTCTGTGGATGCGCCTCTTCCCCGATCTCACCAGGGTCAAGACGCTGCAGGGGTAATGCATGCATGGTGCGTTGAAAGCAGCGGCGGCTCCCGTTAGGGTCCGCGCAAATCATTATTCGGCGGGGGGCCGCGCGTGACGATAAGCTTTCTAACCTATGCAATGGCGGCGGTTTTCGCCTTTGCACCGGCCGCGGCACGGGCCGAATGGCAGGCGCTCGAAGAGGTGCGGCCCTATTCGATATCGGGCAAAACAGGCGCGGAGCTCTACGAATCGATCGGGGCGCGGGGGCCTGAAGCCGGCACGAGCCGGGCGATCGCGCATACGACGTTCAAGCTGACCTGGACCCGGAAATACGAACCGCAGGGCAATGCCTGTGTCATCACCACCAACCGGCCGAAGCTCATCATCACCTATACACTGCCGAAGCCATCGGCTGCGCTGCCGCCTGCGGTCGAAGGCAGCTGGAATGCCTTCATTGCGGGTGTGCACGCCCATGAGCGGGTGCATGGCGACACCATCAAGGCAATGGTCAAGGAAATCGAGGCGATGAGCATCGGCCTGACGGTTGCCGACGACCCCGCCTGCAAGAAGATCCGGATCGAGCTGACGCGCCGGCTCGGCGAGATCTCCCAAAGACAGCGCCAGAGCGGCCGCGATTTCGACAAGATCGAACTCGGCGACGGCGGAAATATCCAGCAGCTCATCCTCAAGCTGGTCAATGGGCCGTGATGGCCTGAAAGAGGCCGCCCGACACTTCCTCCCTGGATCTGCCCGGCCGGTCTCCTATTTCTCCCGTCAGCGTGAGATAGATCGAGGAGGCGCGCAATGTCCTATGTCGATGGTTTCATCGTGGCGGTGCCGAAGGAGAATATCGACGCCTATAAGAAATTCTCGGCCTTCGCCGGCTCGATCTGGAAGGAATATGGCGCGCTCGAATATGTCGAATGCATCGGCGACGACGTGCCCTATGGCACGCTGACCTCCTTTCCCCGCGCCGTGCAGGCCAAGGACGACGAGGTGGTGGTGTTTTCCTGGATCGTCTATCACTCGCGGCAGGAGCGCGACGATATCAATGCCAAGGTGATGGCCGATCCCCGGCTCAAGGACGACCAATGGCAGATGCCGTTCGACGGCAAGCGGATGATCTATGGCGGCTTCGAGACGCTGCTCAAGCTCTGACCGGTACTCCCGGTTTCGAGGCATGCATTGACTTGGCTGCAACGGCGCGCCAACTCGCGGGGATGTCATCCGAGCCGGGAGAGCGCCTTGCCCCAGAAGATCCTCACATTAGCCACACGTGGCCAGGGCCTTTACGAATTCACCGACCAGGCGGAGGCCTTCGTCCACGCGTCCGGGCAGGCGGAGGGGCTTCTCACAGTCTTCGTGCGGCACACCTCCTGTTCGCTGCTGATTCAGGAAAATGCCGATCCCGACGTACAAACCGATCTTCTCGCCTTCTTCCGCCGCCTGGTGCCGCCGGCCTCCGATGCCGCGATGGGCTGGGTCGTGCACCGGGCCGAGGGGCCGGACGACATGCCGGCGCATATCAAGGCGGCGCTGACGCAGGTTTCGATCGGCATTCCTGTCGCGAGGGCGACGCTGATGCTCGGCACCTGGCAGGGGCTTTATCTGTTCGAACATCGAGACCGGCCGCACCGGCGAGAAATCGTCCTGCATTTGAGCAGTTGAAGGATTAATCCTTCTGAATGAGAAGTGAATGCCTGGTTCGAACGCCGTTCAGTTTGCAGCGTCTACTGTCGAGACAATCCCTGAAGGGAGAGTTCAAGCATGTCGCGCGATAGCGACATGCGCAAAGACGAAGAACAACTTGACGGAGACAGCCCATGACGCATTTCCTCGCCAAAGCCTCGCTTGCCGCATTGCTCGCCCTCAGCGCCATTCCGGTCACCGCTTCCACCGCGGCAGCCGCAGGGCCGCAGACGAGCCTCGTCGTCGAAGCGCAATACCATCGTCCGATCCGCGGTTGCTCGCCGATGCACGCGGTGCGCAAGGCGCGCGAGTTCGGCCTGCGCGATGCCCGCATCACCCGCATGTCGAAGCGCGTCGTCGTCGTTGCCGGGCGTGAGCGTCGCGGCTGGGACAGGATCACCTTCGCGAATGTCCGCGGTTGCCCGCTGATCCGGCGCTGAGGACAGCGGCCGGAGGCGCCGAAGCGGCGCTTCCGGCCGTTTTGCCTTGACGGCGACACTTTCAGCCGTTTCTTCTCTAACCCGTATGGGTGATTCCCCAATGACGCTTCGGCGGCATGCGGTGTAATAGGGCGGGCGGCTCGGCCGCACCGACTTTGAAACGAAAGGTTTTTTCGATGATGCAGTTTTTGGCAAAGGCGGGTCTTGCCGCCATGCTGACAGCCGGCACTCTTGCCGGCACGGTGGCGCCTGCCGCCGCCCAGTTGAATATCATTATCGGCGATCAGGATCGTGATCAGCCGCGGGATTACCGCCGTCCGCCGCCCGGCTACGATCGGCCGCCTGCGGGCTACGACCGCCGGCCGCGCGGGTGCGATCCGCGTCTCGCTGAAAATATGGCTCGCGATTTCGGCTTCCGCCGCGCCCGCGTCGTCGACGTAACGCCGCGCCGCGTGATCGTACAGGGCTGGACGCGTCGCGGCCCCGACGAGATGAGCTTCGCCAACGTCCGCGGCTGCCCCGCTCTGCGTCGCTGATCTTTGGATCTTGCCGCCCCTGCTTGGATCGGCAATGGCTGCCTGCTTTTTCTGAAAATGATTTCCAGCGCCGCGCGTCAAAAAGATGCGCGGCGCTGTTATGTTTACTGCTCGATGGCAAAAGTCACGGTGACGCTGACATTATAATTGTTCTCGCCGCCCTGAACGGGAACGGCAGCGTCGGAAGCTTCCTTCATCATCGTGGCACGATAGACTGGCTGCGGCATTGAGCGGGGCACGTTTTCGTTGATCTCGATGATGCGGCCGAGCTTGACGCCGGCCGCTTCGCTGAGCGTCTTCGCCTTCTTGACGGCTTCAGTGACGGCATTCTTGCGCGCTTGTTCGAGGGCTGCTTCCGGCTTGTCGTTGGTGAACTGGATGTCGCCGCCCTGGTTGATGCCGAGGGTGACTGACTGGTCGATCACCTGGCCGAGCTTGGCGAGATCGCGCAGTCGGACGGTGACCGAATTGATGGTCTGGTAGCCGATCAGCTGCGGCTGCTGTTGCTGGCCATCGACCGGCTGCGGATAGTTGTATTGCGGCTGGATGGAAAAGCCGGAGGTCTGCAGATCGCGCTCGGCGATGCCGCCGTCCTTCAGCGCCTTAAGCACCTCGTTCATCGCCCTGTTGTTCTCGTCGAGCGCTTCGCGGGCGGTTTTCGCCTGCTTGACGACCGCGAGATTGACGACCGCCATATCGGGAGCCACGGCCGATTCGCCATCGCCCGTCACCGAAATCACCGCCTCGCGCGGCTTTGCCTCCTGCGCCAATACAGGCGCTGCGCTGCCAAGCGGCAGAGCCAGAAGAGCAGTCATCAGAAGTGTCTTGGAAAGAATCGGCGCCATGTTTCATTCCCTAGTTGTCGTTTCCCGGAGCCACTTTCTGTCGGTTGATTGTGAAGCTATTGCGGCGGAAGGGAACGACGGAGGCGCATCGGGAGAAAAATGTGGGGGATGCGGGCGTGGAACTCGAATCCGTTCAGCGGTCGGCTGCAACTTCGGCTCAACAGGGAGTGAAAGAGAGGGCGTGCTGTGGCGAGTAACGGAGAGGGTGTGCCGTGGTCGCCCCCCTCTGCCCTGCCCGGCATCTCCCCCACAGGTGGGGAGATCAGCTAGACGCACGGGTTTCCCCAAACAATTGGCGTCGCAGACCGACGAAACGGAAGAGAGGTAGGAAGGCCTAGCCACTTGCCTATCTCCCCACCTGTGGGGGAGATGCCCGGCAGGGCAGAGGGGGGCGGCCACGGCACACCCTCTCCATCCTGGGCACAGTTTTCACCGGCTTGGTCTGGATTCCTACGGGTTCGCAGGCGCCGAAGGCCGGCCTGTCGATTGGTCCTAGTTCCGGAAGGAATTGCCTACTTCTTGATCAGAAGCCGTTGACGGCTTCGCGACGCGCTTTACGCGCCGAAATCATCCATAAACGACGGATGGATCGCAGGCTTGCGCTCTTCGCGCGCGTCGCGAAAACGCTGGGGAACCGCACCGAGACCGTTGACGAAACGGGTCAGGAGATTGCGGTTGAAAAGTTTATGCAGGGCACTCATGGCAGTTCACTCATTCTTTTTTTTGTTAGTCGGCAGCATATATTTTGCCCAAGCTGCCACCGCAATGGGCAATTTTACATGACAGTTATGCGACAGTGCATGGCTAGGGGCGAAAGGTGATCACATTGGCGTTAGAAGAGGCGGCCTGGGGCAGTCGATCTCACAAATTCTCGCCGGTTCTCGCCGTGTCGTGGTAGATTGCGCCCTTGGGCTTAAAGCCTGGCCCCTCCGAAGGAGAAGCTCAGATGTACCGATTTTTCGCATTAATCGCGGCCGGAACCCTGATTGGCCTCGCCACGATCACTTCGGCCTGCACTTCATCCGGAAGCCTTGACCAGACTTCGTCGATCGGCGGCTATTACCGCGAGGAACTGCCGCTCAACCCGGCCTGCGGGGGTGGGTTCAGGCCTAGCGACGGGCGTTCTTGTAGTTATTAGAAAAGAGTCCTAAGCACGCTGCTAATAGCTGCACGGACGATCATTGCCGAATCCATCACGGCAGGCGGGCCGGAGGGCAAAATCAGCGCTCGAAGAAGTGTACCCGACCGAGCCCGTCTGCACCGAGTCATTTGTGCTCGTGGTGCAGGACGATGCCGACATGGAGATGATGAAGACGGCTGTCATGGCTGCCGATAGTTTGCGAGTCTGTAGCATCGAACCCCCTCACTGCCCAAAGCGTGTCGGTGTAAGGCTGGCAAGTAGGGCGGATGAGGCGTCCCGATAACTGTCGTTGTCGATCAAGATTTCGTTATTTGTCAAACCGTCGTCAGCTTCACCCGAGGGCTCTTCCTAACCCGGAAAGCCTGTTGGGGAGTTGACACTTGCACAATGAATCACGGAGCCTGATCGGTGAAAGGGGAGCCGTTAGCTCTCCAAATAGCCACTCTGAGAAACTCCCGCCGCCGACGATAGTCGGTTTTCCGGCTTGGGCCGTGCCGCAATGGACATCACCGCTTTGGACGCCTGCTTGGCGTCCAAAATTATCACTCAGTGAAGCCCTTGCAGTCTGTTCCGCCGCTCCGCCAGCAGTTCGTTTTGAACCAAATTCCTGGCATTGTCCGAAAGACCGTTCGGCCCGAACAGACCAAGTTCGGTAAACCGCGCTTCGATTTCCTTAGGAAGGCTGTCCGCTTCGTGTTGGCAAAGGCGCACAAGCCACTTCCATTCGTCGCTAGTCATATCCCTGTGCACGACCATGAATTGCTACCCCTCCCGAGAACAACGACATCCATTAATAAGTACCACAACTTCTATCGAAAGGCAGGGGGCTCGACGATCGGGATGATCATCCGCGTAACAATCCGCGAAGCACGGCATCAACGCGAAGTTTCCGATCATTCGCGGTAAGTCTCCGCCAGCCGATAGTCGGCAAACCGTGGCGCCTACTTCTTATCGCAGTCTCACCGGACGATCACACGAACTCACTTCTTACGCCTGCTCAGGCGTAGGCAGAAAATCAGCGCGCCCGATCCGGAGCGCTGAGGGGCGTGAGCGATCGATGTAGCTTGAACAAACTCGCGCAAACCCTCACTATCGCTCCGCGTCGGGAGCGGTGGTGAGCGCGACATGAGGAAACAACGTCAAGCTGAACTAGCTGACATCGGTACGGTTCGTTCCCATGTCGGGGGCTGGTCGATATCGACGGCTGGAATGTTGAGCACCTGTCGCGGACTGCATTTCGACGTCAGGGACGTGACGCACGGCGTCGAAATGATAGGGCCAGCCTGTGATCACCACGCCGTCCTCGTCGCGCTCGGATACTCAAGGCAGTTCCGTTTTCACACGAACGTGGCGTCACGCGAGGTCTCGTGCCGGGCAGGGGACCTTATCGTCGTGCCTTCTGGAAGTCCCTCTAGGTTTGGTGGCGCGATCCCGGCAATCCTTCGGAATGGAATCGATCCGGAGCAGCTAAGCGCCAGTTGATGGGCGCCGAGATTATGGTGATACAGGCCAGCCACCTGCCAATGCTTTCGCAGCCCGACGCGGTTGCGACGTTCATCGACAATGCGGCTGCGTCCTTCGGCTGAAAATTCGGCCAAAGGCTGAAGGCAGAGGCATAAATCGTCATCCCGTCCTTGCTTCGCCCTGGCGGCGATACGATGGGCTGCGTGCGCTTACATGCAGTTTGACCCAGCGCGTCAGGCTCGGTCACAGAAGCTTCGAGAGAAGCCGTTGGCTCGCTTGCCCCCAACGGAAACATTAACCCAACCAGAAAGGGACATCACAATGACTACCTCCACGAAACCTACTATCGTGTTCTGTCATGGAATCTGGGCCGACGGCTCATGCTTCAGCAAGGTCATTCCCGCGCTGCAGGCGGACGGGCACGAGGTCATCGCCGTCCAGTACGGTCTGGACTCCTACGAGGAAGACATCGCCACGGTCAAACGGACGCTCAATCGTGTCGGAAGCCCGGTGATCCTCGTCGGACATTCCTATGGCGGTGCGACGATCACGGCCGCCGGCAACGACGATCGGGTCGTCGGTCTGGTCTTCGTCGCCGCTGTCGCTCCAGACACCGGGGAAACGGTCCAGGATCAGCTCGACAAGTTTCCGTCGGACATCTTCAACCATGTCGAGGCAGCAGACAACCGCGCCTGGATGCTGCCGAGCGGAGTAGAATTCTTCGCTGGAGATTTGCCGGAGGCGGAGCGGAAGCTTGTCTGGGCCACCCACTACGCCCCTGTCGCCGATCTTTTCCACCAGCAGAAGCTCGGGCCCAGCGAGATTGCGTGGAAGTCCAAGCCGAGCTGGTACGTGCTCGCAACGCAGGACCACACGGTTCATCCTGATCTTCAGCGCTGGGTGTCCAAGCGTATGAACGCAACGGTGATCGAAGTGGAGAGTAGCCACGTGCCGATGCTTTCCCAGCCCGACGTGGTCATCGACGTGATCCGGAAGGCTGCGGCAGCGACCCAGAGCCGCTGACCGGTTCGATCCTGTTCTACATTAAAGAGTTAGAGCATGATGTCATAAGAAAACGCTCACACTTTTCGGCATCATGCAATGGAGAGGCCGTCGCAAGACCACCTTGAACCCGTTCCGATCGGCGACGTCGATCGGAACGGTTCAAGTTATTTAAATTGAGGACGCATCATGCAGATACGACACAACCCGGCCGGCCGCGAGCCCGCCACATACACGCATGGCATCGAGGTTGGCGGAGAGGGTCGAACTCTCTACATCAGCGGGCAGATAGGGATCGACGCCGACGGCAACATTCCAAAAGATATCGAAGCCCAATCGAACGCGGTCTTCGACAATCTGAAAGCGGTTCTACACGAGGCTGGCATGACCTTTGAGCACTTGGTCAAAACAACGGTGTTCTTGACCGATCGCGACTATTTCCGAACATTCGCCGCCGTTCGCCAAGCTCATCTCGGGTCCGCCAAGCCTGCGTCCACATTGGTGATCGTGTCGGGGCTGGTGCATCCGGACCTCCTCGTCGAAGTCGAGGCTATCGCCACAGCGAATTCTTGATCTCCCGTCTGGGGGCCATCTGTTATGTGCGGCTGGCCATCGACAAGTCGTCGGCAGCGCCCACGGCCTCCCCAACGGATGACTTGAATTTCGGGCAGATCCGGCACGGGGAGGGACGGCAACAGCCTTACCGCAGCAGGCCGTCGATATCGAACTCTTCCCAGCCCCGCAGCTCTGCGGCTGCAACATCAGACTGCCCTTTGGACTTGGTCGGCGCCGCGGCCGCCTTCTTCAGCGAACGGGTCAGCTTGGCTCTGTATGCAGCCTGCCGCCTGTTCTGCGCCCTTGCGGCAATGTCCTCTTCGCGCCATTCCTCGACTACGGCTCGGTCGAGCAGGTCTTCCACGATACGGGGATCGAAGACATGGAAGGTGATCCGTCTCGCACGACCGCTCAGCCTCACCGTGCGTGTTCCCGCGCTCGGAAGACGGCCGTCCTTCAGCCAGCGATGCCGTTCGCTTGCAGAAATGCCAAGGATGTCCTGAATTTCTCGCGGAATGACCGGCAGGCTCTCGATACCTTCCAGGGCCTTGGTGACAGTGGCGGTCGTCAAGGCGAACTTGTCCTCGCAGTCTTCTGCCATTCCCAGGGTTAGCGCCATGCCGTTCACATCGAGCGATTTCCGTACGTCTAAAGGCAGACCAGCTCTGACTTCCAATAGAATGCCTTTGGCACGGACGTTGGATCCGAACGTAGCCGCAGGCCATAGCGCCCACGTCTCGACCAGTGCGGGGGCGACGATGATTTTCTGTTTTGGCATATGGCCTAGATGGGTTTGACGCCGCTCTTGGTCAACAACGAGGAATGGCCTTCGTTCCGAAGGCGACGAACGCGGTTCAAAGCTTTACCTGCCGGGTTCATCCGACACAGCGCAATAAAAAAGGCCGGGGCGAAATCGCACCGACCTTCTCAACATCGTTCATCACACCAGTGCCAGTACATCCGTGGTCAAGGGTAGGGGAACAACTTCGGCTATCGCGAACGCTCTCGTGGAGCACTCACCAGCAATGCCGATGCAGGATATGTAGCCGTTGATTGTGTTCGTTTCAAGTCCACAGCGAGAAGTTCAGTGAAACAGGCCGCCTCTCTCCCAGTTCGCATGGAAGAGGAGCGCCATATCGCCATTCCGGCGGCTTGCGCTGTTTTTTCCGCGCGAACTCGCCCGCGGTGCCCGCGCTCAATGTGAAGATGGTACCCTCACATTGGTAGCGAAGTTCTCGTCGATGTGCTCGGCGGTGATCTTGTCGAGCGGGAGCGGACTTCCTGCCCCCCATTGGCGAAGACGACGTCAACGTCCCGCGCTCGCTCTTAACCGCCGAGTAAAGCCGGTCGAGAAAAATGGTGGGCCCGGAGGGACTCGAACCCCCAACCAAGCGGTTATGAGCCGCCGGCTCTAACCATTGAGCTACAGGCCCTTGACGCCGGAGGCCGGCGCCTGGATGCCGGGGCAATGGCTCCCGCAGCATCGGTTCGCTCTAACGCAAATTGCAGGGAGCCACAAGCGGAGAGCGCAAGCATCTGTGGACGATGCATATTTCATAGGCGCCGCTACTGGAACCTTCTCGCGCGGGCGACAATTACTGAGATTGGATTCGATGAAGAGGGCGATCGCAGATGGTGGCGTTGAACAGTGCCGTGGTGCTTATCGTCGAGGACGAACCGCTGATCCGGTTCACTGTCCTCGATGTGCTTGAAGATATCGGCCATGTGGCGCTGGAGGCGGCGAATGCCGATGAGGCGCTGGTGGTGCTCAAAGGGCGGCAGGATATCGATATCCTGTTCACCGATGTCAACATGGCCGGCTCCATGGACGGGATCCAGCTTGCCAAGCGGGTGAGGGCGATGCGGCCGAATATCGGCATCATCATCACCTCGGGCATGGTGCGGCTGGACCCGATGGCGCTGCCAGCCAACACCGCCTTCCTGCCGAAGCCCTATATGCACGACGCGCTGATCTCGACAATCGCTTCGTTGATGACGTGACTGGATTTCCTGGTGATATGAATTCCCCATGACACGACTTCCCATGACACGAATGGGGCGCGCAGCCGCAAAACGGGGACTGTTTTTGCGGCTGCGCGCGAGGCGCCGGGAGACATGCTCGTCTTCGGGCGCAGCGGAGGGGGTCGCGCCCTCAGCCGAAGCTGCTCTTCAGCGCCTCGTTCTCGTGGTGAGCCTTTTTTTCGTAGATCGTGAACAGCGCCATCGAGAGGAGATAGGAGAGGAAGGGATCCCCTATCTGCGTGGCGATGTCACGGGATGCGAGAACATGGCGCTCCAGCGCGCCGATGTCTTTTTGCGTAGCGGTTTCAACGAGGCGTTTCATGCTGCCATCTCCAGGAATTGGGTCACGACCGAGCGGGCCGGCACGTGTTTGATATAAAGGGGTAGGGTCAGGCCGAGGGCGGTGCGCATCTTGTGCAGCACGCGGTCCGACACTTCGAAGGCGCCGCAGCAGACGGGATACTTGCCGTAACCGTCTGCACGGCCGAGTTCTTCCACTTCGGCGCCGGCACGTTTGTAGACGCGCTTGAGATAGGGCTCGTAGTTGGAAATCATCGTGTGGATGCCGTGATCGAGCGCGCATTCGCAAAGCGCAAGCAGCATCATCGAGAAGGCCCGGCCGGCGTCGATATTGGGGAAATCCCTGGCGATCGCCTCCTCGTCGATGCACATGCGCGTGCCCTCCCAGATGCCCGGCGCGATAAGATCGGCGGCATCCGGAAAAGTCTCGCGGAAGACATCGTAGAGAAGGGTTGGGCCGGTCGTCGGCATCAGACGCATGCCGCCGTAAAGACGGGTGCGGCTGTCGTTGCACCAGACGAGATAGGCGGGAGCCAGCGCATCGTAGCTGTCACGCTCGTAAGGGCCGATGACGGGAACGTCCCAGCCGAGCGTATCGGCGAAGACCTGCTTGCGCAGGCGAAACATCTGATCGAGTACGGCAGCGTATTTCTGATACTCATGAGCCTGAATGATTACAAACATCTTGCCCTCCAGCGTTTGCAAGTTCGTGGAGAGCAGAATGGTTCAGACGGGCCGGATCGGAAATTCCCTCAGATGGGCCCCCTCAGATGAGGGGATCAGTTTAGGGATTTATGATGCGCAATTGCACGGCCCGCGAGGCAGCGGCCGAGATCGTGGCGCAGCCGAGCTTGAAGCGGGCGGTCTTCAAATAATCGCGGGTGGTGTGCTCGGAAATGCCCAATATGACCGAGATATCCTTGTAATCCTTGCCGAGTGCCGTCCAGTGCAGGCACTCGATCTCGCGCGGCGACAGTGACGGCACCGGATCGTTTTCGCCGTGCAGCTCATAGACCGCCTTGCGATGGATCAGATGGGCGATCTCGATCCATTCGTTGCGGCAGCGGCGGACAAGCTCAGCCCATTCGTCGGCCGGGATGCGGGTATTCACCGACAGGAGGGCGCGGCGCTGCGCCTTGTCGGCGACGGGAATGGAGTAGCCGTTGCCGCCAATGCCGTGCTTCTGGGCGTCGACCAGCATGGCATAGGCCTCCGGCGTCGGCTCGACCTCGCTCCAGTCGAACGGCAGTTGGCGTTCGAAGCCCTGCTTGACGATCGGATCGACCTTCACATAGCTGTTCAGGAGGTAGCGGGAGACCCAGGCATCCGGATAGGTGGTGCGCACGAAGGGCGAATCGATCTTGCTGGCGATCGTCTGGGCGAGGTGGTAGGTGACGAAATCGAGGCCATACTCCGTCTGAAGAACGCGGATCGCGCCATCCACATTGGCCGCAGCCTTGATCTGTTCGAAAGCGGACTCGAACTTTTCGCTATAGGTGTTCTCAGTCATTTCCACTGCCCCAATTCCCTCAATCCTACCGCGAGGACCGTCATAAATACAAGGCATCCCCCCATATGCGGGGAATGACAATCCGGGCTCCACCTGCTAGCGCCTTCCGTGAGGAGACCTCATATGGACAGCAAGAGACCATTCGAGATTGCCGAATGCCAACAGGCCGCCAAGGGCCTGAAATCCAGCTGGCAGGACATGGCAGGCTCCGAAGCGCTGATCCGCGCGCTCGTTGCCGAACGCAATGGCGATACCCCGCTGGCGCTGTTCTGGACCGAGGTCCACCGGGCGCTTTGCGTGGAAAACAGCGCTTTCTGACATGGCCTGCCCTGGCGGGCGCTTCAGGCTTTTCCCGATATTACAGGATCGGCGGGCACCGGAATTGGTGCCGCGGCGAGATGAAATCCGTGTCCCGCGAGTGACCACGTTTCGTTCTTATCCGTTTCCGATTTTGCGAAGAGAGTGTCGAGCGGCAATGGCGTTGGCGGGTGGGGGGAAAGCCCGTACTCCATGGATTTGTGTCAATATGGTTGACGAAGCGTTTCCAGTGTCCGGGGAAGCGGTTGCACTGTGCCATTGCGGAAGCTCCCGCGTACTGCTCATCACCCGCCCTCGTGGTTCGAGACGGCCCTGCGGGCCTCCTCCCCCGCAGGGGTCTCGAAGGACGAGGACGGCCACCGGCCACCCGCGCTCACCTGGCCTCTACCGGCCCTCGCTTCGACAATTCCGGCAAGGCCTCGTAATCCATGGCAATCAAGGCCTCCTTCTTGCGGCGCGACCAGCCTTTGATTTGCCGCTCGCGGGAGATGGCGTCGATGATGCGGTCATAGGTTTCGGCGAAGACGAGTTCGACCGGGAGGCGCGCTTGGCAGTGTAGCCGTCATAGGTCCCGGCATTGTGCTTCCAGACACGCGCCTCGATCTCCTGCTTGGTGAGGCCGGTGTAATACGAACCGTCGCTGCAGCGGAAGATGTAGACGGTGACTTCCATGGCAGGAAGCTAGCATGGGGGATTGAGCGGGCAGTAATCGTGCGATGCCGTGGGTGCGCCCCCCCACCCGCCCTCGTGGTTCGAGACGGCCCTGCAGGCCTCCGCACCATGACGGCTAGTTGTTGTGCCCTGCGGCTGGACTATCGGCGGTGGGGCGCTGCGTTCTCCGATCAGCCACAAGCCGCAACTTCCTCATCTTGAGGTGCCCCGCAGGGGCCTCGAGGGACGAGACCGGCCCCGGCGCAGAAGTCTATATGAGATAGCGGTCAGCCGACCTTGCTCGAAGGGTTGACCCAGTCGTGGTGGGGTATTTCGGGCTTTGGCTGCTTCGGGCGAAACTTCACCAGCACCTCGCGGCCGTCAACGGAGGCCTGTGTGCGTTCCAGCGCATTGCGTTCGGCAACCGCCTGACGCCAGTGATCGTCGTCACGCCCCTGCGGGCGGCCCTGTTCTTCCCAGATCGCGTAAGCTCTTTTGCTGATCCATTCATGACGTCTGTTGCTCATCTATCCGTTCCATTCGTTAAAGGTGTTTATTCGGCAATTCTGTCCTGCGGAGCCGGTCTGTCCTGCGGAACCGGTCTGTCCTGGCGAACCGGCAGGCGGCGCTTGGCGGCCATCAGCAGATCGAGCTCGATCGATGAGGGCCCAAAACGGGTGAACAGGCTTTCGGCCTGATCGCTCAACAGGCCATATTTGGAAGCGAATTCATCAAGGCTGTACGGCCGGCCGCGCAGGATCCTGCTTCGGCGCTCCGGTTCGCGGATTTGCGTCATTGGTGATTACCCCAGACTGTTTTTCAAATGTGAGAACAAAACAGATTACAGCGACAAAAGTTCCGTGAATTTTCAGGGTTTTTTCGCCCACTCGTGCCATAGCGGGGCAATCTGGAGCTGCAGCATGGATTTTCCAGAATGGTCGGCGCAGGGAAAATTTCAACTAAAAAATGCAAGAATATCAGCGTGTTATGGAATTGGCTTCCGGGGTTGCCGATAAATGGGCTTTACCCCGGCGCGTTAGTCTATAGAATCAATCGTGTTAATCGGTTCGCAGGGGCGGCAAAAACGTTGCGTTCCCCGCGTTGGCGCGACCGATACCGGAGGACTTTGGCTTCAACCCATCAAGAGGAGACAGACATGATGAATGCCCTGCCGCCACTTCATGACGGCCATGCGCCGTTTACCCTCCAGCAGCTGTTTCGCGAAGCGCTCTATGCCTTCGAGGAATGGGACAGCGAACTGACCGAACCGATCGTGACTTACGAAGGACGGATCATCCCCATCGGCTTCGTTTTCGAAGCCATGCGCGAATGCACAGACATCGTGCCGATGAATATCGTCGGCGCAGTTACCGAACGGCTGACCAAGCCGTGGGAGGGCGAAGGCCCGCTCGACCAGATGACCTTCTCGACGGCGGCGCGTGTGATGCGCGTGCTGGTGCGCAAGCGCCTTCATGCCAACGGCACGGTCGATCTCGTCGCCGTTTCGGCTCACACATCCGAAGACCAGAGCCGCGACTGATTTGGATGAGGATCGCGGCGATGGCTGCGATCCTTTTCCGCGTCCTGGCGGAACCTCGCCCATTGCCAGCCGTTTTACCGGCAGGCCCGCCGCCAGTGCGGGTGAGGAATGAGCATCATGCTGAAATCCATCGTTCATGAAATCATCGGAGCTCCGCGGCGTGAGCCGGAGCTTCCGCAATCGCTCGAGCAGTTTCGCGACAGGAAGCGGGTGCTGATCATCTTTGCCGATGCGCAGGACGACCGCGCCGTCATTCAGGACGAATGGCTGCGGAACGCGCATATGCGCCTCATCGAGGAAGATGTCGAGGTTTTCATCATCGCCGGCGGCGGTGCTTTCTCGCTGTTCGACGACGGCTCCGAACTCGATGCCGACGATGTAAGAGAGCGGCTGCAAGGGCCGCCATCCGGCGCGTTCGGGCTGATCCTGGTCGGCCGCGACGGGGCAGTGAAGCTGCGCTCGAGCGAGCCGCGGACCGCGGAGGATATCTTCGCGGCTTTTGAGATGCTGCCACAGACGCCTTGGTAGTGTTTCGACCCTTCGCTTGACGCGCGACGGAGCGTGGCGAAAGCCGCGCGGCCGGCGTCTTTGCATGCTTATCGCTCGAAGGGCATTCCTAAAGCGTGTCGCGATCTTTCAGATTCGCTTGTCACGCTTGAGGTCTTTGTTTTTACGCATGTCTTTGCGGCAAAAGCGCTTTGCGCTTTGCCTGGCAAAACCGCAGCACACTTTTGCGAGACATGCTCTAAAGTTCGAAGGCTTCCTTGAGGCCGAGGCTCTTGCGTTCGCGCAGGTCGAGATCGGCCTCGATATGAGCGATGTGATGCAGCATCAGCTGGCAGGCGCGGTCGAGTTCGTTGCTTTCGATCGCCGAGATGATCTCGCCATGTTCGGAATGGCCGCAGCTCGAGGCGGTCGACTGGCCATAGAGCGCGATCACCAGGGACGAGCGGGCAACGAGTTCCTCCATGAAGCGCTGCATGATCGCATTGCCGGATATGACCGCCAGCATCAGGTGGAAATCGCCGGATGCCTTGATTTCGGCGCGGCGCGCCGTCTGTCCACGCTCGCTCATCAGCCGGCCTTCTTCCAGCAACAGCTCTCTCAGATCTTTGATGTCATCCGGAGTGATCCGCGCCGCTGCTTCGCGCAACAGGCCGGGCTCGACCAAGCGGCGGGCTGAGAAAATCTGGCGGGCTTCTTCAGGCGAGGGATAGGCGACAAAGGCGCCGCGGTTCTTTTCGACGTTGACGAGGCCCTCATAGGAGAGCGCCTGCAAAGCGGCGCGGGCGAGCGTGCGGCTGACGTTGAAGAGATTGCCGACATCGCTTTCGGAAAGCTTGGTGCCGGGCGAAAGCCTGCGTTCGACGATCGCCGTGCGAATGGCGTCGCGGATCTGTTGCGCGCCGGTTTCGGCGGGTTCTTCGGCCTGCTGAGCCGTGGCGGCGGATTTCATCAAATCATTCCCTGATGGCGGGCAAACCATATCTGGCTTCGCGGCAAAAGTTAAATGAATTTGTGCCCGAAATGCCGGTTGAATTGTATACAATTTTTTATAAAAATTGAGCACGATAGCCTAAATCATGTGCAGACACTGTCTCGCTCAAAATTTTGTTCGTGGGCTTGTCGTCGATAAAATCTTTGTATCACAAGAGCTTGGTTGGGTGCGAGGGAAACTGGCACGGCGGATGCATCGTCTTTTCCAAACAGGGGAAGCATGATGTCGAAAGCGGCAGAGATCGATATAGTATCCGTTTCGAAGGTCTACGGCGCGACGACGGCGGTCGATGAGATCAGCCTGAAGATTCCGGCCGGTTCCTATTGCTGCTTCCTCGGCCCGTCGGGCTGCGGCAAGACCTCGACGCTGCGGATGATCGCCGGCCACGAGAGTATTTCGTCGGGCGATATCCGTCTCGGCAATGTCGTCGTCACCGATTTTCCGCCGGCCAGGCGCGGAACGGCGATGATGTTCCAGTCCTATGCGCTGTTCCCGCATCTCGATCTGATCGACAATGTCGCTTTCAGCTTGAAGATGAAGGGCGTCGACAAGGCGGAACGTCGGGCCAAGGCGCTCGAGATGTTGAAGCTGATGCAGATGGAGTCCTATGCCGTCAGGCGCCCGGCCCAGCTTTCCGGCGGCCAGCAACAGCGCGTGGCGCTGGCGCGCGCGCTGATCACCGATCCTGAAGCGTTGCTGCTCGACGAGCCGCTTTCGGCGCTCGATCCATTTTTGAAGATCCGCATGCGCGCCGAACTCAAGAAACTACAGAAGTCGCTCGGCATCACTTTCGTGCACGTCACCCACAGCCAGGAAGAGGCGATGGCGCTCGCCGATGTCATTGTCATCATGAATGACGGAAGGATCGAGCAGGCGGCCGCACCGCGCGAGATTTTCGAAAAGCCGGCGACCGCCTTCGTCGCCCGGTTCATGGGCGATCACAATGTGCTCACCGGCCGGGTGACGTCGAGCGAGAACGGCGTGCTCGTCATGGCCGTGCCGGAGGGGCAGAGCTTTTCGGTGCGCGGAACCGGCAGAGAGGTTGGAGAGCCTGTCGATATCGGTATCCGCACAGACCGCGTCCGCCTGCAGGTGGCGACCGAATGGACGCTCGGCTTCGACGGCATCGTCTCCAACATCGAATATCGCGGCTCTTCGGTGAAGATCACCGTCGTCGGCGCCGGCAGCGACGACTTCACGGTCATATCAGACGATAGCGATTATTTCGCCCGGCCGGTCGCGGTCGGCGACGCCGTCTCGCTTAGCTGGGCGCTCGAGGATGCCGTGCTGCTCGGCCGCGCTTCCGGATGAACACCATCGACAACCAAACTTGCCCATCCAACAAAAAGGGGAACTGATATGACGACTGAAACGACATCGACCAAGGCTGCGAAGGGCCTTTCCCGCCGCACGTTGCTGAAGACGGGTGCTGCCGCCGTCGGCGCTATCGCCGGCTCCGGCGCCATCACCGGCTTTCCCATGATCTGGGCGCAGTCGAACATCACGCTTCGCCAGTTCGGCACCGGTGTTTCGAACATCAATGCCATCGCCGAAAAGTGCAAGGCCGATCTCGGCATCACGCTGGAGATGACGGCGACCGATTCCGATGCCGCCGCCCAGCGCGCCGTCACCCAGCCGGACAGCTACGACATTGCCGACATCGAATACTGGATCGCCAAGAAGGTGTTTCCAACGGGCGTGATGCAACCGATGGACGTCAAGAAACTGAAATATTACGACAAGATCGTGCCGCTGTTCATCAATGGCAAGCTAAAGGCGGACAGCGTTATCGCCCAAGGCACTGCGCCGCACACGGTCGGCTTCGTCGAAGCGCAGGGTTCGAAGAAATTCGCCAAGGAGCCGACGCAGTGGATGACGATGGTTCCCACAATCTACAATGCTGATACGCTCGGCATCCGCCCCGACCTCACCGGCCGTCCGATCACCAGCTGGGCCGATATTCTCGATCCGGCTTTCAAGGGCAAGACCGCGATCCTCAACATTCCGTCGATCGGCATCATGGATGCGGCGATGATCATGGAAGCCTCCGGCAAGATCAAATATGCCGACAAGGGCAACATGACCAAGGCAGAGATCGACAAGACGATCGAATTCCTGATCAAGACCAAGGGCGACGGCCAGTTCCGCGCTTTCTGGAAGTCGTTCGACGAGTCGGTCAACCTGATGGCCTCGGGTGAAGTCGTCATCCAGTCGATGTGGTCGCCGGCCGTGGCCGCCGTCCGCTCCAAGGGCATTGCCTGCACCTTTCAGCCGCTCAAAGAAGGCTATCGCGCCTGGGGCGGT
The DNA here is from genome assembly GCF_000292525.1 of Rhizobium sp. CCGE 510. Classification (GTDB taxonomy): domain Bacteria; phylum Pseudomonadota; class Alphaproteobacteria; order Rhizobiales; family Rhizobiaceae; genus Rhizobium. Next base: position 66,830 of record NZ_AEYF01000021.1, read on the forward strand.
GGTCTCGGCCTTGCCTCGCACCTCAAGGGCGCTCAGCTCGATGCGGCTTACGAATACATCAACTGGTACACGTCCGGCTGGGTCGGCGGCTACCTCAACCGCCAGGGCTACTATTCTGCTGCCATGGACACCGCCAAGGGGTTCATGTCGGCCGACGAATGGGGCTACTGGATCGAAGGAAAGCCGGCCCAGGGCGATATCCTGTCTCCCGAGGGCAAGGTGATGGAGAAGGCCGGCGCCGTGCGTGACGGCGGCTCCTTCGAAGCCCGCATGGGTGCAGTCGCCTGCTGGAACTCCGTGATGGACGAAGACCGCTACATGGTCCGCCGCTGGAACGAGTTCATCGCGGCGTAAGGCGTCTGCCGCTTTCCCCTCCCCAACCCTCCCCACAAGGGGGAGGGAGCCCGGCGAGGGTGCGGCAAAAAACTCCCTCCCCCTTGTGGGGAGGGTTGGGGAGGGGTCGTTTGAACCTTCTCTATTTGAAAGCAAGATCCGCGGTGGCCCGGACGTTGCCGCGATTCCTCTTCTCCCCAGCGGGGAGAAGGTGCCGGCAGGCGGATGAGGGGGCGCCACGCGCCTTCGTCCAACCTGAAGTAATCAGAACGGAGAACGGGTATGGCAACTATCGCAGCGGAAACGGAGGAAGGACGGCAGGCCGGGCGCAGACTGAGCCTCTCCCCGTCCGCCATCTCCTATCTCCAGGCGATGCCGCTGATCGGCATTCTCGGCTTCTTCTTCCTGCTGCCGATCGCCATGATATCGGTCGTCAGCTTCTGGGATTACGATTTCGCCGGCCTCTATCCCGATTTCCTCACCATGAACTATACCGACACGCTCGGTTCGTGGGTGACGTGGAAGACCTATCTCAACACTCTGAAATTCACTGCGATCGTCTGGGGGCTGACGCTTTTCATCGGTTTCTGGGTGGCCTATTTCCTGGCCTTCCACATCCGCAAGACCTCGACGCAGATGATCCTCTTTCTCGTCTGCACCGTGCCGTTCATGACCTCGAACATCATCCGGATGATTTCGTGGATCCCGGTGCTCGGGCGCAATGGTCTCGTCAATTCGGCGCTGATTGAGATGGGAATCATCCCGCAGCCGATCGAATGGCTGCTCTATTCCGATTTCGCCGTCGTGCTCGCCATGGTGCATCTCTATACGCTGTTCATGGTGACGCCGATCTTCAACACGCTGATGCGTATCGACCGTTCGCTATTCGAGGCGGCCCGCGATGCCGGCGCGTCGGGCTGGCAGGTGCTGTGGAACGTCGTCATTCCGCTGGCCAAACCCGGCATGGCGATCGGCACGATCTTTGTCGTCACGCTGGTCATGGCCGACTTTTCGACGGTGCAGGTAATGTCCGGCGGCCAGAGCGCCTCGGTGGCGCTGATGATGAAGAACCAGATGTCGCTGCTGCAATATCCGGCCGCGGCCGCCAATGCCGTGGTGCTGCTTGCCGTGGTGCTTTTGATGGTCGCGGCCATCCTGCGTGTCGTCGACATCCGCAAGGAGCTTTGAGATGAACCACGAAAAACGCGGCCTCGAATTCTATCTGCTGGCGATCTTCTTCATCATCTTCGTGCTGTTCCTCTACGGGCCGCTTTCGGCGATCCTGATCCTCTCCTTCCAGGGGCCGGACGGTGGTCTGACCTTCCCGATGAACGGGATGTCCACGCACTGGTTCTTCAACCTGTTCGAGAAGCAGGCGGTCGGCGATTTCGGCGCCTCCTTCCGGCGCTCCTTCACCCTCGGGCTGATGGTGATGGTGGTGACAGTCACCGTGTCGCTGCTCGCCGGCCTTGCCTTCCGCCGCCGTTTTCCAGGTTCGACCGCGCTGTTTTACGCCACCGTCGCAAGTCTCGTGGTGCCGTCGATCATCATTTCGCTCGGCATCGGCGTCGTCTTCCAGGAGGGAGGGCTGAGGCCCGCCTGGTATTCATCGGCCTTCGGCGCGCATCTGACCTGGACGCTGCCGTTCGGCGTGCTGATCATGTTTGCCGTCTTCAACCGCTTCTCGCCGGCCTATGAAGAGGCGGCCCGCGATCTTGGCGCCAGTTCGTGGCAGACCTTTTGCCATGTGGTGCTGCCGATGATCGCCCCGAGCCTGATCGGCGTCGGTCTGTTCGGCTTCACGCTCTCCTATGACGAATTCGCCCGTACGCTAATGACCTCGGGCAGCTACAATACGCTGCCGCTCGAAATCTATGGCATGACGACCAATGTCACGACGCCGGTGCTCTATGCGCTGGGCACGGTGACGACGCTGTTTTCCTTCACCATCATTCTCATTGCGCTCGGCATCATGACCATGCTCGGCCGGCGGCAGGCAAAGATAGACTGACATGCGCATTCTCATCGTCAATCCGAACACCACGGCCTCCATGACCGAGAAGGCCGCCACCGCCGCACGCGCGGTGGCGGCTTCCGGAACCGAGATTATCGCCGCCACCTCGCGCATGGGGCCTGTCTCCATCGAGGGCCATTATGACGGCGCGCTGGCGATCCCCGGTCTGCTCACCGAACTCAAGGAGCGGCAGTCGACCGGCTACGACGCGGCTGTCATCGCCTGCTTTGACGATACCGGGCTGGAGGCGGCACGGAGCTTTGCCGACGTGCCGATCCTCGGGCTTTGCGAATCCGCCGTGGCGACCGCCGGTTTCTTGGCGCAGCGCTTCACCGTGGTGACGACGCTGGAACGGTCGCGGGTGCTGATCGACAATCTGGTCCGCCGTTACGGCATGGGCGATCGCGCCAAGGTGCGCGCCTGCGATATCCCGGTGCTGGAGCTGGAAGATGCGGCTTCGGGCGCGATCGGTAAGCTCCGGGCCGAGATCGAGCGGGCACTGTTGGAGGACGGCGCCGAGGCGATCGTGCTCGGCTGCGCCGGCATGACCGATCTGGCGCGCGAGTTGCAAGCGATCTACGGCGTGCCGGTCGTCGATGGTGTCGCGGCGGCCGTCAAGCAGGCCGAGGCCCTGGTGTCGCTTAAGCTTTCCACCAGTAAGCGCGGCTCCTATGCCTCGCCGCTGCCGAAAACCTTTACCGGGGCGATGAGCGGATTCTCGCCAGTCCGGAAGGTTAGCTGATCCCATGGCCATGTCCTTCGACTTTGAGCAGCTCTCGGAGCGCGAGCGTTACAAGCTGATGATCGGCACGATCATTCCGCGGCCGATCGCGCTAGTGACGACGGTCGACGAGCACGGCCGGATCAACGCGGCGCCTTTCAGTTTTTTCAACTGCCTTTCGGCCGATCCGCCGATCCTGGCGATCGGTGTCGAAAACAATGCCGACATGTCGTTCAAGGACACCGGCCACAATATCCGCATGACCGAGGTCTTCACGGTCAACATCGTCTCCTTCGCCATCGCCGAGGCCATGCATGTCTGCGGCGCCAAATATCCCCGCGGCGTCGACGAGCTGAAGGAGGCGGGCTTGACGGCGATGCCGGGTGAGAAGGTGGCTTCGCCTTGGATTGCCGAGGCGCCGGCCGCCTTCGAATGCCGGCGGCATGTGACCCTGGAGCTCGGCCGCTCGCGGCAGATCGTCATGGGCGAGATCGTCTATGCGCACTATCGCGATGGCGTCGTCGATCCCGAACGGTTGCATGTCGATCCGGCCGCGCTCGATGCCATTGCGAGGCTCGGGGGCGACACCTGCGCCACAACACGCGATCGTTTCGAGATGCTGACGCCGAAGTTCTGACAGGTGAGGTAGGCCTAAGTTTTTGCTTTACATTTTCGCTGTCGGCGAGAATTGTCTGCAGCGGATTATCGCGGCAGAGGAGCGCTTGCCCATGACAATCGAGGACGATCTCAGCCGGATTGCGGAGCAGGAGAATGTCCTGAGCTTCGACGCCTTCGACCTGACGACGGCATGGCAGCTCGGCAAACTGCTGCAGGAACTCGCCACCGAGCGCGGCCTTGGTATCGCGATCGACGTGACCCTGCATGCAATGCCGGTCTTCTATGCGGCATTGCCCGGTGTGACGCCCGATAACGTCAACTGGGTCCGTCGCAAGCGCAACATGGTGCTGCGCTATTTCCGCAGCAGTTATGCCTCCGGCCTGAAGCTCAGGAAGGACGGGAAGACCGTCGAGGATAACGGGCTTTCCGGCGACGATTATGCGCCGCACGGCGGCAGTTTCCCGATCAACGTCAAGGGCACCGGCTGCATCGGCGCGGTCACCGTCTCCGGCCTGCCGCAACGCGACGACCACAATCTCGCGGTTGAGGCCCTGGCGCTGATGCTGGCCAAGGATCTGGATACGCTGCGGCTCGCCCCGCTCTAACGGGTCTGCCCATTCAGCCCGGCCCCGGGTTACTCAGTCCTCAGATCCTGCCGTCGGCCTCCGCGATGCCTTTCGTCAGGCTGCCGGTTGCCGGGAAAAGCGGGATGAGGCAGGCCTGCAGGGCATGATAGATATCGCCCTTGCCGGGGAAGAGCGCGTGCGAGGGAACGAGGTCTTCCGTCAGCTCTTCGTGCCAGCCGCCGTTCTTGTGGTCGATGAAGGCGCGCTCGATAACGTTCCAGATCTTGCGGTAGCTGTCTTCGTGGAAATCGCTCGGAAGGTGTTCGTTGAGGAAATGGGCGGCGGCGGCACCCTCGCAGGCCGGCCACCAGAGCTTGTTGCGCTTGGCGGGCTGGTCGTCCCAATCAAGCGTATAGAAGAAGCCGCCCTTGTCGTTATCCCAGCCGAGTGCCATGGATTGTGCGAAAAGCGCCTTGGCCGCATCCGGCAGCCATTCGATGCGTTTGCCGCCGAGCGTCCAGAGCTGCAGGATCAGGCGGGCCCATTCCAGCCAGTGGCCGGGCGTCGTGCCGGCCGGGCGGAACATTTCGTTCGGATGATAGTAGTTCTTGTCGAGGTTCCATTCGGCATCGAAATGCTCGGCGACGCGCCAATCGACCGAGCCGGCCTGGCGGCGGATGACGAGATCGGCGATGCTTTCGGCCTTGGTCAGATATTGCCTGTCGCCGGTGGCTTCGAAGGCGGCCATCAGCGCTTCGGTCAGGTGCATGTTGGAGTTCTGGCCGCGATAGGTGCCGCCGTCGAGCGGCTGCCAGTCGGCGGTGAATTCCTCGGCGATGGCGCCGTGCTTTGCTTCCCAGAACTTGGTGTTGAGGATCTCGGTGATATCGTCAAGCATGCCGTCGGCCAGCGGATGGCCGATGGTCTTTGCGGAGGAGGCGGCCAGCAGCACGAAAGCATGGCCATAACCCTGCTTATTGGTATCGACGGGACCGTCATTGTCCAGCGACCAGAAATAGCCGCCGTTTTTCCTGTCGCGATGATGGTTCCAGAGATAGTCCATGCCGTGGTCGACGAGGTCGGCAGCACCCGGACGGCCGAGCAGCGTGCCGATCGAGAAGCAATGCACCGCGCGCGCCGCGATATGGATGCCGCGCACCTGGCCCTCGGCATCGAGAGGTCTGCCGGTATCGTCGAGATCGTAGAAGCCGCCCTTGGGGTTGAGCGAATTGTGCTGGAAGAAATCGAAGAGACCGTTTGCCTGGGCAAGCAGCCAGCCACGATGATAGGCGCGGCTCGTCCAGTTTCCAAGCACGGGTGCCATGACACTTCCTCCGATTTCGTGCGCGATGCTTTTGAAATGCCTATATAGAGGCCATTCGAGTCTGTCATCGGGCCAGGCTTGCAAAGCACGAAATCGACAGGCATATATTGACATAAAGATATCTTTATGTGATTTGGACTGTCTGGTCTTACGACGTCAAGGAGCCCTCCCGTGTTTGACACCCTCTTTGGTCCGGAAACGGGCAAACGTGACGGCAATGAAGTTTTCGCAGCGTTGCGCAAAGCTGCGAGCGAGCGCATCCTTGTCCTCGATGGCGCCATGGGCACGCAGATCCAGGGGCTCGGTTATGACGAGGACCAGTTCCGCGGAACGCGCTTCATCGGCTGCGCCTGCCATCAGAAGGGCAATAACGACCTTCTGATCCTGACCCAGCCCGATGCGATCGAAGAGATCCATTACCGATACGCCAAGGCCGGCGCCGATATCCTCGAGACCAACACCTTCTCCTCGACCCGCATTGCGCAGGCCGATTATGCGATGGAAAATGCGGTCTACGACCTCAATAAGGAAGGCGCCGAGATCGTGCGCCGGGCAGCCCAGCGCGCCGAGCGCGAGGATGGCCGCCGCCGCTTCGTCGCCGGCGCCATCGGCCCGACCAACCGCACCGCCTCGATCTCGCCGGATGTCAACAATCCCGGCTTTCGCGCCGTGAGCTTCGACGATCTGCGCATTGCCTATGGCGAGCAGATCGACGGGCTGATCGACGGCGGCGCCGATATCATCCTGATCGAGACGATCTTCGACACGCTGAACGCCAAGGCGGCAATCTTTGCCTGCGAGGAGCGCTTCGAGGCCAAGGGCGTGCGCCTGCCGGTGATGATCTCCGGCACGATCACCGACCTTTCCGGCCGGACACTCTCCGGCCAGACGCCGTCGGCCTTCTGGAACTCGGTGCGCCACGCCAATCCGTTCACGATCGGGCTCAACTGCGCGCTCGGCGCCAATGCGATGCGCCCGCACCTGCAGGAACTGTCCGGCGTCGCCGACACCTTCATCTGCGCCTATCCGAATGCCGGCCTGCCGAACGAATTCGGCCAGTACGACGAAACGCCGGAGCTGATGGCGGCGCAGATCGACAGCTTCGCCCGCGAGGGCCTAGTCAATATCGTCGGCGGCTGCTGCGGCTCGACACCTGAACATATCAGGGCAATCGCCGAGACCGTCGCCAAATACAAGCCACGGCCGATTCCCGAGCATCGCCCCTTTATGTCGCTGTCGGGCCTCGAACCTTTCGAGCTGACCAAGGATATTCCCTTCGTCAATGTCGGCGAGCGCACCAACGTCACCGGTTCGGCGAAGTTCCGCAAGCTGATCACCAATGCCGATTACACCGCAGCCCTCGATGTGGCGCGCGACCAGGTCGAAAACGGCGCGCAGGTGATCGACATCAATATGGACGAGGGGCTGATCGATTCCGAAAAGGCGATGGTCGAGTTCCTCAACCTGATTGCCGCCGAGCCCGATATCGCCCGCGTGCCCGTGATGATCGATAGTTCGAAATTCTCGATCATCGAATCCGGCCTGAAGCGCGTCCAGGGCAAGCCGATCGTCAACTCGATCTCGCTGAAAGAAGGCGAGGAGAATTTCCTCGCCCAGGCGCGGCTGCTACACAATTACGGTGCCGCCGTCGTCGTCATGGCCTTCGACGAGACGGGGCAGGCGGACAGCTACGAGCGCAAGGTGGAAATCTGCACGCGCGCCTACAAGCTCTTGACCGAAAAGATCGGTTTCCCGCCTGAGGATATCATCTTCGACCCGAACATTTTCGCGGTCGCCACCGGTATCGAAGAGCACAATAACTACGGCGTCGATTTCATCGAGGCGACGCGGACGATCCGTGAGCGCATGCCGCTCGTGCATATCTCCGGCGGCGTCTCCAACCTGTCCTTCTCGTTCCGCGGCAACGAGCCGGTGCGCGAGGCGATGCACGCTGTGTTCCTCTACCACGCCATCCAGGCGGGCATGGACATGGGCATCGTCAATGCCGGCCAGCTTGCCGTCTACGACAATATCGATCCCGAGCTGCGCGAGGCCTGCGAAGACGTGGTGCTGAACCGCCGTCCCGACGGCACCGAGCGGCTGCTCGAAGTGGCCGAGCGCTTCCGGGGCGCTGGCGCCAGGGAAGGCCGGGTTCAGGACCTCTCGTGGCGCGAATGGAGCGTCGAGAAGCGTCTCGAGCATGCGCTGGTCAACGGCATAACCGAATATATCGAAGCCGATACCGAGGAAGCCCGCCTGCAGGCCGCCCGTCCGCTGCATGTCATCGAGGGACCGCTGATGGCCGGCATGAACGTCGTCGGCGATCTGTTCGGCTCGGGCAAGATGTTCCTGCCGCAGGTGGTCAAGTCTGCGCGCGTCATGAAGCAGGCGGTCGCCGTGCTGCTGCCTCACATGGAAGAGGAAAAGCGCCTGAACGGCGGCGAAGAGCGCCGGTCGGCCGGCAAGATCCTGATGGCGACGGTCAAGGGCGACGTGCACGATATCGGCAAGAACATCGTCGGCGTCGTGCTTGCCTGCAACAATTACGAGATCGTCGACCTCGGCGTCATGGTGCCGGCGACGAAGATCCTCGAAACGGCGATCGCCGAAAAAGTCGACGTCATCGGTCTTTCCGGCCTGATCACCCCGTCGCTCGACGAGATGGTGCATGTCGCAGCCGAAATGGAGCGACAGGGTTTCGAGATCCCGCTGTTGATCGGCGGGGCGACGACCAGCCGCGTGCATACGGCCGTGAAGATCCATCCGGGCTACAACAAGGGGCAGGCGATCTACGTCACCGATGCGAGCCGCGCCGTCGGCGTCGTCTCGGCGCTGCTGTCGCCAGAGGCGCGCCGCGGCTATGTCGACGATATAAGAGCCGAGTATGCCAAGGTGGCGGCGGCTCATGCGCGCAGCGAGGCCGAGAAGGTGCGCCTGCCATTGCCGCGGGCTCGCGAGAATGCACATAAGGTCGACTGGTCCGGCTACCAGCCGACGAAGCCGCAGTTCTTCGGCACGCAAGTGTTCGAGGATTACGATCTGGCTGAGCTTGCCAAATATATCGACTGGACGCCGTTCTTCCAGACATGGGAACTGCGCGGCCGTTACCCCGCCATTCTCGAGGACGAAAAGCAGGGCGAAGCAGCCCGCGCGCTCTGGGCCGATGCGCAGGCGATGCTCAAGAAGATCATCGACGAGAAGTGGTTCCGCCCGCGCGCCGTCATCGGCTTCTGGCCGGCCGGCGCCGTCGGTGACGATATCCGCCTGTTTACGGACGAGAGCCGCAGCCAGGAGCTTGCCACCTTCTACACGCTGCGCCAGCAGCTTTCGAAACGGGACGGGCGGCCGAACGTGGCGCTCTCCGATTTCGTCGCGCCGGTTTCGAGCGGTGTTCAGGATTATGTCGGCGGCTTCGTGGTGACGGCCGGCATCGAGGAAATCGCCATTGCCGAGCGTTTCGAACGGGCGAATGACGATTATTCTTCGATCCTGGTCAAGGCGCTGGCCGACCGCTTCGCCGAAGCCTTCGCCGAGCGCATGCATGAGCAGGTGCGCCGCGAATATTGGGGCTATGCGAAGGACGAGACGCTCAGCAAAGAGGATCTCATCACCGAAGCCTATGCCGGTATCCGCCCGGCGCCCGGTTATCCCGCGCAGCCCGATCACACCGAAAAGGCAACGCTCTTCAAGCTGCTCGATGCCGAAAAAGCGGCCGGCGTGAAGCTGACGGAGAGCTATGCGATGTGGCCTGGTTCCTCGGTCTCCGGCCTCTATATCGGCCACCCCGACTCCTATTATTTCGGCGTCGCCAAGGTGGAGCGCGATCAGGTGGAAGACTATGCCAGGCGCAAGGGCATGGAGATCTCAGAAATCGAGCGCTGGCTCGGACCGGTGCTCAACTACGTGCCGCGCAAGACGGGCGCGGAGATCGAAGACGCGGCCTGATTTGCCGAGTCTTCGCAGTCGCTTGGGGCGGCGTGCTCAAGGAATGATTCAATAATCGAAAGCCGGGGAGTGGTTCACTTTCTGGCTTTATGATTTTGATGCCGCTCAATAATTGACGAAATTCAGGCAGTATGAATGCGATAGCGGAATTGTCGATAAGGTGGTATGGTTAGCCAAGTTAGCTAATGAGACCGCGATGCAGGTGACCATTCATGCCGCCAAGACCAATCTGTCGAAATTGATCGACGCCGCCCTTTCCGGAGAGGAAGTGGTGATCGCCAAAGGGCGCAAGCCGGTCGTGAAGATCATACCGATTACGCAGTCCTCCTTCAAAATCGGGTTGCTCAAGGGCCAACTCGCTGGAAAGGGGCCGGATTTCTTCGAGCCCATGGATGAGAGCGACCTTTCAGCCTGGGAAGGGGCCGAGTGAATTCGCTTTTGCTCGACACCCATGCCTGGGCATGGTCGCTGAGCGGCGACGAACGTCTCTCGGTCAAGGCGGTCGCTTTGATCGAAAAGGCGGAAACTATTCTCGTCAGCCCGATATCCCTGTTTGAAATCAGTCAGAAGGTTCGTCTCGGTAAATGGCCGGAGATGGAGCCTTTCATCGGCCGGCTGCCGGAACTGCTGCAGGAACAGGGCGGCATTACCGTGGCGCTGACACCGGAAATTTGTCTGGCCGCAGCCATGATGGACTGGGCGCATCGCGATCCGTTCGATCGGTTTCTTGCGGCGACCGCCATGCAGAATGGGATACCGATTATCTCTGCCGACGCGGTTTTCGATGAACTCGTCGGCAATCCGCTTTGGATCGCCCGCTTCTGGTAATGCTTACGTTACCCCGATCGTCAGCTCGGCGACGAAATCGTAGGCATCGCCTCGATAGAGTGAGCGGGTGAATTCCACGGCGCGGCCGGAGCCGAGATAGGAAATACGTTCGATCGACAGGCCGGCGGCGCCGACGGAGACGCCGAGAAGCTGGGCGTCGGCTTCCTTCATGTTGGTCGCCGAAATGCGCTGCACGGCGCGCACGGGGCGGACCTGAAGGCGTTCGAGTTCGGCATAGAGCGAATTGGTGACGACGGAAGGATCGGGCAGGAATTCGCCGGAGACGCTGGCATTCTCGATCGCCAGCGGCTGGTCATCGGCGATGCGCAGGCGGGAGAGGCGTGAAACCTTCACGTCGGTGCCGAGACCGAGGATCATCATCTCGTCGGGCGAGGGGGTGTGGACGCCCTTGTGCAGCCATTCGGAGCGGGAGGACATGCCGCGGCGCGCCATGTCCTCGGTGAAGGAGGTAAGCTGCGACAGGCGTTGCTCGACCCTGGAGACCGGCTTGGCGACGAAGGTGCCCGAACCGTGGCGGCGTACCAGCAGGCCGTCGGCGACGAGTTCGTCGATCGCCTTGCGCACGGTGACCCGGCTGACGGCGGCAAACTCGGCGATGTCGCGCTCCGGCGGCAGCGCATCGCCGTGACCGAGCGTTCCGGTGCGCACGGCCTCTTCGAGCCTGCGGCGCAGCTTGACGTAGAGCGGACCGGTGCCGGCTGCCTGCAGGCGCTCAAGGGACAGGAGGGTGGCGAGGTCGTCGGTCATGCCGCACCTCTCTGCCGGTCGTTGAGGTGCTTGACGGCCAGTTCCACCGCACCCTGCAGGGCATCGGCCTTCGGCTTGGCAAGCCGAGACTTGTAGCGTTCGGAAAGCCATGGTTCATAGGCGTCCGCGAGCCCGCCGAGCAGGCAGATCGACGGGCATTCCGGCCAGAGCAACGCGTCGAGGCTTTCGCCGATTGCCATTGATGCATCGGTGACGATGCTGATCGCGACGGCATCGCTCTTGGCAGCATATTCGAAGACGATGGGCGCGTAACGGGCAAAATCCGTCGGTCTTGCCGAATGCGCGAATTCGACGATGCGTTCAGGATCGTTGCCATATTCCGCCAGAACCGCTTCGGTGATCGGTGAAGCCGGGCGCACGCCGTCATGGGCAAGCAGCGATCGTTCCATTAGATCGCGGCCGAGCCGGGCGCCGCTTGCCTGATCGCCGACAATAGAGCCCCAGCCGCCGATGCCGTTCAGCCGGCCGTTCCTGCGGGCATTATAGACCGAGCCTGTGCCGAAGGCGCCGACAATGCCGTCGGCATCGCCGAGCGCGCCCTGCAGGGCAATCAGCGCATCGGTGACAACTAGGCCTCCGGCAAAGGGCAGGGCTTGTTCGATCCGCCTGCCGTAATCGCCGACATTGGCGCCGGCGACGCCGACAATCGATGCAACGGAGGAGATGGTTTCAGCGGCCAGCCCGGCATCAAGCAACGCCTGCCGGGCGGATTCGACGATATTGAGAAGAGAGTTTTCCAGATCGGACAGGATGTTGGCAGGACCTGATTTGCCGCGGCCGATGATATTGCCATCTCTGTCCGCGACAGCCGCCCGGCAGCTCGTTCCACCGCCGTCTATGCCGATTGCAAGCTCCGTCATCGGGCCTCCGAATACGCCGTTCCCCATGTTTTTATTACAATACCAAAAAAATACCATTTACCAAGTGGGAATGATCGAGAAAATGATCTTTTTATCACATTGATTTTGCTTGATAAAATTTTTTTAATGAATTTTTGATGGCCAAAAAGTTAAATTCGGCTGGACAATTGGTATTTTTTTGGACTTAATTCGGCAAAAGGGAACAGCACATCGAAGCCCATGAAAACCGGCAGCAAAGCCAAGCCGGAACCGCTTCGAGGATGATCGAGAAACGACCCCGTCAGCCGTCAGGCTGGTGGCGAAGCTCAGGTATCCATCGGCTTTTCCCAAGCTTTTCGTCTCGCCCGGTGCAGACCATCGTGCAGGGCGCGCCTTCCGGCCGCAGGCAGTCCGCCTTCGCGGTTATCGAGCTTTCGGGGCCGGCAGTCGCTGGCGGTCCTCCAAGGGGCATTGGGTGTTTCCTCAGGCACGCCAACTGCTTGTTTCAGATCGAAAACGGCGCCTTCCGGCGCTTAAAACACAGGAGAGGGAAATGAAAAATACTGCTCTGAAAAGCTTGCTGCTTGCCTCCAGTCTGCTGAGTTCTGCGGGCTTCGTCCACGCCGCCGACGTCACGCTGACGGTCGAAAGCTGGCGTAACGACGACCTGCAAATCTGGCAGGAAAAAATCATCCCGGCTTTCGAAGCGAAGAACCCGGGCATCAAGATCGTCTTCTCGCCGACCGCGCCGACCGAATACAACGCGTCGCTGAACGCCAAGCTCGATGCCGGCTCTGCAGGCGACATCATCACCTGCCGCCCGTTCGATGCCTCGCTCGAACTCTTCAATAAGAAGCAGCTCGCCGACATCACCAGCCTTACCGGCATGGAGAATTTCTCGCCGGTCGCCAAGGCCGCCTGGAGCACTGACGACGGCAAGTCGACCTTCTGCGTGCCGATGGCTTCGGTCATCCACGGCTTCATCTATAATAAGGATGCCTTCGACAAGCTCGGCATCTCTGTACCGAAGACGCAGGATGAGTTCTACGCAGCGCTCGACAAGATCAAGGCCGACGGCACCTACATCCCGCTCGCCATGGGCACCAAGGACCTCTGGGAAGCCGCCACCATGGGCTACCAGAACATCGGCCCGAACTACTGGAAGGGTGAGGACGGCCGCGCCGCACTGATCTCCGGCAAGCAGAAGCTGACGGATGCCGACTGGGTCAAGCCCTATGAAGAGCTTGCCAAGTGGAAGCCTTATCTCGGCGACGGCTTCGAAGCGCAGACTTACTCCGACAGCCAGAACCTCTTCACGCTCGGCCGTGCAGCGATCTATCCCGCCGGTTCGTGGGAAATCTCGTTGTTCAACAGCCAGGCCCAGTTCAAGATGGGCGCCTTCCCGCCGCCGGTTCCAAAGGCCGGCGACACCGGCTACATTTCCGACCATCCGGATATCGGCGTTGCCCTGAACGCGAAGAGCACCCATGCCGAGGAAGCCAAGAAGTTCCTCACCTGGGTCGCTTCGCCTGAATTCGCCGATATTTATGCCAACGCGCTGCCGGGCTTCTTCAGCTTGAACTCCAACCCGGTCAAGATGTCCGATCCGCTTGCTCAGGAATTCGTTTCCTGGCGCGGGCCGTACAAGTCGACCGTGCGCTCGACCTACCAGATCCTGTCGCGCGGCAAGCCGAACCTGGAAAACGAGACCTGGGTTGAATCGGCCAATGTGATCAACGGCACGGATACGCCGCAGGTCGCTGCCGAGAAGCTGCAGAAGGGCCTCGACAGCTGGTACAAGCCGGCCAAGTGAATGTGTGTTGAGGGGCGGCGTTTGCAGCCCCTCATCCGGCCTGCCGGCCACCTTCTCCCCGCTTGCGGGGAGAAGGAGACTCGCAGCGACCTCCCAGCCCGGTATGGCATCTCAGCAGGGCGTGTTCCCTCTCTTCCCAGGTGGCAGAGAGTAGGGTGAGGCGCAACGTTTTCCATCTGTGCTGCCCTTGCAGCCAGTCGACAAGAACAGGCAAAAGCCATGAGCGAAATCCACAACGCGGTCGATATCGTCCCGATCAAGCGCCCGGTGCGCTGGCATATTTTCGTCTTCATGCTGCCGGCGGTCATCGTCTATTCCGCTATCATGGTCCTGCCGCTCATCGAAACGCTCCGGCTTTCACTCTACAATACGGTCGACGGGCAGCCGGCCTTCGTCGGCTTCGCGAATTTCATGGTTCTGTTCGGCGATCCGCGCTGGGCCCACGATTTCTGGAACGCGTTGGTCAACAACCTTGTCTTCTTCGTCATCCACATGTGTGTGCAGAACCCGATCGGCGTGGCGCTTGCCGCCCTGCTTTCGGTGCCGAAGCTACGCGGCGTCGCCTTTTACCGGACCGCGATATTCCTGCCGACGCTGCTCTCCTTCGTGATCGTCGGCTTCATCTGGAAGCTGATCCTTTCGCCGATCTGGGGCGTGGCGCCCTGGATGCTCGATCTCATCGGGTTGAAATTCCTGTTCGCGCCCTGGCTCGGCAAGCCCGGTTCGGCGCTGATTGCCGTGTCGCTGATTTCGAACTGGCAGTATATCGGTATTCCGATGATGCTGATCTATGCGGCATTGCTCAGCATCCCCGAAGAGGTGATCGAGGCGGCGGAATGCGACGGCATCACCGGGTGGGCGCAATTCTGGAAGATCAAACTGCCGCTCATCCTGCCGGCGATCGGCATCATCTCGATCCTGACTTTCGTCGGCAATTTCAACGCTTTCGACCTGATCTACACTGTGCAGGGCGCTCTCGCCGGGCCTGACATGTCTACCGACATTCTCGGCACGCTGCTTTACCGCACCTTCTTCGGTTTCCAGCTTCAGCTTGGCGACCGCTCGATGGGCGCGACGATCGCCACCGTGATGTTCCTCATCATCCTCGCCGGCGTCTCGCTTTATCTTTTCGTCATCCAGCGGCGCATGCGCCGCTACCAATTCTGAGGAGCGGGCATGTCCAAGGCGCGCACATCTCCCATCCGCACCGGTCTCATGCATCTGGCGCTTGGCGCCTATACGCTGGTCGCCCTGTTTCCTGTTTTCCTGACCATCGTCAACTCGCTTAAGGATCGCGCCTCGATCTTCCGCGAGCCGCTGATGGTGCCGACGCCGTCAACCTTCAGCCTCGTCGGCTATCAGACGGTGCTCGGCCAGGGCGACTTCGCTAATTACTTCCAGAACAGCTTCATCGTCACGATCGTCTCGATTCTGCTGGTGCTGCTCTTCGGCGCGATGGCGGCCTTTGCGCTCTCTGAATACCGTTTCCGCGGCAATACGCTGCTCGGACTCTACATGGCGATCGGCATCATGATCCCGATCCGTCTCGGCACGGTTGCGATCCTGCAGGGCATGGTGGCCGCCGGCTTGGTCAATACGCTGACGGCGTTGGTCCTCGTCTATACCGCGCAGGGCATACCGCTGGCGATCTTCATCCTGTCGGAATTCATGCGCACAGTTTCGGACGATCTGAAAAATGCCGGGCGCATCGACGGGCTTTCCGAGTATGCGATTTTCTTCCGGCTGGTGCTGCCGCTGGTGCGGCCAGCCATGGCAACGGTGGCGGTCTTCACCATGATCCCGATCTGGAACGATCTGTGGTTCCCGCTAATTCTGGCGCCCTCCGAGGCTACCAAGACGGTAACGCTCGGCTCGCAGATCTTCATCGGCCAGTTCGTCACCAACTGGAATGCGGTGCTGGCGGCGCTGTCGTTGGCGATCCTGCCGATCCTCGTCCTTTACGTCATCTTCTCGCGGCAGCTGATCCGCGGCATCACGTCAGGAGCCGTCAAATGAGCCAATCCGATAAACCGATCCGGGTCCTCGTTGCCGGCCTCGGCAATATGGGCCGCAGCCATGCGCTCGCCTATCATAACAATCCCGGCTTCGAGATCGTCGGTATGGTCAACCGCTCGACGCCGAAGCTGGAGACCGAGCTGCAGGGCTATAGGATCCATCCCGATTTTACGAAGGCGCTCGCCGAGCTGAAGCCGGACCTCTGCTCGATCAACACCTATTCCGACAGTCATGCGGATTATGCGGTCGCCGCCTTCGAGGCGGGCTGCGACGTCTTCGTCGAGAAGCCACTGGCGACCACCGTCGCCGATGCCGAGCGCGTCGTGGCGGCGGCCAGAAAGGCAGGCCGTAAGCTGGTGATCGGCTATATTCTTCGCCATCACCCTTCCTGGACGAGGCTGATCGAAGAGGCGCGCAAGCTCGGCCCGCCTTTCGTCTTCCGCATGAACCTCAACCAGCAGTCCAGCGGCCCGACCTGGGCGACCCACAAGTCGCTGATGCAAACCACCTCGCCGATCGTCGATTGCGGCGTGCATTATGTCGACGTGATGTGCCAGATCACGGACGCCAGGGCTGTCGAGGTGCGCGGCATGGGACTGCGACTGTCCGAGGAAATTGCCGCCGACATGTATAATTACGGCCAGCTGCAAGTGCTGTTCGAAGACGGTTCGGTCGGCTGGTACGAGGCCGGCTGGGGCCCGATGATCTCGGAGACCGCCTTCTTCGTGAAGGATGTGATGTCGCCGAAGGGCGCGGTTTCGATCGTTATGGATCCGAACGCCAAGTCCGACGATATCGACACCCATACCAAGACCTCGGTGATCCGTCTGCATACCGCCGAAACCGGCCCGGACGGCAAATTCATCCGGCCCGACCAGGAGATGACGATGACGGGCGAGCCCGGTCATCAGGCGCTCTGCGACCTGGAACAGGCCTTCGTGTTGAGGGCGATCCGTGAGGATCTGAACCTCGATCGCCATATGGCGGATGCGGTGGCGTCGCTGCGCATCTGCCTTGCCGCCGACGAGAGCGTGCGTACCGGCCAGCCGGTCAGATTGTAAGGGAAAATCAGTGGGATCGCTTCAACTCAAATCCATTCGCAAGACCTATGGCACGCATGAGGTGCTGAAAGGCATCGATCTCGAGGTCAAGGACGGCGAATTCGTCATCTTCGTCGGGCCGTCGGGCTGCGGGAAATCGACGCTGTTGCGCAGCATAGCAGGCCTCGAGGACGTAACCTCAGGCGCTGTGGTCATCAACGGCCGAGACGAGACGCTGACGCCGCCGGCCAAGCGCGGCATCGCCATGGTGTTCCAATCCTACGCGCTCTATCCACATCTGACGGTCAAGGACAATATGGGGCTCGGCCTCAAACAGGCCGGCACCGCCAAGGACGAGATCGAAAAGCGCGTCGGTAAGGCGTCGGGTATGCTGTCGCTGGAGCCCTATCTGGCGCGCCGGCCGGCGGAGCTCTCCGGCGGCCAGCGCCAGCGCGTCGCAATCGGCCGTGCCATTGTGCGCGAACCGGAGCTCTTCCTGTTCGACGAGCCGCTGTCGAACCTCGATGCGGCGCTGCGCGTCCAGACCCGGCTCGAAATCGCCCGGCTGCACCGCAGCCTGAAGGCGACGATGATCTACGTCACCCACGATCAGGTCGAGGCGATGACGCTTGCCGACAAGATTGTCGTCTTGAATGCGGGCGCGATCGAGCAGGTCGGCTCGCCGATGGAACTCTACAAACGACCGGCCAATGTTTTCGTCGCCGGCTTCATCGGCTCGCCGCAGATGAATTTCATCGCGGCCGAGAAAGTCGGTGATCACAGCGCCAAGACGATCGGCGTCCGTCCCGAACACATGACGCTGTCGCGCGAGCAGGGGACTTGGGCTGCGAAGGTCGTGCATGTCGAGCATCTCGGCGCCGACACGATCATCTATCTGGAATCCGACCAGTGCGGCCTGCTGACGGCCCGCCTGTTCGGCGAGCACCAGTACGAGCCCGACGAGATCGTCTATGCGACGCCGGATCAGGCGCATGTCCACCGCTTCGATGTGGACGACCAGGCAATCCGCTGAGCGCATGACAAGCGAAAGCCCTGCGACGTGAATCGACCCCCGAAGGTTGATGTCCAACTTTCGGAGGCCGGTTCAATGTTGCGGGGTTTTTATCCAGCCTCCGTGCGCTGGTTCGATCAGCCGAGCACCGGCCGCATGAAACCACGTTCATAGCTGACGATACTGCGGTTGTGTTTATCCAGCTCGAAAGCGGCCTGGCATTCCGGATCGCTTGCCATGCGGGTGCGATAGTCCTCGTAAGCGGCAAGGCTCGGGAAGGAAAACAGCGCAATGGCAATGTTGTTGGCGCCTTCTGATGGCAGGAAATAACCGTGATGGGTGCCGCCCATCCTGTTGACGATCGGAATCCACAGCCGGGCATATTCCTCGAATTCGGCAAGCTTGTACGGATCGAGTACATAGCGTAGGTGGCAGGTGATCATTTGAAATATCCCATCGCGTGAATGCTGGCCGAGGGCTGCCGACCAATCTGGTTCGCTCAACTTCTGGCACCGCGCTAGGAGAGTTCAAGTGCTTTGTGATGATGGCTGCATCAGGTTTCCTGATAGTTCGGCCGGGCTGAAATGCAAAAGGCGCCGTGAAAACGCCTTTTGCATGAGGGGTGTCGTCAAAACTCAGTCGCGGATGATCAGCAGATCGGCCGCCATGAAGCGCAGCGTCACCGTTTCGCCGGCCTGCGGCGGGGTGGTGCCCGGGCTGTTGAACATGTCGAAAGAGATGACGTTGCCGCCGACATTCATGCGGGTGCGGATGACCGAGCCCAGGAAGTGCGCCGAGACGACCTGACCGGTCAGTGCCGTGTCGCTCTTGACGCTGTCGGAGAGCGAGCCAGCTTCCGGGCGCAGCGCCAGCGAGATGGTTTCGCCGGCCTTATGGGCTGCGACCGACTGCTTCAGCGTTATGCCTTGATCGCCGATCTGGATGCGGTTGGCGTCGGGGTCGACGACCTTGGCCTCGATGAGGTTAAGCGTGCCGACGAAGGAGGCGACGAAGCGCGTTGCCGGCGTATTGTAGATCTCGAAGGGCGAACCGATCTGGTCGGCCTTGCCGGCATTCATGACGACGATGCGGTCGGATATCGACAGGGCTTCTTCCTGATCGTGGGTAACGAAAACAGTGGTGATGCCGAGCTGCTGCTGGATCGCACGGATTTCCTCGCGCAGCGACACGCGGATCTTGGCGTCGAGCGCGGAGAGCGGCTCGTCGAGCAACAGTACCTGGGGCTTGACGGCAAGCGCGCGGGCAAGCGCGACACGCTGCTGCTGGCCGCCCGACATCTGGTAGGGGAAGCGGTCGGCGAGGTGATCGAGCTTGATCAGGCCGAGCATCTCCTTGACGCGGGCATCGATCTCAGGCTTGGGAGCGCCGGCAACCTTGAGGCCGAAGGCGACGTTGTCGTGTACAGTCATATTCGGAAACAGCGCGTAGGCCTGGAACACCATGCCGATGTTGCGCTGGTTCGGCTTCAGCGCGCTCTGGTCCTTGCCGTTGATGGTGAGCGTGCCGCCAGTCGGCGTTTCGAAACCGGCGATCATGCGCAAGACGGTCGTCTTGCCGCAGCCGGACGGTCCGAGGAAGGAGACGAACTCACCCTTCTCGATGTTCATGTTGAAGTTCTTGACGACCTGTACGGGGCCGAAGGATTTCTGAATATTGTTCAATGTGAGAAAGGACATGAGCCAGATACCTTAAGCCTTTGCCGGGCGGGCTTTGCCGACGCGGGAAACGAGGTTGAGCAGGCCCATGCTGAGCCAGGTGATCGAGAAGGCGATGACGGCGAGCGCCGAGGGCTCATAGGCCTTATTGGCGCCGACAAGCTGCAGGTAAGGGCCGAAGGCCGGACGATTAAGCAGGGCGGCGAATGTGAACTCGCCCATGACGATCGCAAGCGTGATGAAGGCGCCAGACAGCACTCCGCTCATGACATTGGGGAAAATGCACTTGAACATGATCGTCGTCCAGCGGGCACCGAGGCTCTCAGCGGCTTCCGTGAGGGTGCGGACGTCGATGGCGCGCATGGCGGTATCGACGGCGCGGTACATGTAGGGCAGGGACAGCGTGATGTAGGAGAAGACCAGCAGGATGTTGGTGCCGGTCGTGGAGCCGGTCAGCGGCAGGTAGGACGACGAGTTATACATCCTGAGGTAACCGAAGACGATGACGATCGCCGGAATGACCAGCGGCAGCAGCGTGATGAATTCGACAACCGGGCGCATCTGCGGCAGGCGCAGCCGGACCCAGTAGGCCGTCGGCACGACGAGAAGCATGCCGAAGACGATGGTGAGCAGTGCCATCAGCATGGAGTAGCCGAAGGTCTCTCGGAACTGCACGTCTGAGAAGACTGACTCATAGGCATCGAGGCTGTATTCTCCACGGCGCATGCGCAGCGAAAACTCGATTGTGCCGATCAATGGAATGACAAAATAGGATGCCCCCAGAATAACGGCGATCCATGCTCCGAGACGTTGAGGTTTCATTTCTGCCACCGTTCGGCGCGCATGCGCAGCATGAGATAAAGGACGTTGGAGACGCCGGTTATGACGATCATGCCGAGCGCGATGGCGTAACCGAGGTTGGCATTGTGCAAAACGTCGCCGCGGATCTGCGCATAAAGCAGGATCGGCACGATATTGAGCGAGCTGCCGGTCAGCGCGAAGGCCGTGGCAATGGCGCCGAAGGCGTTGGCAAAGAGTAGCAGCGTCGTGCCGAGCAGGCTTGGCCAGAGGATCGGCAGCGCTACCATCGTCCAGTACTGACGGTTGGTGGCGCCAAGGATTTGCGAGGCTTCGCGCCATTCCTTTTTCATGCCGTCGAGGGCCGGCGTCAGGATCAGCACCATCAGCGGGATCTGGAAATACATATAGGTGATGGTGAGGCCGAGGAAGGACAGCAGGTTGAAGCCGGTGCCGTACAGATTGAAGCCAAACCATTCGCGCAGGAAGATCGTCACAAGGCCGGTGCGGCCGAGCGTTGCCAGAAAGGCGAAGGCGAGCGGCACGCCGGCGAAATTCGAGGCGACGCCTGAGAAGGTCAGAAGCGTCGAGCGCACGGAGGCGGGCAGGCCGCCGAGCACGACGGCCCAGGCAAGGAAAAAGCCGATCAACGCACCGCCGAGAGCCGACGCCACTGAGACACGGATACTGATCCAGTAAGCGCTCATGATCGAGGGGGTAAAGAGATCGCCGATGTTCTTCAGCGTGAGGTCGCCCTCGGGGGTCAGGAACGCGCCCGCCACAAGATAAAGTGTGGGGATGATCAGGAACAGCAGGGAGAAGATAATGAAGGGTGCAATGCCCAGCCAGTCGATCACGCGATCTCTGTTGATCAAGGGGGCACTGCTCACCATAGGCGTTGAAACCGTGCTCATGGAAAAAGCTCATCCTGGGGCGTCGGAGTGAAAAAACCTCCCCGCCTATGCGGCGGGGAGGCAGGATCAGGGATTACTTGACGCTGGCGCCGACGACGGAATCCCAGTTCTTGGTGATGGCTTCCTTGCCGGCAGCCTGCTCTTCGAGCGTCGGGAAGACAGCCTTTTCATAGGCTGCTGCCGGAGGCAGCTTGTCGAGCAGGTCCTTCGGGATCTTGTTGTTCTTGGCAAGATCGTTGAAGCGGATCGGGTGGCAATAGCCCTTCAGCCAGCCGAGCTGACCCTCGTCGGAATAGAGGTATTCCATCCAGAGCTTGGCAGCGTTCGGATGCGGAGCGAAGGCGGAAATCGCCTGAACGTATACGCCGGCGACGACGCCTGTTTTCGGAACGACGACCTCGAACGGAGGATTGCCCTTGAGGCTCTGGCCCCAGGAGAGGGCGTTGTAGTCCCAAGCGACGATGATCGGCGTGGAGCCCTGAGCGAAGGGAGCAGCCTTGCCGACGACAGGCACGAAATTGCCGTTCTTGTTCAGTTCGGCGAAGAACTTCAGACCTTCTTCGCCTGCCTTGGCCGCGTCACCGCCTGATGCGGAAAGACCAGCGGCATAGACGCCCTGGACAGCCTGGTTGGCGCTGCGCGGATCGCCTGCGAGGGCGACGGAGTTTGCATAGTCGCTCTTCTTCAGGTCGGTCCAGTCGGCCGGCGATTCCTTGACGAGATCCTTGTTCACGAGGAACGAGAGAACGCCGTAATAGTCGCCGTACCAGAAGCCTTCGGCATCCTTGGCCGAATCCGGGATCGAATCCCAGGTGGAAACCTTGTAAGGCTGAATCAGGCCGTCCTTCTTGGCGGATGGGCCGAAGGAGAGGCCGACGTCGATGACGTCAGGCGCCTGCGGGCCGGTGTTGCCCTTGTTCGCCTTGATGGCTTCTACTTCGTCGCCCGAACCTGCATCCGGGTTCAGTTCGTTGACCTCGAGGCCATACTTTGCTTTGAAACCGGCAATGACATCGCCGTAGCCGCACCAGTCGTGCGGAAGGGCGATCGTCGTCAGTGTGCCTTCCTTCTTGGCGGCGGCGATAAGTTCAGCGCTCGGCTCGGCAGCGGCAATCGCGGTCGAAGCCACGATCATCGCAGTAGAGAGCGACAGAAGTCGAGAAAGGTTAGAGATCACTGTTGTTCTCCTTCGGGTTTTCAGTGTCTGGCGATGCTGTTAATCAGCTTACATGAAGCTTGTGTGACGGTTGAATGACGGTAGTTCTGCATGAATAGCAGGCGCCTGCGTCAAATGGTTCATTTGCGACAGCGCAGTCTGTTTCCGCAGAAATCCGCCATTGGTTTTCCTCTCTTTTAGTCTTCTCCTCCTTAGCCCGGTTTGCGGAAGAGCTTGGTCTGCTCGAACAGGCCCTCCAGTGTCTTCATCCGTTCCTTCGTCTCGTCCCAGGTCGAATTCTGAACGGCTTCAATCAGCGCCTCGACGATGAAGAGGGTGACGACCGAGGAATCCCAGGCCGACGGCGCCTCGATCCGAACGCGGAAGGCATGCCGGGCCAGCTTGGCGGCCGGCGAGCCCCACTGGTCGGTGAAGAGAACGATTTCGGCGCCGCGTTTGCGGGCGGCGGTGGCAAGGCTCACCATCTCCTGTTCATAGCGGCGGATGTCGAAGATGATCAGGATGTCGCCGGCATTCATGTTGAGAACATATTGCGGCCAGCTGCTGGAGTTCGACGACAGCAGCGTCGTTGCCGGCCGGATTACCTGCATATGAGTGAAGAAATACTCGGCAAGCGCGCCGGTTATGCGGCCGCCGACGAAATAGAGGCCGCGTTTGCGGTCGGAAAGCAGCGAAGCGACGCTGTCGAAGGTCGCGGTGTCGAGATCTGTCAGCGTCTGACGCAGATTGCCCATGATGGCATCGGCGAAACGGTTGAGGATATGAGTGCCCGGCGCATTCTGCGCCCAGCGGTCGTGCTTGGTGATCGGGTTGGAGATCGTCGCCTCGACCTCCAGATGCAGATGTGCCTGAAAGTCCGGATAGCCCTTGAAGCCGAGCTTCTGCACCATACGCACGACCGTCGGCGTCGAGACGCCGGCATTCTCGGCGATCGTGGTGATGCTGCCGAGACCGGAAACCGGATAATTGTCGAGAAGGCTTTCGGCCAGCTGCTTCTCGGCACGCGTCAGCACCCCGAAATGCGAGTGTATGACGTCCGAAACCGTCTTCGACGCAACTGTCACGTAACTATGCTCCCCGGGATGGTCTGGCGCCACTTTCCCACTCAAAGTTAACAACGCTGTCACAATCCATGTCAACTACTGTCATGAAAAGAAATTTTCAGTCGACGCTTGACAGTGGCCGAAACCTGAAGAATTCTTTTCTTCATCAGGAATTTGTTAACGGATAAGGAGTGGCGCCTTTGGTGCTGGCCAGGCCGAAAATCCTCAGCGAAGCGGATGGCGACTGTGTCGGTGTCGAGCGTATCCGTGGCCAGAGCCCGGTGCTGCTGATCTGCGAGCACGCTTCGAATGTGCTTCCGGCGTATTTCGGCGACCTTGGACTGCCCAGCGAAGCACTCGCGAGCCATATTGCCTGGGACCCGGGCGCCCTCGCGGTCGCCCGCGGCATATCGGACGGGCTCGACGCGACGCTCGTTCACCAGCGGTTCTCCAGGCTTATCTACGACTGCAACCGGCCGCCCAGTTCACCTGGCGCCATGCCTGAAGCAAGCGAGATCTACGCCATTCCCGGCAACAAGGATTTGACCGCCGAAGAACGCCTGGCGCGTACCGACGCGCTCTACGTGCCTTTCCACGACGCGATTCGCGGGCTGATCCGCGATCGCCGGGCGAGGGGACAAGACAGCATCATCGTGACGATCCACAGCTTCACGCCGGTCTATCACGGTCGCGAACGTGTCGTCGAACTCGGCATATTGCACGATGAGGACAGCCGGTTCGCCGACCTTATGCTGAAGGCAGCGGCCGAGGCGCCGCTTTACAGGACGGAACGCAACGAGCCTTACGGGCCCGAGGACGGCGTGACCCACACGCTGATCCTGCACGGGCTTTCGAACGGCTTGCGCAATGTGATGATCGAGGTCCGCAACGACCTCATCGCAGACGATGTCGGCCAAGGGGTCATGGCCGACTATCTAAAAGGGCTGCTCCAGCAAAGCCTGGACGCCTGACATAAAAAGAAGACCCGAGGGAGCAGTCTAACTGCGAACGTCCGTATGGCGCGAAGGCCGCGGACAATTTGGCACTGAACCGGCCCGCAATCCCGCGGCCGATCGTGAACAGGGGGAAGTCATGTCGGATTATTCCGAACTGGACAAGAAGCAGGATGTGCACATCCTGCATTCCATGGGTTATGCCCAGGAACTCGAACGACGCATGAGCTCGTTCTCGAACTTTGCAGTCTCATTCTCCATCATCTGCATCCTCTCCGGGGGCATCAATTCGCTGGCGCAGGCGACCTCCGGTGCCGGCGGAGCGGCGATCGGCATCGGCTGGCCGGTGGGATGCTTCATATCGCTCGTCTTTGCCATTGGCATGGCGCAGATCAGTTCGGCCTATCCGACGGCCGGCGGCCTCTACCACTGGAGCTCGATCCTCGGCAATCGTTTCACCGGCTGGGTGACCGCCTGGTTCAACCTGCTCGGTCTCGTCACCGTGCTCGGCGCCATCAATGTCGGCACCTATTATTTCTTCATGGGGTCGTTCGGCACCGGCTATTTCGGACTGACCGACACGACAGCGGTGCGCATCATCTTCCTCGTGGTGATCACCGGCGCGCAGGCGCTCGTGAACCACATGGGCATCGGGCTGACCGCGAAGCTGACCGATTTCTCGGGTTATCTGATCTTCGCGACCGCGATCGCGCTATCGGCCGTCTGCCTCATCGCAGCGCCCTCCTACGAGATCGGCCGCCTCTTCACCTTCGCCAACTATTCCGGCGAAGCCGGCGGCAACGTCTGGCCTTCCACCTCGGGCGCCTGGGTCTTCCTGCTCGGTCTGTTGCTGCCGATCTATACGATCACCGGCTATGACGCCTCGGCGCATACCTCGGAAGAGACCGTCAAGGCTGCCGAGTCGGTCCCGCGCGGCATGGTCGCGTCCGTCCTGTGGTCGGCGCTTTTCGGCTACATCATGCTGTGCGCCTTCGTTCTGATGCTGCCGAACATGGACGATGCGGCAAAGCAGGGCTGGAACGTGTTCTTCTGGGCGATGGACAGCCAGGTGAATCCGATCGTCAAGGACATCCTCTATTTTGCCATCCTCGTCAGCCAGTGGCTGTGCGGCCTTGCGACCGTCACCTCGGTCTCGCGCATGATCTTCGCCTTCTCGCGTGACGGCGGTCTGCCAGCCTCCAAGGCACTGGCGAAGGTCAGCCCGAAATACCGCACGCCAGTGGCGGCGATCTGGACCGGCTCGATCCTGTCGGTACTTTTCGTTTGGTTCACCTCACTCGACTTCATGAAAGTCGGCGACACGCCGGTCTATACGATCGTCGTCTCGTGCACGGTCATCTTCCTGTTCTTCTCCTTTGCGATCCCGATCACGCTCGGCCTTTTCGCCTGGGGTACGTCGAAGTGGGACAAGATGGGTCCGTGGAACCTCGGTGAAGGGGTCTTCAAGCTCTTTGCCGTGCTCACGGTCATCGCGATGATCCTGATCTTCATTCTCGGCATCCAGCCGCCGAACGGTGCTGCGCTTTACGTTACCGTTGGCTTCCTCTTGTTGACCGCGATCGTATGGTTCGGTTTCGAGAACCGGCGCTTCAAGGGGCCGCCGATCGGCGCAGATGTGGCAAAGCGCCAGGCCGACATTGCGGCCGCCGAAGCAGCCGTCGGCGAAAGAGGCGAACACTAAGCAACGAGGCTTCCCTCTCGAATGATGGGGCCGCATTCGCGGCCCCATCAGCGGTCCAACGAAAAGGCATCCGGCCGGAAAAAGCTGGCGATGGTATGCCGTTTCGTTGCCCCGGTTTCCGATTTCCCCATTTCTCGTTCAGGCGGATCAACAATGAGCAATTACACAATCGACGATCTCAGGAAGGATGTTGCCGAAGGGCGCATCGATACGGTTCTGGCCTGCCAGGTTGACATGCAGGGCCGGCTGATGGGAAAGCGCTTTCAAGCGGAATTTTTCCTCGAAAGCGCCTGGAAGGAAACGCACAGCTGCAACTACCTGATCGCCACCGACATGGAGATGGAGACCGTCTCCGGCTATAAGGCGACGAGTTGGGAAAAGGGCTACGGCGACTATACGATGAAGCCGGATCTGGCGACGCTGCGCCGTATCCCCTGGCTCGACGGCACGGCGCTGGTGCTCTGCGACATGCTCGACCATCACACCCATGAAGAGGTCGCCCATTCGCCGCGCGCGATCCTGAAGAAGCAGGTGAAGCGCCTGGAAGACATGGGCATGAAGGCCTACATGGCCTCCGAGCTCGAATTCTTCCTGTTCGACCAGAGCTACGAGACGGCGCAGGCATCCGGCTACCGCAACCTCAAGCTCGCCAGCGCCTATAACGAGGATTACCACATCTTCCAGACGACCAAGGAGGAAGAGGTGATGCGGGCGATCCGCACCGGGCTGCAAGGCGCCGGCATTCCGGTCGAGAATTCCAAGGGCGAGGCTTCCGCCGGCCAGGAGGAAATCAACGTGCGCTACGCCGACGCGCTGGCCATGGCCGACCGGCACGCGATCATCAAGAACGGCTGCAAGGAGATCGCCTGGTCGAAGGGCAAGGCGATCACCTTCCTGGCCAAGTGGAATTACAACGCCGCCGGCAGTTCCTCGCATATCCATCAGTCGCTCTGGAGCCTGGAGGAGAAGCCGCTATTCTTCGACCATACCGGCAAATACGGCATGTCGCCGCTGATGCACAATTACGTCGCCGGGCTTCTCGCTCATGCGAGTGAGATCACCTATTTCCTGGCGCCGTACATCAACTCCTACAAGCGCTTCATGGCCGGCACCTTTGCGCCGACCAAGGCGATCTGGAGCAAGGACAACCGCACTGCCGGCTACCGGCTCTGCGGCGAGGAGACGAAGGGAATTCGTATCGAGTGCCGCGTCGGCGGCTCAGATCTCAATCCCTATCTCGCCTTTGCTGCGCTGCTTGCGGCCGGCATCGACGGGATCGAGAACAAGCTGGAACTCGAAGCCCCCTTCGTCGGCGACGCCTATGGCGGCAAGGGTGTGCGCGAAATCCCGCGCACGCTGCGCGCGGCCACCACCGAAATGACGGAATCGGCAATGCTGCGCAAAGCCTTCGGCGATGACGTGATCGACCATTACACCCGCGCCGCCGAATGGGAGCAGGAAGAATACGACCGCCGCATCACCGATTGGGAAGTGGCGCGCGGTTTCGAAAGAGCTTAGTACGGATCGGGGGTTGCTGCCCCTCACCCTCACCCTCTCCCCGTAAAAACGGGGAGAGGGGACGTGCCCCGCGAGACCTTAGCGAGGAACGGAGAGGTTGCGGCATATCCCCTTCGCCCCGCAAGCGGGGAGAAGGTGCCGGCGCGGATGAGGGGCTCATGCCCTCGACGAAATTTTTGATCAATACGAGGACGGAAATCGATCATGGCAATGATCCAATGCATTTCACCGATTGACGGGTCGGTCTACGCCGAGCGCGCCGCACTATCTCTCGATGCCGCCAAGGACGTGGTGGCGCGGGCCCGCAAGGCGCAGAAGGCCTGGGCGAAACGGCCGCTCGAAGAGCGCGTGCAGCTTGTGCTGAAGGGTACGGCGCGGCTGAACGAGATGTCAGACGTCGTCGTGCCGGAGCTTGCCTGGCAGATGGGCCGGCCGGTCAAGTATGGCGGCGAATATAAGGGTTTCAACGAGCGCTCGAATTATGTCGCTTCGATTGCGGCGGATGCATTAGCTCCGCTCGTCGTCGAGGAGAGCGAGCGTTTCGAGCGCCGCATCGAGCGCGAAGCGCATGGCGTCGTCTTCGTCGTCGCGCCATGGAACTATCCCTATATGACGGCGATCAACACGATCGCACCGGCACTGATGGCCGGCAATACGGTGGTGCTGAAACATGCCTCGCAGACGCTCCTGGTCGGCGAGCGACTGGTACAGGCCTTCATCGAGGCTGGCGTTCCCGAGGACGTGTTCCAGAACGTCTTCCTCGATCATCAAACGACGTCGGCGCTGATTGCCGCCGGCAGCTTCAATTTTGTCAATTTCACTGGATCGGTCGAAGGCGGACGGTCGATGGAACGGGCTGCCGCGGGCACCTTCACCGGGCTCGGCCTCGAACTCGGCGGCAAGGATCCGGGTTATGTGATGGAGGACGCCGATCTCGAGGCGGCCGTCGATACGCTGATGGACGGCGCGACCTATAATTCCGGCCAATGCTGCTGCGGCATCGAGCGCATCTATGTGCATGAATCGCTCTATGACACCTTCGTCGAGAAGTCGGTCGCCTGGGTGTCGAACTATAAGCTCGGCAATCCGCTCGATCCCGATACGTCGCTTGGGCCGATGGCGCATAAGCGCTTTGCCAAAGTGGTGCGCGAGCAGATCGACGAGGCGGTTTCCAAGGGTGCCAAGGCGCTTGTCGACCCCAAGCTTTTCCCCCAGGATGACGGTGGCGCTTATCTGGCACCGCAGGTTCTCGTCGATGTCGACCATTCCATGGCCTTCATGCGCGAGGAGACCTTCGGTCCGGCAGTCGGCATCATGAAGGTGAAGAGCGACGAGGAGGCACTCGCTTTGATGAACGACAGCCAGTACGGACTGACGGCCTCGCTCTGGACCGGCGATGTCGAGCGGGCAGCGCGGCTCGGCCGCGAGATCGAAACCGGCACCGTTTTCATGAACCGCGCGGACTATCTCGATCCGGCGCTCTGCTGGACCGGCGTCAAGGAGACCGGTCGCGGCGGCTCGCTGTCGATCATCGGCTTCCAGAATCTGACGCGTCCGAAATCCTTTCATTTGAAGAAAGTCACAGCATGAGCAGCAACATCACCGCAAATTGGAGCTATCCGACATCCGTCAAGCTCGGCCGGGGCCGCATCAAGGAACTGGCCGACGCCTGCAAGAGCCTCGGCATCAAAAAGCCGCTTCTCGTCACCGACCGCGGTCTCGCCTCGATGGCGATCACTAAAAATGCGCTCGATATCCTCGAAGATGCCGGTCTTGGCCGGGCGATCTTTGCCGATGTCGACCCGAACCCGAACGAAAAGAACCTCGAGGCCGGCGTCAGGGCTTTCAAGGACGGCGGGCATGACGGCGTCGTCGCCTTCGGCGGCGGCTCAGGTCTCGACCTCGGCAAGTGCGTCGCCTTCATGGCCGGCCAGACGCGGCCGGTTTGGGACTTCGAAGATATCGGCGACTGGTGGACGCGTGCGAACCTCGAGGGTATCGCCCCGATCGTCGCGGTGCCGACGACGGCGGGCACCGGTTCGGAAGTCGGCCGCGCCAGCGTCATCACCAATTCGCAAACGCATGTGAAGAAGATCATCTTCCATCCGAAGTTTCTGCCTGGCGTCGTCATCTCCGATCCGGAACTGACGGTCGGGATGCCGAAGATCATCACCGCCGGCACCGGCATGGATGCTTTCGCCCATTGCCTGGAGGCCTATTCCTCGCCTTTCTATCACCCGATGTCGGCCGGCATCGCGCTTGAAGGCATGCGGCTCGTCAAGGAATTCCTGCCGCGCGCCTACAGGGAGGGCACGGATCTCGAAGCCCGCGCCAATATGATGGCCGCCGCCGCCATGGGCGCTGTTGCCTTCCAGAAGGGGCTCGGCGCCATCCATGCGCTGTCGCACCCGATCGGCGCCGTCTACAACACCCATCACGGCATGACCAATGCGGTTGTCATGCCGGCGGTGCTGCGCTTCAACCGCAAGGCGATCGAGGAGAAGATCGGCCGTGCTGCTGCCTATCTCGGTATCTCGGGCGGTTTCGACGGCTTCTACGATTATGTGCTGAAGCTCCGCTCCGAGCTCGGCGTGCCGGAGACGCTGTCGGCGATGGGAATTGCGGCTGACCGGATCGACGAATTGTCGGCGATGGCGATCGAAGATCCGAGTGCGGGCGGCAACCCGGTTGCGATGACGCTCGAAAATACCAAGGCGCTTTTCAAGGACTGCTTCTGACACTAAAGCGCGTCGCGATTTTCAGATTCGCTCCTTGCGCTGTAGGTCTTTACGCATATCGTTAGCGCAAAACCGCTGCACACTTTTGCGCGACATGCTTGATAAGAGCGGACCTGCAGATTGGCCCGGAAGACTTTGTTCTTCCGGGCCTTTTTGCTTTGGCGACATCCGTGCTTTAAGTTTTTGCCCGATGCATATCGTTGTCCCAAAACCGCTGAACACTTTTGGGCGATTTACATAAATTTTAGGGATGTGAAAAATACCAACTGCAATTTCGGCGGGCGTGTTCGGGATTTGTTAACCATGATTGTAAAGAATGGATTAACCGCACGATGCTCCGACGGTGCGTAAAAGAGCGATTCCGGCTCGCGCCATTTCCTTCCGAGGACCGAACATGCCTGTCATCACATTCGCAAATACCAAGGGCGGGGCCGGCAAGACGACCGCTGTTCTGCTGCTCGCCACCGAGCTGGCCCGCAAAGGCTATCGTGTCACCATTCTCGATGCCGACCCGCAGCACTGGATTTCGCGTTGGCACGAAATATCGGGCCATGTGGCCAATATTTCGGTGATCGATTTCGTGACAACCGCGTCGCTGCCGCTGCATATCAGCGAGAACAAGCACAATACCGACTATTTCATCGTCGACCTGCCGGGCGCGCGCAATCCGCTGCTCGCCACAGCCGTCGGCCTTTCCGATCACGTGCTGATCCCGATCCAGGGCTGTGCGATGGATGCGCGCGGTGGCGCGCAGGTGCTCGAACTGCTACAGTATCTGGACGAGAAGGCGGGCATCAAGATCGGCCATTCGGTGGTGCTGACGCGCGTCAACTCCATGGTGACGACAAGGGCGCTGCAGGTCGTCAAGTCGCTTCTCAGCGAGCGGCATGTGCCGGTGCTGGACACGGCGATCATCGAACGCTCGGCCTTCCGCGACATCTTCGACTGTGGTGGCACGCTGCACACGATCGATCCCACACGCGTCAGCAATCTCGACAAGGCGCGTGAAAACGCCACCTGTTTTGCCGAGGAAATGATGAGCAAGCTGCCGGTCAGGCTGACGGCATCGGCCCGTATGGCGACGGCGGCCTGACAGCCAGCATCCCGAAGACGAAAATGCGTCCGGTGCGCCGGCGACGCATTTCGTTTTTCAGGTGCCTGCCGTGCGACCATCACCATTGAGAGAATGAGCCAGAAGCTCGGAAAGACGTCTTTTGACCCCGGCCAATTCGTCCGACATGCGATTGCGTTGCCGGGGCAAGCCCACATCGACCACTTCGAGAATGCGGCCCGGCCAGGGGCACATCACGACGACGCGATCCGCCAGAAAGGCGGCCTCCTCGATATCGTGGGTGACCAGCAGCATCGTTGTGGCATTCAAACGCCATAAATCGATCAGATGATCCTGGAGTTCGGCGCGCGTCATCGCATCAAGCGAGGAGAACGGCTCATCCAGCAAAAGCACTGATGGTTTCGTCACGAGAGCGCGCGCCAACGCCACACGCTGAGCCTGCCCGCCGGACAGCTCTTTGATCCAGCGTTTCTCATAGCCGGGGAGGCCAAGCTTCTCCAGGGCGGCCGATACCTGCTTCTCGCGTTCGTCACTTGCCAGGTGACGCAGGCCGAAACCGATATTGTCGGCGACCGTCAGCCAGGGAAAGAGCCGAGGCTCCTGGAACACAAGGTTCACGAGCGCGTCCGGCTCGGTCAGCCGCCGTCCCTCCAGGCTGATTTCGCCCTGGGTGGGGGTTTCCAGGCCCGACAACAGCCTCAAAAGGGTGCTCTTGCCGCAGCCCGATCCGCCGATGACTGCGATCAGCTCACCCTTTTCGACGCTCAAGGAGAAGTCCTGCAGGGCATGCGTTCCGTTGGGGTAGATCTTGGACAGAGTGCGGATATCGAGCATGTCAGATCCCGCTCACATGGTTGTCACGCCAGCGCAGAAACGGCGCGGTCGCAATCAGAAGCAGGCTGTCGGTCGCCTTGCCGACAATGGCAAAGATCAAGATAGCGGCAAGGATCTGATCCGGTTTTCCGAGCTGCTGCCCATCGACCAGGAGATATCCCAGGCCCTCCGATGCACCCATGAATTCCGCCGCGACGACGAACATCCAGCCGAGACCCAGGCCTGCGCGCAGGGCAAGGATATAGTCGGGAAGGACTGCCGGCAGCAGGATCAGACGAATGAGGTCGAACCCGGAAAGCCGAAAGACACGTCCGACCTCGACGATGCGCCTGTCAACACCGACCACGGCGCCATAGACCCCGAGATAGACAGGGAAGAAGACGCCGACGGCAATCAAGGCGACTTTGGAGGCTTCGAAAATGCCGAACCACAGGATAAACAGCGGCACCCAGGCAATCGACGGAATGGCTCTCAGGGCCTGCAGCGTCGGATCGAACAGGCGTGCGAGCAGCTTGGAATACCCGGTCAGCGCCCCGAGCACCGTTCCCGCCAGAGACCCGACGGCAAAACCGATCGCCACTCTCCGCAGCGTCACACCGACATGCGTCGCCAGTTCTCCCGATGCGGCCAGCGTATAGACCGTATAGAGAATTTTCGAGGGCGGTGGCATCAGACGACCCCCGACCACTCCCGTACGGACGAGGATCTCCCAGGCGGCAAACAGCGCAACTGGAAGCACGATCCCAACGATCGGATGATCGAAAGGAGAAACCCGGCGCTGCCGGGTCTCTCTTCCTGTTTCTGTATTGCGCCATGACAGCGCGATGTCGACCAACGACATAAGAATGTGTTTCCTATCGCTTCACTGGCCGAGAGCGGCGGAGGC
The DNA here is from genome assembly GCF_000292525.1 of Rhizobium sp. CCGE 510. Lineage (GTDB taxonomy): Bacteria > Pseudomonadota > Alphaproteobacteria > Rhizobiales > Rhizobiaceae > Rhizobium. The sequence continues at coordinate 99,999 of NZ_AEYF01000021.1, forward strand.
GTAGCTGGGATCGATCAGCCCGGATACGGCCTGTTTGACATCGACATCCGCCTTGATGACGTCAGCTTTTTGCAAAGCGAGACCGGCGGCTTCAATCGTTTCGCGCTGCGCATCGCCAATGACGGAATAGCTGAGGTTGGTGCGCTCCAGTTGGCGATCAATCACGCTATCGGGCAGCTTGGTGGCAGCAACGAGGGCGGCTTTCAGCTTGGCCGGTTCCTTCAGCGCTTCAGTGCGGGCCTTCTCGTAGGACGCAAGGACACGTTTGACGATATCGGGATGCGCAACGGCAAACTCCTCGCGCACGTTGAGAATGCCCCAGCTGTTGTTTTCCGGCTTGCGATAGAAGAGCACGTCGCCGTCTTCGATCTCGGCCGAGGCCATGATCGGATCGAGGCCCGCCCAAGCGTCGACGTCACCGCGGTTCAACGCAAGGCGGCCGTCCGCATGCTGGAGCAGGACGAGCGAAACATCCTTTTCAGTCAGGCCTGCATCGGCGAGAGCGCGGACCAAAAAAATGTGCGGATCGGTGCCGCGCGTCACGGCGATGGTCTTGCCCTTGAGATCCCCGACCTTGGCAATGCCGGTATCCTTGCGGGTTACCAATGCCGTCCATTCCGGACGCGAATAGACGTAGATGGATTTGATCGGATTGCCGTTGATGCGACCGATCAAGGCGGCTGCCCCGGCGGTCGAGCCGAAGTCGAGAGAGCCAGCGTTCAGGAATTCAAGGGCTTTGTTGGAGCCGGCGGACTGGACCCAGGTGATCTTGATCCCATCCTTCTCGAATTCCTTTTCCAGGATGCCTTCATTCTTGAGGATAAGGCTGACTGGGTTGTAGGTCGCCCAGTCCAGGCGAATTTCCGAGAGATCGGCAGCCCGCGCCGTGCTGATCGCGACCAAACCTGCCAATGCGCTTAAAGCAAAACGAACAAACAATTTCATATGACCTCCAAAATGTCAGGAGGTTAAATCTACAGATTTAATTGCTTTAGGCGCGTTCTCAGATTCCAAACTTTGAAACGGGGGAGCAAATTTGAACTGCCGCCGTCGTCCCTGCTAGATTGTTGTATCAAAAGGCGGACACACCCATCCTACCGCGTCTCGGTCGTTTGCTACCCGACATCGTATTGTCCGCCTTGCGGTAACTGCGTTTCGAGATTCGCGATATTCGATCAATCGACGAATTCGACCGTCACCCCCGGCTTGACCATCTTGGCAAGCTCGGTCGCATCCCAATTGGTTAGGCGGATGCAGCCGTGGCTCTGGGTGCGGCCGATCTTGGAAGGCTCGGGGGTGCCGTGGATGCCGTAGGTCGGCTTCGACAGCGCCATCCAGACGGTGCCGACGGGGCCGTTCGGGCCGGGTGGAATGTTGAGGATCTTGTCGTTGCCGGCCTGCTGGAAATTGATCTTCGGATTATAAGTATAGCCGGGATTGAACGCGACGCGCTCGACCGTAACGGTGCCTGACGGGGAAGGCGTGTCGGTGGAGCCGATCGATGCCGGGTAGGCGGCAATGAGATTGCCGGCGCCGTCATAGGCAAAGACCTGCTTTCGGCCCTTGTCGGCGATTATACGGGCAACCTCGCCGCTCTTCGGCTCGCCCGGATTGACAACCTTGATGATCGTGCCGGCAACGGTGAAATCGGCGCCGGGGTTCATTTCCTTGAGGAAGGCTTCATCCATGTGGAAGCGCTCGGCCAACATTTCGGTGGTCGAGGTAAAGGCGAGCGACGGCAGCAGCGCCTTCTGCGAATAGTCTTCCGGGATCTCTGCGACGTAGGGGCCGGCGGCATCCGCCGGGGTGATCGTGTAGCTGACGACCGGCAGGCCGCCATTCATGCGCAGCTCTTCCAGAATGGCGTCGGTATCGTTCGGGTCGAGTTTGGAGCCGGTCATCTGGTCATAGGCATAGACCGACTTGGTGACGTTCGAGCCCATATGGCCGTCAATGACGCCGGGGGAGATGCCTGCTCGGTCGAGGAAGACCTGCAGCGCGACGATCTCTGGCTTCGATTTATTCTTCAGCGTGATCACGGGCTCATCCGGCGCGGTCCTGGGCGCATCCGCGGGGGGGAGCTGCTGGTCGGGATCAATCGAGGCATAATCGTCGCCGGACTGCGGATTGCCGATGCTGTTGTCGTCGGGATAGGGCTGCCCGTCGAGCGGCTGGCGTTCGATCGCCGCATCGCGGGGAATACCGCCGGTGACCGCACCGCGCTCGGAATAACGCGTGTCGCCAGAGGCGTTGTCGTCGGCGTAATAGGGATCGTTGCCGTTCTGGTCAGCATAGACCTCGCGCGGACCGGGCCGTGGCGGATAGTAGCCGCGAGCGCGCATCTCGGTGGCGACGACGTTGCCGTAGTCATCGATCAGCACGCGATTGCCGCTGCGGTCGCGGGCATAGATATAGCCGCGCGGGACGTAGTCGAGAATTTCGCCGTTCGGCGTGACCAGCACGACATCGCTTTGCCGGCGGTCACGGAACTGCTGCGCGCCTGCGTCCGGCGCTGCAGCCGCGATGGCTGCCAGCACGGCTGCAAGCGAAAATGCCGACTTCAAAAAGCGATTCACGTCTCATACCTCGGAACAGTGACTGGCAGACACACACATGCGAATTTTGACGCTAGTGTGGAATTTATGAAACCGTGCTGAACAAAATATGAAAATCACTAAGATTTCCTTTTGCTCATAAACGTTTGCGTCCCTGTGTCGGTTCCGAATATCCCCAGTTGGCGCGAAATCAGTAAGATGGCGACAGGGCCGATTGACGAATGGCGGCACGAAACCTAACGCTACCGGCCGATAATTCCCTGAGGAGACCGTGATGATCGAATTTGCCGCCGCAAGCGGGCCGCGCCTGATGCTGGACGAAACATCGGTGCTGGATATCGGCGGATGCATCGTCGAAGGCGTCGACATCGCGCCGAAGCGCGCCATTCCCGACGACGGCGATCCGCGAATCGATCACTCGCTCGAAGGCTTCCTGTTTACCTGCGGCCCGGACCATATCCGCCATCGCCAGCCGATCGCCGGCCGGTCCGACGGCAAGGTCTATCCGCTGCACGGATCGGTCTCCGGCCATGCGGCCAAGGTGCTGTGGACGAAGTACGAGAATGGTAATGCCGAATGCCGCGCCGATATCGACATCACAACCGTCGAGGGACTGCCACAGCGCATCGAGCGGCTGTGGCGGATCGACGGGGCGACCGGCGAGGTGCAGCTTGAGGACCGGGTCGTCAATACGAGTGATCGCACGGTGCCGACCTTCCTGATGTATCACATGAATACCGGCGGCAAATGGCTGGACGAGAGCACGCGGCTCGAAGGCCGGATGTTGGAGAATGGCGGTTTGCCCTGGACATTCGGCGAGGCGGCGGGCGGCATCTTCTGCGTTCCGGCGCCGGCGACGGAGGAAGGCTTCGCGGAGATCCGGCTTGGACCCATTGCCGCGGTCGGCGGCAGGACGCTCCGCGTGCGCTTTCGCGCCGATACGCTGCCCCATCTGCAGGTGTGGCGGAACCAGAAGGCGCCGGCCGATATTATCGGCATTGAGCCGGTCTCCCATCGTTGGGTGTCCCGCGACGAGCTTCAGGCGGCCGGTGAGTTCAACATGCTGGCACCCGGCGAGAGCCGCAGCTATGCGCTGAGCTTTGCCTTCCTCTGAGCGAAGTGTTGTTGACGCTCGCGGGCCTCCCGTCGTAGACCTTCAGCCCACGATTTTGAGGAGACAAGACGATGGATATCCGCCAGATCGACGATGAATATTCGGTTTCGGGCCAGATCACGCTTGAAGAGCTCGACGAGATCAAGGCGATGGGGTTCAAATCTATCGTCTGCCACCGCCCCGACCATGAGAGCCCCGACCAGACAGCATTCTCGGTCATCGAGGCGCGCGCCAAAGAGCTTGGTCTCGATATCGCTCATGTGCCGGTTGGACCGATGGGCGTGACCGAGGAAGCCGTGCAAGGCATGGTCGACGCGCTCGATGAATTCCCGCGGCCGATGCTCGGCTACTGCCGCTCCGGGGCGCGCTCGACGGCGATCTACCAGAAGTCTCACCATATTCGCGGCTGAGCCCGTAACCGCGCCCGTTCCGGGTGCCCGCTTTTCCGGCGCTGTTCCGCAGCGCCGCCACCTTCCATCACTCAGGAGACTATAATGAGCATTAAACGTATCGACGTCGGCGCGCGCATGAGCGGCGCCGTCATTCACGGCAACACGGTCTATCTCGCAGGCCAGGTCGGCGAGGGCGAAAGCGTCACCGATCAGTGCAAGTCTTCGCTTGCCGAAGTCGACCGCCTGCTGGCTGCGGCCGGCAGCAGCAAGTCGAAGATCCTGCAGACGATTATCTACCTCTCCGACATTGCCTATTTCGCCGAGATGAACGCTGCCTGGGAAGCCTGGATCGATCCGGCCAATACACCGGCCCGCGCGACCAGCGAAGCAAAGCTCGCTGCGCCGAAATACAAGGTCGAGTTCATCGTCACAGCGGCGATCGACTGAGGTCACTGCAGGATTGTGCGCGAAAGCCGGTGGGGAAACCTACCGGCTTATTGTTTGCGCGATTTCCGAGAGTGTGCGCGTCGGCGTGATCGCCTCGGGATCGAGTTTGACCTCGATGATCGCCGGCTTGCCGCTGGTGCGCGCCCGTTCGAAGGCCGGCGCGAATTCCTCGGTCCGCTCCACCGTCTCGCCGTGGCCGCCATAGGCGCGGGCCAAAGCTGCGAAGTCGGGATTGGTCAGATCGGTGCTGGCGACGCGGCCGGGATATTCGCGTTCCTGATGCATGCGGATCGTGCCGTATATGCCGTTATTGACAACGACCGTGATGATCGCCAGGCCGTAACGGATGGCGGTGGCGAATTCCTGGCCGTGCATCAGGAAGCAGCCGTCTCCGGCGAAGCAGATGACCTCTCGCTCGGGGAAGAGCCGCTTGGCGGCGACGGCGGCCGGCAGGCCGTAACCCATCGAGCCGGAAGTGGGGGCGGCTTGGGTGTTGAAGCGGCGAAAACGATGGAAACGGTGCACCCAGGTGGCATAGTTGCCGGCGCCATTGGTGAAGATCGTTTCCGGCCCGGTATTGGCCTCCAGCCACTCCATGATCGGCCCCATATGAACTGGGCCGGGACCTGTCGCTGGCGGCTTCGACCAGGAAAGATAGGCTTGATGCATGCGTTGCGTGCGCTCGGCCCAGTGCGGCTCGGCCGGCGCTTCCAGATCGGCGAGCGTTGCGACGAAATCGGCGGGTGCCGCGCAGATGGCAAGATCCGGGCGATAGATACGGCCAAGTTCGGATGCGTCAGGATGGATGTGCACCAGCGATTGCTGGGGGTAGGGGATGTCGATCAGCGTATAGGACGAAGACGGCATCTCCGACATGCGGGCGCCGAGCAGGATCAGCAGGTCGCTCTCCTTGATCTCCTTCGCCAGCGCCGGGTTGATGCCGATGCCGACATCGCCGGCATAGCAGGGATGGAGATGATCAAACAGCATCTGCCGGCGGAAGGAGCAGCCGACCGGCAGTCGGAAACGCTCCGCAAAGCTTGCAAAGTCGGCGACGGCGTCGGCATCCCAGCGTGTGCCGCCAAGGATCACCATTGGCCGTTCCGCCTTCAGCAGCCTCACATAGAGATCGTCGATCTGGCTGCGGCCGGGATGCGCCTCGACGCTGACATAGTGCTTGGCGCGGGGTGCCTCGACCTCATCGCGCAGCATATCCTCCGGCAGCGTCAGCACGACAGGGCCAGGCCGGCCCGAGGTTGCGACCGCAAAGGCGCGGGTGACGAATTCGGGAATGCGGGCGGCATCGTCGATCTCGCCCACCCATTTGGCGAATTCGGTGAAGGCGCGGCGGAACTCGACCTCCTGGAAGGCTTCTCGCTCGCGGGCTTCTCGCTGCACCTGGCCGATGAAGAGGATCATCGGGATCGAATCCTGCTTGGCGATGTGCAGGCCGGCGGAGGCGTTGGTGGCGCCGGGGCCGCGGGTCACCATGCAGATGCCGGGTTCGCCGGTCAGTCTGCCCCAGCAATCCGCCATCATCGCCGCCCCGCCTTCCTGGCGGCAGACGACGACGTCGATATCGCTGTCGCGCAGTGCGTCGAGCACGGCGAGAAAACTCTCGCCCGGCACGCAGGAGAGACGCTTGACGCCGTTCGCCTTCAACGCCTCGACGATCAGTTGTCCGCCCGTCTTTTTCATGACAATGCCCTCTTCATGCCGATGCCTTCCTGTCGCGGTCGGCGAGTTCCGCCATAATTTCTTCGCTGTGTTCGCCGAGACGCGGGCTCGGTCTGAGGTAAGACAACGGCGTTTGCGACAGTACCACCGGCGTCCTGACCCCGGGGATCACGGTTCCGGCCGCATCCGCAAGGTCAATACGCAGGCCGCGGGCTTCAACCTGCGGGTCGGCAAACATCTCTTCGATCGTGTTGATCGGGCCGGCGGGAACCGCATTCTTCTCGCAGGCCTTGAGCAGATCCGCCCTCCGCCATTTCAGGGTCTCGGTCGAGATGAGGCTGCGCACCTCGCCGCGATTGGCGACCCGGGCCTTGTTGGTGGCGAAACGCTCGTCGCCGGCGATGGCGTCAAGGCCGAGGATGGTGCATAGGCGCCGGAACTGGCCGTCGTTGCCGACCGCCAGAATGAGATAGCTGTCCGCCGTCGGCACGACCTCATAGGGCGAGATATTCGGATGGGCATTGCCAAGGCGGGTGGGTGCGGCGCCGGAGACGAGGTAATTCATGTTCTGATTGGCGAGCACGGCCGATTGCACGTCGAGCAGGGCCATGTCGACGAGCTGGCCTTCGCCTGACTTCAGCGCGTGGATCAGGGCAGCCTCGATTGCCGAGACGGCATAGATGCCGGTGAAGATATCGGCGATGGCAACGCCTGCCTTCATCGGCTGGCCGTCCGGCTCGCCGGTGATCGACATGAAACCGGACATGCCCTGGACGATGTAATCGTAGCCGGCAAGGCTGGCATAGGGTCCGGTCTGGCCGAAGCCGGTGATCGAGCAATAGACGAGCTTTGGGTTCACCTGGCGCAGGCTATCGTAATCGAGCCCGTATTTGACGAGGCCGCCGAGCTTGAAATTCTCGATCACCACATCTGCGGTGGCGACAAGGCGGCGGACGAGATCCTGACCTTCGGGGCTCTTCAGATCAGCAGTAATCGAGCGCTTGCCGCGATTGGCGGCGTGGTAATAGGCGGCTGAGAGGTTTTCGCCATCGGCGCCTTCGACGAAGGGCGGCCCCCATTGTCGGGTCTCGTCACCGCCGTCGGGGTTTTCGACCTTGATGACGTCGGCGCCGAGATCGGCGAGCATCTGCCCCGCCCAGGGACCGGCGAGCACGCGGGCAAGCTCGATCACCCGGATGCCGGCAAGCGGCGGTTTTTTCGTCGTCATATTCCCTCGTCCGTTTCTACGGCGCCACTGTCGCCTCAGATGTATCGGATACAGGCTTTGAAGCAAAGCGGCGCTCGCGCCAGAGGATATAGAAGCCCGACGCCATGATGATCGTGATCCCGAGCCATTTGACCGCATTCGGGAAGTCGCCGAAAACCAGCCAGGCGAAGATGGTCGCCGAGACGATCTCGAAATATTGCAGCGGTGCCAGCGTCGAGGCCGGTGCGGCGCGATAGGCATAGACGCCGAGGATGCCAGCAATTGCGGCCGTGGCGCCGACGCCGGCGAGATAGAACCAGGCGCGGCCTTCCGGCATGACCGGGTCGAAGACGTCGGAGCCGGTTCCCCCTCCGAGATAGAGCAGGATGATGCAGAAGAGCAGGCCCCAGATGCCCATCTGGAACTGCATCGACCACGGGTCTTCGCGATGCGCGAGGACCCGGGTCATCAGCACGAAAATCGCGATGCAGAGCGCGCTGAGGACGGGCAGGAGCGCGATGTAGCCGACCTCCTCGAAACTAGGCTGGATGATCAGCATCGCGCCGAAGAAGCCGACGCCGCAGGCGGTGTAGCGCCGCCAGCCGATGGTCTCCTTCAGGAAGATGCCGCCGAGGATCGTCACGATGATCGGCTCGACGAAGAAGATCGCGATCGCGTCGGCGACCGCCATATATTTCAGCGTGGTGACGAAGGAGATCATCGACACGGTGATGATTGCGCCGCGAATGGCGTGGAACAGGCTCTGGCGCCAGGAGAAATCGGCAAAGCTGCGCCGCCATAAGACGATCGGCAGCATGCAGAGCGCCTGGACCGCGAACCGGCCGGCGGTGATCTCGGCGGATGGCACGGTCGTGATCGCAAGCTTGGCGAAGATATCGATGATCGGCGAGAACATCACCGAGGCGAACATCAGCACAAGCCCCGTCATCACGTCGGAGGTGGACGAAGTGGGGCGGGCGGTCGTGCTGCTCATGATGGAATCTCTCCGGCTCAGGATTTTGCGACGACCTCGTCGCACCAGTCCGCGAAGGCTGCGATAGCGCCATCCGCGCCGATCTCATTCAGCGTTTCGTGCCGCATGTCCTGATATATCTCAGTGCTGATACGAGAGAAGCCCCTGGCTTTCAAATGGTTTGACAGCCAGACGATCGCTTTTCCACGCTCCGTAGCCGGATCCTCTCCGCCGCCGACCAGATGGATCGGCATATCCCGCGGCAGCCGGGCGAGATGGATCTTCTGCGGGGCGCGAAAAGTCAGCTCGAAGAGGTCGAGCCAGAGAGAGACCGAGGCGTCGAAACCGCAGAGTGGATCGGCGATATATTTGTCGACTTCGTCGGGAAGGCGCGACAGCCAGTCGAATTCGGTGCGGCGGCCGGGAACGGATTTGCCCCAGGCGCCGAAGGTGAGCTTCGGCAACAAGCCGCTCGGCACGTCGGAGCCCTTCAGCATGCGCTCGGCAAAGAGGATCGCCTGGGCGGCGCGGCCGGCAAGGCCGACGGCAAAATTCGAATTCCAGACGGCGACGGCGTCGAAGTCGGCCGGCGCCGAGACCGATGCATTGAGGGCGATGAGGCCGCCCATCGAATGGCCGAAGAGGATCACCGGCAGGCCGGGATGGCGCAAGGCGGCGTGGGCGCGCATGGCGATGATATCGCCGATCACTCTGCCGACGCCGTCCCGCCGGGCGAAGCGGCCGATCGGTGCGTCGGGGGCGGTCGTCTCTCCGTGGCCGCGGTGGTCATGAGCGTAGACATGATAGCCGCGCGCCGCCATCGCCTCGGCAAAGCGGCGGTATCGTTTCGAATGTTCGGCCAGGCCATGCGATATCAACAGGATGCCCCGCGCCGGGCCGGCGGCCGCAGCATGGTGATAGGCGAGCGACGCCCCCGGCACGGTGAGCTTTTGCGTTTCAGAAAACATGTAGGTCCTCCCTGCGGTAACAAAGCAGATCGCTGGTGTATAATTCCTCAAATCGGAATCGATTTACGGAATTATGCAGCCTTGTTGCGATTAAGGGTTGCGGGCTTTTGATCTTCGTGCTTATTTGTTCCTGTATTGTTCTTTTTTGGGGGTTGAAATGAGCAGCATGCAGTTGCGTACCTTGTCGTTCGCTTTGTCGATGGTTGTTACCAGCGCCGCCGTGGCGCAGGAGGCTGGCGGGCGCACCCGTTTTATCCTTTCGGCAAGCTGGCAGCCGGCGTTTTGCCAAACGAACCAGAAGAAGGCCGAATGCGCCAGCCAGACCGGCGAGCGCCCCGATGCGACGAATTTTTCCTTGCACGGGCTCTGGCCGATGCGACAGAATTATTGCGACGTCAGCGCCGAGCAGAAGGCCGCCGACAAGGACGGCAGTTGGAACACGTTGCCGGCGGTCACGCTTTCGGCCGAGACGCAGGCGGCTCTCGCAAAGGCCATGCCCGGGACGCAATCCGGCCTGGAACGGCATGAATGGACAAAGCACGGCACCTGCACGAAAATGAGCGCCGAAGACTATTTTGGCGTCGGCGTGCATCTGTTGGACGGCCTCAACGCGTCGGCCGTGCGCGAGCTTTTTGCCGCCAATATCGGCAAGCCGGTCAAGGCTGAGGCGATCAAGGCAGCTTTCGACAAGAGCTTTGGGCCGGGCGCTGGCGAGCGCGTCAAGGTGAGCTGCCGGCGGGCCGGCAATGTCAAGATGATCAGCGGCTTGACCATCGGGCTTTCGGAGGCCGCCGGATCGGCGTCGGCGAAAAGTGCGGGCCTCACCGATTTGATCCAGGGTGCGGGGAAAACCTCCTTCGGCTGCGACGAAGGCGTCGTCGATGCTGCGGGGTTTTGACCGGAAATCCTGAGTGAACCGGGTTTAGCGTTGCCCGCAGGCGCTGTTTCGCCTACATAGCGGCACGATCGAAGTTTCCCGCCCGGAGCAGCGCAGCATGGCACGTCAGTTCATCTATCATATGTCCGGCCTCAACAAGGCCTATGGCAACAAGAAGATCCTGGAGAATATCCACCTCTCGTTCTACCCCGACGCAAAGATCGGTATCCTCGGACCGAACGGCGCCGGTAAATCCACCGTGCTGCGCATCATCGCCGGACAAGACAAGGAATATACCGGCGAAGCCTGGCTCGCCGAAGGAGCGACGGTCGGTTACCTCGAGCAGGAGCCGCACATCGATCCTAACAAGACGGTGTTCGAAAACGTCATGGAAGGCGTTGCCAAGAAGACGGCGGTGCTCGAGCGCTACAATGAACTGATGATGAACTATTCCGACGAGACGGCGGAAGAGGGATCGAAGCTTCAGGACATTATCGACAGCCAGAACCTCTGGGATCTGGAAAGCCAGGTCGAGATGGCGATGGAAGCGCTGCGCTGCCCGCCGCGCGACGCCGATGTCACCAGCCTTTCCGGTGGTGAGCGCCGCCGTATCGCGCTCTGCCGCCTGCTGCTTTCGCAGCCGGATCTGCTGCTGCTCGACGAACCGACCAACCACCTGGACGCCGAGACGATTGCCTGGCTCGAAAAGCATCTGCGCGACTATCCGGGCTCCGTGATGATGATCACCCACGATCGCTACTTCCTCGACAACGTCACGGGATGGATTCTCGAACTCGACCGCGGCCGTGGCATTCCTTACGAAGGCAATTACTCGGCTTACCTGCTCGCCAAGGCCAAGCGCATGCAGCAGGAAAACCGGGAAGAGGCGGGCCGCCAGAAGGCGATCAGCCGCGAGCAGGAATGGATCGCCTCCAGCCCGAAGGCGCGTCAGGCAAAATCCAAGGCACGTATCAAATCCTACGAACAACTGGTGGAGGCGGCCGAAAAGCAGCGTCCCGGTGACGCGCAGATCATCATCCCGGTCAGCGAGCGCCTCGGCCAGGTTGTCATCGAGATGGAAGGCATCACCAAGGGCTTCGAGGGCCGCACGCTGATCAACGACCTGTCGATCAAGCTGCCGCCGGGCGGTATCGTCGGCATCATCGGCCCGAACGGCGCCGGCAAGACGACGCTGTTCCGCATGATTACCGGCCAGGAAAAGCCGGATGCGGGATCGGTCCGCATCGGTGAGACGGTCCACCTCGGTTATGTCGACCAGAGCCGCGATGCTCTTGACGGCAGTAAGACGGTCTGGGAGGAAATCTCCGGTGGCGCTGAAATCATCAAGCTCGGCAAGTTCGATATGAACTCCAGAGCCTATTGCGGCGCCTTCAACTTCAAGGGCGGCGATCAGCAGCAGAAGGTCGGCAATCTCTCGGGTGGCCAGCGCAACCGCGTTCACCTTGCCAAGATGCTCAAGGCCGGCGGCAACGTTCTGCTGCTCGACGAACCGACCAACGACCTCGATACGGAAACCCTCGGTGCACTGGAAAGCGCGCTGGAGGCATTTGCCGGCTGCGCCATCATCATCAGCCATGATCGCATGTTCCTCGACCGTCTGGCGACGCATATCCTCGCCTTTGAAGGCGACGGCCATGTCGAATGGTTCGAAGGCAACTTCGAAGATTATGAACAGGACAAGGTTCGTCGCCTTGGCCCCGACGCGCTCAACCCGGGCAGTCAGGCCCATAAGCGCCTGACGCGCTGATCGCAGCCATTTTCTTCAGTTGAGAAGCCCCGGTTCAGCCGGGGCTTTTTCACGTCTGGCTGTCGCAATTTGAGCAGGCAATTTCGCTGGAGCGCGAATTGCCGCTTGTCACCGTCTTTCAAATCACATAAAGATATCTTTATATCTTGATTGGACGGATAATGAGCGAACCGCTGAAGCTTGGACTGGATGCGCTGGTGGACGTCTTGAAGGCGGCCGGCGAGCCCACGCGCCTGCGTCTTCTGGCGCTCCTCGACGGCGGCGACCTGACGGTGACCGATCTTACCGAGATTCTCGGCCAATCGCAGCCGCGCATCTCTCGCCATCTGAAGCTGCTCGGCGAGGCTGAACTGATCGAACGCTACCAAGAAGGCGCCTGGGCCTATTTCCGCCTCAAGCAGGACGGCAAGGCGGCAATGCTGGTGCGGGCGTTGTTGAAACATGTCTCCGAGAACGATCCGACGGTGCTTCGCGACGGCGAGCGACTTTCACAGGTCAAGCGCCAGCGCGCCGAACGGGCACAGGCCTATTTCAGCCGAAACGCGGCTGAGTGGGACGAGCTTCGCCGCCTGCATGCCGCCGACGAAGAGGTCGACGCCGCCGTCATCCGGCTGCTCGGCAATCAGCCAATCGACTCCCTGCTCGATCTCGGCACCGGCACCGGCCGTATCCTCGAGCTTCTTTCCGGGCTTTACCGTCGGGCGATCGGTGTCGATGCCAGCCGCGACATGCTGAGCGTGGCGCGCGCCAATCTCGACAAGTCCCGTATCACCAAGGCCACTGTGCGCCACGCCGACATTTTGAACCTGCCGTTCGAGGGCCAGGATTTCGATCTGGTGACGATCCATCAGGTGCTGCATTTCTTCGACCAGCCGGAGATTGCGATCGCTGAAGCGGCGCGCATGCTCCGGCCGGGCGGCCGGCTCGTGGTCATCGACCTCGGGCCGCACGCGCTCGAATACCTTCGCGACGAACATGCGCATGTCCGTCTCGGTTTTTCGCACCAGGCGATATCCGACTGGCTGCACAGGGCCGGGCTCGACGTCGAGCAGGTTGTCGATCTTCATCCGGGTCAGCCAAGCGGGCAGGGGTTGACGGTCACCGTCTGGCTCGCGCGCGACCCGAGGCGCCTGATGGCTTCGCAGACGAGCGAAGGCGCCGAACCTACATTTGCCGGGAGAGTATGACATGGCTTTGAACAACGCACGCGGCCGGAACATCGGGATCTCATTCGAATTCTTCCCGCCGAAATCGGAAGAGATGGAAGGCCAGCTCTGGCAGACGGTGAGCGAGTTGCAGGACTGGGATCCGGATTTCGTTTCGGTGACCTATGGCGCCGGCGGCACCACCAAGGCGCCGACGCTCACCGCCGTCACGCGGTTTCTGTCGCAGACGCCGCTCGCCACCGCCTCGCATCTCACCTGCGTCGGCGCGACGAAGGAAGAGACGCATCAGGTGATCGATACATTCCGAAAGGCCGGCGTGACGCATTTCGTGGCGCTGCGCGGTGATGCGCCCGGCGGCGCCGGTGCGCCCTACCAGCCGCATCCCGGCGGTTATGCCAATGCAGCCGAGCTGGTGGCCGGCCTCAGGGAGATCGGCGATTTCGAGATTTCTGTTTCCGCCTATCCGGAAAAGCACCCTGAAAGCCGCGATACCGCTGCCGATGTCGAGATGCTGAAGCGCAAGGCCGACAATGGCGCCGACCGGGCGTTGACGCAGTTCTTCTTCGACAACGACAATTTCGAGCGCTACCTCGAGCGGGTGCGCGCGGCCGGCATCTCGATCCCGATCGTGCCCGGCATCATGCCGATCCAGAACCTGACGCAGCTGAAGCGCTTCGCCGGCGCCTGCGGCACGATCATCCCGGCGTTTCTCGATGAGCGCTTCGCCGGCTTCGACGACAGGCCCGAGGAGCGCGCGAAGGTGGCAGCCGATGTCGCCGCCGAGCAGATCGAGGATCTCGTCCGGCGCGGCATCCGCGATTTCCATCTTTATACGATGAACCGTTCGCCTCTGGTTTCCGCCGTGCTTGACAATCTCGGCTTCTCCCGCCGGGCGGCAAAAAGTGCAGGCGCGGCCGCCTGATCGCTCGGTTGGTCAAAAGTGAAAAGCGCATGTCGGGCGGGACATGCGCTTTTTCATTGGCGGATTGATCAGGGGAGTTCAGGTACTACCAGTCATTACGCCTAGGTCGGCCAGCTCAAATGAAGAGCATGGACAAGACGAAAGCAAACGCTGCACTGACCAACAGAACATTCAAGGATTGCGTGAGTCCCATGTCTGTCTCCTCGCGTTAACCGGCAGATAATATGTTGGAAATATGTCGCTTGGGAAGCAGAATCTATGCTGCGCTGCGGAAGGCCAGGGTGGATATGTCGAGGAGTGGTTCGGCAAGTCGCTGAAACAAATCGATTATTTCCAATTAATTTTTGTTCACAGATTTTAACGCGCCGTTAAATTAGGCGATTGCCGGTTTACCTATGCGCCGAAAACATGGCGAACAGGCAACCGGTTGAAAACATGCGGAATTCGCAACCGGCATCAGGTGGTCCTCAGCAGCAGGCGATAGGCCCGGCCATCAAGAATGACGAGGCCGAAACTGATCAGCGCCATGCCGGCGAATTCGCCAAGCGCGAGCCTCTCTCCGAGGAAAAGCACGCCGAGAAGGATGGCGCTCGGCGGCACCAGCAGGGTGACGAGCGAGGCGTTGGTGGCGCCGGCTGCCGCCATGATCCGGAAATAGAGGATATAGGCGAAAGCGGTCGATACCAGCGCCAGCGCCACCACGGCGAGGAGGATATCGAGCGGCGGCATGGGGAGCGTCCAGGGACGATCGGCCAGCATCGACAAGGGCAGAGTGATCAGCGAGGAGGCGGTCAACTGTCCGGCTGCGGTGACTGGTGCTGGAACCTCCTTGAACCGCTTGCCGTAGGTGGCGGCGAAGCCATAGGAGACGGCAGCGAGCACCGGAAGCAGCAGCGCCCAGAGCGGCGCTTCGCCGCCGGCCGACAGGCCGGGGCCGATCAGCACGATCGTTCCGCTCAGGCCGACGAGGCAGCCGGCGATCTTTGCCGAAGTCAGCTTCTCGTCGGATGTGAAATAGTTGGCGATGAGCACGGTCCAGATCGGCGTCGTGGCGTTCAGGATCGCAGCAAGGCCGGCACCGATGCGGGTCTGGCCGAAAAAGATCAGCGCATGCGGCAGGGCATTGTTGATGAGCCCGAGGATCAGGAATTCGCGCCAGCGGGCACGGAGGATCGAATAGATATCGAAACGGCCGGCGATATAGACATGCAGCGCCAGCGCTGCGAGCAGCAGCCTGAGGCAGACGAGGGTCAGCGGCGGCACATGCTGGACGGCGATACGGGCGAAGAAGAAGGAGCCGCCCCAGATCAGGCCGAGCAGAACCAGCAGGCCCCACGTCCAGGCATTCATTCTGCTGTCCACGCCGGTTCCTCCACCGCAAGCCGCTCGCCCTGCCTACCCTGGCATCAGTTCTCGGGCTTAATGCTTAGCGCAGACGGCGGACCGCGCCACCCGTTTCTTGCGAAGCGGGCGACGGAAGGTCTCGGCGATCAGAGAGCGTTGAGAAGGGCGGGCGTTGCCCAGCCGTCGGCCGGGATGCCGAGGCGCTGTTGCTCCTTCTGGATCGCGACGCGCGTGCCGGAGCCGAGAATGCCGTCGATCTCGCCGACATCATGGCCGAGCGACTGCAGTTTCGTCTGCAGCGCCTTCATCTGATCGTTGGCGAGCCCTTGTTCCGGCACGCCCTTGAGATAGGGCTCAGCGCCAGAGAGGCGCGTGCCGAAATAGGCGGCCGATGTCGTGTAGATGAACGACTTGTTCCATTCGAGATAGATCTTGAAATTCGGATAGGCGATGAAGGCCGGGCCCATGCGGCCCTGCGGCAGAACCAGGTCGCCTTCGAGGTTGCCGAAGGCGGCATTACCGTCGCGCGGCTTGACGCCGAGCGCGAACCACTCGCCAGCCTTCATCGTGCCGCCGAGGCCGGATTTCTCCCAGGGCAGGTTATCAGGCAGGGTGACTTCCTGCAGCCAGGGCTGGCCGCGCTCGAAGCCGAGATGTTGGATGAATTTCGCCGCCGTCAGGATAGCGTCCGGGCCGCTCTGCTTCAGGCGGATATGGCCGTCGCCGTCGCCGTCCATGCCGTAGGCGATGATGTCGCGCGGCAGCATCTGCACCTGGCCGATTTCGCCGGCCCAGGCGCCGGTATTGGTGGCGGGGTCGAGGTCACCGTGCTGAACCATCTCGATAAGGGCGATCAACTGCGGGCGAAAGAGTTCCGGGCGGCGGCAGTCATGCGACAGCGTCACCAGCGCGTTGCGGGTGTTGAAATCGCCCTGGACAGCGCCGAAATCGGTTTCCATTGCCCAGAAGGCAGTGATGACGCCGGAGGGAACGCCGAATTCCTGCTCGGCGCGGGCAAAGACGTCGGCATATTGCTTCATCTTCTGGCGGCCGATGTCGAGGCGGGCCTGGCTGACGGTACGTTGGGAGAATTCGAGGAAGGTCTGCTTGAAGACACCCTGAGCGCGATCCCGGCTCAGGACCTTGGGATCGATCTCGGCGCCGGCGAAGGCTGCGTCGGCAGCGGCTGCACTTGCGCCGGCTGCAACCGCATCTTTCTTGACGCCTTGGAGGAAGGCGGACAGATCGCCGCCGCAGGGCGCTGTAGCGGCTGTGTCAGGTGCCTGCTGGGCGGCCGCACTGCCGGCGAGGGCGAGGGCAAACAGAAGGGCGATTGCAGAGCGGCTTGCGAGCGAGCGGTGCATGGAGCGGTCCTTATATCAAAACAGATTGCCGTCGCTTTCACAGAGGAATGTGACGGAAGCAAGAAACATCATAAGACGTTACTAAGAATTTCTATCCTTGGAAACGGCCGCAACCCAATTGTTCCAGTTCTTTGCACTGCCGGCAAAGACATTGATATCCGTGGGACCGCTGATGCCGGGGATCACGCCGGTCGAGGTATATTGCCAGAAGGCCCAGCGGCGGTCGGAATAGGTCACCTCTGGATGTTTTGCCACCGACCGGACCCAGAAATGATAGTCCTGGAAGTAGCCGGCCAGATTGTCGCGGTGGAAATCGACCGAGGTGTAGATGATCGGGCGCTTGCCGTAATAGGCTTCCAGCCTATCCATGAAACGCTGCATTTCGGCGCGCACGGTTTCCGGATCGGGACGGAGGCGGCAGGTCTTCGATTCCGCATTCCATTCGACGTCGAGTACCGGCGGCAGGCGCATGGCCTCCTTCGGCACGTTGCGGATAAACCAGTCGGCCTGCTGATCGGCCGAGGAACAGAAATAATAGAAATGATAGGGCGCGTGCGGGATGCCGGCGGCGCGGGCCTCGCGCCAGTATTCGTCGAAGCGCGGATCGACCCTGTCCTTGCCTTCAGTCGCCTTGATGAAGGCGAAGGCGACACCGGAATTCTTCACCGTGCTCCAATCGATATCGCCCTGCCATTTGGAGATATCGATGCCATGGACTTGGTTCTGTTGCGGATGCTTCGGGCCGAAGTCCTGCGGATCGGTGTCCTTGAATCGCGTCTTCGGCTTGATCGATGCCGTTTCGAGATAGTCATAACCGGAGGAGGTGCAGCCGGCCAGCAGGATAGCCAGGGGCAAAACGCAAAACAAAAGCCGGCGCATGGGCGTCCCGTCGTAACTCGAATGATCTCTTTGCCCCACAGCCTGACCTTCGAAAAAGACGATTCGGCAGAGGATAACCCTCTTTTCACCATATCAACGTAAAAATTCGGTTAGTTTCAAGCGAATTATGAGCGCTTGCTGATAATGGCGGCCCGCCAGGCATAACCGCCGCCAACCGTGTCGAACAACAATCTCGCGTTGTTTTCATGGGCTTGCGCTTCCAGGACCTCGCGCAGATCGGGGCGCGGAGTGACGTGGAATTTCGCAAGCCATGACTGCAGCATGCGGCCGAACCAGCCGGGCAGGCCCTCCTGCTGGCCGAAATCGACAATGTGCAGCTGGCCGCCGGGGTTGAGCGCGGCGATCGACGCATCGACGGCGCGCTCCCAGTCCGGGATCATCGACAGCGCATAGGAGATCAGGATGCGGTCAAAGCCGCTGACGCCGAATTCGCGCGGCGTGAACGCTGTGGCGTCGGCGACGTGGAATTCCGGGATCGTCGCCTTGGTGGCGAAGGTCTTGCGCGCCGAAATCAGCATTTCCTGCGAAATGTCGAGGCCGAACAGCTTGGCGGTCGGGAAATGCCGATGGGCGAAGGCCATGTTTCGTCCGGTGCCGCAGCCGACTTCAAGCAGGGTGCCGCCCTCGGGCACGTCGAGATTGCGGATCGTGCTGTCGCGACCGAGAAGGTAATATTTGCGGGTCAGGTCGTAGATATGGCGCTGATAGCGGTACATGCCGTCCATCAGGCTGGCATGTTCGCCGCTTTTTCCTGCCGTCTCGGCGCCGACCTTGTTCACGCCTTCTTCCCGTAGATGTGGAAACCGCCATAGATTGCCGAGCGATCGAGCGCCGTCAGCTCACGCGACTTCTCCTCGAAGTAATCCCACTGGTCGCGGATCGAGGGAGACAGGCGCCCTTCGATGATGCTCTTTTCGGCGGCGGTGCGGAAGATCACGCGGGCGCCTTCACGCGCCGTGCGGGTGATTTCCCGCCAGACATCGTTCAACTGCTCGTCCGTCATCCAGTCTTGCGCGTCAAGCAGGATATAGCGGTCGCGCGAGGCGGCCGGCTCGCGGGCCAGAAGCTCGGTGAAGCTTGCATGGTGGACGTTGACGCGGTCGACGTTGGCGCGGATCACCTCGTAGTGCGCCGACTTCAGATAGGTCGGTAGCGGGCCTTCCTCTTGCGTGCCGTAGCGGCGGCCGAAGGCTTGCCAGGCGAAATAGTTGTCGTGCATCGGGAAATGACAGGCGAGCTTTTCCAGGCGGTGCTTCAGCACCGGTGCGATTGAATGATCGGCGGCGAGACTGGCGAGCTCGTCATATTGCTGCGGTGGAATGCCGAGGCCAAAGAGCGAGCTCTTGCGGCGGGTGATCCAGCGCAGCACCGGCTTTTCGAACAGCGGCGCGATCTGCTCTTCGAAGAACTGGCGCTGCTCTCGGATCGAGCGGGTCTTGGTCATCTCGCGCAGCTTGACGCCATGCAGGCGGGCAAGAAGATGGGCTGCGCCGATGAAGCGGCCGAGCAGGCCGGTTTCGTAGATGTTGCGGTCGAAGACCGTGACGCGGCGGCGGCCAAATTTGCGGCCGTTCCAATAGCTGCTGGTCGCCTCGTCGAGCTTGGCGGCGAGATGCTGGTCGTAGGCGCGGCTGTTGGACTTCTCGTTCGGCATCGCCAGGAAGCGGACGAGATCGGTATGGCCGGGAAGGTGCTTGAAGGCGGCGAGCTTCAGCCGGTTCAGTGCGATGTGGTGCGGGTTGAGATCGACGACGTCGATCGAGGCCGGCGCTTTGGAGAGATAGGCGAGCATGTTGCAGCCGCCGGAGCCGATGGTGACGATGCGATGGTTTGGCCTTAGTTCCATCGCCTGCATGTCGAGATCCGGATCTTCCCAAATCTGCGGATAAACGAGGCCGGAGAAGAGAAGGCCGAAAAGACGCTCGGAAAAGCCATCTTTCGAAAAGGCCTTGTGGCGGAGAAGGGCGTCCTTGAGTTTCCGGTTCTTGCGGAAGCCGGCATCCGGTGCAAATTCTGACATGAGTCTGTCACCTTTTTAGCGTTCAGGGCGTGTAGCGCGGCACTGCTACAGTTTGATGACGTGGGCTGTGGGTCGCCGTTCTCAGGGGAGATCGCCTCCTGGTAAAGTGATCGCTATGACGGCTCTTCTTCACTGCGGCCCCTTTCCGGCGGGTGCGATTCCTGCTTCTCTCCGGACATGGAGGAATGCCATGCGATTTGTCCTGCGTATGCTGAAGGCGCTTGCTCTCCTTGCCGTTCTCGTCGTCATCGCTGCCGCCGGCTGGCTTTTTTTCCAGCCGCCGGAACTGCTGCGTGTCGGCGACGGCTATGCCGCTAAAATCGTCTGCTCCAACGTCTTCATCGCCGGCCGGGAGGCCGAGGAAGTGCTCCGTGATGATGTCCAGGCGCCGGGAAATCCGCTCCTGCGGCTGGTGCGCGTCAGCGTCGACCGCGACGACGACCGTGTGACGGCGCGCTTCATGGGAATGTTTGCCCCAAGTTATGCGCTCTATCGCGGCGCTTTCGGCTGCACGAGCGTGCCGGACGGCAATTTCGAGGCGGCGGCGAATGCGGTACCTTTCGATGCGCCGGCCAGGGCGGAGGTGGACGGGGCGTTGTGGCCGGAGGGGGAGGCTGCCGGTGATCAACCGGACGGGAAGATCGCCGCGTTGCTTGCCGATGAGAGAGTTGCCGGCCCGGCCATGAGGGCGATCGTGGTGGTGCGCAACGGCCGTATCGTCGCCGAAACTTTTGGCGCCGGCTTCTCGGCGAAGACACCGCTGATCGGCTGGTCGATGACGAAAACGGTGAATGCTGCGATCCTCGGCCGGCTGATGCTCGACGGCAAGATCTCCTTCGACGATGATAATCTGCTGGCGCAGTGGAAGAGCGATCAGCGCGCCAGGATCAAGGTCTCCGACCTGCTCGGCATGGAGAGCGGACTTGCCTTCAACGAGGACTACGGCGATGTCGCCGATGTGACCCGCATGCTCTATCTCGATCCCGACATGGTATCGCTGCCGGCAAACGCCCCGATGGAGGCCGCACCCGGCCAGCGCTTCCGTTATTCGAGCGGCACGGCGGTGCTGTTGTCGCGTATCTGGATGGATCGGGTCGGCCATGCACAGGCGGCCTTTTCCTATCCGCACGACGCGCTGTTTTCGCCGCTCGGAATGACCAGCGCCGTGTTCGAACTCGATGCGCGCGGCACGTTTGCCGGAAGCTCCTATCTCTACGCGACGGCGCATGACTGGGCGCGTTTCGGACAGTTCCTGCTGCAGGATGGAGTGTGGAACGGTCAACGGCTGTTGCCGGAAGGTTTTGTCGGCGCCATGCGCACGCCGACGGCAGCGTCGAACGGCCGCTATACGCAGGGCCAGGCTTGGCTCGCGCCCGGTGGCTCGAGTGCCAAGTTCGGGCTGCCCGAAGATACATTCTGGCTGACGGGGCATGACGGGCAGAGCATTGCGATCGTGCCGTCCGCCAATCTGGTCGTCATCCGGCTCGGGCTGACGCCGAGCCGGCTCGGTTATCAGCCGCAGACGCTTCTCAAGGCGGTCCTGGCGACCTTGCCGCAACCGGGAGAGCCGCAACGGCAGGCCGGATCGCAACGGCAAGCCCAGCCGCAGCCATAGGCGGCTTCCGCCGTTCCGGTCGTTTTATTGTTTAATAGTTGCCCTGGGCGATGTCGGTCATGCCCTTGCGCTTGGCGTCGTAATAATAGCCGCGCGCATAGAGGCGCACGGCGTCGTCTTCCTTGCTGTCGGAGACGAGCCAGGCGCCGCGCAGATATTTCGCGGCATACTTGATATTGGTCTCGGCATCGAAAAGACCGCCCGGGGCGCCGTCATACCCCATGGACTTGGCAGTGTTGTATTTGATCTGCATGAGGCCGAAATAGCCGCGCTTGTTGTAGGCCTTGGCGTTGTAGCGGCTCTCGCGATGGACGATGCGGTGGAGCAGCGTCTCTGGAATTTGGTAGAGCTTCGAATATTTCTGAATGAGCTTGGTGACGAAGCTCTTTTCGACCGTCGGCGCATCGTCCTTGTCGTCGTCGCTGAACATCGGCGGCGCCGTCGGCGGATCGATCGGCCCGGATTCATCGAAGCCGTAGTCCATTCTGGAACGCGGCGTCGTATCGACTGCGGCAAGTGCCGCAAGCGCGCCGTTCTGCGGTGTCGCGGCAAAGGCAAGCTGCGTCGTCGGCTGTGCAGGGGCTCCCGGACGCGGTGTCGGCACTACGGACTGGATCGCCGTCATTTCGGGCGTCAGCGGGATTTGCGCATAGGCTGCCGGCTGTATCGTGAGATCGGCAGGCTGAGAGGCTGTCACCGTCGGCATCGCCGTCGCGGTCAGGGAAGGGGATTCCTGAGGAAGGGTGGCGCTGGCGACTGCCTGACCGCTTGTGCCTTCGGCTGTCGGAATCGCGGCAAGCGTGGCGTCCTCACCGGGTTTCGGCATCGGCACAACGGTCTGGGCGGCTGTCAGTTCGGCCTGGGATGTGTATTCGACGCTGGCGCATCCCGTCATCACGCCGCAGAATATCGTCGAAACGACAAGACTGCGTTTCAGGCCGGACAATCCGATCGCTACCATTCCGCCACTTTCGTGAAATCGCGCCGCCCCGGCAACGTATAAAAGTTACTAAAAACCTTAAGCCCTGGTGACCCCATTAACCTATTCGTGGCATTTCGGCAACCACGCAATGTTACTAGGGGAGCCAGATCGATTCATCATCGATCCGATCCATCAAATGCCGGGACTAAACAACTAGGCTGCAATGCGGCGATACCCGGCCGTTACGGCGCCTGCAGCGATCAGCAGGGTGCCGCCGGTACGGTTTACGGCGCGCTGGATGCTCGCTTTGCGAATCAGCCCGCGGGCGGTATGGGCGAGAAACGCATAGGTGGAAGCGTTGAGGATCGCCAGTACGAGGAAGGTGGCTTCCATGATCGCCATCTGACCGACGAAGGGCAGGGCCGGATTGAGGAATTGCGGCACGAAGGCGACGAAGAAGATGATGCTCTTCGGATTGAGGGCAGTGACGACATAGGCGTGGAGGAAGATCTTGAGCGACTTCTCTTCCGGCAGATTGTCGTTATCGGCAACCGGTTCGCCGATGATGGGAGCCCGCCAGAGCTTGATTCCCAGCCAGATCAGATAGGCGCCGCCGACCCACTTCAAGACGGTGAAAAGGGTGGCGGAGGCGGCAAGGATGGCGCCGAGACCAAAGAGAGACGCCGTCATCGCGGTGAAGTCACCCAGCGCCACGCCGCCCACCGTCGCAAACGCAGTCCTGCGGCCATGACCGAGCGCATAGGAAACGACGAGCAGTATCGTCGGCCCCGGTATGGCCAGCATGATGGCGGATGCGGCCGCAAAAGCGAGCCAAGCTTCAAGTGACATGGTGTCTCCTCCTATTCCTCGGGAACAAGCAAAGACATCATATTAACCATCCGTCAATCACGCTTCTTTGTATTTCTGGCCTATATTGTCCATCACTTCGGCAAACCATGCCGTCGAAAGGTCAAAAGCCTTGCCGCCCTTGATGCGCGGAAATTCTATAGTGCGCAATTTACCGTTCTGCGCTTCATCATGGCCGGTGACGCCGGAGACTTTGTTGAGCGCGCTTTCGACGGCGAGATCGACCATGCTCTGGATCAGCCTGAGGTCGTCGCCGTTGGCAGGCGCCGAGCGGGCGAAATAGCCTGATTTCTGCACGAGCGAACGTTCGGCGTTCAACAGGCTGGCGAACTGCTTCTGGAACCAGGCGCCGACATTGATCGTGTCGATCTTCACATGGCCAAAGGCGTCGCGCTTGACGGTTTCGCCGGCGGCTTCGCGCTCCGTGACGATGGCGTCGAGGCAAGCGCCTTCGGAGACGAAGACCGTGGCGTGGCCGTTGCGGTCCATGCTTTCCTTCAGGCGGGCGGCCTCGGCGTCGAGGTCGAAGGCCATCTCAGGCAGGTAGACGGCGTCGATGCTCTTCAGATGCGCGTTCATCATCAGGCCGTCGACATACTGGTTGCGGCTGGTGCGCTGGAGATAGGCGCGGGCGGTCGCCGCCGTCAGCCAGCCGCAATGGCGGCCCATGACCTCGTGGATGACGAGGGTGCGGGGGGCGGCCGTCTGTTCGTTGCCGACATTGTCGAAGAAATGCGCGCCGACTTCGGCGGCCGTCCAGGCGCCGAGCGACTGGCGGATCGGCACGACGTCGTTGTCGACAGTCTTCGGCAGGCCGACGACGGTGAGATTGTAGCCGTTGGCGGCGAGATAAGCGGCAAGGTCGGCGGCTGTGGTGTTGGTGTCGTCGCCGCCGATCGTGTGGAGAATGGTGATGCCGTCATTGGCGAGGCGTTCGGCGGCAATCCGCAGCGGGTTCTCGCCTTCCTTGACCAGGCCGCGCTTGACGCAATCGGCGGCATTGGTGAGCTTGACGCGGCTGTTGCCGATCGGCGAGCCGCCATAGCGATGCAGTTGCGGCGCCTTTTCGCGCATTTCGCGGCTGATCTCGATGCTGTCGCCGAGCAGTACGCCCTGGTAGCCGGACTTATACGCGACGATATCGAGGTCGGGGGCGATGTCGCTGTAGCGTTCGATGAGCCCGCCGACGGCGGAGGAGAGACAGGGCGCCAGGCCTCCGGCGGTCAGCATTGCAACTTTCTGCTTGGCCATGATCCCTCCTATGGCGTTTCGGTGCGGCGGCGTTAATCAGAGCGCGCGGCATCGAATGTGATTCCAGTGACGCGCTTTAGCTCTTTGTTTTCATGCATGTCATTATCCCGGAACCGCTGCACACTTCCAGGCGAATGCATGAGCGCATGGATGCGGCAGGGAAAGGGGCCTGTAAAGTAAAGAATTTACGAAAAATGTGCCTTTCTGTCGCGTGGCTACCGGAAGAGCTGATATAATCGTTTCAAGCCGGTTCTGACTGCCGAGAACTGTTGTGGAAATTGCCGGTCTGGCGCGCTCCGAAAGTTGGTACCCTAGCGATGCGGGCAATTCCGACGGTGTCGTAACACTCGTCTGATGCGGGATGAAGGCGGCTGCAATGATCCTTTGCTGCAGTGCGACAATTACAAAATCGTGAAAACTGTGTTCGGCCCTACGACCAATAGTCGCCTTGCAAAGGCTACGATTCTTTGGTCAAGCTGTTTGCATATAAGTTGACAAGCATGCGAGAGATTTCGATGTCCTTCTGGGAAAAACTGTTGAATGCCATTGGCAATACCGCGGGCAATGCGCTGTCTGCGGTGGTCGAGGCTATCCGAACAGTTTTCGAAGGTGATCCCGAGACCCGCCGTAAAGTGGCTTTCTCCGTGGCGATCATCGCGCTGTCAGCCAAGATGGCCAAGGCCGACGGCGTTGTCAGCGAGAAGGAGGTCGAAGCCTTCCGCGAAATCTTCGAATTCCCACAGGATCAGGCTAAGAACGTCGCCAGGCTTTACAACCTTGCACGACAGGACGTGGCTGGCTACGAGGCCTATGCCGAACGGCTCTCGACGCTTTGCGTCACCTGCGCGGCCAATTGCACCGTGCTGGAAGACGTGCTTGACGGCCTCTTCCACATCGCCAAGGCCGATGGGCTGATCCACGAGAAGGAACTGAATTTCCTCAGCCACATCGGTGAGATCTTCCAAATGAGCGAGACCCGCTTCGAGCAGATCGCCGCCCGCCATGTCTCCACAGGCGGCGATCCATACAAGGTGCTCGGCGTGTCGCCCTCTGACGATTTCCCGACGATCCGCCGCCGTTACCACGGCCTCGTCAGCGAACATCATCCCGACCGGCTGATCTCGCGCGGCGTGCCCAAGGAATTCCACGTGATCGCCAACGAACGCATGGCGGCACTGAATGCTGCCTATGCGGCGATCGAGAAGGAACGCCGCGCCGCATGACCTCGTTCGAGGCCGACTGCAGCAGCGCCCGGGTGCAGCCTTCGCCAAATCACGGCGAGCGGGCGGACGGGCGCCGCCCAGACATGATCCTGTTGCACTATACCGGCATGCCAAAGGCAGATGGCGCGCTCGACTGGCTCTGTCGCGCCGAAAGCCAGGTTTCCAGCCACTATTTCGTGCATGAGAATGGTGAGGTGGTGCAGCTCGTGCCGGAGGTGCGGCGTGCCTGGCACGCTGGTAAGAGCAGTTGGCAGGGCAAAACGGATATCAATTCGCTGTCGATCGGCATCGAGATCGCTAATGCCGGCCATCCCGGCGGACTTCCCGATTATCCGAAAGAGCAGGTCGCTGCGGTGATCGAATTGTGTCGCGACTGTGTCAAACGTTGGTCGATCGCGCCTGAACGGGTCCTCGGGCACTCCGATGTCGCCCCGATCCGCAAGGTCGATCCGGGCGAAAAATTCCCCTGGGCCGAGCTTCACCGGGCGGGCGTCGGGCACTGGGTCGAACCGGCAACGATCACCGGCGGGCGCTTCTTCCAGCGGGGTGACGCCGGCCAGCCCGTCGAAGCATTGCAGTCGATGCTGTCGCTTTATGGTTACAGCACTGAAATTACCGGCGAATTCTCTGAAAAGACGGCGGGTGACGTCGAAGCGTTCCAGCGCCATTTCCGGCCCGAACGGGTGGATGGCATCGCCGATTTCTCGACGATCGATACGCTGCATCGGCTGCTGTCGGCGCTGCCGCGTTATTCCTGAGCGGAAGAGTGGGATTTCCGGGCGGATTTCTCGCGATCAGCGAGAAAACCACCTCGCCACATCATTTCCCTATTATCTCCTCATTGCGATGGTCTAAGAACGCCCGCTGAACAGCGCTCGCGGCTTTTTCAAGTGTAACGATGAGCGCCAAATGAAACGATAAGAATTGCTGCGGAACACGATCAATCCTTGATCGCGTATAACCGGATGACGGCGAGGCGCGCAGTCCTGCAATTCTATGGGTCGGAGTGAATAGACTACATGAAGAATATGATTGTTGGTGCTGCGGCATGCGTTGGCATGCTGCTGGCGGGATATAGTTTTGCCTTGGCTGGGGATGACTGGGGTGCCAGGGCTGAAACCATCTCGTTGAAAACCGTCGATCGCCAGAGCGGTTATGCCATGCCGGATTTTTCCACGAGCACTCCCTATGCCGTGCTGATCAATAAATATGCCGCTGAATACAACGTGCCCGTCGCGCTCGCCCAGGCTGTCGTGCGTGTCGAGAGCAATTTCAATCCGAATGCCCGCGGCAGTGCCGGCGAAGTCGGCCTGATGCAGATCAAGCCGGCGACGGCGCGGATGATGGGTTATTCCGGTACGAAGAAGGGGCTGTTCGATCCCGAAACCAACATCAAATACGGGATGAAATATCTGGCGGCCGCCCATCAGCTCGGTGGCGGGCAGACGTGCAACACCATCCTGAAATACAATGCCGGCCATGCTGCTACCCGAATGAACCCGGTGTCGAAGACCTATTGCGGCAAGGTGCTGGCGATGCTCGACTGAGCTTCGCATGACCCGCTGGACGAAATTCCCTTCCGGCATTTTTGCTATATGAATCAGGACGCTCGCCGTGATATCCCCACCTGAAACGAGGTGGGCTACCTCGATACGAGGTTAGGCCACCTCAAGATGAGGTTAGGCCACCTCGAGACGAGGTTAGGCCACCTCGAGACGAGGTTAGGCCACCTCGAGACGAGGTTAGGTATGGCAGTCGACTTCAGGTTCATCATCATCGGACGCGGCATGATGGGTGCCGCCGCCGCACGGCACCTCTCGTCGATGGCCGACAGCATTGCGCTGATCGGCCCGCGCGAGCCGGAGCAACGCAAGGCCCATGACGGGCTATTCGCCAGCCATTACGACGAAGCGCGCATCACCCGCACTTTCGACGGCAATCTGGCTTGGGGAAGTTTCGCCGCTCGGGCGCTCGGCCGCTACCGCGAGATCGAGGCAAGGAGCGGCGTTTCCTTTTTTTCGGAGGTCGGTTGCCTCTTTACCGGTCCGACGCCGAAGGATGAGCAGGACTATATCAGCCAGGCGCTGACTGTCAGCCGGACGCTCGGCAGCGATATCGAGACCATCGCGCCGTCGGAACTTCGCCAACGTTTTTCCTATCTTGCCGTCGATCCAGATTTTACAGGATATTTCGAGGGCAAGCGCGCAGGGCACATTAACCCGCGGGCACTGGTGCGGGCGCAGACGAGGCTTGCCGAACAGGGCGGCGTCTCGCTGATCGAGGCCGTCGCGACATCGGTGCGCGATGCCGGCTCCCATGTCGAGGTGACGGCCGGAGGCAGAAGCTACAGCGCCGAGCGCGTGCTGGTCGCTGCCGGCGGTTTCAGCAATTTCCATACCCTGCTGCCGCGTCCCGTCGATACCAGGGTCCTGGCGCGCACGGTCGCCTTCTACGAGATCGGTGAGCGCGAGATGGCGATCTTCGGCGATATGCCGTCGACGATCGTGCTCGGCGACCGGGAGGAAGACCACATCTATATCCTGCCGCCGGTGCGTTATCCCGACGGCAAGACCTATCTGAAGCTCGGTGGCGACACCGAAGCGCTTTCCTTCGAAAGGTTGGAGGATGTCGGCACGTGGTTCCGTTCAGACGGCAATGCTAGCGAGCGCGATCATCTGTCTGCCATCGCCCTGCAACTGATGCCGGAGCTTGCCGGCTGCCCGGTTACTTCGGCACCCTGCGTGGCGAATTTCACGCCGACCGGTTATCCCTACGCCGGATTTACCCAATCGCCGCGCATCGCGGTGCTCACCGGCGGCAATTTCGTCGCGGCCAAATCCTCCGACGAGCTTGGGCGGCTGGGAGCGGTGCTTCTTACAGACGGGCAGCTTGGCGAGAAGGATTTCGGCCGTGAACTCACGCCGGTCTTTGCCTGAAAGGAAGCATCATGGCAGTCGATTTCAAATACATCGTCGTTGGCCGCGGGCTGATGGGGGCCGCGGCGGCGCGGCATCTGGCGCGGCAGACTGATGGCGTGGCGGTGATCGGCCCGGACGAGCCTGATGATCGCAAGGTGCATGAGGGCGTCTTCGCCAGCCATTACGACGAGGGGCGCATTACCCGCACCATCGATCCTGACCGAAACTGGGCGCTGCTCGCCAACCGCTCGATCAACCGCTACGGCGAGATTGCCCGCGACAGCGGCATCGAATTCTATCGCGAGGCCGGCTGCGTCGTCGTTGCGCCCGATGGAAGCGATTATCTCGAGAAAACCCGGCAGGCGGCCGTTTCGCTCGGCGTCGGGATCAGCCTTGTCGATGAGGCCGGGCTGAAGGCTGCCTTTCCCTTTTTCACCTTTTCTGCCGATAGTGCAGGTGTCTTCGAGGCGAGGGGCGCCGGCCACATCAGTCCGCGTGAGCTCGTCAAGGCGCAGTCGCTGCTGGCGGAAAAGGCAGGTGCCACCGTCATTCGCGACTATGCCGTCTCGATTCGCAGCGAGAGCGGATCGGCTGTCGTCAAGACTGCCGGCGGCCGGACCTTCCGCGCTGAAAAGGTGCTGCTGGCGGCGGGGGGATTTTCCATTGCGGAGAATCTGTTGCCGAAGCCGGTTGACATGACGGTTTATGCCCGAACCGTGACGCTCTTCGAGGTGAGCGAGGCCGATGCGGCGCGTTTGGCCGCGATGCCGTCGCTCATTCTCGAAGCGCCCGGCTTCCATATCTATCTGCTGCCGCCGATCCGTTACCCTGACGGCAAATTCTACCTGAAGATCGGCGGCGATCCCGACGATCTCACGCTCGGCGACGCGGCGGAGATGCGCGCCTGGTTCAAGACCGAGGGGCGCGATAGCGTGCGCGCCCATCTCCAGCATATCGTTGAGGGTCTCGTGCCCGACATGGTGCCGCTCTCGATTTCAACCGCCGCCTGCGTCGTCTCTCAGACTGCGAGTGGTTACCCGATGATCGGCTATACCTCATCGCCACAAATTGCGGTGCTGACGGGCTGTGCCGGCACCTCGGCCAAGAGCTCGGACGAAATCGGCCGACTTGGGGCCGAGCTGCTTTTGGCAGGCAGAATCAGCGAACAGGGCTACTCCACGGATTTCACACCGCAATTTCGCTAAATAAATTTTGATTTCGGTGGCAATTGCCATCTCTCTCGTTTATGGGAGCCCTGCCAGTTGGCTGGGCAGCCGCGCTTTATCAATGCCGAAAGGCGGTAGGGTGAGGAAAGTCCGGGCTCCACGGAAACACGGTGCCGGATAACGTCCGGCGAGGGCGACCTCAGGGAAAGTGCCACAGAAAGCAAACCGCCTGTCATGACAGGTAAGGGTGAAAGGGTGGGGTAAGAGCCCACCGCATCTCCGGCAACGGAAATGGCACGGTAAACCCCACCGGGAGCAAGACCGAATAGGGATGACGTGGCAGGCCGAAAGGCCTTCCGGCCGGTTTCCAGGCCAGTCATCCGGGTGGGTTGCGCGAGGCAGCGTGCGAACGCTGTCCCAGAGGAATGGCTGCCACGTTCCGGTTCACGCCGGAGCCATACAGAACCCGGCTTACAGGCCAACTGGCGATTAACTTTTTTGGCGCGTTCAAGCCCCGATTTCAGGAATCATTTCCAGGTAAGTTGCTGAAATCGAAAGTTTTCAAGTGGATGCTGATGCAATCCGCCTGTTGAAAATCTTTTTGCGAAAGCACCGTTGCGCGCCATCGCAAGAGGGCGATCCTAACCCTTTGTTAAACTTAACGGCTTATAAATTTTTGATCATGCGTCCACTGCAAAATGGGCGCATCCCATTGACGCCCATATGGTCCCATGCTATCCCAAATGCGCACTGCACCAGGGCAATCACCTGCCCATTCATCGCAAAGCAAAGGCGTCTTCCTCTCTGGAAGCGTCGGAGGGGTTTTCACTCATCCGGCTTGCGAAGCTGTGCCTGATATCGGGAGTTTCGGGCGTCTTTCGGTCCGGATCCCTGCGGGAACGGATGTTTCGTGTAATGAGCCGCTTCCTTTCGAACGCGACCAACAGGATCGATGCCAAGGGCCGGGTTTCCGTGCCTTCGGTTTTTCGTTCCGTGCTGGCGCAGCGCAATGTTCAGGAGCTCTATTGCTTCCAGGACTTTGTGTTTCCGGCGATCAGTGTCGGCGGTCCGGATCTTCTCGAAAGATTCGAACGGCAGATTGCTGCGGAGGATCCGTTTTCGCCGGATGCGAACGAGATGTCGCTTCTCATTCATGGAGGCGGGGTCTTCATGAAGCTCGACGCCGAGGGGCGGCTGATGGTCACGGATTTCATTCGCGGCTTTACCGGCATCTCGGACGAAGTGACCTTCGTCGGTCGGGCGGATCATTTTCAGCTCTGGCAGCCGCAGGCTTTTGTGGCTGCGCAGGCGCAGGCAAGAGGGGAGCGCAAGCTGGCGGGCAAGCGTTCCTGAAAGAACGAGGGAACGGAATGGTGGCGAATCCTGGCGGAGGTTCAACTGAAGCCGGTGGCGGACCGGTTCGTCACATTCCTGTTCTTCTCGATGAAGTGCTTTCAGCGCTGGCGCCTTCGCCCGGCAAGCTCATTCTCGATGGTACCTTCGGTGCGGGCGGTTACAGCTCGGCAATCCTTGCTGCCGGCGCCGAGGTGATCGCGCTCGACCGCGATCCGACGGCGATTGCCGCTGGCCAGGCAATGGTTGCCGCCCATGGCGGCCGTCTCAAGCTCGTTCATTCGCAATTCTCACATCTTGCCGATCATGCACAGCAAGGCGGACTTGACGGCGTCGTGCTCGATATCGGCGTTTCCTCCATGCAGATCGATGAGGCCGAGCGCGGTTTCTCCTTTCAGAAGAACGGGCCGCTCGACATGCGCATGTCGGCGGCAGGCGTTTCGGCCGCCGATGTCGTCAACCGCGCCAAGGTCGCCGATCTCATCCGCATCTTTCATTTTCTCGGCGAGGAAAGCCAGTCGCCGCGCATTGCGCATGCCATCGAAAAACGTCGCGACGAAAAGCCGTTCGAGACGACGCGCGATCTTGCCGGTCTCATCGAGCTCGTCACGCCGCGCAAGATGAAGGACAAGATCCATCCGGCAACGCGCGTCTTCCAAGCCTTGCGCATCTTCGTCAACGACGAGCTCGGCGAACTGGCGCAGGCGCTGTTTGCGGCGGAAGCGGCGCTGAAACCGGGCGGGAGGCTCGTCGTCGTCACCTTTCATTCGCTCGAAGACCGCATCGTCAAAAAATTCTTCTCCGACCGCGCCGGCAAGGCGGTGGGGTCGCGGCATCTGCCGGTCGCGCATGAGCGGGCGGCAACCTTTGCGGCGATCGGCAAGCCGATGGTTTCGGCGAGCGAGGCGGAGGCGGAGCTCAATCCGCGCGCCCGCTCGGCCAAACTGCGCGCCGGCCTGAGGACGGACGCTGCGGCTGAGGCCGCGGATATGTCGCTCTTTGGGTTTCCCAATCTCGCCAGTCTCGGAAAGCTTGGAGGTTGATATGCTGAAAACGTTCGATCTCGTGCTCATCGGCGTCATGACGGCCACCGCTGCCGTCACCTACACGATCAAGCATCGCGCCGAATTGAAGCTCGAGGAGGTTCATCGCCTCGAAGCCGAGATCAAGCTCGAAGAGGACACCATCGACCTTCTCAAGGCCGACTGGGCGCTGCAATCGCAGCCGAACCGTCTGGAGCGGCTGGTCAAGGCCTATGATGACGAACTGCAGCTGCAGCCGACGCAATCGACGGCGCTGGTGCATGCCAAAGAATTGCCGATGTTGAAATCCGAGGTTCCGGTGCCCGACGTGACGGAGGCCAAGGCCAGCGCAAAGAGCGCGACCGAGGCCAGCGCCAAGGGCGCGACCGAGGCCAATGCCAAAGGCGCGGCTCTTGCCGGGGCGACCGTTACGACGAAGGCGCAGCCTGTTCCAAAGCCCGCGCCCCGCGCCGAGCCGGAAGACGATGCAGATGAGATCGAAACGGGGTCGGTGGAATAATGTCGTTTCTTTCCCGCATAATGGTCTTGAAGAGCCAGGCGCATTTTTCCGCCGGCGTCTATAACCGGTTCGGCGGTCCTTCCCCTGCCGGCCTGGCGATCGAAGGATCGCGCAAGAAGAAATCAGGGCAGGCTAAAAGCCGCGTCGGCCTGCTGATCCTCGGCTTCATGGGTGTCTACGTCATTATCGGCGGCCGTCTCGTCGAATATGCAATGAAGGATCAGGAGGTCGTCTCCAGCATCCTGCCGCCCGATCGGCTGATGGCCTCGCGCCCCGACATTCTCGACCGCAACGGCGAAGTGCTGGCGACCGACATCCGCACCGTCTCGCTGTTTGCCGAACCCAACAAGATCGTCGATGCCGACGAGGCGGTCGAGAAGCTTGCGACGGTGCTGCCCGAACTCGACGTTCGAGACACCTATAAAAAGCTCTCGGCCAAGACCTCGCATTTCGCCTGGCTGCGCCGGCAGCTGACGCCGAAGCAGCAGAGCCAGATCCTGGCCCTCGGCATTCCCGGCATCGGCTTCCGGCCAGAGAAGCGCCGCTTCTATCCGGGCGGCTCGACCGCCGCGCACATCCTTGGCTACGTCAACATCGACAATCGTGGCGTCGCCGGCATGGAGAAATATATTGACGACCAGGGGCTTGCCGACCTCGCCTCGGTCGGTATGACCAGCGACCAGCCTCTCGAGCCGGTGCGGCTTTCGATCGACCTGCGCGTGCAGAACATCGTCCGGGACGCCGTCGTCAACGCCGTCAACAACTTCCAGTCAAAGGGCGCCGGTGCCGCTGTTATAGACGTGCATACGGGGGAAGTGCTGGCAATGGCTTCGGCGCCGGATTTCGATCCGAACGATCCGCAGCAAGGGGCCAAGGAGGGTTGGCTCAACCGGATGACCAACGGCACCTTCGAAATGGGATCAACCTTCAAGACCTTTTCGCTGGCCATGGCGCTCGACACCGGCAAGGTGAAGATGACCGATACGTTCGATGCCAGCAAACCGATCTATATCGGCGGCTTCACCATTCACGATTTTCACGGGCAGCGCCGCTGGCTGAGCGTTCCTGAGATTTTCCAGTATTCCTCGAATATCGGCACGGCGCGCGTCATCGACATCGTCGGCATCGACGCGCAGAAGGACTATCTGACCAAATTTGGCCTGCTGACGAAGATGCAGACCGAGCTGCCCGAAGTGAAGATGCCGAGCCAGCCGCGGGTCTGGAAGAAGATCAATTCGATCACGATTTCCTTCGGTCATGGCGTCTCGACGACAGCGTTGCAGACCGGGATCGCGGCAGCCGCTCTCGTCAACGGCGGCAAGCTGATCGAGCCGACATTTCTGCCGCGCACGGCCGAACAGGCCGATGAGGTCGCGACGCAGGTGATCAAGAAGTCGACCAGCGACCAGATCCGCTATCTCCTCGACGTCAACGGCTCGAAGGGATCGGGCCGCGTCGCCCGCGTGCCCGGCTTCGACGTCGGCAGCAAGACCGGCACGGCCGACAAAGTGGTGAACGGTCGTTATTCCGCGACGCTGAACTTCAATTCCTTCATCGCCGCATTCCCCATCAACGATCCCAGATATGCCGTGATCACCTTCTGCGACGAACCGAAAACCGGCGAGAAGGCCTATGGCGGAACGATCTCCGCCGGCACAGCCGGACCGATCGCCCGTGAGATCATCAGCCGCGCGGCCCCTATTCTCGGCATCGAGCCGAAATTCGGGGAGGGCGGATCGGCCTTGCTGGTGTCTTATTGAGTGTGAATGAATATCGACGCCGATTCGCGAGGGGTGAACCGGCTTCAAGAGAGAAAAGTGCTTTCGATGAAATTGCGAGACCTGGCCGGAGATCAGTTTCCGGAACTTGAAGCACAGCTCGACGGCCCGGCAGGCTTGCTTGATATTTCAGGCCTGTCTTCGGACAGCCGCCATGTGGCGCCAGGCAATGCCTTCGTCGCGGTCGTCGGCACCAAGGCGGACGGCGCTGGCTTCATCGCGGATGCCGCCGGCCGGGGCGCTGCCGTTGCGATCGCCTCTCATGCCATCGATGCCTCCATCCCGGTGCTTGCCGTCAAAGACCCGCGTCGGTTCCTTTCGATCGCCGCTTCGCGCTTCCACGGCCGGCAGCCCGATACCATGGTTGCCGTCACCGGCACGGCGGGCAAAACCTCCGTCGCCTCCTTCACCCGGCAGATCTGGGCGCATGCGGGTCATGCGGCCGCAATGATCGGCACGACGGGTGTCATCTCGCCGACGCGCAACGAATATGGTTCGCTGACGACGCCCGATCCGGTGTCGCTGCACAAGCTCTTGGCCGAACTTGCCGACGAGGGTGTCACGCATGCGGCGATGGAGGCTTCCAGCCATGGCCTCGACCAATGCCGGCTCGACGGCGTCAAGCTTGCGGCGGCGGCCTTCACCAATCTCGGCCGCGACCACATGGATTATCATCCGACCGTTGAAGAATATATGGCTGCCAAGATGCGGCTTTTCGATGTGCTGCTGCCGAAGGGGTCGCCGGCGGTGATCTTCGCCGACGATCCGTGGTCGGCGCAGGCGATCAAGGCAGCGACCGATGCCGGTCACGACGTTCGCACCGTCGGGCGCAAGGGCGATTACCTCTCCTTGAAACGTGTCGAACACTTCCGCCACAAGCAGACCGCCGAGATCCATATCGACGGCGAGATCTTCGAGGTGGACATTCCGCTGGCCGGCGATTTTCAGGTCGCCAACGCGCTGGTCGCGGCAGGGCTTGCCATGTCGACCGGCGTTGCGGCGAAGGTTGCGATGGTTGCACTCGAGAGGCTCGTCGGCGCGTCCGGCCGTCTCGAACTGGTCGGCCATACGAAAGATGGCGCTCTCGCCTATGTCGACTACGCCCACAAGCCGGATGCGCTGGAAAACGTGCTCGGCTCGGTCAGACCCTTCACCACCGGGCGCGTCGTCGTCGTCTTTGGCTGCGGCGGCGACCGTGATCGCGGCAAACGGCCGATCATGGGCGAAATCGCCTGCCGGCTTGCCGACGTCGTCATCGTCACCGACGATAATCCGCGCTCGGAGAAGCCGGCATCGATCCGGGCGGAGATCATGGCGACAGCACCCGGCGCCTCGGAAATCGCCGATCGCGGCATGGCGATCCGCGAGGCGGTTGGCATGTTGAGATCTGGCGATACGCTGATCGTCGCCGGCAAGGGGCATGAGGAAGGGCAGACGATCGGCAGCGTTACCCTGCCGTTCTCCGATCATGCGGAAGTGCGCAAGGCCTTGGAGGAACTGCAATCTTGAGCTGGCTCTGGACGACGGAAGATCTGATCGCAGCAATGGCAGGGCGCCCCTTCGGCACTCTGCCCGAAGGCATCACCGGCATTTCCATCGACAGCCGCTCAATTGCTCCAGGCGAGGCCTTCTTTGCGATCAAGGGCGACCGTGTCGACGGTCACGACTACGCATCGATGGCGATGGCAAACGGCGCCGCCCTTCTCGTCGTCAGCGAGGCGAGGCTTCCGGCCATGGGCCGTTTGACGGTGCCGATGATCGTCGTGGAGGACGTGCTCGCAGCACTTGGCCGTCTCGGACTTGCCTCGCGTGAGCGCTCCAAGGCCCGGATCATCGCGGTGACGGGATCTGTGGGGAAAACGACCACCAAGGAGATGCTGCGGCATGTGCTGTCGCCCTCCGGCAAGGTGCATGCTTCCGTCGCCTCCTTCAACAATCATTGGGGTGTGCCGCTGACGCTGGCGCGGATGCCTGAGGATACGGATTACGGCGTCTTCGAAGTCGGAATGAACCATCCCGGCGAGATCCGGCCGCTGGTGGCGATGATCCGTCCCGATGTCGTCATCATCACCACGATTGCGCCGGCGCATCTCGGCAATTTCAAGAACATCAAAGAGATCGCCGCCGCCAAAGCGGAGATCTTCGAGGGGCTCGAACCGGCTGGCCATGTCGTTCTCAACCGCGACAACGACCAGTTCAATTTCCTCGACCGCACGGCGCAGTCGCTCGGTATCGGGCATATCCATTCCTTCGGCCAGCACGCCAAGGCGGAATTCCGGCTGGCGGAATTCAACGGCTCGGATGAGAATTCGACGCTGTGGCTGACGATCGGCGGCGAGACGCTGGAGGCCGCGATCGGCGCGCCCGGCCGCCATATCGCCGAGAACGCTCTCGCAGCGCTCGGCGTCGTCAGGATCGTCGGTGCCGACATGGAAAAGGCGATCGAGGCGCTTGCGACGCTGAGGCCGGAAAAGGGCAGGGGCAAACGCCACCGGCTTTCGATCGGCAGCGGCAGCTTCATACTGATCGACGAGAGCTACAATGCCAATCCGGCTTCGATGCGCGCGGCGATCGCACTGCTGGCGGCTTCCGAGCCGACCGGCCGCGGACGCCGTATCGCCGTGCTCGGCGACATGCTGGAGATGGGCGAGTATGCGCAGAAGGTTCATACCGATCTCGCCGTGCCGCTGCTTGCGGCCGGCATCGAACATGTCTGGCTCGCAGGAGCAGAAATGGCTGCGCTGAAGGAATCGCTGCCGGAAAGCGTCCATGTCGAATATTGCGAGAACACTGGCGAATTGACGAATTATGTATTGAACTCGGTCGCACCAGGCGACGTGTTGATGGTGAAATCGTCTCTGGGCATCGGTTTCGGCAAGATCGTCGCCGCGCTCCTTGACAAGTTCCCGCCATTTTCCGACACGCAACGCGAACTTTGATCGGGTAAACAAGGGGCCCTGAATGCTAATCTGGCTTGTCGAACTGTCGGAATATTTTAAATTTCTGAACCTGTTCAGATATATTACCTTCCGCACAGGGGCCGCTCTGTTCACCTCGGCACTGATCGTCTTCCTGTTCGGGCCGACGATCATCAATTCGCTGCGCATCCGCCAAGGCAAGGGCCAGCCGATCCGTGCCGACGGGCCGCAGACGCATTTCAAGAAGGCCGGCACCCCGACCATGGGCGGGCTGATGATCCTTGCCGGCATCGTCGGCGCGTCGCTGCTCTGGGCTGATCTTTCCAACGTCTATGTCGTCGCCACTTTGCTGGTGACGCTCGGCTTCGGCGCGATCGGCTTCTACGACGATTATCTCAAGGTCACGAAGCAGAGCCATATGGGCTTTTCCGGCAAGGCCCGCCTCGGCATCGAATTCGTCATTGCCGGCATCGCCGTCTATTTCATGATGCGCACCGCCCTTGCCTCGGGCATTGCCGGTTCGACTTTCGGTTCTTCGATCGCCTTTCCTTTCTTCAAGGACTTCATGATCAATATCGGCATCATGTTCGTCGTCTTCGGCGGCTTCGTCATCGTCGGGGCCGGCAATGCCGTCAACCTGACCGACGGCCTCGACGGGCTTGCGATCGTGCCTGTGATGATCGCCGCCGCCTCCTTCGGCGTCATCGCCTATCTCGCCGGCAACGTCGTGTTTGCCAATTACTTGCAGATCAATTTCGTACCCGGCACCGGCGAACTCGCCGTCGTCCTCGGCGCCGTGATCGGCGCCGGCCTCGGCTTTCTCTGGTTCAATGCGCCGCCGGCTGCCATCTTCATGGGAGACACCGGGTCGCTCGCACTCGGCGGCACGATCGGCACCGTTGCCGTCGCCACCAAACACGAGATCGTCATGGCGATCATCGGCGGCCTCTTCGTCATCGAGACGCTGTCGGTGATTATCCAAGTCGGCTTCTTCAAGATGACCGGCCGGCGCGTCTTCCTGATGGCGCCGATCCATCATCACTTCGAGAAGAAGGGCTGGACCGAGAGCCAGGTGGTGATCCGCTTCTGGATCGTCGCCGTCGGCCTTGCCATGCTTGGCCTCTCGACGCTGAAGCTGCGGTGAGGCGGCGATGATCCCGGTCACGACGCTCAGGGACAGGAAGGTCGCGCTGTTCGGGCTCGGCGGCTCCGGCTTTGCCACCGCGCGGGCGCTGGTTTCGGGCGGCGCTGAAGTGACCGCCTGGGACGACAATCCGGACAGCGTTGCCAAGGCTGCGGCGGAAGGCATCAGGACGGAAGACCTTCACACCATCGACTGGAGCCAGCAGGCAGTGTTGGTGCTGTCGCCCGGCGTGCCGCTCACCCATCCGAAGCCACACTGGACCGTCGATCTTGCGCGCGCGGCCGGCGTCGATATCGTCGGCGACGTCGAGCTCTTCGTGCGCGAGCGCCGCGCTCATGCGCCGGATTGCCCCTTCATCGCCATCACCGGCACCAACGGCAAGTCGACGACGACGGCGTTGATCGCCCATATCCTCAAATCATCAGGCTACGACACACAGCTCGGCGGCAATATCGGCACGGCGGTCTTGACCCTCGATCCGCCGAAGGCCGAGCGCTATTACGTCGTCGAATGCTCCTCCTATCAGATCGATCTGGCGCCGACGCTGAACCCGTCCGCCGGCATCCTGCTCAACCTGACGCCCGATCATCTCGACCGTCACGGCACGATGCAGCATTATGCCGATATCAAGGAACGGCTGGTTGCCGGCAGCGATGTCGCGATCGTCGGCATCGACGACAGCCATTCGGCGCTGATTGCCGACCGCGTCGAGCGGGCGGCTGTCAAGGTAGTCCGCATTTCGCGCCGCAGCGTGGTGGCATCAGGCATTTATGCCGAGGGCACCAGGCTCATTCAGGCCACCGGCGGCGCCATGCTGCCCTTTGCCGATCTCGACGGCATCCAGACGCTGCGCGGCAGCCATAATGCGCAGAACGCCGCCGCCGCTGTCGCCGCCTGCCTTGCCGTCGGAGTTTCCGCCGACGACATTCGCACCGGCCTTGCCTCGTTTCCCGGCCTCAAGCATCGTATGCAGCCTGTGGGGCAGCGTGGCAGCGTCGTTTTCGTCAATGATTCCAAAGCAACCAATGCGGATGCTGCAGCGCCGGCCCTTTCGA
The DNA here is from genome assembly GCF_000292525.1 of Rhizobium sp. CCGE 510. GTDB lineage: Bacteria > Pseudomonadota > Alphaproteobacteria > Rhizobiales > Rhizobiaceae > Rhizobium. The sequence goes on from NZ_AEYF01000021.1 coordinate 139,445, forward strand.
GCTATGATCGCATCTACTGGATCGCCGGCGGCCTGCCGAAGGCTGGCGGCATTACAACGCTCGCTCCCTATTTCCCGCGCATCGTCAAGGCCTATCTGATCGGCGAGGCGGCGGCGGAATTCGCTGCGACGCTCGGCGAGGCTGTGCCCTACGAGATCTCCGGCACGCTGGAGCGTGCGGTCGCGCATGCGGCAGCCGATGCCGAGCGCGACGAGAGCAGCGCTTCGGCGGTGATGTTATCCCCGGCTTGCGCAAGCTTCGATCAGTATAAGAACTTCGAAGTCAGGGGCGATGCCTTCGTTGGCCACGTCGCAGCGCTTGACGGAATTGCGATGCTGATCGGTTCGGCAACAGGAGAGAAATGACATGGTAAGCCGCGCGGAACGTGGGCCTCTGGCCGATTGGTTCTGGACCATCGACCGTTTCTTCCTGGCAATGTTCATCTTCCTGATGGGCATCGGTTTCATGCTGTCGTTTGCGGCATCGCCGGCTGTTGCCGAGCGCATCGGGCTCGAGCCCTTCCACTTCGTCAAGCGCCATGCAGCCTTCATGATCCCTTCGATCACCGTCATGCTCGGGCTGTCGTTCCTGACGCCACGGCAAGTGCGGCGAACGGCGATCCTGCTGCTGATCATTTCGATCGCCATGATGGTGCTGGTGCTGTTCGTCGGGCAGGAGGTCAAGGGCGGCAGGCGCTGGATCTGGATCGCCGGCCTTTCCATCCAGCCGTCGGAATTCATGAAGCCCGCCTTCGTCGTGGTTTGCGCCTGGCTGTTTGCCGAGCATGCGCGCCAGCCGGAGATCCCCGGCAATCTCTTCGCCATCATCCTGTTTGCCATCGTCGCCGCCTTGCTCGTCGCGCAGCCTGACCTCGGCCAGACCATCCTGACCACGGCTGTCTGGGGCGGGATGTTCTTCATGGCTGGCATGCCATGGATATGGATCATGCTGCTTGGCATCGGCGGCGCCGGCGGCCTGCTCAGCGCCTATTACGTCTTCCCGCACGTTGCGCTGCGAATAGACAAGTTCATGACCGGTGAGGGCGACACGTTCCAGATTGACACCGCCCGCGAGGCGATTATCCGCGGCAGCTGGTTCGGCCAGGGACCAGGCGAAGGTATCGTCAAACGGATCATCCCGGATGCGCATACCGATTTCATCTTCTCGGTCGCAGCCGAGGAGTTCGGCATCGTCTTCTGCATAGCGCTGGTTGCGCTGTTCACCGTGCTGGTGCTGCGCGGTCTCTCGCATGCCTATCGCGAGCGCAACGACTTCAACCGCTTCGCCGTTGCCGGCCTGGTGCTGCAGATGGGCATCCAGTCGATCATCAATATCGGTGTCAACCTCGAGCTGTTGCCGGCAAAAGGCATGACGCTGCCGCTGATTTCCTACGGCGGCTCGTCCATGGTGGCGATTTGCGTCACCGCCGGCTTCATTCTGGCGCTGACGCGCCATCGACCGGAAAAACGTGCGCAGGACCGGAGCCTTTTCCGCGTCCCGCACGGCATGCCGGCGGAGTAGAGGCCATGAGCAAAGGCATCGTGCTGCTTGCCGCCGGGGGAACCGGCGGCCATGTGTTCCCGGCGGAGGCGCTGGCCTTCAAGCTGAAGGAGCGCGGCTACGCGGTGCATCTCGTCACTGACAGCCGAGCCGAGCGTTATGCCGGCAAGTTCCCGGCCGAGGAGATCCATGTCGTGCCGTCGGCGACGATCGGCTCGAAGAACGCGGTTGCGGTCGCACGCTCACTGTGGACGCTCTGGAGCGGTATGCGGGCGGCAAAGAAGCTGATCCAGCGGCTGAAACCGGTTATCGTCGTCGGTTTCGGCGGTTATCCGACAGTGCCGCCGCTGCTTGCCGCCACGCGGCTCGGCGTGCCGTCGATGATCCATGAGCAGAACGCCGTGATGGGCCGGGCCAACAAGGCCTTGGCGACCCGCGTGCAGGGTATTGCCGGCGGTTTCCTGCCGGAAGGGGGCGGCGCCTTCCCGGACAAGACGGTGACGACGGGCAATCCGGTCCGCCCGGCGATCATCGCCGCCGCCGAAGTGCCTTACATGCCCTCGCATCCCGGCGAAGCTTTCAACCTCGTCGTCTTCGGCGGCAGCCAGGGCGCGCAATATTTCTCCAAGGCGCTGCCGACAGCGATCAGCCTGCTCGACGACGCGCTTCGCCTGCGCCTGCGCATCACCCAGCAGGTACGTCCTGAGGATATGGAGATGGTCGGCGGCTGCGTCGCCAAGCTGGAGATGGGCGCCGATATCGCCCCCTTCTTCACCGACATGGCCGAGAGATTGGCGACAGCCCATCTCGTCATCTGCCGCTCGGGCGCCTCGACGGTTTCGGAAATCTCGGTCATCGGCCGGCCTGCGGTGCTGGTGCCTTATCCGCATGCGCTCGATCACGACCAGGCGGCGAACGCGGCAGCCCTGGCTGCGACCGGTGGGGCCAAGGTCATTGTCCAGTCCGAACTTTCGCCGGAGAAGATCGCGGCGATCCTGACGGCGGTGATGAACGATCCGGAAAAGCTTTCGCACATGGCAGCGGCGGCGAGACTGGCCGGGAAACCCGATGCCGCGAACTTGCTTGCCGACATGGTTGAGGCTATTGCCGCCGGACGGACAATTGCGGACTTCAAGAGGACACGCGCATGAAACTGCCGAAGGCGATCGGCCTCGTTCATTTCATCGGCATCGGCGGCATCGGCATGAGCGGCATTGCCGAGGTGCTGCATAATCTCGGCCACAAGGTACAGGGATCGGACCAGGCCGACAGCGCCAATGTCCAGCGACTGCGCGACAAGGGCATCGAGGTATTCGTCGGCCACCGGGCCGAAAACCTGGGTGAGGCCGAAGTCGTCGTCGTCTCGACGGCGATCAAGAAGAGCAATCCGGAACTCATCGCCGCGCGCGAAAAGCTGCTGCCGGTGGTGCGCCGCGCCGAAATGCTTGCCGAGTTGATGCGCTTCCGCAATGCGATCGCCATCGGCGGCACGCATGGCAAGACGACGACCACTTCGCTGGTCGCGACGCTGCTCGAAGCCGGCGGGCTCGACCCGACCGTGATCAACGGCGGCATCATCAACGCCTACGGCACCAATGCCCGCATGGGCGAGGGGGAGTGGATGGTGGTCGAGGCCGACGAATCGGACGGCACCTTCCTGAAGCTTCCCGCCGATGTCGCCGTCATCACCAATATCGATCCGGAACATCTCGACCATTACGGCAATTTCGATGCCGTGCGCGCCGCCTTCCGGCAGTTCGTCGAGAACGTGCCGTTCTACGGCTTCGGCGTCATGTGCCTCGACCATCCTGAGGTGCAGTCGCTGGTCGGCCGCATCGAGGATCGCAAGATCATTACCTATGGCGAGAACCCGCAGGCCGACGTGCGCTTCACGAATGTGCGCATCGATGGCACGCGCTCGATCTTCGACGTCGAAATCCGCCGCCGCCGTACCGGCCAGGTGATCGAGCTCAAGGGGCTGGTCATGCCGATGCCCGGCAGGCACAATATTTCCAACGCGACGGCGGCGATCGCCGTTGCCAACCGGCTCGGCATATCGAGCGCCGATATCGCCAAGGGGCTTGCTTCCTTCGGCGGTGTCAAACGGCGTTTCACGCTGACCGGTGAATGGAACGGGGTGCAAGTCTTCGACGATTACGGCCACCATCCCGTCGAGATCAAGGCGGTGCTGCGCGCTGCCCGCGAATCCTGCAAGGGGCGGGTGATCGCTGTCCACCAGCCGCACCGCTATAGCCGCCTTGCGAGCCTGTTCGAGGAGTTCGCCGCCTGCTTCAACGATGCAGACAGCATTTTCCTCGCACCGGTCTATGCTGCGGGTGAAGATCCGATCGCGGGTATCGATTCCGTGTCGCTGGTCTCGCGCATCAAATCCGGCGGGCATCGCGACGCCCGGTTTCTCACCTCGGCGGAGCTTCTGCCGCAGATGGTTGCGGAGGTTGCAAAGCCTGGCGATTTCGTGGTTCTGTTGGGGGCTGGCAGCATCACATCCTGGGCGGCGGCGCTGCCCAAGCAACTGGAAGGCCTATCGGGAAAGTCCGTATGAAACAGGTGAATGGGGAAAAGCTTCTCGCGTCTCTCGGAGACGGTGTAAAGGATATCCGCGGGCGCATCACGCCGGATGCCCCCATGGACCGCGTCACCTGGTTCAGGGCAGGCGGCCTCGCCGAGCTGATGTTCCAGCCGCATGACATCGACGATCTCGTCGCCTTCCTGAAGATACTGCCGGAAGAGGTGCCGCTGACGGTGATCGGCGTCGGCTCCAACATCCTGGTGCGTGACGGCGGCATTCCCGGCGTTGTGCTGCGCCTGTCCGCCAAGGGGTTCGGCTTCGTCGAGCTTGCAGGCGAAAACCGCATTCTGGCCGGCTCCATCTGCCCCGATAAACATGTGGCCGCGATGGCGATGGATAACGGTATCGGTGGCTTTCATTTCTTCTACGGTATTCCGGGCAGCATCGGCGGCGCGGCGCGCATGAATGCGGGGGCAAACGGCGTGGAGACACGCGAACGGCTGATCGAGGTCAACGCCGTCGACCGCAAGGGCAACAAACATGTGCTTTCCAATGCCGAAATGGGCTATTCCTACCGGTATTCCGCCGCACCCGCCGACCTGATCTTCACCTCGGTGCTGTTCGAAGGCTATCCGGAAGAGCGCGCGCAGATCCGCGCCGAGATGGACGCCGTGCGCAATCACCGCGAGACGGTGCAGCCGGTGCGCGAAAAGACCGGCGGCTCGACCTTCAAGAACCCGGAGGGCCATTCGGCCTGGAAACTGGTCGACGAGGCAGGCTGCCGCGGCCTGGTCATCGGCGGAGCGCAGATGTCGTCGCTTCACTGCAACTTCATGATCAACATGGGGCAGGCGACCGGCTACGATCTTGAATATCTCGGCGAACAAGTGCGCCGCGAAGTCTTCGAGAAAGAGGGCATCAAGCTCGAATGGGAAATCAAGCGCCTCGGTGTCTTCATGCCCGGCCGCGAAGTGCGCCCGTTCCACGGCGTCACCAGCGAATAGTTCTTACTTCACAGCGAGCTTCAGACCTTCGCGTGGTGTGACGATGGGCGACCAGTCGAGCACGTCGCGGGCGTGGGATATGTCGACCTGCAGGGAACCGCAAAGACGCTGGTAGACGGCGTCTTTTCCGGTCAATCGCGCGCCCAGCTGCAACAGAGCGGGGGGGAAGGGAAGCAGCATCGGTTTGACGCCCAAGCCTGCGGCAATCCCCTCGATCAGCCCGGGCGTCGAGAGATCTTCTCCGTCGCCTGCGAGAAAGGTCTGGCCGGCAGCGCCCGGGTGCGTCATGCCCGTGATGATCAGATCGACGAGATTTGGAAGCGCAACCAGCGTCCGGTGGTTTTTCAGTGACGCGAAGGGGAGCGGTATCTTCTTCCTGACAAGTCCGACGAGCAGGGTGAAGTTCCCTCTGGCCCCAGGTCCATAGACGAGCGGCGGCCGAATGACGACGATTTCGATGCCGGTTCTGGCGGAGATTTCATGCAGCCCGATTTCGCTTTCCAGCTTCGAAACACCATAGGGATCAAGCGGCTTCGGCCTGTCGTCGTGGCGGAAGGGGCGGTCGTTCTCTTCACCATTGACTTTGATGCTGCTGATAAAAACCAGCCTTTTCACCCCGGCGCGTGCAGCTTGCTCGGCGAGATTCAGCGTGGCGGCGGTGTTGATCCGGCGGAATTCCGTCAGTGGATCGGCGGAGCGATCATTCATGATATGCACGCGAGCAGCGAGATGGACGACGACGTCAACACCGTGGAGAGCGGCCGTCCAGTCAGTTTCGCTGGAGATCTCGATGGGAAAATGCCGCACATCTGCCGGAAAGCTGGCGGCTGCAGATCGCGTGGTGACCTGAAGCTCGCAGAGCCGCTCTCTGTGCAGTCTTTCGACGAGAGGTCCACCGACAAAGCCGGCGGCGCCGGTAATCAGGCATTGCATGGTCTGTTCCCCGTTTATCTTGAGTGCTCCAGTTAGCCGGAAGTGTCGACCGCATCAATAAAAAAGCCGAGACGGTGGCCGTCGAGGATTCCTCGGATACGCAGTCTCTCGATCCTTGCGTGGAGCTTGCCGCAGCATTTGCCGCCAACTTGACCAGAATCAAATTGTAGCTGAATCATCATGAACTCTTTGGTTGAGGTGGAGGGCGCGCATGCAAAAGAGTCTTGTTGCCGAGTTTCTCGGCACGTTCTGGCTTGTCTTCGGTGGATGCGGCAGCGCCGTCCTTGCGGCGGCCTATCCCGAGCTGGGCATCGGTTTTGTCGGCGTGGCCTTTGCGTTCGGCCTGACCGTGCTCACCATGGCCTATGCCGTGGGCGGCATTTCGGGCGGTCATTTTAATCCAGCCGTCTCCTTCGGCCTGACGGTTGCCGGACGGTTTCCCGCGGCGCGTCTTGTTCCCTATATCGTCGTGCAGGTCGTCGGCGCCATCGCCGCGGCGGCGCTGCTCTATCTCATCGCCAGCGGCAAGGCAGGTTTCGAGCTCGGCGGTTTTGCTGCCAATGGATATGGCGATCATTCTCCGGGCGGTTATTCGCTGCTTTCGGCGCTGCTGATCGAAGTGCTGCTGACCATGTTCTTCCTGATCATCATCTTGGGATCGACCAGCAGCCGGGTGCCTGCGGGCTTCGCACCGCTTGCGATCGGCCTCGGGCTGACGTTGATCCATCTCGTTTCCATCCCGGTAACAAACACTTCGGTCAATCCGGCGCGTTCAACCGGCCAGGCGCTTTTCGTCGGCGGCTGGGCATTGCAGCAGCTCTGGCTGTTCTGGATAGCACCGCTTGTGGGCGGGGCGCTCGGCGGGCTCGTGTGGAAGTTCCTCGACGACGCCGACTGACTGCAGAACCCAGATCTATCCCATTGAGCCCGCGCGATTTTTCCGCGCGGGCTTTTCTGTGTTCGCGGATCGGTAGGCACCTTCGCTCCGATGCTCCCGAGGAAGCGAAGGTGGAAAAATGAAGGGCGCGGCAAGAGGAAGTTAACGAAAGTAAACACTTCGTTAACCATAATGGTGCTCTAATGCATGCGGGTCGGACAGAGGCCTGAAACGGCGCGGAAAGCTTCGCGCAAGCGTCGATTTCGACAATGGAAGTTATTTTTGGGGGTGTTGATGAGTCGCAAGCATGTCGCGGTCCTGATGGGCGGATTTTCCTCGGAAAGGCCTGTCAGCCTTTCCTCGGGAAAGGCTTGCGCAGAGGCTCTCGAAGCGGAAGGCTTCGAGGTGACTTGCATCGATGTCGCGCGCGACGTTTCCGAGAAGCTCGCCGCGCTGAAGCCCGATGTGGTCTTCAATGCGCTTCACGGGCCGTTCGGTGAGGACGGCACCATTCAGGGCATCCTCGAATATCTCGAGATTCCCTATACGCATTCGGGCGTGCTTGCCTCGGCGCTGGCGATGGACAAGGACAAGGCGAAGCTTGTCGCTGCCGCCGCCGGCATTCCGGTCGCCGAATCACAGGTGATCAACCGTTTTGCCTTTCCCTCGACGCATCCGATGAAGCCGCCCTATGTCGTGAAGCCCGTCCGCGAGGGATCGAGCTTCGGCGTCGTCATCGTCACCGAAGATCAGACGCATCCGCCGCAGGTCGTCAGTTCGCCCGAGTGGCGCTACGGCGAGGAAGTGCTCGTCGAGCGCTATGTCCATGGCCGCGAGCTCACATGTGGTGTGATGGGCGAAACTCCGCTCGGTGTCACCGAGGTGGTGCCGCAGGGACACAATTTTTATGATTACGACTCCAAGTACGCGGCAGGCGGTTCAAAACACGTCATTCCTGCGAAAATTTCACCGAATATTTACCAAAAAATACAAAGATTGGCCCTAAGGGCGCATCAGGCAATCGGTTGTCGCGGCGTCAGTCGGTCGGACTTTCGTTACGACGATCGTTTCTCCGAAGACGGCGAGATCATCTGGCTGGAGGTCAATACCCAGCCAGGCATGACTCCGACCTCGCTCGTGCCCGAAATGGCCGGTCATGCCGGTTATACATTTGGTCAGTTTCTCCGGTGGATGGTGGAGGACGCGTCTTGTTTGCGTTGACAGTCAAGAGGATTGGGCGTCCGAGCCATCATGCCGTGCTTCCGATCATGGAAGCCGAAGAGCGGTTCGTCCTGCCGCGTCCACTGCGCCGCGTGACCCGCTTCCTGGTCAGTCTCGGCAGCGGCCGCATCTACATCCCCGCCCATACCGGCACGGTCTCGGCCCTTGCCTTCCTGGCCGCAACCGGGCTTTACGGCATGTCGCTCGGCGGCCACACCGAATCTGTCGCGCAGGCGACGACAACGGCGGCGGGTTTTGCGATCGAGGACGTGAAGGTCTCGGGCAATTCGGAAACCTCCGAGATTGAGATCCTGCAACTGATCGGTCTGGACGGCACGACCTCGCTGGTCGCCCTCGACGTCGATGCCGCCCGCCGGAAGATCGCGCATCTCCCCTGGGTGGAAAATGTCGAGGTCCGCAAGATCTATCCGAAGACGATCGAGGTGAAGCTCAAGGAGCGTCAGGCCTATGCGATCTGGCAGCACGGGCAGGAGCTTTCCCTGATCGAGAAGAACGGCAGCGTCATTGCGCCGCTGCGCGACAACAAGTTTTCGGCGCTGCCGCTCGTCGTCGGCCGCGATGCGGAAACGGCAGCGGCTTCACTCGACGACGCCTTCTCGAAGTGGCCCGACGTGAAGGCCCGTGTGAAGGCCTATGTCTGGATATCTGGCCGTCGTTGGGACCTGCACATGGACAATGGCGTCGTCGTCAAGCTGCCGGAAGACGGTATCGAGCAGGCGCTGGCGACGCTTTCGAAGTTCGACAAGGAGCACCAGCTCCTGGAGCGGGACATTGCCGCGGTCGATCTCAGGCTGTCCGACAGAACCGCGATCCAGTTGACGCCGGAGGCGGCGGTCCGCAGGCAGACGGCTGTGACGGAGCGTACGAAAGAATTGAAGAAGGCGGGGCAGAGTATATGAGCTTGTTCGGTTCATCCCATTTCGGACTGCCGCGCCTGAAGCCGCTTTCGTCGAAGCGGTCGCATGTCGTTTCGGTGCTCGACATCGGCTCGACCAAGGTCGTCTGCATGATCGGACGGCTGACGCCGCGAGAGGAAAGCCAGATCCTGCCGGGCCGCACGCACAATATCGAGATCATCGGCATCGGTCACCAGCGTTCCCGCGGCATCAAGACCGGCGTGATTGCCGATCTCGACGCGCTGGAAGGAGTTATCCGTCTCGCTGTCGACGCGGCTGAACGCATGGCGGGGCTGACCGTCGAAAGCCTGATCGTCAATCTGACGGCCGGCCGTCTCGGTAGCGACATCTACACCGCGACGATCGATCTCGGCGGCCAGGAAGTCGAACTCAACGATCTGAAGAAGGTGCTGTCGGCAGCCTGCCAGCAGTCGCTGCGCCAGGACCGTTCGGTGCTGCATTCGCTGGCGACCGGTTTTTCGCTCGACGGCGAGCGCGGCATCCGCGATCCACTGGCAATGTACGGAGATGCGCTTGGCGTCGACATGCATGTCGTGACGGCGGAGCGCTCGGCGCTGAAGAACCTCGAACTCAGCGTCAACCGCGCGCATCTGTCGGTCGAGGGCATCGTTGCGACGCCCTATGCATCGGGCCTTGCGGCTCTTGTCGACGACGAGGTCGAGCTCGGCTGCGCGGCAATCGATATGGGCGGCGGCACGACGACGATCTCGGTCTTTGCCGAAGGCAAGCTCGTACATACGGATGCCGTCGGCCTCGGCGGCCATCACGTCACCACCGACCTTGCGCGCGGGCTTTCCACCCGCATCGAGGATGCGGAGCGGCTGAAGGTCGTGCATGCCACGGCCCTTTCGAATTCTTCCGACGAGCGCGAGCTGATCTCGATCCCGCCGATCGGCGAGGACGATCGCGACCAGCCGTCGCAGGTGCCGAGAGCGCTGGTTTCGCGCATCGTTTCGGCCCGAATTGAAGAGACGATGGAACTGATCCGCGACCGCATCCAGCGCTCCGGCTTCAGCCCGATCGTCGGCAAGCGCGTCGTGCTGACAGGCGGAGCCAGCCAGCTGACCGGCCTTGCCGACGTGGCGCGGCGCATCCTTGCCCGCAACGTCCGCATCGGCCGTCCGATGGGCGTCTCGGGACTGCCGACGGCGGCCAAGGGCCCGGCCTTTTCGACGGCCGTCGGCCTGATGATCTATCCGCAGGTCGCGGACATGGAGACACATGCGTCACAGAGCGGTCTGCTCCTGTCGCTTGGTGGAAATAACAGCCGCATAGCCCGGATGGGCCAGTGGCTGAAGGAAAGCTTCTGACAATTGAGTAATTGGCCGGCGTGGCGATGCGGCCAGAGAGAGAAGGAACAGGTACAATGACCATCAAGCTGCAAAAGCCTGACATCACAGAGCTGAAGCCGCGCATCACCGTATTCGGCGTGGGTGGCGGTGGCGGCAATGCCGTCAACAACATGATCACCGCCGGCCTCCAGGGCGTCGACTTCGTCGTCGCCAATACGGATGCGCAGGCGCTGACGATGACGAAGGCCGAGCGCATCATCCAGCTCGGCGTCAATGTCACCGAAGGCCTCGGCGCAGGTTCGCAGCCGGAAGTCGGCCGCGCGGCCGCCGAAGAGTGCATCGATGAGATCGTCGATCACCTGAACGGCACGCATATGTGCTTCGTCACCGCCGGCATGGGCGGCGGCACCGGCACAGGTGCAGCTCCCGTCGTCGCGCAGGCCGCCCGCAACAAGGGCATCCTGACGGTCGGCGTCGTCACCAAGCCGTTCCACTTCGAAGGCGGGCGCCGCATGCGCCTGGCCGAGATGGGCATCCAGGAACTGCAGAAGTCTGTCGATACGCTGATCGTCATTCCGAACCAGAACCTCTTCCGCATTGCCAACGATAAGACGACCTTCGCCGATGCCTTCGCGATGGCCGACCAGGTTCTCTATTCGGGCGTTGCCTGCATCACCGACCTGATGGTGAAGGAAGGTCTCATCAACCTCGACTTTGCCGACGTCCGCTCGGTGATGCGCGAAATGGGCCGCGCGATGATGGGCACCGGCGAAGCCTCCGGTTCCGGCCGCGCGCTGCAGGCCGCAGAGGCTGCAATCGCCAACCCGCTGCTCGACGAGACCTCAATGAAGGGTGCCCAGGGCCTGCTGATTTCCATCACCGGCGGTCGCGACCTTACTCTCTTCGAAGTCGACGAAGCGGCGACCCGCATCCGCGAAGAAGTCGATCCAGACGCCAACATCATCCTCGGCGCCACCTTCGACGAATCGCTTGAAGGCATCATCCGCGTCTCGGTTGTCGCGACCGGCATCGATCGGGCGATGAACGAGGCCGCCGAGCGCAACCTCCAGCCAGCCGCGAGGCCTGTTATCCGTCCCTCGGCGGCTGTTGCTCCGGCAGCAGCCGCAGTTCAGCCTGCCGCCGTGATGCAGGCACCGAAGGCCATGGATCCGATCGCGCAGACCATCCGCGCAGCCGAGATGGAACGCGAGCTCGAAATTCCGGCCCCGCGTGCCTCCGCACCACTGCAGCAGCCGGTGGCACCGCAGGAAACCTTCCGTCCGCAGAGCAAGATCTTCGCGCCTGCGCCGGAAGCTCCGGTAATGCGCTCTGCACCTGTGCAGCAGCAAGCTCCGGCACCCGTCATGAGCCAGCCGGTTATGAACCAGCCCGTCCAGCAGCAGCCGGTTCGGCAGGAACCGATCATCCGCCAGGCGCCCGAACCGATGCGCATGCCGAAGGTCGAGGATTTCCCGCCGGTCGTCCAGGCCGAACTCGACCACCGCACGCAGCCGGCTTCCGCGCATGCGGCGGAAGAGCGCGGTCCGATGGGTCTGCTGAAGCGAATCACCAATTCGCTTGGCCGCCGCGACGACGACGCCGTTGCCGCCGACATGACTGCCGCACCGCCGGCCGCTTCGCAGCAGCGCCGACCGCTGTCGCCGGAGGCCAGCCTTTACGCACCGCGTCGCGGCAACCTCGATGACCAGGGCCGGGCGGTTCCGCAGGCCCGGATGATGCAGGAAGACGACCAGCTGGAAATCCCGGCATTTCTGCGCCGCCAGTCGAACTGAACCGTGCTTCGGCACCATTTATGCCCGGGATCAAGGTCCCGGGCATTGCTGTTTTTAGATCTGTGATTCGCGAACGATTTCAATCCTGTGACTTCGTAACAAAGCGAAAGAAACAGTGATTTGGATTGGAACGCCGGCGCACGTAAGTATGGTGCAAGGAAACTGCCCCAGGAGTCCTTTCAACAGGCTCCTTGTACAGAACGAACGATGACCGCGCCGATTGGGCAGACTGCCGGTGCGGAAGAATAAAGGCAGATTTTATGGCAATTGGCTTGCTGGGTTTTCAAACGACGGTATCGCGTCCCGTGACGCTTTCGGGCATCGGGGTGCATTCGGGCGCTAATGTCTCGATCACGCTGAACCCGGCCGAATCGGACGCCGGCGTCGTTTTCCAGCGCCTGCATGCCAATGGCGACATCACCGAACTCAAGGCCGTCTCCTCGCAGGTCGGCAATACCGATCTCTGCACCGTGCTCGGCTTCTCGCCCGCCCATTCGGTCGCGACGATCGAGCATGTCATGGCGGCGATCTATGCGCTCGGCCTCGACAATGTGGTGATCGAGGTGCAGGGCTCCGAAATGCCGATCATGGACGGCAGTTCGCTGCCCTTCGTCGAGGCGATCGAGCAGGTTGGTCTGGTCTCGCTCGGCGTCAAGCGCCGCTATATCCGTATCACCAAGCCGGTGCGAATCGAGCATGGCGGCTCCTGGAGCGAATTCCGTCCCTATGACGGCACGCGCTTCGAAGTCGAGATTGATTTCGATTGCCCGCTGATCGGCCGGCAGAAGTGGGCCGGCGACATGACCGCCGCCGTCTTCAAGACCGAACTTTCCCGCGCCCGCACCTTCGGCTTCATGCGCGATGTCGAGCGTCTCTGGGCCTCGGGCCACGCGCTCGGTTCCTCGCTCGAAAATTCCGTCGTCATCTCGGACGACAATACCGTCATCAACGTCGAAGGGCTGCGTTACGCCAAGGACGAATTCGTCCGCCACAAGACGCTCGATGCCGTCGGCGATCTGTCGCTTGCCGGCGTCCAGTTCATCGGCTGCTACCGTTCCTATCGCGGCGGTCACAAGATGAATGCCAATGCGCTGAAGGCGCTGCTCGCCGATCCATCCGCCTACGAGGTTGTGGAGACGTCGACACGGCGCCAGCGCGTCGCTGCCCGCGAACTGATTGCGGTCAGCGCTTCGGAATTCGCTCCCTGGTCAGCATGACCTCCAGCACATTCTTAAGACCAGGCCGCCTCTTTCCCGGAGGCGGTTTTTTTATGTCCGGCCGGGTCCGATGCTTAACTGCCACAGGTCGGGGAAGAAGATGAAAAGCCGATCATTCCCCGGCTGCTGCCACAAAAATGCGTTAATGCCTTATCATTGCGTTGCTCTTGATGCACATTTGTGGCTAGAAACGCCAGCGAGGCGTGGCTGCCGTGGAGCGAGCGGCGGCAGTGGGGTTCTTTCGAATGGGTTATGCAGGATCTGAAGGTATGATGAAGACAGCGCGTGCTTTGTTCGCATCGCTTCTGGTGCTCAGTGCAGGCGCCTCGATATCCGGTTGCCAGTCGGACCCCGATATCGACATCACCAAACTCGGCCTCGAAACCGATCCGCCGGATGTGCTCTACACCCAGGGCCTTGCCAATATGAAAGCCGGCAACATGGCGGAAGCGGCGCGCAAGTTCGACGCGATCGACCGTGAGAATCCGTTCTCCGAATGGGCGCGCAAGGCGCTCGTCATGAGCACCTTCGTCAAATACCGCCAGGGCCGCCTTGACGATGCGCTTGCCTCCGGCAACCGCTACATGTCGCAATATCCGAAGTCCCCGGATGCCGCCTATGTGCAGTATCTTGTCGGTCTCACCTATTCCAAGCAGATCGTCGACGTGACGCAGGATCAGCGCGCCTCGGCAAAGACGATCGAGGCGATGCAGGCCGTCATCGACAATTATCCGAACTCCGAATATGTCGATGACGCGCAGGCGAAGATCCGCTTCGCGCGCGACCAGCTCGCCGGCAAGGAAATGCAGATCGGCCGCTACTACATGGAGCGGAAAGAATATCTCGCCGCGATCTCGCGCTTCCGCATCGTCGTCGAGAAATATCCGAACACGAACCAGATCGAAGAGGCCTTGGCGCGTCTCGTCGAAGCTTATTACGCCATGGGCATCGTCGAAGAGGCGCAGACGGCGGCTGCCGTTCTCGGCCACAATTATCCAGACAGCCAGTGGTACGCCGATTCCTACAAGCTGCTGCAGAGCGGCGGTGCCGAGCCGCGTGAGAACAAGGGCTCGTGGATCGCTGCGGCAGGCAAGAAACTTCTTCTCGGTTCCTGAGGCCAATGCTGATCCAGCTTTCGATCCGCGATATCGTCCTGATCGAGCGGCTGGATCTTGCCTTCGAGACCGGCCTCTCCGTGTTGACGGGTGAGACCGGGGCGGGAAAATCCATCCTGCTCGACAGCCTGTCTCTGGCGCTCGGTGGGCGCGGCGACGGCGACTTGGTGCGCCACGGCGAGGACAAGGGCCAGGTGACCGCGGTGTTCGACGTCGGCATGGACCACGGCGCCCGCACGCTGCTGCGTGAAAACGGGATCGACGACGAGGGCGACCTGATCTTTCGCCGCCAGCAATCGGCGGACGGGCGCACCAAGGCCTATGTCAACGACCAGCCGGTCAGCGTGCAACTGATGCGCCAAGCCGGCCAGATGCTGGTCGAAATCCACGGCCAGCACGACGATCGCGCCCTTGTCGACACCAATGCCCACCGCACTCTGCTTGATGCCTTCGGCGGTCTCCCCGATGAGGTTTCGGAGGTATCCCGGCTGTATCGCCTGTGGCGCGACAGCGAGCGGGCGCTGAAGAAGCATCGCGAGAAGGTGGAAGGTGCGGCGCGCGAAGCCGACTATCTGCGCTCCTCCGTTGAGGAACTGGAAAAGCTCTCGCCGCAGGATGGCGAGGAGGACGGACTCGCCGATCGCCGGCAAAAAATGATGAAGGCCGAGCGAATCGCCGGCGATATTGCCGAGGCGTCCGAGTTCCTGAACGGCAATGCCTCGCCAGTGCCTCATATCGCCTCGCTGGTGCGCCGGCTGGAGCGCAAGAGCCATGAGGCGCCGGGCCTGCTTGAAGACACTGTGACGCTGCTCGATGCCGCGCTTGACCAGCTTTCCAACGCGCAGATGGAAGTCGAGGCAGCGCTGCGCAAGACCGAATATGATCCGAGGGAACTGGAGCGGGTGGAGGAGCGGCTTTTCGCGCTCAGGGCCGCCTCGCGCAAATACTCCGTGCCCGTCACCGAGCTGCCGGCGCTCGCCGCCCGCATGATCGCCGAACTCGCCGATCTCGACGCTGGCGAGGAGAGGCTTGCCAAGCTCGAAGCCGAGGTCGGCCTGGCGAGGGAAAATTACGATGCGGCGGCGCGCTCGCTCTCCGACAAGCGCCATCACGCCGGCACCGCGCTGGCGGCGGCTGTCATGGCGGAACTGCCGGCGCTGAAGCTTGAACGCGCCCGTTTCATGGTCGAGATCACCACGGATGCCCAGGAGGCGCTCGCCGAAGGCATCGACGTCGTCGAATTTCATGTTCAGACCAATCCGGGCACACGGCCGGGCTCGATCATGAAGGTTGCCTCCGGCGGCGAGCTGTCGCGTTTCCTGCTGGCGCTGAAGGTGGCGCTCGCCGATCGCGGATCGGCCCCGACACTCGTCTTCGACGAAATCGATACCGGCGTCGGCGGAGCCGTTGCCGATGCGATCGGCCAACGGCTGAAGCGGTTGTCGGAGCGGGTGCAGGTGCTATCGGTCACGCATGCGCCGCAGGTCGCGGCGCGGGCGGCGACGCATCTTCTGATTTCCAAGGGACCGGCGGCCGAGGGATCCGAAAAGATCGCCACGCGCGTGGCGACGATGGCGCAGAAGGACCGCACCGAGGAGATCGCCCGCATGCTGGCCGGGGCTTCGGTGACCGAAGAGGCGAGGGCGGCGGCGAAGCGGCTGCTTGCGGGCAATGGCTGATCTCCGGAAGCGGCCGCTGTGACATGCATTCCGATTCACGTTATGCGAATCACTCGATCAGCGGTGATCCCTTGCCATGCGTCTTTTCCATTTCAGCGATGATCCCGATATCGCCGTCTTCGAACCGCGCCCGGTCCGCATCCCCTCCATTCGCCCGGCCGGCAGGGAATGGCTGAACGGTCCGCTCGTCTGGGCGATCGATGGCGATCATGACTTCATGTATCTCTTTCCGCGCGACTGCCCGCGCATCCTGATCTGGGCGACGCCGGATACGTCGGAGGCCGAACGGCGGCGCTGGCTCGGTGATTGGCCCGCCGTCGCCTTCGTCGAGCGTCATTGGCTGGAAAGGCTCGAGGCAGAGACGATCCATCGTTACGAGATGCCGACGCAGGATTTCGAGAATCTCGATGACGCGGGCATGTGGGTGGCCCGCCGACGTGTCATTCCCGTCAAGCGGACCGCCATGTCGCGCCTCGACCAGGAGCTTGTGTCACGCAAGGTGGATCTCAGGGTGGTCGATAGCCTGCGGCCGTTGAAGAGCCTCTTGAATACCGGCCTGCATGCCAGCGGCATCCGGCTGCGCAATGCTCGAGACTGGGAATAGGCCGGTTAGGCGGCGAGCTATCGCGTTTCCTGCCGGCGCCGAAGGCCGCGACAAGCGTCCCACAGGCATGAATTACGTGCGAACGCTGACCCCAATCTCCCTCATCCCTGTGCTCGTCACAAGGATCCAGCGCGCCCAAGTCCTTGGGCGCGAGAGACTTCTTGCCTGTATGAGAGTCATTCACGGCGCGGACGCGCCGTGGCTGGATCCCTGTGACGAGCACAGGGATGTGTAGCGCGCAAAATCGAATGGCATTTCGCGCAAGATCAAATGGCAACAGAAACTAACTCAATCGGTCGTTGGAATTTTAACAGCGGAAACCCAGAATTTTTGATCTTCTTGAAAGCTCTTAATTGCCTCGTGAAGCTCTCTAAGGCGCGACTCGGTTTTCGGCTATCATCCACGTTCCAATAACGCCAACACAGCCACCGCCCTACGGCATCCCCCAGAGGAGCAAATGCGAAAGATCCAAAGGCCAGTCTCGAAGTGCATCTTCTGCGGTATTCGCTACGCCAACTCAAAAGAAGACTACTGGCCGAAGTGGCTCCAACCACACCTGCCAAAAGCTTCCCCATACACCCTGTTTGTGACCGAGGGCAGCGAACCCCGGAAAATCAACGCGCGGGTCAAGGGTGCTCCTACAGAACAGACAATCGAAGTGGTCTGCAAACTCTGCAACAATGGCTGGATGTCTCGCATTCAAAATGCTGCAAGCGCGCACTTAAAGCCCTATTCGACCGTTGGCAGGACAATGTCTCAGACGGTGCAGGAAGTCATCGCGACGTGGGCGACAATATTCACGATGGTAATCGAATTTTATGATCCGAAGCTTGTCATGGCTACCGATCAGGATCGGCACGCCATGCCATTCACTGCAAAAAGCTTCAGCAAACCGCCTCCCGACTGGCGAATCTATATGACTCGACTTCGAAGCAACGACGAGGCCGATTGGTTCCACACCGGCGCCTGGCCGCGGTCCGAAGAGGGTGAGCTCGACCGAGCTCTATTTACGAGGATCCATTTTGGCACCGTGGGGTTGATTGTTGTGCGTTTACCAGGACCGTATCAAGTCGGCTATGCCGGATTAGATGAACTCTGCCACCAGTCTGGATTGCACAGAATTTGGCCGTCACAGTTGGGAACGATTGAGTTCGCACGAGGCCTGAGCGCCAAGAAATTTCTATTCATTGCCTCGCTCATGCGGCAAACGATGCTAGCGCTCTATGCAGGACACTGAATGGCACGGGCGTCGCTGATAGCCGGACGCTGATAGGCGAGGATCCAGTTAAGGGTTGGAGGATAGCATGGCATCCAATTTTGAGCGGCGGCTGCGCCGCTTCGGCCGCACTGCCCTCCACCCGGACAGTCTGGAATTTTGGCAGCCCCTTTTGAAACAACTGCTCGACCGCTTCAGTTATTTCGCAGCTGAGCGAGCTCGGCAGCAAGCTCCGGGTCATTCAGTGGCAATCGGATTTTCAGAAGATTGTGAATACAACGCCATCGCCAGAACGGACGACGAGGGAGACCTGATTGCGATCAGCGCCAACGTGCCTGTGTCGTTAGAGCGGGCATTCAATCGCGCTCTCTGTTTCAAATCGGTTATGCCTTTCGCGGGGCCGCTTGACGAGGAACACGTTGATCCAGAGCCGGTTGATCCGAAAGACCTTGTATATGGTCTCAACTCAAATGTTCCTCGGATAGTTCCGCCCAATCAGATCAGATCGAACTTGGCAACGCTTCTCACGACTATCGCGATGGACTTCATCTTCGAACACGAGATGGGTCACATATGGAACGGTCACACGAGCTTCGGTAACGGGCTCGGGATAAGCGCCTACAAAGAAATTGAAAAAACACCCGATGCGCGGATTTCCGAGACTGAATACCAAACTCTCGAAATGGATGCCGACGTCTTCGCTGGAACCGCCATGACTCGGGAAAGACTACTACCGCAACCCTGGTTGCCGATGATTACGGACTGGGAAAATAAATTTGGGCCTGGCTCGACGATGCTTTCGCTTCAGATGTGGGCGGTCTACTTCTCTTTCAGGATCGCAGACGAAGCCGCGACCCTGGCAAATGTGGAAACGAGGAAGCACCCCCCGATTTACGTAAGGCTATTTTCACGTCCTCGGTTCCTGGGCGGCTGCCCTTAGCAGAAGGAGGGGGCGCGACGAGAAAGAGACGTACGAGATGATCCGTTCCATCACTATGGGCGTGGAAGGTGCTTTTGCCTGCCTCACCGGAAGGGAGTTTGATCCTGCCGGCATTACTATGGCCTATAGCCAAGAGGCACGGGATTACATAGTGGTCCTTCTGAAATATTGGCCGCGACTTCGGCCTCAGTTGGACCCTTTGAAGCGGGGTGGAAACCTCGCTCCGGTGACCGAGTTTTAAACAGGCCTAGTCGGCCTCATAAACAGCCGCGTTGTCCTGCACCTCGCGCAGCCCGCCGCCTGATTCCACATTGAAGAAACTTTGAAAGGTCTCGTGGTCGAATAATGAATGAAATTGCTTTTATTCAGCGTCTGGACGTCCAGGCGTCTGCAGGGACTGGTGCCCTCGTTGTTAGCGAAGATACCGTTGATATTCTTGGCTTTAATCGAAATTGGCTCCGCGAGCGCAGCATTAATGCAGCCGCCGCCCGAATACTTGACGTCAAAGGCGACAGCATGGAGCCGACGATCCGAGACGGCGACATTCTAGTGGTCGACACCTCGATAAATCAGGTCCGCGACAACGCCATTTACGTCATCATATATGCCGGCAATGTCCTAGTGAAACGCGTCCACATAAAGCGCGATGGCTCGCTAACGCTGATATCCGACAATGAGCGATACCCACGCGAAGACGTGCCGATCGCAGAAGTCCCGGATCTGCACATTGCGGGTCGCGTCATGTGGTTTGGAAGGTCGATATGACCCGCCGAGCTGCGTTCTTATGTGCGCTGTTAATTTCTGCATTTACAGCGACTTGTGTCTACGCAGATTGGCAAGATACACGGTGGGGTCAATCACTCGAAGCGTTGAGAGCGAGCGAAAGGCAATTGGAGCTAGTGGTCGGGACCGCGATCGAAGATCGCTCCATTCCGGCATACGGAAAGCCGCTTCTTTCGGGGCCATACAAGGCAGGGGCTGAGAACTTTTCTGCCGATTACCTGTTTCATAACAAAAAGCTTTCTGCGGTTGTGCTATATATGAGTGATTACGAGCAAGCCGTGCGGGTTAGTGCAAAGCTCCGGGCACAATATGGTAGGCCTGAACTCGACGACCTCGATCTTGGCCCTCCGACATACTGCACGACGGAGATGCGGACTTGGCGCGACAGCGAGCGGGGAAACCTGATCACGTTTCGAAGCCGATATTGCAGAAATCCGGCGGTGAAGACCTCGCAATACCTTTTGTATACGCCGATCGTCAGCTCAACGAAGAGTGGCTTGTGAGAGGCATCAAGTCTGATGACAAAGCGGGATGAGAACGAGAAGCCTCCTGAGAAAAAGCAGGAAATCGAATATTATCACGAGTTTAGAGGCCGCAGAGAGATCCAAGCATTCGTAGATTTTTTTAAAATTATGAAGTCGCTTTTTTCACGAAAAGTCTGAACTCGAAGGCGTTCTAAAACGGCAGCTAAAATCCCCTCTCTCCCTGCAGCAATGGTAGGTCAAAATGCGGGGAAAGGGTTAGGCCAACGACTTCTTATCTGCAACTGAGGTGCCATTTGATCTTGCGCGGCTGTTGTCGCATCTTTCGCCGCGGAATCCACTAGAAGCCCTGTGTTTATAGGCTTTCACCGCCATTTCCCGGCAATTCCCAGATATTCCCGGCTAGTGCCATGTGATCTTGCGGGTTACAGGATGAGGGATGAGGGCAGAGAGCTGGGTGGCCCTGTCCGATAGCGGGCCATCCGGCATGCAGCATATCCCCCTCTCTTTTCATCCGGCAATTTTGCTCTAAAAACAATCCAGATTTTCTGACCAGATTCTCTGGAGTGATGTTCCATGTCCACCGAAGGTTCCGCCGTCGATACGTTGACGATCGAAGAGGTTGCCGCCGAGCTTGAGCGCCTGGCAAAGGAGATCGCGCATCACGATGCGCTCTACCATGGAAAGGACCAGCCGGAGATCTCGGATGCCGATTACGACGCGTTGAAGCGCCGGAACGATGCGCTCGAAGCACGATTTCCCGAGTTGATCCGCGAGGACAGCCCGTCGCGGCATGTCGGCGCTGCGCCTTCCGTCACTTTCACGCCCGTCGTCCATGCGCGGCCGATGCTGTCGCTTGACAACACCTTCTCGCAGGAGGACGTGCAGGATTTCGTCGCTGGCGTCTATCGCTTCCTCGGCCGTCTGCCGGACCAGTCGATCGCCTTTACCGCCGAGCCGAAGATCGACGGTCTGTCGATGTCGATCCGTTACGAGAACGGCAGTCTGGTGACGGCTGCGACGCGTGGCGACGGTACAACGGGGGAGAACGTCACCGCTAACATTCGCACCATCGCAGAAATCCCCAACAAGCTACCGAAGGGCGTGCCCGCTGTAGTGGAGATCCGCGGCGAGGTTTATATGGCCAAGAGCGACTTTCTGGCGCTGAACCGGCAGATGGAGGCGGAGGGCAAGCAGACCTATGTCAACCCACGCAATACGGCGGCCGGGTCACTGCGCCAGCTCGACGCCAAGGTGACGGCGAGCCGCAAGCTGAAATTCTTCGCCTATGCCTGGGGAGAGATGTCGGAGATGCCTGAAGATACACAGTTCGGCATGGTGCAGACCTTCAAGGACTGGGGATTTCCCGTGAACCCGCTGATGAAGCGGCTGAATTCGGTCGCTGACATTCTGGCGCATTATGACGAGATCGGCCTCGAACGTCCGGATCTCGACTACGACATCGACGGCGTCGTCTACAAGGTCGACAGCCTCGAATTACAGCAGCGTCTCGGCTTCCGCTCGCGCAGCCCGCGCTGGGCGACGGCGCATAAATTTCCGGCCGAACAGGCTTTCACCGAGGTCGAGAAGATCGAGATCCAGGTCGGCCGTACCGGAGCGCTGACGCCGGTGGCGCGGCTGAAGCCGATCACCGTCGGCGGCGTCGTCGTCACCAATGCGACGCTGCACAACGAGGACTACATCAAGGGTCTCGGCAATAATGGCGAGCGCATCCGGCCGGAAGACCATGATATCCGCGAAGGCGATACCGTCATCGTCCAGCGCGCCGGCGACGTCATTCCGCAGATCCTCGACGTGGTGATGGAAAAACGCACGGCTGACGCCCGATCGTACGAATTTCCGAAAACCTGCCCGGTCTGCGGTTCGCATGCGGTGCGCGAGGTCAACGAGAAGACCGGCAAGATGGATTCGGTGCGCCGCTGCACCGGCGGGTTCATCTGCCGGGCGCAGGCGACCGAGCATCTGAAGCACTTCGTCTCGCGCAACGCCTTCGATATCGAGGGGCTGGGGTCGAAGCAGATCGACTTCTTCTTCGAAAACGAGGATCCGTCGCTGCAAATCCGCACGGCGCCCGAGATCTTCACGCTGGAGGAGCGGCAACTGCAATCGCTGACCAAGCTGGAGAATATCGACGGCTTCGGCAAGGTCAGCGTCGGCAAGCTTTATATGGCGATCAACGAGCGGCGCAGTATTGCGCTCCATCGCTTCATCTACGCGCTCGGCATCCGTCACGTCGGCGAAACCACAGCGAAGCTGCTGGCGCGCTCCTATGGCACCTACGAAGCCTTTGAAACGGCTATGCGGGAGGCTGAGACGCTTGCCGGCGACGCCTGGAACGATCTCAACGCCATCGACGGCATCGGCGAGGTCGTTGCCCGCGCCATGGTCGAATTCTACAAGGAACCGCGCAACGTTGCGGTGATTTCGGAGCTGATCAGGCAGGTGAAGCCTCAGGAGGCCGAGCACCCGGTCACCTCAGGCAGTCCGGTCGCCGGCAAGACCGTGGTCTTTACCGGATCGCTGGAAAAATTCACCCGCGACGAGGCGAAGGCGAGGGCGGAAAGCCTCGGCGCCAAGGTGGCGGGATCGGTCTCCAAGAAGACCGACATCGTTGTCGCCGGCCCTGGCGCCGGCTCCAAGCTCGACAAGGCGCGCGAACTCGGCGTGCAGACGATGGACGAGGACGAATGGCTGGCGCTGATCAGCGGGTGAGAGGCTGACGGCGGGCCGTCAGCCTCGTTCTTTCAAAGCCTGAGCCGCGCCATCGTATAGGCGTCGACATACTCTCCCGATCGAAAGCCGAAGGCCCTTAGCAGACCTTCGCGCTCGAAGCCGAACTTTTCGTAGAGGCCGATCGCGACACCGTTGTCGGTGTAGACGGTCAGTTCCAGCCGTTTGACATCAAGCCAGTCGTCGGCGGCGTCGACCATGGCGCCGAGCAGGATGCGGCCGAAACCACGGCCGGTGAAATCGTCATGCACGCCCATGCCGAGGCTGGCAACGTGCTGCCTGCGGCCGGAGAAGCGATTGAGGCCGCCATTGCCGACGATCTTGCCATCCAGGGTGACGACGAGGTTCAGCGCACCCGGCGACGGGTTTTCCATATTTTTGCGAACCTCTTCGACCCTCTGGTACGGTGGCCGCAGGGTGCCGGCCCGATAGCCCGGCAGATTTATCAGATCGGTGATTTCCTCCGCATCGGAAAGGCGTACGGCGCGCACGAGGATGCCCTCCGGAAGGCGCGCTCGGCGGCCAGCGTCACTCTCTTCGTTTTCAGACATTGGCTGCTCTCCGTTGATTTAAGGAGGAGAGCCGAGGTTCTGAAAACCCTGCTCGCCTCGGCAGGGTTTTCAGGATGATCGGATCGCTGTTAACGCGCCATCGCTCCCGCGTACCCTTCAAGGGTCGTGGTGTGGTGGATAAACGCTGCCATGGTCATGAAACCGATCATGGCGAGAAGTTTCGATATGTCGGTTGAAAAGTCAACCATGCGTCGTGTCGAATTTGCGCCGCCGGGAGCAGGACGGTATTTCTATTTTTGAAGGAATGATTCGGGTGCTGATTTGAAGACCATCGCGATTGACTTCGAGACGGCGAACGAACAACGCGGTAGCGCCTGTTCCGTCGGCCTTGCCTGGATCGAGGAGGGCAGGGTTACGCGCGTCGAGGAACGGCTGATCCGGCCGCGGGACATGCGCTTTTCCGGGATGAACATTGCGATCCACGGCATCCGGCCGGAACATGTCGAGGATGCGCCTGAGTTTCCCGAGGTGATGGACGAGTTCCATGAGGATATCAGCGGCTCGACAATGATCGCCCACAACGCCGCCTTCGACTTCAGCGTCTGGCGGGCGAGCCTCGATCTCTACCGGCAATCCTACCCGGAACTTTCTTATCTCTGCAGCCTCAAGATGGCGCAGCGGATCTGGCCGCACTTCCTCTCGCATCGGCTGAACCTGATCGCCGAGCATCTCGGCTTGCGTTTCGTGCACCACAATGCCGCCGAGGACGCCGTCGTCTGCGCGACCGCAGCGATCGAGATGGCAAAAGCGGTCAAGGCCAATGCCGTTCATGCCATACCGGCGCTGATCGGCATGAGGCCCGGCCGGCTGTCGGCGCGGGCCTACGAGCCTTGTACCTGCCGAAAAGGCTGATCCCTTTCCGCAAACGCGCTTATCTTGCAAAGCATGGGTGCATGCTTATCTAGAATGCGGATTACCAGGGAGCCGCCATGTCCAGACTGCGCAATCTTCTCCTCGCCGCCTTCTCTTTCGCCGCCCTTTCCACAGGTGCTGCCTCAGCCGAGGTTGTCGGCAAGGTCGGGGTCGACTGGATCGGCAACGACATCATCGTCGAGGCGGTCTCCGACCCTGACGTCAAGGGCGTCACCTGCCATGTCACCTACTTCGACCGCAGCCTGATCGACCGGTTCAAGAACGGTAACTGGTTCGAGGATCCGTCCAACAATTCCATCGCCTGCCGGCAGACGGGGCCGATCGAGATCGGCAGTATCGACTTGTCCAAGGATGGCAGCGAGGTGTTCCGCCAGGGCATGTCGCTGATCTGGAAGACACTGGTCGTCAACCGCATCTACGACAAGACCAACGACACGCTGATCTATCTCGCCCATTCGCGCGAATTGACCGATGGGTCGGCGAAGATGTCGATTTCGACGATTCCGCTCTATGGGCAGAACGTTGTCTGGAAGAATGGGAAGCCGCAATAAGGCTTCTGCGGTGAGATTTTGGAAAGAGCGCCGCTTCCCTTTTTCGCTCATTCCAAATTCAAAAAGGCCCGGACGAGCCAGGCCTCTTAATTCCAGATATGGATAGCCCTCAGGCGGCCTGGGTCAACTCGTCGGCGATGACCGTATCGAGGTTGAGGAAGCAGACCATGGTCTTTTCGAGCGCGACGATGCCGCGGCAGAAGGCGCGCTGGGCTTCCGGGATGATTTCCGGTGGTGGCTGCAGGTCTTCGCTCTTGATGGTCATCATGTCGGAGACCTGTTCGACCAACAGGCCGACCAGCTTGCCGGCAATGTCGGTCACGATGATCGCTGAGCGCTCGGAGGGCTCGGTCATCTTCATGCCGAGGCGGCAGGCCATGTCGATGACGGGGATGACCGCGCCGCGCAGGTTGATGAGGCCGAGCACGTAGGGCGGGGTGTGCGGCATCGGCGTCACCGGCGCCCAGCCGCGGATTTCGCGGATGGCCATGATGTCGATGCAGAATTCCTGGTCGCCCAGGTGGAACGAGACGATTTCGAGATAAGCGCCCGACTGCTTGATGGCGTTGTTGTTGTTCATGGTCAGAATTCTTCCCAGTTGTCCCCGACGGGAGCGGCGATGCATAACCGCCGTTAAATATAGATGTGACGGCTTAAGTCTTTCCTAACGATATGTATTTTCGGATTACCCGTCGCTCTAAAGGTAAGCCATTCGCAAACATCGCATTTTTGATCCGGGCAGATTTCTAAGCGCGAATTTCCTTACCCCGACAGTTTCTGCGGGTGAGGCGATTAATCACGGGTCAAAAAACATATTCTTGAATTGCGCGCGCTCGGTCGAGACTATAATCACGCGGAGCGCGCGCACGGGGCCGGCGGCACCTATCCGCCTGGATCGAGGATCATGCCAATGAAGAGATTTCGCATCGCCGTCTGGGTCGGTGTTTTGATACTTGCCGGGGTTCTCGGCTGGGCGACGTATTATCCGAAGTCTCAAGATGTGGTGGCGGAAGCGCCCTTCGGCGTGCCTTTCACTCTGGTCTCGCAAAGCGGACAGCCGATCACCGAACAGGCGCTCCGTGGCAAGCCGACGGCGCTGTTTTTCGGCTTTACCCATTGCCCGGAAGTTTGCCCGACGACGCTTTTCGAGCTGAACGGCTGGATGGAGAAAGTTGATCCGAAGGGCGACAAGCTGCAAGCCTATTTCGTGACCGTCGATCCAGAGCGTGACACGCCCGAGATCATGAATGGGTATGTGTCCAACGTCTCCAAGCGCATTACAGGCATATCAGGCGCGCCTGAGAAGATTGCCGAAGTCATCAAGGGTTTCCGCGTCTACGCCAAGAAGGTGCCGATCGACGAAAAGGATCCGAACGGTGACTATACGATGGATCACACCGCCTCGGTCTTCCTGCTCGACTCGGCCGGGCGGTTTGCCGGAACGATCGCCTATGGCGAAAACCCGGACACGGCGGTAAAGAAGCTGGAGAATCTCGTCAGCAAGGGGTGATGGTTTCAGCGTGATGGGGCGTTGACTCGACCGGTGGCGGGCAACGGAAACGGGAAAGACCGCCTATCGTGAGTGAAATCCGCCTTTACGTGACGACGACCGAAAGCAGGGCCGAAGAGATCCTCGACCTTCTGAGCGCGGTCTTCGGCGAAGAAGACTTTGCCATCGGCACCACCGAGATCGATGAGAAGAGAGACATCTGGGAAGCCTCGATCTATATGATGGCCGAGGACGAGGCTGAAGTGCATTCCCGCGTCGAGGACGCATTGAAAGCCTCTTTCCCCGATGCCCGGTTGGAGCGGGAAGTCATCCCTGACGTCGACTGGGTGGTGAAGTCGCTGGAGGGGCTGAAGCCCGTCAGGGCAGGGCGCTTCCTCGTGCATGGGTCGCATGACCGCGACAAAATCCGCTCCGGCGACATCGCCATCGAGATCGATGCCGGCCAGGCCTTCGGCACCGGCCATCATGGCACGACGGCTGGTTGCCTCGAGGTGATCGATGCCGTGGTGCGCTCGCGCCCGGTTCGCAACGCGCTCGATCTCGGCACCGGCAGCGGCGTGCTGGCGATCGCGGTGCGCAAGCTCAGGAACATACCGGTGCTGGCGACCGACATCGATCCGATCGCGACACGGGTGGCGGCTGAGAATGTGCGCCGTAACGGCATCGCATCGGGCATTGTTACCAGGACAGCTCCCGGTTTTCATTCGACGGCGTTTTCCGAGCATGGTCCTTTCGATCTCATCATCGCCAACATTCTCGCCCGGCCACTGATCCGCATGGCGCCGAAGCTTGCGACACATCTGGCACCCGGTGGATCGGTCATTCTGTCCGGCATTCTGGCCGCGCAGCGATGGAAGGTAATTGCGGCCTATAGCGGTGCGAGGCTTCGCCATGTCAGGACAATTTGGCGGAATGGCTGGGTGACGATCCACTTCGATCGGCCATGATTTTTTGGGGCCGCGAGGCGAGGGCTTGGCCTGTCGGCTTTAGGCAGGTGTCTCCGCCCCACCTTCATTCCTGTGCTTGTCACAGGAATGAGGATGGGGCGAGGTTCGCGCTTCGTACAAACGGAACCGCCTTAAACCAACAAAAAAAGGCGGTGCCTATGGCACCGCCTTGGACCGGTCTATCCGGCCATTGCCCGCGAGCTCAAGGGGAGGAGCGCTCGAGCGGGCTCTACTGCATTCCAATAGGCCAATCCGGGAGGGAGGAGACGGACGGGCTTTCAGACTTAGAACGCGTAGCTGGGGGCGCCATTGTGGCGCGTGGCGCGCTGACCGGCGCCAAGCAGCTTGAGGCTGTCGTCGTTCTGTGGCCGGCGGGCGCCGATGACGTGACGCACGGTCTGGCGTTCGCCAGCCTGCAACGGGCTGCTATATGCGAAGCGCGCGAGAGAGGCGGTCATTTCAAAAAATCCTTTGTTTCAGGTTCATCGCGAACCGTTCGATAGGGCCTATATAGCTATTCTGAAATGCGGAGGCAGAGGGTTTCGCTCATAGGAGCCATGCGGCGAATGCATAAAGCGTGCCAAATTAACTTTTCACGTCACAGTTCCGTCAAAATGTTGGGCGGCACTGCGAGTTTCGACTCGTTTCGTCGCTTTTTCTCCCTATCCATTGAAATTTCGCTAACATGACCAGCATCCCATTCACCGGATTCGTCTCAACCATTCGGGTTTCCAGCATGTTCCAGTCCTTCGAAGTCACCTCCACGCCGCAGTTCGGCAGGGATCGGGTATCGGCGTTGCGCGCTACTTTCGATTCGCTCGGCATCGACGCCTTCCTCGTGCCGCGTGCCGATGAGTTCAACGGTGAATATGTTCCGGCCGGTTCGGAGCGTCTCGCATGGCTGACGGGCTTCACAGGCTCGGCCGGCATTGCGCTCATCCTGCGCACGCAGGCTATCGTCTTCGTCGACGGGCGTTATGTGACGCAACTTACCGAACAGGTCGACGGATCGGTCTTCTCGGGCGGCGATCTCGTCAACGAGCCGCCGCATCTCTGGCTGGTCGCAAACGGAACCAAGGGCTTGCGGCTCGGCATCGATCCCTGGCTGCATGCAGGTGCCGAGGTGCGCCGTCTGGAAAGAGCGCTTTCAGAGATCGGTGGTACGCCGGTCTTCCTGCCGCACAATCCGCTGGACAGGCTTTGGAGCGATCGGCCGGCCGAACCGCTCGGCGTGGTCAGCATCCAGAATGTCGTGCAGGCCGGCTTGCTGGCGCGCGACAAGATTGCCACGATCGCCGCCGACCTTTCGAAGAGGAATCTTGCGGCGGTGCTGATCGCCGATCCGTCCTCGGTCGCCTGGACCTTCAATATCCGCGGCGCCGACGTGCCGCACACGCCGCATCCTTTGGCGCGCGCCATCGTTCATGCCGATGGGCAGGCCGAACTCTTCCTCGACAAGCGCAAGACCGGCATCGAGCCCGAAGCCTATCTCGCACAGATCTGCACGCAGCTGCCGCCCTCGGCGCTTGAAGAGAGGCTCACTGTCGTTTCCACGGATGGCGGCCGCGTGATGATCGATCCCGATATCGCCTCCTATGCGCTGGCGGAGATCATCCGCAAGGCAGGCGGCGAAGTGGTGGAGGGCTCTGATCCCGCCAAGCTGCCGCGCGCGGTGAAGAACGAGGTCGAGATCAACGGCTCGGCCGCCGCGCATCTGCAGGATGGGGCGGCGATGGTGGAATTCCTCTATTGGCTGTCGCAGACGAAACCCGGGACGGTGAGCGAGATCGCTGCCGCCGAGCATCTCGAAGCGGCGCGTGCCCGCGTCGGCCAGAGCATGCAGAACCCGCTGAAGGACATTTCCTTCGACACGATTTCGGGTGCCGGCGAACATGCGGCGATCATGCACTACCGCGTGACGACCGAGACCAACCGAATGATCGAGTCCGGCGAACTCTTCCTGATCGATTCCGGCGCGCAATATATCAATGGCACGACCGACATCACCCGTACCGTCGGCATCGGCACTGTCTCGGACGAGCATCGCCGCTTCTTCACGCTGGTGCTGAAGGGGATGATCCAGATCAGCACGGCGCGTTTCCCAAAGGGCACGCGCGGCTGCGACCTCGATCCGCTGGCGCGCATCGCGCTGTGGCGGGCAGGCGCCGATTTCGCCCATGGTACAGGCCATGGCGTCGGCTCCTATCTCTCGGTGCATGAGGGGCCGCAGCGCATCTCCAGGCTTTCGACGCAGGAACTGCTGCCCGGCATGATCCTATCGAACGAGCCGGGCTATTACCGGCCCGGCAGCTTCGGCATCCGCATCGAGAACCTGATCTATGTGCGCGGGGCCGAGGAGATCGACGGCGGTGATGCCGCGATGCTCGGCTTCGAGACGCTGACCTTCTGCCCGATCGACCGCAGCCTCGTCGTTGCCGAGCTTCTGACCCATGATGAGTTACACTGGTTCAACGACTATCATCGCCGCACATGCGAGGCGCTGATGCCGCTCGTCCACGATCACGATGTCAGGGCTTGGCTCGAGAACGCCACTCTACCGCTGGAATATTGAGATGCCGGCCTTCGGGCCGGTGCTCAGACCCCGATCGTGTGGCGCCAAGCCATCACGACGATCCAGGCGGCGACCAGCATCCAGCTATGCGAGACGCGTAGGCCGACGAAGAGGGCGACGACCAGCGCCAGCTTCGAATCCCAGCCTCCGGTGAAGAAGGCGGGGGCGACCAGCGTCGTCAGCACGGCGGCCGGCACGGCGTTCAGCGCCGCCTCCATGCGCGGCGGGATGTGCTTCATCCTGGTAATGAGGATATAGCCGCCGATGCGGGTGGCGTAGGTGGCGACTGCGGCCGCCAAGATGACGAGCGCCATGTGAAGGTCGAATTCCATGGCTCAGACCTCGTGAATTTCGGATTGACGGGCGTCGGCCTCGAGATCACCCGGTTGCGGCGGCAACGGCAATAGGGCGGCAAGCACGATGCCGGCGGCGGCGCCGAGGCTGACATGCCAGGGCGAACCGACATAGCGATAGGCAAGCACCGAAGCGACCGCGCTGACGAGTGCCACGGGCAGGAAATTGTCGCGTTTGCGGAAGCCGAGGACGATGCCGAGGAAATAGGCCGGCAGCAGGATATCGAGGCCGATGGCTTTGGGATCGCCGATGAAACCGCCGAGCAGGCCGCCGCCAACGCTGATCAGCACCCAGGGGATGTAGATGATGATACCGAAGCCGAGATACCAGGCGAAGGTGACCGGCAGGCCGGCCTCGCCGCGTTTCACCGCTTCGGCAAATTGCGGATCGACGAGCAGGAAGAAGGTGAAGAATTTCTGGACCGGCGTGAAATCGCCGATATAGCGCGCCATTGCCGCCGAATAGAGCACGTGGCGAAAGTTGACGGCAAGAATCGACAGCACGATCAGCCACGCATGGACATTGTGTCCGAAAAGTTCGATGCCGACCATCTGGCTGGCGCCGGCATAGACGGTGCCGCTCATAAGGGCGATCTCGGGAAGCGACATGCCGTTTTCGACCGCAAGCGCTCCGAACAGGGCGGCAAAGGGCGCCGACGCCAGCGCAACGGCGAAGCCGCCCCGCAAACCTTCAACAAAGTCGGCGCGAGTCATGCGATCTTATCCTGTTGGAATTCAGGTTTCCATAGGGTCTATGGCCTGCGTCGGCAATTGAATTTCATTGATTGACCAATCGATTTCGCTGAACCATCAAAGTCCTGATCGCATCCGCAAAGAGGAAATCATGAAGAAGATCGAATTTTCGAAGGAGGCGAAGGCGACGATCGTTTCCAGCATCCGCCGCTATTTCGAGACGGAGCTCGACCAATCGATCGGCGTGCTGCCGTCAGAGTTTCTGCTCGACTTCTTCGCCGATGAGATCGGCGCCCATTATTACAATCAGGGCCTGCGCGACGCGCATGCGGCGCTTCTGAGGAAGATGGAAGACCTGGCGGAAGACATCTATCTGCTTGAGCGAGACGAGAAGGGCAAGGACACGGGCCCGTAAACGGGACGCGGCGGCGCGTAGTCAGAACGAAGAGGCGTTCAGCCCTCGCGCCTACGCTCCTGGGTGGGCTATTTCGGCCTCGGAGGGCTGCGTCGCTCGAACGTTCAGGTCGATTGCGCCCCTTCGCGGCTCACTCCGGTTGCGTGCCGGGAACCTTTGTTCAAAAGCTTCTGGTCACGGTACGACTATTATTGCATTCCATCATTTGATGTCAGGGTCGCCAGTTCTCGAGCTCGGCGAGTTCGTATAGCCATTTTTTTGTCTATGAGGCGAGAGGTCACATATGCGAAACAAATGACAGCGCTGAGAAGCACGAAGAACGCGACAGGTCCATTCAATCCAATAGCCCCCGCGACAGGCTTGAAAACACCGATCACACCTCGGTGTAGGATGTAGACAGGATAGGAGATATACCCGATCCACGTCGCCAACGTCTGTACTTTTGCAGGCATCTCCAAAAACAGGCCAAGCATCACGATGAGCGGCGCGAGGGCCATCGCGAACATCAAATCGTAATAAGGCCGAAGCGCGAATGGAACCGGCGCTGCAATGCAAATCATCAGAAGAAGACACGGCACGATCGCGGTCCAACCCTTCCGCCAGGCGGGCATGCCACCGAATAGACGGCTGATCAGGACGCCTGCAGTAAATGAAAACATTACCCTTGGGAGCCCGCCTACCGCTGAAGGCCACTCCCAGCCGATATTCAACATGCCGTACTTAAGACCGACAAAAATCAAAAATGCAGCCGAGGCCAACGCAACCTGGCAAAGGGCACGGATAGAGAGCCGAAAAAGCCAAAGTGCGAAGAGGATATTCACCAACAATTCCCAGAACATTGACCAGGCTGGGCCATTGATTGGAAACATCCCCTGCATCGAATTCGCTTGAAGGAAATACATTGGGCTGGGCAACAAAAACCCGTTAGCAATTGTCGAGACCAACAGGTCAGGGACGCTCTGATTTCTCAGGCCCCAGCTTGTTAACAGAATGATCTGTACGAGGCCGACCAAAATTCCGATCAAATAGAGCGGATAAAGACGCTTGATTCGAGCCGTCATAAACGACTGGAATGGCAGACCGCGCGAAAGCCGCTTTGCATAAATCTCCGCGATAATAAATCCGCTGAGAACGAAGAAAAAATCGACTGCGAGATAAGCTGATGGGGCATATTTCTCTTGGAAATGTGTAGCGACAACACAAATGGCGGCAAAGCCGCGCATTGCATCGAGAGAATAGTAGCGGCTGCGGTCAGTGACCGAAACGCCTACGTTATCAATCGCCAGTGGCGAATAACCGCGGTCTAGACCAGTCATCTTATCGATCCTATTGCGCTTTATGTCTGAGGGGACTTTCAGACGCGGTAGATTAGAACGTCATTCAAGCGACATTGGGAGTGACCGATTTGAGCAACAGTCGGTTCAATCCGCAACATAGGTCGCTGCGGAGAAACCCGGATATCACGATTGATGCGCTACAGGATTGACGATCGCACCCCGATTGGTTTTACGCTGCCGGGCCTGCTTTATACTGCCGATCAAAACATTTAAACGGGCGCTGCAGAGAACAAATATCAGGCAGCAGTACGCAAGGCCGCCCGCAAGAATTTCCACGGCCAAACGTGGATAAGGGGACCAATGAATTAGCAATTCATGGAGGAGCAACACGACAGCAACCATTCCCGCACAAGCCACGCTGGGCCGAAGGAATTGCATCAGATACGCGCCGACACTCAGCTCTATATGCCGCGAAACCTTCCAGCTGGTGATCGGCCAAAACAACAGAACTTCGACCATTATCGCGAAAACAATTACCGTCACCCCATAAGGATAAAGAATTGCGATGGTCACGAGCGTGAGGAGATTTCGTGCCAGCTGGTAGTAAAACCACCAATCCATCTCCCCTTGGCTTTTTATCAGGGATGCCTGAACGTAGCCGATCCCAGCCATCAACCCTATGACGCAGTAGAACCGAACCGGCCAAACGGCGTCAATCCAATGCGCACCGAAAATTGTCGTGATCGCATCACCGGCAACTGCGGCAAGGCCGATGAATACGGGATACGAAACCAGAGCGCAGCCAAACGTTGCCATTAGAAATGCTTCTCGAACTTTCTTCGGATCGGACCGTAATGAAGAAAGCAAGACGTGCGTGACAGATGTTAAGCCACCAGCAATGATGTTGTTGATCATATCAAACAAGCGCTTCGAAAAATTATAGATACCGAGCGCTGACGGGCTCAAGAGCACGCCGATGATCAAGTTGTCCAAGCTCATCGTCTGCAAAAATCGAGTGCCGGATGCGAAAAATCCATAGTGAAGCAGGTCGTTCAGGCTTGTTCTCTTCAAGTGAAGCCCAGGCAACCAACCCGCACCCCAGAATGCAGCGCCGCATGATGCCGCTGTGGCCGCGATCTGGGCAATCGCAAGCGCCCACAAGCCGAAACCCGCGAGAACCAAAACAAGGCAAATGCAAGCAGACGTAATCGTCGCGATCACTGTGCGGACGGCTACCAAATGGAATGACATCTTCCTATTCACAATCGCATTCGGAACGACGGCCGTGAAATCGAAGAAAACCTTCAATCCCATGATGTAAATCAGGGATGTGACTTCCGCATGTCCCACGTATGCCGCGATCGGCGAAGCGGCTACGCATAGAACTCCGTAGATCAAAAATGAAAAGGCAAGCGAAAGCAGGAATATAGTGTCGAGGTGGCTACGCCTTATTTCGGCTCGCTGGATGATTGCTTCGCCAAATGCAGTCGGTCCAAAACTGCCTGCAAACGAGACTATACTGAATGCGAGCGCGACAAGACCGAAATCCTGAGGCTGGAGAACTCGAGATGTCACCACAAAAACTGCGAAGGTAAGGACGGTCGGTATAAGTGTGCTCAGCGCCGACCAGAAGGCGCCCGTCACCGCTGCAGCGGACCGATTCTCACTGACGTGGCTGAATAGAATATCGTCGTCTCGTATAACCGACAAACTGAACTCCTGCTGGGAATCACACTATAGATGGGTGGGCTACTAGATCTGGGGTGGAAAGACCTGGACTTGGGGCTGTAACTTTACTTGAATTGTACCAAGTGCCGTTCATCTCATACGGGAGGCGAGACATTGCCACTAAAAGCTCACCGGCATCTGTCGCTTTCTCCACCAGTGGGCTGTCGCCGGTCCAATTGTCGATAAAGTCGTGGAGCCTACTTCCGTTTCTCGCGACCGCGGCATGTGGCTTATTCAACAAAAGACAAAGGATATGACCATGTAAACGGTTGGTAATTATCCGTTGCGCGCCGGACAGGATCTTCACGCCATAGTCGACATATCGAGCAGCGACGTCCTCGTGATGTTGGGCCACCATCGCCGAGCGGCTGAAACCGCGCCGCCCGGCTGCCTTAACGACACTCGACTTGCGCATGCGCGACAAACTGTTCGGGCCGTTAATCCAATTGGTAAGAGGTCCGTCGACAACCGCTCGCGCTGGAGCGATATCAACGTCGTCCTCTCCAAAAGGCTGCATGACGTATAAAACCCTGAGAGGATCAGCCTCGAACGGTTTGAGCATTTGCATGCCGAATGCCGTGTCCGGGCCAGCCTCAACATCACAATCGAAGTTGGCTTTTGCTAGCGCGAAACTCCGAGCATCGCGCGTCATGCAATGAAAATTGCGATGCCGCCCAATCGTACGTTTCGCGTACTCCCTAAGCGACTCGTTAGCGAATTGAATTGTTTGCGGCATCTGGATAATCGTTCGATCCGGATACTTCCACATCAAGCGGTGGCGAACATCATCCCTGCCTGTCCGTGCATCTCCAAAAGTATCCCAGCCGCAAATGAATATTGGAGCATCGCCAGGCGTTGACTTTATTTCATCGATACTTTTGGTGGTGCCGCCAGTGAGCACTGGAAGACGTCCTGTTACTTCTCGTAGTACCTTAGCCAATCCGAGCCAACTTGCATGATCGCCTGGATCCTTACTGCAAGGAAAGTCCATTATAATGTAAGGTTGTCCTCTCTTAACGAATTTCCTTACCGTTTCAATCAACTTTTCTTGTTGTCGCCGTATTATAACTTCGCCGAGATGATGCATAAATTCTACTTAGATTCTAAAAATTCAGACAGCAGGTATACCTCAAAATTTGAAGAGTCAATTGGATGGCTCGCTGCTTTAATGTCGCAGGCAAGTGCGGCATCTGCCCGGTTTTAAGGCGCCGTTGATGAGGAAGTTCGGCGTTGCCCGCCCCAGGGCATAGCGATGAAAGAACGCTTTTGAGGGACGTCCGCGGATGACGGAGTGGTAGGCCGCCGGTGAGGCAAATACCAATTAAAGTCCGACCTTTCGCGTGACCGACATCCGACGGTTTTCAGGCGCGATTGATGGCGGCTACGGCCGCTAGA
>NZ_AEYF01000022.1 GCF_000292525.1 Rhizobium sp. CCGE 510
AATGCCGGGACTAAACAGCTAGAGAACTATGGCTAGCAACAGCATGCGAAACCGGTGTTAGCCGACCAGCACTTCGGCGCTGTCGATGATGGCGATGCCATGCGTCCGCATCTCGCTGACGGCTGCGGCGACGCCTTCGGAAGTGATGCCGCGGCTTGCGTCTTCGATGAATCGGACGCGGACACCCGGCATCATCTCCAACGCGTCGAGCGCGGAGAATTTGACGCAGTAATCGGTTGCCAGCCCACAGACGTCCAGATCGGTGACACCCTGGTCCTCAAGGAAATCGGAAAGACCGGTCGAGGCATCGCGGTCATTGTCGCGGAAGGCCGAATAACTGTCGATGTCGGGATTCTCGCCCTTCTGCTGGATCAAGTCGATCTCCGCGGATTTGAGCGCGGGATGCAGTTCGGCATCGCGGGTGCCTTGAATGCAGTGGTCGGGCCACATCATCTGCGGCTTACCTGACAGTTCGCCGATCTCGAACGGCGCGGCGCCCGGATGGGCCGAGGCGAAGCTGCCGTGGCCTGGCGGATGCCAGTCCTGGGAGGCAACGATCAGGTCGTATTTGCCGCTGTCGATCAGGCTGTTTGCGACGGCAACCACCTTGTCGCCATCCGGCACCGGCAGATTGCCGCCCGGGCAGAAGCCGTTCTGAATGTCGACGAGCAGCAGCGCTTTCATCAAGGCCAATCCCTTCGCTTATTGCAGTGTACGACGCTAAGCACACCGAATGCATCAACTAGTGGATTTCCAGGCGCGGACGCGCAAGTGCTAATTCTGGCACTAGCGGTAGAAACCGACTGAAAAAGAATGCCCTAATACAATCAGTGCGGGCGACTGAGGTGGTTCTCGTGTCGAAATGGAGGAAGGTGCAAGACAGACGCTTGGTGGATCGAGGCTCCCCCGGCGGAGCCCCATGCCGACTACGCCGCGGTCACGTCTTCGGCGGGATCACTCGCTGCGGCGGAAGGGCCGTAGGTATTGCGGTGGGCCTGGAGAGCTGTCTGCATGTCGCTCAACACCTTGGTTAGGAGCGGATCGCTATCGCCTGACGCATTGATTTTGCTTGGATCGGCGGCGAGGAATTCAGACTCGGTCAACTTGCCGTCGCCATTGGTATCCATTGCGGCAAAGACGCCCTTGGAAGCGTCGTCGCTTTGATTGCTGCCGTCGCCCTGATCGTCGGTTTTCTGCAAGGACAGCATCAGCGACAGGATGTCGGCGGTGATCTTCTTGGCGATATCGGCGCTACTATCGTCGCTATCGCCGTCGGTCGCGGTCGTGCCTGATTTCGGGGACGGCGATGCGGCGGCGAGCTCGTCTGCCGAAATGACGCCGTCACCATTCTTGTCGAGACTGGAAAGCGGAGACTGGTACTGGCTCAATGTGCTGCCGAGAGATGAAACACTGGTCACTGGAACCTCCTTCGAAAAGTTGGTAGTGAAGCCCGCCTTTCATGGACGGGCGGCTTCCGGGCTAAGCTGATTTGCAGAAAGCGTCAAAGCGACGTTTTGACAGGGGAGAAGTGCGATTGACGCGGCAGGGCGACGCACGTTAACCTTTCGGTTGCCAAAGCTGTTTTCGTTGGAATTGTTGGCTTTTTTGGTGGTCGATGCGTTCAGTCGCACGGAACCGGGTGCCCTGGGGTTGCATCAGATCGCGTCGGGACGGCTTGCGGAAAGGGCATTGAGCGGTGCGTCGGCTCTCCGCCGCCGCGGCATTTCGTCCACCTTTCCGGAGGGCGATGCCGGCCCGATCTTGCTCTCGGCCGCGATTTCTGCCTTTCTTGCTCAAACGCAAGCCGGTACCGAAGCCATGTCCGACGCGGACCCAAACGAAAAGATCGATTCGACGTTCCGCAACGGCTCGCTGACGGCGGCAGGGATCATCCTCGGTTTTTCCCTTAATTTCATCAGTGTCTGGGTTTCCAATCCCAACGACTGGAGCCGCATCGATATCCTACCGATGCTGTTTCTGACCATCGGCATAGCCATTCAGGTGAAGGTCTTTGCCGATTTGCTGGCGCGCGATTCCCTCATCGCCGTCAAATATGATCGGTCGCGCCGGCTCTTTCTGATCGGATTGGGAGTCGTCGCCGCGGGGATCGGCATTGCCCTCGTCAATGATATCCTGGGTCTTGGAAGGATGCGGATGCTCGGGTGAGCGTTTTCCCGCCAGGCTCAGGCGACGTCAAACGCGCTCGACGAACCCGTCCAGTACCCGCTTCTGTCCAGCCCGGTCGAACTCGATCGTCAGCTTGTTGCCCTCGATGCCGGTGATGTTGCCATTGCCGAATTTCAGATGGAATACGCGGTCACCGAGCGTGAACCTCGACGGTTCCGACGAGGTGGATTTTGCCACCAGTTCGCCTTCGATCGTGCGCCCCTTCGGGCCGCTTTCGCCATAGCCGATGCGTTCGACGGCGTGGCCGGAGCGGGAGCCCCAATTGTCGCGCGTGGCGTCGGTCTTGTTGGCCTGGGCGCGTTTCCAGCCGGGGGTGGAATAGGAATTGGCGAAGGGTTCGGCCTTGTCGAAGCGGGACTGGCCGTAGCCGCCGCGGCCGTACCCACCATAGCTCTGCTCCATTTCGGCGACTTCGACATGGGTTTCCGGAAGTTCGTCGAGGAAACGCGACGGCAGGGTCGATTGCCAGAGGCCGTGGATGCGGCGGTTGGAGACAAACCAGATGTGGCAGCGGTGCTTGGCGCGGGTGATGCCGACATAGGCGAGGCGGCGTTCCTCCTCCAGGCCGGCGCGGCCGCTTTCATCGAGCGCGCGCTGATGCGGGAAGAGACCCTCCTCCCAGCCGGGGAGGAAGACGGTGTCGAATTCCAGCCCCTTGGCCGAGTGCAGCGTCATGATCGAGACGGCATCGAGGTTCTCGTTGGTCTCGGCATCCATGACCAGGGAAACGTGCTCGAGGAAGCCGCGCATCGACTCGAAGCTTTCCATCGAGCGGATCAGTTCCTTGAGGTTGTCGAGGCGGCCGGGGGCTTCGGCGCTCTTGTCGTTCTTCCACATGTCGGTATAGCCGGACTCTTCGAGGATCT
The DNA here is from genome assembly GCF_000292525.1 of Rhizobium sp. CCGE 510. Lineage (GTDB taxonomy): Bacteria > Pseudomonadota > Alphaproteobacteria > Rhizobiales > Rhizobiaceae > Rhizobium. Next base: position 3,054 of record NZ_AEYF01000022.1, read on the forward strand.
GCTCGGCAAGTTCGGTATGCGGTGTATTTTCAAGCAGTTCCTGCCAGCGGCGGAAAGATTGAATCACATCGAAGAGGGCCTTTCGCGCCTTAGGCTTCAGCTCATCCGTTTCGATGATGTCGGCGGCTGCCGCAAGCATCGGGATATCGCGGGCGCGCGCGTAGTCATGCAGCGCGCGCACCGTCGTATCGCCGAGGCCGCGCTTCGGCGTGTTGACGATGCGTTCGAAGGCGAGGTCGTCGGCGGGTTGGGCGACCATGCGGAAATAGGCCATGGCATCGCGGATCTCCAGGCGCTCGTAGAAGCGTGGGCCGCCGATAACGCGGTAGTTGAGGCCGAGGGTGACGAAGCGGTCTTCGAATTCGCGCATCTGGAAAGAGGCGCGTACGAGGATCGCCATGTCGTTCAGCAAATGCTTGCCGCGCTGAAGCTGCTCGATTTCCTCGCCGATGGCGCGGGCCTCTTCCTCCGAATCCCAGGATGCGTGGACCTGCACCTTGACGTCGTTTGGATCGGAGCGGTCGGTAAATAGCGTCTTGCCAAGCCGTCCTTCATTATGGGCGATCAGATGGGCGGCAGCGCCGAGAATATGTTCGGTCGAGCGGTAATTGCGCTCGAGCTTGATGACCTTGGCGCCGGGGAAATCCTTTTCGAAGCGCAGGATATTGTCGACCTCGGCGCCGCGCCAGCCATAGATCGACTGATCGTCGTCGCCGACGCAGCAGACATTCTGCGGCTCGCCCTTGGAGCGCTGGGCGAGAAGCCTCAACCACATATACTGGGCGGTGTTGGTGTCCTGGTATTCGTCGACGAGAATATAGCGGAAGCGGCCGTGATATTCTTTCAGCAGATCCGGGTTCTTGCGGAAGATCGCGATCGGATGCATCAGCAGATCGCCGAAATCGCAGGCGTTCAGCGTCGTCAGGCGCGCCTGATAGGCAAAATAGAGATCGCGGCCGCGGCCATTAGCGAAGGCGCGAGCATCGCCCTCAGGGATATCGGCAGGGCCGAGACCCTTGTTCTTCCAGGTGTCGATCATGCCGGCGAATTGCTTGGCCGGCCAGCGCTTGTCGTCGAGGCCTTCGGCCTGGATCAGCTGTTTGATCAGGCGGACGACGTCGTCGGTATCGAGAATGGTGAAATCGGAGCGCAGGCCGACGAGTTCGCCGTGGCGGCGCAGAAGCTTGACGCCGATCGAGTGGAAGGTGCCGAGCCAGGGCATGCCTTCGACGGCGCCGCCGACGAGCAGCGCGATGCGCTCCTTCATCTCGCGGGCGGCCTTGTTGGTGAAGGTGACAGCGAGGATCTGCGACGGGAAGGCGCGGCCGGTATTGAGGATATGGGCAATGCGGGTGGTCAACACACGCGTCTTGCCGGTGCCGGCGCCGGCAAGCACGAGGACCGGGCCTTCCAAGGTTTCGACGGCTTCGGTCTGCTCGGGGTTCAGCCCGGCGAGATAATCCGGCCGGGCGCCGCCATCGCGGGCCGCCATGGCGCGAGCGGCAATGCCGCCACCCGCGGCGGGCGCTCTTCCGGCGGGCGCGGCAGGCGGCTGCGGCTTGCGCGCCATCTCGTCCGGCTCTTCGTCGAAGAAGGGAATATCGTCGAAACTGTTGCTCATGGCGCGTAATGTAGTGATTCGGGAAGGAAAGACCAGAAAAGATGTTCTGCTTTCATTCCCGAGCCACCACTAATCCAAGCGGGTTACCGGGGGCGGCAACGCGGCCGCCCGGCACGGCTGCGCTCGCCGTGTCGGCTGGGATGGGGCTAAAATTTCTAATCGCAGTCTGTCGGATTCGGCGCCGACAGGACGTCCTTGGATCGGGTTTGGATCATCGGACAGCAGTCCGGATACATGCTCATCAACAACAAGGAGGCTGTTGCATGGCGAAGGTCGTTTCAAATCTTTGGTTCGCCGAGGAAGCCCGTGAAGCTGTCGAATTCTACGTGTCTGTTATTCCCGACTCCAGGATCGGCCGCACGACCATATTGCCGGCGGAGACGCCGAGCGGGCCTCCCGGCAGCGTCGAACTGATCGAGTTCACACTCGGTGATCAGGCGTTTCTAGCAATGAAGGCCGGCCCGCTCGATAGCTTCAACCATTCCTTCTCGATCGCGATTCTCCTGGAAGGCCAGGCCGAGATCGATCGGATATGGGAAGCATTCCTGGCCAATGGCGGCACGCCGGAGGCATGCGGCTGGCTGAAGGATCGCTGGGGCCTGTCCTGGCAGATCGTGCCTCGCATGCTTGCCGAGATGATCGCCGACCACAACCGCGAGCGGGCCAGGCGCGTGACCGAGGTGATGCTCGGCATGGTCAAGATTGATGTCGCTACGGTGGAGAAGGCCTTCAACGGCTGAGTTGCCGCGGCGGGGGGACGGTCGCAACGATTGGTTCACGGCCCGGGTGCGCCCGTTTCCATCATGTCAGGAGCGGGTCGGCACGTGCTGGCCAGCATCGACTCTACGCAGATTTGGCTGCCAATCGTCGATTTTTCTAGAGTTCGAATCACGGGCGACATTGCACACCTTTTTCATCTTTCTGTCACGTCGCGAAATGTGCTGATACCACAAGGGTGCTTTTTTCAACTATAGTGAGAAACAGTTTCGTAGAGTAAAAATAACCGGTGCATGCACGTTTTTGTGCGTTGCAAGAAACAGCCGGTGAGCGTCGAATATACCTACGAAATTATTGATTCTTAGGAACGTCGTAGCCATCTCGATGGTTATACGACTTTGAGCCTGCGGCATAACCTTAATGGAGGGCCCATGCTGAACGAATCCGTATTCGATGCGTTTACGCGCAGTTACGAAGCGCGCCGCGAAACCGATATGTCGGTGGCCGAGTATCTCGATCTCTGCAAAAAGGACCCGATCGCCTATGCCAATGCGACGGAGCGCCTGCTCTCCGCGATAGGCGAGCCGCAAATGGTCGACACCGCCAAGGATACGCGGCTTGGCCGGATCTTCATGAACAGGACCATCCGGATCTATCCGGCCTTCACCGGTTTCCACGGCATGGAAGAGACGATCGAACGCATCGTTTCCTTCTTCCGGCACGCGGCGCAGGGGCTCGAGGAGCGCAAGCAGATCCTTTATCTGCTCGGCCCGGTCGGCGGCGGCAAGTCCTCCTTAGCGGAGCGGCTGAAGCAATTGATGGAGGTTCACCCGATCTATGTGCTGAAGGCGGGCGACGAGATCAGCCCCGTTTTCGAAAGTCCGCTCAACCTCTTCGATCCGGAGACGATGGGGTCGCTGCTCCAGGAGCAATACGGCATTCCGTTGCGTCGCCTGAACGGGTTGATGAGCCCGTGGTGCCTGAAGCGGCTCGACGACTTCGGCGGCGATATTTCCCGCTTTCGTGTCGTCAGGGTTCAGCCGTCGCGGTTGCGCCAGATCGCCATTGCCAAGACCGAGCCCGGGGACGAGAACAATCAGGATATCTCATCGCTGGTCGGCAAGGTCGACATCCGCAAGCTGGAGACCTACTCGCAGAACGATCCCGATGCCTACAGCTATTCCGGCGGGCTCAACCGAGCCAACCAGGGCATCCTCGAATTCGTCGAGATGTTCAAGGCGCCGATCAAGATGCTGCATCCGCTGCTGACTGCCACGCAGGAGGGGAACTATATCGGCTCCGAGAATATCGGCGCCATACCCTTCTCGGGCATCGTCCTTGCGCATTCGAACGAAGCGGAATGGCAGACCTTCAAAGCCAACAAGAACAACGAGGCCTTCATCGACCGCATTTGTGTGATCAAGGTGCCTTATTGCCTGAGGGTGATGGAAGAGCAGAAGATCTATGAGAAGCTGATTGAGGGATCGGAACTCGCGGATACGCCATGCGCCCCGGCAACGCTCGAAATGCTGGCCCGTTTTTCCGTGCTGTCACGCCTGCGCAAGCACGAAAACTCGACGTTCTTTTCGAAGATGCGCACCTATGACGGCGAGAGCCTGAAAGAAACCGATCCGCGCGCGCGCAGCGTTCAGGAATATCGGGATGCGGCCGGCATCGACGAGGGCATGGACGGCATATCCACCCGCTTCGCCTTCAAGGTGCTCGCCTCCACCTTCAATCACGACACCACGGATATCGGCGCCGATCCTGTTCATTTGATGTATGTGCTGGAGCAGGCGATCCGCCGCGAGCAGTTTTCCGACGATGTCGAGAAGCGCTATATGGAATTCATCAAGGCCGATCTTGCGCCACGTTATGCAGAGTTTATTGGCAATGAGATTCAGAAGGCCTATCTTGAATCCTATGCGGACTACGGGCAGAACTTGTTCGACCGATACGTCGACTATGCCGACGCCTGGATCGAAGACGTGGACTTCAAGGATCCCGATACAGGCCAGCTTCTTGACCGTGAGCTTCTCAATCAGGAACTGACGAAAATCGAAAAGCCGGCGGGAATTGCCAATCCGAAGGATTTTCGCAACGAAATCGTCAAATTCTCATTGCGGTCGCGGGCATCCAACGGCGGAAAAAATCCGTCATGGACGAGCTATGAAAAGATCCGGGAAGTGATCGAGAAACGTATGTTCTCGCAAGTCGAGGATCTTTTGCCGGTCATTTCCTTCGGATCGAAGAAGGATTCGGAAACCGAAAAGAAGCACAGCGAATTCGTCTCGCGCATGGCCGCGCGGGGTTACACCGACAGGCAGGTTCGACGCCTTGTGGAATGGTACATGCGCGTCAAACAGGCAAGCTAATGCGGAGCCATTATGCACATTGTCGACCGGCGATTAAATCCGCGCGGTAAAAGTCTGGAAAATCGGCAGCGGTTCCTTCGACGCATGAAGGGCGCCGTGCAGCAGGCGGTAAAACGTTCTCTGCAAAACCGCAACATTCGTGATGTGCTCGACGGCGGGGAAATCAGCCTGCCGATCGACGGAATGGCCGAACCGAACTTGCGAAGGGGTGATGGCGGCATCCGCGATCATATCCTGCCCGGAAACAGGGCTTTCGTCGAAGGCGACATTCTTCCGCGCCCGCCGGGGAGCAGAGGGGGAAAACCCAAGGATGCGGGCGAAGGCGATGGCGAGGACGGCTTCCGTTTCGTGCTCACCCGCGAGGAATTCCTTGATGTGTTTCTCGATGACCTGGAACTGCCCGACCTTGCCAAACGGCGTCTAGCCGAAACCGAAGAGGAAACTCCGGCGCGGGCCGGCTATTCCGTCTCCGGATCGCCGTCCAACATCGCCGTCGGTCGCACGACGAGGCTTGCGATGATGCGCCGTGTGGCGCTTCACCGTCCGCGTCGCGAAGAACTCGAAGCCCTGCAGCGGCAGATCGAGGAATGCGAGGACGACGAGAGCCGCTTGGCGCTTGAGGCGAAACTTAAATCTTTGACGGAGAAAAGCCGGCGCATCCCCTATATCGATCCGCTCGACGTGCGATATCGCCGTTTCGAAAACGAGCCGAAGCCTGTGGCCAAAGCCGTGATGTTCTGCCTTATGGACGTCTCCGGTTCCATGTCGGAGCACATGAAGGACCTTGCGAAGCGGTTCTACCTGCTGCTCTATCTTTTCCTGTCCAGGCGCTACAAGAAAGTGGAGATCGTCTTCATCCGCCATACCGACAAGGCCGAGGAAGTCGACGAGGAAACCTTCTTCTATGGTCCGGCGACCGGCGGCACGCTGGTCTCCAGCGCGCTTGCGGCCATGCGTCGGATTATTGCGGCGCGTTTCGATCCGGCAGAGTGGAACATCTATGGCGCCCAGGCCTCGGACGGCGACAACGCCCATTCGGACGGAAACCTGAGCGGTCAGCTGCTGCGCGAGATTTTGCCACTGTGCCAGTACTTCGCCTATATCGAGGTCGGCGAAGAAGGCGGCGACTCTTCCGTATCCCGATCGCCGCTTTGGATGCTCTATGACGGGATCCGTTCAGAGCTGCTGCCGCTCTCGATGCGCAAGGTCTGCCGGCGCGGCGAAATATTCCCTGTTTTCCACGATCTCTTCCAAAAGCGTGATGCGCAGTCGAGGGTGACGCCATGACCATGACGATGAGGCCAAGAGAGCGGCTGTTGTTCGAGGGGGCGGACTGGGACTTTTCAACGCTCCAGCGTATCCACGACGCCTGCGAGGAGATCGCGCTTAACGAACTCGGCCTGGACGTCTATCCCAACCAGATCGAAGTCATCACCTCCGAACAGATGCTCGATGCCTATTCCTCGACCGGCATGCCGCTCTTTTATCGCCATTGGTCCTTCGGCAAGCACTTCGCGCATCACGAAGCCTTCTACCGTCGTGGCATGCGCGACCTTGCCTACGAGATCGTCATCAACAGCTCTCCCTGCATTTCCTACCTGATGGAGGAGAACACGGCGACGATGCAGACGCTCGTCACCGCGCATGCCGCCTTTGGCCACAACCACTTCTTCAAGAACAATTATCTCTTCAAGCTCTGGACCGATGCGGAGGGCATCCTCGATTATCTCGACTTCGCCAAGGGTTATATCACCCGCTGCGAAGAACGTTATGGCGAGACGGCGGTCGAGCGGACGCTGGATGCGGCGCATGCGCTGATGTCGCACGGGGTGCACCGATATGCGGGCAAGACCACCATCGACCTTCGCCAGGAGGAGAAGCGGCAGCAGGAGCGTCGCGCCCACGAGGAGCAGATGTTCAACGATCTGTGGCGAACGGTGCCCGTCGGCAAGGCCAAAAAGGCGAGCGACGGCGGTTTGGAAAAGCGCCGCGCCGCGCTCGGCCTTCCACAGGACAACATTCTCTATTTCCTCGAGAAAACCGCGCCGCGGCTGCAGCCATGGCAGCGCGAGATCCTTCGCATCGTCCGGCATGTCGCACAATATTTCCATCCGCAGCGGCAGACCAAGGTGATGAACGAGGGAACCGCCACCTTCGTCCATTACCAGATCATGAACCGGCTCCACGAGCGGGGGCAGATCAGCGACGGCAACTTCCTCGAATTCTTGAAGTCGCACTCCAATGTCGTGTTCCAGCCGAGCTACGACGACCGGCGGTTCTCGGGCTTCAACCCCTATGCGCTTGGTTTCGCGATGATGCAGGATATCGAGAGGATCGTTACGACGCCGACGGAAGAAGACCGGGCATGGTTCCCCGATATATCAGGGCGAGGCGATGCGATGGCGGTCCTGCGCGACATCTGGGCCAATTACCGGGACGAGAGTTTCATCAGCCAATTCCTGAGCCCGAATCTGATCCGCCAGTTACGGCTGTTCCATCTTTACGATGATCCGGAGCAGACCGAAGGGGTGCTGGTTTCGGCGATCCACAATGAGCGCGGATACCTGCGCATCCGCCGCCAGCTCTCCCGCGAATACGATATCGGCTGGACCGATCCGGCAATCGATATCGTCGATGTCGACCTCGCCGGTGACCGCCGCCTATTGCTGCAACATATCATGATGAATGGCAGCTATCTTCAGGAAGCCGACACCAGGCTCGTCCTGCAACACCTCGCTGATCTCTGGGGCTACGACGTGTTGCTTCAGGAAATCGATGGCGCGAATACCGTGGCCAGAGAACATTCAGCAAGCCCACGCAAGATCATCCAATAATCGGCCGTTATGCTGACGGGCAATGATGAGTAATTATCGGTGGCGACAAAGCCAAAGCCTTAGTAGGTTACCGCCGTTGCAATCGCCCACTTGATCTCCAGTCGACCAGTTTCAGCCTTTGCAGCGATCTTTCCGGGGGTGGATAGGGCGGAGACGAGAGACCATGAGTGAAACGCGGCGCAAGCTGACGACGATCTTCTGTGCTGACGTGCAGGACTATACCCGGCTGATGGGGGCTGACGAGGAGGGGACGCTTGCGGCGCTGAAGCGTTGCCGGGAAGCGATGGGGCGCCTGATCGAAAGCCATGGCGGCCGTGTCATCAATACCTGGGGCGACGGGCTGATCGCCGATTTCCCGAGCGTGGTCGAAGCGGTGCGCGCGGCTGTCGATACCCAGAACGAACTTGCCGGCTTCAACGCCCGCCGCCCGACGGACGGGCGCATGCTGTTCCGCATCGGCATCAATCTCGGCGACGTGATCGTCGAAAACGACGATATCTATGGCGACGGTGTCAACATTGCCGCGCGACTTCAGGCCTCGGCTGCGGCCGGCGGCATCGTCATATCCAGTACCGTCTACGACCAAGTTCGCAACAAGGTCGCGGTCGGTTTCGAGTTTCTCGGGCCGCTGATGGTGAAGAACGTCGATGAAGGCGTGCCGAGCTACGCGGTGAAGATCGGCGACGCCAAGGACGAGACGCCGCCTCCTCAACGATCCGGCCCGGCGCGACTGCTGCCGGCGGCTGAGATCGCCGAGGCAAGACCGGTACCTGGCAGACGCAGGCTGTTCGGTGTGCTCGGTGTCATCGCCGCTGTTCTGATCGGCATCAATCTTTTGTCGTGGCAGGGCGTTTTCTGGGCGTGCTTTCCGGTGCTCGGCCTCGCCGTCGTCGCGGCGCTCGCCTGGAACCGCGACCAGACGCGGTTCAACCGCAGGATCGCCTCGCTGGCGATCGTGGCGCTTGGCATTGCCGGCATCAACCTCCTCAACTGGACGGGACAGTTCTGGGCGGTGTGGCCGATACTGGGGATTGCGGCTGTGATGGGCCTGCGGTGGTCGATGCGCCGCTAAAGCATGTCGCGCAAAAGTGTGCAGCGGTTTTCCCAGGCAAAGTGCGAAGCGCTTTTGCCGCAACGACATGCGTAAAAACAAAGAGCTAAAGCGCGAGGGGCGAATCTGAGAGATCGCGACGCGCTTTAGAAATCCAACCACATCGGCAGCGATTCTGTACGGCATCTCGCCCGACAATCGGCGGTGTCAAACACATGGCAAGGGCTTGTTCAAGCAAAAGTGAGCGGCCGGGTTATTTCCATTCTTTGCTGATATTACAAATCGGTAATGCCGGCTGCTTATGCTTGCCGGTAGACTGTAAACGCGCGATATTGTCGCATCAGACGGAATCTTGATCCCGCAGCGCCTCTTTCGACCGACCCTGGTCCAACCTCGAGTCCCTCCGGAGACGTGAATGGCCTTTTGGAAGCAGTTTATACTTTCTCTGATCGTCATTGTTGCCGGCTTCGCCGCATGGGTTTTCTTTGTGCCCGGTGCCGGCGATACGATGCGCGATGCAGGCATACCAAACAGCATCGTTTCCAAGATCGCGCCAAAGACTGAGGGGACGGCGGATGCCGACGCTCCCGCCGCCCGGGCGCAAGGGCAGCAACGTGGCGAGGGACAGGGGCAGAACCGCCGCAATGGCGGCGGGCGCAACAGCGCTATCCTCGTTGCGACGCAGGCCGTCGTCCAGGGCGTCGTCAACGACCGGCTGAACGCCATCGGCACCGGTGACGCCATCCGCTCGGTCGCGGTCACGCCGCAGGCATCGGGCACGATCCGCGAAATCCTCATCAAGTCGGGCGACAGGGTGAAGGCCGGCCAGGTGCTCGCCACGCTCGACAGCGAGGAGCAGGTGATCGCCCGCGGCCAGGCTGATGTGGCAGTCAAAGCTGCCGTCGAGAAATCCAATCTCTATCACAACATCAAGTCCAGCGTGTCGCGCATGGACGTGTTCGATTCCGAGATCGCCGAGCAGGGGGCGCGGCTGCAGCTGCAGGCCGCCGAACTCAATCTCGCAAGGCGTAACATTATCGCGCCGATCGACGGCATCGTCGGCATCGTACCGGTCAACATCGGCGACAACGTCACGACAAGCATCCCGATCGTCACGCTCGACGACCGTTCGGAAATCCTCGTCGACTTTTGGGTGCCGGAGCGCTTCGCCAACACGGTGTCGGTCGGCCAACCGGTCGAGGCGATGTCGGTGGCAAAGCCCGGACAGGTATTTTCGGGCATGGTCGAAGCCGTCGACAACCGGATCGACGCGGCAAGCCGCACGCTTCGCCTGCGCGCCAAGATCGGCAACAGTTCGGATGAGCTGCGCGCCGGCATGTCCTTCAGCGTCAGCATGAAATTTGCCGGCGACAAATATCCGGCAGTCGATCCCGTGTCGGTGCAGTGGGATTCGCAGGGCTCCTTCGTCTGGCAGGTCAACGACGACAAGTCGCACAAGGTGCGGGTCAGTGTCGTGCAGCGCAATCCGGATTTCGTGCTCGTCAAAGCCGATCTCAAAGATGGCGACAAGATCGTGACGCAGGGCCTGCAGCGCGTGCGTGAAGGCGGGGCGGTGCGTGTGAGCGCCGATACCGCAGCGAATGCGGAGGTCGCCACCCAGTGAGCGTGACCGAGATCCATCAGGACAGGCCGTCGGGCAAGCAGAGCTTTACCGCGCTTTTCGTTCGCCGGCCAATCCTGGCGCTGGTGTTCAACACGCTGATGGTCGTCGCCGGCCTTGCGGCTTACGTCGGTGTCGAGGTGCGTGAACTGCCGGATGTCGACCGTCCCGTCGTCACCGTGCGCACGACCTTCGACGGCGCATCGCCGCAGACGATCGACCAGGAGCTAACCAAGGTGATCGAGGGCGCGGTGGCGCGCGTCAGCGGTCTGAAATCCATCTCATCGACCTCTTCCTTCGGCCAGAGCCGGGTGACGCTGGAATTCTCCGATGCGATCGATCTCGCCGTCGCTGCCAACGACGTGCGCGACGCGATCGGCCGCATCACCCAGAACCTGCCTGATGAGGCGGATGCGCCGCAGATCGTCAAGGCGGATTCGGATTCCTCGGCGATCATGCGCCTTGCCGTTACCTCCACCAAGCTCAACATGGACGACCTGACACAACTCGTCGAAAACGAGGTGGTCGATCGCCTCGCCTCAGTCGACGGCGTCGCCGACGTCGAGGAATACGGCGACCAGGAGAAGGTCTTCCGCGTCGATGTCGACCAGGGCGCGCTGGCGAGCCGGGGGCTCACCATTGGCGACCTGACGAAGGCGCTCGACAATGCCGCACTCGACGTGCCGGCGGGATCGCTGAAGAGCAATACGCAGGATATCGTGGTTCGCGCCACCGCCAACCTGCAGACGCCGGCAGATTTTTCCAAGCTCATGCTGCAGGACCGTGTCAGGCTTGGCGACGTCGCGACGGTGACGCTCGGGCCGCGAGACGGCGAAACAGCGCTGCGCTCCAACGGCAAGCCGGGCATCGGCCTCGGCATCATCCGTCAGGCACAGTCGAACACGCTGAACATCTCGACCGGCGTCAAGGCTGCCGTCGAGCAACTGTCGAAGACGCTGCCGGAGGGCACGACGATCGCGATCACCAGCGACGACGCCGTCTTCATCCAGGGTGCGATCCATGAGGTAGTGCTGGCGCTGGTGCTCGCCGCCGTCATCGTCACCGCTGTCATCTATCTCTTCCTGCGCGACTGGCGCGCGACGCTGATCCCGGCGGTCAGCATGCCGGTGGCGCTGATCGGCACGCTGGCGGCGATCTACATGGTCGGCTTCTCGATCAACATTCTGACGTTGCTCGCGATCGTGCTGGCGACCGGCCTCGTCGTCGACGACGCGATCGTGGTGCTTGAAAACATCGTGCGGCGGCGCGCTGAAGGCATGGGGCCGCGCGCGGCCGCCGTGCTTGGAACACGCGAGGTGTTCTTCGCTGTTATCGCCACGACCGCGACGCTGGCGGCCGTGTTCATACCGCTATCCTTCTTGCCGGGACAGGTCGGCGGCCTGTTCCGTGAATTCGGCTTCGTGCTCGCCTTCTCCGTCGGGCTGTCGTCGATTGTGGCGCTGACGCTCTGCCCGATGCTTGCCTCGCGCATGCTGACCAAGCCGATGATCGAGGATCACGGCGCGCTCGGCCGTTTCGGCGGGGCGCTCGCCCGCCTCTATAAATGGGCGCTGCACGGCTGCCTCAACGCCCCCTTCGTCGTCATCCTGTTTTCGGTAATCCTCGCCGGCGCGGCACTCGTCGCCTTTTCCACAGTCAAGAGCGAGCTGACACCCGAAGAGGACCGGTCGATGGTGATGATGCGGCTGACGACGCCGCAAGGATCGAGCCTCGAGTATACGCGCGACAAGATGCAGCTCGTCGAGGAATATCTGCAGCCGCTGGTCGATAACGGCGACATCCGCAACGTCTTCTCGATCTCCGGCCAGGGTGGTTCGCTGAACAGCGGCTTTATGGTTTTGACGCTCGCTCCCTGGGGAGATCGCCATCGGACGCAGGCGGAAATTGTCGCCGACATCAACCAGGCGGCATCAAGGGTGCCGGCGCTGCGCGGCAACGCCATCTCCTCCAACAGCCTGCGCATCCGCGGCGCTGGCAGCGGCTTGCAGATGGCGTTGATCGGCAATGATCACGAGGCGCTGACGGCGGCCGCCGCCAAGCTGGTCCAGGCACTCGACGCCACCGGCCAGTACGACACGCCGCGCCTGACCAACGAGCCCAGCCAGGCCCAGGTGTCGGTGGCGATCGACCGCGAACGCGCTTCCGATCTCGGCATCGACATAACCGGGCTTTCGACGGCGATCCAGTCGCTGCTCGAAGGGCGCTCGGTGGTCGATGTCTTTGTCGACGGCGAATCCTATCCCGTGCTTCTGACTTCGACGACGCGGCCGATCGACGATCCGACCGACCTCGAGAACGTGTTCCTGAAAACCGGCGACGGCAAGATCGTGCCGATGTCGGTGATCGCCACGATGAAGGAAGGTTCGGTCGCGCCGCAGCTCAACCGCGAGCAGCAGTTGGCCTCGGTCGCAATCACCGCCGGCCTTAGAGACGGCATGTCGCTCGGCGATGCGGTCAAGCAGGTGACTCAGCTTGCGCAGCCGTTGCTGCCGGCTGGCGCACGTCTGCTGCCGCTCGCCGAAGCCGCGACGCTGGAGGAAAATTCAAGCGGCATGGCGCTGACCTTCGGCTTTGCCATCGTCATCATCTTCCTGGTGCTGGCGGCGCAGTTCGAGAGCGTGCTCTCCTCGCTGATCATCATGTCGACGGTACCACTCGGCCTTGCCTGCGCCGTCTTCGCGCTTGTTATCACCGGCTCCAGCCTCAACATCTACAGCCAGATCGGCCTGGTGCTGCTCGTCGGCGTCATGGCGAAGAACGGCATTCTGATCGTCGAATTCGCCAATCAGCTGCGCGACCGGGGCGAGGACGTGCGCTCGTCGATTGAGAAGGCCTGCGCGTTGCGCCTCCGTCCTGTCATGATGACGATGATCGCCACCATCCTCGGCGGCGTGCCGCTGGTCTTTGCCCATGGCGCGGGTGCCGAAGCGCGCGTCGCGCTTGGCTGGGTGATCGTTGGTGGTCTCGGCTTCGCGACGCTAGTGACGCTATTCATCACGCCGGTCGCCTATCTGCTGCTTGCCCGCTTCGCCAAGCCGCACGCTCATGAAGAAGCGCGCCTGCACGAGGAGATGGCGGTCGCCACTCGGCCGCGCGCAGCACCCGACGAGGAGCAGCTTCAGGCCGCCGAATAGAGTTCACATCAGACTCAAGCGCCGCCGGATCCCATCTGGCGGCATTTTCATGGGTTATGAACCTTACGAAACAAGATAAATTTCTTCCGAAGTTTAGCCGTTTGTTAAGCATAAACGGCAATGATCGTCACCAGTAACCCGCTGGTCTTCGTCATTTCTTGAAGGCTGCAATTCGCTGGCGTTTCAGCGACCCGGGACATGAATGTCCGCGCGGCAACGGTTCATTTCTTGTTTAGTTTGCGTCCTGTTTGCGTTTTGGAGTTTAGTTCCCGTGAGTATTTATCAGCGCGTCTCCGTGGACGCGGCGCTTCATGTGCTGCGCGATATCAACCGGAATATGACGGTCACGCAGAACCATATCACGACCGGTATGCGTGTCGCAAAAGCCGCCGACAATGCCGTCTACTGGTCGGTCGCCACCACCGCGCGGACTGACAACAAGGCGGTTTCGGCCATTCAGGATGCGCTCGGCATGGCGGCTGCGACCATGGGCACTGCCTATACCGGCGTTCAGAACGTCATCGACGTCGTCTCGGAGATCAAGGCCAAGCTGGTTGCTGCAACCGAAGACGGTATCGACAAGAACAAGGTCGATGAAGAGATCAAGCAGTTGCAGGAGCAACTGCGCAGTGTTTCTGAATCAGCGACCTTCAATAGCGATAATTGGGTGATCCTCAACAACGACGCGACGCCGACGCAGCCGCGCCAGATCCCGGCCTCCTTCATCCGCAATGCCGACGGGACGGTCTCCGTCGGCATGCTGAGCTATCATATCGACACGACGCCGGTCGGAGCCACGACCTCCAAGGATGCGCGCTATCTGATCGACGACCGTGCCACCGGTACTGGTGAATATGGCGTCCTGACCTCGTCCAATTTCGCCACCGAACTCGGCGCCGCACAGAACTACGTGTTGATGACGAGCAAGAACGGCACCACGGCCGGCCAAGTGGTGATCTCGGTGGCAACCGGTATGACGAAAGGCCAGATCGGGCAGATGATCAGCGTCGTCGATGCCGCGCTGACGCAGCTGACGACAGTCGGTTCGGCCTTCGGCGCGCTGGAAAAACGCATCAACCTGCAAAACGACTTTGCCACCAAACTGCACGATAACAACACCGCCGGCATCGGCCGGCTCGTCGATGCCGACATGGAGGAGGAATCGAGCAAGCTCAAGGCGCTGCAGACGCAGCAGCAGCTCGGCTTGCAATCGCTGAATATCGCCAATGCCACTTATGATACGGTCAGGCAGCTGTTCCAGAATTTCTAAGTGATCACCCAGCGACCTCTCTCTGACCTCATCCTTAGGCGCCCCTAAGGGCCCTCGAAGGACCGGGCTGGCCAACGGCGCTCAGTGGTGTCGGCGTGGCCGATCCATTAAAACTGGTGATATCAGCGCGTTCCCGCAACATGGCTGCTGTTTCGGCGACTGAAATTCCCCTATCAAGAGGGCATCTTCATTTTCTTGCCGCAATCCTTGCCATTTGCTCGCATCAGCTTTGAACGGAGACCGTCCTGTCCATGATCAAGAAATTCCTACTTTTGGCTGTTGCAGCAAGCTATCTCAGCGCTTGCACGACAACCGATCCCTATACCGGTGAACAGAAGGTTTCCAATACGGCGGGCGGCGCAGCGCTTGGCGCCCTCGGCGGCGCTCTCGTCGGCGTGGCTGTCGGCGGCGGCGGCCACGGCAAGCGCAACGCAGCGCTGATCGGCGCGGGCGTCGGCGCACTCGCCGGCGGCGCGATCGGCAACTACATGGACCAGCAGGAATCCGAGCTTCGCGCCCAGCTCGAAGGCACCGGCATTTCGGTGACCCGCAACGGCGACAACATCATCCTCAACATGCCGTCGAACATCACCTTCGACGTCGACCAGGACGCGGTGAAGCCGGGCTTCTATCCAACGCTGAATTCGGTGGCGATCGTGCTGCGCAAATTCAATCGCACGCTGATCGACGTCAACGGCCATACGGATTCGACCGGCAGCCTGCAGCACAATCAGGATCTGTCGCAGCGCCGCGCGCTTTCTGTTGCCGATTATCTCGGCGGCCAGGGAATCGACCAGCGCCGCGTCTCCGCCGTCGGCTTCGGCCCGTCGCAGCCGGTCGCCTCCAACGCCAGCGAGGCCGGCCGCGCTCAAAACCGCCGCGTCGAAATCCAGATCGCGCCGATCACCCAGGGCTGAGCCGGATTTTTCAGTCTTTGAAGCGGCCGGGCTATGCCCGGCCGTTTTTGTTACTGCTGCATCGTCGCGCCTTTGGTGATCTTGTCGACGATCTTCTTGTCAGCGCGCAGCGCGATGCCGACCACCTTGGCATCGTCTGGCGCAAACTCGGCGAAGATGGCGCGGTTGGCCGCGTCGTGGCCGGTCGCAAACATTTCCTCTATGAACAGCGAGGCGGTAATATCGCGCTCCAGCGCACGGCGGTGGACCGCTGACATCGTCGCCTCGTCAGCGGAGAGAACAATGATCGGCTGGATCGATAGGGGATTGTAGAGATTGCCGGCACGGTCCTTGTAGGGCTCGCCGATAATCTCCGGATGCCCGCCGGCGATGCCGGTCATCAGGAAGGCGGTGACATTCAGCTTCTGCCAGCCGGCAAGATTGTTTCGCAGAACGACGGCGATTTTGGTATCAAACATGGGACTGTCTTTCATTTGGTATCGGTTATGGAGCATCGGGCGCGTTGAGCCAGGATCTACATCCGCAGGCCTTCGAAGGTCTTGAACGTTTGTGCGCAGGACCATCCGGCAACGCCATCCTGGCGGCGCCGGCTTTTCCCGGCATCGAGCGCATCGGGGCGCAATTCTCAGGCAATGCCTTCGAGCCGCACCGTCACGACACCTATGCGCTCGGCGTGACGCTGAAGGGGGTGCAGACCTTTCGCTATCGCGGCGAGCAACGGTTCAGCCTGCCGGGGCAGGTGATCGTGCTGCATCCGGACGAGGAGCATGACGGCGGGGCAGGGACCGAGGACGGGCTGCAATACCGTATGCTTTACCTGGAGCCGTCGTTGCTTCTCGAATGCCTGGAGGCGGATGGAGTCGGCCTGCCTTTCGTCGACGAACCCGTCATCGGCGATCCGGCGCTTGGGGGTGTGCTGCTCGCCGCGCTCAGCGAACTCGACCGCGAACTGGACGAGCTTTTCGTCGACGATTTCCTGTCGCAGGTGGCGGGTGGGCTGTCCCGGCATGCGTCGTTGCCGCGCCGGCCGCTCGGGGGCGTTGCCTGGCGGCAGGCGCGGGCGGCGCTGGATTATCTCGAGGCGCATACGACGCGGCCGGTACGCTCCGGCGAGCTCGAGGCGGTGACCGGGCTCGACCGTTTCGCGCTGTCGCGGCATTTCCGGGCGGCCTTCGCCACCAGCCCGCATCGCTACCTGCTGATGCGGCGGCTGCAGCAGGCGCGGGCGATGATCGGCGCAGGCGAGGGGATTTCGGATACAGCAGCGGCAACGGGCTTCGCTGACCAGAGCCATCTCAATCGGCATTTCAAGAAAGCCTATGGCATGACGCCCGGCCAATGGGCAACGCTCGCCCACAACTCTGCGCGGCGCTTTATACGGGGTTTTCCGCTAGGCCGGAACGGCGGGCGATGAAGCGGGCGAGCATCGGGCCGATCATCAGGATTACCAGGAAGCGGCCGGTCTGCATCGCCATGACGAAGGGCACGTCGACATCGCTGGAGGCCGCGATGATGGCGACGGAATCGGCGCCGCCTGGGCTGGTGGCGAGGTAGGCCGTCAGCGGATCGATGCCGGCGAAGATATGAAGGGCAGCCGCCATGCAGCCGCAGAGCGTCATCAGCAGTATGATGCAGGCCGATACCCGCGGCAGAGCGCGCGCCACGTGCTCAAGGATCGAGCGGGTGAAACGCAGGCCGATGCTCCAGCCGACGAGCGCATAGGCGATGGCAAGCAGCCACATCGGCAGCTCGATCTTCAAGAGGCCCAAGCCCTGCAGGAAGGCGCCGAGAAAGAGCGGGACGATGATCGTGCCGCCCTGGATGCGCAGACGTTTTACGCCATAGCTACAGATGGCTGCGAAAGCGAACGTCGCCGCAAAGGCCGGCCAATCGACTTCGGGGAAGAGGACGAGCGGCGGCGGTTCGGCGCCGTCTGTCGCCACCCACAGGCGCGAGATCACAGAGGCGCCGACGGCAACGAAGACGACGCGCAGATATTGCATGAAGGCGACGAGGCGGGCATCGGCGCCATAGGCTTCCGACATGATGACCATGGCGGACGCGCCGCCCGGCGAGGAGCCCCAGACGGCAGTCGTTCCTGGCAGCACCTGCCAGCGTGTCAGAAGCCAACCGAGGCCGGTGGCGATGGCGATGACCGAGAAGATGAACAGCAGAAAGAGCGGTGCGTCCTTTGTCATGGTGCCGAGAATGTCGGGCGTAATGGTGCGCGCCATCATGAGGCCGACGAAGACCTGGCCGAGCTGCAGCGGCCAGAAGGGCACATGAAGCTTTCCATTCCCGACGGTAAGCGCCAGCAGAATTGCAGCGACCATCGGCCCGATCAGCAGCGAGGCAGGCAGGGCGAAGAGTTCGAGGAAGACGGTGAGAGCGAGCGAAAGCGCCAGCAGCAGCGCCCATTTCGGCAGGCCGGTATCGCGCAGCAGGCGGCTTGCGTCGCTGGGTGACATAATCCCCGTACCTTTCCTGGCCGGTGCCAAGCCATGAGGCTGAAGGTGGGAGGATGCCCCGGCACGACAAAGAGTGGCCGGTGGCAAGGGCCGGCTAACGCGGGTCTGGTATAGGCGGGTGCGAGGCGGACGGTCAATTGCGAAATCTGGCGTCTCGGCGTCGTGGACTGCGAAATTGATTCATCCGGCCGCTTCAAGCCATTGTTTTCATGCGTGTCATCGTCGCCAACTGCTGAACGGTTTGGCCGAGATACATCACAGCCGCACGTGGCTGGCGAGGAAATCGAGCAGCGCGCGCACGCGTGCCGGCAGCGGGCCGCCTTGGCCGATATAGAGGGCGTGGAATTCCTCGCGATCGCCGGGATTGAGCTCTTCGAGCACCGGCATCAGGCGGCCGTCATCGATATCTGTGTGCACGGTGAAGGCTGAAAGGCGGGCAAGGCCGGCGCCGGATAGCGCCAGGTGCCGCATGGCTTCGCCGTCTCCCACCTGCACGCCTGGGGTGATCGGCATCGTCACCGTCTCGCCGTCTTCGCGTAGCGGCCAGCCCTCGACGGCGCGGGCGTAGGAAAATCCGATGCGACAATGGCGATGGAGATCGGCGACCGTGCGTGGCTCGCCGTGACGCCGGAGATAATCCGGCGAGGCGACGATGATCTTGCCGGTGGTGCCAAGCTTGCGGGCGATCAGGCTGGAATTCTTCAAGGGGCCGGCGCGGATCGCGACGTCGGCGCGTTCCTCCATCAGGTCGATAATCCTGTCGGTATGGGAAATATCCAGTGTCACGGCGGGATGAAGCGCCATGAAAGCGGGGACGAGCGGCGCCAGCACATGGTTGCCGAACGAGCCGCTGGTATTGATGCGGATGCGCCCGGCCGCTTCTTCGCCGGTTGAAGCATGGCGCTCCGCCTCGCCGATATCGGCAAGGATGGCGATGCTGCGCTCATAGAAGGCGCAGCCCTCCGGCGTCAGCTGCAGCTTTCGGGTCGAACGGTTGACAAGTCGGGCGCCGAGGCGTGCCTCCAGCCGGGCGACGAGTTTGCTGACGGCCGACGGGGTCATGCGCCGGGCCGCGGCGGCCGCGGAAAAGCCACCGCGCTCGACGACGCTGACGAAGACTTCCATTTCGCCGGAGCGGTTGATGTCCTGACGGCTCATGATGAATTCAAGTCACAGATGATTTGCTCGCAGGCAATCTATATCACCAATTGGACAAGGTCTATCTCAGAGGAAACGAAGGAGACAGATCCATGGACTACAGAAATCTCGGCGCATCCGGTCTCAGAGTGCCGGTGTTGAGCTTTGGTGCGGGCACATTCGGCGGCAGCGGCCCGCTGTTTGGCGCCTGGGGCAATACCGATGCCCAGGAGGCGCGAAGGCTCGTCGACATATGCATCGAAGCCGGAGTCAATCTCTTCGACACGGCCGATGTCTATTCGGCCGGGGCGTCCGAAGAGGTGCTCGGCCAAGCGATCCGCGGCCGGCGCGATGCGGTGCTGATCTCGACGAAGACGGCGCTGCCGACGGGCGAGGGGCCGCAGGACTGGGGAACGTCGCGGGCGCGGCTGATCCGTGCGACGGAAGATGCGCTGCGCCGGCTCGGGACCGACTATATCGACCTGCTGCAGCTTCATGCCTTCGATGCCTCGACGCCGGTCGAGGAGGTGTTGTCGACGCTTAACGGGCTCGTGGCATCAGGCAAGATCCGCTATGTCGGGGTTTCGAACTTTTCAGGCTGGGAGCTGATGAAATCGCTTGCCGCCGCCGAGCGCCACGGCCATCCGCGTTATGTCGCCCATCAGGTCTATTATTCGCTGGCGGGACGCGATTACGAATGGGAGCTGATGCCACTCGGCGCCGACCAGGGCGTCGGCGCCCTTGTCTGGAGCCCGCTTGCCTGGGGACGGCTGACCGGCAGGATCCGCCGCGGCCAGCCACTGCCGGCGTCAAGCCGGCTGCACGAGACGGCGCAATATGGCCCGCCTGTCGACGACGAGAAGCTGTTCGACATCATCGATGTGCTGGATGCCATCGCAGCCGAGACCGGCCGGACGGTGCCGCAGATCGCCATCAACTGGCTGCTCAGCCGGCCGACGGTATCGAGCGTCATCATTGGCGCCCGCAACGAGGAGCAGCTCAGGCAAAACCTCGGCTCGGTCGGCTGGAGGCTGTCGAAAGATGAGATCGAAAGGCTCGACGCCGTCAGCGCCGTAACAGTGCCCTATCCCTATTTCCCCTATCGGCGGCAGGAGGGTTTTGCGCGGCTCAACCCACCAATCGTCTGAGGTGCCGGGGGCGGCGGTGTTTGTCTATGGCAACCGGCCTATAACAAAGGGGGAATGAAATCTTCTGCCAATCTTAACTGGACAGCCGCTTTGACTTGCCGCATACCCAGCCTGCTGCATAATTCTTCAAATCGGAATCGATTTAGGGATGAAATTATGCAGCAATTTTAAAGTTCTACAGCGTCCTTTGCGCATCTGAAAAGACGCGCGGCGCTGTAGCCTGCGGGACACGATACGGTTTCGGCGGAATGGCAGGGAGATTAAAGGGATGGCGCTGAAGGACGCGAAGGCCGGCACACGCAACGAGGCGGGGATAGCTACCGTGCTCGGCATTCTCAAACAGAGCTTCGGCGAGCGCTTCCAGACCGGCCAGTCCTTCCGCGAACAGCATGCCCACACGACCACCTACATCCCGCCGCAATTGCCGGACGGCGTGCTCTTCGCCGAGAGCGCCGAGGACGTGAAGGCGGCGGTCAGAGCGTGTGCGACCCACAAGGTGCCGGTGATCGGCTTCGGTGTCGGCACCTCGCTGGAGGGTCAGGTCAATGCCGCCAATGGCGGTATTTCCATCGATTTCAGCCGCATGAACCGCGTGCTCGAGGTCAATCCGGAGGATCTCGACTGCACCGTCGAGCCGGGTGTGACGCGTGAGGCGCTGAATATCCATCTGCGCGATACCGGCCTGTTCTTCCCGATCGATCCCGGCGCCAATGCTTCGATCGGCGGCATGGCCTCGACGCGGGCGTCGGGCACCAATGCCGTGCGTTACGGAACGATGAAGGACAATGTGCTTGCCCTCACCGCCGTCACCGCCAATGGTGAGGAGATCCGCACGGCCCGGCGCGCCCGCAAATCTTCCGCCGGCTACGACCTGACGCGGCTCTTCGTCGGCGCCGAGGGTACGCTCGGCATCCTGACCTCGGTGACGCTGCGCCTGCAGGCAATCCCGCAGAAGATCGCCGGTGGCGCCTGCGCCTTTCCGAGCGTCAAGGCTGCTTGCGATGCCGTCATCATGACGATCCAGATGGGCATTCCGGTGGCGCGCATCGAGCTGCTCGATACGGTGCAGATGCGGGCCTGCAATGCGTATTCCAAGCTTTCCTATGCCGAAAGCCCAACGCTCTTCCTCGAATTCCACGGCACCGACGAGACGGTGCCGCTGCAATCGGCAGCCTTCGCCGAGATCGCAGCAGAGTGCGGCGGGGCTGAATTCCTGTGGACCGCCAATGCCGAGGAGCGGACGAAACTCTGGAAGGCCCGCCACGACGCCTATTGGGCTGCAAGGGCGCTGGCGCCTGGGCTTGCCGCACTTTCGACCGATGTTTGTGTTCCGATATCGAGGCTGGCCGATTGCGTTTCCGAAACGCAGGCGGATATCGAGGAGCACGGGCTGCTCGGACCGATCGTCGGCCATGCCGGCGACGGGAACTTCCATGTGCTGTTGTTGTTCGACGACAGACGCGCCGAAGACATCGCCATGGCGGAGAGCTTCGTGCAACGGCTCAACCAACGGGCGCTCGACATGGACGGGACATGCACCGGCGAACACGGGATCGGCCAAGGCAAGATGGCGTTTCTGAAACAGGAACTCGGAGGCGCTGTGGATCTGATGCGACAGGTGAAACAGGCGCTCGATCCGGATGATATCTTCAATCCCGGCAAGATTTTCCACCATGGCTGACCGGAATATTCTCATGAACTTGGGCCTTCGCCCCGACACCAACGGCGCCAGGGCATTTCCGTTTTTGTCTGCACTCCGGAAATGCTCTATCTTTTTGTTTTTCCGCAATTCGCCGGGAAAGTCGCTTGGCACTTTTCCCCGCAAAACCGCTGGGCACTTTTGCCGGAAGTGTTCTAGTGTCGACACCAGAATCCCGAATGGAGAATGCTTGAATTGGTAGGCCGGTTCCTCGTCTTTCTGGGGGGAGTGATCGTCGTAGCGCTGTTTGTGGCGCTGCTTGCGCCGCTATTCATCGACTGGACGGATTTCCGCAAGAATTTCGAGGATCAGGCGAGCCGCATCATCGGCAAGAAAGTCACTGTCTACGGGACGGTGGATGCGCGGCTCCTACCGTTTCCGTCGGTCACGCTGCACGATGTGCGCGTCGGCCAGGAGGCGGACGGCACGCCGATCGTCAAGGTCGAGCAGTTCTCCATGGATGCCGAACTCGCGCCTTTCCTGTCGGGTGAAGCGCTGATCTTCGACATGCGCGTCGTCAATCCGAAAGTGCGCCTCAGACTGCTCAAGGACGGCACGCTCGACTGGATGCGCGGCAGCCGCGCCGAAATACCGGCGAAAACCGTCGTTCTCGAAAACGTGCATGTCAGTGGCGGCGAAGTCGAGTTCATAGACGATCAGTCGGGCCGCTCACGCCGCATCACCGGCCTCAACGCGGAAATGTCGGCCAAGTCGCTGGCCGGCCCCTGGCGCATCGAGGGTGATGCGGCCCTCGACGGCGAACACGGCAGCTTTTTGATCTCGAGCAGCCAGCCGGACGAGAAGGGCGTGCTGCGCATGCGCACGAAGCTTTCGCCGGATAAGCACCCCGTCAGCGTCGATCTCGACGGCGAACTGAAGCTCGTCGACAGTAAACCGAACTATCAGGGGCAGCTTTCGGCGGCGATCGAAAACCGCAACAGTGCCAAGCCCGCCAACAAGAAAGAGCAGCCGCCGCGCGTCAAGGGCCGCTTCGAACTCACCAACGAACGCATCCGCATTCCCGAATACCGGATGGAGATCGGCCCAACCGACGATCCCTACGTCATAACCGGCGAGGCGACGCTCGATACCGGCAATGCGCCGGAATTCCTGTTGACCGCCGACGGGCAGCAGATCGATGTGAACCGCATCGGCAACCAGGGTGCGGCCGGCAAGACGACGCGCGACGCGGCGGTTTCGGGGCGCCAGCGCCTGAGTTCGCTAATTGATGTCATCGGCCAGGTACCGATCCCGCAGGTGCCGGGCAAGGCGAGTGTCAAGCTGCCGGCGATCGTCGCCGGCGATACGACGCTGCGCGACGTGCAGCTGGAGTTGGAGCCGGCCGGTACCGGCTGGATGATCGACAGCGCCAGCGGTACGCTGCCGGGGCGCACGCAGGTGGAAGGCAAGGGCAAGCTGCTGCTTCAGGGCGAAGCCTCGTTCAACGGCCAGATCGTGGTGGCCTCCAGCCAGCCGACGGGACTTGCCTCCTGGCTTGCCGGCTCGGTCGACCCGGCCATCCGGCAATTGCGGCAGGCGGGATTTTCCGCCAATGTCAGCCTGACACACGAATTGCAGCGTTTCGAAAATCTTGAGATCGCTATTGGAGCGGCGACGCTGAAGGGCCGGCTGGAGCGGCAGGCGATCTCCGGCCAGACGCCGACGCTGTCGGTGGCACTGAACGGCGATACGCTCGATCTCGATGCGCTGCAGGCGCTGAGCGGGCTGATGACCGGCCAGGATGCCGGCGACAACGTGCTCGACCACAAGATCGCCGCCCAGCTCAAGGCCGATAGGTTCACCGCCTTCGGCGTCGATGCCGAAAATGTCGAGACCACTTTCACCATCGCCGACGGCGCGCTTGCCGTCGACCGGCTGTCGATCAAGAATCTCGCAGGCGCCGAGCTGACGGCGACGGGCAGGGCAGAAGGGTCGCTGCTTGACTACAAGGGTGCGGGCGAGATCACCTTTAAATCGGCAGATCCCGGCGGCTTCTTCACCATGCTGCGCGAACACCTGCCGCATCACCCGGTGCTCGACCGGCTGGTGCGCAACGCCGGCTGGTACGGCAATACGGCGCTGCGCGGCGCGCTGTCGCTAGGCGGCGACGAAGGCAACGCCCTGACGGTGACGCTTGCCGGCGTCTCGAACGGTAGCCGCGTCAATCTCGATTACCGCATGTCCGACCTCCTGGCGCTGACCGGCAACGGCACGACGAGCCTTGAGACGACGCTCGAAAACGCCGTGCCATCGGTCTTGTTCGGCCAGGCCGGGCTCGATCCACTGCCGGTCGATGTCGGCGCCAATGGCCGGCTGACGCTGAAGGTGAAGGCATCGGGCAACGATCCTGCCGATGCGGCGCTGACCTTTGCGACCGACCGGTCCTCGTTCACCGCCAATGGCAAGGTCGATGTCCGGCCGGAGACTTTCATGAACGGCCAGATCGCGCTTTCGCTCGACAGCGCCGATATCGACCCCTACCTCATCATGAACGGGATCGCCCTGCCGCAGACGGGAAGCGGCCTGCCGTTTGGCCTGCAGGTCAATGCCGACGTCGATAGCGACAAGATTGTCTTTTCCGATCTCAAGGGCCATGCGGCCGACAACGAGTTTTCAGGCGCGCTGAGCTTCGACCGGAAGGCTGCGAAGACGACCGCGGCCGGCGAGCTGACACTTTCCAAGGCTGATGCCGGCTGGCTCGGCGAGGCGGTGTTCGGCCAGATTGTCGATCCCGCCAATGGCGCGCTGACAACGGCACCGCTCGGGCTGCCCGTCTTCAAGGATCTCGACGTCAACATGAAGCTGACGGCCAAGCAGTTCTGGCCCGGCCTGCCGGAAACGGAGGTCACCGATTTTACCAGCAACGTCGCCTACAAGGGCGACGAGCTGCAGCTCAACGATATGGCCGGCAACTGGGACGGCGGAAAGCTCTCCGGCAATCTGCTGTTCACCAATGCCGATGGCACAGGCTTCCTGCAGACGAAGCTTGCACTTGCCGATTCCGATCTTGCCGGCGTCGTCTGGCTGCGCGACGGCGCGCCGATCGCCAACGGCAAATTCGGATTGTCGCTGTCGATGGAGGCCTCGGGCAAGACAATCGGCGAGATCGCCAGTTCGCTGAACGGCTCCGGCGAACTGAGGCTCGGCGATACCAGCATACGCGGGCTGAACCTTGCCATCCTTCCGCCGCTGCTTGCCGCGACCGATACGATGCAGGAGCAGATCAATGCCGGCAAGGTGCATCCGATCGTCGAGACGCTGCTCAGTAACGGAGAGGCCAAGCTGCCGCCGCTCGGCATCCCCTTCAATATCACCGACGGGACATTGCGCGTGCAGAACGTCACCGTCGCCAACGATCTGGCTCGCATCACCGCCGATGCGCAGATCGCGCTGCCGGAAGAGCGGATCACTGCGACGTTGGGCGTCGGGCTCAATCCGGGCACGGAAGCGCTTTCCGGCGCCGAGCCGGCACTCAGGCTGAATTTTTCCGGCATGCTACCGTCGCCCGGCAAGACGATGGATGTCACCGATATCACCAGCTATCTGTCGCTGCGCGCCTTTGAACGCGAGCGCCGGCGCGTCGAGCGGCTACAGGCGATCGTGCTCGAAAAGCAGCGGCTTCGGCGCGAGGCAGCACTCTACCGGTTCAACGAGGCCGAGCGCGTCAAGTCGGCTGAAATCGAGCGGCAACGGCAGGCGGAAGAAGAGCGGCTGCGCGCATTGGCGCAGGCAGCGGCCGCGCAAAAGGCTGCTGCCGAGGCGGCGGCTGCACGGGCGGCGGAAGCCAAGGCCAAGGCGGATGCGCAGGCGAGAGCTGCCGCCGAAGCGGAAGCCGCGCGGCGGAGCGGGCCGCTGCCCGGTTCGCTCAATTTCGACCAGGTGCCAGGCGTTCAGGCGCAATGAAAATGCATGGGATTTAATTTCAGCTTGCGGCTACAACGCCGTGCATCTGAAAGACGCGCAAAGGACGCTGCAGCACTTTGAGTTATGCAGCAGCGCCGGCTTTCGCCCAAGCAAGCACATGCAGCCGGAGCGCCGAGGACAGATTGCTGTCTGGCGGCCGTTGATCATCGATCTCCGAAATCAGCGCGGCGAGCGGTATAGAGCGGCTTCCGGCGATCGTCTTCAGTTCGGACCAGAATTCCTCCTCCAGAGAGAAACTGGTGCGGTGGCCGTGCAATGTCGCTGAATGCTTGCGGATCATGAAGCGGCTTCACATCTTGATTGGATTGTCATGTCGATTCAATTAAACCGCATAAGTGCCTGATATCCATGCGTGTCGCCCGGAAGTGCGCAGCGGTTCCGGGCAACGACATGCACAAAACAAAGCCTTCAGACTCCATTCCGGCTGTTCAAGCTTTGCATGAATCCGTCACGCGCCGTCGTCATCCGTCTCGATCCGGCCGTCTCGATGCGCCCTGTCAGCCTTTTCGTTCAGGCTGCGGGTGAGCTGTTTTTCGGCCTTGGTGCGGCCGAAGGAAATACGGTTCTGCTCGGCCTGCGTCTCCTTTTCGGAGCGGGCCTGCTTCTTGCGGAATTGGCGCAGATTGACGATTTCGGCACTCATGCGGGGCCTGAATCCTTATGAAAAAAGGGAGGCCTGACCTCCCTTCAAATCACTGCTTTTTGCGGAAGGAGTCGAGCGAGACGACCGAGCCCGGTTTCTTCTCTTCGCCATCGGCGGGTTTTGCGCCCGCGGCCTCATCGGGCTTTCCTGCCGCGTCGACCGGATAGGCGGTGATTTCACCGGACGGCAATTCCTCGCCATCGGCGAGCGGCACGTCGAATTCGAGTTCGAAATTGACGGAGGGATCGTAAAAGCCGCGGATCGCATTGAACGGGATGACCAGCTTTTCCGGAACGTCGGAGAAGGAAAGGCCGATCTCGAAATGCGTCTCGGTGATCTTCAGCTCCCAAAATTGATGCTGGATGACGATGGTCATCTGCTCGGGATATTTCGACTTCAGGTGCTGGGAGATGCGCACGCCGGCAGCACCAGTGAGGAAGGTGATGAAGAAGTGATGGTCGCCGGGCAGGCGTCCAGTCGCTCCGACTTCCGCCAAAACCTTGCGGATGACGCCGCGAAGTGCATCCTGTGCCAGAATGTCGTAGCGGATATGATCCTGCCCCATGCTTTTCCTGTCTTTCGTCGGTTCGGAAGTCTTTTCACAAGGTTATATGCCACGTCCAGGCGCCTTGGGAAAGACCGGAGCCGAGTCACGTTTTTAAGCAGCATACATGATTTCGGCGGCAGGGAGAAGGTGAAGGCTTCTGTTGCCAGGTGCCTTCGGACCCCGCCTAGAGGTGCGAACCACTAGGACTTTGATTGAAGTGTCACACCGCGATTAAGCAGCGAGACGAGCTTCCGCATAGTTGTCGTTTGCAACTACAATTTTAGCCCGATAACGGCGGTACAATGCCGAGCAAAAAGACGATCTTTACACCCTTGTCGATCCTATTTCGCCCCCATCAAAAGCCGGCCTTCGAGGCCGCCGGTTTTTGGTGGAGGCGCCGGGTACCGCCCCCGGGTCCAATAGGCTTATTACACCGCTCATTTATCGCCATAGCCGGCCCGAAAGCCGGCACGGGTGATATAGTGGTTTCCTCAGCCGATGGAAAGGGCAAACGTCATAAAAGCGTTATGCCATCCATCAGAAATATTGGGAAAATGCCTGCGAGTGATTGGTTTCCTGCTGCGAGAGGCTTAAATTAACGCAAACGGAATCAGCGCGACATGAAGCAATATCTCGATCTCCTCAACCACGTGATGGAAAAGGGCTCCGACCGGGGCGACCGCACCGGCACCGGCACGCGCTCGGTCTTCGGCTACCAGATGCGCTTCGACCTCGAAGAGGGTTTTCCCGTCCTCACGACGAAGAAGCTGCATCTGCGCTCGATCATCCATGAGCTCCTCTGGTTTTTGAAGGGCGAAACGAACATCCGTTATCTCAAGGAGAACGGCGTTTCGATCTGGGACGAATGGGCCGACGAAAACGGCGATCTCGGGCCGGTCTACGGCGCCCAGTGGCGCTCCTGGCCGGCGTCGGATGGCGGCCATATCGACCAGATTGCCAATCTCGTCAAAGGCATCGTCAACAACCCGAATTCGCGCCGTCACATCGTCTCGGCCTGGAATCCGGCCGAAGTTGACGAGATGGCTCTGCCGCCCTGCCATTGCCTGTTCCAGTTCTATGTCGCCGAAGGCAAGCTTTCCTGCCAGCTCTATCAGCGCTCGGCCGACATTTTCCTCGGCGTGCCATTCAACATCGCCTCCTATGCGCTTTTGACGATGATGGTGGCTGAGGTAACCGGGCTGAAGCCTGGTGATTTCGTCCACACGCTTGGCGACGCTCATCTCTATCACAATCATTTCGACCAGGCGAAGCTGCAGCTGGGGCGCCGGCCCAAGCCGCTGCCCTTCATGCGGATCAATCCCGATGTGAACGACATCTTCGGCTTTACCTTCGACGATTTCGAGCTGATCGGCTATGAGGCCGATGCCAGCATCAAGGCGCCGATCGCCGTCTGATCCGGGACATTTCATGGCTGACATCCGCAGGACCATCATCGCCGCCGTCGCCCGCAACGGCATCATCGGCCGCGACGGGGACATGCCGTGGCGGCTTTCGAGCGATCTCAAGCGCTTCAAAGCGCTGACATTGGGAAAGCCTGTCGTCATGGGCCGCAAGACCTATGATTCAATCGGCAAGCCGCTGCCGGGGCGGCCGAACATCGTCATCTCGCGGCAAACGGCCATCGACCATGCTGATGTCTCCATGGCGCATTCGCTGCCGGAGGCGATGACGGCGGCCGAAAGGCTGGCGCTCGAAACCGGTGTCGACGAGATTTGCATTGTCGGCGGCGGGCAGGTCTATGCCCAGGCGATCGGCCTTGCCGACCGGATGTGCATCACCCATGTCGAGGCCGATCTCGATGGAGACGCTTCGTTCCCCGCGATCGATCCCGACGTCTGGCAGGCGGGAGAGATGATCGCGGTTCCAGCCGGCGAGAAGGACAGCTATCCCACGCGCTTCATCGTTTATGAGCGGCGACACGGCTGAAAATGAACTATTTTCCAATTAAATTGACCAAGTTCCTCACGTTGCGTTGAAAGCCGATGCGGCGATACCTATAACGGTCACCAACGCATCCACCGGTCAGCCCCCACGGTTCCGGATGCGTGGAAGACTTAACGAACAACGAGGTTTTGATGCCCTGGAGCAATCAGAATGGCGGCGGCGGCCCTTGGGGCGGCGGCGGCGGTAATAATAATCAGGGACCATGGGGCCAGGGGCCGAACCGCCCGCGCGGCGGTGGCAGCGGCAAGGGCGGACCGCCCGATCTGGAAGATATCATCCGGCGCGGCCAGGACCAACTGCGCAACATCATTCCCGGCGGTTTCAACGGCGGCGTGGCGGTGATCGTCGCGGCGATCGTCGCCGTCTTCTGGCTGATCCAGTGCGTCTACGTGGTGCAGCCGGACGAACGCGGCGTCGAACTGCGGTTCGGCAAGCCGAAGGACGAGATTTCGATGCCCGGCCTGCATTTCCATCTCTGGCCGATGGAATCGGTCGAGACGGTCAAGGTGACCGTGCAACAGCTGAATATCGGGGCGACCTCGGCATCGTCTTCGAACGGCCTGATGCTGTCCAGCGACAAGAGCGTCATCAACGTGCAGTTCGCCGTGTTCTACACGGTCAGTGATCCGAAGGCCTATCTCTTCAACGTCGAAAATCCGGCAGAGACCCTGCAGCAGGTTTCCGACAGCGCCATGCGCGAAATCGTCGGGCGTCGTCCGGCGCAGGACGCGTTCCGCAGCAATCGTCAGCCGATCGAAGTGGATGTGCTCAATATCCTGCAAGATACGATGAACCGCTATGGCGCCGGCGTGACCGTCACCGGCGTGACGATCCAAAACGTGGCGCCGCCGCGCGAAGTCGCCGATGCCTTCGAAGAAGTGCAGCGTGCCGGTCGCGACCGCGACAGCACGATCGAAGAGGCCAATCGCTACACCAACCAGAAACTCGGCCAGGCGCGAGGCGATGCGGCGCGAATTCGTGAAGATGCTGCCGCCTACAAGAACCGTGTCGTGAAGGAGGCGGAAGGTGAGGCGCAGCGGTTCACTGCGATCAACGACGAATATTCGAAGGCTCCCGAAGTGACCCGCAAGCGGCTGTTCATCGAAACGATGGAGCAGGTATTGAAGAATTCGAAGAAGGTCATCATCGACGAGAAGCAGGGCGTGCTGCCCTATCTGCCGCTCAATGAGCTCGGCAAGCCGGCGCAGCAGGGAGGTTGAGCCATGACATCGAACAGACTTCCCATCATTCTCCTCATCCTCGCCATCATTCTGGTCGGTCTCTATTCGTCCATCTTCGTGGTGAACGCACGCGAGCAGGCCATCGTCGTCCGCTTCGGCCAGATCCAATCGGTCAAGACCGAGCCCGGTATCTATTTCAAGCTGCCCTTCGGCTTCATGGATGCCGACCGTGTCCAGCTGGTCGAAAAGCAGGCGTTGCGGCTCGATCTCGACAATATCCGAGTTCAGGTCCAGGACGGCCAGACCTTCGACGTCGATGCCTTCGTGATCTATAACATCGCCGATGTTCGCCGCTTCCGCGAAACGGTGTCGGGCGATCGCGAGGCCGCGGAAGCGCGGTTGAGGGCGCAGCTCGATTCATCGCTTCGCCGCGTTTACGGTCTGCGCGATTATAATGCCGCGCTCTCGGAAGAGCGTGTCGCGATGATGCTGGAGATTCGCGACGACCTGCGAACCGATGCCGAAAATCTCGGCCTGCATATCGATGACGTCCGCATCCGCCGCACCGACCTTTCCCCTGAGGTTGCGCCCAACACCTATAACGCCATGCGCTCGGAACGCCTGGCCGAGGCCGAGCGTATCCGTGCCGAGGGCAATGAAGAAGGCCAGCGGCGCCGAGCCATCGCCGACCGTCAGGTCGTCGAGTTCACCGCGGGCGCCCAGCGCGATGCGGAAATCTTGCGCGGTCAGGGCGATGCGGAACGCAACCGCGTCTTTGCCGACGCCTTCAGCAAGGATCCTGGTTTTTTCGAGTTTTATCGCTCGATGGCGGCCTATTCCTCTGCGCTCTCGTCGCAGGACACGACGCTGGTGTTGTCGCCGAATTCGGAATTCTTCCGCTATTTCGACAATGCCGCCGGCACCCTGCCAGCGCCGACAAATCCGACTGCGGCAATTCCCGGCGCGGCTGCTCCTGCAGCACCCGCCCAGCCAGCGAACTGACGCCAAGGGATGCCATTCGCATCCCCGACAATCCTGAAAGGGCCGGCCCGAGCGCCGGCCCTTTTTTCGTGGAAAGGTGGAGATAATCAGGCTTTTGCGAGGGCACGTCATATTGCACGGGGATTTCGCGAAAAGGTGATTTCGCCCTCCATCATTCCGCCTTATGCTGGTGCTCAATGTGCGCATTTACCGCTTATGAGGACGCTTGATGGCCCCCACGATTCGCTCGCCCTTCAGACGAACGCTCGCGCTTATGGCCAGCGCTGCAATTCTCGCGCAGGCCGGCATGAACGGGGTCGCCTATGCGCAAACCGCGCCTGATACGACAGCGCCCGGGGTTGTTGAACCGGCTCCCGCTACTCCGGAAACGGCCGCTCCTGCACCCGCATCTCCAGCTCCGACCCCGCCGGTTCAGGCTCCGTCGATTCAGGCCCCGTCGATTCAGGCCGGAGTGCCAAACAATGGCCCGGCCTCTGTCGCCGATCTCGCCGAGGGCCTGCTCGACGCCGTGGTCAACATCTCGACCTCGCAGAATGTGAAGGACGATGAGGGCGCAGGCCCGGCACCGCGGGCGCCCGACGGCTCGCCGTTCCAGGAATTCTTCAACGATTTCTTCAACAAGCAGCAGGGTAACAAGGGCCCGAACCATAATGTCAGTTCGCTCGGCTCCGGCTTCGTCATCGACCCGGCCGGCTATATCGTCACCAACAACCATGTGATCGAGGGCGCCGACGACATCGAGATCAATTTCGCCAATGGTTCGAAGCTCAAGGCGAAGCTGATAGGCACGGATACGAAGACCGATCTTTCGGTGCTGAAGGTCGAGCCTAAGGCGCCGCTGAAATCGGTGAAGTTCGGCGATTCCAGCACGATGCGCATCGGCGACTGGGTGATGGCGATCGGCAATCCGTTCGGCTTCGGCGGCTCGGTGACGGTGGGCATCATTTCCGGGCGCGGCCGCAATATCAATGCCGGGCCCTACGATAACTTCATCCAGACGGATGCGGCGATCAACAAGGGCAATTCCGGAGGGCCGCTCTTTAACATGAAGGGCGAGGTGATCGGCATCAACACTGCGATCATTTCGCCGAGCGGCGGTTCGATCGGCATCGGCTTCTCGGTACCCTCCGAGCTCGCCTCAGGCGTCGTCGACCAATTGCGCGAATATGGTGAGACACGGCGCGGCTGGCTCGGCGTGCGCATCCAGCCGGTGACCGACGATATCGCCGACAGCCTCGGGCTCGACACCGCCAAAGGCGCGCTGGTCGCCGGCGTCATCAAGGGTGGCCCCGTCGACGACGGCTCGATCAAAGCGGGCGATGTCATCTTGAAATTCGACGGCAAGACAGTCAGCGAAATGCGCGATCTGCCGCGCGTGGTGGCGGAAAGCACAGTCGGCAAGGAAGTCGACGTGGTGGTGCTGCGCGACGGCAAGGAGCAGACCGTCAAGGTCAAGCTTGGCCGGCTCGAGGATAGCGATCAGGCGGCGGCATCCGACGATGCGGCGCCCGATGGTTCGCAGGATGACGGCGTGATTACCCCTGATCCCGGCGAGAACAACGACATGGACCAGCCGGATTCCGGCGATCAGGCTCAGCCCACACCGGGCAAGCCCGACCAGCACCAGGGCCAGGTGTCGCCGGACGCGGCCACGCCGAAGAACGTCCTCGGGCTGTCGCTGTCGCTTTTGAGCGCCGAAACGCGCAAGGCTTTCGGCATCGCAGAGAGCGTCGACGGTGTCGTCGTGACAGAGGTGACGCCCGGCTCAGCCTCGGCCGAAAAAGGGCTGAAGCCCGGCGACGTGATCGTCGAGGTGGCGCAGGAGTTCATGAAGTCGCCGGACGCGGTCGCCGCCAAGGTGAAGTCGCTGAAACAGGAAGGCCGCCGCAACGCCCAACTGATGATCGCATCGGCAAACGGCGATCTGCGGTTTGTGGCGGTGCCGATGGAATAGGGGGACTGCGGCGGTGCCGAGCCGCCGCGTTTCCTGTTCTCGCGCAACTTTTCCTCCCTCATTCCTGTGCTCGTCACAGGAATCCAGCCACGGCGCGTCGGCGCCGTGAATGACGCTTCTGCACGGAGAAGGAGTCTCCCGCGCCCAAGGACTTGGGCGCGCTGGATCCCTGTGACGAGCACAGGGATGAGGGAGATTGGGGTAAGCGTTCGCGCCAAATTCCATGCCGACGCGTCGGATGGTGACTGGGTTTGGTTTAGTAACCGTCCAGAGACGGTGAGCTAAACATTCAACCCGTCACGAAATCCGTCTTCCGATAGCCCTGGATGTAAAGCAGCGCGGTCAGGTCGCCGTGGTTGATGCGCATCTGCGCTTCGGCGGCAACAGCCGGCTTGGCGTGGAGGGCGACGCCGGCGCCGGCGAGGTGGAGCATGCCGAGGTCGTTGGCGCCGTCGCCGACGGCGAGTGCTTCTTCCGGCGAAATGCCGAGACGAGCTGAAATTTCGTTCAGCGCATCGACCTTGGCCTGCTTGCCGAGGATCGGTTCGGCGACGAAGCCGGAGAGAATGCCGCCGTCTTCGAGCAGCGTGTTGGCGCGGTTCTCATCAAACCCGAGGGTAGCGGCGATGCGGCTGGTGAAGACGGTGAAGCCGCCGGAGACGAGGGCGGTGTAGTGACCTTTCGACTTCATGGTGGCGATCAGTTCCGGACCGCCTGATGTCAGCGTGATGCGCTTGGCGATCACTTCGTCGACGACCGATATCGGCAGGCCCTTCAAGAGGGCGACGCGTTCACGCAAAGCGGGCTCGAAGGCGATCTCGCCGTTCATGGCGCGGGCGGTGATGGTCGCGACCTTCTCCTTCAGGCCGACTTCGGCGGCTAGTTCGTCGATGCATTCCTGGCCAATCATCGTCGAATCCATGTCGGCGATCAGCAGCTTCTTGCGGCGGCTATCCTGCTCCTGGATGACGAGGTCGATCGGCGCGCCTGATATGACGGCAAGAATATCGGCCTCGGCCGCTTGCGCATCCATGCCGTCACGCAGCGCGATGTCGCAGGCGATGCCGTCGGCCAGCCAGTAGAGGCCGGCAGCGTTCACCGCCTCGGCCGCCCGTTCGGCGATCGCGGGTGTCAGCACGGGATTTGACGGATTGGCAACAAGCGTGGCAACGAGAGCCATGATGGAAAACCTTCTGAGCACAGTGAACGCGATCCTGATAACCGGGCCGACCGCCAGCGGCAAGTCCGCGCTCGCCGTCGAACTGGCAAAGCGCCATGGCGGCGCGGTCGTCAACGCCGATAGCATGCAGGTCTACGACACGCTGCAAGTGCTGACCGCGCGCCCGTCGGAGGAGGAAATGCAGGGTGTGCCGCATCATCTCTACGGTCATGTGCCGGCAGGTGCCGGCTATTCCACTGGCGCCTGGCTGCGCGATGTCGCCGCGCTGCTGCCGGCGCTCAAGGCCGCAGGCCGGCTGCCGGTCTTCGTCGGCGGCACCGGGCTTTATTTCAAGGCGCTGACTGGGGGCCTCTCCGATATGCCCGAGATACCCGAGGCACTGCGGGAGGAATTCAGGACGCGGCTGCTGGAGGAGGGGCCGGAGGAGCTTTATGCCGAACTTGCCGAGGCCGATCCCGTCATGGCGGCAAGCCTCAACCGCCAGGACGGGCAGCGCATCGTCCGGGCGCTGGAGGTGATGAAGGCGACGGGGCGGTCGATCGCCGATTTCCAGGGTCGGGCGGGACCGGTGGTGATCGACGGCGGCCAGGCCCGCAAGATTGTCGTGCTGCCGGACAGGGCGGTGCTGCATCAGCGCATCAACGGGCGTTTCGAAAAGATGCTGGGCCAAGGCGCGGAGGACGAGGTGAAGACGTTGCTGGCGCTCGGCCTGCCGGCCGAGGCGCCTGTGATGAAGGCAATCGGAGTGTCGCAGATCGCGGCGATGCAGAAGGGCGAGATGACGCGCGACGAGGTGCTGGAGAAGGGGGCTGCGGCAACGCGGCAATATGCCAAGCGGCAAATGACCTGGTTCCGCAACCAGATGGATGACAGCTGGGAACGGCTGAGCGTCTAGGCAAGGCGGCGAAGTCGTTCAGCTGCCGCACTTGTGTTGGGCATTGGGCAAGATCCTCTTTCATTCGTGCGGTTGTTCGTGACCATGAGAGCCTGCCTTCGTCGACGGCTCCCGGTCGATCCGATCAGGCACATGTGACGGAATCATCCGGCTTCGATCTGATCAGCGCTGCTTCGCGATTGTAGGAGATCTGATAAGTGTCATTGGTAGTCGATACCGGTGCCGATACGAAAGGCTGTATCGGCGACCGAGGGAAATCTCCCCGTGTTCTTCGCCGCTGCCCGGATCGTGCCTGTTGTTCTCCCATCGACCGTCTTTTTAGGATCGCATCATGTCTGTCGCTTCACCGTTTCATGGCCTCTCCGCCTTTCCGCCGACCCCCGCCGATATGGATGGCCGCGTGGACACCGAATCCCTCTGCCGCTTGCTGGATCGCCTTTGTGACGCAGGCGTCGCCTCCATCGGCCTTCTGGGCAGCACCGGAATCTATGCCTTTCTCACGCGTGAGGAGCGGCTGAGGGCCGTTCAAGCTGCGGTCGAGTGCGTCGCAGGTCGCGTTCCCCTCGTTGTCGGCGCCGGTGCCCTCCGGACGGACCATGCTGTCGATCTCGCCAAGGATGCCGAGGCCGCTGGTGCAGACGCGCTTTTGCTGGCGCCTGTCTCCTATACGCCGTTGACCCAGGAAGAAGCCTACCAGCACTTCCTCGCGGTCACCAAGGCGGCGAAGCTGCCGCTATGCATCTACAACAATCCCGGCACGACCCACTTCAGCTTCAGCCGGGACCTGCTGCAGCGGCTCTCCGATATCGAGACGATCAGGGCGGTGAAGATGCCTCTGCCGGTTGACAGCGACTTCAAAAGCGAACTGGCGGCATTGCGTGAGAAGACGAACCTTGAGATCGGCTACAGCGGCGACTGGGGCGCTGCCGAGGCGCTCCTCTCCGGTGCCGACGGCTGGTACAGCGTCGTCGGCGGCTTGTTTCCGCGTATTGCTCTTGCGCTAACCACAGCCGCGATTGCCGGAGACCGCGCTGAGACGCACCGGCTCGATGGGCTCCTGCAGCCGCTCTGGAAAACGTTCAAGGATTTCGGAAGCATCCGTGTGGTCTATACGCTGGTCGACGTTCTTTCGCTCGCCCAGGTACAGTTGCCGCGGCCTCTCTTGCCGCTTGTGCCGATGGATCGGCAGCGTGTGCTCGACGCTGTCGAGCCTCTGATCGCCTTAGAACGGTAGGGCATATGTAGTCCGAAAACCGCTCCGCTTTTCGGGTCATTCTTCGGAGATCGAGCGTAAGCGTCAATCCTTGTTGTAGAGGCTGCTCAGCGGTTTTTTCAGGATGCTTTCGCGCAGCGACGTGCCGGGCTCCCGGCGGGAGATCACGGGCTGATCCGTCGGTGGTGCCGGCCGGGGAAAGACCGGCTCGTCGCGGCGCATCTCGC
Organism: Rhizobium sp. CCGE 510; assembly: GCF_000292525.1. GTDB lineage: Bacteria > Pseudomonadota > Alphaproteobacteria > Rhizobiales > Rhizobiaceae > Rhizobium. The sequence goes on from NZ_AEYF01000022.1 coordinate 39,798, forward strand.
GGCGGAGTGCGTCCAGCCGGGGATCAATCGCCGGCTGCGCGGCCGGGTCCAGTCGCGGCGTCTGCGGCAGCAGTTCGCGCCGGTAGGATTCGAGCGGAGCGGACGACGGCGAAGGCGGCGCGTAGGGCGTTGCGTCGAGATCCTCGTCGGCTGCATCGGCCTCGTCGGGGCCCGCGGCGGACGCAGTATAGCTCCCCTGGAAATTCGAGATGTCGGGTCCGACACTGACCGCCCGCATGCGGGTGACGATCTTGCGCAGATCAACCGTATCCGGATCTTCCTCACTGTTTTTGTTGTTGGCGCTGTTCGCCTTCGGCAGAAGGCTCTCGTCGACGCGCGAAAAGCGCATGCGCATCGGCACGCTGATCGCCTCGCCGAAGGCGATCGCCTCGCCGTTGCCGATCGACGAGATGAAACTCGTCGTCGAGATCGACGAATTCGGGATGGCCGAGCGGATGATTTCCTGGTCTCGGTCGTTGGCAAGGCGCATGGCAAACAGTGTCGAGCACTGCGAGAGGATTGTCTGGTCGAGCTCGCCGGGCCGCTGGGTGATGATGCCGAGCGAGACGCCGTATTTGCGTCCCTCCTTGGCGATGCGGGCGATTGCCTGGCGCGTCGGCACGAAGCCGAGGCTCGGATCGGAGGGGATGTAGCGGTGGGCTTCTTCGCAAACGACCAGCATGTGGATGGCGCCTTCGCTCCACAGCGCCACCTCGAAGGCCATGCGGCAGAGTACGGAAGCGACCGAATTGACGACCTCGGAGGGGATGCCGGCAAGCTGGAAGGTGCAGATCGGCCGGTTCTCGCCGGGGACGCGGAAGATCTGCGCGATGGTCTCGGTGATCGTGTCGCTGATCGTGTTGTTGGAGAACATGAAGTGGTAGCGCGGATCGTTGATCGCGGCGATGAGGCGCATCTTCAGCGACCGCAGGAAGGGCTTTTCCGTACGGCCTTCCAGGCGGCCGATACGCTCGTCGATCAGCGCCAGCAGATCGGCCATGCGGTAAGGCACCGGTGTGTCGGCGGTGATGGAACTCTTTTCCGTCGTGCGGCGCACCAGTGAATTGTCGCTGCCGCGGAAGGCGCGCTTGGCCTCGGGCAGGATATCGCGCAGCATGTCGAGCTCTTCCGGCACCGGCGGGCGGCCGCGAAAGACGACCTCGGCGAATTCCTCCAGCCGCATCAGCCAGAAGGGCAGGTCGAGCGTGTCGGTATCGATGGTGACAGCGTGGTTGGGAAAGGCGGCGGCGAATTCGTTATGCGGATCGAGGATCAACACCCGCAGCTTCGGGTTGGCGGCAATCGCCTTGTGCAGGAGCAGCGATACGGCCGTCGACTTGCCGACGCCGGTGGAGCCGACGACGGCGAAATGCTTGGAGAGCATCGAGGGGATGTGGATGGCCGCGTCGATGCTTTCGTCCTGAGTCAGCTTGCCGATGACGGCGGTCGTACCCTCTCCGGCATCATAGATGCGTACCAGGTCGGCAGCGCGGATGCGGTGGGCGATGGCGCCGAGATAGGGATAACACGAGATGCCGGTCGAGAATTCTTCGCGCCCGTCCTCATCGACACGGACTTCGCCGAGCAACTCGGTCTCGATCCTGAAATAATTGTCCTCGCCTTCGCCCCAGGCATGGCTGCCGGTGTTCATCTGGTAAACGAGGGCGACGACACGGTTGCGGCCGACACTGATCGAAATCAGCCGGCCGACGGACCAGAGTTCAGTCAGATCGGTGCCGCCCTGCTCGGCGACGGCAGCAACCGTCGCCCGCGAGCCGCTGCACGCAACGACGCGGCCGAGAAAGCGATTTCCCGGTGCATGGCCATCGCGGCGGTCATGCTCGCCTGCCTTGCCAGACGTGTGCAAGTCGTTGTTGAGCAAAGGGTTACTCCATGCAGAAGCGTAGAAGAATAAAGTCGATCCTTTAACAAATCCTTCACTCTATCGATTTTCGGGGGATGCAGGCGTGGGGCAGTTTTTATTGCGGCATGCGTTGACGCTGCGAAATTTTCTGTCTATCACTTCCGACCATGAAAATCGCAACGGCTCTTATCGTGGTGGGAAAGCGCATGGGCAGGATGGTGTAACCATCCGGCGGTAGCCACCCATGCGCTAGATGACAGGCTCCTCCGGGGCCTTTTTTTATGCCCGAAATTCGGGCTTCCGGCCACAAACGCAAATCCCAGCATAAACGGAACAGACAGATGAGCACGGATAATCAGGCGGCAGGCAATCGGATGACGGGAGCGGAGATCGTTCTCAAAGCGCTGAAGGACAACGGCGTCGAACATATCTTCGGCTATCCCGGCGGCGCGGTTCTGCCGATCTATGACGAGATATTCCAGCAGGAAGACGTCAAGCACATCCTCGTCCGCCACGAGCAGGGGGCCGGTCATGCGGCCGAAGGTTACGCCCGCTCTACCGGCAAGGTCGGCGTCATGCTGGTGACCTCGGGCCCGGGCGCTACCAATGCGGTCACGCCGCTGCAGGACGCGCTGATGGATTCGATCCCGCTCGTCTGCCTGACCGGTCAGGTCCCGACGCCGCTGATCGGCTCCGACGCCTTCCAGGAATGCGATACGGTCGGCATCACCCGGCCCTGCACCAAGCACAATTGGCTGGTCAAGGACGTCAACCAGCTCGCTGCCGTCATTCACGAAGCTTTCCGCATCGCCCAGTCCGGCCGTCCGGGCCCTGTCGTCGTCGATATTCCGAAGGACGTGCAGTTTGCGACCGGCACCTACACGCCGCCCGCCGATTACGCGATCCAGAAGAGCTACCAGCCGAAGATCCAAGGCGACCTTAACCAGATCCATGCGGCGATCGAGCTCATGGCGAATGCGCGCCGTCCGGTCATCTATTCCGGCGGCGGCGTCGTCAATTCCGGACCCGAGGCTTCCAAGCTGCTGCGCGAGCTGGTCGAGCTCACCGATTTCCCGATCACCTCGACGCTGATGGGCCTCGGTGCCTATCCTGCTTCGGGCAAGAACTGGTTGAAGATGCTCGGCATGCACGGCTCCTATGAAGCCAATTTGGCGATGCATGACTGCGACGTCATGGTTTGCATCGGCGCCCGTTTCGACGACCGCATCACCGGCCGTCTCAACGCCTTTTCGCCGAACTCGAAGAAGATCCATATCGATATCGATCCGTCTTCGATCAACAAGAACGTCCGTGTCGATATCGGCATCCGCGGTGATGTCGGTCACGTCCTCGAAGACATGGTCCGCCTGTGGCGGGCGCTGCCGAAGAAGCCGGAAAAGGGCCGCCTTGAGGACTGGTGGGCCGATATCGCTCGCTGGCGGGCGCGTAACTCCTTCGCCTACACAAGGAGCAACGACGTTATCATGCCGCAATATGCGCTGGAGCGGCTCTACGCGCATACCAGGGACCGCGACACCTACATCACGACCGAGGTTGGTCAGCACCAGATGTGGGCGGCGCAGTTCTTCGGCTTCGAGCAGCCGAACCGCTGGATGACCTCAGGCGGCCTAGGCACGATGGGATATGGCCTGCCGGCAGCGCTCGGCGTGCAGATCGCCCATCCTGACAGCCTCGTCATCGACATTGCCGGCGATGCCTCGATCCAGATGTGCATCCAGGAAATGTCGGCGGCGATCCAGCACGATGCGCCGATCAAGATCTTCATTATGAACAACCAGTATATGGGCATGGTGCGCCAGTGGCAGCAACTGCTGCACGGCAATCGGCTGTCGAATTCCTATACCGAGGCGATGCCCGATTTCGTCAAGCTGGCGGAAGCCTATGGCGCCGTCGGCCTGCGTTGCGAAAAGCCGGAGCACCTCGACGACAATATTCTGGAGATGATCGAGGTCAGAAAGCCGGTCATCTTCGATTGCCGCGTTGCCAATCTCGCCAACTGCTTCCCGATGATCCCCTCGGGTAAGGCGCACAACGAAATGCTGTTGCCGGACGAAGCCACTGATGAGGCGGTCGCCAACGCGATCGATGCCAAAGGCCGCGCGCTCGTCTGAGAACAAAATAGAGGAAATCTAGGACCATGAATGCACATCTACAGCCCACGGGCTCTGCCTATTTCATCTCACCGGAAACGGCGGCAATCGAAAGCCACACGCTTTCCATTCTCGTCGACAACGAGCCGGGCGTTCTTGCCCGGGTCATCGGCCTGTTTTCCGGCCGTGGCTACAATATCGAGAGCCTGACGGTCTCCGAGACCGAACATCAGGCGCATCTGTCCCGCATCACCATCGTCACGCGCGGCACGCCGCAGGTGCTGGAGCAGATCAAGGCGCAGCTCGAGCGCATCGTGCCGGTGCACCGCGTCGTCGACCTGACGGTGCGCGCCCGCGAACTCGGCCAGGATCGGCCGATCGAGCGCGAAGTGGCGCTGGTCAAGGTGATCGGCGAGGGCGAAATGCGCGCCGAGACACTGCGCCTTGCCGATGCTTTCCATGCCAAGGTGGTGGATGCGGCGGTCGGTCACTTTATTCTCGAGATAACCGGCAAGTCATCGAAGATCGATCAGTTCGTGGCGATCATGAAGCCGCTTGGCCTCATCGAGGTCTGCCGCACCGGCATCGCCGCGATGAACCGCGGTGCGCAGGGCATGTAAAGATTACAGCCCGGGCATGTAAGCCCATCGCTGTAGTGATTGGGAAAGCCGCTGGAGATCAAAGCATCTCCAGCGGCTTTTTCTTTGTGGGCGGCGGGAAGGCGGCGTCGAGGGCATCCCAGTCGCCTTCGGTGATCTCGAGCGAAACGCAGTCGCGATTCTCGGCCGCGCGTTCGGCATTCGAGGTTTTCGGGATGACGATGACGCCGTCGCGTTCCAGCAGAAAGGCCAGCGCCAGCTGGGCGGGCGTTGCCTGATAGGCCTTGGCGATGCGGATCAGCTCGGGATGGTGCAGGATATGTCCCTGCTCGATCGGCGAATAGGCCATGACGTGAATCTTGCGGCTTTGGCACCAGGGCAGCAGGTCGAATTCGACGCCGCGGCGGGAGAGATTATAGAGAACCTGGTTGGCGGCGACATTGGCGCCGTCGGGCACGCCGAGCAGTTCCTCCATGTCGTCGGTGTCGAAGTTGGAGACGCCCCAGGCGCGGATCTTGCCGGATGCCTTCAGTATTTCGAAGGCCGCGACGGTCTCGGCAAGCGGATGGCTGCCGCGCCAGTGCAGGAGATAGAGATCGATGCGGTCGGTGCGGAGCCGTTCGAGACTGCGCTCGCAGGCCTCGACCGTGCCTTTCAGACTGGCATTCCAGGGATAGACCTTGCTGACGATGAAGACCTCGTCACGCCGTCCGCTGATTGCCTGGCCGACGATCTCTTCGGCGCCGCCATCGCCGTACATTTCGGCGGTGTCGATCAGCGTCATGCCGAGATCGATGCCGGACCTAAGGCTGTCAACCTCGGCCTTGGCATGCCCGGCATCCTCGCCCATGGCCCAGCTTCCCTGGCCAAGCGCCGGCACTTGTGCGCCATTCGGGAATGTAATGGATGGGATCGGATCGTCCTGCATGGGTTTTCTTCCGTTCGGCAAGAGATTGGGCCGTATCGCCATCTTTCAAGTAATCCTGTCACCATGACAATGATGCAATGGCATGGGTGGTTTTGGACAGTTATGCTGACCTAAATGATCAGGCTGGTAACAGGCCGGTTTGGGAGGTCTCATGCCGCTGGACACATTTCTGGCTCTCGTTGTCTTCGCCTTCACGACGTCGATCACTCCGGGACCAAACAATATGATGCTTTTTGCATCGGGCGTGAATTTCGGCTTCCGCAGGACGATACCGCATATGTTCGGCATCGGTGTCGGTTTCTTCTCGCTGCTCATCGGCGTCGGCCTCGGGCTGGGCGCGGTGCTGCATACGGTGCCGGCCGTCTATACGGCGCTGAAATTTGCCGGCGGCGCCTATCTCGTCTGGATTGCCTGGAAAATCGCCTCTTCGCGGTCACTCGCCGAAGGCAGGAGCGGCGTCGAGCCGATGTCCTTCTTTTCGGCTGCCGCCTTTCAGTGGGTCAATCCGAAAGCCTGGGTGATGGCGGTCACCGCGATGGCGACCTATACCAATCCGGAGCTTTATCTGGTCAGCGTGCTTCTCGTCGGCCTCGCCTTTGCGGCGGTCAATGTCCCGAGCGTTTCGACATGGGCAGGCTTCGGCTCGGCGCTCAGGGAATGGCTTTCCGATCCGGTGCGGCTGAAATGGTTCAATATCAGCATGGCGGTGCTGTTGGTGGCGAGCCTCTGGCCGATGCTAAAATAGAGCGATTGCCGGCTTCGTCAGCATCAGCCAGAGAATGCCGACGACGGCTGAGAAGGCCGGAAAACCGCAGGCGAACCAGATGCGGTAGAGGCGGAAATAAGCCGGCGGCAGGGCGCTTCCCGACGCCGCGGCGATACGAGCGAGATCGCGCAACCGGATCTGGATCCAAACGACCGGCAGCCAAAACAGGCCGGTGACGATGTAAAGCAGCAGCGAAAGCGCAATCCAGCCCTCCGACAGCTCCCAGCCGATCGAGCGGGCCAGCAGAGTGCCGGTCACCGGCTGGAGAATGGCGGCGGTGGCGGTAAAGACGGTGTCGGCGACGACGACGGTGGCGGCGACATGAGCGACCAGTCGAGGATCTCGTGTCCGGTGTGCCATCACCATGAAGAAGGCGATGCCGGCGCCAGTGCCGAAGAGCACGGTCGCGCCGAGGACATGGGCAAGCAACAGCCATTGCTCGAGCATCAGCGTTCATCCAGGGTGGCGAGCGCTGTCAGCGTCAGCAGGATCGACGGCAGCACCTTGACGAGCGGCCCGAGCGGATCGAGCCAGAGTGCCGGTTCGAGGAGGCTGGCGCCAATGAGATAGGCGAGCGACGCGGCCAGCATGCCGAGAAGAGCGCGTTTGGCCAGCGGACGGAGAAGGACGGCGGCGCCGAGCGCGATGTCGATCAGGCAGGTGGCCAGTGTCAGCATCGTTGCGGCTGCCTCCGGCATAAATGGCAGGAAATGGGCGGATGTTTTCTCGATCGCAAGCAGCGGGATCAAGCCGGAGAGCAGCCAGAAGGCGGAGAGGCCTGATATGACGAGCGGCTTCAGGAGATAGAGCCGGGCAAACCAGAGGTCCTGCACGCCGGAGGGATTGGCCGAAAGGGTTGCCGCAGCGGATGTCGCGACGATGCTGCTCTCTCCTTTCGCGCTTCGTATGCCTTCCGACATGACAGTCATCGCCGTCGAGCGTAGCGGCGAACGCCAGCCGAGATGACCGGCCATATCGGCGAGCCACGTCACGGGCCTTGCAAGCCACGTGGCAAGGGAAAAGACGCGGGCGGGCGGCAGGCCCAGCCATTGCCGGTGAAGACTGACGAGATCGGCGAGTGTCAGGATCTCGTCGGCGGCGAGATCGATATCACCCCGGAGGCCGCCTGCGACCGCCCGTGATACGGCTTCCGCCACGTCGTCCACCGACACCGTTTCGATCGGGCTTTCGGCATGGACGAGCGGCAGCGCCAGGGGGAGGGCGGCAAGCGCCCTGAGCAGCGACGAACCGCCATGGGCATTGCGGCCGAGAACGAGGGCAGGGCGCAGGATGAGGCAAGGCAGGCCGCTTGCCGCCAGCGCCTCGTCGGCCCGGCGCTTGCTGGCGAGGAAGGGCAGCGCTCTCGCCGCCCCCGCCGTTCTTGCCGATATCTGCACGATCAGAGGACGGGACCCGCGTTTGGCGGCGAGATAGAGCGCCAGCATTGCCTCGGCTTGCGTAGCGGCCACATCGTCCGCCGGCCCGTCCTGGAGCGCGCCGGCGCAATTGACGACGACTTGCTGGTCTGTGAGGATCTCGTCCCAGTCGTCCGCTTTCGTCATACGGGAGAGGTCGGCACAACGCCAGTCGATCGCCGGCTGTTTCAGGCGGGCACGCATGGGGTTGCGGCCGAGCCCGGTCACGGCATGCCCATCGGCGACGAGCCGGGCTGCGACGACGGAGCCTATGAAGCCGGTTGCACCGAGAATCAGAATGTTCATGGCGGGAGATTAGCGGAAAAGTTTGAGTGGGATAGAAGGGCTTGGCGGGCTCGTGGGGTGTGATAGAAAGAAGGGAGACGGCTTGATGTTTTGGATTGGGCGAGACGTTGCTGCGATTCCCCTTCTCCCCAGCGGGGAGAAGATGCCGGCAGGCAGATGAGGGGGTGAGCGACAAGGTCGCGAATGCACGTAGCGCAAGCGAAGGGCAACATGAAGGGCATGCCGTGCGGCCCCCTCATCCGACCCTTCGGGCCACCTTCTCCCCGCTGGGGGAGAAGAGGGAGCAAGCCGCCCACCTTGCCATCCTTAGACCGCCGTTTTGGAGGAGATAACCTTGCACGACGATCACGACCATCATCACAATCATGACCACGGCGACCATCACCACGACAACCACTACTCCGATATGCAGGCCCGCGTGAAAGCGCTGGAAACGCTGCTGACCGAGAAGGGTCTGATCGACCCCGCAGCAATCGATGCGATTGTCGAGACCTATGAGACCAAGGTGGGGCCGAGGAACGGTGCGCATGTCGTCGCCAAGGCCTGGAGCGATGCCGATTTCGCCGATTGGCTGAAGCGTGATGCGACGGCGGCGATCGCCAGTCTCGGTTATACCGGCCGGCAGGGCGAGCATATGCGCGCCGTCTTCAACACGGCCGAGACCCATAACCTCATCGTCTGCACGCTCTGCTCCTGTTATCCCTGGTCGGTGCTCGGGTTACCGCCGGTGTGGTACAAGGCGCCGGCCTATCGCTCGCGCGCGGTGATCGATCCGCGCGGTGTGCTTGCCGAATTCGGGCTGACGCTGCCGAAGGACAAGACGATCCGCGTCTGGGATTCGACGGCGGAGCTGCGCTATCTCGTCATTCCCGAACGGCCGGACGGCACGGACGGAATGGATGAGGCAGCACTTGCCGGCTTTGTCAGCCGTGATGCGATGATCGGCACGGCGGTTGCAGGCAGCTCGAAGATTTCAGCTGCCGGCAGCTCGGAGGCGCTCGCATGAACGGACCGCACGATCTCGGTGGGCAGATGGGTTTTGGGCCTGTCGCGCCTGAGAAAGACGAACCCTGTTTTCACGCCGAATGGGAAAAGCGGGCGCTCGGCGTCACGCTTTCCTGCGGCGCTTTCGGCGCATGGACGATCGATGAAAGCCGGCATGCACGCGAAAATATTCCCCCGGCCGATTATCTCGCCGCCAGCTATTACGAGATCTGGATCCGCGGCGTCGAGACCCTGCTCGAACGGCACGGCTTTGTAATGCGCGAGGAGTTGCTCTCCGGGCGAAAGCTGCAGGGCGGCGCGGTGCCGAAGCGGGTGCTGAAGGCGGAGATGGTGCCCGCGGCGCTGGCCAAGGGCGGGCCTTGCGATCGTCCGCTCGGAACCGCGCCGCTCTTTGCTGCCGGCGAGACGGTGAGGACGAAGAGTTTCAATCCGGCGACGCATACGCGGCTGCCGCGTTACGCGCGCGCCAAGATGGGCGTCGTCGAGGCGGTGCAAGAGGCTTTCGTCTTCCCCGACGATAATGCACACGGCCGAGGCGAAAATCCGCAATGGCTCTACACCGTCGTCTTCGACGGCCGCGAGATCTGGGGCGAGGGGGCGGATCCATCTCTGACGGTCTCCATCGATGCGTGGGAGAGCTATCTTGAGCGTTTGTGAGATGCCGTCTCAACTGGCGCAATCGCCAGGTTTGCCGAGGTCGCCGGAGGGGCATCCGGTCTTTCCCGAGCCTTGGGCGGCAGAAGCTTTCGCCATGACCGTGCATCTGCATGAGAAGGAGTTATTCGCCTGGGGCGAATGGGCTGAAGCCCTCTCCAAGGAGTTGCATAAGCCCGGCCGTGCCGAAGATGGCAGCGATTATTTCGACTGCTGGGTGGTGGCCCTTTCCGAGCTGCTGGTCAGCCGCGATATAGCGGATGCATCGGTCATCCTCGACCTGCAGCAGAGCTGGCAGCGGGCCGCCGAGGCGACGCCGCACGGGCAGCCGATCGAACTTACCAACGATCCGCTGCGCTGATCTGTAGAGCGGTTCAACGGAAGCGCAGAACCGCTCTAGTCTTTTGTTTTTACGCAATTCCGGAAGGAAAACCGCTTCGCACTTTTCCTGGAGTTGCTCTAGGACGGAAACTGCCGGTAGCATTCCTCGGCAACATCACGCAGCGTCTGCCTGGAGATTTCGCCGGTGACGGCATAACCGAGTTCGCCGTCGATCCAGTAGAAGGTCTCGAGATTACCCGATGAGGCGAAGCGGAAGCTCGTCGTGCGGTTTTCGGTGTTGCGGCCGACCAAGACGGTCAGGCGCTCGCCGGCCTGGTTCTCGTACATGAACATGGCGCCCGGCCTGCCGTCGACCGGCAGCAGGCGGCCGCCGACCAGCTTGAAACCGAGCGGCTGCAGATTGGGGATCTTCAGATTCTGGATGGCTAGGCGCTTGCCCAGCCAGGTGGCGAGATGGGCCTCCTCGTCGGCGAAGACCTCGACCGGATGGCGAACCTCGGCGGCGTAGACCGTGAACGCGGTCTCAGCCTGCTTCGGCAGAGTTTCGGAGCCGGCAAGCTGCAGCTCCGGCTTTTGCAGAAGGGCCGGGCCATAATGGCCGCTGACGGCGCCGAGCGCGAAGACGACGAGGGCCGCCGCAGCGACCGTCCAGCGTTTAGGCATGGACGAGGCTGTGCGCGGCGGCGTGATGAGCAGGGCGTCCGTGTCCTTCGCCTTCTCATATCCTGAAAACAGCGACCGGATGCCGCTATTCTGCGCCTGCCATTCGGTGACCATTGCTGCCTCGTCGGGATTATCGGCGAGATAAGCCTCGATGCGGGCGCGCGCCGTTTGCGGCAGCTGGCCGTCAGCATAGGCGTGGAGATCGGCTTCGGTGACGATCGGGTTGGTCTCGTTCATTTCGGTCTCCGAAGCGTAATGATGTTATCGGCTTTCAGCCGCTCGGTAACGCGCTGGCGGGCGCGCGACAGCCGGGACATGACGGTGCCGATGGGGATGTCGAGGGCTGCGGCAACCTCGCTATACGTGTATCCCTCGATGACCACGAGCATCAGCACGGCGCGATGCTCCTCCGAAAGGCTGTTTAACGCATTGTCGAGCCGGGCGCGCTCCAGCGGATCGGCCGGCGGTTCTGGGGTGGCGATGTCGCCTGCGGCGTCGAGCTCGACGAGGCCGTCGCGCGCCTTGCCGCGCCGGCCGTTGCGATAGAGATTGGTCATGATGGTCAGGACCCAGCCGCGCAGGTTGAGACCACGCCATTGGCCGCGGCGCGTGAGAACCTTCTCGACACAATCCTGGAGCAGATCCTCGCCATCGGCATCCGACCGCGCCAGGCTGCGCGAATAGCGCCTGAGCGAGGGCATGAGGGCCAGGATCTGGCCCTCGAAACTTTCGGGTGCGGGTGTTTTCACGCCGGCAGCTTTCTTGCGATCAGGGTCTGGGCGATCAGGGCTTGGCGAGATCCCAGTTGCCGCCGACGCCATCGCCGGTGATGTCGCCCGCCTTCTTGTCCTTGACCCAGTAGTAAAGCGGCATGCCGTCCTTGGCCCATTGCTTCGTGCCATCCTTACGGTCGATGATCGAATATGCACCATCGGCCTTGGCACCGCCAGCGGCCATCAGCGGCGGCCAGTTCTTGGCGCAATCGTCGTTGCAGTTGGAAACGCCCTTGGCGTCCTTTTTGAAGGTGTAGAGGGTCATGCCGTTTTCGCCGGCAAGAACCTTGCCCTTGGCGGATTCGACTTCCTTGACAGGAGTGGCTGCGAAAGCAGCGGTCGCGGCAAGGGCGGCAGCCGCCACGACGGACAGGAATTTCACGGATTGCATGATGTCTCTCCTTGAGAATTGGGCACGCAATTTTGCGATGCCTGAGATGAGACACGAGACGAGGCGGTTTTATTCCCCCACGGGGAAAAGTTTTTGTAGCTGGTACGGCCTGAGCCCGCCTCGACCGCACACCCGGCCGCACCGGGGGCCTAACGCGCTACTGCCCCGAGGCGGAGGCTGCCGCCATGTCGACCCACACGGCTTCGAAAATATGACCGTCGGGGTCCTCGAAGGCGCGGTTGTAGAGCCAGCCCATATCAGTCGGCGCGCGCGGATCGGCCCTGCCGCCGGCGCCTGTTGCCGCCTCGACGATGGCGTCCACCTCTTTGCGGTCGTCCATTGTCAGGGCGATCAGCACCTCACTCGCCTTCTGCGCTTCGGCGACGGGCTTCGGTGTGAAGGTAGCGAAAAAGTCCCGTGTCAGCAGGTGGAAGACAATGGCCTCGGACCAGACCATGTTCGAGGCCTGGTGATCGCTGAACTGTTCGTTCTTGCTGCAGCCGATCGCTTCGTAGAAGCGGGTCGAGGCAGCCAGGTCTTTCGCTGGCAGGTTCACGAAAATCATCTTGGGCATTGCTGTTCTCTCCTGTTCCTTTGCCTTCCGGGGCGTTAGCGCCGGCGGCTTCGCCTCACACAAATTCCTGCACGATCGTATCGCTGGCATGAACGCAGACGATTTCGAGCCGTCCGGTGCCGACATTCTGGAAGCGGTGGGGCGTGTTGGCGGCCACGACGACGATATCGCCGGGAAAGGCCCGAGTTTTAGCGTCACCCACGGTGAACTCGGCTTCGCCTTTCCTGATGGCCCATGTCTCGGAATAGGGGTGAACATGCAGGTCAGGCCCTTGGCCGGGTTCGTTCTCGACGATGAACAGCGAAATCTCGCCGCCATAATCGCGGCCCTCGAAACGGACCGTGCGGCTCTGATCGAGGCGTGGCTCCTGATGGCGAAGAATCCTGAACATGACGTGCCTCCCTCATGCTGTTCCCAATTTATCTTTGTGAGAAGATATATTTTCAAAACTATCTTCCCGTCAAGATATTTCGTGACTTGGCTGCGGCGGAAAGTGTATGTGTCGGCGCTGTCACCAGCGCGAGGCAAGAATGACGGACGGAATCAAAAAAGAGGATCATGTCGATCGGCTACGGCGGCAGTGGGCGCTCGAACTGCCCGACCTCGATACGGAGCCGATGGCGATCCTTGGTCGGGCCTACCGGCTGTCGAACCTCGTGCGTCCGAGCATCGAGCAAACCTTCGCCGGTTTCGGCCTAGACCGTGGCGAATTTGACGTGATTGCAACGCTTCGCCGGTCCGGCCCGCCGTACCGGTTGACGCCGACCGACATGTATTCTGCGCTGATGATCTCCTCGGGCGGCCTGACCCACAGGCTCGACCGGCTGCAGAAGGCTGGGCTGATCCGAAGGGAGAGGTCGCAGCGTGACGGACGCAGCATCGAGGTGGCGTTGACCGAAGCTGGCGCGGCACTCGCCGAAAAGGCCTTCCGGACCGACATGACGAGCGAAATGTCATTTCTGCATCCCCTTGACGCAAAGGAGCGCGAGGCGCTTGCAGGCCTGCTGCGCAAGCTGATTGCTGGAATTGAAACCGACCAGGCGCCGATTGAAGGGGAAGGGTCCAGTACGGGCTGAGCGTTAAGGAGTCGCTCGCCGGACCTACAGCAAGCTACTGTTTTATCGCGTTATTTACATCAACTTGGTTTTCGGATAGAATGTGTCCTTAATTCTCTTTCCGGGACAAGCCGTCATGCGAGTTGCTGAATGATCCTGAAAAGCCAGGTCGAGTGGGCGCTGCATTGCTGCGCCATTCTCGCAGGCCTGCCAGAGGGCAGGTATCTCTCCACCAAGGCGCTCGCAGAGCTTCATGGCCTGCCGAAGGAATATCTCTCCAAGGCGCTCCAGGGTCTTTCGCAGGCCTCGCTCGTCGAGACAACCCTCGGCCCGAGCGGCGGCTACAGGCTGGCCAGGGTCCCGTCGGAGATCAATTTTCTCGAGATCGTCGAGGCGGTCGAGGGGAAGGCGCGCAGCTTCACCTGCACCAACATCCGGGCGAACAATCCGTGCCGGCCGCAGGGTTTTTGCGACAGCAAGCCATGCGCGGTTGCGCGCGTGATGTGGGAAGCCGATGAGGCCTGGCGCGATACGCTGAGGCGCGTCCGGCTTTCCGACCTGGTCGGTACCTTGTCCGAGGAAGTGCCGGCCGACATTTGGCGAGCCACATTCGAATGGGTGCTGAAGCGCGCCGGCTGAGGGGCGTGCCGATTTCTACGCCTTGAAGATGGTACGGATGGTTTTCAGGATGGCGTGTGCGCTGCGGGCATGTTCCGGGGGCAGGGCGGCGCCGTTGCGGAAACGCTCGGCACGGCCGGCAAGGTGTTCGGCTATTTCTTCGGCCATTGCGGCGCGTTCGGCAACCAACGGCGCGAAGGCCTCCTGGTCGATCTCATAGGTGGTCACTGGTGTCAGAGCCTCCAGGGTGCAGGTTTCCTGCATGCCGGCGAGCAGTCCGGTTTCCCCGAAGAAATCGCCTGGCGCCAGCCGGCCACGTTCCTCGCCTGCGTTCCGCGCCGCGATGACACCGGCGCGCACCATCATCAGTGAGGGGAGCATTTCGCCCTCCTGCACGATCACGTCGCCCTTGCGGAACTCCCGGACAGTGGTGGTCTCGGCGAGTTTCTGCTTTTCATCGATCGTCAGCGTCGCAAAGATCGGAATGGCCTCGATCAGTTCGAGCGGCGTCACACGGGGCGGCTTTGCGCTTTCTTCGGTCGGCAGATCGCCCTTCACGATCGAGGCCGCCGCCGGAACGGCCAAAAGCAGGCCGGCCGATTTGCAGTGACGATAGACGAGATCGAGCACTTCGTTTCGCGCCGGCACACGCTGGCTGGGGCTCGTCACCCGAAATTGCAGCTCGACCTCCAGCGCCGTGGCATCCAGCCCCCTCAGTGCGACGACCGGGGGCGGTTCGCGCACGATTGAATTGCAGCTCGCGAGCGCCGATAACATGACCTGGCGGACCGATGCCGGCATCCGTGTCGGGGCGATGCGGATGGTGAGGATCAGCAGATGGCTTTCGTCCGGCCGGCTGACATTGGTCAGGGCGAGCTTGGCCAGAAAACTGTTCGGCAGAACGACGAGATTGTTTGCGCTGGTCAGGATGTGCGTCGCGCGCCAATTGCTTTCGACGACGCGCCCTTCGGTGCCGTCGCTCAAAAGAATCCAGTCGCCGATGATGTATGGCCGGCCGAGTGTCAGCGCGATGCCGGAGAAGACGTCGGCGAGCGTGCTCTGCAATGCAAGGCCGAGGATGATGGCGACGACGCCGGAGGTCGCAACCAGGGTTCCGATCGGCACGCCGAAGACGAAGGCCAGAACCGACAGGGCAATGCCGATATAGACGACGCCGATGAAGAGATCCTGGAGCAGGCGAGCCTCTCGCGGACTGCCTTCCAGCACCAGATACAGCCTGATGAAACCGATGACTGCCCATGCTAGGTGAATCCACCAGAGCGTTTTCGCGACGATGACGAGCAGGGCCTGCGGATCGTCGGAATCATATCCTTGAAACCGGTGCGGTTCGATACCGCTGCCGACGAGGATCAAAGTCATCGCGGCGAAGAAGAGGATCTGTACCACCAGCCGCGTCGTCGGCCGTTGGCGGGAGAGCAGGTGCCAGACGACGATCCCGGCAAAGCCGACTGTTATGAGCGATATCAGAGGTTTGCCGAAGAGCGTGTCGTAGATCATCTGTCCTGGTCTCCGGAGGGCGGGCGGCATATGATTCAGCATGTCGGCCGCCCGCGCAAGCATCGGCCCGCTCACTTCTTGAGGGGATAGGTCAGTTCTTTCTGGTTGGTGTCGACGACGAAGACGGCGAGCAGACGGGCGGGTTTCGTTTTGCTGCCGTTGGCGCTGACGCCGTGCCGGTCGCCCGGCATTTCGGAGAAACTCTCGCCGGTATGATAGACTTTGACCGGGCCGTCATTGACCTGACTGCGGATCGATCCTTCGAGCACGGTGGCATAAATGAAGGCCGAGTCCGGATGGGTATGGCCTTCCGAAGAGCCGCCTGGGTCGTATTCGACCAGCACGCCTTTTATGCTCTTGCCCGGTACGTTTGGAAGCTCGTGCTCATAGACGAGGGTGACCTTGGCAGAGTTGCTGCTGTCGTGGGCGGTAGCGCCGGTGGCAGTCAGAAAGGCGAGGGCCACGGCGGCGAGGACTGATGCTCTGATCATTGGAATCTCCATGTTGCTTGGATGAGCAGGACGCGCCTGAGCGGTCGCGTCCTGGGGCAGATCACTTGGGCTGGGCGGATTTTGCGAACCATTGTTCGAAGGTGATCGAGCCGAGCCGCGGGTTGTCGTCGGAAACCAGCGACTGGTCGTTGAGTCGGACGCCGAAATATTTGGCTTCCGGATCGGCTTCGACGGTTCTTGGGTCCTTCATCGCCTTCAGATATCGGCCGACGAGTTCGCTGAGCCGCGCCCGTTCCGGCCCTGATATCTCGATCGCGGCGTTGACGGCCGGAGACAGCGCAACATCCGCCATCGCGTCGGCGACATCGTCGGAGGCGATCGGCTGCACGTAGGCCGGCGACAGGTGGACTGTCTGGCCGACGGTGCCGGATTGGGCTATGCCGTTCAGGAATTCCATGAACTGCGTCGAATGCACGATGGTGTAGGGAATGCCCGACGCTTTGATCAGCTTTTCCTGAGCGAGTTTGCCGCGGAAATAGCCGCTATCCTGCAGCCGCTCGGTGCCGACGACGGAGAGTGCGATATGGTGTTTCACGCCGGCGACTTTCTCGGCGGCGAGAAGGTTGCGCCCCGAGGTTTCGAAGAATTCGAGCACCGCCTTGTCCTCGAAGGAGGGCGAATTGGCAAGGTCGAGCACGACCTCGGCGCCTGGCAACGCCTCGGCCAGTCCTTCTCCGGTGATCGTGTTGACGCCTGAGTTCGGCGAGGCGGCAATCACGTCATGGCCGCGCTTGCGCAGGCGTTCGACAGTCTTTGAACCGATGAGGCCGGTTCCGCCGATGATAACGATTTTCATAACAGTTCTCCGTTCGCTGCCGGCATGCGGCAGCGTCAAAGTTGAATCTTCTCAATGAATTGAGAGCGTTAGTTCAGACCAGCCTTATCGAGGCCGTAGGCCTTGTCGGCCGAGCCGGGGACCGTCTCGAAGCCGACATTGACGCGGTTCCAGGCATTGATGGCCATGACGACAAAGGTCAGGTCGGAGATTTCCTTTTCGGAAAGCTGGCCGCGAACCCGTTCGTAAATCTCGTCGGGAATGCCTCCCTCAGGCAGCTTCGTCAGCGCTTCGGTCCAGGCAAGGGCGGCGCGCTCGCGGGGAACGAACAGGTTGGATTCCCGCCAGATGGCAACGTGATGGAGCCTGAGCTCGGTCTCGCCATGGATCTTTGCCTGCTTCACATGCATGTCGAGGCAAAAGCCGCATCCATTGATCTGCGAAGCGCGGATCTCGATGAGGGCCTGAAGCTTCTCGTCGATCACGCTGCTACGTAATGCCATGCTGAATTCCATGAACTTCTTGAAAAGCTCGGGGGACTGCTGGGCGTAGTTCAATCGCTGGGTCATGTCGTCTCTCCTTTAATTAAGGATAGTAAGTATCCTTATGGATAAAATGTATCCTTAATTGCTGGACTGTAAAGCCATTCCAGCCTAGTTTGGCTGCATAAGGCCTATGCGCAAAAGTATGAGGGGGTAGGGATGGATATCGTTTCGGCATTGCGGACCTTTCAACGCGTCGTGGAGACGGGCTCCTTTTCAGCGGCGGCGCATGATCTCGACGTGACGCAGCCGGCGGTGTCACGACAGGTCGCAGCCCTTGAAGGCCATTTCAACACGCGCCTCCTACATCGTACGACGAGCGGCCTGTCGCTGACGGCGGAGGGGGAACGGATGCTGCCGATGGCGCTCAAAATTCTCGAAGCGGTGGAAGAACTCGGCGATGCCACCGGATCCGATGGAGCTATGGCTTCCGGAAAGGTCAGGCTCAGTGTTCCGGCACCGCTCGGCCTCTTTCTCAGCGAGCGGCTCGGCGATTTTCTCGCCGCCCATGCGAAACTTTCCGTGGAACTGCTCTTCAGGGAGCAAAGCTCCGATATGATCGAGGAGCGTCTCGACCTCGAAGTGCGGCTGGGCTCGGTCGCCGACAGCAGCCTCGTCTGCCGCCGGATCGGCTGGACGACGGCCTTCCTCGTCGCATCGCCCGCCTATCTCGCCCGCAAGGCGCCGCCGAGGACGCCGAAGGACATCAAGGAGCATGAGTGCCTGTGCTACAACAGGGCCGGCGAAGCCTCCACATGGTCGTTCTCCAACGGCTCCGAAGACATATCAGTCCGGATCTCGCCGCGGCTGACCGCCTGCAGCGCCGTTGCCATTCACAGGGCAGCGCTTGCCGGCGCGGGCCTGGCGGTGCTCTCCCATATCATCGCCGTACCCGATATCGCCGCCGGCCGGCTGATCCCCGTGATGGAGGATTTTCAGCCGAGCCGGCTGCCGATCACAGTCGTCTACCCCTCGCGGCGCAATATGCCGCTGCGCGTCAAGACTGTTCTGGACTTTCTGACCGACGCCATCGCACGGGACCCGTCGATGTGCGCGAGCGGCATCGGCTGGCAGTAGAACGGGTGATCGTCCCGCCGGGCGATTTGCGGTTTTCCGCCTTGCCTAACGCCCGCGAATCCTGCCAAGTCGTCCGATCATGCAATTTGCGCCGCAACAAGACGAAGCCCTCAAGGCTGTTTCGAAATGGCTGAACGAAGGGCGCTCGCCGCTCTTTCGCCTGTTCGGCTATGCCGGAACGGGAAAGACGACGCTCGCCAAGCATTTCGCCGAGAATGTCGACGGTGATGTGCTGTTCGCAGCCTTTACCGGCAAGGCCGCGCAAGTGTTGCGCTCGCGCGGCGCCTCCAACGCCCGGACGATCCATTCGCTGATCTACCGTCCGCGCGGCGAGGAAGCGGTGGAGGACGAAGAGACCGGCAAAACTTCGATCGCACCGATGTTTTCGATCAACCGGCAGAGCCCGGTCGCCAAGGCGGCGCTGATCATCGTCGACGAATGCTCGATGGTGGACGAGGCGCTCGGCAAGGATCTGATGAGCTTCGGCACGCCGATCCTGGTGCTCGGCGATCCCGGCCAGCTGCCACCGGTGACCGGCGGCGGTTACTTCACCAATCAGGATCCGGATTACCTGCTGACCGATATCCATCGCCAGGCGCGCGATAATCCGATCATCAAGCTCGCCATGCAGGTGCGTGAGGGCAAGGAGGTGATGTACGGCGATTACGGCACGGCGAAGGTGATCTCGAAAAACGAGGTGACGCAGCAGTTAGTGCTCGATGCCGACCAGGTGCTCGTCGGCACCAACAAGACCCGGCGGCGCTACAATCAGCGCCTGCGCGAGCTGAAAGGCTTCAATGCCGATTACCCGCAGACCGGGGACAAGCTCGTCTGTCTCCGCAACGATCCGGCCAAGGGCCTGCTGAACGGCTCGCTTTGGCAGGTGATGACTTCGTCCAAGGAAACGACGAAGCCCGGCATCAATCTCCTCGTTCGGCCTGAGGATGACGACATGGACCGGGGAGCTGCCAAGATCAAGCTCCTGAAACAGGCCTTCGAGGATGTCGAGGGCGAGATCCCCTGGAACACCCGCAAACGCTACGACGAGTTCGACTACGGCTATGCGCTGACCGTTCACAAGGCGCAGGGCTCGCAGTGGAACGACGTCGTGCTGTTCGACGAGAGCTGGGCATTTCGCGATACGCGCGAACGCTGGCTTTATACCGCGATCACGCGCGCGGCGGAGACGTTGACGATCGTGCGCTGACCTCGATCGCGCCTCGCGATCTTGGGCGGGGAGTCGACGGTGGCGGCCGTCGGAAATGCTGCGTGCAAACTTGCACGCGGCGTGCGTCGGGCCTGCCCGCGGTGTGCGTCAGGCTTGCACGCGGTTATGCCTGGACGATGCCGAGCAGGACAGCCTTGGCGATCGCCTGGAAGCGGTTGTTGGCGCGGAATTTCAGGATAATTCCGGCTTCGAGATCCCTGGTTTCGTCATGTTTCAGGTCGAGCGCCCGGGCGATTCGCTGAGTGGAATAACCTTCCGCCATCAGCTCCAGGCACTGCCGCTCCTGCGGAGTTAGGCTTGCGCTGTCCTGGTTGTCGTTCAACGGCGGCTCTTCGACACTGGCGTCGTAATCCAGGAGGTCGCCGACCTGCTGGAGCTGCCGGTGCAGCGTCGACATCTCCGCCGTCAGCTCACGTTTGCGCACCTGCAGCGCTTCGCGGAACATCGCCTCAGCTCTTTCCTGCGACTCGGCCTTGCGAAGCTCGTCCATCAATTCCTGGATGACGGCGATCGGCATGCCGGTCTCACGGCAGACGGTGATAACCGCCATGCGCATCACATCGTCTTGTCCGTAAACCCGCATCAGGCCGATGCGATTGGCGGAGATCAACCCCTTCTCTTCGTAGAAATGCAGTGTCCTGTGCGTAACGCCGAATGCGTTGGCCATGTCGGCAATAGGCACCGGACCATCCGGTAGATCCGGCGGCAGCGCGGCCGAAGGCAGGAACCGGTATTTGGACCGGGCCTCCGAAGCGATAGCGGCGGCAGCAAACAGGCGTTTGGAACCGTCTGGCATGAACCCTCCTAGGGCATCGAGTTGCACCTCATGCGAAGTGCCAGCTGCTTCCCGGGCGCGGCGAGTGGGGTTTTCCTCTAAGCGGTCTTTTGAGTGGGAAAGAAGCAGTACGCGGCCTACGTTTACGCGAGACAAGGTCCACGTTATGCGTGAACGATCTTTTTTATAAGTGCTAAAAGTAATCTCTTTTAAATGGGATAGCAACGTGACGGGGTGAGTTCTAGGTGTGCTGCAGCAAAACATGCGCTGCATTGCAGCATCGACCCACCGTCTTCACGGGCGACGGGAATTACTGTTTGCGGTACGCGGATGGGTGAATGCCCCGATCGGCAGTGATGCCTATCAGCAGTCGTCATCGCATCCATTTGCGAATCTCGTTGGTCATCTCACGGCACTTGGCTTAGAAGCAGGGGCCTCTGTTTCAGCACCGATGGATATCAGCCATGCCCGCCAAGCTCTCCGTAAACCTCAACGCCATCGCCATGCTGCGCAACCGGCGCGACTTGCCTTGGCCGAGCGTCGAAGCGCTCGGGCGTATCGCGCTTGCCTCCGGCGCCAGCGGCCTGACGGTGCATCCGCGCCCCGACCAGCGGCATATCCGCTTTGCCGACCTGCCCGTCATCCGCAACCTGATCGACGACGAATTCCCGGAGGCCGAGTTCAATATCGAAGGTTATCCCACGGAGGAGTTCTTCGAGCTCTGCGCCGGGGCCGCACCTGAGCAGGTGACGTTGGTGCCCGACGATCCCTCGCAGGCAACCTCCGATCACGGCTGGGACTTCCGTAAGCATCAGGCGTTCCTGACCGATGCTGTCGCTCGGTTGAAGAGGATGGGCTGCCGCGTGTCGCTGTTTGCCGATGGCGACGGCGATTCCGAAGCCGTTAATATCGCCAAAGCGGTCGGCGCCGACCGGATCGAACTTTACACCGGCCCCTATGGCGGCTGTTACGGCGCGCCGGAACGGGCGGCCCCGATCCTCGAAGCGCTCGGCCGGACGGCAGATGCGGCGTTTGCCGTCGGCCTTGCCGTCAATGCCGGCCACGACCTGACCGTCGAAAACCTGCCTGATCTGGTGAAGCGCATTCCCCAGCTTGCCGAGGTCTCGATCGGCCACGGCCTGACCGCCGATGCGCTGGAATACGGCATGGCGGAAACGGTGCGGCGGTTCTGCAAGGCGTGTGGGCAGGCGGTTTGAGGAAGCAATTTGCCCTCAGTGTGGCCACTCCCTCTGCCCTGCCGGGCAGAGGGGGGTGACGCAAGCCACTGCCCGCAAATGCGTCAGTGCCCGCTACCTCCAGTCGCCGTCAAAGCAGCCTTGTGCGCCACGAAGAAATCCTTCAGCGATTGCGGCTGTTTGCCGGTCAGCTTGTTGAAGTCTCCGGTGAGGATGTCGAACTTGCCGGCGCGGATGTTGGCGTCGGCCGACACCAGCATGTCGGAGACGAAACCCGGGAGGCCGGCGCCGCGCATGCCTTGGCCGAGCTGCTCGTCATTGACGTCGACCACGTCGAGCGACTTGCCGGCGATTTCGGAGACGATGGCGGCGATCTCCCGGTTGTTCAGCGACGCCGCGCCGGTCAGCGTGTAGGTGGCGCTTTCCGATGTGCCGGAGGCAAGGGCGGCGGCGATAGCCAGGGCACAATCGTCGCGCGAGATCGTCGAGACCTTGCCGTCGCCGGTGGCGCTGTACCATTTGCCGCCCTGCAGATTGTGCGGCATGCCGTGCAGGTAGTTGTCGTGATACCAGGCGTCGCGGATGATCGTATGGGCGATGCCGCTTGCCTTGATGGCGTTCTCGCTGCCGAGATGATCCGGCGCGAAGGTGACGAGCGAATCGTCCGGTGACGGCATCGAGGTATAGGCGATGTGCTTGACGCCAGCCTTGACGGCCGCGGCGACGGCTGCCTTGTGCTGGGCGAGACGCTTGCCGGGAGTATCCAGCGCATCGGTGCTGATGATCAGCAGGCGGTCGACGCCAGCGAAAGCCTGCTCCAGTCCTGCCGCATCATCGAAATCGGCCTTGCGGGTGACGACGCCCTTATTCGCGAGTTCGGCGAGCTTTTCGGGGCTGCGCGTCGCCGCGACGATCTTGCCGGGGGCGACCTTGTAGGTTTCGATCAGGTGATGGATGACACGCTGGCCGAGCTGACCGGCAGCGCCGGTGACTAGGATGGTTTCGCTCATGGGTCGTTTCCTTTTGTGTTGTATTGGCTGTGTTGTGCCGGTGGTCTCGAAAAGAGAGTAACACTAGAATAGGAATTGACCTGGCGGTGTAAAGGAGGCAGGTTTTCGGCTCTACGTTACCAAAAGGGAACCAGCGGATGAGCGGTGCGGTCGTCAGTCTGAAGAACAGGATGCCGGGGGCGCGGCGCGAGATCGATCTTGCCGGCCTCGATTTTTCCAATTGTCCTGTCCGGGACATGATGCAGCAGATCGGTGGCAAATGGTCGACGCTGCTGCTCGAAGTGCTGGCGGCCGAGCCGCGGCGGTTTGGCGAATTGCGGCGGACCCTTCCCGATATTTCGCAGCGCATGCTGACGCAGACGCTACGCGATCTGCAGAGGGACGGTTATATCGCCCGCGAGGTCTTCCCGACCAAGCCGCCGAGTGTCGAATATTCGATGACGGAGCTCGGCCGTTCGCTCTACCAGCCGCTGTCGCAACTGTTGAACTGGGCGGAAGCCAACCACGATGCCGTTCGGGCCGCCCGTTCGCGTTTCGATTCCGCCGACAGTTAATATGGTTGGTGAGACCTGATGTCTTGAAATCGGAACCGGCGATTATCGTGTCGGTCGCATGAATAGCGTGCGGAACAATTCCTCCGATCGCTGCAACCCTTCGTCGCTCAGAACGACCGACTTGGCCTTGCCGGCGGGATTTTCAATCAGACCCTTCTGATGCAAACGCTCCATCACGTCCCAGTCGAAACCCTTCCAGGCCCGATCGCCGTCATGCAGCGTCAGCCAGAGCAATGCAAGGACGGCATCGTCGATCTTTTCTTTATCCATTTCCATGCCGGAAGCATCCTTGCCAAAACGAGAAAATCCCGCGGTTCTCCTGTTTTAACCCGCGCATAGCCCCGAAATCGACTCCGATTTTCAGGACTATGCGCCCGACCTTACTACTTGCCGCGCCCTTCCGTCAGGAATAGCAGGAAGGCGAGCGCCGGAAAGGCGAAGCCGATCCAGGCGGTCATCGTCCAGCCGCCGGTCGCATAGGCCCAGCCGCCGACCGCCGAGCCGAGGGCGCCGCCGGTAAAGAAGGTGGCCATGAACAGGCCGTTGAGCCGGCTGCGATGTTCCGGGTTCAAGCCATAGATGGCGCGTTGGCCGCAGACGAGATTGGTGGTGACGCCGAAATCGAGCATGATCGCCGCCGTCGTCAGCAGGATCAGCGCGGTAAGCGAGCCGTCCGCGGCGAAATGGCTGATCAGGAACGAAGCCATGCCGAGCAGCATGGCAAGCGTTGAGGCTATCTTCGTCATGCCGCGATCGGCAAGCCGGCCGGCGATCGGTGAGGCGATGGCGCCGGCGGCACCCGCAAGCGCGAAGAGGGCGATGCCGTTCTGCGTCAGGCCGAAGGCAGGGCTTGCGAGCAGCAGAGGTGTCGTCGTCCAGAACAGGCTGAAAGCGCCGAACATGCCGGCCTGATAAAGCGCCCGGCGCTGCAGTAGGCGCGAAGTCAGCGCCAGATGCCCCATGGAGGCAAGCAGTTCGCCGTAGCGCAGCTTCGTCTTCGGCCGGCGGGCGGGCAGGTTGGCGCGCAGCACGATGGCAAGCACGATCATCAGGGCTGCGGTGACGTAATAGACCACATGCCAGGAGGAGGCCTCGGCGACGAAGCTGGCGAAGGGGCGGGCCAGCATGATGCCGCAGAGCAGGCCGCTCATGACGTTGCCGACGACCTGACCGCGCGTTGCATCGGGCGCCATGTTGGCGGCGAAGGGAACCAGAACCTGAACGGCGACCGATGAAAGGCCGATGCAGAGCGAGGCGACGAGGAAGGCTGTGGGCGTCGAAGACAGCGCCGCGCCGATCAGCGCAACGGCGGAGACGGCAACCAGCAGCAGCACAAGGCGGCGGTTCTCGGTGAGGTCGCCGAGCGGCACGATCAGCAGCAGGCCAAGGCCGTAACCGATTTGCGTCAACGTGACGATCAGGCCGGTGGCGGCCGGCGTGAAGCCGAGCTCGGCGCTGATTGGGCCGGCGAGAGGCTGGCCGTAATAGAGATTGGCTGCCACCAGCCCGCAGGCGGCAGCGAAAAGGAAGGTGAGCCAAGGGGATAGCTCCCGATCAATGGCCTTATCCGGCGTGGTGGCTGAAATGCTCATCAGAAACTCCGGTATTCAAATTGTTTAGGAATAATCTCAAGTCATACCGCTGCTGGCCACCCGTTTCTGGTCATGCCGCGGCTTGTCGCTCCGGGAGGCGGCCGAATGTCAGCTCACCAACTTCATGGCAGCTTCGGCAGCGGCAGCCATTTCCTCGCCGCCGCGGCCTGTCTTGCCGATGACGCGCATTCCCTTGGTGAGGCAGAGAACCGCAAGTGCTACCGCCGATATATCGAGATCCGCCTTGATCGAGCCGTCGGACTGGCCGAGGCGGATCAGGTCCGAGAGAAGCGTCTCGTCCGTCGTGAAGGCGGTCGCGACGCGCTCGGCCGCCTCTTCGTCGAAGAGGGCGAGATCGCCGGCACTGCCGACGACGAGGCAGCCCTGCCTGCCGATCTGCCCGTGCGAAGAGGAGGCAAAGAAGGTGATGAGCGCATTCAGCTTATCGCGGCCAGTCTCGACACGATCGAGTTCGGCGTTGAGCATACCGCGGCGCACGGCGCGGTAGCGGTCGAAGGCGGCGAGGAAGATGCCACGCTTGTCGCCGAAGGCCTTGTAGACGCTGCCGGCGGCAAGCCCCATGGCCTCGGTGAGTTCGCTGATCGAAGCGGCATGATAGCCCCGCTCGGAAAAGACGCGGAGAGCGGCATCGAGTGCCGCCTCTACATCGAATTCCCGCGGGCGTCCGCGGTTCCGGGTCTTCTCTTGGGGTTTCGTGGTGTTCATGTCCGCCTAATTAGGAAATGATCGTTTCCAAATCAAGCGAAATTTTTGCGACACAGCAAGTCAGAGGGTGAGGACCCAGTTTTGGCCGTTGGCTTCGGGGCCGAACATCCGGTGTCTCTCCTCGGAGACAAGGCGGAAGCCTGATTTGACGTAGATGGCGCGGGCGGTCTCCAGCATGTCGTTGGTCCAGAGCTGAAGCTTGCTGTAGCCTTTCTGCCTGCAAAAGCGGATACATTCGTCGACCAGCAGTTTGCCGAGCCCGAGCCCGCGGGCTGACTTGTCGACATAGAGCAGCCGCAGCTTGGCGATGCCGTCACCGCCATTGGTGACGAGGACCGAACCGACATTGATGCCGCCGCGCTCGGCGATCCAGCAATATTCTTTTTCGGGATCGAAATTGGCGAGGAATTTCCCGGCAACCTCGGCAACCAACGCCTCGAAGCGCAGGTCCCAGCCATATTCCTCGGCGTAGAAGCGGCCTTGGCTCTGCACGATCCAGCCGATATCGCCGGCCCGGTGGGCGCGGATGACGGCGGGCGCAGGCTTGGCCGCGGAGTCGAGCAGGGTGCGGATGGTGTCCATGGCCGAAACGACGGCTTGCGGCTCGCCAATTGCGAGATTGTCGAAACGGGCAGCGATCTGGGCATTGGCGCGCCGGCCGAGTTCTTCGAACTGCTCTCGTCCCTGATCGGTGACATTGATGATCTGGCTGCGCAGGTCGGCCGGATCCGGGCTGGTCGCAATCAGCCCCTCGGCGCGGAAACGCTTGAGGATGCGGCTGAGATAGGCGGGATCAAGATGCAGATCACGGACAAGAGCCACGGCGCTGACGCCGTCATGCGAGCCGATCTCGAAGAGAATGCGGGCATCCGTCAGCGTAAACGGCGAGCCGAGATAGGCCTTGTTCAGGAGGCCGAGGAAGTTCGTATAGAAGCGGTTGAAATCGCGGGCGGTTTCGATCAGGGCGGTATCCGACATGGTGATCTCCAGATGGAGATCTGGCCTGACGTGATAAAGCTCGCTCCTCGCTCGGCGTCATCCTCGGCCTTGTGCCGAGGATCTGCTGCCCTATCGAACGGAGGCAGATGCTCGGGACAAGCCCGAGCATGACGGAAGAGAGGTTTGCGACTATCCGCACAAGCCGACGAGAATCTCCTGATGGAGACCTTTGTCCTGCATTTAGTTGACTGAGTCAACTAAATTAACTGCGCACTCAAGCTGCCTCTTCCGTTTCCGCTTCCTCCGTACCGAGCGCGAATTCGACCGCCGCCCGGGCATGGATGGTGGTGGTGTCGAAGCCCGGCAGTGGCAGGCGGTCGGGATCGAGGATCAGGCAGATCTCGGTGCAGCCGAGGATGATGCTGTCGGCGCCGTGCTCGATGGCGCGGTCGATGATATCGATCAGCTTTTCGCGCGAGCTGTCGTGCACCCTACCGGCGCAGAGCTCGTTGAAGATGATGTCGTGCACGGTGGTGCGGTCGGCGGCGTCAGGCACGAGGATATCGAGGCCGAGGCTCTTCATCCGGTCGCCGTAGAAGCCATGCTCCATGGTGTAGCGGGTGGCAAGCAGCAGCGGGCGCTTGCGGCCGGCCGCATGCAGCGATTTCGCCGTCTCGTCGATGATGTGGATCAGCGGCACGGAAATCTTGGCGGCGACTTGTTCGGCGATCAGGTGCATGGTGTTGGTGCAAATGAGGACGCAGCCGGCGCCGGCCGCCTCCAGGCGCGCTGCCACCTCGCCGAGACGGCGGGCGGCGCCTTCCCAGTCGCCGGCCTTCTGAAGGGTCACGATCTCCTCGAAGTTGACCGAATGCAGGATGAGCTCGGCTGAGGCGAGGCCGCCTTTGCGGGCGCGCACCATCTCGTTGACGAGGCGGTAATAGACCGCCGAACTTTCGAAACTCATGCCACCGATCAAACCTATCGTTTCCATCTTCCTGCTCTCCACGCTCCTGAACTTTTGAAAATGATGCCGCAATCCCGGCGCGGCGTGTTTGCGTTGTTTGTCTCCCGTGTGAAATACGTGATATGATTTTGCGTGGTTTCAGGAAACCATGCAAGAAAGAGGCGTGAGGTCCATTTCACACACATGCTGGATGATCGCGACAGACGAATTCTCGATATGCTGCAAAAGGATGCAGGCATATCCGTGACCCACCTTGCCGAGCGTGTGGCGCTATCAGTGTCGGCCTGCTCTCGGCGCATCCAGCGACTGGAGGAGAGCGGCCATATCGCCCGGCGTATCATCGTGCTCGACCGGGAGAAGATGGGCGTGCCGACGACGGTCTTCGCGCTCGTCAAGACAGCCCATCATTCAGACGAATGGACGGAAAGTTTCCGCAGGATCATCGCCGACATACCTGAAATCGTCGAGGCGCACCGGCTGACCGGCAATCACGATTACATCCTGAAGATCGTGCTGCCGCGCGTCGAGCATTACGATGTCATCTATAAGCAGATCGTGCGCAAGCTCGAACTCTTCCACGTCTCGGCGTCGATCTCGATGGAAGAATTGAAACATGGAATGGCGATACCCGTGGGCTATGCCCGCTGACCTGTCGCTAGAGGAGGAGCCGATGATCCTCCGCGCCATCGATCGCGATTAATTTGCCTCTGGATGGAACGTTTTTCGACAAATTACGTTCACCTTTGGTTCAGGAGGAGGGGAGGATATTCTCTTTTCTTGGAGGAATAGAGGAGGACAGTCATGAGAAAGCTAACCGTCGCCGCGTTATGCTTGATCATAGGGTTCCCCGGCGTCACGCCGGCTCAAGCGTTTCCGGCTATCAACCCGCCCAAGATGGAACCTCAGCAGCAAATAGAGCATGTGCAATGGCACGGCGGAGGCGGCCACGGCCACGGGGGTGGCGGCTATCACCGTGGCTACCATCATGGTCATGGATCGGGCTGGGGCTGGGCCTTGGGTGGTCTGGCCGTCGGTACGATCATAGGCGGCGCACTGGCGCAGCCCTATTACGGATCGTATTACGGCTCACCCTATGGCTATTACGGTTCGCCGTCGCCCTACGGCTATTATCGTCGGCCCTATGGCTATTACGGTTCGCCTTACCGCTATTACGGCCGGCCCTACCGCGCCTATGCATCGTCTGCCTATTATGGACGGGGCGGAAGCCACGAGGATTGGTGCTATGCGCGCTATCGTTCGTACAGGGCGTTCGACAATACGTTCCAGCCCTATCACGGACCCCGTCGCCACTGTGTCGGTCCCTATTGATCGGCACGTTACGCATCTGCGCTATGAACTGGTTCCAGGCCGACTCGGTCTGGGCAGCCTTAACTCCGCTTGACTCTCGCTCCACAAGCTTCGCTGCGTCGGATTGCCGGAGAAGCCGATAATCGTTGCGGCCCTCGACCGCCAGCGGCGCAGGGCAGGCATGCCGAAACGGCGGTTGCAACCTTCGCGGCGATGGCCACATTGGTCTCGAGCCAAATGGCGCAAAAGGGGCAGGGCATGAGCGATCATCATGTCGTCGTTGTCGGCGGCGGTTTCGGCGGGCTGCAGCTCGTCAACGGGTTGAAGGGTGCGGGCGTGAAGATCACGCTCATCGACCGACGCAATCATCATCTCTTCCAGCCGCTGCTCTATCAGGTGGCGACCACGATCCTTTCTACCTCCGAAATCGCCTGGCCGATCCGCCGCCTCTATGCCGACCGGCCCGACGTGACGGTGCTGCTCGGCGAGGTCACTGGCGTCGACAGCGCTGCCAAGACGGTGTCCTTACGTGGCGGCTTGACTCTTGGTTATGACACGCTGGTGCTGGCGACCGGGGCGACGCATGCCTATTTCGGCCATGACGAATGGGAGCCGGTGGCGCCCGGCCTGAAGACGCTGGAGGATGCGACGACGATCCGACGGCGCGTGCTGCTCGCCTTCGAGAAGGCGGAGATGGAGGCGGATCCTGCCGTGCGCGATGCACTTTTGACCTTCACCATCGTCGGTGCCGGGCCGACCGGCGTCGAGCTTGCCGGCATCATCGCCGAACTTGCGCATTTCACACTGCCGAAGGAGTTCCGCAACATCGACACGCGCAAGACCCGCGTCGTGCTGGTCGAGGCCGGCCCGCGGGTGCTGCCGAGCTTCGCCGAGGAGCTTTCGGCCTATGCTCAAAAGGCGCTGGAGAAGCTCGGGGTCGAGGTCCATCTCGGCAAGCCGGTGACCGACTGCAATGCCGACGGCGTGAAGATCGGCGAGACCTTCGTCGCCAGCCGCACGATCGTCTGGGCGGCCGGCGTCACCGCTTCGCCGGCGGCCAAATGGCTCGGCGTGCCGGCCGACAGGGCAGGGCGCGTCGTCGTCGAAAAGGATCTGACCGCGCCCGGCCTGGCCGATGTCTTCGTCATCGGGGACACCGCCTCGGTCATGCGCGAGGACGGCAAACCGGTGCCGGGTATTGCGCCAGCCGCCAAGCAGCAGGGCGGCTACGTCGCCAAGGTCATCCGCGCCCGCCTGTCGGGTAAGCCGGCGCCCGCATCCTTCCGCTACCGGCATCAGGGCAGCCTCGCCACGATCGGCCAGAGTGCCGCGATCATCGATTTCGGCCGGATCAAGCTGAAGGGCTGGATCGCCTGGTGGATCTGGGGCCTTGCCCATATCTACTTCCTGATCGGCACCCGCTCCCGCTTCTCCGTCGCCTGGAGCTGGCTGTGGATCTATCTCAGCGGCCAGCACAGCGCCCGGCTGATCACCCAGCGGGAGACGATGCGGGAGGAGGGGTAGATTTCTTCAGATCAAGTTGGAGGAGAGCAAGAGAGCCTGCCTCGGGGCACCCCCCCTCTGCCCTGCCGGGCATCTCCCCCACAAGGGGGGAGATCGGCTCGCGGATGGAATCTCTCCAAACAATTGATGTTGGAACGAGCGGGTTCGTTCGTCCAGCCAATCTCCCCACCTGTGGGGGAGATGCCCGGCAGGGCAGAGGGGGGCGGCCACGGCACGCCGGCGCAGGAGACCAGTCACGGCTCGTTTGCGCCGTGACGGTACTACGCCTACGCTTGACACATCTCCCCACACCGCCTTAGCATCCGGCCCGCGTCTCCCGACCGCCACCTGGATAACGCATCCAGCCGTATCAACGGATAGAGGTTCCAATGCGCCGACTCACTTCTCACGAAAATCACATCCGAATTTCTGAGAAGTTGGTGGTTCATGCGCACTTTGAATCTGGGCATCCTCGCCCATGTGGATGCAGGCAAGACTAGCCTTACCGAAAGACTGCTTTTTGACGCCGGCATCATCGACAAGCTTGGCAGCGTCGATACCGGCAATACACAGACGGACACTCTCGAACTCGAGCGGCAACGCGGCATCACCATCAGGGCCGCGGTGGTGTCGTTTGCGATCGGCGACACGACCGTCAATCTGATCGATACACCCGGCCACCCCGACTTCATCGCCGAGGTCGATCGGGTGTTAGGATGGCTGGACGCGGCGGTCGTCGTCGTTTCGGCGGTCGAAGGCGTGCAGGCACAGACGCGGGTGCTGGTGCGGGCGTTGCGGCGGCTTGGCATTCCCTTCGTCTTCTTCGTCAACAAGGTCGATCGTCTTGGCGCCGGGTATCCGGAGGTGCTGGAGGCGCTTGCCGCCCAACTGACGGTCAGGCCGATCGCCATGTCTTCCGTCATCGATGCCGGCAGCAAGCTGGCGCGGGTTGAGGCTCTGGCAACGGGAGAAGAGCCGCTTTTTTCCGCGCTGTGCGAGGCCCTCGGGGAAAACGACGAGGCGTTGCTCGATGATTATGTGCTCGCTCCCGAGCGGCTGACGGCGGAAAGGCTCGGCTGCTGTCTGGCCGATCAGGTCGCGCGCGGGCTGGTACATCCCGTCTTCGCCGGGGCGGCCATGACCGGCGCCGGCGTGCCCGCGCTGACCTCGGCCATCGCGACGCTGCTGCCCGCACGGCGGCCCGATCCGGACGGGCCGATTGCCGGCAAGATCTTCAAGATCGAGCGCGGCTGGGGCGGCGAGAAGCTATCCTATCTCTACCTGACCTCGGGCACGGTGCGACTGCGGCAATATCTGGATCTTCCCAGGGGCGAGGAGCGGGCGACGGCGATCCAGCTTTTCGAAGCCGGCCGCAGTCATGGTGCGGAAAGCTTTCGCGCCGGACAGATCGCCCGTGTCAGCGGCCTTGCGGGCGCGCGGATCGGCGATGCGGTGGGCGGCGATCCAGCCTCGGTCGGTCGGGCGCATTTTGCCCCGCCGACGCTCGAAACCCGCGTCCTTGCCCGACGGCCCTCCGACGAGGCGGCTCTCTGGCTGGCGCTGAACCGGATGGCCGAACAGGATCCGTTGATCAATCTGCGCCGGAACGAGCAGGCGGACGAGGTCTTCGTGTCCCTTTACGGCGAGGTGCAGAAGGAGGTCATCCAATCGACCCTGCTGACCGATTTCGGTCTTGAGGCCGGCTTTGAGGAAAGCACGATCATCTTGGTCGAGAGGCTTGTCGGCACGGGAGACGGCCTGCAGATCCTCTTCAAGGAGCCCAATCCCTTCCTGGCGACCGTTGGCCTGCGGGTCGAGCCACGTCCTCCCGGCTCCGGCAACAGCTTCGCGCTTGAGGTGGAGGTCGGCCAGATGCCGATCGCCTTTTACCGGTCGGTCGAGGAAAGCGTGTTCGAAACGCTGAAGCAGGGCATCTTCGGCTGGCAAGTCATCGATTGCCACGTGGCGATGACGGCGGCGCGTTACAGTTCGCCGGCAAGCACCGCCGCCGATTTCAGGCAACTGACGCCCTGGGTGCTGGCAACGGCGCTATCGGCAGCGCAAACCGTCATGTGCGAGCCGATCGACCGCTTTCATCTCGAAGCACCGGTCGAAAGCCTGAGCAACGTGCTCACCCTGCTTGCGAAATCCGCCGCGACGACGACGGCTTCCGTGATCGTCGATGGCGTAGCCCGGCTCGAAGGCACCATGGCGTCTCAGATGGTTCAAAATGTCCAGCAGCAATTGCCGCGGCTGACGAGCGGGGCAGGGACGATGGAAACCGGCTTCGACCACTACGCGACGATGGCCGGCCCTCCGCGCGTCCGCCGGCGTTCGTGGCCTGATCCATTCAACCCGGTCGAATATCTGCTGCGGTTGCAGTCCAAGAGAGCTTCATACTGAGGTGCGCGGGCCGAAGGCCGGAGCCTCAAGCCACGGGCGGATGTTCCGACGTGGCGGGCGAGAGCGGCGTTGGGTGATGCTTCGAGGCTTCGCCCTAAGGGCTACGCACCTCAGCACGAGGACGGATGGTGGGTGCCGTTGCAAAAAAAAGGCGGCCCCCGAAGGAGCCGCCTCGCATTCCTCAAGCCGCCAGCGAGGCGATATCGATGACGAAGCGATAGCGGACGTCGCTTTTCAGGACGCGTTCATAGGCTTCGTTGACCTGCTGGATGTTGATCTTCTCGATCTCGGAGACGATGTTGTGCTTGCCGCAGAAGTCCAGCATTTCCTGGGTTTCCTTGATCGAGCCGATCATTGAGCCGGAAATGCTCTTGCGGCCTGGGACCAGCGAGAAGGCGTGGACCGGGATCGGGTTTTCGGGAACGCCGACCACCACGAAGGCGCCATCCACTTTCACGAGGCCGAGATAGGCGTTCCAGTCGATCTCGGCGCTGACCGTGCAGATGATAAGGTCGAAGGCGCCGGCGAGCTTCGTGAAGGTTTCCGGGTCGTTGGTGGCGTAGTATTCCTTGGCGCCGAGCTTCAGACCGTCTTCCTTCTTGGAAAGGCTCTGGGAGAGAACGGTGATGTCGGCGCCCATGGCGGAACCGAGCTTGACGCCCATATGGCCGAGGCCACCCATGCCGACAATCGCGATCTTCTTGCCGGGGCCGGCATTCCAGTGGCGCAGCGGCGAATAGAGCGTGATACCGGCGCAGAGCAGCGGCGCCGAGGCGTCGAGCGGAAGGTTGTCCGGAATGGACATGACGTAGCCTTCCTTCACGACGATCGAGTCGGAATAGCCGCCCTGCGTCCGCGTCTTCCCATCGGCTTCGAAATCATTATAGGTACCGCTGAGACCCGGCATATACTGCTCCCGATCGAGATCGCGCTCGGCGCAGCCGACGCAGGAATCGACGAAGCAGCCGACGCCGACGCGGTCGCCGACCTTGAATTTGGTCACGGCGGAACCGACGGCCGTGACGATGCCGGCGATCTCGTGGCCTGGCACGATCGGGTAGACGGCGTTCTTCCATTCGTTGCGGACGGTGTGGATGTCCGAATGGCAGATGCCGGCAAACTTGATGTCGATGACGACGTCATCGGCGTTCGGCTCGCGGCGTTCGAAGGTAAACGGGGTCAACGGTTGCGACGCGTCGGTTGCGGCATAGCCTTTTGCGATAGCCATCTGAAGCTTCCTTTGGGGTTGGGAGGGGTTGAGCGGGATGGCGGACTATTGCCCGGAACTGGCCAAGGGCGTTAGAGTGATCCTCTCAGCTTCTTGCACGATCCTGCAAAAGTGAGGCGCCCGCCTGTTTGCGAAATGCCAAAGGCACTCTAGATGAGGGCGGTATCGCCCGCGCCAGACAACTGACAGTCAGACAGCCGACAGAAAGAGTTGCCGCATGACTTTGCCTTTCAGCCCCTATCAGGAAATTGTCGACATCGCGATGCGGTTCGCGCCTGGCGACGGTGAGTTCTCGACAGAGATCGGCAATCTTCACGTCAGCCGCCGGTCCAAGCCCAGCGATCCGCTGCACGGCAGCTACCGGCCCTGTTTCGCCTTCGTGCTGCAGGGGGCGAAAAGCCTGCAGCTTGGCACGGAAGTTATCAGCTATGGAACTGGAGACTATCTGCTGACCTCGCTAGACTTGCCGGTCGCCTGGCGGGTGACGGAGGCAAGCCCCGAGGTTCCGCATCTCTGCCTGGGGCTGGCGATCGATTCCGAAAAGTTGCTGGAGTTACTCAGCCGCATCGATATTCCGCCCCCGGCCGTCCATACCGACGGACAGCGCGGGATGGTGGTGAACGTTGCGCCGCCGGAGCTTATGGATGCCGCGGTCCGCCTGCTGCGCTTGCTCGATCGTCCAGGCGACATTCCCGCCATGGCGCCACTGATCGAGCAGGAAATCCTCTACCGGGTGCTGACCGGGCCGCACGGCGCCCGGCTGATCAACATCGCCACGGCTGACAGCCACAGCAACAGGATCGCGCGCGCCGTCGCCTGGCTGAAGGAGAATTTCGCCCGGCCGCTGCGCATCGAGGACCTTGCCGACCGTGTCAACATGAGCGTCTCGTCCTTCCATCACCATTTCAAGTCGGTCACGGCAATGACGCCGGTGCAGTATCAGAAGCAGCTTCGCTTGCATGAGGCACGCCGCCTGATGTTCGTCGAGCGTCTCGATGCCGGCACGGCGGGCCACCGCGTCGGCTATCAAAGTCCGTCGCAGTTCACTCGCGAATACGGGCGCCTCTACGGCGCCTCGCCGGCCCGCGATGTCGACGGCGCGCGCGAGGTCATGGCAGCGGAATAGCGCGCGACGCACCAAGGCACGCCGCGGCATTAAAGGATGTTTGACGTTTCGTGGCTAGTCTGGCGCCGAATATCAAGCAGGCACCGCTGTCCGCATGACGCAAGTACCACTTCTTTCCATCATCGCGCCTTGTCATAACGAGGAAGAGGGCCTGCGCGAGTTCTGCCGCCGCTCCGCCGCTGCTGCTCAGAGCGTCGCCGGCGATGCCTTCGAACTCATTCTCGTCGATGACGGCTCCTCTGATCGCACCTGGGAGATCATTTCGGATCTGGCGGCAAAAATGCCGCAGGTGCTCGGCGTTCGTCTGCTGCGCAATCACGGCCATCAGCTGGCGGCGACGGCAGGGCTTTCGGCGTCGCGGGGCGAGCGCGTGCTGCTGATCGATGCCGATCTTCAGGACCCGCCCGAGCTTCTCTTGATGATGATGCCGATCATGGAGCGCGGCGCCGACGTCGTCTACGGTCAGCGCACGCGACGCGAGGGCGAAACCTGGTTCAAACTCGCGTCCGCTTCGCTTTTCTATCGCGCCCTCTCCAAGCTTGCTTCCGTAACCATCCCGCGCGATACCGGCGACTTTCGGCTGATGCGCCGGCGCGTCGTCGATATTTTACTGGCGATGCCGGAGCGTGATCGCTTTATCCGCGGCATGGTCAGCTGGATCGGCGGCAGGCAGGTGGCTCTCCCCTACGAGAGGGATGCCCGTTTTGCCGGCGCGACGAAATATCCGCTGCGCAAGATGATCAATTTTGCGCTCGATGCGATTACCAGCTTTTCAACGACGCCGCTGCGTATAGCCACATGGCTCGGCATGGTCAGTGCCGGCGTCGCGATGGCGCTGCTGGTCTACACCTTCGTTCGCTGGCTGCAAGGCGAAACCGTCACCGGCTGGTCGTCGATCATGGCAACCGTCAGTGCCTTCAGCGCCATCCAGCTGATCTGCATCGGCATCATCGGCGAGTATCTCGGCCGTCTCGTGCAGGAGAGCAAGAAGCGGCCGATGTTCATGATCGAGACAATCCTGCGCGGCGGCGAACCGGCCGAACTGCCCACGACTTTCTCGGAGATGGGCGCCGGCGACAAGCGCGCCGCACTGGACGCAGCCTTTGCACCCGGTGAGCCGTCGCGGTCGCAAAAGAGCGGTCGGATCGGCTGATGGACCGGATCGCCGCGCCTGCCGTGGTTGCAGCCGGGTCCAAGGAAACGACTGCCCGGCAAGATTCCACTGCTGCGATCGTCGTTTTCGTCGGGCTCGCTGCGGCCCTGGTCCTGCTCTTTCCCTTCCCGCCGGTTCTCGATTACGCCAATCATTACGCCCGTATCTGGCTGCTTTCGGGCGGAATCGGCGAACAGCCGTTTCCTGAGATCTACGCGGTCGATTGGAACCGCACATTCACCAATGTCGGGATCGACGTTATCGCCACCTGGCTGGGGCCGTTTGTCGGCGCCGACCGATTAGCGCGCGCTTTGCTTTTCCTGGCGATCGTGCTGCCGCCGCTTGGGGCGATTGCCCTGCACCGCGCGCTTTTCGGCGGCCGGCACCACTGGCAGACCGCCATTCTGTCGCTCGGATGGTGCGCGACCATGATCGGCGGTTTTATCAACTTCCAGATCGGCCTCGGCATGGCGCTCGTCTTCGCCTGCATCGACCTGCGGCTGCAGGGCAGGAATCCCGCCCTGCAGTTTGCCTGGCGGCTCGCCGCCGCATTGCTGCTGACGGTAATGCATCTCTTCTCGCTCGGCTTCTATATGGCGATCGTCTGCGGCCTCGAATTTTCCTGGCGCGTCGATATATTGCGATCGAAGTCCGGTCTTCTCAGGCTCGCCGGCCGGCTGGCGCTGGCGCTTGGAGCCTGTATCCTGCCGCCGCTCGCGCTCTATATCCATACGGCGGCTCTGCCGAATGCCGGTGGCGACGGCCTTGGCCTTGTCTGGAATGACGGCATCGTCCTGATTGCCCTCAATCTGCTCTCCGCCATCACGACCTATGTCCCGGTGGTGGATGTCGTGTTGGTGCTGCCACTGATCCTGATCTGCACGCGTGCTGCACGCGCGGGCGACATCCGCGTGCATGCGGGGCTTGCCGTCGCCACCTGCGGCCTGCTGATGCTCTCGTGTATTGCACCTCGCCACATGCTCGGCACCGGATGGATCAGTTGGCGCTTTCCGATCATGGCGGCGCTCGTTGCCATGGCAATGATGTGCCCGTTTGCTCATCTCACGCGCCGGCAGGCGCTGTTGCTGGCGCTCGTCATCAATCTTGCGGTCTTCGGCCGGACCGGCTGGATCGGCTGGAACTGGTGGCTGGCACAGCAGGACGTCGCTGCCGTCGAGACTGTGCTGAAAAAGGTGCCGGCCGGTGCGGCTGTGCTGCCTCTGGGGCATGAACCCGAGGCATTGGGTGGCCTTGCCCACTCCAACCGGCATTTTTCATGGGGGCTGGATACGTTCAGACACCTGCCGACGCTCGCCGTACCCTTATCGCATGCTTTCGTACCGACGCTCTTCACCGCCAAAGGCAAGCAGCCGCTAGCCGTTCTGCCGCCATGGTCGGAGATCGCGGTTCCCGAGGGCAATCTATTGTCGATCGGCGTGCTTTCATGCCCGGCAATGATGCAGGAATATAGAGATTTTACGCCCTATCTGTCGGATTGGCGCAGACGTTTCGATTTCATCCTCGTCGCCAATGCCGATATTCCCGACCGCTATGTCGGCGCCGTCATGCCGGCGGGCGTGAGGCTGATCGAAGATGCAGGTTTCGCAAAGCTCTACGCGATCGACAAGGCGACGCCGGCAGAACCTCTCTCGATCCCCGCCGGTTGCGCGAGGGCGTCTTAGAGCGGTCAGCCGGGGAGTTTCAGCGCCTTGTCGGCACGGCATCTGGCGAGCTTCAGCTGGCGGAAGGAGAGGATTTTCGTGATGCGGTCCTTGCCATCAGTTTCGACGCTCATGCAGGCGCAGGCATAGCCGTAATTGCCGTTGGTTTTGACATAATCATGTTCGGAGAGGTCTGAGATCAGCTCCATGCCTTCCACCTCGCCGGCATCGTCACCCTGGGTCATGATCGTCCAGGTGTTGTCGGCATCCTGTAGCCACCAGTTGGCGGGCGTCGGGTTCTCGATCCAGCCGCAACGGTTCTCGGCGGCCGACGCGCTGGTTGCGACCACAAGGGTTGCGGTCATCACCGCGGTGGCTATCCGGTATTTCATGGGTCTTCCTTGTTGCTGGATTTCAATTGTTGACCGCGATGATCGCCCAATGACTTGCCTTACAGCCATTGTCCTCGCAAATCGCCCCCATCCAGATCGCGCCGTCCGCGAGCATGACGCCGTCGCTGTTGACGAAGAGATCCTGATATTGCTGGCGCCCGACGGCCGCTGCGCGTTTCCGGTGTCACCAGATCGTCAAAATTGTCGACGAAATCCTCGGCGCTCGCGACGTCATAGCTCTCGCCATTGGCCTTGACCGTCAGCGGGTATTCGGCAAGGCCGGCGATGGTTTCGGCGTCGCCCGCGCGCATGGCTTGAACGAGTTGGCGCAGCGGCCGGTCGAATCCTGCGGCATCGCCGTGCAGTTCTTCGATGCGGTTATAGACGTCGCTGTCGGATTGCGCGAAAGCGCCGGAGCCAAGGAAAATTGCTCCGAGCAAGAAAACAGCTGCAGACAGGCGTGACATCGAAGCCTCCGGGCAAATGGGTAGATCGACATTATCCGATCGCTGAGGATTCGCGCCTATCCAATTCTGGTGCTTCATCGGGGTTTCACGTATTAAAAAGATATCCGGGCTTCTTGACGGCCCGATCGGTTTGTCGCATAAAGCTCACGAACCGTACCGTACGGTACGTATATGGGAGCCGTGACCGTGTCCGTCGATACCGCAGAGCCGAGCGAATTTTCGCCGCGCCAGAACGCCGTTCTGGAGCAGGCACTGCGGCTGCTCGTCGATGGCGGCGAGAAGGCGCTGACGACTTCTGGTGTCGCACGTGCCGCCAATTGCTCGAAGGAAAGCCTCTACAAGTGGTTCGGCGATCGCGATGGGTTGCTGTCGGCGATGATTGCCTATCAGGCGAGCAAGGTGCGCACCTTCGAACGCAACGGTGAGCGGCTGACGGCGGCGAGCCTGCACGACCATGTCGTGATTTTCGCGCGCGACCTCTTGGAGGTGCTTGCCGGCGACGTCTCGCTGGCGCTGAACCGGCTGGCGATCGGCCAGTCGAACCGCGATGGCTCAAAGCTCGGCAGGCTGCTGCTCGAGCGCGGCCGGCGCCAGATCGACCGCCGCGCCATGGCGCTGATCGACGCCGGAAAGAGGGCAGGCCTGCTGCGTTTTTCCGATGCCGACGAGGCTTATCACACACTTTACGGCCTTGTCGTTTCCGACCTGCATGTGCGCATGCTGCTCGGTGAACCCGGCCTCAAGGATACCGCACGCCAGGCGGAGAGGGCGGTCACCGCCTTCCTCAGACTCCACGGCACGGAAAAGGTTCTGGCGGAGATGCCGGTTCTCGGCTGATTTCGCTTTAATGACAGTCAACAAGACAAGCACAAGGGAAGGAACTTCAAATGCGCGTCTATTACGATCGTGATGCCGATCTCAACCTCATCAAGGCCAAGAAGGTCGCCGTCATCGGTTACGGTTCGCAGGGCCGTGCCCATGCGCTGAACCTCAAGGACAGCGGCGCCCAGAACCTGGTCATCGCGCTTAAGGCCGGTTCGCCGACCGTTAAGAAGGCCGAGGCCGACGGCTTCAAGGTCATGACGGTAGCCGAAGCCGCCGGCTGGGCCGACCTGATGATGATGGCGACCCCCGATGAACTGCAGGCCGATATCTACAAGGCCGACATCGCTCCGAATATCTGCGACGGCGCTGCGATCGCCTTTGCTCACGGCCTCAACGTTCACTTCGGCCTGATCGAGCCGAAGGCTTCGGTCGACGTCGTCATGATCGCGCCGAAAGGCCCCGGCCACACGGTTCGCGGCGAATACCAGAAGGGCGGCGGCGTTCCCTGCCTCGTTGCCGTTCACCAGAACGCGTCCGGCAACGCGCTTGAACTCGCGCTCTCCTACGCCTGCGGCGTTGGCGGCGGCCGCTCGGGCATCATCGAAACCAATTTCCGCGAAGAGTGCGAAACCGACCTTTTCGGCGAACAGGTCGTTCTCTGCGGCGGTCTCGTCGAGCTCATCCGCGCTGGTTTCGAAACGCTCACCGAAGCCGGTTACGCGCCTGAGATGGCCTACTTCGAGTGCCTGCACGAAGTGAAGCTGATCGTCGACCTGATCTATGAAGGCGGCATCGCCAACATGAACTATTCGATCTCGAACACGGCCGAATGGGGCGAATATGTCTCCGGTCCGCGTATCATCACCGCCGAGACCAAGGCCGAGATGAAGCGCGTGCTGAAGGACATCCAGACCGGCAAGTTCACTTCCGATTGGATGCAAGAATACCGCGCCGGCGGCTCGCGCTTCAAGGGCATCCGCCGGTTGAACGACAGCCACCAGATCGAGGAAGTCGGCGCCAAGCTGCGCGGTATGATGCCCTGGATCGGCAAGAACAAGCTGGTCGACAAGAGCGTGAACTAAGCGGTTTTGGATAGTAGGAATAGAAGGCCGGGGTGAAAGCTCCGGCCTTTATCGTTGCGCATTGACCGTCAGCCAGCGCGTCGGTTTGCCGTCATAGCCGCCGCCGTCGTGTTCGGCGATGGCGAGGTGGCGCCAGCCGTCCTCCGTCAGTAGCGCCGACAGCCAATCGGCAGAGGGATAGTTGTAGTAACGCCCGAATCCGTCATAGCCCTCCGCTTCTCCTGCCTTAAAGCTTGCGTGGAGGGAGCCGCCGATTTTCAGCGCCCGGCGGATGCGGGCGAAGACATCCGGCAGCTCGGCCCTTGGGACATGGAGAAGGCTTGCATGCGCCCAGACGCCGTCGAAGGCGCTATCGGCGTCGAGCTCCTGGAACAGCATGACCTTGACCGGCCTACCGATCAGCGCTTCCGCCTGTCTGGCAAGCTCGGCGGAGCCATCCGTCGGTGTCGCATCGAAACCCTGCGACAGCATGTAGGCGCTGTCCTGGCCGCCGCCGCAGCCGAGTTCGAGGATTGCGCCACCGGGTGCGATACGCGCGAGGAAGGCATCGAGCTGCTGCTTCGGCAGGCTGCGCGCCCGGTTGGCGTATGTC
Source organism: Rhizobium sp. CCGE 510 (assembly GCF_000292525.1). Lineage (GTDB taxonomy): Bacteria > Pseudomonadota > Alphaproteobacteria > Rhizobiales > Rhizobiaceae > Rhizobium. The sequence continues at coordinate 81,013 of NZ_AEYF01000022.1, forward strand.
TCGGCGTTTTCTTCGTAAAAGGCGGAGGTCGTGTCACGAGGCATGCGGGTCGGCCGTTGGGGAGCGTCGGTTGGATTGAAGGTGTCTCTCGGGAAGCCGGTCGGCGCCGATGATGTCGATGACGAGGATGCCGTCCGGTATTTCGCGGTAGAAGGCGACGTGGCGCATGTGGAGGAGGCGGCGGAGGCCGGAGCCGAGTTCGTCGCACTCATCTCCCATGGAGGGCACGCGCGAAAGAAGCACGAAAATCCTGTCCCAATCGAGAAGATAGGCATCTGCCTGCGCCTCGCCGAAATGCAGGCTGGCATATTCGTCGATGCCTGACAACACGGCGTCTGCGGTTCGGGTCAGCCTATAGGTGGTCACGCAGCTTCGCCTTCGTTTCCAGCAGAATGTCGGCAATGCGCCGGTCGCTGATGCCGCTCTCCTCAGCCAGCCTCAGAATCTCGCGCACTTCTTCGTCATCGAGCTTGCGGTGGTTCTGATCCTTCAGGACGAGTTCCGCCAAATATGCGCCGGGACTGCTATATCTGCCGCTTGCAACACGGCGTGCGACGTAGTCCGCCAGATTATCCGGAAGGGAGATCGTCATTTTCGCCATTGAATTCAGTGCCGTCCGTAGATCCCGGTTTCGGCGTCCCCGATGCCAGATTACCATTTCCCACATTATGATAGAAGTGTTGGGCGCCGCCGTCCAACACTTGGGTCACATCAAGGTCAGTCTTTTTTATCGCTGTAGGCGAAGCGGTCGAGATCTTCCAAATGGCGTCGCAGGTCAGGATATCCGCAACCTGGCGCTTGACCGTCGTGTAAACGATCGCATCGCGGTGACGAGTTTGAGGGCTGCCGATATCCCTGCGGCACGGCGAGCAAGTGTCTTGTCGAGGCGCACCACCATGCATTTCGCGGTATGAGCGATAAAGCTGTCGACGGCTTCCTCATCTTTTTCGCGTACCAGCCATTTGGAACGTTCGAGCTGCACGATCGTATTGATCGCTCCGGCGAGGACAGAATATATCTCTAGCCCGACGCCTTTGCCGGCGACGGAGAGCGGCGCCCACCCCGTCGGTGTTGACGCCGCCGCTCCCGTGGAACGTCCGAAATTCAGGTCGGGATGAGGCGCGTCCAGCCGTGCTCATCGTTCGTTACGCCCTTCTGCAGACTGACGAGCTGCTGGCGCAGTTCGCCGGTCAGCTTGCCGGTCTGTCCGTCCCCGACCAGAAACTCACCGCCAGCATGTCGAACCAGGCCGATGCCCGCCAGGACTGCGGCAGTGCCGCAAGCAAACGCTTCGACGAGCCTGCCGCTGGCAGCGTCGTCTTGCCATTCCGCGAACGAGTAGGAGCGCTGCTCGACGCGCAAGCCCCTTTCTTTGGCGAGCACGATCACGGAAGCCCGGGTGATGCCCGGCAGGATCGTGCCGCCAAGGGGTGGGGTCACCACTGATCCATCGTTCATCACGAAGAAGACGTTCATGCCGCCGAGCTCTTCAACCCAGCGATGCTCTGCGGCGTCCAGGAAGACCACCTGATCGCAGCCCTTCTTCGACGCCTCGGCTTGCGCCACGAGGCTGGCTGCGTAGTTTCCGCCGCATTTTGCAGCACCTGTGCCGCCGCTGGCTGCACGGGTGTATTCGGTCTCGACCCAAAGGGAGACGGCCTTCGCGCCGCCCTTGAAGTAGGCGCCGACCGGAGAGGCGATGATGCAGAAGATATATTCCAGAGCCGGACGAACGCCGAGAAACGCCTCGTTGGCAAACATGAAAGGGCGAAGGTACAGGCTGGCGTCGCCGGACGGAATCCAGGCCTTGTCAACGCGGACCAGTTCTTCGACCGCCTTCAGGAAAAGTTCTTCGGGCACTGGAGGCATCGCCATACGGGTCGCCGACTGCGCGAAGCGGCGTGCGTTCTCTTCAGGCCGAAAGAGCAGAATTCGGCCATCGTCCGCCTTGTAGGCTTTCATGCCCTCAAAGATTTCCTGAGCGTAGTGCAGTACGGCGCTCGCAGGATCGAGCTCCAGCGGCCGCCTGGGCGTAACCTTCGCATCGTGCCAGCCCTCGTCGGCAGTCCATCGTGCAAGGACCATATGATCCGTGAAGACCTTGCCGAAGCCGGGCGTCTCCAGCGCCTGGATGCGATCGGCGTCCGAGACGGGAGATTTGTGGAGTTCTATTTTGATTTCGGGAGAGGCCGACGTCACGGTCATTGCTGGCACCTTGATAGTAAATTGGATAGTGGCGGCGACACTACCGCCGCCAAGCTGGTCTTGGAAAGGTCTGAATCAGCCGGTTTCGGCTTTGATCAGAGGAATAGTCGCTTGATGTGGCTGACGTCGAGCAGCAAATGCGCGATCGAGCGCCTTCGATACCGGATGGCGTCTACATCAGCTGAAATCCCGACATCCAAAGCTTTGGAATATAAGATTTCCAACATGTCACCATGACAAGAAGATAGGTCAGTATTATTGACATAATTTCCGCCGCATGGTTTGTCGGCGATATAGAAAATAGGAGGAAAACCCCATGCTGAACTGGGACAACATGTTTGCGTCGCGCGCGTCGCGCATGCGCGCATCCGAGATCCGCGAGCTTTTGAAGCTTCTCGACCGACCTGACATCATCTCCTTTGCCGGCGGCATTCCGGATCCGGCGCTGTTTCCCGATCAGGAGTTCAAGCAGGCCTATGCCGATATTTTTGCCGGTCCTGCCGTCAATTCGGCGCTGCAATATTCGGTCAGCGAAGGCTACAAGCCGCTGCGCGAATGGCTGGTCCGGCAGATGACGGATCTCGGCATCCCTTGTGAACTCGACAATGTCTTCATCGTATCCGGCTCGCAGCAGGGCCTCGATTATCTCGGCAAGCTCTTCTTGTCGCCGAACGATACCGCGCTCGTGACATGGCCGACCTATCTCGGCGCGCTGCAGGCCTTCAACGCCTATGAGCCGGCCTACGACCAGCTGACGCCGAATGGCAACCGAACGCCCGACTCCTACCGTGCGGCGGCAACAGCCGCCGGCGGCAAGGTGAAGTTCGCCTATCTCTCCGCCGACTTCTCCAATCCGACCGGCGAAACGGTCGATCTCGACGGTCGCAAGAACGTGCTGGCGCTGGCCGAAGAACTCGACATCGCCCTCATCGAGGATGCGGCCTATCAGTCGCTGCGTTACGACGGCGATCCGATCCCACCGATCCTGGCGCTGGAGATTGCCGAGAAGGGCCACATCAACGATACGCGCACGATCTATTGCGGCAGCTTCTCGAAGACCCTGGCGCCCGGCCTCCGCGTCGGCTTCGTCGTCGCAAATGCCCCCGTCATCCGCAAGCTGGTGCTGATGAAGCAGGCGGCCGACCTGCACTCTTCGACGATCAATCAGATGGCGATATCAGATGTCGCCGAGCTCGGCTTCGATTTCCAGGTCGCCAAGATCAAGGCCACCTACAGCCGTCGCCGCGACTGCATGCTGGCGGCGCTCGAGAAATATATGCCCAAGGGAACGGGCTGGACGAAGCCGGAAGGCGGCATGTTCATCTGGATCACACTGCCGGAAGGCATGGACGGCGCCAAGTTGTTGGCGAAATCGCTCGAAACCGCCAAGGTCGCCTTCGTGCCCGGCAAGGCCTTCTTCGCCGACGGCTCCGGCGCCAACACCTTCCGCGTCAGCTTCTCCTGCGCCAACGAGCAGATGATCGAGGACGGTATTGGCCGGTTGGGCGCGCTGATCTCGGCCGAGATCGGCGGGTGATTGTTGTAGGTTAGGGAGGGATACATCCCCAACCTCCCTCATTCCTGTGCTCGTCACAGGAATCCAGCCACGGCGCGTCCGCGCCGTGAATGACTCTTGTTCGTGAAAGACTCTCCCGCGCCCAAGGACTTGGGCACGCTGGATTCCTGTTACGAGCACAGGAATGAGGGAGGAGAGGGAAGTGCTTCCGCCTTCTTCTCTTGGAGGGAAGGGATAAGCAGTTTATCCTCCCATTCCCACGCTCTTTCGGCCTTGGTTCGCCGTCTCGCTCTTGCCGCAGCCGACGCGGTCGGCCACGGCGCCGTGATGATCGCCTTATCGCTGAAGATGCGGGCCGAAAAGCTCGAGATCGGCTTCACCGAGCCTGTCGCTCACCGTGTTCAGCTGATGCCAATAGGGATAGATCACCTGCGGCAGGCTGACGGCGTCGAGACGCTTGCGCTCCTCGTCCGTAAGCTTCAGCTCCGCAGCGGCGATGTTGTCGCGGAACTGAGCGTCGGTGCGGCCGCCGATGATGACCGAGGTCACTGCCTTGCGGCCGATCAGCCAGGCGAGCGCCACCTGGGCGGCCGAGACGCCGCGCTGCTGCCCGATCGCCACCAGCGTCTCAACGATGTTCCAGAGGCGGTTTTCGTCGCGGATCGGCGGTTCGGTCCAGCCGGCGAATTGGCGCGTGCCTTCGGGAGCGGCCTGGTTGCGGCGGTGTTTGCCGGAAAGTAGGCCACCGGCAAGCGGGCTCCAGACCAGCACGCCGAGGCCCTGGTCGATCGAAATCGGCAGCAGCTCGTATTCGGCGTCGCGGGCTTCCAGCGTATAATGGATCTGCTGGCTGACGAAGCGCTGGTAGCGGTGCTCATTGGCGATGCCAAGCGCCTTCATAATGTGCCAGCCGGAATAATTCGAGCAGCCGACGTAACGCACCTTGCCCTGCTTGATCAGCGTGTCGAGGGCTTCCATCGTCTCTTCGAGCGGCGTCTGGCCGTCCCATTCATGCACCTGATAGAGGTCGATGACATCGGTCTTCAGGCGTTTGAGGCTCGCTTCGCATTCCCGGATCAGGTGGTAGCGCGACAGGCCCTGGTCGTTCGGGCCGTCACCCATGCCGAAACGGGCCTTGGTGGCAAGCAGCACGCCTTGTGGCCGCTTGCCGGAGAGCACATCGCCGATGATGTTCTCGCATTCGCCGTTGGAATAGGCGTTGGCGGTGTCTATCAGGTTGATGCCGGCATCGATGCACATATCGATCATCCTGCGCGCCTCGGAGACGCCGAGGTCGCCGACGGTCTTTGCCCATCCGACGCCGCCGAAGGTCATCGTGCCCATGGTCAATGTGGAGATCTTCAGGCCGGAACGGCCGAGCGAACGATATTCCATTGAAACTTCTCCTTCATCGAAAAATGATTGACGTACCGCAAGGCGGCCCGATGGCAATGGCAGGGCGTTCACGCCTGCGTGAAGCACTCGCGTTAGCTTACGCTTTCAATTGCTACCAAGCGAGGATGATCAACGGTCTCTTCGCCGCTCCGACCGGTATCTGAACCAGGAGCTCAAGGAGACTTTCCGCGAGTTCCACCAGCGCTCGGGCGCGACGATAATCTACGTTAGCCACGACCAGAGCGAGGCGATGGCGCTGGCGACCGATGTGGCCGTCATGTCCGAAGGCCGCCTGCTGCAGATGGCGCCGCCGGCCGAAATCTAAAGCAAACGGCCAAGTCATTGCGAGCGCAGTGATCAAGCAAAACCCGCGCGATAATCAGTCTATTGAGGGACCGTATTCGCATGCCAATTCAAGTAAGGCGTATTCGATCCGTTTTCGTGTTTTCGGCGGTTCTTTTGAGTGCCGCGAGCGTGCTTCAAGGATGCCCATCTTTAGAGCGGCAGAAACGGAACGGCGAATGGAAAACCCGAACGTTTAAGCCAAGTGAATTACATGGCAGTTCGAGCATGGGGAGCTCGCCGAGCAGTTCCAACAGTGCGCCGAGCCAACCTCACGACTCCGCCACCTCAAGCCCGCCCAGCCATATTTAGGCGCAGAGGGCATTTGTCCGCATTTTTCTTGGGCCCGCCGTCTTTTCCTGCGGCGATTGCCGGTTAAGGTACTGTCCGCAACCGGATACTTGTCATGTCGCTTCGCCTTGCCACGTTCAATGTCGAAAATCTGCTGACCCGTTTCGATTTCACCGGCTTTCGCAACCAACTGCGCCAAGACCGCGTCATCAAGCTTTTCGACGTGTCGAGCGAAGGCGTCTATCAGCAGCTCGAACAAGCGCGGGTGATCGCCGCCGCCGACGACACCCGGCAGATGACGGCGCTGGCGATCGCCGATGCGGATGCCGATATCCTCTGCCTGCAGGAAATCGACAATATGGCCGCGCTTCAGGCCTTCGAATACGGTTATCTCTTCCGCATGGTCGGAAACGGCTACCGGCAGAAATATCTGGTGGAGGGTAATGACAGCCGCGGCATCGATGTCGCCGTCTTGATGCGCGAGGAAACGCGCGACGGCCAGAAGATCGAGGTCAAGGACATCCGCAGTCATGCGATGACGACCTATCGCGATCTCGATCTCTTCGACGACGAACTGGCGCTCACCAACCGCATCGATGACAAGATCTTCAAACGCGACTGCCTGGAGCTCGACCTCCTGATCGGCGGCCGGCCGTTCTCGCTCTATGTCGTGCATTTCAAATCGATGGGCAATCCGCGCGACGGGCTGGACGGGCGGCAATCGACGATGCCGATCCGCCGCGCCGAGGCGCGCGCCGTGCGGCGCATCATCGAGGATCGCTTCGGTGCGGATCAAGCAGGCGCGAAGAGCTTCGCCATCTGCGGCGACATGAACGATTATCAGGAGCGCGTCGATGTCATCGGCCGCCGCGGGGCCGGCTATCGTTTTGAGCATCAGGACGAGGCCGAAAGTGCGCTTGACGTTTTCAGTCGCGACGGCTTTGCTGAAAACGTCGTACGCCGCCGCGAGCCCCTCGACCGTTGGACGCTTTATCACGCGCGCGGGCCGCAGGAGCAGTGGCTCTGCCAGCTCGATTATCTCTGGCTTTCACCGGAGCTCGCCGCCCACAATGCCGGCCGCCTGCCGGAAATTGTCCGCAGCGGCCAACCCTACCGCACCATCTTCCCGCCGGGGCAGGAGGTGGAACGTTACCCTCGCACCGGCTGGGACCGGCCGAAAGCGTCCGATCACTGCCCCGTCGTCATGACACTGGATCTCCCCTAGAGAATGAACATGAAAACGAATTTGCACATGAAATTTGCAAATAGCGATCTTTCCGATGATTTCGCCGGCTGGCCGCCGGAAGCGACGGTGTTCCCGATCGCCGGCGTTGATCTGCGCGTCCTGCCTGGCAGCCATCCCTTCGTCCTCGCCGAGGAAGCGGCGATCCGCGAGAACTGGGCCAAAGAAACCGCCGCCAACCCGGCGCTGTTCGATGGGCGCCTGGTGTTCCAGCAGCGGCTGTCGTTCAGTGAAGACGGGATTGCGGGCGAGGGCTACGTTACTCCCTTTTCCGCTTTCATGTGGTGGCGCCGGCAGCCGCAGCGCCAGGGTGGCCTGCATATCTTTGCCTATCCGGTGCTCGAAAGCGCCGACGGCGCGCTGGTGGCGATCCGAATGGGCGCCCATACGGCCAATCCCGGCCAGGTCTATTTCGCCGCCGGCTCGCTGGAACAGGAGGATATCGTCGACGGGCGCTGCGACATCGAGGCCAATATGCGCCGCGAAGTCCACGAGGAGACAGGCCTGGACCTCGCCGACGCGGCAGCAGGGCCGGGGCTCTACGCCAGCTATTCCAGGCGTACGGTAACGCTCATGCGGCTTTTGCGCTTCGAGATGACGGCGGACGAGATAGTGAAGCGGATCGAGGCCCACATGCTGGTCGCCGAGGACAAGGAGATCGCCGGTGCGGTGGCGATCCGCTCGGCGGACCCCTCGGCGTATCCCTATAATATCTCGATGCTGCCGGTGATCAGCTGGTATTTCGGCAAGGCGGGCGCATCAGAGGCATGAGGGATTGGAGAGAGGGATCCGCATTTTTCACCACGCATCATTATCGGCGCTGCATCCTTCAACGCCTCGCGTCCTGAGGCACCCAAGCCAAAGGCCGTAGCCTCGAAGAATACGCTTCAGCGTTTGCTGCTTGCACCCATCCGGACTTAGCGCCTTGCACTTGGCCGTTTGGTCGGGCAGGTTGGCGGCGCGATGACCGATTTAGGGAGGCCGATGTGGCGCGAAGCTACAGCGTCTATGACGTGTTCACCGATCGAAAGCTTGCGGGCAACCCGCTGGCGGTGATCTTCGACGGAGACGATCTCAGCGACGAGGCGATGCAGGCGATCACCCGGGAGATCAATCTCTCAGAGACGGTGTTCGTGCAGCCTTCGAGCAATCCCGCCTATGCGGCGCGGCTCAGGATCTTCACGCCGGGGCGCGAGCTGCCGTTTGCCGGCCATCCGACGGTCGGCACTGCGGTGGCGCTGGCCGAGCGGGCGCATGGCGCTGCGACGCTCGATCTCGTTACGGTGCTTGAGGAAAATGTCGGGCCGGTGCGCTGCGCCGTTCGGCTTAGGGAGGGCGAGGCGAGCTTTGCGGAATTCGACCTCCCGCGTAAATCGCAGCCGGCCATCATGCCGCTCGACAAGCTCGGCATGGCCGATGCGCTGTCGTTGAAGGTGACCGAGATCGGCTTCGAAAATCACGTCCCGGCGGTCTGGAGCGCCGGCGTTCCGTTCCTGCTCATTCCGGTGCACGATGTCGGAGCCGCGCAGCGGGTGGAATTCGATCCGCAACTCTGGGAAAAGATCGTTCCCTTTGTCGACGGTGCGCTTGCCTCGGCCTATGTCTATTGCCGCGGCGGCGTCAACCACGTGGCGAAGTTCCATGCGCGCATGTTCGCAAGCGGCATGGGGATCGTCGAAGACCCGGCCACCGGCTCTGCGGCGGCGGCGCTCTCCGGCGCCATCCACTATTTCGACCGCCTGACGGACGGGCATCACCCGATCATGATCGAGCAGGGTGTCGAGATGGGCCGGCCATCCTTCATCCACCTGCATATCGATGTCGACGGCGGGGCGATCTCCAATGCGCGGATCGGCGGCCAGGCGGTGCGACTGGCCAGCGGTACGCTCGACCTTTGATTTCTTTAAAGCGCCGCGCGTCCATAGCTAAGGACGCTCTATCGCTTTGAATCTGCGCATAATCCTTGCCGAAAATGGATTCCGATGTCCGGGCTTATGCCCTGCATTTCAACCATGCCGAAAAATCTTCGCGATTAACCAAAGAAAATTGGCCGATGTGCTGGACAACCCTGCCGATCCTGTTTATACGCCCCGTCACACCGCGCAGCCAAGCGCGAACGGGTGATTAGCTCAGTTGGTAGAGCAGCTGACTCTTAATCAGCGGGTCGTAGGTTCGAGCCCTACATCACCCACCAATCTTTTCAAATAGTTACCTATTGAATAGGCCCCGAAAGGGGCTAGAATCGCTCTCACACATGTCTCGCACAGTTTGAGAGAGCAATATGACCTCGCATTCCGTTCTTGGTGACAAGGTTCGAATCTACCGCCGCATCAACAGTTCCTCATGGCAATGCTCCACCTATCTCGAAGGCCGAGAGTGGCGCGTGAGCACCAAGACCGACAGTCTGGCCCTTGCCAAGGAGTTTGCCGAGGATTGGTATCTGGAGCTACGCGGCAAGAGCCGCGCTGGCCAGCTGAAGATGGAGCGCACCTTTGCCGACGCTGCCAAGCAGTTCGTGACGGAGTACGTGCCGCTCACCAACGGCGAGCGCAATCCCAAATACGTCAAGGATCATGAAGCACGGCTGGATAACCATCTGCTGCCCTTTTTCGGTGCGATGGGCCTTAGCGGGGTGACCGCAGGCAAGGTTCAGGAGTTTCGGGTTATGCGGCTGCAGCCGCATCCCGAGACCGGCAAGGTGCCGACACGCAGCACACTCCACCATGAAACCGTGACGCTCCGACAGGTCATGAAAACGGCCCTGCGCCATGGTTGGATAAGCCACCTTCCGGACTTCTCCGCTCCCTACAAAGCTTCCGGTAAAGTCAGCCACAGGGCCTGGTTCTCGCCTGAAGAGTACAAGAAGCTCTACACCTATACCCGCGAACGCACTAAATCAGCCAAGGGCCTCCCTTGGGAGTATCCCCTTGAGCAGATGCACGACTACATCCTGTTCATGGCCAACACCGGCCTCCGGCCCGATGAGGCCAACCGGCTCGAATACCGCGATGTGACGATCGAGAATGACGAGGACAGCGCCGAGCGCATCCTGCTGATCGAAGTGCGCGGCAAGCGCGGTTTCGGCTACTGCAAGAGCACCACGGGTGCCGTGCACCCGTTTGAGCGGCTGGTGAAGCGTAACAACCCCAAACCCACCGACCTGGTCTTCCCGCAGGACCACAAGAAGCAATTCAACCGGGTGCTGGCGGACTGTGACTTCAAATTCGACCGTGAGGGCAATAGGCGCTCCGCCTACAGCCTGCGGCACACCTATATCTGCCTGCGCCTCCTCGAGGGCGCCGACATCTACCAGATCGCCAAGAACTGCCGGACCAGCGTGGAAATGATCGAGAAGCACTATGCCGTGCATCTCAAGAACACCCTCGACGCCAAGGCCATTAACGTCCGTCGTCGCGTCAAGACGGCGGCGGTTTCTTTGGCGGAGTGAGCACCAGAAAGCTTGAGGAAAAGCAACGCATCCCCGCCAATGAACCGCTCCGGTCGCGCTAACTCGCGCTCCGACCGCTGGCTTGGAGCCTCGTTCCTGGTCATTGTTTGTCATTGATCTGGAGGGCGCCGCGTAAGCACCTCACTCGCGAAGAGCGGCTTTCAACAAGGGCAGGTATTTCTGAACCTGTTCACGGTCACTGTCTTTTTCTTCATCGGAGAGGAGGGCGAACGGGGTTTCGATCTGGTTTTCCCACCGAGCAACAAGCTCCGCTGGAATAAGCAGGGACCCGTCGGACTGCTTTTGACTTTTGTCATGGACATATCGCTGCCAATGAGCCCAGCGCTCATGTTCGATTGCCGCCAGTTCATCAACTAAGCCGTCTAAGATCTCGTCGGTGGCCACGGCTAGATCATCCCCGATTCAACGAGCTTCCGGTAGTGCTCACCGAGCACCGTGAGTTCGCAGCTCTTGCTTTGCATAGCGGCGTGCCACATGTGAGGAGCATTGACAGGCCGAACCAGGTTGACTTTTACGAATTTTTGCAGAATGGCGAAGACAGCAGTCTTCGCTGGATCTGGTGGCGGGATCGTCGGATCGGCCTTCTGCTCGGCACTCCGCTCCGGCTCATACGTGGGATCGAGCGGAAATGCGTAATCCTGTGTTGGAAAGAGCGTCGCTAACTGCTGCAGATCGCTCAATGGGATTGGCGCGTCGGCCTTCTTCAATGACACGAACGTTTGTACGTTGGTTTTGAACAGGGGTCTTTGCCCAGCCCAAGGACCGAGTGATTGGTCGATATGCGCGTAGACACTGCCAGGAGTCACGTCGCCTACAAGGTTCGCTGCAGCGCCACTTAAGGCGTCGACCAGCAGACTCGTGAAGACGCCGCCTGGATTGGGACCACCTGTCTCCAGAGCGTATTGCTCAGCGGTGGACGCTGTGAGGATGGTCATTCCAGTCGAAATTTCCGAAAAGCCCTTCATTACCGGACGTTCACCGGCAATGCCACTATGGCAGCTGTCGAGGATAATCACCTTATTGATCGCGGGTGACGCGGCGGCAATAGTCATCACTTCATTGAGCGAAAGCCCGTCATCGCCGGTCTTGCAGTCGCCCGCACAGAGAAACCCGCCCGTGTCCTCGATGTACCCATGGCCGGCGAAATAAAAGAGCGCAATCTCAGCTTGATCAGCAAACAGCGCACGAACCGCTTCTTTGAGTTCAGCACGTTCGACAATATCGGCTGGACCGGTGCCAGTGATGAGCTTCGGCGTCTTGAAATTGGTTGTGCCGTCGGAATTCCGCTCCAAGGCCGCGCGAACCGAGTGCGCGTCGTTTACGCAGCCGTTCAGCGGCGAGATATGTTCATAGTGATCGATCCCGACAATGAGTGCCTTGCGCATTGGAAACCCTTAGAGGCCGTTAATCCAGTTAGAGATGTTATCCCACGTCCAGACCATAGTGTTGACGCCGGCGATGGCGGTACGGTCATCCTTGTACGCCCAGATACCGCGGACAGGCACGCCGAGTTCTCTGGCGCAGGCGATCTCCCACTTCTGACCTGTTGAAGACAGAGAGTTCTTGCTGATGATGGCGAGTACACCGTGCGAACGTTGGATACGGACTTTAACTTTTGCCTTCCAATCTGAGTCATATGCTTCTTTGACGGACATATCGATGTAGTCAAAAGGCGAGTTGGTGTAGAGTGACTGCCCTTTGATCATGTCACGAGTCCGTTCGTCCTCGATAGCAAAAGCTACAAATATAACTTTTTTCTCTGCCATTCGAATATTCTCCCCACTGCCTGAACAGAATTTACTGATTTGTTGGCAATTCATACACCATGTCTCTCCTCAAGATTGATCAATCTTGGCCGTTTCGCAGGAATTGCTGCTTTAACGGGCATTTATCCACAGGCTGAACGCCAAGAAGCTCGCTCCACGCATCGTGAACCCCGCGCTGAACGGTTGTTGCTGCGTAGTACTTCGGCTCCGCTGCCCGGCCGCTCCAAGCTCGCGGTGCCCGCCCGGCCCGCTCCTTGCGCGCATTAAGACGCGCCATCAGCAGGGCGGGCGTCATAATTTGGCGTCGTTGTTGATCTTGAAGAAAATCAACGCATCCGTGTAGGATGCGTACAGCGCACTTACGCATCGCCCAATGTGTACGCATTGAGCTAAAGAGGCGATGCGTTGCACGGTTTTCTGACCAGCCGCACGGGCGTCTGGAGAAAACCGGCAAGTGCGCCAGGGGAGACCCCTGGACCCGTCCGAGCCGAGGAGAGGCTGGTGGCCATCTACCACCTGCATGTCAAGAACATCAGTCGGGGCGAGGGACGTTCGATCCTCGCGGCCGCTGCCTATCGGGCAGGCGAGACGCTCCCTAACGAGCTTGAGGAGCGGATGTCGGTCTTCGGCGGACGACGCGATGTCGTCGCCAATGAAATCCGCGTGCCGCAAGGTGCGCCATCCTGGATGGCCGATCGCGCGCAGCTGTGGAACGCCGTAGAGGCCGCCGAGAAGCGCAAGGACGCGCGGCTGGCCAAGGAGCTGGAATTCTCGCTGCCGCGCGAATTGCCCCGCTCGGCATGGCTCGGCGTGGCGCACGCCATGGCTGATGCGTACGCGGCCAAGGGTTTCATTGCCGACCTGGCGATTCATGACGACGGCGCTCAACACAATCCCCACGTTCACCTGCTGCTGACCACGAGGGTGATCACCGTAGAAGGGTTCGGCCCGAAGATCCGCAGCGCGGACGGCCGCGCGTTCGTGATCGAGGCGAGGAGCCTCTGGGCCAGGGTCGCCAATGCCGCCTTGGGCAAGGCAGGCATTGCCGTGGCCATCGACGAGCGGAGTTATGCGAAACGTCAATTGGAACGGAAGCCGGGCGAGCATCGCGGCCCGGACCGAGAGGAACGGCAGGCGCGCCGAGCCCGCCTGCAGCAACGGAGGCCGCAGATGATACCACGAGAGCCTGAAGAGGATTTGCCGGTCCCAGACCCGGATGGAAACCCGATCCATCCGCGCGAGCTAGGGGAGGCGGAAAGTCGGATGTTGGATGACATGCATGCGGTTGATCCTGGCCCCGGTGGCTCCGAGACGGACGGGATTGATGCGGCTCGGGCCGCGGTCGATCGGGAGAGCGCCCGCGAGATGAGCGACGATGAAGCTGCCGCCTATCGCTTGGCGCCGGAGAACTTGCTGGATTGGCTTGGAAGCCCGGCGTCACCCCACGATGTGGCGGATGTGGAAGTGCTGGAGCGCTGGGAAAACCATCTCGACTGGCTGGACATCGATCGGCCGCAGCCGGCGGCGCCGACGGATGAAGGAATATCGCATGAACCTGAGCGAGGCGGCAGGTAGCGTCTGCCGTCATTTTTCGACGGATTCCGCTTGCGGCCAAACCGGCCGTTCCCACAAGGTCTGCTTTGAACACGATAGGGAGCGCCACCATGACGGATGAGGAAGAGTTGGACCTTCTCCAACAGGAAGCGCTGTCGCTGGGGAAACGCATCGGCGATCTTGACCATGAGATTGCGCGTGAGGTCCGTACCTTTGCGCCCGGCTTCACGGATGGCGAAAAGACCATCTCGCGAATGCAGGACCGCTATGAGGCCAAACTGAAATTCGTGTTCGATCTGGGCAGAGTCAGCGTTCACATTGAAGATCTGGAAAATCGCATTCGGCAGCGAGACGCCTTGGAACGAGCAAACGCTTTGGCCGAGGGACGACCGGTCTCGCAGGAGGATTACCTGGATTGGATACGGCCCTCACTCGATGCGCCGGAACGAGAACAAGCGATCGAACAGGAGAGTTATCATCGCCCGCATGAGGGCGAGGAGCGGATGGTGCAGGAAATGCACCGCGAGGATCTGGCGCCGGACGACTATCCCGACGGGTGGAGAAGCAGGTAGATTTCCGGCAATCCTGACTGGCCCCGGCTTGGTGCATAATAAAGCCACAGGTAGCACTTGCGGAGGTGCGCAATCCATCCCATCATGTTGCCATGACCAAGGTTTTTACCGGCTCTGTCTTCGGAATCCGTGAACTGACGGATAAGCAGCGTGAAGCGACACGGCGTGAATTGGCATGGCTGGAGACCGACCTTATCCGCCGCCGCAAGCGCCTGGCCTACTGGTCGATGCGCAAGGCCCAGGCGGAAACCATGCCCGGTATCCCCGAGGAACTGCGTGAGGGTGCGTTCTATTTCCACGCCCGCGCCCAGGAGCTGGTGGCATCGGGCGAACGCCTGCGTGCCTATCTCGTTGCCGAACTACAAGACCAGCCCGAACACCTGCCTGCCTATCACTACGCCCACTGATTGGGCGACGCCCGGAGATGACCAGATGGATATGAGGGGTGAACTAAGTCATCTTCAGGATAGGGCGCAATCCCTGGATAGGGCCGTCAGGGACATCGATCATGACATCGACCGGGCGCTGGACTCCGTTGCCACAGGTCAGGATACCGCGCGTATTCTGGCCTATGTGCGGGAGCGTCAGAATACGCAGCTGGGGTTTATGTACGATCTCGGCAAGACCGAGGCGCGGATTGAGGATCTGCAGCACCGCATCCGGGAGCAGGAGGAACGCGGAGGCGAGACGCGTTCGGTCGAGGTTTGGGAGCGCGAGGCGCCGGTTGCCGGGGAAGATCACCTGGACTGGCTGCGGCCGACCCTTGATGCACGGGATACGTCCCCTGAGCGCGATGACCGTCATCCCCAGCGCGACGGCGAAGAGCGGCTTTTAGAGGAAATGCACCGCGAGGATGTGGAACCGGAAGATCATCTGGACTGGTGGAAGCGTGGCTGAAGGATGCGCCGCTGCCTGTCGGGGCTTATTCCCGCCAGGCCATATACACGGAGAATCCGTCCTGCGCCGCAGTCGTTTCTTCCCAACCTATGCGAGGCCATCATCAGATGACAAAGATTGAACCCTCATCAAGAGCCACACCAGACTTCAGAATTGCGATGGTCAAAGGAGAGTCGTCCCCCAACCCATCGCTATCGTAAAGCAGCCTTCCACTTGTTGAATCGTACAAAACGCGTTGAGCGAATGTAGTAGCACTGGCCGAATAGCTGAACTCCGCCGAGGAAAGATGACCTGGTTCCAGCGTATCGAATATTGCGCTATCCAACACGATTGTATCCTCGCCGACCGTGAAGTCGTTTACTCGATCGGTGCTCCCCTTGAGCGCGGTATTAAAGACAAAGTAGTCGCGACCCTGGCCCCCTGCCAGTCGATCATTGCCAGCGCCGCCATATAGCCAGTCACTACCTTCACCTCCCGAGAGCAGATCGTTACCCTTTCCGCCGTAAAGCGTGTCGCTTCCACCTTTACCAGAAAGGCTGTCGGCACCGGCTCCACCATGGAGGACATTGCTATTTTGTCCGCCCACAAGGTGATTATCGAGTGAATTCCCGGTTCCAATCACTGCGTTGCCGGTAAGTCTCAAATCCTCGACGAAAGGACTTAAATCGAAATCAACCGATGAGACGACGTGATCCCGTCCGCCATCATCGGTTCCCGCTACCTCATCTTCAACGACTTTGTCATCCTTGTTGTCGACAATATACGTATCGTTGCCAGCGCCGCCAAACATGATGTCAGCACCGATTCCCCCGTCGACAGTGTCATCTCCGCCGAGCGCGTGAACGACGTCGTTCCCTTTGAGAGCGTGAATGACATCACCATTGCCCGTGCCGAGAAGATCATCGTCCTTGTCTGTGGGCTTGATCGGCACAAACGTATCGTCGTTAAGAACCGTCAACACGATGGAGCGGGAGCCGTAAGTGGCAGGTTGGCTAATGCTCCCAATGGTTACCGTGATCGTTTCGTCCGGTTCGGCCGCCGTATCACCAATAACCGCTAACGAAAGTGTCTTGGACAATTCGCCGACTTTGAAAGATACCGATGCCGGTAGGCCTGTGAAGTCGGAATCATCGGCGGTGCCACCGGCCGCCAATATTAAGGTGGCCGCGTCATCGGCAACGTCGCGTGATACCGTGAATTGCACGATCCTGGAGCCGCTATCTCCTTCATCGACGGAAGCAACATCAGAACTGATCGTGTAGATCGGGAGATTAATCACCTCAAGAAGAGCCGATACGACTTCAGATGCATCGCTTGCAGTGAAGGACTTTCCACCAGTCATTCCTGAGATGTCATTGAACGCATCGGTCGTATCGCCTGCACCCCCAATAATGATCGAAAATATCTGGACAGGGACGACAGAACCGGTATCTGGGTCGGCGAGCTCGAAACTCGTGAGATAAAGATTGGAGCTGAGCGACGCGCTGACCAGGCTTTTCGAAACCGAAACGTTCAGATCAGAAGCGAGGGCAAACACCTGACTGGCCAGATAATCGTCATTGGGTGGGGCGTCTCCAAACAAGATGATCTTTCGTGCAGCGGCATTGTCGCGCCATTCTCCCGCTCCTCCATTGAGCGCACGCAGCAAACCGGAATAGACCGCCTCCGGGTAGTCGCCACCACCAGAAGCATAAAGCTCATTTATGGCGCTGATAGCAGCGCTCTTTCTATCGGCTGGATCACTCTGATCAGTGAAGCTTGTAAAGGTTTGGGTATAGGGGTCGTTATACCCCACGACCGCGATGCGCGAATTCAGGAGTCCTCGATCAACGTCAAAGATGGCGTCGATGATCGCGGTCGATTGTGCTTTCACCGCGTCAATATCGTCGTACATGCTCCCTGTCGTATCGATGACAAACGCTATGTCTTGTCCCGGCTTAAGACTGACTTTCTTGTCTGAGAATTCAGCGAATTCGACCCCAGTTAAGGTGTCGGTACCCTCGCTGTTTCCCCCTTGATCGACAATGCGAACGCTGTCGTCTTCGAGGAACTCAATTTTGTAAGAGCTGAAGCCGCCTTTATATACAGCGGAATCGTCGCCTTCGAATGAACCTAGTACAAAAGCGCCCCCCTCAAGCGTGTCGTCGCCGGCTCCGCCGACCATGCGGTCGTTACCCAGTCCGCCGGACAAAGTGTCGTTTCCATCACCGCCCCAAAGCTCGTCCGAGAAGACTCCGCCGGTTAGGTGATCATTTCCCTTGCCTCCAACCATTTGAAAAGCGGTATAGACGTCGGCACTCAATTCCGGACCGATATTGGGTCCGGAGGGGTGTGGAAACCTGTCGATAACGTCGTCGTCGTTTGTTCCGTAGACGATTTTTTTCCCGTCGGCCGTATAGTACCTGAAGAGATCTTCGGAGTTTAGCGAACCCAGATAACCCAATCCGGTCAAAAGCCCGGCTTCTGCAACAGCAAGCTGAGAAAGGGCGGCGGCTTTCGACACTAGGCCTGTGGCATCATCGACAAACGCCGCATCTGCCTCAAAATCATGCTGGGTATAACTCGCGTAACTTTTTCCGCTCCCATCGTATAGGATCTTAACGCCGGTGGTGTCATTTTTGATGACAGGAATTAATCCGTAGGGGTCAAGTGCTTGAGTCAATTGCCAATTTGGGAATTGGGCTACAAACCTATCTGACTGAAAATCAAAGTCGTCATTGTTGGCTATGATTGTCAGATTGGAAATGGAGTAATCACCGTCCGCACTGACGTTAAACGTCATTCCGTCGCCAAGATGAAATTGACTTGAACCAAAGACGTAGGCACGCTCGATAAAATCACCGGAAGTCCCTCCGGTAAAATAGTTGTTTACCGAGAACGACAGTCCTGCTGCGGTTCCAAGTGCAGTTCGGAGTTCGGAGACAGTATAGGATTTACCAAATTCAAGTGTAGGGTTTGGTCTCTCGTTGTCGGCGAAAAAGGCTTGGACCAAAGGAGTAGATGACGCTTTGGCATAACGGCCCGCGCCCTCCAGTAAATAATCACTCATGCTTAGGGTTATCGAGGGTGCAGCCGCAGTTTCCGGACGTATATGATCATTGGGGTCATCTGAAGGATTGGTCGTTCCATAGACAAGAAGTTTTGTGAGAGCGAATTCATCAACATTCATTGACTTGTCCTCCGAAATACAAAACATTTCACGGACGAAAGGTTTGGTATGCTTCCGCGGATGAAGATTGTTAATGGATACTTAATAAAATTCAAAGTAGCAACTGTTGTTGTGCCGTTTTGTATCGCATTGGCAGTGCCATTGGCCGCTGTCGCGCGTTGTCCCGGTATGGGCGCCGAACAGAAAGGTTCATTGAGTGTGGCCGTGTCCGAAAACGTGACAGTCCACTTGAAGGATGAGGTGCTTGTTTTGGAGGTAAACGGCGTTGAAACCTCCATCACATCGGTCAAACAAGAGGACAATGGACCGCCTACGAATGTTGTGGCCCTAAGTGGCAACCTCTTTGCTGTTCTCGGCCCTCAAACGAGCTATCTTGTGCGGTTGACGAGCGACTCCGGGCGGTTAGCCTTGGGATCACGTGATAAGCTTCCGACACGATACGATATTCCCTGTGGACTCTGGGCACAAACATTTGGGGCCTGTCCTGTAGCCCAAGCGACATTCAGCAAAGCCCTCCACGGCATCGTCGTTTCGGGTTGGTCAGGTGGCTCGCCGGAGGATTTTGGTGCAATCGTCTTTTCGGGCGAGAATGCAGGAGCACATACCCTGAAGTCTCCCGATGGCGCCCCTCTAGGCTATCTCTGGGATGACAATGCAGGGCATGCCGTTGTACGCACCCAATCAGGCAAAGGTTACTTGTTAAGCGCTTCAACCCTCGTTCAGTGCGGCAATTATCCGCCGTTGGAGTGACAACGCCAAGATTGAGAGCGGCGGTGCAATATTCGACTCAGCGGGCAACTAGCTTGCCCTCGCTACAAGGTAGTGAGTCACGATAGAGCGTTCCGACCATTGTATAATTTCAATTTTCGCTACCTGCATAAGCGATATCTTCCACTTTCGGCGGCGTCTGTGCGGATTCCATTGCTACGGGATCCGACATCCTCAGCAATGGCAGGCGTTGCATATAGGTTTCGGCTTCGAGAGCTGCCCGCCGCTCCTCAAGCGTCGGATGCGTTGAAAGCATCGAGCCGGCGGCGACGCCGCGGAACATCAACCGTGCATGGGTGCGCTCGAATTCGCTCAGTTCCGGTCCGTTATGCAATTTCTCGAGCGCGGCAATCATATGCTCCTTGCTGGTGAGGGCGGCCCCGATGGCGTCAGCCCAGTATTCGCGGCTGCGGGAGAGGCGCAGCACGAGCAGTTCCGAGACCCAGGTCAGGAACCAGCGGCCCCAGCGCTGGGCGGTCTCGGAAAAGCCGAGATACCAGACCAGGGAGTTCTGGAACGAGCGGGCGAGGCCCATGCGGCGCATGTCGTTGTTGGCGATATGGGCCAGTTCGTGGCCAATGATGGCGTCCACCTCCACCTCGGTCAGCGTATCGATGAGCGGCTGGCCGATGACGACCAGGGCATTGTCGGCGCTGGCGCCGATGGCGTAGGCGTTGTTGTGCGGCATGACGCCGACCCACGGTCGCGTCTTGAGGCCCAGCTTGGCGGCCAGCGCATAGACGCGCTGGGACAAGGCTTCATCTTCCTTGAGCAGGGTAATGCCGTGCTGGCGGAGCGCGCTTTCGCGCTGGCGACCGAGGCCGATCAGGCCCCAGATGGTGCCCCACAACGGCACCACCAGGAAACCGCCGGACGCGCTCCCGGCCGCAACCGCAATGCCTATCCCGACGGGCGCGGAGATGAGGCTGGCCCAGGCCAGACCGGCCCAGCTGCCAAAGACCAGGCCAAGCCAGGTCGGCAGGGTGCTATTCTTCAGGTTTTGATGGTTGATGGTCGTTTCCGTCATCGCTTTCCCCTTTTGTGATCATGCCAATGCGGTTGCGGCAGGTCTCGCTCTTTTCATGCACGACGAGCTGCGTCTTGAACGGTCTGGTGCCCGCAATGTCGGTAATGCCGTAGCGCCAGCCGTCGCCCTGCCAGCCCCCGAGCAGTTCCCGGACCTCGTCGCTGGTGAGCAGCGGGCGGCCCAGAAACTGGACGCCCTCCGTCATCGAAAACCCGGTGTTGGTCGAGGCGTCGCCAGACCAGTCCCCGAGGTGGGAGGAAACGTTGGCGCCGGCGCTCGTAGTGGGGATCGCATGGGTTTTTTGGCCCAGATAGCCACCGATCATCTTGGCGGTGTCGTCGTCATTGATGCCGAAGAACTGCTTGACCGCGCAGTTGAGGAATGGGCGCCAGCTGTTGCCGGGATAGTGCTCCTCGATCGAATAGATGTCCTGCAGGAAGAACCATAGCCGGACACCGGCGCCGGCATGGGTGCGGATCGCATCGCGGTATTCCGGGAAGGGGCCGATGTTCAGGAATTCGTCGAGCACGAACAGGACCGGGATGTCCGGCACGCGCGGGTTGGCAAGCATGGCATCGAGGGCAGTCTTCAGGACGACCCGGAGCCAGCCCGAGAACGTCTTCATCATGTCGAACGGGATTTCGATGTAGACCGTGGCGGGACGGTCCTTCAGGCTCTCGAAGTCGACCTCGCTGCCGCTGACGCTGCGCTGGATATCCACGTCCTTCCACTCGTAGAGCTTGCTGGTCAGCGTCTCCTGCAGAACCTTCAGTCCGCGCTGCGGGTCCTTTTCGAGGACCGCGCGGGCAGCGTCAGCGGACGGCGGGAAGGCTTCCATCTCCTTGGCAGCTTTGAGCAGGCTGCTGCCTTTCAGCGACGCCATCTGGCACACGGTTGCCAGAGTTCGGCGATGCGGCGGCGCCTTATAGCGGACATACATGATGATCGCCGTCATGAAGCCGACCGCGTCCTCGGCAAAGAACGTCGGCGACTTCGGGTCCCGCGGGAACATCTGCTGAGCGATGGCACGGGCGTCGGCGTCGCGACGCACGCGGCTGACCGGATCGAAGCGGTGGACGGGTTTACCCGAGCCTCCGTCGAGCGGCGCAATACGGTAAACCGGCCCCAGCTTGCTGCGCCATTGCGACGTCGCCTCGAACAGCTCACCCTTTGGGTCGAGCACGACGCAGCTTCCCTGATAGCGCAGCAGGTTGGGGATGATGGTGGTCTTGCCTTTGCCCGAGCGCGTCGGCGCGATCGTCAGGAGATGGCCGTCGCCATCCCAATGCACGAACCCCGCAGGCGAGGGCTGCCCTTCGTCGCTGAATGTTCCGAGCAGGATCGACCGGGGGTCGTCGAAGGCATTTCTGTCCCGGAGATAAGAATGAAGAGTCTGTGAGGTCGGCCACCGGGCCGAGCCGTATAGAGGCGGCGGGTCGGCAAGCTGGCGGTCACGCTCCTGGCGGGCAGCCAGATCCCGCTTCGCACGCTCGATGATTGGCCCGGGATCTCTGCCTGAGCGGACTGCCGCCTCCACCGCGTCGGCGACTTCGGGGCCATACAGCTCCTCGACCTGCTGTCGAGCCGAGCGGGCTTTCAGCCGTCTTCCGGTCTTAAGTCCCCATTTTCCCCACTTCAGCGCAAGCGAGACGTTGCGCTGCAGATCCCCCAGCGGATCAAACTTATTGGTCATGAAATGAATTGCCCCAGAAAATTATAGCTAGAGTAGCAATCCGAATGCGAAACGCAACCGGACTTTTATTGGGATTATACTTCGCTCGCGGGGCGGATCGGCCATACAGAAGGCCCAGCACAGGGCGGAACCGACCGTGCGTTCAGGGCCGGGATGATGCGTAGCGCCGTCTCAAGCGTGAACACGCGCGGCGCAAGCGACGATAAAACCCAAGAAAGGCTATTTAATCCGATGGCAGACAAGTCTCCGGAACCGGAGGCGCCATTGGAGACTCTTAAGGTTGGACAACCTGAAGAGGCATCTTGTCATCCAGACCTGAAGTACCCCATATTTCTCCGCGTAAAGGGGGAGAAATGCCAAACGTTTTCTTTTCATATTCGCATGCGGATGAGCGGTTGAGGGACCAGTTGGAGATCCAGCTGTCGATGCTGAAACGTCAGGGCGTGATCGCAACGTGGCACGACCGGCGTATCGGCGCCGGCGAGGAAATCCACCCCGCGATCGACGACCATATCAACACGGACGACATCATTCTCCTGTTGGTCAGTCCCGATTTCATTGCCTCCGACTACTGCTACGACATTGAAATGCAGCGTGCGATGGAGCGCCATGACAGAGGCGACGCCATCGTCATTCCCGTCATTCTGCGGGCTTGTGATTGGCATCCCGCGCCATTCGGCAAGCTGAAGGCAGTTCCGCTCGATGGAAAGCCTGTCACTCACTGGCCGGACATCGACGAGGCTTTCCTGCAGGTCGCTAAGGCCGTCCGCGAAGCTGCCGCGCGTTCAGGCATCAAAGCTCAGGCTGCGCCTGCCCGGAGTACCCCGGTCGGGGTCACGCCATCCTCTCCCGTTCCTCAATCTCCGGCGCCGCGTTCCAGCAACCTGCGGCTCGCCAAGACTTTCACTCAGCGAGACAAGGACCGGTTCCGGGAGGAAACGTTCGAATACGTCGCCCGGTTTCTTGAGAATTCCCTCGGCGAACTCGGGGATCGGAATCCTGGCTTTGAAGGTGTCTTCAAGCGGGTGGACGCCAATCGGTTCTTCGCCACCATCTACCGAGATGGCAAAGATGTCGCCAGAGGGACCGTCTACACGGGCGGAGAGGCCTGGGGTCGAGGCATCAATTATGTGCAAGGTGAGACGACCGCCAGTAACACCATGAACGAGTCTCTGACAATCGAGGCGGACGACCAGACACTCTACCTCAAAAGCATGGGGATGGGATTCGGCCAGGACCGCGACCAGAAGCTTTCGCAGGAGGGTGCCGCGGAGTTGCTGTGGGGCATCCTTATCCGACCTCTCCAAGGCTCCAACTACTAGGATCGAAAACATGCTGTCACTGGATGAATTCACCGTCGGCACTTTGGCAGATGCCAAACCGCTGAGCCTAATGTTGCCCCACGGCCAGTACGATGAACCCGTCTTGGTCGGCCACATCGACGCCGCGCCGATGGCGTTGTTTCTCTCGGGCCAAATCGCCTTTCGCTATTTTCCGAGTGCGGACAATGATGATTGGCGCGGCCTTATTATTCCGAACGTGCGCGTCGAAGTGGACGAAACCAGCCTGCTTAATCCCGCAAGAGTCGATGTGCCGCAGGGTTCGGTTGTAAGACAGGACACCCGCCTCGTTGTCGAAGCGAAGCCGGAACGTTCATTGGGAGGATCAGCCTCAATTACTCTTTCAGAGAGTTTGAAGGACGTCGGCAAGTTGAGTATCGGCTTTGGCAATTGGCAGGTCGTGATAGGTGAGGGAAACGCAAAGCGCGTGCTGTGGCAGCGTAATCCTAAACCCCCAAAGGGTGCCTAGACGATTCTGCGGATCTCCGCTGTGAGCGGCCCTAGGTTGATACGCTCCAATAAGCAAAGTCCGGATGCCCGAGGTCGGAACCGACCATGCATCCGGGGTTCATCAAATCGAGTGCAACCGTATGAGACGCTGGGATATGTGCGCGATGGCGGCGGAGGCGCGCGCGAATACGGGGTATAGCCTCCGGAACCGGTGGCGTTGGCCCTAAAGCGAACTAGGCCCGTCTTTCCCGGTTCGTCGTCCAGAACGTGATCTGGGGCATGGGGCGAGCATCCAGATAGCCCGTAATGATATCGGCTCGGACATCAAGTCCCGTTTTATGCGCGCGCCGAACAGCCTCGTTGACCATACGCATAGCCTCGATCAACTGATCTTCTGCGATGAATTCTTCTTCGAGAGCCATACGTTCCATGAAAACCCTATGGGAGATTGAATACGGATCGGCGGGGTGCCGGATTGCTAGAGCATACCCTGGATTTCGCCGGACAGCGCGGTAATGTCACCGCTGAAACTGGCGATCATCGCGTCCAGAAATGGCTTTGGCCGTAGTTTGTCCTCATCCAGTCCGTACCCAGCATTGCGGGTGAGCATGGTCAGGAACACCAGTTGGATACGGCCATTGCCTTCACGGAAGGGGTGGATAGCGTTTAATTCGGCAAGAAACCGCGCCGCCTCTCGTGCAAAGCTGTCTTTGTCTTTGGCGCTCGCAAGATTTTTCCGAGCGGCCAACTCACTAAACAGCTTATTTGCCTCGCTCTCGATATATTCCGGATAGCAGAACCAGTTGTCGCCTTTGCCCGTGCGGATGGTTCGAGTTTCGCCCGCCCAGTCGTATACGTCCTGAAAAAAATGCCGGTGCAGCGCGCGGTAATGGGTAAAATCGAGACTACCTTCAGGGAGCGCTTCATCCGCCCTGGAGTCAAACATCAGTTGTTCGAACTCATCCAATTGATCCTGATCTGCGATGTCGGCCCTATTCCGCAATACATGCGTGCCAGGATAGCACAGCGGGTCTTCAACGGCATTGTAACGGACCACCCGTCAGCCCTTCTTGAAGGCTTTGACGATTTCGCTGCGGTAAGCGTCACCTTTGAGGCCGCTTGCGCTCAGTTTTTCCGATAGCGATTTGGAACCAGCATTTAGCTTCAATCCTTCGACCTCGGCGAACTTTGCGGCCTTCTGGGCGCCAATAGGACGCGTAACAAACTTACCGGTCTCGGCGGAACGAGCTGATTTGGTTTCTTTTCCCATGGCCCACCCTACCATTGCAACCGACCCGTTGCCTACTGTTTTGTGGATTACGGTTGTGTCTCCGCGTGAAGGTGGCGGACGCCCAACGCCTTTGCCGCGCTCGCTCAGATCCCTCAGAGTTCGCCGTTCCGTCAAGAAAAGGGGAGCGATACGGAGGGGTGGGGTCTGCTCAGATGTCCCAGTCTATCATGGCGAACCGGCACGCCTCAAAAACGAGCGGCCCCTCCCATTTTGCCTCCGCTCCGTTGCACTGCGCTCCGACAAAATCGGTTCCTCCGCACGCCGGCGAGCCGGTCGCTGACGCGCTTTTTGACCCGCACCACTTCCCCACGACAGCCCGCGCCATCTTTCTCAAACATCAGGAGACGACGATGCTGCTGGAACACCATATCGAGGAACTGCGGGCCGAACTCAGGGAGTGCATGGATGCGGGGGAGCGCCGCATCATCGAGGTCGAACTCGACTTGGCGCGGGCCGAGCTGGAGGTATTCCAAGCCGAATGCGAGGGCCGCATCAGCGCGGAGCCTCCCTTCTGAGGGAGGCTGAGGTTATCGGCCGGGCGAATTGGCGTGTCCCAGTTTCATGGCTTCGGACGGTAGTTCGGCACCTTTCAGGCTTCCGGGAAAGAACAACGATGGCTGCCATTTCGCTCGGCTGACCAAGCAGCGCCAGGCCACCAGTGTGTGTCGTCCCCGTTTACGCCACGGAGAGATCTGGTTTGCTTGGGCTGTTTCACTGCTTCTCCCGTAGCGGCTGCGCTCCGCGGCCGGAACGGTCGGGGTATGCGTCCGGTTTCCGCCGCCGGCAATCGGCTGCCCGCTCCACTCGCTGCGCTCCCGTGTGGCCGTTGCCTGCGGCCGCCTGTGGCTTGGAAGCTCAGCGCAGAGAATCCCCGACCGGCCGCGAGAGGCGCAGCCGGATAACCAACGGGGAGAACCCATCATGAAAAAGACCCAAAAGAGCAAACCCGACTACGCCGTCTACGTCGTCGAAGGGGAGGGCGACAACGCTCACTGGACGAAGATCGGCGCAGGCTGGTCGCACGGCGACGAGGAAGGCATCAACATCACTTTGTCGGCCCTGCCGCTGAATGGCCGCCTGACTATCCGTAAACCGAAAGCCCAACGGGACGACGCCTAATGCGTCCGGCCCGCAACACTATCCTGCATGGCGACTGCATCACCCTGATGCAGTGCCTGCAGAGCGGGTCGGTGGACTTCATCTTGACCGATCCGCCTTATCTCGTGAATTATCGTGACCGTCACGGCCGCACCGTGGCCAACGACAGCAAATCCGACTGGCTGCGGCCCGCGTTCGCGGAGATGTATCGCCTCCTCAAACCCGGCGGGTTCGCGGTGAGTTTCTACGGCTGGAACAAGGTTGACGCCTTCATGGATGCGTGGCGCCACGCCGGGTTCCGGATCGTCGGGCATCTGGTGTTTGCGAAGGACTATGCCTCGTCGAAGCGGTTCTTGCGCTATACCCACGAGCAAGCCTACCTGCTGGCCAAGGGGCCGGTGCGTGAGCCTCGTTCGCCGCTACGCGACGTGCTCGGCTGGGACAACACCGGCAATCACCTCCACCCGACCCAGAAGCCGCTGCGGCCGTTGGCCGAGCTCATCGGTTCGTTCAGCCAACCGGGCGACCTGGTGCTGGACCCGTTTTGCGGGTCTGGCAGCACCCTCGTGGCCGCGCGCCGGTTGGGACGGGACTATCTCGGGATCGAGCTTGAGGCGCAGCATCACCTGACGGCCAGCTTGCGCGTGCACGAACTTGCCTGAAACGGGAATGTTGAGCAATTATCAACAGTTAACAACTGTTGATAATTGTTGTGCTGAGTCCTATAATGTAGGGAAGAGGGAATGCGCCATGGCAAGTTTTGCACTGAACGAACACTACGAGAATTTCATCAAGAAGCAGCTGGAATCCGGCCGCTACAACAATGCCAGCGAGGTTGTCCGCGCCGGCTTGCGGATGCTGGAAGACCACGAGGACTCCCGCGAGCGCTGGCTGAGCCAGGAGATCCCGGGCCGTTACGCCGAGTTAAAGCGCGACCCTTCCAAGGGTGTTTCCCTTGATGATGCGTTTGCCAGACTTGAGACGGAGCATCAGGCAAATCTGGCGAAAGCCAAGTAGTCAATGCACTACAAGATTATCCTGCACAAGCAGGCCGAGGCGGAATTGCGCCAGCTTTACCACGATCTTGCCAGCGTTGAGAAAGCGGGGCCTGTCGTGGCATGGAATTATGTCACCGGTATCCGCCAGTTCATCGCAGAACTCGCGACGTTCCCCAAACGCGGCACAGTACGGGACGCGCTTCTTCCGGGGCTTCGGATTATTGGTTACCGGCGAAGCGTAAGCATCGCCTTTGTGGTCGAGGACGCGCACGTGCTGGTTTTGGGTGTGTTCTACGGCGGACGGGATGTCACCATTGAGACTCTTGAAGAGCGCCTGTGATTGCGGCATGCAGTTCCAACGTTGGCTCGCGCCGCCTGACCATTGGCCATTGCCGGATCGTGTGAAGTTGAGTTCGCAGTAGGGGAAACCATGAACTTGCGAAACATGTGGTCAAGGAAAACCGAGCACTGGCGTTTCCGATATCTGCCGGGTCTGGTCGACCTTCTGGTGGCGGCGTCGACCTTCCAGGCGTGGAAACGTCTGAGCGGGATATCCCGGTTCGTGTTGGTCGACGGTAGCTTACTAGGTCACAGCATCACACATGAGACGGCGTGGATCTCCACCGGAACCAAGAAATGGGGGGATGTGGATATCGAGGGCGGATATGCGGCCAGGATCTGCGTTCATGGTCCCGATTGCGATACCGAGATCTACCGCAACGTCACCTACATGCCTGGTATCGCCCATCTGGCGCGGAAAGGCCTACTGGAGCTCTACACATCCGCCGAACTGGAGGACGAGCAAGCTCGCCATCCGGTCGGCCGCTTTCGAGGCTATGGCTTGATGGATCACGGCTTGTTCCGCGATATCCGAATGAGGAGCGTAGACGGCTATGCGTTTTCGACAATGGGACCGGGCTGGCTCACCAACTCCGATCCCAAAGCAGAGCAGCAAGCGCGCCTAGCGGGCTCAGATGACGCTCTTTATACCTCATTGCTGAAGAAGCTTGGCGCCAAGAATAATCTCGACGCCTGGCATATCCGGACCGCTGAACGCCACAATATGTTCTGCTTTCTGACAATGGATTTCAGCCTGAAGCGGCTGGTTGACGCAAACGCGCAGAAAGAGCCATTCCGCAGCCTGCGCACGCGCGTCATGACGCCGGTGGATTTGGGGCGCTTCCTTGGGTTGACGCCGGTCCCTCCCGCTTTTTTCAGCTACCACGATGCGAACTGGTTTGTCCGCTCCGACCTTCATTGGCCGGACAATACCCGGAGACGGCGAAGCGCATATCGAAAGCGAGGTGAGAGCTAGGCTTTGCAAATCAGTTAATGCGAGGCCGTTTGTCGCTCCCGCGGCCCCAGTTCCACCAGAGACCCGCTGGGTTTGCCCGATTTGGTGGGATGATATCGCGGGGACACCATGGAGAAGCGGATGAAGGGTAGGCTTTGCCAAATAAAGTTTGGTGGCGGCGGGAATGCGGGCTAAACCGCCCGTGGCAAGGTTGAGCTGAGCGTAGTGCCGCTGGCGTGAACACCCTCAGGTAACTTCAGAGGAGGTAACCATAGCCAAAGGTGTCACGTCGAACCGGACAGGTAGGCTCTGGAACCTACAGCGCGAACAGGATAACTAGGGTCCGTGAATACGGTTCGCCTGCAGCGGACCCAGGTTCAGCCCTTCCTTTATACGTTTGCGTCGCATCTCCTGCGCAGTGATCTCGATGTTCTCATAGATTTTGGGGTTGTAGCGGCCATAATCGTCCTGTCGTTCCTCCAAGAGGAAGGGTTCGAATGAATCCCAGAAATTTATGATGATAGATCGGAACGACTTGATCAAAAGGCCTTCATCGAGGTCCCTGGTGACGTAACCCACGCATATAAACTCAATATAGTTAGCCAGATATACCACGGACCATCGGAGGTTGATCGCGGGGTCTGTCACTGATTTCTGGGTCTGAGCTATGAGGCTTGTATCAATTTTAGTTTGCGGAGAAAAATGTTTTAATATTATTTCTCGGTGTTTATTATATTCCGCGCTATTCCGCATCTGGAGCAGGATATTTAAGGTATGTGCCTTTCGATTATTATTTCGATTTTCATAAGCAGTGTATAGCCATCCGAATGTCGCGAAAAGAGCCGCAGCCATGATAGGAAGCGAAGCGGGATTCTGTTGGTAAACGTCGTACGCAAAGACTCCATAGAGTGAAGCGAAGAAAAGCGCACTAATTGAAAATTTCTCAGACGATTTTAAACTTACTTTTTTCTGCATCCGGTTGAGGTATATGAAGCCTGCAGTCGTCAAAGGAATAAGGACAACCGCGACCATCCCGGGAAAAGGTAGGCCGAAAAATTTAATGATCAGGTTTGTGTAGGCCGTAAAGCAAACTACATAAAATAACGCCAAGGCCAGCGCTATTCTGACTGCGATCCCCTTCATGGATGCCCCCACATCAAAAAGATAGCGGCCCCGAGGGCCGCCATCCGTGTTGACCATTAAAGGCGGCCAGACCCTTCTCTCAAGATCATGTCAATCTCCAGAATGACAGCGAGTGTTTCAAATATATTGCGATTTCTATCTTAATCAAGTCCTATCGTTTTTGGAACAAAAAAAGAACATAATCGCATTATTTTGCGGCGCCCTGCGCCGCAGCATCCTAGGCTGTTGAATCATAAAGAGGAAATCGGGAGCATGAGGGGCGCCAGCGGCTGGATGGCAAGATCAGGTTAATCCCACAGCCGGTTGGGGTCGAATGCAAGTCCAGCCGCCTTAAGCTCCTTCACAAGCGCCATTTTCCAGCCGTCCGACAAATCCATGTCAGTATATACGACCCCGAATAGATCAGACGGCATCTCAACTTTCTCTTTGCGCAGCAGGCAGACCCTTCCGCGTCCTAGTTTCCCGGCAAAGTAGCCTAGTTCAAAGATAACGTTCTGACGGGCGCGTTGCGCTTGACCGGAGGCGGCCGCCGCTGATCCCACGTCATCCGGTGTGAGGAGTACCACCGCGAAACCGACTTCGTCCGCGCAATCTTCGTACTTCTCGATGATGGTCCGACCCTGGTTGGGTTGTTCCTTGAGGATGATAATTCCGAGCCCTACTTTCTCGAGGAACCGCGCCAGTTTTTCTAAAGCACCCTCGTCGTGGCCATGGACGATAAAAACTTTGTTGGATTTCGGCTTTGCCGGCCCAGGTACATTCACAGCAGCATTTTGCACGTCATTCGTCCCGTAAACGAGTGTTCCGCTCTCTGAAACGTCATTCATCGATCCGGCCGCGTCAGAAGCCTTCTTGAAGGCGTTCCGCTCTTTGTCGCCTATATTGGTAATCCATCCCGCGCGATAGATCTCGCCTGCTTCGTAAACGATCTCAGACTGGAGGGGATGCCCCTCCGATGTGCGCAGCTCGGGATCGCTAAGGGCATATTTCGCCAACGAGGTCGATCGGGCAGCCAAACCAGATCCGTCACCTATGCCGTTGGGGAGATCCCAACGGAGCAGCAGGGCATCGAACCCGGAGTGCCCCAGCACCTTCAGCATATCGCATGATGCAATCACCAGCGCCCTGGACGGAAAGGGCGGAAGTTTCCTTACCAAGGTTCCGTTTATCACTCCGTGCTCCACGCCGATGCTGGTTTGTTTCGGCTGCTGAACTTCAGCGCGAGATTTTAAGAATTCCTGCTCATTTTGCTTGTAGCCGGGCGGAAGCTCTAAACCACTGAAGAACCCAATGTTCCCATCGTCCCCATCAGGCATCGCGCCCTCCCTGTCCGTCACGATGGACACTACCTTAGATACGACCGTCTCCGCCATCCCGCATTTACAGGGGCAGTAAGTGAACTTGGCGAATAGGGGTTCAGGACGGAAATTTGTACTGAGTGATTTACCGCAGTTATCCGGGTGAGTACTGCACGTTAGCCTCAGGACAACTATTTGATCAGAACGTATAGGAGCACCAAGCCCAGAATGCCCGACAGGAGTCGGGCACTCAGGCTTGTGGCGGTGAGGAGCACCTGCAGCACGAGCAGCAGCGCCAGCAGGATGAGGGTCACCACGAGATCACCAGCTCTGGGTATTCGCTGGTGACCGCGGGGCGCAGCAGGTCCTGTTCGATGAGCGTGGGGCGCCAGATGTAGTGGAACTGCTCCTGGTCGAGCCATTCCTCCAGTGCCTTGGCGGCATCGGTTTCCGAGAGGTCGAACGGCTGGTCCTGGACGAGGCGGTGATGACGGTGGCCGTTGAAGGCCACCTCATCAATGGCGGCGGCGACAGCCGCCGGGTTGAACAGTTGATTGGCGTATTTGGTCCTGACGTTGGTCGCCATGAGATAGTTGCCCTCGGCACGTTTCATCAGAAGGCACTCCCCAGATAGGTATCGGTTATTTTCAGGCGGCCGTGGCCGAGCTCGGCGGATATCTGCCGCCGGGCGGCGCGATCGGCGTCGCGTTCGCCCGCGTTCATCTCCTTCCAGTCCTTGCCGCCGGCGAGGGGGCAGGCGAGGCCGGTGAGCGTTTGGTAGCGGCGCTGCGCATAGGCGTGGCGGAACCCGTGGGTATTGCGGAGCCCGGCCTTGTGGGTCTGGTACTCATAGCGCTTGAGCTGTTCGACATAGGTCAGTTCCGCCGGGATCAGTGAGCCCTGGCCTTGGACGAGGGCGGCGATGTGGTGGAGGGTCTGGCGCTGCTCAAGCGTGGTAATTGGCACCGTTCGAGGACGGCCGCCTTTGGTCCAACTGGCTTGAAGCGTGATGTGGTCGGCGCGCATGGCGACCTGCGGCCGGAACTTGATCGCCTCTTCGCGGCGCAGGCCGAAGGCGACCTGTAGCAGGAGCGAAGCCTGGATATGCGGGCTTTCGATCGCCTGAAACCGGATCTGGTCGAGAACCTGAGCGCGATTGCGCGTGACCTCGCCGCGCTCGGCGACACCGTAGCTGGCGTTGTCGCGGGAAACCACGTTGGGTTTGCCGATCTTCTCGGCCCACCAGCGCAGCCAGCTCAGCCGGTTGCGGACGCTGGCGTCGGTCTTGTCTTCGTTCAGCCATTTCTCGACGAGGGCCTCGGCATGTTTCGGCTTAAGTGAAGCCGCCGTCGGCAGCTTGTAGCCGATCTCGAGGAGTTCTTCGGCCATCGCGGCAAGGCCGCGCTGGCGGTTATTTTGGGTGCCGTAGGCACCGTCGCGGTTGCGGCGGCACAGCCGCACCAGGTCCATGGTCAAATCGTCCATCAGCCTCTTTCCTTTGTTCAAGGCGGTGAGTGTTGATGGCCGATGCCTGTCCTTAGATCAGGTCACCCCGCGAAAAGACATCCGCGGCGGGGGCCGGGGAATGCTGTCAGTCTCCTTTCATGCGGTAAGAGCCGTCCTGAGCCAGCCGGGCGGCTGGCCGAGTGGGGTTGCCCTGTTGGGCGGCCGGCGGCGGTTCGGGGAACCGGCGTCCGGGGTGGCGCCGCCGCGGCGGCGCTCGGATGGTATGAGCATGCATAGTGCTCTCCTGTTGGATGGGAAAAGGGTCGGGTGAGATGGATCAGGCGTATTGCTTGACCGAGCGGGATAGTGAACGCGGTCGCCTGATAAGTGCCAGCGTGTTGCCTAAAAAATGATGCCGCTTCGTTCCGGTGGGAACGGGCGTCATTTGTTGGTCATGTGTGATCGTTTGCGGGAAAATGGCTTCGGTACTTGGGAAGGGCGGGTCCGTCACTCCCCAAGGGTGGGAGTGACGGACCCGCCCGCCGTCCGCACGGTCGGACATGGGATGTCCGACTGGTCCCGCCTGTGCTTTGCGCCGGTGTGCTCCGCTCACTGGCGATGGGCCTCGGCAGGAGGTGGCACCGTGACCCGCCTCCAGCAACCCGCAAGTCGTGTGCCGCCGCCGGAGGCGGTCTCCCGAGCACAGACTTGCGGAACGCTGGAATCTGGCGGGTCCTAGGGGTGCCACCTGCCGAGGGTCGCCCATCTGGTTCGCCCGCAGGACGCGGCTGCGCGCCGCTTTGGCGGGAGCGGACGACTCCTTGTCGTGTTTGGGATAGGGGAATGGTTTGGGAGGGGAAAGCCTTCCCCTGTCTGCAACCCGTGGGCGGTTTTACGCCACCCCTTCTGCGGGAGAGCCCGCAACGCCCCGAAGAGAATATTTGTTTGTAGATCTTCGTTTAAGAATAGCGCTCATATCCGAGATTCAGCCGCGGCCATATTGTTGCCGCAATCAGCATCGATAGAGAAGTCCCGACGCGAAGGAGTTGCGGCGAGGGATTATGCTTATGCTACAAAAGACGAAACTGCTTTTGCTGGCACCGAAGCCCTCCGGGAAAAACCTTCTTCATAATTTAGGGAATGTCACAGGCGCCCCTCCGGGGCGCTTGACGTTTTAGAGATTATTCATATATAAAAGGTTCGGATGTTCATCTTTCGTTCCTTTTGGGGCCTTGGGTTCAGTCTTCCAGCTGAACTTGAGTGGTCGGCGGAGCCGATCATCAAGGGACGTGCGCAAGTTGCTCGCGCACGTCCTTTTTTGCCTTAGGTTAACAAAGGATGAACAGGCCACATTTTAGCCTAAAACTCGTTGATATTGCCGTTATCCCGTAAGCGCAAAACTCGGGGGCGAACGTTCGGAGGGGAGGGAGCTGGAAGGCCCTGTGATCCTTTGGCGGTCGTGAGCAACGCACGCCGCTCCGTCATTTGAAATAATGATGGGTGCAGGTTTTTGCCCTGGCTGGGACATGTTCCGGCGGCGGGTTGTTGCTCTGCGATAAACGCAAACGAAAGAGCAACGTTATGATAAGAGTAATCCCTCCAACTGTTTATGAGAGCGCAGATGCTCTGGTTGAACTGGCCCTAAATCAAGAATTTGACACCATTGTCGGAAGGTATCAAACGGCAGAAAAGGTCGTCGAAAAGGTTTTGTTCGATGAAGCGCTGCCCCTTCCGGAAGCATCTCCCGGTCAACCTATACGGCGCGAGTGGATCCGCATCGACTATGTTCTTGCGTTCGATCTCCTGACTAATCTCGGGGTCCTAGTCAAGAACGAAGTAACCGGCAGGCAGTATGTGTTTGGCGTAAACCGTCATACGCTTACCGCGCAGCTGGTCAGCAAACACTGAGGACTGAGCCAAGGTTGTAAACCTTGGCTCTACTCAAAGGAGCTGACCATGAGCTTTATGCCACGCAATTATGCGGGCGGAGTCCGTGTCTCGTTTTCTTCTCAGGACATCAGTAGCAGCTTTGACAAAGTTGCTCTCGTTTCCTTTGGCGAAAAAGCACAGGCTCTCTGCCCATTCACTTCGCCAGATGACCGCGCGTTGAAAAGCGCGGTCGAAAGTCTGTCCAAGAAATCCGGCTTTGCGACGAACCTCAGCGGAGCGTTGCGACTGGGAAACCACCTACTTTCCGAAATGCCATCCCATTTCAAGCGGACGATTTGGGTGCTCACTGATGGCGTTGACAACGTCTTCACATCAGACGTTTTCCCGCAAGCTCGTCGCGCGAAGGAATTGGACATAGCCATCCATACGGTAGGTATCGGCGAAGACGAAAACTTCGACGAGTACCGCCTCATGGCAGTCTCTAGCTTCTCAGCTGGAGGTCAATACGTGCCGATGTCTGCTGCTCGTAGTCTCGGGATGGCCTTTTATGAATACCATCACCGCGACGCCGAAGCGACAGTCTACTGTGTCGATACCAGTACCTCGATGATGGTCGAGCCAAGCGGAACCGACACCAAAATCCGCGCGGTACAAGACACTTTGCACGATTTAATCCGCTGGAAACGCGTTATCTGAAGAATATATGCCCCACTTTTTTGGTGGGGCATTAAAACCATACAGCGCGTTCTGGATATTCTTTTGTGGCAGAGGTCCCCCGGTCCTCTATTCTATGAACATTTGAAGGCGCTGATGCGCCGAAGATCGCTTGGTGATTGGGGTAGCCTCAAAAGGCCGCCTGTCATGCCGGGATGCTCGACATTGCACGGAGGCACCGACATCCCCTTGCGAGGCCGTTGCCAATTTGTCGAGGCATTCGAGTCTGGTTTTCCCGGTTCGCCGTCTCCCCTTGCGGCCAGTGAGGTCGGGGTTCTGCGCCGTGGCCCGTCCCCGTCAATCTGGCTGCCCGCTCCATTCGCTTCGCTCCCGTGTTGCTGTTGACCGGGACCGGCGCGTGCCGCGCCTCGGGCTTCACGTCGCTTTGAGATCCCGACCGGCCGCAATGGGCGAGCCGGGTAACCAGCGGGAGAAATCCAATGACGATCGAAAGCAACCGACCCATCGACGAGAGAGACGCAGCGAGCGCGAGGAACCTTCGCATCCGCCTGTTGAACGACCAGCTACGCGCGTTTCCATTCCCGCCTCGTGGCCAGATGGTGTTCACCCGCGGCGTGGCCGCTCTACCGGGCGACGATCTCGGCGAGGTATTGCATCAGGTCCAGACCTTTGACGCCTTCAGCCCCGACAATGATCCGCACGGTGAGCATGACTTTGGCAGCTTCGAGCATAGCGGCGTGCGCTACTTCTGGAAGATCGACTACTACGATCTCGAGAAGACCTATGGTTCGCCAAATCCGGCCGACCCCAGCGTCACCTGCCGGGTCCTAACCGTGATGCGGGCTGATGAATACTGACGCGTCTACAAGCAAAGGCGGTCCTTTGGGACCGCCTTTGTTTCTGCCGGAGCGAGAGCGCATGCGATGTCCTATTGGGCACGGGTCCATCTCATGCCGTTGTAAATGCTGGCGTCGTTATTTTCGGACGTGCAGTCGGCGAACGTGAGGCTTTGAGGTTCGGCCTTGTAAGCGCACGAGAAGCTCCTGTCGCCCGGTATCGACACGTTCAAGACGCCTTCATGGCCCGATGGGACATAACTCGCTATTTTCCAACTGCCTTCCCTGTAAAAGGAGGTGCCCGTCCCGGATGTCGACCCCAGGCTATCGAGCACACCGTTGCCCTTGAGTTTTGGCGTGACCATGGTCCGGCCATCCTTGAGGAGCTCGAGCGTGAAGGTCTGGCCGTCGTCATCTAATTCCCACTTGCCCAGAACCTTGTCGGCCGACGGCGAGATATCCGGATCCGTTTCGATGCGCATTAGCGTCAGCGTGTTCCAGTCGCCTGCCGAGCAGTCGCCGAATGTCATCTGCGTGCCGCTGATCTTATAGGCGCAGGCGACCCTGTCTGCTTCGCGCTCACCCAATGTTATCTTCAGGATGCCTGCGTAGCCGTCGGGCGGGTTGTCCGTAGAGATGGCCCACGGACCGCTCGCGCTCGCCGCGGACGGATCCCGCTCATATATGGAGACATTGCCGTCTTTCTGAAAGTCAATCGTCGCCGTGAGCTGGGATCCATCACTCCTGTGCGCTTCCCACATTCCCTGAATGGGAGAGTGGGCATCCGAGCAGCCGACAAGGACGGCGGGGACGAGGAACAAGCCTATAAGGCGTTTGTTGAGCATCGGCTGGTTACCGCCCTTCGCGCCGGTCATCGGCGTGGGGCGTGAGGGCGGCCTGACGAACGTAAGCCAGCATGACCACGACCAGCGCAATCCCCAAGCCGATGCCGCCGTATGTGGTCAGGTGCTCGATCAGCATTTGCTTGGGCACTTGGTCGAGCGGATAGTCGCTGGTCAGGACGCCGAGAGGGATAGGGAATCCCAAGATGGTCGGGCGCGTTGCGACGCCGACGCCAAAGCCGACACCGCCGCCGAGGACCAAGATAATAAGGTAGAAAATGGGGGGCGATGTTCACTCCTGATCAGCCTCGGGTGCCGAGGGCTTGCGATTTGATTTTCTGGAACTCGGCATCCGAGAGGTTGCCGGATTTGTGCAGCTCGGCGGCGGCTTGCAGGTCGGGAAGGGAGGGGGTTGGCGCTCCGCCATCTCGGTAAGAGCGGTAGGCAAAAAACCAGCATACCGGCAGGCTGACCGGCCAGAGCGGGATGAGCAGCCCTGCCGCCACCCAGAGAATGGTCGAGAATTTGAACGTATTGGCCATGAAAAAACTCCGTGAGACAGCGGCGTGAGAGGAGGCGCTTCTCTGGGAGACGGGTATCAAAAATCACGACTTTTGACGGTCGCGTGACTGAGAAGTGGAAATCAAATCTCAAATAAAATAATCAGGCACTTAAGGTATTGCTGAAATATAATTGCTGTAACAGAATGTGAATCTACGCCACTTGCAAAAGTCGTGATTTATGAATGCTGCGAGCAGGAGTTAATATCAAAAAATACAAAGTGTTGATGGCGTGTCCTTCTTTCTTGTTCCTGTCGTTTCAATTGGCAGGGTGCGGCCATGATTTACGGGTACGCCCGCGTTTCCACGAAAAAGCAGGATCTTGCCTATCAACTGGACAGGCTCCGGAAGGCTGGTTGCGAACGCATCATCTACGAGAAGAAGAGCGGTAAAGACACGAAAGGGCGACCAGAGTTCCTCCGGCTACTGGCGGGCCTTGAACCTGGCGATGTTCTCCTCGCCACAGAGTCGGATCGCGTTGCCCGGGACCCGCTCGATCTAGTTTTGATCCTCCGGGAGGTGGAGAGCGCTGGCGCTCAGCTTCGTCTTCTCGACGAACCGTACATCGATACGGCTTTCGATTTTGCCGACGTGATCGCCTATTTCCGGGGCTGGGTGGGCCGTATGCAACGTCTGAGGATTCTGGCGAACACCGCCAATGGCCGCGCCATGGCGAAGGCGCGGGGCGTGAAGTTCGGACGCAAGCCGAAGCTGACGCCCCGTCAAAAGGCTCAGGTCATGGAACGGAAGGCCAGGGGTGAGCCGTATGCGCGGATTGCGCGGGCGTTCGGGGTGAGCGAGAGCACGATTTTGCGGGTGCGGTCATAACTACGCCAAGCACAACGCCATGACATCAACAGTCGCCGCTTACAAACGCTATTCCCGTTTCACGGAAGGATTGCACTTCGGCATAGGGCTGGAGACAGCGGTTTTGCGGTCGAGCACATTTGCACAACTGCAAAGGATTGGTGAAACGGGCGCCGGGTAGATTTCAAATAATCTAGTGGGAAGGGACTGGGTTGCAGACGAAGGAAGTGCAATTGCCATTACAAGTGGTATTGTCATTCGTGGAATGGAGAAAGAATCATGAAGATTACAGGATTTGATGAGTTGAGCCGACAGCTTGAAGACGCTCAGAAAGCCGTTGCGGAACTGGACGGCGAATTGGGCACTGTCACCTTCACGCCGGATGACCCGGCTAGCATTGAGAACGCCGTCCGCCAAGTCGAATCCATTATTGATGAGCGAGTGGGACAATACGCATCCAACCCGTTTGTTGCTGACTTGATCGAAGGTTTGAAGGAGCAATATCGAGAAGGTATTATCGAGAGAGCCGCGGCCGCCCGTCTTGGTGAAGGTGAGGAGTAACCGATGGACGGCGTCAGTCTCTTTACGCAGATCAATAACGCTGTGCTCGACTTGCAGGGTGCGCAGTACCAGACTTTTCAAAGGCCCTTGAGAACTCTCGCTCGCCTGTTGCGCCATGAGGACTTAACTGACGCAAATGCGCTGCTTACGGCTGGGCTTGATCTGGAAGCTTTCCTGGCGCAGCAGGATTCAGGCGGCGGTATCGGGCGAGGGAACATCGAATGGCCGGAAGACCCGAACGAAACTTTGGGTCTAACGCTTCTGCTGATTTGTAAGTTTGCTGAAGACCCACGGTTTATGGAGCAGTTCGGTTTTCACTACTACGGTTCGGGAAGCAAGATCATGTCCGCTATCAACGGGATCACCGGGCAAGTAATTATTCCGTTTGTGAGGGACTATAAGGCGTATATCGCTACGTCAGGACAAAACATGCCCAAGCTCGAGCTACCCGCCTCGAACAAGATTTTCATTGTCCACGGCCACGACGACGGTGCGTTGAATAGTCTGGCTCGGTTTCTGGAGAAGCTGAAGCTGGAGGTAATTATCCTCAAGGAGCAGCCGAACCAAGGGCGGACGATCATTGAGAAATACGAGGCCAGTGCTGCCGAGGTTGGCTTTGCTGTGGTGTTGCTGACCCCCGACGATGTTGGGTCGGCAGTCTCTGCCGAGGGACAGAATCAGCGGGCAAGGCAGAACGTCATTTTTGAGCTTGGCTATTTTGCTGGGAAGCTTGGTCGAGGCCGTGTCTGCCTGTTGCGGAAGGGGGATGTGGAAATCCCCTCTGACCTCTTCGGTATTGTCTATACCGAAATGGACCCCGGTGAAGGTTGGAAACAGGCTCTCGTAAAAGAGCTGAAGGCCGCCAAGATCAATTTCGATGCAAACCGAATGTGGGAATAATGTCGATGCTGATCCGTGCGAAAGACATGCTGAAGCGGATAACCGGCATTTCAACGCCTGCCTTTGGTATCCAATGGACTCCGCCGGCTTCCGAGCGAGATGCAATCCGCAAATTCCTCGCGTTCTTAGAAGACCGCCGCGCTCTGTTTAATCCCCTCCCTGCGGAGGTCGAGGACGACGTGGTTTCGTCCATTCACATGATCCGAGCGGAGTGCACGACGGCGGTGGGTATCCTTAGTGAGAAGGCGCCAGGTGTGGCGCATGTTCGGGCCATAGGCGCGGCTTGCCGCCGGTTCCTTGATGAACCGTATCCAACATTCGACGATATCATGGAACGTCGCCGTGATCCCTTTTTTGATCGGGATGAACCTCACGTTAGGTTGCGTCGCGGAACGCACCCTGCAGGGTTCTTTACTGCGCTTGGGGAGTTGCGAGCCTTTGTGGGTGTACAGCTTGCTATGTTGTCGTCCATGTATGAGATCGACATTCATGGAGATTTGGTTCGGATTCTGCCGCCAGTGTTAGAAGACATGAATTGAGCATCGAACGGATGTCGAATTAGGTGCTCATATGGCCTTGGATCACTACGTTTCGCAAGTTCATTTGAAGAACTTCTATGCCCCTGAATTGGGAGAACGGATGTATGCAATCCGCAAGGCTGGACTAAAGAGCTATCAGTGCGACGCTTATAGCCAATGTCGGATCGATGACGGCAGTACGAATCCTTACCTTCAGGAACCCCGGATTATAGAAGAGTTTTTGAAGGATGTAGAGCCTCGGTACAACGCTGCGTTAGAAAAGTTGCGCTTTGGGCAACTTGATCCCGCCTCCATTTTCGCAATTGCCGGATTTGCAGCTTATGTGGAGAGTTGTTCTCCCGCTGGCACGCGTATCCATAGCCTGCCTATTCGAAAGACCTTGGATATGGCGGCAGAGCTACTTGAGAAAGGTGGCCATCTTCCACCACCGCCGTGCCTTGGTGGAGAATCGTTAACTGAGCTGTTAAATTCGGGGCGTGTCCAGTTCAACGTTGACCCGAAATATCCACAGTCCATCGGCATTCAGACTGTTATCGAGCGTCTGTCGGTGTGGGGGAATGCCCGATGGGATATCCTTATTAATGAAGGCCAGGATAGCCCTTTTTTTACCAGCGACTATCCCGTGGCGATCGAATCGGGCGAGCGACCGGGCCTTGTGAATCGTATTGTGCCTCTGGCTCCGGATCTGGCTATACGAATTTGGCCCGATCTTCGCGAACGTGGAAATGTGGATCTGGAGTTCCGAAATCTACGCATTCGCCGGGTGAATGTCGGGAAGCAACAGATTATCGCGATAAACACTGCGATCGTGCAGGCGGCTGAGACTACTGTTTATTATTCTTCAGATCGGCCATGGATACCTCGCTTTGTTGAGAAGTATGCCGATTTTCATATCGAGCCGAAGACGACGAAGGTGCCTTACGGGGACGGTTATATGTCCATATCGACCATGGCTGCCGGACGGAAGAGCGGGGAGGCCGTAGCACCATCGAGACGATGAGGCATACCCGGACACGCTGCCCATTAGGAGCCATCAGGGTCTCGCCGGCCATTTTCCGGTCTTTGACGGTCGCGTTGTTCTTCCGCTTCGACAATGGCGAGATCCAAGAGATAGCACAGCATAGAATTATGGCCGTGCTTGTCAGCGACGGCTCTTGCTGCCGTTAACTGCTCGACAACAAAGGATAGTCTTTGGGTCACAGTCCGCTCTCCGAGCCTGAATTTATCCGGATTTTTTCCCGCGGAAAAACTATCGACTCCGTTTTCCACAATTCTGTAAAAAGCACGCTGATCTGAGTACCAGCAAAACGCGTAGGCATCCAAGAATGGCAAGGAAGAAAGAACCGTTTAACCGGCGGCGCTTTGAGACAATGTTTCCGGAAAACCGGGACGAGATGACCGCTGAAGAAATTTATAGGCGAGACGTGGCAGCTTGGAACAGGGCGATCGATGAAGCGAACCGGCTGAGTGGCTCCCTGCGCAGCCTCGGGCATGATGGGGCAGCATTCCTTATCGAGAAGGCTTGGCGCCTGCTTCGCGAGTCCCCTCCTGCCGCTCCCAAACCGCCCAAAGTCGAGAAGCCGCGCAAGCCGGCAGTGAAGCAGTTGATGAAGGCTAACCGTCCCACGCCAAAATCATCAAAACGACAGGCCGACTAAGGGGGGACGCGGCGTGGTTGGCGGACCGCCGCCGATATCGGGACGGTCCGCCGGTCGCATTACTTCTTGCCGAGCAGAGCCTGTGCGGCAGCGATTTGAGCCGGGGTAAGGGTGCCGACGTTGGCGGCGGCCGCGGCCAATGCCGACAACGAGCTGCCGCCGCTCGGGATCAGGCCAGTCGGCAGCTTCGGTGTCAGAAGGCTCGGGTTGATAACCTTCGGGATCGACGTGAGGGCGCTGCCAATAGAGCTAAAAGCCATGGATACTCTCCTTTAAAATGTAAACTATGCTGTAGATGCGCGAACTGCGCGCGCGAAATATGCTTGCTTTTGCAACTTAATCAAGTGCTTGGAAATACAATTCTGGTGCAGGGTGCAAAAATTTGTGCTTAGCCGCGTATCGCCGTCGAAGTCGGCGGACGACATAAGATCAACGCCCCTGTGAGTTGTGTATCGCCGGGAGCGTCGGCAAACATGCTTCCCGTCCATACTAGGGTGTCGGGTGCTTTCATGTTTTTTGCGGCGAGGAAGATCAGCTTGTCGGATTGTGTCACAGCACTCAGCTGAAGCTTTTCGCCTTCGACGAAAGTCGTCGAGGTTATTTGGTCCTCAAACGTGCTTGAGGACACCGCATTTCGGGTGAAATCGAGGGTGAACTTCTTGCCTAAATCGCTGGTTTTACAGGTTGCTGTATCGTGACAGGCTTCACCGAGCGTGCTGCATTCAAGGATCGAGGGGAGGGAGCCCGCCACAGCTTCACTCTGAATGACAAGCGAAAGGGCAATAGCCCAGGATAAACTTTGCACGGTCTGACCCCGATGTGTTGAATGCCCCACGCCGACCATTTTGGCCAGGCGAGGAGCCTGAAATACCTGAACTTACTTGGCGGCGATATAGAAAATTGCGGCATTTACCCAGCAAGCTTGAGCCGTTTGTAGATTTTCTAGGACAGGTTGCGGACGATGCTCATCTGCGCTAATCAGAGCCGAATTTCATTCAGGCGTTTCCTTCGGCTTATCAATGTCCCATTTTTCTAGCAACAATGGTGAGCCGGCCTCGCTGGCCTGGTTCGCCAAATCGACCTTGCCCTATACGCCATTGGTCGCCGAAGTCATGCTGGCCGCCTCGGTGATCCGCCTGATGGGATTGGTGCAACCGTTCGTCTTCCAGACGGTGATCGATCGCGTGCTCCCGTTCCAGCGCGAGGCGTCGCTGGTCCTGATCGTCGGCATCCTCATGGTCACTGCCGTGTTCACGGTGATCCTTGATGTACTGTCCTCCTACCTGAGCAACCATATCGCCAACCGGCTGACCGCCGAACTGGCCAGCCGGATCTTCCGCCATGTCCTTAATCTGCCGCTTGCGTTTCTGCAGCGCTGGCAGGTCGGCGAGACCCTGGCGCGGATCGGTGAGATCGACACG
Organism: Rhizobium sp. CCGE 510; assembly: GCF_000292525.1. Lineage (GTDB taxonomy): Bacteria > Pseudomonadota > Alphaproteobacteria > Rhizobiales > Rhizobiaceae > Rhizobium. Next base: position 123,967 of record NZ_AEYF01000022.1, read on the forward strand.
GTGCGCGGCTTTTTGACGGGCACGGTGGCGAGCGTCGTGGTCGATGCCCTCTTTGCCGTGATCTATGTTGTGGCGCTGTTCGCCCTCAGTCCCTTTCTCACCCTCATCGTGCTGATTGCGCTGCCGCTGCAGCTCGTTGTCTTCGGGGCCTTTGGCCCTTTCCTGCGTAACCGCATGCAGACGGCTTTCCTCTCCGAGTCCTTTCACCAGTCCCGGCTCGTCGAAATTCTAGGCAATCTCACCACCGTCAAGGCGATGGCCGGCGAGCGCATCCAGCACGCCCGTCTGCAGGACACGTTGATCGCGAGCCTCACCGAGCAGTTCCGGGTAGTCAAATGGGACATTGGCTCGGGCGCCATCCAGAACCTCATCGGCAGCGGCTCCAACATTCTGATCATCTTCTTCGGCGCCCAGTTGGTCTTTTCCAACACCATAACGCTCGGGGAACTGATCGCCTTTCACATGCTCTCGGACAAGGTCGCCGGGCCGATTATGTCGCTGTCGACGGTCTGGCAACAGTGGCTTGGCCTGAAGGTCGCCCGTCACCGGCTCGGGGATCTAATCAATGAGCCGTCGGAAGAGGAAACGCTCAAGCCCGCCTTCGACCTCCAAGGTGTTGCCGAGGTCGAGATGAAAGACATCTGGTTCGGCTACCAGCCGGACCATTTCATCATCAAGGGGTATTCGGTCAGGATCACCGCAGACCGGCCCACGATCATTGTCGGCCCGTCGGGATGCGGCAAGTCGACCATCGGGAAAATCCTGGTCGGCCTCTACCAGCCGATGTCGGGCGTCGTCGCCGTCGACGGGAAGGATATTTCGGAATTTGATCCTTATAGCCTGCGCAGGTGCCTTTCCTACGTTCCGCAGGAGCCGGTGCTGTTTTCAGGTTCCATTCTCGAAAACCTGCTGCTTGCCAATCCATCCGCCACCGCGGAGGAGATCGCATGGGCACTGCAGGCGAGCGGCAGCCACGACTTCGTAGCGAACCTCGAAGACGGTCTCGAGCAGCAGGTCGGCGAGCGCGGCGGCTTCCTGTCGGGCGGCCAGCGCCAGCGGCTGTCGATTGCACGCGCACTGCTGGCGAAGCCTTCGATCCTCGTGCTGGATGAGCCGACCAGTGCGCTCGACGACGAGGCGGCGGGCGTCGTCGTCGCCACCATCGCCAATGTCAGCAAAACCATAGCGACCATCGTCATTACTCATCGCCGGGACCTTCTGGGCGAGGACATCAACGTCGTCGATCTGGGCACGGTAGCCCATTCGCCGCTCCGGGTGCTGCATGGCTGATACCATCGCTTTTTCCGCAACGTCGCCTACAATCCGCCTGACCATCTGGGTCTTTCTGCTGATGTTCCTGTCGATCGTGATCGGCAGCGTGGTGTTCACCACCGAGATCATCGCGACCGGGCAGGGGCGTATCGTGCCGATCGCGCGCGTGCAGACCATCCAATCCCGTTTCCAGGGTAAGGTCGCCGCCATCCACGTGCGGGAGGGCCAACGGGTCTCGCAGGGGGATGCGCTGGTCAGCCTTGAAGACACCGAGGCCCGCAGCCTGGTCGACCAGCTCGGTGCGAACCTGCAGGCGCTCGAACAGGACCAGCTTGTCGCCAACGCGGTGCTGGCGCCCTTGTCCGGGGTTGATCCCGCATCTCCCGTCTTTGTGTCGTCGGGATTGGAGAAGGTCGCCGGTCAGCCGCACGCGGCTTCCGAAGCGAGCGTGGCTTTGGTGCGTGCAATTTTGGTGTCGATCAGCGATGACGTCGCTCAGCTGGATTCCGCCCTGCGCAAGACCGAGTCTGCCGAGAGCGTCAGTCAGGTACGTCTCGCCAACGCCAACGCCGATTACCGGATCGTCGCCGACAAGTTTAAATCCTACGACGCTTTGGAGAAACAGGGCGTCATCAGCCGGGCGGATTATTTCGACCGGCTGCGGGAAGTGACCGTCGTCGAAGGGGAGGTGACCGTTGCCTCGAAAACGCTGCAGCAGCTCGCCGCCGAGAAGGATGAAATCCGCAAGCAGCGTCAAAAGGTCATCTCGTCCGGGCTGGTGACCTACCAAAAGCAACTGAACGATACGACCAACGCGATGGTGCGTGCTGCCGCCGAGCTCAAGGCGGCCAAGCAGAATCTCGCCAATATGACGCTGGTGTCGCCGGTGGATGGCATCGTCGAGAATCTCAGCGTCTCGACGGTCGGCGGCTTTCTCGATGAAGGCACGCCAACGATGACGATCGTCCCCCAGGACACGCCGCTAGAGCTGGAGGCTCTGTTCGACAATAGCGACATTGGTTTTCTGCGGCCCGGCCAACGCGCCTACGTGAAACTGGCGGCCTTTCCGGCCGAGCGGTTCGGGACAATTGCGGCGGAAGTGACTGGGGTCGGCGCCGATGCGCGACAGGGAGCCGCGCAGACGAACTGGGTTTATGCCGTGCGTCTCAAACTCGACAAACCGGCCATTCAGGTCGATGGCCAGCCGATACGCCTCGCCTCCGGGATGACCGCAAGCGTCGATATTGTCACTGGCGAGCGACGTCTGATCAGCTACTTCTTCTCCCCGCTTATCAAGACGTTCCAGGACAGTTTGCACGAACGCTGAGGGAGCATGTGGGGGTGGCTGTCGTCGCGCCTTTTGTCTTGGTGTTTCGGACTACTGTGCAGAAAAAGGGCGGGCGCCGTCGGGCGTCACGCTGGAATAAAGACAGCCGAACGACATCTGCCGCGCCGCCGCCGAGATTGGATTGCCATTGACGTCGTATCCGGTGGCGATTTGCTCCTGGAGGATGGCGGTTTGCTGCTTGACGAGTTTCAGGCAGCCATCCATGTCCCCCTCAAGCGGCCCCATGAATCCGAACACCTTCCCGCCGATGAAAATGACCATGAACAGGTGCATCAGTCTTCCTTTGCGCGACCCGAAATCCCGCTTTGGTTTGCCAGATCCGTCAGGCTTGAGCGGTGCCGTTCTCGCTCTTCCTCTGCATCGACGATCGCAAGCTCCAGAAGATAGACCAACATGCGTCGTCGGGAGTCCTTTTCCGCCAGCGCCTTGGCCGCTGTCAGTTGGTTTATGAGTAACGAGATTCTTGCGTCCATTGTCCTTTTAGGATCGCGCCAATCTATTTGCACCAATTACTCCAAGACACCACCCGGCCATCTGACGCCATTCGCTGTTCCCGCGCCTAGTGCCATCATGCCCTGCCGTTCGACGACCTGCGCCTTGAATATCGCGGCCACGGCCGCCGGTTTTGTTACATCAGCATTCACAAGCGCTAACGCTGGCGGTGTCTCGGCTGGCAGGCCAACCGGCACGAAGTCCGAGAATAAACCGGTGAGATCGTCTCACCTCGGGCAGATACGGCCGCCCCTGCAGCAAGCAACATTCCGCCTAAAATCCAAATACCCTTCACTTTTGCCCCCTAGGCTGCTTGGCGAATTATGAAATGGCATGAATTCAAATAGTCCGTTCAATAGCCCAAAAACTCCATGATGAAGTAGCTGGATACATCTTCAGACGTTCTTGGAATTCGTTCGCGATCGTCTTAATTACCTTGCTCTTTCGATATGCAAGCTATGCTACAGGCCATCTACACATTCTTGGAGCCGAGGTTCGCCGCCCCACTTCTCAAAAGCCTTTTGCGCGGCAGTAGTTACCGTTTGCTCATCAAATGGGGGCTGTGCCTGACCTGCGTTTCTGAAGAAAATCCAGACAATCCGACGTTCGTCCACTCCACCCGCATAGCGATGTTTGCGGTCAAAAGGAACGCTTGGGTCAACGTCCTCCAGTTTACGTGCCAACGCCGGAGTTGCCTCGCCTACCTTTGGTCCATAGTCGCCGACGACGAAGGGAACAGGAACCTTCTTGGACAGATCGTACGCTACGCCGAATGTTCCAGCGACGACAGGCAAATCGCTGACAAGTTTAGGTCCTCTAACTACGGCCGCCGGGATTTTCGTGGCGTCGAGATATCTACTCTGATCAGCGTCATTCTCATTTGTCTCGTCCGCTAAAGCAGTGGGAGAGACGAAAAATCCAGAACCATCATTCTGCTCGATTGGCTCGACGCGCTTCACTACCTGTCCGTGAATTTTCACGTTGTCTTTTCCCAGTACACCATACCAGTTGATCAGGCCGACGGTTGGATCATGCCATCCCGCCTTACCGATTTTCCGGTAATCTTGAAGGAATTTGCCTGTGCACGTCTCGTCGCTTTCGGATCCGCTGTAAGATGACCCATCTGGGAGAAAGACTTTTCCGGCATTGCACAAATTTAGGACTGCCCCGCCTTTAATGTTGTTCTTGTGGTAGGCATATTTGAAGCCATCGAAATTGATCATCATATGTTCTTTAAAGAGGACAGATCCATCGCTCGCTTCAAATGCCATCTGTGAATTAATAGCTTGGGTGTGCTTCTCGTCCCAATAGTAGACAATTTTCCGTGCGGTTAAATCGCATTCGGCCTTAGCATTGGGTCCTACCATGGTGATGGCGGTCATCAGGAATGCTCCGACAAAATATCGCATATCAAACTCCGAAAATTGAAGTGGCGATCGAGCAAAGTCGTTGGCTTGATGAGTCCTCTCAACGGCCCGGCTTAGGCTCCGGCCCGGATTATGCATTCAGCCGTGCGAGATCTTAGGCCATCTAGATCGGAGACGACGCCGCGAGCATCCGGCTTGTAGTAGGCCTTGAAGTCGTCAAGCAGGGATCTGTAATCGGAAATCTTTCGCGTTAGTTTACCTCGCAGATTCAGTCGAATCCTCAAGATCGTGTCGTCAAGTATGCCCGCAGCCTCTGCTTCGCCGCCTGTAGACGCTACCTTTACTTCGCTACCTTTAGGTTCCGTTGCTGCGCTAACTGTAAACGCCTGCTTACCTCCTTGGGCAACGCTGGCCACGCATATTAATGCTTCCGCTGCGTTAAGAAGAGCTGCCTCGGCGTCATCCGGCTTTGCGTAATTCATTGTCGTTGTGATTGTGCCGGCTGCCAATCCAGTTCCTTTCACAAGTCCCAAACCAGCATCATAAAATAACCCGCCGGCAGCGACCGCCGCTGTTCCTATAAGACCCACAGCTGCCGCGTCTTTCGTATTGGAAACCTTTCCTGCTTGAGCCATATACCGGTCAGCCAGATTTCTCGCAAAGGCAATTCTATTTGCATAAGGAGCATCATCGTCGAGCCATTTATCGTTGGCGGTTACCTCATCGACGGGTTTTTTCAACAGAGTAGCTTTCCAGGTGAGCGTTTCATCAGAATAAAGCTTGGTTCCGTTGACGCATCCAGCAAGTAATATTGGAATAGCTATTGAAATTTGCAGCCGGGATATTGAATTCATATTTTCTATACCAGAGAAAGTGATACGTTTAATGGAACGAAGAAAATCCGCGCATCTGATCACGAAAGAAACATTTGATGGAGAAATCACGCGTTGTTTCTCTGCAAGGTGCAGCGCATGGCGATGAATCATGGCGGCGAGAAATCGATCAATCGATGGCTAATATTCGAGAAAAACCTGGAAGAACATTCCACACCCCCTATCTCCGCAAATTTCTCTAGAGAAAATCAGATTTTTACTGATTTGCAAGCTGCAATTGAGGGGTGTTGACATTTTATTCAACTTTTTGTTCAGTTTCGAAAGTCTTGGTAAGGCCGTCTCTCAGTCGACCTTTCCAAATAAACAGTATCGGGGTGCGACGCGTGCTGGCGTTTGCTGGCTGCTGTGTAAATGTAGAATTATCGAACACGCTTTTGGGGGCTGGGAATGCGCATCTGTTTTGTGCCGTTCATTTTCTTCTTTTATGTTTTTTCTGCTTATGCGCAGACACCTTCATTTAAGATAAACCCGCAGAATTGTGCGCTTGAGACGCAAATGGCTGCCCACGCCCGCACTCGTCTCGACAACGATCTGCAGAAAACCTTTCACGATGTCCTCATGGTCAATGAGTTGTCCGATGGGTGCGGCTCCCTCCAATTCACCGATGCGAACATGCAGAGTCATACAAATGGCTTCAGCTTCGGCATGTCGCAATTCGATCTTGCAACGCGACCGGGACCAAGTCTCGCGACCTTGAATAAGATCATCGCCTGCTCTCGATTGGAAAACGTTTCGCCCGTCCTGTCGAAGGCGGATTACAAATTCCTGCAGGAGAATGCGCACTACTCGACGTTCGTCCTCAAGCAGGATCCCACAAAATGGAACCGATTTGCCGCCATCAAACCGGCTATAGAGGCTTCGTTGCAAAGTCGATGTGGCCAAGCCTATATCGAAAATTCCTACATCGCGGAGATAAGGGACTTTGAACGAAGAATTGGTCCCTGGTGGAAGACGATCAAAACCCGAAATCCGTCCATGGTCGCTGCTGAGCAGTTCTTCAGACTCTACGAACTTGACCTTCGCAACGTTTACGGTGGAACCGAGAACTTTCGGAAAGTAGTGAATCTGGAAGATAACTTCGCCTGCAATGGCCTCTGCGGTAAGAAATTGGTGCCTATCTTCACCATCGATCCGCCGGTCACGGTGTCCGATCTCATCCGCTACATGTTCACGACGAACTGCTATGGCTATGTGCCGCAACAGACGCGCCAGCAAGACGCACTCCGGCGCCTGAATACCGTTCTCAGTAAGATCGACATACAAGCGTTACCCCTTGACGATAGCGACAAACGTTATCTCACCACGGATTTTGCGGATGTTCTCGCGCGCAATAAGAAGCGCTTTCCCGGCAAGCCGGATAGCAAACTGCAAGAGCTGGTCGAGGCCGCGAATGGCGGCTCAGCGATCGTAGGGGATACAACGTTAATGGATTCCGCGACCCTGGCAAAATTGGACGCAGCCTGTGAAAAATAGCCTGCTGCGGCGCAGGATTATTGGGCATGTTGCATGCTTCGTTACCACGCAATTGGAACGCACGGGCGGGGGGCAGTCGTCCCGCCTCTCTGGCGACCGCTATGCTGAGGCTCCTGCGGCTGCCCTTGTTCCGCCCTTAGCGTGACGAGAATTCCCGAAATCCGCCTCACGGCGCCGCTATGCTGATTTCTCCGATACTCTTCATTGTCCCTTTGTAACCCGCCTTGCAGGCGGGTTCTGTTGTCGGCCGGTCTGCGGCCGTTGCATGCGGAGTGGCGGGGAAGGTGAGGGGAGTGCTCACGACTCGAAGCGAGCCGTCCATAGTCGCGGTTCCCGCGGCATTGTTTGATGCGGGGAGCCGAGGGGCGTTGCCCCTTCTCCTCCCCCAACAGGTCTTCCGCCCAGCTTCCTCCACGCCGCTGCGCTCTGTTCCGTGCAGCCGGTTCCCCGCGAAGACTGTTGTCCCCTTCCAGCCCCACCGCTCGCGCGGCCCCGGGGAGCAGAACGCGGTTCTGCCCCGTGTTCCACGAAGACAATCCAATCGAAGGAACAGCCTATGAACACCATGACCATCGCCACGGATATTGCCGTGGCCCATCCCATCATCACTATCCTGCACGAAGACGAGAGCATTGCGCTCAACCGGCTGGTGCCGAGCGCGGGCAACGTGCGGCGGGTGAATGCCACGGCGGGCCTGTCGGAGCTGGCCGATAGCATCGAGGCCCATGGCCTCATCCACAAACTCACCGTGCGCAAGGGCAAGAAGGGTAAATACGAGGTGATTGCGGGTTCGCGCCGCCTCGGGGCGCTGCGGTTGCTGGCCAAGGAGGGAAGGCTGGCGGACGATGCGCCCATTCCCTGCACCCTGCGCAACGGGGAGGACGTGACAGAACTCTCGCTGGCGGAGAACGTCCAGCGCGAAGCCATGCATCCCGTCGATGAAATCCTTGCCTACCGTGACCTTGCCGAGAACGGCAAGGCCCCGGAGAGCATCGCGGCGCGGTTCGGCCAGTCGGTCATCACCGTGCGCCAGCGGTTGAAGCTGGCAAGCCTGTCCCCGAAGGTGCTGGACGAGTTGCGCGGGGATACCATGAGCCTCGAGCAGGCGCGGGCGGTTGCCATCAGCGACAGCCACGAGGAACAGGAGCGGGTGTGGTTCGAGACGGTCTCATATAACCGCGACCCGCGCAGCCTGCGGGCGATGCTGACCCGCGAGCATGTGCGCAGCACCGACCGGCTGGCCCGGTTGGTGGGGTTGGACGTCTACGAGGTGGCGGGCGGCGGCATCGTGCGCGACCTGTTCAACGAGGACAGCGGCACCTTCCTGACCGACCAGCCGTTGCTAACGCGGCTGGCTATGGAGGTCTTGGAGCAGGCGGCGGAACCCCTCAAAATCGATGGGTGGGGCTGGGTCGAAACCTCGCTTGACGCCTCGGTGGCCTATGGCGGCGTGTTCGGGCGCATCTATCCGCAGGCCCGCGACCTGACCGAGGATGAACAGGCCGAGCTTGCCGCGCTGGGCGAGAGTTTTGACGAGGTGCAGGCGCAGTTGGAGGGGCATGCCGAAGGCGATCCCGCCATCGAGGCCGATGAGATGCGGCTGGCCGAGATCGAGCGTCGGATGGCTGCCATCCAGAGCGGCACCAAGACCTACGACCCACGGGAACAGGCGCTGGCCGGGTGCATGGTCTATGTCGACCAGTTCGGCGCGGTACAGGTGGGCAGAGGCTATGTGAAGGCCGAAGAACGCGAGGCGCTGGAGCAGTTGCGGCGTGGGGATGCAGGGGAAGACGACGAGGGTGCTGGTGGGGTGGCCGTCTCAACCACGCCGGAGCCGGAAGCGGGCTATTCCGCCGCACTGGTGGAGGAACTGACCGCCATCCGCACCGCCGCCATGCGGGTCGAACTGGCTAACCGTCCTGCGGTGGCGCTGGTCGCGTTGCTCTATCCGCTGGTGGGCCGCATTTTCCACAGCGGCTACACGAGCTATGATGCGGCGGTGGAAGTGAGCGGCCAGCGCCGTGAACTTGCCTCGTCTATCAAGGAGCCGGGGGAAGCCCGCCCGCTTGCGGCATGGCAGGCGATGAAGGAGGCTTGGGGTGACACTCTTCCCGGCGCGGCTGCGGACCTCTGGACATGGCTGCTTGACCAGCCCACCGACAAGCTGCTGGAGCTGTTGGCGTTCGTCACCGCCGCCAATCTCAATGGTGTGAAGGGCAAGCATGACCAGAGCCGCAGTCGGCTGGAGAATGCCGAGCAGGTCGCCGTGGCCGTCGGCCTCGACATGCGGTGCCACTGGACGGCGGATGCGACGTTCCTCAACCGTCTGAGCAAGGCGGGGATTGCCGAGGTGCTGGAAGAGGCCGGATGCGCGGCGCAGGTGGTGCGGGCCATCGAGAGGGCCCCGAAGCTCGAGGCGGTGGCCGAAGCCGAGAAGCAGCTTGCGGGTAAGGGATGGCTTCCGCTGCCGTTGCGGACGGCAGGGCAAGGAGCCTTGCCCGAAGCCTCAGCATAGGACGCTGACCGATAGTGACGATGCAGCCCGGACCCCAGTGTCCGGGCTTTTTGCTGGGCGGTAGGTGTCGGATGCCTGTCCCGGCCGGGGTCGACCCGGCCGCGCTAGGGCGAGGGGAGCCCCGTGGCCGCTTCCCCTCGCGCTCCCCTCCCACCCAAGTCGGACGCTTATTGCGGCGGTGAGCCATCCGTGGTGAAAATAGCCGAGAACGTCCTTCCATCCTTCATTTTTCCGCTGCAGGACACAGTTGTCGGATCGCCCGTATAGGGATTGCTGTAGAGGCACTTCCCGGTAGCTTCAAACGGCTTCGGATTTTTCCCCGCGCCGACCGTATCCAAAATAACCTCATCTATGTTCGTCACGTCCGCATCTTTGGACGGATTGGCTCCGTCCATGCCTGAGAAACTGGCGCCCTTGGCGTCCTTGGTGATGAAATGGAACCCCACGCGCCGGTTCGAGTAGCTTGTGCTCATCAGCTTCCCATCGCAAGAAGCTGTCCAGTCAAGATTGCCGACGACCAGCTTGTCACAAGTCCCGTTTAGCACGAAGAATTGCATCCCGTTCATCTTCGTTGCCTGGGCGGGAACGGCAAACCCAAAGACTGACGCAACAAGCGCTGTCAGTAGCGGCAATACAGCTATGCGCATGATAAATTCCTATTCGGAGCATTGTTCGTATTCAAAGCGGAGCTTCGTTCCACCGGCCGAACTCCTTGTTTCATAAAGCTCTGTAATATGGGTTTCATCGGTCCTGGTCAGGTCTAGCGTTTCCCAGCTGATAACGCGTTGCGGAGTCAGGTCCTTAGGGACCTGCCCATCCGGGTAGCAGTAAATTGCCCCACACGGAACTATCAGAGTGGTACACGTCGCAGCATACCGCTTATGGCTGGGTTCAACATCATCGCGGGATGTGATCTCGCAGCTCTTTTCATTTCCATTGCCGCCGAAGACGTCCTTGCCGAAGGCCTCGCCCCAATCTTCGCCATCGAGGCCCGGGAACGACTCGCATATGTTCAGATCATCTGCCTCCACGGCTTCTTGACTGTCGGAGGAGGTCATAGACAGCGTTTTCCATTTGTCGCTGCCTTTCGTGATGGGCGGACGTTCAACGGAAAATGTATCTGTATGGAAATTATTTGGGTCGATGCTGTTGATTTCTATAGATGTCGGGCCTCTTTTTAATCTCTCAAGCGCGGCCGCTTCGGCAGCCTGACTGGCTTTTCTGGCGGCGTCAGCTTCAGCTTGTATCCCCTTTTGCCATTCTTGGTTGGGATCTGCCGAATAATCGTTTGGGGTCTGCTGGCGATCATAAGCCGCAATGGCATAGCTTGATATCTTATATGCACCATAGGCTAGAAGAACTGCTTCGCCAGCAGGATTCAACAGCAATAGCGGCGCGGCATATGGCGCAAAATCGTTCACGGTAGCGCTTGCCCCGGTCTGCCATTTCTTGCCAAGATTCTGATTCGCACTGCGGATGTCCAGCAGCATGCCCGCGGTCCCGGCGGTCTTGCCAGCACCCTTCACAAACGGCGACTCAACCCCTCCATATTCCAAAGTCGATGCTCCGAGATCGATGCCGTCCAGCATGACACCGGAGGGCGAGTTTTCCTCAGCCCGGCATTCGGTGTCGATAATAAGAAACGCCGCAAGCGACGCGCCGATATGCCATCCCTTTTGCAACAAAGGCTCCCATCAAAAAAGACTAGAAAGAATTGGTGATAAGCTTGGTAGGCTTGCAGGACGTGTCTTTGGGATCAAAAATCAGGTAACCGCCGTAGCGATTGGTGGCCAAATCGCGAAACGCGGCGGTTCCATCCACCTTGACTGTGCCGTTCTCGTCTTCAAGTTGGGCAAACCAGATGGACAGGTAGAACTTACCAATGTCCTTTGCGGTCTTGCCGTCTTCAAAGCGAAACTGGGCAGTATCCAGCATCTTCTGGAAGGCATCCCGACATATTTTCTCGGCGCTGAGCACCTTTATGTAGGAGACCATGTTTCTGTTGACTGGTAGGGAGCGATTTACGTCAAGCCGATAAAGCCGGAATAGGTCGTCGGGCGCTTTTATATCCTCATAGTGGTCAAAGAAGTGCTTCACCACTCCCGGCCTGATCGCCAGAATATTTGCAAGATATTGCGGAGATTCGGTATGCTTATAAAGCTCCTCTGATATCTGCTGGCCAGATACGAATCCGGCAAAGACATCGCCCTGTAAAGCCGTACGTATCATGGCAAACATGTCGGCATCGACATTATACATCAGGATATATTTGCTACCGTCCCTTTCAAAAGCTTTTCTGATAGACGTCGCGTAAAATGCTCTCGCAATGTTGGTGGCCTGGGTGTGCCCAAATGACTGTGATTGTGACTCCCAACCCTTATTGAAAACCGGTCGATGTACAGCGAACAAAACGGCATCTGAAAGAGCCTGAATGCTGCTCTCATCCGGAAGTGTGGTTTCTCCAGCCGCGCCTTCTTTCGCGAAACAGCGGAATTTCCTATCCGCAAAAGTGCAGCGCTCGATGTCGGTCGAAATGTCGAATTCCTGATATTTCCGTCCCCGTTCATCATATGTGCACATAACCTTTACGTCTTTATTGGACGGGAGGCTTTTCCACTCATAGTTTGGGTTCTTTGCCGTGCCGGACGCCGGTAAAACGGGAACCGTGGAACCCCAATAGGTGCGGGTGAGGTCGACTGAGTAAACAGCCCCTTTGCAGATATCGATAGCGTTAGCCTCGTCGGCGGAACCAGCGGCGGGTTCGATCGTGGCCAGTGGGCTGACATTCTCGTAGAGAGATTTGAATTCCTTGCCGTCGAATTCGAAGAAATGGGCTCCTCGGGCGCCATCCCCATTGATCTGGCCGGCGACGACCATCAGGCGGCTGTTGGGTCGAACCTCAAACGGCCGCTCAAATCCCTGCCAGTTGCAAGCTGCGAACGGCACGAAATGCACTGTTCCAGTTTTGATATCAATGAGCGCGCCTGTGTTACATCCGCTGCTGGTGCCCCATTGCGTAAACACATAACGGCCACCAAAGTTGATATCGTCGTTGGTCGCTGCTTCTAGTCGCGAACGGTACTGCCGGGCACGCGGAGTATCAAACCGCAGAGGGGCCTGTAAGTCGCTATAAATCGTGGCAGGATAGTCTTTGAATCTCGGAGTTGCGGCAGCATCAGCCGTGCCGCACATTCCCGCGGCAACCATCAGGCAGGCAAGCAGTCTTTTCACGTGGCAATGTCCCCAACTTCGTGGAATGATTGCATCTTGATATGCCGTTGTCACCGGAAATCTGCACCATTCGGCAAGCAAAGGTTGCTCGACGGCTGGTTAGCGTAGGCGCAGTCGGAATTGAATATATGGACAAACTGGCAGCGATTTTTTCGAAAATCCCTTGGACCTCCTTCGGTCGGGAAACCCCAATTTCTCGCCTTGCCAAATCCATCCTTCCTGTCGGCAATCACTTCGGTGTTCATAAACATCAGTCAGGCGAAACTATTAGTAGCCATGATGCCGGCTTTGAAGACTGGATCATGGACATCCAGGGGACGGCCTTTCAGTGCGGCTCTGGAAAGCTCCTGACTTGCTGGCACGTTTGCCAAGCTTTGGAAGTGAAGAACGGTCACGCTTATATCCAAGCTGACACAGTCTTTAATGGCTCGCCGGCAAAGACATACTATCCGGTAACCGGCTATATCAATTTTATAGACCATAGGCATGGGATGGGGAACCCATCGGTGGACGTCGGGGTGCTTATATGCCCGGTACGAAGTACCGACAGCCATAAATATCAAGTGCCAGCCGTAAGATGGGGCGATTCCACCCAGGTAGGGATTGGCGATCGGGTCCTGATTGGCGGCTATCCTCTGGGGCGCGAACTCTTTTTGACGGCGGCTACAAATCGAGGCATTGTACAGCCGACTTTCTATGACGGTATTATCAGCGCGATTTTGCCGGCAACGCGGCCGGAGGAAACCCGTCTCTTTCAGATCAGTTCTGTGGCGCTCGGTGGCATCAGTGGAGGCGTGGTCTGTACCGCAGATACGGGACGAGTCATTGGTATGGTGACAAGCGGGTTATCCGTGGAAAACGTTTCCCTTCCCATAACCTATGCTATTCCGAGTGAAGTGCTTCAGCCGTGGGTGGATGCGATAAGCTTTGTGACCGAGGAGGGGAAAGGGAAATAATACAACCGATCTCGGCACCGTGGCACTAGCTATCCGACCATGCCTCATGGAGGTTTTTTGCTTCCGCGAGCGACCGTGCGCTCACCGGTTCAGCTTGGCGTCGATTGTCATATTCGTGACCATTGGCGAGCAGTTGTAAGAGCGTGCCAAGTGCGGCAACGACGGCCAGGACAGCGATAATGAGCGTCTGATAGCCGATGACCAGGGCTTTCCAGTCCATTTGTGTTATGAGTGGGATGGCAACGCAAGCGAGATCGAACGCTCCCCAGATCCAGATCCAACCGGGCACGCCAACTAATTCCTTTTTCAACCTGATGTTCCCCGATCAGCTACAATGGCGTTCAGCCGCAGATTGCATATGCCAAAGCTGAGAACAAGTCGTTAAAGTTGAGGCCGGTCACTCCTCGGGCCTTCGCCGTTCGCAGAAAACGGCGGCGGGAGCAGCTCATTAAGCCGAGTCGTGATGACATCACTTGAGGCGGCCCCGGAACCGACGAGCGCGATGGCGTACTTCATTGCCGCCTTTCCGAGTTCGCTTTCAACGTCGACATGATTTCGATGTGCCCATCGACCGACCGCCGTCGTGATGAGATCGATCTCGTTGTCTGAAAAGGAGAGCAGCTCGAGCGGAAACATGACACCATCTCGTCAGGGTAAGAGCGGCCTTCTTGCCCAAAGCGGTCCGATGCGTCCAATTGGAGTAAAGGACCGACAAATACACCGCATCTTGGATAGAATAGCGGAAATCTGCGCTTTTTGGTAGGATCATAAATGCCAGACAACACCGTCTTGCAGGGTGCCAATGGCAGCCGTAATTCACTTTTCGGGGATTGCGGTGCCTGTAGCGCTCGGGGAGGGATATGGGTGAGTGCGCTCGTCCCATGTTGGCGGTAGCCGTTGAAGCAAGGCAGGGCGCCCCTTGCAGCTTTCCCTGCCGCCGAACGCGGTTATCAGTCGATGACGTCGATAATCTCGTAACTTTTCACGAACGAACCCATCTCGCTATTCAGTAGCGTCAGGATGTTCTCTTTGGAAACTGGAAAGGTTTCGATCCTCTCCAATCGCATCGGAGACCATTTGCAGTCCGGCTCGCTTTCGACATCGCGTCGCAGTTCAAGAACCTGCCGGCGCGCACTTTCTCCGTCACCAAAGAAGATGCCGGGAATACCCGTATAGGCCCAGCGATCTTTGTCACCTTCGCTGACGAGGCTGTAGGTATAGAAGGTGAATGACTGGCTCTGCGACATCTTATCTCCCCTGCTGGTGGCTATCGCGCCAGACCTGCATTCCGGCCAGCCTTCTACTCGCAAAAGAGACAGTCGGTGGTCAATTGTAGGATTCAACAATGTCCGCGTTATTGAGCGTTGTTGGTGTTTGAATGGGCAGTCAGCGGGACCAACGGTATATTGCTAGTATAGATTCGGGGCGGTGCGAGACGGATCGCTCGGTGCCAGCAGACATAGACATATTTCCGAAGGGCAGTGCATTCGAACGTCGGCAAGATCAGAATAGGGTAATGATAAGAATGGCGGCTCCGATACTCGACGACCTGCTCAATGACCGCCGGCTAGCCCGGCTATTTTCAACCGATCCTCGCCAGTGCGCATTGCAGCTGTGGGTTTTGCAGATAAGAGCCGGGCAGTCGATAGAGAACCGCATCATCTATAGTCGCCTACTTCCCTATAATTACGCCAGCAATAGCTGGTCGGGCACCGACGACGATGACTTCAGTCCCATTGAGCAAATCGAAGCCCAGGTCGTTCGGCTTAATCTCTATATCAATAGCCTCCACTGCGCTGAACTCCTCCGGCTGCTGAGCGCCGGGAAAACCATCTCGGCAATCAGCGAAGAACTTAAGCTGGGCCTCTCAGGCACGTTAAAAGCACGGTTCGGAGCGACCGCACTTGCCTCCGATGAGCTGGTCTACCGCCCGGTCGACTATTTACTCAACCGGGATGCCTATGACCGACGCTCACCCTCCAGTCCGCATGGCGGAGCCGGTTCCTTTAGCGCTTCGATCGCCCGCATAGACAAGGGGGCGCTGTTCCGCATCAATGGGGAATATGACGCTGCCTTGATCGAGTTTGTGGTCAAGCAACTCAACGCGGATACGGGTCTTGATTTTGGTGGCGCTGACATTTCCCGGTTCGGCGACCTTGAGCTGATGGTCTTTCCTGCGCTCGATGACCGGGAGCGGCCGTTACTGGACATGAGATGGAGTGATAACCCGCTCGCCTTGGACGTCCGGTTTGATCCCATGCAGGTACCGCACTTTAGTGGCTTTGAGTTCCGCCTCAGCATCGCAAACGGTGACCAAATTACCGATTCGTGGATCGCCGCTGCAGAACCCGATGCTGAAGGAGCGTTCCGGTGCAAATTTGAACTGAGCGAGCACTTGCGTCCGAGGATCGACAGCACTGAACTAGAGATCTTCGGCTTCGATAGCGGCCATTCCCGCCAAGGGACGCTATGCTGCCGGTGGCGGGTTGGTTATATTCGTGAGATCCATCTTCAGGGGCATATGGTGGGTCACGGGGCCAGCCCAGTGAAGTTCGGTTGGCTGGAAAAGACTACCCGGCCGTCCAACTCAGCGCGGACAAAGGCGGCCCTGACGATCAATCGCGGTGATCGTGGCTTCACCAACCTCATCGGCGGCCGCGAGGCGGATCCTTGGGTTCCGGCCAATCGTAACCTCGCATCCCTTTTTGCGCGTCTGCACCCGCCGAAATCGAAGGGACAGTTCTTTCTGCGCTGGAGTCAGGGCGACGGTGAGGGGCGGCTTCAATTCGTGGAATGGTTTAAGACGTTGCTCGCAAAACACGATCAGCACCAGATAGTCATTTTCGATCCTTATTTCGAAAGTGCGGGGCTAGGTTTGTTGTTGCTGTGTGCCGCACCGAAGGCGGATTATATCATCTTCCGATCTCTACCTAAGCCGTCTAAAACAAGCGAAGTCACGCCGTGCGAACCCGCCAATCCTCCCCCTCCCAGTGGACTCGATAACCTGCTTGCAAGTTGCGAGGTCAATCGCCGCGCGATGCAACACCTCAAGCTGCGCATCTACGGATTGAAGGAAGGTCGGCTCCACGATCGCTATATTCTTGTTATGGCGCCGGACGGTTTGCCGGTCGATGGCTTTCACCTGTCAAACTCGCTTCAGACAGCTGCTGAAAACCATCCGCTGCTCATTACTCCAATACCCGCGGATACCTTGCTCAAGGTAGGGCAATATAAGTCGGGGCTGGTGCGGGAGGCTGAGGCCGCGCAATCCGAAGGTGAGATGGAAAATCCGTCGATGCGGCTCCTTTTCGAAGCGACCGCGTCTCCCGCTGCGCCGCGACTCTATGAGCCTTTACGTTTCTTCGAAAAGACCAGCGCTGGCGATGTACTTGGAATGTGGACAGGAGAGCCATCGTTGCGAGGCTTGAGCGGGCTGGCATTGAAGGAGCGGATGGCGGCGTTGGATCTGCTCAAAGATGGCAGGCTTGCGCTGACCGAGACGACCGGCTTACGCAACTGCATCGATCAGCAAACGGACGATTTCGCAGACTTTACAGCGTGTTGGGACGTGCTCGGTGATGTGCTTGCCCATTCACGCTCGGGTGATCAAGATCTCAGCCAGCTTAAGAATGATGTCCGCTTTTTGGACTTCTTAGCGCGCTTCGTCGAAGCATCGTTCAATCGCGCACATGACGAGGTGGACAGGGAATTGGCTGTGATCGATACCCGCCTTTTTAGGTATCCCATAGAGACCCTGTTACATAGCCCTTACCGCCCCGATCATTTATTCCATTCAACGAAATACACAGGTCTGACCTGGGCGGAGTTCTTCGCCATCAGGTATCTCTGGTGGTTTGCCCCAAATGACCTGCTATCGATCGCTGAAACCGAGATGCTCAGCGTGCCGGTCGAGCCTCAGGCTTCCGACGCGATCCGGCTATCGTTATTAAGCCAGATCGTCAGCGAGATTTCGCAATCGCTAGAGTTCGACATTAGCCAAGTGCAGCGGGATTGCCTCATTCATAGCAGTAATGGCCTGCTGCACTGGATGGGGCTGAACGCGGTCGAGCGAGCGCTGGAAACGAAGGAAGGGCGCATTGCGGCACTGGAGTTGATCGCCGCATTTTCCTACGCAGACCAAGTGCGGACCTTAGGCTGGATGATTGCTCGCGCGGCACAGAAAAAGGAAAGGGCGGAGATCTACAATGATCTGGTAGCGATGCTGCACGGGGTACTGCCGACACCGATTCTAGCGGCCGACCTGAGGCACATGGTCGACTCGATGCGCGGGCATATGCACGAACTGAGCTGGACCGAGCCGTGGCTATTTCGGGATGTGGTCATGCCTCTATTGCAGAATGACCGTGCCAATACCGATGATGCCTGCGAGATTTGGGGGACGGAATTGGCCACTCTGCTGGGGCCGGAACAGGAACGCCAGACAAGGTTGTTTGAACGGGCGCGCGAGGGGAAAATGACCAACATTGCCGCGTTCCTCTTCGCTTACAGCACGCCTGAGCGTCAATCGGCCACCGTAAAGTCGCTCACGGCGATCCTGAAGCGGCAGCGACGCATCGTGCAACAGCCGCTTGCCAGCACCTCCGAATGGACGCAGTGGGACGATGCCTTGGTCATCTCCATGTGGATCCTCACCTTTACCCGCTGGGGCGAGTACTATCTGCGCGATCGTAGTGTGATGGACCGGGAGCTGGAGACATTGTCGCGGGATGCCCACAACGTTGCAATGGTCCGGCCGATGTACGAATGGCGGTCGAGTAACACCGGCAACAAGGGCGAACTCGCCGCATTCTTCAAGCAGGTGGACGACCTTTTGGCTTCAGGAGATCGCAATTGAGTCGTGCGAGGAGAAGTGTCATCAGTTCGATCAAGCAGAGACACAAGGCGAATTGGGTCAAAACGATCTTGCATAGCTTCTGAAAAATTGGCGTACCCGACGCGATTCAAACGCACAACCCTTCGTCGGAAAAGTGGGCAGCTCCGTGTTACATCAGATTTACATGAAATGACTTCTTCTTGAAAATATGAAGTAAATCATTGAAATATTTGGTGGGCCGAGAGGGATTCGAACCCACGACCAATTGATTAAGAGCCGCAAAATGGCGATATTTCGAGTTTATAGAAATAGAATAAATATATATGAAACCATCATTTTTTCGATATTACTGATGATCATTACTTCACTCATCATGTAAACTTTGGTATAAATTGTTTACATGAAAGTTACATGGAATGCCGAAGTTATATTTGACTGATACTTTTGTTTTTAATGCGAAGTGCCCCGAAGAAAAAGACCAGGAAATCTATTGGGATTACCCACGAGGAGAGGACGGTCATATCCGAAACGGTTCGGTTGCTGGGTTAGGATTGCGGGTCACCGCCTTGGGAAACAAGTCGTTCGTCCACTCTTACCTTTTTAATGGAAAGCGCTATCGCAAGGCAATCGGCTCCACTATCGTCTGCAACGTGGCATCGGCACGACTGGCGGTGGGCCAACGTGAACGGCAACTTGAGACAGGGGAGAACCCCGATTTTGACCAGGCTGATTCCCGCCGCGCGCATCGCCTGACAGTTCGTGAGGCCATAGATCGTTATTGGGAAAGCCATATTTGCGAGCTTTCCGAAGGGCACAGAAAATCTTTTGCGCTGTTCGTGGCGAAATGGCGCAGGCGAACTCCGCAGTCTGCCACCCGGCGCGGCCACAATACTCGCAAGGGCTATACCGATTTTGGGACCATGTTCAGCGATCGGCCCCTTTCGTCCATCAAGCCGGTGGATATCGAGCGGTATCAAAAGCAGTTCGTTTCACCCTACATGTATAACAGCGCCCTGCGGCATCTGTTGGCCTTGTTCAATTGGGCAATCCGCATGCAGCTCGTGGATATGCTCAATCCCTGTACGCCGATCCGCCTGCGCAAGGTGGTGCGGAAACGCCGCGACTATTCGACCGAACAAATACGGCAGATCGCGGCTCAAATCTTCTACCCGGCCTTTGAAATCGTACCAGAGATCACCAACCTGTCCGGCCCAACGAAAAGAAATATGGCGCTAGTGAAGGCCGGGATCCTCGGCGCCAACGATCAGATGATGGAGCTGTGCAATTTCATGGGCATCCTGTTTCTGACGATGGCGCGGCCGAGTGACCTTGCCGTGGCGAAGTTCGAGCATTTCGACTTCGAGAAGCTGGTTTGGCATAAGCACAACACCAAGGGCATCAAGTTGTCGCGCGCGGCCTACGAGTATGCCTACCGCACGGTACCGATTCACCACCGCGTTGCCGATATGGTGCGGGCGCAACGTGCCCGTTGGCCGGAAAGCGAACTGCTGTTTCCGTCGCATACGGACCCGGTGCTGCCACGCAACAACTTCCGCAAGGGGCTGGCACGCTTCAAGGCCTTGCCGGGCGTGCCGGAACATTTTCAACTGTATGACCTAAAACGGATTGCGATTTCGCTGATGCTCGCGGGGCAGGGCGTCTCGCACGAAGCCATCTCCCACTATGTCGACCATAAGGGAAACCTTGAAACGACGATGATCTATGACCTTGGGCTTGTTGACCCCCTGCGGCCGATTACCGAGAAGCTTGGCGACCTGCTGGGCGTATAGCTGCGTGGATGATACGTATTGATTCAGATGCTTGCTTCTGCCGGAACTTGCTCTCAGGCCTTCGCTTAGTGCGTGTTCGTATTTTGCCGAAATAGCGCGGAGCTGATTGCGCTCTCAGCCTTCCTCCATGGGAGGGAAAGGATTGAGTGCGGCGAGATGGACGATGTGCTCCAGTCACTTGATCAAAGGCAGATTGGCGAGGGCTTTGCGGTAGGACGGGTCGAAGATCATCTCAGCAAGCTTGATCTTGCGTGGTAGAGAATTGAAAGCTCAGCGCCCAGGTTCTTTGCTTTCTTGCAAGCAGCGACGTTGGTTGATCTGAAACTAGTGTGCTCGCCTATCACGGCCTCCCAAAAATGCGGGGTAATTTTGATTGTACCATTTCCATAGGACATCGAATGCGTGCACTTTTGAACCAAAAGTAGTAACAAGTGGCTGTTTTTTCAATGCGGCATTGACGCCGATGTAAAAATTAATAAAGCTTTAATTGTGTGCGGTATGAAATGCACGCGCTGGCGTAGATATTTAATCGCTTTTTGGAAAGGGTTTATTTTCGTCCGTTTCAGATTGCGGCGTTCAAAGGTCAACGAAGCGGTTGAGGTATCAGGAAAGTACCCAACAATTGCTCCGCATGGCTTCTAGTCAGAATTGCAATTATAACACACCTGATATGTGGTTGTTTCTTTCGGATTTAAAGGAATAAATAATGACTGAATATACAGCTGGCTGGATTGTTTGGTCGCCAGATAGATCTGTAGATATGCGTGTCTCCGGCCGTGGAATTGTATCGTATAAAGGTAAAGAATACGATGTTACTGTCTTGGGTGTGGGCACTCCCGGCGCGACGTCACTTGTGTCGTATGTGCAATACAACGGGACGCCACAAGGCTTAGCTGGAACGTCCGTCGGTTTTGGCTTTGCAATGGTGTTGGGGATCGGGATCTCCGTTAGTGGTAGCGGTGTTGTGGGCTCCGCAGAGGTAGGATTGGGCGGATGGGTAAGCGTAACTCAAACATACGTTACGCCTAGGACCGATCCTATTCTCTCGCTGACAACAGGCCCTATCGCGCCTCCTGCGATTAATCCCTATGATCTCGGTACGGCAACGGCCGTCATATATGCTCAACAAACTGGCAATCCTCTTCCTGCCTATAGGGATTATCCGATTGAACTGATTTCTGGTGGGTCGAAGCTTCCGCCTTCGCTGACAGTAGGCCCTATCGCACCTCCTGCGATTAATCCTTATGATCTGGGTGCGGCAACGGCCGTCATATATGCTCAACAAACTGGCAACCCTCTTCCTTCCTATAGGGATTATCCGATTGAACTGATAAATGGTGGACCGAAGCTTCCGCCGTCGTCGCCGGTGCCGGTGACGCACGTTTCGGAGCCGCCCAATATTCAGCAGCAGCGCGGCGGGTCGCAGCCGTCATTCCGTCAGAGCGAGAACGACAGCATGTCGCGGCTGAGGGATTATGAAAAGCACACACAGTCCGGGACCTCCCAGACAAGCGGCGGCCTTTCACCAACAGAGCGGGACGAACGCAATGCGACTGCAAGGGCAAGAAGCATTCCGCAGAGTTATGCGGGTCAAGAGCGCTCCCCTTCGAAACCTTCCTCATACCGTAGCAATATCCAGGATCAGCGGCGCGAACAGACTGAGACGCGCACATCGTCTCGACCGGCCCTCAAAGACAATCAAAACACAGCAAGCTATGGAGGCTCCTGGGGACAACGCAGTCCGATTCTCCTAGATCTCAGCGGCGACGGTCTCAGCGTCGAGACTCTTTCGACGTCCTCTAAGTTCCTGGATCTCGACGGCGACGGCTACCAGCATCGCACCGCCTGGGCGGGAACCGGCACCGGTGTCCTGATCATCGACGCGAATGGCGATGGCAAGATCAGCCAGTCGAATGAATTCGCCTTCACCGAATGGGATTCGTCGGCGACAAGCGATCTCGAGGCGCTGAAGCATATCTTCGACACCAACGGTGACGGCAAGTTGGACGCCGGCGATGGGCAGTGGTTGAAGTTCCGGGTCGAGGTCGACGGCCAATTGGTGACGCTTGACAGCCTCGGCATCACCTCGATCGACCTGACGCCGAAGGGCAGTGGCCAGACTTTCGAGGACGGTTCCGCCATCACCGGAACCACCACCTTCACCCGCGCCGACGGCACGACGGGCACGGTCGGCGACGCCAAGCTGGCAAACGACGATACCGCCTATATCGTCAAGACGACCAGTGTGACGAAGACCGACAGCTCGGTCGAGAAGACGATCCTTGCCTACAATAAGGATGGCAGCCTGGCCTTCCGCAACATCGTCACCACCAGCGCCGATGGCAAAAGCGTGCAAACGCAGTTCGACGACGACGGCAACGGCACGTTCGACCGCTCGCAAACCAATGTGCTGACCGTCGATGCTTCAGGCGTGCAGACGAAGGTGGTCTCCAATTTCAAAGCGGACGGATCGCTTGCCGATCGCACCACGACGGTCACCAGCGCCGATTATCTGACGGTGACGACGACGCTCGACCAGGACGGCGACGGCATTATCAATCAGCGGCAGACCTATGTTCAAGCGGCGGCCGATGGCTCGACCACGACGACGACCGAGCAGCTGAGTGTTGACGGCACGCTCTTGTCAAAGATATTGGTGGGTTCGTCCGCTGATGGTCTGACGAAAACCACCAATCTGGATCTTGATGGCAACAGGGTCTACGATGATATCGTCACCGAGACTACGACGGTAGCAGCAGATGGTGCGCGCAACAAAGCGACGGTCAATCACAGCGCGAACGACGACGTCCTCTCCACTGTCTATACATCGACCAGCGCCGATGGCCGCACGATTTCCGTAGAGACCGACGCCGATGGCAATGGAAACGCGGAAACGCGTACTGTCACCATCTCCACTGTGGCTGTATCGGGCGACGTGACGTTGCAAACGTCGACCTACAATACGGATGCCTCATCCACCTTGCGCTCAACGGCGACGACGGTCACGACTGCTAACGGACTGTCGAAGACCGTGACCAGTGATGTAAATGGTGATGGCGTCATCGATTTCACCGATAGCGATGTAACGGTGGTCGATGCCAGCGGCAACCACACGCAGACGGTCGAGCGTCGCAGCGGCAACAATACGCTTCTGTCGCAGACGGTGACGACAACCAGCGCCGACGGCAAGTCGATCACCATCACCGCGGACACCAATGGCGATGGCAAGAACGATAGCCTGACCACCATTCTGGTCGGCACCGACGGGAAGACGACCAATACCGCCACCGCGCTCAATTTTGACACCTCGATGGTCGGCAAGGCCGTCTCCACCACAACGGCGGATGGCCTGTCGAAGACCACAAGCACCGACGCCAATGGCGACAATGTCAACGAACTCGTCGTGGACGATGTCATCACCACTGAGGGCAACGGCAGCCGCACCGAGACCGTGACGTCGAAGAATGCCAACGGCGCGACGATCGCCACAACCATCACCAACACATCGGCCGACAGCTTGACTCAGACGGTCAAGACTGATGCCGATGGCAATGGTGTCTTCGAGGAGACGACGACCGATCTCATCGTGCTCGACGGCACCGGCAAGCGCACGGAAACGGTCAGCAGCACCAGCGCCAACGGAACGCTGAACGCGCAGACCATCACCGACGTCAGCGCCGATCGTCGGACGACCACGGTCACGACGGATGCCGATGGCGACGGCAAGATCGACACTCGCCAGGTCAAGGTCACGGCGTCGAATGGCTCGGTCACTACCACGGAAACGGCGTATACGCCGAATGACACTGTCACCGGCACGACCCGCAGCACGGTCACCGTCAGCGGCAACGGCCTGACGACGACCACCTCCGTCGATTTGAACCGCGATAGCCTCGCGGACCGGATCGCGGCCGACCAGACGGTGTTGAATGCCGATGGCAGCAAGACCCGGACGATCTCGCTGACGAGCAGCAATGCCACGCTGCTCGACACCAAATCCATTGTCACATCAGGCAACGGCAAATCGATCACGACGAGCGAGGATCTCAACGGAGATGGCGTCGTCGACACCATGGCGACCGATGTCACGACCTTCGACTCCGACGGCAAGCAGTTCCAGACCGTCTCGGATTATCGGGGAACGACGCTCGTCGGAATGACGAAGGTCACCACCAACCTCAACGGCCTTGATGGGTCGACCGATTATGATTTGGATGGCGACGGAACGGTTAACAGGACCTCGTCATGGAAGACAACGCCGCTCGATCCGGGCGGATCGACGATCAAGACCGAAACAGTCAGGACAGCAGACGTCAACGCCACACTGCTGTCGCAGACGATCACCACCGTCAGCGCCGACAAGAAAACCACGACGGTGAGTTCGAAGATCGATGGCGATGCGGTTGTCGATCGCCTGGAAACGATCACGCTCGACAACGCCGGAATGCAGAAGGACGAAGTCAAGCAATATAATGCGGCTGGCACTCTCGAAAGCCAGTCGCAGGTCACGGTCACGGATGACGGACTGACGAAGACATCGAGCTCAGATCTCGACGGCAACGGCGTCTTCGAGCTCATCACCGCGGATGTCACCGCTCTGAACGCCGATGGCAGCCGCACCCAGACCGTATCGAAGACGGGCATCGGCAATGCGCTGATCTCCCGCACGACGGCGAATGTCAGCGCCAGCGGCCTGACCAAGACTGTAAGCTGGTTCAATGCCAGCGGTACGGTGGTTCGCTCGATGAACGACGTCACCTCCCTCGATGCCGATGGCGGCACGACGGAAACACTGTCCTACTTCAAAACGGGCGGAGCGCTCGAAAGCAAGACCGTTACGACGGTTGCGGCACATGGTCTCTCATCCACCGTCACCATCGATGTCGACGGCAATACCACCGTTGACAAGAAGACAGTCACGACCAAACAGGCGGACGGCTCGACCGTCCAGACATTCAGCGACTTCGGCGCCAATGCCGTGCTGAAGGATAAGAAGACTGTCACGACGTCTGCCGACGGACTAACACAAAACACCGAATACGACAGCGACGGCAATGGAACGGTCGACAAGAAGACGACCAGCACCACGGTTCTGAACGCCAATGGCAGCAAGACGACTAGGACGGACGACATAGTCGCCGGCGTGACCAAGTATATCACGCTGACCGATGTGTCCGGCGATGGTCTGACCACGATCACCAAGTGGGACACCACAGGCACCGGTGGCGGTACGACCTTCGGCAAGAGCCGGACCGATGTCACCGTCTTGAACGCCGATGGCTCGAAGACCCAGACGGTCAGCAATTTCACTGGCACGACGCTGACCAGCCGCACGCTCGTCACCACCAGCGCCAACGGATTGTCAGTCACCACCCAGATCGACCCGGCAGGCGCCGGCTCCTACAGCCAGACCTCGACCGAGGTCACAGTCTTAAATGCCGATGGCACCAAGACACAAACGGTGGAAAGCAAGAAGGCTGATGGTTCGCTGATCTCCAGGACCATCGTCACCACAAATCCCAATGGCCTGATCGTCGGCTCCGGCGAGGAGCGTACGGGCTTTACCAATCAGACGGTCACCGACACGACTACGGTGCTGGCCGACGGCGCCGTTCGCGAGACCGTCGAGACGAAGGACAGCGGAACCCTTCTCGGCAAGGTGGTCACGCTCACCAGCGCCGACAAGCTCTCCATCACCGTTAACCGCGATGGCAACGGCGATGGCAAATTCGACCAGCGTCAGGAGACGGCCACCGCCAATTCCGGCGTCCAGACATCGGTCACCACCAACTTCAAGGCCGATGGAACAACGGTCAGGGACAAGTCGACCGTGGTTGTATCCGCCGACGGCCGCCTGACGACGACGACCTGGGATCTCGACGGCAATGGCACGAGCGACCGTCAGCGGGTGACGAATCTAACCTCCAACGCCGACGGCAGCAGCACGTCCGTGATCTCGGACACGACACTCCCCGGCGGGACGCTGGCCGCAAAAACGACGATTCAGACCTCTGCTGATGGCAAACTGACGACGACCTCAACGGATACCAACGGCGACAATACAGTCGATCAGGTTGAAACCGCCACCATCGACGCGACCGGTGCCTCGGTTTCCGTAGTCACCAACAATGCAACGGCACGCGCCACTTCCAACCTGACGTCCGGCGTCGTCTATTGGAAGCAGGCTATCGCCGCCACGATCGAGACCACGACGTCGGCTGACGGTCGCACCGAGGTCGCCAAATATGACTATGATGGCAATGGTGTCTACGAGACCGTCATGCAGTCAACCATCCAGGTCAACGGCTCCGTCGTCACGACGGTGACCGAAACGGGCACGACGCCGTCCAAGGGGACGATCGCAACCAGTGCCGACGGCCTCGTCACGACCCTATCGAAAGATACCGACAATAATGGTAGCATCGATCATATCGAGACCGCGGTCACCCATGCCGACGGATCTATTACGCTGAGCAAGAAAGACGCCAACGCCATCAAGCAAACCGTTGTCGACGAGGTGCGGTCAACCGGTACGCTTGCTTCTCGGATTACGACAGATCTCGGCGGATTGAATTGGTCCTATAGTGAGGAAACCTACGATTCCTGGGGTCGTCTAGCGTCAAATAATGTTGTCTATGATGACAACACACGCCTTGCGTACACTTTCGATGTAACGAACACCAATTCCTGGTGGAAGCTGCAGTATTCATATACTGGGACCACACTCGTTTGGCTGCGGCAATTTTGGGACGACGGTACGCTGACGCACAGACAATACGATTACAATCCCAACAACAACTATTGGCAGATCGCCAATGACGAGTATGCAGACGGAACTCTGATCCAGCAAACTAAGTACTTCGACAACGGCAATTACGATGTCACCAGAAACGGTGTGACCTATCACTATAACGCGAGCGGAAAAAAGATTGGTCCCGTGCTTCTGGATCTTGATGGTGACGGCCATGTCGATCTTCGCCCGATCGATCTGACAAATATGGTGGCGTCGCCGACGTTCGACTGGGATGGAGACGGTGTTCGCGATCCGACTGCTTGGGTTGGCCAGTCTGACGGCTTCCTTTCCATTGATCTTGCAGCCGACGGAACCGCGGGTCCTGACGGGGTCATCGACCAGACAAAGGAACTGGCTTTCTCACTTTGGGCTGAACAGGACGGGGCAGCAGGAAGTATCTCGGACCTCGATGGTGTTCGCCTTGTCTTCGATACCAACCACGACAACGTGCTGAATGCGGATGACGAGCGCTGGAACGAGTTTCGTGTTTGGCGGGACGCCAATCAGGATGGTCTCACCGACCAGGGTGAACTCCTGACAATGACGGACGCCGGCATCAAGCTCATCAATTTGATGCCGACCACGGATGGCTCTCAGGCCTTCACGGATGGGTCGGTAATTACCGGAACGAGTTCGTATGAAACTCTAGACGGGTCTAAGTATCTTGTTGCCGATGCATCGCTCAACTATCGACCTATCAATGCCGCATAACAAAATCCCCTGCTTCATGTCGGCGCCTTCTGGCGCCGGCATACTCTCTCTATATTGATCCCATAACATGACGGACATCAAGACAGCCTCCGCTCCCGGCGCGGCGGAGGCGGAGACCACAGGCGACCTCAGACCATCACCGGAGGCAGCAATCGCCGACAGCGGGCTGGCGGCGATCTCTGCCGTTGCCGGCTATTTCAGGATCGCATCGCGCCCGGAGACATTGAGCCGAGAGCTTGCGCTGACCGCGCCGGCAGCACGTGACGACCTGCTGCGGGCGGCAAAGATCATCGGCCTGAAAGCGCGCACCGTGCGTGCGGATAAGATCGCACGGCTGGCGACACTTCCGGCGCCGGCGCTTGCGTCGTTGAAGGACGGCACCTTCGCGGTCTTCGCCGGCGTGGCGGCCGAGGGTCGTTATCGCCTGATCAATCCCATCGATTTCTCCGCCCGCAATGTCGAGGTCGACGAGCTTCTGGCGCTGACTTCGGGAGAGTTCATCCTCGTCCAGCGCCGTTTTGCCGGCCCTGGCGCCTCGCAGCAGAATTTCGGCTTCCGCTGGTTCCTGCCGGCGATCTGGCGGTATCGGCGGGCCTTCGGCCATGTGCTGATCGCTTCCCTCGTCATCCAGATCTTTGCCCTGGTGACGCCGCTGTTCTTCCAGGTCGTCGTCGACAAGGTGCTGGCGCATCGCAGCTATTCGACGCTGATCGTGCTCGTTATCGGCCTTGCCGCCGTCGGGCTCTTCGATGTCGTGCTGCAATATCTCAGAACCTATGCGCTGTCGCATACGACCAACCGCATCGATGTCGAGCTCGGCAGGCGGCTGTTTCGCCATCTCCTCAATCTGCCGCTCAGCTATTTCGAAACCCGTGCCACCGGCCAGACGGTCGCAAGGGTGCGCGAACTCGAAACCATCCGTAATTTCCTCACTGGGCAGGGCCTGTTTTCAGGCCTGGATCTGGTATTCACCGTCATCTTCATCTTCGTGCTGTTTACCTATTCGTCGAAGCTTGCCTGGATCGTCGTCGCTTCCATTCCCTTTTACCTGGCGATCGGGTTTCTCATCCGCCCCTTCCTGAAAGAGCGGATCGACGAGAAGTTCGAGCGCGGCGCCTTCAGCCAGCAATTGCTCGTCGAAACCGTCGTCGGCATCCAGACGCTGAAGGCCTCGGCGGTCGAGCCGGTGGTCTCCTCGCAATGGGAAGAGCGGCTGGCCGCTTATGTGCGCTCTTCCTTCCTGGCGACGATGTTGGCGGCGAAGGGCCAGAATGCCATCCAGTACATCAACAAGATCACCTCGGCCGCCTTACTGCTCTTCGGCGCACAGGCGGTGATCGACGGCGAGTTGACCGTCGGAGCGCTTGTTGCCTTCAACATGATCGCCGGCCAGGTCTCGCAGCCGATCCTGCGGCTGTCGCAGCTCTGGCAGGATTTCCAGCAGGTGCAAGTTTCCGTCGCCAGGCTCTCAGATATTCTGAATGCCCCGCAGGAGCCGCGCCCGAGCGTTGCTGTCAGCCTGCCGCCGCCGAAAGGGGCGATCGGCTTCAAGGCGGTGAACTTCCGCTATTCCGCCGATGGTCAGGATGTTCTGAAAGACATCAGCTTTTCGATCCGTCCGGGCGAGGTCATCGGCATCGTCGGTCCCTCCGGTTCCGGCAAGTCGACGCTGACCAAGCTGGTGCAGCGCTTCTATATCCCGAACAGCGGCCAGGTCTTCGTCGACGGCCAGGATATCGCCCAGGTCGATCCGGCCTGGCTGCGGTCGAATATCGGCGTCGTGCTTCAGGAAAACATGCTGTTCAACCGGACGATCCACGACAATATCTGCATGGTCAATCCGGCAATGTCACGGGCCGCCGCCATTCAGATGGCGCGGCTATCAGGCGCCGACGAGTTCATCGCCAAGCTGCCGCGCGGCTACGACACCCTGATCGAGGAGCGCGGCGCCAATCTTTCCGGCGGCCAGCGGCAGCGTCTGGCCATCGCACGTGCGCTTGCCACCAACCCGCCGATCCTCATCCTCGATGAAGCCACCAGCGCGCTCGACTATGAGAGCGAGCGCATCATTCTTGCCAATATGCGCGAGATCGTCCGCGGCCGCACCGTCATCATCATCGCCCATCGCCTGGCGACCGTCCGCCAGTGCAACCGCATCATCGGCATGAAGGACGGACGCATCGTCGAAGAGGGAACGCACGAGCAACTGCTGGCTCGCCCGAACGGCCTCTATGCCCATCTTTGGCAATTGCAGACGGGGCCTGTTGAATCATGAACCAGAACGTCCAGCCTCCCCGGCTTCCGCCGAAGCCTCCGAAGCGACTGCGGGTCGACAATGAGTTCCTGCCGGCCGCCCTCGAAATCCTGGAAACGCCGGCCTCGCCGATCCGCACCGCGCTCATCTGGTTCATTTGCCTTCTCACGGCCGGCGCGCTGGTCTGGAGTTATGTCGGCACCTTCGATATCGTCGCGACCGCCCAGGGCAAAATCCAGCCGACCGGACGCGTGAAAGTGATCCAGTCGATCGAGGTCGGCAAGACGATCGCGGTCCCGGTCTCGAACGGCGCCAAGGTGGAAGCCGGAGACATTCTCGTCGAGCTCGATCCGACCGAAGCCAAGGCCGAAGTCAACACACTGTCCACCAGCCTTGCCGCGCTGCGCGCCGAGGTCACCCGGCGTGGTGCGGCGTTAGCTGAGGTCAACGCCTGGCAGAAGGGCGATCTCTGGAGCGGAACGCGCCGGATTGAAATCGTCCCCGAATTCGCCGATTCCATACCGGCAGAGATCCGCGCACGCGAGGCCCTGCTCTACACTTCCGATCTTGAGCAGCTGTCATCGACGCTCGACAGCCTCGCGGCCCAGCGCAATCAGCAATTCGCCGCGTTGAAGAGATACACAGAAATGGTTGCCGCCCAGCAGGCCCTGGTGGCAACGCTTGCAGATCGTGTGACCATGCGCTCCAATCTCGTCGATCTCAGCGCCGGATCGAGATCCGGCGTCATCGATGCGGTCGAGATCCGGCAGAAGGAAGAGGCAACGCTTGCCGAGCAGATCGGTCAGCGGGCGGAGGCGGAGACCGCGATCGTCGCGGCGACCAGCGAAGGCCTGAAAGCCATCAAGACCTTCGTCGCCGACAATGCTCAGAAGCAGGCACAGGCTTCACGAGAGATCGATGAGAAGGAACAGCAGCTGGTCAAGGCGGCCAAACGGCTCGACTCGATGACGATCAAAAGCCCGATCAAAGGTGTTGTTCAGACATCCGCCATCACCACGGTCGGCCAGGTGGTGACGGCAGGCGCGGAACTGATGCGGATCGTCCCGGACGACGCCTCTCTTGAGATCGAGGCCTATCTGCCGAACCGGGACATCGGCTTCGTCTCGCCAGGGGAAACGGCGGTGATCAAGATCGAGGCCTTCCCGTTCACCCGCTACGGCATCCTCAATGGCAAAGTCACCCGTGTCGCGACCGACGCCATTCCCGAGCCTGACGCACAGCAACTCGAAGGTCAGCCGGCGAAGGAGCTGCAAAGCGTCATCCCGATCGGCAATGCGCAGCGCGTCCAGAACCTGGTCTTCCCCATCATCATCAAGCCGGATGTGGCCAGCATCGACATTGAGGGATCACGTGTGCCGCTCTCACCAGGCATGTCCGTCACCGTCGAGGTCAAAACCGGCAGCCGGCGCATCCTCGAATATCTCTACTCGCCGCTGGCTGAAATTGCGTCGGAAGCGATGCAGGAGCGCTGAATGATATACAGCAATTATCATCCCTTAATCATCGTGGCGGGGGGGTGCGGTCAAAAGCCGACGATGACTGTTATTGTTTGACGACAACTGTTTCCGTATCCAAGAGGCGCGGTGTTCATTTTCACGGCTGTTTGAAGGGGCAATTTGAATGAATTCTTTCGGTAAGACTTTTCTCTCCGGTGTGTTTATTGCTTCTGTCGCATTGGCCACAAACGTCACGAAGACGTTCGCTTCCTCTGAAAAGCCGGAGGACGTTGTTTCTAGCCAGATGCTGAAATGTTTACACCTACCTCCAGACGCGCCGAATGCCTATAGCATCTTGGCTGTTGCCGTACTCAAGGATGGAGCTGCCGATTTGGTATCAATAAATTTCCGCGCACCGCCATCAGACTGGGAGAAAATCGCAGCCCCGTTGGTAGCTAGCGCGATTACACAGTGCGAGCCTTACAGCTCGATCTCGGGAAGGGTTGAATTCGCTATTACCCCGGAGCTTGTTGGAAGAGGACCAAAAAATTAAATACACGGAACACGGTGGGGCAAATAGGAAGGGGATATGGCGAGACGCTGGCTATTCTGGAGACCGCAAACATTCCAATGTCGACCATTTTTAAAGGCCTAATTGGTTTTACTCGATGCGGTTGGTTAGTTAGAAGCATGAAGGAATTTACTGCATATAGCAGTAGCTTGCTGTTCATACCTTACTCTCGAGTCTCCGCCCGGAACGGTCAGTTGCGAGAGATTGCAATGCCGTCCGAGTACCGGGTAACCGTTAGCAGGGGCCGCTTACTTTGTTCCTCACTCGCCAAGCTAATGACTTTTCTACGCGAACGATATCGATCCTCGACGCTTTGCCTTTCTCAAGTATCAGCATAGCCGGTGTTTGGCCTTCTGAACAAGCTTTTCGAAGAGCCTTGAGAACAGGGCCATTTATGAGCAGATAATCACCCAGATCAACGCAGTTGGGTTTGCCTGTATCGATCAGATTGCCGTTGGAATCACACCTGTCGGTATATTGGAAATTCTCTGCAGCAGCTGAAAGCCGATTAACGGCGGCGGTCGCGCTGAACATATACCAGAAGAAACATGCGATAAGAGCAATACAGCCGACGAGCACGCTGACCCTGTAAAGGCCAAGAGCAAGACTAGGATTGGCTTCATTATCCTGCATTCTGTGCTCCTTCCTTTTGGGGCAAACGCGAATGCGACAGATACTATCCGCTTTGAAGGTGATCGCAATGCAAACAATTGCCGCAAGGGCACCATTGAACAGCGGGTGAACTCCGCCGCGTTTGCCACACAGTTCGATATAGCTTGACGTCATTTTTTTCCCGTGTGGCAATGGATATGCGATGGTCTTCAATCGCACTAATCCCACCAATGAAAGTCATTGCTTATGGAAGCCTTGCGGGCGCTTGTGCTGACTGATGTGCAACTGCGCGACATGTTGATGGAGGCTGCCAAACAGGGAGCGGCTTTGGCTGTCGGTGAGCTTAGCGCGCAACTCCATCAAGCGCCGGACGACGCCACGCTGCAAAAACTTCGCGCCTATCTGGCCGATCCCGCGTCGCTTGCCAACCCCCACGAACATTGGGCGCATAGCGGCTTAATCCGCCAAGTCTCAGCAACGGCGCGGGGCAAGCCGAAGTCAACGGCTTGGTTCATGAAATTCCAACGCGAAACCACTTTGAACGAGTGCTACAGCCGCCCGAGCCCGGCCTACGGACGGCGCAGGGAGTGGTCGTTCTTCGACATCAAGCTGGCTTGGGATGCCTATTACCGGAGGCGGTAGGACAACCGCGTCAAATGCAGGATACGAACGTATTTTACGGGCCACGCCGACCTTGAACAAGGTCTCTGGCCGTCGATGACTCCACGCCGGAGACGCGGCGAGCGGGAGATGCCTCTCCGAGAGGCTTTTGCAAGTTTCACAAGCATTGCGCGGGATGTTGCCATCTGCCACGGTTGGCGCGTGCGCTAAAGGTTCTGCATCACAAACATGCGGAACATGAGGACCATCTCCAAGACCGCTTATTTTCTAATCCGCCACTTATGCCAATGTTTCTCTCATTGGTGAAGGCGTTCACCGTGGCATGGCGTCCACGTGACGCGCGGCGCGCAGAAGGCGTGGCTGTCCGCTCCGCAACCCACGGCCTATTCTTTCCGGCGGACGTGTTTCGCCTCCAATTCATACCCACCGTCTTTGAACGATGAAACGCGAGATCGGCCCCGCCTGATTTCGGCTTTCAGGATGAAGGAGATCCTATGACATGGACAACCTGATGCTTTATGCCAGGCTCGCCGGCTTCCGGCTTGCCGTCATCGCAGGCCGTACCTGCTGTGAAGACGATTTCTCCGGGAAGCTGCACGATCGCCTGATCGATGGACTCGATGCCGCCATCGATCGGATTCGGGCGATTATGGCCCTGGAGCGTCGATTTCTCGACTGCGGCGATGAGGTCACAGCCTATCAGCTCGCGGGTGAGGTCGAGATTTTCGGGCGCACCACCATTGATCTGCTGGATAGGCTCGACATTGATCATGAGACGCATGAATACCGCATCAATGGTGGTTGCTGGAGCAATGCGCTGGCGGCTGACAACACCGGCGTCTACGTCGAGTACCCGACGCTCGTCTCCCTGAGCAATGAGGCACTGGGGTCGCTGGCGCCGATCGTCCTCGCCATCACGACGCAAACCGGCCTTGCGATCCGGGCCGCTCATATCGACGACGGGCGACCAGAGGTTCTTCAGCCGAGCCATGCGGTACGGCTTGAATGTGCGTAAGAGTTGGTTGAGAGGCGGCGCAAGCCGCCTCTCAACTGCCGTTTCCGGGTGCTCAGCAGGCGAGGTAGGATGTATTTTAAAGAACAACGCAGATGAGGATTAACCTCTGAATCAACCAGCGCTTGCGGCGATGCGGGAAATTCGCACTTGATGTCGAATGCCGACCCACCGCTCATTTTCGCCGAGATACACGACCAAGAAGCGGGCTCGCCCCCGGTTCACGATGGAGGCGTTTTATCTGGGCATCGTCGCGGCGGGCGTGGTGGGATACCTCGGCGTCGAGGTCGGGAGCGTATCTGCTCCATTTGCCGGTTCGGCTACCAGTTGCACTATCAAAGGCAACGTCAGCATCGGCAGCGGCGAGCGCATCTATCATGTGTCGGGCCAGGAGTATTATGACGAGACCAAGATTTCTCCTCAGTACGGGGAGAGATGGTTTTGCTCGGAAGCGGAAGCCCGAGCTGCCGGCTGGCGTCGCGCCGGAAGATAAACGCTGCCGGTTGGGAGGAGGCGCCTTTCGAAGGCCGTTAAACTTGCCAGGTTGGCGAGCCCGGTAAATTTCCACAGCTAATTTTCCTGCCTCTCACGAAATTAAATTCGAAGGTCGGTGCCTTCATAAGGGGCAAATCGCCCTCACGCACACACACATTTTTACGCACATTGAAAAATTAATCGTAGAATTGTAAGTGAAAACAGATAGATGTGTTTTGGCTTGGCTGACTCTTAATCAGCGGGTCGTAGGTTCGAGCCCTACATCACCCACCAAATCTCTTGATAAGATTGAACTATTTAAATTCAGGCCGGATGTTCCGGCCTGCCGGAAACGGCTGTCCGCAGGTCTGGCAGCATCGATCCCCGCGCCCTATCTGCTTTCTCAGAATGGGAGGGGTTCATGAGAAGCGTCATTCTAGTCCTAGCCTTATCTCTGCCGTTGCCGGCCTTTGCCGCTGGGGCGAAGGAGGTCAAGTCAAGCGAGTATAGCTGCGGCGAGCTTGCGCAGATCGTCCGTCAGAATAAAAAGGTCTTTGTCCGGGTCGGCTTCGGTGGCCGCAGCTTCCGCTATCCGCCGGCGCAATGCAGCATGGGCGACAAGCGCGCGACGACGAGTTTTCGCGATGCTGGCGGAAAGCAGTGCATTCTCGACTATGCCTGTGTCTTCGACCCTGCGTCGCCCTATAATTTTCCTTAGCTGCATCGGTTGAGGCATGGTTGGCATCGGTGCTATGCCCCAACTTCGTACCTTCGTATTCAGGAGTTTTCATGAAAAGCGTTGTGCTGGCCGTCGCGCTGTTGTTTCCGTCCGCGGGCCTCGCCATCGAGGCGGTGGACGTCAATGCCAGGGATCATACTTGCAATGAGCTTTCCCAGATCATCCGCAAAGACAAAGCGGTTTTCGTGCGCATGGGCTTTGGTGGCCGCAGCTTTCGTTATCCGCCGGCCAGGTGCAATCTGGGCGACAAGTACGAAACGGCAAGGGTAAGGGATGCCAACGGCAAAATTTGCCTTCTCGACTACGAGTGCGTGTACGACCCCCAGTCGTTCTATAACAGAATCCCGAACTAATTTCCCGATCTGAGAGTTGGCGCCAACACTTCCAGCGCTACGGCTTCATCAAGCCAAGAAAAAAGGCCGGGCGAAACTCGCACCGACCCTTCCTCGATCTGTCTCGATAACGCCTGCCAGTACATCCGTGGTCAGCCGTCAGAGACAAATTCACTATCCCTAAAATAGGGTTTGTTTAACCATGTTCAAGAGCCATGGCAGAAAGAAGCCGGCGCTTTGGCCGACTTCTTTCGGGTGAGCAGGCGTTACTGCTGGGCAGGGGCAGCCGGTGTGGCAGGTGCCGGTGCTGCAGGCGCCGGTGCAGGCGTTGCACTGTTGTCAGTCGGAGCGACCGGCTTGACCGGGGCCGGCTCGGATTGGGTCGTGGAGGCTGTTGTATCGGGGGATGTGCCGGGGGTGCTCCACTGCGAATAGGCGAATGCAGCGACAGCGATCACGGCCAATGCAGCGACCCAGACAACCCACGTATTATTGGTGCGCGGGGTAGGCGTGGTGCGCAGATCCAGATTTGGGTTCAGCGGGCGGTTCGGGTCGTTGGCATTATTGGGGTCGTACGTCATGGTACTTTCTCCTCTTTCGGTGAGAGAAGAATGCCGAGGCGGGCTTTTTGTTCCATATCGGTGCCGGGAAGCGGTTGCTATCAGGGGTTTCCGCGCCTCAACCCGCCAGAAACGGCCGCCAGGGCCGTCTGCTTTTCCGACGGGCGGTGGGCTTGCTCGCCCACCGAAAGACATGCCGCTCCGATGTGAACGTTGCGAGTCGCTGTTCC
Organism: Rhizobium sp. CCGE 510; assembly: GCF_000292525.1. Taxonomy (GTDB): domain Bacteria; phylum Pseudomonadota; class Alphaproteobacteria; order Rhizobiales; family Rhizobiaceae; genus Rhizobium. Next base: position 160,504 of record NZ_AEYF01000022.1, read on the forward strand.
ATGCAAGCGTCGGCTTGACACGACGGGGTCTGTTTGCGCATGGTTTCGCCATGGGGTCGCGATCACCCCACGAGGCGTCATGCTGAAGAATCGCGTCCAATAGTACCGATCAACGGAGGGACGCGTGATGCCGTCATTTCTCGAAATTTCCGCCGAAAAACTCAGCCGCCTCATCGGAACCCCCGGGGCGCCCTGCGTTATAGATGTTCGCACAGAGACGGACTTCGCGCTCGATCCTCGCCTGGTTCCGGGCTCGATCCGGCGCGACCATGCCGAGGTTGCATCCTGGGTGGGCAGCATCGAAGCAGATGCCGTCGTTGTGGTCTGCCAAAAGGGTAGCAAGCTCAGCCATGGCGTGGCTGCCTATCTGCGCCATAGTGGGGTTGACGCCGAAAGCCTCGAAGGCGGCTTCGAAGCCTGGATTGCAGGCGGAGCGGCGGTGCCTGAGGAAAAGCTGCCGCGCCGCGACGTTGAAGGACGCACCGTCTGGGTGACGCGGGCGCGGCCGAAAATCGACCGCATTGCCTGTCCCTGGCTGATCCGGCGCTTCGTCGATCCGGACGCCGTCTTCCTGTTCGTTCCGGCGCCCGAAGTGTGTGCCGTCGGCGAGCGCTTCGGGGCCGTCCCCTTCGATATCGAAGGTGCGTTCTGGAGCCATCGCGGCGAGTTCTGCACCTTCGACGTGATGGTCGAGGAATTCGGCCTGGCATCCGAGCCGCTTCTGCGGCTGGCGCAGATCGTCAGGGCGGCGGATACCGCAAGGCTCGATCTCGCGCCCGAGGCGCCTGGCCTGCTTGCCGCTTCGCTCGGCCTCTCCAGGATGTATTCCGACGATCTGGAGCAGCTCGAGGCCGGCATGCTTCTCTACGATGCCTTTTTCCGCTGGTGCCGGGACGCGACCGAGGAAACCCACAACTGGCCCACGCCGAAGAAGAGGGCATGAGATGGCCGAGATGACAGACGACAGCCCTACGAGCCAAACGGTGGAGAGAAATGCAGGAGAGGGGCATCACCACGGCGTCTCCTTCGGCGAAGCCTTCAAGGTGTGGCTGCGCGTCGCCGCCTTGAGCTTCGGTGGCCCGGCCGGGCAGATCGCCGTCATGCACAGGATCATCGTCGACGAGAAGCGATGGATCGGCGAGCATCGTTTTCTGCATGCGCTGAATTATTGCATGCTGCTTCCCGGCCCCGAGGCGCAACAACTCGCCGTCTATATCGGCTGGCTGATGCACCGCACGCTGGGCGGTCTGGTCGCCGGCCTGCTGTTCGTGCTGCCGGGATTCCTGTCGATCCTTTGCCTCAGCTATATCTACGCGGCTTATGGCAGCGTCGGCATCGTCGCCGGCCTGTTTTTCGGGCTGAAGGCAGCGGTGCTTGCCGTCGTCGTGCAGGCCGTCATCCGCATCGGTGGCCGCGCCCTCAGAAACAACGTCATGCTGCTGATTGCGGCCGGGGCCTTCGTCGCCATCTTCTTCTTGCACGTGCCGTTCCCGCTGATCGTGCTTGCAGGCGGCATGACCGGCTTCATCGGCGGCAGGTTCGGGCTTGCCGCCTTCAAGCCGGGCGGCGGCCACAAGGCTGGGAGCGGTTCGGTGCTGTCGGATGCCGAGTCTGCGCTCGGGGACGGCATACCTGATCATGCGCGCCCCAACCTAGGATGGTCGCTGCGTATGTCGGCAGCGCTGCTCGCTCTCTGGCTCGTACCCATCGCCGCCCTCTATGCAGCGTTCGGGGCACACGACGTCTTCACTGAGATCGGTCTGTTCTTCAGCAAGATGGCCGTCGTCACCTTCGGCGGTGCCTATGCCGCGCTCGCCTATGTCGCGCAGGAAGCCGTGCAGCGTTTCGGCTGGCTGAAACCCGGCGAGATGCTGGATGGCCTGGGGATGGCCGAGACGACGCCGGGGCCGCTAATCATGGTGCTTCAGTTCGTCGGCTTCATGGGCGCCTACCGCAATCCCGGATCGCTCAATCCGATGCTCGCTGCCACGCTTGCGGCAATCCTGACGACTTGGGTTACCTTCGTGCCCTGTTTCCTCTGGATCTTCCTCGGCGCGCCGTTCATCGAAAAACTGCGCGGCAATGTGGCGCTCGCCGGCGCGATGTCGGCGATCACGGCGGCTGTAGTCGGGGTCATTCTCAACCTCGCCATCTGGTTTGGCCTGCACACGCTGTTTGCCGAGGTCGCCGTCATCCACCTTGGAGTTTTGTGGCTCGATATCCCCGTGTTGCAATCGGCCGTGCCTGCGGCAATGGCGCTGTCGGCCGCCGCCGCCATCGCGATCTTCCGGTTCAAGACGTCTGTTATCACGACGCTGCTTGCCTGCGCGATATCAGGAATGCTCTGGACGCTGGCGGTTGGCTAAAGCTCCTTATTTTATGCATGTCGTTGTCCCGGAACCGCTGCACACTTCCGGGCGACATGCATTATCCCCCAGCTCCGTCCGCGGGGATACGCGTCGCCAGGATCTTGTCGATGCGCATGCCGTCCATGTCGAGCACTTCGAAGCGCCAGTTGTCGAACACGAAGGTTTCGCCAGCTTCAGGGATATGCTGGAGCTGGTGCAGCGCGAAGCCGGCAAGCGTATGGAAATCTGCATCCGGGCGATCGCGCAGGCCTAGCCGTTCGAAGGCGTCGAAGGCCGGCATCATTGCATCGATCAGGAGCGATCCGTCTTCCCGCACGACGATGTCGGGCTCTTCGTTGGATCCGGGCAGATCGCCGGCGATGGCTTCGAGCAGATCGGTCTGGGTGACGATGCCTTCGAGGCTGCCATATTCGTCGATGACGATGGCGAGCCGAACGGGCGAGGCCTTGAAACTGTCGAGCACGCGTACGACCGAGGTGCCCTCGTGTAGCACCAGCGGCTGCTTGATCACCTCCATGGGCCGGACCTTGCCGCCGTCGAGAACCTGGTCGAGAAGGTCCTTCTTCAACACCATGCCGATCGGTTCGTCGATCGAGCCGCGAGCGACCAGCAATTGTTCGTGGCCGCATTCGCGGATGGTCTTCAGTATTTCGGCCTCGCTGTCGTCGGCGTCGAACCACTCGATATCGAGACGCGGGGTCATAATGTCGGAGATCGGCCGGTCGCCGATGTTGAACACCCGCTCGACGAGTTGCTGCTGCACCTGGTTGAGAAGGCCGGCCTCTTGGCTCTCGGCGACCAGCAACTTGAGCTCCTGCGGCGAATGAAATGACGATTCCCCGGTTCCGGCGCGAAGGCCCACACCGCGCAGCACAAGATTGCCCATGCCGTTCAGGACAGAGATCGCCGGCTTGAACAGCATCAGGAAAAGCCCGAGCGGACGCACCACGGCAAGCGAAGTGGCTTCGCTGCGCTGAAGCGCCAGGCTTTTCGGCGCCAGCTCGCCGAGCACGATGTGAAGTGCTGTGATGATGACGAAGGCAATGACGATGGCGACAGTGTGTGCGCCTGTTGCCGCCCACTGTCCGGGCAGCCAGGACAGCAGAGGTTCGATCAGGTGGGCAAGCGCCGGTTCGCCGACCCAGCCCAGCGCCAGCGACGAGATGGTGATGCCGAGCTGTGTGGCGGCAAGGTTGGCGTCGAGATTGTCGACGGCGCGCTGAAGGGCCGAGGCATTCATTCGGCCGGCTGCGGCGAGTTCGGTGACACGACTGCGCCTCACCGACACCAGCGCGAATTCGGCGGCGACGAAGAAGCCATTGGCAGCCACCAAAAGTAGCACGGCTAGTATCCCGACAAAGTCGAAGAGCCCGCCCGCGGATTCGGACATGTTTTCCCTGCCTCTGAAATGATGCTAGCCCGAAACTACACGCTGGCACACAGGTAGCAAGGCGCAGCCGCCATTCTTGCAATGATGATGCCGAAGCCGGCCCACCGCGTCAGATGATCTGCGCGGTTGCCCGATGCGGCGCGCAAGAGTGCGACCGCATGATCGATGCCGTGGCGTTCATCTCTTCGGCGCTTCGAAGAGTTCGACCGGGTTTCCGGCCGGATCCTCGAGCAGGATCTGCTTGCCGCCTATGCCCTGCACGATCTCGTTGCGAAAACGCGCGCCCGCCTGGCGCAGCGTGGCGACTTCCGCCTCCAGGTCCGCGACTTCGATCTGGATGCGATTCCATCCGCCGGGCTCCGGCTTCCGTCCGTCCGCCATTGCCTGGGCTCCTCCGCCCGGTCCCGTCGTGCCGCTGACGAGCAGACGAAACCCGTCCCTGGTCAGGATGGCGAAGGTGGGCGCAGGGTGAAGCGCAATCGAGAAGCCAAGATGTCTCGTATAGAATTCCAACGCGGCGTCGACGTCGTCGACGATGTAACGCATGCTGATGCCGGACATGATTTCCTCCATCATCTGTTTATCGAGCAATCCCGCGCGACGATCCGACAGCGCCAAGCGCTGGATCGGACGCGCGAAGGGCGCTCCATGAATTGAATCTGCGCGCAATCCTTCCGAAAATCGAATCTGATCTTCGGAACTGCCCGCCGATCGCCGTCTCGGGCAAAACTGTTGTTCGCGAAGCTGTATAAGCCTCATCTGAAATATAAGATTTACGCCCCAGTCCTCAGATTCCATTACGAAAGTTTAATTTAAATTTCAGTTTCAGTTCATCTTTTCGGCCCTAGGTTTCTCCCGTGCCCAACACGAGGAACCCCACATGAAAAAGATTTTTGCAGCTCTCCTTTCCGCTTCCTTCCTTCTCTCCCCGATGGTTGTCTCCCAGGCCAGCGCGGATGATTATCGCCGTCCGCCTGTCGTCGTGCAGAAGAAGGTGATCGTCGAGAGGAAGGTCGTCCGGCCGCACTGGAAGAAGGGATACCGCGTCAACGCCAGTGAGCGCCGCCGGTTTCACGACGTCAACGACTACCGCCGCTACCGGCTGGCGCCTCCGCCGCGCGGCTATCGCTGGGTCCGGGTCGACAACGACTACCTGCTGATCGGCGTTACCAGCGGTGTCATTTCCAGCATCATTGCTGGTCGCTGATTGATGGGCCAAAGAAGGGCGGTTTCGGCCGCCCTTTCCAATTGTGGGAGAGGTGTGGAGACCCTGACCGGAATGGAATTTGTCTCGATAAGCGCTTTCGCTCCTTCATACTCGGCGCACAGCGGCGATGATGCCAAGCAACCCCTTCGGTCTTCGGTCGTCAACCTCAACATCCCCACCATACGTCAACGGATGCAGCCCCTCGATCGGCGGCAAGGGATTACATTCCGTGCAGACGCAGCGATAGGGTTTGATTGCGGTTGCCTTCATGCCGCCTGGCTGTTCCAGCTGGCGAAAGGGTCGGGCAGGTTTCGCCAGCGCTCGGGCGCAAAGACCCCGGTTTCGACGAGACAGCCGTCGAGTTCTCCTTTGATCCAGGTCTCGTCCATCGGGTCTGCGCCGATGAAGACGATCTCCTGGCGACGGTCACCCCAGACGGGGTCGAGATAGGGGCTGATGGCGCTGAGGAAGCCCGGTTCGTCCGGCCATTGTTCGCGCGGCACCGCTGCCCACCACAGACCCATCTTGCCAGTGCGCACGATCGCGCCCGCCTGGCTGATTTCGCCGACGTGATGCGGGCGCGTCGCCAACCAGAAAAAGCCTTTGGCGCGCACCACGCCCGGCCATGTCCTGTCGAGAAACGCCTGCAATTTCTCCGGATGAAAGGGACGCTTCTCGCGATAAACGAAGGAGCGGATGCCGTATTCCTCGGTCTCCGGCACATGGTCGCGGAAGCCGTGCAGTTCCTTGTACCAAAGCGGGTGGGTCTCGGCTTTGTCGATATCGAAGCGACCGGTGCCGAGCATCTCCTTGAGCGCCACCTTGCCGAAATCCGCCTCGATCAGCTTCGCATCCGGGTTGAGGCCGATGATGATTTTCCGCGCGGCGTCGCGTTCCGCCTCACTTGCCGTGCCGATCTTGTTCAGCACCACGACATCGGCGAATTCGATCTGCTCGACCAGCAGGTCGACGATGGTCCTGTTGTCGCCATCGCCGGCCGTTTCGCCGCGGTCGGCGAGGAAATCGGCCGAGGCGTAGTCGGCGAGCAGATTGGCGGCGTCGACAACGGTGACCATCGTGTCCAGCCTTGCGACGTCCGAAAGGCTTTGGCCGCTCTCGTCGCGAAATTCGAAGGTGGTGGCGACGGGCAGGGGCTCGGCGATGCCCGTGGATTCGATCAGCAGGTAGTCGAATCGACCTTGGGTCGCGAGATCGCGCACCTCTTTCAAGAGGTCATCGCGCAGCGTGCAGCAAATGCAGCCGTTGGTCATCTCGACCAGTTGCTCCTCGGTGCGAGAGAGATTGGCGCCGCCATCGCGCACCAGGCGAGCGTCGATATTCACTTCGCTCATGTCGTTGACGATGACGGCGACGCGCAGACCCTCGCGATTGGCGAGCACGTGGTTGAGCAGCGTCGTCTTGCCGGCGCCGAGAAAGCCGGAGAGCACCGTGACGGGGAGTCTTTTGTTCATGGGAGCCTCATCAGATTAAAATTAATGTTATATCATTACGTACGTAAGGTTGAAAAAAAGGCGGAACGGGGTTGTCCGCCTTTCCGCTTCAGCTCTCTCCAAGCGTGGCACGTCCGACAGGACGTGCAGAGCGCCGCATGGAGGTCATGCGTTGGAGAGACAGTCCTTCATGCTCTCGGCGATGCCGCGCATGAGGGTGAAGTAGAGATCGGGGCCGGCCTTCAGCGTGGCGGCTTCCGGGTCAAGTACGCCTGACTTGGCGCGCGTGCCCTCGATGACGACATCGACGAGCCGCGGCTCGAACTGCGGCTCGGCAAAGACGCAGGTAGCGCCGAGTTCGCCGACCTTGCGGTGGATTTCCGAGACACGCTCGGCACCGGGAATGGTTTCCGGGCTGACGGTGATCGAGCCGGCGACGCGGATGCCGTAGCGGTGCTCGAAATACTGGTAGGCGTCGTGGAAGACGATGAAGGGCTTGTCCTTGACGGGGGCGACGGCGGCAGCGATCTCCTTGTCCAGCGCCGTCAGCCGGTCGTCCAGCGCCTTGGCATTGGCCTGATAGGTCAGTGCATTGGCGGGATCGGCGGCGACCAGCGTCGTGGTGATCATGGCGGCCATCGCCTTGGCGTTCATCGGATCGAGCCAGAGATGGGTGTCGAAGGCGCCGTGGTCGGGATCATGCCCGGCTTCGGCGCCATGCGCGGCTTCGGCCCCACCATGTTCATCGCCGTCGTCATGCGGCTCGAATGCGCCGCCTTCGCGAAACGGCAGCTTCACGAGGCCGGGGGCGTCGTCGAGTGCTGCGATGCTGGCATCCGAACCCAAAGCCTGCAGCGGTTTTTCGAGGAAGGCCTCGAGGCCGGGGCCGACCCAGAAGATCACCTTGGCTTCCTGCAACGCCTTCGCGTTCGAGGGCTTCAGACTGTAGGTGTGCGGCGAGGCAGCGCCGTCGACGATCAGTTCCGGCTCGCCCACACCCTGCATGATCGACGAGACCAGCGAATGGATCGGCTTGATCGAGGTGACCACCACAGGCGCATCGGCCGCACGCATCGTGCCAGCAAACAACAGAGCGGGGATTGCCAAAGCCGGGATCGAAAGAACCGGCATTCTGAGGGCCAGCATTTGGAGGGCAGACCCCAAGGCGCGTCTCATCGGCATGCTCCGCTTGAATTCAAATTGTTATGTTATTACATCAATTGCGTTATGCTATAACGTGTGCGATAGCAGGACGCAACAGCACTTTCGGAAAATTTGATGCTCTCTCCCGCAAAGTCCCCCGCTGGTATCAGGGCCGAACCGCTGGTTTCGCTTGAGAATGTCGGCGTTGTTCGCAATGGCCGCTGGCTGGTGCGCGGCGTCGAATTTTCCGTGTCGCGCGGCGAAATCGTCACGCTGATCGGGCCGAACGGCTCTGGCAAATCGACCAGCGCCAAGGCGGCGATCGGCGTGCTAAAGCCTGACGAAGGCAGGGTGGAGCGCAAGGCCGGCCTCAAAGTGGGCTATGTCCCGCAGAAGCTCTCGATCGACTGGACGCTGCCGCTTTCGGTGCGTCGGTTGATGACGCTGACCGGCCCGCTGCCGGAGCGTGACATGCTTTCGGCGCTCGAATCCGCCGGCGTTGCTCATATGCTTGATGCCGAGGTGCAGCATCTCTCCGGCGGTGAATTCCAGCGGGCGCTGATGGCCCGCGCGATTGCCCGCAAACCCGATCTGCTGGTGCTCGACGAGCCGGTGCAGGGGGTCGATTTCTCAGGCGAGATCGCGCTCTACGACCTTATCAAGTCGATCCGCAATGCGACTGGCTGCGGCATCCTGCTGATCTCGCACGATCTCCATGTCGTCATGGCCGAGACCGATACGGTCATCTGTCTTAACGGCCATGTCTGCTGCCGCGGCACGCCGGAGGCTGTCAGCCGCAGCCCGGAATATGTGCGCCTGTTCGGCAGCCGGGCGGCGCAGACGCTTGCCGTCTACAGCCATCACCACGACCATACGCACCTGCCGGATGGGCGCGTGCAGCATGCCGACGGCACGGTCACCGATCACTGCCACCCCGCTCGTGGTCCCGAACGGGGCCATGAGCTCGACGGACATCACGCGCATGACCAGGATCACGCGCATGACCATGTTCATGATCATGATCATGACGATCACCATGGGGATGAGCACTTGCATGCCCATTCCCACAGTGGGGAGGGCCGCCATGCTTGACGATTTCTTCGTGCGCGCCATCCTCGCCGGCGTCGGCCTGGCGCTGACGACGGGGCCGCTCGGCTGCTTCATCATCTGGCGGCGCATGGCCTATTTCGGCGATACGATCGCCCATTCGGCGCTGCTCGGCGTCGCACTGTCGCTGCTCTTCGAACTCAATCTGACGCTGGCGGTCTTTGCCGTCGCCGCGCTGGTATCGGTGCTGCTGCTCTTCCTGCAGAAGCGCCAGGCGCTGTCGGCCGATGCGCTGCTCGGTATCCTCTCGCATGCCACGCTGGCGATCGGCCTCGTCATGGTCGCCTTCATGAGCTGGGTGCGGATCGATCTCATCGCCTTCCTGTTCGGTGATATTCTCGCCGTTTCCCCGACCGACATCGCGCTGATCTGGGGTGGCGGGCTCTTCGTGCTCGTGGCAATGGCCTGGCTCTGGCGGCCGCTCCTGGCTGCGACCGTCAATGCCGAGCTTGCCGAGGCCGAGGGGCTGAAGCCGGAGCGGGCGCGGCTGTTCTTCATGCTGCTGATGGCCGTCGTCATTGCCATCGCCATGAAGATCGTCGGCATCATGCTGATCACCTCGCTGCTGATCATTCCGGCGGCTGCGGCGCGGCGTTTCTCGGCGACGCCGGAGATCATGGCGGTGTTCGCCTCGCTGATCGGGGCAGCCGCCGTCGTCGGCGGGCTGTTCGGCTCGCTCACCTATGACACGCCGTCGGGCCCATCGATCGTGGTCGCGGCGCTGATCCTGTTCATGCTCAGCCTGCTTCCCGTCAGGCGGCACCGCGCAGCCATGCAAGGACAAGGCTCATGACGACACCGCAACTCACCAAGAACCAGTCGCTGGTCTTCGACGTGCTCGAGAAGGCCGAAGGACCGCTCAGCGCTTACACCATCCTCGACAAGCTCCGCGACCACGGTTTTCGCGCACCGCTGCAGGTCTACCGGGCGCTGGAAAAGCTGCTCGAATACGGCGTCGTCCATCGGCTGGAAAGCATCAATTCCTTCGTTGCCTGCGCCCATCCCGGCGACGACTGCCACAGCCACGGCATCGTCGCCTTCGCCATCTGCGAAAGCTGCGGCCAAGTGACGGAATTCCACGACCACGAGGTCGACCACCGGCTGATGGGCTGGGTGCAGGGGCAGAAGTTCAAGCCCGAGAAGACGACGATCGAGATCCGCGGTTTGTGCGAGGCCTGTGCGGCGTGAAGCGAGGGATGCCCGCAAGCCTCAAATGCGCTGAGCGTAGGTGAGGGGGCTACACGGCGGATCCTTCATTACCCTTCGCTTGTGCTGAGTGCATTCGCGGTTTGCCCGATACAGGCAACGCTGCAGGCTCGCGCTCGCCGAGCGGCGACGACGACCCGCGCGTTGGTTCACTCACGGTACTTGCTGCCGATCGATATACAAAGCGATGACTCAAAAAGGTGAGGCCGCGAGAGCGGCCTCACCTTCTTCGTGTCTGCGCGGATAGGCTTAGTCCGGCTTGGATTCAGAGTCGCCCTTGCCGGAGCCGCCATTGTCGCCCTTGCCGGAGCCGCCATTGTCGCCCTTGCCGGAGCCGCCATTGTCGCCCTTGCCGGAGCC
>NZ_AEYF01000023.1 GCF_000292525.1 Rhizobium sp. CCGE 510
GCCGGAGCTGCCATTGTCGCTCTTGCCCCGACCGTCTTTGTCGTCCTTGCCGTGACCGTGATCCTTGCCCTTGTCGCCGTCGTGGTGATCGCGGTCCTTGCCGCCGTGGTGATCGCGATCCTTGTCGCCGTGATGATCGCGGTCCTTGCCGCCGTGGTGATCGCGGTCCTTGCCGCCGTGGTGATCGCGGTCCTTGCCGCCGTGGTGATCGTGGTCTTTGCCGCCGTGGTGATCATGGTCCTTGCCATCGCCGGTGTCATCTCCGCCGCCGGTATCGTTTCCGCCACCGTCCGCAACCTGGTTGCCGCTGTTTTCGGCAGTCGAGCCGGTGCTCGATGTTTTCTTGCCGCTGCCGGTGCCCTGGCTGGGGTCGCTATCTCTCGGGCTGAACTTGCTGCCGGCCGGAATTGATTTGGTCGGCATGCACAGCCTGTACTCGAGTGTGCCGCGCACTGCGGTGTTGCAGTTAACGACTGCCGGGGCTGCCGTTGCCAAGCTGCTACTTGCCAGAAGGGAAGCAAAGGCAATGCCCAATTTCGATGCTCTGCTGATCATTTCACTCGTCTCCCAAGGTTAACCGAATGTTAATGGAGAGAGTTCTTATACTAACAATCAATTAACGTGAAGAATAAACAGTAGTTAATCTGTGTCAGTCATATAATAAGGTTAAATTCGCAAGTATAAAATTTTAATAAATTTTTATCCCGACTCTGTTATTGTGGCGATACAAATAGGGGGAATCGGCATGGCGCGTCTCTTTTCTCTTGCTGCTATCTCGTTCATTTTTCTGGCTTTTCACGCTGTTGCCGGGTCATCGCTGCCTGTGACGAGAAGCATCGGCGCGCCTGTGGGATTCGGCGCAGCCTGCGCCAAGTACAAGTGGCTGTGCGGCAGGATGGCGGCGCAACCGCTGACCGATGCGGCAGGCATAGCGCTTCTTCAAAAGGTCAATCGTGCTGTAAATGGACGCATCATTCCCGCAGAGGATCGCCCCTCATCCGGATCCAAGGATGTTTGGTCTCTCCCGGTCGCCGGCCGTGGCGACTGTGAGGACTACGCCCTCCAGAAGATGAAAGACCTGATCGAGGCTGGTTTTCCCTCGAACCGGTTGGCGCTTTCCGTGGTCATCGGACCGCATGATCAAAATCATGTCGTTCTCATTGCCCGGACGGACGGCGGGGATTTTGTGCTCGATAATCTGACCAGCGCCGTGAGGCCTTGGCGCATAACGGGCTATACGTTTCTGGCCACGCAGGATTTCCAATCGCGAACGGGCTGGCGCGTGACGCTTGCAGGTCCTCGCGCCGGGGAGTTCTCCTGAACCAGGGCGTCGTCGTTCAATCGCATCGCCAAGGTGCCTGACACCGGCAGCCCGGCTGCGAACTGGTCACCTCGCAGCCCGAAAATCTCCTGCTTGCAATGGCAAAATCGGGTGCAGGTGCGGTAAATTCGACGAGGAATTGTGTGCTCGGTACACGGCTCAACGCGTGAAACATGTAAGAATCGGAAACACTTTGTGACTAAGTGTCTCCAAAATCAGCGTTTTTTGACTTGCCGCGTAAGAAGAGATGAAGGATATTCTGCAAACGTTGAGGGAAGCCTTCATGATCAGAATGATTGAAAACCCTGCCGAACTGGCTGGCGAGGACATCACCGGCAAATATATTCTCCGGAAGCTGAACTATCATTGGTTCGCTTACGGCAAGGCGGCTATTGTGACCGCCTGCAAGGGAACGATCCTGCATCTCGAGCGGGAAGAGACGGTCTATTCCGAGCGTTGGGGCCGTCGCGCCTATACTGGAAACGGCAAGCGCTACCCCGGTGGCATCTGTCCCATTTCGGCAATCGCCTGCGTTTGCGATACGCCCGATGACGTCAATGCCGTCATCCAACTGGATGTCGAAGCGCAGGACGAATTCTATCAACTGATCGCCAAGGCGGAAGCCAGAGTTCAGGCGCTTGCCTCTTCCTCGCGAAGCAGCCAGTTTCTCGAAGCTGCCGAATAAGGCGGTTTTTCAACGACATCAGTCGTCATTGCGGAAGCCTCGGCATGGCGCTGTCGCTTAGCTCTCTTCAGAATCCGATCCCTGCCGACCTGGTCATCGTGGTTTTCTTCGGCCGAACGCTCGGCGAGGAAGCCGAACTATGTAAGGACCTCGACGGCTATTGCGGTGCCTTTCGGGACCTCGAAGGACGGGGCTGGCCACCAGCTCTGAATTACCCGATCAGCCGATCTGCTTGAGATCGCGGGCGAAGCGTTGCCAGTTGGCGACGTAGTTTTCCGCCGACCGGCGGATGGCTTCGATGGCCGCCTCGTCGAGCTGGCGCACGACGCGGGCGGGTGCTCCGACGATCAGGGAATTATCGGGGAATTGCTTGCCTTCGGTCACCAGCGCATTGGCGCCGACAAGGCAGTTGTTGCCGATCTTCGCGCCGTTCAGAATGGTGGCGCCCATACCGATCAGCACGTTGTCTCCCAGCGTGCAGCCGTGGAGGATGGCGTGGTGGCCGATGGTGCAGCCTTTGCCTGTTGTCAGCGGGAAGCCCATGTCGGTGTGGGCCATCACGCCTTCCTGGATGTTGGTGCCTTCACCGATTGTGATCTTCTCGTTGTCGCCGCGCAGCACCGCGCCAAACCAGATGCCGACATTCTCGCCGAGCTCGACCTTGCCGATGATGTTGGCATCCGGTGCGATCCAATAAAGGCCGGCAGCGGGAAGTTCCGGCGTTGATCCGCCGAGCGCATAGACGGGCATGGCTCTCTCCTCAGACAACCTCGACCGATAGGGTGGCGACGCCGTCGATGCCGCAACTGATGCGATCGCCTCTGGCGACTGCGCCGACGCCGGCAGGGGTGCCGGTCATGATGATATCGCCCGGCGCCAGCGTGAAGAGCTTCGACAGTTCGGCAATGATCTCCGGCACCTTCCAGATCATTTGGTTGAGATCGCCGTCCTGCACACGATTGCCGTTCTGTTCCAGCCAGATCTTTGCCTGAGAGGGGTGGCCGAGGCGGCTTGCCGGAACGATCGACGAGACGGGAGCGGAATGTTCGAAGGCCTTTCCGACCTCCCACGGGCGGCCGAGCTTCTTTGCCTCGCCCTGCAGATCTCTGCGGGTGAAATCGACGCCGACGGCATAGCCGTAAATGCAGTCGAGCGCCTCTGCGGCCTTAATGTTCGCGCCGCCGGATTTCAGCGCAAGCACACATTCCACCTCGTAATGCACGTCGTTCGAGAGCGGCGGATAGGGAAAGGCATTTCCCGCCGGCAGCAGGTTATCGGCATTCTTCTGGAAGAAGAAGGGCGGCTCGCGGGTGGGATCATGACCCATCTCGATCGCATGGTCGGCATAGTTGCGCCCGACGCAATAGACGCGGCGCACCGGAAAACGCTCGGCGATACCCTCGACCGGCAGCAAAACTGGTTGCGGAAGCGGGATGACGGTTGCGGGATCGGACATTGGCGGGCTCTTTCTGTTGACGAGTCTGGTGTTCATCTTAGACGGAAAACATTGCTGCGGAGAACCCCTTGCGCCTTCGACGATGCTGGTTTCATCGCATTGACGGTGGCTGTGTCGAGCGATATCGTTGCGGTTCATGAACAGGATTTTTGCAGTTTCAACACGGTCTACGACCACCGCGCCGCGGTGGGTGGTAGACGCGTGAACTGAATCCGTTCATCGCCGCTAAGACCAACCCGCCGGAGACGAGCGGGTTTTTTGTTGCCGCCCATCTCCCGCATTCGAGGATGAAATCGTGGACGATGTCGAGAAACATATTCTTGCGGCGCGGGCGCTGGCCGCCGCCCGCCGCTGCGTCGCCAGCCGCTTTGCCGGGGCGGCTTTCGCCTACGTGGCTGGTTCGCTCATGCGTGGCGATGGGACTGCGTTTTCGGATATTGATCTCGTGGTCGTGTTTCCATCGCTGGAAAGAGCCTGGCGGGAGTCGTTCACTGAGGATGGTTTTCTGGTCGAGGCTTTCGTCCACGACGAACAGACGCTGGCGCATTATCTTCATGCCGATGCGGAGAGCGGCTGTCCCGTCATGGTCACCATGGTGGCGACCGGTAGCATCGTGGGGCCGGATTTCGACAGCGCACACATCGTTCAGGCCAAAGCCGCAAACATGCTCGCAGCGGGGCCGAAACCTCTTGCCGGCGCAAGCTACGAGATGCTGCGCTATCACGTCACCGATCTTGCCGACGATCTGCGCGGGTCGCGCCGGCCCGAAGAGATCGCGGCCATCGCTGCGCAGCTCTATCAGAAACTCGCCGACCTCATCCTCCTCGGGCGTGGCGCGTGGACCGGCCGGGGAAAGTGGGCGCCGCGTCTCATCAGAGAGCTTAACGCTGAACTGGCAATCGAATTCGACGCGGCGTTCAGGCTGGCGGCAGGGGGCGACGCTGCGCGATTTCTGGCTTTGGCCGACTGCGAGCTTGGCTTGCATGGCGGCCGCTATTTCGAGGGGTTCAGGCAGCAGGCGCCGATGGAAGCGCGGCGCGTGGAATAATCAGGCTGCCAAGGCCCCAGCGCTCAAAGAGAGGCGTTGGAGAATGGTGCTTTACCTTCAGCGGGCGGAAGAGATCTCGCATCCGCAGGCGGGGGGCGTCCGTGAACAGCTCGCGCCATTGCAATAAGCTGCCTGTTGGATAAGCTGAATTGTAATATTATTAAAACCAAAGGATGAAAGAAACATGCCGGGTTCGCGATTTTTCAGAGCAAACCATATTCTAACTCCCATACTTTTCGTAGCTTTAGGTCTGTCTGGATGCGTCACCACCAAGGATGGTGTTCAAATCTCCGAGGATCATAGTCGCGCCCTGAGTGGAGAGCGGACGAAAATGGGCCAGTCTTACAATTTGAATGCAGACTGCACCGCTGCGACAATGCCGAGCATAAAACTAGTGCAGCCCCCGGCGCATGGATCGGTAGAATTCGTAAGCGAAAAGATTTTTTCACATTATGCGACAGGCGCCGCCCAGATTAGGTGTAATTCCCGGCGATCTCCTGGCAAGTCCGAATATTATACTTCCAATAGCGGATACTCCGGAAAGGATATGTATAAGGTGAGGGTGTCCTATGGCGAAGGAACAATCAAGGACGTAACCGTCAATATCAATGTAAGAAAGAAATAGAATAAGGCCGTCGTCATAGTATTTTCAGCCGGTCATTCTTCGATAGACGAGGCGGTGGCGTGTCCGCAGCGCACTGTCGCCATCATTCCACGCCTCCCGGTTATCCTAACCAAGTGCGCCTTGGGCGGCGCAGATCCTGTCGATCAGAGCATCGAGTTCACCCCTTGGCGGACGGTTTTTGGCCAGGCGCTGCTTGAGGTGCGTGATCGGCTCCGCCAGGATTTCATCGAGGCTCTCAGCGCAGCTGAAGTCGCCGGCCACGCGCTTGACCTTCGAATTGTCGAATATTGCCGTCCAGGCCTTGTCACCGAGCAGTGGGCCTGCCCACTCCGGATTGTACCTGATCAGGGTGTCGGTCGGTATGTGGACGATCTTCGCCTCGACGCCCAGCAATCTTGCGATGGTCTTTTGAATATCGTCCCAGATGTGCGCGCGATCGGAGGTGATGTGGAAAATCTCATTGAGCGCTGCCTCCTTGGCGAAAAGCCCGACGAAAGGCACGGCGAAGTCGACCGCGCGGGTCAGCGTCCACGGCGTGTGGCCGTCGCCCGCCACGATGGTGGGCTCGCCATCCAGCATGCGTCTCGCCATGACGTCGCTGTCGCCCATCATGATCGGCAGGCCGGTGCGAACGGTGTGGCTGGGGCGGACGATCGTCCAGGCGAGATTGCTGGATTTCTTGAGCAATTCCTCGCAGGCAATCTTGGCCTGGCTGTAGGGCCAGTAGGGATTGATCGCCGGGGTCTCCTCGGTAATCACGTAGTGACGCGGCGGCTTTTCATAGACCGAGGCCGACGAGATGAAAATATACTGACCGCAATTGCCCGCAAAGACCTCGATGTCGCGCCCGACCTGATCGGGCGTGAAGGCGATGAACTGGCACACGACATCATAGTTGGCCTTGGCGAGATCCGCATAACTGCTTGATCCCAGTTCGCCGACGATCGAGGTCACCCCCTCAGGCAACGGGTTGCTTCTCAAGCCGCGATTGTAGACGCTGACATGATGGCCTTGGGCAACGGCCCGCTCGACGCATGGATAGGAAATTTGGCCGGTGCCGCCAATGAAAAGAACTTTCAAAGCCATGAGAGTGACCTCGGGGTCTGCGCGGGATCGATGATGGCTCTTCATAGCGCGAAAGAACTTGATCGTCTCGTAGAAATCTCGCCATCTGCGAATGGCAATGTTCAAAGGAGCCTCGAATGGCGAGGCGGACGTTCAGGCGGATGATGAGGCAAGGAGCAGCGCTGCGGTGTGTCCTTCGAGGCTCCGGCCTTTGGCTGGGCCCCTCAAAATGAGGAGCGTTGGCGGATGCCGCGGCCAGACGAGAAGTGCCGAGGGAATCCCGTCCTTGATGAAGAGGTAGACGATGTTCGATAAGGAGTTCAATGGCGTCGCGCCGCCGGCCACGAGGCGTACGGCGCGGTTGTTGCTCAGGGCTCCTGCGCTAACGGATATTCTTTTCCTGACAGAGCTTTTCTCGCAACCGGAATTGGTCGCACATCGACCCGTGCCGCGGCCGGACTCGCCCGAAGAAAGTGCTGCGCGGCTCGCCCGTGATATCGGGCATTGGAACGATCATGGGTTCGGGCGTTGGGCGGTCGAAGCGGACGGCGCATTGATCGGTTTCGGCGGCGTGACCGTTTCGAAAGAATTCGTCGGTCTCAATCTTTCGTATCATCTGCACCCCGAAAGCTGGGGGCAGGGATACGCGACGGAGCTGGTCCGGGAAACCCTGACCTTTGCCTTCGACGATCTGCGGGCGGAGCGGGTGATCGGGTTGGTCCGCCCCATCAATGTCGCGTCAAAGCGCATTCTGGAGAAATGCGGCTTCCATCTCGAGCGCGAAGTGATGCTGCATGGCGCACCGACCAACATGTACGCCCACGGCAAACTCCGAAATTAAGGCTGCCGTAGACGTTCGGGATGGCCGGTTTGCGCGGACGCAAAACCGTTGCGCATTTTTGCTGGCTCTAAGGTATCAGCAAGATACTGCCGGCCGAGCGTCCCGTTTCCATTTCTTCATGGGCCGTCGCAACATTTGTCAGGCTGTATTCGGCGCCGATCTGAGAGACGATCCCTGTTTCCATCGCCCGGACCGCCGCTTGAGCGGCCTCACGATATCTATCGATATCAGCGCTCCAAGCCATAATGCTCGGGTGAGAGAGCGCCTTGCCTGGCCGAAGTTCCTCGACGGGAACGGGTGGAACCGGGCCGGCGGCCTGGCCTATGCTGACAGCCATGCCGAAAGGTCGGACCGAGCGGATGCTTTTGACAAGCATGTCACCGCCAATTCCGTCAAAGGCGACGTCGACACCGTTTCCGCCCGTCAGCCGCTTGACCTCCGCGACAATATCCGCTCCCCGTCCAATCACGAGATGATCGGCTCCGTAGGATTCGGCGAGTGCCGCCTTTTCAGCGCTGCTGACCGTGCCGATCACCGTGGCATTAAGCGACTTTGCCCAACGAACAAGCATGCTGCCCAGTCCACCGGCGGCCGCATGAACGAGAACACAACTCCCACCCTGCACATCGTAGGTCTTCGTCAACAGCATGTAAGCGGTCATGCCTTTGAGCAGCGAACTTGCCGCCGTTTTAGCCGAGATCGCCTTGGGAAGCTTGATTGCACGGTCGGCGGCGATGTTCCTCGTCGAGCAGTAGGCTCCGACCGGCGGTCCCGCATAGGCAATATGATCGCCCTCTTTGAAGCTCATGACGCCGGGGCCGACAGCCTCGACAACGCCCGCAGCCTCCGCGCCGATCACTGCGGGGTATGAAGGCAGCGGGTAGATGCCCTTGCGGTGATAGACGTCGAGAAAATTGGTCCCGATAGCGTGATGGCGGATTTTGATCTCGCCTTTGCCGGGAGGGTGGACACGTTGATCCTGGAGCTGGAACTGAGCGACGTCGCCCGGCGAGTTCAGCACTATAATCTGATCTGTCATCGTTTTGTCTCCTTGATGCAGACAACTACCCGGTGGCGATAAGCGAGAAAATTCCCTATTGTCTCCCAATGATTGGGAAAGAATTCACACAAATCGATTGGGACGACCTGCGGCATTTTTTGGCGCTCGCACGGTCCGGAACGTTTCTCGGCGCGGCGAAGCAGATCGGCGTTGAACATGCGACAATAAGCCGGCGTGTTGCATCGCTGGAAGCCAGACTGGGACGCAAGCTCATCGACCGTCGCGGACGGCGCGTCGTTCTGACCGCTGATGGGGAGCAGATTGCCAGGCACGCAATGCTCATCGCTGCGCAAACTGCCGCAATCGAGCAGCTTGGTCGCAGCAGCTCGACTGAGCTGCGTGGCCATGTGAGGATCAGCGCTCCTCCCGCGCTGTCGAGCGTCCTTCTGGCGCAGCCGATCGTGGATATCCGGCGAGAGCATCCAGCCGTCCAGATCACGCTTGTCGGAGAGAAACGGCTCGCGTCGTTAAATCGGAGGGAGGCGGACATCGCCGTGCGGTTGTCGCGGCCGGAAGATGGCGACTATTCCATCATCAAGCTTGGCGAGATCACCTTCGACCTCTACGCCTCAAAACCATATCTCGAAACCGTTGCGCCATCCGAATGGACCTTCATCGGCTATGACGAAACCATGAACGCCTCGCCGCAGCAGGTTCGTCTCATTGAGCTGGCCGCTGGCCGGCCAATAGCGGTGAGGTCATCCGTACTGGAGTTTCAGGCCGCGGCCGCAAGGCTTGGTGGCGGCGTCGTCATGCTGCCGGATTTCGCCGTCGCGGAATCCGGCGATCTCCAGCGCATCACGGGGGAACATGCTCTTGCACGAGACGTGTGGTTGGTCGTGCATTCGGAGATCAAGGACGTCCCCTCCGTGCGTGTGGTCGTGGACGCGCTCAAGCGCGCCTTCGGGAAGTGATCTACTGCCAAATGAGCATTACACGCGCGCTATTGAGGGCGCGCTTGCGTTTCACCGGTTCCATGCGCAGAACCTGGTTTCAGCACTGCCCCAGACCATCATTCCCCGCCGTCGCCAACCAGCTCATCCCGGACAATCGCGTAATAAGGCGCTAGTTCGGGCAAGTCAGCGGCCAGCCTCTCGAAGACGGAGTCGGAGGGCGCGAGCGTGCCGGCATATTTTGCGTCGATGAACAGCCGGTGGGCGGCGAGGGACGCCGGATCGGCCTTGTAGAGGACGGTGAAGACCGGCGACGGCACGGTGCGGCCCTTGACGATGATCCGGTCGAGCTCGACCACGGTGTAGGTGTCGGCGACCAGTCTTGCGGTCTCCTCGCCAAGCAGCAGTGCCACCCCATAATTCTTCGAGGCGCCCTCCAGACGGGAGGCGAGGTTGACGCTGTCGCCGAGGCAGGAATAGTCGAAGCGGCGGGTCGAGCCCATGTTGCCGACGATGCATTCGCCGGTGTTGATGCCGACGCCCATCCTGAGAACATGCGGTTTGCCGCCACGCGCGGCGGCCTCCCGCTCCAACTGGTTGTTCAGCCGCGAAATCGCTGCCTGCATCGCAAGCGACGCGCGTACGGCGTGGAGGGCGTGGTCTGGATCGTCGAGCGGTGCGTTCCAAAAGGCCATGATGCAGTCGCCCATGTATTTGTCGATCGTACCGCCGTGGTCCATCACCACGTCGGAGAGCGGCGTCAGCAGCCGGTTGATCAGACCGGTCAGTTGCTCCGGATCGTCCTTCAGCGTCTCGGCGATGGTGGTGAACCCGCGCACATCGGAGAACAGCACGGAGAGTGTGCGCCGCTCGCCGCCGAGCTTCAGCTGCGAGGGATCGTTCGACAGGCGCTTGACGAGATCGGGGGAAATATATTGGGCGAAGGCGCGGATGATCTGCCGCTTGTTGCGGCGCTCCTCGGCATAGTCGAAGGCCGCCTGGCCGAACACGACCGAGATATAGGCGACGGTCGGGCCGAGCGGCGAGACGAAGACATGGGCAAGCCGGATGCCGGCAAAGCTGACGGCCGCGAAGGCGAGGAGGGCCGCCGCACTGGTGACGATCGTCAGCCATCCCGTTGAGCGCCAGACGGTCGTGGCGGCAAGCAGCACCGATATCAGGATGCAGGCGGCAACCGCGGGCAGGCGGGCTTCCGCGATCGACAGGCCAGCGCGGATATTGTCGTAGATCGTCGCCTGGATCTCGACGCCGGAGACGAGTTTGCCGGTGTGAACCGTATAGGGCGTCGCAAAGGCATCGACACCGCCCTTGTCGATCGCGGGTGCATTCTGCAGGCTGAGGCCGACGAGAACCACGCGGCCGTTGAAATAATCCGACGGCAGCAAATTCTCCGGGTCGAGCGCCTGGTAGTAGGAAACCGTGGAATAGCTGCGGGCCGGGCCGAAGGACTGGATGAGCCGGCCAGCCGGGAGAATTTCCGCCGGCGTTCCCGACGTCTTCGCCAGCATTGCGGCAAAGCCGTCCTCATAGCCCGGAATGCGGCGGAAGATGCCGTCGCCACTGAGATCGATCGAGGCGATGCCGGTCGCGGCACCTGCTTGCGTCAGCTGCGGCAGCGGCGTGGCGCGGATCAGTTGCAAGGCCTGTGGCGTCTCGATCAGCGTTTCGTCGCCCGCGAGCACGACGTCGGTGCCGACGGCCTCGGTGATTGCCGCGTCATTACCCGGGTTCGAGGGTTCGGCCATGATGATGTCGAGGCCGATGACACGGGCGCCGGCGGCGCGCAACTGTTTGACCAGCTCGGCATGCAGGCTGCGCGGCCAGGGCCATTGCGCGTTGATATCGGCAAGCGACGGCTCGTCGATCGCAACGATGACCGGCCCATTCGGCGGTGGGCGCGGATCGTCTACAGTCGAGAGATAGTCGAAGCTTCTGAGTTCCAGCAGCGACCAGGCGGGCAGGCGTGAGAGCAACGAGATGGCGATCAATACTGCGAGAGACAGCACCAGAAGCCTGAGACGGCGGCTGCCGATCTGCCCGCCATTCAGCCCGTCCCGGCGCGGCGTATCCTGCTGCCGCATCAGAAGCGGACTTTGAGAGTGCCCTTGAAGGCGCGGCCCCAGCCGGGCACACCGGGCGTGATCTCGAACTCCTCATCGAGCAGGTTATAAGCGGCAGCTTCGAGTGCGATGCGCTTGTCCAGCGGTTCCCAGATCAGGTGGGCGTCGAGGCTCCAGTAATCGTCGAGCGTGGTGCCGAGGTCATCGCCGTCGCGTTCGCCGACATAATTGGCGGCCACCGTCGCCTTGACCTTGGCCTCGTTGACCCAGGTCAGCGCGATCTGGCCGGAATTCTTCGGGATAAACGGCAGGGAGCCGCCGTAGTTCGGTTCCAGCGGGTCGTCGTTCTTCGATTCCATATAGGCATAGGTGGCCGAGAGGCCGAAACCGGCACCGAGCGCGACATTGGCGGTGACGGCGGCGCGGTCGATGCTGCCGCGCGACAGCGGCAGGCTGTCTGCCGCGGGCAGCGCGATCAGCGGCAGGTCGATCGAGAAATCATGCAATTCCTGGTGCTGGTATTCGACCGAGGTGAAGAGCCGGTCGGTCCACTCGGCATCCCATTGCAGCGCCGCCGTATCGGTATAACCCTCGACGCCGATCGAATACTGGTTGGCCTGCAACCCGAGAATGCCCACCGGGGCCAGCGTTGGGACCCCGGTGTCGAGGCTCTGGCGCATGAAGGCGGCGCGCAGCCAATGGTTCTGAGCCGGTGCCCAGGCAAGGCCGAAGCGCGGCTCCAACCGGCTGACATCGACGCTGCCGCCGCTCATCTGGGTGCCGAACAGCGCATATTCAGCCTTCAGATCGGGGGTGATCTCGTGCAGGACGTCGACATAGCCGCGGGCGATGTTGACGCGGTTGCTGAATGTGTCCGGGCTGTCCGTGGTCTCGGGGATGATCGGGATGCGCGGAAAGAGTTCATGAAGGCGAGAGGAGGTGGTCGTGCTGGCATCGATCCAGCCGCCTTCGATGCCGTACCGCCAAGTCAGCGGTCCGCTGCCGATGGAATGACTGATAGCGCCGATATAGGTTTTTGAGGACAGTTCCTCGGTGTTGTCCAGGAATGGAATGATGTCGGGGTCGCGCAGGCCGAGAACCGGCGCATCGTCGACCTGAAGGGAGGTGAACGTCTGCGATTTGCTTTCCGAATAGAGGAAGGCGCCGTTCAATACGTTTTCGTAGCCGAAGGTATGGCTCCAGCCGAGGCCGGCATTGGTCGTTTCGGTGACATTGCGCCGATAATTGTTTTCCGAAGAGACTTCAGTTCGAATCCCGGCACCCAGCAGGTTGAGGAAGTCCGTCAGTGACGAGCCTTGCGTCAGTGCGTTCAGCGTTCCATCGTTCTTGGCATGGTTGACATAGGCCACCACGCGGTCATCCGGCGTCACTGTTGCCGTCAGGTAGCCGTTGCCGCCGACGAGCTTGTTGTCGGTCTGGAAGCCGCCGAAGTCGCGATAGTCCCCGTCGAGCGCCAGTTCTTCCCAGGTCAGGTTGCCGAAGAAGCTGAGCGGGATCGTCTCGTTCGAGAAGCCCTGGATTTCCGCCTCGCCGATGCGCCTTGAATGGCCGTCGACGCTGTTGATGCCGCCGCCGAGCGAGCCTTCGATGAAAGGCGTGCGCAGCAGCGTTGCCGAACGAGAGCGGCCGGAGAGCATGTGCGGATCAAGCAGCAAGCCCTGGATAAACGATGAATAGCTCGACGCGTTGCCACGGTTCTGGATGATATTGTCATCGCTGAAGCTCGTTGCGTTGACGAAAGGAAAGATGCTGCCCTTGATCGACTGGTCGATATAACCGCTGCCTTCGAAGGGACTGAAGACCGCATCGCCATAATAGCGGCCCCAGGCATCCAGGCCCTGCAGGCGAAAAGCGTTGTTCAGCGTCGAGCCGGCATCCTCATTGGCGCCGAGCGCGCTGTAGTCGCCGCCGCGAGCGCGCGAGCGGCGGAGAAATTCCTGCGCGTTGCGGATCGCGCCGTCGGCGTCATAATCGTCGATATCGACGGCGGTGCGGAAGGAGGAGATGACCGGATCGTTCTTGTCGAGCCTGTCGGCATTGTCGACTGCCTGCTCGGAGGGGATGCGGTCGCCCTTTTCGTAATGGGCGGCGGCGAGCATCAGCTGCGATTGCGAATGGGCCGGATTGGCAGTGCTGGCGGCCAGCAGATCGTCCATCGCCTTGTCGCGCTCGCCGGTCTGCAGGTAATAGCGGCCGCGGGCGAGAAGGGCGATGTCGAAGGAGGGATCGGCGGCAAGCGCCGCATCGATCTCGCGCTTGGCCTCCTTCATCCTGGATTGGTCGAGATAGAGGATGGCGAGATTGCCGTGGGGGACAGGATCCTGCGGATCGAGTGCGATCGCCTGCAGGAACGCAGCCTCGGCCGCGCCATTAGCGTCGCGGGCGCTTTGCAGCAGGCCCATCGAGTTCAACGATCCCGAGGCCCCCGGTGCAAGCTCGATGGCGCGGTTCAGGTCAGCTAAGGCCCCGTCGATATCGCTTTCGTAGCTCGCCTTGTAGGCGGCGCGTGCGGCAAGGGCGATCGGATGGTTGGGATCGAGCGAGAGGGCGCGGTTCACTGCCTCCTGCATCTGGGCGCGGTCGTCGATCAGCTGCGCCAGCTGGGCGCGGATCGCGGGAAGGGTTGGGTCATCAGGAAAGCGCTTTTCCGCATCCTTGATCAGGTCGACGGAGGCGCGGGGATTTTTGAGGAAGCCTGCCGTGTAGGCCTGCATGATCGCGCCATAGGGGCCGACCGCTGATGACGGCGGCTTTTCGACATGGGCTGGATCGGCAAGCGAGCGGGCAAAATAGCCGCCATACTGGGCCATGTTCCGACGGGCCGGATCGAGATGCGGCAGTGCCGCCGCAAACAGCCTTGCGGCTTCGTCGTAGCGCTTTTCGGAGCCGGCGATCGTGGCATCGATCAGGTCGACGCGCGCCTTCTGGAGGGTCGTCAGCTTGCGCCTACGAACCTCCTGAAGCGTCTTTGCGGCGACCTGCCGGCCGTCGAAGGCGCTCTGCACTTCGGCAAGCTCCAGCCAGTCCTCGGTGCTACGACGTTCCGGCGGCAAAGCCAGCAGCCGGCGACGCTCATCGGCCATCCGACCTGCCGGCAACGGAGAGGTCGGCATCAGGCCGAAGCCATCGCGCAGGTTCAGGTAGAACAGCATCTGCTCGCGATCATCGGGTGTGACGATGACCAGCTTGCGCGGCGCCTGGCCGATCGTGGCGACCGCCCCTTCGCCTTCGTTCACCTCGACGCTGCCCTGCGGGTTGCTCAGCGCCACGCGGCCTTCCAGCACGATCATCGAGGTCTTGTTGCCCTCGACCGTCATGGTCCAATCGGTGCCGCGGATGGCGGCTGCGGCCGCCGGTGTTTCGACCGTCAGACCCTGGCCGCCACGCTCGGCGCGCGCCCAGATCGTTCCCGATTGCAGCTCCAGCGTCGTGTCGCCACTGGCGGCCATTTTCTTGACCTGCAGCGATGAATTGCGGCCGAGGCGAACCTGGGTGTGATCGGAAAAGACGATGGCAAGCTGGCCATTGGCATTGGTGCGCAGCACGTCGCCGGTCAGCAGATCTTGATTGATATCAACGACACGCCAATTCGACACGTCGATGAAGCGGACCTCTTCGCCGGTCTTGCGGGCGATGACGGAACCGGCGACCGGTGTTGCACGCTGGACCGGATCGGCCACTGCCGGCGATGCGAAACCGGGCACCGCAAACGTTAGCGCCATCCCCACGCGACAGATGCTCTTGGAATAACCCCGCATGATCTCCACCCCATACCCCACTTCCCCTTTGTCCGTGTACAGTGGAAAAGTCAAGCGCGTTGCACACGTGTTCTTGCTTTCGCCGCAAAGTGTAATATCAGGGAAACACTTGGCGGCGGAGTATTCAGATGAGCGAATTCGAAACTGCAACTGATGTAATGCTGAGCAAGCCGTCGAGCTTGGATATCGGTGTCGAGTATTTCGACCATATCAAGAAAATCAATGACATATTCTACGATCAGATCAAAATATCCGATCAAAAGGCGGCCTATATCTTTACGTTTATGCTGGCATTCCTGGTGAGTTCCAGCGAAGTGAGGGCGGTCTTCAGCCTGGTGCGTTATACGATGGGGACATCGGGAAGCGTGTTGTTCTCGGGCCTGCTTGCCGCAGCCTCGGTCTTCTCCATCCTGTCGGCGATCCTCGTCGTGCTGCCGCGCCGTTTGGATAGCTCGACCTCACTGTTCTGGGGCGCCTGGCAGAACCACCGAGACCTGTTCTTCGACGCGGCACTGCGGCGCGACGAGCGCTATCTCTTCGACCAATATCTCGAAAACGCCAACATCCTCTCCGCCATCGCCCGCAGCAAATACCGCTGCGTCACTTTTGCGTTTCGCGGCCTGATGGTGAGCGTCATCGCTTACGTGCTGCTGTTGGTGGCGGTGTGAGGGTGGGTTGTTAACATCCTCATTTGCGCTGAGCGCAACCCAAGCCAACAATGCCGGGGCGGTGAGCAGGGCGCGCCGAAGCGCGCCCGTCAGTTTTCAATCCTCGACCTCGAGAACGAGCTCCAACTCGATCGGTACGCCGAGCGGCAGGCTGGCGACGCCGAGAACGACGCGGCCGGAGAGTTTCTCCTCGCCGAAGACGGAAAGCAGCATTTCGGATGCGCCGTCCGCAACCTTGGGATGGTCGCGGAAATCGCCTTCTGTGGCGACATAGACGCCGAGCTTGACGATCCTGACGACCCTGTCCAGCGAGCCGAGAAAATCCCTGGCCGCCGCCAGCGCGCTCAGTGTTGCAGTCTCGGCGGCGTTCCTGCCGTCCTCGGTCGTCAGCGCGCCGCCGACGCGGCCGATATAGCGGGGCTTACGGTCGACGACGGGCAGCATGCCGCTGAAGAAGACCAGGTTTCCGGTCCTTGTCGCTTCAACATAGGCGCCAAAAGGTGTCGGCGGCGGGGGAAGGGTGAGGCCGAGTTCCAGCAGCCGCCGTTCGGCACCGACTGCCTGCGCTTGCGGGTGGTTTACCATTTGCCGAGATGTGCGCCGCCGTCGACGTGCAGCACCTCCCCGGTGACACGCGGGGCTTCGATCAGGAAGACAACGGCATCGACGATTTCCCCGACGTTCGAAATGCCCGGCATCGGTGACAGCGTGCTGAGGAAGTCCTTGGGATTGTCCTTGTGCAACGGCGTGTCGACGACGCCGGGAGCCACTGTATTGAATCGAATTCCCTCGTTCGCATATTCCATCGCCAGGTTCTTGGAGATCGCGTTGATGCCGCCCTTGGTCATCATCGAGACCGAGGCGGAGAAGCCGGCGATCGGATGATCAGTCAATGGTGTGGTGATGCTGACGACGCTGCCGCCCGATTTCTGGGTGAGCATCTGCCTGACGACCAACTGGGTCAGGTGAATGAAGCCTTCGAGATTGGTCGAGGACAGCTGTCTGAAGTCGGTCATGGTGAAATCGACGAACGGCTTGGCCAAGAAAATCCCGGCATTGTTGACGAGGGCGTCGATCGAGCCGAACCGGTCGATTGCGGTCCTTGTCACCCGCGCCGCGGTTTCAGCGTCGCCGATGTCGCCGTCGACAAGAGCCAGTCTGTCCGACGCCTGCATGGCATCGGAGGCGCTGACCTGACGCGAGGTGGCGACGACATTATAGCCACGCTCGATGAAGGCGTTGACGAGCCCGGCTCCGATACCCTGGGAGGCGCCCGTGACGATGACAGTCTTTCCGGTAGTCATGTTGAACTCCATAGTCTGGTCGGGCAACGCGGGCCTCTCGAAGGCGGGTCGCTCGAGATGGGGCTGCTGCGAATGCGCCTCCATCGGATTGTGATCGTTTTCGCAAGGTGAATATGGCGAAAGCTACATTCTTCGATTAGATGGAAATATCTGGATTCTCTTTTGCACAAATGCAAAAATCGCTGCATGGCAGACCTGAACGACATCGCGGTTTTCGTGAAGGTGGCGCAGTATGGCAGCTTCAGCCGTGCGGCCCATTCCCTCGGCATGCCGGTCTCGACCGTCAGCCGGAAAGTGACATCGCTGGAGGAGCAGCTTGGTGTGACGCTGCTGCAGCGCACGACCCGCAAGCTCAGCCTGACGGCGCAGGGCCGGGCCTATTTCGATCAGTGCAGCGAGCCGCTCGCCCACCTTATCGACGCCGAGCAGGCACTCACGGAAACGCAGAAAAAGCCGGAAGGCCTGCTGAAGATCTCCGTGCCGGTCATCCTTGGGCAGGAGATCTTTTACGAATTCGTATCGTGCTTCCTGAAGACCTATCCCGATATCCAGGTCGATCTCTTCGTCACCAACCTGTTCCTCGATCTGATCGCCGAGAATATCGATCTCGGTATCCGTTTCGGCGAACTCAAGGATTCCTCAATTGTCGCGCAGCGGCTCGGAAAGAGCGTGCGCTATCTGGTCGCCGCGCCGGACTATCTGAAGGGCAGGGCGCTTCCCTCAAAGCCGGAAGACCTTAGAGAGCATCAGTGCGTGCTGTTGAACGGCCGCAACGGCGACGCGGAATGGCATCTCGTCAGCGGCGGCAAGTCGGTTCGCCAGCAGGTGTCGGGGCCGGTCTCGAGCCGGGATTTCGACGCGGTGAGCGCCTTCACCAATCGCGGCCACGGTATAGGCCTGCTGCCTTCGACGTATTGCGACGACGAGATCAGAAGAGGTGCGCTCATCCGCCTGCTGCCGGACTGGTCGTCCGAGGAAATATTCGTGCATGCCGTCTATCCCACCCGCCGCTTCCTGCCCGCCAGATTGCAGGTCTTCCTCGATGCGCTGAAAGCATGGAAAAGCCCTTTGTGGCTGCCGCTGCATTGAGCCGGCCATCACCGAAAATTGAAGCTGCCTGCGGGGCCGGACGTCCTGCGTCGGCCAAGCTGTGCTAAAGTTGCGCGCGTGGATGGCGCGGGGATCTGCCGATGCTGACGACAGTTGCGGTGCTTATGGGTCTTTCCGGCCTCGTCCCGGCAGCGCAGGCGGGGGGAAACGAGGTCGACGTGACCCTGGTCCTTGCCGTCGACACCTCGCGCTCGATGGATTTCGAGGAGATCGGCATCCAGCGCGAGGGATATGTCGAAGCGCTCAAGCACAAGGAATTCATCGATGCGGTTAAGGGCGGTCTGACCGGCCGCATCGCTATCAGCTATTTCGAATGGGCGGGCTATGTCGTCCAGGGCTCGGTGATCGACTGGCAGATGATCGAGACGGAAGCGGATGCGATCGCTTTTGCCGAAAAGCTCGAAGCTCGGCCGATTGCCACGCAGCGGCGCACATCGATCTCCACCGCGATCGCCCAAGGCGCCAGCATGATCGTGTCCAGTCCGTTTCCGTCCAGACGACAGGTGATCGACGTCTCCGGCGACGGCCCGAACAATTCCGGCAATCCGGTCACGCCGGCCCGCGACAAGGCGGTCGAAGCCGGCATGATCATCAACGGCCTTGCCATCATGCTGCGGCCCTCCGATGCGCCCGACGGTCTCGACAAATATTACGCCGATTGCGTCATCGGCGGCCCCGGCGCCTTCGTGCTGCCGGTCCACAAGATCGAGGATTTCGCGGTCGCCGTGCGCCGCAAGCTGGTGCTTGAAATCAGCGGCCTTTCGCCGCCAGCGACGGTGCGGGAGATTGCGGGGGATGCGCCCGTAGCCGACTGTCTGGTTGGCGAGAAACAGTGGCGGGATTTTTTCGAGCGGTGACGGGTTTTTTCCATCAGTTTCGCTCGGGGTGAAGCGAGTGACGATGAAAGAGGTGCCATGTGGCCCCCTCATCTGCCTGCCGGCATCTTCTCCCCGCTGGGGAGAAGCGGAATCGCGGCGGCGCCTCGCGTCCCTTGAAACCTCAGCTTGGAAATGAAGGTCGTGCGGCTTGCCCCTTCTCCCCAGCGGGGAGAAGATGCCGGCAGGCAGATGAGGGGGCAGCACGGCACGTCCTCCATTGTCCTTCGCCTCGCCTTGAGCGGCAAGCGAAAGGCAAGCGGACTGCACCATTATTAAGAGGGAACACAGACGCGACGAGCGTCTGCGTCCCTCTACCGCCATCTATAGCGGCAGCTCTCTGCCAGCCTGTTCGCTGACCATGTAATCGGCGTACCAGTCCGGCCAGCCCTCGTCGTGCTTGCCGCCGTTGCGCTTCTCGTGTTCGCCGTGGGCGGTCGCCGCGCGGCGCAGCGCTGAGGCAAGATCGCTCGAGGTGGCAAAGGCTGTCTCGTCGGCGTCGATGCGTCCCGCCAATCGCGTGGTTACCTCCTGGAACAGCCAGCCATTGCCGTCGGGATCCTTGAACGAGGCGAAGGAGCGATAGCTGCGGTGCTCGGGATCGCGGCCGGCGAGCCTGAGCCGTCCGAAGAGATAGGGCTCGTCCTTGCCCGCGTAGACGCCGGCAGCGTCATGGAACACGTCGCTGACCTCGACGCCGCGGGCGATGAGATCGCGGCGGGCGGCCTCGATGTCGGAGACGATAAGGTAGAGCCCCTGGGCGGAGCCGGGTGGCGCGGCGGTGACGTTCTTGCCGAAGATGATCGCGCAGCCGGAGCCGGGCGGGGTAAACTGGAGCACCCGGAAATCGGCATCATTGGCGAAATCGGCATCGAGCCGCCAGCCAAGGCTGTCGTAAAAACGTTTGGCGCGATCGACGTCGGAAACGGGAATGACGACCACTTCGAGCTTGGTGTCGACAGGCCGTGTTTTCGAATTTTCGATAGGGGTTTCACTGCGCATTGCATTGCTCATCTTCAGCTCCTTGAGGGTTTGGACGCATTAAGAATGGCGATACATGTCGGGGTCGAGTGGACCACAGCGCGGCGGGGGCGTCGAATCAATTATTCTGTCGGCATTGGCCCGGAATGGCGGATTTTGCTTCGGTTCCTAGCGATCCATCCGGTTCACAGCCAGTCATCACAAGATCGACCCGGTGAAGACGGCGGGATTGTTCCCGCCGTCTTGCTTGCGAAGATGTCGTCGAGCTACGCTGCAAGAGCGGCGCGTGTCTTTCCGATCGTCAGCGCGGCCTTTGCCGCCTCGCGTCCTTTCTCGACGAAATGTGCGCGGTAGATCTGCTTATGGTGTTCGGTTTCCTGATATTGATGCGGGGTCAGCGAAACCGACAGCACCGGCACGCCGGTATCCATGCCGGCGCGCATCAGCCCGTCGACGACGGCCTGGGCGACGAATTCGTGGCGGTAAATTCCGCCGTCGACGACGAAAGCGGCGGCAATGACGGCGCCATAGCGCCCGCTTGCGGCCAGGTCGCGCGAAAGCAGCGGCATCTCGAATGCGCCCGGAACATCGAACACATCGACCTGCTCGGGCGGAACAAGCTGGTAGAAGCCGTCAAGGGCGCGGTCGACGATGTCGGCGTGCCAACTGGCTTTGATAAAGGCGTAGCGGGTGGGTGTCATGGTAGTCTCCTTTGGCGAACAGACACATCACCCAAGGCGATCACGAACGTTCCCGACAGCCGCAAGGGCTGGGAACGTGCGTTCTCTTTCATCCGGACTATGACCGTCGGCTCAGGCATCTCACCTGATCTGCTGACCCTTCCGAGGAAGGCGCTCGCGGGCTCGCAATCGGAACTGCATACCGCCGGTAGGGACTTTCACCCCGCCCTGAGAACGGCGTGAACATAGGTGGAAGGCGAGGTGCTGGCAATAGGGCGAAATGCTTTCATCGCGGATGCGGGGTGGGAATGGCGTGAGTTGCCTCGAAGCGCGCCGGCATCTCCAGATCGCTCGCTCTCCTTCACAGGGGCGTATGCCTTTCGCTTGCTGCTCAAGGGGGATGAGCGACAAAAGGAGCGAATGCACCGAGCGCAAGCGAAAGGCACGATTACAAGCCGGCGTCGGCGATGCAAGGAGGATGGCGCCCGACCGCCCTTGTTGCGCGCGCACTTCCGCCTACATGCTCACGCGAGGACACCCACGTCACACGGCATGACCGCTGATCCCGCCCGAGGCGAGGCAGGCCATGACAATTATCGGAGAGCGTGATGCCAGAATCTTTCGTCGTTCACCGCGAGGCGCATATCGCGGCGCCGCCGGCCGCAGTGTTTGCGCTGATGACCGACCCGCAGAAGATTCTGGGCTGGATGGGGACGGAGGCTGAGGTCGAGCCGCAGCCGGGCGGGCTCTATCTTGTCAACGTCACCGGCGCCCGCTTTGCGCGCGGCTCGTTTCGCGAGGTGGTGCCGGTTCATCGCCTTGCCTACAGCTTCGGCTGGGACGGCAGCGAGGTGGTGCCGCCGGGGTCGAGCCTGGTCGAGATCGACTTGATCGAGCAGGGAAGCGGAACGCTGCTGCGGCTCACGCATAGCGGTCTGCCGAGCGCCGATCAATGCGCCGGACATGCAGAAGGCTGGGCGCATTACCTGGGGCGGCTGACCGAGGTCGCCGCCGGGCGTGACCCGGGTCCCGACCCATTTTACGGCAGGACATGAACGGTTTTTTGCGGGCCGGTGGATTGCCCTGAAGCGCCTGCCGTTGCGAGAAAAACGGCTGGCCGGCGCTGCGATTGGCCGTCCGAAAGCGCTTCTTTTTCTCCCGCAAACATGAACGTGAAGTTCATCTCCAGTTCAATTTGGCGGCCCTAGGGTGGGAACGGCTGGATGAAATGGAGTTTTCGATGAAGGCACTTTCTATCGCGGCTGCCTTGCTCGCTGGCAGCCTCTCGATCGGCACAGCTGAGGCGATGCCGATGGGGACAATCAAGGTCCAGAGCAATGTCACAAGCGATGTCACAAAGGTCGACTATGCGTGCGGCCGCGGCTGGCATCTGACCCGCTGGGGCGAATGCCGGCGAAGCTGGCGCCGCCCGCCGCCGGTGGCCTTTTACGGCGGTCCGCCCCGCTGGGGCTGGGAGCGGCGTCACCGGGATTGGGATGGTCCGCGCTGGCGCGATGAGCGGCGCGGCGATCACCACCGCCGTTGGCGGGATGACGACTGAAGCCTTGCCAGAGGCAAATTGACGAAGGCCGGTGCGATATTTTTTCGCCCGGCCTTTTCTTTTGAATGTTGCAACTGTGATCGGGTCAGATTTTGCTGACCAGCCAGTACTTGCCGTCGATCAATTCTTCGAGCTCGATCGGATCCTTGACGCCGAATTCATACCATTCGACCAGTTCCTTCGCCTTGCGGCTGCTCTCCTCTGCTTTGAACTCGACGTGATGCCTTTCGCACCACCGCCGAAGGATCGACGTCAGCAGCGTCATGTCATTCCCATCCAGCGGATCTTTCGGCCAGAAAATCGTGCCCATCGTACCCCTCAATCACACGATGACGAACGGCCGCATAATGGAAGCAAAACTGCGCAAGTTTAAAGCGTTATTTTTTGCATTTCGCCGTGATGGAAGAATCTCGGGAGAATTGTCTGCGTGGAATGGCTCAAGGAACCGATAGGGCTCCAGAAGGCATCCTTGCGGACGTCCCGGGGCGATGTCATGTTGCAGCATGGATCTGCCATCTCCCCTTGCCTGGTTGGTTGATGAGGCCGGTGCCTCGCCTGGTCCCGAACGGTTTCTGGCCGAGCTCGGGCGCCGGCTTTTGGCTGATGGTCTGCCGCTTTCGGGCGGCGCGCTGACGCTTTCCGTGCCGCATCCAATCATCGCTCGGCGCACCTGGCTGTGGCGGGCCGAGACCGGGGCCGTCATTGAGGCGCTGGCCTTTGCTGCGGCTCCGCAGAGCGAGGCCGGGCGCGAGTGGCTGCGTGGGCTCGGGCCGGTGTGGGAGAGCCGGATCGGGCCTGCAGAGAATAATCAGGCATCGGACGGGCCGCTGCTTGGCTGGGCGGGAGTTGCCAACAGGGCAGGGGGTGGCGCATTCGGTTCGGCCGAGGCCAGTCTGCTGCGCGAAGTCGCGCGTTTTGCCGCGGCGCCGCTCGCCGCTTTGGCGGCGCGGGAGGCGCGCGCCGCGCTGCTTGAAGCCTATCTCGGTCGGCGTAGCGCTGCCCGGGTGCAGGCCGGCGCGCTTGCCCGCGGCACCGGCGAGACCATCCGCGCTGCTCTTCTCTGTGCCGATCTGCGCGATTTCACCGCGCTTTCGGAGGTGACGGAGCCGCAGGCGATGATTGCCGCGCTCGACGCTTATTTTGATCGCGTCGCAGGCGCAGTGCACGCCTTCGGCGGCGAAGTGCTGAAATTCATCGGCGACGGCGTGCTGGCGATCTTTCCGGTCACGGCTACGTCAAGCGAGGCCGACATCGCCCAAGGGGATCACGAGGCCTGCGAGGCCGCCCTGCGGGCCGTCGCCGCCAGCCGGGCCGGCATGGCGCATCTCGACCAGGTGCGCCAGGCGCAGGGTCTGGCGCCGCTGCCGTTCGGCGCGGCGCTGCATTTCGGCGAGATCCTGTGGGGCAATATCGGTGCGGCCGACCGGCTGGACTTCACCGCCATCGGCCCCGCGATCAACCTGGTCAGCCGCCTGGAAGGGCTTTGCAAACCGCTCGGCAGAAGCGTGCTGATTTCGGGAGCGATTGCGGCGAATACGACGACGGCCTTGATGCCGCTCGGAGAGCATAGCTTGCGCGGTATTGCTGCCCCTTGCGCGGTCTTCACCCTGGCGGAAGCTTGAGTCACTGACAGGGCGACTGCAGTTATGCAAAGAAAATTTTGCAAAGGTATCTTTGCAATAGTAAGCTGCTGGCATGAAGAATCCCCAGCGCCAGACCGTCGCCCATGCAAAGCAGCCGCGCACCGTCAGCCGGGTCGTACCTGATCCCGTCGCGCTGAAGGCGCTGGCGCATCCCGTCCGGTTGCGCATGCTCGGCATGCTGAGAATCGATGGCCCTGCAACCGCGACGCAACTCGCCGCGCGGCTGGGCTTGAACAGTGGTGCGACGAGCTACCATCTGCGCCAGCTTGCCCAATATGGCTTCATCGAGGCGGCGCCGCATGTCTCACGGCGCGACCGCTGGTGGCGCGCCAGCCATGAGCTTACCTCGGTACCGCCAAGCGAATCCGCGGGGGAGGAGCTCGATCTCGACCTCGCTTTCAACCAGGCGGCACTCTCGCTGCAGGTCGGTCAGATGCAGCAGGCGCTGGAGGAATATGCCGAACTGCCGGCCGAGTGGCGCAAGGCGACGGCTGCCGACGACATTATTATTCCGATGACGGCTGATCAGGCCGAGGCTCTGACGAAGCAGCTGACTGACGTGATCCTGGAGGCGATGCGGGCCGCCCCGCCGCTGGGCGAGGCGGCGTCTCGGGATCCCGGCATGGTTCCCTTCTATGTCATGCTGCACGCCTTCCCCTATCCGGGCCGCCTTCCGCATCGCAAAGGGGAGGATGAGGCGTGAGGAGGGCCAGGCCTTTCCTGGCGCTTGCCGCTGCCGAGACGCTTTCGCTTTCCGGAACGCGGCTGTCGACCATCGCCATTCCCTGGCTGGTGCTGAGCACGACCG
The DNA here is from genome assembly GCF_000292525.1 of Rhizobium sp. CCGE 510. GTDB lineage: Bacteria > Pseudomonadota > Alphaproteobacteria > Rhizobiales > Rhizobiaceae > Rhizobium. The sequence goes on from NZ_AEYF01000023.1 coordinate 24,485, forward strand.
GGAGCCCTGTCCTGACCGGGCTGACGGCGATGATGGAGATGCTGCCCTATGTTGTCGCCAAGGCGCTCGGTGGGCCGCTGATCGACCGCGTCAGTCCGAAGCGCATCGCCATTGCCTGCGATACCGCATCGGTGGCCGTGGTGGGGCTGCTGCCGCTGCTCGATCTCTTCGGCATGCTTGGCATGCCGGTGCTGCTGCCAATCGTCTTTGCCATGGGCGTGCTGCGCGGGCCTTCCGACGCCGCCAAGCAGGCAATGGTTCCCGACATTGCCGCGCTTGCGAACGTACCGCTCGAACGGGTGACCGGCGTTGCCAGCGCGATTGAGCGGCTGGCCTCGACGGCGGGCGCGGCCGGCGCCGGCGCGCTGATCGGGCTGATCGGCCCGGGCCAGGCGCTCCTCGTCAATGCCGCCACCTTTGCCGCCGCCGCGCTGATCGTCGCAGTCGGAATCCCCAGAATGCGGCGCTTGCCCGGCGCACCCGAAGCCCGACCGGCCGAAAGGGCTTCCTATCTCGACGATCTCCGCGAAGGTTGGCGCTTTCTGCGCGGCGATGCGGTGCTCGTCAGCATCGTCCTGATGGTGGCGACCACCAACCTGCTGGATCAGGCCTATCACGCGGTGCTGCTGCCGGTCTGGACGCAGGGTTCCGGCCATGGCCCGGAACTGCTGGGGGCGATGCTTGCGGCCTTCAGCGGCGCCTCGATCGCAGGTGCCGCGATCGCCGCGGCGATCGGCGAGCGAATGCCGCGCCTGATGGTCTATACCGTGGCGTTCCTCTTGACCGGATTTCCGCGCTTTTTCATCCTTGCGCTGGATGCGCCGCTCATCCTCATCTTCGTCACCTTGGCAATTGCGGGATTTGCCTCGGGCTTCCTCAATCCGATCCTGTCGGCGGTGATCTTTGAACGGATCCCTAAGCCGCTGACCGGCCGCGTGACCGCGATGAACGCCGCCCTCTGTTTTGCGCTCATCCCCTTCGGCGGTCTGGTTGGCGGCGCGCTGATCAGCACGGTCGGCGTCGCCGCGGCACTATTGCTCACCGGGCTTGCCTATCTCGCCGCCACTCTCTTTCCTCTTGCTCTGAAAAGTTTCCGTGGCTTCGACAAGACTATTGCCGATACCGGTGCTTCCGTATCAAGGCGATGAGCGCGCGTCCGGTCTCTCGCGCCCCAACGCCTCGACCATCAGATCGACAAATCGGTGGATGCGCGGTTCCAGCAGGTGCTTGTCGGGATAGAGCATGATGATCTTGGCGTCATCGGTTTCGAGGTCGGGGAGGACATGGCGGAGACGACCGGCGGCGAGATCGTCGGCGACGAGGAAATCGGGCAGGAGAGCGATGCCCAGTCCCGCCAGGGCGGCGTCGCGAATCGCCTCTCCGCTGTCGAGCCTCAGGCGGCTGCGCCCCTGCGCCTTGATCCAGGAGCTGCCTTTGCCACGAAAACGCCAGCCGTGTCTTCGAGTGCGGCTGGCGAAAATCAGGCAGTCATGGGCTGCGAGATCGGCGATATCGCGGGGCTCGCCGCGCTCGGCGAGATAGGACGGCGTGGCGCAGAGCCGCGTCCTGTATGCGGCGATCGCGCGCGAGACCAGTCGGGTGTCCGATGCGGTCGCGCCGATCCGGATCGCCAGATCGAAACCTTCCTCGACGATGTCGGCCACACGATCGGTGAAGCTCATCTCCACCTGGATGTCGGGCCAAGCCCGAAGATATTCTTCCAGCAGGGGCAGTATGACGAGCCGTCCGAAGGCATCGGGCGCGGTGAGCCTGAGAATGCCGCGCGGCATGCCGCTCTGGCCTGCCACGCTCGCTTCCGCCTCGTCGACTGATGCGAGGATCTGCAAGCCGCGGTCGTAGAATACCCGCCCTTCATCGGTCAGGCTCAGTGTTCTCGTTGTGCGGTTGAGCAGACGTGCGCCGAGCCGGTCTTCCAGGCGGATGACGGCCTTTCCCGCCGCCGAACGGGACAGGCCCAAAGCCTCGCCGCCGGCGATAAAGCTTCCGGCATCGACGACGGCCATGAAGATCAGGATATCGTTCAGGTTCGTACGCGGCATCAGGCAACTCGAGCGGTTCGCTATAGCCATAAGTCGGTCAGTCAGCGAGCGATTCAAGGTTCGGACCATCAACGTCCAACCCGGCAGTAAGGTCCCGGCACTCCGCTTCTATGTCGGTGTGCGCTCGGCCCGATATTGTGAGATGGAGCTGAAGCACATCCGACTCTGGTGTTAGAGGCGCGGCGGAGTTCGGCCGATCGGGACGCGGGAAGCCTGGCTAGAGCATATCGCCGAGACTCCAATGGTTGTTCCATCGGGCGTCGATCTCGTCATCGACATTCTGATATCTGATGTCGGTGGAGAGGCGCAGCCGTTGGCTGCGGTCTTGGTTGGTGGTCGAGGCGTGGATCATGTAGGGCGAGTGGAGCACAACGTCGCCAGCCTCATAATCGGCTGCGAGCCAGCGGGTGTGGAAGCGCTCCGCCATATCGGGGAGATCCTTCGAGACCCAGCCACCTTCCGTCATGTGGCTGTTATAGGCGCTAATCCGCTCTTCAGGCGAAAGATCGCCGCTTGCGGCCTGGAACTCGGCCTCCATCTTGACTCCAAGCGCGTGCGAGCCCTCGAGGTAGACCAGGCCGCCCATCTCGGCAGGGATATCGCCGATCGGGATCCAGGCCGTCACCAGGCGGCTGGTGCCCCCGCGCAGATAGACGAGATCGTAGTGAGCTGGCGTCGCGGTCGGCGATCCCGGCTGGGTGAAACGCATGATCTTGCGCTTGTGCAGATAGGAAATGCCCTGCAGGAAATCATCCATGAAGCGGATGAGCGGCGGTTGCGTGCAGAAGCCTTCATAGGCGGCGGAGCGAACGAGTGACATCAGGCGCCGGTCCGCCAGGCTCCAGTCGGCGCCGGTGGCCGAAGCGAGCCCCAGCGTAAAATTGCTGCCGGGCTCGACCAGTCCTGTCGCAGCGAGGCGTTCGAAGACCCAGCCACGGAAGTCGATAATATCGGCCCGCCGCAGAAGCCCTTTCAGCCAGACATAGCCATCGTCCTGGTAGCGGCGGCGGATGGCGTCGACGCCGATGGCCGGATCGGTCGGCGTGAGCCAGCCCGTCCGCTCCGCGGCCAAGGTCTTGCCGTGGGCGGTAAGAGGAAATTCCGGCATTCGGCTCTGCATGGCTCTGGCGGCACTCGACATTTCAGCCTTCCCCAGCTTAAGTTGATTTACCACTAATTAGCTGATCTGCAGGGATAACCGACATAGAGAAAATTGGTAGCTGGACTTTTCGCTCATCATGAGAGACACCGAGGCCATCTACAGAACGCCGCTCGGCGCGGCCGGCGGACTGGCGGTCATCGGCAGCGGCAGGCAGCACGCCCGCCATGTGGTGAGCGGCCGTAAACTTCCGAGTTTCGCCGTCGTGCTGGTGGAGCGCGGGCAGGGCTGGTTGGAAACCGCCTCCAGCGGCCGCCTCCGCCTGACCGGGCCTGCTCTGTTCTGGCTGTTTCCCAACCGGGTGCACTCCTATGGCCCCGATCAGGGCGGCTGGGATGAGCGCTGGGCGCTTTTCGAAGGATCCTTCACGCGGGACTTCGTGAGGCTGAGGATGATTGCCGAGCGACATCCTGCCGTCGCCCTGCATCATCTCGATGAGCTGGCGCGGCTGTTCGGCAAGCTTCATGCCGATCTGCTTGACGATACCAACCTTGGGCAGGCGTCGGCGGCACTGATGCTGCATCACATCGTCATATCAGCCGCCAGACAGGCAAGCGGAGGGGCCGATCGACACCAGGGAAGACCTGATATGGCCGACATCGTCGAAACGCTGCGGCAGCGGGCGATGCAACCGCTCGATCTCGCTGTCTTCGCCGCCGAGCATGGTATGTCGCCGGCGACGCTGCGCCGGCGGCTCACGCTTGAAACCGGGCTGCCTCCCAAAGCATTCCAGCTCCGGGTGCGCATGGACCATGCCAAACAGCTGTTGGCAACCACCGACGAAAAGATCGAAGTGGTGGCCGTCATGGTCGGCCTGGACGACCCGTTTTACTTTTCACGTATCTTTCACGAGCGCGAAGGCTGCAGTCCCCGCGAATTCCGTGCGAGATATTTGCGGGTTTGAGAATGGCAGGCGTCAGCGCCAGCCAAGCGCCGGGGCGACGTGGGTCAGGATCGCCTCGATGACATGGGCGTTGTAGGCGACGCCGAGCTGGTTGGGGACGGTGAGCAGCAGTGTGTCGGCCTCGGCGATCGCCTGATCCTCGGCGAGCTGCTTAACCAGGGCATCGGGTTCGGCGGCATAGCTGCGGCCGAAGATCGCCCGGGTCTTCTCGTCGATGAAACCGATCTTGTCGTCCTCGTCATTACCGTAGCCGAAATAGGCGCGATCACGGTCGTCGACCAGTGCGAAGATGCTGCGGCTGACCGAGACGCGCGGCTGGCGCGTGTGGCCGGCTGCCTTCCAGGCCTCGCGGTAGGCGCGGATCTGGTCGGCCTGCTGGACGTGGAACGGCTCTCCCGTCTCGTCGTCCTTCAGCGTCGAGCTCTGCAGGTTCATGCCGAGCTTGGCCGCCCAGACGGCTGTGGCATTGGAGCTTGCGCCCCACCAGATCCGTTCGCGCAAGCCTTCCGAATGCGGCTCGAGGCGCAGGAGGCCTGGCGGGTTCGGAAACATCGGCCGCGGGTTGGGCTTGGCAAAACCTTCGCCGCGCAACACTTCGAGGAATACTTCGGCGTGATGGCGGGCCATGTCAGCCTCGCTCTGGCCTTCGGGCGGGACATAGCCGAAATGGCGCCAGCCATCGATCACCTGCTCGGGTGAGCCGCGGCTGATGCCAAGCTGCAGCCGGCCGCCGGCGATGAGGTCGGCGGCACTGGCATCCTCGGCCATATAAAGCGGGTTCTCGTAGCGCATGTCGATGACGGCGGTGCCGATCTCGATCCGGCTGGTTTTTGCGCCGACGGCTGATAGTAGCGGGAAGGGTGCAGCCAGCTGGCGGGCAAAATGGTGCACCCGGAAATAGGCCCCGTCGGCGCCGAGCTCCTCGGCCGCGACGGCAAGGTCGATCGACTGCAGCAGCGCGTCGCCGGCCGAGCGCGTCTGCGATTGAGGCGAGGGCGTCCAGTGCCCGAACGAGAGGAAACCGATCTTCTTCATGCCGATGCCGCACCTTGATCCGTTGTGTCTGGGGTTGATGCGTCATCGCACAGTTTCGGCCCGGAAGACAATCGGAACTGGTGGAACGGCGCATCGGCGCTGCCCATGTCAGCTGTCGCACGGTGAGCGAGGCGGCACTCGTCAGCAGATCGGTATCATCGGCGGCTGGTAAGGTCCGGCAGCGTGCTCGGACTTCACCTCGTCCCCGACAAGCGCTAAAAGTTAGATATGCGCTACACTTTCGCCATAGGCGATATCCATGGCTGTATCGATCCGCTGAACAGGTTGATCGATCGGATCGAGGCCTATGCGTCTGAAGGCACGGTCGTCTTCCTTGGCGACTATATCGATCGCGGGCCTGACAGCAGACGTGTCCTCGACCGGCTCATTGCCGGTCCGTGCGACCGGTGGAGCTGGATCTGCCTGAAAGGCAATCATGAGGACATGATGGTCGCTGCCTATGCCGATAGCGACGACAGGGCCGTGTGGCTCGGCAATGGCGGAGTTGAAACCGAGATTTCGTTTGGCGGCAGGGTTTTGCCCCAGCATCTGCAATGGGCGGCCGATCGTCCGCTCATGCATTTCGATCGGCATCGCATCTTCGTCCATGCCGGTGTCGATCCGGAATTTCCACTGGAGCAGCAGAGCGAGCACGACCTTCTATGGATCCGGTTTCCGCCCGGTGAATCCGGCGACTATTGGGGCAAACATCTGGTGCACGGCCATACGCCGTCGCTGTCCAATCCGGTGACGATAGGGAACCGCACCAATATCGACAGCGGCTGCGTCTTCGGCGGTAGGCTTTCCTGTGCGGTGTTCGACGACGAGATTGCCGGCGGGCCGATCGATTTTATCGAGGTGAGGGCGGCATGAACTTGTTCGTGTCGGCAAGGGTCTAGAGCCGGCGACGGCGGTGGGAGCAGTATCGCACTGTCATGACCCGTCAGCAGAAAATTTGCCGTGAAGGCACCTAATCTCCGTCCTTCCCGTGACATCCCTCGGGTCGAAGCCCGAGGACAGGAATGACGGAGGAGAGATGTGGTGGCGCTTGGCGTCATCACCGCCCGCTCAAGCCTCGCCGGCCGGCGGCGAGGCGCAGCCAGGGCATCAGGTGGAAGCTGCTCATCAGCAGGTACATCGGCACCATTCCACCGATCGGGAAGGCATTCGGCGTGGTGGTGCAGATCATGTCGGTGCTGCCGGTCGCGGCCGTCAGCAGCGCCATCAGCGCGAATGTCGGGGCGGCGGCGAGTGATAGCCAGTCTGCGGCGTGGGCGGCGATCCCGCCGCCTGGGCCAGCCACGCCACCGCTCGGCTTCGCAACTGATCCGTCTGCGGCGGCGGCCAGCGAGAGCCATTCGGCGGCGTTGAGAGAAGCATTGCCGTCGCCTCTTTTTGGGGGGTGGGCCGAAAGCAGCATCGCCGTTACTCCTTGCCGTACCGGTCATGATGGCGCCACCAGATGCCGGTTTCGTTGCGGCCCTTCGGGGCGCGGTCGAGCCATTGATACATGCCCCAGAGCCCGTCCAGCCCGCGGGCATAGCTGGAATAGCTGTGATAGACGGCGCCATCGACAAGCTCGAAGGCGCTGACTCCCGGCCGGTCGCGGGTGTAGGTGGGGACATCGGTACCGGTCATGGCAGCAATCTGGGCCACCGGTCCCTCGCTGCCAGACGATTGCCATTCCTGCACGGTCTTGCCGGCGAGCGGTTCGGGGGCAGGCGGTTCGCGGCGATAGTTGTATTCTATAGCACCGTCGCGCTGATCTTCGGCGCTGAACCAGACGCTGAAATCGCCGTTGAAATCGCTGCCGAAGGACGAGGCCCAGGGGAAGCTCCAGCCCATGCGCTGTTTGAATGCCTGAAGCTTCGTGAGCGGCGCGCGCGAGACCGCCGTGAAGGCGACATCGTGGTTTTCGAGATGGACGAAGAAGCCGTTGAAGCCGTCGGCGATCGAGGAGCAGGACGGGCAGCCGGCGGTATAATCCGGCCCGAACATGAAGTGGTAGACGAGAAGCTGCGAACGGCCGCCAAAAAGGTCTTTCAGCGAGACGTTGCCGTCTTCGGTGTCGAAGCGGTAATCCTTATCGATCCCCCCACGCGGCAATTGCTGGCGCTTGAGCGCCAGCGCGTCGCTCTGCCTGGTCAGTTCCTTCTCCTCCTCGAGCAAGTCTAGTCTCGCTGCCAGCCATTGCCGGCGTGTTGCATTCAGTTGTGCCGTCATTTGGGTCTTCTCCTTTGCCTGTCTGTCGTCGTAGCATCCGGCTCGGGGTTGCCTGCCGGTGTCACGCAGATTACGGCCGGGCAGGGGAATAGCGGGAGTGACAAGTGTGACGGGATTTGAATGGACTCGCTGATCACGGCCGCGGCGCAGGCGCTGGCGACAGGCGATGCGCTCGGCGCGCTGAAGCGGGTGGCGTTGCGCGACGATGCGCCGGCACTGGCGCTGCGCGGCATCGCGATGGCACAGCTCGGCGATCTCGTTCGCGCCAAGGTGCTGCTGAAGAGTGCGGCGCGCGCCTTCGGCCCGCGGGAGGCGGTGGCGCGAGCGCGCTGCGTGGTCGCCGAGGCCGAGATCGCGCTCGTCTCGCGCGATCTCACCTGGCCGCCGAAGGCGCTGGAAGCGGCGCGCAAGGTGCTGGAAGCGCATGGCGACAGGGTCAATGCCGCCCATGCGGGTAATGTTGCCATTCGCAGGCTGGTGCTGATCGGCGGCCTCGACGAGGCCGAGCGCTCGCTCGCCGCACTCGATCCGACGCCGCTGCCGCCGGCTCTGCGGGCTGCCCACGAGCTGGTGGCGGCTGGCATCGCCGTCCGCCGCCTGCAGACGGGGGCGGCGCGTTCGGCGCTTGACCGGGCAAGGTTTGCGGCGCGCGCGGCCGATATCCCGGCTTTGACGGCGGAGGTCGAAGCCGCCGTCTTGGTGCTCGGTACGCCGGCGGCTCGGCTGCTGTCGGGCGGGCAGGAGCGTCCGCTGCTGCTTGCGGCGGTGGAAGAGCTGCTTTCCTCCGGTACGCTCGTCGTCGATGCCTGCCGCCATGTGGTGTGGAACGCGGGCACTGCCGTCTCCTTGGCGACGCGGCCGGTGCTGTTTGCGCTGGCCCGCGCACTTGCCGAAGCCTGGCCGGCGGATGTGGCAAGAGGTACGCTGATTGCCCGTGCCTTCCGCGGCAAACATGCCGATGAATCGCATCGCGCGCGGCTGCGGGTCGAGATCGGCCGGCTGCGCGCCGAACTGCGGGGACTGGCGGAGGTTTCGGCGACGAAGCGCGGCTTTGCGCTTTCGCCGCGCGGCCGCCAGGAGATTGCCGTGCTGGCGCCACTCGTCGAAGGGTCGCATGGGGCGGTGCTCGCCTTTCTGGCCGACGGCGAGGCGTGGTCGAGCTCGGCGCTGGCGATAGCGCTCGGAGCGAGCCCCCGCACCGTGCAGCGGGCGCTGGATTGCCTGGCTGGGGAAGGCAAGGTGCAATCGCTGGGGCGCGGGCGGGCACGGCGCTGGATGAGCCCGCCCTTATCGGGTTTCCCGACGATCTTGTTACTCCCCGGACCACTGCCGAGCGACTAGGATGGCCCGAGTTTCAAGGAAGCCCGAACGACAGGGAAAAAGAGATGAAAAAATCGGCTGCGAATATCCTGCGTGAATATGGACCGTTTCCCGGCGCCGACCGCGTCAATGGTGTCACCTTCGACGGCGAGCATGTCTGGTTTGCCTCGGGCGACCGTCTGAACGCGCTCGATCCGGCAAGCGGCGAGGTGGTGCGCTCGATCGAGGTCGCATCGCATGCCGGAACGGCTTTCGACGGCGAGTTTCTCTATCAGATCGCCGAGGATGTCATTCACAAGATCGACCCGAAGACCGGCCGCGTCCTTTCCACCATTCCGGCGCCTGGCAATGGCGGCGATTCCGGGCTTGCCTGGGCCGAAGGCACGCTCTGGGTCGGCCAGCACCGCGGCCGCAAGATCCATCAGATCGACCCGGAGACCGGCAAGATCCTGCGCACCATCGAATCCAACCGCGTCGTGACAGGCGTCACCTGGGTCGACGGCCAGCTCTGGCACGGCACCTGGGAGGGTGACGACAGCGACGTCAGGCGGATCGATCCCGAAACCGGAGAGGTGCTGGAACGGCTTGATATGCCCGAAGGCACCGGTGTCTCCGGCCTCGAATCCGGCGGTGGCGACTGCTTCTTCTGCGGCGGTGGCGGCAGCGGCAAGATCCGCGCGGTGCGCCGGCCGGTCTGAGCGCCACGCGCCAGGGTGATGAGCGCGATGCGCCACCGTAGAGCGCCCATCGGAGTGAAGTCCGGTCCCCTAAGCCATGCGAACGACCGGCAGACCGGCAAAGGTGGGAAAGTCGTTGAAGCTGCACCAACGAGGCCAATGCTAAGTCGGAAGCGACATCAAGGATCGAGTTTGCCGTCTCGATCGAGTGGGCGATTGATTTCGTGCCGTCACGATCTACTTTCGCGGTTTCGGTCGGGGCTGCACGCAAAGCCGGTGTGATCGTGGGGAGAAGACTTTGAAGCATCTGCGCACAACGCTTGGGCCCAGGAGCAAATCCGAACTGGGGATGATCCTCCCGCATGAGCACGTCTTCGTTGATCTCAGGACGCCCGACCAGCCCGGTTATGCCGAAGCAAAGACGGAAGACGTCGTTCGGCTGATGGCTCCCGAAATCGAGCGGATCAAGAAACTCGGGGTGACGGCACTGGTCGAATGTTCGACGGGCGGCGTCGGACGCCGTGCCGATATCGATCTTGCCGTATCGCTTGCGACGAATTTTCCGATCGTCGTTCCCACCGGTAATTACCGTGAACCCTGGATTCCCGAATGGGTCCGCCATGCTTCCGAGAAGGAGCTCGAGGCGTGGATGCTTCGCGAACTGACGGAGCAGATCGGCGAGACCGGGTTCCAGGCGGGCTGGATCAAGCTCAGTGCCGGCGATGACGGCATGACGGCGCTGGAGACGAAAATCCTGCGGGCAGCCGCGCGCGCGGCGGCGCAGACCGACGCCGTCATCGGCAGTCATACGATCAGGGGACGGGTGGTCATGGATCAGCTCGATGTCATCGAGGCGGAGGGCTACAGGGCCGACCGGTTCATCTCGATCCATACGCAGGAAGAAAAGGACTTCGGCTATAACGTCGCCGTCGCCGAGCGAGGCGCCTGGATCGAGTATGACCATGTCGGCCGGGCCGGGGACAAGGAGGTTGCCGAGCTGGTAATCAAGGCGCTGGAGGCGGGCTGCGGCGATCGACTGTTGTTGAGCCATGACCGTGGCTGGTTCGATCCGGCGCTGCCGATGGGCGGTACTCCCAAACCGTATACCCATCTTTCCACGGTCTTGCTGCCCGAGCTGAAACGGCGGGGCGTGGACGAACGGACGCTGATGCGCCTGACCCACGATAATCCATTCGAGGCTTTTGCCCGATAGGGGCAGGCGTCGGGCGAAAGAAGCCTGCCGGCGGTGAGCGGGGCGTCTTAAACGGTACCCGCAATTTGCTCAAAATCCACTCCACCCTCATCGAACAAAAGCGCCATGCCGATCGCATCGATGAATCGGCCGTCAATGCAGGCGGCACGCCGGATTATGCCTTCGCGCACGAACCCCAGTTTTCATAAAGCGCTATCGCGCGGGTATTGTCTTCGTAAACATGGTTCGACCCTGATAAAACCAGTTTCTCGAGCCGCCCCCAGCGTCCTCTCGATGAGCCTTCGTCCGAGACCCTTGCCCCGATAGGCCGGAATAATCCCCATTCCAAGCTTTCCCCGATGAGCGTGCGACGGGAAGAAATGCCGCTAGAGCATGATGCCGAAAAGTGTGCGCGGTTTTCGGACGACATCATGCTCTAACTCTTTAATGTAGAACAGGATTCAGATTTTAGGCCGATTCGGCCTAAAATCATCCTGTTCTAATGTCGCACCAGCCGACGACTTGGTCCTCAGCGGTGGCAACGAATTGCGGATTGCCTTTCGCAATCATGCCCATCACGAACTCGCGCATCTGCGGCAGCGGCGCTGCTTCCAGCATGGACAAGTATTTTTTCTCCCGCGCGACCACGTCGAGTGCGTTGTGAAAGCTGTCGACGTGCGCGGCCGCGATCGGTTCGATCCTGATGCGTGACGTATCCGGTGATGCTGCTGAGTCCACATGCTTCTCCTTCGAGATCGCGAATGCCGACAGGAGACATGTCGCAAATATCAGGGGAGGGCATAATTCACCGTCCGTCAACCTTTGCGTGTCAATTTCTCGGCAGCGGGCGCCATCAAAAGGTTGCAGGTATTGAAGGTCAGGCTAACATCCCACATTACGTTCGTCTTGGTGACGCTCACCTGCGCGGCGGCTTTTCTGCTGTGCGGATTTGCGTGGCTCGCCGCCGTGAAGGTCGATGACATCTCGCTGCGCCGGCAAGCCGACTTCGTCGCCCAAGGATTGGCAGAGCAGATCGCAGCACTCCCCCGGGAGCAGGAAAGCGTTGCCAAATGGGACGATGCCTTCGTTTATGCCAAACAGCGGAACCATGAATGGCTGCTCGATAATGTTGGCCTGTGGACGAGCCGGTATTTTGGGCATGACAGGACCTATATCTTCGATGATACCAATCGCTTGATGTTCGCGTTCCGCGACGGAGCGGATGCCATGCCGCCGCGGCTCGCTAGCGACGACAGCCGGGAAATGACCGCTCTCGCTGGAGAGGTGCGCGCGCTTCTCGTCGACCAGACCGCAAAGCCCAGCGCCAACCCGCTTGGTCAACTGGCGACGGTTCGCACGATCATGATCGGTAATCGGCCTGCAATCGCCAGCGCGCGTCCCATTCTGCCGAGTTCAGCCAGGATGCAGGTCGAAGCGGGCCAGGAGTTCATTGCCGTCTCGGTCAAGTTCATCGACGGAAAAGCCGCCGAAAGCATCGCCCATTATGCGCGTCTCGAAGGGTTGCATTTCGCGTCGAAAAGTGAGGACGGGCGGGCTGAGGTGCCGGTCTCGTCCCATGACGGCGGCACGATCGGTTACCTTGTATGGTCGCCTATCCTGCCCGGATTCATGCTGCTTCAACAGATCGCACCGGCCGGGCTCGGCTGCCTGGCGCTGCTGATCGCTGTCGTGTTCTGGCTCGGACGCGGTCTCCATCGAACGTCGCTAACCCTGCTGGACAGCCAAGCTGAGATCACCCATCACCGTAGCCATCTGGAGGAAATGGTGGCCGATCGAACGGCCGAGATCGAACGGCAGCGGGAGGAACTGGACCGGCTGCTGGTGCACGAACGCCAGGTCAATGCGCTCCAGCGCCAGTTCGTCGCCATGGCGTCGCACGAGTTTCGCACGCCGCTCGCAATCATCGATGCCGCCGCTCAGCGGCTCTGCCGCTCGACCACCAATGTCAGCGGCGATTACGTTCACGAAAAGGCGGGCGTGATCCGCAGCGCGGTGGTGCGCATGGTCGATCTGATGGAGAGCATCCTCGCCAGTGGCCGGCTCGAAACCGGGCAGATCACGCTGAAGCGGAGCGACGGCGATCTGAAAGCGCTGCTCGTCGCCTGCTGCGACAGACAGCGCCACCTCAGCCGCTCGCATGTGTTCCACCTCGATGTCGAATCGATGCCCGATCTGTTGACGTTCGACCGCAGCGCGATGGAACAGGTTTTCACCAATTTGATTTCGAACGCCGTCAAATATTCGCCCAACGCGCCGAACATTTATGTTCGTGCTGGGGTTGAGGAAAAGATGGTAGAGATCGCTATTGCCGATAGCGGCATCGGCATGGATGCGGATGATCTGCCGAAGCTGTTCCAACCCTATTATCGCGCCCGCAGTGCGACGGGCATTGCCGGAACCGGCATCGGCCTCAACGTCGTCAAGCAGGTCGTCGAATTGCATGGCGGTACCGTCGAGGTGACGAGCGAACTCGGCAAGGGCACAACATTTACCATTCTTCTGCCAATAGAGTTTCTATTGCCGGATCAACACGTCGCCGCTTAGGGAAAAGCTTATGGTTACAGTCCTGTGCATAGAAGATGAAGTCGAGATCCGGAACCTCCTGGTCGAAGAGTTGAGCGAAGCCGGCTATAAGACGCTCGAGGCCTCGAACGGCGCCGAAGGGCTGGAAATGATCCTGTCGAAATGGCCCGACATCGTCATCAGCGATATTTCGATGCCGGTCATGGACGGGCACCAGCTTCTGGCGGAAATTCAGATCAATCACCCCGAGCTCTCCAACATTCCCTTCATCCTGCTGACGGCGTTGACCGATCGAGATAATACGCTCGCCGGCCTGCGCGGCGGGGCGGCGGACTATCTGACGAAGCCGCTCGACTTCGATCTGCTGCTCGCCAAGCTCGAAGGTTGCGTGACGCGGCTGGAGAACGACAAGGCGGTCAATCGGTCGTTTTGAGGAGTGGCGGGGCGATGATGAAGGGTGTGCCGCACGCCCTGGCCCGGCATCGACTGGCGCCTAACCCTCTCCTCCGTCATTCCTGTGCTTGTCACAGGAATCCAGCCACGGCGCGTCTGCGCCGTGAATGACTCAACGCGACTTGAAGAAGAGTCTCTTGCGCCCAAGGACTTGGGCGCACTGGATTCCTGTGACAAGCACAGGAATGACGGAGGAGAGGTTGGTGAAAGGTGAGCGCGGATGCCGCAAGCCGTTGCCCGCAGTGTGTCGGCTCAATCCCGGCCTGACGTTTCTTGCCTCTTCAACACATCCCCCAGCATCTCGAACACTCTCGTATCCAGCGTCTGCGATACGTTGAACCGCATGAAATTCGTTGCCGATTGCGACAGGCTGAATGCGTTGCCGGGGGCCAAAACGATCCTCTTTTCCAGGGCGGCGCGCGCCACATCAGCCGCATCGACGCCATCGGGCAGTCGGCACCAGAGGAACATTCCGGCCTGCGGCTCCAGCCAGGGCGTTATCCCCAGGCCCTTCAGTCGGATTGAGACCTCGCTCATTGTTCGGGAGAGCCGCTGTCTTAGCGTCTCCAAATGTTTGCGATAGCTGCCGTCGCTCAAGACGTTCAGCACCAGCTCCGCCGTCAACCGGCCGCCGCCGAAGGAGGTGGCGATCTTGAGGTCGGTCAGGCCGTCGATCCATTCCGGTTTCGCAGCGACGAAGCCGCAACGGGCCGAGGCCGACAGGGTTTTCGAAAAGCTGCCGATGTGGATGACCCGCTCGAGCCCGTCGAAGGCGGCAAGGCGGGGCGCCGGCGTATGCTCGAAATCGGCGAAGATATCGTCCTCGATGATGGTGAGGTCGAACTGATCGGCGAGTTTCAGAAGCCGGTGAGCCGTCACCGGCGAAAGCGTTGCGCCTGTCGGATTATGGATGCCGGAATTGGTGATGTAGAGCCGCGGCCGCTCCTCGGCGACGACTTGGGCAAACCGCTCGATATCGGGACCGGACGGCGTGTAGGGCACGCCGACGATTTTTGCCCGATGGGCGCGCAGCAGTGCGTGGAAATTGAAATAGCAGGGGTCGTCGACCAGCACCGTGTCGCCGGGTTCGAGCAGGAAACGGCAGAGCAGATCGATTGCCTGGGTGCCGGAATCGGCCAGCATGATCTGGTCGGGGGAGGCTTCGATCCCCCGGTCGCCCATACGGCGGCAGATCAGCTGCCGCAGTTGCGGCAAACCGAGCGGCGAACCGTATTCGGCTAGCGCCGGCCCATCGGCGCGGGCAAGGGTTCTGAGCCCGCGGCGCACGCCTTCCCCGGGCAGCCAGGAGGGCGGCAGCCAGCCGCAGCCAGGCTTCAGGGCGGTTTCATCCGCCTCCAGCGATTGCCGCGATATCCAGAACGGATCGACGGCGCGGTCGAGCTTCGGCCCGACTTCGGCAAGCGCAAAGGGGGCTGCCTGGTTGGCAACGTAAAACCCCGAGCCCGGCCGTGCCAGGATCGCGCCTTCGGCGACCAGACGCTCATAAGCGTCGACGACCGTCGAGGTCGACAGCTTCAATGTCGCTGCCAGCCCCCGGACCGAGGGCAGCCTTGCGCCCGGCGTCAGGTTGCGTGCGGCGATGCGCTGCCGGATCGTCGCGACGACCATCTCGACGCGTGTGCGTCCCGCGATCTCTTCATCCATCCGTACTGCTTTCTGCATCATAACAGTTTGTCTAAATCGTATCAGACTGTCACTGTCCCGACCATCCGTCTTGGCTGATAAAGGCTGCAGGGCGTCGCTATGAAGTTGATTCAAGTCACGCGCCCTAGGTCGTTGTTTTTATGCATGTCGCCTGAAACGGGACATGCATCGGGAAGGAAGAGTGGAGCGCGATGGACCGCATGGCATCGGGGTGGATCAATGGCTTTATCGGCGTGGTGATCTTCAGCGGATCGCTGCCGGCGACGCGCGTGGCGGTGATGCAGTTCGACCCGGTCTTCCTCACCGTGGCGCGCGCGGCGATTGCCGGCATTCTTGCCCTTGGCCTGCTGATTGCTTTCAGAGAGAAGCTGCCCGGCCGGCGCGACATCCTCTCGCTTGCCGTCGTCGCGCTCGGCGTCGTGGTCGGTTTCCCCCTGCTGACGGCGCTGGCCCTGCAGCACGTCACGTCGGCGCATTCGATCGTCTTCATTGGCCTGCTGCCGCTGTCGACGGCGATCTTCGGCGTGATCCGCGGCGGCGAACGCCCGAAGCCGGCATTCTGGCTGTTCTCGGTTCTCGGCAGCGCGCTGGTGGCGGGTTTCGCATTGATGCAGGGTCTGACCGCGTCGCCGGTCGGTGACTTGCTGATGCTGGCGGCGATCGTCGTCTGCGGACTCGGTTATGCCGAAGGCGGCAGGCTTTCGCGCACGCTCGGCGGATGGCAGGTGATTTCCTGGGCGCTGGTGCTGTCGTTGCCGGTTATGGTCGCGGTTGCGCTTTTCCATCGGCCGGCGAGCTTTGCTGGCATCGAAACGCCGGCACTCGTCGGTCTTGCCTATGTCTCGCTGTTTTCGATGCTGATCGGCTTCATCTTCTGGTACCGCGGCCTGTCGCAAGGCGGCATCGCCGCCGTCGGTCAGCTGCAACTGCTCCAGCCGTTTTTCGGCCTGGCGCTCGCCGCCACCCTGCTGCACGAGCCGGTCACCTGGGCCATGCTTGCCGTGACGGTCGCTGTTATCCTGTGTGTGGCGGGTGCACGCAGGTTTGCGCGGTAGGAGAGGATTCTAAACGCTCAGCGGCAGCGGAATTGCCGCACCGGTCGGCATGTCGACGGTCACAAAGCCGCCGCTCAATCGTCAGCAAATGGCCCCGTTACTGCCGCACCGTGCCCTCTTAGAGGTTCCATCGTCGCGACCTCGCCAGCCCTTGAGCGGCTGAGCGATCGACTGGGGCGGCTTGCTGCCAATCAAATCATGCACGTGAAAAGGAACGAATATGATCACTCGTTACACATCCCTGGCAATGATGACTGCTGCTGTCTTCAGCCTGCTTGCTTTCAGCCCGGCATCCGCTGTGGAAATGGCCCAGGCTCAACAGCAGCCGTCGGCACAAGCGCAGCCGCCGGCACAGGGCCAGGCGCCGATGCAGGCGCAGACCGGAGGCAACGGCGCGCCTACCGCCGTCAGCGATCAGAAACTCGAGGCCTTTGCCGTTGCCTATCTGCAGGTCGACAAGGTCCGGCAGCAATATTCGGAAAAGATCGGCGCGACGAAGGACGAGGCTGGCAAGCAGAAGCTGCAGGAAGAAGCCAAGAAGCAGATGGTCGACACCGTCGAGGCCTCCAACGGCATCTCTGTCGAGGAATATTCCTCGATCCTGACGGCCGCGCAGAGCGACCCGGCCCTGGCCAAGAAGGTGCTGGAAAAGATCGGCACGCCGCCGCCGGGGCAGCAGCAGCAATAGGCTAAACCGAAACGGGGCGGGCGGGCTAAAAGTCGACGCGGCGCGGCGCTTCTTGCGCCCGCTCCAATTTTGATGCCGCCTACTTGGCGGGCACGACCAGCGGCTCGCCCTTGCGCACGATATAGGTCGCCAGCTCCGAAGCCTTGCCGTTGCCGACGTTCTTTGCCGAGTGCACCACGCCCGATGGAATGAACAGGGATTGGCCGGCCTTGAGCGTCACCGGCCCGCTGCCTTCGAGCTGATATTCCAGCGTGCCGTCGAGCACGAAAGCGATCTCTTCGCCGGGATGTGAGTGTTTTGGCGCGAGAACGCCGGGAGCGAAGTCGACGCGCACCTGAACGGCCTCATGGCCGGGCACGTCGATATCGCTGCTGACGAGATCGGTGCGTTGCAGCGGCTGTTCCGCATGCGCTGCCGTGGCGGCGCCGAGAGCGAGGGCGAGGGCCATAGCCTGGATTATTTTCATCGTGTCATCCTTCCTGAATTGACCTTTCCGGCTCATCGGCCGCATTGCTATTTCAGTCGATGATTGAACCAGGGATGTGTCTGGAAACCTGCATTTTTGTAAGCGAATGTATCTAGGCCGCGGTGGGTTGCTCGGGGTTGTTGAGGGGATTTTATCCTATGTCGTGCCCGTCCCAGCCCCCCTCTGGCCTGCCGGCCATCTCCCCCACAGGTGGGGAGATTGGCAAGTGGCTAAACCTTCCCGCCCGTCTACCGTTTCGGTATTCGTGACGTTTGTTGTTTTACGAAGACCTTACGCCCAGCCGATCTCCCCACCTGTGGGGGAGATGCCCGGCAGGGCAGAGGGGGGCTTGCACGGAATGACTTATCCGGCCTATCTCCCGCCGCTCAAGCCGCCGAAGTCGAACCCCTGACGCCCAGCGTCGCAATATCCGTTACCCCGCCCGATGACTCGAAGTCGAAGATCTTCTGGGTGACCAGGGCGGCCGCCCCGCGGGCCCAGGAGTTGTCCTCCCAGTCGGGCAGCAGCGGCGGCGCGGTTCTGAAGGTGCGGGCGGCCAGCGCTTCGCGCAGCGGCGTCAGGAAAGCATCGCCGAGGGAGACGGCTTCGCCGCCGGCGACGATGACTTCGGGGTCGGTGATGTTGACGAGATTTGCAAGGGCAGTGCCGATACCGCGGCCGGAATCTCCGACGAGGGCGAGGGCGGCGGCGTCGCCCGATGCAAGCGCCTTGCGGAGATCGGGAAGACCGAGTTCGTCGCGGCCGGTTGCCTCACGCCAGCGCCGGAGCATCGAGATTTCGGAGTGATAGGCCATTAGACAGCCGCGCTTGCCGCATTCGCAGAGCCGGCCGTTCTCCTCGAAAAGCGTGTGGCCGAACTTGCCGGCAGCACCATTGGCGCCGCGATAGAGTTTGCCGTCGATGACGAGCGCGCAGCTGATGCCGACGCCGACGGCGAGCACCGCCATGTTGCGATGCTGGCGGCCGAGCCCGAAGAGCTGCTGGGCGATGGCATAGGCGTTGGTGTCGTCTTCGAGCCAGACCGGCACGTGCACGCGGGCCGCGACCAGCGAGGCGAGGGGAACATTGTTCCAGCTGAAACGGTGGCTGCGCACGCAGGCGGTCTGCTCGTGATTGATGACACCGGGCATGGAGATGCCGATGCCGGCGAGCCTGGCGTCCGGCCGGCCGGCGAGCTTGACCAGTTCGGGCACTGTGGCCGCCAGCAGGTCGGCGACCGTGTCGGCGTCGTGGCCGTCGAGGCTTACCCGCATGGCTGCGACCGGGTTGGTGGCAAGGTCGGTCGCCACGCACTCGACCGAATCCACCATAAGTTTGAAGCCGACGGCAAGCGCGTGTTCGTAGTTGATATCCACCGGGATTGGGCGGCGGCCGGTAAGGCCGGGCACGGTCTTGCCTTCGATGACGATGCCTTCCTCCAGAAGGTCGGTAACGACGAAGGTTACGGCGGCCGGACTCAAGCCGATGACGGTGGCGATGTCGGCGCGGCTTCTCGGCCCTTCGCGCCTCAGAAGGTTGAGAATGAGGCGTCGGTTCATGGCTCTCGCCGTGGTCTGGTCGCCTTTTAACTTCACGATGCATTCCTTAATTTTGTAAATTAATTATTGCGGCCCGAAAAGATCTATGCATAAGTTCGGCCGCGGATCAACTCAGCCAAGCGGATTATCGCTGGAATTGCGGGTGGATCGCATGTGTTGAATGCCTGGTCGGTCGTTTCATGGAGGAGGCGGCGGTCGGGAGATGTCGATCGATCAACTGGGAGGAATTCAATGACATTTTTGCAGCAATTTCCGTCGACCACCCGCAGACGCCTCCTGAAGGGCGCGGGCCTGGTTTCCGCCGCAGCCGTCACCGGCAGCTTCCCGATCCCGGCGATCGCGCAGACGCAGGAGGTCACGATGATCTCCGACGAAAACAATGGTGCCGCACTCGACGCGCTAAGGGCGATTGCTTCGGGCTTCAGCAAGGAAGCCGGTGTGAAGGTCGTCATCAACAACATGGACCATGAGGCCCATAAGACCGCCATTCGCAATTACCTCGTCGCCGGCGCGCCTGACGTCTGCTCCTGGTTTTCGGGAAACCGCATGCGCGCCTTCGTCAAGCGCGGCCTGTTCGACGATATTTCCGATCTTTTCGAGAAGGAAAACTACAAGGACGTGCTGGGTGCGACGGCAAATGCCGTAACTGACAACGGCAAGCAGTACGGCCTGCCAACAGGCGGTACGCTCTGGGGCATGTTCTACCGCAAGGACGTGTTTGCCGAGCATGGCCTGACGGTGCCGACGACGGCCGAAGAGTTCATGGCCTATGGCGAAAAGTGCAAGGCGGCCGGCATCACGCCGGTTGCGATGGGCACCAAGGAATTGTGGCCGGCGGCCGGCTGGTTCGACCAGATGAACCTGCGCATCAGCGGCCTCGACAAGCACATGGCGCTGATGAACGGCGAAATGAGCTATCTCGACCCGTCGCTGACCCCGGTCTTCGACCAGTGGGAAGCGATGATTTCCAAGGAGTTCTTCACGGCGAACCACACCTCTTTCGGCTGGCAGGAGGCGGCGGCGCTTCTGGCGCAGAAGAAGGCCGGCATGATGAACCTCGGCGCCTTCCTGCGCTCGGCCTTCACGGCCGAGGACCTGCCGCAGCTCGCTTACGCAACCTTCCCGGTGCTCGACCCCAAGGTTGGCCACTTCGAGGAATTCTCGGTCAATTCGATCCACATTCCCGCCAAGGCTAGGAATAAGCAGGGCGCGCGCGAATTCCTTGCCTATTTCTACAGACCGGAAAATCTGGCCGCCTATCTGGAGCCGGGCGGCAACGTGCCGCCGCGCAACGACCTGCCGCCGAGCAAGGACGACCTCGTCAACGTCGCTGTGGAGACGATGAAAACGGTGCAGGGTACGTCGCAATATTACGACCGCGACAGCGACCCCGACATGGCGCAGGCAGGTTTGGTCGGCTTCCAGGAGTTCATGGCCAAGCCCGACCGCCGCAAGGCCATCCTCACGCGCCTCGAGGGGACGCGCAAGCGGATCTATAAGATCTGAGCTGGCACGTACTCTGAGACTTGCCCCTCACCCTAACCCTCTCCCCGTTTTGACGGGGAGAGGGGACGTGCCCTGCGAGGCGTGGGTGAGGGACGGAGAGGTCGCGGCTTGTCCCCTTCGCCCCGCGGGCGGGGAGAAGGTGGCGGCAGCCGGATGAGGGGCAGCCCGACGCGGACAGGCGGATGAGGGGCAGGCTTCACGCTTGCTCTTGTCGTAAACCAAGGTTCTCAAGATGCAGACATTATGGCGCCGCCAGCGTTGGTGGCTTACCCCGACTTTGCTTATCGCACCGACGATCGTGCTGTTTTCGACCGTCATCCTGCTGTCGGCGGTCCGCAGTATCTGGATCAGCCTGCACGATTGGGACGGCTTCGGCCCGATGGTGTGGATCGGCTTCGGCAATTACGTCGAACTCTACAACGATCCGCAATTCTATGTGTCGCTGAAGAACAACCTGATCTGGCTCATCATGTTCATGGCTGCGCCGCCGATCGGGCTCGCCATCGCGCTGCTGGTCAACCAGAAGATCCGCGGCATGCGCTTCCTGAAGTCGCTGTTCTTCATTCCGCTGGTGCTCGCCTCGGTCACCGTCGGCGTGGTGTTCACTTGGGTCTATACGCCGGAGTTCGGGCTGCTCGCGCTGATCTTCAAGGCATTCGGGGCGACGGCGCCGGCGGTTCTGTCCGACGAGCATTTCGTCACCTTCGCCATCGTCATCGCCGCACTCTGGCCGCAAGTCACCTTCTGCATGGTGCTTTATCTCGCCGGCCTCAACAATCTCAGCGAAGAGCTGATCGGCGCGGGGCGCGTCGACGGGGCGAGGGGCTGGAACATGCTGTGGCACATCGTGCTGCCGCAGCTGACCCAGGTCACCTTCATCGCCATTGCCGTCACCGTCGTCGGGGCGCTCCGCTCCTTCGACATGGTGTCGGTGATGACATCAGGCGGCCCGTTCGGCTCCTCCTCGGTTCTCGCCTACCAGATGTTCGAGCAGTCGATCTTCTCCTACCGCTTCGGTTATGGCGCGGCGATCGCCTCCGTGCTGTTCGTGATCATGGCCGTCTTCATCGTCTGGTATCTCTCCCGCATCATCCGTACCGAAGAGAGGGGAGGCTGATGTATCCTCGTCCCATTCCGGAAGCCGCCGTCTGGCAGCGCCGCCTCTATGTGCTTACCGTCGTCATCGTGCTGCTGCTCTGGCTCTGCCCGCTGTTTGCCATCATTCTCACCTCGTTCCGCTCGACCGAGGATGTCATGGGCGGCAATTTGTGGGGATGGCCGACCGGCATCGGCGTGATCGACAATTACACGGCGGTGTTCACCCAGACGCCGATGGCCCGCTATTTCCTCAACAGCCTGATCATCACCATCCCCTCGGTGATCGGCGTGCTGGCGCTCTCCACGCTCGCCGGCTACGTGCTGTCGCGCTACCGCTTTCGCGGCAACATGCTGATCTTCGCGCTGTTCGTCGGCGGCAATTTCCTGCCGCACCAGATCATGATGATCCCGGTGCGCGACCTGATGGTGCGGCTCGACCTGATCGACACCACGGCGGCGCTGATCATCTTCCACGTCGCCTTCCAGACCGGCTTTGCGACGCTGTTCATGCGCAATTTTATCGCAGCCCTCCCGGACGAGCTGTTCCAGGCGGCCCGCGCCGAAGGCGCCTCTCCGTTCCAGACGCTGGTGCATGTGGCGATCCCGCTGGTGCGGCCGGCACTCGCTGCCCTTGCCATCCTGATCTTCACCTTCATCTGGAACGATTATTTCTGGGCCGTGGTGCTGACCGTCAGCGATAGCGTCAAGCCGGTGACGGCAGGCCTTGCCAATCTGCGCGGCGAATGGGTCTCCGCCTGGAACCTGATTTCCGCGGGCACGATCGTCGTCGCCGTGCCGCCGGTGGTGATGTTCTTCTTGATGCAGCGGCACTTCATCGCCGGTCTGACCATGGGAGCGGTGAAGGGATGAACAATCGGCAGTCTTCAGTTTCAACAGCAGAGAGCCAGACATGACCAGTCTCGAACTCCGACAAATCAACAAGAATTACGGCGCCTATCATGCGCTGCGCGGCATCGACCTTTCAGTCACGCAAGGCGAGTTCATCGTCATGGTCGGACCCTCCGGCTGCGGCAAGTCCACGCTTCTTAAGTCGATCGCCGGCCTGGAGACGATCTCGTCGGGCCAAATCCTGATCAACAGCCGCGATGTCAGCAAACAGGAGCCTGGGGATCGCGGCATCGCCATGGTCTTCCAGTCCTATGCGCTCTATCCGCATATGACGGTGGCGGAGAATATGGGATTCGGCCTGCGCATGGCCAAGCGTCCGAAGGCCGAGATCGATGCGGCGGTGGCGCGCGCCGCCAAGATCCTGCGGATCACCGATCAGCTCGACAAGCGGCCGAAGCAACTATCCGGCGGCCAGCGCCAGCGCGTGGCGATCGGCCGGGCGATCACCCGCTCGCCGGAGGTCTTCCTGTTCGACGAGCCGTTGTCGAACCTCGATGCGGCACTCAGAACCCAGATGCGCGTCGAACTCAGCAGCCTGCATGCCGAACTCGGCGCCACCATGGTCTACGTCACCCACGACCAGGTGGAGGCGATGACCATGGCAAGCCGCATCGTCGTCCTCAATCAGGGGATTATCGAGCAGGTCGGCTCGCCGCTGGAACTTTACCGCAATCCCGACAATCTTTTCGTCGCCGGCTTCCTCGGCGCGCCGCGTATGAATTTCCTCGGCGTCACCGTCGACCACGTGTCCGGCCGAGATGTCACCGTTTCGGCGCCCGGTCTAGTGCCGGTCACGGTGGAGCTGGCGCAGGCGACGGCGCTTGCAAAAGGCGCCAGCCTGACGCTCGGCATTCGTCCGGAGACGATATCGATGGTCACCGATGCCAGCCAGGGCGGGGCGATCGAGGGTGAGGTGCGGCTGGTCGAGCATCTCGGCCGTGAGACCATCCTCTATGTCGACGCCGGCAATATGCGGACGATCGCATCGGAGAGCGGCACCGGCAACATCACGGTGCAACTGAGTTACGTCGCGCCGTTTGCCGCCGAGCAGAAGGTGGCGCTGAAGCTCGATGCCCGCGAGCTCTATCTCTTTTCATCCGATGGCGGCCGCACGATCAGCGCCCGCAAGACCATTCTCGACAGATAAGGAAAGACTATCCCGTGTCCGACAAGACCCTCTCCGTATGGAACCCCGTCAAGACCGACCGCTTTCTCGTCGGCGCCCCGCATTATCCCGAGCATGTCGATGAAAGCTATTGGGAACGCGACGCCGAGCGCATGGCCAAAGCCGGCTTTAACACCGTCCGCATGGCGGAATTCGCCTGGCATATTCTCGAGCCGAAGCTCGGCACTTTCGATTTCGACCTTTTCGACCGGGCCATATCAATGCTCGGCCGCTACGGCATCGATACGATCATGTGCACGCCGACGGCGACCCCGCCGCGCTGGCTGACCGTGGCACATCCCGAGATTCTCCGGGTCGACGGCAAGGGTCGGCCGATGAGCCACGGCTCGCGCCAGCATTGCGACACGGCAAGCCCCGTCTTTCGCGAGCACAGCAAACGCATCACCAGGGCGATGGCCGAGCACTATCGCGACATTCCGCATGTTGTGGGCTGGCAGACAGACAATGAGCTGAACACCAGCATGCCGGAGAGCTTTTCCCAAGCGACGCTCAGCGAATTCCAGGCGTTCCTCGCCGATAAATACGGCGAGATCGCCAAGCTCAACACGGCCTGGGGCGGCGATTTCTGGGCGACTGCCTATGATGGATTTGACCAGGTGGTGCTGCCGATCGAATTCGGCCCGACCTTCCCAAGCCCCGGCCATCTGCAGGATTACCACCGCTTCCTCGCTTTCTCGACGGCGCGCTTCCAGCACGACCAGGTCGAGATCCTGCGGGCGGTGAAACACTCCTGGTTCGTCTTCCACAATCTCGGCGGCTTGCGGGATATCGATTTCCGCGGCCAGTTCAGCAAGGATCTCGATTTCGTCGGTTACGACATCTATCCGATGCTCTATGACGAGTTCCAGCGGCTTGGAAACCACGCCAAGGTGCAGGCGCTGCACCTCGATATCTGCCGCGGCTTTTCCGGCAATTACATCGTGCCCGAGCAGCAATCGGGCTTCGGCAGCCAGCCGGGCTTCTGCACGCTGACGCCGGAACCGGGGGAACTCCGCCGCATGGCGCTATCCTCCGTTGCTCATGGCGCCGACGGCCTGATGTTCTTCCGCTGGCGCCCGGCCCATTTCGGCGCCGAGATCTACTGGATGGGCATTATCGACCATGACGATGGCGCCCGCCACCGCTACGATGAGGCGAAGCGCTTCGCCACCGAGATGATCGCGCTGCAGCCGAAGATCCTCGGCACCTATGTGCGCATGGATGTCGGTATCGCCGGCTCCGACTTCGACAACCAGGAAGCCCACAAGACCTATCCGATCGGCCTGCCGAGCCCGCAGGACGATGCGATCCTTATGCATCAGTACTGCTACGATCGCGGCATCGCCTGCGGCTTCATCCATCCCGAGGACGATTTATCGAAGCTGAAGCTCTTCTATGTCCCCCATTGGGTGATGTGGAAGGACGAATGGACGGCAAGGCTCGAAGCCTTCGCCGCCTCGGGCGGCACCGTCGTCATCGGCGCCCGCACCGGCACCCGCAATGAAGACAACCACGTCATCCGCGAGACCGCCCCGGGCGCAGCACTTTCGAAGCTGACCGGCGTGCGCGTCGAGGATTTCGGCCGTCTCACAGCGCCAGGCGCCAACGGGCTGTTCGACGTGATGGAGCGCTCCGGCGGCCTGGTCATCCCGCCGAACAAGCCGGCCGAATCCCACCGCCGCCAGCGCCGCTTCAAGATCGGCAACCGCGAACTGGCCGCCGGCCATTTCTATGAAAACCTCACCGTCGAGCCCGACGTCGAGGTGATCGCCGCCTGGTCGAACCGCTATGCCGAAGGCCAGCCGATGGCGACGTCGCGCAAGGTCGGCAAGGGGCAGGTGGTCTATGTCGGCACCTATCTCACGCCTGAACTGACCGAAGCGCTCACCGAACGCCTGTTTGCACCGGCCGGAGTGGAGCCGCTGGTGGGCGGGCTGCCGGAGGGCGTGGAGGTAACAATGCGGATGAACGAGGAGCGGCGGCTGCTCTTCGTGCAAAACTACACCGACCAGCCCGCGACAATCGGCGGCGTACCGGCCGGGCGGGATCTGCTGGATGATGGCAAGGCGGTCGCGGGGAGGCTGGATCTTGGGGGCTATGGTTGCGCTATTGTTGAGCTGGAGGGGTGAGGCGGTAACGCACTGAAGGAGATGAAGAAGCGGCGGCATCCTCCAACCTCCCTCATCCCGAGGCGCGTAGCCTCGACGGACACGCTCCCGCCGTTCCTTGCCCGTCAACACCGGTGGCCGACCTCGTCCTTCGAGGCCCCTTCGGGGCACCTCAGGGCGGTTTGCCGGCGTCGCGC
>NZ_AEYF01000024.1 GCF_000292525.1 Rhizobium sp. CCGE 510
GAGCCTCGAAAGACGAGGCGGGTGCGACGGCGTCAGATGGATGTAAGGGGCAATGTTGCTGCATGCGAGACTCTCTTGAAGGTCGCGCACATCCTCCTGCGCCCGCCATGACAGTGCGGCATCCTCCACCGCTCCTCATGCTGAGGTGCGCAGCCCGAGAGGGCGGAGCCTCGAAGCACGCCACAACGCTGCTTCTTGCATTCGCCGAACTGCAATCTCCTGCCAGGCTGGACGATCAAAAAACGACAACCTAAAAGAGATGAAGCCTAACCCGCCTCTTGAAGGAGAAGAAAAATGGAGCGCATCGAGATGGAGGTGAGCGGCGGCTGCCAGTGCGGTGCCGTGCGCTACCACGCAACCGCGATGTTCGACAATTCGCATCTCTGCCATTGCCGCATGTGCCAGAAAGCCTCGGGCAACCTCTTTGCTGCGCTGGTCGCCGCGCCCGATGATGCGCTCGCCTGGACACGCGGCAAGCCAAGCATCTGGAAGAGCTCGGAGCTTGTCGAGCGCGGCTTCTGCGCCAATTGCGGCACGCCCTTGTTTTTCCACCACCTCGAAAACGGCCGCACCAACCTGATGATCGGCTCGCTCGACGACCCAAACCTCTTCCCGCCGCATGCCAATACTTGCACCGAGAACATTGTGGCATGGTTCGATACGATCACCGACATAGAAAATACCGGCGCGACCGAAAGCAACGGCGCCGACTGGGCCGCGGCCATCAAGCAGAGCAACAACCAGCACCCCGATCACGATACCAGCTCATGGGCGGTGAGGGCGCACGTGACGACTGACTCCGGTTCCGGCGGCTAATCCTTCTAAGCCCCTACGGAGCACCCCAAGTGAGGCTCTCAAAGCGGCCCGCCCCGAGGGGCAGGCCAATTCGCTGCTGGAATAACAGAGCGAGGGGAACTGAAATGCCGGGGAGCATCTGACCATTTCGATCGGCCTGCCGAGTCCGCATGAGCGTGGTAAGCGGTGCCCCAATCACACCTTGTGGCAACCTAGATAATGCCGCGAGAATAAATTCTTTGAGCATGATTGATCGTACCGCTATCTCGAATCGGTTTCACGCTTCGACGCGGGGATCGCGAACGCCAGCAGCGAAATCATTGGCAAAGGCTGTGCTGGGTCCGAACCCAATAGGCGTTGCATCCATCAGAGCGGACAATCAAATCTATTAGTAAATCGCATCTGACGGCGTGGAACGGCTGAACAATTGATAAATTTAGCCAGAATTAATTCTGAAGGCGATAAAAGAGGGCACTGTGAAAAGATGAACGACTCGATACACCCTGCACGCCAAATCCCGTTTCCCGACCTTATCGCTGGCTTGAAGCGAGCCCAAGGGCTAGGCCATGTCCATCGCCGTCCGAACGCAACCAATACTTTGCAGCTCTACATCTATACGCCCCGGTGCGTATATGAGGATGGTTGGGATCAGTTTTCGCTGATCGCTCGCGGTCTCATTGTGGACGAGGGCGCTGGCCGGGTCGTTGCCACGCCGTTTCCGAAGTTTTTCAATGTCGGCGAGCGGCATGGCGAAGTACCCGATCTGCCGTTTGAGGCATTCGAAAAGCTCGATGGTAGTCTGATAATCGTGTTCAATGATGCTGGCCGTTGGCACGCAGCCACCAAAGGCGCGTTCGACTCCGAACAGGCCCTATGGGCTCAAGCACGCTTGGATGCCCACGATCTCTCCGGTCTGTCGCCGGATACGACATATCTGTTCGAGGCGGTATATCCGGAAAACAGAATTGTCGTGCGATATGCGGAGCCTGCCATGGTGATGTTGGCGGCCTACCACGCTTCAGGTCTTGAAGTAACCTACGACGAGGTTCGAACGACCAGCCAAGCGTTGGGATGGCGTGCGGCCGAACGCCATCAGTTCGGGAATATGCCGGACATGATGCTCCATACTGCAACGCTCCCACGCGACAACGAGGGATTTGTGGTTAGATTCACAAATGGCTTGCGCCTCAAACTCAAAGGCTCCGAGTACCGTCGTATCCATGCATTGATCTCACGCTGCACGCCATTGGCAATGTGGGAAGCAATGGCCGCCGGGGACGACATGGCCGCGATTCGTCGTGATTTGCCGGAAGAGTTTTGGAGCGATTTTGACAACATCGTACTCCTCCTGACGAAGGAATACGCGGCGATGGAAAGGAAGGTCGCTGAACTGGCAGCATCTGTCGCCCATCTTTCCGATAAAGAGTTGGGATTGTCGCTCAATTCACTGCCTGCTGACGTGGGTCCTTACGTTTTTGGCTTGCGAAAAGCAGGTGTAATCGTAGGCAAGTCCCGAGACGCGTTGATGCGTTCCATCAGACCCACTGGCAATGTGTTGCCAGGTTACCAGCCGTCATATGCCATGGGGCGTGTGATTGATGAGGCAACATCGTAGATTTGCAGCGTACAGTAACTCTGGCGTGAATGCGGGATTGGAGAAGGCCTCGGCTGAGAGGTTCCTTCGGCTGCGACATTGAGGGAATAATGCGTTAAACAGGGGCATCAAGAAGGAACGTGTGCTTTGCTCCAGAAGGCGCTCGAATTCCTCTGCGGCAGGTCAGTCTGTCCAAGGGGCTAGACTCTGAGTCTCAGAGGCACCTTCAGCGGTCTTTGTCCAGTCGCGCTACACCTTTAGAAGCCCTTAGAGAACGGGTTTTCTGGGATGATAGAGGGACGTCCGCCTAGTTGCCCCAGCCAATTTGGAACCGATCAAATCGAACCTCGCTCAACGGCTGGTTGGAGGGGCCTAGCCTTACCGAACGAAGAACGAGATGAAGCTCGCGGGAATAGTATTGTTCGAAAATAATCGGAGGCAATCCCGTCAGTTCCAGACGGCTGTTGATGGCCCAAACTTTGTAGGAACAAGATGCAATCGTTTCCTCTCCCAAGCCGTCGAACCGAATAAAAGTAGTGCCCGAAACGGATTTTTTGCCATTGAGGAAAAGCGTAGTGTCGGATTGCCAGGTCTTCTTCTGTGGCAGATCGTCCAACGCAATCGCATTCGTGTATTTCAGCTCATGCGTCCCGTTGGGACCAACTCTCTTTTCGACGAGCAAGGGGTGCAAATAGACAGCCGTCACCGGCTGCAGTGAATGGTTACGCTCCACCAGCTTCTGTTCGGAGAGACCCGAACCGTCCGGCTTGTAGAATACGGAAAAGAAAGGCACTTCTCTCGTCAGCAGCACGCCCTGTTTGGTCTCGTTGGCGGTCAAGCAATTGCCAAAGGCTGGCACCGCTAAAGTTACTCCGACCAGTAGCCCCAAACTTCTTAGCAAGATCGACATCCCAGATACCCCTTGCATGTTCATTTCGTACCAATCATCTAAAAATTAGTGCGAATTGAACATGCAAAGGGCTGCCGGCTCGATCAGCATGTCTGCACCCGAAATTGCTCAAAAAAATAGAGCATTTCCGCTACTTTGACAAAGACGGAAATGCTCTCGTAGTTTAGTGCGAAGCACGACCACTGGGCGCTTCGCTCCGCCTGCACCTCACTGGCGGCTATTGATCGAGCGTCGCAGGAGCGGCGTTCTCAAGCGAGGTGCGGATTTGATCGATCTTTCCATTCGCTTCGCCCACGCCGAGAATGTCTTTGGCTTCGGCCAGGACCGCTGGGCTGACGTGACCGGTTTTCGTTGCCGAAGCCAATGCATCCTCAAGCGCCTCATCCCCCAACAAAGGGTCATCGGTCGCGGGTTCGATTCCATTGTCGAGTTCATACTGAGCATAAGCCACGGCATAGGCCGAAATGGCCGTCATGCGTGGGTCCGACGTATGCATCAATGCCCTATAATTTCGCTTCAAGGAGTTGAGGCCCGCAAGCTGCGCCGACAGGTTCTTTTCTCTCGTGCCGATTTTAGCCTCGTCTGCTTTGGCGGACTTGGACTTGCCCGCCGCCTCGCCGGATTTGCCTCTCACGCCTTGAGAGTTGGAGTTGCCATGGGTCGAACCGCTGCCCCGGTTGCCGCTGCCCTGGTTGCCGCTGTTTCCATTGCCGCCGCCGTGACCGCCCCCATTGCCTCCTCCATTTCCACCGCCGTTTCCACCGTCCTTTGCCAGTGCGACCATGCTGAGCCCGGCAATCGTTACCGGGCTTGCTGCCAGCGCCAGCGACAGCACGGCCAGGGACGCTATGGTTGCTATCCGCATCGTTCTTCTCCGAGTCAGAATATC
Source organism: Rhizobium sp. CCGE 510 (assembly GCF_000292525.1). Classification (GTDB taxonomy): domain Bacteria; phylum Pseudomonadota; class Alphaproteobacteria; order Rhizobiales; family Rhizobiaceae; genus Rhizobium. The sequence continues at coordinate 4,189 of NZ_AEYF01000024.1, forward strand.
AAGAGCCGTGCCGGTGCACGACGTGAGCAGATACCAAAGATTAGACGGTGATCGCGCATTGCGCATCGGCCCGAGGTCTGATGCAGAGCCCCGGCTATGGTCCTATGGGACCCACTGGCCAAGGTAGGCCTCGGCCTCGTCGGTGACTTGAGCCGAAGCTCGCCAAGGCGCGAAAACGGTTCGGGGAAGACTATCGCGAGCTTTCCAGGCGGCGATCGCCGCGCAGAAGGTCCAGCCAGGCCCGCGACACTTTCTCCGCGCCTGTGCCCCCGATATGGCAATCATCGTAGCGGTCATCCCCATCGAGCAACGCGTCAGAATTTGCGCCCTCTCGGATACCACGGCCGCTTTTTAACAAGGCCAGTTGCGCCCGTACGATCGCATTGTCTGCAATATGCTCCTTGAAGCCGCCGTTGCTCGGTTCGAGGCATTTCGATGCGATCGAAATGTAAACGGGTGCTTCGACGCCGTGCTGACGCAATGTGTCGACCATCGACAGGAAATAATCCCGATAGGCCTCCGCAGTGGTGCCCATAACGAGGTCCTTCTCTCCTTGCACCCAGAGGACGCTTGTTATCCGATAGCCGGAATCCTGAAGCTGTTTCATTGTCTCGACCAGCACAGGATTGAGGTCACCGCCTGCCGCCCATCGTGCGACCTCAGATCCGGAGTATGCGAGCGGTGCGAGGATGACGCTGTCATTTTGTCCTGATGCGATCAATTCGTTCCCGAGAAGCGTCCAGTACTCTCCCTTGGTATCGGTCGATCCAAGAAGTGGCGACGCCGCGATGAAGCACCGTTTGTCAAAGGCGTTTACAACGCGAGCGCCATAATTTGACCGATGCCGTTGTCCACCGTCGTTGGCCGCGTTCGATTGGCCAAGAAGCAGTAAGACAGCCGTTCGATCAGTTTGAGTCGGGCAGGGCACAGGTGTTTTTGATTCATCCCCGATCAGTCGTTCCTTGTTGTCGAAAGTATAACGGCTTGGAGCCGCCGCCTTCTCCGCCTCAACCATTTTCCTCAGCGCGGAAAATTCTGGCCAAGGAAAGATCTCATGTCTCGCGCTCATGCCGCCGAGAAAGTACATGGCGATCAAGGCCAGGCCGACTGCTATTGGCTTGCGCATGTCGTTACCCCTGGAACATCGTTCGATGAGCCTGAGGACCGATCAAGGCTGACAGCCATGAACGTTCCTTTACATCAGCCACATCTGCTTGCTCGGGCATGCTCTTTAAAAAAGAGTTCGTCGCGAAGATTGAGCCCCAATCGGCGACATCATCGGGTGGAGTCGCCGAAAACTTGCTCTAAAGTATAGTCCGGACCAGTGATTGCAATCATCCGGTTGGGTGAGGGATCGTGCCGGCTATGCGGCATGCAGTTCCATGGAAAAACTCCCGTTGCTCGTCCATGGAAAGGCGATCACAGATTGGGCGGCGAGGACAACGTCGGAGCGGAGCACCGGTTACCGGCGTCACGCGAGTGAGCCGCCTATTTGGGGCGTGACCTGTCACTGAACTTTCATCCGGCGATTGGAGCCTCGGCGAGTTTGGTGCCCCAAACCTTGGACCGCCGGAAGCTAGAGTTTTCCGGCCTCATTCAGTGCGGCGGGCTCGCGAAGCATCCGAGTGCTTAGGCCGGCGAAGTTTGGCGAGAGGGCGGTCCCAAGGAGCAGAGCCGAAGAGGCTCTTCAACTCACGCCAACCGCAAGTCGAGAAGCGGATGCAATTTCTTGAGATTCGGCAGAGACTTCGCTTGCCAGGGATATTGGTGCGTGCCTTTGACGACGAGCAGCAGGTCGCCCATTTTTCTGGCTTCAATGGTCAACTTGGCCAGGAGATTTATACCGGAGGAATTGAGGAACTGGAGACCGGTCAGGTTGAAGGTCACCTGTTTGTGCCCGTCGTGGAGCAGGCCTGTTATCAATGAGTAGATGGGCGCATAGGCGTCCGGGCCGGCCAGTCGGAATACCCCATCGAAATACACTTCGTTTTGTTCCGCCCATACGCGGAAGTTTTCGTCACTGATTTCCATTCTTCGCTCACGGATTGGAGGAGGGCGGCATCGCCACGGCTGCAGTCGTCGTCAGTATGATACGCTCACCTTCATTCTCTTCGAATGCCCATGCCATTTTTGCGTCGTAATCGCTCAGAAGGGTGAGTAACCCCAAGCCCGAACCGCTTGCTGTCGATATGGCGTTGGTTTCGATTTGCTCAAGAAGAAGTTCTCCGGGGTCCCTCGATTGGAGGCGATGCAATAGTTGCTGAAAGCGAGCGGATGTCACGCCATCGATCGTGTTCTGCACCCTGATCAAAAACGACCCGTCGAATATGCCGGCTTCAATAAGGATCTCACCAGGCTGTCGAAACTTCACGGCGTTTTCGATCAACTCGTTGCTGAGGTATCCGATGTCATGATGGGCCTGCATGTAGCCCTTCCTCGAACTCGAATACCGCAGAGCCATGACTTCCGCTATGAAGTCCGACGTCATTCCCGAGTGCTTCCATCCAAGCTGAAGGGGGCCATCCGTTAAGGTCAGCCGCGTGCCCGAATCCAGACTTATGCCGGCCAAAGATTCGATGCCGTATACCGTTGGCCTCATGTCTCACCTATGCCGCACTGCGAGTAGCGTGATGTCGTCGTAAATCTTCTGCGATCCGATAAAGAGCATGAGTGTCGCGACGATTTCGGAAACGACTTTCTCAGCGCTCAGATCCTTCAAGCGAACTGCTTCGCAGCACAGGCGGTCCATGCCAAACAGTTCTCCGGCGTCGTTTTCGGCTTCCGTTACCCCGTCCGTATGCAGGAGGATGAGGTCGCCTTTTTCGAAGGCTATTTCACGGGTTTTGATGAAGGCGGAAATATCGGCTTCGAGCCCGATCGGAATACCCAGATCCATGGTGTCTATGCGCTCAACCTCGCCGTTTGCCCGCACGACGACAACTTCCTCGTGTTGCCCCGACAGGATCATCTCTTTTCCGTCGTAGTCAAGAAACGCCAAAGTGAGGTGCTTATCGATTTTGGTCCTGACTATATTTTTAAATAGGGCGCTGTTCAGGTTGGTGAGAAATTTCACCGCATCGGTGTTTCCGGCTTCCTGCAGGGCGCGGGCGACGGACTGAACCATCAACATCAACACGCCGCTTTCCAGCCCGTGGCCGGTGACGTCGCCGATGCCGATCTTCAACCGGCTTCCGTTCTTCAAGACGTCGTAGTAATCGCCGCCGACTTCTTCCGCCGGTCTCATATACGCTGCGATCTCCAGCGCCTGAAACTCCTCGAGCTCCTGATGCAGCGGAAGCACCATGAGCTGGATCCTCTCGGCGACGGCGAGCTCGGTTCCGAGGCGGCGATTTTCCCGCTGGAGCTGCGCGTTCAGCGTCGAAATCTCTTCCTTTGCATCTTCGATCTGCGCGGTTCGCTCTTCGACGAGCTGCTCGAGATTTTCGGTGTGATAGCTGATTTCTTCGGCCATCCGATTGAATGCTTCGCCGGCTTCGCCGACCTCATCCTTGCTTCTGATCGCTACCCGGACCGAATAATCCTTCGCCTGAATCCGTTTGGCGGCATTGGCCAGTGCACTGATGCCGCCGGTTATCCGTTTCGATGCCGCAAAGACCGCAATCGTCACGATCAGCAGCGACATCAGGATCGCCAGAATTTGGTAGAACACGATCCGGTTCGTCGCGTCGGAAATTTTGGCCTGGGCCGCATAGAGCGAGGCATCGATTTCTCGCTCCGGCACAACCACTCCAAGCAACATCGCCTCCTGCCGGACCGGGCCACTGGACCAGAGATTGGTCGCAGGCAGTTTCTTGACGATGACGATATACGGGACCTCGCTGCCATCCCGCTGCAACAGCAGATGTTGGATGCCCTGTTCGCGGTCAAGGGCCAGTTTTGCGATCGCAGGCTGGGAGCTTCCCTTCAGGGAGCGCTCCAGGCCGGTCACGCCGGTTCCGCTCGCATCGCTGGCGGCACGCAGACCGAGGGTTTTTTCGCCTGTGCTGTTGATTGCCACGACGTTGCCGTCGGACATTGCGAGGAATCCAAAGCCGGATTGGGCCACTTTGACATTTTCAACCGTCTGCGCGAGCTGGTCGAGTGTGATATCGGCGCCGGCCGTCCCGGCGACATCCTTCCTGTCGGCTGTCCATAGCGGATGAAAAAAACTGACGATCAGCTTGCCGGTAATGGCGTCCGTATAGGGAGCTGTCTGGGTTATGTCGTCGGCGACCGGTCGCGTTTTGCCATCCTTGGCCCAGCCCTGCCAGGATTCATAAAGTCCGGGAAAAAAGAAGTCCCAGAAATTGGCCTCGTTGTGACCGGGATAAAGCCGATCGAAAGTCTGGGCCTGGTCGGTATAAGGCGCGGTCCTGAAGATCGGTCGTTCTTTCGATCCGATGTAATACATCTGCAGCTTCGAAGCACCGTGCTGCAGCAGGCTCGGCGCAACAAGATCGAGAACCGCGCTCGTCTGAATATCGTTCTCAACGTCGGGTCTCGGCTTCTGGTCTTGTCCGAGTAAGTAACCCCAGACGCTCACGACCGAGACTGAGCCCGGAGCGTTCTGAGACCACCGCCCCTGCTGATCGTAAGAGAGGCTGACGCTGCCTGGAGATGTGTTCGCGATAGCGGTGCCGACGTCCGAATTGCGTTTGGGATCGTCGATCTGCGCCTGGAGCACACCTGCGAGCGTACTGACGTCGCTATGAACCTGCCGCAGCAGCAAACTTACCTGTGCTGCGGTCGAGTCCGCATATGTGCGGATATATTCCTGGCTTGCAGCTTCAAGACCCTGGCCGACCTCGAGCGTTGCGTCACGCGACAGCCTCTGAACGTTCCAAAGTGCCAGTCCACCGCTGACCAGCAAGTCAAAGAGGACTGCTCCACCGACGACCAGGATGAACTTTGCCCGAAATGAGCCCAGCCTTGTCGGTCTTTTCGATGTTGATCCCTCCATCATAGCGGCTTTCGGCCGGAAGCCGCCCAGATTGGCCAGCCTGCGTAACCTTTGGGGTGAAGGGCAGCAAAGACGTGATCTTTGAATCCTTGCCGGAACCTGCGGATAAAATCCACTGAGTCGCCGCGTCGGACGGCCATCTCACCCGCATAGACATTTTCCCAGGCTTCGATGATATCAGCGAAGTCCTGCGGATCCCCGTCGAGGTTCGTCACCATGAAGCAATCGACCTTGATGCTATCGAACCCCGCGTCGGCAAGGAGATGGCGGCTTTTCGGCCCCATCTCGACATCCATGTCGAAGTGCCTGAACAGTTTGGCGACTTCCTCGTAAGTCCATTTTATCGTTTCTGCATGGGGCTCGCCCAGACAATGCGAATTTTTTTCGTTGGTGATGTAGACACGGCCGCCGGGCTTGCAGATGCGGTAAAGCTCTCGCAGCAGCATTTCGGGACGGTTGAAAATCTGCAGCGAGTGTCGGCAGGTCACAAAGTCGAATTGATTGTCCCGAAGCAGCATTTGGGAAGCGTCACCATAGGTATACTCGATGCCTCGCAGATCGAAATCGGCAGCGACCCTGCGAGCATATTCGAGGCTGCGCACCGAATGATCCAGTGCGACAAGGCGTGCCGGTTTGAATTCCCGTTGAAGCAAGGCCGCGAAATCACCGATGCCGCAACAGATATCGGCGACGGCAACGCCACTGCGCAAACCGTGGCGCGGCAGCAGTTCGCGCTCGTGCCTCCATGTCATTTTCGTCTGGGTGCGGAGAATGGGAATGAAGGTCTCATCCTCGACGAAACTCTGGCCCGGATAAAACGCCGAATCGTAGACTTCAACCGATAAGTTCGGTTGTGATGCCACCAAAGTCTCGAACAGCGAGGTCGACCAGGCCACCACGCTGGATGTAATGATGACGATCTTCCGTTCCGGCCTGGTCCGGCAGCTTGCCGCCAGTATATCGGACAGGGCTGAGAAAGCCGTCATGTTGATGTGCGTCAGGCGTTTGACGTTAAGGTAAACGACGCCGCTGTATTTTTCCAAAGTTTGCCGCACCAGCTTGAGGGCATCGGCAATCTCGGTTGCACTTTCGGGCCGCATTTTGCCAGACAGCAACAGCTCCTGATTTGTCGGATCAAAACGGACGGTGAAGGGTAGGGCAAGCAGGTTCATTGGAAGTCCTCGGCCGAGGGGAAATCCGCAATGATTTGAATCCCCTGCGCACCGTTTTTCTCAATTCGGATAGCGGCCCGGAATAGGGTTGCCAAATTTCGGAGCAAAATCGTCCCGTCGGACTTCAAGACCAAGTCGGATCCGGCGCCCAGGAGCGACTGTCGTTCGCTTGATCTCGCACTCGTGCTCTGCCAGCCAAATGCTTCCTCGCAGGCAAACGCAATTCTCAGCCGGTTGAAGGTCGCGCTCCGATAGAGACTGAAACTTATCCTTCCCGGCTCATCCGTCGAACGGAACGCAATTTCAATCAGCTCGTTGGCCGCAACGGAAAGAAAATTCGAATATCGAGCGGGATCGCTGTGACCTTGGCCGAGAATTTCCGAGAGGTATTCGGTAATCCTATCGCAAAACTGCCACTGAGATTTGAACATTGCAACGTTCAGTTCCAACGATATCATCGGCGCCAATGCATGGTCGTCGAAGCAAGATGTTTGCTCTTCCAATACAGTCTCCATTCGTTTGCCCTGGAGCGTCGGGTTGATGTGTGCCCTCTAAAAACAGCGAAAATCGTTATTCGCATGGTAGCGCCCGGCTTACGGATGTTTCAGCCCGGGCGATGAAGTCTCGGATTGCCTCAACCGGAAGCGGCCTGCTGACCAGATAGCCTTGCAGCCTGTCGCAGCCGACGCTCTGCAGCCATTCCGCCTGAGCCGGCGTCTCGACCCCTTCGGCTGTCACCTGCATGTCGAGTCCATGTGCGAGGTCGACAATACAGCGAACGATCGTCTGGCTTTTCGGATCGCCTTCCAGATCGGTGATGAAATATTTGTCGATTTTGATCGTGTCGAAAGGGAATGTCTTCAGATAGCTCAGGGAAGAATATTCGGTCCCGAAATCGTCAAGCGAGATTCGTATCCCGAGTACATTGAGAGTATTCAAGGTATCGATGTTATTGACGGTCCGCTCGAGCAGCACGCTTTCGGTGATCTCCAGCTCCAGACGCTCGGGCGGAAGTCCCACAAGGTCCAGCGTCTGCGAAATCCGATCCGTGAGGCCGCTTGTCAGGAATTCCGCCGCCGACACATTGACGGCGACGATGTAATTCTCAGGCCACTTCACCGCCTCACGGCATGCCTGCTCCAAAACCCATGCGCCGATGTCAGGCATCATTCCGTCGGCCTCGGCCATCGGAATGAATGCTGCTGGCGGAATTCTGCCAAGCAGCGGGTGGTGCCATCTCAGCAATGCTTCGAAGCCGACAATGCGGTCGCCTTCGGCCAAAGGTTGATACTCGACGAAGAATTGCTGTTGGACCAAAGCCATGCGCAGGCTGCGGCGCAGCAATTCGCGTTGCTCCAGCAATTCAAGCATCGAGGGATCGAAGGCATTTGCCCTGCCGCGGCCTTCTTTCTTCGCGGCGTAGAGGGCGAGGTCGGACGCCTTCATAAGCTGTTCAGGACTTGTCCCGTCCGGCGGCGCGGTAGAAATGCCGATGCTGGTACCGACAAAGACTGCGATGCCATCGACCGTGAAGGGCTTTTTGAATGCGGCAACCAAAACTTCTGCCAGCCGCTGCGCTTTGGCCGGATGTCCCGCGCCCATGGAAATCACGGTGAATTCGTCACCAGCCAGTCGATAGGCTCTGTCATCACCGGTCAGGCAGTCTTGAATACGCCTCGCAGCAAGTTGGAGAACCTTGTCGCCAGCCGGATGCCCGAGCGTGTCGTTCACGGGTTTGAAATCGTCCAGGTCGAGCTGCATCAGCGACAGAGTCTCGTTCGAACCTGCGGTCTCCTGCAGCAATTCCGTGAGGTCCTCGCCGAATTGGCGCCGGTTCGGCAGCCCCGTCAGCGGATCGTGGGTTGCCAGATGCAAGAGGGTTGCGCGCTCATCGTCAACAAGCTCCTCGGACCGAACCACGGCAAACAGATCGCCGATCCGATAAATTGTAAGCCCGTGCCACCCGGGCCTGCCGAGATCGCCCGATATTCGCAAAGGCGGGGCACTCTCATCCAGTGAGTGCAAGGCGAGCGCTATCGCCGATTTGTCCAGCTCTGGAAAATGCTCCCAGAGCGATGCTGCCGATTTTACGGAAGCAGGCAGCTCATTGCCCAGGAAATTCTCGACGGGATTGAAATCGCGGTCAAAGAACAAAAGCCGGTCGATCGAACTCGAAGCTCTTGCCTCTGTTCTTCCGAGGGCCGAGCGGGCCGCAATTTTCCGCATCTCCGAGGCTCTCCTTAGTCAATGTCCCAGCCAAATATTATGGCAACTCCACTCTCGCAGAACTTGTGCTCGTTAAGATTTACATTAGGCATTTCTGATTAACAATCCCCAAACCTCCACTCAACCTGTTGATGTTGTGTGGATGCGCGGCACTGATCTGTCAGACAGATCGCCACCATTGGGACGTGGCTACAAGGAGGGCGCGGCGAGAGGAAGGGATCGATGTTTCGGCTGTTCGTTCGTTCAGGCGGTGGCGGCCCACAACTCGTGCACCATCCGCCGAAGCGCCCGGGCCTCCGCCCATCTGTCCGTCGAATCGTTGCCGTCTCTGCCGGTGATTGCATAGGGTTTGGGACCCAGCTCGCAGGTAAACACAAGCACGGCGTCATCGGCGGCGCGTGATCGCCAGTTGCGAAAGCCGTATTCCCACCAGTCGAGGAAGAGATCGACCCAGGGCCGGTGATGCGGGAAGGAGATTTCGATCTGCACCTGCTCGCTCGAGGCGACCCGGCCGTGAAATGCATGGGCGTTCTGCAGGATGCGTCGGATGAGAGCGTGGTTCTCCTCATCGACTGGAAAGGCGAATTCGCGGCTGACCAGGAAATGCGAAAGGTCGGCCAGCAGCGGCAGTTCGGGACGTCGATCTAGCAGATCCAGCGTAAAGAACAGGTCCGCGGTCATCCTGTCGCGATGCGTTTCGATGAACACGGGAATGCCGGCATCTTCAGCGAGCCGCATCCAGCCATCGAGAAGCGGCAGGCAGGCATCGATGTGGCGCGGGCGGATATCGGGTTGCAGGTTGATGTGACTGACCGGAAACTCCGAGGCAAGTTCCAGTGGCAGACATAGATCCTCGACGCAGCGAGGGAAGCAGATCCCCTCGATTTTCAAGCCGGTGCCCCTGATGGCCTCGTTGAGGCGAACGACATCCCGGCGGTTGGTGTAATGCGCGCTGATGCCGTCAAAGCCCGCTTTGGAGATCATCGCGATGTTGTCGTCGAGTGTGCGCTCGAACCCATCGGTGTGCCGGCGCTCCATGGCCCAGAGCGATTGGAAGACCAACAGCTTCTGCATCACGCCGCCCGTGCGCTTTTCAAAAGGGTCTTGAGGTTAACAGCTGGGTTGGCGAGGTCCCCAGGCTCCGGGCTGATATCTGTGGCAATCAGCATCTCGGCGAGCTTGATGTCCCTGGCCAGGCCATTGCCGACGCCAAGGCCCGCCGCTGCCACAAGGCGGCCATCGTCGAGATAGAATTCGAGCTCGCCCTCCGTGGCCGGACGCAGGACGATCTGATGGGTGGGCTGCGGCAGTCCCGCCACCTGGAGGCCAAGATCATACTGGTCGGACCAGAACCAGGGGAGGGTGTTAAAGGTCTCGGCGGCTCCGACCATGTTTCGTGCCGCGGTTTCGGCCTGCGTCCTGGCGTTCCGCCAGCTTTCATAGCGGATATATCCTCCGCCGGGCTGGGCCACCGCCGCGCAATCGCCTGCCGCGAAAATGTTCGGCGCGCTGGTGCGAAGGCAGTTATCCGTCAGGACCCCGTTGCCTGTGGCCAGTCCCGATGCTTCCGCCAAAGCGATGTCAGGCAGGACTCCGATGGCGCCGACGATAAGATCGGCGTGCACCACGCTGCCATCGGTCAGCGTGACGCCGTCGTCGCTGATCGCCGCCACGCCCCGGTCGAGGTGAAAGCGCACACCTTCGGCAGCGTGTCTGGTGTGCAGCTTTTCGGCAAAACGGGCGGGGACGGCGCGGCCCAGAGGTCTCAGTGCCGCTTCGATCACGCTGACGGCAACGTCCTTTCCGCGGAGGACCGATGCGAGTTCCATCCCGATCAAACCGGCGCCGATGATCGCCACGCTCTGGCCCGGCGCAATCCCGGAGAATATCGCTTCGGCGTCGGCGTGGGTACGGAAGTCGAGTGCCCGCGCTGCACCGGGACATGTGAGCCGTCTCGGCCGCGCGCCGGTGGCCAGAAGCAGCTTTTCGTAACGCAGCACCCGCCCGTCGCTCAAGCCAACCGCTCCGGCGGCGGTATTGATCGTCGAAGCCGACAGGCCCTTGAGATAGGTGATGCCGGCCGCCTCCAGTGCGTCAGCCGCGCAAATCAGCTTCATCTGCGCGCCGTTGATGGTCTTCGACAAGGGAGGCCGTTCATAGGGCAGGTGTGGCTCGGCTCCGACCAGCGTGATGGATCCGCAATAGCCTGCTTCGCGCAGGGCAAAGGCTGCCCGGGTGCCGGATTCGCCCGCACCGATAATGACGATACCGTCCATGTTTTCTCCGTGGAAAGGGCGGCCGGCGCTCGTGAGGAGGAGACGCCGGCCGGGGAGGATCGGTCGCATCAGATTTTGATTCATGCGACACGCTTTAGGCCTTGATTTTTATGCATGTCTTTATTCCGGGACCGCTTCAAATTTCCGGGCGACATCTTTAGCCGAGGGCCAGGCGAACTTCTCCGTCGATCACCTCTGCCGGATAGGTTTTCAGGTTCTCGCAGGCGGGAAGTCGCAATGCCTCGCCGGTGCGATAGTCGAAGGCGCCCGAATGCTTCGGACATTCCACCTCGAAATCCATGACCAATCCGTCGGCGAGATGGATCGCTTCGTGGGTGCAGAGCCCGGCGGTGCAGTAGACGCTGTCATCCGGACCACGGTAGATCGCGTAGGTGCGGCCGCCATGGTCGAAGCGGATGGCCCCTTCCTGTTCGATCTGGTCGAGTTTGCCAGCTGAAACCCAGGTCATTCGGCGGCCCCACCGACTTCCAGGCGAGCCTTGCGGACCGCCAATTTTTCCTTCCGCCTGCGATAGCGTTCCTGCATCTGAGCCTCGCCTTCGGGGGAGCCGTCGTGCCAGGTGCCGAACCACCTATCGAGCGGGATCAGGGCGTCGCCGTAGTTCACCTCGAAATATTTGTGATGGAGGTAATGCGCATAGGCGTGGCTATCGACCAGCCTCTCCTTGCCGATCTCGACCTTGTCGAAGCCGACATGGCCGGGAATTGCCCCAAAACCCGCATAATGCAGCTGATAGAGCATGATGATCGGGTTGGAGGGCAGGAACAGATGGTAGAACGCGGTGCCGAAATAGAGCAGGTGCTCGATCGGGTGCATCGACAGCGACGACCAGGGCGAAGGGTTCACCGAATTGTGGTGGACCGAGTGCACCCATTTGTAGAGGAAAGGCGTATGGATCAGCCGGTGTATGCAGAAGAAGTGGAACTCATGAATGATCGGCACCACGAGTGCGACAAGTGCCAGCGTCCATGGATTTTCGGCAAAGCTCAGCCACGGCGCGTAGCCATTGGCATAGGCCCAGAGCATCCCGACCTCGACGGCCGTCCAGATCGTCACGCCTGACAGGAAGGTGCGAAGAATATTGTCGAGGTTCTGGCGTTCGAACCAGAAGGCGTTGTTCCTCTGGTCGGCCGGGAACTTGCCATTGTACTTGAAGCGGTTTTGCTGCCGCTTCAACACGTAGAGATGCAATTCGAAGGCGCCGTAGAACAGGAAGACCGCGATGGCGTTCACCGCATAGAGCCATGCGATCCAGCCAAGGCTCAGCGTCTGCATCATGTCGACCGGGGGAATGACCCAAGCCCAATAGGCGAGCGCAGAGACCGCAAAAATGAGGTTCCAGGGAAGGAAGTAGTGCGGCAGCCATTTCAGGACCGCCGTCAGCCGCGGCGGAAAGGCGAAAAGCGGCGCGGTCTCGGCCGGCCGGTCCGGCGCCCAGTCGCCGCGCTTGTTGCGTTTGCCGAATTTCAGATCATCCATTGGCATCTCCTTGCGGCGCGCCGGATGTTTCCGCGTCGCCCACCTATCTCTGCTGACGCGAAATTAGCAGGGGTGCTGGTGAATGCCGAAGCCTTCCTTGATCTGATTAGATCAAAGCCCTTCCTTGGTGATGGTGATGAAACGGATCGGCGCCTGGTCCGGTTTGATATCGGTCAAGCCGATTCTATTCAGAACGACATCGAGCGCCCGCCGCGCCTGCGCCTCCGGCGCCTGATCCAGCACCACATCCATGATGCCGTCCTGCAGGGCCGCTCGGGTGTAATCGGTCAATTCGTGCCCGACGAAAAACACGTCGCGGCCGCGCGGGTGCCGGCGAAGCACCTCGATCAGGGCGGAGTTGGCGCCGCCGGCATTGTAGAGCCCGGCAAGGCCGGGATAGATTTCCAGGGCCGACCACAGGAGATCGGCGCTGAGACGCTCCTCATCGCCGCCAAATCCCAGCCATTCGAAGCTGGAGGCGCCGGGATAATCACGAAAATAAGCGGAGAAGCCGCGGATCCGATCGCGATGCACCTGATAGATGGGGTGGCAGATTGCAACGACAGGGCCGGCCCGCGGAGCCATTCGGCTGATATAGAGCGCGGCCGTCCGACCGGCGGCATTGTTGTCGATGCCGATGAATTCTCCGACGCGCTCGGACGCGCGGGTGACGACGTGGACGACCGGCAGGCCTTGCGCATTGACCTGTTCCACCGCCGCACTGATTACAGGGCTGCTCGGCACTGCCAGGATCAGCCCGGCCCGTGAAAGGTCGGTAGACAGGATGCGTCGCGCAATCCCCTCGGCGTTCATCTCGTCGGTGAAGCTGCGATGCACGACGACCAAAGGGTCGAGCGTTGCCGCAATTCTCTCGAAAGCATGGGAAAGGCGACGGTAGAAGCTGGTCTCGGGACGAACCATCAGCACTTCTATCCTGAGGAGGCCGCGATGGGTCTCGGGAAGCTTGCGCGGGTAGTCCAAGCGACGTGCGGCGGATATGACCTTCTCCACAAGTTCGGGACGAACACCTCCACGCCCATTCAGCACCCGTTCGACCGTTGCAGTTCCCACGCCGGCATGGCGGGCGATGTCCCGATAATTCGGCTTGCTCACTGTCGAAGTCCTTCGGTGGGCTTACGCCCCATCATTGATCTACACGCGTCAGATCTTCTCTTCATACATCTTAGCTTCAAATCTCACAGATGGTATTTGGGCTCGCTGATCGAGGAGACGCTTGCAGCGGGAAAGCCGCTGGCGCTCTGCCATGCGCCGGGGCTACTGACCAAGGTCAAGGCGCCGGGCTGACTGGTGATCCGGCTCGATCGATTTTTCTTGAAGAAAAGATCGATCCCGTGTCGGATCGGCCAGACCTTATCCGTCCTTAGCTCGTCCATTCCGTCCATTTAAAAGGATCACGAAGATGCCGAACACCATACGCCTGCACCGCGTTCTGGCGACCACCCCCGAGAAGATTTATCGCGCATTCATCGAAGCGGACGCGCTTGCCAAGTGGCTTCCGCCGAACGGCTTCCTCTGCACCGTACACCACCTTGAGCCGACCGTTGGCGGCACGTTCAGAATGTCTTTTCGCAACTTCACGACCGGCAACAGCCATGCTTTCGGCGGCGAGTTCCGCGAACTCGTCCCAGGCCAACGCGTTCGCTACACCGACAAGTTCGACGACCCTAACCTGCCGGGGGAAATGGAAGTGACCGTGACGCTGAAGAAGGTCTCGGTCGGTACCGAGGTTGAGATCGTGCAGGCAGGCGTGCCTGACGTCATTCCGCCTGAAGCTTGCTATCTCGGCTGGCAGGAGTCGCTGAAGAACCTTGCCAGGGTCGCCGAGCCGGATATCCAGGAATAGCTTAATTCGAGCAGCAGTTCGGAAGGGCCCAAGCTGGCGCCGACTCAAGAGAACCTCACCGTAAGGTGCCCCATTAGGGGCTTCGAAGGGTGAGGTCGGTGCGCGGACACCTAAAGAATGTAGGAAGCAGCAGGCTAGCAGCGTGTCCTTCTAGGCGCCGCCTTGGGATGAGGGCCGCAAGAGGATGCCGCAGGCCTTTCATGCGCCCGGGAACACTTCCGGCTCTGTTCGGTTTTCCCTGTTTGAAACAAGGAGAAAGACGATGGGCATGACAACACCCAAGGACGGCGCACCCGGCACTACCGACCAGTCTCCCCGCTGGGAAGGCCCGAAAGGAAATGCGCCGCGCGGCTATTTGAAAGCTAAGGATGATCCCGACCGCGATCGCGACGCGCACGGCGAAAACAATCGCGATCCTGAAGCCAAGGATTTCGGCGACGCCATGAAACGGAAGGGTGAATGAGATGGCCAATCCCGAGAAAGACGCGGCCGGCCAATTCGCCAAATCACAAGCCGATAGGAAAAGCAACGGTGTGGCCAGCGCCAAGCCGACAGTTATCACCGGCTCCGAAGATGCCACGGTCAACAAGAATCAGCCCGGCAAGAAAAAGCCTAAGGATTGGGACATCAACTACGATCCTGCCGATATGAACGAGGGCCGGGTGCGGTAGGCCAGGTTTCGGCTGAACCGTCGGCAGCGATCCTGGCTGGCGGCATCCTCCCGATGATGCGCCCGCGTCGTCCTTCAAGCCCCGCCGGGGAGCCTCTCGATGAGGCTCCCGAGAGGACTGGCGCGGCTCCGATCCTATTATTGGGGCGTGGCATCCCATAACGCTCGCAGGACATGCTCCGCGCAGCATCAAGCGTATCCACTTTTCCATGCCGCGGCGGACCACCTTACCCTCCGAAATAAGCCGGGTGATCGATATCGGCAATGAGGTCCGGTTGGGTCGGCTGCCAGCCGAGCAGCGTGCGGGTATGTTCGCTCGACGTTGGCACATCGAAGCCGGCGAACATTGCAAACCAGCCGAAATGCTCTGCCGCCTCTTCCCGCGACAGCGAGACGGCGGGGACGTCGAGCCGCCGGCTGATGACCTCGGCGATCTGCCTGAATGGTACACCCTCTTCGGCAACGGCCAGGAAGGGGCCGCCTACGGCACCGCGCTCCAGCGCCAGGCGATAGAGGCGGGCGGCATCGAGCCTGTGCACCGCCGGCCAGTGGTTCTGGCCTTCGCCGATATAGGCCGAAACACCCGTTCGCCGGGCGAAATCGATCAGGATCGGCACGAAGCCGTGGTCGCCATGGCCGTGCACCGAAGGCGGAAGCCGGACGGTGGAGGCCCGCACACCGCGCGCCACAAGCGATACCGCGGTGATTTCGGAGGCGCGGGGATAGGTCTCGGTGGTCGGCATCGGCGGGTCCTTTTCGGTGCCGACGCGGCCGGGCGCATGGCCGAGGCCTGCGGTGACCAGCAGCGGGCGGCTGGAGCCCTGGAGGGCTTCGCCGAGCGCCTCGATGGCGCGCCGGTCGAGGGCGCAGTTTGCGGCGAATTTCGAGAAATCATGGTTGAAGCCCGCGTGGATCACGCCGTCGGCCTCAGCTGCGCCGCGCTTCAGGCTTTCCAGATCCTCGAGCGTGCCGCGATGGACCTCGGCGCCGGCCGCCGACAATTCCGCAGCCCCCTTGTCTGAACGGGTGAGGCCAAGCACCTGGTGACCGCCAGCGATCAATTCGCTGACGACGGCCGAGCCGACCCAGCCTGTAGCTCCGGTGACGAATACCCGCATGTCGATATCTCCGTTTTCGATGGAGACAGATATCGACCGGTGCCGTATCCTGGTAAAGTAGTGAGTTTATCATGGTATAATGGCTAACAGGATGAGTGAATTCGTCAGCTCCGAGAACCGGCTGGGTGCCTATCTCAAGGATCGCCGCGCCAAGCTGGATCCGGCCGCCTTCGGCTTTGCCGGCGATCGCCGCCGTACACCCGGCCTGCGCCGAGAGGAGGTAGCAAACCGCGCCAATATCAGCCCGACCTGGTATACCTGGCTGGAGCAGGGCCGCGGCGGTGCGCCGTCAGCCGACGTGCTCAATCGGATTTCGCGAGCGCTGATGCTGACCGATATCGAGCGCGAGCATCTGTTCCTCATCGGCTTGGGCCGGCCGCCCGAGGTGCGCTACCGCAGGCAAGAGGGCGTGACGCCCAGGCTGCAGGGCGTGCTCGATGCACTGGACCCGAGCCCGGCGCTGATCCGCAACGCCATTTGGGACGTGATCGCCTGGAACCGGGCGGCAACCGTACTGCTCACTGATTACGGCGCGCTGCCGCCCGAGGAGCGCAACGTGCTGCGCTTCATCTTCCTCGATCCGCGCGTGCGCGCTGCCCAGTACGACTGGGAAAGCGTCGCCCGCTTCGTTGTCGCAGCCTTCCGCGTGGACGCGGCCCGCGCGGGTGCTGCGGCCGAGGTCGAGCCCTTAGTCGACGAACTCTGCCGCAAGAGCCCGGAATTCCTGGCGATGTGGCGCGACAATGACGTGCGTACGCACGGCGAGGGCGCCAAACACATCAAGCACCCGGTTCTGGGGCTGCTCTCTTTCGAGTATTCGGCCTTTCAGGTGGACGGGCGGCCGGACCTCAGCATGGTGGTTTACAACCCGGCGACGGCCGAGGATGCGGCGAAGATCAGGCGGGTCGTGGGGTGAGGATTCTAGTCGGGGTCCAAAGGCGGGACTGATGCGAGGCGCACCCTCTCGCGCGTCGAGGCTCGTTCCAGCCTTCGGCTTTCGCGCTTCAGGATGAAGCTCTCTCAAGCGGAGGCGATTACATCTCCAACATCGTCTATGATTCAGCGGCGGATGCTCTCCGCATCCCAAACACGGAGACCGTCGAAATCTCCGTGGTGCGCGAGGTCTCAGACATGCTCTTCGCCTGACCGGGTTTCAGCCGGTCAAACGGTGACGCCGCCCCGTCCGTTAATGTCCCGGGCGACGTCTAGCCACGATACCAGCGGCGACGCTTACTGCAGCGTGCGCGTCTGGATCTGTTCGGCGGCGTGAGGCGCGGATGCGGGCAGAGGGCTGCCTTCCAGTCCGGTCGCCACGACCGAGACGCGGAACCTGCCGTCGAGGCTGCGGTCGAAGATGGCGCCGACGACGATATCGGCGTCTTCCTGCACCTCGTCGCGAATGCGGCTTGCCGCTTCGTCCACTTCGAACAGCGTCATATCCGAACCGCCCGAGATCGAGATTAGCACGCCCCTGGCGCCCTTCATCGAGATATCGTCGAGAAGCGGGTTGGCAATGGCCGCTTCCGCCGCCTTCATCGCGCGGCTTTCGCCGGAGGCTTCGCCAGTGCCCATCATGGCGCGGCCCATGCCGCGCATGACCGATTTCACGTCGGCAAAATCGAGGTTGATCAGGCCTTCCTTGACGATCAGGTCGGTGATGCAGCCAACGCCGGCATAGAGCACGCGGTCGGCCGTCATGAAGGCATCGGCGAACGTGGTTTTCGCATCGGCGATGCGGAAGAGGTTTTGATTGGGAATAACGATAACCGTATCGGCCGCCTGGCGAAGCGCCTCGATGCCGATTTCTGCCATTCGCATGCGGCGGTTACCTTCGAACGTAAAGGGTTTGGTGACGACGCCGACCGTCAGGATGCCGGCGGCACGCGCGGCCCGCGCGATGACCGGTGCTGCACCCGTGCCCGTTCCGCCGCCCATGCCGGCGGTGACGAAGCACATGTGCGACCCGGCCAGGTGATCCATGATCTCATCGATCGATTCCTCGGCCGCCGCGTGGCCGACCTCCGGCAACGAACCAGCGCCGAGACCCTCGGTCACATTCGCGCCGAGCTGGATACGGCGCGTCGCCTTGGACGTGGCGAGGACCTGCGCGTCGGTATTTGCGGCGACGAATTCGACACCTGCCAGGTTTTCCGCGATCATATTGTTGATCGCATTGCCACCACCACCACCGACGCCGATCACAGTAATGTGCGGCCGCAGTCCCGAAATGCCGCCCTTGGCGTCCGTCATCGCGCTCTCCTTTGATGCTTCGTTCACGCCACGCCCTCGTCGCGGATAGCGAATCGGTGCTTAGGATAGCTGCCCAACAAGGCAGACGCGAGGCGAAAGACGTCTCGTCGAGAGCGGCGGCGATCGGTACAGGGGGCCCTGGTGATGGCTTTGAGGGCGGGAGCGTCATGTCGAGAACCGACAGCTGCGCTTCAGGGACATGTCAGAAGGGCTTTGCGCTGAAATTGTTGAAAAATTCGCCGCATCGGATTTTGGCTCACACCTCTTTTGAGGAATCGCGCTGTGGCGCTTAATTTTTACCGAATGCAGGAAGACCTTACCCCGCCACTCCCACTGCCACCGGCAAACACAATACGCACACCAACCCCACCGTCCCAGCCTCGAGCGTCAGCGATCCGCCATAAAGGCCCGCCAACTCGTTCACGATGCTGAGGCCAAAGCCATTGCCAGGGACGCGTTCGTCCTCCCGCACACCGGGCAGCAGCACGGCATCCAGCCTATCCAGCGGTATTCCCGGGCCGTCGTCCTCGATTACAATGCGGACGGTTGGGCCGTCGCGGCGGGCGCGGACAGTGACGCGCGAGGCAGCCCATTTGAAGGCGTTGTCGATCAGGTTTCCGAGCATTTCCTCGACGTCGCTTTCGTCGCAGGCGACCCGCAGGTCCGGGGGGATGTCGCTGTCGAAGGCAATCCTGCGTTCGGCATGGATCTGGCCGATCGCCCGGTAGAGATCGGCGAGCGACGCCGCCATGTCGGTGCTGGCAACATTGTTCGATGAGGCCATCACCCGGCGGGCGGCGGCGAGGTGGTGCTTGATCCGGTTGTCGATCCGGGCGGCGAGGCTGCGCAATGCGCCTTTGGGATCGTTTTTCCCGTCGAGCGCCAGCAGCAGGCTCGCCACCGGGGTCTTGAGGCCATGGGCGAGGTTTGCGAACTGCATGCGCGTTGCCGCGAGCCTCTCTTCGTTGGCCGCCAGCAGCGCATTGGTTTTCAGCGACAGCGGGGCAAGCTCGGCTGTGGCCTCCTCGGGCAGGCGGGTGCATTCTCCGCGGTTGATGGCGTCGATATTGGCCGCCATGGATTTCAGCGGCCTGAGACCGAAGCGGATTTGCCAGAGGGTGCCTGCCATCAGCACCAACCCCAGCACTAGCATGCAGGGCACCAGCCAGAAGAGGGCGCGTAACGCCGGGCCGACGAGGGCGATCATCGGCGCCGTCGCGGTGATCGTCAGCGTCACGCCGTCGATGCTGCGCACGGCCTGGCGAAGGTAGAGCGGCCCTCTTCCGCGATCGCCGCCCCTGCCTGATGTCGGCATGCCCGTCAGCACATGGCGCAGGTCCTGCCGTGGCGGCGGCGCGTCGATCGTACCGTTCATCAGGGAGCGGGAGGTCAGGCGCTGCTCTCCGGCGTCGACCTGCCAGTACCAGCCGGAGGATGGGCGATCGAAGGGCGGCGCATCGAGGGGCGCAGAGAGGGCGATCCTTCCTTCTGCATCGCGCGTCACGGCGCCGGCAAGGGCGCCGATCTGGGTGTCCAGACGCTGATCGACCTGCTCGCGTACCACAGTCTTCAGCGCCAGCCAGAGCACGATGGCGGCCACAACGAGCGCCAGCGTCACGAAGATGCCCGAGAACATCAGCAGCCGGCCGGCGATCGATCTCGGCTTGAAAGACGGAGCCTTCATGACGCGGCTGCTGCCGTCAGCATATAGCCGCGGCCGCGCACCGTCTCGATGCTGTCAGCACCGAGCTTCTTGCGCAGCCGGGCGATGATGACTTCGATGGAATTGGAGTCGACCTCGGCATCGCCGTCATAAACGCGCTCGGTCAGTTCCCGCCGGTCGACGATCATCTCCTTGCGCAGCATCAGGCAGGAGAGCACCCGCCATTCCAGCGCCGTCAGCTTCAGCGGCAGGCCGTCGAGCTCGAAGGTGCCGAGCTGCGCATCGAAGGCCAGCGCGCCGCAGGTAAGCCGCGCGGCTGCGTGGCCGGCCGCCCGGCGCACCAGCGCGCGCAGGCGCAACACCAGTTCTTCGACCTTGAAGGGTTTGGCGAGGAAATCGTCGGCGCCGGCCTTGAAGCTTGCGACCTTGTCCGGCCAGCCGTCGCGCGCGGTCAGCACCAGAACCGGCAGGTTGCGGCTGCCCTCGCGCCAGCCCTTCAGCACGCTGACGCCGTCGATCTTCGGCAGGCCGAGATCAAGCACAGCGACATCGAAGAGTTCGGTCAGTCCCGCGTGGAGAGCGTCCTCGCCGTTGCGCGATATGTCGACGACGAAGTTTTCCGATCGCAGCACGGCAGCGATCCGGCCGCTCAGGTCTTCGTCATCTTCGACGAGCAGTACGCGCATGGGGCAGGGCTTTCATCAGGGCCGGGCATCTTCGGGGACGGACCAAAACTATCGGGCCGAGCTTAACTCAATCTGAACGGAGAGGTTCAGGCGGGCGAGGGGGTGGAGCGGCTAGAGTGCGACCATTACTGACGCAAGGAGCAGATATATGCCGAATGAAGACCAGGACAACGTGCATACCGAGGGCGCAGCCACGCCCGTCCCGCGAGGACAGCGCCGGCGCCGGCTGGCGATCCCCGTCATCGCCGCCGCCGCGGCGCTTGTCATCGGTGCTGCCGGCGGTGCGGGCGCGGTGAAAATGATGCGTCCCACGCCGGAGATGGCGCCGCTGACGCCGGTGGCGATTTCGGCCATGCCGGCATCGAGCCTCGTCACCATCAAGGGCAAGGTCGTCGAGATCTACGGCAACAAGTTCCTGCTGCAGGACGACAGCGGCAAGGCGCTTGTTGAAACCGGCCGGGCCGGCGAGGGTGGCGCTCTCGTCACCCGGGACGAAGCCGTCACCATCCAGGGACGCTTCGACGATGGATTCGTGCATGCGAGCTACCTGGTTCGCCAGGACGGACGGACCGAAGCGCTGCGCCCGCCGAAAGGTCCGCCGCATCGACGATTTGAGGATTTCGATCACAGGCCTTGACGGGCCATGAACCAAAGCCGCGTTGCGGTGTTTACAAACGTGCTTCTCAATTCCGGCAAAGGAACAATTCCCATGCAAAGACTTCTCCTATCAGGCCTTGCTCTTGCCGCACTGGCCGGCGCCGCCTTCGCCCAACAACCGCCCGCCCCGCCATCCGCCGGAACTCCACCAGTAGCGACCGACCCGGCCTCACCACCGCCACCGCCTCCGCCTCCGTCTGCTTCCGGTGATAACGAGCCGATGATGGGTGGGCCGGACGCGCGGCCGGGCGATCGCCCCGATGACCGGTGGCATGGTTCGAGAGACGACATGGGTTTTCGCGACAATAGGGGTTTTCGCGACGACAGGGGCTTCCGCGGTTTCCATGGTCATCGCCCGCCACCGCCGCCGCCTTCCAAGGCCGCACATTTCCGGATCGAGGATGGCGACACCCGGATCGATCTGAAATGCGCCGAGGATGAACCGATGAAGGCCTGCGCCGACCTGCTGCTCCAGGTCATGGACCGCCTGCAGGGCCAGAACTGATCTTGAACATCCAGGCATAGCCAGGACGCCAGACGATGAACCGCCCGCCTTCTCGCGCGGGCGGTTTTGTCTCCTTCGGAAGCATTGACGACGAGCCGATTTGCCTTTAGCTGTGACGCTATGAAAATCGCATTGGTTCTGGCAGTGGTGATCGGGCGCATGGGCGGGATGGTGTAACCATCCAGCGAAAGCACCCATGCGCGGTAAGCAGGCTCCTGACGGGGCCTTTTTTTATGCCCTGAATTTGGGCGCGGGCCTCGTCGGACTTTCCACACATCATCACACCGATCAAGGAACGGAACCATGAGATCCCGTCATTCCATCGACACCCCGCGCGCGCAGATGACCGGCGCGGAAATCGTTCTCCAGGCGCTGAGAGACAATGGCGTCGAGCATATATTCGGCTATCCCGGTGCTGCCGTGCTGCCGATCTACGACGAGCTTTTCCAGCAGGAAGACATCAGCCACATTCTGGTTCGCCATGAACAGGGAGCCGGCCACGCCGCCGAGGGATATGCCCGCTCGACGGGCAAGGTCGGCGTCATGCTGGTGACCTCCGGCCCCGGCGTCACCAATGCGATCACGCCCCTTCAGGATGCCTTGATGGATTCCGTGCCGCTCGTCTGCCTGTCCGGCCAGGTGCCGACGACGCTGATCGGGTCCGATGCGTTTCAGGAATGCGATACCGTCGGCATCACCCGCGCCTGCACGAAACACAATTGGCTGGTCGGCGACGTCAATGATCTGGCGGCGGCCATCCATGAGGCCTTTCGCATCGCCCGATCAGGCCGGCCCGGGCCTGTTCTGGTCGACATGCCGAAGGACGTGCTGTTTGCGAGCGGCAATTATATGCCGCCTGCGGCTGTCGCCCCGAGGCCGAGCTACCAGCCGGACCGCCGCGGCGCCATCAGCGAGCTCGAAGCTGCGATCGCTCTGATGACGACGGCACGCAGACCGGTCATCTGCGTGGGCGGCGGCGTCATCAATTCCGGCCCTGAAGCGGTAAAACGGCTGCGCGAGTTCATCGATCTCACCGGTTTTCCCGTCACGTCGACGCTGATGGGGCTCGGCGCCTATCCGGCTTCCAGCCCGAACTGGCTGAAGATGGCCGGGCTACACGGCTCTCATGAGGCCAATATGGCAATGCATGACTGCGACCTCATGCTCTGCATCGGGGCGCGCTTCGATGGCGGGCTCGCCTCCAGCGTCGATGGTTTCTCACGGAATTCCCGGAAGATCCAGATCGATATCGATGCTTCCTCGTTCAACAAGACTGTGCGCGCCGATATCGCCATCCGGGGCGATGCCGCCGGTGTGCTTGCCGACCTCGTTCGTCTCTGGCGGGCGCTGCCGCAGGCGCCGGACCGGGCGCGGCTGAGCGAGTGGTGGAGCGCGATTGCCGGGTGGCGGGCGTGCCGGTCGT
Organism: Rhizobium sp. CCGE 510; assembly: GCF_000292525.1. Classification (GTDB taxonomy): domain Bacteria; phylum Pseudomonadota; class Alphaproteobacteria; order Rhizobiales; family Rhizobiaceae; genus Rhizobium. The sequence goes on from NZ_AEYF01000024.1 coordinate 27,159, forward strand.
TTTCCTACGCGATGCGCGAGGACGTCATCATGCCGCAATATGCTGTCGAGCGGCTTTATGAGCTCACAAAAGATCGGGATACCTATATCACGACGGAGGCCGGCCAGCATCAGATGTGGGCAGCGCAATATTACGACTTCGAGCAGCCGAACCGCTTGATGACGTCAGGCGGCCTGGGGACGATGGGATACGGGCTGCCCGCCGCCCTCGGCGTGCAGATCGCCAATCCGAACAGCCTGGTTATCGACATAGCCGGCGATGTCTCCGTGCAGATGACGATGAAGGAAATGTCGGCAGCCGTGCAGCACAACGCGCCGATCAAGATCTTCATTCTCAACGGCGGCGATCAGGGAATGGCTCGGCAGCACGGAAATCCGGACTTCGTCAAACTTGCCGAAGCCTATGGCGGGCATGGCATTCGCTGCGAGAGGCCGGCCGAACTCGACGATGCGATCCTGGAGATGATCGCGGTGGACCGGCCTGTTCTGTTCGACTGCTGTGTTGCCGACTTCGTCGATTGCCTGCCGACAATCGGGGTGGGCAGGGCGTATCATAATATGTTGCTGCCCGGCGAGGTTGGCGCCGCGCTGTTTGCCGCGTCAGCCGATGTTGGCGGAGAGAGTCGCGTCTAGCGACTTTGGAGCACGGTTTGAAATGTCAGTCGCAGGAGTGGATTCTGCGACTGACATCGAGCCATCAGGCCTCCGGCTTTAGGGAGAGGTTTTCAGCGCTCGGGCCGGCTATTTGATGACGTTTACGTTCATCACGGTCTCCTGGATCTTCCCGTACCCGTAGGGCGATCTCAGAACGAACCTGTCACTGCCGATGTAGCCTGGCTCCGGTGTATAATATCCAACCACGCCTCCAACCTTAACCGTCCGGCATTTCGCCAGCTTTCCGGTTGCGCCGGGAAATACCGGTTCGTGGACAATCTGGAGACGGCCATGCTTGGGCTGTTCCACGATATGCGTGGCCGGATAATCGGCGTGGCTGCAATCGTCATTGATATGCCAGGTCTGGCCTATCTTCGTCTTTTCGCCACTGAGCGCCGTTATCGATTTGGACTTTTGCCTGAAGCTGTCGGAGGTTGTGGTGCAGCTCGACAGCGAAATTGCCGCCGTTGCCAGTATCAAGTATGAAAAAATGCTCTTCACTATAAATCCTCAACTTTTGCTTGAATGAATATTGGATTTTTTTGAGGAGTCAATCTGGGTGCGAAAGCGGATTCGGCAGTCGGTGGGCAGCCTCGTCCTTCGAGGCGATCCTGCGGATCGCGCCTTGGATGAGGGCGGGACGGCGCGCCAAGGCTTGAGCCATTGCACACATGGCGCACCGTCCGCCCACCAGCCACCTTGCACACATCGTCAACCTATCCGCAGTGCGGCACGCCGATCAGCCCTCATTCCGAGGTGCGCATGCCGGCCGAAGCTTCGAAGGACGGGGGCGGGTGATGAGCAGTGCCCATGGACGCATCCATTGCCGAGGAGACGCCGGTGGCCGCCCCCGTCCTTCGAGGCCCCTGC
>NZ_AEYF01000025.1 GCF_000292525.1 Rhizobium sp. CCGE 510
TTCACAAGCTCTCAGGATGAGGGCGGAGGGAGGTCGCACTCATCGCATGGGGCCGGTTAGCCGCAGCCCGCTACAACCGCTCAGCAATTGTACGGTATACATCGACCGCCGGAAGCGGCCGTATCAAGCAGGCCGGCTTGCGCCTTCAGCCGTCACTCCGGCGTCAATACGATCTCGCTCAATATCTCCACAGGCGGAAACCGGACACAATCCGCGGCATCGAAACTTACGGAGAATTGCATCCGGTTTTCGTTCGCCCAGTCGATCGCGGCCTCTGATTTCGGCTTCGGCACTTTTGCGGCGATGGTGCAGTGAGGTACCCAGCTGCCGGGCCGATAGTGCTCGTGACAGTATGCGGGATTGATCTCCTTGTGCAGTGCCGCGTGCAGCAGGAAAAGCGTGTCGTCCACGATCGGCCGCGCCCATAAGACGAGAAACTCGTTCTCGAAATAGCCGATACCCGAAAAGTTCACGGTCACGGTTGACCGCGTACAGAAAACGCTCTCAAGCGCCTCGGCCAACCGATCGGATGCAAGCTCTTGATAGACGGCGAGGGTGAGATGCGGAGGATAGTTCAAAGCACGCATTGAAGCCGCCTCTTCGAGTGCCGCGGCTTCATCCCAGAGCTTGAAAACCGGGGAGGCAGTCTCGTTCAGACATTTGAGGCTGATCCCATAAGGCATTCGCGAGCGGTGTCCGGTCCATCCGCCTGAAACTTAAGCTGATATCGTGCCGATGTCGAGCGCGGGAATGGGTCACACGAAGGGCACGGCGCAGCGCTGTTCCTTGCATCAATCTTTGCCGCTATGCCGAGCGCCCGCCTCGTCCTTCGAGGCCCTGCGGGGCGCTTCAGGATGAGGCTCTCTTGGGTTGTTGGCGCGGGCTGCGGCGAGGGGCGGGATGCTCAGCTTTTTCCGACCAGGTGAATGCCGTTGATGCGATGTCTGACGGCCCTCTTGCCCTATTCCCGCGCCATCGCCCGCCAGGCGGCCGGCGGGGTGGCGAAGGCGCGGGAGAAGGCGCGGTTGAAGGCGGCTTCGGTGGCGTAGCCGGCGTCGTCGGCGATCGCCGCGATCGGCTGGCCCGAGGTGGCGAGCGCGACACTTGCGAGGTAGAGCCGCCAGTCCCTGATATAGCGGATCGGTGATGTCGAGAGCACCGATTGGAAGCGCTCGGCAAGCGCGCTGCGCGACAGGCGCGAGGCGGCAGCCAGGTCCTCCAGCGACCAGTTGCGGCCGGGATTGTAGTGAATGAGAGAGAGACAGCGCGACAGCGCCGGGTCGGCGAGCGCTGCCAGCCAGCCGACCGAGCGCGGCTCGGCCATCATGATCTGATGGCGCAGAATTTCGATGAAGATGATTTCGGTCAGCCGTGGCAGCATCGAGACGCCGCCGGCGCGCGGCCGATCGACCTCGTCGACCATCTGGCGGATGGTGGCGCGCAGCCAGTCGCCATCATTGGCGGCTCGCGTTCTGAGATGGATCAGCTTGGGCAGCGCTTGGCGCAACGGCGCGAAGTTCAACCCGTCCCACTGCAGATAGCCGCAGAGCAGCCGCACCTCTTGCGTCGCCTCGCCATAACGAAGCACAGGGATTTCGCGCCACGGCTTCGGCGGCAGGTCGTGGGTCGGCAGCACCTGCATGCCGTCTCTTCCGGCGCCGAGCTGATGCCCGGTGCCAAACGGAAAGACCAGCACGTCGCCCGACTCCAGATCGGTCTCTTCACCTTCGGTTTTCAGCCAGCAGTTGCCTGCAACGATGATGTGAAACGGCATCGCGCCCGCGGACCTCGCCGAAAGGTTTGCAAGCGACGGCGCGGCATCGGTCTGCCAGTCGCCCGTCGGCATGAAGCAAAACTGCAGCGATCCCGAAAGGCGGATTGTCGACAGCAGCGCCGACAGCACGTCATCGCGCGCAACACCCGCCGCGCCTGGATTTTCGGACAAGGCTTCACGCATTCCGGCCAAATACGCGCCCCGCGCATCCTCCTATGGTGAATAGGTCACTTCAACAGGGAGAATACTATGCAAACGCCAAGCGACAAACTGGTCGTGCTCATCACCAAGGGTATCGAATCCGAACTGTCTTCCGTCGCCTTCACCATCGCCAATGGCGGCATCACCGCCGGGCTGAAGGTCTCTGTGTTCCTCACCAGCACCGGGATCGACTTGGTGCGCAAGGGCGGCCAGCGGATGACGCATGTACCGCCACTCGATCCGCTGTCGATGCTGATCGAGAATTTCCAGCAGCGCGGCGGAACGATCTGGGCCTGCCCGCCCTGTGTGACTTCGCGCGGTTATACGCAGGAAGACATGCTCGACGGTGTCGTCATCGTCGGTGCCAGCGCCATGCATGCCGAGATCAGGCAAGGTGCGGCGACGCTGTCGTTCTGACTGAGAAAAGCCGGAGCCGGGCAGAAACGTCTGCGAAAACCTCCCGCCGTTGCACGAAACGATGGACCTGTGAGATTGTACATTCGGGATTGCATGATCAGGGCGGAGTGGCGGATGCGGCTGGGTGACATTCAGTCTGTTCTTCAAATCAGCGTTGCGTTGAATCTGGCGTATTTTTCGTTTCGCGAGATCCGTACGCCGGCTTTGAAGCAATACGATCGGGCCATGCGGCAGACCGACGAGACCATTGCGCGGGCTCTGGCGCTTTACAGATCGGTACCGAAACCGGAAAAGATCGTGCCGGGCAGCGAAGAGACAAGCGCGTGGATGACTGCGGATGTGGAGGCTCAGAAACTGAACCTTCATATCTGGAACCAGCGTGGTTCGCACGCGCCCTACAGCGAAAACATGTATTCTTACGATAAGGCTGTCAGCTACGCAGCGCTTGTCGTCGGCGCCATCGCTTTCGTTCTTCTGGTTCTGTGCTCTGCCTTTGCGGGAGAGGCCATCCGCATTCGCTATTTTCTCGGCGTCACCGGGATTTGCCTTCTTCCGACCGTGATGGCTGTCGCCTACAACTGGCTGATAGCAGGCATGGTGGAAAAAGAGATTGGCATCGTGAAGGACAGGGCGGTCGCTGTCGAACAGGAGATGCAGCGCTTTACGGAGAAGGTGCCACGCAAATATTTCTCCGCGCCGGCGCTATAGGACGTGAGGCTTGCAGCATGGTAGAGCGCGCGCATCCTTGCGCTCAACAATATACTTATGAGATTGTATCGATATACATGCGATGCTGCATGAGGGATGGCGCGAGGTTTCGATGACATCCGTGAGGGTTAACGATTTGTTGTCGGTGGCGGCGCAACCCGATGCCGCCGCCTTTGCCGCTTTTGCGGCAGACGGTTTTGCCGGCGTCATCAATGCCCGGCCGGATGGCGAGGAGCCGGAGCAGCCCGGCAATGCGGCGGAAAAGGCATCCGCCGCCGCGGCGGGGCTCGCCTACAGCTTCGTGCCGGTGAAAGGGGCCGAGATCACCGAGGCCGATATCCGCGCTTTCCAGATGGCGATGACGCAAGCGAAGGGGCCGGTCGTCGCTCATTGCAAGAGCGGCACACGGGCGCTGACGCTCTATGCGCTGGGTGAGGTGCTCGACGGGCGGATGCAGCCCGGGGAGGTTGAGGCCTTCGGTCAAAACCTCGGCTTCGATCTTGCCGGCGCGCGCCGATGGCTGGAAAAACGGGCAGGGCAGGCGGCTGAGCTGAAGGCCTTTTTCGAGCCGCGCACCTGCAGTGTGCAATATGTCGTCGCCGATCCGATGACGAAACGTTGCGCCATCATCGATCCGGTGCTCGATTTCGACGAGATGTCGGGTGCGACGGGGACGGCCAATGCCGACGCCATCCTCGCTCATATCGACAGAGAGGGGCTGACGGTCGAGTGGATCCTCGACACACATCCGCATGCCGATCATTTCTCCGCCGCGCATTACCTCAAAGGAAAGATCGGCGCGCCGACGGCGATCGGCGCCCATGTTACCGATGTCCAGCTGCTCTGGAAGGAAATCTACAATTGGCCGGCGCTCGAAACCGACGGCTCGCAATGGGACCGGCTGTTTGCCGATGGCGACACCTTCGAGATCGGCGGGCTCAAAGCCCGCGTGATGTTCTCGCCCGGGCACACGCTTGCCTCGGTGACCTACGTGATCGGCGACGCCGCCTTCGTGCACGACACTGTATTTACGCCGGATTCCGGCACGGCGCGCACCGATTTCCCCGGCGGCAGCGCCAGCGCCCTCTGGCACTCGATCCAGGTCATCCTGTCGCTGCCCGAGGAGACCCGGCTCTTTTCCGGCCACGACTATCAGCCCGGCGGCCGCCACCCGCGCTGGGAAAGCACGGTGGCCACCCAGAAAAGCGGCAACCCGCATATATCAGGCATCGACGAGGCCGGCTTTGTGGCGTTGCGCCAGGCGCGCGACCGGACGCTGCCGAAGCCGAAGCTGATGCTGCATGCGCTACAGGTCAATATTCGCGGCGGGCGGCTGCCCGAGCCCGAGGAGAACGGTCGGCGGTATCTGAAGATACCGCTGGATGCGTTGTAGGAGGGCAGGGAGCAGCGTTGCGGCGCGTACTTCGAGGCTTCGCCCTTCCGGGCTGCGCACCTCAGCATGAGGGAGGTTGGCGGATGCCGCACCCTCATGGCCAGCTTTGGGGGATGCGGCGGCGGCGCCCAAGAGAGCCTCATCCTGAGGTGTGTAGGCCATCGGCCGAAGCCTCGAAGGACGAGGCGGGTGCTCCATTTGCAGAGCTGGATGCGTCTGTAGCAAGGAGCAGCGTTGCGGCGCGCTTCGAGGCTTCGCCCTCTCGGGCTGCGCACCTCAGCATGAGGGACGTTGGCGGATGCCGCGCCCCACGACAGCGGGAACGGGAGAAAGCGGCGCCAACGCTCAAGAGAGCCTAATCCTGAGGGGCGAGGATGCAGGCATTGCACCGGCCAACAGCGCCCCTAGGTTCCGTCTCCATTTTCACCCACCCAAACCCAATCCTCCGCAATATTCATTGACGTCGTGCGGGCCGGTGACGTAACTCGGGGCGACGGTTCCCTGAAGATGACTCCAAGGGGATTAATAGGGAACACGGTGAGGACGACCCATTAGGGACCGAGACCGTGGCTGCCCCCGCAACTGTATGCGGATTGTCGATCATCTCAGGAGTGGCCAGCGCTGGCCATCTCTGAAGGGCTTACAGCCCTGCCACTGCGGGATATCGCGGGAAGGCGGATGAACCGACTTATATCCGCAAGCCAGGAGACCTGCCGTCAATCACGATCCAATCAACCGGGCGGGGATGCCCGGACAAGGAGCAGACATGATTGACCTTCTGAACCTTCGCCGAATTTCGGCATGCATCCGTCTCGATTGGGCCTCCTGCGGCTAGTGCACGCATCGGCATGCCTTCGGCCGCCCGTGCGGCATTGCCGTGCTTTTTTTTCTTCAATCGAGGTTTTTCATGCGCCAGATTCTCGCCACCATGACATTTGCCTTCGGGCTGATCGGCCTTGCGGCACCGAGCCTTGCCGCCACCCACTATCCCTTGACCGTCACCAATTGCGGTGAGCAGGTCACTTTCCAAAAGGCGCCGTCGAAGATCGTTTCGATCGGCCAGGGCATGACCGAAATTCTCTTCTCGCTCGGCCTTGCCGACAAGATCACCGGAACGGCCGTCTGGGTCGGGCCTGTGCTGCCGCAATATGCCGAGGCTAACAGCAAGATAAAGCGTCTCGCCGACAATGATCCGAGCTTCGAATCCGTCGTCGGGCAGGAGCCGGATCTGGTGGCGGCCGAGTTCGAATGGCATGTCGGCGCGCAGGGCTCCGTCGGCAAGCGAGAGCAGTTCAAGGATCTCGGGATCAATACCTATCTCGCGCCGGCCGATTGCGTCGCCAAGGTCAACACCGATGGCGGCGACGGTGTGCGCAAGGAATTGTTCACGATGGACCTGATCTATCGTGAGATCGCCGAGCTCTCGGAGATCTTCGACGTGACGGAGCGCGGCGATGCGCTGATCGCTGAATTGAAGAAGCGGGAGGCCAATGCCGTCGCCTCGATATCAGGCGCATCGGGCAAGAACCTGCCTGTCGTCTTCTGGTTCTCCAGCAAGGAGGTCAATGGCGATGCCTTCATCGCCGGCAAGAACAGCGCGCCTGCCTACATCCTGAAGGCGATCGGCGCCAGGAATGTCGTGACAACCGAAGAGGAATGGCCGCTGGTCGGCTGGGAAACCATTTCTCAGGCGAACCCCGCCGTCATCGTGCTCGCCACCATGGACCGGCGCCGCTACGCCGCCGACGATCCGAAGGTGAAGATCGATTTCCTCGAGAATGATCCTGTCACCAGGGAACTGGATGCGGTCAAGAACAGGCACTTCGTGATGATGGACGCGCAATCGATGAACCCGACGATCCGCACGATCGACGGCATCGAGACTTTGGCGGAGGGCATCAAGTCGTTCGGCCTCTCGCAGTGAAGGCAATGTCGGTCAGACAACACGGGTGGTGGGCGCTTATCGCGCTCACCATTGCCGCCCTTCTCCTTCTCGGGCTGATGATCAGTCTCGCCGTTTCGATCGGCGAGATCGCGATCCCGCTGGCGACGACGGCGGAGGCGGTGTCGAACCGGCTGTTCGGCACGGATTTCGAGCTCAGCCGCATTCATCAGGGTATCGTCTGGGATTACCGCCTGAGCCGGGCGCTGGTTGCGGCCAGCGCCGGCGCGTCGCTCTCGCTCTGCGGCGCCGTGCTGCAGGCGCTGCTGCGCAATCCGCTGGCCGAACCCTATGTGCTCGGCATCTCCGCCGGCGCCTCGACGGGAGCCGTCTGCGTGATGATCCTTGGCTTCGGCTACGGTGTTCTCGGCCTGTCGAGCGGCGCCTTCATCGGTGCGGTCATCGCGTTTCTGCTGGTCGGTTTCCTGGCGACGGGTGCGGGGGGAACCGGCGAGCGCATCATCCTGTGCGGCGTCGCCGGTTCGCAGCTCTTCAATGCGCTGACCTCCTACATCGTGACGACATCGGCGAATGCCGAGCAGGCGCGCGGCATCCTGTTCTGGCTTCTGGGTTCGCTCAGCGGTGTGCGCTGGCCGGATGTCTATCTCTCGGCGCCGATCGCGCTCACAGGCTTTACCATCTGCATGGCCCATGTCAGGGCGCTCGATGCCTTCGCCTTCGGCACGGATGCGGCCGCCTCGCTCGGCATCCCCGTGCGCCGCGTCCAGATCCTGCTGTTCGGCCTGACGGCGGCGATGACGGCAAGCGTCGTCAGCATGGTCGGCTCGATCGGCTTCGTCGGCCTGGTCATTCCGCATGCCGCCCGCTTCCTCGTCGGGCCGGGCCATCAGCGGCTGCTGCCGGCAACGGCGCTCGGCGGAGCGATCTACATGGTCGGCGCCGATATCATCTCGCGGATCATCATCCCGCAGCAGGTCCTGCCGATCGGCGTCGTTACCGCGCTCTTCGGCGCGCCCGCCTTCGCAGTCATCCTCTATCGCGTGCGGAGAAGTGCATGAGCATTACCATCGACGCGGTAAGTTTTGCCGCCGGCGACACCGTCATCGTCAACGGCGTCAGCCTGACGGTGGCAAAGGGCAAGGTGCTCGGTCTGCTCGGGCCGAACGGCTCCGGCAAATCGAGCCTGCTGAGGCTGATCTGTCGGCTGCGCAAGGTCCGCAGCGGCATCATCCGGCTGGGCGAAGACGATATCGCCTCGCTGTCGCGCGCAGCCCTTGCGCGGCGCATCGCCTTCGTTGAGCAGCAGTCGACAACCGATACGCAGCTGACAGTGCGCGACGTGGTGCGGCTCGGCCGCACGCCGCATCGCGGGTTGCTTTCGCCCTGGGGGGCGGAGGACGATGCCGCGGTCGACGAGGCCTTGTTGCGGGTCGACATGCGGGAGAGGGCGGGTCAGCTCTGGCAGACGCTGTCGGGCGGCGAGCGCCAGCGTGTCCATATCGCGCGCTCGCTGGCGCAGGCGCCGAGCGAGTTGCTGCTCGACGAGCCGACCAACCATCTCGATATCCAGCACCAGCTCGACATTCTCCAGTTGATTTCGAAGCTCGGCATCACCTGCATCGTCGCGCTGCATGACCTCAACCTAGCGGCAATGTTCTGCGACAGCCTGGCGGTGCTTCAGAAGGGCGAGGTCGTCGCCTCGGGCGCGCCGGAAGATGTGCTGACGGAGGATATGATCGGCCGGGTTTTCGGCGTGCGCGCCCATGTCCAGAAATCGGCCGTGCATGGCCGGCATCATATCCAATACGTCATGGATTGAACGGCCAGGAATTTCGTTCTCAGGGAGAGGCTTATTGGCCTTCTTCCTGGACTGGCGTATGATTTCATGGAACTTGTGCCCGGCCGGTCGAACGGAGTTTCGCGATGCTCGAAAGAAATCAGTTTCCCCTGCGCCCTGCCGTTCCGGGTTTCGCCGTCGCCTGGGTCGCCATCATTTCGGGTGCGAGCGTCGCTCTCAGCCTGATTTTTGCCTGCGTGACGCCCTTCGTGGCCTTGGCGGCGGTATCGGCGGTCATTCTTCCCCGGCGGATGGCGATGACGGCGGTTTTGCTGGCCTGGCTCGTCAACCAGATGGTCGGATATTTCGTGCTCGGTTATCCCCAGACTTGGGACAGCTATGCCTGGGGTCTGACGATCGGCATTGCTGCATTTGCCTCCCTGGCCGCAGCGCTTGGAGTGCTTCGTCTTAAGGCCGACCCTTGCCGTCACCGCGGCCGGCGCCTTCATGGCGGGCTTCGTCGCCTATGAAGGCGTCCTCTTCGCCGCAACGGCGGTGCTTCCGTCAGGCGAGGGCGCGTTTTCGGCATCGGTCGTGGCAAATGTTCTGTTGATCAATTCTATCGCCGCGATCGGGCTCAGCTGCCTTCATGCCGGTGCGGCGGCCGGCCGTGCGCTCGTTGCAAGACCGCCGGGGCCGGCGCTGCCTTAAGCTGCGCGGTTTCGGACGACCGAGGCTTCGCCCTGCGGGCTACACGCCTCAGGATAAAGGGCGTTGGAGGTTGCGGCGCCCGGGCGCCGCGGGTTTGCTGCTATTCCAGCGCAGTCACTGCAGTTGCCAATACGCCAAAGTCCAAGAGCCTCATCCCGTAGAGGCTTGTCGTTATATCCGCCAACCGCTATCTGGTGCTGACCCAGGCGGACCCGCCGCAAACGACAAGGCCTTTCATGATCCCCGATTTCCTCGTCACCCATTCCGGTGGCTTCCATGCCGACGAATTGCTGTCGAGCGTCATCCTGACCCGGCTTTTCCCGCAGGCGCGTATCGTCCGCAGCCGGGCGCCGGAATGGATCACGCCGGGCAAGGACCGGATCATCTACGATGTCGGCGGCGCCTATGACCCGGATGCCGGGATATTCGATCATCACCAGCGCGCCGCGCCGTTGCGCGACGATGGCCAGCCTTACAGCTCGTTCGGCTTGATCTGGAAGCATTACGGCCGCGACTATCTCGTAGCCTCCGGCCTTCCCGAACTACATGTCGAGGCGGTGCTTAGCTCCTTCGATGCCGGCTTCGTGCTGCCGATCGATCTGACCGACAACGGTACGCTCAGCCCCTCGGGACCGCTGGCGGGGCTCACGCTGCCGGCGCTGCTGGAAACCCTGAAACCGGTTTTCGACGAAGCGGAACCCGAGGCAGACGATCGCGACTTCCACGCGGCTCTCGCCATTGCCCGCAGTTTCGTGGAGGCGAGGATCGCCCAGAGTGCCGCAAAATTACGGGCTGAGGCCATGGTGCATCGGGCAATCGAGGCTGCGGGGCAAGGGCGTGTTCTGGAATTGCCTAGGGGAATGCCCTTCCGTCCCGCCATCGTCAAGGCGGGCGCCGATCACCTGCTGTTCGTCGTCCACCCGCGCGAAAAGGATTGGTGCGTGACCGGCATCCGCCGCGCCGAGGAGGGCTTCGAGCTCAGGGCCGATCTGCCGGTAGCCTGGGCCGGTCTTGCCAACGGAGAGCTGGAGGCGGTTTGCGGCGTAGAGGGGGCGACCTTCTGCCACAACGGCCGCTTCATCGCCGCCGCCAGAACCCGCGAGGCGACGCTTGCCATGGCCGAGTTGGCGGTAAAGGAAGCGCTTTCGATCGGGGTGTGATGCCAGTTATCCGCGTCGGGTCCACCTGGTAATAGATGGGTTCAGGTGACCCAAATGTGGAGGCGATTGACTTGCATCCGCGAAGGACTAAGCTTTGAGCCATAACAACCACCACCCACGCGAGAGATAATGGTGTGAGTGGCTGGCGACCTTGAGGAGGATGAGGTTTGCCATGGATTACCGTGTTGTTTTGCTGATTGGTGCAGCTGTGACTGCCCTTATGTCCGGTAACGCCGGGGCGCAGGAGGGTGATGCGACGGCTGGCGCCACCGTTTTCAAAAAATGTGCGACCTGTCATATCGCCGAGTCCGATACGAACAAGGTCGGCCCGTCGCTGAACAAGCTGTTCGGCAGGAAGGCGGGAACGCATCCCGATTTCGCCTATTCGCCCGGCATGAAGGCGGCCGGCGAAGGCGGTCTCGTCTGGGACGAGACGGTGCTGCGTGACTATCTGCACAATCCGAAAGCGAAGGTGAAGGGCACGAAGATGGCCTTTGTCGGCGTCAAGGACGACCAGGAGATCACCGATCTCATCGCCTATCTCAAGCAATATTCCCAGTGAGGTGGAATACTCCAAATGACGGTTCGCGGCCGACGGCGCATGCCTAAATTGCCGTAATTGCCGATATTTTCTATCTGTGCGATAATAAACACGGACTTTTTGCGGAATGCGGTTTCACGGGTCAACCTGCTCGAGGAGGAGCGGAAATGGCTGTCGTGCTGATCCTCGTCCTGATTGTCGTCGGCTCCGTGCTGTTCCATGTGCTGAGCCCGTGGTGGTGGACGCCGATTGCGTCCAACTGGACCTATATCGACAGTACCCTCGTCATCACCTTCTGGATCACCGGCATCGTTTTCGTGGCGGTGGTTTCGTTCATGGCCTACTGTGTCTTCCGCTTCCGCCACAAGCCTGGCAACCGGGCGCATTATGAGCCCGAGAACCGCCGGCTGGAATTGCTGCTGGCAGGGGGAACGGCGGTCGGCGTCGCGGCGATGCTGGCGCCCGGCCTCATTGTGTGGAACCAGTTCATCACGGTGCCCGCCGATGCCGCATCGGTGGAGGTCGTCAGCCAACAGTGGCTGTGGAGCTTCCGCCTGCCGGGCGCGGACGGAAAGCTCGGCCGTGCGGAGACGCGCGACGTCACGCCTGACAATCCGCTCGGCCTCGACAAGAACGACGCAAGCGGCCTCGACGACGTCATCATCGAAGGCGGCGAGCTGCATCTGCCGATCGGCAAGCCGGTGCACATATTGCTGCGCTCCGTCGATGTGCTCCACGATTTCTACGTGCCGGAATTCCGCGCCAAGATGGACATGATCCCCGGCATGATCACCTATTTCTGGCTGACGCCGACGCGGACGGGGACCTTCGAGATCCTCTGTGCCGAACTCTGCGGCGTCGGCCACCCGCAAATGCGCGGCACCGTCGTCGTCGACGACGACGCGGACTACCAGACCTGGCTCGGGCAGCAGCAGACATTCACTCAGTTGACGGCGTCATCGGGAGAGCCGCCGCCGGCAAACTGAACCCGGCGGGAAGCGTGCCGGTTCGAGGAACCGGCGGGGGAAAGGGAAGAGAGATCATGGTCGAGATTCCATCCGGCAGCATCCCCTCCGCTGAAGTCGAGGATGTCGAACTTTATCATCCACACAGCTGGTGGACCAAATATGTGTTCAGCCAGGATGCCAAGATTATCGCCGTGCAATATTCGATCACGGCCATCTCGATCGGCCTGGTGGCGCTGGTGCTCTCCTGGCTGATGCGGATTCAGCTCGCCTTTCCCGGCGCGCTCTCCTTCATCGATGCCGATCACTATTACCAGTTCATCACCATGCACGGCATGATCATGGTGATCTATCTGCTGACCGCGCTCTTCCTCGGCGGCTTCGGCAATTACCTCATTCCGCTGATGGTCGGCGCGCGCGACATGGTATTTCCCTACGCGAACATGCTGAGCTACTGGATTTATCTGCTTGCGGTGCTGATCCTGGTTGCCGGCTTTTTCGCCCCCGGCGGCCCAACGGGGGCCGGCTGGACGCTTTATCCACCGCAATCGGTTCTGTCCGGCACGCCAGGCGGCAAGGACTGGGGCATCCTGCTGATGCTCACCTCGCTGATCGTCTTCATCATCGGCTTCACCATGGGCGGGCTGAATTATGTGGTGACGGTGCTGCAGGGCCGGGCGCGCGGCATGACGCTGATGCGGATGCCGCTCACCGTCTGGGGCATCTTCACCGCCACCGTGATGGCGCTCTTGGCCTTTCCCGCGCTTTTCGTCGCCTGCGTCATGATGCTGTTTGACCGCGTGCTCGGCACCAGCTTCTTCATGCCCGCCATCGTCGAAATGGGCACGCAGCTTCAGCATGGCGGCGGCAGCCCGATCCTGTTCCAGCATCTGTTCTGGTTCTTTGGCCATCCGGAGGTCTATATTGTCGCCCTGCCGGCCTTCGGCATCGTTTCGGACCTGATCAGCACGCATGCGCGCAAGAACATCTTCGGCTACCGCATGATGGTCTGGGCGATCGTCATCATCGGTGCGCTCAGCTTCGTCGTCTGGGCGCACCACATGTATGTCAGCGGCATGAACCCGGCCTTCGGCTTCTTCTTCGCCACCACGACGCTGATCATTGCCGTGCCCACGGCGATCAAGGTCTACAACTGGGTGCTGACGCTGTGGCGCGGCGACATCCACCTGACGCTGCCGATGCTTTTTGCGCTCGCCTTCATCGTCACCTTCGTCAATGGCGGCCTGACGGGGCTGTTCCTCGGCAATGTCGTCGTCGACGTGCCGCTGTCGGATACGATGTTCGTCGTCGCGCATTTCCACATGGTCATGGGTGTGGCGCCGATCCTCGTTATCTTCGGGGCGATCTATCATTGGTATCCGAAGGTGACGGGACGCATGCTGGACGAGGTGCTCGGCCAGATCCATTTCTGGATCACCTTCCTCGGCACCTATGCGATCTTCTTTCCGATGCATTATCTCGGCCTGCTCGGCGTGCCCAGGCGCTATTTCGAGATGGGAGAGACGGCCTTCGTTCCGCCTTCGGCCCATACGCTGAACATCTTCATCACGGTCATGGCGCTGGTCGTCGGCGCCGGGCAGATGGTCTTCCTGTTCAATCTGGTCTGGAGCCTTTTCCGGGGCAGGGAGGCCGGCGGCAATCCATGGCGGGCAACGACGCTCGAATGGCAGACGCCGCAGACGCCGCCGGCGCACGGCAATTGGGGCAAGGACCTGCCGGTCGTCTACCGCTGGGCATATGATTACAGCGTGCCGGGGGCGGCCGAAGATTTCATTCCGCAGAATGTGCCGGCAAGCGATGGCGTCACCCGCGAGGTTCCGGCATGAACGTCATCCTGCTCTTCCTTGCCGCAGTCGGCGCCATCATCTTCTGGTGGCTTTCCGGGCAGCGGCTGACCTCGAAGCCCTGGCTGGAGACCGGGTCGCTGCAGCTGCCGGATCATCATAGCGCCGATCGACAATCCGTGCCGGCGGTGAAAATCGGCCTCTTCGTGTTTCTCGGCGTCGTCGGTGCGCTCTTCAGCCTCGCTGTCAGCGCTTATTTCATGCGCATGGCGTCGGCGGACTGGTGGGGGTTGCCGGTTCCGCGTCTGCTCTGGGTGAACACAGCAGCACTTGCCTTGAGCAGCGCTGCGCTGCAATGGGCCAAACGAGAAGCGCGGCACGGCCGCACGGAAGCCCTGCGGCCGGCGCTTGTGACAGGACTTGCCCTTGCGGTCTTCTTCCTCGTCGGACAAATCCAGGCTTGGCGGGAACTGACGGCAGCCGGTTACGTGCTTGCCGACAATCCCGCCAACAGCTTCTTCTACATGCTGACCGGCCTGCACGGATTGCATATCCTCGGCGGGCTCGCCGTGCTGGCGCATACGACGGTCAGGGCGTTTTCATCAGACGTCGCGCCGGAGAGGCTGCGCCTCAGCGTCGATCTTTCCGCCATCTATTCGCATTTCATGCTCGCCGTATGGCTTCTGCTCTTTGCGCTTTTTGCCGGGTGGGCGAATGATTTCGTCGATCTCTGCCGCACATTGCTGAATTAGGGGCTGAAATAGAGGCTGAAATAGGCGTTGAACCAGGGGCCGAATTAGGAGGTTGCATATGGCACAGACTATCGAGACGCACGGCGAGCCGGACCTCAGGCCCGTCGGTCTGCGCGGTGTCGCCGCCGATTTCAGCTCGGATCAGCGCGCCTTCAAGACGGCCTCCTGGGGCAAGGCGATGATGTGGATCTTTCTGCTCAGCGACACCTTCGTCTTCGGCTGCTTCCTGATCGCCTATATGACCGCCCGCATGTCGACGCCGGTCGCGTGGCCCAATCCGAGCGAGGTCTTCGCGCTGCATATCGGCGGGCAGGACGTGCCGCTGATTCTGATCGCAATCATGACCTTCGTGCTGATCTCAAGCAGCGGCACCATGGCGATGGCGGTCAATTTCGGTTATCGCCGCGATCGCCACAAGACGGCGATGCTGATGCTGCTGACTGCACTTCTCGGCGCATGCTTTGTCGGCATGCAGGCCTTCGAATGGACCAAGCTGATCACCGAAGGCGTGCGCCCCTGGGAGAATCCGTGGGGGGCAGCACAGTTCGGATCGACATTTTTCATGATCACCGGCTTTCACGGCACCCACGTGACGATCGGCGTCATCTTCCTCCTCATCGTCGCCCGCAAGGTCTGGCGGGGCGATTTCGACGAGGAACGGCGCGGCTTTTTCACCAGCCGGAGAGGGCGCTACGAGGCTGTCGAGATCATGGGCCTCTACTGGCACTTCGTCGACCTGGTCTGGGTCTTCATCTTCGCGTTTTTTTATCTGTGGTGAGGTCGTCATGAACGAGACAACGGCGCATGCACATATCCAAACGGCGCATGCACAAAAGCACACCGGGCAGCAGCACCCGATCCGGCTCTATCTCCTCGTCTGGGGCCTGCTCTTCGTGCTCAGCGCCTGTTCCTACATGGTCGATTATCTCGGCATCCAGAGCTATCCCAGGTGGACGCTGATCATTGTGTTCATGATGCTGAAGGCCGGGCTGATCGTCGCCGTCTTCATGCACATGGCCTGGGAGCGGCTGGCGCTGGTCTACGCCATCCTGCTGCCGCCGGTGCTGGTGCTGGTTTTCGTCGCGCTGATGGTATCGGAAGCGGACTATACGATCTTCACCCGGCTCGCCTTCTTTGGGGCTGGGCCGTAGGCCTCGGTCATCGGCTTCCGAATTTTTATCGAATGGACTATTTCAACCGGAAGCAATTATGGCCGAGATTTTGCTGTTCCACCACGCACAGGGATTGACCCCTGGAGTGCGTGCCTTCGCCGACGAGATCAGGGCGGCCGGCCACATCGTGCACACGCCTGATCTGTTCGGCGGGCGCATATTCCTCAGCATCGAGGAGGGCCTTGCTCATATCGGCGAAATCGGCTTCGACGCCGTCAGGGAGCGCGGCGTCCGGGTCGCTGACCAACTGCCGCCCGAACTGGTCTATGCCGGGTTCTCCTTCGGCGTTGTTCCGGCGCAGAAGCTGGCACAAACACGGCGGGGTGCTCGCGGCGCCCTGCTTTTCTACTCCTGCCTGCCGATCAGCGGCGAATGGGCTTTTGGACCCTGGCCGGACGGTGTTGCGGTCCAGATCCATGGTATGGACAACGATCCGATCTTTGTCGGCGAGGGTGATATCGACGCCGCCCGCGAGATCGTGGCGAAGGTCGAGGACGCGGAGCTTTTCCTCTATCCCGGCGATCAGCACTATTTCGCCGACAGTTCGCTTCCATCCTATGACGCGGATGCGACTGCGCTCCTCACCACCAGAGTGCTTGAGTTCCTGCGTCGCCTCTGAGGATGCTGGGCGATTGAACGGCCCCATCCCGGCGTCAGCCTGTCGCTCATCGAGCAATCAATCAGCATGCAGCAGCGGCGAGACCCTCAGCGTCTCGACCATGTGGTCGATGAAGGCGCGAACGCGATGGGGGATGGGGCCGCCGGCAACGTGGACGGCGTGAATCAGCTCCAAGTCTCCCGGGTTGCAATCCTCCAGCAAGGCGACAAGGCTTCCCTCGGCAATTTCGGCCGCAACGTGGAACCGGCCGAGACGGGCGATGCCAGCGCCGGTAAGCGCCATCTGCTTCATCGTCTCGCCATTGTTGACCACCAGGCTTCCCGACACCGGCTGTTCGATATCCTTGCCGTCGCAGCGGAAGGGCCATGACGGCCGGGCGCGGCGGAAGCTGAAGGTCAGGCAATCGTGATGTTCGAGATCGGCCGGGATCTGCGGCCGCGTCTTCCGCGCAAGGTAGGATGGCGAGGCGCAGACGACGCGCCGGGACTGGCCGAGCTTGCGGGCGATCAGGCCGCTATCCGGAAGGTTTCCCATGCGAATGGCGACGTCGGTCTTCTCGGCGACCAGATCGACGATACCGTCGGTGAGGCTGAGCTCGACGATGAGATCGGGGTTGCGGGCGACGAAATCAGGCATGGCGGGTGCGACGAACATTGTTCCGAGGGGCACTGTGACGCTGACGCGCAGCCGGCCGCGAACGGCGCCGCCCGCCGCTTCCTGATCGGCGTCGTTCAGATCCTGCAGGATTCTGAGTGCCGCGCGATGATAGGCTTCGCCTTCCTCCGTCAACGTCAGGGCGCGCGTGGTGCGCAGCAGCAGGCGCGTTCCGAGCCGCTCTTCCAGCCGGGCAATCAGTTTGCTGACGGCGGACGGAGTGATTTCGAGGCTGCGGGCTGCGGCCGAAAAGCCGCCCTCCTGGACCACGCGGGCGAAGACTTCCATCTCGCCTGAACGGTCCATCAGAACGCGCATCATTGAGGAATCTCGTTCACAGGTGCATGTCCATTTCAGGCAATAGTTCTTTGTCTTCTCAGATCATAAATTGATCCGGAACGCAATTTGGAGACCTGATCATGGACTTGAAACTGACCGACAGGACTGCACTTGTCACCGGCGGCACCGCCGGTATCGGGCTGGAAATCGCCCGCGCGCTCGCCACCGAAGGCGCACGCGTCATCATCACCGGCCGCGACCGGGGTAAACTCGACACTGCCATTGCCGATATAACGGCATCGGGCGCCAAAGGCGTCAGCGGTATTTTGGCCGATGCCGGTACCGGTGAGGGCGTTGCCGAGATCGCCAAGGCGGCACCGTCCATCGATGTCCTGGTCAATAATCTCGGCATCTATGAAAGCAAAGCATTCAACGACATCAGCGATGCCGACTGGAGCCGCGTCTTCGAAGTCAATGTGATGAGCGGCGTGCGCCTGTCACGCATCTATCTGCCCGGCATGCTCGAGCGGAACTGGGGCCGGATCATCTTCATCTCGAGTGAATCCGCGCTCGCCATCCCGCAGGACATGATCCATTACGCCACGACCAAGACGGCACAGCTTTCGATTTCACGTGGATTGGCACAGTTGACGCGCGGCACCAACGTCACGGTCAATTCGGTACTGCCCGGGCCGACCCGATCCGACGGCATCGAAGCCTTCCTGCGCGGCCAGGCGAGCGATCCTTCCGCGCCGATCAAGCAGATCGAGGCCGAATTCTTCGCAACCGCACGCTCTGCCTCGATCCTGCAACGCATGGTGGAGGCCGAGGAGGTGGCAAGCCTGGTCGCTTATCTCGCGAGCCCCCGTTCCTCCGCTACCAATGGCGCTGCACTCCGTGCCGAAGGCGGCCTCGTCAACACCATCTCATAAGGGATGGCGTGACCGACACACCACTGACGATCACAGCCGTCACCTTTGCCGAAGGGAGCAAGGAGGCGGCCGTGGCCGCGGCCGGGCTCCTGACGAGCACAGGATCAGCGCGGAGAGGCGGGGCCAAAAAATCCCCATCTAAAACGCGTCCTAGAACATGATGGAGGTCGCGCCGGGTGACGATCTCGGCAATGATGGCCATCAATTCGCCACTCCCGATCCTGCCAGGCCATGCTGTTCATTCCGCTTCCTTTCGTTGTTGCCCTTCTGCTGCTCATCCTGTTCGTCACCGTCCTCAGGCGCGACGAGGAGGCGGCGCCGAACCGGCCATTTCTGGCGCTGATCCTGCTCAGCGTGCTGCAATCCATCCTCTCCGGCCTGCGCTGGGGATATGGGATGCAGGCAGTCGCCGTGATCGCGCCCGTCATCGCGGCGATGGTGCCGCCATTGGCCTATGCCGGAGTCTCCAGGCTGGTGAGGACCAGCCTGCGGCCACTGCGGCAGCGGATTGCGCTGCATGCAATACCCGCCGCCGTCATCCTGCTGTTGATGACGTTCTGGCGCGACGCGATCGATATCGCGCTGGTGCTTGTCTTTGTCGGCTATGCCCTGGCGATCCTGCTTCTGATGCGTCCGGGCGCGGATGCGCTTCGGCTCGCGCCCTTCGAAGGAGCGGTGCCAGCCTACCGGGCAATCATCTTCACGGCGGCGGCACTCTGCCTGTCTGCCTCGGTCGATATTTTCGTCTTTCTAGACTTCACCTGGGCGCATGGCGAGCATGCTGTGACGGTGATCAGCGTCAGTAACCTCGCCGCCCTCGTCTTCCTCGGCATCGCTGCGGCGGCCGCCAGTCGAAGCCGGGCGCCGGCCGAGACGACGGATGCGGCACCCCGGCCCGAAACGACCGAAGACAAGGAGACAATCGCCGCGGTCGATGCGCTGATGGAGGCAAAGAAGCTTTATCGCGACGCCAATCTCAATCTCGACCGGCTGGCCCGCAAGGCCGGCATTCCCGCGCGCCAGATCTCGGCGGCGATCAACCGGGCGATGGACAAGAACGTCTCGCAATATGTCAATGATTACAGGATCGGCGAGGCCTGCCGGCTGCTTGCCGGCAGCGAAAAACCGGTGACCGAGGTAATGTTCGAAGTCGGCTTCCAGACCAAGTCCAACTTCAACCGCGAATTCCGGCGGGTGACGGATATGACGCCGGTTGCGTGGCGGCAGAGGAAGGGGTGAGGGCTGTGTTTCCTCGGCAATGGATGGGCTGTAATGGCCAGCCCCGCCCTCGTCCTTCGGCTCCGGCCTTTGGCGGCTAATCGTGGTGGTGATGGCTGGTGGGCTGATCGTTGGGCCGTGTTTGCAGACTGGGCTCTGGCGTGCTGCGCTGCGTTCCGATGAGGCAAGCCGCACCTTCTCTCCGCCCT
>NZ_AEYF01000026.1 GCF_000292525.1 Rhizobium sp. CCGE 510
CATCAAACGCGCAATACCCAAAAACCCGCCTCTCGGCGGGCTTTTTGCGTTGCTGGGGTGGTTCATTGATCGAGATTCGGGACCGTCAGCCCGCCTTTGCTCAGTCCTTCAACACGGCGGTTAAAATCTTCGGGGTTTCGGAATGGCAGGACGCGGCGGCGGCGCTCGACGGAGAAGTTCGGGTTGATCTGGAGCGCTTTCTCCCAAGCGCGTCGGCACTCCTCCGGCCGGCCGAGATGGCCGTAACATGACGCGAGCAGGGCGTATGCGGTTTCCGATTGGGAATTTTGTTGGAGCCGCTGCTCGATCGCAACGATCGCTTGCTCATATTCACCGAGAGAAAAATGCGCATCAGCGAGAAATTGGAAAAGAATTTCCGGATGATGCGGGTCAAGCCGCACCGATGCATCAAGTGTTTCCAAGGCGCCTTTAGGATCGCCGGAGAATATCTGGATATGGGCCATCAGTATCAGGAGTTCGGCGGAATTGGGAGAAAGGGCGAGGCCTCGCAGCACTTCCGCCCGGCCCCGGTCCAGTTCGCGGTTCCACATGCAGGCCATGCCCAGTGCGAAGTGGCTGTTGGGCTGTTCTTCTGCCATTTGCACTGCCTGCTGCGCGAGATCCAGCCCGATCTGCAGCGATGCCTCCGGATCGTCGCTCCAGGCGTTGACGTAGTCGAGCACATGCGTGAAGGAAATGAGGGCTTGGGCCGCCATGTAGTCCGGATCGATGGCCATAGCGTCTGCAGCCAGGCTGCGGGCGGCCCTATTTCCGGTTCGGGTATGGGCAGACGCCTGCTCTCGGCCGCGCAATAGCAGCTCATAAGCGCCGACATCGACTGCGCGCCCCTGGCCCAAACGGTCTTGGTCGCCATGGGTGAGGTTCAGCTTGAGCGCTGTCACGATCTCCTGTGTCAGTTCATCCTGAACCGAAAAAATGTCGGTAAGGTCGCGGTCAAACCGGTTAGCCCAAATATGTCCGCCATTGCTGGCGTCGATCAATTGGGCCGTAACCCGCACGCGGTTGCCAGCCTTGCGCACGCTGCCTTCAAGGACATAGCGGACACCAAGCGCCTTGGCCATCTCAGGCACGGAAGCTGTCACGTTCTTGTAGATGAAGGATGAGTTGCGGGCGATCACGTGCAATTCGGACAGCTTCGAGAGGTCGGTGATGATGTCCTCGCTGATCCCGTCGGAGAAATATTCCTGTTCGGCGTCGCCGCTCATGTTGTTGAACGCCAGTACGGCGATGGAGGGCTTGTCATGAACGGCTGCGGCCCATGCCGGTTTCATCGGGTTCGGCTCTCCCGGCTGCCGTGCCGGAAGCGGCTTTGAGACAGTTCCGATCTGAAGCAAATAGGCCCGCATCGGCTCCGCGATATTCTTGAGAGGGATTTTGCCGAGATCGGTAACGGCACAGTCAAGCCGCGTTTTCACCTGGCGATAGGCATCTTCGGAGAGACAGATGGCGCCGGGCTGGGCAATTCCCTCCAACCGTGCGGCGATATTGACGCCGTCGCCCATCAAATCGCCGTCGCTCTCTTCGACGACATCCCCCAGATGGATCCCGACCCGGAACTCGATGCGATGCTCGGGAGACACACCGATATTGCGTTCGACCATGGCGGTCTGCACTTCGATCGCGCAGCGCACGGCGTCGACGACGCTGCGAAACTCGATGAGGCTTCCATCTCCGGTACGCTTGACCACACGGCCATTGTGCACAGCGATGGTCGGATCGACCAGATCGCTGCGCAACGTTCGCAGCCGCGCCAGGATACGATCCTCGTCCGCACCGGCGAGACGGCTGTAGCCGACCACATCCGCGACCAGGATCGCCGCCAGTTTCCGCGTCACGCTCGTAGCCTCAGTTCCTCGTCAGACCAAAATAACACAATGCGACGGGCAACGTTGCCAATTCCTGATTGCCTTTGCTGCGGGTCCCGTGATGAGCTCGTTTGACGTTGAGATGTTGGGTAAGTTTGTGCGCTGACAGCGGCTAATGTTCGTCTTTGAGAGTGAAGGCGAACACGTAGTCTCCGACGTCCGTCGAATATGGCGCTCCACCAACCGATATCAGGACATACTGCTTTCCGGTTTTAGGCGAGACATAGGTCATCGGGGTGGCGCTCGAGCCGACCGGCAGAGGATATTTCCAGAGCTCCGAGCCGTTCTCGGCGTCATAGGCGCGGATATAATAGTCCTGGAAGCCGGCGAAGAAGACCACACCGCCGGCAGTGGCCGACGTGCCGGCATAACTCGGCAGGCCCATCGGCATCGGCAGATTGGTTTTGATCTTAAACGGCCCGAGTTCTTCGGCGGTCCCGGCCGGAACCTGCCATGCGATCTTGCGGGTATTCAGATCCACTGCCGTGACAGTGCCGAAGGGTGGCTGCGTGCACGGAACGCGGAGCCTCGAGGTCCACATTTCGGTGGCCATAGCGTAAGGCGTACCGCGCTGCGGGGCGGAGGGGCCGTGCGCGGTCGTGGTGAGGGCAAAATCGACATATTCGTTGCGCGGGATGAGTGCGAAGAGGCTGGGCACGCGGATGTCGTTCATGAAGACCCGGTTGTTGGGCAGATCGACCGATACACTTCCCCAGTTGAGGCCGCCCAGATTTCCCGGCTGCTGGATCGCGTATTGCGGGCCGATCGGGGTGAAATCGCCATCGTAACGCATCTTTCGGAAGGCGATGCGGCATGCCAGCTGATCGAACATCGTCAGGCCCCAGGCCGTCTGCTCCGTCACCCGGTCCGCACCGATTGTCGGCATGCCGACGGAATAGGGTTGCGTCGGAGACATTTTCTCCCCCGGCGCGCCGCCTTCCTGCGGCACCGGCTTCTCCTGAACCTCGGCAATCGGTGCGCCGGTCTGACGGTTGAGCAGGAAGAGCTGACCGCGTTTGGTGGTCTGCAGGAGAGCCGGCATGGTGGCGCCATTGCCATCGGGCAGGTCGATCAGAACCGGTTGGGCCGGCAGGTCATAGTCCCAGAGGTCGTGATGCACGGTCTGGAACTTCCATTTCTCCCGTCCGGTCGTGACATCGAGCGCCACCAATGTGGCATTGTATTGATCGGCGAAGGCCGGGCGATTGACGCCGTAATAATCCGGGGTGGTATTGCCGAGCGGTGCATAGATCAGCCCAAGCTTGTCGTCGAATGCGGCCGTCGTCCACATGTTGGGCGTGGCCCGCGTATAGGTCTGGCCCTCCGGCGGGAGTTTGGTGATCTGAGGATTGCCGAGATCCCATGCCCATTCGAGGTCGCCGGTGACGACATTGAACGCGCGGATGACGCCCGAGGGTTCGCCGACCTCCTGATTGTCCATGACCCAGCCTCCGACGACGATCAGATTGCGGGCAATCAGCGGCGCCGATGTCTGAAAATAATAACCTGTCTTGACTTCGCCCATGCCCTGGGAGAGCTGCACGGTGCCCTTGTCCCCGAAGCCTTTACAAGGCGCGCCGGTCTTGCTGTCGATCTCCAGGAGGCGGGCGTCAATCGTTGTCTGCACCAGACGCTCATTGCAAAGACCGTCGGCAGATTGGGCCTCCTGCGGCATCTTGTAGTAACCGAGGCCGCGGCAGCGCTGCCAGTAAGGCGCCGTTGCCTTGGGGTCGAAGGTCCAGCGAGGTTTGCCGGTATCTGCATCGAGCGCTGCGATCACATCCGTCGGCGTGCAGCTATAGATCGTATCGCCGATCTGCAAAGGCGTGTTCTGATCGGCGCCTTCGCCCTTTCCTGTGCGATATGTCCAGGCAAGGCCTAGCTTTGCAACATTGCCGCGGTTGATCTGATCGAACGGGGAGTAGCGATCTCCTGCCGTGCTGCGGCCATAGGATGTCCAATCGGAGGGAGCGTTGTCGCCCCCGGCGGTCTTATAGGCGGGGATGTCGGCAGAGGGGCGGATGATCCCATGCGATACGAAGCTGAGACCGAAACCCGCAACAAAGATGAGAGCGATAAACAGGGCGCCGCCATGAAAGAACTTGCGGTTGGCGGTCGGAGAAAGCGACGGTGCAAAGAGAAGGGCGAAGCCCGCCAGTGCAATGGGGGACATCAAACGTGCAAAGAGCGCCCAAAAGTCGAGACCCGACTCCCATAATGCCCAGGGAAGGGTGAAAATGGCAACAAGCAGGACAATGAGAGCGCCTGACGTCTTCCGGCGCCACAGCAGACGCGCGGCAACCAGATAGGCAAGCCCGACGATCGCGTAATAGGGCGAGCCGCTGAGGCTGAGCAGCACGCCGCCGCCTCCCGTTAGTGCCAATCCGATTAAGGCAAGAACAATACAGAACAGCATGGCCAGAAATTTCATCGTTTCCTCATCCAATCCGCCGCCCGATCGCCTGAATTTAAACTCCGACCGTCGCATGGCACCTCGGGAAGCGCAGGGCCATTGGTTTGATGGTCGGCTATCTCGTCTTCGGGAGAGGCGAGCTCTCTCGTTCAATTTTTTCCTGGTGTAGCTCTGGTCACTGACACACGGCTCCGACCCGGCAATGATGCGGCCGCCGATCTGCGGCAACAGCTTGCCATTCCAAATCGAGTAATACTTCTGAAAGGGGCACAGATGGTTCTCGGCGAAAAGCTTGATCTAGCGAACGGGCGACCGACAGGATTCGATTATATGCGATTACTGTTAGCCTTTTCAGTGCTTTGGATACATACGGCCCGCGTCACGTACGGCGATGACCTCTTCCTATGGGAGTCATCCTTCCGTCCTGTCATCAAGTCAGTGCTTCCGATGTTCTTTGTGTTGAGTGGCTTCCTGGTGGCCGGCAGTCTTGAGCGGTCGAAGACATTGATCTCATTTCTCGGTAACCGATTTATCCGGATCTACCCTGCTCTCGCGGTAGAGGTATTGCTGGCTGCCTTTATACTCGGAGCGATCTATACAGAGTATGACCTGCGTGACTATTTCACCGATCCTCAGTTCTTTACCTATCTGCTGAATGTCACAGGGCACATTCACTTCAATCTTCCAGGGGTATTCCTGGACAATCCCGACGCCGCGATGGTGAACGGGCAGCTCTGGACGGTGCCCTTCGAGCTCGAGTGTTATGCTGTGATCGCCGCCCTGTTTCTGCTCGGCGTGGTCAGGCGGCGCGTGATCGCCCTTATCGCAACGCCGGCTTTGATCGTAAGCTTCGGTATCGCAAGGTATTGGAAACATGAAAGCGATTGGGCGACGATGCCCACGACCGCGTCGGGCAATCTGCTTATCTGTGCTTTTCTCGTGGGGGTGACGTTCTATCTCTACAAGGACAAGGTTCTGTGGGATGCGAGAATTTTCCTTGCCGCGTTGGCAATGATATTCTGGGCCTACTGGTTCACCTCCTTTGGGGATTTCATCGCCATTCCGGCTATCGGATATGTCACGGTTTTCCTCGGCCTGACCTCGCCCCGCAAGCTGGGCGTTTTGCGCGGGGCCGACTACTCCTACGGCGTCTTCCTCTATGGATATCCCATCCAACAGGCGTTCGTCGCGCTCGGTCCTTGGGCGCATAACTGGTTGTTGAATGGCATTGCCTGCAGCATCGTTGCGACTTGCTTTGCTGCCTTCTCCTGGAGGTTCATCGAAAAGCCGGCGTTGAAATTGAGGAAACAAGTCACCTGGCTCGAAAACCTCAGTCTTCAACGCGGCGAAAAACGGCAATTGGCCGCCGCAGTCTCGGAGTAGACTTATCGATGCCGGTTGCGAGGCTGGCAATTGCATCGCCGGTGCTTAACCGGCAAAGACATCAGCAGGGCTCGCCAATCACCGGCGAGCCCTGTTTGGTTGTAACGTGGTCAACCACCGCGGAGAAGCAATCCTAAGTATCCATATGCAAGCTTATGTTCATATTTATCTTTTTGGAACAATCGAACGAATG
Organism: Rhizobium sp. CCGE 510; assembly: GCF_000292525.1. Taxonomy (GTDB): domain Bacteria; phylum Pseudomonadota; class Alphaproteobacteria; order Rhizobiales; family Rhizobiaceae; genus Rhizobium. Next base: position 5,876 of record NZ_AEYF01000026.1, read on the forward strand.
TTCAGTTAGGCGCTGGAACGTCGCGGCAGCACCGCGGCGCCTCGTTACAAATCCGATACCTAAACCCTTCCTGCTTTCTCCTAGCATCTTTTGATTTCAGACGATGGATGGCCCTGTCTGAGGAATAGCCAAATATTCTTCGTGTGGCTTGATCCGTTTGCTGGGCGGTTATTAGCAATATTTTAATATTAATCGATAAAATACTTCGATCGGACTTCGTTTCGACTTTGGGTTTTGTCATGTCGTTGAGGGCAGGCGGGGGCTTGAAGGAGGCGTGAAGAGAGGAGCAGGATAATGCTGAAGAGCACGCTCATCGTGATTGCCATCTCCGTCGCCGCCGGAGCGACCATTCGCGCCTGGGCTTTTGCAATCTTTGCATTTCTGCTGGTCGCTGCCTTGGGTGTTGTGATCCTGCTGAAAGGCTCCTCCTTTTCGGACGCGATCGCCTACTCTCTCGAAGCGCTTGTATTGATGGAAATATGCTATCTGGCGGGTTTATTCGCCTACTCCCTGTGGGCGCATTTCCAAAGGCGGCGGAAAAAGGACTCCATCACCGAGCGCTCACATGTGACCGGCAAGCGTCCCCACGGATAATGTGATGGCTGAGTAGCAGGATGCGACCTCTGTGAGATATCTCCGCCGTGCAGGAACGAAGGCAACTTCCACAAAGATGACGATTTGCGCCCGCTGGACAGGATGGTTCAAGGCTGCCTTTTTGCCTAAAATCCTTTTTTAATCAGCTGATTACAGCATGCTTACGTCTGAAGGCCGCTTACGCCTTTCGGCGGGGAAAACGGAAATACTCTACGAGTCCACTTTGGGCAGTAAGGCGTGCCGGGAAAGCAGGGCCGACAGAGTTTTTGCCATGATCATGAAATCCAATACGAGCGTCCATTTGCACAGATACTCGACGTCGAGGGAAACGCTATTCTGATAGCTGAGGCGCTCGCTGGTCTGCCAATGACCGATCAGGCCAGGACGGACCGCGATATAGGCATAGGCATGTTCGCCATAACGCGGCAGCTCTTCTTTGGTAATGGCGCGGGGCCCGACGAGGCTCATTTGCCCAAGCAACACATTGATCAATTTGGGAAGCTTGTCGAGGCTCGATCGTTTCAGGATGGCGCCGAGGAGAGTGACATTCGGGCCGGCCGTTGCGTCGGCTCTCGTCGTCCGGAACTTGAGGCAACCGAACTCTTTTCCCCTATAGCCAATCCGCCGATGGGAATTGAGAATGGGCCCCCTATCGCTTAACGTTATGATGAGTGCTACCGACAGAAGGAGCGGCGACAGAAGAAATAAGAGAGACGCCGCGATGGTTATGTCCAATACGCGCTTCAGGGCCCTGCTGATGGTATGGGATTTGGACGAATTGAACCGATAGCCTTCCTCTCGCCCCCTGGTGTAATCCCGCCAAGGGTCATTTCGGTTGATGCCCTGATTTTTTCCCGCCATCCGCGTCTCCGTTGGGCGAAGCCCAGAAATCATAGCGAAAGCTTGTTCTAATATAGGTTCTATGTCTGTGACCGAGGTCATAATGGTGAATAAATTCTTTATCTCCGAAGATGTATTTATGAATATTTAAAATATTATTTGCGCAACAGGTTATATAATCAAAATGTTACCAGTATTAATTTGCGACAATGGGATTAATCAGCCGTCATGCTGATTTGTTGTGTCGTTGCGATATTGTTTGGATTGCGTATAAATCCAGTCAGATCTTGATATCTCGGCATTTAGTAGTGTTTAACGTAGGTGTTTGCGTATATAAATGTGAGTGATCATCAGAAGTTATGTATATTTTAGGTTTTTGATTTCTATGTTATTGTTTCTTTGCTTTTTGATTTAACATTATTGCCAATGTTGCCGACGATGATAACGAATTAACCTACGTGGAGTTGCGTGTATCGACGCGGCGATTAGCATTGCAGATAACAAGACTAGAGGAAGCGCGTCGCGAGTAGGCGAGGCGGTTACTTGCGAACCTGCAGGTGTTGTATACGGTGGCCGCGGGGATCTGGATCATGAGGTCCGCCCCGAGCACTCCCGGGCGATATACATTTAGGCGACCTGCATCAGACTTGGCTCTCGGAGGCATTTCTCCAGTATTTCCAACCTTCACCCTGGATGAGCCCGTGATCGGAGAGGTCCTTCCAGCTTCTGTAGGTGCCGGTATCGGCACAGACGAAGGCATCGACGTCCTTGCTCGAGGAATATACGGCATATTCCTCCGTATGTTGGGACCGGTGCGCCGCATCGGCAACCTTGTGCACGAAGGTCGACAGGAACTTGAAATGCAGAAGCGCGCCAGATACGCCGAGCGCGCCGCGCATATCGCCCAAATTCAGGGAGAGCGGCCAGACCTGGTGGGATGATTTCAGAAAGAGACGTTCGCCCCCGACATAGACGAGGGGTATCTTGTTGAGCGCAGGGCCATCCCAGAGCCGGTCGTTGAAATAGACTCGCCCGCGAACGCCGCCCTTGATCCATATCGTCCAGTTGCGTTTGTCGAAATGCGCGACATAGCCGGACCGGTCGAAGAGATTGCAGACCTCGAGCGGATTTCGACCAGGCTCGCATATGTTTTCGAGAACGGGATGGGGGCTGTACATGTCGATCATCACCGAGCGGAGGGAACGGCCGCCCATGGAATCGATATAGGCGGTTAATTGATCGATCGGCCGTGTGTCGCAATGGGGATAGACCAGGAACTCGTCTGCATCGACATAGAGAACCCATTTCTCCCGACAGTGCCGGTTGATGACTTCGTTGATCCAGTCGTTTCCGAATCTCGCAGCCTTGTAGGACCCGTGGGCAGAAACAAGTGAGACATCGTCGAAGCTGGACAGCAACTCGACCGTGCCATCGGTCGAGCCGTTGTCGATGCAGATGAAATGCTCGAAGCCGAGATCGCGATAATATTGCAGGAAGAATGCCAGCCGGTGCCCCTCGTCGCGGATGACGCAGATGACGACGTGACGTGCCTGCGTGAGCCCATCGCGCAGCAGGTCATAGCGAACCTGCCGGGCCTTGAGCGACCGGCGCAGACGGGCTTTCGCGTAATGCGAGATACTGGCGGCGGAAGCCCTATAACTCATATTCTGTCCTGAACATTATCTATCCTAGGATGAATAGATGAATAGTTGCGCTCCCGCCTGCAATCCAAGGCTCGACCGGCGATGCTGAGATCGGTCACGCCGTCATTCATCTCAGGGCGAAACCAATGATGGGTCATCATACGGCGTAATCGCCAACCAGCAGCTTTTGGACCAGCGGATCAGATCCGTCTTTCTCAATTGCGTGTTCGATGCGCGCTCGTATCGACCGGTACTTATACAGGATCTTACGGTCGACGCTTATTCCGCGATACAACGAGTTGTAGATCGGATGAGCTTTGCGAAGGTCGACGTAAACTTGGCTTTCCCTATCGGTCCATGGAAAGAAGGTTCCGTGCCACGGCTTCGGATGCGCCATGTAATGCACGATCGCCAAGGAGGACATATTGACGAGATGAAGGAACTGCTTGGGAAAGTTCCAGCGGTTCGATACGAGGATCAGCGATGAGCCACAGACATAATTCAATGCGCCCTGATCGTGCTTGCCCTCGCAAGCCTCGGGATTTTTAGCAAAAAGCTCAAGCGCCTCCTGCCCGATCCAGCCGTTGCGATGGAATTTCAGGACTCCTGCGTTGAAATAGTGGCTGCTCTTGCCAGTGTCGAGGAAATCATGGATCGCCGTGTAGTCGCGCGCCGCGAAAAACCTGCCTTCGGGCACAGCGGCGTTTTCGAGCCTGCCGAGATCGCTAACGATCTGCGTATCCCCATCAAGGTAGATGATCTGGGTATAGTTGACAGGCAAAATCTCGCAAAGCACCAGCTTGGCCATCGTGCTGACGCTGATGCGTCCCTGGAAATGCGATCCGTCGAGCTTGCCGAGCGAATCCTGCAGCGCGTCGGTCACATCGACCAAGTCGACCCCGCTCGTTGCGAGCAGGGCTTTCAGCTCTTCGAAATTATCGAGATGTTCCGACATGAGAATGCAGACATCGGTTGCGGGGCTTGCGAATTTGCGCGCCTGAAGCGCCGAGAGAATAGTCGGAAATGAATACTCGACATCCGTGACGTAGACGACGCACTGATTGTTCATGTCATCAGCCTTCCGATTGTGCGCGATACAAATGAACCGGCATTGTCTTTCCAGTCGAGGCAACAGTTGCGAATTGAGCCGACGGGTCTGTCATATGAAGGCCCCGTTCGGTATATATAGGCCGCGTCCAGTCCGGTGGTGGCCGAATCGGATCTGGCTGCCGGCGGCTTTTGTGTGGTCATTGTTGAGATATTCACCATGAAGAGTGCCTTGCTTGTCACAAGGCTGTGTTTCGACATCTTGTTTCGCGGACCGGCGATTGGTGCCGGGAGCGGTGTCGGAATGCAGACGGAAGGGGGATTGCGATGCTGATCACCACACTCGTGGCAGCTGTCATTTCGATTGCCGCCGGGGCGTCCATCCGGGCATGGGCCTTCGCAATTTTTGCATTCCTCGTGGCAATCGGATTCGGCAGCGTGGCTTTCGCCGATGGATCTTCCGTGATTGCGGCGGTCCTCTCCGGTGTCGCCATCCTCGTGCTGATGGAAATCGGCTACCTCACAGGCGTATTCGTGTCGGGGCTTTTGCGGCGTAGTGCCAGGTTGCGGGAAAATAATTCGGTTGCAGACAGCGTCGCGACCAGCCGCGAGCGCCCGCAAGGCTGATATTGACGTAGACCTCTCAGCATATTCTGCGGCGCGTTTTGCAGGAGCGCCTTTGGCCGGCGGGCTCCTTCTCGTGGCGATCATTGCAAGGTCCGACGCGGCCGACCGGCCTCGAGCCAGTACGGGCGCGTCGATGGCTTGACGAAACCATGCCGCGCCGCGGCGGAGTTCGAGCGCGGGCATCATCGTGCTGAAAACATCGGCGCTCTCATCAGAGATGTCGATGTCTCCCGTGGGGTCCGGTTGGCAAGCGACCGGGCCGCGCGTCGCGGCGAGATATTGGTTGGCGCCAGGCACCCGGCCGCCAGACCCGCCGTGGTGCTGAACAGCAGGCCGAGATCGGTGCCGCTTCCTGATATCGCCGCCGAGGCGACCTGGGCGATGCATGCCATAATCGCGGCGTTTCCGATCGCGTGGGTTTCCCGATCGCCTGACATGCGCCGGCTGGAGGCCCTTAAAAGGCTGCACAGGAAAGTGACGAAGAGCAGAGTGCCGGTTAATCCGACATTGGAAAGCAATGCAGCGATAAAACTGGAGGCTCGAACCGTGCCGAGCCCGGCGCCGAAGGTGGCCGTATCGACGAATGCGATCAATGCCAGCGTGTTCCAGGCGGTCCGTTCTTCGCCCGATTGCGATTGGAGCTTGTCCGATAAGGTGGTGTTCACCAGACCGGCAATGGAATCCCACGCATCGGGGATGAGGCTGAGTGCAACGATGGCACAGGGAAGCAAGAACAGCGTAATCACCAGGAGTGTCACGTGCGGGGTCGTTGCCGGGCCGCCGATCAGTCGTTTCAGGCAAAACAGCACCAACAAGCTGACAATGAAGATGCCGGCGATATAGGCGGTTGTTGAGGTGCAAAGCACGATCGTCGGGCCGATGAAAAGCGCTGCAAGTCCCGCCATGCGGCTTTGAACACGCTCCAGCCAGAGCATAAGCGTGAAGGAAAAATAGGCCAGCGCGACCGCGCCATAAGTGCTCGCTTCGGGAAAGGGACCGACGATGCGTTTGAAGCCGCTGATCGTCTCGGCCGTATGCATCGTATAATTGGCATTCCTGATGACATCGAGCAGGTAGGACTGGCCGGTCAGGAAGGTTCCGATATCGATAAGCGCCAATGCGAAACATACTAGCGACGCCACGATCAGTTGTTGTGCAATGAAACGGGCATAGCCGAGCCTGGTAAGCCCCGAGACGACGGCAAAGCAGGCAAGGTCGCCGAGCAGATAGACGGACTGGCTGAGATTGGACGAGCCTGGAGCCAGCGGAGCGGCCACTGTCGACATCATCCCCGAGACGTCTCGTGCAGAGGAGTAGACGAGGGTCGCGCCCGCAAAGATGCGGGGCAAGAAGAAAGACGATGCCACGGAAAACAGGATGTAGGTGGCAAACCAGAAGCCGGGGCCTGGATAGGCGATGCTGGCCAGTACCGCCTGCGTTTGAGCCGGGCGCAGCAGGGCGGCCAGAACGAGAAAGAGCACCAAAAGATGGCTTGGCTGGATGCTGCTGCCGCCGAGCGCGGGCAATTGGAGGGCCGCTGCGGCTCCGAGCAGCGTCGACAGGCAGAGGGTGGCAAGAGCAAAGCGCGCGCCGTTGATGATGCCGAGCACACCAAGCAGCAGAACGATGAAACCGATCGGTTCTATCGACATGCTTCAGATCCTGATCCGGAGGGTAGGCGGCCAATGCCCCGCTGTGGCCGATAACCGGCATCTGTCTTTCGGCGCGATGCTCGAGGCGAAAGCCGCCTGCTGTCGTCGATGATCACAACCGCCACCTAATTCGATCCCGCCTGAGATACCCAGCCGGGGGCCGACCGACTGTCCCCAGCCACATCGGACGACGGGGCCGTCGAGCTCTGTTTCTGCGGCGCGGTCTGCGGCGACGGGGATGGGGCCTGAAGATTCGTTTCTAAACCGACCTCGACCAGATCGTGCGGCAGCAATGCGGTTTGCTCGTCCGCCATGATGGTGCGATAGGTTCCATCGTCATTGCGACGCACGATCCTGTAGTTCTTCTGCGCTCTGCCGAGACCCGGCGCGTCCGTGCTGATCTGGGCGAGTTGAGCGTCGTAGCCGGCCTGTTCGCCGAGAAGTTGGGCCACCTGGATATCGATCGCCGCCCTGCCGATCGCAAGATTGACCTGATTGAGCAAGTCCTGGTTTTCGCTGTTCTGCCTGTTGACGATGTTGATCTTGGAACGATCGGCTTCGCTGAGGCCTTGGCGAGCCGTGGTCAGGGCAACTTCGAGATCGATCAGAGTACCTTGTGCATCGGCGACCCCGCGGTCGACCGAGACCTGACGGGAATTGCTGACCAGGCCTTTGCTCACCAGGCTGTTGACATTGTCCAATTCCTTTTGGGCAAGGTCGATCTGCCGCTTCTGCGAATTGATCTTGGCCGCAAGCGACTCGACCTGCTGGCCATAGAGGCGAGTGAGATCATTCGCCGCTTCGATCTGGCTGTCGATATCGACGCGCCGCAGCCGCATCAGGTTTAATTCCTGTGCCTTCAGCTTGTCTATATCGGGCGTTCCCACCAGTTCGCCAGGAATTTCGAAACTCTGCTCGCCGGCAATCTCCGCGCGCAGCCGTGCCTGCCGCATCAAGAGATCGCGTCGGTTGAGAACGGCCGTTCGGTAGGCGCCGGCAGCCTGGATCCGGTCGCGTTCGAAGTAGGTATTATCCTCGCGTTCCCGCAGGAAACCACCAGCGATGCTGACCACCTTCATGACGGTCATGTTGGGTTCAAAAGGATAGCGTCCGGGAGTTTGCACGGTTCCGGTCACGAAGATCGGCGCATGCTCGGCAATCTCCAGGGCGATGTACGGCTTGCCCGGGAGTTCCGCCTTTTCGGCCAGCGCGCCAGCAATGGCATCGGCGAGTTCTTCAGTCGTCTTTCCGGTTGCCTGCACGTGGCCGGCGATCGGGATCGACAGGTCGCCGGTATCGCCGATGGTATAGACGCCGTCGACAGCTTCCCAGCTGGCATAGCGCGAATCCGACGAGCGCCATTCGACGACGCGCAGTCTTACCTTGTCTTCCGGTACGAGGGTGAATGTTTGCGCGTGGGCGACGCTCCAGCCGGTCAGGCAGCAGAATGCCAGCAAGGCGAGTGCCGCGGAGATGAAGCGATCGGACAAGGATGTAGGCTGCATTGATCTATCTCCGTTTCGTTGCGATCGACGGCGAAGGCATCTCACGCGGCGACGGATTGCCGAGTTCGAGAATGCGGGACGGAGAGGCGCGGCCGACAAGAAGATCGGAAAGCGCCAGCAAATTGCCATTCAAACGTCCCCAACGGTCGATCAGGCGGTCTTTGAACAATAGGCCCGAGGCGTTCGCCAGGATGTTGCGGCCGATTTGTGCGAATGCACGGCTCTTCGACATCGTGCCCTTGCGGATCAGATAGACAGGATTGGCAACCTGCGAATAGCCGAGTCTTCGGCCGGGCTGGCGCCCCGATCTGACGCCGAGGTGCACGCCGCGGGCGCCTTCGACACGCACGGATCTGCCATAGCGGGCGATGGACCTGCTGAAATCGACATCCTCGAGCCAGCCGTAGAGCGGCAGTTGCTCGTCAAAAGTCAGCGCGTACTCGACAACGGATGAAAGGCGAACCGCCATGTTGCATCCGTAGGCGTTGTAGACCTCCGTCACCTGTTCGGCCGCTTCGCCAGCGGTTTCAAGAACCTGCAGAGCCTTTGACATGCTAAGGCCGCCGTCGAGGATGCCATCGGCCAGGACTTCGCCTGTAGCGATCGCCACGTTGGGCCTTAGCGCAAAGACCGCCGCAATCCGCGATACAAAGGTCGCGGCGGGAATGAAGTCGTCGTCCAGGAAGATCAGGATATCCGTATCGGCCGCGGCGGCTTCGATGATCCTGTTGCGCTGAGAGGTCAGGCCACGGCTGCCGACGATGACGTCTACGTCGACGCGGTCGGTAAGCCCGGCGGCATCGTCGATCAAGGGTACGCAGACGATCAGCCGCTCAGCCTGATCGGGCAGCCTGGTAAGATAATCGACCGTTTCCCGCAGGACCGAGGGGCGACCTGCCGAGGCAATCCCGATAGCAATTCGCAACGGGCGGTTCGCGCACCCTGCCGCGGCTTCAGTGCCGCAAGGACCAGGCGCCGGCCCGATTGGCCCGTCCTGCCTGGTTGCTCCTGCCGAAGACGAGCTCATGACTGCATTCTCTTCGGTGCATGGTTGATGATCGCGCCGAGGATCTCCGCGCCGACGTTCCGCATAGTGTCGATGACGCGCACGGTATCGTCGATCGAGGTGCGGCCGTGCGAAGTGACGACGAGGACTCCGTCCAGTTCCGGCGCGATCGCATTGGCATCCGGAGAAGCGGAGAATGCGGAAATGTCGACGAATATGGCGTCGAATTCCTTTTTCAGATCGGCGAAGCTTAACTGCGTGCGACGGGAGCTCAGGCGAATGGCTGGCGTCACCGCTTCGACATCGCCGAGGGGAAGGAACTTCAGCGTCGGGGTGAGGGGCAATGCCGCCGTCTGAATCAGTTCTCCATTGTCGAGGACATCGACGAGGCCGGTGGAACTATGGGGCGCGATCGATTTGCTGAGCGACGATTTCTGTGCAGCCGCATCGATCAACAGCGTCTGAGCTCCTGATATCGACGACAGCACGGCAAGTTCGCACGCGATGGTCGATGCACCGCTGCCGGGATCGATGGCGACGATTCCGATGACAACCCGGCGTTTGCGCCGAAGACCGACGACCGTCGCGCTCAGTTCCGCCATGCCTGGGATATCAGGATAGGCGGCTGCCGTGCTGCTGTCCGTGCCGGCCGCAAGGAAACGGGCAGGGTGACGATTGCTGGTTTTCTTGGAGGTCGCCAGCACGGTGACGAAGGGCAGTCCAGCGGCTTCGGCAATCTGATTGGGACGGATGATCCGGCGATCACCGGCGTGCCTTATCATGGCGAGTGCCAGGCCGAGACCAAGACCGACCGCCGCCGCAAAAGCGATGATGAGCGTGCTGCGCGGCCTGGCCTTCGAAAGAGGCAGCGTGGCCGGCGAAACAATCGTGGCATCGGACACCGGGTAGGTGATGCGCTGCTTGGCTTCGGTAAGCTGGTTCAAGGTGCTTTCATAAAGGGTGCGGCGGGCGTCCGTCGCGCTTTGCAGCTCCGCGAGCTTGAACTGATCGCGCGGATTGCTTGTAAAGCCAGCCAAAGCGCTGGCAGCTTCGGCAAGTCCACGCTGTTGCTCGGTTATGAACTTCGCCAGCCAGTCGCTGTATTGGCGGGCGGCGTTGGCCTTCATGGCGATATTCTTCTGGATATATTGCCGGGCGAGCGTGTCGGCGATGTCGACGGCTTTCTGCGGTGTCGTTGCCGCGGCCGAAATCTCGATGACCGTCGAACTTCCGATCCGGCGTAATTCCATCATATTCAGCAGCGTAGCGGTCGCCCAGTCATGGAGGCGCTCCTCCTGCGGTCGCGCTTCTCTCGTTCCCTTGCCCGTCGCTTCCTGCGATGGCGTATCCAATTCCGAAGAAGAGCCCGTCAGCCAATTCTTTGCTCTGTCCTGTAGCGAAGGCGCCTGATCGACGAACTCCGGATCGGTATCGAGATCAAGCGCCGTTACCGTTCCGCCGACGACATCGCTGGATTTGGCGATTTCCAGCTGTCCCTCTATGAATGCATCTTCCGCAAAAGCCCTCTGTGCTTCGGAGCCGCTCACCTGAGGAAAGATCACAAGTTGCGTGCTGGCAACGAATGTCGGCTCGGCTGTCAGTACATAGCTCCCCGCCATCACGAGGAAAGCTATGGTCGTCGCCACAATCCACAGCCAGCGCATTCTGAGAAAGAAAAGCATATCCCGCAACGTCAGCGGTGAATTCCCCCCAGTGGTTGCGGCAGGCAGAGATAGCGGAGAAACACCGCTGAAGATCGTGCTCGAGGTCATGTCGTCCTAATCCAAAATGGCGATATCACGGAGTAACCAGGGACCGAGTGACCAGGTACCTGCAGCGTGGAGGGGACGCGCGGAGGTGCAAATCTTCCGATTTCAGGCATGATCGGCAGCTCTCCCCCGATTGCTCAGTAAGAGCCCCGCTGCGAAAACAGTGCGGGAATGGTCTTGGCAATGATGATCAAGTCCCGGCCGAGCGACCAGTTATCGAGATAGTGAACGTCGAGAGAAACCCGGTGTTCATAGCTGACATCGTTGCGCCCGCTGGTTTGCCAGTGACCGGTCAGGCCGGGGCGCACTGCCATGTACGCCCATATATGCTCGCCGTAGCGCGGCAATTCCTCGACGGTGACTGGCCGAGGGCCGACGAGGCTCATTTCGCCACGCAGGACATTGAACAGCTGAGGAAGCTCGTCGATGCTCGACCGCCTCAGGATGTCGCCGACGGCCGTGATCCTGGGATCGTCCTTCAGCTTGTGTGTCGCTTCCCATTCGCTTCGCGCAACTGGGTTGTTTTCGAGCAATTCGGCAAGCTGAGCACTCGCATCGGTCTTCATGGTGCGAAATTTGAGGCATCCGAACGGCGCTCCGCCGAAGCCGATGCGTGTATGGGAGTAGAAGACCGGGCCGCGGTCGGAGACCTTTACGATCAAGGCGACGACCAAAAGAAGCGGGGAAAGCAGAATCAGAGCGGTGATCGCCATTAGAAAGTCGAGTGCGCGCTTGGACGATCTACCCGCTGCACGAGGCCGGGACGCATTCAGATCGCCGCCTTTCGCAGACCTTCCGACACGCGACCATGCCTCGAAACTGTGTGCTTCCCATGCCATTGGGGGTCTCCAAAACTTTCCGATTAAGAACCGTTTCAAACTTTGCTGCGCCGCACCCTGGTTGTCTGTTACCAAGGTCATAATCCTTAATAAATTCTTTATGCTACCAAAGGGCAGAAGAGAATTCCGATTGTAGCTTCGAGCGAATTATTTTCATTCTAAAGGGCAATCTAACATACTTAAAGGTGATTAATACACTGAAATTCAATTACATTTTTGATATCATCATTTGGATTATGACTGTTTTTTAACTAGAAAGACTTTTTAATAAGCAGCCACCTCCAATCATACAATTGTTCTTCGATGGCGTCGAGTTTTTGATTGTCGATGATAATGTATCGTTGTTTTGTAGCGAAATGTAGTCTTCATCTTTACGCTGTCTCTCGGTGATGTTATTTGACTTGGCTATTAAGGCAATATAAATGATGCAGTGCAGCATTGCCTATCGTAATTCGAGTATTGGAGTTATGCGCATGGACGGGGTGACACACGCATCAGATCGCAGGGCCGGCGTCGGCAAGGCGGCGATATCGCCTAGCGGCGGCATTCATCTCGGCAGCCGCATAGTGCTCGACGACGAATTCCTTTCGTGCCGGTCGAGCGTCCGGCGTTTCCGGCGTGGCGAGGTCATCGCCGGGGCCGGCGTCCTGGTGGATATGTTCGCTCGCGTGCATTCGGGGGTAGTCAGCGCAAGCACGATGCTTCCCGACGGCAGGGAATTTATCGTCGAAATCATCCCAAAATCGGGCCTGATCGGCGAGCTCGAGGTTTTGCGCAGGCAGACGTTGAGCCTCGAGTACCGGGCCGGTTCCAACTGCGAGCTGCACTTCTTCGAAGGCCGCCTGCTGCGCGACATGTATGCAAGCGATCCTAGCTTTCGCGAAAAGGTCTTCTCCAGGGCGCTGGCGCGTATTTCGGAGCTCGAACTCCGGATGATTGCGAATGCGGCGTCGAGCCTGCAGTCAAGGCTGGCCAGCACACTGCTGCGGCTCTCGGCCGTTTATGGAAAAGATGCGGCAAACAGCGGAGATGAACTGATCATCTCGCAAAATGATCTGGCCGCGACGCTGCCGGCGTCTCGCGAGAAGGTCAATCAATGCCTGCGGCGCCTGCGTGAAGGCAAGATCATCGACGGGGGGCAGGGCAAGATCCGCATTCTTAACCGCAAGGCGCTGGAAGCCTGCGCCAACGGCGCCGTTTCGGTGAAATGATGCGCCTGTCGCCTTCAGGGGCCATCCGACCCACCGCAAGCGTCGGCCGGTTTCCCGGCCCTGGCACGACAAAGATCGATCGCGTGGTCATCATCGACGATTACTCGGTGGCCAGAGGCGGGGCGACAGGCCTGGCGGTGCTGTCTGCCAAGCTTTTTCGCGGGCTCGGCATTCCAGTGACCTATATTTGCGGGGATGACGCCGCCAATGCAGAGCTTGCCGCACTCGGAGTCTCGATGGTCGGACTGAAAAGCCGCGACCTGCTCAGTGTCAAGCGTGCGAAAGCGTTCGTCACCGGCATTCATAATGGCGCTGCCGTGCGCATGGTGGCGAACTGGATTGCTGCAAAAGATACTGCCAACACCATCTACCATGTGCATGGCTGGCACCAGATCCTATCTCCCGCGATTTTCAGGGCGTTGGTGCCGGTCGCCAGACGATGTGTGGTTCACGCGCATGATTTCTTCACGGCCTGCCCCAACGGCGCCTTCTTCGACTATCAGGCGCAGGAGATCTGCCTGCGACGCCCGCTCGGCGGGAGCTGCATTGCGACGGCTTGCGACAAGAGAAGTTATTCGCACAAATTGTGGCGTGTCGCCCGCGGCTCGAATATCCTCCGGCTCTTGAAGGATCAGGCCGATTTCGGCCGAATAATTCTGCTGCACGAGAAGATGGCGAGCTTTCTCGTCGGCGCCGGCTATCGGCCCGAAAGGCTGACGACGATCCGCAATCCTGTCGCTCCACTCTCCATCAAACGGATCGAGGCGGAGGCCAACGACGAGTTCGTGTTCATCGGACGGTTGGACGAGGAGAAAGGCGTGGAGGACGCCGTTGCTGCCACACGCAGAGCCGGCGTCAGGCTCTGTGTGATCGGGGACGGGCCGCTGATGCCGCTGGTTTCTGCGGCAGGAGATCACGTCAGAGCCGTCGGCTGGCAGTCGCATGCGGAGATCGGTCCGACCATCCGCAAGGCGCGTGCGCTGTTGATGCCCTCGCGTTATCCCGAGCCGTTCGGTCTCGTCGCTATCGAAGCGGCCAGGAGCGGTCTGCCCGTCATTATGTCGCGCAGCGCTTTTCTCGCCGAGGAAATGGAAAGAGCCGGCATGGCACTTGCCTGCGATACGGCCGATCAAAGCGCCTTTGCCGATACTTTGCGGCGATTCAGCCAAATGCCCAGGCATGAGGTACGTGCCATGAGCGAGCGGGCTTTCAGACTGTCGCCGGATCTGGCCTCGACACACGAGGAATGGCGCGACGCGCTTCTTGCCGAATATCACAGCCTGATTTCGACGAATGCGGTTTCCGAGCTGACAGACGGTGTGGCGATACAAGGAGTATTGAGTTGACCCTTAAAGCAACAACCTCTCTTCCCGACGCGAGGGCTTTTCCGACCGATGCGCCTGTCATGGCGAAAAGGCGCGCCGCCGAGGCCGGAAGCGAAACCGGGCAACTTCGCGTCGCCATCGTGCACTATTGGCTCGTTTCGATGCGCGGCGGTGAGAAAGTCCTCGAAGAGCTGTGCCGCATGTTTCCGCAGGCCGACATCTTCACCCTCGTCTGCAACCGGGACCGCCTCAGCGATTTTCTGAAGACACGGAATATCCGCACCTCTTTCCTGCAGAAGATCCCTGGCGCGCAGCGGCATTATACCAAGATGCTGCCGCTGATGCCCTTCGCGCTCGAGCAGTTCGATCTGCAGGATTACGACTTGGTGCTGTCGAGCGAATCCGGCCCCGCCAAAGGCATCATCACGCGCGCCGACGCTCTCCATGTCTGCTACTGCCATTCGCCGATGCGCTATATCTGGGATCAATTCCATGTCTATCGCCACGGTCTTCCCTGGGTGGGACGTGCCTTGATGTCGATTACCGCGCCCATGCTGCGCGCCTGGGACGTGACGACGTCCTCGCGCGTCGATGTGTTCGTCGCCAACTCCGATTATGTCGCAAGCCGGATCCGCCGCTTCTACGACCGGGACTCTGTCGTCATTCATCCGCCCGTTGCGACCGACGATTTTGCGGTTGGGAAGGGGAAAGGCGAATTTTACCTCTATGCGGGACAGCTGACCACATACAAGCGGCCGGATATCGCGGTGCGCGCCTGCACCGAGGCCGGCCGAAAGCTGGTCGTCATCGGAGAGGGAGAGCAACTCCCTTATCTGAAGTCGATCGCCGGCCCGACCGTTGAGTTTCTCGGCCATCAGCCCTTTAACGTCCTACGCGACCACCTGTCGCGATGCCGCGCCCTGTTGTTTCCGGGTACGGAGGATTTCGGCATCCTGCCGGTTGAAGCAATGGCATCAGGGCGGCCGGTTTTGGCTTTCGACGCGGGCGGCGCCCGGGAAACCGTATCCGCGCCACAGGTCGGATTCCGCTTCGCGCAACAGACGACGGAAGCCCTTTTGGAAACGATGGCAGCATTCGAAGCGGTCGAGGACGATATCGATCCGCATGCAATCCGCGCACACTCGCTGAAATTCTCCGCCTCTGTATTCCGCGATCGTCTGTCCAGTCTCATCGAGCAACACTTGTCCAGCCATGGAGACGGATCTGCCGACGTGTTCAGAAGACGGCACGGTTGAGGGGAAGGAACGGAGCTGCCTGCCTTGCCGCGCCCCGAACCGAAGCCGCTTCAAACCCTCGACGAGGAATAGATAAACAGATCATGTCAAGCGTATCTCAGAGGACGGCGACGGCAAGCATATGGACCATCAGTGGGAAATTTCTCGCGCGGATGCTCGATTTCGTCAGCCTTCTTGTCCTGGCAAGGCTGTTGAGCCCTGAGGATTTCGGCCTGGTCGCCATCGCGACGTCGGTCTTGGTCATCGTCGAGGCGATTCTCGACCTGCCGTTGACGCAGGCCCTGATGCGCCAATCGTCGCCTTCGGACGAGATGTTCGCGACGGCCTTCACCCTCAGCCTGCTGAGAGGGCTGGCCATCAGCCTGCTGATGATGATCATCTCCTGGCCAATGGCGCTGGTCTACGACGAACCCCGGCTTTTCGCCCTTGTCGCCGTTCTCTCGATCGCGCCTGCCATGCGCAGCATGACCAGTCCGCGCATGGTTCTTTTCATGCAACGGTTTGATTTCAAGAGGGAGTTCGCGCTCGATCTCATCGCCAAGGGATCGACATTGTTGTTCGGGGTGGGTGTAGCTGTGGCAACAGGCAGCTACTGGGGGCTGGCGATCGGAGCGGTCGCCGGCCCGACGGCGGCGATGATCACGTCCTATGTCTTTGCGCCGATGCGACCGACGTTCAGCCTTTCCGAATGGAAGCATTTTCAGGACATGATCAGCTGGAATACCGTGTCGCAGGTGCTGAATTCGATCAATTGGCAGCTGGACCGGCTGCTTCTGCCGCGTTTTACCGGCTTGTCGACGTTCGGCGCCTTCAGCGTCGCAGACAATATTGCGGGTATTCCGTACCAGACCTTCGTCGGACCGTTGCTGCGCCCGCTGATGGCGGCATTCTCCACTGTCGAAGACCGCCGCAACCTGGTCGCCGCCTATCTAAAGGCGACGAATGCTATCACCTTCGTCGCGGCACCCATTCTCATCGCCCTTGCCCTTCTCGCTGAGCCGACGGTGCGTATCCTCGTCGGCGAGAAATGGGCATCGTCCGCGCCGATCCTGCAATGGCTGTGCATTGTCAGCCTGCTCGGTCTTCCCACGAACATGATGCCGCCATTGGCCATGGTCATGAACAATACCCGTTATGTCGCTCTCCGGATGTTTGTCGAGTTCGCCGTCCGGGTTCCGGTTACCATTGTGGGTATCGCCTATTTTCAGGTGCCGGGGGCGCTTGGCGCGCGGGTCGTGGCAGTCCTCGTCGCCTATGGCGCATCGCTCGTCATTACACGGCGGCTGATCGGCGCGAGTTTTGCCGCGCAATTGAATTCCTTTTTCCGGCCTCTGCTTGCGAGCTTGCCGATGATCGCTTTCCTGCTCTGGGCGGAGCCGATGCTCGTCGCCATGCCTGTCGGTCTCAATCTTATCGTCGGCCTAGCACTTTTCGGCGGGGCGGCAGCGGGGATTTTCTGGGCTGGCGCCTTGCTGTTGTGGCAGATGATCGGAAGGCCCGACGGCATCGAGACCATCATCGTCCAAAGGCTCATGCCGCGACGAAACGGGGTCTTTTCCTCATGATCGAGAAGAGTGCATCCCAACGATTTGTTTGGCGTTTTCAGAGGAGTAGCAATGCGTTACGGGATATCTGCTAAGGGGCTCGGTTTGCTCCTCGTCCTCGGTCTGGGCGCGTTGCGGGGCCAGCCCAGCGTGGCCCAGGAGCCGCTCAATATCGATGCATACCAGCTCACATTCGAGGAGAGTTTTGACAGCCTTGACGTTTCGGCCTGGGGAGAGAAAAGCTCCCGCTGGATCGCCCATACACCGTGGAACGGTGATTTCGGTGATGCCCGTTTCACCGATCCGGCCCCCGGTTTTCCGTTTACCACCGATCAGGGAATTCTGAAGATCGAGGCGCGCAAGGAGGCCGACGGCACCTGGCGCTCGGGCTTGCTGTCGTCGGTGAACCCGAAGGGTGAAGGTTTTTCGCAGCAGTTCGGCTATTTCGAAGCACGGATGAAGCTGCCGCCCGGCAAGGGAGTCTGGCCGGCATTCTGGCTCATCGGCCTCGACCGGTCGAAATACACCTCCGAAATCGACGTGCTGGAATATTATGGACGCGCGCCCTACGAATTCAGCATGGGTTTTCATGTCTGGCGTCAGAGCCAGGGCGGGCAGAACAGCACCGGTGGCCATTGGCAAAGCGTCCAGCACGGAATCTTGAACAGCGAATATCACACCTACGGCGTCGATATCCAAGCTGACAAGACAAGCTTCTACTTCGATCGTCAGTTCATCTGGAGCTTCGACACGCCGAAGGAATTCTACATGCCGTTTTATCCGTTGGTAAATCTGGCGCTTGGCTCGGGTTGGCCGATCGATGAAACGCCGAACCCTTCCATTCTGCTCGTCGACTATATCCATGTTTACAAGCGGAAGCCTGCCGACGCAGCGAATTGAACGAGTGGCTCATGGTGCGTGCCGGCCTATTGCTCGTGGCGGCAGCTGAGACCGGTTTCCGGGTCGAAGAGATGCATTGCCTCCTCGTCGAAGAACAGGGTCAGCTTTTCGTTGTCGCGGATCGGTGTGCGCGGCGGCAGGCAGGCCATCAGACGCTGATTCCCGGCAAGGGCGGTGACGACGAGTTCCGGGCCGGTCAGCTCTGCGACCTCAGCGGTTGCCTCGATCGACGGGCCGGGGCCGTCCGTGCGAAGCGCCTCGGGACGGATGCCGAGGACGAGGTCGCGGCCATTGCCGGCCGCATCGCGGAAACGGGCCGGCAGGGGCAGGCTGGTATCGGAGCCTGAAAGCACCAGGCGGTTGTCCCGAACGGTGGCCTTCAAAAGGTTCATCGGCGGCGCGCCGACGAAAGTGGCGACATAAAGCGTTGCCGGACGGTTGTAGACCTCCTCCGGCGTGCCGAGCTGCTCGATGCGGCCGTCGCGCATAACGGCGATGCGGCTTGCCAGCGTCATCGCTTCGATCTGGTCATGGGTGACATAGACGACGGTCGTCTTCAGCATCTGGTGCAGCCGCTTGATTTCGGTGCGCATCTCCATTCGCAGCTTGGCGTCAAGATTGGAGAGCGGCTCGTCGAAGAGGAACACCTCAGGTTTGCGCACCAGCGCACGGCCGATCGCGACGCGCTGGCGCTGGCCACCGGAAAGCTGGCTCGGCTTGCGGTCGAGGAGATTTTCGATCTGCAGGAGCTTTGCCGCATCGCGAACGGCTTTGTCGCGGTCGTCCGCCGGCACCTTGCGCATTTCCAGCCCGAAGCCGATGTTCCGATGCACTGTCAGATTGGGATAGAGCGCATAGGATTGAAAGACCATGGCGATGTCGCGGTCCTTCGGATGCACGCCGAGCACCGAGCGCCCACCGATCCTGACATCGCCGCTCGTTGCTTCGGCAAGTCCGGCGATGATATTCAAGAGCGTAGACTTGCCACAGCCGGAGGAGCCGAGCAAAACGAGAAATTCACCGCTTTCCAGCGAGATGTCGATGCCTTTCAGCGTCTCGACATCACCATAGGCCTTGCGGATGGTCTGGATTTCGAGCGCACTCATCGCACCGGCTCCTGAAGCGTTGTCGGACCGCCATAATTGCGGGGAAGGGTTGAGATGGCGCGCGAGGCAACCTCGGTTCCCGCGATCAGGCAGGAAAGCAGCGGCGCATCGCCTGCGAGAGCCGCGAGGAAAGCGGCGTTGAAGACATCGCCGGCACCGATCGTATCGACAACTTCGACAATGGGTGCGCCCACCGAAACCAACACGCCCTCCGGCCCGATCGCGATCGCGCCGTCCGGGCCACGCTTAACGACGACGATCGCATACTGCGGCATATGCAATCTGATATGACGCGCGGCCTCGATCGGATCGACGATGCCGGCAAGCGTCGTCGCTTCGATTTCGTTCAACAGCGCGATACCGCTGCGGGAGAGCCAGGCGCGTGTCGCCGCGCAATTCCGCTGCGTCCAACCGTCGAGCGGCCAACCGGTGTCGAGTGCGACGGTAATGTCATGGCTGTCGGCCCAGTCGAAGAAGGCGTCGTATTGCTCGGTCAGATCGTCGGTCAGGAACGAGCCGCAAAGAAGAGCGTAACCGCTTTCAAGGCGCGCTGCGTCGAGGACCGCAAAGACATCGGCCAGACTGAAACGCGGCAGATGGCCCTTGGTCGTGAAGAAGGTGCGCTCGCCGTCCGGATGGGTGATGCCGACGGAGAGCGTCGTTTTCTCAGGGCGTATGGGCCACTTCTCGGAGCGGTGGCCGAAGGCTTCGCTCAGCCAGCGGCCGAATTGGTCACTGCCGATATTGGCGGCGATCTCGAATTCGACGCCAAGCGCCTGCCAGGCGAGTGCGCTGTTGCCGGCGGCTCCGCCGACCCGCAGTTCGTCATGATCGACGATGATTTCCGTCCCGGCCTTCGGCCAGGCGGCTGCCGGCCCGAGGATCAGGTCGACGTTGACGTTGCCGATGACTGCAAGCGGCCGCATTCATTCGCTCCGGGTGATCTTGGTGGATCGAACCGGCGTTCCGGCATTCTCCACACGGGCGTCGGCAAAGGCGATCATCAGCCGCTGGGCAACCGGCAGCATGGCGAAGATCGCGGCAAGGCCCGTTACAGGGGTAAAGCGGATTGTCACCGCGCCGGCGACCGGCGCTTGCCCGGATGCGTCGAACAGGATGACGGGGGCGCCGGTCTCGACGGCGGAGGTCGCCATGGCGGTCACCAGGCCGGATGTCTCGTCCAAGCCGCGAAACAGCACGACGCCGATTTCCGGCCCCAGCATCTCCATCGGCCCATGGCGCAACTGGCCGCCTTCAAGCGAGAAGCAAGGGCGGCGCGACAATTCCGTCAATCCGAGGGCCAATGCCTCGGCGATGCCCTGCAGCCGGCGGCCTGAGGTGACGACCGTTGCGACGTCTTCGAGCGCGGTGAGGGCGGCGGCGATGTCATGGTCTTCAGGCGCGTTGAGGATGGCAAGTGCGGCCGCAGGATCGTCGCCGAGGGCGGAAAGGATTGCCAAATGCAGGGCGAAGGTTACCGTCAGGCTTCGGGTTGCGGCAAAGGCCAGCTCGGTGCCGCCGGCGCCGACCAGCGATGGGGCGGTTCTTGCGAGGAAGGAAGTGGCTTCGAGCGTGAGGCCGAAGGTCTCCTCCGTGCCGCCGGTCTCGTCGAACCAACGCACGACCTCGGCGCTCTCACCTGATTGCGAGGTAACGAATATCGTCCTGCCGGCAACCGGTAGCGGCTGGCCAAGCTGCTCGGACAGCGGCAAGGCGACGGCATCGATGCCGAGGGCCCGATAGAGCGGCTCGACGGCGCGGTTGACGGCATGCGAGCCGCCCATGCCGAGCAGAAGCAGCCGGCCGGTCTTCTTCAGCGAGACGGCGGCTCTTGTCGCGATCGGCGCGGTAAGTTCATAGGAGGCGATCGCATCGGCATGCTGGCGCGCCATTTCGCGATCGATCGCCGCAAGTCCGGCCGGCCGGATTGTTTCTGTGGTCATGTTCATCCCTTGACGCCGCCGCTGGTGAGCCCTGAAACCAGGGCGCGTTGCATGATGAGACCGATCAGCACCGGAGGCAGGGCGGCGAGCACGCCTGCCGTGGCGATCAGTCCGTAATCGGAAACGCGGCCACCGGCGAGATCCGCAATGGCGACGGTCAACGTTTTAGCGCGCTGGTCCGAGGTGAAGAGCAGCGCATAGAAGAATTCGTCCCAGGCAAGCAGGAATGCAAACAGGCTCGACGTCGCGACCACGGGGCCGGCGAGCGGCAGCGTGATGATCCTCAGCGTCTGAAACAGGCCGGCGCCGTCGATCATCGCGGCGGATTCGATTTCGCGCGGAATGGAATCGAAGCCCGATTTCATCAGCCAGGTGGTGAAGGGCGCCAGGATGCTCAGATAGACGAGGGCGAGGCCGAAGACATTGTTCAGCATGCCGAGATGGGAGAGACCCATATAGAGCGGCACGGCGAGCGCCACCGGCGGCAGCATATAGGTGCCGATCACCATCGACAGCGACCATCCTACGGAAGGCGTGCGCGACACCGCCCAGCCGGCCGGAATGGCGAGTGCGATCGACGCGATCGTCGCCATGCCAGCCACCTCGATGCTGTTGCGCAGCGACGAGGTGAAG
The DNA here is from genome assembly GCF_000292525.1 of Rhizobium sp. CCGE 510. Classification (GTDB taxonomy): domain Bacteria; phylum Pseudomonadota; class Alphaproteobacteria; order Rhizobiales; family Rhizobiaceae; genus Rhizobium. The sequence continues at coordinate 27,316 of NZ_AEYF01000026.1, forward strand.
GCGGCGCCGGCGCTGTTTTCGATCGTCGAGAGCAGCACGGCGTAGCGAGAAAAATCCACCGTTTGCGGCCACCAGCGCAACGGCTTCGCGGCAAGGTCGCCGGCGGGCGAGATGCTCATGATGAACAGCCACAGGATCGGCGCCAGGATGACGGCGGCAAGCAGAAGCGCGCAGACATAGATGAAGGCGGAAAACAGCGGGCTTTGGCGTTCCATCAGGCAGCACTCCCGGCGGTCTTGCGCACCAGGGCGGCGTAGCCGGCGGCAAGCAGCGTCACCAGCAGCGTCACGATCAACGCCAATGAGGCGCCGGAGCCCGCCCGCTGGAAGGAGAAGGCTTCCTGATAGACGAGGATCGACAGCGTGCGCGTGCTATTGGCCGGGCCACCGCGGGTCATGACCCAGATGATGTCGAACACCTTGAAGGCTTCGATCGTGCGCAGCACCAGCGCCACCATCAGCGGGCCGGCGAGATAGGGCAGGATGACGAAGCGGAAGCGGGCGAACGCGCCGGCGCCGTCGACGAGCGAGGCGGCGGTGATGTCGCGCGGCACGGCCTGGAGTGCGGCCAGTGCGATCAGCGCGACCAGCGGGAAATTCTTCCAGCCGTCGGCGACGATGAGCGCTGCCAGCGCAGTGCCCGGTTCGCCAAGCCAGGAGCGGTAGGCGTCAAGCAGGCCGAGCTGGGTCAGCGCCGCGTTCAGCGCGCCATATTCCGGGTTGTAGATCAGCCGCCAGAGCGTGGCGTTGACGACAGTCGGCAGCGCCCAGGGCAGGATCATCAAGGCGCGTAGCGCAGTGCGGCCACGGAATTGCTGGTTCAGCAGCAGGGCGGCCAGAACGCCGATCACCATTTCGGCGGCGACCGAGACGATCGCGAACCATGCGGTGGTGATGAGGGTGCGCTGAAAACTCGAGCCTGAGATCATCTTCGCATAATTGTCGATACCGACGAAGCTGCCTTCCGTGCCGACAAGTTTGGCATCGGTGAAGGAGAGGCCGACAGTATCGATCAGAGGCCAGCCGATGACCGATATCATGACCACGAGAAGCGGCAGCATCAAAAGCCACGCGCGGGTTGTCAGCCAAGTGCCTGACATCAAGGCGACCCTTCTTCATTCTTAAGTTTTGGAAACCGGGCGACGGCAGGCGCCGCCCAGGGTTCTGAGCCGGATCAGAGCGTGATGCCGAAAAGTGTTAGCGGTTTTCGAACGACATCATGCTCTAATTCTTTGATGTAGATCCGGATTCAGATTTTAGGCCGACCCGGCCTAAAATCATCCGACCTAGAGGCCGCTATTGTCGGCCGCCGCCTTCAGCGCGTCCTCGGGAGAGGACTGGCCGAGCAAGGATTCCTGGATCGCCTGCTGCAGGGCGGTCGAAAGCTCTTGATATTTCGGTGTTGTCGGGCGCGGATACATGGCGGCGAGGCCGACCTTGGCGGCGGAGATCAACTCTTCCTGACCTTTGGTGACGGCCGGGTCTTCATAGGAGGAGGCCCAGATCGGCAGGCTGAGCTTGGCATAGGCATTCTGCGTCGCCTGCGAGGTCATGAAGGTGATGTATTTCCAGGCGTCATCCGGATGCTTACTGGCCGAGGTGATGCCGAGGCCCATCGAGCCGTTGACGGCCGAAGCTGCGCTCTTGCCGGCCACACCCGGCGCCGGGACGACGCCGACCTTGCCCGCGACCTTGCTGTCCTTCGGATCGTTGGCCATATTGTACATATAGGTCCAGTTCAGCGCGAAGGCGGCATCGCCGTTTTCGAAGACCTTGCGGACGTCCTCTTCCAGGAATTCCTTGGAGTTCGGATTGGTCAGGCCGGAGGAATAGCTGGAGACCATATATTTCAGCGCATCGAGACCGCCGCCGGTCTGGAAGGCGGGCTTGCCTTCCTTCAGGAAATCGCCGCCATAGGCGCCGACGAGCGTGGTATAGTCGCAGATCGCCGCTTCGGCCTGGGACCAGCTCCAGGCGATCGGCGTGGCGAGCAGGCCCTTGTCCTTGATCGTCTTTGCCTGCTCGGCCAGCTCGTCCCAGGTTTTCGGTGGAGCTTTGATGCCGGCCTTTTCAAGGATCTCCTTGTTGTAGAACAGGTATTTGGTATCGAGAATCCACGGCATGCCAAAATATTTGCCGTCATACTGCACAGTGGTCCAGGCGCCCGGCAACACGCCTTTCTTCATCTCGTCGGTGATGCGCGAGGAGACGTCCACCAGCACCTTGTTGCTGGCGTATTCGGCCGGCCAGATAACATCGAAGAGGACGACGTCGTAGCCGCCGCCGGAACCCTGGGCCAACACCGTCTTGTCGTGCAGACCTTCATAAGGAACGAATTCGAGATTGATCTTGATATCGGGGTTCGCCTTGGCGAAGGCATCGGTCATGGCGCGCACGTCAGCCTCGCTGTAGGCGGCCTGCGCCATGAAAAGCGCGTTCAGCGTGGTCTCGGCGAAAGCGTGCGGTGCAAAAGATGCGCCGATCAAGGCCGCACCGAGAAGCGTCTTGTTAAAGGATTTCAGCATTGCAGCCTCCAGTTTTTGACATTTACGCATTGCCGAGGGCGGCTTCCGCCATCGGTGTTCGAGAAGTCGTCTCGGAGCGTCGTTGGAGCCGTTGGCCGCCTCCTGCGTTCCCTGGAACTCTTCGGTCCCTTATTAAGTCAATTGTCTTGACTTAATATTTCTTCAACATTCTACTGGAGTCAAGAGGCAATTGCAGATGAATGACAGCCGGCCGATCCGGGCCAAGAGCGGCACCAATCACGAAGGCACCAGCGCCCACAACCGGCGCGTGATGATCGATGCCCTGAGAATCAACGGTGCGCTTTCCCGCGCCGATCTGGCGCGGGCGACGCGGCTGACCAAGCAGACGGTTTCCAATATCATCGAGGAACTCGAACGCGACGGTCTCGTCAGCTCACAGGAGGCGGTGAGGAAGGGCAGGGGCCAGCCCTCGACGCCTTACCGGCTCGTGCCGGAAGGCGCCTTTGCGATCGGCCTGCAGATCGACCGGCACGTGACGCGGGCGGTCGCCGTCGATCTTGTCGGCAGCGTTCTGGTGCGCGACGAGGCGGGGCTCTCACCTGGAGGTCCGTCGCAGGGAGCGAAGGTGATCCTCGATCTTGTCGCCAGCGTGCGTTCGAAGCTTGCCGGCGTCGTCCGGCAGTCGGAAAAGCGGCTTGTCGGCCTCGGCGTCGCCATGCCTGGACCATTCGGGGTCGCGGGCAGCGGTGACGATCCGTGGATGATGGAGGCCTGGCAGAAGTTTCCGCTGTTGGAAACGCTGACCGCCGGCACCGGGCTCGATGTCGACCTGCAGAACGATGCGGCGGCGGCGGCGACCGCCGAACGCATGGTGGGGGCGGCCCATGGGCTCGACCATGCCGTCTGCCTCTTCGTCGGCTATGGCATCGGCGCCGGGCTCATCCTGAATGGCGAGCTCTACCGCGGTGCCAACGGCAATGCCGGCGAGATCGGCATGGCGCTTTTGTTTGCCGACGGTAAATCGACACCGCTCGAACATCGTGCCTCGCTTGCCTCGCTCTATCAGCATCTCTCGGCCGATCCCGCCGATCCTGACCTCCATGCACGCATCAACGACCTTGCCTTGAGTGGCGATCAAAGCATCGAGACCTGGGTCGAGGCGGCGGCGGTCGACCTGCGCTGGAGCATCCATCTCATCGAAACTCTGTTCGATCCGCAAACCGTTATCCTCTGCGGCAGCGCGCCGGAAGCGCTGGTGAACAAGCTGATTGCGGCAATCGGCCCGTTGCTGCCGTCGATCGCCGAACGTCGCGGTCGCATATTACCGCGCCTGCAGCCCGGTATGGCCGATCCCTGGTCGGTCGCACTCGGCGCTGCCGCCGGGCCGATCAGCCACGCGTTCGATCCACGTTTTGCTGCAATTTTGAAAGATTCCCTTCAATTCCAAAGCTAAAACCAGGCGTTGCAAAGCAGTGCAATGGCAGGAATATAGCCGTTTTCGTAAGTTTTCATGCGACGGTTTCTCCGAATAGGGATGCTGCGTCGCAATATAGGCAAATATTGAAAACCCTTGAAAATCATAATTATTCGAATATAGATATCACTGTTCGGCACTGCCCTGGGGAGGCTGGCGAGGCTTCTTTTAATAAAGCCTCGGCTGTGGCAAATAACATCCGAATGAAGGTTTTGTGACGGAACGATTTCGATCGTTTCATGTCATGTAATATTCATTGGCCGCAGCAATTTGAACCAGCTAATAGGGCGTGCGCTGAAAGTGCGCATCCCTTTTACGTTCGAGGTTCTCATGCAAGCCAAGCTTCTCGGCGCCGTTGGTGCCCTTCTCGCTACAGCGATTCTTGCTGGTCCCGCTGCCGCCGCCGATAAGACCAAGATCGACTTCTGGTTCGGCAATTCCGGTGACATCGCAAAGCGTGTCCAGGAACAGTGCGATCGGTTCAACCAGTCGCAGGCCGATTACGAAGTCGTCTGCACCAGCCAAGGCAGCTACGACGCTTCCCTGCAGAACACCATCGCTGCCTTCCGGGCCGGCAAGCAGCCCACCATCACCCAGGTCTCCGACGCCGGTACGCTCGACATCATGCTCTCCGGCGCCTACTACCCGGCCAACAAGCTGATGACCGATATGGGCTACACCGTTGACTGGAACGATTACTTCTCCGGAATCGCAAACTATTATGCGACGTCGAAGGGCGAGATGTATTCCTTCCCCTTCAACTCCTCGACCGCTCTGCTCTACTGGAACAAGGATGCCTTCGCCAAGATCGGCAAGGATCATGCTCCGGTCACCTGGCAGGAAGCCGGCGAAGATTTCAAGGCTCTGAAGGACGCCGGCTATGCTTGCCCGCTCGCCTTCGACATCTCCAACAATGAAGTCTGGCAGTACATCGAGCAGTTCGAAGCCGTCAACGGCGAAGCGATCGCGACGAAGAAGAACGGCTTTGAAGGTCTCGATGCCGAGCTGGTGTTCAACAAGAACCCGCTGCTCGTCAGCTACGTCAAGGACCTCAAGTCCTGGTATGACAACAAGCTTGCCTTCATCAAGAACAAGGCCGTCGGCCAGACCTTCGTCGAGGCTTTTGCTGCCGGCGATTGCCAGGTCATGCTGACCTCGGTCGGCGACCACGGCAATGTTGGCCGCACCGCCAAGCAGGGCATGAACTGGGGTGTTGCCACGCTCCCGACCTACGGCGACGCAACCCGCCACAGCTCCTACGTCGGCGGCGCTTCGCTCTGGGTTCTGAAGGGTCACTCCGATGCCGAATACAAGGCTGCCGCTGCCTTCTTCAACTTCATCGCAAAGCCGGAAGAAGCTCTTACCTGGTCGACCGTGACCGGCTATATCCCGGTTCGTAACTCCGGCTTCGAATATCTGAAGAAGCAGGGCTTCTACGACAAGGCTCCTTATGCCGGCCGCGAACTCGCCATTCAAAGCCTGACCGCATCACCGGCTGACGACACGGCTCCGCACGGCGTCCGCCTCGGCGGTCTGCTGCAGGTTCGCACCGAAATCGCAAACAGCCTGCAGGCAATCTTCGTCAACAACGCCGACGTCCAAGCTTCGCTCGACGGCGCTGCCGAACGCGGCAACCAGCTCCTGCGTCGCTTCCAGCAGACCTACAAGAACGTTCAGCTTCCCTGATCGCCCGATATGAGCCGCACCCAGCCCGCGTTTGGCGCGCTGGGTGCGTTTTTGCAGGTTCTTCGATCGGACGCGGATGCGAACTCGCCGCCCGCGCCTATTGCATAATCCCTTAGATCGGAATCGATTTAGGGATAAATTATGCAGCAATTCAAAATCTGCAGCGTCCTTTGCGCGTCTGAAAGAGGCGCGGCGTTGTGGGCCAAACCAGGGCGAAAACGACCACTCATGGAAAAGCGCGTCACTTTCTCCTCGACGACGATCGGACTGCTCTTTGCATTTCCGATGCTGTTGCTGATCTTCGTCTTCTTCTATTGGCCGAGCGCGCAGGCGCTCTATTGGGCGTTCACGCTTGAGCAGCCATGGGGCGGCGGCAATGCCTGGGTCGGTTTCGACAATTTCAAACAGCTGCTCACCGATCCGATCTATTGGGACTCGATTTCCCGCAGCATGATCTTTGGCTTCAGTTCGACGGCGATTGCCATGGGTCTGGCGCTCATCCTGGCGCTTTTGACAGATCGTGAACTGCGCGGCCACAAGATCTACCGGTCAGTCTTCATCTGGCCTTACGCGATTGCCGCTCCCGCTCTCGGCCTCGCCTTCCGCTTCATCCTGGCGCCGGAGGCAGGCCTTCTTTCGGTTATTAATCACGTCTGGCCTGGTCTCTGGAACCCGGCGCTCGACGGCAAGGATGCGATGATCGCCGTCATCGTCGCCTTCTCCTGGAAATATATCGGCTATAACTTCATCTTCTTCCTGTCGGCGCTGCAAGGCATTCCGCGCTCGCTGATCGAGGCCGCCGCGATGGATGGTTCAGGACCGATGCGCCGTATCTGGGATATTCAGCTGCCCTTGCTGACGCCGACTCTGTTCTTCCTGCTCGTCATCAACATCACCGAGAGCTTCCAGGATTCCTTCGGCATCGTCGACGTCATGACGCAAGGCGGCCCGGCGCGAGCGACGGATCTCATGGTCTACAAGATCTATTTCGATGGTTTCAGGGGCCTCGATTATTCCGGCGCCGCAGCCCAGTCGATCATCCTGATGGTGCTCGTTGTTCTTCTCACCATCTTTCAGTTCCGCTTTATCGAGCGGCGCGTGCATTACAAGTAAGGCCCCTGCACATGATCGAACGCACGCCGATATTCAACTTCATCTGCTATACGCTTCTCGCGCTCGGCATGGTGATCGCGCTTCTGCCTTTCGCCATCGTCATCATCGCGTCGACCCTCGATCTGGAGACGGTCAATCGTGTGCCGCTGCCGCTCACTCCGGGCTCGCATTTCTGGGAAAACGTCCAGACCGCCTGGGTCCGTGCCGATCTCGGCAACAAGCTGTTTCACAGCATCATCTTCGCCGCGGCGGTCGGCGCCGGCAAAGTGATCCTTTCTGCCATGGCAGCCTTCTCGATCGTCTACTTCCGCTTCCGCGGCCGGTATGTGATTTTCTGGATCATCTTCATCACGCTGATGCTGCCGCTCGAAGTCCGCATCGTGCCGACCTATTCGATTGCGGCCAATGCGCTGCAGCCTTTCCAGACGATCCTCGATGTCACCGGCATCAGCTGGCTCGTGGCGCAGATCACCGGCATCCAGATCAAGCTCGAATGGGGCCTGCTGAATTCCTACCCCGGTCTTGTTCTGCCGCTGGTTGCAACCGCGACCGGCACTTTCCTTTACCGGCAGTTTTACCTGACGGTTCCGGACGAACTTGCCGAGGCCTCGAAGATGGACGGATCGGGTCCTGTCCGGTTTTTCTGGGACATCCTGGTGCCGCTTTCGCGGCCAAATATGATCGCACTGTTCACGATCATGTTCGTCTGGGCCTGGAACCAGTATCTCTGGCCGCTGCTGATTACTACCGATCCGAATTTCGGCATTGCGGTGACGCAGCTCAAGACCCTCATCCCGTCTGAATTCGGCCTGCCGGACTGGAACGTCGCCATGGCGGGTACACTTATCATCATGTCGCCGCCGCTGGTGCTGGTCATTCTGATGCAGCGTTGGTTCGTGCGCGGCCTTATCTCTACCGAGAAATGAAGGAAAGTCCTGTGGCACCTATCTCAATCCGTGATGTGAAAAAGAGCTACGGCAAGAATCCCGTCGTTCACGGCGTCGATCTCGAAATCCAGTCCGGTGAGTTCATCGTCATCCTCGGCCCGTCCGGCTGCGGCAAGTCCACACTGCTGCGCATGATCGCCGGCCTGGAGGAAATCAGCGGCGGCGAAATCGCAATCGACGGGCGCGTCGTCAATCGGCTGGAGCCGCGTGAGCGCGGCTGCGCCATGGTGTTTCAGAACTATGCGCTCTATCCGCATATGAGCGTCGCCGAGAATATCGGTTATGCCCTTAAAGTGGCCGGCGTCTCCAAGGCCGAGCGCAGCCGGCGCATTGCAGAAGTCGCCAAGGCTCTCAGCCTCGAACCGTTCCTCGACCGCCGGCCCGCAGCCCTTTCCGGCGGACAGCGTCAGCGCGTCGCCATGGGCCGTGCGATGATCCGTGAACCGAAAGTGTTCCTGTTCGACGAGCCGCTTTCGAACCTCGACGCCAAGCTGCGCATCGCCATGCGCGCCGAAATCCGCCGCCTACATCGCCGCCTCGGCGCCACGTCGATCTTCGTCACGCATGATCAGACCGAGGCGATGACGCTGGCCGACCGGCTGGTGGTGATGAACGGCGGCAGGGTGGAGCAGGTCGGCACGCCGGAAGAGGTCTATCATCATCCGGTGTCGCGTTTCGTTGCCGGCTTCGTCGGCACGCCGGCGATGAACCTGCTCGAAGGCACGATCAATGACGAGGGTGTCTTCGTCTACGACCAGAGCCGCAAAGTCGCGCTGCCGCGCGAGCGCGCAGCCCCGCTGAAGGGCAAACGCGTCGTGCTCGGCATGCGCGCCGAGGCGGCCCGGCTGGTCGCGCCGGGTGCCCCCGGCGCTCTCACCGCAACGGCCGATTTCATCGAAGAGCTCGGCGCGAGCCGTGTGGTCCACGCCGACTTCGACGGGTTGCCCTTTGCCGTGGCGCTGACCGAGGCCGTGAAGGTGAAGTCCGGCGATCCGATCGGCATCGCGATCGACTACGACCAGATTCACCTCTATGCCGCCGATACCGGCCGGATCATCGAGAGCCCTGCCGTAAGCAGCGCCGAGGCCGTTCACGCTTGAGGGGACGCGCCGTGGTCGCTTCGTTCCTCGGTCGGCGTGGCGGCATGCATCAGCGATGGATCGGATCGATCCAGGGCACGTCTTCCGGCTTTTCGACCGGCTCGATGTCGAGATTGACGACGACAGGGTCCTGGCCTGAACGGACGAGCACGCATTCCAGCGTCTCGTCGCGGCTGGCGTTGATCTCCTGGTGCGGCACATAGGGCGGGACGTAGATGAAATCGCCGGGGCCGGCCTCGGCGGTATATTCCAGATGCTCTCCCCAGCGCATGCGGGCCTTGCCTTTGACGACGTAGATGATGCTTTCGAGATCGCCGTGATGATGGGCGCCGGTCTTGGCGTTGGCATGGATCGTCACCGTGCCGGCCCAGATCTTCTCGGCCCCGGCACGCGCATTGTTGATCGCGGTCGCGCGGTTCATACCCGGCGTCTGCGCGGTGTTCGGATCGAGCGCATTGCCGGGAATGACTTTGACGCCATGTTCGCGCCAGTCGATGTGATGATGCTCGTGGTCATCGCTCATGTTTGCCTCCGCCCTTCGATGTGATCAGTCTAAGCGGGAGCCGGAAGGTGGCCAAGCGGATTTGCCGCTGCCGGACGGCATAATCGGAGTGTCTGCGGCGCTGTCGTCAAGGAGGGCCGCGGGAAATGCTGATATATCTGGTTGGCACGAACATTCCCACTGGTCACCGCAGACCGAATATTTTTTGTTTGAAAGCCGGAAAAGCTAGACGAAGTTGGACTGCACATTATCTCGGCACCTCGATAGCTTCTTTGCACAAGGAAAGAGCCGAGCCGATGAGTCACCTCCCGCAAATCGATTACGACAACGCTTCGGAAGAGGTTCGTGCGGCGCATGACGAGGAAGTCAGGTTGCGCGGGCGCATGACCAACATGAAGCGGACGCTGCTGCATTCGCCAGCCGCCCATCGCATCTACGCCGAATGGTTCACGCTGCGCGCCGAACTCGATCCCGCGCTCAGCGACCGGGAAATCTGGATCTTCTCGCATGCCATCTCGAAGGCGGCGAAATCGAAGATCGCCATTACCTTCTTCCGCCGGGCGCTGATCAACAAGGGTTACAATCCCGATGCGCTGGAGCTGACCGAGGAAGAATTGCTGCTTAAACGTTTTGGCACGGCGATCGTTGCCGACTCCAATGCCATTCCCGCCGATATCTGGGTCGAGTTGAAGGCGCGATACGAGGCCAAGGTGCTCGTCGATCTCGTTGCCTTTGCCGGCATCATGCTTGCCACCGCCATGTTCAACAATGTCGTCGCGGTCGATTTCGACCCCGAGCTAGAAGCTTTTGCCGAAGGCGCAAGTTCATCCGCATCCTGAATTTCAATGATCATTTGAGGGAGTCCATCATGTCCATCATCACCACGCGCACGCGCCTGCTCGGGACCGTCTTCGGTTTTGCGCTGGCCTTTGGCGCCACCATCGCCCAGGCCGAGACGCCGGCCAATGTTCTCGTCGTTGCCCAGTCGATCGACGATGCCGTCAGCTTCGACCCGGCAGAGGGCTTCGAGCTCACCACGGTGCAGTCGTTCAATAATCTCTATCAGCGTCTCGTGCAGTCGAACCGCGAGGACGGTACCAAGATCGAGCCGGCGCTTGCCGCGTCCTGGGAAGCCGGCAGCGACGGCAAGAGCCTGACATTCAAGCTCGCTGACGCCAAGTTTTCGTCCGGCAATCCGGTTCGCCCCGAAGACGTGATCTTCTCGCTGACCCGCGCCGTCAAGCTCAACAAGTCGCCGGCCTTCATCCTCAACGAACTCGGCTGGTCGGCTGACAATGTCGACGCGGCCGTCACCAAGGTCGACGAAACGCATGTGAAGCTGAGCTGGAGCGCCGATGTCGGCTCGGGCTTTGCGCTGTCGCTGCTGACGGCGCCAATCGCTTCCGTCGTCGATGAGAAGACGGTTTCGGCCGAAGCCAAGGACAATGATTTCGGCAATGCCTGGCTGAAGACCAACTCGGCCGGCAGCGGCGCCTACACAATCGCCACCTACACGCCGCATGAAGCGCTCGTGCTGCAGGCCAATGCGAACTCCTCGGACAAGCCGAAGCTCGAAAGCGTCATCATCCGCAACGTGCCCGATGTCGGCGCCCGCCGCCTGCTCGTCGAGCAGGGCGATGCCGATATTGCCCGCGGCCTCTCCGCCGACCAGACCGAGGCGCTGAAGGACAAGAGCGGCATCAAGGTTCTGTCGGTTCCGTCCGCCCGCACCGATTATATCCTGCTCAACAGCAAGGCGAACGAAACGCTCGGCAAGCCGGCTTTCTGGGAAGCAGCGCGCTACCTCGTCGACTACGACGGCATTACGAAGAACCTGCTGCGTGGCCAGAGCAATGTGCACCAGGCCTTCCTGCCGGTCGGCTTCCCGGGTGCGCTGACGGACAATCCGTTCAAGCTCGACATCGAGAAAGCAAAGAAGATCCTCGCCGACGCAGGCATCAAGACGCCGTTCAAGGTCGAATTCATCGTCTTCAACGACCAGCCTTTCCTGTCGATCGCCCAGTCACTGCAGTCGACCTTTGCCCAGGCTGGCATCGATCTCGACATCCAGCCGGGTGTCGCCAGCGACATCTATGCCCGCGGCCGCTCCGGCAAGTTCGAGATGACGCTGCGCTACTGGATTCCGGACTATTTCGATCCGCATTCCAATGCCAGCGCCTTTGCGATCAACCGCGACAACTCCACCAACACGGCAGCCAAATATGCCGGCTGGGTGATCCCCGAGCTGACCGACGAGACGCTTGCCGCCGTCAAGGAGCAGGATGCCGCCAAGCGCGTTTCGCTCTATCAGGACCTGCAGAAGAAGATCCAAGCAAGCTCGCCTTTCGTTTTCATGCTTCAGGGCAACGATCAGGTCGTGCTAAGCGACAAGGTGAAGAATTATGCCCAGGGCCTGAATGCCGATCAGGTCTACTACGACAAGGTTGAAAAATAAGTGCCGCAGACGGCAACACCTCCGACTGCCGACATCAATGACTCCCGCCAGAACAGACGCTGGCGGGAGTTGTCTTTCGTCGCGCCGCTTCTCAAGTGGCTCTGGTCTTTCGCGCTGACGCTGCTCGGCCTGGCGCTCGTCACCTTCGCGATGACGCGGCTGTCGCCAATCGACCCGGCGCTGCAGCTCGTCGGCGATCATGCGAGCCAGTCGACCTACGAGGCGGCGCGCGTCCAACTCGGGCTCGACCAGCCACTGCCGGTGCAGTTCCTGCGCTATCTCGAAACGGCGCTGTCCGGCAATTTCGGCCAGTCGATCTCGACGGGCCAGCCGGTGGCGAGAGATATCGGCCGCACCTTTCCGGCGACGATCGAGCTCGCGACCGCGGCGATCATCCTCGGGGCGGTCATCGGGCTTGCACTCGGCATCGCAGCCGCCATGCGGCAGGGGACATGGGTGGATAGCGTCGCCCGCTTCATCTCGCTGTTCGGCTATTCCGTACCGATCTTCTGGCTCGGGTTGCTGATGCTGCTCTTTTTCTATGCCCGTCTGCACTGGGCGCCGGGGCCGGGCAGGGCGGATGTCGTCTTCCAGTATACGGTCAAGCCGATCACCGGCTTTGCGCTGATCGATACATGGATGTCGGGCAAAACAGGCGCCTTCAGAGATGCGCTGGCGCATCTGGCGCTGCCGGCGATCGTGCTCGCCTTTCACGCGCTTGCCGCGATTTCGCGGCTGACGCGGGCGGCGATCCTGACGGAACTCGGTCAGGAATATGTGACGACGGCGCGAGCCAAGGGCGCCAGCCTTCGCCGCATTACTTTTGTCCACGTCTTGCCGAATATATCGGCAACGCTGCTGACCGTGATCGCGCTTTCCTATGCGAGCCTGCTCGAAGGCGCGGTGCTGACCGAAACCGTCTTTGCGTGGCCCGGTATCGGCCGTTATCTGACGACGGCGATGTTTGCCGGCGACATGCCGGCGATCCTCGGCGCCACACTCGTCGTTGGCGCGTCCTTCGTGCTGCTCAATGCGTTGACCGATCTCGGCGTCTCTCGCCTCGATGCAGGGAAGAGACGATGAGCGTGATCGTTCAGGTTCCGGTCGGTGGGGCGTCCTTCCTCAAGCGCATCCTGCGCTCGCCTTCGGCAGCAGCCGGCAGTGTCGTCGTTGTCTTCATCCTGCTCGTTGCGCTTCTTGCGCCTGTGATCGCGCCTTACGATCCGAACCTGCAGGAGACCGCCAACCGGCTGGTGCCGCCGACCTCGGCGCACTGGTTCGGCACCGATGCCTTCGGGCGCGATATCCTCTCGCGACTGATCTATGGCGCGCGGCCCACCCTGCTGCTGGTGCTTGTCGTCGTGCTCTTGATGGCGCCGCTCGGCATCGTCGTCGGCATTCTTGCCGGATTCTTCGGCGGGTTGACCGAGCGTCTGTTGATGCGCATCACCGATATCGTCATGTCGTTTCCACGGTTGCTGCTCGCCTTTGCCTTCGTCGCCATCATGGGTCCGGGTCTCATCAACGGTGCGTTGGCGCTGGCGCTGACGAGTTGGCCGGCCTATGCCAGGCAGGCGCGCGTCGAAACCGCGGCTCTGCGACGCAGCGATTATCTCGCCGCCGCCGAAATGGTCGGCATCAACGGTACCCGGCTGCTTTGGGGACACATCCTGCCGCTGGTGCTGCCGTCCGCCATTATCCGACTGGCACTCGATCTTTCCGGAATTATCCTCGCGGCCGCCGGCCTCGGCTTTCTCGGCCTCGGCGTGCGTCCGCCGACGGCGGAATGGGGATCGATGGTTTCGGAAGGCACGCAGGTGATCTTCGATCAATGGTGGGTGGCGGCAGTGCCGGGATTTGCGATCCTTGTCACCTCGCTTGCTTTCAACCTGCTTGCCGACGGGTTGCGCGATATCCTGGATCCGCGTCATGAGTGAGCTGCTTCTTTCCGTCGAGGATCTGAGGATCTCGTTTCCGTCGGAGGCGGCGCCCGTCCGCGTCGTCGACGGTATCTCCTTTGTGATCGGCCGCGAGGTGGTGGCGCTCGTCGGTGAATCCGGCTCCGGCAAATCGATGACCGGCCGTGCGATCATGGGCCTGCTGCCTCGGCGGGCAGACATTCAAGCGAGAAGGCTGGAATTCGACGGGCAGGATCTCAGGGAACTTTCGCCCTCCGGTTGGAACAGGCTGCGGGGCGCCGGCATCAGCCTCATCCTGCAAGATCCGAAATATTCGCTGAACCCGGCACATCGGATCGGCCGCCAGGTCGAGGAGGCATTGCTGCTGCACAACAGGCTTTCGGCGACCGAGCGGCGGGATCTCGCGCTCGACATGTTGGAGAAGGTGGGCCTGCCCGACCCCAAACGGGTCTATTCGAGTTATCCTGCAGCGCTTTCGGGCGGCATGGGGCAGCGTGCAATGATCGCCGCCATGCTGATCAACCGGCCGAAGCTTTTGATCGCCGACGAACCGACCTCGGCGCTCGATCGCGGGTTGCAGGACCAGATCCTGACGCTGCTGCGCTCGTTAACGGAAGAGTTCGGCATGGGGCTGCTGTTGATCAGCCATGATCTGCAGCAGGTTTCGCGTTATGCCGACCGGGTGATGGTGATGCGGCAGGGAAGGATCGAGGAGGACATGGCCTCCGCTGATCTCGCCAATGCCAAATCCGCCTATACCAGGGCGCTGTGGGCAGCACGGCCCTCGGCTTCCACCTACGGCACGCATCTGCCGGTCTACGGAGAAGAGCCGTGAGCGCGCTTTCCGTAGATAATCTCTCCGTCACCTTCCAGGGGGGCGCCAAGGGTTTTACTGCCGTTCGCGATGTCAGCTTTACCGTTGCCTCTGGCGAAACCTTCGGGCTGATCGGCCCTTCCGGCTGCGGCAAAACGACCGTGCTGCGCGCTATCGCTGGGCTGAACATCGGCTGGCGAGGTATCATGACAGTGTTCGGTGCGCCGCTGCACCCGGATCGAAAAATCACCGGCGCGCTGCGCGGCAATATCCAGATGGTGTTCCAGGATCCCTATTCATCGCTGCATCCTCGTCATCGTATCTCTCGTATTCTGGGCGAGCCGCTGTCGCTGCGCGGTATTGTCGGCGTCGAGGAGGCGGTGCGCGTCGCGCTTGACCAAGTCGGCCTGTCGAGTTCGATCGCCGGGCGCTATCCGCATCAGCTTTCCGGCGGCCAGCGCCAGCGCGTCGCCATCGCCCGGGCGCTGCTGCTGAAGCCGAAGCTCTTGCTGCTCGACGAGCCGACTTCGGCGCTCGATGTGTCCGTGCAAGCCGAAATCCTCAATCTGCTCAACGATCTGAAAACTGCACACAACATGACCTTCGTGCTCGTCAGCCACGACCCCGGCGTCGTCGCCCATATGTGCGACCGCGCGGCGACGATGCAGGCGGGTCGCATCGAAAGCGTGCTCGATCGCGCCGCACTCGCGGCGGGCGGTTGGACCGAGCAGCTTGCGACGAGCTGAGAGTGGCAGGATCATCCTGCCCAGCATCGACACCGGAAAGGCTCTAAAGCGCGTCGCGATCTTTCAGATTCGCTTGCCACGCTTTAGGTCTTTGTTTCCGCATGTCTTTGGCGCAAAACCGCTATACACACTTTTGCGCGACATGCTTTAGCCGCCAAGCGAGGCGATCGCGGCCCTGACCGGATCCGCGCCGGGCTTGGTCGGCCGGTATTCCAAACCGACCGAACCGTTATAACCATTGGCGAAGATCCAGCCGAGGCGGTGGGCAAGGTCGATGCCGCCGGAGCCGGGATCATTGCGACCGGGATGATCGGCGACATGGACGTGGATGACACGGTCGAGACGGCCCTCCAGCACCTCTTCCGTCCGTTCTTCCATCACGGCGGAATGGTAGATGTCGTAGACGATGCCGATCTCGGGGCGGGCGACATCATCGATGATGTCGAGGCCTTCGACGGTCGAATCGAGGAAATAGCCGATATGGTCGATGCGGATGTTGAGAGGCTCGACGCCGAGGCGGACGCCGCTGCCTGCAAGAATACCGGCGCCGGCTTTCAGCGTTTCGGTGAGCGCCCGGCGCTGTTCTTCGCGGGTCACGCCCGGGAGATCATCGCCCGCCTGAGCGATCAATGCGGGTGCGCCGAGGCGCTTCGCCATGGCAACGGATTCGGCAAGGCCTGTCAGCCAGGCCTGCCGATTGGCGGCGTCGGTCAGGGCGATCATCGGTTCGGCGACGAGGCTGGTGACGACGAGGCCGGTTTCCTTTAGCGCCGTCTCGATCGCATCCAGATCTTTGTCGGTCCAGCGCCAGAATTCGATCGCCGTCAGGCCGCTAGCGTGGGCGCGGCGGATGCGATCGGGAAAGCTGTCGCCCTCTTCGGCAAACAGCCACTCTATACAAGCTGAATAGTGTCGCATGAAAGCTCCTCCCATTTTGTTGATGCAGGCATGCGACAGATCGAAGCCTGCGGCAAGGGCGTTCGGGCGCTTGACGCCCGGGTTCATTGGCGAAACACTCAGCACACCAGGCCGGAATTCCGGCCGTTTGCGGAGGAAGACATGGATCTCGGATTGAAGGGAAAGATTGCCGTCATAACAGGTGCGTCCGTCGGCATCGGACTGGCGATCGCCGAGGGTCTGGCGGCTGAGGGCGCCGACCTTGTGCTGGCGGCCCGCGGCGGCGAGCGGCTGAAGGCTGAGGCCGCCCGCATTGCCGAGAAGTACGGCGTCAGCGCCACCGCTGTCGTCGCCGATGTGGCGACGGCTGCGGGAACCGAGGCGATCATTGCGGCGGCGGCCGAAAAAGGCGGTGCCGATATCCTCATCAACAATGCCGGCACCGGCTCGAACGAGACGGTGATGGAGGCGCCCGACGAGAAATGGCAGGCCTATTTTGACCTGCACGTGATGGCCGCCGTGCGGCTGGCGCGCGGCATCGCACCGCAGATGAAGGAACGCGGCGGCGGTGTGATCCTGCACAATGCCTCGATCTGCGCCGTCCAGCCGCTCTGGTATGAGCCAATCTACAATGTCAGCAAGTCGGCGCTGATGATGTTTTCGAAGACACTGTCGACCGAGCTCATCAAGGACAATATCCGCGTCAACTGCGTCAATGCCGGCCTGATCCTGACGCCGGATTGGATCAAGACCGCCAAGCAATTGACGGCCGAAACCGGCGGGAACTGGGAGGGCTACCTGCAGAGCGTCGCCAACGAG
This sequence comes from Rhizobium sp. CCGE 510, assembly GCF_000292525.1. Classification (GTDB taxonomy): domain Bacteria; phylum Pseudomonadota; class Alphaproteobacteria; order Rhizobiales; family Rhizobiaceae; genus Rhizobium. The sequence goes on from NZ_AEYF01000026.1 coordinate 44,273, forward strand.
CATGCCGCTTCCAAACGGTTCGGCACGCCGGAGGAGCTGGCAAACGTCTTCGTCTTCCTGAGTTCGGAACGGGCGAGCTATTGCGTCGGCTCTACCTATTTCGTCGATGGCGGCATGCTGAAGACGATCTGAATGAGGCTGTCGGCCTGACTCGGTAAGATTTTCCTTACCGAGGCTGTCGGACGGGGACCTGTGGACGTTGCCGATATAAGCTATAAATAATAGCTATTTTGTTGTATGTTCACGCTTTTGACGCTATTTGCCTGCTATTAGCAGGATAATACTGCGTTTTTCTATAGGGCGACGACGATGCTGACGAAAAAGGGGAAATACGGGCTGAAAGCGCTTGTCGACCTAGCGCGGCTGGCGCCGGGTGAGACCGCCTTCATCAATGACATCGCAAGCCGCAATAATATTCCGAAAAAGTTTCTCGATACGATCCTGCTCGAACTGCGCAATGTCGGCATCCTGCGCTCGAAGAAGGGCCCGGGCGGCGGCTATTCCCTGTCGCGGCCGGCTTCCGAAATCCGCATCGGCCATGTCATCCGTACGCTCGACGGGCCCTTAGCGCCGATCCGCTGCGCCAGCCGTACGGCTTACGAGGCCTGCGACGACTGCGCCGATCCGGAAACCTGTCAGGTGCGGCGCTCGATGACCGATGTTCGTGACGCGATCGCCGCCATTCTCGACAATATGAGCCTCGAGCAATTCGTCGCCGCTGGTGGCCGTATCGACGACGCCAAGGAAGAATTGCCGATCTCCGCCGCCAGCTGAATTAGGCGTTGCCGGGCGTCGACTTAGAGCGGTTCAGCTTTTCATGGAAGCGCAGAGCCGCTCTAGCCGTTTGTTCTTACGCAATTGCGGACGGAAAACCGCTTCCCATTTTTCCTGGAAGTGCACTGTATTCGCCTGCTGCACGCAGCAGCTTGTCGCGCGGCAGCGACAGCGCATAAATGCGGGCATTGCGCCAATGCCGGTCGAGATTGAGCCCGATGCCGGCCGATGTTTCCCCTGCAAGTTCGAACAGCGCGTTTGCGGTGTCGATTGCCGTTTCCCCGGCAAGGAGTGCGGCTGCCGAGGCGGAGAAATGCGCGTCTGCCATCGCGGCCTCCACAGGATTGACCTGGGCAATGTCGAGTTTGCGGCCAGCCCGTTCCAGGGCTGCCGCCGTCGCTTCGATGCGGACCGCGCGTTCGCCGAGCTGCGCAAGGACGGCGGCGCGATCGTCAATCGCGAGATCGGTCCATGCGGCTCGCGCGATGCCGAGGCTGACGCCGGCCTTGAGCAGCAGGCCGAGCGAGATGCCGGTCGGATTTCCGGAGGAGGGGGCGGGTGCTATCGCATCGGCATTGACGTGAAGGCTGCCGATGATCGCCGTTCCCGAGCCATTGGTGCGCTGGCCAAAACCGTCCCAATCGTCGATCACCTGCATGCCTTCCGCATCGCGTGCGAGGTAGAGCGTCACCGGGCGGCTGGGCGGAGCGGTGGCGGCGGCCGCGATCCAGTCGGCGAATAGAATGCCGGGTGCCTGCCGCGTTCGCCCGCTCAGACGGTAGCCCGGGCCTTCGGCCGTAAGCTCGGCCCCTTCGGCGAAGCTGGCACCCGCAAAGCGGTCGCCGAGCAGCGCACGGGTAAACAGCGATGCCTTCAAATCTTCGCCAGCATAGGTGCGGAGTGTTTCCAGCACGCAAAAATGGTTTTGCAGCGCTTCGCCGATCGAGGCATCGGCCTCGGCAATGATCGCAACGATTTCGGCGAGCAGCGCGTTCGGCACGTCGAGCCCTTGATGATCGGGCGGAACAGTGATCGCCGTCAGTCCCGATACCGACAGCGCTTCGAGCTCAGCAAAGGGCAGCACGCGGTTGATGTCGCGTTCGCTCGCCTGATGCCGGAAGGCGGCGGCGAGGCCGCGGGCGGTAGATATCGCCTCCTCTTCACTTTCGATGCGATGTGCGGGAGGCCTCCCTTTATCCTGAAACTGCGATACCGTTCCCATCGGTCACTCTTTCCTACAGCCGCGGGCTCTTTTCAGACCCGCAAAGAACGCTGCAACAGGTTGACTCGGCGCCTCGTGCTTTCCTAAAACCGCTCCGATTTTCGGGCCGATGCGAGAGTCACAGGAGTGAGGGATCGGTCCTCGAATGATAAGGCCGGTTTTTCTACAAAACCCGAAGACTTTGAATTTTCTTACCAGCTTGATTGCCTTGTGCCCCACTCTACTTACGGTGATGTGGGGCTTCCTTGATCGAGAGACATGATGAGCGATCCTCTTGCTCGCAACGGCGAGGTTTCGAAAATGGCACGCCAGCCGAGACCGCGTCTGACGCTGGACATCGCCGCCATCCCAACCTATGCGATTGGCGACATCCATGGGCGGTACGATCTGCTCGTCAAAGCCGAGGAGGCGATCCTGCGCGATGCCGCGCGGCTGCCGGGGCGTAAGCTGATCATTACGCTTGGCGACTATATCGACCGTGGGCCGGATTCGGCCCAGGTCATTTCTCATCTCATGGAGCCGCCGCCGGAGGATTTCGATCGCATCTGCCTTGTCGGCAATCACGAAATTGCCATGCTCGACTACATCGATGGCTGGATCTCCTACGACGAATGGATGCGGATGGGATCGGCGGAGTCGCTCAAATCCTATGGGCTCGATCCGGAGCATCTGCCACTGGTTTTCCCCACCGGCGCAAAGCTCGATGTCTTTATCCGCCAGTCGCTGCCGCGCACGCATATCGATTTCATGCGGGCGATGCCTGTCATGCTGGAGACTCCAAGCGTGATTTTCGCACATGCCGGCATCAATCCGAAGCTGCCGCTCGGCGAGCAGACGGATGAGGATCTGGTCATCATCCGACAGCGGTTTCTCGAAAGCCGTGTGCCCTTGCCAAAACTCGTGGTTCACGGCCATACGCCGAACGACGAGCCCGACATACGGTCGAAACGGCTCAATCTCGACACGCGCGCCTATCGCAGCGGCAAGCTCACCGTCGCCCGCTTGTGGCAGGGCAAAGTGCATCTGTTCTCCACTTGATTTCCGCCTCGGCCGCCTGTCGAAACAATCAGACCGCTTCCCTTTCCGTCGGGATGGCTTCGACCGGCTCTTCAGCCGGCCGTTTCCGGCGCCAGCCGCGCAGCACGACGTAGAAGACCGGCGTCAGGAACAGGCCGAAGATCGTCACACCCAGCATGCCCGAAAAGACGGCGGTGCCGAGCGACTGGCGCATTTCGGCGCCGGGGCCGGTGGCGATGGCCAGCGGCAGAACACCGAAAATGAAGGCGAATGCCGTCATCAGGATCGGGCGCAGGCGAAGATGGCTTGCCTCGATGGCCGCCTCCACCGGCGACTTGCCCTCGTCTTCCGCTTGCCTGGCAAACTCGACGATCAGGATGGCGTTCTTGGCTGCAAGGCCGATGAGGACGATCAGGCCGATCTGAGTCAGGACGTTGTTGTCCATCCCCCTCAGCGAGACCCCGATCAGCGCCGCGAGCACAGCAAGCGGCACGATCAGAATGATCGCCAGCGGCAGAACCCAGCTTTCATATTGCGCCGCCAGCGCCAGGAAGACGAAGACGACCGACAGGGCAAAGATGTATATGGCGGTATTGCCGGTGTGGGTCTCCTGATAGGCAAGTTCCGTCCATTCGAAGGTCGTCCCTTGCGGCAGGATCTTTGCCGCCAGGGCTTCCATCTTCGCGATGGCATCGCCGGTCGATGTGCCGGGCGTCGGATTGCCCTGAAGCGGCACCGAAACATACATATTGTACCGTTGGACAAGCGCCGGGCCGCTGGCATCCTGGATATCCATCAACGTTCCAAGCGGAACCAGCGCGCCGGTCGCCGAGCGAACCTTCAGGGCCAGGATGTCTTCCCTGTCCATGCGATATTGCCGGTCGGCCTGGGCGCGAACCTGGTAGACGCGGCCGAACGCATTGAAATCGTTAACGTAGGCAACACCAAGATTGATGGAAAGCGCGTTGAAAATATTGGGGATCGGCACATTCAGGAAGCGTGCCTTGTCACGGTCGATCGCCAGGAAGTATTGCGGGCTCGCATCGGAGAATGTCGTAAAGACGCCGGTCAGCCCTTCGGTCGTCGCTGCCGCACCCATCATCTGGCGGGCGAGGCCGAGCACGCGCGTCATGTCGGCGTTTTCAAGATCCGATATCTGCATCTTGAAGCCGCCGGAATTGCCGACGCCACGCACGGATGGCGGTGGGATGGCGATGATGAAGGCTTCCTGGATGCTTTGCAGCTTGCCGTAAAGCTCGCCGATGATCTTGTTGGCGTTCTCTCCGCCTTCTTCACGTTCGGCAAAGGATTTGAACGGAACGAAGACGACGCCGGCATTCGAGGCATTGGTGAATGTCGCGCCGCTGAAGCCGGCAAATTGCACGGCGTTGCCGACGCCGGGCACGGTGCGGGCGATATCCCCCACCTGTTTGACCACGGCATCGGTCCGCGCAAGCGAGGCGCCGTCCGGCAGCTGTATGACGATGATCGCGTAACCCTGGTCCATGGTCGGGATGAAGCCCGCGGGAACTTTCGTGCCCATGTACCAGGTTGCTCCGAGCAGGCAGACGAAGGTAACCATCGCCGCGGTCAATCCGACCCAGCTGCTGACCAGATGCCGGACGGTCCATGAATAGCCGGAACTCAGCCGATCGAATCCATGATTGAAGCCGTCTGCGAGACCTCTTCCCAGGCGTGACGCAATATTCGTGCGTTTGGCTTCATGGTCATGGCTTTTCAGCAATATGCCTGCGAGCGCAGGCGAAAGCGTCAGCGAATTCAACGCCGATATCGCTGTTGTAACTGAGATCGTCACCGCGAACTGCCGGTAGAACTGGCCTGATATGCCGGGGATGAAGGCTGTCGGCACGAACACGGCGATCAGCACCAGCGAGATGGCGACGACGGCGGTTCCGACTTCGTTCATGGTGACGTGGGACGCCTGTTTCGGCGTCATCCCGCGCGCCAGGTTGCGCTCGACGTTTTCCACGACCACGATCGCATCGTCGACGACGATACCGATCGCCAGCACTAGGCCGAACAGGGTGAGCATGTTGAGCGAGAAGCCGAATGCCAGCAGCACGGCGAAGGTGCCGATCAACGATACGGGGATGGCAATGATCGGAATGATCGCGGTTCGCCAGGATTGCAGGAAGACTAGAACGACGATCGCCACCAGGATGGCCGCCTCGGCGATGGTCCTGTAGACCTCGGTGATCGAATCCGAGATGAATTCGGTCGTGTCATAGACAATGCGGTATTCCAGGCCCGGCGGGAAATTCTGCGAGACGTCCTTCATGATCGTCTGGATCTGATGGGCCGTGTCGAGCGCGTTGCTTCCCGGCCGGGCGAAGATGCCGAGAGCGACTGCGGGATCGTTGTTGAGATAACTGTTGGTGACGTAGTCCTGCGCGCCGAGTTCGATACGGGCGACATCCTGCAACTGAACAAGTCGACCCGCTGTCGTCGATTTCACGATGACATATCGGAACTCTCGGGCATCGGAGAAGCGCCCTTCCGTTCGTACCGTATATTCGAATGCATTCTTGCCGGTTACGGGCGGGGCACCGATCTTGCCGCCCGAAACCTGGACGTTCTGATCTCTCAGCGCGGCGACGACGTCATCGGATGTCATCCCATAGGCGGAGAGCTTTTCCGGGTCCAGCCAGATTCGCATCGAATACTGGCGCTCACCGAAGAGCTGAACGTCGCCGACGCCGTCAAGGCGGACGAGAACGTCGCGGATGCGGTTGCGGGCGTAGTTCGAGACGTAAAGCTGGTCATAGCGGTGCGACGGCGACAGCAGGTGCACCACCATCATCAGATCAGGCGAACTCTTGTCGGTGGTCACCCCAAGGCGCTGAACTTCCTCGGGAAGACGGGGAAGGGCGATGGAAACGCGGTTCTGAACAAGCACCTGGACCTTGTCGAGATCGGTGCCGAGCTTGAAGGTGATCGTCAACGACATGGCGCCGTCGGCGCTGGAATACGAGGACATGTAAAGCATGTCTTCGACACCGTTGATCTGTTGTTCAAGCGGCGTCGAGACGGTATCGGCGATCGTCTGCGGGTCGGCGCCGGGATAGGAGGTGCGCACGACAATGGTCGGCGGCGCGATCTCGGGATATTGGGACACCGGCAATTGCGTGTAGGCAATGCTGCCGACGACGAGAAAAAGGATTGAGATGACGGCCGCAAAGATCGGCCGGTCCACGAAAAAATGAGCAAATCTCATTGTCCGCTCTCCGCGCCGGCGGTTTCCGGCGCAGTGTCCTGCCGCTCCTGCGGCAGTTCGGTCATCTGAGGCGTGATCTTCGCACCCGGTCGGGCGCGCATCAGGCCGTTGACGATGATCGTCTCGCTGCCGTCGAGGCCCTCGCGGATGACGCGGTAGCCGTAAAGCCGCGGTCCGGGTCTGACCGGTTTGGTCGAAACCGTGCCGTCCGTTGCGACGACATAAACGACGCGCTCGTTTTGATCCGAACCGATTGCCTCGTCGGGGACGAGAATGGCCTGGTAGGTGTTGGAGGCTTCGACCTGAATGCGACCAAAAAGGCCTGGCTGAAGGACCAGATCGGGATTGGGGAAGCGAGCGCGAAGACGAATGGTGCCGCTCTGATTGTCGACGCGGTTCTCAGCGAAATCGAGCTTTCCCTTGAATGGTTTGGCAGAGGGATCCGAGATCGTGACGGATACATCCAATCCGCCACCGCCCAACTGGAGATCCTTGCCCATTTTGCGCGCCGTGTCGGCGAAATTCAGCAGGCGGCGCTCATCGACGTCGAAATAGAAATCGATCGGGTCGAGCGAAACGATGGTCGTGAGTACGGTCTGGTCGGTCTGCACAAGGTTGCCGGCCGAGATCAGCCGGCGGTCGATGCGGCCACTGAGCGGCGCTTTGATCTCGGTGTATTCCATGTCGAGGGAAGCCCGATCGGCTGCGGCCTGCGCGCCGCGGACATTGGCCTCGGCCGAATCGAATTCGCGGCGGCGATCATCCAGCGTCTGCGCCGACTGGCTGCCGCTCGCAGCAAGCGATTGCGCGCGCTTATACTGCGCATCGGCAAAGACCTGAGCCGACTGCGACGCCTCGAGCGTCGCCTTTGCCTGGCTGAGCGCGGTTACGAAGGGTCTCTGGTCGATGACGAAGAGCAGATCGCCCTGCTTGACCAATGCACCGTCCTGGAAATGGATTTCCTGCAGATATCCACCAACGCGCGAGCGAACGGAGACTTCGTCGACCGGTTCGAAGCGGCCGATGAATTCGTCACTGTCGATGACATCGCGAACGACCGGCTTGGCGACGGTGACCGGCGGAGGGGCAGACGGTGCGCCCTGCGCCATCGCGGTCAGAGGCATGAACGTGGTGATGCAGCCGAGCATCAATATCCGTCGAAGCACGTAACTCATACCGGTCCCTCCAATCGCAACGGCTTAGACTGCCGCCGAACTTAAGATAAGGTGATGCTATTCATGTCTTGCTGCTTTGAACGAAGGCCTCGGCCCCCGTGATTTCCCCCGGCGCTCAATCCATCGGAGGGAAGGCCGGCATACAATGCAAATCGGAAAAATCGTAACCTATGGAACCGGATATAAACGGCAGCGGCGAAAAATAGCAAATACCAATTGGCTCCGGTTCCTAAATCCATCAAAACGTCATGGGTGGCGTCAGCTCTCGACGATCTCGTCGCGGCCGGGCGGCAGGACGGCGAGTTCGGCCCAATCGAGCTCCTGTTCCAGCATGTGAAAAACATCGTCGTCGATCTCGTCGGCATGGCGCATCGCCGCCAGTCTGCGGCGTTTGGCGGCAATGACGTTACGGCGCTGCTTGTCCAACCTGCTGACCTCGCGCGGGTGTTTTCCGTCGGCGGCGATCTCACGTTCGGAAGTATAGACCTCGCGTAGGATATGGGCGGATTTATCCTGGTCGTCGGCGAGCTCGGCAAGCGCTGCATCGATCAACGCGACGCGGGCTCTGACGAGGTCGCGGTCCAGCGAAATGTCCGGTTCGAATTTCAGGAAACGGATCAGCGGTCCGAGCGTCAGCCCTTGGACGATGAGCGTGCCGAGAACGACGGCCAGCGCGCTGAGCAGAATGACGTCGCGATCGGGGAAGTCGATCGGCAGAGCGAGCGCGGTTGCCAGCGTAACGAGTCCGCGCATGCCGCACCAACCGGCAAGCAGGCTGGTCGCAAATGTCGGAACGGCTTGTGTCGTGTGTCCGCGCGCGGCGAGAAAGGTCACCACGCGATTATAGAAGAGTACCCAGGCCAGGCGGACGGCGACAACGGTGATGAAGACCGCGGCGGCGAAGGTGATGGCGAAACTCAGGCGGCCGGGATCGAGGTCGAGAACGATCTGCCGGGCCTGCAGGCCCATCAGCAGAAAGACGAGCACGTTGAGCAGGAAGACCGCTGCCTCCCAGACCGAATAGGAATGAATGCGGTGGCGGGCGGTCTGCCGTTCGGGCATGTAGCGGGCGATCACCATGGCGTAGACGACGATCGCCAGAATGGCCGACAGGTGAAGCCGCTCGGCGATGATCCAGGTGCCGAAGGTGGCGACGAATTCGAGCAGGGTGCCACCAAGCGTGCCGGCGAGCCTCAGGCCGACGATCATGTAGAGGCGGCCCATGAAATAACCGAGGATGAGGCCGCCAGGTATGGCGAGCGCCAGTTGCGCCAGAACGCCGGCGAAGAAGGCGGGACTTGCGGCGGCGGCCACCGCGGCGCTGAAGATCAGGAGCGCGACGGCGTCGTTGAGCAGGCTTTCGCCCTTCAGGATCACGTAAGTCTGGCGCGGTAGGGTGAAGCGATCGAGCATGGCGGTCGCCGCTGCGGCATCCGGCGGCGCGACGATGGCGCCGAGTGCGACAGCAGCGGCAAGCGGCAGGCCGGCCATCGTCACGCTGACGGTGGCGACGGCGGCGGCTGTCAGGATCACGGCGATGGCGGCGAGTGAGAAGAGCGGCAACCAGTTTCGTCGCAATGTCCTCGGCGGCAGATCATAGGCGGCATCGAAGAGCACGGGTGCCACCAGCAGCGCCAGTGCAAGTTCCGGATCGATCGCGACCTCGGGCGCCCACGGCACGGCGGCGACGATGACGCCGGCGATCGCCAGCATGGTCGGATATGGAATCTGGAACTTTCTGGAGAATTGCAGAAAGACGATCGCCACCAGCAGCAGCGTCAACATGCTTTCGAAGAACGCCATCGAGCTCCCCAATGCGCGCCTCTGACGGAGGCTGCTCCTGTTGCGGAACTAGGGCGGAGCTCAGCCACGGCTACCGTCTGGCATCTCGAAAGGGCAACACGGGCGCCGCAGGATAGGCTCGGCCGGCCTGCGGCATTTTCGCCGCGGCGGCCGAATTTGCCCTCCATACCCTTGTGCAGCGCACAAGCTCAATATATCTACCCATATTATAAGTATGCTTATAAATAACGTCACGGGTTTTCATGAACGCCACTCCTACCCTCGGCTTCCTTCTCCACGACGTCGCGCGGCTGCTGCGCAAGCGGTTCGAGCAGCGTGCGAAGTGCCTTGGGCTGACCCGATCGCAATGGCAGACGCTTGCCTATCTCTCGAACAACGAAGGCATCCATCAAAGCGGCCTTGCCGAAATCCTCGAGGTCGAGCCGATCACGCTGGTGCGCATCCTCGACAAACTCGCCGAACGCGGACTGATCGAGCGCCGTCAGCACCCGACCGACCGGCGCATCTGGCTGCTCTACATGCGCGAGGAGGCGCATCCGCTGCTCGCCGAAATGCGCGAGATTGGCGACACCACCCGCGCGGAAGCGCTGCAAAGCGTTTCGGCCGAACAGCGAGAGCAGCTTTTCCACACCCTATCCGTAATGAAGACGAACCTGGTTCAGGCATGCCGGAGCCCGGTTGACGAGAACGAGACGAATGATGGCTGATCAATCCCCCCTCCGCGTCGTTGCCGACGCCAATACCAAGACACCTGTCGAAGAAAACCAGGCGAAACAGCAGGAAACGGTGGCCGAAGCGCCTTCATCCAATTCAGCGCCGGCTGCCGCCGTGGCTGCGCCTGGCGGCATAAAGGTCCGCCGCCGGCGCAGTCTCACGCGGCCGATCCTGTTCGCCCTGCTGCCGGTGGCACTCGTCGTCGGAGGCTACTATTACGTCAATGGCGGCCAGGTGATGTCGACCGACAACGCCTATCTCCAAGCCGACATGGTTGGGCTTACCACCGATGTCTCGGGTATCGTCGAGCAGATCGACGTGCACGAGAACGAGGCGGTCAAGGCCGGGCAGGTGCTCTTCAGCCTCAGAGCCGATTCCTTCAAGATCGCGCTCGATGGCGCTAAGGCGCAGCTCGGCGTGCAGCGCAACCAGATCATGAATCTCAAGGCCAGCTATCAGCAGTCTCTGGCCGAGATCATCCAGGCGCAAGCCGATCTGCCTTATTACCAGGATCAGTTCGACCGGCAGCAGAACCTCGTCAACAATGGCAGCGCGACGCAATCGGCCTATGACGAGGCTAAGCATAATCTCGATGCCGCTGAGCAGAAAGTGACTGTCGCCAAGGCGGAAGCCGCAACCACGCTTGCGCAGCTCGGCGGTTCTGCCGATCAGCCGATCGAGCAGAATCCGCTCTACCTGCAGGCCAAGTCGAATGTCGACAATGCCCAGCGCGAACTCGACCACAGCGTCGTCAAGGCGCCGTTCGACGGCATCGTTACCAATGTCAACGCGCTGCAGGTCGGCTCCTACCTGCAGGCTTCGCAGCAGGCATTCTCGCTCGTTGCCACCGATCATCTGTGGATCGCCGCCAGCCCGAAGGAAACCGAGCTTACCTATGTCAAATCAGGCCAGACGGCCGAGATTTACGTCGACACCTATCCCGGCGTGATATGGAAGGGCAGGATCGAGAGCATCAGCCCGGCCTCCGGCTCCAGCTTCTCGCTGTTGCCGGCGCAGAACACCACGGGCAACTGGGTGAAGGTCGTCCAGCGCATTCCGATGCGCGTCAGCATCGAAGACACCGAAGGCAAGCCGCCGCTTCGTGTCGGCATGAGCACTGTGGTCGATGTCGAGACCGGTCATGCCCGCGGCCTGCCCGATTTTGTCAACAAGCTTCTGGGCCGGCCTCAGGGCAAGGATCATGAATAACGTTTCCGCTTCCCCGGCGGCCCCGGTTGCCAATCGCGGCGCAATCACGGCCTGCGTCATTCTCGCCGTCATCATGCAGGCGCTGGACACGACGATCGCCAACGTCGCGTTGCCCTATATTCAGGGCAGCGTGTCGGCCTCGGCCGACCAGATCAACTGGGTTTTGACCTCCTACATCGTCGCGGCGGCGATCATGACGCCGCCGTCGGGTTTTCTCGCTGCCAAGTTCGGCCGCAAACGCGTGCTGCTCGTCGCCATTGCCGGCTTCGTCGCGGCCTCGATCCTATGCGGCCTGGCGCAATCGCTGAACCAGATCGTCGCCTTCCGCCTGCTGCAGGGCCTGTTCGGCGCATCGCTGGTGCCGCTTTCGCAGGGCATCCTTCTCGATATCTATACGGTCGAGGAGCGTGGTTCCGCCATGGCACTTTTCGGCGTCTCGGTCATGGTCGGGCCGGTGCTCGGTCCCGTCATCGGAGGCTGGCTGACTGATAACATTAGCTGGCGCTGGGTGTTCTACATCAACATTCCGATCGGCGCGCTCGCCTTTGCCGGCATCGTCATCTTCGTCACCGAAACCAAGAGGGATTTCCTCGCCAAACTGGATTGGTTCGGGTTCGGCATGATGAGCCTCGGCATCGCCTCGCTGCAGCTCTTCCTCGATCGCGGCGAGCAGCTCGACTGGTTCTCCTCCGGCGAGATCGTGCTCGAGGCGCTGATCTGCGCTTCGGCTTTCTATCTGCTGATCGTGCACACGCTGACGGCGGAGAAATCCTTCGTCAATCCGAAGCTGTTTCTCGACCAGAATTTTACCATCAGCATGATCTTCATCTTCGTGATCGGCATTACCTATCTCGCCTCGCTGGCGCTGATGACGCCATACCTGCAGACGCTGATGGGCTATCCCGTCATCACCGCCGGCATCGTCATGGGGCCGCGCGGGCTCGGCACCATGCTCTGCATGTTCATCGTCGGGCGGCTGATCGGCAAGGTCGATACGCGCTGGCTGCTGGTGCTCGGCCTCGGACTTACCGCCTGGGCGATGTACGACATGACGGGCTGGACGCCCGACGTCTCGCAATGGACGATCGTCTCGGTCGGCTTCATTCAGGGCGCCGGCCTCGGTTTCCTGTTCGTGCCGCTGACAACCATCGCTTTCGCCACGCTGCCCGCCCATATGCGCGGCGACGGCACCGGGCTCTACAACCTGTCGCGCAACATCGGCTCCTCGGTCGGTATTTCGATCGTCGCGGCGCTGATCGTCGAGAATACGCAGAGCAATCATGAATCGATCGCGGCATATGTGACGCCGTTCAACCACGCCTTCAATGCCGTGGCGGCGCAGGGGCTCAGTCCGATGACGGCGGCGGGGCGCGCTTCGCTCAACGAGATCATCACCCTGCAATCGACGATCATCGCCTATATGGACGATTTCAAGCTGCTGATGCTGATGTCACTGGCGGTCATTCCGCTGGTGCTGCTGCTGCGCAAGCCGAAAGCAGCGCCCGCTGTCGACCATAGTGCGGTCATGGAGTAGTCAGCGGAAAGGTTTGCTCAGATAACGCGATCCTTGAATGCCGAAGCGCCATGGTGCTTCGGCATTTTTGGTGATGCCGATGCGTTTTCCCGAGACAACAGGCACCGGTGCTGACGGCGTGAGCGCGTAGGGCGGGTGGTCGAGCAGCCGGTCGTTGATCTGAATATCGATGCCGAGCGCCTGGCAGAGTTTGCCGGGACCGCTGCAGAGCGCGGTCAGCCTCTCCGTGCCGCGCCGCTCCATCATGAGAGGGATTCCCGTTTCCGGCTCCAGAGCGCGAATGAGCGCGGCCGAGCCGGGATGGCAGACAAAATTCAGGCACCAGTACATGCCGTAAATGCGGTAGATATAGACATTGCCGGGCCGGCCGTACATGGCGCCATTGCGCTTGGTCGGGCCGCGAAAGCTATGCGAGGCCTCGTCATCGGGGAAATAGGCTTCGGTCTCGGTGATGCGTCCGCCGATGCCGTCCACGGCCAGACGGCAGCCGAGCAGGTCGCGAGAGACGGTGATCGCGTCGCGTTCGAAAAACGCCCTGAGGTTTTCGCCGGCGAGCGCGCCGGCGCCGATCGCGCCTGATATCATTCCACCATCGATCATGGCTGACGCAGATAACATCCGGCAGGTGCGGCGTCATCCCCAAAGCGACGCTGGCGGGCGTCAGCGGCCGGCGTTCGGATCGCGCATCGGGATCGAAGAGGTGGTGACCGAGACCGGGTCGCTTGCCGGAAAAGAATCTTCCAAATCTTCCTCCAGCTCCTCTTCGAGCAGGGCAGGGTCCTTGCCGCGGGAGCCGTTGCCTTGGGCCGGTTCGATCGCTGCCGCAAGCAGAGCCTTGGCGCGCGAGACGGCGTTTTCCTGGGTCAGTTCAGGCGTGCTTCGCAGCGTCACGGCGTTGCTGTCTTCGCCGTCGCCGCCGAATTCGACAACCAAGCCCTCTTCCGTCTGGTAGACGGTGATATCGTCGAGTGCCATGGCCGTTCCCCCCCAAAGCGCTCATCTTAGCAAAGCGTGTTTTCCGAATTTTGTCGTGCAAAGACCTTCACCAGCCAGTCGATGAAGACGCGCACGCGCGGCGAAAGCTGGCGGTTGCGCGGATAGAGCAGAGAAACCGGTGTCGGGGTCAGCGGAAAATCCTTGAGCACATGGATCAGCGTTCCCTCGGCAAGATCCTTTTCGGCGTGATAACGTGGGATCTGGATCATGCCGAGGCCCATCCTCGCTGCTGAAATGTAACTTTCGGCGGCGTTGACGGTGACGGTAGCGGGAATGCTGATGTGACGCACCGCGCCGTCGACGATGAATTCGAGCGGCAGCAGGCTGCCTGTGCTGCTGGAGCGGAAGCCGACCATGCGGTGGCCGGCAAGCCTGTCCGGATGCTGCGGCAGGCCATGGGTGGCGACATAGTCAGGTGCGGCGAGCGTGATTTCGTCCAGTATGGCAACGCGCCGGGCGATCATGTCGCTATCCCCAGGCGTGCCGACGCGCAGCACGCAGTCGATGCCCTCGCGCACCAGATCGACCAGCCGGTCGCCTTCGCTCATGTAGAATTCGATCTCAGGATAGGTCTGGAGAAAAGACGGCAGGCTCGGCAGCACAAAATGGCGGGCGAGCGTGCCATGCACATCGACGCGCAGCAAACCCTTCGGCCTTGCGCCGGCAAAGGCGCCCTCGGCATCGTCGATATCGGCAAGGATCGACAGGCAGCGCTGGTAATAGGCTTCGCCGTCGAGCGTCGGACTGACATGGCGTGTCGTGCGTTGGAGCAGGCGCACGCCGAGGCGGGCTTCGAGTTGTTTGACAGCATCGGTGACCGTCGACCGTGGCAGGCCGGTGTCTTCGGCGGCAAGCGTGAAGCTGCGGCATTCGACGATGCGGCAAAACACCCGCATGGCATTGAATCTGTCCATCTGTTTGTTTGCCATTTCCGGATAGTGATGCCGAAGAATGCCTGATTATCCGCCAAAGGAAAAGGCGCATCTTCTCCTCATTGCAACGAGATCAAGGAGAAGGACAATGGCTTCCAACGAAAACAGCAAGGTGGCGCTGGTCACCGGCGCTTCCCGCGGCATCGGCGCGGCCGTCGCCCAACGCCTCGCCAAGGGCGGTTTCACCGTCGTCATCAATTATTCCGGCAATGCGGCTCCGGCCGAGGAGCTGGCCCGGCAGATCAAGCGGGCCGGCGGCAAGGGGCTGACTGAGAAAGCCGATGTCAGCGATGCGCAAGCCGTCCGCCGCATGTTCGATGCTGCGGAAACCGCCTTCGGCGGTGTCGACGTGCTGGTCAACAATGCCGGCATCATGATGCTCTCCCCGCTGGCTGAGGCCGATCATGCCCATTTCGACCGGCAGATCGCCGTCAATCTCAGGGGCACCTTCAATACGATGAGGGAAGCGGCCAGGCGTCTGCGCAACGGTGGCCGGGTCATCAACGTCTCCACCTCGGTGGTCGGGTTGAAGCTCGAAACCTACGGAATCTATGCCGCCACCAAGGCTGCTGTGGAAACGCTGACAGCGATCATGGCCAAGGAGATGCGCGGCAGAAACATCACCGTCAATGCCATCGCGCCCGGTCCTGTCGCCACCGACCTTTTCCTCAACGGCAAGTCGGACGAACTGGTCGCCCGGATGGCGAAGATGAACCCGCTGGAGCGCCTCGGCACACCTGAAGACATCGCCGCCGCGGTGGCCTTCCTCGCCGGCCCGGACGGCGGCTGGATCAACGGTCAGACGCTGCGCGCCAATGGCGGTGTGATCTGACGAAGGCAAGCGGCTGATGGCGGCGATGCAGCCCGGCCAGCGGCTGGGGTATGTGAGCCAAGCCATTATCGCGATTATGTGAACGGGCTTGGGGAGTTTCCCCTTACAATCCTGCGGCGGGTACGTATATTTGTTCTATCGCGAGAGAGTGGAATTCCCTGCCGCTCTTTTCCGAACCTCCAGAGCCTGCCGCTCTCTTCCTGCGGTGCGACAGGTTTGATGTTCAAAGTTGCACATTGCGGCCCGTTGAAGGTTTCCCCTGCCTTCCGGGCCGTATTTGTTTTGGCGCTCAGCCGTCGTTCAATCTCGCCTCCACCAAAAGCTTTACCAGCCAGTCGACAAAGACGCGGACCTTGTTGCTGAGGTGGCGGTTCGGGGGGTAGACGACATAGAGCGGCAGCGGGTCGCGACGCCATTCCGGGAGCACGCGGACGAGTTCACCCCTTGCCATCGGCTCACGCGCCATGAAAATCGGCACCTGCGCGATGCCAAGCCCCGTCAACGCAGCTGTCAGATAGGTGCGGCTATCGTTGACTGAGGCGATGTAACGTGGACTGGTTTCGATCACCTCGTTGTGCCGGCGAAATTCAAACGGCAGCGTTCGGTTGTTCTGGGCGCGGAAATAGTTGACGGAGTAATGATCGGCCTCCAGATCCTCCGGCCGCTCTGGCATGCCGAATTTCTGGATATAGTTGGGCGAAGCACAGGTGATCATCTCGACTTCGGAGACACGCCGCGCAATCAGCGACTGGTCGGCCGGCGTGCCGCCCCGCAGCGCGCAGTCGACATTTTCCGCAAGATAATCGACCGTGCGGTCGCCGACCCCGAGGTCGATGCGGATATCGGGATACCGCTGATAAAAATCGCAGAGCGCAGGAACGACGATCCAATCGGCGAAAGCGCCGGCCATCTCGACACGCAGCCGCCCGCTCGGCAGGCTCTGCGAATTGGAGAGGCTGCCATCGAGTTCCTCCAGCTCCGAAATAATCTGGGCGGCCCGTTCGTAATAAAGCGCGCCGTCCGTGGTCACCATCACCCGGCGGGTGGTCCTATTCAAAAGCTTGGTGCGCAAATGCGCCTCTAGGCCCTGGATGAGATTGGTTACCGTCGCCTTGGGCATGGCGAGCATGTCGGCGGCGCGGGTGAAATTGCCCGTCTCCACCACACGAATGAAGACGCGCATTGCCGAGAGCTGATCCATCGGTTTGAAATCCGCAGTTTGCGTTGCACCATTGTTCGAGATCTGGAACAGTGTAATCGCGATATAGCTTCTTATTCCTTGAATGGAATAACAATATCTTTTTTGTACAAAATGCAAGCGACAGGCGTTGTCTGCTTGTGGTGGATGCAGAAGAGACCGGGCGCATGACGGTGGAATGGAAAGATATGATGCTGGATAAGGTGGCCATCGGCCCCGTTTCCGCACGCATCTACCAGGGCGCCGATTACGGCAAGGGTCCGCCAATCGTGCTTTACCTGCATGGCGGCGCATTTCTCGACAGCGACAAGAACGTCGACCGGCCGGTGGCGATGAGCCTCGCCAAGGCCGGCGCCATCGTGGTCGCTGCTGATTACAGCAGCCTTTCCGATAATATTTTTCCGAGGGCGTTGGAAGTCTCCTTCTCCGTCTTCAGCTATCTCGCCAACAAACGCGCCGGTCTCGGTGACCGCAAATCGCTGCTCTTCGTTGCCGGCGAAGAAGCCGGTGGCAATGTTGCCGCCGGCGTGGCGCTGAAGGCGCGCGACCAGATGCCGGATGCGCTCGACGGTCAGGTGCTGATTTCGCCGCTGCTCGATCCGTTCATGGGCACATCTTCGATCCGCAAGGCCGATGCCATCGGCATGCGCCGGCGCTGGACGGAAGGTTGGAGCCACTATCTGAGCGGTGGCGGTTGCCATCCTTATGCGGCGCCTTGCCTCTGTTCGCGTATTTCAGGCGTCGCGCCGGCGCTGATACTCACTGCGGAGGACGACCCTCTGCACGACGAGACAATTGGTTACGGTGCCCGCCTGAAAACGGCCGGCGTCGGTGTGCGCCAGCACGTCTTTCCCGCCGGGACGAGCTGGCCTTCGATTTATGGTGGGAAATCCGACGGAACGCCCGACTGGCAGGAAAACGTCAGCCGCCATTTCGGAAGTTTCCTTCGAGACGTAAGCGTTCAACCGCAATTGCATTGAAGAAGATCTGATATTTCGGCGGCTTGCAGCCGCAAGGAGAGCACTAATGACGTCCAGAAGTAAGCGCTGGGCCCTGGTGGGCGCCGGTTTGGGCCTTGCTGCGTCCGTTTCCGGCGCCGCATTGTTTTTCGAATTGCCGATGAGCACGATCGCCACGGCCGCATCCGCCCCCGCGCAGGCTCCCGCCGTGCCGGTGACGGTTGCCGTCGTTGCGGCGCGCGACGTGACGGCCTGGGAAAGTTTCTCCGGCCGTCTTGAAGCGGTCGACCGGGTGCAGGTGCGTTCCCGTGTGGAAGGCGCCATCTTGGCGGTGGCTTTCCGCGAGGGCGCGCTGGTGAAGCAGGGCGATTTGCTCTTCACCATCGACCCGGCCCCCTACCAGGCGAGCGTGGCGCAAGCGCAAGGCCAGGTGGCTTCGGCCGAGGCCAAGGTCGGTCTTGCACAGACCGAACTCGATCGCGGCCGCAGACTTTCCGACAACCGCACCATCTCCCAGAGCGATCTCGATCAGCGCCAGAGCACGTTGGCCGAGGCTCAGGCGGGTCTGCGTTCGGCGCAGGCCGCATTGCGGTCGGCCCAGCTCGATCTCGATTATACCGAAGTGCGGGCTCCGGTGTCCGGCCGCATCGGCAAGATCGAGGTGACCGCCGGCAACCTCGTCGCGGCCGGCTCGACCTCGCCGGCGCTGACGACGCTCGTTTCGGTCGATCCGATTTATGCCAGCTTCAATGCCAGCGAAGAGATGGTGACGCGGGCGCTTGCCCAGCTTCCGCAGACCGACAGCGCCCTGCCTCCGGTCGAGCAGATCCCGGTCGAGGTCGGCACGCTGACCGACAGCGGTACTCCGATCAAGGGCAAACTGCAGCTGATCGACAACGAGGTCGATGCCTCAAGCGGCACGATCGGCGTGCGCGCCGTGTTTGACAATCCGGGCGGGCGTCTCATCCCGGGCCAGTTCGTGCGGGTGCGCATGGGCCAGCCGAAGGCCGAGAACAAAATCGTCATCAGCGACCGCGCCGTCGGAACGGACCAGGACAAGAAATTCGTCTTCGTCGTCGATGCCGAAAACAAGGTCGCCTACCGGCAGGTCCAGCTCGGCACGCTCTCCGATGGCCAGCGGGTGGTCGAAAGCGGACTGAACGCCGGCGAGACGATTGTCGTCAACGGTCTGCAGCGTATCCGTCCAGGCGCAGTCGTAGCACCTCAGATGGAAGAGAAGGTTGCGACCGCTCAATAACACGTCACCTTCCCTTCCCGGGCGAAGGCGATGCCTTCGTCCCTGGGGAAGGCCATACCCGAAATGATATGACCCGCCGGCGGCTCCAAACCGCCGGAGAGGGACGTTGCATCCATGTTCACCCCGGAGAGGGCTTTGATATGAACATCTCCAGATTCTTTGTCGACCGCCCGGTCTTTGCCGGCGTTCTTTCGGTCCTCATCGTGGTTGCCGGCCTGATCGGTCTGCGTGCGTTGCCGATTTCCGAATATCCGGAGGTCGTGCCGCCGTCGATCGTCGTGCGGGCCACCTATCCCGGCGCCAATCCGTCCGTCATCGCCGAGACGGTGGCGACGCCGCTTGAGGAGCAGATCAACGGCGTCGAAGGCATGCTCTACATGGCCAGCCAGGCGACATCCGACGGTGTGCTCAACGTCACCGTTACCTTCAAGCTCGGTACCGACCCTGACAAGGCACAGCAGCTCGTGCAGAACCGCGTTTCGCAAGCCGAACCGCGCCTGCCGGCGGAAGTCCGCGCACTCGGCATCACCACAGTCAAGAGTTCGCCCAACTTCATCATGGTGGTGAACCTCGTCTCCGATGGGGACAATCACGACATCACCTATCTTCGCAACTACGCGACCTTGAACGTCAAGGATCGTCTCGCCCGTATTGCAGGCGTCGGTCAGGTACAGGTCTTCGGCGCCGGCGACTATTCCATGCGTGTGTGGATCGACCCGCAGAAGGCCGCCGAGCACAATCTCGCCGCCAGCGACATCAGCAGCGCCATCAGCTCCCAGAACATCCAGGCCGCTGCCGGCATCATCGGCGCGTCGCCGAGCCAGCCGGGTGTGGATCTGCAGCTCAACGTGAATGCCCAGGGCCGCCTGCGCACGCCCGACGAATTTGGCAACATCATCGTCAAGACGGGTGCCAGTGGCGAGATCACCCGCCTGCGCGATGTCGCCCGCATCGAGCTCGGTGCTGCGGATTACACCCTGCGTTCGCTGCTCGACGGCAAGCCGGCCGTCGCCGTTGCTGTCCTGCAGGCGCCGGGTTCGAACGCGATCGAGATCGCCGACAATGTAAACGCGACCATGGATCAGCTGCAGCTCGCCATGCCCGAGGGCGTGAAATACGAGATCGTTTACGATACGACGAAATTCGTGCGCGCCTCGATCGAGAAGGTCATCGACACGCTGCTTGAAGCCATTGCGCTGGTTGTTCTCGTGGTCATCCTGTTCCTGCAGACATGGCGCGCCTCGATCATCCCGCTGATCGCGGTTCCGGTATCGATCATCGGCACCTTTGCGGTGATGTATGTCTTCGGCTTCTCGATCAACGCGCTCAGTCTGTTCGGCTTGGTGCTGGCGATCGGTATTGTCGTCGACGACGCGATCGTCGTGGTCGAAAACGTCGAGCGCAATATCGAGCAAGGCCTGTCGCCGCGGGCCGCCACCTACAAGGCGATGAAGGAAGTTTCTGGTCCGATCGTCGCGATCGCGCTGGTCCTCGTCGCGGTCTTCGTGCCGCTCGCCTTCATCTCCGGCCTGTCGGGACAGTTCTATCGCCAGTTCGCGCTGACGATCGCAATCTCGACCGTCATCTCGGCCTTCAACTCGCTGACGCTGTCTCCGGCGCTGGCCGCGCTTCTGCTGAAGGGCCATCATCAGCCGAAGGACTGGCTGACGCGGTTCATGGACGCCATCTTCGGTTGGTTCTTCCGCGGCTTCAACCGTGTCTTCGGCGCCGGCTCGAATGCCTATGGCAAGGGCGTGGGCGGATTGCTGTCGCGCAAGAGTATCGTCATGGTGATCTATCTGGCGCTGGTCGGGGCAACCTACAGCCTGTTCAGCACCGTTCCTGGCGGCTTCGTGCCGTCTCAGGACAAGCAGTATCTGATCGGCTTCGCCCAGTTGCCGGATGCTGCAAGCCTCGACCGCACGGAAGACGTCATCAAGCGCATGACCGACATCGCGCTTGCGCAGCCGGGCGTTGCCAATGCAATCGCCTTCCCGGGCCTGTCGATTAACGGCTTCACCAACTCGTCCAATGCCGGCATCGTCTTCGTGACGCTGAAGGACTTCGAGGAGCGCAAGACGGCGGATCTGTCGGGGGGCGCAATCGCCATGGCGCTGAACCAGAAGTTCGGCGTCATCCAGGATGCCTTCATCGCCATGTTCCCGCCGCCGCCGGTCAACGGTCTCGGCACGACGGGCGGTTTCAAGCTGCAGATCGAGGATCGCGCCGGTCTTGGCAATCAAGCGCTCGACGAGGCCACCAAGGCGGTTCTTGCGAAGGCCTATCAGACGCCTGAACTTGCCGGTCTGTTCTCCAGCTTCCAGATCAACGTGCCGCAGCTCTATGCCGATCTCGATCGCGCCAAGGCCGAGCAGCTTGGGGTTTCCGTCACCGACGTCTTCCAGACGCTGCAGATCTATCTCGGTTCGCTCTATGTGAACGACTTCAATGCCTTCGGCCGCACCTACAGCGTCCGGGTGCAGGCCGATGCCAAATTCCGCGCGCAGCCGGAAGATATCGGCCAGTTGAAGGTCCGTTCGGCATCGGGTGAGATGATCCCGCTTGCGGCCCTGCTGAAGGTGGAGCCGAGCACCGGTCCGGAGCGCGCG
Organism: Rhizobium sp. CCGE 510; assembly: GCF_000292525.1. Lineage (GTDB taxonomy): Bacteria > Pseudomonadota > Alphaproteobacteria > Rhizobiales > Rhizobiaceae > Rhizobium. Next base: position 65,740 of record NZ_AEYF01000026.1, read on the forward strand.
AACCGCTATAACGGCTTCCTCGCCGCCGATATCAACGGCGGTCCGGCACCCGGCTTCTCGTCCGGCCAGGCGCAGGCCGCAATCGAGAAGATCCTTCACGAGACCTTGCCTGCAGGCATCGACTTCGAATGGACGGACCTGACCTATCAGCAGATCCTTGCCGGTAACTCCAGTATCGTCGTCTTCCCGCTCGCACTGCTCCTCGTCTTCCTGGTGCTAGCCGCCCAGTATGAAAGCCTGACGCTGCCGCTTGCGATCATCATGATCGTGCCGATGGGTGTGCTGGCCGCGCTGACAGGCGTCTGGCTCACCGGTGGAGACAACAATATCTTCACCCAGATCGGCCTTGTGGTGCTTGTCGGTCTCTCGGCGAAGAACGCGATCTTGATCGTGGAATTCGCCCGCGAACTGGAGTTCGAGGGAAGGACACCGCGGGAGGCCGCGATCGAGGCCAGCCGCCTTCGTCTTCGCCCGATCCTGATGACCTCGCTGGCGTTCATCATGGGTGTCGTGCCGCTCGTCGTCTCCACTGGCGCCGGCGCGGAGATGCGCGCGGCCATGGGTGTCGCGGTTTTCTCGGGCATGATCGGAGTGACCTTCTTCGGCATCTTCATGACGCCCGTCTTCTACGTGCTGCTGCGGCGGTTGACGGGCAACCGTCCGCTCGTCCAGCACAAGCCTGACGAGCACAAGGAAGAAGAGGCGGAGGTCATCCGGCTCGCGGCGGAATAAACGGAATTCAACCTTCCTTTGTCGAGTAAATCGGGCGGGAACTTCGGTTCCCGCCCGTGTCGTTTTCAGGGCGCTGCGTCACCAAAATAGTTGCAACGGTGGGTGAGCGGGTTATCAAAGACGAACAACAGTTGGGAGGACTGAATGACAGGTTCGAGCAAAGGTCAGGACGGGAGGCGGATCGCTTTTCTCGGCACCGGCCTGATGGGATCGCCGATGGCGCGTCGGCTGCTTGGCGCGGGCTTCGCCGTCGCCGTCTGGAATCGTGATCCCAGCAAGGCCGATGCCCTCGCAGGAGACGGCGCGATCTGCGCGGAAACACCCGCAGATGCGGTTTCAGGCGCTGATGTCGTCATCACCATGCTGACCAACGCCGGGGCGGTGAAGGACGTGCTGTTTAACCGCGGAGCGGTCGATGCGATGACATCAGGCGCCGTCGTTATCGATATGAGTTCGATCGCCCCGCATTTCGCCCGCGACCATTCTGCCAGGCTTGCCGAACGCGGCATCGCTCATGTCGATGCGCCGGTTTCCGGAGGCGTCGTCGGGGCAGATGCCGGTACGCTCGCCATCATGGCAGGTGGCGACGAGGATGTGATCGATGCGCTTGCAGATGTCTTTGCGCCGATGGGACGGGCGACCCGCGTCGGCCCAAGCGGAGCAGGCCAGCTTGCCAAGCTTGCCAACCAGCAGATCGTCGCGGTGACGATCGGCGCCGTCGCCGAAGCGATGATGCTGATTACGGCCGGCGGCGGCTCGCCGGCCGCCTTTCGCGACGCCATTCGCGGCGGCTTTGCCGAAAGCCGTATCCTTGAACTGCACGGCAAGCGCATGGTCGAAAGGCAGTTTACTCCAGGCGGTTCGTCGAGCAACCAGTTGAAAGATCTGAACGCTGCCATGGAGACGGCCGACACCTTGTCGCTGACGCTGCCCCTGACTGCGGCGGTGCACGCCGAATTCAGCGAATTCGTCGCAAACGGCAATGGTGAAAAAGATCATAGCGCCCTGCTGCTCCATCTCGAAGAGAAGAATGCCCTGCCGGGAGGAAAGAGGTGACTGACAGCCATTCTCCGAAGCGGCGCCTGCGTTCGCAGGATTGGTTCGACAATCCCGACCACATCGATATGGCAGCGCTCTATCTCGAGCGTTTCATGAACTACGGCATCACGCCGGAAGAGTTGCGCTCCGGCAAGCCGATCATCGGGATTGCCCAGAGCGGCAGCGATCTCACGCCCTGCAACAGGGTCCATGTCGAGCTTGCCACGCGTGTGCGCGACGGCATTCGCGATGCCGGCGGCATTCCGATCGAGTTTCCGACGCATCCGATTTTCGAGAACTGCAAGCGCCCGACGGCAGCGCTCGACCGCAATCTCGCCTATCTCGGCCTCGTTGAAATCCTCTACGGCTATCCGCTCGACGGCGTCGTGCTGACGACCGGCTGCGACAAGACCACGCCTTCGGCGATCATGGCTGCGTCGACGGTCGATATTCCGGCGATCGTGCTTTCCGGCGGTCCGATGCTCGACGGCTGGCACGAGGGGGAATTGGCGGGCTCCGGCACGGTGATCTGGCGGATGCGGCGAAAATATGCGGCAGGCGAGATCGATCGGGAAGAATTCCTGCAGGCGGCGCTCGATTCTGCTCCATCCGTCGGCCATTGCAATACGATGGGCACGGCTTCGACGATGAACGCCCTTGCCGAGGCACTCGGCCTATCGCTGACCGGGTGTGGCGCCATTCCGGCCGCATACCGAGAACGCGGCCAGATGGCCTATCGTACCGGGCGGCGCGCCGTCGAAATCGTCTTCGAGGATCTGAAGCCGTCGGACATCCTGACCCGCGAGGCTTTCCTCAATGCCATCCGCACCAATTCGGCGATCGGCGGTTCCACCAACGCACAGCCGCATCTGGCGGCAATGGCGAAGCACGCCGGCGTCGAACTCTACCCGGACGACTGGCAGGTGCACGGTTTCGATATCCCGCTTCTGGCCAATGTCCAACCGGCGGGCGCCTATCTCGGCGAGCGTTTTCATCGCGCCGGCGGCACGCCGGCGATCATGTGGGAATTGCTGCAGGCCGGAAAGCTTGATGGCGACTGTCGCACGGTGACGGGCAGGACGATGGCCAAAAACCTGCAGGGCAAGGAGGCGCGCGACCGCGAGGTTATCCGGCCATTCGCTGAACCGTTGAAGGAGCGAGCCGGCTTCCTTGTTCTCAAGGGCAATCTCTTCGATTTCGCGATCATGAAGATGAGTGTCGTCTCGGAGGATTTCCGCCGGCGCTACCTTCAGGAGCCCGGGCGCGAGGGCGTTTTCGAGGGCAGGGCGGTGGTTTTTGACGGGTCCGAGGACTATCACAAGCGCATCAACGATCCTGAACTCGGCATCGACGAAAATACCATCCTTGTCATCCGCGGCGCCGGGCCGCTCGGCTGGCCGGGTTCGGCTGAGGTCGTCAACATGCAGCCGCCGGATCACCTGCTGAGACGCGGCATAAGCAGCCTGCCGACGATCGGCGATGGCCGCCAATCGGGCACGGCGGACAGCCCCTCGATCCTCAATGCTTCGCCGGAAAGTGCTGCCGGCGGCGGGCTCGCCTGGCTTCGCACCGGCGATGTCATCCGCATCGACTTTAACCACGGGCGCTGCGACATGCTGGTCGACGAGACCGAGATCGAACGGCGCAAGGCAGACGGAATTCCGCCGGTGCCGGCGGACGCGACGCCGTGGCAGCAGATCTACCGTCGCTCGGTCACGCAATTGTCGGATGGCGCGGTTCTCGAGGGGGCGGCAGAATTCCGCCGGATTGCCAAAAATCCGCCGCGGCACAACCACTGATCCTGGAGGGGGCCGTGGACTGCACGTTCACTGATCCAAAAGGGGAAAGCCGTAACGGACGGTTCACCTAGTGACTAGTTCGATCATCGGCACAAGGCTTCATTAATGCCGGCCTGAGACCATATTGCAGTTATGGAAGCTTCTAAGGCTGAGACCGCGTTGCCAGAAAACAGACCCACACGATCCGAACAAGAGTTTCAGGATCTTCTGCGCCGGCTCGAACTCGCTCTCGATGCATCCCGGATCGGTGTCTGGGAGCACAGCATCGCAAAGGGCGGGATCCTGTGGGATGTGCAGATGCACCGTCTCTACGAGACCGGCGAGACATGTCGGGAGGTGCCGGCATGGTTATGGTCGAATGCGATCCATCCCGACGATCGTGAGCAGGCCGAACGCGACTTCGACCAGGCGATTGCAACACGCGGCGCCTATAATTCGCAATTCCGGATCGTCCTGCCGAGCGGAGAAATCCGCTATCTGCGCTCACGCGCACATTTCTACGTGGACGCAGAGGGTCTTCCCTCGTTCATTGGCGCCGAATGGGATGTGACAGCCGACATAGTGCTCAATGCCGAGCTCGCGCGACAAAAAATGGTGGCCGAGGCGAAGGCGGTGGCGCTTGAGGAAAGCAATGCGCGCATCGAGCATGTTGCCGATCACGATTATCTCACCGGCTTGCCGAACCGGCGCCTTCTCGACAAGCGGCTCACCGAGCTGCCGGCTGACAAGAGTATCACGACGCTTGGCGTCCTGCATCTCGACCTCGACCAGTTCAAGCAGATCAACGACAGTCACGGCCATGCGGCAGGCGACGCCGTGCTCAAGGCCGCAGCGCTTCGCATCACCGCCGCCATTCCCGCAAATGGCATGGTCGCCCGTGTCGGCGGCGACGAGTTCGTCATCGTGCTGGTCAATTTCAGCGATCTCACTGAGCTCAAGCTGATCACCGAGGATCTTCAGCGTCGGCTGCGCAAGAAGATCCGCTTCGGCCACGAGATGCTGCAATCCGGCGCCTCGATCGGCGTTTCCTGGAGCGGCGATCGGCGGGCGCGAAACCTGCTTGCCGAATCCGATCTGGCGCTCTACCAAGCCAAGAAGCTCGGGCGCAACCGCGTCGAATTCTTCACGCGGCAACTACAGGAGGATCTGCGCGCCAAGCGTCGCCTCGCCGAAGAGCTGAAGCTGGGGCTAGAGCGCGGCGAGATCGTTCCCTACTATCAGGTGCAGCTTCACGCCCGGACCCGGGAAGTCATCGGCTTTGAGGCGCTGGCGCGCTGGAAACATCCTGACAAGGGCGTGCTCGCCCCGGGGATATTCCTGAAGATCGCCGACGAGCACGGGCTTGCGGCGGAGATCGATGCGGCGATCCTCAAGAGCGTTCTCGAAGACCGGCTGTCGTGGCTGTCTCGCGGTCTTGCGGTTCCACGCATCGCCGTCAACATCTCGGGTTCGCGCCTTGCCGATCCGACGTTGCTCGGCAAGCTGAGGAAACTCGACATTCCGCCCGACGCGATCGTCTTCGAACTGGTCGAGACGATTTTCCTCGACGACAGCGACGAAAAACTGCTCAATCATATCGGCGATATCAAACAGATGGGTATCGACATCGAGATCGATGATTTCGGATCGGGCCATGCCTCGCTCATCGGTCTCGTCAAGCTGCGGCCGAAACGGTTGAAGATCGACCGGCAGCTCATCGCCGAGGTGGTCAGCTCCGCCGAGCAGCGGCGTGTGGTGGGTTCGATCGTGGAAATCGCCAAGGCGCTCGACGTCGAGGTGATCGCCGAGGGCATCGAGACCGAGGAGCACGCCGTCGTGCTGGCGCAGCTCGGCTGTGATGGCCTGCAGGGATACGCGTTTGGTTATCCCGCACCGGCGGCCGAGACAGCTCGTCTTTTCTCACCGATGGCGAGCGGGATCGAAAAACAGAAGACCGTAATGAGCGGAGCGGCGCGGTGATCCGTCAGCCGGCGACCACCGCCGCGCCCGGTTTCAATAGCGGTTTTCCCGGCTTGCGGAGGTGATCTTGGCCGAAATGCTTTCTCCGCCTTTCGGATCGGCCAGACGATATCTTTTCGGCGTGGTGTTTTATTCGCAGCGGCACGAAGATAATTAGCGCACAAGTAATTTTCTTGAGCTTGCATCGGCATTGTTTCATGGTAATGCGGAAACGAAGCTTTCTGCATTGCATCGAAAAATGATTATACGCGGCGTCACGTCCATCAACGCGGCTCTCCATCATTCGCAGGTGCAAGCGGGGAGCTGGGGACCTGACAATTGCTTTGACATTGCCGGGATGGACTTGCGGGACATGCAATCTGGGAAAATCGCATGAATTCGGAATTTGCCGTTCGTTCGATGCGGCCCGGCGAACTGGAACTCGTGCTCGAGTGGGCGCGTCAGGAGGGCTGGAACCCAGGCCTCGACGATTCGCTTGCATTCATGGAGGCCGACTCGTCCGGATTCTTCGTCGGCGCCATCGGTGAGGTTCCCGTCGGTTCGATTTCGGTCGTCAAATATGGCGAGAGTTTCGCCTTCCTGGGCCTCTACATCGTTCATCCAGATTTCCGCGGCAAGGGTTATGGCAAGAAGATCTGGGAGGCGGGCATATCAAGCGCACACGACCGCACGATCGGTCTCGACGGCGTCACCGCACAGCAGGATAACTACCGCAAGGCCGGCTTCGAACCCGCCTACTCGACCCTTCGCTACGGCGGCGTCACCACCTCCTTGCCGGTCTCGACGCTTGCTGCGCAGCCGGTGCTGGATTCGCGCCTCGAGGGCCTGCAACGTTACGACTCGGCGATCTTTCCGCAGCCGCGGGATGCCTTCCTCGCGGCTTGGTGCACGGGTCGCAAGGGTCGCCGCTCGGCAGTGGTGCGCAAGAGCGGCAAGATCCGCGGTTACGGCACGATCCGCCGTTGCTACGAGGGCTACAAGATCGGCCCGCTTTTTGCCAATGATGCAGACAGCGCTGCGGCACTGCTTGCCGAGTTGATCCCCCAGGCGAAGGGGGCTGCGATCTTCATCGATATCCCCGCGGAGAACCACGAGGCGGTCGCGCTTGCCGAAAACCTCGGCCTTCAACCGGTGTTCGAGACGACGCGCATGTATCGCGGGCCGGCGCCGGCCATGCCGCTAAAGCACATCTTCGGCGTGACGACTCTGGAGCTTGGTTAGAACCGCTGCTCGCTTCCTGAACATGCATTAATCCGCCGGTGAGGCGGGCACGGTTGCGGCCGAAGCTTTCGGCCGGCCTTTTTCGGCGATCGCGATGCCGCCCAAGGTCAATACCAGCGCGATCACATGGAAGGACTGCAGCGTCTCGCCGATCAGGGCGACGGAGAGCAGCGTTCCGAACACCGGCACGAGATTGATGAACAGGCCGGCCCGGTTGGCGCCGATGGCCACGACACCTTTGATGTAGAGGATCTGCGCCACCAGCGAGGGGAAGATTGCCGTGTAGAGCGTGATGATCCAGCCAGCATGGTCCGGCCATTGCGCGGCGTCGCGGCTGGCTTCCCAAAGGAGCAGGGCACCGAGGTCAGCATGGCTGCGAAGGCCGGGATCGCCATTAGCGTGCGCCAGTCGAGCGGCGGCTTCCAGCGCAGGAAGATCGTGTAAACCGAATAGGCGGCAATGGCGATCAGCATCAGCCCATCGCCGCGGTTGAGGCTTAATTGCAGCAGCGTTGTCAGGTCGCCATGAGCGGCGGTCAGAGCGACGCCGATCAGCGTCAAGCCGAAGCCGAGACATTGGGCCAGCGAAATGCTGGTGCGGAAGAACATGAAATTCAGCAGGAAGATCAGCATCGGGATGCCGGCCTGCTCGATGGCGACATTGATCGCCGTGGTATATTGCACGGCCGAGTAAAGCATAGCGTTGAAAAGCGTATAGCCGATGACGCCGTAAAAAAGGAGCAGCGGTAGGTTCTTCCTGACCACCGGCCAATCCTTCCGCAATTGAGGCACCGAGATCACGGCGATCACCGCCACGGCGAGGAACCAGCGCAGGAAGGTCAGCATCATCGGGCTGATGTGCCCGAGGGCCAGCTTGCCGGCGACAGAGTTGCCGCCCCAGCAGAGGGTGGCGATAACGAGACAGATGTAGGCCCTGGCTTGCAAAAGCGTTCTTCCCGTCTTTCAGCGATCGCCGTGCGGCGTTTTGTGACGGGCAATAGCCTGCCGGCTGCTGATTTGTCACGTAAAAAGCCCAATCACCTGTGACAACAGGGTCGCTTTCCCAAAAACAAAGCTTTATAGATGCGCGGGTTTGAGCAGGTGCGCGGTTTTCCGCCGGTAACAGGAAGAGTTGGATGACGAACGTAGTTGTGGTCGGTTCGCAATGGGGTGACGAAGGCAAGGGCAAAATTGTCGACTGGCTTTCGGAGCGTGCGGATATTGTCGTGCGCTATCAGGGCGGACACAATGCCGGCCATACGCTTGTCATCGACGGCACGAGCTACAAGCTCTCGCTGCTGCCTTCCGGCGTCGTGCGTCCGGGCAAGATGGCGGTGATCGGCAACGGCGTCGTCGTCGACCCGCATGCGCTGATCGCCGAGATCGGTCGACTGGAGGCCCAGGGCGTGACGGTAACGCCTGATAATCTGCGTATCGCCGACAATGCGACGCTGATCCTGTCGCTACACCGCGAGCTCGACGCGATGCGCGAGGATGCGGCATCGAACAGCGGCACCAAGATCGGCACGACACGCCGCGGCATCGGTCCGGCCTATGAAGACAAGGTTGGCCGACGCGCCATCCGGGTGATGGATCTTGCCGATCTCGACAGTCTCGCCGGCAAGGTTGACCGTATTCTGACGCATCACAATGCGCTTCGCCGCGGCCTCGGCGTCGCCGAAGTCAGCCACCAGACGATCATGGACGAACTGACCTCGATCGCCGATCGGGTGCTGCCGTTCCGTGACACCGTCTGGCTCTTCCTCGACAAGGAGCGCCGCAAGGGCTCCCGCATCCTCTTTGAGGGTGCGCAGGGTACCCTGCTCGATATCGATCACGGCACCTATCCTTTCGTGACCTCATCGAACACCGTCGCCGGCCAGGCCGCGGCCGGTTCCGGCATGGGGCCGGGCTCGCTGGGCTATATTCTCGGCATCACCAAGGCCTATACGACGCGCGTCGGCGAAGGTCCGTTTCCGACCGAGCTGAAGGACGCGATCGGTGAGTTCCTTGGCGAAAAAGGTCATGAGTTCGGCGTGGTGACCGGGCGCAAGCGGCGCTGCGGCTGGTTTGATGCCGCACTCGTGCGCCAATCGATCGCCACCAATGGCATCACAGGCATCGCGCTCACCAAGCTCGACGTGCTTGATGGCCTCGAGGAATTGAAGATCTGCGTCGGCTATATGCTCGATGGCGAACAGATTGATCATCTTCCGGCAAGCCAGGGAGCGCAAGCTAGGGTCGAACCGATCTACATCACGCTGGAGGGATGGAAAGAATCGACCGTCGGCGCCCGCAGTTGGGCGGATCTGCCGGCACAGGCGATCAAATATGTTCGCCAGGTCGAGGAACTGATCGGGGCGCCCGTCGCGCTCCTTTCCACCAGCCCGGAGCGGGATGACACGATACTTGTGACCGATCCGTTTGAGGATTAAGCTCACGGGTCACTGTGGAGGATAGTTCGGTAGGGTGCCGAACTTCTTGAGAAAGTACTGATGGCGGATTTTATTGCAGTTATTCGGCGGGCCGTCGACGGCCTGGCTGAAAATACCCCCGAGATGCGGGTGAAAGTCTACGAACGTGCCCGCGGCGCAGTGCAGCGGCAGCTCGAGAACATGAAACCGCGTCCGCCGGAAGCCATGCTGCAACGCCAGCTCGAAAAGCTCGAGGCCGCCATCCGCGAAGTGGAAGGCGAACACTCCGAGGCGCTGCCGCTCGAGGCGGCGGTTGCCGCGGCGGAATCCTCGGAAGAACAAGCGGTTTACGACGAAGGCGAACCGACGCCTGCACCGGGGACTGCCGTCGACGAGCCGGTCTACGAAGCCTCTGCGGAACCGCAGGCGGTTGAGCCCGCCGACGAGCCGGATCACCCGGAAGCAGCCGCGCCGCAGGAGCCCCAGGAAAAGCTGGCGGACGAGGAACCTCTCTCCGAGGAAGCGCCCAGCCTCCCGGAGACGTCTGTTGCGGCCGAGGCCACCGCTCCCGTGCAGGCAGAGACACCCGTTCCTGCCGAAACATACTGGCATCCCTCGCATGAAGAGGAAGCAACGGCCGAGGAATGGCATTCCGGCGAGGGGCGCGGCATCGCTGCCGAGGCTTGGCCTGCAGATGATGAGCGCTGGAAGACGCCTGCCGGGCATCGCAACGAAGAAGCCGACGAATATCATGCTGACGAGCAGCATCCCGTGGAAGAGACCGCGCCCGAGCCGCCGGTGGTGGAAGGCGCGGAGCCGGAGGCCGAGGAGGCTTACGAACCTGTCGCGCCGCTTCAGCCGATCAGCCGTGGTATAGACCACGCATCCAACCGGCTGGTGGAGCCGGTCGCCGATTTCGCTCGTCCGCAGGAATTCGTCGAGCACAGCCGCGAGACGCCGCTTCAGGCCGACGCTGCCGCGCATTTCGATCCCGTCTGGACCGAGCCCGTCGCTGAAACGCCGGCTCCGCCGCCGAAGGATGCGGAGACCGAATGGGCGGAAGAGGAACTCCGGCAGTATTCGCAGGCAGCGCCGATCACTCCGGATGTCTCGGCGCGCGCCTTTGAAGAGGTGATATCGAGCCTCGAAAAGGCGGCCCCTGCCGCCGTCATGCCGGCGGCCAAGGAAAGTTTCTCCTGGGAGACCGCAGTCTTCGACGATCTGCCGCCGATCGATGCCAGCAGCAATAAAAAGACGCCTGTGGCATCGCATTTCGACGATGTCGATATCTTTGCTGAAGTGCACAACGGAAAGCCGGCGCCTGCTACCGGCGCGCCGAGCGAGGAATGGCGGGAGGCGAAGGCGCTGCGCGGCTACGACCGCCGCGGCTCGGTCGCCGCAGACGATGATGACGCCAATCCAACGATGGATATCGATCAGATCGTCGCTTCCAGGCTTCAGGGCAAGAATTTCCGGATGGAGCCGAAGCGCCGCCGCTTCGGCATCGGCACCGTGATCACCCTCATCTTCGCACTGATCTTGATCGGTGGCGGAGCCTATGCCGGCTGGATGAACAGAGAGGCGCTGGTGGCGATGGTCGACGGGCTCGTCAGTTCGGCACCGTCGCAGGCGACCAGGAACGAGGCGCTGCCGCCGGCCGGCTCCGCGACGCCTGCCCAACCGGGCGCGGTGGCACCGACCGAGCCGACTACGCCTGGAGCACAGAATACTCCAGTGGCGCCGGCGCAGCCGAACCCGCAGGTGGCGTCATTGAACAATGACGGCGCCGTGGCCAATTCGAAATTCACTCAGCGGCTGCTGACGGATGGGACCGAGGTCGACAGCGGACCGGCGACCGTGCCGGGAACGCCGACCGCGGAAGGAAAATCGGTCGCCGAACAGAATGTCGCGGCCGCCGATACGCCGCCTGCCAGCGCCCAGGGCGATGTCGCACCGGCCGAAACGCTGACGCCGAACGGCCCGGCGGCGTCGCCGCAGCAGACCGCTCCGGTCGGTTCGTCGCAAAAGATGTTCCTCTATGAGGAACGTATCGGTCAAAGCTCGCCGACGGCGATCGAGGGATCGGTCGTCTGGAGCGTGCAGCATGAGACCGGCCAGGGGGGCCGACAGGAGGCGACGGTGCAGGGCAACGTCACCGTGCCGGAGCGCAATCTCTCGGCTCTCGTCACCTTCAAACGCAATTCCGATCCATCGCTGCCGGCAAGCCATCTGGTCGAGATCGTCTTCTCGGTGCCGCCGAATTTCGAAGGCGGCAGTATCGACAGCGTCCAGCGCATCTCGATGAAGCGCACAGAGCAGGACCGCGGCGACGCGCTGATCGCGGTTCCGGCCAAGATCACCGACGATTTCCACATGATCGCGCTCAACGACTATCCCGATGCGCGCAAGGCCAATCTCGATCTGATGGCGACCCGCAGTTGGATCGATATCCCGGTCACCTACCGCAACGGTCGCCGCGCACTGCTGACGATGGAAAAGGGGGGTACGGGAACGGACGCCTTCAATACCGCGATCAAGGAATGGACTGCGCTCGGGGATGTGTCGACGAGCCAGTGATGGTCGTCCGCAATGCCAGCTTTCCCCGGCCTTTGACAGTGCCGAGGCTGCGAAAAGTAGTGAAACAAAAAGGCGGGCCGCAAGGACCCGCCTTTTTCAATTCTCCAGTCCCGTGCATCTATCCAGATGCTCAGAAGGCGCCGCAGTACTTTGAATTGCTGCCTAATTTTGTCCTTAAATCGATTTCGATTTAAGAAATCATGCAGTCGTGCGCGGCAGGTTTATGCCGTCGCTTCGACGACGCGGACGGCCTTGGCGCGTTCCTGGGCTTCCTTGCGAACCGCATCCTGCACCTTTTCGAAGGCGCGAACCTCGATCTGGCGGACGCGTTCACGGCTGATGTCGAATTCTGTCGAAAGGTCTTCCAGCGTCACCGGATCCTCGGCGAGGCGGCGAGCTTCGAAGATACGGCGTTCGCGCTCGTTCAGCACACTCATCGCTTTCGCCAGCATACGCCGGCGGGTATCGAGCTCATCCTGTTCGATCAGCACGTCTTCCTGGCTGTCGTGGTCGTCCACCAGCCAATCCTGCCATTGGCCGCCGTCGCCTTCGGCCGCCTTGATCGGGGCGTTCAGCGAGGCGTCGCCGGACAGACGGCGGTTCATCGAAATGACCTCCTCCTCCGAGACTTTCAGCTTGGTGGCGATCTCGGAGACGTGCTCCGGCTTCAGGTCGCCGTCATCGATCGCCTGGATGCGGCCTTTCAGCCGGCGCAGGTTGAAGAACAGCCGCTTCTGGTTGGCGGTCGTGCCCATCTTCACGAGCGACCATGAACGCAGAATATATTCCTGGATCGAGGCCTTGATCCACCACATAGCGTAGGTGGCAAGGCGAAAGCCGCGCTCGGCATCGAATTTCTTGACGGCCTGCATCAGGCCGACATTGCCTTCCGAGACGACTTCGCCGATCGGCAGGCCGTAGCCGCGATAACCCATCGCAATCTTTGCGACGAGGCGAAGATGGCTGGTGACGAGCTGGTGGGCGGCGTCGCGATCACCGTGTTCGGCATAACGCTTGGCGAGCATGTATTCCTGCTGCGGCTCAAGCATCGGAAATTTGCGGATTTCGTCGAGGTAACGATTGAGACCGGCTTCGCCGGCGGTAATGGACGGCAAGGTATTTCGGGCCATAGTGCACCCTCCTAAAGTGGCTTCCGGCTCCCGTTGGCAACGCGTCCTCGCGTTAAAAAAGGCAAGCCGGGACATGCGGCTCTACTACGAGCCCGCACTAAGTCAATGTACAGATAAGTGTGGCGAAACGGCGGTTCAAGGTGCCGCTCACGCAGGTGTGAGAGGGTTCGCAGACGCCTCTATCCTCGCAATGACTCCACCAGTTCTACCATATCATCGGGTAGCGGCACTTCGAAATGCATGATTTCGCCGGTGCGCGGATGCTCGAACTGCAGCATGAAGGCATGCAGCGCCTGGCGGCCGAAACCGTTGACGACCTTGCGGATGTCTTCGGGCAGGATATTGGCCTTGGTCTTGAAGCCAGCGCCATAAACCGTGTCCCCAAGCAGCGGATGGCCGATATGAGCCATATGGACACGGATCTGGTGGGTGCGGCCGGTTTCTAGGTGGCACTCGACCAGTGAGGCAAGCGCGGTCGCGTCGGGTTTTTCTTGGAAGCGCTCGACTACCTGGTAATGGGTAATCGCCTCGTCGGCGTCATGACTGTCGGGGCGCTTGACGGCGCGGCGCGTGCGATCGCCGGTGGCGCGGCCAAGCGGCGCGTCGACCGTGCCCGTCAGTGTGCGGGGCCGGCCCCAGACGACGGCCTGATAGGCGCGCTCGAGCGGCATGGTGCGGCCATGGTCGGCAAATTGGAGCGAGAGGTGGCGATGGGCAATGTCGTTCTTGGCGACGACCATGACCCCTGTCGTGTCTTTGTCGAGACGATGGACGATGCCGGGCCGGCGCACGCCGCCGATGCCGGAGAGCGTATCGCCGCAATGATAGATCAGCGCGTTGACCAGCGTCCCCGTCCAGTTGCCGGGGCCGGGATGAACGACGAGACCGGAAGGCTTGGAGATGACGATGACGTCTTCGTCCTCATGGAGGATATCGAGGCGGATGTCCTCGCCCTGCGGCGTCGGGTCTTCCGGCTCGGGCAGCGTGATTTCGAAGCTATCGCCGTTGCGCACCTTGCGCTGGGGGTCGGTGACAGGTTCGCCGCGCAGAAAAACCTGGCCGTCCTTGATCAGCGCCTTGATGCGGCTGCGCGAAAATTCCTCGGCGACCTGTGCCGTCAGCCAGGTGTCGAGCCGGCCTTCTGCGGTTTCATCGGCCGTCAGGACTTTTCTATTGCCGGCTGCTTGTTTAAAGGGGTCGCTCAAGACGCTTCTTCTCCGACGTATTTTTAGAATGGGACGCACAGATGACAGCTATCGAGCCAGACGATCAGGAAGAGAAGCCCCTTGATCCGGCGATGGAAAGTGTCCGGCGCAAGATGGTCCGCCTGCAGATCGTTTCCGGCGCCATCATGTTCGTGAGCCTTATGGCGGTCTTCGGGGCGGTTGTCTACAAGACGATGCGCAGCGAACCGAAGGACACGGCGGCGACGGTTTCCACCTCCGGCGTGCCCTCGGATGCGCCGCTTGCGGCGACGGTTTCCCTGCCACTCGGCTTCAAGGTGCAGTCTACTTCGTTTTCTGCGGGACAGATCCTGTTTTACGGCGAAACGATCGACGGCAAGAGTAAGGCGCTGGTCTTCGATCTCAGGACCGGCCGCACCGTCGCCGATCTCACCGTCGCGGGCAATTGAGGCTGGCATGGCCGCCGCCCCGACCGCCATCGACAGCGCCGACGATCCGCGCGTCGCCGAGTTCCGCAACATCCGCGAGCGCGACCTGACGGGCCGAGAGAACCGCTTCATCGCCGAAGGCACCGTCGTGCTGCGCATGCTCGCCGAGGCGCACGTGGGAGGCCGCGGCTTTTTCGCCGAGAAGATCCTGCTCCTGCGCAACCGCGTCGACGGCGTTCTGCCGATCCTGGAAAGATTGCCGGCCGACGTCCCGGTCTATGTCGCCGAGGCCGATGTGCTGAATGGCGTCGTCGGTTTCCATCTGCATCGCGGCGTTCTCGCACTCGGCCGCCGGGAGGATCGCGGAGAGGCGGCACTTCTCGACGCGCTGCCGGAACCGGCGCTGGTTCTCGTCGGTTGCGGCATCTCCAATCATGACAACGCCGGCTCGATGTTCCGCAATGCGGCGGCCTTCCGGGCCGATGCGGTGCTGCTCGACGAAACCAGTTGTGATCCGCTCTACCGCAAGGCGCTGCGTGTCTCGGTCGGTTCGGTGCTGAGCGTTCCGCACCGGCGCGGCGGCAAGGCGCTGGACGTGCTCCTGGCCCTTGCCGACCGGGGCTTTGCCATCTGGACGCTTTCGCCGCACGGCAAGACCGATATCCGCGCCATTCCGGCTTCAATGCGTATGGCGCTCGTCGTCGGCACGGAGGGGGAGGGGTTGCCGGAGGCGCTGCTTGCGCGCTTTCAGAGCGCGCGCATTCCACAGTCGGAGGAACTCGACAGCCTCAACGCCGCGACGGCGACGGGGATCGCTCTGTTTTCCATGGCCTCTGCGATGGGACGGATCTGATTACAGCGCCGCGCGTCAGAAAAGATGCGAAAGGACGCTGTGACATTTTGAACGGCTGCATACGATCTCAGCGCTGGGGATCGGCGATGATAGCCGTTGCCCGGTCGGCAAGGCTGACACGATCGTTCGGGCTCTTTTCCGCAGCCTCCGCGAGAAGCGTGCGGATCGGCGATGAGGGACCCTCGTTGAGTGCGGTCAGCGCCACCATGTTGGCGGCGATCGAGGCGATCTCCTCACGGATCGCGCCATCGCGTCCGGGTGCGGCCTTTGCCTTTTGCAGGCGCTCGGCAAGGGCGGCGCTGCGCTTGCGGACATCCTGGCCGATTTCAGCCGTGACAATGGCGGCGTCGAGCGGGGATGTCGCCGTATCTTCGGCCACCAATTCCGCCGGCAACTCGGCGGCCATCCCGGCAAGACCGGCGTCGCGCAGCACGCGGTTGATCTTGCGGATCTCGGCATTGGCGGCCTTCAACTGTTCCTTCAACTTGACGATCTCCTGCTGGCGGCGAGCGACCAGGGTTTCTTTTTCGGCGGCGGAAGCGCTGTCGCGCGCGGCCTTATCCTCCAGACGGATCACCATGTGCTGCTGCTGCGTCAGTTTCTGTTCGGCATCCTTGGCGCGCTTCTGCAGCAGGGTGACGTCCTGTCGCAACGTGTCGCGTTCGTCGCGTAGCGCGGTGGCGCGAAATTTCAGGCTCTCCGCCTCGGTCTCGCGCGCAGCCAAGTCGATCCTCAGCCCATCGGTCTGTTCGCCGAGCTTGCTCAGCCGTGTTCGCATCGTCGCCAGTTCGCTCTCCTTGTTGGCAGCGGACTGTTCGGCAATATGCAGATTGGTCTTCAACTGGCTGATGTAATTCTCGTCCTTGCGCAGATGCGAGCGCTGCTCGGCGGCCTCGACATGCATCTCGCCGATCTGGGCCTGCAATTCGCCGATATCGGCGGCAAGCCTGCCGGCATCGACGGCAAGCGCGTCGTGGCGAAGCTGGAGCGACAGGGATTTCTCCCGCTCACGCAGAAGGTCCTGAGTGGTCCGGGCATTTTCAGCGGCATAAAGCGCGCGCACCATATCCTTCTGGGCGCGAACCTCTTGCGGGCTCAGTGGCATGGTCGCCTTCAAGCGGTTCTCGGTATACCAGACAATACGGCGGTGAACGGCGGGCGAGACCAGAAAGACGAGGAAGGCCGCGGTCAGGAAGCCCAATCCGAACAAGAGAGCATATTCGATCACGGCGCGGCCATCGATTCGAAGGTTGATACGGGTTCAGCCGCGATGATTAAGCACGCAGGACACGCATGGCAAGGCCGCTGACGCGGGCGGGGATGGATTCCAGCGGCTTTGCGGCCTCAGAAGGGGTTCCAGGTCGGCGCCTGAGTGATCTTGAGATAGCCGACATTGATACCCAGGCGAGCGCCGACGCCGGTGCGGATCGGCACGACCAGCACGTCATTGTTCTTGAGCAGCGTCATGCCGAAGCCGGCGATCACATAGGCCGAGCCGCTGACGCCGCCGAACCGGGCATAGATACCGTTGACGGAGGGCAGGTCGTAGACCAGCATCATCACGCGGGAACCCTGGCCGCCGTAATCGAGGCCGAGCGAGGGACCTTGCCAGTAGAGATTATGTTCGCCGGCGTTCTTGGTGTTCAACTGACCTTCACCATAGGTGAGACCGGCGATGAAAGCACCGCCGCCCTCTTGTCCAAGAATGTAGCCATTTGGCAGGCCGTATTTCTGGAAGGCACTCTCGACGACTTTGGCAAGGCCGCCGCTGGCGGAGCCGAAGAAAGAGTGGCCGGCGTCGACGATTTCCTGCATCGTGTACTGGCCATTGTCCTGGGCGGAGGCAGGTCCGGCAACCATCAGCGAGGAGAAGACGAGGGCCGAAAGCAACCTGCAGAAGCCGATGAATCGGTGCGGAAATCGAGGGCGCATGGTGTCATCCGTTCGTCGTTTGGCGGGAGCGGGCAACCGCTCGCGGCGATTGGTGCATTTTGCGCCGATGATCTTAACAATCGGTTTACCAAATATGGTGTCATTATGGCACCGAGTACGATCGCAAACTTCGCGCAATTTTGATGAAGCATTCGCGGGCGCAAGGAAATTGCTGCCCCTCAGGAGACGATGATGTCCAAGAACCTTAATCTCACCTTGGCCGGCCCGGATCTGGCCGCGCTTCTTTGCAGCCGCGTTTGCCACGATGTCATCTCGCCGGTCGGTGCGATCAATAACGGGCTGGAACTCCTGGATGAGGGCGGTGCCGATGCCGATGCGATGGACCTGATCCGCACCAGCGCGCTCAACGCCTCGGTTCGCCTGAAATTCGCACGCCTCGCCTTCGGCGCTTCGGGTTCTGTCGGCGCCTCGATCGACACCGGCGAGGCCGAGCGTGCAGCCAAGGATTTTGCCGTCGCCGAGAAGAAGACCGAAGTGATTTGGAACGGGCCGCGCGCCATCGTCGCCAAGAATCGCGTCAAGCTGCTGCTCAACCTCTTTCTGGTTGCCTATTCCGCAATTCCGCGCGGCGGCGTGCTCGAGGTGACGCTTGAGAATCCCGAGTTCGATGCCAAGTTCAAGCTCACGGCCAAAGGCAAACTGATGCGCTTGCCGCCGAAATTCGTCGAGATATCGACCGGCACGATCGAGGAGGCGATCGACGCTCATTCGATCCAGCCCTATTACACCGTGCTTCTGGCACAGGAGTGCGGAATGACGCTTGATCACAGCGCCAGCCCCGAAGAGCTGGTGTTCACTGCGGTGGCCGCCGCTGCCTGATTTCGGAGCGAGGGCGGGTGTATGCGCCCGCCCGGTAACGATTCCTTAGCCTGATGGACCTATCCTCCAGGGTTGTAAGAGGCCTCTTGCTGCGACGAATGCGGGGGCAAAGGAGCGCCCATGCAAAGGTTCATGATCACCGATAATTCGGATATCGTCCGCAAGGTCGGCAAGCGCATTCTTTCTGAACTCGACTTTCTCGTCAGCGAGGCCGCCAACGCCGGCGAAGCGTTGCAGCGCTGCCAGGCGGAGCTGCCGGAATATCTGATCGTCGATTCCGGCATGGAAGGCGCTCTCGAGCTCATCGCCGCCATCCGCGCCATGGACGGCGGCAAAGAGGTCAAGATCTACTATTGCGTCGTCGAGGCGGACCTGAAGAAGCTGATGGCGGGCAAACGGGCCGGTGCCACCGACTTCCTGCTGAAGCCGTTCGATCGCAAGATCTTGACCGCCGTCTTCGGAAACCGCGCGATCGCGGCCTGACGGCAGGTCTCTCCCCAGGCAGCGTGATGCCGAAAGTGCAAACACGTTCGGCCGCCGATACTGTTTTTCCTTGTTCGAGATGTCGGAATTCTATGCCGATCCAGCCCCAGATCCTCTGTATCGGGACGGTTTCTCATGGCAGGCAGAAACGAAAAATCCCGCCGGAAGGGCGGGATTTTCGTTATCCGATAAGGGGATCGGAAAATCAGGCGGTTTCGGCGTATTCGGCACCATCCGGCTCGCGCAGAACGTAGCCGCGGCCCCAGACGGTCTCGATGTAGTTGGCACCGCCGGCGGCGTTGGCAAGCTTCTTGCGGAGCTTGCAGATGAAGACGTCGATAATCTTCAGTTCCGGCTCGTCCATGCCGCCATAAAGGTGGTTGAGGAACATTTCCTTGGTAAGCGTGGTACCCTTGCGGAGCGAAAGCAGCTCCAGCATCTGGTATTCCTTGCCCGTCAGGTGGACACGCTGGCCGCCGACTTCGACAGTCTTGGCGTCGAGGTTGACGATCAGTTCGCCGGTCATGATGACCGACTGAGCGTGGCCCTTGGAGCGGCGGACGATGGCATGGATGCGGGCGACGAGCTCGTCCTTGTGGAAGGGCTTGGTCATGTAGTCGTCGGCGCCGAAGCCGAGGCCGCGAACCTTGTCTTCGATGCCGGCCATGCCCGACAGAATGAGGATCGGTGTCTTGACCTTGGACAGCCGGAGTGTGCGAAGCACTTCATATCCGGACATGTCGGGCAGGTTCAGATCGAGAAGGATGATATCATAATCATACAGCTTTCCCAGATCGACGCCTTCTTCACCGAGATCGGTGGTATAAACATTAAAACTTTCTGATTTCAGCATCAACTCGATGCTCTGCGCCGTCGCGCTATCATCCTCGATGAGAAGTACCCGCATAATTATCCCCTTTACCGCCGCCGAAAGGTGGTCTGGCCCCCTACGCGATACCGAACACGCTACATGATTTGGAGGCTGCCACGAAATGGTTAACAAATTCTAATTCACTCTGGCAAGGAGTATCGAATTTATTAAATATTTTTTCCATTTCTCTGTTTTCCAATAGGAATCTCAAATGGCGCTCCTCACCGTTAACATTAGGAAAAGGCGCTAAGTGATTCATCCGACTCGCCAATGAAAAGGTTCGAACTTCATGCCTCGGCATTTACCGACCCTTAAATCATCTGCCCTATCATTAACGATGCCCGTAAACGAAAGGTTACCAGCGGTAGGTATTTGTTAATATCGCAGGAAATTTTTTAGCAAACCGTGTCAAAGCGGCGCGCAGGGCGGTTTCAAGTTGAGCCGGGGTCTCGCATCACGGGAGTAATGCGTATGAAGTCGCGAGAGAGTCTCGTTCGCCTGAAAGAGTTTCAGGTGAACGAAAAACGACGTCAATTGCAGCAGTTGCAGATGATGATGTCCGAATTCGAACGAATGACGAAGGATCTGGAGAGCCAGATCGTCGTCGAGGAAAAGAAGTCCGGTATCTCAGATCCGAATCACTTTGCCTATCCGACCTTCGCCAAGGCCGCGCGTCAGCGGGCCGACAACCTGCAGGTTTCGATCAAGGAACTGAAGACGCAGGAAGAGACGCTGGAAATGGCGCTCGAGGAGATGCAGGCGGAATATGCAAGAGCGACGGCGCTGGAAGAGCGTGACAGTGGCGCCCGCGCCAGAGCATGATGCCGAAACGTGTGAGCGGTTTTCTCACGACATCATGCTCTTGCGCTTTAATTTGGAACAGGATTCAGATTTTACGCCGATCTGGCCTAAATTCACCCTGTTCTAGGGCGTAAGAGAAACGGCGGGCGCCGGCGTCGGCGCCTTGGTGATCGCCACTGAGAAGCCATGTATGATGGGCGCACTGTCCGTCATACATGGCTTTTGGTGTTTTTCGCCCGTCTGAAGAGTCGTCCCCAAAACCGCCGCTTCCGGCCAGAATCAGTTCACCACATCCTGCCATTCCGGATGGCGCTGCGCCTGCGCTTTGAAGAAAGGGCACAGCGGTATGATCTTCCATCCGCCGGCGCGGGCTGCATCCACGGCGTGAAGCGCCAATGCCTGACCGACGCCCTTGCCGCGCAGCGCATCGGAAACGGCCGTATGGTCGATGATGATGAGCTTCGGCGATGCGCGCGAATATGTCATCTCCGCCGCATGCCCTTCGACCTCGGCCGCATAGCGGCCGCCGGAGGCGCCTTCTTCGTTTCGAATGTCCATTGTCTCTCCTTGCAACCGGATATGGTGGTTGCCGACGGTGACACGGTCACACAGTTGTGCCAAGCCGGTGGCGCAATTCTTAGGGAGACGGAGTGTTCATGAAAGATGTCGGATCGATGCGGGGTTCGAGGCTATGAGGGTGCTTTTGATGGTCCGCCCCGTTCTTCTTGTGGCCGCGCCGTTCTTCCTGGCGCTCGGCCTCGTCCTGCCGCTGGTCCATTTCGAGACGCTGTATTTCTTCGACAGGACGCCGTCGCTGATCGAAATCATTATATCGCTGTGGCAGGGCGGGGATGGGCTACTGTCAGCGATCGTCGCCGTGGTTTCGATCCTGCTCCCGCTTCTGAAGATGATCGGCATTGCCGCAGAAGTGATGACTGCCGACGGTGGGGCCGGCAGCCTGTTTTATCGTCGCGTCGTGCCGCAGCTGTCCAAGTGGTCAATGATGGACGTGCTGCTGGTCGCGATCGTCATTGCGGCGGCGAAGACGACGGGGCTGGCAAATGCCTTCACGCAGCCCGGCCTCTGGTGTTACGCCGCCTCGTCAATGATTTCGGGCCTTCTTCATTCCCTGACGGGAGATGCGTCCGGCCCGAAATAAATGTCGATGATGGCGTGCAGTCAGTGGCGATATTGCTGGATGCGCGTGGTGCGCAGCCCGGCAAGGCCATGGCTGTTGATCGACGACTGCCAGGAGAGGAATTCTTCGACCGTGAGCGTATAACGCTCGCAGGCCTCTTCCAAGCTCAACAAGCCACCGCGAACAGCCGCGACAACCTCTGCCTTCCGGCGAATCACCCAGCGCCGCGTATTGGGCGGCGGAAGATCCGCAATCGTCAGGGGGCTGCCATCGGGGCCGATGACATATTTCACTCGAGGACGTATCATTTCGGTCATTGGACTCTCTACACAACGCAAGACCACGGACGCCACTCTAGCTTGCCACATTTAAAAATTGCCTAAACCCATCGTAAGACTTTGATAACAAATTTAGACGCCTCGGCCGGCCGGTGGTATGGGACGGCCAGTTGCCGCACCGTCAATTCTTAGCGCCCGCAATGGCGGCCGTGCCGAATAATATGACTGATTTTCCGGGATGATTTTTGTAGCGGTGGGAATGGAGTTGAGCGCATGACATCGTCTCCGTTCTTCCCGCCGTGTCAGTCCAGCTCGCGCTTTCGATGCTTGGTTTCCTCAAGATGCTGTAAAAGCCATGTTTGCCGATGCTTTGGCATGGAGCGTCTCGCTGCCGATGACGAGGCTCGGCTGAAGCAAGCCATACCTGGTATAAAGATGAAAAATGGTGCGCATGCGCGCGACGATTGTATTGAGGATGCTGGATTTTCGCCCTCGCGGACCGGTCGCGCCGGGATCGCGCCGAACGGCGGCAAAGAGCGCTCGGCGAGATGGCAAAGCTTGCGGGCTTCGATTTTATCTGCTCTCGTCTCTCTCGAGACCGACCGCACGGCGTTCATCGAAAACCGGTTGATCAGCAACAGGCGGGAACGCCCTCCACTTTTACCGGGCCACCGATTTTTTCGTGCAGGAGATTGGTGACGGTGACGATGCGGACGATCATACCGACCTCAGTGAGGGGGCGTTTTGCGGCGGCGGCGCCAAAATACGCCGCCTCAACCCGCTATTTCAGATGCACGCGCGGAAGAATAGCTTCGCCTTCGGGTTCGCACGACGCTGACCTGAAATAATACATCCTCGCCTTCTCAGGCGGCTGTCCCGTGTCCACGCAGGCGCAGGCCCTGCTCTACGGGTGCATGGAGCTTCTGGACAAGGTCTCGCAGCTGCAGTTCGGAAGACAGTCGGTCGGCAAGGCTGATCCGGCGCGAATCAATGCCTGCGCTGGTCGGCGGCCGTCAAGAGCAGCGACGAGATGACCATCGTTCTCGGTCGCTCGTCACACACGCGGTGGGTTATCTGAAGAGCGCGATGCGCAAGCTCGTTCGGTCAGCCGCAGGAAGGCGGTTGCCAGAGCAGTCCGGGACCGGCTGCTGAGCAGCCGGCACCTTTTCATAAAGTTTAGAAACCTTTTCCGCGGGTCAACTCCGACACGACGGTTCCGGCAATGATACGGACATCCATCAGGATCGAAAAATTTCCGACGTAATAGAGATCGCTGACGATGCGGGCACGCGCCTTGGCCGGACGATCGGTGGGGCCGCGCAGGCCGCGCATCTGGGCGAGACCCGTCATGCCGGGACGCATGGCGTGGCGCTGATGGTATTCCGGCACCAGCTCTTCGTAGAGCATGCCGCCTGCCCGCATGCCGATTGCGTGGCAGCGCGGACCGACGACGGACATGTGACCCATCAGCACGTTCAGCAGCTGCGGCAGCTCATCAACGTTCGTGCGGCGAAGAATGGCGCCGACGCGGGTGATGCGCGGATCGTTCTTCACTGTCTGGGCAATACCCGAGACATCGCAAAGATCGGTGCGCATCGAGCGGAACTTGTAGACCTTGATGGTCTTGCAGTTCCTGCCCCAGCGGGTCTGCTTGAAGAGCACCGGTCCCGGGCTGTCGAGCTTAATCAGCAAGGCGACGAACAGAAGGAAAGGGGCGAGGACGAGGAGGGCGCTCAACGACGAAACGATGTCGAACGCCCGCTTCAGGACGAGATCCATCCACGGCGCCTGCGGCGCATCGCTATGGATGACAGGGGTCTGGATCTTCGGGCTGGGCTGCTGGCGGCGGCTCGGCCTGAAGGACTCTGTCGAAATGCTGTTGTTTAGTTCCGTGATGCTCAAGGATCGTACTCTGTTGTCTTCGAGGGGTGCGGCGGCAATAGGCGATCAATGGTTTACCCTGTCACCAGGGCTGCACTCAGGTCTTGGTAACCCTACTAAAACGGAAAAATGCGACAATTGTGTAATGGTGTCCAGAGAAATATCGCAACGCAGCAAATCTTTCGCATTTGCGTTAAGTTGAGGCAAGCTCATGATATTTCGTTAATAATTGGAATTTCGTCAAGGTTTCTAGGCCTTTGGCGAGGGCTTTCGGGGGTGTTCCGACGTGCACTTTCGGCACGCGACCGACCGTCGTCAGACGGTAATTTTAACGATTGCCGACGCAAAAAGTTTTTGGCGATGCTGATCGGTCGTTCTCAAACTGTGTCGGAATATGACAAAATCAAGGCGGAATGGGTCGCGACCGGCGTCGGAAAGATGAAAAACAGGGTTTCACCCAGAATCACCTGATCCGCCCACGCCGTTTGCGAATCACTCTCAGACTGCTGCCGAGGTTCCGGTTGCGTGGACACCCGCTCGATCATGACAGACGATACGGCCTGGATCATGTGCGTCGGCTTCTAAAGCGCGCGTCGTTTTCTCGGAACCGCTACACACCTCCGCGCGGAGACATCAGGAGAGAGGAGGCGAACGCCAAACCGAGGCAGGTCGCGACTGCCGCGGTAGGCGCAAAAATCATCACGGTGCGAGAATCGCCCCGCGGCTTCAAGTTCAGGGATTGCTGCGGGTGGTTACACCGGTTCAAGGACGCGTCTCGTGCCGCCCCAGGAGATGAAGTTCGGGTTGGCGAAGTCGAAATCGGCGGCTTTTCCCGTCTTGCCGTAGGTCAGCGGGGTTCCATCGAGCGTCACTGTCGAACCACCGGCGGCGCGCAACACCGCATCGCCAGCCGCTGTGTCCCATTCCATCGTACGGGTGAAACGCGGATAGACGTCGGCCTTACCTTCGGCCAACAGGCAGAATTTCAGCGAGGAGCCGATGTTGGTACATTTGGAGATCGCGTGGTGGGCGAGGAAGTTTCCGGTCTCCGGGCTGTTGTGGCGAAGGCTCGCAAGCGCCAGCCTGTCGTCCGGCTGTTCGCGCACGGCGATTGCGGTGCGTGCGCCAACCGCGAAATCGTCGGTGACGTCGAGCCTTTCCGCCCGGCCTCGTTCTCCCGAGAAGGCAAGTCCGAGCGCCGGCGCATAGACGATGCCAGCAACCGGGGCGCCATTCTCAATATAGGCGATGTTGACGGTGAATTCCTGCCGTCCGGCGACGAATTCGCGCGTGCCGTCGAGAGGATCGACCAGAAAGAAGCCTCGGCCGGCGATGTCGGGCACCTTTCCGGCGGCGACCGATTCTTCCGCCACAACGGGTATTTCAGGATAATCTCTGGCGAGATGAGCGAGAATGATGCGTTCGGCCTCCTCATCGGCGACCGTCACTGGACTTGCATCCGCTTTCATGGCGACCGGGAAGCCATTGCGCAAGACCGTAATAATGGCCCTGCCGGCTTCGAGCGCCGCCCGTTCAAATGTCCTCAGCATTGTCCTTTTGCCGTTTGCCATGCGGGCCGAGCACCCCACTGTCGCTCGTCCGCAAACCATCCCTTTCACCACATGCTTGATATGGTGCTTCCCGTCACACTCTGCATCCCCGATACCGCAGTTCCATGATGCTACCATAAGTTTTCAGCGGTGTCAGACGAAGATCGGGCACCTGCTGGTGAAATGGTATTCGTAAAAGCACCTGGGTTGAGGTTTGAATTTGCGCCATCTTCCAGTTCTGTGGAATAGCTTGCGCGACAAGCGGCGCAGGAAATCGCCGGCACATTTCCGGATGGTTAACTTCGCGGCAGTTTCTGATCAAAAATCGGTCCGTCTTTGCCGATTTTCTGTGGATTTTGGTTCAAAATGCGCCAGTTAGACCTGTTCGGACAAGAATTTGTCGGAGTAAATCCTTTTTGTCTTCACATTTCCAACGAAACCGGTATGCATTCGGCCTATGAGGTTCTCTGAAACGGGGAACCAAAGAACCAAAAAGAGATGCAGCCGGTTTGGACTCGCATCCAGGGGAAAACGACATATGGAGTATTTCGTCCAGCAGCTCTTCAATGGGCTGACGCTCGGATCTATCTATGGCCTTGTGGCTATTGGCTATACGATGGTTTACGGCATTATCGGCATGATCAATTTCGCCCATGGCGATATTTTCATGCTCGGTGGTTTCGCCGCTCTCATCGTCTTTCTCGTTCTCACATCCATCTTCGCAGGTCTTCCGGTAGCGGTTCTGCTGCTGGCGATGCTTGTCGTCGCGATGCTGATGACGAGTTTGTGGAATTGGACGATCGAGCGCGTCGCATACCGTCCGCTACGCGGTTCCTTCCGCCTGGCGCCGCTGATCACCGCCATCGGCATGTCGATCGTACTGTCCAATTTCATCCAGGTGACGCAGGGTCCGCGCAACAAGCCGATCCCGCCGATGATCAGCTCGGTCTATCAGTTCGGCAACATCTCGGTGTCGCTGAAACAGATCGTCATCATCGTGATTACGGTCGTGCTGCTCGCCGTCTTTTGGTACATCGTCAATCGTACCGCACTCGGCCGTGCCCAGCGTGCGACGGAGCAGGACCGCAAGATGGCGGCACTACTCGGCGTCAATGTCGACCAGACGATCTCGATCACCTTCGTCATGGGTGCGGCACTGGCTGCCGTCGCCGGCACGATGTACCTGATGTATTATGGTGTCGCCTCGTTCGCCGACGGCTTCACGCCGGGTGTCAAGGCATTTACCGCAGCCGTTCTCGGCGGCATCGGCTCGCTGCCGGGCGCGGTTCTCGGCGGATTGATGATCGGCCTGATCGAATCGCTGTGGTCGGCCTATTTCACCATCGCGTACAAGGATGTCGCGACGTTCGCCATCCTCGCTTTCGTGCTGATCTTCAAGCCGACGGGTATTCTTGGACGGCCGGAAGTCGAGAAGGTGTAACGTCATGGCAAACATTGATAATTCAGCAGGCAAGCCCGATGCAGGACTTGTCCGTAAAGGCCTTACCGAAGCTCTTTTCGCCGCCATCCTGTCGTTCGGCATGTTCGTTTTGTATGTCGGCCTCAAGACCGACCAGAACATCAACAACGAGTTGATCATCGTCCAGCGCTGGGGGCTGCTTGCGATCTTCGTCGCTGTCGCCGCGATCGGCCGCTTCGCCACGGTGGTTTTCCTGCGGCCGCATCTTGACAGCCGCAAGCTGGCAAAGGCGAGACAGGGTGAACTCGCCATCTCAACCGAGAAGAGCTTTTTCCACCGGCATTTCCTCAAGATCGCGCTGATCGCGCTGCTGCTTTATCCCATGGTGGTGGTGGCGATCAAAGGGCCTCAGGGCTCGCTGACATATGTCGACAATTTCGGCATCCAGATCCTGATCTATGTAATGCTTGCCTGGGGGCTGAACATCGTCGTCGGCCTCGCCGGTCTTCTCGATCTCGGCTATGTCGCCTTCTACGCGGTCGGCGCCTATTCTTATGCGCTGCTTTCGAGCCATTTCGGCCTGTCCTTCTGGGTGCTGCTGCCGCTTTCCGGCATTTTCGCCGCACTCTGGGGCGTCATCCTCGGCTTCCCGGTGCTGCGCCTGCGCGGCGACTACCTCGCCATCGTGACGCTCGCCTTCGGCGAAATCATCCGCCTCGTCATCATCAACTGGACGGATGTCACCAAGGGGACTTTCGGTATCTCGAGCATTCCCAAGGTGACGCTCTTCGGCATTCCCTTCGATGCGACGGCCGGCGGCTTCGCCAAGCTTTTTCACCTGCCGATGTCCTCGGCTTACTACAAGATCTTCCTTTTTTACCTTATCCTGGCGCTCTGCATGCTGACCGCCTACGTAACCATCCGGCTGCGCCGCATGCCGATCGGGCGCGCCTGGGAAGCGTTGCGCGAAGACGAGATCGCCTGCCGTTCGCTCGGCATCAATACGGTGACGACCAAACTCACGGCCTTTGCGACGGGAGCGATGTTTGCCGGTTTCGCCGGCTCCTTCTTTGCTGCCCGTCAGGGCTTCGTTTCGCCGGAATCCTTCGTCTTCTTGGAATCGGCCGTTATTCTCGCCATCGTCGTGCTCGGCGGCATGGGTTCTCTGACCGGCATTGCGGTCGCCGCAATCGTCATGGTCGGCGGTACCGAATTGCTGCGCGAAATGGACTTCCTGAAAGTGATCTTCGGGCCGACTTTCACGCCAGAATTGTATCGAATGCTGATCTTCGGCCTCGCCATGGTCGTGGTCATGCTGTTCAAGCCGCGTGGTTTCGTCGGTTCGCGTGAACCGACCGCCTTCCTCAAGGCGCGCAAGGCAATATCCGGAAGCTTCATCAAGGAGGGCCATGGTTGATGAGCCCCGTCACCAACACCATGTCCAGCGATACGCTTCTCAAGGTCGAACACCTGTCGATGAAGTTCGGCGGCCTGATGGCCATCAACGACTTCTCATTCGAAGCCAAGCGCGGCGATATCACCGCGCTGATCGGGCCGAACGGTGCCGGCAAGACCACCGTCTTCAACTGCATCACCGGCTTCTACAAGCCGACGATGGGGATGATCACGCTCAACCAGAAGAGCGGCAAGCAGTACCTGCTGGAGCGTCTGCCGGACTTTCTCATCACTAAGGAAGCCAAGGTGGCGCGCACCTTTCAGAACATCCGGCTGTTCTCCGGCCTGACGGTTCTCGAAAACCTGCTCGTCGCCCAGCACAACAAGCTGATGAAGGCGTCCGGTTATACGATCCTCGGCCTCATCGGCATCGGTCCCTACAAACGGGAGGCGGCCGCATCAATCGAGCTTGCGCGGCATTGGCTGGAGAAGGCCGATCTAATCGACCGCGCCGACGATCCGGCAGGCGATCTGCCCTACGGCGCCCAGCGGCGTCTCGAGATCGCCCGTGCCATGTGCACCGGCCCCGAGCTGCTTTGCCTAGACGAACCGGCCGCCGGCCTGAACCCGCGGGAATCGGCAACCCTCAATGCGCTGCTGCAGAGCATCCGCGCTGAAACCGGAACATCTATCCTGCTCATCGAGCATGACATGTCCGTGGTCATGGAAATCTCCGACCACGTCGTCGTCCTCGAATACGGCCAGAAGATTTCCGATGGCACGCCGGATCACGTGAAGAACGATCCGAAGGTCATCGCGGCCTATCTCGGTGTCGAGGATGAAGAAGTGGAAGAGGTGATCGCAACCGTCGAGCAGCTCGAAGGAGGCGCAACTGATGGGCGATGAAGTAATGACGGGTCAACCGCTCCTTCAGGTGAATGGCGTCGAAACCTATTATGGCAATATTCGTGCGCTGGCCGGCATCGATGTCCAGGTCAAAAAGGGCGAGATCGTTAGCCTGATCGGCGCCAACGGCGCCGGCAAGTCGACGCTGATGATGACGATCTGCGGCAGCCCGCAGGCCCGCACCGGCTCAGTCGTCTTCGAAGGCCGTGACATCACCCGCATGCCGACCCACGAAATCGCTCGCCTGCGCATCGCGCAGTCGCCGGAAGGCCGCCGCATCTTCCCGCGCATGACCGTTCTCGAAAACCTTCAGATGGGCGCGGGCCTGGATAAACTCAAATACTTCGCAGAGGACGTCGAGAAGATCTTCACGCTCTTCCCTCGCCTCAAGGAACGCCACGCCCAGCGCGGCGGCACGCTTTCGGGCGGCGAGCAGCAGATGCTGTCGATCGGCCGCGCGCTGATGGCGCGCCCGAAGCTGCTGCTTCTCGACGAACCCTCGCTTGGTCTTGCGCCGCTAATCGTCAAGGGCATCTTCGAGGCGATTCGGAAGCTTAATGAACAGGAAGGGTTGACGGTGTTTCTTGTCGAACAAAACGCATTTGCCGCCCTCAGGCTTTCGCACCGCGCTTACGTGATGGTGAACGGCAAGGTAACGATGAGCGGCTCCGGCAAGGAGCTGCTCGCCAATCCTGAAGTCCGTGCCGCTTATCTCGAAGGCGGAAGACACTAGCTCGAACGGAGAGTTTGATATGCAGGGACTTTTCTTCGAAAGCGATACCGGCGCCCGCTTGATCATCCGCGCGATCGTCGTGCTGATCGGCTTCTGGACGGCCTGGCGGGCCGGCAAGGCGGTGGCCGAAGGCTGGAACGACTATCCGCTGGCCGTCGTCTACACCTTCCTGCTCGCCTGGGCGATGCAGTTCCTGCACCACGCACTATTCGATGGGCCGATGCTCAGCACTCTCTACTACTGCATCGATTTCGTAACGCTGCTGGTCTTCTCGACCGCCGGCTTCCGCTTTCGCCGCACCAATCAGATGGTCAACAACTATTACTGGCTGTATGAAAAAACTTCCGCGTTTTCGTGGAAGGACAAACATTGACAGTCCGTTGAAACTAGGCATGAATCGCCTTCAGAGCGGAACAGCTTTCCTAGCGCAGTCAATGGTGGGTAGTGCGCTGGGCCTTGGACCGGAACCCGCCCAAAAATTGGGAGTAACAATATGAAGAAGTCTCTTCTGTCGGCAGTGGCTCTGACGGCGATGGTCGCCTTCAGCGGCAACGCATGGGCCGACGTCCTCATCGCTGTCGCTGGTCCGCTGACTGGCCCGAACGCCGCGTTCGGCGCTCAGCTCCAGAAGGGCGCCGAGCAGGCGGCCGCCGACATCAATGCCGCTGGCGGCATCAACGGCGAGCAGATCAAGCTCGAGCTCGGCGACGACGTCTCCGACCCGAAGCAGGGCATCTCGGTTGCCAACAAATTCGTTGCCGACGGTGTCAAGTTCGTCATCGGCCACTTCAACTCTGGCGTTTCGATCCCGGCTTCGGAAGTCTATGCCGAAAACGGCATCCTCGAAATCACCCCGGCCGCTACGAACCCGAAGTTTACGGAACGGGGCCTCTGGAACACGTTCCGCACCTGCGGCCGTGACGACCAGCAGGGCGCCATCGCCGGCAAGTATCTTGCCGATCACTTCAAGGACGCCAAGATCGCCGTCGTTCACGACAAGACCCCCTACGGTCAGGGTCTTGCCGACGAAACCAAGAAGGCGATGAATGCCGCCGGTCTGACGGAAGTCATGTACGAAGGCATCAATGTCGGCGACAAGGACTTCTCGGCCCTCATCGCCAAGATGAAGGAAGCCGGCGTCTCGATCATCTATTGGGGCGGCCTGCACACCGAAGCCGGTCTCATCATCCGTCAGGCCGCCGATCAGGGCCTGAAGGCAACGCTGGTTTCGGGCGACGGTATCGTTTCGAACGAACTGGCCTCGATCGCTGGCGACGCTGTCGCCGGTACCTTGAACACGTTCGGTCCCGATCCGACGCTGAACCCGGCCAACAAGGAACTCGTCGAAAAGTTCAAGGCCGCCGGTTTCAACCCGGAAGCCTACACGCTCTATTCCTACGCTGCGATGCAGGCGATCGTCGGTGCCGCCAAGGCTGCCGGTTCGGTGGATCCTGAGGCCGTTGCTACGGCCATGAAGGAAAAGGGCCCGTTCCCGACGGTTCTCGGCGACATTTCGTTCGATGCAAAGGGCGACCCGAAGATCCCTGGTTACATTATGTACGAATGGAAGAAGGGCGCGGACGGCAAGTACACCTACGTCCCGCAGGACAAGTAAGCTTAGCTTGCCTTTTTGACAGATGAGATTGAAGCCCGGTTCCGACCGGGCTTCTTTTGCATTACCGAGGTTTCAAATTCCGTCCTCCGCGGCGCCGCCTATCTGCTGCCGACGGTTTCCGCCCGATATCACTTACATCTCGTGCAGCACGTGCGTCGCCTTCACGGCGGCCGAAGCCCGGTTCTCGACGCCGAGCTTCACGTAGATCTGTTCGAGGTGCTTGTTCACCGTGCGCGCCGACAGCCCCAATATTTCGCCGATATCGCGGTTGGCCTTGCCTTTGGCGATCCAGAGTAGAACTTCGGATTCGCGCTGGGTGAGCGAGAAGCGCTGGCGCAGTGCCTCATCGTCGCGCCGCTGGTTGGCGGCGGTCAGGCGGAAGAGATATTCGTCAGGCCCGATTGCGCCGAGGAAGGCGAGCTGCAGCGCCGCCTGGCCGGCATGGGCGATCGAGATAATGCCGTCTCGAACCGCGGCTGCGCGGTCGCGCATCCAGGTGGCGATATGGCTGACGACGATTTCCATGCCGTCGTCGCTGCCCATGGCGGCGTTGACGAGCCGTGTTGCTTGCGGCGTCGACCAATGGATGGCGCCATCGCCTTTGACGGCCAGCAAATGGCGGCCGGCTGCGTCGAGTGCGACGCGGGCGCTTTGGGCCGAGCGAGCATTGCGCAGATGGACACCAATGCGGGCTCGTAGCTCGTCGATATTGATCGGCTTGCTGAGATAGTCGACGCCGCCGGATTCCAGCGCGTGCACGACATGTTCGGTCTCGGTCAGGCCGGTCATGAAGATAACGGGCACCTGCGCCACCGCGGCATTTGCCTTCAGCCGGCGGCAGGTTTCGAAGCCATCCATGGCGGGCATGACGGCGTCGAGCAAGATGAGATCGGGGGTGATGCGCTCGACGATGCCAAGTGCCGCGGTGCCTGACGTGGCGATCAGCACGGAAAAGCCGGATTGTTCGAGCGCGTCGGTCAGGAAGCCGAGCGCTTCGGGCGAGTCGTCGACGAGCAGAACGATGTCGCGGGGGAGGGCCGGCTCAGCCAATGGATTCCACCTTTTCGTCGAAGTCGTGCAGGAAGGTCATGAAGCCGGCGAGATCGAAGGCGGCGACATAGGCGTAGAGTTTCTCGGTGAATGGCTGATTTGCCTCCACTTTGGCAAGGTCCGAAAGCTTGGCTTCGATACCCCTGATATAGCCGATCTCACCGAGCCGCAGCAATTCCTGCACATGGGCAGCACCTGGGCTCAGCATCGGCGCTTGGGTCTTAACAGGAACTGCGGGTGCGGCGTCGGCATAGACCCATTTCAGCCCGAGATGCAAAGCGAGCTTGTCGCGGAGCTGGCGAATGTCGACTGGCTTGCCGATCGCATCATTGTGGCTGTCGTCACTGTCGCTGAGAACGGCGGCATCACCGATATTGGCGGAAAGCATCAGCACCGGCGCTGTCTGACCAGCCTCGCGCAGACGCGAGACGAGCTGCCAGCCGTTCATACCGGGCATCAGGATATCGACGAGGAAGAGGTCTGGCTTGATGCCCTCGATCAGCGTCAGGCATTCGGTGCCGCCCGCCGCCGTCAGCACGATGAAATTGAGGGGTGCCAGGATTTCGCGCATCATCTCGCGATGGTCTTCGTTATCGTCGACGATAACGAGCGTGCGGCGCGGGCCGTCGTAATCGGCGATGCGCTTCTCCTGCGGCGCGGGCGCCACGGCGCGCATGACGGCCGACAGCATCAGCCGGACGCGGAAGGTCGAGCCCTCGTCCCTGACGCTCGAAACCGAAATCTCGCCGCCGAGCGTGTTGGTCAGAAGCCGGGTGATGGTCAGGCCGAGGCCGAGGCCCGGCATCGGCCGCACGCTTTCGGCCTCGCCGCGCTG
This sequence comes from Rhizobium sp. CCGE 510, assembly GCF_000292525.1. Taxonomy (GTDB): domain Bacteria; phylum Pseudomonadota; class Alphaproteobacteria; order Rhizobiales; family Rhizobiaceae; genus Rhizobium. The sequence continues at coordinate 98,802 of NZ_AEYF01000026.1, forward strand.
GAAGGGTTCGTAGATGCGGGGCAGATCTTTCTCGGTGATGCCGCGGCCGGTATCGGCAACGGTGAAGGTCGCCACCTGGCTGCGATAGCCGACATCGAAGGTGACGGTGCCTTCGTCGGTGAACTTGATGGCATTGGAGAGCAGGTTGACGAGAATCTGACGCAGCCGCTTTTCGTCGGTACGGACGAATTGCGGCAAGGCCGGCGAACGATCGTGGATGAAGACGAGCCCCTTTGCCTGCGCCTGTGGGCGGAACATATCGACGATCTGGTCGAGGAAATCCTGGATGTTGATCTCATTGGAATAGACCTGCAGGCGGCCGGCCTCGATCTTTGAAATATCGAGCAGGCCGTCGATCAGTCCGGAAAGGTGTTCGGCGCTGCGGCGGATGACCTTGATCGAGGATTGGCGTGGCGCCGGGATGGTCTCGTCGCGCTCAAGGATCTGGGCATAGCCGAGCACGGCGTTGAGTGGCGTGCGCAGTTCGTGGCTCAAGCCCACGACATAACGGCTCTTGGCGCGGTTGGCTGCCTCGGCCGTCTCCTTGGCGTTCTGCAAGGCGGTGTCGGTCTTCTTGTGGGCGGCGATCTCCTTGAGCAGCAGCGTGTTCTGGCGCGAGGATTCCTCCTCGGCGACGACGCGGCTGTCATGGGCGAGCACATAGAACCAGCAAACGACGCCAGATATCACCGCGAAGACAAAAAAGACGATGAGGATAGTGCGGTTGACGACCTCGGCCGTCGCGGGCGAGGCGGCGGCGACCTGATGGGCGATCATCGCCAGGATTGCGCCGATGGCGGTCAAGGCGAGCACGACGGCGATGCCGTAGCGGCCGAGGCGCGTCGTTAGCTTCCCCAGAATGGCGTCAGGCAGCAGTACCTTGGCGACGGTGCCGACCTGCGCGTTGAAACGGGCGGCCGGCTTGCACATGTCATGGCAGCGGCTGTCGAGCGAGCAGCAGAGCGAGCAGATCGGCGCAGCATAGGCCGGGCACCAGGCCATATCCTCCGGCTCGAACGGGTGTTCGCAGACCGAGCAGGTAATGTTCGTCAGGTTCTTCCAGCTGTGGCGCGGCTTGCGGGCGAGGTAAAACTTGCCTTTCGTCGCCCAGGCGAGCACCGGCGAGGCGATCAGCGCAATGACGAGGGTGATATAGGGAGCGAGCGAGGCGGCGATCGCTCCGAAGGCACCGAAATGGGCAATCAGCGATACCGTCGCCGACAGCGTCATGGCGCCGAGGCCGACCGGGTTGATATCATAGAGATGGGCACGCTTGAACTCGATGCCGGGTGGAGCGAGGCCAAGCGGCTTGTTGATGAAAAGATCGGCGGAGATCGTGCAGAGCCAGGCCATGGCGATGATCGAGAAGATGCCGAGCGTCTCCTCCAGCAGCCGGTAGATGCCAAGCTCCATCAAAAGCAGCGCGATCGCGACGTTGAAGACCAGCCAGATGACACGGCCAGGATGGCTGTGGGTCAGTCGCGAGAAGAAATTCGACCAGGCGAGCGAGCCGGCATAGGCATTCATCACGTTGATCTTCAGCTGCGAGATGACGACGAAGGCGGCCATCAACAGCAGCGCAGCATTGTGCCAGGGGACCATGTAGCCGAAAGCGGTGAGATACATCTGCGCCGGGTCCGCGGCACGATCAAGCGGCACGCCCGAGGCAAAGGTCAGCACGACGAGGAAGGAGCCGGCAAGCAGTTTTGGCGCGCCGATAATGACCCAGCCGGGTCCGGCGAGAAAAACAGCCAGGCGATGGCGCCACTTGCGCTGCGGGTCCGGCGGCAAGAAACGCAGGAAGTCGGCCTGTTCGCCGATCTGCGACATCAGCGCCAGGATGACGGCAGAGGCAGCGCCGAACTCCACCAGATCGAAATCCGCGATGGTGCCGGGCGGGCCGGAGGCATGGCGGATGCCGGCAAAGGCGCGCCAAAGATCGAACTTTTCCCAGTCCAAAAAGGCGATGAAGATGAAGGGCAGGATATTCAGCACGATCCAGAAGGGCTGGGTCATCAGCTGGAACTTGCTGATCAGCCGCACGCCATGCGTCACCAGCGGGATCACCATGACGGCGCTGAGGATGTAGCCGATCCAGAGCGGGATGCCGAGGGTGAGCTCCAGCGCGCCGGACATGATCGAAGCTTCGATCGCAAACAGCATGAAGGTGAAGCTCGCATAGATCAGCGAGGTGATGGTCGAGCCGATATAGCCGAAGCCGGCGCCGCGCGTCAGAAGATCGATGTCGACGCCGTGGCGGATGGCGTAGCGGCTGATCGGCAGGCCGATCGCCAGCATGGCGATGCTTGCGACGACAATGGCATAAAAGGCGTTGGTGGTGCCGTAGGAAAGGGTGATCGCGCCGCCGATCGCCTCGAGCGCCAGGAAGGAGATCGCGCCGATTGCCGTCTGCGAGATGCGTTGCGAAGAGAAATGGCGGGCGCTCTTTGCGGTGAAGCGCAACGCATAATCTTCCAGCGTCTGGTTGGCGACCCAGCGATTGTATTCGCGTCTTACCGGAATGATGCGTTGGCGCGCTGCCATGTCTTCCTTTCTTCATTCCGGTTGGGCTCACCGTCTTCCAGCGAGTTTTGGCGGGATGGAGCGGAAAGGCAAGAGGCGAACGCCGGGTGGTTCACTGAATGGCAATGTTTTTGAAATTGATCTGTCACGAAAGCGCACTAACTCTCCCCGCGTTCGTTCAACCATTTCGGGTATCCCATGTCTGCTTTAAGCCTTTGCCGCCTGAGCGCCGCCCTCGTCTGCCTTATTTCCATCGTGCCATCCTTTGCCAGCGCCGAGCAGGCGACGGCGGCGAAAGCGCCCTATGCGGAAGCCGGAAACACCAACAAGCGTGGTGACGCCTGCTTCTCGACGGTGGACACGAACGCCGCGGTTCACCTCCTCTCAGGCTTCCTCGAAATCTGGACCCCGCGCACACCATTCGTCGATGCGGGTGTTGAAGCCCCGGCCAAGGACAATTGCCCGGCGGTCGCCAAGACGGATTGGGATGGCATTCCCGCCAGCAAGACCGACGGCTACATCGTTAACCAGGCCGTCCATGACGCCAACATCGCCTATGTCGTCAATGCGACGCGGGCGCGGACGGCCGATCAGGCGGTGGCCGCCTATCTCGACGACCGCCGCGGCAAGAATGCCAGCATCGTCGACGGCCTCGGTCCGCTGACGAATGCCTGGAAGGCCGGCTCGAAGCAGACCACCACGATCACCAAAGTGGCGGCCGATGCGACGACAGTCAAATATGACGACAAGGGCAACAATCGCGGCGCCGGCAGCAAACCGGATACGGAAAACAAGACCGATGCCAATCCGGACATGGGCCTTGCCATCGATTTCATCAACGCCGCAAGCGATGACGGCTCGACGGAGCCTGCCAAGCGCTATTTCAAATATGGCCGTCCCTATCGCTGGAGCCAGGATGTGTCGGTCGTCCCGACTCTGGTGCCCGCCAAGAGCGGCAAACCGATAGAGGACGGTGGGTTCCCCAGCGGACATACGGCGGAAGCCTGGCGGGATGCGCTTGCGATGGCCTATCTCGTGCCGCAGCGCTTTCAGGAAATGATCACGCGCGCCAGCGAATTGGGCGAGGACCGTATCCTTGCCGGCATGCATTCCCCTCTCGACGTGATGGGTGGCCGTATGCTCGGCACGGCGACGGTCGTTTACAATCTGAACAAAACCGACAACTCAGCGCTGATGAGCGATGCTTACGCCCAAGCGCAGTCATGGCTCGCCGCCAAATCAGGCGTTGCCGATGCGGGTGCGCTCGAAGTCGCCGCGCATGCGGCGCCGATCGCCGCAGACCGTTTTGCCAATCACGACGCCAATCGCGCTTACGTGCTGCAGCGCCTGAGCTACGGAATGCCGACGATCCATGCGACCAATCAGCCGGCTCGCGTGCCGCAGGGCGCCGAAGCGCTTCTCGAAACGCGTCTGCCCTATCTCGACGGCGAGCAGCGCCGCGACGTGCTGAAGACGACGGAGATCGCCTCGGGTTATCCACTCATCGACGACGCGGAAGGTTACGGCCGCCTCAACCTGTTTGCCGCCGCCGATGGTTACGGTGCCTTCGAGCAGGATGTCACCGTGACGATGGACGCGGCAAAGGGCGGCTTCAATTCAATCGATACCTGGCGCAACGACATCACCGGCAACGGCAGGCTGGTAAAGCGCGGCAGCGGCATTCTCGGGCTGTCGGGCGCCAACAGCTATGCTGGCGGCACCGTGCTCGAAGACGGCGCGCTGGTGGCCGGATCGCCCTCGGCCTTCGGTGCCGGCGCTCTGACGGTCGGTGGCGGTTCGCTCGTCGTGGCGGCAGACAAGCCTTTAGCCGTCGGCGGAGACTATCAGCAGCTCGCCCATGCGACGGTAAAGCTGGCGCTCGGCGCGAACGGCGCCGGCACGCTTGTTGTCGAGGGCAAGGCGGCGCTCGCTGGCGATCTCGATGTGACGCTTACCGATGGCTTTACCCCCACACCCGGAACGAAGATCGAGATCCTGAAAACGAGTGCCTTGTCCGGCACCTTCGGCAAGGTCACGGTCTCCGGCCACAGGGCGAGCCTCTCTTACGGCCCGACAGCCGTCATCTTGACGATCGACGGATAATTATTCCCATAAAACCGACAGGGCATCTCCCGCGCGGGGGATGCCGCTTTCTTCGATGTGCCGCTTTGCCCCTGCGTCTACGTCATTTTGCGTATGTGTTTTTGCGATGCAGCACCCGATAGTCCCCTCGGCAACAGTTAAATTCCGTTTCCGGCCTGTTGCGGAACAAGAAGAGGGGCTCAACCAGATGAATCTCAGATCCACGATCACCGGCGCTGCGCTCGGTGCCGTCATGGCGGCATCGGCCGCTTTCCACGGCGCGGTTGCCGCCGAGGACACGATTAAAGTCGGCGTATTGCATTCGCTTTCCGGCACGATGGCGATTTCCGAAACCACGCTGAAAGACGCCATGTTGATGCTCATCGACGAGCAGAACAAAAAGGGCGGCCTTCTCGGCAAGAAGCTCGAGGCCGTCGTCGTCGATCCGGCTTCCGACTGGCCGCTGTTTGCCGAAAAGGCCCGCGAGCTGATCCAGAAGGACAAGGTTGCCGCCGTCTTCGGTTGCTGGACGTCCTCGTCGCGCAAGTCCGTTCTGCCGGTTTTCGAAGAGCTGAATTCGCTGCTCTTCTACCCCGTGCAGTATGAAGGCGAAGAATCCTCGCGCAACATCTTCTACACCGGCGCTGCTCCGAACCAGCAGGCAATTCCGGCTGTCGATTACCTGATGGAAAAAGAAGGCGTCAAGCGCTTCGTTCTTGAAGGTACCGACTACGTCTATCCGCGCACGACCAACAAGATTCTCGAGGCATACCTGATTTCGAAGGGTATTCCGAAAGAAGACATCCTAACCAACTACACGCCGTTCGGCTTCTCCGACTGGCAGACCGAAGTTTCCAAGATCAAGGAATTCGGTTCGGCCGGCAAGAAGACCGCCGTCGTCTCGACGATCAATGGCGATGCCAACGTTCCGTTCTACAAGGAACTGGGCAACAAGGGCATCAAGGCAACCGACATTCCCGTCGTCGCCTTCTCGGTCGGCGAAGAAGAACTTGCCGGTCTCGACACCAAGCCGCTCGTCGGCCATCTCGCTGCCTGGAACTATTTCGAGTCTGTGGAAAGCCCGGCCAACAAGAAGTTCATCAAGGACTGGCACGCTTACACCAAGAACGACAAGCGCGTGACGAACGACCCGATGGAAGCTGCGTATATCGGCTTCAACGCATGGGTTAAGGCCGTCCAGGCTGCCGGCACGACCGATACCGACAAGGTTCTCGACTCCATCATCGGCGTCAGCGTTCCAAACCTCTCCGGCGGTTATGCGACTGTCATGCCGAACCACCACATCACCAAGCCCGTGCTGATCGGTGAAATCCAGGCCAATGGCCAGTTCGAAATCGTCCAGCAGACGCCCGCCGTCGTTGGCGACGAATGGTCCGATTACCTGCCTGATTCCAAGGACCTGATCTCCGATTGGCGTAAGCCGATGTCCTGCGGAAACTTCAATGTTGCCACCGGCAAGTGCGGCGGCAAGGGTTCGTGAATACGACCCCGGTCAGATGATTGCCTGAAGACTTCCGTCCGGGTTTGATCCCGGGCGGAAGCTCCGTCCCAGCGATTGCGCCGCGAGGCCAACACTATCAAGGGCGAGAAAGCCGATGTATCGCGCCATAAAGATTTTCCTCATCACGCTCAGCCTGACATTTTCGGGCCTTACATTTTCTGGCCTCGCATTTCCGGGCCTGGCAACATCGAGCGAAGCTCGGGCAGAGGACGATATCCACGTGCTTATCGACGCGCTCGGCGTCGGCGACTTTCCGGAACGCGAGGCGGCGATCAAAGCGTTGGTCGCTTCCAAGGACACCCATGTCAGCCAGATCCTGCAGCAGCTGAGCGACGGCCTTCTCTACGTCAATTCGGACGGCGGCCCGGTGCTCCTCCAGGGCGGCACCGATGACGAACCGACCTATTCCGATCCGATCACCGGCGAAGCCGCTGCCGATGTCGATCCTGATCTGATGACCAAGGTCAAGATCAACAATGCACTTCGCGGCGTCATCAGCGCGGCCACCAGCCAGCTCACGCTGATGAGCCCGGATCGTTCCGCGCGGCTCGCGGCGGCACAAGGTCTACTGAAAGACGCCGATCCCGCCAATCTCGACCTGCTGACTGCGGCGCTTGCTGTTGAAAAAGACGCCGACATCAAGAATACGATGGAAGCGGCGCGCGCGGTGCTGCTGCTGAAGACGGATGCGAGCGTCGAGGACAAGAAGGCTGCGATCGATACGATCGCTGCTCGCGGCAATCGCGATGCACTGACCATCCTCACGACCACACTCGAAACCGCGCCGGACGATCTGAAGCCGGCGATCCAGGCAGATATCAGTTCCATCAATCGCAGCCTGGCGCTGTGGGATATCGTTCAGAACATCTGGTACGGATTGTCTCTCGGCTCGGTGCTGCTGCTTGCCGCCATCGGCCTTGCCATCACCTTCGGCGTCATGGGCGTCATCAACATGGCGCATGGCGAAATGGTGATGATCGGCGCCTATACCACCTATGTGGTGCAGGAATACATTACCTCGACCTTTCCCGGCGTGGCGGACTATTCGCTTGCCTTTGCCGTGCCGGCCGCCTTCGTCTTTACCGGCTTCGTCGGTCTGGTGATCGAGCGCGCCGTCATCCGCTATCTCTACGGCCGGCCGCTCGAAACGCTGCTCGCCACCTGGGGCGTGTCGCTGATCCTGCAGCAGGCCGTGCGCAGCATCTTCGGCCCGACCAACCGCGAGGTCCGCAATCCGACCTGGATGTCCGGCGTCTTCGATCTCGGCGGGCTCTCCATCACCTGGAACCGGCTGTGGATCATCGTCTTTTCGATGGTCGTCTTCGTGACGCTGCTGCTGCTGCTCAAGCGGTCAGCCTTCGGCCTGCAGATGCGCGCCGTCACGCAGAACCGCCGCATGGCATCGTCGATGGGCATCCGCACCGGCTGGGTCGACGCCTTCACCTTCGCGCTCGGTTCGGGCATTGCCGGTATTGCCGGCGTGGCGCTCAGCCAGATCGACAATGTCTCGCCGAACCTCGGCCAATCCTACATCATCGACAGCTTCATGGTGGTCGTCTTCGGCGGTGTCGGCAATCTCTGGGGCACGCTGGTCGGCGCGCTGTCGCTCGGCGTCGTCAACAAGTTCCTCGAGCCCTTTGCTGGCGCCGTGCTCGGCAAGATCCTGGTGCTCGTCCTCATCATTCTTTTCATTCAGAAGCGTCCCCGCGGGCTCTTCGCACTCAAAGGAAGGGCGGTGGAAGCATGATAACGGCCTTCCTTCTCCGATCACTCGATCGCAAGATCGTTATTGCCATCGCCTTGCTGCTGCTGGTCGCCGTCCTCGTGCCGGTGCTGAACCTGATGACAGGGCCGACCCATCCGCTGCATGTGCCGACCTATGTCATGTCTCTTTTCGGCAAATATCTGACCTATGCGCTGCTGGCGCTGGCGCTCGATCTCGTCTGGGGCTTCTGCGGCATTCTCTCGCTTGGCCACGGTGCCTTCTTCGCGCTCGGCGGTTATGCGATGGGCATGTATCTGATGCGCCAGATCGGAACTCGCGGCAGTTACGGCGATCCAATCCTGCCCGATTTCATGGTGTTCCTGAACTGGAAGGATCTGCCCTGGTTCTGGTACGGCTTCAACCACTTCTGGTTTGCGGCGCTGATGGTGCTCGTCGTGCCCGGCCTGCTCGCCTTTGTCTTCGGTTGGTTCGCCTTCCGCTCACGCGTCAACGGCGTCTATCTCTCGATCATCACCCAGGCGATGACCTATGCGCTGCTGCTGGCCTTTTTCCGCAACGACATGGGCTTCGGCGGCAATAACGGGCTTACCGATTTCAAGGATATTGTCGGCTTCAACGTCCAGGCTGACGGCACGCGTGCAACTCTCTTTGCGGCAACTGCGGTCTTGCTGGCGCTGTCGCTGCTGCTTGCCTCGGCGATCGTGCGCTCGAAGTTCGGCAAGGTGCTGGTCGGCGTGCGCGATGCCGAAAGTCGTACGCGCTTCCTCGGTTACCGCGTCGAACACTTCAAGCTCTTCACTTTCGTCGTCTCGGCGATGATGGCGGGCATTGCCGGCGCGCTCTACGTGCCGCAGGTCGGCATCATCAATCCCGGCGAATTCGCTCCCGCCAACTCGATCGAAGTGGTCATCTGGACTGCGGTTGGCGGACGGGCGACGCTGATCGGGCCGATCATCGGCGCGATCCTCGTCAATGGCGGCAAGACGATCTTCACCGGCCTCTTCCCTGAGTTCTGGCTGTTTGCGCTGGGTGGCCTCTTCGTCGCCGTCACGCTGTTTCTGCCGAAGGGCGTCGTCGGCACGATCGCGCAATATCTCGGCAAACGGAAACCCGTTTCCCATGCTGCCCCGGCGGCTCAGGAAGACGGCATCGAGCCGAAAATCCAGGCAGCGGAGTGAGCGCCATGATCCCCGACGTCAAACCCAACAGCGTGCTTTATCTCAACGGCGTCTCGGTTTCCTTCGACGGCTTCAAGGCGTTGAATTCGTTGTCGATCGTCATCGAGCCCGGCGAGCTTCGCGCCATCATCGGCCCGAACGGCGCCGGCAAGACCACGATGATGGATATCATCACCGGCAAGACCAGGCCCGACGAGGGGGAGGTATTCTTCAACGGCACGATCGACCTCACCAGGAAGGACGAGGCCGACATCGCCCAGCTCGGCATCGGCCGCAAGTTCCAGAAGCCGACCGTCTTCGAAAGCCATACGGTCTGGGACAATCTGGAGCTGGCGTTGAACCGGCGCCGCGGTGTGTTCTCGACGCTGTTCTACCGGCTTTCGGGTGAAGACAAGTCACGCATCGAGGAGATCCTCGAAACGGTGCGGCTGACGCATCGCCACGACGAATTCGCCGCCAACCTGTCGCACGGGCAAAAGCAATGGCTGGAGATCGGCATGCTGCTGGCGCAGGAACCCAAGCTCCTGCTTGTCGACGAGCCGGTGGCCGGGATGACGGATGCGGAGACGGCGGAAACGGCGATCCTGCTCAAGGATATCGCCAGGACCCGCTCGGTCGTCGTCGTCGAACACGATATGGGTTTTATCCGCGACCTCGGCGTCAAGGTGACGTGCCTTGCCGAAGGTTCGGTGCTGGCGGAAGGATCGATCGAGTTTGTGAGCTCCGATCCAAAGGTGATCGAGAATTATTTGGGGCGGTGAGCGTCGTGTTTGCCGGATGCCCCTCACCCTAAAAACGGGGCGAGGGGACGTGCCATGCGAGAGGTGGACGAGGGACGGACAGGTCGCGGCATATTCCCTTCTCCCCGCAAGCGGGGAGAAGGTGGCGGCAGCCGGATGAGGGGCAGCGGCCTGCTCCGACAGCAGTTTGAATGTAAAGGGAAACCGATGCTGACAGTCGAAAACGCAAACCTGCACTATGGCGCCGCCCAGGCGCTGCGTGGCATGTCCATCAAGGCGGAGATGGGCAAGATTACCTGCGTGCTGGGGCGGAACGGCGTGGGGAAGAGTTCGCTTCTGCGCGCCGTGACCGGCCAGCATCCGCTGTCGGCCGGCACCGTTACCTTCAATGATACCCGGCTTAACGGTCTGCCGCCCTTTGCCCGCGCCAAGCAAGGTATCGGCTATGTGCCGCAGGGGCGCGAGATCTTCCCGCTGCTGACAGTCAAGGAAAATCTCGAAACCGGCTTTGCGCCGCTTGGCCGCCGCGACCGGAATATTCCCGACGACATCTTCAGTCTCTTCCCGGTGCTGAAGTCGATGTTATCGCGTCGCGGCGGCGATCTTTCCGGTGGCCAGCAGCAGCAACTGGCGATCGGACGCGCCATGGTGACGCGGCCTCGGATTCTCGTCCTCGACGAGCCGACCGAGGGCATTCAGCCGTCGATCATCAAGGATATCGGCCGGGCAATCCGTTACCTGCGCGATTCCACCGGCATGGCGATCCTGCTCGTCGAGCAATATCTCGACTTCTGCCGTGAGCTTGCCGATTACGTCTACATCATGGATCGGGGCGAGATCGTGCATGAAGGCCTTGCCGAAACGCTGGATACGCCGGAGGCTCGTCGCCATCTGACTGTCTGATCGGCAAATGCCGCATTTTTCACCGGGTGAGATTGCGCCTTTGAAATCTTCCAGGTCCGCTGCGGGTATCCCTGGAGGGCATGGGAATTGCTTGCTTTCCGTTGTCGGCGCGATTGAATGAAACCGGTGGCGCGACCGAAAGGGACGGTATGATGATTGCGGCGGCGGGGACGAGACCGCAAAGAGCGGAGGGACGCGGGCATCTGGCGGCAAAGCTGTTTGACGGCCGCACGCGTCTCCGTGATCTCTATCAGGAGGGCGCGGCAAAGATCCGTCTGCCCGATACATTCGATGCCTCGATGGAAGCCGTCATCATCAACACAGCAGGTGGGCTGACGGGTGGGGACCGGATGGACTGGAGCGTCGTGGCCGGTCCGGGCACGCGCATCGACGTCACCACCCAGGCCTGCGAAAAGATTTACAAGGCATCGGCGGGCACGGCCGAGGTGACGACCAGCATCAAGGTCGGAGCCCAAGCCCGGGTCGACTGGCTGCCGCAGGAAACGATCCTGTTCGATAGGGCAGCGCTTTTCCGCCGGCTCGAGGTCGATCTTGACGAGAGCGCTGAATTTCTGGCCGTGGAAGCCGTGCTGCTCGGCCGCAAGGCGATGGGCGAGACGGTGGAAACCGGGCTGTTTCGCGACCGCTGGCGCATCCGACGCTCGGGTCAACTGATTCACGCCGAAGAGCTCAGACTTTCCGAAGGTGTATCGGCGCTGGCGGCGCGGCAGGCGGTGCTCGGAGGACAGGTGGCCTTTGCGACGCTGCTTTATACCGGGCCCCTTTCGGAAGCCTATCTCGGCAGGGTGCGGCCGCTCATCGAAGGATCGATGGGCGGCGCGAGCGCCTGGGAGGGCAAGCTCGTCGTCCGCATTGCGGCAGCCGACGGTTTCTCACTCAGAAAAATCCTGATCCCAGTCATTTCCGCCTTGCGCAACGGTGCGCCTGTGCCGAAAGTCTGGAATCTATGAACTCAAGCATGAAGCATGATCGTCTCCGAAAACGGCGTCACACTTTTCGGCGGCATGCTTCGGTCAAGCAAATGGACAAGCAATGAACCTCACTCCGAGAGAAAAAGACAAGCTGCTGATATCGATGGCGGCGATGGTGGCGCGGCGGCGGCTGGAGCGCGGCGTCAAGCTGAACTATCCCGAGGCGATCGCGCTGATCAGCGATTTCGTCGTCGAAGGTGCCCGCGACGGCCGTCCTGTCGCCGAACTGATGGAGGCCGGCGCCCATGTGATCGGCCGCGGCCAGGTGATGGAGGGCATTGCCGAGATGATCCATGACGTGCAGGTAGAGGCGACGTTCCCGGATGGAACCAAGCTCGTCACCGTGCACGAACCGATTCGGTAAGGAGACAGGGATGCTCGAACTCAGGCCCAATTGCGAATGCTGCGACAAGGATTTGCCGCCGGAGAGCGCGCAGGCACGGATCTGTACCTACGAATGCACCTTCTGCGCCGATTGCGTCGACGACGTGCTGAAGGGTGCCTGCCCGAATTGCGGCGGCAATCTTGTTGTCAGGCCTATTCGGCCGGCGGCGATGCTCGTCAAAAATCCGGCGTCGACAGAACGTGTGCTGAAGGCCGAGGGCTGCGCGCCCAAGGCGGCTTAAGGAGGACGAGATGATTCCGGGCGAGATCATTGCCGCAAGCGGCGACATCGAACTGAACGCCGGCGCGTCGACGGTAACGCTGGATGTTTCCAATACGGGCGACCGGCCGGTGCAGGTCGGCAGCCACTATCATTTCGCCGAGACCAATGCCGGGCTGTCGTTCGATCGCGCGGCAGCGCACGGTACGCGACTCGATATTCCGGCGGGAACGGCCGTCCGCTTCGAGCCGGGGCAGACGCGTTCGGTTACGCTCATCCCGCTTTCCGGCAAGCGCGAAGTCTATGGCTTCCGTCAGTTGGTAATGGGCAAGCTTTAACGGGAGAGGCGGATGCGCTTGAACATTTGCCTCATCGGGGCGGCGATGCTGGTGGCGGCTGGTAGCGCCTTTGCCCAGGACATCGATTGCCAGAATCCGAAGACGCAATCGGACATGACCTCGTGCGAGGCGGCGCGTCACGAGACTGCCGACAAGGCGCTGAATGCGCAATACAAGAAGACGCGCGCCGCCATGGTGGCGATCGACAAGGACCTGGATGGCGACATGAAGGGTGCGGAACAGGCGCTGGTCAAAGCGCAGCGTGCCTGGATCGATTATCGTGACGCCGAATGCGATGCTGTCGGCTTTCAGGCCCGCGGCGGCACGATGGAGCCGATGCTGGTCGCCGGATGCCTGGCCGAGGTGACGGACAAACGCACGAAAGAGCTGAAAGAGCTCGAAGACACGATGGGCAATTAAGGTGATCAGGAAGATCATGATCGTCGGCAATGGGGATGTCGGAGAGGGAATGGCTGGTGTCATCGATGCCGCCGATTTCGTTATCCGTTTCAACGATTGCCGCTCCTATGGCGCGGGCGGCAGCCGCACCGACGCCGTTGCCGTCTGCAATACCGGCAGGCCGGCAAAGGCGATGCTCGGTTCAAAAGAGTGGCGTGCGCATGCCGGTGTCGTCTCGGCATCGGAAATCTGGAGCGTGCGCGATCCGGAAAAATTTGTGGCGATGCGAGCGCCGCTTGCCGTCTCGCATCCGGAACTCGATGATTTCTGCGACGACTATACGGACGAGTTCACCGCCTTCTGCGCCGACACCGGCAAGGCGCACGTCGTCATCGGCAAATCGGTCCACGAAGCCGTCGATGCCTCGCTCTCGGCCTTTGCTCCGGCGCCCTATGTCGTGCCGAGCAGCGGCATGATCGTCATTGCCGCGTTGCTGAACAGCTATGCCGATGCCGAGGTGACGCTTGCCGGGTTCGGTCATGTCGGCTGGGAATGGCACCCGTTTGCCGCCGAAAGGCAGCTTGTCGATGCCTATATTACCGCGGGCCGCCTCAAGCGGCTTAGCGGGGAAACGCTTATCTCTTCCTCCCACGGAGCCTGATGGATGCCCTACAAGATCTCGCGCGCCGCCTATGCCGGCATGTTCGGACCGACCACCGGCGACAAGGTGCGCCTTGCGGATACGGAACTCTTCATCGAGATCGAGAAGGATTTCACCACCTATGGCGAGGAGGTGAAGTTCGGCGGGGGCAAGGTCATTCGTGACGGCATGGGCCAGAGCCAGGTGACGCGGGCGGATGGTGCGGTCGATACCGTCATCACCAACGCCGTGATTGTCGATCACTCCGGCATCTACAAGGCCGATATCGGGCTTAAAGACGGGCGCATCGTTGCGATCGGCAAGGCGGGCAATCCCGATATGCAGCCTGGCGTCAATATCATCGTCGGTCCGGGCACGGAGGCGATCGCCGCTGAAGGCAAGATCGTCACTGCTGGCGGCATGGACAGCCATATCCACTTCATCGCGCCACAGCAGATCGAGGAAGCGCTGATGTCAGGCATGACCTGCATGCTCGGCGGCGGCACGGGGCCGGCGCACGGCACGCTTGCCACTACCTGCACGCCTGGTCCCTGGCATCTCGCGCGCATGATCGAAGCGGCCGACGCCTTCCCGATGAACCTTGCCTTTGCCGGCAAGGGCAATGCCTCGCTGCCGGGGGCGCTGACCGAGATGGTGCTGGCCGGCGCCACCTCGCTGAAGCTGCACGAAGATTGGGGCACGACGCCAGGCGCCATCGATTGCTGCCTGTCGGTCGCCGACGAATATGACGTGCAGGTGATGATCCACACCGATACGCTGAACGAAAGCGGCTTTGTCGAAGATACGATCGGCGCCATCAAGGGCCGTACCATCCATGCTTTCCACACGGAAGGGGCGGGTGGCGGGCACGCGCCTGACATCATCAAGATCTGCGGTCAGCCGAACGTCATTCCGTCGTCTACCAATCCGACCCGGCCCTATACGGTCAACACGATCGCCGAGCATCTCGACATGCTGATGGTCTGCCATCACCTGTCGTCGTCGATCCCCGAGGATATCGCCTTTGCAGAAAGCCGCATCCGCAAGGAGACGATCGCCGCCGAGGATATTCTGCACGATATCGGCGCCTTCTCGATCATCTCGTCTGACAGCCAGGCCATGGGTCGCGTCGGCGAGGTGGCGATCCGAACTTGGCAGACGGCTGACAAGATGAAGCGGCAGCGCGGCAGGCTGAAGGAGGAAAAGGGCGACAACGACAATTTCCGTGTTCGCCGTTATATCGCCAAATATACGATCAACCCGGCGATTGCCCATGGCCTCAGCCATGAGATCGGCTCGGTCGAAGTCGGCAAGCGTGCCGACCTCGTACTCTGGAATCCGGCCTTCTTCGGCGTGAAGCCCGACATGGTGCTGCTCGGCGGATCGATCGCCGCCGCGCCGATGGGCGATCCGAATGCATCGATCCCGACGCCGCAGCCGGTGCACTACCGGCCGATGTTTGCCTCCTATGGCAAGAGCCTGACCAATTCCTCCGTCACCTTCGTCAGCCAGGCCTCGCTCGATGCCGGTCTGAAGGGCCGGCTCGGCGTTGCCAAGCAACTGGTCGCGGTGAAGAATACGCGCGGCGGCATCTCCAAGGCATCGATGATCCATAACGACCTGACACCCGAGATCGAGGTCGATCCGGAGACCTATGAGGTCAGGGCAAACGGCGAATTGCTGACTTGCGAGCCGGCGACAGTGCTGCCGATGGCGCAGCGCTATTTCCTGTTTTAGGCCGGCTCGCTCCATGCGTCCCGGACGGTTCCGATGAGAACAGGAATCCGCTGGTTTTTACGGATCGCATTCCTGCTTGTGCTTTTGGTGGCTTGCGGAACCTTTATTCCCCGGCCGCTGATTGCCCCGGTCAAGGCGTCGTCTGCGGCGGCGACGCATCGGATTCTGCTGCTGTCGGGACCGATCCACACCGATATTGCCATTCCGCTCGACGAGGAGACGCGGGCTGCCTTTTCCTTTCTCGCCGATACCGGTTTTCCGCTCGGCCATCCGGATGCGGAATGGCTCATTGTCGGCTGGGGCGGTCGCGCCTTCTATCTGGAAACCCCGACCTGGGCGGAGTTGAAGCCGTTGCCGGTGTTGCGGGCGCTGACGATCGACCGTTCGGTGCTGCACGTGGACCTTGCCGGTCACATCAGCGAGCCGCAGGCAAGCGTTGCGGCATTCGATATCGGTGACGATCAATTGGCGGGTCTGCGCAATTTTATCTCAGACAGCTTCGTTCGCGACGCGGGCTCGGTGGTGCCGATCCCGGATGCAGGTTACGGCGAAATCGACCGGTTCTTCGAGGCCAAGGGATATTTCAACGCCCTCTTCGGCTGCAACACCTGGACGGCTGCCGCGCTGCGCTCGGCGGGGCTTCGGACCGGCCTGTGGAATCCGTTTCCGCAATCATTGCGATTGTCTGTCGCTGTCTACAATTGAGTCAACGGCGGACCGTTCCGCTCTTGAAATGAATTGTGAACGGAACTCTCCATCAGGTTGTAAAAATCGCTGAAGAAACCGGTATTCTCACCGGATAGATCATTCTGAAACAGCCCTATTTCCAGACCTAGAAAAGCTGTTTTAAATCAATCATCTAATGGTCTCCGCGCACTGTCCGATTCAGGGATTGGAAGGCTGCATCTCCTGCTAGAAAAAATCTGTCCACCGAATCGTCCGAAACCGTTCGAATTTTAACGAGTCGGTTAAGACACCCGCAGCAATTCGACTCTTATCAATGTCTTGAAACGCCGGGCAAGAAGGTCGATTCTCATGAGAAACTGGATGTCGCTGCAGGCCGATTTCGGCAGTTTTCAACATCGCAGAAATGTCTATCTCTTTGCGTTGAAGATGAGCTTTCTTGCAGTCCTTCTCTCCGGCGTTGTCATTTCGCTGACGATACCGCCGCTCGGCTTTTTCGGACTGCTACCGATGACACTCGCGCACGCGATCGGCTTCGTAGCTATTTTTTCCTGGCTCATCGGCGGGACGGTTTCCGGCATGCTGTCGCTGGCCGCCGGTTTTGCCCTGCATGAGCTGACGCTGTCGCGGTCGGAGTTCGAAAAACTCAGCCGAACGGACACGCTTTCCGGATTATTGAACCGGCGGGCTTTCACGGAGGCGCTTGAAAACACGGAGGGCGACGCCTCGCTTGTCGTTTTCGATGTCGACCGCTTCAAGGCGATCAACGATCGCTTCGGCCATGCCTGCGGCGATGCCGTCATCACCGCGGTCTCGGCTATGCTCATATCCGCCTTCGATGAGATGTCCGTCGTCGCACGGTTGGGTGGGGAGGAGTTCGGCGTCATTGTCTCCGGCGAGCCGCTGGAGGCGCGGATGGAACGCATCGAAGGTGTCCGGGCCCGGATCGCAAGCGGCGCTATCGCGGCCGAGGGGCACGATATCCGCGTCACCGTTTCCGGCGGTGTCGCCGATCTCGCCGCCGGGCGCAACAAACAGGCGGTCTACGCTTCGGCTGACCGGGCGCTCTATCTCGCCAAGGCGCTCGGGCGCAATCGCGTCGTACACGAGCGGGAAGGCTTGCATCATGCCTGGCACGGGCTCGTCGACAATGGCCCTGATGCCAAGGGCAGGGAAACTGAGAGCGACAACGTGATGCAGGCTTACGGAATATAAAAGCCCGACGCGCGCACAAAGGCCATTGGTGCTTGCATCGGAAACGGCTATTTTGCATGGTCGTCGTCTCAGCAAAGCGGACATATCCATGCAGCGCGTTACCTCCTATCTCCCCGCCGGAACCCCGTCCTCCCATCCGACCGCCCAGGTCAAGCTGCCGCACGATCTGCGCCATCTGCGCCGCAAGCTGCTGCATCTGGAAAATGGCGAGATGGTCATGCTCGATCTCAAGGACCCGGTTCTTTTCGCCAACGGCGACCTGCTGGTGCGCGACGACGGCGAACTGATCGAAATTCTCGCGGCTGATGAGAAGCTCTTCGAAATTCGCGGGCGCGACCGCGTGCACCTGGTCGAGCTTGCCTGGCATCTCGGCAACCGTCATCTCGCAGCCCAGATCGAGGAAGACCGCATCGTCATCCTGCGCGATCATGTCATCCGCACCATGCTGCAGGGCCTTGGCGCGACCGTCCTCGATATCGATGAGCCGTTCCAGCCGGCGCGGGGAGCCTATCATTCCCATGGCGGCCATTCGCATGAGCACGATCATGATCACGGGCACAATCCTAATCAGGGCCATGACCACGATCACGAACATGGCTACGAGCATGAGCATGAGCACCGCCACGACCACGGCCATGACCATGATCACGGACATCACGGCCACAAGCACGACTGAGGCTGGATGACCGGGGATCGTGAGCTGCACGCATTGCTGCGCCTGACGGCATGGCTCTCGCCGGCCTTCCCGATTGGCAGCTTTGCCTATTCGGGCGGGCTGGAGCGGGCCGTGGCTGACGGGCTGGTCACGGATGCGGCCTCGCTTGCTGCCTGGATCGGCACGCTGATCGGCCATGGTTCGGTCTGGAACGATGCGGTGCTGCTGGCCGAAAGCCACAGGTGTCAGGATGAACCCGCGCGCCTTGCCGAAATCGCCTCACTCGCCGCCGCACTTGCCGGATCGCGCGAGCGCCATCAGGAAACCATGCTGCTTGGCGAGGCGTTCCTGGCGGCGGCGCGGGCCTGGCCGGACGGCGTGTTCGATAGGTTGCCGGACAAGGTCGCTTATCCCATTGCCGTCGGGGCGGTGACGGGTGCGCACGGCATAGGGCCTGAGAAGGCGCTTGCCGCCTTCCTGCATGCCTATGTCTCACAAGCAGTTTCATCCGGCATCCGCCTCGGCGTCGCTGGTCAGAAGGACGGTGTTGCCGTGATTGCCGGCCTCGAAGAGCGGATTGCGGAAGTCGCCCGGCGTGCGGCAGCCTCCTCGCTTGACGATCTGGGCTCGGCAACGATGCAGGCCGATATTGCCAGCCTGCGGCACGAGACGCAGGCGACGCGGCTGTTCCGCTCGTGATCATACCAAATTATCACTGCGACTGCGTCATTTGACGGTGGCGCGCGATGGCAGCGTCGCTATCATCGAGGTTCGATTGGAGTAAGGCACATGAAATCAAGAAACGGACCTTTGCGCGTCGGCATCGGTGGGCCGGTCGGCTCGGGCAAGACGGCGCTGACGGAAAAGCTCTGCAAGGCGATGCGCGACGACTATTCCGTCGCGGTTGTCACCAACGACATCTACACGACCGAGGATGCCGAGGCGCTGGTGCGCATGCAGGCGCTGCCTTCGGACCGCATCGTCGGTGTCGAGACCGGTGGCTGCCCGCATACCGCCATTCGCGAGGACGCGACGATCAATCTCCAGGCGATCGCCGGCCTCAACCGGCGGATCCCCGATCTCGACGTCGTCTTCATCGAATCCGGCGGCGACAATCTAGCAGCGACCTTTTCGCCCGATCTTGCCGATATCACCATCTATGTCATCTCCGTCTGCCAGGGCGAGGAAATCCCGCGCAAGGGCGGGCCTGGCATCACCCGCTCGGACCTGCTCGTGATCAACAAAAAGGATCTGGCGCCCTATGTCGGCGCCGATCTCGAGGTGATGGATCGGGACGCCACACGCATGCGCGCGGCACGCCCCTTCGTCTTCTCCGACATGAAACGCGGCGAGGGCGTCAGCTCGATCGTCAGTTTCCTCAGAGAGCAGGGCGGACTCTGACGACCAGATCTGGCGGAGAAGATTGATGTCGCTGATAGCGGCGAGACGGCAAAACGAAACGGGCCGGGAGATCGCTCCCGGCCCGTTTCATTTTCTGGGCATTGCTTATTCCGCTGCGAAGGGTGGCAGGCGGAGCACGTTGGTGTCGTTGCCGTTGGCGCTCTTGCGCTTGCTTTCCGGCTTTTCGATCGCGGTCAACCGCTCCTCCAACGAGTCGATGTCGCTGCGGTTCTCGCGGGTGACGCGGGAGAGATCCTCGCGCGACAGCGGCAACTCCTCCTCGTCCTTCCTGCCGACCAGGCGGCCGAACATCCAGCCGAGCAGGCGGGACAAATCGTCCATGATCAGGAAGAAGGAGGGTACGACGACGAGCGAGAGGACCGTCGAGACGATGATGCCGCCGATCACCGCGATCGCCATCGGTGCGCGGAACGAGCCGCCTTCGCCGACGCCGAGCGCGGAAGGCAGCATACCGGCCGACATGGCGATTGAGGTCATGATGATCGGCCGGGCGCGTTTGCGGCCAGCTTCGACCATGGCTTCGACGCGGGCCATGCCCTGGTGGCGCATTTCGATCGCGAAATCGACAAGCAGGATGGCGTTCTTGGTGACGACACCCATCAGCATCAGGATGCCGATCATGACCGGCATCGACAGCGGGTTGCTGGTGATGATCAGAGCCGCCGCGACACCGCCGATGGCGAGCGGCAGCGAGAGCAAGATGGTGAAGGGCTGAATCACGTCCTTGAAGAGCAGGATCAGCACTGTCAGCACCAGCAGGAGGCCCATCAACATGGCGTTGACGAAACTCTGCTGCATCTCGCTCTGCACCTTGGTGTCGCCGCTTTCGGCAAGATGCACGGAGGCCGGGATATTAGCTGATTTGACGATTTCGCGGAAGCGGGCCGAAGCCGTGTCGAGTGCTACGCCCTGCGGCAGGTCGGAGCCGATCGAAACGACGCGGTAGCGGTTGTTGCGCTTGATCGAGCTTACGCCTTCCGAATAGTCGATATCGGCGACGCTTGAAAGCGGAACGGTGCCGCCGCTGGCGGTCTGGATCTTCAATGCGCGGATGGCCGAGAGATCGCGGCGCATGTCGACTGCCGCCTGGACACGGATCGGGATCTGGCGATCATCGAGCGAGATCTTGGCAAGAGCCGCATCGACATCGCCGATGGTGGCGACACGGATCGTTTCGGAGATCTGCTGCGGCGTGATGCCGAGGCGTGCGGCCTCGTCCTTACGCGGATAAACCTGCAGTTCCGGACGGGGCAGGGCGCCGTCGGCGCTGACATTGGCAAGCAGCGGGTCGGCGCGAAGCTTGGATTCCAGAATGCCGACAGCGTCGTTCAGGTCTTTCTCGTTCTTGGAGAGAAAGTTAAAGGCGAGGTCGCGTTCGCCGCGGTCGTTGAGTTTCAGGATATGGACGTCGGGAATGTCGCGCAGCTTGGCGAAGACTTCCTTTTCGATATCCCATTGCGGACGCTCACGGCCGTGGACTTCCACCTTCGGCAGCATCGGACCGATGAAGGGGATGTGGCCGAGCCCGTCATTGACCATCTTCTTGACCAGCGATTGGTCGAGCTTATCGAGCGCGAGCGTGATGGTCGCACGGCGCAGCTCAAGATCGCCCTTCGGCGATGCGCCGCCGAGGACGAAGACGCTTTCGACGCCGTTGATATCCTTGACCCTGTCATAGATCGCATCGGTCGTCTTCTCGGTATCGTCAAGCCGTGCATTGGGCGGCAATTCGACGGAAAGAACGATGCGCGAGGCATCTTCCGGCGGCAAAAAGCTGCCGGGAACCTGCATGAGCAGCAAAACGGAGCCGGCCAGGAAGCCGAACGCCACAAGCAGCGTCGCATAACGCGTGTACCAGCGCCCCGTCGTGCCGCGTATCAGGCGTGTGTATCCACGCATCAGCAGGCTGTCATTGTCGTGGTGATCGTCGACGCCGTCTTCGGCGCGCATGAGATAGGCGGCCATCATCGGAGTGATGAGGCGCGCCACCATCAGCGAGAAGAACACGGAGAAGGCGACAGTCAGGCCGAACTGAATAAAATACTGGCCCGGAATGCCCGGCATGAAGGAAACCGGCACAAAGACGGCGATGATGGTGAAGGTGGTGGCGATGACGGCAAGGCCGATTTCATCAGCCGCCTCGATCGCTGCCCGATAAGGCGTTTTGCCCATCTTGATGTGGCGGGCGATGTTTTCGATTTCGACGATCGCGTCGTCGACGAGGATGCCGGTCGCAAGCGTCAAAGCGAGGAAGCTGACGAGGTTCAGCGAGAAGCCCATCATGTCCATGATCCAGAAGGTCGGGATCGCAGACAGCGGAAGGGCGATTGCCGAAATCAGCGTCGCGCGCCAGTTCCTCAGGAACAGGAAGACGACGATGACGGCGAGCAGTGCGCCTTCGAGCAGCGTATGGATGGCGGCTTCATAGTTGCCGTAGGTGAAATAAACCGAATCGTCGATCAGTTCGATCTTCACGTTCGGGTTTTCGGTCCGGACCTTGTCGAGGCTCTGCGCTACGGTTTCGGCGACGCTGACTTCGCTGGCGCCCTTCGAGCGGAAGACACCGAAGGTGACAACCGGCGTGGCGTCAAAACGTGAGAAGGATTTCGGCTCTTCATAAGTGTCCTTGATGACGCCGAGATCGGACAGCTTGACGAAGCGGCCGTTCGGCAGCGCGATCGTGGTGTCGGCAAGCTCGGCGACGTTGCGGGCATCGCCCAGAACACGGATCGCCTGTTCGCTGCCGGCCACCTGGCCGCGGCCGGAACCGAGATCGATATTGGTGCCGCGCAGCTGCTGATTCACACTTGCGGCAGTAATGCCATAGGCATCGAGCTTGCCGGGGGTAAGTTCGATGCGCACTTCGCGGTCTGCGCCGCCATAACGGTCGACGCGGCCGATGCCGGCCTGTCCCTGCAGCGATCGCTTGACGCTATCGTCGACGAACCAGGAGAGCTCTTCCAGTGACATGTCAGGCGAGGAAACGGCGAAGGTCTGGATCGCCTGGCCTTCGACATCGACCTTGGAAACGATCGGTGTTTCGGCCGTCGCCGGCAGATCGCTGCGGATGCGGTCGATCGCATCCTTGGTGTCTTGTACCGCCTGTTCCGTCGGCACTTCCATCCGGAACATGACGACGGTCTGCGAGCTGCCATCGGTCACCGTCGACTGGATTTCATCGATGCCGGTGATGGAGGCGACCGCGTCTTCGATCTCTTTCGTCACCTGCATTTCGAGTTCGGCCGGCGAAGCGCCGCTTTGCGTCACGTTGATCGAAACGAGCGGCACGTCGATGTTCGGAAAGCGGGTGATCGGCAGCGCATTGAAGGACTGCATGCCGATGAAGACCAGCAGGCAGAAGGCCAGGAGCGGCGCGATGGGATTTCGAATGGACCAGGCTGAAAAATTCATCGGATGGTCTCTTTAGTTGGAAGCCGGGGGCTGTTCACGCACCGGAGTGATGTGGTCGCCGTCACGGACATAAGCGCCCGCCTTGGCCACCACCTCGTCGCCGGTCTTCAATCCATCGACGATCTCGACATAGGCACCGTCCTGGATACCGGTCTCGACCTTGGCGAATTTCACCACGCCTTCCTCCACCTTGCGGGCGGAGGAGCCTTCGTTGCCGGTGAGCACGGCTGTCAGGGGAAGCGATACGCCCTCAGTCTCGCGAACGATGATCTCGGCGCTGCCATACATGCCGGAACGCGCCTTGCTGTCGTCGTCGATGGAGATATGGACGAGGCCGAGGCGGGTGACCGGATCGACGGTCGGCGAAACCAGGCGCACAGCGCCGGAAAGCTTCTCGCGGCTGCCGGAGAGCGAAATCGCCGCCTTCTGGCCGGCCACGATCTTGACGATATCGCTTTCGGCGACCTCGGCGACAAGCTCGACATCGCCGTCGCGGATGATGGTGAACAGCGGATCGCCGTTGCCGGCGGCAATGGCGCCGACCTTGGCGTTCTTCGCCGAGACGGTGCCGGCGACCGGTGTCTTCACATCGGTGCGCGCCAGCTTCAAATCGGAATCGGCGATCTGGCTGTCGAAGACCTTGAGGTCGGCTTCGGCGACCTCGATCGCCTGTTCGGCGGAGACGACGCGGGCATTGGCGGCGGCGGCGGTCGCATCAGCCTGCTCGACCTGGGCGGTGGAAACCGTACCCTTCTTGCCCATCTCCTGGGCGCGGGCCTGCTGCTGCCTGGCCTGTTCGGCATTGGCCTGTGCCTCGATGAGCTGGGCGCGCAGCTGGGCAAGGCTTGCCTCGCCCTTGGCTTTCGTCGCCATCATCTGGCTCTTCGTCAGCACCAGCGCATCATCGTTGAGCGTCGCCAGCGTGCTTTCCGCCTGAACCTTGTCGCCGATATCGGCTTTCAGCGTGCGGATCGACAGGCCCTCGACCTGCGGCTGGATATAGACTTCCTCGACGGGCTTGACCGTTCCCGTGCCGATGACACGGTCGACGAGCGTTCGGTTTGTCGCCTTGGTGACGACGATCGCCGGCAGGTTCTGCTGCGGTTTTGCGACCGGCGCTTCCTGCGAAAATGCGGTGGATGCAGCGAGAGCCGCTGCAAAAAGGGTGGATGCGCCTAGAATTCCAATCGGCTTGCGTGCCATGCGTCTTCGTCCAATCTTGTAACAAGCTTAGCCGAACTCGCGCGTCTGTCCTTCAGCTCGCGACCAGGCCACTGCCTTTCCTGCATTCTCAAGGGTATCCACACATCATTGCCGTCTTCATCCCTCGCCGGCAAATCGGCTTCTAATTGGTATCGATTTGCTCGATATGCAAGCCCGGCAGAAAACAATTCCCCCTGAGCCGATAATAGTTACCATCGGAAACTGAATCAATCACCGCAGGGTTATGTGACCATGACGATGATTGATCGCGCTTCTACCCCAATGACGTTTAACGCCCGACAAATGCGACAGTTTGCAGGCGTTTTTTCATGCAGGCAGGAAAAATAAGAAACGCGCGGAGATCTCTCCGCGCGTTTCCCTTTGCTTTGCTTGCCGCGATTACTTGGAAGCGGCGTCGGTAATGTCGTGCGTCCAGGCGCCAGCGGGCTCCTTGCTGATAATCTTCTGGTCGAGCAGCGCTTTCGCCGTACGGGCATAGAGCGCCTCGTCCAGCTTGCCGGAGCTGTCGCCGACCAGCTTGGCGACTTCGCCCATCATACGCTTCTGGTGGTTGTCGTCCTGGCCGCCATTGTCCATGACGATCCCGGCGGCTTCGTCGGGGTTTTCGGTCGCATATTTCCAGCCCTTCATCGAGGCGCGAACGAACTTGACCATCTTCTCCTTGAAGGCCGGATCTTTCAGCTTGTCTTCCATCGCATAAAGACCGTCTTCGAGAAGGTCGTTGCCCATCTCGGTGTAGTTGAAGACCGTCAGTTCTTCCGGCTTGAAGCCGGCATCGATCGCCTGCCAGTATTCGTTATAGGTCATGACGGAGATGCAGTCGGCCTGTTTCTGGACAAGC
Source organism: Rhizobium sp. CCGE 510 (assembly GCF_000292525.1). Classification (GTDB taxonomy): domain Bacteria; phylum Pseudomonadota; class Alphaproteobacteria; order Rhizobiales; family Rhizobiaceae; genus Rhizobium. The sequence continues at coordinate 123,638 of NZ_AEYF01000026.1, forward strand.
GGCTGCACGTCGAAGCTCTGCTTCAACACGGTGACGCCATTGGCGCCGCCTTCTGTGGACAGGCCGAGCTTGTTCATCCAGGCGAAGAACGGATATTCGTTTCCGAAGAACCAGACGCCGAGCGTGTGGCCCTTGAAGTCGGCTTCGGTCTTGATCGGGCCATCCTTGCGGCAGACCATTTCCAGGCCGGCCTTCTGATAGGGCTGGGCGATATTGACGAGCGGAACGCCCTTTTCGCGGGCAACCAGGGCGCCGCCCATCCAGTCGACGATGACGTCGGCGCCGCCGCCGGCGATCACCTGCTCGGGAGCGATATCGGGACCGCCCGGCTTAATATCGACGTCGAGGCCTTCTTCCTTGTAAAATCCCTTGTCCTTGGCGACGTAATAGCCGCCGAACTGGCTCTGCGTGACCCATTTCAGCTGCAGAACCACCTTGTCGGCGGCCATCGCGTGAGCTGATGCCAGCGACATCGCGCTCGCCATCATTGCAACCATCAACTTTTTCATTTTGTTATCCTTACCCTCTGAAGTTATGCCCGGGCCGTTTTCAAAGCCCGTGCGCGTCTAGCCACCACGGATAGACGGATGCCAGAACGTCACCGCCCGTTCGGTCAGGGCGATGATGCCATAAAAGATCGAGCCGGCCAGCGCCGCGACGGCGATTTCCGCCCAGACCATGTCGACATTCATGCGGCCGATCTCGGTGGAGATGCGGAAGCCCATGCCGACGATCGGCGTTCCGAAGAATTCGGCAACGATGGCACCAATCAGCGCCAGCGTCGAGTTGATCTTCAGTGCGTTGAAAATGAAGGGCATGGCTGCCGGAAGCTTGAGCTTCAGCAGCGTCTGCCAGTCGCTCGATGCATAGGTGCGCATCAGGTCACGCTCCATGCTGCCGGAGGCGGCAAGGCCGGCGACGGTGTTCACCAGCATCGGGAAGAAGGTCATGATGATGACGACGGCGGCCTTCGACGGCCAGTCGAAGCCGAACCACATGACCATGACGGGAGCGACGCCGATAATCGGCAGGGCCGACACCATGTTGCCGATCGGCAGGAGACCGCGGCGCAGGAAGGTGATGCGGTCTGCGAGCACCGCGACGACAAAGCCGCTGAGGTTGCCGACGATGTAACCGATCAACACCGCTTTGAAGATCGTCTGCCTGACATCAGCACCGAGGATCGGCAGGGAGGCCGTGATGCGCATGCCGATGGCGCTCGGCGGCGGCAGGATGATGAAGGGAATGCCGGCGCCGCGCGTTGCCGCTTCCCAGAGGATGAGGATCCAGGCGCCGAAGATCGCCGGGATCAGCAGTTGGAGCGTCGATTTGCCGAAAGCAGTGACGGGCTGCAGTTTCGAGAGCTCCGTGACGCATCGCCAGGCGAGCAGCCAGCAGGAAAAGAGTAGCAGGAAGAACGCCCGCGTCGCCAGACCCTCGTTGCCGGAAAGTGCGGAAAGCAGCATCCAGGCGGCACCATGCGCGCCGATAAACAGCACGGTGGCGCGGTAGGCAGGCGGCTGCGGCGCAAAAGACAGCAGGGTCGCCGCGGCAACGATGATGAAGATGAGGCTTGCCGTGCCGTCGGTTAAGGGGTGTGCCGCGCCTTCGGCGAAAAGCGGCAAGCTCATCAGTGACACGAGACAGAGAAGAAGGGCAACCGTGCCTTGCCAGGAGAAGGTCAGATGTCTCATGCCGGTCTCCCGCCCATGACGCGGTCGACGATCTTTGCCGCAACCCCGACGATCGCGACCAGGATGCCGGCCAGCAGCGATCCGGCGACGAGAGCGGCCCAGATATCGATGGTCTGGCTGTAATACGAGCCGGCAAGCAGCTTCGAGCCGATGCCGGCAACGGCACCGGTCGGCAGTTCGCCGACGATGGCGCCGACGAGGCTGGCGGCGATCGCCACTTTCATCGAGGTGAACAGGAAAGGGATCGAGGCCGGAACCCGCAACTTCCAGAACGTTTGCATCGGGCTGGCATAATAGGTGCGCATCAGGTCGAGATGCATGATTTCAGGCGAACGTAAGCCTTTCACCATGCCGACGGCGACGGGGAAGAAGGAGAGGTAGGTGGAGATCAGCGCCTTGGAGACGAGACGGGAGGCGTCGGAATCGAGGTTCAACAGATGTGCGAGCGCATTGTCGCCGGTCAGCACATTGTAGGAGATGATGACGATCATCGGCGCGATGGCGAGGATCGGTATGGTCTGGCTCGCCACCAGCCAGGGCATCAGCGAGCGGTCCATGGCGCGGTTATGTACGATCAGCACGGCAAGAAGGATGCCGAGCAACATGCCGAAACCGAAGCCGAGCAGGGTCGAGGAGAGCGTCACCCAGCTATGATAGACAAGGCTGCGATTGCTCGAAAGGCTGCGCAGGACGGTGTTCTCGTAGACGTTCTGCGCCACCTGATGCGGCGCCGGCAGGATCGGTTTCGGCTGCGCCAGCGTCTTGCCGATGAATTCGATGGTCGTCGGTGTGGCGCCGGCGCGGCTGTCCATGTCGCGCTGAAACGGCGCGTTCATCAGGACGGCAGCCACATACCAGATGGCGACGAGGGCGAGCAAGATGGTGGTGACCGGGACGATCTTGTCCTTGAAGGTGTCGGGTTTCACAGCGATCGTCCCCATTTTTGGGCGTCGAATGCGTAGCGACCCCCCTCTGGGGGGAGATCGATATGCGGAAACGGCTTCCCCAAACAACGAAAGGCCCCTGATCCAGCATGGAAGCATTGAGAAGCCACGCGCTATCCCCTTGCCGATCTCCCTCCTTGTGGGGGAGATGCCCGGCAGGGCAGAGGGGGGTAAGCTCCGAACTCAAGCGCCTAAACCTCATGGCTATGCCCCGTCCTCAGCCCCTCGCGGACGCGATGGGCGATTTCCAGGAATTCCGGGGTGTCGCGGATGTCGAGTGGGCGTTCGGCCGGCAGGGTGGAGTCGATCACATCGGTCACGCGGCCCGGGCGCGGCGACATCACCACGATCTTAGTCGAGAGGTAGACCGCCTCGGGGATGGAATGGGTGACGAAACAGATCGTCTTGTTGGTGCGCGCCCAGAGTTTCAGCAACTCTTCGTTCAGATGGTCGCGGACGATTTCATCAAGCGCGCCGAAAGGTTCGTCCATCAACAGCAGGTCGGCGTCGAAGGCGAGTGCGCGGGCGATCGAGGCGCGCTGCTGCATGCCGCCGGAAAGCTGCCAGGGGAATTTCTTCTCGAAGCCGGAAAGGCTGACAAGATCAAGGGCTTCGGCGATGCGCCTTGCCCGGTCGGCGCCGGAATATCCCATGATCTCCAACGGCAGGGCGATATTGTTTTCGATGGTGCGCCAGGGATAGAGCGCCGGCGCCTGGAAGACATAGCCGTAGGCGCGGGCTTTGCGAGCCTCTTCCGGCGTCATGCCGTTGATCGAGATCTCGCCCGAGGTGCTCTTTTCGAGATCGGCGATGACACGCAGGAAGGTGGTCTTGCCGCAGCCGGACGGGCCGATGAAAGAGACGAAATCGCCCTTGCGAACATCGAGATTGACATCGGTCAGTGCACGCACCGGGCCGTCATTCGCCTGGTAGGTGAGACAGAGATCCTTGGCGGATACGACGGAGGGTGCTTGCATCAATGCGACCGTTCTTGTTTTCGCCGCGGGGACGCGGTTTGCATGTTACCATCGCCGCCGGTCTTGCCGGCGGCACATTTCATGGAGGAACAGAATGGACGCGACATCAAAGCCCACCTGCCACATCGTTCGCCCCAACCATGCCTATGACGGCAAGCAGGGGCTCAGCTATTTCGAAGGGATCGCGGCCGAGACGGTCGGCGCCAAGGGCATCTGCATGCACCTGCTGACGATCCAGCCGGGTGTGCGCGCCAAGGCGCATCTGCACGAGGCACACGAGACGGCGATCTACATGCTCTCCGGCGAGGCTCACACCTGGTACGGAGACCGGCTCGAGCATCACGTCATCGTCCATGCCGGCGAACTTTTCTATATCCCGGCCGGCGTGCCGCACCTGCCGGCAAACCTCAGCAGCACGCCGTGCACGGCGATCATTGCGCGCACCGACCCGAACGAACAGGAAAGCGTCGTGCTTCTGCCGGAGTTGGACGGGATCGTGCCGGCGTAACCTTATTTGCATAGAGGCATCGGCCCCCAGTGTATCGCCGCATCGTCGGTGAAGGTGACGATGTAACCCTTCTGGCCGAACGTCAGTTTCGCCGTATAACCGGTGCCGTTCTCCTCACCCTCTTCCTGGCAGGAGACGGTGGCGGTAAAGGATTTTCCTTCGGTCTTCAGCACCTTCTTGAATTCGCAAGAGGATGCGGCGGTGGTGATCGCCTCCGGCGTCAGCAGGAAGAAATCGTCGGAGCCGGTGGACTCGCCTGACCTGGCGTAGGCGCAGCCGTCCTTGTTGCCGTAGCTTCCCGTGATCGGCAGCGCATCCGCGGCGGCTGATGTCGCCATCGCCGCAAAGGCCAGAATGACGAGCGCGAAGCGGCTACGGCGCACCATCGTCATACTCCACTTGCCGGGATGCCGCTGCGCGTCACCTTGCGGGGCGCGGTGATCTCCTTCCACTGGGAAAGCGCCTTGCTGACCGCCGTCACCGGTTCACGCTTGACGAATTCGCCGTGACCCTCCCGGGTCTTGATGGTGCTTTCCTCGATCGCGACGATCCCGCGCGTCAGCGTGTAGCGCGGCAGGCCTATCACTTCCTTGCCTTCGAAGACATTATAGTCGATCGCCGACTGCTGGGCCTTGGACGAGATGGTCTTGGAACGTTTCGGGTCCCAGACGACGATATCGGCATCGGCGCCGACGAGGATCGCGCCCTTCTTCGGATAGATGTTGAGGATCTTGGCGATGTTGGTCGAGGTGACGGCGACGAATTCGTTCATCGTCAGCCGACCGGTATTGACGCCGCGTGTCCAGAGCATCGGCATGCGGTCTTCGAGACCGCCGGTGCCGTTGGGGATCTTGGTGAAATCCCCGACACCGGAACGTTTCTGTGCCGTGGTGAAGGCGCAATGGTCGGTGGCGACCACCTGCAGCGAGCCGGAGGCAAGGCCTGCCCAGAGCGAGTCCTGGTGCTGCTTGTTGCGGAAGGGTGGCGACATGACGCGGCGGGCGGCGTGATCCCAGTCGGGGTTGGAATATTCGCTCTCGTCGAGCGTCAGGTGCTGGATCAGCGGTTCGCCGTACACGCGCATGCCCTTGGCACGGGCGCGGCGGATCGCCTCGTGCGCCTGTTCGCAGGAGGTGTGGACAATATAAACCGGGCAGCCGGCCATGTCGGCGATCATGATCGCGCGGTTGGTGGCCTCGCCCTCGACTTCGGCCGGGCGGGAATAGGCATGCGCCTCGGGGCCGTTATTGCCTTCTGCCAGCAGCTTTGCCGACATCGAGGCGACGACGTCGCCGTTTTCGGCGTGCACCAGCGGCAGGGCGCCGAGTTCGGCGCAGCGCTGGAAGGAGGCGAACATCTCGTCATCGTCGACCATCAGCGCACCCTTATAGGCCATGAAGTGCTTGAAGGTGTTGATGCCCTTGTCGCGAACGATGGTCTCCATCTCCTTGAACACCTGCTCGCTCCACCAGGTGACCGCCATGTGGAAGGAATAGTCGCAGTTGGCCCGCGTCGACTTGTTGTCCCACATGGTCAGCGCTTCGAGCAGCGACTGGCCGGGTGCAGGAAGGGCGAAATCGACAACCATGGTGGTGCCGCCGGAAAGGGCCGCACGCGTGCCGCTCCCGAAATCGTCGGAGGAATAGGTGCCCATGAAGGGCATTTCGAGATGGGTGTGCGGATCGATGCCGCCGGGCATAATGTAACAGCCCGTCGCATCCAGCGTTTCGTCGCCCGAGAGGTTCGGACCGATCTCTACGATCTTGCCGCCGTCGATCTTCACATCCGCCTTGTAGGTGAGGTCGGCCGTGACGATGGTGCCGTTTTTGATGACTGTAGTCATGTTCGTTCCCTATCCTTATCTGTGGACTCGGCTGGCGAATAGAAGCTCGACAATTCGGAGCTGAATTCGAGTCGGCCCTGCAATCCTGCCAGGACCGTTTCCAGGACCGAGCGTCGCTCACGCGAGATTTCCTGATTCCAGAAGCGCAAGACCGAATAGCCATTGGCGTTGAGCCATTCCGTTCGGCTTTGATCGGTCGCGCTCTCGGCATGCTGGAAGCCATCGACTTCTACAATCAGTCGCTCTTCGCGACAGAGGAAATCGACGACGAAGGGGCCGAGCGGAACTTGTCGCGCGAATTTGTAGCCGTTCAGGCGTCGTGCGCGTAAGTCGTTCCAGAGGTGGTATTCCTCTTCGGTTTCGTTGCGGCGAAGCTGGCGGGCTTGCCCGGTTTTCGCGGGGCGATGTTTACGGATATCCTGTTTGATAATTTTCGTCGCACCCGGAGCCCCCTCATCCGCCCTTCGGGCACCTTCTCCCCGAGGGGAGAAGGTGGAAGCAGCAACGTCAGCCGCTCCCTTCTCCCCAGCGGGGAGAAGGTGGCCCGAAGGGTCGGATGAGGGGGCTCCGGGCGCGACATTAGACATCACAGCACGATCTCCGCCGTCTCCACCACCGCATGGAACAGCACATCTGCACCCGCCGTCGCCCACTCCTTGGAAATCTCTTCCGCCTCGTTGTGCGAGAGACCGCCGACGCAGGGGCACATGACCATCGTGGCAGGCGCGACCTTGGCGGCCCAGCAGGCGTCGTGGCCGGCGCCGGAGATGAGGTTCATGTGGCTGTAGCCGAGGCGCTCGGCGGCGGAGCGAACCGAGGTGACGAGCTTTTCGTCGAAGGTGATCGGCTCGAAGTGGCCGATCGCCTCGATGGAACAGCTGACACCCAGCGCACCGCAAATCTTTGGCGCTTCCGCTTCGATCTTTGCCCGCATGCGGTCGAGTTTGGCCTTGTCGGGCGAACGGATATCGACGGTGAAAACCACCTTGCCGGGCAGCACGTTGCGCGAGTTCGGGGAGAAGAAGACCTGGCCGACACCACCGACGGCGCCGGGCTGCTCGTCCATTGCCACGCCCTGGACCATTTCCAGGATGCGGGCCATGGCAAGGCCGGCATTGACGCGCAGGTTCATCGGCGTCGAGCCGGTATGGGCTTCCTTGCCGGTCAGCGTGAATTCCAGCCACCAGAGGCCCTGGCAGTGGGTGACGACGCCAATCTGCTTTTCTTCGGCCTCGAGGATCGGTCCCTGCTCGATATGATATTCGAAATAGGCGTGCATCTTGCGGGCGCCGACCTCTTCGTCGCCAACCCAGCCGACGCGCTTCAGCTCGTCGCCGAACAGATTGCCCTCGGGATCCTTGCGATTATAGGCAAAGTCCAGGCTGTGCACGCCGGCGAAGACGCCTGAGGCCAGCATGGCTGGGGCAAAACGCGCGCCTTCCTCGTTCGTCCAGTTGGTTACGACAACCGGGTGTTTGGTGTTGATGCCGAGGTCGTTCATGGTGCGCACGACTTCGAGGGCGGCAAGCACGCCGAGCACACCGTCATATTTGCCGCCGGTCGGCTGGGTGTCGAGATGCGAGCCGACATAGACGGGCAGGGCATCGGGATCGGTGCCGGCGCGGGTGGCAAACATCGTGCCCATGCGGTCGACGCCCATGGTCAGGCCAGCCTCGTCACACCATGTCTTGAAGAGGCTGCGGCCTTGCGCATCGGCATCCGTCAGCGTCTGGCGATTGTTGCCGCCTGCTATGCCCGGGCCGATCTTCGCCATGTCCATAAGACTGTCCCAAAGACGGTCGCCATTGACGCGCATGTTTTCGCCTGGTGCTGCCACCATTCTTCAAGCCCTCACCTGTTTGCGGCAGCCATGCAAGGAGCATGCCCGCCTGTTCCCGTGGTCGTCTCCGCGCCCCTTATTGCTTTTGTCGAGCGCCGGAAAATCGCCAGTTGCCTTTGTTTTTCATCTGGCGGATAATTTGACCGATTGGTAAACATTACAACTTCCACCGCCGGGCTCAAGACGAAAATCACGAAAATCGCCGATAAAAATACGGGCAGTTGCTCAAGAATACGGCAGGGCATGTCTCCGGGTCAAACTTGAGCGAAGAAGTTGAATTTCAAGGGGAAACAACAGCCTGTGACCATACCGAGAGCAGCGAAAACCCTGAGGCGGACGCGAATCCAGGAGGAGAAAGAAGAGCAGATCCTGGAAGCGGCGCTCGACGTATTTTCGGTAAGCGGCTTCCGCGGCTCGACCATCGACCAGATCGCCGAGGTGGCCCGCATGTCGAAACCCAACCTGCTCTATTATTTCCGCACCAAGGAAGCGATGCACCGGGCGCTGATCGACCGGGTGCTTTACACTTGGCTGGAGCCGTTGCGCGCCTTCGATGCCGAGGGCAATCCAGAGACGGAAATCCGCAGCTACATCAGACGCAAGCTGGAGATGGCCCGCGACTTTCCGCGTGAAAGCCGGCTCTTTGCCAATGAGGTGCTGCAGGGGGCGCCGCATATCGAAGACGAGTTGAAGGGGCCGCTGAAGGAACTGGTCGACGAGAAGGCGGAGGTTATCCGTGCCTGGGCGAAATCAGGCAAGATTGCCAAATGCGATCCGTACCACCTGATCTTTTCCATCTGGTCGACGACGCAGCACTACGCGGATTTCGACGTCCAGGTCCGTGCCGTGCTGGGGCAGGAACATTCCGGCGAAGGGCGCTTTGAGGATGCGGCGCGGTTTCTGGAGCAGCTCTTTATCGGCGGGCTGCGACCGGATCGTCTCGAAACCTGAGTTTATTGCCTTTTGTGAAGCGGCACCCGGACCAGGGTGTTCATCACGCCTTCCATCGTATAGGGCTTCTGCAACACAGGCGCGTCGGAATGGCTGTTCGCCTGGGCAATGCCTTCTCCATAGCCTGTGGCAAAAACGAAGGGCACGCCGTCAGCTGCCAATCGGTCGGCAATGCCGAAACTCGTCTCGTCGCCGAGATTGACATCGAGAAGCGCCAGATCGAAAGAATGACCGGCCAGGATTTCCATCGCTTCGGCGACAGTTGGCGCCGTTGCCACGTCGGCACCCAGGCGGCGCAGGATGTCCTCTCCATCCATGGCGATGATCAGATTGTTTTCCACCAACAGTACCTTCAGGCCGGAGAGCGGCTGATGATCGTCGGGGATCGTCTTACGACCGGCCGCGCCATCCGGAACTGGATCTGGCTGTTCGCTCGTTGCTTTGACGACATACCGCGCCGGAATACAGAAATCCGCTTCGACCCCATCCTTGTTGTAGCGGACTTCGGCCTTGCCGCCGAGATCGTAGGGAATCGAACGGCGGATGATCGTTGAACCGAAGCCGTGGCGTTTGGGTTCGATGACGGGCGGACCATCCTTTTCGCGCCAGGCAATGCGCAGATTGCCGTCGTCGTCGCGGTGCCAGCCGAGTTGGACGGTGCCGCTGCCGGTGCCGGACAGGCTGCCATATTTGGCGCTGTTGGTCATCAGCTCGTGGAAAACGAGGGCGGCGGTGGAAAAGGCCTGCGGTTCTAAGAGCACGTCCTCGCCGCTCATCTGGATGCGCTGTGCATTTTTCCCGAGATAGGCGGCGGTCTCGGCCAGCAGCAATTGGCGCAGCGAGGCGGGCGCCCAGTGATCGCGAGTAATCTGGTCGTGGGCACGCGCGAGCGACTGGACGCGGCCCTCGATCTGGCGAATGTAGTCGCCAACGCTGACCGAGGTCGTCTGCGATTGCCGGATGATCCCGGTGATGAGACTCAATATGTTGCGGACGCGGTGGTTCAGCTCGGCGATCAGCAGTTCCTGGCGCTCGTTTGCGGTCTGGCGCGCCATGCTGGCCTCATCGGTGAGACGCAGCACCACCTCGATCAGCGTGACGCGGATCGTTTCGGCGACACGGCGCTCGGCCGCGGTAAAGGGGAGCGAGCGACCGCGCACCAGTTCTGACCAGGCATCGAAACTCTTGCGCGGCGTCAGCCGCGGGCCGTTCGGACCATATTCAACCGGCTTGTGCGGGTCGCCGCCCCAGCGGACGGTGCGCACCAACTCCTGGCGGAAAAGCACGACATAATCGCGGGGGGAACGCGAGATCGGGATGGCGAGCATACCTGCGACAGCCTCGTCGACCCCGAGATCCGGATAGGTCTCGGCGAGCCTGTCTACGGCATAGATGCGGCCGGCGGCGTTGCGATTGAGATGGCGAACGAGGGTTGCGAAGCTCTTCTCATCCGGCCCGATGCCGGCAAGCGCCAACCGACCGTTGATCCAGACGCCGATGCCGTCGGCGGGAATGGCGTCGGCGAGCGCCTCGATCAGCCAGGCCGGATCATCAAGCAGGCTGGCATTGTCGGCGACGGAGGTGAGAAGCCGGTCGGCTATGCGACGCGCCTTGGTCTCGTAGTCGAGCGCCAGCCGCCGTTCGCGGCTTTCGAGGCGTGACGCAAACATCTGGCCGAAAAGTTCAGCGGTGGAGCGGCTTTCAGCCGAGGGCAGGCGCGGGCCGTAATGATGGCAGGCAAACAGACCCCAGAGCTTACCGTCGACGACGATCGATATGGAGAGCGACGCGCCAACGCCCATGTTCTTCAGATATTCGATGTGGATCGGCGAGACCGAACGCAAGACCGACATGGAGAGATCGAGCGGCTGTCCATGCTCATCGCGTTCAGGAAGGATCGGAACCGGGACGGCGTCGACATCGGCAATGATGCGGAACAGGTTGCGCAGATAGAGGGCCCGCGCCTGCACCGGAATGTCGGACGCCGGATAGTGCAGCCCGAGGAACGAGCCGATGCCGGCCCGGGCAGCTTCTGCCACCACCTCGCCGGAGCCGCCGTCGTCGAAGCGATAGACCATAACCCGATCGAAGCCGGTCAGGGCGCGCGCCTGCCTTGCCCCGTCGCGAAAGAAAGCCTCCATGGTTTCCGTATGGTCGAGGCGGGACATCATGCTGCGCATAGAGAGGGAGGGGGCGTTGCGCCTATCTTCCTGGCAGCGCTCGCCTTCGACGATGACCCCGCCTTCATTCATGTGCACGGCAAGATCGAACCTGTTCTGATCGGGCGTCAGGGCAATGCCGAAAATGCGCTCGACGACGTCGGAACCGCGTAACGTGGTCAGCTTGTTGCGGATCGTGTGGAGTGCCTCGGGCGTGATCAGCGAGGTGACAGGCCGGCCGAGCGCGTCGGGCTGCGCAATGCCGAGGAACTCTGCCAGGTTTGCCGAGGCGCGCGTGACCATCCAGTCCGAGGATATCGCCAGGAGAAAGCCGAAGGGCTGAACCGATCCAAGCTGATGGATGGGCTCACGGTCGCAATTGGTGAGATCGACGGGTTCATACGAGCCGCTCATGGGACGGCTTCCAGTTCGAGTTGCCCGGCTTTGAGGAAGAGGTCGAAGATGCTGCGTGCCGCCGAAATGGCGGCGGCGGGATCGTCTAGATCGCTGGCATCGAGACGATCCATGAAGCTCCTCATGGCGCCCTTCGGGCCTTGAAGGCTGAGGTAGCTGCTGGGCAGGTGATCGGCCACGGTCTTGGCAAGCACGGCGCCGCCGAGTTTGGAGCCTTCAAGCACGTAGAGGGCGCCCCAGAGCGCTGCCTCGCTGTGCAATGCCGGCGGCGGAAGGGACGGGGGCAACGAATCGCCGAACTCCCGGATATCGGCGAGCAGCCCTTGCGTGCGCCGTCGTTCCGGCCAGTCGGGCAGCAGGCGGGCAATTCCCGCATCCTCGAGGGCGTCTTCGGACGCAGGTATGACCCGGGCATGTGCCTGCAGGAATGTTCTATACTGCTGTCTATTGGAGAGATCGAACGTGCCGAAAAGCTTGTCGACCTCGGCGTGGCAATCTGCTGTTTGTGCGCGGAGCACGCTGCGAAGTGACATGCGGACCGTGTTCTAGGTGAAATGGCATCTGATGCCGTTCATGGGGATGGCAAATTAGCGATATATTGCAGCATCCTGGTATTTCCAGGGAAACCCATAGAAAAAACATGGGCTTCTCCTCCTTTTACGTCCGGTTGATTATGAACCGTGCGCTCCTATGCGCCGGCGATCGCTTCGCTTTCGAAGGTCAAGCCCTCGTCGGCCCAGCCGGTCAAGCCGCCGATCATCAGCTTGGCCCTGAGGCCGAGCGTGGCCAGACGAAAGGCGGCCTTGTCGGCGCCGTTGCAGTGAGGACCGGCGCAATAGACGACAAAGAGGGTGTCCTTTGCCCATTCCGACATGCGGTGCGCGGTCATCTTGCCATGCGGCAGGTTGATCGCGCCCGGTACGTGAGACTGCGCAAACAGTGCCGGCGAGCGCACGTCGAGGAGGATGAAATCGACCCTGCCGCCGGCAAAGGCGGCGTGGACATCCGAGCAGTCGGTTTCGAAGGCGAGCTTGGCGGCATAATGGGCGGCGGCAGCATCGGGGGCTGCGGCGGGCAATTCGGCGACGGGGCTTGGCATCGTTTTTCCTTTCATAGGGCAATTGTCGCCTGGTATCGCCGATGCTAGAACTTTGCGAAACTGGCCATCATGACCGATAGCGTAAAGATCATGCCAAACTCATTACCACAGCAGACCAAAGGACCGCTGGTTGCAGCCCTTGCCTATGACGGGCTCTGCACCTTCGAATTCGGTATCACCTACGAAGTCTTCGGCCTGCCGCGCCCGGAGATGGGCGAAGACTGGTATCGCTTCTCGGTCTGCGGCATCGAACCGGGGCCGCTTCGCGCCGCCGGAGGGCTGACGGTCGCGGTCGATACGGGGCTGGAGGTGCTCGACGAGGCGGATCTGATCGTCGTGCCCGGCTGGCGGGCGATCGATGCGCCGGTGCCGGAGCCGCTCGCCGCAGCGCTGAGGGCAGCGCATCAACGCGGCGCGCGCATCATGTCGCTCTGCTCCGGCGTTGCGGTTCTTGCCGGATCCGGATTGCTTGCCAACCGCCGGGCGACGACACATTGGCGCTATGTGGCCTCTATCGCCGCCCGTTATCCAGACATCGCACTTGACGCCACCGTTCTCTACATCGACGAGGGCAGCCTGCTGACGGCGGCGGGCAGTGCCGCCGGCATTGATCTCTGCCTGCATGTGGTGCGCGGCGATTTCGGTTCGACAGCCGCAAACAGCGTCGCCCGCCGCCTTGTCGTGCCGCCGCACCGCGAAGGCGGGCAGGCGCAGTTTATCCACGCGCCGGTTCCAGAGGAACGCGAGGGCGTCCGCCTGAGCCCGCTGATCGAATGGATGCGCGGAAGCCTTTCTGAGGAGCAGCCGATCAGCCTGCTTTCCAAAAGAGCCGGCATGAGCATGCGTACTTTTCAACGACGCTTCGAAGCAACGACGGGTCTCAGTGTCGGCGCATGGCTGCTGAAGGAGCGTATGCGGCATGCCCGCGATCTTCTCGAGAAGGAGCTTGCGGTATCGCTCGACGACATCGCCGTCGCCAGCGGTTTCGGCACGCTGGCGACGATGCGACATCATTTTCGCAAACGGCTGAGCACGAGTCCGCATGCCTATCGGAAGTCATTTGGCGGATAGACGGGCTGACTCTGCGAACGTTGCCGGCGAGATCCAACGCCGCGGATCAATGTTTTCCGCGGCGCTGCAGATCGTTACTCCGCCGCTTGGCGGGCCATCGGGTTGTTCGGGTGCGTCGTCCAGTTGGCGTAGTTCGGGTCGACGGTGCGGCCGGTGCGCTTGTCGAGGGTGCCGGCGGGAAGCTGCTCCAGGGTGATGCAGTTCTCGACCGGGCAGACGCTGACGCAGAGATTGCAGCCGACGCATTCCTCATCCATCACTTCGAAATGGCGAACGCCGTTGACGACGTTGGTGATCGCCTGATGCGAGGTGTCCTCGCAGGCGATATAGCAGCGGCCGCATTTGATGCAGGCGTCCTGGTCGATCTTCGCCTTGGCGATGTAGTTGAGGTTCAGATACTGCCAGTCGGTGACATTGGGCACGGCGCGGCCGGTGATGTCGTCCAGGCTGCGATGACCCTTTTCGTCCATCCAGTCGGAAAGGCCCGTGATCATCTCCTGCACGATCTTGAAGCCATAGGTCATCGCCGCCGTGCAGACCTGGACGTTGCCGGCGCCGAGAACGAGAAACTCGGCGGCGTCCCGCCATGTGGTGATGCCGCCGATGCCCGAGATCGGCAGGCCGTAGGTTTCGGGATCACGGGCAATTTCGGCCACCATGTTCAGCGCGATCGGCTTGACCGCCGGGCCGCAATAGCCGCCATGGCTGCCCTTGCCACCGACCGTCGGGTTGGGGGCGAAGTTATCGAGATCGACGGAGACGATCGAATTGATCGTGTTGATCAGCGAGACGGCATCGGTGCCGCCGGCCTTGGCGGCGCGGGCAGGGCGGCGGATATCGCTTATGTTGGGCGTCAGCTTGGTAATGACCGGCATGCGGGTGTACTGCTTGCACCAGCGCACGACCATCTCGATATACTCAGGCACCTGGCCGACGGCGGAGCCCATGCCGCGCTCCGACATGCCGTGCGGACAGCCGAAGTTGAGCTCGATGCCGTCGGCACCGGTTTCCTCGACCAAGGGCAGGATCGACTTCCACGCTTCTTCCTCGCAGGGCACCATGATCGAGGCGATCAGCGCCCGATCCGGCCAGTTCATCTTGACCTGCTTCATTTCCCTGAGGTTGGTGTAGAGATCGCGGTCGGTGATGAGCTCGATGTTGTTCAGACCGAGCAGGCGGCGGTCGGCGCCCCAGATCGCGCCATAGCGCGGGCCGTTGACGTTGACGACAGGCGGGCCTTCCTCGCCCAGCGTCTTCCAGACGACGCCGCCCCAACCGGCCTTGAAGGCGCGTTCGACGTTGTAGGCCTTGTCGGTCGGCGGCGCGGACGCCAGCCAGAACGGGTTTGGCGACTTGATGCCGACGAAATTATTGCGGAGATCAGCCATTGTTCATTCTCCCCTTCAAGCAACTGCGACAGCCGGGGCGGCTGCTGCAGAGAGGGTGCGATGGATGGATTCAGCTGCGTCGCGACCATGGGCGACGGCGGAAACCGTGAGATCGTTGCCGCCGAAGACGCAGTCGCCGCCGGCCCAGACGCCATCGAGTGAGGTGTGGCCTTCAACATCGACGGCGATACGGCCGGATTCCATGCGCAGCGAACCGAGGCCGGAGGCATCAAAGCTTTGGCCGATCGCCTTGAAGATCTGGTCGGCGGCGATCACGCCGGTCTCGCCGGTGCCGATGAGGCGGCCTTCGAGAATCTTGGTATATTCCACCTCGATGGCGGCAACCTTGCCATCCTGCGGCAGGATCGATTTCGGCGCCAGCCAGTGGCGGATGATGACGCCCTTGGAGCTCGCCAGATCCTGCTCGAATTCCGATGCGTTCATGTGCTCCTTGCCACGACGGTAACAGATCGTCACCTCCTCGGCGCCAAGCAGCTTTGCCTGCACGGCAGCATCGATCGCCGTCATGCCGCCGCCGAGGACGACGACCCGGCGGCCGATGGGGATTTCGCTCTTGTCTTCAGCCTGGCGGAGTGCCGCGATGAAATCGACAGCGTCGTCGACGCCTGCAAGGTTTTCGCCGTCGATGCGCAGCGCGTTGACGCCGGCAAGGCCGATACCGAGAAAGACGGCGTCATACTGCGCCTGCAGATCGGCGAGCGAAAAATCGCGGCCGAGAAGAGCGCCGTGGCGAACCTCGATGCCGCCGATCGAAATGATGTAGTCGACTTCCTGCTGGGCGAAATCATCGACCGTCTTGTAGGTGGCGATGCCGTATTCATTGAGGCCGCCGGACTTTTCCCGGGCATCGTAGATGACGACAGTGTGGCCCTTTACGGCCAGACGATGGGCGGCGGCAAGGCCGGCCGGGCCTGCGCCGACGACGGCGATCGTCTTTCCTGATGCTTCGGCCCTGGCGTAGAACTGCCTGCCGGCCTGCATGGCGGCATCGGTCGCATAACGCTGCAGCCTGCCGATCTCGACGGGCCGCTCTTCGGCAGTGTTGCGCACACAGGCCTGTTCGCAGAGTTCTTCGGTGGGACAGACGCGGGCGCACATGCCGCCGAGAATGTTCTGGTCGAAGATCGTCTTTGCCGAGCCGATCGGATTGCCGGTCGAAATCTGCCGGATGAACAGCGGAATATCGATCGAGGTGGGACAGGCCGTCATGCACGGCGCGTCGTAACAGAAATAACAGCGGTCGGCGGCGACCAGCGCCTCATGATTGTCGAGGCGCGGATGAAGATCGGAAAAATTAGCGTCATACTCGGCGGGCGAAAGCCGGCCGGCATGAATCCCAGTTTCCAGTCGTTCCATTGAAGTTCCCTCATTATTGGTAAACGGCCTGTGAGGGAAAGCGTAACGCAGGTTTAAAAATTTATCAAACGGTAAAATTTTGAGCACCTTTTCCTGCTTGCCCTAAGATAACTATCTGTTTCCTCTTATTAATTTGTACCGGTCGATTTCGCTGAAACGACAGGGCGTGCGTCACCGTCAGGACTTCCAAAAAAAGATTCGAAAAAGTCGGATTTTTTTGTTGGAGAAGGGAACCAATGCTGGGTGTCGTCGTTATTGCGATATCCGGATGGTGACCGCATCGACCCAACATGCGCGCCCCCAACCCACTATCCGGACGTACTCACGGTCCCCTCCCGGTGAGTGAAGACAGCCGGTGCGCCGCCCTCGCACCGGCTGTTTTTCCGGATACGACGGTTTGTTTTCTGGTTTGTGTTCCTGGGCTGTCACACGCGCTTAAAGATTTCGAATTCGCTTTCCGGAATGGTCAGGCGATATTCGATGCGGCCGGGCACGAGGCTCAGCTCCGCCCTGCCATTGACCGACGAGGGCACGACACGCTCCAGCACGGTGCGGCCGAAGCTGTTGTCGCTGAATTCGTGGACTTCCAACTGGTTCTGCAGCACCTCTACCCAGGTTACTTCGATCGCCTTCCTGTCGCCGATCATGGCGTCGCGGCAATTTAGCGTGATCGAGGCATTGCCACCGGAAATCGCGCCGTAGGAGGCGGAGTTGACGATGAGTTCGTGGAGGGCGAGCCCAAGATGAACGGCGGCGTTCGGCGTCAGGTGAGCGTTGATGCCGTAGATCGGCATGGAACCGGCTGTTTCCGGCCAGTAAGGGGCGAATTGCTTTTCGGCAAGTTCGAAGAGATAGGCGCCGCGCCAGCTCGAATCTGTAATCAGATCCTGCGAATTGGAAAGCGATTGCAGCCGTCCGCGGAACTTGAGGAGGAAGGTGTCGAGAGAGAGCGTGTTGCGCGCCGTCTGGGTGGCGATGCCCTGGATGATGGCAAGAAGGTTTTTCGAGCGGTGCGAGAGCTCGCGCAGCAGCGATTTCAACACTTTTTCACGATGCCGGCTTTCGGTGACTTCAGCCATAACCGACAGAAGACCGTGTGTGCCGCGTTCGCCGGTGCGTTGTACCTTTAGCTCATAAGTGCGCATTTCGCCGTCGACGTCGATCTCCACCTCGGCATTGTTGGGGATACCGGTTTCCAGCACTTTGTGTTTCAGTGCCGTCAGATACCGGCCGTGCGCGTCGCCAAAGAGAGCCGCATCTCCGCCGCCCGGTATGAAGAGCGCTGCGAAATGCGGCGGCAGATTTTCGGCGTAGAAGATTGAAAGGCGGGCGTCCTGACAAAGGATTGAAATCCCGGCGCTGCCGAGCGCGCGTTCCATCATTGCGGCTTTGCCTTCGAAGGTAAAAGGCATGCCGGACAATGGTTCCGTCGTATTCACTCGGCCGCCTTTCCTTGTGACATCTTGAACGTCGCTGAAGGAAGCGCCATTAGACGCCGCCCATCAACTCTAGAACAAAGCGCTGCAAAAACCGTTAAAAGCCACCGGAGCGTCCCGGTAGCACCGGAACGCCTGTTTTGGCGATTTGGTTCCGAAGGCCGGGAAATTGCGTATCAGGCGGCCACTCTGGTCGATTCGTTGAAGAAAAGAGCTTGGCTAATCAATGCCTTGACCATGTCTGGATTGAAGGGCTTGGTGACGAGGAATGTCGGTTCAGGCCGCTCGCCGGTCAGAAGCCTTTCCGGGAAAGCGGTGATGAAGATCACCGGCACGCTGGACGTCTTGAGGATGTCGTTGACAGCGTCGATGCCGGAGCTGCCGTCGGCCAGCTGGATGTCGGCCAAAACCATGCTCGGTTTGGTTTTGTTGTAGAGCGCAACGGCCTCGGCGTGCGTGCGGGCAATACCGGTGACGCGATGGCCGAGGCTTTCGACCATTTGCTCGATATCCATGGCAATCAGCGGTTCGTCCTCGATGATCATGATGTCGGTTGCGACCTGACGGGAAATCTCCTGCGAGGCCATGTCGAGCAGACGCATGACATCCTGTTCGTCGAGTTCCAAGATTTCGCCGATCTCGGCGACGCGGAAATTCTCTACGGAGGCAAGCAGGAAAGCCTGACGGGCGCCCGGCGAAACCTTGGAAAGGTTGAGCGTGGCGCGCTGTTCCCAGGCATAGGGCGAGGTCGGTTCTGGAATCTGGACCGCGGTGGAACCAAACAATTGCGTAAACAGTTTGTAGAGTGCCACCCGGTCATTCGCCGTATCCGGGAAAATCGTGAGATCGGCGATGATGGCTTCGAGAACGGCGGCGACATAAGCGTCGCCCGAAGTCTGAGTGCCGGTAAGGGCGCGGGAATAGCGGCGCAGATAAGGAAGGTGCGGCGCAATTCGAGTGGAAAGTGTCATTAAGGGCTCCCGTATGCAGGCCGGTCATTGGCTTCAATGAGCGGTAAACGTCACCTTGATAAAAAAGTTCCGGAACGGCAGGAACTTTTTTTGTCGCGCCGCATTATTCCAGCCGACGAGGAAAGGGCGTAGCGTTTTGACCCATGCAACAAAAGATGCCAGCGACATCGACAATCGGAAGGTCGGTGTCGATGGTTGAAATCGTGATCGATCCCATGCACGCCCCAACAGACAACCGGCGAGAAGACGAATTGATGACTACACGCAAGAAAGAAGCAGCCGATCAGCGCAAGCTGGAGCTGCGGGCAAGCGATATCCTGGACCCGAACAATCAGATCGGCGTCAGGCTGCGGTCGCTCTATGCCTCTGCGCAGGAGGAAGCGATTCCTGATCGTTTTCTCGATCTTCTCGAAAAGCTCGACCATGCCGAAATGATGGCTTCTGCCAAGATGGCCGAATAGGATCATGCGCATGGAAGACAAAGCGCAACCCAGCTTCAAGCGGGAACTGCTGGCGGCCCTCCCAAGTCTCCGCGCCTTCGCAATATCGCTCATCGGGCGGCATGATCGTGCCGACGATCTCGTGCAGGACACCATCATGAAGGCCTGGGCCAAGCAGGATCATTTCGAGATGGGCACGAATATGAAGGCTTGGCTGTTCACGATCCTGCGTAATGAACTCTACAGTCAGATGCGCAAGAGCGGCCGCGAGGTCCAGGACAGCGACGGGCTGTTCACGGAATCCATGGCGATGCACCCCTCGCAATATGGCGCGCTCGATCTGCAGGACTTCAAAAAAGCACTCGACCAACTGCCGCCGGATCAGCGCGAGGCGATCATCCTCGTCGGCGCCTCAGGCTTCTCCTACGAGGAGGCAGCCGAGATTTGCGGCTGTGCTGTCGGCACCATCAAGAGCCGCGTCAATCGCGCCCGCCAGCGGCTGCAGGAATTGCTGCAGATATCCGGCGAGGCCGATTTCGGCCCCGACGCCACCTCGGCGCCGCTGACGTCGAAGGCGTTTGCGTTCTGATGAGCGATTGAGAAGCCGGTCGCCTGTTGAGGCGCCGGCTTTTTTGCGTTGTCGGGAGCGCGAGGCTGCCGCGTGCGCAAGCTCTATGCGGGCGCTAACCTCTCCACCCCGTTCCTGTGCCCGTTACAGCAATCCAGCGCGCCCAAGTCCTTGGGCGCGAAAGACTTTCCCCGTTTTTAAGGTGTCGGCTCATTCACGGCGCGGAGGCGCCGTGGCTGGATTCCTGTGACACGCACAGGAATGAGGGAGGATGGGGGTGGCGTCCGCGTCCATTCTCCGCGCATACGGTCGGAGAACATGCCACTTCTCCCTCCTCAATCCTCGCGCTTCGAACCCACCAGATTGGCTGCCACGAATGCCGCTAGCACGCCGGCGGTCAGAAGCGGCTGGGCGCGGATGAGGCCGAGGCCAACAGCTGCTAAGGATTCCATCGTCGCGCGGCGCTCGCGGGCGCGACGTTTCTCCCGGGCATTCATGACCGCCATTGCCACCAAGGCAATGATAGCGATCAGCAATGCGCCCGCCGCCAGGAAGAGAACGGCGGCGAACGCGCCGTAGATTCCGGCGAGCCAGATGGCGCCGGCGGTGACGGCCAGCGCGTAGGCGGTGAGGAGACAAAGGGCGGCAAGCGCGATGAAGATGCTATTGCGCTTGGCGCGCGCAACGGTCCGCTGCACGTTTGCGCCCGTCACCAGGCTGAGGATCGAAAACAGCATCGCGCGTCCTCAGCGCCGGGCAAGGAAGGCGATAGCAAGGCCGAAAGCGGCTGCGGCGCCGATCGTGGCCAAGGGATGTTTGCGGACGGTCTCGCGCATTTCGGTCGCGCTACGTTCGTAGCCGTGCTGCAATTCGCGTAGCAGATCCTCGCTGCGGCCGAGCAGTTCCTCATAACCGGCACCGGCTTGACTGCGGATTTTTTCACCCTGGTGGCGTGAACTCTTGCCGACGAGGCGGGTTAGTTCCGCGAGTTCGTCGCGCAGCGCCTCGACCTGCTCCTCAATACCGGATTCCAGATTGTGGAAGGTGCCGTTGCGGCGGCTGCGGCCGGACTGGAAGATAGAATAGCTCATGGCTGTCTCCATTGGCTGGGGCGCGCGCAAGCCCGCCTATTTCGCACTGGGGTCACCACCGTTCGTTGCATGAATAATATCGCCCGGCATTGACCCAGATCACTGCCCAAAAACGTGCCTGGCGATCAAAAGTTCCGCCGGGCGCTGGCTTTAACGCTGGGAAACGGCGCTGTGGGCGAGCACAAAGGGCGTGCCGTCGGCCGGCACCTGGTTGATCCGCAGCGGGCAGCCGAACACCGACAGCATTGTGTCATCCGTCAACACGTCACCGATGCTGCCGGCGGCGGCGAGACGGCCGGATTTCATCAGCACGACCCGGTCGGCAAAGAGCGCCGTCAGGTTGAGATCATGCATGACGGCGATGACGCCGCCGCCGCGTTCGCAGAAATTGCGGGCAAGGGTCATGATCGTCAGCTGGTGGCTGATGTCGAGGCTTGAGACCGGCTCGTCGAGCAATAGCCAGCAGGGTTTGCCTTCGACGACAGGCTCGGCGATCTGGCAGAGCACGCGGGCAAGCTGCACGCGCTGCTGCTCGCCGCCGGAGAGTTCCTGATAGAAACGGCCTTCGAAGCCGGTCAAGTCGACGGAGGAAAGTGCCGCGGCGGCCGTTTGCTCGGCCTTGTCGGGATTGAGGTTGAGGCCTGATGTCAGGCCCATGCGGACGATCTCTCGCACGGTGAAGGGAAAGGAGATGGTGCTTGCCTGCGGCAGCACGCCACGAACGGCTGCAAGCTGCCAGGGTGACAGCCCTTTGACCTCGTTGCCGCCGATGCGCACCGAGCCGCCATAGGCAAGTTCGCCGGAGATGGCCTTCATCGTCGTCGTTTTGCCGGAGCCGTTCGGCCCGGCAATCGCCGTCAGCTCGCCGGCCATTGCCGTGAAGGCGACGTCGCTGATGATGGCCTTGCCGGAAAGGCGCACCGAGACGCCGGAAACTTCGATCATTAAACGTTACTCACAGGGCCAGCCGCGAACGCTGCTTGAGCAGGATCCACAGGAAGAAGGGTCCGCCGACCGCCGCGGTGATGATGCCGATCGGCAGTTCGGCAGGCGCGACCAGGGTGCGCGCCAGGACATCCGCGAAGATCAGCAGAGAGCCGCCGAGAAGGGCTGCGGCCGGCAGCAGAAAACGATGGTCCGGCCCGATCGCCATCCGCAGGATATGCGGCACGACGATGCCGACAAAACCGATGCCGCCGCTGACGGCGACGGACGCGCCGGTCGCCGCGGCGACGCCAACGATCGCGATATTCTTCAGCCGCTGCACCGGCACACCCATATGGAAGGCGGCCGCCTCGCCGAGTGTCATGGCATTGAGGCCGCGAGCCATGAAGGGCAGGGTGGTGAAGGACAACAGAATGATCGGGCTGGCGGCGGCGATCTTCGTCCATGTGGCGCCGGCAAGCGAGCCCATGCTCCAGAATGTCAGGTCGCGCAGTTGCTGGTCGTTGGCCATGTAGATCAGCAGTCCTGTCATCGCCATTGCGAGCGCACCGAGAGCGATGCCGGCAAGCAGCATCGTCGCCACCGAGGTCTGACCGTGACGGGTGGCGATCCTGTAGAGCAGCAGCGTCGTGACGAGACCGCCGCCAAAGGCGGCCGCCGGCAGGGCATAGATGCCGAGAAGCGCTTGAAGCGGAGCTGCAAGGCCGCCGCCGAGCACGATCATCGTGACCGCGCCGAGGCTTGCACCGGAGGAGACGCCGACGAGGCCGGGATCTGCCAGCGGATTGCGGAACAGGCCCTGCATCACTGTGCCGGAGACGGCCAGCGAGGCGCCGATCAGGAAGCCGAGGATCGTGCGGGGAAGGCGGATATCGAAGATGATGATCCGGTCACGGGCGCTCAGCGCCGTCTCAGAGCCGGCCATGTTGCCGATAACGTCGAGGATCGAGGCATCCGAGGCGCCCGTCGTTACCGAAAACAGCATCGAGAAGACCGCGCCGATGACGAGCAGCGCGACGACCAGCAAGGCGAGCCGTGTCCTGTCGCCCGCCTGCCGATTTCTGCGGATCTCCACCATCGGGAATGGTCGCCTTCGTTCCATCATGGCTTGCGGCAGGGTCATGATCAGCGCCCGTAGATCGCCATGTTGAGTTCACGCGCGGCGGCGGCGGTGCGCGGGCCGAAGCCGAGCAGGTAGATGCCGTCCATGCGGATGATCGCCTTGTTCTCGCCAGCCGGCGTCAGTGCGATCGCCGGCTGAGCCAGCAGGTCCTCGTTCTTGGTGCCGGCGCCATCGCCGCGGTTCATCATCAGGATGATGTCGGGCTTGGCCTCGATGATCGCCTCGTCGGTCAGCGGTTTGTAACCCGGGAATGCGCCGACGGCGTTGATGGCGCCGGCGAGCTTGACGATGCCATCGGCCGCCGTGCCGGTGCCCGATGCCATGATCCGGCCGTTCTGGGCGCTGAGGATGAATAGAACGCGCTTGCGCTCGGCCTCCGGACGCTTTTCGGCATCGGCGATCGCCGCATCGAGATCGACTGCCACCTTGTCTTCAAGCGCCTTCGCCTTGTCAGGCACGCCAAGCAGCAAACCCACCCGGTCGATCTTGGCGATGATGCCATCGCGGGTAAAGGGGCTCGGCACGGTCTCGAAGGGCACGCTGGCACTCTTCAGCACAGCCAGCGCCTCCTTCGGGCCCGAACCCTCGACGGCGATGATCGCCGTCGGGTTCATGGCGAGGATACCCTCCGGCGAGAGCGCCCGCATGTAACCGACATTGGGCAGCTTCAGCGCCGCCTCGGGGTATATGCTTGTCGTATCGCGGGCGATCAGCCGGTCTTCCTCGCCGAGCGCATAGACGATCTCGGTGATATCACCGCCGACCGAAACCAGCCGCGACGTGTCGAGCTTGTTTTCCTCGGCATGGGCGGCGCGGACGAAGGCTAAGCCTTTGACCGTCGGCGCCGACGGGATCAGCGGCAGCGCCATCACGGCCGCCGTGAGGGCGAGTTCCCAGGGGCGGATCCGGCGCAGATTGTTACGCATCGTCATCGTCGCGATCCTTATGCGGCAACACTTGTTGCCCGCGGCAGATTTTCCATGATCTCGCGCCATTCGGCGCGTTCGTCGAAGCCTTCCTGCCGCTTGCCGAAGAACTGGATGATCATCTCGCCTTGGGTATTGTAGGTTTCGAGCGAGGTGACATGCCCATCCTTGGTCGGCTTGCGCACGGCCCAGGTCTCGGCGATTTGATCTTGCCGCAGATGCAGATGGAAGGTCGGGTCCATGATATTGATCCACGGACCCATGGCCTTCACGTTGAAGATCGGGCCGGAATGGATCTGGACGATGCCGTTATTGGCGACGAAGCACATGATCGGCAGGCCGGATTTCACCGAGGCATGCATCATCTCCGCCGTCGCGGTGTTGTCGAGCTTCCAGGCATAATCGTCGCCGACGCTGCGGATGGCCGCCTGGCGGCCGATCTTCAGGCGCTTCAGCATGCCGAAGAACTCGTGAGTATCGGTAAGCTTGCTCCAGTTGTCGCGCAGTTCGTCGCGGCTGACGTCGGCGGTTTCATCGACGGCATCCGAGGTCTGGGCCTCGACGAAGTCCTGAGACTGATCTTGGAGTTTCAATTCGGCGACCATCGCGTGATAGGCCTCGACATTCGAATTCGGACGCAGGTGCAGCTTGTGCACGGCGCAGCCCGCCTTGTCGAAATATTGCAGGCTGAGGCGCACCTGGTCGCCATCCTTCTTGGATACGGCGAAACCGTATTCCCAGCGGTTCGGGAAGATACGCAGGTCGATATTCTCGCCAAGCACGATCGCACTCTGCACGCCGCTTTTGATGTTTTCGAAGATGCCGATTTTTTCGTGCACGGCACTTTCGTTGCGCGACAGCGCCATCACTTCGCCGAGGCCGGCCACGCGTTCGAGGAGTTTCAGCGCGCTGCCATCGATGCGGGTCACGCTGATGCCGGTTTCGGCGGCAACGAGGGCTGCCTCGGAAATCTTCAGCTGGGCAGCGATCTCGCGCTCGCGCATCTTCGGATTTTCGGCGCGAAACGCACGGATTTCGGCTGGCGCCGGTCTTGTCTGCTCGGTCATGTGTTACCTACTATTGGCCCTATTTATTGAGAATGAGTTTGCCCTGCCGGGTGATCTTCAGGCGATAAATCAAACCGTCATGTCTGATCATGATCTCGTTCGTGCCGCGGAAAAGATCCGCGCTTTCGACGATCCGGTGTTGGCCCACGGGCTCGCTCGGCAGCGGCACGTGCTTAAAGTTATCTGGCTTTTCAACCATCATTTCGGTTGGCAATTCCGTGAGGCCGGGGATCAGTCGGTCCCCGGTTGTGATGACAATTAACTTGACTTTCTTACTCATAGTTTTTTAAAGACGCAATAGGAGACTAACGCAGTCAAGTTTTCGAAATTGCTGATACGAACTGCCTGCGGGCGGCTCGCGACGATGACGGAGGAGTTTTATGACAGGTAGGTTTGCGGCTGTAGCGGCCGGCATGGTGATGACGGTTTCAAGCCTATGTCAGGCGCAGGAGGCGGCACCGGCAGCTTCCCTCGATGTCGAACTCAATGCGCTGGCGCCCTCGCAGAAGGGCTGCATGATGACCTTCGTGGCACTGAACCAGCTGCCTGCCGCCATCAACAAGATCTCCTTCGAGCTTGCCTTCTTCAACGACAAGAATGCCGTCGACCGCATCACCGTTCTCGATTTCCGCGATCTGCCGCAAGGCAAGAAGCGCGTGCGCCAGTTCGATATGCCGAATGTCAAATGCGAGAGCGTGACCCGGATCCTCATCAACGACACGCCGGTCTGCGACGGCCCGGCGGCCGGCGAATGCATGAAGGGTCTCGTCACCCGTTCGCAGATTTCGGTTCCCTTCGAGGGCTAAAGATAACGCCGGGGATGAACCCCGGCGGACATGTTTCAGGCTGTCCGAGGCGTACAAAATGGCGATTTCAGCGAAGTCCAGATCGAGACATGTGCTCATCGCGGAGGCGGACGTCGCCGGCAGCCTCAACGACAATACGCCTGGTATGCATCCCGGCCACGAGCTCCCTGAACTGCGCAATGCCCAGCGGCAGCCGGCCGGCGAGGCGGTGATCCACTATACGCGTTTTGCGCAGATAGCCTCCTTTCCTGAGCATCCGGAAACCGCACTGGTCGCTCCCGCTTCCGCGCCGCCGATGGATGAAGCGGTGGAAAAGCAGGAGGACGAGAAGAAGCCGGTGCGGCGACGGGTGGCGCTGAGTTGTGTCGGTTCGTTCTTTTTTCATGCTGCCTTGGCCGCCACTCTGTTTATGGTTATGCCCAAGCTGTCGGATGAGACGCTGATGGAGGCAGGCGAAGCGATCAGCATCGTCATGCTCGGCAGTTCCGACGCCGATCAGAGCGCGGCCGGCGAGACTGAAGTGACCATACAGGAAGAAGTGGTTCCAGAAGCTGTTGAACCCGATACGGTCACGCCAGTCGAGACAGCGGAAGTACGGCCGGAAGCCATCCAGCCGGAAACTATCAAGCCGGCTGACGCGGAGCCGGTCGAAGCCCTTCAACCGACGCAGGAGGTTACGCGCCAGTCGGCGGAGACTGTGACGACCGCGGAACCGGAAGTGCTGGTATCGGAAACCCCTGCTGAAACTGCAGTTGCGCAGCCAATGTCGACAATGGTGCCGGAGCAATCTCCGGAGATGCCGATAATATCCACGCAGCCACCCGTCGCCGCTGCGATACAACCCGAGCCGCAAGAGATCAAACCTGTCGAGACGGCCGCAATTTCTCCTGAACCTCAGTCGCCGGCAGAGACGGTTACGCCACAACTGAAGCCGAAGCGGGAAAAGCCCGCGGAAAAGCAGCCGGCGGAAAGGAAACAGCCGCCGAAGAGGGCGCAAGGTTCGGAGGGAGATGCCAAACAGGAGGCACGCAGGGGGGCTGCGGACGGGCAGGCAAACGCCAATTCGAGTGATAATTCGCGCACGTCGGGTGGGAGGAATGGAGCCGGCGGTGCGTCGGAAGCCAATTACAAAGGTAAGCTTGTTGCGCGATTGTTCCGTTGCGTCGATCGGATGGAGTCGCGGTATCGCACTGCTCATGCAACCTTGACTGTTCGCATCACGGTCAGCCGCGACGGCGATATCACTGCATCGGGCATTGTCCGCGGCTCAAGCCTTCCCGAGGTTGACAGTGCCGCTCTTGCCAGGGTGGCTTCATGTAATCTTCCGGCTATGCCGGATGCAGTGGTGGCCTCCTCGCGTACCTACACCTTCCCGGTTCAGGTCACTCCGCGGTAAATATGATAAAAATAATCAACTTTATACTTTACTCTAAAAATCAGGTTTAATAAGGTCCACCCGCACACGCAGGAATCGTGTGACGATCAACGAGCGAACGGGTGGTATATGGCTCGCAAGGGCAAGAAGGGTTCGAACCGGGAGGTCCGCGTCAGCGCGGCCGAGGACGCTAACCAGATATCGGCCGGGCGATCCAAACTGGATGGCCGCAGTTTCCTCTATGTCGGCGGGCGTGACTGCCAGGTGGCGCATCTTCGCCAGATTGCCAGCAATTTCGGCGCCGAGCTCCTTCATCATGACGGCGGCCTGCGTGAAGCGGTTTCCCGCATCGATACCGTGCTGCCCTCGGTCGACTGCGTGTTCTGCCCGATCGACTGTATCAGCCACGATGCCTGCCTGCGCGTGAAGACCGGCTGCAAAAAGTTCGGCAAGGCTTTCATCCCGCTTCGCAACGGCAGCAAGTCGAGCCTGGAGCGCGCGCTGCAGACGATGAACGAACGAGATAGCTCCCGATGAACGACCAGCGTCCCGACGGCTTCACCATGATCGGCCTGCACAAGCTTGCCGCGCAGACAGGAGAGGGCCTCGTGCCAGAACTCTACGAACTTTTCCGCCAGCATGCCGAACGCCGGATCTACCAGAATGTGACGCTGTTCCCGACCTGGGAAGCGCGCATGCCCGGAGAAGAGACGACGAGGACGCTTGGCCCGGCGGCGGCAAACGGCAATAATGTTCTCGCTTTTCCCCCGTATGCGGCAAGGGCCGACAAGAGGAAGGCGTAAGGAGATCGCATGTACATCGCAATGAACCGCTTCAAGGTCGAAACCGGGAACGAAGGTGATTTCGAGACGGTCTGGCGCAATCGCGATTCCAGCCTGGCCGAAGTGCCCGGTTTCGTCGAATTCCGCCTGCTGCGCGGCAAGCTCAACGAAGAGGAGGGCTACACGCTCTATTCCTCGCACACGGTCTGGAACAGCGAAACGGATTTTCAGAACTGGACGAAGTCCGAGAATTTTCGCGCCGCGCATCGCAATGCCGGCGACCGAAAGGCGATGTATAAGGGGCCGCCTGTTTTCGAAGGCTTCAACGTGGTCGACGGCATATGAACGAAGGGCCAGATCGCATTGAGGTGCTGCCGGTCCTGCCGTCGCTCGATATCGACGGGACGCTTGCCTTCTACCGCGATGCGCTCGGTTTTTCAGAGATCGTGTACCACACGCCGGATTACTTGATCCTGCGGCGCGATGACATGGAACTGCATTTCTGGCGCACCGACGACGCCGCCCTTTGCGAGCAGACCTCCGTCTATCTCCGCGGCGGCGGCATCGATGCCCTTCACGCGGAATACCGCCAAAGGGGCGTCGAGCGCCTGACCGATATGGAAGTGCGACCCTGGAACATGGAAGAATTCTACATCCACGATCCGCACGGCAATCTCCTGCGTTTCGGCCGTATTCCGCAGCGGTGATCCTGCATCAGTTATCCGAGCGCCGGAAGACGGCGCCGGCGGCAACGGCCAGCCATCCTGCCATCATCGCGAAACCGCCGGTCGGTGCTGCCATGGGAAAGAGACCGGAGCCGGCAAAACGCAGTGAAACGAGATCAGCTGAAAAGAGCAGCGTGCCTAGCCCCATCAGCAAACCGGCCAGCCAGGCGGTTCTGATCCTGTCGACGCCGAGTGCCAGCGCCAGCAGGGCCGGCGCATGAGCTAGGCACATGGCCGATGCCGAGGCGAGCAGGTGGGCATCGCCGCCGCCATGCGCGGCAGCTGCCGAAAGCGCCACGCCGGAAAAACCAAACAGACCTGACAACAGGTAAAACAACGGCACGCAACGGTCGTTAAGGCGCATCGATCATTCCTTGTTCTGCATGTGATAGGCGAGGCGTTCCACCGGCGCCCAGATGAGATCGCGCAGCGCTTGGTTTGATATCGTCTCCTCGAGGGCGCGGCGGAAACAGAGCAACCATTCGTCGCGCTCGACAGGGCCGATCTCAGCGACGAAATGGCGGCTGCGCAGACGCGGATGGCCGCGCTTGTCGGTGTAGAGCGGCGGGCCGCCGAGATAACCGGTCATATATTCGTAGAATTTCTCTTCGCTGCCGGTCAGGCTTGGCGGATGCACAGCGCGCACGTTTCTCGCCTCGGGCAGCCTGTCCATCAGTTCGTAAAAGCGGTGCGTCAGCGCCCGCACGACGGGATCGCCGCCGATCGCCTGATATAAAGTGGTGACCTTCTCCGTCACAAAACCATCCCAGATATTATTCCCCAGCTTCTTCATGCACCGGGTGGAAAATGATCGCAACTGTCATCAAGCTGCCGCGGCATTTCGCGCATAATGCTTGCGTCACAGGGGCTTCAGCCGATTATTCTTGACAAAACCGTCCGGACGGTATCTTCTATTTGCATGTCGAACGCTCATCATCGCAAGAAACAGCCTGTCCTCGTGCGCCAGCAATTGCTGGATGTCGCGGCGCGCCTTGCTGCGAGCGAAGGCATGGCCGCCGTCACGCTCGATGCGGTGTCGGCCGCCTCCAGCGTCAGCAAGGGCGGGCTGCTGCATCACTTCCCAACTAAGAATGCGCTGCTCGATGCGCTGTTCGAGAGCCTGCTCGAAAGGTTCGACGCCAATATAGAGGAACTGATGCGCGGCGATCCGCTGCCGCAGGGCCGCTTCACCCGCGCCTATCTCAGGGCGGTATCCGGTCTCAAGGATCGTCCCGACGATTCCAGGAGTTGGACGCAGGTGACGATCGCGCTTCTTGCCGAACCCCGGCTACGTCTGCGCTGGCGCCATTGGGTGCAGGCACGGACTGAGGAATATATCGGCACCGATTCCGCGCTCGACGCGCAGGTCGTGCGTTTTGCCGCCGACGGTCTGTGGTTTGCGGATACGTTGGAAAGCCACGATATCGACGGCGTTCTGAGACGGGATCTTATCGATCGCCTTATCGAACTGACGGAAAGCAATTCGAGAAGGAATTCGCCATGAGCCAGGCCGCCGTCTACGGGCTGTTGTTTGCCGCCATCGTGCTCGAGGTCATCGGCACCACCGCGCTGCAGCTGTCGCAGCAGTTCACCCGCATCGGGCCGACGGCACTCGTCGTGGCCTGTTATGCGGCCGCCTTTTATTGCCTGTCGCTGACGCTAAAAAGCATCCCCGTCGGCATCGCTTATGCAATTTGGAGCGCTTTGGGAATCGTGCTGATTTCCTCTGTCGGTCTGGTCTTCTTCAAGCAGCGCCTCGACCTGCCGGCAATCCTCGGGCTCGGGTTGATCATCGCAGGCGTGATGGTCGTCAATCTGTTCTCGAAGTCTGTTTCACATTGATATTGCTGCGACATTTCCAAGCGGAATTTCCGCGGCCGGCCGGTAAATTTTCCCCTTTGTCAAATTCCTGACAAAGGTCTATGTCTTGCTTGGACGTAGAGGAGACGAGGCGCAACCAGCGCCATTTTCCAAAGCGCTTTGAATCCTGCCTTCCCGCCTATCGATACTTCCAGGTTCTACAGGAGCACATCATGGCCATTCGCACCGTCGTCTGGGGAGAGAATATCCACGAGACGACCAATGAAATCGTCCGTGGCATCTATCCCGAAGGCATGCACACGACGATCGCCAACGGGTTGAATACCGATCCCGGCATCTCGGCAACGACGGCAACGCTGCAGGAGCCGGAACACGGCCTTAGCGTAGCCCGGCTTGCCGAAACCGACGTGTTGACCTGGTGGGGCCATAAGGATCACGGCGCGGTCTCCGACGTCGTCGTCGAGCGGGTGGCCAAACGCGTCTGGGAGGGCATGGGCCTGCTCGTGCTGCATTCCGGCCATTTCTCCAAGATCTTCAAGCGGTTGATGGGTACGCCCTGCGCGCTGAAATGGCGCGAGGCGGGCGAGCGCGAGCGACTATGGACGATCAACCAGCGCCATCCGATTGCCGCCGGTATCGGCGAGCATTTTGAACTCGAAAACGAAGAAATGTACGGCGAGCAGTTTTCGGTGCCGGAGCCGCTCGAAACGGTGTTCATCTCCTGGTTCCAGGGTGGCGAAGTGTTCCGTTCCGGCCTGACCTGGCGGCGCGGCGCCGGCAATATTTTCTATTTCCGCCCCGGCCACGAGACCTATCCAACCTATCACGATGCCAATGTCCAGAAGGTGCTGATCAACGGCGTGAAGTGGGCCTATAACCCTGAGGGATCGTTGACGAGCATTACCGACGCCCCAAATGTGCCGGTAGAAAAGGCACTGGAGCCGATCGTCGAACGCGGCCCGAGACTGCACCAGGCCGGCGAAGCCGGTTACCGCTGAGGAGCATCCATGCGACTACTCGTTCTTGGTACGGGGGTGATGGCGAAAAACCAGCTCGCCCGCTTCCCCCTCATCGACGGCGTGACGGTGGTCGGTGCCGTCGACACCGATCCCGAGCGGCTTTCGGCCTTCGCCGACAAGTTCAACATCGAAAAGCGGTTTCTTTCACTGGAGGAGGCGATCGCCTGGGGTGAATTCGATGCGGCGACGAACGTCACGCCCGACCGGATCCATCACCCGACGACCATGGCGCTGATTGCGGCGGGCAAACATGTGTTCTGCGAAAAGCCGTTGGCGGAGAACTATGCGAAGGCGCTGGAGATGACGGAGGCGGCCGAAAAGGCCGGCGTCATCAACATGGTGAACCTGACCTACCGCAATGTCGCACCGCTGCAGCGCGCCCGTGAGATGGTACTATCAGGCGAGCTCGGCACGATCAGGCACGTCGAAGCCTCCTATCTGCAGAGCTGGCTCGTGTCGCGTGCCTGGGGCGATTGGCGCACGGAATCGACCTGGTTGTGGCGGCTTTCCACCGGCCACGGCTCGAACGGCGTGCTCGGCGACGTCGGTATCCATATCCTCGATTTCGCCGCCTATGGTGCGGCGACCGACATCGACCACGTCTTTGCGCGGCTGAAGACGTTCAACAAGGCGCCGGGCGGCCAGATCGGCGAGTATCTGCTCGATGCCAATGACAGCTTCACCATGTCTGTCGATTTCGCCAATGGGGCGCTCGGCGTCATCCATGCCAGCCGCTGGGCGACAGGGCATCTGAACGAGTTGAAGCTGCGCATTTACGGCGAGAGAGGCAGCCTTGAGGTCATCCATCGTCCGGGCGGCTCCGAACTGCATGGCTGCCTCGGCGAAGGTGTCGAAACCGCCACCTGGACGCAGATCGAGGTTGAACCGGTGGCGACCAATTACGAGCGTTTTGCCGAGGCCGTGGCAAGCGGCATCCAGCCGGACCCGAATTTCCGCCATGCCGCCAACCTGCAGAAGGTGCTCGATCTTGCAATGGTGACCGAGCGCGAGCGGCGCGAGCGTAAGGTCTGATCTGATATCGAACCGCTTGCGACAGTGACATCGCAGGCGGTTCGCTTGCCTTCACGCTGCCAGGCATAAAAGGGCAAGCCGCATGAAAAGTCTTCTGACAAGCTGGCCGCTTTGGGCGCTTCTTTCCGCCGGCTTCGCAGCGCTTACGGCGATTTTCGCCAAAGTCGGCGTCGAGAACGTCAATTCCGATTTCGCGACCTTCATTCGCACCATCGTCATCCTGCTGGCGGCGGGAGTGATGGTCTATGTCACCGGCAACTGGCAGGAGCCGTCCTCGGTATCGAGCAGAAGCTGGCTCTTTCTGGGGCTCTCGGGCCTTGCTACCGGCGCATCGTGGATTTGCTATTTCCGCGCGCTGAAGCTCGGTGATGCCGCCCGTGTCGCGCCGATCGACAAGCTATCCGTCGTCTTCGTGGCCGTCTTTGCCGTGCTGTTCCTGGGCGAACGCCTAACGCTTCCGAATTGGCTCGGCGTCGTTATGATTGCGGGAGGCGCCGTGCTCGTCGCTTACAGGGCATGAATCGGCGACACGCATAATGCGTTTTCGTCACACACGGAAAAAGGCCCTGCCGAAGCAGGGCCTGAAGTTGCCGAGCCGCAGCAAGCGGCTTCGGTTGCTGGATTATTCTATGACCTGAACCACGCGGTGGGTGCGGGGTTCGACGATCACATGTTGATTGTTGATGACCGTATAGGCATATTTCGGATTGTCTGGGACCGGTGTGACGACGACATCGGCCGGAAGCGGCTTGCCGACGACGATCGGCTCCTGGACGACCACGGAGGCGGTCGGGGCCGGCTGCTGCTGGACATAGGTCACGACCTCACGCGGCGGCGGATCGACTACGGCGCCGGCGACACCACCGGCCACGCCGCCAATGGCAGCACCCACAGGGCCACCGACGATCGCGCCGGTGATGGCGCCGCCGGCTGCACCGGTCACGGCGCCATCGGCGAGCGCGTTGGTTGCAAGTGACGACAGCGCAAGGGCGCTGGAGACAAGTAGAATCTTGTACATTTTGCTTTTCCTTTGCTGGGGTTGCATTTGGGTAACGACCGCGCCAATCCGAGGTTCCGGCGGCAGAGGGTCACGCTTTGGAAGGCCGATTCACATTCTGTGAGGCGGCCGAAGCCATCCGCCGCGGTTGGATTATTCCAGCCGCCGGCGGAAGAGCCAGGCGGCGGCGCTGAGTGTGACGGCGGCGATCAGCGCCAGCGGGATCGTCTGGTTCACCACCTCGCTCAAAGGGATATCCTTGAGGAAAACGCCTTTGACGATCACTAGGAAATAGCGCAGCGGATTGATCAAGGTCACCGGCTGCAGCCATGCGGGCATATTTTCGATCGGCGTCGCGAAGCCTGAGAGCAGCATGGCCGGGACCATGAACAGGAAGGCGCCGAGGATCGCCTGTTGCTGGGTCATCGATAGCGCCGAAATAAAAAGGCCGAGGCCGGCGACCGAGCCGAGATAAAAGACCGCGCTGCCGTAAAGCAGGAAAAGCGAGCCGCGCAACGGCACCTCGAAGAGGAAGACGGCGGCCAGGATATAGACGGTGATGTGGAAGAGGCCGATCATCATCGGCGGGATCAGCTTGCCGATCAGAATTTCGTGCATGCGCAGCGGCGAGACAATCAATTGATCGAAGGTGCCGAGTTCGCGCTCGCGGGCGATCGACAAAGCCGTGACGATCAGGCCGATCAGGAGCGCGATGCTGGCGATCAGGTTCGGCACCATGAACCATTGGTAGGTGAGGTTCGGGTTGAACCAATTGCGCGGTACGGTCGAGACGATCTCGGCACCGGCACGCCGGCCGGCCGGCGTCTCGGCGGCGAGAGCCGCGGCGATCTGCTGGAGATAGCCAGCGACGATCTGCGAGGCGTTGGAGCGGCGGCCATCGAGCACCACCTGCAGATCAACAGGCGTTCCCGCCTCGATATTGCGTGAAAAATCCGGGCCGATTTCGACCGCTGCAATGGCCGTCTGGGTATCGATTGCCAGTTTGACGTCCGCCTGGCTACCCGCCATCTCGATCCGGCGGAAGGTCGGCGAGCCATCGATGCGCTCGATCAGCTCCTGGCTCCAGTGGCCGCTGTCGCGATTGAGGATCATGACGTCGACATTGCGCACTTCGAGTGTCGCCGCATAGGAAAAGACCAGAAGCTGGACGATCGGTGGGCCGATCAGGATGGCGCGGCCCTTGGGGTCGCGCAGCACGGCGAGCAGTTCCTTGATGATCAGGGCGTAGAGCCTTGTCCACATCTCAGCCGATCCTCTTTCGGGTGCTGCGCGCTGCAAGCGCGAACATGATGGCGCCGATCGTCAGCATCACGCCGATCGCCTGTGCAAACATCGGCCAGATATCGCCGGCGAGAAACACCGTCTGCAGGCTGGGGATCAGGTAGCGCGCCGGCACGATGAAGGTGGCCCACTGGATCACCGTCGGCATGGAATTGATCTCGAACAGGAAGCCCGACAGCAGGAAGGCCGGTAGGAAGGCCGAGATCAGCGCCAGTTGCGAGGCTAGGAACTGGTTCTTCGTTGCCGTCGAGATCAGCAGGCCCTGGCCGAGTGCCGGGATCAGGAAGGCAGCCGAAAGCGCGTAGAGCGCTGCGACGGAGCCGCGGAACGGCACGCCGAAGAGGAAGACTGCAAGCAGCACGCAGAGCGTCATCGAAGTGAGGCCAAGCAGGAAATAGGGCAGGATCTTGCCGATGAGCAATTCAACCGCCGTTACCGGCGTCGCCATCATCGCCTCCATGGTGCCGCGCTCCCATTCGCGGGCGACGACGAGCGAGGTCAGAAGCGTGCCGACCAGCGTCATGACGATGGCGATCGAACCGGGCACGAGGAAATTGCGGCTGGTGAGCTCAGGATTGAACCAGAAGCGCTGCTCGACCGAGATGGCGGGATGGGAGGAGACGACGTCCGCCTGCCTCTGCCGCTCCCAGTTGGCGACGGCGCCCTGCGCGTAATTCTGCACGAAGTTCGCCGTATTCGGGTCGGAGCCGTCGACGATCACCTGGATATCGGGACGGTTGCCGGCGATATAGTCCGTGGTGAAATCGGCTGGAATGACGACGATGCCGCGCACCTTGCCGAGCACGAGATCTTCCTCGAACAGGCGCCGGTCGCGGCCGACGGCGACTTGGAAATAATGCGACGCCTGGAAACTTGCCGACAGATCCTGTGTCAGCGGCGTCATCTCCTCGGTTACAAGGCCGATGCGGGTGCGGGTGGTGTCGAGCGAGACGCCGTAGCCGAAGAGAAAGAGCAGGATCAGCGGCAGCACGAAGGCGATGAGGATGCTGCTCGGATCGCGGATCGCCTGGTAACTTTCCTTGCGCACCAGGGCTGAAAGACGCCGAATCCGGCCAAGTTTGGGTTCATGAGGGGAAGCGCTCATGCGGCATCCTCCGCTTCCGATTGCCGCACCAGGGCGATGAAGGCGTCCTCCATCGTCGGGTCGGGCAAATCTTTGCTTGCCACGCGAGCCTTCAACTCATCGGGCGAGCCGAGTGCGATCGAGCGGCCGCGATAAATCAGCGAGATGCGGTCGCAATACTCAGCCTCGTCCATGAAGTGGGTGGTGACGAGCACGGTAACGCCTTTTTCCACGAGCGCATTGATATGCGTCCAGAATTCGCGCCGGGTGATCGGATCGACGCCGGAGGTCGGCTCGTCGAGGAAAAGGGCACGCGGCTCGTGCATGACGGCGCAGGCAAGCGCCAGGCGCTGCTTTAGCCCGAGCGGCAGGTCCTTGGCGGGCTTGCGGGCGTGACGGCCGAAATCGAAGATGCCGAGCATCAGTTCGATGCGCTCGCGCTTGTGCTGGCCGCGAAGGCCATAGACGCCGGCGAAGAATTCGAGGTTCTGGATGACGGTGAGGTCACCGTAGAGCGAGAATTTCTGCGCCATGTAACCAAGCTGGTTACGAGCTTCGGCAGCATCGCGGCGAAGATCGAAACCGGCGACCCGGCCTTCGCCGCCGGTCGGCTTCAGCAGGCCGCAGAGCATCTTGAAGGTGGTGGACTTGCCGGCGCCGTTCGGGCCGAGCAGGCCGAAGATCTCGCCGCGGCGGATATCGAAGCTGATATCGTCGGCAGCGGTGAAATCGCCGAAACGTTTGGTCAGGCCTTTGGCCTCGATGACCGGCCGGTCGCCTTCAGCCTTCAGCGGTTCCTGCGCTTCCGCCAGCCTGGAGCGGCCGCCAGGCCCGCCGCCCAGCATGTCGACGAAGGCATCCTCGAAGCGGGGCGGGGCGGGGGCGAGCGTTGCGCCATCGCCGGCCGATCCGATATCTGGTTTCTGATCCTTGGCGGCGACGAGGCGGATCGCCTCGCCTTGGATCACGCCGTCGATGACGCCATCTGCCTGCAGAAGCCCGGCAAGCACTTGCCGGCGGCGCCCCGATATGCCCGAAACGCGGAAGACCCGATCGCTGACGCGGCCGGTCATGTCAGCCGGTTTTCCCGAAAACAGCAGTTTTCCCTGGTTCAAGAGCAGCACGTGGTCGCAGGCCTCAGCCTCATCCAGATAGGCAGTGGACCAGAGCACGCCGATGCCTTCCTTGGTCAGGTTTTCGACCATCTTCCAGAGGTCACGACGCGAGATCGGATCGACGCCGACGCCCGGCTCGTCGAGCAACAGCAGGCGCGGCTTCTTCAAAAGCGCACAGGCAAGACCGAGCTTCTGCCTCATGCCGCCGGAGAGTTTTCCGGCAAGCCTGCCGGTAAAGCGCTTGAGATCGGTGAAGGTCAGCAGTTCGTCGAAGGCGCTGGCGCGTTCGCTCTTCGGCAGGCCGCGCAGATCGGCATAGAGATCGAGGTTTTCCTGCACCGACAGGTCCTCATAGAGGCCGAAGCGCTGCGGCATGTAACCGATGGCCGCCTGGATGCCGGCGGCATTCTTGCTCGTGTCGAAGCCGAGAACTTCCACCGTTCCGGTATCAGGCAGCATCAGGCCGGTCATCAGCCGGATCAGTGTCGTCTTGCCGGCGCCGTCTGGACCGACGAGGCCGGTGATCGCACCGCCGCCGATGACGCCGGAGACGGCGTCGAGGGCAGGGGGTGCATCGCCGAAGCGCTTGGTGACGCCGTCGATCCGGACGAGCGGCTTGTCGTCCCGGCCGGGTTCGACGGTCATTGTCCGCCCGCCGCAGGCGTCGGAAGCCGCACGGTGACCGGCATGCCCTGGCGCAGATCCGGGCCGGGCTGGTCGATGACGATCCTCAGGCGATAGACGAGATCGGTTCTGAGCTCCGGCGTCTCCACCGATTTCGGGGTGAATTCGGCGACCGGCGAGATGAAGCCGATCGTGCCTTCATAGGGCTTGTCCGGCGCCGTGTCGGAGGCGACGGAAACCTTCATGCTGGGGTGAAGGCGGCCGAGATCGGGTTCGGCGATATAGCTGCGCACCCAGACTGGTTTGGTCAGGGACAATACGAAGACGGTGTCGGCCGGCGAGACGATCGCACCATTTTCCCGCACACGTGAGAGGATGACGCCATCGTTCGGGGCGCGAAGCTCGGTATCTGCAAGCGAGGTGCGGGCCGAGGCAAGGCTCGCCTCGGCAGCCTTCACCTGCGCGTCGGCGGCGGCGATATCTTCGACGCGCGAACCTTCCTGCAGCAACTTCAGCGCCTCGCCGGCGGAATCGGAGCGGGCGGCGGCCATGGCCCTTGCGGCGGTCGCCTGGTCAAGACTCGCCTCGGAAATCGTGCCCTGCGGACGAAGCTGGCGGGCGCGGTCATAGGCGAGGTTGGCGTTTTCGAGATCTGCCAGGCTTTCATCATAGGCGGCGCGCGCCTGGGCGATCTCTGTCGGGCGCGGGCCGGCCTTCAGCTTGTCGAGCGTTGCGCGAAGAGCTGCGGCATTGGCTTCGCCAGAGCGGACGGCAAATTCATAGGGTGCGGCATCGAGCTTGGCCAGAACCGTTCCGCTCTTGACGACATCGCCCTCGTCGACGTGAAGTTCGGAAAGGCGACCGCTGACACGGAAGCCGAGTGAGACCTGGCGGATATCGACATTGCCGTAAAGGACAAATTCGCGGCGGGCTTCGGGCAGCCAGCCGAGTTTTTCGGGCAGGCCGTACCACCAGGCGGCGCCCGCCGCAACGAGGAGAAGGAGGGCGAGGGGAAGGATGCGTTTCATGCTGCGCCTGCCTTCGACGGGGCGAGCACATCGACCAGTTCAGCGGCGAGGCCGCGCAAGGTTTGCACCTGTTCCGGGCCGACGGCGTCCCATTCCATCTGGGTAAGCACGGCCGCATGGGTGACGCGAAAGACGAGGATGCTGCCGATAAGGGTGAAGGTGCGCAGGCGCACATGTTCCGAGGCGGGATCCTCACGCAGGATGACGCCGATCAGCCGCCGGCTCATCTCGATCATCGGCCGCATGATGCCCTGATAGACCCTTGCGAAGGCTTCGGTCGGCTCCATTTGCTCGCGGATCAGGAAGCGCGCCCAGGATTCGGATTCCTTGCCGACGAAAAGCGTCACCATTGTCTGGAGAATGTCTGCGAGGAAGCGACGGGCTTCGGTTTCGCCGAGTGGTTTTCCAGCGGCATCGAGCGTCATAAGATGTGTGCCGATGCGCGCCCTCATGTCACCGACATGCATATCGATGCGGGCCATCAGATACTCGGCGGTGGCGATGTAGAGGCCTTCCTTGCTGCCGAAATAATAGGGGATCGCCTGCAGGTTGACGCCGGCCGCCTCGGTGAGCTGACGTGTCGAGGCGCCATCGAAGCCGTAACGGCCGAAGACGTCGAGGGCAGCGGAAAGCATCTTCTGGCGTGCGATCTCGGCGCGGGCGGATGCTGGCGGAGTTTGGGCGTCGCGTTCCTGGTTCATAACGGCCTTATAACGCCGGATCCATAATAAGTCAATCGATTGATATATTTCTTGTCAGGCTCAATGTATCTGGAGATTTCAGTTGCCTGCGGTAACCTTCGGCAAAAAAGCAAAGAGGCCCGTGGCGAACGGACCTCTGAGGGTTCTCAAGATGGAAGAGAAACCAAGCCTTGGGGTTGGCTGCTTGGCTGCTAACAGGCGGCGATGCGCCATCGCAAATTTTCGCGACACGAATGTGTCTGGCGCCACGCATTTAGGGAAGAAATGGCCGGCTCTTTTTTACTGTTTTTGCGATCATTTTTTGACACAAATCTGCCTTGCTCTTTCAGTATCGCCGAGGAGATGCGTATTCAAATTTATATCATTGCGCTGCTCCTGAGCGCCATCATGTGGTCGATCTCGTTCGATGCGGCGCGTGAATCCTATCATGCTGCGCAAAGTGCGGGATTGATGCCGAACCTGCATATCAACAAGCGGCTGGATCGCGTTCTTTAGAGCGATCTGCGTCCAAATCATCGGCATATTTGCCGACGTCGCATTCCCGGCCATGCGGGTCCGTGAACCTATTTTCCTGGTGAGTGCCGAGCCCTTCCAGAGAAAATCAAATTTCGTAAAATTTGACTGATCTACTTAAAAGCCCTGCAAATACTGATGTGTAGAGTGGCCTCATGAAAGCGACCGAAGCGTGGACAGACGCAGCGATCGTTTGGAGACGGGCGAAGCGAAGCCCGCCGATCCGCAAACGGGGACTTCGACATGCATAAAATTCTTGCTGCCATGGCTTTGACTTTGACCATCACCGGCGCTGCCGGCCCGGCGCTCGCCATCGGCCCCGCCAGCCTTGGCCGCGATCTGATGTACACCTCTGCCATCGGCCATTCGCCCGAAATTCCGTTGACGACACGCGCCGGTTTCGTGCGCCCGGCGGTGCCTTTCGTCCTGCGCAGCCCTGCTCAAATCGAGGGCGAGGATTATCAGCTCAAGGCCTATTCGCAGAAGCTGACCGTTGTCGTCGACTATGTGTTTTCGAAGGCGGTCGACGCGGTGCAGGCGGTGACGTTTCTGCGCTGATTCCGGGTCACAGAAAGTACTTTCGGTTCGGCGTTGGGGATAATCTAAGCGTCGAGCTCAGCTCGCGCATCGAGATACCAGTCGACGAAAGCCTTGACGCCGACTTTCAAGGTCGTATCCGGCTTGTAACCCGTCAGCGCAACGAGCAGATCCGGGGCTGCGAATGTGCGCGGCACGTCACCCTTTTGCATTGCCAGCATCTTGCGGATGGCGGGACGGCCGAGCGCCTTCTCGACCGTTTCGACGAAATCCATCAGGCTGACCGGCTGGCCGCCGCCAATATTGACGACCCGAAAGGGCGCCTGGCGCGAAAGCGTTTCGATAGCCACGTTGTCCAGACGGTTGTCCTCGCCAGGGGCGATTGCCGACAGCCTGACGATCGCTTCAACGAGATCGTCGATATAGGTGAAGTCACGGCTCATCTTGCCTTCGCCGTAAATCTCGATCGGCTGGTCTTCGAGCATGTTCTTGGTGAATTTGAACAGTGCCATGTCGGGCCGGCCCCACGGACCATAAACGGTGAAGAAGCGAAAGGCCGTTGTCGGAATCTTGTGCAGATGGGCATAACTGTGCGCCATCAGCTCCATCGATTTCTTCGTCGCTGCGTAGATGGTCAGCGGCTCATCGGCGCGATCGGTCTCATGAAAGGGGACGGTTGCATTGGCGCCATAGATCGATGATGTCGAGGCCAGCATCAGGTGACGGATTTCGACGCGCCGCGCGATTTCCATGATGTTCCACGAGCCTTCGACGTTCGAACGAAGATAGGCCTCAGGATTCTCAAGACTATAGCGCACGCCGGCCTGTGCGGCGAGGTGGATCAGGATGTCGGGCTTGGCCGCCAGAACAGCGGCTTCCAGAGCTGGCCGGTCCTCGAGCATTGATATGACGGGTGTGAAGGTCGGAAACTGGGAGAGCGCCGCATGACGCATCTCCTTGAGCTTGACATTGTAATAGGGAGTGAGGCCGTCGAAGCCTGTGACCTCATGCCCTTCCTGCAGCAGACGCCTGGCCAGATGAAAGCCGATAAAGCCGGCGGTTCCGGTAATGAAGTAGCGCATTCCCACCTTCTCTCGGCTTTCTGCCGACGGCAAAAAGCCGATTCCCTATGACGTGACCCCTTACAGGATAAGAAGAGGCCGAGTCGATAGTTCTTTGAAAGAGAGGGCGGCGGCCCTCGCTGCGGTCGTCGGCCTATTTACCGGCTGCCCTGCCGAATGACGGAAAGGTCGTCGATATCATCTGAAGGCCAGCGGCTGGCCATAACATGCAGGCCAGTATGCTGCATTGCAACATACTGGCCTGCATGTTATGGCCAGCCGCTCGGCTGCAAGCAGGTCAGGATCGATGAGAGAGATAATTTATTGGGTTCTCTGTGCGTTTCTGACCGTTGCGATCGCGATCGTGTCTCTACGCTTTGTCACGAACTTCTGGCTACTGTCCTTTCTCTACAGCTTTCAGGTCCATTTCGGCGTCCTCTTTGTTGCCGCCAGCCTTATCATTCTGGCTGTCAGGAGACAGATCTACGGCTTCGTCCTTCTGTTTGCCTCGCTTCTTCTCATCTTGCATGGCGTCATCGCGCTGCGCGAGTTTTCGCAGGATGACAGGGGCACGGACAGGCCGCCACTTTTTCGGCTAATGTCGTTCAATATCGCGATCGACAACTGGAAGAACTCGACTGCAATCACCGACATGGTGATCGCTTCAAATGCCGATGTCGTCAATTTGCTCGAAGCCAAGCCGCTGACGTTCCACCTGCAGCAATTGTTCAAAGCCTATCCCTATCACATCGGCTGCGAAACCGGGAAGGACACGTGCGATACGCTGGTGCTGTCCAAACGCCCATTCGTCAGCCGACAGGTCGCAAGCATGGGCAGTCTCCGGAAAAACAGGCTGGTTATATCGAGTGTCGACTTCGGCGGCGAAACCATCAATCTGGTTTCGGCGCACCTGACAAAACCGTATTTCGACGATTTCCAGATGGCTGAATTGCAAGATCTCGCCAAAACGCTTGGATCAATCGACGGTCCTCTGGTGCTGTCGGGCGATTTCAACTCCTCGGTGATCGCCCCGAGCATCCAGGGTTTCCTGCGCGACCAGAAGCTGAAAACGATCGTGCCGGAACCGGCAACATGGCCGGTCGGCGCCGGCTTGCTCGGGATCGCCATCGATCACATATTTGCGCGCGCGCCGCTTCATCTGACATCGCTGAAACGTCTCGATGACAGTCTTGGCTCGAACCATTCAGGCCTGATCGCCGAATTTGTCCTCGACACGGGCAGCGAAACCATACCGGCAAAATAAGCTTGCCGGCCAAAGTTAAAATTTCGTTCTGCCGCCTTTCTTGTCGATCATCTGAAACTTCTCGCCGTCGGTCTTCACGTTGACGCAGTCGGTCGACTTGTTCGGAAACCGGACGCACACTTGGCCATTTGTGATCTTATAGCCATTGGCGTTTCCCTTGCGATATTCGTAACCGTTGCTGCTTTCTTTCAGCTCCGACGTGCCCGGCAGGTGCTCGCGAATTTCAGCTTCGCTTGCGGTTCGCATCTTTGCGGTTTCGGCAAACGCCATTGCGGGTACCATGATTGAAAGAAATCCGGCGAGGGCGGGCAAGATGCGCATCAGGGAGATATCTCCAGTCATGTCTTTCGGTACGGCCATTCTACGAGAATTCCGATAGCGAATTCAACAGCGATGGCGGTCGTGCCGGAAAAGCGGCCAATTGTTTGGACGCCGCCACCGCTTTGGCTGCGATGCTACGTTCTTCCGAACTCATCGACGATGCGGATAATGTCGTCCTCGCCGAGATAGGAGCCCGTCTGCACCTCGATCAGTTCGAGGAGGATCTTGCCGGGGTTGGCGAGGCGATGGACTTCGCCGAGAGGAATATAGACGCTCTCGTTCTCGCGCAGCATCCGCACGGTCTCTCCGACCGTCACCTCAGCGGTTCCCTTGACGACGACCCAGTGTTCGGAACGATGGTGGTGTTTTTGGAGCGAAAGCTTCTTGCCCGGCGTGACGAAGATGCGCTTCACCTGAAAGCGATCGCCATTGAAGATGGAGGTGTAGCCGCCCCACGGCCGGTAGGATGTCGGGTGGGTTTCGGTGAATTTCGCGGTCGCGGACGAGGAGGCCAGCATCTTGACCAATTGCCCGACATTCTGGCTGTCTTTGAGCGGTCCGACATAGACGGCGTCCTCGCTGGCAATGACGGCGACATCCTCCATGCCCTGGACGGCAAGATGCACGCCGTGGGTCATGACCAGTGAGTTGCGGGTATTGACGACGGTTGTGTTTGCGGCAGCGACATTGCCGTTGTCGTCGCGGACGCCTGATTTCCAAACGGCATCCCAGCTTCCCATATCAGACCATTTGAACGACGAGGGGACGACCGCTGCCTTGGCGGTCTTTTCCATGATCGCGTAGTCGATGGAGATATCGGGGCTCTTGGCAAAATGGTCGGCGTCAAGGCGGGTAAAGTCGAGGTCGCGGCTTGCCTTGGAGACGGCCTTGCTTGCCGCCTTCAGCACATCGGGGGCGTATTCCTGCATTTCGGCAATAAGTTCCGCCACCGGGAACATGAAGATGCCGGAGTTCCAGTAGAAGCCGCCGTCGGCAAGCATCTGCTCGGCCTTCTCAAGTGCCGGTTTTTCCACAAAACGGCTGACCTTGTGGGCGCCGTTTTCGAGCGCATCGCCGATTTCGATATAGCCGTAGCCGGTCGCCGGCTCGGTGGGGCTGATGCCGAAGGTTACGAGCTTGCCGTCGGCTGCGGCATCGCGAGCGATGCGGATGCAATCGAAATAGCTGTTGTCGGCGAGGATCTCGTGATCCGAGGCGAGCATCTGGATGATGGTTCCCTTGCCGAAAAGCTCAGCGGCAAGTGTTGCGGCAGCGGCCACCGCCGCGGCGGTGTTGCGGGCGACCGGTTCAAGCAGCACTGCGGCGAGCGGGACGGCGAGGGCGCGGGCTTGCTCGGCGACCAGGAAGCGAAATTCCTCATTGGTGACGACGATCGGGGCTTCATAGAGCTCCGGGTTGGAAACACGTTCGAGGGTCTCCTGAAACATGGTCTTGTTGCCGACGAACTGGATGAACTGTTTCGGGGCGGTGGCACGGGAAAGCGGCCAGAGCCGCGTGCCTTTGCCGCCGGCCATGATCACGGGAACGATTTTCTGCGTCATAGGCGGTTTCCTTGAAAAAAGCTTGTTCGTGGCACGTTAGCGGGCGTCTGCCCAGTCCGTTATTCGGGTGAGCCCTGTCTCCAGCAGAGC
This sequence comes from Rhizobium sp. CCGE 510, assembly GCF_000292525.1. Classification (GTDB taxonomy): domain Bacteria; phylum Pseudomonadota; class Alphaproteobacteria; order Rhizobiales; family Rhizobiaceae; genus Rhizobium. Next base: position 168,229 of record NZ_AEYF01000026.1, read on the forward strand.
CAGGGCTGCGGTTTCGCTGCCGGCTTCCACGTAGCAGCGCATTTCCGGCGCATTGCCGGAGGGGCGGAAATGAATAATCCTGCCGTCTTTCAGCGTCACGCGAAGTCCGTCGATATCAGATTTCGTCGCCACCTCGCCGACCGGCTGCAGGAAGGCGACAAGATTTTCGTCGGACGCGCGCAGATGTTCCATCAGCGCCGCGCTCGTCTGCACCGGAAAATTCTCCAGGCGATCGGCGGCGGCAAAGGGCAGGCGATAGGAGGCGGCAATGGCCGAGAGCGGCTGCCTGCGGATGGCGGCGAGCGACAGCATCGCCAGCATCGGGATAAAACAGTCGCGCGTCGGCAAGGCGCGCACATTCTGGCCGTTAATATCGAAGGGCGTTGCGGTCAGCAGCCCGCCATTGGCTTCAAAGCCCATGACACGATCCCCGCCGGCCGCGACGGCCTCTTCCATGCCTGCGATGACGAAGGGCGAGCCGACCCGTGTGCGCCTGACGGCGAAAGAGCCCGCCGCCTCGATGCCGGAATTGGAGGTTACCGGTGTCACCACCGCGCCGGCGCCGAGAAAATTGGCTGCGACAAGGCCGAGAAGGTCGCCGCGCAATGGCGTGCCGGTTTCGTCCGCGACCAGCGGGCGGTCGCCGTCGCCATCGGTCGATACGATCGCATCAAACTTTTGCTCGGACACCCAGTGCTTCATCAATGTGACCGTCTCTTCGGAAACAGCTTCGGTGTCGACTGGGATAAAATTCTCCGAACGTCCGAGAGCGGTGATCTCGGCGCCGTAATGGGCGAGAACGTCAACCAGCAGGTCGCGGGCGACCGTGCTGTGCTGGTAGACGCCGATCTTCAGCCCGGATAGCGCGCCTTGCGGAAGCAGGGCAGCATTGCGTTGGAAAAAGAGCTGTCGGCAGATCGCCTCATGATCTTCGGTCTGGGCCGGCGCCTCTGCCACGGCCTCGCCTGTTCGTTCGATCTCGGCCGCCAATGCGGTGATATCAGCCTCGTCCGATTTGTCGATCTCGCCGTCCGGACGATAGAACTTGATGCCGTTGCGGTCTGCGGGAATATGCGAGCCGGTGACCATCAGACATGCAGCGTTGCTCTCGAGGCCATAGAGGGCAAGGGCGGGTGTCGGGACATTGCCGCAGTCGAGTACCCGGAAGCCGAGCGCGGTGAGTGCGCCGGCACAATTTCCCGAGATATCGGGGCTCGAATCGCGAAAATCGCGGCCGATCAGAATGGCATCGCCGACCTGCGCCTTGCCGGTCTGCAGCAGATATTTGCCGAACGCCGTCGCATAAAGCGCGGAGGCGCGTCCCTTGAGATCCACTGAAAGTCCGCGAAGGCCGCTCGTGCCGAATTTCATCTGAAGACATGTCTCCGGTTTATCATCAAGGTTCTACTCAGGCCGCCGGTCGGCGTAAATACCGAAGCCGTCATATAGTTAAACACGGACGACCGTGGCTCGGACAGCCTCTCGCAATCTTCTCTCGCCTATCCCAAAGACGTAGACCCATTGCCGAGCGGGCAGGCATTGCAGCGTAGATCGATTTTGTTAGAACCGTGTGTCCGTTGTTTCGTCATATGCGAAGGGTTTGCTGGATGAGCGATACGTCAGTCAGTCTCGAAGAGAGCTGGAAGGCTGCCTTGGCGGGAGAATTCTCGAGCCCCTACATGCAGCAACTCAAATCTTTTCTTGTCGCGCAGAAGCAGGTCGGTAAGCGGATTTTCCCCCGCGGCAGTGAATATTTCCGCGCCCTCGACCTGACGCCGATCTCAAACGTCAAGGTCGTCATTCTCGGCCAAGACCCCTATCACGGGCTGGGGCAAGCCCACGGGCTGTGCTTCAGCGTGCGGCCGGGCGTGCGCATCCCGCCCTCTCTCGTCAACATCTACAAGGAGATGCAGACGGACCTTGGCATAGCGCCGGCGCGTCACGGTTTCCTCGAACATTGGGCGAGACAGGGCGTGCTGCTGCTGAACAGCGTGCTGACCGTCGAAGAAGGGCAGGCGGCGGCCCATCAGGGCAAGGGATGGGAGCGCTTCACCGACGCTGTCATCCGGAAAGTCAACGACGAGTGCGAATCCGTGGTCTTTATGCTCTGGGGCGCCTATGCCCAGCGCAAGGCGGCCTTCGTCGATACGACACGGCATCTCGTGCTCAGGGCGCCGCATCCCTCGCCGCTTTCGGCTCATAACGGGTTTTTCGGTAGCGGGCATTTCTCAAAAGCGAATGACTTCCTGCAATCACGCGGACGCGAGCCGATCGACTGGCAATTGCCGGTCGATCCCAAAGACACCGAACTGTGAACGCGCGGTGATGTTCGTTCACTAAAAGAAGACAATGCGTTCTGGTCTATGGGTCTGTTCGCAGCGAGCTTCAGCGCGCATCTTAGCCTCATCGAAAGCCCGCGAGCCGCGGGCAAGAAAGGGGTCTCACATGCTCGATCAGATCAAGGGTCTGCACCACGTCACGTCGATGGCGGAGGACGCCCGCACCAACAACCAGTTCTTCACCAATGTGCTCGGCTTGCGCCGTGTCAAGAAGACGGTGAACTTCGACGCGCCTGATGTCTATCATCTCTATTATGGTGATGAGACCGGTGCGCCAGGCACTGTCATGACCTATTTCCCGTTCCCGAAGATGGCGCAGGGCCGTCCCGGCACCGGTGAGGTTGGCACGACGGTGTTTTCCGTTCCGCAAGGCTCGCTCGGCTTCTGGAGCGATCGTTTCAGCACGTTGAATATCGGCGGGCTGAAGGCCGAGGAAAGCTTCGGCGAGAAGCGCCTGAATTTTTCCGGCCCCGACGGTGACGGCTTTGCGCTTGTCGAGGTCGAGGACGATGCCCGCCAGGCTTGGACACATGGCGGCATCAGCGAGGACCACGCCATTCGCGGCTTTCACTCCGTAGCGATGCGCCTGCGGGATGAAGGCGCTACCGCCGAACTTCTGAAGTTCATGGGCTACGAGGTTGGCGAGGAACGGGACGGCGTCAAGCGGCTGATCAAGCCTGATGGCAACGGTGCCCACCTCATCGATCTCGAGACCATGCCGAACATTGCCCGCGCGCTGCCCGGCGCCGGCTCCGTTCATCACGTCGCCTTCGCCGTTGAAAATCGCGAAAAGCAGCTCGAAGTGCGCAAGGCGCTGATGGACACCGGCTATCAGGTGACCCCGGTAATCGACCGCGATTATTTCTGGGCGATCTATTTCCGCACGCCGGGCGGCGTGCTGTTCGAGGTCGCGACCAATGAGCCGGGCTTTGACCGCGACGAGGATACGGCCCACCTCGGCGAAGCTCTGAAGCTGCCGCAGCAGCACACCCATCTTCGCGCGCTGCTCGAGCAACACCTGCAGCCGCTCGAAGCGTAAGGAGAGGCGATATGACCGAACCTGGATATGTGCACCGGCTGCATGCCGGTGCGCCTGATAAACCCATTTTGCTGGTGCTGCACGGCACCGGTGGCGACGAGAACCAGTTCTTCGATCTCGGCCGGCGCCTGCTGCCCGAAGCGACGATTCTCTCGCCGCGCGGCGACGTTTCCGAACATGGCGCGGCGCGATTCTTCCGGCGTACCGGGGAAGGGGTCTACGACATGGCCGATCTTTCACGGGCAACGGAGAAGATGGCCGCCTATGTCAGGTCATTGGCTGACGAGCACCAGGCTTCCCAGATTCTCGGCCTGGGCTTTTCGAACGGCGCAAACATTCTTGCCAATGTGCTGATCGAGAAGGGCATCTTCGATGCCGCTGTTTTGATGCACCCGCTCATTCCGTTTCAGCCCGAAACCCAGGCAACTCTTGCGGGGAGAAAGGTGCTGGTGACAGCCGGCCAGCGGGATCCGATCGCTCCCGTCCCGTTGACCGAGGCGCTGTCGGAGCATCTGAAAGATCGCGGGGCTGATGTCAGGACGGTATGGCATCCCGGCGGCCATGAGATTGCGCCGCTCGAGATCAATGCTGTTCGCGATTTCTTCAGCGGCTATTGATGGAATGTGCCGCCAGTCGGTGGCGCCGATTTGCGGGGCCGGTGAATACCGGTCCCGCATCCTGGCTGGATTGATGGATTGTTAGGGGCGGGGAGGATATTTGCCCCTGATTGCCGTCATATAAAAATTTCCCGGGGATTCCGCCATCGTCAAGCCGACGACGACGCCCTTGGGGACGCCTTCATATTCTCGCCTCTGACCGTTTGTCAGATAAACCCGTAGATGCCGGCTGTCTTCGTCGTAGGTGATCGCCTCGATAAGTTTCGAATCAACCGCAGTTTCCACTTTGCACCCCGCAGTTTCTGATCTGAGATTTGGTGAGGAATGTCATTCACGCTGCAATGCGCCATCATCGTGCGGCATCGCAGTACCGTCAAGCACCATAAGCTTAAGCGTTTATTTTTTTATGATGGCTCTCGTTATAGTTGATTTTTGCAGCTTTTCAGTAGGCGCTGCCTGTGGAAATTCGATTGCCGGAAGCTCTCTCGCTCGGAGAGCCGGCGACTGACACAGCCTCCTATGGAGCCAGTAATATGATTTAACGCTGAATTAACCATCGCATACCAAAATACGGCACAATATTAAACCGTGATGCCTTCAAAATGACCGGCTACAACTGGCGTTTCTAGCAGGCGCGTCGCGTGAGCGGCGAATGATATGCCTCGGAAAGCCGATCTGCATGCGATGGTGGCGATGTGAGAATTAGGTGATTCGAAACGAAGGTGCAGTGTCCCGTGCGGAGGAGACCGGTTCCGGCAGCAATGGAGGCGCCAGCCAGGCCCAACCGGTGCAGCAAATAGCGACGGATTATATCGTTTCGAATATGGCAACCGGTTCCGGTTACAATTCGATGAAGCCGTGATCAGGCCAACTTCTTTTGAACACTGAGCTTCATCCCCGTGCAGGGATGGGTCAGAATGGAGCTTATCCGACAGCCTGGTGTGCTATCGGATCGCATAAATAGGTTACATGTTTAACTATCTCGGGCCGTGGCGACGAAAGATACCGATACTGGCCGGCAACCGCAAAGGACGCACTCGGCTGACGTTTGCCGAAGGCGATTTCGCTGCGGTCTATGCGATGAGCGATGTTCACGGATGTTACAACGAGCTTGTCGAGGCGCATCGCCGCATCGAGGAGGACGCTGCGCGCATTCCGGGGCCGAAACTCATCGTATTGCTCGGCGATTATGTCGACCGCGGGCCTGATTCGAGCTCGGTGCTGGAGTTCCTGAGCAAGACCCCGCCGCCTGGATTTCAGCGTTTCGCTCTGTGCGGTAATCACGATGCGGAGCTGGTGAAGCTCTATCGCAAACCGGCGCGGATTCTTGAATGGCTGGGTTTTGCCGGGACGGAGACGCTGCATTCATACGGTATCGATATCGAGCATCTGCTGCATTCGGCGGCGGGAAGCGAAATGATTGCCCGCGTCATTCGCAACATGATCCCCGAGCGGCACATCGAACTCCTGGAATCGCTGCCGATCATGCTGCGGATGGGAAGGGTGGTCTTCGTCCATGCCGGCATCAAACCGGGCATCGACCTGAAGAGGCAGAAGGACAGCGATTTGATGTGGATCCGCCAACCTTTCCTGGATGAAGGACCGCAGCTTCCCGTCCTCGTGATCCATGGGCATACCCCGGGGCGGATCCCGACACGTGGTCCGCAACGGATCGGCATCGACACGGCGGTTTCGGCGACGGGACGGCTGACCGTGCTGACGATAAAAGGGACGCGGGTCGGGATCCTATAGATCGGATAAGAGGAGTGCGGTGCTCAAAAACAAACGCCGCGGGATTTATGCTCCGCGGCGTCAGAACGATTAGGAGTTCACCAGGACCTGTCAGCTGTTTGCCAATTCCTGATAGAGATTGGTGCCGATGCCGGTATAGGTAAACCCGTGTTTGCGGACCTCGTCGCTGCGGTAGATATTGCGCAGGTCGACCAGGACCGGTGCACGCATCGACTGCTTCAGGCGATTGAAATCGAGCGCGCGGAACTGGTTCCATTCAGTGACGATGACGAGCGCATCCGCACCGGCGGCCGCTTCATAGGGACCGCTCGCATATTCGATGTTTTCGATCACCTTGCGGGCGTTCTCCATGCCCTCGGGATCGTAGCCGACCACCTGGGCGCCGGCGTCCTGCAGGGTCTGAATGACGGCAATCGCCGGGCTGTCGCGCATGTCGTCGGTGTTCGGCTTGAAGGTCAGGCCGAGAATGGCGATCTTCTTGCCGCGAATGTCGCCGCCGACGGCCGAAATGACTTTGCGGCCCATCGCCCGCTTGCGGTTGTCGTTGATCGAGATCGTCGTCTCGATGAGACGCACCGGCGCGTCGAAATCCTGCGCCGTCTTGGCAAGGGCCAGCGTATCCTTCGGGAAGCACGAACCGCCGTAACCCGGACCGGCATGCAGGAACTTGGCGCCGATACGGCCATCGAGACCGATGCCGCGCGAAACGTCCTGGACGTTTGCATCGACCCGTTCGCAGAGATCAGCAATCTCGTTGATGAAGGTGATCTTCATCGCGAGGAATGCATTGGCTGCATATTTGATCAGTTCCGACGTGCGGCGGGTGGTGAAGACCAGGGGTGCCTGGTTGAGGTAAAGCGGACGATAAACCTCGGTCATGGTTTCGCGCGCCCGGTCGTCATTCAGCCCGATGACGATACGGTCGGGACGCTTGAAATCTTCGATCGCCGCGCCTTCGCGCAGGAACTCCGGATTGGAAACGACGGCGACATCAGCCGCAGGATTGGTTTCGCGCATGATGCGCTCGACTTCGTCGCCGGTGCCGACCGGCACCGTCGACTTGGTGACGATAACGGTGAAGCCTTCCACATAGGTGGCTATATCGCGCGCAGCGGCGTAGACATAGGAGAGATCGGCGTGGCCATCGCCGCGCCGCGATGGCGTGCCGACCGCGATAAACACGACATCGGCGCTACGGACGCTTTCGCCGACATCCGTCGAAAACGACAGGCGGCCAGTGCTGGTATTTTCGGCGACCAATTGCTCCAGACCCGGCTCGAAGATCGGAATGCGGCCGTCGCGAAGGGCTTCGATCTTACTCAGATCCTTGTCGACGCAGATGACGTCGTGGCCGAAATCCGCAAAGCAAACGCCTGAAACGAGGCCGACATAGCCTGATCCAATCATCGTGATGCGCATATTTCCCTCAAATCATTAGAGTAGAACGTCATGCTGCGTCGCAGCATGGCGACCGTCATACTTAATCTGGACGAAAAGACAATATCGAAGATCGCTTGATACCCAAACCGGAAATCGAACTTTGGGCGCCGCAGCCTTCTGTCGGCCGCCCCGTCGATGGCAAAAAACATAGGTTTGTGTGGGCAATATGACAAGTCGAGCCGTTCGTCAGAGCGGCTCGACTTCGATCTCCAAGACGGTGCGTTCAGTTTATTTTGTCGCGCCTGCGGTCACAGCCGATACCAGACATACGGGTCTGTTCCCGATTGAATCTTGTCCCAACGTAGATCGGTATCCCGCCAGTTCTTGATCCTGCTTTGCCTGTTGTCGAGTACGAGGTCGCCCTTGTCGGTCCTGACCACCAGGACGGCATGGCCTTCACCGGAGGGTGTAAACGCGGTTGCGATCCGCAAAGCGCGCGACGACCAGCCCATTGCAATCAGCCGGCTGCGCTTGGTGAGTGCGAAATCTTCGCAGTCGCCGCTGCGGACATTCACCTTCCAGACGTCACCGTTCAATTCGGTGCGGGAATCGTTTCGGCCGATCATCGTACGATTGACGGTGCCGTTCACGTTCTTCAACTGCAGCATTTGCTCATCCGTGAGCGCAACGACCGAGAGACCGTTGTTGTCGCGGCATTCGGCCGGGTTCTGAGCACAGAACAACACCTGGGCGAAGGGCGGAATGATTTTGCTTTTTTCAGAGATGTAGCTGACCGCCGAACTGCCATTCAAACCGCGGGCAAAACCTGCGGGACCGGCGGCAAGTGCCGAACAGGCATTCCCTGCCGTAAAGGCCAGCGCCAGAAGTGTAACGAATGTTTTCTTCATCTGTTAAATCCCCGTTCAGGGCAACCGATTGAGATCTGGCTTGCCTTTTGTCTCAGTCAATGGCATGGCGATTTAGTGATCTGCCAAGTATTGGCTGCAGAACGTCTGTCCCGTTCCTGCTGCTTGACGGAGCATAGCCGGGGCTGGTCTCGATTGGCTTAAGTCTTTCGCGACAATTTTAAACGATGTGAAATTCTGTTACACTTTAACACGCAAGCCCTTGATATGCAACTTATGTTAGTACGTGCATATTAATCTCTTGGGTTGTAATTCTGCCATTGCCGCGCGCTGGTGAAGAGATCGAATGTTATCCAACCTCGTCAACAGGCAGGTCTTGCGGGAAGCTCTTCTCGTCGCCTTTATCGGCCTCGTTATACTGACGCTCATTCCTTTCGGCAGCGTCACGCCCATTCCCTTCGCCTTTGCCGCGATCGGAATGTTTGCCCTCGGCGCCATTTCGGCACTGCTGTTCGGAGAGCCGAGACAAAGCAGATGGGTTTTCAGCAGCGCTTTGTTGATGCTCGTCGTGGTGACAGGCTGGACGTTCATCCAGACCATCGAACTGCCTTCCAACTGGCTGGCAAATCCGGCCTGGAGTGTTGCGCGTGACCTTGCAGGTGTCGAATATGCGGCAATCTCGGTCGAGCCGGCCGATACGCTGGCGTCGATCCTCTCGGTGGCGCTGCCATTCGTCACGTTCCTGACCGGGCTTTTCTTATGCGATACCGATCAGCGCGCGAGGAAAGTGCTGGCGCTCCTCGGGCTTTCAGCGGGCATCATCGCTGTGTTCGGCCTGCTGCAGTTTTCACTGTTTCCCAACATCCTGATCGTCGTGGAGAAACGCGCCTACCTTGACAGCCTGACCGCAGTCTTCGTCAACCGCAACACCGCCGCGACCTTCCTTGGGCTTGGAACGCTGCTGATGCTGACGCTGGTCAGAGACATCGCCCGTTCCTATTCAAACCACCCGCCCGGCGAGCCGGGCCGAAACACTCTTGTCCTAAAATCGTGGATCTACATCCTGTTGTTGTGCGCATGCTTCACCGCGCTGATGCTGACCCGCTCGCGCGCTGGGATATTTGCGACCTTCGTTGCCGCTCTCATTTATTTTCCGTGGCTTGTCATCAATTGGAACGGCTCGAGGCGTGGTCTAAGACCGGCGCCAAAATGGCATTCCATGCTGAAGCTCCTCTCGGCGATTGGTTTCGTTGTTGTGCTGCTGACGGTGTTTGCGGGTCAGGCGATTTTGCGCGCACAAGAGCGGCGGCTTGAGGATGATGATCGGTTCTGCATCTTGCCGGGCATATGGCGCGCCATCTCGGATCATTGGTTGACCGGAACCGGCCTCGGAACTTTCCGCACCGTGTTTTCCGCCTACCGCGATCCGGCCTGCGGAATTTTCGGGATCTTCGACCGAGCGCACAATTTCTATCTCGAAGGATTTCTGGGCCTGGGGATCTTGTTCCCGATTACGGCGATCCTCGCCTTCGCTGTCCTTGCCAGGGTGTTCTGGCACGGGCTCGCTCAAAGGCGGCGTCTCAAGCATTATGTTCTTCTCGGCCTGGCATCGACGGTTTTGGTCGCTCTTCACGCGGCGGTCGATTTCTCGCTGCAAATACCGGGTTTCGCCGTATTTTTCTCCGCCTTCCTCAGTGCGATTGTCGCGATAAGCCTTGGTCGCAGCAATGGAGAGGCGCACACGGCATATGAGCGGCCGCTCATCAACGAAAATTTAAACGGATAGTTTATGACGGTTTTTGGAAAATAGCGATTGTGCAGGTGCGAACTGTTGACTCTGAAACGCAAGAAATTTTATAGCGGGTCTAGCCTTCGGGTTGTTACGGCGCCAGAAAAGTTGGACTGGGTCGTTTTTCGCTTCCTCAAGCGCCTGGCGTTGCCAGCCTGCCACAGTTAGGGGAATGTTAATCGGCTTTCAGTGTTATTGATCGGGGATTGTCTTGTATTTTGTCAGATTGCGGGGCAGTAGCTTCAAGGGCGTCAACACAGGTTATTCTATGGGTTGTTCTCGTATCGGTAGTACACGCGTCGCCATTGTTGTAGCGCTAACGACTATATTGGCAAGCTGCACCTCGTTGCCCAGATCCGGTCCCGATCACAAAGACGTTGATCGAGATGCGGCAGTGAAAGTGACCACGAAGGAGCGTCGCGTCGGTATCGACTACGCTCTGATTGATCTCAGCAAGAACGTTCTGACATATTTTACCGCACCTCAGCCGACTTCCTTCAAGGGGTTTGGGGGCGGACGAGGCGGAGCGCCTGAAATTCCACTTGGTTTCGGTGACGTCGTTCAAGTCGCCATCTTCGAAGCTCAGTCCGGCGGTCTCTTCATTCCGTCCGATGCTGGTAGCCGACCCGGCAATTACATTTCTCTGCCGGAGCAGACCATCGATAGAAACGGAACGATCACGATTCCCTATGCGGGTCGGGTTCCGGCCGCCGGTCGCCTCAAGGAGACCGTGGAACAGGACGTCGAGGATCGTCTGGCGAGCCGCGCGATCGAGCCGCAGGTGGTTATCACGACAACGACCAGTCGCTCCAGCCAGGTTGCTGTGCTCGGTGACGTCAATAATCCCCAGCGCGTCCAGATCAGCCCGGCGGGTGAGCGCGTTCTCGACGTTATTTCCGCAGCGGGCGGTTTGACGACCAACAATATCGAAACGAATGTGACGCTGCAGCGCCGCGGCAAGACCGCAACCGTCGCCTACAGCACGCTGCTGAAGAATCCGGTGGAAAATATCTATGTTGCGCCGGATGATACGGTCTCGATCGACCATGAGCGCCGCACCTATCTTATGCTCGGTGCCGCGGGCACCAGCGGCCGCTTCGACTTCGAAGAGTCTGACCTGACCCTTGGAGAGGCAATCGCTAAGGCGGGCGGCCTGCGCGACGACCGCGCCGATCCGGCTCAGGTCCTGCTCTATCGCCTTGTTCCAAAGAAAACGGTTCAGGCGATGCACGTGGACACGACGAGATTTGCAGGTGAGACGGTTCCGGTGATTGTCCGCGCCAATCTCCGCGATCCGGCAACCTTGTTTGCCGCTCAGCAATTCAAGATGGAAGACAAGGATATTATCTATATTTCCAATTCGGACTCTGTTGAACTGGTCAAGTTCCTTGACATCGTAAACTCGGTATCGTCCACTGTTGCCGGCGTGTCCGACGATGCGAATGATACCCGCAACGCGGTCCAGGATCTCGGAAATTGATTGAAATAGGCGAGCAGGCATCGATCACGAGTGATCAATGCCTGCGGCCTATATAGCGGATTTGATGAAGGACGATGTTATGGCAAGGTCAGGTGTTTATCGTAAGCTTGCGTATAGCGGAATTGTCGTCGCAATGTTTGTCGGCATGAATTCAAGCGCTTTAGCAGCAGCTTGCCTCGGTCCGGCAAATCTGACTTCGGCCGATGTCAGTGGATTTACGGGTAGCCCAGCTGCTCTGCTCGACATGTCCGATCCGTTGGTTCTGTCATCGCGTGTTCGCGCATTGGTTGGCAGCAGCAACGACGCTCTGTCGCCGGTGATCGAGCAGGCCAAGAAGGCCAATGCCGCGCAGATGGCGGCGATCGGCTCCGGTCTCGGGCGGGCGGCAAACAGCTGCCAAGTGACGGACCCGCAGTTCAAGCTGGCGATCGAAAAGGCTGTCGCCGATGCGGCTAGTGCCGATCCCAACCTTGCGCCGTTGCTCGCCGCCTTTGCGAAGGTCCTCGCCGAAGGCGGAACCGCGGCGCTCGGCCCGGGTGCAAGTGCGTCTGCCGCAGCAGGCATCGGCAACACGGGGTCGATTGGCCAGACAGGTCCTGGATCTGACGATGGCACACCCTTCGATGGCGCCGCGACGACTGCCGGTTCGCTGGTTTCGAACGCCGGCGACGGAGATAGCTCGTCCTCGACGTCTACGAGGACATTCTTCACCGTCAATGGGGGAGGGCAGTCGTCCTCCGACACGACGGGATCGACCAGCCCGAGCACACCCGTCATACAATAGCTGGAATTGCCCGTAGATCTTAGCGCTTTACGCCTTAGTTGGAGATCGAAATTGCTATCGCCAGATAAACTTACGCCACGTATCGACCCCTCCCGCGATACGGGAAACGAAGCTGACTTCATCGATTTCGACAAGCTCATCGCGATTGCCCGCCGACAGTGGCGGATGGTTGCGGCGTGCGCTTTCGCATTCGCCATTCTCGGCATTGTGTATGTGCTGACTTCGGTGCCGGTCTATACCGCCGACACAAGCGTGCTGATCGACCGCAGCGATAATCAGGTGATCAACCAGCTGGCGGCTTTCGGCCAGATGGATGATGACGAAGGTACCGTCCTCAGTCAGGTCGAGCTGTTGAAATCCGACACGATCGCCTATGCTGTCGTCGACAAGTTGAAACTGGTCGACGACCCAGTGTTCAATGCACAGCGGAATTCGCTGTTTTCAGTCGCAACGCTGAAATCCCTGGTGAATTTCAGGTCATGGTTTGCCGATGATGCAGCAGTAGCGCCCGATCGGGAAATGCAGCGGCGGAACGCTGCGGAGACCGTGGCCGGCAATATCGATGTCGAGCGTGTCGGCAAATCCTACGTGCTCGATGTCAGTTATACCTCGCAGTCACCCGATATGGCGCGTCAGATCGCAGCGGCCATTGCCGATGTCTATCTGGTCGATAAACTCAATTCAAAATATGAGGCGACACGCCGCGCCGGCCAATGGCTGCAAGAGCGTATCGAAGAACTCCGGCAGCAAGCGCTGGACACCGACCTTGCGGTTCAGAAATTCCGCAGCGAGCATGGGCTCGTCGAAGCCGGATCCGGTACACTGATCAGCGAGCAGCAGCTTTCCGAGATAAACACTCAATTGATCAATGCTCAGGCCGAGACGGCGAAGGCCGAGGCAAAATATGCACGCGTCAAATCGATCATCGACGCCAAGCAGACCGATGCGATCGTCACGGATGTGCTCGACAGCTCCATTTCGAACGAGCTGCGAAAGAAATATCTGGAGGCTTCCAAGCTCGAAACCGAAATTGAGGCGCGGCTCGGTCCCGATCACGTCCAGGCGGTTCGGCTTCGTGCGGAGATGGAAGAATATAAGAGACTCATGTTCGATGAGTTGAACCGCATCGCCGAGAGCTACCAAAGCGAGCTGCAGGTCGCGAAGTCGCGAGAAAATTCCTTGCGCGACAGCGTCACACAGGCGACGGGCGTTGCTGCGACGGCCGGTGAAACGCAGGTGCAGGTTCGCGAACTCGAGCGCACGCGCGATACCTATAAGAATCTTTATCAGAGCTTCTTGACGCGTTACCAAGAAGCAATTCAGCAGCAGAGCTTCCCGATAACGGCTGCCCGCATTATCACGATGGCGGAGACCCCAACGAAGCCGAGTGCACCGAAGAGAGCCCTCGTCGTCGCTTTTGCGATGTTCCTCGGATGTGCGGTCGGAAGCGGCATCGGCGCTTTCCGGGAATTCCGGGATCGGTTCTTCCGCACCGGCGATGACATCAAGGAAGTGCTTGATGTCGAGTCACTTGGCGTCATGCCGCTGGTTGACGATAATGTCGATGATCCGTCCCTCGTCGATCCAAGCAATCCGAGAAGTATCGCCAGGGGCAGCAAGACGACGACCTATGTCGAGGAGCACCCGCTCTCGGCGTTTGCCGAGACGCTTCGGAGCGCCAAGATCGCGATTGACCTCAGTGCGGCCGATCAGCGTTGCAAGGTCATCGGCGTGGTGTCGAGCCTGCCCGGAGAGGGAAAGTCGACGACATCCATCAATTTTGCCAAGCTTCTGGCAATGCAGGGCGCCCGCTGCCTGCTTATCGACGGCGACATGCGGAATCCCGGTTCGACTCGGGCAATCGGCCGCCATGCCGAAGCCGGGTTGCTCGAGGCGATCGTCGATGGCCGTCCGCTCAAGGATCTGATCCTTCTCGATCCCAGAACGAAGCTTGCGTTTCTGCCGACGGTTGCAAGGTATCGCGTCCCGCATTCATCGGAGCTGCTCGCATCGCGCGGCATGGATCAACTTCTCGAAATGGCGCGTCAAAGCTTCGACTACATTATCGTTGACCTGCCGCCCCTGGCGCCGGTTGTGGATGCGCGTGCCATCAACTCCAAGCTCGATGCCGTCGTTTTCGTTATCGAGTGGGGGAAAACATCGCGCAAGGTCGTGCAGTCCACCCTGCTGTCCGAGCCGGAACTCTATGCGAAATGCGTCGGTGCGATATTGACCAAGGTCGACCCGTCGCAGATGAAGCTCTACCGCACGTTCGGCTCCAGCGAGTATTATTATAAGCGGTACTCGCGATACTACACTGAAAGCTGATGCTTCGCGGTCAGTTCGGTTCGGTTGCCAGGATTGTTTTCGTTGTCGTCACCGTCGTCTTTGCAGTGCTCGCTGGTCGGGAGCTGTACGCTTCGATAAGAACGGCCAGCATTTCGATCGTCGCGGAAAGGATCGAGCGTGGCGAGACCGTCGCGAATGACGTCACAGCCAAATACGCGGCCAGAGTCGTCGCCATGGTTGACGGGCACTATTGCCGATCTGACATCGTGGCTCCTGGCGTTACTCTCGTCCTGGCGCAACTCGATCGGGAGAATATCAATGTCGATTACGACGCCTGGGCTGCCGCCGCATCGGGCGCCCGGCACTATCTACAACATGCGCTTTCGTGCATGCCGACGAACAGCAATTTTTGGCTTCGTCTCGCAGCTGTCCAGTCTGTGATTGCGGAGGAACCGCTTTCGATTGCCGGAATGATGAAGCGTTCGGTTGCTCTTGCGCCTCATGACGAGTCAATGATTTTGACTCGGTTTTTTTTCTGGAATGATTTTACCGACGCAACGCTTTCAGCGGCAAAGACTGGGCTCGATAGCGATCTTACAACAATGCTGAAACTTGGCGACCGCTGCACGGTCAACGCAGCCATTAAAGTCATCAGCCCACAACTTCGCCCCATCTTCGATCGAACCTGGGCAGGCGTTGGGGACGGAGCGACAGCACGATTCCGGCAGCGCTGCAGCAAATAATCATCAGCGTTTTCTGCCGAAGGCTGCAAGGTCACAAAGGCCTGAACCAACGCTGGATGGGCAACAACGCCCACTGCTTGCGCGGCGGGCGTTGTCGATGAATAGGCTATTGCACGATCAGACGGTGGCCCCCGAGACAAAATCCGTGCCCGTGATATTGAGCGTCAGAACGCCGGCATCCGTGTGACCTTGGCCGTCGGAGATCTTATAAAACTGGACGGTTTCCGTAACGTGATCGCCCGGAGCGATATCGGATGCCAAATCATAGGTGAATGAGCCGTCTGCCTTGACATGGAACGTGCCATAGGTGCCGGCGACGTCGGTGGTTGCGCTCGGGTTGCCGTTGACGTTCGTTCCGGCGAACTGACGGAGGAAGAGATGTCCATTGTCGCCGGGAATGTCGTTGTCGAGCGCATTGCCGCCGATCGGGCTGCCTTCGTTGAAGCTGTAATGGTCGTCGACAGCGATCGGCTTGACCTGGGTGACGCCCTGAATATTCAGGGTGAACAGGCCGACATCGGTATGACCGCTGCCGTCGGAGATCTTGTATGAGACCTTTTCCTGGAGCAATTCACCATTGGTGAAGTTGACCTTGGCAGCAGCGCTCAGAACATAGGTGTAGCTTCCGTCCGGCTTGACGAAGAAGGTGCCGTAGTCGCCCTGGATTTCAGTAACCTGGCTGTTGCCTTGCTTGGCGCCAACGGCCTGCTGGTCGAATGCGCGAAGGAATAGGTGGCCGTTATCAGATGAATCGTTGCTCAGCAGGTTTCCCGAGATGACGTCGGTTTCCAGGAATGTTGCAGAATCGTCGGTTGCGTGAATAGCCATTGTTGTCTCTCCTTGAATTGATCTTCGCTGGCCAGTTCTGACC
Organism: Rhizobium sp. CCGE 510; assembly: GCF_000292525.1. Classification (GTDB taxonomy): domain Bacteria; phylum Pseudomonadota; class Alphaproteobacteria; order Rhizobiales; family Rhizobiaceae; genus Rhizobium. The sequence goes on from NZ_AEYF01000026.1 coordinate 184,178, forward strand.
TTCAGCGAGTACTCAAATTAAGGATATCTTAAGAGAGAGAGTCAAGGACATAATAAACAGAATGTGAACGTTTTTTCATGTATCTATCAATAATGACACACATCTAATGCGCATAAGTTGATGAAAGTCATAGGAAATATTTCATTAATAATAAGTGAAACTATCATATGACAGCTATGAACCAATATTTCTTCAGGAGATAAGAACGTTTATTCAAGGGCAATTTATAAGAATACGAGGGGTTTCCATTCTCCAGGTCATATTTGTGATAACCACTTTGGGTTATTGGCCGTATCGGAAGAATTTCTCTGGCTGTGTCATTGTTGCAACTTCACATCCTCGCGGTGTGGCGGTGTCACTTCGCCAGCGTGCGTGCTCATGGAAAGACATTTGATGCCAAGCTAAATTGCATTGGGTCAATCTTCGCATCGCGAAAATAAATCAGGGCCAAGACTGATGTCGCAGTAAAAACTGTCGGATATGCGGTACAAAGTTTGCTGCAGTGCAATAATATTAACGCACAAAAATATATTTATTCGGAGAATAGGAATTACTACGAGATGGCCGGCATTTTAGTGTTTCATTTTAGCCGATGGAGAGGGGGCAAGGCTTAGAAGATTTCCATTACCTCCGGGAGATCAGAGCATGACCGTCTACTTCGTGAATTCAGCGACAGGATCCGACCACAATAACGGGACCACGGAGAATTCCGCTTTTGCGACATTGTCCGCCGTCGAGTCCCTGAGGCTGAGCCCGGGCGACAAGGTGCTGCTTGCTGCCGGAAGCGTGTTCAATGAACAATTCGACTTGAAATACTCCGGAAGCGTCACGGCTCCGATCACGATTGGCAGCTACGGTCTTGGCGACGCGCCGGTCATTCACAGCAGCAATGACGGCATCCATGGTTCGAAGGCTTCGAACATCGTTGTCGAAAACATCAAGATCGCCGACGCCGGCGGCGCGGCGATATACGCCGGAAATGTCTGGAACTGGACCGTCCGCAACGTCGAGGTGTCAAATACGGGACTTGCCGGCAAACCCGGTTCGGTCAATTTCCAGAGCAGCCAGAACATTACCATCGAGAACAGCAAGATCGTGGGGGTGAATGGCGATGGCATCTGGATGGAAAAAGTCAGCGGCGTGACTATTGTCAACAACGTAATCACCAACAGCCAGGGTGCTGCGGCAGACGCCATTCAATTGAACGACAGCAGCAACATTCTGATCAAAGGCAATCACCTAGAGCAGACGGAGACCAACAGCGCAAAGGGTATCCTGGCGCTTGTCCGGCCTGTAAATGCCGTGATCGAGGATAATACGCTGATCGGCGGCGGTTTTGGGATAGGGGCTAACGCAGGCAAGAATATCGCCATTCACGACAATGACATCTCGGGATATGGCGGTTACAGCTGGTCCTTCGGCATCGGCCTTGGCGATCAGGGCGATGCATCGAACTATGATATCAGTGGAAACTATATTCATGACGGCGTATGGGGCGTGTCGATTAGTGCCGCGGGCTACCCAAACTACGTCCGCGCGAATATTGATATCCATGACAATGTCTTCGACGACCTGTCCTCGTCGGCGCTTAAGGTCGACAGGCCTGCATCAGGTTCTTTCCATGCCAATATAATAGACAGCCAAGTGTCGACGCTGACGATGCCCGTGACAATCGCCACCCAGAACACCTTCTCAATCGATGACAATAAGACGATGGAGCAGGCGCAGGCGGAGCTGGACAGTGTCGCCGGCGGCACGAGTGGCGATGCGTCACCCGCCCACGAGTCGACCACTACGGCACCGGTCGTCGAGCCCCCCCCGGAAATGCCGGCGCAGCCGCAAACAAGCGTCTCGGCACCCTCGACGGCAACGCCCGCAGTCGCCGCGCCGAAAATTGTTGCGGTCCATGACAACTTGAAGATTTCGGCCGACACTGGCAGCGCCTATCACGGCAATCTACTTGATAACGACAATGCTGTTAACGGAACCGTGCTGCTCCGCCGCTTCGGTGACAGCGCAGTCGATAAGCATGGCCTGACGCTGACCGGGAAATACGGGGTCATCCATGTCGAGAGCGATGGCGATTACACCTATACGGTAGACGTGACGAAACTCGCCGGTCTCAGCGGCAACGTCAGCGAATCCTTCCAGTACAAAATTTCTGACGGCGCTTCGCACATCGATACGGACTCGCTCGGTGTGTACATCAATGTCGATGCACTCCATTCCAGCCAGGCCGCGCACCTGCTGATCTGAAGCAGCCAACGGGAGAGAGCGTCGGACGGTTGTCATCGTCCGACTGAGGTTTTCGGCTTCAACGTTCAATAATGAATTGTTGCCGGCTATCGGAATGGGCTAAAGAATCGATGACAAAATATTTCAGCCGCTTATAAGCAGGGTGAACTATAGTTTAAATTTATAGTTAACGCCAGAGTAAGCATCGAGTCTATGGCGCGCGACACGATCATCGCTTTGAGCCGTAATTGGGCGGTTTGCGATTTTCACTTGCCTAGGCCGGTATATCTGGCGTAGCTTTAACAATGGAACCCCTGAAATCACTCGCGATAAATTGGATTTTATTTGGTCACTTTTCGGTGGGATTCATATAATAGGCTGTGGACTGCAAGCGGAACTCGGCACCGGTGCCGAGGGTCCAAATGCAGTCATGTCATTGATCGGGCTTGATGGACCCGTAGCTGCAGTGCGCGCTCGCCTATTGGGCTTGTGTGCGATGTGGTAGGAGAGGATTATTTCGTGTTTCAGAGTGCAGCAACCGATGTCAGCGAGCCGTCCAAAGCCTTGCGGAAGTGTAAAGGAGGGCTTATCTTCATTGGTATAGCTAGCGCGCTTATCAATATTCTTTACCTTACGAGTTCATTTTTCATGCTTGAGGTGTATGACAGAGTCATCCCAAGCAAAAGCATACCGACGCTGGCTGCCTTGGCAATACTTGCGTTGACCCTTTACGCCTTCCAGGGAGCGTTCGAAGTTCTCAGAAGCAGAATGCTCGTGCGCGTTGCCGGTGCGCTCGACGAGATGATGAATGGGCGTGTGTTCCGGGCGCTGATCAAGGCGCCGTTGAAGGTCAAAATCGGTGGGGACGGGCTTCAGCCGCTGCGCGATTTCGACCAGATCAGAACCTTCCTGTCCGGCATGGGCCCGACGGCGATGTTCGATTTGCCCTGGCTTCCCTTCTATATCGTGATCTGCTTCCTGTTTCATCCCGCGATCGGATATATCGCGATTGGTGGATCGCTGGTTCTGGCCATCCTGACGTTCTTGACCAATCAGGGAACGCGTACGGTCTCAAAACGGCAGTCCGACGCCGCCAATCTGCGAAATGCTTTTGCGCAGACCTCGATCCGCAATTCCGAGGTCATTCACGCTATGGGCATGGCGGGCACCATGGCTGAAATCTGGGAAAGCAAGAATAGGGAATACAGGACCATCAACCGGCAAGCATCGGATGTCGGGAACGGATACGCGACGCTTTCGAAGATTTTCCGTATCGCCTTGCAATCTGGAACGCTTGCAACCGGCGCGATCCTGGTCATTCAGGGACAGGCCTCTTCAGGCATTATCATCGCGGGCTCTATTCTGACGTCTCGCGCGCTGGCCCCTGTGGAAGCAGCGATCGGAAATTGGCGCGGGTTCGTTTCGGCCCAGCAAAGCTGGGGGCGGCTTGCGAACCTGCTGAAAACCATTCCGGAAATTCCGGCCCCGCTCGCGCTTGCGGCACCGTCCAAGCAGGTTACGGTCGAGGGCTTGGCAAGCGGGCCGCCGGCCGGCCAACGCCTGGTCATTTCCGATGTCAGCTTCGGGCTGAGAGCAGGAAGCGCACTTGGGGTTATTGGCTTCAGCGCCTCGGGCAAGTCTTCTTTGGCGCGGGCGATGATGGGCATCTGGCCGATCGCCAGGGGATCCATCCGCCTCGATGGCGCAGCACTCGACCAATGGGATGGCGACGCGCTTGGCCGCCACATCGGTTATCTCCCGCAGGACGTCGAACTGTTCTCGGGGACCGTCGCCCAGAATATCTGCCGTTTCGCGAAGGAAATGTCGCCTGAGACCGTGGTTGCCGCGGCGAGGGCGGCGCGTGTTCACGATCTCATTCTTCGTCTGCCGAATGGTTACGAGACCGAGATCGGTGAAGGGGGGGCGGCGCTTTCGGCAGGCCAGAGACAGCGTATCGCCCTTGCAAGAGCGCTTTACGCGGACCCCTTCCTCGTCGTCCTCGACGAACCGAACTCCAATCTCGATGAAGAAGGCGAGCGTGCGTTGAGTGCGGCGATCATGAGCGTGCGCGCACGCGGCGGCATCGTCGTTGTCATCGCACATCGATCCGGCGTTCTGGCGGTGTGCGACTTCGTCTTGATGATGCAGGACGGCCGGATGATCGCATTCGGTCCCAAGGAGGAAGTTCTGGCACGGGTCAGCCGACCGGAAGCAGCAGCCCGTACGCCGATTGCCGAGCGCGTAGCTCAGCTTAAAGTCGTTGTCGACGGCATGAATGCGGCCGAATAGGCCGGAGGGAAGATTTTGAGCAAGATTATCAGCGAATCCAAGCGCTCCCTCAATCGTCATGTCGCTATTGTCGGCGTGTTGTCGCTAGCTCTCGTTTGCGGCATTGGCGGTTGGGCAGCAACGACAGAGCTTTCGAGCGCCGTCATTGGCGAGGGCGTGGTCGTCGTCAATGGCGATGTCAAGAAGATCCAGCACCTGACCGGCGGCATCGTATCGAAACTGCTGGTTTCCGAAAATGATCATGTGACGGCTGGACAGGTCTTGATACAGCTTGATGGCACGACGACAAGAGCACAGCTCTCGATCGTCGAGAGCACACTCGCTCAGCTTTACGCGCGCCGTGCCCGCCTGAAGGCCGAACGGATCGACGCCGGGTCATTCGATGTCGAGGAAAACATCAGTGATCTGACATCCAGCACCGCCGCGCGGGACCTGCTCGATGGCGAGACGAAGTTGTTCGATAGCCGCAGATCGGCGCTGATCGGAATGAAGAGCCAGTTGTCGTCGCGCAAGGATCAGCTGGCCGAGCAGATCAAGGGGTTGGTCGTTCAGATCGACGCGACCAATGATTCCCTCGGCCTGATCGAACAGGAGCTCGAGGGCGTCGATACGCTCTACAAGAAGGGGCTGGTCACGCTCCAGCGTTTGAATTCACTCAAGCGCGCCCGCGCCGAATTGCGGGGTAACAGCGGCCAGGAAATCGCTGCAAAGGCGGAGGCCGAAGGCAAGGCAATCGAGATCGATCGCCAGGCAATCCAGCTGGACGAGGACCGTCGTTCGGAGATCGCAAAGGAACTCACTGACGTTGAGGCGAAGATCGCCGAAAATGAGGAGCGCCGCGGAACCGCTGTCGATCAGCTGCGCCGCCTCGACATTACCGCGCCGCTCAGTGGGCGCGTTCACGAACTCTCGGTTCACACGGTCAATGGCGTCATCAATCCTGGTGAGACGCTGATGCTCGTCGTTCCGGAAAATGACGATCTTACGGTTGAAGCGAAAGTCGCCACCCGCGATATCGACCAGGTTCACGTCGGCCAGTCCGTCGATCTGCGTTTCAGCGCCTTTGATCAGCGCACGACGCCTGATGTGCGCGCCGAGATCACTTCGATTGCGCCTGATATCGTCAAGGATGAGCGGACGGGCATCAGCTATTATCCCCTTCGCGTCAAGCCGGAGGCTGCAAGCATCGCGAAGCTGAAGTCGATAAAGCTCTATCCCGGCATGCCGGCGGAAGTCTTTATCAAGATCGCCGACAGGACCGTCATCTCCTATCTGACGAAGCCGCTGACCGATCAGATGCAGCACGTGTTTCGTGAGGAGTGATGGCGGGTGGACCGCGTGATTGTGAGCGTCCTGACATTATGGCGGTTCCGATCCGCCAGGCCACATGAAGTCATCGCGGCGTCAAAGCCGGCATGAGTGGTCGACTTCAGGAAATTGTTTCGAGCCTGCTGCAGCTTAAAGCGCGTCGTATGTAACTTGATCCATTCGGCGCGCTTTGGCTCCTTGTTTTATGCATGTCGTTATCCGGGTACCGCTGCACACTTCCCGGCGACATGCATTAGTTCAAGGAAGGACGCGTGACCGATGGGCTCCGCCCAGATATGGTTTCTCCATGATACGTTTGCGGCTTTGGAGCGCAGTGCCATCTGAGAGACGATCGGCCTATGGATGGCTTTTGCTTTCGGCGTGTCTGGTGATGCTCTCAGCGCCCGACAGCGGTTATGCCGGAAATTCCCCGTCGATGAAAATAGTAGCTTTCGGAACATCTTTGACGGCCCGCGGGGGGTGGCAAAGGTCTCTCGAGACCGGACTTGCAGCCTGCCTGCAAAGGCCTGTAAAGGTCGCGACCGTTGCAAAAAGCGGCGAGACGTCGCTATGGGCTCTCACCCAGATCGATCGGGTTATTGCCGAGCAGCCGGATATCGTACTGATCGAGGTTTACGCCAACGATGCGGCATTGCAGCGGTTCGTGTCGCTTGCGCAAAGCCGAAAGGATATCGGCGATATCCTCGACCGGCTTCGGCAGCGCCTGCCGCAGGCGCGGATCATCGTCATGGCGATGAATCCGTTTTCGGGGCTGCGTAGCCTTATCCGCCCCTTTGTCGGCAGCTACATCTCCGCCCATGAGGCGGAGGCGCAGAAACGGGGTCTGGAGTTTGTCGACCACCGGCCCAACTGGCAGCGTCTGACGTCGGGGGATCTGGCCGCAGCGATTCCTGATGGTGCCCATCCGCTGCCCGACATTGCTTCCAAAATCATCGTGCCGGAACTTGTCAAACATATCTCCGCCGGCAATTGCAAAGAATGAAAGATCCCTGTTTTGCCGATAGAGCTGCGGGGTGTGGGTCAGACTGCCGCCAGATAGCCTTTAAGGTAGGTGACCAGCGAAGTCCGTCCAATCTCTGACGGATCCTCGTGAGAGGGACTGTCCAGATCGTCGAGAAGATAGTTTTTGAGATCCTCGTCGCTATGCGCGACATAGATGCCCGGTCGGCCCGCCAGCTGGCCGACGGTGGCAAGCTGATGGTCGTTTCGATGCTCGCCAAGCGACGCCTGCCGGGGAACGAGAATGATCGGCTTTCCAAAACGTTTTGCGGTCAGCACCGTGCCAATACCTGCATGCGAGACGATAACGCTTGCATCGAAAAAGACCCTATCGAAGTCCGCGGGCTCGATATTCTTGATCCATTTCATATTCTGTGGCGTGTAGGTGCCTTTGCCGATTTGCGCCAGAACCGGCTTGGAAAGTTCGTTCGCGAAAGTGTCGACCGCCTTGACGAGGCGGTCAAACGGCAGCTGCGTTCCGACGGTGACGAGGATCAAAGGACAGCTCCTGCGTAGTGGGGGCCATCCGGCCGCGACAAATGTTGCCATTGCGTGAGCCAGAGCGATGCGATACGGCCCGCCAATTTTCCCGATAGGGACAGCTTCTCGACATTGGCGACGCTATCGATCCAGATCGTCCGCTTGCCCGTCAGTTTGCCAGCAAGCAGGCAAAAAAGGCCGGGCGCAGCTCCTGTGGAGAGGACGACGTCGGGCTTGTGTTTGATAACGATGGCGAAGGCGCTGAAAAAGCACCGGATCGACATGGTAATAGAGTCGCGGCTGCAATCGGGAAGGACCAGGCCGTCGCGAATGTCGTATTTGGCAAGCAGCCCCGGGATGGTCGTTGCAAATACGATATCGCAGCCCTCGAACGCGCTCCGCATGGCCATCAGCTGCTCCCAGTGGCCGCCTCCCGAGGAGGCAGCGAGAACCTTCAATTTTTTCTCAGTCATAGACAGGCATCTCCTATATTTGACCGACGGCAAGAGCTAAAACCATCTAGTTCAAACAGCATTTGTTTCATGATAGTTCAATAGAAGCGTACCATCCTTGGGCCTGTTGGTTGAAGTCTTGAACTTGATCAATGCCGCTACGCTTAATGATGTAGGTCGAAACATAGTAGGAGCCAGAATTTCTCCAAGAGCGCTTCCGCAAACAATATCAGAGGGCGGCATTGGGCTTGTATTCCTGATAGGCATGTCCGAAAATTCCGTTAACCATGCCGGCGCCGCGCAGAACATGGGTGAGAGCCCGCATGCCCCAGTAGGGTGAAATCAAGATCGCCGGCAGCATGACCAGTCCAAGCACGACCCTCGTGCCGCCATAGGCGGCGCGGTAAATCCGGCGCTTGAGGTTGCCATGCAGAACCTCGCTGACTGCGAAGGTATTGCCCAGCCGGTACTGTCTTTGCAACACCCATTTCCAGGTCATTCGGTTTGCGGGAACGATGTCATAGACAAGGGCCTTGTCAGCCCAGAAAACCTGCATGCCGCGGCGGATGGCCTGATTGAAGAAAAGATAGTCCGTGCCGCCGGTGAAGCGCATCTTCTCCTCAAAACGAAGATTCCATGAGCGGATCAGGGGATAGTCGAACATGACGTTGTTGGAAGCCGCATAACCGATACGCTGGCCGTCCACGTTCTTCTTGCGCTCGAATACCCTCGCCTTGATGAAATATTCCGGTGGGTTTTCGGGATAGACCGGCTGAACGGGGCCGTAGACGCAATCGGCGCGGTTTTTCTCGCGGGTCTCCAGCATAGCGTCCAGCCAGCCGTCGACCGGCCATTCGTCATCGTCGAGAAAGCAGAAGAGGTCGGTGCCTGGAGGTGCCGAATCCAGCGCGCGGTTGCGGGCAAAGGGGATGCCCTGGTTTTGCTCAACGACGTAGATCAGATCGTAGGCGCCTGTCTGGCCGAAGCTCTCCACCGTTGCCTTGGCGCTGCCGGCCGCATCATTGTCCACGATCACCATGGTGAGATGATAGGGGCGGGCAGGGTGCCTGATCTGGCGCGTCATGACGTCAAGCAGCTTGGCGATCCCGTCCAGACGCCGATAGGTCAGCACGCCGACTGCGATCTTCAACGGCGCTGCGCCCATGTCGACGTTGCTAGTTGAATGCGGGAAAGTTTCTTGCTGGTTCACGACTGTCCCCTCCGCAGCATATTTCCCAAGCGCTTGCGCGCCGCCATCAAGGCCAATTCGGTCGCGGCATTATTGCCGAACGGACCACCCGCCACCGTGTTGCGCGCTTTGCTCCGGAGCTTCAGCAGCGATGTCGTTTCGGCAATGCCGCCGGCGACCAGGCTCTTGCCAAGCGCCTGAAGCCCGTCGTAGCGGCGTGCCAGTTCCATCCCCGTCGCGATCATGATCCGCGGGCGCAGCGTCTTTGCCCTGCTAGTGCCCGTATAGCGGTTTGAGGCATGAATGCGCTGAAACGTCAGCGGTGTTTCGACGATGGCGCCGCGGCCGAGATAGGCTGCGGCAAACTTGATATAATTGTCGCTGAGAACGACGTCGGTCGCGACGGACATCGGCAATATCTGGGACAGCAGGCTGCGGCGGAAACTCAAACCGGATGTCGGAACCGGAAGTGAAGGAAAACCGCCATTGCGAAGCGTGTGCCGCTTGTCGAACAGCGTCACTTGAAGCTCCGCAGGAGGCTGGTCACTTTCCTCGGTCGTCACCCGGTCGAAACACCAGTCGATCTCGTTGCGATCGTAGATTTCGGCGATCCGTGCGAGTTTGCCGGGCAAGAACGTATCATCGGCATCAAGGAGAAAGAGGATATCGCCGCTTGCCGCCGCAAAACCTGCATTGAAGCTGGAGGCCTGACCACCGTTTTCCTTCAATATAGTCAGAATCCGCTCCCCGTAGGAGGCAAGAATCTCACGGGAATCGTCGGTCGATCCGTCGTCGACCACCACCACCTCGAAGTCGGGATAGGCTTGCGACAGAACGCTATCGATGCATGGGCGCAAGAAGCGACCATAGTTGAAATTATTGATGAGCACCGAGAGTTTCAAATTATCGCCTCCTGGACAATCGATCACCGCGTCAGCGTCTGAGGCGCATATCGGCGAATTCCAGCACGATACCCACGCATGTAGTAATATTTCCAGATAGCCCAGAAACGCTTCTTCGATTGCGGCAAGAGATAAAGCGCGGCTGCCCGCAATGCCCATTGCGCGCTTTCGATCCAGGTCGGAAGTGGAACTCCACTTAGCCTTACCCCTCCAGGTACTTCGTCGGGAAAGAGTGCCGGCATGCCATAACCAAGTCGCTCGCCGCGTTTTTGCACCCAGTCCTCTGTAACACTTGCTGCCGGAATCCAGTGATGAACCACGGCTTCGGCGCATCGATAGGATTTGGCGCCATTTGCCGCTAAACGAATGATGATTTCCGCATCTTCGCCCATGGCAAATATCTTACCTGGAAGAGGACCGATATCTTCTCGGTAGCGCACGCTAGGTCCAAGCAGCTCACGTCGAATAATCGTATTGGGGCCCCACACCTTTGTCGGGTCGCACGGTCCGCTTTGCGTTTCATTCACGATCGCAAAGGTGGATCCCATTGGAATCCACTCGATAAAGCGGGCCTTTGGCTCCTTTTCCCAATCAGGGACGATTCTGCCTCCGAAGACGCCATAGCCCGGATGGGCAGTGGCGCAGTCGACGATCGCCTTCAGCCAATTTGGTTCGGCGCGAATATCGTCATCCGTAAAAACGACCAGATCTCCCTTCACCCGATCCAAAGCCAAGTTCAGCGCGCCGGACTTTCCGGGCTTGTGCTGTTGCAGGACGATGATCGGGAGCTTGTCGCTATAGGATTTCAAAACATCAAACGTGTCGTCATTGCTGTTGTTGTCGACAGCAATCAATTCCCATCGGTCATGGGGAAGCTCCTGGCGCACCAAGGAATCCAAAGTGTGGCGCAACCGGCGGCTGGCGCCATTGTAGGATGAAAAGAGTACGCTGACGAATAGATCCGACATCAATTGCCAATCCTCTTGGTGAAGTCGAAAGCGAAAAGCCTCATATCTTGACTGCCTGTGCGATGTTCAAGTGAACGGGTTTTACGCTGGATTCGACCGCGTTTTGCCGAAGAATTCGCGCCTATGGGTTTCGCCGAGCACCCTCAGCTTACGAAGATTGCGCAACCAGCGCCGCGGTTTGGTGAGCACGCCGCGGTTCAGGAAATACTGTCGCAGCAGGCTTGGCGCCTGACTGTGCGATCCGCCATGGGCAACCCGATAGACCGCCCCACGAAAGGGAAGTTTCGCAAGCGGCGCCCCGCGTTGCGCCAGAATTTTCGCGATACGGACATGGCTGCCAAGCATCGACTTGATCCAGTCGAGCGAAGCATCCTCAAATCGGTTCGGCAGATCGTAGAGATCGGCACGAACGATCAAGGATGTGCCGCAGAGATGGCTGAAGTCATCATGGCCAAGCAGGAAATTGCCGCCATCGTCCCAGATGTAACCATGGTCGATCGTCCACCCGTTGGCGTCCCGATTTTCGGATGCATGTTGCACGATTCGAGAACTGACGAAATCGTCATCGTCGACAATCATGAAGAAGCGGCTGTCGGTGGCGTTCAACATGCCGCTCAGAACACGCCGACCTTTGTCAGCCCGGAAGGCATCAAGGAAGTCTTCCTTGCTGCCCTTTCCAAGCTCATGCAGGTCGTTTGGCGGAAAGGTCACGCGCAAGGCGGAAAATTTTTCCGGCAGATCAGGCAGATCGGCCCCTTCGTTTGCCACGATGATTCCCCGCCAGTCCCCATTGGTCTGGTTGGAAATGGAGGCCACGGTCTGGGTGAGATTTGCTTTCAGCCTGCTCCAATCGCGGGCATTGTCCTGATGCCGGACCGGTATAATGAAGGTGACAAGTGGCATCGAATTCTCCTACGCCCGCAAGCTCACGGCTTCATTTCGATTGGCATGGTTCTTCGCGGCCTGATGACGCGCCCATTCGATCCCGTCGTCAAGCGAGGTTGCCTTGTATGAAAGATCCGTTCCGCCGGAGAAAGCACTCATGAAGCGGCGAATTTTTCCGTAGCTATTGTCCAGCACGGCGTGTGGGCGGCCGAGCAACAACGAGCAAATATGGACGTGCAGACGATCGGTGACGATTGCGCGAGCGCGCGAGATCTGACTGATGCCGCGCTCGAAACGGTTGTGCGCAGCAGCGTCCAGCCTCCGCAATGCAACTTCGCTTGGCTTCAAAGCGAGATAGGCCGACGCCACTCCCAGCTTCTTGGCGATATCCACCTTCCGTTTCGACTCCGTGATCCAGTCTTCCACAGGAATGTCGGAGGGAATGTTGCGATCGGTGCCGCCGACCCGTTCTGCGTCCTCTCTCAGCATGGCGAGAACGGGAATCTGTGTCGCCCTATCCGAAAGCGAGCCGATGGCGAAAGCCATATCGGGGCATAGCCGCACGGTGCAGTCGAAGTGTTTCTCGGAAAATTCTTTCGATTCTTCGTCGCGCACGAGCAGAACGAAATTCTTGTGGCGACCGATTGCCCGTTTGGACTGCTCGATGCGCTCAGGCGAACTATAGTGGATCGACTGCGGGAACTGGATGATCTGCCGATCGGGAAAACGCTCCATGATCGCTTCGCGGAAATCCTGGTGGGCAACCCAGATATCGCCGAAATTGCCGCCGCCGTGAATGAAGATCGGGCCTGTGGGAACTCGGCGTTTCAACTCGTCGGCTGAGAAGTCATACAGCCTGGAAACATAGTCCGGGCGCTTGTTGAAGCGATCCTTGAGATAGGCCATCTCCCCCAGCCAGATCGCCGAGTCGCCGCAATTGCGGATGTCGGGGAAGTCTAAGATCGCGAGCGGTTCGTCGCGCGAGACATAGTCTTTCAGGCAATCATGGATCATGCCATTGAGTTTTGCGATCAGCTCAGATCTGGATAGGCTGGTCATTCTGCCTCACTTGTTGATGTTCGTTTTAGTTTTAAGCCGACTTGGGAACGGCAATGCGTTTGGCTTTTGACAGGAACTTGGCAAAGATACGCTGAACTTCGGTTTCCGGGCCATTTGGCTTGTTCATTGCGAGCCAAAGGACAAAGCTGGAACCGACATAGAGAATACCGCCTGTGATGACCAGAATGGCTAGGTGAAGGGCCAAGGCCAGCTTGTCGACGGGAGCGCTCATGATATGCGACAATCCCCAGATGCCGGCGGCCATCAGGGCCACGCTGGCAAGCGCGCGGAAGTTTGCCGCGAGCTGCTGGAAGAACGGTAGATTGATCAAGCGTTTGACGAGAAGCATATTGACAACGGTGGAAATCAGACCCGTCAGCACGCGCGCATAAACGACGCCCGGAAGCCCGGCCATCATGAGGCCGGCGATGATGATGGGAATGCGAACCACCAGCATTTGCGTGTCGCGGATAAACAGCATCTTGGTATGGCCCTTCGCCATGCCCAGCGGCTGGACGAGCGAGCCAAGGGTCTGCAGGGCGAAGACCGATGCAAGCGCCTGCACAATGAAGATCGCAGGAGCCCACTTCTCTCCCAAGGCAAGCCGCATCATCGGATCAGCCACAACAGCCATGCCGATTCCGGCCGGAAGCGCCACCGCAGCCATCAGGGCCTGTGCGCGCTGATAGGCTGCGACAAGCCGGACCGGGTCGTTGCGGACCTTCGAAAAGCCCGGATAAATCGTCTGGTTCAACGGCGCGGTAGCCTCGCGCGTCGGCAGCGTCGAAAGAGTGTTGCCGACCGTATAGTGACCAAGCTGTGTGGCGCCCAGCATCTTACCGATCAGCAGATATTCGATCCGCCAGTTCAGCGTGTTGACGATCTGTCCGGCCGTCAGCCAGACCGAGAAGGAAAACAATTCGCGGGCATGGCGGAAGGTTATGCGCGGCCAGAACGGCAATACGGTATAGGACACGATGATATTCGTCACCTGATAGGCAAGGGTGCCGATGACGAGAGCCCAATAGCTCTGGTAGATGGCGGCAATTGCCACCGTCACGACGAAACCAACCAGCTTCTGCGAGACGTTCAGCACGAACTCCTGCCAGAAGATCAGATCGCGTTGGAGCATGACGCGGCGTGGATTGGCGAGACCGCTCAGGAGCAGGCTGAAACTCAAGGCAAGCATTACGCTCGTCAAACGAGGTTCATCATAAAACTCGGCGATCGGATAGGAGCTAGCGGCAAACACCAGCGCCAATATCGCGCTTCTTGTTACGCTCAATGTCCAAACCGCGCTGAAGTGAGTTTCGCCGGGAGATTCATGGCGAATAAGCGCTTGTCCAAGCGAAAGTTCGGTGACGGAGCTCAAGATGACTTGGATCGTTGTTGCGATCGCGACAAGACCGAAGTCGGACGGCACGAGGTACCACGCCAGCACAAAGGTGCTGAGCGCGGAAAGCGCGTTGACGATAGCGCGGGACAGACTCAGCCATATGCTGCCCCGGATCATGCGGTCGGCTACATTCTTCATGAGCGAGCGGCTCCGTACGTCGAGGACTCCGAGCATTGAAACGGGCTGAGCCCCCGCCGAAAACACTTGTGCTCCTTGCCGGCGCAGAGGGTATTGATGAAGTTAGAAAGCATCATGCTTTATTGCCTCGTCACGAAAGCGATTGCGACCTTAAAGGGCGCTTGCCGTTTTCCTGGAAAAATCCTGCTTCAGCCGGTTCAGCTCGACCAGCATTCTTTCGTGTGCTCTTACAATAGCATCATCCGTGCTGAGCTGGCCCGGCTTCTCTGCCACTCGCTGCAACGTCTTGACGGTCGATCCGAAGACATAATTTCCGGTCAGCTGGCGGATCCGGCGGTGACGGAATGTTACGTTCTTCAATAGGTAGGTATTTTTCCGAACCAGCGAGGCTCCGGCTTCGACGAGGTTCGACGGGCCGATCGGGTCGAAATCGATCTCCAGATCAAGCGCACTCGCCCAGTCGTACCACTTGGCTCTGTTTCCCGGCGCGATCGGGCGAATCGCCCGCCAAGGAACGCGCAGCGCGTCCGATATAATGCAGCCATGCATCGCTTCCGAGACGACTTTATGTGATGCGCTGATTTCGGTCAGAACTTTCTCCACCGACCAGCGCGGATCGATATAGTGTATACCAGCGAGATCGCAGACCTTATCCCAGCTGCCGTACATAGCGCTTTCATAATGCGGCATGAACGAGACGGGATACCGCTTCTCGACGCTTTTTGCATCCCAGCAGCTGCGCGTGAGGATGCCAGAATCGCCGATGGCGTAGCTCGGCTCGATGCCGAGGATCTCGGCGGTCTTCTTTCCGCGCACGAAATAGAATGTCCAGTTGCGATCGACTTTCGGCGGGTTGGTGTAGCCGCCATAACCCGAGCCGAAGACAATCTTCTGCATGTTCGGATCGAAATTGTCGTAGAGGATCGAACCGATGCCGAGAAAGAGCTGACCTTCGTCATCGTCGAAGAAGCCGGGCAGCAGACGCTCCCAGAGCCAATGGTTGAGCTCGTCGCCAAAATTCTCGTGTTTCCCACGGTAGGCAAACATCTTCATCGTGCTTCTCCAGTCGGCAAGTGCTTGACGATCGAAACCGTCTCGTCTTCGCGTGCCATGCGTCCGTAACGCGAAATGATCTCGATGTCGCTGCGGATTATCTTTGCCGGATTGCCCGCGACGAGCGAGCGCGGCGGAACGCTCTTGGTCACCACCGAGCCCGAGCCGATGACGCATTCATCGCCGATTTCAACACCGGGCAGAATGATGCTGCGGGCGCCGATGAAGCAGCGTCTGCCGATTCTCGTGTGAAGATAGAGCCCGCGCGTGAGGTCGTGAGTCAGAATCGCCGCCTCAAAGGCGACATAGGTTTCCGCCCCGATATGCAATCCCTTAGGGTTGGTCTTGTCGAAACGTACGCTGAGCGAAAAGCTGGCCGTCGGATCGATGTCCATTCCCCAGAACTTGGTATAGTAGAGCCATTTGGCCTTCACAATTCCGTTCCGCAGCGGCCGAAATACGTTCAGTCCCCACTTCGGCTTTTTTCCTGTCTGCACCATCAAGTCCGACCCCGGCTGGAAAATTCGTCTAGCACGGAACTGTAATAGTCCTCGAGCATCCCCGTCTGACGACGTAAGTCAAAGCGCTCGGCCACCAGAAGCGGTGCCCGCGCGCTGAAGGCTGTCCACAGGGCTTGGTCATTGAGCAGCCTTCCGACTGCTTCGGCCATTCCTGCGACATCCCGCTCCTCCACGAGATAACCAGTTTTCCCCTCTTCGATCGCTTCGCCCACGCCTCCCGAGCGAAATGCGACGACCGGAGTTCCTACGGCTTCGGCCTCGAGATTGGCGAGACCGAAAGCTTCGGCGTGACCATTATCGAGGGTCACGCTTCCGTGGAGATAAAGCTCCGCACTGGCGAGCAGATCCTTTATCTCAGTCTGCGACAGATTTTCATGGATCGTGACGCTTGGCAAGGAACGACGCGCCAGTGCTTCGATTTCCTCCTTCAAGGGACCCTGGCCGACCATGACGAATTCGACCGGAGTGCCGGCGGCGGCCACGCGTGCCAGCGCGTCGATCATGAAGCGGTGGCCCTTATAGTCGACGAAGCGGGCAATGGAAACCACCAACCCTTTTTTTCGTGGACGCGGCTCCATTTTGAAGAGATCGAGATCGATGCCGATATGATGGCGATAGACGCGGTCGGCGCGAAAGCCGAGCGCCAGCAGCCGATCGCGGATGAAATCGGAAACGGCAATATTCCAGCTGTTCCAGCCGGCCATCTCGCTCCGGCCATTGGCGAAGAAGCGCACCTGGTTAAAGCCGCCCGGCTTTTTCGGGTCACCGCCATAGGTGGCGTCGAAGCCGTGGAATGTCGTGACCAGCGGCTTGCCGGCGGCGCGCGCCAGGGGGCCGATGACATAACCGTTCTTGCCGAAATGGGCGTGAACGAGATCGGCTTGGCCGATCGCCGGAAAGAGAAAGGGAAGGCCGATCTGCGGAATTTTCAGCAGCAGTTCACCGGCCCGTGCAATGGGAGACCGACGGATGTCATGAACCGGGATAGTGGATTTTTTGGTATGGGCGGACGGAATTCGCGAGCCGGCAAGAATTTCAGCTTCGAAAGAACGAAATGCTACCGCCTGATTGAGAACAAATGCCTGGCTGGCAGGCAAAAATTTTTCCACGTAAATAACGGCTTTTCTCATGAATCTGTCGACGTCTCCGTTGTCTTGCCCATCACATTGCCTCTATTGCCCGCCTGATGCCATCAACCGCACTTCTCGGCGCATTGGTGTCGTCATAAAGATTAACGCGTTTTGCGCAGGCTGCGTCGGGAGCGGCTTCGTTCTCAACGCGCTCGCCGTATTTTTCCGACATGCCCCATACTGTCACGCCTTTCAAGTCGCCACGCTCGGCCGCCACAGTGATCACATCACCGAAAATATCCGCGTATGACGTCGGCGAAAAGCCTTTCTCGCGGTTCAGGAATTGGCAGGACGCATCAAGCTCGGTGATGAACACGCCGATACCCATGTCCTTCAGCGCCGCGCAGAAGCGCCCCATTCCTTCCGGATCGATCCGGTCGAGGCCGGGACGGAAATGCGCCTGCAGCCCCACCGCATTGATCGGCGATTTCCGGGCGACGAGATCCTCGACGATTCGCAGGATACGCGCGCGCTTCTGTTCGAACACGTCTGATTTCTTCTCCAGATGCGTTTCGTTCAGCACCAGCATTGCGCCGGGATTTGCCTCATGTGCCATATCGAAGCTCATACGGATATAGTCGTCTCCAAGAAGGCGTCGGAAAACACAATCTCGCAGATCCGGCGCATCATATTCCAATGGCTCGTTCACCACATCCCAAGCGTCGATTGCGTTCTTATAGCGAGTGACAACCTGTTTTATGTGACGGTTCATCGTCGCCTGCATCGTCTTAGCGTCGGTGATATCAGACACCCACTCCGGGACGCGATACCAGATTAGCGTATGGCCATAAACCCTCATGTTGTTTTTGTGTGCAAATGCAACCATCCGGTCCGCATTCTCGAAACTGAAAACACCCGGCCTCTTTTCCGTTGCATTCCACTTCAATTCGTTTCGCGGCGTTATTGAATTGACGTTGTCGATGTACATCTCGGAAGCAATTGGATCGCCGATATTTTGCAGGTCGATTGCCGATCCGAATCGGAGCGCCTTGCCGTCGGCAAGGGCGCGCAGCCCTTTCACTGAAGGCCCTTGTGCCAGGACGTGGCCCGCATTGGCATACAGCAGAGCGAACGGAACCGAGGCGAGGAAACGTCTTCTATTCATTCTATCTCTCACTGTTGGTTTTTTGATGTCCGCGGCCAATTTAAAGGGCCAGGCTCGTCGGCAACGCGACGTTCGCGTTCAATTCAGCGGAGTAATTCAACCCTAAATGTACTGGCGCCGTAGGGGATATTGTCGGTATCTGCTAGACTCCTCAGCAGGCTCCACGGTATAAACTGTTCTGGAGGGCGCTCGTGATGGAAGATTGGTTTAGCTATCTGGTGAGCTGTTTTCATATTGCATTGCAAAATGCCGTTTTTTTTATGACGACTGTTCGAAACGATCTATTTCTTCTCGATGTCCGACAATTTTCGGCGCTCGTTTTCGGCGCCATTGGCATCATTTTTCTGTTGTTCGCAGCGCTTGTCAGGCTGTCGGGGCGGCTGCGCCGATCGGAGGCCGTCATTGGCTCGCTGAACGAAGACCTTGCGCAAGTCACGCAAGACCTCAATGTCGAGCGTGTCTGGCGCTTGGCGGGCGGGGACAGCACCGAACGGCCGAGTGCGGACAGTTTGAAAGAGCTTTACAAGATTTTGGCCAGGCATCACGACGACGCAGGTTACATGGCGTGAGAAGTCGGCGCATAATCTCCGCCCCTTAATGCGGATGATCCTGACTTTCTGCAGGCGCCTTGGCATCGGCAGGAATGGATACCGATGCCGGCCGCAGGTCGGTCCCGCCCGTCGGCTCCGGCGATCGAAGCCATGCTCTATCGGAAAAATAGTTTCTCGTTCTTTTCTGGGGTCCCGACGTGGCATCCAGGGCTAGCGTAAAATTATACCGCCCAGGATTGAGCACCTCGCGGCTGAAATTGATGCTGGCTCCAAAGCCGTCTTCCTTGATGTCCTTTAGATTCTTGATCGCGGTCAGCGTCTCGTGAAAATCCAGCCATTGCGGTTGCCGCAACATGGTTTCGAAAATTCGCAGAATGTTGGAATCGAGCTGACCATTTTGATCCGTCTCGGGATTGATGATCTTCACCCGCATATTGTTGATCGCGCCGGCGGCGTCGCCGCGAACGATGACGAAGATGGAGTTCGGAAGCTGATCCTTCTCCCGCTTGCCGCTATGCTCGAAAAAGCATTCGAACGTACCGGCGTCGAAGCTTGCCGCCGCCCAATCGCTGGTTTCGATGCCGGCATTGCGCAGCGCCGCACACATCGCTGGCCCGGATATCCGCCATGTGCGCAGAAAAGCCGATGCGGTCTGTGCCACCGGCGGTTCGATGATATGCAATGGAAACGTGAAGGTGGCTGGGGGCGTCGGGCGGGGAAGGGCTTTGGGGGGCGGCGGCTTAACTTCAGCGGGAAAGAGATCGAAGCCAAAGTAATGGCCCACCGTCTTCAAATGTTTCATATCGTTGGAAAGAAGCACCGTTCCCATGACCAGCGAGAGGGAAATCGTCAGCAGCAACCAAAAGACCACGGGAATCTTCCGTTTTCCCAGCGGCTGTTTCGCATTTGCGGACGACGAATTCTCAGGCAAGCTTGTCTTCTCCGGTGCGAGAAGGGTTTCGATCGGGCTGTCTAAATCCAGCAGTATACATTTATCCGTTAAATATCTTTGGCTTCGTGTCGGCAAATGGACGCCTTTCTGCCTCACCATCAGAAGGGCGCGACAGATTTCGGCGGAGGCGCAGCACCACTCAATCGGGAACCGCTCATGCAGCTGTGGCATATCGCAGTAGCAGACCGGGGACGATGTCATTCTTCGTTCTGTGAGCAGTTGCGCCTGCTTCGGTCTTTCGTATTTGGCGATATTACTTCTGTATATTGTTATTGAATTCGATGAATTCGTATTTGCCAGAGTATTTATTAATAAGTTGCCATAATAATATTGGTTACGCGCCGTGTTTTCTGGTATTTCCCGCCATGGTTTTGTTTTTAATTTTAAAACTCCAGATTATATATTATGTTATCGCAATGATTTTGCAGTTTTCATCAAATTTTCGACGTATTTTTCGATAGGGTTTGCTGCGCAATCGTCGGAGGGAGGGACATGTCCGTCGAGCTAGACGCAACCACCTATGTTCACGCCAAGCCGACAACCGCGCACTCCTACATCCTGCCTGCTGTGCTCGAGGTGCTGGAGAGCCATTTCGGCGGTTCTGCGAAAAACGACGTCTTTGATTTGGGATGCGGTACCGGCGGAGCGGCCGCTGCTCTCGCGAACAAGGGTTATTATGTCGTTGGTGTCGATCCCTCCAGCGATGGTATTGTCAAGGCCAATATCAATTATCCCGAACTGCCGCTGCATGTCGGCTCGGCCTATGACGATCTTTCCCGGGAATATGGCACGTTCAATGCCGTCATCAGCCTGGAGGTGGTCGAACACGTCTACGATCCGAGGGCATTCACCTCGACGCTGTACGATCTTGTCAAGCCGGGCGGCATCGCCGTGATGTCGACGCCCTATCACGGTTATCTCAAGAACCTTGCGCTGGCTGCGATGGGGAAAATGGATGATCACTTCATGCCGTTGAAGGATCATGGGCATATCAAGTTCTGGTCGAAAAGCACTCTGAGCACGCTGCTGCTGGATGCGGGCTTCGACAATGTCCATTTCGAATATGTCGGAAGGATTCCCGTTTTGGCCAAGTCGATGATCGCCGTCGCTCGAAAGCCTCTTTAGAGACGGCGTCGAAGTGGCCCCGATTTCGAATAGCATTCACCCATCTCGAGTGTGCGACAGAGCGTGAAAGAGTGCGGTATGCATCCGCTCGAGAGCATCCGCTACAATAATCCACAGGTTGTTTTTTTATTGTGTGCAGTGCTGAAAAAAAGTCCTTACCAAATATTTACTTTTAGTTGCATTTTGGCTTAAACTCTCCATTATACAGCTGGGCGTGCTGATGAGGTGGGAGACTTATTCACATGACGGCTAAATCCCCGAATTCGATCGACGTCTATGTTGGCAACCGGGTGAGGGTGCGACGAAAGACGCTCGGGATGACCCAGCACGGTCTGGCCGAACTTCTGGGCATTACCTTCCAGCAGATCCAGAAATACGAAAAAGGCACAAACCGAATAGGCGCCAGCCGTCTTCAGCGTATCTCCGAGATTCTTCGCGTACCCATCGGCTTTTTCTTCGAGAACGGCGGTTCCGGACCGATCGAAGGTGAGACGAGCGAATTGAACAAGTTTTTGTCCTCGAAGGAGGGGCTGGCGCTCAACAAGGCATTCATCGCCATCGAGGACTCGAATATCAGGCAAAAACTGGTGGCATTGGCCAAAAGTCTGGCCGTCGCGGGTTTCTCTGAGACCGACGGTGAGTTGCATGATCCGGTTGTAAACGGCTAAGGACGGATCTTGCTTCATCTTCAGACATTCGGCGATCTGTGGTTGATCGAGACGAGTGGCGACCGGATCAATGGGCTGTTGATAACAGCCTGTATGTACCGGTGCGCGCCATGAACTCAGCCGCTATAAATTGGCTCGGCTGAAAACCAGCGGCAGCGTTCCGCTCAATTCGTTCGCACCTGACCCTATTTCTGGCGTGCTCAGGAGCGAGTTTCTTGATCGGTGATCGAAAACGGGCGCTATTCCATAGGTAACGCGACGAAAGCGTCGATTCGACATTGGACGCCGAAAAGTCGATTGCCATCGTTTCCTGCCGCGAGCATTGCCAAAAGAACTTGGTCTGGAAGGCCAGTTTTGATGATAACTTCGGACCTTCCATGGCAAGCACAGTCATTATAGGGATATCTAGTGAAGCAGACGCCGTCGTTTGGTCGGGGCGGGTGCTTCCGGCCACGTCAACGGTTGAGGCGATTTTCTGACAAACCGCGCCCACTATTCCGACAGGATCATGTCGCCGCGGGAAACTCTTTCCCGCGTCGAGCCGTTTTTGGCCAGATTCGGCATTACCAGGGTTGCGCGACATACCGGATTGGACGACATCGGCATCCCCGTCTGGTGCGCCTATACCCCGAATTCGCGGTCGATCGTGATTGCGCAGGGAAAGGGCGTGACCGATCTGGACGCCAAGGTATCCACTGTCATGGAAGCGCTCGAACGGGCGGTCGCCGGCGAGCCCTTCGTCAAGCTCGTTCACGGTTCCTCTTCTCGCTTGCAGGCGATGGGCTGCGAGGTCGACAGGTTGAGCTGCCTGACCGCCGTCCATAAACCCGATCTCGGGCCGGACGACGAGACGGAATGGGTTGCCGGCGTCAATATCCTCAGCGGCGACGAGATCCATATTCCCTTCGAAGCAGTGGTGCTCGACCGGACGCGCGATGCGCGATACTGGATGTCGTCGGATGGTCTGGCTTCAGGAAACAATGACGAGGAGGCAATCTTTCATGGCGTCCTGGAGCGTATCGAGCGCGACGCCCATGTGTTGTGGCAGGTTGGCGGGGAAGCCGATCTTTATGGCGGATGCGTCGATCCCCGCGGCTTTGGGGATGGCGCCCTCAGCGGGCTGATCGACAAGATCGAAGCATCGGGATTGGCGCTCAGGCTATTCGATATCACCAGCGACATCGCAATCCCGTGTTTCACCGCCATGCTGGGTCCTGGGGAACTGTCTCTGGCCCCCAGGCATGCTCACGGCAGGAGGGATCTTCGTCGTGAAAGGGACATTCGGCTTGTCGAGGTAACCGGCGGTACCGGGGCGCATCCGTTCCCCGTGCGCGCGGCCATTCGGGCGGTGACGGAAGCCGTGCAATCCCGGCTGACCTATATCAGCGGCGCCAGGGACGATATTTCGCCTGCGACCTTCTCGAGATCCCTCCCACCGCTGATGCGACGAGCCTTCGATGCGGTTGCCACACCGCCTGCCGCCTTCCATCGTGACGGCGCGGCAGGACACCAGCAACAGGATCTGACGCATCTTTTGCGACATGTGCTTGACGCCCTGCGCAGCAGAGGGATTGCTTCGGTCATGACAGTGCGCCTCAGCGACGACACGCTTCCCTTCAGCGTCGTCAAGGTCGTTATCCCGGAGCTCGAAAATCCGGAGGGGGAGCGCGCCCGGCGATTTGGAACAAGGGCTCTGGCCAAGGCGATAGGGCTGTGAAGATCATTTTCGCAGGTCCCAGTCTTCCCGACGCGGCGTTGCTTGCCGGCGCGGCGATCCGCGTCCTGGCGCCTGCCATGCAAGGCGATGTCTTGGCTCAGGTGGAGCAAGGCGCCAATGTCATCGGCGTGATCGACGGCGGCTTCGAATATGCCGCACCGGTCTGGCACAAGGAAATTCTCCATGCTCTCTCGCTCGGCGTGGCCGTCCTCGGGGCGGCAAGCATGGGCGCCTTGCGAGCCGCCGAATGTCATCCGTTTGGGATGATCGGGATCGGCCGCATTTTCGAGGACTATCGCACCGGCCGGCTGGTCGACGATGCCGCCGTCGCCCTTATTCACGCGCCGAGCGCGCTCAATAGCAAGCCGCTGACGATACCGCTCGTCAACGTCAGTGCCACGCTCGATGCGATGGAGGATCGCGGGCTGCTGGCAAATGGATTGCGCCAAAAGCTCGAAGATGCCGCAAGTGCGATCTTTTTCAAGAGGCGGACCTGGCGGGCGATCGTCGAGCAATGTGCCGGTATAGCCGAGCCCGGTCGTCCGCAACTGCTGGCGGCCCTTGTTTCGAATTCCGTCGATCAAAAACGCATCGACGCGCTGGAACTGCTGAAGGCCGTGCAGGAAACCCGTGACATTCGCTCGAACGCCGATCGGCCTTGGAAACTGCATGAGACCTCGTTCCGGACGCGACCTGCACCGTGAATCGAAGGCGGCAATGTCACCGGGAGTTGTGTCACGCTTTTTTCACGGGCTCCATCACGTCAGCGCGCGTATCATTCCTTCAATTGAGGGGAGACATGCACATGGGCGTGACATTGGCTGCCAAGAGAAACACAGACCGCGGGGCGGAAGGCAGTCCGGACGAACTCATCGCGCTGGCGCGAATGATCGCTTATGCGCGACAGGTCGCTCAGGATGTCAAACTGCAGTTGGCGACGAACTGCCTCGATCTGGCGCTCGAGGCCGTCAAGCAGGAGGTGGGGGAGGGGTTGACCAAGGAATTGGCCGAATTGAGCTCGCCAGTCCCGCAAGTAAGCGTGAGATGTCATTAACGCGTCGATCGGCGCGACTTCAAGCCTTCGAGCCTACGCATAACCGCGAAAATCAAAATCGATTTTCGCGGTTATGCCTGTGTGAATACTCATTGATCGAAGCAAAGGCATTTGACCGCATGGCGGGGGAGTAACGTGCTGAACCCGAAGCCCGGGCGTCGGCAATCGATCAACTATGGCTTGGAGAGGCCCGGCTTGTTGCCGGTCGCTGATGGTCGGGGCGTCAGGATCTACCGAAGCCGCCACGTGGATGGTCAAGCGAGCGATAAACGCTCTCCTTGACGTTGCTTCCGGGCAGGGAAGCGGCGCGATTTCGCGTTCCATGTCTCCTGCGCGACCGACCGAGCGACGGCCGATCCCTGATCTCAATGGGTCAGATTGCGCTTCTGGGCCAGCAGTAAAATGTAATCGTCGGCAATGTCTGCGATGGCCATTGCGACTTCCGCCGGATCGCACCCCTCGACCCTCGTATTTGCAATGAACTGATAAACCGCCTTCTCGATCTGCTTCCGGCAGATCATCACGCGTTCATCGTAACCAAATTCCGGAATATGCGATGCCATATCACTCATCAGGTCGGCTCCCTCACTACTTACAGTGACCATGACACAAATTATAAGTTGAGCAAGCAAATGCTTTATGAAGGGTTAATTCGCTGTCGAGGTGCGACCATTTCGACACAGGTTGGTATACCGTAAGACCTTCCGGCGTGTTGAAACGAGACGGGTCTAGCGATGCCGGACGTGTGGTGGCGAAGGGATACGCAACCGGGCCGACGCAATGGCCTGGCGCCGGTATCTCCATCAGCTGTACGAGAACCCCCTGCGCCGGATTGTGAAATTGACGGACCGGTTGTTGCCGGCTTGAGCAGCGCAATCTTTGCGTGTCGTGCGGGGGTAACCATCTGATTCTACAATATATTAAGCCACCGTAGAGCTCCGGCTATCGTCCAATGATCCTAGGTTGCGCCGGCACCTCTCGGGGGCGCCACGATGATCGATGATTGTCAGGGCGATCAACTGTGATCGCGTTGTCGGTATGCCGGCTGGGTTGTCGGGCGGCGGCTGCGGGCCGGTTTCAGCCGACTTTCCACTGTCTGGAGAACCGAGATCGAGGCCGGGCGGAGATTAAAGAAAGAATAAACTGCGACTGATCATCGTGATGATCAAGTAAAATTTTATCAAAAGGTCAAATAATAAGTTTCAGACAGAGGTTGCATTTAAAATCAACTAAAATACGAACAAAAATTGTAGAGGCATTAATCACAGGATGTGTCTGTTGATAGTCTCAGTGATTTTATTAGTGCCTATCGTGTGCCTATATCGACGATTTTACACGGACATATTGATAGCGTTGCGTTCATACGTACATAATTCGGCTGCCGACAGCAAAGTATAGTTTCTGATGCGGGTTGGCGAGCGACGCAACTGCCATCCTCATTCGAAAATGTGAGACTGCCTCATTGAGTGTATCTCTACCGCGCGATATCACTGTGCGAATGCAAAGTTGAGGACCCGCCGGGGTGGTTGACGGGTCCTCCCGTAGGAATGTCTGCACAGTGCGTAGATATAATCGCAGTTAAGTCGTGTATTGTCACACATCATTATTGGGTTGATTTTCTTTTATTGTGGAAACTATCGTTTTAATGGATTGATGACCGTGATTTTTGACGTGTTTAATTGTGAATTGTCGGAAAATTCGGGGTCCATTCTTCCGGCGGCGAAGTTGTGGCGTGTTCGGCGGCTGGCAAATCGTTCCAAACTGCGTGCTGTGGGCTTGAGCATTGCGCTTGATTGCCATCAACAGGCTGTTTAAATTCGGGGGATAGCGGCGGGCCATGGCCGAAGACCGGTATGGCAAGAGGCGCCAGCAAGATGCGTCGGGGGTAAGGACTGGTTTCATCGAAGCGCCCACTCGCGTGGGCCCTTCGAGCCGCATCACCCTGAATCCCAGGATCACTCCAGGGTGCCAAGATCACTTCTGAATGCAAGTGTCCACAGTATCCTTGGTGCATTCGTCAAGCCCGGTAAACACCGGATCCTCGACCTTTTTGCCGGATATCATGTCCATCATCACGGTTGGTGCCTTGTAGCCCATTTCGAACGGCCGCTGGCCGACGAGCGCGGTCACTAGGCCTTCCTTGGCGATCGCCACTTCGTCGCCGATCGTGTCGGCGGCGCCGATGACGAATTCGTTCTTGCCGATCTTGTCTGCCATCGGCTTGAACAGGTCGCGGTAGGGCTGCGGTGCGCCGAACAGCGGCCAGCCGCCCATGATGCCGAAGGCATCGAGGTCGGTATTGGCGGCGAGGATGTCAGTCATCGCCTGGACGCCCTTGGCGCCATCGTCATTGGTGAACACAGGGCAGCCGGCAACCTCCGTCCAGCCGCCTTCGCCTTTCAGCGCGGCAAGGCCCTTCTGGCCGCTCAGCGTATCGCGCATGCCCTGGGCGCGGCGCAGGATGTTGTCGGCGCCGGGATTGCCTTCGATGGTGCAGATCTTGCCGCCCTTCGGCTTGGCCTTCTTGATATATTCGCCGATCTTCGCACCCATCAGATAGTTGTCGGTGCCGAGATAGGTCTTGCGCAGAGCGGCGTCGTCAGCCGAGAGATCGGCATCGAGCGTCATCACCGGAACGCTCGGATTGGCCGTCTTCAGCGTCTGGGCGATCAGTTTGGCGTTCGACGGCGAGATGGCGATGGCGGCGGTGTCGGCCTTGCCCAGCATGTCCTGGACGATCTGCGCTTCGCCGGCTTCATCGGAGGTCGATGCCGGGCCGGTGTAGAAGCATTCATATTCGGCGGATGCGTTTTCCTTGTTCCACTTCTGGCAACCCTGGTTGATCGCCTCGAAGAACGGGTTGTCGAGGCCTTTTACGACGATAACCAGCTGCTTCTTGGCGGCGAGCGCCTGTCCGGCCGTCAGCGCCAGGACTGCAGCTGTAAGCAATAATGCCTTCCTCATAGCTTCCTCCCATTGAAAAAGACGGGCACTTCTGCACCCGCCGCGTCATCAACCTGGATACCAGACGACCCGAGGCTCCTCCTTCGAACGCTGGTATTCCCAAGCCGAATTGATCAGCTTTTCCAGATCGTAGACCGGCTTCCAGTCCAGCAGATATCTGGCCTTGCTATTGTCCATCCAGTTCGAGTGAAACTCACTCGCAATGTCGACCGAGCCGAGCCCGCGGGTACGGGCGAGATGTGCTGCGACGTCGCCATAATCGACGGGGCGATCCATCGAGATGTTGAAAAGCTGGCCCTTGGCGCGCGGGTTGTCGAGCGCGGCGAGGATTGCCGAGACGAGATCGTCGACATGCACGAAATTGCGCTTCAGTGGCCGCCCGTCGGCATCGCGCAGCAGCGGCAGCGTGCCATCATGCGCGTAACGTTCGGCATCGGCCGGCGACACCAGTGTCTTCCAATCCGGTCCGCCGAAGACATCCTCGCCGAAGGACAACGTGAACTTGAAATCGTCCTTCTCCATGATCCACGGCGCACGCAGGCAGCAGGTGTTGATACCGTACTGGAGGGCGAATTGCTCGAGCATCACCTCTTCCAGCACCTTGGACAGCGCATAGCAGCCGGGATAGGCGCGATGCGGCGTCTTTTCGGTCACCGGCCCGTCATGGCGATAGAAAAAATGCCCGATGCCGGCATCGCCGCCGATCAGGATGAACTGCTCCGCCGTGGGGCTGGCGCGAAACGCCTCGAGCAGCCAGAACAGACCCTTGACGGTGATATCCATCACATCGGCCGGGATTTCCTTGCAGGTGGCGAGATGCACGACATGGGTGACACCATCCATCGCTGCCGCCACGACATCGCTGTCGGCGATCGAGCCCTTCACGACACTGACGCGGTCGGTTTCTTCGAGCACGCGATTGTGACAAAGCGCGCGAATGCGTGCTTTGGAAAATTGCGGCTCGTCAAGCAGCCCGGTAATAAAGCGCCGCCCGACCTTGCCCGTAGCCCCGGTGACAAGGATCAGCATACCTCTCTCCCCAGTAACAGCTAATATCCAGGCGTTTCCGGCGTCAATCTGTATTTGTCGTACAAAATAGATTTTTGTGATGAGGGACCGTTTTAGCGGACTATTGATTGACGATTCCTGGCGCTTTTGCATTAATGAGCGCAATCGCTTTTCCGGGAGGAGATCGGCTGAGCGAGATCGCAGGCGTCCGCCGGAGTCATCGGCGGCGAAGGCAGGCCTGCAGTTCCGGGGAGGGTAGTCGGCTGGTCGCGGTTCTCGAACTCACCAATATTTCCAAACATTTCGGCGCCATCCAGGCGGTCAACGACGTGTCCTTTGCGCTCGAAGCCGGCCAGGTCGTCGGCCTGATGGGCGATAACGGCGC
Source organism: Rhizobium sp. CCGE 510 (assembly GCF_000292525.1). Lineage (GTDB taxonomy): Bacteria > Pseudomonadota > Alphaproteobacteria > Rhizobiales > Rhizobiaceae > Rhizobium. The sequence continues at coordinate 212,732 of NZ_AEYF01000026.1, forward strand.
CGGCAAGAGCACGCTGGTCAAGATGATTGCCGGCAACTTCCGGCCGAGCGAGGGCACGATGCGCCTCGAGGGCAAAGAGATCGTCATGCATCGCCCGGTCGAGGCGCGCCAGCACGGCATCGAGATCGTCCATCAGGATCTGGCGCTCTGCAATAATCTGACGGCGGCCGCCAACGTCTTCCTCGGCCGCGAGCTCAGGCGCGGCATCGGCCCCCTGAAGGTTCTCGATTACAAGACGATGTACCGGCGCGCCGGCGAGATCTTCAAGGAGTTGAAATCGGAAACCCGCCCGCGCGACCTCGTCAAACAGATGTCGGGCGGCCAGCGGCAGGCGGTGGCGATCGGGCGCACCATGCTGTCGGAGGCAAAGATCGTGCTGATGGACGAGCCGACGGCGGCCATATCGGTCCGCCAGGTTGCCGAGGTCCTCAATCTGATCCGCGAGTTGCGCGGCCGCGGCATCGCAGTCGTGCTGATCAGCCACCGCATGCCCGATGTCTTTACCGTCGCCGACCGGGTGATCGTCATGCGCCGCGGCCGAAAGGTCGCCGACAAGGCGATTGCCGCGAGTTCGCCTGAGGAAGTCACGGGTCTGATTACCGGCGCCATCGAACAGGTGTGAGCGATGCTGCTTGTTTCCTGGGGGTAAATATCCCCTAGGGAGAAATGCCCTATCTGGAGTGAGAGGTCGAAGATGGCAGTGACACTGGACCAGACGATTGCACAGAAGCAGCGTAGCCGGCTTGCGGAGTTTGTCGGCGGCCAGACATTTTGGGTGCTGATCGCCGTGCTTCTCGCCTGCCTCTTCCTGTCCTTCGCCACGGATTCCTTTGCGACGACGAAGAACCTCTACAACATCACCCGCAACGTCACCTTCGTCGCCATCATCGCGCTCGGCATGACGCTTGTGATCATCACCGGCGGCATCGATCTGTCGGTGGGCTCGGTGCTCTGCCTCTGCAGCATGGTGCTGGCGGTGACCATGAATGCCGGCTACTCCATCGAAGTCGGCATCACGGCGGCGATCGCCACGGCGCTTGTGGTCGGGGGCTTCAACGGCGTGCTGATCGCCTATCTCAACTTTCCACCCTTCGTGGTGACGCTCGGCATGCTGTCGATTGCGCGCAGCTTGGCGATGGTCGCCTCCAACAACACCGTGGTTTTTCAGTTCGGCCCCGATCATGACAAGCTGCTGGCGCTCGGCGGCGGCGCCTGGTTTTTCGGCATCGCCAACCCGGTTCTCTATATGGTCGTCCTGGCGTTGCTCACCGGCTTCGTGCTGCGCTGGACGCGCTTCGGCCGTTATATCTTCGCGATCGGCGGCAATGAACATGCCGCCACGCTGACCGGCGTTCCCGTCCGCCGCATCAAGGTCGCGGTCTATATGATCTCGGCTTTGTCGGCCGGCATTGCCGGCATCGTCCAGACCGGCTGGCTCGGCGCCGTCACCACCAATATCGGCGCCGGCATGGAACTCCAGGTCATCGCCGCCGCCGTTATCGGCGGCGCCAACCTCGCCGGCGGCATCGGCACCGCCTTCGGCGCCCTGGTCGGCGCGGCCTTGATCGAAGTCATCCGCAACAGTCTTGGCCTGCTCGGCATCAACGCGTTCTGGCAGGGAACGTTTATTGGCGGGGCGATCGTGCTGGCGGTGCTGTTTGATCGGATCCGCAATTTGCGGCAGAGCGAGTGAGGGGCGCTTCGGTGTCGACCTCTGCATGCCTGTCGCGCCGGCGGTAATATCACCCGCGCGATCGGACAGGCCATATTTCGGAAGAGTTCATTCGTCGGCGGAGAAAAAGGGGAGTAGAATTGTCAAGGCCGCAGGAGAGTTCCCGTTGACCGAAGGATCCACTAAGCGTGGCTTTTATCGCCTCGCTGGAGAGGATGACCATGGGAGACGATCATGCCGAGCGGCGGCTGGTTGCGATTCTCGCCGTCGACATTGTTGGTTATTCGCGCCTGATCGAGGATAACGAGGCCGGTACGCTGGCCGCGATGAGGGCATTGCGCGCCGAAGTCTTCGAGCCATTGCTGGCGGAATATCACGGACGCACCGTCAAGCTCATGGGCGATGGCGCGATCGTGGAGTTCAGCTCCGTCGTCGATGCAGTCCTCTGCGCCGTTGCCCTGCAGAAGCAGATTGCGGTACGCCAGGTGGATATCCTGCCCCAGCACCGGCTTCTCTTCCGCATGGGCGTCAATCTCGGCGACGTCGTCGTCGAGGGCGATGATTTGCTGGGGGATGGGGTCAACGTCGCCGCGCGCCTGGAGCAGATCTGCGAGTCCGGCGGGCTTTTCGTATCCGGCACTGCTTTCGATCATCTGCAAGGCAAGGTGGAGCTGCCGCTTGAATTTATCGGCGAGCAGCATGTCAAAAACATCGCCCGCCCCGTCCGCACCTATCGCGTGCTGTTCGACGGAAACGCGCCAAGCCGGCGGTTCAACATCCGGCGGCTTCGCAGCCGGGGAGCACTTGCAGCTCTGGCTCTGCTTCTGGTCGCTGCCTTTGCTGCCATATGGCTCAGTCCGTGGACGACCAGTGCGGAAACCGCATCGATCGCCCGCATGGCGCTGCCGCTGCCCGACAAGCCGTCAATTGCCGTCCTGCCGTTCGACAATCTCAGTTCCGATCCGGAACAGGCCTATTTCGCCGATGGCATGACGGAAGATTTGATCACGGACCTTTCGAAACTCTCCAGCATCTTCGTGATCGCTCGAAATTCCACCTTCGCCTATAAGGGCAAGCCCACCAAAGTGCAGCAGGTCGCCGAGGAGCTCGGGGTCCGTTACATCCTGGAAGGCAGCGTGCGCCGCCAGGGGGACCAGGTCCGCATCAACGCACAGCTCATCGACGCGCTCGGCGGTCATCATCTATGGGCTGACCGCTATGACGGCGCGATGAACGACATTTTCACGCTTCAGGACAAGGTCATCGGCGAGATCGTGTCGGCGCTCACCGTCGAGTTCACGATTGCCGAGCAAGCGCAGTCCAAGCAGGCGGAGACGGTGAGCCCGCAGGCCTACGACGCTGTGCTGCAAGGCTGGGATCACCTGCGCCGCGACAGCGAGGATGAAACCCTCAAGGCCATTCCCTATTTCGAAAAGGCGGTCGCGCTCGACCCCGATTACAGCCGTGCGCATGCAGCACTCGCTTCGGCCAATTGGCGGATTGCCGTTTCCAATTGGGAAGCCGCCAATATCGGCTTCGAGAAAGCGATGGAACGGGTGGATCGGCACCTGGCGCTGGCGCTTCAAAAGCCCAATCCGCTTGCCTATGCGATCTCCGCCGAGGTGCTGGCAAGGCAGGGCCAGTATGCCGACGCCTTTGCCGAAATCAGCCGCGCGATGGAACTCGATTCCAATGATCCCGAAAATCACCTCAGCAAAGCACGCATTTTGAACGCAACGGGCCAGGCTCCGGAGGCCGAACGCGAAGTGCAGCGGGCAATGCGGGTCGATCCGCAATATCCGCCAAGCTATCTCAGGGTTCTGGCGATCTCACAGTTCCACCAGGAAAAATATCAGGATGCGGTGAAGACCCTCGAACTCGTGGTCGCCAGGCAATCGGACGTCAGTGAAGACTATGCGACGCTGGTGTCGAGCTTCGGCCACCTCGGGCGGACGGATGGCGTTCAGGAAAACATCGAAAAATTCAACGCGCTGGCGATTGCCGCCGGCTACTCGCCGCTGACGGTGCAGGAATTGGGATGGTACTGGTACGGCGACATTTTCAACTACGACAGCACCTATCGCGAGCGCCTGAAGCAGGGGCTGCGCAAAGCGGGCGTGCCGGAGGGAGCCGGCACCGATATTTCCTATGACGAATACGCTTCCCTGATCAGCAAGAGCGACGGCGAATACAACATCAAGGGAACCACGAAAATCGACGCCCCGACGGCCAAACGGCTGCACGACCACGGCGTCAAGCTCGTCGATGTGCGCACCGCTCTGAGCTTCGGTCGCGGCCATGCGCCGGGAGCGATCAACCTTTCGGTCGTGGAGGTTCTGGCAAGAGACACGCTGTCGAAGGCCGTGAACCGGGAGGAGGAAGTGATCTTCTCATGCCATGGCAAATATTGCGGCGATTCCGCCTACGCATCGGCCAAAGCCTTGGTATGGGGGTTTAAGAACGTCTACCACTTTGCCGGTGGCTTTCCTGCCTGGGAGGATGCTCACTATCCCATAGAGACCGCTCCGACAGAGTAGGGGGATACCGTACCCGAAGCCGCGTATCGTAGGATACTAACGGCATGCTGCGGAGTTATCGGGCACAAGGTGGGCATAGCGTAGCCGGGCGGCCTGCAGCCTATGCGGGCGCAGTTTTTGTGATCAAACTCTGATCATGCCCTCAGGGGTGCCCATCCTCATAGCCATCCAACTCAGGGCATCCCCGGATGTTGCCGAAGCCGATCACTCGCCGGTCGCCCGATTGATCCAGGCCTCTGATCACGATGACATTGTCATCCTGCTGTACAATCTCGCTACGATAGATGCCGGCCCGAAGCGCCAGGTTTTTTGCCTGGCTGATGTTGCATTGTCCGGGCCGTGGAGTGACGTGCCAGTATGTCGTGCCTTGGCCATCCGACTGCCATCCGCCGGAGGCGGCAAATCCCGGCACGCTGGATAGCAGCATGGCACACGACAATATCAAGCTGCCTGGAACCAGTTTCATATAACCTCCGTCAGCCCTCGCCGCTCTGTTTGCCCCGGTTGCAATGGATATCCGGGTTTCCCCTCGCGTCGCGACAGTAGATCACTCGCGCTAACACGGTGCTAACGCGGAGGCAGGACCTGATTTCAATCATCTCAGGTGCAAAGTGGCAGCCATGCGAGCGCTACCCGGCGAGGCGGCCGACCTGGCATTGGCCTCAATGCTAGGGAGTGCGGCCGTCCGGCAGTCCAGCGCGTTTTAAATCCACGGCGGCTTGACGAAGTATGGACGGATCCCGGAAATGCCAGGCCTGCAGCCACGACGCGATTGTCGCATCCGGGGCTGACTTCAGCATCCTCTCGACGGCTGCTTGTGCCTCTGTTTGTTGGCCAAGCCGCTCATAGGCAATGGCGAGCTGCAGTGGAGCGTCAGCAAATTCCGTTGTTTTGAGCACCTCGACTGCATCTTCGTTTCGACCCATCACGATAAAAACGAAACCTCTGACGTAGTTGAAGAACCAGGCCAGGCCGGGATCGCGGGCGGCGGCGGTATCGGTCAATTCCAAGGCTTTCTCGGGCTCGCCTGCCTGTAGGAAGATACTACCCGCATCAGTGAGCGTGAAGGCATTGTATGGTGCCGCGGCGATGGCCTTGTTCATCTCCGCGAGAGCTGCCTCGTGGTCCGGCTTGAGCGTCAAAAGCCAGGCACGCAGCCAGTGTGCCAATCGCCCCACCTGCGGGCTGAGGTTCTTGTTCGAGAGGACCTTGTCGGCCAGTCGGCCCGCTTCCTGAAGATCAGCTTGCGGGTCGGAGCTGTAGAGCAGCCCGACTTTCAACCAATGGGACCATCCCAACTCCACTGTCAGCAAGGGGGAGCCGGGGAACACTTGCAGCCCCTGTTGCGCGATCTCACCGGATTGCTCGACACCTTCCTTGGTGAAGAGGTTCAATTGGCTTTCGGCGCGCAGGTAATAGTCATATTCCGCGAGGTTTGTGCTGTCCTTGCCCCAGGCGTGACTGTAATCGGCCCTGCGGATGGCTCCCCATTCGCCTGTCATCGCACCGACAATCTTGCCGGTCAGCTCGTCTTGAAGCGCCCATGGATCCGTCCCGGATTTGTCGAAACGGTCGGCCCAGACATGCTCGCCCGTCCCGGCGTCGATCAGTTCTGCAACGATGCGGACCCTTTCGCCTTCCTTGCGCACGCTCCCTTCGACGACATAGCCGACGCTCAGTTCCTTGCCGATTTTGCGGACATCGCCCTCCTTGTCCTCGTAAGCGAAGGACGAGGTTCGCGAGACGACCGCGATATCGGAAAAACGGGAAAGAATGGCGATCACGTCACTTGCGATGCCTTCTCCCAGGTATTCAAGGTTCCTTTCGGCACTCAGGTCCTTGAACGGCAGCACGGCGACCGCAGGCATTGCACCGGATGTCGCGGGAGAGGTGGCTGTCAGCGGATAGTATTGCGTTATACCTGCGGCGGTCACTGCCGCCACGAGGCCCGCGAAGAGTGCGATGGCCCACCAGTGACGGACGATGCCTCGCCGACGTGAATACCGCGGGAGCGGCGAACCGTCGATGTAAACATAATAGACGTCTACAGGTTCTTCGATGTTCTTGACTTTCCGAAGACCGCCGGGCTCAAAGCCAAAGGCAAGCTTTTTCCCGACTTCCCTGGCGACCTTGCCTGAAACGCAAATTCCACCCTCGGGTGCGAGCTGCTCCAGCCTGGCGGCGACATTCACGCCTTCGCCATAACGGTCGTCGCCGTCAATGATCACTTCGCCCAGGTTTATGCCGATGCGGACGTTAAGCCTCTCCTGCTCGGAAACCGAGGCGTTGCGTTCCGCCATCCCACGCTGAAGCGACACGGCACATTCGACAGCATCGACCACACTTCCGAATTCAGCGAGGAGGCCGTCGCCCATCAGCTTGAAGATCCGCCCATGATGCCCTGCAATTTCGGGCTCAAAAAGCTCAGTGCGCCGCGCCTGAAGACGGTCGAATGTTCCGGCCTCGTCCTGCTCCATAAGTGCCGAGTAACCGACGACGTCAGCGGCGAGGATCGCAGATAATTTACGCTCCATGCCCTGGCCCCCTAACGTGAATTCCGCACCGGGCATGGTACATGATTTTGCAGCACGTTTCACTCAAGGCTGCGCTTGAGCGCGTGATCGTGGCAGCGGGATTCGGCGAGCCGCAAGACTACGCGGATGAGGTGGAATGATCAGTCAAGCGCTACGGACCGCAGTCGAGACAAGGCTTGATAATCCCCGCCAGAGATAGAACTGTGAGAAGTAGTATGAAAGAGGTTGCCACCACTATACTGCTTGCCCGCTGCTGCTGGCCGGACCGAAAGAACGGTTGGACCAATTTCGCGAACTCTACGGCATTGTCTGCGACTGACGGCAAGGTCGCTCCCATATTCCCCATGATGATCGCGGTCAGCCCTCCGGGGCTGATGTAAACCGGCTAGCATCGAACGGGCCTCTGACGGCAACCGGGCCGCTGGCAGCGACCGGGATGACATCCTCGCCCGACGTCGCCACATTCACCTCACGATGAACCGCGCGGGGGGAGACACGGGGCGCGGTCAATCCCATCGCCGCCCCGGGAGAATGCAGCGCCCATTTCATCAGCGCAGCGTCGGATGTCGATCCAAGGAAATTTGCTTCTTCCCAGGAAGCGGTCATCGGCAGGGCGGCGATCATGTTGGCGCCCGACCGGGAGGTCTCTCCTGCAACAATGCGCGGATGAAAGCGGGCGTGATCAGGCAATGCCGGCGTCTGTCTCTCCGGAAGTGCGGCAATCGGGCCGATCGACGCCGTCTCCAGTTTGTCCACATCAGCGTCGTGCTCAAGGGCAGCCGGCCGCATCGCCGGTATCGGAATCGGCAAGGATGAAAGATTCGGAACGGAGCGTTTTTCATCCGGCTCGGCAGCGCCGGTCTGCAGCGCGAGCGCATTCAAGGCTCGGCTTTTCGGCGCGGGCAGAAGCGCCGTCACGAGGTTGCCGTCTGTGGTGCCGCGGCTCGACCTGGTCGTGACCACCACCTCTTCGTCTTCTCCGGCGGTGCTGGCGATCTGGATCGCGGTGGGGCTGCCGCGTTTCCTATGGTTGGCAACCGCCTGATTGTATCCCGGCAGCGGCCGGCCATCGGCGGGCAGATGCATCGTCTGCCCATTCGGGAATATGCGCGCGAGTTCCTGCCGGGACATGCGGGGCCAGGCCCTGACATTGCCGACGTCGAGATGCACGAAGGGCGATCCCGAGCTCGGATAATATCCGACACCGCCGACCTGCAGTTGCATGGCAGTCGCACGCAGCGTCGCAAGCTTGACGCCGGGAACATAAAAATCCATCGCCTTGCCGAGCATGTGCTGGCTCTTCTTGGCGACACCCGTGCTGCGCGAGCGGCTGCGAAGCATGTTGTTGGTCGCGGGCGAACGATAGGCGGAGACGATGTGGATATAGTCCTTGCCGCCGCTGCGCTTATACACCTCCCAGACCAGGTCGAGCAGCCGGGGATCCATCCGGGTCGGCTCGTTCCTTCGCCAGTCGCGCAGAAACCGATTGATCTGGGCAAGGCCCTTGGCATCGAACTTTCCGTCCCGCTTGTAGGTGATCGTCGCCTTCTCGCCCGTATGGGTAAAGAACAGCTTCAGGGCGCGATCCTCAGCCGAGGCAAATGATGCCGAACCGATAAGTGCCGGCAGCGCCAACAGAGCCGGCAGAATGGTCTGCGCTGCGAAGCGCTCCGCACGCGACAGGAGCGTGGCAAGTCCGCCCAAGACTCGGCCCGATAATCCTTGCACTGGATACTTCAACGCCAACAATCCCGTCCCACACCAAACACTCGACGACGGGCGGGAACTCCGCATCCATCAGGCTCAGTAAAGCCAGCTTATGGTCAACAAACTCCTAACGATCGGATGCGGAAGCTCGGCGAATTGGGGATGTGGGCCATCCGAGGCGCAATTGCGGCCTGCACCGCGAGGCGGAAGTCGCGCGCACCGGTTCAGATTCCTGTAGGTGCAAGGCTATCGCAAAAGGCAATCGATCCAAGTTGGGGATCGAAGGTCAGACGATACGAGCGCCCCTTTCCAACAAGTTTTGGCCGATTGCCATTGGACGCACTGGCGACTGCACGTCGACGGCTACATCAGCGGGATGCAATCCGCTTAAACAACTCCTGCTGCTTCTTATATGCATCGGGGATGTTTCCGTTGGCCAGGGAGTTGGTGCAGTCGTCCAAGGCCTTTTTATAATCCCCCAGCTCCATATACGCATAGCACCTGTTGTTGAATGCTACGGCGACGTCATCTTTCCCAGCCGCCTTGAGATCATACAGGTAATCGTGCTTGTTCAGCACCTTGAGGGCTGCAGTATTGTCGTTTTGACCGAAAGAGATCATCGACAGGTCAATTGCGGCGGATACCCGCCAGTTACTCTTCGATCCCGCGACGACGCTCAGCTCTCTGATCGCGTTGCCGTCATCACGTAGTTCCCGATAAGCGGCTCCGCGCCAATATCGAGCGCTCAGTCCATTTTCCTGATCATCGACGATATCAGCGCATTCGTTGACTGCAGCATCATAATTTTTCAACCAGTAACTGCCGTAGCACACCCAAAGTTGGGCCTCGACACCGCCCCCCAGAGCGACCGCCTCGCGTGCCACGTCGGCCGAATCGGCGTAACGACTCTGTTTCGCGTAGACCTTCGCAAGTTGCTCCTTGATCTCAGCGGTTGCCGCGTCTTGCTCCGAGGTCGAGGGGAACTTGGTGAGTGGGAGGTCGCGTAGCGCCTCCTGGTACTTCGTGATCGCATTGTCGAGATTGCCCTGGCGAAGCCAGGTTTTTGCAACCAGGCTATCGATCATGTAGTGATTCCGGGATTTGCTGTCTTCGATAAGACGGGTATCGCTATCATATGCATTGGCTGCAGCCTGTAGTGTCGGTCCGACATAGATTTCAGACCCTGCAGTGTCGATCATAGAGGAGATGAGCTTCTCGACGGCCTTCGTGGCGATATAGTCGTTTTTCTTTCCTATGGCGGCTAACGCTTCGACGAGCCTGCTCTCGCGCTCGACAGTTGCATTGGTCTTCATGAACTCACGAACACATTCAGAAAGCTGCTGATAGTCGCTGTTCTCACTATTATCCAGGCATTGCGTCGACGCCGTGCTTAAGAGGTAGCGGTAAACGTCGACGTCCAAAAGCTTGGTCGCTATGCCGTCGGGATCCGTTGATCGAAAATGGTCGACGAAGCGGAACATGGCGTCGATGTTCCCTCTCCATTTCGGCTGCAGGGTCGAGAGCAGGAGATCATAGGGAGGAAAGAACGCTGGAAACTTAGAAACACTATCTTGGAGAGCCAGGCCCATCTCGTCCGAATAGCCGTAGCCACGGAGGATTTCCAAACGGAGCGACTGAAGAAAGGGTTCAGTACTATCAAGCTGAAGCGCGCGAATGACGTCCGCCTCGCCATTTCGCATCGCTTCGATGAAGGCCTGCATCTCGTCTTCGCTGACAGTATTGACGTATCCATGGCCACGCCGGAGCCAACCCACGTTGTTGTAGAATTTTGCGCGAACCAAATGAGCGGGCATGCTGTCGGGGCTCTTCTCGACCCACGCGTCCAGTTGCCTCCCGAAGCTCGGATCAGTCGGATCAATAAGAGCATCGAGGAATTTGGTGACAGGATCTATGTTCGGGCTCGGCAAGTGGCCCAACTTGAGTATATTTTGCGTCACTCTTTGAGCAGTTTCAAAATCCGAACTTAGGATTGCGGTTCGAACGATCTTTGCGCTTTCATATGGGCGGCCCCTCCTGTTTTGGGGATCGAATGCGAGCGAAACGCTCCGGCGCAGATTCCAGGAACCAAAGGCGCTCTCCACCCCAACCACCGATTGGGGCTGAAATTTGATCGCAACGGTGACGCCGATCAAGAGTGCGAGCATGACGAACAGTATCATTGAACGACGGGTCACGGTGGTCAGTCCCTGGCAGAACTTGTTGCGAAGATCCGGCGCAGCTTACAAACACAATTCTAAGGAGATTTTGCAGATATTGACGCAATTTTAGCGGCTTTCAAGCCGCGGGGAAAAATGCGTAATGAGAACCAACTCATCGACACGAGGAAGTATGCCGAAAGTCCGGACTCGAACACCAGGTTCACCGTCGTTCCCGGCGTCTGGCCGCTTAATTTGATGGAGAAGCAGAAGACGCGGGGTGAGCGTTCGGCTGAGAACTTGCAGTTCGTTCGCCTTGCCGATCGTGCGGCAATACCAGGAAATCGAGGAGACCGCTGTCCCGCAGGTCGGCGGCTCTCTTTTCCAGAATGTCACCCAGCAAGGTCGTCAGAAATTCCGCTGTCAGATGGCCCCAGTCTGTCATGAACGGAACACCCCCGCTGCTGGTGAGGCATTTCTCCTTGTCGTAGTCGCAGTGAAGCTTGATGATATCGACGTAGTTGAATGCAAGATCAGATGGGAAAAATGGCAGCTGCGCTATAGTCTGGTTGGCTGGCGGATACGTCGCCAATCGCAGGCACGTAGAGGCATCGGATTTTGTCTGAAACATCAGCCCCAGGCACGAGTGCAATCGGTCCAGCTGGTAATAATTTCCGAAAACGAAAATTTTCGCGTCATCCGAATGGCTTTTCATCCAGGAAAGAAGCTCGAACCTGAACGGGTTGACTGTGTACTCAAAAGGCTGATTACTCGCGAGGAAAATCGCTTTCGTTCGGCTGAGCAATGACTTGTCGTTGATAAATTTTTCAAAGGGAATGCAGTATTTATCGTAAATGCTGGCGCGAGAAGGGGCCTTAACAATATCGTTCTTGATCTCCACCATGCAGTTTAAGTAGCTGATCGCCACGACTTCATATCGATCGGCATCAATGTAATTTTTCAGCGCGACTGACCAGTTTCTGGCAAACGAGTCCCCGATGATGAAGATAACCGGCTTCCCGGCTTGAATGTTGTTGTTCAAGCTTAGAAAAGTGCTTTCGAGTCGTGCTTCGTTCGCCTGCGCGACAGGTGGATAGACCTGATCCAACCTGTGAGGAAAACCGGCCATAGTGATTACCGACACGACAGCAGCCGTGATGGTCGCAACTGATGAGCCCAGGGAGATCCAGAAGGCGCGGTTTCTCCTGGTGTGGCGAATAGGCCTTTCGATGACGACAAAGCTGACGACCGCCAGCAGGACGGTCGCTGCGATCGCAAGAAACTTATCGCCGTTGTTGAAATCCACGCTCGTCAGCCGCGCGAAGGCGAAGACCGGGTAATGCCACAGATATAGGGAGTAGGAGACTATCCCGGTGAGCGCCGCGGGCCGAGAAGCCAACAGGCGCCCGACGCCATCCTTATGACTGGCGAATGCAAGCACCAGACAGGTCCCAATGACCGGGATCACCGTGAACAGGCCAGGATGAACCGTGTCCTTCCTAAACAAGATGAGGGAACCAAGAACGAGCACAAGCCCGGCCGCCGCGAGCAACGGCCGAGGGCGCGCGCGTCCACGCCTCAGCTCGTAATAGGCGAGAAGCGTTCCGGCCAGAAGTTCCCAGGCCCGGGTGAGCGGCGAGTAGAAGGCCTGTTGCTGATCATGCCGTACCGTGAGGACACAGAATACCAGGCTTAAGACCGCGATAAGCAACACGCACGGCAAAAATTTTGATTTCAAATATCGGCGGGTCATCAGCAATAAGAGCGGAAAGCCGATATAAAATTGCTCTTCGACGCTCAGCGACCAGGTGTGAAGAAACGGCTTGAGAAGGGTATCCGGCTCCCCGTACTGGGCCGCCGTAAAATAGAAATAGATATTCGATCCGAATAGGAGCGACGAACCGATGGAATTCGCGTAATCCAGCAGTTCCGACGGCAATAAAAGGTAATAGGCGAAGGGCATGGTCGCGAAAACGACCGCGAACAACGCAGGCAGAATCCTTCGCGCGCGCCGCGTATAGAATTTAAGAAAATCAATACGCCCCGTCGCTTCGATTTCTGTCAGCAAAATTTGGGAAATCAGGAAGCCGCTGATCACAAAAAACACATCGACGCCGATGTACCCGCCTTGCAGCAAGGTGTGGCCGGCAAGCGTGAACTCGGCGTGATAAAGAATAACCGCGATCACCGATATGGCCCTCAAGCCATCGATCTCTGGTCGGTAAACCTTCAATGCTAGCGCCTACCTTCGATATCGAGAACGTAACTTTGTCGCGCGCAAGATTGGCGCTTCTGGGCTGCCTACCACAGAGAGCTTGGAGCGAGAACAGTTTGGCCGGATAAAAGGTTTGTGGGCGGGGCCGATTTCAATGTTTATTTTCTGCTTTGTTGTAAATCAGCATTGCGGAACCTTCATCAGTTTGCATTTGTTTTCCCAGCCGCTGACCAGTTTTGTCCATGGGCCGTTATGGCTAGCGCTAACCGGAATTCTCAATTCTCAACGAAATAACGTGTTGGCAACAACGGATACCGATCGACCAAACTGAGAACCTAATATAGCTTTTGAAAAGCCGTCCGAGACAGGTTTTCAGTTCGTGCAGCACGATGACGACGTGAATCGATTTATGAAATTCTTTGCTCGCCATTTCGTAGCGATCTGCTTGAGGTTTCGGCTACAGGGGGACAAAGGGTCGGACCGTTTTTTCGCTGCATCCGGCACCTACATCAAGATTGGCGATATCTACGGCATCCTGACCGCTGGCCATGTTATTGCTCATTTGCGACAGGCGATTGCAGACGAGAGGATGACGAAGCTTGAATGCTATCTTGTCGACACCTTCGGGCCCGTCAAACTCAGCGACATGGGCGTATGCACCTGGGTCCGCAGACTGGGATCAGCTCAATCGAAGCCTGCTCAGCTTTGGTGACAGAGTTTTCGAAGACAGCAAGGCGCGGGCCAAGCCTGATCAATGTCTACGAGATGATCTACCGCGAGACTCTTGACTGGCAGAAATTCCTGGCCCGAGCGATCAGCGAACGTATCAAGCAAGACACTTGAATGCTCACCCCTGGGGCAATTTCCGCGCCTCGAACGCGAGGCGGAATACTTAAAAGACTTAATCCTTTACAGTGGCCGGGTTCGATTGAACCTCGGATACGGAAACCATGCCGAAATCTCAGGCTGACAAGTGGAAGCGGCATCGCTAGAGGCGCTTCCCTGATATCCAGATGAGCCATCTTTATGGGACTGAGGCGAGAAGCGGTTCCCACGCGTATGCTGAGGCTGCGGGATCGCATAGACACGCCGCATCTATTGATTCACCTGCGTTTTTTGGAAAGCAGTGCATGCTGTTGGCAAGCGAGGTGCACGGTGTTGCCAAGCTGGTGCACGCTGATGCCAAGCGTTACAGAAAAATGGCGCACCCGACAGGATTCGAACCTGTGACCTTTGGAATCGGAATCCAACACTCTATCCAGCTGAGCTACGGGTGCATGCCTGAGGCGGTTTGAATCGCCTGTCCGATGGGTGGTTCTTAGCCTAGCTTGCGGCCGGCTTCAATCGCGAAATTCTCAGAAATACCAATGCTTGCGGTTTGGCAGGTATTTTTATTCGTCAGCCTGGGGATTGAACGAAAAACTCCGCCGGCCTTGCGGGCGGCGGAGTTCGATTGTCGTTGGCGCGGCGCTCGCGCCGCTCAGATCTGCATGGCGCCGGGGCCGGGGATGGCTTTCGGCGGCACCTTGCCGAGGATGATCATCCCCAGCACTTCGTCCTTGGTCACATCCTCGGTGCGGGCGTGGCCCACCAGTTGGCCGTTCTTCATCACCGAGACGCGGTCGGCGAGGTCGAAGACGTCGTGGATGTCGTGGCTGATGAGGAAGATGCCGATGCCTTCCTTCTTCAGCTGCTTGATCAGCTCGCCCACCTGCGCCGTCTCCTGGGGGCCGAGGGCGGCCGTCGGCTCGTCCATGATCAGGATGCGGGCGTTGAAGAGGATGGCGCGGGCGATCGCCACCGATTGCCGCTGGCCGCCCGAAAGCGCCTTCACCGGCTCCTTGAAGCGCTTGAAGTTGGGGTTGAGCCGCCCCATCACCTCGCGCGCCGAGGCCTCCATCGCCACGTCGTCGAGCGTGCCCCAGCGGGTCTTCAGCTCGCGGCCGAGATAGAGGTTGGCGGCCGCGTCGACATTGTCGGCGACGGCCAGCGTCTGGTAGATCGTCTCGATGCCGTATTTCTTGGCATCGCGCGGATTGCGGATGTCGGCCGGCTCGCCATTGATCAGGATATCGCCGCTGTCGCGCTTGTAGGCGCCGGAGAGGATCTTGATCAGCGTCGATTTGCCGGCGCCGTTGTGGCCGAGCAGGGCCACCACTTCGCCGGGGTAGAGATCGACCGAGGCATTGTCCACGGCATGGATGCCGCCGAAGGAGATCGAGATGTTTTTCAGTTCCACGAGGGGAGTGCGTTGATCAGCCATATTCAGGGCTCCTCTCACTTGGCACGGGAGCGATAGACGGTGTCGAGCCAGACCGCCACGACGAGAACGGTGCCGACGACGACGCTCTGCAGCGGTGTGTCGACATGCGCGAGAACCATGCCGGATTGCAGCGATTGCATGACGAGCGCGCCGAGCATGGCGCCGGCGATCGTGCCGGTGCCGCCCGCCAGCGACGTTCCGCCGATAACGGCGGCGGCGATGGTGTAAAGCTCGTCGAGCGTGCCCTGCGAGTTGGTTGCGGCGTTGAGGCGGGCGGTGGAAATCGCCGCCGCAATAGCCGCCAGAATGCCCATCAGCGCGAAGATGCGCACGGTCACCCAGCGGGTCTTGATACCGGCCAGTTCGGCCGCCTCAGGATTGCCGCCGATCGCGAAGACATAGCGGCCGAAGCGCAGCCGGGTGGCGATAAAGGTCATGATGATGCCGACGACGATGGCGATCAGCACCGGCACGGCGATGCCGTAGGGAATATCCAGGCCGGTTTCTGGCCAGGGAATATTGTTGGTCTCGGCATATTTCTTGGCGATATTGATCGGCCAATAATAGCTGTTGGCGATCCAGACCGCGCCGAGGATCAGCACGCAGCTGAGGGTGGCGAGAAAATATTCAGCCCAGATCGGCCGGCGCGGGAAGCCGAAACGGCGGCGCTGGCGGCGCGAGCCGACGATGCTGGCGACGACGAACAGGCAGGCGGCGATGCCGACGATCCAGCTCCAGGTGGCGCCGATCGAGCCCTCCGCGCCGCCGCCCATGATGCGGAAAGTCTGGTCCATCGGCGCAACCGTCTGGCCGCTGGTGACAAGCCAGGTCGCACCGCGCCAAACCAGCAGGCCGCCGAGGGTGACGATGAAGGAGGGCACGTTCAGGAAGGCGATGATGATGCCCTGGAAGGCGCCGATCAGGCAGCCGGCCAACACGCCGACGAGCAGCGTGATCGCCCAGGTGAAGGGGCTGTCGAAACCGATATATTCCGGCAGGATCTTCGCCTGGGTCACGCCCATGATCATGCCGCAGAGGCCGAGCACGGAACCGACCGAAAGGTCGATGTTGCGGGTGACGATGATCAGCACCATGCCGGTGGTCATGACGGCGATGTCGGTCGTCTGGACCGAAAGGTTCCAAAGATTGCGCGGTGTCAGGAACAGGCCGCCGGTGATGATGTGGAAACCGATCCAGATGATAACAAGCGCGCCGATCATGCCGAGCAGGCGCGTGTCGATCTCGGTCGCCCGAAAGAAGCGGGTGACCGGACTGGCTTCCGCCGCTCGAGGTCCGCTCGATGTCGTTGATTTTACCATTTCGGCCATGGGTTTGCCGTTCCCCCATTGTGTTTGGACGGGTGCGCCGGCGTGCTAGAGGCTGCCAACGGCGTCATCGTCTGTTCTTCAACTGACCATCGCGCTGCTTCCGGAAACCGTGGCGTGGCGTCGCGACACCCTTCCGGCAGGGAATGAAAGTCCGCGATGGTGCGGCGGGCGGAGAAAACTTCGTGATTGGAGGTCTCATCCGCGTCCGGCGCCGCAACGGTGTCTCCGCTGCGGCGCCGGCATTTCGTTCGAAGCTTGCTTACTTGCAGGCAGCGACAGCGCCGGCCTTGACGCCCTGGCAGGCTTCAGCCTTGGAAATCCAGCCGGCGTCGATGACGACGTTGAGGTTGTCCTTGGTGATCGCCTGCGGCTTCAGGAAGACAGACTGCATTTCGACGCCCTTCGGGCCGCCCTTGAAGGTCTGGGCGCCGTCGATCTTGCTCATGTCCTTGCCGCCGGCGAGGTCGAGAGCGATTTCGGCAGCGCGGGTGCCGAGTTCGCGGCTGTCCTTCCAGACGGAAACCGTCTGGGTGCCGAGAGCGATGCGGTTCAGCGCTGCCTTGTCGCCGTCCTGGCCGGAAACCGGAACGGAGCCGGCAAGGCCCTGGGCGTCGAGGGCTGCGATCGCGCCGCCGGCCGTGCCGTCGTTCGAAGCAACAACGGCGTCAACCTTGTTGTTGTTGGCGGTCAGGAACTGCTCCATGTTGCGTTGAGCGTTCTCCGGCAGCCAGCCGTCGGTATAGGCTTCGCCGACATTCTTGATCTTGCCGGCGTCGATCGCGGCCTTCAGCACTTCCTGCTGGCCCGAGAACAGGAAGTCGGCGTTCGGGTCGGAAGACGAGCCCTTGATGAAGACGTAGTTGCCTTCCGGCTTGGCCTTGAAGACGCCCTCGGCCTGCAGACGACCAACTTCCTTGTTGTCGAAGGTGATGTAGAAGGCGGCCGGGTTTTCGATCAGGCGGTCATAACCGACGACCGGGATACCTTCAGCGGCGGCCTTTTCGATCGCCGGGCCGATGGCGTCGGAATCCTGGGCGAGAATGATCAGCGCGTTGGCGCCCTGCGAGATCAGCGATTCGACGTCGGTCAGCTGCTTTGCGGCAGAAGACTGCGCGTCAGCGGAAATATACTTGGCGCCCTTGGCTTCGAGAGCCTTCTTGATCGCGGCTTCGTCGGTCTTCCAGCGCTCTTCCTGGAAGTTCGACCAGGAAACGCCGACGACGAGATCGGCAGCCATGGCAACGGTATGCACGGAAACGAGAATGGCCGCCCCGGCCATCAGCTTCAAAATAGACTTCATAATATCCTCCCGAGTGAGTTGCGACCGGCCCAGCCCATGCTTCCTCCGGCCACCGCGAAAAGCTGTCCAGAAAAATTCGGATTATTTTCTCGACAGTCGAGAAATTTAGTGTCAGAGATTTTTTCGGCTGTCAACACTGGGCCGTTAGCTTATTTCCCTTGCGGAACAGCGGTGGGCGATGCAGTGGGAAACGCGGGCGGGCCAGAGCATGATGCCGAAAAGTGTGAGCGGTTTTCGGATGACATCATGCTCTAAACTATTGAATTAGATCAGGGGGAGAGGGCGGCATTCATGCTGACCAAGTCGAGCACGGAGCTGGTCCGGCAGCGAAACAGCGTGCTCGTGCTGTCCGTGCTGCGCCGCCACGGCGCGCTCGCCCATACCGAAATAGCCGATTCCACCGGGCTTTCTTCGGCCACCATCTCGGCGATCACAGCCGATCTGGAACGCGCCCAGATCATCGAGAAATCCGAGCAGCAGGCGGCCAGCGGCCGTGGCCGGCCGCGCGTGCTTTTGCGCCAGCGGCGCGATTGCGGCTATCTCATCGTCGTCATCATCTCGTCCGATGCTGTGCAATATTCGCTGGTGGATTATGCCGGCAAGCTGATCGATCGTTTCAGCGAGGAGCGGTCACATGATCCCTCGGGTGCGACCCGCTTCGTCCAGGCGGTGCGTGCCGGGCTTTCGCGCATTCTCGATCGTTCCCGGATCACACAGGAAAAGGTGCTGCTGATCTCGATCAGCAGCAAGGGGCTGGTCAATTCCACCGAGCCGGTGCTCGTCTGGTCGCCGATCTTCGGCAGCGAGCAGATCGATTTCGAATCGGCGCTGCGGCCGGAGTGGCAGGCCAAGGTGATCCTCGATAACGAGACGCTGCTGGTCGCCGCCGCCCTCGGCGCGCGCGAAGAGATCGTCAAGGGCGCCGATTTCCGCTCGCTCGCCGCCCTCTCGCTCGGCCACAGCGTCGGGCTCGGCATCGTTAGGCGCGGCGGCCAGACGCAGGAGATCTCGGCGCCCAATTTCGGCCACATGCTGCACATGGCGGGCGGCGGCCTCTGCCGCTGCGGCACACGCGGTTGCATCGAAGCCTATGCCGGCTTCTACGCCATCCTGCGCAGCGCCTTCGAAGTGCCGCTCGATACGATCCCCGCAAAATTCGTGCCGGTCGCCGAACTCGACAAGATCGCCGCCAAAGCCCGCCAAGGCCACCGCATCCCCGCCTTCGCCTTCCGCCAGGCGGGCCTGGCACTCGGCAACGGCCTGTCGCGCATGCTCAGCCTCACCGAACGCATGCCCATCGCCATCACCGGCCCGGGCACCCGCTATTACGACCTTCTCCGCCAGGGCATCGAAGAGGGCCTCGGCCAGTCGCACATCGTGCGCATGGAAGGCATGCCGGAAATCCGAGTGGTCGCCGACGAGCAAATCCTGGTCTTCGAGGGCCATCTCAACCGGGCGCTGTCGGTGATCGACCAGGATATTGTTGTCTCGGGGGGGCAGGGCGCGGAGTAGCGCCAAAACCCCTCCCCACAAAGGGGGCGGGGCTTAAGCCGCGGCTGTCGGCGGCGACCAACAGGAGAGACCTTGCCGGTTGCTACCGTTCTACGGATTGTTAGGTTGGAGGTTATGGGAAGGGCGGCGACGCGTTAGCCCCTCCCACCTGTGAGGAGGGGTTGGGGAGGGGTTTTTCATCTCCCGCGAGCGTCTGCAAACCCACCCATACAGTTGCCCACTCCGCGCCAAAGGCTGCCCCTCACCCTAACCCTCTCCCCGTAAAAAACGGGGAGAGGGGACGTGCCAAACGCGGCGTTGAGATTGAGGAAGACGGTGCGGCACTCCCCTTCGCCCCGAAGCGGGGAGAAGGTGCCGGCAGGCGGATGAGGGGCCGGTCTCGCCGGCTCCGCAGCATGCACTCAAACGCAAAACGGCCGGGCAAACACCCGGCCATCTCACAAATATTTCTCAAATCGAAAGCGAGCCGTCACCCAACCTTGATCAGCTTGCCTTCCTTGACCGACTGCACCGCCGCATCGGCCAGTGCCAGTGCTGCCAGGCCGTCGGCGCCCGACGGCGAGATCTTCGTGCCTTTTTCGATGGCGGCGATGAAGGCGGCGATTTCGTTGGCATAGGCTTCGGTGTAGCGGGTCATGAAGAAATCATGCAGCGGCGGGCGGGTGTAGCCGTCGCCGTTAGCCACTTCGATCGAGACCGGCCGCTGGTTTTCGGCGGCGGCCATGCCCTTTGCGCCATGCACTTCGATGCGCTGGTCGTAGCCATAGGTGGCGCGGCGGGAATTGGAGATGATCGCCTGCTTGCCGGATTTCGTCTGCAGGATCACCGAGACGCTGTCATAGTCGCCGGCTTCGCCGATCGCCTTGTCGACCAGCACGGCGGCGGTCGCCAGCACCGAGACCGGCTCTTCGCCGAGCAGGAAGCGGGCCATGTCGAAATCGTGGATCGTCATGTCGCGGAAGATGCCGCCCGAGCGCTTGATATAATCCACCGGCGGGGCGCCGGGGTCGCGCGAGGTGATGGTCACCATCTCGACATCGCCAATCTTGCCGTCGTCGATCACTTTGCGCACCGCCATGAAATGCGGGTCGAAGCGGCGGTTGAAACCGACCATCAGCTTGCCGCCGGTCTCTTCCACCACCTTCATGCAGGCCTTGACGCGGGCAACGTCGAGATCGATCGGCTTTTCGCAGAAGATCGCCTTGCCGGCGCGGGCAAAGCGCTCGATCAGGTCGGCATGGGTGTCGGTCGGCGTGCAGATAACGACCGCGTCGATATCCTTGGCTGCCTCGATCGCCTCGATGGTGCGGACCTCGCAGCCATAGGCCGAGGCGATGGCGTCGGCCGCCTGCGGAAAGGCGTCGGCGACCGCGACGAGCTTTGCATTGGCGTCGCCGCTGACGGCTTTCGCATGAACCTTGCCGATGCGGCCGGCGCCGAGAAGACCAAATCTCACTGTCATTGCAACCTCCCTTGAATTCGGAACAAACAAACCGAATTGCCAAAAATCTGGAATTTTCATTCCATTATCTATGCGCGGCGTCAAGCCCGCGGCTCTTTCACATTTGCAAGATTCAAACTAAAGACAAGCGCCACACATGCCATGGGCAGTGCGACACATGCAAAGAGCAGTGCGACATATGCGACCGCGGGGTAGAGATGCAACTGATTGATCCGAACCATCCGGCATACCGGCGCCTTTGGGTGCGTGTTGCCATCGTTGCCGTCTGCTTCGGCTGGGCGGCGTTCGAGATTGTCGGCGGCGATCCGTTCTGGGCGGTGCTCTCGGCCGCGGCCGGCGCCTATTCCTTCTATATGCTGTTTTGGACCTTCAAGCCGCAGCCGGCGACCGTCGAGGCGGCAGCTGAGCCTGATGCTGACGAAGACGAGGAGCCGGCAGAGATATCCACTGGAAATTCTTCGAAGGACGGTAAGGCCGAGTAATCAGCGCAGCCGCCGCAGCGCCTCGTCGATCAGCAGATTGGCGAGCATCATGCGCTTCGTAGCATTGTCGCGAAAGGGCAGGGCGACGCCATCGGGATGATTGGCGCGGGCGAAGGCGCGGCGCTTCTCACTGAGTGTCAGCGGCGTATCGGCAGCCGAGATCGCCAGTTCGGCGGCAACCTCTTGCGGTGTCGTGCGGGTGAGATGATCCGGCATGGCCGGTTCAGGTTCGGGCACAGGCACCGGTTTGTCCACCGGCCCGGCGGCCGCCTCAAGATCCAGATTGTCGAAATAGGCCTGGCCGACGCGCTGCGAGGCGACCGAGACACCCTCCATGACATCGAAGGCCAGCCCGGTGGCGAGGCCGGACACGCGCCCGGATAGGCGATGGGCGGCCGACGCTTCGGCATCCTCGTCCGTCTCGTTCTCGGCCTTCAGCCGCTCGAGCACTGATTGAAATACCGACTGTCCGAACAGCATCCGCATTCCTCAAGAGCATTCCGGTTTCGTCGAAACCGACGTGCTCTAATTTTTTCACGCAATTTCCGCACGCAAAAACCGCTGCCCACTTTGCCGGAATTGCTCCGGCGCGCATTAAAGGCGGGCAAGATGGCGCAGGGCTTGCGGGCCGCGTCAGCCCGCCTGCTTCAGGCTCTCCTCGAGAATGATGTCATAGAGCAGTCTTGCGCTCGGCGGCAGCGCCCGTTCCCTCGCCGTGATCAGGCTATAGGGTTTGACGTTGATGTCGAAGTCGATCGGCAGCATGCGCACGTCGGAAGCCTTCGCACTCTGGCTGGCCAGGAACTGGGCGACGTCGGTGGCGACGGGAGCGATCGCGTCGGTTCCGCAGACGATGGCGCAGGTCAAAAGCAGCGACGAGGTGTTGACGATATTTTCCGGCAGCGCCACGCCGCGTGACAGGAAAATGTCCTCGATCGTCCGGCGCAGCAGCGTGCCCGGCGGCTGGAACACCCAGTCGTAGTCCCTGATATCGGAAAGGCTGCTGGTCTTTTTCTTTTTCAGCAGCGGATGGCGGTTGCGCACGATCAGGCAGGCCCGCTCGATGCCGATCTCCGTCACCTCGAACAGGCGCGGATTGAGATCGTCGGGAATGCGGCTGATGATGAAATCGTGGCGGGCGGCGAGCAGTTCGCGGGCGAGCACGTTGCTGGTCTCCACCTGGATGTTGATCTCGATGCCGGGATAGGCCTTGCGCACCCTGTTGATCGCGGGCACGACGAGGCTCATGGCCGGCGCCGTCACCGCACCGATGAACACCGGGCCGCCCTTGCCGCTCTTCAACTCGCCGATCTCGCGGCTTGCCTCGCGCAGCTCCAGCAGGATCTTTCGCGCCCGTCGGGCAAGGGCTGCGCCGAAGGTCGTCAGCACCACGCCGCGGGCGACGCGCTCATAGAGCGGCGTCTTGGTGATTGATTCCATTTCGGACAACATGCGCGATGCGGCGGGCTGCGAGATGTTCAAGACTTCCGCAGCTGCGGAAATCTGTCCGCTATCTTCGATTGCGACGATCATCCGCAGGTGATTCAGCTTAAGTCCTGCACGTAAAAGGCTGTCATCGCCGAAACTATCGCTGTGGATATCGACGTGATCCATCAAAATGGGTTCTGAAACAATCGTCATGGTTGCAGCCTCCTCGCTGCGTTCCATCAAAAGTAATACTTTTTAACGATATACCAAAATTGTTATGCACGTTACCACTTATTCTATTTGACAGTTATAGGAATCCATACCAGTTTGCCGCCGTGTGCTGGTTGGCACTCAACACGTGTGAGATCGTGGAGGAGACCTACTTCGTTTCTCACCATCTGAAGTAACTATCCAATACGGAACCTGCCACAGTTTCGGGGGCGGGCGATTTTTCGTCCGCTGCACTATTAACAAGGGAGAGAGAAATGAAGTCCATTATCTCATTGATGGCTGCGGCTGCCTTCGGCGTCGCTTCGTTCGTTGCACCGGCAATGGCTGCCGACAAGGGCACCGTCGGCATTGCAATGCCGACCAAGGCTTCGGCCCGCTGGATCGACGACGGTAACAACATCGTCAAGCAGCTCCAGGCTGCCGGTTACGCCACGGACCTGCAGTATGGCGACGACGACATTCCGAACCAGCTTTCGCAGATCGAAAACATGGTCACCAAGGGTGCCAAGGTTCTCGTTATTGCTTCGATCGATGGCACGACGCTTTCCGACGTTCTCCAGAAGGCTCATGACGCCGGCATCAAGGTCATCGCTTATGACCGTCTGATCCGCGATTCGGGCAACGTCGATTATTACGCGACGTTCGACAACTTCCAGGTTGGCGTTCTGCAGGCTGGCTCCATCGTTGACGGCCTCGGTCTCAAGGATGGCAAGGGCCCGTTCAACATCGAACTGTTCGGCGGTTCGCCGGACGACAACAACGCCTTCTTCTTTTATGATGGCGCAATGTCCGTCCTGCAGCCCTACATCGACAGCGGCAAGCTCGTCGTGAAGTCCGGCCAGACCGGCATGGACAAGGTCGGCACGCTGCGTTGGGATCCGGCAACGGCCCAGGCCCGTATGGACAACCTGCTCTCGGCCAATTACACCGACGCCAAGGTCGACGCCGTTCTGTCG
Source organism: Rhizobium sp. CCGE 510 (assembly GCF_000292525.1). Classification (GTDB taxonomy): domain Bacteria; phylum Pseudomonadota; class Alphaproteobacteria; order Rhizobiales; family Rhizobiaceae; genus Rhizobium. The sequence continues at coordinate 236,515 of NZ_AEYF01000026.1, forward strand.
CCTTACGACGGTCTGTCGATCGGTATCATCTCCTCGCTGAAGGGCGTTGGTTATGGTACGGCGGCCCAGCCGCTGCCGATCGTCACCGGTCAGGACGCTGAAATCCCGTCGGTCAAGTCGATCATCGCTGGCGAACAGCATTCGACGATCTTCAAGGACACCCGCGAACTCGCCAAGGTCACTGTTGCCATGGTCGATGCCGTCATGTCCGGCAAGGAGCCTGAGGTCAACGACACGAAGACCTACGACAACGGCGTCAAGATCGTTCCGTCCTATCTGCTGAAGCCGGTTGCCGTCGACAAGACCAACTACAAGCAGATCCTGGTCGACAGCGGTTACTACACCGAAGACAAGCTGAAGTAATCAGTTAAGCAGGAGACCGGAGCCCGCGCTTGCGGGTTCCGGTCTTCGATTTTATGATCGCCAAGCCGCTTGGCGGCTCAAGGCGTTGGAACTTTGACTATGGACAACATCATCCTCGAAATGCGGAGCATCACCAAGACGTTCCCGGGCGTCAAGGCGCTGGAGAACGTGAACCTCAAGGTTCGCAAGGGTGAAATTCACGCGTTGGTCGGCGAAAACGGGGCCGGTAAATCGACCCTGATGAAAGTGCTATCAGGCGTCTATCCGACAGGAAGCTATGAAGGCGACATCGTCTATGAAGGCGAGACGCGCAACTTTAAGGTCCTGAAGAACTCCGAAGAAATCGGCATCGTCATCATCCACCAGGAACTGGCGCTCGTGCCGTTGCTGTCGATCGGCGAGAACATCTTTCTCGGCAACGAGAATGCCAAGAGCGGCGTCATCAGCTGGGACGAGACGTTCAACCGCACCAAGCAGCTGCTCAAGAAGGTAGGTCTGTCGGAATCTCCGAACACGCTGGTCACCGACATCGGCGTCGGCAAGCAGCAGCTCGTCGAGATCGCCAAGGCGCTGTCGAAGAGCGTCAAGCTGCTCATCCTCGACGAACCCACCGCCTCGCTCAACGAAAGCGATTCCGACGCGCTACTGACGCTGCTGATGGAATTCCGCAATCAGGGCATCACCTCGATCATCATTTCCCACAAGCTGAACGAAATCCGCAAGGTCGCCGACCAGATCACCGTCCTGCGCGACGGCATGACGGTCAAGACACTCGACTGTCACGCGGACGAAATCAGCGAAGACATCATCATCCGCAACATGGTCGGCCGCGATCTCGAGGACCGCTATCCCCCGCGTTCGGTTCCGATCGGCGAAACCATTCTCGAAGTGAGGAACTGGAACTGCTATCACCAGCAGCACCGCGACCGTCAGGTGCTGCACGATATCAACGTCACTGTCCGCAAGGGCGAAGTCGTCGGTATCGCCGGGTTGATGGGGGCAGGGCGCACCGAATTCGCCATGAGCCTGTTCGGCAAGGCCTATGGGCACAAGGTGTCGGGCGACGTGCTGATGCACGGCAAGCCGGTCGACGTCAGCACCGTGCGCCGGGCGATCGAGGCAGGTCTTGCCTATGTCACCGAAGACCGCAAGCAGCTCGGCCTCGTGCTCAACGACACGATCCTGCACAATACGACGCTGGTCAATTTGAAGGCAGTGTCGAATGCGTCGGTCATCGACAGCGTCAAGGAATCCAGGGTCGCGTCCGACTATCGCTCGAAGCTGCGCATCCGCTCTTCCAGCATCTTCCAGGAAACGGTCAATCTGTCCGGCGGCAACCAGCAGAAGGTGGTTCTGTCGAAGTGGCTGTTCTCCAATCCCGATGTTTTGATCCTCGACGAGCCGACGCGCGGCATCGATGTGGGTGCAAAATACGAAATCTATACTATCATCAATCAGCTCGCGGCTGACGGCAAAGCCGTTCTGATGATCTCGTCGGAAATGCCGGAACTTCTTGGCACCTGCGACCGCATCTACGTCATGAATGAAGGGCGTATCGTTGCGGAACTGCCGAAGGGAGAAGCGAGCCAGGAAACCATCATGCGCGCCATCATGCGCTCAGGAGAGAAGAAACAATGACGCCGATCAACCAACCCATCGCTGAGCAAGGGCGTGTCGTCTCGATCGGAGACTACGTTCGCGGCAACATCCGGGAATACGGCATGTTCATCGCGCTGATCGCGATCATGGTGTTCTTCCAGATTTCGACCGGCGGCGTTCTCTTCAGGCCGCTCAACCTGACCAACATCATTCTGCAGAATTCGTTCATCGTCATCATGGCGCTCGGCATGCTGCTGATCATCGTCGCCGGCCATATCGATCTTTCGGTCGGCTCCGTCGTCGGTTTCATCGGCGCCATCGCCGGCGTAATGACGGTGCAATGGCACGTCAACTATGTCGTGGCGGCTGTCGTCTGTCTGGCCATGGGCGCGCTTGTCGGCGGCATCCAGGGCTATTTCGTCGCTTATCACAAGATCCCGGCCTTCATCGTCACGCTGGCCGGCATGCTGGTCTTCCGCGGCCTGACGTTGTTCGTGATGACGGCTTCGGGGACCGGCACCAGCATCGGTCCTTTCCCGCCGGAGTTCCAGCTGATCAGCATCGGCTTCCTGCCGAACCTTTTCGATATGGGCGGCATCAACTCGACCTCGATCATTCTGACCGTCGTCGGCGCCGTCGCCCTCTTCTATCTCGCGTGGCGCAAGCGGCTCTCGAACGAGAAGCATGGCAATGACGTCGAGCCCTTGGGCTTCTTCCTTGCCCAGAACATAATCGTCAGTCTCGCCATTCTGGCGCTCGGCTACCAGCTGTCGATCTATCGAGGCTTCCCGAACGTGCTGGTCATCATGCTCGCTCTGGTTGTTGCTTACGCGTTCATTACCCGTCGCACGACGATCGGCCGCCGCATCTATGCCATGGGCGGCAATGAGAAGGCGACCAAGCTTTCTGGTATCAACACCGAGCGGCTGACCTTCCTGACCTTCGCCAACATGGGCCTGCTTGCCGGCCTCGCCGGACTGATCGTCGCGTTGCGCCTCAATTCGGCGACGGCCAAGGGCGGTTTCGGCCTCGAGCTCGACGTCATCGCCGCCTGCTTCATCGGCGGTGCATCGGCGCAGGGCGGCGTCGGCAAGGTGACCGGTGCTGTTATCGGCGCGCTGATCATGGGCATCATGAACAACGGCATGTCGATCCACGGCCTCGGCACCGACTCGCAGCAGATGGTCAAGGGCGCGGTGCTTCTCGCCGCCGTGTTCTTCGACGTCTACAACAAGAACAAGGGCTGAGCGCCAAAGCGCAGCCCAGGCATTCGCAGTCATAAGAAAGATGGATTCCGGCTCCTGATGGAGCCGGACAGGCGGAGCTTTTTTCTGTCTTCGCCGGAACGAGAAGGATCGAAGTCGTGCTTATTTCCCAGATCAAGGGTGCCAACGGAGAGATTGTCGTCGCCGTGCGCGAGCAGGGCGGCGCGGCCAAGTCCGTCAACAATGCCGGCAGCGTCTATGCGCTGGCGATGGAAGCAGCCGACGGCGGCAAGTCGCTTGCCGCGGTTATCGGGGCCCATGGTTACGGCGATGCCGTCGATCTTGAAAAGGCTTATCTCGAAGGCCGCTTCCTGCCGCCGATCACCCATCCCGATGCCGCCCACCTGCATCTGACCGGCACCGGCCTGACGCATCTGGGATCGGCGGCCACCCGCGATTCGATGCATAAGAAGACCACCGAGGCGGCCGAGGAAACCCTGACCGACTCGATGAGGATGTTCAAGATGGGCCTCGAAAACGGCAAGCCGAAATCGGGCGAAAAGGGCGTCCAGCCGGAATGGTTCTACAAGGGCAACGGCTATGGCACGGCTGCCCCCGGCGCGCCGCTGATCTCGCCGTCCTTCGCGCTCGATGGCGGCGAAGAGCCTGAAATGGCTGGCATTTACGTCATCGCCACGGACGGCTCGCCGTTCCGCATCGGCTTTGCGCTGTCGAACGAGTTTTCGGACCACGTCACCGAACGGATCAACTATCTCTATCTGGCCCACTCCAAACTGCGCCCGGCCGCCTATGGTCCGGAAATCCGCATCGGCGCCGCCCCCGACGATATTCGCGGCACCTCGCGCATCAAGCGCGGCGACAAGGTGATCTTCGAAAAACCCTTCCTGTCGGGTGAAGCCAACATGTCGCACACCTTCGCCAATCTCGAATATCACCACTTCAAATACGGCCTCTTCCGTGCACCGGGCGATGTCCATGTCCATATGTTCGGCACGGCGACGCTGTCTTTTGCCGACGGCATCAAGGCGGAAGAGGGCGATGTCTTCGAAATCGAAGTCGCCGAATTCGGCCTGCCGCTGCGCAATCCGCTGAAGGTGGCCGCCGAAGAAGAGATCGCCGTCAAGCAACTCTGATTTCTCATAGACGGTAAAGGAGGCTTGTTTAGCCCATGACCATTTATCAAAACCTGATCGCCGGCGAATGGGTCGGCTCGAACGCGACGAAGAACATCAACCCGTCGGATACGAACGAAGTCGTCGGCCTTTATGCCGACGGCAGCGCCGAAGACACCAAGAACGCCATCGCTGCCGCCAAGGCCGCCTTCCCGGCCTGGTCGCGCTCCGGCATCTGGGAACGCCACGTCATCCTGAAGAAGGCCGGCGACGAGATCATGGCGCGCAAGGATGAGCTCGGCGCGCTGCTTGCCCGCGAAGAAGGCAAGACGCTGCCGGAAGCCACCGGTGAAGTCATCCGCGCTTCGCAGATCTTCGAATTCTTCGCAGGCGAAGCGCTGCGGCTGGCCGGCGAGATCATCCCGTCGGTTCGTCCGAACATCGGCGTCGAGATCACCCGCGAGGGCCTCGGGGTCATCGGCATCATCACGCCGTGGAACTTCCCGATCGCCATTCCCGCCTGGAAGATCGCGCCGGCACTCTGCTACGGCAATACCGTCGTCTTCAAGCCGGCCGAACTGGTGCCCGCCTGTTCCTGGGCGATCGTCGACATTCTCAATCGCGCCGGCCTGCCGAAGGGCGTGCTGAACCTCGTCATGGGCAAAGGCTCGGTCGTCGGCCAGGCCATGCTCGAAAGCCCCGACGTTCACGGCATCACCTTCACCGGTTCCACCGGCACCGGCCGCCGCGTCGCCGCCGCCTCCATCGAGCATAACCGCAAGTTCCAGCTTGAGATGGGCGGCAAGAACCCGATGGTCGTGCTCGACGACGCCGATCTTTCCGTCGCCGTCGAAGCCGCTGCCAATTCCGGCTTCTTCTCCACCGGCCAGCGCTGCACCGCATCCTCGCGGCTGATCGTCACCGAAGGCATCCACGACAAGTTCGTCGCAGCCCTGACCGACAAGCTGAAGACGCTGGTCGTCGACAATGCTTTGAAGGCCGGCACCCATATCGGCCCTGTTGTCGACGAGCGGCAGCTGAAGACTGATACCGACTATATCGAGATCGGCAAAAAGGAAGGCGCCAAAATCGCCTTCGGCGGTGAAGTGCTCTCCCGCGACACGCCTGGCTTCTATCTGCAGCCGACCCTGTTTACCGAAGCGACCAACCAGATGCGCATCTCGCGCGAGGAGATCTTCGGACCGGTGGTGTCGGTGATCCGGGTCAAGGATTACGACGAGGCCTTGGCAACATCCAACGACACGCCGTTCGGTCTTTCGGCCGGCATCGCCACGACCAGCCTGAAACATGCGACGCACTTCAAGCGCAATGCCGAGGCCGGCATGGTGATGGTCAACCTGCCGACGGCGGGTGTCGATTTCCATGTGCCGTTCGGCGGCCGCAAGGGCTCGTCCTATGGCCCGCGCGAGCAGGGCAAGTACGCGAGCGAATTCTACACAACCGTCAAGACCGCCTACACGCTGGCTTAAAACAAAGTGCGATTATCCGGGCCGTACGAGGCGGCCCGGCAATCACCTGAAGGACAGAGACAATGAAGAAGAAAGCCGAATGGCCGCGCAGGCTGAGGTCGCAGGAATGGTACGGCGGAACGAGCCGCGACGTGATCTATCACCGCGGCTGGCTCAAGAACCAGGGTTACCCGCACGACCTGTTCGACGGCCGGCCGGTGATCGGCATCCTTAACACCTGGTCGGATATGACCCCGTGCAACGGTCATCTGCGAGAGCTCGCTGAGAAGGTCAAGGCGGGCGTCTGGGAAGCCGGCGGCTTCCCACTCGAGGTGCCGGTGTTCTCGGCATCCGAAAATACATTCCGCCCGACCGCGATGATGTACCGCAACCTTGCGGCGCTCGCGGTGGAGGAAGCGATCCGTGGCCAGCCGATGGATGGCTGCGTGCTGCTGGTCGGCTGCGACAAGACCACGCCGTCGCTTATCATGGGAGCCGCCTCCTGCGACCTGCCGTCGATCGTCGTCACCGGCGGGCCGATGCTGAACGGCTACTTCCGCGGTGAACGCGTCGGCTCCGGTACACATTTGTGGAAGTTTTCCGAAATGGTGAAGGCCGGCGAGATGACGCAGGCCGAATTCCTTGAGGCTGAAGCCTCGATGAGCCGTTCGTCGGGCACCTGCAACACCATGGGCACCGCCTCCACCATGGCTTCCATGGCCGAGGCGCTCGGCATGGCGCTTTCCGGCAACGCCGCGATCCCGGGTGTCGATTCCCGCCGCAAGGTCATGGCGCAGCTCACCGGCCGCCGGATCGTGCAGATGGTCAAGGACGACCTGAAGCCTTCCGAGATCATGACGAAGCAGGCTTTCGAGAATGCCATCCGCACCAATGCAGCCATCGGCGGATCGACCAACGCCGTCATCCACCTGCTCGCCATTGCCGGCCGTGTCGGCATCGATCTTTCGCTCGACGACTGGGATCGCTGCGGCCGCGACGTCCCGACGATCGTCAACCTGATGCCGTCCGGCAAGTATCTGATGGAAGAGTTCTTCTACGCCGGCGGCCTGCCGGTGGTGCTGAAGCGCCTCGGCGAAGCCGGCCTTCTGCACAAGGACGCGCTGACGGTCTCCGGCGAAACCGTCTGGGACGAGGTCAAGGACGTCGTTAACTGGAACGAGGACGTCATCCTGCCGGCTGAAAAGGCGCTGACCTCTTCGGGCGGCATCGTCGTGCTGCGCGGCAATCTGGCACCGAAGGGCGCCGTGTTGAAGCCTTCGGCCGCTTCGCCGCATCTGTTGGTGCATCGGGGCAGGGCTGTGGTGTTCGAGGATATCGACGACTACAAGGCAAAGATCAACGACGACAACCTCGACATCGACGAAACCTGCATCATGGTCATGAAGAACTGTGGGCCGAAGGGTTATCCGGGGATGGCCGAAGTCGGCAACATGGGGCTTCCGCCCAAGGTGCTGAAAAAGGGCATCCTCGACATGGTGCGTATTTCAGACGCACGCATGTCCGGAACGGCCTATGGCACCGTCGTGCTGCACACCTCCCCGGAAGCAGCGGTCGGCGGGCCGCTCGCTGTCGTGCAAAACGGCGATATGATCGAGCTGGATGTGCCGAACCGTCGTCTGCATCTCGACATTTCCGATGAGGAATTGGCGCGGCGGCTGGCCGAATGGCAGCCGAACCATGATCTGCCCACATCGGGCTATGCCTTCCTGCATCAGCAGCATGTCGAAGGGGCCGATACCGGCGCCGACCTCGACTTCCTCAAGGGATGTCGCGGAAACGCAGTGGGCAAGGACAGCCACTGACAAGCGAATTCCAAGGCGGGGCATTACCCCGCCTTTTTCTTTGCCCTTATACGATGAAGAAATGGCTTTATATTCCTGCAAGTGTTCAGGAGACGTGGTCATGTCCAAAACGGTTGGCGCAGTGGGACAAGCGAACGCAAAGGTATTCGCGGTGCCATGAAGGGCAATGCCCTGCGTTATGACGGTTCGCTGTGCCCGGCCGAGGGCGTGCCATGGATCATCATTCTTTGCGCGGCCGCGCTCGCAACATGGTTCCCAAAGTCGAGAATGCGTTCTCTATGCTATTAAAGTCAGGGCTTTATGGCGGCAGGACTATCCGGGTTGGCGCCTACACGCTCGATGGCGTCGCGCATCCTCGCTGCCTTTTGGGTCGGTAGTTGTCGATACCCATGATCTCCCACGTGAAGGCTCAGCGACATCACTCTCCTCTTCGTTGTGAATGTTGAATCAGCTTCGAGCCGTGTCGCCTTCACGATCGATGCATCGTTCACGGAGTTTGGATTTGCAACTTATTAGTCACACCAACTCGAAAATATAAGGAGCACAAAAATCCCGATGGTGCCGAACTTCCGCGTGAGCTACATCTCGGCAAACAGCCGCAATGAGTTCCGCAATTGCGACAATCCGCAACTTAGGGAGGAAAGTTCCCCGCGCATGGATGGCATCCCTTCGCAGCCTCTAGACTCTGGTCTTCGTGCGCTCTGCGGCATTGCTGCGTTCTATCGAATTGCCGCCGATCCGGCCCAGTTGCAGCACGACTTGGCGTTGAAAGGACGGACCTCCCAGGCCGCCGATATTCAGCGAGCAGCCAAAATCATCGGCCTGAAGGCGCGTGTCGTGGAGAAGGTCACGGAGCAACGCCTTCGTGTCATGCCCGTCCCTGCCATAGTCAAGGTGCGCAGCGGCTCCTTTCAGGTGCTCGGCGGGTTAAATCCATCCGGCAAGTATAGACTTGTCGATCCGATAACGCGCGTCGATCGGGAAATCGCCCCTTCAGATATATTAGAAGAAATCGAGGCGCGTGTTATTCTCGTGGGACGGCGTCTAAGAGGCGAAGGGTCCGACCCGCGAGAATTTGGCTTCAAGTGGTTTCTGCCATCAATCTGGCGCTATCGAAAGCCGCTTGCTCATGTATTGCTTGCTTCGCTGTTTGTGCAGATTTTTGCGCTCATCACACCCTTGTTTTTTCAAGTCGTGGTAGACAAGGTCCTGACGCACAAAGCTTATTCGACCCTGTTCGTACTTGTTGCGGGTATCGCCATTATTGGCTTCTTCGATGTCATGCTCCAATACCTGAGAGCATACGCATTGGCTCATACGACCAACCGGATCGATGTCGAGCTCGGTCAGCGGTTGTTCCACCATCTCCTGCGGCTGCCGCTGGGGTATTTCGAGACGCGGTCCGCCGGCCAAACCGTCGCCCGCGTTCGAGAACTTGAAACGATCCGCACATTTCTAACGGGGCAGGGCCTGTTTTCGGCACTCGATGTCGTTTTCACTTTTGTGTTCATCGCAGTTCTTTTCGCATATTCCTGGAGCTTGACGCTGATTGTCATTGCCGCCATCCCGATTTACATCCTGATTGGAATTGTGGTTCGACGGCCGCTGCGCGAATTCGTCAAAGAGAAGTTCAATCGAGGGGCGGCCAGTCAGCAGTTCCTGGTCGAAGCAGTCGTCGGTGTGCACACGGTTAAATCCGCAGCGGTGGAGCCGGTCATGCAAGCGCAGTGGGAGGAGAAGCTCGCAGCTTATGTGCGGACAGCCTTCGATACGACACTGCTTAGCGTCGGCGGACAAAACGCCATTCAATATGTGAGCAAGCTTTCCACGGCTGCCCTTCTTCTTTTCGGTGCGAAGGCCGTTATCGACGGGGAGCTTTCCGTTGGCTCACTTGTCGCCTTCAACATGATTGCCGGGCAGGTGACCCAACCGGTTTTAAGGCTGTCCCAACTCTGGCAAGATTTCCAGCAGGTGCAAATCTCGGTCGACCGTCTCGGTGACATTCTAAACACGCCGATGGAACGTCAACCAGGCTCCCGCTTGTCGTTACCTGCCCCGAGGGGGAATATTGAACTTCGAAATGTTACCTTCCGTTATCGGCCCGGCTCTCCTGAGGTTCTGAAAAGCGTATCGCTAGAAATCACACCCGGAGAAGTCATCGGTATCGTCGGCGCATCCGGCTCCGGAAAGTCTACGCTCGCCAAGCTGGTTCAGCGTCTTTATATCCCCGAAGAGGGGCAGGTCCTCCTTGATGGGATGGATCTATCGCAACTCGATCCCGCTTGGCTTCGAAGCCATATAGGAGTCGTTCTCCAAGAGAACCTGCTGTTCAACCGCACGATCCACGACAATATCGCTTTCTCAAACCCGGCGATGAATCGTGCGCAGGTTATTGCAGTTGCCAAGCTCGCTGGGGCGGAAGAATTCATTTTGCGATTGCCGCAAGGCTACGACACGATGATCGAAGAGCGCGGCGCCAACCTGTCCGGTGGCCAACGTCAGAGGATCGCCATTGCCCGTGCGCTTGCCACCAGTCCCCGAATTTTGATTTTCGATGAGGCGACTAGCGCACTCGACTACGAAAGCGAACGCGTCGTACACACCAATATGCACCAGATCGCTGCCGGCCGAACGGTCATCATCATCGCCCATCGGCTCGCAGCTGTGAGGCTCTGCAATCGGATCATCGGCATGGCCGACGGCCGCGTCGCGGAAGTTGGCAGCCATGACGATCTGCTTAAGCGCCCGGATGGGCTTTATGCGCGGCTATGGGCTTTGCAGAATGACAGGGGCATCGCATGAAAAGCGAGTCTGCCCAAGCTGTTCGATATGCCGGCCTTCCGCCGCGCCCGCTAAAGCGATCCGATCACGAGTTTCTGGCACCGGCGATCGAAATCCTGGAAACCCCAGCCTCGCCGGTGCGGCTGGCGCTGATCTTGATCATCTGCGCCTTCGTCACAACGGCTTTGATCTGGTCCTATATCGGTCACATCGATATTATCGCAGCCGCGCAAGGCAAGATTCAGCCAACCGGCCGCGTCAAGGTTGTTCAGCCGTTGCTGACCGGGAAGGTGAAGGCGCTTTCGCCGGCAAATGGCGCGCACGTCGAAAGCGGCGATATCCTCCTTGAACTTGATCCGACGGATGCCATTGCCGATGAGACGGATGCAGCAAAGGGTCTGGCGTCCGTGAGGGCCGAGGTCCGGCGCCGAAAAACTGCCGTGGAGTACGTTCGTTCGCGGGAGACGGACCAGCTCTTGCCGACGATCTCATGGGACGCAGATGTGCCCGATGAATTGCGTCGTCGTGAAGAGGGCATCCTCCGGGGCGACCTTGAACAGCGCCAGGCTGCAGTTGCCTCGCTTGATGCTCAGAAGCACCAGAAGGAGGTGGAACGCGACCGCCTGACGGTGACGGTCGCGGCTCAGAACTCCCTGGTCGAAACGCTGAAAGAGCGAGTGACCATGCGCAATATGCTGGCCTCGAAAGAGGCCGGCACCATGGCGAGCGTGATCGATGCGACGCAAACCTTGAAAGAGCAGGCGACGCAGCTCGCCATGCAGGAGGGCCAGCTCGCAGATGCCGCAGCGGGCGTCGAGGTCTTTACCAGGGAAAAGGACAAAGTCACGCGGACATTCCTGAGCGATCAACTCGTGCGGCTCGGCGATGCGGAACGTCGGGTCGAAGAGCTGGAGCAGCGGCTGGCGAAAGCGAGAAATTCTCGTGAGCAGATGACATTGCGCAGTCCAATAGACGGTACGGTGCAAGCGTCCTCGATTACCAGCGTGGGTCAGGTGGTGACCGTCGGGCAGGACGTGATGCGCGTAGTTCCCGAGGGCAGTACGCTGGAGCTCGAAGTTTATGCTTTGAACAAGGACATCGGCTTCATCAAGGTCGGGCAAGAAGCTGTCGTAAAGCTCGAAGCTTTTCCCTTTACCCGCTATGGAACGATCGCGGCCCATGTCACCAAAATTGCGGCAGATGCAATCCCGGAACCCGATGCCGCACGCCGTGAAGGCGATCCTGCAACAAGACAGGCGCAGACGCCATTCGGCGGCGCCGAAAGGATGCAGAACCTGGTTTTTCCGGTCACTTTGAGTCTGGAGGTCGATCAGATTTCAGCAGATGGCCGTAACGTCAAGTTAAGTGCGGGCATGGCAGCAATTGCCGAGGTTCGAACAGGAGAGCGCAGGATTCTGGAATACGTCTTTTCGCCTTTGGTCGAGGTCGCGGAGGAAGCGCTTCATGAGCGCTAGCGACTCCATCAAACCTTCCTGAATATAAATAAAGCTTTTGGTTGAAGTTTCCCCTTTTATGGAGCAAAGGGAAACTGGCAGTAGGCGCGGCCGAATGGAATAGGCAAACGGGGATTTTATGACGGACCTTATTACTCCGCTGAAGATGGTCAACACGACTGGCGATAGCAAAGTTGACGGGCTTCTTGATCTCTATGCCTGGGACGGAACGATAACCTATGCGTTTCCCACGACTTCGTCATCGTATAGCTATGGCCCCGAAAAATACTATTCTTTCACTCCAATTTCGTCGCAGCAGCAGTCTCTCGCCTTATTCTTTATGGAGCAGTCCTACGGGAGTGCGGCAAATGACGGCTTCTCCGTCGAGGGGTTCACAAACGCCAACTTTGAGGCCGGAAGCGCCGATACCGCAACGGTGCGGTTCGCTCAATCGTCGGATCCCTCTCTTCCGACGGCAGGGGCCTATTTACCGGGTGCCGATGGGCGGGGTGGCGATGTCTGGTTCGGGACGCGATATGCTGGCACCGAAGATGATTATCGTTTCCCGAGGTTCGGCAACTATGCGGGCCATACCCTGGTGCATGAGCTGGGTCACGCTCTCGGACTGAAGCATGCCCATGAAGCGGGTGATTTCAATGGAATAGTCGTTCCGAGCGCCTACGACTCGCTCGAATATACGGTCATGACCTACCACACATTCATCGGAGACGATGAGAGTGGGGCCAAGTATGAGCATGATGGCGCGCCACAAAGCTTCATGATGCTCGACATTGCCGCGCTGCAGGAAATGTATGGTGCGGACTATACGACTAACAGTGGCGACACCGTCTATAAGTGGAATCCCAACCAGGGCATCACCTATGTCAACGGCGTTGCGGCCATCACGCCCGCTGCCAACAGGATCTTCGCAACAATCTGGGACGGCGGCGGTACCGATACCTATGATCTGAGCGCTTATACGACCGGCCTCAGGATCGACTTGCGCGCGGGGGGGTACTCGGTCTTTTCCCAGAGCCAGTTGGCCTATCTCGGGGGCGGACCGAACAATGGCTATGCCCGCGGTAACATTTTCAACGCCCTTCTTTATCACGACAATGTTGCGTCGTTGATTGAGAACGTTCAGGCCGGCTCCGGCAACGATACGATTATCGGCAACGAGGCGGACAATACGCTCTGGGGCAATGCCGGAAATGATTCGCTTACCGGCGGTTCCGGCAACGACACATTGATCGGCGGAACAGGCAACGACACCTATATTGTCGATGCTTCCGACGTGGTCACCGAAGGGCTGAATGAAGGGACCGATCTGATCAGGACGGCGCTTTCTTCCTATGCCTTGACCAATATTGCCAACGTCGAAAACCTGATCTTCATCGGCACCGGCGATTTTATCGGGACTGGAAACGGCCTTGCCAACACGATCACCGGCGGCGCCGGCAATGACACGCTTGACGGCGGCGCCGGTAATGACACGCTGATCGGCGGTGCCGGCAACGACATCTATGTGGTCGGCGATAGCTTAGATGTTGTGATCGAGAGTGCGAACAAGGGGACGGACACAGTCCGGACGGCGCTTGCAAGCTATACGCTCAGCAACAATGTCGAGAACCTGATCTATACGGGATCCGCCAGCTTCACCGGCACCGGCAATGCGCTCGCCAACACGATCACCGGCGGCGCCGGCAATGACACGCTGGATGGCGGGGCTGGCGCCGACAGCTTGACCGGTGGGGCGGGCGACGACACTTATATCGTCGACAATGCCGCCGACAGCGTTGCCGAGAACACCGGCGCGGGAACCGATACTGTTCGCACGACACTCACAAGCTATACCCTTGGCAGCAATGTCGAGAACCTGAGCTTTGTCGGCACGGGAGCTTTTACCGGGACAGGCAATAGCCTCGCCAACACGATCAGGGGCGCGGCAGGTGCCGACACCCTGGACGGAAAGGCAGGAGCAGACGTCCTGATCGGCGGCGCGGGCGACGACACCTATATTGTCGATGTTTCCGACGTGGTCACCGAAGGGCTGAATGAAGGGATCGATCTGATCAGGACGGTGCTTTCTTCCTATGCCTTGACCAATATTGCCAATGTCGAGAACCTGACCTTCATCGGCACCGGTGCTTTTGCTGGGACTGGAAACAGCCTTGCCAACACGATCACCGGCGGCGCCGGCAACGACACGCTTGACGGCGGCGCCGGCAACGACACGTTGATCGGGGGTGCTGGCAACGACATCTATCTGGTCGACAGTGCGAGCGACGCGATCACCGAGGCGGTCAGTGCCGGCACTGACGAAATCCGCACGGCGCTTGCGACCTACTCGATCGCCGCATTGGTCAATGTCGAGAACCTGACCTATACGGGATCCGCCAGCTTCACCGGCACCGGCAATGCGCTGGCCAACAAGATCACCGGCGCCGCCGGCAACGATCTTCTGAACGGCGGGGCCGGTGCGGACAGCTTGATCGGTGGGGCAGGCGACGACACCTATATCGTCGACAATGTCGGTGACATCGTCACCGACGCGGCGGGAACCGACACGGTTCGCACGACACTGGCGAACTATACGCTGGGCAGCGGTGTCGAGAACCTCACCTATGGCGGCACGGTAGCCTTTGTCGGGACCGGCAATGCGCTTGCCAATACG
>NZ_AEYF01000027.1 GCF_000292525.1 Rhizobium sp. CCGE 510
GGTCGATATTGCGACCGACATCGTGATCGAGAATGTGAACGAGGGGACGGACACGGTCCAGACGGCGCTTGCAAGCTATACGCTCGGCAACAATGTCGAGAACCTGACCTATACCGGATCTGCCAGCTTCATCGGCGCCGGCAATGCGCTCGACAACACGATCACCGGCGGTGCCGGCAATGACACGCTGAATGGCGGGGCAGGTGCGGACAGCTTGATCGGCGGAGCGGGCAACGACACCTACATCGTCGACAATGTCGGCGACATCGTCACCGAAGCCGCCGACGTAGGGACCGACACGGTTCGCACGAACCTGGCGAGCTATACGCTTGCCGACAATGTCGAGAACTTGAGCTTTGCCGGCACAGGGACTTTCGCTGGTACCGGTAACAATCTCGACAACACGATCACGGGTGGCGCTGCCACTGATACGCTTTCCGGCGGCGCCGGTAATGACACGCTTGATGGCGGGGCGGGTGCTGACAGCTTGATCGGTGGGGCAGGCGACGACACCTACATCGTCGACCATGCCGGCGACACTGTCACCGAGGCGACCGATGAGGGGACCGATACGGTTCGCACGGCATTGGCGAACTATACGCTTGCCGCCAATGTCGAGAACCTCACCTATACCGGCGCGGTAGCCTTTGCCGGGACGGGCAACAGCCTCGACAACACGATCAAGGGCGGGGCAGGTGCCGATACTCTGGACGGCAATGCCGGAGCAGACATACTGATCGGCGCAGCCGGCAACGACACCTATATTGTCGACAACGTTGGCGACGTGGTCACCGAAGGGCTGAATGCAGGAACCGATCTGATCAAGACGGTGCTTTCAAGCTATACGCTCGGCAACAATGTCGAGAACCTGCTCTATACGGGATCCGCCAGCTTCACCGGCACCGGTAATGCGCTTGTCAATACGATCACCGGCGGCGCCGGCAACGACACGCTGGACGGTGGTGCCGGCAACGACACGCTTGACGGCGGCGCCGGCGACGACATCTATGTGGTCGACAGTGCGGGCGACGTGATCAAGGACAGCGCCGGCACCGACGAAATCCGCACGGCGCTTGCCGCCTACTCGATCGCCGCCTTGGTCAATGTCGAGAACCTGACCTACACGGGCTCCGCCAGCTTCACCGGCACCGGCAATGCGCTTGCCAACATAATCACCGGCGGCGCCGGCAACGA
>NZ_AEYF01000028.1 GCF_000292525.1 Rhizobium sp. CCGE 510
CCGGCGACATCGTCACCGAAGCCGCCGACGCAGGGACCGACACGGTTAGCACGAACCTGGCGAGCTATACGCTTGCCGACAATGTCGAGAACCTGAGCTTTGCTGGCACAGGGGCGTTTGCCGGAACAGGGAATGCGCTGAACAACGTTATCGTCGGCGGCAGTGGTTCTAATACGCTAACGGGTGGCGCCGGCAACGATACCCTAACTGGTGGAGCGGCAGCCGACGTCTTCGTTTATTCGCCGAACTGGGGCCATGATACGATCACAAACTTCGTGGCAATCGGCTCCGCACATGACGCGATCTCGATCGATCATAGTATTTTCGCCGACTGGGCATCGCTTTTGGCGGCAACCGGGCAGTCCGGGAGTGATACAATTATTACAGCCGATTCCGACAACAGCATAACGCTGAAGAATGTTGTTGTTTCAAGCCTTCAGTCGTGGGACTTTTTGTTTGCGTGACCTTCGCTCGAGCTTGTTGCATAAACTCTGCCCGGCGGTTCGCGAAATGCCGCTCAGCTTTGGCTCTGGCTTTGCATCTGTCCGCCGTTCTCGACCTTCACGGTGACCGACAGGGTTTCGCCCGGCGTGCCGATGCGCATGCCTGAAATCGGCGCGGCGTCGCGGTAGCAGAGGCCGGAGGCGACGCGGACGTAACGCGTGTCCGGGCAGATCTCGTTGGCAGGATCGAAGCCGACCCAGCCGAGGCCGGGGATATGAGCCTCGGCCCAGGCATGAGTCGCCGCCTGTTCGACTTTTTCCGCCATCATCAGATAGCCCGAGATATAACGCGCCGGCACCTGCAGGGCACGGGCGGCGGCAATGAAGATATGGGCATGGTCCTGGCAGACGCCGCTCTTCTTCTCCAGCGCCTGTTCGGCCGTCGTCTCGGTGTTGCTGGTGCCGGGCTTATAATCGACCGTCTGGTGGATTGCTTCCATCAGTGCATGCATGCGAGCAAGGTCGTTATCGCCGCCGACGTCCTTGATCAGTTCCTTGACCAGCCTGCCACCCTTGGTCAGCGGGGTCTCGCGCAGGAAAAGCCAAAGCGGGCAGAAGCCGGTATGCGGGCCGGTGACGCCGTTGTTATCCGCCGTCTCGACCTCGCCTTCGGCCAGAATACGCGTTACGTCCTGCTCGCCTTCCAGCGAGACCAGGTTGACGTGATTGCCGTACTGGTCGTCATATTCCACCTCGGGGGTGGCGCCCTCGACGTTCAGCGACCAGCCGAGCACCTTCTGGGCGGGGCTTGTCGGCGGCGTCAGTCTCAGCCGCTGCAGCGAGAACTGCGCCGGTTCGTCGTAGCGATATTCGGTGAGGTGGCTGATTTTCAGTCTCATGTTCTGATCCGCTTAAACGTAGAACCGGTAGCCGTTGGAAATCTCGGCGCCGAGTTGATTGTTGCGCGAGACGAAATCCTCCAGGAACTCATGCAGACCCTGATCCATGATATCGCGGATCGCCCGCGTCTGCAGCGTGGTGCGGATCGCATCGGCGGTATCGTGGGCAGGCAGCCGCTCCTCGTAATCCTGGGCGAGATAGCCGAGATTGCTGACGATCTTCTCGTAGCAATAGGCCAGCGAGCGCGGCATCTGGACGTTCAGGGTCAGGAAGTCGGCAATGTTCATGGCGCGGTATTCGCCGTCATAGGCCCAGCTATAGGCGCGATGGGCGGAGACCGAGCGCAAAATCGATTCCCACTGGACGTTGTCGAGAGAGGAGCCGACGGCCGAAACCGAGGGCAGCAGCACGTAATATTTCACGTCGAGGATACGGCTGGTATTGTCGGCCCGCTCGATGAAGGTGCCGATGCGGGCGAAATTATAGAGTTCGTTGCGCAGCGTCGAGCCATGGAAAGCGCCGCGGATCAGGCCGGCGCGGCGCTTGATGGCGTCGATCACCTCCGGCATTTCGGCCGGCTTGACGCGTTTTTCGAGCAGCGACTTCAGGTCGATCCAGCATTCGTTGGTCGCTTCCCAGGTCTCCCGCGTCAGCGCGGTGCGCACCATGCGGGCATTGTTGCGGCCGGAGTCGATGCAGGACATGACGCTCGACGGGTTGGCCCGATCACGCAGCAGATAGTCGATCGCATCGGCATTGGTCAGCTTCGTGTGGCCCTCGTCATAGGCCTCACGAACGCCGGCACTTTGCAGCACGCCATCCCAGTTGTCGTCGCCGGCGCTGCTGCGGGTCAGCGACATGCGCAGCCCGGCATCGACCAGGCGGGCGATATTTTCGGCGCGCTCGATGTAACGGAACATCCAGTAGAGGCCGTTTGCGGTTCTTCCGAGCATCAGTCCTCCAATACCCAGGTGTCTTTGGTGCCGCCGCCCTGGCTCGAATTGACCACCAGCGAGCCCTGCTTCAACGCCACGCGGGTGAGCCCGCCCGGAATGATCTGAACCTTGTCGGAGACGAGCACATAGGGGCGAAGGTCGACATGGCGCGGGGCAATGCCCTTGTTGACGAGGATCGGCACGGTGGAGAGCGACAGCGTCGGCTGGGCGATGTAGTTGGTCGGCTTGGCCTTCAGCTTCTCGGCGAAATCGGCGCGCTCTTTCTTCGATGCCGTCGGTCCCACAAGCATGCCATAGCCGCCGGAGCCGTGCACTTCCTTGACGACCAATTCTTCGAGATGCTCCAGCACGTATTTCAGGCTTGAGGCTTCCGAACAGCGCCAGGTCGGGACGTTTTCCAGCAGCGCCTTGCTGCCGGTGTAGAATTCGACGATCTCCGGCATATAGGAGTAGATCGCCTTGTCGTCGCAGATGCCGGTGCCCGGAGCGTTGGCGATGGTGATGTTGCCGGAGCGGTAGACGTCCATGATGCCTGGGATGCCGAGCGCGGAATCGGCCCGAAAGGTCAGGGGGTCGAGGAAGTCGTCGTCGACGCGGCGGTAGAGCACGTCGATCGCCTCGTAACCGCGGGTGGTCCGCATCTTCACCTTGCCGTCGATGACGCGCAGATCCGAGCCTTCGACCAGTTCGACGCCCATCATGTCGGCGAGGAAGGAATGCTCATAATAGGCCGAATTATAGATGCCGGGCGTCAGCACGGCGACACGCGGTTTGCCGGTGCAGCCGGGAGGTGCCAGCGAGGCGAGGCTCTGGCGCAGGAGGTAGGGATAGTCTTCGACGCGCTGCACCTTGTTCTCGTGAAAGAGCTCCGGGAACATCTGCATCATGGTTTCCCGGTTTTCCAGCATGTAGCTGACGCCGGAGGGCGTACGGGCATTGTCCTCGAGCACGTAGAACTGGTCCTCGCCGGTGCGCACTATGTCGGTGCCGACGATGTGGGTGTAGACGCCGCCGGGCGGGCGGAAGCCGATCATCTCAGGGATGAAGGTGACGTTGTTCTCGATCAGTTCGCGCGGAACGCGGCCGGCGCGAATGATCTCCTGCTTATGATAGATATCGTCGAGAAAGGCGTTGAGCGCGATCACCCGCTGCTCGATGCCCTGGGCGAGCTTGCGCCATTCGCGGGCGGAGATGATGCGGGGAATGATGTCGAAAGGGATGAGCTTTTCGGAGCTGTCGGCGTGGCCATAGACCGCGAAGGTGATGCCGGTTTTTCGGAAGATATTTTCCGCATCGCGTGACTTGGCAATCAGATGCGCCCGGTCTTGGCTGTTGTACCACTCGAAATATTTTTCATAAGGCGGGCGAGAACTTTCGTCCCCGGTAATCATTTCGTCAAATGCCAAAGGTGTGGCTCCCCTTTTTGTTCATTTGAATACAACGCAAATGGCAATGCAAGAACCATGCGCAGTTCGAGGAAAAGATTTTGCGCTGCGGGAAACCAAGGGATCCGGGTATCTGAAATGATGCGATGCGGGGGTGCGGATGATTATTTCGCAAAAGCTGCACAAAATGTAAGCAGGTGATGATTTTTAGTCCGCTGAGAGGGTTAAAGGTGCAGGCACAACTGCAACGCTCTTGTGATCGGGAGAAAGCTTGCCGTGTGGCACCCCCCTCTGCCCTGCCGGGTATCTCCCCACAGGTGGGAAGATTGGGCCAGGCGCAATAACTTCCCCAAACAATTAACGTCCAGCACAGCGAGACAGCAGATGAAGACAGGAAGCGCAAGCCACTTGTCGATCTCCCCCGGCAGGGCAGAGGCGGGTGCCACACGGCACCTGTTCTGCCGCAGGAGCGGCGCGAGATACGCTTCTCCTTCGCCTCACAACCATCAGCGAAATTTCAGATAAGCTTCAACGCTTGGACTTTGACTGCGCCGCCGGTTGCGGCTATCAGCGCGGCCAAACCTTCCCCCCCGCGAGCCGCCCATGTCCCTCGACCGCTTTGCCCCTGCCGTTTTCGTCCTGCTCTGGTCTACGGGCTGGGTGGTGGCGAAATATGCCTCGCTGCACTCCGAGCCCTTCACCTTTCTTTCGATCCGCTACGCGCTGTCGGCTGCGGCCTTCCTGGGGCTCTGCCTGATGGCGCGGGCGCAATGGCCGACAAGCCAGGCGACGTGGCTGCGCGCTATCTATTCCGGTTTCTTTCTGCATGGTTTCTATCTCGCCGGCCTCTGGTGGGCGATCGCCAATGGCGTGCCTGCCGGCGTATCGGGTATCATCGCGGCGCTGCAACCGCTTTTCACGGCGATGGCAGCGCCCTTCCTGGTCGGCGAGCGGCTGCAGCAGGCACAGAAATTCGGCCTTGGCCTCGGCTTCATCGGCATCGCCATCGCCATTTCGCCGAAGCTCCTCGATCCGGCGACCGCCGATCTCACACATGCCGCTCTGCCGCTGGCGATCAACCTCATTGCCATGGGGTCCGTCACCTACGGCACGCTCTACCAGAAGAAACACCTGCAATCCGGCGACCTCAGGACCATCGCGACACTGCAATATGTCGGGGCTCTGATCCTCACCCTGCCGCTTTCGCTGATCTTCGAGCATCAACATTTCGATGGCTCGGCGCAGGCCTATGGCGCTCTCGCCTGGTCGGTCTTCGGCCTGTCGATGGGCGGCGTCGGGTTGCTGCTTTATCTGATTCGCCGGGGGCAGGTCTCGCGCGCCGCTTCGCTGATCTACCTAATGCCGCCAGCCGTCGCCCTTGAGGCCTTCATCGTCTTCGGGGAACCGCTGACTGTGCCGCTGATCGTCGGCACCATGGTGGTCGTGACGGGGGTCTATCTGACGAACCGCAGGGCACTCAGCGAACCTGCGGAGGCGTAGATAGCAAAAAGGCCGGAGATATCCCCGGCCTTTTGCTTTTTCAGTCTATCAATGCTCTAGGCGCGTTCGCGGCGCTGGCCGCCGCCATTGCGGGAGCCGGAGCCACCGCGGCGATCACCGCCGTTGCCATCGCGGCGGGGTTCGCCGCCCTGGGCCTGCTGCGGGCCGCGGTCTTCGCCGTGCTTGCGAGCCGGGCGGCCGTGGGCGTGGCGGCCGTTGCCGCGATGATGACCGCTCGGCTCGCCATTGGCATGATGGCTATTGGGGCCGCCATGGGCGGGACGCTGCGGCTTTGCCGAGGGGCGGAAGTCGGAGGTCGAAGCCAGATCGTTGTCGGGACCAAGGTTCGGGCTGGCTTCGCCGCGGCGCTGACCGCGGAAATCCTCGTTGCGAGCGGTGCGTTCGGGACGCGGACGGCGCTCCTGGCGGCTGCCGCGATGCTCCGAACGGTTCTGGTCGCCACGGCCTTCGCCGCGAGCCTGACCTTCGCGACCCTGGCCTTCGCGACCTTGACCCTGGCCGCCCCCGCGGTTGCGGTTGTTGCCATTGCCGTTTCCGCGGCGGGGGCCGGCGCTGCTGATATTGACCGGCGCTTCGCCGCTTGCGACCGTGATGTCGATGCCCATCAGGCGCTCGATGTCACGCAGCAGCTTGGCTTCGTCGGGGGCGCAGAAGGCAATCGCGATGCCGTCGCGGCCGGCGCGCGCCGTGCGGCCGATGCGGTGAACATAGGCGTCGGGCACTTCGGGCAGGTCGTAGTTGTAGACGTGGCTGACGGCCGGAATGTCGATGCCGCGGGCGGCAACGTCGGTGGCGATCAGCGTCTTGATGCTACCATCGCGGAAGGCTTTCAGCGCCCGCTCGCGCTGGCCCTGGCTCTTGTTGCCATGGATCGAGGCGACGGAATAGCCGATGTTTTCGAGATGCTTCATCAGCTTCTCCGCGCCGTGCTTGGTGCGCAGGAAGACGATGGCGCGGCCATCGGGGTTTTCAGTCAGCGACTTGCGCAGCAGTTCCGTCTTGTCGTTCTTGCCGGCGACGAAATGGACATACTGCTCGACCTTGTCGGCAGCCTTGCCGGGCGGTGTGACTTCGACCTTGACGGGATCGACGAGATAGTCACCAGCGAGATCGGCGATCGCCTTCGGCATGGTGGCCGAGAAAAGCATGGTCTGGCGCTTCTTCGGCACCATCTTGGCGATCTTGCGCAGATCATGCACGAAGCCGAGGTCGAGCATCTGATCGGCTTCATCAAGCACGAGATAGCGGACCGTGGTCAGCGAGATGGCACGGCGATTGATGAGGTCAAGCAGGCGGCCGGGCGTGGCGACGAGGATATCGGTGCCCTTTTCGAGCTGAAGCTGCTGCTTGTTGATCGAAACGCCGCCGACGACGACATTGATGCGCAGGTGCGACTTGCGGATGAACTTCTTCAGGCTCTCGGCGATCTGGTTCACCAGTTCGCGGGTCGGCGCCAGGATCAGGGTCCGCGTCGTGCGGTTGTCGGGACGGCGTTCGTCGGCAAGCAGCTTTTCGATCAGCGGCAGGCCGAAAGCGGCAGTCTTGCCGGTGCCGGTCTGGGCAAGGCCGATCAGGTCGCGGCCTTCGAGGAGGAGAGGAATGGCATGTTCCTGGATCGGGGTCGGCGTTTCGATGCCGAGCTGGAACAAAGTAGCGACGATCGGCTTGGAGACACCAAGCGATTCAAAATTAGTCAAGGCATTACCTTTCGGGGCGCCACAACGACTATCGCCGGAACGCACCATGCGATCCGGTTTCATTCTGGCGTCAAGAACCCCGCGTGAAGTGGGAACTTGTGAGTTGGAAAAAGCTTTCCAGCGCTTCTGGCCGCTCATGGGAGTGCGGCGCTCTATCGAAATGCGCTTTTGTCCCTTCTTCCTGCGTCCGTATTTTCTAGCAGGGGCACGCTCACGCGGCGGCCGGAAGGGTGAAAGCTGACCCGCATTTGGGCTAGTTCTCTTACAAAGTCAAGTGCGGTGCACAAGAAAGCCTCAGCCAGCCTCGAGAGAAGGCATGACGAGCACGAAGCTCTCCGATGCGCCCTCGACGCCGTTGACGAGGATGGCGATGCGATGTTTACCGGGATAATAGCGCCGGGTGGTGATCGGCCGCACGGCGTGGCGGCGTTCGATCGCCTGGCTTTGCCCCGGCGCGAGCGTGATCGCCTTACACTTGAAGACCTTGGGCGAGAGCGAACCGTCACCCTTCACGTGGTGGATGGCGTAGTCGATCATCAGCGATTGCGGGGTCTCGCCGGCATTCGTCACGAGAATTTCGAAATCCAGCCCTTCGCCGAACATCACTTCGCCGTTCACAAGGCGCAGTTTACATGTGAGGGAAGCGGCAGCGGCGAAGCCGAAATTGGCGAGCGCCTGCGCGTGGCCGTTCTTCAGCAGCGTCCGCGAAGCATGTCTCAGCAGGCGGCGACGTTCAGGCGACGCCCCGGCGATATGGCCGGCGATGAAGGCGGCGACCAGATCCGGATGATCCTTGGCGATGTCGTTCAGGCTGTTGGCGACCGAGCGCCGCACATAATCCTCCGGATCGTCGATCAGCGCGGTCAGGATGGGCAGGATCGGCGCCGGGTCCTTCACCAACTGCGGCAGGCGCATCGCCCAGGGCAGACGTGGCCGCGTTCCCTCGCTCGCCAGCCGGCGCACATGCCGGTCGGGCTCGTCGACCCATCCGGAAATGACGGCGAGCGCCCGTTGCTGGTCGCGGTTGATGAAGGGGCGGATGCCGTATTCGGCGGTGAAATGCGGCGTCAGCACCTTCAGCAGATCGAGGCCGAGCTCGAAATGATCGAGACCGCGGGAGGCGATGAACTGGTTGACCGGCAGCAGCATCCAGCCTGATAGACCGGGTGTGCCGGCGGCCGGCAAGCTCGCCTTTAGGATAGCGGCTGCCTCCCGAAAATCATCGGGAAGCGTGGCAAACAGCGCATCACGGATCAGGGCCGAGCGCTCCATCAGCTCCAGGGCCGAGAGGCCATCGGTTGCCAGCGCCACGAAGCGGTCCTTATCGAAGGAGGGCGCATTGGCGGCGATGCGATCACACATCTCGGCGACCAGCGCCTCATGCAGCAGGTTCTTGAGCGGTTCCGGCATGCTGATCCTCCTACCTATCTGGTGGCTGCAAACACCAAGTTCGGATAGAGCCGTTGAATGACGGCGCACCGCATGGCGATAGCGAGATCGTCGTGAAAGATTTCGAGCGCTCTGCCTGCGTCTTTCGGCGTGAGCCACCCGTCAGTCAGGCGCCAGCGACGGAAGAACAGCCAGTCAAGTTCGTGCCGGGATATAAACTCTAAGCTACTTCGTGCCCGTTCCGGAGTGTCGGATGAACTTATTATGTTGGCGTTCGGCCCATATTTAGCGCGTGACTCTTCTAAAGCTGCCGCATTTCGCTGCATCTCGGCTGTCACCTGCGCATCGGTGATGGTGACAAGTTTGTCCATTTCGGCGCGGATATCAGCCGGCATCCTGACAAGAGCTTGCTCCAACGCGTTAGAGAAACGGGGATCGGAGGTGAAACTCATTTCCCATTCCTCTGGCCAGTCCCGCCAGACCACGGTTTCAGCAATCTCCGTCCAACGGCCTTCGGCCACCAGCCCCAATGCCCGAATGACAGACAAGACCTCGGGTGTTGCGAACGCGGGACCAAGACTGTTTGCAGCCGCAATATTCGGCGGTGGCGGGGGTGGTGCGCCTATCCCGTAAACGAGAAAGCCGCCCGTCGATAGAGGCACGCTGCAATCTGGCAGGCGATAAGATAGCAGCCTCTGTTGTGCCGCCAGCCGAAGCACCGAGACGCACAGGTCGTCCCAGCGTGGCAGTTCGAGAGGTAGCTGAGCATTCTTACGCGGGATTGTGCCCCAGTTGGTTTCATCGGCCTGTCCGAGTGCCACCAGAGCTTCGCAACCGATCTGATAGGCCGTTAGGAACATATGGTCCCAGCCCTCATCCCCATCGCCGCGCGGGATGTTTCGGGATAGGAAGTCGACTACGTCTGCCGCCCAACCGGCAGCCGGGATTTTCAAGGCCATTCCGCCTCTGCCCTCCGCATGTTCAATATCCGGCTGATACTCGAATTCGATCGATAGCGAAAGCGAGATGCACGAACGCTTCGAGGGGATTATTAGCTAGAAGACCTGGAAACCGTCGCGGCCATGCCGAAGATGAAGCCTATAGCCTCCGGGAAGCCGCACCTCAAATCACGCGCCGCCAATCGCGGCTCTCTTCCCGCCCATCCTCTCATATCGAGGAGATCATCGAGAGGGACATTTTTTGGCTTTTGCAGTCTTGATCCGTCGAATTAGCAGTGTATAGATTAACTATCGAAATGATAGTGACGCAATAGATGAGAGCGAGTTCCGCTTGGTATGGCTGTGTAGTCGATGATCGCCGCGAGAAATCGGGGCGATTGAAGCCGCAATTCGATGTCGGCAGTTCGCGAATTTCGGCCTTCTGCCCGAAATTCTAAACCGGAGACTAAATGCTCCGCGAACAAGGTAGTTGGTTGAAGCCGCAAAGTTCGGACGTCTACCTTGCAACGAGTTCGCCCGCCCGCGGGTAAGGCGGGTGTTGATTTGTGCACGCAATGCCAGATCCGGCAGCCCACGAGAATCACTCTTCGAGAAGCTGGCGTACGCTTTTGCTGCTGAAACGAAGGTGGAAATTGAATGGAACGAAGTGGTGTCGTTACGGCAGCAATCTCGACTCCCCAACGAGCCGGCAAGGGCGTTCATACAGCTTTTATCTGCGATGCCCGCCGGCCGTGACGACCTGAGATAACTGCCCGGAAGTGATTTACGCAAGTCAGGACGGAAATGAGGAAGCGGTTCTTTTTGGACCTGATTCACAAATGTGGAGATTCTAATGCTCAGTAGACCGGTAGCGGTGTCCAGATGGGCAGGAACAAATTTCGAAGGCATGTTGGAGTCCCTGGGCGAAATCGCTCCTTTCGAGGGCGCCACGACTGATTCGATGGATAACTTCAATTGGAGCGCCAATGCTTGGTCGAACGGAACGCTGACACTCAATGAACTCACTTGCAATCGGCCATGGCATATCTCAGCCACGTCCGAAACGCCGATGTGGCTGACAATCATGGTTCCAAGACGTGGCAGCTGCGGCCTGATCCATGGTCAGGTGACGACAACGGCTATGCCTGGCCAAATACTGCTCGGCCAAACCCACGAAGCGGATCGTTTCTGGGTTCAGGGCGCCGACCATTGGTCCGAAGGGCTGCATATCGACTGGCCCGTGATCGCGCGATCTGTCGGGGAACTGCTCGAATTGCCCGTAAGTCGCTCGCTTGAATTTGTGCCACAAGTTGACGAGTCCAGCCCCGCTGGAGTGCTGCTTCACAATTTGGTCGAAACAATAATTTCGGGAATGCGCGGGAATGGCGTCTTGCTCCAATCACCAATCGCCATCACCAATCTTACGGAAGCGCTGGGTCGTCTGATCGTCCGGACGATGCCGCACCGACTGTCTGCGCAATTGGAGAAAAAGACCTTTACGCCGGCACCTCGGCACGTCCGGCGCGCTATCGACTATATGTATGAGAATATCGGCAGGCCTATTACAATCTCGATGGTGGCTCAAGCTGCCAACGTCTCAGTCAGGACGCTGGAAAACGGCTTTCGTACCTTCAAGGACGCAACACCGGCCGGCTACCTGCGCATGCTGCGACTGCGAGCGGTCAGAGAAGAGCTTCTAGATCCGTGCAACCAGCAAAGCATCAAGGATGTTTGCTTGAAATGGGGCTTCTTTCACGCGGGCCGGTTCTCTGCGATGTATCGTTCGGTCTATGCCGAGGCGCCGCAAGCTACGCAGAAACACAGTAGGCATAAAGAGAGATCGTGATTTTTCGGCATGTCGATTGGTGGCCACCAGGTCGATTGGCGTACCTGCTGGGAAGCTAGACGCGCGGTGCCGCCCTGACTGCTTCGCAAATCGGTGGGGAAATCGCCTTTTCGTCGTATGGTCTGAACGCTTCAAACTGAACCATTTTTCGCCAGAGCTATCCAGTGCATTTCCTGGCTGCGACAGGAACGGAAGACGATGGACGGCGGCATATCCGATGTTCGAAATTAGATACAAATCACGCAGCGAACATCACTTGCTATTGGACTGCTGGCCGCATGTTGATGACTCTGAGGGCCGCCTACGATAGGCGAACGATGCTCTTGGGCATGTCATCGGTAGATAAGAAGAAAGCGGCCCAGAAAATGTGGGCCGGCGCTGGCACATTGTTAGAGAGGCCGTCTGCGGGTTGTGGCTAACGTTCGGAAATCGCTCGCTGATGGGACGGGGTTTAACAATGTTCGCGTCGAAGACATTAGAGCAACTGGGTGGCGATTTCGCTAAGCGGAAGAAAGGTGGCATGGCGAAGGTCCTTCTAATCGAAGATGATGTTGATACAGCGCAGGAGATAAGCGCTGAGCTACGCGATCGCGGCTATGTCGTTGATTGGGTGGATGATGGTGTCGAGGGACTCCGCCAGGCTCGCAAAGGCGGGGCCGATATCCTCATCGTCGACCGAATGCTGCCAGGAATGGAGGGCCTTGCGATTATCGATGCGTTGCGCGGCGTGCAGATTCGCACTCCCGTGCTTGTGCTGAGCGCTCTCGGCGCCGTCAATGACCGT
The DNA here is from genome assembly GCF_000292525.1 of Rhizobium sp. CCGE 510. Classification (GTDB taxonomy): domain Bacteria; phylum Pseudomonadota; class Alphaproteobacteria; order Rhizobiales; family Rhizobiaceae; genus Rhizobium. The sequence continues at coordinate 11,860 of NZ_AEYF01000028.1, forward strand.
GTACGCGGCCTGGGCGCTGGCGGCGACGATTATCTTACCAAGCCGTTTGCGATCCCCGAACTCATCGCAAGAATCGAGGCGCTGTTACGGCGCCCGGCAGATACGGCGGCGAGCGTTTTGCGGATCCTTCCGCTGGAACTCGACCTTCTTGAACGCACGGCGACGCGTGGCGGGAGAGAGATTGAACTTCTGCCCCGCGAATTTCGTCTGCTCGAATACATGATGCGGCGCTGCGAACAGCTGTTGACGCGTGCAATGCTGTTCGAGGAGGTCTGGAAGTACAAGTTCGTTCCGGATTCCAACCTGGTCGACGTCCATATGGGGCGTCTACGCCGAAAGGTCGACGCACCTGGCGAAACTCCCATGATCTACAGTGTTCGCGGTGAAGGGTTCGTACTCCGTGCGCCTGCTTGACTGGACGCGCCAGACCACTTTCCGCTACACGGCCGCGCTCTTTGGCGCCATCTCGCTGACAATTGTGGTCAGCTTCGGCATTGCCATTCTTCAAACCAGCCGTAAGCTTGCAGAGCGCCTGGACGTTTACGTCATGCAAGAGGCCGATGGCATTGTGGCGCAGGCCCGACAGGGAAACCTGGAACCCTATGAAGAACGGCTCCGGCAGGATCCCCGACGGGTCAAGCCTACGGGCTTGTTCGATGCGAACCGAAAGCGCCTGTCGGGAAATATCGAGCGCTGGCCATCTGAACTGAACGTTGATGACCTGCCGCTGGGGGTTTCGGTGGTCCGCCTCGACAGCGTGTCGCTTGAACGTCAGTCGGTGCGTGCCGTCGCCCGACGGTTGCCCAACGGCAATGTCCTCATCGTGGCGTGGAGCACCAGCTATAACGATGAGACAGCCGACGTCGTCAGGAGTGGGCTGCTCTACGGGCTGATCCCCGCCTTCATTCTCGGCTCTGTCGCCGCGCTGATCTTCGGCGCGAGAGCGCATAAACGGGTGAAGGAGATGAACGCGCGGGTTGAGCGGATTGTCGCCGGCGATCTTAGACAGCGCCTACCGACGCGCGACACCGCAGAGCCGCTCGACCGCCTGGCCCATAGCGTGAATGGCATGCTCGATGAGATACAGACGCTCGTCGAGAACCTTGCCAGCACTGGTGACGACATTGCCCACGATCTGCGCGCACCCCTTGCTCGCGCCAGGATGGGACTTGAGCGGGCGCGCAGCAATGCCACCACAGTCGATGAGTTGCGTAGCTCTATCGACCGCGCGATATCAGGCATCGATCTTTCTATTTCGATTGTCACGGCACTCCTGCGCATTCGTGCGCTCGAACAGACACGGCGCCTTGAAGCCTTCGACAACGTCTCGGTCCGGGAGATCGTCGGGGAAATCGAGGAGCTCTACGAACCCTTCGCGGAAGAGAATCATCTGACGCTCAACATCGACGCGACGAACGATATCGTAGTGCGCGGCGACCGCGATCTGCTGTTCGAGGCGTTGGCGAACCTGGTCGACAATGCAGTGAAGTTTACGCCCGAAGGCGGCCAGATCAACCTCTGTCTGATGACGGCCGATGGAAAGCAGGCGCTTCGCATCAGCGATACCGGGCCGGGCGTGCCGGAAGATGAACGCGACCTAATTGTACAACGCTTCTATCGTTCGGATCGAAGCCGTAACACAAAGGGGTTGGGCTTGGGCCTCACGCTGGTCACGGCCATCGTCAAACTGCACGGTTTCCGGTTCGACATTTTGGCGATGGCCGGCTTCGTCGCGGAGATCACGTTTCCGTCGCAGAATTCCAAATAGCGCCATCCTGTAGACAACCACTGCCACCGCGCGCTTGCATGCCTAATCCCTAATATTGCCGGTCTCGCCTCCGTCCGCTTCGCGCCGGGATGTCCTGCCCTTGCCATGCGCTCGAGCCGCAATCTTAAATCCGAATTTAAAACTCTAAACGGCAATTTAATGGTCTTGCCGGCTGCCGCCCGCCATCTTGATCGAAGCAACAATGTGTAGGACGCCGAATGTCCAGCTGAGCGCCGAGTTTATTAAGCATCTGTTTCGGTTGCCTTTCATCATCGCTTGTATCAAGAACAGGAGAACTGACATGAATTCCTCGCAAACCGATTTCGACGTCAATCGCGGTCGCGCTTTACTGTCACGCCCTGTCGTTAACAAGGGCACTGCCTTTACCGAGGAGGAACGCAAGGCGCTCGGCCTCGAAGGCTTGCTGCCCGCGACAGTCGACACGATCGGCGTGCAGCTGAAGCGGGTACTTGGCCAACTCGCCGCCAAGCCGGACGATCTCGAGCGTTATATCTATTTGCAGGATCTCTGCGATCGCAACCAGACCCTGTTCTATGCCACGCTTGCATCGGATCCGGCGCGCTTCGTGCCCATCGTCTACGATCCGACCATTGCAGATGCATGCCTGACCTACGGCCACATCTACCGCCGGCCGCAGGGCATGTACCTGACCAAGGAGATGAAAGGCCGCTTCGCCCAAGTTCTGCGCAACTGGCCGGTCAAAGATATCAGGTTCATTTGCGTTTCGAGTGGCGGCCGCATTCTCGGCCTCGGCGATATCGGCGCCAACGGTGCGCCAATTCCGATCGGCAAGCTTCAGCTTTATACCGGTTGCGCCGGCGTTCCTCCGGAAGCGCTGCTGCCGATCCATTTCGACATCGGCACCACCAATGCCAAGCTGCGGTCCGACCCACTTTATAGCGGTCTGCGCAGCGAGCCCCCTGTCCCCGACGAGATCGATGCCCTGGTCGACGAGTTTATGGAAGCGGCCAACGAAGTCTTCCCCGGCGTTTGCGTGCACTTCGAGGACTGGAAAGGTGACGACGCGATCCGCCTGCTGGCGCGCTACAAGCAGAGGTACTTGGTCTATAACGACGATATTCAGGGCACCGCGAGCGTCGTGATAGCAGGCCTTGTCACCGCGATGGAGATCAAGGGTGAGAAGCTCGCCAGGCAGCGCATCCTGTTTGCCGGCGCCGGCTCTGCGGGGATCGGAATCGCCAATATGATCGCCGAAGAGATGGTCAAGGAGGGACTGAGCCGCGAAGAAGCCAATGCCAGGATCTCGCTTTTCGATGTCAAGGGCCTCATCCAGGCCAAGCGTTCCGACCTCAACCCGTCGCAGCAGGTCTATGCCCATGATCTCCCGCCGACTGGCGATCTCGCCCAGGCGGTCGAAGAGGTCAAGCCGACGATCCTGATCGGTGTTTCGACGGTTGGCGGTCTTTTCACGGAGCAGGTTATCAAGACCATTGCCCGCCATACCGACCGGCCGATTATCTTCCCGCTTTCGAATCCGACGAACAAGGCCGAGTGCACCGCGGAGCAGGCCTATCGCTGGACCGATGGCAAGGCGCTTGTGGCTTGCGGAGTGCAGTTTCCTGACGTCGAATTCAATGGCAAGATCTTCAAACCGGGCCAGGCGAACAACTTCTACATCTTCCCGGCCGTCGGTCTTGCCGTCTATGCGACGAAGCCCAAGCGTATCGACGATGCGATGTTCATCGCGGCGGCACATGGCAGCGCCAGCCAGGTGAGCCAGTCCGACCGGAAGGAAGGCATGCTGTTCCCACGTCAGGACCACATCCTGCAAACGGAACTCAACACCGCCGCTCATGTAGCGACGTCGATCTTCGATCGCGGGCTTGCCACAGTCGAACGGCCGGCCAACATACGGACCTGGATCGAAAGCCTGACCTTCAAGCCCGTCTACGCAGATCGCGGCTGATGACAGGGGGCGGCCGCGCACGCTGCCGTCGCCCCCTTCCTCGATCTCAATATCAATACCAAACGATATGACAAAGGAGCGCCACATCATGGCCGATTCCAATCATCCCGCATTGCGATACATTCCCGTCGGTCTGACGGCGACAGGCACGCGCAGCGAGTTCGACTCTATGGGCAAAATGGATGTCGAAGCCAATAAATACTGGGGTGCGCAAACCGAGCGCTCGCTGCATCATTTCTCGATCGGCCGCGACCGCATGCCGGTCGAGGTCTATCGCGCCTATGGCATCGTCAAGAAGGCTTGCGCCTTCGTCAATGCCGAGGCCGGACGGCTGCCGCAGTGGAAAGCGGACGCCATCGTGCGGGCTGCCGACGAAGCGATCGAGGGCAAGCTCGACGAACATTTTCCGCTCTTCGTGTGGCAGACCGGGTCCGGCACCCAGTCGAACATGAACGTCAACGAAGTCCTGTCCAACCGCGCGATCCAGCTGCTCGGCGGAGAACTGGGCAGCCAGCAACCCGTAGGCCCCAATGACGACGTCAATATGGGCCAGTCGTCGAACGACAGCTTTCCGAGCGCGATGCACATCGCGGCCGTCAAGCTGCTCGACGAACGGCTGATTCCGGAATTGGAGCAGCTCGTCGCCACGATCGAGCGCAAATCCCGCCAATGGATGGACGTCGTCAAGATCGGCCGCACGCATCTTGAAGATGCCGTGCCCCTGTCTGTTGGGCAGGAGTGGTCCGGATGGGCCGCGCAGTTGCGCTCGGCGCTGACGGAGGTCGAACACTCGCGACAAGGCCTTTATGAATTGGCGCTTGGCGGCACGGCGGTTGGCACCGGCCTCAATGCGCCAAAGGGCTTCTCCCGCAATGTCGCGGCAAAAATCGCCGAACTCACCGGAAAGCCGTTCGTGACGGCGCCCAACAAATTCATGGCGCTGGGATCGCTCGATGCGATGGTGCGCGCGTCGGCAGCACTTCGCGGCGTCGCGGTGGCACTCATGAAAATCGCCAACGACATGCGCTGGCTTGCGTCCGGGCCGCGCTGCGGATTGGGCGAGTTGAAGCTGCCGGAGAACGAACCTGGGTCTTCGATCATGCCGGGCAAGGTCAACCCGACACAGTGCGAGGCCATGGTGATGATCGCAATCCAGATCATCGGCAATGACAACGCGATTGCCTTTGCCGGCAGTCAGGGCAATTTCGAGCTCAATGCCATGCGCCCGATCGTCATCAACAACTTCCTGCACTCGGCGCTGATCCTTGCCGACGGGATGGAGAAGTTCCGGGTCTTTTCCGTCGAAGGCACCGAGCTTGATCGCGCCCGCATCGATGCGTTGGTCGACCAGTCGTTGATGCTGGTGACGGCGCTATCTCCGGTCATCGGCTATCAGAACGCCGCCCATATCGCCGAGGACGCAGCCGCCAACGGGACCACGCTTCGCGAAGCAGCGCTCAAGTCCGGCAAGGTCGCTGCAGACCAGTACGACAAGATCATCGTCCCCCGCGACATGATCGGCGAAGGACTGGAGGGCGCCTGAGGGCACCCTTGATCGGACATCGAAGAAAAATCAGGTGAAGAAATGATAGCGCGCCCATAGTGTCTACCAGTATTTCCTGAAGTCGAGCGGCCTGTGCACTGCGGCGCCGCTAGAATTCTTCGAGCAATCCGCGCCGACGGACGCGCTCATTTAACAATCAACCGTTCGATCGTTTGCCTCACGACATGTCGGGGGCGGAGGCAAAGAGGTATTGCCATGACCTTTTTCATTCATGCCCTGCAGAACTATCCGGAAATCGCTATATTCCTAGCGCTGGCCATCGGCTTCTGGTTCGGCAAGCTCACACTCGGATCGTTCAGCCTCGGCGTCGTCACCAGCTCGCTATTCGCAGGCCTCCTGATCGGCCAGCTTCACATCACGATCGACCCGATCGTCGGCTCGATCTTCTTCACAATGTTTCTGTTCGCGGTCGGATATGAGGTTGGCCCCCCACTCATTCATGGGCTCAAGACCATCGGTCTGCCCCAAATCCTGTTTACGGTCTGCGTCTGTATCAGCGCGGTAGCAACGACCTACGCGGTGTCGCTTGTTCTCGGCTACGACAAGGGCCTTTCCAGTGGGCTGCTCGCCGGCGCGACGACCAATTCCGGCACGCTAGGCGTTGCCACTGCGACCCTTCGGCAGCTGGCAGGCGAGCCTGGGAAAAGCACGACGCTGATCGGCCTGGCCACGCTTGCCTACGCCGTCTCTTATCCCTTCGGAACTGCCGGATCGGCTTGGTTCCTGGCACGGCTTGCACCGAAGATCATGGGCATCGATCTCGTTCGGGCCTGTGCCGATTACGACGCAAAGCATGGGGGTGCCAAACCGGAGGCAGGCGTTTTTTCCGCTTATCGGCCGATCGCGGTGCGGGCCTATGCCATCAAGCGCGGCACGTTCGACGATTGCACGGCCGGCGATCTCGAAGCGCGATTCAACGACCCGCAGATATTCGTGACCCGCGCACGCAAGGGAGCGGAGGTCATCGATTGTGATGCTCAAACGTCGTTGGCCGGTGTGACCGAGATCGCCGTTGCAGCGCCGCCGCAGACCCTGCTGACGCTTCAAGGCCGGTTTGGCACGGAGATCGACGACGCCGACTTGCTCGACTATTCGGCCGAAATCGTCGAGGTAGTGATGACCAATAAATCGCTGATCGGCAAGACGATCGTGCAATTGCGGACTCAAGAGTTGCTTCCGGCGGGCCACGGTGTCTTCCTTCGCCATTTGATGCGATCGGGCGAGGCTCTTCCGCTGCTGGACGATCTTACCATCGAACGCGGCGATGTGCTGACCATCAGAGGCGCCAAGCGCGATGTCGCGCGCATAGCCGAGCGTCTTGGTTACCCCGACCGTCCGACCGATCAGACGGATATTCTCTTCATGTGCCTTGGTATTGTTCTTGGCGGGTTGCTGGGAGCCATCAGCATTCCCGTCGGCGGTGTCACGCTCAGCGCAAGCCCGAGCGTCGGCGCCTTGCTGGGCGGCCTGGCCTGCGGCTATCTCCGCTCGGTCCACCGGTCCTTCGGCCGCATCCCTTCTCCGGCCCTATGGGTGTTCAACAATCTCGGCCTAAATGGCTTCGTCGCCGTCGTCGGCATCAGCGCCGGTCCGGGGCTGGTCGCCGGCCTTGCCACGCATGGTGCCGGCCTTGTGCTGGCGGGGATCGTTGTTTCGCTGGTTCCCTTGATCGTCGCTCTAGCGCTCGGGCGCTACGTCTTCAAATTCCATCCCGCCATCCTTTTCGGCGCTTCGGCCGGGGCGCGCTCAAGCACGGCGTCGATCGGTATGCTGATGGAGGTCGCCGGCAGCAAGACACCGCTGCTCGGCTACGCGATACCCTATGCGACCAGCCGTATTCTGCTGGCGCTGTGCGGCGTCGTCATCGTGTTGGTCGTCCACTAACATGACAATGACCGAAGACACGCAGCCACCTGATCAACACGGCGGCACGCATCCCGTCAGCGCAACCGGCTCACGCTTCCTAGCGCGGGTCGCTCGCTTTCTCGAGGCTCATTCCATCTCCCTGACGCCTGAGCAGTTGGGGTTGATGGAAGGCCTGCGCGCAGCCACCGCCGTTGTGACCCTTGTCGCCGCGGCCTGGGTCCTCGATTTTCCGCTCCTGTCATGGGCGGCCATCGCTGCGTTCTGGACGTTTCTTGCCGACCCTGGTGGCGCTGACCGTACGCGGCTGACCGTGATGGGTGGATTTGCGATTTCTGGAACGATTATAACGGTGGTGGCATCATCGGCGGCCCACCTCGGCCTTCCGGTCGCAGCAACCGCGATCTTCGCCCTGGTGTTTCTCTGCTCCTTGAGCCGGGCGCTGGGGACAGACGGCATCCAGCCGGGCATCCTGGCAAGCGTGGTTGCCGTGGTCGCCGTCAGCTATCCCAATGAGCCCTTACAAGCAGTCGAGCTTTCTGCAATTTTTCTCGGCGGTTCCTTATGGGCCATGATCTTATGCTTGCTGGTGTGGCGGATTCATCCCCATGCTCCGATTCGTCGGTCCGTCGTGGCCGTCTATGAACGCCTCCTCGACATGGCGTCGGACATGCGTCGTTCGCTTTGCGCTCGGCAGGCTGTGCACGCGATCGGAGACAACCTGAAAGCCGATCATCAACGTTCGATCCGAAACGCCATCGAGCGAACCTACGCGCTTATGGCACGGCTGCCCGACAAGCACGACGCGGAGCGCAACGCCTTATCGGCGGCACTGGATCTTGCCGATCAGATGTTCGCAGCCTTGATTGCGATCGAGCACCACGCCTGCCGGGCTCACCAGACAGACACAGACGACGCGCAACGGCTCCTCGACCGCATCGTGGTGTTACTCAGCGAGTTCCGGCGCCAGAGCGCAAGGAAAGCGCCCGACGGCAGATCAGTCGCGGCGATCGCCGCTATCGGCGCCAATGGCGCATCGAGCGATCCCTTGTTGGCAAAAATCAGTGCCCGGTGCACAGCTGCGTCCGTCGCTGCGGCCCGTCGATGGACACCAGTCACCGAAAGCGACATCCCGAACACGGCCGCAGCCAGCCCAGGGCCTAGGCCGATGCGGTATTCGCTTGCGCCTGCCGTCGTGCATCACGCGCTGCGCACCGCAATCGCCGTCGGCGCAGCCTTCGTGATCGCGGAACAACTGGATCTCGCCTACTCATACTGGGCAACGATGGCAGCAGTGGTCGTCATGCAGCCGGGAACGTCCGCCACCTGGTGGCGAAGCGCCGAGAGAATGGTGGGCAGCATTGTTGGCGGCGCGGCTGCCGCCGCATCACTCGTGATGTTTCACATACCCGGCGCGCTGCTGCTGATCATTTTTCCGGCCGCCGCTGCAACAATTGCGCTGCGTTCCGTCAGCTATACGCTCTATGTCGCGTTCCTGACGCCACTCTTCATCTTCATGTCAGAGCTTCTGCACCCGGGCCACGGCGTCGCCTGGGCGCGCGCGCTCGACAATATCGTCGGCGCGATGATCGGGATCGGCGTAAGTTCGATATGGTCGACGCGGCTAAAAGACGAGATGGATGTGGCGCTCAAGGGTGCAGTGACAGCCAACCTCGACTATGTCCGATTGGCCACAAGCGGCGATCATGCCGGCGAATCTGATGTCGTGATGGCGCTCCGCATGGCCGGTGTTGCGAGCACGGCCGCGGAAATCAACTGCCGCAGGCTTTCGCTGGAGGGTCGCCGATACAGAGCTCAACTGGATGAGGTTCAGTGTGTGCTGTGGTCTCTGCGTGAGCTGGCCGGAGCTGCGACCGTGCTGTGGTTCGAAGGGGAGCCAACGTGCTCTGTTGATGAACGGCAACTGATCGCCGACATTTACCGCCTTTTGCACGCGCCGGCAGCTTGTACCACTCACCCGGTCAGCGACATCGTAGCGGATGGTGAGGATCGAGGGGCGAGCAAGCTCACGCAATGCCTCAGCGCCCTGAGTCTTACGCTCGTCTGTTATATGGCGGCAAAGTATCAGTTTCTATCGCCGCGCAACCGCCTAACGCCCTATGATGCCGCTTCCAGCCTGCGACAAAAGAGGAACGCCGGATCGTAGGACGATTCGGCTTCAGGTTAGGCCTGGATGACGGCGAGGATATCAGCGTTGATGTGATATTTAAAAGGGTGACGAATAGATCGCTTATCGAGGATGCAGCGCGCATTTGGTACTCCGATACCGTGGTGCAAAAGTGCTTCTTCGGATCGAGGATGTTGCGGACACTGCGCCATCGGCATTGACGCCGAAGCTGCTGTTGCGTTGGCCCGGCGCCACCGGGAGGTCAAGCGGCGCCGGATGCTATTTCAGCTATTCCGTGCAGACTTTGACGCGGTAGGGGTCGCCCCAATCGTCGCGCCGCCATTCGAGGTGGCAATAGGACGGCCGGTCATAGGTCCGGTAGACCGGATAGGGGCGATAAGCGGGATAGGCGGGGTAGGCAGGATAAGCGGGATAGGCCGGGCGTGCGGCCTCGGACAGTAGAGCGCCGCCGACGACGCCGGCGGCAAGGCCGCCCCAAAAGGCATCGCGTGGACGGGCATCGGCGGTGGTAGCGGTGGCGAGTGAGGCGCCGGCAAGGGTCAGCGCGATCAGGCCCGTCGCCATGGTCTTATGAAGAACGGACATGCTATTTTCCTTGATTTAGACTGGCTTCCATAAAGCCATGTCCAGACTCCGCCCGGATCGCGGCGGCGCGATGGCCGCGCAAGCGCTTCCGGCATTAAATTTTCGTTATGATTTCAACAGGTCCCGGCAGGGGATGGAATGATGCATCGGGTGGCATTGCCGCCGATGTCGCCGTTTTTAAAGTCTCGTGCAAGGTCGGGCTGCCGATGTGAGGCGGTTTCAGCCTGGTGAGCCGGCTCGTAAAATTCCCTCGCTGAAACTTATGGTTAAAACCTTGTTAAAAGCCTTGGTGTTACAGTCATTGTAGTTGATATTTCATTCATTGCGGGAGCGACAATTTCTTGAAATCAACCGGGGACATTCTGGAATTGGCCTGCCGCCGGATCGCTGATCTGGACACCCCGGCCTATGTCAAGAACAGCGAGCTGCGCTATGTCGCCGTCAACGAGGCCTATGCCGATTTCCTGGGCCGCGAGATTTCCGATTTCATCGGCCGGCGCAGCCGTGAGCTGTTCGACCGTCCCGAGGAAGAGGAGCGGGAGGATAGGGAACGCCGCGCGCTGGTATTCGGTAGCGAGGAAAACGCCATCTGCTTCGATGCAGCAGGCCTCGGCCATGAGCGCATCCAGATCGAAAGCTTCTCGCCGTCGCCGGAGCGGGCCTATGTGCTCGGTATCTTCGAAGTGCGCGAGCATCCACGCCGCGCGGTTGACGGCAGGCGGATTGCTGGTGATCCCGGGATCGCTGGCGACCCCGGGATTTCGGCCGATTTTGCCCGCGTGCGTGAGGCGCTGGAAAAGCTTGCTCATCCGATCGGCATCTTTGCCGGGGATGGACGCCCTTTGATCGTCAATGCCGCCTATCGCAACGGCGCAAAGCCAGCTGCTCCCAGCGATATGGGCTGGCACGAGAGCGTCAACGAACGCGATCTGTTGCGCACCATCATGGAGGACCTGCCGGTCGCGGTTTTCGTGCGCGACGATAAACACCGCCTCGTCTATGCCAACCAATATTACGAGACCTTCGGTGGCTATGACCGCTCCCAGGTGCTGGGGATGACCGAGCACGAAATGTTCGGGCCAGAGGAGGGAGAGGCGATCTATCAGGAAAACCGCCTGGCGCTGGAAGACGGCCTGTCGAAGGAAATCGAAAGCCAGATGCCGGGCAAGGATGGCCGCATTCATCCGCTTATCTCGCGGGTCAACCGCGTCGTGACGGCGGATGGGCGCACCTATGTCGTCGGCTCCTTTTCCGATATCGCGCCGCTCAAGGAGCGGGAGAAGGCACTGATCGAGGCGAAGAAGCAGGAGGAGGTGCTGCATCGGGATATCGAGAGCATCCTGCGCTCGCTGCCGATTGGGGTGCTGATCCTCGATAACGATCACCGGATTCTCTCCGTCAATGACGAATTCTACAGCATCTGGGAGCTGCCGCTCGACGACCGCTTCGACGGCCGCCCCTTCATCGACGTCATTCGCCGCAATGACGAGCTCGGCCGCTACGACGGCACGCAGACGCCGGAAGAGATCTACGCTTTTCGCAAGCACCTGTTCGAGACCGACGAGCCGGAGCCGATCGAGCTCGGCTGGGCGGGCGGCAAATCCGTCATCTTCGACAGCCGCCGCATCTCCAACGACCGCATCCTGCTGACCTATGCCGACATCTCGGCGGTGCGCGAGCGGGAAAAGGAAATTCACGAGACCCGCGCCGCGCTGGAGCGGGTCGGCGAAATGATGCGCGATGCGACGCATGCGATGTCGCAGGGTCTTGCCATCGTCCAGGACGGCATCATCAGGATGTCCAATGAGGCGATGGCGGATATCCTGCAAATCCCGCCCGCCTATATCGAGGCCGGGCAGGGCTGGCTCGGCATGTTCGAATTCTGCGCGGCGCGCGGCGATTTTCATGATGCGGCGGACGAGATCCTTGAGGGCTGGCGCGCCAATATCGCTGCCAAGCTGCCGATTTCCACCGTCTTCCATGTCGGCGGCGAGCGCTGGGTGAACATGGACGCGACGGTCAGCACCGGGCAGCACTGGGTGGCGCTCTTTACCGACGTCACCGAACTCATGAGCCGCGAGGAGGAGCTGCGCCATTTGCTCTCGCGCGCCGAGGCCGCCGATCGGGCCAAATCCGAGTTCCTCGCCAATATGAGCCACGAGATCCGCACGCCGATGAACGGCGTGCTCGGCATGGCGGAATTGCTTGCCAAGACCAATCTCGATACGCGCCAGAAGACCTTCGTCGACATCATCGTCAAATCCGGCAATGCGCTGCTGACGATCATCAACGACATCCTCGACTTCTCGAAGATCGACGCCGGGCAGATGAAACTGCGCAGAGCCGCCTTCGACATCACCGAAGCGGTGGAGGACGTGGCGACACTGCTATCCTCGCATGCTGCCGAAAAGAACATCGAGCTCCTGGTGCGGGCCGCACCCGATCTGCCCGCCGCCGTGATCGGCGATGCCGGCCGTTTCCGCCAGATCGTCACCAATCTCGTCGGCAACGCCGTCAAGTTCACCGAGCGGGGCCATGTCTTCGTCGATGTCGGTTTCCAGACGGTTGCCGGCGGCGAGATCATGGCGAGCATCCGCATCGAGGATACCGGTATCGGCATCCCGCGCGAAAAGCTCGAATCGGTCTTCGACAAGTTTTCGCAGGTCGACGCCTCCTCGACCCGCCGGCATGAGGGAACGGGTCTCGGGCTTGCGATCACCGCCGGCCTCGTCGATCTCTTCGGCGGCTATCTCAATGTCGAGAGCGAATGGAGCAAGGGCTCGGTCTTCACCGTCAATCTCCCCTTTGCGGTGGCCGCAGCCCGCCTCGAGCCGAAACCACTGCCGATCAACGTGCAGGGCGCCCGCATCCTCGTCGTCGACGACAATGACGTGAACCGGCGCATCCTCACCGAGCAGCTTTCACTCTGGGGCTTTGACGGCGTGGCCGCCGAAGGCGGCGGCACCGGTCTTGCGATCCTGGAAGCGGCGGCCGATCTCGGCATTACCGTCGATGCCGTCGTGCTCGATTATCACATGCCCGATATGAACGGCGCCGATGTCGCGCGCCGGCTGCGCGCCGATCCCCGCTTCGCCGAGCTGCCGATCATCTTTCTGACGTCGATGGATATCTCAGGCACAGAAAAGGAATTCGCGGCACTGAACGGTCATGCGCATCTGATGAAGCCGGCGCGCGCCAACGTGCTGCGCAATACCGTCGTCGAGGTCGTCCGCGCCGGCCGCGTGAAGCAGGTTTCAGAAGCCGAGATCGCCCGGCTGCAGGCGCAGGCGGTGGTGCCGGCACCGCCTGAGCCTGAGCCGGTGCCGCAGCAGCGGGCGACCGAATTCGTCGATGTGCTCGTTGCCGAGGACAACGAGGTCAACCAGATCGTCTTTACCCAGATCCTGCAAGGAACGGGCCTTTCCTTCCTCGTCGTCGACAATGGCGAGCTCGCGGTCGCCGCCTGGGAACGGCACACGCCGCGCATCATCATGATGGACGTCTCGATGCCCGTCATGAACGGCCATGAGGCGACCCGAACGATCCGTGCGCGCGAAAAAGGGCAGGGCCACCGCGTGCCGATCATCGGTGTCACCGCCCATGCGCTCGAAAGCGACCGCGACCTCTGTCTCGACGCCGGCATGGACGACTACATGTCGAAGCCGATCAGCCCGGAATTGTTGGAAGAGAAGATCCGGCAATGGCTCGTCAAGGACGAGCAGCAGCCGGGGCGCACCAGCTACTGATCTCAGTGGGAAAACAGGATGCTTACGAACCGCAGTCGTATTTGGCTGTCAGGCGCGATGCGACATCGCCTTTAGGCTTGAGGCGGCCCGCTTCCGCGTCGGCGATACCCCGGCCGATTGCCAGATCGAGCGTCATCAGCCGTTTTTCCCGTTCCGATTTCACACGGTCATCCATGTGGTTTTGGAGTTGCGGGTCAGAGTTCGCGTTATCTGCCATATCCATTCCTTTTCGGAGATCATCGGCAAAGCGGTAACGGTTGGCAATATTGGCGATCGAATCCGGAATGTTTATTTGCCGGGCGCATTGATGCCGCAGAGCATTTCGCGTTTGCCGGCGAAGCCCTGGCGGCGCTCGACGGTAAAGCCTGCCGCGATGAGGTTGCGGCGCACGAAGCCGGCTGCGGCATAGGTGGCGAAAGTACCGCCGGGCGCGGTTTTTTCGTGGACGCGGCGCATCAGTTCTTCCGACCACATGTCGCCGTTGCGCGAGGGGGCGAAGCCGTCGAGATACCAGGCGTCAACGCCGGGCTTTGCCGCCAAGACCCCGTCGAGCGCTCGGCCGCAGACGACGCTGAGCCTCGTCTGGTCGTCGAGGTCGAGCGAGACGGTATCGGCTGGCGTTTGCGGCCAGGCCGCCGTCAGCGCCTGGCGTTCGGCATCGATCTCCGGCCAGTGGGACAGTGCCCGGCCGATCTCCTCGCCGCGCATCGGGTGGAGTTCGAAGGAGATGAAATGCAGATGCTGGCCGGCTGCGCGATGCTGCTTCCATTGCCGCCAGGTCTCGGCGAAGTTCAGGCCGGTGCCGAAGCCGAGTTCGCCGATCACGAACGCTCGCCGCCCGTTCCAGCGATCCGGCAGGCCGTTGCCGGCGAGGAAGACATGGCCGCATTCCAGCCGTCCGTCGGTCTGGCAATAAAAATGATCGCCAAAGGCGGTGGAATAAGGCATATCGCCGTCGCGCCATTCGAGCGGCTGCGGCGCGCCCGCGCCAATCTGATCGGGGTTCACGTCTGTCATGGAAAAAGCCGATAATCCTCGGCCGGTCTCAGGTCAATCATCCTCAGAATTGCTGATCGTCGGCGGCGGCATCATGGGTCTCTGGGCAGCCGTCCATGCCGAGCGCCGCGGCATCGATACAATCCTTGCCGACGCCGGCCAATTGGGCGGAGGCGCAAGCGGCGGCCTGCTTGGCGCGCTGATGCCGCATATGCCGGATCGGTGGTCGGAGAAGAAGCAGTTCCAATTCGATGCGCTGGTCTCGCTCGAAGCCGAGATCGCCAGGCTGGAAGCAGAAACCGGGCTTTCGGCCGGTTACCGCCGATCCGGGCGGCTGATCCCGCTGCCGAAGCCGCATCTCAGCAAAATTGCGCGCGGTCACTGCGAAGATGCTGAAC
Organism: Rhizobium sp. CCGE 510; assembly: GCF_000292525.1. Classification (GTDB taxonomy): domain Bacteria; phylum Pseudomonadota; class Alphaproteobacteria; order Rhizobiales; family Rhizobiaceae; genus Rhizobium. The sequence continues at coordinate 26,877 of NZ_AEYF01000028.1, forward strand.
GCCATTGGTGCGCAGGCGAGCGCCGCTTCCAGTGGCACGTGCTCGACAGCCCGCCGGTCAACGGCTGGATCGAGCCATCCGCCGGCGAGAGCGGTTTCGTGCATGATACGCTCGCCGCTCGCGTTGCGCCCCGCTCACTGACTGCGGCGCTCATTGCCTTCCTGCGACAGGCAGAACATGTGCGGATCCAGGAACACGCGGCGGTGACCGGCGTCGATCCCGATCGCGGCACGGCCGTTATAGGCGGCGAAACTATTGCTTTCCGTCACTGCGTGGTCTCTGCCGGCCATCAGTCGTTTCCGCTGCTGCAACAGCTGACGCCGGGGTTGAAGCGACCGCTCGGCCAGCCGGTCAAAGGCCAGGCGGCGCTGTTGAAGGCCGATATCGACCCGGCGCTGCCGACGATCTTCCTCGACGGGCTCTATGTCGTGGCGCACGAGGGCGGGCATGTAGCGATCGGCAGCACCAGCGAGAACCGCTTCGACGATCCCACATCGACCGACGCTCAGCTCGACGCGCTGATCACCGCGGCGCGGGAGATCGTGCCGGCGCTGCGGGATGCCCCTGTCGTCGAGCGCTGGGCGGGGCTTCGCCCGAAGGCGATCGACCGCGATCCGATGATCGGTCGCCATCCCGATCACCCGCGCCTGATCGCGCTCACCGGCGGCTTCAAGGTCAGCTTCGGCCTGGCGCACCGGCTGGCGGAAGCGGCGATATGTATCGCAGGCGATACGGATTGTGGATTTTTGCCGCCCGAAAGCTTCGCAATTTCAAGCCATATCGCGGCGGCTTCACGTTAAACGTGAATTCGGCGCCGCGTCGTTTCGTTATTCTGTCATGCAAATCACCTATCTGCTTGCGCATCGACAGCGCCGGATTCACCGGCCCCATTTTCCTTAATGGAGGAAGTTGCATGCGCTATGCCATTTGCTTCACGCCTCCGGCAAGCGACCCGCTGTCAATCGTGGCTGCCAGTTGGCTCGGCCGAAACGTGTTTTCGGGCGATATGGTGGAGCCGCCGGCAGTTCGCGGCCTTGGCATTCACGAGACCGCCTTCCATACCGCGGTGCCACGGCGCTATGGTTTTCACGGCGTTCTGAAGGCGCCGTTCCAGCTGTCTCCCAGCATGTCCGAACCGCAACTCCTGCGCGACCTGATGCGATTTTCCGGGACCTTCGTCCCCTTCCAGATTCCGCGCATCGAAGTCGCCCGGCTCGGCAATTTCTACAGCCTGCTGCCGAGCACGCCCTGCGAGCAGATCCAGTATCTCGCTTCGGCGATCGTCCAGGAATTCGATCGTTTCCGCGCGCCGCTCAGCGAAGCCGAAATCGAGCGCAGCGATCCGGACGGGCTGTCGGCGGCGCAGTTTTCAAACCTGCATCGCTGGGGCAATCCTTACGTGATGGAAGAGTTCCGCTTTCATATGCCGGTGACAGGACCCGTCAACGCGATCGACATGGCGCGCATCGAGCCGGCGCTGCGGACGATTTTCGCGCCGGTCCTCAGCGACCCGGTGACGATTTCGAACGTGGCGCTGATGATCGAGGAGGGCACGGGTGGTCCCTTCCGCGTTCATTCGCTGCATCCGATGGGCAAGGTCAGCGCACGCAAGATCGCCTGAGCGTGCCGGTCAGCTAAGTCATTGTGCTACAAGGGCAAAATCGGATTGAGCAGTTTCCTTCTCGACATTCCGGCTGCGGATGCTACCGTTCGCCGTCTTTTCAGAAGGTGATTTGATGGTATCCGAGACTTATCCGCGCAATCTCGTCGGTTACGGGCGACAGACGCCCGATCCGAAGTGGCCTGAAGAGGCGCGCGTCGCCGTGCAATTCGTCATCAATTACGAGGAGGGCGGCGAAAGCTCGATCCTCGACGGCGATTCGGCTTCGGAAAATCTGCTGTCGGAAATCGTCGGGGCGGCCGCCTGGCCCGGACAGCGCAACCTCAACATGGAATCGATCTACGAATACGGTTCGCGCGCCGGTTTCTGGCGGCTCTGGCGGATGTTCACCGATCTCAAGGTGCAGGCGACGGTCTACGGTGTGACATTGGCCATGGCCCGCAACCCCGAGGCTGTCGCGGCGATGAAGGAAGCCGGCTGGGAGATCGCCAGCCACGGTTACCGCTGGCTGGAATATAAGGATTTTCCGGAGGATCTGGAGCGCAAGCATATCCTCGAAGCCGTGCGCCTGCACACCGAACTCACCGGCGAGCGGCCCTACGGCATGTATCAGGGTAAGCCTTCCGACAATACGCTTCGGCTGGTGCAGGAGGAGGGCGGCTTCCTCTATTCCTCCGATTCCTATGCCGACGATCTGCCTTACTGGGTGAAGGGCGTCGATGGGAAACCCTTCCTGATCATCCCCTATACGCTCGAAACCAACGACATGCGCTTTGCTACACCGCAGGGATTCAATACCGGCGACCAGTTCTTCACCTATCTCAAGGATGCCTTCGATACGCTCTATGAGGAAGGCAAGGCGGGCAGCCCGAAGATGATGTCGGTCGGCCTGCATTGCCGCCTCGTCGGGCGCCCGGGCCGGGCGGCGGCGCTGAAGCGCTTCATCGAATATGTGCTGAAGCACGACAAGGTTTGGATTCCGCGGCGCATCGAGATCGCCGAGCACTGGCACAAGCACCATCAGCCGGAAGCGGTCTGATGGTGTCGCGCGAGGATTTCGTTTCCCGCTTCGGCGGCGTCTTCGAACATTCGCCTTTCATCGCCGAGCGTGCCTATGACGCCGGCGGCGTGACCGAGCCGCTGACGGCGGCCGGCGTGCATGCGGCGCTTGCCGCCGTCTTCCGCGCGGCAAGCCGACAGGAGCGTCTCGGCGTGCTCAGCGCCCACCCCGATCTTGCCGGGCGCCTTGCCATATCGGGCGAACTCACCGAAGACAGCCGCAAGGAGCAGTCCGGCGCCGGTCTCGACCGCCTGAGCCCTGCCGAGCATGCCCGCTTCACCGAACTCAATTCGGCCTATGTCGAAAAATTCGGCTTTCCCTTCATCATCGCCGTCAAGGGGCTCGGCAAGGACGATATCCTGGAGGCCTTCGAAACACGGATCGGCAACGGCCGGGACGAGGAATTTTCGACCGCGACGGCCCAGGTCGAAAGGATCGCAATGCTGCGTCTGACATCGATATTGCCGGAGGCCGAATGAAGGAGAGGCGCGCCATCGACTATCTCAATGACATGCAAAAGGCGGCGTCCCAAGCGCTGTCGTTCATCGGCGGATTGGACGAGGCGGCTTTCGCCGAGGACCAGCTTACCTTCAAGGCCGTTGCCTTCTGCCACTTCACCATCGGTGCCGCGGCATCGCGTCTGCTGGTGAGCCATCCGGAATTTGCCACCGAACATCCCAATCTACCGTGGGCCAGGATCTGCGGCACCGGTAATCGCATCCTCGACGACGTCTTCGATCTCGATCCCTCCGAAATCTGGGAGGCGACGTATCGGACGCTGCCAGAGCTGCTTCGCGAGATCGATGCCGTCCGATACTGGCATGCCCAAGGCGAGTGAAGCAATGTCTCAATTTCTCGACATTCGTCCTCTCACCCGTTCCGCCTTCGCCCTCTTCGGCGAGGTGATCGAAGCCGACCCGGCCTCGATGCGGCTGATCAATGGCGGCACGACGGAGCGTTTCCATGCGCTGGCCGCGGCGCAAGCGACGGGCGAGGGCGCCCGCGTCATCATCAATCTCTTTCGCGGCCAGCCGCGCAGCTTCCCCTATGCCGTCGACATGATGGAACGCCATCCCTTCGGCAGCCAGAGCTTCTCGCCGGTTTCCGGCCGTCCCTTCCTCGTCGTCGTCTCCGAGGACGAGGACGGCCGTCCAGGCAGACCACAAGTGTTTTGCGCGCGCGGAGACCAGGGCGTGAACTACCGCCGCAATGTCTGGCATCATCCGCTGATGGCGCTTGGCCAGGTCTCCGATTTCCTGGTCGTCGACCGGGACGGACCTGATAATAATCTGGAAGAGTTTTTCTTCGAAACTCCCTACATCATCAAAGAGCCAGCCCCATGACCGGACTGACCACCCATGTTCTCGATACCGCGCTCGGCAAGCCGGCCGAACGCCTCAGGATCGATCTCTTCCAGCTCGACGGCGAGATCCGCAGACATCTGAAGACGGTCGAGACCAATGGCGATGGCCGGGTCGACGGCGGCCCGATCCTCGCCGGTGAAAGTTTCCGGGCCGGCACCTATGAACTGGTCTTCCATGCCGGTGACTATCTGAGAGCCAACGGCACGCCGCTGCCGCATCCGGCTTTTCTCGATCTCGTGCCGATCCGCTTTGGGATCGCCGACGTCACGGCGCACTATCATGTGCCGCTGCTGATCTCGCCCTACGGCTATTCCACCTACAGAGGCAGCTAACATGCGTTTTGCCGCGATCGCCGATATTCACGGCAACCATCTGGCACTCGAGGCCGTGCTTGCCGATATTCGCACGCAGGGCATTGAGGAGATCGTCAATCTCGGTGATTACTTCAGCGGACCGCTCGAGGCGGGCAAGACGGCAGACCTGTTGATACCGCTCGGCCTGACATCGGTCTGCGGTAATCACGACCGCTACCTGATCGAACAGGACCCGGCGGCGATGCATACTTCGGATGCTTCAGCCTATCGGCAATTGACGCCGTCCCATCTCGACTGGATCCGCAGCCTGCCGTTCGACACCGTCTATCGCGGCGAGGTCTACCTTTGCCATGCGACGCCGAAGGACGACAATCTCTATTGGCTGGAATCGGTCTCGCCGGAGGGCTACGTCTTCCAAAAGCCGATCGAGGCGATCGAGGCGTTGGCCGAGGGCATCGATCTGCCGCTGATCCTTTGCGGCCACAGCCACATTCCTCGTGCCGTCAGGCTTGCCGATGGCCGCCTGATCGTCAATCCCGGCAGCGTCGGCTGTCCGGCCTATGACGACGTGCTGCCAACTTACCACAAGGTGGAAGCCGGCCATCCGCTGGCCGGCTATGCCATTCTGGAAAAGACGGCGGCGGGGTGGACGTGGCAGTTCAGGAATGTCGCTTACGACCATATGGCGATGTCGGCACTGGCCGCCGGAAGGGGTCGTGCCGACTGGGCGAGCGCGCTGGCAGCGGGTTGGGTGAGATAGAGAATTTCCGTTTTCTTCGATGACGGAAATGCTCTATCTCTTTGTTTTTACGCACCTTCCATTGAAAGTTTCTTCGCGATTCTCGCGTCAAAAACGCTGCATACTTTGCTGGAATTGCTCCGCTTGCGCGATCAGTCCTTCTTCGGTGCCGGAGGGACGATCGTCCGTGGCGGGGTTGAGGCCGGTGTTGCCGGCTTCGCCGGGGCTGCCGCGGGCGTTGCCGGTCTCGTCGGTGTTGCGCCATTGAGATTCCCAAGGAGGGATGAGATGGCGTCGTCACCGTCGAAGCCGGCTTCCTTCATCAACTTGTCGAGGATCGGTTTGTTGGCCTGGTAGGAGAGAAGCTGGCCGGCCAGTCCTTCGCCGAGCCCGATGCCGTTTCCGCCGGTTGCTCCGTTTCCGCGGCCAAGCATGCCGCCGGTATCGAATATCCGGATATCGGAGATTTTCTCGATCGGCTTGACTGCTTCGGCGAGCGCCTGCGGAATGATACGGATCCGTTCGCGGGTGATCTCGAACTCGATGATGGCAGAGCTCAGCTTGTTGCGCGCGTCGTTGAGCAATGCTTCGCTCTCGGCAGCGGCCTTGCCGGTTTCGAGAATGCCCTTGGCCTTGATAATCGCTGCATCCGCTTCAGCGACCGCCAGCGTCTTGATGGCTTCCGCCTGGTCGATTGCCGCCTGTTTTTCGGCCTCGGCGCCGACGGTGACGGCGGTCGCTTCGGTTTCGGCTTTCTTGCGGGCGTCGATCACGGCAATCTGTTTTTCGCGTTCGGCAATTTCGATCGCCTTGGCCGTGCCGACTTTTTCCTCCGCCGCAATCGCCAGAGCGCGTGCGATTTCTGCGGCGGCCTTCGCCTCGGACTCCTCACGGCTCTTGTTGGCAACGGCGATCGCGCTTTCCTGCGCCACGATCTGAAGGTCGCGCTTGGCTTCGGTTTCTCGCTGCTGGACGGCGCGAGCCGCATCGATGTTGGCGCTTTCGCGAGCCTGCTTGGCGGCTGCCTCGCGTTCGGCGATCGCCAGTTCAGAGGCGATACGGGCTTCCTCCTCGGCACGTTTTGCCGCCTGCTCCTGCTGGGCGGTTTCGGCGCGCGTCGCCGCGGACTTGTTGGCGATGTCGCGTTCCTGACTGAGCTCGGCTTCGCGCTTGGTCCGGTCGATGGTCAGCGATTGCTGGCGGGCCTCCAGATCCTTCTGGGCGATGGCGACTTCGGTGTCGCGAACGATCTCGTTTCGCTCCTTCTTGCGGCCCTCGGTGATGCGGGTCAATGCCGCAAGACCTTGCGCATCGAAGAAGTTGTTGGCGTTGAAGTGCTTGATATCGGTCTGGTCGAGGCGTGTCAGGGACACGGATTCGAGTTCGAGGCCGTTCGACTGGAGATCGGCGCCGACGGCTTCCTGCACGGCCTTGACGAAATCCATGCGCTGTTCCTGCAGCGCGTCGAGATTCATCGTCGCGGCCACCGAGCGAAGGCCGTCGACGAATTTTGCCTCGATCAGGATACGAAGCGCCTCGGCGTCGTTGGTGCGGCTGCCGAGCGTCTGGGCGGCAAGCGCGATCGAGGAGGCATCGGGTTTGACGCGCACATAGAACTCGGCGCCGATATCGACGCGCATCCGGTCCTTGGTGATCAGCGCATCGCCCTCACCACGGCGAACCTCGAGCCGCAGCGTCTTCAGATTGACCCTGGCGATCGAGTGGAAGATCGGCAGGACGACCGAACCGCCGTCGAGCACGACTTTCTGACCGCCGAGGCCGGTGCGCACATAGGCCTCGTCACGGCTGGAACGGGTGTAGAGCGAGGCGAGGACAAAACCGATGCCGAAGATCAGAACGATCGCGATAACGGCAGGTAGAATAATGTCGTAAATCATGGCTGCTCCCTGGAAGATTGATTGTCCGCTCCGATGGGGTCCACCAGTGCGGGAATGGCGATAAATACATCTGCCTTGCGATCGACGAGGAGAACCTGCGTGCCGATCCCGAGAGGCTGCTGATCCTTGGCGGCTCTGGCCCTCAACACATGCCAGTTTCCGTGCTGATCCTTGACGCGGACGCGTCCCGGCAGTCCCTGATCGAGCGGGCCGATCGATACTTCGGCGGTCCGGCCGACGAGGGTGTCGAGGTCGACCGCGTAGGTCTCGTCGTGCGGCACGATCCGCGCCACGGTTCTGCTCGACGCCCTGACCATGGGAAAGGTGATCAATAGGGCCGGAATGACGGCGATGACGGAGGGCAGCGGTGCCCAGAAGGTGCTGGCGACGGCCTGGATGGCAAAGCCCGCAATGGCGAAGAAGCCGAGCGCCAGCATCAGCAGAATGAGCAGGGGAACGCCGCCGAGATTGAGCCAGGATAGGTAACCCGCAAGGCCGTCATGGCCGTGGAAATCCGGCTTTCCGAGAAGTTCGGTTATCGAAAAACCCATGACGGTCGCGAGCATCTCGATCGCGGTCAGACCCGCAAGCACGGCGGCGGCGATGGCAAAGGGAGCACATTCGGGGGCGAAGAACAGTGCCATCGGCGTTACCGGTTATCGGTCTTGAAGCGCGCGAGGCGTGCCTCGATCGCCTGTTCGCGGTGCAACCGGTCAAGTTCGTCCAATTCGGAACTATGAGCGTGCTCGCCCGCGGGAACGCCGGTCAGCCGCGAGACTGCCGCGGCCGCGCGGGCAGCACCTGCACCCGGAGTGGGCTGGCTGTGGCCGACCCCGGAGGGTTCGGGATGCTGGGCGATGCTGCGCTTGAAATCGGCAAGACGCGCGTCGGCCTCGCGGCGCGTGGCGAGCACAGCCTGCAAGGCTTTCTGGCCTTCGTCCAGCTGTTCCCTGGCATCGGCCAGCGCCTTGTCGATCGCGGCGATCTGGGATTCGAGGTCGATCTGGCGGGCAACGCCGGCTTTTGCCAGGTCATCGCGCCCAGAGGAGACGGCGAGGCGGATCTTCGCGTCGAGGGTGTTCAGGTCTTCGACGATTTCATCCCGGCGGCTCTGGATACGGTATTCCTCGGCGCGCGCTTTGCCGAGATCGGTGCGGGCGTCTTCCGCCGCTGCATCGATCTCGCGGATCGCCTGTTCGATGACGGCGATCTTGTTGACGCCTTCCGCCTTGTCGACCGCCGCATTGGCGATGCCGGCGATCAGACGACCCATGCGTGAGAGAATGCCTTCGTTCGTCATGTTTTCCTCCATCCGAGCGGAATTCGGCGTGACGCCGATGTGAATCTCGTAGCGATCTGTGCCTGCTACGAGGTAGGCCGGAAAAATACTCTCCCATCCCTTTGAATAGCCCGCGACATCGAAGGGCACGGCAACGCGACCATGCACCGTGGCGATGGTCAGGTCCGAAGGCCCTTTGATGGCGAAAAGCTTGTCGTCGAGCGGCAGTTGCGGCGGATCTGCAATGGCGCCGCGATTGGCGGCAAAATCGCGAAGGCCGAGTGTCACCAGCCTGGCCGGCAAGCCCGTCTGTTCGCGGACGGTTTCATAAGCAAGCTCATGCAGCACGACGAGATTGGCGCCCGCCCTGTCGTCGATGAGCTCGATCAGGATGTCGATCATCCTGCGATAGGCGACTATCGTGTCATCGAGCGCCTGCCGGGCGCCATCATCAGGCGCCAAAGTGTAGCGCAACTGCGATGGATGCGGTGTTTTGCTCGTGTTTGCCATGATCTAAAACATAAAGCACCGCTTTTGTGCTTTCAAGATGCCGCGCTAAAAATACAACCTAAGCTTAACATGCCGTTAGGAGGACGGAGGTAGCGTCGGTTACCGGATCACATTTGCCGATGGAAGAAGGCGGCAAATCGGTTCGGCTCTCCTATCGGGCGGCCGTGTGCGCCTCGCGAATACCGGCGCTGACACGGTTGATGATGGTCCATATGAGCAGTACACCCACCACCGCCCAAAGCCACGACGTCCATGCTGCAAACGTACCACCAACCGCGACAAAGACGCCAAGCGCCCCAAAAAGCACCGCGCGGTCGCTCTTGCCCAGCGGCCCATCGTACCGCCGGCTTGCGCCGACCGTTTGACCCAGAATGCCGGTAAATTCCGTCAGTGCCGAGAGGAATATGACTGCCATCGCCGGCACCAAGCCGTTCGGATCGATGAGCGCAAACGGCAAATACAGGGCGACATCCGACACGACATCACCGATCTCGTTCAGATAGGCGCCTAAAATGCTCTTCTGCCCATGTTCGCGCGCCAGCATGCCGTCGATGGCGTTGAGGCCCATGCGCAGGAGAAACCATACAGGCACCAGCAGGAACCAATGCGGAAGCGGGGCGACGCTCAGAAAAAGGCCCAATGCAACCGAGACGGCGGCGGCAACTGAAGTCACCTGATTGGCGGTGACGCCTCGCGCCGCAAGCGAGCGCACCAGCGGGCGAAGAATATTCTGAAATCGGGACTTCAATTGATAGACAGACATGCTACCTCAGTGGAATTTCGTGGCATCGGAAAATCTATCCCAGCTCCGGCAGTGCAGAACGTCGACCTTGTGGGGAGGCCGATACTTCATATTGGTTCTCCTACAGGGCTTACATTTGCGACTAGACTTTTGCAATGAATGCAAATCATTGTTCCGCCAGTAGTTGCAACCCACCCATCAATCAGAACTGGAGTAGCCCGTGCTGCAAGCCGCCGACAGTTGGCAACCGTCCTCGACGGCCAGGCCGATGCGTGAATCCGAATTCGTGTCGTATGACGGCACGCGACTCTTTTATCGGACGTGGCCTGCGGCCGGTGCCGCACCGAAGGGCGTAATCATTCTTCTCCATCGCGGCCACGAGCATAGTGGCCGCGTCGCCCATCTCGCCACCGAGCTCGGCCTCGATGATTTTTCCTTCTACGCCTGGGACGCACGCGGCCACGGGCGTTCACCGGGAGAGCGCGGCTATTCGCCATCCTTTGCTGCCTCGGCGCATGATCTCGATTGCTTCGTCCGCCATGTCAGCGAGACAAGCGGCACTGCCGTCGAAGACATCGCCGTCATTGCGCAGAGCGTCGGCGCGGTTCTCGCCACCACCTGGGTGCACGACTATGCGCCGCCGATCCGTGCGCTCGTGCTTGCCTCGCCGGCCTTCAGCGTCAAGCTCTACGTGCCTTTTGCTAGAGAAGGCATTGCGCTCTGGGAAAGGCTTAAGGGGACATTCTTCGTCAATTCCTATGTCAAGGCGAAGTTCCTGACGCATGATCCCGAGCGCATCGCCTCGTACGAATCCGACCCGTTGATATCTAGGCCAATTGCCTCCAACATCCTGTTGCAGCTCTATGAGGCGGCAGCCCGCGTCGTCGGCGATGCCCGCGCCATCACCGTCCCGACCCAACTGCTGATCTCCGGCAGCGACTGGGTGGTGCGACACGCGCCGCAGCACCGGTTTTACGAAAACCTCGGCAGCCGAATCAAAGAACGGCATGTGCTTGCCGGCTTCTACCATGACACGCTTGGCGAAAAGGATCGTGCGATTGCCCTGGCCGAGGTCCGCCGTTTTATCGACGCGCGTTTTGCCGAGCCCCGGGCGCCTGCCGACCTTCGCACCGCGCATATCCAGGGCTATACCAAGGACGAGGCCGACCGGCTCGCGAGCCCACTGGACGCCACATCCCCACGTGGCCTCTACTGGACGCTCAGCCGCCTCAATATCAAGATCGGCGCCTTGGTGTCCGAGGGCATAAGGACCGGGGTCAAGACCGGGTTTGATTCCGGCTCGACGCTCGACTACGTCTACGAGAATGAGCCGCGCGGGCTCGGCCCCGGCGGACGTTTGATCGACAAGGTGTTCCTCGAGGCGATCGGCTGGCGCGGCATCAGGCAGCGCAAGCTGCACTTGCAGGAGCTGATCGACCGCGCGCTGCAGCGCCTGAAAGCAGCCGGCCGTAGTACCCATATGCTCGACATCGCGGCCGGGCACGGCCGTTATGTCCTGGATGCCATCGAGACGGCTGCCGTGCGTCCCGATAGTGCACGTCTGCAGGACTATTCCCCCATCAACGTCGACGCCGGCCGCGACAGCATTGCCGCGCGGGGACTGGGTGATTTCGTCAGCTTCCGCCAACAGGATGCCTTCGACGGCGAGGGACTGGCTGCAATCACGCCGGCTCCGGATCTCGCGATCGTCTCCGGCCTTTACGAGCTGTTTTCCGACAATGCGATGATCGCCGCTTCGCTCAACGGGATCGCCCGCGCGATGCGGCCTGGCGGCCTGCTTGTCTACACCAACCAGCCATGGCATCCACAGTTGGAGATGATCGCCCGCGCGCTGACCTCCCACCGCGGCGGCGAGGCGTGGGTGATGCGGCGGCGGACGCAAGAGGAAATGGACCAGCTGGTCGCCGCAGCCGGTTTCCGCAAGATCGAACAGCGCATCGATCAGTGGGGCATTTTCACCGTCTCGCTGGCCGAGAGAGTCTGAGGGCAAAGCGTGGAGAAGGCACGTTCTACTTTTTCGCCGGCAGCACCGGTCCCGAAGCGGGCGGCGCTCTGGCTCGTCTTTCTGGCGCCGTTCTTCTATCTGAGCTATGGCGGCGCCAATTGGCTGGCATCGCAACGCGCTCATGTGCCGAACCTCGCCTTCGCATGGGAAAGCGCCATCCCGTTCCTCGGATGGACGATCATTCCCTATTGGTCGATCAATCTGTTCTATGCGCTCTGCCTGTTCATCAACACGACGCCGCGCGATGTGGATAGGCTCGCGAGGCGTTATCTGACGATCCAGATAGTCGCCGTCGCCTGCTTTGTCGCGTTTCCGCTCGAAGCGACCTTCGTGCGTCCGGCAACGAGCGGCCTGCCCGGCTTCATGTTCGCCGTCCTTGGCGGCTTCGATAAGCCGTTCAACCAGGCGCCGTCGCTGCATATAGCGCTCCTGGTGGTGATCTGGGATCATCTGCGCGGCCGGCTGCCACGGAAGGCACGGCTTCTTTGGCACCTCTGGTGCCTCCTGATCGGTGTCTCCGTACTGACGACGTGGCAGCATCACGTTATCGACATACCGACCGGCATGCTGCTCGGCCTGTCTGCCGTCTGGCTTTTTCCGCGCGATGCCGGTTCGCCTCTCGCGAACTTTGCGATGAGCGGCGATCCAAAGTCGCGCCGTCTCGGCATCTACTATCTGTGCGGTGCCGTCGCATTTCTCGGCCTTGCAGTGCTCTGCACTCCTCTGTCGGCCGCAGCGCTTCTGTTGCTCTGGCCGGCCGTTGCGCTGGCGATCGTCGCAGTCGGATATTTCGGCGCCGGCCCGCAGATATTCCAGAAACGCGTCGATGGCCGGGCCACGCTTACCAGCCGCTGGCTACTGGCACCCTACCGGCTCGGCGCTCTCATCAACGTTTGGCTCTGGACACGCAAAATGCCGGCATCGGTGGTGATCGCTGATGGCGTCCATCTCGGACGTTTTCCGCGTCGCCGCGAGGCCGACCGTTTTGCCACGGTGATCGACATGACCGGCGAACTTCAGCGCCCCGGCGCGACACTCGCGCGCTGGTGCAGCTTTCCCACCCTTGATCTTGTAGCCCTCGACAAGATCCAGACGTTCGCTGCAGCGAACCTCGTCGAGGCCGCGCGCCAGCAGGGACCGGTCCTTGTCTGCTGTGCGCTCGGTTTCCAGCGGAGCGCCTGCGTCATCGTGCGTTGGCTGCTCATCAGCCGACGTTGCGAAAATCCAGCCGAAGCACTGCGGCTGATCGAACGGGCGGGGCGGCGCGTTCATCTGCCGGCTGGAAGTATCCATGCGGTAACGGAGGGCTCGCAATGACGCAGTGGAAAACCACAGCCTCGGCGGCCGCGCGAAATCTCGGCCGCAATGCGATCTTCTGCGGGCTGACAGCACTGCTGCCACTGATCGCCGGCCCGATCATCGCGGGACATCGAAGTTTCACTTCGCCGCTCGGCTGGCTGTTGATGCTCGTTTTCTGCGTGATTGTTGTTGCGCGGGCGATCCATCTGCTTTTCGATGCGCTGTTGTTTCGCCTCGCATCGAGCTACGAGACCGAGACGGCCGGTCTTGCCGCGGTCGACGACCTGTTGTCCCGCATGCAGCTTCGCAAGCCTGACAGGATGCCGCCTGGCCTCGAGAGGCGGATTGCGGGATCGCGTCGCATCGTCTGGCAGCAGCGTTTTGCACTCGCCATCTGTCTCGTGATTTTCGCGATCCTTTTGCTCAATGCGACCGATGGGCAGCCGCTCTGCTGAATCGCATGCCGTTGCGTCTCCGGCAGGTCTTGCCCGCGCCATCGACGCGTTCAGCCGGTGCCGATTTCTCTGCTTGAGCTTTTCCCCGATATAATCGACGCGTTCACGTCGTTGATGTCGCGTTTGCCGCAGAGCGCCATGGTGATGTCCATCTCCTTGCGGATGATGCCGAGCGCCAGCGACACGCCTTCCTTGCCCATGGCGCCGAGGCCATAGAGGAAGGGGCGGCCGATATAGGTGCCCTTGGCGCCGAGCGCCACTGCCTTCAATACATCCTGGCCCGAGCGGATGCCGCCGTCGAGATGGATCTCGATGCGATCGCCGACGGCATCGACGATCGCAGGCAGCATGCTGATCGAAGAGGGTGCGCCGTCAAGCTGGCGGCCGCCATGATTGGAGACGACGATCGCATCGGCGCCGGTGTCGGCGGCGGCCCTGGCGTCCTCCGGATCGAGCACGCCCTTGATGATCAGCGGGCCGCCCCATTGCTCCTTGATCCAGGCGACATCGGCCCAGGAGAGCCGCGGGTCGAACTGCTCGTGCGTCCATGCGGCCAGCGAGGTGATATTGGAGACATTTTTCGCATGGCCGATGATGTTGCCGAAGGTACGGCGCTTGGTCTGCAGCATATCCAGGCACCAGAGGGGGCGGGTCGCCATCTGCCAGATATGCTTCGGGGTGAATTTCGGCGGCGCCGACAGGCCGTTGCGCAGGTCCTTGTGGCGCTGGCCGAGGATCTGCAGGTCTGATGTCAGCACCAATGCCGAACATTTGGCGGCCTTAGCGCGGTTGATGAGGCCAAGGACGAAATCCTTGTCCCGCATCACGTAGAGCTGGAACCAGAAGGGGCGCGTCGTCACCGAGGCGACATCCTCGATAGAGCAGATGCTCATGGTCGACAGCGTAAAGGGAACGCCGAATTTCTCGGCAGCGCGTGCCGCGAGCATCTCGCCATCGGCATGCTGCATGCCGGTCAGGCCGGTCGGCGCCAAGGCCACCGGCATCGACACCTTCTGGCCGATCATCGTCGTTTCCAGCGTGCGGTCGGTCATGTCGACCATCACCCGCTGGCGCAGCTTGATCCCACTGAAATCACTCTCGTTCGCCGCGTAGGTCGACTCCGTCCAGGCGCCCGAATCGGCATAATCGAAAAACATCTTCGGTACGCGCCGCTGTGCGAGCTTTTTCAGGTCGGCGATGGTGAGCGGCGTGGCCATGAATTGAACCTTCACATCTGAATGCTGCTATCGGCCGTACCATGAATTTCGCGGGAGTGTGAGGGGAATTGGCAGTCAGGCGGCTTTTCCACGGATCGGTTGAATTAGAATGTCCAGCGGAATGGCGAGATGTTCATGCAATCGCCGGATCATTTCGAGTGAAAGCGCACGCCTTCTATTGAGGATTTCCGCGACACGCCCGCGGCTGCCGAGAATAGGTTCCAGGTCCTTCCGCGCCAGTCCCTGCTGTTCCATCCGGAAAAGGACCGCATCGATCGGATCGGGTAGGTCGATTGGATATCGCCCTGCTTCATAGGCATCGATCAGCGTCGCCAGAATGTCGAGCTTGTCGGCCTCCGGCGAACCGTCTTTCGCCCCCCAGAGTTGCTTCAACAGCAGGAGCGCGTTTTCGTAATCATCGTCATTGCGGATGGGTTTCAGCTCATTCATGTTCCACCGTCGCTGCGTCGATCCTGTCATAATCCCGATGTGTGCCGATCCACTTGATCCAGACAATCGACCGCATGAAATCGGCAGCCACGATCAATCGGTAGTCATTTCCCTTGATGTTGAAGACGATACGCTCGGCATTGATGATACTTGCATGGGCATATCGCTTCCTCACATCAGACATGGATTTCCAGTCCGCCTTGCTGACTTCGTGAAACCACGTATCGAGCGCAGCCTTCAAGGCGACCTGGCCTTTTTTACCGTCCGGGCTTTCGACAAATTGCGTCAGAGTGCGCCTGGCGATCACTCTCATCGTGAAACCATATCACGCTCCCAATTTGGGAGCAATGGAAGTGTCGCCGAAGCCCGCTTTCAGAGCAACTCCCGCCACATAGGTCTCGATGACTGCCCGGTCGTCGCCCATCGTCTGCAACAGGAAAAGCTCCTCAGGCAGCGTCTTTACCACCTCCATCTTCAGCGCCATCGCTGGTGTTGCCGCCGCATCGAGCACGACGAGGTCGGCCTCGGTGCCGGGCTCCAGCGTGCCGATCCGGTCGGCCAGCGACAGGGCTTCGGCATTGCCGCGGGTCATCAGGTAGTAGCTTTCCAGCGGGTTCAGCCGTTCGCCGAGCAATTGCTGAATCTTGTAGGCCTCGTCCATGGTTCTCAGCATCGAATAGCTGGAACCGCCGCCGATATCGGTGGCGACGCCGATGCGGACCGGCTTTTCCCGCCGCGCCAGCGCCTTAAGGGGAAAGAGGCCGGAGCCAAGGAAGAGGTTCGAGGTCGGGCAGTGGACGGCAACGGCGCCCGCCTCGCTCATCACATCGGCTTCGCGCTCTGACAGGTGAATGGCGTGGCCGAACAGGCTTTTCGGCCCGAGCAGGCCGTAACGGGCATAAATATCGGTGTAGTCGATCGCATCGGGATAGAGTTCGCAGGTGAATTTGATCTCGTCGTGATTTTCCGAAAGATGCGTCTGGATGTGCAGGTCGGGAAATTCGCGGGCAAGGGCTGAGGTTGCTTCCATCTGCGCCGGCGTCGAGGTGATGGCGAAGCGCGGGGTGATGGCGACGTGGTTGCGGCCCTTGCCGTGCCAGTCCGATATTACCTGACGGGTCTCGTCATAGCCCATCTCGGGCGTGTCGAGCAGGCCCTGCGGGGCATTGCGGTCCATCATCACCTTGCCGCCGACCATGCGCATATTGCGCTTCGTCGCCTCGGCGAAGAACGCGTCGGCCGAGGTTTTGTGCACGGAGCAATAGGCGACCGCCGTCGTCGTGCCGTGACGGATCAGCTCGTCATAGAAATGCGTGGCAATCCTTTCAGCATGCGCGCTTTCGACGAAGCGGCATTCCTCAGGGAAGGTATAGGTGTTCAGCCACTCGAGCAGATTGGCGGCATAGGAGGCGATCACCTGCATCTGTGGAAAATGCAGGTGCATGTCGATGAAGCCGGGCATGATCAGATGCGGGCGGTGGTCGATCTCGGCCGTGCCCTCGGCTGCTTTTGCCTTGACGTCGGCATAGGAGCCGACCGCAGCGATCAGTCCGTCCGTCATCAACAGGCCGCCGTCCTCCTCATAGAGATAGCTCTGGCTGTCGGCGAGGCTTAGCGGCGCGCGATGGAAAAAAAGTAGGCGCCCGCGCAGGAGTGTCGTCGTCATTGTTTCTTGCCTTCGACTGCGCTCTCGAACCAGGCGACGAGCAGCTTGCGTTCGTCGGGCGTGACATCCGTGATGTTGCCGGGCGGCATGGCATGGCTGCGGCCCGCCTGTATATATATTTCGCGGGCATGGGCGGCGATTTCGGCGTCGTTTTCGAGCATCACACCCTTCGGCGGCCTGACGATGCCCTCATAGACGGGCTCGGCCGCATGGCACATGGAACAGCGCGTCGAGACCAGCTGCTTGACGGCGGGGAAATGCGGATCACCGGCGAATTGCTGGAAGGCCGGTGCTACCGCCGCCGCATCCACCTCGCCGGTTAGCAGTTTCGGCACGGTGGAAAGCCACATGATCAGGATGAAAAGGACGACGGTGACGATCCAGGTCCAGGTCGGCCGGCCCTTTCGGGCATGCGTGGTGTTGAACCAGTGGCGGATAGTGACGCCCATCAGAAAGACAAGGGCTGCGATCACCCAGTTGAATTGCGTTCCGAAGGCCAACGGATAGTGGTTCGACAGCATGAAGAAGATGACCGGCAGGGTCAGGTAGTTGTTGTGCAGCGAGCGCTGCTTGGCGATCTGTCCGTATTTGGGATCGGGCGTGCGCCCGGCGATGAGATCGGCGACGACGATCTTCTGGTTCGGGATGATGATCATGAAGACGTTGGCCGACATGATCGTCGCGGTAAAGGCGCCGAGATGCAGGAAGGCAGCGCGGCCGGTGAAAAGCTGCGTATAGCCCCAGGCCATGGCGACCAGCACGACATAGAGCACCGCCATCAACCCCCAGGTATTCTTGCCCAGCGGGGATTTGCAGAGCAGGTCGTAGACGATCCAGCCGAGGCCTAGCGACGCCAGCGAGATCAGGATTGCGACGGGCGGGCTGATATCGAGCACATGGCGATCGATGAGGAAAAGGTCGGCACCGCCATAATAGACGATGCACAGCATCAGGAAGCCGGAAATCCAGGTGAAGTAGCTCTCATATTTGAACCAGGTCAGGTGCTCCGGCATCTGGGCCGGCGCCACCAGATATTTCTGGATATGATAAAATCCGCCGCCGTGGACCTGCCATTCCTCGCCATAGGCGCCGGGCGGCAAATGCGGGCGTTTCACCAGCCCGAGATCGAGCGCGATGAAATAGAAGGACGATCCGATCCAGGCGATCGCAGTGATGACATGAAACCAGCGCGCCGCGAAGGCGAGCCATTCCCATGCTATGGCATATTCATACATCGAGTTCCCCTATCTTCCTCCGACTCGTGACATTGCTGAAATTTTGGCGGGGAGGGAAGAGGAGATTCGGTTTTGCCGAAGCCGTCGACCGCGGCCGCATCGCAGATCTGCGGTCGCGTGCCTAAAAGCTGCCGAGAAGGCTGTGCATTATCTGTTTCTAATGCTGGGTGCACTAATTCAGCAGACCTTGAAACTACGACGACTCGATTACAGTTATTTGCAGGCCGCCGGAATAAAATAAGGACCGTTAGATCATCGGCGGCGCATTCATCGACGGAGAAGATGCCCATGCGCAGCATTCTGACGTGTGTGATGATTGCGTATGCGTCGCTGGCGACGGCTCACGACGCACCGACGGGGTGGAGTTATGACCCCTATTGTTGCAACGGCGACAGTCATAGTGGCGATTGCCAGATGATCCCTTCGAAAAGCGTGGCGGTGACGCCGGGCGGATATCGAGTGACGCTGCTACCCGGCGACCATCGGCTGGTTACGCATGCTCATGTCTTTCTGCTGCCGATGACGAAGGCGATGCAATCGGGTGACAACGACTATCATCTCTGTCTGTTTCCGAACGAGGACACGCCGCGCTGTTTCTATGCACCGGAGATGGGATATTGAAGCCGGACTAAAAGATCAGACAGGGCGGAACCAAGCCCCGACACCCGATGAACTAATTCCCGGCTGCCTTCATCTCCTCAATTATCCAGTTGCGGAAGGCCTTGATCTTCGGCACGTTGCGGCGGTTTTCGGGGTAGACGAGCCAGTAGGCCTTGCCGTCGCTGCGGGTTAGTTCGAAGGGCTGATAGAGCCGGCCGAGCGCGATCTCGGCTGCATAAAAGGCCGGGTGGAGGATGGCGACACCGTGGCCGGCGATCGCCGCATCGGCTTCCACCGCCTGGGAGCCGAGCTGGTTGCGCGGGCGCCTATCGAGATCGGTCTCGGTGATGCCGGCTGCCTCGAACCATTGTTTCCACCAGATGTCGCCGGCGTCGAAGAGATCGAGCTTCAGCAGGTCACGCGGCTCCTTGATGCCGCCTGCCGATTCCGCCAGTTTCGGGCTCAGCATCGGGGTGAACTCAAGCCCCATCAGCCGATGCAGCGTCAGTCCCGGCCAGTTGCCGTCGCCCCAGCGGATTCCGACATCGATCTGCTCGCGGGTAAAATCGATGATATCCGAGCT
The DNA here is from genome assembly GCF_000292525.1 of Rhizobium sp. CCGE 510. GTDB lineage: Bacteria > Pseudomonadota > Alphaproteobacteria > Rhizobiales > Rhizobiaceae > Rhizobium. The sequence continues at coordinate 45,935 of NZ_AEYF01000028.1, forward strand.
GGCCTGAAAGCGCACCGCGATGGCCGGATGTTTCAAATGGAAAGAGCCTAGGCGCGGCGCCAGCCATTTCGAGGCGAAAGTGTGGGTCGAGCTGATGGCCAGCGTGCCTTCGACGCTGTCGCGCGCCGTCGCCATTGCGTCGTGCAGCATGGCAAAGGCTTCGGTCACCTTTGGCGCCAGCCGCTCGCCAGTCTCCGTCAGCGCAATCTGGCGGGGACGCCGGAGGAAGAGCGGCTCGCCGACATTCTCCTCCAGCAGCTTGATCTGGTAGCTCACAGCTGTCTGCGTCATGCCGAGTTCGTCGCCCGCCTTGGTGAAACTTCCGAGCCGGGCAGCGGCCTCGAAGACGCGCAGCGCATTCAGCGGAAATTGTTTCGACAGCTTCATGGATAAGTTCTCTTTATGCAGGCAGGCGGTTCTTCGATTGGAATTGCAGCATTTTTGGCGGCAAACTGCAACTCATACCATCAAACCACCGAGGTGATGCCATGGACTGCCATGCTATCGAAGGGCGCCAGCCGCAGCAGAGAACCCAGATTTTCCGGCGCCTTGCCGGCTGGCTGACGAGCAGCGCCGACCATATCCGCCGTCTGCCACGGCTCGATCTTTCGGCCACGCCGGACCGCGTCAAACGCGATCTCGGTTTCCTCGACGGACGCGATCCCTATTACGAGGACGAGCGCATGCGGTAGGCGTCAAGCGCCGTCAAAATCTCGGCGGCGGTCATGGCGGCAATCACCTCAGGTCGTTTGTCCCTGACTGCGGCACCACCGATTGGCAGCGTCAGCCGCTCGATCCAGCCGCGTTCGCCGCCGCCTTCACGGGAAAGCCAGCTTGCGAAGGTGGCGCGCTTGGTGGCCGAGCCGATCATGCCGGTATAGGCAAGGTCGCTCCTGTCAAGCGCTTCGCGGGCGATGAGAAAGTCCAGAGCGTGGTCGTGCGTCAGGATGACGACTGCGCCGCCGGCCGAAATATCCTTCACCAGTGCTTCAGGCATCGGGACGAGCCGGGTTTTTGTCTCCGCCGGCAGATTGGCAAGCTCTTCCTGCCGCGTTTCGACGATGGTGACAGACAGCGGCAGCGGCGCAAGGGCCGCGGCCAGCGCCCGTCCGACATGGCCGGCACCGAAGAGATAGACTTCCGGCAGACGCTCGATCTCGCCGGCAAGTTTTGCTTCGAGCTCGTCTTTCACCGTCTGCGTCAGCGGCCGAAACCGCAACTGCGTACGCCCGCCGCAGCACTGGCCGATCTCCGGGCCGAGCGGGATATCCATGGCGGCGGTTCCGCCGGTTCCACCCAGCATCTCCCGGGCATTCGCGATTGCCATGAACTCGAACTGCCCGCCGCCGATCGTGCCCCATAACGCGGTTGGCGAGACGAGCATGTAGGCGCCGGTCTCGCGTGGGGTAGAGCCTTGTGTGCCGGTGATGTCGATGAGGATGCTGTCGGGGTTGGCGGCGAGGAAGGTCGGGAGGTCGGTCATAGGGAGATGGCTGATAGGTAAGTGGCTGTGTTACCCCCCTCTGTCCTGCCGGACATCTCCCCCACAAGGGGGGAGATTGGATGGAGTTGACGGTTTCCCCAAACAACTAAAGCGCTGCTACTCCGACAGGGCAGATGGGGAGCAATGATCCAACCTTTTGCCGATCTCCCCCCTTGTGGGGGAGATGTCCGGCAGGACAGAGGGGGGTGCCACCCGCTCCGCCAGTCCTGCTCATGCAACAAACCAGTCGACCCCATCCTACACCCGCTTCATCCGCTCCACCGCCATCAGGACCCGCTCCGGCGTCGCCGGAGCATCGAGCCTTGGGCAGATTTTGTAATCCGCGACACTTGCGACCGCCATCGATAGCGCTTCCAGCACCGAGATCGCCAGCATGAAGGGTGGTTCGCCGACGGCCTTGGAGCGGCCGATGGTGGCCTCGGTGTTCTCCGACCATTCGGCGAGGCGGACGTTGAAGATTTTCGGGCGGTCGGAAGCGAGCGGGATCTTGTAGGTCGAGGGAGCGTGGGTGCGCAGCCGGCCCTTGTCGTCCCACCAAAGCTCTTCCGTCGTCAGCCAGCCCAGGCCCTGCACGAAGGCGCCCTCGACTTGGCCCATGTCGATTGCCGGGTTCAGCGAGCGGCCGACATCGTGGAGGATATCGGTACGGTCGATCAAATATTCGCCGGTCAGCGTGTCGATCGAGACCTCGGTGCAGGAGGCGCCGTAAGCGAAATAATAGAAGGGCGTGCCGCGGCCGGCTTTGCGGTCCCAATGGATCTTCGGCGTTTTGTAGAAACCGGCGGCGGACAGCTGGACGCGGGCGAAATAGGCCTGCTTGATGAAATCGGGAAAGGGGATCTCGATCTCGCCGACGCGCACGCGGTTCGGTAGGAAGACGATGTCGGCCGGCGCCAAATCCCATTTTTCGGCGGCAAACGCCACCAGACGTTCCTTGATCTGGCGGGCGGCGTCGAAGGCGGCCATGCCGTTCAAGTCCGAGCCGGAGGAGGCCGCGGTGGCAGATGTGTTGGGAACCTTGGCCGTCGTTGTCGCGGTGATCTTCACCCTAGAGATATCGACCTGGAAGCTGTCGGCCAGCACCTGCGCCACCTTGGTATAGAGGCCCTGGCCCATTTCGGTGCCGCCATGGTTCAGGTGGATCGAGCCGTCCTGATAGATATGGACGAGGGCGCCGGCCTGGTTGAAGGCGGTCATGGTGAAGGAAATGCCGAATTTGACCGGCGTCAGCGCGATGCCTTTTTTGATGTAACGGCTGTCGCGGTTGAAGGCGATAATGGCATTGCGGCGCGCACGGTATTCGGCGGTTTCCTCCAGTTCCTCGACGAGGCGAGCGATAATGTTGTCCTCGACCTCCTGATGGTAGGGGGTGAGCGTACGCCCGGAGCCCGGCTGGCCGTAGAAATTCAACTTGCGGATATCGAGCGGATCCTTGCCGAGGGCATAGGCGATTTCTTCGATGAAGCGCTCGGCGCCGAGCATGCCCTGCGGTCCGCCGAAGCCGCGGAAGGCGGTGTTGGAGACGGTGTGGGTTTTCAGCGGTTTCGACTGGAGATGCACATGCGGGTAGAAATAGCTGGAATCGGCGTGGAAGAGGGCACGGTCGGTCACCGGTCCCGAGAGATCCGAGGAGAAGCCGCAGCGCGCCGCATATGTTGCATCGACCGCATGGATGCGGCCTTCGGCATCGAAGCCCACCTCGTAATCGACGAGGAAATCATGGCGCTTGCCGGTGGCGCTCATGTCCTCGTCGCGGTCAGGGCGGAATTTGATGGCGCGGCCGAGCTTCTTGGCGGCAATCGCCGCAAGCGCTGCGAACTGATTGCCCTGCGTCTCCTTGCCGCCGAAACCGCCGCCCATGCGGCGGACGTTGACGGTTACGGCGTTGGAAGGGATATCGAGCACGTGGCCGACAATATGCTGGATCTCGCTCGGATGCTGCGTCGATGACCAGACGGTGACCTCGTCGTCTTCGCCGGGGATGGCCACGGCAATATGGCCTTCGAGGTAGAAATGCTCCTGGCCGCCGATGCGCATCCGGCCCTTCAGCCGCATGGCGGCATTCGGCATTTCCACTTGAGGCTCGCCGCGCTGGAGCGTCATTGGGGTGATGACCAGCGGGCTGCCATTGGCGAGCGCGCCGTCGATATCGCTCCAGTGCGGCAGGTCGCGATAGTCGATCTTCGCCAGCCGTGCGGCCCGGCGGGCCGCATCGCGCGTTTCGGCGATGACGGCAAAGATCGGCTGGCCGTGGAATTCGACCTTGGTTTCGGCAAGCAGCGGTTCGTCATGGCTGCCGTTGGAGCTGACGTCGTTGACGCCCGGCACGTCCTTGCCGGTGATGACCCAGACGACGCCGGGATAGGCGGCGACCGCGGAAAGATCGATGCCGGCGATTTCGGCATGCGCTCGGTCGGAGAGGCCGAGGGCGCCGTGCAGCAGGCCGGCGGGTTCGGGGATATCGTCGATATAATCGGCGGTTCCGGTCACATGCTTATGTGCTGAATCATGCCGCAGCGAGGCGTGCATCGGGCCTGAAATGATGACCTTACGGTCTTCGAAGGTGGACTTGTCCATTAGCGTCTTCCTGCCGGTAGATTGCCCGTCGCAGGCGCTCCGGGCGCTCGCGGATGAGGGGGGCGGCTGGCACCAACGGTTGACTTCTCCATCACGCCACCTCCTCGAACCGTTTCAACTCCTGCGGTGCGCCCACCGTTTCCAGGTAGAACCGCGTCAGTAGGTTCTTTGCCGTCAGCTGGCGGTATTCCGCCGTGGCGCGCCAGTCGGTCAGCGGCTGGTAGTCGGTGTCGAAAGCGGGGCGGGCGGCCTCGATCGTCGCTTCCGTCCAGGGTTTGCCGATCAGCGCGGCCTCGACGGTCGGAGCGCGTTTCGGCGTCGCCGCCATGCCGCCGAAGGCGATGCGGATGTCGGTGATCATCTCGGCTTCGTCGAGCGTCAGCAGGAAGGCGCCGAGCACGGCGGTGATATCCTCGTCGCGGCGCTTGGTGATTTTGTAGGCAGCAAAATGGCTCGTATCGGCGGGATAGGGCACGAAGACGCTCTCGACAAACTCGCCCGGCTTCCGGTCCTGTCTGCCATAGGCGATGAAGAAATCCTCGAGCGGCATTCTGCGCTGGCCTTGCAGCGACCGCAGCGTCAGCGTCGCCCCGAGCGCGATCAGCGGCGGCGGGCTGTCGCCGATCGGCGAGCCGTTGGCGATGTTGCCGCCGATCGTGCCCATGTTGCGCACCTGCTCGCCACCGATGCGATCGATCAGCCGCCCGAGCGCCGGGATTTTCTTGGAAATCGCCGCGAAGGCCCTGCTGTAGCTGACGCCGGCGCCGATGGTGACGCCGTCCTCGCCTTCCCCAATCGACTGCAATTCGCTCAGATGATTGATGAAGACGACCGGGTTCAGCCGTCGCATCTGCTTCGTTACCCAGAGGCCGACATCCGTCGCGCCCGCGACGACGATTGCGTCGGGCTCCTGTGAAAGGACCTCGGCCAGCGCTTGAACAGAAGCGGGCACGATCAGGCGGTCTTCGCCGCTGGCAATCCTGATGGTGCCGCTCGCCTGCATGGCCCAGAGCCGCGCGACGATTTCCGAGCGCGTTCGCTCTAGCGGGTCGAAGAGCGCACTTGGCCGCATCAGGCTCACCTGCTCGGCAGCCTTGACGATCGGCTCATAGCCAGTGCAGCGACAGAGATTGCCTTGCAAGGCCTTTTCGATTTCCTGGCGGCCGGGCTTTTCCTTCGTCAACCACATGCCATAGAGCGACATGACGAAGCCCGGGGTGCAGAAACCGCATTGCGAGCCGTGGCAATCGACCAGCGCCTGCTGCACCGGGTGCAGTGCGCCGTCCCGGCCGGCGAGATGCTCGACCGTCACCACATGGGTGGCGTGCAGCGAACCTAAGAACCGGATGCAGGCGTTGACCGATTCATAGGCGAGCTTGCCGTCGGCGAGCCGCCCGACGAGCACGGTGCAGGCGCCGCAATCGCCTTCCGCACATCCTTCCTTGGTGCCCGTCAGCCGTTGCCGCAACCGCAGAAAATCGAGAAGCGTCTCGGTCGGCCCGACATCGGTGAGTGCGATGTCCTGGCCATTCAGGATGAAGCGGATGCTGTCGTTCATGATATTCCCGGTTGTTTTTTCCAAATGGTTAAGCCGCCGTCCAGCCACCGTCAATCGAGATGTGCGTTCCGGTCACCTGGCGGGCGGAGTCGCTGGCGAGGTAAAGCGACAGTGCACCGATTTCCTCGGCCTTGACGAATTCACGGGTGGGCTGCGCCTTGAGGATAACCTCGCTCTTTACCTGTTCCTCGGTCATGCCGCGGGCCTTGGCGGTATCCGGTATCTGCTTTTCGACGAGCGGCGTCAGCACGTAACCAGGGCAGATGGCGTTCACGGTCACGCCGAATTCGGCAAGCTCCAGTGCCGCGGTCTTGGTGAGGCCCAATATACCATGTTTTGCCGCGACATAGGCGGATTTGAAGGGGGAGGCGACGAGGCCGTGGGCCGAGGCGATGTTGATGATGCGGCCATGCTTCTTCGCCTTCATCAGCGGGATGGCGGCGCGCATGGTGTGAAAGGAGCTCGACAGGTTGATGGCGATGATCTGGTCCCATTTCTCGATCGGGAAATCCTCGATCTTTTCGACATGCTGGATGCCGGCATTGTTGACCAGAACGTCGACGGTGCCGAAGTTCTTCGCTGCCGTTTCGATCAGGTCGGCGATCTCGCCGGGCTTCGTCATGTCGGCCGGGTGATAGATCGCCCGGCCCTTCGACACTGATTCAAGCCGCGCGACGATCGCCTTGATTTCATCGGCATTTCCGAATCCGTTGATGACGACGTTGTCGCCGGTTTCGGCAAAGGCGGTAGCGATCGCTAGGCCGATGCCGCTGGTGGAACCGGTAACGACGACTGATCTGCTCATGCTGTTCTCCTGACATCGCGATGCTGCGTTGCAACGTTGGTGGCGAGGTTATGCCCAAAGCCGGCGGGCTGGCAATTCCGCTTTATTCGCTTTTCTCACCCGCATCGCCGTCCTATTGATTTGTCACGATAATCGACATGGAGCATTTCCGTTTTTCTCCGAATCACGGAAATGATCTATCTCTTTGTTTCACGCAATTCCGGACGCAAAACCGCTGCGCACTTTAGCTGGAATTGCTCTAGCGGGAGGGAACTGCATGAGTGGATACGTTCTGGCGATTGACCAGGGAACGACATCGACGCGGGCGATCGTCTTCGACGGCGACATGCATGTCGCCGGCAAGGGCCAGCAGGAATTCACCCAGATTTATCCGCGCTCCGGCTGGGTCGAGCACGATCCTGAGGAAATCTGGGATTCCGTCGTCTCCACCGTCAATATGGCACTGCGCGATGCGGGAATTACCGCCAAGGATATTTCGGCGCTCGGCATTACCAACCAGCGCGAGACTGTCGTCGTCTGGGAGCGCGAGACGGGCCGGCCGATCCAGAATGCCATCGTTTGGCAGGACCGGCGCACGGCAAGCTATTGCGACAATCTCAAGCGACAGGACCTTGAGCGGCTTTTCACGAAGAAGACCGGCCTGATCCTCGATCCTTATTTTTCCGGCACCAAGCTTTCCTGGATGCTCGCAAACGTCAAGGGCGCCAGGGCGCGCGCCGCCAGGGGCGATCTCTGCTTCGGCACGATCGATACCTTCCTGATCTGGCGGCTGACCGGCGGCAAGAGCTTCGTCACCGACGCTACCAACGCCTCGCGCACGCTGATGTACAACATCGCCGAAAACGCCTGGGACGAGGATCTACTCGATATTCTGCGCGTGCCGGCCGCCATGCTGCCGGAGGTCAAGGATTGCGCCGCCGATTTCGGCACGGTCGATCCTGCGATCTTCGGCGCTGCAATCCCGATCCTCGGTGTCGCAGGCGACCAGCAGGCGGCTACTATCGGCCAGGCGTGTTTTCAGCCGGGTATGCTGAAATCGACCTACGGCACCGGCTGTTTCGCGTTGCTCAACACCGGCGCCGATATGGTGCGTTCGAAAAACCGGCTGCTGACTACCATCGCCTATCGCCTGAACGGCGAGACGACCTATGCATTGGAAGGCTCGATCTTCATCGCCGGCGCGGCGGTGCAATGGCTGCGAGACGGGCTCGGTATCATCGGCAGCGCCGCCGAGACCAACGCTCTTGCCGAACGAGCCGATCCGACGCAGGAGGTCTATCTCGTGCCCGCCTTCACCGGGCTTGGCGCGCCGCATTGGGATGCCAAGGCGCGCGGCGCGATTTTCGGGCTGACACGCAACAGCGGCCCGGCGGAACTCTCCCGGGCGGCCCTCGAAGCCGTCTGCTACCAGACCCGCGATCTGCTCGACGCCATGCAGAAGGACTGGAAGAACGGCAGCGACGACACGGTGCTGCGCGTCGACGGCGGCATGGTCGCCTCCGACTGGACGATGCAGCGTCTTGCCGACCTGCTCGATGCCCCGGTCGACCGCCCGGTCATTCTCGAGACGACGGCGTTGGGTGCTGCCTGGCTCGCCGGCAGTCGGGCAGGGGTGTGGCCGGACAGAGACGGTTTTTCGGCGACGTGGAAGCGGGATCGGCGTTTCGAACCCGATATGGATGAGAAGGTGCGGGCGGCCAAGCTCAAGGGATGGAAGAACGCGGTCAAGCGGACGCTGAGCGAGGGCTAGCCTTCAATTGCAACCGCCGCGCCGTCGCGCGCAGCTGACCACGATAATTATTTGATGCGGCCTGTCGGCTAAGCGGTTACTCCTTCGTCATTCGGAAAGAGGAGTGACCCGATGCTTTATGCAATCCTTTGTTACGCCCATGAGGAAACCGTCTTCGCCTGGAGCAAGGAGGAGGAGGCTGCCGTCATGGAGAAGCTCTATGCCGTGCAGGAGCCGCTTGCCGCAGCCGGAAAACTCGGCCCCGTTGGCCGGCTGATGCCGACGACGGCGGCGACGACGGTGCGCAAGGGCAAGGACGAGGCCTTGGTCATTGACGGTCCGTTCGCGGAAACGAAGGAGGCGCTTCTCGGCTTCTATGTGGTCGACTTCGAAACGCTCGATGAGGCGATCGCCTTCTCGAAGCAGCTTTCATCCGTCAATCCAGGTTCCTCCTCTTACGAAATTCGGCCTTTCTACGTCTTCAGGCCCGGAGATGCTTCATCATGACAGACATTGCCTGGATCGACCTCGCGCTTGCATCGGCTCGCCCGAAGGCGCTCGGCGCGCTGCTGCGCTACTTCCGCAATCTCGATACCGCGGAAGAGGCGTTTCAGGAGGCATGTCTGAGGGCGATCCGGACATGGCCGGAGAAAGGGCCGCCACGTGATCCCACAGCCTGGCTGATCTTCGTCGGCCGCAACAGCGGCATCGACGCGGTGCGCAAGCGGGCGAAGACCCAGGCCCTGCCGGATGAAGAGACAATCTCCGATACGGAGGATGCAGAAAGCGATATCGCCGAGCGGCTGGACGATTCCCACTATCGCGACGATATCCTGCGGCTACTGTTCATCTGCTGCCATCCGGATCTGCCGGCGACCCAGCAGATCGCGCTGGCGCTGCGCATCGTCTCCGGCCTTTCGGTGCCGCAGATCGCGCGCGCCTTCCTCGTGTCGGAAAGCGCCATGGAGCAGCGCATCACCCGGGGAAAGGCACGGGTCGCCAAGGCCGGCGTGCCGTTCGAAACGCCGAGCCCTGGGGAAAGGGCTGAGCGGCTCTCGATCGTCAGCACGATGATCTATCTGGTCTTCAACGAGGGCTACAGCCAGGCCGATCCGAAGCATGAGGCGGCCGCCTTCAGCGACGAGGCGATCCGGCTGGCACGCCTGATGCTGCATATCTTTCCCTCCGAACCGGAACTGATGGGGCTGCTTGCGCTGATGCTTCTGCAGATCTCGCGCCGGCCTGCACGCTTCAGCGCCGAGGACGAGATCGTGCTGCTCGAAGATCAGGACCGCTCGCTCTGGAGCCAGCCCTTCATCAACGAGGCCTTGGCGCTGCTCGACAAGGCGCTGCGGCACCGTCGGCCCGGCCCCTATCAGCTGCAGGCGGCTATCGCGGCTGTTCATTCCCGGGCAAAACGCGCCGAAGACACCGACTGGGTGGAGATCGATCTGCTCTACCGCGCGTTGGAGCGTCTCCAGCCCTCCCCTGTCGTGACGCTCAATCGTGCTGTGGTGGTTTCCAAACTGCAGGGGCCGCAGGATGCGCTCGATCTGATCGACCCGCTTGGCGAGAAGCTCGGCGGCTATTTCTACTATCACGGCCTGCGAGGCGGTCTGCTGAAGCAGCTCGGCTTGACCTGCCAGGCGCGCGAAGCCTTCGACCGCGCCATTGCGCTTGCCCATTCGGCCGCTGAGGCGGCCCATATCCGCCGGCAGATCGACAAAATGAAGGAAGAGGCGGCGCAGCCGGTCGCAGAATAAATCAGGAAAAATCGGCACGCTGTCGGAACGGCAAATTTCTGCACGTCCTTGCAACAACCTGGAAGCAGGTTTCATTCAATTGGAGAGATGCCAAATGACCGCCAGCACGCAACATGAACTCGTCCTCGTTCGCGAATTCGACGCGCCGCGCGAGAAGATCTACAAGGCGTGGACCGATCCCGATCTCATGAAACAGTGGTTCGTGCCGCGCCCCTGGGGTGTGGCGGAAGCAACGCTCGACGTCCGCGCCGGCGGGTCCAGCGTCATCGTCATGCAAGATCCCGAGGGCAATCAATACCCGAACCGCGGCGTCTATCTCGAGATCGTCAAGAACGAGAAGATCGTTTTCACCGATGCCTATACAAGCGCCTGGGAGCCTGCCGAGAAACCTTTCTTCACCGGTGTCATCCTGCTCGAGGATCTCGGCAATGGCCGCACGAAATATACGGCCAAGGCGCTGCACTGGCGCGCCGAGGACAAGGAAACGCATGAGAAGATGGGTTTCCACGAAGGATGGGGCAAGGCTGCAGACCAACTGGCTGAGCTGCTGGCGAAGATGTGAGCGATGGGACGGGGCGGCGTGGCAAGGCTGTGCCGTCCCGATGCTTCAAGTGCGATTTGAGGCGGCTTGGAAAAAGATTCCGCCGGCACTTCGAAGTCGTTGATTTCAGGTTCGAATTGGTGGTCGGGTAATGGCGGCGTCAATGTCGACGCAGGATGTATCCTGTGCCAATCTGCCGACATGAAGGGATACGTTTACATCCTCGCATCCGCACGCAACGGCACGCTCTATACCGGCGTGACCCGAGACCTAGCCGGGCGGCTATATGCGCATCAGAATGCACTGACGCCAGGCTTCACGTCGAGGTATGGCGTGAAGACGCTGGTGTGGTTCGAGGAGCACGACCTGCTAACGGCGGCGATTACGCGTGAAAAGACGATTAAAAAATGGCCGCGGCAGTGGAAGTTCTCGTCGCGCGGACGCGCGACTGCTGGATTCCTGTGACGAGCACAGGAATGAGGGAGTTTTTGGTGTTCGACGAGCTAAACTACAACCGTTTCCCCAGGACGACGTATCCATACAATGCTCTGAACGATAAGGGGATATAGGTTCGTGGTTGCTGCCAATTGCTCCCTCATTCCTGTGCTCGTCACAGGAATCCAGCAGCGCGTGTCTACGGCGCAAAAACTCTTGGCCACGCTGCCATCGGACGCCGCGTCGCTATCGAATTTTTCGAACATTCCGTTCCAGAGTTTGTATTTGCGCTCCGTCTCGGTGATCCTTATCTCCTGGCAGAATTCAACAGGATGCTGACAATGGAACTGGGCCTTTATACATTTGCCGACGTCAATCCCAATCCATCCCGCAGCAAAGGCGCGGAAGGGGCGGAGCGGCTGAAGCATCTGATCGAGGAGATCGAGCTTGCAGATCAGGTGGGGCTCGACGTCTTCGGGCTCGGCGAACATCATCGCCCGGATTACGCGGCGTCGGTTCCCGCCGTCGTGCTGGCGGCGGCGGCGGTCAAGACGAGGAATATCCGGCTGACAAGTGCGGTCACCGTGCTTTCTTCCGATGATCCGGTACGCGTCTTCCAGCAGTTTTCGACGCTCGATCTGATTTCCAACGGCCGGGCAGAGATCATGGCGGGGCGCGGCTCCTTCATCGAGTCCTTCCCGCTATTCGGCTACAATCTCGAGGATTACGATCAGCTCTTTGAAGAGAAGCTCGATCTGCTGCTGGCGCTGCGCGATAGCGAGGTGGTGGAGTGGAAGGGCGAGCTTCGCGCCGCGATTAACGGGCGCGGCGTCTATCCCAGGCCGCTTCAAGACCGGCTGCCGCTGTGGGTCGCGGTCGGCGGCACGCCGCAGTCGGTGGCGCGCGCCGGGGCGCTCGGCCTGCCGGTGGCGTTGGCGATCATCGGCGGCGAGCCGCGCCGTTTTGCGCCGCTTTTCGATCTCTATCGCGAGGCCGCGCGCCGGGCAGGCGAGGATCAGGCGAAGCTGAAGACCAGCATCAATGTTCACGGCTTCATCGCCGATACAACGGAGGCTGCGGCCGATCAGTTTTACGGGCCACAGGCCGAAGTGATGAACCGCATCGGGCGCGAGCGCGGCTGGGGGCCAACGAGCCGGGCGCAGTTCGACATGTCGCGCGGGCCGAGCGGCGCGCTTTTCCTCGGCGATCCCGAGACGGTCGCCGAAAAGATCATTGCCCATCATGCACTGTTCAAGAACGACCGCTTCCTGCTGCAGATGGCGATCGGGTTGATGCCGCATGCCGCGATCATGCGCGGCATCGAGCTTTACGGGACGAAAGTCGCGCCGATCGTCAGAAAGGCGTTGACTGAAAGCGGGCAAGGGGCGAAAGCCACAGCTTGAGGCGGCCGTGGCCGTTCCGCGCAAGGCCGGAATAGACGAATGGTTATCGCAAACGACGACGAACTGGCGAAGCTCAAGGAGATCGGCCGCATCTGCGCCAACGCCATCCAGGTGATGGCGACGGCGATGGAGCCCGGCATGACGACGTTGGAACTCGACCGGATCGGCCGCAAGGTACTCGAGGATTCAGGCGCGCGCTCGGCGCCGGAGTTCTGCTATCAGTTTCCCGGCGCCACCTGCATCAGCATCAATGAGGAAATCGCCCACGGCATTCCCGGGCCGCGCGTCATCCGCGCCGGCGACCTCATCAATATCGATGTTTCGGCTGAGAAGGACGGCTTCTTTGCCGATACCGGCGCCTCCTTCGCGATGCCGCCGGTCAAGCCAAAGATCGAGCGGCTCTGCCGCGATGGCAAGCGAGCGCTCTGGGCCGGCCTCAACCAGGTGAAATCCGGCGAGCCGCTCGCAAAGATCGGCACCGCCGTCGGCGCCTTTGCGCAAAAGAACCGCTATACGCTGGTCGCCAATCTGGCGAGCCATGGCGTCGGCCGCTCGCTGCACGAGGAGCCGGCAGAGCTCTCGACCTGGCCCGACCCTTCCGAAAAACGCATGATGACGGAAGGTCTCGTCTTTACCGTCGAACCGTTCCTGTCGCTCGGCGCGACATGGGCTGAGGGCGGCGACGATGCGTGGACGCTCTATGCCGATCCAAAAGCGCCGACCGTACAATATGAACACACGGTGGTTGCGACGCGCAACGGGCCGGTGGTGCTGACCTTGCCGGATGCTCGGGCGTAGGGCGGCTTGCGGAGCTTTTCCTCCGTGCGGCAGTCTCCAAAACCCCTCATGCTGAGGTGCGCAGCCCGCAGGCGGAGCCTCGAAGCACGCCGCAACGTTGATTCTTGCATCATCCAGCATCAGCACACCCGCCTCGTCCTTCGAGGCCCCTGCGGGGCACCTCAGCAACCGTGTTGTTGGGG
>NZ_AEYF01000029.1 GCF_000292525.1 Rhizobium sp. CCGE 510
TCTGACGGTGGCGCGACCGCCGGCAATGTGGCGTTGTCCGCGCCAAGTGCCGCTGTCGTGGGCCATCGGTGCGACACCGACGAGGGCGGCAAGCTTCTTGTCGTCGATGGCGCCGAGTTCGGGCAGTTCGGCGATGAGCACGGCGGCGCCGACCTCGCCGATGCCCGGGATGGTCAGCAGCAGGTCGCGGCGTGCGGTCATATCGGGCTCGGCGTCGATGGCGAGCGCGATGGCGGCATCGACGCGGGCGAGCTGGGCCTTGAGGGCGGCGAGGGTCTCGGCAATCAACACGGCGACGGCTTGAGGGGCATGTTCGAGGCGGTTCTTCTCGGCGACCGCCATATCGACGAGCTGGCGGCGGCGGGTGACGAGGGCAGCAAGCGCGATGCGGCCGTCGTCGATATGGGGGATCTGTGCCGGCCGCATCGCTCTGGCGAAGTGGCGAATGACGCGGGCATCGACCTGATCGGTCTTGGCCAGACGTCCGCTGGCCCTGGCGAAATCGCGGATCTGGCGGGGATTGACGACGGCAACGGCAATGCCGGCGGCCATCAGTGTCCTGACGATCGCCATCTCGTAACCGCCGGTGGCTTCGACGACGACAAGCTCTGCGCCGATCACCGCGGCTGCGAGTGCGGCACAGCCTGCCGCATCGTTGTCGAAGCGGACAACGGCGGCTTTACCCTCGATGGCCACATCGAGATGGGCCTTCGAGACATCGATACCGACCATGAAAGTTTTGGGGGCATGCATGGGGTGCTCCTCCTTGCAACGCGGGCTCAAAGCCCAACCAACCGTTCGAGCGAAGATATGGCGACGGAGATGCTTGCTGAGGTACGAGTTCAAAACCCAAGGATGACACGCATCCCCGTCGCACAGCCGCATTATACAGCAACGGCAACGTACAAGGATGAGGCTCTCCTGGAGGCTGCGCCCATCCTCCTGCGCCTACTTTCGCAGAATTGATCAATTGATCAGAAATACTCGTTTGCAGTGCAGATGCTGCGGCGCGATAAGCGCTGCATGCTCGAGCGCATCCGTCACTCCCCGCCGAATCTTGTTTCCACCGCCGCTGCTGGCGCCGTCGCTATGGCCGCCGCGATGGGCTTCGGGCGCTTCTCGTACACGCCGATCCTACCGGGTATGATCAGCGGCGTGCCCCTTTCGGCGGCGGATGCCGGCTTCATCGCGTCGGCGAATTTCGTCGGTTATCTCGTCGGGGCCGTGCTTGCGGCTTATGGGTGGGCTGCGGGGCGCGAACGGCTGGTGGCGCTTCTGTCGCTGCTGGCGACCGCGATCCTGCTTGCGGCCATGGCCGCCACTCAATCCGTCGCGGTCTTTGCCGTCATCCGGTTCCTCGCCGGCCTTGCCAGCGCGTTTGCGATGGTCTTCACCTCGTCGATCGTGCTCAGCCACGGCGCTGCTGCCGGCAACGACCATGTGCAGGCGGCGCATTTTGGCGGGCCGGGGGCGGGCATTGCGCTGTCCTCGGTCATGGTATTTCTTATCGGCCTTGGTTATCACGACGGGCCGGGCGGCTGGCGAGCCGACTGGATCGGCGGCGCGCTCTATTGCGCGGCAAGTCTCGTCGTCGTGTTCCTATTGCTGCCGTCAGCCCCGGCGCAATCGGCGCAGGCGGGCAAGGAGCCGGCGCTCGTCTGGAACCGGCCGATGGTGCTGCTGACGCTGTCCTACGGCCTGTTCGGCTTCGGCTACGTTATCACCGCGACCTTCCTCGTCACCATAGCGCGCCTTTCTGCAACCGGGCCCTTCGTCGAATTCCTCTGCTGGTTTATTGCCGGGCTGACGGCGGCCGTGGCGTTGTTTGCCTGGAAGCCGCTGGTCAGGCCGCTCGGACTGGGCGGCGTGTATGTCGCGGCGCTTATGATTGAAGCCGCCGGCGTGCTCGCGACCGTGGCGCTGCCGCCTTCGGTCGCGCCGCTGATCGGTGGCGCGCTGTTCGGGGCGACTTTCCTGGCGATTACGGCTTACGGGCTGCAGATCGGCCGCAAGCTTTCCCCCGACAGCCCGCGTCGGATACTGGCGATGATGACGGCCGCCTTCGGTGTCGGCCAGATCGTCGGGCCTGTTGTTGCCGGCTGGATTGCCGAGCGCAGCGGCAGTTTCACCGTCCCGACGGTGATCGCCGCCATCGCGCTCGTCGCCTGCGCCGCGCTGGTGATGCCGGTGATCAAGAAAATCGCATAGAGCGGTTCAGCTTCGCAGAACCGCTCCATTATCTTGTCTCTACGCAATTCCGGACGGAAAACCGCGTCGCACTTTTCCTGGAATTGCTCTAACCCGTTACATCTCCGTAACAATGGGCCGAACCCATTGCTGCTTCCTTCGAACTGCCTTAGTTTCCGGCAAAATCAGTGTTCCATGACACTCCCGAGACTCACAGTTCAGGAAAGCAAAGCTCCCCGTGTTTCATTCCTTTTTTCCGCAGCCAAAGGCGTTCTTTACTTCGCTCGTGGTTTGGACCCTGATTTCCATTGCCGGCTGGTATCTCTTTGCCGCCGGTCTCGGTGCATCGCTCGGCTATGTGCCGGTTGCCGAGGAACAGCAGCCGATTGACCTCTCGTTCTTCCTGCTGCCCGAAAATATCTGGTTCTACAGCTATTTCCTTCTGTCGGCGGTAATCTTCTGCGGCGCATGGCATCTGAAGGCGTTACGCCACCCTTGGAAGCTGTGGTCGATCTGGGGTTCGGCGCTGATTATTTTCGTCACTTACTTCGGCGTCCAGATCAGCGTCGTGATCAACAACTGGCGCCGGCCATTTGGCGACCTGCTGCAGAACGCATTGTCGAAGCAGCCAGGCATTTCCGTCGACAATTTCTACAGCTTGATGTGGGTCTTCTGTCAGATCGCGTTCCTCAGCATGTTCGTGTCGATCATGACCGACTTTTTCACCAGCCACTACATCTTCCGCTGGCGCACGGCGATGAACAATTTCTACATGTCGAAGTGGGAAAAGCTGCGCCATATCGAAGGCGCCTCGCAGCGCGTTCAAGAAGACACGATGCGCTTTTCGAGCACGCTCGAAGGTCTGGGCATCAGCCTCATCAACTCGGTGATGACGCTCGTGGTCTTCCTGCCGATCCTTCTGGCGCTGTCGCATTACGTGACGGAACTGCCGTTCATTGGACCGGTGGCGAATTCGCTCTTCTGGCTGGCGCTCTTCTGGTCGGCGTTCGGCACGGTTTTGCTGGCGGTCGCAGGTGTCAAGCTGCCGGGCCTGAACTTCCGCAACCAACGCGTCGAAGCGGCCTATCGCAAGGAACTGGTCTATGGCGAGGACCATGCGGAACGGGCTCAGCCGCTGACCGTCACGGAACTCTTCGGGAACGTTCGCCGCAACTATTACCGCATGTATTTCCACTACATGTATTTCAATGTCGCCCGCTATTTCTACATCCAGGCCGACGCACTCTTCGTGGTCTTTATGCTGGTGCCGACGATCGTGGCGGGCACCATCACTTACGGTATCTTCCAGCAGATCTCGACTGCCTTCGGGCAGGTCAGCAACTCGTTCCAGTACCTGGTCAACTCCTGGACAACGATCATCGAACTGCTCTCCATCCACAAGCGCCTCAAGGCCTTCGAGGCAGCAATCGACGATGAGCCGCTGCCGGATATCGACCAGCGTTATCTGGAGCGTGATGCGGGTGTCGTGCACGCCGACGGCTGATGGGTAAGGTTTGGCCGGATGGGATTGGCTTCAATGCCTGGTGAGGCGCGTGGCCCCCTCATCCGGCTGCCGCCACCCTTCTCCCCGAGGGGAGAAGAGATTCGTGGCAACCTCGTCTCCATCTATCATTCCGGAGAGTATGTCTCGACGGTGCCTCATTCCCTTCTCCCCCAGCGGGGAGAAGGTGGCCCGAAGGGTCGGATGAGGAGGCCGCACGGCACCATGCCTCATCCCAAGATAACTTATTACAGTCCCGACGTCCGTTCCAGTTTCCCGCGCGCCTCGATCATCGGGATCGCTTCCGAGTAGCTGACGCAGGCGACGTCGGTGCGGTGGCAGACGTCGCCGACCAGGCGGTCGAGGGCGCGCCAGTAGGCGCCGCCGTTCATTTCGACGAAGTGGAAGCCGAGTTGGAGGGGGATGCGACCGCCGGCATATTGTTTGTCGAAAGCCTCTTTGAAGGCTGAATAGGCGCGGTCCTCGAATTCCTTTGAATCCGCGCTGTCTTCCTCACCCTTGGAGTGCCGCACGAAGAGATTGTAGTCCATGCCGATGATCGGCCTTTCGTTCGGGCCCTCGGGGATCAGCGGCAGACCGAAGCGGATGATGCCGTCTTCTTCGACAGGCATGGCCGGACCTTTGGTGACGAGGCTCGCATCATAGCTGAAGCCCGCCTTCTTTTCGGCGGCGATCATGTCGGCGCCCGCCGTTGCGGAAAGATAGGGGGCGCGAAAACCCTTGATGTCGTGATCCACAAGATCCTGCCAGCCGGCCGGCTCCTCAAGGCCGACGCTTTTCCAGGCATTTTTCAGGGTCGCGTGGAAGGTGGCATATTCGGCCGACCAGTCGGCCTCGCTCCAGAGACGGCCGTCGAAATGGCCGCAGGCATGGCTCGATATGTCGTGGCCTTCGAGATGAGCATGCCAGATATTGCCGAGCCTTTCGCGGATCTCGTCGTCGCTCTGGGCGAAGCCGACATTGGATTTTCCGCGCTTCTGGTGCGGTGCCTGGTAGGCCCTCTTGGCCGCCTCGTTCATCAGGAAAGTGCAGGAGAGGAAATAGCTGAAGTGGGCGCCGTTCTTCGCGGCCATCTCGCGGCTCTTCAGCCAGAGCGCATTGTCGTGGGCTCCGTCGAACGAGATGATGACCAGCTGTTTCGGCCGATCGGCCGCGTCTGCCGCCGTCGGCAGGAGGAACGATGCAGCCAGACAGGCGGAGAGGAAAGGACGAGACATGGACACCGCGACAATTTGTTCGCGGTTTCCCTCCGATAGAATTGCGGCGAAGCTGCGGTCTCAACTGGTATTTTTTCCCGCCAGCCGGTAAGTCATGACAAACGGCACGGAAGGGACCCGCCATGACTTTGCTTATCGTCGGCATCATACTTTTCCTCGGGGTGCATCTGGTGCGGGTGGTGGCCCCCGGCTTCCGCCGTTCGATGATCGCAAGCCTCGGCGAGAAGGGCTGGCGGGTGGCCTATTCGATCGCGAGTCTCGCCACGCTGATCCTGTTGATCTATGGCTTCGGGCAGGCCCGTGACGTAACCGGCATGCTCTACAATCCGCCGGTCTGGATGGCGCATATCACGATCACGCTAATGCTGATCGCAATGATCTGTCTCGTCGCCTCGCTGCTGCCTGCGGGGCATATCGCGACCAAGACCAAACATCCGATGGTGCTGTCAGTGAAGATCTGGGCGCTGGCGCATCTGCTCGCCAATGGCGAAACGTCGTCGGTGCTGCTGTTTGCGGCCTTCCTGGCCTGGGGCGTCATCCTGCGCATTTCGCTGAAAAGACGACAGAGGGCGGGAGATATCGTGCTCCGGCCGTTCGTCTCGGCCAAATACGATCTCTACGCGGTTATCATCGGCGTCGTCGTCTGGGCGCTGATCATCTGGAAGCTGCACGAATGGTTGATCGGCGTTTCGCCGCTCGTCATCTGACCTGCGCATACTCCCGAAAATCGATTCCGATTTTCGGAAAGGATTATGCGCGGATTCAAAGTGTTAGAGCGTCCTTGGCGCATCCTGTCGGATGAGCGGCGCTCTAATCTTTCATATCCCCCTTACAACGGCGGCAAAATGGGGTAGAAGGCCCGACAATGTGCGTTTTGCACAACGTATGGGTATTTTCCGCGGCCGGAGACGAGAATGGCATTCAACGACGACAGCTTCATCCGTGAAGTCAATGAGGAATTGCGCTCGGACCAGATGAAGGGCGTCTGGCGCCGGTTCGGCCGCTATATCATCGTCGTCGCCATCCTGATCGTCGCAGGCACCGCCGGCAAGGTTCTCTTTGAATATTGGGACGATACCCGCTCCTCGGGCGCCGGCGACCAGTTTCTGGCGGCGATGAAGCTTGCCGACGAGAACAAGAATGACGAGGCGCTGGCCGCGCTCGACAAGCTCGAAAAGGAAGGCCACGGTGCCTATCCGGTGCTGGCGCGCATGCGGGCCGCGACTGTCGAGGTCCAGAAGGGGGATACCGCCGCGGCGATCGCTTCCTTCAACGAGATCGGCAAGGACAATGGAGTTCCGGCCGCTGTGCGTGATGCCGCCAAAATGCGGGCCGGCTGGCTGCTGATCGAAAACGGCTCTTACGAACAGGTTTCGGCCGCGATCGAGGAA
This sequence comes from Rhizobium sp. CCGE 510, assembly GCF_000292525.1. GTDB lineage: Bacteria > Pseudomonadota > Alphaproteobacteria > Rhizobiales > Rhizobiaceae > Rhizobium. Next base: position 6,318 of record NZ_AEYF01000029.1, read on the forward strand.
ATGGCCGTGCCGGGCAACGCTTTCCGCCATTCGGCACGCGAAGCGCTCGGCCTTGCTTCCTATAAGGCCGGCAACATGGCGCAGGCGCGGCAGTGGTTCCAGTCGATCGTCGATGATACCGACAGCCCGCGCAATGTTGCCAATCGCGCCCACATGATGCTTGATCTCATTACCGCATCCGGCAAGGCGCCCGCCGCGCAGGGCTGAGTTTTAAGGAAAAAGAATGAGTTTCACGGTCGCGATCGTCGGTCGTCCGAATGTCGGCAAATCGACGCTTTTCAACCGCCTGGTGGGGAAGAAGCTGGCGCTTGTCGACGACACGCCGGGTGTTACCCGCGACCGTCGGCCGGGTGATGCGCGGCTGATGGGCCTGACCTTCACCATCATCGATACAGCTGGTCTGGAAGAGGCCGACGCGGAAAGCCTGCAGGGCCGGATGCGGGCGCAGACGGAAGCGGCGATCGACGAGGCGGATCTTTCGCTTTTCGTCGTCGACGCTAAGAGCGGATTGACGCCCGTCGATACCGACCTTGCCGAAATGCTGCGCCGGCGCGGCAAGCCGGTGGTGCTCGTCGCCAACAAATCCGAAGCGCGCGGTTCCGACAGCGGCTTCTACGACGCCTATACGCTTGGGCTTGGCGAGCCGACGCCGATTTCGGCCGAACACGGCCAGGGCATGCTTGACCTGCGCGATGCGATCGTCGCGGCAATCGGCGAGGAGCGGGCCTACCCCGCCAAGGAGGATGCCGCCGTCACCGACGTCGACATTCCGCAGTCTGAAGAGGGCAGCGACGAGGACGAAGAGCCCGCCTATGACGACACGAAGCCGCTGCGCGTGGCGATCGTCGGGCGGCCGAATGCCGGCAAGTCGACGCTGATCAACCGTTTCCTCGGCGAGGACCGGCTTTTGACCGGGCCGGAGGCGGGCATCACCCGCGATTCCATCTCGGTCGAATGGGACTGGCGCGGCCGCACCATCAAGATGTTCGATACGGCAGGCATGCGCCGCAAAGCACGGGTGATCGAGAAGCTGGAGAAGCTTTCGGTTGCCGACGCGTTGCGTGCCATCCGTTTTGCCGAGACAGTGGTCATCGTCTTCGATGCGACCATCCCTTTCGAAAAGCAGGATCTGCAGATCGTCGATCTGGTGCTACGCGAGGGCCGCGCCGCGGTTCTCGCTTTCAACAAGTGGGACATGATCGAAGACCGGCAGGCTGTGCTTGCCGACCTGCGCGAAAAGACCGACCGGCTGCTGCCGCAGGCGCGCGGTATCCGCGCCGTGCCGATCTCCGGTCAGACCGGTTGGGGCCTCGACAAGCTGATGCAGTCGATCATCGACACGGACAGGGTCTGGAACAAGCGCATTTCGACGGCGAAGCTTAATCGCTGGCTGGAGACGCAGCAGATCCAGCATCCGCCACCGGCCGTTTCCGGCCGCCGCATCAAGTTGAAGTACATGACGCAGGTCAAGGCCCGCCCACCGGCCTTCATGATTTCCTGCACCCGCTCCGACGCGCTGCCGGAATCCTATACGCGTTATCTGATCAACGGGTTGCGTGCCGATTTCGACATGCCGAGCGTGCCGATCCGTATTCATTTCCGTTCGGCGGAGAATCCGTTCGAAGGCAAGAAGAGACGGACCTAGGGTTTTTTTGGGGCGCTGGTTGGCGTTTGCGGAATGTCCGTTCACGTCGTGCCGTGGGGCGCCCCCCTCTGCCCTGCCGGGCATCTCCCCCACAGGTGGGGAGATCGGATGGGCGGACCCGCTCGCTCCAACATCAATTGCTTGGGGAGATACTATCCGCGAGTCGATCTCCCTCCTTGTGGGGGAGATGCCCGGCAGGGCAGAGGGGGGTGCCTCAGGCACGACCTATCTCGATCGTCTTGAACCTAAGCCACACTCTTGTTCAACGCCTCACGCAGCGCCACGATCTCGGCCTGGAGCCGGGTGAGATCCGCTGCATCGCGGCCGCTCGCTTCCACGATGCAGCCGGGGACGCCGATCGCTTTTTCCTTCAGTCGCTTGCCTTCGTCGCTGAGGCGGATGACGACGACGCGTTCGTCCTCGCTGCTGCGCTCGCGTCTGATGTAGCCGGCGCTTTCCAGGCGTTTGAGCAAAGGCGTCAGCGTGCTCGATTCCAAGAAGAGCTTTTCGCCCAAACCGCCGACGGTCTGGCCGTCCTGTTCCCACAGCGCGACCATGGCCAGATATTGCGGATAGGTCAGGCCGAGCGCGTCGAGAAGCGGCTTGTAAACGCGGTTCAATGCGTGGCTTGCCGTATAGACGGCGAAGCAGATGAAATTATCGAGCTTCAACTGATCCTGCATGGGTATCTCCACAACTGATCGAACTTATATCGCGCGATAAATAATCGCAAACGTCTTTTACGCATGGCAGGCATGCAGAAATTTTAATTGTCCAATAAATAATCGTGCGCGATATAAAAACGGTGTTCACGACGAACACCAAACCGAGAGGAGAAGACAATGTCGACCATCAAGACCGCAGTTTCCGCAGCAGCACTCCTGGCAGCCTCCGCCGTCGGCGCGCTTGCCGATCCGGTACTCGAGCCGACAACGCAGAAATTCATCGACGCCCTTGCCGGCGGCAAGCCGATCTACACGCTGTCACCGGCCGATGCCCGCAATGTTCTGGCCGGTGCGCAGAAGGGCGACGTCAAGAAGCTTGCCGCGCAGGAAGAGGATAAGGTCATCAAAACAGGCCCGACCGGCAGCATCAAGCTGCGCATCGTCCGCCCGGAACATGCCAAGGGCACGCTGCCGGTCATTCTCTATTTCCACGGCGGCGGCTGGGTGCTGGGCGATGCGGATACGCATGACCGCTTGGTGCGCGAGATCGCCAACGGCGCTGATGCCGCCGTCGTCTTCGTCGATTACGAACGCTCGCCGGAGGCCCGCTATCCCGTTGCCATCGAGCAGGCCTATGCGGCGACAAAATATGTCGCCGAGCATGCCAAGGAGTTCAACGTCGACGCCAGCAGGCTGGCGGTCGCAGGCGATAGCGTCGGCGGCAATATGGCGGCGGTGGTGACACTGCTTGCCAAGGAGCGCGGCGGTCCGGCCATCGACCAGCAAGTGCTGTTCTACCCGGTCACTGACGCCAATTTCGACAATGGCTCTTATAACCAGTTCGCCAATGGCCCGTGGTTGACCAAGGAAGGGATGAAGTGGTTCTGGAACGCCTACCTGCCGGACGAGGCCAAGCGCAAGGAGCCGACGGCTTCGCCGCTGCAGGCGTCGCTGGAGCAGTTGAACGGCCTGCCGCCAGCGCTCGTCATCGTCGACGAGAACGACGTGCTGCGCGACGAGGGCGAGGCCTATGCCCGCAAGCTCAGCCAGGCCGGCGTCCGCGTTACGTCAATGCGTTACAACGGCACGATCCACGACTTCGTGCTCCTGAACGCCATTGCCGAAACGCCTGCTGCACGCAGCGCGATTGCGGTTGCGAACGACACGCTTCGTAACGCCCTTCATAAGTAAGACGGGTCAGTCTGCGGATGGCAGAGGCCCGGCGGTTTCGCCGGGCTTTCTGCTTCTTGGCAGCGACTTGGCAAACTGCCAGGCCTTTTTCCATTTCGGCGTGATGACGCCGTTGGCAGCGCGGATGTTGTTGATGAACTGCAGCGTCGCCGCTTCCCAGGAATATTGCATGGCAAGCTCGCGCGCCTTGCCGCGCGAGCCGGAGATAGCGGCAAGGCAAGCGGCCTGAAGGTTTTGGTCCAGCGCGCCGACCTCGCTATCTTCGCCGATGATGTCGAGCGGGCCGGTCACGGGATAGGCTGCGACCGGCACGCCCGATGCCAGCGCTTCAAGGATGGTATTGCCGAAAGTGTCGGTGAGCGAGGGAAAGACGAAGACGTCGGCCTGGGCATAGGCTTTCGCCAGATCCTCGCCGAACTTCACGCCGGTAAAGTGCACATCGGGATACCGCTGCTCCAACTCAGCGCGTGCCGGTCCGTCGCCGACGACAACCTTCGAACCGGGCAGGTCGAGATCGAGAAAGGCCGGCAGGTTCTTTTCCAGCGCGACGCGGCCGACGGTCATGAAGATCGGGCGAGGGAGGCCGAATGGCTGCTCCTCAAGCGGCATGGGGTGGAATTGGGTGGCGTCGATGCCCCGGGTCCAGGGCATCAGGTTCTTGATGCCGCGTGCCGACAGCTCGCGAGCAAGGCTCGGGGTCGCGACCATGCAGCCGGCGCCGCCGTTGTGGAACCAGCGTACGAAGGCATAAAGCCAGCTCTGCGGTATCGGCAAGCGGGCGGACACATATTCGGGAAAGCGCGTGTGATAGCTGGTGGAGAAGGGCATGCCCTTGCGCAGGCACCAGCGGCGGGCGGTCAGCCCCAGCGGCCCTTCGGTGGCGATATGCACATAGGAAGGATTGTGTTTTTCGATCTCGCGGGCGATGCGGTGGTAATTGGCGATCGACAGGCGGATCTCGGGATAGGTCGGGCAGGGGATGCTGTTGAAGCGCTCCGGCGTGACCATCGAAACCGCAACGCCCATCTTCGCCAATTCGCGATTGGTGTTCTCGATTGAGCGCACGACGCCGTTGACCTGTGGATGCCAGGCATCGGTGACGATCACCAGACGTTCGGGCAGGTTGCCGGCGGCTGCAGCATTGGCCCAGCTCTCGCCATGATGAGTGTTTGCCGGACGTTGCAGCATGTCACGATTTCCATCCGCGTTGCCTCGATATGCCAACGCTTAGCCCCAAAGCGGGGTTCCGGAACGGCGATTCCCGCCTGCCTATTTTGAGACATGATCATGATGGAAATATTACAGCCGCATGCCAGCGTCTGCAGGGCTTTCAGCGGCCGGGTTTCCGCGAATATGTCAGCGGTCGATCCGGGTCTCATGCGGAGAGAATGACGGCGCCGGTCGTGGACCGGCGCCGTTTGGGAGGTTAAGCGGCAGCGGAAGCCGAGCTTGCAGTCGGAACTTCCGAAATCGTCTTCAGAACCTGCGAAGCGATCTGGTAGGGGCAGCCCTGAGAGTTCGGACGGCGGTCTTCCAGATAGCCCTTGTAGTCGTTCTTGACGAAGGAGTGCGGGACGCGGATCGAAGCGCCACGGTCGGCAACGCCGTAGGAGAACTTGTTCCACGGTGCCGTTTCGTGCTTGCCGGTCAGGCGCTTGTCGTTGTCAGGACCGTATACGTCGATGTGGTCCATCAGGTTCGTTTCGAACTGCGCCATCAGCGCTTCAAAATAGGCCTTGCCGCCGACTTCGCGCATGAACTTGGTCGAGAAGTTGCAATGCATGCCCGAACCGTTCCAGTCGGTGTCGCCGAGCGGCTTGCAGTGATACTCGATGTCGATGCCGTACTTTTCGGTCAGGCGCTGCAGCAGATAGCGGGCCATCCAAATCTGGTCGGCGGCTTTCTTGGAGCCCTTGCCGAAAATCTGGAACTCCCACTGACCCTTGGCCACTTCGGCATTGATGCCTTCGTGGTTGATGCCGGCAGCGAGGCAGAGGTCGAGATGTTCTTCGACGATTTCGCGTGCAACGTCGCCGACGTTCGAATAGCCGACGCCGGTGTAATAGGGACCCTGCGGAGCCGGGTAGCCCTGCTCGGGGAAGCCAAGCGGACGGCCGTTCTGGTAGAAGAAGTATTCCTGCTCAAAACCGAACCAGGCATCTTCATCGTCGAGAATGGTCGCGCGAGCGTTGCTCGCGTGCGGCGTGACGCCATCGGGCATCATGACTTCGCACATGACGAGCGCGCCGTTGGTGCGGGCCGGGTCGGGATAGATGGCGACGGGTTTCAGCACGCAATCGGAACTGCGGCCTTCGGCCTGCAAGGTCGACGAACCGTCGAAGCCCCAGAGCGGAAGCTGTTCCAGCGTCGGGAATACGTCGAATTCCTTGATCTGCGTCTTGCCACGCAGGTTCGGTACCGGAGTGTACCCATCGAGCCAAATATACTCGAGCTTATATTTTGTCATCGTGACTCTCTCAATGCGACAAAGGTGAGCAAATCCGGAAGCGATTTTGGCGCGCAAGCGCATCCGACCGCCAGGGGATGACACTTTAAAAGCACGTAGCATGCCAGTTTGGCTGAGGGAGAAGAAAAAATCGCAAATCGGCAGGCCAATATGCGTTTTGTTTTGCCAAAACCACCCCGTTTTGACGGCGGAAGGCCGTATCATCAGCAGGAAACCGAGTTTTTCGCTGCGGAACCGGATGAAAATTTCAGCGTTAGCTTAGGAGTGATGAAGTGTTGAACAAATAGGCGGACGCTCTCGGCATAGACAGCATATCGATCAATCATAACATGGTGATGCATATAATTTGTGCAATTTGCATAAACTATGTGCACCGTGCTATGGTCACGGCCTTGAATGTTGATGCGCCGAACTGAATGGAGGCGATCTCATGCCCACCGGTTTCTACCGTGAATCTGCAACGATCTACCAGTTTCCCGTCAATCCGACGCGGACCGCCAACCGGTTCGAACGCGCCCGGCTGATGGAGCGCGAGGCAGCCGACGTCTGCGACGCGGCGCTCGACAGCTGCTGGTACCATGACGAGGCGGTTCGCGAGTCCGATCGGCCGACGAAGTCCTGATTTTTTATCCCATCAACCCGGGGTAAAAACTTCAACAAGCGCGCGCGGATTTAGCCGCCCTTCAATCCAAGTTTGTCCTTCGCCACCAACGCGCCGTGTTCACTGACGACGCGGGCTGCAACGCCTGCGGCGAAACCGGCTGCTGCGGTTGCGTCTTCTGTTTCAAGATAGTGTGCGAGGAAGGCGCCGTTAAAGCTGTCGCCTGCGCTGGTGGTATCGACCACTTTCTCCACCTTTTCTGCCGGAACGAAGCTCTCTTCGCCGGCAAAATTCAGTCTGACGCCGTCCGCGCCGTTCTTGACGACGACGTTGGCAGCGCCGAGTCCGTGATAGCGGTGGATCGTCGCCTCGATGGAATCGTCACCGAAATGGGCAGCCTCGTCATCGAAGCTCGGCATCACGAGCACGGAGGAGCGGGCGCCCTCGCTGATCGTCGCGTGCATGATGTCATAGCTCGACCACAGGCGCGGGCGGATGTTCGGGTCGAACACCACCAGCTTGCCGGCGGCCTTGGCGCGGCGGATTTCGGCAAGCAGCGTCGCGGCATCCTCCTGCGGCAGGATGGCGAGGGTGATGCCGGAGAAGTAGACGACATCAGCACTTTCCACCGCCTCACGCAGGTGATCGGGATCGGCCGCGAGGCTGCGGGCAGCCGAATTATCGCGCCAGTAGCTGAAGGAGCGCTCGCCGTTCTTCAGGTTGATCATGTAAAGGCCGGGCGTCTTGCCCTTGATGCGGTGAATAAGGCTGGTGCCGATGCCTGCCTTGTCGATGAAGGCCACCATCTCATCCGACATGGCGTCTTCGCCAAGGGCGGTGAAATAATCGACCGACCAGTCGGATGCAAGGCAGGCGCGGGCATACCAGGCGGTGTTGAAAGTATCGCCGGCGAACCCTTTGCGCAGCAGGCCGTCACCTGCCTGCGACAGTTCCACCATGCATTCACCGATCGATAGAAACCGTCTGCTCACCTTGTCCTCCCGGCATTGCTCTGCATCGCTGATACGCGGAGCCGGGCGGAGTGACAAGCGCTGATATCATTGGCGCTGATATCGCCGGAGGTTAAGGCTCGCCCTCGCTGCGAGGCGAAGGCGAGCGCTGCGAAGGCTCTCTATTCGTGGATGGTGTAGCTGCCCATCTGGCAAAGATCCTGCGTATCTTCGGTGGTATCGAGGTTTGATCCTTCCTCGAACTCGAAGCGCATATCGTATTTGCAGACGGTGCGGCCATCGGCGATGGTGATATCCATGCTTTCGCCCGGGTTGAGAACCTCGTCGCCGAAGACGTCTTCTTCCCAGTTGTCGACGCCGGTCGGAGCGCTGTAGAAGCGCGCCAGGACGGAGTTCGTGCCGTTGGTCAGCTTGAACTTCAGATCTTCGGCATGTGACGAAACGGCGGAGGCGGCGATTATCGCGGCCGCAACCGCGATCAATCCTGATAGTTTCGATTTCATATATGCGTTCCCCAGCCCCTGATTGGGCGGAGACAGGGATAGCATATTGCATCTAAATCTTTGTTATCGGAGACTATAAATTCCGAAATAGGTCTGCTTTCGGAACACTTCACCCCCAAATGGATGGCCTAATATTCTGAAATCAGTGAAGGCGCTGCGCGCGACTTTCAGGCTTCGGAAAAGACAGTAAATCCGTCTTTCGTCATGCTTGAGCTTGTCCCGAGCATCTGCCTCCGGTCGATAGGGCAGCGGATCCTCGGCACAAGGCCGAGGATGACGTGCTGGGAGCAAGATTTGTCATCAACCCGAAGGCTGCAACACTCAGCCCTCACTCCATTCATGGCCTGTCCATATGATAACAGGCGGCCTTCTGGCCGGGGCGGACTTCCTCGGTCGGCGGCATTTCGGTGCGACAGATATCGGTCGCCTTCCAGCAGCGCGGCGAGAAGACGCAGCCTTTCGGCGGGTTGAGCGGCGAGGGCGGATCGCCCTGCAGGCGGATGCGGGTGCGCAGCCGCGCGAGCTTCGGATCCGGGATGGGTGCTGCGGAAAACAGCGCCTGCGTATAGGGATGGGCCGGATGATCGAAGACGGTGGCGCAGTCGCCGGCTTCCACCACCCTGCCGAGATAGAGCACCAGCACGTCGTCGGAGATCAGCCGCACGACGGAAAGGTCGTGGCTGATGAAGATCAGCGTCAGGCCGAATTCCTTGCGCAACTTGCGCAGAAGCGTGATGACCTGGCCCTGGATGGAAACGTCGAGGGCCGAAACCGGCTCGTCGCAGATGATGAGCTTCGGTTTGGTGATGACGGCGCGGGCAATGCCGATGCGTTGCGCCTGGCCGCCGGAGAATTCGTGCGGATAGCGGTTGATCATCTCCGGCACCAGACCGACGGCGGTCATGATCTTGCGGACACGGTCGGTGCGCCCCGCCTTCGAAAGCTTCGGCTCGAAGACCGTAAGCGGCTCGGCGATGATGTCGCCGACCGTCATGCGTGGGTCGAGCGAGGCGATCGGATCCTGGAAGATGATCTGCATGTCGCGCCGCGCGGCGCGCATTTCCTCTTCCGACAGGTCGAGAAGGTTGCGGCCCTGCCAGAGGATGCGGCCCTTCTGCGATTTCAAGAGCCGCAGGATCGAGCGGCCGAGTGTGGACTTGCCGCAGCCGGATTCGCCGACGATGCCGAGTGTGCGGCCTTCGCTCAAGTCAAAGCTGACATTGTTGACGGCGGTGAGGAAGATCGGCGGCTTGAAGAGGCCTTTCGCCGGCAGCTCGAACTGGGTCGTCAAGTTCTCGACCCTCAGAAGCGATCTTTCAGCCATGGCTCAGCAGCTCCTCACGACGCGGGAAGGGGTGGTAACAAGCGGCGCAATGGCGCGGCGCCAGGATCTCCAGCAGCGGCGGGCGGTCGATGCAATCGTCCTGAACCTGCGAACAGCGCGGCGAGAAATTGCAGCCCTTCGGCAGGTGCTGCAGGTTCGGCGGCCGCCCGGGGATGACGACGAGATCGTCGACATCCTGGTCCGGCCGCGGGATCGAGGCATGCAGCGCCGCGGTATAGGGATGTGCCGGGTTGTCGAAGAGCTCATCGACCGGCGCCTCCTCGACGATGCGGCCGGCATACATGACGGCGACACGGTCGGCGAGGCCGGCGACGACGCCGAGATCGTGGGTGATCATGATGAGAGCGGTGTTCATCTCCGCCGTCAGATCGTTGAACAGATCGAGGATCTGCGCCTGGATGGTGACGTCGAGCGCCGTCGTCGGTTCGTCGGCGATCAGCAGCTTCGGCTTGGTGAGCAGCGCCATGGCAATGACAATGCGCTGGCGCATGCCGCCGGAGAGCTCGTGCGGATAGAGGTGGAAGCGCCGCGTCGGGTCGGGGATGCCGACGCGTTTCAACATGTCGAGGGCGGCGTCGGATGCGGCTCGCGCCGTCAGTCCGTGGTGAACCTCGAGTTGTTCCGTCAGCTGCCGGGAGATCTTTAGCGACGGGTTCAAGGCGGTCATCGGGTCCTGGAAGACCATCGCCATGTCCTTGCCGCGGATCTGGTCGAGCTCGCGCGGCTTCAGCGACAGTACGTCCTTGCCTTCGAGCAGGGCCTGACCGGTGGTCCTGCCGTTCTTGGCGAGCAGGCCCATGATGCCGAGGAAGGTCTGGCTCTTGCCTGAGCCGGATTCGCCGACGATGGCGATGCGTTCGCCGCGCCGGACGGTGAGGTTCATGCTCGAGACCGCCTTCACCTCGCCGTCGGGCGTTTTGAAGATGATCGAATAGTCCTTGAGTTCAAGGAGTATGTCTTTTTGGGTTTCGTGGGGCATTCTAGCGATCCTTCGGGTCGAACGCGTCGCGCAGGCCGTCGCCGATGAAGAGCAGGCTGAGCAGCAGCGCCACGAGGAAGCTTGCCGGGAAGATCAGCAGCCACGGCATGCTTTCCATCGCATCGCTCCCCTCGGCGATCAACGTGCCGAGCGAGGTCAGCGGTTCCTGGACGCCGAAGCCGAGATAGGAAAGAAAGCTTTCGGTGGCGATGATCTCCGGCACGGTCAGTGCTGCGAAGATCACCACGGGTCCGACGAGGTTCGGAATGATGTGCTTGAGGATGATCTTGAGCGGCCTCTGCCCGGAGGCACGGGCCGCCTCGATAAATTCCCGGTGCTTGATCGACAGCGTCTGGCCACGCACGATGCGGGCCATGGTCAACCATTCCAGCGCGCCGATCGCGGCGAAAAGCAGATAGACGTTGCGGCCGAAGATCACCATCAGCAGGATGACGAAGAGGATGTAGGGGAACGCGTACATGATGTCGACGAAGCGCATCATGATCGCGTCCAGCCTGCCGCCGATATAGCCCGAAATCGCACCGTAGAGCACGCCGATGACGACCGAGACGACGGTCGCCGTCAACGCCACGGCAAGCGAGATGCGGGTGCCGTAAAGCACGCGGGCGAGAAGGTCGCGGCCGTTCGGGTCGGTGCCGAAATAATGGCCGGTCTCGATCGAGGGCGGGATGCGGAAGGCGGCCCAATCCGGATCCTCGTAGTTGAAAGGAACGAACCAGGGGCCGAGGAAGGCTGCGAGGATCAGCAGCGCCAGGACCACGATCGATAAGACGGCCGCCTTGTTGCGCCCGAGACGGCGCAGTGCATCCTTGGTCAGCGAACGGCCTTCGGGTGCGAGACCCTCCGCTTCGAGAAGCTCCTGGGCGAGCAGCTCGCGTTTTGCGGGGTTGAGAATCATCGGTTTCTCACTTTCGGGTCGAGCCAAGCATAGGCGATATCGACCAGAAGGTTCAGGAATACGATCAGCACCATGTAGAAGATGACCGTACCGAGAACCATGCCGTAATCGCGGTTCAGCGCTGCGTTGACGAAGTAGCGCCCGATGCCGGGCAATCCGAAGATGCTTTCGACAACCAGCGAACCGGTGAGAAGGTAGCTTGCCGCCGGCCCGAGATAGGAGACGACAGGCATCAGCGCCGGTTTCAGCGCATGACGCATCACCGTCAGCCGTGGGCCGATGCCTTTGGCCTTGGCGGTGCGGATGAAGTTCTGGTTCATCACCTCGATCATCGAGCCACGGGTGATGCGCGAGATGCGGCCTGCATGCGGCAGGGCCAGAACGACGATCGGCAGGATCAGGTATTTGATCGAGCCGTCACCCCAGCCGCCGACCGGAAACCAGGCGAGATGGATGCCGAAGATAAGCTGCAGGATCGGCGCGATCAGGAAGTTCGGCAGCACGACGCCGACCAGGATGAGAGCGCCGAGAATGTAGTCCGGCGTCTTGTTCTGGTAGAGCGCCCCAAGACAGCCAACGGCGACGCCGATGATGATGGCGAGCAGGAAAGCGGCCGTCCCGATTGTGAAGGTGTAGGGCAGACCGATCATGATCTGCTGGGCGACGGTGAAATCCTCGCTGGCGAAGGAGGGGCCGAGATCACCACGCAGCAGGTCGCCGACATAGATCAGATACTGCTGGATCAGCGGTTTATCGAGGTTGTAGTGGATAGCGAGGTTTTTCAGGATCACCGGCGGCAATGGCCTTTCGCCATCGAACGGGCCGCCGGGGGCAAGGCGCAAAACGAAAAAACAGGCTGTGACGGCGATCCACAGTACGGGGATCGTCGATAGCAGGCGACGGAGGGCGTATTTGATCATGGTCGTGGGCCGGCCCTTCCCGCTAGAGACGGGAAGGGCCGTTTTCCCTTACTCTTTCATCGACAGCCAGCGGGTGCGGTGGATGTCCTGAATATTGTCGACGAAGCCTTCAATCTTCGGCGAAACGACGTTTTTCGAAACGTAGTAGTAGATCGGCAGGGCGGCAGAATCATCAAGCGCCAGCTGCTCGGCCTTCTTGAAGATTTCGGCCCGCTTCTTCAGATCCGTCTCGGCGTTGCCGTCCTTGATCAACTTGTCGTACTCAGGATTGGACCAACGGCCGTAGTTCATCTGGACGCCTGTAACCAGGAGGTTCAGGAAATTGTCCGGATCGTTGTAATCGGCGAGCCAGCCGGCACGGCCGATCTGTACTTCGCCGCGCTGCAACTGGTCATAGTGCACTTTGGTCTCGGCATTGACGAGTTCGACATTGACGCCGAGCGGCTTCCACATCGAGGCGATCGCCACGGCGATGCGTTTGTGGTTGTCGTTGGTGTTATATTTGAGCTCGGCAGTCAGCGGATGATCCGGACCGAAACCGGCTTCCTTCAGCAGCTTCTTGGCTTCTTCGACCTTGTCCTTATAGGGAAGATCCTTCCAGGAGACGTAGGCCGGTTCGCCGTAGTTTGCCGTGCCCGGCGGGACCCAGGAATAGGCCGGCAGTTCGCCGGTTCCGAGAATCTGCGGGCCGATGACTTCGCGGTTGATCGCCATGGAGAGCGCCTGGCGCACCCGCTTGTCGGCGAAGGGCGGTTTGGTCGAATTGATGACATAGTAGTAGAGGCCGGAAAAGGGCGCGACATGCGCCTGGCCAGGCAGGTTCTTCTTCATCCACTCGTACTGGTCGGTCGGGAAGTCGGTGAGGATATCGAATTCGCCGGCGCGGTAGCGTTTCAGCGCGGCTTCCTGGTCTTCGAGTACGAAGAACTTCGCGCCGTCGATCTTCAGATCCTTGGCGCCGTACCACTGATCGTTCTTGACCGTGGTGACATGCGAACCCGGAACCCATTCGACCGGCTTATAGGGACCGTTGGTGACGATGTTGCCGATCTTGACCCAATCCTGACCCTTCGCCTCGACGACGTGCTTGGGCAGCGGATAGGCGGTGTAATGCATCAGGGCATTGAGGAAATAGGGGGTCGGATTTTCGAGGGTGATTTCGAGTGTCTTGTCGTCGATCGCCTTGACGCCGAGTTGGTTGAGATCGGTGATCTCACCCTTGTTGATCTTTTCGGCATTTTTGATGGTGAACTGCAGATAGGCATAGTCGGCGGCGTTCTTCGGGTCGACGAGGCGCTGGAAGGCGAAGACGAAGTCTCCCGCCGTTACCGGCTGGCCATCGGACCACTTGATGCCGTCGCGAAGCTTGAAGGTGTAAACCTTGCCATCAGGCGAAATCGTCCAGCTTTCTGCCTGGCCGGGGACCGGATTGTCCTTGGCGTCCTCGGTGACGAGGCCTTCGAAGATGTCGCCGGCGATACGGTTTTCCCAGTCGCCGGAAAGCTTCTGCGGATCGAGCGACTGCGGGTCGCCACCATTGTGAATATTCAGCGTGGCCGCATGCGCCGAAAACGCCAGCAAAGTGCCAAGCATTGCGGAGGCGAGAAATTTTTTCGTGAACTGGTTCATGGTGGGTCCACCTTTCTAGGCTTTGCGCCTTTATTAGATATCTGTTCCCGACATTTGACCTCTTACGTGCAGGTCAGCGCGCACCTTATCGCAAAGGAATCGCGTTGCAACCCCAAATGCGGAGCTGGGAACGGGTTGTGGGCAAGCCTGTATACGTCTCCTCCTTGTCGGATCGCGACGATCTGTCGCTACCGCGTAACCGCCGCCATTAAGGCCCCACCCCGGTTGTCTTTTGCCCCGTCCGCTTTAGTGTGACGAGCGCAAACGAGCAGGAGATGTAGCTGATGGCATTGCAGGCAGGCGGGAATGCGGACTGGTGGCGCGGCGCGGTGATCTATCAGGTATACCCGCGCTCGTTTCAAGACACCAACAGCGATGGGCTCGGCGACCTCAAGGGGATCACCCGCCGGCTGCCGCATATCGCCAGCCTTGGGGTCGATGCGATCTGGCTCTCGCCCTTCTTCAAGTCGCCGATGGCCGACATGGGCTATGACGTTTCCGATTATTGCGATGTCGACCCGATCTTTGGGACGCTCGCCGATTTCGACGAGATGATGGCCGAGGCGCACAGGCTCGGCATCAAGGTCGTCATCGATCAGGTGATCTCGCACACATCAGACCGGCATCCGTGGTTCGTCGAGAGCCGGACCAGCCGGACCAATCCGAAGGCGGACTGGTATGTCTGGGCCGACCCGAAGCCGGATGGCACGGCGCCGAACAATTGGCTGTCGATCTTCGGCGGGCCGGGCTGGGAGTGGGACGGCGTGCGCCGGCAATATTACCAGCACAATTTCCTGACCTCGCAGCCGGACCTGAATTTCCACAGCAAGGAAGTGCAGGATGCGGTGCTGGAGACGGTGAAGTTCTGGCTTGACCGTGGCGTCGACGGTTTTCGGCTGGATACGGTCAACTATTATTTCTGCGACCAGCAGCTCAGAAGCAATCCGCCGCACGAGCCTGATGAGGATGACGCCGGTCTCGATGCGCCCGACAGCAATCCCTACGGCATGCAGAACCACCTCTACGACAAGACGCAGCCGGAAAACGTCGATTTTCTCAAACGCTTCCGGGTGCTGCTCGATCAGTACGAGGATCGCACGACCGTTGGCGAGGTGGGCGACGGTGCGCGTTCGCTGAAGACGGTGGCCGCCTATACGAGCGGCGGCGATAAGCTGCATATGTGCTACACGTTCGATCTCTTGGGACCGGATTTTACCGCCGAGCATATTCGCGGCTGCGTCGAGGCTTTTCAGAAGTCGGTGACCGACGGCTGGGTCTGCTGGGCTTTCTCAAACCACGACGTCATGCGTCATGTCAGCCGTTTTGCGCTGACGGCCGATGAGCGCCCTGCCATCGCTAAGCTGGCGATCTCGGTGCTTGCGGCGCTGCGCGGCTCGATCTGCCTCTATCAGGGCGAGGAACTCGGTCTGCCGGAGGCGGAGCTCGCCTTCGAGGATCTGCGCGACCCCTATGGCATCCGCTTCTGGCCGGCCTTCAAGGGACGCGACGGATGCCGCACACCGATGCCCTGGGAGGCCGGCAAGGCGCATGCGGGCTTCACGTCTGCAGAAAAGAGCTGGTTGCCGGTGCCCTACGAACAGGCGGCACTTTCCGTAGATACGCAGGAGGGAAGCAACAGCTCGGTGCTGCACCACTACCGCAGGACACTCGCCTTCCGGAAGAGCCACCCGGCGCTGACCGACGGCGAAATGACCTTTATCGGCACCAATCAAGACCTGCTGGCGTTTACCCGCGAGAAGGAGGGGGAAAAGCTACTTTTCGTTTTCAACCTGACGCGCGAACCGGCGGAATTCCGCCTGCCTGAAGGCGTGGTGCTCGGGGAACGGCTTGAACTGCCGGGCTTTGAAGCGGTGGCAGGTTCGGGGCTGGTGAAGCTTGCGGCGCTGGACGGGTTCTGTGCGCGAGTGTGACGTCCAATTCCAATTGAAACATCCCATGGGATGTATCATGTTAGTTCTATGAAGAGGGTCGTGCTTGATACCAACATATTGACCGCCGCTCTTCGCAGCAGAACCGGTGCATCTTTCGCAATATTGCAGCTGACAGCGAAGAGGGCGATCAGGCCGCTGGTCACGACGGCGCTTTTTCTGGAGTACGAAGCGGTGCTGAAGCGTCCGGAGCACGTCGCAGTTCATCGGTTTACGCCGCCGGAGATCGATGACCTGATGGCGGAAATGGCTGCGTTGGCCGAGGCGGTGGATGTGCATTTCCGCTGGCGGCCCCAACTGTCGTATCCGCAGGACGAACTGGTACTCGAGGCGGCGGTCAATGGACGTGCGGATGCGCTTGTGACGTACAATATCCGGGATTTCGAAGCGGTGAAGGACCGGTTCGGGCTCCGGGTGATTCGTCCCTCGGAGTTGCTGGAGGAAATCAGGAAATGAGCACGAACACCTATCCGCTCAAACTTCCAAGCTCAATCAGGGCGGCTGCTGCCCGCCTTGCGAGGGAAGACGGCGTGTCTCTCAATCAGTGGATCGCATCGGCGGTCGCGCAAAAGGTCGGTGCCGTCGAAACTGCCGAGGAATTTCTCAAGAGACGGGCAGGCGGCGCGACTGGTGATGGTCTTTTGAAGCTGCTCGACAACGTGCTGGAAGCAGAACCCGCCGAGAATGATGAATTACCGGAAGGCTGGCGATAGGCACAGTCTGTCTTCCTCCGTTGCTCGGCAGGCAGATCACCCGATCAGCGCGAACTTGTTTACGTCGACCATTCCCTTGTCCGAGATCTTCAGGTGCGGGATGACCGGCAGTGGCAGGAAAGCGAGTTGGAGGAAGGGTTCCTCCAGCGTGGCGCCGAGCGCGAAGGCGGCTTTGCGCAGATGGTGCAGCGTATCGCGGACCGTCTCATAGGGCTCGAGGCTCATCAGGCCGGCGATGGGCAGGGCGATTTCGCCGGTGACCTTGCCGTCTTCGACGACGACGAAGCCGCCCTTGATCTCGCCAAGGCGGTTTGCGGCGCGCGCCATGTCGTCCTCGTCGACGCCGACGACGCAAATATTGTGGCTGTCATGGCCGACGGTGGAGGCGATCGCGCCCTTCTTCAGACCGAAACCCTGGACGAAGCCGTTGGCGTGGTTGCCGTTCTTGCCGTGGCGCTCGATGACGGCGACCTTGATGATGTCGTTGGCAAGATCGACCGATGTTTCGTTGCCCCTGACAGGCAAGCGGTAGCGGCGATGCTCGGTGATGATCTTGCCCGGCATGACGCCGATAACCGGCGTTTCGCCTTCGGTGACCGGCACGCCGAAATGGGCGGCGTTGACCGGCCGGGCCTTGACGCTGTCGAGGCCGATTGGCGCAACCGGCCTGCGTGAGGAAAAGAGCGCATCGGTGACGCGGCGGCCGGCGGAGAAGACCATGTCGGCACGGCAATCTTCCAGGCTGTCGAGTACCACCAGATCGGCGCGCCAGCCCGGCGCCACCAGGCCGCGGTCCCTGAGGCCGAAGGCGCGGGCGGCTGAGATCGAGGCGGCGCGGTAGATCGCCAGGGGCTCGACGCCGCTTGCGATGGCCGTGCGGATCATGTGATCGAGATGACCCTGTTCGGCGATGTCGAGCGGATTGCGGTCGTCGGTGCAGAGCGCCAGGTAAGGCGAAAGCCGCTCGGTGATAATGGGCATCAGCGCGGCAAGATCCTTGGACACCGAGCCCTCGCGGACCAGGATATGCATGCCTTTGCGGATCTTTTCCAGCGCCTCGGTGGCGGTCGTGCATTCGTGCTCTGTGCGGATACCGGCTGCGAGGTAGCCGTTGAGGTCGTTGCCGGTCAGCAGCGGCGCATGACCGTCGATGTGGCCGCCCTGGAAGGCGTCGAGCTTGGCCAAGCAGACGGGATCCTTGTGGATCACGCCGGGGAAATTCATGAATTCGGCAAGGCCGATGACCTTCGGATGGTGGCGGTAGGGCAGGAGGCGTTCGATCGGCAGGTCGGCGCCGGAGGTTTCGAGATGGGTTGCCGGAACGCAGGAGGAGAGCTGGACGCGGATGTCCATGATCGTCTCGAGTGCGGATTGGAGAAAGAACTCGATGCCGGCGGCGCCGAGCACATTGGCGATTTCGTGCGGATCGCAGATCGCGGTGGTGACGCCGTAGGGCAGGACGCAGCGGTCGAATTCATGCGGTGTGACGAGCGAGGATTCGATATGCAGATGCGTGTCGATAAAGCCGGGAACGACTGTTTTTCCCGATATGTCGATCTCGGTTTCGCCCTGATAATTGCCCGAAGTGCCGACGATGCGATCGGCGCCGATGGCGATGTCCGACTGGACGAGTTCACCGGTGACGAGGTCGAAGAAGCGGCCACCCTTCAGCACGATATCGGCAGGCACCCGGCCGACGCCCTGGTCGATGAGACGTTCGAGTTTGGTGGTCATGATCTACCTCTTCGACTGATTTCTACCTCTGACGCCGGGTGAATGATGGAAAACATCGAGTGGTATTTTCAGCTGCTTTTATCCTGGTGTCAGCGGTGCTAGTGACGCGAGAATACAGATCTCAATTCCCAACTCAAGGTCATGATATGAAAGCAATTATTTCGACGGTCTGCGCGGCGGTTTTTCTGTTGAGCGGCTGTGCGACTACAACGACAACTCAGAATTGGGCCAAATTCACAATCGATAAGCACGGAAGAGTTAGTGACGTCACCTTCGAAAAGCCTTCTGGAAGCGACATTATGGATGCAAGCCTCAAGCGCAATGTCGTTTCTCGTTTCTATGAGATAGTTCCAAGGCCTCTACCCAACAGGACCTATCTTCAGCCGCTGGTTCTCGTTACACCCACGACGCTGGAAGACTATATGGATCAAGATGCGAAAAAGCCGGACTGATCTGCAGTCTAGGCCTGCAAAACCGGGCGCCGCGAGGCGCCCGATCCTGCTTCCGTCAATACTGCCTGTCACTCAGCGGCGACGATCTTGCCGCCTTCCCATTTGTAGAGCGAAAAGCTCTGCGAAGTCAGGTCGCCGGTCTCGCCATAGGTGACCTTGCCAATCGCGGTCGGGATTTCCTTGCCGTCTTTCAGCGCGGCCGCGACGGCTGTACCATCCTCGGCGCTGCCTGCCTTCTCGATGCCGGCCTTCAGCACTTCGACGGCGGCATAGGCGTTGAGTGTGAAGGCTTCGGCCGGGATGTTCTTGGCAGCGAGCGCTTCGGCAGCGGCCTTGGAATCCGGGCTCTTCGTGGCGTCCGAGGCGTTGGTGAAGACGGTTCCGGCGGCGGCATCCGTGCCGATTGCCCAGAATTCGGTGTTGGAGAGGCCGTCGCCACCGATGATCGTGGCGTTGGCGGCGAGGTCATGCAGCTGGCGGGCGAGCAGGCCGCCTTCCGGATGATAGCCGCCAAAATAGACGACGTCGACTTTCTCCGACTTGATGCGGGTGGTCAGCGCGCTGAAATCTTTGTCGCCGGGGGTGATCGCGTCATTGACGACTTCGGTGATGCCGCCGGCGTTCAGCGTCGCCTTGAAGGCGTCGGCGAGGCCTTTGCCATAGGCGCCCTTGTCGTTGACGATGGCGACGCGCTTGTCCTTGAAATTCTTCAGCACGTAGTTGGCGGCAACTTCGGCCTGCTGGTCGTCGCGGCCGCAGGTGCGCAGCACGTTGGTGAGACCGCGCTTGGTCAGGTCGGGGGCCGTCGCGGTCGGGGTGACCATCAGCACGCCGTTTTCAGCAAGCACGTCCGAAACCGGAATGGCGACACCCGAGGTGACCGGGCCGACGACGAAGCGAATGCCGTCGGCGACGACCTTGTTGGCGGCGGAAACGCCCTGCTTCGGTTCGCCGGCATCGTCGGCCAGTTCAAGGACCACCTTCTCGCCGAGAATGCCGCCCTTCTTGTTGATCTCGTCGACGGCGGTCTGAGCGCCGTTCTTCACCTGGTCGCCATAGGCAGCGACGGGGCCGGTCAGCGGCGCAATCAGGCCGATGGTGATATCGGCGTGGGCTAGCGGCGCAAAGGCGAGCGACGCAACCAGGGTCGCCGTCAAGGTCTTGAGGGTCATAGTCTGTCTCCTTGGATGGGGTCATTGACCCGCGATGAGGTGCCGCGCCGGTTTTCCGGATCGTTCAACAGCGCCAGGCTGTGCCAAGGACGATCGATTTTGGCGCGATCAATACGCCCTCCGGCCATATTTGGCTCGGATGGGTGCAACGGCAAGATTTCTAGGAATTTTGGTGAGATTCCGCAAGATCATAACAAAATGAAACGAAAATCGAGGCGGTCCGGCACGGTTTCGTCGAAAATCGTTCGATCCGGCGCCGTTTTCCGCTTTTCGGAGGAGACTCGGGGAGCCCGTATCAGCGATGAGCGGATGAAGGCTCTCGAATTTCGCGGATGTTCTCTCATATCTGGAACTTCAATTTTGTTTGAGATTAACATTTGATTCTACCAATCGGAGTAGAACCATTGTTCGTGCATATATTGTTGCGATGCAAAAACGGTCGACGACAAATAGAGAGATATTTCAGGAACAGAGATCTGCATGCTCAAGCGTATCGAAGCCAGACAGGTGCGCACCGGAATGTTTGTCGAGGCGATCGAGGGTGTATGGCAAGATCCTCTTCTGTCCAAGAGAAGATTTCTCCTGCGCCGTGAAATGGATGCCGTGACTCTTCGCAAGAGTGGCATTCCAGGCGTGGTCATCAATACCAGCAGGGGCCTCGATATTGATGGCCTGCCAGGCGGCAATCTCGAGATCGACACCAAGGCCGCACACGAGACGATTCAGAAATCCGTGCAGGTGCTGGAGAACGTTTTCGGTCGGTTGCAGCATGGCGATGGGATCAGCGTCGATCAGGTGGCGCCGGTGATTTCCTCGGTCTCCAAGTCGATCGATCAGAACCCGACCGTCTTCCTAAGCGTTACGCGCCTGAAATCCAGGGACGAGGTGACGTTCCTGCATTCCATTTCTGTGAGTGCGCTGATGATCCTTTTCAGCCGCCATCTCGGACTTGACGAGACAACCGTGCAGATGCTCGGCACAGCAGGATTACTGCACGACGTCGGCAAGCTCGAAATTCCGCTGGAGGTGCTCAACAAGGAAGGACGTCTGGATGAAGACGAGATCAAGATGATCCGCGACCATCCGGAAAAGGGACACGCAATCCTGTCGCGCCAGGAAGGCATGTCGGAGATCGTTCTCGACGTCTGCCTCAACCATCATGAGCGGATCGACGGCAAGGGTTATCCCCGCAAGCTTTCTGAGACGCAGGTCAGCTTTCATGCACGTCTTGCGGCGATTTGCGACGTGTATGACGCCGTCACCTCGGTGCGGCCCTACAGGGCGCCATGGAGCGCCAGCCAGGCACTGAAATGGATGCTTGGCAATGAAGGGCATTTCGATCGCCGGCTGCTGAAGAAATTCGCCCTCTGTCTGTCCGTCGCCGCCGTGACCTGAGGTCGATCCATCGCGGCAACAAAAGGCCTGCGTGGGTTTGAGTCCCCGCAGGCCATGATGCCGAAAGCTTGAGAGTTTTCTCAGATGTTGTTCTGCAGGATGGTCCGCAGCTTGCCGAAAAGCTCGTCGATATGCTGCTTCTCGATGATCAGCGGCGGAGAGAGCGCGATGATATCGCCGGTGGTGCGGATCAGCAGGCCGCTTTCATAGGCTTTCAGGAAAGCGGTGAAGGCGCGCTTGGTCGGCTCGCCGGCAATCGGATCGAGTTCGATCGCGCCGATCAAGCCGGTGTTCCTGATGTCGATGACATTGGGGCAGTCTTTCAGCGAATGCAGCGCGTCGGCCCAGTAATCGGAAAGCTCGGCGGCGCGTGTCAACAGCCCTTCTTCCTTGTAGGTGTCGAGTGTGGCGAGGGCGGCGGCGGAGGCGATCGGGTTGCCGGAATAGGTATAGCCGTGGAAGAACTCGATCATATGCTCCGGACCGTTCATGAAGGCATCATGGATCTCGGAGGTGACGAAGACGGCGCCCATCGGAATGACGCCGTTGGTCAGTCCCTTGGCTGCGGTGATCATGTCGGGCTTGACGTCGTAATATTGCGCGGCGAAGGGGGCGCCGAGGCGGCCGAAGCCGGTGATGACCTCGTCGAAGATCAGAAGGATGCCGTGTTTGGTGCAGATCTCGCGCAGCTTCTGCAGATAGCCCTTCGGCGGGATCAGGACGCCGGTGGAGCCGGCCACCGGCTCGACGATGACGGCGGCAACGGTGGAGGCGTCGTGCAGGGTGACGATACGCTCGAGCTCGGTGGCGATGTCGCCGCCATGCTCGGGCTCGCCGCGGGTGAAGTTGTTCTTTCCGGGCTGGTGGGTATGCGGCATGTGATCGACCCCGGTCAGCAGCGTGCCGAACATCTTGCGATTGGTGACGATGCCGCCGACGGAGATGCCGCCGAAGTTGACGCCGTGATAGCCGCGCTCGCGGCCGATCAGGCGGAAACGAGAACCATTGCCCTTCACGCGGTGATAGGCGAGCGCCACCTTGAGCGCTGTCTCGACGGATTCGGATCCGGAATTGGTATAGAGAACGTGGTTCAGGCCTTCGGGAGCGATGTCGACTAGGCGGTTCGCCAGTTCGAAGGCTTTGGGGTGGCCGAGCTGGAAGGCCGGGGCGTAATCGAGCTCGCCGGCCTGCTCACGGATTGCCTCGGTGATTTTCGGACGGCAGTGGCCGGCGTTGACGCACCAGAGGCCGGCAGTGCCGTCCAGCACCTGACGGCCGTCATGGGTGGTATAATACATGTCCTTGGCGCCGACGAACATGCGCGGCTCCTTCTTGAACTGGCGATTTGCTGTGAAGGGCATCCAGAAGGCGCGAAGATCGTTCGGTGCGTTGAGGCGATTGGACATGCTGTTCTCCTGGCCGCTGACGGCCCTTTCCCGGGGCTTCACGCCCAAATTTTGACTGCCCGGTCAAATTATCAGGGCTTCCCGATGCGTCAACGGGAAAACGCCAGAGAGCCACTGGTGGCGGGAGGCTCGAGTTGCCCCATCAATCTGGGAATAGCTCGGGCAATCTGGGAACAGCTCGGGGCCGACAGACGCAATTAAAAAGGCACGACCGGCAAATCGCAAGTTTGCCGGTCGTGCCATAAGGTTCAGGTGCTAAAATATCGTTGCCGCGCCTCCGGGAACATCCCCTTACGCCACGACATCGGCCGACATTCATGTCAGCGCTATCATCAAGCGGCGGATCTGTTCCGGTTCTGCACGAGGTAGATGTCTTCGAGCGTCGCCAGGATCCTTATCACCGGCTCGGAGGTGCTCGAATAATAAATGGTTTGTGCGTCGCGGCGGGTCTTGACCAGCTTTTGAGCGCGCAGTTTCGATAGGTGCTGGGAAAGAGCCGACTGGCTGAGGCCGACCTGCGTTGCAAGTACGCCGACGGCCACTTCGCCCTTCACGAGGCTACACAGGATCAGCAATCTCTTCGGGTTGGCCATGGCCGATAATAACGCCGCCGCCACATTGGTGTGATCGGCCAAATCCGTGGTTTCCATATTGTTATCTTCCTAATGCGAAACGTACATCATCCGTGTGGGCACTGGCCGCCAGCCGGGATTTTAACCGACGCCCGAAAACTAGCAACTGCGGGCGAAGATTGTATATACCTAAATTTAAGGTATCGAGTATGCTATTTTAGATATGTTTGAACAAATGTGATCGGCGTCCCCAGCGAGGGTTTCGAATTCGTATCGCAGCAGATAATCGCCGGAAATCATGTCGAAACCTGAGGGATCGACACCACAAATGCGCCAGGAAGCCGATTCCGGAGCCTTTAGCCTGGTAGCGAGGGTCTCGGCCACATCGGGGTAGCGCGCTACTAAATCTCGCACTGCTTCTGCCGCTCTGGCGGCGACTTCTTCATTCGCGGACGACTGGATTACGAGATCGTTTGCGCCGAGCAGGTAAGCGCGGCCGAAGCCGCCATTGAGGCTGGCCCGTTCCGGCTTGAGACGGAAGAACAGGAAATCAGGAAAGTCGAGATAAAGCTTCGCCTTGGCGTGGCGAGCGAGAAAACGCGTGCGTATGCGCTCGTAGAACACATTGTCGCGCTCGACGGGTTCAGCCAGGCATTGGGTTGTCAGGCGAGGGTGGGCGAGCGGATCGCCTTTGCCGGGCTCGCCGGTCAGGAGTGAGGCGCGCGGGTCGCTGGCGAGCGCCCTGGTATGGGCCGACAGCTTCGAAACGAGGATGACGGGGGTGCCGTCAATATCGGTCGCGACCAGCACGCGGCTGGCGAAGGGGAAGCCGGTCTCGGGGTCGAGAACGGCAATCGCCGCGTGCCGCGCGGAGCGCAGAAGCACGCGGGCGAGCTTGCGGGCATCGTCGTCGGTTTCGCGTATGGGCGAGGGTTGATCTTTCATATCCGCTTTGTGGCAAAGCGGATTGAAAACATCAAGCGTCCTGCCTGCGGCGATGGCGGGTGAGGCCGGCAACGATATCTTGGGCCGAGATGGTGCCCACGATCGTGCCGTTCTCGACGATGCCGATGCTGCCGGGCTGGCGGGCAAGGGCATCGAGGATATCGACGAGCGGGGTCGCGGCGCGGGCCGTGGCGCTGACGCTCATGCCGGCGGCCGTCTGGCCGAGGCCGGGCTGCATCACGTCGGCCGCCGTCAGCATGCTGATCGGGTTGAGATGCTGCACGAAATCGGCGACATACTGGTCGGCGGGGTTCTTGACGATGTCGTGCGGCGTTCCGCACTGGATGATGTGGCCACCCTCCATGATGGCGATGCGGTTGCCGATGCGGAAGGCCTCGTCGAGATCGTGGCTGACGAAGAGGATGGTCTTCTTCAGACGCCGCTGGAACTCCAGGAGCTCGTCCTGCAGGCGGGTACGGATCAAGGGATCAAGCGCCGAAAACGGCTCGTCCATTAGCAGGATAGGGGCGCCGGTGGCAAATGCGCGCGCAAGCCCGACGCGCTGCTGCATGCCGCCCGAGAGTTCGTTGACCTTGCGGTCGGCCCATTTCGTCAGGTTGACGAGCTCGAGCTGTTCGCCGACGCGCCGCTTGCGTTCGGGCTCCGGCATGCCGGCGAGTTCAAGGCCAAAGCCGACATTCTCGGCGACTGTTCGCCAGGGCAGAAGAGCGAATTGCTGGAACACCATGGAGACGGTGTGGGTGCGCAGCTCCCGCAGCGCCTTGGCGTTACATCTGTAAGGGTTGACCGGACCATTGGAGGTCGAGACCGAGACGTC
Source organism: Rhizobium sp. CCGE 510 (assembly GCF_000292525.1). Taxonomy (GTDB): domain Bacteria; phylum Pseudomonadota; class Alphaproteobacteria; order Rhizobiales; family Rhizobiaceae; genus Rhizobium. Next base: position 31,329 of record NZ_AEYF01000029.1, read on the forward strand.
GCCGCGCACCACCGGGGCGAGCCCGTTGACAGCGCGCAGCAGCGTCGACTTGCCCGAGCCGGAAAGGCCCATCAGCACCAGGATTTCGCCTTCTTCGATGGTCAGCGAGGCATTGGCGACGCCGAGCACCAGGCCGGTGGCGGCGCCGATTTCGTCACGTGTTTTGCCCTGGTCGACCATGGCAAGCGCTGTTTCCGGCCGATCGCCGAAGATGATGCTGACATCCTTGAAGCTTACTGCGGTCATGCGCCGCCTCCTTCACCCGCGGTGCGGAATATGCGGTCGAGAATGATCGCCAGGATGACGATGCAGAAACCGGCTTCGAAGCCCTTGGCGATATTGACGGTGTTGAGCGCGCGCACGACCGGCACGCCAAGCCCGGGAGCCCCTACGAGGGCGGCGATGACCACCATCGACAGGGACAGCATGATGGTTTGGGTGAGGCCGGCCATGATCTGCGGCATGGCAAAGGGAAGTTCGATCTTGCGCAGCACCTGGATTGGCGTTGCGCCAAAAGCAACGGCGGCTTCGACGAGGGAACGCGGCGTCGAGATGATGCCGAGGCGCGTCAGCCGGATGGGGGCGGGGATGGCGAAGATGACCGTCGCGATCAGGCCCGGGACCATGCCGAGGCCGAAGAGGATGAGCGCCGGAATCAGATAGACGAATGTCGGAATGGTCTGCATCAGATCGAGCACCGGGCGCATGGCGGCATAGACCCAAGGGCGGCGGGCGGCGGCAATGCCGAAGGGAATGCCGATCACCATGCAAACGAAGGTGGCGGCGAGCACCAGGGCGAGCGTCTCCGTCGTCTCTTTCCAATACCCTTGGTTTACGATGAGCAGCAGCCCAAGACAGGTGAAGAGCGTAACTGCGATCGACCGGCGCAGCCAGAAGGCAAGGGCGGTGATGGCAGCGATGACGATCAGCGGGTGGGGCTTCTGCAGCACGAAGAGTAGGCCGTCTATGGCGCTCGACAGCAGGAAGGCGAGCTGGTTGAAGAACCACTCGCCGTTCGATGTCAGCCAGTCCACGAAGGATTTGGCCATTGAGCCGATGGGAATCTTAGCGTCGGTGATCCAATTCAAGGGGCGCGCCTATCCAAAAAAATCAACAATCGGACAAAAATAAAATGGGGCGGCGAGCCGCCCCATCATATCGTCAAAGGCCGAGGCCGGTCTTGGCAGCCGCCAGCGCGTCGCCCTTGCCGTCGCGGGTCTTGACGCCCGCAAGCCAGGGATCGAGGGCGGAGGGGTTGGCCTTCAGCCATTCGGTCGCCGCAGCTTCCGGCTCCTTGCCGTCGTCGAGGATCTTGCCCATGATCTGGTTCTCCATCTCGAGGGAGAACGTCAGGTTCTTCAGCATCGCGCCGACATTCGGGCATTCGCCGACATAGCCGGCGCGAACATTGGTGTAGACCTTGGCGCCGCCGAAGTCCGGGCCGAAGACGTCGTCACCGCCTGTGAGATAGGTCAGCTTGAAATTCGTGTTCATCGGATGGGGTTCCCAGCCGAGGAAGACGATGGGCTTGCCTGCTTTTTCGGCGCGAGCGACCTGGGCGAGCATGCCCTGTTCGGAGGATTCGACGACTTCCAAATCCTTCATGCCGAAGGTATTCTTTTCGATCAGATCCATGACGAGGCGGTTGCCGTCATTGCCTGGCTCGATGCCGTAGATCTTGCCGTCGAGATCGTCCTTGTGGGCGGCGATATCCTTGAAGTCCTTGATGCCGAGTTCCGCACCCTTGGCGTTGGTGGCGAGCGTGTACTTGGCGCCGACGAGGTTGGGGCCGAAGGATTCGACCGACTTGTCGTCGAGATAGGGGCGGACGTCCTTTTCCTGGGTCGGCATCCAGTTGCCGAGGAAGATGTCGATGTCCTTGTTCTTCAGCGAGGTATAGGTGACCGGTACCGAAAGGACCTTGATATCGGTCTGATAGCCGATGCTCTTCAGGACGACGGAGGCAGTGGCGGTGGTGGCGGTAATGTCGGTCCAGCCGACGTCCGAGAAATGAACGGTGGAGCAGCTGTCGGGATCCGCGGCGAAGGCAGCGGTCGCAATGGAGAGAGTAGCGATGGCAGTGGCAGTGACGAATTTGAATGTGCTTGTTGTTTTCATTTTAGACTCCCAGTCTTTAAGTTCCCAAGCCAACCACCAATAGCCGAGTTTGACAAGCGACCTCAGTGCGTTTGCGTCGTATCGACCCATGCGATTGCGACGTCGGGCAGATTTTTGGAAGCAGCTTGTTTTTGGAGTTTTCAGCAGTTTTTGAGCGGAATTTCTGTGATTATCACTGTTGCGGGGCTTTTCTTTGCCATTGTGAGCTTTCAATAAGCCGATCAAGGAGAGATTGAATGGCAAAACTCTATTTCAACTACTCGACGATGAATGCCGGCAAGTCGACGATGCTGCTGCAGGCCTCCTACAATTATCAGGAGCGCGGCATGCGCACGGTGCAGCTGATCGCTGCCTTCGACGAGCGTACCGGCCGAGGCGTCATCGGTTCGCGCATCGGGCTGGAGGCGAGCGCCATTCCCTTCGAACCGCACGAGGACCTGTTCCGGCTGATCGCGACGCTGAGCGGTGAAGGGGCGCCGATTGCCTGCATCTTCGTCGACGAGGCGCATTTCATGACGCCTGTCCAGGTCTGGCAGCTTGCCCGCGTCGTCGACAGGCTCGGCATTCCTGTGATGGTCTACGGATTGAGAACCGATTTCCAGGGCAAATTGTTTCCTGCGTCGCAGGAGTTGTTGGCGATCGCCGACGAAATGCGCGAGGTGCGCACGATCTGCCATTGCGGGCGCAAGGCGACGATGGTGGTGCGGCTCGACGCGGCGGGGAAGGTGCTGCACGAAGGCGCGCAGATCGAAGTCGGCGGCAATGAGAAATATGTCTCGCTCTGCCGCAGGCATTGGGACGAAGCGATGAACGGGACCTGGATCGCCGAGCCGGTCTGAAGCCGCGATGCGGCCTGCTTTCTTTGGCGCCGGAAAGCGACATGCTTTCTATTTTACGCAGTTTCGGACGGAAACCGCTCACACTTTTCGGCATCATGCTCTAGCTTGGGACGAATGAGATTCCCTGGAGAAGCCTGGTGCGTAAACCTCCGCCATTCGACGGCCGATACGAAGCTGCAGGCATCCTTGCCGAGAGGATTGCGGCCGACGGAGACTATTGCGTGGCCGCGATCAACGCCTTCAGCGGCGATGAAGCACGGTCGGCCGACGAGGTCTTCCTCGAGCAGAATTCTCGTTTCCAGGCCCATATCGCCGATGCTGCCGCACTCGACGCCCTGCAGGCGGAGCTGGTCTTTTCCCTCGACCGGCTAACGGCGGAGGTTTCGGCGGATCTCGACAGCTTCCGAGGGCTGACGCTGCGCGAGAAGATGGCCGGCTGGACGTCGCGCCAGCGGATGTGGCGCAGGTATACCGAACGCGTGCGCGAGGCCCCCGTCATCGAACGGCTGCTCGAACTTCTGACGAAATCGGATGCGCTCGCCAGGTTGATCGGCGGCCAGCGCGCTTCGATCATCGAACGGCACAGGGCCGCCGAGCGCGGTCTCGTCGACATCGTCGAGCAACGGCGCCGGCTGGTCGATTCCATCGATATTGCCCGCCTCAAGATGAAGGAACTCAATGCCAAGGCGTTGACGACGCAGGGCCGTATCGGCGTCTACGGCAACAGGGCGCATTGGGAGCAGATGGAGGCGGAGCGGCGGGCGCTGAAGGCGCAGGCCGAGCAGATTTCTGCCGGCGAGCACGAGATGCGCGACGACAGCCAGCGGCGCGAGCGTTTCATCGGCCTGTTCCAGGCCTTTGTCGATTCGCTGAACGGCCGGATCGCCGGTTGTAACGTGCTGCTGCGCAAGCTGATGATCGACGTCGAGGAGCGGTTGATCATCTACCAGGCGCAGGTCGATACCGACCGGCCGGGTATGAAGATGCGGATCAAGCCGGAACTCTTTCCCGATATCGCCGCGCCGATCAGGCTGTTCGAGAAAGGCATGCTGGTCGCCCAGGATCTGGAGCGGCGCAAGAGCCGCGCTGATCTGGAATTTACCGGGAGGTTTCCGACCTATGCCGAGCCGGCGCCGGAAAAATCGGGAGCGCCTCTGATCGACACAGAGCGCAGGTCCTTGCGTTTCAACCTGCCTTTCCTGCGTTCCTGATCTGCAATACACAGTCAGCGCCTCTTTTCCGCATGGCGCACTTGCGAAAAATCGGATGGCTCGTGTTGTGCTCGGCCCATCGAGCGCATATGTGGATGCAGCAACTCAAAGTGTTGCAGCGTCCTTAGCGGTCTGAAAAGACGCGCGGCGCTGTAGTGTTCGCCTCGCCTGACAGGAGACGACGATGCTTGACCGGATAGCCGGTTTTTTCAGGCTGATCGGCCAGACGATCGGTCGCTGGGCTCGCCTATTTTGCGCCTGGGCTTTCTGGCCCTTCCTTGCCGCGCACGGCTGGTATCAGCGTCGGAGCTGGATGGTCCGGCTGCCGGTCATCGCTTTCGTGGCGCTGCTCGTCGCGCTCTACAGCTATTTCTTCTGGCAGACGCAGGTGTGGTCGAATTTCAACACCGCTTTCGTCGAACAGTATCGTCTTTCCGACCGCAAGGTTGCCGCCGGGCAGGAAGTGCCAGTCGCCGCGGGAGCCAATGCGACGGCGCAGAAGACCTGCCAGCGCTCGGCGATCGTCGATGTCACAGCCGATCTGACCGATTTCAACGTCAACCAGAATGCATGGATCTCCTCCATGCTGCTGTACAAGATGGGCTTCTTCGGCGTCGACTGGGATCACACGCCCTTCCTCGACAACAAGGCATCGTTCCAGCGCGGCGTCAATCAGGCGATTCGGAGGACCTCGGCGGAGCTTGTCGACACGCTGGGACGCGTGCGCGGCACGTCGGGCATCAACAACGACCTGCAGAGCGCGCGCGGCAATCTGCAGTTCGATGAATACAGCTGGTATTTCGGGCTCAATCCGTTCGGACCGAAGACGCCGACACCTTCCTATTACCGCTCGGCGATCGGCAGCCTGCGCAAATTCAACACCGATCTCGCCCTCTGCAACGCGATTTTTGACGGCCGTGCGGACAATCTCATCCAATTCATCGACCGCATCGCCAACGACCTCGGTGGTACTTCCGACATGCTCGCGGAGCGCTCGGAAAACCATAATCGCGGCTGGTTCGACACACGCGCCGACGACCGGTTCTGGTTCGCCTACGGCCAGCTCTACGGCTACTACGCGATCATGGCGGCAGCGCAGGCGGATTTCTCGCAGGTGGTGCAGGAGCGCAATCTCGGAGCAATCTGGGGCGGGACCATGCGGCAGTTCCAGGCGGCCTTGCGCATCCAGCCGGCGATCATCTCGAATGGCCGCGAGGATGGCTGGATCATGCCGAGCCATCTTGCCACCATGGGCTTCTATATTCTGAGGGTGCGCTCGAACATAGTCGAGATCCGCTCGGTGCTCGATCGCTAAAACTGGCGTCAGCGGCGCCCCGTATTGTCCTCGAAGCCGACGACGCGCAGTTTCTCGACAAATTCATAGGTAATGCCGACGATGCCGCCGCCGCTTTCATCGTCACGGAAGCGGCCGACGCTGCGCACCAGCTTGTAGCCGCCAAGCCGGTTATCCACGCGGTATACGAAATGGAAACCGACGCCGTGAAGGCTCGCCTCTTCGAAGGTCTGGGCGATCAGGCTGCGGTCCTCCTCGTGGATGCGCGACATCAACTCGGTCAGATTGACGGGGCCGTTGCTGTAGGGGAGATTGAAGATCTCGTGCACATCCTCGCTTGCAAAGAAATGCCCCGTCTCGATGTCGATGCGCCAGAAGCCGAAAAGGCGATAGGCGGCAAGCATCCGAACGATTTCCGCATCGGTGATGCCGATGTGGGCGCGGGATTGCTCTGCCTTGTCGATGACGGGCTGTTCGAAGCGAAGAGACACGATTCCCCCAGATCACGGGACGACGTGCCGACTCTCTTCCGATTCCTCAGTTGATCAGCTTCAATCGAATTGCCTTAGCTACCAACTGGGTACGGTTGACGCAATCGAGTTTTTTGATCGCGTTCGTCATATAGGCATTCACCGTATGGTCCGAGAGCGCAAGGATCTGGCCGATTTCGATCGAGGTCTTGCCCTGAGCAGTCCAGCGCACAACCTCTAGTTCTCGAGTCGATAGCGCGTTATAGGCGCATTCCTCGTTGCGTTTGACTGCATTGTATGCGTCGAGGGCATGCAGAATGATCATTGCCAGCTCGTTGACCTCGCTCTGGCCAAGTGCGGCGCGCTCGCCGCAGAACCAGAAGACCAGGCGCTGGCCATTCGCTGCAATGGTCGGCATGGCAACGCCCGCCGGTATGGCATGGCGCAGCATCAGGGCACGCAGTTCGGCGGGGAAGGCCTGACCATTGACGGCGTCGTTGAGGTGCCAGGCCGGCGGGACGGCAGATTCTCTCAGCCGCAAGCCAAAAGGACAGCCGCGCATCATGTGGGCGCGGTCGAACTCCCTGACATAGGCGGCCGGAAGCGAACTTTCGATCAGCAGGGGTTTCAACAGGAGGTCTTCCGGGGAGGGAGCGTGCATCAGCGTCGCATGCGACAATCCGAAAGCGGCGGAGACCCGGCCGAGCGCTTGCGCAAACAGACTGCGCGTTCGGGCAGTGGCGAGTCCTGCCGAAAGCAATGACTGTCTTTCAGAGGTGGTCATGTAAGACATTTATACGCCCCCGGCAGTCCCAAATGTTAACGCTATCAAACACAGAAAGGCGGCTGAATGCTAGTCCCAATTGACTTCACGTCGGCGATTTACTCACATTGTGTAAAATTATTGACAGGGGATCGCGCATTGGTTGAATTTCAACTTGTGGATATAGAGTTCTGGTATCTTTGATCTCCTCCATGCCCAGACTCATGGGTCTCGCGCAGTGATGCGGGGAGAGAATCACCTTGGAGAAAGCCGGAGCAACACGTGTCGAAAAGCGGCTTGCTGGCGATCAATGCAATTGCTAAGCGTTTTACCATGTATAATTGAGGCAATTTAATCGTGCGCTCTGCGATTTCTTTTTTTGTGAAATCCCTATTTTCCCTGATATTACTTGCTTTATTATTTCTGACGCTGGCGATAGGAGCGGCAACTTCGCAGGCTGCCGGGCAGAAGAAGCAGGCAGGGCAGCCGCCGATGCGGTTCATCCTCGTGCGCAGCCTCCTCTGCATGGAAGACTGTCCGGAATGGATATCGGCAGAGGGACGCATAACCTCCGATACGCCGGCGCAGCTCCGAAAAATTCTGAAGACAATCGGCAACCGGAAAATGCCGATCGTGTTTCTTTCAGAGGGTGGTGAAGTCGACGCCGCTTATGCGATGGGCCGGATGATCCGCAAGGCCGGTCTTGAAACGGCCGTGGGCGGCACACGGCTGAAGGATTGTCCAGAAGATGATATGCGTTGCGACGCCGCTATCGCAAAGAATGTACCCTCGCTTGGTAATACCTATTCCTATGGCGCGTACTGCTTTTCCGCTTGTCCGCTGGTCTTCTCCGGCGGAACCTCGCGGGTCGCGTCGCAATGGGCATTCATCGGCGTTCACCAGATCACGACAATCTACAGCAAGGTGCGTGTTTCCTACCGCATCGAATACAAGATGGTGAACGGCAGGAAGACCGAAATCTCCCGCAAGGAGGTGGGCCGAAAGTCAGCGGGGAGGAGCAGCTCCACCAAGCTGGGCAAGAAGGCCACTGCCGCTCTTACGGCCTATCTGAAGGAAATGGGCGTCAGCGCCGATTTGATTGGACTGATGATGAGCGCCACCCCTGACCGCATCAACATCGTGCCGGCCGCAGACGCACTTGAAATAGGTCTCATGACGGACATGTTGGCTTACAACGAATGGCCTGGCATGCCGCTCTGTGCTGCGGATGCTGCGGCTGAGGCCGTTTGTCATCGCCGTGCGGCGGCGGAGACGCCTGTATCCAAGGCACCCGCGCAGGCTGCGGCCGCGGTCACCAGCGAAACTCCGCCGGAAACCCGGCCGATGGATTTTCTGCTGATGTATCATGGCAATTGCCAGGATGAGTGCACACAGTGGATTTCTGCGGAAGGAGACATCACGCCGGATACGCCGGCTCGGCTGGAGGCGACCTTGAAGGCGCTCGGCGGAAGAAAGCTGCCGGTCGTCCTTCAATCCAATGGCGGGGATATGGATGCGGCTTTCGCGATGGGGCGTATGATCCGGGCTGCAGGTCTGGAGACGTCGATTGGCAGAACGCGGTTGCCGAACTGCCCGACGCTGGATCCGCGTTGCAAAGCGAGCATGGCCAAAAGCGGACCGACCCAGGGCGAGGTTTCTGCCGGCGGTGCATACTGTCTTTCGACCTGTACTCTAGTCTTGACCAGCGGAACGCCGCGGCTTGTCGGATATTCCGATATCGGCCTCGTCAGACCCACGACGGCTGAATATACGAAATTCCTCGCCTATTTCGACGAGATGGGCGTCAATGCCGAGTCTTACGAGACGATGATGCTCGCGACATCGATTGAGCGAAAGAATATACTTCGTTCTCAGGCGCTCGATCTCGGCATCGTCAATGGTATCATCCCTTATGGTGAAGAACCCGGTTCTCGCCTGTGTGGACCCGATGCCAAGGAAAGTCTTCGATGCCCCAGAAAAGCTGCAGAGATGGTTCCTGCTGCTGCTTCGCTACATTGACATCAGGATGCGAAAGAGCAGCTCGGCGTTTTACGTCGGGCGGCTGCGTGTTCACCGTTCGAAGGTGCCTCTTTGCGGTGCTCTAAAGCGCGACGCAGTTAACTTGGTTCATGCGACGCGTTTTAGCTCTTTGTTTTTATGCGTGTCGTTATCCGGGAATCGCTGCACACTTCCCGGCGACAGGCATTAAGCCTTGTCCTTCAAGTCATTCTTCGATGTCGCGCTCATCAGCTTCTCCAGGTAGCCGAGCATGACGGCTGAGACGACGAACGCGAGGTGCATCAGGGTCAGCCACATGATCTTGCCGTCCTCGTATTTGTCGGCATTGAGAAAGACCTGCAGCAGGTGGATGGAGGAGATGGCAACGATCGAGGAGGCGACCTTGATCTTCAGGCTGCCTGAATCGAGCTTGCCGAGAAAGGAGACTTCGTTGTCAGCTTCGGTCGCCTCATCGAAGCGGCTAACGAAATTCTCATACCCCGAGATCATCACCATGACGATCAGGCTTGCGACAAGGGCTGCGTCGATGAGGCTGAGCATGGCAAGGATCATCTCCGCCTCGTCCAGGGCAAAGACGCCGGAAGCGATCTTCAGGAGCTTGTAGCCGAAGGAAACGGCATAGACGGCGAGCGCCGCCACCAGGCCGATATAGAAGGCGACGAGGATCCAGCGGCTCGACAGGATGATGCGCTCGATGATGAGTTCCAGTGCTTTCATGTCTTCACCTTGTAAAACCGCGATCGTTGACCGCCACATAAACGTCCAGCGTGTCGGCCGCAAGGCGCGGCGCTATTCACACCCCGCCGATATTTCGCTATCCCGATAAAGAGAGAACAAATACCTCCGCGTCTGCGGACGGCCGGGACGGGGAAGATCCATGCCATCAATCAAGTCCGATATCGAAATCGCGCGCGCTGCGGCCAAAAAGCCGATCTTCGAGATCGGGGCGAAACTCGGCATTCCGGTCGAACAGCTCGTTCCCTACGGTCACGACAAGGCAAAGGTCAGCGCCGAATTCATCGCCGGCCAGGCGGGCAAGAAGGACGGCAAGCTGATCCTTGTCACCGCGATCAATCCGACACCGGCGGGCGAGGGCAAGACGACGACCACCGTCGGGCTCGGCGACGGGCTGAACCGGATCAGCAAGAAAGCCATCGTCTGCATCCGCGAGGCTTCGCTCGGTCCCTGCTTCGGCGTCAAGGGCGGCGCGGCCGGCGGCGGTTATGCGCAGGTCGTGCCGATGGAGGACATCAACCTGCATTTCACCGGCGATTTCCATGCGATCACCTCGGCGCACAATCTGCTGGCGGCGATGATCGACAATCACATCTACTGGGGCAACGAAGAGAATATCGATATCCGCCGCATCACCTGGCGGCGGGTCATGGACATGAACGACCGGGCGCTCAGAAGCATGGTGTCCTCGCTGGGCGGCGTTGCCAATGGTTTCCCGCGCCAGGGCGGGTTCGACATCACCGTCGCCTCCGAAGTGATGGCGATCCTCTGCCTCGCCACCGACCTGAAGGATCTGGAGAGGCGGCTCGGCGACATCATCGTCGGCTATCGCTTCGACAGGACGCCGGTGCATGCGCGCGACCTGAAAGCTGATGGGGCCATGGCGGTGCTCTTAAAGGATGCGATGCAGCCGAACCTGGTGCAGACGCTGGAAAACAATCCGGCCTTCGTGCATGGCGGGCCTTTCGCCAATATTGCCCATGGCTGCAATTCGGTGACGGCGACGAAGACGGCGCTGAAACTCGGCGACTATGTGGTAACGGAGGCGGGCTTCGGGGCCGATCTCGGCGCCGAGAAATTTTTCGACATCAAGTGCCGCAAGGCCGGGCTGAAACCGGATGCGGCGGTCATCGTCGCCACCGTCAGGGCGCTGAAGATGAATGGCGGGGTGAAGAAGGACGATCTCGGCACGGAGGATGTCGCGGCGGTGAAGAAGGGCTGCGCCAATCTTGGCCGGCACGTCGCCAATGTTCGGCGGTTCGGCGTGCCGGTGGTCGTGGCGATCAACCATTTCGTCTCCGATACCGACGCCGAGATCGCGGCAGTGAAGGAATTTGTCTCGAGGCTCGGTGCCGAGGCGATCCTTTGCCGCCACTGGGCGCTGGGTTCGGCCGGCATCGAGGAACTGGCGCACAAGGTGGTGGAATTGGCCGAATCCGGACAGGCGAAATTCCAGCCGCTTTACGGCGACGATCTTTCGCTGTTCGAGAAGATCGAGATCGTCGCCTCGAAGATCTATCACGCCGGCGAGGTGACGGCCGACAAGGCGGTGCGCGACCAGTTGCAGACATGGGAGGAGCAGGGTTACGGCAAGCTGCCGGTCTGCATGGCGAAGACGCAATATTCCTTCTCCACCGATCCGAGCCTGCGCGGCGCGCCGGAAGGCCACATCGTCACGGTGCGGGAGGTGCGGCTTTCGGCAGGAGCCGGCTTCGTCGTCGCCATTACCGGCGAGATCATGACAATGCCCGGCCTGCCGAAATCACCGTCGGCGGAACGGATTTTCCTGAACGACCAAGGTTATATCGAGGGGTTGTTCTGATCCTGCACGCGACATCCTCTCTCACCAGATCGGCGACACCAGCCCCTTGCATATTCAATTCGCACTTTCACGTTCAATGCGCACCAAACATCTAACAATTAGCGCGAATTGAACATGCAAGGGGCTGCGCTTCAAGCGAGACCCAGCCACTCAGCGACTAATGGCAATAACGATAGGCGCCCTTTCTTTCGATCACGTCGAGATGGAAATGGGTCTCGTGAGCGGCGTCGCTTTCGGGGTCGAGGACGGTGGTAAAATAGAGGCAGCCGGCGGCGCTGACTGTGCGCTGGAAGGCGCCGGTCAACGTCGGATCCTCGCGGCGGGAGCGGACGGCGACATCCTCACCCTTTTCGAAATGGAAGCTCGCAATATCGATGGCGTTGCCGCGGGCATGTTCGGAGACCTTGCCGGTTCCGGCGCCGTTGCGCAGGCGGCACATATAGGACGTTGCCTGGTTGACGGTGGTGATGCGGCCCTGCTCCGGCAGGGCGGCGGAAGCCGCCGGGATGACGCTGTCCTTCATCCAGCGGGCAAGGGCGAGTGCCGCCGGGCAGCGCATCGTCGCCTCCGGCTTCAGCTTGATGCCGGGCAGGGCTTCTGAGACGATGATCGGCTTGTCGATGCCGCAGCCGTTGCCGTCGTCGATGCGCGGCGTTTCCTTGAAGACGGCGCCCAAGGTCTCAAGCGCAGCAGTGCATTCGGTGTGCTCGGCGTCGCTTTCGGGTTCGATCGTCAGATGCTGCTCTTCAAGTGTCTGTTCGGCCGGCGGTTTATTCTCCTCCGCCGGAGCCTGCGGGCCTTCGAGCTTGCCTGGCGGAAGCGGCGGACCTTGCAGCGGTTCTGCCGGCGCGGACTTTTTCGGTTCTGGCTTTGCCGGTTCGGTCTTTCCCGGTTCGGTTTGGGGCGGCGACGGCTGGTCTGGCGCCGGTGCCTCCGGCTCCTTCACATCAGGCTTTAGCTGAGGCGCGGGCACATCGTCCGGTGCGGGCGGTTCAGCCTTGTCAGGAAGCGGGGTAGGGCTGGTTGCAGCGCTGGCGTCCGGTCGAGGTTGGGGTAAAGGGCCGTGCGGGGGCAGGCGAGCGCCGGCAAGAAAGGCGGTTGCGGCGAGAAGGATCGCCAGTATCGAAAGTTTTCTCAACGCATCCGGTTCCGTCATGTCGATTGCGTAGGGCATAACGCATCAGCGCGGCTTTCGTTGCAATTGCGCAACGCCAGTAAAGATCGTTAAAACTTGATAGATTAAATCAACATAATGCGTCAGTTTATGTTGACAAAATATCTCATGTTTTTTATGCGGCGAAAAGAAGGCGAAATTCAGCGTCGCCTTCATCCGCAAAAGCCCAGCCAGCCCCTCGAGCGTTCGACGCGCCACGACCAGCCAGCCCGGTAATCATCATGAGAGGGTAGGTTATGATCGTCCGGTATTGGCACTCGGTTCTATTGGTCTGCACAGCAGCCGCAGTTGTTCTTCCTGTTTCGCAGTCTTTCGCGCAAAGCGCTTCGGCCACCACGCCGCAAGCAACGGCCGACGACAGCACCGTCCTGCAGAAGATCGTCGTCAAGGGCAAACGCGTGGCGCCGGGCAGCGTCGCCGATACGCCGCTGGCGACGGAGATCACCGCCAAGCAGCTCGACGAGAAACAGGTTACCAATCTGGAAGACCTCGGGCGGAGTGTTGATCCCGGCGTGAATTTTTCGCGCGGCGATGCCGGCGTCAATCTGCGCGGCCTCTCCGGCGCACGCATCCTGACTGTCGTCGACGGCATTCCGATTCCCTATCTCTCGAACAGCTCGCGCCAGGGTGCCTTCGCGCCGGCCAACGCCAATGGCGGCGGCGATACGTTCGATTTCAACTCGCTCTCGTCGCTTGATATCGTGCGCGGCGCGGATTCGAGCAAGGGCGGCTCGGGCATGCTCGGCGGCGCCATCGTCGTCAATACGCTGGAGCCGGAGGATATCATTCCCGAAGGCCGCGACTGGGGCGCGATCGTCAAGTCAACCTATGACAGCGAAGACAGCAGCCTTTCCGGTTCGGCTGCCGCTGCCAAGAAGATCGGCAACACGTCGATCCTGTTTCAGGGCGGCTACCGCAAAGGGCATGAACGCGACAATATGGGCGACAACGACAGTTACGGTCGTTTGCGGACCGAGGCGGATCCCGCCGATTTCGACCAGCACAACCTGCTCTTCAAAGTTCGCCAGGAACTGGAAGGCGGTCATCGCATCGGCCTGACGGCGGAGCGGTTTCGTCGCGATCTCCAGACCGACCTGAGAGATCTGCAGGGAACCGGACGCACCTACATGATCGACAATTATGACGGCCGCGAACTGCGCGACCGCGATCGCGTTTCGCTCGACTATGACTATGAAGCGCAGTCCTCAGATGCATTCTTCACCAGTGCCCGGGCCACGCTCTATTGGCAGGATCTGAAAAAGGAGTCGGGCAGCAAAGGACGCACAGCGGCCAATGTCGCCTACGGCCGAAACAACGAGATCGAAAATAAGACCTGGGGCATCCACGGCACGGTCACCAAGGATTTCGAATATTCGAACGTCCGTCATTCCGTGAAGGCAACGCTCGACGCGACCACGTCGGCCTGGAGCCAGTACAGCTCCGCCCTATGCCCGACGCCGACCACGTGCCCTTCGCTCAACAATCAGTCGGAGGTGCCGGACGTTGACAACAAGACGATCGGCCTGTCGATCGAAGATAAAATCGAATTCGGCGATACGAATTTTGCGCTGACGCCGGGCATTCGTTTCGATTGGTTCAGCTATGATCCGTCGACGGGTGGCGGTTTCGCCAGCAACCCCGCGCTTGCAAAATTCGGTGCCCTGTCCGACCGCAGCGATCAGCATGCTTCGCCGAAGGTGCTCGCCACCTACGAACTGACACCCGATGTGCAGCTGTACACCCAGCTGTCATCGGCCTTCCGCGCCCCGACCGTCGACGAGCTCTATAGCCGCTTCTACAATGCGGGCGGCAATTATGCCCAGCTCGGCAATCCCGACCTGAAGCCGGAGACCGGCTATGGTGTCGAAATGGGCGCCAATTTCGATACTGGCGATTTTAACGGCCGCCTGGCGCTCTTCCACAACCGCTATCACAACTTCATCGAAACGAAGACGAGTGTCAACGCCTCCACCGGCATCACCGAGTTCAACTATACCAACGTCAGCAGTGTGACGATCTCGGGTGTCGAAGCGAGCGCCGACAAGACGTTCAACAACGGCATCAACCTGCACGCAGCACTGGCCTACGCCTATGGCAGAAACGAGGAAACCGCCCAGCGCCTGCGCTCGGTGGCGCCGTTCAAGGCGATCGTCGGCGGCGGCTGGAGCAACGAGAGTTTCGGCTTCGATCTGTCCTCGACGCTTTCAGCCGGCATGCTCACCGACCATCTGAATACCGTCGGCACGAAGCCCGATACGACCTTCGATGCACCCGGCTATGCGGTCGTGGACCTGACCGGCTGGTGGACGCCGGAACAGGTGCCGGGCCTGCGCGTGCAGGCCGGCGTCTACAATATCTTCGACCAGGAATATTTCAATTCGCTTGCAGTGCGCGACGTCAACCTGAGTTCGACGGCCTCGCAGCCGCAAGATTGGTATTCCGAGCCTGGCCGCACCTTTAAGGTCTCGCTGACGAAAACTTTCTGATCGGCTCCAGAGCAGGACATCAGATCGGGCGGCTTTCGGGCCGCCCTTTTTCAATCCCGCATTCGCCTCTTGCGTGGCGGTCGATCTCAGGCTAACAATTTTCCCATGATCAAGTCCTTGAACATTGCTGTTTGGTGGTGGGCTCGCTAAGGCGGCCTCGACCAATCGTGTCCAAAGACGACGACGAGTGAGCCGCCCGAAACTTCGAGGCGGCTTTTTTTGTTTTGTGGCCGCCTGTCGTCCGGGCCCCGATAACGGAGTGGAACTATGGTAACGATCCTGCGGGATGATGGTGCGGAAATATACGAGACCAAGGGCGGCATATCAGTCACGCGGCAGCGGCGGGCAATCCCCTACGGCGATGCGGTCTCATCCTATATCGACAAGCTCGACGAGCGCCGCGGCGCGGTGTTCTCGTCGAACTACGAATATCCGGGACGTTATACGCGCTGGGATACTGCCGTTGTCGATCCGCCGCTCGGCATCTCTTCCTTCGGGCGCGACGTCTGGATCGAAGCCTATAACGAACGCGGCGAGGTTCTTCTCGGCTTCGTGGCCGAGCGGCTGAAGACTGTGTCCGACCTCGTGCTCGGCGCTTGTTCCGCCCGCCGCCTCGACCTCTCGGTCAAGAAGCCGGACCGGGTATTCACCGAGGAAGAGCGCTCGAAGATGCCGACGGTCTTCACTGTGCTGCGCGCCGTGACCGATTTGTTCTATTCGCAGGCGGATGCGAGCCTCGGGCTATACGGCGCCTTCGGCTACGACATCGCCTTCCAGTTCGACGCGATCGATCTGAAGCTGACGCGGCCCTCCGACCAGCGCGACATGGTGCTCTACCTGCCCGACGAAATCCTCGTCGTCGACAATTACGCCGCCAAAGCCTGGATCGACCGTTACGATTTCGAAAAGGGCGGCTTGTCGACCGAGGGCAAGGCCGGCGATATCGCGCCGGAACCGTTCAAGCACACGGATTCCATCCCGCCGAAGAGCGATCATCGGCCCGGCGAATATGCCGAGCTCGTCACCAAGGCGAAGGAAAGTTTCCGCAAGGGCGATCTCTTCGAAGTGGTTCCCGGACAGAAATTCATGGAGCGCTGCGACAGCAAGCCTTCCGACATTTCCAAGCGGCTGAAGGCGATCAATCCGTCGCCCTATTCCTTCTTCATCAATCTCGGCCATCAGGAATATCTGGTCGGCGCCTCCCCGGAAATGTTCGTGCGGGTTTCCGGCCGCCGGATCGAGACCTGCCCGATCTCGGGTACGATCAAGCGCGGTGACGACCCGATCGCCGACAGCGAGCAGATCCTGAAGCTTCTGAATTCGAAGAAGGACGAATCCGAGCTGACCATGTGCTCCGACGTCGATCGCAACGACAAGAGCCGCGTCTGCGAGCCCGGTTCGGTCAAGGTGATCGGCCGCCGGCAGATCGAGATGTATTCGCGCCTCATCCACACAGTCGACCATATCGAGGGACGGCTGCGCGACGACATGGACGCCTTCGACGGTTTTCTCAGCCACGCCTGGGCCGTCACCGTCACCGGCGCCCCGAAGCTCTGGGCGATGCGCTTCATCGAGAGCCGTGAAAAAAGCCCGCGCGCATGGTATGGTGGGGCGATCGGCATGGTCGGCTTCAACGGCGACATGAACACCGGCCTGACGTTGCGCACCGTGCGCATCAAGGACGGGATCGCCGAGGTGCGCGCCGGTGCAACGCTGCTCAACGATTCCATCCCTGAGGAAGAAGAAGCCGAAACAGAACTGAAGGCCTCCGCCATGCTTTCCGCCATCCGCGACGCCAAGGCCGGCAATTCCGGCAAGACCCAGCGCGACGTTGCAAGCGTCGGCAAGGGCGTCAGCATCCTGCTCGTCGACCATGAAGACAGCTTCGTCCACACGCTTGCCAATTATTTCCGCCAGACGGGGGCGACCGTTTCGACCGTGCGCTCACCGGTGCCGGAGGAAATCTTCGATCGGCTGAACCCGGATCTCGTCGTGCTGTCGCCGGGGCCTGGAACGCCCAAGGATTTCGACTGCAAGGCGACGATCAAGAAGGCGCGGGCGCGCAACCTGCCGATCTTCGGCGTCTGCCTCGGGCTGCAGGCGCTCGCCGAAGCCTATGGCGGGGAACTCCGCCATCTGGCGCTGCCGATGCACGGCAAGCCCTCGCGCATCCGTGTGCTGGAGCCCGGCATCGTCTTCTCCGGCCTTTCGAAGGAAGTGACGGTCGGCCGTTATCACTCGATCTTTGCCGATCCCTCGACGCTGCCGCGCGAGTTCATCATCACGGCGGAAAGCGAGGACGGCACGATCATGGGCATCGAGCACGAGAAGGAGCCGATCGCCGCGGTGCAGTTCCATCCGGAATCGATCATGACGCTCGGCGGCGACGCCGGCATGCGGATGATCGAAAACGTCGTGGCGCATCTGGCGCGCAAGGTGAAAACGAAGGCTGCCTAAGCGTAATTCCCTCGCCCTTCCCGGGTTTGCGGGAAGGGCGAGCTTCCACCGAAGAGTTCGGTTGACTTTCTCACGCAAATCAGAACATTTCAGGAACGATCAACCGGAGCCCGTCGCCGTGGCCAGTGAAAAATTCATCGTTCTCCCTTACCGCAAGAACCGCGGCAATCTCGTACCCGGCGAAATGCGCCAGGCATCGAACTCTGTCAGCGCAGAAAAGATCGCTTCGGCGATGGCTGAGCGTTTCGTCGGTGTGGCGGCCTATGCCGTGATTGTCGACGAGGAAACCGGCGACATGTCCTCGCCGCGGTTGCTCGCGCGATATGGCGAGATTGCCGATCTCAACGCCGCCTGATCGTCCCGCCATGGAGACATCGCTTTACCTGCCCGTCAAAGCTTTCCTGGAGGCGGCTGGTTATGTCGTGAAGGGCGAGGTCGGAACGTGCGATCTCGTTGGCTTGAGCGATGGCGAGCCGCCGGTCGTGGTGGTCTGCGAACTGAAACTCTCCTTCAACCTCGAACTGCTTCTGCAGGCGGTCGACCGCGCGGCGATGAGCGATGAAGTCTGGATTGCCGCCCGCGTTTCCGCCAAGGGCCGCGGGCGGGAGGCCGACAGGCGTTACCGCGACCTCTGCCGGCGGCTCGGTATCGGCATGCTCGGCGTCTCCGACGGCGGCGAGGTCAGCATTATCGTCAGTTCCATTTCGCCGATGCCGCGGACCAACTCAAAGCGGCGATCGCGCCTCGTCAGCGAGCACCAGCGGCGCCGTGGCGATCCTGCCGTCGGCGGCGGTTCGAGAGCCCCGATCATGACCGCTTATCGCCAGCAGGCACTGCTCTGCGCCTCAGCACTCGAACGAGGTCTGGTACGACCTCGAGACATAAAGGCGCTTGCGGCTAATGCCGGCCCGATCCTGCGCGACAACGTCTACGGATGGTTCGAGCGTATAGAGAAGGGTATCTATGCCCTGACGCCCGCAGGGCAGGCCGCGCTCTTGCGCTGGCCGCAACCTGTCCTTTCCTACCCGGCCCCTTGAACCGCCCGGCGCCCGCCATCCGAGGTTACACAGCTGTCCATGGGGGAGGCACTGCCTGTGAACGGCGTTTCATTCCCTTTGACAAATCCTCCTTCATCGCCCATATCACCTCGATCTGAACCGCCTTCGCGATCGTCGCGTGGGCGGTTTTGCGTTTCAACGGCTTGAGAGCTGCAATTCATTCGCAACCGCAGGGGGACGATATGAGTGACAACGGCGACCTTACGGTTCGGACGCTGGCGATGTGGGGGATTCCGCTATCGCTTGGCGTGATGGGCCTGAAGATGGTGGCCTGGTGGGTCACCGGGTCGGTAGCGCTGCTATCTGACGGGCTCGAATCGACGGTCAACGTCGTTGCCGCCTTCATCGCCTTTTTCGTCATTCGCTATGCGCAGAAGCCGGCCGATCACGACCATCCCTTCGGCCATCACAAGGCGGAATATCTGTCGGCGGTTACCGAGGGCGTGCTGATCGTCGTCGCGGCGCTGCTGATCGTCAACGAGGCGGTTGGTTACCTCGCCGAGCCGCACATGCTCGACGCACCTGTGCTCGGCCTTGCGATCAATTTCGCGGCCGGTGTGATCAATGCGGTCTGGGCGCGGCTGTTGATCCGGACAGGGCGCAGGTATCGCTCGGCGGCGCTGGCGGCTGATGGCCAGCATATCATGTCCGATGTGGTGACCTCGGTCGGCGTGCTCGTCGGCCTGCTGCTGGCGCTGGCGACAGGCTATGCGATCTTCGATCCGGTGCTTGCCATTCTCGTCGCCGTCAACATCCTCTATCAGGGCTGGAAGGTGATTTCCCAATCGATCGGCGGGCTGATGGACCAGGCGGTCGAGCCTCAGGAGGAGGCAGCGATCAAGCAGGCGATCGCTACCCACGCGGCGGGTTCGATCGGCGTGCATGACCTGAAAACCAGGCGGGCCGGCACCGTTACCTTCATCGATTTTCACATGGTGGTGCCAGGCGGCATGTCGGTGCGCCAGGCGCATGATATCTGCGACCGCCTTGAGGATGCCATCAGGGCGGTGCACGAGGGCGCCACCATTGCAATTCATGTGGAGCCGGAGGGCGAAAAGGCTCACGGCATCCGCGTCAAAGTCGTCAAGGAGGCATGATGCCGAATACCGATACCTCCAGCCTGTCGATGCTGGGCCAGCAAACCGAAACCGCGCAGTCGCCAGAGGCGGCGGTGCTTGAAAAAGTGCCGTCCAACCATGCCGGCACCGATTACGTCGTACGCTTTACTGCGCCGGAATTCACCTCGCTCTGCCCGATGACCGGGCAGCCGGATTTCGCCCATATCGTCATCGACTACATTCCAGGCGAATGGCTGGTGGAATCGAAGTCGTTGAAGCTCTTCCTGCATTCCTTCCGCAATCACGGCGCTTTCCACGAGGATTGCTCGATCTACATCGCCAAGCGCATCGTCGAGCTGCTCGATCCCAGGTGGCTGAGGATCGGCGCCTACTGGTATCCGCGCGGCGGCATTCCGATCGACGTCTTCTGGCAGACCGGCAAGCCGCCGGAAGGCGTGTGGCTGCCGGAGCAGGGCGTCGCCACCTATCGTGGGCGCGGCTGATCTCTTTGGTCCGATGCGCACGAAGATGTGATTGAGCCGATGCCGGCGCCGCATCGGCGTTAAGTCGATACTTGTAATCATGTTTTAGCGGCAGCGAAAATTTGGCTGCCGTCTTTCGTATGCATCGGCTGGGATTGCAGCTGAGTTTGCTCCCGGCTATGTGCGCGGGCGCATCCTGTCACCAACTGCAACCTCACGAGAAATAACATGGCCCTTGACCAAGCTGCCGCACCTCCGCGCGCGCTCGCCGATGCCTCGCGTTACGACCGACTGACGATCAGCCTGCACTGGCTGACCGCACTGCTGGTGGTTGCGCTTTTTGCCGCCGCCTATGTCTGGAATGCCCTGCCGCACGGCACGCCGATGCGCAAGAGCCTGCAGGCGATTCATATCTCGCTTGGCCTGCTCTTCACTGTTGCCTTCATTGTCAGATTGGTCTGGCGTTCCTCGGGCGGCCGCCGGCTCGCCCCGGCGGAGGCCGGCATCACCTCCGTCCTTTCCAAGGGCATGCACTGGCTGCTTTACGGGCTGCTCATTGCACAGATGGTTCTCGGCTTCCTGCTGCGCTGGGCGCAGGGCGAACCCTTCTCCTTTTTCGGCCTGTTTTCGGTGCCGAGCCTGCTCGCACCCGATAAGCCTCTCTCAAAGACCTATGAATGGCTGCACAATGATGCGGCCTGGATCATCATCGTGCTCGCAGCCGGGCATGCGCTGGCTGCACTCGCTCACCACTACTTCCTTCGCGACAGCGTGCTCAAGCGGATGCTGCCGCACGGCTGACACCGTCAGGATGTGGCGCACGCCGCCGCATCCCCGCTGTCAGACATCCGTGACATCGCCACCGGATGAGTCGTCGGCAGAATCGTCGCCGTCGTCGTAATCGGCCTGCTGCACATTGGCATTGTCGTTGTCATCGGCAGCGTTGTCCGAGGCCTGGCGGATGTCGTCATTGCCGTAATAGTTGTTGATGACGGTTTCCTCAGTGGGGGCGCTGGCATTGCCGAAGGGGTTGGCGCCGAAGGGCGAGCCCCAGCCGAGCGAGGATATGTGATTGCCGAAGATGCCACTCAGCGAGTTGGCAAGCAGCATGCCGCCGGCAACGCCGGCTGCCGTGCCGAGCGCGCCGTGCAGGAAGCTGCCGCCGGCCGATGGCGCAGAAGCCTGCTGGCTCCAGGGACCGGTCGGCTGCTGCTGCGGCTGGCGGGTATCACGGTCGTAGCCGCGGATATCGTCATAGGCGCGGGATTGCTGGCCCCAAGGACCGGAAGCGCCAGGGCTGGACGGAACGGGTGCCGGCTGCTGCGTCTGGGTGTTGCCGAAGATCGAACTCAGGAAGCCGCCGCCCTGTTCGGCCTGGCGGTGATCGTTCGCGCCGGCTTCCAGCTGGCGGACATGCTCCTCGAGTTCCTTGATATGGTTGGCCGCCGCCTCCAGCCCTTTTTCCTGAACGATGACCGCCTGGGCGAGATAATAGGTGGCCGAGGGCTGCTCGCGCGTCGCCTGGTCGATCAGGGCTTCGGCGTCGCGGTCGCGCGGTTGGGCGGCAGCGGTGCGCACACGGTCGAAGAGGGCGGTCAGCAATTGGCGTTCTTCGGGTGACATATCCTGTCTCCTGTTGCTCCAGAGCGCTCCCGTGTCCGACCGGACGCGTTAGGAATGCTCGATGTTTCGGTGCAGCTTTCGCTGCGTGAGGTTGAGGTAGGAACCGATTTAGGCTTTTCAAAGCCTTTGCCGGTTACAATTCAGTAAGGCTTGCAGAACGGCGCGCGGCTTCTTAAGGATATCTCCATCGCTTCGGTGCCTTGTGTTTTTCCCACATTGTTTTAGGCATTGAGTCGCACTATGTGCGGGGAAGCCGAATTCATCTCCAAGAGGTTCGAATGAACGACGAAGACCAGGACGACAAGACGAAGGAACTGCCGCTCGGCAAGGAAACGGAGGCGAATCTTTTCAAGTCGCGTTCGATCTTCATCTACGGACCGATCAATCAGGAATTGGCGCAGAAGGTCTGCTCGCAGCTCGTGGCGCTTGCCGCAGCCAGCGACGAGGACATCCGCATTTATGTCAATTCGCCCGGTGGCCACGTCGAATCCGGCGATTCCATCCATGACATGATCAAGTTCATCAAGCCGAAGGTCTGGATGATTGGCACCGGCTGGGTCGCCTCGGCCGGCGCGCTGATCTATGTCGCCGCTCCGAAGGAGCGGCGCCTGTGCCTGCCGAACACCCGCTTCCTGCTGCATCAGCCCTCCGGCGGCACACGCGGCATGGCATCCGATATCGAGATCCAGGCGCGCGAGATCATCAAGATGAATGACCGCCTGAACAAGATCATGGCTGAAGCTACCGGCCAGCCGCTCGACAAGATCGCCAGGGATACCGATCGCGACTACTGGCTTTCGGCCGAAGAGGCGAAGGACTATGGCCTCGTCTCGCGGATCGTGACGTCGCAGGCCGATATCTGAGTCCTGTCATTCAAAGCTGCTAACAAACCGCCCTTGCCTGCAAATCGCAGGTGAGGGCGGTTTGCATTCAGCCGTGCTTAGGTGGAGACAGCACTCCTATGGGCGAGGACTGAACGGAAAGGCGTGAATCCGGACTTGCGCCTGCGGCAACCATCATGCTCCATGCGCCGTACTCACAGTCCAAGAGTCCCGCCATGCTCAAAGATTTTTCCGTCCAGG
Organism: Rhizobium sp. CCGE 510; assembly: GCF_000292525.1. GTDB lineage: Bacteria > Pseudomonadota > Alphaproteobacteria > Rhizobiales > Rhizobiaceae > Rhizobium. Next base: position 54,020 of record NZ_AEYF01000029.1, read on the forward strand.
CCCTGTTCATGGGGCTGCTGACCGCCTTCGTCGGTTCTGCCAGCTCGTTCGCCGTCGTGTTGCACGGGCTCGAAGCGGTCGGTGCGACGGATGCGCAAGCGGCCTCGGGGCTGATGGCATTGTCGATCTCCATGGGCGTTTGCGCAATCGTGCTCTGTGCCGTGACGCGATTGCCGATCAGTATCGCCTGGTCGACGCCGGGAGCGGCGCTGCTGGCAAGCACCGGGGCGATCGAGGGCGGTTTCAATGCCGCGGTCGGCGCATTTCTGATCTGTGCTGCGTTGATTGTCGTCGCCGGACTTTTCAAGCCACTCGGCCGGGCGGTCGCCGCCATTCCAGCGCCGCTCGCCAATGCGATGCTATCAGGCGTGCTGATCGGCCTCTGCTTCGCGCCGGTGAAGGCGATCGGCTTCAATCCGCTGCTCGGCCTGCCGATCGTCGTCGCCTGGATCGTCGTCGGCGCCTTCAAGCGGCTAGGGGCGGTCCCGGCAGCGCTCGCGGCCTTCGTGCTGGTGCTGGTCTTTGGCGTCGATATTCCCGACGGTGCACTCAGTTCGCTCGAACGGTCGCTGGTGCCGACGGCGGCGATCGTCTGGCCGGTGTTCAATGTTGCCGGCCTCGTCTCGATCGCGCTGCCGCTGTTCATCGTCACCATGGCATCGCAGAATATTCCGGGTATCGCGGTCCTCAAGGTCAATCACTACGATCCGAAACCCGGTCCTCTCTTCGCCGTCACCGGCTTTTTTTCTCTGCTGTCGGCGCCGTTCGGCGGCCATGCCGTCAATCTGGCGGCAATAACCGCGGCGATGTGCGCCGGACAGGATGCCCATTCTGATCCGAAGAGGCGCTATTGGGCGGCACTGATCGCCGGCGTCGGTTATGTCATCCTCGGGCTGCTCGCCGGGGCGGTGACGGCTTTCGTGGCGCTCGCGCCCCCCGTCCTGATCCAGGCAGTGGCGGGATTGGCGCTGGTCGGCGCCTTCTCCTCCTCGGCAATGTCGGCCTTTCAGGCCCCGGAGTCGCGCGAGGCGGCGGCGATCACCTTCCTCGTCACCGCTTCGGGCGTTTCCTTCGGCGGCATTTCTGGTGCCTTCTGGGGCCTGATCGCGGGGGGGCTGATGCTGGCGCTGGCGCGGCTGGTGAGTGTTTGGAAAGACAGAAGCCAACCGCGGTAGCGGAATGTCGTTGCTCCGTTGACGGCCAAAAGCCTGGCAAGGGCTTGTCAGTTTCACTGCGCGAGGTTATAAGCCCGGCCATGAAGACCACAGGCGCCAGAATTTCTGACACGATTGCACGCGGCCGCATCGCCCTGCGTGACAATACGCGCGCCCTGACCTCGCTTCTTCTCCTCGGCCTTACGCGCGGTTGCCGAGTCCTTTGAGGAGCGCTCGGCGGCCGAAAGCCCGCCCGGCCATCGCTCCTCGCGACTCACTTTCAAAATTGACCTAACGACCGACAAAGGTCCGCATTTGTTTATCGCCAAGCCTCACACGATCGGCTAAGAGCGGGCAAATGCCGGGACGAGGAGACGATACGATGGACGCGAAGACGCAATCCTCTGAAGGAAAAGTGGCCTCCGAAAAAGGAATGCCCGACGCTGCGGTGAAATACCGGGCGTATCCGCAGGTGAACATTCCCGACCGCACCTGGCCGACGAAAACCATCACCAAGGCGCCGGTCTGGTGCTCGGTCGACCTGCGTGACGGTAACCAGGCGCTGGTCGACCCGATGGGTCACGACCGCAAGGCGCGCATGTTCCAGCTGCTGCTGGAGATGGGCTTCAAGGAAATCGAGATCGGTTTTCCCTCGGCCTCGCAGACGGATTTCGATTTCGCCCGCTGGTGCGTGGAAGAAAGCAACGTGCCCGCCGACGTCTCCCTGCAGGTGTTGGTGCAGTGCCGCCCGGAACTCATCACCCGCACTTTCGAGGCGCTGGAAGGCGCAAACCGGCCGATCGTGCATTTCTATAACTCGACCAGCGAGCTGCAGCGCCGCGTCGTCTTCGCCAAGGATGTGCAGGGCATCAAGCAGATCGCCGTCGATGCCGCCAAGATGATCACCGACATGGCCGCCAAGGCCGGCGGTGGCTATCGTTTCGAATATTCGCCCGAGAGCTTCACCGGCACCGAGCTGGAGGTGGCTTTGGAAATTTGCAATGCCGTCATCGAGGTCGTCAAGCCGACGCCTGATAACAAGCTGATCATCAACCTGCCGTCCACTGTCGAGATGGCGACGCCGAACGTCTATGCCGACCAGATCGAATGGATGTGCCGCAACCTCGACAATCGCGAGAACCTGATTGTTTCCCTGCATCCGCATAACGACCGCGGCACAGGGATCGCCGCTGCCGAATTGGCATTGCTGGCCGGCGCCGACCGCGTCGAAGGCACGCTCTTCGGCAATGGCGAGCGCACCGGCAATGTCGACATGGTGACGATGGCGCTGAACATGTTCACGCAAGGCGTCGATCCCGAGATCGACTGCTCCAACATCGAGCGCATCAAGGAAGTGTTCGAATATTCGAACCAGATGGCGATCTCCGAGCGGCATCCTTACGTCGGCGAGCTGGTCTATACGGCTTTTTCAGGCTCGCATCAGGATGCTATCAACAAGGGCATGAAGGCGGCGCAGGTCGCCAACCATCCCGTCTGGGAAGTCCCATACCTGCCTATCGATCCGCGCGATGTCGGTCGTTCCTATGAGGCGATCATCCGCATCAACTCGCAGTCCGGCAAGGGCGGCATCGCCTATATCCTGCAGCAGGATTACGGGCTGAACCTGCCGCGCAACCTGCAGGTGGAGTTTCGCGAGGATATCCAGCGCATTACCGACGTAGAGGGCAAGGAGCTTCCTTCGAAGCGGATCTACGACCGTTTCATCGAGCGTTACGTAACGCAGCCGAGCGCGCGCCTCAAATTCGTTGACCACCACACCTATCCCGACACCGAGCACAGGGGCCAGCGGATCGTCGCGGCTGAGATCACCGACAATGGTGAGATCAAGCGCATCGAAGGGCGTGGCAACGGCCCGATCGACGGCTTCATCAACGCGCTGTCGCATTATCTCGGCATCGAAATGTCGGTCGAAGATTATTCCGAACATTCGTTGCAGCACGGCTCGAACGCGGCGGCGATCTCTTATGTCGAGACCTCCTATCCCGGTGGCAAGCTCTTTGGAGCCGGCGTCAATACCAACATCGTCGCGGCATCGCTGGAAGCGATCGTCTCGGCGGCAAACCGCGTGCTCGAGGTGAAGGCCGGCAAGGCCTGATCGGCGGGTTCAGGCGGCGATCGTCTTGGTACGACGCGGCCTGACGATGCAGCCGGTGATCTTGTCTCTTCGGAGTTGCACTGGCCTGGCAAGATTGCCCGTCGCTTACGCTTCGGGCATTCCTACTCATTCGCCCTACGGTGACCTTCTCGCCGCTGACGGTCGATTTTGCAATGGTACCAGCTCAGCCCCGCTGGCGGCACTCATTCGACAGATGCGATAGCCGGCGTCAGATTGCGGTGGCGATTTTCATGGCGAGCTGGCCGAGTTTCGCTTCAGCGGAGGGACCGGCAAGCACGTAGGACGTGCCGGCATTGTGCCAGGTCACGAGGCCGATCTCGTCCTTGATCGTTTCCTTGAAGTCGTCGGTCTCCGGCGGCTGTGCGTCCTTGCGGAAGCAGATCGAGATGACGTCGCCGTCGGTGTTGGAATAGACGAGCTGGCCGACAGGGCGGCTGTCGCCGAGGATGACGCGCGCGCCCTGGAAGGTCCAGGTTTCGGCGCTGAGATCAGGCACGCGGAAGGGCACCCCGATCGCGGTCGTCAGCCAGTTGGAGATTTCCTCGGGCTGCGAGGCGGGCACTTCGACGAGATGACGAGGCTGGCGGATCAACAGGCGCTGATAGGCTGTGACGTCGCCCAGCCAGTCGCTGGTATTGGCCGGTGCGGCGGCGGAGGTCGTGGTGGCTATTTCGTCGGCATCCGGGGCGGTGCCGACGAAATAGCCGATACCGCAACCGACGGCGAAGAGGATGAGTGCGGCGGCCAGTGCCTGCGGGCCGCTCGGCGCCAGTTTCACGTGCGGGCGCGTGGCGCGCTGGGCGATCGGCGTCTTCGGCGGCTGCGTGCTCTTGATTGCGCGGACGAGGGCGAGCGGCACTGGCTCCTTCAGGATATCGTCGAGGCGGTGGCGGCCGAAATCGGCGCCATGGCGCAGCTTCTCATGCAGCCGGCGGGCGTTCTCGTCGTTTGCCAGGCGCTGTTCCAGTTCATGCCTCTGTTCGGGCGAGACCTCGCCGTCGAGAAGGGCGGTGAGCTGGGCTTCGAGCGGCAATTTCCTGAGATCGAGCAAATTCAGTACCTGTGGATCGGGTGGGTGCCGGCAAGCCCGGCAAAATGCAGCCTTGCGGTCGCGAGCTGAGAGACGACATTTGCCACCGGCGTGCCCATGATGTCGGCCGCCTGCTGGTAGCTGTGGCCTTCAACGTCGACGAGCAGGAACATGCTGGAAAGACCGTCCGGCATATCGGCGATCATGTGATGGATGCCGTCGGGATCGGCTGCAGCCGAGCGTTCGCGCGCGGCCTCGCGTATATCGGTGACGTTGCCGCGGACGGAAGCTTTCGGCTTGCGCTTGCGGCTGTCGTCGGTCCATTGCTGGCGGGCAAGCGTATAGATCCAGCTTTCCAGTCGGCCTTCACCGCTCCATTGATGACCCTTGGCGATGGCGCGCTGACAGACGGCCTGAACGAGTTCGTCGGCCACGGCAGCCTCACCCGCGAGCGTGATCGCGAATCGACGAAGGCGGGGCAGAAGGCCGACGAGATCACGCCGGAGATCGATGGTCGTTGCGGGTTGACGCATTGTCTATCCAAGAAGCATTCACAATGGTTTCGCGGACGAAGGGTTCGCCGTCGAACGCGAAGCCGGCCTTATCGACGCCGACGATGCATGTGCTTTATGAAGCAAGTCTCCTGCACTTCGCAAGCATCCGGTCGTCTTCATCCCCTTTTCTCAAGGGATTTTCGTATTGTTGCCCACAAACCTTGCGTCAATATGTCTTGTAGCCGTTCAAGCTTTGCAGCAGAGCCCGATAGGCCCATGTGCCTTCGCCGCCGCGGTCGCGGATTTCGACAAGTTGGACGCGGGCTCCCTGGATATCTCCCTGTTCCACCAGCGCCATGCCCATGTAAGAGCGGGCGAGGATGTAGTTTTCATCCGCCTGCAACGCCTTGCGGTAGTAGGACATGCCGAGCTCCATGCGACCGGCCTTGCGGTTGGCATAGCCGAGATAATTCAGTATCCGCGGGTCGTTCTGATTGCGGGCGAGATTGAGCACGGTGATGGCGTTGTCATACTGGCCGGCATAGGCAAACTCGCGGGCGAACTTGTAGAGATCGTCGTCGTTGAAGCTGCTCTTCTTCGGATTGACGCATTCCTTCTTGGTCTTGTCCCAGACCTTGCCGCCGGTGCAGGTCTTGGTCGTCTGGGTCTTCGGCGGCGGATTGGTGTCATCATTGTTGTCACCGACCGCGACAGCGGCCGTGGCAATGCCGAAGGCAAAGCCGGCGGCGAGCGAAAGTCTGGACAGGTGACGGAAAGAAGAAGTCATCGGCGGGCTCCGTTCTGAGGCGATGCGGTTGCCGGATTGTACGCTTACCGCGAAAAATACCAAGAGGGTAAGCCGCCGCCATGGCAATTGTTGCGACGATCGCCCGACGTCCTCTCTGATCGATTCAAGTGCCGGATGAAAGGCGTTAGGAGCCGGCGCTAACGCGCGAAAATATCGGCGCTTTCCGGCATCACTGCGTCGCCGGACCTGTTGATGCTGAAGCGCTCGCCGCTGAGTTCCCAGGCGCCCGGTGAGCCGTCGATGGAGAAGAGGTTGTAGGCGGCGGGCGGCTTGATGCTGCCCGGTCCCTGCGAGGCTGACGCAATGCCGACGACCGGTACCGGCTGCACCTGGCCGCGCAGCCAGTGCAGCGTGTTCAGGTGCGTATGGCCATGCAGCACGAGTTCGGCGCCGCCTGTCGAAATCACCGCGGCGAAGCGGCGGATGCCGATCATCCGTTTGTAGAAAGACGTGGCGCCGCGGATCGGCGGATGATGGATCATGACGACGCGAAAGAGACCGGCTTCGCCGGCCGCGCGCAGCATGTTCACGGTGTCGCGCGCCTGGCGCGCGCCGAAAAATCCGGAGGCGGCGAACGGAGGGGTGGCGACCGCCGTCGAGCAGCCGACGATCGCAACTTTATCGCGGATGCGCAGGTAAGGGAAGATATGACGATCCTCCTGCCATTGCGGCGGGGCGAGATCGCCGCGGACATATTCGTACCAGGCGCGCATCGACTTCTCATAGGCGCCGGGCACATAGGCGTCGTGATTGCCAGGGACGACGGATGTGTCGGCGGGATCGCCGAGCGCGCGCAGCCAGGCGGCGGCGGCGCGGATCTCGATGCCGCTTGCCAGATTGACGAGGTCACCGGTGACGGCCAGGTGATCGGCCTGATGGGCGCGAATGTCGTCGAGCAGCAGATCCAGCGTGCTGCCGAAAAGGTGCTTGCGTCGATTTCGATGCCAGTTCACAAAGCCTGTTATGCGTTTTGAAAACAGCTCTTGAATGGAAAGACTGGGCAACGGCCCGAGGTGGACGTCGGAAATATGCGCGAGCTTGAACATGCTACGAGACATAGACCAGCTTATTGACAAATCAAACACATCCGGCGCGATGAAGAGCTGAAACGGAGCGATGGTGGATAAAGAGAAGCGGCCCCCTCACATCAGGCTGGCCTTGCGCCTCCTGCATGTCTATTTCTCCTTCGCCCGGGGCATGACGATGGGTGTCAGGGCGGCGTGCTTTGATTCGGACGGTCGGATTTTCCTCGTGCGCCACAGCTATATCGGCGGTTGGCATATGCCGGGCGGCGGACTGGAGCGCAACGAGACGGTCGAAGAAGCGCTGGCGAAAGAGCTGCGCGAGGAGGGCAACCTCAGGATCATCGGCAAGCCGCAACTGGTGCAGGTCTATTTCAACACCACGAACACCCGCCGGGACCATGTCGTGTTCTACCAGGCGAGCGTCGAGCAGACGGCGCCACGCCCACCGGACTGGGAGATTTCCGACAGTGGCTTCTTTTCGCTCGACAGTCTGCCGGAGGGCACGACCAAGGCGACGCATCGCCGCCTCGCCGAGCTTCGAGGCGAGATGGAGCCCGACCACCGCTGGTGAGAGTCCTCAGCTAGAGCGTTCTCTGCGCATCTGAAAAGACGCGCGGTGCAGTCTCGCGGCCATGCGGGCTGTCGAGATCAAGCGCCGGCCCAACGGGAACGATGCCGGTCGGGTTGATCGTCTTGTGGCTGCGGTAATAGTGTTCCTTGATGTGCTTGAGGTTCACCGTTTCGGCAATGCCGGCCGTCTGGTAGAGATCGCGGAGGTAGCCCGACAGATTGCGGTAATCGGCGATCCGGCGGATGTTGCATTTGAAATGGCCGACATAGACGGGGTCGAAGCGCACCAGGGTCGTAAACAGGCGCCAGTCGGCCTCCGTCTGCCTGTTGCCGAACAGGTAGCGGCTCTCGCCGAGGCGGTCGTCGAGCATATCAAGGGTTTCGAACAGTTTACCGACGTTTTCCTGATAGGCTTCCTGAGTGGTGGCAAAGCCCGCTTTGTAGACGCCGTTGTTGACCGTGTCGTAGACGGCGGCGTTCAGCGCATCGATTTCGGAGCGAAGGTCCTCGGGATAAAAATCGGCCTTCGAGCCGGTCAGTCCGTCGAAGGCGCTGTTGAACATGCGGATGATCTCGGCGGATTCGTTGTTGACGATCGTGGCGGTCTTCCTGTCCCAGAGTACGGGAACGGTGACGCGGCCGGAATAGTGGGAATCGGCCTTGCGGTATATCTGCCAGAGGGTGTCGGCGCCGAAGAGTTGGTCGCCGGTGGCGCCGTCGCCGACCTTGAATTCCCAGCCGTTCTCGAGCATCAGCGGATCGACGACAGAGACTGAAATCAGCTCCTCCAGCTTCTTCAGCTTGCGGAAGATCAGCGTGCGGTGCGCCCAGGGACAGGCAAGCGAGACATAGAGATGATAACGTCCGGCTTCGGCCTTGAAACCGCCGCTGCCGGAAGGGCCGGCCTCACCGTCCGATGTCACCCAGTTGCGGAACTGCGAGGGCTGCCGCTTGAATTGGCCCTTGCTTTCCTTGGTGTCGTACCAGATGTCATGCCAGACGCCGTCCACCAGCATTCCCATGATCTTCATTTCCTTTGGTTGCGTGTCGGGGCCGAAATTAGCTGAGATAGCGGGGCTTTGCAGGCGGTAAAGGTTGAACAGTGTGTCACGCGGTTTGGGCACTGCATAGTTCCGAGCGCAGAAGCCTGCATTTTGCGTTGGACGGCGGAAATTTTTCCTGCTATCGGCCACTCCACGATTTTAGGATCTCTGTCTGATGTTCATTTCCAGAAACCCGCGACGACGCTGATGCTCCCGAACGCCCAAGGCGTGTTCGAGACCCATCAATCTGTCCATCCGGTTTCTGTCATCATGTACAAGCACGATCTCGTCTACCTCACCGAAGACGCGTCCCATGACGCCGCCATCGAACATATCAACGAAGAAGCTTTCGGTCCGGGCCGCTTCACGCGCGCTGCCGCGCGCATCCGTGAGCAGGGGCCGCATGATCTGTCGCTCTCCTTCATCTGCACCGACAATGGCGAGACGATCGCCTCGGTGCGCATGACGCCGGTGCTGGCCGGCGCGGTGAAGGGTCACCTTCTCGGCCCGCTTGCCGTGCGCCCCTCCCATAAGAACCAGGGCATCGGTCGCGAACTGGTGCGGATCGCGGTGGAGGCGGCAAGACGCAAGGGCTCGGAAGCCGTGATCCTCGTCGGCGATCCGCCCTATTACGGCCCGCTCGGCTTCGAGAAGGTCGCTTACAATGCCCTTTCCTTTCCAGGACCCGTCGATCCTGGCCGCGTGCTCGTCGTGCCGATCGCCGAAAGCGTGCACGAACGGCTGAAGGGCACAATTGCCTGGCATGGATGATTAGAGGGTTTTCCGGAGAAAGCTGCGTGTGCGACGTTGCGGGAAATCCTCGAGTTCGCCGAAGACCTCATAACCCTGACGCAAATAGGCACTGAGAGCCAGCGGGCTGAAGGTGTCGATCCAGGCGCCGCGGCAGCCGCGTGCCTTGGCCTCTTCTTCCGCCTTTGCGAGGATCTTGCCGGCGAGACCGGTGCCGCGCAGGGTGTCGGGAATATAGAGCATCTGGGTGAAGAGCCAGCCCCAGGCGGTAAAGCCCGACAGGCCGCCAGTCACCTTGCCATCGGTGTCGCGGATCAGGACGGCGAGCGGCCGGCGGTCGGAGGGGCCGACATCACCGGCGTTGAAGGCTAAGAGCGCATCGGTGATCGCAGCCAGTTCCTCCGGCGAGGGTGAAGCGGTCAGCTCGAATTCCGGCATGCGATCATCGCCCTTCGCGCCACCACATGGTTCCGAAGGCGAGCAGCAGGATGCCGACGCCGGCGAAACCGGCAAAGAGCGGCAGCGTGTTGATGCCTTTCAAGACCGTTTCGTTGGTCATGCGGATCATCATGCGATCGTTGTCGGCGACGCGGACCTGGCCGCGCACCGGCAGGATCGGCGGAACGGTGATCCTGCCATTTTCGTTGGAGACGCGGGTGACGAGACCCTTGCTTCTGTCGGCGACCGGCTTCAGCACATCGGTCGTCGAGATCATCGCCTTGAATTCAGGTGCGTCGACGGCGCCGATATGGACGAGCGTCGACAGCTTGCCGTTGCGGATTTCGAAGAGGCCGATTTCGTCCATCCTCTTCTCCGCCTTGTAGAGCCCCGGTTCGGATTGGGTAAGCGGCAGGGTTTCAGTCTTGCCTGAGGGGTAACGCACGGTGGCGTTGCCCGGATTGTCGCCGATCGTCTGGCGGGTGACTTCAAGTGTCCGGCCGGAAGCGCGTGCCGTCAGCGCTTCTTCTTCGAGCGCCGGCTCTTTCATCAGCCAATGGGCGATACGGCGATAGAGCGAAACGTTCGGGCCGCCGCCTTCGAAGCCGCGTGCCCAGAGCCAGCCCTGATCGGAAAGCAGCATGGCGACGCGGCCTTGGCCGGCGCGGTTCAGCACCAGCAGCGGGTGGTTGTCGGCACCCAGCATGATCGTCTCGCCCTGCGGCCGGTCGACATCGACGCTACGGAACCAGCGGCCCCAATGCGGCGGTTCCTCGCCCGAGCCGTCCAGGCCGCGGGTGACGGGATGCTTGCGGCCTTCTTCGGAGAGGCGGGGATAGAAGGCCTTCTCGATCATCTCGCCGGTGGGCGTTGCCGGCAGGACCGAGGAAAGCGGCGTCAGTGCGATGGAATCCGGGCCGGCATGCTCGGGACCGGCGGCGATCAGCAGCGCGCCGCCGTTTTCGACATATTGCGCGATGTAATCGTAATAGAGCAGCGGCAGCACGCCACGGTGCTGGTAGCGATCGAAGATGATCAGGTCGAAATCCTTGATCTTGTCGACAAAGAGCTCGCGCGTCGGGAAGGCGATCAGCGACAGCTCGTTGATCGGCGTGCCGTCCTGCTTTTCCGGCGGGCGCAGGATAGTGAAATGGACGAGGTCGACCGAGGCATCGGATTTCAGCAGGTTGCGCCAAGCACGCTCGCCGGCATGCGGCTCGCCGGAAACGAGAAGGACGCGGAGATTCTGACGAATGCCGTCGATGACGTGAACGGCGCGGTTGTTGGCGGTGGTGACCTCGCCGGGGAGCGCTGCGACGGCAAATTCGAGCACATTGCTGCCGCCGGCCGGCACCTTGAAGGAGAAGGGCGTATCCTGGCCTGGCGTCGCCTGCAGGGTGGCGATCTCGTCACCATTCAGCTTCACCGTGACATTGGCCGTGCCACCGGGGCTGTGGCCGTCGTCGAAGACGCGCAGAACGACCTGCTGCTCCTCGTTGACGATGCCGAAGCGCGGCCCCTTGATGACTTCGATGCGGCGGTCGAATTCGTTGGCCTTGCCGGTCACGAGACCATGGATCGGCGCATCGAAACCGAGCGCCTGATTGGCGGCCGGAACGTCGTGGACTTCACCGTCGGTCAGTAAGATGGCGCCGCCAATGCGGGCAGGCGGGACATCGGCGATGTTGGCCGACAGCGCGTCGAACAGGCGCGTCGACGGCACGTCGGAATTGACGTCGCCTTCGACGTCGACGAAGCGGGGCTCTATCTGGGGGAAGCGGGCGAGCTGTCCCTTCAAGGCCGCAAGGGCGTCATCGGTCATCTTGACGCGATCGGGTGTCTGTTGGCTCTGGCTTCGATCGACGAGAACCGGGACGATCGTCGACAACTGATCCCTATCCTCCTGCAGCAGCACTGGATTGGCAAGGGCGGCGAGCATGGCAAGGGCTGCCAGCGTTCTGATCCAGGCGCCGCGAATGCCGCGCCAAATCGCGAAGGCGGCGATGATGGCGCTGACGACGGCCAGTGCGGCCAGAACCGGCCAGGGCAGAAAGGGCGAAAAGTCGAAGGTCATCTCATTGTCCTAACCGTTCGAGAAGGTCGGGAACATGGACCTGGTCGGTCTTGTAGTTGCCGGTCAGCATATACATCATGATGTTGACGCCGGCACGGTAGGCATATTCACGCTGCGCTTCATCGGAGGGCACGGTCGGTAGCATCGGCACGCCGTTGTCGTCGATTGCCCAGGCGCCGGCGAAATCATTACCGGTGATCAGGATCGGCGAAACGCCATCGGCCGTCGCCGCCGATTTTTCACTCGGCTCGCGACCGCCCTGCCGGGCCTCGATCCAAAGGGGGCTGCCGGTGTAGCGACCGGGAAAGCTCGACAGAAGATAGAAGGATTTCGTCAGCACGTGATCGGAGGGCACCGGTTCCAGCGGCGGAATGTCGAGATTGGCGAGGATTGCCTGCAGCCGCTGGCCGTTGGCGCTGACATTGCCGCCATTGTCCAATGCGCTGATCTGATCGCGCGTATCGAAAAGCACGGTGCCGCCATTGCGCATATAGGCGTCGATCCGACTGATCGCCGCCGTCGACGGCATCGGCGCCGTTGCCGAAACCGGCCAGTAGATGATCGGATAGAAGGCGAGTTCGTCTTTGGTGAGGTCGATGCCCACGGGCGGCGCCGGCTCCAGCGTCGTGCGGAAAGTCAGGAACTGGGTGAGGCCCTCGAGACCGCGCTCGGATATATCGTCCACCTCCTGTTCGCCGGTGACGACATAGGCGAGGTGCGTGTTGTCGAGCCTCTGCAGGATGAGGTCGTCGCCGGGCTGGGAGTCGTTGGCATGTAGCGTGCCGGGTTGCATGAGAAAGCCGGCACTGAGCGCAATGGCGATCATCGCTGCGGTGCGGATAGCCGGGCGCAATCGTGAGAAGGCGCCATTCATGAACAGGACGACAAGGCTATCGGCCAGCAGCAGCAAAAAGGCTGCGAGCAAAAGCGCGGGCTTTGCCGACCAGCTTTCGCCGCCGATCAGGCCTTCGCGCACGGCATTGGTCCCCGTTGTGTCGAGTGGCGTCAGTTCGGCGTTCTCGGGCAGGACGTTCAGGGAGGTGAAACCATCTTCCGAACCGTAGAGGCCGGGCGGATTGTCGAAATTCGCCGTCGGTTCAGCTCCGGCCTGTGGAACGAGCGGCCGCGCCGAACCGGTCTCGGAGACGAGCGTGCCCTTGGCCGTCAGCATACGGAATGGCGGCAGGGTCTCGGAGACACGCGCATTGCCACGCGCCTCCGATGTCACGCCGCCCGAGCGTGATATCTGCAGCAGGTGGCGCAGCATGTCGACGAAAGTGCCTGAGATCGGCAGATCGGACCAGGTCGCTTCCGCAGTGACATGAAAAAGGACGATCTGGCCGGATGCGAGCTGCTTCATCGTGACGAGCGGCGTGCCGTCAGCCAGGCTCGCCCAGGTGCGTTCGGCAAGATCAGGTGTCGGTTCGGCAAGAACCTGCCGCTTGACGACGACATCGGCGGGACGCGCGATGCCGGCGAAAGGCCCGAAATTCGGAAATTCGGCAAGTGACTGCGGCTCGCTCCAGGACAATGTGCCGCCGAGCGCCCGTTCTCCCTGGCGCAGGATAACGGGGATCAGCGGATCGTCTGCTGGTGCTGCGGCCATGCGCGGACCGGCGAAACGCAGGAGCATACCGCCATTCGAAATCCAACGTGTCAGTGGTTCGTAGGTGTCCTCCGGCAGCCGGCCGATATCGGCCATGATGATGATGGAGGGGTTGCTGGCGAGAAGCTTCGGAATGGCGATCGAAAGATCGGAATCGGCCGGTTGGATCAGATCGGCGTAGGGCTGCAGCGCGCGCTGGATATAGTAGAGCGGCGAGAGCAGCGGTTGAAACTCATCCCCTCCTCCACCGGACAGCAAGACGACGCGGCGGCGCTTGAATGCGTCATCGAGAAGGTGGACCGCGCCTGCTGTCGCGGCGTTATCGACGCTGACGCGTGCGAAATCGTTGCGCATCTCGAAGGGGGCGGTGATCGAACTCGTCGCGACGCTCTGGCCGGGGGCGAAATCCACTCTGCCGTTGGCGATCGAGCGGCCCTGGGTATCGACGGCGTTCAGCGCCACGGATGCGGCATGCGAACTGTTGAGCCGTGTGACTTTGACGGTCATGGCATCAGCCGCATTGTTGGCCGCGGTAATCGCGACCGTCCGTGCGGCATCGCCCTCGATCAGGCGGAGATCGGCGGGCTGGAGTTCGGCGAGCCTGCGCACCGAAGCGTCGTCGGCCCTGGCGGCGGCGCCGTCGGACAGGAAGGCGAGGGTGCCGGGCTTGATGCCGTTCAGTGCCGCGCGCAGCGCCTGAAAGGCGCGCTCGCGGTCCGGCACCAGCGGCCGGGGCTCGGCAGCGCGCAGTTTGTCGCGGGCAGCAGCTGGGCTACCTGGTACGGCGTCGTTGGTCGGATCGGCGGTGAAGGCGATCGATACGGGTGTGCCGGCGGATTCGGCGTCGTTTATCAACGCGTCGGCCGTCTGGATGCGGCGCTCCCAGTCGGGCGCTGCCGCCCAGCTGTTGTCGACGAAGAGGACGAGCGGGCCACCGGATGCGAGCGAACTGGTGCGCGGATTGAAAACCGGATCGGCGATCGCAAGGATGATGGTGGCGGCGAGCAGCATGCGCAACAGCGTCAGCCACCACGGGCTCTGCGCCGGCGTCTCCTCGCGCTTCAACACGGAGGCGAGGATCTTCAGCGGCGGGAAGACCTCGGTCTTCGGACGTGGGGGCGTCAGCCGCAGCAGCCACCAGATGACGGGCAGGGCGACGAGCGCGCCGAGGATGGCGGGAAAGGCGAAAGCGAAGGGAAGAGCGGTCATAGCTGCCCTCCATGCGTTGCCTTGGCCGGCATGCCGGACAGATACATGTGCACTGCAACCAGCGCCTCCGACGCCAGATGATCGGTTCGGTGGGTCGCAAAGGTCCAGCCGAGATGGCGCAGCGATTGGCCGAGGCTGTCCCTGCGGGCAAGGTAGACGTTGCGATAGGCATCGCGGATGTGTTCGGCGCGGCCGGAGATAAGCTTGGCGCCGCTCTCCGGATCGGTGAATTCGGTGCGGCCGCTATAGGGGAATATCTCCTCGGCGGGATCCGATATTTCGACTACGTGGCCGCGCAGGCCGCGGCGGGCAAGTGGGCCGAGGCGTTCCATGATCGCCGGTGCATCATCGAGGAAATCGCCGATGAGGACCAGGTCACTCCAGCCACGGATCATCGCCGTTTCCGGCAGGCCGCCTGTCAGCGGCGTATGCATCAGCGCAGCCGCAAGGCGCTCGGCGGCGTTGCGGGCGGAGGCCGGCTCCATGATGCCGGGGCAGCCGATGCGCTCGCCGGAGCGGGCAAGGATTTCAGCCAGCGCCAGCATGATCACCAGCGCGCGGCTTTCCTTGGAGACGCTGCCATAACTCGACTTGTACATCATCGAGGGCGACATGTCGCACCAGAGCCAGATCGTGTGGGCCGCCTCCCATTCGCGCTCGCGCACATAGGTATGGTCGTCGCGGGCAGAGCGGCGCCAATCGATGCGCGACAGGCTTTCGCCCTCGGCATAGGGACGAAACTGCCAGAAATTCTCGCCGATGCCGCGTTTGCGGCGGCCGTGCCAGCCGGCGATCACCGTGTTGGCGATGCGCTTGGCTTCCACCAGGCAGTCCGGCACCAGGGCGGCCCGCTGCCTGGCGCGGGAAAGGGCATCGCTGCCGGGTGTCGGATTGACGATCTGTCCGATAGATGCCACGCGTCCGGCTTCCTTATCCCTTTGCCTGCTTGACCAGTCCGGCGATGACGTCGCGCACCGACATGCCTTCGGCGCGGGCAGCGAAAGTCAACGCCATGCGGTGCTGGAGAATGGGTTCGGCGAGCGCAAAGATATCGTCTAGCGAGGGCGCGAGACGACCTTCGTAGAGCGCCCGGGCGCGGGCGCAGAGCATCATCGCCTGGCCGGCGCGAGGGCCCGGACCCCAGGCGACGTTCTTGTCGGTCGAGGCATTGCCCTGTCCGGGACGGGCAGAACGCACCAGCGCCAGGATGGCGTCGACGACCGTGTCGCTTACCGGCATCTGACGTACCAGGGCCTGAATTTCGATCAGCCGCTGCGCGTTAATGACGGCTTCCGGCCGGGTTTCCCCTAAGCCCGTCGTCTCGAGCAGGATCTGGCGCTCGGCGGCGAGCTCGGGATAGTTGACGTCGACCTGCAGCAGGAAACGGTCGAGCTGGGCTTCGGGCAGGGGGTAGGTGCCTTCCTGCTCGAGCGGGTTCTGGGTGGCGAGCACATGAAAGGGGGCTGGCAGGTCATAGCGCTGGCCGGCGATGGTGATGTGATATTCCTGCATCGATTGCAGAAGGGCCGACTGGGTCCGCGGCGAGGCGCGGTTGATCTCATCGGCCATCAGCAGCTGAGCGAAAACAGGGCCCTTGACGAAGCGGAACGAGCGGCGTCCACTGTCGTCCTGATCCATCACTTCGGATCCGAGAATATCCGAGGGCATCAGGTCCGGCGTGAACTGAATGCGATTGGCGGCGAGGCCGAGCACTTCGCCGAGCGTCGTCACCAGTCTGGTCTTGGCAAGGCCGGGAACGCCGACGAGCAGAGCATGGCCGCCTGAAAGCACGGCAAGAATGGTGTTCTCGACGACGCTTTCCTGACCGAAGATCACCTTCGAGACTTCTCCGCGGATGGCGGCGATATCGGAGAGCGCCTTTTCGGCAGCGGCGACGATCGCCTTTTCATCGAGGCTGGCTTCGGTCTTCATCATACCCATGGGCATCTCCAACGGCTGAAATCATTCGGCAGCGAATCGGCGGACTTATACATGTGCCTCATACCCGATAGAGTTATGGAGATGTGACGGGCTGACAAGTTCGTTGCGAATGACTATCTCGTGACATCACTTCGTTAAGGACAAACCGGGACGGAAGAATGGCAGCCGAAGAAATCAGCGGACAGGCGGATGCGGCGGGACTTGCCGCGCTGATTTCGCGCGCGTCTGACGAAACTGGCGGAAAAAAACGTGGGTTACCGCCGGTCGAGCGGTGGAATCCGCCTTTCTGCGGCGACATCGATATGGAGATCAAGGCCGATGGCACCTGGTTCTATATGGGCACGCCGATCGGCCGGCCAGCGCTGGTGCGGCTGTTTTCGACGGTTTTGAGGAAAGATGACGACCAGAAGACCTATCTCGTAACTCCTGTGGAAAAGGTCGGGATAAGGGTCGTCGACGCTCCGTTCATCGCCGTGGAAATGAGCGTGACGGGGGGGCACGGCCAACAGGTGCTGACCTTCCGCACCAATGTCGGCGATGTTGTGGAGGCGGGAGGAGAGCATCGGCTGCGCTTTGCGATTGCGGGCGAGAATGCCGAACTGAAACCCTATCTGCATGTGCGCGGGCGGCTGGAGGCGCTGGTGTCGCGTGCGGTGATGTATGAACTGGTCGCGCTCGGCGAGATTTTCGACTTGGAGGGACGGGCGATGTTTGCAATCCGCTCCGCCGGCGAGGTCTTCCCGGTCATGCCGGCCGACGAACTGGATGCTCTTTGCCGATGAATGATGCGATCACCCACCGTTATCCGCTGTTCTCAGCAGCCGAATTCCGCCGCCGCGCCCTCAACCAGAATGGCGGCCCGGTCGATCATGCCTGGCGCGATCATGGGGACCACATCCTCAATCCCGATATCGTGGCCGAGGTCGAGACCTTCAAGCTGCGCGACGCCGCCGTGCTCGTGCCCGTCGTCGACGACGGTGAGGAGGCGCATGTGATCTTCACCAAGCGCACGGCGACGTTGCGCAAACATTCCGGGCAGATCGCCTTTCCCGGCGGCTCGATCGATCCCGCCGATATCTCACCGGAAATGGCGGCGATCCGCGAGACCGAAGAGGAGATCGGCCTCTCCGGTTCCTTCGTCGAGACCGTCGGGCGGTTGCCGAATTATCTTGCCTCGACCGGCTTCCGCATCACGCCGGTGCTCGGCGTCGTCACGCCGGGCTTCGCGCTGACGCTGAACCCGGCGGAGGTGGACGACGTGTTCGAGGTGCCGCTTTCCTTCCTGATGGACCCTGCCAATCATACTCGCGACCGGCGTGTCATCGACGGCATCGACCGGCATTTCTACCGTGTGCCCTATGAAACCAGAATGATCTGGGGCATCACCGCCGGCATCGTCCGCACGCTCTATGAAAGGCTTTATGCATGACCGGTCTTGCCGACCAAGCATGGTTCCGCGACCCGGCTCTCGGCCGGATCCTGGCACTTCTCAATGGCGCCGGTGGGGCCGGTGGCGGGGAAGCGCGGATCGTCGGCGGCGCCGTGCGCAACAGCCTGATGGATCTGCCAGTCAGCGATATCGACATCGCCACGACACTCAGGCCGGAGGCGGTGATGGAGCGGGCGGCCGAGGCCGGCATCAAGGCGGTGCCGACGGGCCTGCAGCACGGCACGGTGACGCTGGTCATCGACGGCAAGCCCTTCGAGGTGACAACGCTTCGCACCGACGTCGAGACCGACGGACGCCATGCCAAGGTTGCCTTCAGCACCGACTGGAAGGCAGATGCCGAACGGCGGGATCTGACAATCAACGCGCTTTATGCCGATGCTGAGGGCGAGGTGGTGGATCTGGTCGGCGGGCTTGCCGATATAGAGGGGCGAAACATCCGTTTCATCGGCGACGCGGCAAAGCGTATTGCCGAGGATCATCTGCGCATCCTGCGGTTCTTCCGCTTCTTTGCCTATTACGGCTCCGGCCGGCCGGATGCCGAGGGGCTGAAGGCGTGTTCGGCGGCGCGTTCGAAACTCAAGATGCTTTCGGCAGAACGAGTCTGGTCGGAGCTGCGGAAGCTGCTCGGTGCTGCCGATCCCGCCCGAGCGCTGCTCTGGATGCGGCAGGTGGCGGTGCTGACGGAAATCCTGCCGGAATCGGAACGATGGGGCATCGATGCCATCCCATCGCTGGTCGCCACCGAAAGGGCGCTCGGCTGGGCGCCCGATCCGCTGCTGCGGCTTGCGGCGATCGTGCCGCCCGACGCGGCGCGGCTGGAGGCGCTGGCAGCCCGGCTCAAGCTCTCGAATGCCGAAGCAGCCACCCTCAAGGCCTGGGCAATGGCCGCACCGGTCAATGACGACATGTCATCGGCCGCCTTCGAACGGCTGCTTTACCGCAACGGACCCGACGGCATCATGACGCGGCTCAAGCTGGCGCTCGGCGTTGCGCGCGGCAAGGCTGAAGGGGATTTCGATGAAATGGCACGGTCGGCGCGGCTCGCCAAGCTCCTGGATCAAGCCGCGAACTGGAAGAAGCCGCAATTTCCGCTGAACGGCAGCGACGTGATCTCGGTCGGCATCGCGTCCGGCCCGCGCGTCGGAGAGCTGCTTGCCGGCCTGGAAAACCAGTGGGTGGAGGAAAACTTCGTTTCCGACCGGGCGGCGCTGCTCGCCCGGCTGCAGGAGCGGGTGCAGTGATCAGGCTGCATTCACCTGGTCACGAATGCGAGCCTTGATATTATCCACCATGTTCTCGCGGATCGTGGTTTCGCCGTGAGCGGTTTTCAGATGCTCGATGGCGCGGCGGACCACCTCGGCGTCGCTGTCTGCCCGTGTATGCCAAGCGCAGCCCGGGACGAGAGTGCCACATTCGAAAAGTCGCATGGTCTTCTCCTCTGTTCGAAAACACAAAGACGATCGCGATCTCACGCGATTTATGAATGTGCGGGGGGAGGGAAGGTTCCGGCCGGCATCAATATGCCGGCCGGTGAAAGGCCGTTTCAGTCGGGCATCGCCCAGGCTTTGTAGGTATCCGAAAGCTGGCCGGGCATGTTGCTGTTGGCGGCCGCTGCTTCGTTCTGCAGCTGTTCGGGCGACTTTCCGCCAGCCAATTGCAGCTTGACCTGCTCGATGAAGCAGGACAGCGGCAGATCCGACCCGCTCTTGGTCCGCAGCTTTTCGGCGATGCGCGTTAGAAACTCGGATGTGTCGATCGTGCGGGATGCTTCCTGGACATCCGTGGACGCAGGCGAGCCACTTTGTATCGTCATGACAATCCTCCTCCGATTGTTACGCACATACATATAAAGTTAGGACACGCTTAATTTTCGTGAAGGCCTATCAACTCGAATTTATCGATGAGTTATCACAGCGTCATGGCCAGCGGACGACGGGGGGCAACGATGAGAGAATGGATTCAACGTTTCCGCCGGTCTTCAGGCCGAAGATCGTACCGCGATCATACAGCAGATTGAATTCGACGTAACGGCCGCGGCGGACCAATTGTTCGTCGCGGTCGGCCTCCGTCCACAACTTATTGAAGTTGGAGCGGACGATTTTCGGATAGACCATGGCGAAGGCCCGGCCGACATCGCGGGTGAAGGCGAAATCGGCGTCCCAGCCGCCGGCTTCCTCGCCGGAATGCAGCCAGTCGTAGAAGATGCCGCCAATGCCGCGGGCCTCATTGCGGTGTTTCAGGAAGAAATATTCGTCGCACCAGGACTTGTAGGCATCGTAATCGGCGACGGCATGATTGCGGCAGGCGATCTCCATAGCCTTGTGGAAGAGCTGGCTGTCCTCGTCTTCCTGCGTACGACGGCGCGACAGAACCGGCGTCAGATCGGCGCCCCCGCCGAACCAGTGGCTGGTGGTGACCACCATCCGGGTGTTCATATGCACGGCCGGGACGTTGGGATTGACGGGATGGGCGATCAGCGAAATGCCCGAGGCCCAGAAACGCGGATCGTCCTTGGCGCCAGGTATCTGTGCCCGGAAGTCGGGCGAGAACTCGCCATGGACGGTGGAGGTGTGAACGCCGACCTTCTCGAAGACACGGCCCTCCATCATCGACATGCGGCCACCGCCGCCGCCGCCGTTTTCGCGCGACCAGTCCTTGGCGACAAAGCGGCCGGGCTCCTGATCGGAGAGCGGACCTTCCAACTCGTCTTCAAGGGCTTCGAAGGAGGCGCAGATCGTATCGCGCAGTCCTTCGAACCAGTTGCGGGCCGCCGCCTTCTTCTCTTCGATATCTTCAGGCAAGCCGATCGGCAGTTCCGGTCTTTCCATTCGCGCCTCCGGCGGTCGGCATCTCCTTAGGAGGCGACTCGCTCATTCTCGATTACCCGCCCCGTCTATCAGGTGGCGCCGCATCTCGCCAAGCCGAGGCATCACGCCCAAGCGCTTCCAAGATTCGACTCGCAAATCACGAATTTCGATACTACCTTTTTGGGAAGAGGTAGGTTGATGAAAAAAGTTCCAGGACCTCCGTCCTTCGACGGCCTGAAGCGCAGGATTGCGAGACATCGGGCGGAAACGTCCTCCCGCAGGAAAGACCACTTCGTGCGTGAGACATATTGCCTCGGCCTGATCGACGCACGCGCCAAGGCGCGCGAATGGTTCGACGAATATCCGAAAGCCGCCTACTGGACAGAGGTGGAGAGCTGGCGCCAGCTCGACGGCGACCAGATCGAGTTCACAATGCGCCGCCTGCCTTCGGCGGACTGATCGTCACTCCGCGGCGGGCCGCACGCGGCTTTCGATCAACAGGCCACTCTCGTCCATGATCGGATGCGCCACAGAGACGATGTGGGCGTTGACCCGCTTCAGGTCGCGCAGCATGTCGAGATGCAGCGAACTCGTCTGCAGGCTGTCGGCGCGGCCGTCGCGCAGGCGTTCGAGATGGCGCTCGGCCGATTGCTTCTCCATCCGGCGCACCTCAACCTTTATTTCCATCATCTGCCGGGCGAGATTGAAATCGCGGGTGACGAAGATCGTCTGGGCGACGCGCAGATTGTCGATCGTCAGGTCGAACAGCTTGCGCAGTTCCTGATGACCGTCATCGGAAAATTTCAGGCCAAGTGAGATCTTCTTCGCCACCTGCTCCCGCAAGCCCTTTTCGATGATGTCGCCCATATGTTCGAGATTGATCGCATAATCGATGACGACGATCGAGCGACGGGCGTTCTCGTCGGTGAGCCCGTCGCGGCCGAGCTTCGAGAGATAGATCTTCACTTCCTGCTGCAGCCGGTCGACGCGCTCTTCGAGAGCCGGGATTTCGGCAAGTTTGCTGGCATCATTCTGCTCGAAGGCTTCGGAGACCCTAACCAGCATGCGCTCGATGAGGTCGCCGACGCCGAGCACTTCGCGGGTGGCGCTCGCAAGGGCAATGACAGGTGTCGAAAGCTCCTGCGCATCGAGATATTTCGGTGCGTTGTCAGGCTCCGGCTGATCCGGCACCAGCCGGGCCATCAGGGTGGCGAGCGGCCGGGAGAATGGCCAAGCGAGTGCTGCGAGCAGAAGGTTGAAGGCGAGATGCGCGTCGACCGGCAGCTTGGCCGGACCGAAGGGCAGCATCTGGATGAGTTCGGCGCCATAGCCCGCCAGCGGCAGGGCGATGAAACAGCCGAGCGTCCGGACGGCCAGGTTGCCGAGGGTGACGCGCCGCGCCGAAACCGGGCCGGACAAGGTCGCGATGACAGGCGGTATCGCGCCGCCGAGATTGGCGCCAAGCACGAGAACGATGACGAGTTCAGCCGAGACCAGGCCCGCCGAGGCCAGCGACAGGATAAGCACAACCACTGCCAGGCTCGACGAGGATAGGAAGGCAAGGCCTGCCGAAAAGAACAGTGCAACGGGGAGCGCGCCATCCAGCAGGCCGATGAAGGCGGCGAGAGCCGGAGAGGCGCGCATCGGCTCCGTCGCGAGGCCGAGCAGATGCAGCGACAGCAGCATCAGACCAATGCCGATCAGCGCGCCGCCACCGCCCTGGCGGGCGCTGGAACGGCCACGGTAAAGCACGATGCCTGTCAGGATCAGCAGCGGAGAGAGCCATTCGATGCCGGTGGCGACGATCCAAGCGGTGATCGCCGTGCCGACATTGGCGCCGAGCAGGACGATCTGCGCCATGCGCGGCTTGATCAGGTCACGTTCGACGAAGGATGCGGTCATCAGCGCCGTTGCCGTCGAACTCTGCAGCGCGATGGTCGCCACCAGTCCCGACAGAAAGGAACGGAAGCCACCGCGCGTGCCGCTCGCCAGCCCTGTTCTCAGACGTGCGCCGAAGGCCCTGGACACGCCGTCCTTCACCTGCGCGAGGCCGAACAGCAGCAACGCCACGGCGCCGAACAGATTGATCATGATGATTGTGGAATCCATTTCTTGTTTTTATTCTTCTTTCGTAGTCTGGAAAAGTTGTGCTTTCCTCGCATGGCGTCCAACCTATTGGAATCATGGAGGCTACGTAGTATTTTTGATTGCTCGGCTAATAAATATACGCCGGTTTGACGGATAGACAACGCTATTTTGCGACATATTCGTCAGCGGATCAGCAATTCTGCGGGCTTTTGCCCTGCACGCGCCAGCAGCGGTCAGGCCCAGACGGTCTGGCGCATCGCTTCGCCGACAATCATTGCAGCCGAGACGGCGACGTTGATCGAGCGCTGGCCTTCGACCATCGGGATTAGGATGCGCGCATCGGCCTTCTCATGGACCTGATCCGGCACGCCGGCGCTTTCGCGGCCGAAAAGCAGAATATCGTCGGGGCGAAAGGCAAGATCGGTGTAGCGATCCGCAGCCTTGGTCGAGGCGAGGATAAGGCGGCGGCCGGTGGTCAGACGCCACGCCTCGAAGCGGTCCCAGCTGACATGGCGGGTGAGGCTCGCTGCGGCGATATAATCCATGCCTGATCGTTTCAGATTGCGGTCGGAGACGTCGAAGCCGGCGGGCTCGATCAGATCGACCGCAAAGCCCAGGCAGGCTGCAAGACGCAGGATCGTGCCGGTATTGCCGGGAATATCCGGCTGGTAGAGTGCCAGTCTCAGGTCCGTCATCATGCCCGCTTCTTGGGTTGCGTTTCCACGCGAGAGGCCTAATACAACCTTGCTTTCGGCGCAACAGGGCGCATTTTGGCTCCGAAACGTTAACTTGCGCCATTATTGGGCTGGAAATTTCGCGATTTTCGCGTTATCCATGCATGTCTTCAGTCGCCAGCAGGGAGGGCCGTCATGAATATTTTGCTCGATATGCGCTTTCCCGCCGTGATGCCGATCAAGGCGACATGGCGCCGCTAGGGCGTATTTCCTCCTGAAGTTCCCCTTTTGATTCGATTGTGCGGCTGTTTCAGCCTCGCCCCTTGAACGTTCGGTTCCCATATGTGCTTGCAGGGCGCTGGGATGGCGCGAAGCCGGGAGCCGGAACGCTGACGTTTCGGAGCAATTTCATGTTTGGCTGGTTCGAACAGCGACTCAATCCCTTTCCGAGCGAGGAGCCCGTCGCTCCGCCG
Source organism: Rhizobium sp. CCGE 510 (assembly GCF_000292525.1). GTDB lineage: Bacteria > Pseudomonadota > Alphaproteobacteria > Rhizobiales > Rhizobiaceae > Rhizobium. The sequence continues at coordinate 77,791 of NZ_AEYF01000029.1, forward strand.
AAGGGTCTCTTCGCCTTTTGCTGGCACTACAGCAAACCGGCAGCGCCTTGGCTCGGCCTAATGGCCCTGCTGACCGCGCTGATCGCCGTCGGCGAAGTGGCGCTCTTCCAGTTTCTCGGCGACATCGTCGACTGGCTGACCAATGCCGATCGCGCCACCTTCCTGGAGAGGGAAGGCCATAAGCTTTTCTGGATGGCGGCGCTGGTGCTGATCGGTCTGCCGCTGACGGCAGGGCTCGATTCTCTGATCATGCATCAGATGATGCTCGGCAATTATCCGATGATCGCACGCTGGCAGATGCACCGCTTCCTGCTGCGCCACAGCATGACGTTCTTCGCCAACGAGTTTGCCGGGCGCGTGGCGACCAAAGTCATGCAGACCTCGCTTGCCGTGCGCGAAACGGTGATGAAAATCCTCGATGTCTTCGTCTACGTCGTGACGTACTTCCTGACGATGATTATCGTCATCGCTGCGGCAGACTGGCGGCTGATGATCCCGATCCTCGTCTGGCTCGCCGTCTATATCGGCATCGTCGCTTATTTCGTGCCGCGGCTTCGCAAGATCGCTGCGGCGCAGGCGGATGCACGCTCGATGATGACGGGCCGCGTGGTCGACAGCTATACGAATATCGCCACCGTCAAGCTGTTTTCCCATGCGGGCCGCGAGGAGGTCTATGCCAAGGAGGGCATGGACGAGTTCCTGCAGACCGTTCACAAGCAGATGCGCAAGGTGACGCTCTTCCACATCAGCGTCTATCTGAACAACTGTGTCGCGCTCTTCGTCATCTCCGGTCTGTCGATCTGGTTCTGGCTGAACGGAGCGATCTCGGTCGGCGCCATCGCCATCGCCATCGGACTTGCAATGCGCGTCAACGGCATGTCGCAATGGATCATGTGGGAAGTCTCGGCGCTGTTCGAGAATATCGGCACGGTCTATGACGGCATGGAGATGATGAGCAAACAGCACGACATCGTCGACAAGCCGGGCGCACCCAGTTTGACGGCGAAGAAGGGCGCGATCCACTACGACCGCATCCGCTTCCATTACGGCAAGAGCAAGGGCGTCATCGACAATCTGTCGCTCGACATCAGGGCGGGCGAGAAGGTCGGCCTCGTCGGCCGCTCCGGCGCCGGCAAGACGACATTGATGAACCTGTTGCTGCGCTTCTACGACCTGGAGAGTGGGCGCATCACCATCGATGGGCAGGACATCGCCGGCGTCTCGCAGGAAAGCCTGCGCTCGCTGATCGGCGTGGTGACCCAGGATACCTCGCTGCTGCATCGCTCGATCCGCGACAACATCGCCTATGGCCGTCCCGATGCCTCGGATATCGAGATCATCGAGGCCGCCAAGCGCGCCAATGCCTGGGAGTTCATCGAAGGGCTGGTCGACATGCAGGGCCGCGAGGGGCTCGACGCGCAGGTCGGCGAACGCGGCGTCAAGCTCTCCGGCGGCCAGCGGCAGCGCGTCGCGATCGCCCGCGTCTTCCTGAAGGACGCGCCAATCCTGGTGCTCGACGAGGCAACCTCGGCGCTCGATTCGGAAGTCGAGGCGGCGATCCAGGAGAACCTGTTTGCCCTGATGGAGGGCAAGACGGTGATCGCGATCGCCCACCGGCTTTCGACGCTGACGGAGATGGACCGGCTGATCGTGCTCGACAAGGGCCGAATCATCGAGGCCGGTTCGCATGCCGAACTCGTCGAAGGAGGCGGCATCTATGCCGACCTCTGGAACCGCCAGTCCGGCGGCTTCCTCTCCGATCACGCCGAAGAGACCGAAGAAGCGGCGGAATGATAACGGCCTTCCCGGCGGAAGCAGGGAAGGCCTTTTGAATTTCTAACCTGGCTACTTTATGCATGCCAACGATATTGAGGACTGCGAACGGACGCCCCGTCCATTCACAGGCTGTCGGCCCAGTCGATGACGCGGTCATGTTCGACGAGGATGATGGTGTTGGCGGCGGCCAGTGTGCGCAGCGTGACGATGCGGCGGCGCTCCTCTTGGTCGAGCCAGGCGGTAACCGCCTCTGTTACGATTTCGTCGCGCGGCAATGCCAGGTCGAGAGCCAGGGCATCGAGCCTTTCCGCGAGCGGAAGCGGAATATGCACATCGAGCATTTTCGTTTCCATGGATATTCTCTCCGGTGAAGCGCGATCGTATCGTCAGATTGTGACGGGTTCGGGGGCAATCAATGGCGATGCCGTCGATGTTATCGTTCATTACCAAAATATAAGGTTGCGTCCGCTTTTCATTCCCTTTGCCACTCGGCTCAATCCGCCTATATCGCTTCCATGTTCCTGCGCCCTATCCTTCGCCTGTTCGAAACCTGGATCGATCCGTTCCGTCCGTGCGCCAATCTTCAGCCGCCGGGCTCGACGCTCGGTTTCATCCGTTTCTATATCGGCCAGGCGAAGATGCCGTTCGTCGCCATGCTCATTCTCGGCGGCACATCGGCGGCCATCGAGGCCGCACTTTTCTGGTTCGTCGGCCGGCTGGTCGATATCCTTGGCAGTATCAGGCCCGGCGCCGGCTGGAGCGGTCTTCTCGCAGCCCATGGCGGCGAGCTGTTCGGCATGCTCGCTCTCATCGGGCTCGTGCGTTTTGTCATCGCCTTCCTGATCGCGCTCGTCGATCAGCAGGTGATCACGCCGGGTTTCTACAATCTAGCACGTTGGCAATCCTATCTCCATGTCTCCAGGCAGTCTTTGTCGTTCTTCCAGAGCGATTTCTCCGGACGCATCGTTACCAAGGTCTGGTCGGCCGGGCAGGCAACCGGGGATCTCGTCACTTCGCTGATGGAAAGTGTCTGGTTCGTCGGAATTTATGCCGTGACGACGCTGGTGCTCGTCGCCCGGCTGGACATTTCGCTTGCCGCCGTCGTGCTGTTCTGGCTTGGCGCCTTCAGCCTGCTTGCCCGCCACTTCGTTCCACGGATACGGCTTCATTCTCGCGAAACGGCCGAGGCTGGATCGATGCTGAACGGTCGGATGGTCGATTCCTACAGCAACATGCAGACGCTCAAGCTGTTTGCCCGCGACGAGGAAAGCGACCGATACATGCGGCAGGGCTTCGATATCTTTCAGGATACGGTGCTGCGATTCACGCGGTTCATCACCGGCGTCAGGGCCTCGATGGCGCTGCTCTCCGGCCTGATGATCGTGACGATGGCGGGGCTGAGCGTCGATCTCTGGCTGCGCGGCCTGATCAGCTCGGGTGCCGTCGCATTCTCTTTGGCGCTGGTGCTCAGGCTGAATTTCCTGCTCGGGCGGCTGATGACGCAGTTTAACGGTATCATGCGCAATCTCGGCACCATTCAGAACGCCGCCGAGCTGATATCCCAACCTCTGGGGCTCGTCGATCGGCCGGATGCGAAGAGCCTGCTGATCCGGCAGCCCGGCATCCGCTTCGACAATGTTTCCTTCCGCTACGGCAAGGGTCATCTGCCGGTCGTCGAGAATTTCTCCCTGACCATCCACCCGGGCGAAAAGGTCGGGATCGTCGGCCGTTCGGGGGCGGGAAAATCGACGCTGATGAACCTGCTGCTGCGCCTCTACGACATTCAGGACGGCCGCATTCTCATCGACGGCCAGGATATCGCAGCCGTGACGCAGGAATCTCTCAGGATGCAGATCGGCGTCGTCAGCCAGGACACCTCGCTGCTGCACCGTTCGGTGCGCGACAATATCCTGTTCGGACGGCCGGATGCCGGCGAGGAGCGGTTGGTCGAGGCGGCAAGGCGCGCCGAAGCCATCGACTTCATCGAGCGCCTGCAGGATCAGCAGGGCCGTAGAGGTTTCGATGCGCATGTCGGCGAACGCGGTGTCAAACTGTCAGGCGGACAGCGGCAGCGCATCGCCATTGCCCGCGTCATGCTCAAGGACGCTCCGATCCTCGTCCTCGACGAAGCGACATCGGCCCTCGATTCGGAAGTGGAAGAAGCGATCCAATCCAATCTCCATCGGATCATGGAAGGCAAAACGGTGCTTGCGATCGCTCACCGGCTGTCGACGATCGCAGCACTCGACCGGCTGATCGTCGTTGATCTCGGACGGATCATCGAGGAGGGCAGCCATGACCAGCTGCTTCGCCGCGGCGGGCTCTATGCCGAGCTCTGGGCCCGCCAGTCCGGCGGCTTCCTCGCGGCGGACGAGGACGCGGGCTCAAGGGTCGATGGCGAATTCCGCCATGAGGCCAAAATGATTTGATCCGAAGCTGTCCTCGATGCGGCGGACCGATTTCAGCCGCAGGGGCGCCCTGCTGAAGACGTGATCGATCGGAATGCCAAAGGCGCCTGCAGCGATCGGCCATGTCGCCGGCTCCAGCGATACAGTGCCCAAGCCTTGGCTGCGCATGAGATACTGTACGTCGGGCGCCAGAATTGACGTGTTGAAATCGCCGGCAAGGACGAGCGGCCCCGGCAGGGACGGAATAATCTCCGCGAGATCTTCGATTTCCAGGCCATGGAATTCGTCGTAATAGGGCTTGGTGAGGTGCGCGGCGAGGAAATTGACCTTCGTGCCGTCGAAATCGATCGTCGAGATCGTCAGCCGGTTGCGCCAGAGCAGCCCGAGGTTGCGGATGCGAGGCTCGATGAGCGGGCGCTTGGACAGCACCAGCGTATCGCATTCCTGCATGCCGACACCACAGCCGACGTAATAGGGGTAGGCCTTCAATAACCGCGGCAGTGCTGACAGCAGCGGTTCGGCCTCCAGGATGCTGACAACGTCGGCACCCGAGGCGATGGCCATGTCGGCGATTGCTGCGCCGTTGGCGAAATTATCATTCTCGATATTGAAAGACATCAGCTTGAAGAGGGCCGGGCGGCTTTCAGCAATGGCGGGTTCGACGAATTCGCGCGTCATCACCACACCATGGACGGCAAGGACCGCAGAAACGGCGAGCGTCAGCAGCGCATACCAGTGCCGCTTGACGAGCAAGGCTGCGATGGACCCTGCCGCTGCTGCCACCGCCAGATGGATCTGGAAACTGTAAAAGAGGGAAAGCAGATAGAAGTTGCTGACGTATCGCAGTGAGACGATGGCGAGAACGAGGGTTGTGAGAACGCTGAATACGCAGAAAATCGTGTCTCTCATCCGCTCCGGTCCGGCTCGCTGGCGTGATTGCGACTGCGCCTATCACGGCGGCATTTTTGTTGCAATGCAACATAATCGCAAGCTCGTGTTTGCCTCAAAAAATTCATCGGCAATTCCCGCGACATTGTGCCCTCATCCCCTTGCCAAGGCTGGACATAATTTGCGATCAAGCTTAGAACGCGCCGGATTGCCGGGGAATCTATGGCCGAATTGTGTCTAGAGCGATTCGCCGGCAGAGGGGGCAGGGCGGAATTCCGCGATAATTGCGCAGAGGATGGTTAGGCCGTGAGCGAACACGTAACGACAAGCGAGGCTTCAACAGAGCCTACTCGCCGTGATTTCCTTTATCTCACCACTGGTATGGCGGGTGCTGTCGGCGCCGTCGCGGTTGCCTGGCCGTTCGTCGACCAGATGCGTCCGGATGCGTCAACGCTGGCGCTGGCCTCCATCGAAGTCGATGTCGCGAGCCTTGAGCCCGGCATGTCACTGACGGTCAAGTGGCGCGGGAAGCCGATCTTCATCCGCAACCGCACGCCTGAAGAAGTGAAGGCCGCCGCCGATGTTGCGCTGGCGGACCTCAAGGATCCGATCGCCCGCAATGCCAACCTGCCGCCCGAAGCTCAGGCAACGGGTGTCGACCGCTCAGGCGGCAAGGACAAGGAAAACTGGATCGTCATGGTCGGTACCTGCACCCATCTCGGCTGCGTGCCACTCGGCCAGGCCGGCGAATACAATGGTTGGTACTGTCCCTGCCATGGCTCGGTCTATGATACCGCCGGCCGCATCCGTAAGGGTCCTGCGCCGCAGAACCTGGCGATTCCGACCTTTTCATTTATATCCGATACCAAGATCAAGATCGGTTGAGGGGAGACTGATTAATGAGTGGCCATTCCAGCTACGAGCCGTCAACCGGCCTTGAGAAATGGGTCGATGCGCGCCTGCCTTTGCCGCGCATGGTCTATGACAGCTTCATCGCCTATCCGGTTCCCAGGAACCTGAACTACGCTTACACATTCGGCGCCATGCTCGCCGTCATGCTGATCGTACAGATCCTGACGGGCGTTACGCTCGCCATGCACTATGCCGCCGACACGACGCTGGCCTTCAACTCCGTTGAAAAGATCATGCGCGACGTCAACCATGGCTGGCTGCTGCGCTACATGCATGCCAACGGCGCCTCCTTCTTTTTCGTCGCGGTCTACCTGCACATCGCCCGCGGCCTCTATTACGGTTCCTACAAGGCGCCGCGCGAAATCCTCTGGATCCTCGGCGTCGTCATCTACCTCCTGATGATGGCGACCGGCTTCATGGGCTACGTCCTGCCGTGGGGCCAGATGTCCTTCTGGGGCGCGACCGTCATCACCGGCTTCTTCTCGGCCTTCCCGCTGGTCGGAGAATGGATCCAGCAATTCCTGCTCGGCGGCTTCGCCGTCGAGCAGCCGACGCTGAACCGCTTCTTCTCGCTGCATTACCTGTTGCCCTTCATGATCGCCGGCGTCGTCGTCCTGCATATCTGGGCGCTGCACGTCGTCGGCCAGACCAACCCGACGGGCGTCGAGGTCAAGACGAAGACGGACACGGTACGTTTCACGCCCTATGCAACGATGAAGGATGCACTCGGCGTCTCCATCTTCCTGCTGGTCTATGCCTATTTCGTCTTCTACCTGCCGAATTTCCTCGGCCACGCGGATAACTATATCCCGGCTGACGCGTTGAAGACGCCGGCCCACATCGTCCCGGAATGGTACTTCCTGCCGTTCTACGCGATGCTGCGTGCGATCACCTTCAACGTCGGCCCGATCGACTCCAAGCTGGGCGGCGTTCTGGTGATGTTCGGCGCGATCATCGTGCTGTTCTTCCTGCCCTGGCTCGACACTTCCAAGGTCCGTTCGGCCGTCTACCGTCCCTGGTACAAGCTGTTCTACTGGCTGTTCGTGATCAATGCGATCATCCTCGGCTGGCTGGGTTCGCAGCCGGCGGAAGGCCTGTTCACGACAATTTCGCAGATCTGCACGCTTCTCTACTTCGCTTTCTTCCTGGTCGCCATGCCAGTTCTCGGCCTGGTGGAAACGCCGCGCCGTATTCCGAACTCGATCACCGAAGCGGTGCTCGAAAAGCGCAACAAGACAGCTGCTGCCAATGCAGCGGCCAATGCGTAAGCGCGCGGCGGAAGGGAACAAAAATATGAAAACGCTTGTTGCAAGCATTCTTTCGCTCGCTGTCGCTGCTGTTCTCGGCAGCGCCGCCTTCGCGGAGGAAGCGACGCCCGCCAATGGCGCAGCCCCCGCCCATCACGGGGAAGGTTCGACGCCGCACTATCCGCTGAAGGAGCCGAAGGAAGAGGAGTGGACTTTTGCCGGGCCGTTCGGCCATTACGACAAGGGCCAGCTTCAGCGCGGCCTCAAGGTCTACACCGAAGTCTGTTCCGCCTGCCATTCGATGAACCTCGTGCCTTTCCGCATGCTCGGCGAGCTCGGCTATAACCAGGCGCAGGTGAAGGCTTTCGCCGCGAACTACGAGGTCCAGGACGGCCCGAATGCGGCCGGCGAGATGTTTACCCGCAAAGCGGTACCCTCCGACCACTTCCCGGCGCCTTTTGCCAATGTGGAGGCTGCTGCCGCTTCCAACAATGGTGCGGCTCCGCCTGACTTTTCGCTGATCGCCAAGGCCCGCGAAGTCGAGCGCGGCTTCCCGCGTTTCGTCTTCGACATCTTCACGCAGTATCAGGAAAACGGCCCGGACTATATTCACGCGCTGTTGACCGGCTATGAAGAGCCACCGGCCGGTTTCCAGGTGCCGCAGGGCGGACACTATAACCCGTATTTCCATGCTGCTGCCGTTCTTGCCATGCCGAAGCCGCTCTCGGACGGTCAAGTGACCTATGACGACGGCGCGCCGCAGACCGTTGACCAGTACTCCAAGGACGTCTCCTCCTTCCTGATGTGGGCCGCTGAACCGCATCTCGAGGAGCGCAAGCGCACCGGCTTCATGGTCATGATCTTCCTGGCGATCTTCACCGTGCTGATCTACCTGACGAAGCGTTCGGTCTACGCCAGCAAGGAGCATTGAGCGCTCCTTGCAGGAATCTTGGAGGCGGCTCGCGAGCCGCCTTTTTTGTTGGTTCCGCTCCTGGCAATTGATAGGGTGCGGCCAATTTCGCTCGCAGATATGGACTTTCCATGGACAAGAATATGACTTCGGAGCTGGCAACCAGCATCCGCTCCATCCACGATTACCCCAAGCCCGGCATCATCTTCCGTGACATCACCACGCTGCTCGGCAACCCCCGTGCTTTCCGCCGGGCGGTCGATGAACTGGTGCAGCCCTATGCCGGCACGAAGATCGACAAGATCGCCGGCATGGAGGCGCGCGGCTTCATCCTCGGCGGCGCGGTGGCGCACCAGCTTTCCTCGGGCTTCGTGCCGATCCGCAAAAAGGGCAAGCTGCCGCACGAGACCGTGCGCATCGCCTACAGCCTGGAATATGGCGTCGACGAGATGGAGATGCATCGCGATGCGGTGCAGCCGGGCGAGAAGGTGATCCTGGTCGACGACCTGATCGCCACCGGCGGCACCGCAGTCGGTGCCACGAAGCTGCTGCGCCAGATCGGCGCGGAAGTGGTCGGCGCCTGCTTCGTTATCGATCTGCCGGACCTTGGCGGCCGCAGAAAACTGGAAGAACTCGGCGTTGTCGTGCACACGCTGGTCGAATTCTCGGGCCACTGAATACCTATTCGGGCGGCGTCAGTCGAATTCGAGCACGCCGCTTTCGAAGCGCATAACCGGGTCGCCGTTTTGATTGACACCCTCGCAGAGGATGGTGTTGAGGTGCCAGCCCGGCCGCGACGCGAGCGGCCGGCTGGAGAGGAGGACGACGGAGTAACTTACGACGTCGCCTGGGAAGATCGGCCGCAGCCATTGCAGTTTCTGGAAGCCGGGTGAGGGGCCGAGGTTCGGAGGCGTCAGGCCTCTTTGTGCGAGGGCGACGCTCTGGCTTTTCCAGAAGGCGAGGAAGGTTCGCATCCAGGCGGCGGTGGTGTGCCAGCCCGAAGCGCAAAGGCCGCCGAAGAGGGTATCCTTGGCTGCTTCCTTGTCGACGTGAAAACGCTGCGGATCGAAGCGTCTGGCGAAACGGATGATGTTTTCCTCGGTGAAGGTGTAGCTGCCGATCTCGGCTTTTTCACCGATGGTGTAAAGTTCGGACATTCTCATGATGGAACCTCCCGGCGCATGCGGATCATGACCGAATTTTCCGAGAGGCAGACGAGTTCGCCACGCTGGTTTTCCATCTCGTGACGGAACTTGACGATGCCCATGCCGGGGCGCGAGCGCATCGATCGGGCTTCGAGCACGGTCGAGTGGCCCTGCAGCGTATCGCCTGCCAGCACCGGCTTGCGCCATTCCATCAGGTCTATGCCCGGCGCACCCTCGCAGAGCGCGTTCAGTATATAGCTGTCAGCCATCATACGCATCAACATCGAAGAAGTATGCCAGCCGGAGGCAGCGAGACCGCCGAGAATGCTGGCGCGGCCGGCAGCCTCGTCGATATGCATCGGCTGCGGGTCGAACTCCCGTGCGAATTCGATGATCTCCTCGGCCAACACCAGCTTCGGGCCGAGGGCGAAGCGGCGGCCCGGCTCGAAATCCTCCAGGGAAAGCTTTTCTGCCGACATTTTTTCCTCCGCCATATGCAGCGCCTAGAACAGGATGTTTTGAGGCGGGTCGGCCTAAAATCTGATTCCTGTTCTAAATTAAATAGTTAGATCATTATGTCGTCCGAAAACCGCTTACACTTCTCGGCATCATGCTCTAGTGCTTACAATAGCATCCGCGCGGGCTCAATGATTCCGGGGAGATAAACCGGCATGACGGAACTGAGGTCGATACTGGACGAGGCAGCGCGCCAAGGGCTGATTTCGCCCGAGGCGGGCGGGCGGCTTTTGCCGTTCCTGAGCGAACGTGGCGTCGCTGTCGTCGGACATCCCGCTGGCGTTGCCGAGGTGCAGCCGGCCATGGCGGTGGAGGGGCTGGCCTGGTCGGATACCGAGACGCCGCGTTTTGTGCGCGGGTTCCACGACGTGCTGATCACGATTGGCGTCATCGTGGCGCTTTGCGGCCTCTGGGGGCTTGCCGCACTTTATGCTGTGCTGCCTGCCATCATCGTGCTTTCGGAAATACTGGTGCACCGCCAGCGTCTCGCTTTGCCGGCCGTCAGCCTGACGATCGCGCTGTTTTGCTGGACATGTTTGCTGATGTCCCATTTCTTCCCGCCGTGGACGCCCACCTCCCAATCCTTCGGAGCGGAGGCGACGCAGTTCGTCGCCGGCTTCCCGATCATCCTCGGCGCTTATTACGTCCGCTATCGCGTGCCGCTGTCGCTTGCGCTCTGCATCATGTCGGTGCTTGCTTTCGTCCTCACTCTGCTTTTGCGGCTGGTGCAATGGGCGAGCGGCAATCCGGCGTTTTTCCTCGATCATCCCGTCGTGCTGGCGCTGCTTGCCCTTGTCTGCGCGCTCGGATTGTTTGCCATGGCGCTCTATTTCGATCTCGGCGACCGGCTGCGACGGACGACGCGTTCCGACATCGCGTTCTGGCTACATCTCGGCGCCGCGCCGGCGCTGCTCTACAGCACGGTTTCCCTGCTGTCGTTCGGGGGAGACGTCCGTATCTTCGACGTCGCGAACATGTCGACGCGGACACCTGCAGTCGTTGCGACGGTGACGGCGCTGATGCTGATCGGTCTCATCATCGACCGGCGTGCCTTCGTCACATCGGGGCTGCTGTCGCTCGGCGTGGCGATTTTCAGCGTCTTCCGGCAGGGAAGCGCCACGGCCGACACCTATATTTTCACGACGCTGATCGTCGTCGGCGCAATCGTATTGATCATCGGTACCGGTTGGATGCCGCTTCGGCGGCTGGTGCTGCGCGCATTGCCACCGGCGATCGCAAACAGGCTGCCGCCGGGTTAAGGCGGCAGCGTTGCTTAGGTGTTGAAACGGAAATGGATGACGTCGCCGTCCTGGACGACGTATTCCTTGCCTTCGTCACGCGCCTTGCCGGCATCCTTGGCGCCGACTTCGCCGTTATACTTGATGTAATCGTCATAGGCGATGGTGTTGGCGCGGATGAAGCCGCGCTCGAAATCCGAATGGATGACGCCGGCGGCCTGCGGCGCCTTGGTGCCGCGCTCGATCGTCCAGGCGCGCGTTTCCTTCGGGCCGACGGTGAAATAGGTGATGAGGTGGAGCAGCTTGTAGCCGGCGCGGATCAGCCGGTCGAGACCTGCCTCGTCAAGGTCGAGGGCGGATAGGAATTCCTTGGCCTCATCCTCGGGAAGCTGAGCGACCTCAGCCTCGATCGCCGCCGAGATGACAACGGTTTCGGCACCTTGTTCCCGAGCCATGACGGCGACGGCCTCGGTGAATTCGTTGCCTGTGGAGGCCTCGGCCTCGGCGACGTTGCAGACGTAGAGCACAGGATGCGAGGTCAAGAGGTTGAGGCTCTTGAGGATTGCGATTTCGTCGGCACCAAGCGTCGACAGCAGCGTTCGCACCGGCTTGCCTTCGTTGAGCAGCTTGAGCGACGCGTCCATGATCGGCAGCATCGCCATCGATTCCTTGTCCTTGCCGATGGCGCGTTTGCGCGTCTGCTCGGTGCGGCGCTCCAGGCTTTCGAGGTCGGCGAGCATCAGCTCGGTCTCGATCGTCTCGGCATCGGCGACGGGATTGATGCGGCCTTCGACATGGGTGATGTCGCTGTCTTCGAAGCAACGCAGCACATGGACGATGGCATCGACTTCGCGGATATTGGCGAGGAACTGGTTGCCGAGGCCTTCACCCTTCGAGGCGCCGCGCACGAGGCCGGCGATGTCGACGAAGGAGATGCGGGTCGGGATCAGTTCCTTCGACTTGGCGATGTCGGCAAGCTTGCGCATGCGCGGATCGGGCACGGCGACTTCGCCGGTGTTCGGCTCGATGGTGCAGAAGGGATAGTTCGCCGCCTGTGCCGCGGCCGTCTTGGTGAGCGCGTTGAAGAGGGTTGATTTGCCGACGTTCGGCAGACCGACGATGCCGCATTTGAAACCCATGGCGTATACCTGCTGTTCTTAAATTCGTTGCTGGTGCCTATGGGATAAAGGAGCAATGTGGTCAAGTCTTAGAGAGCTTTTACCTTGCTCACTTGCCGACGGATCGGTGATGACCTATTCTTTATGGCGACGGAGATTTCGACGCACGGGCGGATGTCGTCAATATGCCGGTCACCAGCTGATCCTCTCGATGCCAGACCGGCGTTGCTGCTCACTCAAAGCCGGGAATTGCGACGGCAGGCCTGTCGAAAGACTTGTTATCGACAATGATTCAATGGTTCTGACATTCCTGACCCATGTCAACGGGTGGATTTTTCCGATGAGTGACAATGACATTGCCCTAAAGCCGAAGACCAAGGTGAAGCTGAAGCTGGACAAGCCGAAGCTCTACAAAGTCATTCTCGTCAATGACGATTATACCCCGCGCGAATTGGTCATCGTGATCCTGAAATCCGTCTTCCGTATGAGCGAGGAGACTGGCTACCGGGTAATGGTGACCGCGCACAAGCTCGGCTCCTGCGTCGTCGTGGTCTGCGCCAGGGACATTGCCGAGACCAAGGCCAAGGAGGGCATAGACCTTGCGAAGGAAATGGGCTTTCCGTTGATGTTCACGACGGAGCCGGAGGAGTAAGTTCGGGTTCAGGGCCGGCGGATCTGAAAGCCGGTCTTACCCCGCACGAAGCCGCAATTTTCGTAGAAGCGATGCGTCGCCGGGTTCGTCGAGCCGGTCAGCAGCATCACCTTGTAGCAACCGGCCTTCCAGGCCTCAGTCACCGCATGGCCGACGACGGCGTCGGCATAACCGCGCTGGCGGTGATCGGCATGGGTGACGACGTTTTCAATCAGCGCATAGGAGGCGCCGTTCCGCGTCAGGTTCGGTACGACGATCAGTGTCGCTGTGGCAGCGGCAAGATCGCCTGCAAAGCCGATAAAAACAGTCATGCCTGGCTGGGCGAGGATGGCGGAGAATCGTTCTTCGGCAATGGCCTTGTCGAGAACCGGATCGATCGGATTTAGATGCAGATAGAGGACGGTCAGTCCCGGGAGATCGCTTGCCGCGGCGGGACGGATGGCGAAATTCTGCTCCGGCACCGGCCTCATTCCCCCTTGTTGCCGAACATTTTCTTCAGAATATCGGCCATAGGGCCGGTGGCCAGCACCTTCGGCTGATTGTGATTGCGGGCCTGGTGGACATGCGACTGGCCGGCCGGCGTCTTTCCGGTCGTCTTGTTCTCCTTCCGCGGCTTCTCCTCCTCAGCCTTACCGCCGAGCGCCAACGCGATCTTGTTCATCAGTTGCGAATCCTCGTTTCGCACCAGCATGTCGGCATTGTCGGCAAGCGTGTCGAGAAGCGGATCCAGCCAGGCCTTGTCGGCCTTGGCGAAATCGCCGAGCACGTGGTTCTGCACCATTTCCTTGACGCCGGGATGGCCGATGCCGAGGCGCAGCCGCCGGTATTCCCTGCCGCAATGGGCGTCCAGCGACTTGATGCCGTTGTGGCCGCCGTGGCCGCCGCCGGTCTTCAGCCTCGCTTTACCCTGGGGAAGGTCGAGTTCATCGTAGATCGCAACAAGATCGGCAGGCTGGAGCTTATAGAAGCGCATCGCCTCGCCGACGGCTTCGCCGGAAAGATTCATGAAGGTCTGCGGCTTGACCAGCAGCACCTTGTCGCCGCCGAGTTCGCCCTCGGCGATTTCCGCCCTGAACTTCTTCGACCAAGGCGAGAAGCTGTGGCGCCGATGAATGGCATCGACGGCCATGAAGCCGATATTATGGCGGTTGCCGGCGTATTTGCCGCCGGGATTGCCGAGACCCGCGATGATCAGCATGGCCTGTCTTTTCCTCGCTAAAGCATGTCGCGCAAAAGTGTGCAGCGGTTTTGCGACAACGACATGCGTAAAAACAAAGACCTAAAGCACGACGAGCGAATCTGAAAGATCGTGACGCGCTTTAGAACGTCCCGACGTTCACCACCGCGAAACGATGGCAAAGTCAAGCGGAAAGGGCATGAGCCAATTGAGCAGAATCACTCCGACAGGTTCATGCCGTATTTCAGGAAGATCTGCTTCTGGTCGCCATCGGCGATCAGCTTGTCGAGGGCAGTCTGCATCCTGGCGAGCAGATCGTCCGGAAAGCTTTTCTCGCAGGCGATGCTCATCGGCTGGGCGGAGAGCACGGTCACCATTTCCACCGGCTGATCGGCCTTCAGCTTTTCGAAATAGAGTTCGGAGATCGGCATCATGTCGATGCGTCCGCCAAGCAGCTTGCGCAGCGTCGCGTTGAAGTCGCTGGCGACATCGAGCTTGGTGAAGCCCTTCTCCTTCAGGATCGTCTCGGTATAATCCTCGCGTTGGGTGCCAATCGTGTATTTCTTCGCCTCGTCCAGCGTGTTGGCGGTGACGCCTGAACCTTTGCGGGTGATCAGGATGTTGCGATCGATGAGCAGCGGCTCGACCCATTTGAACAGCGCGTCGCGTGCGCCATTGTGGGCGGTCGCGAAGACACAGGTCATCGGCGCCGTGCGGGCAAGGCCGAAAGCGCGCGCCCACGGCATGATCTCGATGGTGTAGTCGACGCCGATCGCGGCCATCACCTTTTCGACCTGCTCGACCGTCGCGCCCTTAATCTCCTTGCCTTCGCGATAGTTGAAGGGGGCGTAATCCTCGGTGGTGAAAGTCACCGTTTGCGCATGGGCGGCGCAGGGCAGCGCCAGACATGCGAGAAGCAGGAGCTTTTTCATCATATCGTCTCCGTCGTTCCCGCTGCATAATTCCTTTAAATTATGCAGCATTTCACAGTGCTAAAGCGTCCTTTGCGCGTCTGAAAAGACGCGCGGCGCTATCATTCATGAGGCGCGTGCGACAGCCGATTCCGAGGCCATCAGTTGCTCGATCAGCACGGCGGCGTGCTGTGGACGGTGGAAGAGGTAGCCCTGGCCATAATCAAGCCCCATCTGGTGAAGCGTGCGGCATTCCTCTTCGGTCTCGATGCCCTCGGCGATGACGGTGCAGTTCATCTTGTGGGAGAGCGTGGTAATGCCTTCGATCAGCATGCGGCTCTTCTGGCGCACGTCGTCATCACCGTCATTGATCGCACGGGTGAAGGACTGGTCGATCTTGATGATGTCGACAGGGAAGCGGTTGAGGTAGCTCAGCGACGAATAACCGGTGCCGAAATCGTCAAGCGCAATGCGGCAGCCGAAGCGGCGAAGCTCGGTAACGATCATACGGATCTGCGGGTTGTCGTGCATGAGCACGGCTTCGGTGATCTCGACGACGATTCGCTCGGGGCGGATGCCATGGCGACCGACGATGGCGGCAAGGCGGGCCGGCAGCGCCGGCTCGAACTGCAGCGGCGAGAAATTGATGGCGAGATAGGCATCCTGCATGCCGGATATGCGGGAGATCTTGGCGAGATTGCAGATCGCCTTTTCCATGATGACGTTGCCGATGCGGACAATCTTTGCCGTCTCTTCGGCGACGCAGATGATCTCGGCCGGCGGCATCAAGCCTTTCTGCGGATGGTTGAGGCGCATCAGCGCTTCAAAACCGGCAATACTGCGACCGTTCAGATTGACGATCGGCTGCAGGAAGGCCTCGAACCAATTGTCGACGAGGCCGGCTTCGATATTGGCCTCGATCTCGGCGCGGCTGCGGGCACGGTCGAGCATGGCATTGTCGAAGAGCTGCGCGCCATTCTTGCCGTCGCGTTTCTTGGCATACATCGCCAGATCGGATTTTTGCAGCAGTTCGGCCGCGGTTGCGGCATGGTGCGGATAGATGGCGATGCCGACGGAAGCACTCAGATGCATGTCGGGAGCGAACGGCGTTTCGAAGATCGAGGCGATCTGCTCGCACATCATCTTGGCGCGTTTTTCGGCGTCCTTCGCCGGCAGCAGGATGGCAAATTCGTCGCCGCCGAGACGGGCCGCCTCATCGGAGGGGGCGAGATAGGTCTTCAGACGCTCGACAAGCTCGATCAGCGCCATGTCGCCGGCGGCATGGCCCATATTGTCGTTGATCCACTTGAAGCGATCGAGATCGACGAAGAGGCAGGCGAGCTCCTGGCCGGCCGCGTCGGCGGCGGCGATCTTGTTGTCGAGCGCGGCTTCAAAGCCCTGGCGATTGAGAAGCCCGGTCAGGTGATCGGTGATCGCCTGGCGGTGGTTGCGGTCCTCGGAGGCCTTGAGTTCGGTCACATCGGTCATGACCGATAGCGAGAGCCGGTCGTGAGCGCCGGCTTCTGCCTCCGATTCCATGATGAGGACGTCCATGATGCGGCCATCCAGGCAGACGAACTTGACGGTGACGGTCATGCCGCTTTCGGCCTGACGGCGCTTGAGGAACTTGTCGCGGGTGGTTGATGTGACGAGATCGGCGAAGTTGCGGCCGATGACGGCGGCGCGGCTATATCCTGTGGCAAGCAGCCAGTAATCGCTGACGGCGGTGATGCGGCCTTCCTCGTCGAGCGAGAAGAGCATGGCGGGCGTCAGATTATAGATGTCGGTGGCGCGGCGGTGGGCGAGCTTCAGCTCCTTTTCCTCGCTTTCAAGCTTGGTCTGCATCTCGTTGAAGCTGCGGGCAAGGCGTCCCATCTCGTCGTTCGACTGCCAGTCGACATGATGGCGGGAGCCCAGCTGGCGGGTGGCCTCGATGGCTGCCGTCAGCCGCATCAGCGGCTGGATCACGAAGAAGCGATTGCCGATCAGCGCGGTGCCGAAAACGGTCAGCACCGCGAAGATGAAGATCGAGATGAAGACGACCTCTTCCTGCTTCAGGCCGGAAAACAGGCCGAGCGCCGGATAATAGACGCTGATGCTCCCGAGGTTCTTCGGACCGTCGACGGTGTTGTAGATGATGGCGCGCGACACCTGGACGAGCTTGCCGTTGAAGGAGCGCGGAATGGTGGACTGACTGATGTCGAGCTGGCCTGACTGGTCGCGCACCTCGACCTTGACGATGGCGCCCTGCGAAACGACCGTCGCGCTGATCTGGGTGACGCTCTCCTCATCGAGATCCCAGAGCGGCTTCGCCAACGCTTGGGCATTGGCGACAAGAAGAACGGAAATATGATCGCGTATTTCCTTGTCGGCCCGTTCCGAGGAAAGAAAAAGGAAAAGAACAAAAAGGGGAGCGACAAAAATAAGCAGCGCTCCGCAAACTATCGCAAAAAATCTGTTCTCAACGGAATTGTTCATTGGTTCCGTCTACTCCCCCAGGCCGGCCATACTTGCTGTCGCGCGCTCGGGCAGGCTTCTTCGCAGCTGACGGAGCATGCTTTCACGAATTTGTTAAATGTTGCTGAAACGGGGGTGTTTGACGGGCAATGAAAAGCCCGCTTTCCAGGGGAAAGCGGGCCGTATGCTTTACAAATTGGTCGAAGCGATCAGGCTTCGGCTCCGCCTTCTGCAGCGGTCTCGTCAATGCCGCCGGCCGGGGCAATGATGGTCGCGATCGTGAAGTCGCGATCGATGACCGGGGTGACGCCCTTCGGCAGGGTGACTTCCGAAATATGGATGCTGTCGCCGATCTTCTTGCCGTTGAGGTCAACGTTGAAGAATTCAGGGATTGCATCGGCCGGGCAATGAACTTCAACTTCATGGCGAACGATGTTCAGAACGCCGCCGACCTTGATGCCCGGGGACTTCGCTTCATTGATGAAGTGAACGGGGATTTCGACGGTCACCTGGGTGTTGCCGGAGACGCGCAGGAAATCGACATGCATCGTGAAGTCACGGACCGGATCGAGCTGGTAGTCCTTCGGCAGAACCTTGTATTTCTTGCCGTCGACTTCGATCGTTGCCACAGTGGTCATGAAACCACCGGCATGAATGCGCTTCGTCACCTCATTGGTGTTGAGAGCGATGGCAATGGGGGCCTGCTTGTCACCATAGATGACAGCGGGAATTAAACCGTTGCGGCGAAGTTCACGGGCGGACCCCTTACCAACCCGTTCGCGCGCCTCGGCCTTGAGCTCGTAAGTTTCCTGGCTCATGGCTATTCCTTTCGAGGTTATTTGGAGAGTTCGACGGCGGGCAAAAGCCTTACTCCGACGAACCGGAGGCGGGTATGACCCAACCTCATCCGCATTGCCTCCAAGGGTGTCTACGCGGACCGGTGGCCTATATTATAAGTCTCTCGGAAACGCAAGTTGCGGATTAGGCCTGTTTTTCGATGACATACGCGCTTTGGCGGGCCGAATGCCATGTCCGGAGACGGTGTTTGCGCCTACCTCGAAATCAGCAGTCGCGTAAAGCTGCAAAATCAGCATTCCCCATCATAGCTGAGGTTGACATCGGCGCACTTCACCTCTTTGGATGCCGCATTCAAAAAAGCGGTTGAGGAGAAATCGGACTATGCGTCTCAAACTTGTCACGGCAACGAGCTTGCTGGCACTTTGCCTTGTCACTACGGCGCAGAGCGTCGAGATCAACCAGGACGGCGCCGATGCGCTCAAGGGCACCCTGACGAAGCTGCTTCCGGAGGAACTGGGGAAGAGTGGTCTGATCACCGTCAATCCCGCGAAAACGCGCTACGAGATCATCTACGATCTGGCGAAGCTGCTGACCAAGGTCGATCCAGCGACGTTCACGATCAACGGGCTGGCGCCGTTCTCGACGTTCGCCACACCGCTCGACAGCGGCCTCTGGAACATCGAAGGCGACAATAAGTTCGATGTCTCCGGCCATTTTAAAGGCAAGGACGAGAAGCCGACGAATTTCTCCTACTCCATCGCTTCGCTTGTTTACTCCGGCGTCTTCGACCCGGCGATCAGCTATCTGCGCTCCGGCACCTCCACGGCCAAAGACATCAAGCTCACCAGCAAATCCGACACCGACGAAGTCAGTGCCAGCATCGCCAGCATGCACCAGAAGCTGACTTCGACGGACAGCGCAGGTGGCAACGGGCGTATCGATCTTACGGGCAGCGGCTCGATGTCGACTTTCGTGGAGCAGGTTTCCGGCGCGCAAATGCCGCCCGTCGAGATCCGTGCCGATTCGATCGATGTCGAGGCCAAGGTGAACGGCCTGCCGGCGAAGCAGATCCGCGAGATGGTCTTCTTCGTCCTCGATCATGTCGAGGAAAAGGAGTTGAGCCCCGAAAACAGCGACAAGATCAAGGGTATCCTCAAGGAGGCCTTGCCGCTTCTTACCTCGTTCAGCGAGACGATCGGGGTCAATAATCTGGCCGTCAGCACCCAGATGGGCAATGGCGGCGTCAAGGCGTTCGGCTATAACGTCGCCATGGATGGGCCGAGCGACGCCATGCGTTTTGGCTTCGGCATGAATGCGCAAGACATCAGCCTCGACAGCCCGTTGATGCCGGCAAGCTATTCGGCTTTCATGCCGACCAGCTTCGATCTGCAGCTTGCGGTTCCTCACCTGGATTTCGCAGGTTTTGGCGATGCCTTCATGGCGATGGATTTCAATGGCAAGGCGCCGGAGACGAGCGGCGAGGAGATGGGCAAGAAGCTCTTCCGCGACGGCCAGCTTACGGTCGAATTTCCGAAGATCAGCGCTAAGTCGGACGTCTACGATATCGACATGACCGGCAAGATCGAAGGACGCGTCGATAGCCAGAAGGACTATTCGATGGAGGCGACCATCCTTGCCCGCGATCTCGACAAGACGATCGCCGCGGTCCAGGAGCTTGCCAAGACGGATCCCGATCTCAACCAGGTTTCCTTCGGCATCATGATGGTGAAGGGCTTTGCCAAGACCGATGCGGATGGACGCTCGCGCTGGGATATCAGCATCAGCCGCGATGGCGCGATCGCCGTCAACGGGCAGGTTGTCAAGGGGCCGGACGGTCCGGATCAAGATCAGGGGCTGGAGCCAGACCAGGAGCAGGAACCGGATCAGGGCCAGGACGCGGTACCTGCGCCGCCACAGCAGCCTTGAGCGTTATCAATCGGGATCTGAATGAAAGAGGCCGGCCTTGTGCCGGTCTCAGCTTGTTGAACAACTCTGTTCTTTATTCGGCGTGATCCTCGGACTTGTGCCGGGAATCTGCTGCCCTATAGCCCGGCGGGCGATGGTCGGGACAAGCCTGAGCATGACGGGGTGCCGACTTAGTCAGCAGTCTGAGGTCGGCTTTATGCCGGCATTTTTGCGTCTTGCGTGACAAGCTTCGCCGAACGATCGGAATGGCGGTTTATTCTGGGCTTTCGTTTCCAGCAATTCACGTGGCTCGGAGAGCATATTCGGTATATCTTGGTCCACCTGATGAATTGAAAAGAGCCGTTCGAATGCCGGCTCTTTTTAATCGAAGAGGCTGGAAACGGACTCTTCCTGGGCCGTTCGGCTGATGGCTTCGCCGATCAGCGGCGCTGTCGTCACGATGCGGATATTGTGTGCCGAGAGCACGGCCGTGGTCGGCTGGATCGAATCCGTGATGACGAGTTCGCGAAGCTTCGAAGAGGTGACGCGGGTGACCGCGCCGCCGGAGAGGACGCCGTGGGTGATATAGGCGGTGACGCTGGCTGCGCCCTTGGCCAACATGGCGTCGGCCGCGTTGCAGAGCGTCCCGCCGGAATCGACGATGTCGTCGATCAGCAGGCAGTCCTTGCCGGTGATGTCGCCGATGATGTTCATGACTTCGGAGTCACCCGGCCGATCGCGACGCTTGTCGACGATGGCCAGAAGACAGTCCAGCCGCTTGGCAAGCGCGCGGGCGCGAACCACGCCGCCGACATCAGGTGAGACGACCATGACGTTGCTGAGGTCATAATGGCTCTTGATGTCGCGCGTCAGCACGGGCATGGCGAAGAGATTGTCTGTGGGTATATCGAAGAAGCCCTGGATCTGTCCGGCATGAAGATCGAGCGTCATGACGCGGTCAGCGCCGGCTTCGGTAATGAGGTTTGCGACCAGCTTGGCGGAGATCGGGGTGCGGCCTGAAGCGCGACGGTCCTGACGCGCATAGCCGAAATAGGGAAGCACCGCAGTGATGCGGCGGGCTGAGGACCGACGCATCGCGTCGATCATGATCAGCAGTTCCATCAGGTGATCGTTAGCGGGAAAGGCGGTGGGCTGTACGAGGAAAACGTCCTCGCCGCGCACATTTTCCTGGATTTCCACGAAGATTTCCTGATCGGCAAATCTTCGAACACTGGCTCTCCCCAAGGGAACGTTGAGATAGGTGCAGATCGCTTCGGCGAGTTGCCGGTTCGAATTGCCTGCGAAAACCTTCATTTTGGTCCGCCTGTTATGCGCTGATAGCCGCGCTTTTTAGCCAGCTTCCCCGTGAATGCAAGGGGAAAGGCGCCACAGGCTTTCATATTTGCAAAAAGTTTGTGACTAACCGCCCTGCGCCTGCCGCCAGGAGGAGAACTCCGCGATGGTTTTCGAGCCGATCTGCTGCATCACCGAGGCAGGAACGCCCGCCCAGGGGTCGGCGGCCGCAGTCGGCACGCTTTCCTGCCCCTGAATGCGGTGCAGGCGGCCGCCGCCACTGTCGAGAACGTCCCAGACATAGACCACGGTGACCTTGCCATCGTCGCTGAAGGCGGAGAGGTAGCCTTTGAGAATGTAGTCGCTGCTCGCATCCGTCGAGCTCTTGATGGAAAGGCCGTGCGCGCGGGCCTCGGCGCCGAGCTGGCGCGAGAGTGGCGTCACCGCCTGCACCGGCGCGCCGATGATCGGCAGGAAGCGAACGGTGTTGCCGCGGCCAGAGGAGGCGCCGGTGTTGATAGCGGCGGTCTGTTGTGGCTGTTGTACGGCGGGGGGCTTTCCAGACTGCGCGGGAGGCTCGCCGTCGGCCGGCGGCAGCGATTGTCCCTCGATCGGCGCGGAGGCGGCAGGCGAGGAACTGCTCCGCGACAGGGAGTCTGCCTGCTCCTGCATTGTCGTCGGCGGGGCGCCGGTGCCGGCCCGATAGGCCTGCTGCGACTGATCATAGGCTGGATGGTAGCTGCCCGGCTGCGAATTTCCGGCGAGGACCCGTTGGCGGGAGCCCGCCAGATCCTCGGCTTCGCTCTGCGTCACCGGGCTCGACGACGCAGGCCCGGAAGAATCGCCGATATCGACCTGCGGTGTCAGCGCATCGGTGGTATTGCAGGCGGCCAGCAGCGCCGTGACGACCAGGAACGTGGGCACAATCGCAGCTCGCGTCATCCCTTGATCCGTCCTTCCCATCGCATCAGCCCCGTCCGAATTTATGCGGGCGGGGGGCGGCGTCTGTCAATTCCGGATTCTCAAGGGTCAAAGACCGATGAAATCGAGCGGATGGCGGGACAGCGCGCGCGGCGCATCCGCCGTCGTCAGATAGGTCTGGCCGAGCGTCATTGCTGTACCCGTGTCGGAATCGGCGATGATCATGTGCACGAAGAGCGACATGTTCGGCTCGATCGGCTGCGGATTGCCGACATGGAACATCTGGTGCTCCATCCAGGAGGGCGAGAAGCGGGCGCCGAGCGAATAACCGCAGGCATTCAGCCGGTGGCGAGCGAGACCGCGCTCGTCCATGATCCTGGCATGCATGTCGAAGACATCGCCGAAGGTGTAACCGGGCTTCAGCACGGTCTCAATCGCCTCGATGGTTTCACGGCAGGCATTATAGAGCTCGCGGTGGCGTTGCATCGGCTCGCCGATGACGATCGTGCGCATCATGGCGGCATGGTAATGCGCGTACGTGCCTGCCCATTCGAGCGTCAGCTGGTCGCTGACGTCGAGCTTGCGGCGGCCGGCTTTGTAGCGGCAAAGCAGGGCATCGGCGCCGGAGCCGATGATGAACTCGTTGGCGGGATAGTCGCCGCCGCCGGAAAAGATTGCGCCCTGCATGGCGGCGAGGATATCGGCCTCGTCGGCGCCGGGTTTTGTCAGCCCGATCGCGGCATCGAGCGCATCGTCGGCGAGGGCGGCGGCGCGTTCGACATAGGCGACTTCCGTGGGGCTTTTGACGAGGCGCAGGCGACTGACGAGATAGGACGCGTCGACAATCTGGCCGAAGGTGGTCAGTTGCGCGTCAAGCAGGCGGGCGACACGGCCGGTCATACCGTGCGTATCATATTCGACGCCGATGCGGGCGCCGAGCAGATCCATCTCGACCAGCAGGTTCTTCAGGTCGAGCGTCGGATCGGCGTTGATCCGGTCAACCCAGATATGGATGTCCTCGAGGATCGAGGTATGCCTGGCCTGGCGAAGATCGGCCGAGCGGGTGATCAGCGCCATGGTGCCGTCGCTCTTGACGACCAGCGTCTGGAAGAAGCAGTAGCCGAAGGTGTCGTAGCCGGTCAGCCAGTACATGCTTTCCTGAGCGAAGAGCAGCAGGGCGTCGAGCTTTTCTTCCTTCATCTTCTCGGTGAGGCGCGCAAGCCGGCTTGCGAATTCGGCCTTTTCGAAGTGCAGCGTCATTATGCTTAAGTCTCCCTGATTGATATCGCGGAAATCTGGCGGCCGTAATCCGGCTCCTCGCGATGTGTCGCCCTGCGGTAGGAAAAGAAGCGCTCGCTGTCCGGATAGGTGCAGAGCCCGAGGCTTTCGGCCCGCACGCCGGCTTTCGTCAGCCGGTCGACGGTCAGCGCAGGCAGATCGAACATGGCGTGGCCGGACGTTGCGGACGGCACGAAAAAACGCCTGTCTTCCGGGTTCCCGGCGACGAAACGCTCGATGAACTCAGGACCGACCTCATAGCTTGCCTGGCTGATCGAGGGGCCGAGGCAGGCGACAATGCGAGTGCGGTCGGCGCCCAATGCCTCCATGGCGGCGATGGTATTTTCGAGCACGCCAGTCAGCGCGCCCTTCCAGCCGGCATGGGCGGCGCCGACGACACGATTGTCCGGGTCGGCAAACAGGATCGGCCCGCAATCGGCAGCAAGCACGCCAAGCGCGATGCCAGGGGTGCGTGTCACCATCGCGTCCGCCTCGGGGCGGGCGCCGTCGTAATCGGCATCAATCGTCACGACATCAGCGGAATGGATCTGATGCACGGTCGCCAGCCGCTCAACCGGCAGGCTGAACCAGGCGGCGACGCGGCGACGGTTTTCCAGGACCTTGTCGCGTTCGTCACTGGAGCCGAGGCCGACATTGAGGCCACGATACAGCCCTTTGGAAACCCCACCGGCCCGAGTGAAATAACCATGGCGGATAGTGCTGCCGGCCGCTTCGTTCAGCAGCGCGCTTTCGATCGGTGCGGGAGAGGCCGCGTCCTGCATCTGTGATTCCGGGGTTTTTTAAGGGGTTTGTTATTATCCCAAGCGCATCGCACAGGCGGCGCGCTTCAAGTTCTTGTTGACGCGGATGTTGAACCAGCCGCGTGCGCCCTGTCAATCCACCGGGCGAAAGGGCATGAGGTCGACTGCGGGATGAGAGACCGCCATCACCTTGAAGAGTTCGCCCATCCGGCCTTCACCAGCGCCGGCGAGCCGTTCCACTGCCGTCTGGATGACCTGCTGGGTCTGCGGTTCGCGATCGTGGCCGAGGGCAGCGGCACGTTCGAGGATGCCGAGGCCGCTCAGAAAATCACCCTGATGCAGTGCGCCGTTCACATGGACGCCGGCCGCAAGCGCCGTTTCGGCGAGCTGTTGGAAGTCGACATGGCTCGTCAGATCGGCCTCACCGGGATGGGCGAGCGGCGGGTCGAATTCATGCATGCGCACGGCCTGCAGCGTATCGCCAAAGCCGGTGACGAGATGGCCGTAGTCGATCGTGAGCGCCGTTCCGCCGAAGGCGCGCAGCCGCTCGCAGATCGCCACCATCACTGCCTGGCGGGCAGGCGAGATCTCGAAGAGCGTGCCGAGCGGCAGGTTCTGCATCGGTTCGGGGAGAAGTGCCGGATCGAGGCCGGCGACGCCGGCGGCAAAGGTCAGCGCGCCATCGGCATCGATGCCGATCATACGCTCGCGGAAACCCGTCGGCATGCGGACGAACTGGCGGATCGGGATGGCGTCGAACAATTCGTTGGCGGCTATCAGGGTGAAGCCTGATGGCACTTCGTCGAAGCCGTCGTGCCATGCGGTCTTTTCGCCGTAAGCTTCGAGCGTCTGGGCCTGGACATCGCGCAGGCGTTCGCTGGTTTCGACGAGATGCACGGTCATGGCGTCGAAAAGCGGCGGGGCGATGCGGGAGATGACGCGCAGCATATCGGCCATCATGGTGCCTCGGCCGGGGCCGATCTCGACGAGACGGACGCCCGCCGGGGCGCCGTGACGTTGCCAGGCGTGGACGATGAAGACGCCGATCATTTCGCCGAAGATCTGGCTGACTTCGGGCGCGGTAACGAAATCGCCCGAGCGGCCGAAGGGCTCGCGGGTGCGATAATAGCCGTGTTCGGGATCGGCCAGGCAGAGCGAGAAATAATCGGTGACGCTGATCGGGCCGTTGGCCTGAATGATCGCCTTAATCTTTTCGCCTAGAGCGGTGGTCATATCGCGCGTCCTGGCATTTTCAGAGCTGCAGCGCAGCCTGGCGGCGGGCCCGCAGCATCGCCCAGAGGCCAATCAGGATCATCGGGAACGAGAGCACCATGCCCATCGTCAGCCAGTTCGTGCCGAGGAGGTAACCGAGCTGTTTGTCGGGCTCGCGGAAGAATTCGACGAAGATGCGCGACAGCGCATAACCGCAGATGAAGACGCCGGTGATGAAGCCGGGGCTTTTCAGCGCGCGCATGCCGTAAACCAGGGCAGCCAGCACCAGCAGCAGAACGATGCCTTCGAGGCCGGCCTCGTAAAGCTGGCTTGGATGGCGGGCGAAAGAATCGCTGGCTGGGAAGACCACCGCCCAGGGCACGTCGGTCAGCCGGCCCCAGAGTTCGCCATTGATGAAATTGGCGATGCGGCCGAAGAAGAGGCCGAAGGGGACGACCGTGGCGACGATGTCGAACAGGCTCCAGATCGGGATGGCGTTGCGGCGGGCAAACAAGATCATGGCAATCGTCGTGCCGGTGAGGCCACCATGGAAGGACATGCCGCCGTTCCAGATCTCGAGCGCACGCACGGGGCTGCGCAGGACGGCGGGGAGATCATAGAAGAAAATATAGCCGAGACGACCGCCGAGGACGACGCCAAGTGCCGCCCAGACGATGAAATCGTCGAGCTGCGTTCGTGACATCGGCGAGACATTGCCGGGCCAAAGACTGTCGTTGGCGGCGAGGCGGCGCGCATAGGCCCAGCCGAGCAGGATGCCGGCGACATAGGCGAGACCGTACCAGTGAATCGCCAGCGGGCCGACCGAAAAGGCAATCGGATCGATGTCAGGGAACGGCATAATGGCAAGGAGATTGGCTGCTGTCGGCAAGGTTTTCCCACCTGTTTGGTTGCGCGGAACATGCCGCTGCGATCCCGGACGGTCAAGTCCATTGTTCGTGATGGCTCTCTCGCGGCAGGTTCAAGCTCGCTTATCCCATGCAAAGCGCTTGCATCGCGTGTGGCGAAGCCCTACCTCAATCTTCGAGGCCCCGAAGGGCTGAATTTACCTCATGCGAAGGGAGAAAAACGCCATGACGACCGGAACGAACCGCATCATGGACGAATTCGCCAAGCTGATGACCGATGCGGCCGGCGCCGCCCAGGGCGTCCGCAAGGAGATCGAGACCGCCTTCAACGCCCAGGCCGAGCGTTGGCTGAACAGCATGGATATCGTCAAGCGCGAGGAGTTCGAGGCGGTGCGCGAGATGGCGATCAAGGCGCGCGACGAGAACGAGGCGCTTGCCGCCCGCATCGCCGCGCTCGAGGCGAGGCTTGCCGGCGAGGGTCACTAAAGCGCGCCGCGGTCTTTTTAGATTCGCTCCGTGTGCTTCAGGTCTTCGTTTTCCCGCATGTCGCGCAAAGCCGCTGAACACTTTTGCGCGACATCGCTGAAAGTCCCGATATGACGCAGATGCGGCGTTGCCTTCGTGCCACACACCGCATCCGTTACAAAAAATTCAGGTGAGTTTTTCCACCTGTGGACACTGCCAAAAAAGCCAATTCGCAGAGTCGCTTATTCTCCCTTCTGAATTGAATTTCGAAGAGCCTTTCCACAGTGGTCCGGCCTATTTTCCCCTCAGGGGGCTGGCAGGGGGCAAGGCGCATTATACACTGATTTTAAATGATGATTCGAAGTGACTTGGTAAGCTCCGGGCAGGTTATCTGCGTTAAGTCTGGCAGCGGTTCAACGATCATCCGAGTGGTGGTTCCGGTATTCGCGTGTGTCTTTTCTTGTGTGCGTACACCAAGTTAGGTCGCATTCGTTCCGGTCAAGAAGGTGCTGCATGAACCTGATGGAATTGGAAGTCGAGCGTCAGTCGAACCCGGTCGACATGATCGAGTACGTTGCCTCCAACAACGACTGGTCGTTCGAACGGTCCGGCGAGGACGAGATCGCGATGACGGTCGAGGGGCGCTGGACGGACTATCACGTCTCTTTCTCCTGGATGGAGGAATTCGAGGCGCTGCACCTTGGCTGCGCCTTCGATATCAAAGTTCCCGACATCAGGGTCAACGAGGTGGTCAAGCTGCTTTCGGCGATCAACGGGCAGGTGCTGATGGGGCATTTCGATCTCTGGCGCCAGGAGGATGTCGTCATTTTCCGCCAATCGCTGCTGCTTGCCGGTGGCGCGGAGCCCACCAACCGCCAGGTGGAAGTGCTGCTTTCCAGCGCGCTAGACACCTGCGAAGCCTATTTCCAGGCATTCCAGTTCGTCGTCTGGTCCGGCATGGAGGCGACGAAGGCCATGGAAGCCGTGCTGTTTGAAACGGTTGGCGAGGCATAAGATGCCGACGAAGCTTTTCTCCTCGACAAATCCCGTCGTCCTGATCGGCGCCGGCAACATGGGCGGGGCGATGCTCTCCGGCTGGCTGAAAAGTGGCGTGCCGGGCTCGGCCGTCATTGTCGTCGATCCAGGCCCGTCGCCGGCGATGCTGGCAACGATCAACGAGGCCGGCGCAACCCATGTGATCGCGGCTCCTGCGGATTTGAAGGCAAGCGTGCTGTTTCTTGCGGTCAAGCCGCAGGTGATGGAGACGGTATTGCCGGCGGTGAAGAGCGCCGTCGGGCCGGATACGGTCGTCGTTTCGGTCGCGGCCGGCAAAACGCTCGGTTTCCTCGAGAGGCATCTGGGCAAAGCCGCCATGGTGCGGGCCATGCCGAACACGCCGGCCATGGTCGGGCGCGGCGTTACCGGCGCCTTTGCCAATGCAGATGTCAGCAGTCAGCAGCGCGAGCGTGTCCATTCCCTTCTCAGCGTCTCGGGTCCGGTCGAATGGGTGCCTGTAGAGGCCGATATCGATGCCGTGACGGCGCTTTCGGGCAGCGGTCCTGCCTATGTGTTCTATCTCGTCGAATGTATGGCGGAAGCAGGCCGTAAACTCGGCTTGCAGGCGGACCTCGCCATGCGTCTTGCGCGGGAAACTGTCGCGGGGGCTGGTGAACTCTTGCACCAGTCCCCCGACGACGCTTCGCGGCTGCGGCAGAATGTGACCTCTCCCGGCGGCACGACGGCAGCGGCACTCGCCGTGCTGATGGCCGAAAACGGCATGCAGCCTCTGTTCGACGCAGCACTGGCGGCGGCGCGCAAGCGGGCCGAAGAACTGGCCGGCTAGAACCGGATGATTTTAGGCCCGGTAGAACGGGATGATTTTAGGCCCGCTCGGCCTAAGATCTGAATCCTATTCTACATTAAAGAGTTAGAGCCATGATGTCGTCCGAAAACCGCTCACACTTTTCGGCATCATGCTCTAGAGCGCCGCGCGTCTATAAAGACGCGCTAAGGACGCTCTGACATTTTAAATTTGCGGAGACGATATGGCCGAGGAGATCACCTACGCTGATTTCGAGCGTGTCGACATCCGTGTCGGTACCATCGTCGAGGCCAGTCCCTTTCCGGAAGCGCGCAAGCCGGCATTCAAGCTGGTCATCGATTTCGGTCCCGAGATCGGCACGAAAAAATCCTCGGCGCAGATCACCGTGCATTATACGCCGGAAAGCCTGATCGGCCGGCAGGTGCTCGGCGTCGTCAATTTCCCGCCGCGCCAGATCGGGCCGTTTCGCTCGGAAGTGCTGACGCTGGGCTTCGAGGACGAGAGCGGCGCGATCGTGCTTGCTGCCGTCGAACAGCCGGTGCCGAACGGCAGGAAGATGATGTGAGCGTGAGCTCACACCGGCTCAAATACCCTTTAGAAACGGATTGCTTCGCCGTTCGTCGCCGATGCGGCTGCCGGGGCCGTGGCCGCAGATGAAGCCGACGTCGTCTCCGAGCGGCAGCACCTTGTCGCGGATGGAATCGAGAAGCTGCTGATGATTGCCGCCGGGCAGGTCGGTGCGGCCGATCGAGCCGTTGAAGAGCACGTCGCCGAGATGGGCGAAATTCTGCGCCCGGTTGAAATAGATGACGTGGCCGGGGGCATGACCGGGCGTGTGGTAGACCTCGAATTCATGGGCGCCGAAAGCGATCTTGTCGCCATCCTTCAGCCACTGGTCGGGCAGGGTGTTGCGCAATCCGGATATGCCGTATTTTTCGGCCTGGGTCTCGATCCGCTGCAGCAACGGCAGATCGTCTTGATGCGGGCCGACCAGGTCGATGCCGAGGGCCTCCTTCAATTCGCTGGCACCACCGGCATGGTCGAGATGGCCGTGCGTCAGCCAGATTGCCTTGATGATCAAGCCGTTTTCCGCGATCGATTGCAGGATGAGCGGCACATCGCCGCCTGGATCGACGACGACGCCTTCCTTGGTGTCTGCATCGAAGAAGATGGTGCAGTTCTGCTGGAAGGGTGTCACCGGAATGATGCCGGCCTGGAGCATGCCCATTAAGTGCCTCGCTTGGTGTCTCTGCTGCTCAGGGTATAGTCCGAAACCGCAGTAAGGACAGCCGGAATCTTTTGCCTTTGAGGCGCGTTTCACGGCAAAAAGACGGACTGCAATAAGAATTTATGCGTCCCTCCGCCTTCGCAATAGGTTGGAAAATTCAGGTTTTACCCAATTCCTTCAAGCGTTTGCATGAAGTCCCCCGCGACTGGAGTTTCGCCACGCGGAGCACGTGGGAACATCGTCGATTGCCACGCGTTGTCAGGCCATCGAAACTAAGGAGACGCTCAGATGACCTTGAAGAGAAACATTCTATTGGCTGGAGCCGTGCTCCTGGCGACCGCCGGCCTTGCGCAGGCGGAGATGACGGCGACGACCGTTAACGATCTCAACGTCCGCGCCGGCCCCGGCCCGCAATATCCAGCAGTTGGTCTTGCCACTCGTGGCTCGACCGCGGTGCTTGATGGCTGCATCGAAGGTAGCCGCTGGTGCCGTGTCGACGTCAACGGCATGCGCGGCTGGGTCTATGCCGATTACCTCCAGGTCGACCGCGGCGGCAGCCAGGTCATCGTCGAACAGCACCGCGCCGAAATCGGCGTTCCCGTCGTGACCTACGAGTCGACCGCCAGTGTCGTCCCGGTTGATCCGCAACCGGCGCCGGGCGACGAGTTGCTCGGCCCGGTCGGAGCCGTCGAGACGATCACTCCGCCCGAAACGGTCCGTACCTATATCGACACCAATCCCGGCCAGACGGTACAGCTCGGCGGCGATGTCGTCGTCGGTGCCGAAGTCCCGGGCGACGTCACCTTCCAGACGATCCCGGATTACGAGTATCGCTATACCCGGATCAACGACCGGCCGGTGCTGGTCGATCCCGGTACACGCCGGATCGTGTACGTCTACCAGTGACGCAACCGGCAAAAATACAATGAGGCGGTCAACTGGCCGCCTTGTTTCCAGCCCATCCTCTCCCTTCCTTGCCTCCCGCATGGGTTGATTTTTTCTAACGCTTTCCTCCGTAATATGATAAAATACTAATATGCCGAAGGTTCGGCATATAAACGGCGATCGGGGAGATCGCCAGAGGAGGAAAGTCATGGAAGCGTTACTTCCGCTCGTCACACAATTGATTGCCGGTGCCATCGGCGGCAACGCAGCGAGCGCAGCTTTGAAGCAGCAGGCGCTCAATGTCGTCGCCCGTACGATTGCCGGCGCGATCGGCGGCATCGGCGGCGGCATGCTGCTCAGCATGGTCGGCGGGGAGGCGGCTATGACCGGATTGATCGCCGACGGCATCGGCGGCCTGATCGGCGGCGGCATTCTCTCGACGCTCGCCGGAATGGTCATGGCGCGGGCGCACCGGTAAATGTCCGGCGGGCGTTCAGCTTAGCGCCGCGCATCTTTTAAGCCGTGCGACGCCGTAACGCTTTGAATTGCAGGGCGATCGTTTGAAGGATCTTATTCGGCGGCGACCGCCGCCGGATAGACTCCGTTTATCTAGTCGTTCATCAGCGTTTCAATCGTCGATAGCGTGAAGCGATCCGGGCCGATTTCGGAAACCGGGGTCACCTCTGCAGCCGAGCCGATCGGAAGCACTCGCTGAAGCCAGGGAGTTCTTCCGGCAGGATTGCGCGTTCGATTAGGTACGCTCGCCCTCAAAATCGGCGCTGGCATAATGCAGGCCGTGGGTCAGTACGTGGATCTTGGCGTCCTTCCAGGCGACAAACTCGCCGTTGAACCGCATTTTGCCGTCCAACTGGTCGAAAAGAACTGAAGCCATCCTTAGTCTCCTCCGGCGCTTCAAGCGCCATGCCTGTTGATTGTTGTCCCCATTACGTTTTATCCACAGACGCAAGGGGAAATCGCGTATTGCGTCGGAGTGCGGGACGGGCCTTGGTTTCCGGGGAAATGCCGAAGAAAGTTTCCTGCGGGGTGCGAAGAGAGAGGAAAATGACGAGTGTCACGACAGACCGGCCCGAAAGCAGCCAAGCCAGAGCCGCTGGCCACGCCGATGGAAGATACTGAGATCATCGATTTCGAGATCATCGAACAGTTCTTCTTCGCCTATCGCGACTTCGTTTCCGATCCCGACGCCATCCTCGAAAAGAGCGGCTTCGGCCGGGCCCATCACCGCGTCGTGCATTTCGTCAACCGCAACCCGGGCATGACGGTTGCCGATCTTCTCGATACGCTGAAGATTACCAAGCAGAGCCTTGCAAGGGTGCTGAAACAGCTGATCGATTCAGGCTATATTCGCCAGGTGGCAGGCCCCGAGGATCGGCGACAGCGCAAGCTCTATCCAACGAAATCGGGGCGAGAGTTGGCGCTGGCTCTTGCCGAGCCGCAATCGCGCCGCATTGAGCGGGCATTCGAAGGGGCTTCTGCGGAGGTGCGGGAGGGCGTAAAAGCTTTCCTCAGGGGTATGCGGGACAGACAGAAGGCGGATTGAATGGCGGTCAAGACAGGTATTTCCGACGATGCGGCGCATCTGCTGGTGGTCGACGACGACTCGCGCATCCGCGCCCTGCTCAATCGCTATCTTGCCGAGAACGGCTTCCGCGTCACTGTTGCTGCCGACGGCGCCGAGGCGCAACGCAAGCTTGCGGGTCTCGATTTCGACCTGGTCATCATGGATGTGATGATGCCCGGCGAATCCGGCATCGACGTCACCCGCGGGCTTCGCGCCATCAAGAACGTACCGATCATCATGCTGACGGCGCTGGCGGAATCGGGCAACCGGATCGAAGGCCTCGAGGCGGGTGCCGACGACTATCTTTCCAAGCCCTTCGACCCGCGCGAACTGGTGCTGCGCATCAACAACATCCTGCGCCGCAATGCCGGTGGCGAGGGACCGAAAATCGAACAAGTGATGTTCGGCCCCTACACTTTCTCGCTCACCCGCAAGGAGCTGAAGAAGGCCAGCGAGGTGATCCGGCTCACCGACCGCGAACAGGAAATCATGCTGCTCTTTGCACGGCGCGCCGGCGACACCATCCCCCGCCATGAACTGATCGGCAACGACACGGAGGTCGGCGAGCGCACGATCGACGTGCAGATCAACCGGCTGCGGCGTAAGATCGAGGATGATCCGGCCAATCCTGTCTGGCTGCAAACCGTGCGCGGCATCGGATACAGGCTGAGCATCGACTAAAGCATGTCGCGCAAAAGTGTGCAGCGGTTTTGCGGCAACGACATGCGTAAAAACAAAGAGCTAAAGCGCAAGGAGCGAATCTGAAAGATCGCGACGTGCTTTAGATCTGAGGATAGAGGCCAGGACCGGCGCTGATGGTGACGATCGACAGCTTGCGGCGCGAAGACCGCACTTCTGGGCCGGGCTGGCGCTGGATCGCCCGCTGGCTGCGCCGGCGGCTGCCGACCGGGCTTTACGCCCGCTCGCTGCTGATCATCATCATTCCGATGGTGCTGTTGCAATCCGTCGTTGCCGCCGTTTTCATGGAGCGCCACTGGCAGATGGTGACGGAGCGGCTGTCGCTTGCCGTCACCCGCGACATCGCCGCGATCATCGAGATCATCGAGACCTACCCGCAGAATTCGGACTATAACGAGATCGTCCGCATCGCCCGGGATCAGCTCAGCCTGCAGATCTCGATCGAGCCCGACGGCGACCTGCCGCCGCCACGCGTCAAGCCGTTCTTCTCGATCCTCGACGGCATCCTCAGCGACGAGATCACCGACGAGATCCACCGGCCTTTCTGGATCGACACGGTCGGCAACTCGAACCTCGTCGAGATCCGCATCAAGCTCGATAACAAGATCCTCAGGGTGCTGACCAAGCGCAGCCAGACCTATGCCTCCAACACACATATCTTCATCGTCTGGATGGTCGGCACCTCGCTGGTGCTGATCGGCATCTCGATCCTCTTCCTGCGCGGGCAGATCCGGCCGATCCTGACCCTGGCGCGAGCGGCCGAAAGCTTCGGCAAGGGTCAGAAGCCCGATAATTTCTATCCGCGCGGTGCCGACGAGGTCAGGCGCGCCGGCCTTGCGTTCATCCTGATGCGAGAGCGAATTGAACGGCAGATCGAGCAGCGCACCGCGATGCTCTCCGGCGTCAGCCATGATCTGCGCACCATCCTCACCCGCTTCAAACTGCAACTGGCGCTCGCCGGCGACAATCCCGACCTGCATGGGCTGAACGACGACGTCAACGATATGCAGGCCATGCTGGAGGCCTATACGGCCTTCGCACGCGGCGAGGTCGAAGAGGATGTCGGCGAGCTGAAACTCAGCGAGATCTTCGCAAAGCTGGAATCCGATTTCGCTCTGCACGGCAAGACATTCAGCTATTCCATCGAAGGCGATGACGACATATCCGTCAGGCCGAACGCTTTCATGCGTCTCGTCACCAACCTGGCCTCGAATGCGCGCCGTTATGCCGGCAGGCTCGACATCGAAGCCAAGCACAATGCCAAATGGCTGACGGTCATCTTCGACGATGACGGACCCGGCATTCCGGAAAAGAACCGCGAGGACGTGTTCAAGCCGTTCTTCCGGCTGGACGCGGCGCGTAACCTCGATGCGTCGGGCACCGGCCTTGGCCTTGCGATCGCCCGCGACATCGCCCGCAGCCACGGCGGCAACGTCACCCTCGCCGACAGCCCGCTCGGCGGACTGAGGGCAACGATCCGTATTCCAGCCTAAAGCGCATCGCGGTCTTTCAGATTCGCTCTTACGCTTTAGGTCTTTGTTTTTACGTATGTCATTGCGGCAAAAGCGCTTCGCGCTTTGCCTGGCAAAACCGCTACACACTTTTGCGCGACATGCTTTAATCATCGGCAGCATTGAGCTTCACGGCTTTGCGGGGGTCGAAATCGTCCAGATGCTGAACGATCCAGCGCCAAAGGGCGGCGACCTGCATGAGGAGGTCGTGTCCGAGCGGCGTCAACTCATATTCAACGCGCGGCGGCACTTGCGGATAGAGCGTGCGGATGATGAGGCCATCTCTTTCAAGGGTGCGCAGCGTCTGCGTCAGCACCTTCTGGCTGATGCCCTCGACCCTCTCCAGGAGGCGTGAGAAGCGCAAGGGGGCGCCGGCATCGGAGAGCACATGCAGGATGCGCAGCGGCCATTTCGCCGCCGCGCGCTCGATCAGTTCTCGAGCCCGCGCATCCTGTTCGTCCGTCATGCTGCTGCAGAAATCGAACATGTCGCCGGTCAAGTCAGTTACCTCAAGGTGTGTATAGATCGTCGGGGTACCTTCTTTCGATCGGATACAACAAACCATACATGATCCGGGAACCAAAGAAGGAAAGGTTTCCGATGTCCAGGGTCTGGTTGATTACAGGGAGTTCACGCGGTCTCGGCCGGGCGCTGGCGGAGGCGGTTTTGGCCGCCGGCGACAATCTGGTGGCGACGGCGCGCGATCCGGCCCAACTTGCCGATCTGTCCGAGCGATATGGCGGCCAGGTGCTGACGGTAGCCCTTGATGTGACCGACGAGGCGGCGGCAGCGGCAGCGGTCGAGGCTGCGGTGAAGAGGTTCGGGCGCATCGACTTACTCGTCAACAATGCCGGCTACGGCAATGTCTCCTCGATCGAAGATACGAGCTTTGCCGATTTCCGGGCTCAGATCGAGGCCAATCTATTCGGCACAATCATCATGACCAAGGCGGTCATCGCCCTGATGCGCGGGCAGGGGGCGGGGCACATCATCCAGTTCTCATCCGTCGGCGGCCGCATTGGGCCCGCCGGGCGCGGCGCCTATTCGGCGGCGAAATTTGCTGTTGAGGGATTTTCCGAGGTGCTGTCGAAAGAGGTCGCGCCATTCGGCATCAAGGTGACGGTGATCGAGCCTGGCGGCTTCAGAACCGATTTCGCCGGCGCCTCGACGGTGTTTGCCGAAGGGCGGCAGGATTATGCGGAGACGGTCGGCGCCACCGTGCGCTTCCAGCGTGATTATAACGGCCGACAGCCCGGCGATCCCGCCAAGGCGGCCGCGGTCATTGTCCATATCGCCCGTCTCGATCAGCCGCCGTTCCGGCTGCTGCTCGGCAGCGATGCGGTCAGCAATGTCGAGAAAGCCGATGCTGCGCGTATCGAAGCGGATCGGGAATGGCGCGCAGTCAGCGTCTCGACCGATTTCGAGCCCGATGCCGAGGTGGGACCCATGCCCTGGGAAAAGAAGGCCGGGTGAAGGTCTCTAAAAAACAAAAGCGCCGCTGCGGAGCGGCGCTTGGTATCTGGGATTACTGAGCGATCAGCCGGCGGTGCAGAAGTGGCTGCGGCCGTCGTTGCCGATGTAGGTGCCGCTGCGCGGATCGAAAGAGCGGTAGCGGTAAGAGCAGTAACGCTCCCATTGCGGCGACCAGGGTTCGACGGCAGTGCGGACCGGCGCATAGTATCGCGGCTGCTCGACATATTGCGGCTGCTCGACATAGACGCGGCGCGGGGCCCGGTAGACCGGAGCGGGCTCGTCGTAATCCGGCTGGTAGGCCGGGTCGATGTAGCGGCGGTCTTCGTAAACCGGGCCATTATTGGCATTGGCGATGGCCGAACCGACGATCAGGCCGGTGGCAAGGCCGACGGCGCCGCCGACCCATGCATTGTTGTTGCCGTGATGATTGTCGTGGCGCCAGTGGCGGTCGCGGGCCGATGCCTCGCCAATAGCGGAAAGGGTGAGTGCGGCAGCGGTTGCCGTAAGCAGAAGGGTCTTGGCGAGCCTGTTCATCAGCGTAGGTCCTAATCCCGGGAACCGAACGCCGGTTCCTTTCTCGATGATGGCAGTCCTATAGATTGCTGGCTGAACGAAGGCTGAACGACAAAACCCGGCATTGCTGCCGGGCTTCAACTCGAATTCGACAGCCTAGTTAAGGTTCAGCCCGCAATCTGCAGATTGACAGCCTTCGGGCCTTTGCCACGGCGATCCGGCTCCGTGTCGAAGCTTACCTTCTGGTTTTCCGTCAGGCCGGCCAGCCCGGAGGCTTGAACGGCAGAAATGTGAACGAAGATATCGGCGCCGCCCCGG
This sequence comes from Rhizobium sp. CCGE 510, assembly GCF_000292525.1. GTDB lineage: Bacteria > Pseudomonadota > Alphaproteobacteria > Rhizobiales > Rhizobiaceae > Rhizobium. Next base: position 114,676 of record NZ_AEYF01000029.1, read on the forward strand.
TCCGGCTTGATGAAGCCGAAACCTTTGTCGGTATTGAAGAATTTTACAGTGCCAGTCTCTGCCATGCGTCAGGTCCCTTTTCTCTCCGCCCGCCATCCACACGGGCAGCATCATAGCAATGCCTCCTTGCGGGAGGTGTCGGCAGGCAATTCTTGAAATGTGAGAAAAAGGTCCCCTCTACCTCGGCCTGCTCCAGGCAGGACTTCGCCCGCCATTTTCGGAACCGGCTGACCGGAATATTAGCGTTCCCGGCGCGCAAATACTTAAGGACTTCCCATGCTCGCAAAATGCCTGAACGCGCTGAGAGTGTTGCGTTTAAAGGATTTTGGCAAGCAAAAGTTTTTAGCGTGTCGTGGGGCGCGCACCCCTGCGGATATCCAATTTGCGCAAAAACGCAAAATTTTCTTCGAAGATTGGGGAATGATTAACGTTTTATATCGTCGGCAATATAAGTTCGGAGCAGATTTTCCCAATAATGCAACGTGAAGGCGTCTTCGTGCATCCGATAATTTTTTCGTCGACGCGTGGCTCGCCCCTATTTGGACGCGTGCTCAGGCGGCTGGCAGGCGTCGCCGGGCAAATCCAGGCACGAGTTCGACCACAAGCATAGCGATAAACATCAACGCGCAACCTGCATAACCTGTCACCGGCATCGTCTCACCGAGCAGCAGAGCTGCGAGCGAGGCGCCGAAGAGCGCTTCGGAAGAGAGGAAGATCGCGGCCTGCGAGGGTGTGGTGTAACGCTGGGCGATTACCTGCAGCACGAAGGCAAGGCCCGAGGAGAAAATGCCGACATAGACGATCTCAGGTGCTGCGGCCCGTATCGCAGAGAGGCTGATCGGCTCAACGATTGCGGCAATGGCAAGCGCGCAGACTGCGGTGACGGCGAATTGCGTGGCCGAGAGCGCGAGCGGCCGTCCGGTCGCAGAAACGGTCGTGCCGGCAAGGGTGATCTGGATTGCCCAGAAGCCGGCGCAGACGACCGTCAGGAGATCCCCTGATGTAAGGGCCGAGAGGTGACCGCCGGACAGGAGATAGATACCGGTGACAGCCATCAACGCGCCCGGCCAGACGATCCAATGCGGGGCACGACGCAGGAAGAACACGGCGATCAGCGGCACGAAGACGACATAGAGGCCAGTGATGAAGCTCGAATTCGTCACACTCGTCGTCTGCAGCCCGACCTGCTGTGTGGCTGCGCCGCTGAAAAGGGCAAGACCGGTCAGTATATAGAGTTTCGCATGGCGTGCGCTTGTCTTCACCTTGGCGTTGCGCGCTTCAAAAACGACGAAAGGCAGCACGGCCAGCGTGGCGACGGTGAAACGCAGGGCGATGAACCAGAAGGGGCCGATCGCCTTCATCGCCGTCGATTGCGCGACGAAGCCGCCGCCCCAGATGGCAGCTGCAAGCAATAGCAGAAGGTTCGCCTGAGCGCGCGTCATGTCGTCCTCGGTGGGGAAGGGATGTGCCCCAGCGGTTAGCAGTTGCGTTTCATTTGGGCAAGGGTGAAGACTTTATTGCTCGTTGGCGGAGGTGACAGCATGCAACGCAAAGAAGACCGGCTGGCCGGCGACATGGCGGCGGTGCCCGGGACGACAGGCTATTCCGGCACGACGCTCGCCAAGAAGCTCGGCCTTGCGCGCGGGCAGGCGGCTGCTCTTCTCGGCGTTCCCGAAACGATTGGCGAGATCTGCGGCTTCGACGGCTTTGCCTCGGTCGCCGTTGCGCTCCCCGAAACGCCTTGGCGGGCGTTTGACTATATGCATTTGTTTACGTCCGAGCGAGCGACGTTGGAGGCTCTCGCGTCCGCGCTTTTTCGTGTTCTGAGACCGAATGGCATCCTCTGGATCTCGTGGCCGAAGAAGAGTTCGCGAATGCCGACGGATATCACCGAGGATGTGCTGCGAGAGATCCTCCTTCCGACCGGCCTTGTCGACGTCAAAGTTTGCGCCGTCGATGAGGTCTGGTCCGGACTGAAATTCGTCATCCGCAAGGAGTTACGTGGTGCGTTGTGACTTTCAGCCGTTTTTGGCCTCAGCGCGCGAAACCTTGAGTAGCGACCCGTTGTCCTCGTCCGTCACCATCAGCAGCGCGCCATCGGGTGCGACGACGACATCGCGGATCCGGCCGTATTCGCCCTTGAATAGCCGTTCTTCTGCGACGAAGGCGCCGTTTTCGTCGCGCTGCATGCGCGAAAGCAGCTGAAATTTCAGCGCCGCGACGAGGAAGTTGCCGTCCCATTCCGGGAACATGGCGCCGCGATAGACTGTGAGCGCACCTGGCGCAATCGAAGGATCCCAGTAATGCAGCGGCTGTTCCAGCCCCTCCCTCGCGGTGCCTTCGCCGATTTCCGCACCCGAATAGTCGCGGCCATAGGTAATGATCGGCCAGCCGTAATTCTTGCCTGCCTCCGGCTGGTTGATTTCGTCGCCGCCGCGCGCGCCATGTTCGACGGTATAGAGCTTGCCGTCCTTGGTATCGAAGGTGATACCCTGGGGGTTGCGGTGGCCTTTCGACCAGATTTCCGGCAGCGCCTTGCCGCCATCCTTGAATGGGTTGTCGGCCGGGATGCTGCCATCGGCATTGATGTGGATGATCGCGCCGGCATCGTCCTGCCAGTCCTGCGAGCGGTCGCGGTCGCCACGGTCGCCGACGCTGATGAACAGCGAACCGTCGTGGGCAATGGCGATGCGCGAGCCATATTGGATATTGCCCGAGGTGAAGCGCTGCATGGTGAAAATAGGCGTGACGGCCTCCAGCGTCTTCTCATCTACGGAAAGCGTGGCGCGGAAGGCTTCGGTGCCGGAGCCCTTTGCATTGGCGGTGGCGGCGGTGAAATAGACCTTTCTGGATGTCGTAAAGTCTGGAGAGAGTGCCACGTCCATCAGGCCGCCCTGGCCACGGGCGCTGACCTTGGGCACGCCGCCGATCGGGTCGGAGATCTTGCCGTCGCGGATGATGCGCATGCGGCCGGGCCGCTCGGTGACGAGATAGGCGCCATCGGGCAACACCTCGACCGCCCAGGGATGATCGAGGCCGTCGGCGAGTTTGTCGACACGAACGGCGGGACCCTGCGTATTGATGGTATCGGCCGCATCGGCGGACGCGATGCCGAACAGGAACAGCGCTGCTGTGAAATGGAAGGCGGATATTCTCTTCATCTTGTTTCCCCGGTCGTCTCTCAAGTCCGAACGTGGAGCGGGCAGGGGACAGCTTCAACCCTCATTCGACCTGCAATAACGGCTTTGTGTTTACCGGTTGAACGGAGCCGGTCGCCTTGATGTCGATCAGGTCGGCCCTCGCCTTCAGCAGGAAACCGTCGCCGATCAGCGCCATGCCGTAAACGGCAAGACCGGCAATGGCAAAGGCGATCACCCGTTCGGTCGAAGAAAGACGCCAGAGGAAAAAACCTTTCCTTTGCCGCCTCTTTGGCATGTCGTGGGCCGTGGCGGCGGCCAGCGCGAGTTCCAGATAGGTCGGAAGCGGCTCGAATTCGGCCGCTCCCTCATTCTCAGTTCCAGCGGGCCTAGCGACCATCGCGCTTGGCTCCGATCATGACAACACTCTTGAGGCGACGACGCCAGACTGCCAGCCCGCTTGCCGCCATCAGCGCCAGGAGCAGCATGGTGAACCCGCGCGTGATCTGCTCGTCGGCGCGCATCGCTGTCTGCGGCAGGTTCACGGTCGAGGACTTCTGCACGAGCATGGTGGCGGCCTCGGCAATCGGCCCAGAGACATCGATTGCGACGTCAGTCTTCAGCCATGGCGCTTCAACATAGAAGCTTGGCTCCTTCGACGCAACGAGCAGCGAACCGCTGTTGACGTCGTTCGGTCGGCCAAGTGCTGCGAGCTGGCTGGATGTCTGCTGCGTCTCGGCGGCGCGCGCGGCGGAGGCAAGACCCAGTGTCGCGGCAACGCAGGCAACAAAGACGGTGACGGCGACAAGAAATGAAACGGAGATCCGGCGCAAGCGGATGCGCCCGATGGCAAACTCATCTTCCAGAAACAATGGCGTACCCTCAATAACCAAATTTGGATGACGCCACGATGCGGCTTCGATCTCGGCGCGCTCGCGACCGAATTGCGGCAGCGTGCGGCATTTGTTGCGGCTTATTGGTGGCGATGACGCGGAGCGCTTCAACCGCGCACCGCAGGCCGTGCCGAAAAGGGCGGCGGGCCGGCTTGCCGATGCCGCGAAACGATCATTAAGAATCATTGCCTCCATCACGCCTTTGCGCTTGAAATGCCGTCATACATTGGACATAGAGCTAGGCGCAGAACTCCGGTCCCGGCTTTCTGCCCGTTTCAACCATTAGGACCGATATCATGGCCTTCCTTGCCGATGCTCTTTCCCGTGTGAAGCCTTCAGCCACCATCGCCGTTTCCCAGAAAGCGCGCGAGCTGAAGGCAAAAGGACGTGACGTGATCGGCCTCGGCGCAGGCGAGCCGGATTTCGATACACCCGAGAATATCAAGAAGGCCGCTATCGACGCGATCAATCGCGGCGAGACGAAGTACACGCCGGTGTCCGGCATTCCCGAATTGCGCAAGGCGATCGCTGCCAAGTTCAAGCGTGAAAACGGGCTGGAATATTCCTGGGAGCAGACGATCGTCGGCACCGGTGGCAAGCAGATCCTTTTCAACGCCTTCATGGCGACGCTGAATCCCGGCGACGAAGTCGTCATCCCGGCGCCCTACTGGGTTTCCTATCCGGAGATGGTGGCGCTGTGCGGCGGCACGCCGGTTTTCGTTTCGGCCACTCAGGAGCATGATTTCAAGCTCCAGGCGGCCGACCTCGAAAAGGCGATCACACCGAAGACCAAGTGGTTCATCTTCAACTCGCCGTCCAACCCAACGGGTGCGGCCTATACGCAGGACGAGCTGAAGGCGCTGACCGACGTGCTGATGAAGCATCCGCATGTCTGGGTACTGACCGACGACATGTACGAGCACCTGACCTATGGCGACTTCAAGTTCGTCACGCCTGTCGAGGTCGAGCCGAAACTCTACGACCGCACGCTGACGATGAACGGCGTCTCCAAGGCCTATGCGATGACCGGCTGGCGTATCGGCTATGCCGCAGGCCCGATCCAGCTCATCAAAGCGATGGACATGATCCAGGGTCAGCAGACCTCGGGTGCGACGTCGATCGCCCAGTGGGCGGCTGTCGAAGCGCTGAACGGCACGCAAGACTTCATCCCAGAGAACAAGAAAATCTTCGAAGGCCGTCGCGATCTCGTCGTTTCCATGCTGAACCAGGCCAAGGGCATTGTCTGCCCGGTGCCGGAAGGCGCCTTCTACGTCTATCCCTCCTGCAAGGGCTTGGTTGGCAAAACCGCACCCTCCGGCAAGGTCATCGAGACGGACGTAGATTTCGTTTCCGAGCTGTTGGAAGCCGAAGGCGTTGCCGTCGTTCAAGGCTCGGCCTTCGGCCTCGGCCCGAACTTCCGCATCTCCTATGCAACGTCGGAAGAGCAGCTCGAAGAAGCCTGCCGCCGCATCCAGCGCTTCTGCGCCGCCTGCAGGTAAGCGGACTGCGATCAGATCGATCGAAGGCCCGCCGGTGACGGCGGGCCTATTACTTGTGTGACGTTGACGATGTGGCTGCATGTGGCTACATTTGAGGGCATGAAGACCGTTTCGATCCGCGATGCGAAGAACCGCCTGACTGAGCTTGCCCGCGAGGTCGAGGAAGGCGAGACCATTGTCGTGACACGCAACGGCCGGCCGGTGTTCGATCTCGTGCCGCATCAGAAACGCGGCGGTTTGAACCTCGAAGCCGGCGAAGCCTATCTTCGCTCCAAGGGGATCACGAGGACGGAGATGTACATCGCCGACGACTTCGACGATCCTTTGCCGGAAGATTTCCTTCTCAAGCCGCTGCCGTGATTATGCGCGTGCTCCTCGATACGCATATCGTCATCGCGATTGCCCAACAGAAACTGACGGAACGTTTTCCGCGCGTTCAGCAGGTGCTTTCGGACCGCGCAGCCAGCGGGTTCGTCAGCGTCGCCAGTCTCTGGGAAATCGCTATCAAGACGCGGCTGGGAAAATTGCAGCCCGGGCTGCCGCTGGAGACTATTCCCGCCTATCTGCAAGAGGCCGGATTGACGATCTTGTCCATCGATATCCCGCACGTCATCACCGCCGCCGACCCCGAACCGGAGACACGCGATCCCTTCGATCGCCTCCTCCTTGCGCAATGCAAGGTCGAGGGACTGCAGCTTGCGACAGTCGACCGGCTGCTCGTCGATCATCCATTGGCGCTGCGGCTCTAAGTTCACGTTCCGATTCAACATGCTGCGCACCTGAATCCGCTTTGCCTCGCAAGTCGTTGAATTCCGATTCAAAACGTGACGAAGAGCGACGGCTCTACGGGTCATCTGCGGTTGCGGGGCGGCGTCAAACCAACTAGATATCCGGCGTCAAGTTTAAGTTGCCGCTTTGGGAGGCCGGGATTTTGCAGCAGAGTGCGGTGATCGTCTGTTCGGATGTCAACATGCTGCCGGCGGCCTGCTGCACCCTGCTTTCCGTCAAACGCAATCTTGGCGCTTCGCTCGCGGAGTTCCTGCTTCTCGGCATCGACCTCAAGCCGCGCGAAATCGCCGAAGTTGGAAATTTCGCGCGGCTGCACGAGATGGCGATCACTGTGCTGCCCTATAATACACCGGAAACGGCAAAGCAGGCGCGAGGCCGCTGGTCGGCCGCGACACTGGCGCGGCTCTACATGGATCTGCATATTCCCGATCATATCGAGCGCCTGCTTTACCTCGACGCCGACGTGCTGGCGGTGGCACCCGTCGACGAGCTCTTCACCAGAGATTTTCAAGGCAAGGCGCTTGCCGCGGTCGACGATTATGTGATGGCCTTTCCTGAGAAGGCCGGCGCGCGGCAGCGAAAGATCGGCATGCGCGAGGGCGGCCGGTATTTTAATGCCGGCGTGTTGATGTTCGATTGGTCGGCTTGCCGGGCGACGGGGCTCTTTGCCAGGACGCGGGAGATATTCGAGGAGCGGTCGCATCTTTTCGAGAATAACGACCAGGATGCGCTGAACGTCAGCTTCGACGGCGACTGGCTGGTGCTCGATCCGCGTTGGAACACCCAGACGGGCCTCCTGCCTTTCGTCGTCCGGCCGGCGATCTTTCATTTCACCGGCCGGAAAAAGCCGTGGCAGGCGACCGTGCCCTGGGTGCACCGGCAGATGGCTAGGCGTTATATCGAGGATCTCCGGGACACACCGTGGGCCTCCTTCTGCAGACAGCCGTCGATGACGGCCAGGGTGGCGGGCCTTCTCTCGCATGTGGGAAAGCAGATCGGCGGGCTGACGCGGCTGGCACGGATGCGCGCCTATTTCAGCAACAGCCAGTAAGGCGCGTCCTTGGAAAGTGCATGTGAGCCGATATGGAATCGATCCCCAGCGATATCAACACCGTGGCCGCCGCAGATGACGGATTGCATTTCCTGACGCCGGAAGCGTGGAAAACACTGCTGTCGCCCTATTCCCACATCGTGCTGGTGGCAAACAGCGAGGCGGTCGATTTCGAGCGGCTGCGAAGCGAGTTGCCGGAGACGGCACTCTACGTCTTCTTCAATAATGTCTACAAGGTGCTCGATGAACCCTTCGCCGGCCATGCGGTGCTGGTTGCCCGTAGCGGTGTGATGGGCGCCAATATCGTCCACCGGCGCGAGGCGGCGGATGTCCTGCGCTTCTTTGCCGGCGACGATTTTCTGGGTGTCGTCAATATCCGCGTTTCCCCCGAGGAAAACTTCAGCGAGGAGAGCCGCTTCAACGGCACCAAAGCCCGTCACCTCGATCTGACGCAGATGATCGGGGATCTCTATCCGACTGGCAAGATCGCGACGAGCGGCTTTGCGCTGGCGCTCTGGCTCGCCGAGCAGCAACTGCCGGGCAAGATCCTGCTTGCCGGCTTTTCGGCAAAGCGGAGCGAGAAGTGGAAGGTCTTCGACGTGCACGATTGGACGTTCGAGCAGATATTCCTGCGTCTCTTTGCCAGGATGGGCACGATCTCGCTGATGGGCGGCGTCGATACGAGCCCCTATGCGGCGCTCGCCAAACGATTTCCACAGGTGCCGCCGATCGAGATTGCGATGACGGCGGCCGAGGTCCTCTCTGAGCGCCTTCACAATGCCAACAGCCAGATCGACAGGCTGATGTCCGTCACCAAATCCATCCGGGCCGTCGAAGGTTTCTTCCGGCGCTTCAAGCCGAAAACCCGTAAGCAGCGTTTCCTCGAAAAGTCGAAGGAATAACCATCGCAGGTCCTTGTCGATAGACGTGGGCTGCCAAGACTGTTTCGAAATCGGTTTCAGCGCGTCGCGTTCAAAGCCCCAGCCCCGTTAGCATGACGAAGGTGGCGAAGAGGATGAAATGGGTCATGCCTTCGATGGCGTTGGTCTCGCCGTCGTTGAGATTGATCGCGGCGGCAATCAAGGTGATCGTCACCATTACCGTCTGCACCGGGGTCATCGCCATGATGAATGGCTGGCCGGTATAGAGTGCGATCGCCTCCATGACCGGCACAGTCAGGATCACCGTCGAGAGCGAGGCGCCCATGGCGATGTTGACCGTTGCCTGCATGCGGTTCCTGAGGGCTGCCCTCAAGGCGGTGAGAATCTCGGGGGCGGCTGAGATCGCCGCAACGACGACGGCGGTCACCGCGATCGGCGCGCCGCTGTCGCGCAGACCCTCGGTCATGAAGGTGGCCATGAACTCCGCCAGCAGGCCGATAATGACGACGCCGACCAGAATGGTGGCGATCGAGATTGCTGTCGACTCATCGGTGCCATGCTCGTCCGGACTTTCTTTCTTCCGTTCGGAGCGCGGATAGCTGTAGCTGAAGAAATAGCTGTGCTGGCCGACCTGCATGCGCAGGAAGAGGCCATAGAGCGCGATCATCGCGACGATGGTGAAGGCGGAGTAATAGTGCCATTTGTCGCCGGGCACGAATTCCGGCACGATCATCGAGATGCCCATGGCAGTGAGGATCATCACGCCGTAGGTCTTGCCCGAATTGTCGTTGTAGGGTTGTTCACCATGCTTGAGGCCGCCGAGCAGGGCAGCGAGACCCAGAATGCCGTTGATATCGAGCATCAGGGCGGAATAGATCGTGTCGCGCACCAGTGTCGGTGAACTCTCTCCGCTCATCATGATGGCGAGGATGATGACCTCGACGGCGACGGCCGAAAGCGTCAGGATCATCGTGCCATACGGATCGCCGACCTTGACGGCGAGCAGTTCGGCATGATGGGCAACGCGGATCGAGGCGAGAACGATGGTGCCGACCAAGGCGGCGGCGGCGATCAGCGCGATGCCGCGTCCCATCTCGATCACCGCGTGTTCCAAGAAATAGGCGATCGCTGCAACGACAAGTGCCGCGACCAGAAACTTCTCTTCGTTCAGGCGTGACGCAATCCCCAAGCTTCAGCTCCTGTCCCGATTCATGCGTCTTATCTAAGTCACTGATTCCGCATATCAAGCAAGCGTCGATCCAGCCCCATTTGCAGTCTTCGGCGTTTAATGGAATACTGCTGTCATCGGGGCCGGAAAGCAGATCGCGGCGTCCTCGAATTCTCGTCAAGCGGCCGCGATGATCCGGATCCTGTCCGGAAGCGTGCGAATGCGCAACAAGAAGATGAGGAGACGAATGCATGATCAAGGTGGTCTACGAAGTCGTGCCGCATGACGGCGGTTGGGCCTACCGGCTCGGAGGCGTCTATTCCGAGGCATTCCCGACCCATGCCGACGCAGTCGAAGCTGCGCGTATCGTTGCGGCCGAACAGCAGGTCGGCGGCGATTCCGCCGAGATCAGTTGGCAGGACGAGAACGGCAAGTGGCATGAGGAATATGCCGAAGGCGGCGACCGGCCGGAAACAGAGGTGGTGGACGGCCAGTGGAAGGACCGCTCGGCCGAGGCCTCGCAAGGCATCTGAAGCCTAATCGTCGCCCGTTAAAGCCCGCGCGACGATCGTGTCGACGAATTCGCGTTTGTGCGCGGTATAGTGATCGCCGTCCATTCTGAATTCGGCTGCCAGCCTGCGTTTGAGCGCGGCATACGCGGTCGCCGCTTGCGGATGCGCGATAAGATTATCCCGGAAAGCCAGCCTGTTTCGATGCGTGCCATTGCCGATCGGGCAGAGGTAGACGCGCTCCCGCGGCACGGAGCCTCTTGATAAAAATGCCCAGACCTCGTCGTCATAACGATTGCCGCGCGGTTCGTAGCCTTTTGCCAGAAGCACATCGGTAGCATGCTCAATGTGCCCAAGGCCGGGAAGAACGATGTCGATATCGATCAGCGGTTTGGCACTCATGCCTGATATGGACGTGCTGCCGATGTGATCGATGGTCAGCGCCTGCGGCAGCAAGGCGAGTAACCTGGCGTGGATGCGCCGGAACGCCTCTGGCCATTGCGGATCGTAGGGCACGAGTTCAACCGGATCGTGGGTCATCATCTTCTTTCGCTACAGCGCCCGCGTCCGATAGGACCGGTACTAAAGCGCGTCGCGATCTTCCGGATTCACTCCTCGCGCTTTAGGTCTTTGTTTCTACGCATGTCGTTGGCGCAAAACCGCTGCACACTTTTGCGCGACATGCTTTAGATGCTCAATCGCGTTGAATTTGCGCATGATTCTTTGCGAAAATCGATCCCGGATTTGGACGTTATGTGCTGGTCGAATATCGGTGATAGTCCTGTAGCCCTTTGACCAGTGCGTCGAAGGTGGCGCGGCAGCGCGGCGAGGACTTCAGGCTCTCATGCATCGCCACCCACGTGCCGAGAGGTAGACCGAAAGCATCCGGCAGCACGTGCACCAGATCGGAATTTCCCCGCGCAAGTCCGATCTGGCAGAGACCGATGCCGGCGCCGGCGCGGACTGCGGCAAGCTGGGCGAGATTGCTGTCGGTCCTGTAGGAGAAGTTGATGCCGGGAACCGCGTAGCGCTTCATTACCATACGGACATAGGCCGTCTGCCGATCGAAGCCGATGAGCCTATGGTTTGCGAGGTCAGCCAAGGTTTGCGGAATGCCGTGTCGTTCGAGATAGCGGCGATGGGCATGGAAGCCGAGCGGGATATCGTCAATGCGGCGCACGACGAGCGCACCCTGCTGCGGCTCTGCCATGCGCACGGCGATATCGGCTCCGCGGTTCACCAGATCCTCGGTCATATCGGAAGCCGAGAGCTCGATCTGGAGTTCAGGATAGGCCTCCTGCAGCGGTCCGAGAATCCCAGGCAATACTTCGACGGCGATGACTTCGCTGGCGCTGACCCTGACAGTTCCAGCCACCCGCTCGCGCTGGCCGGATGCGGTGCGCGACAGAGCGGCGGTGGTTGCCGCCAGAGTTTCGGCATAGGGCTTCAGCGCCAGCGCGGCGTCGGTCGGCAACAGGCCGTTCGGGGATCGGGTGAAGAGCTTAGCGCCAATTGCTACCTCGAGTGCATTAATATGGCGGCCAATGGTCGGTTGCGTTAGTCCGAGTTCGCGGGCAGCGGCTGAAAGCGAACCCTGCTGGAGCACGGTCAGGAAACTGCGCTATCTCTGGACGGTGCCGTTGCGGATGAGGAACAGCAAGCTGGTTGCGGAACTCGGCAAGGAGCCGCAGACGCCGATCGACGAGGCGGTCGGGGCTTCGCTGCTGGCGCTCGGCTGCCTGCCTGAATCGCATCGTGACCCGGCGACCGGTTTGATTGCGCCTTCGCCTGAGAATGCGGGTTAAGCCTCTAGTTCAGCGAGCGCGAGCCGGGCGACTGTCAGAGCCGTCTCCGCCTGTCGCGTGTTTGCGTCGCCGAGGAACCAAGCGGCGGAAAGGCCGGAATAGGCGGCAATCCATCGCAGCAGCCGTTTTGACTCGAGCCGGGCCTCGGCCGAAACGACGGCGAGCTGGCGGCGGAAACGAGCGGGATCGGTGATAACAGGCAGTTCCTCATTGGCGAAGATATTGGCGAAATCGAAGCCACGCTCGCCATGCAGCCGCTTCGGATCGATCGCCAGCCAGCCGCGCGCCTCGAAGTCGAGAATGTTCTCGTGATGAATATCGCCATGTAGGACGGTGAGGTCGCGCTGGTCGGCGAGCAGGGCGTCGGCAATCGCCGAGCAGATGGCCAGCGTGCCGCCATGTTTTTGCGCTGCCGGTTCCAGATCGCGGAACCAGCGGGTGAGGGGCACGGGGTCAGGAAGCGGTTTTTCGCGCGGCGCATGCAGTCGTGCCGCCGTCCGGCAGAGGATGCGGCTCGCCTCGTCGTCCTCGCCATTCATCGCCATGGCAAGCAGCGAACGTTTTCCCATCGCCCTTTCCAAAAGCACGGCGTCGCCTTCCTGGGCATAGACATGGGCTGCACCATCACCATCCCACCATTGCATCAAAAGCGCGCCGTATCGTTCGTCAGTATCGGCGGCGACTTTCAGCATGGCGGGCTTCTCCTGCCAAAGGACCGGCAGCAGGTGGCTCGAATGGGTGATGATGGGTTCGCCGTCTGATATCAGCGACCAGCGATCAAGATGGGGAGCGAACATGATGGCACCCTGCAGAGACACGTCGGAAATGGAAATCCCGCCTTTCGGCGGGATTCGCGTTGGCGTGGAAAGGCTCAGGCGACCTTTTCGAGGACGGGGTAATCGACATAACCCTTGGCGGTGCCGCCATAGAAGGTCGACTGGTCCGGCGTGTTGAGCGGCAGGTTCTTCGCCAGCCGTTCGACCAGATCGGGATTGGCGATGAAGGGCTTGCCGAAGGCGACGAGATCGGCGCGGCCGCTTCCGACGGCGTCGATCGCTAGTTCCCGATCATAGCCGTTGTTGACCATCCAGTCGGCCTTGCCGCCGGCCGTTTCATAAGCCTGGCGCAACGCCTTATAGTCGAAGGACGGATTGTCGCCCTGGCGGTAGTCGCGATCGCCGCCGGTCTGGCCTTCAATCACATGGATATAGGCGAGGTCGTATTTTGCCAGACCTTCGACGACATGGGTGAAGGTCGCCTGCGGATCGGAATCGTAGCTTTCACCCGACGGCGTCACCGGTGAGATGCGGATCGCAGTGCGGCCTGCGCCGACTTCGTTCACTACGGCATCGACGACCTCGAAGGTCAGACGGGTGCGGTTTTCGATCGAGCCGCCATATTGGTCGGTACGGTCGTTGACGCCGTCACGGATGAACTGGTCGAGCAGGTAGCCGTTGGCGCCATGGATCTCGACGCCGTCGAAGCCGGCGTCGATCGCCGCACGAGCGGCCTTGCGGTAATCTTCGATGATACCGGGGATTTCGGCGGTTTCCAGCGCGCGTGGCTCGGAGGTGTCGGCAAAGCTGCCGCTGCCGTCGCCGTTGACCAGATAGGTCTTGGCCTTGGCGAGGCGGTCGGTCGAGGAGACCGGCTTGCCGCCGTTCGGCTGCAGCGTCGTGTGCGAGATGCGGCCGACGTGCCACATCTGGACGACGATCTTACCGCCTCCTGTATGGACCGCATCGGTTACGCGCTTCCAGCCGTCGAGTGCCTCTTTGGTGTAAAGGCCGGGCACGTTGGCGTAACCTTGGCCCTGATGGGTGATCGCGGTCGCTTCGGTGATGATCAGGCCAGCCGTGGCACGCTGGCGGTAATATTCGACATTGAGGTCGTTCGGGATGGCGCCCGGCGAGCGGTTGCGGGTGAGCGGCGCCATGACGATGCGGTTCTTGACGGTGATGTCGCCAACCTTGGTGGGTTCGAAAAGCTTGGCCATGATGGTCCTTTCTTTTGCGGGAGGATCACTCGGCAGGGGCGAGGGCGGCTCGGCCCCTGGCGGAGAGATAGGTGAGCACCGTCGCGCCGAGGCCGATCAGGGCCATCAGGGCTGCGGCGAGCGGAACGCGGGTGAGATCGAAGCCGGCATCGATGACGAGACCGCCAACCCAGGCGCCGAGCGCATTGCCGGTGTTGAAGGCGCCGATATTAATGGTTGAAACCAGGTTCGGGGCGTCCTTGCCGAAGCCGACGACGCCGACCTGGAGCGCCGGCACGGCAGCGAAACTTGCGAGTGCCCAGAGGAAGAGCGTGATCTCCGCCGGGATGAAGAACCGGCTGGTATAGCTGAAGACGATCGAGGTGAGGGCGATGGCGGCGAAAACGCCGGCAAGCGTCGCGCCAAGCCGCCAGTCTGCCAGTTTGCCGCCGACGAGATTGCCGATAGTCAGCCCGAGGCCGATCAGGAACAGCGTCCAGGTGACGCCTTCCGGCGAAACGCCGGTGACGTCGCGCAGCAGCGGAGCGATATAGGTGAAGAGGGCGAACATCGAGGCAGCGAAGAAGACGGTGGTGGAAAGCGCCAACCACAGGCGGCCGTTCTTGAGCGCCGCGATTTCGCGCAGGATACTGCCGCGTTCCTGCTGCTTATCCCTGGGCAGGATGGCGATCAGGCCGAGAATGGTGACGACGCCGATGACGGTGACGACCCCAAAGGTGGCGCGCCAGCCATAGGCTTGGCCAATTGCGGTGCCGAGCGGTACGCCGAGAACGTTGGCAAGCGTCAGGCCGGTAAACATCAGTGCGACGGCACGGGCCTTGCGGTCTTCGGCAACGAGGCCGGCGGCAACGACTGAACCGATGCCGAAGAAGGCGCCGTGGCAAAGCGCGGTCACCACGCGGGCGATCATCAGCACCCAGTAGTCGCTCGCCAGAGCGCAAAGCAGGTTGCCGGCGATGAAGAAGGCCATCAGCGCGATCAGGGCGGTGCGGCGTTTCAGCTTCGCGGTCAAAATGGCCATCACCGGGGCGCCGATCGCGACCGCCAGCGCATAACCGGTCACCAGCCATCCGGCCTGCGGGATGCTGACCGAGAGATCGGCGGCGACCTCCGGCAACAGACCCATGATGACGAATTCGGTGGTGCCTATCGCAAACGAGCTCAAGGCGAGAACGAGGAGGGCGAGGGGCATTCTAAAGGTCCTGCGTCAGTTGCTTCAGAAAGGCGGCGATGGTTTCTTCATTGCGCTTGTAGAAGATCCACTGTCCCACACGTTTGGTACTGACGAGGCCGGCGCGATGGAGCGTTCCCAAATGCGCCGAGACCGTCGACTGCGACAGGCCGCAGCGCTCGAACTGGCTGGCGCAGACGCCCATTTCAAATGGATGCTCCTGCGAGGGAAAATGTTGCTCTGGATTTTTCAGCCAGTTCAGAATGTCCATCCGGGCGGGATGGGCGAGTGCCTTAATGATTTCGTCTTTGTCCATCGTCGTTCACCGAACTATAAATCGTGTTCTATCGATATATCGATCGTCAGACGTCGATATGCAAATCACGGAGGCGTGAGGCTGCGAGTTTTATGGAGTGGGCAAATTTTGGGCAAAAAAAGAGGGCCACCGGAAAACCAGGGCCCTTGTAATTGTGAAGGTCAAAAACCTCCAGAGGGGAACAGCTAATGCGGTGGTACTGGGAGGAAAAGCCACCATGTGCATCAGCTATGAGCGATATGGTGGTTTAATGTGCAAACGGCAACCCTTATTTGTGCATGCCAGTTATGCGCTGTCCGCATAGTATGGAAATCATTCCATAAATCTGGCTAGATCCGGATGATTTAAGGCCGATCCGGCCTAAAATCATCCGGATCCAAATCAAAGAAGGTGAGCATGAAGTCGACCGAAAACCGCGCACACTTTCGGCATCATGCTCTAGAAGTTCCAATTTCTGGCCTTGCTGACGATGAAATCGCGAAAAGCTTTCAGCTTGGCGGCGTTCTTGATCTCATCGGGATAGCAGAAATAGGTGTCGAAGGAGGGAACGTCGGCATTGATCGCCAGCTGAATCAGACCCGGGTCGCGGCCAACGATGTAATCAGGCAGGCAGGCGACGCCGATGCCGAGCAGGGCGGCGCGCTTGATCGAGGTCTGGCTGTTGATCTGCAGATGCGGGATACGCTTGTTGTCTGACGAGCGGCCGGCGACCTCCAGCCAGTTGACGTCGAGCAGGTAACTCGGTGCCGGCTCGCCGAAAGTGATGATGCGGTGATTGTCGAGATCCTCGATCTTCTGCGGCTCGCCATGGCGATTGATGTAGGAGGGGGCGGCATAGACGTGCATGTGCACGGTGAAGAGCTTGCGCTGGATGAGGTCGGATTGCTGCGGCTGGCGCAGGCGGATTGCGCAGTCGGCATGGCGCATGTTCACATCCACTTCCTCGTTGTCGAGGATCAGCTGGATCTGCACATCGGGATAGAGCTGCAGGAATTCCTGGATCTTGTCGGTCAGCCAGCCCTGGCCGAGGCCGACGGTCGTCGTCACACGCAGCTTCCCGGACGGCGTCTCGTTCGTCTCGGTGAGCTGCATCTTCACGGTTTCGAGCTTCAGCAGCACGTCATGGGCGGTGCGGTAAAGCAGTTCGCCCTGTTCCGTCAGGATCAGCCCGCGCGCATGGCGATGAAACAGCTTGGTGCCGACATCCTGCTCCAGCGCGCTGACCTGGCGGCTGATGGCGGATTGGGACAGATGCAGTTTATCCGCCGCATGCGTGAACGAACCCGCCTCGGCAGCTGCGTGAAAAATACGCAGCTTGTCCCAATCCAATGGCATTCCCCCACCCCTCATGCCGATCTTACTCCGCGGCCACGGCGACGGGCACGTGGCTCGTCAGATATCGCTCGGCTTCAAGCGCTGCCATGCACCCCAGGCCGGCGGCAGTGATCGCCTGGCGGAACGTGTCGTCGGTCACGTCGCCGGCGGCATAGACGCCCTCCAGGCTGGTCGCGGTCGAATCCGGCGCGGTCCAGAGATAGCCATTGTCCTTCAGCTTCAGTTTGTCCTTGAAGAGCTCGGTTGCCGGCGCATGGCCGATGGCGACGAAGACGCCGTCGATTACCATCTCGGTGATCGCGCCGCTCCTGACGTCACGCAGGCGCGCGCCGGATACGGATTGCGGCATCGGCGGCTTGGCCGGCGTGCCGGTGATTTCGGCCACTTCGGTGTTCCACAGTACCTTGATATTGTCCTTGGAGAACAGGCGCTCCTGCAGGATTTTCTCGGCCCGGAAGAAGTCACGGCGGTGCACCAATGTCACCGACTTGGCAATGTTGGAGAGATAGAGCGCCTCCTCGACGGCGCTATTGCCGCCGCCGACGACGATCACATCCTTGTTGCGATAGAAGAAACCGTCGCAGGTGGCGCAAGCCGAAACGCCGAAGCCCTGGAAATGCTGCTCGCTCTCGATGCCGAGCCACTTGGCCTTGGCGCCGGTGGCGATGATCAACGTGTCAGCGGTCCAGACCTGGCCGCTGTCGGTGCGGGCGACGAAGGGACGCTGGTTCATGTCGACTTCGGTGACGAGATCGTTGACGATTTCGGCGCCGACATGTTTTGCCTGCTGCAGCATCTGTTCCATCAGCCAGGGACCCTGGATCGGATCGGCAAAGCCCGGATAATTCTCGACATCCGTGGTGATCATCAACTGGCCGCCCTGTTCGAGACCGGCGATCAGAACCGGTTTCAGCATGGCGCGCGCGGCATAGACCGCGGCGGTATAGCCTGCGGGTCCGGAACCGATGATGAGCACCTTGGTGTGGCGGGCGGGCATGTCATTTCCTTTCGACTGGCAGGATGGCGGCGGCTAAGTGGCGATTGCGGCCGTTTCGCGATCCAGGGGCCATTTATGAACGTCCAATGCTTTTATTCAAGGGCAGCCTTGCGTTACCAACAAGGCAAATCGCCCGGATATGCAAGAATCCGTCATCGCCGTGAAACATTCTTGCGTATTCCGCCGCTTTATATAGAAGCTCCCCGCGGAGAATTAAAGAAAGGCAATGATGTGGGTCGCGCCGAACTCGACGTCATCGACATAAAGATCCTCCGGGAGCTGCAGGCCGACGGCCGCATGACCAATGTGGAGCTTGCCGATCGCGTCGGCATCTCGGCGCCGCCATGCCTGCGCCGGGTGCGCAAGCTCGAGGAAGCCGGCATCATCGAGGGTTACCACGCGATGCTGAACAGCCCGAGGCTCGGCTTCGACCTCGTCGCTTTTTGCATGGTCGGCCTCAAGCACCAGTCGGAAGGCAATCTCAAGGCCTTTGCCGCCGCCACTACCGAGTGGCCGCTGGTGCGCCAGGCCTGGATGGTCTCGGGCGACAGCGATTTCCTGCTGCATTGCGTGGCCGAGAACCTCACGAGCTTCCAGGATTTCGTCATCGAGGTGCTGACGGCCAACGAGCATGTCGATACCGTGCGCACCATGCTGACGATCCGGCAGGTGAAGAAGCTCGGACTGGTAGAAGTCTGAAACAGTTTATTTGCGCGAGGCATAGCCGCCGCGGTTAATGCCGTGGCGCTGAAGCTTGTCGTAGAACGTCTTTCTCGGAATGCCCAGCGCTTCAATGGTGCGGCGCACGTCGCCATCATTGGCCGACAGTGCGTCGCGGATGATCTCCGCCTCGTAACGTTCCAGCCGTTCGGGCAGCGTGGTCTCCGTCGACTGCGGGGGGATCGCGGCCGCTGCGCCGCCTTCCACGCCCAGCACGACGCGTTCGGCATAATGAGAGAGCTCGCGGACATTGCCCGGCCATGCATGCGAGGCGAGATGCTGTCGTATCCCTTGTGAAAGCGGCGGGACATCGCGGCGAAAGCGTTCCGCGGCACGGGCGGCGAAGTGGGAAAACAGCAGCGGAATGTCGTCGCGACGTTCTCGCAGCGGCGGAATGGAGATCGTCACGACATTCAGCCTGTAATAGAGATCCTCGCGAAAATCCCCCCGCACAGAGGGATCGCCGAGGTCGATTTTGGCAGCCGCCACGACGCGCAGATCGACTGGGCGCACCTCGTTGGTGCCGAGCGGCGTGATTTCGCGCATCTCCAGCACCCGCAGCATCTTGACCTGGGTGGCGACAGGCATGCTCTCGATCTCATCGAGGAAAAGCGTGCCGCCGCTTGCATGTTCGATGCGGCCCATGCGGCGCTTCTGGGCGCCGGTAAAGGCGCCGGCCTCGTGGCCGAACAATTCGCTTTCGATGACGGTTTCGGGTAGCGCCCCGCAGTTCAGTGCCACGAAATGGCCCTTCCGGCGGTAGCTCCATTGATGCAGGATCTGGGCAACCACTTCCTTGCCGCTGCCCGTCTCGCCGGCAACAAGCACGTCGACATCGGTATCGGCGATGTGCCGGAGAATGTTTCTAAGATTTTCCATCACAGGTGTCTGGCCGATCAGCGGCGAAGTCTCCTGTGCTTGCTCGGCAGCCTTGCGCAGCATGCGGTTTTCCAGAACGAGCCGCCGCTTCTCGCTGGCGCGACGCACGCTCTGCACCAGCCGGTCGGCCGCGAATGGTTTGGCGATGAAATCATAGGCGCCGTCCTGGATCGCCTGGACGGCCATCGGAATATCGCCGTGACCGGTCATAAGGATTACCGGCAGATCGGCGTCCATGTCTTTAAGCGTAGCGAACAACTGCAAGCCATCGATCTCCGGCATGCGGATATCGGTGACGATGGGGCCGGCAAAATCCGCCGGCAGGTTGGCCAGCGCGGCTTTCGCCCCCTCATAGGCCGAGACGGAAAACCCGGCGAGCTCGAGCGTCTGGGCGGTGGCGCGGCGCAGATCCTTGTCGTCGTCGATCAGCGCAACGGGCATCACTGTGGCCATGATCTCAAGCCTTCCTCAGATGAACGATGAACCGGCTTCCCCTGTCATCGCTCTCGACCTCCATCCGGCCGCCGTAGTCGCCGACAATATCCTTGGAGATGACCAGCCCTAGGCCGAGACCGCTTTCCTTCGAGGTGTTGAAGGGCGTGAACAAGCCCTTGCGAATGTCAGGCGAAATGCCGGGGCCGTTGTCGGCGACCGTCAGCGTCACCATGTCGCCGTCGCGCGATGCCCTGACCTCGACGCGACCCTCACCGGCTTTCGGCGCCACTGCCTCCAGCGCGTTCTGAAGCAGGTTGATCAGCACCTGTTCGAGGCGGATACGGTTTCCCATCACCTGCAGTTCGGCGGTCGGAAGGTCGATGTCGAGCGTGTCCATGCGGCCGGCAAACCGGCTGCGCAACAGCATCACCGCGCCCTCGATCACATCCTTCAACCCGGTCGGTTCGGCGCTGCCGCGACCCTTTCGGGCAAAACTCTTCAGCTCCTCGGTGATCGAACCTATGCGCTCCGTCAGCGCCGCGATGCTTTCGAGATTTTCACCGGCGGGTGCGGCCTGGCCGCGAGCGAGGAAGGTGCGGGCATTGTCCGCATAGGCACGGATGGTTGCCACCGGCTGGTTGATCTCATGGGCGACGCCGGCTGCCACCTGACCGAGGATCGCCAGCCGGTTGGCCTGCACAAGATCCTGCTGCACGGCTTGCAGCCGCTGCTCGGTGCTCTTATGGCCGGTGATTTCAGCCTGCAGCCGATCCCGCGCCTGGCTGAGATCCAGCGTTCGCTCCGCCACGCGCCGTTCCAGCTCCTCCCGTGCCTGCTGCTCTCTGAAAATTCTGAGGGTGACTGTCTGGCGGCGGCGCAACAGAAAGGCTGCGCCGGAAAGCAGCGGCAAAAGGATGAGCAATGCCAGCATTCGGGCCTGGCGGACTCCCGCATCGATGGACGGCGCCAGCGCGACGAGGTGTTGCAAATGCCATGCGGTGGCAGGGACCGGCATTCCGACATCGAGAAAGCTGGTTTTTCCGGCGCCGCCCGGCATGACGATTTCGACGACGTCGAGCCTGTCGCCGAGGTTTCGAACCTTGTCGAGAGGCAGCGGCTGAAGCGGCGCATCGCCAAATTGCAGGCTTTCGCGGATCGCCGTCAGCCGGTCCTCGGTGATCCGGCCGATCGTCATGAACCGCCATGAGGGAATACTGGTGATGAGCACGATGCCGCGATCGTCAATCACGTAGGACGGTGCGTCCGTGGCATTCCAATCCGCCTCGACGTCGTCGAATTCCACCTTGACCACGACGACGCCGAGAAGGCCGCGGCTGTCGGAGATCCGCTCGGAGATATAGAGACCGGGTTTCTTGCTAACGGTGCCGAGCGCGAAGTGCTCGGCCTGGCCCTTGGCGAGCGCGCCTTGGAAATATTCCCGGAAGCGATAGTCGTTGCCAACGAAGCTCGTCGGTTCGCGCCAGTTGCTGGCCGCCACCGCTATACCGTCTTTGTCGATAACGTAGATGACGGCAGCCTTGGTGCCGGCCGCCAACATTTCCAGCTTCCGGCTAAGCTGCTCGAACGTGGCGGAATCGTTTCCCGTCAGCGCTGCGGCGAGCGCGGCGTCCTGTGACAGAACGAAGGGCAGGGCGCGGTATTTTTCAAGAACCGTGCGCAGCAAAGCCGCATTCAGCCTCGCATCCATGCGGGCCTGTTCTTCGAGCGTAGCTCCGGCCTGGTGCCGTCCAATCTCGCCGGCTGCCCACAGGCTTGCGAGGACGGCAAGAAGCGCGATCACCGCGTAAGCCCACCACATCCGGCGGATGCGATGCTGCAGGGGCAGCGACGACCACGGTGGCGACAGGGACAAAGACATGGAGGATTTGTGCATCTTTCTGCACGAGACGCAAATGGATTTGTGCGGATTTCCGCATCGCTTAATTAGTCTTTTGTGGTGCCGTCAGTTTTTCTCCAATAATATCATATATTTGAATTTTTGGCGAAACTGGCACGGTGATTGCGAAGTAGAGGGCAACAACGGCTGAGCTGTTGGATTGAAGCGAAGGCTCGGGAGGCCGGAGTTCGTTCCGGACGAGCCATAGGAGGATATCATGATCGCAGCACCATTCGATGCAGTTGCAGACAGCAAGGGCAAAAAACCCTTCTATACCCACCTTTACGTTCAGGTTCTTGCGGCCATTGCCGCGGGTATCGTTCTCGGCCATTTCTACCCCGAACTCGGCACCCAGCTGAAGCCGCTCGGCGATGCCTTCATCAAGCTTGTCAAGATGATCATCGCCCCGGTCATCTTCCTGACGGTAGCGACCGGCATTGCCGGGATGAGCGACCTGAAGAAGGTCGGCCGCGTTGCCGGCAAGGCGATGTTGTACTTCCTGACTTTCTCGACGTTGGCGCTGGTCATCGGCATGATCGTCGCCAATGTCGTCCAGCCCGGCGCCGGCATGAACATCGATCCGGCTTCGCTGGATCCCGCCGCCGTCGCCACCTTTGCCTCGAAGGCGCATGAGCAGAGCATCGTCGGCTTTCTGACCAACATCATTCCGACGACGATCGTCGGCGCTTTTGCCGACGGTGACATTCTGCAGGTGCTGTTCTTCTCGGTGCTCTTCGGCATCGCGCTGGCCATGGTCGGCGAAAAGGGCGAGCAGGTCGTCAATTTCCTCAATTCCTTGACGGCTCCGGTCTTCAAGCTCGTTGCCATCCTCATGAAGGCCGCCCCGATCGGCGCTTTCGGCGCGATGGCCTTCACCATCGGCAAGTATGGCATCGGATCGATCGCCAACCTCGCCATGCTGATCGGCACCTTCTACCTCACCTCGCTGCTCTTCGTTCTCGTCGTTCTGGGCGCCGTCGCCCGCTATAACGGCTTCTCGATCCTGGCGCTGCTGCGCTACATCAAGGAAGAGCTGCTGCTCGTTCTCGGTACCTCGTCTTCGGAAGCCGCGCTTCCGGGGCTGATGAACAAGATGGAAAAGGCCGGCTGCAAGCGCTCGGTCGTCGGCCTTGTGATCCCGACCGGCTATTCCTTCAATCTCGATGGCACCAACATCTACATGACGCTGGCGGCCCTGTTCATTGCCCAGGCAACCGGCATCAATCTCTCCTGGGGTGACCAGATCCTGCTGCTGCTGGTAGCGATGCTGAGCTCCAAGGGTGCGGCGGGCATCACCGGCGCGGGCTTCATCACGCTTGCCGCCACACTTTCCGTCGTTCCCTCCGTGCCGGTTGCCGGCATGGCGCTCATCCTCGGCATCGACCGCTTCATGTCGGAATGCCGGGCGCTGACCAACCTCGTCGGCAATGCGGTGGCGACGATCGTCGTGGCGCGTTGGGAAAACGAGCTGGATACCGCGCAGCTTGCCAGAGCGTTGGGCGGCCAGACCGATGAGGATATTTCGGCTGCCGGGCTTCAGCCGGCGGAATAACCAAGCCAGCCTTATCCTTGGAGTCCTTGCGACGGCCCGTCATCCGACGGGCCGTTTCTCTTTCTGCATCAGCCGCTATTGTCGCCGAGAAGGCGATCGTATACGGCGCCGATCGCACTTGCTTCCTTCTCCAGCGCAAAATTCGCCCTGACATGCCGTAGTGCATTCTCGCCGTGGGCAATCGCCAGACCGGGAGCTGCGATATAGGGGGCGATGGCCCGGGTCAGCGCCTCGCCATCGCCGGCGGCGACGACCGCACCGGTCTCGCCCGTGACGACGAGTTCGGCATAGGCGCCTGCGTCCGATGCCACCACCGCAGTACGCGAGGCCATGGCTTCGAGCGGCGTCAGGCCGAAGCCCTCGTTTCTAGAGGGGGCGACGTAAAGCGTCAGACGGCGATACCAGACCTTGATATCAGGCACCTCGCCGAGAAAAAGGATACGGTCGCTCAGCCCGGCGGCGGCGACATCGGCCTTGAGCTTGTCGCCGAAGGCCGTGTGCTCCGCTGTTACCCGGCCGGAGACGACCGCCGTCCACTCGGGATGCTGCGGCAAGAGTTCGATCATCGCCTGGACGAAAAGATCGGTGCCCTTCTGATGGCGCACGCGGCCGAAGCAGCCGATGAGATAACGGCCGGGCAGACCAGAAGCGGCGATGCCGTCGTCGGCCGTTTCCGGCGGATGGAACAGGGCAAGGTCGACGCCGTGCTGGATGACGGTGTGGGGCACCTCGAGGAACGAGCCAGAACGGTCGCTGGTTGCAATCACAGCGTCCATGCGGCGGATCAGGCATTTCGTATAGGCGGTATGGCGGCGTTGGGCGGCCGAGGTGAAAAGCAGCTTCAGCGGCATGCGCAGGAGATGGCGAAGCAGGATGCCGACGGCCATCTCGTTGTTGCGGCGGGCGTGCCAGACGCGCCGGCGTCGGCGCGCCGGCTGGCGCCAAAGGCTGAGGAGCTGCGACCATCTCAGCCTCGGCAGGCCGTCCGGCAGGCCGGGGCCGAGCGTTGCGATTCTGACGCCGAGCCGGATCTGGCAGGGAATGAGCTGGACGATGGTCGAAGTGACGCCGGAGAGCCGTCGCTTGAAATTGGGCGCGATGATCTCGACGTCACGAATGTCCGGCAAGGGAGGGGTCTCGTATCTGGCGGGCAATCAGCCCCAGGAAACCTGGAGGATTTCGTAGGCCTTGGCGCCGCCCGGCGCATTGACCTCGATGGAATCGCCGACTTCTTTGCCGATCAGCGCACGGGCAATCGGGGAGGAGATGGAGATGCGGCCGGCTTTGACATCGGCTTCCTGATCACCAACGATCTGGTAGGTCTTTTCTTCCTCGGTGTCCTCGTCGACGAGCTTCACCTTGGCGCCGAACTTGATCTTGTCGCCCGACATCTTCGTCAGGTCGATGACTTCGGCGCGCGCCGTCAGGTCTTCCAGCTCGCTGATGCGGCCTTCATTGTGGCTCTGAGCTTCCTTGGCGGCGTGATATTCGGCGTTTTCGGAAAGGTCGCCATGGGCACGGGCTTCGGCGATCGCCTCGATGATTCGGGGGCGCTCCGCCTGCTGACGCCAGCGCAGTTCTTCCTGCAGCTTGACGAAACCACCCGGTGTCATTGGTACCTTTTCAACCATTTTTCTGTCCTTCACTCCTTGTACCCACGCGGTTAGGCGTGAACACAAAAGAAAACAGGTCCCGAAGGGGAGCTTCGGAACCGTGCCACAATCCTAGTTAAGTGCTTATAGCAGATCGCCAAGCCCGATTTCCAGAAAATTCGCATCAACGAAATGCTAGCTGCGGGGATGGCGGGTCGTCCGTCGCAAAAACCGGCAAAAGCCCGGGCCGCCGCGATTGACTTCGCGCTTTAGAACATATAGTGAACATACTAATGAAGAAGTCGCTAACAGAACGCTTGGCTATCCTTTCCGACGCCGCCAAATATGATGCTTCCTGTGCGTCCAGTGGTACGGTGAGGCGCGATTCGGCGGCAAGCGGCGGGCTCGGCTCGACCGAGGGATCCGGCATCTGTCATGCCTATGCCCCGGATGGGCGATGCATTTCGCTTCTGAAAATATTGCTGACCAATTTTTGCATCTACGACTGCGCGTATTGCATCAATCGCTCGTCGAGCAATGTCGAACGGGCGCGCTTCACGCCCGAGGAGGTCGTCTGGCTGACGCTGGAATTCTACCGGCGCAACTATATCGAAGGCCTGTTCCTTTCCTCGGGCATCATTCGTTCCTCCGACTACACGATGGAAGAGATGGTCCGCATCGTCCGCGAACTGCGCGTGACGCATAATTTTCGCGGCTATATCCATTTGAAGTCGATCCCCGAAGCATCGCCGCGTTTGATCGAGGAGGCGGGGCTCTATGCCGATCGGCTGTCGCTGAATATCGAGTTGCCGACGGATAACGGCATCAGCCGTTTCGCGCCGGAAAAGAAGCCCGCCAATATCCGCCGATCGATGGGCGATCTGAGGCTGAAGATCGAGGCGGCCGGCGAACCGACGCTGCGAACAAAGAAGCGTCAGCGCTTCGTGCCGGCCGGCCAGAGCACGCAGATGATCGTTGGCGCTGACGGAGCGAACGATGCGACGATCCTGGCGACCAGCGGCCGGCTTTACAGCAGCTACGGCCTGAAGCGCGTCTATTACTCCGCCTTCAGCCCGATCCCGGATTCGTCGAAAAACCTGCCGCTGATCAAACCGCCGCTGATGCGCGAACACCGGCTCTATCAGGCCGACTGGCTCTATCGCTTCTACGGTTTCGGCATCGATGAGATCACCGCCAACCAGGCGGGCGGCATGCTCGATCTTAACCTCGACCCCAAGCTTGTCTGGGCGCTCGCCAACCGCGCCGATTTCCCCGTCGATATCAACAGGGCCGAGCGCGAGCGGTTGCTGCGTGTGCCGGGTCTCGGGACCAAGACCGTCAAAGCAATCGTTTCGGCGCGCCGGTTTCGCCGCCTGCGGCTCGACGATCTCTCGCGGCTCGGCGTTTCGATCAAGAAGGTTCAATCCTTCATCTCGGCGGAAGGCTGGTCGCCGCGCCGGCTGATCGACCGGCCGGACCTTCGCGCCATGTTCGAGCCGAAACCTGAACAATTGTCGTTGCTATGATGCGCCGGGTCGTGCTTGCAGGGCGGGGCGAGCTTGCCGAGTGGCGCGATGCCGCGCGCGCTTTTGCGGCCGCCGGCATATCGCCTGATGAAATCGATTGGCGCGAAAAAGCCGCGGAGCCGGATCTTGCATTTCAACGCGACGCCATGCCGCCGACGCCGGCGATAACACGCAAGCCGATGACGGTGCCGCCGGCCTTCATCGAGCTGGCGGAAACGGTTCTCTGCCATTGCGATCGGGCACGGTTCTCGCTGCTTTACCGCCTGCTCTGGCGGCTGCAACTGGATCGGCAGCTGCTGGAAATGGCCTCCGACGAGGACGTCGCGCGGGCCCGGCTGATGGCGAAAAACGTTCGGCGCGACGCCCACAAGATGACCGCCTTCGTCCGCTTCAAGGAGGTTGGTTCGGTAACGGCGGGTCGTCGAAAATTCCTGGCCTGGTTTGAACCGGATCACCATATCGTCAG
Source organism: Rhizobium sp. CCGE 510 (assembly GCF_000292525.1). GTDB lineage: Bacteria > Pseudomonadota > Alphaproteobacteria > Rhizobiales > Rhizobiaceae > Rhizobium. The sequence goes on from NZ_AEYF01000029.1 coordinate 141,290, forward strand.
GCGCACGGCGCCCTTCTTCCAGCGCCGTTTCACCGACATGGATTGGCTGATCGCCACGCCCAAGGGGTCGGCCGCCTGGGACGGCGAGCGACTGACGATGAGCGATGCGCCATGCGGGAAGCCCAATCTCACCGATGCCACCGATGAACTGTGGCGCACCTACTATGCCAGCATCTTCAACCCGGCGCGATTGAAGCTGAAGGCGATGCAGGCCGAAATGCCGAAAAAATACTGGAAGAACCTGCCGGAGGCAGACCTCATCCCCGGGCTGATTGCTTCGGCGGAGAGCAAGGTGCGGGCTATGGCCGCGCGCGAGGCGACGCAATCGCTGCCCTTTCACGACCGCCTGCAGGACGCAGCGCGCAATATCCCTGCCGAACCCGCGGCGGCCCCGGGCACGCTGGAAGCGCTGCGAGCGGAAGCAGACGTCTGCACCCGCTGCCCGCTTCATGCCAAGGCGACGCAGACCGTCTTCGGGGAGGGACCGCGCGATGCAGAGGTGATGTTCGTCGGCGAGCAGCCTGGAGATCAGGAGGATATAGCGGGACGCCCCTTCGTCGGGCCGGCCGGCCGGCTCCTCGACCAGGTGATCGCCGAGGCGGGTATCGACCGCTCGACGCTCTACGTTACCAATGCCGTCAAGCATTTCAAATATGAGCCGCGCGGCAAGCGCCGCATCCACCAGAAGCCCAATATGGGCGAGGTGAAGCATTGCCGCTGGTGGCTCAATCTGGAGATGGGGCTGGTCAAGCCGAAGCTCATCGTTGCCATGGGGGCAACGGCGCTCGCGGCGCTGAGCGATGTCAAGCAGCGCCTGCAGGATGTCAGGGGAAAAGCAATGGCGATCGAGGGCGGACGCACGCTCTTTGTGACGGTGCATCCATCCTATCTGCTGCGTATCCCCGACGAGCGGCTGAAGGCGGAGGAGCTGGCGCGGTTTCGCGAGGACATGGTGAAAATTCAGCGGCTTATGACAGCCGCCACATAAATTGATTCCGCTTGAGGTGACGCCACCCCTCGTCGAGCGATGGCGCTGTCTCTTTGTTCCTACGCAATTCCGGACGCAGAACCGCGGCACGCTTTTGCTGGAATTGCTCCAAAGCGCGTCGCATCAAATTTGATTCATGCGACGCGCTTTAGCTCTTTGTTTTGATGCATGTCGTTGTCCCGGAACCGCTGCAGACTTCCGGGCGACATGCATTATTCTCAGGCGAAGTAGCTTTGAAGCGGCCGCACTTCGAGATTGCCGGCCTTCAGCGCCTTGATCGCCTGGGCGGCGGCCTCGGCGCCTGCCATGGTGGTGTAATAAGGCACCTTCTGCATCAGCGTCGCGCGGCGCAGCGACTTGGAGTCGGAGATCGCCTTGTTGCCGTCGGTGGTGTTGATGACCAGCTGGACCTGACGGTTGCGGATGGCGTCCTCGATGTGCGGACGGCCTTCCAGCACCTTGTTGATCTTGGTGGAAGTGATGCCGTTTTCGGCGAGGAAACGGGCGGTGCCGCCGGTCGCCAGCACCTTGAAGCCCTGTTCGACGAGGATGCGGATCGCCGACAGCACGCGCGGCTTGTCCTCGTCGCGCACGGAGACGAAGACCGTCCCGTCACGCGGTAGCTCGACGCTGGCGCCGAGCTGCGATTTGGCGAAGGCCAGGGCGAAATCGGTGTCGAGGCCGATGACCTCGCCGGTCGAGCGCATTTCCGGGCCGAGCAGCGTATCGACGCCGGGGAAACGGGCGAAGGGGAAGACGGCTTCCTTGACTGCGATGTGGGTGAGTTTGCGCGGATCGGGCTTTTCGCCGTAGGCGGCAAAGGTCGCGTCGAGTTTTTCGCCGGCCATGACGCGGGCGGCGATCTTGGCGATCGGCGCGCCGATGGTCTTGGCGACGAAGGGCACGGTGCGCGAGGCGCGCGGATTGACTTCGAGAACGTAGACGATGCCGTCCTTGATGGCGAATTGGACGTTCATCAGACCGCCGACATTGAGCGCCTTCGCCATAGCCTTCGCCTGGCGTTCCAACTCATCGAGCATTTCGGGGGAGAGCGTGCGCGGTGGCAGCGAGCAGGCGCTGTCGCCAGAATGGATGCCGGCTTCCTCGATATGCTCCATGATTCCGGCGACATAGACGTCGGTGCCGTCGGAGAGGCAGTCGACGTCGACTTCGATGGCATGAGAGAGATAGCTGTCGAAGAGCAGCGGGTTCTTGCCGAGCAGGGTGTTGATCTGGCCGGTCTTGTCGTTGGGATAGCGCTGTTTGATATCCTCGGGCACCAGTTCCGGAACCGTGTCGAGCAGGTAGGTCTGCAGCTGGCCTTCCGAATGCAGGATCTGCATGGCGCGGCCGCCGAGCACGTAGGACGGGCGCACGACCAGCGGGAAGCCGATTTCGGCGGCGACCAGGCGGGCCTGCTCGACCGAATAAGCGATACCGTTGTTCGGCTGGTTGAGATCGAGCTTCATCAGAAGCTTCTGGAAGCGGTCGCGGTCCTCGGCAAGATCTATCATATCAGGCGCGGTGCCGAGGATCGGGATGCCGTTCTTTTCGAGCGCCTCGGCCAGCTTCAGCGGCGTCTGGCCACCGAACTGGACGATGACGCCGACGACTTCGCCCTTTTCCTGCTCGGCCCGCAGGATTTCGATCACGTCTTCGGCCGTCAGCGGCTCGAAATAGAGGCGGTCCGAGGTGTCGTAGTCGGTCGAGACGGTTTCCGGGTTGCAGTTGATCATGATCGCTTCATAACCCGCATCCTTCAGCGCGAAGGCGGCATGGCAGCAGCAATAGTCGAACTCGATGCCCTGGCCGATGCGGTTCGGGCCGCCGCCGAGGATGACGACCTTCTTGCGATCGGACACGTCAGCCTCGGAGCGGGCGGCGCCGACGAAGGGTGTCTCGTAGGTCGAATACATATAAGCGGTCGGCGAGGCGAATTCGGCCGCACAGGTATCGATGCGCTTGAAGACCGGGCGAACGTTCAGGCTGTTGCGGAATTCGGCGACCTGCTTCGGGCGCTTGCCGGTCAGCGTCGCCAGACGGGCGTCGGAAAAGCCCATCGCCTTCAGCATGCGCAGGTTGGCGGCATCTTCAGGCAGGCCGTGCTCGCGGATGCGGGCTTCGGTGTCGATGATGTTCTTGAGCTCAGCGATGAACCAGGGATCGATCTTGCAGCCCTCATGCACCTCTTCGATGCTGAGGCCCATGCGCAGCGCCTGAGCGACCATGCGCAGACGATCCGGCGTCGGCGTGCCGATGGCGGCGCGTATGGCGTTATGGCTGGATTCGCCTTCTTCGGAGTCGGGGATTTCGATCTCGTCGAGGCCGGTCAGGCCGGTTTCGAGGCCGCGCAGCGCCTTCTGCAGCGATTCTGCGAAGGTGCGGCCGATCGCCATGACTTCGCCGACCGATTTCATCGCTGTCGTCAGCACCGGCGAGGCGCCGGGGAATTTCTCGAAGGCGAAACGGGGGATCTTGGTGACGACATAGTCGATCGACGGTTCGAAGGAGGCAGGCGTTGCGCCGCCGGTGATGTCGTTGTCCAATTCGTCGAGGGTATAACCGATTGCAAGCTTGGCGGCGACCTTGGCGATCGGGAAACCGGTGGCTTTGGAGGCCAGCGCCGACGAGCGCGAGACACGCGGGTTCATTTCGATGACGACGAGGCGGCCATCCTTGGGATTGACGGCGAACTGAACATTCGAGCCGCCGGTTTCGACGCCGATCTCGCGCAGAACCGCGATCGAAGCGTTGCGCATCATCTGGTATTCTTTGTCGGTCAAGGTCAGCGCCGGCGCGACGGTGATCGAATCGCCGGTGTGGACGCCCATCGGATCGATGTTCTCGATCGAGCAGATGATGATGCAGTTGTCCGCCTTGTCGCGGACGACTTCCATCTCGTATTCCTTCCAGCCAAGCACCGATTCTTCGATCAGCACTTCGGTGGTCGGCGAGGCATCGAGGCCGCCGCCGACGATCTCGAAGAATTCGGAACGGTTATAGGCAATGCCGCCGCCGGTACCGCCCATGGTGAAGGACGGGCGGATAATCGCCGGCAGGCCGACGACGTCGATCGCTTGCGCGGCGATCGCCATGGCGTGGCTGATGTAACGCTGCTTGCGGTCGGTCTCGCCGAGGTTCCACTGGTTTTCGAGTGCGTCGAGCGCGACATCGAGTTCGGCGCCAGACAGGCTCTCCTTGACCTTGTTGCGCTCTGCCTCATGCGTCTTGCGGTCGAGATCCTTGATATCGGTGGCGTTCGCCAGCATCGAGCGCGGCGTTTCCAGCCCGATACGGGCCATCGCCTCGCGAAACAGGGCGCGGTCCTCGGCCATGTCGATGGCGGCGGGCTTGGCGCCGATCATCTCGACATTGTAGCGGTCGAGCACGCCCATGCGCTTCAGCGAAAGCGCGGTGTTCAGCGCCGTCTGACCGCCCATGGTCGGCAGCAGCGCATCCGGGCGTTCCTTGGCAATGATCTTGGCGACAACTTCGGGGGTGATCGGCTCGACATAGGTGGCATCGGCAAGGCCCGGATCGGTCATGATCGTCGCCGGGTTGGAGTTGACGAGAATGACGCGGTAGCCTTCCTCCTTCAGCGCCTTGCACGCCTGGGTACCGGAATAATCGAACTCGCAAGCCTGGCCGATGACGATCGGTCCCGCGCCGATGATGAGGATCGATTTTATGTCTTGGCGCTTCGGCATGAGTGCTTCCGTTTTCTGGCTGCGCAGAAAGCCGGCCAGGGTGGGGAAATCACCGGGTCGGGTCGCGCGTGCTGGGTCTTTTCAGGCTAGAAGCGGCTTATAGGCAAATGTATTTGCAAACGGAACCCCATAAATCGCGGAATCGACAGGAATCCAACACGTCTCGAAAGACTAATTCGTCCGGCGCGACCACCAACCCCCGATGATGTCGCTGGAATTCCGGCCGTCGACGGATATATAGATTCCTTGAGCGCAAGCACGGGCATTGCCGGGGAGAACGAAGATGGAATGGAGAGGCCGGCGTCAGTCCGACAACATCGAAGATCGCCGCGGCGATCCGAGCAGCGGCGGTTTCGGCCGCGGCGGTGGGTTCAACTTTCCTTCCGGCGGCGGCGTTCGCCGTGCCGGCGGCGGTCTGAGCATCGGCACGATCATCTTCCTCGTCGTTATCTATTTTATCTTCAAGGCAATGGGCATCGACCTGATGCAGGTGCTCGATAACGGCGGCACGACGAGTGGTCCCGGTTACGAGCAGAGCCAGTCTCAAGGAACACGCCCGCCGGCCAATGACGAGATGACCGCCTTCATGCGTACCGTTCTTGCCGAAACCGAGGATACCTGGACGGGCATTTTCCAGGCGCAAGGCCAGACGTACGAGGAGCCGCGCCTCGTGCTGTTTTCGGGCTCGACGGCATCGGCCTGCGGCTCCGCATCCGCGGCAACCGGGCCGTTCTACTGCCCCGGCGACCACAAGCTCTACCTCGATACGGATTTTTTCCAGGAGCTCTCCGACCGTTTCGGCGCGTCGGGCGATTTCGCCGAGGCTTATGTCGTCGCCCACGAGGTCGGCCATCACGTGCAGAACCTGCTCGGCATCCTGCCGAAGTTCAACCAGGCCCGCCAGCGGATGAGCGAGGAGGAGGCCAACAAGATGTCGGTGCGCGTCGAGCTGCAGGCCGATTGTTTTGCCGGGATCTGGGGCAAATATACCCAGCAGAAGGGCCTGCTGGAGTCCGGTGACCTGGAGGAAGCGTTGAACGCTGCCCAGCAGATCGGCGACGACACGCTGCAGAAACGCTCGCAGGGCTACGTCGTGCCCGAGAGTTTCAACCACGGCACCTCGCAACAGCGGGTTAGATGGTTCAAACGCGGCTTCGACAGCGGACAGCTGTCGGCTTGCGACACGTTCTCGGGGCCGGTTTGAGGGTGGATAGCGGCTTTTTCGGAGGGGTGATTGCCCTTCGCTTGCGCTCAGCGCATTCGCTCCTGTCGTCGCTCACCCCCTCATCTGCCTGCCGGCAGATGAGGGGGCCGCACGGCACAACGTTCAAGTCCCCTTCAATCCGCCCCTGTGCCTACTTCTCACTGTCCATATGCTGCAGCATATGCTCTGGGTAGCGCCCACCGGCCGCCGCATCCTTTGGCACGGCGCGTTCGATGGCTTCGAAATCTTCTGCCGACAGATCCACCGCGCGTGAGCCGAGTGCCTCGGTCAGCCGGTCGCGGCGGCGGGCGCCGATGATCGGGACGATGTCCTTGCCCTTGGCGGCGACCCAGGCGATGGCGATCTGGGCGACCGAGACGCTTTTTGCCCGGGCGATCTCGCGCAGCTTTTCCACCAGAGCGAGGTTCTGCTCGATATTGCCTTCCTGGAAGCGTGGGCTGTAGGCGCGGAAATCGCCGGCCGCCGCACCCTGGCTCTTCTGCCAGTGGCCGCTGATCAGGCCGCGCGACAGCACGCCGTAAGCGGTGATCGAGATGCCGAGTTCACGTGTGGTCGGCAGGATATTCTCTTCGATGCCGCGCGAAATCAGCGAATATTCAATCTGCAGGTCGACGATCGGGGCAACGGTGGCGGCACGTCGGATGGTGTCGGCACCGACTTCCGACAGGCCGATGTGCCTGACATAACCCGCTTTGACCATATCGGCGATGGCGCCGACCGTATCCTCGATCGGCACGTTCGGATCGAGGCGGGCCGGCCGATAGATGTCGATATAGTCGACGCCGAGCCGCTGGAGCGTATAAACCAGGAAATTCTTCACCGCGACCGGGCGAGCGTCGATGCCGTTCCAGCCGCCCGCGGGATCGCGCAATGCACCGAACTTGACGCTGATGACGGCATCCTCGCGCCTGCGGCCCTTCAATGCCTCGCCAATCAGCATCTCGTTATGGCCCATGCCGTAGAAATCGCCGGTGTCGATGAGGGTGACGCCGGCATCCAGCGCGGCATGGATGGTCGCGATGCTTTCTGCGCGGTCGGAGGGGCCGTACATGCCCGACATGCCCATGCAGCCGAGGCCGATGGCCGAGACATCGGGTCCGGTTTTTCCCAAACGATAGGTCTGCATTGTCTTCTCCTTCATCCGCGCCCGGGGCTCTGTAGATGTCGTTTACATCCTTCGCCGCTGCGCGATAATCCGGATGGTCCCGAACGGGCTGTGCTGGTGCATGCACAATGAATGATCTTGTCTTGATTGATCTGGACGCCGTCACCGCGATTGCAAGGAGAGAACGATCGCGCCGCCGTGCCTGCTGATTGAAGCCTTTTCTAAATTTCCCGTTCAGATTATCAAAAACTTTGAGATGTTCACTGATTGTTTCGTTTTCCTTTCTGCGTTATGTCACATTCTCGGCGACGAAATCGTCTTTTCAGAACCAACCGCTGCAGAGATGTCTTATGCTTGACCCTAAATTCGTTCGCCGCGGCCTTTTCCTGGTCTTCATCATTCTCTTCCTCGATATTATCGGCATTGCCATCATCATGCCGGTGCTGCCCGCCTATCTGGAGCAGTTGACCGGCGGCGGCGTCAGCGATGCGGCGATCGACGGCGGCTGGTTGATGCTCGTCTATGCCGGCATGCAGTTCCTGTTCGCGCCGCTGCTCGGAAACCTGTCCGACCGGTTCGGCCGGCGGCCGATCCTGTTGCTTTCGGTGCTGACCTTTGCGATCGACAATTTCATCTGCGGCATCGCCACCAGTTTCTGGATGCTGTTCGTCGGCCGCGTGCTTGCCGGCATCAGCGGCGGCAGTTTCGCCACCTGCTCGGCCTATATTGCCGACATCAGCACGGAGGAGAACCGGGCAAAGAATTTCGGGCTGATCGGCATCGCCTTCGGCGTCGGCTTCACGATCGGCCCGGTTATCGGCGGTGTGCTCGGCGAATTCGGCCCGCGGGTGCCCTTCCTCGGTGCGGCGGCACTCTCGCTGGTCAATTTCATCGCCGCCTGTTTCCTGCTGCCGGAAACCCTGGAGGCGAAGAACCGCCGCCGGTTCGAGTGGAAACGCGCCAATCCACTCGGCGCGTTGCGGCAGATGCGCCACTATCCCGGCATTGGCTGGGTCAGTCTCGTCATGTTCCTGTTTTTCCTGGCGCATGCCGTCTATCCCTCGGTCTGGTCGTTTGTCTCGACCTATCGCTACGGCTGGAGCGAGGGACAGATCGGCCTGTCGCTCGGCATCTACGGCATCGGCGCGGCACTCGTCATGGGGCTGGTTCTGCCGAGGATCGTGCCGGTGCTCGGCGAGTGGAAGACGGCTCTACTCGGTCTCTGCTTTTCGGCCGTCGGGCTCACCGGCTATGCCTTCGCCTGGGAAGGCTGGGTGGTCTATGTGGTCATTGTCGCGACCGTCATGGAGAACGTCGCCGATCCGCCACTGCGCAGCATCGCCGCCGGCAAGGTGCCGCCGTCGGCGCAGGGCGAGCTGCAGGGTGCGCTGACCAGCCTCAGCAGCATCACCACCATCCTCGGGCCGCTGATCTTCACGCAGTTGTTCAGCTATTTCACCCGGCCCGAGGCGCCCGTCACCTTTGCCGGCGCGCCCTATCTGACCGCCGCCCTGTTCATCCTGGTGGCCGCTGGCGTGTTTCTCGTGCGGGTTCGGGCCCGCGAGCCGGCCGAGGCGCTGGAAGCGGCGGGTTGATCGATCAGAAATGATGATGCGATGATGAATTTTTCATCATCTGCCTGTTTTGGGGTGGTTCTTTGCCGGGCTTTGATCTAAGCCCGAATGATATTTCCCCGCAAGTTGCGGCGAGGCATATTTCAATCACAGGACAGGTGTCATGGACACGCCGATCGACGCGCGCAGCCTTGCGCCGGTAACCGATAATCGTTGGAGCGCACATTTCCGTGCAACGCTGGCGCTCGGGATTCCGCTGATCGGCGCGCAGCTTGCCCAGCTCGGCATCAACACCACCGACGTGATGATCGTCGGGCGTCTCGGCGCCGAACATCTGGCGGCGATGGTGCTTTCGGCGCAATTCCTGTTCACGATCCTGATCTTCGGCTCGGGCTTTGCCATCGCCGTCATTCCGATGGTGGCGCAGGCCTATGGACGCGGCGACGTCGTCTCGGTGCGCCGGGCGCTGCGCATGGGTCTGTGGGTGGTAATCGCGTACTGGGTCGTCATGCAGCCGGCCTTCTTCAATTCGGAGCGGATACTGCTGTTCGCACAGCAGAAGCCCGAGGTGGCGAAGCTCGCTCACGGCTACATCATGATCGGCCAGTTCGGCCTGCTGCCGGCGCTGCTCTTCAACGTCATGCGCGCGCTGGTCAGCGCCATCGGCAAGGCGGGCATCATCCTCAACGTCACCATCGTCACGCTGGTGATGAATGCGATCTTCGCCTATATCCTCGTGCTCGGCCATTTCGGCTTTCCGGCGATGGGGCTCGAGGGCGCGGCGATCGTTTCGGTCGTCGTGCAGACCGCCGGTTTCCTCTTCATCCTGGCCTTCGTGCAGCGGCGGGAGGAGACGCGGCGCTACGAGATCTTCGTGCGGTTCTGGAAGCCCGACTGGCATGCGCTTCTGGAGGTCATCCGGCTCGGTCTGCCGATCAGCGTGACGATCCTTGCCGAAGTCAGCCTGTTCACCGTGGCGTCGCTGCTGATGGGCTATATCGGCACCATCGAACTCGCCGCCCACGGCATTGCCCTGCAATGGGCCTCGATCGCCTTCATGATTCCGCTCGGCCTCAGCCAGGCGGCGACGGTGCGTGTCGGCGTCGCCCACGGGCAGGGCGACCACCAGGGGGTGGTCCGCGCTTCGATCATGGTGCTCATCCTTGCCTGCGCCATTTCGGCGGTGGGCTCGGTACTGTTTGCCACCATGCCGCAGTTCCTCGGCAGCTGGTTCCTCGACGTCAACTCGCCGGAGGCGCCCCAGGTGCTTGCCTATGCCGGACCACTGATCGTCGTCGCCGGGCTTTTCCAGCTCGTCGATGGCCTGCAGGTGATCGCCAACGGATTGCTGCGTGGGCTCAAGGACGCACGTGTGCCGATGATCATGGCGTTGATCGCCTATTGGCCGATCGGCTTCTTTCTTGCCTGGGCCTTTGCCTTCCCGTTGGGCTTCGGCGGCATCGGCATCTGGTTCGGGTTCCTCGTCGGGCTGGCGGCCGCCGCCGTCATGCTCTGCTGGCGATTCTACCTTCTCCTTCGCCGGGAAGGAGCGACGGCCGGCGCTTGAGCATGATGCCGTTTACGGCGGCGTTGGTATCCTCAAGCCGCCACCGGTTTGTAGCTACCGATATCGGCGCGAATTCCGAGACGCGCAAACAATTCCTGCGGGTCGAAATTCGCCGCCTTGTGCGCGGCGGCGACGGCTGTCCGGGCACGCTCGACGACCGCGGTATTTTCCCATTCGGCAATCGTGACGAAATTGAATTCGCCGGGACCGGCGACCTGCTCCAGTACCCTGTGATCGATGAAACCCTCCTGCGCCTCCAGCAGCTTGTGGGTCATCATCACTTTAACGAGAAATTCCTCGCGTGCCGCAGCCGGCACGACGAACTTATCAATACGATAGAAAGCTCCGCTCATACATTTTCTCCTGGATCAGATGTTTGCACGGAGCTTTGTAGTTCCTCAAGTTAAGTTGAGGTCAATGCGGGAGATAAGAAAAAAGCCCGCTTGCGCGGGCCTTCATCGAAATGGGTATTGTTGGAAATCAGCGTTCGGCGAGCGCCGGTTCGCCCTTCTTTTCGCGCACCATGTTGATGAAGCGGCGGAAGAGGTAGTGGCTGTCCTGCGGCCCGGGAGAGGCTTCCGGATGGTGCTGGACCGAGAAGACCTGTTTGCCGAGCACGCGTAAGCCGCAATTGGTGCCGTCGAACAGCGAAATATGAGTCTCTTCAACACCATCGGGCAGTGATTTCGAGTCGACCGCGAAGCCGTGGTTCATCGAGACGATCTCGACCTTGCCTGTCGTATGGTCCTTGACGGGATGATTGGCGCCGTGATGACCCTGGTGCATCTTCTCGGTCTTGGCACCGAGGGCAAGGCCCAGCATCTGGTGGCCGAGGCAGATGCCGAAGACCGGGATATCGGTCTTAACAAGCGCCTTGATCACAGGCACGGCATATTCGCCGGTTGCGGCCGGATCGCCCGGGCCGTTCGACAGGAAGATGCCGTCCGGCTGCATGGCGAGCACGTCTTCGGCGCTCGTTGCGGCCGGCACGACAGTCACTTTGCAGTCGAGACCGGCAAACAGCCGCAGGATGTTGCGCTTGACGCCGTAATCAAGGCAGACGACGTGGTATTTCGCGTCCGCCGGGGCGAGTTGGCCGTAACCTTCGTTCCAGACCCACGGCGTTTCCGTCCATTGCGAGGACTGGCCCGACGAGGCGATCTTGGCAAGGTCGAGACCTTCGAGGCCGCTCCAGGCTTTGGCTTCGGCCTTCAGCGTCTCGATGTCGAAGATGCCGTTCGGATCGTGGGCGATCACTGCATTCGGGGCGCCGTTCTCGCGGATCCAGGCGGTCAACGCGCGCGTATCGATGCCGCAGAGACCGATGACGCCGCGCGCCTTCAGCCATTGGTCGAGGTGCTTGGCGGCTCGGTAGTTCGAAGGGTCGGTGATGTCGGCTTTGAAGATGACGCCGACGGCGCCGTGGCGGGCGGCAGGCGTCAGATCCTCGATGTCTTCATCGTTGGTGCCGATATTGCCGATATGCGGAAAGGTGAAGGTGACGATCTGGCCGAGATAGGAGGGGTCGGTCAAAATCTCCTCATAGCCGGTCAGCGCCGTGTTGAAGACCACTTCGGCCGGCACCTTGCCGGTGGCGCCGATGCCCTTGCCTTCGATGACCGTACCGTCGGCAAGAACCAACAGGGCGGTCGGCTTTTCGATTGTCCAGGGTGCTGTCGCGGTCATGTTCATCCCGTTTCCGGCGGCCGGTGCGCGCGTTGCTGCGCTCGTCGCCATTTGATCTCGCAGGCGTGTGGACACGGCAATGCCGCGCGCTTCAGGCCTGATCACGAATTTTGGTGCAGGTGGCGGTAAATAGCCACGCAATCGCTTAGCGTCAATCTTTGTAGCCGAGATTGCTGCTGTTTTCCTGCGCTTTATCGCGTCGACCGCGCAATTTATTTGATCCGCCACATCAGCGTGGTTTATGAAGCGGCATCAAAACAGGAGTGAAGACCATGCTGCGCGATCAACTCGCCACCCAGCTGAAAGAGGCGATGAAGGCCAAGAATGCGGAGCGGCTTTCCACCGTCCGGCTGATTCAGGCCGCGGTCAAGGACCGCGATATCGCCAATCGCGGCATCGGCAAGGAGCAGGCGAGCGACGATGAGATCCTGCAGATTCTCGCCAAGATGGTGAAGCAGCGCGACGAATCGGCAAAGATCTATGAGGAGAATTCCCGGCCCGAGCTTGCCGCCAAGGAACGCGCCGAAATTGTCGTTATTCAGGATTTCATGCCGAAGCAGCTTTCGGACAGTGACGTGCGCGCCAATGTCTCGGCGATCATCGCCGAGACCGGTGCTGCGGGCGCCAAGGACATGGGCAAGGTGATGGCGGCGCTGAAGGAGCGTTATGCCGGCCAGATGGATTTCGCCAAGGCGTCGGCGACCGTCAAGGAACTGTTGAGCTGATCCGGCTCAGCTGACACGTCTTGCCTGCGGCTCACGGACCGCAGGCCCGAGCACCGCTTCGGCTGCGGCATCGATGATGGCGAATTTCGCCGCCTGATAGTTCCAATATTCGAGGATGAAGCGGCGCGACAGCCAGAAGTCGCCCTTGCGAGAGGGTGCTGTCCAGCCGACGCTCTCCATGGCCGCTGCCTGCGTCAGTAGCCGCTTCAAGTGGGTGTTGGAGATCATGAACTGTTCGCGGATTTCCCTCAGCGACAGGGGGCCGACCGCGACGCGTTCGGCCGTCCGGGGAAACTCCGGAAGGCGCGAGATCAGGTAGTCCATCACCAGCCCGCCGGTATTTGCCCAGTTGAAGAGGTTGAAGGTGGGGCCTGGATTGCGCACCGCTTCGCTCCCGATGATGGCCCTGGCGATCCGCGGCTGGATTGCTGCCGTCATCGCCGAGGGATCGGCGCTGACCTTGTCGGCGCGTTCACCGCCGTCGAGGCTGTCGAGGATCATCAGATGTGCGACGAGCCATCGGGTGAAATGCTGCTCAGCGGTTTCCGTGGGCTCCAGATAGCGTGTGCGCTTGTCGGGGCCGGGAACCGGTCGCAGAAAACGATAGGCCAGCATTTCCTGCATGAAGGCCGCGGCCGTGTTGCGGCTGGCGATGTCGTTCCTGACCGCAAAATCGATGAAGCGGCCGGAATAGAGACCGCTCTTGCCGTCGCCGGGATAACCGTAATGAAGCGCGAAGCCGGCATGGGCCATCAGCCAGCGCTGCTGCGCGGCGAAGATCGAGGCGATGCGAGGGCTCTCGCGATAGATCGAGAGCATCTGATCGGCGCAATGCAGGATCGCAGCGAGAAAGCGATCGTCTGCTGCGAGTTTTTCCGCGGTAAAAGCCATTTGGAGGGGTCCAGGAGTTCGGCGCATACATCTTTCATGCAAGCGCCGCCTGTCAACGGTTTTGTCAATAAGCGGTTAATTTCAAAGGAGAGTTTTCGCAAAGGGAGCCAAAATTTAAGAAGGCAGGAGCTGGGGGCGCTCCTGCCTTCTTGCTCTTTGCTTCCGCCGGCAAACGCAGGGCCGAGGCCCAAGCCGGAGGGTATTTGCAAAGGCACCCTTGCGAAGCGGCGCCGGGGGTAGGGATGGTGCTTCGCTCGGGGATCGCTTTGTTGAGATCGAACCTATTGCGGTGCGGCGGCTTGTTCAAATTACAAAAAAATAATAATTGCCGAAAACGTCGGTTTTGGAGGCGCCGCAGCAAAGGCTCGGCAGGCGCCGCCGGGATAGGGCAGCGCAATCGATGCACGATATAAGCATCTGTTTCAAAACGTTTAATTAAACTCCTCTAAAGGTCGTCGCCGCAGCCGAGACATTTGAAACAGTGGAATTTCGGCGCTTGAAAGACAATAATGTCGCACCCTGTCGCAGGGGGCGATAACGCGTTTTTGATGGGATAAACCGCGCCAATGGCCCTGGGTGCACTTGCCTGTGAATAGCGGGTTTTCATGACAAGTTTCGTGGCATGGAGCGGCAAAGCAGCTTATATGGAGGTTGGCCAAGAGGTATAAATGCGCTTTTCCAACACCTTTCTCGATGATATCCGCGACCGCGTTCCGATTTCGAACGTGATCGCGCGCCGCGTGAGCTGGGACAAGCGCAAGACCAACGTGTCGCGCGGCGATTACTGGGCTTGCTGCCCGTTCCACGGCGAGAAGTCGCCGAGCTTCCACTGCGAGGACCGGAAGGGCCGCTATCACTGCTTCGGCTGCGGCGTCACCGGCGACCATTTTCGTTTCCTCACCGAGCTGGAAGGCCTGAGTTTCCCCGAGGCGGTGCAGCAGATCGCCGATATGGCCGGCGTTCCGATGCCGCTTGCCGATCCTGTGATGGAGAAGCGCGAGAAGGAACGCGGCTCGCTTATCGACGTCATGGAAATGGCGACGCAATTTTTCCAGGATCAATTGCAGACGGCGAATGGGGCGAGAGCGCGCGCCTATCTGCGCGACCGGGGGCTGACCGGGCGCACCATCGAGACCTTCCGTCTCGGCTATGCGCCCGACAGCCGCAATGCGCTCAAGGAATTTCTCGCCGGCAAGGGCGTCACCAAAGAGCAGATCGAGGCCTGCGGCCTGGTCGTTCATGAAAACGTGCCGGTTTCCTACGATCGCTTCCGCGACCGCATCATGTTCCCGATCCTCTCGTCGCGGGAAAAGGTGATCGCTTTCGGCGGCCGTGCCATGTCATCAGATGCGTCGGCGAAATATCTGAACTCCAACGAGACGGAGCTCTTCCACAAGGGCAATGTCCTTTATAATTTCGCCCGCGCGCGCCGCGCGATCCAGGGGCCGGGCCGCAGCGATAATCAGGATGACAATGCGACCGGCACCATCATCGCCGTCGAAGGCTATATGGATGTGATCGCGCTCTATCAGGCGGGCATCGAGAATGCCGTCGCGCCGCTCGGAACGGCGCTCACCGAAAACCAGCTCGAGCTGCTCTGGAAGATGGTGCCGCAGCCGGTGCTCTGCTTTGACGGCGACGGCGCCGGCTTTCGTGCCGCCAATCGCGCCGCCGAACTGGCGCTGCCGCATTTGAAGCCCGGCCGTTCCGTCCGTTTCGCGCTTCTGCCTGATGGCAAGGACCCGGACGATCTCGTGCGCGACGATGGGCGCGCGCCCTTCGACAAGGTGATAAGCCAGGCAAAGCCGCTTTCGGAGATGCTGTGGAGCCGGGAGATCAACACCGGCAAGTTCGACACGCCCGAGGCGCGCGCCGAACTCGAGGCGCGGCTGAAGCAGCTGGTCGCCGTCATCGCCGACGAGAATGTGCGCCGTCACTACCAGCAGGATATTCGCGACCGGTTGAACACCTTCTTCCAACCGCAGTTCCAGAACCGCAATAATGGCGAACGCCGTGGCTTCAACGGCAACGGCAATTCCCGGACGGGCCGCGACAATGCTGCTAAAGCCGGGCCGAAAAGCCCCAGCGTCATTTCCGACCGGCTCGCCCGCTCAGGCCCGGTGCGTGGCCACCGGGACAATACGGCGTTGCGCGAAAGCGTGCTGGCGCTGACCATCGTCAATCACCCGGCCCTGATGATCGACGATTATGACGAGATCGCCGCGATCGACTACGACAGCCGCGAGCTGCAGCGGCTCTGGTCGGCCATGCTTGGGGCAGCCGCTGCGGTCGCCGGCCCGCATTTAACCCGCGAATATCTGACCGAACGGCTGGAATTCGAAGGCTTCGGCCCGCTCATCAAGAGCCTCGATCAGCAGGTGCGCAATGCCAGGCTCTGGACGGCGACCGAAGAGGCGGCGATGGAGGATGCGCGTGAGGGTTATCGCCAGGCGCTCGCCTTCCACAAACGGGCAAAAGCGCTGCGCCGACAGAAGATGGAGCTCGAACGTGAGATTGCGCTGGCGACCGAAGCCGGCGACGGCGAGGCGATCGTTCAACTGATGCGAGCCCAGCAGGAAGTGCATTTCGAAGGCGTGCGGCTTGAGAACCAGGAGGCGATCATCGACGGCTTCGGCGTCCTTTCGGGCCGAGTCAAAGGGGCGGCGAACCACTGATGCCGCTGACTGAACGGAACGAACCCGGCTTTTCCGCCTCCGATGCGCTGTTTTCCGCCGGCCGCACACCGCTCGAAATCCTCAAGCAGGTCTACGGCTATTCCTCCTTTCGCGGCAAGCAGCAGCAAGTGGTCGAGCATCTAGTTGCCGGCGGCGATGCCGTGGTGCTCTTCCCGACTGGCGCGGGCAAATCGCTATGCTTTCAGATTCCAGCACTCTGCCGTGACGGCATCGGCATCGTCGTTTCGCCGCTGATTGCGCTGATGCGCGATCAGGTCGAGGCGATGAAGCAGCTCGGCATCCGCGCCGCGGCACTCAATTCGTCGCTGTCGCGCGAGGAGTTCATCGCGGTCCGCCGGGCGCTTTCGGCAGGCCAGCTCGATCTTCTCTACGTCACACCAGAGCGCATTCTCACCGATGGCTTCCGAGAGCTGATCGCCAACGAGAAGATCGCGCTGTTTGCCATCGACGAGGCCCATTGTTTTGACGCATCGCCAGTTTTCGCTCAAAATCAGGAGCTATCACAAGTAGCAAACTAGCTCCAGAACAGCAGGCCTTGTGGCGTCAATAACCTAGCGGACGCGGCATACTGTCCATCAAGGAGCTTAACCCTTCTGGAAATATCCTCGGGGGCTTGGGGGCAGACAGCCCCCATTTAAGAAGAAAATCCGTAAAAATTGCCCGCGGAATAGTTCAAGGCATGATGCTGGTCGCAAGCGACCCGCGCATGGAAAATCGTGTTGGGGAAGTTCGTTTTAACCCTTCACGGTCATCGGCATCCCTGCCTGTACCGTAATCCGAATCTAATCCAAGCTGCCGGCTATGTCAATGGTTTAATTGATCATTTTGAGATTTATGACGGTGAGACGCAGACATAGGAATGGCGCGCTTGCGTTACGATGGATGCTGGCGGGAAGCATTATCGGAAGACGGCACTGAGCTAACGGAGTCCTCTATGGGGGCTTGAAATGCCCGTCGGATGTCGGAACTCGTAGTGACTCATCCTGGCACCCCTGGATCTTTCTTCGGGGTCGGCGCCTTCGGTTTGGCGGCGGTCTGAACGCGCCGTACCAATTTGTTAAGCCTACGGCGCTTCCCAGCGGTATTGTGATTAAAGAGACCCCAGCCCCGCTTGCCAGTGGGCGCCACGAACTCGATCCCGCTCTTCTCGTAGAAATGCTGAAGGAGGAGAACGTACTGGGGCAGGTCGCGGACCCCTCGCTCGATACGTTGGATGGTCGCTCTCGATATGCCGGCGTGCTTCTCCACCTGTTCCTGACTGAAGCCTAGGAACTCTCTTGCGACCTTCAGGATCTCGGGCGGCGCGATCAGCATAAGGATTCCATGTCATGTATCCACAGGCGTCGCAAACCGATGGACAAAAATCTTGACGCCGGGCATGACAAGGCGTCCATTGGACGCCGAAAGCATCCAATGGAGTCGTAGTCATGCTGAATCCTTCAGGGGGCATCTCGCTTCCTTCTTGTAAACTTCGAATCAGTCGCGCCGTGGCATGGCCCGTAAAGGTGGGGGAGGCCTGACATGTTCCATCACTTGGACAGCAAGGCCTTCGCGGAGACCAGCAGCAATACGGCGCGATTCCTCATGCTCTGCGCGCTTCGGCAAGCACTTCGCGGCACCGACCAGTTTAAGAACGATTCGAAGGGGATCATAATCTGCATCGTCGACAAGGCCTGGATCTGGCATGCCAAATCCGCGGCGAACGTTCTCATGACGGGTGGACGGGAACGTTCGTACTTCGACGACTTCCGTCGTCCGGTGCATATCATTGGAGAGACGCCACGGCGCACGACGCAAAAGGGGACCGAGGACTTCACGGTCTTCCGTCCGGAGCATCAGGTCATCTATCTTGCGACGTCGCTGGATGCGGTTAGGCTCTCGCTGCAGCTAGCCGCCGACGTCATTGTCAACATTTCTCCGCCAACTGCGAGGCACGTCGTCGCCGCACGCAAGGTGCTCGGCGTCGAGGACGTCGACTTTCGGCTCGCCGAAGCTATCGCGGAGCAGCCGGCAGAAATCGTCATCGGACTCACCGCTCGACATTCGCTTAAGGGGCTCGACATTGCGTCCCTGACCAAGCCGATCGCGGTTCCCGTTCGTTCTCCTAAACTGTCGGACCTGCCAGGGTACGGCCCGGCCCGCCAATGGGTCGATGCCATCAAGCAGGACGTGGACGACTGGCGGGAAGACAGGATTCCGTGGTCTGACGTCGACAGAGGCATACTCCTCATGGGGCCTCCGGGAACGGGCAAGACGCTGTTTGCCACGGCGCTCGCCAACGAGTTGGGCTTCGACCTCGTTAAGACGTCGGTTGGCGAATGGCAGGGAACGAACAAGGGGTACCTGGGCGACATGCTCGCCGCGATGTCCCGATCGTTTGCCGACGCCACGTCACGGCGGGGCGCCGTGTTGCTCGTGGACGAACTTGATGCGATCGGCGATCGCGCCACGATGCGTCCAGATCACGCCTATTACGAAGGGAACGTCATCGGTAGGTTTCTCGACTTGATCACCCACGCTCTGGAACAGCCGGGAACGATTATCGTCGGAGCGACGAACTACGCGCATCTGATAGACGGCGCCGTTCTCAGGTCCGGACGTCTGGAGACTCACGTTTACCTCGAGCTGCCCGAAGGCGAAGAGCGTGCGGAGATCTTCGCCTTCCATCTTAATCAAACAGTCCGCGCGAAGGACCTGCGCGAAATCACCGACAAATTGAGGCTTATCACACCTGCCGGTCTCGAGAAGCTCGCGCGGGCAGCCAAGCGCGCGGCCAGAGTGCGAAAGGAGGACGTCAGCATCCAGGACATCAAGGCTGTTCTTCCAGCGCAAGTTCCGCTTCCAGAAGCCGTCGTTCACCGCATCTGCGTGCATGAAACCGGTCACGCTTTGATGGCGATGGCGTCCGGGTTTGCAGATGTGATCAGTATCAGGGTCGAATCCCACATGGTGGAGGGCCAGCCCGTGCAAGATGGAGGTCGGCTGCATTACAAGATGCGCAATGAGGCGCTCCCGACCGAAAAGGATTTGCTGGCGAAGATCCGGATCATGCTGGGCGGCACCGCGGCCGAAGAAGTCGTGTTTGGCAGCAGATCAATCGGTGCGGGCGGCGTCGAGGGAAGCGACCTCGACCAGGCCACACGGCTGGCATACCGACTGGTCGGGAGCTATGGGCTGGGGAAATGGCTCCGCTATCAGGTCGCAGCGAACCGCGTCGACGAATCCTTCCTGCCGACGCCCGAACTCCGTGCCGAGGTCGACGGGATCCTTGCGCGCGAGTATCGCGCAACCAAGGAGCTGCTCACCAAGGAAAAGGCCCGCCTGATGCGGTTGTCGGCCGAACTCATTGTCGATCGCCAACTGGTGATCGACAAGAGCTGACTGCGGTGCGTCGAGTGTGGAGCGGCAAGGATTCGCTGGCGAATATCGGCACGGAGATAGTCATGGAATTCACCGTCTATGGCCACGAGATCATCGCAGGTTCGGACGTTGGGATGCATTTCTCCGCGACGCTCGAGCAGTCGAGGGCGGAGGTCGCGGCATATCGGGAGGCTATGATACAGTTCGATCCGACGGGGGAGCCACTTGGAGCGCTGGGAATCCATGAAATGGTTCTAAGGATGCCTGACGTCGAGACGATGATCGTCCTCCTGAACTCCCCGTACTCTTTCTTCGCGACCTGCCTGACCAGCAGGAAGCTCGTGGACATCGCGGCTGATTGAGGCCGGGCCAGAGCTTGGCGCTGGACCCCGGCTATTCTTCCGAGACAAGGACAGACGGAACTGAGCGAGGAGTTCTGATCGTGAAGATACCGAAAGAAGAGGCAAGCCGAGCGCGGCGACCGTAGCGGCGAAGAGGCGAAGGCGAAAATCGTCCAGCAATCACTCCAGCTTCTCGATCCGCAATGTCCTTCGACCGGGCCCAAACGCCGTTGACAACACATTCCCTTGATCGGCAGACCCCCGTCTTGAAACGCGAGCCTTTGGACGTTTTCGACAGAGCTGTTCCTGATCGACGGTGTGAGTTTCTCGCAATTCACTCTTGCATTTTTCAAATACGTTCGTATTTTTAATTTGTCGTTCGGTGAGGATCGTCGGGTAGGTGTCGATTCATGGGCAGTTGAGATGAACCACAAGAAGCGCGTTATCATCGTCGGGGGCGGGTTCGGAGGCCTCTCGGCCGCCAAAGCCCTAGGAGGAAGCGAGGCGGAGGTCGTCCTGATCGATCGAAGCAACCATCATCTTTTCCAGCCGCTGCTGTACCAGGTCGCGACGGCCGCGCTCTCGCCGGCCGACATTGCCGCCCCGACCCGCGCATTGCTTGCGAGATACACGAACGTATCCGTGCTCATGGACGAGGTGACTGGTCTCGACGCCGCAGGCAAAAAGATTAAGACGGCCAACTGCGGTTCGATGTCGTTCGACTATCTCGTGCTGGCCACGGGGGCGGAGTACAGCTTCTTCGGCAACGACCATTGGCGGGCACATGCACCGACCCTTAAATCTCTTGAGGACGCGCTTCGCATCCGGTCCCGACTTCTCGAAGCATTCGAGCGTGCCGAGCGCGAGCAGGATCCGGTCGAGATTCGACGGCTTCTGACCTTCGTTGTTGTCGGTGGTGGTCCGACGGGCGTCGAGATGGCGGGCGCGATCGCCGAGCTTGCGAAGACCGCCCTCAAACGGGACTTCAGACGCGTCGGCGCCGGCGACCTACGGATCATCCTGATTGAGGCGGCGGGTGGCGTCCTGTCGGCGTTCCCCCAGGAACTCTCCGAATATTCCGCGCAGGCTCTACGTGCGCACGGCGTCGAAGTAATGCTGCAGACGAAGGTGAGCGGCATAGACAAAGAAGGAATCCTGACCGACGGCGGCAGGATCCGAAGCGCGAACGTCGTCTGGGCCGCAGGTATCCAAGCACGTCCTGCGGCCCAATGGCTCAAGGCGGACGCCGCGCGCAACAAGGCGGTACGCGTCTATGCCGACTGTTCGGTTCCCGGACATCCGGACATCTACGCGATCGGAGACGTATCAAGTTTCGAACCCACGCCGGAATGCCCGCTGCCAGGCATCGCCCCCGTTGCGAAACAGCAGGGCAGGTATGTCGGGAAGGCCATCCGTGCCCGCATCGCGGGCCGCGGCTATCCAGCGGCGTTTCGCTATTACAATTGGGGCAGTATGGCTGTCATTGGTCGATCCAGCGCTGTGGCGGACTTCGGATGGCTGAGGCTCAAGGGTTGGAACGCCTGGCTTGCCTGGTCGATGGTCCACCTACTTCTGCTTATCGACTTCCGCAGCAAGGTGAGCGTCTACGTCAACTGGGCGTGGTCGTGGTTCACGCACCGGCGTGGGGCGCGACTGCTAACCAGTCCAACCTCTTCGGATGTTGCGGCGACTTTCGAGGGCGAAACTAAAGAGGTGAATGCATAAATGGCTTGGGTCTATCTGCTTCTGGGCGGCGTCTTCGAAGTCGGCTTCACGACGTGCCTGCGGTTCACCGACGGTTTCAGGAACATCCCTTGGACCATCGCTTTTGGGATCTGCATCGTCCTGAGCATGGTCTTCCTGGAGGTCGCGACACGGAACTCAATTCCACTGGGCACAGGATATGCTGTCTGGACCGGCATCGGGGCCCTCGGTACCGTGGCAATCGGTATGATGTTTTTCGGTGAAGCCGCCACGCTCGTTCGGATCTTCCTCGTTCTGGGCTTGGTGGCGTGCATCGCCGGCTTGAAGCTGACGTCCGGTCACTGACCCACTCATGCCTCGTCTTTCTTGCCGCCGCCGGACGCATCGACTATTCCGGTAGGAGGCCAATCCGCGTGACCGAGGCTGGCTCGATGCGATGCGTCATCAACTGCCTTAGTTCTATCGACCGGGATCAGCGAGAGCTGTGAGGAGGAAAGTTACTCCACATCGCACATCAGGCGACCCCGGCGCGGTCTCGTGATCGCCGTCTGCGTGGACTGCGGGTGGTGGCACCTCAACCGAAATCAAAATGTCGATGTCATCGACGGTAAGAAACTCCGATCCCCAATATCGTCAACTGGTGGGAACCGCACCATGCCGTTCCCTCATCTGACAAATTCAGAATGGAGATACGGACGTATCGGTATTATTTCAGGTACGTAGGTATTCGAAAATTTGGAGGGGCGGCATGGGGCGGCACAAGAGCATCGACAGAGAACATGTTCTCGCGGTTGCGGAAAGGATAGTTGCAGAGACGGGGGCGGCGTCGCTTACCATCAGCGCAGTGGCGAACGCCGCGGGGATCACCAAAGGCGGAGTTCAATCCTGCTTCGGCACGAAGGAAGCGATGATCGGCGCAATGCTCGAGCGCTGGACCAAATCCTACGAGGAGAGGCTTCGGGCGATCGTGCCTCCCGAGGGAGACGTAAAGAAAAGGGTGGCCGCACACGCCGAAATCACGCTCAGTCGCGAGGAGAGCCAGGAACGGGGAGCCTCACTGCTTGCAGCGCTGTTGCAGTCGCCAGAGAACCTGGGTCCGACACGAGACTGGTACCGCGATCACATGCAGGACATGGACCCCGGCACGCCGAAGGGAAGGGACGCCTTGGTCGCGTTTATCGCTACCGAAGGGGCCTTCCTGCTCCGCTACCTCGGGCTTGCCTCCTTCGATGACGACCAGTGGGAAGGCGTACGGCGTGGGATAGACGAACTTTCGCGAACCCGCAGGTAGCCGCAGAGAAGGCACCCATCGGTGTCAAGGACACACAACATGAACTTTCATATCAGGCCCGTCGATCTGTCGCGGGCGGCCCGCATCATCAATCATGGACCGACGGTTCACATTTCGGCGCGACACGGTGGCGTCAAGAATGTCATGATAATAGCTTGGTAGTGCGCCCTGGACTTCGACGTCCTAGGTGGTCGTAGGCTGTTCCGGCACGCCGGTTCGATACCTCTGTGCGACATAGTCGACGTGAAGATGAACGGCAGCGATTGCGCTCACTAGGCCGACCCTTGCCAATGCTTCCAGCAGTACCTCGACCGGGTCTAAGGGCACTGCATGGGGAGAAGGCAGGTCCTGGAAGGCCTTGATGTCGTTGTCAGACGCGAGTCCGGTGATCCGATCCGCTGCTGTATTTCGAGGCTCTTCAAAGGTGAAGTCGAGATCGACGCGGTTGACAACTGCCAGGGTGACCTTGTGCAGCAGGCTTGCCAGCTCGTGCATCGTCGCGTCTGCCTCCGAGCTCGCGTAGTCGGAAATCGGGTTGCCATGCATCGACTTGTTGCGGAGCCCCTCCCAGGCGTCGAATTCCCCCTTTGAGATGATGCGTGCTCTCTTCATCGCAGTCAGAACGTTCTTCGGGGACAGGTTCCGTCGACGGGCAAGCGTGTCCAGAAGCGAGTTTCGGAGATTGGCGTCGCCTTGCCATGCCCTCACGTGCCCTGAAAGTGCTTCAAGGTCTGCCAATTTCGCTGAAGGATTTACGCCATGCTCCGGCATGAGCTTCGTCAGAAGGTTCTCGATCGAACTCGCAATCACCATCGCCCAGACCCAGCGCGACCCCTGCGTCGCGAGCACAATCTGCTCGTAGAGTTCGGTGACGATGGTCGAGTCGAGGTCCGGATCCTCTGCGCCTTCGTGGCTTCGCACGACGAAGGCCAGGATCGAGGCATAAAGTGCCCAAAAACCATCACAGTCGGTGTAGCGCGTATCGTTCGACCAGAGAGTGATCCATCTGGTGTTCGGAAGGAAGCTCGACGTCGTCCGGACACTAACCGCCGCCCGTCCATTGCCATCGTTTCGAGCGATGAGTCTTGGATAGACGAGCTGGGCGAAAAGGATTCGAAATGGTTCGACGAGCCAGTTCTCTGCAAATGGAAAGCGGAAACGGCCCGATCCTCCGACAGTAGCCCATAGCGTTCCATGCGGACGATCATACAGGAACCGAATCTCTTCGCCGAAGACGTGAACCGTGCGGCCTGATCGCACGAGATGATGCAGGCTGAAGTCCAGCTCGCTCGCACTCTGGATGTGGACGGCGACTTCCGTCGAATTCATAGCTGCAACAGGCAAAGGCTCGTCGATCCAGAAGCCGCGAACCTCGCCGGTGCAGATTAGGAATCCGTCCCCGGCTTCGGAAGGGCGAAGGTGCGGTATGTGCCACGCGCTGCCAAAGACCGCGCCGTCCGCGCCGACACATTGGAGCCGGAAGCCTAGCCGGGCATCGTAGCGATCTCTGTCGCTCGAGACTCGTCTGCTCAGGAGCGTCTGTATGTCGTCTGACGTGCCGCGCATGTGGTAGACGATCGTCTCATCGTCCGGAAATTCGACGTGACCTTCGCCATTCAGAAGTTCTCCCTGCTCGTCGCTTCCTATGAGCATCATCCGGGCGAACTGGATTTTGAGCGGCCGCTGCATCAGATGCCGCCAGCGCGATAAAGTCGGAGGTTCGAGTGATGCCGAAGACAAGTCGAGAGAGGTGGTTGTTGCGTCCGTCATCTGCGTTTCCTTCTTGGAATTCGGTATGTAGCTGAATCGGCGTGAAAGGAGATATGCGCACTAGCCGAACTGGCGAAATTTGTTAATATAACAGTTGTAATAAATAAGAATGTTCTTCGAGGGAGGCACTCTTGTTTCTGAAATCTTCGGTCGCTCGCAACATGTCTGCAATCGTCGTCATCGGCCTAGGAACCTGTGTCATCACGGCGTCCGTCCTGTTCGCATTGGCTTATCGTGAGGTGCGAGACCGTAGCATTGCCGAGATGATCCAGTCGGCGAAAGCGGCGGCGACGGACGTTAAAGGTGAACTCGGAACGGCCATCGGCGTCGCGCAGGGTGTCCGTTCGGTCCTACAGACGATCAGGTCGGAGGGCGGCGCAGGGGGCCGCGAACGTGCAGACGCCATGATCGAAGCGTTCCTGCGCGACAACCCCCGCGCATTCGCCATCGGAGCAGCATGGGAACCCGGAGCCTTCGACACGGACGACGAACGCTATCGCAACCGCGCCGGCTACGACGATACGGGTCGGTACTTGCCTTACTTTTCGCGCGACGGGGCGAAGATTACCCGCAATGTCCTCGTGGACTATGAGACACCAGGCGTCGGCGATTACTACCTGGTGCCGAAGAGCCTGAAGCGGGATCTGGTCACTGAGCCCTATTCTTACGAGGTCAACGGCAGAACGGAACTGATCGCATCGGTCGCTATGTCGATCGTCGAAGACGGCAAGTTCCTCGGCGTCGTCGGCGTCGATACGGCGCTTTCCGAACTTTCCCGAAAGCTGGAGGCCATGAAGCCTCTTGGCGCAGGAAATGTCGTCCTTGTCAGTGCCGACAGGAAGCTTGTGAGCGGGGTTGACCAGACGCTCATAGGAAAGCCCGTCGAAGCTTTGGGCGTCGATGGCCGCGTGTGGTCGCGCATCCTTTCGCAATCCGGCGAGATGGCAGACGCCGAACTCGATGGCGTGTCGACGTTCATAGTTTCCGACGATGTCGAACTCGTTCCAGGCACCGTGTGGAATGTCGTCGTCACCGTGCCTGAAGCTGCGGTGTTCGCGCATCTATCCAGCCTCGTCAACTCCTCGATCGCCATCATCGTCGGCGCGGGTGTGCTTCTTGCGGGGATTGGCGCATGGCTCAGCCTTCGGCTCGTCGGTCGAATAGCCAAGGTGATCGATGCGACGATCGGCATATCCGAGGGACGGAAGAGCGTCGACTTATCGATGGCGACTTCCTCCGACGAGATAGGGAGGATGGCTTCCGCCCTGCGGGTGTTGTTGAAAGCGACCGACGACAAGGAGCGACTGGAGGCCGAAGCGAAGACCACCGCCGACGCGATCGAGGCGGAACGGCGTCAGCAGGAGCGTGTCAATGAAGAGCAGGCCCGCGACGTCGCATTCGCGGTGGGAGAACTCGTGGGCGGTCTTTCGGCTCTGTCGGAAGGAAACTTGACCTGCCGCTTGTCGACGCCGTTCATCTCCTCGCTCGATCGTGCGCGGACGGACTTCAACGCCGCGCTCGATAACCTCCAGCGCACGATGACTGTCGTCGGGGCCAGCGCGCGGACAATCCACGGAGGTTCGAACGAGATCCGCAGCGCTGCGGACGAACTGTCGAAGCGGACGGAATCCCAGGCAGCCTCCGTCGAGGAAACGGCGGCCGCAATGGAGCAGGTTGCGACGGCCTTCAAGGAGGCGAACCGGCGGGCGTCCGCAGTGACCGAGATCGTCGAGGGCGCGCGATTAGACGCCGAACGCACCAACGAGGTCGTGTCGAGAACCGTGGTCGCCATGACCGCTATCGAGTCCTCCTCGTCCGAGATTTCGAACATTCTGAACGTCATCGACGAGATCGCCTTCCAGACGAACCTGCTGGCGCTCAACGCGGGCGTCGAAGCGGCGCGTGCTGGGGAGAGTG
The DNA here is from genome assembly GCF_000292525.1 of Rhizobium sp. CCGE 510. Lineage (GTDB taxonomy): Bacteria > Pseudomonadota > Alphaproteobacteria > Rhizobiales > Rhizobiaceae > Rhizobium. The sequence continues at coordinate 167,837 of NZ_AEYF01000029.1, forward strand.
GCAGAGGCTTCGCGGTGGTCGCGCAGGAGGTTCGCGAACTCGCGCAACGGTCGGCGGCCGCCGCTCGCGAGATCAACACGCTGATCACGAGGTCCGGCGAGCGGGTGCAGGACGGCGTTTCGCTTGTCCGCGAGGCTGGGGTCGCCGTGCAGAAGATCGCGCATCACGTCCAGGAGATCTATGCGAATGTTCACGTGATCTCCCAGTCGTCGAACGAGACGGCTGCCGCGATCTCCGAGATCAACGGTGCCATCGCCACGATCGATCGGGGGACGCACCAGAACGCCGCGATGGTGGAGGAGACCACCGCCACCACCTTCGCGCTGGCGAACGAAGCAGCGATGCTCCAAAGCGCTCTGCGGCAGTTCAGGTTGGCGCCTCCCGAAGGCGGGAGACACCTCGCGGCTGTCGCGTGACAAGCGCCCTGGAGACTGGTCGTTCGGGCTTTGTCGATCTCTGCGAATGTCGCGGGGTCTCTAACGGGAGAGGTCGGCGCGTCCTATCTGCGGAAGCGCGCTGGACCGATGGTGTGGATCGATTTCCCACGACAGTCGACGGCAACGGCGACCGGCATGTCCTCCACGGTCAGGCGGTAGATCGCCTCCATGCCCAGTTCCGGATAGGCGACGACTTCGGCGGCCTTGATCGCTTTCGAGACTAGGTAGGCAGCGCCACCGACGGCGATGAGGTAGGCGGCGGCGTTGGCCGCTATCGTCTCGATTGCTGAGGGACCGCGCTCGGCCTTGCCCACCATGACCTTCAACCCCGTGGCGGGCAGGAGATCTGCGAGGAACCGATCCATGCGGGTCGAAGTCGTAGGACCGGCCGGACCGATGACCTCGTCTCTAACTGCGTCGACAGGGCCGACGTAGTAGATGGCCTTGCCGCGCAGATCGACGGGCAGGGGCTCGCCCTTGCGGATCGTGTCGACCATACGCTTGTGGGCGGCGTCGCGGCCAGTGTATAGAGTTCCCGACAGCAGCAGGGTCTCGCCCGGCTCCCACGATCCAACCTCTTCGTCCGTGAGGTTGTCCAGATCGACTTTCCTTGCCATCCGCGACGTCTGGTCGAGTACGATCTGCGGCCAATCCGACAGGTCGGGCGCCGTGAACCTCGCAGGTCCCGAACCGTCGAGCGTAAAGTGGACATGGCGGGTGGCCGCACAATTCGGAATAAGCGCGACGGGGAGGGAGGCGGCATGGGTGGCGAAGGTCTTGACCTTCACGTCGAGCACTGTGGTCAGGCCGCCAAGCCCCTGGGCGCCGACGCCCAGCGCGTTGACACGGTCGTAGATCTCGACGCGCAGTTCCTCGAGCTTGTCGCTCGGTCCCTTCCGGATGACCTCTTGGATGTCGAGCCTTTCGTTGAGGGACTGTTTCGCCATCAGCATTGCTTTCTCGACGCTTCCACCGACGCCGATCCCGAGGATGCCGGGAGGACACCAGCCTGCCCCAAGCTTCTCGACGGTGCTCACTACCCAGTCACTGACGGACTCCGAGGGCTCGAGGACTGCAAACTTCGTCTTGTTCTCGGAGCCGCCGCCCTTCGCCGAGACGTCGAACTCGATGCGGTCGCCCGCCACGAGCTCCAAGCTGACCATCGACGGCGTGTTGTCGCCACTGTTCTTCCTCCCGAAAAGCGGATCGACGACCACCGAAGCCCGAAGCGGGTTTTCGTCCCGCCGGTACGCGATGCGGACGCCTTCGTCGATGATCTCCTGAAGTGATCTTTCACTTTCGATCTGGACTCCCATGCCCACGCGCACGAATACGTTCGCGGTGCCGGTGTCCTGACAAATGGGACGCTTTCCAATCGCAGCCATCCTCGAATTGACGAGGATCTGGCCCATGGCGCTCTTCGCGCTCTCGCTCTCCTCACGCTCGTAAGCGTCGCCCAAATACTGGATGAAGTCCTTGGGATGGTAGTAGGAAACGAACTGCAGCGCGTCCGCGACGCTGGCGATGATGTCTTCTTCCTTGACGACGGTAGACATGGCTTCTTTCTCGTGGATCGTGTTGTCAGCCTTGTTCGACGTCGTCGAACTCGAGCGACAGAAGCGGAGCGTGCTGTTGGGCGCCGTAGACGTCGGTCTCGCCGATGGCTGCCGAGACGCGCGGCCGCCGAATCGTCGCCTTGATGGCGTTGGCCGGCTCGAAGGGGATCACGGCGAAGACGTCGGAGCGTGGCACGCCATAGAGCCGGGCGATCAGCTCTTCGTTGATCCAGGCCCCGTCGCGGGCGCGGCGGAACCAGGTCGAATCCTTGAAGATGACGTCGAGGGTAAGTTCGTAGGGGCCGGCGTTCTTGCTGCGGATGACGGTTGCGACGTCGACAAGACGGATCATGGGGCATCTCCAACGACGAATGTTCTGATCGGGAACAGCGAGGTCGGGTCTGCGACCTCGAGCAGATGGTACAGGCTGAACTCGTAGACCTCGCCGCCCTTGAAATCGGACGGAGAGTAGGGAAAGGCGAGATTGCCGGCCGTCGAAACGCGGCCCTCGTAGCCGAAGTGCAGGGCCGTCGAGCGGGTGAAGCTGCAGATCGTGTTCGCAAGATCCTGTGTCTGCGCCACGGCTTCGATGACGATGCCCAGCTCGTGCGGAGCCGGATTGCGGACGGGCTCGAGCGCTCCCATGACCGCGTTCTTTCCGTAGACATGGAACATCAGACTATAGGCGTCCGCAGCTACATGGCTGAAGTTATCAACCACGCGCGCCCGCACGCCGGCCAGGATCTCGTCGATCCGTGAAATGAACACCGGGTCGCGGACCCCAGCGATGGAGACCGTGCGGTATCCCACCCTGCGCGCGCCTTCGAGCTTGATGCGGTATCCGTCGGACGGCACGAACCGGCTTCCGCTAACCTTGACCCGACGCGCGTCGAGCTGCTCGAAACGCGTCTCCGTGAGGTCGAGATGACCACCCGGACCAGGCAGCATGTAGGGATCGCTCTTTTCGTAGAGAGTGTGGGCTGCGACCGAGGTGACCGTGCAGACACGGTTCGGCGACGTCGGTTCAAGCACGAAATGGTCGGCTGCAAGCGTGCCCAGCATGCAGTCGCTGCCGCTTCCGGGAAGTGCGGCGATTGCGGCGCACTCGAGAATCTTGCCAAGATGGAGGGCAAGGCCGCGGTCGAAACCTTGGAGGATCGGCAGGGCGGCGAACACGGCCGGATCGTAGCAGCGGCCAGCGACGACGACGCGCGCGCCGGACTCGAGCGCAGCCATCAGTGGTTCTTCGCCCATCTGCCCGACGATGTAGGTGCTTTCGGCGATCGCTTTCTCGGCCGCCTCCTGCTCTGGAATAACGCCGGTGAGCGTGCCCTTAGAAAGCGCGTCGAGGACGCTGGATCGCGGCACGTCGGCGTCGATGGCGGCGATTTTGGCGTGGTAGCCGATCGAGACGCAGACTTCCTTGACGATGTCGAGCGTCCAGGCAAGGTGAGGGGAGGCGCCGCATCCCCCGGCGCTGCCGACGAGGACCGGGATGTCGAGATCGCGCGCGGCCTTCAGGATGATCGTCAGATCCCGCATGACCGCGGAGCGGTCCGTGAAGGAGACGCCGGCCCCGAGATAGTAAGGGCCGGGGTCCGACGATCCCGCGTCGACCGCGATGACGTCGGGCTTCCTCTGCAGGCCGAGCGCGAACGACTCCTCCGGGAACCCGTAGCCAAGGATCGCCGTCGGCGAGAGGATCTTCATTCGTTGCTGGCCATTCGATGATTTCTCCTAGTACTGCAGCGGCTTCGCCGGAACCGCGTCGGCCTCGAGGTTCATGAGCACCTCGGCGCCACCGTCGGCGATAAGATCGGCGCCGTTTACCCAGAGGGACTCGGGGCTGAGCAGCAGGCTGACGGGGCCGGCGATCTCGGACGGCTTGGCGTCGCGGCCACCGGCATGGTTCCGCAAGTTGTCGAGCAGGTCTGCCCCCATGGTTTCGTAGAACGTCTTCAGGATTGGCGTTTGAACCGCGCCAGGGCTGATCGTGTTGACGCGGACGCCGCGATGACGCTCGCGACTGGAAACGAGCTGCGAGTAGAGGATCACCAGCTCCTTCGAAAAGTCGTAAGCTGCGACGGAGTCGAGACCGACGTCCAGAAAGGCCGCAAGTCCGGCGTCCCAGCCCTCCGCCAGGATCACCTTCTTGCAGGTCGGCACTCGGGTCCGCCACTGCTGGCCTGCGGTCGAGGCAATGTTCACGACGGCGCCGAAGTCGGCGATCCGCGGTAGGAGGGCTTCGGTCAGCTTGCGAAGGGCGAGAAAATTTACCTTCGCCACCACGTCGACCGGCAGCGAACCCGGCACGCCGGCGATGTTGACCAGGCCGTGCACGGTTTCGTCGATTCTGGATACGGCCTCGTCGATCAGGTCGGGATGCGTGAGGTCGCACTGCACGAACCGGTCGACCGTCGATGTCGGCTCCTTGAGGTCGAGACCGATGATCCGGGCGCCTTCCGACTTCAGAAGATCCACGGTCGCCGCGCCGACCCCGGAGGAGACGCCCGTTAGCACGAAGGTCTTGTTCTGGTGAATTTTCATAGCTTACGCAGCCTTGTAGATGATTGGCAGGGAAGAGATGCCGTTGACGAAGCGCGAAGGTACGAACTTCGCTGGCGCGGACGGCTCGATCGCCCGCAACTCACGAAGCGCTGCCGCGACCAGATAGGGGAGTTCCATGCGAGCAAGGTGCGCGCCGAGGCAGGTATGACGGCCGCCGCCGCCAAATCCGAGGTGCGGGTTCGGACTGCGCAGGACGTCGAACTTGAGCGGGTCCTTGAACTGCCGCTCGTCTCTGTTGCCGGAGTAGTACCACATCACGACCTTCTCGCCGGCCGCGATCTTCTGTCCGGCGACCTCGGCGTCCACGGAAGCGGTCCGGCGCATATGCATGATCGGCGAGACGAGACGGACGGCCTCCTCGATGCCTGTGGGAGCGGTCCCCGAAGGATCGTCCATCCAGATCTTCATCTGGTCGGGGTTTTCCAGCAGCAGCCGCATGAGGTGCGCGCCGACCGTACCTGTTGTCTCCATCCCGGCGGTGACGAGGAGCTGGAAGAAATAGCCAACCTCCTGGTCGGTGAGCTTCCGGCCGTCGATCTCGGCCGCCCCGATCAGCGACAGGATGTCATCCTTCGGCGCCCGGCGACGTTCCTTGGCGAGTTCGGCCCCCATCGCGTTGAGCTCGGCAAACGCACCTGGGATCGCCTCGACCCCACCAAGCTCCTTTGCGTCGCCCGCCATGGCGATGAGTGTCAGTTCGTGCAGACGCTTGCGATACTCCTGGGGTGCGCCAAGGAAGTCGCAAACGACCGCCACGGGGAACGGTTGGGCAACGTCGGTTGCGAAGTCGCAGCTTCCCTTCTCCTTAGCGACGGCCACCAGTTCGTTGGCGTAACGCTCCGCAGCGTCGCGCATCTTTTGGATCCCTTGCGGCGAAAAGGCCTTGGAGACGATCTGGCGCAGCTTGAAATGATCGGGCGCGTCCATGTTGAGGAACCAACCTTCCTCGTGCGCTTCTTCCACCGTCTGGTCCCCAATGTAGGTGCTTTTGCCGCTGATGAAGGTCTTGGAATCCGTGCTGACCTTGACGATGTCGTCGTAGCGCGTGACGGACCAGAAGCCTTTCGACGCTTCCTCGGGACCGGGCAGAAATTCATTCCAGAAGGCGGGTCGTTCGTTGCGGATCGCCTCGAACGCCTCGTCACGGTCCTTGCGCTGCCAGAAATCCGGATCGGTAAAGTTGATCTTGTCGATATCGATGGTCACAGGAGGCCTCCCAGCTTTTGTCGTTGTTACGCGTATTTTACACCCGGCAGCACACACAACATCTCGAATAGGAGATTGGCGGCGGTGAGCGCGGTGTTTCCGGACTGGTCGTATGGCGGCGAGACCTCGACGAGGTCGGCGCCGACGATGTTAAGCCCTTGGCAGCCGCGGATGATCTGCAGCGCCTGCGCCGTCGTCAGCCCACCGATTTCGGGCGTGCCGGTCCCCGGAGCGTAGGCGGGATCGAGGCTGTCGATGTCATAGGAGATGTAAGCCTTGCGATCGCCGATCTTTGACCGGATCTCCTCCATGAGAGGACTTAGCTTTTTGTCCCAGCACTCGTCGGCCGGAACCACCGTGAAGCCCTTGCCACGCGACCAGTTGAAGTCGTCAAGCGAGTAGCCGGTCCCGCGAAGACCGATCTGAAACGTCAGTTCCGGCACGATGAGGTTGTCCTCGTAGCAGCGTCTGAATGTCGTGCCGTGGGCGATCCTCTCGCCAAACATCGCATCGCCGATGTCGGCATGGGCGTCGACGTGGACGAGCGCAACGGGGCCGTGCTTTTCCGCGATCGCTTGCAGGATCGGATACGTCATCGAATGGTCGCCGCCCAGGCTGAGCGGGATGACCGGGTGGCGAAGCAGTTCCTGGTACGCCTCCCGTATTCGCCGCGCGGTGTCGGGAAGATTGAAGGTGTTGATCGCCACGTCGCCGACGTCGGCGACCTGCAGGCTCTCGAACGGCGCGGCGCCCGTTGCAACGTTAAACGGCCTCAACAGGCAGGATTCGGCCCTGATTTGACGCGGCCCGAAACGTGTGCCGGCGCGGTAGGACGTCCCACCGTCGAGGGGGACGCCAATGAAGCATGCATTGAGGCCTTCGGCCGTCGCTGCCGTCGGAAGCCGCATCATGGTCGCGGGTCCGCCGAACCTCGGCATTTCGTTGCCGCCAAGCGGTTGATTGAAGCTCATTGTGTTCTCCTCAGGCTGCGGCCGCCACTTGGACGACAAGCCCGTCCATGTCCGCAGTGACCTTGATCTGGCACGACAGGCGGCTGCGCTCGTTGGGCTCGTTGGCGAATTCGAGCAGGTCCACTTCCATCGCGCCAGCCGCTCCGATGCGGTCGACCCAGGTGGGGTCGACGTAGACGTGGCAGGTGGCGCAGGCACAGGCGCCACCGCAGTCGGCGTCGACGCCGGCGATCGAGTTGGCGACCGCAGTCTCCATGAGGGAGCGGCCGTCGCTGGCGTTCACGGTCTTCTCGGTCCCCTGAACGTCGATGAAGGTGATCTTGGTCATTTCTGCACCTCTTTCCTAGGAGTTTGCTGCGATTTGGACGAGCGCCTTGGTGAGACGTCCGAGGCCCTCGTCGAGGATTTCGTCCGACGCGGTCAATGCCGCTGACAGGCGGATGGTATTTCCGTAGTAGCCGCACGGCAGCAGAAGGACGCCTTCGTCGCGGGCCTTCGCGGCCACCAGCTTCGTGGCCTCGGCGTCCGGTTCGTGGGCGCCGCGTTCCTTGACGATTTCGAATGCGACCATCGCCCCGATCTGTCGGATCTCTCCGATCGGAACCACGTCGTTGCGGTCGCGGACGACTTCGAGGCGGCCGGCGAGGAAGGAGCCGATCCTGTCGGCGGCGGCGAGCAGGTTCTCCTTCTCGATGACGTCGAAGACGGCGAGGGCTGCGGCACAGGCGAGTGGGTTGCCTGCGAAGGTTCCGCCAAGAGCGCCGGGCAGCGGCTTGCCAATGATCTCTGCCTTGCCCACCACGCCCGCGAGCGGCAGACCACCACCGATCGCCTTGCCGACCGTGATGAGGTCAGGCTCCACTTCGTAGTGCTCGATCGCGAAGAAGCGGCCAGTGCGGCCAAAGCCGGATTGGATCTCGTCGACGATCAGCAGTATCCCGTGGGTATCGCAGATCTCACGGAGTTTGTTCATCAGGGAGTTCGGCGTCCGATAGAAGCCGCCTTCGCCCTGCACCGGCTCGATGATAATCGCCGCGACCTGATCGGGCGCGATCGAGGCCCGGAACAGGTGGTCAAGCGCCTTCATCGTGTCACGCTCGGTTGTCCCGTGCTGGGGCATCGGGAAAGGAAGCTGAAAGACCCCTGGCTGCGTCGGTGGCACGCCCGTGCGAAGCGGCGCGACCTTTCCGGTCATCGTCATCGCGAGCTGGGTGCGGCCGTGAAACGAGCCTGTGAAGGTGATCACACCCAGACGGCCGGTCGCGATGCGGGCGATCTTGATCGCATTCTCGACGGCCTCCGCGCCCGTCGTGAAGAGCGCGGACCTCGCGTTCTTGATGGGAGCGACGGAATTCAGCCGTTCGCAGACTTCGATGTAGGGCGCGTATGAATTCACCGGGAACGCCACGTGGCCGTATTTGGAAAGCTGGGCCGTGACCGCCTGCGTGACTGCGGGGTGCTGGTGACCGGTGTTCATCACCGCGATGCCGGATGCGAAGTCGACGTAGTGTTTTCCGTCGACGTCCCAAATCTCGCTTCCGATGGCCCGGTCGACGAAGACCGGATGGGCGGTGGCGGCTCCAAAGGCGACTGCGGCCTCGCGGCGCGCGAGCAGGCTTGATGTTTGAGACATAGTAGACCTTAATTCAGGGCGTCCGAGCGCCAGACCATCATTTTTTCGATTTGCATTTCCCGCATCGTGTGCGGGATACCGCCGACCCCGTGGCCGGATTGGCGGGCGCCGGCGAACGGCATCCAGTCGACGCGGAAGAGTGTGTGCTCGTTGACCATGACGGCGGTCCCGTCGAGGTTACGATAGCAATGCATGGCAGTGTCGATGTTGCTTGTGAACGCGGCGGCCTGGAAGGAGAATGGCGTGTCGTTGGCCTGCCGGATGGCGGCGTCAATGTCGTCGTAGCTGTAGACGGACACCACCGGCCCGAACACCTCGCGTTGCGAGACCTTTGCCTCTACGGACGGGTCGAGAAGCACGGTGTTCTCGTAGCAGCTTGCGGAAATCTTCTGACCACCGGAAACGAGTTTGCCGCCGCCGGTCTCTGCGGCTTCGGTCACCCAGCTCGCGACACGGTCGTTCTCGGCATGTGTGATCAAAGGTCCGACGTCCGTAGCCATCGAGGTCGGATCGCCCGTGACGAGCGACTTGCCGAAATCGGCGATGCCTTCGGCGAGCTTTTCCGAGATCCGCCTGTCGGCGAAGACGCGTTGGACGGAGACGCATGCCTGGCCGGCGTGCCAGAAGGCAGCGCGGCCAAGGCGCGGAATCGCCGCGTCCAGATCGGCGTCGTGAGCGACGATCACGGGCGCGATGCCACCGTGTTCGAGAGCGCAGCGCGCACCGGGCGCGAGACGCGAGCGCAAACGCCATCCCACCGAAGCGGAGCCGATGAAGGTCAGGAAGCTGACGCGCGGATCAGAAACAATGCGCCCGATAAGCTCGTTGTCCGTGGGCAGGACCATCTGGGCCCAGCCGTCCGGTAAGCCAGCCTCGGCGAAGATCTCCAGGACCGCACGGCAGCTAAGCGGCGTCTTGGCAGACGGCTTGATGACGACCGGAGCGCCGACCGCGACGGCCGGAGCGACCTGATGGACGACGAGGTTGAACGGATGATTGAAGGCGCTGATCGCGAGAACGACGCCGATCGGCTCGTGCTGAGTGAATGCCAGTCGGCCGGCGGAGGTCGCGTTGATGTCCATCGGCACGACGTGGCCGGCATTCGTACGCAGCTCCTCGACGCAGATATCCAAACAATCGATCCCCCGGTCCACCTCGACAAGGGAATCCTTCAGTGGCTTTCCACTTTCGGACGCCACCTGAAGCGCCAGCTCTTCGCGGCGGCTTCGTACAATCCCGGCAGCGCGACGGAGGATCGCGATCCGGTCCTGCTTCTTCAGCCATTGCCTGCGGTCACGGTGGAGGCGATAGGCGCGTTCAAGAGCGGCCTCGATGGAGGGCTCGTCGGCGACATCCACCTGTCCGATGAATTTTCCGTCGAAGGGGGTTCTTACATCTAGCTTGTCTGCCATTTTCGACATTCCTGTTCAAAGAAGAGTTTTGAGGTCTGTGGACTGGTCCGCCAGGACTCCTGCCGTCGCGGCGGTTCTTGCCGCGACCAGGCGACGCGAAATCATGTGATCGGCGGGCGCGTTGATACTGTCGACGGCGGCGATCCTTCCGCCGCGGAGATGGAAGACGCTGAACTTGCCGTCCTCGGTCGATCCGCGAACAACCCGTTCCTCGACGTCGATTGGCAGCCCGGTCGTCTGGAGCTTGAACGGTCCCTGGTCAGACCAGAACCACGGGGCGACATTGTACTCCTTTTCCGCACCGAGCATGGTGCCAGCCGCCACCTTGGACTGGTCGATTGCATTTTGAACGCTCTCCAGACGGAAGAGGCCGTTGGCGAACTGGTTTGGATGGGATGCACAGTCACCGACGGCGAGGATATCCGGGTCCGAGGTGCGGCATTGGGCGTCGACGACGACGCCGTTTGCGCAGGCGAGCCCGGCGGTCGACGCGATCTCGACGTTCGGGACCGCTCCAACGCCGATCAAGACGAGATCGCACGGGATCATCGTTCCATCGCAGAGTTCAACGCCCGTTGCGCGTTCATCGCCGCGTATCTTTGCGATCTGGGCGCTCGTGCGGATGGCAACGCCAAGCCCGGAATGCATGCGTTCGAAGAAGGCGGACGTTTCGGGAGCGACGGCGCGGCCCATCACCCGCGGACTGGCTTCCAGCACGGTAACCTTTTTCCCGAGGGAGGCTGCGCAAGCGGCTACCTCCAGTCCGATGAAGCCGCCCCCCACGATGACAATGTCGCCGCCGGCCTCGATGCCGTCGAGGAGTCCGTTCGCATCCCCGATCGAGCGGAGCGTGTGCACGTTGGCGAGCCGGGCGCCCACGAGTTCAAGCGGGCGGGCGCGAACGCCGGTCGCGATGGCGAGCTTGTCGTATGGCAGGCTCAGCCCGTCTTTCAGGACGACGCGCCGTTTCGTCCGGTCGATGCTGTCCACGCCTCCGCCCAGTGCCAGGTCGATCTTGTTGGTCGTGAAGAAGTCGTTCACTCGCAACAGCAGCTTGTCCGCGTCGCTTTCCCGCTTCAGAAACGCCTTCGAAAGGGGCGGGCGCTGGTAGGGAAGATGGGCTTCGTCGCCGACGAGAACGAGGGAGCCATCGTATCCTGCCTGGCGGAGTGAAGCTGCGATTTGCAGGCCAGCCTGGCCGGCTCCCGCAACGACGATTGACGTGGGCGTGGTCATCTTCCTGAATCCTCAGTACTTGATCCACGTCGTCTTGAGCGACGTGTACTTTTCGAAGGCGTGAAGGGAGTTGTCCCGGCCGTTGCCCGACTGCTTCACGCCGCCGAACGGCACGAGCGGGGAGATCATATCAACGGCGTTGACCGCGACGGTGCCGGCCTTCAACGCATTGGAGACGCGATGGGCGCGGGAAAGGTTGGAGGTGAAGACCGAGGCCATCAGACCATAGACGGTGTCGTTCGCGATGCGCACGGCCTCCTCTTCTGTGTCGAAGGCGATGATCGCCAGTACGGGGCCGAAGATCTCCTCCCGCGCAATGACGTGATCGTTCTGGACCTCGTCGAAGATGGTCGGCTCGATGAAGTTCTCGGAGCCGTTGATGGTCAGGCGGTTGCCGCCGAGGAGCAGCCGAGCTTGCTTCTTTCCGGCTTCGATGAACTCCATGACGCGGTTGGCATGATTGCCGTCGACCATCGCGCCCATCATGCTTTCCGGATGGAGCGGATCGCGCGGACGATAGGCCGCTGCATGGGCGACGACCTTGGTGACGAAGACGTCCTTGATCGAGCGTTCGACGAGGAGGCGGGTCGGGGACGAGCAAATCTCGCCTTGATTATAGAAGACCCTTGCGGCGGCCTCGGCGGCGGCGTCCAGATTTTCGGTGTCCGCGAATACGATGTTCGGGCTCTTGCCGCCGCACTCGAGCCATACCAGCTTCATGTTCGAGGAGGCGGAGTAGCCGAGAAACATCTTGCCGACTTCGGTCGATCCCGTGAAGGCGATGCAATCGATGTCCATGTGAAGGCCCATCGGCCGGCCGACCGCGCTACCGAACCCAGGAACGACATTGAAAACGCCTTCCGGAATGCCGGCCTCCTTGACCAGTTCTGCCAGTTTCAACGCTGTCAGCGGAGACTGCTCGGCGGGCTTCAGGACGACCGAGTTGCCAGCGGCAAGAGCCGGTATGGTCTTCCAGATCGCCATATCGAGCGGGAAGTTCCAGGGAACAACGGAGCCGACTACACCGACCGGCTCCCGACGTATCAGCGCGAGATTGCCTTGGCCGGCCGGTGCGACCTCGTCGTAGAGCTTGTCGATTGCTTCCGAAAACCAGCGGACGTATTCGACGAGTTCTGGAAGCTCGTACCCGAAGGCGACGCTTACTGGCTTGCCCATATCAAGGGACTCGAGCAGAGCAAGCTCCTCGCTGTCGCGCTCGATGAGTTCGGCAAGCTTGAGGAGAGTCTTCTTGCGCTCGGTGGGGGTGATGCGGGACCAGACGCCTGACTCGAACGATGTGCGGGCCGCGACCACTGCAGCGTCCACGTCAAGCTGGTCGCACGACGCGACGAGATTGATCACTGCGCCAGTGGCGGGATTGCGGTTCTCGTATGTCGCTGCCGAAACGGCGTTCACGAATTCACCGGCGATAAAGGCTCTGCCTTCGGGCCGGAGAGTGGCCGCGCGTTCGGTCCAGTAGCCATGGTTCCGTTCGAGCATTTGAATTTCCTTTATATTGCAACAGTCGTTTTATAAAACGATCTGGAAAAGGGTCCGTGGGAGCGGGGGACAGGATCCCCGCCCATCTAGGCATTAGACCTCGTTGAGCACGCGAGCCAGGTTCTGATAAACCGCTGGCCGGTTGCGCTTCAACCACATCGCGTAGGCGACGCCGAACAGCCCGATGGCGAAGACCGAGGTCGGAAGAAGCCAGTCGAAGACGGGATTGCCACCGGTCAGAAGGCTGACGTTCATCAGCATCATGATCAGAACCGCGCCGAGGGCCATCGCACTCACGCCTGGGGCGATCAGTCTCTGGAAAAGGTTGGCGTCGCGCTTGGAAGTATGGAAGAAGCCCACTACCGCGAGCGCAGCCAGGAACTGCACGACGACAATGCCGATCGAGGCGGGCGTCGCGGCGAGGGGCATTAGGACCGTCAGTGGGTCGAGGCTGTAAAGGCCTGCCGCGACGATACCCGCGATCATCAGCACCGACTGGAAGCCGCTGGCGATGGTCGGCGTCTGCTGCTTCGGATGAAGGACTGCGAAGCCGCGCCAGATCACGCCTTCGCGTCCAAGCGAGAAGAGGTAGCGCGACAGGGTGTTCTGGAAGCTGAGGATTGCGGCGAAGAGGCTGGTCGTCATCAGGACGTCCATGACGTCCGCCGACCACGCGCCGACGAGCTTCGTCGACATCGTGAACCAGATCTCGCCGGGATTGTTGGCAGCCGTCTTCAGCGCCTCCTCAATGCCGTATGCCGCGATCAGGAGCCAGGTCGAGCCGGCATAGAGCGTCATGATGACGATGACAGAGATATACAGGGCGAGGGGAACTGTGCGCTTCGCGTCGCGAGCCTCCTCCGCATAGATCGCGGCAGTCTCGAAGCCGGTGAAAGCACTGATGACAAAGACGATGGCGGAGCCGAGCGCCGGAACGAAGACGTTGGACGGGGCGAAAGGCGCGAACGTGAGGCCGTCGGGGCCGCCGCCCTGGATGAACACGCCTGCATCAAAGATCAGGATGATGGCGATTTCGGCGAGCATCAGCGTTCCAAGCATCTTGCCGTTGAACTGGATGTTCCGCGTGCTGAAGAAATGAACGACGATGGCGAAGACCGCGCAGACGACCCACCATGGCAGTTCCAGCCCGGTGATGTGTGTGAGCAGGTGGCTGCCGAAGAAGCCGAACATGCCGTAGAGCGCCAGATTGAGGCTGGCATAGGCGGTGATCGCCATGAAGGCAGCGCCGACTCCGAGCGGGTGTCCGAGACCGCTCGAAACATATGCGTAGAAGGCGCCGGCGTTCTTGATGTGGTGGGCCATGGCCGCGAAGCCGACGCTAAACAGGAGATAGATAAGGCCGATCAGGACGAAGACGCCCGGAAGGCCGATTCCGTTGCCGAAGGTGATTGCGCTGGGAACAGCGCCCATCAATACTGTCAGCGGGCCGTTTGTGGCAATCACGAAGAAGACGACGCCGAGCAGGCCAATGGCGTTCTTTCGAAGCGTGATGCCGTCGTGTGGGTGAAGATCCATGATCCCCTCTTTTCTTGCTAAGTTTAACACTCTGGCGGCAAAAGCGCAGCCTCCGGCGGCCCGCGACGGGCGCTCGGCACACAAAGGTCGAGTCCTGAAACTCCCAAGCTGTCGTGCTACAGTTTATTTTTATACGACAGTTGTGCGAAAATAAAATTTGCCAAACGTGTTGTCAAGCGCAATTTTATTGCGCGGTGCAGCAATTCGCTAAAGATCGAATAGTTTCAGTCCCTTGGTAATCAGTCGCTGGCGCATAGCGCTGTCGTAGCGTTTGGGATCGAGGGTCCAGGAGATGAGGAACCCGTCGGCAAGGGAAACGAGAAGCTCCACGTTGTCATCGACGTTGGTCTCGTCGGAGCCGCTTTCATTTACCGCCGCGACAAGCTCCCTGCGCAAATAGTTCCGCCAGTTTTCATACCGCTCATGGAATTGCGAACGCAGATCAGGATCGTGGAGCGCAGTCCCCCAGAAGGCGATCGAAACGATAGATTCCCGATCGGTGCCATTGCTTGGCACGAGCTCCTCGACGAGGAGACGCACGCGGTCCTTCGGCGATTTGGTTTTCTGAAGCCGCTCATCGACGCGGACGAAGATCGCCTCCGCGACGGCGCCGAACGCGAAGTTGACCATCTCGTCCTTGTTGGTGAAGTAGTGGGAGAGGACCCCACTGCTGAAGCCTCCCGCACGGGCGATCGTGCGGATCGTCGTTCCCGCGAGGCCGTGCTCGCTCATGACTTTCAGAATAACTTGGATCAGTTCGGCGCGTCGCTGGTCGTGGTCGACGATCTTCGGCATGGTATCCCCGGCGATATAACTGCTGCCTCTTTAGCAGGCAAAGCGTCGCGAGCCCACATCGAAATTATGGCCGCAGTCCGCATCCGTGGTGGCGTCCACCGTTGGTCAGTCCAAGTGGCGCCAGTCTGATGGAATAAGCTTCGCTCCCGATGCCTTCGTCCATCGACGATTCACCGCAGCGACGTTCCGGATCGCACACTTACCTCCGATACGTTCCGCTGCCCGGAGCCGACGAGCAGTAGAAGCTGTCGGTGAAGCTTTGTTGGATCGAGCCGGCGAATCCCAACGTCGGCCCGAATGGTTCTCTTGCGGCAGCGCTCAGCCATAGCTTCCGTCCAGATCAGGAAGCCGAGGTCATAACGTTGACGTCGGTTCGAGGGGTGCGATGGGATGGAGGGCAATAGCGACGGCCCGCTCAAAGTTCGAAATGACAGCGGAAACGGGCCTCTCGCGGCGCGCCATGTGCATCTCGGCGACGGGCGCGATGCCTTTTACCTCGAGGTATACTACGCCCTCGCTATGAAGCTGCCGCATGGACTCGGTCACAAGCGTCACGCCGACGCCCGCGGCGACGAGGGACACGGTCGAGGTCATCTGCGGCGCCTCCTGTACGATCCGGGGACTGAATCCTTCCGTCTGGCAGGCGCCGATGACCGCGTCGTAGAGAGCTTGGCCGTTCGCACGCGGGTAGAGAACGAACGAGTCCTGCGCGAGGTCCGCCAAACCGATCGTTGTCTCGCCGGAAAGGCGATGCGATGCGGGCAGGGCGGCAAGCATTCGCTCGTCGAGGATCTTTCGGACGTGAAGTCCTTCAAGCTCCTGCGACGCGGGTCGAATGAACGCGAAGTCCAGCCTCCCATCGCGCAGAGCGGCCAACGAGGATCTCGTTGTGCTCTCCGAGAGCTGGACGTCGACACGCGGATATTGTTCGCGGAACCTTGCGATTACCTTCGGCACGAGCGGATTGAGTGCGACAGATGCGGTGAAGCCAACGCGGATTGATCCAGCTTCCCCCCGGCCGACCTGCTGCGCTGTCACGATGGCCCTGCGGGCGGCGTCGAGCACTGCACGCGCGTCCGGCAGCAGACTTTCACCAGCCTGTGTCAGCTCGACGCCCCGTGTCGTTCGTGTGAAGAGCTTGGTGCCGATCTCCTCCTCGAGCTGCTTGATCTGCTGGCTGAGGGGCGGCTGCGCGATGCCCAGGCGCGCCGCCGCGCGGCTGAAGTGGAGTTCCTCCGCGCAGGCGACGAAATAGCGAAACCGCTTGAACTCATCCATACGAAAACCCTCTGAATATCGCTTGTTTTATATATTCGACATAAAGGCGCTGTCGAGGCAGATTCCGCGCGATTGGCGCAGGAGTGACGCCGGGAAGGATCTTGACACCATGCAGCAGCAGCCTCGTCCCCTTGAAGGGATCACAGTCGTTAGCATCGAACACGCCATAGCGGCGCCGTTCTGCACGCGACAACTTGCCGATCTCGGCGCACGCGTCATAAAGATCGAGCGGCCCGTCACCGGCGACTTCGCGCGCGCCTACGACAGCCGGGCACGTGGCATGGCCTCGCATTTCGTATGGGTCAATCGGTCGAAGGAGAGTCTTGCCATCGACCTCAAGGATCCGCGGGATCATGCCGTTGTCATGAAGCTGCTCGCTCGTGCCGACGTGTTCGTCCAGAACCTCGCACCAGGGGCTGCCGACCGGATGGGCCTGGGCTACGAACACCTAAAGTCTGTCAATTCTCGGCTAATCGTGTGCGACATCTCGGGCTACGGCTCGGACGGGCCGTATCGCAACAAGAAGGCATATGACCTGCTGATCCAGAGCGAGGCGGGCTTTCTATCGACAACGGGCTCGGAGGAGAACCCCGCCAAGGCTGGTTGCTCGATCGCGGACATTTCAGCGGGCATGTATGCCTACAGCTCGATTCTGGCGGCCGTTCTTCGTCGCGCGACGACGGGAACCGGATGCCGTATCGAGGTGTCCATGCTAGAATGCATGGCGGAGTGGATGAGCTTTCCCCTCTACTACGCCATGGACGGAGCGCCACCGCCCGTCGCGGCCGGCGCGTCCCATGCCAGCATCTACCCGTACGGACCTTTCAAGGCCGGGGACGGAAGCACGATCATGGTCGGGATCCAGAACGAGCGAGAATGGGTCAATTTCTGCGAGAAGGTCCTCGAAACCCCCGACCTCGCTACGGATCTGCGCTTCGATACCAACTCTAAACGCTCCGCGGCGCGAGACGCTCTCGCCGAGATCATTCTCGACGTCTTCGGACGGTTCACCGCCGCAGAGGTCGTCGAGCGGCTCGAAGCCGCCGACATCGCGAATGCGGTCGTGCGCGACATGCATCAGGTGTGGGATCATCCACAACTGAAGGCGCGAAATCGGTGGACGACAGTCGACACGCCGGTGGGGCCAATGCCAGCCCTTTATCCCCCAGCGCTTCCCGCCGAGTTTCGACCACGGATGGACCGCATTCCTGACGTCGGTGAACACAACGCCACCATTCTCGCCGAACTTGGGGAGGTGGAACATGCCGGTTGATCGCAGCAGAACGACGAAGGTCATCGGCCGGGCGCGGTCATTTCTCTTCGTTC
This sequence comes from Rhizobium sp. CCGE 510, assembly GCF_000292525.1. Lineage (GTDB taxonomy): Bacteria > Pseudomonadota > Alphaproteobacteria > Rhizobiales > Rhizobiaceae > Rhizobium. The sequence goes on from NZ_AEYF01000029.1 coordinate 185,291, forward strand.
CGGGCGATCGTCCTGAACGCTTCGCCAAGGCGCTCTCGACGGCCGCCGACGTCGTCGTGATCGACCTTGAAGACGCGGTCGCGCCGGCTCGCAAGGCCGGGGCGAGGGAAGCGTTGAAGGCCTTGGACGCCGGCGATGGCCTGGACCGGATCGTCGTCCGGATCAATGCTTCAACAACGTGCGATTTTGAAGAAGACGTCGAAGCATGCAAAGGCGTCGGGGTCGGCGCAGTGATGCTGGCCAAGACCGAAGGGAACGATAGTCTCGATCGCGTGGTGTCTCGCAGTGGCGACATCCGGATAATTGCGCTCGTCGAGTCTGCCCTCGGCATCGAACGCTGCGCAGAAATCGCCTCACACGTAGCCGTCGACCGGATCGCATTCGGCTCCATCGACTACCAGCTTGACCTTGGGATTCCAGAGGACGGTCCGGGTCTTGCCGCCGCACGCTCGGAGATCGTGCTTCGCTCCCGCCTGGCGTCCATCGCGGCTCCGATCGAGGGCGTGACCGCAGCCTATAGCGATGGCACCCAGCTCATGACGGACATCAGCGTCGCCCGCTCTTTCGGCTTTTCGGGAAAGCTTGCGATCCACCCGCTGCAGATTGAAGCCATCAACCACGGCTTCGCTCCGAGCGAGGCGGAGGTGACGTGGGCGAAAAGAATACTCGCTGCCGCGGAGGAGGCGGGAGGCGAGGTGGGAGCCGTCTCGCTGAATGGCGAGATGATCGACCGGCCGGTCCTGCTGCGGGCCGAGCGAATACTCGAGCGAATGGAGGAGGTTCGATGAGCATTTCTAAGATTTTGGTGGCAAACCGTTCGGAAATTGCCATCCGCGTGTTCCGCGCAGCGAACGAGCTTGGCATCAAGACGGTCGCTATCTGGGCTGAGGAGGACAAGCTTGCCCTTCACCGTTTCAAGGCCGACGAGAGCTATCAGGTGGGCCGTGGCCCGCATCTTGCCCGCGATCTCGGGCCGATCGAAAGCTATCTATCGATCGACGAGGTGATCCGGGTCGCAAAGCTTTCGGGCGCCGACGCCATTCACCCCGGCTATGGTCTGTTGTCGGAAAGCCCCGAATTCGTCGATGCCTGTTACAAGGCCGGCATCATCTTCATCGGCCCGAAGGCCGATACGATGCGCCAGCTCGGCAACAAGGTCGCGGCGCGCAACCTGGCGATCTCGGTCGGCGTGCCTGTGGTACCGGCCACCGGGCCGCTGCCGGAGGATATGGCCGAAGTGGCTGAGATGGCCAAGGAGATCGGCTATCCCGTCATGCTGAAGGCTTCCTGGGGCGGCGGCGGTCGCGGCATGCGCGCCATCCGCGATCCGAAGGATCTCGCACGCGAAGTGACCGAAGCCAAGCGCGAGGCGATGGCAGCCTTCGGCAAGGACGAGGTCTATCTCGAGAAGCTCGTCGAGCGGGCGCGCCACGTCGAAAGCCAGATCCTTGGCGATACGCACGGCAACGTCGTTCATCTGTTCGAACGCGACTGCTCGATCCAGCGGCGGAACCAGAAGGTCGTCGAGCGCGCGCCAGCGCCATACCTCACCTGGGAGCAAAGGCGGGAACTCGCCGAATATTCGTTGAGAATTGCCGAAGCGACCCACTACATCGGTGCCGGCACCGTCGAGTATCTGATGGATACCGACACGGGCAATTTCTACTTCATCGAAGTCAATCCGCGCATCCAGGTGGAGCACACCGTCACCGAAGTCGTCACGGGCATCGATATCGTCAAGGCGCAGATCCACATCCTCGACGGCGCTGCGATAGGAACCGAAGAGTCGGGCGTACCAGAGCAGAAGGATATCCGCCTCAACGGCCATGCCCTTCAGTGTCGCATCACGACCGAGGATCCGGAGCACAACTTCATTCCCGACTATGGCCGCATCACCGCCTATCGGCAGGCATCCGGCTTCGGTATTCGTCTCGACGGTGGAACGGCTTATTCCGGCGGCGTCGTAACCCGCTATTACGACCCGCTCCTGGAAAAGATCACAGCCTGGGCTCCCTCGTCGGACGAGGCGATCACGCGAATGGACCGCGCGCTGCGCGAGTTCCGTATTCGTGGCGTCGCCACCAACCTGACCTTCCTGGAAGCGATCATCAGCCACCCGAAGTTCAGGGACAACAGCTATACGACCCGCTTCATTGACTCGACTCCGGAACTCTTTGCACAGGTCAGGCGGAAGGACCGCGCCACCAAGCTGCTGACTTACCTCGCTGATGTAACGGTCAATGGCCATCCGGAGGCGAAGGACCGGGCTCGTCCGTCTAATGACGCTGCAAAGCCGATCGTCCCATATTCCAACGGCAGCGGCATTGCCGACGGCACCAAGCAGCTTCTCGACGAGCTCGGCCCGAAGAAGTTCGGCGAATGGATGCGCAATGAGAAGCGCGTGCTCCTGACCGATACGACGATGCGTGACGGCCACCAGTCACTGCTCGCCACCCGCATGCGCACCTATGATATCGCCCGCATCGCCGGCACGTATGCGCATGCGCTGCCGAACCTGCTGTCGCTCGAATGCTGGGGCGGCGCCACCTTTGATGTCTCCATGCGCTTCCTGACCGAAGATCCGTGGGAGCGGCTGGCGCTGATCCGCGAGGGCGCGCCGAACCTGCTGCTGCAGATGTTGCTGCGCGGTGCCAATGGCGTCGGCTACACCAACTATCCCGACAATGTCGTCAAATACTTCGTCCGCCAGGCGGCCCGCGGCGGCATCGATCTCTTCCGCGTCTTCGACTGCCTGAACTGGGTCGAGAACATGCGGGTGTCGATGGATGCCATCGCCGAGGAGAACAAGCTCTGCGAGGCGGCGATCTGCTATACCGGCGATATTCTCAATTCGGCCCGTCCGAAATACGATCTGAAATATTATACCGACCTTGCGGGCGAGTTCGAAAAGGCCGGCGCCCATATCATCGCGCTCAAGGATATGGCCGGCCTGCTCAAGCCCGCGGCGGCGAAGGTGCTGTTCAAGGCGCTGCGCGAAGCGACCGGCCTGCCGATCCACTTCCATACGCACGACACCTCGGGCATCGCAGCCGCGACGGTATTGGCGGCAGTGGAAGCGGGCGTGGACGCGGTCGACGCAGCCATGGATGCGTTCGCTGGCAACACCTCTCAGCCCTGCCTCGGCTCGATCGTCGAGGCGCTGCGCGGCTCCGAGCGCGATCCGGGCCTCGATCCGGAATGGATCCGCCGTATCTCCTTCTATTGGGAGGCCGTTCGCAATCAGTACGCCGCCTTCGAAAGCGACCTCAAGGGACCTGCCTCAGAGGTCTATCTGCACGAAATGCCAGGCGGCCAGTTCACCAACCTCAAGGAGCAGGCGCGCTCGCTCGGCTTGGAGAGCAAGTGGCACAGGGTCGCCAGTGCATATGCCGAAGCCAACCAGATGTTCGGCGACATCGTCAAGGTGACGCCGTCCTCCAAGGTGGTCGGCGACATGGCGCTGATGATGGTCTCGCAGGACCTGACTGTTGCTGAGGTTGAGGACCCGCAAAAGGATATCGCGTTTCCGGATTCTGTTGTGGCAATGCTGAAAGGAGATCTTGGACAGCCGCCTGGCGGATGGCCAGAGGCGCTGCAGAAGAAGGCGCTGAAGGGCGCCGAACCCTACACCGCGGTTCCCGGCTCTCTTCTGCCGCCCGCTGACCTCGATGCCGAGCGCAAGGCAATCGAGACCAAGCTGGAGCGGAAGATCGATGACTTCGAGTTAGCCTCCTACCTAATGTATCCGAAGGTCTTCACCGACTTTGCGCTCGCCTCCGACACCTACGGTCCCGTGTCCGTTCTGCCGACGCCGGCCTATTTCTATGGTCTCGCCGACGGCAAGGAGCTGTATGCCGAAATCGAGAAAGGCAAGACCCTCGTCGTCGTCACACAGGCGATTAGCCAGACCGACGACCAGGGGATGGTGACCGTCTTCTTCGAGCTCAACGGCCAACCACGGCGCATCCGTGTCCCGAACCGCGTCATCGGGGCCTCCGCAGCCGTGGCCCGTCGTAAGGCGGAGCCGGGAAATGACAGCCATGTAGGTTCTCCAATGCCTGGCGTCATTTCCCGCGTCTTCGTCTCGCCAGGGCAGGCAGTCAAGGCTGGCGACGTCCTCGCGTCCATCGAGGCCATGAAGATGGAAACCGCGATCCATGCCGAAAGGGACGGCACGATCGCAGAAGTGCTCATTAAGGCCGGCGACCAGATCGACGCAAAGGATCTCCTCGTCGTTCTATAATTCTGTCGGCTAGGTCAAAAGCCCGGAGGTCGCATTCTTCTGCGGCCTCCCAAGTGCGCGCTTTTGATTGTCGCGGGGCGCATCTCCCTATGGCCACGAGTACCTAGCGAAGCGAAGGATACAGGTAGCCGCAGAGTGGACGGGTTCCTCGCGATCGACTCACCGGGGGAGGTCTTTTCGATGTGGAACTCGGCCAACCGGCTGCGGCATCTGCAGAGCCAGAGATTTTCGACGGGGTTACTCGGCCCATGCCGCAATCCGTTCCGCGATCGTCTCGGGTGCCTCGATGTGCAGGAAGTGACCGACGTCGGGGACGACCTCCATCGCGTGCCGAGCGGCGAACCGATGTCTGTCGTCGACCTGTTGGGGGAAGATGCATCCATCGTCCGCACCGTGGAGCTGCAGCAGGGGCGTTGTGATCGGCTGAGACAGGCGGCGCATCGCCCCAAGCATGCCGGGTCGCAGCATCCCCCGGTAGTACTTTAGCGGCGCGGGCATGCTCTCCCGCAGGTGCTCGCGTAGCTCCGCCTGGAGAGCTGGATCGAGCGAGAGGCCGGGCGACCACTGACGCCAGAGGTGGTCGATGAGGGCGAGATCGCGGGCGGTGACGATCCAGCCGCTTCCCGGCAGTTGAAAGAGCCCCATGTACCAGCTCCGGCGTAGCTGAGCGAGGCGCGGCCGGCTCAGAAACGTCAGTGGGTGGGGGAATGCTAGCGTGACCGCGCGTTCGATCCGCTCCGGCGCGGTGACGCAGGCATCGTATGTGATCGCGCCGCCCCAGTCGTGGCCAACCAACTCTACGGCTCGCCCCGGAGACCAGCGGTCAATCAGCGCGAGCACGTCGCTGGTGAGGGCTGCCATGTCGAACGGCCCCGCGGTCGGGGACGGCGCGTAACCGCGAAGCCAGGGTGCGACGACGTGACGTCCACGGCGGCCGAGCTCGGCAAGGAAGGGCGTCGCGGTCGGCGGATGGTCCGGGAAGCCGTGTAAGACAAGCGTCGGCTGACCATCGGGATCACCACCCTGCAGTGCGTGGAAGGTGCCGTGTGGCAGGTCGAAAGTGACGTGTTCGAATTCCATCTGTGTCTTCTCAAACCAGCATCGACTGCTGGGCGGAGATACCCGCCGTCGCGCCCTGCGATATTGCCGTGGTGACCGAGGCCATGAGGGGGTTGGCGAGGTCGCCGGCAGCGTAGATGCCGGGCATGCTGGTTTCGCGGCGCTCGTCGACCTTGAGGGCGATGCCGAAGGGCGTATTGACCGTG
>NZ_AEYF01000030.1 GCF_000292525.1 Rhizobium sp. CCGE 510
GGCGGGTACGGCCAAGCTGCAGGGCGGCGGCGAGACCGGCAAAGCTGCCGCCGATGATGATGACGTCATCCATGGTGATAAGCTCCGTGTTGCTGATGGAGGGGGTTGGGTTGGAATTCTGTTGGAATTAGATCAGGGTTGGCGAAGTGAAAAACGTTTCGCCAAGCCCCTCGACACGGGCTGCCCTGATTGCCGCGGGACGCATCTCCAGGGTGACGAGTACCTGGTGGAGCGAAGGGTAGCTCTGGCTGCGGATGTGAGCCGGATGGCCTTGCTCATATCCGTTCATCCATCGCATGAGCATCGCCAGATAGAAGTTGAGGATGCTCGGCTGAGGACCAACGAGCCAGGACGGGCGCTCCTCTTGCACCATTGCATCCAGGATGCCCAGCACCTCTTCCATCTGGCGCCGTGCCAAGGCCAGGGTGGCAGAGGTCGCGTCTTCGGAAGAGACGCGCTCTGGATGAAAAAGATGGAGGATGAGGGTGTGAACCGTATTGTTTGTGAACAGGAGCCATTTCAGAAACGCGGCCCTCTCCGGAGATGACGGCGGGGGAGCCAGCCTTCCATGTCGGTCGGCAAGCCAAAGCAGGATTGCCGTTGTTTCAATCATCACACCATCGGGCGTTTCAAGAGCGGGGATTAGTCCCAGCGGGCTCATCGAACGGAAAGCCGGAGTGTCGCGTTCGGCCTTGTCGTTGTCGACGAGGATGGCCTCGTACGGCTCGCCGAGCTCCTCGAGGACCATTCGAACCGCGAGGGAAGACCAATCCGGAACACAGTAGAGTTTGTACATTCAGTTCTCCGTCTATCGTTGTTCCGTCTGCCATGCAGCCGGGGCATAAAATGGCGCGTTGATGGGAGGCAGCGGTGATTTTCCTCGAATGAGATCCGCACCTTTTTCGGCTATCATGATCGTCGGGGCGTTGAGGTTGCCGTTGGTGATGAGGGGCATGACCGAGGAGTCGATGACACGAATGCCCTCGAGCCCGACGATTTTGAGATCCGGGCCGACGACGGTTTCCGGATCCGAGGGATCACCCATCCGGCACGTACCCGAAGGATGGAAGCCGCTTTCGGCGTAAGCCGCAATGAACGCATCAATGTCTGCGTCTGACTGGATTTCGGGACCCGGAACCAGCTCGCCTCCCCGAAACCGCGTGAAAGCTGGCTGGGCGAAGATCTCGCGTGTCAACCGAACGCAGGCCCGCATCTCCATCCAGTCGTCTTCATGCTGCATATAATTGAAGAAGATCTTCGGAGCTTGACGTGGATCGGCCGATCGGATTTTCACCGAACCGCGGCTCTTCGACAATGTCGGCCCGACGTCAACCTGATATCCGTGTTCGTGATATCGAGGATCGTCGTCAGCTCGAACTGCTATAGGAAGGAAGTGGAACTCGATATTCGGGCGCTGCAGGCCTGCACGTGACCGGATGAAGCCGCCAGCCTCGAAATGGCTACTTGCCCCCAGCCCGTCTTTGAACAGGAGCCACCGTGCCCCGATCTTCGCCCTGCTGAACCGGGTCAATATCCCGTTGAGTGTAATCGGCTCGCGGCATGCCTGCTGGATGTAGAAGCAGAGATGGTCCTGCAGGTTTTCGCCCACACCGTTCAAACGGTGGATAGGCTTGATGCCAACTTCCTGGAGGAGGGCAGGGGCGCCAACTCCCGAAAGCTGAAGAAGCTGCGGATTGTTGATCGGACCGGAAGACAGGATCACTTCGCGCTTCGCCGTGACCCTCTGCAGATATCCTCCCCTCTCATACTCGATACCGACAGCGCGCAGTCCTGAAAAAAGGATTCGCGTCGCATGGGCGCCCGTGACCGTCTTAAGGTTTCGTCTTGAGCGAGCTGGGTGCAAGTATGCGGTCGCGGTAGACCAACGTCGACCGTTGTGGATCGTCAAATCCATCGGACCGAAGCCTTCCTGTTGAAAGCCGTTCATGTCGGTCGTCTCTGGATATCCTGCCTGCCGCGCGCTTTCGATAAACGCTCGATAAAGAGGGTTCTTCATCTTGCCCGGCGCGGTCCGCAGCGGGCCACTTGATCCCCGCCAATCGTCGCCGCCCCTCGCTGAGTTTTCAGCGCGCTTGAAATACGGAAGCACGTCCGCATGCCCCCATCCTTTCGCGCCTGCTTCGACCCATCCGTCGAAATCCAGAGGGTGGCCGCGGACGTAGACCATACCGTTGATGGACGACGACCCTCCAAGCACCTTTCCACGCGGGACGTGGAGACGTCGACCGTTCAGTCTCGGCTCCGGTTCGGTGAAGTACCGCCAGTCGTATTTTTCGGTGTTCATCGGGACCGAAACGGCCGAGGGCATCTGAATGAATACCGATCGGTCCGATCCTCCGGTCTCGAGCAAGCATACTGTAGTGGCGCTATCCTCACTCAATCGGCTTGCCAAGACACAGCCTGCCGAACCGGCGCCCACCACGATGTAGTCGTATTCCTCCACTGCCACCCTCAGATTCCTTTCCTGGAGATCTCGAGCATTTCGTAATACAACTGTTGTGCGTAAAAAAGTCGAAATTTTGATGCGTCAAATTTTCTGAAAGATTTCGCCACATCCCAGCGAGAAATTGTTTTGACAATCTCGGGAACATGATTTTTTAATACGACAGTTGTTTCATAAAAATAAGGGGAACAAAATGTCACAAGAATCGCCAGTGACACTTCGAAAGGATGCATTGGGCGTCCTCAGCATCGTCCTGCTCGTCATTGCCACCAACGGACCGTTGACAGTCATTGTCGGCGCGACGCCGGCGGCCATGGCCTTCGGAAACGGGATCGGTCTTCCATCGGTTTTCTTTCTAATCGGGTTGATCTACTTGATCTTCAGCGTCGGCTTTGCAGCGATGGCGCATCACATCAAAAATGCCGGCGCCTTCTACGCCTATGTTTCGCAGGGTCTCGGCCACTCGCTTGGCGTTGGTACCGCATTCGTCGCGATCCTTGCGTATCTCAGCCTTAACATTTCGCTGTACGGCATGTTCGGCACCTTCGGTGCGAACTTCTTTACCGAAGTCGTCGGAATCAAGTTGCCCTGGTGGATTGTTTGTGCGGGCTTCGTGGTCATCGTCCATCTGTTTGCGAGCAGAAACATTCAGTTCAACGGGCGAGTCCTCGGAACGTTGATGTGTGCGGAAGTCGGCATTGCCCTGATCTTCAATATCGGCGTCGTGTTCCACGGCCCTGGCCCCGACGGTTGGGTTACCGACTCGTTCCATCCTGCAACCGTCTTCACAGCGGGATTTGGATCTGCGGTCGTCTTTGTGATCGCGTCGTTCATGGGTTTCGAGACAGCCGCTATTTATTCCGAAGAAGCCCGAAATCCGAAACGCAACATTCCCATCGCTCTATTCGTCGCGGTCGTTGTAATTGCGTTGCTGGACGGCGGTACGGCTTGGTTCATGATCTCTGCCTACGGGAAGGAGCAGGCGCTTAACCTGGCCCTGAACAGCCCCGGCACCATTTGGTTTGACATTGTTGGGCGGATCGTAGGCGGATGGGCATCGACGGCAATGGAGATGTTGATGATCACATCGCTGTTCGCCGCGATCCTCAGCTTCCAGAACACGCTGTCCCGTTACTTCTACGCGCTCGGCCGGGAAGGGGTGATCTGGCATGGCTTCGCGAAGCTTCACCCGAAGCAGCAGGCACCATATGTCGCCAGTGGCTTCCAAAGCCTTCTCATGCTTGTCGGCGTTGTCGCATCCGGCCTCATCGGCATCGATCCGCTCTCACAGCTAATGCCGATCACTGCGGCTCCCGCTTCGATCTCGATTGTCTTGGTTCAGCTCATGACAGCGCTGGCGGTAATAGGCTACTTCCGATCCAACCACCGCGACACAAACATATGGCAGCGCGTTGTGGCGCCCCTTGTGTCTGCGGTCGCGATGGGCTGGGTCTTATGGATGATGCTGACCAACGTTGCGTTGCTGACAGGTGGCCAAATGCCAATCCTCGACATTTTCATCCCGGTTCTTGTCTTCGCTGTAGGACTTGGCGGCATCGGATACGCATTCTGGCTTCATCGCGCGCATCCGGAAACCTATGCGCGGCTTACTCGTCTGCTTGAGGAAATGTGAAGGACACTGAACCTTCGCTTGTTCCATCGAAGCGCGGCGGCGACCTTTTAGGCGCCGCCGTTTTTCTCGGTCTCGACGATTGCTCGAGTTGTCTTTTCCCATCAGCGTTCGGACCGCCGCTCACGATCCTGGTGCGCGAAGCGCAGGTGACGGAGAGAAGTCGGTCGATCTGAATGATATAGTCTAGTCCGGCAGGCCGACGGGATCATCCTATTTGGAGGACCGTCTCAGTACGACGTTTCGCCCGACTTCCGCTTCGAACGCCCATCGATCATCGTTGCCGGCGAAAGTCCCTCGCCGGAATTGGTCCGCGTTCCCAGTGCGGCTAGACAATGTCGTGGCGGCGAAGGAGGCGACGCAGCATCCTATCGGGCTCGGTCACAAGCGAAGTCATCGGGAATGACGCTTCCCAACGATCTCTCCGTCGTTGGAGTTGACGACATCCGCTACGCCGAGGTGATGGACCCGCCACTGACAACGGTCGCGCAGCCGGCAGATGAAATCGGCGAGAAAGCGATGTACCGACTCCTGCGCGCGATCGATGATCCCGCCGATGAAAACGGCATCGATTACATTCGTCATCGCCCAATTATTAGTAAATCCACAATGCCGCCCACGGGATTCGCATTCTCGGATAGCAGTAGGCCCGAATTGAAAAGTCTCGGCATCGTCAGCGATGCCGCCGCTCCTCGCCGCAATGAGCACGGCTGACGGATCTCGAAACTAGGGGGGCGTCTGGAAATGGCAGTTGTGGGAACGGCCTGGAAGACCGTGACGAAGGGTTTGCCGCGCAGCCGCCTAGGACGTTCTCGCCTGGCGCGTTCACCTGCCTTAACGATGAGAACTACGGCTACGCGAGGGCACCGGATCGTGCGCAAAATTAACCGCCGGCAACGATTGCCGATTGCTCGCCCCGTCTACCATGTCTTCCAGCTACCTGACTGAGTTGCCGATCCTGGAACAATGATCTGACCGATCATCGCCTCTGCCGTCCGTGTCGATAGAAACTCCGCACAAGCCTGGAGCGTCCGTGGCCGGACGCCCGCGCGAACGTTCGGAATGACGAGCCCGTTGATACCAATATGGTGTGGCGCATAGTCGAGCGCGAGCGCTTTCACCATCGACGCCAGCCCTCCGGAGATCGCGGTCTGGGCGTCCGCGGACCCGGAACCCTCATCCCAGATCACAAGGATTCGCCCTCGATGTGCGCGGACGAGAGACCCGACCTTCTGAACGACCGCGAGGGTCTTGCCTAGTCTCGTGCGGACCTCGTCGAACCATTCGTTGCCGTCGGATGCCATGATCGATCCGCAGGAACTGGGAGGCACGAAGTGAATGAGCGACTTCCACTCTTCCAAGGGCTTCGAATCCTGAAGCTGGCGGAGTGTGATCCGCTTGAAGGAGAGATCGATCGGGATGCCGCGCTCTGCGGAATAATCGTCGTCCAGCACTACGAGGGTTTCGTGTTCATCCGTCATCTTGCCTGTCCTGCATTAGGGGAAACGATCTGTCCGTTCATCTGGACGTTCTGGTCGCAGAGAAATGCTACCGCCTCGGCGATCTCGCTTGGCGCGATAAGACGTGGAAGTGGCAGTGTGGAAAGCTTTTCCGGGGTCCGCCAGACAGAGTCCGGTGGTAGAATGGGGGTGTCGGTCGCACCTGGCGCCACGGTGCTGATGCTGACGCCTGAGCCTTCGAACTCGTACGCCAACCCGCGCATAAGTCCCAGGACGGCACCCTTCGCCGTGACGTAGTTCACGTCTTCCGCATCCCCGTTGAGTGCAAGATCGGTTGTGATGAAGACAACGCTGCCCCTTCCGTCGCTACGCATCTGGGGTAATACCGCGCGAGCGACATTGGCGGTGCCGCCAAGATGGACAGCGGCGAACTTGGACCAGCTTGCACCGTTGAATTCAAACGGGTCGCTGAGAGCCCAGAAGCCCGCCGCCGTCACGGCGGCACCAATAGGTCCATGCCGCTCCCTGATATTCTCGACGCTTTCGACCACCTGGTCGAAGCGCGTGACGTCGCAGCGACATGTCGGAAATTCATCGCCGACGTTCAGGTCGAGGCCGACGACTTTCCACCGGTCCTTTGCGAGACGCTGGCCGATGGCGGCGCCGATCCCGCTTGACAAACCCGTTACCAGCGCGACGCGGTTCTCATTCAAAGGATTCATTCGCGTATTCCTACTCGCTGGTCGTTCAAGACAGATGGCAGCCTGGTCGACGCCGCCCGGCAAGGTATTCGTCGACGACGTTCTGCAGGCGGCTTCCCGAGAAGCTCGGGAAGTGCCCACCATGGACCGTCTGAACGTTCATAGCCCCGAGCCGACGAAGGGATTTTTCGTACTCACCCAAGTCCGAATGGTAGGTGTCGTCGATGAGGGGGCCGTCATAGATGATGTCGCCCGACAGAAGCGTCGCCGTCTTCTTTTCATAAAGAGCGATACCGCCCGGAGAATGACCGGGAGTGTGGATGACCTCGAACACCCGATCGCCTAGATTGATCTCGTCGCCATCTTCAAGGAGCCGCTGCGCAGGGGCGTCTTGCACTCTGTATTTCTCGGATACCCATCCCTCCGGAACGCCATCAAACATCTCTTCGTTCGCATAGGCGTCGGCCAGGGTCAGATCGTTTCGTGGTTCTGCGAGAATTTCAGCTTCCGCACAATGGACACACCGGTAGTCGAACTCGTGATGGCACCCGATGTGGTCGAAGTGGGTGTGGCTGGCGACGCAGATGATGGGGCGCTCCCGGAGAAGCGAGATAGAGGACTTCAGCGGGAAGTGTCCTAGACCGGTGTCGAACAACAGGTCGGCGTCCTTGCCTTGTACGTGCCACATGTTGCAGCGAAAGAACGGCTTGATCCAAGGTTCGTGGATCAGGGATATCCCTTCGTCCTTCTTCTGGACCTCGTACCACTTGTCGGATTTGATAACTGGCAGTTTCACGTCGTGATCTCCCATGTCTCTTGAAATTGAGGAGCGGCCGGCCGATCAGGCGGCGGCTTCCTTCGGATGAAGGGAAAGATGCTCATGGACGGCGATCCAGCCGGCGCGATCGCGCTTGAACACGATCGTCTCCCTTTCGAGCCGGGTGGACTGCTCGCCCTGGTATTGGACGTCGGTTTCGACGTCGTGCATGAAGATCGCGTGTCCGCCGTCGAGAAGCTGAACATGCTGGTTCTCGGATCGGCATTCGAGGACACGGAATCCGTCCTTCCGCTCCCATTCCGACCATTCGTCGCGGTACTCGCTCCTGCTCAGAAGCGGCTTGTCCACGTAGTAGAACATGAAGGTCGCGTCGGACGAGAACCCGTCGAAGTAGGCTTGCACGTCGTGCCGGCTGAAGCTGTCGATCAAGGAACGTGCGGCCGCAAGGACCTGGGGTGCCTCGCGGTCGATGCTCTCGACCGCATCCGCGACTGGAGGCGCGTACGCTGGATAGTCCGAATAGCCTTCCTCGCCTCCGCCGTAGAAAAACTCGGTCCGGGGGTCGGCAAGCGGCAGGTCGTCGCGTAGCCGTGCAGGGAGATCGGGATTGGCGATGAACGGAACCCCAAAGGCGAAGAGGTCCGCTGCGCCGTTGTCCAGCATCGACTGGGCCGTCTCTCCGGTTAGGCCCCCGCAGGCGATGACGGTGCCGGGATAGAACCTCCTGAAGTCGTTCAGAAACTCGTCGGGGATCATCCGCTTGAAGCCGCGAACGGCGGCGTCCTCTCCCGCGTTCTCCACGCTGGACTGGTTTAGATGGCCGATCGAGACTGGCTCGTCGTTGAAATGGACATAGTCCGTACGCCCGGCCAGTTTTGATGCCAGGTAGAGGAACGTTTCCGACGTCGCGGGATCGTCGGGGATCTTGTTGAAGTTTCCGAATGGAGAAAGCCGGACACCAAGAACGAAGCTGTCGCCCACGGCCGCGCGAATTGCCTCGACCGTTTCGAGGACGAGGGCGCAGCGGGTGGTCACGGAGCTTCCTCCGTATCTGCCTTCCCGACGATTGACCACGCCGTTCAGGAACTGGTCGAAGAGATAGCCGTTGGCCGCGAGGATCTCGACTCCGTCGAAACCCGCCCGCCTCGCGTTCGCAGCGGCCGCGGAAAACTGCTGGACGACCCGTTCGATCTCGGCATCGGTCATCGCCCGCGGCGGGGTGACGTGCACTTTGCCCGGCCTACCTGCATCATCCAGTCCAAAGACATAGAGGTCCTCCACTGGGTCGGACGTCGGACCGAGGGGGGCCGAGCCGTTCGGAAGCACGGAGGAGTGAGCGACTCTTCCGACATGCCACAACTGGGCGATGATTATACCGCCGGCATCGTGCACAGCATTGACGACAATTTTGCAGCCATCGATCTGCTCTTCGGTGTGGAGACCTGGAGTAAACAGATAGCCGCGGCCCTCGGGCGCGACGACCATTGCTTCGGATATGATCAGGCCGGCGCTGGCTCGCTGTGCATAGTAGGAGGCGTTGAGCGCTCCGAGAGCCCCATTTCCGGATACTCTTGACCGGGTCATGGGCGCCATGACGATCCGGTTCGGCAGCGCAATGTCGCCTAGGGCGAAGCTGGTGTGAAGACTTTTCATATTCCTCCCCTAAAAATTGACAGTCGGATACTCCCCGCCGCCAAGCTCCTCGTTGGCGGCTTGAGAACTTTTTTGAGAAATCGGGTGCTAGGCGCCTGTTTTCTCTATCATCTTCGTGAGCGTGGCGTTCTGTCGTTTCACGAATTCCATTACGTCTGCGATCGATCGATCGTCACTCCGCACGTAATCGATGAATGTCATATTGATGTTGTTGAAGACAATCGCGCCGACCTGCTCGGTATCCAGGTCGGCCTTCAGGAGGCCGCGGGTCTGAAGATCCCGCAGGAGGGCTGCGATCTGGATGCGAAGGCGGTCGTCGATCTCGAGATACTGACGCGCGAAGGGGGCGGACGACTGCTGGATCGTCATGGCCATGGCCTGCCGCCACATCTCCTTTGTGACGTAAACGAGTGAGTTGTCGTAGTAGGCGCCGACGAGGGCGTTGAGCGCCTCCTCGACATCAGCGATCTGTCGCTTGATGATCCTGTCGCCGGCTGCGATGACGCCGTTTTCTTCGAGCAGGAGCGTCGCTAGCAGGATGTCGCCCTTGTTGTGGAAGTAGTTGTAGAACGTCGCCGGCGACAGATTTGCAGCCTCGGCGATGTCGTCGACGCGCGTCGCTTCGAAACCCTTCTCTCTGAACATCGCTGCCGCAGACTCGAGGATTCTGTCCGTGCGTTCCTGTTTCTGCCGTTGTCGCAAACCCAATGTTGTACTCCATAAAATATTAGAGACGATGTAAAATTACATTGACACTAAAATTTGTTTTGTTCAATCTGTTTTTCGACGGACCAGAGAGATCCGTGGGAAAAGAAAAGGGAACGCGTTATGAGGAATACGAGCATCGTCGTAGGCGCAGTCGCGTCTGTTCTTGGTGCAGCTAGCGTTGCATCCAACGCATGGGCCGCGGAGCTAAATGTGCTTGCGTGGTGCGACCATGCGGACGCGTCACTTCTGGAGCCATTCGAAAAAGCACATGACACGAAAGTCAACGTGAAGGAGTTCGAAGGTACCGGCGCCGCGATCTCGATCCTCGAGCAGTCACGGCCCGGCGACTGGGACGTGGTGACTATCGACACCGTCGACGTGCGCAGGCTGGTGGAGCGCAACCTCTTCAAAGAGCTCCCCTCTGAACAGCTCGCGACGTCGGACCAGTTCCCCGAAGTGGTCATGCAGGACCGGAACGCAATAGGCGGAAAGACCTACGCGATCACCGAGAAGTTCGGTTACAACACGATCTCCTTCGACAAGACCAAGGTCGACCCAAAGGACATGGACGATCTCTCATCGTTGTGGTCAGGGAAGTATGACAAGAAGATTGCGATCTACGACTACTACCTGCCAATCATCGGGCTGGTAGGCCTGGAAGAGGGCGTCAAGTCTGAGGATATTACTGAAGACAAGATCCCCGCCCTTCGGGAAAAGCTTTTGAGCCTGAAGCAGCGCTCAAAGCAGATCGGCGACATCGTGTCGTCACAGACCGCCTTGGCGACCGGAGAGGCCGACATACTCGTTGGCGGCGGCGAATGGATCACTGGCACCCTGCAGGGCGAGAAGCCCAACCTCGACTGGACGATTCCGAAGCAGGGCGCGATGCGCTGGTCTCAGTCGATCGGCGTCGCGAAGGACTCCGCCCAACCGGACCTGGCATTGGAATTCGTAAAATACATCACCAGTCCGGAGGCGCAGGCGAAGCTCGCGACGTCGTCTTGCTACTGGGCGATGCCCGCCAACAAGAAGGCTGGCGAGTACCTCACCGACGAGCAGAAGGCCGCGCTGCGCTGGAAGGAACAGGCGGACTACCTGGCCAGGACCAGCCTGTATCCCGCGCCTAGCGAGGCGCTCGACGCCAAGCTTCAGGACTTGTGGACCGAAGTTCTTCAGAACTGACGGCGCTGTTGGGAGGCTCTCCGATGACCGTCACCAAGAAGTCCGAACAATGGCGAGGCTGGTTCTTCGTCTCTCCTGCTTTGCTATGGACCATCCTGTTCTTTGCCGTGCCGCTCTGCCTTATGCTCGTCGCGAGTCTGAGCGGGGCACGGACGGGAGGTGGAGCGGTGGGAAGCTTTCCCAATCTCGGTACCTACGCCCGCTTCGTCGGCGACCCGGCCATGGTCCGCGCGCTGGTCGTTTCGCTGGAGATTACCGTGACGGTCACGGTAATCTCCATTCTTCTCGCATATCCGTTGGCCTGGATCATCGCCGAGAAGATTCCGCGCCGCTACCAGCGCCTTGCGCTCGTCCTCTCCATCCTGCCGTTCTGGACGTCCTACGTGATCCGTTCGTATTCCTGGCTTCTCATACTTGGGAAGAACGGCGTCATGAACGCGGCGCTGCTTAACATCGGTGTGATCTCGGAGCCGCTGGAAATCTCCGCGACGCGATCGGCAACCGTCATCGGCTTCGTCCACTTCTTCATCATGCTCCTCACGCTGACCATCTATTCGAACTTGATTCAGTTGCCGCCAAATTATAAGCGGGCCGCGGCGGACCTCGGAGCAGGCGGGTTTGACGTCTTCCGTCTCATCATCCTGCCGTTGACTATTCCCGGCATTATGGTCGGCGCGTTCCTGACATTCGTCCTGTGCATCGGCGACTACATCACCCCTCAGATCCTAGGAGGAAACAGGGAGCTCGTGCTTCCTCAGGTGATCATGATGCAGTTGGGGCGCCGCTCCGACATTGCGATGGCCTCGTCGCTGTCGATGGTGCTCATGGCGTTGATGACGCTGGCCTATCTGGGCTTCGCGCGATGGCTGAAGCTGGAGAGGACCTGACATGAGGATGTTCCGCAATCTCCTTGCATATTCCTACCTGACGGTGGCGTACGCGTTCATCTTCCTGCCGGTCGTTGTCCTGGTGCTCTTCTCGTTCCAGGATGGCAGGCTGCCCATCCCACCGTTTAAGGGGCCCACGCTCAGGTGGTACGGAGAAATCTTTTCGGACCACAAGCTGATGACGGCCCTCGGAAACTCGCTGATGGTGGCATGCACGTCGTCGGCAGTTGCGTGCACACTGGGCTTTCTCGCAGCCTATGCGCTCGCCCGATACCACTTGCCCGGCTCCGCCGTTCAGCGGGTGCTCCTCGTCATACCCATGACGTTGAGTTACCTGGTGATCGCGCTCGGTCTCCTGGTGCTTTGGAACGACCTGGGGCTTCCCCTCTCGCTTCTGTCCGTCGGCGTCGGCCACGTCGTGATCAACCTTCCGCTCTGCTTCTCGATCATCTACGCTTCGATGGGCGACCATCAGAAGAACATCGAGCGGGCAGCGAGGGATCTGGGGGCATCCGAAATCAAGGTCCTCCTCTATGTCGCGGTACCGATGGCGTTCCCATCAATCTTCGCCGCCTACTTTCTGTCGGTCACCTTTAGCTGGGACGAGTTCATCATCGCGTTCATGCTCTCCCGCTTCGACGTGACCCTTCCGGTCGAAATCTGGTCGATGCTGCGCTCGGGCCTCAACCCCAAAACCAATGCGATCGGAAGCCTCGTCTTCCTGGGGTCGATAGCGCTTGTCGCAGTGTGCGAGCTGCTCGCCTTCAAACGGAGTTATGTAAAGTGACAGCCAATGTCGAAGTTGAGAACGTTTCGTTGTCCTTTGGAGGTTTCAAGGCCCTCCGGAACGTATCGCTGAATATATCCGCAGGCGAGTTCGTGGTGCTGCTTGGCCCCTCCGGATGCGGAAAAACCACGCTTCTTTCAATACTCGGTGGATTCCTGGCTCCCACCGAAGGGCACATCCGCATTGGCGGCAGAGAGATGAACAACGTCGCGCCGAAGGACCGTCCGACGACGACCATGTTTCAGGACTACGCGCTCTTCCCGCACATGACATTGCTCGACAACGTTGGGTTCGGACTCCGGATGAGGGGACTGGGACGTAGACAGAGAAACGAGAAGGCCGAAGCCATGTTGGACATGGTCGGGCTTTCGAGCGCCGCTGCGCGACGCCCCCACGAACTGTCCGGAGGCCAGCGACAGCGGGTGGCCCTGGCGCGGGCGCTAGCCGTCAATCCGGACGTCCTCCTTCTCGACGAGCCGCTTGGAGCTCTCGATCTGAAGCTCCGCCGCCAAATGCAGGACGAGCTAAAACAGATCCAAAGGCGGGTCGGAACGACATTCGTGCACGTCACCCACGATCAGGAAGAGGCCATGTCGATCGCGGACCGGATAGTCGTGATGAGCGCCGGACGGATCGAGGATCAAGGTCCTCCGCAGCAGGTCTATCTTCGTCCCAAAACGCTTTTCTCGGCCGGTTTCATGGGAGAAATGAATCAGATTGCGGTTACGGTCGACGATGGATCGGTCACGACCGCCTTTGGAAAGCTTCCTCTCTCATCCGCCGGAGCCGAAAGCCCGGCCACTCTCTGCGTCCGGCCAGAGAACATCGGAATAGTGGCCGGCGGGGTAGAGATGGGGCCTGCGCGAATGGTCGGGAGCGCCTTCTTTGGCACGCACCACCGTTGCCACTTCACGATGAGCGCTGCGCCCGAAATCACGGTCGTTGCCCATCTTCCGCAGCATTTCATCCCGGTGGTCGGGATGGAACTTACCCTTTTCGCGAAAGATCCGATTGTCATTAGCGGGGAAGATAGGGACGCCGCCGCGGCACCGAGCTCGCCGCTCCGTCAAGTAGGGTAGGGGCAAGGAGCCGAGCACGGCACTGGCTAAACGGCAATGGTCTCGGCCACTTTCGGCGCGGTATCGACAGACTTTCGGGCGACCGCATATAGGGCCAGTGAAGCCGCAATCAGTGTCAAGGACACACAGCATGAACCCTCACATCAGGCCTGTTGATCTCTCACGGGCCGCCCGCATCCTCAACCATGGACCGACGGTTCTCGTTTCTGCGCGACATGATGGCGTCGAGAATGTCATGGCCGCGGCTTGGTGCTGTGCTCTCGACTTCGAGCCGCCCAAACTAACCGTCGTCCTGGATAGGATCGCCCACACCCGGACCTTGGTGGAAGGCAGCGGACGGCTAGTCGTCCAAATCCCGACGGTCGCGCAAGTCTCCCTCGTCAACGAGGTGGGAACCCGGAGCCTGTTCGAGCAGCCCGACAAGCTTGCGAAGTCCGGTGCAGTCTTCTTCGAGATGCCAGGCCGCGACTTGCCTTTCGTCGAAGGCTGCTCCGCCTGGCTCGAATGCAAAGCTATTTCGGAACCGCATATTCAGGAGACCTACGACCTGTTCGTTGCGGAGATCACCGGAGCTTGGGCGGACGATCGCGTGTTCCGGGACGGCCGCTGGAATTTCGAGCAGGCCGATCCGCAATGGCGAAGCCTGCACCACGTCGCGGGCGGTCACTTCTACATCATCGGCGACGCAGTAGACGTCGCGCGAGACGAGCCGAAGATCGGGGACTAAACTTTGGCTCTGGTCCTGCTCGACGACAAAGGCCGGTTGCACGTCGGCGCCCGGACCATCCAGCGGGCCGGGCGGATGTCGACCACGTTCGAGGCTTCCTCGATGCATGCAGCGATCGACTTTGCCGGAACGGGCAGCAGGCGTGGCCACCACGGCGTCGTGGTGTCCATTAAACCTCCCTGTGTCCTCGGCCACTCCTCGATGGCCTAGGACGTGGCGGAGAGGCGGGCGTCCAGTCGAACAGCATTTTCTTTCCGGCCCTATCGGATTTCTTCTGGACTGCCTGCGGGCCGCTTCCTTGAAAACTCTCCGATATTGATGAAGGCTGCGATCGGAGAAGGAAACTCACCGTGGATCTAAGACAGCTCAAATACTTCGTGGCGATCGTCGAGAACGGTTCGTTCTCGAAGGCGTCCGCCGCTCTCAACGTCGCCCAGCCGGCCCTGAGCGCCCACGTCCGGAACATGGAGGCCGAACTCGGGACGAACCTGCTGCTTCGTACCCAGCAGGGCGTTCTGACCACGGAGGCGGGCGAGATCCTCCTTCGCAACGCGCACGTCATCATCGACCAGTTCGCGGTCGCGCATGAAGAGATCCGAGGGCATCACTCCGAACCCGCCGGCGACGTAACGCTCGGTCTGCCAGGAACGATTAGCCAGGTGCTTTCGGTCCCGCTGATCCTTGCCGCGCGGTCGCGCTACCCCAAGATTCGGCTGCGCATCGCGGAAGCCATGAGCGGCTTCATTACGGATTGGGTGCGCGACGCAAGGGTGGATCTCGGCGTCATCTACGAGGCCCTGAACGACCGTGTGATAGCTTCCTACCCGATCCTCGCCGAAGGTCTGTGCCTGCTCGGACCCACCTTCGACCAAGAACATGGATCGCTCGAAGGCAGGACGACGATAACCCTTGCGGAGTCCCTGTCGCTCCCGCTCATTCTTCCAAGCTCGACCCACGGCCTGCGAAAGCTCTTGGACGCGAGGTCGCTTGCGGAGTTCGGAACGAGCATCGACGCCCTGATCGAAGTCGACTCCTTCAGTTGCATCAAGGAATTGGTCGGGCAGGGGCTGGGCTACTCCATCCTGCCTCTAAACGCGATCTCTCGCGAAAAGGAGGACGGCGTGCTACGTGTCTTGCCCGTCGAGAACCTTAGCCGCGAGCTGCATCTCGTACGTCCGATCGATCGGCCGACCACGAATGCGGTCGTGGTCATCGAGCGCCTCTGCCGGGAAGTCGTGAGCCGGCTCGTCAACGATGGTCGATGGAAAGGGGTCGCCATCGTCCCGCAGTAGGCATTCGTCAGACGCTTGCCTGAAGCTCCGCGAGGCGTCTTCTGAGCTTCCGCGCGACTGCGGTCCCCTCGGACTTTTGCAGGCAGACGGCTGCTACTTGAAGCGAAGACTTATCTCCCGGTGAGATGAGGGCCCGAAGGCGGCCCGCTGCCACGTAGGGCTCGGCGACGTGAATAGGAAGACCCGCGACGGCAAGTCCGGAAAGAGCGTAGGACAGATGAGTGTCCACGCCATGTCCCACCAGGCTCGCGGTCCGCAGCAGCGACAGCTCCTCGAACTGGGCGACTTCGAACTGTCCGTGGCTCGTGCACTCGAAGCTCGAGACATGTTCGGCCGTTAAATCGGCCGCGTCAGCCGTGAACAAAGGATGGCCCTTTCCGCAGTAGAGCATTCGATCCTCGTCGTAAAGCCGGTCATATTCGAGGCCGGCGACGCGGTGTGTGACGGCGACCATCACCAGATCGAACTTCCCGTTGAAAAGGTCCGCGATCAATTGATAGCCGACCCCTAGCTCGAGCTGGATGGACAGGCTCTCGCCGTTCGCGCGCATGGCGGCAAGAGCTTCCGGCAGGCGGCATTTGGGATTGCACACGATGTTATCCTCGACGCCGAGGCGGAGCTGCCCCCAAGAGCCGTCGTGTATCTTTCCGACCGTATCGGTGAATCTTTCTCCCGCCTGCAGTAGCTCTATCGCCGCGTCGTAGACGCTGCGTCCCTCGGGCAACAGCCTGAAACCTGTGGGGCCTCGCTCGCAGAGACGAAGTCCCAGCCGTAGCTCGAGGCTCTTCATGTTTTCGCTGATGAGGGACTGCGCCATGTTGAGACGGACCTGCGCGCCGGCGAACCCATTGCTTTCGACGATTGCGATGAAGATCTTCAGTCTTTTGATGTCCGCATCGGAGATCTTCTTGAGGAAATTGGTTCGAACCGCTGCAGTCGCCACTTAGTCAAATGTCTCCGTCGCTCCAGACGTCGAAACGCCCGAAGGCAAGCTTCAGAAAATGCCGATCCAAATAGCAGAGAATACTGATGTCGCGGACAAGTCAAATCGGTCACCTTTCCGTCATGAAGCATTGTTGACATCGGGAGGGATCGTTGACTTCGGAGGACAGGATACCACGAACAGGCGGCCGCTAAGTCCGCTTCAGCTCGATCGCATGAGATCATAGCCCGTCGTCCTCTGAAAAGCCCGCAGTAAGACTGAACGCCCCGTAGGCGCTGCAACGCAAGGCTCCACAGCCTGGCGCCTGCGTGGACGCGTGTGTCGCAATATCCGGCGTAGAAGACGCGATGTGCTCCGACGCCGACAACCAGGGGGTGGGTAAACCGCGCCTTCAGATCTATCTGGGAGACCACGAAGGAAATGCCGAACCAAATGAGCCAACTCGCCGAGCGCGACGTCAAATCACTCTTCCACGGCCAGACGGACGCCCGAAAACTCGAAGCAACCGGCCCCCTGGTCTGCGTACGCGCAGAGGGAATCAACGTATTCGACGAGCACGGCAACGGATATATCGACACGCTCGCATCCATGTGGAACGTCGCACTGGGATACAGCGAGCAGCGTCTGATCGAGGGGGCAAAGCGCCAGTTGGAAACGCTTCCCGCGTTCCACTCCTACTACAACCGATCGCATCCCCCGGCTATCGACCTTGCCGAAAGGCTGACGGCGATGGCGCCGGGCGGAATGTCCAAGGCCTATTTCACGAATTCCGGATCCGAGGCCAACGAGACGGCGGTAAAAATCGTCCGCTTTTACAACAACGCCCTGGGACGCCCGGAGAAGAAAAAGATCATTGCCCGTCAGCAGGCCTATCACGGAGCAGGGATCTTCTCCGGCAGCCTTACCGGCCTTAAGGCGATCCATGAAGGCTTCGATCTTCCTTCGCCGGGAGTCCTTCGTACCGCCTTCCCGTATCAGTACCCTGCTCAGAGCAATATTTCGGAAGAGGAGTTCGCCACCTCGCTGGCTGAGCTACTTGAAAGCCTCATCCTCAGCGAAGGCCCGGACACTATCGCCGCGTTTATCGGCGAGCCGATCTTGGGGTCCGGCGGCGTTTACCCTCCGCCAGCCACCTATTGGGAGAAGGTCCAAGCGGTCTTGCGCAAGTACGACATTCTTCTAATCGTCGACGAGGTCATCACAGGGTTCGGCCGCACCGGTCCGATGTTCGGCAGCGAACTCTATGGTTTGCGTCCCGACTTGCTCGTCCTCTCGAAGCAGATCACGTCAGGATACGCCGCGCTCGGCGCCGTCCTCTTCACCGATGAGATCTACCAAGTCGTCGCGGACTACACGAGCAAGCTCGGAACCTTCGGGCACGCGTTCACGAGTGGCTGCCACCCCGTTCCGATCGCCATCGCCCTGGAAACGCTCGACATCATCGAGGAGCGGAAGATCCTCGAGCATGTTCAGTCGATAGCTCCCCATTTCGAAGAGCGCGTTCGTCGCTTTTCGACGAGAGGCGACGTCGTCGATGTTCGGTGCGTCGGTCTCCTTGCGGCGATCGAATTGCGCCATCCGGAAGGAATCGGTCCGGGCGTGATCTCTAAGAA
Organism: Rhizobium sp. CCGE 510; assembly: GCF_000292525.1. Taxonomy (GTDB): domain Bacteria; phylum Pseudomonadota; class Alphaproteobacteria; order Rhizobiales; family Rhizobiaceae; genus Rhizobium. The sequence goes on from NZ_AEYF01000030.1 coordinate 17,905, forward strand.
AGCCGTCGACATCGGGACACGACATGGCCTCCTGTTGCGCGCCTCCGGGAACTCGATCGCAATCTGCCCGCCGCTCATCATCACCACGAGCGAGCTCGACACGATGTTCGACCGTCTCGAAGCGACCTTCGACGAGTTGGCCAGCGAGACGACGTAAGAAAATCCGGCTTCGGCCGGCCACCACTGAAATCCAAGAAAGGTCAGGGGATAATCCCTGGCCTAAAGGGAACAAACCATGAGATATCTGCACAGCACCATTCTTGCGTTCGCCTTCACCGTCTGCGCAAGCGTCCAGACCGCCTATTCGGTAGAGACGGTCCGGATCGATCCGAGCTATCCGCCGCGAGCATGAGCGCCGACGGTGAGATCGTCGGCTTCGAAGTCGAATACGCCAAGGCGCTCTGCGAGAAATGAAGGTTACTTGCACGTTCCAGAAGCAGGACTTCGACGGCCTCATTCGACGTTGCTCGCGAACAAGTTCGACTTCATCATGTCGTCCGCGTTCTTCCACGTAATCATGCCGCAGGCGATGAGACTTGCGATCCGCCAACTTGGAAACGAGGTCATCTGGGAGAGCGCCCCTGACTGCCGTAATCACGGTGTTCAATCTCATGGGCCAGACGCGCTTCGTCTTATCGCCGACGTTCGACCTGTCGACCTAACATCTGGGCGGCGCTGATCTGCCTCGCCCTCACAGAAACCATCCTCCGAGGCGTACTGAGCTTCGAAAACCGGGCTCGGCTCGCGGGCAGGGTCGCCGCGCTTCCAAGGGGCGCTTGACAGACAGTCAGCGTGGCAGCCTTGCCCGCTGACGGCGATATCTGTTGAAAAACCAAATGGTAGGTGCTGGAATGACTAAACTAAATCAACCGCTCGGCGGCAACGAGATGCCTCGCTTTGGCGGGACCGCCACGATGATGCGTCTGCCGAACCCATCCACGCCAGAGGGTCTGGACGCGTGCTTCGTCGGAATTCCGATGGACATAGGCACGTCCTGGCGCTCGGGCACCCGTTTCGGACCGCGCGCGATCCGTGCCGAAAGCTGCCTACTCCGTCCGTTCAACGTGGCGACGGGCGCCGCGCCTTTCGACAGTCTGCAGATCGCCGACGTCGGCGACGTCGCGATCGACACTTTCAACCTCCCGCAAAGCGCGAAGATCATCCGCGAGGCCTATGCGAATCTTCTTAAATTTCCTGTCCGGCCAATCACACTTGGCGGCGACCACTCGCTGACATTCCCGATCCTCCAATCGGTCGCCGAAAAACATGGACCGGTGGCGCTCATCCATGTCGACGCGCACGCCGACGTCAACGATACGATGTTCGGCGAACCCATCGCTCATGGGACGACGTTCCGTAGGGCATACGAGGCAGGAGCCATCATTCCCGAACTGACCTTCCAGATCGGATTGAGAGGAACGGGCTACTCCCCGGAAGACCTCGACTGGTCCCGCGACAAAGGTTTCACCGTCATTCCAGCCGATCATGTCTGGGGCAAAGATCTTACTGGGCTCATGGCCGAGATACGCGAGAAGATCGGCCGGGCGAAGGCCTACGTGAGCTTCGATATCGACGCGCTTGATCCCTCGGTCGCACCCGGAACCGGCACTCCCGAGATCGGCGGCCTCACATCCTGGCAGGGCCTCCAGATCGTTCGCGGCTGCAAGGGGCTGGACGTGGTCGGGGCGGACGTCGTCGAGGTTTCGCCGCCGTACGATCCCTCAGGAAACACGGCGCTTGCGGCAGCCAACATCGCGTTCGAACTCCTGTGCGTACTGCCCGGCGTTAAGTACAACTGAAGCGTCATGACTTCGCAGGGCCAGCTCCCGCGTCGGCGCTCAGGCCGAGCCGGCGTTGGCCCTGACCCCTCCGGCAGGGCCGCCAGTCATAGCAATATCCGATAGCCCCTCGAGCAAATCGGTATTCGATTAAGCGGTCGACCGCCTTTATAAAAATTCAACAGCGCAGCGATGCATGGCTTCAGAAGAAGCCGCCGAGGAACAGCACCGAGCGCAGCATTGGGAGGCAGATCATGGAAGGCGTTGTACGCTTCGAAAACACGGTTAGCGGCACGCGCAAAACGAGCGCGACGGGCCGCTGGATCGAATCCACGAACCCCTACACTGGCGAAGTTTGGGCCGAGGTTCCTCATTGCGGCGCCGAGGACGCGGTCGAGGCGATCGAGGCCGCCCATGCAGCATTCGTCAAGGGTCCTTGGGCCAAAATGACGGCGACCAATCGCGGGAAACTCCTGCGCCGGCTCGGCGATTTGATCGCACGTGATGCCGAAAAGCTCGCGACGATCGAGACGCGCGACAACGGCAAGCTGTTCGCCGAAATGCACGGCCAGCTCCGATACATTCCGGAATGGTTCTACTACTTCGGCGGCCTCGCGGATAAGATCGAGGGCGGAGTTCTGCCGATCGACAAGCCGAACCTGTTCGCTTACACGAAGCGCGAGGCTCTGGGGGTGGTCGTCTGCATCACGCCTTGGAACTCGCCGCTCCTCCTTCTGACCTGGAAGCTGGCCCCGGCGCTCGCCGCTGGCAACACGATCGTCATCAAACCGTCCGAATTCACCTCCTGCTCGACGCTCGCGCTCATGGAGCTCGTAGCTGAAGCCGGCTTTCCCGAAGGCGTCGTCAACACCGTCACCGGCTACGGGAACGAAATCGGCGCGACGCTTGTCGAGCACCCGATGGTGGCGAAAATCGCATTTACTGGCGGCGACGCGACGGGCGCGCACATCTACTCCGCCGCGGCGAAGAGCTTGAAGCATGTCACCCTCGAACTGGGTGGCAAATCCCCCAATATCGTCTTCGCCGACGCGAACATCGACGACGCGGTCAAGGGAGCGATCTCCGGGATCTTCGCGGCGTCGGGGCAGACCTGCATTGCAGGCTCGCGCCTCCTGGTTCAGAAGTCGATCTACGAGGACTTCTCCAAAAAAGTAGTCGATTTCGCTAGGACGGCCCGACTTGGCGATCCCATGGAGGGGACAACTCAGGTTGGTCCAGTCACCACGCTGCCTCAGCGCAGGAAGATTCTCGACTACATTGAAGTCGCGAAGGGCGAAGGCGCGCGTTGCCTGCTCGGAGGCGCAGTCCCGGACGAACCGGCCCTGGGAAAGGGCTGGTTCGTACAACCGACGATCTTCGGAGACGTTTCAAACAAGATGAGGATCGCGCGTGAGGAGGTCTTCGGCCCAATCCTGTCGATCATTCCGTTCGAGGACGATGAGGAGGCGGTGGAGATCGCCAACGATACGATCTACGGTCTGGCATCCGGCGTCTGGACGTCCAACATTCAGCGCGCTTTCAACATGGCGGACAACATCCGCGCCGGCACGGTCTGGGTCAACACCTACCGCGCCGTCAGCTTCATGGCCCCGTTCGGCGGCTACAAGATGAGCGGCATCGGACGAGAGAGCGGCCAGGCCGCGATCGACGAGTACCTTCAGACAAAAACGGTGTGGATCAACCTCGCCGACGGCGTCGCCAACCCATTCATTCTGCGCTGACAGCGTTCGACGGGCTTCCACACCCAAAGCATTATTGGAGGAGAAGTGAACATGCAGGTTACGCGCGGTGATGATTTTCAGGATATTCGTGACGCGGTCCGGGCGCTCTGCGCAGAGTTTCCGTCGGAGTACCATCGGAAAGTCGACGAGGCTCGCGGCTATCCGGAGGAGTTCGTCGACGCCCTGACAAAGGCAGGCTGGATGGCTGCTCTGATACCGGAGGAGTACGGTGGTTCCGGTCTAGGATTAACCGAGGCGTCCGTCATCATGGAGGAGATCAATCGGTCCGGCGGCAATTCGGGGGCCTGCCACGGACAGATGTACAACATGAACACGCTTGTCCGCCACGGTTCGGAGGAACAACGGCAGCGGTATCTGCCGAAAATCGCCGCAGGCGAACTTCGCCTGCAGTCCATGGGCGTCACCGAGCCTACCACGGGCACCGATACGACGAAGATCAAGACGACCGCCATCAAGAAAGGCGACCGCTACGTGGTCAATGGCCAGAAGGTGTGGATCTCGCGAATCCAGCACTCGGATCTGATGATCCTTCTCGCCCGCACGACACCCCTCGACAAGGTGGCGAAGAAGTCCGAGGGCATGTCGATCTTCATCGTCGACCTCAAGGACGCGATCGGCAAAGGCATGACGGTCCAGCCGATCCTGAACATGGTCAATCACGAGACCAACGAGCTGTTCTTCGACAATCTCGAAATTCCGGAAGAGAATCTCATCGGCGAGGAAGGGCAGGGGTTCAAGTACATCCTGACAGGACTTAACGCCGAACGCACGCTCATTGCCGCCGAATGCATCGGCGACGGCTACTGGTTCGTGGAAAAGGTATCGAACTACGTGAAGGAGCGCACGGTCTTCGGTCGGCCGATCGGCCAGAACCAGGGCGTTCAGTTTCCCATAGCCGAGAGCTACATCGAGATCGAAGCGGCGAACCTGATGCGATACGAAGCATGCCGCCTATATGACGCGCACCAGCAGTGTGGCGCGCAGGCAAATATGGCCAAGTATCTGGCGGCGAAGGCCTCATGGGAAGCGGCGAACGCCTGCCTCCAGTTCCATGGAGGCTTCGGATTCGCCTGTGAGTATGATGTGGAGCGGAAGTTCCGTGAGACGAGGCTCTATCAGGTTGCTCCCATCTCCACGAATCTCATCCTTTCCTACGTCGCCGAGCACGTACTCGGGTTGCCGAGGTCTTTCTGATGCAAGCCAATCCACGTCTTCCACTCGAAGGAATCCATGTCGTCGCCATCGAGCAGGCGGTGGCGGCCCCATTCGCTTCTGTTCGGCTGGCCGACGCCGGTGCGCACGTCATTAAAATCGAGCGTCCGGAGGGCGACTTCGCTCGTGGCTACGATGACGTCTGCTCCGGGCAGAGCAGTTACTTTGTCTGGCTGAACCGCGGCAAGGACTCGCTGATCGTGGACCTTGCTTCGGAGGACGGGAAGCGGACGCTTGCCGATCTTCTTTCGAATACCGACGTGCTCGTGCAAAATCTCAAGCCAGGCGCTCTCGAGCGGCTCGGGTTCGGGCCGGATGCTCTTCGTAGGACGCATCGGAGCCTTATCGTGTGCTCAATAAGCGGCTACGGCGAAAGCGGGCCGATGGCCGACCGAAAGGCATATGACCTTCTGATACAGGCGGAGTCCGGTCTTTCATCGGTGACCGGCGGGCCGGATGCCCCCGCACGCGTCGGAATCTCCGTCGTCGACATCGCGACAGGAGCGACGGCGTACTCGGCCATTTTGGAGGCGCTGCTTCATCGGGCTGCGACAGGCGAGGGCGCCGACATCCGCGTGTCGATGTTCGACGTCATGACGGAATGGCTGACCGTACCACTGCTTCAGGAAGAGGGCGGGAAGCCTCCGAGACGGATCGGGCTGGCTCATGTCTCGATAGCGCCCTACGGCGTGTTCAAGGCAAAGGACGGAAAAGACATCCTGATTTCCATCCAAAACGACCGGGAATGGATCAAGTTCTGCAACGAATTTCTAAAACAGCCGGCGATGGGAAAGGATCCGTCGTTTGCGCGGAACGTCGACCGCGTCGCGAACCGCACCGCAACCGATGCCCTCGTCGCGTCTGCCTTCGCCGAGATGTATGCGGACGACGCGACTGAACTACTCGCCAGATCTGACGTCGCATTTGCCTCCGTAAACGACATGGCCGCGCTGTCGTCCCACCCGCATCTTCGGCGCATAACAGTGCAGACCGAGGCGGGGACGGTCTCGTATCCGGCGCCGGCGCCGATTTTCGTCGGGCAGTCGCGAACCTACGGAGCAGTTCCAGCGCTTGGAAAGTCGGTTCGTTCCGCCTTTGCCGAGAGCGTGTGATCAAGGAGCCGCACAATGTCCGACAGCGCAAACCCGGACGTCGATCATCTACGCTCATGGATTGGGCGAGAGACGAGAGACTCCGATCTAGTCTCGGTCGACCTCGTCAAGAAATTCAATGCAACGTTCGGGCTCTCGACCGCCGAACCGGCATGGGGATCCCCGGCACCACTTCTTGTACACTACTGCCTCGCACAGCCGACGGGTCCCACCGACGACCTCGCAGACGACGGCCATCCGCATCGCGGAGGCTTCCTGCCACCAGTCCCGCTGCCACGACGGATGTGGGCGGGAAGCTCGTTGTCCTTTCATGGGGACCTCAAGGTCGGCGATCTGGTGATGCGAACCTCGCGTATAGCGGACGTGGTTTATAAGGACGGCAGGTCCGGCAAGCTCTGTTTCGTCGCGGTCGAGCATAAGGTCGAGGTCGCAGGATCTCTGAAGATCGAGGAAACGCAGAACATCGTCTACCGGGAGGCATCCCAGGGGGAGGTGGAACGGCGGCGCTCAGAGATTGCACCGATCGGAGCCTGGACGCGAGCTTGGAACGTGTCGTCGCCCCTCCTGTTCCGCTATTCGGCGATAACCTTCAACGCGCACCGGATTCACTACGACCGGGGGTACGCGACGACGGTCGAGAATTATCCGGGTCTGGTCGTCCACGGGCCGATGCAAGCGACGGCGCTGCTCAACTACGCCGCGGAGATCAAAGGAGGTCGGCCAAACCGCTACACGTTCCGGAGCGAGGCGCCGATGTTCGACTGCGACACAGCCCATCTCCACGCCGCGGATAAGAACGGATCGCTCGCCCTTTGGACTGCGACCGATACTGGACCCGTCGCTCTGAACGCCGAGGCTTGGTGGTAACCAAAACCTGGCATCCGAATTTCCAGTTCAAAAGGAAGGGGCGACCAACGCCATGAAAATTCTCGTCTCCGTGAAGCGGGTGGTTGATTACAACGTGAAGATCCGCGTGAAACCGGATGGCACCGGCGTCGAGCTCGCGAATGTGAAGATGTCTATGAATCCGTTCGACGAGATCTCGGTCGAGGAGGCTCTACGGCTGAAGGAGGCCGGCAAGGCCGAGGAAGTAGTGGTGGTCTCAATCGGTGCGGCGAAGGCCGAGGAGACGCTGAGGACGGCGCTGGCGATGGGCGCCGATCGGGCGATCCTGGTTGAAACCGATGACGCCGTCGAGCCGCTCGCCGTCGCCAAGATCCTCAAGGCGGTCGCCGATGCCGAGCAGCCGGGATTGGTCATCGTCGGCAAACAGGCGATCGACGACGACAGCAACCAGACCGGCCAGATGCTGGCCGCACTTCTGGGTTCGGCGCAGGCGACCTTCGCCTCAAAGATCGAGATCGGAGACGGCAAGGCAACCGTGACCCGCGAAGTCGATGGCGGCCTGCAGACGATCGAGATCACGCTGCCGGCGGTGATCACCTCGGACCTGCGCCTCAACGAACCGCGTTATGCCTCGCTGCCGAACATCATGAAGGCGAAGAAGAAGCCGCTCGACAAGAAGAGCCCTGCCGATTTCGGCGTCGACACGACACCGCGGCTGAAGGTGTTGAAGACCGAGGAGCCGAGTGGCCGCAAGGCAGGCGTCAAGGTCAAGTCGGTCGCCGAGCTGGTCGACAAACTGAAGAACGAAGCCGGCGTGCTTTAAGGCAGGAAAGAGAGAACACCATCATGACCATTCTTCTTCTGGCCGACCACGACAATGTCAGCCTTTCCGACCAGACCGCCAAGGCGCTGACGGCGGCAAGCCAGATCGGCTCCGATATTCATATTCTCGTCGCCGGCAAGGGCGCCAAGGCTGCGGCCGATGCCGCCGCCAAACTCTCCGGCGTCTCGAAAGTGCTGCTCGCCGAAAGCGACCAACTGGCCAACAATCTCGCCGAACCGCTTGCCGACCTGATCATCTCGCTGGCCGGCTCTTATGACACCGTTATCTCGGCCGCCACCTCGACCGGCAAGAACGTGCTGCCCCGCGTCGCTGCCCTGCTCGACGTCGCTCAGGTCTCGGAGATCATCGAAGTGATCTCCGCCGATACCTTCAAGCGGCCGATCTATGCCGGCAACGCCATCCAGACCGTGCAGGCGACCGACGCCAAGAAGGTCATCACCGTCCGAACAGCTTCCCTCGTACCTGCCGAGGGGAGCGGATCGGCTGCCGCTGTCGAAAGCGTCGCAGCGGCAGCCGATCGACAACCATCGGAGTTTGTCAGCCAATCGGTCTCGGCCTCCGACCGCCCGGAACTGACCTCGGCGAAGATCATCATCTCGGGTGGTCGTGCCCTCGGCTCCGCCGAGAAGTTCAAGGACTTCATCCTGCCGATTGCCGACAAGCTCGGAGCTGCCGTTGGCGCCTCCCGCGCCGCCGTCGATGCCGGCTATGCGCCGAACGACTGGCAGGTCGGCCAGACCGGCAAGGTGGTTGCACCCGACCTCTACATCGCCTGCGGCATCTCGGGTGCGATCCAGCACCTTGCCGGCATGAAGGATTCGAAGGTCATCGTCGCTATCAACAAGGACGAGGAAGCGCCGATCTTCCAGATCGCCGACTATGGTCTCGTCGGTGACCTGTTCGACGTCCTGCCGGAGCTTCGGAAAGTAGTCTGATGGCACGACGGAGCTGCCCGAACGCGAAAGCAGGGGTTTCGACGTTGTGATCGTCGGTGGCGGTCCTGCAGGGTTGTTGGCTGCGGAGGTCCATCTCGCCGCCATGCTTTCCACGAGATCGCTGAACCTTAGAGAGATGCACCTGCAGCGGACACAGATCGGATTGACGTTGCCGACGGCCCTGATTTCGGCCTGGACGAGTGACCGCTACTCGGCCCATGCCGCAATCCGTTCCGCGATCGCCTCGGGGGCTTCGATGTGCAGGAAGTGACCGACGTCGGGGACGACTTCCATCGCGTGCCGGGCGGCGAACCGATGTCCGTCGTCGACCTGTTGGGGGAAGATGCAGCCGTCGTCGGCACCGTGGAGCTGCAGCAGGGGCGTTGTGATCGGCTGAGACAGGCGGCGCATCGCCCCAAGCATGCCGGGG
>NZ_AEYF01000031.1 GCF_000292525.1 Rhizobium sp. CCGE 510
AATAGCCGAAACCAAATCTCCGAAAACCAGTGTAACTTCTCTTGATAAAACGTGACCGTCAAAGTCTCTTTCAAAGGATCCAAATCTCTTCGGATCCCGCAAGCTCCGCCGCCCACGTTTCTCTTTCTTCTCTATATTCAATTGTCAAAAAACCGACGACACAAAGCCGTCACCAAAACCCGCTCCAAACTCGCGCCCAGAACACAAACCAGCAATCCGCCAATCCGCTTGAGTTTCTTTAGAACGAAAGACTTCGTCGCCAGCAGCGCCGCCGCCCTCGTTCAGTGAGTGGGCTTATAGAACTAACCCTCCCAAACAGTCAACAGCCATCCCAAAAGTTTTTTGACATTTTTGTAACAGTTTGATTCGGCTGGCATTTTTGTCGGTGGATATTATCCACAGGGGGCTGTTTCGGAGCGGATTCCTGAAAATTTGTTTATCGTCTGGTCAAAAATCTGTCGGAAAGCCGCCCTCCAAGCGGAAAAATGACAAGAAAACAGCGGCTTGCAAGAATTTATGGTTAATGAAGGATTGAGGGCCCTCAATCGGCGAGCTTTAAATTTCCGTCACAAATCAAAGGCCGACATCTCGGAACCTATCTTCATCTGAGGTGTTTCCTCTCCCATTGAAGGAAGGAGACCGACATGGCTGCCAACACCGATGATATCAGAGCATCTGTCAGCAAGGACATTGCCGCACTTCAACAGGAAGTCTCGCGCCTGCAGAAGATGATTTCCGCTCAAGGCGCCGAAGCCTATTACGAAGTGCGCGGCCGGGCCGGCAAGGCATATGAAGAAGCCCTGCCCCGGGCAAAGAACGCCGTCGCTCAGATCAGGGCTGAAGGCGTCGCTGCCGCCGACGCCGCCCGCGAGCATCCGGCCGCAACGACCACTGCGCTAGCACTTGCAGGTGCCATCGGATTCCTCGCCGGATATCTGCTTTCCGGCAGCCAACAGCCGCAACCTCGGCAATGGTGGCGCTGAGACCGCAACATCCACGCATAGACCGGTTTTTTTACGCACCCGCCGATCCTTTTATCGGTAGGGTGCGTAAACGCTTATGTCTTACAAAAACCAATTTTTAATGCCAGCTATGGGAACATAAAAAACGAAGGGAGGACTACCATGGAAAACAAGAGGGCCAACTGCATCATCGAAGTCAGCGTCGACGGCGCCAATGGTCGTCACGCCGTCGGCATCATGAATATGCGCCAGGCACTCGACCTGCCGGAAATGCCAAGCCTATCCTACACACATCCGGACCCGGTCAAGGCCGCCGCCGGTATCGTTGTCAGCCGCAAGGAACTGGCCGGCTTCATGGTCTGCCGCTGAGGCAGCCCAATCCCAGCAAGCCCCACTGCGCTTTACCCTGAAGCGCTGAATCCTTTTTGCGGCATTATTCATTCCGTCTGGTTTTCTTTTGCGTTGCTGGCATCCATGCGCCGTTCATGCCAAGAGAGGGCACGAAGCAAGACAAGGACGGCAGATGAGGGAGCGGCGCCCACCGCATAAGACGCGTGAGCGGACAAAGCCCGCCGATAACGCTGCAGGCAAGCGGGTCACCCTTCCCCGCGCCCTCTCTAAGCTCGGTTATTGCTCCCGAACCCAGGCCGAACGGCTGATCGCCGAAAACCGCGTCGCCGTCGACGGCCGCACCATCACCGATATCTCCGCATGGGTCGATCTTGCAACTGCTCGGATTAGCGTCGACGGACTCGTGATCGTTGCAGAGGCGAAAATCTACCTGATGCTCAACAAGCCCCGCGGTCTCGTCACGACCCGTCATGATCCCGAAGGCAGACCAACGGTCTATGATTGTCTCCGGGATTTCGATATCCCGCATCTCTCCCCCGTCGGCCGGCTTGACAAGGCAAGCGAGGGGCTGCTGCTGTTCACCAACGACACCGAATTCGCGCAGATCCTGCTCGATCCGATTACCCATGTGACGAAGACCTATCACGTCCAGATCGACGGCGTCATGGATGATGAAGGCATCGCCGCCATGACATCGGGCATCCGTCACGACGGCGAATTGCTGACGGCGACCGCCGCGCGGCGGTTGCGCCAGGGCGACCGGAATTCCTGGATCGAGGTCGAGCTCGACGAGGGCCGCAACCGCCAGATCCGCCGCATGCTGGAAGCCCTCGGAAGCGAATGCCTGCGCCTCGTGCGCGTTGCAATCGGCGGGCTCGAACTCGGCGAACTGCCGAAAGGCGCCGTGCGTGCGCTGAGCGAGGTGGAATTGCAGGCGCTACGCCGCAGAACCGGCATGGAAAGGGCGAGACGCAATTGACCGATGTGATGGCGATGGCGATGGCGCCGCATGATTTCTGGCAGGAGATTCATCCTCCCGGCACCTTCCCCGACGACCGGGAGTTCACCTCCTTTTATGTCGCCGCGCTGGAGGATGGCCGCCAACTTCGCCTGCCGATCCGCATACTGGCGGATGGCGATCACGCCCTTGCCTCGCTGATCGTCAACCAGGCGAGCTTCGCCGTCCTCGATGCGCTGGCCGAAAGCCTCGCCGAAAAGATCAGGCCCATGCGCATCGATGTTGTCGCCGGCCTGCCGACGCTCGGCCTGACGCTTGCCGCCGCCGTGGCGCAGAAGCTCGGTCATAACAGGTACGTTCCGCTCGGCACCTCACGCAAATTCTGGTACCGCGACGAGCTCTCCGTTGCCCTGTCCTCGATCACCACGCCAACGCAACAGAAGCGGCTCTATATCGATCCGCGCATGCTGCCGCTGCTGACCGGGCGGCGCGTCGCTCTGATTGATGACGTCATTTCCAGCGGCGCCTCGATCGCCGCCGGTCTTCACCTGCTGACGGCCTGCGGCATCGAACCCGCCGCCATCGGTGCGGCGATGCTGCAATCGGAGCGCTGGCGCGACAGCCTTGCGGCCGTCGGGCCGCAATGGATCGAGCGCACAGTCGGCGTTTTCGCAACGCCCATTCTGGAACGGAACGCAGCGGGCCGGTGGCAGGCTCCGACGGCTTGACGCGAGATATGGAAATTGTCCAATCTTTGCCTGAAGGCACCTCTGTACAGAGCATGAGGAACGATTACAGTCTGCCTGGTCGATGAAAGACCGGATCCACGCATGACGTTCGAGCAAGCACTCCTGCTGATCCTTCTGCTGGGGATGCTCGTTCTCTTCTCACTCGATCGCTTCCGCATCGAGGTGGTCTCGATCGCCGGTCTGCTTGTCGGCCATGCGCTCGGCCTCTATCCCGCCGACCAGATCTTCACGGGCTTCGCCAGTCCCGTCGTCGTCACCGTCGTCGAGATCCTGCTGATTGTTCAGGTGCTGGCGCGCGCCAAGCTCTTCGACAGTCTGGCTGCCCGTTTCGCCGCCTCAGGGCCCTCGGGTTTCCAGGTCATATCAGGCATTTCGTCGCTTACCGGATTCATCTCCATTTTCATTAACAATATCGGTGCCTTTGCGATCGCCCTGCCGGTGGCGCTGCGGCTCGGCACGGCTCTGGCGATCCCCCGCCGCCAGCTCGTCATGCCGGTCTCATTCGCAGCCCTGCTCGGCGGTCTCGTTTCGCTGATCGGCACGCCGGCCAACCTGCTCGTCAGCGATGCGCTCACCAAAGCGACCGGCGCGAGCTTTCGCTTTTTCGATTTCGCCTATGTCGGCCTGCCGGTCGCGATCGCCGGCATTTTGCTCATCGCCTTTCGCGTGCAGCGGCTGTTTCCAGATCTCGACGAAGCGCCGGCGACGGCCTCTCCGGCCACGCGCCGCATCGTCGTCGAGCGTCGCATCCCCGACGTTTCGCCGTTGATCGGCGTGCGGCTTTCCGATTGTCCCGCGCGTTTCGGCATCAAGCCGCATGCGCTAATCCGTGGCGACAATTTCGTCTTCGGTCCGCTCGACCAGTCGGTGATCGCAGCCGGCGACGTGTTGCTTGCCGAAGGCGGCGATACGGTCTTTGCAGGCCTTGCCGCCGCGCAGGCGCTGATGGCCGATGCCCACCCGCATGGCCTGCAGCCGGATTTTACCCGTGTCGAAGCCGTCGTCATGCCGGAAAGCACGCTGGTGGGTTCGCGGATCCGCTCGCTCGAAATCTTTCACAGTCGCGGCGTTGCGGTCACCGCTCTCGCCATGCGCGCGCCGCGCATAGAAGGCCGCTTCCTGGATCTGCAGCTGTCGATTGGCGATATATTGACATTGGAGGGGCCGCGCATGGCGATCGCCGAAGCGCTTGAAGAAAGCGAGTGCCTGCCGCTCGCCTCGGCTGCTTCGAGCGAACCAGCCTCGCTCTCTTGGCGGCCCTTCGCGCTCTTTGCCTGCGGCATCGCCGCCTCGGCGGCCGGCTTGCGTCCCGATGTTTCTTTTGCCGGCGTCGTGCTCGTGCTTGCCCTGCTCAATCATCTCAACATCCGACAGGCGATGGCCGATCTCAATTGGCCGATCATTATAATGCTGGCGGCGATGATCCCGATCGGTCAGGCAGTGGCAACCACTGGGGCGGCAGAAACCATTGCCGGCTGGCTCAGCCTCGTCGTGCCGATCACCCATCCGCTCTTCGGCATTGCTCTCATCCTCTTCCTCGCCATGGCGCTGACACCCTTCGTCAACAACGCGACGGTCGCAATCGTTCTGGCGCCGATCGCACTGGAATTCGCAAAGGCCGGCAGCCATGCGCCGGACGCCTATCTGATCGCCGTCGCGGCCGGCGCCTCGCTCGATTTCCTGACGCCCTTCGGCCATCACAACAACACGTTGGCGATGGGCATTGGCGGCTACCGCTTCAGTGACTTCCTGCGCGCCGGCTGGCCGCTTGCCGTTACAAGTTACGGCCTCGCTTTGCTTCTCCTGGCTCTGTTCTGGCTGTGATGCGATACTTGGGCGCCACCTTGACTTCCCGGCAATGACTACAGCGCCGCGCGTCTTTCAGACGCGCAAAGGACGCTGGAGCATTTTGAGTGCTGCATAATTCCTTAAATCGATTCCGATTTAAGGAATTATGCAGTAGAGCAGGAAGCCTTCACCCAATCACAAGGACAGTCGAGCGCCGTGCGAATCCTCTCCGAAGCCCATTTCCCGGAACTGCCGAATTATTATCGCGGCAAGGTGCGCGAGAATTACGATCTTCCGGACGGACGCCGGATTATCATCAGCACCGACCGGCTGAGTGCTTTCGACCGCATTCTCACCTGCATTCCCTATAAGGGCCAGGTGCTGACGCAGACGGCGCGCTACTGGTTCGAGGCGACAAGGGACATCTGCCCGAACCACGTCCTCGACTATCCCGATGCGAATGTCGTCATCGGCACGCGGCTCGACATCCTGCCGGTCGAGATCGTCGTGCGCGGTTATCTCGCCGGCACCACCGGCACGTCGATCCTGACACTCTATAAGAAGGGTGAGCGCCAGATGTACGGCATGCGCCTGCCAGACGGCATGCGCGACAACCAGATCCTGCCCGAACCCGTCATCACCCCGACCAGCAAGGAATTCGATGGCGGCCATGACGAGCCGCTGACGCCTGACGAAATCGTCACGCGCGGCCTTCTGACCAAGGAGCGGTGGCAGACCCTGTCGCGATACGCGCTTGCGCTCTTCGCCCGCGGCCAGGAGATGGCCGCGAAACGTGGATTGATTCTGGTCGACACCAAATATGAATTCGGCACCGATGGCGACGGCAATATCATCCTAGCCGACGAGATCCACACGCCCGACAGCAGCCGCTACTGGCTTGCCGAAAGCTATCCGGCAAGCTTCGCCGCGGGAAAACGTCCAGAAAGTTTCGACAAGGATTTCGTCCGCGCCTGGGTGGCAGAGCGCTGCGACCCTTATAAGGACGACATTCCGGAAATCCCCAACGAACTGATCGAGCAGACCTCGGCCGTCTATATCAAGGCGTATGAGGCGATCACCGGCCAGCGCTTTGTGCCCGACGATAGTGGCGAGACGCCGCTTGCCCGTGTCCGAAAGAACCTCACCCCCTACTTCCTCTGAGAGGGCGGCGCGAAGGCCGCCGGCCAATGATCGACTTGCTGCATTTCGTGCAATCGCGCTAACATCAGCCGAAAGAAGGATCGGGCTCGCCCGGCGGGGGACGGATGGCAAGAAGGCCGAGACGCAAGGCCGAGGAAACGCGGGAAGACATTCTCTCCATGGCGGAGATGCTGTTTCGCGAGCGCGGCTATGTCGCAGTGTCGATTGCCGACATCGCCGGCGCGCTCCACATGTCGCCGGCCAATGTCTTCAAGCATTTCCGTTCTAAAGTCGCGCTGATCGATGCGATCGCCGGGCGCCATCTCGACAATGCGACCGAGCGTTTTGCAGCCTTCGACCAGGACCTGCCGCCGAAGGAGCAACTGCTTCGCTTCGTCCTTCGCCTGCTGGAAGGCCATCTGCAGGACATCCAGAAGAACCCTTACATCTTCGAAATGGTGCTTTCGACAATTGAGGCCAAACTCGAGGCCGGCAACCGTTATCGCGCCCGTATCGAAGAAAAGCTCGGTGAGATCATCGGCGAGGGAATGGCGGAGGGACGTTATCATTGCCGCGACCCCGAAAGCGCGGCACGCACCGTCGCAGACGTGCTTGCCTGCGTGCTGCACCCTATCCTGATCGCCCGTGACGACAAGGAAACACTCGTGCACCGCGCCGAGCACATCGTGGGCTTCGTCGATGCCGCACTGCAAAATAACGCTTGCTAAGTGACGATCGCTAACTTACGTCACTTCGTAAAGCTTTTGTTAAATTCGGACAATGGCATTTGAATGCCGAACCAATCCTGACGCTTATACAAGTCTGCGCTCGGCTGAGCTGCGGCCATGGATTGAACGGCAACTGCCATCGCACAGGGAATTCAGAATGATACGGCGTGCCCTCCTCATCTCCTCGGCGCTGGCGTTCGGCGCATTGCTCGCAGCCTGCAGCGATAACGCCAGCAAGCCCGCCGGCAATGCATCCGCAGGCACGGCCCAGCAGGCGGCGCCTGTCGGGGTCATCGCGCTGAAAAAGGGGAGTTTCCCGATCACCACGATCCTTCCCGGCCGCGCCGAGACCTTCCAGACGGCTGATATCCGGCCGCAGGTAAGCGGCCTCATCCGCGAGATCGCCTTCAAGGAAGGCGGCGAGATCAAGAAGGGCGACCTTCTCTACCAGATCGAGGATGCCCCCTATATTGCCGCCGTCGAGCAAGCCAAGGCGGCAATCTCCAAAGCCGAAGCGAGTGTGCCGAGCGCTGAAAGCAATCTCGACCGCTACCAGCGCCTCGTCGGCAGTGGCGCCACCCAGATCGAATTCGAAACGGCCAAGACGACGCTGCTTCAGGCCAAGGCCGAAGTCGAGTCAGCAAAGGCAGCGCTGTCCGCCGCACAGATCGATCTCGACCATACCAGGATCATCGCGCCCTTCGACGGCGTCAGCGACCAGACAGCCTATAATGTCGGCAACGTCGTTTCAGCCAATCAGACGACGGCGCTGACGACGATCCGCCAACTTGACCCAATCTATATCTCGCTGACGGAATCGAGCACCAACCTGCTGAAGCTGCGCGATGCGATGGCCGCCGGCGACATCAAGGGCGCCGCCAGTGTCGTGTTCCACCTGATCCTCGAAGACGGCAAGGAATACAATCAGCAGGGCAAGCTCGACATGTCGAAGCAGGTGGTCAGTGAGACCACCGGCACCTTCATTATCCGCGTACTCTTTCCCAATCCCGACCGTCTCGTCCTGCCCGGCATGTATGTCCGGGCAACCGTCGAACTCGGCGCCGAGGCGGGGTATGCCTTGCCGCAACTGGCAACGAGCCGTGATGCCAACGGCCGGCTGACGGCACAGTTCGTTTCCGCCGATGGCAAGGTCGAAACCCGCGCTTTCGAAAACAGCTCGCCCTCCAACAATTCCTGGCTC
Organism: Rhizobium sp. CCGE 510; assembly: GCF_000292525.1. Lineage (GTDB taxonomy): Bacteria > Pseudomonadota > Alphaproteobacteria > Rhizobiales > Rhizobiaceae > Rhizobium. The sequence goes on from NZ_AEYF01000031.1 coordinate 7,878, forward strand.
GTGACCGAAGGCATCAAGGACGGCGATCAGCTGATCGTCAGTGGCCTGCAATCGATCACCTCAGGCATGCCGGTGAAGCCGGTTCCGATGAAGATCACCGACAACGGCGTGGTCGTGGCTGCTGAGCAGCCCGCGGCCGGTGACGCACAGAAGCCCGCAGCGAAGTAATCGCTTCGAGCCCCTACGTCGCCGTCTCAGCCGCACAGGAACAACCGATGGCCAAGTTTTTCATCCGACGTCCGATTTTCGCCTGGGTCATTGCGATCACCATCATGCTCGCCGGCTTGCTGGCGATCTCCACCCTGTCGATCTCGCAATATCCCGACATCGCGCCGACGACGGTCCGTATCAATGCCACCTATCGGGGTGCGAGTGCTGAGACTGTCGAGAAATCGGTGACGACGATCATCGAGGACGGCATGACCGGCCTCGACGATCTCACCTATATGACCTCAACCTCGTCGACGGGTTCGGCCAGCATCCAGCTGACCTTCGGGACGAGCGCCGACCCTGATATCGCCCAGGTACAGGTGCAGAACAAGCTGCAGCTGGTTCAGTCGAAGCTTCCGAACGACGTTATCGATGCCGGCATCAGCGTAACCCGCTCGACCTCCAGCATTCTTCTCGTCGGCTCGCTCGTTTCCACCGACGGCAAGCGCAATTCGGTCGACCTCGGCAACATCGTGTCGACCTCGATCGAGGACCAGATCCAGCGCCTGGAGGGCGTCGGCAGCATCAACGTCTTCGGCTCGGGATACGCCATGCGCGTCTGGCTCGACCCCTTCAAGCTGCTGAAATACCAGCTGACGCCGAGCGACGTCACCGCCGCCATCCAGGCGCAGAACACCCAGGTCTCCGTCGGTTCGCTCGGTGCCCAGCCGGCAATCCCCGGCCAGCAGATCAACGTTACCATCACTGCGCAAAGTCAGCTGACCACCGTCGCCGATTTTGAGCACATTATCCTGAAGGTCGAAAAGGATGGCGCGACGGTGCGCCTGAGCGATGTCTCGCGAATCGAGATCGGCCAGGAAAGCTACGGCGGCAATTCGCGTTACAATGGCCAGCCCTCGACCGGTTTTGCCGTCAACCTGGCGATCGGCGCCAACGCCATCGATACCGCCGCCCGCGTGCGCTCTGCGCTCGCTGTCATCGGCCGCGGCCTGCCCGCCGGTGTCGAGATTACCTATCCCTATGACACGACGCCCTTCGTCGAGCTGTCGATCGAAAAGGTGGTGCACACGCTGATCGAGGCGATCGTGCTCGTTTTCGTCGTCCTTCTCATCTTCCTGCAGAACCTGCGGGCGACGCTGATCCCGACGATTGCCGTTCCCGTCGTCCTGCTCGGCACCTTCGGGGTGCTGGCGATCACCGGCTATTCGATCAATACGTTGACGATGTTCGCGATGGTGCTGGCGATCGGCCTACTCGTCGACGACGCCATCGTCGTCGTCGAAAATGTCGAACGCATCATGTCCGAAGAGAAGCTTTCGCCGCTCGAGGCGACGGAAAAGTCGATGGGCGAAATCACCGGCGCCATTGTTGGCATCGCCCTCGTCCTCACCGCCGTCTTCATTCCGATGGCTTTCTTTGGTGGTTCGACCGGCATCATCTATCGTCAGTTCTCGATCACCATCGTCTCGGCCATGCTACTGTCGGCGCTCGTCGCCCTCGTGCTGACGCCCGCCCTTTGCGCCACGATGCTGAAGCCGGTCGGCGAACACAGGAAACACCGCGTCGGCGATTGGTTCAACCGCAATTTCACGCGCTCGACCAACGGCTATGTCAGCACCATCGGCTATCTCCTGAAACGGCCGATCCGCGTCATGCTGGTCTTCCTGCTCGTCGGCGCCGGCTGCGCCTATCTCTTCACCCGCCTGCCGAGCTCGTTCTTGCCGCAGGAAGACCAGGGCGTACTGCTGACCATCGTCACCACGCCGCCGGGCTCGACGACCCAGCAAAGCCAGGCAGTCGTCGAGAAGGTCGAGAAGTACTATCGGGAAAATGAGAAGGATGCGGTCGAATCCGTGTTCGGCGCGCTCGGCTTCGGCTTTAACGGCTCCGGCCAGAACAGCGCCATCGTCTTCACCAAGCTCAAGGATTTCTCGCAGCGTACCGATCCGGCGCTGAGCGCCCAGTCGGTCGTCAACCGGGCGCTTGGCAGTTTCTTCAAGATCCGCGAGGCGCAGGTTTTCGCGCTTCTGCCGCCGGCGATCCAGGGCCTCGGCGTGTCGAGCGGCTTCTCCATGTATCTCGTCGATACCGGCGGTCACGGCAATGATGCCTTGACAGCCGCCTCCAAGCGGCTGATCCAGATGGGCAACACCTCGGGCAAGATCGTGGCGCTGCGCAGCAGCAACAAGGAAGTCGAGCCGCAGATGCGAATCGTGCTCGATCAGGAAAAGATCGGTGCGATGGGCGTCGACATCGCCTCGGTCAATTCGATGCTGTCGATCATCTTCACCGGCCGCGACGTCAACGATTTCACCCTGAATGGCGAGATCAAGCCCGTCTACGTTGAAGGCGATGCGCCCTTCCGCATGCAGCCTGATGATCTCGACCACTGGTATGCCCGCAACAATGCCGGCGAAATGGTGCCGTTTTCCGCCTTTACCCGAACGGAGTGGGTGAAGGGTGCGCCCTCGCTTGCCCGCTTCAACGCCGTCAGCGCCATTCCGCTCGACGGAGCTTCCGCACCCGGGATTTCCTCCGGCGATGCGATGAACGAAATGGAAGCGCTGACCGAACAGCTGGGCGGCGGTTATACGGTCGCCTGGCAGGGCATCTCCTATCAGGAGCGGCTTTCCGGTTCGCAGGCGCCGATGCTCTATGCAATCTCCGTTCTCGTCGTCTTCCTCTGCCTGGCGGCGCTTTACGAAAGCTGGTCCATCCCTTTCTCGGTGATCATGGCGGTGCCTGTCGGTATTCTCGGGGCGCTGACGGCAGCAACCTTGTTCGGTCAGGCCAACGACGTCTATTTCAAGGTCGGCCTGCTCACAACCATCGGGCTGGCGGCAAAAAACGCGATCCTGATCGTCGAATTCGCCAAAGATCGCATGGAAAGTGGCATGGGCCTCTACGAAGCGACGCTGGAAGCGGCGAGATTACGCTTGCGGCCGATCATCATGACCTCGCTTGCCTTCATTCTCGGCGTCGTGCCGCTGGCAATCGCGACAGGCGCGGGTTCGGCGGCACAAAACGCCATCGGTATCGGCGTTCTCGGCGGCATGTTGGCGGCGACGATGCTCGGAATCTTCTTCGTTCCCTCCTTCTTCGTCGTCATTCGACGCATCTTTGCCACACGCGGCAAAAATGCGGCAGGAGTGTGATATAAATGCACTGTGATAATGCTGTTCTCGTTGCTACATTGCGGCCGACTGCTTCGGCATGGTGTTTTTGGTAGAGCGAGGCGCGGCGGCCGTTAGTGAAGTATGAAGCTTCAGACTAGAATTGACTTGCTCGAGTACAGGATGAAATGAATGGTATCTCTTCGTTTTGCCACACCGGCATTATTGTTATTGTTGTCGGGCTGCGTTGTTGGCCCGGATCATGTTCCTCCTGAGATGCCACTGCCCGCCAAATTCGGAGAGGGCAGCACCAAGAGCGACGGCGATGTCACCACCGTAGCCTGGTGGAATGCCTTCAACGACCGCAAGCTGAACGGCTATGTCCAGAGCGGCCTCGACCAGAACCTGTCAATCCAGCAGGCGATCGAACGAATCAATGCGGCTTCCGCCAACGTTACCGTAGCAGGAGCCGGCGGCCTGCCGAACCTGACGGTCGGCGCCTCGCACACGGTCAGCGGCCAGAGGGGTGAGCTGCGGTCGCAGTTTGACACACGCAACACCAGCGGCGGCGAAGCACAGCTGAGCTGGTTGCTCGATATCTTCGGCCTCTACAAGCGCAGCACGGAAGGCGCTCTCGCTTCGCTCGATTCCGCTTACGCATCCGCGGACGTCGCCAAGCTCACTCTCGTGCAGGACATGGTCTCGAGTTATATCGATGTCCGCTATTACCAGCAGCGCCTGGCGCTTTCCAAGGCCAACTTGAAGTCTCGCCAGGAGACCTACGAACTCACCAAATTCCAGCTTGAAGCTGGTGCCGCCTCGCGTCTCGACGTCGTCCAGGCCGAAGGCTTGGTACAGTCGACGCTCGCCGAAATTCCCGGCCTCGAAACCAATGCCCGCATATCGGCCCATCACATCGCCACGCTGCTCGGCCTGCCTGCATCAACTCTCGTCGATGAGCTGCTGAGGGGCGCCGGTCAGCCGGTGTTCCGCGGCAGCATCACCTCCGGCATCCCGGCAGACCTGATCCGCAACCGGCCTGATATCCGCGTAGCGGAACGTAACCTCGCTGCCGCAACGGCCAATATCGGTGTTGCCCAGGCGCAGCTTTATCCAAGCATCTCGCTCAGCGGCTCGATTTCGCCGGCCTATATCAATCAGCGCGGCATCCATGGCGGCCTGACACCCTGGTCCTTCGGCCCGACCCTCAACCTGCCGATCCTCGATGGTGGCCGCCTGCGCGCCAACGTCAAATCGGCACAGTCTGATGCTGCTACGGCCTACCTCAACTGGAAATCGACCGTGCTGACCGCGATCGAACAGGTCGAGAACGCGCTTTCGGCCGTCCGGCGTGACGCCCGCACCGTCTCGGCACTCCAGGCTCAGGTGAAGACCACGCAGGAGACACTCGAACTTTCCACCGCATCCTACAAGGACGGCGCTTCGTCGCTGCTTGACGTTCTCGACGCCCAGCGCCAGGTTTCGCTCGCCCAAGCAAGCCTTGCCGCAGCCGTCCAGCAGATGGCCAAGGACTATGTCTCGCTGAACGTCGCAGTCGGCGGCGGCTTTGCCCCAGGCGGCAAGACCACCGTAGCCAACACCACTGTCGTGGTGAAGCCCGCCAAGACCTGATCGGCCGCCTTGTGCCGTCTGACATCCAGAGCCCCGCGATCGTCCCGCGGGGCTTTTTCATGTTGACCGAATTTTGTATCCGGATAATTCACATAAGATGAATTGGGAATCGACAAGCGAAAAAAGCTGATGTAAAGCTTGATTAAACGATTAATCAAGAGCGCCGTCGATCATGGCTTCATCGCGTTCGGGACCGAACCTCAGCAGGATAGCGACGTCGCTCGGCGTTTCCGTCGCCACGGTCTCCAATGCGTTATCAGGCAAGGGTCGGGTATCCGGCCAATTGGTTGAAAGGATCCGCGAGCATGCGGCCGAACTCGGTTATGTCCCGAGCCAGGCCGGCCGGGCGCTGAGGACCGGCCGCAGCGGCGTTCTCGGCCTGGTGCTCCCTGATATCGCCAATCCGCTGTTCCCGAAGATTGCCCAGGCGATCGAATTCGCCGCTTCCGCCGCCGGTTACGGCGTGCTGATCGCCGATTCCCGCGGCGACGCCGCCACCCAGACCGAAGCGATCAATCGGCTGGTCGAGCGCGGCGTCGACGGCATGGTCATCATTCCCCGCCGCGCCACCCGCATTTCCGCCGCCGCCTGTCCGGTCGCCGTTATCGACACCGCCTCCACACCAGGCAATACCGTTGCCGCCGACCACTGGCAGGGCGGGTGCGAAATCGCCGGCCATCTCGCCAGCCTCGGCCATCGCCGCATCCTCATCATCGGCAACAATCAGGAATCCAACGTCCAGAACGACCGCGCTGACGGCATCCGCGCCGGGATGCGCCTGGGAATGCATTCCGAGACACTGTGGATCGAGAGGCTGGAGCAAATTGGTGGCAGCGGCTGCCCGCTCGGTCTCGCCGAAAAAGTCAGGCAGGGGTTCACGGCCTTCGCAGCCCTCTCCGACCTGCAGGCGCTTCGCGCGCTGACGGAGCTGCAGCAGGCCGGTGTCAACATTCCGGCCGATGTCAGCGTTACCGGCTTCGACGACCTCATTTGGTCGCCGGTCGTCACGCCGTCGCTGACGACGGTTCGAATGGACATGGACACTATTGCCGGAATTGCCGTGTCGGCGCTGGTGGATACCATAAGAACAAGCAGCATCCGGCAAGGCATGCTGGTTACCGCCGAGATCGATCGCGTCGCCATGCAGCTGATCGTCCGCCAATCATCCGGGCCTGCGAACCCCGGCACCAAAAACCTCAGAGATGGAGAACATGTAAGATGAAAAAAGCTCTCATTGCCTCGGCAGCAATCGCCGCCCTTTCTCCGCTCGGAGCGGCCGCTGCCGACCGCACGTTGACCATTTCCGTCTATGCCTTTGCGCAGGACGATTTCAAGGCGCTGGTCTACGATCCCTTCGAAGCCAAATGCGGCTGCAAGCTGGTGGTCGAGACCGGCAACAGCGTCGAGCGTCTGGCCAAGCTGGAAGCCAACAAGGCCAATCCCGTCATCGATCTCGCCGCCGTTTCGATGGCCGATGCGCTAGCCGCCTCACGCGCCGGCCTGATCGACAAGATCGATACCGCCAAGCTTGCCAGCTTCACCAAGCTCTACGACGTTGCCAAGGACCCGAACGGCGACGGCATGAGTGTCGGTTATACCTTCTACGCCACCTCGATCGCCTATCGGTCCGACAAGATGAAGATCGATTCCTGGACCGACCTTTTGAAGCCGGAATATGTCGGGCACGTCGCGTTTCCGAACGTGACCACCAATCAGGGCCCACCGGCGCTCTACATGCTCGGCCTGGCGCTTGGAAAAGATACGCCCGATCTGAAAGGACCGATCGAGGCGCTGGGCGAAAAGAAGGACGAGATCGTCACCTTCTATGAAAAATCCTCGCAACTGGTGCAACTGATGCAGCAGGAGGAAATCTGGGCAGCGCCGATCGGCCGTTTCTCCTGGGCCGGTTTCACCAAGCTCGACGTGCCGGTCGCCTGGGCAACGCCAAAGGAGGGCCAGACCGGCGGCATGAATGTGCTGGTGTTGACCAAGGGGGCGAAGAATCAGGACCTCGCTTTGCAATTCATGGATTTCTGGCTCTCGACCGACATCCAGACCAAGCTTGCCGAAAAGCTGATCGACAGCCCGGCCAACCGCGAGGTCAAGCTTTCCGAAGCCGCCGCCAACAACCTCACCTATGGCGAGGAAACCGCCAAGAGCCTCAAGCTGATCCCCTCCGCCGTCGCCCTCGACAACCGTGCCGGCTGGCTGAAGACATGGAACGAAAAGGTCGGGCAATAAGGCCTGCCTGAGAACCGGTCCCGGCGCCTCAGCCGGGACCATCCTCCGTCCGCTCGAAAGGCGTCTCATGTTCCAGAACCGCGCAGAAGCCCTGGCGCTTGCCCTGCCGGCAGCCGTCTTTGCAACCCTGGTCTTTCTGTTGCCCGTCGCAATCCTGCTGTCGGAGGGTTTCCATGCCGGTGGCGCCTGGACACTGTCGGCCTATGCCGGTTTCTTCTCCGAGACGCTGAACCGCACGGTCTTCGTGCGCAGCTTCCGGCTCGGCCTCGAAGTTACCGCCGTCTCGGCTGTCATCGGTTATGCCGCAGCCTTCGCCATCGTCAACTTGCCACCGAATGGCAAAGGCCGCATGATCGGCCTCGTCACCTTGCCGCTGATGATCTCTCCTGTCGCCCGCACCTATGCCTGGATCGTCATTCTCGGCCGCACCGGCATCGTCAACCAGGCGATAACGGGCCTCGGCCTCAGCGCCGAGCCGCTGCGGCTGCTGTTCACCGAGACCGCCGTCTTCATCGGCCTCCTGCAGCTCTTTCTACCGCTGATGATACTTTCCTTAATCAGCGCGCTCGAAAACATGCCGAAGGATGCGATACCCGCAGCACGCGTGCTTGGCGCCAACTGGTTCCAGGTCTTCTGGAAGGTCATCCTGCCGCTGACCAAGGAAGGTCTCGTCGTCGGCGGCACGCTGGTCTTCACCGGATCGCTGACCGCCTATATCACCCCTGCCGTGCTTGGCGGCTCCAAGGTGCTGATGCTGGAAACGCTGCTGTATCAGCAGGTTTCCGTCGCCAATGATTTCGTCTCGGCAAGCGTCATCGCCTTCATTCTGATCATCATGAGCTTTGCGGCCAATATCCTGCTGAAACGCCTTGCGACGGCGAGGAACCGCCGATGACCCTGCGCCTATTTTCGCCGATCGTGCTTTTCCTGCTGCTGGTCTTCCTGATCGGTCCGTTCCTGATCATTATTGCCGCTTCGCTATCGGCCGGCGATACGCTGGCCTTCCCGCCACAGGGACTGTCGCTGCGCTGGGTCATGAAGGTGTTCACTGTCGAGAGTTTCCGCGACAGCTTCGCCATGTCGATGTTCCTCGCCGTCTTCGGAACGCTCGCAGCCCTCATCCTCGGCATCCCGGCCGCCTATGCCCTGTCGCGCTACCGGCTGCCCGCGGCCGAAACCGTCCGCACCATCGTCTCGCTGCCGATCATCGTGCCCGGCATCATCGTCGGCCTGGCGCTGCTGCGTTATCTCGTCGTTCCTTTCGGTTTCGACATCACGCTGGCACTCTTCTTCGCCCATACCGCACTGGTACTGCCCTATGCAGTGCGTGTCGTCTCGGCAAGCCTCGACAATCTGCGCTCGGACATCGAGGAGGCCGCCGTCCTGCTCGGCTCGTCCAGACTCGGCGCTTTCTTCCGCGTGGTCATGCCGAATATCCGCGGCGGCATCCTTGCCGCCTTCATCCTCGGTTTCGTCACCAGCTTCAATCAAGTGCCGGTGTCGCTCTTCCTTTCCGGACCAGGCGTCCGCACGTTGCCGATCGACATGCTGGGCTACATGGAAACCACCTACGATCCGTCCATTGCGGCGCTCTCCGCCCTTCTCGCCTTTCTCTCGATGGGCATCGTCTTCCTCGCCGAACGTTTCCTGGGATTCTCACGCTATGTCTGATGCCTATCTTCAACTCGACAAGCTGACGCTTGCCTATGGCGACACGGTCGCGGTCGGCAATCTCGACCTTACGATCGGCAAGGGTGAACTGGTGGCGCTTCTCGGCCCCTCCGGCTGCGGCAAGACGACAACCATGCGAGCCATCGCCGGCCTGCTGACGCCCGCCTCCGGCCGTATCAGCCTCGATGGAGCCGATATCACCCGCGTTTCGGCCAACAAGCGCGCCGTCGGACTCGTCTTCCAGTCCTACGCGCTCTTCCCGCATCTGACGGTTTTTGAGAACGTCGCTTTTGGCCTGCGCCTCAAGGGTATTTCGGGCGCAGATCTCGACGCCCGTATCGCCTCCGGCCTGAAATCGGTCGGCCTGTCGGCTTTCGCCGGCCGCAAGCCCGCCGAACTCTCCGGCGGCCAGCAGCAGCGTGTGGCGCTCGCCCGCTCGATGGTGATGGAGCCGAAAGTGCTGCTGCTCGACGAGCCGCTTTCCAATCTCGATGCCCGGCTTCGCCTCGAAATGCGCGCCGAATTGCAGCGGGTGCAGAAGGAGACCGGCGTCACCATGATTTTCGTCACCCACGACCAGGTCGAGGCCTTGGCGCTCGCCGACCGCATCGTCGTGATGTTGAACGGCGGCATCGAACAGATCGGCACGCCGGAAGAAATCTACAACAATCCGGCCTCCGCCTTCGTCGCCGATTTCGTCGGCTTCGAGAATGTCTTCGCGCTGAAGGATGGAAAGCTTGTGACGCCGAACGGCCCGATCGCCCTTTCCGGCCCCGCACCGCAAGCTGCGGCAGGCCTCGCCTGGCGGCCACGTAAGGTGATCCTTGGCTCGGGCACTTTTCAGGGCACCGTGCGCGGCACGTCTTTCGCAGGCAACACCCGCGAATATCTCCTCGACACCGCGCTCGGACCGATCAAGGCCGAGGTTGATGCCGGTCTGCCGCCCCACGAGATCGGAAGTAGGCTCGCCTTCGACCTTCCGGTTGCCGGCGCTGCCAGCCTCAAGCGGTTTGGGTGAAATCATGGGCGTCTGGATCGACACCGACATGGGCTTCGACGACATCGCCGCCATTCTGGTGGTGGGTCAATCGGAATTAGAGATCGACGGCGTATCGCTGGTTTTCGGCAATACGCCACTGAGGCAGGTGAAAACGAATGCCGCCAGCGCTGCCAGTGCCTTCGGCTGGAAATTCCCCATCCACACCGGTCGCGCCATGCCTGTTCTCGGCAAGCTCGAGACCGCTCAGGCGATCCTCGGCGAAACCGGCATCCCAACCATCGGCAAGAGCCTCCCAGAGGTATCAGCCCTTGCCGAAAGCGATGCCTTTGCAGCGCTTTGCCGCTGGTTGGAAGGTCAGGGCGAGCACCGTATCCTGGCGCTCGGCCCGCTGACCAATATCGCCGCAGTGGCGCTCGCCCGCCCCGATCTTGCCGCCCGCATCAGCGAACTTGTGTGGATGGGCGGCGGCGTCACCTCAGGCAACCACACGGCGTCTGCCGAGTTCAACGCGCTCGCCGATTCCGAGGCACTGTCGATCGTCATTGCCCATGGTCTGCCGCTGCGCATGGTCGATCTCGATCTCTGCCGCAAGGTGCTGGCAAGGCCCGAGGATGCCGAACCGGTGCGCAATGCCGGCGGCGCCAATGCCGGGCTGATCGCCGATATGTTTGCAGGCTACATCCGCATCGGTACCAGCCGCGGCCGCCCGGGCATGGCGATCTACGATCCCACCGCCGCCGTCGCCTTCGTCGCTGCCGATGTCGTCAGTTTCCGGCCCGCGCGCATCGACGTCGAGCTGCAGGGCGCCTTGACCCGTGGCCGCACCGTCGTCGAGACCCGCGCTACACACGCAGCCTTCAATGCCCAATTTGCCGCCGACATCGATGCCGACAAGGCGCGTGTCATCATTCTTGCAGCCCTGGTCAACGAGGCCCGCAAATGAACGCCATTCCTCGCCAGGAACCCGGCGATCTCAACGATCCCGCCTTGCGCGCCCGCGCCGTCGCCGCCGCGCGCGGCGATGCGCCCTTCGACATGCTGATTGCCGGCGGCCGGCTGCTCGACGCGGTGACGGGACTGATACGCGAGGCCGATATCGGCTTCGTTGGCGCCCTGATCGCCAGCGTCCACCCTCCGGCAAGCCGCAGCGATGCGGCCGAAATCATCGATGCGGCAGGCGGCATCCTGACGCCCGGCCTGATCGACACCCACATGCATGTCGAGAGTTCGATGGTGACACCCGCGGCATATGCGAGCGCCGTGCTGGCGCGCGGCGTCACCACGGTCGTCTGGGATCCGCATGAATTCGCCAACGTGCATGGGCTTGACGGTGTGCGCTGGGCGATCGAGGCGGCCCGCTGCCTGCCGCTGCGCATGATCCTGCTTGCTCCCTCCTGCGTGCCGTCGGCTCCCGGCCTGGAACTCGCCGGTGCCGATTTCGATGCCTCCGTCATCGCCGAGATGTTGCGTTCCTCCGCCGTCGGCGGCGTCGCCGAAGTGATGAACATGCGCGGCGTCATCGACGGCGATCCGCGCATGGTGGCGATCGTCAATGCCGGCCTTGCCTCCGGCAAGCTCGTCTGCGGCCATGCCCGTGGCCTTGAAGGCGCCGATCTCAACGCCTTCATGGCAGCGGGCGTCACCTCCGATCACGAACTCACCTCCGGCGCCGACCTCCTCGCCAAGCTTTCCGCCGGCCTGACGATCGAGCTGCGCGGCTCGCACGACCACCTGCTGCAGGAATTCGTCGAGGTGCTAAACGGTCTCGGCCACCTACCGGCGACTGTCACGCTCTGCACCGACGACGTCTTTCCCGATGAACTCCATCAAAACGGCGGCCTCGACGATGTCATCCGCCGGCTGGTGCGCTACGGAATGAAGCCGGAATGGGCGATCCGGGCCGCGACCTTCAATGCCGCACAACGGCTGAAGCGTCCCGATCTCGGCCTCGTCGCCCCTGGCCGCCGCGCCGACATCGTAGTCTTCGAGGACCTCATGGAATTCCGGGCACAATTGGTCATATCAAGTGGCCGCATCGTCGCCCGCAACGGCAGCATGCAGATTGCCGTCCAGCAGCTCGATCCGGCACCGCTCGTCAATTCGGTGAAGCTCCCGCAACTGGGCGAGCGTGATTTCCGCATTCCATCAAGAGGCGAGCGCGTCCGCGTCGCCACCATCGACCGCCCGCGCTTTACGCAATGGAGTGAGGCGGAGGCAGAGGTCAGCGACGGGTTCGTCGTGCCGCCGGCCGGAAGCGCCATGATCGCCGTCGCCCATCGGCACGGGCAGGCAAATGGTATCCCGCGCATCGGTTTTCTCACCGGCTGGGGGGAATGGCGCGGCGCCTTTTGCACTACCGTCTCGCATGACAGCCACAACCTCACCGTCTTCGGCGGCAATACGCGCGACATGGCGCTCGCGGCCAATGCCGTCATATCAGCCGGCGGCGGCATGGCCGTCGCCAAAGACGGAAAGATCGAGGCGCTCCTGCCGCTGCCGCTCTCCGGCCTGGTGACCAGTGCGACGCTAAAAAACACCGCCTTGGCCTTCGCCGACATCCGCAAGGCCATGGAAAAAATCGTCGACTGGAAACCGCCCTACCTGGTCTTCAAAGCTTGCTTTGGCGCGACCCTCGCCTGCAATCTCGGCCCGCATCAGACGGACCGGGGGATTGCCGATGTCGGGACGGGCGAGGTGCTGGAAAGTCCGGTGCTGGAGGTTTTGTAAGTCAGGACGCACAGACTGCAAACGAGGGGATTGCCCGTGTGGCCCCCTCATCCGCCCTATGGGCACCTTCTCCCCGAGGGGAGAAGAGGGAATCGAGACGCTGCGGCGTATCCCTTCTACCCTTGGGGAGAAGGTGCCCGTAGGGCGGATGAGGGCCGCGAACACCGGCTACGCCTTCAACTCCCGCTCCACCAACGCCACCCAATAAGCCGCGCCATAACCAAGCGCCTCATCATTGAAATCATAGGCGGTGTTGTGATGCAGCGCCCCGTCTACCGCCGGGCCGTTGCCGAGCCAGACGTAACAGCCGGGCGCATTCTGTGCGAAGAAGGCGAAATCATCACCTGCCGTCGAAGGCGGAAAGCTTGTCCGCACCTTCCTGCCGAACACCGAGCCGGCCGCGGCGAGCGCCCGCGCGGTTGCATTCGCATCGTTGATAACAGGCGGAATCCGCCGCTCGAATACGTAATCGACGGCAACTGCATACATAGCCGCAGTGCCATGCGCCAACCGACCGATCTCGGTCTCCAGTTGGTCGCGCACTTCGGGCGAATAGGCCCGCGCCGTCCCGCCGATATTCACGATATCGGGAATGACGTTCAGCGCCTTCGGGTCGCCGGCCTGCAGGAAACAGGCGCTGACGACGGCCGGCTGCAGCGGATCGACCACCCGTCCGACGATGGTCTGCAGCGATGATAGGAAGGTGCCGGCGGCCGTGATCGGATCGCGGCCGAGATGCGGCTTGGCGCCGTGGGTGCCAATGCCGCGAAAAGTAATGCGCCAGCTGTCCGATGAGGCAAGCTGCGGTCCTTCGACCACGGCGATCTCGTCGAGCGCAAGCCCCGGCATGTTGTGCAGCCCGTAGACGGCGTCGCAGGGAAAAAGCTTGAATAGCCCCTCCTCGACCATGCGCCTTGCCCCGCCTCGCCCTTCTTCGGCCGGCTGGAAGATAAAATGCACCGTGCCAGAGAAACCTCGCGTCGCCGCAAGATGGCGCGAGGCACCGAGCAGCATCGCCGTATGTCCATCATGGCCGCAGGCATGCATCTGGCCAGGCACCGTCGATTTATAGGGCCGCTCCGCCATCTCGGGCATGGCGAGCGCATCCATATCGGCCCTGAGCCCGATCCGGCGCTTGCCGTTGCCGACCTGCAACGTGCCGACCACACCGGTACCGGCCAGTCCGCGATGCACGGCGATGCCAGCCTCCTCAAGAAGTCTGGCGACGATGGCGGCGGTGCGCTGCTCCTCGAATCCGAGTTCGGGATGGGCATGCAGATCGCGGCGCAGGGCGGTGAGGAATGGCAGATCGTCCTTGATCCGGGCGGGAATGCTCATCGGGCAATGCTCCTGGGGCCTGGAAATCCCTTCATCCGAAACGGGCGCCCAACCGGCGCCCGCGTCAGATCATCCCTTGTTTATCAAACGGTTCGCAAATTCAATCATCAAGTCTCTTCGACGAACACCTCTTCCCGCTTCTTCTTGACGCTTGGCAGGAAGACGATGATGAGCACGGCAAGTGCGATGGCCAGAAGAGTGGCGCTGATCGGCCGGGTGACGAAGGTGGTCGGATCGCCGCGCGACAGGATCATGGCGCGCCGGAGGTTTTCCTCGAGCAGCGGTCCGAGCACGAAGCCGAGCAGCAGCGGCGCCGGCTCGCAGCGAAGTTTTGCCAGCACATAACCGATGAGCCCGAAGAAGGCGACAGCGTAGAGGTCATAGACGTTGGCGTTGACGCTGTAGACCCCGATCGAGCAGAAGGCCATGATGATCGGGAAGAGCACGTAGTAAGGCACGGTCAAGAGCTTCACCCAGAGGCCTATCAGCGGCAGATTGAGGATGACCAGCATCAGGTTGCCGATCCACATCGAGGCGATGATGCCCCAGAACAGCGCCGGCTGCTCGGTGGCGACATTCGGCCCCGGCACGATGCCCTGGATGATCATCGCGCCGATCATCAGCGCCATGACCGGATTGGCGGGAATGCCGAGGGTCAACAGCGGAATGAATGAGGTCTGCGCTCCAGCATTGTTGGCCGATTCCGGTCCGGCGACACCGGCAACCGCCCCCTTGCCGAACTCTTCCGGCGTCTTCGACATCCGCTTTTCCACCGTATAGGAAGCGAAGGAGGCAAGGATCGCGCCGCCGCCCGGCAGGATGCCGAGCGCCGAGCCGATCACCGTGCCGCGAATAATCGGCGCGATCATCTCCTTGAATTCCTGGCGCGACGGCAAAAGGCCCGACACCTTGGCCATCAATACCGTGCGTGTCGATTCACCCTCGAGGTTGCGCAGGATTTCCGCCACCCCGAAAACGCCGACGGCAAGCGCCACAAAATTCAGCCCATCGGCATATTCGCGAATGCCGAGCGTGAAGCGCGGCGTGCCGGTATAGATGTCTGTGCCGACGAGGCCGAGCAGCAGCCCGAGCGCCACCATCGCGAGCGCCTTGACGACAGAGCCGTGCGCGAGCGCAATCGACGAAACGAGGCCGACGACCATCAGCGAGAAGTACTCCGCCGACCCGAATTGCAGCGCGATGGCCGTTAGCGGCGGCGCGAAGATCGCCACGAGGAAGGTCGAGACCGTTCCGGCAAAGAACGAACCGAACGCCGCGATCGCCAGCGCTGCCCCTGCCCTGCCCTTGCGTGCCATCTGATAACCGTCGATCGCGGTGACAGCGGACGAGGATTCGCCCGGCATGTTGATCAGAATAGCAGTGGTCGAGCCGCCGTACTGCGCGCCGTAATAGATGCCGGCGAGCATGATCAGCGAAGAGACCGGTTCGAGCTGGAAGGTGATCGGCAAGAGCATGGCGATCGTCGCCGTGGCGCCGATACCTGGCAGCACGCCGATCAGCGTGCCGAGCAGCACGCCGATCAGGCAGAAGAGCAGGTTTTCCGGAGTGCCGGCCGTCGCAAAACCGAGCGCGAGATTGCTGAAAAGATCCATCATCGCCTCCTAGAACCGGACCCAGGGACCGAAGCGCTCGAACGGCAGCCCGAGTCCATAGCTGAACACCGCCACCGAAAAGACCGTCAGCAGCAGCGAAAGAATGATCGCAACGAACAGGTTCATCTTTTGCGATGCGAAGCAGGCGATAAATGCGGTGAGGAATAGCGCCGGCGCAAATCCGAGCCCGCGCACCGTCAGTCCGAACAAGACGGGCGCCGGCAGGATGAAGACCATGCCGCGCCAGGCGAATGGGCCGATCGGCTCCCCCTCGACGCGCAGTGCCTGAATGAAGATGATCGCGCCGAGAAGCACGAGCACAAAGGCAAGCACCAGGGGAAAATAACCCGGCCCCATGCGCACTGCCGTGCCGAGGTCGAGCCCCAGCGACTGAATGGCGAAGAAAGCGCCGGTCGCGACGAAGAGCGCGCCGCAGATCGCATTAGTGGTATCGAAACTGATGGATTTCATGGTGTCTCCTGGAGTTGGAGATGGTTCACGTGACGCGTCACAAAGGAGCTAGCCCTCATCCGCCTGCCGGCAGCTTCTCCCCGCCCGCGGGGAGAAGGGGATATGCCGCTGGCCTCTCATCCCGGCCGCTGTTGCGTGGGGCAGGTCCCTCTCCCCGCAAGCGGGCAGAGGGTTGGGGCGAGGGGCTCATCCGGCATGCCCTGGACGAGGACAAGTCTCAGTCGGCATATTCGCCGGCAGCCTCGATCACCGTTTTCCACCGGGCGATCTCACTTTCGAGCTTCGCCTTCAGCGCAGCGGGCGTCGCATCGGCGTCTGAGGATGGCGCCGTGCCGAGTTCGGCAAAGCGCGCGGCGACATTCGGATCCTTCAGTGCGACCTGCAGCGACTTCGACAGACGGTCGTTGATTTCAGCCGGCGTGCCCTTCGGCGTGTAGATGCCGTGCCAGATGCCGACTTCAAAACCCGGCAGGCCGGCTTCGACTGCCGTCGGAATGTCCTTCATAACGTCGAGACGTTTTGGCGAAGTCACGGCATAGGCCTTGATCGTGCCGCCCTGGATCTGCTTGGTCGTGTTGGTCGTCTGGTCACACATGACGTCGACCTGGCCGCCGAGCAGATCGGTCATGGCAGGGCCGGTTCCCTTGTAGGGAACCGTCGTCAGCGGCGTCTGGATAGCGCTCATGAACATCATCCCGCAAAGATGCGAGGCGGCGCCGATGCCGGCATTGGCGACCGTCACCTTGTCCTTATTGGCCTTGATATAATCGATCAGCCCCTTGAGGTCGGTAGGTTCCATGTCCTTGCGGGCGACGATCGTCATCGGCACCTCGGTGACAAGGCCGACATAGTCGAAGGCGCCGAGCGTGTCGTAAGCAAGCTTGCGGTAGAGCGTGGCGCTGGTCGCCATGCCGATATGGTGCAGCAGGATGGTGTAACCGTCGGGATCGGCACTCGCCACCCGGCCGGCGCCGAGCGTGCCGCCCGCGCCGCCGACATTTTCGACGACGATCTGCTGGCCGAGATCCTTCGACATGGATTCGGCGACGAGACGCGCGACGGTATCCGTCGGGCCGCCGGCCGCAAAGGGTACGACCATGGTGATGGTGCGCTCGGGATAGGTCTGCGCCGCAGCGGCGCTGGCGAGAAGAGAGACCGCGGCCGCCGCGGTCAGGCCCAGCATGGCCTTCAGAATTTTCATCGTTTCCTCCCTGGTAAAACAAGCTAGCCCGCCGACACATCCTCCGCGCCGGTTCGGATTACCTATTGTCGCCCGGAAAAATCGGCCCGCAATCACTGCAGCCAGCTTCGAAAGAGGATTTTGCGACAGTGCGATGCAACACGGGTCGATTTGGAAACAAACGGCTTGTGCAATGGGTGGAAACCCACCCATTGCACAATGACAGCCACCTCTTTTCATGGTGGCAGCACCGACCTCGGTCAGCGATTTGAGATTGGAGGGCGCACGGCCGGCCGCCGAAAATGTCACATCTGTAAGCGTGCACTTTCCAGAGCAGTTAGCCTTCGACGGTCAGCATCCGCTTGTCGAGGCCGTATTTCTGCATCTTTTCGTAGAGCGTTTTCCGGGAAATGCCGAGCGTCTCATAAACCGGTTTGAGACTGCCGCCATGCGCCACAAGCGCACTGGCAATAACGCCCCGTTCGAATTCAGCGACCCGCTCCGCAAGCCCGGTCGCCTCCTCGGCCTGCCGCCCGCCATCGTCGAGACCGAGAACCAGACGGTCGGCGGCATTCCTGAGTTCGCGCACATTGCCGGGCCAGTCGCGCTGGGCAATGTCGGAGATCACCTCGGGCGGCACCGCCATCTCGTCGCGGCCGTAGCGGGCGGCCGCTTCCCGAACCAGTTGCAGAAAGAGCAGCGGAACATCTGCCCGGCGCTGCGACAGCGATGGCACATGCAGCGTCGCAACGTTCAGCCGGTAGAACAGGTCGGCGCGGAAGCGCCCCGCCGCCACCTCCGCCTCCAGGTCCACCTTGCTCGTGGCGATAAAGCGCACGTCAAGCGCCACCGTCTCATTCGATCCCAACCTGGAAATCATCCGCTCCTGCAGCACCCGCAGGAACTTCGCCTGCAGGTCGAAGGGCATGGAGCCGATTTCGTCGAGCAGGATGGTGCCGCCGCGCCCATGTTCGAACTTTCCGTAGCGTGGCCTCACCGCGCCGGGAAAGGCGCCCACCTCATGGCCGAATAGCTCGCTTTCGATCAGGTTGGCCGGCAGCGCGGCGCAATTGATCGCGATGAACGGCCGGCTCGCCCGGGCGCTGATATCGTGGAGCGCCCGTGCCACCACTTCCTTGCCGACGCCGGTGTCCCCGACAATCAGCGTATCGGCGTCGCTAGCCCCGATCGCCCGGATGCGATAGCGCAGATCCACCATCACCTGCGTTCGTCCCGGCAGCCGCGCCTCGATATCGTCGCGTTTGCCGGCGACCGCTTTCAGCAGCCGGTTTTCCAGCACGAGGCCGCGCCGCTCCATCGCCCGGCGGATGACGCCGGCGAGCATCTCGGGGGTGAACGGCTTCTCGATGAAATCATAGGCGCCTTCGCGCATCGCCTTCACCGCAAGCTGAACGTCGCCGTGGCCGGTCACGAGAATGACCGGCACCTCCGGGTCGAGCTCGCGGATCTTCTGCATCAGCGTCATGCCGTCCATGCCGGGCATGCGGATGTCGCTGACGACGACGCCGGAAAAGCTGTAACCGATCAGCTCCAGCACATGATCGCCGTTCGAAAAGGTCTCGACACGAAAGCCCGAAAGCTCCAGCGCCTGCGCCGTCGAGCGGCGCAGTTCCTCTTCGTCGTCGACCAGCAGGATCTTAGCATCGTTCATTCCGCCGCCTCCGGCATCAGCCCCGCCGCCGATTGCAGCTCGATGCGGAACACCGCACCCCCTTCGGGATGATTGGCAGCAGCAAGGCTGCCGCCAAAATCCTTGATGATGTTGTAGGAGATCGAAAGCCCGAGACCGAGCCCCTTGCCAACGCCCTTCGTTGTAAAGAACGGATCGAAGATACGTTCGGCGATGGCCGCCGGCACACCCGGCCCGTGATCGCGCACAGTCAGCACCACTTTGCCGGCGGCCTCGAAGGCCGAAACCTCGATGCGTCTGTCATCAAGCCCTTCCACCGCATCGGCCGCGTTGGAAATCACATTCACCAGCACCTGCTGCAGCCGCACCGAACCGGCGCGCACGATGGGAGGCCGGCTCCCAAGATCAAGCCTCAGCTCGGCATCGGCCGCCTTCAGCCGCCAAGCGATGATCTCGAGCGTATCATGCATTGCCTCGTCGAGAGAAACCGACCCAAGCTTCTCGTTCGGTTTGCGGGCGAAATTGCGCAGGTGCCGGCTGATTGCGGCCATGCGGTCGATCAGCCCGCCGATACGCCTTATATTGTCCCGCGCCTCCTCCGTCCGGCCGCGATCGATGAGAACGGATGCGCTGTCTGTATAGGTCTTGGCGGCGGCGAGCGGCTGGTTGAACTCGTGCGACAGCGCAGCCGACATCTGCCCGAGGCCGGCGAGCTTGCCCGCCTGAATGAGGTCGGCTTGTGTCTGCCGGAGCTGCTGCTCGGTCAGCCGCCGTTCGGCAATCTCTTCTTCTATGCGGCTGTTGACGCGGGCAAGATCGGCCGTACGTACTTCGACGCGCCGCTCCAGCTCGTTGCGAGCCTCCGCTTGCAACTGCATGCGCTCGGCAAGCCGCGCCCGCCGTTGCCGCAGAACCGCGACCGCGAGCCCGGCAATGCAGAGGACGAGAAAGACCGCAGCAAGCGCGGTGCGCGCCTGGCTGCGGATGGAGTTCGTCTCCATCAGCACGTTCACCGTCCAGTCCTCGGCCGGCATGTAGTGCGAAAGCACCAGATATTCGCTCGACCCGCGCTCGCCGACGAGCGTCATCAGCTCGTGCGGCTCGAAGCGCTGACGTGTCACCGGCAGCGCCGTCAGCTTGGCATTGGCATAACGCCGCGACGCTTCCGTGCGTGCGATGCGGTCGGCCGTCAGCGGCAGGATTGCGCCGTAGAGCCATTCCGGGCTGCCGGACATGAAGATGATGCCCTCCGGATCGGAGACGAAGATCTTGTATTCGCCGCCACCCCAGGAGGATTCGATCATATCTATATCGACCTTGAAAACGATGACGCCGCGAATATCCGCACCGGTCCGGATCGGCGCGGCGAAATAATAGCCGCGCTTGAGCGAGGTGGTGCCGAGCGCATAGAACGATGCCTGCCGGCCTTCTATCGCCTCCTGGAAATAGGGTCGGTAGCTGAAATTCTGTCCGACGAAGCTTCCCGGCCCGTCATAATTGCTCGCTGCGATCGTCTCTCCATCGGGTTTGACCACATAAATGTCGGAGGATTTCAACAGCCCGTTGATCTCCTTGAGATAGAGATTGGCCGCGTCGCGCAGTGCTGCATCTTCAGGCGCGCTCACCAAGTCCTTGATGTCGTCGTGATCGGCGATCAACGCCGGCAACGCCTCATAGCGGTTGAGATGGCCGCTGAGCGCCGAAACGGCAAGGCGCAGCGCCGTTCCCGCCTGCGCCGATGCTTCCCCCATATAGGCGCGCGTCGCGATCGCGCTTCCATAGGTGAAGAAGGCGAAGATGATCACCGGCACCACCAGCAACGCCGCTATCGCACGATATCTCGAAGACAGATCCGGCTCCTCCCCTTTCTGCCTCCACTCCCCAGCGAGGCATACCCGACAGCGCCGAGTCTACTAACCCCGGCAGTGATTTCCAAGAGCCCGCCGAAACTTGACACCAGCCAGGGGCGGATGTCCTATTGCGGCATCGTAGGGAACCCGATCATGAGCGACGACCAGACACCCGCCGACAGCAAGCTCACCAGCTCCAAGCGCCGCTGGGCGGCTGAAGGCAAGTTTCTGACCGGCCGCATCAGCCGTCCCGAAACCGAGCGCCTGCCGCCGGGCCAACACCTCGTCAAGAACTGGCCGGTGCTCGATCTCGGCCAGCAGCCTGTCGTATCCACGGATAGCTGGCGGCTCGAAGTACGCGGCCTGGTGGAAACTCCGCTCACCCTCACCTGGACCGCCTTCCAGGCGATCGAGCCGAGCACCAAGGTCAGCGATATCCACTGCGTCACCACCTGGTCGCGCTACGACAACAAATGGAAAGGCGTTTCGACGCGCGATCTGCTCGATCTCGCCATGCCGAAACCCGCAGCCGGTTACGTCATGCTGACGAGTTATGACGGCTACACCACCAACCTGCCGCTTGCCGATTTCGCGGCCGAGGATGCGATCCTTGCAACATCATGGGAAGGCCTCCCGCTGACGCCGGATCACGGCGGCCCGATGCGCCTCGTGGTGCCGCATCTTTATTTTTGGAAAAGCGCCAAATGGCTGCGCCGCATCGAACTGATCCCCGACGACGAGGCCGGCTTCTGGGAAAAGAACGGCTACCATATGTATGGCGATCCGTGGCGTGAACAGCGCTATTCCGACGATTGAGCCTTCGGCCGCAGAAAGCGGCCAAGCGCAACCACTACAAAGGCGAACAGAGCGGCAAACCCCGTCAGCGATGCCATGCTGGCGGCATGAAGCGGCACCTTGCTCCAGCGTGGCTTGACGACATCGGCGGTGTTGAAGGCCTCGCCGCTGAACCGGCAGGTGATGAGCGCAAGGCTGCGCCGCACCATGTCGGCGTCGACCGCGGAAACGATTTCACCCGCCGCAGCGGCCTCTCGCGGCATCTCGCGCATCGAAAGCAATACCGCCTTGGCTGCAGCGAGATAGGCGTGAGCGCATTCGTTGAACGGACTCTCCTCGTCGGTTACGCTGCCCGGCATCCGCCCCCAAAGACAATAGGAATATTGGATTTCGGCATAGTTCAGAACGCGCCGGAAAGGCTCGTTCGTATCAACTGCGCGTGATGCCAGGTCGATAATTCGGCTGCGATAGTCCGAAATCACCGCCATCTCGCCATGCGAAATTTTCGGGATATCGAGGCCGGCATGGCCGCCGCCGGCGCTGCGGCTATGAGCAAGGGTATTTTCAGCAATGAATAGAAGCAAGCATGCGCTGAGACCGAGAAAAGCAAGCCATCGATAGAGATCGCGTGCCATCCCTCCAGCTTGCCTCATTCCTGTCCTCGGACTCCTGACGGACGAGAGAGGAACACGGCGCTGCCACATACCCCTTCTCCCCAGCGGGGGTCCGAAGGACGGATCGAGACCCGTGGCTCGACCCCGGTCGATGCCGGCAGGCAGATGAGGGGGTGAGCAGCAAAGCTGCGAAGGCACTGAGCACAAGCGAAGGGCAACATATAGGGCGTGTCGTATGGCCCCCTCATCCGACCCTTCGGGCCACCTTCTCCCCGCTGAGGAGAAGGGGTAGCAAGCCGCAACCTCGATATGCCCGATCACCGAAACGCCAGCCGCTGCCCGCCCTTCACGGCAAGCCGCTTTTCCGCCAGCGCTCCGAAGGCAAGACCGAGCGTTGCCCAGAGGATCACGTGCATGCCGAGCGAGGTGGTGCGGAAACGCCAGAGCACCATCGCCGAGAAGTTCTCCGGCACCTCGTTGATCGGCGGCAGCAGATAGAGCACCACGCCGATGAAGACGAGATAGGCGATGCCAGCGATAATCGCGCCGGTCCAGGCACCGAGACGATCCGAAAGACGGCGCGACAGCGCCACCGCGGCAATCAGGGCAGCGAGCGAGACGACGATCATCAGGAAGAACAGCTCGGTCCTGACGCCGATCGTGTCGGGATTGCCGACGGCCGGCGGATTGGCCGGATATTTGATACCGGGAACAAGCACGATCGCCACAAAGGCGGCAATGGCGATGACGGCCGAGGTGCCGCGCGCCGAAAGGCTGCTGACGCGGCCGTGCACGAAAGCGAAGGCGAGCGCGAAAAGCCCGCCGACGGCAATGCTGTAGGCCATAACGCCGGTGAAGAGGCCAAGACCGGCCTGCGTGGCGCGGCTGACGATTTCAGGTTCGGCAGCTTCGCCGGCCGCCTGGGCGCTCGCTTCCTCGAAAGCGATCGCCGCATCGACCAACGGTTCGCCGAAGATATGGGCGAAAGTGAAAACGAGGATGCCAGCAATCAGGCCCGCGAGCATGCCGCGAAGCAGAAGGTTTCCAACCATGTGAGCAACTCCCTTAGTGGCAGGGAAAGCCGAGGAGATGACGGCCGTCATGCACGAATTCGTGCACATACATGCCGTTGAACAGCGCCATTGCGCCTTCCTCGGTGCCGACGAAATAGATGGCGATAAGCATCAGCAAGCCGCCGAAGATCGCCCAGGGCAGAATCTCTCCTACCGGGATCGGCGCGGGTGCCGCGACGGGCGTGAAAGTGGTGTTAGACATGTATTCCTCCGGGAATGACGCGTTCAGTCGAAAGAGTGCTTATGCAGGTGGGTCTGACTTCCAGCGCGAAGAGCTTTCGACACGCTGGTCACAGTGGCGCGACCGCGCCGGACTTACACCGGCTTCCAAACCCGCAACAGCACGGTTATATCTGCACGCCGAAGAGACTGTCAACGAAACTTCACAAGCCGGCGAAGGGCTGTTCCCACCGCTATCCGGAGATCGGAACGACCGTGAATACGCGCCTTACCTGGATCTGCCACGGTGCAACGGCAGCGAACCGCAAAGCCCTGTTCCCGCTCGACGAACCGCTGGAAGACAAGGCCGCGGAAGAAGCGTCCGGGATGGCCGCCCCATCCCGCGCCGATCGTATTGTCACCAGCCCGGCTTTGCGCGCCCGCCAGACGGCGCAAGCACTCCGCCTCGAAGCCCGGATAGATCAGGCGCTTCGCGACTGCGATCACGGGCGCTGGGCCGGCAGGTCGATCGCCGCGATCGAGGCCGAGGAGCCGGAGAACCTCATGGCGTGGATGCGCGATCCGGAAGCGGCCCCGCACGGGGGCGAGAGCCTTGTTGATCTCAGAACACGTGTCGGCGGTTGGATGGACGACGAATCCGCTCACGGCGGCCATGTGATCGCTGTCAGCCACGCGGCCGTCATCCGGGCGGCGGTAGCGCACGTACTTCAGGCGCCGATCTCCTGCTTCTGGCTCGTCGACGTCGAGCCGCTTGCCATTGTTCGCATGACCAGCAACGGACGGCGCTGGGCTCTGCGTTTTCAGCGTTAAAGCGCGTCGCGATCTTTCAGATTCGCTCCTTGCGCTTTATCTCTTTGTTCTTACGCATGTCGTTGCCGAAAACCGCTCCACACTTTTGCGCGACATGCTTTAGCGATCCCTCATCTTATCCAGCCTTACACAAGCAAATCGCGTCATCTCTATTGAACCCGGTTTCACCGGGACTACTTCCTTGTCCCAGGGAGATGGAAGACATGACATATGACTGGAGTGGGGAGCGCACGCGTCGTCTGCGTTTGATGCGTGTCGCCACAATCACGGTTTTAGTTGGTCTGATCGTCAGCGTCCCGCTGCTGATCGTCACCGGCTAAATACGAGAAAGGGCGAGCGATGCTATCAGCACGCTCGCCTTCGTTCTTTCCTGCCACCGGCTCCGCGGATAGCGCCCTCAGTCCCTCAGCCGCGCAGCAAAAAGCTGCCGCCTCCAAAAATTCGCCTTCTGGTTTCAACGAACATTTCAGACTTTCATGATAGTTCGGCGCAGGGTGGAGATGGAGAAGGCCATATGCCGGTGTTTTTCCAAAGCAGGGCCGGAAGGCAATGCGTGTCGATCGTCGGGCTTGGGATAACCCTCTGGCTCCTCGGCGCGCTATTGCGGCTCGACGACAGCCTGGCCTCCTTCATGACTGGCTTCGGGGAATACGGCGCCGACAAGCTCGTTCTGGCGCTCGGCATCGCCGGCGCCATGAGCTTCATCTATTCGGTGCTGCGCATCGCGGACCTGCGCAAGGAAACCGAACTGCGCGCGACCGCCCAGGCGAAAGCCGATTGGACCGCCACCCATGACCATCTGACCAAGCTGCCGAACCGCTACGCCTTCGAGCGCAGGATCCTCTCACGGCCGGTCAGAAACGAGGAAGCCGAGATCGAGGAGTGGGACCGCAACGTCACCATCTTCTCCGTCGATCTCGACGGCTTCAAGAAGGTCAACGATCTCGTCGGCCACAAGGGCGGCGACATTCTGTTGATCGAGGTTGCCAGACGGATATGCGCGCTCGGCAACGCCGATTGCGTCTATCGCTTCGGCGGCGACGAGTTCATCATCGTCGCCTTTGCCTTGACTGCGCAGCGCGAGGAGCGTTTTGCCAGGCTGCTCATCCAGGCCGTCACCCGGCCCATCCATATCGATGGCTTTGCCGTCGAAGTCGGTGGCAGTGTCGGCTATGACCGCTGGGCAGAGGGAACCGAACCACTGGAGGATGCCGCTCATCGTGCCGACCTCGCCATGTACGAGGCAAAATCTCGAGGACCCAACCACTATTTCGTCTTCGAACCGGCAATGCAGGATAAGGTAACGGAACGCGCTGCACTGGAAACCCGGCTGCGCGCCGCAATCGCCAACAAAGCGATCAAACCCTTCTATCAGCCGCTGATCGACCTGAAGACCGGTCAGCTCTGTGGCTTCGAGGCCTTAGCGCGTTGGATCGGCGACGATGGCGTCAACATTCCGCCGCCGGTCTTCATCGATATCGCCGAGGAAACCGGCATGATCACTGCGCTGTTCGAGGATCTCCTTGCCCAGGCCTGCAGCGATGCACTCACCTGGCCCGAGCATGTGACATTGTCTTTCAACGTCTCGCCGGTCCAGATGGAAGACAGGCTGCTGACCTCGCGCATTCTCAAGGTCCTTTCGGCAAGCCGACTGCCGCCGCAGCGCCTGGAAGTCGAGATCACCGAGAACGCGCTGATCCAGGATCCGGCCATCGCCGCCGTCATTCTCGACGAACTGCACGCCGCCGGCATCCAGATCGCGCTCGACGATTTCGGCACGGGCTATTCGAGCCTCGCCCAGCTCGCCCGTTATCGTTTCGACAAGATCAAGATCGACAAAAGCTTCATCGCCACCTATCGCGACGACGAACGTCAGGAAAAAATCGTCCGCGCCATGCTCGGTCTCGGCAGGAGCCTCAACATCAAGACGACCGCGGAAGGCGTCGAGGAGCACGGCCAGCTCGCCTTCCTGCTGCAGCTCGGCTGCGACATCGGCCAGGGCTATCTTTTCGGCAAGGCGATGCCCGCCGCCGAGGCGGGCATCTTTGTCAGTGATCGCAATGCCAGTCTGGCCTCAACGGCCTGACGATACGCTCTACCTTTTGACGCAATTCCCGGCAAAGCCGCTTCGCGCTTTGCCTGGAATTTGCCCTAAAACACCTGGCGCAGGATTACGAAGAGCACGAAGGCGATTGCAATCGAGGCCGGCAGTGTCAGCACCCAGGCCATCAGCATATTGCGAACGGTCGACCATTGCAGGCCGGAACCGTTCGCCGCCATCGTGCCGGCGACGCCTGATGACAGCACATGCGTCGTCGAAACCGGCAGGCCGAGTTGGTCGGCCGAGGCGATGGTGATCATCGCGACGACCTCTGCTGCAGCGCCCTGCCCGTAAGTCAGATGTGTCTTGCCGATCTTTTCGCCGACGGTGACGACGATGCGCTTCCAGCCCACCATCGTACCGAGGCCAAGCGCGATCGCGACCGCCACCTTCTCCCAGAGCGGGATGAACTTCGTCGCGTTGTCGACCGCCTTGTGATAGTTCGTCACCGCGCCGAGGTCGCCGGCGTCCATCGGTAACAGCTTCTGCTTGTCGATCAGCTTCAGCGCCTCGCCAATCAGGTAGATGTCGTTGCGAACGTTGCCGACGAGATTGGTCGGCACCGCTTCGAGCGTCGGGAAGCCAGCAACTTCGGCGCTCGTCTGATGAATATATTGCTGCAGCGCCGGCGTCGTCGCATCCGTCCAGCGCTTGTTCTTGACGGCGTTGCTGACTTCGGCCTTGAAGTCGGTGACGGTCACACCCGGCTTCACATATTTGCCGAGGGCGGTTTCCACCTGGACCGATGCCGATTTGTAGGCTTCGAGATAGTTGACATCGGGCGTGCGGTTCAGTGCGAAAGCTGTCGGCACGAGGCCGATCAGGATGAGCATGATGAGGCCCATGCCCTTCTGGCCGTCATTCGAGCCATGGGCGAAGCTGACGCCGGTGCAGGTGAAGATCAGGATCGCGCGGATCCAAAGCGGCGGCGGCTGGTTGCCCTTCGGTTCGGCATAGAGCGCCTTGTTGCGCACCAGAAGCTTCATGACCAGCAGAAGCACCGCGGAAAAACCGAAGCCGATCAGCGGCGAGATCAGCAGCGACAGGCCGATATTGGTCGCCTGCGACCAGTCGACGCCGCTGGTCGCCGTGCCGGCCGGCGCCAGGAACTGGTTGGCAAGGCCGACGCCGATGATCGATCCCACCAGCGTATGCGAACTCGATGACGGCAGGCCGAGATACCAGGTACCGAGGTTCCAGACGATCGCGGCGATCAGCAGCGCAAACACCATGGCAAGGCCGGAGCCGGAGCCGACCTGCAGGATCAGTTCCACCGGCAGCAGCGCCAGAATGCCGAAGGCGACGGCGCCGCTCGAGGTCAGCACCCCGAGGAAGTTGAAGAAACCGGACCAGATGACGGCGAATTCCGCCGGCATGGAACGGGTGTAGATGACGGTGGCAACAGCATTGGCCGTATCGTGGAAACCGTTGACGAATTCGAAGCCGAGCCCGATCAGCAGCGCAAGGCCCAGGAGAATCCAGGGAACGGCAACTGCGGTCGTCAGGTCGCGTCCAAGTGCATAGGCGACATATCCAAGGCCACAGACCAGAACCAGCGCGAAAACCGGCAAGAACCATTTGCCGGCCGAATTCGAACTGTGGAGCGGGTGGGAGGCGTCGCTATGAACCTGGCTGGGGGCAATATCGGCCATGGCATACTTCCTCATTCCGTTTTGCAAATTTGCCTTTTGTTAATAATTCTGCAGCGTGAAGCTCTCATGACGCCTGTCTGGCCCCTCAGCCCCTGACATAGGACGATAGACCGTCACCGACGCCCCGCCGGAGCATCCTTCAATATGCGGCGTCACAAACCCGGCCGAACAAGATGATAGGATGCGCAGAGACAAAAGGGGCAACGGGCGAACGGATGCCTTTCCATCCGCGGCCCCGACACTAAGTTCGGCAATCTCACCTCCGCACGGAGTCTTCCGAAGATCATGTCATCGACCGACCTCCTCCTGACCTTCAACGCCGGCTCCTCGACGGTCAAGATCGGTATCTTCGCGGTTGATGGCGCCAAAGCACGGCGCCTCGGCAAGGGCGTGATCGATTTTCGCGCCGAACCTCTCTTGCTCGGCCTGAGCCGGGGATCGCAGACATTCGACATGCCGTTGAAGGCCGAGGTGACAAAAGACCTGCACGACGTCATCGATGAGACCTTCAGGCTTCTCGCCGATCATTTCGACATCAGCACCACGCGCGCCGCCGGCCACCGCGTCGTCCATGGCGGCGACCTTTTCACCAGGGCGACCATGCTCGACGATGCCGCAATCGATGCCGTCGATGCGCTGACGCCGCTCGCACCCTTGCATCAGCCGCAGGCACTGCGTTTCATCCGCGCGCTGCGGCATCTGAAACCGCATCTCGCCCAGACGGCCTCCTTCGACACGGCCTTCCATGCGACGCAGGACGATCTCGTTCGCCGCTTCGCAATTCCCCGTGCGCTGCACGACGAGGGCGTCAAGCGTTATGGCTTCCATGGACTTTCCTATAAATTCATCGTCGGCGAGCTTGCCCGCAAGGCGCCGCACGCGGCGAAGACCATCGTCGCCCATCTCGGCAGTGGCGCCAGCCTCTGTGCACTCGATCAAGGCGTCAGCCGCGATTGCAGCATGGGCTTTTCGACGCTCGACGGCATTCCGATGGCCACACGCCCGGGCTCACTCGATCCCGGCGTCATTCTGCATCTGGCGGGGGAGAGAAAACAATCCTTCAAGGAAATCGAAGACCTGCTCTATCACCGCTCCGGCCTGCTCGGCGTCTCCGGCATCAGCGCCGACAGCCGCGACCTTTTAAAAGACGCACGGCCGGAGGCGCGCCAGGCGATCGATCTCTTCACGCTGCGCATCGCCGGCGAAATCGGCCGCATGACGGCAACGCTTGGCGGCCTCGACGCCGTCGTCTTCACCGCCGGCATCGGCGAGCATCAGCCGCAGATCCGCGCAGGCGTGGCGAGGCGGCTCTCCTGGCTCGGTCTTGTGATCGACGAAAACGCCAATGCCGCCAATGATGTCATGATCAGCACAAGGGAAAGCCGTGTCGCCGCCCACGTCATCGCCACGGATGAGGAGCAGATCATCGCCGATGAGGCCCTGTCCATTCTTCGCAGTGGCTGATTCAGATCAACAGCTTTCCGGCGCTGGCCGGTAGAATTGACGTTGAACAGGTTTTCGAACGGGAGAAATCCATGGAAAAGCATGTCTCGACCGCCGCTTTAACCGACGCCGAACTCACCTTGATCGACCGCTATTGGCGGGCCGCCAACTACCTCTCGGTCGGCCAGATCTATCTGCTTGCCAATCCGCTGCTACGCGAGCCGCTGACCCCCGAGCACATCAAGCCCCGCCTGCTCGGCCACTGGGGCACGACGCCCGGCCTCAACTTCATCTATGCCCATCTGAACCGCCTCATCCGCGCCCGCGACCTCGACATCATCTATATGTGCGGCCCCGGCCATGGCGGCCCGGGCATGGTCGCCAATACTTACCTTGAAGGCACCTACAGCGAGGTCTATCCCGATATTTCCGAGGATGCCGAGGGCATGCGCAAGCTCTTCCGGCAATTCTCCTTTCCCGGTGGCATCCCGAGCCATGCGGCGCCGGAAACCCCAGGCTCGATCCACGAGGGCGGCGAACTCGGCTACGCCCTCGTCCATGCCTATGGCGCCGCCTTCGACAATCCCGATCTGATCGTCGCCTGCGTCGTCGGCGACGGCGAAGCCGAAACCGGGCCGCTGGCTGCCAGCTGGCATTCCAATAAGTTCCTAAACCCCGCCCGCGACGGCGCCGTGCTGCCGATCCTGCATCTGAACGGCTACAAGATCGCCAACCCGACCATTCTCGGCCGCACCAATGATGACGACCTCCGGCGCCTGTTCGAAGGCTACGGTTACGAACCCTTCTTCGTCGAGGGCCATGAGCCGCGCGACATGCATCGGCAAATGGCCGTGACCTTCGAGCGGGTCTTCGACCGAATCCGCGAGATTCAGAATGAGGCTCGCCACGGCAAGGCGCCCGATACCTGCCCGCGCTGGCCGATGATCGTGCTGCGCAGCCCGAAAGGCTGGACCGGCCCAAGGGAGGTCGACGGCAAGAAGGTAGAAGGCTTCTGGCGCGCCCATCAGGTGCCGGTTTCCAATTGCCGCGAGAATGACGGCCATCGCAAGATCCTCGAAGACTGGATGCGCGGTTATAACCCGGAAGACCTGTTCGGCACCGACGGCAGGCTGAAACCGGAACTGCGGGCGCTGGCACCTGTCGGCGGGCGCCGCATGGGCGCCAACCCGCATGCCAATGGCGGCTTGCTGCGCAGGGATCTGGCTGTTCCCGATATCAACGACTACGCCGTCGATATCGGCAGGCGCGGCAGCGCCATGGTCCAGTCGACGGAGATCCTCGGCCATTACCTGCGCGACACGATGAAGCTCAATGCTGAAACTGCCAACTTCCGTATCTTCGGCCCCGACGAGACGGAATCGAACCGACTCGGCAGCGTCTTCGAAGTCACCGACCGTGTCTGGATGGAGGACATTGAGCCTTATGACGTCCACCTCTCCAGGGATGGCCGCGTCATGGAGGTGCTGAGCGAGCACCTCTGCCAGGGCTGGCTGGAAGGCTACCTCTTGACCGGCCGTCACGGCCTGTTTTCCTGTTACGAAGCCTTCATCCACATTATCGATTCGATGTTCAACCAGCACGCCAAATGGCTGAAGGTGACGCGCGAACTTGCCTGGCGAAGGCCGATCTCATCGCTGAACTACCTGCTGACCTCGCATGTCTGGCGCCAGGACCATAACGGCTTCAGCCATCAGGACCCCGGTTTTGTCGATCTCGTCGCCAACAAGAAGGCCGACATCGTCCGCATCTACCTGCCGCCGGATGCCAACACCCTGCTCTGGGTCGGCGACCATTGCCTTCGCACCTACGACCGCATCAACGTCATCGTCGCCGGCAAACAGCCGGAACCGCAATGGCTGTCGATGGACGAGGCGGTGAAACATTGCGAGACCGGCATCGGCATCTGGCACTGGGCAAGCAACGAGGAAGACGCCGTCTCGCCCGATCTCGTCATGGCCTGCGCCGGCGACGTGCCGACGATGGAGACGCTCGCCGCCGTCGATCTGCTGCGCAAGGCCATTCCGGAGTTGAAGATCCGAACCGTCAACGTCGTCGATCTGCTGGCGCTGCAATCAAAGGATCAGCATCCACATGGCCTGACCGACGGGGCCTTCGACGCGATCTTCACATCAGATAAGCCGGTGATTTTCGCCTATCACGGCTATCCCTATCTCATCCACCGCCTGACCTACAAACGCACCAACCACCGCAATATCCACGTCCGCGGCTTCATCGAAGAAGGCACGACGACGACACCCTTCGACATGACCGTCCTCAACGAACTCGACCGCTTCCATCTTGCTATCGAAGCGATCGAGTGTGTGCCCGGCCTGAAGGAAAAAGCAGGCGAAGCGCTTGCCGCCTTCCGCGGTAAACTCGCGGAGCATCACGCCTATGTCAGGGAGTATGGCGAGGACATGCCGGAAGTACAGAACTGGAGGTGGCCGGCGACGTGACGGACCCGAGACCTGCAAGTGCGTCGCCGCATGCCAAAACCTACGCGCCTTCAAGCCGAGCCTTTTCCTTGATGCGCCAGACCCGCGGCGTTTCTCCGGTATATTTGAGAAAAAAACGTGAGAAATAGGCGGGATCGGCAAAGCCGAGCCGAAAACCGATTTCCTGAACGCTGCCCAGCGTAAAGACAAGCTGGCGTTTCGCCTCCTCGACGAGTTTACCGGCAATCAACTCATGAGGCGTGTTGCCGGTCATCGACCGGACGATGCGGGTGAGATGCGTCGGCGAAACGCCGAGCTCCCCGGCGTAGAAGGAAGCGGGCTTGTGCGATCGGAAATGGCGCTGAATGAGCTCGTTCAGCATTTCAAGCCGCCGCTCGTTCTCGTTGGGCGGAAGCTCGTGCATGTTTCCCTGATGGGAAATCCTCGCTGTCAGCCGCAGCACCAGCGCAACGTAGGCAGCCAACACCTCGTTGCGGCCGCTGCGGCGGTTTTCGAATTCATCGCCCACCCGCCTCAATGTCTGCATGACATAGGCGGCCTCGGCATTCTCAGGATCGAGCGGTGTCAGGTGCGGCGTCGCCAGCCATTCGCCGAGATGGCTCCGCTCGCCGGGCGGATGGCTGAGATGAGATCGCAATAGGGTGATCACCAGGCCGTCGATATCACGCGAAAACCGGAAGCCGTGATTGAGCCCGGGCGGCACTGTGATGATTGCCGGCGGCCGGATGGCATGGCTCTTTTCGCCGAAGATCGCATCGCCGGAGCCCGCTTCAATGTACAATATCTGAAAGAAGCTCTCGTGACGGTGCGGGCGTATCTCCCAATGATGCAAGCTGCTGCGGGAGCGAATTGTTTCGCAATGCAACCAAAAATCCGGATCTCGCCCGGTGTTTTCGCCGTAGAGCTCGTAGGTAGGGACATGTCTGCTCATCGGGCTCTCCCGCACTAATGTTCGATTAGTGCAATTTTTAGGCCGGGATGTCCATTGCTGTAGAAAGGGCGACGGGGCAGAATCTGGCAAAACGCAAAATGTCAGGGAGACGCATTTGCGAACCCAGGTCGCCATCATCGGTTCAGGGCCATCCGGCCTGTTGCTCGGTCAGCTTCTGACCGAAGCCGGCATCAACAATGTCATTCTCGATCGCGTCAACAAGGATTACATCCTCGGCCGGGTTCGCGCCGGCGTTCTGGAGGAAGGCACCGTCGGACTGCTGGATCAGGCCAAAGCGGCAGCGAGGCTGCATGCCGAAGGCCTGCCGCATGACGGCTTCTCACTCGCCTTCGACGGACGCGACCATCGCATCGACCTGCACGAACTGACCGGCGGTCGGCGTGTTACGGTCTACGGGCAGACTGAGGTGACGCGCGATCTGATGGAGCGGCGCAAAGCAAGCGGCGCTCTATCGATCTATGATGCCGCCGATGTCGTACCGCATGATTTCGACGGCCGCGCTCCTTTTCTTACCCACACAAAGGACGGCGCAACGCAACGCATCGATTGCGACTTCATCGCCGGCTGCGACGGCTTTCATGGCGCCAGCCGCAAGGCCGTCCCCGAAAAGGCGATCAGGCGTTTCGAGAAGGTCTATCCTTTCGGCTGGCTGGGCGTTCTTGCCGACGTGGCACCGGTCAGCCACGAACTGATCTACGCCAACCATCCAAGGGGCTTTGCGCTCTGTTCGATGCGCTCGGCCACGCGCAGCCGCTACTACATCCAATGCGCACTCGACGAGAAGATCGAGGACTGGAGCGACGATCGCTTCTGGGACGAGTTGAGACGGCGCCTGCCGGCGCATCACGCCGAGGCGTTGACGACCGCTCCGTCCTTCGAGAAATCGATCGCTCCGCTGCGCTCCTTCGTCGCCGAGCCGATGCGTTTCGGCCGGCTTTTCCTCGTCGGCGACGCCGCGCATATCGTGCCGCCGACCGGCGCCAAAGGGCTGAACCTTGCAGCCAGCGACGTCCATTATCTTTTCTCCGGGCTGATCGAGCATTACCGTGAAGGCTCGGATCACGGCATCGACGCCTACTCGCAGAGGGCACTTGCCCGTGTGTGGAAAGCCGTGCGGTTTTCCTGGTGGATGACGACGATGATGCATCGTTTTCCCGATACCGGCGATTTCGATCAGAAGATCCAAGAGGCCGAACTCGACTATCTCACCCATTCCCGTGCGGCCTCCACGGCGCTCGCGGAAAACTATGTGGGATTGCCGTTATGATATGAAGGCCTGAGGCTTAACATGAACCAAGTCGACGGCAGAGCCGGTCACCAACCACTCCACCCCTAGACACATAACCACATGGTGATGGATTACGGCATTTATTTCATTTTACATCACCATTTCGCATGACAAAGCTAGCGCGAATTTTTTGCGGCTAGCAAATGCGGCGCTGGAGTGCGCCAACAAGGGAGAGAGAAATGAAAAAACTGCTTCTGGCCGCCGCTGCGGCAATCGCCATCGGCACGAGCGCCTATGC
Source organism: Rhizobium sp. CCGE 510 (assembly GCF_000292525.1). GTDB lineage: Bacteria > Pseudomonadota > Alphaproteobacteria > Rhizobiales > Rhizobiaceae > Rhizobium. The sequence goes on from NZ_AEYF01000031.1 coordinate 42,159, forward strand.
CGACACCATCAAGGTCGGCGTCGTCGGCCCGTTTTCCGGTCCGTTCGCGCTCCAGGGCAAGAACTTCAAGGCCGGCATCGACGCCTATATGGCCGTTAACGGCAACAAGGTCGGCAGCGACACCGTCGAGATCGTCTATCGCGACGTGCCGCAGGCCGATCCCGCCCAATCCAAGGCGCTGGCGCAGGAACTGATCGTCAAGGAAAAGGTCCAGTATCTCGCCGGCTTCTATTTCACCCCCGATGCCATGGCGGTGACCCCGATCCTGAAGCAGGGCAACGTGCCGATGGTCATCATGAACGCCGCCACCTCGGCGATCGTCACCAAGAGCCCGCTCGTCGTTCGCACCTCGTTCACCACCTGGCAGACCTCGACGCCGATCGCCAAAGTCGCCTTCGACGCCGGCGTCAAGAAGGTGATCTCGGTCGTCAGCGACTACGGCCCGGGCATCGACGCCGAGAATGCCTTCAAGACCGGCTTCGAAAAGGCCGGCGGCCAGGTGGTCGAGGCGATCCGCATACCGCTTGCCACCAACGATTTCAGCCCGATCATGCAACGCATCAAGGATTCCGGAGCCGAGGGCGTCTTCGCCTTCCTGCCGTCAGGCCCGACGACGCTCGGCTTCGTCAAGGCTTACAATGAAAACGGCCTGAAGGCCGCCGGCATCAAGTTCTTTGCGCCTGGAGATCTGACGCAGGAATCCGACCTGCCGGCGCTGGGTGAAGCCGCGCTCGGCATCCAGACCACCTTCCACTATGCCGTGTCGCACGACTCGCCTGAGAATAAGGCCTTCGTCGAGGCTGCCGCCAAGGCGATCGGCAACAAGGCCGAACTCTCCTTCCCCGCGGTCAGCGCCTATGACGGCATGTATGTCATCTACAAGATGATCGAGGCGACAGGCGGCAAGCAGGATGCCGAGAAGGCTGTCGATGCGGTCAAGGGCCTTGCCTGGGTAAGCCCGCGCGGCCCGGTTTCGATCGATCCGGAAAGCCGCCACATCACGCAGAATATCTATCTGCGCGAAGTCGCCAAAGCCGATGACGGGACCTACATCAACAAGGAGATTCAGACCTTCGAGAAGCAGGGCGATCCCGGCCTGGCGGCGGTGAAGTAAATCCGGCATCCCGACAAGCGACGGGCTCGCAGCCCGAGCCCGTCGCATCGAAGCAAGGTATTTCCATGCAGACAGTCTTCAGCATAGCCGTCGACGCCTTCGCTTATGGCATGGTGCTCTTCGTGATATCGATCGGCCTTTCCGTGACCATGGGACTGATGCGCGTCGTCAATCTGGCGCACGGCGCCTTCGCGATGATCGGCGGCTATATCGCCTCCTATGCCGCTCGAGACCTCGGCCTCGGTTATGCCGCAACGGTCCTCGCCGCGGTGGTCGTCACAATCATCATCGCAATCCCGCTCGAACGTTTCCTCTACCGCCGGATCTACGGTGCGCCTGAACTGACGCAGGTGCTGATGACGATCGGCATCACCTTCTGCGTCATCGGCATCGCCAATTACGCGATGGGGCCGACGCTGAAGACCATACCGCTTCCCGCGACGCTGCAGGGATCGGCCGATCTCGGCTTCCGCACCATTCCCGTTCACCGGCTTTTCGCCATCCTTTGCGGCCTGGCTGTTGCGCTGGCGCTCTGGTTTGCGATCGAAAGGACCAGCTTCGGCGTCAAACTGCGCGCCTCCGTCGACGATGCGGCGATGGCTGCGGCTCTCGGCGTGCGCACCGAGATCATCTACGCGGTAAGCTTTGCCGTCGCCGTCGGGCTTGCCGCTTTCGGCGGCGTGGTCGGCGCCGAACTCCTGCCCGTCGAACCTTATTACGCGTTGCGCTACATGGTCACCTTCCTGGTTGTCGTCTCCGTCGGCGGCGCGGGGTCCATTCCGGGCGCGCTGATCGCCTGCCTGCTGCTTGGAGCGATCGATACGACAGGACGGTATCTGATGCCTGAATTCGGCGAATTTTTCTTCTACCTCGCCGTGATCGCGATCATTTGCGTCTTCCCGCGCGGCCTTGCCGGAAGGGCGAAATAACATGGCGCTTGCAATCAACGACGACAGCGAACGTCTCCAGCGCCGGCGCGGATTTCTCGGCGGCGATATCGCCGCGATAGCGGTTATGACAGCCATCGCCGCAATCGGCTATTTCGCGTTTCCCGATAATCTGGCGCTTCTGACCCGGATGATCACCATCGCGCTGCTCGTTCTGTCGGTCGACCTCGTGACCGGCTATTGCGGCGTCGCCACCCTCGGCCATGCCGCGTTGTTCGGGTCCGGCGCCTATGCCGCCGGTATCTTGTCGGCGCATTACGGTATCAACGATCCGCTGCTGATGATGTTGGCCGGCATTGCCGGCGGCGCGTTTGCCGGGCTGCTCAGCGGCGCGATCATTCTGCGGGCGCATGGGCTGCCGCAGCTCGTGCTGTCGATTGCCCTCATCAACCTCTTCCATGAATTTGCCAACAAGGCTTCGTCATGGACAGGCGGCAGCGATGGGCTTTCCGGCATCGCGCCGGACCCGGTCTTCGGCCTTTTCGAATTCGATCTTTACGGTCACACCGCCTTCTTCTTCGGCATGTCGCTGCTGCTTGTTGTCTTCGTGCTGCTGCGATGGCTGGTCCGCTCGCCTTTCGGCATGCTCTGCCGCGCCATCAAGCAGGACCCATTGCGCGTCCGCGCCATGGGCGCTTCGCCGAAGGCGGCGCTCATCAGGATGTACGTCATCTCAGGCGCCGTCGCCGGGGTTGGCGGCGCCTTGAATGCGATCTCGACACAGGTCGTTGGCCTCGACAGCCTGTCTTTCACGCAATCAGCCGAAGCGCTGGTCATGTTGGTCCTCGGCGGCACCGGCTCTCTCTTCGGGGCGCTCTCCGGCACTGTCATCTTCATGCTCTTCGAGGATTATGTCTCCGCCGCCAATCCCTTCCATTGGCTGACCATGGTCGGCGCGCTGCTGATTGCCGTCGTGCTCTTCGCGCCGAAAGGCCTGTATGGCACAGCCGCGGCCTTCATGGACCGCCGCAGGGAGCAGCGCTCATGAGCCCGGTCTTCGAAGTCGCCAATCTCAGGAAAGCCTTTGGCGGCCTTGCCGTCACCAATGACGTCTCGCTGGCGATGTCGCCAGGCGACCGCATCGCGCTGATCGGCCCGAATGGCGCCGGCAAGACCACCTTCGTCAATCTCGTAACCGGCAACCTCGCCCCCGATTCCGGCGAGGTCCACCTCGGCGGCGAGAGGGTGACGAAGGTCGATGCGATCGGCAGGGTCAAACGCGGCCTTGTCCGCTCTTTTCAGGTGACGCGGCTGTTCCACGACATGACGCCGGCCGAACATGTGGGACTTGCCATTCTTCAACGGGACGGAAAGACCGGGCGCGCTTTTGGAAATTTCTTTCGAATGCCCGATGTCATGGCCGAGGTCGACGATCTCCTTGGAAAACTCGGGCTGGCATCACTGATGCACTGCAAGGTCAGCGAGATCGCCTATGGCCAGCAGCGGCTTCTGGAGATCGCCGTGGCACTGGCGCTGAAACCGAAAGTGCTGCTGCTCGACGAGCCGGCGGCCGGCGTGCCGCAGAGCGATACCGGCCGCATCGAGCAGGCGCTGGCCGATCTGCCCGCCGACCTCGCCGTGCTGATGATCGAGCACGACATGGATCTCGTCTTCCGTTTTGCAAAACGCGTCATCGTGCTTGCATCAGGCGCCATCATCTTCGACGGCCGGCCTGAAGACGTCACCAAGGATGCGCGTGTGCGCGAGGCTTATCTCGGGAGTTATGCCAATGCCGGCCCTGTCGCTTGAGGTCGAAAACCTGTCGGCCGGGTATGGGCCGACCCGCGTGCTCGAAGGCATTTCCTTCTCCGTGCCGGCAGGCGGCCGGCTTGCTTTGCTCGGCCGCAACGGCATGGGCAAGACAACGCTCCTGGCGACGCTTGCCGGACAGACCAGGCGATATGAGGGCCACATCCGTCTCGGCGCTGCGGATATCGCCGCCGCACCGAGCGCGGCACGCGCGCACAAGGGTCTCGGATATGTGCCGCAGACCCGTTGCGTCTTCCCGACGCTGACGGTCGAGGAGAACCTTTTCGTCGGCCTGAAGGCGCGGCCGAAGACGGCGCTGGAGGAGGCCTACGCCATGTTCCCGCGCCTGAAGGAGCGCCGCCGCAACCTCGGCAGCCAGCTCTCTGGCGGCGAGCAGCAGATGCTTTCCACCGCAAGAACCATTCTCGGCCGCCCGTCCGTCCTGCTGCTCGACGAACCGCTGGAGGGCCTGGCACCGGTTATCTGCGAGGAGCTAATGGTTGCCTTTACCGAACTCGCCAAGTCAGGCGACATGACCATTCTGCTTGTGGAACAGCGCATCCAGAGCGCACTCGATTTCGCCGATCAAGTCGTCATCCTCGAGCGAGGCAGGCTGGCCTGGGTGGGAACGCCGGAAACACTGTCCAGAGATCACGATACCGTCGAGAGCCTGCTGGGGGTCGGCGGCCTGCATTGATTGATGCTCGACAGAAGCTCCGGCTGCCGATTGTCTCCGTTCCGCCCCAAGGTTGCTCTTGGCGCGCCGAGCAACTCCTTCAGTATATCGTCATGACGACGTCATCCTTGGCCAATCATTATTACCTGCCGGGAATGCTTCTGCCGCCGGCGAGGAGACAGCCGCAGCACCAAAACTTGAATTATAAGCAGGACGGACGTCAACACTGCCTTCTTCGCCTGGTGCCGTGAGCTGCAGGCAGTCGAATTTGCCGGTTTAAGTAGACGAACTAATCTTATGCTTCGGCAATTGACATTGCCAAGCCACCCGACCAGGTTGCATATTCGGAACGATAATCACACGGGAGGTAGAAATGGCAAACCATAAGCCGGTCGCAGGTGACGTATACCTGCCTATTTTCAATATCGACAATCCGATTGACGGCGACATCCTGGAAAACACCAGTTCCACGGATGCCGATGGAGATCGGGTGCGTCTCAACTTCGTGAATGGACAGCGAATCCAGCAACCCGCCGATCCTGACGGCCCTGCCACGACGACGACAGTCGAGGGAAAATACGGCACACTGACCGTCTATTCCAACGGTAACTACACCTATGAACTCGATCATTCCAACCCGGTGGTATCGGCGCTCGGCCCCGGAGATCAACTCGTCGACCAGTTCAATTTCAAGATCTCGGATGGCAAAGGCGCCACCGACTTCGGCCTGCTCAATATCGCGGTCGACTTGCCGGAACGCGGCGACGTCTTCGTCAACTTCGAGGATGTCGGCAAACACGACTTCCCCACGGGTTACAAGGGCTTCGATTGGGGCGCTTGGCACGATGGTGACGACGCAACGGTACACAAGGAAGTCGACGGCAACCATTCTCTCGCAGGCGGCGTGTTCTGGACACCCATCCAAGCCGCCGATGGCGGCACCTTCCAGATCGAGCAGTTCAGCGTAGCAAACGGGACATCGCACTATGACAACGTTCTAACGGTCGAAGGCAAGCTGAACGGCGATACCGTATTCCTGGTCACGGTCAACGTGACCGCCGACAGCATTCACGACCCGCAAGTGATCGATCTCAGCGCCTACGGCCCGATCGACTATCTCGTGCTCGACACCGAACCCGTCATCACAGAGACGAGCGGCCCGGATTATTATGGCGCGCGATACGACAATTTTCATTTCATCGTTTGACTGGTGCATGGATGGCGCGGGTTTCCCGCGCTGCCCTCGCATACGGGTGAAACCATTTGGCGATCGAACCCGCCCATCGCCTTTATCCCGCCTATTGGGCGACACAGGGAAACGCCCAAAACCGAAGTAAGATCTCGTCGACTGTTGATATTGTTGGAGATTTGACTGGTAGCGGAGGAGGGATTTGAACCCCCGACACAAGGATTATGATTCCTCTGCTCTGACCTACTGAGCTACTCCGCCACTGGTCAAACGATACCTGCTCGCGAAGCGCAGCGGGCTCGTGGGATGAGCGGCTTATAAGGTGCGCTTCGGCTTTGTGTCAAGCGCATGATCGAGAAAAACGGTGGGCTTTGACGCCTGCCCTCTCCGATTGATTTCAAGCGGCGACGGGGCTGGCCAAAAGAGCCTTCAGCGAAGCTTCCGCCGAGGGTTCCCGCTCCGAGCGCTCGATAAAACCACCGCCGAAGACCCGGGCATTGTCGCCAGGTGCGGAATAAAGCGCACAGGCCTGACCGGGCGCGATGCCCGCCTCGGCGACCGTCAGGTCGACATAGGTGCCGTTCGCATCGACATGCAGCACGGCCGGTGCCGGCGCCCGCGTCGAGCGGACTTTGGCGTAACAGGCAAAGCCATTGCCGGAAGCGGCTTGCGCCAGCGTTTCGTCGCCCAGCCAGTTGACGTCGCGCAGGTAGACGCGGTGGGTTTCCAGCGCCTCCTTCGGTCCGACGATGACGCGGCGCGAGCGGGCGTCGAGAAAGACGACGTAGAGCGGCTCGCCGGTGGCGATGCCGATGCCGCGACGCTGGCCGATGGTGAAGTGCAGGATGCCTTCATGGCTTCCCAATATGCGACCGTCGAGATGGACGATCTCACCGGCAAGAGCCGCATTCGGCTTCAGCTTGGTGATGATGTCGGAATATTTGCCCTGCGGCACGAAGCAGATGTCCTGGCTGTCGGCCTTCTTGGCGACGACGAGGCCCATCTCTTCGGCAAGCCTGCGGGTCTCGGCCTTCGGCAGGCCGCCGAGGGGAAAGCGCAGATAGTCGATCTGTTCCTGCGTCGTCGCGAACAGGAAATAGCTTTGGTCTCGGTCGGCGTCGGCCGGGCGGAAAAGCGCGCGGCGGCCGGGATTTTCCGGCGTTGGGTTCGGTCCCGAGCGGATATAGTGACCGGTCGCCAAAGCATCGGCGCCGAGCTCCTTTGCGGTCGCCAGGAGATCGGCGAACTTGACGGTCTGGTTGCAGGACACGCAAGGGATCGGCGTTTCGCCGGCCACATAGCTTTCTGCGAAAGGATTGATCACCGTCTCGCGAAAGCGCTTTTCGTAATCGAGGACATAATGCGGAATACCGAGTGTTTCGCAGACGCGGCGCGCATCATCGATGTCCTGGCCGGCGCAGCAGGAACCGGCGCGGTGAACGGCGGCGCCGTGATCGTAAAGCTGCAGCGTAATGCCGAGAACGTCGTAACCCTGCTGTTTGAGAAGGCCGGCGACGACGGATGAATCGACGCCGCCCGACATGGCGACGACGACACGGGTCTCTTCCGGCTGCTTGTCAAAATCCAGTGTGTTCAACGGTGGTGCCAAATTCTGCTTGGGCCAAATCCGCCCTTGCGCTGCAATTGCGGCGGATTTGCCGATATCAGGCGGGATCGGCCGCCATTTCTCGATGAGGAACCGATATAGAAAGGATTGTACCCAGACGCAAGAGGGGGCCTCGAACAGCCGATGATTTGGCATTCCCAGCGCAAAGCAAGGCGCAGCCGAAGCCGCGCCTTGGAGCGGGGGTGCGGCTCTCAGGTGCCGATCAGCTTGTTGCAGGCGAATGCGATGCTCGGATTGGCGATGATGGCGGTTACGAGCGCCAGTCCGATTATCGAGAATGAATAGCGTTTCATAGACATCCTCCTTTCCAGCCCATGGGAATTATGCCGGTTCGGCCGCAGTTCTCAAAATAACGAATGCTTGAAGCAGGGCCGGCTCAGCCGAAAATCATTCGACAAATAACTTAAACGCGATGGAACATTTCCCTCCCTCATGCGTTGCGGGTGAGGAATGTCGCAATCGAATTTCTGCGGAGGGTTTCATGGCCAGGTTCGGCACGACAGCGGATTACAGCAGGATCAAACACTGGATCGAGGAACGCGGCGGCCATCCCGCCCGTATCAAGGATGCCCGGGACAGCGAAACCGTTGGCGTCGATTTCTCTTCGGAACCAGGGGAAGAAATTTCCTGGGACGAATTCTTCCAGGGTTTTGACGGAAGCCGGCTCGCCTTCCTGCATCGCACCGAGGCGCAGGACGACGCCGCCCGTCTCGGCAGGATCGTCCGCCGACGTCGGCACCACTAAAACAGGATGATTTTAGGCCTGATCGGCCTAAAACGTGAATCCTGTTCTACATCAAATAGCTAGAGCATGATGTCATAAGAAAACCACACACTTTTCGGCATCACGCTTAAGCCTCATCCGCTTTTGATTCGGAAAACCCGGCGCGATTTACCGCGCCGGGTTTTCCGTGTCTTGCCTTGGGAGGGCAAAGCTCAATCGATGTTGAAGGTGAGCAGCTTCGCCTGGCGGATGGCCTGGTTGGCCGTCAACTGCGCAAGCACGCCGTCTTCAACTTTGCCGTCGACATAGAGCAGCGCGATGGCGTCACCGCCCTGCTTGTCGCGGCCGAGCTGGAAGTTGGCGATGTTGACGCCGGCGGTACCGAGCGTCATGCCGATGAAGCCGATCATACCGGGAACGTCGGTATTGGTGATGTAGATCATGTGCGAGCCGACATCGGCATCGAGGTTGATGCCCTTGATCTGGATGAAGCGCGGCTTGCCATCCGAAAACACCGTGCCGGCGACCGAGCGCGTCATGCTTTCGGTCGTCACCGTCAGCTTGATGTAACCGTCGAATACGCCTGTCTTGTCGCGCTTGACCTCGGAAAGTACGACGCCCTTTTCCTTGACCATGATCGGCGCCGAAACCATGTTGACGTCGGCGACCTGCGGGCGGATCAGACCGGCGAGTACCGCGCTGGTCAGCGCCCGCGTGTTCATGTTGGCGGTGATGCCGTCATAGAGGATTTCGATTTCCTTGATCGGCTCCTCGGTGACCTGGCCGACGAAGGCGCCGAGAACGTCGGCAAGGCGGATGAAGGGCTTCAGGATCGGCGCTTCCTCAGCCGTGATCGACGGCATGTTGATGGCGTTTGAGACCGCCCCCTTGACGAGGTAATCCGCCATCTGTTCGGCCACCTGCAGGGCGACGTTTTCCTGCGCCTCGGTCGTCGAGGCGCCGAGATGCGGGGTGCAGACGACGTTCGGCAGGCCGAAGAGCGGGCTTTCCTTGGCGGGCTCGACTTCGAAGACGTCGAAGGCGGCACCGGCGACATGACCGGACTTGATCGCTTCGGCAAGGGCTGCTTCGTCGACCAGGCCGCCACGGGCGCAGTTGATGATCCGCACCCCCGGCTTGGTCTTTGCCAGCGCTTCCTTGTTGAGGATGCCGCGCGTCTTGTCGGTCATCGGCACGTGCAGCGTGATGAAATCGGCGCGGGCGAAAAGCTCTTCCAGCTCGACCTTGGTGACGCCCATCTCCTCGGCGCGCTCCTTGGAGAGGAACGGATCGTATGCGACGACATGCATCTTGAGGCCGATGGCGCGGGCGCAGACGATGGAGCCGATATTGCCGGCGCCGATGACGCCGAGCGTCTTGCCGGTGATCTCGACACCCATGAACTTCGACTTCTCCCATTTGCCGGCCTGCGTCGAGGTATCGGCTGCCGGAAGCTGGCGAGCGACTGCGAACATCAGCGCGATCGCATGTTCGGCCGTCGTGATCGAGTTGCCGAAGGGCGTGTTCATGACGATGATGCCGCGGCGCGAAGCGGCCGGAATATCGACATTGTCGACGCCAATGCCGGCGCGGCCGACGACCTTGAGGTTTGTCGCACCCTGGATGATCTTTTCCGTCACTTTGGTGGCGGAGCGGATGGCCAGGCCATCATACTTGCCGATGACGTCGAGCAGACGGTCCTTGTCCTTGCCGAGCTGCGGTTCGAAATCGACTTCGACGCCGCGGTCGCGGAAGATCTGGACGGCGGTTTCCGACAATTCGTCGGATACGAGAACGCGAGGTGCCATTGTGGCCTCCTTCAAAAGTGTTCAGCGATGGATGAAATGAGAATGCTGGGCTCCGCCCTGGGGCGGAGCCGGATGCGATCACGTCAGGCGGCAGCCTGGCCGAGCTGCGCCTTCTGCGTTTCGAAGGCCCAGGAAAGCCAGGGCATCAGCTTCTGCATGTCGGATGCCTCGATCGTGGCGCCGGCCCAGATGCGCAGGCCGGACGGCGCGTCGCGATAATGGCCGACGTCATAGGCGACACCTTCCTTTTCCAAGAGGCCGACCAGCCCCTTGGCGAAATTCGCCTGGCCGTCGTCGTCGAGCGCCGCGATATCCTTGTCGACGATCTTCAGGCAGACCGAGGTGTTGGAAGCCGTTTCCGCCTTGACGGCGAGATTGGCGATCCAGTCGTTGGCGGCCACGAAATCGTGGATGACCTTGGCATTGGCATCGGCGCGCGCGATCAGCGCCTTCAGGCCGCCGAGGCCCTTGGCCCAGACAAGCGCGTCGATATAGTCCTCGACGCAGAGCATCGACGGCGTGTTGATCGTCTCGCCCTGGAAGATGCCCTCCGTCAGCTTGCCGCCCGAAGTCATACGGAAGATCTTCGGCAGTGGCCAGGCCGGCGTGTAGGTCACCAGACGCTCGACGGCGCGCGGCGAAAGAATGATGACGCCATGCGCGCCCTCGCCGCCCAGAACCTTCTGCCAGGAGAAGGTGACGACATCGAGCTTGGCGAAATCGAGTTGCTGCGCGAAAGCAGCCGAGGTGGCATCGCAGATCGTCAGGCCCTTGCGGTCGGCAGGGATGAAATCGGCGTTCGGCACACGCACGCCCGAGGTGGTGCCGTTCCAGGTGAAGACCACGTCGCGGTCGAAATCGACGGCGGAAAGATCCGGAAGCTCGCCGTAACCGGCTTCGAGCTTGCGCACATCCTTGAGCTTCAGCTGCTTGACGACATCGGTGACCCAGCCGGCGCCGAAGCTTTCCCAGGCGAGCATGTCGACGCCGCGTTCGCCGAGCAGCGACCAGAGCGCCATTTCGACGGCGCCGGTATCGGAAGCGGGAACGATGCCGATACGGTAGTCCGCCGGCACCTCTAGAATTTCACGGGTAAGGTCGATGGCCTGCTTGAGCTTGGTCTTGCCGACCTTCGCGCGGTGCGAACGGCCAAGGGCCGCGTCGGAAAGAGCGTCGAGCGACCAACCGGGGCGCTTCGAGCAGGGGCCAGAAGAAAAATGCGTATTGTTCGGACGGATGTCCGGCTTTGCGGTCTTCGCCATGATGCTATCCTCTCAGATAGAAAGCCCTTCGTTGGGGAAGGGTGTCCCGCCGCCGTGTGTATGGATCGGGCGCGTCATAGTCAAGATCGATGTGTCGCAGAGAGAAGATATTTTGACGCAGGCGAGGGGGTCGCAACGGAAAAAGCCGCCCCGGTTCAGGGGCGGCTTTCGGATATGATGCTATCGGATTTACTTGTAGACCGGCTGCTGCAGCGGGATTTCCGGCGCTGGCTCATAACTCGCCTGGGCGCAGCCGCCGAACAGATAGCGGGCACCGACGCGGGCTTCGTGGACGCTCAGACCCTTGTCGCGGCCCGGGCCACCGTTTTCTGCGTAGCCGAACATGTTGCCGCCGTCGATATGCAGGTAGCGGTAGCCGACATCAGCCTTGACGTTGCAGGTGACGTCGATCGAGGCGCCGGCCATGAGGGCGTAAGTAAAGCGCCAGTTGCCCTTGCCGCCATGGGTGACCTGGTCGTCGCAGAAGCTGCCGTCATCGGCGCAGGCGACGTTGCGCAGGTTCTTCCACTTCACGTAGGAACCGCCGATACCGGCGCCGACATAAGGGGTGACATAGCCGTAGGTGCCGAGATCGACATAGGCGTTGGCCAGCAGCGTGTAGGCCGTCAGCGAGGAGCGGTCGCTCGAGGTGCAATCCACCAGGGGGAAGCCGCACTGCCCGACCGTCGAGCCTTTGAAATCGGCTTGGGTGAGATAGTCGAAAGTCAGATCGGTGCGCAGGTAGCTGTTGATCTGGTAACCGACACCGCCGCCGACCGTCCATGCGTCGTCCAGGTCGGCACGGTCGAAATCGACCTCGCTGGCATTGCTGCCCTGGAAATAGCGGGCCCCACGCAAATCGGTGAAGGCATAACCGACATCGCCGCGCAGATACCAGCCGGTCGCTTCGGTGACGGCCACTTCAGGCGGCTGCTCCGGGATCGGCTCGGCCGGGGCGAGATCCGCGGAATAGGCGTTTGTCGCGATCAACAATGCGGCGAAGATGCCGGACAAGGTTCTTTTCATGGATCCCACTCCAAAATTCGTTGAGGCGGCAGGCACAAATCGCTGCCAAACTGATACGCTTCGGATGGATAATGAATGGGAAACGTTAAAAGCTGCTTAACCACGCTTGTTTACCGTGATTCAGGCGCCGTAGCGGCCTGAACATTGGGTCGGACTGAATCGTGAATACCGCTTGGCCTCGGCAAAGCAGCAACACGCGAACGCGCATGAAAAAAGCCGGCGCTTGTGCACCGGCTTCTGATAGTCTGCTCTGGTTTGGATCAGGCGGCGGTTCGGACGTTCGAGATCGTGCCGATCAGCTCGTTGACGATGCGCTCGATCTGGGCGCGGTCGTCGCCCTCGGCCATGACGCGGATCAGCGGCTCGGTGCCCGAGGGGCGGATGACGAGGCGGCCGTTTTTGGCAAGCTCGGCTTCGGCATCGGCGATCGCCTTCTGCACCTGGATATCCTCCAGCGGCTTGCCGCCGCTGATGCGGACATTGCGCAGCAGCTGCGGCACCGGCTCGAAGCGGCGGCAGACCTCGCTGACGGTCCGGCCGGTCCGCTTGACTGCGGCCAGGATCTGCAGCGCTGCGACCAGACCATCGCCTGTCGTGCCGTAATCCGAAAGCACGATGTGACCAGACTGCTCGCCGCCGACATTGTAATTGTGCTGGCGCATATGCTCGACGACGTAGCGGTCGCCGACCCGCGTGCGGGCAAGCGCCATGCCGCGCTCGTCGAGGAAGCGCTCCAGGCCGAGATTGGACATCACGGTGGCGACGATACCATTGCCGCGCAGCTGCTGGCTCTCGGCCCAGCTCTCGGCGATGACGGCCATCAGCTGGTCGCCGTCGACGATCGAACCGTTTTCGTCAACGATGATGACGCGGTCCGCATCGCCGTCGAGCGCGATGCCGATATCGGCGCGCACCTCGTCGACCTTCTTCTGCAGCGCGACGGGGCTGGTAGAGCCGCAATTGAGATTGATATTGGTACCGTTCGGCTCGTTGCCGATAGTGACGACCTCGGCACCGAGCTCCCAGAGCACGGCGGGCGCCACCTTGTAGGCAGCACCATTGGCGCAATCGATGGCGATCCTCAGACCCTGCAGCGTCACGTCACGCGGCAGCGTGCGCTTGGCATGTTCGATATAGCGGTCATGCACGCCGTCGACGCGCTTGGCGCGGCCGATGTCATCAGATTTCGCAAGCTGAGCGTTCAGGTCTTTTTCGAGCAGATCCTCGATCTCGGCTTCGAGCTCATCGGAAAGCTTGTAACCATCGGGGCCGAAGAGTTTGATGCCGTTATCCTCATAAGGATTGTGCGAGGCCGAGATCATCACACCGATATCGCAGCGCAGCGAGCGCGTCAGCATGGCGACGGCCGGCGTCGGAATCGGGCCGAGAATAAAGGCATCGAGACCGGCGGCCGTGAAGCCCGCGACCATGGCGTTCTCAAGCATGTAACCGGAAAGGCGCGTATCCTTGCCGATGACGACGCGGTGGCGGTGGTTGCCACGGCGGAAGATCGTACCGGCGGCAATGCCGACCCGCATGGCGAGATCCGGCGTCATCGGGAAGACGTTGGATTGGCCGCGAATACCGTCCGTACCGAAATAGCGTCTTTTCATCTGCACTCCTGCGCTTTCCGCGCGCCATTCAAGGCAGCGCACCGTTCCAAGCGAATCCAGCTTCCATGGAATGTCGTTAATCCAAGAGCGTGATTCATGCTTGCCTTAATTCAGCGGAATGCCACAAAATGAGGCTATCGGCACGTAAATTAGCAAGAAAAATGATTATATCCCGTTACCAATAGAAAAGGCCGGATCTCCCGTCTGGGAAATCCGGCCTTGTTCAAGGTGGTGCTAGGCGCTCAATGCGGTTGCGGTTCGAGGCCGCCTTCGGGCTCATCACCCTTGGTGGCAGGCCGTGCGCCGGCCTTCGGAACAGCCGAGCGGCTTGGCGGCGAATCATCGCCGAGATCGCGCGACGGCTTCTCGCCGCGGATCAACGCTTTGATCTCTTCGCCGGTCAGCGTCTCGTATTCGAGCAGACCTTCAGCAAGAGCAACGAATTCGTCGTGCTTCTCCGTCAGGATCGTACGGGCCTGGGTATAGGCTTCGTCGATCAGGCGGTGCACTTCATTGTCGATCTTCTGGGCGGTTGCTTCCGAAACATTCTTCGACTGCGAAACCGAGTGGCCGAGGAAAACTTCCTGCTGGTTCTCGCCATAGGCGACCTGACCGAGTTGGTCGGAGAAGCCCCACTGCGTGACCATGGCGCGGGCAAGCTTGGTCGCTTGCTCGATGTCGGAGGAGGCACCCGACGTGATGTTCTCCTTGCCAAAGGTAAGCTCTTCGGCGACGCGGCCACCCATCATGATGCAAAGACGCGAAACCATCCACTTGTAGCTCATCGAGTAGCGATCGCCCTCGGGAAGCTGCATGACCATGCCCAGTGCACGACCGCGCGGAATGATCGTCGCCTTATGCAGCGGATCGGCGACGGCGACGTTGAGCGCGGTGATGGCGTGTCCGGCCTCATGATAAGCGGTGAGCTTCTTCTCCGCCTCGGTCATAGCCGAGGAACGGCGCTCGGCGCCCATCATGATCTTGTCCTTGGCGTCTTCGAATTCCTGCATGGTGACGACGCGCTTGTTGCGGCGGGCGGCCATCAGGGCGGCTTCGTTGACGAGGTTCATCAGGTCGGCGCCGGAGAACCCGGGTGTGCCGCGGGCAAGAATCTTCAGATCGACATTCGGTGCCAGCGGAACGTTGCGGGCATGCACCTTGAGGATGCGTTCGCGGCCGACGATGTCGGGGTTCGGCACCACGACCTGACGGTCGAAACGGCCGGGACGCAGCAGCGCCGGGTCAAGAACGTCGGGACGGTTGGTGGCGGCAATCAGGATCACGCCTTCATTCGCCTCGAAGCCGTCCATCTCGACCAGCAGCTGGTTGAGCGTCTGCTCGCGTTCGTCATTGCCGCCGCCGAGACCGGCACCGCGATGACGGCCGACGGCATCGATTTCGTCGATGAAGATGATGCAGGGCGCATTCTTCTTCGCCTGCTCGAACATGTCTCGCACACGGCTGGCGCCAACGCCGACGAACATTTCGACGAAGTCGGAACCCGAAATGGTGAAGAACGGCACGTTGGCTTCACCGGCGACCGAGCGGGCGAGCAGCGTCTTACCGGTGCCCGGAGGACCGACGAGCAGCACGCCGCGCGGGATCTTGCCACCGAGACGCTGGAACTTCTGCGGGTCACGCAGGAATTCGACGATTTCTTCGAGATCCTGCTTGGCCTCGTCGACGCCGGCGACGTCTTCGAAGGTCACACGGCCATGCGCTTCAGTGAGCAGCTTGGCCTTCGACTTGCCGAAGCCCATCGCGCCGCGAGAGCCGCCCTGCATCTGCCGCATGAAGAACAGCCAGACGCCGAGAATCAGAAGCATCGGCAAAAGCGTGCCGAGATAGCTGAGGAAACCCGATGAACCGTCCGTTTCCGGACGGGCCGAAACCAGGACGTTCTTGGACTGCAGGCGATCAAGCAGGCTGTCGTCGATTACAGGCGAATAGGTCTGGAAGGTGGTGCCATTTTCAACATAGCTTCCGGAAAGACGGTTGCCCGTGACCACGACTTCCTTCACGCGGCCCGCGTCGACCTCACGCAGAAACTGCGAATAAGGGATTTCGCGGGAGCCCGTCTGCGCCGGCGCCGTCTGGAACATACTGAAAAGGGCGATCAGCAGAAGCGCTATGATCGCCCACAAGGCGAAATTACGTAAGTTAGGGTTCATTGAACTCCCCAGCACTGGAACAGCCGCCTCATGGCGACCGTCTTATTCGTCTCTAACATAGGGTTGCGCCGTGCGATTGCCAAGGCGATCCCCCAGGTCAGATGGATTTTCCGTCAATACTTCTTAAAGGCGGCCTCGCATAGGGCGCCGTTGCGAAAACCGCCGAAAGCCTGTCGGCAAAGATGAAATCAAATCGTGTCAAAAAGCGGTCGAAGGGTGCGAAATAAGGCGTGAGGTCGATCGTCGTCGCGGATTCCCGCGATAAAAGGGTTCTGTCGACGGATAACACCGGCGCCGAGGCGATGGCGCGTCTCCATGCCGCCTTGGGAAGGTCCCTGCCCTCTCCTCCCTCATTCCTGTGCCAGAGCTTGACCCGAGGGATGTCACAGGAATTCAGCGCGCCCAAATCCTTGGACGCGGAAGGCCTCTCACGTACAATTGAGTCATTCACCGCGCCGACGCGCGGTGGCTGGACTCCTGTGACATCCCTCGGGTCAAGCTCTGGCACAGGAATGAGGGAGGAGCGCGGGGCCTGCGCCTCGATCGTTACCGTCATTCCAGACCCGTTTACCGCATCGAACCTACCATCCCAAACCCCTGCCTCTCCCGGCCGCAACACCAGCGGCAATATTCCCCGGCTCTCCCGCGCCAGATAAAGCCCGTCACGCCTGAGATCGAATACCACTCTGCCGGCGGTCATCCGTCCCAACTTACCGCCGGTGGCAAATGCGAGGATACGCTCCATGTGCGCCCTCCCCGGCGCAAACGGCTGCCCGCCGAAAACGGCTGTCAGACGGCCGAGCGCATAGTCGAGGACTGCCCGATCCTGCCGCAACCCGTCAGGCATCACCTGCCCGAGCAGGCGGCCGTGAAGCATGAAGTGATGATCCAGCCAATCTGTGGCCTTGGCCGAAAGCGCCAGTCGCTCTTCCCAGGCCCTGCGGATATTTTTCTCCGGACCTGCATCGACCGGAAGCCGCCGGCGGATCCGCACGCGCTCGTACTTCACATCCTCATTGCTCGGATCGTCGAGCCACAGCACGCCCCGCTCTTTGAGGAAAGAGCGGATATCCGCCCGGCTGGAAAAGAGAAGCGGCCGCAGGATCCAGAGATCCCGGTTGAAGAGTATCGCATCGGCAATGCCTGATGAAACCTGTTCCGATCGCATGCCGCGCATCTCAAGTGTTTCGCGCTGATCGTCGAGCGTATGGGCGGTGACGATGAGATCGGCGCTAAGCGCTTCCGCCGCTTCGGCGAGCAGGGCGTAACGCGCCTCACGGGCGGCGGCCATGATGCCGGTTTTCGGCTTGTCGCCCTGCCAGATTATGATGGTGTGGGGAATGCCGAGCGATGTGCAGAGGGCTGCGACTTCACGCGCCTCGTCTGCGGAGCCGGCGCGCAACGCATGATCGACGGTGGCAGCGCATAGGGAAATTTTGAGATGAGGCGCGGCCTTCACGGCTTCGTCGAGGAGGAGAAGCAGGCCGGTGGAATCGCTGCCGCCCGATATCGCGACGAGAATGCGTGCGGGGCTTTGAAGCGAGGTGAGAAACTGGCGGATCGCCTCTTGCAGCGATCGGGCTTCCGGAGACACGCCGGAAGGCCTTAGCAGGCGAGGCGTTTCTGTTCGCTCGCAACCTTGCTTATGACGGCACGCGAAGCCTTGGGATAACGCTTCGAGACTTCGCGCAGCGTCGCACAGGCTGTCTCGGTATTGTCGAGAGCGGCAAGCGACATGCCGAGTTTCAGCAGCATCTCAGGCGCCTTTTCCGACGTGCCGTATTTCTGATGTGCATTGAGGAAGGTTTTGGCCGCCTCATTGTACTTGCCCTGCGAATAGAGCGCTTCGCCGAGCCAGAAATTGGCATCTGCCGCACGAGCGCTGCTCGGGTAACGCGTGATGTACTGCGTGAATTCCTGTTCGGCCGTGCTATAATCGCCAGACAAGACGTGCCCATAGGCCGCCTTGTATTGATCCGCCTCACCACCGAGCGAAGCGGTCTGCTGCGGCTTCCCGCTATTGGCATCGGGAATCGGCCCGGAGCCGATTGTGGCGTTGTCATCGACAGTTCCGCCGATCGCATTGCCCTTCTGATCGAAATCGATCGAGCCGAGTTCCTTCGGCGGCTGGCCGAGGCCGCTATTGCTGGGCACGTCGGTGGAGGGAGCCGTTTCGGCTCCCTGCGGTGCTTGGATCACCTTGGCGATGTCGTCGCCGCCGGAAGCTGCCGGAGCGGCATCGGTCTCGCTCTTCTTGACAGGAGCTTTGGCACCACTGCCGCTGGCGCCCGTCTTTTCCAACTGCTGGAAGCGAAACTCATTGTCCTCCTGCTGCTTGCGGATCGTCTCCTGCATCTGCAGCAGTTGGAAGCTCATCTCCTCGATCCGGCCGTTCAGCTGTCGCAACTGCTCTTCGAGCTGCTGAACGCGGACCTCGGCATCGCCGCTCTGCACCTTGATGACGGGCGGCGCCGGCTGGTTTTCCGCAGATCGCCCGCCAAGATGCAGCCCGAAGAACGAGGCCGAATAGGCCGTCCGCTCGCTCCCGGTCACGGCCGCGAGGCACAGCATGCCTGCCACGACAAGTTTCTTCATATGTATCGTCCTGTCCCAGTGATTCTTCGCACCTCGATGGCACGAACAGGAGATTTTTCCAATTGCTGTCAAAAAGCAACGGAGTCTGGCCAAAGTGTGGTCAAAAAGAAAAGGCGGCCCCTGATGGGACCGCCTTTCCAAAAACGAACTAAACCGGCAGATTACATGCCGGCGCCGCCGAGAACGGTGACAGCACGGCGGTTCTGCGACCAGCAGGAAATATCGTCGCAGACGGCAACCGGACGTTCCTTGCCGTAGGAAATCGTCTTCAGGCGCTGCGCCGGGACGCCGCGCGAAGCGAGATAATCCTTGGCGGCAGCCGCACGGCGGGCACCGAGCGCGAGGTTATATTCGCGAGTACCGCGTTCGTCGGCATGGCCTTCGACGGTGATCTGGTAGTTCGGGTAGCGGGCGAGCCACTGGGCCTGACGGTCGAGCGTCTGCGAAGCATCGGCGCGGATCGACGAGGAGTCGGTGTCGAAGAAGATGCGGTCGCCGACATTGACGGTGAAGTCCTGGGCCGAGCCCGGCGTTGCGGAACCACCAGCGCCGCCACCGAGGCCAATATCGCCGGGGCTGTTCGGCGGCTTCTTGGTGCAGCTTGCGAGCGCCAGACCGGCAACAAGGGCGATCATGACGGGGTTGCGGGCGAAATTCTGCATGCGGCTCATTGCCGGGGTATGAATTCGGCTCATGGCCGGTCTCCTTGCGAGTTCATTAGGGTTTCCGGACAGTAACCGCACTCGGTTAACCGGCCCTCAAAAATTATGGTTAACGAATTACTGATTTGTCCCTTGGTCGCTCGATTCCATGACTTTGGGACGAGATGAAGGCAGCAGCGCATCGCCTACTCCATAAGCGGCGACCAGGCCGGGTCGGAACCGTAGCTCGGCGTCTTCACAACCTGCTCGTTGTAGCCGGTCAGGTCAATCGAATAAAGCTGCGGCCCGCCGGCACCCGCCGCCTGGCGGAAGAACATCAGCACGCGGCCGTTCGGCGCCCAGGTCGGGCCCTCATTGTGGAAGCCGGTCGTCAGGATACGCTCGCCGGAACCATCCGGCTTCATCACGCCGATCGAGAACTTGCCGCCGGCCTGCTTGGTGAAGGCGATGAGATCGCCACGTGGCGACCAGACCGGCGTCGAATAGGAGCCGTCACCGAAGGAAATACGGGTCTGGCCGGAACCATCGGCATTCATCACATAGATCTGCGGCTTGCCGCCGCGGTCGCTCTCGAAGCTGACGCGCGCTCCGTCAGGCGAATAGGAAGGCGAAGTGTCGATCGCCGCCGTCGAGGTCAGGCGCGTCGTCGTGCGCGAGCGCAGGTCCATCGTATAGATGTTGGAATTAGCGTCCTGCTGCAGGCTCATGATCACTTTCTGGCCATCCGGCGAGAAGCGCGGCGAGAAGGTCATGCCGGGAAAATTGCCGACGACCTCGCGCTGCCCGGTTTCCAGCTGCAGCAGATAGACGCGCGGCTGCTGGTTGGCAAAGGACATGTAGGTGACTTCCTGCCGGCTCGGCGAGAAGCGCGGCGTCAGCACGAGATCACTGCCATCCGTCAGCATCCGCACGTTAAAGCCGTCCTGGTCCATGATCGCCAGCTGGCGCTTACGCTGCTGTTTGGTGCCGGATTCGGAGACGAAGACGACACGGGTGTCGAAATAACCTTCCTCACCAGTGATCTGCTTGTAGATCGCATCGGCGATGATGTGCGCCACACGCCGCCAGTTCTCCGGCTGCGTATAAAACTGCTGCCCGGTCATCTGCTGCCCGGCGAACGGGTCCCAGAGCCGGAATTCGGCGCGAAGACGGCCATCCGCTTCCTTGGTAACCCGGCCGGTGACCAGCGCCTGTGCATTGATGACCTTCCAGTCCTCAAAGCGCGGCGCAGCATCCGGATTGGAGATCTTTTCGATAAAGGCCGCCTTGTTGATCGGGGCAAACAGGCCGGAACGCTGCAGGTCTGCGGCGATGACCTGCGAAACCTGCGCGCCTATGTCGCCCTGGAAGTCCGTCACCGCAATCGGCATCGGCTGGACATTGCCTTTTCGTAGGTCGAGGGTGACCAACGCGTTCGCCGGGGTCGTAAAGGCTGCAGCCCCAATCAGGCCCGCAATGACCATCAGAGCGCGGATGAGAGAACACTTGACCATATCAAACAAGCCTTTCAGCATCTAATGGGTAGGACCGCTGGTGTCGAAGTTCAAAATGACTTCCTTCCAGCCATCGTATTTATCTTTTGGAAGCATTGTAAAAGGAGCTGCGCGACGAACTGCGCGAAGGCCGGCATCGGCAAAGCTTTTCCGTGTGCGCTCACTTCCACCACTGGCCTTAACGTCAGGGACGCCGACAATCTGGCCGTCTCTATCCAGCTTCACTTGGATCGTCGCATATACATTGCCGTCGTCGCTCATTCTGCCATCGACAAAGAAGTTATTTTCGATCGCATCCCGCATTGCATCGATCTCCACCCCAGTGAGATGCGTCGCAGTGGCACTGTCATTCGCTCGACCGGTCGTTTCAGCATCCGCATTGAATGGAAAGATGGAGCAGCCGATGAGCCCTGTCAGCGCGATGTATAGTCCGAAAGACTTCGCGAAATTGAATGGACTCCTCGGCATTTAAATTCCCATATCGCTGGGATGAAAGTTAAGGACGACCTCGTTCCACACGTCATACTTGTCCATCGGAAGCGTCGTGCGGAACGAGGGAGCAGACTTCACCACGGCACGGTAAGCGCCACTTTCCAGCGCACGACGCGTTGAATCGGTGCTGCTTCCGCCGGAAGACTCGATTTCGGGCTGGCCGATAATGTTTCCATCTTTATCGAGCTTGAAATGCACCGTGATGACCATGCCGGAAAGGCCTTCCATTCCCGGGGTGATAAGCCAGTTACCCTGGATCAAACCCTGTAGCGCATCCTGTTCGCTTTGGCTGAGCTTGGAACCGCCATTGCTCTTCTTCGCTCCCAGCGATGCCTCCTGTGTCGAACGCTTAGCACCACCAGCGGAAGGATCGGTCTTGTTCAGCAAGATCGAAATCTCGTCGGCATTGAAGTCGCTCTTCATCGAGGAAGCCGATTTCGCCACTTCCTGCTTCTTATCCGCCTTCTTCTTGTCCGTCGGCGTGTCGGCCGTCTTAGGCTGATCCGGGGTCTTTTCCGGCGGCTTCTCAGCGGGCTTCTGCGGTTCCGGCGGCTTTACCTGTGGCTTGGCGACTGGGGTCGGCACATTGTCTGGCAGCGCCTCGGCGTCCGGCTTCGGCGGCTCCTCCGGCTTCGCTTGTTCTTCCGGCGGTTTTTCCTCCGGCTTCGGCGGCGTCACCTCGACGGGCTTCGGCGGCGGAATGGAAGCGACTTCCTTTGGTTGCTCGACTTCCGTTTCCTCCTTGACGATCTCCTTGACGTCGTTCGGCTTGGGATCGATCTTCGGCATCGGCTTGTCGCTCGAATTCGCCGCGGCAGCCTCGCTATTGCTGGGCTTGGCGTTCGGAACCGGCGGCGTCTTCAGGTCGACATTGTTGTCGCCGGCGTTCTCGGCCGGCTGCGCGATCGGCGGCCGCGTCGTCGGCACCGGCGCGGAAGTCTCCTTCTTCGGAGCCTTCTTGTCGCCTTGCTGCATCTGGGTAATGGATTCCACCGGCACGAGATCGACCGGCATCGCTTCGAAATCCTCCACCTTGAAGGATTCCGGCGCGCTAAGCGACACCATCGCCCAGGTAAGCACCAGACAGTGCAGAACAGCAGATGTGACGACGCTGGTCTTCATCTTGAACGCTATTGGTCCTTCTTCTGCTGCGTCACGAGGCCGATATTCTTGAAGCCTGCGCCCTGGATACGGGCCATGACGTCGGCGATGACGCCGTAAGGCGCCGTCGCGTCGCCGCGCACGAAGATACGTTCGTTATAGCCGGTGGTGGCGATCGCCTCGAGCTTGGCGGCGATCTCGGCGGCCGGGATCGGCGTTTCCTGCAGAAACACTTCACCATCGTTCTTGACGGAGATAGTGATCGGCTGCGTTTCGGAATTCAGCGCCTTGGCCTGCGTTTCCGGCAGGTCGATCGGCACGCCGACGGTCATCATTGGTGCCGCGACCATGAAGATGATCAAAAGCACGAGCATGACGTCGACGAGCGGCGTCACGTTGATTTCGGAGATCACGGCCCTGTTCCGACCGCCGCGACGGCGGCGTCCGCCGCCCCCGCCGCCATTGCCTCCAACAGCCATACCCATGTCAGTATACTCCGTTGGTTACTGAGCTGCAGCGCGCGGCTGCAGCTTCTCGTCGATCTGGCGCGAAAGTATGGCGGAGAATTCATCCGCGAAACCTTCCATGCGGCCCGAGAGCTTGCCGGCATCGGCAGAGAACTTGTTATAGGCGATAACCGCCGGAATAGCGGCGACGAGACCGATTGCGGTCGCAAGCAGCGCTTCGGCGATACCGGGCGCGACGACCGCAAGATTAGTCGACTTCGAACCGGCGATCGCCTGGAACGACGTCATGATGCCGACGACCGTGCCGAAGAGACCGATGAACGGACCGGCCGAACCGATCGTCGCCAGCGACCCGAGACGGGCGCCGAGAAATTCCGATTCGCGTGACAGCGTCACATCCATCGCCCGGTCGATACGCATCTGCAGGCCGATCGGCGAGCGGGCGCCCCGTTCGAAGGATTTTTTCCACTCGCGCATGGCGGCCACGAAGATCGCCGCCAATCCGGTATTGCTGCGTTCCGACAGCGAGCGGTAGAGTTCTTCCAGCGACTGGCCCGACCAGAACACCTGCTCGAACTTGTCGAACTGGCGCCTTGCGCGACCATAGGCGAGGTATTTGTCGATGACGATCGCCCAGGTCCACACCGAGGCTGCGATAAGCCCGAGCATAACGAGCTTGACGACGATACCGGCCTGCATGAAAAGCGACCAGAGGCTGACGTCCGTCGTTGCTGCTGCCAATCCTACTTGTTCCATTGATCCAAAATCCCCGAATCCAAACGCCCGGTGCTGGACCGGGCGGCACAAATTGATCTCGCAAGAAGTGTCCGGTGGCCGCCGCCCAAAGCCCTGGTCAAGCTTCCAAGCTCATCTTCCGCCTTCTTGCCGTCAAATTTGGTCAAAGGAAGGCGTGCACCGCACAAACTCCGACTTTCCCAGTAAGACACTATTATGGTTAATAGATCGTTAGTGCCGAACTATGACAGTAAGCCTGTGTTTTGGAAGATTTCATTCCATGGATTACTTGACCGGAGCAAGATCCGGCTGCCGAAAGAGCGCTCATCCTGCGGCGCGGGAATTCCTTCACATGAAACTCATGTTTTTACAAGCCTGAAATCCGGGCGAGTCACGGTTATAGCGGCGTGCTGCCTTCCAGGAATTTCACCGCCAGTGTTTCAGGCAGCCGCCTCGGCCGCCCTTTGGCGTTGATGACGGCGATGATCACCTTGGCTGATATCAGCAGCGTCTCGCCCGAGCGGATCTGTTGATTGAGCACCATCTTGGCGCCGCCGGCTTTTTCCGTGTGCGTCAGGATCGTCAGCACATCGTCCATACGCGCCGGGCTCTTGAAGTCGATCTCCATGCGGTGGACGACGAATACCAGGCCCTCCTCGTCGGCGCTGACGAGTTCGCGCTGCTCGACGCCGAGGCAACGCAGATAATCGGTACGGCCGCGCTCCAGGAAATGCAGGTAGCGGGCGTGATAGACCAAGCCGGAGAAGTCCGTATCTTCATAATAGACTCGCTGGACGAGGCGGTGCCCGGCCTCGGTCAGCTCTCCCGAAATGGAAAAAGGGCGCTCCGTCATAATTTTCTCCAAACTGAGGTGCCCTCTTTGGCGCAACGCTTCCCGACAGGCAAGCATTGAATGCGCCGCCAGCAGGCATTGAATGATTGTCATAATTCCTAACTATTCCCGATATCGAGCGACGGATCAGGAGACGATGTGATGAAGATTGCGGTTATGGGCGGAGACGGTTTCATTGGCTGGCCAACGTCGCTGCATCTCTCCGATGCCGGGCATGACATTCATATCCTCGACAATCTCTCACGCCGCTGGATCGACACGGAACTTAGCGTTCAGTCGCTGACACCGATGGATTCGATCCAGGAGCGCACCCGCATCTGGCATGCCGAAACCGGACGCCGCATCCATTTCAATCTGATCGATCTCGCCAAGGACTACGAACTGCTGAAGAACTGGCTTTCCGAACACCGCCCGGATGCCGTCATCCATTTCGCTGAGCAGCGGGCCGCACCCTATTCGATGAAAAGCGACCGCCACAAGAACTACACGGTCAACAACAATGTCAGCGCCACGCACAACCTTTTGAACGCGCTGACCGAGCTCAATCTCGATACCCATCTCATCCATCTCGGCACTATGGGCGTCTACGGCTATTCGACGGTCGGCGCTGCCATCCCAGAGGGCTACCTGCCGGTCGGCATCGAAACTCCAGGCGGCGAGACGGTCAGCCAGGAGATCCTCTATCCCTCCAACCCCGGCTCGATCTACCACATGACCAAGTGCCTGGATCAGCTTCTCTTCCAGTTCTATGCGAGGAACGATGGTCTCAGGATCACCGATCTGCACCAGGGCATCGTTTGGGGCACCCATACCGAGCAGACGCGCCGCCACGCGCAGCTCATCAATCGTTTCGACTACGACGGCGACTACGGCACGGTGCTGAACCGCTTCCTGATTCAGGCGGCGATCGGCTATCCGCTGACGGTACACGGCACCGGCGGCCAGACCCGCGCCTTCATCCATATCCAGGATTCGGTACGCTGCATCGAGCTGGCGCTGAAGAACCCGCCGGCTCGCGGCGCGCGCGTCGAGATCTTCAACCAAATGACCGAAACCCACCGGGTGCGCGACCTCGCCCAGATGATCGCGGGGATAAGCGGCGCCGAGATTGCCTGGCTGCCCAACCCACGCAAGGAAGCCGCCGAGAACGAACTGATCGTCCGGAACGAAAAATTCCGCGATCTCGGCCTCGAACCGATCACGCTGGAAGCGGGCCTGCTCGGCGAGATCGTCGACGTCGCGAAGAAATTCGCCTATCGCGTCGACCGGTCGCGTGTGCCCGCCGTTTCCGCCTGGACGCGGGATATCGCCGCGACGATCAATCACGATCCGGAAGGCAAGCGGCTGAAGTCGGTCTCATGAGTGTTTGCGTTGGAAGGCTCGATAGGAACTCCCTCATCAAGTCAGTCCACCTGGGAAGGAGAGGGTGTGCCGTGGGACCCCC
>NZ_AEYF01000032.1 GCF_000292525.1 Rhizobium sp. CCGE 510
CACCCTCTCCTCAAACCTACCCGAAGGCCGGAATGACGGAGCACGGCAATGGCGCATGTAATCACGCAGCCACGCCGTCGTTTCGCCTACGTCACCCTCGTCACCAACGCCGACTACGCCATGGGCGCCACCGCCCTGGCGCACTCGCTTCGCCGTACCGGAACCGATGCCGACATCGTCGTTCTCCACACCGGCGTCGTCGATGTGGACGCCCTCGCCCGCCTCAAAGCCCTCGATTGCCGCCTGATCGAGGTCGAGCACCTGCCTCTGTCTGCCGCCTTCAACGAACGCCATGCGCGCGGTCAGCTCCATTCGGTAGCCCCGTTCACCAAGGGCCGCAAGCCGGAGTTTCATTCGCCGCTCGACAATTTCTGCAAGCTCAGGCTGTGGCAGCTCGTCGAATACGAACGCTGCGTCTTCATCGACGCCGATGCCCTGGTGCTGAAGAACGTCGACAGGCTCTTCCTCTATCCCGAATTCTCCGCCGCCCCCAATGTCTACGAAAACCTCGCCGACTTCCGCCGCATGAATTCCGGCGTCTTCGTCGCCACGCCGTCGCATGACACATTCCAACACATGCTTAAACGTCTCGATAGGCCGGACGTTTTCTGGCGGCGCACCGATCAGACCTTTCTCGAGACTTTCTTCCCGGATTGGCACGGCCTGCCTGTTTATTTCAACATGCTGCAATATGTATGGTTCACCATGCCCGAGCTTTGGGACTGGAAGAGCATTTCGATCCTGCATTACCAATATGAAAAACCGTGGGAAAAGGATCATCCCAAGGCAGCGCGGCTACAACCTTTGATCGATCTGTGGCACCGTTTCCACGATGACGGCGATGTGCCCGAGATCACGGCGCTGGATAATCCGGAAGGGGCAGCATGAAAGTACTGGTATCTGGCGGAACGGGTCTCGTCGGCCGGTATGTCGTCGAGGAGCTGCTGGCTGCCGGATATCAGGTGATCGTCGGCGGGCGCCGTGCGCCCCTGCCCCGCCTCTTCTCTCGCCCGGTCGAGTTCGCAGCGCTTTCGCTCGATCCCGACAAGGATCAGATCGACGTCTTCGACGATGCCTATTTCTTCGTCCACGCCGCCTTCAGCCATGTCCCGGGCAAATATCGCGGCGGCGAGGGCAACGATCCGAAAACCTTCCACCGGCTGAACCTCGACGGCACCGTCCGGCTTTTCGAAGCCGCCAAACGCGCTGGCACACGCCGCTGCGTCTTCCTGTCCAGCCGCGCCGCCTATGGCGAACATCCCGCGGGAACCGAGCTTACGGAAACGATGCTGGCCAAGCCCGAAACGCTCTACGGCCAGATCAAGCTTGATGCCGAACGCGCGCTTGCCCACCTTTCCACGCCAGGTTTTGCCGGCGTGAGCCTGAGGGCGACCGGCATCTACGGCGATCTCTCGCCGAACAAATGGGACGGCCTCATCACCGATTACCTCGCCGGCCGGCCGGTTGTTTCGCGTGTAGGAACGGAAGTTCACGGCCGCGACCTCGGGCGTGCGGTACGGCTGCTGCTGGAGACGGAAAGCACCCGCATATCCGGCGAGGTCTTCAACGTCTCAGACATATCGGCCGACACCCGCGATATCCTTTCACCTATCCAGCGCGAGACCAGGTGTCGACACGCCCTGCCGCCCCCCGCCGACGAGGTGCCGCTCAATCCCATGAGCACGGCGAAAATCCGCGCGCTCGGCTGGATGCCGGGCGGAGCGTCGCTGTTTGAGGAAACGATGCACCGGCTCGCCACAGCGCTGCCGACACCTCCGGAACACAGGTCCACGCAAGTCTGACGTTGCAGGATGCGCCAAATTGCAATCGGGGACCCGAATCGTCGGGGGATTGTCCATGCAGGTCGCAACCACATCTGCCTCTATCATCTTGCGCGGTACGTCTTCAGCAGCGGTCATATCTGCCGCCGGAAACGAGACCGACTTGGGTGTGCTGAAGCTGCAGCGCAGCACCCAGACGCTGCAGCAGATGCGGCAGACCTTGGCGAATTCCGGGGACGAAGCCAAGACGAAGGCACAACGCAAGCTCGACGAGGCAAAGCAGCAGCTGGAGATGTTGAAGAACTCCAACATGCCGCCTGAAGTGGTCGCCCGGCTGGCCGCCGAACTGGCGCGCAAGCTCGGCACCGCCGCTTCCGAATTCGCATCATCAGTCGCGACTGGCAGCCCCGCAGCAGCCGCTCCAATGGATGCGACCACGGATGCAACGGCCGCCACGACGAGTGGGACCGAGGCTGCTCTGACGGATGCCTCAGCAAAAACCGCGACCGAAGCGACCGGATCGCAGGAACCGGTCGACGCCGCCCAGGCCCGCGAGGCCTATCAGAGCATAGCCGAGGACGCCCCAAAATCCTCGGGCATCTCGGCCGATGACCGGGAAACGATGGAAGAGTTCAAGGCGGTCGTGCGCGAACTCAAGCAATTGCTCGAAAAGGCGATGCACGACCTGCGGCAGCAGAGCCGGCAGCCCGGGGCCAATGCCGTTCCTGATATGGCAGGCTTCTCCATCGGCACTGCAACAAGACCGACAAGCATCGTCGTCTGACCATCGGTCGCATCCCGCCGATAGGACGTGAAACGGGCTCAGTCTTGTCGCATCCGGTATTTGCATCGGACATCCAGCCGTCTATGCTCGGTCAATCTCTCATGCCGGCAGATCGAATGACCGCGAAAGAACTGAAAGCGCAGCTGCGCAATGAACGATTGTCGGCACGCGACGCCATCCCCGGCGACAAACGCGCCTCCAAAAGTCTCGCAATGGCTGACCATGCAGGCGAGGCGGTTGGTTTTGCGTTGGGCACGATTGTCTCCGGCTTCCTGCCCATCCGTTCGGAAGCTGATCTCAGGCCGCTGATGGCGCGCTTTGCCGTGCGCGGTGCGCGGCTCTGCGTGCCGGCGATCCTCGACCGCCAAACCATCGTCTTTCGCGAGCTGGCGGAGGGTGCGCCGCTTGTCGATACCGGTTTCGGCACGGTCGGCCCTGGCGCGGATGCCGCCATTCTTGACCCGGAAATCATGCTGGTGCCGCTTTCGGCCTTCGATGCCCGCGGCCACCGCATCGGTTATGGCGCCGGCCACTACGACCGCGCCATCAGCCGGCTGAGGCAAAAAGGCCTGCATCCGAAGCTGATCGGCATTGCATTCGACTGCCAGGAAGTGGCACATGTGCCCGCTGAGCCGCACGACATAAGCCTGGATGCCATCCTGACAGAAAGCGGCCTTCGCTTTTTTGCTTCTTGGATTGGATAGGGAATGCGGCTGCTTTTTTTGGGTGACATGGTCGGCAAGACGGGACGCACGGCGGTCTGGGAGCGCCTACCCGGCCTGATCTCCGACCTCAAGCTCGATTTCGTCGTCGTCAACGGCGAGAATGCCGCCGGCGGCTTCGGCATCACCGAGGACATCTTTCTGGAGACGATCAATGCTGGCGCCGATGTGGTGACCACAGGCAATCACGTCTGGGACCAGAAGGAGGCCGTGGCTTTCGCCGGGCGGCACGATCAGTTCCTGCGGCCGGCCAACTATCCGCAAGGCACCCCCGGCCGAGGCTCCGGCCTGTTCTATGCCAGGAACGGCGCGCGCGTGCTCGTCGCCAACGTCATGGGCCGGGTCTTCATGCATCCGGAACTCGACGACCCATTCAAATCAGCGGAAGTGATCCTTGCCGCCTGCCCGCTCACGGAGCAGGCCGATGCGATCATCTTCGATTTTCATGCGGAGGCGACCAGCGAGAAGCAATGTTTCGGACATTTCGTCGACGGTCGCGCCAGTTTCGTCGTTGGCACCCACACGCATGTGCCGACCGCCGACGCACAGATCCTGAACGGCGGAACTGCCTACATGTCTGATGCCGGCATGTGCGGCGACTACGACTCCTCCCTCGGCATGGATAAGGAAGAGCCGCTCAACCGCTTCATCTCCAAGATGCCGAAAGGCCGCATGGAAGCCGCAAATGGCCCGGCGACGATCTGCGGCGTCGGCGTGGAGATTTCCGATAGAACGGGCCTGGCCGAAAAAATCGCGCCGCTCCGGCTCGGGCCGCGGCTGGCCGAGACGGTGCCGGAGTTCTGGCGCTAGAGTAATTCCAGCAAAATACGCAGCGGTTTGCGTCCTAAATCGTGTAAAAACAAAGAGATATAGCATGTCCGCGGTTCGGAGAAAAACGGAAATGCGCTAAACCCGACCCGCGCTCCCCAACACACAATCGTGAGCATCTCTAGTCTGGACCGCTGCGACCTCATACCGCATCCTTCCGCCGCCAATTCAAAGTGATAGAGCGCCGGAGGGCTGGCATGAAGCCGCAATATCTCGTCCTCGCTATCGCATGCGCGGGCGTCGCCGCGCCAGCGCCTGCCAGGGCACAGGATGATCGACCGCCCGTCAGCCAGTGCCAGGCGATCGCCCAGAATGTCCCGAAGGCAACCTTCGCAAGCTTTTCCGGCGCCGCGCCGCTGACACCTGCCGTCTCCGAGGGCGAAGACGTCAAATTCACCTTCCTCGGCCATTCCACCTTCGAGATCGAAACGCCCGGCGGCATCGTCATCGCGACAGACTATAATGGCTGGTATCGGCCGGCGACGACGCCCGATGTCGTGACCATGAACAAGGCGCATCCGACTCACTACACCCTAACGCCCGATCCTGAGATCAAGCATGTGCTGCATGGCTGGAGCGATGTTCCGGGCGAGAAGGCCAAAATCAATCTCGTCATTGGCGATGCCTACATCCGCAATGTCCCGACGGATATCCGCTTCAGCTATGGCCTCGGCGGCTCGCAGGAAAACGGCAATTCCGTTTTTATCTTCGAGATCGCCGGCCTCTGCATCGGCCATCTCGGCCACCTGCACTATGAGCTGACGGATGCCCATTACACCGAGATCGGTCGCCTCGACATCGTCATGGTTCCTGTCGACGGCGGCCTGACCATGGGCGCCGATAGCATGAGCCGCGTCATCAAGCGGCTACGCTCGTCGTTGATTTTGCCGATGCACCGCCGCGGCCCGCCGGTCGAAGCCTTCGTCTCGATGTTCGGCCAGGATTTCGACGTTGCCAATGCGCCTGGGGACAGTATCGCCGTCTCCATGCGCACTCTGCCGAAAAAACCGCTGATCTATGTCCTGAAGGGTGTGCAGTAAAAAGGCCCGGACGCTTCCGGGCCTTGCGCAATCAAGCGAACTGCAGATGCCGCTTGATGCCGACATCAGGCGTCTTGTCGTCATCAAGATTGGCCTTGGCGATCTCCCAGCCGAATTTCAGCTTGTTGCCTGTCGAAACCCAGATCTCGGCATCGTCCACATGGAGGGAAAGCATGGTGAGCTTCGGATCCTTCTTGCCGCCGTCATACCAGGCAGCGACGATCGAACTCCAATACTCCTCAATCTTGGAAGGGTCGGGGCGCACTTCGATCACACCGGCAAGGCAGGCGTGATAGTCGTGATCCTTACCAATGACGCAGAAATGCGCGCGGCTGCCGGGCTTGATGGCGCGCACGATATCGGCGTCGGTCTTGGTGTAGAACCAGATCGTATTGGTGGTGGGATCGGCATGCGGCGCCATTGGCTGCATGTGCATGTCGAGCCCGGAAATTCCGAGCATGCCGGCATGAACATCGTTGACTTGATCCCAGAGCTGACGTGCTGGCTGTTCCTGCGCATCGCTGAGACTTGCCATGACCGTTCCTTTCCGTTGGATGGAGTTCTTGAAACGTCATCCCCTCGCCTTTGTTCCAAACTGCTTTTTCCTTGAACGGGTGCCGTTTCGCTCTTATAAGGCGGCCCATTCCGAACAATATGACGTGGACAGGGGTGCCATGGCTGGCCATTCACAGTTTAAAAACATCATGCACCGCAAGGGCCGTCAGGATTCCGTGCGGTCGAAAATGTTCTCCAAGCTTGCACGCGAAATCACCGTTGCCGCCAAGGCCGGCCTGCCCGACCCGACGATGAATGCCCGCCTTCGCCTGGCGATCCAGAACGCCAAGGCTCAGTCAATGCCGAAGGACAATATCGACCGCGCCATCAAGAAGGCAGCCGGCGCCGACGGCGAAAACTACGATGAAGTCCGTTATGAGGGTTATGGCCCCGGCGGCACGGCGATCATCGTCGAAGCTCTGACCGATAACCGCAACCGCACCGCCTCCAACGTCCGTTCGATCTTCACCAAGGCTGGCGGAGCGCTTGGCGAAACCGGTTCCGTTTCCTTCTCCTTCGACCATGTCGGCGAAATCACCTACAAGCTTTCCGTCGGCGATGCCGACAAGGTGATGGAAGCCGCGATCGAAGCCGGCGCCGACGATGTCGAAACCGACGAAGACGGCCACTATATCACCTGCGGCTTCGAAACCCTTGGTGAAGTGGCAAAAGCACTGGAAGCAAGCCTCGGCGAAGCCGAGACTGTCAAAGCCGTCTGGCGCGCCCAGAACAACGTGCCGGTGGACGAAGAAAAGGCGCAGTCGTTGCTGAAGCTCATCGACAGCCTGGAAGACGATGACGACGTGCAGAACGTCTATTCGAACTTCGAGGTCTCGGAAGAAGTGCTGGCGAAACTCTCGGCCTGAATTTCCTCAGAATGATCGTCAATGAAAAACCCGGCTGCGATGCCGGGTTTTTGCTGCCGATGGGCGGTCAGCGCTCGCGATGTTCCGGCCTCGAGGGGCTGCTTGCCCAGCCTACGCGGCGGCCCGCATGAAATTTCCCAAGCCCGCAAACAGCTCCACCGACGTTAACCGCGCTTCGATGTCGTGGATCGGCATCGAGATGATCACCTCGTCGGCCTGTGTTTCCTTGAGAAACGCCCCCAGTTTCGCCTCCGCCGTCCTCGGCGATCCGACCACGGCGTAACGCAGCGTGTGTTCGACGTTCATCTTCTCCATCTGCGACCAGAAACTTTCCATATCGGCCAACGGGCGCGGGAACGGGCCGCGGACATTGCGGCGCAGGTTGACGAACTGCTGCTCAGCGGAGGTGAAATGGTACCGCGCCTCTTCGTCGGTCGCAGCCACCGCACCCATGACGCCGACCATCACATAAGGTTTGTCGAGCGTCGCCGAGGGTTGGAAGCGATCGCGGTAGATCGCAATCGCATCGAGCAGCATGTCGGGCGCAAAATGCGAAGCGAAGGCATAGGGAAGTCCGAGCATGGCAGCAAGCTGGGCACTGTAGAGGCTGGAGCCGAGCAGCCAGATCGGGATATGTGATGAATTGCCGGGGACCGCAAGGATCGCCTGGTTTTCGACCGGCGTATCGAGGAGCTGCTGCAGTTCAACCACGTCGTTCGGGAAGCTGTTGGCGCCAGCCTCGAGATTGCGCCGCAGCGCCTGGGCCGTGCGCATGTCCGTTCCCGGCGCGCGCCCGAGGCCGAGATCGATGCGGCCGGGGAAGAGCGCCTCGAGCGTGCCGAACTGCTCGGCAATGACGAGCGGCGAATGATTGGGCAGCATGATGCCGCCGGAGCCGATGCGGATGCGCGTTGTTGCGGCCCCGACATGGCCGATGACGACTGATGTGGCGGCGCTGGCGATCCCCGGCATGCCGTGATGCTCGGCGAGCCAGAAGCGCTTGTAGCCGAATTGTTCGGCCTTCCCGGCCATCCGCGCCGAGCTCTCGAGAGACTGGCGAATACTGCTGCCTTCGGCAACGGGGGAAAGGTCGAGTATGGAGAAGGGAACCATGGGAAACCTGCCGGGCAGTTGAACGATGCCGTCTATGTAGGTTGTCGCCCCAGCCATTCCAAACCATGCACCCAAACAAAAGGGCCGCGCGAGCGCGACCCCGTGTCAGCTCTCAGAAGCCACGGCTTACCGGTGACGGCGCAGCACATGCACCTCGGCGCTTGGGTGGTGGTTTCCGTGCGGCAGCGTGAAATTACCGAGCTGGCGGTCCATTTCCACGGCTTCCGTCGCCAGCCTGTGGATCGCCGCCGTCGTCTCCTCGACCATCGAGGCGTTCTGCTGCGTCATCGAGTCGAGTTCGGCGACGGCGCTGTTGATCTCGCGTAGCGTATTGGCTTCCTCACGGGTCGCACCCATGATCTCGTTGATCTGTCCGTTAATCGCCTCGACATGGGCGCCGATGCCGGTCAGCGCAACGCCGGCCTTTTCCACAAGCGCCACGCCGCTTTCGACTTCATGCGTCGATTTCTGCAGCAGGCTGGAGATTTCCTTTGCCGCACTCGACGAGCGCTGTGCCAGCTCGCGCACTTCCATGGCGACGACGGCGAAGCCCTTGCCCGATTCACCGGCGCGCGCCGCCTCGACGCCGGCATTGAGCGCCAGGAGGTTGGTCTGGAAAGCGATGTCGTCGATAACCGAGATGATCGTGTTGATCTGACGCGAAGACGTCTGGATTGCCTCCATCGCTGCAATCGTCTCGCGCATGATCTGTCCGGAGCCGGTCGTCTCCTTCTTGGCGTCGCGGGCGATGCGCTCGGCCTGTTCGGCTCGCTCGATCTGCCGGCGGACGGACTGGGTGATGGCGCTGATCGCATTCGCCGTCTCGGTGATCGAGCCGGCCTGACGCTCGGTGCGCCCGGCAAGCTCGTCGGCGCCGGTGCGCATCTCCTCGGAGCCGGCGCGCACCGCCATCGAGTTGCCGCCGATGGCCGTCATTGTTTCACTCAACGTCGCGAGCGCCTCGTTGAAATTGACGCGCAGGCTTTCGAGCTCGTTCGGGAAACGGGTATCGATCTGGTAGGCGAGATCGCCAGTCGCCAGATGGTGCAGACCGTCATCGATCGCTTCGACGACGTGCTGCAGGCTCTTCGCCTCGGCTTCGCGCTCGGCCAGGTTCTGCTGGCGGTCGTGATCGGCCTGCAGGCGCGTTTCTTCGCTGGCGGCTTCGAGTTCGCGGCTTTCGATCAGCGACTGCCGGAAGCGGGCGAGCGCATTCGCCATCGTGCCGATCTCGTCCTTGCGGTTCAGGCTGCCGATCTCGCTGTCGAGCTTGCCGTCGGCAACATCACGGGTGACGCCGGCAAGCCGCGCAAGCGGCGAAAACAGGAAATTGGTGACGAGGCCGGTCGCCACCGCCATGACGACAAGCACGCCGATGCCGATCATCGTCAGCAGCGTGGCGATCTCGATCGAGCCGGCATTGAGCTCGCTCAAAAGCACGCTCTCGACAACGAGGAAGCGGTCGCCGCGATAGTCGATGCCGCCGACATAGGCGCGGGCCGTGCCGTCCGCCCGGCTGAAGTCGGCCACCGTCATCGCCGAACTGGCAAGCGCGCCCTTGATGAAGGTGAAAGGAGCGGTATCGAGCGTCGCAAGCTTGCCGCTTGCGTCGAGGCCGACGGCGGAGCCATCGCTGGAGACGATCGCTGCCCGCGCTGTGCTGCCCTGGACGATCCCCTTGCCAAGGATCCCGGTGACGATGTCTTCGCGCACCTTGAAGAGAATGATGCCTTTGGCCGCCCCGAGTTTGATGATCGGCACGGCATAGAAGATCGCCGATCTGCCGCTGACGGTATCGACGCGAAGACCGGAAAAACCTGTCGGCGCGGCGTCATCGGTCGCCTTGGCGGTATTCTCGATCGCCTTGGCGAAGGCGATACCGGCGCCGGTGGTCTTCCAAGC
The DNA here is from genome assembly GCF_000292525.1 of Rhizobium sp. CCGE 510. GTDB lineage: Bacteria > Pseudomonadota > Alphaproteobacteria > Rhizobiales > Rhizobiaceae > Rhizobium. The sequence continues at coordinate 9,592 of NZ_AEYF01000032.1, forward strand.
GTCCGACTTCAGGTTTTCGGCGAAGTCGTCGTCCTTCTTGTAGGAATAGAGGACATTACCATCGAGGTCGGTGATCAACAGATCGCTGAAGGCGGTATCTTCGAGGTCGCGGGCAACTTCGCCCTGGGTCGTCTCGTGGTTCGAATAATAGAAGCCGCTCGGCCCTTCCGGCTTCATTAGTTTTTCACGCTGGTCTGCCGGATTGGGATTGCTCGATATGAATACCTTCTTCAATTCGGCGCGGGCATCGCCGGAGGTCTTCTCGATCGTCTTCCAACCGCTTTTCAGGCTGGTGATCGACATCTGCAGCGCTTCGATGCGCGCAATCGAATTCGCCTGGTTTTCAAGCTGCGTCAGCTGGTCCTGCAGCATGTCGCCGCGAAAGATCAGCACGCTTTCCTTGGCCTTCAGCGCCTGCTCGTCGGAGATCCGGCTGCTGGCGAAATAGGCAAGCACGTCGATCACGGCGATCGACAGCACGGTCAGCAGAATGAATGTGGCAATGACCTTGAAGGACAGGGATTGAAATCTCTGTGCCATGTACAACGAACCCCTTCTGAACGCGCCTGCAGCCTCGCCAGGCAGCGGATGCCTGATCGACTGACCTGTAAACAGAACGTCGGAGGCTTAATCTTCACGAGAAGACGCCCCTCTGGTATTTGCTGACTAGAATTCAGGCATCTGTTTTAATTCGCGGTAAATGGAGCGGCTTAAATCCGACAATGTTTTTGTTTTGTTCACATATCGATGGCAGTTATTTCGTAGTCGCTATAGGTTGAACCATGCAAAATACGATTCGCATCGTCGGCATCGACCCCGGCCTTCGCCGCACCGGCTGGGGAGTCATCGACACGCTGGGCAATTCCCTGCGGTTTGTGGCCTCCGGAACCGTGACCTCCGATGGAGACATGGACCTTGCCTCCCGCCTTTGCCAATTGCACGACGGCCTGGCGGAGGTCGTCCACGCTTACAAGCCGGATGAAGCCGCCGTCGAACAGACCTTCGTCAACAAGGATGCGGTAGCGACCCTGAAGCTTGGCCAGGCCCGCGGCATCGCCATGCTGGTGCCGGCCCGCGCCGGACTGGCGGTCTCCGAATATGCCCCGAACGCCGTGAAGAAGGCGGTCATCGGCGTCGGCCATGGCGAAAAACGCCAGATCCACATGATGTTGAAGATCCTGATGCCGAAAGCCGAATTCAAGGGCGATGACGCCGCCGACGCCCTGGCGATCGCCATTTGCCATGCCCACAACCGCGGCAGCAACCGGATGCGGCAGGCACTGGCTGGCTAACCTGTTCTTGACTTGTTCCGGTGGTAAGGATAATTCTTACTTCGAAGGAGCAGCACGATGCGCGTCACGTCCAAAGGCCAGGTCACCATTCCTCGCGATCTCAGGGAGCTTGCCGGCATCGAGGCCAACAGCGAGGTCATCTTCTCGATCGAGAACGGCAAGCTCGTTCTCTCGCCGAAGAACGGCAAGCAGGAGATCGAGGATCGGGGCCGGCTGGACCGTTTCATCCAGACGATCCGTCGTCTCGAAGGAACCGGCGATCAGGCGGTCGATGCCGAAGACCTCATGTCGATGACCCGTGATCGCTGATGGCGACGCTTGTCGATACAAACATCCTCGTCGATCTGGCTGTGGCCAGTTCGGACTGGCATGGGTGGTCGCGTCGGAAAATGCTCGACGTCTTCAAAGATGGGCCAGTGCTGATAAACCCGATCATCTATGCCGAATTTTCCGTTCGCTACGACGATATGGATGAAGTTGAGCAACTGCTTCCGCAGGATGAATTCCGCCGCGAGAACCTGCCTTGGCCGGCTGTATTTGCCGCGGCTCAAGCTTTCCGGCTTTACCGTCGCGCCGGCGGAGGACGCGAACGGATATTGCCCGACTTCCTTATCGGCGCCCATGCGACGATAAGGGGTTACAAAATTTTGACCCGCGATCCCGGCGGATACCAGTCTTATTTTCCCGCCGTTGAACTTATCACACCCGAAACGCACCCTTGAAAGACCGCGACCCATGATCGGCAAGCTGAAAGGCACCATAGACGAGATCGGCGAAGACTATGTGCTCGTCGATGTGCACGGCGTCTGCTACGTCGCCCATTGCTCGGCCCGCACCCTGTCCAAGCTCGGCTCGGCCGGCGAGGCCTGCGTGCTGTTCATCGAGACCTATGTGCGCGAGGATCAATTGAAGCTCTTCGGCTTCATGACCGCGCTGGAGCGAGAATGGTTCAATTTGCTCCAGAGCGTCCAGGGCGTCGGCGCCAAGGTGGCGCTTGCCGTGCTCTCGACCCTGACGCCGGGTGAACTCGCCAATGCAATAGCCCTGCAGGACCGCACCGCCGTCTCCCGCGCGCCGGGCGTCGGCCCGAAAGTGGCGATGCGTCTCGTCACCGAACTCAAAAATCGGGCGCCGGCTTTCGCCGGGGAAGCGATCAATATCGCCCTCAAGCAGGAACTTGGCGAAGGTGTCGCGGCCGCGCCGGTTGCCGACGCGGTTTCTGCACTGACAAACCTCGGCTATAGCAGAGACCAGGCGGCAAATGCGGTTGCCGCGGCGATGAAGGTGGCAGGCGACGGCGCTGACAGCGCCAAGCTGATTAGGCTGGGACTGAAGGAACTGGCGCGGTGAAGGCCGGAAAACCGTTGATTGGATGTCGAGACGGCCGACTTTTGGTGTATTGCTGTGACAGGTTTCAAAACGGAATGAGAGCATGAGCGAACCCGCCCGCCTGATATCGCCGGAAAAGCGGGGCGAAGATCTCGATATCACCCTGCGCCCGCAATCGCTGGACGAGTTCACCGGCCAGGCGGAAGCACGCGCCAATCTCAAGGTTTTCATCGAGGCGGCGAAGAATCGCGGCGAGGCGCTGGACCATGTTCTCTTCGTCGGCCCGCCCGGCCTCGGCAAGACGACGCTGGCGCAGATCATGGCGAAGGAGCTCGGCGTCAATTTCCGCTCGACATCCGGCCCTGTGATCGCCAAAGCCGGCGATCTCGCCGCCCTGCTTACCAATCTCGAGGAGCGCGATGTGCTCTTCATCGACGAGATCCATCGCCTCAATCCCGCCGTCGAGGAAATCCTCTATCCGGCCATGGAAGATTTCCAGCTCGACCTCATCATCGGCGAAGGCCCTGCCGCTCGCTCGGTGAAGATCGATCTCTCGAAATTCACCCTGGTGGCGGCCACCACTCGCCTCGGCCTGTTGACCACGCCGCTCCGCGACCGCTTTGGCATTCCGGTGCGTCTGAGCTTCTACACCGTCGAGGAGCTGGAGCTGATCGTGCGCCGCGGCGCGCGGCTGATGAACCTGCCGATTACCGAGGAAGGCGCCCGCGAGATTGCAAGACGCGCCCGCGGCACCCCGCGCATCGCCGGCCGGTTGCTGCGGCGCGTGCGCGACTTCGCCGAAGTGGCAAGGGCCGAAGCCGTCACCCGCGAGATTGCCGACGAGGCGCTGACCCGCCTGTCGGTCGACAATGTCGGCTTCGACCAACTCGACAAACGCTACCTCAACATGATCGCCGTCAATTTCGGCGGCGGCCCGGTCGGCATCGAGACCATCGCCGCCGGGCTTTCCGAGCCGCGCGACGCGATCGAAGACATCATCGAGCCCTACATGATCCAGCAGGGTTTCATTCAGCGCACGCCACGCGGCCGTGTTCTGACCGCAATCGCGTGGAAACATCTGGGAATGCAACCGCCAAAGGATATGGAGGCTGCGCAGTTCCGGCTGTTCCAGGAGGACAACTGAGTGATCACCCGCCGCGGATTTTTCAAGGTTCTTGGCGGCAGTGTCGCAGGCGTCATGTCTCTCGGCGGTTACGCCTTTGCCTATGAACCGCTGGCAAGGCTTGCCATCACCCGCTACCGGCTGACCCCGCCCGGATGGACGCCAGGGCTCAAGCTCCGCATCGTCGCACTCGCCGATCTTCATGCCTGCGAACCGTGGATGTCGGCAAACCGCATCACCGCGATCTGCCACAGAGCAAATGAACTCGAAGGCGATGTCACCGTCCTGCTCGGTGATTATGCTGCCGGCATGAACATGGTGACGCAATATGTGCATTCGAGCCAATGGTCGAAAGCGCTCGCCATCTTGCAGGCCCCTCTCGGCGTCCATGCGGTGATGGGCAATCACGACTGGTGGGAAGACAGGACCGCTCAAAAGAACGGCGGGATGGAAACATTCGGACACCGGGCCCTTACCGATGTGGGAATTCCAGTTTACGCCAACCGCGCCGCTCGGCTCGAAAAGGATGGCCGCGGCTTCTGGCTCGCGGGTCTCGAAGACCAACTGGCGCTGCTGCCCGGCAAAAAATGGGGCCGCACCCATATGCTCGGCCTCGACGATCTCGATGGAACGATGGCCGAGGTGACCGACGACGCACCCGTCATCCTGCTCGCCCATGAGCCCGATATCTTTCCGCGCGTGCCCGAGCGGGTCTCGCTGACGCTGTCCGGCCATACGCATGGCGGACAGATCCGGTTCCTTGGCCGTTCGCCGATCGTCCCTTCGCGTTACGGCAATCGTTACGCCTATGGCCATATGGTCGAGGAGGGTCGTAATATCATCGTGTCCGGCGGCCTCGGCTGCTCCATCGCACCGGTGCGCTTCGGGGTCCCGCCGGAAATTGTCGTCATCGATCTCGGATAAGAACAGCATGACCAAGCGCACTCTCATCCGCCTGAATGCGGGCGCCGAGCGCTTCAATTATCGCATCGCCGGCCTCGGCTTTCGCGATGGCCACGTCCTCGTCCATCGCGCCGTGCATGAACCCTTCTGGACCTTCCCAGGCGGCAGGGCGGAAATCGGCGAGACCTCGGAAGAAACCCTGGAACGGGAGATGGTGGAGGAGCTGGGCGTCGAAGTCAGCGTTTCCCGCCTGCTCTGGATCGTCGAGAACTTCTTCCGTTACGAAAAGCGCGACTGGCATGAACTCGGCTTCTATTATCTGATGGACATCCCGCCGGAATTCCCGTTTCAGCCACACGAAATCATTCACCGCGTCGACGACGGCGACAATCATCTCGAATTCAAATGGGTGGCAGCAACGCGCACGGCCCTGACGGCGCTGGACATTCCGCCCTATTTCATCGCCAATGAAATCGAGAACCTGCCCCCGGCGCCCCGTCATCTCGTCTGGCGCGACGGCAACCTCGACGACTGAGACTGAGGCAAATATTCAGAAGCGCTTGAAGAGGAAAGCTGCCGATGCCGACCTTCGATCCCGTCAGGGCATTTCGCAAACTTGCCTATAACAACGCCCTTGCCAATCACCGTCTGCTTCAGGCCTGCGCGGCACTGAAGCCCGGCGAATTCGAAGCGCCGCGCACGAGCTTCTTCCCCTCGATCAAGGCAACCTTGAACCATATCCTCACGGTCGACTGGTTCTATGTCGATGGCCTGGAGGGCGGCACGCTCGGACTCAAGGCCTTCGAGACAGACGAACCCTTCGGCGACATCTCATCGCTGGCAGAAGCGCAGGCGAAGGTTGATCGGCGCCTGACCGCACTTTGCGAGGCTCTGACGCCGGAGAGGCTGGTCTCAACCGCCAGCCTCCATCGCGGCGCCCGCATCCAGGAAGAGCGGCTGGACGACGTGCTCGGGCACCTTTTCCAGCACCAGACGCATCATCGCGGCCAAGTGCATGCGATGCTCTCCGGCACCAGCGTCGCTCCGCCGCAGCTCAACGAATTCATCGTCGCCGACGACGCGCGGTTTCGCGGCAGGGAACTCGCCGAGCTCGGCTGGAGCGAAAAGAAGCTGATGCGTTAATCCTGCAGGCGTCTTTTCAGCCCGTCGATGATCGTCTTGGTAAGAAGGTCGTAATTCTCGTCGAAATGGTGGTCGCCGGGCAGTTCGATGACCTCGGCGCCGCTATCCTTCAATGCCGGACAGGCGACATCGTCATCGTCGTCCTTGCCGTAAATGCATTGCACGAGTTTTGGATCGATGTTCTTCAGATCGCCGACGGGATCGCCGCCGGCCCCATCCGTCTTCTGGCCGAGCCAGCCGAGAACGGAGATGACGTAGTCGACTTGGTGCGAGAGCGACAGTAGCGACAATTGCGCCACCGCCGATTTTTCGGCTGGCTTGAGAAGCTGGTAGGTCGCAGGCACGACATCGGCGCCGAAGGAATATCCGACGAGCAGCACATGCTTGACCTTCCACTGCTTACGGTAGAAGTCGATGATCTTCGAAAGATCGGCGGCAGTTTCCTCCGGCTTGCGCTCCGACCAGAAATAGTGGAGCGAATCGACGCCGACGACCGGAATGCCTTCCTTCTGCAGCGTGCCGCCGACCTCCTTGTCGATGTCGCGCCAGCCGCCGTCGCCGGAATAGATCACCGCCATCGTATCGAGGGCGGGGGTAGCCTCAAGGATCGCCAGCGGCAGGCCGAGCGGATTACCGAAGGCGCCGGAAGCGGTGACGAGATCGTCGAGCGTATCGGCAAACACCGTCTGCGCATCATCGGTGGAATCGCGGATCTCGATCGCGGCATGGGCCTTTTTCAGCGCTTCGGCATGCGCCCTGCCATCCTTGGCGGCATTGGGCGTGAAGACGGTGACGATTGGATCCGGCAGGGCACCGACGCTGAGCCCATACATGGTGCGCTGGCCGACGACCTGCTTGGGAGCTGGCGTGCAAAGCTCCTTGGCAAGCGGAATGCCGGCGACCGGATCGACGGCAAGTGTCTGGCCGATCGTCGCATCCGGCGTCTGCGCGGCAATCGCCAGCGCTAAGGCCCCGCCCTCGCCGATGCCGGCGACGATCGGCAAGTGATAGGCATTGTTGCCGGTCGCGCGCTGGACCTGCTGGCTCAGAGATTCGATGTCCGAAACCATGTAGATGCAGCCGTCGTTGAGGCTGACATCATATTGGTTGAGCGCCTGGATATAGGAGGGAAAGTCGACGCCGATGACGACGGCGCCTTCGGCGACCAGCCTGTCGGCCTCCGCCTTCTCATAGTCGCCCCAACCGGCGGCATCCGAGATCAGCATCACCGTGCCCTTTACCTCCCCTTCCGGAAGGAAGATGTGCGGTGACGGGATGAGCCCGGTTTCAAAGCTCTGCGTGGTCTCCTCGGCGGCATCAGCCGGTGCGGCCGCAAGCATGCAGGCGCATGCTGCGGCAAGAAGCAATGTCCTGATCATTTTCTCACTACCCCTTTCAATCCGCCCCCGATCAGAAACGTCGCGTCCATCAACGCGATCATCGGATTGCCCCCTCCGGATACCGCAAGATAGCGCGGTTGCCAGTGCGGATGAAACTTTGATTTGAATGCCCGAAGGCCTTTGAAGTTGTAGAAGCGCTCGCCATGTTCGAAGACCGTGCTGCCGATGCGGTCCCAGACGGGCGCCGCCTCGCGTTTCGACATGCCGGAGAGAGGCGCCATGCCAAGATTGAAATGGGTGAAACCCTCGCCGCGCAGATATTCCATGATCTGCACGAAGAGAAAGTCCATCGAACCCTTCGGCGCATCCGGCGAGAAGCGCATGAGATCGATCGTGCCTTCCTGTCTGGATTCGGTGACGAGGATATTGGCGAAAGCGACGATCATGCCATCCTTTTTCAGGATGCCGACCGGCTGGGAGGCGACGTAGTCAGGGTCGAAGGCGCCGAGCGAAAAGCCCTTTTCCTTGGCGTTGTGATGCTCGAGCCAGGCCGTGGAAACGGCGGAGAGGTCATCGATGACCGAGGGCACATCCTCAGGTACGACGACGGCAAATTCCAATCCGTCGCGCTGGGCGCGGCTTGCCGTCTGGCGAAGATTTGCCCATTTGCCGCCCTTCATCTCGAAGGCCCTCAGATCGGTCACTGCCAGTTCGCCGAGCTTGAAGGCGCGAAGGCCGGCATCGGCGCAAGGAGAAAGCAGCGACGGCGAAATCTGATAGAACACGGCCCGGCAGCCGGCGGCGCGCGCCGCTTCGACGAAACGCCAGACGAGTTCCTGCACGGCGCGATGTTCGCCGACCGGATCGAACAGCGCGATCCAGGACCGGCCCTGCCGGCCATACATGATGAAGGCATCACCCTTTTCCGAGAACATGATGCTCTTGTCGCCCATGCGCACCAGATTGGCGTCGGCATTGCCCTGCTTGCCGACAATCTCGACGGCACGCGCCAGCGCCTCCTCCGTCGCCGGTTCCGGCCGGAAGGTCGCCGGCCGAAGCAGGCTGAAGACGGCGATCGCCGACGAGATGATGGTGATGCCGAGAACAGCGCGCAGTCCGCGCGGCGCTTCGGCTGTGAATTCGAACTGCCACCAGAGCTGGTTGCTGTATTCGACATCGCGATAGACGAAGAGCAGAATGACGACGGCGCCGACGACAATGACGGCAATCGCCATCAGCCAGGACGCCGTCAGCGCCTGGTTGAGCAGCGAGGCATGGCGGGTAAAAAGCCGCCGGCTGACGAACAACCCGAAGATGAGAAAGGCGAGAAACGCCGCTTCGACCAGCGCGATCGCCTTCAGCAGCGACAAGGTCAGTGCGGCAAGGGCGGAGAACACCGCGACCCACCAGGCGCCGTCGAGCCGCTGGCCGAGGCCGCGCGCAGCGACGACGAGCGCGAGCCCCAGCAGGCTGGAAAGGAAATGCGCGCCTTCCACCATCGGCAGCGGCAGATAGTTGGAGAGGAATTCGAGGTTCTGGTCCGGCGTCGGCGTGACACTCGAAAAGATCAGCATGACGCCGAGCAGCAGGGCGAGAGCCGACAGCAGCTGCGGCATCAGCCTTCCGCCGATGCGCCGCACGCTGGAGGCGGCCGGATGGTCGACGAAACGGCGCAGCTCCGTCGCCGACACCGCGAGCACGGCGATCAGCAGCGGCAGCACATGATAGATCAGCCGGTAGAGCACCAGCGATCCGAGCACAGCATCGATGTTCACCGCGCTGCCGAGCGACGCGATAATCACGGTCTCGAACACGCCGAGCCCGGCCGGAACATGGCTGAGCACCCCGAGACCGACGGCGATCGCATAGACGGCCAGGAAGACCGGCCAGCCGATTGCCGTCTGCGGCAGCAGCACGTAGAGCACCGACGCCGAGGCGGCGATATCGAAGGCGGTGACGAGGAACTGCCGTGACCAGGTGCGCGAATCCGGCAGGCGGATTGCCACGGGGCCGAGATCGAGCACGCGCCCATCACGGCCGATGATCATCACTGCGCCCAGAATGGCGACGATCGAACCGGCCATCAACCGCAACAGGAAGGCGCTGACGCCTATGAGCGGGCCGATCTCATCGGCGATGATGATGAGAGCGATCGCCCCGACGCCCGCAAGCCCGAGACCGAAGGAAAGCGTGACGAAGGCGATGATGCGGCCGATATCTTCGGGCGAAAGCCCCAGGCGTGTATAGGCGCGATAGCGAATCGCGCCACCGGAAAGCGCGCCGAAGCCGGCGGTATTGCCGACGGCATAGGCGCTGAACGCCGTCAGCGCCACATGCGGGAAAGGCAGCTTCTTGCCGATATATTCTATCGCATTGAGATCGTAGAAGATCAGCGAGAGGAAGCTTAGGGCCGTGAAGAAAAACGCCAGCATGATAGCGCTCGGTCTGGTCGCCGCCAGCGCATCGACAACGTCGTCATAGCGCACCTCGTTGGTGAGTTGCATGATCGCATAACCGACGAGGCAGAAGACCACGAGTGTCGCCGCTGCCGTCAGCGGTGTCCTATAACGTCTAAATAACCCGCGAAAAGAAAATCCGTCCGCGTCTTCCATCTCTTTCAAATTGTCGTGACCCGACATCTCTTATCCTGCTGCAATTGCCAGCTCGGCGGGAATCATTTTTGGAAGACGTAACATGACAGGCATATAAGCTCCATGAAGCCATGCCGCCGCTACCCCAGCCCGCCGCCTGGGCCTCCATCACCCTCAATTGGGGCGAATTTGCGCAGGCAAGCGTAACGGCACATTGCATTTTCGTAAGCTTTGGACAAGCTTGGCCTTTGCCGGAGATTTGAGACGCGGGAGAACAATTCGATATGCTGGATGGCCCGGCACTGATGATGATCGCCCTCGGCCGTCTGTTGCTGGGCGGCCTCTATGTCGCTGGCGGCATTCATCATTTTTTCGTCATCGTGCCGCTGACCGACGCGATCGAGGCCCGCGGCGTCCCTTTTGCGAAGTGGGTGCTGCTCTCGGGCAGCGTGTTCCAGATCGTCGCCGGCCTGCTGCTGATGCTGGGCCTCTTCGTCACGGCAGCGGCATTCGGTCTCATCCTCTTCACTCTGGCCGCCACGGTCATGCTGCTGAATTTCTGGGATATGCAGGGAACCGCCCGCGAAAGCGCGATCAACACCTGGAAAACCAATATGGCGATCATCGGCGGCCTGCTGATTGCAGCCGCCGGCGCGATGTGAGGCAGCTAGGCCGCCGGTTCCCCATTCGCTCGCGCGTGGGCGGCGTAGCGGGCGACGGCAGCATCGACCTCCGCGTCGCGATCACCCGCCACCTGCACCGTCGGCACGGCGAATTCGATGCCATTTTCCTTGAAGGCGTTGCGGATCATCGCCAGCGCATTGCGGCGGATGACGAATTGTTCGCCGGGTTTCGTCATCATCGACAGCCGGATTTCGATCGCGAATTCGCCGAACTGCTCGACACCCTTCATCTTCAGCGTCTCGATGATATGCGGGCCGAATTCCGGATTTTCGAGCAGCGTCTGGCCGATCTGCTTGATCACTTTCTTCGCCTTGACCAGATCGGTGTCGTATTTGACGTTGAGGCTGATCTTGTCGATCGTCCAGTCGCGGTTGAGGTTCTTCACTGCGCCGAGTTCGCCGAATGGCACCGTCGTCAGCGGCCCGCGATGATGTCTGAGTTTCACCGAGCGCAGGCTGAAAGCCTCGACCACGCCCTTGTGGCTGCCGCTTTCGATATATTCGCCGATACGGAAGGCATCGTCCCAGAGATAGAACATACCGCTGATGACGTCCTTGACGATCGTCTGCGCACCGAAGCCCACCGCGACGCCGACGACGCCGGCGCCGGCGATCAGCGGCCCGATCTCGATGCCGAGGCCGGAGAGCACCATCAAAACGGCGATGACGGCAATGACGACGGCAAGGATATTGCGGAAGATCGGCAACAGCGTCAATATCCGTGCGCGTTTGGCCTTCTCCTCATCCGAGGCTGCACCATCCACGGATGACTCGAGCAGCTTGCCGTCGATATAGGCCTTGATGACGTGCCAGAGCAGATCGGCGGCAAGCAGGATGACGATGCCGCCGATCACCCCGCGCGCGATCTTGTCGACCATGGTGTCGCCGGCGGCCATCGTATCGGCGCCGACGCCGAGCATATGCCCAAGCCAGATGGCGGCAACGGCAATGATCAGTGCCCGCACGCCGCGGTCGAGCAGCACGGCTGCAATGCGGCGCGCCGCCAGGAAGCTCGCTTCCGTCTGCTGCAGCGATTTTACCGCAAGCGTCGAGACGGCGAGCACGCGCGGCAGCAGCAGCACATAGATGCCGAGCCAGAGCAGCCAATTGAAGCCTGCGACCCACAGGCTCCAGAGCAACAGGAAATAAACAGTGAGCGCCCAAGAGGTCCCGTGACCGCGCCTCTCGTCCTTGTGCGGCCGCGACCAGACCGCTTCAATCGCAATGAACAGCAAGCCGATGCCGAGGATGTAGCCGACGAGAAGCCGCGCACTCGGGGAATAGCCGAGCGGTTCCATCGACTGGATCGCCGCCCAGCCAAGCATGAAATAGATGACGAAAGTCGCGCAACGGCGGTACCAGAAGAGCGCCACGGCGCGCCCCGGCATGGTCGGAGCGGTGATGCCTTGCCGTTCCTCCTCGGCCCGCGCCAACCCGATGAGATCGACCAACACGCCGCCGAGACAGATCGTAAAGCGTTGGACGATGAGCGCGACGACGCAGACGATCGCGATGCTCTGGCTGAGCGGTGGCCAGCTGAGGCTGAGAAGCGCAAGCATCGTTGCCGCCGCAAAGATCAGCGCTGGGATGACCCGCGGCGCCAAATGCATGCCGGCCATCTCGGCCAGCCGACGCCGGCGGCGGCGGAAGGCATAACGGGCAATGCTCTCGACAACCGCGCCGAGCAGGAAGATCGCCAGGAACTGCGCCACCATGCGCGGCCAGCCGTTTGCGGCGATTTCGCCGAAGAACAGCGAGGATGCATTGCCGATCTGAAAAGGTAGCGTCATCGCCGCATCGGAGACCATCGAGACGTGCCGGCGGACGTGCTGCAACAGGCCAGACAGCACCGACATCTGATCCGCAGCCGCGGAACCGCCCGCAGGTGCTGTCGCCATCTGCATCGACATCCACTGCTTGACCTCGGGCGTCTGCATGAGCTGCATCATCTCACGCACTTGCGCCGGCGGGGCGGACGTGGCCGGCGCTTGCGCCTGAGCTGCCCGGGCGAAGCTTGGCGAAACCACTCCCAAAAGCACGATGAACGCCAGCGCGCCTGATCTGACGGCCCTCAAGAGCCCTGCCCTGTCACGTTCCATAGCTGCCCTCAATGGAGTGTCGTCGCCCGGATGAACAGCCCCGACATTCCTCTTTCAGCCATGGATACGCGCGAGCGTGGCCGCCAGCAAGCAGTAGGAAAGCCATACCGATGGCTAGGAGAGGCCGATGTTGCCGCCGCCCTGGAGCCAAGCGTGCGCCCGCTATTTCAGGATGACGGCCTTGTCGTGCGGGTGGAAACCCGCTGGCCTTCAGGATTTCGGTGCGGGCTTCTCCACGTGGCCGCCGAAACCTGCACGCATTGCCGACAGCACCTTGTTGGCGAATTCGTCGTTGTCGCGCGAGGAAAAGCGGCCGTAGAGCGCCGCACTCAGCACCGGGGTCGGCACGCTTTCGTCGATCGCCGCCATGATCGTCCAGCGGCCTTCGCCGCTGTCGGAGACTCGACCGGCATATTTCGACAGCGCCGGATCGGCATGCAGCGCATCGGCTGTGAGGTCGAGCAGCCAGGAGGTGATGACGCTGCCGCGGCGCCAGACTTCGGCGACGTCCTGCAGGTTGAAGTCGTATTGAAAATGTTCGGGATGGGCGAGCGGCGCGGTTTCCGCGTCAGCCTCATGCGAGGCGGCGCCGATATTGGCGTGTTGCAGGATGTTGAGGCCCTCGGCATAGGCGGCCATCAGACCATATTCGATGCCGTTATGCACCATCTTGACGAAATGGCCGGCGCCATGCGGGCCGCAATGCAGGTAGCCCTGTTCGGCCGTGCTCACCGCAGCCGCTTCGGCGGTACGGTTCGGCGAGGCTTCCGTTTTGCCGGCGCCAGGCGCCAGCGTCGCGAAGATTGGGGAAAGATGCTGGACGGTGCTCTTCTCGCCGCCGATCATCAGGCAATAACCGCGCTCCAAGCCGAACACGCCGCCGCTGGTGCCGACATCGACATAGTGGATGCCCTTGGTGATGAGTTCGGCGCCGCGGCGGATATCGTCGTGGTAGTAGGAGTTGCCGCCGTCGATGACGATATCGCCATTCTCAAGCAGCGGCACCAGGCTCGCCAGCACCTTGTCGACGATCGCCGCCGGCAGCATCAGCCAGATCGCCCGCGGATGGGTGAGCTTCGAGACGAACTCTTCGAGCGAGGCACTGCCGGTCGCACCGAGGCCTGCGAGTTCGGCGACGCTTTCCGGCCTGGCGTCGTAAACGACGCATTCATGACCGCCCCGCATCAACCGCTGAACCATGTAATTGCCCATGCGGCCTAAACCGACCATACCAAGCTGCATAATGAATCTCCTGAAAATCGAGATGACGTATCGAATCCGGAAATTAGCACCCGCAGTGTGACAGGCAAGCGAAGTCTCGCCCCAATTGGCGAATGCGACGATTGCGCCGCCTGATCTCCTTGAGGTTCGTCAGACATCCGGCGCGCTGGCCGGCTCTCCCTTCATTTCGCTGAGGAACATGCCCTCGCGCAGATTGATGCCGTATTCGACAAACGCCTTCATGCAGCAGAGCATCTGCGTCCAGCCTTCGCAATTGAGGTAGGTGCCGCGTCGGCCGGCCTCATCCTCGCGCCAGCCGGTCTCGGCGATGGTCACCAAGGTGCCGCCATCCTCCAGCGGCTTGAAGTTCATCTCCACCGACGTCTTATAGGTTGTCTTGTCGTGGCCGGTGCCGCCGTCCCAGCGGAGCACGATGCGGCTTTCCGGCACGAGTTCGACCACCTCCACTTGGGCGTCCTTCCACCAGGTCACCGTCGTACCTTGCACCAGCGGCGCGCTCGCCCCGCCGATCGTGGTGAAATAGCTGCTGAGCTTCTTCGGGTTGACGACGGCGTCAAACACCTCTGCGACGGGGCGGGCGATGCGCCCCGAAACACGGATTCCGAGAGACATGATACTTCTCCTCTTCACCATTGTGCTCTTATTCGATTGTACGCAGGCCCATTATGTTATAAAAACATAACATGTCAAGCGAATCGACCGACGACCCCGTTTTCAAAGCGCTGGCGCATCATCGCCGCCGCGAAATCCTCGACCTGCTCAAGGATGCCCCCCGCACCACAGGGACGCTCTGCGAGATGTTTCCACAGATGGACCGCTGCACGGTGATGCAGCATCTGAAAGTGCTCGAAGAAGCCGATCTGGTCATTGCCAGGAAGGAGGGCCGCGAACGTTGGAACCACCTGAACAGCCTGCCGATAAAGCACATCCATGACCGTTGGATCAGCGCCTATGCCGGGCATGCTCTGTCGATCCTCGACCGGTTGAGAAGCGATCTCGAAGGCCAGTCGGAATAATGATCCGGCGGTCGAACCGCTTTGCCTCTTGGGCCACTCATCAGAGCATTTCTGCATGCCCATGCATCATTTATGCGTTGTCCGCAAACGTCAGTCTTTATAGCCTCCGTCGCCGAAGAACCTTATCCGGTTGGATTGAGCAGCAAGCGGGAGTGCGGACACGCAAGAGCCCGACATTCTCTCGCACGGCCTTTTCGCTGCAAAGCGTCATCCAGATATCATGATCCCATCATAGACCGTCTGACGGGGAGATGGGTGACGAAATCCAGGGCGCGTTTGCCATCGGGAAATCGAATCCCACTGCATAATTCCTTAGATCGGCATCGATTGAAGGACAAATTATGCAGCAGCTCAACGTGCTACAGCGTCCTTTGCGCGTCTGAACGGAGGCGCGGCGCTGTAGGCCGGGGGTTTCATTTGAAGCGGTGTCCGGCCTCACGGCGGAAGCCGTTTCGAGAGCGATTTTGATCGAGAGGGTATTTTCATGAAGCACGTCAGACCATATGCATCGCGGCTGCTCGCCGCGGTTCTTGCTGCATCCGCCGCTATTCCGACGGTCGCAATGGCCGAGAATTCCGCCACCGCCGGCGGCCTCACCTTCATCAACAAAGGCCTGGTCGGCATCGGCCGCATCCCGGCCAACCTGCGCGATAAATTCGGTGAGACCTTCGGTTCCGGCTCTGGCATGGCAATCGATCCCGCCGCCTGGAGCCGCGACGGCGCCGGCTACAAGGGCACGCTCTACCTGTTGCCCGACCGGGGTTACAATGCCGCCGGCACAGTCGACTATCGTCCGCGCCTCAACACCATCGCAATCGGCCTGACGCCGACCGCTCCGGGTACGGCGCCCGAGGCCGGCAAGGAGCAGTCCGGCGTCGACGCAAAGCTTGTCGATTCCACGCTCTTTGTCGATGACAAGGGCGCTGACATGACCGGTCTCGACCCGGAATCCGGCGTGCGTGCTGCTGCCGGCAATTTTCCGCCACTGCCGCAGGCGGTGAACGGCAAGATCGCGCTCGACAATGAAGCCGTCATCCGCATGGCCGACGGCAGCATGTTCGTCAGCGACGAATACGGCCCCTATATCTACCGCTTCGCAGCCGACGGCCACCTGCTCTCGGCGACCCAGCCGCCGAAGGCGCTTCTGCCGATGCGTAAAGGCGCGTTGAGCTTCGCCTCCAACAATCCCGGCCCCGGCGCATCCGCTCCTGATCCGAAGGATCCGGAGACCGGACGCCAGAACAACCAGGGTCTCGAAGGCATGGCGATGACGCCGGACGGCAAGTTCATCATATCGGTGCTGCAGTCGGCGGCCCGCCAGGACGGCGGCGATTCCAGCTCGACCCGTCAGAATACCCGCGCCATGATCTATGACGCCGCCGATCCCGATCATCTGAAGCTGGTGCACGAATATGTCGTACCGCTGTCGGTCTTCAAGGATGCCAAGGACAAGACGGTGATCGCCGCCGAGAGCGAAATCGTCGCCCTTTCCGACAAGACATTCCTGATGCTCGCCCGCGACAGCGGCAACGGTCAGGGCATGAAGGGCGACACCTCGCTCTACCGCAAGATCAATATCGTCGACGTTTCCAATGCGACCGATATTGCCGACACCGATTTCGATGCCGACAAGCCGATCGCGCCGAAGGGCGTTGTCGATCCTTCGCTGACGCCGGCGACGCTGACACCCTTCATCGACATCAACGACAAGGCCGAGCTTGCCCGCTTCGGCCTGCACAACGGCGCACCGAACGACAAGAACAATCTGTCGGAAAAATGGGAAGCCATGGGTCTTGCAAGCGTACTCGACCCGAACCTGCCGGACGACTACTTCCTGTTCGTCGCCAATGACAACGACTTCCTGACGCAGGACGGTTTCCAGGTGGGTGCGGTCTACAAGGCGGACGGCGGCGCCGACGTCGACACGCTGTTCCAGGTCTTCCAGCTCACCCTTCCGGGTCTGAAAAAGTAACGAACACACTGAAAGAGGCGGACGCAAAACCGCGCTCGCCCGCCAAGCCCGCGTCTTCGTCCATGATGAAAGGGAATTGCGATCCACGACGAAAGATGGATGTTTACGATCCTAGGCGCGCGCAAACTCAGAGTATAATTATTTGTTTTGACTGCAATTTATCTTAGAACCTGGATAAAAGCGCCGTAAATTCCAACCGCCGACAAAGCCTTCGTCCTCGTAAAAACTTGAAGTAGGCATCTTGGAAGCTACCGGCTTTCTTACTCGAACGGCATCAGATAAAGATGGTTGAAGAGCACAAATTGAATACGTGACGCAGCGATGAAAACTTATGACTGAAATTGTATGGGGTTCCACCAGGAAGCCGGTAGCTAGCCAAAGTCTTGCGGCTCACATCGAAGCGTCATTCGGTGAAGAAGGCGTGCTTTACGTCGGCTATCCCGTGCTGTCTGCCGCAGAGGGCGTGAACTCAATCGATGCACTTTGGGTCAGCCCGGCGCACGGCATCGTCATCTTCCATCTGGTCGAAGGCAGAGATGCAAGCGGCTTCGAAGACATTCAGGACGAATTCGCAAACAATCTTGAAACGAAGCTACGCCCGCACAAGACCTTGATGAAAGGCCGCTTGCTTCTAGCCCCACCTACGGTCGTGACCTATGGTCCTTCGATAAAAGCCGCTTCGAATGATGAGGCTTATTTGATTGCTGGTGATGCGAATCTGGTTGAGGTTTTATCGAATATTCATTGGGACAACCCGGAACTTTATTCTGCTGTTCATTCTGTAATTCAGTCAATCTCTTCCATTAGAAAAGGTAAGCGCCGCCGTCAGATTACAAACGTAACTTCGAGAGGCGCACGCCTCAAAGAACTCGAGGATTCGATCGCTACGCTAGATTCGCTCCAGAGCAGAGCGGTGATTGAAACCGTCTCAGGTGTGCAGCGGATTCGCGGACTCGCCGGTTCAGGCAAGACAATTATTTTAGCACTTAAAGCTGCTTATCTACATGCGCAACATCCCGAATGGAAAATTGCGGTCACGTTCAACACTCGGTCCCTGAAGGACCAGTTTCACAGGCTGATTGAAACGTTCGTTGTAGAACAAACTGGCGAGATGCCTGTCTGGGAAAACATCCAAGTTCTTAACGCATGGGGCGCACCCGGCGGAAATACCCGGACTGGGGTTTACTATCAGTTTTGCCAAGCGAATGGACTTGAATTTTTCGATTTCCAAACTGCGAAAGATCGCTTCTCGCTCGCACGTGCCTTCGAAGGTGTGGTGGACCTCGCCCTGAATTCTGTCACGAACGCAAAACCGATCTTTGACGTCGTCTTGGTTGACGAAGCTCAAGATTTCAATCCTAACTTCCTAAGATTGTGCTATTTGGCTCTCGGTGAGACGAAGCGTTTAGTTTATGCTTATGATGAATTGCAGTCACTTACCGAAAGTAGCCTACCACCTCCCGAAGAGATGTTTGGGCTCAAGCCGGACGGCACACCGAATGTGGTTTTTCAAGCCCCCCTCCCCGGCCAACCAAGTCAAGATATCATACTCGAAAAATGCTACCGCAACTCAAGGCCGGTACTAGCAACCGCACACGCACTTGGTTTCGGTATTTATCGTGACGTTGACCTTAAAACCGGCACCGGCTTAATCCAGATGTTTGATAGAGCCGGTCTGTGGGAGGATGTTGGATATGAGGTAAAGTCCGGTGCATTGCGAGACGGTCAGAGCGTAACACTAACGCGAACAACTCATTCAAGCCCGGAATTTCTAGAGAGACCCGGCGAAATCGATAGGCTGGTGGAATTCATTGTCTTCAAAACTGTCGCAGATCAGGCGACGTGGCTTGCTAACTCGATTGAAAACAATCTCAAGAATGAAGAACTAAATTATGACGACATCATAGTCATCAACCCTGACCCGGTGACCACTGTTAAACAAGTCGGCCTGCCTAGAAAGATATTGTTCGAACGTGGAATTCAGTCTCATGTTGCAGGCGTAGACACCTCTTCTGATGTTTTCTTTAAGAAGGACGAAGCCTCGGTGGCATTTACCGGCATTTTCCGCGCCAAGGGAAACGAAGCCGGTATGGTATACGTTATGAATGCTCACGACTGCTTCACCGCTTTTGGCAATCTAGGCCGAGTCAGAAATCAGCTCTTCACCGCGATCACTCGCAGCAAAGCTTGGGTGAAAGTGCTTGGGGTTGGGGCGGATATGGAAAAGCTAACGCAGGAATTTGGCCGCGTCGAGAAGAACAATTACGAGCTGACATTCGTCTATCCCAATGAAGAGACACGAAAACACTTGCGCGTCATCAATCGCGATCTGACACCTGAAGAGCAGAGAAAAATTAAAGGTGCAGCAACGAGTCTTTCCACTCTTGTTGAAGACATTGCTGCAGGGAAAGTTCTTGTGGAAGATCTGCCCAAGCATCAAGTTGACGAACTCCGCCGTCTTTTGAATTCCGGAGCCGGGAATGGCAACGGCTGAGCAAATCAGGACGCAAATCGAGGAGCTAACCGCCGACTTGATCTCGGTTGGCTTGTGTGTTGATCAAAACTTCCCAACACTTAAGGCGGAAAACAACGGCATCAAAACCATTGGCTTTGGTAATTTAGATGACCTATCCATCACGTTAAAAAACATTGCCTACATCGACGTTTATGAGAGTCTTCGAGAAAAACGCTCCTACAATATAAGGTTGATTGATGGAGGTGTGCTACAAATGCTTTATACTTTCGAGGGCGACGAGCTAACAAAACACAGGCTGGCCTTCTTCCCATCTCCTGATTTACTTGAATATCAGAATAATAGTGATGTTTACGAGAATGACGAAATGTATGGTGATGTCATTTTCAAAAACATCGTGACTTCTCCTGTTAGATTCGATTTCGATCGAGACGCCTTCATAGACTACGACCATCCAATGTCGCATGTTACTTTCGGACAATACAAAAATTGTCGCATACCCGTGACAGGTGCATTAAGTCCATTTCGATTTGTGCATTTTATACTTCGTGCATTTTACAACACTCCATTCAAGAAATTCTGCGGCGACATTCGCGAACACCAGTATTCGTTCCCTCTGACGATTACAGCCTCTGAGTCTAGGCACGTACATGTACAGGCTGGAGTTGCCGCTCAGCTTTGAACGAAGTGGGCACACCAAAGCCATTCAGCTCGCGGCCAAACTCTCTTGGTTACCCAGGCCCAAATCATTAAAATACAAGAGGGGGAAGGTGCGATCCACGACCACCGATGGATGTTTACGATCCTGGGTGCCTACAAACGTAGGTGGGCGCCGTGTGTCCAGGCCCACGGGCCTGGCCAGGGACAGCTCCCTTTGGATCGAGTATGGCCCCAGGGATTGTGGTTCCTGTCGAGAGGCGCAGACCGCATCGCGATATATAAGGTCGTTTGCGCCAGCGCGCCAGTGGTGGCGGCACGTCGTTCTTATTTAATTGAGATCAATTGAGTTCGGGTGCGGACCGGCCGTTCAGTTTGTCGGTGATGCCGCGAATGCGGCTTGAAACCTCACTGAGCGCCGCCGCAAGATTTTCCTCGGTGCGGGCGGTGGCCGCAAGCACCGTGTCGCGGTTGCCGCGCAGCGACTCGAGCTCGGATTCCAGCCCGGCCACGCGGCGCGTCAACTCGGAAATCTCGTCCATGATCATGATACCGGCCATGACGGTGATCCTGAGATCGCCGATTTCCCCGAACTGCCCCTTGAGATGGCCGACATAGCGGTCGAAACCAGTGGCGAGATCGGTCAAGTGATCCTCCTGCCCTTCTTCGCAGGCCATACGATAGGCCTTGCCGTCGATCGTCACCGTCACCTGCGCCATGCCAAACTCTTTCTGCGAGAGCATGATGCCGAAAAATATGCGCGGTTTTCCGACGACATCATGCTCAACTCTTAAATTAAAACAGGATTCAGATTTTGGGCCAACTTGGCCCAAAATCATCCTGTTCTAGCGATCCAGAACCGCGCGGATCGTCTCCATGGCCGTCACCAGCCGCCGCGATACCTCACGGTTGACTTCCTCAAGCCGGTTGGCGCGGAATTCGGCCTGGTCGAGCTCCTGCGCCAGCCGCGAACGGTCGGCGTGCACGCGCCGCACCTCGCCCTCGATCTCGCCCTGCTCGCGCTGCCGCTCGACCCGCATGTCGACGGCGTTTTCGAGGCCCGAAATCGCCTGTCTCAATTCGTTCAGAGCTGCTTCCATGGTTTTGCCTGTGGGCATCATGCCTTCCCGATTCCCGCGCAGGATCCGCGAATCGGCACGCCGCGCCGATCCTGCGATTTAAAAAGGATATGCAGCTCGCCGACGGCCCGTCAATAAATCCTGTCACTTGCCCACCGGCCTATCCTGTGGATGAGCGTTTTACATAGGCCGACGGAGGCGATTCGTCATTTGTACAATCGCGCGATCAAATGTCAAAAATCGCCATTGCCCGCCCGGATTTGGCTTGCCATTTATTGACTTGCCCGCCCCAACTGCTATGTCTCTGCCGCTTTCACTCGATGGTCTTGGAGGCTCGAGGCCATCCCCCGACACCCGGAACTTGCGGAAAAGCCATGACCTCTCCCGAACAACACGACCGGATGGCGAATGCAATCCGTTTTCTCGCCATGGACGCCGTTGAAAAGGCGAACTCCGGCCACCCCGGCATGCCGATGGGCATGGCTGATGTGGCAACGGTCCTGTTCACCAAATATCTGAAGTTCGATCCGAAGAAGCCGCACTGGCCGAACCGCGATCGCTTCGTACTCTCGGCCGGCCATGGCTCGATGCTGCTCTATTCGTTGCTGTATCTGACCGGCTATCCCGACATGACGATCGAAGACCTGAAGCAGTTCCGTCAGCTCGGCTCGAAGACCGCCGGTCATCCGGAATACGGTCACGCCACCGGCATTGAAACGACAACCGGTCCGCTCGGCCAGGGTATTGCCAATTCCGTCGGCATGGCGATTGCCGAACGCAAGCTGCGCGAGGAATTCGGCGCCGATCTTCAGGATCACTATACCTATGCAATTTGCGGCGACGGTTGCCTCATGGAGGGCATCAGCCACGAAGCCATCGCGCTCGCCGGCCACCTGAAGCTCAACAAGCTCGTTCTGTTCTGGGACAACAACTCGATCACCATCGACGGTGCCGTATCTCTCTCGGATTCCACCGATCAGATCGCCCGTTTCAAGGCCGTTCATTGGAACACGATCGAGATCGACGGTCACGATCAGGCCGCAATCGCCGACGCGATCGAAGCTGCTCACAACTCCGACCGCCCGACCTTCATCGCCTGCAAGACGATCATCGGCTTCGGCGCCCCGAACAAGCAGGGCACCCATAAGGTCCACGGCAATCCGCTCGGCGCCGAGGAAATCGCCGCCACGCGCAAGGCGCTGAACTGGGAAGCTGAACCCTTCGTCATCCCGTCGGACGTCTTGGACACTTGGCGTGCAGCTGGTGCCCGCTCCGTCGATCTCGTCAACGCCTGGGAACAGGGTCTGGCCAAGGCTCCGGCCAAAGCCGAATTCACTCGCCGTATGGCAGGCGAACTGCCGGAAGGCTTCGACGCCGCAATCAGCGCCTACAAGAAGAAGCTCGCCGAGACCAAGCCGACCGTTGCTACCCGCAAGGCTTCGGAAGATGCGCTCGAGGTCATCAACGGCTTCCTGCCGGAAACGCTCGGCGGTTCCGCCGATCTGACGCCGTCGAACAACACCAAGACCAGCCAGATGCACTCGATCACGCCGACGGATTTCGCCGGCCGTTACATGCATTGGGGCATCCGCGAGCACGGCATGGCGTCTGCGATGAACGGCATCGCGCTGCATGGCGGCCTCATTCCCTATAGCGGTGGCTTCCTGATCTTCTCGGATTATTGCCGTCCGCCGATCCGCCTTGCTTCGCTGATGGGCATCCGTGTCATCCATGTCCTGACGCATGACTCGATCGGCGTCGGCGAAGACGGCCCGACGCACCAGCCAGTCGAACAGCTCGCCGGTCTGCGCGCCATCCCTAACCTGATGGTCTTCCGTCCGGCCGACGCCACGGAAACGGCGGAGTGCTGGCAGATCGCCGTCAAGACGCACAACCGTCCTTCGGGCCTTGCTCTGACGCGCCAGAACCTGCTCGCAGCTCGCACCGAATACAGCGAAAAGAACCTCTGCGAACAGGGTGCCTACACGCTGGCCGGCAATGCCGACGCCAAGGTGACGATCTTCGCCTCCGGCTCGGAGGTCGAAATCGCCGTCGCCGCCCGCGCAGCCCTTGAAGCCAAGGGTGTCACGGTGCGCGTCGTATCAGTTCCCTGCACGGAACTGTTCTTCGAGCAGCCGGACGCCTATCGCAAGGAAATCCTCGGTAACTCGCCGGTCAAGATTGCCGTCGAAGCCGCCGTCCGCGAAGGCTGGGATGCCTTTATCGGACCGGAAGGCACTTTTGTCGGCATGAAGGGCTTCGGTGCTTCCGGCCCGGTGAAGGATGTTTACAAGCATTTCGGTATCACTGCCGACGCCGTCGTTGCGGCCGCTGAAGCAAAGCTCTAATGAGGGCGCCTTGAGGCGCTCTCCATCTCCTCAATTCCCGGCCCGGCTGTATCGGGCCTTACTCTATCGGGAGTGAATGAACATGACAGTCAAGGTTGCCATCAACGGCTTCGGCCGCATCGGCCGCAACGTCCTTCGCGCCATCGTCGAATCCGGCCGCACCGACATCGAAGTCGTCGCCATCAACGACCTCGGCCCCGTCGAAACCAATGCCCACCTGCTGCGCTACGACTCGATCCATGGCCGCTTCCCGGCCACCGTGAAAGTCGAGGGTGACTCGATCATCGTCGGCAACGGCAAGCCGATCAAGGTCACCGCCATGAAGGATCCGGCGACGCTTCCGCACCGCGAACTCGGCGTCGACATCGCGATGGAATGCACCGG
Organism: Rhizobium sp. CCGE 510; assembly: GCF_000292525.1. Taxonomy (GTDB): domain Bacteria; phylum Pseudomonadota; class Alphaproteobacteria; order Rhizobiales; family Rhizobiaceae; genus Rhizobium. The sequence goes on from NZ_AEYF01000032.1 coordinate 33,266, forward strand.
CATCTTCACCTCCCGCGACAAGGCTGCCGCCCACCTGACGGCCGGCGCCAAGCGCGTCATCGTTTCGGCACCTGCAGACGGTGCCGACCTGACTGTCGTCTTCGGCGTCAATCATGACCAGCTCACCAAGGAGCATATGGTCATCTCCAATGCGTCCTGCACCACCAACTGCCTGGTGCCGGTCGTGAAGGTTCTCGACGACGCCGTCGGCATCGACCACGGCTTCATGACGACGATCCACTCCTACACCGGCGACCAGCCGACGCTCGACACGATGCACAAGGACCTGTATCGCGCCCGCGCCGCCGCACTTTCGATGATCCCGACCTCGACAGGCGCCGCCAAGGCAGTCGGCCTCGTTCTGCCGCATCTGAAGGGCAAGCTCGACGGCACCTCGATCCGCGTTCCGACTCCGAACGTTTCCGTCGTCGACTTCAAGTTCGTCGCCAAGAAAGCCACCAGCGTTGGCGAAATCAACGAGGCCATCATGGCTGCTGCAAACGGCAAGCTGAAAGGCGTCCTCGGCTACACCGACGAGCCGCTCGTCTCCCGTGACTTCAACCACGACAGCCATTCCTCGATCCTCGCAACCGATCAGACCAAGGTCATGGAAGGCAATTTCGTGCGCGTCCTGTCCTGGTACGACAATGAATGGGGCTTCTCCAGCCGCATGTCCGACACGGCTGTCGCTTTCGCCAAGCTCATCTGAGCGCTCTTAAGGCATCGACATGCAAGCGGCCCGGGAAACTGGGCCGCTTTTTGTTGCCGTGCCTCGAACGAACCCAGCCTCCCCCGCACTGGTATCTTTTCGTCCATTGCCGGGATGAGATCTGTTAGGATAACTCGCCTGGACATTCCAAAATGCCCAGTTTCCTCGCGCCGCATCGGCCCCCGGCCAGGCGCGGAACGCCAATACCGTGCGGCAGCACTGTCGCTAATATGAGAGAGATGGATGGATTACTTTACCGTAGAAATCGCCGGCCGTGCCGTTGCCAGCTTTCGCTCCGAAAATCACGAGGAAGCCACCCATTTCTTCGAGGCGGCGGACTTTCGCGACGATCTGACCATCCTGGAGTCCGAAGGCAAACCCCTGTGGGACCGTAAGGCGGCGCTCAGCCTGCGCAAGGCGACCGCCGAGGAAGCCAGCGAAGTCGAGCACGCCTATGAATTCGACGATGATCCCGAACGGACCATCGAGGACGAGTTCGTTGTTTTCCTGGTCCCGGTCGCGGATCTGACCGACGAGAGCGAGGACACCGAAGACTGACCGACGATACGCATCGTTTTCCGATTTCGAAAGCCACACCGAAGCGACGAGTTCGGTGTGGCGCTGCCGCTTGCAGGCAGGGATGGATCACGCGTTGGCCAATCCGCTGGCCAAGCATGATAGATTGCGGAGATGCATAGCAACGCATAATGGCGACGATGATCCAAGCGGAGGCGATAAATGGCAGAGGCACAGAAGCGCTTGTCCCACACCACGCTCAAGCGGCGGCAGCGGTTTCACCGCAAGCGGGACGTCAGACCTGCGGTGCTGGCAAAGGCCAATCGCCTGGTTATCTGGGTTGCCGCGTTCATCGGTCTCGCTTTTCTCGCCATCGTCATATTTCAGGCAGTGTTGGGATAGCAGAGCAGCGGCCGCCGCTCTCAACATGTGCGGCTGCGATCCCTTTTCCCGTCCTCGGACAAGGCAGACGCGCCGCGTGAACGCAGAAACGTGTCTTGGCCTATCGCCGTTCGCAGATACCGGCAGGAAAAATCCGTGCCTGTCCCTTTTGCCCTGCTCTCGCCTGATTTTCCTATACATTCTTTATAGACAATTTCTCCCGTAGCATTCCGGGTCGGTTGGCCGTCCGGCAACCGTTCAGCAGCATGATGCAGCGTCGCGACGAGGTTAAGCCGCAAGGCCTACCCTTCTCTGACGTTTTGCCGTTTACTGGTGGGCCGCCGCGCGTCAGGAGGGGTTGAACCAAGGCGGATCGGCCGGAGCGGCTGTATCCGTAAAGCAGGCGATGAAAAGGGGTGGGCATGGAAGCGTTTTATATCGTGGTGCTGGTCTCGACGGCGCTCGTGCTTCTTGCCGCTTTTTCGAGCCTGCTCGCCTTCCGCTTCGGCGCACCCCTGCTGCTGCTTTTCCTGATGATCGGCCTTGCCGCCGGCGTCGACGGCCTTGGCATCGAGTTCAGCAACAATTACCTCGCCTATATTCTCGGCTCCATCGCGCTGGCTGTCATCCTGTTTGATTCCGGCTTCGGCACGCCGATGCATGCCTTCCGGCTCGCGGCCGTGCCCTCTCTGGCACTCGCCTCGGTCGGCGTGCTGATTACCGCCTCGCTCTTTGCCTTCGCGGCCATGTGGCTTTTGAACTTCTCCTGGCTGGAAGGCCTGCTGCTCGGCTCGATCGTCGCATCGACGGATGCCGCCGCCGTCTTCTTCCTGCTGCGCATCGGCGGCATCAACATCCGCGACAAAGTGCGCTCGACGCTGGAGGTCGAATCCGGCACCAACGACCCAATGGCGATCTTCCTCACCATCGCCCTTGTCGAGGTGCTGGCGAGCGGCGAGCGATCCGCCGGCATCAATATCGGCATGCTCGCCATGTTCGTGCAGCAGATGGGCCTCGGCGTCATCCTCGGCTTGCTCGGCGGCATGATGATCGTGCTGATCGTCAGTAAGCTGGACACCGATCGCGGCCTGACGCCGATCTTCGTGCTGGCGCTCGCCCTTCTCGTCTTCTCCTTCACCGGCGCGGTCGGCGGCAGCGGCTTCCTTGCCGTCTATGTCGCCGGCATTTACGCCGGAAACCGCAAGATGCAGGCGATCGGCACCATCAAACGCTTCCAGGACGGTATGACCTGGCTGGCGCAGATCATTATGTTCCTGGTGCTCGGCCTGCTTGCGACGCCGTCGCAATTCCCGGTCATCATCGTGCCCGCCATTCTGCTTGCCCTCTTCCTGATCTTTATCGCCCGCCCGCTGGCGGTCTGGCTGTCGCTGCTCCCGTTTGATTACACGCAGCAGGAAATCGGCTTCGTTGCCTGGGTCGGTCTGCGCGGCGCCGTCTCCATTCTGCTTGCCATCATGCCCATCCTCGGCGGGCTCGAGAACGGACAGATCTATTTCAACACGGCCTTTATCATCGTGCTGGTCTCGTTGCTCCTCCAGGGCTGGACGATCAAGCCGGTCGCCAAGAAGCTTGGCCTGATCATTCCGCCGCGCATCGGTGCCGTCGACAAGGTCGAGGTCGACCTGCCGGGCGCCGCCAACCACGAACTGCTCTCCTATCGCGTCATCAAGGATAGTCCCGTGCTGCGCGGCGAGCGCATCCCGCGCTGGGCGACGCCTTCGCTGGTGATCCGCGACGGCAAGTCGATGCGCTACCAGTATGCCGGGCGGCTGCGCGAGAACGATCTCGTCTATCTCTTCATCGTGCCGAGCTACTCCCGCCTGCTCGACCGGCTCTTCGCCAGCCGTGCGCCGGTGGATGAGGACGATGCCGATTTTTTCGGAGCCTTCGCGCTCTCACCCGCCCGCCCCGCCGCCGATCTCGACGCCGCCTATGGCCCCGGCCTGCTCAACGAATCCGAAAAGGGCCTGACGATCGCCGAATTGATGCGGCAACGCCTCGGCGGCAAGGCCGACTATGCCGACCGCGTCCGTCTCGGTTCGATCATTCTCATCGTCCGCGATCTCGACGAGCACGACCACATCACCTCCGTCGGAATGTCGCTCGAAGCCGTCGAACCGGCGATCACGCTGCCGATCTTCATTAATCTCAAGGACATTATCCAGCGCATCCGCGACCGGCTGAAAGGGCGCCGAAGCCGCGAAACCGCAGCCTCCGAAACCGCAGCGAAAGCACCGCCCGGACGCGACGAAGGCACACGCGAAAACGGCCGTTGAACGCCTTGCGTCTCAAATGATCCTTGCTATGGTCGCCGCAACTTCCGCCAACCAAGACTGGATTTCCTCCATGCCTTCTTTCAAGACCCTCGACGATCTTTCCGACATCCGCGGCAAGCGCGTTCTCGTCCGCGTCGATCTCAATGTTCCGGTCAAGGACGGCAAGGTCACCGATACGACCCGCATCGAGCGTGTGGCGCCGACGATCCTCGAACTGTCCGAGAAGGGCGCCAAGGTGATCCTGCTTGCCCATTTCGGCCGGCCGAAGGACGGCCCTTCGCCGGACCTTTCGCTGTCGCTGATCGCCCCTTCGGTCGAGGAAGTGCTCGATCATGCCGTGCTGACGGCGTCCGATTGCATCGGCGAGGCCGCGGCCTCCGCCGTCGCGGCAATGAATGACGGCGATATCCTGCTTCTTGAAAACACCCGCTTCCACAAGGGCGAAGAAAAGAACGACCCCGACTTCACCAAGGCGCTTGCTGCGAATGGCGACATCTATGTCAACGACGCTTTCTCCGCAGCCCATCGCGCTCATGCCTCGACCGAGGGCCTTGCCCACCACCTGCCGGCCTATGCCGGCCGCACCATGCAGGCCGAGCTGGTGGCGCTGGAAAAGGGCCTGGGTGATCCCGCCCGCCCTGTCGTCGCGATCGTCGGCGGCGCCAAGGTCTCGACCAAGATCGACCTCCTGATGAACTTGGTGAAGAAGGTCGATGCGCTCGTCATCGGCGGCGGCATGGCCAATACCTTCATCGCCGCTCGCGGCACCAATGTCGGCAAGTCGCTCTGCGAACATGACCTCGCCGAAACCGCCAAGCAGATCATGATCGAGGCGGCGACCGCCGGCTGCGCCATCATCCTGCCGGAAGACGGCGTGATCGCCCGCGAGTTCAAGGCGGGTGCCGCCAATGAAACGGTCGATATCAACGCCATCCCCGCCGATGCCATGGTGCTTGATGTCGGGCCGAAATCCGTCGAGGCCATCAATGCCTGGATCGAGCGCGCTTCGACTCTCGTCTGGAACGGCCCGCTCGGCGCCTTCGAGATCGAGCCCTTCGATGCCGCCACGGTCGCCGCGGCGAAATACGCCGCGCAACGCACCGCAACCGGCAAGCTTACCTCGGTTGCCGGCGGCGGCGACACGGTTTCGGCGCTGAACCATGCCGGCGTTTCCGACGCGTTCACCTATGTCTCCACGGCCGGCGGCGCTTTCCTCGAATGGATGGAAGGCAAGGAGCTTCCAGGCGTCGCCGTCCTCAACGCCGCCAAATAATCGCAAGCCGATTCGACTGGTTTTACATGTGGATAGACCGCGGCGGCGAGAGTGCCTTCCGCGGTCTTTTGCTCAGCCGGTGGAAAAAATCCCATGTTTTCAAACGATTGAATTGATTTCAATCGTTTCAATGACTTAGCCTTCCATTTTCCTCGCTATCAACTTCTGTTATCGCCGTCCTATATTCTTAAATCGCCGATGTTTAATGCTGTGGAGAGAACGAGATGAGCGAACGACTGGAAGACATTGCAGTGCAGATGGTTGCAGGCGGCCGGGGACTGCTTGCGGCAGATGAATCGACCTCCACCATCAAGAAGCGTTTCGACACGATCAACCTCGACTCGACCGAAACCAGCCGTCGCGACTACCGGGAGATGCTCTTGCGCTCCGACGAGGCGATGAAGAAATATATCTCCGGCGTCATCCTCTTCGAAGAGACCCTCTTCCAGAAGGCCGCGGACGGCACGCCTTTCGTCGACATCATTCGCGCCGCAGGCTCGATTCCCGGCATCAAGGTCGACACCGGCGCCAAGCCGATGGCGAAATATCCTGCTGAAACCGTCACCGAAGGCCTCGATGGCCTCGGCGAACGCCTTGCGCGCTATTATGAAGCCGGCGCCCGCTTCGCCAAGTGGCGTGGTGTCATCGCCATCTCGTCGACATTGCCGACCCGCGGTTCCGTCCGCGCCAACGCTCAGGCGCTTGCTCGTTATGCCGCACTCTGCCAAGAGGCCGGGATCGTTCCGATCGTTGAGCCGGAATGCCTGATGGACGGGAAACCGGGCGACCACACGATCGACCGCTGCGCTGAAGTCACCGAATCCACGCTGCGCATCGTTTTTGAGGAACTGGCCGACGCGCGCGTCAACCTCGAAGGCATGATCCTGAAGCCGAACATGGTCATCGACGGCAAGAACGCCCGCAAGGCTTCGGTCGCGGAAGTTGCCGAGCGCACGGTCAAGGTTCTGAAGGCGACCGTTCCGCCCGCCGTTCCTGGCATCGCCTTCCTGTCGGGCGGCCAGACGACCGAAGAAGCGACCGCGCATCTTTCCGCCATCAATTCCAGCACCGACCTGCCCTGGCTCGTCACCTTCTCCTACGGCCGCGCCCTGCAGGACAGCGCCCTCAAGGCCTGGAATGGCAAGCCGGAAAACGTTGCCGCCGGCCAGCGCGAATTCACCCACCGCGCAGAGATGAACAGCCTCGCCGCCAAGGGCAGCTGGAAGAAGGATCTTGAAAAGGCGGCCTGATTTTTCGGACGCTTGCAATTGGGCAGAGAGCGGTAACCACAGCGTTGCGGCTCTTGCCCTCTCCCTTCGCCTCCGTCATTCCTGTGCTCGTCACAGGAATCCAGTGCGCCCAAGTCCTTGGGCGCGAAAAACTCTTTCGCTGACGTATTGATTCATTCACGGCGCCGACGCGGCGTGGCTGGATTCCTGTGACAGGCACAGGAATGAGGGAGTCCGGAGAGATGTTCTCCTCCCAACGAATCGGTAGAAATAAGTCACGTGCTTAAACCCCCTACTACTCCCATTGTCACGGCGACAAGAAACCACTTCGTTCCTTGAAAAACCGTGCTTATCCATAGCCGCAGCTGCAACAGGAGCCGCCATGGACACCCTTTCCTACGTCACCGTCGATGTCTTCACCTCCACCCGCTTCGAGGGCAATCCGCTTGCCGTCATCTCCGATGCGCGCGGCCTCAGCGACGCGGCGATGCAGAAGATCGCCACCGAGTTCAACTATTCCGAAGTCACCTTCGTCCTGCCGCCCGAAGACCCTGAGAATTCCGCCCGCGTGCGCATCTTCACCCCGACGATGGAAGTGCCCTTCGCCGGCCATCCGAATGTCGGCACCGCTTATGTGCTCGCCCAGCGGACGGAGATCTTCGGCAAGCTGGTCGGCGAGAAGCTGCGTTTCGAGGAAAAGGCCGGCATCGTCGAAGTCAGCCTGAAACGCACCAACGGACAGATCGAGGCCACCGCCATCCGCGCGCCGCAGCCGTTGGCGATCGGCGAGACCATTACCGAAGAAACCATCGCCCGCTGCGTCTCGCTCGAACCGGGCGTCGTCGTCAGCACCGTCCATGCGCCGGTCTTTGTCTCGGTCGGGCTGAACTTCGCCGTCGCGGAGCTGAACGGGCTCGAGGCGCTGGCCGCCGCCCGCCCCAACCTTGCCGGTTTCCAGGCGGCTGCCGGCCGCCAAACGACGAGCGGCCATGACTTCTCGCTGTTCCTCTATGTCCGCACACCCGACGATCCGTGGACTATCCGCGCCCGCATGTTCGCACCGCTCGACAATGTGCCCGAAGATCCGGCAACCGGCAGCGCTTCGGCCGCGCTTGGCGCCTATCTCGTTTCGCTTGCGCCGGCCGCCGATATGAACGTCCGCATCAACATCGAACAGGGCGTCGAAATGGGCCGCCGCAGCGTCATCGCTCTTGATGTCGTAAAATCCAAAGGCATCGTCACCGATGTCGTCATCTCGGGAAGCTGCGTTTTCGTCATGCGTGGAGAAATGACCTTGCGGGATTGACGACCGCATATCGGTTTACATCAGGAAGTCGCGCAAGAGCAGGTCCAGTGCCCAGATACCGAAAGCGATCAGCGCGATCTTCCAGAAATCCATCCGCCGCCTGAGGCCGGGAAACCCGAGCGGCTTGATAACCTGTATCGCCATGGCAAGGATGAGCAGCAAGGCTATCAGCTTTGTCATGCTTTATTTTTTCCATTTTTCGGAATGTCACAGGACGGACATTTTTCCGCGCGAACACAGGATCTCCACACGCCGTAAAGACATTCCGGGGCACAATCAATCACCTTGAGGCTGGGCTGACGCAGGTCCTGCCTTATGTCTATTTCAAAATCACTGAGACCGAGTCTGGGGAAATGAAGAGAAACCTTCTGTCCGTCGCCGCGCTGCTTTTTGGCACGCTCTTCCTTTTCATGGGCAACGGCCTGCAGGGCATCCTGCTTCCCGTGCGCGGCAATCTCGAAGGCTACGCCACCACGACCCTTGGCCTGCTCGGCACCTCATGGGCCGGAGGCTTCGTCATCGGCTGCCTGGTGGCGCCGAAGCTGGTGCGCCGCGTCGGCCATGTGCGTGCCTTCTCCGGCTTCATCTCGATCATCGCCATTATTGCTCTGGTGAGCGGCATCCTCATCCATCCGGTCTGGTGGGTCGTGTTGCGCGCCGTTACCGGCTTCTCCACCGCCGGCACCTCGATGATTATCGAAAGCTGGCTGAACGAGCGCGCCAGCAACGAAAGCCGTGGCGCGATCTTCTCGCTCTATATCGGCATCACGCTACTCGGTGTCGTCGGCGGCCAGATGATGATCCCGCTCGAGGATGTGCGCACGCCGGTGCTGTTCATGATCTGCGGCATCTTCTATTGCATTGCCATGCTGCCGACGACGCTTTCGACCGCCGCTTCGCCGCAGCCGCTGAAAGAGGTGCGCCTCGACTTGCCGGCGCTCTATCGCAATTCGCCGGTCTCCTGCCTCGGCATCCTGCTCGTCGGCATCGCCAACGGTGCCTATGGCACGCTCGGCGCCGTCTTCGGCGCCGGCGCCGGCCTTTCCGACACCAGCATCGCCATCATGATGAGTTCCACCATCTTTGCCGGCGCCGTGATGCAACTGCCGGCCGGCCGGCTTTCCGATCGCATCGACCGGCGCTATGTGCTCGCCGCCATGTCCGGGGTCGCCGCCCTTGCCGGCCTGCTGATCTTTTTGCTCCACCCAACGTCGCCCGCCTTGCTGATAGGGCTCGTTGTCCTTTACGGCGCGGTGGCCAATACGCTCTATCCAATCGCCGTCGCCCACGCGAACGACTTCGCGTCATCGGAGGATTTCGTCAAGGTCTCCGGGGGTCTGCTGCTGCTCTACGGGATCGGCACGGTGATCGGACCGACGATCGGCGGCCCCGTCATGTCGGTGATCACGCCTCATGCGCTTTTCCTCGTCACCGCCATCGCCCACGTGCTGATCACCGTTTACGCGATCATCAGGAGCCGCATCCGCGCCGCCGTCCCGGCCAGCGATCGTGACGCCTACACGACGATCCCGACCGGCACCTCGCCGATACTGACACCGCAAAGCATGTCGCTTGCCGATCGCGGCAGCGGCAAACCGCTCGAAACCGGCAAATCTCCTGAAACGGGGAAGTCTCCTGAAAGCAGCGATCCTGCTGTAAAGTTCGGCTAAAGCGCGTCGCGATCTTTCAGGTTCGCTCCTCACGCATTAAGTTTTATTTTCGAGGCAGCAACGGAGGAGAACCCATGAGCTTCATCGACGACGACCGGCCGCAGAAGAAGGTCGCCCACGAGATCGGCGCCGATCTCTCCATGCTTTCGGCGGACGAGCTGACGGCGAGGGTGGAATTGCTGAAGGCGGAGATCGCCCGTCTCGAGGCCGAAGCCACCCGCAAGGCTTCCGGGCGGCAGGCGGCGGAAAGCTTCTTCCGCTCGTAGTCCCAGAAAACACCGAAAATCAAGGCTGTAGGTGGACAAACGAGTTCGCCTCAAGTCTTACTTCGGCACAATGTTAATAAATTATTAAGCTTTATAAGGTATTACTGTACTCATCCGGATTTTCTCTGGATCTCAGCCAGTTTTCCAAGCGGTAAATTGGTCTGATTTTTCTCCCTGTTTTACCTTGAGAGCCGCTTTTGCGGCTCTTCTTTTTCCTATCGCCGGCGCTTCTCCACGAAACTGTGGAGATTAACCCTTTCTTAAGAAACGGCTTGCGCATTTGGGCTAATGATACCATCTTAAAGTCATAAAGACCGGGCTCGGAAACTTTTCCGTCGGTGCCCGCGTTACCTGAATATATGTAGCTGCGTGCAACAGGGACTATTGCGATGTCGGAAGTTGGATTGAACACGATCAGTTTTGCAGGTCGCGCCGCTGCATCCTCGCAGTTCAAGGCACTTTATGCGGAAGGCATGTCGCTGGTCGAAGAGACCGCCGCCTATCTAGATGGCCAAGGCCGCGCCGCTTCCAAGGTACTGCCGCGGATGGCTTCGGTTCTGTACGCCGCAGAATCGATGCGTCTCACGACGCGTCTCATGCAGATGGCCTCCTGGCTGCTGTTGCAACGTGCCGTCAACAATGGCGAAATGTCCCGCGATCAGGTGCTGGCCGAGAAGAACAAGGTTCGCCTCGATGGCTTCAACGTCGACCGCGCCGCGCCCGGCTGGGGCGACCTGCCGGAATCTTTCCGTGATCTCGTTGAGCGCTCCCTGCGCCTGCAGAACCGCATCGCTTTGCTCGACCGCGAGATCTACCGCCCGTCCGAAGCCGTGATCGTTCATGATAATCAGAACAGCGTCCAGGCCCAGCTTTCCCTGCTGCAGACCGCCTTCGGCAACAACTGACCGTATCTGCGAGAGTTCGATAGAAACCGGCTGCGTCTGACGCGGCCGGTTTTTATTTGCTCGCTAAGCTGTTTCCGAACATCGAGAACACAAAAAAGCCCGGCAAAACCGGGCTTTCTTCGAATTCCATCGAGCAGAAGCGATTAGAGGCCGAGGCCGCCGAAACGCTTGTTGAACTTGGAAACGCGGCCACCGCGGTCCATGAGCTGCTGGTTGCCGCCGGTCCAGGCCGGATGCGATTTGGAATCGATTTCGAGGTTCATGACAGCACCCTCCGAACCCCAGGTCGAGCGGGTTTCGTATTCGGTGCCATCGGTCATGACCACCTTGATCATGTGATATTCGGGATGGATGCCTGCCTTCATAACAATCTTCCTGCGCTACCGGAGTTCAATTTGCCGCATGCAGTTGCGGCCGACGAACCGATTGAATAAATGAAGCCGCAGTCATGATGGCTACGGCTTCCCATTAGGATGCGGTGCCTATACATGAAGGACGCCTAGATAACAAGAGCCAACAGGCCGCATTGAGCGGGCCCTGCGGGCGATCGGAGACGAGTTGGCAGAGCAGGCACGGGCTGAGGAAAACAAGAGGCGGTCGCTACGGCCGCTCGGCAGGCTGACGCCCTACGTCATGCGGTATCGCGGCCTGGTGGCCGGCGCGCTGATCTCGTTGGCGCTTGCCGCCATCACCTCGCTGGCGCTGCCGCTCGCCGTGCGTCGCATGATCGACCACGGCTTCACCCAATCGGACGGCCGCTTCATCAACAGCTACTTCGCCATGCTGATGATCATGGCTGTCGTGCTCGCGGTCGCAAGCGCGTTACGCTATTACTTCGTCATCACCATCGGCGAGCGCATTGTCGCCGATCTTCGCCGCGATGTCTTTTCTCATGTGACGAGGCTGTCGCCCTCCTTCTTCGACGTCAACCAGTCCGGCGAGATCGTCTCGCGCCTGACCGCCGACACGACGCAGATCAAATCCGCCGTCGGCGCCACAGCCTCGGTGGCACTCAGAAACCTCATCCTTTGCCTCGGCGCGATGGGCATGATGATCGTCACCTCGCCGAAGCTTTCCAGCCTCGTCATCGGTGCGATCCCACTGATCGTCTTCCCGCTCGTCGCCTTCGGCCGCTCGGTGCGCAAGCGCTCACGCGCCGCCCAGGATACGCTCGCCGGCGCCTCCGCCTTCGCCAACGAGACGATCGCCGCGACCCGCACTGTCCAGGCCTTCAACGGCGAGGATGCCGCAGCGACGCACTACGGTACAGCCGTCGAATCCGCCTACGAGGCTGCCCGCGCCGCCATCCGCTCGCGTGCGCTGCTGACCGGGATTGCCATCACGCTGATCTTCGGCAGCGTCGTCGCCGTGCTCTGGGTCGGCGCCCACAGCGTGCTCGCCGGCACGCTTTCGGCCGGCACGCTCGGCCAGTTCCTGCTCTATGCCGTCATCTCCGCCGGTTCGCTGGGCGCGCTGTCGGAGGTCTGGGGCGAACTTTCGCAGGCAGCCGGTGCTGCCGACCGGCTGACCGAGCTTCTCGATGAAGTCTCGCCGATCGCCGCGCCCGCCAGCCCGCAGGCTCTTCCTTCGCCCGGCCGCGGCCGCGTCGAATTTGCCGATGTGCACTTTGCCTATCCCTCGCGCCCCGGCAAATCGGCACTGCATGGGTTGAGCTTCGCCATCATGCCGGGTGAGACGGTCGCCATCGTCGGCCCTTCCGGTGCCGGCAAGAGCACAATCTTCTCGCTGCTGCTGCGCTTCTACGATCCGCAGCGGGGCAGCGTGAAAATCGACGATGTCGATGCGCGGCTGACGACGCCCGATGAGCTGCGCCAGCGCATTGCCATCGTGCCGCAGGATGTCACCATCTTTGCCGCCTCGATCCATGACAACATCGCCTTCGGCCGTCCCGGAGCCTCGCGTGACGAGATCCGCGCCGCAGCCCTGGCGGCCCAGGCCGATGAATTCATCACGCGGCTGGATCAGGGTTACGAGACAGAGGTCGGCGAACGTGGCATCACGCTCTCCGGCGGCCAGCGCCAGCGCATCGCCATCGCTCGCGCCATCCTGAAGAACGCGCCGGTGCTGCTGCTCGACGAGGCGACGTCCGCGCTTGACGCCGAAAGCGAGACGCTGGTGCAAAAGGCGCTCGACGGCCTGGTGGACGGTCGCACGACGCTCGTCATCGCCCATCGTCTGGCAACTGTATTGAAGGCCGACCGCATCCTCGTGGTGGATCAGGGCCGCATCGTCGAGGAGGGCACGCATCAGAGTCTGATCCGCCACGGCGGCATCTATGCGCGGCTGGCCCGGCTGCAGTTCGACGCCGCCAACGAGGATGTGCTCGCTGCCACGAAATAGGCCGCCAGCCGATTCTCCGCCGATAGCGACTAAAGTCTGACTTCCCCCGCACCTCCCTGCGGTTGTCTTTCGCGTCTCCTGCCCTACCCTCTTCATGCCCCGGGGTGGGGATATCGCTATCAAAATTCTTGGGAGGAGATAGGAATGGCGCCTTTCGATGTGACGCGACGTGTAAGGCTTGCGCTCGGTTTCGGCGTGCTTGCCGCCTTTGCCTCAGGCGCGCCTGCCACGGCTGCCGATTTTCCCGATCGCGCGATCACCATGGTCGTGCCCTTCGCGGCCGGCGGCTCGACCGATGTCGTTGCCCGCATCGTCGCGCAGAAGATGTCGGAGGATCTCGGCCAGCAGGTGATCGTCCAAAACGTCGCCGGCGCCGGCGGCAATCTCGGCGCCGATAACGTCGCCCGCGCCGAACCTGACGGCTACACCATTCTGATGGGCACCGTCGCCACCCACGCGCTCAATCCGCTCATCCTCAAGGCGACACCCTATGATCCCGAGAAGGATTTCGCGCCGGTCTCGCTGCTTGTCGTCGTGCCGAACGTGCTGGTCGTCAACCCGGAATTGCCGGCCAAGACCGTGCCGGAGCTGATCGCGCTACTGAAGGCCGAGCCCGACAAATACAGCTATGCCTCATCGGGCAACGGCACGCCCCTGCATCTTTCCGGCGAGCTCTTCAAGTCCATGGCCGGTGTCAGCATGCAGCACATTCCCTATAAGGGCGCCGGCCCGGCATTGAACGACGTTATCGGCAATCAGGTGCCGATCATGTTCGACAACCTCCCCTCTTCGTCGAGCCACATCAAGGCCGGCACTTTGCGGGCGCTGGCAGTGACCACGGCCGAGCGCGCGCCCTCCTTCCCCGACGTGCCGACGATCGCCGAGTCAGGCATAGCAGGTTACGAGACCTATACCTGGAATGCGCTTTTCGCGCCGGCCAAGACGCCGAACGAGGTGGTGATGCGCCTCAATGCCTCGGCTAAGAAGGCACTCGCCGACCCCGCCGTTGCTGAACGGATGAAGGAATTCAGCGCCACCATCGTCGGCTCGACGCCCGAGGAACTTGGCGCCCATGTGAAGGCTGAGCTCGCCAAATGGGGACCGGTGGTCAAGGGCGCGAACATCCAGATGGAGTGACGGCGGCAGCGCAGACGCTTTCGCCTGCGTCCGATGGAAATCGTGGCAATTGGACGCTAGAACAGGATGATTTTAGGCTCGTTGGCCTAAAATCTGAATCCTGTTCTACAGCAAAGATTAGAGCATGATGTCGTCCGAAAAACCGCGCACACTTTTCGGCATCATGCTCTAAGCAGCCAATTCTAATTAAGGCAGTGGAAAAGCTCGCCATTTTGATCTAGCCTCCCTGATGCTGATGGTTGCAATTCAGCGTTTCGGGAGACATCCATGTATAAATTCGAAGTTTATAAGGATAAGGCCGGCGAGTTCCGCTTCCGCTTCAAGGCATCGAACGGGGAAGCCATGTTCTCGTCCGAAGGCTACAAGGCGAAGGCGTCCGCCATGAGTGCTATCGAATCGATCAAGAAGAACACGCCAGGTGCCGACGTCATCGACCAGACGAAGGCCGAAGCCTGAGCAGGATGGCAGCGGCGGCGTGAAACGCCGCCCTGCCTCTCCGCGCGGCCGATAAGCAGCGCTGGCGCCTCGAGCCCGGCCTGTTTGCTTGTGATCTCCGCGCCATTTCTTTTTTTTTAGATTTATTGAAAACCATGTCGAAATGGCCGCTGGTCGCGCCTCATTGTCTCGGAACGGCTGAACCGCTCCGCCGGGGTCACGGCTGTCGGGATGTTCCCGATATCGCGATGCCCGGATCAACGCCACAACGAGATCAGGAGTTTGCCATGCAATATGCTCTCATAATTCGCGAAGCCGCCGAGGATTTCGCCAACCGCAGCGATCCCGCCTATCGCGACGGCTGGGTCGCCTACAGCAAGGCGCTCGCCCAGGCGGGGATCATGACCGGCGGCGCTGGGCTGACGGCCCCGGAGACCGGCACGGTCGTGCGGCGCAAAGGCGATGACCACGACGTTCAGGACGGCCCCTATCCGGAAGGCAAGGAACAACTTGGCGGCTTTTATCTGATCGACGTTCCCGACATCGACACCGCACTCGAATGGGCGACCCGCGTGCCGATCTCCGACAAGGGGTCGGTCGAGGTGCGTCCGCGCCTGCAGATGTGAGGCGGCAATGCTGCCCAATGCCGGTCGCGCTGCCGAAAAAGTAGCGCGACAGTCTTACGGCAAGCTCATCGCCTTCCTCGCCGCCCGCTCGCGCGACGTGCCGGCGGCGGAAGACGCACTGTCGGAAGCGCTGGCTTCCGCCCTTCGTGTTTGGCCGGAGCGGGGCGTGCCCGGCAACCCGGAAGCCTGGTTGCTGGTGGCCGCACGCCGCAACCTCATGCAGGCCGCCCGCCACCGCATCGTCGAGACCAATGCGCAGACGACGATATCGGTCGCCTTCGAGGAGGCGGAGGAACGCATGAACGAAGCCGGCCACACCGTCTTTCCCGATGAGCGGCTGAAGCTGCTGTTTGCCTGCACCCATCCCGCCATCGACAGCTCCGTGCATACGGCGCTGATGCTGCAGACCGTTCTCGGCATCGAGGCGAGAACCATTGCACGGGCCTTCGTCGTTTCGCCGGAGGCGATGAGCCAGCGGCTGGTGCGGGCCAAGGTGAAAATCCGCGATGCCGGCATTCCCTTCGCCGTCCCGTCTCGCCCGGCCCTGGCAGGGCGGCTCGCCGCCGTGCTTTCGGCGATCTACGCCGCCTACGGCGTCGGATGGGACGGTCTCGACGGCATCGAAGAGCACCATTCGCTTGCCGGCGAAGCGATCTGGCTCGGCCGCGCGCTTCTGGCGATGCTGCCGGACGAACCGGAGGCAATCGGCCTCCTGTCGCTGATGCTCCACTGCGAGGCCCGCCACAAGGCCCGGCGCGACAGCGATGGCCGATATGTGCCGCTGGACGAGCAGGATATGGTTGCGTGGAACGCGATCATGATAGCCGAGGCGGATGCCCTGCTGCGCAAGGCCGGAGGTTTCGACCGGTTCGGCCCCTTCCAGTGCCAGGCCGCGATCCAGTCCGCGCACGCGGCGCGCCGGCTTTCGGGAACGACCGATTGGCCGGCGCTGACGACACTCTACGCAGCGCTGGTGATGATGAAACCGACGCTCGGCGCACGCGTCAACCAGGCTGCGGTGATCGGCAGGGCCTCAAACGCCGCCGCAGGCCTGGAACAACTCGACAAACTCGACCGGCGCGACGTTGCAGCATATCAACCCTATTGGGCCGTGCGAGGCTTTCTTCTGGCACGGACCGGCGACGATGCCGCCGCAGCCGACGCCTATATGGCGGCGATCGGCCTCAGCGACAGCCCCGCGGTGCGCGATTTTCTCGCCGACCGGCTGAAGGAGGCGCGGCAGGCTATCAAGAGCCTTTCCTGGTCAGATTGAAGCATTCTGTTGGCTCAAACGGAGTCGGATGGTCGACCGGCCGGCGCGCGTCGTAGCCCAGTTCTACGGCCAAGCCGGCCGGTCGATCAGCCGGCCCGTTTCAGCCAACCCGAAGGGCCGGGCATCTTTCCGCCAGGATCAGAGGCGATCGGCTCGGACGTATCTGGAGGTATGCCCGTCGCCAATCGCCTCTGCCCTGACGAAAACCTGCTCCGGCAGAATGCTTCAATCTGACCAGGAAAGGCTCTTAAGGCTGATCACTTCTCGGTCAGCTTCAGCTCGATGCGACGGTTGGTGGCGCGCGCATCTGGCGTTTCGCCCGGTGTGATCGGCTGGAACTCACCGAAGCCGGCGGCAGCCAACCGGTCGGCGGGTACACCCTGCGCGATCAGGAACTTGACGACCGAAATCGCGCGGGCCGAGGAGAGCTCCCAATTGTCGCGATAGCGGCCCGTTCCTCCAAGCGGCACATTGTCCGTGTGGCCGTCGACGCGCAGCACCCAGTTGATCTCCGGCGGAATTTCCTTGGCGACATCGAGAAGGGCGGCGGCAAGCTTTGCCATCTCGGTCTGCCCCTCAGGATTGAGATCGGCGCCGCCTGAGGGAAACAGCACTTCCGACTGGAAAACGAAACGATCGCCGACGATGCGGATATTCTCGCGATCCGAAAGGATCTCACGCAGGCGGCCGAAGAAGTCCGAACGGTAGCGGTTCAGCTCTTGTACGCGCGCTGCGAGCGCAACGTTGAGGCGGCTGCCGAGATCGGCGATCTTGGTCTGCGAGACCCGGTCTTTATCCTCCGATGCCTGAAGGGCCGCTTCGACGGCGGCGATCTGGCTGCGAAGCGCTGATATCTGCTGGTTCAGCAGTTCGACTTGGCTGAGCGCCCGCTCGCTCACCTGCTTCTGCTCGTCGAGCTCCTGGGTCATCGAGCCGATCCGCTTCTGCGCCGCATCCTGACCGCCTGAACCGGCACTCAGCAACGCCTGCAGCCGCGAACGATCGCCCTCGGCACTGGCAAGCGAGGCCTGCAGGTTGGCGACCGAATCCTGGAGGTCCTGGTTGCTGCCCTTTTCGAGCGCCAGAAGCTGCGTCAGCTCGTTGATCTGGCTGTTGAGGCGACTGAGCACCTCATCGCGTCCGGTGATCTCCCGGCTGAGAATGAACTGCCCGACGACGAACACCGTCAGCAGGAACATGATTGAGATGAGCAACGTCGACAGCGCATCGACGAAGCCCGGCCAATAATCCACCGTGCGTTCGCGGCGCCGGTTACGGGCAAGAGCCATGGATTACTTGCCCTCGCTCTTTTCTGCCTGGGTGGCACGATCGCGCATGCGCTCGCCCCGGTCGCCCGCGCGCTCCTGAACGCCGATGCGTTCGGCCAGTCGGTCGAGCGTGCGGCGCATTGCCTTAGCCTCGTCCTGCTGTGCCTCGATCCAGTCGCGCAGCATCTGCTGCTCGTTGCGCATGTTCTTGACGAGACCCTGAATGCCTTCGGCAAGGCTTGCCATGGCGGCGACGGAGCGCTGGCCGCCGGCGCCGCCCTCTTCGGAGACCTTGCGCAGATAATCGGAGAGCGCGCGCATGTCCTCCGAGGAAGCGCCGGAAACGGCCTCGAGGGCCGGGGCAAGATCGGAGCCGACATCGGTGACCGAAGAAAGCCAGTTTTCCAGCTCCATGTAGAAGCGGTTCTGCGCGCGGCCGGCCTGCAGGTCGAGGAAGCCGAGAATGAGCGAGCCGGAGAGGCCGAGCAGCGAGGAGGAAAACGCCTGGCCCATGCCCGAAAGCGGCGTGGAAAGCCCTTCCTTCAGCGCCGACAGCACATCTCCCGTGCCGTTCGAACCGGCATCGAGCGATTGGATGACGATGCTGATCGAACCGATCGTGCCAATGAGGCCCCAGAAGGTGCCGAGCAGGCCGAGGAAGACAAGCAGGCCGATCAGGTAGCGCGAGACATCGCGCGATTCGTCGAGGCGGGTGGCGATCGAATCGAGGATCGAGCGCAGCGCCGTCGTCGACAGCGCCACCGAGGTCTTGCGGCTGCCGATCAGCGCCCGCATCGGCGCAAGCAGCCGCGGATTGCGGTTGACCTTGTCGGCACTGCCGGCGGCACGGAACGAGTTGAACCAGCGCACTTCGGGGCGAAGCGCCAGTACGTGGTTGAAAACAAGAATGATTCCGACTGCGAGAACGCCGACGATCAGCCCGTTGAGGCCGGGATTGTGCATGAAGGCGGTCTGCGTCTGGCGAAATAGGATGGCGGCGATAAAGCCGACGATGACGAGGAAAAGCAGCATCGTCCAGAGGAAGGGCATCGGGCTCGAAAGCCTGTAGGCATAACCGCCGGCCGTCTTTTCGGTGGAGCCGATCTCCGCCACATTCACATTTTCCATAGGGTCTGCTGCCTCCGGAGTCATTGCTGGCGGAGACTAGAGCAACATTGTGCCGAATTGAAGTATGCCGCGGCGAAAACCCTGACTTTACAACAGCCGGATTTTCGTTCGCTCACTTGGCGGGAATAGGCCGCTTGACGACTTCGATCAACGCCTTGTGGATATGTTCGTTGCCGGCGACGATCGCGCCGCTCTCCAGAATGGCCGTCCCGCCGTCCCAATCGGTGGCGAACCCGCCGGCTTCGCGGATGAGCAGGATGCCGGCCGCCATGTCCCACGGCGCAAGCTCCGCTTCCCAGAAGCCGTCGAAACGCCCTGCCGCGACATAGGCGAGGTCGAGCGTCGGCGATCCCAAGCGGCGGATGCCCGCCACTTCGCCCATGACGTGGCGAAGCTCGACCAGGAACTTGCCGTGATTGCGCTTGCCGAGCGCCGGCACGCCGCAGCCGATGACGCAATCCGACAGCGCGCGGCGCGCTGCGACGCGCAGGCGCCGGTCGTTGAGGAAGGCGCCGCCGCCGCGCTCAGCGGTGTAGAGCTCGTCGGTGGCCGGATTGAAGACCACGGCGGCAACAATCTCACCGTTGCGTTCGAGCGAAATCGAGATAGCGAAGGCCGGGATGCCGTGCAGGAAGTTCGTCGTGCCGTCGAGCGGGTCGACGATCCAGCGATGCGCGCCGTCCGTGCCCTTGATCTCCTCGCTCTCCTCGCCGAGGAAACCATAGGTCGGACGCGCCTTGAGCAGCTCTTCCCTGACAATCTTTTCGGCCTTGCGGTCGGCCGTCGAAACAAAGTCGCCCGGTCCCTTCACGGAAACCTGCAGGTTTTGCACTTCGCCGAAATCACGTCCCAGTGATTTTCCTGCCTTGAGGGCAGCCTGAACCATGACATTGAGAAGAGCTGAACGGGCCATTGGCGCATTTCCTTGGGACTGATACGGGGTGCGCGCTGCCAGGGGCGGGAAGTGTCCCTGAACATACATGACAGGCAGCGCTGCAAAGATTGGCGGCCTCAAGACCACAAAATCAGGCAAATTTCAAGGGGACACACGCATGGCTGCCCTGCGGCACCAAAAACCGTCAATTTTATTCTGGACAGATCAGTCCAATAACGATAGAAGCTTTGACATGGCACGACACAAGGAATTCGATCGCGACACCGCCCTCCATGCTGCCATCGGCGTATTTTCCGAGCACGGCTATGAAGGCACCTCAACCGAGGAACTACTGACGGCGATGAAGATCAGCCGGCAAAGCATGTACGACACCTTCGGCGACAAGCGCGGCCTCTATCTGGAAGCGCTGAAGCGCTACAATGTGGAGAGCATCGACAACATCATCGCCGATCTTCACCGCGACGGCCGGCCGATCGAGGCACTGGAAGGCGCGCTCGTCGCCTTTGCTTCGCGTCCCGCTGCTGAGGCGCGGCGTGGCTGCCTCGGCGTCAGCGCCATCTGCGAATTCGGCCGCACCGATGCCGAGATTGCAGCTCTTACCGACAGCGCCGGCCACGCGCTTCACTCGGCAATCGAAAGTCTTCTCGGCGAGGCTCGCAAGGCCGGAGAACTCGCAACCTATATCGATATCGCCGACGCCATTCAATTTCTCGGCGCTGCTCTATCGGGCATGAAAGTCAGCGCCCGAAACGGCGCCCCGCCCGAGACGCTCCGCAGTATCGCACGCATGGCAATCAGAAGCCTCCGCTGACGAAGGGTAGCACCGAGCTGGCTTTTTTGTGTTTAATTCTAGACTGATCGATCCAAAAACCAAGGAAACCCGCATGTCTCAATCTCTTTCGACCAAGATCGCCCTCGTTACCGGCGGCGCACGCGGCATCGGTGCCGCCATCGTCCGAAGGCTCGCCGCCGACGGCGCCGCTGTCGCCTTCACCTATTCGAGTTCCGAGCACAAGGCGAAGGCAATCGTCGCCGAGTTGGAGGCTGCCGGCGGCAGGGCGCTGTCGATCCGGGCCGACAGTGCCGATGTCAAAGCCGTGCAGGGCGCTGTCGCGCTGACGGCCGAGCATTTTGGTGGGCTCGACATTTTCGTCAGCAATGCCGGCATCCTCATCCTCAACCCGCTCGATCAATATTCGCTCGAGGATTTCGACCGCATGTTCGCCGTCAATGTCCGGGCTGCTTTCGTCGGCATCCAGGCCGCGGCTAAACACATGAAGGAGGGCGGCCGCATCATCACCATTGGCAGCGTCACTGCCGATCGCAGCGGCTTTCCGACGTCCTCGGTCTACAGCATGACGAAGGGCGCGATCGCCTCGATGACCCGCGGCCTTGCCCGCGATCTTGGCCCACGCGGCATCACTGTCAACAATATCCAACCCGGCCCGACCGCGACCGATATGAACCCCCACGAGGACGATCACGAGCGCCTCAAACCGCTGATGGCGCTTGGCAGACTGGGCGAGGACCGCGAGATCGCCGGTCTTGCCGCCTATCTCGCAAGCGCCGAGGCGGCTTTCGTCACTGGCGCTAGCCTGACGATCGATGGAGGATATCTCGCCTGATCCGGACGGAACACATAAAGCCGGCGGCATGGCGATATCGCCGGCTTCCTCGTTCGGTCGAAACCGATTTCAAAACTTCTGCTGCGTCATCAGCACTTCACGGGCGATTTGATCGAGCGGCAGAATACGGTCGACGCCGCCCTTGGCGATCGCCTCCTTTGGCATGCCGAAAACAACGGAGCTCGCCTCGTCCTGCGCCACCGTGTAGGCGCCGGCCTGATGCATTTCCAGCATGCCGCGAGCACCATCGTCGCCCATGCCGGTCATGATGATCCCCATGGCGTTCGAGCCGGCCGAGCGCGCTGCCGAGCGGAAGAGCACGTCGACGGAAGGCCGGTGTCGCGACACCAGCGGCCCGGTCTTCACGCTCACATAATAACGCGCACCCTGGCGTTCGAGCAGCACGTGTTTGTCGCCTGGTGCGATCAGCACATGGCCGCGCAGCACCGGATCGCCATCGACGGCTTCCTTGACCTCGACCTCGCAGAGACCATTCAGCCGTTTGGCGAAGGCGGCGGTGAATTTCTCCGGCATATGCTGGACGATTACCATGCCAGGCGCATTGGCCGGCAGTTCCTCCAGGAACTCGCGCAGCGCCTCCGTGCCACCGGTGGAGGCGCCGACGCAGACCACCATCTCCGTCGTCTTCGCCATCGCCCGCCCCGTCGGCGGCGGCAGCATCACATCCGCCGTCAGCTTCTTGGCCGGCCCCTCAGCGGCAGCCGAGCGGATGGTTCCTGCTGCCCTTCGTACGTTGGAAAGCCGCGCATGCGAGGCGCTCTTGACGACTTCGCGAATACGCATGGCATCTTCGGCGAGGCTGTCGGCGGCCCCGATCTTCGATTTCAGAATGACGTCGACGGCACCGGCCTCCAGCGCCTGGATCAGCGTTTCCGAACCCGCTTCCGTCAGCGACGAGCACATCACCACCGGAATCGGCCGCTGCGCCATCAGCTTGCGCAGGAAAGTGATGCCGTCCATGCGCGGCATCTCCACATCGAGCGTGATGACATCGGGGATCTCCTCCTGAAGCTTCCGCGCCGCCATGAACGGGTCGGATGCGACCGCCATGATCTCGATATCGGGATCCTGCTCCAGCACATGCGTCAGCGTCTGGCGGATGCTGGCGGAATCGTCGACAATCAGTACGCGGATTTTCTTAGCCATGAAGCCTCTAGATACGCTGAAACACCGTGTTCGAGACCTGCTTCAACGGCAGGTCGAAGCCGGTGATCGATTCGGAATGACCGATGAACATATAGCCGCCCTTCGCCAGGCAGTTGCAGAGGCGGTTGAGCACGCCGGCCTGAGTCTGCTTGTCGAAATAGATTAGCACGTTGCGGCAGAAGATAACGTTCATCGCTTCGCCGATCGGGTATTTCTCGTCCATCAGGTTCATCCGGGCAAAACCCACCCTGCTGCGCAGTTTCGGTGTAATGCGCACCTCCCGCCGACCCGGCTGCTTGGCTGTCAGCACGTATTTACGCTGCAGGTCGCGCGGCACGGGCGCGATCAAATCCTCCGGATAGATGCCTCTTCGCGCCGTCTGCAGCACATCGGTGGAAAGGTCGGTGGCAAGCACGCTGTAGGAGACGTCGTTGCGGCTTTCAGCGAATTCCGCCAGCACCATCGCCATCGTATAGGGCTCCGCCCCCGTCGAGCAAGCCGAGCTCCAGGTGCGGATGGTTCGCACGCCGCCATTGGCGATCGCCGGCAACGCCACTGTCTGCAGATAGTCGAAATGCTTGGCTTCGCGGAAGAAGTCGGTCTTGTTGGTCGTGACCACATCGATCAGGTAGACGGCTTCCTGGGCGAGGCCGTCGTGATCGAACAGGAAGTCGCAATAATCGTCGAAGGTCGAATGGTTGGTTGCGCGAAGGCGGCGCCTCAGCCGCCCTTCGAGCATCGTCAGCTTGGTCGGCGGCATCTTGATGCCGCTATAGTCGTAGATGAACCGGGCAAGCTTGTCGAAATTGCGCTTGCTGATCCGGTCGCCCGGCAATTGGATTTCCACCGCTGCTGCCATACTCATAGAACGCCGTACTCCAAGTTGATAACGCAGTCAGGCGGCCGATTGCAGTGCCGAGGCGTCCTCGCGCGACAGCAACCGTGCGAGATCGATGATGACGACGAAGCCGTTTTCACGGCGAACGACGCCGGCGATATAGTCCGAACGCCAACGCACGCCGATATCAGGCGCCGCTTCGATCTGGTCCCGCCGGAACGGCGTGACCTCGAAGACGCGGTCGGCGACGAGGCCGAGCGTCAGGATCCGGTTTTCCATCGGCACGTCGAGGACCAGCACCCGCGTATGCGGCGTCGGTTCCGTCTTCGTCATGCCGAGCTTCAATCGAAGATCGATCGTCGGCACGCCCTGCCCGCGCACGTCGCGCAGGCCGAGCAGATAGTCGGGACCATTCGGAATCTTGAAAGCTTCCGCATAGTCGAGGATTTCTCGTACCACCTCCACCGGCACGGCGAAGATCTCCTCGCCGAGGCTGAAGGTCACGAATTGCGCTTCCAGAGATGTCGTGGCCATGATCATGCGCTTTCCTTGAATTCGGCGTCCCCATCATCGGGACCGCCCATGGAGAGATCGAGAGCGAAACCTTTCACCCGCGCCTGTTGAGCCGCGACAGCATTGGCGGCCGGTTTCTTGGCCGCAGGTTTGCGGCCGGCGGCCGGAGCGGGGCTGCGCACGATCATCCTGGCAGCCGGCGCGCGCGCGCGCGCGCCGCCCGCCATATCAACCTTGAAGAAGGCGATCGACGTCTGCAGCTCTTCGGCCTGCGAGGCCAGTTCCTCGGAGGTCGCCGACATCTGCTCGGAGGCGCCGGCATTTTGCTGCGTCACCTTGTCGAGCTGCTGGATCGCCTCGTTGATCTGGGCAGCACCGATATCCTGCTCGCGGCAGGCAGCGCTGATCTCGGAGACCAGCTCGGCGGTTTTGCGGATATCCGGCACCAGCCGGCCGAGCATGTCGCCGGCCTCCTGGGCGGCCGTCACGGTATCGCCCGACATGGCGCTTATTTCGGCAGCAGCCGACTGGCTGCGTTCGGCAAGCTTGCGCACCTCCGAGGCGACGACCGCAAAACCCTTGCCGTGTTCACCGGCACGAGCTGCTTCCACAGCGGCGTTGAGAGCCAAGAGATCGGTCTGGCGAGCGATTTCCTGGACGATGCCGATCTTCTGGGCGATCGTCCGCATGGCGTCGACCGCACGGGAGACGGCTTCGCCGCTGGCTTCCGCATCCTTGGCCGACTGGCGGGCGATCTTTTCGGTCTGAGCCGCGTTGTCGGCATTCTGCTTGATGTTGGAGGCCATCTCTTCCATCGAAGCCGAGGCCTCTTCGGCGGACGCCGCCTGTTCGGTGGCGCCTTGCGATACCTGCTCGGAGCTCGCCGACAATTCCTGGCTGCCGGAAGAGACATTCTCGGCAGCCGAGATCGCATCGGCGACGACACCGCGCAGGCGTTCGACCATCTGCTCCAGGGCGATGCCCAGCGCATCCTTGTCGGAGAGCGGCTTCGGGGACACCGTCAGGTCGCCGTTTGCGATCTGATCGGCGATCGTCGCAGTGCTGCGCAGGTTCGCCGTCATCCGGCTCATCGAATGGACGAGATCGCGAATTTCGTCATTGCTCTTGTGCTCGATAGTCTGTTCGAGGTCACCGATGCTGACGGCATCTGCCAGATTGACGGCGCGCTTCAAGCCACGGGAGATATTGAGCAGGATCCAGAGAGCAGCAGCCGACGAGACGACAATCAGGCCGATCGTCATCATGACAAGCATATTGCGCGACTGCTTATACTGGTCGTTGGTGGCCGCATCCGTTTCAGCGACGTTGCCGGTCACGGTGTCGTTGAGCTTGGCGAGGATGCCGAGAAGCTGGGTGGTCACCTGTTGACCTTCGCCCATCGAAATGACGCCGGCCTGCGCGTTGGATTCCGTCGTGTTCTGCTTTGCGAGATCGGCAATATGATCCTGCAGCGCCGCCCATTTGCCGTAGAGATCCCCGAACTGCTCCATCCCCGTCTTGATCTCCGGATCGTCGGAGGCGGCGAGCCGGCCATGGAGCGTTTTGATGAGGTCGCGCTGCTGCGAGATCTCATCGACATAGCCGCCGATCTTGCTGGCATCGGTGTTGATGATCGCGTCTTTTTCGGCGCGGATGGCACGCATCACGGCATCGGAAAGATTGCCGGAATCGCGCAGGTTGGCAACCGGACCGGCAACCATGATCGAGATGTCGCTGTTCAGCGACGAGAGATTGTAGGTCGAAAGACCGGCCATGGCGCAGGTCAGGAGAACGATGAAACCGAACACCAGGCTCAGTTTGAGTTTGATCGTGAAGCGCATTCTAACACCCCTCTAATTTGCTGCGGATATCCCGCGAATTTCTATTGCGCAGTGGTGAAGACGCTTCATGCGTTCCCGGTTCTGCCGGCATCCATCGGCGCATCCATGCGTCGGTCTTATTCGAGGGGCCGCTGCAACCGGCCCCGTTCTGCACCGGGAGAGCCCCCACGAGCTTTCCCGAAGAGCGCCTAGGCGCTCTCCCGGAATTCATCGTCCGACGTATCGGGACCGCCCATCGACATATCGAGAGCAAATCCCTTCGCACGAGCCTGCTGGCCGGCAACGCTGTTGGCGGGAGCTGCCTTGCCGGCAGACTTGCGCGCCGCGGACGGGCTTCGCGCGGTCATCTTGACCGCCGCAGCACGTCCCTGACGACCGCTCGGCGCCGCCCTGCCAATGTCCGCCGTCTCGATCTTGAAGAAGGCGATCGAGGCCTGTAGCTCTTCCGCCTGGGCGGCAAGTTCTTCCGAGGTCGCCGACATCTGCTCGGAAGCGCCGGCATTTTGCTGCGTCACTTTGTCGAGCTGCTGAATCGCTTCGTTGATCTGCGAAGCGCCGACATCCTGTTCGCGGCAGGCAGCGCTGATCTCGGAGACCAGCTCGGCGGTTTTGCGGATGTCGGGCACCAGGCGGCCGAGCATGTCGCCGGCCTCCTGGGCAGCAATGACGGTGTCGCTCGACATCAAGCTGATTTCGGCAGCGGCCGACTGACTGCGTTCGGCAAGCTTGCGCACTTCCGATGCGACCACCGCAAAACCCTTACCGTGTTCACCCGCACGAGCGGCTTCCACGGCCGCATTGAGAGCCAAGAGATCGGTCTGGCGGGCGATCTCCTGGACGATGCCGATCTTCTGGGCGATCGTGCGCATCGCATCGACGGCGCGGGCGACCGCGTTGCCGCTCGTCTCTGCATCCCTGGCGGATTGGCGCGCGATCTTTTCCGTCTGGGCAGCGTTGTCGGCATTCTGCTTTATATTGGAAGCCATCTCTTCCATCGAGGCGGAAGCCTCTTCGGCAGAAGCCGCCTGTTCGCTGGCGCCCTGCGAGACCTGTTCCGAGCTTGCCGACAATTCCTGGCTGCCGGCCGAGACGCTCTCGGCGGCAGCAATCGCATCGGTGACGACATCGCGCAGGCGCTCGACCATCTGTGCGAGCGCAATGCCGAGCGTGTCCTTGGCCGACAGCGGCTTGGGAGACACCATCAAATCGCCGTTGGCGATCTGCGTGGCGATCTCGGCTGTGACGCGAAGATTGGTAACCATGCTCTGCATGGCGATGCCGAGCGCATCCTTGGCCGACAGCGGCTTGACCTCGACGGAAAGATCGCCTTCGGCGATCTGGTTGGCGACACCGGCGGTGGCGCGCAGATTGTTCACCATGCCGAGCATGGCGATGCCGAGCGTATCCTTGTCGGAAAGCGGCTTCGGCGTGACGCTGAGGTCGCCGTTCGAGATCTCGTTTGCGATCTCCGCGGTGTTGCGGAGATTATCTGTCATGACGTTGATCGTGTTGACCAGATCCTTGATCTCGTCGTTGCTTCTGATCTCGACCTTCTGACTGAGGTCACCGATGGCGACGGCGCTGGCAACGTTTATGATCTTGCGCAGGCCGCTATTGACCCCGAGCGCGATCCACAGCGCAGCGGCGAACGCGATCACGGAAGCCCCGATAGCGATACCGATCAGCATGTTCTTGGTCGAACTATAGAGAATGTCGTTATCATTATCGGCTTGTGCCATCGACTTCTGCTGAAGCGTGACGAGCGTCTCGAAAACCTCTTCCAATTCCATGACGAGGCCTCGAACCTCTCCCGACGAAAGCGCCGCTGCCGCTGCCCTGTCGCCACCCTCCTGGATGGAGGCGACTTTATTGGAGCCTTCGCTGAAGCGTTTGGCCAGCTCGACCAGCCTGTCCCAGGTGGGCTTGCCCTCGTCAGTTGCGAGCTGTTGGCCGCTTGTGGCGAAGACCACCATTTCATCCAGGCTCTTCGCCGAGTCCTGGTAGTCCTTCCTTGCCACTTCGGGATCCATTTCCAGAAGAGCGTTCTTCTGCCAGCGAACGGCATTGAGCTCGGCGGTCTTTGCTTCCAGAGCCAGTTCCAGCCGTTTTGCGGGACCCGAAATAAGGTTGCCGACGGCATCGTTCAAAGAACTAAGGCTGATGATTCCATAAACCGCGCTGGCCACCAGCAACAGTATGACAAAGCCAAATGCGGCTGCGAGCTTAAGTTTGATTGTAATACGCATCTCAATATTTCTCTCTGAGAACGAGGCAATAAATATGGATCAGGGGCGCAGCATCATGCAGCAAAGAAATTCTGGTAG
This sequence comes from Rhizobium sp. CCGE 510, assembly GCF_000292525.1. Classification (GTDB taxonomy): domain Bacteria; phylum Pseudomonadota; class Alphaproteobacteria; order Rhizobiales; family Rhizobiaceae; genus Rhizobium. The sequence goes on from NZ_AEYF01000032.1 coordinate 61,249, forward strand.
GCGAAGACATGCCACGGAAGGAAGTTGACGGACTTCCGTGCCAGCACGCGCGTGCCGGAAGCGTGTGTCGCGGGCGAGCTGACTGGCCCACGACAATTGCGAACGAGAGCGGTTAAGCGTTTCCCAGGGGAGCGCTATGCGCTCTCCCTAAACTCGTCGTCGGCCGTGTCGGGACCACCCATCGACATGTCGAGGGCAAATCCCTTCGCGCGGGCCTGCTGACCGGCGACGCTATTGGCCGGCGCCTTGCCGGCCGGCTTGCGCGGTGTGGCCGGAGCCCGGCTGCGGACGGTGAGTTTTGCAGCCGGCGTGCGGTCGCGGCGCCCACCCGCCATATCAACCCTGAAGAAGGCGATCGACGTCTGCAGCTCTTCGGCCTGCGAGGCGAGTTCCTCGGAGGTTGCCGACATCTGCTCGGAGGCGCCGGCATTTTGCTGCGTCACCTTGTCGAGCTGCTGGATCGCCTCGTTGATCTGCGAAGCGCCGATATCCTGTTCGCGGCAGGCAGCGCTGATCTCGGAGACCAGCTCGGCGGTTTTGCGGATATCCGGCACCAGCCGGCCGAGCATGTCGCCGGCCTCCTGGGC
>NZ_AEYF01000033.1 GCF_000292525.1 Rhizobium sp. CCGE 510
AAGCCGCCTGTTCGGTGGCGCCCTGCGATACCTGCTCGGAGCTTGCCGACAGTTCCTGGCTGCCGGAAGAGACGTTCTCGGCAGCCGAGATCGCATCGGCGACGACGCCGCGCAGGCGTTCAACCATCTGCTCCAGGGCGATGCCCAGCGCATCCTTGTCGGAGAGCGGCTTCGGGGACACCGTCAGGTCGCCGTTTGCGATCTGATCGGCGATGCCGGCGGTGGTTCTGAGGTTGGAGATCATGCTCTGCATGGCAATGCCGAGCGCATCCTTGTCCGAAAGCGGCTTTGCATCGGTGCTGAGGTCACCCATGGCGATCTGGTCGGCAAGGGCCGCCGTGGCGCGCAGATTGGCGGTCATGGCGTTGACCGTATTGATGAGATCCTTGATCTCGTCATTGGTCTTGACATCGACCTTCTGGTTGAGGTCACCGATCGCGACGGCGTTTGCGACCATCGTGATCTTTCGCAAGCCATTGTTGATTCCAAGGGTGATCCACAGCGCGGCGCCGAGCGCGATGAGCACTGCAATGCCGGAAGCGCTGCCGAGGATCAGCTTCGTCGATCCATAGAGATCAGTGTTCGACGCGGCGGTCGCCTTCATTCCTTTGCGCTGGATTTCGACGAGAGCCGCGATCGCAGTGCCCATATCGTCGGTCATTGTCCTCAGGTCACCCAGTGAAAGCGCCAGCGCACCAGCCTGGTCACCTCTTGCGTCAAGTTGCTGCAGTTCGGCGGATCTTTCGCGGAACTTCGTACCGATCGTCTGCAACTTCTCCCAATATGGCTTCCCCTCCGGCAAGGCGATGGCAAGACCGCCATCGACGGCGTCGAACATCTCCTGCAGGTACTGGTCGGCGTCCTTGTAGAAACCGGCAGCAGTTTCGGGATCCGTGGAGAGCAGTGCGTTCTTCTGAGAACGGATGGCGTTGACTTCGGCGACATTGGCGGTCAGTGCCAGCTCCAAACGACGGACCGAGCCGTTGATCATCTGGGCGCTCGCGTCATTCAAAGTTCCGAGACTCATGCTTCCGTAGACAGCGATGCCGATCAGCAGCAGCGTCATGATGCCGAAGGCAAGGCCCAGTTTGAGTTTAATGGTGAAACGCATGTGATACCCCCGATTTGCGGTCAAAACGAATGGAGAGAGACATGTCCCCCTGGCGGGACGTCGAGCTTGGAAGGATGTGTCTGAAGGGGGGAAGCGACTTCATTCGCTTCCCGGCAGCCGGACATCTATCGATCGCAGCGCCAACGCCTACACGCGTTGGGGGATATTTCCGCCTCGGGCCGACGGAGCAGCCCGAGGGATCACATGGGCTAGGTGTTTAGTCCCGGCATT
>NZ_AEYF01000034.1 GCF_000292525.1 Rhizobium sp. CCGE 510
AATGCCGGGACTAAACAGCTAGGCGCTTATTCACGCTCCCCAGGGGCGCGCTTATGCGCTCTCCCTGAAGTCGTCGTCGCCGGCGTCTGGACCGCCCATCGACATATCGAGAGCAAAGCCCTTGAGGCGCTGCTGCTGAGCCGAAACCGTCTGGCCACGGCCCTGGTTGTGAGCCTGCGGGGCGGGCTTGCGGACGGCGGGTTGGCTCTTGATCGCCCTGGCCGAGGCGTTGGCTTGCGCCTTGTGGGCGACGGGCCGCCCGCCCGCCGTATCGACCTTGAAGAAGGCGATCGAAGCCTGCAGTTCTTCGGCCTGCGAGGCGAGCTCCTCGGAGGTCGCCGACATCTGCTCGGAGGCGCCGGCATTCTGCTGCGTCACTTTGTCGAGCTGCTGGATCGCTTCATTGATTTGCGAGGCGCCGATATCCTGTTCGCGGCAGGCGGCGCTGATCTCGGAGACCAGTTCCGCCGTCTTGCGGATGTCGGGCACCAACCGGCCAAGCATGTCGCCGGCATCGGCGGCAGCCTTGACCGTGTCGCTCGACATCGAGCTGATTTCGGCGGCCGCCGATTGGCTGCGTTCGGCGAGCTTGCGCACCTCCGAGGCGACGACCGCAAAACCCTTGCCATGTTCGCCTGCACGAGCAGCTTCCACGGCGGCATTGAGAGCCAAGAGATCGGTCTGGCGGGCGATCTCCTGGACGATGCCGATCTTCTGGGCGATCGTGCGCATGGCGTCGACCGCGCGCGTCACCGCTTCGCCGCTCATCTCCGCATCCTTGGCCGACTGGCGGGCGATCTTTTCGGTCTGCGCGGCGTTGTCGGCGTTCTGCTTGATGTTCGCGGCCATCTGCTCCATTGAAGCGGAGGCCTCTTCGGCCGAAGCAGCTTGTTCGGTAGCACCCTGCGATACCTGCTCGGAGCTCGCCGAAAGCTGCTGGCTGCCGGAAGAGACGTTCTCCGCAGCCGATAGCGCATCGGCGACGACGCCGCGCAGGCGTTCGATCATGATGTTGACGTTACCGAGAAGCTCGCCGATTTCGTCGCGGCTGGTGATCTCGGCCATCTTCGTCAGATCGCCTTCCGCCACTTCGCGAACCACGGTGTTGGCACGGTTGAGGCCCTTGCTGATCGTGCTGGCGATCCAGAAGGCTGTGATGGCGGCAATCAACAGGGCGACGGCGGCGACCGCGACCATCATCGTTCGCGTCGTCTCATACTGTGTTTGGGCGCCATCGTCGGCAGCTTTCATGCGCTGCTTTTCGAGCGTCAGGATTTCGGTGAGCGTCGAGTCGATATTATTGGCGGCGGTGCGCGCCGTCGTGACGGAGATATCGTTTGCGCCATCGGTATTGCCGGCCTTCACATAGGCGCGGATCTGCTCGTCGGCTGCAACGAAGGTTTGGGAAAGTTCGGCGATACGCGCCCAGCGCGCCTTGCCCTCTTCGGTCGCAAGCGCTTGTACCTTCTGGAAGGCGTCGTCGAATTCCTTGTGGGCCTGATTGCCCTTCTCGATCGCGCCGGCCATATCATCGGCGTTACGCGCAGTCAGCAGGTTCTTCTGCTGACGAATTGCCTCCAACTGGGCGATGTTGATCTGTTGAGCGAGATCAAGACGGGCTGCCGGGCCGGAAAGTAGATTGTCGATCGTGTCATTCAACGATCCAAGGCTGAGGACACCGTAAGCGGCGGTGCCCACCAGTATCAGAATGATGAAGGTGAACGCCGTCACCAGTTTTGTCTTGATGGTCAATCGCATCGGTTTAACCCCAACCTGTACTCAGCCGACATCAGTTGGCGGCTCCCGCCACATCGTGCTTCGATGAAAAAATCGCCTGCAGATTAGGAAGAATGATGAATTCTCCGCCCCTCTTCACCAGGCAGTTGATATAGTCGGCGCGCCAGCGCATGCCGATGCTCGGCGGCGCCTCGCTCGCCGTCTTTGCAAGTGTCGTCACCTCGTTCACCTTGTCGGTTCTGAGACCGACGAGAGTCTCCTCGCCCTGCAGATTGATCTCGATGACGATGATGCGGCTGTCGATCGTCGCTTCCGCGGCTTCCATCCCGAAGGCGAGACGCAGATCGGCGAGCGGAATGACCTTGCCGCGAAAGTTGATGACGCTGGCGACGAAGGGCTGGCTGCCCGGAACCGCAGTCTCGGGAAGCAGGTCCAGGATTTCCCGGACGATGACCGCTTCCAGCGCGAAGGTTTCGCCGTTGAGATCGAAGGTCAGAACCTCGACTTCCTCGGCATAGCTCCAGTGATTGTCAAATCGTTCGGCTGTTGCCCTCATCCTGCTGCACGCATTTGCGCCTCCTGTTGCTGACCCGCGGCAACCAGGTGCCCGACGTCGAGAATGAGAGCGACGCTGCCGTCGCCGAGAATGGTGGCGCCCGAGAATGTCGCGACGTTGTTGTGCAGTTTCGACATCGACTTGATGACCGTCTGGTGGTCGCCGATGATCTGGTCGACGACGAGGCCGACGCGCTCCGTGCCGGTCGAAATGACGACGACCTTCTGATGCAGGTCGGGCTTGGTGCCGGTGCGAAAGAGATCGCGCAGACGCAGGAACGGCACCAGGCTGTCGCGCAGCGAGATGAAGCTGCGGCCGCGCGAGCGGAGATCTTCCTCGAGCGACAGTTCGAGGCATTCCTCGACCGCCGAAAGCGGGATGACGTAGCGGCCGGAACCGACGCGCACCAGCAGGCCATCGATGATGGCGAGGGTCAGCGGGATGCGCAACGACACTTCCGAACCCTGCCCCGGCAGGCTGACGATGTCGATCGCGCCGCGAAGCGCTTCGACCGTCTTCTTGACCACGTCCATGCCGACCCCACGGCCGGACAGATTGGTGATCGCCGCGGCCGTCGAGAAGCCGGGAGCGAAGATCAACTGCAGCAGCTCGGAATCGGAAAGCGGCTGGCCGGGCTGGATGAGGCCCGAGGATTCGGCCTTGGCGCGAACCCGTTCACGATTGATGCCGCGACCGTCGTCCTTGATCGAGATGATAACCTCGCCGCCGGCCTGGCGGGCCAAAAGCGTCACCGTGCCGGCTTCGGTCTTGCCGGCGGCAAGGCGGTCGGCAGGCGTTTCGAGGCCGTGATCGATCGAGTTACGGACCAGATGCACCAGCGGATCGGCCAGGCGCTCGATGACCGTTTTGTCGACCTCGGTGCTTTCGCCTTCCGTCACCAGCTCGATCACCTTGCCGGTCTCGCGGGCGAGATCGTGGACGAGGCGGCGGAAGCGGGAGAACAGGGTGGCGACCGGCACCATGCGCAGCACCATCATCGTGTCGCGCAATTCACCGGAGAGGCGTTCGATTTCCTCCGAAACGGAGCGCAGCGCGATATCGCTGCTGGCGCTGGCGAGCTGGCTGAGGCGCGATTGGGCGATGACGAGCTCGCCGACGCGATCCATCAACTCGTCGAGACGTTCGGCCGGCACGCGGACGTTTTCAGCTGCCTTCGCCTGGCTGACGGCGGCGGGGGCCTCGCGCCTCGCCTGAACCGCCTCGACAGGACGGAACTCCGGGACGGCTGATGCAGGAACAGCCGGTACCGATGCTGCGGCAGCTGCTGCTGCCTTTTCCGCGACCGGGGCGGCGGTTGCCGCGGCCGCACCATCGATATCCTCGACGCTGAGTTCCATGTCATCGAGAACGAAGATGAAGACGTCGTCGATCGCCGAGCGGTCCTGCTCGCTGATCAGCGTCACGTCCCAAGAAATGTGGAGTTCCGTCGGAGTGAGTTCGTCGATAGGCGGGATGGCCGAGGTGTTGGCGCGCACAGTGCATTCGCCGAGATCGCGCAGCTCGTCGAGCAGGCCGAGCGGGTTGGTGCCGTTGGCCATCGAATTGGCGGGCAGGCTGAAGCGGATGCGCCAGCCGTTCTTCTTCTTCGCCGTTGCCTCGCGGGTGGCGACGGGTGCGGGAGCAGCGGCCGCCGCTGCAGCAGGCGACGCCTCCTTGCCGCCGACGGCAGCCTGCAGCTGCGCCAGAAGCGTGCTGCCGGTATCGCCGTGATCGGCGTCCGGCTGGTCGACGAGGGCGCGCATATGATCCTGGGCGGCAAGAACGGCGGCGACGAGTTCGCTGGTCGCCGCGACCTCGCCCTTGCGGACGCGGTCGAAGGCCGTCTCGCAATGATGGGTGAAGGCGGCGAGCGCCTCAAAACCGAACATCGCACCGGATCCCTTGAGCGTGTGAAGCCCCCGGAACACGGCGTCGACGAGATCCTTGTTGTCGAGCTGGTGAGTCAGGTCGAGAAGACCGGCCTCGATCGCTTCGAGGCATTCGGCGGCCTCCGTGCGGAATACGGCAACGGGATCGAGCGGCGTCATCGTCCGAGAACCTTCTTCACGATCTTCACGAGATTTTCCGGGTCGAACGGCTTGGTCAACCAGCCCGTCGCACCGGCGGCCTTGGCGCGCGCCTTGAGATCAGCATCCGATTCCGTCGTCAGGAAGATTATCGGGACGCCGGCCTGCGCCGGCAATTTGCGCAACTCCTCGATCATTGTCAGCCCGTCCATGACAGGCATATTCAGATCGGTCACGATCAGATCGAAGCTGCGCCCCTTGGCCGTCGCCAAGCCCTCTGCCCCGTTGACCGCCTCGGTGACGCTATAGCCGGCATTGGTCAGCGTGACCTTGGTCGTCAGACGAATGCTGGCGGAATCGTCGACGGTCAGGATATTTGCACTCATAATGTCACCTCTTTATGCAACCAGAAATTTGCGCCTTCTTGATCGAAGGATTCGATGAAACCGGCGCGCTCAAGTACCTTCAGGACCGAGCCACTGGCCGGCGAAGAAAGCTTGAACGTCTTTCCGGTGGATTTTGCTTGGCGACGCGAGGATTCGATAAGTTGAACAAAACTCAGATCCGCTTCCGCACCTTCGGGAATGCTGATGATGATTGTATCACGGCTATGAAATTCGCTGACAATATTAGAATATAGTTCGGAAACGTTGCGAATGCTGAGAACGTCCGGCAAATTTATAGATTCGTAATATTGTTTATGAGTATCCAATGCAGCCTCCTGGGCCAGAGAAATACTTGATGGCCCTAAAAGGACTCTCACGGCAGCGTTAATGCGGGGTAAACAGCGGTTGTATGAAACTGCCGTATAGCGAGTCCCGGGACTCCCAATTCTCATCCGGGATAAGTTGTATTTTTTTCTCAATATTTAGAAAAATGCAAAGTAAAAACAGTATGTTGAATCATATTTCCCGGCCGTGACGTTTCGACCGCTGGCGCATCCACATCTTTCGTTAATCACAACGCTGGCGAGTCCGGCGCGTTTACCGGACGTTTCCATCCTGCCCGTAAAAAGAGAGTCAAATCGCCTGTGATTTAAGAAAAGGTATAAAAGTGGCACACGCTCTGGTATCGCCGAACGCTGCAGCCTATACGTCAGGGCGGGACATCAGCCAGACCCTGGAATCCGCCCGCAGCCAGGTCGAGGAGCGTTTCCTCGAGGGCGGCACAGTGCTGCTTTCGGTGATGGATGTCCTCAACCGCCTGTTGAACTCGCTCGAGAGTGTCACCACGACACTCGACAACAAGGACACGAGCGACACCAGCGCCGATCTCCGCGCCACGGTGGAGAGCCTGACGGCTCTGCCGGTCACTGAGGAAAACCGCCAGCAGGCGCTCGTCTCGCTGGCGCATACCGGCAGGGAGTTGCGCAAACACGTCTCCGACATGCAGGAGACGATGCGTTATCTCAGAACTTTCGCCGTGACCGTGAAGATCACCGGTGCCGGCCTTGCCGAATTCGCCGGCTTCGCCCAGGAGATCCTGGAGCGCATCTATTCCGGCACCGATGAGGTCAACCGTTTCGCCACCCATCTCGACAGCCTCGACAAGGAGGTGAAGCTTGCCGCCTCCTTCGGCGCCAGCGTGTCAAAAGGTTATGCCGATACCGTTCCGGCCGTTGCCGGAGCCCTGCGCGATGATGCCGCCAAGATCGCCGAACACCGCAAAGATCTCGGCGTCATCGCCCGCGACGTCGGCGCAATTGCCCGCGCCATCCAGAGCAAAGTCGCTTCGACGCTGTCCGCCCTGCAGATCGGCGATATCACCCGCCAACGCATTGAGCACGTGCAGGCCACCTTTTCGCTGCTTGAAGATTTCTTTGCCGGCGAGGAAGGCGCAAGACTCGACGCCAGCGCGCGCCAGCGCCTGCAGAACATCATTCACCATTTGACCGCAGCGCAGATGAGCGACATGTGCGCAAATTTCCAGCGGGATTCTCAAAACGTCGTCAAGACGATAGCAAGTTTCGACCACGACATGCGGGAGATCCTCAAGCTGCGCGATCAGATGAGCGGCGAGAGCGGCGAGGCCGGCGGCAACTTCATGCGGGCGCTGGAATCCAGCGTTTCGGCCGCCCACGAAATCGTCAAGCAGGTCGATACGGCAAGCCGGCAGGCCGACCAGGTGAGCCAGTCGACGATCGGCACCGCCGCCAAGCTCTTCGAGGCGATCGGCAACATCCGCGCCGTCAAGACCGACATCCACTATATGGCTTTGAACACCAATTTGCGCTGCTCCCGCCTCGGCGAGGCAGGCAAGTCGATCAATGTCGTTACCGCCGAGCTGCGCATCTTCGCCGGCAAGCTCGACGATTCCGCCGACGCCATCGTCAACGGCCTGCCGGCGCTCGAAGCCGCGGCCGGGCGCGTCGCCCCCGCCACGGACGCCGGGCCTAGTGGCCTAGGAGAAAGCCTGACGTCGGCCGTCGGCAATATCCGCTCTGCAGCCAACGCGATGGAAAACGAGTTGAAGGTGCTTGCCGAGAACGGCCGCGAGGTCGCCACCAAAATCAGCCAGTTGATCGGCAAGCTCGATTTCCAGCATGATCTAGGCGAAGTCCTTGCCCGCTGCGCCGATCTGCTCGAAGGCGTCGCCGGCACCGATATCGCCGATATCTCCGACCTCGGTGAGGTCATCGCGCCGCTCGATCGCAAGATCTTCAAACACTACACGATGGCCCATGCGCGCAACATTCACCGCAACATCATCCCGGCGAGCGAAGACAGCATCGCCGCTCCCGCCGAGACCGCCAAAGCCGAAAACGACGAGGATCTTTTCGCGGGCGCGCTTTTCTAGAGCATGTCGCCCGGAAGCGCTGAGCGATCCCCAAGACATTCATAGATACAACAGGATAAAGCGCGTCGTATGACTCGAATTTGATACAACGCACCAAGTTAGGACACTGTCGCTATCGCCGCCGAAACTTGTTGGCCGCTTCGATCGCCGCTTTCTGCTGATCGTCCTCGATGCCAAGATAGAAATCTTCGAGCGACGGATCGGCGAGCCCGGCCCGGCGCGACAGGACGTACCACTTCGCCGCCTCGACCGGATCGGGCGCCGTGCCGATGGCGTTGATATAAAGGTGGGCAAGCTTGTTCTGTGCCGCGACGTTGCCGCCATTGGCGGCAAGTTTCAGCCATTCGAAGCCCTTGACGTAGTCCTTCGGTCCGCCGACGCCGTTGACGAGCCAGATGCCGAGATCGAGCTGGGCTGTGTCGAAGCCGGCCCGCGCCGCACGTGCCATCCACTCGCGGGCGAGCTGTTTCTTTTCCTCTGGCAGGTCCTTCAGCGTCGCATAGATCTGCGCAACGGCATATTGCGAATCGGCAATGCCCTGCTCGGCCGATTTCTCGTAGAATGGCAGTGCAAGCCTCAGCCCCTTCTCGCCGGGATTGTCGGCAATGAGAAGCTGCGCCCAGTTGAATTCCGCCGAAGGATTGCCGGCTTCGGCCGCCTTGCGCATGTAGTCGTCGGCCTTGACCTTGTCGCGCGGCACGCCCTCGCCCTCCATCAGGATCAGCGCATATTTGAACATTGCCGCCGCATCGCCGCCTTCGGCCGCCTTGCCGTACCAAAAGGCCGCATTCTTCACGTCCTTCTTGACGCCGAGGCCCTGCGAGAGAATTTCACCAATCAGCGTCTGCGCCGCCGCATCACCGAGCTGAGCCCTCGGCAGCGCCTTATCCATAGCCGTCAGGTAATAACCGCGTTGGAAAGCGCCGTAAGCCTCGTCGACCGGCCCCTTGTAATCTTTCTCCGGCGGCAGGTCAGGCAGCTTCGCGCCCATGCGGTCGAACACGCCGACACCATCGGAGGGCCGCACGACCGGGCCGGAGGGCCGGTCGGTGCGGAAGGTCGAAGCCGGCGCTGAGCCTGGCTGGCCGATGACGCTGTCGCTGGCCTGCGCCAAGACGACATCCGGCCCGGCCGCAACGAGGGCGGCCATGCTGGCAAGGATAAATTTCAACAGGGGGGCGGTCCGGATCGGCATGAGCGCGATTTCAATCCTCAAACCGTGGCGCTTTTTCGTCAAGCAACGCGTTGACTTCGGCTACAATCGATGGCGCCCGGGTGGGCTCGCCGAAAATTGCCAGCCGTAGCGCCACGAACTCCGCTCCGGTCTCGGCGACGGCAAGCGCCGAGGCAGGATCAGTGCCGCCCATGACGATGCAAGGGATCTCGATCATCGAGGCCCACCATTCGCCGAGCGCAAGGTTTTTCGGGTGCGCCTCCGGCTTGATATCGCCGTCGAGCTTGCCGAAGAAGATATAGTCCGGCCTGACTTCGCCGATCTCAAGCGCATGGTGGCGGTCGGCCGCGTTGCCGCCGCCGATGATCAGCTTCGGTGCATGTTTGTCGATCGCTTCCGAAAGTGCCTCGGCATTGCCGGAAAGATGCAAGCCATCGGCCTTTGCCCGTCCCGCCACGCGGCTGTCGCCTGAAATCAGCGCGGCCGCTCCGGCACCCTGGATCAGCGGCACCAGCTTTTCGGCATGTTTCTGGAAGGTGCCATCGTCGAGCCCGTATTGCGGCACGATCACCGAGGCGACATCGCCGCCCTTCAGCGCGTCGGCAACGATCCTTGCCTGTTCATCGGCATCGGCAATATCGGGTGCGATGAGCACAAGGCGGCAGCGGTTTTCCGGTTCGGTCATGAGGTCTTTCCGTTTCCTGCGAATTCCCCTTCGAAAGGAGGGATCCGCACTCGTTTTGTGTGAGTAGTTCCGTTAGACGAGGCTTGCAAGAGGAGGACGTCGAAAGCATGCCGCAGGATTTGTCATTCTACTACGCCGCCGTGCCCGCCGTTCTGCTGGTGGGCCTCGCAAAGGGCGGCATGGGCGACGCTTTGTCGCTGATCGGCCTGCCATTCCTCGCCCTCGTCGTCTCGCCGGTCGAGGCGGCGGCGATCCTGCTGCCGATCCTCGTGTTCATGGACATGATCTCGCTCGTCATCTGGCGCAGACATGGCGACTGGGCGACGCTGAAGATCATGCTGCCGGGTGCAATCTTCGGCATCGGGCTGGGCTGGGCGACTTCGGCGCTCGTTCCGGGCAATATTCTGCGCATCGTCATCGGCGCGGTGACCATTCTCTTCTGCCTGCGCTATTTCTGGAACAACTTCGGCCCGGGCGCCGGCAAGGTAATCCCGCCGCGCGGCCAGCGGCCGGTGGCCGCCGGCCTCTGGGGCACATTTTCCGGTTATGGCAGTTTCGTCGCCCATGCGGGCGGTGCGCCCTTCCAGATCTATGCGCTGCCGCTCAAGCTACAGCCGCGCGAATATACCGGCACCAGTGTGCGCTTCTTCGCGATCCTCAACGCCATCAAGCTGATCCCTTATTTCGCGCTCGGCCAGCTCGACACCCAGAACCTCGCGACCTCCGCGACGCTTCTTCCCTTCGCTCCGCTCGCCACCATTGCCGGCGCCTGGTGCGTGCGCCGCATGAAGCCGGCGATCTTTTATCCGTTCATGTATGCGATGGCCCTGATCGCCGCTTTCCTGATCGTGCGCGAAGGCTTTGGCTGGTAGAGGCAGCAATGCTAAGTGTAACAGCGCCCTTAGAGGGCCTCAAAAGACGCGCGGCGCTGCAGCACGCTGCAATGCACAATTTTCTTGCTGACGCGGCCGGTTTGACGTAGCTTTCCCGTCATGTCGAACACGGACCCTTTCTCTGCGATTGCCGATCCGAACCGGCGGTTTCTGCTGGAGGAACTGCGTCGCGCACCACGGACGGTCAACGAACTCGCCGAGGGTCTGCCGATCAGCCGCCCGGCCGTGTCGCAACACCTGAAGGCGCTGCTCGATAGCAATCTCGTCTCAGTGACCTCGGAAGGCACGAAGCGCATCTACACGGTCAACAACCGGGGCTTCGACAAGCTTAATTTGTGGCTGGATCAGTTCTGGGCTTGATGCCTGCTCCCGCAAGACTGTGGGACACGATTTCCTAAAATGCACCGCCGCTCGAAGCCGACGACCCAAAAGCGCCAGCCGCGATGCCGCAGGCATCGGACTGGCGCAAATCTGGTGTGAAATCACCGGTTCTTGCTGATTTTAGGCGGAATGGATGGATTTACCTTTTCGTTCGCAAGATGATCGACCGGCGACCCTTGGGAAGATCAGTGGACGGATGACTTGAGACGCATAATCTCGTCCTTGATGCGCAACTTGCGGCGCTTGCATTCGGCAATTTCCGTATCGGAGATAGAGGGAGCTGTTCTGAGCGTATGCAACTCCTCCTCGAGAGCGACATGCTTCTTCTGGAGTGATTCAAGATGAGCTTGAACTGTCATTTGACCCTTCCTTCCACTTACCCTCCCCGGCCATCATCGTCGGGGATCAAGGTGTCAACGCGGCGGACTGTGACATATTTTTGAAGGCTTGTCGAAGGCCAAAAGATGGAGACTGGATGGCAATTTCATGATCAAGACTAACTAGCCGTTACCTGTATTTGGTGATAGGAGCTTGCGGAAATCATCGGCAGATCGGACAAGGTCCGGGGACGATAACGGGGAATGCATATGGCCGATCAGGAACAGGCGGAAATCAGGCTCGTCGTGGCGCGTCTGCGCCAGGAGCACGAGGATTTCGACGCCGCGATCAACGCCATGATCCAGATCGGATGCGATGCACTGCGGGTGCAGCGCATGAAGAAGAAGAAGCTCGTCATCAAGGACAGGCTCTCCAAGCTGGAAGATCAGATCATCCCTGACATCATCGCCTGAGGGGGATAGCAACAATGATGACAGACAGACCGTCCGTCGCCATCATCATGGGCAGCCAATCCGACTGGGAGACCATGAAGAACGCCGCCGACACCCTGGAGGCGCTGGAAATCCCCTATGATGCGCGCATCATTTCGGCGCACCGCACACCCGACCGGCTGGTCAACTTTGCCAAGGGCGCGCGGGCGGAGGGCTTCAAGGTCATCATCGCCGGCGCCGGCGGCGCAGCCCACCTGCCGGGCATGGCTGCATCGATGACGCCGCTGCCGGTTTTCGGCGTGCCGGTCCAGTCCAAAACCATGTCGGGCCAGGACAGCCTTCTTTCCATCGTGCAGATGCCGGCCGGCATTCCAGTGGGAACGCTCGCCATCGGCAAGGCCGGCGCGGTTAACGCTGCCCTTCTCGCCGCCGCCGTACTTGCCCTTTCCGACGAAGAAATCGCCGATCGGCTCGACGAGTGGCGCGAGCGCCAGAGTGCTGCGGTCGCGGAATACCCGATGGACGACCTATGACGGCAAAAACGATCGGCATCATCGGCGGCGGCCAGCTCGGCCGCATGCTGGCCATCGCCGCCGCCAGGTTGAATTTTCGCACGATCATTCTCGAGCCGCAGACGGACTGCCCGGCCGCCCAGCTCGCCAACCGGCAGATTACCGCCGCCTATGACGATCCTGCGGCACTCGCCGAACTCGCCGATGTCTGCGATGTCGTCACCTACGAATTCGAGAACGTGCCCGTTAAAGCCGCCGAAACGCTCTCGGCAAGCGTGTCCGTCTATCCGCCGCCGAAGGCGTTGGAAGCCGCGCAGGACCGCCTCGTCGAAAAGCGTTTTCTCAATGGCTGCGGCATAATCACCGCCCGCTTCCACACGGTCGACAGCCAGGCCGATCTCGAAATGGCGCTTGAGGATTTCGGCGGCCAGGGCGTGCTGAAGACCCGTCGTCTCGGTTATGACGGCAAGGGCCAGACGGTTTTTCGCTCAGTGGCCGACAGCCCTGATGGTGCCTATGCCGCACTCGGCGGCGTGCCGCTCATCCTGGAGAGTTTCGTCGCCTTCGAGCGCGAGGTCTCGATTATTGCCGCCCGCGCCACGGACGGTACGGTCGTCTGCTTCGATCCCGCCGAGAATGTCCATCGCAGCGGCATCCTGCACACCTCGACGGTTCCCGCTACAATCTCGCCGACGACGGCGGACGCAGCGCGCCGATCGGCCGAAACGATTCTCGCAGCGTTGAACTATGTCGGCGTCATCGGCATCGAATTCTTCGTGCTTGCCGATGGCGGCCTGATTGCCAACGAGATGGCGCCGCGTGTCCACAACTCCGGTCACTGGACGGAAGCCGCCTGCGTCGTCAGCCAGTTCGAGCAGCATATCCGCGCCGTTGCCGGAATGCCTTTGGGAGACGCTGGACGTCATTCCGACTGCGTCATGCAGAACCTGATCGGCGACGATATCCTGGCCGTTCCCGATTGGCTGCAGCGCGCCGATACGCTGGTTCATCTCTATGGCAAGACCGAATGGCGCCCCGGCCGCAAGATGGGTCATGTCACCACCTTGACGCCGAAATCGCCGAATTTGGCCTGAGAAAACACCTTTGCGCCTTGGGAAAAACACCGTCATGCGGTTGACACGGAAAAGGTGACGGGGTATCTGCTCCCCCACCTAAACAGCGCGCCCGATGGCGCGCTTTTGATTGTTAAAGATACGGGCGAATGTGAATTCCCCCCTAGAGATCGCGGATCAGAAAAATGAAGATCAAGAATTCGCTCAAGTCGCTCAAGGCTCGTCACCGTGACAACCGTCTGGTTCGCCGCAAGGGCCGCATCTATATCATCAACAAGCTGAACCCGCGCTTCAAGGCTCGTCAGGGCTGATTTCGCGCGCCCGGATCGCCATGCCGCGCAGTTTTGCCGGCAGATATATCCGGTGGGTCGCTGCGGTGATCACGGCAAATTTGTTTGATCTTCGGCGTTGGCGGGCTAATATGTCCGCCATGCGCTTTTTTGCTTTGACGTCAGCGGCGCTGCCGCTCGCCTTCATCTTCCTCACCTCCGCCTTTCCGGCCACTGCGGCGGAAAAGGGCGTTATCGTCGAGCAGGCGGATGTCAACAATTCGCCGAAGCAGCACCTCGACCAGCTCTTCAGCCAGCTGAAACGCGAGCGCGACCCCGACAAGGCCAACGGCATCGCCAATGAAATCCGCATGGAATGGAACGATTCCGGCAGCGCCACTGTCAATCTGCTGATGCAGTGGGCCGACAAGGCAATCGAGGAAAAGCGCAATCCCGCCGCCCTCGATTTCCTCGATGAGGCGATCGCGCTGAAGCCCGATTATGCCGAAAGCTGGAACCGTCGCGCCACGCTGAACTTCGTCATGGGCAATTACCGCAAATCGATGTCCGACATCGAACACGTGCTCGATCTCGAGCCGCGCCATTTCGGTGCGCTCTCCGGCATGGCGGCGATCCTCAGCAGTTCCGGCAACGACCAACTGACCTTGAAGGCGTGGGAGCGTTTCCTCGATGTCTATCCCGCCGAGCGCACAGCACAGGAACAGGTCAACACGCTTGCGGAAAAACTCGCCGGCAACCGCACCTGATCTCGGCTCGCCGATCTTGACCTCCGGCCAAGCCGCGCAATTTAGAACAGTGGACGGGAAACGATGCAGCGTGTCCGCTCTCGGCAAAGCCGCCGCAACGATCGGCCGTTAAGATCATGTTTGCAGAAGTTTCCGCTCTTCTTGCTCCGCTCGCCGCCGCCATCGGTTACTCCTCCTATAAGGCGCGGCAATTCGAATATGCCTATCCGAATATCGGCGAACTGACGGATGTCGGCGGCTACCGGATGAACGCCGTCCATATCGAGCGTCCCGAAAATGCCGATCTGCCGGCGCTCGTCTTCATTCACGGCGCCAGCGGCAACCTGCTCGACCAGGTCGTTGCCTTCCGCGCCGCCCTCGAAGGCCGAGCGGAAATGCTGTTCGTCGATCGCCCCGGCCACGGTTATTCCGAACGCGGCGGTCCTGATAACGCGGTTCCCTCCGGTCAGGCCGATGCGATCGCCCGGCTGATGGAAAGACGCGGCATTGAAAGGGCGGTTATCGTCGGCCATTCCTTCGGCGGTGCGATCACCGCCGCCTTCGCCCTGCGTCACCCCGACAAGACATCAGGCCTTCTCTTCCTCGCACCCGCCACCCACCCTTGGCCGGGCGGCATCGACTGGTACTATCACGTCGCGACCGTGCCGGTCCTCGGCTGGCTCTTCAACCACGCGATCGTCGTGCCCCTCGGGCTCCGCCGGGTGGAACGTGGCACGCTGAATATTTTCCGCCCCAATCCACGCCCGGCTGATTACATCGAAAAGACCGGTCCGTCGCTGGTGCTGCGACCCAACGCTTTCCACAGCAACGCGGACGATTTTAAAAGACTGCTTGCCTATGTAAAGGAACAGTCGCCGCTCTATGCGCGGATCACCGCGCCGACGGTTATCATAACAGGCGACAGCGACGAGATTGTCTGGGAGCACCTGCATTCGCGCGGCCTGGCCCGCGATATAACAGGTTCCGAGCTCATTACCGTTCGCGGTGTGGGCCACAAGCCGGATTATCTCGCAACCGATGTCGCCATCGCCGCCATCGAGAGGATCGCCGGCAAGCCACGCGACCTGCAGGCGATCGCCCGCAGGGCCGAAGAGAGGCTCGCCGCCGCATCACGCGATCATACGGTCGCAACCGTGGCGTCGCCGAGGCCGGGCATCCTGCGCGGCGCCTGACCTTCCGGCTTCGCCACCTGCGAAAAGTCGCGGAGCTACTTGGCATAAAGCCTATCGCTTGCATTGCCTCGGGCTGCCGCAGCCCCATATGTCTTCCATCACTGTCCATCGGAGGGGAAATCATGGGCCGCCTGCATATCGGGATGATCTCCGTCATATCAGCCCTGTCGCTGAGCCTGACCTCGGCGCTCGCCGCCTCGCCTGCCCCCGTCGAAGCCGAGCACGGCATGGTCGTCACCGCCCAGCATCTGGCCACCGATGTCGGCGTCGAGGTGCTGAAGGGCGGCGGCAATGCCGTCGATGCGGCGGTCGCCGTCGGTTATGCGCTGGCGGTCGTCTATCCCTCGGCCGGCAATCTCGGTGGCGGCGGCTTCATGACCATCCGCCTGAAGGACGGCACGAAGACCTTCCTCGATTTTCGCGAACGTGCGCCGCTGGCCGCCACGAAGACCATGTATCTCGACGCCAAGGGCGATATCGTGCCGCGCGCCAGCCTCGACGGTTATCTTGCCGTCGGCGTACCCGGCTCCGTCATGGGCTTCGAAACCGCCCGCGAGAAATACGGGACGAAGTCACGCCAGGATTTGATCGCACCGGCACTCCGCTTCGCCACGGAGGGCTTCACGCTGGAACAGGGCGACGCCGCAAGCCTCGCCGGCAACGCCAAGCGTCTCGCCAAGGACGAGGCGGCGGCGAAAATCTTTCTGAAATCCGATGGCAAACCTTTTGCATCAGGCGAAAAGCTCCAGCAGCCCGACCTTGCCGCGGTCCTGGCAGGTATTTCCGAAAAGGGTCCGGACGCCTTCTACAAGGCCGCGCCGGCCGAGGCGATCGTCAAGGCAAGCCAGGCCAAGGGCGGCATCCTCGCCAGGCAAGATTTCGAGCAATATGCCGTGCGTGAGTTGAAGCCGGTCGAATGCAATTACCGCGGCTACGACATCATCTCCTCGCCGCCGCCTTCCTCCGGCGGCGTCATCATCTGCGAGATCCTCAACGTTCTCGAAGGTTACCCGCTTTCCTACCTCGGCTACGGTTCAGCCGACACCGTGCATGTCATGGTCGAGGCCATGCGTTATGCCTACGTCGATCGCAATGCTGCGCTCGGCGACCCCGATTTCGTCGACAACCCGGTCGCAAAGCTGATCGACAAGGCCTATGCCAAGGAAATCGACGGCAAGATCGATCCCTACAAGGCCGGCACTTCGGTCAACCTGAAGCCGCTCGGCGGCAAGGAAAGCACCGAAACGACGCATTATTCGATCATCGACGACGAGGGCAATGCCGTTGCCGTCACCTATACGCTGAATGGCTTGTTCGGCGCCGCCGTCGTGGCGCCGGGCACTGGCGTCCTGCTCAACAACGAGATGGACGATTTCACCTCCAAGCCCGGCGTGCCGAACCTCTACGGCCTCGTGCAGGGAGAGGCGAATGCCATCGCCCCGAAAAAGACACCGCTCTCCTCGATGAGCCCGACGATCGTCACCAAGGATGGCAAGCCATTCATGGTGATCGGCAGCCCCGGCGGCTCGCGCATCATCACCATTACGCTGGAGGCGATCCTCAACGTCGTCGATTTTGGCATGGATATCAGCCAGGCGGTGAACGCGCCGCGTATCCACCATCAATGGCAGCCCGACAAGGTCTATCTCGAACCCTATGCACTGTCGCCCGATACGGAAAAAACTCTCGCCGCCATGGGCTACAGCTTCGATGGCGGCAACGACGCGCCGCTCTGGGGCCAGGCCGCCGGCATCCTCGTCGGTGGCAAAAGCCTCGCCGCGATCGAGAAGGGCGGCGGTGCGCGGTATAATGGGGCCATGGACAGCCGTGCGGCGGAGGGTTCGGCGAACGGCTACTGACGGTCGGCCGATCGCAGCGAGCGGCAAGCGCGATGCACCATTCGTGTCACGGTGACAAAGTCGCCGTTCACAATTGGCTTGCCGCGCCCTAAGCATGAGCGAACCCGCAAGCAGGACGATTCCAGAATGGTCAGCATTGAAATGATTGTCGCCGCCCGCGCCCGTCTGCGCGGTCATATCAGGCGTACGCCGCTTCTCTCCTCCCCCTTCCTCAACGAAATCGCCGGCCGGCGCCTGTTCGTGAAGGCCGAATGCCTGCAGCATTCCGGTTCGTTCAAATTTCGCGGTGGCTGGTCGGCTGTCTCCGGCCTTGATCCGGCCGTGCGCTCAAAGGGCGTCATCGCCTTCTCCTCCGGCAACCATGCCCAAGGCGTCGCGCTTGCCGCCAAGCTGCACAATGTGCCCTCGGTCATCATCATGCCGAGCGATGCGCCGAAGCTGAAGATCGCCAACACCCGCGCCTTCGGCGCCGACGTCGTCCTCTACGATCGTGTCAACGAGGATCGCGACGAGATCGGCGCGAGGCTTTCGGCCGAACGTAGCCTGACGCTGATCAAACCTTTCGACGAACCGTTGGTGATCGCCGGTCAGGGCACGACCGGTCTGGAGATTTCCGAGCAGGCGGAAGAGGAGGGCGTGACGTCAGCCGAGGTCCTCGTTCCCTGCGGCGGCGGCGGATTGACCTCCGGCATTGCGCTCGCTCTCGAAGCCAGCGCCCCCGGCTTTCGCGTCCGACCCTGCGAGCCCAAGGATTTCGACGACACCACCCGTTCGCTTGCCTCCGGCCGGATCGAACGCAATGCGTCGATAGCAGGCTCGATCTGCGATGCGATCCTCACGTCGCAGCCTGGTAACATCACCTTCCCGATCCTCAAGCGTCTCGCCGGCGCCGGCATCGTCGTCACCGACGATCAGGCGCTGCGCGCCATGGCGCTGGCTTTCACCCGGTTGAAGATCGCCGTCGAGCCCGGCGGTGCGGTGGCGCTTGCTGCCGCCCTCTTTCATGGCGAAGCGCTGGAAAGCGACACGGTCGTCGCCGTTACCTCGGGCGGTAACGTCGATTCCGATATCTTCGCCATGGCGCTCGAACGCTTCGGCTGAGACGTCGCACCGGCAGAGGTCGGCTCCGAACTTTGAATACCCCATTACTCCTCGGCGACCGTGAGGCCGCCGCTGACGATCCAGGAATGCGCCCGCAACATGCAGATATCAGGCCGCTGTCCCGCGCAGCGCGCCATGGACCGACTGCAACACGAGTTCGGCAAGCCGCGCCGCCGCCGGCTGCAGTTCGGCTTCGGCTCGATGCAGGACCAGACCGAGCTTTGGCAAATCAGGCAGGCCGATCGTCTCCGGCGCCAGCGGCCGGACCTTCGCCGGCAGGCCGATCGGTGTGCGGATGGTGATGCCGAGGCCGGCCGCGGCCGCTGCCCAGAGACCGCCGAGGCTGGGGCTGACAAAGGCGAGCCGCCAGGAAATGCCCGCCTCATCAAGTGCCTTGGTCGCAGCACTTCGCAACAGGCACGGTGCCTCCAGCGAAGCGAGCGGCATCGGTTCGCCGCTTGCGGCTTGCCAGCCGGACGCCCCTTCGGCAGGCCCGATCCAGCGCATCGGCACCTCGCCGATCCGTTCGCAATGCGAAGTCACCGTGCCGTCGCTCCAGGCAAGCGCCAGGTCGAGCTTGCCTGAGGTGACGCGCTCGAGCAGCTCGGCATTGCGCACCACCCGCGCCTCGATCCGGACCTTCGGATGGGCCCGCGCGAAGCGGCCGAGCACTTCGGGCAGCAGGTTCTCGCCGAAATCCTCCTGCAGACCGAGCCGCACCCAACCCTCCAGCTCAACGCTGTGCACGGCCGCAGCCGCCTCGTCATTTAGTTCCAGCAGCCGCCTGGCATAGCCGAGCATCGTCTCGCCGGCATCGGTCAGCGCCAGCCCGCGTCCCGCCTTACGAAAGATCGGCGTGCCCGCCTGCTCCTCCAGCTTCTTCAGCTGCGCGCTGACCGCCGAAGTGGAACGCCCGAGCCGCTCGGCCGCCTTAGCGAAATTGCCAAGCTCCATGCCGGTCGAAAAGGTCCGAAGCACATCGAGATCGAAGATCATCCGTCGCATCGTATAATCCCCTTTTTCAGGATCATTAATCCATAAATTTCTGATTTTCAGCATCATCGTGCCGTGCGATGGTTCTACTGTCAAGGCCGACGAACGGCCTGAACCATGGAGATCCCGATGCCCTTCGTTCGAATTTCGCTCCGCAAAGGCAAGTCGCCGGACTATCTCGCAGCACTTGCCGACAACATCCAGCGCGCCTTGGTCGAGACCTTCGACGTGCCCGAAAACGACCGCTTCCAGGCCATTCATCAGCATGATGAGAACGAGCTGCTCTTCGACCGCAACTATCTCGCCGGTCCGCGCTCCGACGATTTCGTCTATATCTCGATCACGATCGGCAGGCCCCGGACAGCCGAGATGAAGGCGGCGCTTTATCGGCGGCTCGCCGATCTTCTGGCGCAATCGCCGGGCCTCCGGCCCGAGGATGTGATGATCGTCATCAGCACCAGCGCGCCCGATGATTGGTCCTTCGGCGATGGCATCGCCCAGATGACCGACCCCGACTGGCGGCTGCGGACGGTCGGAGGCCGGCAATGACCACTTTGAACCCGAAGACGATGACCGTCAGGCGCCCCGGCAGGGTGGTGCGCTCGCCGGAAGGCGTCGCAACGGCGCCTTTCTGGGTCGAAATGTTGCTCGACGGCGGGGCCGACGGTGAGAACACCGCCATGCGCGCCACACTCGATCCCGGCACTATCCGCCGCTGGCATACGCACCCCAGGGGCCAGTTGCTCTACGTGCTTTCGGGTCATGGGCTGTCACAGAACGAATGTGGTGCCGTCGAGGAACTGCGCGCCGGCGACGCCGTCTGGTTTGCCCCCGGCGAGCGCCACTGGCATGGCGCAGCCGATGACAGCCCTTTCAGCTATATCAGCATCCAGCCGGCCGAAAACGGCAGCATCGTCGAATGGCTGCAGCCGGTGGAGGCACGGTCATGATTGCCATGCAATACAGCTTCACCCTACCCGCCGATTACGACGTGTCGATCATCGATCGGCGTATCCGCGATAAAGGTCCGCTGCTCGACGGTTTTCCCAATCTCGGCTTCAAGGCCTATCTCAGTGCCCTTAAGGGCGAATTCGGCAGCCACGACAATCTCTATGCGCCCTTTTACCTCTGGCAAGAGCCGGAAGGCGTAAGCGATTTCCTCTGCGGCCCGGCTTTCCAAACGCTCATCGGCGCCTTCGGCTGGCCGCAGGTGAGGACCTGGATCGTCTGGCAGGCGGAAATCTCGCCTGATATTGCCGCGGCCAGATTTGCCACGCGCGATATACGGCATATCGAGCCCTACGCGCCGCTTGCCGAAATCCGCCGTGCCGACAGCGCGGAGGCTGCCGCCGACGTTGTGACCGGCGGCGCGCTCGCCTCGGTCTCCGGCTTCGAACCGACGACATGGACGCGGGTGCGCTTCAGGCTATGGAAAGAAATTCCAGAAATCGACGCGCACACGCAGGCCTATCGCGTCGGTCACCTGTCCCTGGCTCGAGCCTGAGTTCAAGCGGTTGCCCGGCGATAAAAGGCGAGCGACCCGGCAAGCGCCAATAGCGCGCCGCCACAGGCACGCTCCAACCATAGGGCGCCTGAGGTTTTCAGGAACCGTACCGCCTGCGAGCCGAAGAAAGCGTAGCCGAACATGATGAGAAAATCGAGCGCGGCAAAGGTGAGCGCCAGCAGCGCATATTGCGTTGCCTGTGGCAGGACCGGATCGATGAACTGCGGCAGGAAGGCCGAGAAGAACAAATAGCCCTTCGGATTGGTCGCCGCGACCATGAAGCTCTTCAGCCCGATCGAGACGAGCGACGCCGTCCCCGAAGACGCCCCGGACTTCAGCGCCGCATCGATTGTGCCCTTCGAGCGCAGCAGCATGATGCCGAGAAAGGCGAGATAGGCGGCACCCGCCCATTTCAGCATTGAAAACCAGAATTCCGATGCCGCCAGCAAAGCGCCGAGGCCGATGGCGACGGCGCCGATCAGCACGAAATCGGAAAGCACCGCACCGATCATGCCAGCAGTCGCCCGGCGCAGGCCATGCCTCGAACCATTGGTCAGCGCCAGGAGCACCGTCGGCCCCGGCGTGGCGATGCCGACGAAGGAAACTGCCGCAAAAGCCAGAAGCGTGACGATATCCATGATGATCCCTCCCAATCCAGGGATCAAAGCTTGCACGCATAGCAGCCGTTAGCAACATGGGCCTGTCAAAGAAAAAGCCCGCAGCCTCCGGTGAACTGAGGCAGCGGGCTTTCGAACGGATGCGATTGGATCAGACGCCGCTTTGGCCGTCGGAGCCGATATAGGCAATGCGGATCATGTTGGTGGCGCCGGGCGTACCGAGCGGCACGCCAGCCGAGATGATGATGCGGTCGCCCGGCTTGCCGAAACCTTCGTCGGCGACGATGCGGCAGGCGCGGTTGACCATGTCGTCGAGATCGGTCGCGTCGTGGGTGACGACGCAATGCAGGCCCCAGACGACCGCAAGGCGGCGCGCCGTCTTGATGATCGGCGACAGTGCCAGGATCGGCACCTGCGGCCGCTCGCGCGAGGCGCGAAGGCCCGTCGTGCCCGACGAGGTGTAACAGACGATCGCCGACAGCTTCAGCGTTTCAGCGATCTGACGGGCAGCAAGCGAGATCGCATCGGCGCCGGTCGCTTCGGGCTGGGCACGCTGGGCATAGATGATGCCAGGATAATGCGGCTCGCGTTCGATGGCGGTGGCAATCGACGCCATGGTCGAGACGGCCTCGACCGGATAATCGCCCGAAGCCGATTCGGCCGAGAGCATGACGGCATCCGCACCTTCGAACACGGCGGTCGCGACGTCGGAAACTTCGGCGCGCGTCGGCACCGGCGAGGAGATCATCGATTCCAGCATCTGCGTGGCGACGACCACCGGCTTGCCCGAACGGCGGCAGGCGCGGATCAGCTGCTTCTGGATACCGGGAACCGATTCGAGTGGCATTTCGACCCCGAGATCGCCGCGGGCGACCATTAATGCGTCGGAAAGCTCGATGATTTCCTCGATGCGTTCGAGAGCCTGCGGCTTCTCGATCTTCGACATCAGGCCGACACGGCCGCGGGCGATCTTGCGCACTTCGGCGAGGTCATCAGGACGCTGGACGAAGGACAGCGCCACCCAATCGACATCGTCGGTTGCGAGTACGGCGTCGAGATCGGCGCGGTCTTTGTCCGTCAGTGCGCCGACGCCGAGCAGCGTGTCGGGAAGGCTGACGCCCTTGCGGTCGGAGATGCGCGTGCCCGAAATAACCGTTGTGACGATGCTCTTGCCGTCGCATTTTTCGGCGCGGAGCGCGAGCTTGCCGTCATCGATCAGCAGGCGGTGACCGGGCTGCACCGATTCCAGGATTTCGGGATGCGGCAGAAAGACGCGGTTCTGATCACCGAGCGCTTCGTTATTGTCGAGCGTGAAGGTCTGGCCAGGCTTGAGGTCCACCTTGCTGTCGACGAATTTGCCGACACGCAATTTCGGTCCCTGCAGGTCGGCGAGAATGCCGATCGGCCGGCCGCAGCGCGCTTCGACCGAGCGGATGCGCTGGATCAGCGTACGCATCAGGTCGTGGCTTGCATGGCTCATATTGATGCGGAAGACATCGGCACCGGCCTGGTGCAGCTTCTCGATCATCGATTCCTCGGCGGAGGCAGGCCCGAGGGTGGCGAGGATTTTAATTTTGCGATTACGCTTCATCAATTCTGGCTTTCTTGCGTCCCTGGGGTGTCGGAGAGTTGGACCATCCAGCTACCCTGGCGGCCCGTATCATATTCCTTGAATCCCATCTTCTGGTAACCGCGGGCATAACAATCCTGCACACCAGTGATCTTGAACTCGTTTTCCGCCACGCACATCTGCACGTCACCCGTCCATCGTCCCCCCCGGGCGGCGTCCTCTGCGTAGAGGTAATAATAACGCGACTGCAACTCTCCCTCGATCAACGTGGCGCAGGTCGTTGCCGGCACCTGCCACCAGCCCTCGGTCATCCAGCCACCCTTGGCCCGATAGCCGATCGCAACGCCGACCAGATTTTGCGTTCCGTTGCAGACGCGAAAATCGGCGCGTGCGGCATCTGCGATGAAAAACGGCATGATGACTGCAAGAGCGAACAGAGCGAGACGGACCAGCGGTCCGGACCGCGTGAGGAAACTTGGCGCGGCTTGGATCAACACGGCTCCCAAATAGCTCCACGGTTATTCGTATCCGTGTCTTCTTGCGCCGCCGTCAAGCGAAAGTCAACGCAATGCTAATCGATTATATTTCCTTTCACAAACCGCCCGTCGAGGGTCCAACTCGACCTCTGCCCGCCTGCTGCGCTTGAACGTGGCGCAGACGCATGCGATCACTGCGACCGACTGCGCAATGACGAACGGCAATTCCTGATGGACGACTTCCAATCCTTCGAAATCCTACCCGGCAAACATGACAAAGGCATGGTGATCCTCGCAGATCACGCGATGAACCGCCTTCCCGCGCGATATGGCCGGCTCGGTCTGCCGGACGCCGCCTTCGCCCGCCACATCGCCTATGACATCGGCGTTGAGGGGCTGACGCGGCAGCTTTCGGACAGCCTTGGCGTGCCCGCGGTCCTTGGCGGCTTTTCGCGGCTGCTGATCGACCCGAACCGCGGCGAAGACGATCCGACCTTAATCATGAAGATCTCCGATGGCGCCGTCATATCAGGCAATCATCCGATCACGCCGCAGGAATGGGACGACCGCATCGAAACCTTCCACCGCCCCTATCATCATGCCGTGGCCGCAACGATCGACAAGGTGGCGAACGCCACCGGCAGAGCGCCACTGGTACTGTCGCTGCACTCGTTCACCCCGGCCTGGAAGGGCATTGCCCGCCCCTGGCACGCCGCCGTGCTTTGGGATAGCGATCATCGCGCCGTCGGCCCGCTGCTCCAGGGGTTGCGCGCCGACCCCGATCTTGTCGTCGGCGACAACGAACCCTATGACGGCGCGCTGAAGGGCGATACCATGTACCGGCACTGCATGATCACCGGCATTCCGCACGCACTGCTCGAGGTGCGCCAGGACCTGATCGCAGACGGGGCCGGAATATCGGCATGGGCCGAACGCCTGGCGCCGATCTTTGCGGCGATGAATGCCGATCCGGCCTTGCACGACTACGACGTCCACCTATCGCGCACCGGCCCCTATTGAACGACAGGCCTATTGATTGAAAGACCCCTGTTAAGAAGGGTCCCGGTGAAGAAAGGAAGCGAGATGACCGCGCTTAACAGAACACAGCAGACCGAATTCGAGGCCGCAGCCTTCCGCCGCCTCCTCGCCCATCTTCGGGAACGCAGCGACGTTCAGAATATCGACCTGATGAACCTGGCCGGCTTCTGCCGCAACTGCCTGTCGAACTGGTATCGCGAAGCCGCCGAGGCCGAAGGTGTCCCAATTACCAGCGACGAATCGCGCGAGATGGTCTATGGCATGCCTTATGAAGACTGGAAGACTCTTCACCAGAACGAGGCCTCGCCTGTGCAAAAGGCTGCTTTTGAACTGAACAACCCACACAAATAACCTAGGCGGCCGACAACAGGCTTGACCGTGACGCCGCTTCGCGGCAGTCACGTGCATCCAAAATCGATCACCCGAAAAATCAGGAGAACACGATGTCTGATGCTCATGGCGTCGCCCGCGATCAGCTTCGCGCTTTCATCGAGCGCATTGAACGGCTGGAAGAAGAGAAGAAGACCATCGCCGACGATATCAAGGACGTCTATGGTGAAGCCAAGGGAACGGGCTTCGATACCAAGATCCTGAAGAAGGTCGTGGCGCTGCGTAAGAAGGACGAGCAGGAGCGCATGGAGGAGGAAGCCATCCTCGACACCTACCTGCTCGCGCTTGGCATGATCGAGTCGCCGCCGGAAGGCTGATCCGCCGCGCATCGCTGAAAATCGACAAGCCGTTGGAGCGATCCGGCGGCTTTTCTTTTGGTCCGGGCGCGCGGCTAAACCGACATCGTGTCGCGTCCAACCGGCCAAAAAGAAAACCGCCGGATCGCTCCAGCGGTTTTTGATATTTCCACGATCGGCCGCCTCAGTTCGTGTTGAACTTGCGCACTTGCATGAAATTGACAGCCGTGCCGCTGAAGCGGGCCGGGTCGACCGAAGCGGTCTTGACATTGAAGCCCTCGGCATAGACGGCGGTCGGCTGGGCGCGCATCGTCTGGCTGACGAAACGCGGCGCCTTGACCTGCTTGGAGGCCATTTCGAGGCGGGCATTGGTCAGCGCCCACTGCGAGATCATCTTCTCCGTCAGCTTCGGCTCGGTGCGCACTGCCGCGCGGCTGGCATCGGCTGCGGCGGCTTCCTTGTGCGTCGGGCGGCCGCCCTTGGCAGGAAGTCCCTGAGCCACAGCGCTTTCGACGGCCGGTTCATCGAAGCCATCGCCAAAGCTTGACGATTTGGTCATCGGCGCCAAGGCTGCGAGTTCGAGCGGCGGCTTTGCGACAGGCGCCTTTTGCGTCATCGCGGCGTTGATCGCCTGCTCTACCGTGACCGGCGTCGTCTTCGAAGCGATCTGACTTTCCCCCTCGTTCCGTTGCTGGTCGAGCGCATCGGCGACAGCGGGAGACAACGCGTCCTGATCGGCTTCGTCGGCCTCCGCTTCGGGATCGGCATCGGCCGCAGCAAGAAGGTTCTCGGCAACGGCAGGGCGTTCGACCGGCGTCGGAACCGGCAGGGCATTGGTGCTCGCCAGCGACGCTAGCTCGGCGTCGCCAGGCGCACGGCGGGGCCCAAGAAGCGAGGGGACCGGAATACTATAGGCGCTGAGATCGGCAAACTGCTGCGGTTGGGCCTGATCGGCCGGAAGGGCCGCAGCAAGCGCCTGTTGCGCCGCATTACCCGAAGACGGTGCGACGAGCGCGCTCGCCACGTCGCTGCCGGCCGGCTGATTGCTGAATGCCGGGCGAACCTGCGGCACCGGCGCGTTCAGATCGGCGACCTCGGTCTGTTGCGGCTCGACAGGGGCCGGCTCGGCCTTCGGCGGCGTCGCCTTGGCGACGGCAACAGGGGTCGAATCGTCCGTATCGTCTTCCTGCTCATCCGCTCCGCCGCCGAACAGCGCGGCAAACAGCGTCTTGTGCTTCGGCGCCGATTCGGAGGCACTGGCGATCTCGATCTGTGTGCCGCTGACGCGGCGCTTGTAGTCGACCATGGCCTGCTGGTAGCCCGGCAGCGGCTTGCCGTCAGCCGGGATATGAATGGTGTTGCCGTTCGGGAAAAGCCGGACAAGCTCGTCGCGGCTCATACGCGGCCAGGCGCGAACATTGCCGACGTCCATATGCACGAAGGGCGAGCCTGATTTCGGATAGAATCCGACGCCGCCGACCTGCATCTTCATGCCGATCCCGCGCAACGTCGCGAGTTTCACGTCCGGAATGAAGAAGTCCATCGCCTTGCCGAGCATATGCTGGCTCTTTTCGGCGACGCCTGAGCTGCGCGAGCGGCCGCGCAGCATCTCGTTGGTTCCCGGCGAGCGGAAACCGCAGACGACGTTGATGTAGTCCCTCGAACCGCTCTGGCGATAGACTTCCCAGATCAGGTCGAACAGGCGCGGATCCATCTTCGTCGGCTGGTTCTTGCGCCAGTCGCGCAGGAAGCGGTTCAGCTGCTCCAGACCCTTCGGGTCGAACTTGCCGTTGCGCTTGTAGGTGATGACGGCCTTTTCGCCGGTATGGATGAAATAGAGCTTGAGGCTGCGGGTGTCACCCGCTGCTTCAGAAGGGGTACTAACGAATGCCGGTGAGGAAACCGCGAGCACAAGAAGGGCGGCCGCTACCGTCCTTATTGCCTTTCCGCAAATGTCGGCGCACAACAAACGCCAGCTCAAGCGCGAACGCTTGGAATTTCCATTCAGATTCGGCAACTCGATCCCCGTCAGACAGACAATGTCCCGTGCTGTCTCAGATGACTGTCAAATGCGGTCACACGATGGCAAAAATGCCACACATGATCAACCTTTTCTTTACATAGTGAACGAGCCACTAACAAGTGGTTTATGACCAGTAACAAATCGTGGTTGCCTTAGTCTTAACAAAAAGCGCTTAAGCCGCATCTTTCTGGGGATTATCGGGGTCTATACCGTAGTCCTTGAGCTTGCGATAAAGTGTGGACCGGCCAATGCCAAGTTTGCGCGCCACTTGACTCATCTGCCCGCGATAGAATTTAAGCGCGAATCGGATGAGCTCTTCCTCGACATCGGCAAGCCTGCGCACGTCACCGGCAGGATTGACGCTGGCGATCGCGTTTTCGGAGGCTTCCGACAGACGGTGATGCACCTCTCCCGAGATCGACGCCCTGAAATCCTCACCATAGGTGTCGTCGGGATCGAGGCCGGTATTGTCGGCAACGAGCGCCAAATGATCCACGACTTCGTATTCCGGAAGCTGGGCGGCGATCTGCGGGAAGTCCCCCTCGGTCAGCTCCGGCCCTTCGGCGAGTACCACCGCGCGGAAGATCGCATTTTCAAGCTGGCGGATATTGCCCGGCCAGTCATAGGCGGTCAGCAATGCCAGCGCGCCTGAATTCACCGTCATGCGGCGACCACTCTTCTGCTCGCTGGAGAAGCGCTCGGCAAAGACCCGCACCAGATGCGGAATGTCCTCCTTGCGTTTGCGCAGTGCCGGAATGGTGATCGGGAAGACGTTGAGGCGATAGTAGAGATCCTCGCGGAAATGGCCGTTCTTGACCTCCTCGATCAGATCCTTGTTGGTTGCCGAGATCAGCCGGACATTGACCTTGTGTGCGGTGCGCGCACCGACGGTCTCGATTTCGCCCTGCTGCACGGCGCGCAACAGCTTCACCTGCACCTCGAGCGGCAGGTCGCCGATTTCGTCGAGGAAGATGGTGCCGCCGTCGGCTTCCATGAATTTGCCGATATGGCGCTCGGTCGCGCCGGTAAACGCACCCTTCTCGTGGCCGAAGAGAATGCTCTCGACCAGGTTATGCGGAATCGCCCCGCAATTTACCGTGACGAAGGGCTTGTTCGAGCGGTCGCCGCCGGACTGGATGGCACGCGCCACCAGCTCCTTGCCGACGCCGGATTCGCCTTCGAGCACGACGGGAATATTGGACTGAGCCGCCCGTTGGGCGAGATCGATGACGCGGA
Source organism: Rhizobium sp. CCGE 510 (assembly GCF_000292525.1). Lineage (GTDB taxonomy): Bacteria > Pseudomonadota > Alphaproteobacteria > Rhizobiales > Rhizobiaceae > Rhizobium. The sequence continues at coordinate 27,916 of NZ_AEYF01000034.1, forward strand.
GCATCGCCGGGCTTGCCGATACGATGTCGTCGAAGCCAACCGAACCTGAGCGCGACCGGCGCCCGGCCCGCGCCTTCACCTCGCGCTGGTCGAGCTTCATCGCGTTCGAGATCGAGGTGGCGATGCGCTCGGGCGAGACCGGCTTGACGACGAAATCGAAGGCGCCGGCTCGCATCGCCTGCACCACCGTTTCGATGCCGCCCTGCCCCGTCTGAACGATGACTGGGATCTGCGTGCCGAATTCGTGAAGCGCGTCGAGGAACTCGAGGCCGGTCATCTCCGGCATCATCAGATCGAGCACGATGACGCTGAAAAGGCCGTTGTCGCGTTTGACCATTTCTAGGCCGATGCGACCGTTTTCCGCCTGGTGCACGACATGGCCGTGTCGCTCGATTGCGTTCTTGAGCAAGCGGCGCTGCACGGGGTCGTCCTCGACCACGAGGATTTGCCCTGCTCCCTTGAGCTCATTGTAACCGGTCATTGTCGCCTCACTTCATGCGAAACCATGAAGCGCACTTTGACAGGAAGGCTTGAACATCCAGTTTTGAGAAATAATTGCATTTTAACGATTGGAACGGGTCATTTTCGTGCCGAACCGACGCCTTTCTTGCACCGAAAGCCCCTTGATGCCGGGCCTTCTCGCGCCTATTCAAGCAGACCTGTTATGAAAGTGGAGAGGAATTGCCCCATGAAAATCAAGCTCCCGCACGCCAGCCTTCTTTTGTCGGCAGCAGCGCCAGCTGGGGCGACCGATCCGGCGCTCGGCGATCTGCCGGTCTGGAAGCTGCAGGATCTTTATCCCTCCGCCACCTCGACCGCCTTTGTCGCCGACATGGAAAAGGCCGGCAAGGCCGCGATCGCCTTTGAAGAAAAGTGGAAGGGCAAACTGGCCGCGGCGGCGACCAAGACCGGCCCTGAGGGCATTGGCGCGGCACTGAGGGAATACGAGGCGCTTGATGATATCATCGGCCGCCTCGGATCCTTTGCCGGCCTCACCTATTTCTCCGACACCATCAACCCGGCAAACGGCAAGCTCTATGGCGACGTGCAGGCCAAGATCACCGAATTTTCAGGCCGCCTCCTGTTTTTCGGCCTGGAATTGAACCGCATCGACGACGCGGTGATCGACGCCTGCATGGCTGGAGATACCGCCGCCGGGCACTATCGCCCCTGGCTCATCGACCTCAGGAAGGACAAGCCCTACCAGCTCGACGACAGGCTGGAGCAGCTCTTCCTCGAGAAGTCGATGACATCGGCCGCTGCCTTCAACCGCCTCTTCGACGAAACCATGGCGGAACTTCGCTACGAGATCGATGGCGAGAAAGTGCCGCTCGAAGTGGCACTGAACCGGCTGCAGGAAAAGGATCCCGAAGCCCGCCGCAAGGCCGCCATGGCGCTCGCCGAAACATTCAAGGCGAATATTCGCACCTTCACGCTGATCACCAATACGCTTGCCAAGGACAAGGAGATCGCCGACCGCTGGCGCGGCTTCGAGGACATCGCCGACAGCCGCCACTTGGCAAACCGCGTCGAGCGCGAGGTCGTCGATGCGTTGGCCGCCGCCGTCCGCGAAGCCTATCCTCGCCTTTCGCACCGCTATTACAAGATGAAGGCGAAATGGCTCGACATGGAGCAGATGAATTTCTGGGACCGCAACGCCCCGCTTCCGGAAACCTCCAGCGCCGTCATTTCCTGGCCCGAGGCGAAGGATACGGTGCTTTCGGCCTACGGCAATTTCGCCCCCGAAATGGAGGCGATCGCCAGGCGGTTCTTCGACGAGCAGTGGATCGATGCCCCGGTCCGCCCCGGCAAGGCGCCCGGCGCCTTCGCTCATCCGACGGTCCCCTCGGCCCACCCCTATGTGCTGGTCAACTACATGGGCAAGCCGCGCGATGTGATGACGCTTGCCCATGAACTCGGGCACGGCGTGCACCAGGTACTCGCCGGCGCGCAAGGGGCGCTGATGTGCCAGACGCCGCTGACGCTCGCCGAAACCGCCTCCGTCTTCGGCGAGATGCTGACTTTCCGCGCGCTTCTGGAAAAAACCAGCGACTTGCGCGAGCGCAAGGCCATGCTCGCCCAGAAGGTCGAGGACATGATCAACACGGTCGTGCGCCAGATCGCCTTTTACGAATTCGAGCGCAAGCTCCACACCGCCCGCAAAGCAGGGGAACTTACCGCCGACGACATTGGCGAACTTTGGCTCTCCGTCCAGTCGGAAAGCCTCGGGCCGGCGATCAACATTTCTGAAGGGTATGAGACCTATTGGGCCTATATCCCCCATTTTATCCACTCGCCCTTCTACGTCTACGCCTATGCTTTCGGCGATTGCCTGGTGAATTCGCTCTATGCCGTCTACCAGAAGGCAGAAAAGGGTTTTCAGGAGAAGTATTTCGAACTGCTGAAGGCAGGCGGCACCAAGCACCATTCGGAGCTTTTGAAGCCTTTCGGCCTCGACGCCACCGATCCGTCGTTCTGGAGCCAGGGACTGTCGATGATCGAAGGGCTGATCGACGAGTTGGAGGCTTTGGATAGGGCTGCCTGATCTGCCTCCCCACGGCCGACCTCTTCCCGCAGGCGGGGAGAGGCGCCGGCAGGCGGATCAGGGATCGTGCTCCAAGAAAAGACGCCGCCGATGGCCGAAACCCAATCGTATATCCTTTTCCGCGACGACACGACCGGACAGGTGATGCTGTTCGCCGAGCCGGCAGAGATCATCCTTGCCAGGACGCGCGCTGAATTTTTTGCAGGTCTTGTCCGAATGGAAGAGGCCAAGGCCGAGGGCAAATGGCTTGCCGGGTATATGAGCTACGAGGCCGGATATCTCTTCGAAGAAAAACTCGCGTCTTTCGCCGGGGAAGACCGCGAAACACCGCTACTCTGTTTCGGCGTCTTCGACGCGCCGCAGCCGGACACACACCCGCTTGCCCAACCAAGGCAGCGCCTCGAAAACGAAGAATTCCTGACTGCCCCGAAAGCCGCCTGGGATTTCCCCTTATATAAAGAGCGCTTCGACCGCCTGCACCAGCATCTGCGGCTTGGCGACGCCTACCAGGCGAACCTCACCATGCCGGTCGAGGCGCTCTGGAACGGCGATCCCCGTGCTGCCTTCTGGTCGCTGATCGAACGCCAGCCGGTCAAATACGGCGCGCTGGTTGATCTCGGCGGTCCGGTCATCCTTTCGCGCTCGCCGGAACTGTTCTTCCGCACCGATGAAGAAGGCTGGATCGAGACCCATCCGATGAAAGGCACTGCCAAACGCGGCGCCACCGCCGCCGAAGATGCCGAAATCATCGAAGCCATGCGCCGCGATATCAAGACGCAGGCGGAAAACCGCATGATCGTCGATCTGCTGCGCAACGATATTTCCCGCATTACCGAGGTCGGCACGCTAGACGTCCCCAAGCTCTTCGACATCGAGACCTACCCGACCGTCCATCAGATGGTCAGCCATGTGCAGGCAAGGCTCCGCCCCGGCCTTTCGATCCGCGACGTCTTCTCCGCGCTCTTTCCCTGCGGCTCGATCACCGGCGCGCCGAAGATACGAGCAATGGAAATTCTGCATGCGCTCGAAGATACGCCCCGCGACGCCTATTGCGGCGCGATCGGCATGATCTCGCCGAGCGGCGCGATGCGCTTTTCCGTCGCCATCCGCACCGTCACGCTTTTTGACGGCGGCAGAGCCGTCTTCAATGTCGGCGGCGGCATCGTCTTTGATTCCACAGCCGAGGCCGAATATGAGGAATGCCTGCTCAAGGCCCGCTTCGCCGTCGGCGATCAGTGGATCGCGCGATGATCGATTTTTCGCTGATCGAGACGCTACGCTGGCAGCCTGGCGAGGGTTTTATCCGCCTGCGGCTTCATCTCGCCAGGCTTTCCCGCTCCGCCCGTCGCCTTGGCTTTCCGCAACCGATCGAGGCGGCGGCAAGGCTTGACGCAGCCATCACCGGTGCAGACGGTCCGCTGCGTGTCCGCCTGACTTTCGACGCCCAAGGCCGCATCGAGGTGACCAGCGCCGCATTCGTGCCGCTGGTGCCCGCCACCACCTGGACCGTTCGCCTCGCAGAGACGCGTCTGAACTCCGCCGACAGGCTGCTGCGCGTCAAAACCACCCTCCGCGCCGTCTACGAGAGCGCACGCGCCGAATACAGGCCCGACGAGGCCGACGAAGTCATTCTTTTGAACGAGCGCGGCGAAGTCTGCGAGGGCACCATCACCTCGATCTTCCTGGACGATGGGACCGGCATTCTGCGCACCCCGCCGATCTCCTGCGGTCTGCTCGCCGGCGTGCTGCGCACTGAGCTTATCTGCACCCGAAAGGCGCGCGTCGGCCGCCTCACCCTTGCCGATCTCGATGCCGGCAAGCTTTATATCGGCAACTCCCTGCGCGGCCTGATCCGCGCAAACCTTCTGAGGAACTGACCATGTTCATTCTCTCCCTCACCTATATCAAGCCCAATGACGAAGCCGACCGGCATATGGAGCCGCACATGGCCTGGGTGAAGGAGGGGTATGCGAAGGGCTGGTTCCTCGCATCAGGCCGCAAGGTGCCGCGCACCGGCGGCGTGATCCTGGCGGTCGGCGACCGCGCTGCGATCGAGGCCTATATCGCCGCCGATCCCTTTACAATCCACGGTGTTGCCGAATACGACATCACCGAGCTTGCAGTGACGACGACGATCGAAGGGCTGGAAATCCTGAAACGCTGATTTTTAAAGACGCCAACTGGATGATCACACCATCCCTCGCCGGCCCGATATTTGTCGTTTCCCCCTCAACACTCTTTATTGTGACGCCGTTTTATGGTTAGAGCCGGTCACTTCGCATCTCTGCGGCAATTTCAAAACAATTCTTCAGGCTGAACGCCTTCGTCCCCTTCCACAGGAGAAAAGAATGACGGAACAAAACTATCCGGTATATGCCGAAATCACCGGCCCGATCGTCATGATCGGCTTTGGCTCCATCGGCCGCGGCACCCTGCCCCTGATCGAGCGCCACTTCAAATTCGACAAGAGCCGGATGGTCGTCATCGATCCGCGCGAAGAGCCCTCCGACATGGAGATTCTGAAAAAACACGGCGTTCGCCACATCAAGGAATATGTCACCAAGGAAAATTACAAGGAACTGCTGAAGCCGCTGCTGACCGAAGGCGAAGGCCAGGGTTTCTGCGTCAACCTCTCGGTCGACACCTCCTCGCTCGACATTATCAAGCTCTGCCGCAAGCATGACGTGCCCTACGTCGACACCGTCGTCGAACCCTGGCTCGGCTTCTATTTCGACAAGGGCATGAGCAATGCCGACCGCACCAACTATGCGTTGCGCGAAACCATGCGCAAGGAAAAGGCGAAGAACCCGGGTGGCGCCACCGCCGTCTCCACCTGCGGCGCCAATCCGGGCATGGTCTCCTGGTTCGTCAAGCAGGCGCTTGTCAATCTCGCCAACGACACCGGCCTCAAGTTCGAAGAGCCGGACCAGCACGATCGCGAAGGCTGGGCAAAGCTGATGAAGAAGCTCGGCGTCAAGGGCGTCCACATCGCCGAGCGCGACACCCAGCGCACCAAGCATCCGAAGCCGCTCAACGTCTTCTGGAACACCTGGTCCGTCGAAGGCTTCATCTCCGAAGGCCTGCAGCCGGCCGAACTCGGCTGGGGCACACATGAAGAGTGGATGCCGAAGAACGCCAAGAAGCACAAGAAGGGCAACAAGGCGGCGATCTATCTGGAGCAGCCGGGCGCCAACACCCGCGTACGCACCTGGTGCCCGACGCCCGGCCCGCAATATGGCTTCCTCGTCACCCACAACGAGTCGATCTCGATCGCCGACTACTTCACCGTTCGCGACAAGGACGGCGAAGTGACCTTCCGCCCGACCTGCCACTATGCTTACCACCCGGCCAACGACGCCGTGCTCTCGCTTCATGAGATGTTCGGCAATGGCGGCACGGCGCAGCCGGTCCACCATGTTCTCGACGAGGACGAGCTGGAGGACGGCATCGACGAACTCGGCGTCCTGCTCTACGGCCACGAGAAGAACGCCTACTGGTATGGCTCACGCCTGTCGCTGGAAGAAACGCGCCGCATCGCGCCCTATCAGAACGCCACCGGTCTGCAGGTCACATCCGCCGTTCTCGCCGGCATGGTCTGGGCGCTGGAAAACCCGAATGCCGGCATCGTCGAGGCCGACGAGATCGACTACAAGCGCTGCCTCGAAGTGCAGATGCCTTATCTCGGCCCGGTCGAGGGACACTATACCGACTGGACTCCGCTCGATGGTCGCCCGGGCCTCTTCCCGGAAGATATCGACACCAAGGATCCGTGGCAGTTCAAGAACATTCTCGTTCGCTGAGATCGCTCGCGCAACCTTGAAGATGCCCGCCGCAAGGCGGGCATTTTTGTAACGCCGGCTGTCTAAATGCCGCCCGGCGCCCCGCCAAGGCTTGCCTTCACGCCGGGCGCGCGCCATGTTTTGCCCGAACTTGGCGGGTGTCCGCCGCGCCGATTCGCCGGGAGAAGCTTTATGAAAATCAGAACTGGTCTCGTTCTTGTCGGTGCAGCGGCTGCTCTCGCCGCCTGCGTTTCATCAGAGCCGCGCCGCCTGCCGGTTGCAATGACGCCGGCAGCCACCGGCGTCGAAGGCAACTGGAGCGATCCGAACGGCATCGTTTCCACCTTCCAGGGCGGTAGTTTCACCACCCGCACGACCGACAGCAACCAGCTTCTTGCCTCGGGCACCTACATCAATACCTCGCCGACCTTGGTGGAGATCAACATGACTTCGCTGGTGCGCAAGACTCAGTCCAAGGTGAATTGCGCCCTGGTCAATCAGAGCCAGCTCAATTGCACCTCCGATTCCGGCGCACAATTCACGCTTTCCCGCCGCGGCTGACGATGAGGCGATAGGCCAGGCACGCCATGCGGGCCTTCGTTTTTTACCTCGTCTTATTAATTGCAATGCCGCTTGCGGCGCTGGCGGTCGTTCTGCCGGTCAACGTTTATCGCGCCCAGGGTATCGCCGCCCCCGATTGCGATCGGCCGCCGCAGGTGCTGATCTTTGCGGTGCCGGCAATCCTGATCTACGGTGCCGGCGCGCTCTTGGCCTATCGGGCCGGCCGGCGCTTTCATCGCCTCGTTTTCCTTCTCTGTTTGAGCATCGCGCTCGCTACGGTTCCGAATATTGCGGAGGCCGTGCACGAACTCTATCGAAACGCCGCCGCCGGCGAATGCCTGGGATAGCCACCCGGCTTTTTTGCCATGCCCCCTTGGAAAGCGCCCGGCCTGGCCCAGCTTTCTCTTGCGGTCGCCCATCGTCTGATGGAACATCCGCAAGCCGGGGCCGCCCCGACGGACTAAGAAGGGATTGGCGAGGATCAGGGGGGATCTCTCGCCTCAATCAGGAGAACACGGATGACGAAGTCTTTCAGCTTCGGTCTTTTGACCGCGTCCATGCTGGCGCTAAGCGCGGGCGCCGCCTTTGCGGATTACGAACTCAATATTCTTCATATTAACGATTTCCACTCGCGCATCGAATCGATCAACAAGTTCGACTCCACCTGCTCGGCCGAGGAAGAAGGCAAGAACGAATGCTTCGGTGGTGCTGCGCGCCTGAAGGTCGCGATCGACCAGCGCCGTCAGGCTCTATCGGGCAAGAACGTCGTCCTGCTGAATGCCGGCGACAATTTCCAGGGCTCGCTGTTCTACACGACCTATAAGGGCGCTGCCGAAGCCGAATTCCTGAACCTGATGAAGTTCGACGCCATGACGGTCGGCAACCATGAATTCGACGACAGCGAGGACGGGCTTGCGACCTTCCTCGACAAGGTGCAGTTTCCCGTCGTGACGGCGAACGTCAAGGCGACAGCCGCCTCCAAGCTTGGCGACCGTATCAAGCCGTCGCTGGTGCTCGATGTCGGCGGCCAGAAGATTGGCATCGTCGGCGCCGTCACCAATGATACGGCTGAGCTGTCCTCCCCCGGACCGAACGTCACGATCGCCGACGACGTCCAGGCGATCACCTCAGCCGTCCAGGATCTGAAGGGCCAAGGCGTCAACAAGATCATCGCACTGACCCATGTCGGCTACTCCCGCGATCTCGCTTTGATCGCCAAGATCCCGGATGTCGATGTCGTTGTCGGCGGCCACTCCCATAGCCTGCTCTCCAATACCGATCCAAAGGCTGAGGGACCCTACCCGACGATGGTCGACAATCCCGGTGGCTACAAGGTGCCGGTCGTTCAGGCTGCCTCCTACAGCAAATATCTCGGCGATCTCGTCGTCAATTTCGACGATAGCGGCGTCGTCAAGGATGCTAAGGGCGATCCGATCCTGATCGATTCTACCTTTACGCCCGATCCTGCCGTCGTTGCCCGCATCGCCGAACTGGCCAAACCGATCGAAGAACTGCGCAAGAAGGTCATCGGCTCCTCCGAAGCCCCGATCGACGGCGACCGCAAGGTCTGCCGCGTCAAGGAATGCTCAATGGGTAATCTGGTGGCCGACGCCATGCTTGATCGCACCAAGAACCAGGGCGTTACCATCGCCGTCCAGAATGGCGGCGGCCTGCGTGCTTCAATCGACGGCGGCGAGGTCACCCAGGGCGAGGTCATCACCGTCCTGCCTTTCCAGAATACGCTGGCCACCTTTGAGGCCACCGGCGCAGACGTCGTCAAGGCGCTCGAGAACGGCGTCAGCCAAATCGATCAGGGCGCCGGCCGCTTCCCGCAGGTCGCCGGCCTGAAATTCTCCTTCGACCAGTCGAAGCCTGTCGGCAGCCGCGTCAGCGATGTCCAGGTGAAGGAGGGCGACAACTCCACCCCGATCGACCCAGGTAAAACCTACAAGGTCGCCACCAACAATTTCATGCGGGCCGGTGGCGATGGCTATTCGATCTTCAAGGACGGCAAGAACGCCTATGACTTTGGCCCGGATCTTGCCGACGTCACCGCCGAATTTCTGGCCGCCCACTCCCCCTATAAGCCCTACACCGACGGCCGCGTCACAGAAACAGGCGCCACCATAGCACAGGCGCCCGCTGCCGAACCGGTGGCTCCTACTCCCGCGCCGGCAGCACCTGCACCGACAACAGAGCCCGCGCCAGCCCCTGCGGCACCCGCACCAGCCACAGAGCCTACCCCCGCGACGCCGGCAGCACCCGCAACTGCTGCGGAACCGACACCGGTACCGGCACCAGCAGCCTCCGCACCTGCCGCAACGACACCCTCCACCCACGTCATCGCTGCGGGCGACACCTTCTGGGATCTCGCCGTCACCTTCTATGGCGACGGCACATTGTGGCGGAAGCTTTCTGAGGCCAACGGCAAGCCGGACCCGCATCACCTGACGGTTGGCAAGGAGATCGAGGTCCCCGCCAAGTAAGACGATTTGTCTCGATGCCACGGGCCGGTCCGGGGTTTCCCGGGCCGGTTTTTCTTTCTATAGGGTGAACCATGATCTCGAGGCTGCGTATGAGCCGGTGGGATAAATGAGCGTTTGGGGCCAGAATGACAGCAGATATTTCTCTCCGCCCGGCGGACCATCCGGCCGTCAAGTCAGGCAAGGTCGGTGTCCTGCTGGTCAATCTCGGCACGCCCGACGGGACGGATTATACCTCGATGCGCCGCTACCTCAGGGAGTTCCTGACCGATCGCCGCGTCATCGAATGGTCGCCCTGGAAGTGGTATCCGATCCTGTTCGGCATCGTGCTCAACACCCGCCCGCAGAAAGTCGGCAAGGCCTATGAGCTTATCTGGAATAAGGAGAAGAATGAAAGTTATCTCCGCACCTACACGCGCAACCAGTCGGAGCTGATGACCGGGCGCCTGAAGGATCTCGACAACGTCAAGGTCGACTGGGCGATGCGCTACGGCACCCCGTCGATCGCTTCGCGCATCGAGGCGCTGAAGCAAGACGGTTGCGACCGCATCCTGCTCTTCCCGCTCTATCCGCAATATGCGGCGGCAACGACCGCCACGGTCAACGACAAGGCCTTTCAGAAACTGCTCTCGATGCGCTGGCAGCCGGCGCTGCGCACCGTGCCCGCCTATCACGACGACGAGGCCTATATCGAGGCGCTCGCACAATCTGTCGAAGGGCATCTTTCGACTCTCGACTGGAAACCGGAGATGCTGCTTGCCTCCTTCCACGGCATTCCGATGTCCTATTTCAAACAGGGCGATCCCTACTACTGTCAATGCCAGAAGACCGGCCGGCTGCTGCGCGAGCGGCTCGGGCTCGCCAAGGAAAACTTCATGGTCACCTTCCAGTCGCGCTTCGGGCCGGAAGAATGGCTGCAGCCCTATACCGACAAGACAGTGGAGAAGCTTGCCAAAGACGGCGTCAAGCGTATCGCCGTCATCAATCCCGGCTTCGTCTCCGACTGTCTGGAGACATTGGAGGAGATTGCCGAACAGGCTGCCCATTCCTTCCATGAGAACGGCGGCGAAAAGTTTTCGCATATCCCCTGCCTCAACGACAGCGAGGACGGCATGAAGGTGCTGGAAAAGGTCGTCCGCCGCGAATTGCAGGGCTGGGTCTGAGAAACCGTTTTAGAAAGAAGCGCTGCACGGTTAGCCGGCGACACCCCGAATAGGCCCTGCAAAACCAAACCTTGCTTTCACTTCTAGGCGGATGGTGGGAGGTGCGCATGCGTGTGTCATTTCCTCCTCGCAAAGAACATGCTAACTCACCACATCTATGGTGTACGCGCGCGCGCATGCGCGGATGAGAGGAATTTTTCATGCTGTTCGGCGGCTTCGATATCGTCGTGATCGTGCTGGTTATTTTCGTCATTCTGGTGCTCTTTGCCGGCATCAAAACCGTGCCGCAGGGCTACCGTTATACGATCGAGCGCTTCGGGCGCTACACCCGCACGCTGGAGCCCGGTCTTAACCTGATCACTCCCTTCATCGAGCGTGTCGGCGCCCGGTTGAACGTGATGGAGCAGGTGCTGAGCGTGCCGACCCAGGAGGTGATTACCAAGGACAATGCCTCGGTCTCGGCCGATGCCGTCTCCTTCTATCAGGTGCTCAACGCCGCCCAGGCTGCCTATCAGGTTGCCAATCTCGAAAACGCCATCCTCAATCTCACCATGACCAACATCCGCTCGGTCATGGGCTCGATGGATCTCGACGAGCTGCTCTCCAACCGCGATGCAATCAACGACCGGCTGCTGCGCGTCGTCGACGAGGCCGTGCATCCCTGGGGCATCAAGGTCACCCGTGTCGAGATCAAGGACATCCAGCCGCCGCGCGACCTCGTCGATGCAATGGCCCGCCAGATGAAGGCCGAGCGCGAGAAACGCGCCCAGGTGCTGGAAGCCGAAGGCTCGCGCAACGCGCAGATCCTCAGGGCGGAAGGCGCCAAGCAATCGGCCATTCTCCAAGCCGAAGGCCAGCGCGAGGCCGCCTTCCGCAATGCTGAAGCCCGCGAACGCCTGGCCGAGGCCGAAGCCAAAGCGACGAAGATGGTCTCCGAAGCGATTGCCGCCGGTGACATTCAGGCGATCAACTATTTCGTCGCGCAGAAATACACCGAGGCGCTCACCTCGATCGGTTCGGCACCCAATTCGAAGATCGTGATGATGCCGATGGAAGCCTCTTCCATCCTCAGCTCGCTCGGCGGCATCGGCGCTATTGCCCGCGAAGTCTTCGGCGATACCGGCAACAACCCGGCAACGCCGCCACCCCTGCCGCGTCCCCGCCCGGCACCGGCGCGCTCGACCCCGCCGATCAATCCGTCGACCCCCAATCCTTTCAATCCCGATCAGGAGCGATAAGCCATGCTGGCGAAGATCGTCGCCGAACTTGGTCCATGGAGTTGGTGGGTCGCCGGTCTCGTGCTGCTCGCCGCGGAAATGATCGTGCCCGGCTTCTTCCTGGTCTGGATCGGCCTTGCGGCCCTGATCGTCGGCGCGCTGTCGCTGCTCTTTTGGGACAGCGCCTTCTGGGTCTGGGAATTGCAGGCGATCCTTTTTGCGCTGCTCGCCGTTGCCACGACCTTCGCCGGCCGGCGGCTGACACTGCGCAATTCCACGACCGACGAGCCCTTCCTCAATCAGCGCGGCGCCAGCCTCGTCGGCCGCACGGCGACGCTGCACGAACCGATCCGCGAGGGCCGCGGCCGCATCCGCCTCGACGATACGCTATGGCAGGTGATGGGACCTGACTTGCCGGTGGGAACGCAGGTGAAGGTGATTTCGAGCAACGGCCGCGACCTGACGGTCGAGCCTGTCTGATCGAGCAAAAACAAAGACCTAAAGCGTCAGAAGCAAAAAACGAAGGATTGCGACGCGCTTTAGGAGGCGTGGACTCTTGGG
>NZ_AEYF01000035.1 GCF_000292525.1 Rhizobium sp. CCGE 510
CGTGGTCTCACCCGTCGCCAAGACGTAGTCATCCGGCGTGTCCTGCTGCAGCATGCGCCACATGCCCTCGACATATTCACGGGCATGGCCCCAGTCACGCTGGGCGTCAAGATTGCCGAGAAAGAGCTTGTCCTGCCGACCCAGATGGATGGCAGCCACCGCCATGGTGATCTTGCGCGTGACGAAGGTTTCGCCGCGAAGCGGGCTTTCGTGATTGAAAAGAATGCCGTTGGATGCGTGCATGCCATAGGCCTCGCGATAATTCACGACGATCCAATAGGCATAGAGCTTGGCTGCGGCATAGGGAGAACGCGGATAAAACGGCGTCTTCTCGCTCTGCGGCACTTCCTGCACAAGACCGTAGAGTTCCGACGTCGATGCCTGGTAGAACCGGGTCTTTTGCTCGAGCCCCAGGATACGGATCGCTTCGAGCAGCCGCAACGTCCCGATACCATCGGCATCCGCGGTATATTCGGGCGTTTCGAAGCTGACACCCACATGGCTTTGTGCGGCAAGATTATAGATCTCATCGGGCTGTGTCTGCTGCACGATCCTCAGAAGATTGGTCGAGTCGATCATATCGCCATAGTGGAGGATGAAGCGTGGATGTTCCTCATGCGGATCCTGGTAGATATGCTCGATGCGGCCGGTATTAAAAGACGATGACCGGCGCTTGATACCATGCACCGTATAGCCTTTGCTCAGAAGCAAATCGGCCAGATAGGCACCATCCTGACCCGTCACCCCAGTAATCAGCGCGGTTTTTGTCATTTTTCACATCGTCTTTCGATACAATCTTCGAAGCCGGCAAATGCGCATTATGATTTGCAAACACTCGGCGGAGATCCGGCAGCAACGATGCCACGACCTCAGGCGACGCCGATCCGCAGCAGGTCATGGAAATGCACCAGTCCGACCGGCCTGCGGTCGTCATCGGTGACGATTAGTGCGCCGATGTGATGCTGGTTGAGCAGCGCCAGGGCGGCGGTCGCCAGCACCGTCGACTTCACGGTTTTCGGCGTCCGTGTCATGATGTCGTCGACGGCAAGTTCGGAGAGATTGCGGGTCAGGTTGCGAGCCATGTCGCCTTCGGTGACGATGCCGCAGAGCCGCCCATCCTCGTCAAGCACGCCGACGCAGCCGAAATGCTTGCGCGACAGCACCGTGATCGCCTCCGGCATCGGTGTGCCCTTGGCCACGAGCGGCAGCCGCTCGCCGGTATGCATGATATCGGCGACATGCATCAGGCTCGCGCCTAACTTGCCGCCAGGATGGAACACGTGGAAATCCGTGGCGGTAAAGCCGCGCGCTTCCAACAGCGCCACCGCCAGCGCATCACCCATCGCGAGCTGCATCAGCGTCGAGGTCGTCGGCGCCAGCCCGTTCGGGCAGGCCTCCTGCTCGTTCGGCACGAGAAGGACGATATCGGCGGCTGTTGCAAGCGAGGAACGGTCGCTGCAGGTGATCGCGATCAGCGGAATAGAGAAGCGCCGCGTGAAGGAAATGATGCTCTTGAGTTCGGCGCTCTCGCCGCCTTTGGAAATCGCCAACACGACGTCGTCGCGCGCGATCATGCCGAGATCGCCGTGATTGGCCTCCGCCGCATGCACGAAAAACGCGGGTGTCCCCGTTGAAGCGAATGTCGCCGCGAGCTTGGCGCCGATATGCCCGCTTTTGCCGACCCCGGTGACAATGACGCGGCCGGAGATGTCGCCGATCACTTCGATGGCGCGCGTGAATGGACCGGCCAATCCGTTGTCAAAGGCCTGCTCAAGCGCTTCAAGACCGCGTCTTTCGGTCTCTATCGTGCGTTTTGCCGATTCGAGCACGCTGTTTTCAACGAGGTTGATCGCTCTTCTGTTCATGAAATTGCGTTAGACCTTTTCACTTTCCAAGTCCACCCCGCACTCTTTCCGACCCGCACTCTTTCCGAAATGTGGAACAGCGCCCGCCGCCGGCAACGAATGATTAACCACGAGGCTTTACCTTTGGGTAAGAACCGAAAGCATGTCAGGCGCGAATTGCATGGGCCAGCCAAAACAGACGAGCAGTGTGACGCCGCTCCGCGCCATGAGCTATGCCGTCTCGTTTGTCGCGTTCGGCAGTCTGCTGCTCGGTCAGGCAGCCTTTGCACAGTCCACCTCACCGCAGCCGGTAGGCGCGTCAAACAGCCGTTCCGCGGCTTCTGCGGACTATCGCACCACGAATAACGCAACCGCCGGTTTCGATGAAGAGACCGACGATACCGCCACGCCTGCGGCAAACGGCACGTCCGCGAACGCGGATGATGCCTCGCAGAGGCCTGCCATACCGGGCGCGCAAGCCGGCGACGACATTACCGGCTCCATCCTCGATGAGGACATCCGCCGGCTGAACACCCGCGAAGCGCCGATCGACGAAACGCCGCGCCGCAGAGCCGCCGAAAGCGCCTCGACGGCCGAAACACCGGGCATTCCGATCGGCACTTTCGTGCTCCGCCCGAGCGTCACCCAGAGCGTCAACACCGAGACCACCAAGGACGGCAACACCACGCAGCGGCGCGCCTTTCTCGAAACGGATGCAGCCGCGACCCTGACCTCCGACTGGGGACGACATCAGCTGACCGTAACCGCGGAAGGCGCCTGGCAGCGGAATATCAGTGGCGAGGGCGAGGAACAGCCCTCTTTCAAGATCAACAGCGACCTCAGGCTGGATCTTCCCGACGATACCACCGCGCACCTCACCGCCGGTTACAATTTCTATCGCGAGGATACGGACGACCCCGATGCCATCGCCGACGCCGCACAGCAGTCGGACGTGCAGGAGTTTTCGGCCGGGGCCTCCGTTCAACGCGATTTCGGCATCCTGCGCGGCACGACGGCACTGGCGCTGACCCGCTCGATCTATTCGGATGCCACGCTTGCGAACGGCACGACCGTGACTTTGAGCGACCGCAACCAGACAGCGGGCACGCTGCGCGGCCGCGTCGGCTACGAGCTGTCTCCGGCGCTCATTCCCTTCATCGAGGCGACGATCGGCCGGAGCGTCTATGACGAGACGCGCGATTCCGCCGGTTACGAGCGTTCCGGCCATAGCTATGGCGCCAAGGCAGGCGTCGAGGTCGATCTTGGCGAAAAGCTGAAGGGTGAAGTCGGTGTTGGCTACGAGATGGCGAATTTCGAAGACAGCCGCCTGTCCTCGATCGATACCGCTACACTCGATGCAAGCCTGCTCTGGTCGCCGATCCGCGGCACCGATGTCAATCTCGACCTACAGACGAGCATCCAACCCTCGACCACGGCGGGCGAAAGCGGCTACGTCTCGCATGCGCTGACGACGACCGTCACCCATCAGCTGCGCGACAATCTGGTCGGCACGATGATCGGCGGCGTGACGTGGCGCGACTATCCCACCGACAGCACCATCAATGACGAACTCGTTTATACCGCCGCGACCGGTCTGACCTGGAACATCAACCGCTATCTCGATTTGACCAGCACGCTCGGCTACGAGCTGACGACGCGCAAGGAAGGCACCGATTCGCAGCAATGGCGCGCCGGCGTCGGTCTCAAGTTGAAGCGCTAAAGCTCTTTGTTTTTATGTATGTCGTTATCCCGGAACCGCTGCACCGGGCGACATGTATTGGTGATGCAAAACGCCGCGCATCCGGTCGGACGCGCGGCGCTGTAACAGTTTTATGCCGTGGGGAAGCTTACTTCAGACCGGCAAGCAATTCCTTGAAGCCGCCTTCGACGGTGGGGCGGATATCGTCACGTTCGAGGGCGAAGGCGACGTTTGCCAGGATGAAGCCGTCCTTGGCGCCGCAGTCGTAGGTCGCGCCGCGGAAGTGGTAACCGGCGAAATCCTGTTCCTTTAGCAGCTTCAGCATGCCGTCGGTGAGCTGGATCTCGTTGCCGGCGCCACGCTCCTGGGTTTCGAGGATCTTGAAGATCTCCGGCTGCAGGATATAGCGGCCGTTGATGAAGAAGTTTGAAGGCGCCGTCCCCTTGGCGGGCTTTTCCACCATGCCGGTGATGCGGAAGCCGTCGCCGATCGCCTCGCCAACGCCGACGATGCCGTATCTATGCGCCTGGTCGGGCGCGCATTCCTCGACGGCGATGATATTGCCGCCGCTCTGGCCGTAGAGGTCGATCATGCCCTTCATGCAGCCTTTGTCGCCCTTCATGATCATATCGGGCAGCAGCAACGCGAAGGGCTCGTCACCGACGATCTCGCGGGCGCACCAAACCGCGTGGCCGAGGCCGAGCGGCTCCTGCTGGCGGGTGAAGCTCACCGTGCCGGCCTTGGGAAGCTGCTGTTGCAGGAGAGTGATTTCCGCCTTCTTGGCACGCTCCTTGAGCGTCTGTTCAAGTTCAAAATGGATGTCGAAATAATCTTCGATGACGTGCTTGTTGCGTCCGGTGACGAAGACCAGATGTTCGATCCCGGCCTCGATCGCCTCATCGACGACATATTGAATGATTGGCTTGTCGACGACGGTCAACATTTCCTTCGGAACAGCCTTGGTTGCCGGCAGGAATCGCGTCCCTAGCCCGGCAACCGGAAATACTGCTTTACGAACTTTATTGTGTTGAGCCACACCCGGCCTCCTGCTTCGATCATATCGCTTTGGAAATGGAGCTTTTTAGCTTTAACTAGTATAGAATTGCTACTGTTTTGCAAATGGTGACCGCAGCGGATCGCCATGGTAAAGAATTTGTTGACTCCGTTCCTGTAGTCTCGGGTTTGGGCGGACATGATGCCCCGCTGCACCGGAAACTGAAGATGACGGATACGATTGTCGATGGCCCAGAATCACAAATACTCCCTTCGTGGTCTTGCTCTCGCCCTCGTTGTCGCCGCCCAGGTCGGGCTGGTTCCTGACAACGCGAAAGCCGATTCCCGGTTCCAGAAATGGATCGCGGATTTTTACCAGACTGCTGCTCAGAGTGGCATCAGTAAGGCAACTTATCAAAAGGCCTTTTCCGGGGTGACCGAGCCCGATCCGACCGTGCTCGAAAAGGCGGCCTACCAGCCGGAATTCACTTCGAAGATCTGGGACTATGTCGACTCCCGCGTCAATCCCTATACGGTCAAGATCGGCCGCGAGATGGCTGTCAAACACGCAAGAACGCTCGCTGCGATCGAACAGCGATTCGGCGTCGACAAGACCATTCTCCTGGCCATCTGGTCGATGGAATCGAATTACGGCGCCATCCTCGACAAGGACGACCGGCTGCACTACGTACCGCGCGCGCTGGCAACGCTTGGCTATGCCGATCCGAGCCGCGCCAAATTCGCCAAGAAGCAGCTGGTCGCCGCGCTGAAGATCCTGCAGAACGGCGATGTGCCGGCACGCGAGATGACCGGCTCCTGGGCCGGCGCCATGGGCCACACCCAGTTCATTCCGACAAGCTACCTGCTTTATGCCGTCGATGCCGACGGTAACGGCCATCGCGACATCTGGAACTCGGTGCCCGATGCGCTGGCGACCTCTGCTAATCTCCTGATGAAGAACGGCTGGGACACCGGCAAGACCTGGGGCTACGAGGTTGTCGTTCCCGCCGCAGCCGCCAACCAGACCGGCAAGACCCACACACTGGCACAATGGGCGGCGCTCGGCCTTGCACGCCCGAATGGCAAGGCTTTCCGCGAGAGCGCCACCAAGGCCATGCTGAAGATGCCCGCTGGCGCCGGCGGCCCCGGCTTCCTGATGACCGCCAACTTCTTCACCATCAAGAACTACAATGCGTCGGACAGCTATGCGCTTGCCGTCGGCCTGCTCGCCGACCAGATCGCCGGCTACGGCGGCATGCAGCAGCGCTGGCCGCGCCCGGACGGCGCCCTCGACGTCACCGAGAAATTCGAGCTGCAGACCCGTCTGAAGACGCTCGGCTATTACAATGGCGAGGTCGACGGCAATTTCGGCTCTGGTTCGAAGGCGGCGATATCGGCCGTGCAGTCGCGCATCGGCATGCAGCCGGATGGCGAGCCCTCACTGCCGCTTCTGAACGCACTTCGCCGCTAGAAGCGGCGGAACCCTGACCTACATAATAGCGGAGTGGACGCTGGCCTGGCCTGCGTGCAAGATGCCGGCAGATGCGGAACTGCCCATGACGAAGAAAACTGATCGAACCCCAATCCGTTGGCTGGTGCTCGCCTTGGCGGCGGCTTCGCTATGCCTCGGCGCCCTTGCGCCGGTGCCTATGGCGCAAGCCCAGGAGCAGCGTTACCAGCGGCGTTCGATCCTCGACTTCTTCCTCGGCCGACGCTATCTCGAAGACGGCCCGCAAGCGCCCGACGTCCAGCAGCCAAGGCACCAGCAGCGCAAGCGCCCGCCATCACAGAAAGCCGTCGTCAACACCCGCACCGCGCCGCCGCTTCGCGCGCCCGTCCAGGAGGAGCCGGCGGTGCAGAAGCTCGGCGACGCCAAGAAGATCCTGATCGTCGGCGATTTCCTGGCCAGCGGCCTCGGCGACGGGCTCACTGCCGCCTTCGAGACCTCGCCGGGGGTCGTCGTTGAAGCCCGCGGCAATGTCTCATCCGGTCTCGTCCGCGACGATTACTACGACTGGCCGGAACAGCTACCGAAGATGATCGACGAGCTGAAGCCGGCAATGGTCGTCGTGATGATCGGCGCCAACGATCGCCAGCAGATGATGACCGATACGGCCAAGGAAAAATTCCGCACCGATAGCTGGTTCACCGAATACCGCCGCCGTGTTCTTTCCTTCGGCAAGCAAGTCACCGACCGCAAGATCCCGCTGCTCTGGGTCGGCCTTCCCGCCTTCGAATCCGATCAGATGACGGCCGATGCCGTCCAGATGAACCAACTCTACCGCAATCAGGTCGAAAGCATCGGTGGCGAATTCGTCGATATCTGGGACGGTTTCGTCGATGAAAACAGCAACTTCATCGTCACCGGCTCGGATGTGAACGGCCAGCAGGTCAGACTGCGCACATCCGATGGCATCAACCTGACCCAGGCCGGCCGACGCAAGCTCGCCTTCTATGTGGAAAAACCGGCGCGGCGTCTTCTCGGCACGCAGGCAAGCCCCGATCTGGTTCGCCTCGACTCCAGCAATCTGCCCGGTCTCGGCCTTCCCGCCAATCCGGTCGAACATACCGTGCCGATCAGCCTGTCCGATCCCAATCTCGACGGCGGCGCCGAGCTTCTTGGCGCAAGGCCGCCGCCGATGGCTTTGACGCGGTCGCCCCGCGATCTCCTGGTCGAGCAGGGCGAAATGACGCCCGCGCCTCCCGGCCGCGTCGATGATTACCGCCTGCCTGCGGCAAAGACGCCGGCCGAAGTCTCGGTCAAATGAAAGGGCCGCGTGCGGCGGCCGCCTTCCTCCGTTCCGTTTACTTCGCCGTCGCCTGCGGCCAGCTCAGATAATAGTAGTTCGAGCCGATCAGGCCGAAGAACGCGTTGCTGTCGTTTGTCTGGTCGACATAGCTGCCATTTTCCTTGACGAAAGCGCCATCGGAGCCGCGCTCAAGATGCGCATCGAGGAAGTCGCTCCAACCGCTGACATCGATCGCCTTACCGGCCTTGCTCTCAGTGTCCGCCGCATCGGGATCGTCGACATCCCAGGCGGCAATCGAGACGCCCTGCGTCGGATCGGTGATGGTGAGCGTGCCCGCTTCGAGGGCGGCCAGCATGTCGTGGGCCTTGCCGCTGTCGCCTTCGGCCGCAGCCGCATCCTGCAG
Organism: Rhizobium sp. CCGE 510; assembly: GCF_000292525.1. GTDB lineage: Bacteria > Pseudomonadota > Alphaproteobacteria > Rhizobiales > Rhizobiaceae > Rhizobium. The sequence goes on from NZ_AEYF01000035.1 coordinate 7,690, forward strand.
CTGTTGCTTCAGCATCGACATGAAGGAGGCGCTGGTCACGTCGGCGCTGCCACCTGTCGTGTCGGTCGCATCGGACGTGTCGTTGTTGGATGAAAGCGTGTCGAGCAGCCCCGACAGGGCTTGGTTGGAAAGCAGCGAGGCGGAACTCGGATCGAGCCCATAGCTGCTCAAGATACCGGCAGCCGACGAACTCTGCGGATCCTGCGAAGTGTCATCGGAGCTGCGAAGGTTCTTCAGCGCATATTGGGCAGAAACCAGCCGCGTGCTGTCAAGTGCAGAAACCATTTGAAAAATCCTTGTCGATCATTCGCGGCGGTCGATGTTCCTGACGCCCGCGTCCGGCGAAAATCTCGCTTCCCGGCATTGCCTGAGGCTTGCGCCGGATGCCGGCGCGTCAAGCGGTCGCACCAGCGCATGGTCCAAAGCGATAATGCATGTCACCCACAAGTGTGCAGCGGTTCCGGGATAACGACATGCATAAAGACAAAGAGCTAAAGCGCATCCTTGCGCGTCGACAGGACGCGCAGCGCTTTACGAAAAAACTCCGCCGGAGGGCGGAGTTCTTGTCTTGTGAGCGCGTGTGCCGCTGACGGTCAGTTCGGCAGGACGGTCGAGCCCATCAATTCCTCGTCGATGGCGCGCGCCGCCTGGCGGCCTTCGCGGATCGCCCAGACCACCAGCGACTGGCCGCGGCGTACGTCGCCCGCCGTCCAGAACTTGTCGACCGAGGTCTTATAGTTGCGGTCGTTGGCGACGACGTTGGTCGAGCCGCGCTTGTCGGTGTTGAGCGTCAGCTTGCCCTCGAGCTCCTTCAGCACGCTCGTTGTGAACGGGCCGCGGAAACCGATGGCGATGAAGGCGAGATCGGCCCGGATGACGAATTCGGTACCTGGAACAGGCCGCCGGCGTTCGTCGACCTCACAGCACTTGACACCGATCAGCACGCCGTCTTCGCCGACAAATTCAAGTGTGGCCACCTGGAATTCACGCACCGCGCCCTCTGCCTGCGAGGAGGAGGTGCGCATCTTCGTCGCCCAGAAGGGCCAGACGGCAAGCTTGTCTTCCTTCTCCGGCGGCTGCGGCCGGATGTCGAGCTGGGTGACTCTGACGGCTCCCTGGCGGAACGCCGTCCCGACGCAGTCCGAAGCCGTATCGCCGCCGCCGACGACGACGATATGTTTGGCGCCGGCAAGGATCGGGTCCGACGGCCAGCCGACGCTGTCGATGTTCTCGCGCCCGACGCGGCGGTTCTGCTGCACGAGATAGGGCATCGCGTCATGCACGCCGGCAAGGTCGACGCCCGGAATACCAGCCTCACGCGGCGTTTCGGAGCCGCCGCAGTAGAGAACGGCGTCGTGATCGGCCAACAGCTGCTCGACCTTGACGTCGACGCCGACATTGGCGCCGCAATGGAAGGTGACACCTTCGCCCTTCATCTGCTCGACACGGCGGTCGATGAAGTTCTTCTCCATCTTGAAATCGGGGATGCCGTAACGCAGCAGGCCGCCCGGCTTGGTCTCGCGCTCATAGACATGCACCTCGTGGCCGGCGCGGCCGAGCTGCTGGGCCGCCGCCATGCCGGCAGGACCGGAGCCGATGACGGCGACCTTTTTGCCGGTATGGACCGTGGCCGGCTGCGGCCGGATGAAGCCGAGTTCATAGGCCTTGTCGGCGATCGCCTGCTCGACCGTCTTGATGGCGACCGGCGCATCCTCGAGATTCAACGTACAGGCTTCCTCGCAAGGCGCCGGGCAGACCCGACCGGTGAATTCAGGGAAGTTGTTGGTCGAATGCAGGTTCTGGATCGCCGCTTCCCAGTTGTTGTTGTAGACGAGATCGTTCCAGTCGGGGATCTGGTTATGAACCGGGCAACCGGTGGGACCGTGGCAATAGGGGATGCCACAGTCCATGCAGCGCGCAGCCTGTTTCTGCACTTCCGGGTCCGACATCGGGATCGTGAACTCACGGAAATGACGGATACGATCCGACGCCGGCTGGTACTTCGCCACCTGCCGGTCGATTTCCAGAAACCCTGTTACCTTACCCATATTTTCGTCCCTTACCCTCATGACCGCCTCACCGCAGCCAATCTGTCTATCGTCAGTCCCGGTAGCCCGAGCGAGTTGCTTGTCTTGACCGTCATTGGATCATATCCCTTGCAAGACATCCGTGCGGTCAAGACAGCCTTCGCCGTCGGTTCCTCACGGGTCGTCGAGATATTTCGTCATCCGTCACCTCAGTCAGCAGGTGACGGATGCCCCGGCACAAATCATTCCGCGGCGATGCCCATCCGGCTGCGCTCCATTTCCTCTAGCGCACGACGGTATTCGACCGGCATGACCTTGCGGAACTTCGGACGGTAGTCGGCCCAGCTGTCGAGGATCTGCTTGGCGCGGGTCGAGCCCGTATAGTGCAGATGGTTGGAGATCAGCTGGTAAAGGCGCTCCTCGTCATGGCGCGTCATATCGCCGGAGACGTCGACGCGCCCCTTGTGCATGAGATCGCCGCCGTGATGATGCAGCTTCTCCAGCATGTCGTCCTCCTCGGGCACCGGCTCGAGCTCGACCATCGCCATGTTGCAGCGGCTGGCGAAATCGCCGCTCTCATCGAGCACGTAAGCGACACCGCCGGACATGCCGGCCGCGAAGTTGCGGCCCGTGGCGCCGAGCACGACGACGACGCCGCCGGTCATGTATTCGCAGCCATGGTCGCCGACACCCTCGACGATAGCGATCGCACCCGAATTGCGCACGGCGAACCGTTCGCCCGCCACACCGCGGAAATAACATTCGCCCTCGGTCGCACCGTAAAGCACGGTGTTGCCGACGATGATCGAGTTCTCGGCCAGGATCCTCGAATTCTCCGGCGGCCGGATGATGATCTTGCCGCCCGAAAGCCCCTTGCCGACATAGTCGTTGCCGTCGCCGATCAGGTTGAAGGTGATGCCGCGCGCCAGGAAGGCGCCGAAACTCTGGCCCGCCGTGCCGCGAAGCGTCACATTGATCGTGTCTTCCTTCAGCCCACGGTGGCGGAAGCGCTTGGCGACTTCGCCGGAAAGCATCGCGCCTGCCGAACGGTCGACATTCTTGATGCCGACTTCGAAGGCAACGGGTGTCTTGGCGGTCAGTGCCGGCTCAGCCTGCTCGATCAGCACGCGGTCGAGAATATCGTCGATCGGGTGCTGCTGCCGGCTCGTCCAGAAGGTCTCTTCCTTGGCAGCGTCGACCTTGTGGAAGATGCGGCTGAAATCGAGGCCCTTCGCCTTCCAGTGCGCCAGCATCTCGTCCTTCTCCAGAAGCTCGGAGGCGCCGATGATCTCGTCCAGCCGGGTAAACCCGAGCGAGGCAAGGATTTCGCGCACTTCGTTGGCAACGAAGAAGAAGTAGTTGATGACGTGTTCCGGCGCGCCCTTGAAGCGCTTGCGCAGCACCGGATCCTGGGTCGCCACACCCACCGGACAGGTGTTGAGATGGCACTTGCGCATCATGATGCAGCCGGCCGCAATCAGTGGCGCGGTGGCGAAACCGAACTCGTCAGCGCCGAGCAACGCCCCGATGATGACGTCGCGGCCGGTCTTCAGGCCGCCATCTACCTGCAGTGCGACGCGCGAACGCAAGCCATTCAGCACCAGCGTCTGCTGGGTTTCGGCAAGGCCGATCTCCCAGGGGCTGCCGGCATGTTTCAGCGAGGTCAGCGGCGACGCACCCGTGCCGCCATCGAAGCCGGAGACGGTGATATGATCGGCGCGCGCCTTGGCGACACCGGCAGCGACCGTGCCGACACCGACTTCGGAGACCAGCTTTACCGAGACATCCGCGGTCGGGTTGACGTTCTTCAGATCGTAGATCAGCTGCGCCAGATCCTCGATCGAATAGATGTCGTGGTGCGGCGGCGGCGAAATCAGGCCGACACCGGGCGTCGAGTGGCGGGTCTTGGCAACTGTCGCGTCAACCTTGTGACCCGGCAACTGACCGCCTTCGCCGGGCTTGGCGCCTTGCGCCACCTTGATCTGCAGCACGTCGGCATTGACGAGATATTCGGTGGTGACGCCAAAGCGGCCCGAGGCGATCTGCTTGATCGCCGAACGTTCAGGGTTCATCGATCCATCGGCCAGCGGCATATAGCGGTCGGATTCCTCGCCGCCTTCGCCGGTGTTCGACTTGCCGCCGATCCGGTTCATGGCAATCGCCAGCGTCGTATGCGCCTCTCTGGAGATCGAGCCGAAGGACATCGCCCCGGTCGAGAAACGCCTGACGATATCGGCCGCCGGCTCGACCTCGTCGATCGAAACCGGCTTGCGGCCGAGCGCCTCGGCGCTCTTGACGCTGAAGAGCCCGCGGATCGTGTTCATGCGCAGCGCCGAATTGTTCACCATATCGGCGAATTCGCGGTAGCGGTCCTCGGCATTGCCGCGCACGGCATGCTGAAGGGCGGCGACCGCATCGGGCGTCCAGGCATGGCTTTCGCCGCGCATGCGGTAGGCATATTCGCCGCCGATGTCGAGCGTCGTGGCAAGCAGCGGATCCGTGCCGAAGGCCGCGTTATGGCGGTCGACGGTCTCCGCCGCGATCGTCTCGAGGCCGATGCCTTCGATCATCGTCGCGGTGCCGAAGAAGTACTTGTCGATCAGTTCCGACTGCAGGCCGATCGCATCGAAGATCTGCGCGCCGCAATAGGACTGATAGGTCGAGATGCCCATCTTCGACATCACCTTGAGGATGCCTTTGCCGACCGCCTTGATGTAGCGGTAGACGACTTCGGACGCATCCACTTCCTTCGGGAATTCGCCCTTGGCATGCATATCGAGCAGCGTATCGAAGGCAAGATAGGGGTTGATCGCCTCGGCGCCGTAGCCGGCGAGCAGGCAGAAATGATGGACTTCACGCGGCTCGCCGGTCTCGACGACGAGACCGACCGAGGTGCGAAGCCCCTTGCGGATCAGGTGATGGTGCACGGCTGCTGTCGCAAGCAACGCAGGAATAGCGATTCGATCAGGCCCGATCTGCCGGTCGGAGAGCACGATGATGTTGTAGCCGCCCTTGACGGCGGCTTCCGCGCGCTCGCAGAGCCGGTCGAGCATTTCGGGCATGCCGGCGGCACCCCGCTCGATATCATAGGTGAAATCGAGCGTCTTGGTGTCGAAACGGTCTTCCGTGTGGCCGATCGAGCGGATCTTCTCGAGGTCGCCGTTGGTCAGGATCGGCTGCCGCACTTCGAGCCGCTTGGCATTCGCCGCCCCCTCGTGGTCGAGAATGTTCGGCCGCGGCCCGATGAAGGAGACGAGGCTCATGACCAGTTCCTCGCGGATCGGGTCAATCGGCGGGTTCGTCACCTGCGCAAAATTCTGCTTGAAATAGGTATAGAGCAGCTTCGGCTTTTCCGACATTGCCGAGATCGGCGTGTCCGTGCCCATCGAGCCGATCGCCTCCTGGCCGGTCGTTGCCATCGGCGACATCAGGATGCGGGTGTCTTCGAGCGTGTACCCGAAGGCCTGCTGGCGGTCGAGCAACGACACGTCGCGGCGCAGCGCCCGCGGCTCCACCGGCTTCAGCTCTTCCAGGATAAGCTGGGTGCGTCCGAGCCAGCTGCGATAGGGATGCGCCGTCGCCAGCTGCGACTTCACCTCGTCGTCGGAGATGATACGGCCTTCCTCCATATCGATCAGCAGCATCTTGCCCGGCTGCAGGCGCCACTTCTGAATGATCCTCTCCTCCGGAACCGGCAGCACGCCGGCTTCCGACGCCATGATGACGCGGTCGTCATCGGTGACGAGGTAGCGCGCCGGCCGCAGGCCGTTGCGGTCGAGCGTCGCACCGATCTGCTTGCCGTCGGTGAAGGCGACGGCGGCCGGCCCGTCCCAGGGCTCCATCAGCGCCGCATGATATTCGTAAAAGGCCTTGCGTTCTGGAGCCATCGACTGGTTGCCGGCCCAGGCTTCCGGGATCAGCATCATCACCGCATGCGCCATCGAATAGCCGCCGCGCACCAGAAATTCGAGCGCATTGTCGAAGCAGGCCGTATCCGACTGGCCCTCGTAGGAGATCGGCCAGAGCTTGGAAATATCTTCACCGAAGAGCGGCGAGGACACCGACGCTTGGCGCGCCGCCATCCAGTTGACGTTGCCGCGCAGCGTGTTGATCTCGCCGTTATGGGCAACCATGCGGTAGGGATGCGCGAGCTTCCACGACGGGAAGGTGTTGGTCGAGAAGCGCTGGTGCACGAGGGCGACCGCGCTTTCGAAGCGCGGGTCCGACAGGTCCTTGTAATACACGCCGACCTGATAGGCCAGGAACATGCCCTTGTAGACCACCGTCGCCGAGGACAGCGATACCGGATAGAAATTGCTCTCCTCGCCGTCGAACTCGTCATAGATGCGGTTGGAGATCACCTTGCGCAGTGTGAACAGCCGACGCTCGAACTCGTCGTTGTTTTCGGCATCCTCGCCGGCGCCGATGAAGACCTGCACATGATGTGGCTCGGTCGCGGCAATGGCCGGCGCCTTGGAGAGTGAGGAATTGTCGACCGGCACGTCGCGAAAGCCGATGAGGACCTGACCTTCCTCGGTGACGACATCCTTGATCACCTTCTTGAAGTGCTCGATCTGCTTTTCGTCGCGTGGCATGAATATATGGCCGACGCCATATTCGCCGGCCGGCGGCAGGGTGATGCCCTGCGCGGCCATCTCCTCGCGGAAGAAACGGTCGGGGATCTGCACCAGGATGCCGGCGCCGTCACCCATCAGCGGATCGGCGCCGACGGCGCCGCGATGCGTCAGGTTCTCGAGAATGAACAGGCCGTCCTTGACGATCTGATGCGACTTCTGGCCTTTCATATGCGCGACGAAGCCGACGCCGCAGGCATCATGTTCGTTGCGCGGGTCGTAGAGGCCCTGCTTCTTCGGCAGGCCGGAGGCGGATTTGGACGTATTGGCCGTGGCGCGCACCTCTGCAGCAGCGAACCGGTCAAATTCCATGGATGGCGTCTTCGTCATCATCTTTCCTCCTGTCGAAGCCCGCGGGGCCGCGGGCGGCTCTTCGTCCTGCACCGCAACCCGAAGATAGGTTCGGCGCATGACAGCGCTGTTGCATGTTGAAGATCGGCCGCAGACATCTGCTTTGAAGGAAAGCAAACCGTCGCGTTCCGCGCCTGCCATTCGCCTCCGCGCGCCGCCCCTTGAGGCTTGACGCTCGGAAGAACTATAGCGTGAAAGCCCATCCGTTCCAGGGTTTTCAGCGCCTCTTCAGCCGTGAAGGCCAAAATAGGACAGCAGCACTGTCCTAATTCATCAGTTCTATGCCAGAAAGCATTTCGCTCCGCAAGAGCGCGCTGCTAAAAAACACCAATTTGCGACGGAAGATTGCCTGAGAAATGGTCACGACGAAATAAAATTACAATAATCATGATTATTCTTTTTATTGATTGCGTAGTTCAATTTCTGTGATGTGTCGCGAGCGGCAACCTTGATCCCGTGAAGCTTTGGCGTAATCTCCGCTGCGGACTTACCAGCCTTCCTTTCCAACGGTTCCCCCTCATGTTCTTTGCTTCCGATAACTGGGCCGGTGCCCATCGATCCATTGCCGAACGATTGCTGATGGAATCGACCGGTTTTGCCGCCGCCTACGGCGCCGGCGATCTCGACAAGAAGGTCGAGGCCCGCTTTTCCGAGATCTTCGAGCGCGAGGTTTCGGTCTTCTTCGTCGCCACCGGCACGGCCGCGAACTCGCTGTCGCTGGCAAGCGTCCAGCGCCCCGGCGGTATCACCTTCTGCCATTCGCAGGCCCATGTGATCGAGGATGAGTGCGGGGCGCCGGAATTTTTCTCTGGCTCCGCCCGCCTCTCCGCTGTCGACGGCGAAGCCGGCAAGATCGACCCGGCAAAGCTCGTCGCCAAAATCGCAGGCTTTCCGGAAGATGCCGTCCGTCAAGGCCGCGCCAGCGCGGTGACCATTACCCAGGCGACCGAGATCGGCACCGTCTATTCCCTGCCGGAGATCGGCGAGATCGCCGCTATCGCCAGAAATCGCAGCCTGCCGCTCCATATGGATGGCGCCCGCTTCGCCAACGCCCTGGTCGCGCTCGGCGCTACGCCTGCCGAAATGACCTGGAAACGCGGCGTCGACATGCTGTCCTTCGGCGGCACCAAGAACGGCTGCTGGTGTGCGGAAGCGATCGTCTTCTTCAATCCGGATCGAGCCCGGGAAATGCCGTTCATCCGCAAGCGCGCCGCCCAGCTTTTCTCCAAGTCGCGTTTCATCGCCGCCCAGTTCGATGCCTATTTCGAAAATGGCCTCTGGCTCGATCTCGCCCGCCACTCGAACGGCATGGCCGATCGACTGCGCGCCGGCATTGCCATAAGCAACGCCGCGCGACTCGCCTGGCCGACCGCGTCCAACGAAGTCTTTGCCGTCGTCAGCAAACATGCGGCAAAAACCGCCGAGGAAAAGGGCGCGAAATTCTACGAATGGCCGACCCCAACCGCAACGCCCGAGCTCGTTTCCGAACGTGAAACGCTGATCCGCCTCGTCACCAGCTTCGCGACGACGGAAGCGGACGTGGATGGTTTCCTCAAGTGCCTGGCCGCCTGATCCCCGCCGGAAAGGCTCGCCTATCCGGCGAGCCTTTCCGCGGTAGTGCCTCACGCCGACTTCAGTCCCCTCACCTTTTGCAGAATATCGTCCGACAGCGCCGAAACCAGCGCCTGATCCGCCCCTTTGCGCGGCACCAGCACGAATTCCACATCCTCCAGCACCGGAAGCCTACCCGCAGCGATCTCCTTCAGGCCCGAGGGCGCCATGCTGCGCGGCTGCACCAGCACGCCCATCCCGGCCCGCGCCGCCGCCGTCAATCCGCTGAGGCTCCCGCAGGTGCAGACGATCCGCCACGCCACGCCGTTTCGTGCCAGCGCCTCCAGCGCGATTACCCGCGTGACGCTCGGCGGCGGAAAGGCGATCAGCGGCAAAGGGCCGGAGGCCAGCACACGCTCCGGATCGCGCGCCAGCCAGACGAGCGGTTCGCGATAGACCAGCTTTCCGCGGGCATCGCCGAGCCGGCGCTTGGCGAGCACCAGGTCGATCTCGCCATTGTCCTGCATCTCGTAAAGGACGCCTGAGAGTGCCACCGTCAGTTCCAGGTCGACCGACGGATGCGAACGAACGAAATCCTCCAGCACCGCCGGCAACTGGCTGGTGACGAAATCCTCGGAAACCCCGAGCCGCAGGCTGCCGCGCAGGCTGTTGCTCTGAAACAGCGACTGCACCTGCCCCTCGATGGAAAGCATCGCCCGTGCATGCGATAGCAGCGCCTCGCCATCGCCGGTCAGCATCACCTTATGTGTGTCACGGACCAGCAGCTTGCGCCCAAGCGCCGCCTCGAGCCGCTGGATATGCTGGCTGACCGTCGACTGCCCGAGCCCCAACCTGTCTGCGGCGAGTGTGAAACTGCCCATCTGTTCGACGGCGACGAAACTGCGCAATTGCGAAAGGTCGAGCATAGAAATCCAGTTTCTCGATAACTGTTATTCCTTGCATCCTGGATCACAATGGACGAGAAAACAATGACTGTTTTATCATGCCGCGAGATCGCCATGCGCCGCTTTCTGCCCGATACGTTCACCATCCTGCTGGTCTGCACCGTCATCCTCGCCTCGCTGCTTCCGGCGCGCGGCACATTCGCGGGTTATTTCGGCATCGCCACCGATCTTGCCATCGCGTTGCTGTTCTTCCTGCATGGCGCCCGCCTCTCACGCGATGTCGTCATAGCGGGCCTGCTGCATTGGCGCCTGCATATCGTCATCCTGCTGACCACCTTCGGCATCTTCCCGCTACTGGGCTTGGGGCTCGGATTCATCCCCGACACCATCCTGCCGCAGCCGCTTTATCTCGGCATCCTCTTCCTCTGCGTGCTGCCGTCGACGGTACAGTCGTCGATCGCCTTCACCTCGATGGCCGGCGGCAACGTGCCCGCCGCCATCTGCTCGGCCTCGGCCTCCAACATCTTCGGCATGTTTCTGACACCGCTCCTCGTCGGCCTACTGTTTTCCGTTGGCGGCCATGGCGGCTTCTCCTTCGACGCCTTGCAGCAGATCCTGCTGCAACTGCTTGCCCCCTTCATTGTCGGCCAGATCCTGCAGCCCTGGATCGGCGACTGGATCCGCGCCAAGAAAAAGATCCTGATGCCGGTCGATCGCGGCTCGATCCTGATGGTGGTCTATCTCGCCTTCAGCACGGCTGTCGTCGAAGGGCTGTGGCATACCTTCTCGATCGCCGATATCGCCGTCGTCATCGTTGCCGATATGGTTCTGCTGGCAATTGTCCTTGTTTTGACCATGTTCGGCAGCCGCTGGCTGGGCTTCAACGGGCCCGACCAGATCACCATCACTTTCTGCGGCTCGAAGAAGAGCCTCGCAAGCGGCGTGCCGATGGCCAACGTCATCTTCGCCGGCCAGTCGATCGGTGCGATCGTGCTGCCGCTGATGCTGTTCCACCAGATCCAGTTGATGGTCTGCGCCGTCATCGCTCAGAAATACGCGGCCGCCGCGGCCCGCCGGGCGACGGAAAAGGAAATAGACGCAGCCGCGAGCCCGGCTTGAGCCGAATGCCGAAAAAAAACGGCGCCCCAATGGGAGCGCCGTCTCTTTTACCGAAAGGGGAAACAATCAGCCGTTGATAATCTGCGCTTCGATGGCCTTTGGAGCCTCGACCGGTTCTGCGGCAATCGCGATTTTGCGAGGCTTCATGGCCTCTGGAATGTTGCGCAGAAGGTCGATGTGCAGCAGGCCGTTTTTCAGCGAAGCGGCGGTCACCTCGACATGATCGGCAAGCTGGAAGCGGCGTTCGAAGGCACGCTTGGCAATGCCGCGGTAGAGGAATTCGCCGCTTTCGGCAGGTTCCTCGTTCTTTTCACCTTTCACGGACAGCACATGGGCATGGGCTTCGATCGAAAGTTCGGTCTCGTCGAAACCCGCAACCGCCATGGTGATGCGATAGGTGTTTTCACCGGTGCGCTCGATATTGTAGGGCGGATAGGTCTGGGCCTGCTCCGGCTGGGCAAGACTGTCGAGCATGGTGAACAGCCGGTCGAAACCGACGGTGGAACGATAAAGGGGAGAGAAGTCTACGTGACGCATGATGTCCTCCTGTGGAAGCGACGTGTTGCGATGAAATGCCCCTGAAACCCCATCTTTGGCGGCCTCGGGACGGTTGCGCGGGCCCTCTTCGGCACCCGCAGAGAGGAGATGGTGATGGGATTTGACGAGTTCAAGACCCTTTCGGAATCGCCTCGATCCGCCCGTGAACCCCGCATGAACGGCCGGTTCGGAGCGCATTCACACGCCTGAGCCTAGAGATGGCAACGTCGGGTGAATCTGGTCCCGGCGGCTGAAGTGCATCGTCCCTTCTTCTTCAGCCTCAAACTCGGCCGGCGGCGAGCACCCTCATGCTCCTGCCGGCCCTTTTCGGGCGGCGGCATCGCGGCCCCAACGCTTTCCAAGCCGGATGCCATGCGCTATCCCTGAAGACGAAGCAGTCAGCAGCGGTGCATTGCAAAGCCATGGATCAGGTTCTCTATTCGACCCCCGACAATCCCGCCCCGGAAAACCGCACGGAAGGGTTCTTCGAAACCCATGACGGCCACCGGCTGCGTTACGCCGTCTTCGGCTCGAGCGCCCAGGTGGCCAAAGGCACGGTCGTCATCCTGCATGGCCGCAACGAATATATCGAAAAATATTTTGAAACGATCCGCGACCTGACAGCCAAGGGCCTGTGGGTCGCCACCTTCGACATGCGCGGCCAGGGCGGTTCGCCGCGGCTGCTGAAGCGCCGCAACCACGGCCACATCCGCCGCTTCGTCGATTACGAGCGTGATCTGGACACCTTCCTCGAAAAGGTGGTGCTCCCGGACACCCGCCTGCCCTTCTACCTGCTCGCCCATTCCACAGGCGGGCTGATCGCGCTCTCGGCCGCCCCCTATCTCACCACCCGTATCGACCGCATGGTGCTGTCGGCGCCCTTCATCGGCCTGACAGGCCAGGCGGCTTCGCCCCGCGTCATCCGAAAGCTTGCCGGCACGCTGACCGCAATCGGTCTTGGTTCCCTGCCGCTAACGTCGAAACTGAAGGAGCCGGGTTTCCGCGACAATCCGCTGACCTCGGACGAACACCGTTTCGAGCGCAATATCGCAATGATGAAAGCCCATCCGGAGATGACGCTCGGGCCGCCGACGGCCCGCTGGCTGACCGAGGCTTTTCGCACAATGGACCGGGTGACCTCGCCCAATCATCTCTTCTCGATCACCATCCCGACCATCGTCATCGCCCCGACGCGTGATGGTGTCGTGCCCTATACGGCGCAGGAGCGGCTCTCGCGTTACTTCCGCGCCGGTCAACTGGTGCCGATCAACGGCGCCCGCCACGAGATCTTCCAGGAACGCGATACCTACCGCGCGGCCGCTCTTGCCGCCCTCCACGCCTTCATTCCCGGCAGCGATGCCGAAGAAAACCAGGATGTCGCCGCCCTCGGCACGTGAGCCGGATCAGCAAAGCTGACCGGAGGATCAGCGGTGCTGACCGGGTCAGCGCGGCCGATCGGGATCAGCGCTGGAGGACGGCGATCGCCTGCTCATAGACCGCCCGGCTGCCGGCGGCGATGATCGAACCGCCGTTCTCAGGCCTGCCGCCGTCCCAGGTGGTGATGATGCCGCCGGCCCCCTCGATGACGGGAATGATGCCGCCGACGTCATAGGGCTTCAGGCTGTTTTCGATGACGAGATCGATATGGCCGGCGGCAAGCAGCGCATAGGCATAGCAATCGCAGCCATAGCGGAAGAGCCGGACCTGGCTTTCGATCTCGCGGTATTTCTCCATCTCCTCGCCGGCGAAGAGATGCGGTGAGGTGGTAAACAGGATGGCGTTCGAGAGCGTGTCGCACTGGCGCGTCGCCAGCCGCCGTTCCCCCTCCGGCCCGGTATAGAGCGAGCCGTTCTGGTCGGCGAAATAACGTTCGCCGGTAAAGGGCTGTTCGATCATGCCCATGATCGCCCGCCCCTCTTTCTGCAGGCCGATCAGCGTTCCCCATACCGGCACGCCTGAGATGAAGGCGCGGGTGCCGTCGATCGGATCGATCACCCAGACATATTCCCGGTCGAGCCCGACATTGCCGTGTTCCTCGCCGAGAATGCCGTGGGCGGGAAAATTCTCCTCGATCAGCGCCCGGATGGCGAGTTCGGCCGCCCGGTCGCCCTCCGTCACCGGATCGAAACCGGAGGAGAGCTTGTTCGTGACATCGAGGCCGGAGCGGAAGCGCGGCAGCGTCTCGGCTCGGGCGGCTTCCGCCAGGCGGTTGAAGAACGAACGGTCAGGAAGCATGAGGGATCCGTTTGGCTGGCGGGAGTGACGCTTTCATAACGAAAAGCAGCGGGAATGCAAACTCAGCAGGCAGTTCGATAGGGTTGCGACGAACCCTCCAATCGCTTCCACTACCCGCCTACTGCCCAAAGATGTCGCAGCGCAATATATTGCTTGACATTTGTGCAATGCAATAGTAGCGTCCTTGGTACAGTCTTCTGACTGTAAATACCCTCCTTGGGTGTTTCCTCCCTAGACTTAGCCGCGCTTACAAGCGCGGTTTTTTTTATCAACAACTTAGGCTAATTTAGGTACTCAGCAACGTGAAGCTCGAATATCCATCGAATAACGCTTTACGCCCTTATTCGTGTTCCGTCCGGCAACTGCCTGTAAAGCTCACATATAACTGATGGCGATTGCACAATCGCCGCAATGCGCTGAAGATTCCCCAGATAGTCGATGTCCATGATGGCCATCAATGCTCGTCCCGCGTCTGTCGTGCTGTAACAGCTCATACGCGGAAAGTCGTTTGGTTGGTGATAAATCCACGGGTCGTCACCTGGAAGGGGCAATGTCGCCCCCGGGGTGTAAGACACCTTCATTCCGAACGGACCAAGGTCAGCGTAATAAGAGGCGTCATCCGAGGTCAGCTCCCTATTGAAGGTGACGATAAGCCCTGCCGCCGGATTATAATCCGCCAATACGTCTGCGTGAATTAGAGTAGATAATTCATTGTACGATAGTTTTCGACCCAGCGAAATTAGGGGGATGTCCTCGAGTGAAATTGCAAAGGCACAAATACTTTGAAAAAGCTCGGCGACAGGCGCCTCCATTTCATCGACAACGCGCAAAACCTTATTTGAAAATGTGCCGGGCTTCCTAATTTCCGCCGCTAGCACTCTTCCCCACTTTTCACGAAGCTGTTCTGTTGTTGCCCCCTCGGCGTAGTGCTCCAACTTTGAGAGGAAAGCAGCACTCACCTTCGCGTCACTGTCATTCACGTCGGCGGCGCGATTTTGTAGATCTTCTAGCGCGAAAGCGGCAGTTGCGTTGACATTGTCCTGCTTCCTTTGACCTTTAGAAACAGAGTTCAAAATGCGTTCGGCAAATCCAAGGTCTTTTCCCGCTTCCTTAGCAAACCGCTGCCCGGCGGCTTCAATTGCGCTGACCTGCGCGTCCGTGAGCGCCTCCTGTATTCTAACCTCCCGTTCCGCTTCTATATTGCCTTCCTTCGCTTTGATCGCTCCCAAATAGTCAAGGGCATCAATTGTGCGGCTCTGGACACGAGCGGAAAATCCGCTCCAACTCCATTTTGCGGTAAGACCGACCCCTTTGTCAGATCCCCTCTCGTTCCCCATGTGCACCCTTCTCTTTCAGCTAAGCCTCTATAGACTTTACATAATCCGGCAGTCTGACCATGTGAACACTCGACATCCAGCATGCCGATAAAAACTCTCTTCACGGATGCGAAATGAATGCCTAGCATTGTCAGGGTTTGTTTGGCCGGGAGACATGGCCGGAAAATATCGGGGTAATCGGCGCAGGCTATTCGGCGGCCAGTGCCCGGTCACCGGCGAATTTCTCGACATAATCCGCCATCTGCTGCATGAAACCCGTGACCGCCTCAGCGACCGCGGTGAAGTCGGCGCGTTTCTCCAGCGTCACCTCGTCGACATAGATCGCCCGGTTCACTTCGATCTGCAGCGCGTGCAGTCCGCGCGAAGGCCGGCCGTAATGCTCGGTGATGAAACCGCCGGCATAAGGCTTGTTGCGGATCGCCGCAAAGCCCATTTCCTCGAGGATGGCGATGGCGGCGCGCGAAAGCTCTGCCGAAGCACTGGTGCCATAACGATCGCCGATGATGAAGTCAGGCCGCGCAGTACTGCCGGCGACGCGCACATTGCCGGGCATCGAGTGGCAGTCGATCAGCACGCCGAAGCCGAACTGCACATGCGTTCGCGCGATCAGCCGGCGGAGCGCTGCATGATAAGGCTTGTAGACCGCCTCGACCCGGTCGAGCCCCTCCTGCACCGGCAGGCGCCGCGCATAGATCTCCATGTTTTCGGCGACAATGCGCGGAATGGTGCCGAGCCCGCCGGCGACCCGGAGCGAATTGACATTGGCATAGGGTGGCAACAGGCCGTCGAACATCCGCGGGTCGAGTTCGTAAGGCTCGCGATTGACGTCGAGATAGGCGCGCGGAAAGTTGGCCGCCAGCAGCGGAGCGCCGAGTGCGACGGCCGAGCCGAACAGCTCGTCGACATAGTGATCCTCGGAACGGCGGATGGCGATGCCCTCGAGCCTGGACTGCGCGATAAATTCCGGTGGATAAATACGGCCGCTATGGGGGGAGTTGTAGACGAAGGGGATGGTCTGCGACACGGGCTCATGAACCTCAAAAAGCTCGTATTCGCGTATTTCCGGCACTTTCGGCCCTCTTTACCATGTCATGAACTGACTGCTTTGCCCATGTTGCCAGTTGCCCGGCCTCAAGTCCATACTATGTAGAAGGGATGGCGGTCGGGCACGGGCAATTCACCGGTTGTTTACCGGGTAAAGACTAGTGTAAACGCCTGGCAGCCCACCAAAAACTTATTGATCAGCGGTCTGGATTGATGACTCAGAAGATACTTCTCGCAGAAGACGACAACGACATGCGCCGCTTCCTGGTGAAAGCGCTCGAAAAGGCCGGTTACAAGGTCCTTTCCTATGACAATGGCGCCAGCGCCTATGACCGGCTGCGCGAGGAACCGTTTTCCCTGCTGTTGACCGATATCGTCATGCCGGAAATGGACGGCATCGAGCTGGCGCGCCGCGCCACCGAGCTCGACCCCGACCTGAAGGTGATGTTCATCACCGGTTTTGCGGCGGTGGCGCTGAACCCTGATTCGAAGGCGCCGAAGGATGCCAAGGTGCTTTCCAAACCTTTCCACCTCCGCGATCTCGTCGACGAGGTCAACAAAATGCTTGCCGCGTAAGGCTTGCCGGGCGGTACGTCACAAAACTGAAAAAAGCCTATTGACGGCTCCAAAGGTTTTGTGATTTATCCGCCGCCATCGGATGGGCGTGTAGCTCAGCGGGAGAGCACTACGTTGACATCGTAGGGGTCACAGGTTCAATCCCTGTCACGCCCACCATCCGATCCCCTTGCCCTACAAGGGATTTTCGCCAAGTCGCTGATTGGTGAATTTTTTGGTCCTCCTCTCCTTTAGTATTGCCGGTGCCGGATCTTCGTCGCCTCTCGAGGGCGACATCGACCGCGGCACGCCCTCGCAAATCCTGTTGTCGGGCTTTGGCCGGTCCGTGCCGATGGCCAGTCATGACGCGCGGCATATGAGGACGTGCTCACACGATCATCAATTGCACACTGCCGGCTCAAGGTTCAGCCCCTCGTTGCTCAAGCAATCGACTGCCGAATTTTGTGACGGAGAGATGACAAGTTTGTGACAAAACGCGTGTTATTTCAGCAACATAGCTGATCCAGCCTATTGTCATGATCGACAATCTCGTTGCAGCGCAGCATCGCCTATGTAACTTCCGCGGCGAGGCAGGCGCCAAGTTAAACGGTGCCGCTTCGGTCACACGGGATGAAGATACGTAGGGACTGCCGATGGCAACGGTCTTCATCCTCTTGCATCTGAACTGGAGGTTATTCCATGAACATTAAGAGCCTTCTTCTCGGCTCCGCTGCTGCACTTGCAGCAGTATCCGGCGCTCAGGCTGCCGACGCTATCGTTGCTGCCGAGCCGGAACCGGTTGAATACGTTCGCGTCTGCGACGCTTACGGCACCGGCTATTTCTACATCCCGGGCACCGAGACCTGCCTCAAGATCAACGGCTACATCCGTTTCCAGGTTGACGTTGCTCCGAACGCCAGCTCGATCGGCGCCAGCGGCGGCGGTTCCGTCGCCAACGACTCGGATTGGGACGCCCGTACACGCGGCCAGGTTCAGTTCACCGCCAAGAGCGACACCGAATACGGTCCGCTGACCGGCGTCATCGTCATGCAGTTCAATGCTGACAACGCAACGGCTCAGAAGGCCCAGCTCGACTCCGCTTACCTCGACATCGCAGGCTTCCGCGCTGGTCTCTTCTACTCGTGGTGGGACGATGGCCTCTCGGGCGAAACCGACGATATCGGCTCGCCGGTCACGCTGCATAACTCCATCCGTTATCAGTACGAAACCGACGCCTTCTACGCTGGCATCAGCGTCGACGAGCTGGAAGACAGCCCGTTCTATGATGGCGAAACCGCCAACAACGTTGGCGTTGCAGTCGGTCTCGGCGGCAAGGCTGGTGCATTCAGCTACCAGGTCACTGCCGGCTACGACACCGACAACGAAGAAGGCGCCGTCCGCGCCATGGGTACGGTTGCTGTCGGTCCGGGCACGCTCGGCCTCGCAGTTGTTTATGCAACGAACCCGAACGCCTATTACAACAAGGCTGAATGGGCGATCGCTGCCGAATACGCCATCAAGGCGACCGACAAGCTCAAGATCACCCCGGCTGTTCAGTACTACGACAACTACGGTGTCACGGCTGGCGAGTTCAACGACGACGTCAGCGCCTGGAAGGCCGGCGTAACGATCGACTACCAGATCGTCGACAACCTCGCAGCTAAGGTCTCGGTTCAGTACCTCGATCCGGACAACGCTGAAGACGTAACCTCGGGCTTCTTCCGCCTGCAGCGCGCGTTCTAATAAAAGGCTGCAGCACTTCAACAAAGTGCTGCAGCATCTTTTGCGCGTCTTAAAAGGCGCGCGGCGCTCTTAAACCGGCAGCTAAAAACTCCTGATCCGACTGACCTCCGATCGGGAAAGAATGGGCCTGGACTTCCCTGCCTGGGCCCATTCCTCTTGACCAGAAATGCGTCCAAGGGCAGGCGCTCGATGAGCGCCTTGCCACCGTCGTGTCACATCGGTCCTTTCTCGATGTCCGGCCGCCAATCCCATTGCTTGCCCTTGTAATCGATCGGCGATAGCCCCGGCAGCCGATGGTATCTTTGTGCCGCAGGGACAGTGGAACCAAATTCGGACACAGAACCATGCCAATGGCGAATCGAGGCTGAGAAGTGTGATTCGCCTCGCCGGGATATGGGGTTTGAGATCGAAATGAAGTTATCCGCGTTTATTGCCGCCGCTATTTTTTCCGCCGCCCTGGCCTTGCCGGCCTCTGCCGCGCAAGCTCCTGTGGAGACGTTTCCAGGGGCTCCCGGCGTCATCACGCTTTCCGGCAAATGCGCCAAGCTTGTTGTCGCCAAGTTCGATGCCACAAAGGGCTGCAAGAACGAGCTTGCCAGCGTCACGCTGGCCAATGGCGTGGTGACCTTCATTTTCACCTCGGATGGCAAGGCGCTTGGGTTCCAGGGCGACGGCAGCGGCATCAAGCCCGCTTCCAACGGTAATGCCCGCCTGCCGCTCAGCCTCGTCACCACGGGTGTCGGCAACAAGATGACCGGGGAGGTCAAGGTCGCCGGCTTCTGCACCTTCGGCAATCCCTATGCCGGCAAGCCGATCGCAATCGAATGCAGTGCCGAAAGCAAGGATTCCTCCTTTACCGGCAGCTTCCGCACCGGCGGCAAGCTGGTGAAAAAGGGCAAATAGCCAGAGCAAATCCAGCAAAACTGCGCAGCGTTTTTGCGTCCATGCTTCGTTAAAAAGCTGGGGTGCCGGCTCAAGCGCACCAGGCGCCGCCGGCAGCCCCCGGCTTGCGCGCCAGCCCTTCATTGATTAGCTGCGCGCCGAAGGAACGCCCGTCGCGCGAGACGACGCGCGGCGCGCCTGAGGGCTCGGCTTTGCCCGCGGCATTCATGGTGAAGGGACCGGCGTTCAGAAGCGCCAACAGCCGCGACTTGGCGGCAAAGGCCACCCTGCGTTCGCCATCGCAGCGCGCCTGATCGACGACAGGGCTTGCCATATCGGCGACGACGATCTTCTCACCCTTGTACCAGAAGACGCCGCCATCGCCGACGCAGTTGATATGGGCGCCCTGCCCGCAATAGCCGAAGGCGACCGTCCCGGTTTCCGGAATGGCAGGGGTAAGCGCGGAAGGCACCGCCTTGACCGGCTGTATGGCCGGCGTCGGGATCGTCGCCGGCGGCAGCAGCTGCGATTGCGGCGCCAGCGGCACGGCTTTCGGCAACGGTGCGGCAAGCGCCATCTGCTTCGGCGGTACGTCCTTACCGACGGCAGGTCTCGGCTCCGCCGTTTCCCGCATGATCGACGCTGATTGCCGTGCAAGCATCGGCTGAATGCTCTTCCAATGGTCGTGGGCGACAATACCGCCGATCGCGGCAATGCCGATCACCGCCCAGGGCAACAATCCGCCACCGCTGCTGCGCCCTTTGCTTTTTCCCCTCGCCGGCGCCTTGCGGCGGCCGCGTGTCGCTGTCTTGGCCATCTGTCCGATTCCCGTGAGGCCGGGATTATCGCCGCCCAATCCTTTCTGAAAGGTTGGCGCGGCGACAGGATGATGCTTGATCTGCCGATCTTGAACTCGAATGATCCCTAGCCGCTGGGCTGTGTGGGCGACGCCCCTGGGCGAGTTGAAGCACCTGAGGGGGAAAAGCCGAACAAATTCCGTGCTCATTCGCTAGCCAGCAAAAAATTTCGAATGTTGTGAGGAAAAGAACGGTGCGGCTACAGTTCCGCACGGCATATCGATCGGGATAATGACCTATAGAAGCAAGACGCCCGGCATCATCCCGGGCGTCCTTATCTCCGTGACTGTGTGTCGCTCATTCCGAGCGTGCGGCAGAAGGATCGTTTTTTCCAACCGGTACCGTGCCGCCGATCGACGCAGCCAGCGGCTTTTGCCGTTTGCCGATATCAATGCGCTCGTCGGCCGCCTCGCGCACAGCCTGCCATTCGTTTTCGTGCCGGATGAAGATCTCGCGGGGCACAAAGTTGATCGTCATATTGTTTCTCACCCTGTTTCAAAATTACCGTCAGTGCGCAAAAAGAGCCTGCAATGCTGGCTATTTCTTGGTCTCCGCATTGCCCTTGATGTCGGGGCCACCTTTGGAAAGATCCGCACCGGTAACATGGGCCGGCACGTGAATGTCATGATAGACGCCGGGCGTCAGTGTCAGGTCGACCTGATGCGGCGGCAGCACCTGTGCCTTCTGCATGCGGTTTGGCTTTGCCCGCTTCATGCGGTCGGCAGCCTCTGCGCGTTTGTCGCGAACATGGGTCGAAGTGTGCATCATCGGCCTCCTTTTTAAGCTCAACCAGTGGCTAACGGTCGGGCATCCGGATGGTTCCGAAAAAACACCTGAAATTCATACGGCAACCGATCTTGACAGGCCGAGGAAGTTCATTACCTAGGGCCTATCCCGCAGCCTTCCAGACATCGGCCGACGGGGAACTTTGGTGCCGGGCCCCTCTGGCGAGAGTTTTTAAACGGCGCTCTCGTGATGTCGGTACCGCCTGCAGCTTAGCCGGCGGATGTTTCATCGATGAACAAGCTCACCATGCCTGACCCGCATGCCCGTGGTGGCATGCCTTCTTTTTCCAACATAGCCACCCTTTTCAAGACGGTTCGCGGCTGCGAGGTGCGGCCATGAATCAGTCCGCGACCCACCAATCCTCGCTCAGCTATTTCCGCTGGGCCTTCATCGTCACTGCTCTCGGCCTCGTTCTCGGCGCCGTGCTTGGCTGGCAGACGACAGGCACGATCGGCGGCATGGCGACCGTCTTCTTCATCTGCACGGTGCTTGCGGTGCTGGAGATCTCGCTGTCCTTCGACAATGCCATCGTCAATGCCAACAAGCTGAAGGAGATGACACCGGTCTGGCAGAAGCGCTTCCTGACCTGGGGCATCATCATTGCCGTCTTCGGCATGCGCATCGTCTTCCCGCTGGCAATTGTCGCGATCGCCGCACAGATCGGCCCTTGGGATGCTCTGGTGCTTGCCGCCCGCGAGCCGGCCGAATATGCCCGCATCATGAACGACGCGCATCTGCCGATCGCAGCCTTCGGCGGCACCTTCCTGATGATGGTCGGCCTCAACTACTTCTTCGACCACAAGAAGGAAATCCACTGGCTTCCCGGCCTTGAAAGGATGATGGCCCGCTCGGCCACCATCAAGGGTATCGAGATCGCCTTCGTGCTGGCGCTGATGCTGGTTTTCTCCTGGCTGATCGGCGGCGAGGAAGCCACCGTCTTCGTCCATTGCGCCATCTACGGCCTGCTCACCTTCCTCGCGGTCGAGGTGGTCGGCGGGCTGCTCGACGCCTCGCAGAAGACGATGAGCGCTGCCGCCAAGGGTGGTCTCGGCGCCTTCATCTATCTGGAGGTGCTGGATGCCAGCTTCTCCTTCGACGGCGTCATCGGCGCCTTTGCGCTGACGCAAAACCTCTTCGTCATCGCGATCGGCCTCGGCATCGGCGCCATGTACGTGCGCTCGATGACGATCATGCTGGTGGAGAAGGGGACGCTTGCCGAATACCGCTATCTCGAACATGGCGCCTTCTACGCCATCCTGATCCTCTCGGTGATCATGTATGCGCAGACCCTGGTGCACATTCCCGAAGTGATCACCGGGCTCGGCGGCGCGGCGCTGATCGGTCTGTCGCTCTGGTCGTCCATCCGCCACAACAAGCGTGAACAGCTAGAAGATCATGCCGCCAAGCAAGAAGAGCTTCGCGCCTGACGATTACAATGCATGTCGCCCGGAAGCGTGCAGCGGTTCCGGGATGACGACAAGCATACACAAAGAGAAAAGTCGCAACGCCCAGCTTTGCGACATCCCCATTGGACAACAATAAAGCCCGCGACCAACCGGTTGCGGGCTATTTCATTATGCATGCGTTGAAAGTTTTTAGCGGATCACCTGACCGAAGGAGACCGGGTCGATGCCGAGTTCCTTGAGGTCGCGGGCCCGTGGACGGCGGCCGGCTTCAACAGCGGCGCTGACGGCATTTGCAGCGCTGAGCGCGGCAAATGCGCGGCCAAGGAAACCAGTGTGGACTGAACTGCGGATAGCGGACATTGTTCTTTCCTCTCTCTATATGATTGATATGTCATAGGTGGGCACCCGCACCCACCGCAACAATGCACGTAAGATCACCTCAGCCATGCAAAAAGTAGAGGCCGGCGCATGTCTCCATGGCCGGCCTCGAGGGAGGGGTAACGTCGTCTTTTTAGTCTTCGTTTGCCGCCAGCTGCGACAGCACCTGGCCGCGGCCGCGAAGCCGCAGGATCAGCGGGATGAGAAAGGCCGCCGCGGCAACGATAAGCAGGCCTGCCGCAATCGGCGACATCACCAGCGTCGTGACGTCGCCCTGGCTGATCGCCAGTGCCCGGCGCAGCTGCTGCTCGGCCAGCGGCCCAAGGATCAGGCCGACGACCGCAGGCGCGATCGGATAGCCGAAGAGCCGCATGAGATAGCCGAGAATGCCGAAGGCGAGCAGCATGCCAAGTTCGAACACCGACGGATTAGCACCGATCGTCCCGAGCGTGGCAAATAGCAGAATGCCCGCATAGAGCCACGGTTTCGGGATCGTCAGTAGCTTTACCCAGAGCCCGATCATCGGCAGGTTCAGCACCAGCAGCATCGCATTGGCGATGAGCAGGCTGGCGATCAGGCCCCAGACGAGCTGCGGATTGGTGGCAAACAGCAGCGGCCCCGGCTGCAAGCCGTATTGCTGGAAGCCGGCAAGCATGATCGCCGCCGTCGCCGTCGTCGGTAGGCCGAGTGTCAGAAGCGGCACCAGCGTGCCGGCGGCCGACGCGTTGTTTGCAGCCTCAGGACCGGCCACGCCTTCAATCGCGCCATGGCCGAACTCTTCCGGGTTCTTCGCCAGCCGCTTTTCGGTCGCGTAGGACAGGAAAGTGCCGATTTCGGCGCCGCCCGCCGGCATGGCGCCGATCGGAAAGCCGATCAAGGTGCCGCGCAACCAGGGCTTCCAAGACCGCGCCCAGTCCTCAGCCGTCATCCACAGCGAACCCTTGACCGCCTCGACCTTGTCGGCGATCCGGTTGCCCTGCGCGGCGATGTAAAGCGTCTCGCCGATCGCAAACATCGCCACCGCCAGCGTCGTCACCTCGACACCGTCGAGCAGATCGGGAATGCCGAAGGAAAGCCGCGCCTGCCCCGTCTGCTGGTCGATGCCGACCATGGCGAGCGCGAAGCCGATGAACAGCGAGGTCAAACCCCGGAGGGCTGAATCGCCAAAGGCCGAGGAAACGGTGACGAAGGCAAGCACCATCAGCGCGAAATATTCGCGCGGCCCGAAGACCAGCGCCAGCTTGACGATATAGGGAGCGATGAAGGCAAGCCCGAGCGTGGCAATCAGGCCGGCGACGAAGGAGCCGATCGCCGCAGTCGCCAGTGCCGGCCCGCCGCGCCCGGCACGCGCCATCTTGTTGCCCTCGAGCGCCGTGACGATCGAGGCGCTTTCACCCGGCGTGTTGAGCAGGATCGAGGTGGTCGAACCGCCATACATGCCACCGTAATAGATGCCCGCGAACATGATCAGCGAGCCGCCGGGATCGAGCTTATAGGTGACGGGCAAAAGCAGCGCCACGGTGAGCGCCGGACCGATGCCGGGAAGCACGCCGACGGCGGTGCCGAGCGTCACGCCGACCAGCGCATAAACCAGGTTCATCGGCTGCATCGCAACCAGGATACCCTGCCATAGGAATTCGAATGTGCTCATCTTGGTGTCCCAAGCGGCGTTCCCGACCATGCGATTCGAGGTCAGGCGCCGCGCAAAATCAAAACAGCTGACAGCGCGTCCCGCGCGGTCAGAAGAACAGTTGTTCGAGCGGCCCGGCCGGCAGCGTCAGTTGCAGCAGCTGCGAGAAGATCGCCCAGACGACGAAGCTGAGGACAATGCCAAGCGGCAGCGAGATCCACAGCTTGCGTTTGCCGAAGCCGCGTGCCGTCAGCGCAAAGAGGATGCCGGTCGCAATCGAGAAGCCGGCGACGCGCAGAAGCAGCATTTGGCCGGCCAGACCGGCGACGATCCAGATGACCGGCGCCACTTCCTGCCGCTCGCGCTCCGGAAACTCGCCGCGCCAGGCTTCGGCGACCGTCCAGATCCCGAGACAGAACAGGCCAAACGCCACCACTTGTGGCACCGTCGCCGGGCCGATGCGGTCGTATTGCGCGATCGTCTTCAGATGCGAGGCATCCCAGGCCATGACGCCGGCGACGACGAAGAGGAAAACGGCAATGATGAACGCCGCCCAATCGGGGCGGCGTGTCGTTGCCGAGGAGGTGTTATCCTCGCTCATTGAACAAGCCCGATATCTTTGAGAATGCCTTCGGTGGCGGAGACATCCTTCTCGAGCTGCGCCTTGAAGGCGTCGCCGGACAGATAGGTGTCGGCCCAGCCCTTGGTCTTCAAAGTTTCCTGCCAGGTGGCGGAGCTATGCAGCTTCTCGAAATCGGCGGTGACACTTGCCACCTGCTCCGCCGACAGGCCGGGGGCTGCGGCAACCATGCGCCAGTTCTGGATGACGACGTCGGTGCCGGCTTCCTTCAGCGTCGGAGCATCGACGCCGTCGATACGCTTGTCGCTCGATACGGCGAGAAGACGGAGCGTGCCGGATTTCACCTGCGATTCGAACTCGCTGTAGCTCGAGACGCCGGCCGTGACCTGGCCACCGAGAATGGCGGCGAGCGCTTCGCCGCCGCCGGAGAAAGCGACATAGTTGATCTTGGTCGGATCGACGCCGGAAGCCTTGGCGATCAGGCCGACCGCGATGTGGTCGGTACCACCGGCCGAACCGCCGCCCCAGGAAACCGCGCCCGGATCCTTCTTCAGCGCCGCAACCAGATCGGCCATGGTCTTGATCTCGGACGCAGCAGGAACGACGACAGCTTCATATTCGCCGGTCAGACGGGCGATCGGCGTAACGTCCTTGAGCGTCACCGGCGACTTGTTGGTGAGGATCGCGCCGACCATGACATAGCCGCCGACGATCAGCGAATTCGGATTGCCGGCAGCCTGGCTGCTGAACTGCGCAAGGCCGATGGTGCCGCCGGCGCCCGGAACGTTCTGGACCTGCACGTTGCCGGAGATCTTCTCCTGCTGCAACGCGGTCTGCAGCGAACGGGCCGTCTGGTCCCAGCCGCCGCCGGGGGCCGCCGGCGCGATGATGGTGTAGTCGGCCGCATAGGCCGGCAGCGAAATGGTCGCGGCAAATAGGGTTGCGATGAACGTATGCTTCACGATGTATCCTCCGTGGCGGCTGAGCGAACCGCCTGTTATTCTCTGGGAATCGGGAGAAGTGGCCGGCCAGCGGACGCAAGTGTCCTGAGTGACGAGCAGAATTCCTCCCAAGGCTTCAGCTCTCCGCCTCCACGGAGAAGAAGTAGCCAAAGCCACCACAACAAGCTGTCATTTAGCTGACATCGCCAAGATATCCAGGAGCAGGGGCCACTTTTTAGCCGTAATTGCCATGCGCGGGCTCAATCCCTCTCCTCTCCGCCGGACCAGGCAGGTCATCCGGGCCAAAGCACCGTTACTGGACACTATCTGGGAAAGACCCATTGGCTCCCACTCTCTGGATTCTTAGCAAGTATCTGAGGTTTAACCTTGCACGCACGACCTTAAGTCAACTACAACTTTCACAATTCAGGGTTTTGTTTCCGCTATTTCGACTTCTGCAGACTTTTATTTCGTCGGCCCGTTAGGAAACGATATGTCGCGCTGCCTGCACACAGATCCCGACCGGATTTATGACGACCTGCGATCGTTGCGTGCCGACGCGAAACTGACACTGGAGGGCGGACGATATGCAGCGCCGCTCGTCCTCTCCTCGGTCAGCGGCTCCCAGCAGCAGCCGGTCGTGATCGGCGGCACCGGTGCCGTCGTCGACGGCGGCAGAAGCTATGAAGACTATCGCGACACCGCCAACCGCCTCTCCGCCGTCCAGGAAGCCAATGGCCGCTTCCCCGGCATCTATTATCTTGCCGACAACGCCGCGCTCATACTGCGGAATTGCCAATGGGTGGTCATTGAAGATCTCACGTTTGAAGGCTGCTGGCCGACCGCGATCTATCTCGACAACTGCCAACACATCACGCTCCGCCGCCTGCATATTCGCGGCAGCACCATCGCCATCGGCGCGGCCGGAGCCTATACGCACCACCTGCTGATCGAAGGGTGCGACTGGATTCAGGATCTGCGGTCGCATGGCGAGGCGGACCTTGTCGCGATCCGGAAAGCCGGCGCGGTCGATACCGCGCTGGATCCCGAGGATTGCAGGCTCTGGCGAAAAACCTCATGGGGGCAGGTGCACGGTAATCTCGAAGACACCGAGAGCCGCGTGAACGTCGAAAAGGACGAGCGCGGTTTTGACGGCGACTTCTTTCGGGCTTGGACCATCGCCGGTTATGTTGTCCTGCGCGACAACGTCATTCTCGATGCCTTTAATGGCATCCATTTCTTCAACGATGCGTCCGATTCCACGGTGGAGGATTTCTGCCGCAACATCATCATTGAAAACAATTGGTTCGTCCGCATTCGTGACAACGCCGTCGAGGCGGAGGACTATGCCTGGAATTGGACCGTGAGCGGCAACCGCTTCGTCGACTGTTACATGCCTTTTTCGCTGGAGATGCGGCGATCCGGCTATTTCTATATCTACGGCAATCTCGGCTGGAACCAGCACCGACCAGGCCCCGATGACGACGACCGCAATTTCGGCCAGCTTTTCAAATCTCCCAAAGAGCACGAAGCGGTCGGCCCGCATTATGTCTTCAACAATTCATGGATGCTAAGAGGGCCGATCAGCAAGCGCAACCGCTTCCGCCAGTTCCACCATCTGAACAATGCGATCGGCTATTACGGCGCGGCCGGCCTCTCGACGCCGCAGGATTCCGTCCCCTTTGGCGCCGGCTGGCAGAGCGTGCCGAAGGACGGACAGGATGAAAGCTCCCTCGAAGGCGAGCATTTCACCAGGCTTTGGCAGGAACTCGACATACGCTTCGACGGCGATCTGATCGATCACAAATATTTCCCCGACCTGCTGCGCCAGGCGGGATATGCGATCGGCGTGGACGCACATTCCGGGCCCGTTCCTTTCCGCTCGCCCGGCTTCGGCATGCCTAGGGGGCTGAAGCTGACCACAAAGGTTCCGGCAATCGCTTTCCTAATGCAGCTTCCCGACGGACGCACGCAGGCGGTCGGCTGCGCGGATTACACTGTCGGCGCCTGGCAGGGCGAAGACCCCTTCACGGTTAAGAAGCCCATGTTCTACGAATACTGGCTTTACGCCGACCCTTGCGGAAAGGGCGAAGCAGCCGAAACGTGAGGCTCGTCACTGCGCCCGCAGAACCTCGTTCCAGTGCGCGATCAGCCGCGCCCGTTTCACCTGGTCGAGATAGACCATCAGCCCGGGGCTGACCGGCACCGGCCGCAGTTGGGCGCCGAGCAATTCCTGCAGCGTATTGGCGGTATTTTCTCCCGCCACTTCGGGGCTGACCGCCGGAATCTGCAGTTCGCGCGCCATGATCGTCTGCCCCTCCCTCGACATGAAGAAGGTGAGATAGCGGCGGCCGAGCTCCGGCTCGGCTGCCGCCTGCGGCACCAGCCCGATCCTCGACATCACCACGGTATAATCCTTAGGCAGCACGATGCCGACATCCGGATAGCGCGAGGCCCAATCGGCCGCATAGGAGCCGAGAATATTGTAGCCGAGCACGAAGCGCCCGTCGGCAACACGCTCCAGGATCGCCGAACTCGTTGAATAGAGCTTGACGCCGGCAGCCCCCATCGCTCCGATCACCGACCAAATGTCGCCGAACTGCTCCTGGTCACGCGCCATGAACAGAAACCCGACGCCGGAGCGCTCGATATCGTAGGTGCCGATCCGCCCATAGACGTCGTTGCCCTTGCGGCTCAGGTAATCGACGAATTCCGCCCGCGAGCTTGGCACCGGCTCATGCGTAAAGCTCGGCTTGTGATAGACGAACACCGCCGGCTCGAAGGTCAGCGCATAAGCGGTGTTGCGCCAGTTCGCCCATTTCGGCCAGGCGGCACTCATCGGCAGGTTGCTGATCTGCGCATATCCGTCATTGGACAGTTTCACCTGCAGGTCCATCGCCGAGGAAAACGCAAAGTCCGCCGTCTTCTTGCCGGCATCTGTCTCCCTGACGATCCGGTCGTAGATGTCGCCGGTCAGCATGTCCTCATACCTGACCGCAACCTCGGGATTGGCTTCCTGGAAACCCCGGATCATCGGCTGCGCCAACGGCTCGTCGAGCGAGGAATAAACCGTCAGCACCGGCGCATCCGCATTGCCCGACTTCGCAGGATAGAAGGCCTGATCGGCGAGCGCGAAGCCCGGCCAACACGCCAGTAGCAAGATGAAAACTCTCCTCATGCCCCAACAATGCCTGAGCATGCCGGGGGGAGCAAGGGCGAGAGATCTACAGCTGCTCCTCGCCTAGAGAATCGCGCACGGATCTGACAGGGAGTTTGCCTGGAGCAAATATCCGATATCGTCAAAGACTTCTGACGACACCATTCTCCTTAGCCGCTTTACCAATCCAACTGCTGAGCAGCGATGCGGCTGCATGGCTTTGCGACACGATTTGAGGCACCAGGTCGATATCCGGAAGACTGCCCAGCCCGAGCGGCCCCATGGCGAACAAACCGTGCAGCATGCTCGACTTGGTCCGTCCGCATTCGTCTACCGCGATGCCGAGTTCCAGTTCGTCACGCGTTGCAAGACCAGCAACAATAACCGAGCGGATCAGTGGGCTATCGACACCGGATGGTCGAAAACGGCAATCTATCGTCAAATCCGCGGCGAGAACCTCGAGCCCGGTCGGCGCCGAAAACAGCACTCCGTTCGTGGCGATACGATCCACTTTCCCCTTCCTCACGGTGATCGCGCCGCTTGCGATCGCATGATGCAGGCGTTGATAATGCTCCGGTGGCAACCGGTTGCGATGACTGTCGTAAATCGCCTTGACGTGACGTTTGAACCGGGCGCGCTCTTCTTGCGTCAGTCCCGCCCAGAGATCACGCGCGCGCGAACGAAAGCCGTTCATGATGCCTTGCCATCCGGAACCTTCCAGATTGGCTCTCTCGGCAGCCTCACGCAGGAAGCGGAAAGCGCCGCGCAACGTTGCCGGCATAGGTTGGTCTGTAACAACCGATCCGACAGCCGCTGGAGCATGCGACTGAGGCAGAAAGCCCGATTCCGAGATCAACGTTACATGTGAAATCTTGGCGTCTGCCAGCAAGCCGAGCGCCCTATCGACCGCACGGATGCCGCCGCCGATCACGACGGCACTTTGCGCTCCGGCGGCAGGCGCCTCACCCGAATTTTCACGCAAGCCGGAGCCGGTCGCAAGAAACACGGCATCGAAGCGCGCGTGCTGTTCAGCTCCGAGGGAGACCGAGTATCCTCGGTCCAGATGCCTGTCGACCGCCGTCACGGCGTCCGAGGCGAATTGGACGACGACATCGGGCCGGCTCGTCAGGGCTTCGGAGAAGCGCTTATATACATAGGTGCTGAAGATTTCTCCGGATACAAAAGCATGTTCGATACCTGCGCGATCCGAGATCGGACGATCATCCCAGCTGCCATTCGTTTCCAGCCAGCGGCGAAAATCGTCTGGCAGTTCGGGGTCGACGGAAAGGTCGCGAACGCGGCTCGTCAGCACGGTCGAGGCGGGCTGACTTATGCCCTCACCAATATCGATCTTTGCTCGCGGATCGAACATTATCAGATGGAAAGGCCGATCGACTCTTTTGAAAAGAGCGATTGCGGTCATGATCCCGGTGAAGCCCCGGCCGACGATCGCAATCCTTACGAGATGGTCCGCATTCCGGCTCTCCGAATTCGAAGAACGTGGCGAGAGAAGAGTCATTCATCGGCTCCTTCTGCGTTCGAGTGGCCGGCATCTATCGGCCGGATTGGATCTGCATATTCTCTATTAAAATAATAGAAAATAACGCCTCGGGCGCAAGCCCAATTCGACGTGAACGATAAACCCTCCGACTTTTGCCTCTGAAGAGTTCCGCCCCTCTGTCTCCACCAACGATTTCAGCCATTGCCGAAAGGCGACCCGCCGATTGAAAATATTTTTCCAACTCTTCTGAAAAAA
The DNA here is from genome assembly GCF_000292525.1 of Rhizobium sp. CCGE 510. Classification (GTDB taxonomy): domain Bacteria; phylum Pseudomonadota; class Alphaproteobacteria; order Rhizobiales; family Rhizobiaceae; genus Rhizobium. The sequence goes on from NZ_AEYF01000035.1 coordinate 38,101, forward strand.
GAGAGGAATTTTAGAGCGCCAGCTAAGATCCGTGCAATTCTAAGCCATCTATTGTCGAGAGGATTGACTTAACTTCTAAATGCCGGATGTCGCAACGTCCTGCCTCTAGAAGGAAGGTAGCATGACGGTTCCACTGGTGAGCTTGAGCAATCTATCGACAGAGCCACTGCCTTCGCCTCAGGTTGCCGCGATATGGGAAGCCCTTTGCGCCGAAGCCGTCAATGCTTCGCTCAAAGATGCCGCGCTGACGCGTGCCATGAATTCCGCAGTGCTCTACCATGCGAGCTTCGCCCAGGCACTGGCTCAGCGGATCGCAATAAAACTTGCCAATCACGACCTCGACCATGATGAGCTGCTGGCGGTGATTGCGCAGGCGTTCCTCAGCAATCGGAATATTGTCGCCGATGCAGCGGCGGACTTGATGGCGATTAAGGAACGCGATCCGTCGAACACGGAAATTCTGACGCCATTCCTGTATTTCAAGGGATTTGTAGCTCTACAGGGACAACGCGTCGCCCATTGGCTTTGGCATCATGACCGCCTCCATTTGGCGCGCCACATACAGAGCCGAATTTCCGAGGTCTTCGGCGTCGACATCCATCCCGCCGCAAAGATGGGCAGGAGTATCATGCTCGATCACGGAAGCGGATTGGTCATCGGCGAGACGGCAGTCGTCGAAGACGACGTTTCCATACTCCAGAATGTCACATTGGGCGGGACAGGCAAGGAAACCGGCGATCGGCATCCCAAGGTACGGCGCGGCGCTCTTATCGGCGCGGGAGCCAAGATTCTCGGCAATATCGAAATTGGTATCGGCGCCAAGGTCGGTGCGGGCAGTGTGGTCGTAGATGCTGTCACAGCCTATACGTCCGTCGTCGGCATTCCGGCAAGGCAAGTGGGCAGACGCCACTTCAACCTCCCTGGTATCACGATGGACCAAACCTTGTCTGAACCGGAATATATGATCTAAGTCGCTGCCATCCCCGTCTCCCTGACGATCCGGTCGCAGATATCCCCGGTCAGCGTATCCTCGTATTTGACCGCACGGCGGGATTGACCTCCTGGAAACCCTGGATCATCGGCTGCGCCAACGGCTCGTCGAGCCAAACCACATTTGAGCTGGTTTGCTCCTATTCAGTTTGGATGCCTGTGTTTAGCGTCACATAATAACGCGCAACAGCAACATCCATCTCTGCAATTACCAGTTGATACACCAATCGGGCACTCTTAGCGCCACCGTCTACAGCTTTCAACGTAAGATCAATTATTTCCTGAGGTGAGTTGGCCATTCGAAAAGTTGGAGCCACAAGTAGATCATATCCGTCCTTGTTCCATTCAGTGTCACCTTGATCGTCAGATTTTGCTATTTCATCTTCCACTTCACTATCAATTCGCTGCTTTGCATCGGACAGCATTCGTAGGACTTCCTCAAGGTCTCCTTGCTCGATTGGTCTCTTTTGATCGCGCATCCGAGACTTTGCGCGTCTCGCGATCGCCTCTAACTCATGATTAGCCGCCATAGCAGCACCCACTGCGGCGTTGAACTTTTTCGACGGAACCCGCAGGATTTTGGGTGATAGGCCCGGCTCTGCTTTGCGTCGTAGGAAACCAAGCATTGTGTGTTCTCTCGTTCAAGGGAAACCGCCCCGGGTTTGCCGGAGACCGTTTGGTTTAAGTTATGTGGCCATGGCTGGCGCGTCCAGCATGGCGTAGTATCGTTCTTCAGCTTCGGCTGTGGAATGTTGCCGACGGGCTCCAAAGACGGCGGTACCGCCGCGCCAATGAGGACTTCGCCATCTGGATGCGCGACCTTCTGCGCTTCCCTTAAAGCTGAACCGCTCTAGACGGCGACCCATTCCATCAGCGCATTTTGTGCATGCAGCAGGAAGGCCTTGGCGGCGCGACTTTGGCAAAGCGGATGCTCCATCGCCTCGACCGTCACCTCCTGGCCGCGCGTCACCGGCGGGCACGGCAGGAAGATCGCATCCTCCCGCAGCCGCTCGAGCAGATCGCTCCCGATCCGGTAGCTGGCAAGCGCCTCCGAGGCGGCACCGCCCGGCCATGAATCGGTGATGACGATGTCGGCATCCAGTAACTCGCCCATATCGGTGCTCACGCGAAAACGCCTGTTGAGCAGCGCGGCGTCACTTATGTGCCAGCGCTCGGGATAGACCTGCACTACCTCGATCGGCAATGCGATCGACGCTTCGGCCCAGGAACGGAGAATATTTGCGTCCGCCGCCACGCCAACGACCTTCAACCGATCGATCGAGCCACGCCGGCTCTTGATATAGGCAAGGTCGCCGAGCGTCTCGCAGGGGTGGTTGGAGCGCGTGCGCGCATTGATGACAGGCACCGGCGAGGCTGCCGCCACCGCCTTCAACGTAGAAAGCTCCTTCGTGCGGATCACCAGCATGTCGAACCAGTTGCCAAGATAACCCGCAAGATCGCCGGCTTCCTCTCGGCCGCTGAAGCCGATCGGCACATGCACGCAGATACCGCCCATCGCCTGGATACCGAGATCGAAGGCACTCGTGTTTCGCCAGCCGTCGTCGTCGGCGATCAGCGCGACGCGTCTGCCCACGAGGTTCTGCGGCAAGGCGCGCTCTTCCCAAGCTACCCTGAACTCCCCGGCGCGAGCGATAATCGATCGAAGTCCAGCCTCCGGAATATCATGAAACTCCAGAAAATTCCGGGCCGAACCTGTCATCCAAAATCTCCGTCGTGCATGAACCTCGCCACAATAACCGGCGCCGGCCGCACAGCAACCGTCGCGCAACCGCGAATCACATTCCGCGGCAGGTCCGGCTTAAGCCCCAAACTGATCGACAGCCACCGTTCATACACCGATGCCAAAGCATCGGCTGAAGCAGATCGCTCCGCTTTCGTCGATTATAATCGCCTTTTCATCACAAAGGATTAGCACTGAACGCGGCCCTTCACCCATTCAGAGTATTGATGAAGATCGGCGACGCTATATGGTCGCGCAGCCGTGTCAAAACGTCGAAACCGCCCGAATTTCTATTCGGGGGACGACTCTACGCGACAAAAACTCTATAAAAAGCTAGACTAAACTGGGAAGATCCATGGGAGGGGTCATGGAACGACGACTGAGCGCTATTCTCGCTGCAGATGTCGTTGGCTACAGCCGACTGATGGGCATCGATGAGTCAGGCACGTTGCAGGCGCTGAACCGCCATCGCTGCGAACTGATCGACATTCGTATTTCAGACTACAAGGGCCGGATCGTCAAACTCACCGGTGACGGCATCCTTGCTGAATTCCAGAGCGTGGTGAATGCCGTCGCCTGCGCCGCCGAAATCCAGCGCAGCATGGCGTCCCGTAACGAGAACGTGCCCAAGGACGAGCGCGTCGAATTCCGTATCGGCATCAATCTCGGCGACGTCGTGGTCGAGAACGACGATATCTTCGGAGATGGCGTCAATCTCGCCGCCAGGCTTGAGCGCATCGCAGCGCCGGGCGGCATCGCCGTGTCGGCCTCGGTGCGCGATCAGGTCGGCTCGCGTCTCAATCTCGGCTTCGAATTCATCGGCGAGCATGTGCTGAAGAACATCCGGCAGCCGGTTCAGGTCTATACCGTTACCCTGGCGCCGCCCTCCTCGGCGAAATTGGTCGCGCAGAACCGCAATACCTGCTTCATCGCGGTGCTGCCCTTTACCAATATGAGCGGCGATGCCGACCAGGACTATTTCTCCGACGGCATCACCGAAGACATCATCACCGATCTCTCCAAGATCTCCAGCCTGCACGTCGTGCCGCGCAATACCATCTTCACCTACAAGGGCATATCGGTGAAGGTGAAGCGGCTCGCCCAGGAACTTGGCGTGCGTTACGTGCTCGAGGGAAGTGTGCGCATCTTCGGCAATCGCGTGCGCATTTCCGGCCAGCTGATCGACACCGCCAATGGCGATCATCTCTGGGCCGAGCGTTATGACCGCGACCTGACCGACATTTTCGCCATCCAGGACGAGATCACCCATGCGATCGTCGGCCAGTTGAAGGTGCGTCTGCTGCCGGAAGAAAAGAAGGCAATCGCCAATGAGCCGACCGCCAATGTCGAGGCCTATACCTATTATCTCAGGGGCCGCCAGCTCTCCCACACCTGGACCAAATCCTATCTAGAACTCGCAAGGCGCATGTTCTGCAAGGCGGTCGAACTCGATCCGGATTATGCCCGCGCCTATGCCGGCATCGCCGATTGCGACGCGGCGATCCGCGATTGGGCACCTGATGACGTGCCGCTGAGGCGCATCCTTGAGATGAGCGCCCGCGCGCTTGCGCTTGATCCCGACCTTCCCGAGGCCCACGCCTCTCACGGTCTGGCCCTGCATCAAAGCGGCTTTGACGATAGGGCGGCGGCGGCCTTCGAACGGGCATTGGCGCTCGATCCGAACCTCTTCGAGGCGAATTTCCATTATGCCCGGTTCTTCTTCATGCACGGCAACTTTGCCGAATCGGTTCAATATTTCACCCGCGCCGCCGCGATCCGCCCTGACGACTACGTCTCGCCGATCCACCTGATGTCCGCCTACCGCTCGCTCGGCCGCGTGTCGGATACGGAAAACTGGGCGCGCCTCGGCTTGCTGCGCGCCGAACGCGCGCTGAACGTCAATCCGGAAAATTCCGGCCCGGCCCATCGCGGCGCGCTGGCGCTTGCCCATATGGGCGATATCAAGAGGGCACGCGACTGGGCCGCCCGCGCGATCGCCATCGATCCTGACGACATCGTCGCGCAGTATAATCTCGCCTGCGTCTATTCAGTGCTCGGCGACGTCGACCAGTCAATCGATCTGCTGCAGAGGCTGCTGCCGCACAGCTCCGTCTACCATATCAAATGGTTCGACAATGATTCTGATCTCGACAACATCCGCGACGATCCCCGCTTTCGCACGCTGCTGGCCTCCGCAATGATGCAGCGCGAACGGGTCGAAATGACCGGCAGCTGACGCCGGGCTTTCCCGCCGTTGACTGGCGCATCGCCGGAAAATCGGGGCTCGTTTTCGGAAAGCACGATGCGAGGATTGAAAGTGTTCCAGCGTCCTTCGCGAGTCTGAAGGACGCGCGGCGCTGCAAGCTTCAAAATCGCTGTGACATCACTCCTCCACCTCTATAATCTCCTCTGAAAAACAGGGGGAGATCCGTGCGCATCCTGCTCACTGAAGACAATATCGCGCTGGCCGACGGCCTGTCGGCGATCTTGCGCGGCACGGGCCATGCCGTCGATGTCGTTCACGACGGCGCATCCGCCAATGCGGTCATCGCCGCTGAAAATTTCGATCTGGTGATCCTCGACCTCAACCTGCCCGAGATGGACGGGCTCGACGTGCTGCGCGCCATGCGCGCCCGGCAGAACCAGGCAGCCGTCCTCATCCTGACCGCGCGCGGCACGCCGGAAGAACGGGTGAAGGGTCTCGATCTCGGCGCCGACGATTATCTGATCAAACCCTTCGACATATCAGAATTCGAGGCCCGCGTGCGCGTATTGCTACGCCGCCAAGCCGGGCTGCGCTCGGCGACTGTCAGTTTTGGCGGCATCTCGTTCGATCTCAATTCCCGAGCCTTTTCGGCAGGCGCCACGCCGCTGGACATTCCCGCCCGCGAGTTAGGACTGCTCGAAATTCTTTTCATGCGGGCCGGCAAGGTCGTCGCCAAAGAGGCGATCATCCAGTCGCTGACGGCCTTCGACGACGACATTTCTTCAAATGCCATCGAGCAATATGTCAGCCGCCTGCGGAAACGCCTTTCGCCGCACGGCCTGACGGTCAAGACTGCCCGCGGCATCGGCTATTATCTCGACAAGCTCCCCGAGGCCTCATGAAAGCCGGCTATTCCCTCAGACGCCGGCTGCTCTTCTGGCTGCTCGTCTCCACAGCCGTCATCGGCACGCTGGCACTCGCCGATACCTATCGCGAGGCGGTCCAGACCTCGAACATCGTCTCCGACCGTGTGCTCGCCGGCTCGGCGCTGGCGATCGCCGAACGTGTCGTCGTTGCCGAGGACGGTACGCTGCAGGTCGATATCCCCTATGTTGCGCTTGAAATGCTGACCTCGGCCGCGCAGGACCGCGTCTTCTACCGCGTCGACGGTCCGCCGGGCAAATTCATCACCGGCTACCAGTCGCTGCCGGTCCTGGAGAAGACGCCCGCCAATGCGGCCGCCTTCGCCGACGACAGCTTTCGCGGCGAGCCGATCCGCGTCGCCACACTCGAACGCTCCGCCTCGACGGGCATCCGCTCGGTGCCCTTCGTCGTGACGGTCGCCGAAACCACCATCGGCCGCCGGCAGCTGGCGCAAGCAATCCTCGTCCGCTCGGCACTCCGCCTCGCCTTCATGATCGCCGGTGCCGCCGTCATCGTCTGGATCTCGGTCACCGTGGCCCTGCGTCCACTCTATAAGCTCGGCGACGCCATCGGCGAACGCAGCCCCGACGACCTGCATCCGATCGAACAGACGGTGCCGAGCGAGGTCCAGCCGCTGGTCGATACGGTAAATAGCTTCATGGTCCGCTTACAATCGGCCCTCGATGCGCTGCGCCATTTCACCGGCAATGCCAGCCATCAGCTGCGCACGCCGCTGGCGATCATCCGCACCCAGCTTGCTCTCTCCGCCCGCGCCGGCTCGCTTGAAGAGGCGCAGGCGGCAGCGCTGAAGGGGGATCAGGCCGTTGCGCATGCCGAGCGCATCCTCGCCCAGCTTCTGCTGATGGCAAAGATCGACGCTGCCACTGCCAAGGAGGCGTTGACCGCCTCCGCCATCGATCTTGCCGCCATAGCCCAGGAAATTACCGGCGAGCAGATCCCGACGGCCGCCGTCGCCGGCATCGATCTCGGTTTCGAGGGCGAGAGCCCGGCGATGATCCGCGCCGAGCCGTTGCTGATCGGCGAAATGCTGCGCAACCTTGCCGGAAATGCCATCGCCTATGCCGGCAAGGGCGCTGAGGTCACCGTCCGCATCATCGCCGCCGCAGAGACGATCCGGCTCGAGGTCGAGGACAACGGCCCCGGCATTCCACGTAACAAGCTGGAGGCGGTGCGCGGACGTTTTTCGCGCGGCAATGAAACGGCGGCGCCGGGCGCCGGCCTCGGCCTGCCGATCGTCGAGGAAATCGCCAATCTTTTCAATGCCGACCTGACGCTGGAGCCGGGCCCGGACGGCAAGGGCCTGAAGGCGGCCGTCACCTTCGCCAAAGCGGCGTGAAAGCCTTCGGCCCTGCAGCGCCGCGCATCTTTTCAGACGCGCCAGGGACGACCGCAATACTTTAAACCGCCGCATAATTGCCGGTGACCTTTCCAGCTTGCTTTCTTTCGCTGCATTGCACACACTGATTTTGGGAACAGCAAGCCGCACGACGATGCGCGCCGGATAAAAGAGAAATATGTCGATCAAAGCCAGCATCTATCATCTGACGCACTATACTTATGACAAACCGATCCGCCTCGGCCCACAGATCATCCGGCTGAAACCTGCCTCGCATTCCAAGACAAGGGTGCTCAGCCACTCGCTGAAGGTCACGCCCTCCAATCATTTCGTCAACCTGCAGCAGGACCCCTACGGCAACTACCTTGCCCGCTATGTCTTTCCGGACCCGGTGACGGAATTCAAGATCGAGGTCGATCTCGTCGCCGACATGACGGTCTATAATCCCTTCGACTTCTTCGTCGAGGAAGAGGCGACCAAGTGGCCCTTCGGCTATCCTGAAACGATCCAGGAAGATCTGTCGATCTACATGACGCCGGAGCCGGCCGGCCCGCGCCTGAAGGCGCTGCTGCCGACGCTCGACTGGTCGCCCGACCAGCCGACCGTCGATATGATCGTCGGCCTGAATGCCCGTCTGCAACAGCAGATCGGCTATGTCATCCGCATGGAAACCGGCGTGCAGACCCCGGAGGAAACGCTGGAAAGCGCCAAGGGCTCCTGCCGCGATACCAGCTGGCTGCTCGTCCAGATCCTTCGTCATCTTGGCCTGGCCGCCCGCTTCGTCTCCGGTTATCTCATCCAGCTGACGCCGGACCTGAAGGCGCTCGACGGCCCCTCCGGCACCGAAGTCGATTTCACTGACCTGCATGCCTGGGTGGAGGTTTATCTGCCCGGCGCCGGCTGGGTCGGCCTCGATCCGACCTCCGGTCTGCTGACCGGCGAAAGCCACATCCCGCTTGCCGCCACGCCACATTACCGCAACGCCGCGCCGATCTCCGGCGGTTATTTCGGCGAAGCCGAAACCGAATTCGCCTTCGACATGAAGGTCTCGCGTGTCGCCGAACACCCGCGCATCACCAAGCCCTTCTCCGATGAAAGCTGGGATGAACTCAACGACCTCGGCGAGAAGGTCGACCGTATCCTCGAGGCCGAAGACGTGCATCTGACGATGGGCGGCGAACCGACTTTCGTTTCGATCGATGATTTCGAGTCCGAGGAATGGAACACTGCCGCCGTTGGTCCGACCAAGCGCGAAAAGGCTGACAGCCTGATCCGCCGGCTGCACGAACGCTTCGCACCCGGCGGCTTCCTTCATTACGGCCAGGGCAAATGGTATCCGGGCGAAAGCCTGCCGCGCTGGACCTTCTCGCTCTACTGGCGCCGCGACGGCAAGCCGGTCTGGCAGAACCTCGATCTGGTCGCCGCTGAAGGCAAGGATACCGGCGTCACCGCCGAGGATGCCGGCAAGTTTCTGACGGCGATCGCAAAGGAACTGGCGATCAAGCCTGACATGGTGCAGCCGGCCTATGAGGATCCGGCCGACTGGATCATCAAGGAAGGCAATCTTCCCGAAAACGTCGATCCGGCCAATTCGAAACTGAAGGATCCCGAGGAACGCAACCGCATCGCCCGGGTCTTTGCCCGCGGACTCACCGTGCCCACTGGTTACATCCTCCCGGTTCAGGCATGGAACGCCAAGGCGGCGGAAAGCCGCGTCTGGGTCAGCGAGAAATGGCGCACCCGCCGCGGCAAAATCTTCCTCTTCCCGGGCGACAGTCCCATCGGCTACCGCCTGCCGCTTGGCACCCTGCCCTATGTCCCCCCGGCGCGTTATCCCTATATCCATCCCGCCGATCCGACGATCCCGCGCAAACCGCTGCCTGACGTTTTCGTCCCGGCCGGCCGCGCCTTGCCAGAAGCCTCCTTCCAGGCCGGCGAGAGGAATGGCAGCCGGATCGAACAGACGCTCAGTGAAATCGGCGGCGCCGTGCGCACCGCCATGTCGGTCGAACCGCGCGACGGCAGGCTCTGCGTCTTCATGCCGCCGGTCGAGCGCATCGAAGATTATCTCGAACTGATCGCCGCTGCCGAAAACGCCGCCGCCGAACTCAAGCTTCCCGTCCATATCGAAGGTTATCCGCCGCCGCAGGACGAGCGCATCAACGTCATCCGCGTCGCCCCGGATCCGGGCGTCATCGAGGTCAACATCCATCCGGCCTCGAACTGGAAGGAATGCGTCGCGATCACCACGGCGATCTACGAGGAGGCGCGTGACACCCGGCTCGGTGCCGACAAATTCATGATCGACGGCCGTCATACCGGCACCGGCGGCGGCAACCATGTCGTCGTCGGCAGCGCCAATCCGAACAACAGCCCCTTCCTGCGCCGTCCCGATCTCTTGAAGAGCGTCGTCCTCCACTGGCAGCGCCACCCCTCGCTCTCCTACCTCTTCTCCGGCATGTTCATCGGCCCGACCAGCCAGGCGCCGCGCATCGACGAGGCTCGTCACGACAGCCTCTACGAGCTGGAGATCGCCATGGCGCAGATCGCTGCCCCCGGCAGCGGCCAGCCGCCGCTGCCATGGCTCGTCGACCGCCTGTTCCGCCACCTTTTGACCGACGTTACCGGCAACACCCACCGCGCCGAGATCTGCATCGACAAGCTGTTCTCGCCGGACGGTCCGACCGGACGGCTCGGCCTCATCGAGTTCCGTGGCTTCGAGATGCCGCCGAACGCCCGCATGTCGCTTGCCCAGCAATTGCTGGTGCGCGCGCTGATCGCCCGCTTCTGGGTCAACCCCGTCGACGGCAAATTCGTGCGCTGGGGCACAACCCTGCACGACCGTTTCATGCTGCCGCATTTTGTCTGGGCCGATTTCCTCGACGTGCTCGCCGACCTTCGCGCAAACGGTTTCGACGTCAGCCCGGAATGGTTCAAGGCTCAGCTCGAATTCCGCTTCCCTTTCTGCGGCGAGGTCGAATACGAGGGCTCCAAACTGGAGCTGCGCCAGGCGCTGGAACCGTGGCACGTCATGGGCGAGGAAGGTGCGCCGGGCGGCACCGCCCGCTACGTCGACAGCTCCGTCGAGCGCCTTCAGGTGCGGTTAGAAACCAGCAATACCGCACGTTATACCGTCGCCTGCAATGGCCGCACCCTGCCGCTGACGCCAACCGGCACCTCCGGCGTATCGGTCGCCGGCGTCCGTTACAAGGCGTGGCAGCCGGCCTCCGGCCTGCATCCCGTCCTGCCGATCAACACGCCTTTGACTTTTGACATTTATGATACATGGTCGAAGCGTTCGATCGGCGGCTGCATCTATCATGTTGCCCATCCGGGCGGCCGGACCTATGACACCTTCCCGGTCAACGGCAACGAGGCGGAAGCAAGGCGGCTCGCCCGCTTCGAGCCGTGGGGACATACGGCGGGCGGTTATATCCCGCGCCCCGAGACGGGTTCGCTTGAATTCCCGCTGACGCTGGATCTGAGGCGGCCCGCCGGAATTTGAAGCCGGGGGTGAAGCTGAGGTTAAGGCCGGGGGTTTAGGGCTTGGGTTTTGATGGGTAAGAGGCCGGCAGTAGAGCGCAAGGAAGAGGCAGAGGACCGCACCGGCAAACGTGCGGCCTTCGACTATGCGCCGCTTCCTGGCACCGCCGACGAGATGGTCGACAATAAAGGTGTTGTCCGCCCGGTCTGGAAGAATTTCCTATCGCATCTGAGCGCAATGCCGGAAAAGGATCTCGCCGAGCGTTTCGCCCGCGCCGACCGCTATCTCCGGGATGCCGGCGTCTTCTACCGGGCCTATGGCAGCAGCAAGGGCACCGGCGAACGCGCCTGGCCGATCTCGCATATTCCGGTGCTGATCGACGAGCGCGAATGGCAGACGCTTTCAGCGGGCCTCGTCCAGCGCGCCGACCTGCTGGAGGCGATCGTTGCCGACATCTACGGCGACAACCGGCTGGTGAAGGAAGGGGTGCTGCCGCCGGCGTTGATGGCCGCCAATCCCGAATTCCAACGCCCGCTCGCCGGCATCCGGCCGGCCTCCGGCAATTATCTACATTTCTGCGCCTTCGAGATCGGCCGCGGACCCGACGGCAATTGGTGGGTGCTGGCCGATAGGACACAGGCGCCATCAGGCGCCGGCTTCGCGCTGGAAAGCCGCGTCGCGACGACCCGGGCCTTCTCGGATATCTACGCCGAAACCCCCGTCCACCGCCTTGCCTCCTTCTTCGGCGCCTTCCGCGACGCGCTACAGAGCATGAAACATTCGGGCGACGACCGCATCGCCGTGCTGACGCCAGGCCCCGCCAACGAGACGTATTACGAACACGCCTACATCGCCCGCTACCTCGGTTTCATGCTGCTCGAAGGCGAGGACCTCACCGTCGTCAAGGGCCGCGTCATGGTGCGCACCGTCGCCGGCCTGAAGCCGATCGGCGTGCTCTGGCGCCGTCTCGATTCGGCCTTTGCCGACCCGCTGGAGCTGAACCAGAATTCGCATATCGGCACGCCCGGCCTCGTCGAAGCGCTGCGCGCCGAAAGCGTCACCATCGTCAATGCGCTCGGCACCGGCGTTCTCGAGACCCGGGCGCTTCTGGCCTTCATGCCGACCATCTGTCACCGGCTGCTGGGGCAGGATCTGCTACTGCCTTCGATCGCCACCTGGTGGTGCGGCCAGGAAGAGGAGCGCGAGCACGTCGCAAAGAATATCGAGAAGATGGTGATCGGCCCGGCCTATTCCCGCGCCCCCTTCTTCGACGACAGCGGCGAATCCGTGCTCGGCTCGTCGCTGCGTGCGGCCGCCAAGGATTCGATCACCGACTGGCTGAGTTCGGACGGCCCGAAACTTGTGGGACAGGAGGTCGTCACGCTCTCGACGACGCCCGCTTGGGTGGACGGTAAGCTCGTGCCGCGGCCGATGTCGCTGCGCGTCTTCGCCGCCCGCACCGCAAGCGGCTGGCAGATCATGCCCGGCGGTTTTGCCCGCATCGGCTCCGATGCCGATGTCGCGGCAATCGCCATGCAGTCGGGCGGAGCGGCCGCCGACGTCTGGATCGTCAGCGACAAACCCGTCGAGCGCCACACGCTGCTGCCGGCCGAAGGTAGCTTCACCCGCAACATGCCGGGCAGCCTGCCAAGCCGGGCGGCCGACAATCTGTTTTGGCTCGGCCGCTACATCGAGCGCGCCGAAGGGGCACTGCGCATCCTGCGCGCCTGGCATGCCCGTTATGCCGAAGCCGCCGATCCGAGCCAGCCGCTGCTCGCCGACGTCTCCGATTATCTCGCCGCCGTCGATATCGATACCGCCGCGGCCGTGCCGGAGACGCTCCTGCGCCACATCGACAGCGCCGTTTATTCCGCCAGCAATATCCGCGACCGCTTCTCACCGGATGGCTGGCTCGCACTCAACGATCTCGCCAAGACCGCACGCCGCTTCCATGTCGCCGTCGCTGCCGGCGATGACGCCAGCCACGCGATGACGATCCTTCTGCGCAAGCTCGCGGGCTTCGCCGGTCTGGTGCACGAGAACATGTACCGCTTCATGGGCTGGCGCTTCCTCTCGCTCGGCCGCTATATCGAGCGCGGCCTGCACATGACGCGCCTGCTCGGCCACATGTCCGGCCCGGAAGCGCCCGACGGCGCGCTCGACATGCTGCTCGAGATCGGCGACAGCGTCATGACCCATCGCCGCCGCTACAACGTCAATACGGCACGGCTGACCGTCACTGATCTTCTGGCGCTCGACCCCCTCAACCCGCGCTCGGTCCTCTTCCAGGTGAACGAGATCCACCACGAAGTCGAGCAACTGCCGAACGCCCTGATCAACGGCCAGATGTCGCCCTTCTACCGCGAGGCGATGCGGCTCCATTCCGGCCTGGCGGTGATGACGCCGGAGGGTATGGGGGTCGAGGTCTATCAACGGCTCGAACGCGAATTGGAGCAGCTTTCCGATCTGCTCGCCCAGACTTATCTCGGGTGACATCGATGCTCTATGATCTTTCCCTTCGCATGGGTTACAGCTACGACGTGCCGGCCTCCGGCGCCCGCCACATCATGCGCCTGATGCCGCTGTCGCTGACCAACCGGCAACGTCTGGTCGCCGGCTCGATCACCATCTCGCCGACGCCGGACGAGCAGTCGCATTTCGTTGATTTCTTCGATCATCCCGCCACCGCCTTCATGCTGCGCGCACCGCACGAGACGCTCGACATTCGCATGCAGGCCCGCGTGCAGGTGGAAAGCCAGCCGATCGCCGCCGATTTCTCGCCGTTGCTCGCCGACCTGCCGGAGGAGATATCAGGCATCTGGTCGCTGGCGCCGGATTCGCCGCACCACTTCCTCGGCGACAGCCCGCGTCTGACCCAAGCGCGCGAGATCAGCGACTATGCCCGAAGCTGCGCCATGCCTGATCTGACGGCGATGCAGATCGCCCATGCGCTCTGTGCGCGCATCAACAAGGATTTCACCTACGACCCCGAGGCGACGACGGTGGACACGACGCCGCTTGAAGCATTCAGGCTGAAGCGCGGCGTCTGCCAGGATTTCACCCACATCATGATCCTGGCTCTTCGGAGCCTCGGCATTCCGGCCGGCTACGTCTCCGGTTTCCTGCGCACCATCCCGCCGCCCGGCAAGGAAAGGCTGGAAGGTGCGGATGCCATGCATGCCTGGGTGCGGGTCTGGTGCGGCGAGACGATCGGCTGGATCGAGCTCGACCCGACCAACAACATCCCTGCCGGCACCGACCACATCGTCGTCGCCTATGGCCGGGACTATTCCGACGTCGTTCCCGTCATCGGCGTGTTGAAAAGCTATGGCGGCCAGCGCGCTGTCCAGGCAGTCGATGTCATCCCGCTGAAATAAATCCCAAAACTGGAAGAACTCGCCGATTCGTTAAAATTCTATTGATGCCGTAAGGATAACGGAAAGGAGGCCCGTGCCTAATGTCACCCACAGGGTCTATTTCGGGTGAACATGATGAGCACCTCTTTTTTGCATCCCTGCCTGCGTCGCATGTTCAGCGACCGTGGCGGGAATTTCGGTATGATGACGGCTATCCTGCTGCCCGTTCTTTTCGGCGCAGCCGGCATGGCGATCCAGGTGGGCGATATATTGCTCTCCAAACAGCAACTGCAGGAAGCCGCCGATTCGGCTGCACTGGCAACCGCCACCGCCTTGGCAAAGGGTACAATCCAAACCTCTGAGGCCGAAGCCTTCGCGCGAAATTTCGTTGCCGGCCAAATGGCGAATTACCTGCAGACCGGCGTCGACATCAAGAGCGCGACAGGCGTCGGTGTCCAGACAAAGACATCGGGCAAATCGACATCCTATCAGGTTACGGTTTCACCGGGTTACGATCTCACGGTCAATCCACTGATGAAGGCGGTCGGTTTCAGTACGCAGCATCTTTCGACGTCGAGCACGACGGTCAGCGGCAATTCGCAAACCCAAGGCTCCGTTTCCATGTTCCTCGTCCTCGACCGGTCGGGTTCAATGGGCGAAGACACTGCGACGGTCAACGCGTCGGATCCCACGGAAGAATACGAATACGATTGCAGCGAAAGAGACAGGTACGGCAACGTAACCAAGAAGAAGACCTGCACCGACACGCGCCCTCACTACTACACCAAAATCGAAGCCCTGAAGCTTGCTGTCGGCACGCTGACGGCTGAACTTGACGCGGTCGATCCCGACAAGGAATATGTCCGTACGGGCGCGGTTTCCTACAATATCGAAATGCAGAAAGCCAAAGCGCTGGATTGGGGCACCTCCCACGTCACCAAATATGTCAACAAGCTGACGGCAACCGACGGGACAGACTCTGGCGAGGCATTCAAGACGGCCTACAACAAGCTTGCCGACACCGCCGAAGACAAGGCCCACACGGACAAGACGGGGCAGGTTCCGACAAAATATATTGTCTTCATGACGGACGGAGACAACAACTATGCCTCCGCCGATACCGAAACGAAAACGTGGTGCGACAAGGCCCGCGACGCCAAGATGCAAGTCTATACGATTGCCTTCATGGCGCCGGCGCGTGGCCAGGCGTTGCTGAGCTATTGCGCGACAGCGCCGGGCAACTACTTCCCCGCTGGCGACATGACGGCGCTCCTGAAGGCTTTCAAGGAAATCGGCATGAAAGCATCCAACCAGGTGACGCGTCTGACGAACTGATAAAACGTCCGACAACGCGTCGGAACAAATCGGCGCGGCTTTTCGTTATCGCTATCCCATCCACCTGATCGGGAAAAGCGATTGAAATCAATCCCCTTGAACCCCGTAAATATGAAGGTTTCGCAATTTTTTCGTTTGTCCAAATCCTTTGTTGCAAGTGCTTAGTAACGATGCATAAACTGTCGTCGGCACAAGCGACAAATTGATTGAATCAGGGATAACATCCTGAAACCAAATTAAAATTGGCGAGATCTGACAATGAACACCATTTCCAAGCCGGTTATCCCTTCCCCCGCCCCGCGCAGCTCGAAGCCGGAAATTCTCGCCGAAGAAATCATCGAACGCCTGACCTATCGCATCGGCAAGGATGCCAAGGTGGCAAAGCCGCATGACTGGCTGACGGCGACGATCCTGGTGGTGCGCGACCGCATCATCGACAGGTGGATGGCCTCAACCCGCGAAGTTTATGCAACGGGCGCCAAGCGCGTCTATTATCTTTCCCTCGAATTCCTGATCGGCCGCCTGATGCGCGATGCCGTCTCGAATCTCGGCCTGATGGAGGAGGTGCGCGATGCACTCACCTCGCTCGGCGTCGATGTCAACGTCATTGCCGGCCTGGAGCCGGATGCCGCCCTCGGCAATGGCGGCCTCGGCCGTCTGGCAGCCTGTTTCATGGAAAGCATGGCGACGGTCGACGTCCCCGCCTATGGCTACGGCATCCGCTATGTCCACGGCCTCTTCCGCCAGCAGCTGGCCGACGGCTGGCAGGTGGAGCTCCCGGAAAACTGGCTCGCCCACGGCAATCCCTGGGAGTTCGAGCGCCGCGAGAGCGCCTATGAAATCGGCTTTGGCGGCGCTGTCGAATTCATCACAACCCACGACGATCAGCCGCGCTACGTCTGGAAACCGGCTGAGCGTGTCATCGCCGCCGCCTTCGACACTCCGGCCGTCGGCTGGCGCGGCAAGCGCGTCAACACGCTGCGCCTCTGGTCGGCGCAGCCGATCGACCCGATCCTGCTCGATGCCTTCAATGCCGGCGACCACATCGGCGCGCTGCGCGAAAGTAACAAGGCCGAAAGCCTGACCCGGGTTCTCTACCCTGCCGATGCCACCCCGGCCGGCCAGGAACTGCGCCTGCGCCAGGAATTCTTCTTCTCCTCGGCCTCGCTGCAGGACATCCTGCGCCGCCACCTGCAGCAATACGACGATTTCACCTCGCTGCCGGACAAGGTGGCGATCCAGCTGAACGACACCCATCCCGCCGTCTCGGTCGCCGAACTCATACGCCTGCTCTGCGACGTGCACGGGATGGATTTCGACCAGGCCTGGGACATTACCCGACGCACCTTCTCCTACACCAACCACACGCTTCTGCCCGAAGCGCTGGAAAGCTGGGCGGTGCCGCTGTTCGAGCGTCTGCTGCCGCGCCACATGCAGATCATCTATGCGATCAACGCCAAGATTCTGATCGACGCCCGCAAGGGCAAGAACTTCTCCGACGGTGAAATCCGCTCGATCTCGCTGATCGAGGAAAGCGGCGACCGCCGCGTGCGTATGGGCAATCTTGCTTTCGTCGGCTCGCATTCGATCAACGGCGTCTCGGCGCTGCACACCGACCTGATGAAGGTCACGGTCTTTGCCGACCTGCACAAACTCTATCCCGACCGCATCAACAACAAGACCAACGGCATCACACCGCGCCGCTGGCTGCAGCAGTGCAATCCCGGTCTCACCGGCCTGATCCGCGAAGCGATCGGCGACGAATTCCTCGACGACGCCGAGAAGCTGCGCCCGCTTGAGGCGCATGCTTCGGATCCGAGCTTCCAGGAGAAGTTCGCAGCGGTAAAGCGGGCGAACAAGGTAGCGCTCTCCAACCTGGTCGCCAGCCGGATGGGCGTGAAGCTCGATCCGTCGGCCATGTTCGACATCCAGATCAAGCGCATCCATGAATACAAACGCCAGCTGCTGAACATCATCGAAGCCGTCGCCCTCTACGACCAGATCCGTTCGCATCCCGAACTCGACTGGGTGCCGCGGGTAAAACTCTTCGCCGGCAAGGCGGCGCCGAGTTATTACAATGCCAAGCTGATCATCAAGCTGATCAACGACGTCGCCCGCACCATCAACAACGATCCGTCGGTGCGCGGCCTGCTGAAGGTCGTTTTCGTGCCGAACTACAATGTCTCGCTCGCCGAAGTCATGGTTCCGGCCGCCGATCTCTCCGAACAGATCTCGACCGCCGGCATGGAGGCGTCCGGTACCGGCAACATGAAGTTCGGCCTCAACGGTGCGCTGACCATCGGCACGCTGGATGGCGCCAATGTCGAGATGCGCGACAATGTCGGCGAGGACAACATTGTCATCTTCGGCCTCAAGGCCGACGAGGTCTCGAAGGTCCGCAGCGATGGCCACAATCCCCGCGCCATCATCGAGGGCTCGCGAGAACTCGCCCAGGCGCTCGCCGCCATCGGCTCCGGCGTCTTCTCGCCCGATGACCGCAACCGTTACACGGCGCTGATCGACGGCATCTATTCGCACGACTGGTTCATGGTCGCTGCCGATTTCGACGCCTATGCTCAGGCGCAGCGCGAGGTGGATCAGATCTGGACCGACCAATCCGCCTGGTACTCCAAAACGATCAACAACACGGCGCGGATGGGCTGGTTCTCTTCCGACCGTACGATCAGGCAATATGCAGACGAAATCTGGAGAGCCGGATGAAAACGCCGAAAACCGTCCCTGAAGTAAAGCTTTCCTGGGAAATTTCGGCAGATGAAATCGCGGCGATCCTTGCCGGCTCGCATTCCAATCCCTTTGCCGTCCTAGGTGTGCACCAGGCAGGCGATGCCTTCGTTGCCCGGTGTTTCATCCCGGGTGCGGAGGAAGTGACCGCCATGACGCTCGACGGCAGCGTCATCGGCGAACTGAAACAGCTCCATGCCGACGGCGTCTTCGCTGGCCCGGTTTCCCTCACCAAACTCCAGCCGGTGCGTTACCGCGCCAGGCGCGGCGATGCCGAATGGGCTGTCACCGATCCCTACAGCTTCGGTCCGGTGCTCGGGCCGATGGACGATTATTTTGCCCGCCAAGGCTCACACCTGCGTTTGTTCGACAAGATGGGCGCCCACCTGATCAAGCATGATGGCGCCCAGGGCATCCATTTCGCCGTCTGGGCCCCGAATGCGCAGCGCGTCTCCGTCGTCGGTGATTTCAACAATTGGGATGGCCGCCGCCACGTCATGCGCTTCCGCTCCGATAGCGGCATCTGGGAAATCTTTGCCCCGGACGTACCGATCGGCGTAGCCTACAAGTTCGAGATCCGCGGCCAGGACGGCGTGCTGCTGCCACTGAAGGCCGATCCCTTCGCCCGCCGCAGCGAGCTCCGGCCGAAGACCGCCTCTATCACCGCCGCCGATCTGGAGCAGGATTGGGAAGACGAAGCTCACCTGAAGCACTGGCGCGAGACCGACAAGCGCCGCCAGCCAATCTCGATCTACGAGGTGCATGCCGCCTCATGGCGGCGCCGGGACGACGGCACAATGCTTTCCTGGGACGAGCTCGCCGCCAGCCTCATCCCCTATTGCGACGACATGGGCTTCACCCATATCGAATTCCTGCCGATCACCGAACATCCCTATGATCCCTCCTGGGGTTATCAGACGACAGGCCTCTACGCGCCGACCGCTCGTTTCGGCGAGCCGGAAGGTTTCGCCCGTTTCGTCAACGGCTGCCACAAAGTCGGCATCGGCGTCATCCTCGACTGGGTGCCGGCACATTTCCCGACCGACGAGCACGGCCTCGGCTGGTTCGACGGCACGGCGCTCTACGAACACGAAGACCCGCGCAAGGGCTTCCACCCGGACTGGAGCACGGCGATCTACAATTTCGGCCGCACCGAGGTCGTTTCCTATCTCGTCAACAACGCGCTCTACTGGGCCGAGAAATTCCATCTCGACGGTCTGCGCGTCGATGCCGTCGCCTCGATGCTTTATCTCGATTATTCGCGCAAGCATGGCGAATGGATCCCGAACGAATATGGCGGCAACGAAAACCTCGAAGCAGTCCGCTTTCTGCAGGACCTCAACATCCGCATCTACGGCAATCATTCCAACGTCATGACCATCGCCGAGGAATCGACCTCCTGGCCGAAGGTCTCGCAGCCGGTCCATGAAGGCGGCCTCGGCTTCGGCTTCAAGTGGAATATGGGCTTCATGCATGACACGCTGAGCTACATGAGCCGCGATCCCATATACCGCGGACACCATCACAACGAGCTCACCTTCGGCCTGCTCTACGCCTATTCCGAAAATTTCGTCCTGCCGCTCTCGCATGACGAGGTCGTCCATGGCAAAGGCTCGCTGATTGCCAAGATGCCGGGCGATGACTGGCAGAAATTCGCCAATCTGCGCGCCTACTACGCCTATATGTGGGGCTATCCCGGCAAGAAGCTGTTGTTCATGGGCCAGGAATTCGCCCAGTGGAGCGAGTGGAGCGAGGAGAAGTCGCTCGATTGGAACCTGCTTCAGTATCGCATGCACGAGGGTATGCGGCGCCTGGTGCGCGATCTCAATTTCACCTACCGCAGCAAGCCGGCGTTGCATGAGCGTGACTGCGAGGGCGAAGGTTTTGAATGGCTCGTCGCCGACGACCACCAGAATTCGGTCTTTGCCTGGCTGCGCAAGGCGCCGGGCCAGAAGCCGGTCGCCGTCATTACCAATTTTACCCCCGTCTACCGCGAGAACTACACGATCCGCCTGCCGTCCGCAGGCCGCTGGCGGGAAATCCTGAACACCGATGCCGACATCTATGGCGGCAGCGGCAAGGGCAATGGCGGGCGCGTGCAGGCCGTCGATGCTGGCGGCGCCATCACCTGCTCGATCACCTTGCCGCCCTTGGCGACAATCATGCTTGAACCTGAAAATTAGTGACTGGTGGGAGGAGAAAATGGTAGAAAAGCGCGTTCAGCCACTTGCTCGCGATGCAATGGCTTATGTTCTGGCCGGCGGCAGGGGGAGCCGTCTCAAGGAACTCACCGACCGGCGTGCCAAGCCGGCCGTCTATTTCGGCGGTAAGGCCCGCATCATCGATTTCGCCCTGTCGAACGCCCTGAACTCCGGCATCCGCCGCATCGGGGTTGCCACGCAATACAAGGCGCATTCGCTGATCCGCCACATGCAGCGCGGCTGGAACTTCTTCCGCCCCGAGCGCAACGAAAGCTTCGACATTCTGCCGGCCAGCCAGCGCGTTTCGGAAACGCAGTGGTATGAAGGCACAGCCGATGCCGTCTATCAGAACATCGACATCATCGAGGATTATGGTGTCGAATACATGGTCATTCTCGCCGGCGACCACGTCTACAAGATGGACTACGAATGGATGCTGCAGCAGCACGTCGATTCCGGCGCCGACGTCACCATCGGCTGCCTGGAAGTGCCGCGCATGGAAGCGACCGGCTTCGGCGTCATGCATGTCGACGAGAAGGACGAGATCATCGCCTTCGTCGAGAAGCCGGCCGATCCGCCGCCCATTCCCGACAAGCCGGATTTCGCCCTTGCCTCGATGGGCATCTACGTCTTCCACACCAAGTTCCTGCTCGATGCGCTGCGCCGCGACGCAGCCGATCCGACCTCGAGCCGCGATTTCGGCAAGGACATCATTCCCTATATCGTCAAGAATGGTAAGGCGGTTGCCCACCGCTTCGCCAAGTCCTGCGTCCGTTCCGATTTCGAGCACGAGCCCTATTGGCGCGACGTCGGCACGATCGACGCCTATTGGCAGGCCAATATCGACCTGACGGCGATCGTTCCGGAGCTTGACATCTACGACAAGTCCTGGCCGATCTGGACCTATGCCGAGATCACCCCGCCGGCGAAATTCGTCCATGACGACGAGGATCGCCGCGGCTCGGCCACCTCCTCCGTCGTCTCAGGCGACTGCATCATCTCCGGCGCCAGCCTCAACAACAGCCTGCTCTTTACCGGTGTCAGAGCCAACTCCTTCTCCAAATTGGAAGGTGCGGTCATCCTGCCGAACGTGAAGATCGGCCGGCGGGCGCAGCTCAAGGATGTGGTGATCGACCATGGGGTCGTCATTCCGGAAGGCTTGGTCGTCGGCGAGGATCCCAAACTCGATGCCAAGCGCTTCCGGCGGACGGAAAGCGGCATCTGCCTGATCACCCAACCGATGATCGACAAGCTGGATATCTGACTTATGAAAGTTCTTTCGGTTTCATCCGAAGTCTTCCCTTTAATCAAGACAGGGGGCCTAGCCGATGTGTCAGGCGCCCTGCCGATTGCACTGCAAGCCTTCGGAGTCGAAACCAAGACCCTTCTGCCCGGCTATCCCGCCGTCATGAAGGTCATTCGCGACCCGGTCGTCAGGCTCGAACTCCCCGACCTGCTCGGTGAGCCGGCGACCGTGCTCGAGGTCCAGCACGAGGGTGTCGATCTGCTCATCCTCGATGCGCCCGCCTATTACGACAGGCCGGGCGGACCCTATGTCGATCCGCTCGGCAAGGACTATCCCGACAACTGGCGGCGTTTCGCCGCTCTGTCGCTCGCCGCCTCCGAGATCGCCGCCGGCCTGCTGCCCGGCTGGCGGCCGGATCTGGTCCACACTCACGACTGGCAGGCGGCGCTGACCTCGGTCTACATGCGCTATTATCCGACGCCGGAATTGCCGAGCGTGCTGACCATCCACAACATCGCCTTCCAGGGCCAGTTCGGTTCCGAGATCTTTCCCGGCCTGCGCCTGCCCGCCCATGCCTTCGCCACCGACAGCATCGAATATTACGGCACGGTCGGCTTCCTCAAGGGCGGCTTGCAAACCGCCCATGCGATCACGACGGTCAGCCCGACCTATGCCGACGAGATTCTGACGCCGGAGTTCGGCATGGGGCTCGAGGGCGTCATTGCCAGCCGCATCGACAATCTGCACGGCATCGTCAACGGCATCGACACCGACGTCTGGAACCCGGCCACCGATCCCGTCGTCCACACTCATTACGGCGCGACGACGCTGAAGAACCGCGAAGAGAACCGTCGCTCGATCGCCGAATTCTTCCATCTCGACAATGACGACGCCCCGATCTTCTGCGTCATCAGCCGTCTCACCTGGCAGAAGGGCATGGATATCGTCGCCAACATCGCCGACGAGATTGTTGCCATGGGCGGCAAGCTCGTCGTGCTCGGCTCCGGCGAAGCGGCACTTGAAGGCGCGTTGCTGGCCGCCGCCGCCCGCCATCCCGGCCGCATCGGCGTCTCGATCGGCTACAACGAGCCGATGTCGCATCTGATGCAGGCCGGCTGCGATGCGATCATCATCCCTTCGCGCTTCGAACCCTGCGGCCTGACCCAGCTTTACGGCCTGCGTTATGGCTGCGTGCCGATCGTCGCCCGCACCGGCGGACTGAACGACACGGTGATCGACGCCAATCACGCCGCACTTGCGGCGAAAGTGGCAACCGGCATACAATTCTCACCCGTGACAGAAACGGGCATGCTACAGGCAATCCGCCGTGCGATGCATTTTTACGCGGACCGAAAACTCTGGACCCAATTGCAAAAGCAAGGCATGAAATCGGATGTCTCTTGGGAGAAGAGCGCCGAACGCTACGCTGCCCTCTATTCAAGCCTCGTCTCGAAAGGCATGTGAACTAAAATGAACAAGTCCGTACCCACCACGCCCTATCTGGACCAGAAGCCCGGCACGTCGGGCCTGCGCAAGAAGGTTCCGGTGTTCCAGCAGCCGAACTATGCGGAGAACTTCATCCAGTCGATCTTCGATTCACTGGAAGGCTTTCAGGGCAAGTGCCTCGTCATCGGCGGCGACGGACGCTACTACAATCGCGAAGCCATCCAGAAGGCGATCAAGATGGCCGCCGCCAACGGTTTCGGCAAGGTCATGGTCGGCAAGGGCGGCATTCTGTCGACGCCGGCCGCTTCCCACATCATCCGCAAATACAAGGCTTTCGGCGGCATCATTCTTTCCGCCAGCCACAATCCCGGCGGTCCGACGGAAGATTTCGGCATCAAATACAACATCAACAATGGCGGCCCGGCCCCGGAAAAAATCACCGATGCCATCTATGCGCGCTCAAAGACGATCGACAGCTACAAGATCGCCGATTTCGCCGACGTCAATCTCGACCGCATCGGCAAGGATGAGCTTCCCGGCGGCATGATCCTCTCGGTCATCGACCCGGTCGAGGACTATGCCGCGCTGATGGAAGAGCTGTTCGATTTCGGCGCCATCCGCAATCTGATCAGCCTCGGCTTCCGCATTGCCTTCGATGGGATGAGCGCCGTCACCGGCCCCTATGCCAAGGAAATCTTCGAAAATCGTCTCGGCGCTCCCTTGGGATCGGTGCGCAATTTCATGCCGCTGCCGGATTTCGGCGGCCATCATCCCGACCCCAACCCGGTTCACTGCAAAGAACTCTTCGATGAGATGATGGGCGATGACGCGCCCGATTTCGGCGCCGCGTCCGATGGTGACGGCGACCGCAACCTGATTATCGGCCGCGGCATCTTCGTCACACCGTCCGACAGCTTGGCGATCCTTGCCGCCAACGCCAATCTCGCCCCCGGCTATTCCGGCGGCCTTGCCGGCATCGCCCGCTCGATGCCGACATCGGGCGCAGCCGATCGTGTCGCTGAAAAGCGCGGCATCGGCATGTACGAAACGCCGACCGGATGGAAGTTCTTCGGCAACCTGCTCGACGCCGGCATGGCGACGATCTGCGGTGAGGAAAGCTCCGGCACCGGCTCCAGTCACGTCCGTGAAAAGGACGGCCTCTGGGCCGTGCTGCTGTGGCTGAACATTCTTGCCGTGCGCGGCGAGAGCGTCGCCGATATCGTCACCCAGCACTGGCAGACCTACGGCCGCAACTATTATTCGCGCCATGATTACGAAGGCCTCGATACCGATGCGGCGAACGGCCTTGTGGACAATCTCCGCAACCAGCTTTCCACCCTGCCCGGCAAGAGCTTCGGCAGCCTGAAGGTCGAAAAGGCTGACGACTTCGCCTATCACGACCCAATCGACAAATCGGTGAGCGAGCATCAGGGTGTCCGCGTGCTCTTCGAAGGCGGCTCCCGCGTCGTCTTCCGCCTGTCCGGTACTGGCACGTCTGGCGCAACCTTGCGTGTCTATATCGAGCGCTACGAGCCGGATTCGACTCGCCACAACATCGAAACGCAGGAAGCGCTCGCCGATCTGATTGCGGCCGCTGAAAGCATTGCCAGCATTCGTGAACGCACGGGACGCGATGCGCCAACCGTGATCACCTGATCCGGGGGGAACATGCGGGGGAACAGTTCGGCGCAAAACGGCGCGATCGTCTTCGAGACCGGCGTCGAATTTGCCGTGTGGTCGCATCACGCCGCACAGATCGAACTCTGCCTCTTCGAGGATGACGGCAACAAGGAATTCGCGCGCCTGCCCATGGCGCGCGACAGCAATTACACTCACCGTCTGTTTGTCGACGGGCTGAAGGCAGGGGCTCGCTACGGCTATCGTGCCGACGGTATCTTCGCCCCTGACAACGGCCTCTGGTACGATCCCTCCAAACTGCTGGTCGATCCCTATGCCAAGGAGATCGATAGGCCTTTCCGCTACGATCCCCGCCTCGGCATCTACGGTGAGGATAGCCAGGATCTGATGCCGAAGGCGATCGTCACCACCGATACGCGGGCCGAAACCCGCAAGCCACTCTTCAAACCGGGCGGCTTTATTTACGAAGTGGCGGTGCGGCCCTTCACCATTCTCCATCCCGACGTGCCGGAGGCCGAGCGCGGCACGGTCGCTGCCCTTGCC
Organism: Rhizobium sp. CCGE 510; assembly: GCF_000292525.1. Classification (GTDB taxonomy): domain Bacteria; phylum Pseudomonadota; class Alphaproteobacteria; order Rhizobiales; family Rhizobiaceae; genus Rhizobium. The sequence goes on from NZ_AEYF01000035.1 coordinate 63,310, forward strand.
CATCCCTCCGTCATCGCGCATCTGAAGCGGATCGGTGTCGATGCCGTCGAGCTGATGCCGATCACCGCCTGGATTGACGAACGCCACCTGCCGCCGCTCGGCCTCACCAATGGCTGGGGCTACAATCCCGTCGCCTTCATGGCGCTCGATCCGCGGCTCGCGCCCGGCGGCATGACTGAGTTGCGCCAGACGGTCGCGGCCCTCCATGCCGAAGGCATCGCCGTCATCCTCGATCTCGTCTTCAACCATACCGGCGAGAGCGACCGTTACGGCGCGACGCTGTCGTTGCGCGGCCTCGACAATCTGCATTATTATCGCCATGCGCAGAACTGGCCGGGCGAACTCGTCAACGACACAGGCACCGGCAACACACTCGCCTGCGACCATCCCGAGGTCCGGCGTCTCGTCATCGATAGCCTGCGCCATTTCGTCTTGAACGCCGGCGTCGACGGCTTTCGCTTCGATCTTGCCCCGGTTCTCGGCCGCACCGCGACAGGCTTCGAGCGCGACGGCGGAACGCTTGCCGCGATCCTCGCCGACAATGTGCTTGCCGACCGCATCATGATTGCCGAACCCTGGGATATCGGCCCGGGCGGTTATCAGCTCGGCAATTTCCCGCCACCCTTCCTCGAATGGAACGATCGTGTTCGTGACGATCTGCGCTGCTACTGGCGCGGCGACGATTGGAAGACCGGTGCACTGGCAACCGCACTCGCCGGCTCCTCCGACATTTTCTCCCGCAACGACGGCAGGCAGACGCGCAGCGTCAACTTCCTCGCCGCCCATGACGGCTTCACGCTGACCGATCTCGTCTCCTACGCCGGCAAGCACAACGACGCCAACGGCGAACACAATCGTGATGGCCACAACGAGAACCATTCTTGGAACAATGGCGTCGAGGGAGAAACCGTCTATCCGACAATCCGCAAGCGTCGCCGGGACGATGTGATGGCGCTGATATCGACGCTCTTTGCCACCCGCGGCAGCATCATGCTGACGGCGGGTGACGAGGGCGGCCGTAGCCAGCACGGCAACAACAACGCCTATTGCCAGGACAACGAGATCACCTGGCTGAATTGGAAGGCGCTGGACGAGGGTCTGGTTGCCCACACCGCCTTCGTCGCAGGCCTGCGTCGCCGCTTTACCGTCTTCTCCGAAACGGGCTTGCTGTCAGGAAACGGCGATGTCGAATGGATTTCGCTCTCCGGCGAGCCGATGACAGTTGCCGAATGGGAGACATCGTCGCTTTCCACTCTCGGCATGCTGCTGTCGACCGGGGACCGCTCCTTGCCCGGCAGGCAGACCCGGCTTGCCGTGCTTTTCAACCGTTCGGGGGACCGCCAATATTTCACGCTGCCGTCCGGGGCCGAAGCAGGCTGGCGCCATTTGACACCGGAGGGCGCGAAGAAAGCCGGCGCCCGCGCAACCGTCGAGCCGGGGTCCGTCGCCTTTTTCGTAGAAAATTGACCGCCTCCCCTCGCTTGCGCAAATCCTTGTCGCAATCGTCACAAATGCACGATAAGGCTTGGGCCGGCGGCTTGTTTTCACGAGGATTTTATGGTCACGGAAATTTCACTCTCCGACGTGCGGGGATTGATCGGCATGGAAACGGGCCTTTCGGATTGGATCACCGTCGACCAGACGATGATCGACGCCTTCGCAGGGGCCACCGACGACCATCAGTTCATTCATGTCGATCCCGAGCGCGCGGCCGCCGAGAGCCCCTTCGAAGGCACCATCGCCCATGGTTTCCTGACACTGTCTCTGCTGTCGACGATGAACTACAACTGCTTGCCGAAAGTGCGCGAGCAGACCATGGGCATCAATTACGGTTTCGATCGCGTCCGCTTCATGACGCCGGTGAAAAGCGGCGCCCGGGTCCGCGGCCGCTTCCTGCTCTCCGACGCCCGCTTCCGCGGCGCCGGCATGCTGATGACCACCTATGACGTTTCGATCGAAATCGAAAACGAGAAAAAGGCGGCGCTGACGGCAAAATGGATCACCATCATCCAATTCGACCCGAAGGACCGTCCCGAAGACGTGTAAGCAGAACGGCGCTTTTGTTAGATAGCTGAATTGAAGACGGTTTCGAGTGCGTGTCCGTCTGGATCCATGACGAACGCCGCATAATAATGTTCACCGTAGTGGGCGCGTAAGCCTGGACCACCATTGTCACCGCCGCCATGTGCGATAGCTGCAGCATGGAACTGATCGACCGCCTGGCGGCTCGGGGCGGCAAACGCCAGATGAAAACCCGGGCCGGCCGGACGCTGGCCATCCGGCCGATGTTTGATCGCCAGTTTGTCTCCGCCGCCGGGAAGACCGTAGCCAACCGCCTGTCCCGTCTGCCCCGGCCTGATGTCATCCCAGACCCTGACATAGCCGAGGGCGCCAAGGGCGGCGTCGTAAAATGCCGCCGATCGCTCGATATCGGAAACGCCGAGGGAGGCATGGTGCAGCATTCACCTATCCTTGAATAAGGCCTACCGAGCCGAATCAGCCCGGCCTTAATGTCCCGCATCTTCTGCCGCTTCCGCCAGCAGCCCGAAGACGTAATCGGAAAACGACCGCCAGCACTCCACCCGGAACGTATTTTCATCCGTGCGCAGAAGCACGATTTCCGCCTTGCCGAAGACGGTGCGCGACGCGGCTCCGACCGGAAAAGAAGACAACGACAGATCCTGCGGGCAGCCGGCGGCAAGCGTCTTTTCCGCACCCGGTCCCGAGACGATGATCGCCAGATTACGGTGAGAAACGTCGGTCGCCGAATGCACGGCGCCCACGCCCGAAAGCAGCGTCATCAGATCGGCGCCGTCCTCGTCGATCAGCAGCCATTCGTCCGGCCCGATCCAGAGCACCGACCGGGCACCGGCCCGGCCCGATGTTTTCGGGGCGGTCGGCACGGACAGACCGAGCGCGGAGGAAAGTGCTGCAAGCGATTCCGCTGGCGCGCGCAGCGCCACACGGCTCGCTGCCGGCGCCATCGTCAGCCGCACCGTGGCGGAACCGCCGAGACGGCCGGCAAGCACCGGCCTGCGAATTGCGACATCAGCCATGGATGCGGCCTCCTTCCTTGTCAAAGAACACCATATCCGTCACTTCGACGGCGATCGTTCGGTCCGCCATCGGCACATAGAGTGTCTCGCCCATGCGCGCCCGGCCGCCGGCGACGAGCGCGAAGGCGATCGACCTGCCGCAATTTTCCGACCAGTAAGCCGATGTGACGTGACCAAGCATGGTCATCGGCTTCGGCTCGTTCGGGCTCGCGACAATCTGTGCGCCTTCTTCGAGTACCAGCTTCGGGTCTTTGGTGATAAGGCCGACGAGCTGTTTGCGTCCATCCTTGACGAGGTCCGGCCGCTTCAGCCCGCGAATGCCGACGAAATCCGTCTTTTTCTTCGAGACCGCCCAGGAAAGTCCGGCGTCATCGGGAGTCACGGTCCCATCGGTATCCTGCCCGACGATGATGTACCCCTTCTCGGCGCGCAGTACGTGCATCGTCTCGGTACCGTAGACGCAGGCGCCGAGCGGCTCGGCATTGGCCCAGACCGCTTCGAGCACCGACTGGCCGTAATCGGCCGGCACATTGATTTCGAAGCCGGTTTCACCGGTGAAGGAGACGCGGAAGAGCCGTGCCGGCACGCCGCAGACCATGCACTCGGCAACGCTCATATGCGGGAAGGCTTCGTTCGAAAGATCGAGCCCTTCGACCAGCGGCGCGACGATGTCGCGCGCCTTCGGTCCCTGCACGGCAATGACAGCCCATTGCTCCGTCACCGAGGTCAGCCATACCTTCAGATCCGGAAATTCCGTCTGCAGGTAATCTTCCATGTGATGGAGAACGCGCGGCGCACCGCCGGTCGTCGTCGTTACATGGAAACGGTCGTCCGCCAGCCGTCCGACAACGCCATCGTCATAAACGAAGCCGTCCTCGCGGGTCATGATGCCGTAGCGGGCCTTGCCGGGCTTCAGCGTATCCCAGGCATTGGTGTAGATCAGGTTCAGGAACTTTGCCGCATCCGGCCCTACCACCTCGATCTTGCCGAGCGTCGAGGCGTCGAAGATGCCTGCCGTCTCGCGTGCCGTCCGGCATTCGCGGTTGACCGCCTGATGCATGGTCTCGCCCGCCCGCGGATAGAACCAAGCACGCTTCCAGTTGCCGACATCCTCGAAGACCGCGCCGTGGGCCTCCTCCCAACCATGCAGCGGCGTCTTGCGCGTCGGATCGAACAGGGGACCGCGCGAATGGCCGATCAGCGTACCGTAGGTGACCGGCGTATAGGGCGCACGGAAAGTGGTGAGACCGACCTGCGGGATTTCCTTGCCGAGCATTTCGGCGGCAATCGCCAAGCCATGCATGTTGGAAAGCTTGCCCTGGTCCGAAGCCATGCCATTGGTCGTGAAGCGCTTGATATGCTCGATCGAATGCATGCCTTCGCGCACGGCAAGGCGGATATCCTTGGCGCAGACGTCGTGCTGAAAATCGATGAAGGCCTTGGCGTTGGTCTTCGGCCCGGCGCCTTCGGAAGCGCCGATCATGCCGCCCGTCCAGTCATAGGCCTGTTCGGCCGAAATTGCGATCTTCTCGCCGCTGCTTCCGACGGTCGCCTGCGCCATCAGCTCGCCAGCGGCAAGGGATTCCTCGATCGTCCGCTGCAGATCGTCGGTGCCGTTGCAGGCGCCGACCGAGAGGCAGTCCTGCGCATAGGAGCCAGGCAGGAAACGCTGGCTTTCGGCGTCAAAGGCCACTTTGCCGCGCGACTGTGAGAACAGATGCACGGACGGCGTCCAGCCGGCCGAAACCAGCAGCGCATCGACCGCGATCTTGCGCGGCGAACCGCCGCCGTTGCGCGCCACCGTCATCGATGAGATGCGCAGCCGCCCCGACGTGTTGACGACCGACTGGCCGGCCAGAACATCAATGCCGAGCGCACGCGCCTCTTCCAGCACCGCCGCTCCCGGCGCCTGCCTGCTATCGACGATGGCGGCGATCGACACACCGGATCGTTTCAGATCGAAGGCCGCCTCATAGGCCGAATCATGCGCCGTATAGATGCCGACCTTGGCCCCGACGGCGACGCCGTAGTGATTAAGATACATCCGCCCGGCCGAGGCCAGCATGATGCCCGGCCGGTCGTTGTTCGGAAATACCATGTGCCGCTCGATCGCACCGGTGGCCAGAATCACCCGCTTGGCCCGGACCTGCCATAGCCGCTCGCGCGGCAGATCGCGGGAAGGCTTGGCGATATGATCGGTGACGCGCTCGGCAAGACCGACGAAATTGTGGTTGTAGTAGCCGAAGGCGGTCGTGCGGGTGAGGACTTCGACGTTGTCCATCGCCTTCAGGCGAGTCACGGCCTGCTGCGCCCAGCTGTTGCCGTCCTGTCCGTCGATCGTCACGCCGGTATCGTAACGCAACGCCCCGCCCGCTTCCGCCTGCTCGTCGCACAGGATCACCCTGGCGCCGCTCTCGGCAGCCGCCAGCGCCGCTGAAAGGCCGGCAAGGCCGGCGCCAACCACCAGCACGTCGCAATGGGCATAACGGCTGGCATAATGATCGGGATCTTCCTCCGTCGGCGCGACGCCAAGGCCTGCGGCGCGACGGATGATCGGTTCGTAGACATGTTTCCAGGCGGCACGCGGCCACATGAAGGTCTTGTAGTAAAAACCGGCAGCGAAGAACGGCGACATCAGGTTGTTGACCGCGCCGACGTCGAAGGCAAGCGACGGCCAACGGTTCTGCGAGCTGACGATCATGCCGTCGAAAACTTCCTGCACGGTGGCGCGCACGTTCGGCTGCTTGCGCGCCGTATCGCGGGCGACGTCGATCAGCGCATTCGGCTCCTCGGCCCCTGCCGACAGAATGCCGCGGGCTCGATGGTATTTGAACGAACGTCCCAGAAGATGCACACCGTTGGCAATCAGCGCCGAGGCGACGGTATCGCCTTCGAGCGCCGTATAGGTCTTGCCGTCGAAGCTGAAGCGCGCTGTTTTGGCCGGTGTCAGGCGGCCCTTGCCGACGATACGGTTCACGCCGCTCATTGCGCCTCTCCTTCCACGGCTTCATATGTCTCGACAGGCGCATGCCGCGCCGCCGCCGCACCGATCTCAGGCTTCGGTTCACCCGCCTTGTAGGTCACTATGAACTTGTCGCTCACCGTATCGCGCGCCGCGTTGAAGAAGCGCCCGCAGCCATGGATGTGCCGCCAGCGTTCGAAGATCAGCCCCTTCGGATTGTCGCGCAGAAAGAAATAGGCCTCGAATTCCTCGTCCGAGATCGAGGCGATATCGGCGGGCCGCACGATATGCGCGTCACCGGCACCGCGGAATTCAAGCTCGGAGCGCTCTTCCTGACAGTAGGGGCAATGGATCAGCAGCATGTGTGATTTCCTTCTCCTCCCCTTCTCCCCAGCGGGGAGAAGGCGCCTGAAAGGCAGATGAGGGGGTGAGCGACGAAAAAAGCGAGCATCCGAGCGGGAAGCGAGATGGTATTCGTCATCAGTGCGCCACCGCCGCCGCCGCCGCCTCGTCGATCAGCCGGCCGCTGCGGAAACGCTCCAGCGTCAGCCCGGCATTGAATTTGTGCGGCTCGTCGCGGGCAATCAGATGCGCGAAGAGATTGGCCGAGCCCGGCGTCGCCTTGAAGCCGCCGGTGCCCCAGCCGCAATTGACGTAGAGCCCGGGAACCGGCGTCTTCGACTGGATCGCCGAACGATCCGGCGTATTGTCGACGATGCCGCCCCATTGCCGCATCATCTTGACACGGCGGAACATCGGGAAGAGCTCACAGATGGCGTCGAGCGTGTGGGTGATGATCTGCAAACCCCCGGTCTGCGAATAGGAATTATACTGGTCGGTGCCGGCGCCGATGACGAGCTCTCCCTTGTCGGACTGGGAGATATAGGCATGCACCGTGTTCGACATGACGACACACGGAAAGATCGGCTTCAACGGCTCGGAGACCAGCGCCTGCAGCGGGCTCGATTGCAGCGGCACGCGGACATCAGCCATCTTCATGATCGTCGTCGTATGGCCGGCCGCCGAAACGGCGACTTTCTTGGCGCCGATGAAGCCGCGCGAGGTCTCGACCCCGGTCACGCGTCCATCGGGGCCGCGTCGGATGCCGGTCACTTCGCAATTCTGGATGATATGCACCCCGCGGTCTGAGGCCGCGCGCGCATAACCCCAGGCGACCGCGTCGTGCCGCGCCGTGCCGCCGCGCCGCTGCAGTGCTGCGCCGTTGATCGGATAACGCGCGCTGGCCGAAATATCGAGCGGCGGACAATAGGCCTTCGCCTGCTCCGGTGTCAGCCATTCATTGTCGATGCCGTAGAGCCTATTGGCATGGATATGCCGCTTGAACGACTGCTGGTCGTGAATATTGTGCGACAGCATCATCACGCCCCGCGGCGAATACATCACATTGTAGTTGAGCTCCTGGGAAAGCCCTTCCCAGAGCTTCATCGAATGCTCGTAGATGTGCATGCTCTCTTCGTAGAGATAATTCGAGCGGATAATGGTGGTGTTGCGCCCGGTATTGCCGCCGCCGAGCCAGCCTTTCTCGATCACCGCCACATTGGTGATGCCGTGCTCCTTAGCGAGATAGTAGGCAGCACCCAGCCCGTGGCCGCCGGCGCCGATGATGACGACGTCATATTCAGCGCGCGGCTCAGGCGAAGTCCACTGCTTGTCCCAGCCCTTGTGGCCACGAAGGGCCTCCCTCGCCACGGCAAAAACCGAATATTTCCGCATCCGCCTTGTTCTCCTTCGGGAAAGGGCTGTTCTCCGTGCCCATACAAATCGCAAATCCAAATGCGGCACAACGGTTGTTTTGCGACGCGTAAGAGCTTTGCTTTTGACACTAAGCGACATGATGTCGAAAATCCGCGCGGTTTTCGCACGACATAGTGTGCCGCTTCCGAAGGCTGTTCGGCAGGATGAGGCAAAACCGACCTTTCGCCGGGAACCGCTGGCCCGGTCCTAGCCCAAGTGGGCGAGAAGACAAGCAGTTACTAAAATGTTAATTCACCCTGTATTCCCGGGGTTCCTGTATCATGTGGGGTCGGCGTTCATTACTCCAGGCGTTTTGCATTGTGGTTGCCCTCGCGCAACCGGCATTCGCCGCCGAGCCGGTCGGCCAGGCTGTCGTCATCAAGACCGAGGTAACGGGAGAGAGCGGCCCCATCGAAGTCGACACCAGCGTCCATCGCAACGAACGCATCAAGACATCCCCATCGGGGCTTGGCCAGTTCCTGTTCCGGGACGGCACGAAGCTCGCAGTCGGCTGGGGTTCGTCGGTCGTGATCGACAAATATGTCTTCGATGATTCGCAATCAGTCAAGAAACTGACCATCAGAGCGGCAAAGGGCACGTTTCGCTGGGTGAGCGGCAGTTCCAACTCCTCGGCCTACCAGATCCTGACGCCCGCCGGCACGATCGGCGTGCGCGGCACCGCTTTTGATTTCTACGTCGGCCCTGATGGCACGACCGCCATCGTCCTGTTGAATGGTGCGGCCCGGTTTTGCGGCCCCGGCGGCTGCCGGCAGTTGCAGCAGCGCTGCGATTGCGTGGTGGCCAAACCGAACGGCAATATGTCGGCAGCAGGCCGGGTCGATCCCAGCATTCTCGAAACGCTCGGAAATCCCCGCGCGCTCCCCTTCCTCTCCGGCAATCAGCGGCTTTCAGGCGGCATCGGCATGCTCGGCGGCTGCAATATGGCATCGGCCGCGCCGGAGAGAAAAGACAGAAAACCGCCTCCGCCCGCGATTGCGCCCGTTCCGCGAAGGCAGGACCCGCCGCAAAGGCAGGCCGAGCCGCAGAAGGAGCGGCCGAACAAGCCGGACAAGCCGCATCACGACAAGCCCGATCACGACCGACCAGATCACGACAGGCCGCATCATGACAGGCCTGATCGCCCCGACAGGCATGACGGGCATGATGATCACGACCGGCCCGCAAACCACGACCAGCATCATCGGAATGACCAGGATCATCAAGAGCACAACCGCGGCCACGATGGCGATCGCGATCACGACAGGGATCGGCACCACGACAGAGGCCGGGGTTTCAATCACAACCGCTGACCCTTCAATCGGCCGCGCTGTTCTCGAAACGATCATTCGGCTCGCGAAAATGATCGGTCCTGCCGGATAACCGCTGATAGAATTCCGCCAGGCCGTCGATCACCCCCGCCGCCCTGAGCTTTGCCGCGCCGATAAGCTTGCGGGTGTTCTTCGAATGCGCAAACAGGGCCTGCATCAGCTGCTGGTGGGTAACGACAAGGGCTGAAAACTCGGCCGATCCGGCGACACGTTCGTCGCCGACGACGGCAAGGATCTGCGTTCGACTGCTCTTTCCTTTGAGCGGAATGGCGCCAGCCTCGATCAGCGCCATCCCCCGCACCGACCTTGCCGTGCTGTCGGATATCAGAATATCGAAGCCGACTTCCTTGCAGCATGATTCCAACCGCGCCGCGACGTTGACGGCATCACCGACCGCCGAATAGTTGAAGCGCGTCTTGGCGCCCATATTGCCGACGCAGGCAAGGCCGGTATGAATGCCGATGCCGATCCCTACCTCCTGTCCGGGTCCGAAGCCGAAGGCGTCGCCGGCGTTCAATTCGGCGAGCGTTTCACGCATGGCAAGCGCTGCGCGGACCGCCTTGGTTTGATGATCGGCCACATCGATGGGCGCATTCCAGAACGCCATGATCGAATCGCCGATGAACTTGTCGAGCGTGCCCTCATTGGCCACCACATGGCGGCTCAGCGCGTCGAGCAACGTGTTCAGGAAGGCGACGACATCGGTCGGTGCCAGCCGCTCGCTGATCTCCGTGAAGTTCCTGACATCGACGAACATGACCGTCAGTTCACGGTCGTCGCCGCCGAGCCGCAATGCATCGCGGGTATGCTCGATGCGGTGAAGCAGCGATGGAGAAAGATAATGCCCGAAGGCGCGCCGCACCGCCCGTCGCTCCCGGTCGATCACCAGGATCTTGAATGAGGTCGCGGCAAAATGGATGATCGATCCACTGACGATTGGCGCCAGCGGATCGAAAAGAAGCCCGGCATAAAGAAACGACAACCAGGATGCCAAGAGCGCCATTGCCGTAGCCAACAGGCCGCAGATCAGCGCGACGGCCGGGCTGACGAAGGTCGTTACCACGACGAGCAGGCATCCGAGCACCGCGATGACCAGGATTTCCAGCCCGTCCGCCCAGTCGGGCCGCGACAGGAAATGGCCGGAGAGGATCTGCTCCACGGCCTGCGCATGCAGCGAAACGCCGGGAACGTTCTCGCCGAGCGCGGTGACACGGATGTCCTGGAGCCCGGCCGCCGATGTGCCGACGAAGACGATGCTGCCGTTAACGGCAGCCGCGACCTCGGGAGAAGCCCCCTCGGCCGCAAGCACCTGCCGAGCGGATATGTACCGCTCAGCCCGGTCGGGGCTGACATAGAGCCAGAGTTCGCCCACCGCTGTCAGCGGCACGACGAAATCCCCGATCTTCGCCGATGTCATGATGCCGGCGCGATCGGGCGCACCTGACAGCACATAGGTCGACGCCCCCTGCGCAACGCGCAGGGCCTCGATCGCGAGATTTGGATAGAGCTGCTCGCCGTCGGTCAGGAACAGTGGAACCGCCCGCACCACCGGCGAAGGGTTGCCGGGGTTGAGGCTGATATGGCCGAGCCCCGCCGCATTGGCCTCCAATTGCGGCCTGAGCGGCGTCGAGGCGCCGAGATAGGGAGGAGCCGAGACGGGGCTTTCGCCTGTGAAGGCGAAACCCGCCTTCACAGGCGGCCGGTAATGGCCCTCATTGGAAAGGCCGAAGCCGAGTACGACAGGCTTCTCGGCAATCGAGCGGGCGAATATTTCGTCATTATCAGGCAGTTTCTCGGCAAGGGAAGGATCGACGCCTGCAACCTCGCTGACAACATTGCGCGGCGACAGCCGGTCCGGCTCGGCGAAAAGAATATCGAAGGCAATGGCCGAAGCGCCCATCGCGGAAAGCCGGTCCACCAGCAGGGCCATCCGATCCCGCGGCCATGGCCATTGACCGAATTCGCGCAACGAGGCCTCATCAATGTCGATGACGCGGACCGGCATCGGCTCGAAGGTCCGGGGAACCAGGCGCTGATATTCGTCGAAAGTCACGCCGCGGATCAGCTTGAAAATCCCCGGATCGTCTGCCCGCAGGATCGTCAGCATAGCCACGATCGCCAGGCCGATAGCGACACCGATTTGCTGGACGCGCGTCATGATCTCACCGGGTGTCCCCTCCGCACCTGTCGGCAGGCTACGCCGCTTTCGATCCAAACGCCATTCGCACATGCATTCCGGGTGCCGATCGCCTCCGGGTCAGGATGGCCCCCAAGGAGATGATCGCCGCGCTCGACGAAGTCGCCGCCAAGGTGCCGGATCGTGGGCGGATAGGGGCAATCGCGATTTTTTGCCCGCTCCCGATATCCATCTGGACTTCCGATATCCGATCTGCTATCTCGCATCACCAATCGCAAGGCTGCGGCCGCGCGAACGTTATTTTTTTGCCCCTGGCGCTGCGCCGCCGCCGGCATCAACCAACCAAAGGAACGTGATTCTCGTGCAGGTACTTGTCCGCGATAACAATGTTGATCAGGCTCTCCGCGCTCTCAAGAAGAAGATGCAGCGCGAGGGCATTTTCCGCGAAATGAAGATGCGTGACTACTACGAGAAGCCGTCGCAGAAGCGTGCTCGCGAAAAGGCCGAGGCTGTTCGTCGCGTTCGCAAGCTGGCCCGCAAGCGCGCCCAGCGCGAAGGTCTGGTCGCACACTGAGCGTTCCGTCGTTTTTTCGACGTTTTCAGATGCATTGTGGCGGGGGCGATGGGTTCGCCGCCGCCTTTTTTAGTTTGCCGCTGAGGATCGCATATCCGCGCACCGGGTATGCCGCATGGGGAAAGCGAGCCCGAATGGCTGTCAACACCTTCAATCCGTCCCGCGCTTTGCGCTTGCAGAAAACCGCATTCCTGCCGGCTATGGCGCTGGCCGCAATGTTCGGCCTCGCCGGCTGCGAAACGACCAATACCACGGATGCCGTGATCCGCATCGACAAGGCGCAGGGCTCGGAAGAGAATATCGCCTCGCTGACGGCGGTCATCAACGCCAATCCCAAGGATCCCGAAGGCTACAATGTCCGTGGCTCCGCTTATGGCCGCGCCGGCCAGTTTCGTCAGGCTCTGAACGATTTCAACACGGCGCTGCAGATCAATCCACGGTTTTTCCAGGCCTACGCCAATCGTGCCCTGGTCTATCGCAACATGGGTCAGCAGTCCCAGGCGATCGGCGATTACAATGCCGCCTTGCAGATCAATCCGAGCTACGACGTCGCCTACATCGGCCGCGGCAATGTCTATCGCATGGCCGGCCAGGACGATCAGGCCTTCAACGATTTCGACAAGGCGATCCAGCTCGGCACCACCGATGGCCGCGCCTATCACAATCGTGGCCTGATCTATCAGAAGCGCAATCAGCAGGACAAGGCGATCGACGATTTCTCGAAGGCGATCTCACTCGCGCCGAATTCGCCCGAGCCCTATAATGGCCGCGGCATTTCCTATATCGCGCTGAACGACAACGACAACGCCTTTGCAGATTTCAACCACGCGATCGAACTCAACGGCAATATTGCCGAATCCTGGGCCAACCAGGCGCTCATCTACGAACGCCGCGGCGACAAGGCGAAGGCCGTCCGGTCGTATCGCCACGCCGTCGGCCTCGATCCGAAGTACCAGCCGGCTCGCGACGGTCTCGCCCGCGTCGGCGCGTCAGCCGGCTAGAGCATGATGCCGAAAAGTGTGAGCGGTTTTCTCTGACACCACGCTCTGACTCTTTAATTTAGGACAGTAGTTCAGATTTTAGGCCAACCGGGCCTAAAATCATCCTGGTCTGAGGACATCAGTTGGGCGGCCGCAAGATCGGCCGCCGCACGGCTCGTCGTCCTGGATGACATATCATAGTATGTTGCAACCTGCTCTTGCTCCCCCTAACATGGCGCTGCTTCGATAGCCTGCTATCGGGCGTTGGAAACATCTTGGGGGCGGCTTGCGAGAGATGCGGATCTTTGCTTTCCTGACCGCTCGCGACCTCCGTTACCTGTCGCCAGCGCGTTGGACGTGGCGCGACAAATGAAGATCCTCGCACTGTTCTTTCCCAAGGCCTCAATCGGCACCTACCTCGTCGCCATGGCGGTGGCGATCGCACTGCCGATCTTCGCCTTCGTGACGCTGCTTCTGCTGCAGCTGGAAGACAACCAGCGTTCGACGCTGCGGCGCGAGACGGCCCAGGATGCGCTCGCCCTTTCGCGGATCATCGACCGCCAGCTTCAGGACATGGCGACGACGCTGCGGTTGCTTTCGAGCTCGCCGGAGCTCGAAAACGGCAATCTCGCCGCCTTCCACGAGCGCACGGAAACCGCCCTCCGAGACAATACGCTGTTCGTCATCGCCGTCGACCGCAATGGCCAGCAACTGCTGAACACGCGCCGGGCGTTCGACACGCCGCTGGGCAAGATAGCAAACATCACCGCCCTCCAGTCGGTCATGACCTCCGGTCGAATCGAGGCTTCCGACGTCTTTCGCGGCCGCATCAGTGGCGACTGGGTCTATAACGTCACCCTGCCGCGGACGAACGATCCCGTCGCAGCCCTCATCATCACCCAGGATGCCAAGGATCTGAGCAAGCTCGTGACAACCGAGGGCCTTGCCCCTGGCTGGTCGGCTGCCGTCATCGATCAGAGCGGCCACGTGGTCGCCGCGACCGGCCCTGCAAATCTCGAACCTGGCACACCCTTCGATCCGCGCATCCTGCCGGCGTTCACCGCTCCACGCGGCGTCTTTCAGGACGAGGCGATCCTGCCGCACATGCTGCTTGGTTATGCCAGGATTCCCGGCTGGTCGTGGAAAACGGTGATCTGGGGACCAATCGCTCAGGCGTCGATCCTCAGCACCTGGCGTTTCCTCATCATCGGCGGCGTGGCCCTTGTACTCGTCGCCGTGCTCGCCGCCTATGCCGTCGCAAGGCAAGTGCGCACCACCATCCGCGATATTGCCGAGATGGCCAACCGCATGGGCGAAGGCCATATCGTCTCGCCGGTCGAAACCAGCGTCATCGAGGCCAACCAGGTGGCGATCGCCCTGTCGAACGCCTCCTTCGATCGCAGTCAGACCGAGGACCGGCTGCGCTTCGTCATGCATGAACTCGTCCACCGCACTAAAAATCTTCTGACGCTAGCCCAGGCGATGATGCGGCAGCTCGCCAAACAAGCCGACAGCGTCGAGACCTTCCAGGCCGCCGTCGCCGACCGCCTGGAGGGGCTGGTGCGTTCGATCGAGCTTCTGACCAGCGAGCAATGGGGAGGCGTGTCGCTCAGGCGGGTGGTCGACATCCACCTGCAGGCCTTCCCACAATCGCGCGAACAGATCGACATCACCGGTGAAGATTTCGTCCTGAAGCCGGATGCCGTACAGAATCTCGGTCTTGCGCTGCATGAACTCGCCACCAATTCGGTGAAATACGGTGCGCTGTCCGTCCCGCAAGGCCGTGTCCGCTTCGAATGGCGCGATGTCACGGAAGAAGACAAGCCGGACGCCCTGCTCCGCTTCACCTGGGAGGAGCGCGGCGGTCCGCCGGTCGTAGAGCCATCGCGCTCGGGCTTCGGCACCACTGTTATCAAGGCCCATGCCGCCTCCGCCTTCCGCGGCACGGTGCAGGTCGATTTTCGGCCCGAAGGCCTGTTGTGGGTGCTGACGGCGCAGCGCGCGACGCTGCAACGGGAATAACCCCCAGGAACAATCGCCACCTCTACCCGTTTCGAACAGGTCGTTTCAAAGGAGAAAGACCATGTTCAAGCAAACCATGATCGCCGCGGCGGCTCTGGCGGTCGCTGCCTGGGCAAATCAGGCGGGCGCGGAAAATTTTGTCACGCTTGGCCGTCTAATCTGCGGATCGGATGGCGGCCAAGGTCTGATCGTCACCTCGCAGAAGAACCTCATCTGCACCTATACGCCGGCATCGGGCGGTGCCAAGGCGGTCTATGCAGGCAAAATCGAGAAATTCGGCATCGATATCGGCCAGACCGGCAAGAGCGTGATGATCTGGCAGGTACTGGCAAAAACCGGAACGGATGTGCCGCAATTCGCGCTGGCCGGCGAATATTACGGCATCGGTGCCGATGCGAGCGTCGGGGCCGGGGCCGGCGCCAAGGTGATCGCCGGCGGCACGAACAAGGCCTTCATGCTGCAGCCGCTGAATGTTCAGGCCCAGGAAGGGCTGAACCTCGCGATCGGCGTTGAGAAGATGACGCTGGTGCCGGGTGAAACCTGAGCGAAGCGGCCGCGCCCGAGCTGAGCGGCTGCATCTGCGTCACCCATGCGCGATCGCCTTGTTGATATCCTCGGTCATCTTCTTCGCGTCACCGAGCAGCATCATCGTGCCGTCTTTATAGAACAGCGTATTGTCGATGCCGGCATAGCCCGAACCGAGCGAGCGCTTGACGAACAGGCAGGTTTTTGCCCGGTCGACATCGAGGATCGGCATGCCGTAGATCGGAGAGGTCTTGTCGTCGCGCGCCGCCGGATTGGTGACGTCGTTGGCGCCGATGACGTAGGCGACGTCGGCCTGGGCGAATTCCGAATTGATGTCCTCGAGCTCGAAGACCTCGTCGTAAGGAACATTCGCCTCGGCAAGCAGCACGTTCATATGGCCGGGCATGCGGCCCGCGACCGGGTGGATCGCATATTTGACCTCGACGCCGTTCTTCTTGAGGTTGTCGGCGAGTTCTCGTAGAGCATGCTGGGCCTGGGCGACCGCCATGCCATAACCCGGCACAATGATGACCTTCGATGCATTGGCCATCAGATAGGCGGCATCCTCGGCCGAGCCGAGCTTGACCGTCTTGTCCGATGTGTCGGCCCCGCCGGACGCCGTCTCACCGCCGAAACCGCCGAGGATGACAGAAACGAAGGAGCGGTTCATGCCCTTGCACATGATGTAGGAGAGGATCGCCCCGGAAGAACCGACGAGCGCGCCGGTGATGATCAGCGCCAGATTGCCGAGGGTGAAGCCGATACCGGCGGCAGCCCAGCCCGAATAGGAATTCAGCATCGAAACGACGACGGGCATATCGGCGCCGCCGATCGGCACGATCAAGAGAACGCCGAGCACCAGCGACAGCGCTACGACAGCCCAGAAGTCGAAATGGCTTTCGGTGACGGCAAGCCCGATGATGAAGAGCACGATCAGCACCAGCAGGCTGGCATTGATCACGTGCCGGTAAGGCAGCATGATCGGCTTGCCGGACATGCGTCCGTCGAGCTTCAAAAAGGCGATGATCGAGCCGGTGAAGGTCAGCGCGCCGATCGCCACGCCGAGCGCCATTTCGACCCGCGCTTCGATGTGGATCTGGCCGATATCGCCGATGCCGAAGGAGGCGGGTGTATAGAGCGCCGAAGCCGCGACCAGCACGGCAGCAAGGCCGACCAGCGAATGGAAACCGGCGACGAGCTGCGGCATCGAGGTCATGGGGATGGTGCGGGCGACATAGGCGCCGACGCTGCCGCCGATGGCAAGGCCAAGAACGATCAGCACGAAACCGCCGAAATTCGGGGTGGCCAGCACTAGCGTCGTCAGGATGGCGATCCCCATGCCGATCATGCCGTAGAGATTGCCCTTGCGGCTGGTGGCCGGATGCGACAGGCCGCGCAGCGCCAGGATGAAGAGAACGCCGGAGACAAGGTAGAGGAAAGCTGCGATATTGGTCATCAGATCCTCACCGGTCCTTCTTGCGGTACATCGAAAGCATCCGCTGCGTCACCAGGAAGCCGCCGAAGATGTTTACCGAGACGAGCACGAGGGCGACGAAACCGAAGCCGGTCGCAAGCCCGCTTGTGGAGATGCCGACCGCCAGAAGCGCGCCGACGACGATGACGGAGGAGATCGCGTTGGTAACGGCCATCAGCGGCGTATGCAGCGCCGGCGTCACCGACCAGACGACGTAATAACCGACGAAGATCGACAAGACGAAGATCGCCAGTTGGAAGACGAACGGATCGATCGCCCCGCCGGTCGCAGCACTTGCCGCTTCCGGTGCGTGGGCGGCTGCCGTGACGACCGCGGTCACTGCCTGGTCGAGCTGCTCCAGTGCTCTGTCCATTGCTTCACTGGCCATCAGCTATCTCCCTTCTTCGCGCCGCCGAAGGCGGGATGAACCACGTCGCCGGCATAGGTCAGCATCGTCGCCTTGACGAGTTCATCGTCGAGGTTAACGACGACGCTCCGGCTTTCCTTGTTGACCATGGTCTCGAGGAAGGTCACCAGGTTCTTGGCATAGAGCGCCGAGGCGCTGGCCGCAACGCGGCCCGGCATGTTGGCGAAACCGATCACCCTGACGCCGTCGACTTCGGCAATCTCGCCGGCAACGACGCCCTCGATATTGCCGCCGCGCTCGACGGCGAGGTCGACGGCGATCGCGCCCGGTTTCATCGCTGCGAGCATGGCGCGCGAAACGAGCCGGGGCGCCGGGCGACCGGGGATCAACGCGGTGGCGATGACGATATCCTGCTTGGCGATATGTTCGGCCACAAGTGCGGCCTGCTTTGCCTGATAATCGGCGGACATTTCCTTGGCATAGCCGCCGGCCGTTTCCGCCGCCTTGAACTCCTCGTCCTCGACGGCGATGAACTTGGCGCCAAGCGAGGCAACCTGCTCTTTGGCCGCGGGGCGGACGTCGGTGGCCGAGACCGCAGCACCCAGGCGCCGCGCCGTCGCAATCGCCTGCAGACCCGCAACGCCGGCGCCCATGACGAAGACCTTGGCGGCCGGTACGGTGCCGGCAGCGGTCATCATCATCGGCATGGCGCGGTCATAGACCGCCGCCGCCTCGATGACGGCCTGGTAGCCGGCGAGATTGGCCTGGGATGAAAGCACATCCATGGACTGGGCGCGGGTAATGCGCGGCATCAGTTCCATCGCAAAAGCCGAAAGTCCGGCACTTGCCAGAGTCGCGATGGCTTCGTCATTGCCATAGGGATCCATGATGGCGATCAGCACGGCGCCGCTTTTATAGCCTGAGATTTCCTGTTCGTTGGGTCGGCGCACCTTCAGCACGACGTCGGCGGAGGCTGCATCAGCAAAACTGCCGATCCTGGCGCCCGCAGCCTCGAACTCTCCGTCCGGAATGCGCGAAGCCGCCCCTGCACCGGCTTCGACGACAACGTCGAAGCCAAAACTCTTCATTTTCTTCACGGTCTCGGCTGAGGCCGCGACACGCGTCTCCTCGCCCGCAATTTCCTTTGCAACGAAAACGATATTGCCCAACTGCCCCCTCCTCCGGGTCAGCCGGACCGCCGCAGGCTTCCCTGCGCGGGCCAAGCACCTAAAGCATGTCGTCGCGCAAAAGTGAACGGCGGCTTTGCGACAACGACATGCGAGAAAATAAAGACCTGAAGCGCGAGGAGCGAATCTGGAAGATCGCGACGCGCTTTAGTCACAAAGCTTCGGGAAAGCCCCTCCTCCCTTTGCCGCGATCAGCGGAACAGGAAGATGCCGATGGCGAGAAGAATGATGAATACGAAGAGGCCGCCGAGAAGGCCGGCGCCGCCGAAGAAACCGGCGGTCATCGCAAGCAGGAGGCAGATGAGAAGCATTGAACCGTATTTCGCGGCGGCAATGAACATGTCGTAGGTGTTTTCATGTTCCTTGTAATCCATCGGCGCGCCGGTCTCGACCGGTCCGGTATGATGTTCGGCCATAAATATCGTCTCCCTGAAATGCCTCTGCGCTGCCTGATTCCCCCGCCCCGCGAGGGAAGTCCCTGCCTGCAGGAATTACACAATGACAGGCGAAAGCGCAATGCATGAGAATGCCGCAGCCAATGCGTGTTCGCCCGGAAATGTGCAGCGGTTCCGGGACAACGACATGCATGAAACAAGTGGCCAAAGCGCGTCGCATGAATCAAATTTGATGCGACGCGCTTTGGGCTTCAAAACCAGCTATTCCCAAGCGGGAAAAAGCATAAGGGGCGACGACTGCGGCTATTGTCATCGCCCCTCATTGTTCTCACCCAGATGCTCGCCCGTGAGAGAAGAAGAAATCAGAGCGGCAGGTCGGTGCCGAGTTCGCCTTGCGGCACGAAGCGCGCCGTCGGAATGATGGTGAGCGGCGGCAATGTGTCGTTGGGATTGCGAGAGAACATCATCCGTTGCTCGCTGGCGCTGGAGATGAAGAAGGGGTAGCGCGTCAAAAGCTTTCGCCCGACCTCGATCACGTTCGTCGCCATCAGCGTCATGTCGATCCCGTAATTCTTCGCCAGGCGGCCGGGAACGACCGTGTCGGCATAGAAAACCCGCTTGTAGAAAGCCGCATGCGGCGGCCGGACAAACTGAAGAACGCGGTCCGCGCGGAAATACGCCGCCGCCACAATGGTCGGCCTCAGCGTCAGATAGGGAACCCAGGGCAGATCGGCGGTGAGCTCGGGGTCGGCCGCGAAGCGGGCCGGATCGATCAGGGTCAGCCCCGCATCCAGAAGTTCATCCATCGCCTCGGGAAAGGCGCCGCCGGACTGACTGAGGCGATGCTCCGGTGTCACATAATGAACCCGGATCGTGCTGACCAGTTCGCCATAATAGTACAGCCCGAAGATATAGGCATGGCTGTCGAAATCGCTGTCATCAAGCAGCCCTTTCGGGGCGAGCGCGAGCACGTCATGGGCCTTGTAGGCCTTGTAGCGCAGGCGCTCCACCTGCTCCATGTCTTCGCTGCTTTCGACGCGGCGATACTCGACATGATCCAAAACTTCCAAAATTTTTGCGCTGAAATCGCTACGCTTGAACAGTGTCTCTGACATACTCTCGATCCGTTCGTTAACGGTTCATTAATCATATGGCAGCAACATTTAGGCAAGGAAATCCGATAATTTCCGTTGTTTTTAAATCATTAAGGTTAACGCGGCGCGGAAAGTTCGAAGGGAAAATCGGCCTGTCGCAGGACGCTCAAGCGACCTTGTTGCGACGGCGTTGCACGACGCGGCGGCCGATGCCCTGCTGTAATAGCGTGATGTTCTGGGAAGGCACCGGCTGCGAGAAAACGTAGCCCTGCACAAGATCGGCGCTGCGGTGCTTGTTGAGCAGTGCGAGCTGCTCTTCGGTCTCGACGCCCTCGATGACGATCTTCAGCCCGAGTTCTCGAGCGAGATGGACCGTGCCGCGCAAGAGCTTGAGGCGGCGGCTATCCTCGACGATGTTGCGCACGAACGAGCGATCGATCTTGACGATGTCAAGCGGCAGCGTGTCGAGATAGCTGAGGCTGGAGAAGCCGGTGCCGAAATCGTCGATGGCGATGGTGATGCCGCGTGCCCTGAGCTCCGCCAGGATGGCGCGCACGGCGGCCGGCTCGTCGATCAGGCAGCTTTCCGTGACTTCGAGATGCAGCCGCGCCGCGTCGAGGCCGGAATGAGCAAGCGCATCGGCGACGACCTGGAGAATGTCGGCATCCCTGAGGTCCCGCGCCGATAGGTTGACCGAGACGGCGATATGATCCGGCCAGTTCATGCATTCGCTGCATGCCTTGAACAGGACGAAGCGGGTGATGTCGGAGATGATGCCCATATCCTCGGCGAGCCGGATGAAGACATCGGGCGGGATCGAGCCCTTCTCCGGATGCACCCAGCGCGCCAACGCCTCGGCACATTCGATTCGCGAACCGTCGGCCCGGAACATCGGTTGGAAGACGAGATGCAGCGCCTGCGCTGAAACCGCATCGCGCAGATCCGCCTTCAGCTTCTGCTGCTCGATATAGCGGCCATCCATCTCCCGCTCGAAGCCTGATATGCCGCCCCGGAAGCGCGACTTGCTTTCGAACAGGGCAAGGTCTGCCTTGACGCTCCATTCGTCCATCGCGAACGCGGTACTTTCGAGGATCGCGTAGCCGGCACTGAGCGAAACGAGGAAGGTCAACTCGTCGACCTGGTAGTGCCCCTGGATCGCGGCGTGCACCCGGCGGATCTCGACGTCGAGCAGGGCCTGCTCCTTCGCATGTGGGAAGAACAGAATGAACTGGTCGCCCATCAGCCGGCCGAGAATGGCGTTGCCGGAGGCTTGCTTGATACGGGCGGCGATCGCGCAGAGCAGATGATCGCCGGTGACATGGCCGCGCATGTCGTTGACGTGTTTGAACTCGTCGATATCGAGAACCATGAAGCCGAGCGGCCCGGACTTCCTCTGGTGTTTGGCGAGATAGTCCTGCACCAGCTGCCCGAAATATTCTCGGTTCGGCAGGCCGGTCAGCGCATCGAAGCGGACCATGTGCATGATCTTCTGCTCCGCCTTCACCCGGCTCGAAACGTCCTCGAAGATCAGCACGGCGCCGCCATCGGCCCTTCGGCTGGCGGAGAATTCGAGCGACAGGCCCTCGGGAAAATGAATGAGCGTGCGCGACAGGTTGCCTTCGGCGACCTGGGTGAGTTGGCGCAGGATAAGCTCCGGCTGCGAGGCGTCCATGAAGCTGTAGCGAGCGCCATAGCGCAACACGGCGCCGAGGTCACGGTCCTTCAGCCGTTCCGGCGCACCGATCTTCAGAAGCTCGCAGGCCTTGCGATTGACCACCTGGATACGGTTTTCGGCATCGACCATGACCAGGCCGTGCGGCATGTTGTTGAGCGCCGTATCGAAGCGGTCGGCAATGATGGTGATTTCCCGGCGCGCGATGACATTCTCATAGAGGAATTCGCGCACGCCGTTCGCCATGGCCCGCGTCGTCAGCCAGAAGGGAATGAGGAAGATCGACAGCAGGCCGCGATAGAAATCCAGCGCCATCAGGCTGCAGACGATCATCGGCAGACAGCAGGAGAACGTCTGGAGATCGACCGCCAGACGCGAACCGTAATTGCGGCCGACGACGGAAACCATGGTCGCCATGGTGACGGCAATGCAGGCAAGCTCGGCAAAGGAATCGTGCACGACGAAGATGGCGTAGCCGCTGGCGATGCCAAGCAGGGCAGTGGTGCAGGCCGCACCGGCAACCAGGATCCGCTCCCACCGCTCGATTCCGGCGTGCGACAGGCTGTCCTTGTCGACGCGATCGAACTGTCGGAAGACGACCATGCGGACGATGAAGACCAGGAGGAAGGCGGCCGACAGCAGGATATAGACGAAGGACTGGGTCTTGGCGGCAACGGCAAGGCACGTCGCGACATGCACGATCACGCCGGCAAGAAGCGTCATGCGGTTCCCGGAAAGGGAACTCACAAACGACAGATAAACATCTAAAGGGACCCTGTTCGGGTTATCTGGCTTCATCCACACTTTCCCTGTGCGCCGGAATTCTAAGCCCAACCCTTTAAAAATTGATTTCAATGGAATCAAACATTTGGTCAAATTTTCTAAAACCACAGGATGAACAGCACAGCCTACGCGCGTATTGCAGCCTTACGGCGAGATTATTGAAATATTTTATCCACGCCTGGGTTGTTAAAATATTCGGCGGTCGTATGGGCCGACCGGCGCATCTAAGACTATACTCCAACGTCAGGCATTTATCCTTCCAATTTCAAAGGCTGTGGTCTACATCGATTGCAAGAGGGAAAGCTGCCGGAAAACGGCAGGACAAGAACAAGGGGAGGCGAATGTCGGTATTCCTGGCCGCCAGTCGGCTGATCGACTGGGTCAGCCGCGTCATGGGCAAAATTTCCGAATATATGGTGCTACTCTGCTGTCTGATCAGCGCCGGCAACGCCGTCGTCCGCTATGCCTTCAACTACAGTTCGAACGGCTGGCTCGAGATCCAATGGTATCTCTTCGCCTTCGTCGTCATGCTCGGCGCCTCGCATGCGCTGCGCAACAACGAACATGTCCGCGTCGATCTGATCTATGGTTCGGTTTCCGACAAGGCGAAGATCTGGATCGACATCGTCGGCCTCATCCTCTTCCTCATCCCCGTCTGCGTCTTCCTCACCTGGGTCTGCTGGCCCTTCTTCGCGCTTTCCTACCAACAGGGAGAAATCTCGGGCAACGCCGGCGGGCTGATCCGCTGGCCTGTCAAGCTGGTGCTCGTCGCCGGTTTCGCGCTGCTTTCCCTTCAGGGCGTTTCCGAACTGATCAAGCGGATCGCAGCCCTCACCGGCCATATCAGCATCGACACGACATACGAAAAGCCGCTGCAGTAACGCGGGCTGGGAGAAACACATTTGTTTGATTTCGGTATCATCCCGCCGGCGATGTTCCTGGGCATGGTTATCTTCATGCTCTACGGCTTCCCGGTCGCTTTTTCGCTCGCCGCCGTCGGCCTGTTGTTCGGCATCATCGGCATCGTCACCGGCCATTTTGGCGAAGTCTTTCTGCAGGCGCTGCCGCTGCGCTTCTTCGGCATCCTTTCCAATGACCTGCTGCTCGCCATCCCGTTCTTCACCTTCATGGGTGCGGTGCTGGAGCGCTGCGGGCTGGCCGAAGACCTGCTCGAGGGCACCGGCAAGCTCTTCGGTGGCATACCGGGCGGCCTGGCCTACGCCGTCATCCTCGTTGGCGCGGTCCTCGGCGCGATCACCGGCACGGTGGCCGCCTCCGTCATCACCATGGGGGTGATCTCGCTGCCGATCATGCTGCGCTACGGCTACAACCCGCGCCTTGCCACCGGCGTCATCGCCGCCTCGGGCACGATCACCCAGGTAATCCCGCCTTCGCTCGTGCTCGTCGTTCTTGCCGACCAGCTCGGCAGGTCGGTCGGCGACATGTATCTCGGCGCGATCGGCCCTTCGATCCTGCAGGTGACGATCTTCGTGCTCTTCATCCTGGTGATGTCGATCATCCGGCCGAAATCGATGCCGCCGCTGCCGAAAGAGGTGCGCGGCGATTTCAACTGGGCACTGCTCACCAAGGTGCTGATGGGCATGGTGCCGTCGATCGTGCTGATCTTCCTGGTGCTCGGCACGATCTTCATGGGCCTTGCGACACCGACGGAAGCAGGCGCGCTCGGCGTCGTCGGTGCCATGGCGCTCGCCGCCATGCATCGCCGCCTCACCTGGCCGTTGATCCGCGAGGCGATGGCATCGACCACGCACATCACATCGATGGTGGTGATGATCCTGATCGGCTCCACCTGTTTCAGCCTGGTGTTCCAGGGCATGGACGGCTCGCGCTGGATCGAGCATATGCTGTCGGGCATTCCCGGCGGCCCGGTCGGTTTTCTGATCTTCGTCAACATCTTCATCTTCGTGCTCGCCTTCTTTCTCGATTTCTTCGAGATCGCCTTCATTGTCATCCCGATGCTCGCCCCCGTCGCTTCCAGTCTCGGCATCGACCTGATCTGGTTCGGCGTCCTGATCTGCGTCAATATGCAGACAAGCTTCATGCATCCGCCCTTCGGCTTCGCGCTCTTCTACCTGCGCTCGATCGCCGGCAAGGACGTCAAGACCTCCGATATCTACATGGGAGCCCTTCCCTGGGTCGGCATGCAGCTGATCCTGGTGGCGATCGTGATCTTCTGGCCGCAATCGGTAACCTATTGGCTGGATCATGGTCCAAAGGTCGACCCGAACTCGATCAAGATCGAAGTCCCGGGCTTCGGCGGCCAGCTCGGCCTGCCGCCGCTGGGCGGCGGCAATGGCTCGCCGCAGATCCCCGGCCTGACCCTGCCGCCACTCGGCCTGCCGGGAGCACCGCCGCCACCCGCCAGATAACAGAGTCAAAACAAAACCCCGGACCAAGTGTGATCCGGGGTTTGGTTATGCGTTCGTGTTATGCGCCGATGGAAGCCCTCAGAGCTTTCCGGCCCGCTGCTGGATCATCATGAACGTATCGAAAGTGTATTCCGAAAGCTGCATCCAGAGATAGGCGTCGCGTTTGAAGGCGGTCTGGTCGTCGTAGATTTTCTTGAAATACTGGTTGGTGCCCGAGATTTCGCTATAGATGCCGGTTGCCGCCTGAAAGCAGGCTTCCATGATCTCCTGGCTGAACGGGCGCAGCGTCGCACCTTCGGCAACAAGCTGCTTCAGCGCGGTCGGGTTCTTCGTATCGTACTTCGCCAGCATGTTGGTGTTGGCAAAAGCGCAGGCATCCGTCAGCGCAGCCTGATAATGCTTCGGCAGGTTGCTCCATTTCTCGAGGTTGAAGAAACCATGCACCGTCGGGCCACCTTCCCACCAGCCGGGATAATAATAATACTTCGCCACCTTGTGGAAGCCGAGCTTCAGATCGTCATAGGGGCCGACGAATTCCGCCGCATCGATCGTGCCTTTTTCCAGCGCCGGATAGATGTCGCCGCCGGCAATCTGCTGCGGGATGACGCCAACCTTCTCCATGACGCGGCCGGCAAGGCCGGCAATGCGCATCTTGACGCCCTTGAGGTCATCGAGGGTATTGATTTCCTTGCGGAACCAGCCGCCCATCTGCGCACCGGTATTGCCGGCCGGCAGCGCATACATGCCCTGTGTGGCATAAAATTCATTCATTAGCTTATTGCCGTTGCCCTCATAATACCAGGCATTGGTCAGGCGGCTGTTCAGGCCAAACGGAATGGCCGTTCCGATGGCGTAGGTCGGATCCTTGCCGACGAAATAATAGGAGGTCGTATGGGCTGCCTCGACCGTACCGGCAGCCACCGCATCAACGGCCTGCAGGCCGGGCACGATTTCACCGGCCGCGAAAGGCTGGATCGTGAAATTGCCGTCGGTGGCGGCGGCAACATGCTTGGCAATATCCTCGGCGCCGCCATAAATTGTATCCAAGCTCTTCGGAAACGACGACGTCATGCGCCACGCGATCTTCGGATTCTCCTGCGCGATCGCAGGCGCGGCCAATGCCGTCGCAGCTACCGCGCCGGCGCTGGCGGTTCCCGCTTTCTTGAAAAACGAACGACGATCCATCAAAAACCTCCCGTATAGATGGCACTGCGCGGGCAATCTTCACCCCTACCCGCGGCAAGGGCGAAGCTAAGCATGGCGAGAGCCGCGATTCAAGCTTTAGTCTATTAGCCTTTGGCATCAAGACGGCAATAAGACAACGCACGCGTCCATCAAAATCAGCGGCTTAGCAGCGAACCCGGAGCCACCGCATCGCTTCCGCCGCATTTTGCTCACCTGATGCAGCCAAGCGTTGACTTGACCATCGTTCTGACGGCAAAACGATATGCAGAAATTTTTTATCGGGG
Source organism: Rhizobium sp. CCGE 510 (assembly GCF_000292525.1). Taxonomy (GTDB): domain Bacteria; phylum Pseudomonadota; class Alphaproteobacteria; order Rhizobiales; family Rhizobiaceae; genus Rhizobium. The sequence goes on from NZ_AEYF01000035.1 coordinate 89,480, forward strand.
CTGATATGACGAAACCGATCGTTGCCATTCCTGCAGATATTCGCAGCTTCGACGGCGCGACCTGGCACGCCGTACAACATCAATATCTCCGTGCCGCGTTGAATGCGGCCGGTGTCATGGCCCTCATCATTCCCGCCTTCGAGGAGGGCTACGATACCGATGCGATCCTCGACCGCGTCGACGGCCTCTTGGTTTCCGGCTCGGCCAGCAACGTGCATCCTTCTCTCTACGGTGCCGAGGCCAAGGATAAGGACGGCCCCTTCGACCCCGCCCGCGACGCCACCAGCCTGCCGCTCATCCGCCGCGCCATCGACCGCGCCATCCCGCTGCTCGCCATCTGCCGTGGCATCCAGGAGCTGAATGTCGCTCTGGGTGGCTCGCTGGCAAGCGAGATCCAGGAGCAGCCGGGCATCTCAGACCACCGCCGGCCGGAAGGCGTCGACCGCGACGGCATGTATGCCATTCGCCAGAGCGTCCACGTCAAGGAAGGTTCCTGCATCGCCGGCATTCTCGGCCCGGGCGAGGTCCGCGTGAATTCGTTGCACCGGCAGGCAATCGCCAGGACCGCTCCCCGCCTGCGGGTGGAAGCCACCGCCGAGGACGGCACGGTGGAGGCCGTCTCCGTCATCGATGCCAAGGCCTTCGCCGTCGGCGTACAATGGCATCCGGAATATTGGGCCGAAACCGACAAGCCTTCCAACAAGCTGTTTGCCGCCTTCGGCGACGCCGCCCGGAGGTATGCCGCCGGCAAATTGGCAGTCATCCCGGCGCGGACGACCGTTTGACGGCGAGGCGCCGGCGAAACTGAAATCCTGCCGTTTTAACGCTTCTGCGGCGTCTCCGGCACTGGTGTCAGCGCCGCGCCTTTCTCGAACCAGGCGATGAGATTGTCGGCGACGAGATCGGCCATCGCATTGCGCGTCGGCACCGACGCGGAAGCGACATGCGGCAGCAGCACGGCATTGGTCGGCTCCAGCAAATCGCCCGGCACGGTGGGCTCTTCATAAAAGACGTCGAGCCCGGCGGCTCCCAGCGCGCCGGAGGCAAGGGCGGCGCTCAGCGCTGCCTCGTCCACCGTCCAGCCGCGTCCGACATTGACGAGAATGCCGTTCGGGCCGAGTGCTGCCAGAATGTCGGCGTCGATCGTCTTATGCGTCTGCGGCGTCTTCGGAACGATGGCGATCAGCGTATCCACCGCTTCCGCCAACCCCTTCAGCGTCGGGTGATAATCGTAAGGTGCATCGGCATGGCGCGACCGTGTGTGGTAACTGATCTTCACCTTGAACGGCTCCAGCCGCTTGGCGATCTCAAGCCCGATGCGGCCAAGGCCATAAAGCCCGACATGACGGCCCTTGAGCGAGAAGCGCGACAGCGGATAGGTCGCGCCCGGCTTCCAGTTGCCTGCACGCAACCAGGCTTCGGCCCGCGGCAACTCGCGGACGGTGTTCAGCAGTAGGCCGATTGCCGTATCGGCGACCTCGTCGTTCAGCACATCCGGCGTATTGGTGACGACGATGCCTTTCTCGGCGGCATGTTTCACATCGACGCCGTCGTAGCCGACACCGAAGTTGGCGACCACCTCGACATGCGGCAGCTGGTCCATCCAGGCGCCGGGGAACGGGCCGGAAACAGCGACACCGCGGATGCGGCCGGCGGTCTCGCCGTCAAGGGCAAGCCTCTCCTCGCGGGCCACAGCGATGATCTCAAAACGATCCTTCAGTCTTTCGAGAACACGCTCGTGTATCTTCCCAGGAACGAGAATGACGATGCGGGACATGGCTTTTCCTCTTGGATGACCGTCTTGGTTCAGGCGCGGGGCCGGTGGGGGCTGGTGGACTGGCGGATGCGCATTTCCGGTTTGATCAGATGCATGCCGTCAGGTTCGTGGCTGCCGGCAAGGCGATCGAGAAGCGCCCGGGCGGCCAGGCGGCCGACCTCGGTCTGGCCGTTCCAGACGGTTGTCAGCGCCGGGGTGGCGATCGAGGCCTCCTCGAGATCATCGTAGCCGGTGACGGAAATATCGCGTCCCGGCACCAGGCCGGCACGCGCAATGCCATTCATCAGCCCGATCGCCACGAGATCGTTCCAGCAGACCGCCGCCGTCGGCTTCTGCGGCAACGAGAGGAAATGCACGGCGGCCTCGAAACCGCCCTGCTTCGAGCGCGGGCCGGGAATGCGCAGGTTCGGATCGACCTCGATGCCGGCCTTGCGCAGCGCATTGACGTAACCCTGGTAGCGGTCGCGGCCGGTGGATGTCTGGTCCGTACCGCCGATCATCGCAATCGAGCGATGGCCGAGGCCGATCAGGTGGTTGGTGGCGAGCGAGATGCCATAGCTGTCGTCGCCGCGGTAGGTCGGCAGGTCTTGTCCCTCCATCGAGCGCGCGACCAGGATCGCCGGCATGCCGTTGTCTTCCGCCAGTTGCACGTCCTCAGGCGGCGTGCCGATCGCCGGTGACATGATGACGCCGTCGCCGCCGAGTTGCAGAAGCGTTTCGATGAAGGTGCGCTGCTTCTCGACATTGTCGTAATGATTGGAAAGGATGAAAGTGTGGCGGCTGCGATCGAGCTCGCTTTCGATTGCCTTCAAGATTTCCCCGTAGAACGGGTTCATGATGTCGTGCACGACGACGCCGATGATGCCGGAGCGCGAGGTGCGAAGGCTGGCGGCGCGGCGATTGTAGATATAGCCGAGCGCGCGCGCCTGTTCCTTGATCTTGTCCCGCGTATTGCTGGCGACGAGCGGACTGTCGCGTAAGGCAAGCGATACGGTCGCTGTTGAAATGCCGAGCGTTTCGGCGATTGTCGAAAGCTTGATCTTCTGGACCACGTGTCCTCCTCCAGGCAGCACGCAAGCAGCAAGAGCCGCAGGAAACCCGGCATGGCCCTTAAAATGTTTAATTAAAAGATTTAATCGGTGGAAGCAATTCGTCTTTCCGCAAAATTTCAGTCTTCATCCGGATCTTCGATATGAAGAGCTTCGGCCTGCAGATTGCCGTCGATCGCCTTCAGCAGGCGGACGAGATTGCGGATTTCCTTTTCGGAAAATTCCAGCGTCGCCAGCCTGTCGCAGGCTGCGGCCGCCATCTCGATCCCCTGCACGCTGCCACGGCCGAGCTCGGTAAGATAGACTTTGGTGAGGCGCGCATCCTCGGCATCGGGCTTGCGCTCGAGAAAGCCCTGCGCCTCCATGCGGCCGATCGTGCGCGTCATCGTCGGCGCTTTGACGCCGAGTTTCTGGGCAAGGCCGCCGGCCGTCATGCCATCGCTCTCGGCAAGCGAGAGGATGACGCCGTCCTGGCCGGCATAGAGGCCGCTTTCGAGAAGGTTGCGCGAAAGCACCGTGCGCATGGAGCGAGCCGCCTGGGTGAGCGCTGGAGAGAGATCGACAAGCGTATACTCGGTCTTGTCCTTCTTCTTGGGCTTATTCTTTTTGCCGTCCTTGTGCTTCTTTCCCATAGCCATCCCTTTGATCTTTAAGCCCTGGCGCTGCTGCGATATGACATTGCCCAGGATCTCGTCATAAACAAGAGGCAACAACCGGATGATGACGCCTTCGCCCCGCTTCGAAGACAGCGACCCGGTCTTCGCCTCCGACCGGCGCCGCCCGATCGCCGTGTTACCGCTCGGCGCGCATGAGCAGCACGGCCCTCACCTGCCCTTCGAAACCGACACGCTGATTGCCGAAGGCATCGCCGCGCGATTGAGGATGGCCCTACCGGCTGGTCTCCCCATTACATTCCTGCCCGCCGAATCCGTCGGCTATTCCGTAGAGCATATGGATGTTGAAGGAACGAAGACGCTTGCCTTCGACGAAGCGGTGGACCGCTGGCTCGGCATCGCCGAAGGCTTGGCGAACCAAGGCATCCGCAAATTGGTGATGCTGAATGCACATGGCGGCAATTCGCCCGTCATATCAATCGTCGCGACCGAGGCGCGGGTCCGCTTTGCCATGCTGGCGGTGGCGACGAGCTGGACCCGCTTCGGCCTGCCCGATGGCGTCATCCCGCCCGAGGAAAAGGCAATCGGCATCCACGGCGGCGATATCGAGACCTCGGTGATGCTGGCGCTTCATCCGGGCCGGGTTGACATGGCGAAAGCGGTGGATTTCCCCTCGCGGCAGACGGAATTTACCCGACGCTTCAAACATCTGCGCGCCTATGGGCCGCACGCCTTCGGCTGGAAGATGTCCGATCTCAATCCGCAAGGCGTGGCAGGCAACGCTGCGGCGGCGACGGCTGAAAAGGGCGAGGCGCTGATCGCCCATGCGGTCAAGGGACTGGTGGAATTGCTGGAGGATGTCGATGCCTTCGATGTCACGCAGCTCCGGTGAATGGTCATCTGCGCCGGACGAATGATGTGATCTTATAACATTATAAAACCCTTTGAACTGCCGCGCCCATGCCATTATATGAGACCAACCGTTTGAAGCAGCCGATCTGAAGCTACTCGGCCGCACGCCTAATCCTAGAGGTTCTCATGACCGACGCGATCCCCACCCAGAAGCCCATTCCCGTTACCGTGCTCACCGGTTATCTCGGTGCCGGCAAGACGACATTGCTCAACCGCATCCTTTCCGAAAATCACGGCAAGAAGTATGCGGTCATCGTCAACGAATTCGGCGAAATCGGCATTGACAACGACCTGATCGTCGAGTCGGACGAAGAAATCTACGAGATGAACAATGGTTGCGTCTGTTGCACGGTGCGCGGCGACTTGATCCGCGTCGTCGAAGGGCTGATGCGCCGTCCCGGCCGCTTCGACGGCATCATCGTTGAAACGACCGGCCTTGCCGATCCGGTGCCGGTCGCCCAGACCTTCTTCATGGACGATGATGTGCGCGCCAAGACCGAGCTCGACGCCGTCATCGCCCTCGTCGACGCCAAGCACCTGCCGCTGCGCCTGAAGGACAGCCGCGAGGCCGAAGACCAGATCGCCTTCGCCGACGTCGTCATCATCAACAAGACCGACCTGGTGACCCCGGAAGAGCTCGATGTGATTGAGGACATCGTCCGCGCCATCAACCCGGCCGCTCGAGTCTACAAGCCCAGCCGCTCCGGCGTCGACCTCGCTCGCGTGCTCGATCAGGGCGCCTTCAACCTGGAGCGCGCACTGGAAAACGATCCGCATTTCCTGGAACAGGGCCATGACGACCATGTCTGCGGCCCGGATTGCGATCACGATCATCACCATGATCACGACCATCACCATCATGATCATCACGGGCACGACCATCATCACCATGGCGCCCATCAACAAGGTGCGATGTCGGCGATCCATGATGTGACGGTGCAGTCGGTGTCGCTGCGTGGCGGCGAGATGAACGCGGAGCGCTTTTTCCCCTGGATCCAGAAGATCACCCAGACGCAGGGACCGAACATTCTCCGCCTCAAGGGCATCATCGCCTTCAGGGATGATCCCGAGCGTTACGTCGTCCAGGGCGTGCACATGATCATCGAAGGTGATCACCAGCGGCCGTGGAAGGAAGGCGAAAAACACGAAAGCCGCCTCGTCTTCATCGGCCGCGATCTCGACCGTGAGAAGCTCGAAGCTTCCTTCAAGGCATGCGAGGCAGCCGCCTGATGCCGACAGTTGCACCGCTTGATCTCGACGGCCACGTTCTGGCCGTCGAATTTTTAGGTGATGTCCCCTTCTTCGCCAGCGCCAACGGCGCGTTTCACCGGCTGGACGGCGGCGACAGGGTTTCTGAAGCCCACCAAGGCATGCTCACCGCAATCCGCGATCCCTACAGCGAGAGCCTGATCTCCGGCGGCGAGGACGGCAAGGTACTGCGCATTTCGGCCGACGGCAGCATCAGCGAGATCGCCACCGCGCCGCGCAAGTGGATTTCGCAGGTCGCAGCCGGCCCGCAAGGGTCCGTTGCCTACTCCTACGGCAAGAGTTCGCTCGTGCGCCTTGCCGATGGGACGACCAAGGAATTTGCCGAGGAGCGCACGGTCGAGGGCCTTGCCTTCGCGCCGAAGGGCCTGCGCATCGCGGCCGCGCGGTATAACGGCGTGTCGCTGCACTGGATCGGCATGACCGCCAAACCGGTCGATCTCGAATGGAAGGGTGCACATACCGGCGTCACTTTCTCGCCGGATGGTAATTTCCTCGTCACTTCGATGCAGGAAAACGCGCTGCACGGCTGGAAACTCGACAGCAAGCCGGGCTCCGAAGCCCGCCACATGCGGATGACCGGCTACCCCGCTAAGGTGAAATCGCTCTCCTGGTCGGTCAAGGGCAAATGGCTCGCCTCGTCAGGCGCGCCGGCCGCCATCGTCTGGCCCTTCCAGGGCAAGGACGGGCCGATGGGCAAGGCGCCGCTCGAGCTCGGCACCCGCGCCAATATCATGGCGACCGCGGTAAAATTCCATCCGCTCGAAGATATCCTCGCCATCGGCTTCATCGACGGCATGATCCTGGCCGTGCGTGTCTCCGACAACAAGGAGGCGTTGCTGCGTCGCCCCGGCAAGGGCGCGGTCACCGCCATGAGCTGGAGCAAGAACGGCAAGCTGCTCGCCTTTGCCTCCGAAGCCGGCGATTGCGGCGTCATCGATATTTCGGCATGAGCCACCTTGCCTAATATGGACGACATCCCGATCGAGCCGGAAATCGTGGTGCTCACGGCCGACCACATGCAGGCCGCAGCCGGAATCAGACGTGTTTCCCTGTGGCAGCGGCTGCCCTGGCTGCCGGATCTGCATACGCCCGAAGAGGAAGAGCAGTACTGGCGCATGCATTTGCTGGCGAACTGCACAATCCTTGGCGCCGCCTTGGAAAACCGGCTCGTCGGTGTCATCGCCTATGGCGACGGCCGGATAGAGCAACTCTACGTTCTCCCGGATTTCCAGGGTTTGGGCATCGGCTCCCTGCTCCTCGGCTGCGCCAAGCAGGAGATGGACGAGATCAGGCTCTGGACGTTTCAACGCAATGCGGGCGCGCGAACTTTCTACGAACGGCACGGTTTTGCCGCCGAGGAGGAGACCGATGGTGCCGATAATGAGGAAAGAGAGCCGGATGTGCGCTATCATTGGCGTCGCCTTCCAGAGCTGACGCCTGACCTACGACCGTCTGGCAACTAAAATCAGGGCTTGCCAAATGCCTTGCCCGGGCGAAACATGAATCGGAGCAGGCATTGCCTGCGCAGTCGCAGGCAGAGGAAACAGGAATGCCGAAACCGACTGGCCTTGGTCTGGCCGCGCAACCGCCGCAGTCCTTGGACAACGCGTTCGTCTGGCTGGTGATCCGCGCCGAGGCACTCGATCTTGCCGCGCGCGAACCGATCCTGCAGCGGCTGCTTGCCGCTCAGATAACGGCCACCTCCGGCAGCAATGAGATCATCGCTCGCGTGCTCGCCGCGCGGCTCGCTGCGACGCAGGTAGAAACCGGCGATCTGTTCGATCTGATCCTGTCCACACTCAACGACGATATTATGCGCAAGATCGAGGCCGATCTCGTTGCCGTGCGCGAACGCGATCCGGCCTGCGCGACATTTCTGCACGCGCTCCTGAACCTCAAGGGGTTCCATGCGCTGCAGACCCACCGCATTGCTCACGCACTCTGGAACGCCGGCCGGCCGGAGATCGCCAGCTGGCTCGCCAATCTCGCCTCGCTGGTCTTCGGCCCGGATATCCATCCGGCCGCGCGGATCGGCGCTTCCATCATGCTTGATCACGGCTCGGGCATCGTCATCGGCGAAACGGCGGTGATCGAGGATGAGGTATCGATCCTGCAGAACGTCACGCTCGGCGGCACCGGCAAGGAGACCGGCGATCGCCACCCGAAGATACGCCACGGCGTGATGATCGGCGCCGGCGCCAAGATCCTCGGCAATATCGAAATCGGCGCCTTCAGCAAGATCGCCGCCGGCAGCGTCGTGCTGAAGCCCGTTCCCGAGCATTGCACGGTCGCCGGCGTGCCGGCAACGCTCGTACGCGTCCACCGCGCCGACGAAATCCCGGCCGAGACGATGGACCAGAATATTTAGACCCCCTTTGAGATCGGCAAGTTCGCGCCGTTCCTACGCGGCTTGGTGAGTTTCTCCGAAGGCTTCGACCCGGTTGCGGCCTTCGCGCTTCGAACGATAGAGTGCCTCGTCCGCCTTCTGCATCAGCCTTTCAAAATTTCCGCCGTTTTGCCCACACGCGGCAACGCCGATACTCAACGTCGGAAAGACGGCCAGATCGGGCCACTGTATGACGGCGGCGGCGAAGGCGAGACGGATGCGATCGGCAATCACCACAGCATCTTCGAGGGAGACATTTTTCAGCACGGCAAGAAACTCATCGCCGCCTTGACGGGCGAGCAGATCGTCCGAGCGCATGATGCCTCTCGAAACACTGGCGAAAAGCCGCAGGATATCGTCGCCGGCGGCGTGGCCATGCCGGTCGTTCAACTGCTTGAAATGGTCGATGTCGATAATGAGCAGCGATACCGGCTGCGAACCGAGAGCGGGCAGATGCTGGGCAAGGCCACCGCGATTGAGCGCGCCGGTCAGCGGGTCGTGGTGGGCGAGTTCAGTCAGCTGATTTCGGCTGCGCTCGGCGGCCATCAGCACCATGGCCATGCTGCGAAGCATGATGAAAGCAACCGCCGATACCGCCATCCAGCTATGGACCACACTGCTGCCGAAAGGATCCGGCCCGCCGATTTCGCCGGTCGCCGCAAGAAGACTGCGAACCGCAAAGATCGTGGCAGTGCAAACATAGAGGCCGACAAGCAGGGCTGCCGAATACAGCCTCTCACGCCGGGCAATACCGATTGCCTCCCTTGCGACGGCAAGATCGCAGAGGCAGCAGATCACGGAGACATAGAGAAGCCTCGCCGACACTGCCGAGGGATCTCTGACAATAATTCCGACCGGCACACTGACGAGAAAGATGGCAAGCCAGAAATAGCGCTGCTCGAGCGCCCGTCCCGAAAAGACACGCACGGCAAAGAACATCAGCATGTAGCCGGCGATGGTCACCACATTGCCGCCGTCGATCGAGACGGAGTAGGGAACGAGATTGCGCAAGGCGACGAGAAAGGAACCGACGCCGACAAGAATATTGCTCAGGCCCCACCACAGCGGCCACCTCTCGAAGCGGCCGGTCGCATAGGCTGCAAGCTGGAGAATACCCAGCACGAAGCAGCTCACGGCCACAATGAAATAGATTGTCCTGAGATCCAGCAGCATGACGCTTTCTCGAAATTCTCTCGGAACTTACAGGAAGCGTTTTGCGGTTTGATTGGGGGCTTGGCTAAAAGTTTAACGATTAGGGGTTTTCTTGCTGCAGTCAGGCGGCTCCCCATCCAGTGCCGATGATGTTAGCCAGCAGACCACCGTGCAGCAAGTCCCTATATAGCCGCTTCGGCCAGACGGGCCGCTCTCTTCCGAAGTCATGACGACGGTGAGATCGAGCGAAGGCACGATGTCGAGCATCTGCCCGCCATACCCCCAGGCGCAAGGCACGCCGCCGATCTGCCGGGTGAACCCGCCATAGCCATATTCATCGCCGGAAAAATGCGAATTCGTCCACGCGGCAACCGCCAGGAAACAATCCGCGCCGCAACCACGGCAGGCCCGCCTGCCTCCATGGTCAAGTGGCGCGGATATTGCCGGCCAGGCGGAGCAAGCCCGACCCGACCGGCCGTTGCTTTAGGCTGCGCGGCGAACCGGCGCGCCAGTCAGCATGCGCCCCGAGGGGACGATCATGCCGGCCGCGCCGTCGAGCCAGCCTTCCGTCAGTTCGAGCGCCAGAAAGCGCGAGCGTTCGAACGGACCCGGCATGACAAGATGGCGAGCCTTTTCGGCAAAAAAGCCGAAACGCTCGTAATAAGCAGCATCGCCGACGAGCAGGACGGCACCATGGCCGCGCTTCTTGGCTTCGAGGATCGCCGCGCGCATCAGCGCCGAGCCAATGCCCTTGCCGCCCTGATGGGGCGCAACGGCGAGCGGACCGAGCAGCAGCGCATTGATCGGCGTGCCCTCGTCATTGACGCCGGCCTCAATGTTCCAGAGCCGCACCGAGCCGATGACATGGCCGTCGCGATCGCGCGCGACAAGCGCCAGGCCCTCGGCCGGAACACGGTTGCGGCGGATCTTTTCCGACGACTTCTTGCGGCGGCTCGCGCCCATGACGCGGTCGAGCAAGGTCTCGCGGGCAACGACATCCGAAGGATTTTCGGCGTCGATGGCGAAAGTAGTAGGCGCAAAGAATGCGCGGACAGAATCAAGAACAGCGGCCATCTTGGCCTCCCGTACCCAATACCGTTATCAGCGGCGATGAAGGAGAATTGTGAAATTGCCGCCCCGGCTGGTTACGGGGCCGGCGGAAACGATCTTAGATGACGTAGGCCTTCAGCGGTTCGAAACCGTTAAAAGCGACCGCCGAATAGGTCGTCGTATAGGCGCCCGTGCCTTCGATCAGGACCTCGTCGCCGATCGAAAGGGAGATCGGCAACGGATAGAGGTTCTTCTCGTAGAGCACGTCGGCCGAATCGCAGGTCGGGCCGGCGATGACGCAAGGTTCCATCTCGTCGCCGTCGTGATCCGTGCGGATCGGATAGCGGATGGCTTCGTCCATCGTCTCGGCGAGACCGCCGAACTTGCCGATGTCGAGGAATACCCAGCGGGCATCGTCATTGTCCGACTTCTTCGAAATCAGCACGACTTCTGCCTTGATGACGCCGGCATTGCCGACCATGCCGCGGCCCGGCTCGATGATCGTCTGCGGGATCTGGTTGCCGAAATGCGTGCGCAGTGCCTGGTAGATAGACTTTCCGTAAGCTTCTGCGGACGGAACGTCGCGCAGGTACTTGGTCGGGAAGCCGCCGCCCATATTGACCATCTGCAGGTGGATGCCCTGCTTGGCAAGCGATACGAAGACGCGCTTGGCATCGGCAAGCGCCAAATCCCAGGCATCGACCTTGGTCATCTGCGAACCGACATGGAACGAGACGCCGTAGGACTGCAGGCCAAGCTGATGGGCGTAGACGAGGACGTCGACAGCCATCTGCGGAACGCAGCCGAACTTGCGCGACAGCGGCCATTCAGCACCTTCGCCATCCGTCAGCACACGGCAGAAGACGCGGGCGCCGGGAGCGGCGCGCGAGATCTTCTCGACTTCCTCGTGGCTGTCGACTGCAAAGAGGCTGACGCCGAGCGCATGCGCGCGGGCAACGTCGCGTTCCTTCTTGATCGTATTGCCAAAGGAGATGCGAGCAGCGGTCGCACCGGCTTCGAGCGCCATTTCGATTTCGGCAACGGATGCGCAATCGAAATTGGAGCCGAGGCCTGCAAGCAGCTTCAGCACTTCCGGGGCCGGGTTGGCCTTGACGGCGTAGTAGATGGCGCTGTCCGGCATTGCGTGACGGAAGGCGTGGAAATTGTCGCTGATGACGTCGAGGTCAACCACGAGGCAGGGACCGTCGGGACGTCGGGTTGCGAGAAAGTCGCGGATGCGCTGGGTGGTCATATCGATTCCCTCTTCCAATTCCAGAGCTCCGGCATGAACCGGAGGACAAAGGGCATACGAGAACCCGCATTGGAACCAGCCGGTGGAGACCCCGGAACCATAGCAAGCGCTCGATGCGCAGATAGTGAACCAACGCCGCGATGCGGTGTAAGTTCGGCTTTGTCTGCCATGGATTGGAGGGAGAATCCCAACCGCACTTCCGGCAATGATGGTGTGCCTCTTCAGTAACCCCCGCTGATGGAAAGCAGGGAGAGAACAAAAAGGCCCGCACCGTCGTTGCTTCAGGCGTCCTCGCATTTTCCGGTTGGCCGGAATAGCGACTGGAGGGGTTAATTCCAGGTACCTTACCGATTTCCTCACCAATTCGAGGGTTCGGCGGACACCCATGGGCACGTGCGACTTTGGGCTGATTGGGAAATAAGAATATTCGCCTTCATAATCAAGCGTTTTTTTGAACGCGGGGCTAAAAAAATAATTGAACAAAATGAGCCGATTTGTTCAACATTCCGAAACAGCGTAAGGGATGTCCATGGATACCTTGACCCGCATACGTGCTTTCATCGATGTCGTCGAAGCCGAGGGCTTTTCCGCCGCCGCCCGGCGCACCGGCCGCTCGAAGGCGCTGCTCTCCAAATATGTGCGCGAGCTGGAGGATGAGCTCGGCGCGCTGCTCCTCAACCGCACCACCCGGCAGTTCTCGATGACCGAGGCCGGTCATACCTATTACCGCAGCGCCTCGGATATTTTGAAGGAGATAGATAACCTCGCCGATCTCGTGCGCGAAAACAATGCGCAACTCAAAGGCCGGCTGCGCATCTCCGTGCCGCGCACCTTCGTCGACGCCGATGTCGGCCAGTCGCTGATCGATTTTGCCAAGGAGAATCCGGACCTTTCGCTGGAGATTGCCGCCGACGACCGTTTCGTCGATCTGATCGAGGAAGGCTTCGACGTGGCGATCCGCATCAGCAAGCTCGAGGATTCCGGCATGATCGCCCGCAAGATCTCCGATTTCCGCGTCCATCTCTGCGCCACCCCCGATTTTCTCGAGCGCCATCCCGATCTTGCGCATCCGAGCGACATTTCCAAAGTTCCGTTCATCGTCGATACCAATGCGCGCACCCAGGCCAGCATCCGTTTTCACAATCCTGACAACACCTCATTCGCCGTCGCAGTCTCTGGCCCGATAGAGGTCAACAGCCCGCATGCGACATTGCGCGCGGCACTCACCGGCATCGGTATCGCCCTCATCCCTGACTTCATCGCCCGCAAGCCGATCGAGAGCGGTGAATTGGTGACGCTGTTCAACGATTACCTTCCGACCGACCGCGGCATCTATGCCGTTTATCCGCACCGGCGCTACCTGCCGGCCAAGGTGAGGATCTTCGTCGACTACCTCAACAACTGGTTCAAGAAACACCCGTAGCGCCACCCCTGCGGCTGCGACATCGCGCCCTGCTCAAACCCGCGGCTATCTGAATCCAGTACGGAATCCGGTCCCAATTCCGTCCCAATTTCTGGCAAGAAGTCAGGGTCACCGAACAGGGCAGCGGAATAGATGAGATATTCGACGATATTGATGGCGGTGCTTGTTTCGCTGGCGCCGGCTGCTGCCCTTGCCCATCCGCATATTTTCGTGGAGGCCCGCCTCGAGGTCGTCGCCGACAAGGATGGCAACGTCGAGGAACTGCGCAACGTCTGGCGCTTCGACGAAGTCTTCTCTTCCTCAGTGGTCATGGATTTCGATAAGAACACCGATTTGAAGCTGGAGCCGAACGAGCTCGCGGAGGTCGGGAAAACGGTGAAGCAGTCGCTCGCCGAATATGATTATTACATGAACCTGACGATCAACGGAAAGAACATTACCGTTCAGAAGCCCGACATCATCCATGTCGACTATAAGGACGGCCAGCTGCTGATGTTTTTCGCGGTCAAGCCGATGGAGAAGATGCCGCTTAAGGGCAGGCTCACCTTCGGCGTCTACGACCCGACGCTCTATACCTCGATCGACTTTCCCACAGACAACGAACTGGCAATCGTCGGCGACGGCTTCAAGGCCTGCAAACATCAGGTGGTGCGACCGGATGCCGACCAGGTGATCTCGCAGAACAAGCAATCGCTGACCGACGCCTTCTTCAATGACCCCACTGGCACCAACATGACCAAACTCTTCGCCACCCGGCTGGAGGTCACATGCTGACAAGACGCCTGTCCTTCATCTTTTCCGCAGCGGCCTTGGCGCTCCTGACGGCGGCAAGCCTTGTCCATGCGCAATCGCCACTTGGCATCGGCACGGCGGAACCGAGTTTCCAGCCGACCGGCGGGCCGCTCGCACCGCTTTTGCTCTATGTGAACTATGAACAGCAGGCCTTCTATCGGGCCTTGACCGGTGCGTTAAAGGGCATGCGCCAAGACCCATGGCAGTTGACCTCGCTGATCGGCCTCTCTTTCGCCTATGGCGTCTTTCATGCCGCAGGGCCTGGCCATGGCAAGGCGGTCATCTCCTCTTACATGATCGCCAACGAGATCGAGCTGAAGCGCGGCGTGGTGATCTCCTTCATTTCGGCCTTCGTCCAGGGAGTAGTGGCAGTGGCGCTGGTCGGCGGCGCATGGCTGGTGCTGCGCGGCACCGGTATCACATTGACGGCGGCGACCCATGCGATGGAGATCGCAAGCTTCGTCATGGTCATCCTCTTCGGCGGCTGGCTGCTGTTCCGCAAACTCCGCTCGATGGCAGGCAACATTCCTCACCGCCGTCTGGTGGCGACATCTGCCGGTCCGGTCAGCATGATGCTCGATTGGAAGGACAATGCCGCCGACCGTCAGGCCTATGCCTTCAACGGCAAGGCGCAGCCTGTCGATGCCGGCCATACCTTCGTTCCCGGCATGGCCTGCGAGACCTGCGGCAATGCCCATGTCCCCGATCCGTCCCTGCTCGCCGGCGACAGGTTCAGCGCCCGTGAGGCATGGTCGGCGATCGTCGCCGTCGGTCTTCGCCCCTGCTCCGGCGCATTGCTGGTGATGACCTTCTCGCTGCTGAACGGGCTCTATCTCGGCGGCGTGCTGTCGGTCGCCGCCATGTCGCTCGGCACGGCGATTACCGTTTCGCTGCTTGCCACGCTTGCCGTCACCGCCAAGAGTGCTGCCGTACGCCTTTCCGGGCGCGGCTCGACCGCCTCGATCTGGATCGGCAACGCCATCGAAATCCTCGGCGCCGTGCTCGTCATGCTGATGGGCGCCCTGCTGCTCGCGGCTTCGCTGCAGGGATAGAACTATTTCCCCCGGCCGCGCTGATAGCGCGCCCGTAGCCAGAAGACCGCGAAAAACGCCAGGATCAGGCAGGCGCCGACTGCGATGCCGAGCGTCGGCGAGAAATTGCCGATCCACAGCACGATGCTTGGCAGGAAATAGATGACCAGGCCGGCGCCGAAGAGGATGACGGCGGCGGCGATGGCCTGCGAACGGCTCTCCGGGCTCACGCGAGCCTTTCCTTTTCCAGATCGGCACGAATATCCTGCAGGCGGCGGATCTGGTTGCCGGCGGCGTCGAAGTTTTCCGGCGAAAGCCAGGTTTCGAAGGCATCGTTGATCAGCGGCCATTCCGTATCGATCATCGAAAACCAGGCTGTGTCGCGGTTGCGACGCTTGGAGATCATGTGCTGGCGGAAGACCCCTTCGAAGCTGAAGCCGTAACGGGCGGCAGTCGTCTTGCTCGCCTCGTTGTTATTGTCGCATTTCCATTCGTAGCGGCGGTAGCCGAGATCCTCGAAGACATGCTTGGCCATCAGGTAATGCACTTCCGTCGACAGCGGCGAACGCTTCATCTCAGGCCCGTGCGCTACCCCGCCGATCTCGACGACGCCGTTTGCCGGGTCGGCGCGCATGTAATTCGCCATGCCGACAATCTTGCCGGTGGCATTGTCGCGGAAGATATGGGTGAGCCAGCCGGACTTGGTATAGACGGTTTCAAGCCAGTTGGCGAAATCCTCGATACCGGAAAAATCGTCCTGCGCGAAATAGAGAAGCAGCGGGTTGATGCCCATGCCGCCAAGCCCGTCCCACAGCGCTTCGAGATGTTCGGCGCGCCGATAGGGTTCGACGGTGACGAAACGGCCCTTCAGTGTGACCGGCTTCGGCGCCGGGCAGCCCTTGAAATTTGCAAGATCGCGCATCTTCACTCCCCTGTTCGAAGAGTGGATAGGCCAGCCGCCCGACAAAGGCAACCGGCCTAGATGTTACTGTGACCCAATCACTGGGACAAGGTCACTTTCGCGGAGGAGACCGTCGCCTCGATATGATCGACCAGCTGGTCGGCAAGGCCGAGCCTGCCGGCAAGCAGATCGAGATAACCGCGCTCGGCGCGCGAATCCGGTTCGATGGTGAGCCGCGAGGCGGTATAGAGCTCGACCCGCTGTTCTTCCGTCGTCGCGGCGGCCACCAGCGCATCGATATCGGTCGGCGAAGCAAGTTCATGCTCGATGAAGGCCGCAGCTTCGCCGCTGACATCGGCAGCCTTGACCTTGTCCATGATCAGGGCGCGTTCGGCATCGTCGATATGGCCGTCGGCCTTGGCGGCGGCGATCATTGCGCGGATCAGCACCAGAACGAATTCGTTGCTGCCGGCAGGCGACGCCGGCCCGAAACCGGATTCGACAGGCGGCGGCAGCAGAACCGGATTGTTTGCCGAGGGGGCATCCGAGGGGGCTGCGGGCGCTTGCCCCGCCTGATAATTTTTATAGGCCTGATAGCCAAGGCCGGCAATGGCGGCAAGACCGCCGATCGCCAGTGCATTGCCGGCAATACCCCGGCCGGTCTTGGTGCCGAGAAGCGCGGCGGCGATCGCACCGGTCTTCATCGGATTGTTCTTTGCCGTCTGAACGGCATCGCCCGCCCTGTCGCGGACCGAACCGCCGAGACCCGGCACCTGCGAACCCAAAAACTGGTCGAGAAGCTTCTTTGCGTCGAACATTCCTCGTCATCTCCCTGTTTGAAGCTGGGAGGCGTACATAGGTTTGCGGCGGCTGGAATACAAATCTGAGGTGAGCGGGATTGCAGCGCGAGGCTCCCCGCCGCCTATCGAACGTCAGGCCTTCAGCGCCGCCGCCTCTGCCGCGAGCTTGGTGATCCCCGCCCAGTCGCCGGCTGCGACCAGCTCCTTCGGTGCCACCCAGGAGCCGCCGACGCAGATGACGTTCGGCAGCGAGAGATACTCATGGGCGTTCTTCAACGAAATGCCGCCGGTCGGGCAGAACAGCGTGCCGGCAAGTGGCGAGGAGAGCGCCTTGAGATAAGCGGCGCCACCGGCTTGTTCAGCCGGGAAGAATTTCAGCACCGGGTAGCCTTCTTCGCGCAGCGCCATGACTTCGCTGGCAGTCGCAGCACCAGGAAGCAGCGGCACCTCCGAATCAGCGGCGGCATCGAGCAGTTCCTGGGTCGTGCCCGGGCTGACGATGAACCTCGAACCGGCCTCGACAGCGGCTTCCCAATGAGCGGCATTGAGGATCGTGCCGGCACCGACTTCGGCGCCCTCGACCTCGGCGGCGACGGCGCGCACGGCCTCGAGTGCGGCCGGCGTGCGCATGGTGATCTCGATCGCCCTCAAGCCGCCCGCAACGAGCGCGCGGGCCAGCAGTACAGACGACTTCACATCGTCGACGATCAGGACCGGAACGACCGGCTGGAGTTTCAGAATGGAAAGGAGCTTATCTGTTTTCTCGCCCATGGTCGCGCGACTTCCTTGAAACGATTGAATTCGGCTCCCGAATAACGCCCTCGCGGAGCCTTGTCGAGATAAAACCGGGCGATATGTCAAGATGGGTAGGAAATGCGCGGAAATTGGACTACCGTGCCGTCATCGTCACCAAAGGTTCACCGTATGGCGAAAGAGATCGAGCGGAAGTTTCTCGTACGCAGCGATGGATGGCGTTCAGCCGTCGAGACGACGTCTGCCCTGAGGCAGGGTTACATCGCCTCGATGGACGATCGTTCCGTCCGCGTGCGCATCCTCGACGACAGGAAGGCAAGGCTGACGATCAAGATCGGCCGCAGCACCATCACCCGCGACGAATTCGAATACGATATCCCGATCGCCGATGCCAAAGAGCTTCTGCAGAACGCCATCGGCATCGTCATCGAGAAGACCCGCTACCGCGTCCCGTATGAGGGCTTCGTCTGGGAGGTCGATGTCTTTGCCGGAGAGCATCGCGGATTGGTGATTGCCGAGGTGGAGATGAGGTCCGAAACCGATAATCCCGCCCTGCCCCGTTGGCTTGGCCGTGAAGTGACCGGCGATTTCCGCTATTCCAACCAAGCCCTTGCCACAGAATACGAGCACGACAGGCATGGGCTATCGCATTCGGCCTGACGCCGATTTCACCAAGGCGTTCCGCAGCGTCGCGACGCATCAGCTGGAACGCGCCGTCATAGTTCTCGACGAGCAGCCGGACGGCGCGCATAAGGCGATCCATTCCTTCCGCAAGAACCTGAAGCGATTGCGCTCGCTTTACCGCCTTGTGGCCCGCGAGGTGCCGGATTTCCAGGGCCGCGAAAATGCCAGGCTGCGCGATGCCGCACGCGCGCTGTCAGCGATCCGCGACGCGGCCGCCCTCATCGGCACGGCGCAATATCTGCAGCGTGCAGCCCGCGGGAACGAGGAAAGCGAGGCACTCGCCCGTATCGTCACGATTCTCCAAGGCCGCCGTGACTGGATGGTGGAAGCCGAAAGCGGTCTGGAACGGCGGCTGAAGGAAACCTCCGACGTTCTGAAGGAGGCGATCGCCGCCCTGGATGCGGTCTCCTTTGGTGGCGGCCACCGCAAGAATGCCCGCATGCTGGCAAGAAGCTGGCGCCGCACCGCTGGGAAGGCCAAGGCAGCACTTGCAGCTTGTCACGGCGAGGCATCGGCCGACGATTTCCATGATCTGCGCAAACGCACCTACGACTATCAGCTTTACCACAGCCTCTTGCGCGACGTCTGGCCCGGCGCGATGAAGGCCAAGCGTGATGCGGCCAAGGAACTCGCCGAGGATCTCGGCCACATTCACGATCTTGCCGTGCTCTCCGAACTGGTCGAGGCCGAGCCGCAGCTCTTCCCCCGCAATGACGACCTCGCCCATCTGCTCGACGCCATCATCTTCCGCCAGCAGGAAGACAGGCGGCAAGCGCTTGTCAAAGCCAAAACCGTCTTCGCCGACGAGCCCGACGAGGAGGCGCAGCGCATCGAGCTTCTCTGGCTTACGGCCGGGAGTTGAGAGGCTACGCCAGCGCATCTGAAATTTCTCAAGGGACATCTATTGACCTCAACCAATCTTGAGGTCCTAGCGTCCGGTGGTCAAACAAGCAGAGCCCTGACCCGTGAGGAAGAAATGACCGCCGAAAACGCCGCGATGCCAATGGTGCTCGGACTCTACGAAACCCATCTGACCGTTGCCGATCTCAAGACCTCCACCGATTTCTACCGCGATGTCGTCGGGCTCAAACCGGCGGCCTCATTCGAGGAGCGCAAAGTGGCTTTCCTCTGGGTGGACGACAGGAAGACCGGTATGCTTGGCCTCTGGGAAACCGGAACCCGACCCCTGAAGATGCGGCTGCATATCGCCTTCCGCATGACCACCGACGACCTGCTGCAGGCGCCCGCCGTACTCAGGGCAAAAGGTGTTGAGCCGCTCGGCTTTACTGGTGAACCGGTGACGGAGCCGGTGGTTCTCGGGTGGATGCCGGCGCTGTCGATCTACTTCAACGATCCGGACGGACACTCGATCGAGTTCATCAGCCTTCTCGACGACACCCCCGACCGGAGCTTCGGCGTCCGGCCGTTTTCGGACTGGCAGGCGCGAGCATAGTCATTCGACCGCCAAGGCCGTCACGGGCGAAGGCAATTGCGCGAGCCGCCGATTTTCTGTATTTCCGCCCCATGACCGACAGCCTCACACGCACCAGCCCGTTCCTCGTGGCCGCACTCTACCATTTCGTTTCCGTGCCGCGCTTTGCCAGCCTGCAGGGCCCGTTGCAGACGCTTTGCGAGGAGAACGGCGTCAAGGGGACGCTACTTGTGGCGCACGAGGGCATCAACGGCACGATCGCCGGCCCGGATGCCGGGATTTACGCCGTGCTTTCCTTCCTGCGCGCCCAGCCGGAGTTTTCAAGCCTGGAGCATAAGGAAAGCCGCGCCTCGAAAATGCCCTTCCTGCGCATGAAGGTGAAGCTGAAAAAGGAAATTGTCACCATGGGCGTCGAGGACATCGACCCCAACAAGGTGGTCGGCACCTATGTGGCGCCTCAAGATTGGAACGCGCTGATTTCCGATCCCGATACGATCGTCATCGACACCCGCAACGATTACGAAACGGCGATCGGCACCTTTCGCGGCGCACTGGACCCGAAAACCAAGACTTTCCGCGAATTTCCCGATTGGGTGCGCGGCAATCCAGGCCTGCACAACAAGCCGAAAGTCGCCATGTACTGCACCGGCGGCATACGCTGCGAGAAGGCCACCGCCTTCATGAAGGCTGAGGGCTTCGACGAGGTCTATCACCTGAAGGGCGGAATCCTGAAATATCTCGAGGAAGTGCCACAGGAAGAAAGTCTCTGGGATGGCGCCTGCTTCGTCTTCGACGAGCGCGTCTCCGTCGAGCATGGGCTACAGCAAGGCGAACACAGGCTATGCCACGCCTGCCGCAACCCGATCACTTCAGAGGAAATCACCTCGCCGCACTACGAGGAAGGCGTTTCCTGCAGCCACTGTTACCACACGCGGACGGAAGAAGACCGGCTGCGTTATCGACAGCGGCAGCACCAGATCGCCCTCGCAAAAAAGCGCGGCCAGCGGCATATCGGCAGCTGAGCCGGGATCAGTGATCAGCCTCGCTGTCTGAGGATCAGGCCGCCCGTCAGGCTGCGCCGATGCGGCGCCGGGCCGCTGGCCCCGCTGCGCGTCGCTCGTTCAGCATCTCGGTGATGAGGTCGGCCGTTACCGGCTTTCCGAACAGATAGCCCTGCAGGCAATCGCAGCCGAAGAGGCGCATGGCGACTGCCTGCTGTTCGGTCTCGATGCCTTCGGCCGTCACCGGAATATCAAGCGAGCGGGCGAGCGCCACCGTCGCTTGCAGCATCTCGCGCTGGCGTTTGTCCTCGTTGACACCCATGACCAGCGAGCGGTCGATCTTGATGCGGTCAAAGCCGAACTGCCTGAGATAGCCGATCGAAGAGAAACCCGAACCGAAGTCGTCGAGTGCCACCTTTACCCCCAGCGCCTTCAGCCGCTCGATCGACTGGCGGGTACGCTGCGGATTCTGGATCATGTAGCCTTCGGTGATCTCAAGCGTAATACGGCCGGCCTCGATTTCCGTTTGTTTCAGCACGTAGCGCACATAATCGGCGAAGGCAGGATTGCGGAACTGGCCGGGCGAGACATTGACCGAGACGTTGAGTTCCGGCCATAGCTTGGCTGTCTCGCAGGCCTTGCGCAGCACGAACAGGCCGAGCGATTCGATGAGACCGCTGGTCTCGGCGATCGGGATGAAGACCTCGGGTGAAACAGGCCCGTGGCCCGGACGGTTCCAGCGCACCAGTGCCTCGACACCGGTCGGCGCATGTGTGGCCGCATCGATCAGTGGCTGGTAGGCGAGCGTCAGGTCGCCGCTCTCGATGGCGATGCGGAGATCGAGTTCCAGCGCATTGCGCTGCTCTCGATCCGCATCCATCGACGGATCGTAGAGCATCATGCGCGCGCGGCCGGCCTCCTTCGCCTTGTACATGGCGAGATCGGAACGGCGCACCAGTTCTTCGCGCTCAACCGTGCCGCAAGGCGACATCGCAATGCCGATGCTTGCGCCGACGACGACGACGCGGCGACCGATCTCCAGCGGCTCGACAAGAAAATCGAGGATCTGCTCGGCAAGTTGCAGTGCGGCGGCATTCTCGCTGTCGGAGAGAAAGGCGATGGCAAATTCATCGCCACCAATGCGAGCGAGAACGGCACCTTGCGGAATGAGCACGTCGAGCCCCGCCGCAACCGCGCGGATCAACTGGTCGCCGGTGCCGTGGCCATAACTGTCATTGACTTCCTTGAAGCCATCGAGGTCGAGATAGAGGAGCAGCACGTTGCGCTTGGTCTGGCGCGCCTCGACGACAAAACGGTCGACGGCAAGTCCGAGACCGTCGCGGTTGGAAAGACCGCTCAGCCTGTCGCGCAACGCCTCCTCGCGGGCGCTGCTTTCCTCGGCCTTCAGGCGGCAGCCGGCAAGCCAGCCGATGACCAGCAGCACCACGAAGAACAGACCGACGAGGCCGAGCGCCTGAATGACCATCGGCCGCACCTGGGCATAGCCGATATCGCCGGGTGAACGCGAAGTCCAGACGAGCTTGCCGAGCGTTGCCCCCGTCGGATCGACAATCGGTACGAGATAATCGGCCTCGAAGCTTGGCGGCGCCAGCTTCAGCCCGCCGATGACATAGGTCTGGCCGAGCGCCGCCACTCGGGCATCATCGAGATGGCGCGCGAAAACGAGATAGCGGTGCTGGCCGGCGGGCACATCAAGCGCACCGGATTTTGTCCGCACCAATGCCACGCCGACAGCCGCGATACCCCTTGTGGTCGTGACGAAACCGATCGCCTGAGGACGTTCGGCCGGGCCGGCCGCTTTCACCGTGTCGAACAGAGACCAGAGCGACGGCGCGAAGAAGTTCGCGAGCGGCTCCTCCATCGGCGTGCCGTCGCGATAGGCCATGATCGCCTTCTTCTCGTCATCGATGACGATCGCCACGTCGAAGAGCGAGCTGTTAAGCGACATTTCGCCGTAGTTGCTGACTGTCCAGGCCATACCGTCAGGCGCGTAAACATTGGCGGCGGCGTCATCCCAGGCAGCGTAATCGTCGAGTGTCGCGCCGAGCTGATCCTCGAAAGTCTTCAACGCCCCGATCGTCGTTTCGCGCGAGCGCTCGTCATCGAGGAGATTGGCATTTTCGGCCACGCGTTCGAGCGCCGTCAGCACCATGAAGGTGACGACGGCGACGATGACTGCGAAGGAAAAAAGCACACCAGTGACCGTGATGTGACGCCCTATTCCCGATCCCTTGCGCTGCGACTTTCCGACTGCCTGCATTCTGGTTCCCCGATCGCCGGACTCTGCCAGTCAAGGGTTCAAAAACGTTTAAGCAACCGCAGCAGATTCTTGACGATTCCATTTCTGTGAATGCGGCCGGCCGTGGCAAAATGGAGAGTACGCGGCATCAGCCCGCTCCGTGCCAGCCAGAATATCGAAACCCTGAATAGACGTGGAACAGACATTCGTCAGGCGACTGCATCAACCGCCCGACGGCCTGACAGCAACGGCCTAAAGCACCTTATAATTCCCTTTCGGGAACTGCGCCGCAAGTTCGCGATACCACTTGCCGCTTTTCTTCACTGTGCGAAGCTGGGTCTGATAGTCGACATGGATGAGACCGAAGCGCATGCGGTAGCCTTCGGCCCATTCGAAATTGTCCATCAGGCTCCAGGCGAAATAACCGCGCATGGGATAGCCGTCCTTGATGAGACCGGCCACCACATCGAGATGGTCGCCGAGATAATCCAGACGCATCTTATCGTCGACTTCGCCGTCAACGACATCGGTGTTGTCGCAAGCGCCGTTCTCGGTGATGTAGCATTCCGGCAGTTCGTAGCGACGGTAAAGGTCCTCGACCAGGAGCTTCAATGCCGGCGCATAGATTTCCCAGCCGATATCGGTCTTGACGTCGCTTGCCGGCGGCGCCTTCACCGTCCACGGGAAATCGCCCTTGCGTTCGGCATCCTCGGCGACGCGCTCGGGCGTATAGTAATTCAGCCCCCACCAGTCGAGTTTCTGGCTGATGATTTTTAGGTCGCCATCCTCGATGACCGGCATGCGGTCGCCGAGCGCCTCGACGAATTCCTTCGGATATTCGCCCTTGAAGACCGGATCAAAGAAGGCGCCGTTGTGGAACTGGTGCGCACGCTCGGCGGCGGCAAGATCGGCCGGGCTGTCGGAGCCCGGGATGATCGAGGCAGCGTTGAGCACAAGCCCGACGGGCACATCGGGGGCTTCCGAGCGGATCGCCTCGACGCCGAGGCCATGGGCAAGGTTCATGTAATGCATGGCGTGAAGGGCGGCCTGCATATTGCGCTCGCCCGGAGCGTGGATCCCGTAGAGATGGCTGAGCCAGACGATGCACCAGGGCTCGTTGAAGGTCGCGACCTTATCGAGGCGATCGCCAAGGCGATTCATCACCGTCTTGGCGTAGCGCTGAAAAGCATAGGCAGTCGAGCGCGCCGTCCAGCCGCCGTCGCCGGCAAGCAGCAAAGGCAGATCCCAGTGGTAGAGCGTCGCGAAAGTCTTGATGCCCCGAGCCTTGCAGCCGTCGACCAGCCGATCGTAGAAATCGAGGCCGGTCTCGTTCACCGGCCCCGTGCCGTCGGGGATGATGCGCGGCCAGGCAATGGAGAAGCGATAGGCTTCGACGCCCATCTCCTTGATGAGATCGAGGTCCTGCTCCAGCCGGTTATAGTGGTCGCAGGCGACGTCGCCATTGTCGCGATTGTAGACGCGGCCGGGCATGTTGCAGAAAGCATCCCAGATCGATGGCTTGCGGCCATCGGCGTTGCTGGCGCCTTCGATCTGGAAAGCGGCGGTGGCGACGCCGAAAGTGAAGTCGCCAGGAAAGCGCGCTGCGAGTTTTTTCGGATCGATCATCAATAAAATCCTATCTCTAGGTTGGCCGTTTGCGCGGGATTTAGCCAAGCGTGACGGCAAAGTACAGGCTGGCGGCGAGAAAAACTGCAACGTTGCAGGAAGTACCCTCTCCCCGCCTGCCCGCACTCATAACGGCAATGTCAGCAGGCGTGATTTGCTGTTGAGGCCACGATCCTTACACGGGAAATGGCATCACAAACGTGAAAGGAATCCAATGCTGTCTTCGGTCCATCTGCTACAGCCTCATCTGCTGAGCTTGCTGCGCATCGTCTCGTCACTTGTACTTTTCAGCTACGGAACGCAGAAGATTTTGCATTTCCCGGTTGCGGCAAGCGTGCCGGCCGCGGGCTCGCTCCCCTGGATTGCCGGGCTTATCGAACTCACCCTCGGCCTCCTGGTTCTGGTCGGATTCCAGACCCGGATCGCAGCCTTCGTGCTCTCCGGCCTGATGGCATTCGCCTATTTCATCGGGCATGCGCCGAAAGGCATATATCCCGCCCAGAACGGCGGCGTCGCCGCGATCCTGTTCTGCTTCGTGTTTCTGTATCTAGTGGCGGCAGGCGCCGGACCGCTCAGCGTCGACGGCCTGCTGAAGCGCAACCGGACTGCGGCCTAAGGAGCAACAGACAAGCCGAGGCGAGCAAAGGCCGCCTCGGCATTTTCTGTCTCCGCGTCGCCCGAGCGACGCACGGAACATTAAAGGCTCAGAGCTTGACCCAGGCGCCGTTTTTCTTCGAAGACGCAACGCAAGCCTCGACAAAGGCCACACCCTTCACGCCGTCATCGACAGTGGGATACACAACCGCCTTGTCGACGGCCTTGCCCTTCTTGCGGGCATTGATCGCATGCGCGGCTTCCGTGTAGATCGTCGCAAACGCCTCGAGATACCCCTCGGGATGTCCTGACGGCACGCGCGTGACGCGGCCGGCAGCCGCGCCTGAACCGGCCCCGCCGCGGGTGATCAGCCGCTTCGGTTCGCCGAATGGCGTGTACCACAGGTAGTTCGGGTCCTTTTGGGTCCATTCCAGCCCGCCCTTGCTGCCGTAGACGCGGACCATCAGGCCGTTTTCATGGCCGGGCGCCACCTGGCTGCACCAGAGCATGCCCTTGGCCGGCTTCTCCGAACCCTTGGCCTTGAAGCGCAGCATGACATGGGCGTTGTCATCCAGCCGGCGGCCGGGAACAAAGCTGTCGAGATCGGCGGCGAGACTGTCGAGTTCGAGACCTGATATGAAGGCGGCAAGATTATAGGCATGCGTGCCGATATCCCCCGTCGAGCCGCCGACGCCGGATTGCGCCGGATCGGTACGCCAGGCGGCCTGCTTCTGGCCGGTCTGCTCGACCGCCTCAGTCAGCCAGTCCTGCGGATATTCGGCCTGGACGACTCTTACATCGCCGAGTTCGCCGTTTGCGACCATCTCGCGCGCCTGGCGGACCATCGGATAGCCGGTGTAATTATGCGTCAGCACGAAGAGCGCGCCGCTTTCGTCGGCAATCTTCTTCAGCTTCTTTGCATCGGCAAGGTTTGACGTCAGCGGCTTGTCGCAGATGACATGGATGCCACGCTTCAGGAATTCCTTGGCCGCATCATAGTGCACATGGTTCGGTGTGACGATCGCCACCGCCTCGATACCGTTCTTCAGCTTCGCCTCACGGATCGCCATCTCGCGGTAGCTGGAATAGGTCCGCGACGGATCGAGGCCAAGGTCGCGGCCGGATGCGATCGCCTTCTCAGGCGAGGCCGACAGCGCGCCGGCGATGAGATCGAACTGATCGTCGATGCGCGCCGCGATCCGGTGCACCGCACCGATGAACGCGCCCGCGCCGCCGCCTACCATGCCAAGCCGGATACGCGGCTCGCGGGTCTGTTCGGATGATGCTTCGATTGCCATTCTGTCCTCCTGAAATTTATAACTTGGTGCGGATAAGCCCCTCATCCGGCTGCCGCCACCTTCTCCCCGCAAGCGAAGAGAAGGACGATGCCGCAATGTCCCTCGCCACTCTCTACCGTTTGATGTGGGCAGGTCCCCTCTCCCCGTCAGAACGGGGAGAGGGTTAGGGTGAGGGGCAGCCCCGCCCGATACCTATCGAAAGCTCAGAGCAGTTCCAGCATCGCGGCTGCACCCGAAACCGTGGCCTGGCCGGGGCTTTCCTCGATGTTGAGGGCTTTGACGACGCCGTCTTCCACCAGCATCGAATAGCGCTTGGAGCGCAGGCCGAGGCCGCCGGCGGAGAGGTCGGCGTCGAGGCCGACGGCCCTGGTGAAGCCAGCGTCCCAATCGGCGAGGAAGTGGATCTTGCCCATGCCGCCGGAGGATTGCGCCCAGGC
>NZ_AEYF01000036.1 GCF_000292525.1 Rhizobium sp. CCGE 510
GTTTGTTGGATGTTTCGATTGCCATTGTCTGCTCCTAGAATCGATTCCCTCTCCCCAGCGGGGAGAAAATATTCAAAGGACATGGCCCGGTGACGGCGTCACCGGGCCAAAAGGCTAAAGCCCCAGCATCCGCCGGTTGGCCGCCTGGTCCGTGCCGCTGCCGGCGAAATCGTCGAAGGCTTTTTCGGTGACGCGGATGATGTGGGCGGCAACGAATTCGGCCCCTTCGCGGGCGCCGTCCTCCGGATGCTTCAGCGCGCATTCCCATTCGACCACAGCCCAGCCGTCAAAATTATTGGCCGTCATCTTCGAGAACACCGCACCAAAATCGACCTGGCCGTCGCCGAGCGAGCGGAAGCGGCCGGCCCGTTCGACCCAGCCCTGATAGCCGCCATAGACGCCCTGGCGGCCGGTCGGATTGAACTCCGCATCCTTGACGTGGAACATCTTGATGCGGTCTTTGTAGATGTCGATGTTGTCGAGATAATCGAGGCACTGCAGGACGTAGTGCGAGGGATCGTAGAGCATGTTGGCACGCGGATGGTTCTTCACCCGCTCCAGGAACATCTCGAATGTGATACCATCGTGCAGATCCTCGCCGGGATGGATCTCGTAGCAGACGTCGATACCGTTTTCGTCCGCATGATTGAGGATCGGCGTCCAGCGGCGGGCGAGTTCGTCGAAGGCGGTCTCGACCAGGCCTGCCGGCCGCTGCGGCCAGGGATAGATGAACGGCCAGGCAAGCGCGCCGGAGAAGGTCGCATGCGCCTTCAGGCCGAGGTTTTTCGATGCCGTCAGCGCCATCTTCACCTGTTCGACCGCCCACTCCTGGCGCGCCTTCGGATTGCCGCGCACCTCTGGGGCCGCGAACCCGTCGAAGGCTTCGTCATAGGCCGGATGCACGGCGACGAGCTGGCCCTGCAGATGGGTGGAAAGTTCGGTGATCTCGATACCGTTTTCGCGGGCCTTGCCCGCGAATTCGTCGCAGTAATCCTTGGATGTGGCGGCCTTCTTGAGATCGATCAGCTGGCCGGCCCAGGTCGGCACCTGGACACCCTTGTAACCGATGTCGGCCGCCCATTTGGTGATTGCGTCCCACGAGTTGAAAGGAGCGGCATCGCCCGCGAACTGGCCAAGGAAAAGGCCGGGCCCTTTGATCGTCTTCATGTCAGATTCCTCCCTGAATATCGACCGTAAACGTTTCTGAAGTGTTGTAACACGCAATTTGGCGGGCGCAAGGCGCCTCCTTACCTTACAGCGCCGCGCGTCTGAAAAGACGCGCAAAGGACGCTGTAACACTTAGAATCGCTGCATAATTTTATCCATAAATCGATTCCGATTTAAGGAATTATGCAGTAGCCAGCGGATTTGGCCCGAGGCCGGAAGCGAATGGCGCGACCTAATCATGATGGGCTTTGCCGGGCAAGAGGTACGTGCAGCATTCTCAGCAGCACTGCGGTATAGAACCACGAAAATGCGCCCATTCTTTCGAATGGGCGCAGGTATTCGGGCGATGGATCAGAACGGAGAATCCGGGAAGTAGAAGTCCTTGGCATTGTCCTTGGTGACGAGCGTCGCGTCGAGGATGTAGCTGCCGTGAACCGGTAGCTGATCGTAAAGCGCTGCCGCCGTCAGCTCCATGGCCGTGCCGACCATTGCCGGCGGATAGAGGACGTCGACCGGGATCAGCTTGTCGCCGTCCATGACCTTCTTGACCATGTCCTTGGAGCCGGCGCCGGCGACGACATACTTGATGTCAGTACGCTTGGCCTGCTCGATCGCCTGCAGAACGCCAACGGCCATGTCGTCATCCTGGCACCATACGACGTCGATCTTCTGATACTTGGTCAGGTAGTCCTGCATGACCTTGAAGGCATCGTCGCGGTTCCAGTTGCCGTACTGGCGGTCGAGAACCTTGACGTTCGAGCCGGCAATGCCCTTGTCGAAGCCGTCCTGGCGCTGCTGGTCGATCGGGATCGGCAGGCCGCGGATGACGACGACCTGCGCATCAGGCGTGGTGTCCTTGATGTACTTGCCGGCGACTTCGCCGAGAGCCGGGTTGTTGCCGGCGACATAGAGGTCGCGCACGGAGTTGTCGTTGCTCGACGGCGCGCGGTCGACGAGGGCGACGAACTTGCCTTTGCCCTTGACTTCTTTGATGGCGTTGACGAGCGGATCGGGATCCGACGGCAGAATGACCAAGGCGTCGATGCCCTGCGTGTCCAGATCCTGCACGGCGTTTGCCTGACTGGCGGCGTCCGGCGAGGTCTTGACGATGACGTTGAGACCGGGATGCTCGGCCATCAACAGCTTGGCGGTGCGTTCGGCATGGAACACCACGCCCGACGTCCAGCCATGGTCGGCGGCCGGAATGGAGACGCCGATGGTGAATTTCTTGTCCTCGGCGTGAGCGGCACCGGCGAACGTCACCGCCGCAACCGCCAAGCCCAACATCAGTCTATGCATGCTATTTCCTCCCAATAATTTCAGGGACTTTTCCATATCGGGACCGGACGCCCTGAAGCCCGGTCAATTGCAAGGTCGTCAATTGCAAGCTTGGTCAAAGCAAACCGCGTCAACTCATGATTTGCGCACCAGCGAGCGTTGCACGAACATGGCGATGATGATGATCGCACCCTGGATGGCGCCGATCAGATACTCGCTGATGAAGTTCGAAAGCAGCATGATGTTGCCGACGAGTTCGAGAATGAAGGCGCCGCAGATCGTCCCCCAGACCCTGCCGGCGCCGCCCTTCAGCGCCGTGCCGCCGACGACGACGGCCGTGATCGCCTGCAGCTCCCACAGGATGCCGGTCGTCGCCGACGTCGAGCCGAGACGGGGAACGTAGAGCAATACGGCAATGGCGACGCACAGCCCCTGGATGACGAAAGCGATCGTCCTGACGCGATTGACCGCGATGCCGGAATAGCGGGCGACATCGCTGTTTGATCCCACAGCGACGACGTGGCGCCCGTAGCGGGTGCGGTAGAGGATGAAGGCGGCAACCGCCGTTACTGCCAGGATTACCACGATCGGCGCGGGCACGCCGGCGATAGTGCCGAAATAAGCAGGACGATAAAGCGTCTGGATATCGGCGGATCGAAGCGTGATCGCGCCACCCTGCGACAGCCATGTCGTCAGACCGCGATAGATGCCCATCGTGCCGAGCGTGGCGATGAAGGGCTCGATCTTGCCCACCGTGGTGATCAGGCCGTTCGCCAAGCCGCATAGCGCACCGGCGACGATCGTGAAAACAGCCGCAACCGTCAGCATCAGGACCGGGTTTTCGATGGCGCCCGAATTCATCAGCAGGATCATCAGGCTGGCAACGAAAGCCACCATCGAGCCCACCGACAGGTCGAGGTCGCCTGCCGAGATCACGAAGGTCGCGCCGACCGCGATGATGGCGATGAAGGCGCTGCGTGTCGCGACATTGGCAAGGTTGGTGATGCCGATGAAATTGGGATTGACCAGGGCTCCGACAATCAGAAGCAGCGCCAGGGCGACGAAAGGCGCAACCGCACGCAGATCGACATCCCGCCAGGATCGGCGCCGGATTTCCCTGGTCTCCTCGTTGACACTCATTTCCAAAACCAACCTCCCGCCCCATCTTTTTTGGGCATCTTATCTGTCCGCTTCGGCGCTCAGGCCGCCGCCTTCTTCTTCAGCCCGGCGGCGTAACGCATGATCTCCTGCTCGGAAATCTCATCGCCCTCGAGCACACCGACGATATGGCCTTCGCGCATCACCACCACCCGCGTGCAGAGGCCGATGACCTCCGGCATCTCCGACGAGACGATGATGATCGAGCGGCCATCCCGAGCCAGCGCCGAGATGAAATGATAGATCTGCTGCTTGGTGCCGACATCGATGCCGCGCGTCGGTTCGTCGATGATGATGATGTCGGGCTCGGTCTCCATGACCTTGGCCAGCAGCAGCTTCTGCTGGTTTCCACCCGACATCCGGCCGGCGATGATATTGCCGTCGCGAACCCTGATGTCGAAGCGGCGCTTGGCCTTGGCCATCGCGGCCGCTTCGCTGCCCGGGCTGAGATAGCCCCGGCGCGAATGCCTGCCGAGCGATTGCAGCGTCAAATTAGTCACCATGCCGGAGCGCAGCAGCAGGCCCTTCGACTTGCGGTCCTTGGTCATATAGGCGAGCCCGCAGCGATTGGCGGCATGCACGTCCCCGGAGGCAACCGCTTCCTCCTTGATGACCACCTCACCCTCGAGACGGGTGCGCAATCCGGCAATCGCTTCCATCAGTTCGGTGCGGCCGGAGCCGATCATGCCGGAAAAACCGATGATCTCGCCCTTGCGCACCTCGAAGCTCGCATTCCTTACATAGCCCGTCGACACCGAGGCGACACTCAAAACGACCTCCTCGTCGACATCGGGCTCGACCTTGGCGGGATAGAGGCTCGACAGTTCGCGGCCGACCATCAGCTGCGCGATCGATTCTCCATCCAGAATCGACGTCGGCGATGTCTTGATCCACTGGCCGTCGCGCAGCACCGTGACGCGATCGGTCAGTTCCATCACTTCGTCGAGCTTGTGCGACACGAAGACGAAGCTGGTGCCCTGGTCACGCAGCTTGCGGACCTGCCTGAAGAGCATACTGGTTTCTTCCCGCGACAATACGGCGGTCGGCTCGTCCATGAACACGACCCGCGCATCGCGGCTGATTGCCTTGGCGATTTCAACCATCTGCTTGTCGGCGATGGAAAGCGTGCTGATCAGCGCATTCTCATCGACATGCGACCCAAGCAGGTCGAGAACCTTGCGTGTCTCCGAACGCATATATTTGCGGTCGAGCACACCGAAGCGCGTGACTTCGCGCCCGAGAAACAGGCTCTCCGTCACGGTCAGATGTTCGGCTAGGTTGAACTCCTGGTGAATGATGACGATGCCGAGCGCCTCGGCAGCGCCATTGGGTGGCAAAACGACAGGCTTGCCGTCGAGCAGGATCTCGCCGGAACTCGGCTGTTCGAAACCGGACAATACCTTGACAAGTGTAGATTTGCCGGCGCCATTTTCGCCCATCAGCGCATGGATCTCGCCGGCGCGGAGATCGAAATTGACGCTGAAGAGGACCTGCACGCCACTGAAGGATTTGCATATGCGCCTGGCGGACAGCACCGCGGGTGCAGTGTCGGCAGTCTCCACGGTCATCAGATCCTCCCCAAGCGGTTCTCCGTCCGCTAAGGACCTTATGTAAACCTTTACATACATCGTGTAAAGGTTTACATCGTTGATTTACACAGATCAGTTGAAGCCTGCCTTTGACCTCCCGACAAGTCTGTGTAGTGTCGCGGCGAAGACAGCCCCAAGGCAGAGCCCAGTGTCGAATTCCACGCCCGCAACAATCGAAGACGTCGCCCGGATCGCCGAGGTCTCCATCGCGACGGTGTCCCGGGCAATCCACATGCCGGAGAAGGTCGCCAATTCCACCCGCCTCAAGGTCAACCAGGCGATCGCCATCACCGGTTACACCACCAATGCCATGGCGCGCAGCCTGAGGCTCGGCCGCTCCAACATGATCCTGGTCGTGGCGCCCGATATCGGCGACCCCAATTTCTCCAACATTCTGGTCGGGCTGGAAAACGAGGCGCGCGCGCACGGCTACGGCATCTTGATCGGCCACACGCAGAACGACGCCCAGCGCGGCCTGGAATATCTGAAATTCTTGAATTCCAACCAGGCTGCCGGGCTGATCCTGTTCACCGGCATTCTACCCTTCGGGCATCAGACGATGACTGCGCGGCTGCCGCCGAGCGTCGGCGTTTTCGAGCCCGTTTTCAACGGCGGCATTCCCTATGTCGGTGTCGACGATACCGAGGGCGCCAGGAAAGCGGTGGACCTGTTGCTGGCCGAAGGGCATCGCAAGATCGCCTTCATCGGCGATTCGCGCACCCGGCTTGCCTATACCAGACGCCGCATGGGTTACGATGCCGGTCTCGACGCCGCCGGCATCCCGCCGGACTTGAGGATCGTGCTCGAAGGCGACGGCACGATCGAAAGCGGGCGGCATGCGGTCGAACAGCTTTTCATGCGCGACACGCTTCCGACCGCCTTCATGTGCGTCAACGATCAGACGGCGATCGGCGTCATGGTCGGGCTCGGCGCGCGAGGCTACGATATTCCGGGGGATTTCTCGGTGACTGGTTTCGACGACGTGCCGCAGGCCGTCTTCATATCTCCGCCGCTGACCACGATCCGCCAGCCGAGAACGGCGATCGGCAAACAGGCGATGGCGCTGCTGCTCGAGCTCCTGTCCGATGGCCGGCCGACCGAAACGGAAATCCTGCTGCGGCCGGATCTGGTGGTTCGAAACTCCGTCTCTGCGCCGTCGCGCAACTGGTCGAAGCGTTGAGCCGATAGAGGCTGAGAACTTAGCGCCCGCAGCCGTTCAGAAAGGGTTGCGCCGGCGACCGCTGGCCGCCGGCGCGCTTGATCAGACGTATCGATTGACGACGTTTTCGAGCAATTCCTGCTTGCCGGATCTCGGCTGCGGATTGACGTCCTTGGTCTCGACCCAGGTCGTGATCTCATCCAGCGAATACTCGCCGCGGAAGAGCTTTTGCGCCTCGGCCGATTCCCAGCCGGCATAACGATCGGCGAGCGGCTGCGACAGAGCCTTGTCCTCGATCATCCTGGCAGCGGCCTTCAGGCCGCGGGCGCAGCAATCCATGCCGCCGATGTGACCGATCAGCAGATCCGCCGGGTCGAGAGACTGGCGGCGCAGCTTCGAGTCGAAATTGGTGCCGCCGGTCTTGAAGCCGCCACCTGCCAGAACGTGGTAATAAGCGAGCGCCATTTCCGGAACATTGTTCGGGAACTGGTCGGTATCCCAGCCGGACTGGTAGTCGTTGCGGTTCATGTCGATCGAGCCGAAAATGCCGAGCGCATTGGCAAGCGCCAGCTCGTGCTCGAAGGAGTGGCCGGCCAGGATCGCGTGGCCCTGCTCGATATTGAGCTTCACCTCGTTTTCCAGTCCGTGTTTCTTGAGGAAACCATAGACGGTCGCGACGTCATAGTCATACTGGTGCTTGGTCGGCTCCTGCGGCTTCGGCTCGATCAGGATCGTGCCCTTGTAGCCGATCCTATGCTTGTATTCGACGACGAGGTTGAGGAAGCGGCCGAGCTGGTCGAGCTCACGGCCGATATCGGTATTGAGCAGCGTCTCGTAGCCTTCGCGGCCACCCCAGAGCACGTAGTTCTCACCGCCGAGCTTCTGCGTAGCGTCGATGCAGGTCTTGACCGTCGCGGCTGCGAAAGCAAAGACATCCGGATCCGGATTGGTGGCTGCACCCGACATATAGCGGCGGTGGGAGAAGAGGTTCGCCGTGCCCCAGAGCAGTTTGGTGCCGGTGGCGGCCTGCTTCTCGGCGAAGTAGTCGACGATCTCGTTGAGGTTCTTGGTGTTCTCAGCGAAATTCTTGCCCTCGGGACGCACGTCGGCGTCATGGAAGCAGTAATAGGGCGAGCCGAGCAGCGAGAAGAATTCGAAGGCGACGTCGGCCTTGAGCTTGGCGGCCTTCATCGTGTCCTCGAACCAGGGACGCAGGAAGGTCTGGCCACCGAAGGGGTCGCCGCCCGGCCAGGTGAAGGTGTGCCAATAGGCCACGGCAAAGCGCAGATGGTCTTCCATGCGCTTGCCCATGACGATCTCGTCCGGCTGGTAATGGCGGAAGGCCAGCGGATTGGTGCTATCGGGGCCTTCGTATTTTATTTTCTGGATATCGCCGAAAAATCCGGTGCTCATCTTGGGTCTCCTTGGGTTCGTATCTTTTCGAAGTTCTGCGTTGTTGGTCTAGGCCAGAGGCCCCCTCATCC
>NZ_AEYF01000037.1 GCF_000292525.1 Rhizobium sp. CCGE 510
GCCTGCCGGCACCTTCTCCCCGAGGGGGAGAAGAGACTCGCTGCGGCGCCTCTTTTCCCTTCTCCCCTCGGGGAGAAGGTGGCCCGAAGGGTCGGATGAGGGGGCCGCTGGCTCGAATTCTCAATGCGCCAACGATTTGATCGCCGGATAGAGTGCGCGGTAGCGCTTGTAGGCATCCTCATAAGCGCCGCTCAATGCAGACACCGGCTCGATGGTGCCCGATGTCACCGGCGGCGTGCAGACGGCAATCGGATCTGCCCCGGTTGCTGCGATCAGGCCGAGGCGGGCGGCGCCGAAGGCCGCACCGAAATCGCCGTCGGCCGGCAGGTCGACCGGAACGCCGAGCGCGGTCGCGATCGACGCCAGCCAGTAATGCGAGCGCGAACCGCCGCCGATCGCCGTAACGCGGGAGATGCCGGTACCGGCCGAGCGCAGCGCTTCGAGATTGTCGCGGATGGCGAAGGCCACACCTTCGAGCACCGCCTGGGTGAGCACGACACGGCTGCTTTCATGTTCGAGGCCGATGAAGGCGCCGCGGATGACGGCATCATTGTGCGGCGTGCGTTCGCCGGAGAGATAGGGAAGAAAGCTGACGCCGGCCGGCGCCTTCAGCGTCTCGCCGAGTTCTCCGGTCAGCTCGGCGGCCGATTTGCCGGTGACCCCGGAATGCCAGTTGAGCGCATCGGTGGCCGACAGGATGACGCCCATCTGGTGCCAGGTGTTCGGCAGCGCGTGGCAGAAGGCATGCACGGCGCTTTCCGGCTTCGGCAGATAGGAGCCGTTGGCGGCAAAAAGCACGCCTGATGTGCCAAGCGAGACGAAGGCAGCGCCATCGCTGACCGTGCCCATGCCGCAGGCCGAGGCCGCATTGTCGCCCGCGCCGCCAGCAACGACGGCGTCGCCGGAAATGCCCCATTGCGCCGCCAGTTCAGACCGCAGCTTGCCGGCCTGCTCGGTGCCTTCGACAAGTGCCGGCATCTGCTCTCTGGAAAGATTGGTGGCCGCGAGCAGTTCAGACGACCAGGCGCGCTTGCCGGTGTCGAGCCAGGAGGTGCCGGCCGAATCCGACATTTCGGAGATATATTCGCCGGTCAGCCAAAGACGTAGATAGTCTTTCGGCAGCAGCACCTTGGCGATCCTGGCGAAAACATCGGGCTCATGCTTCTCGACCCAGGCGAGCTTCGGCGCCGTAAAGCCGGGAAAGACGATGTTGCCGGTGAGGGCACGAAAGCGCGGGTCGGCATCGAGGGCCGCAGCCTCGACGTGGCTGCGCGTGTCATTCCAAAGGATGCAGGGACGCAGCACCTTATCGGTGGCATCGATAAGCGTCGCGCCGTGCATCTGGCCGGAAAGGCCGATGCCCTTGACCGCAGCCAACTCCTTCGGATGTTTCGCCTTGAGGCCGGCGACAGCCTCCTCCGTCGCACGCACCCAGTGGGCCGGCTCCTGCTCCGACCAGCCGGAATGCGGACGCGAGACGTCGAGCGAACCATTGGCCGAGCCGACGATCTTCTGATCGCCGTCGATCAGCATCGCCTTGACGCCGGAGGTTCCGAGATCGAGACCGAGATACATGAGGTATTCTCCTTTGCCGTTACGGCAGATTGTCCTTCAGAAATATGTCGAGGCGAATGCGCTCCTGCGCTTCGATGACGGCAAGCCCGTCCGCCTTGGCTTTCAACACACGAATGGCGCTGCGCACCTCATGGCCGGCGTCCTGGTTGAGGATCGCATCGATCGTATTGTCGACGAGCGCTGCGCGCGTATGGGCGGTGAGCTCATGGGCGATGACAGTCAGCGTCCGGTCGACAGTCTTCTCCTTCAGCGCCCGGATCAGGCCGCGATTGCCGGCGCCAAGGCTGTAGACGCCGATGATCCCGGCATTCCCAAGCGCGTCGGCAACGAGCCTATGGGCGACCTCGGGGTCGTCGCGGCCTTCGAGCACCGGCAGGATTGCAAGATGCGGAAACTCCGCGGCCATGACTGCGGCAAAGCCCTCCAGCCGCTCGCGATGGTCGCGCACCAGCATGGAGCCGGCAAGCACGGCGATCTCGCCCTTTCGCGGCCCGAGAAAGCGGCCGAGCAGGCGGGCCGCTGTGCGGCCGGCCGCGATATTGTCGACGCCGGCGTAGTGATGGCGCAGCGAGCCGGTGAGATCGGAAACCAGGGTGACGATGGGAAAGCGCTCGCGCACCAGCTTGTCGACGGCGGCGCGCACTTCAGGCGCATCGGTCGCAACCATCGCAATGCCGCAAGGTTTCTCCCGGGATAACTCTTCCAGCACCGAGACGAGGGCGGCCGGATCGAAAGCCGGAACCTCGATCGTGCGAATATCGGTACGCTCAGCCGGCGAGCGCAGCACCGCCTGTCGGATCTCGGCATTGAGCCCGTGCATGAAGGAATTGTCGCTGGCCGGAAGGATGAAGACCAATGGATAGGTACGCCCTTTGGCGAGATTGGCGGCGGCAACGTCTCTGATATAACCGAGCTCGCGGATTGCCGTCTCGACCTTCTCCCGCGTGACGTGACGCACACCGGGGCGCTGGTTGAGAACCCGGTCGACAGTCGCGAGACTGACACCGGCGGCAGCGGCGATATCGTGAACCGTGGGCCTCATCGTTCCTCCTGACGAGACCATTAGCGCCAAATTTGATGTACGTAAATCAAAAAATCGAACAGGCCGATCGGCGTAGTGTTTTCCGCCACCGCAGGTCCGCTTGGGACTGTCCGACCGAGGATGACATGCTGATGACATATGAGTTGGAAAACGGCAAATAAAAAGGCCCTCCGGAGAGGACCTTTTCATGGGGCGGCAGGCCGGAGGTCAGTGGCCGCCACCGCCTCCCCCGCCTTGCGGCGCAGGTTTCTTGATCATGGCGACACCGAGAATCATCGCAACGAAAAGTGCGGTCAGGATGAGGAAAACGTCGCTGAAGGAGAGGACGACCGCCTGCTTGGTGGCAAGACCGACCATCTGCTTGATCGCGACCGAGGCGCCATCCATGCCGTAGGTGTTAAAATTGGCGGCCATGTTGTTCATCTGGTCGATTGCCGCCGGATTGCCCCAGTCCATATTCTCCCGCAGCCGTTCGTAGTGCACGTCCTGCCGGTTGGTGAGTACGGTGTTGATGACAGCGAGACCGACAGCGCCGCCGAGGTTTCTCGTCAGGTTGAACAGGCCGGATGCGCCGCGGATGCGCGACGGCGGCATCGTACCGAGCGCGATGTTGTTGATCGGCACCATGCACATCATCAGCCCGAAACCGCGCAGAATCTGCGGGATGAACAGTTCGTAGAAATCCCAATCCGCCGTCAGGTGTATCATGATGTATGTGCCGGCGGCGAAGCTGGTGAAACCGATCACCATCATCAGGCGCAGGTCCATCTTCGTCGACAGCTTGCCGGCGATCGGCGCGGTGAAGAACATCGCAAGCCCGGAGACGAACATCGTCTGGCCGATCATCAGCGAATCATAGCCGCGGATGCGTCCAAGGTAGACTGGGTAGATGTAGGTGAGGCCATAGAGGCCGATGCCCATGACGAAGGAGAAGATCGAGCCGAAGGAGAAATTCCGGTTCGAAAAGGCCTTGAGGTCGACGACGGGGAAGTCCACCGTGAAGGCGCGATAGAAGAAGATAATAGCCGCAACGCCGGAGGCGACGGCTGCGATGGCGATGGAACTGTCATTGAACCAGTCGTTCGAATTGCCCTCTTCGAGCACATATTCCATCGCGCCGAGGAAGATGCCCATCGAGAAAAGTCCCCACCAGTCGAACTTCTTGAAAAGCGACAGTTCCGGCTTGTCGAAATCGATGAAGTTCCAGGTGACGATCGTGACGATGATGCCGGGAACGATATTGACGAGGAACAGCCAGTGCCAGGAAAAGGCATGGCTGAGATAACCGCCGACGGTCGGACCGATGGTCGGCGCCAGCGTCGCGATCAAGCCGATGATCGGCGAAACGATGCTGCGCTTCGACGCCGGAAAGATGGTGAAGGCCGCCGCGAACACCGACGGGATCATGCCGCCGCCGATAAAACCCTGGATGGCGCGGTAGACGATCATCTGGTCGATATTCGTCGCCGTCGCCGCAAGCGCGCTCGCCATGGTGAAACCGGCAGCCGAGATTGCGAAGAGATAACGCGTCGAGATGATGCGCGCCAGCGTGCCCGAAAGCGGGATCATGATCACTTCGGCGATGAGATAGGCCGTCTGCACCCAGCCGACTTCGTCGCTGCCGGCCGAAAGGCCGGCCTGGATTTCGGCTAGCGAGGCCGAGACGATCTGAATGTCGAGGATCGACATGAACATGCCGAGCACCATCGCGAAGAAGGCGATGAGCTTCCTCGGATCCATGTGATCCTCGGCGTGGGCGGGCGCTGCCGGAATCGTCCCTGCTGCTGTCGCACTACCGGCCATCGGACCACCTCCGCCTTTTCTAAAGGCTTACTTGCTCGGCGCCGTGCGGGTGTCGACGTCGACGACGACGCTGAGGCCGGCGCGCAGACGGCCGCTGTCGAGCGCATCCTGCGGCAGCGCGATGCGCACCGGCACCCGCTGGATCACCTTGGTGAAGTTGCCCGTGGCATTTTCCGGCGGCAGGAGCGAGAAGACCGAGCCGGAAGCCGGCGAGATCGATTCGACGGTGCCGACGACGGGATTGTCGTCATAGGCGTCGACATGGACGTTGACCTTCGAGCCGGGAACCAGATGCTGGATCTGCGTTTCTTTGAAGTTGGCGTCGATATAGAGCTGGCGCACAGGGACGAGCGCCATCAGGCGCTGGCCGGGCGAAACGAGATCGCCCTCCTGGACCGAGCGGTTGCCGACGATGCCGTCATAGGGCGCCTTGAGCACGGTGAAGGAGAGGTCGCGGGCGGCCTTGTCGCGCGAGATTTCCAGCGAACGGACCGAGCCTTCGGCCTCCTTGCGCTGCGCCTGGAGAATGGTGATGTTGGCCTGCGCAGCAGTGATGTTGGCATCGCCGCCAGCAAGATTGGCCTTGGCCTGGTCGAGAGCGATATTGGCGTTGTCGAGATCGGCGGCAGTGCCGACCGACTTCGCCTGCAAATCGCTCTGGCGCTTCTGGGTGATCTCGGCACCGCGAACGGCCGCTTCGAGTGCCACCTTCTGCGCCCGCGCCTGCACGAGGCTGGCATTGGCGCCTTCGATCTGCGCGTCGATGCGCTGCAGCGAAAGCTGTTCGGTGGCGATCTGGGCCTCAGCCTGATCGAGGGCGTTCTGATAGTCGCCGTTATCAAGCGTGGCAAGCACGTCGCCCGCTTTGACTTCCTGGTTGGCGACCACATTCACCTTCGCGACGTAGCCCGTGACCTTCGGCGAAATCGTTGCAATATCGCCCTCGATATAGGCGTCGTCAGTCGACACCATGAAGCGGCCGTTCGTCCACCATTCGTAACCATACCAGCCGCCGCCGGCGAGAAGAGCAAGCACGACGATCGGCAGCACCGGGCTACGGCGCTTCTTCGCAGCCGCGGGCGCTGCGACCGAAGCCGGCGCCGACTGCGCGGGGGCAGATGGCTTCTCGCGAGCTTCCGCCGTCGGAGCTTCTGCAACTGCAGCGACTTCAGCTTTCGCCTCTTCGGCTTCGGCGTTTTCGCTGACGATCCGCGCGACGCTGCTTTTCTGGTTGCTCGACATGGCCACTTTACCGATCTTGAAGTAAATAATCGAACTGAACGGTTCGGTTCAGTTGACTTAAACCTGTTCTACCGTCATATCAAGATGTATAGAACCAATCGGTTCGATTTCTTTAAAGAAAAAACGAAACCGTGAACACGGTTAAGGAAAAATGACGCTGAAACCCGACCACGCCGCCGTCTTCAGCCCTCCCGTTGGAGGAGGCCGATTTGCCGCGGGCGAAGATCCGGCCAAGCGCCAGCAGATACTCGCCGGCGCCAAGCGCGTCTTCATGAAGATGGGCTTCGACGCCGCCAGTATGAACGACGTGACGCGCGAGGCCGGTGTCTCCAAGGGGACGCTCTACGTCTATTTCACCAACAAGGAAGAATTGTTTTCGGCGATGATCGAGGCCGAGCGCGCCGCCTTTGTGGCGGCCGTGCGCACGGCGCTTGCCGAACATGACGATCCCGAAGCCGGTCTGTACGAATTCGGGGTAAGTTTCGTCACCCATATGACAGATGAAAAGGTCATCAGCGCCATGCGCACCGTTCTTGGCGTGCGCGACCGCATGCCGGTGCTCTGTCAACGCTTCTTCAAGGGCCCGGAAAACCTGCGCACCATCATGCGCGACTTCCTGGAACGGCACATCGCCGAAGGCAGGCTCGAAATCGACGATATCGATCTGGCCGCCGGCCAGTTTCTCGACCTCGCCAGCGGCAGTTTCTTCAAGCTCCGCCTGTTCGGAACCATGGAAGAGCCGCCGCATCGCGACGAAATCGAGCGCGTCATCTGCGGCGCCATCCGGGTCTTCATGGCCGCCTACGGCGCCCGCCGACACGAGACCGCCTGACCCACCTCTGCCCCACCCTTGACTGCCGCGCTCCATCGGCCAAAATCCCGCAACGACGATCAAACCCGGCTTTCGGCTTTACTCTAGAGAAGAGCTGCAACTAGGGGAGTGAGGATGAGCGCCGTTGGACGGGCGATCTGGTTCATCGAGAGCCATTTCGAAAACGATCTGTCGCTGGAAGTGATATCCGAAACAGCCGGATTGTCGCATTACCACCTGTCGCGCGTTTTTGGGCTCGTCACCGGCCACTCGATCAGCAGCTACATAAGAGGGCGGCGCCTCAGCCGCGCCGTGCCCGCATTGATCGGCGGTTCATCCACCATTCTCGAGGTTGCGCTTTGTGCGGGCTATGGCTCGCACGAGGCTTTCACCCGTGCCTTCCGCGACCAGTTCGGCGTGACGCCGGATGCTGTACGCCGGCAGGGGCACGCCCGTAACCTTGTCTTGCTGGAGCCGATCAGAATGGACCCCACCCACCTCAACGACCTCGAACCGCCCCGCTTCGAAACCCTTCAGCCGATGCTGTTTGCCGGCTTGCAGGAAACCTACCCCTATGGCGGCAACGCCGCCATCCCTTCTCTCTGGCAGAAGTTCAATGCCCATTTCGGCCATATCTCAGGACAGAAAGGCAATGTCGCCTACGGCATCTGCAACCATATCGACGGCGAGGCGGAGAAATTCCGCTATATGGCCGCCGCGGAAGTCGCCGACGCCGGTGATCTGCCGGCGGATTTTGCAACACTCAAGCTTCCCGGCCAACGTTACGTCGTCTTTGCCCACCGCGGCCATGTCTCCGGTATTCCGCTGACCATGAACCGGATTTTCGGCACATGGTGGCCGACCTCCGGTCTGGAGCATGGCGCCGCGCCAGACATGTTCGAACGCTACGATGAGCGCTTCGACCCCTATACCGGCATGGGCGTCACCGAAATCTGGCTGCCGATCAGAGCATGATGCCGAAAAGTCCGAGTAGTCTTCGGACGACATCATGCTCTAACTCTTTAATTTAGAACAGGATGGTTTAAGGCCGACCTGGCCTTAAATCATTCTGTCTAAAGCATGTCGCGCAAAAGTGTGCCGCGGTTTTGCGCTAACGACATGCGTAAAAACAAAGACCTAAAGCGCGAGGAGCGAATCTGAAAGATCGCGACGCGCTTTAGGGAATAAAAGTCACATCGATTTCGTATACCCCCTTGCGGCGCTTGCGTAGCAGGCCACGGACACTACATTGCGCGCGTCATTCACGCATGTGACGCAAGAGGGATATACGCTTATGCAGGAAATCATGACGCTCATTCAGGATCCGGCCGCCTGGGTGGCGCTCATCACGCTGGTGGTGATGGAAGTCGTTCTTGGGATCGACAACCTGATCTTCATTTCCATTCTCACCAACAAACTGCCGCCCGAGCACCGGGAGAAGGCTCGCAAGATCGGCATCGGTCTTGCGCTCGTTATGCGCCTGGCACTCCTCGGCACCGTCGCCTGGATCGTGCAGCTGACCGAACCGCTGTTTGAGGCTTTCGGACACGGCTTCTCCTGGAAGGATCTGATCCTGATCGCCGGCGGCTTGTTCCTGGTGTGGAAAGCCACCAAGGAAATTCACCACAGCGTCGATCCTGTAGACCAGCAGGAGGATTTCATCGCCAAATCCACCACGACAGGCTTCGCGTCGGCGATTGGCCAGATCCTGCTGCTCGACCTGGTCTTCTCGGTCGATAGCATCATCACCGCCGTCGGCATGACGCCGCATCTGCCGATCATGGTGGTCGCCGTCGTCGCCGCCGTCACGGTCATGCTGGTTGCTGCGACCCCGCTTGCCAACTTCATCGAGAGGAACCCGACGATCGTCATGCTGGCGCTCGCCTTCCTGCTGATGATCGGCACAACGCTGATCGCCGAAGGCATGGGCTTCCATGTGCCGAAGGGTTACGTCTACGCCGCCATGGCCTTCTCCGCGCTGGTGGAGGTGCTGAACATGTTCGCGCGCAACGCCCGCAAGCGCAAGCGCGAAGGCGCACATTGAGGTTGAAGCGAGAAGGCGCGGCGAAACCGGCGCGCCTTCCCTCCCACCGGGCCTTTGCAGGCGTGGTTTTTCTTGACGCGCCCTGTTGAATATGGCCTAAGGCCAGCCGAACGGACGATCGGCGGATAGTGCGGGCATATGCCCTTTTCGGCCGGTTTGCCGATGAAGATATCTGCATCCTTCGGCCGAACGTTGCTTTCCCCGGAAAGCCGTCCGGCGTTCATTGACGGGCCATACCAATGACAACTTCCGGCGTCCGCGTCCGCATCGCTCCCTC
Source organism: Rhizobium sp. CCGE 510 (assembly GCF_000292525.1). Classification (GTDB taxonomy): domain Bacteria; phylum Pseudomonadota; class Alphaproteobacteria; order Rhizobiales; family Rhizobiaceae; genus Rhizobium. Next base: position 8,795 of record NZ_AEYF01000037.1, read on the forward strand.
GCCGACCGGCGAGCCGCATGTCGGCACCGCTTACATCGCTCTCTTCAACTACCTTTTCGCCAAGAAGCACGGCGGCGAGTTCATCCTGCGCATCGAGGATACCGACGCGACGCGCTCGACCCCGGAATTCGAGACGAAGGTGTTGGACGCGCTGAAATGGTGCGGCCTGGAATGGAAGGAAGGCCCCGATATCGGCGGTCCCTACGGCCCCTATCGCCAGTCCGACCGCAAGCCGATGTACCAGCCTTACGCCGAGGAGTTGCTGGGCAAGGGCCATGCTTTCCGCTGTTTCTGCACGCCCGCGCGCCTCGAACAGATGCGCGAAACCCAGCGCGCCGCCGGCAAGCCGCCGAAATATGACGGCCTCTGCCTCAACCTGACGGCCGAGGAAGTCACCTCGCGTATGGCCGCCGGCGAGACGACCGTCATCCGCATGAAGATCCCGACCGAAGGCTCCTGCGATTTCACCGACGGCGTTTACGGCGATGTCTCCATCCCCTGGGATTCCGTCGACATGCAGGTGCTGGTCAAGGCCGACGGCATGCCGACCTATCACATGGCCAACGTCATCGACGACCATCTGATGAAGATCACCCATGTGGCACGCGGCGAGGAATGGCTGGCTTCGGTTCCGAAGCACATCCTGCTCTATCGCTATTTCGGCTGGGACCAGCCGGTCTTCATGCATCTGTCGCTGATGCGCAATGCCGACAAATCGAAATTGTCGAAGCGCAAGAACCCGACCTCGATCTCCTATTATTCCGCGCTCGGCTATATCCCCGAAGCGTTGATGAACTTCCTCGGCCTCTTCTTCATCCAGATCGCCGAAGGCGAGGAGCTGTTGACGATGGATGAGCTCTCCGAGAAGTTCGACCCGGAGAACCTCTCCAAGGCCGGCGCGATCTTCGACATCCAGAAGCTCGACTGGCTGAACGGCCGCTGGATCCGCGAGAAGCTGTCGGAAGAAGAGTTCCGCGGCCGCGTGCTGAGCTGGGCGATGGAAAACGACCGCCTGATGGCCGGCTTGCGCCTGTCGCAGACGCGTATCTCAAAGCTCGGCGAGTTGCCCGATCTTGCTGGTTTCCTGCTGAAGTCCGATCTCGGCCTGCAGCCTTCCGACTTCGCCAAGATCAAGTCACTGCCGGAAGAGATCCTGGAGATCCTCAACACCGTTCAGCCGGATCTCGAAAAGATCCTGGAATGGAATGTCGAGACGATCGAAGCCGAACTGCGCGCGATTGCCGACCGCATGGGCAAGAAACTGAAGGTAGTGGTCGCGCCGCTTTTCGTCGCCGTGTCCGGCTCGTCGCGCTCGCTGCCGCTTTTCGATTCCATGGCGATCCTCGGCCGCTCCGTCGTGCGCCAGCGCTTGAAGCTCGCCTCGCAGGCCGTCGCCGCCCTCGTCGGCTCGAAGTAAGAACAGTCAGAGGATTTCGACAATGGCTGACAACAAGACCGAAACCACCCTTTCCTCCGACGCGACTGAGGTGCGCGCCCAGAAGCTGAAGCTGCTGCGCGAGCAGATCGGCGACGTCTATCCGGCACATTTCCACCGGACGATGACCAATGCCGAGCTCGGCGCAAAATACGAATCTCTGGAACCCGACGTCGAGACGCAGGACGTCGTCACCGTTGCCGGCCGTGTTTATTCCTCGCGCAACTCCGGCATGTTCATGGACATCCACGACGCCGGCGGCAAGATCCAGATCTTCAGCCATAAGGATACGACGCCCGAAGAGGCCCGGGCGCTGCTGCCGATGATCGACATCGGCGACATCATCGGCGTCACCGGAATCGTGCGCCGCACCAAGCGCGGCGAACTGACGATCAACGCCCAAAAGATCGAAATGCTGACCAAGTCGCTGTTGCCGATGCCCGAGAAGTGGCACGGCCTCTCCGACATCGAACTGCGTTATCGCAAGCGCCATCTCGACATCATGACCAACGAGGATTCGAAGCTTCGCTTCCAGCAGCGCTCGAAGATCGTCTCCGGCATCCGCCGCTTCATGGAGAATGACGGCTTCATGGAAGTCGAGACGCCGATGCTGCAATCGATCTATGGCGGCGCCACCGCCGAGCCGTTCAAGACGCATCACAACACGCTGAAGCTCGACATGTACCTGCGCATTGCGCCGGAACTGTTCCTGAAGCGCACACTGGTGTCCGGGCTGACCGACAAGGTCTTCGAGATCAACCGGAACTTCCGTAACGAAGGCGTCTCCACCCGGCACAATCCTGAATTCACGATGATGGAATGTTACTGGGCCTATGCCGATTACGAGGACATGATGGACCTCGTCGAGCGGCTGTTCGAGACCCTGGCGCTCTCCATTCACGGCACCACTGAATTCGATTTCGGCGACAAGCGCCTGTCCTTCAAGGGACCGTTCAAGCGTGTGCCGATGCCGGATGCCGTCAAGGAAGTGACCGGCATCGATTTCCTGGCGATCAAGACCGACGAGGAAGCACGCGCCGCCGCCAAGGCTGCCGGCTTTGAAGTCGAAAAGGATTGGACCTGGGGCGAATGCCTCGCCTTCATCTTCGAGGAAAAGGTTGAATCGACGTTGATCCAGCCGTCTCACGTCACGCATTTCCCGAAGGACATCTCGCCCTTCGCTAAGGAAGTGCCGGGCGAACCGCGCCTCGTCGAGCGCTTCGAGACCTATTGCAATGCCTGGGAACTCGGCAACGCCTTCTCGGAGCTGAACGATCCCGAAGAGCAGCGCCGCCGCATGGTCGAGCAGCTCGAACAGGCGCATGCCCGCGGCGAAAAGGAAAAGCAGCTGGACGAGGAATTCCTCGATGCGATCGACCAGGGCATGCCGCCGGCCGGCGGCCTCGGTATCGGCGTTGACCGCCTCATCATGCTGCTGACCAACGCGCCGTCGATCCGCGACGTCATCCTCTTCCCAGCCCGCCGCAACAAAGCCGACTGACGGAAATAAAATATCGAAACAAAATAAGCGGAGTGCCTGCCGGCGCTCCGCTTTTTTTATGATGTGCGCTCAGTGGGTCTTGGCGGGTTCCGCCGGCGGTTCTTCGGCCGGTGCCTCCGCGACGACGTCAGCGCCGCTGCTCTCCGTAGCAGGCGCGGCTTCGGCCGCCGGTGCTGCGTCATGTGCGCCGCCTGCGGCCTTCTTGCCCTTTTCCCCGTTCTTCGTGGAGCCAACCGCGACCGGGTCGACGCAATCCTCGGGATCCTTGAAAGCAGAACTGATCATGGCGATTTCGTCGGAGGGCATATCTATGCGCTCGCCGAAGAACAGGCCGTTTTCGCTGGCCTTGCCGTCATAGTAGCGCGCCGTATAAGGCTTGTCGTCTAGGCCGGGAACGGTCTTGTCGGGATGCGGGATATAGACGACGTCGGCGCCGATCGCTCGGCCGCGGATGTCGGCGCGCAATGTCGGACCGTTCTCGTCGAGCACCACCACCTGGACCAGATCCGGCTTCTGCGCTTCGTAAACGGCTTGGGCTACGCGAAGCGCGGTTTTGACGCGCGTCATCCCATCGGTCGGTTCGGTCTTGATGTATTTGCGTACCCAGATGTGGTCCTGCTTCCGGATCGTCACCAGGTTGACGTCGCTGCATTCGAGCCCGTAGCCACCACCGGCAGCACCCATCAGCCTGTCCTTGCCGACATAAACGGCCGCGCCGCCGGAAACGCCCGCCAGAAGAGCGACTCCACCGATGATGATTGCCAATTTCCGGGAAGGCCGGAACATGCGCAGTAAGGCCTTCACGCCAACTGCTCCGCCATCTGAAACTCCAACGCAGGACAAGTGCTGATAATGCTAAGGAAATGACGTTTCCGAAAGTTTAAGTGAGGGAGCGAAGCCTGCGCCATTTTGAGAAAACACCAAAAAAGGTCCGCTTTTTCCGGCCGCTTGCCACGGCCTGTTCCGCCATGCTCTAAACGCCCATGGCCTTCACGCTTCGCCAGGTTCAATATTTCGTCGCCGTCGCCGAACAGGGATCGGTAACGCGCGCCGCGCAGAACCTGTCGATCTCGCAATCCTCGGTGACGGAAGCGCTGAAGGAGCTCGAAACCGACCTCGGCGTTACGCTCTTCGAGCGCCACCCGCGGGGCCTGACGATCACCCATGACGGCCACCAGTTCCTGCGTCACGCGACGAAGATCCTCGCCTCTGTTTCCGATGCGCGCACCAGCTTCTCCGGCCAGCAAAGCACGCTTTCCGGCACGCTGAACATCGGCGTCACTTCGCTTGTCGCCGGCTACGTGCTCTCCGACCTGCTGGCGCGATACCGGCGTGCCTGCCCTGGCATCGAGGTCAGCGCCATCGAGGACAATGGCGGTTACCTCGAGCATCTCCTGGTCGGCGGCGAACTCGATGTCGCCGTCATGGTGATATCGAACCTGCGCGACCGCATGGCGCTGCAGGCCGAGATCCTCGAAACCTCGCCCTATCGGCTCTGGCTGCCGATGGGCCACCCTCTGGTGTCGGCCGACATCATCTCGGTCGCCGACATCGCCCGCGAACCGCTGATCATGCTGACGGTCGACGAAATCGAGGAGAATACCGGCAAGCTGCTCTCGGCCCTCGGCGCCCGCCCGCATGTCGCCTTCCGCACTCGATCGGTCGAGGCGGTGCGCAGCCTGGTTGCCACGGGCGCCGGCGTGGCGCTGCTTCCCGATCTCGTCTACCGCCCGTGGTCGCTCGAAGGCGACCGTATCGAAAGCCGCGACGTCTCCGGCTCGCTGCCGGTCGTCCAGGTCGGCATGGTCTGGCGCAAGGGCTCCAGCCTGCCGCGGGCGGCACGCGATTTCGTCGGCATCGCCGAAAGCCTGCGGTCGGGGCGCATCCGCTGATATCGGAATTTCCGATAATGCCTTTCTGATAAATGAATTTGCGAAAGCGGCCTTTTCGCGTCACTTTTTCATCCGGGAACAAACCGCCACTAAAGTGGCACCAGACCGGGAGACGGATGATGACACATCTCTTGAAATCCTGCACGGCAGCGCTCGCCTGCCTGAGCTTCGCGACGCAGGGCATCGCCGCCGAACCGCTGAAGGCGCTCGGCAAAGGCGAAGGTGCCGTCAGCATCGTCGCCTGGGCCGGCTATATCGAGCGCGGCGAAACGGATAAGAACTACGACTGGGTGACCGATTTCGAAAAGCAGACCGGCTGCAAGGTTTCCGTCAAGACCGCCGCCACCTCGGATGAAATGGTATCGCTGATGAACGAGGGCGGCTTCGATCTCGTCACGGCATCGGGCGACGCCTCGCTCCGCCTCATCGCCGGCAAGCGGGTCCAGCCGATCAACACCGATCTGATCCCGAGCTTCAAGACCGTCGACGAGCGTCTGCAGAAAGGTCCGTGGTATACGGTCGGCGACGTCCACTACGGCGTGCCTTACCTCTGGGGGCCGAATGTGCTGATGTACAATACCGATGCCTTCAAGGATAAGGCGCCGACCAGTTGGAACGTCGTCTTCGAAGAGCAGACGCTGCCGGACGGAAAATCGAACAAGGGTCGGGTTCAGGCTTATGACGGCGCGATCTATATCGCCGACGCCGCCATGTATCTGATGGCGCACAAGCCGGATCTCGGCATCAAGGATCCCTACGAGTTGACCGAGGACCAGTACAAGGCTGCACTCGATCTGCTGCGCGGCCAGCGCAAGCTCGTCTCCCGCTACTGGCACGACGCGATGATCCAGATCGACGACTTCAAGAACGAAGGCGTCGTCGCCTCCGGCTCCTGGCCCTTCCAGGTGAACCTGCTGCAGGCCGACAAACAGAAAATCGCCTCGACTTTCCCCGACGAGGGCGTCACCGGCTGGGCCGACACCACCATGCTGCACGCCGACAGCGAACATCCGAACTGCGCCTATATGTGGATGGAACATTCGCTGCAGGCCAAAGTTCAGGGCGATGCCGCCGCCTGGTTCGGCGCCGTGCCTTCCGTTCCGGTCGCCTGCAAGGGCAACGAACTGATGGGAGACGCCGGCTGCGCCACCAACGGCTTCGATCATTTCGACAAGATCAAGTTCTGGAAGACCCCGGTCGCCAAATGCACGACGCAGAGCGAATGCGTGCCTTATCATCGCTGGGTATCGGATTATATCGGCGTGATCGGCGGGCGGTGAACCCGAGCCGTTCGCGGGACAAACCCCTCCCCAACCCCTCCCCACAAGGGGGAGGGACTCCGAGTGGCGCCGCCGAATTCCTGCCGAAACACCAAGGTATCTGCGAAAGGGGTACGGCAGATTAAGCCCCTCCCCCTTGTGGGGAGGGGTTTGGGGCGGGGTCTTCATCAACCAAGACCGAAGCCCTCTCTAAACATCGCAAGACCCGGAGCTCCCCATGACGTCAGCCGTCCGCTTCCAGCAGGTATCGCGCCATTTCGGCCAGGTTCGCGCCGTCGACGGCGTCGACCTCGAGATAGCGCCCGGCGAATTCTTCGCCATGCTCGGACCGTCAGGTTCCGGCAAGACGACCTGCCTGAGATTGATCGCCGGCTTCGAGCAGCCAAGCGCGGGTCATATCCAGATCTTCGGCGAGACGGCCGACGGCATTCCGCCCTATCGCCGCAACGTCAACACCGTGTTTCAGGACTACGCACTGTTCCCGCATCTCAACATCCTCGACAATGTCGCCTACGGGCTGATGGTCAAGGGCGTCGGCAAGACAGAACGGATGAAGGCTGCCGGCGAAGCCCTCGATCTCGTCAAGCTGCCGGGCTATGGCGCCCGCCGTCCCGGTCAGCTCTCCGGCGGCCAGCGGCAGCGCGTGGCGCTCGCCCGCGCGCTCGTCAACAAGCCGAAGGTGCTGCTGCTCGACGAGCCGCTCGGAGCGTTGGACCTGAAGCTGCGCGAGCAGATGCAGGAGGAGTTGAAGAGCCTGCAGCGCGCGCTCGGCATCACCTTCGTCTTCGTGACGCATGATCAGGGCGAAGCGCTGTCCATGGCCGATCGCGTCGCCGTCTTCAACGATGGCAACATCGTTCAACAAGGCACGCCGCAGGATATCTATCGTTGCCCGAAGACCCGCTTCGTCGCCGATTTCGTCGGCTCGTCGAACGTGATTGCGCCTGACCTCATGGCGCTCCTCGGCGGCGAGAAGCGCTGGGCAAGCCTCCGCCCCGAGGCGATCCGCCTGGCAGGCGACGGCATCGAGGCAAAAGTCGAAAATGCAAGCTTCCTCGGCGCTGCCACCCGTCTCGGCGTCGAACTCAGGGGCAGCCGGCTGCACGTCATGCTGCCGGCGGGCGCGCCGGTGCCCGAGGTCGGCGCCGGCATCCGCCTCGCCTGGCAGCCTGCAGATATTCATTACATGGATGACGCGGCATGACGGCGCTCACCCTGTCAGGCGGCAAGACATCGATCCGTCCGGGACGCGGCGGCCTTTTCGGCCGGCTGTCGGACGCCTTCTGGCGGCACCCGAAACTGCTGCTCTTCCTGATGCTGACGCCGCCGCTGCTTTGGCTCGGCATCATCTATATCGGCTCGCTGATCGCCCTGCTGCTGCAGAGCTTCTTCTCGATCGATGATTTTTCCGGGCTGGTGAATTACGAGTTCACCCTCTCGACCTATGCCCAGTTGCTGAGCCCGACGAATTTCGACATCATCATCCGCACCGTCGTCATGGCCACACTGGTCACCATCGCTGCCGCGCTCATCGCCTTCCCGATCGCCTATTATGCGGCGCGATATGCGCAAGGCAAATGGAAGGCGCTCTTCTATCTAGGCATCATGCTGCCGCTCTGGTCGAGCTACCTCGTCAAGATCTACGCCTGGAAGCTGATCCTCGCCAAGGAAGGCATCCTCACCTGGATCTTTGCAAAGCTCCATCTCTCCTGGCTGCTCGAAGGTATCCTGGACCTGCCCGTCGTCGGCGGCAATTCGCTGTCGGTAAGCTATCTCGGCACCTTCATCGTCTTCGTCTATATCTGGCTTCCCTATATGATCCTGCCGACCCAGGCCGCCCTCGAGCGTGTGCCCGGCAACCTGATCGAGGCCTCGGCCGATCTCGGCGCCACACCACGGCAGACCTTCCGCACCGTGCTGCTGCCCTTGGCGCTCCCCGGCATCGTCGCCGGTTCGATCTTCACCTTCTCGCTGACATTGGGCGATTACATCATCCCGCAGATCATCGGCTCGTCCAGGCTCTTCATCGGCCAGGCCGTCTACGCCCAGCAGGGAACGGCCGGCAACGTGCCGCTCGCCGCCGCCTTCTCCGTGGTGCCGATCGTCATCATGGCGCTCTATCTGTCGCTCGCCAGGAAAATGGGGGCCTTCGATGCGCTCTGACCTCAAAAGATCGCCACTGGCCTTGAAGATCGCCGCAGCCGTCGGATTGCTCTTCCTGCACCTGCCGATCCTGCTGATCTTCGTCTATGCCTTCACGACCGAGGAAAAGAGCTATCAGTGGCCGCCGCCCGGTCTGACGCTGCAATGGTTCACCGTCGCCTGGAACCGGCCGGATGTCTGGTCGGCGCTTGGCCTGTCCGTGCAGGTCGCCGTCATCGCCACCGCGATCGCGCTTCTCCTCGGCACGCTCTGCGCGGCAGCCGTCAGCCAGACGAAGTTTTTCGGCCGCGAGGCGATCTCGCTGCTGGTTATCCTGCCGATCGCTCTTCCCGGCATCATCACCGGCATTGCGCTGCGCTCCGCCTTCAGTCTTTTCGACATTCCGTTTTCGGTGTGGACCATCGTGCTCGGCCACGCCACCTTCTGCGTGGTCGTCGTCTACAATAATGCGGTCGCCCGCTTCCGACGCACCTCCGGCTCGCTGATCGAGGCTTCGATGGATCTCGGCGCCGACGGCTTCCAGACCTTCCGTCATGTCATCCTGCCGAATATCGGCACCGCCCTTCTTGCCGGCGGCATGCTCGCTTTCGCGCTGTCCTTCGATGAGGTCATCGTCACCACTTTCACCGGCGGCCAGCAATCGACTTTGCCGATCTGGATGCTGGAAGAACTCATCCGCCCGCGTCAGCGCCCGGTCACCAATGTGGTCGCCATGGTCGTGGTGCTCGTCACCTTCCTGCCGATCCTGGCAGCCTATTACCTCACCCGCGACGGCGATAAGATCGCCGGTGCGGGCAAATAACAGGGAGAACATCATGGACACCCAAATGCTGATCGGTTCCCGCTTCGAAAAAGGCACGGAGACGGAAGAGCGCATCCTGAACCCAAAGACCGGCGAGGCAGTAATCGACCTTGCTGAAGCTTCGCTTTCCCAGGTCGACGCCGCCGTCGATGCCGCCGAAAAGGCCTTCGCAAGCTGGTCGCGGACGACGCCGAGCGAACGCTCCGGCTACCTCTTGAAGATTGCCGACGCCATCGAGAAGGATGCCGCCGGCTTCGCGACGCTTGAGGCGCTGAATTGCGGCAAGCCGATCAATGCGGTGCTGAACGACGAAATCCCGGCGATCGTCGATTGTTATCGCTTCTTCGCGGGTGCCGTGCGCAATCTGCATGGACCGGCCGCCGGCGAATACCTGCCCGGTCACACGTCGATGATCCGTCGCGATCCGATCGGCATCGTCGGCTCGATTGCGCCCTGGAACTATCCGCTGATGATGATGGCCTGGAAGCTGGCGCCGGCGATCGCCGGCGGCAATACGGTCGTCTTCAAGCCCTCGGAGCAGACGCCGCTGACGGCGCTGAAGATGGCCAAGCTGCTTTCGGATATCCTTCCCGAAGGCGTCGTCAACCTCATTCTCGGCCGCGGCGAAAGTGTCGGCAACGCCCTGATCAATCATGCCAAGATCGGCATGGTCTCGATTACCGGCGATATTGCCACCGGCAAGAAGGTGCTGCAGGCCGCCGCCAAGACGGTCAAGCGCACGCACCTGGAACTCGGCGGAAAGGCCCCGGTCATCGTCTTCGACGATGCCGACATTGACGCCGTCGTCGCCGGCATCCGCACCTTCGGTTACTACAATGCCGGCCAGGACTGCACCGCCGCCTGCCGCATCTATGCCGACGCCAGGGTCTATGACAATTTCGTCGCCGATCTCTCCTCGGCGGTGTCGAGCATCCGCTTCAATCAGGCCGACGATACCGAAAACGAGATCGGTCCGCTGATCTCCAAGCGCCAGCGCGACCGCGTCGAAAGCTTCGTCGCCCGGGCTTCCGAACACAAACACATGGAGATCACCACCGGCGGCAAAGTCTCCGGTGACAAGGGCTTCTTCTTCACCCCGACCGTCATATCGGGCGCCACGCAGGACGACGAGATCGTCCGCCGTGAAGTCTTCGGCCCCGTGGTTTCGGTCACCCGATTTACCGAAGCCGAGGATGCCGTCACCTGGGCAAACGACAGCGACTACGGCCTCGCCTCCTCCGTCTGGACGAAAGATATCGGCCGCGGCATGAAGACTGCCGCCCGCCTGCAATATGGCTGTACTTGGATCAACACGCATTTCATGCTGGTCAACGAGATGCCGCATGGCGGCGTCAAACAGTCGGGATACGGTAAGGACCTGTCGGTCTACGCGCTGGAGGATTACACCGCCGTGCGCCACGTGATGATCAATCACGGCTGAGCGGCGAAAAGGCAGGATTCGGAGAGGCTCAGGCGGGGTGGCGGTAAAGCGCCAGCACTCGCCCGCCGCCGTTGCGGATCATGGCGCGTGTGGGTAGACGATGAGCCGCATCAGGCTGCCCGCAAGCGCAATGCCGGTGATGGCAAGGAGCGTCATTTCTCCGCAGAGGCGTCATTCCATTCAAACGACCTGGAACATTTTCCCGGTTGCCGCGTCTTTCTCAGATAGACGCAAAGGATCACGTCATGTTGAAATGGGCTTTGATATTTTTCGTGATTTCACTCATCGCCGGCTTCTTCGGTTTTTCCGGTGTCTCTGCGGCCACCGCGACGATCGCCCGCGTTCTCTTCGGCATTGCGCTGGTGATCTTCCTCATTTTCCTGGTCCTGGCACTGATGGCCGGCCAGGCGATCTTGTGAGCGGAAAGCCGCCCTTCCTCTAACCTATTTCAACTCGGCGAGCAGAGCCTCGGCACCTTTGCGGATGCCTACCTTCGAGGCTTCCATTGCCGTGAAGCTGGCGCCGATATTCATCGCGTTGGGATATTGCTTGGTGACGTAGGACGACAGCAGACGATTGCTCGCGGCATCACAGATCTCCACGGCATAGTTCACCGAACCGGTCATCGAGCCTTCTCGGCCACGAGCGGCCTGGACGGTATTGTACAATCCACCTGCGACGTCGATGTGTGAAACCGTTCCGAGCACCGCAGTCGTCGCCTTGGCGCCCGTCAGCGTCAGGTGCAATCTGAGCGTTGCCGGAGCAGACGTGCTGACGATGGCAAAGCGCGTCTTCAATTTTTCCGTGAATTGAGCCTGCATATAATTGGCAAGCAACGCTTTGTCTGTCTCGGGGACCTTGCCGAACTGATTGTCGGAACCGTTATAAACCGTAACGGGATCGACGATGATCCGGGCGTATTGGCTCCAGTTGACATTCGTCTGATAACGATATGGCACGCGGCCGGTTTTGTCCGCCATATCAGGCTGAAGCTGCGAGGCCGAAGCGAGTCCGGAATAAACAGTCGGGTCAGGCGTCGAGCATGCGGCGACGGCAGAACCAATGAGCATCAGTGCGGCACCGACTTTCAATTTTTCTATCAAGGATTTGCTCCAGCTTTGAAAATGCCGAACGGCATGGGATCTGCTGGGACAGGTTTTATGGAATTCGAATATTGCTGTGTTTGCGATCATGTGCGGAAATGTTCGCGAGCCATTTTTTACGACGAAGGCCGAACGACGCGAGCCTGACGACACCACCGGCCGGACCTCAATGTGATGAAGGGATTGACGGCGGGCCTTCAGGCTGGGCCATCTGAGCGGCGGGAAGATCGATCACGACCACCAAGCCGCTCGGCTTCCTGTCCAGCAACGTCAATTCTCCATTGTGCCCTTTGGTGACGATCCCCTTGGCGATCGGCAGACCGAGCCCAAGCCCGGAGCCACCTTTGGCGCCGATCTGTCGCGATTTGTCCGCTTTGAAGAATGGCTCTAAAACTTTCGCCTTGAGTTCATCCGTCAAGCCGGGGCCGTTGTCGCTCACCCTTATTTTGATCCCGCCATCATCGCGGCATTCCAAGCCGATTTCGACCCGCGTTGCATAACGGGACGCATTCTCCACCAGATTCGTAATAGCGCGGCTGAGCGCCTGAGGTTTGCAGATAAATGCGAGCCGCCGCGGCCCGGTGAAACTCACATCGACGCCGGTGTCGGCGAAATCGGTCGCGATCGTCTGCAGCAGGCTCGAAATATCGACCTTTCGATCGACTGCCCTCACCGACGGGTCTTTAAAATAGGCCAGGCACTCGTCGATCATGAAGCTCAGGGTGGAGATATCGGCCAGCATCAGGCTGCGAAGTTCCGGCTCTGCGGAGCGTTCGGCCCGCATCCGCAGTCTCGTCAACGGCGTCCTCAGATCATGACCCACTCCGCTCAGCATTCTTGTCCGATCTTCCGCCATGCTCTGGATTCGATCGCTCATGACGTTAAGCGATTCTGCCAGACTTCGAATCTCGGCTGCGCCGTCCGGTTCGAAAGGCTTTTCCAGACTGCCTTCCATGCACGCTTGTTTCGCAGCGGCAGCAAAGCGCCTGAGAGGTTCGGTGATCAGCCGGCTGCTGAAATAAGCAAGCAGCACCAAAGGGATGACGATTTTCAGAATTCCGCTTGCAACCGCCGGAACGAACCACAAATAGCTGGGGAAAACCGGCAGTTGAAAGATCAGAGCACGCTTACCGTCAATTCCGACAGTCAGGACGTCAGGGTGCGATTGACCCATGGCGAAGCGGTGAAATGCGGCCAGAATATTGTCGGCGAGCATTGCGTCGATGCGCGCCACCAGCTCGCTTGGAGATATCCGTTGTTCCTCTGCGTCTGGCTGATCCGAGGACGTCCTTTCGACCGCAATGCCCAGTGCCGCAGCTCCCTTGAGGACAGCGTCTTCGTCCTGCGCTGAACTTGCCTCAGCAAATTGCTCCGCGATCATCGCCGCTCTCGCAGCAAACAGGCCGTTTTGAAAGCCGCGATCATGACGGCCGTAGATGAATGGCTCCATGGCCGTCGCCACCACGGAAACCAGCACGACAAGGAGGGTCGCCAAGATGAGGATCTGGTTCTGGATCGAAGCGCGCCGAAAATTTTTCAAGAGAGGCGCTCTACCTTGGATGCGAAAAGATAGCCGCCCAGCCGCACCGTCTTTATGAACGTCGGGTCTTTCAGGTTCGGCTCTATCTTTTGCCGGACCCGGCTGATGTGGGCGTCGATGCTGCGCTCAACCGGCCCCGCCGATCCGGCATGCGTCATCGACAGAAGTTGTTCGCGGGTCAAAACCTTGTTCGGATTGCAGCAGAATGCCAGAAGGATATCGAACTCGGCGGTGGTCATCGAAACCTGCGCTCCGTCCGCGTCGTGGAGTTGACGGCTTTTCGGATCGATGCGCCATCCGGAGAACGTCATCGGCCCAAGCGCTTCCTGCTGATGATGCGCATATGACGCTCTGCGCAGAATACTCTTGATCCTGGCCAAGAGTTCGCGGGAGTTGAAGGGTTTCGTAACATAGTCGTCGGCCCCGAGCTCCAAGCCCAGAATGCGGTCGATATCCTCCTGAAGCGCCGTCAGCATCAGGATCGGCACCTGGCACGATGCACGAAGCCGCCTGCAGATGCTGAAGCCATCCTCGCCCGGCAGCATCGCGTCGAGGACGATGAGATCGAATTGCTGTCGCGCCATTATTCGATCCATGGCCGCGCCGCTGTCGACCGACGAAGCCTGAAATCCGCTGCTTCGAACAAGCTCCACCAGCATATCCGCGATGGCGGGATCGTCTTCGACAATGAGGATGTGAGCCTGATTGGGAACCGTCATTTCATATGCCATCTTCATTCATTCTTTTGCCCGCTATGGCGCGAAATTACCACGCTTCACCGTGACTAGGTCAGCCTCGTCCACTGTCGATCACGGTGGTTAAGATCTTAAAGCAGGCAGATACCGCACGATATCAGTTGCCGCGCCGACGCCGGGCTCCGCCTTCAGGATATCAGCTGCCGTGCGATGATATGTTCGATAATGTTGAGATATGTTGTGGAATCTCCAGAGTGGAATCCGGCCTCAGAACTGGCTTTCAGGATCGCCGCTGATTTCCACCTTGTCACCTTGAATTGCGCAATCGATGATGACGGTGGCGATGAAACACATGCGAACAACCAGCAGGCAAAAGAACACCATAGAGGCGGCAGCCGTCGCATAATGCTTCACGGCTGAGCGCTTCGGCAGCCTTGCGGTAAATTTATGAAGGGCGTTTCTGGCGAGACGACCGACCGCCACGAGCAAGAACAACGCCGTGATGATATAGCCGCTTGCTGATGCTGCTCCTAACAACTGAAACATGAAAAGACATCCGCACCACGTGAAAAGCTCCGGTTTCGGAACTACGCTTTCAAGCCGACGAGACCGGGCAGAACAATGCCCATCGGATCCGCCTGGAACGAGGCGCAGCGTCCGACCCGTCGGCGGAGGGAATTTGCCCACGTCTAATCAGCCCGCTCTGCATCTGACGTGGCGCGGCGACTTAAAAGAAGAGATGTGGCGGCACGCCATCGAGATGCCTTCGCCCTGCCTGCAATCGACCTGACGCTGGCAGCCGGGGCCTTTTGGACTGCGTCAATCCTGCTTGTCCTTGATTCCGCAAGAGCCGCGATCCTTCTCAGAAATGCGTCGCTGTCGAATTCTTTCGAAGAGCGGACGGACTTTGCTGCCGACTGGGTAGCATGGAAAAACACCTCCAGATTGATGACCGGTATTGGCTTGATGTTTCGGACCATATCGATATCCGACCGCATTGTTACGGCCAGAAAATACCGGTCGGAACGCAAGGCGTCGAAGAGCTCAGGCACCGAGGATACAGCCGCCGCGGCATATCCCTTCTCATTCAATATCGAGACAATGTCGCAGGCGGCGCCTTTTCCGAGAAAGACGAGAATTGGCTTTTGCCGATTGCTTGGCGCGGAAGACATCACTGGCACACTCCTGACCTGTCGCCATAAGTGTAGCCCGCATCGACGCAGTCGTTTGTTCGGTTTTATTCGGTTTTGTTGCGTCGGGGGATGGCCGGCGAAGCTTCGATTACAGCACCGCCCGCAGCCAGGGATGCAGTCTGTTTGTTCGCTGCAGTAGCTCGTCGATCGATATCGATCCCGCGCCTGAGGCCGCCAGGACGAACATGCCACCGGCGATTGCCAGGTCCTTCTCGAAATGAAGGAGTTCGTTCTGGCTCGCAAAATTCGTGTGGAAGAGAAAGGCGGTCGCCAGGCAGAAGAGCGCCAATGCGAGTGCGCCAAGCCGGTTGAGGAAACCCGTCGCAATAGAAAGGCCGGCGCCCAGCTGAAGGGCGATCACCGCAAGCGCAACCGGCGCCGACAGGCCGAGCGTTGCGAAAGTGTCGATGGTCGCGGTGATATTTTTCGCGAGCGACGAACCTTCATGCAGGAAGATCAACGACAGCAGCAGCCTGCCCAGGAGAAGAACGAGATCGGCCAGTCGCAGCCGGCTTAGGGCGTTTTCCATCATATCCTCCGGTTTGACGAGAGCAGGCCGCAGTTCTGCCGCCTGCTCTTGCATTCATATACTCTTCAATTGCCGCCCTTGGCCGCAATGGCCTTTTGCAGGTCTTCGAGTTCCTCGCAACCATCAGGGCAAAGTTGCTTCAGCGATGCCATCTGCTCCTCGGCCTTGGCCATCTCTCCCGTTTCGACATAGAGTTCGCCGAGATATTCACGCGCTGCCTTGTGTTCGGGCTGAAGCTCCAGCGCCTTGGTGTAGTAGGTCAGCGACGTTCTGTAGTCGCCGGTCTTGCGCAGCGTATATCCCATCAGATTATAGACATCCGCCTGTTGGTTGTCTTCGGCAAGGCCGCGAAGCTCCGTCAGGGCTCCGGCATAATCCTTGGCATCGATCTTGGCGCGCGCCGAGGTCAAGTCGGGAGCGTCCGTCGATTGCATATTGTCGACGGCAAAGGCGGGAAACGCCGTCACCGCGGAAAAGCCGGCGGATAGGGCGCAAAGCCAGATGAATCCGAGAATTGCATATTTCATCATGGTGATCTCCTTTCGGCTTTTCAGGCCTGAATTGTCGGTGTGAAGCCATAGGCGCTTCCGTCCTTGACGAAAGTGCCCGAGCCCGGGAACGGAAAATGCGAGCCGCAGATCGCGATATTGTCGGCAATGATGCGGTCGATGAGACGGCGGCGCGTGTCGGTCGCTGTCGGTCCATCCTGGTCGTAGCTACCCTGCCATTCGGGATGCGGCGCGAGCAGGGCGGGCACATACATGATGTCGGCCGAGACAAGCAGTTGCTTGCTGCCTGACGTGACGAGATAGGTCGAATGGCCGGGCGTGTGGCCGAAAGCGGCAAGAAGCCGCACTCCCGGTGCAACCTCGGCCCCATCGTCAACCAGTTTCCAGTTCTTCCATTTCGGGAAAACCTCGGCGATGCGCTTGCCGGCCGGCCTGCGGCCTTCCGCGAGCTTCTCGACCCGCCCGGGCTCCGTCCACCACTTGTATTCGACGGCGTTGACGATGAGTTCGGCGTTCGGGAAGACAGGATCGTTCGTTCCCTTTTCCATCAATCCCCAGACATGATCGGGGTGGAAATGCGAGAGCATGACCGTGTCGATCCTCTTGTAGTCGATGCCGGCGGCCGCCATGTTCGCCGGCAGGTGCGTGGCATTTGCCTGCCATTGACCGACGCCCGAGCCGGCGTCCATCATGATCAGACGGTTGCCGAGCTTCAGGACGATCACCGTCAACGGGATCGGCATGAATTCGGTCGTGAGCCCGGCCTTGGAAAGCGCCTCCTTGGTGTCCTCGATCGAGGCGTTCTTGATGAAGGTCGGGTCATGCGGCTTTTTCCAGATACCGTCATAGATCGCCGTGACCTCGACATCCCCGACCTTGTATTTATGGAAGCCGACCATCGGCTCCAGCGGCGTTGCGGCGAGCGCCGGCATGACGAATTCGAGCTTCGACGACAGACCGAATGCAGCCGCTGCGGCAGCCGATCCCAGGACGGCGCGACGTGACATGGTAAACATGGATATGCCTCCTCTGGTTGATGGCATTTCTGGTGGCGAAGACTGGAATTGTTCCGATGTCCTCGCTGCCGAACTAGATCGCCGGCACAGCGCGCTTATTCCCAACATCGGGAGTTATTTCTTCAAGTTGTTGAAAATGTTTTCCGATTTCTATCGCGTGCGGCTTACGCCCCGCTGCATGCAAAAAAACTGGCGTCGACATGGAATAAAACCGTGAGCGGATCGGTCTAGACGGCAAGGGACCGCATTGCATGCGTGTGGGTCTCACGCCTAAATTCGGCCGCTGTTGAGGCAGGGAGAATGATGACAAACGCTCAGATCACCTATCCCGCCGGATCGAACGACTGGTTGCTGCTGGGCCGGCGAACGTCGAAGACCCGCATTCGACCATCACCGTTGACGGCGCTTTTCGGCGGCGCGGTGCGGCTATTCCATTTCATGATCTCGGAAAAATCGAACAGCGATCGGGTCGCTTCGGCAGCCGATGCGACGGTGCAGCATGAATTCATGCAGCGCTTTCAGGACATGATCGTTCCGCATCTTGACGCGGCTTATAATTTTGCCCGTTTCCTCAGCCGCGACGCGGATGCCGCACAGGATATTGTCCAGGAAGCGTTCCTGCGGGCCTATCGCAATTTCGAAACCTATCGTGGCGGCGATCCGCGCGCCTGGCTCTTTGCCATTGTCAGGAACTGCTGCCATGTTTGGCGCCAGCAGGATCGCCGCAAAGCGCGGTTCGAGCAGCCTTTGGGCAATGACGGCTACGCTGACCCCGATGAAGGTGGCGAATACCAGATCGCCTCGGAGGAGGATTCGCCGGAAACGGCGACGATCCGGCGAAGCGAGCAGCAGCGCGTGCGCGCGGTTATCAGCCGGCTTCCGGAGGCCATGCGGGAAATCCTTGTCTTGCGCGAACTCGAAGATCTTTCCTACCGGCAGATCGCCGAGATCATCGATGCGCCGATCGGCACGGTCATGTCGCGGCTTGCCAGGGCGCGGCGTGAATTTGGCGAAGCCTGGGATGCATGCAGCAAAAGCGAGACAGCAGGATGAGTGAAGCCCAACAGAAAGGTTGCCCGGAATGGCGCATCATGCTGCACGGCTTTGTCGATGGCGAGCTCGATTCCGTCCATACAGCGCAATTCGAGGATCATCTTGGCACCTGCGCGCATTGCAGGGCGGAGATGGAAAAGGTCCGTGCCGTGAGAGCGATCATCGACCAGGATGGTATCAAGTGGAAGCCGCCGGAGGCGCTGCGTTCGCAAGTCCTGTCAATGCTGTCGTTTGAACAGGCAGCGGCGGCCTCCAGCCTTCCCCCGCCGCGCCAGGCGCCTGTCTGGCGCCGCGCCCTGGACTTCTTCCGGCAATGGAGCTTCGTGCCTTCGCTGGCGGCATTGGCGGCAGGAGCAATCCTTTTCGCCAGCGCGCCATCGCAGACGGTGCTTTTGCAGGACCAGATCATGGCAAGCCATGTCAGGTCGATGATGGCCGATCATCTGACCGACGTACTGACCTCGGATCAGCACACGGTAAAACCCTGGTTCAACGGCAAGATCGATTTTTCACCACCGGTCAACGATCTCTCCAAGGATGGCTTTCCGCTGATCGGTGGGCGTGTCGACTATATCGGTGATCGCGCCGTCGCGGCCCTCGTCTACCGGCGCCACGGCCATGTCATCAACCTGTTCATCTGGCCCGCGGCATCGGCTGCGCAGACGATAACGGTCCGTGACGGTTACAACATGACGCAATGGTCGGATGGAGGGCTGGTATTCTGGGCGATTTCGGATGTCGCCGCAGGCGACCTGGCCGAGTTCGAGACCCTCTTCAGGGCGGCGACGAGAGCATGATGCCGAAAAGTGTGAGCGGTTTTCGGACGCCATCATGCTCTACTTTTTATTGATCTAAAGCAGGCTCGCCCCGACATTGATCGCCAGCGCCAGGATCGTCGTATTGAACAGGAAAGACAGCACGGCATGCAGCAATGTCAGCTTGCGCATGCTGGTCGAACTGACCGCGACATCCGCCGTCTGCGCGGCAACGCCGATCGTGAAGGAGAAGTAGAGGAAATCCCAATAGCCTGGCTCCTCGATCCCGTCAGGAAACTTGAGGCCACCCTCCTCGTCCGCCCCGCCATAGAAATAATGGGCATAATGGATGGTGAAGAGGGTATGCAGAAAGATCCAGGAGATCAAGATCGTCAGAACGGCGACACCTGCCCGGGCCAGCGCGATATCAGGCGCCGCTTCCTTGATCGAATGAAGCTCGAGACCGATACCGGCGACGCTGGCGAGCGCCGCACCGATCGAAAGAGCCAACAATACGGTGTCGGAGAAATCGAGATCCTCGGAGCGTTTCCGGATGCTTTCGACCGTTGCCCGCAGCATCTTGCGCCAGCTGAGCACGACAAAAACGCCGGCGCTGACATTCCAGCCGAACAAGATGTTGCCGGCGCTGACTTCACGCGAGGTCAGAAGCAGGAAGACCACGAGTCCGGCAAGGATAGCGATGATGAAGCTCGCATGCCTGTAGGCAAATGCCGCCAGCGAACTTGCACGTTTTTCACCCGCCATATCGGTCTCCAACAGCGTATGCCTTTGATAACAGCACGAAAAAGGCGCGCCTGCCAGCGGCAGCCGCGCCTTCGAATTGCATGCCGGACCTTATCAGGCGGCGGCGAGCTGCAGTTCCTTCTGCACCATGGTGCGCAACGTTCCCAGATCCTTGGCGAAGGCGCGAATGCCTTCGGCGAGTTTTTCCGTCGCCATTGCGTCTTCGTTCATCATCCAGCGGAAGGTCTTCTCATCGACGGAGACCTTCGGATCCGGCTTGCGGCTGTCTGGCGAGAGCTTACGCTCCAGCTTGCCTTCATCCTTGGCGAGCTCGTCAAGCAGGTTCGGGCTGATGGTCAGGCGGTCGCAGCCGGCAAGGGCTTCGATTTCGCCGGCGCTGCGGAAGGAGGCGCCCATGACGATCGTCTTGATGTCGTTCGCCTTGTAGTAGTTGTAGATCTCACGGACGGAGATGACGCCCGGATCCTCCTCGGCGGTGAAGTCCTTGCCGGTCGACTTCTTGTACCAGTCGAGGATACGGCCAACGAAGGGCGAGATCAGGAACACCTTGGCGTCGGCGCAGGCGATCGCCTGGGCCTTGCTGAACAGAAGTGTCAGGTTGCAGTCGATGCCTTCCTTCTGCAGCACTTCCGCGGCGCGGATGCCTTCCCAGGTGGAAGCGAGCTTGATGAGGATGCGGTCCTGACCGATACCGCGATCCTTGTAGGCGGCGATGATCGCGCGCGCCTTTGCAAGCGAAGCCTCGGTATCGAAGGAAAGATCGGCGTCGACTTCGGTCGACACGCGCCCCGGGACGAGCTTCACCAGGGCGGCGCCGACGGAGATGGCGAGGCGATCGGCGACGGCGGAAGAAACGGCTTCAGGATTGCCGCCCTGCTTCTTGCCCCAGGCGACGGCTTCCTTGATGGCGTCGGCGAACATCGGCGTACCGAGGGCTTTGAGCACGATGCTCGGGTTCGTCGTGCAATCCACAGGCTTCAGGCGGGCAACGGCTTCGATATCACCAGTGTCGGCGACAACGGTGGTAATCTCGCGGAGTTGGTCAAGCTTGGATGTCATGGTCAATAATCCTTGTTGAACTTGGGCTGCGACCGGCGCGAGTTCCGCCCGGCAAAGGTGATCTACCGACAGTTTTTCTGCATGCTGCGGGCGAAAATGCGCGCATCCGTCACGGATGATTCATAAACGTGAAGGACAGTAGCCATGTTCCCGTGGGCAAACGGCACGCCGAACGCAAGCGATTCCGCCTGCGGCTGGAAGGCCGGTCGTGACTTTCGGCATGCCCGCACTATGTCCTCCTCGGACGGACAGGAACGACTTCTATCACCCGGACTATCGCCGTTTGCCTAAGGAAAAGTCAAGGACATTTGTGCATTTCAATTGACATAAGTGTCACGCCCGTCATTATCCCCCGCAACAAGCGCGTCGTCGCAACCCCTTGTCTTCGTGAGGGGTCTAGGGCAGGAATCGTGCGGAGGAGATGTGGTCAAGCTTAAACGCGGCACGCACACAGCCTATTCCGAGGCATCCTCGCTACGGCTACGGGCGGCATGGCTCTATTACAACGAGGGCCTGACCCAGAAGGACGTCGCCGAACAACTCGGCATCAGCCGCACCACCGTGATCCGCCTGCTCGACGAGGCGATGAAACGCAGCGAAGTCCAGATCTGGATCAACGATTCGATCGGCGACTGCGTTGAACTTTCGGTGAAGCTTGAGCGCGCCTACGGCCTCGACGAGGCAATCGTCGTTCCGGCACCGGTCAATGGCGACGTCGACGCGCTGGCAAGGAATGTCGGCCTGGCGCTCGGTCAGTTTCTTTCCGAAGCCATCCCCGACGACTATACCATCGGCGTCGGCTGGGGCCGCACCATGACTGCCTCGCTGTCGAGCTTCCGGCCACCGCGCCGCGCCAATTGCAAGGTCGTCTCGCTGCTCGGCGGCATCGTCGCCGTGCACCAGACGAACCCGATCGATTACACATGGCGGCTCGCCAATCAGCTCGGCGCCGAATGCTACATGTTCCTGGCGCCGCTTCTCGTCGATTCGATCGAGACCAAGCGCAATCTGATCGACAAATGCGGGCTGGACACGATCTACCGTCTCGCCGAGAATCTCGATCTGGCGATCGTCAGCTGCGGCGATATCGGTCCCCATTCGACCTCGCTGTCGGAAGGCTGGATCTCGAAGGCCGAACTGCAGGAACTGATCGATGCCGGCTGCGTCTGCGACACCATGTTCAACTTCCTCGACGAGGACGGCAATTCGGTCGACCACTCGATCAATCGCCGCGTCATGTCCGTCGATCTCGACACGCTGAAGGAGGCCAAGCATATCGTGCTCTCCTCCGGCGGCGCACACCGCGCCGTCGCCATCCGCGCCACCATCAAGCGCATCGGCTGCAACACGCTGATCACCGATGAAAGCGCGGCAAGGGCGCTGCTGGAACTGGCAGAAACATCTCCCCGTCCTTCTTCTCTCCAGCGGGGAGAAGTGCCGTAGCGATAGCGAGGCGATGAGGGGGGGAAGCGACACTGGAGCAAACGGTCGGAGCGACAAGCGACGACCGACCTCCCGCTCCGCCCCTATCAGGCATGCGCCGATTCCCAGCCGAGCATCGCCCGCTTGCGGGTGAGGCCCCAATGATAGCCCGTCAGCGCGCCATTCTTGCCGACTGCCCGGTGGCAAGGCACGACGAAGGAGATCGGGTTGGCCCCGACCGCGGCTCCCACAGCGCGCTGCGCCGTCGGCCGGCCGATATCGCTGGCGATATCGGAATAGGTGACGGCCTTGCCGAATGGGATTTTCAGCAGGCTCTGCCAGACACTGACCTGGAAATCCGTGCCGATCAGCACGACACGCAGCGGCTGTTCCGAAGACCACTTGCCGGGCTCGAAGATGCGGGCGGCGTAGGGAACCGTTGCCTGCAGGTCCTCGACGTAACAGGCGTTCGGCCAGCGGCAGGTCATATCTTCGAGGCAGGCCCTCTCATCGCCGGAATCGCTGAAGGCAAGGCCGGCAAGGCCGCGGTCGGTCACCATGATCAGCGCGATGCCGAAGGGGCAGATGTGGAAACCGTAGCGGATGGTGAGACCACCACCCTTCGCCTTCCATTCGCCGGGCGACATCGCCTCATGGGTGACGAAGAGGTCGTGCAGGCGGCTCGGCCCGGAAAGGCCGACCTCGATCGAGGTCTCGAGCAGCGGCATATCTTCCTTGCGCAGCAGCCGCTTGGCGTGGTCGAGCGTCACCGCCTGCAGGAAGCCCTTAGGCGACAGCCCGGCCCAGCGGGTGAAGGTCTTCTGCAGCTGGGTTGGCGACTGGTTGAGCCGCGCTGCGATCGCCTCCAGAGAAGGCTGGTCACGGTAATCCTCGGTGATGAGTTCGATCACCCGACGGACAATGTCGTAATCGGGGCCGTCAGGCGTGATGTCTGTCTGCAGGTTCGCAATCATATTCATCGTCTTTCTCCTTGTCACAAGGAGATAATCAATAGGGTGTTCGCAAACCACCCGTTTCTTGCGCACCCACCAAGTGAGCTCATATACGCTGCTTGACCGTGGCGAGTGCGCCCTTGAAGGCTTTGGCGAAGCTTTCACGATCGTCGGGATTGAGGAAGGAGCCGATATCGGTGCGCCGGCCGTCGCCGAAGATCTGCATAGAAAGGATGCCGATCTCCTGGTGCCTTCGAACGAGAAAGCGCGCCCAGAACGGATTGAAGTGATGTTCCACCATCCGTCCCGATGGCGTGAACTTGCGCACCGACACATCCGTACGCGACACCGTTACCTGTTCGCGCGCCTTGCCGGACCGGTAATTCAGCCAGAAGGCGCCGTAGAGAAGCACGAAATCCAGTCCGAAGAAGAAGCCGATCGGCCAGGCGCCGGTCGCGATGAAGAACATGCCGTAGAGGAGGCAGACGGAACCGGACAGGATAAGCAGCACCTTGAAGCCCCGGCGGCCGAGCGACCGGTGGGGGAAGAGTTCGGCGGCGAAAACAGGCTGCTCGTTGAAGCTGTCGGCGTTGCTTTCCATCATGGCTGCTGAGTATAGAGTTTCCATGGCAAATCCGAAACTCAAATCCGTTAGCAAGACGCCTCAGGACGCGAATGTGATCACCAGCCGCAAGAAGGCCGCAGCGATGCGCACGGTCTATTCACTGGCCGAGCGTGAAGAGATCTTCCGCCGCTTCTCGGTGCAGCGGCCGGAACCGAGGGGCGAGCTCGAGCACACCAACCCCTTTACCCTGGTCGTCGCCGTGGCGCTTTCGGCGCAGGCGACCGATGTCGGCGTCAACAAGGCGACCCGCGCGCTCTTCAAGGTGGCCGATACGCCGGAAAAGATGCTCGATCTCGGCGAGGAGCGGTTGCGCGATTACATCAGGACGATCGGCCTCTACCGCAACAAGGCGAAAAACGTCATCGCGCTCTCGCAGATGTTGGTCGGCCAGTTCGGCAGCAAGGTGCCAAAGACGCGCGACGAATTGGTGAGATTGCCGGGCGTCGGCCGCAAGACCGCCAATGTTGTGCTGTCCATGGCCTTCGGCCAGGCGACGATGGCCGTCGACACGCACATTTTCCGCATCGCCAATCGTATCCGGCTTGCCCCCGGCAAGACGCCCGACGAGGTCGAAGCGCGACTGATGAAGGTGATCCCGAAACATTACCTCTATCATGCGCATCACTGGCTGATCCTGCACGGTCGCTACACCTGCAAGGCGCGCCGCCCCGAATGCGAACGCTGCGTCATCGCCGATCTCTGTAAATCGCCGGAGAAGAGTTGGGATGTGCCGGCGCCGCTGGTCGAGCTACCGCCGCAAGTGATCGGCGAGGCCGTCGAGTAGGACAGCGATCGCCAGCTCGTAATGCCGCCTTTCAGCGCCCGTCTCGATCGCGATCGCCGCGTGATCGAAGGCCGCCGATAGCAGCGACGTCAGCGGTTCGAGCATAGCGCCAGCCTCCGGAAGCATCGCTGCAAGCCCTGCCCGCAGCGTCGCTTCCGCATTCTCTGCATCGATCGTCGCACTCGCCAGCGGGCCGAGAACGGCAGGCGCCTCGATCAGCAGCAGCCGCGTGCGCCCTGGCGCCACCATCGCATCGAAATAGGCCGAGGCACCGCCGATCAGCATGGCACGAGGCGCGCCGTAGGACGCCGAGCGCGCCTCGATCGCCGCGGCCACCGCGCGTGCCTCGCATTCGATAACCGCCCTAAAAAGCGCCTTCTTGTCTTCAAAATGATGGTAGAGCGCGCCACGCGTCAGGGGCGCAACCCCGCATCCTTAGCGGAAATCAGCTTGTGCAAATGCACCATCATGCCGGCGGCAAACAGCGGTGTCAGAAGATTGACGAACGGGATCGCCAGAAACAGGGCGATCATCAGCCCGCCGAGAAAGACGGTGGAGGCGTGCTTGGCGCGGAAGAGCCGCGCCTCCTCAGGCGAACGGAAGCGCATTGCGGCGAATTCGAAAAATTCCCGACCGAGCAGATAGCCGTTCACCAGAAAAAAAGCGATCAGATTGACGCCGGGAATGAACAGCAGCAGCAACGCCACGATATTGCCGAGGATCACCACGCCGAGGAACTTGATCGAGCTTGCCATCGCCGGAGCGAGCGGCATGGCGGTGCCCGGAGCGTCCTTGGGATAATCGCGTTTTTCGATGACATCGGCGACATCGTCGAGAAACAGGCCGGCGATCAGCGCCGTGACCGGCGAAAGCAGTAACGCCAACATCAGCGCAAGGCCAATACCGGCAAGAATTGCGAAAACCAGGGCGAGCCATCCCGCCCAATCCGGCACATCGGGAAAGAAGCTGGTGAGCCAGGGAAAGAGGAAAGCCATGAAGGCTCCACGCAGCGCGAACCAGAGACCGACCAGCACGAGAATCGTCAGGCCGAGCACTTTCCAGAAGACCGAGCGTGTTTCCGGCGCGAACAAATTGGTGAGCGATAGTCGAGCGGCGTCAAGGATCATATCTCAGGCGTCTCCGGTTGCGCCGAAGATGTAGGAAAGATGGAGGCCACCGACAAGAGAGAATAAAATTGCATGCGGTAATAGAAAACTTGTCGAAAATTAAATGCTAATATAGTATTGTCACGTATCCAAATATGCATGGGCCTGAGAAGCAGCTTCCGAAATAGTTGCAAAGACAAGGGGTCGCAACAGCGCATCCACGGAACGCCTCTAGGGAAAAACGGGGGAGGCTGATGTGGAAGACTTTGTGCAAAAACTCAGGCAATACGCAAAAACCGGCACACCGGCCGAACGTCGCATTGCGAAATATTTCACCGAACACCTGAACGACCTGCCGTTCGAGACAGCTGCATCGGTCGCCGATCGCCTGGATCTCTCGCCGATGACCGTCGGGCGCTTCCTGCGCTCGCTCGGCTATCAGGGATTGGACAGCGTCAAGGTGGAGATTCGCGAGACCGTGACGACATCGCCGGCGCAATTGCAAAGCGCCATGAGCGAGCTGCATCAGGACGCCGCCGAGGGCAAACCGCTCGCCGTACTGGTTGCCGAACAGATCCAGGCGCTCCACCATATCTATCATCTGACGGCGCAGCCGCACTGGTCCGAAGCGGTCAGCTTGATCAGCACTGCCCGCGAAGTGTCGATCGTCACGCATGCCCGGCTTGCAAGCCTTGCCCATCATTTCTGCCAGCGGCTGACGCAAGCCCGCGACGGCGTGCGCACGCTCGACGGCGCCGACAACCGTTTTGCCGAGCTTTTCGCCCGGCTGGCCGTTGATGACGCGCTACTGGTCATCATCGATTGCCGCCGCTTCGCCAAGGCGCGGCTGCTTGCCCGGACCGCTCGGCGCTACGGCTATAAGGTCGTGCTCATTTCACCGCAACAAGCGGACTGGATGGCGGACCAGTCGAATGTCATGCTGCCCTTGCCGCCAGCGCGCGCGCCCGATCTCGACAATCTTCCGCCGCTGATCGCACTGCTCGATTGCCTGTCGGAATCCGTCGTCCTTGAAGTCGGAGAAGAGGCGGCCCTTCGCCGCCGCCGCATGATGGAATTTGCGACCGTCCTCGGCGAGACTGCGAACCACTGATCGGCTAATGCATCGTCTCCAGTTCGGTACGATGCCGGTGCATGGCGAGAAGACGGCGGTAGTCGCGGTCGTAGAGCGCCTGTTTCGTTTTGTCAGGCAGTCGTTCGTCGCCACCCGGATACATCGCCTCGCCGGCTGCCGCCAAATCACCGTACAAGCCGCAGGCGACGGATGCCGCGATCGCCGTGCCGAGCAGCACCGCCTCGTTCATTTTCGGCACCACCACCTTGCAGCCGGTGGCATCGCTGTAGAGTTCCATCAGCACCGGGTTCTTCACATGCCCGCCGGCAATATGCAGCGTATCGGGTACGTAGCCGTATTCCTTCATCATTTCGAGGATGTGGCGAATGCCGAGCGCAATCGCCACGGCCGTGCGCCAGTAAAGCGTGCAAAGCCCATCGAAGGACGTATCGAGCGTCAGCCCGCTGACGACACCGACGGCATGCGGATCGGCGAGCGGCGAACGGTTGCCATGAAAATCCGGCAGCACGAAAATGCGTGCACCGAAGGCATCGCCCTCCTCGGCCCGCAATTCGGCGATGCGTGCGACGATCCTCTGATGCAGCGCCGCCGTCGGCTCACCGCCGGCCGCGTGCATGCGCACGATGTGGTCGAGCAGCGCGCCAGTCGCCGATTGCCCAGCCTCTACCAGCCAGGATTCTGGAAAGACCGCTTCGTAATAGGGGCCCCACATTCCATGGCTCGGCTTGCGTTCCCGCGAGAATGTGACGATGCAGCTCGACGTGCCGGCGATCAGCGCCAGCTGGTGCTCTCGTTTTACAGGATCGGCGGCGTAGCCGCCAAGCGCGCCAAGCGCGCCGGCATAGGCGTCAATCATGCCGGCGGAGACATGGCAGTCCGTGGTCAGCCCGAGCGCCAGCGCCGCTTCCGGCGTCAGCCAACCGACGCTGCCTCCGACAGGCGTGGTTTCATCCGGCAGGTGGCCGCGCTCCTGAAGGTCCTCTAGGCCGATCCGCTCCAGGAAATCCTGCTGCCAGCCCGTTTCGCGATGGGCGAGATAGTTCCACTTCGCTGTCAACGTGCAGCGCGAACGGGCGAGCGATCCGGTCGATTTCCACGTCATGAAATCGGCGAGATCGAAGAAATAGCCAGCCTTCTCCCATGTGGCAGGCAGCTTCTTCTTCAGCCACATCAGCTTCGGCATCTCCATTTCAGGCGACATGACGTGGCCGGAATGTTCGAGCACCGTATGCTCCGTCGCCGTACAGAAATCGGCTTCCTTCAGCGCCCGGTGATCGAGCCAGACGATCGTGTCGAAGCGTGTCTCGCCGCCTGTGGACACGCTGAGCTGCCGACCCTCGACGTCACGCACGACGAGCGAACATGTAGCGTCGAAGCCGATCGCACCGACCGAGGCGGCGGCGATGCCGGATTGCTCCATCGCCTTGCGCACCGCCGTACAGGCGGCGGACCAGATATCTTCGGAATCGTGCTCGGCATGGTTTTCACGCGGCCGGTTCATCACGATCGGATGCTCGGCCTTGGCGAGCAGGCGGCCGCGTGCATCAAAGACGCCGGCGCGCGCACTGCCCGTGCCGATATCCACCGCAACCATATGATCACGCATCAAATCTTGGTCCCGTCCAGCTTATGGTTGCGGACAAGGTGGATCAAATCCGGCATGGCGTCAAACACCGCTTCCGGCGAAAGCCGGTCGAGTTCGGCGCGATAGCCGGCAAAGTTGGCGTGTGATCCGCCGGTGAAGGCAAAGACCGTCATACCAGCTGCCTTGGCGGCAGCAATGCCGGCCGGGCTGTCCTCTACAACAATGCAATGAGCAGGCGCCACCTGCATTTCACGCGCCGCATGCAGGAAAAGATCGGGTGCCGGTTTGCCGCGCTTGACCATCGTCGCGCTAAAGATGTCGGGCAGCTTGCCGAGAAGCCCGGTGACGGACAGCGACAGCCGGATTCGCTCCATCTGGCTGGACGAGGCGACGCAGCAGCGAACGCCAAGCCCGTCGATCGTCGCGGCGATACCCTCTATCGGCTTCAGTTCGGTGCGAAAACGGGTGTAGAGATCGGTACGAATGCGCTCGAGGAATTCCTCGCCGGCGTGGACGTTGAATTCGGTTTCCAGCGTATCGATGAGGGTCGAAAGGCTGCGGCCGAGAAAGCGCTCATAGGCCTGATCCTCAGTGATCGAGACGCCGAGATCGTTCATCGCCCCTACGAGCACGTTGATCGAGATCGGCTCGCTGTCGACGAGCACGCCGTCGCAATCGAAGATGACCAGCCGTGGTTCAGCATCAGCCATGGAAAGACCCAACCTGAGTTCAATTCGAACGCGTCACCGTCCCGCTTTGCGCGCAAGGCCGGATGAATGACGGCAGATGCCGCCATCCGGATTCCTTACACCGCAAGCTTGCCGTCGAGATAGAGTTGCAGCGTCGCCCGCGTGCCCTTTTCCCACAGGCTTTTGAGTGCATCGGCAAAACGCTTGCGGAAAAGTTCGGATTTCGCCACTTCGCCGAAAATATCATCGAAGACCAGGAAGGCCGACGAATCGCTCTTCGCCTTCAGCGCCGCCGCGTGCAGGCGCTCGGCGCTGGCGTCGTTGAAGACGATATCCTTGCCGCTATCGGTCTTGCCGGCGAAGTAACGGCACCAGAGCGCCGAAACCAGCGCCAGGCCGACGATGTCCCTGCCCTGGCGCAGATTGTCGAGCGTCGACGGCAAGATGAATTTCGGCTGGCGGTTCGATCCGTCCTGCGCCAGCCGAGGAATGGTGTCGGCAATTTTCGGATTGAGCAGGCGATGTTCGATCAGCGCGAAATAATCCGTCAGCGATGTGTTCGGCACCGGCGGCACGATCGGGATGATTTCGTCTTTCTCGAGCTTCGCGAGGAAGGCGCGAATCAACGGGTTTTCCATGGAATCATGAACGAAATGAATGTCCATCAGCGCCGCCGGATAAGCGATCGCAGCATGTCCGCCGTTGAGAATCCGGATCTTCATATGCTCGTAGGGCGTCACATCGGGCACGAAGGTGACGCCGACCTTTTCCAGTGCCGGCCGACCGGCCGTGAACTTGTCCTCAAGCACCCATTGCTTGAATTCCTCGCAATAGACCGGCCAATTATCCTCGATCTCGAAATTGTCCCTGAGGAAATCGATTTCGCGCTGGCCGGTTGCCGGCGTGATGCGGTCGACCATCGCATTCGGGAAGGCGACATTCGCCCGGATCCACTCGGCGAACCCAGCATCCGAGAGGGCGGCCGTGCCGACCACGGCATTGGCGGTGACGATGCCATTATGGGGGATGTTGTCGCAGGACATGACGGTAAAGGGTTCGATACCCCTGTCCTTGCGCGCCTTCAGCCCGGCGACGATCAGGCCGAACACCGTCTTCGGCGCGTCGGGGCTGTCGCCATCGGCAGCAATCGCGGGATGCGCCGGGTTGAAGGTTCCTGATGCGTCGATGAAATAGCCACCCTCGGTGATCGTCAGCGAAACGATGCGGATCTCGGGATCGGCGAGCCTGGCGATGATAGCGGCGGGGTCGCCGACCGGCAGGATATCGATCATCGGCGCGGTGACGCGCGCCGCCGTCTTGTTGTTATCCTGCTCGACCACCGTCGTCAGAAAATCCTGTGCCTCAAGCTTTTCGCGCATCGCCGCATCGGATGGCAGCACACCGGCGCCGACGATCGCCCAATCGTGATCCGCGCCGGCGTTGAAGAGATCGTCGAGATAGACCGCCTGATGGGCGCGGTGAAAATTGCCGACGCCGAAGTGCACGATGCCGGCTTTCAGCGACGCCCTGTCATATCCAGGGATGGCCGCGGTGCCCGCCACATCCGAAAGCGTTGCCAGCGATAATTTGCACGTCATGTTTCAGTCCTCTTGAAGGTCTTGCCGAAACGGCCGGACGCCATCGCCCGGCTCGCATGCCTGCCCCCAGCCCGGCAGTCGGCCTTAGATGGCAAGGCCGCCCTCGTTGAATTTGTGAATACGCGAACGATCCGGCGTCAGATAGACCGCATCTCCGGCTTTGGCCGCAAAATCGCCGCTGCCGCGCGCCGTCATCATGCCGATGCCCTCGGCATCGATATGCAGGAAGGTGTCGGAGCCAAGATGTTCGGCGACCACCACCCTGCCCTTCCAGTCACCGCTCTCCATCGACAGCAACATATGTTCGGGTCGGATGCCGATCGTATGGGCGCCCAGCTGAGCGGCGTTCTGTCCGTTGATGAAATTCATCTTCGGCGAGCCGATGAAGCCGGCAACGAAGAGGTTGCGCGGACGGCTGTAAAGCTCGAGCGGCGAGCCGACCTGCTCGATATT
Source organism: Rhizobium sp. CCGE 510 (assembly GCF_000292525.1). GTDB lineage: Bacteria > Pseudomonadota > Alphaproteobacteria > Rhizobiales > Rhizobiaceae > Rhizobium. Next base: position 39,834 of record NZ_AEYF01000037.1, read on the forward strand.
ACCCCTGTTCAGCACGACGATCTTGTCGGCCATGGTCATCGCCTCGACCTGGTCGTGGGTGACGTAGACCATCGTCGTCTTCAACTGCTGATGCAGTTCGCTGATCTCGAGACGCATGTTGACACGCAACGCTGCATCGAGGTTCGACAGCGGTTCGTCAAACAGGAAGGCCGAAGGCTGGCGCACGATGGCGCGGCCGATCGCGACGCGCTGGCGCTGGCCGCCGGAAAGCTGACGCGGCTTGCGCTCCAGGTAGTCGGTGAGATTGAGCACACGGGCCGCATCCGTCACCTTGCGGTCGATTTCCGCCTTGTCGATGCCCGCCATTTTCAGCGGGAAGGCGATGTTGTTGCGCACGCTCATATGCGGATAAAGCGCATAGGACTGGAACACCATGGCAAGGCCGCGTTCCGAGGGCGCCTTTTCGGTGGCGTCCCGGCCGTCGATGACGATCTTGCCGCCGGAGACGTCCTCGAGGCCAGCGATCAGCCTGAGCAGCGTGGACTTGCCGCAGCCCGACGGGCCGACGAAGACGACGAACTCGCCGTCTTTGATGTCGAGATCGATCGAAGGGATGACCTTGGCTTCGCCGAAGACCTTGGAAACCTTCTGAAGGGTAATGCTGCCCATGTTTGTCTCCCTTATCTTATTTCACTGCGCCGAAGGTCAGGCCGCGGACGAGTTGTTTCTGGCTGAACCAGCCGAGGATCAGGATCGGCGCGATCGCCATCGTCGAAGCCGCCGAGAGCTTGGCGTAGAACAGGCCTTCCGGGCTCGAGTAGGACGCGATGAAGGCCGTCAGCGGCGCCGCCTTCGAGGCGGTGAGGTTGAGCGTCCAGAACGCCTCGTTCCAGGCAAGGATGATGTTCAAAAGCAGCGTCGAGGCGATACCGGGCACCGCCATCGGCGTCAGAACGTAGACGATCTCCTTCATCAGCGAAGCCCCGTCCATGCGGGCCGCTTCGAGGATCTCGCCGGGAATTTCCTTGAAATAGGTGTAGAGCATCCAGACGATGATCGGCAGGTTGATCAGCGTCAGCACGATCACCAGGCCGGTGCGCGTGTCGAGCAGGCCCGAATTGCGGAACAGCAGATAGATCGGGATCAGCGCGCCCACAGGCGGCATCATCTTGGTCGACAGCATCCACATCAGCACGTCCTTGGTCCGCTTGGTCGGCGAAAACGCCATCGCCCAGGCGGCCGGGATCGCGATGATCAGGCCGATCAGCGTCGAGCCAAAGGAAATGATCACCGAGTTCATGAAGTGGCTGAGGTAGTTCGACCGGCTTTGCACCTCCGCGTAATTTTCTGTCGTCCAGTGGAAGAACAGGAACTGCGGCGGCGAGGCGATGGCGTCGGCTTCCGACTTGAAGCTGGTCAGGAACGTCCAGAGAATCGGGAAGAAGATCAGGATGCCGAGCGTCCAGGCGATTGCGGTAAAGATGACCTTGCGCCGGGTGGTGACTTTTCTGGCCATCTCAAGCCTCCAGATTCTTGCCGACGAGGCGGACGAGGAAGATCGCAACGATATTGGCAAGCACCACCGCGACGATGCCGCCCGCCGAAGCTCCGCCGATATCGAACTGCAGCAGCGCCTGGGCGTAGACGAGATAGGTGAGGTTGGTGCTGTCGGTGCCCGGCCCGCCATTGGTGGTGACGAGGATTTCGGCGAAGACCGAAAGCAGGAAGATCGTCTGGATCAGGATCACCACGGTGATGGCGCGGGCCATGTGCGGCAGGATGATGTAGATGAATTTCGAGATCGGCCCGGCGCCGTCCATCTCGGAGGCTTCCTTCTGCTCCTCGTCGAGCGACTGCAGCGCCGTCAGCATGATAAGCGTCGCAAACGGCAGCCACTGCCAGGCAACGATGAGAATGACCGAGAGCAGCGGCGCATTCGCCAGCCAGTCGATCGGCTGCAGGCCAAGCGCCTTGGCAAGATGCGCAAAGAGGCCGTTGACCGGGTTCATGAACATATTCTTCCATACCAGCGCGGCCACAGTCGGCATGACGAAGAATGGCGCGATCACCAGGATGCGTACGATACCCTGGCCGTACATCGGCTGGTCGAGCAGCAGCGCAAAGGCGATGCCGCCGATGACGGTGATCACCAGAACGCCGGCGACGAGCAGCAGCGTGTTGATCAGCGCCGCGAAAAAGGCCGGATCGGACAGGAAATATTCGTAGTTCAGAAAGCCGACGAAGCTCTCCATGCCGGGGCTGAGCAGATTATAGTTCAGCGTCGAAAAGTAGATCGTCATCGCAAGCGGGACGATCATCCATGCAAAGAGGAGCAGCACGGAGGGCGCAATCATCAGGCGCGCTGCGGAGCGAGTATGCAAGGTTGCCATGGCAATCACCGATCTGATCTGAAGCGGGGAGCGGCTGCAGGAAAGCTTTGTCTCAAAAAAGCGGCCGCCGATGCAGTTAGGGCAATCGGCGGCCCAGAGGGGCGGATCGTCAAGAATCCGCCTCTTGCTCAGGAGGTCTTATTTAATGTAGCCGGCCTTGGTCATTTCGCGCGTGGTCAGCTGCTGGGCAGCCTGCAGGGCCTGGTCGACCGAAAGCTGGCCGGCAAGTGCTGCGGAGAACTGCTGGCCCACTGCCGTACCGATGCCCTGGAATTCCGGGATCGCCACGAACTGGACGCCGACATAGGGGACCGGCTTGACGGTCGGCTTGGTCGGATCGGCCGAGTTGATCGAGTCTAGCGTCATCTTGGCAAACGAAGCCGCCTTCTGATAGTCCGCATTGGCGTAGAGCGAGGTGCGGGTGCCTGGAGGTGCGTTCAGCCAGCCTTCCTTCTCGGCGACGAGGTTGGTGTAGTCCTTGCTCGTTGCCCAGGCGACGAACTTCTCAGCGGCTTCGACCTTCTGCGAACCTGCCGGGATGGCGAGGTTCCAGGCCCAGAGCCAGTTGCCACGCTTGCCAAGGCCCTTATCCGGGGCAAGCGCGAAGCCGACCTTGTCGGCGACCTGCGACTGCTTCGGATCGGCGACGAAGGAAGCGGCAACCGTTGCGTCGATCCACATGCCGCACTTGCCGGTCTGGAAGAGCGCCAAGTTTTCGTTGAACCCGTTGGAAGAAGCGCCCGGAGGGCCGGCATCCTTCATCAGCTTGACGTAGAAATCGAGCGTGTCCTTCCACTCGGGCTGATCGAACTGCGGCTTCCACTTTTCATCGAACCAGCGCGCGCCGAAGGAGTTGGACATCGCCGTCAGGAACGCCATGTTCTCGCCCCAGCCGGCCTTGCCGCGCAGGCAGATACCGTAGATTTCCTTGTCCTTGTTGGTGATCTTGCGGGCAGCGTCCGCCACGAAGTCCCAGGTCGGGGCGTCGGGCATCTTCAGACCGGCGGCGTCGAACAGGTCCTTGCGGTACATGACCATCGAGCTCTCGCCGTAGAACGGCGCCGCATAAAGCTTGCCGTCCGTGGTCAGGCCGCTGCGGATCGCCGGCAGCAGGTCGTCGGCGTCGTAATCCTTGCCGAGGTTGTCGAGCGGCAGCAGCCAGCCCTGTTTTGACCAGATCGGAACTTCGTAGGTGCCGATGGTCAGAACGTCGTACTGGCCGCCCTTGGTCGCGATGTCGGTCGTGACCTTCTGGCGCAGCACGTTTTCTTCGAGGGTGACCCATTCAAGGTCGATGCCGGGATTCTTCGCCTTGAAATCATCCGTCAGCTTCTGCATCCGGATCATGTCGCCGTTGTTCACGGTTGCGATTGTCAGCGTCTCGGCCGAGGCCATGCCGGCAAACGCCAGTGCTGAGCAGGCGCCCAGCAGAAAAGTTCTCAATGTCATATCTTCCTCCCAGAAGATGGGGTGTGAGCATTCGCTTCGCTCATGGGCAATTACTCAATAAACGATATGGAATGTCAATCGGCAATCGTTGCTGCAGTGCCGAAGGAGATAGCTACCTCATTGTTTTAAATACTATATTTTTTGCTCAACTCCTGAGCAAAAACTCAGCAGTCTCTTCGTCGCTAATCAGAGCGTTGATTTGATGGCCAACGACCGCGGCCCTGATCGCCTTGAACTTGCGCTTGCCCTTGGCCAGCCCAATGACCATCGACGCGTCGCGGGACGGGATCGGCGCCGAGGCGACGCGCTCGTTGATCGGGTTGTCGAGCAACCTGCCGTCGACATCGAAGATCCAACCGCAAATCTCGCCGACAGCGCCGCCGCGCATCAGCTCCATCATCTCGTCCTTCTCGAGAAAACCGTCGACGCAGAGCGGCCCGTCGATTCCGAGTTCGCCGATGCCGACGAAGGTGACGTCGGCTTGCGCGCTGATGTCGAGTGTCGAGCGCACCAGCTGCTGACCATGCAGCAGCTCCCGCTCTTCCGCCGAGGTGACGAGCACCGGCAACGGCATCGGATAGTGTCGCGCTTTCACGGCATCGGCCATGCTGAAGATGACGTTGTAATAAGCAGCCGATCCGTCCGGCGCGATATTGCCGGTCAGCGAGACGATACGATGATGGGGACATTCGATCGCCGGAAGCTGATCGACGGCGGCCTTCAGTGTCCGGCCGGTACCGACGGCGAGCACGATCGGCTCGGACCGTTTCAGCCACCGCTCGATTTCGGCCGCGGCCGCCTCGGCAATGCCGACCGTCGCCGACGACCCGGAATCGCTCGGCACCACCTCCACATGTTTCAGCCCGAATTTCCGCCGCAGTTGACTGGCGAGTTCCAGGCAGGCCGCGATCGGATGATCGAGCCGCACCTTGATCAGGCGCTCGGCGACCGCCAGCGACACCAGCCGCTGCGCCGATTGCCGCGAGATCCCCATCGTAGCGGCGATTTCATCCTGCGTGCGCCCGGCGACGTAGTAGAGCCAGCCGGCACGCGCCGCATCGTCGAGCCGTGCAGGGGTCTCGGATCTTTTTGCCATTAAATGCCTACCACGCGAAAGTGAGCCGGCGTGCCGCCGCCGAACATGATTTGAATCTGTATCGCGCCAGATCAAAACAAAATTCCGGCAAATGTCGAGCCTGTTGACAGGAGCCCTGTCGAATTACTCAGGCAAACCATTGCATGACGAAATAGATCGCCGCCTTCACCAGACCGTAAATCACACCGCCGGCAACGACCAGCGACACCGCCGTCATCACGAAGCCGATCAGCGCGAAGAGCCCGTCGCGGCCTAATATGCCGAAAGCGAAGACCGAGATGGTGATCGCCGGCAGCATATTGCCGAGCGGCACCGGCAGCAGCAATACGATCGACAGCAGCAGGCATGCGGCCCCGGCGATGTATTCCGCCGGCGGCTCGGCAAAGATCGCCAGCCTCGGCTTCAGCATGCGCTCCGCCCAGGCGAGCCAGCGATGAATGCGGCCGACAATGGTTTCGAAATCCTCCCGCCGCATCGAACGGTCGGCAATTATCCTCGGAAGCCAGGGTTTCAGCCCGAAGGTCAGTTGCGCCGCCAGGAAGACGAGCGGCGCGCCGAGCACTGCCGAAGTGCCCGGCGGCGTCGGAAAAGCGTTCGGCAGCGCGAAGATCAGCATCAAAGCGCTGATCGCCCTGTCGCCCATCGTCTGGAACAGGTCACCGATCGAAATCCGTTCCCGGCTCCGGTCGGCGGCCAGCTGACGCAGGATGGATGAGAGGCGGCGACCTTTGGGGCGGGGTGGACGTGGTCTTCTGCGTCTATGGGAATCGGCGTTTTCGATGGTCATGATACCAGTGGGTGATGGAAGTGCAGGCGCAGATTTTGGCCGCGCAATATGCCAATTGAATGACTTGTGGGACGGGAATAGCTGTTGGTGGCGATTTGTCTGGATCATCCCCTTGGCGCCGCCAGCGCATGGCGCGCAGCGGAATGAAGGCTTGTAATTCCCCGCCAACAGTGCGAGCAGACACCACAGACCAGAGAAACGGCAGGGTGGCAATGATCATTTCATTCGACATCGGCGGCTCCGCCATCAAGGGCGGCATCGCCCGCTCCGAGGCGGACATCGTCCCCCTCGGCCGCCGCCCGACGCCGAGGGATGATTTCGCCGCTTTCGTCGCGACCTTGCGCGCCATCATCGCTGAAACCGGTGAAGCGCCGAGCCGCACTGCCCTCTCCATCGCCGGTGTCGTCGATCCCGATACGCAGCGGCTGACCTGCGCCAACATTGCCTGCATCCATGGCCGCACGCTGGCGGCGGATCTCGAAGCGGAACTCGGGCTTCCGGTGCTGATCGCCAACGACGCCGACTGTTTCGCCATGGCCGAAGCCGGCCTCGGCGCCGGTCGCGGCCACCGCATCGTCTTCGGCGCCATCCTCGGCACCGGCGTCGGCGGCGGCCTGGTAGCCGATGGGCGCCTCGTCAATGAGGCCGGCGGTTTTGCCGGCGAATGGGGTCACGGGCCGATCATCGCATCCGCAGCCGGTAATCCGCCTGTCCCCATTCCCGCCTATGCCTGCGGCTGCGGCCAGAAGGGATGCGTCGACACCGTCGGCGGCGCCCGTGGCCTGGAACGCCTGCACAAGACGCTGCATGATCTCGACCTTTCGAGCGAAGAAATCATCGCTCAATGGCAACATGGTGAGAAGAAGGCGACCCGGACGATCGACGTCTATGTCGATCTCGTCGCCTCGCCCCTGGCGCTGACGATCAACATCACCGGTGCCACCATCGTGCCGGTCGGCGGCGGGCTGTCCAATGTCGAGCCGCTGCTTGCCGAGCTCGATCACACCGTGCGCGCCCGCATCCTGCGCAAGTTCGACCGGCCGCTGGTGGTGCGCAGCCAATGCCGTATCGAACCCGGCCTGATCGGCGCAGCACTGCTAGGATTGAAGGCCGAGGCGGCCTAACCGCCGGCTTCCCTAGAGCACCGGCCACATCCGCACGATCGCCGCGAAGCGATCCCAGTCCTTGCGCGCCGAAGGCGTCCAGGCAGCCTCGGCAACGGCAGAAAGGCGCGGAAAAACCAGCCGGTTGAAATAGGCGCGGGAGAGGAAGTTCTCGGTCCAGATGCAGGCCTGGATGCCGCGCATCTTCTCTTGCAACGCCTCCGGCAACTCGCCCTCGGCCTCGTAAGCGTAGGTGTGTTCCGGCGGAGCGTAGCCCGCCCATGCCGCGCCGGGCTCGGCCCAGGCTTCGGCCTGCGCCATGTCGAGATAATAGGCCTGGCCCGGCGTCATCACCACATCATAGCCGTCCTCAGCCAACTCGATACCGACAGCGGGCTTTTCCCAGGCCATCAACAGCGTGCCGTCGCGATCGACGCCGCCGCCATGTGAGACCTCGTTCCAGCCGGCGAGCTTCCTGCCGCGTTCCAACAGCATGGCCTTGATCCGTTTCAAAAGATAGGATTGCAGCTCGGCGGTGCCGGCCAGTTTCTCCCGCTCCATCAGCGCCTTGCAAAGCGGCGAGGAAAGCCAGGAGCCCTGCGCCACTTCATCGCCGCCGATATGGATATATTCGCTGGGAAACAGCGTCACCATCTCGTCGAACACCTTGCCGAGAAATTCATAGGTGAATTCGACCGCCGGATTGAGGGCATTGTTGGGATAACCTTGCACCGAGCGGTAGCTGTCCGGCGCCTCCTGGCCGTCGATGAGCTCGGGCAGCGAGAACAGCGTCGCGGTGCTGTGGCCGGGAATATCGATTTCCGGCACCACCTCGATATGCAGCGAGGTGGCATGCGCAACGATCTGCCTCACCTCGTCCTGGGTGTAATGGCCGGAGCGCGTTTCCGCCCCGTCGCCGAGCTGCGGCACAAGCACCTCATCCGGCCCATGCCGGGCACCAATCTCCGTCAGGGCCGGATAGGCCTTGATCTCCAGCCGCCAGGCTTCGTCGTCGGTCAGATGCCAATGGAAGATGTTGAGCTTGTTCCAGGCGAGGATGTCGATCAGCCGCACGACGTCGGCCACCGGATAGAACTGCCGCGAGACATCGAGATGGCAGCCACGCCAGTCGTAACGCGGCTGGTCGGCGATCGTGCCGAAATTCGGGAATTTGAAGCGCTCCCGATCGGTGCGGGCGCCGTGCAGCAATTGCGCCAGGCTGATCAGCCCATATTGCCGCCCAGCCGCATCTGCACTCGAAAGCACGATCTCATGTGCGGTAAAACGCAATTCGTAGGCGAAGGCGGCGATAGAGGATTCGGTGGCGAAACGAATGGCCCGCCCGCCTTTGACGGCACTGAGGGAAAACGGGAGGTTGTCGGCCGGATAGAGCCGCTGGTAAAGCGCGAGAACCAGGGAGAGCGCCGTGATCGCGTCGGGCCGGGTTCTTTCGACGGGATAAAGGATGACCGGCAGATCTCCCGCCTTCAGCCCGAGCGCCAGCGGCCAGGGCAACAGCGCATAGGGCTCCTCGATCCGGCCCGGCGGCAGAAGCGGCGGCGCCACACCGCCATCCCGGCCTTCGAGCATGAGATCGCCGAAAGCGACGGGAACATGGCGCCCGTCGACAAGTGTCAAATAGGCCGATTTGATGCCTGACGTCGCATGTTTCGGCTCTCTGGTCAGCCCCTCGACCGTGAACCGCCAGTGCCCGCCCAGCGGCACGCTCAGCTCCTCATGCGGCAGGAATTCATGGAAATGCGCGAACCGTCGTTTCAGGCTGCCGCCGTTGCAGACATGTTTGTCGGCAACCCGCGTCTCCGACGTGTATGCGAGCGAGAAGCCGGACAGCGGCTCGGTCGAAAGATTGAAGAGCGTGAAGGTCAGGCGCCCAAAGCTGCCCTCTACCGGGCTCCAGCTCGCTTCCAGACGATAATTGGCAATGCTCATATTTCCCCCGATCCGCGGCAAGACATGAGCTGTGTTTTTGCCGCCGCAGTTTCCCGGCATGCGTCCGCAGCTTGACTTTTTCGAGGCGGAGTCGGCGTCGTCGGAAGAATTGCGGTGTGACTGCGACTGAAGAAAGGAAAACGGCGCGGCTTTCGCCGCGCCGTCCTCACTCTGCTGCCAACGCCGGCGGATGTCTGTCATCCGCCTCTTCCTGGATGGCGTCGGCATCCCGGCCTGGCTCGTCCTTTGCCTTCGGCTCCCGGCCGAAGAAAAGCGCGTAACCGGCGGGCAGAACCAGAATGGTAAGCACGGTCGCAACCAGGATACCGCCCATCATCGCGTAAGCGAGCGGACCCCAGAAGACGCCGCGCGAGATCGGGATCAGCGCCAGCACGGCGGTCAGAGCCGTCAGCATGATCGGCCGGAAACGCCGTACGGCCGCACCGACGATCGCCTCCTGCCGGTGCATGCCGGCCTTGATGTCCTGGTCGATCTGATCGACCAGGATGATCGAGTTGCGCATGATGATGCCGAGCAGCGCGATGACGCCGAGGATCGCCACGAAGCCGAAAGGCGCGCCGCTGATCAGCAAGGCGGCCGCCGCACCGATAATGCCGAGCGGTCCGGTGGCGAGCACCAGCATCGCCTTGCCGAAATGCTGCAGCTGGATCATCAGCAGTACGATGATGACGGCGAGCATGATCGGCGCTTTGGCGGCGATCGACATCTGGCTTTCCGCCGCATCCTCGGCGCCGCCCTGGATCTCGACGTTGTAGCCGGCCGGCAGGCTGTCGCGCAGGTCCTTCAGGTCGGCATACATTTTCATCACCACGTCGTTCGGCTGCACATCGTCAGGCAGCGTCGCGCGCACGGTGATCGTCGGCAGCCTGTTGCGCCGCCATTCGATTCCCTGCTCCATGACCGGCACGACCTTGGCGACCTGCGAGACCGGCACGAAGCCGCCGAAATCCGTCGGGACATAGACGGAATTGACCGCCGACAGCAGCGAGCGGCTGGCATCCGGCTCGCGGGCGACGATAGAGACCGTCTCCTCGCCGTCGCGGAAATCGTCGAGCGCAGCACCGGACATGGCGGTCTGCAGCATCTGGCGCACGCGCTGCGAGGTGACGCCGAGAGCCCGGGCGCGGTCCTGGTCGATCACCAGCTTCATCGCCGGCACCTGTTCCAGCCAGTCGTCATGGATGGCGCCGAGCATCGGGTTGGCCTGGAAGCGCGCCTTCACCTGATCGGCGATCGCTCGCACTTCCTGTCGGTCAGGACCCATGACGCGCATCTGCACCGGCCAACCTGTGGGTGGGCCGAGGAAGAGACGGTCGACCTTGCCGCGAATCTCAGGGAAATCTTCGGCAAGAATCGTCCGCAGCTTGACGATCAGCCGCTCGCGCGCCGGTTCATCATTGGCCATGACGAGAAGCTGGGCGAAGTTCGGGTTGCGCAGCTGCTGGTCGAGCGGCAGGAAGAAACGCGGCGCGCCTTCGCCGATATAGGTGGCGATGAACTTCTTGTCGTGATCATCCATCATCTTGGCTTCGAGCGCCTTTGCCTGCACCTCGACTTCCTTGATGCTGGTGCCCTCAGGCAGCCAAAGATCGACGAGGATTTCCGGCCGCGAGGATTGCGGGAAGAAATTCTGCGGGATGAACTGGAAGGCCCAGAGACTGGTGACGAAGGTGCCGAGCGTCAAGAGCAGCACGATGACCCGGTGGCGCACCGCCCAGCCGACCGTGCCGCGCAGACGGCGATAGAAGCCGGTGTCGAAGGCATCGTGATGCTCGCCGGCGTGATGGCGCTGCTTGAGGATCATGTAGCCGAGCCACGGCGTGAAATAGACCGCGACGAACCATGAGGTCACCAGCGCAATGCCGACGACATAAAACAGCGAACGCACATATTCGCCGGCCGTCGATGCGGCAAAGCCGACGGGAATGAAGCCGGCCGTGGTGATCAGCGTGCCCGTCAGCATCGGGAAGGCGGTCGAGGAATAGGCGAAGCTTGCCGCCTCGATCTTGACGAGCCCTTCCTCCAGCTTTCGCTCCATCATCTCGACGACGATCATCGCATCGTCGACGAGCAGGCCGAGCGCGATGATCAGCGCGCCGAGCGAGATGCGCTGCAGATCGATGCCGAGTTCGTACATCAGCGCGAAGGTGGCGGCGAGCACCAGCGGAATGGCGATGGCGATGACCAGGCCCGAGCGCCAGCCGATCGATAGGAACGAAACGATAAGCACGATAACAAGGGCTTCGCCGAGTGCATGCATGAATTCGCTGACCGCATCCGTCACCACGTCCGGCTGGTTGGCGATCTGATCGACAGCGACGCCGTAAGGCAGCGCCTCTTCGAAGCGCTGATAGGTCGCCTCGACGCCCTTGCCGACATCGGTGACATTGAAGCCCTTGGCCATCACGACGCCGACCTGAACGCTGTCATGGCCATTGAAACGGTACTTGCGCTGATAGGGGTCTTCCAGCCCGGAACTGACGGTGGCGATATCGCCGAGGCGCGTCACCTGGCCGCCGGCGCGAAGGCGCAGCTCGCGGATATCGGCCGCCTTCTTTACGTCGCCTTCGACCGAGATGCGCACCGAGCGCAGGCCGGTATCGACGGAGCCGGCCGGATCGACATTGTTCTGGCCCTTGATGGCATTCTGCAGGTCGAGGATCGTCAGGCCGCGCTCGGCGAGCGCCTTGGACGAGACGTCGATATAGATCTTCTCAGGCTGGTCGCCGATGATGACCGCCTTCTCGACACCAGGCGTCGTCAGCAGCATGTCGCGCGCCTGGATCGCGAATTTCTTCAGCTCCGGATAGGAATAACCGTCGCCGCTGATCGAATGCAGCGTGATGAAAGTATCGCCGAATTCGTCGTTGAAATAGGGGCCGAGCAGGCCCTGCGGCAGCTCGCTGGAGATATCGCCGACCTTCTTGCGCACCTGGTAGAAGGCATCAGCCACGTCCTTCGAATTCGTATCGCCCTTGACCTGCAGGGTGATGATCGCGCTGCCCGCCCGCGTATAGGACTTGACCCAGTCGATATGCGGCGTTTCCTGCAGCTTGCGCTCGATCTTGTTGACGACCTGATCTTCCATCTCCTGGATAGAAGCGCCCGGCCAGATCGCCTGAACGACCATGACGCGGAAGGTAAATTCGGGATCCTCGCGCTGGCCCATGCGCATCAGGCCGAGCACGCCGGTGATGATGATCAGTCCGAAGAGGAAGCGGGCGATGCTCGGATGGCCGATCGCCCAGCGCGACAGATTGAAGGGCCGCTTTTCGGTAGTGTTGGCGTCCATGGTTTTCTTCCCCTTTGCGACGCAATCAGCGGACGGTCTGGTCCGTGTCGGCCAGGGCCGACTGCTGGTCCGGCACCTTCACCTTCAGGTTCTCGGTCATGAACTGCGTGCCGGCCGCAACCACGAGATCGCCGGTATCGAGACCCTCGGTCACATGCACGCCGTCGCTGGTGAAATCCGCGACCTTGATATCGCGGCCATGCACGGTCGCCGTATCGCGGTCGACGGTCCAGACCATCTGCTTGCCGTCCTTTTCAGCCAGTGCGCTGAGTGGGATCGAGACATAGCTATTGCCGTTGCTGACGTCGGCCTCGATCGTCGCGGTCATGCCGAGCAACACCTGCGGATCGTTCGGCAGGCTCACCCGCACCGCAAAGGTGCGCGACTGCTGGTCGGCGCTGCCTGAGACTTCCCGCACCTTGCCATCGAGCACCAGCTTGCTATCGGCCCAGAAGCTTGTCTTGACCGTCTTGCCCGGCTTGAATTCCGCAATGTCGTTTTCGGGAACTGCGATCTGCACTTCCTTCTCACCGTCGACGGCAACGGTGACGACGGCGGTGCCGGAGCCGACAACCTGACCGGTATCGGCATTGATTGATGTGACGATGCCGTTCTGACCGGCCTTGAGCTCGGTGTAGCTCACCTGGTTCTTCGCCTGGTCGAGCGCGGAGAGGGCGGCGTCGCGCTGCGACATCGCCTGGTCATGGCTGAGCGAAGCCTGCTCGAGCTGCGACTTCGGGGCGACACTCTTGTCGAAAAGCTGCTCGGCGCGTTTATTGGCGAGATCGGCAGTTTCGACGCCTCTTTCGGCAGAGGCAAGATTGGCTTCCGCCGTTCTGACCGCCAGCTGGTAATCGGTGGCGTCGACTCGGGCGAGCACATCGCCCGGCGTCACCCGGTCGCCGATATCGACGAGGCGTTCGGTGATCTTGCCGGCAACGCGAAACCCGAGGTTCATCTCCGTGCGTGCCTTGACCGAGCCCGAATAGTCGAGCTTGCGGGTGTCGCCGGCCTTGGCGATCTCGACGACCTTCACCGGCCGGATGACTTGCTTGACCTCAGCCTTCTCTTCCGAACAGGCGGAAACGCCGATGCCGATAGCGCCGACAAACACAAGGCGGGCGACAGACGGCATGTGATGGCTGAGGCTCTTGAGCGAAAACATCTTCCGCACTCCTGGATGGTTTGGGGGTCTCGACGGCGGCTGCCGTCCATTATTTCTTCAGCGCCCTGATCACGTAGTCGATCAGTTCGTCGACGCTCGCGCGGTTCGTTTTGGCAAGACATTGCGCCACCATCTGCGGATGGCAGAGATTGATCGTCGCTGCGCCGAAGCAGCGCGACGCAACGACCGGGTCCTGCTCGGCGAATTCTCCCGCCGCAATTCCTTCGGCGATGATTTCGGCAATGAGATCGTGGACGCGGTCGATATGTTTCTCGATGACATGCCAGTCGCGCTCGATCGCGACGATGATCATCTCGTGCACCTTCATCTCGTCGAGCATCAGATCGAGCGTCAACTGATGCTGGGTCGTGACATAGCGGCGCAGCCGCTCACTGGCGCTGACCGGCTGATGGCGGATGTCGTAGGCGATTTGATAGGCGGTAGCGAGCATACGCCCGCAGAGCGCCTGGTGGATCTCCACCTTGGAGGCGAAGAACCGATAAATATTGGCTGGCGACATGCCGAGATCGCGGGCGATGTCAGCCACCGTCGTCTTGCTGTAGCCATAGTGGCGGAACAGCCGCTCGGCCGCGTCGAGAATGCGGGTGACATTCTCCTGCCGCGTGACGTCGAGTGTATTTTCCGTGATGTCGTCCATAGTTTCGATACTCGAATTACGACTGACGATTTTTGAATTTCGTCAGTCGTAAAATATCATGCGTCATTTGTCAACAGTCAGCACAGCGCCCAGGCGAGATGCCGCCGATGCGCGTTCATTTGTAGATGTGGGATTTTTCCGAAGCGATCGAACGCTATTGTCGAACGCTGCTGAAAAGTGCCGCGACGCCAAACGCGCGCGGCACCTCGTTAGCGGCAACGGAAATTAGCCGAGCTTGACGTCGAGCGTGATCGGAACGGAGGCGAGCGCCTTGGAAACCGGGCAGCCGGCCTTCGCCTTATTGGCAAGTTCGGTGAAGGTCGCCTCATCGGCGCCGGGAATACGACCGGTGAGCGAAAGATGGATGGCGGTGATGGCAAAGCCGCCCTCGACGCTTTCGAGCGTCACCTTGGCGGAGGTTTCCATATACTCGGCGGTAAAACCGGCTTCGCCGAGGATCAATGAAAGCGCCATGGTGAAGCAGCCGGCATGGGCGGCACCAATCAGCTCCTCCGGGTTGGTGCCGGCAATGCCTTCGAAGCGGCTGGCAAAGCCGTAAGGATAGTCTTTCAGGGCGCCGCTCTGCGTCGAGATCAGGCCTTTGCCGTCTTTGAGGCCACCGGTCCAATGAGCCGAAGCCGTGCGATTGATCTGCATGCCGTCCTCCTGTTTTCGATTGTGCTTTCAGAGCATGATGCCGAAAAGTGTGCGCGGTTTTCGGACAACATCATGCTCCAACTGTTTCCAGAAAGCGGCAGGGCGCCGCTCCATGCCCGCGGGAGATCAGATAGCCTTCCCGATGGCCAATATAATGCTCTATCCTGAGAAGACGACAGGCCTGTAAAAATCAGCGGGAATCGAAGCGCTTTCAGGCAGGATGCTGCAGCACGCTGAGACCGCCGTCGATCGTCAGGCAGGTGGCATTCATGAAAGGGCACTCGTCTGAAATCATGAACACGGCCGCCATGGCGATCTCCTCCGGCGTCGCGATGCGCCCGCCGGGATGCAACCTCATCGTCTCAGCCTTTGCCGCCTCAGGATCTGGGAACCCGTTCCAGTAATCGATCACCTTCTGCGTCGAGACATAGCCCGGCGCCAGCGCATTCACCCGGACATTACGGCCCGCATATTCGAGACCGAGGGATTTGGTCATTCCAAGCAGCGCGTGTTTTGCCAACGGATAAGGAAATGTGTGCGGGATGATGGTGAAAGCGTGCGTCGAAGCAATATTGAGGATGACGCCGCCGCCCTGTTCGATCAGGCCAGGCAGCACCGCCTTGCAGCAGTTCCACGCACCCTTCAGATTGATGTCGAAGCAGCGGTTCCACACTTCATCCGTCGTCTCGAGCGGTTCGGCAAAGACATTCACACCGGCATTGTTGACCAGCGCGTTCAACTGGCCGATCTCTTCATTCGCCTGAGCGACCAATGTCGTGATCGTTCCAGAATCGGTTATATCGGCCGGCAGATAACCAAGTCGCCCACCGATGCTTTTGAGCTCTTTTACTGACTTCGCCAGCAATGCGGCGTCGCGATCGACGAGAAAGACGGCGGCATCTTCCCGCATAAAAGCCTTTGCAATCGCAAGACCGATACCCTGCGCGGCACCTGTTATCAGGATGTTCTTACCCTGCAGGCGGCTACCCATCTATCTCCCCTCCGATTGAACCGGCAGCCCCGACATCAGGATCGTTACCTTGCCGGCAAGAACTTCCCCGGGCGCAAGCGGCGTCAGCCCGCCCAAATCAGGCAGGTGGTGGCCGTTCGGCAGATGGCTCATCGGCTCGAGGCAGAAGAAGTCGCTCCGGTCGACCGGCATATAGAGCATGAAGCGATCGAGCGCGCCGTCGGCTTCCAGCGCCGCCTGGATTCCAAGTTCCGGCCAGACGATTGCCGCCTGCCCATTCCAACCCTCGAAGGCATTGTTCATCCATCTTTGCGGCAACAGCTTTTCAGATCTGAAATCGAAATAGTCAGGCACCGGGCCGGGCCTCTCAGGGAGATGATCCGGCCGCTCGTTCCAATAGCGATCGGCCGCAATCGTCAGTCGCGTTTTTGGCGTCCGTACGAAAAAGGGATGTTGACCAAGCCCGAAGGGGAGAGCCGCTTCGCCGCGGTTTTCGACGGAAAGCGTCAGCACCAGTACATCGCCGGCGAGACGGATTTCCTGCCGGGTAAGATAGGCATAGGGTGAAACGCTGTCGGCGCCGCGGGAAAAGGAAAACTGCGCATTCTCCGGGCCGGCGTCTTCAAGCTGCCAGAGGCTGAGCCAGCCGTCGCCATGCCGATAGAGCGGATCTGAGGTATTCGGCTGGAAGGCATAGTCACGTCCGGCAAAAGACATGCTGTTGCCTTCGACGCGATTGCCGAACGGCACCATTGCAAAATTCGCCATCGCTCCGTCAAGCCCGCCGGCGGCCACGAGAAAGGGGATGCCGCGAAACGTCGCGGCGGTGACCGCGGCACCCCGGGGGCTGACCCGGACGGCGAGATCGCCGTGCCTCAGTTCGATGTCGCTCACGGCCTGTCCTTCACTCATCCGCGCCGTCCAGCAGCCGAAGATCTCAAATTGTCGAGCAGCACCGCGATCAGCAGGATCAGCCCGCGCACGACATACTGATAGAATGCCTGGATATTCAGGAGATTCATAACGTTTTCGGCAATGCCCATGATCAGCACGCCGACAATGACCCCGCTCATGGCCGCCCGTCCGCCGGCTAGCGAAACGCCGCCGAGAACACAGGCCGAGATCACCGAAAGTTCAAGTCCCGTCGCCGCATTCGGCTGGCCGGAGGTGATGCGCGAGGCAAGCAGGATGCCGGCAATGCCGCAGACGAGCCCCTGCAGCGCAAAGATCCAGATGCGCATGTTGACGACATTGACGCCGGCAAGCCGCGAGGCCTCGGGGTTGCCGCCGATCGCCAGCGTGTTCTTGCCGAAGACGGTGCGATTGAGCACGAAACCGAAGACCAGAAAAAGGATCAGCATGATCCAGATCGGCGTCGGCACTGTCAGGAAGCGCGATAGGGCAAGCTGATAGAAGGCAGGATCGTTGATGCCGACGGCGCGGCCGTCCGAGGCGATCAGCGCCAGCCCGCGCACGATCTGCATGGTCGCCAGCGTGGTGATCAGCGCATTGATGCGAAAGCGGGCGATGACGATGCCGTTGACCAAGCCGACGACGGCGCCGCACAGCAGAGCGGCGAGCAACCCGAGAGGGATGGAGCCCGTGGCGTTCGAGACCATCACGGCGATCATGCCGGAGAAGGCGACGATCGACCCGACCGAAAGATCGAAATCGCGCGACGCCAGGCAGAACATCATCGTGCAGGCGACAATGCCGATCGTGACAACCGACTGCAGCAGCCCCAGCATGTTTCGCTCGGTCAGGAAGTTCGGAACGAAGAGCGAGACGATGACAAAGGCGGCAGCGAAAATCACCACCAGCCCCTGCTCACCGAGAAGAATTTTTTTCAACGAATTCATTATCCGTATTCCTGGTCCTAAATGATGCCCGCCGCATTCTTGTCCGGAAGTGCAGCCGTCAGAATGGCACGCTCGTCGAAATCCTGACGGGCAATATTGGCCGCCACCCTGCCCTGGCACATCACCATGATGCGATCGGAAATGCCCATGACTTCAGGCAGCTCGCTTGAGATCACCACGATCGCCATGCCGCCGGCCGCAAGCTCGTAAAGGATGTCGTAGATTTCCGATTTCGCCCCGACATCGATGCCGCGCGTCGGTTCGTCGATGACGAGGACCTTGATCCCCTGCTCGGACAGCCAGCGCCCGAGAATGACCTTCTGCTGATTGCCGCCGGAGAGATTGATGATGTCCTGCTTGCGCGACGGCGTTCGTACCCTAAGTCGGGCAATGAACCGATCCGCCAGCGCCCCCTCTCGTCTCGGGCTCAGAATTCCGAAGGGCGAGAAATGCCGACGCGACGAAATCGCGATATTCTCTTCGATCGATCGCCCCTGGACGATGCCGTCGAACTTGCGGTCCTCGGGGCAGAGCACCATGCCGGCGTTGATCGCCGCCTTCGGATTGTTCGGTGAAACCGCAATCCCATCGATCGCGACCTGACCCTGATGTCTGGTATCGGCACCGTAAAGCAGCCGCGCCATCTCACTGCGGCCGGCGCCGATCAGACCGAAGAACCCAAGAATCTCGCCCTGGCGGACTGAGAAACTGATCGGGTTGCGCAGCCTCGGCCCCGACAGGCCCTTGACCTCGAGCCTGATGTCGCCGAGCGGACGTTCGCGCCATCCCCAGACATTGCTAATCTCGCGTCCGACCATTTCCGAGATGATCTGCTCCCGCGTCGTTTCGGCGATATCGGGATGGTGGGCGGCAATCTTGCCGTCGCGCAGCACCGTCAGGCTGTCGCAGAGCCTGAAAATCTCGTCGAGACGATGCGAGACGTAGAGAATGACCGTTCCCTTCGCCTTCAGCCTATCGATAAGCGAAAACAGGATTTCGCTCTCGCGCGAGGAAAGCGACGAGGTCGGCTCATCAAGCGCGATCACCCGTGCTTCGAGCATGACGGCCTTGGCGATCTCGACCATCTGTCGGGCGCCGATCGATAGCGAGGCGACCTTGGCCGACGGATTGACATCGATGCCGATCTCCTCGAGCTTCGATCGCACCGTCTCGATCAGCGTCTTCGAATGGATGACCCCGCCCTTGGCCGGAAAGCGCCCGAGCCAGAGATTTTCGGCGACCGTCAACTCCGCAACGAGCTGCAGTTCCTGATGGATGACGATGACGCCGGCATGGAAAGCGTCGCGAACGGAGCCGTACTTCTGCTCCTCCGCCCCGATCAGAATGCAGCCGTCATCGGCGGACTGATCGCCGGATAGGACGCGGATCAGCGTCGATTTGCCGGCACCGTTTTCTCCCATCAGTCCGTGAACGGCGCCCTTCTCGACAGAGAAGGAAACATTCGCCAGCGCCTGCACGCCGGGATAACCCTTGGAGATATTGTTGAATTCGAGGAAAGCCATCGCCGCTCCGCCGAGAAGGATCCGACGGCGCGCTGAGCGGCCGCCGGAAATATCATCCTGGGATGATCACTCGATGCCAAGATCCTTGCGGACCGTTTCGTAATCGCTGCGCAGCGCCAGCGAACCAGAGGTCAGCGTCAGCTTTGCCGGCTCCTTGTCGTTCGCGATCCAGTCGTACATATTCAGCGCCGTCTCGTAACCGTGACGCTTCGGCGAGATGATGACCGTGCCGAAAAAGCCCGTGGCCGCCGGCTTCTTGAACTCGTTGATCGCCGATTCCGCACCGCCGATACCGACGCCGATAACGTTGGCCGCCGGAATACCGACCGATTCAGAAGCGCGGACGGCGCCGAGGACGGCTTCGTCGTTGAGACCGAAGGCAACCCAATATTTCACCTCGGCATGTTTGTTCAGAACGGTGGTCGCCGCATTAAGCGCCGCTTCGGTGTCCGTCTTCGCCTGCGGCGCGTCATAGATGTTCTCAGCCGGGAAACCGGCCGACTTCAGCACCGCGATCGCGCCATCGACGCGGTCGACGGCAGTCGGCAGTTGGTCGTAGGAGACCCGGACGGCGCCGACATTCTTCATGTCCCAGCCGCGCTTCTTGATCTCGTCGACGATCGCCTGGCCAACGGTTTCGCCGATTTTCGTAGCGGAGATGCCCATATGCGGCACGTCTTCCAGCGGCTTGCCGTCGGCGCTGACGAGACGGTCGTCCACCGTCATCAGCTTCAACTGGTTGGCTTCGGCTTTGGCGACGATGCCGGGGCCGAGCTTGACGTCCGGCGTGCAGATAATGAAGCCCTGCGCACCTTGGGCGCCGAGATTGTCGATCGCCGACTGGACCTTCTCGCCATCTTCGGCGCCGATCTTGACGACGGTGAAGCCTTTTTCTTTGGCGGCCTGGTCGGCGAATTTCCATTCGTCCTGGAACCACGGCTCTTCGGGCTGCTTGACGATGAACCCTATCTTGACGTCTGCCGAAAATGCCGAGCCGGCGGCCAGAATGGCGAAAGTGCCAGCCAGGATGGCTGCTTTGAACGAGCGCATTTCTCTCTCCCTGAACTCTTAAAACCGAGCAACTGCCTCCCAGGCAGCGTCCAATGAATTATGACAAATCATCATACCAGTCAATTGCCAATGTATGATGATTGTAATAATAGGATTGTCGACGAGAGCCTGGGAGGAGCGTCGCAAAGCCTACCGAATTCGGATAATGAGGTTCGATTGCCTGGCGACGACATAGAGCGGAGAGGTGAGTTGGAAACAATCGAGCGACAGGGCGAGGCAGAAGGCCCCGGCATTGAGAAGCGCCCGCGCGTCCGCCGCAACGTCACGGCGGCAATCGCCCAGGATATATGTGCAGACCGCTATCCCTCCGGCTCGCCGCTGCCCCGCGAGAACGACCTCTGCGAACTCTACGGCGTCAGCCGCACTGTCATTCGCGAATCGCTGAAAGTGCTGGAATCGAAAGGCCTCGTCCGCGGCAAACCGCGGGTCGGAACCACCGTCTGCGACAAGGACGACTGGAATATCCTGGACGCCGACGTGCTGGAATGGATGGGACCCTACATCAAGGATTTCGACCTGCTTGGCTGCATTCTCGAAGCCCGCCGCACCATCGAGCCGGCAGCAGCCGAATATGCCGCCGAGCGCGCCAGCGCCCAGGAGATCGCCGATCTCGACAATGCCTGGCGGCAGATGCGCGACAGCGCCCATGACCCGGAAGGTTTCACCGACGCCGACGTCATGTTCCACACGGTGCTGCTCACCGCCAGTCACAACCAGGTCTTCCGCCGCCTGTCGAGCGCCATCCATGCGGCGCTGAAATATGCGCTACATGCCTCCAACATCGGCGTCGAGAATCGCGAGGATGCGGTGCTCGTTCACGGCCAGTTGGTCGAGGCCCTGCGCATGCGCGACAAGGCTGGCGCCCGCGACTGCGCCAACCGCATGCTCGATCTTGCTGTGCGCGACCTTGCCGCCGCCGAAAAGGCGATCGGCAGAACGAAATGATGGATCATCGGAAATCTGCGGAAGTGCCGCTGAGCGCAAACCTAAGAAGAGACTGAAGAACGCGATGAAGATCACCAAACTCACCACCTATATCGTTCCGCCGCGCTGGCTGTTTTTGAAGGTCGAGACCGACGAAGGCATCGTCGGCTGGGGTGAACCGGTCGTCGAAGGCCGCGCGCTCACCGTTCAAGCTGCTGTCCACGAATTGGAAGATTATCTGATCGGCAAGGACCCCTTTCTGATCGAGGACCACTGGACTGTGATGTATCGCGGCGGCTTCTATCGCGGCGGCGCTGTCCATATGAGCGCGATCTCGGGCATCGACCAGGCGCTGTGGGATATCAAGGGCAAGGCACTCGGCCAGCCGATCCATTCCCTGCTCGGCGGCCAGCTGCGCGACCGCATCAAGGTCTATTCCTGGATTGGCGGCGACCGTCCCGCCGATGTCGCCAACAATGCCAGGGAGGTGGTCGCCCGCGGCTTCAAGGCGATCAAGCTCAATGGCTGCGAAGAAATGCAGATCGTCGACACCAACGAGAAGGTGGAAAAGGCGGTCGAAACCATCGCCGCCATTCGCGAGGCGATCGGCCCGCATATCGGCATCGGCGTCGATTTCCATGGCCGCGTGCACAAGCCGATGGCCAAGGTTCTCGCCAAGGAACTCGATCCCTACAAGCTGATGTTTATCGAGGAGCCGGTGCTCTCCGAAAACAAGGAAGCCCTGCGCGATATCGTCAACCACACCTCGACACCGATCGCGCTCGGCGAACGGCTCTTTTCACGCTGGGATTTCAAGCAAGTCCTTTCCGACGGCTATGTCGATATCATCCAGCCGGACCTTTCGCATGCTGGCGGCATTACCGAATGCCGCAAGATCGCGGCGATGGCCGAAGCCTATGACGTGGCGCTGGCGCCGCATTGCCCGCTGGGACCGATCGCGCTTGCCGCCTGCCTGCAGGTCGATGCCGTCAGCTATAATGCCTTCATCCAGGAACAGAGCCTCGGCATCCACTACAATAAGGGCAACGACATCCTCGACTACATCTCCAACAAGGAGGTGTTCCACTATGCCGATGGTTTCGTCTCGATCCCTCAAGGCCCCGGTCTCGGCATCGAGGTCGACGAGGCCTATGTCATCGAGCGGGCCAAGGAGGGTCATCGCTGGCGCAACCCGATCTGGCGCCATGCCGATGGCAGCTTCGCCGAGTGGTGAGAGAAATAATGGGGTCGCGCAAGCGGCCCTTTTTCATTCGCCGTGTCGGATATCGCGCGTCTCATCCGTCATAGTGGAAATTCAAACGGGAGATTTCAGATGGCCAGAGCAATCGCAATCATTGTCGCGCGCATCATTTTCAGTTTCATCTTCTTTATGGCCGCCGGCTTCAAGTTCGCCGATATGGGCGCGACGGCGAGTTACATCACCGCTGCCGGTTTTCCGATGGCGACATTACTTGCCTGGGTGGCGGCCTTTCTCGAGATCGCCCTGGCGCTCGCTTTCATATCGGGAGCCTTCTTCACCGAGGCCAGCCTGCTGGCGGGCCTCTACGTGATCTTTCTTGCCTTCGCTTTCCACGGTCCATCCCATTGGCAGCAGAACCAGGCCGAGTTCGGCTTCTTCGTCGATCACTTCACCTTCCTTGCCGGACTGCTCTTTGCCGCCGTCCATGGGCCGGAGAGGTGGGCAATCCGGCACAGCCTTCTCAGATAGCTCCCTTCGGAACCAACTGCGGTGCCGAACATTGGCTTACCGTCAAACGGCAAGGAGAGCCCACCCATGGAGCTGCAGGGGAAGATCGCGTTGGTGACAGGCGCCGGATCCGGCATCGGCAAGGCGGCCGCGCTGCGGCTCGCAGCCGAGGGAGCAAGGGTCGCCGTGCTGAGCCGCACCGCCGACGAGGTCGAAAAGACCTGCGCCGAGATCAAGGCCGCCGGCGGCGGGTCGATCGCGCTGACGGCCGATACCAGCGACGAGGCGCAAATGCGGAGCGCCGTGGCGCAACTGACCGACAACTTCGGCGGCCTCGATATCGTTGTCGCCAATGCCGGGATCAACGGCGTCTGGGCGCCGATCGATGATCTGAAGCCGGATGAATGGGACAAGACCATCGCCGTCAATCTGCGCGGCACCTACCTGACCCTGCATCTGACGGTGCCCCACCTGAAGAGGAATGGCGGCTCGATCGTCGTCGTCTCCTCGATCAACGGCACCCGGACCTTCACGACGCCGGGCGCCACCGCCTACACCGCAACCAAAGCCGGCCAGGTTGCCATGGTCCAGCAGCTCGCCCTCGAACTCGGCCGGCACGCGATCCGCGTCAATGCCGTCTGCCCCGGCGAGATCGAGACCAATATCGGCGCCAACACAGACAGCCGCCATCGCGAAGAGACGGAGGTTCCGGTCATCTGGCCGCAAGGGGATATCCCAATCGCCGGTGGCAGGGCGGGCAAGAGCGAGGATGTCGCCGAAACCATTCTCTTCCTCGCCTCCGACCGGGCTCGGCACATCACCGGGACGCCGATCTGGATCGACGGCGGCCAAGGGCTGCTGCGATAGGGCCCGGTCCTGCGATGATCAGACGTTCAGCCGGGCGTTATCGAGCGTATAAAGCTCCTGCGCGCGCTGCACGCCGCGCAATGCATAACGTCCGACACAGGCGAGCGCCGCGCGCTGTTCCTCCGGGATCGCCATGGCGAAATCGGAGGAGATCAGCAGGTTGAGGTCGACCGAGCGGCACATCGAAGCGATGCGGCTGACTTCGTTGACGGCAGGGCCGATGACCGTGAAATCCAGCCGGTCCTGACTGCCTATATTGCCGTAGAAGACGTCGCCGATATGCAGGCCGATATAGACATCGGTCGTCGCCCTGCCGTCGGCCGCACGCGCGGCGTTCAGCGTGCCAAGCTTTTTCCGCAGAAGCGATTCGGCGCTGAGCGCCGCATGGCAAGTTTCTGCCCGCACCTCGCCCTTGAAGATCGCCAGCACGCCGTCGCCGATCAGCTTGAGTACGTTGCCGCCAGATTCGTGGATCGCCGTGATCACCGCCTCGCTATAATCATTGAGCAGCGGGATGATTTCCTCTGGCGGTACGCTGTCGGAGATCTTGGTGTAGTTCAACAGATCCGAAAACCAGAGTGCGGCCGAAATCCGCTCCGATTTGCCGCGACTGATCTTGCCTTCCATCACCTGGCGCGCTGCGTCCTCGCCGAGATAGACTTCGGCGATGGTGCGGGCGATGCGCCCGAGCCCGATGCATTTGATCGCCAGCCCCAGCACCGGCACTAGCTTGCGCAGGATGGCAAGGTCGTGATCGGAAAAGCCCTCGGGATGTTTGGTCGCGAAATGCGAGAAGAAACAATCCATTTCGCCGATTGTGCCGGCCTCACTGAAACGATGTACCATCGCCACGAAATCCGTGTGACCGGCTTCAGCGATCTTGTCGAGCATGGTGAACTCGATCGGATCGCCAAAGCCGATGCGCCGGCGGATCTCCCGTTCGTTGCGGGACCAAAGATGGTAAAAGGCCGAGCTCTGCCAGCTCGCCGCCGCTTCCCCGGAGCTCGTCGGGCCATATTCGAACTCCGTCTCGATCTTCTCGACGCTGTCCCAGCGGAAGGCACGGCCTTCATGCACCGGATGCAGCGTATCCATCAGCGCCAGGCCGCGGTCGAGCGGCAGGCCGGCATTGCGGCAGGCCGAGCAGAAACCGGTCATAAGCTCGGCTTCCGAGGCGCCCTTCAGTCCCTGCTCCGTGATCCAGGCTGCAATCGTGCTGACGTCGCTGTAATCCATGCCGCTCACCTTCACTCTCGCCCAAGCTGTAGTCCGAATTCGGCATCGAAGGAAGCCGATTGCCCTAATCGTCCGCGGGCATGTTGTAGGGCGTAACGATTTCAACGGATGAAAGCGAGGCCGGGACCACCTGCCGCGGCGAAGCCGCCCGGCTCATGATCGCCCTGAAAGCCGAGCGCGCGTCGGTTCTGAGATCATGATGCAAAACGAAGCCGATCCGACGCGCGGCAAGCAACGCACGATTATCAGCATCGAGATCATGGGCGACGAAGACGCGGACGACACGTTTAGCCGCATCGAAGGCCGCCAGCACCGCCCGGTTGCCGCCGCCGATCGAATAGACGGCGTTAATCGTCGGATCGGCAGCAAGAGCTGCCGCCGCGAGCGTCCCCGTCGCCGCATCGGTGCCATGCCCCTCGCTGATTTCGGCGATGCCGATCTCAGGATAGTGAGCACGGAGGACTCGGCGAAAGCCGATTTCCCGCTCCTCCTCGCCGCGGAAGCGTCCACTCGATAGCGTCACCAGCACCTTGCCGCATTTTGCCCCGAGAAATTCGCCGATCAAATAGGCGGCGGTCTCTCCCGCGGCACGGTTGTCGGCGCCTGCATAGGCAATGCGCGGGGAATTCGGCAGGTCGGTGACCAGCGTCACCACGGCAATACCGGCCGCATCCGCCCGGGCGACGGCCGCCACCACCTCGGCAACATCAGGCGCCTTGAGCACGATACCATCAGTGCCACGCAGCCGGATGCGGTCGACAAGCTGCACCATCTCAGCCGGCTTCATCACTTCGGTAAAATGAAACCGGCAGCGGAAGACGCCGGGCAGGAAGATCGCCATCTCCGCTTCGAAGGCGGCGCGCACTGCATCGCTGAACCGCTGCGGCGTTTCCATGACGATATCGATCGCCAGCATCCGCCCGCTGCCCATCGCCCCCGTCCGCTGCTTTTCCAGCTCCGCGATCGCCGCCCTCACCCGCATTTCCGTCTGCTGGCGCACACCCGGTCGGCCGTTCAGCACCCGATCGACGGTGGCAGTACTCAAGCCAGCCTGGAAGGCGATGTCCTTGACGAGAAAGAGATGGGCCATGGATTCCGCCTGATGGTTTTTTGATGGATCGCTGATCTATATCACCCGGCATCACGGCGTATAGTTGCCTCCATCAAAACCGGGAGAAGCCTTTATGAAAACCGACAATCTGAGGAAGATGCGCGCCGACCGCGTATGGCTCAGCGAGGACAGCTGCGATCTCGACGACTTTCGCCGCCTGGCGGAAAAGACCACCGCGCTTGCCGAATACCCCACGGCTTCCGCGGTCGAGAAAAACGTGCTGATCTATGACAGCCGCAAGGTGATGGCAGCAGCCGCAACGCCGGAAGGCCGACGCGCCGTGCTGGCCGAAATCTGCGAGGCCTTCGGCGAAGGCCCCGGTGTCGTCGTGTTCAAACACGCCTATGAAGATACCGGCATTATCGACCGGGCCAGTGCGATCTTCGACCAGATCATCGAGGAGCAGCACCGCGCCTCGACCGGCGGCGGCGATCACTTCGCCAAGCCCGGCGCCAACGACCGCATCTGGAACTCGCTGGAAAAACATTGCCTCGCCGATCCGGCGAATTTTGCCGAATATTACGGCAATGCCATCGTCGCATTGGCAAGCCAAGCCTGGCTGGGCCCGAGCTACCAGATGACGGCGCAGGTCAACCGCGTCAATCCGGGCGGCGCGGCACAATCGGCCCATCGCGACTATCATCTCGGCTTCCAGTCCTCCAGAGTGATCGAGCAGTTTCCGGCGCATGTGCACCGGCTCTCGCCGGTGCTGACGCTCCAGGGCGCGGTCGCCCATTGCGACATGCCGCTCGAAAGCGGTCCGACGCTGTTTCTGCCGCACAGCCAGACCTATGTGCCCGGCTATCTCGCGCTCAAGCGGCAGGAGTTCCGGGATTATTTCGAGGCTAAGCATGTCCAGCTGCCGCTCGAAAAAGGCGACGTCGTCTTCTTCAATCCCGCGCTCTTCCACGCCGCCGGTACCAATCGCTCCGCCGACATCAAGCGTGTCGCCAACCTGCTGCAGGTCTCCTCCGCCTTCGGCCGGGCAATGGAAACCGTCAACCGCCAGAGGATGAGCGCCATGCTCTTTCCTGCCCTAAAGAGCTTGCAGGGCAGGCTCTCACCGGATGAAATCGCCAACGCCGTTTCCGCCTGCGCCGAAGGTTATTCCTTCCCGACCAATCTCGACCGCGACCCGCCACTCGGCGGACTGGCGCCGAAGACGCAGGCGCAACTGCTGCACGAGGCATTGAAGGAAGGCTGGAGCGACGAAGCCTTTGCGGCAGCACTTGGCGAGCAGGCGAGGAAGAAGTTGAGCTGACTTGGAAACCGGAGCCCCCTCATCCGCCTGCCGCCACCTTCTCCCCGCTGGGGAGAAGAGACTTGTCGCAACGTCTCGATTCGCCTTCTACCCAACGGGGAGAAGGTGCCCGTAGGGCGGATGAGGGGGCCACACGCACCGCCATAACCGCCTCTCGCCTTCGCGGGAGGCCATTCGCATATCATCATCAAGGAGGAACCAGATGAGCACGGACCACGGCCGCCTCGACGGCAAGATCGCTATCGTCACCGGCGGCACGCAAGGATTGGGCGCGACCATCGCCCGTCTGTTCGCCGAACGCGGCGCGGAAGGCATCGTCATTTGCGGCCGCAACGAAGCCAAGGGCACGGCGAAGGCCGCAGAGATTTCGGCTGCGACGGGCGTGAGGGTCCTCTACGCCAAAGCTGATCTCGCCAAGGTTGAGGATGCGCAGAATGTCGTGCGCGCCTGTGATGAGGCCTTCGGCCGTGTCGACGCGCTGGTCAATGCCGCCGCCATCACCGACCGCGGCACTATTCTCGATACCAGCCCGGAACTCTTCGACGCCATGTTCGCGGTCAATGTGAGGGCGCCGTTTTTCCTGATGCAGGAAGCGGTGAAGGTCATGCGCCGCGAAAAGATCGAGGGCACCATCGTCAATATCGGCTCGATGTCGGCCAAAGCAGGCCAGCCCTTTATCGCCGCCTATTGCGCCTCCAAGGGCGCGCTGGAAACGCTAACGAAAAACACCGCCTATGCGCTCTTGCGCAACCGCATCCGGGTCAACGGCCTCAATATCGGCTGGATGGCGTCGGAAGGCGAGGACCGCATCCAGCGCGAATATCACGATGCACCCGCCGACTGGCTGGAGACGGCGGCGGCCAGCCAGCCTTTCGGCCGCCTGGTCGATCCGCACGAGGTGGCGCGCGCCTGCGCTTACCTGTCGTCTTCCGAATCCGGGCTGATGACCGGCTCGGTCATCTGCTTCGACCAGTCGATCTGGGGCGCATACGACGGCTCGCCGCATCCGGTCGCGGCCCTCTGAAGCGACCGGAGCCCGGCATTTCCATCGCCGGGCCCTGGCACCCCCCAGGATTTGCAGCTAGGAAGGGACGGCAGCATTCAGGGAGGAAACTGGCATGGGCGACAATCCGATTTATGAGATTCGCGACGAACGCTTCGGTGCAATGGTCATCGGCAGCGCCGGCCTCGAGGAGCTTTATTCCGGCTGCCGCTGGACGGAAGGCCCCGTCTGGTTTTCCGATCTGAACTGCCTTCTCTGGAGCGATATCCCGAATGAACGCATGATGCGCTGGACACCGGATGGTACGGTCTCCGTGTTCCGCTCGCCCTCCAACTACGTCAACGGCAACACCCGCGACCGGCAGGGTCGGCTGGTCTCCTGCGAACATGGCGGCCGCCGTGTCACCCGCACCGAGACGGACGGCACCATCACCATTCTCGCCGACAGCTACAAAGGCAAACGGCTGAACTCGCCGAACGACGTCGTCGTGCACTCCGACGGCGGGGTCTGGTTCACCGATCCGACCTACGGCATCCTGTCGGATTACGAGGGCCACAAGGCCGAGCCCGAGCAGCCCACGCGCAACGTCTACCGGATCGACCCGGCAAGCGGAGCGATCGACGCCGTCGTCGAGGATTTCATCCAGCCGAACGGCCTTGCCTTCTCGCCCGATGAGACGAAGCTTTATATTGCCGATTCAGGCTCCGCAAAACATGAAGTGCCGCGCCATATCCGCGTTTTCGACGTCACCGACGGCAGGGCGCTTGCCAACAGCCGCTATTTCTGCAGCCTCGATGTCGGCCATCCCGACGGTTTTCGTTTCGATGTCGCCGGCAATCTCTGGACGAGTGCCTCCGACGGCGTGCACTGCTTTTCACCCGACGGCACCCTGCTCGGCAAGATCAGGGTGCCGCAGACGGTGTCCAACCTCACCTTCGGCGGCCCCAAGAAAAACCGGCTCTTCATCACCGCGACGCGTTCGGTCTATTCGATCTATATCAAGACGACCGGCGCGCAATATCCATAGATCAGGCCTTCGCCTTGTCGGGGCGGCCGTGCAGCGGCTCGGCCCGATGCCAGTTTTCCAGGATGCGGCCATCGGTGTGTTTCTGCCGCGCCCAGCGGATTCCGTTCGAGATCACCTTATGCACGATCTTGTCGTGATAGATCGGATACGTCTCGTGGCCGGGACTGAAAAAGAAGATGCGCCCGCGGCCGCGCTGGAAGGTGCAGCCGCTGCGGAAAACTTCACCGCCGGAATACCAGGAAATGAACACAAGCTCGTCCGGCTGCGGAATGTCGAAGGGCTCGCCATACATTTCCGAGGCATTGACCTCGAAATAGGGCGGCAGCCCCTCGGCGATCGGATGCGAGGGATTGACCACCCAGACGCGCTCCAGGTCGCCGTCCGGCGTCTCGCGCCAGGAAAGGTTGGCATTGGTCCCCATCAGCCGGCGGAAGAGCTTGGAATGATGGCCGGAATGCAGGACCAGCAGGCCCATGCCCTTCAGCACGCGCTGCTGTACGCGGTCGATCAGCCCGTCGCTGACCTCTTCATGCGCCATGTGCCCCCACCACAGCAGCACGTCGGTATCATCGAGCACGGAATCCGGCAGCCCTTCATCTGGATCGTCTAGTGTACCACGGCGGACCTCGAAATCGGGGTGAGCGATGCCGGTAGCGATCGCTCCGTCGATACGATCAGGATAGATATCCTGAACTTCCTTGTGGACCTGCTCGTGGCGCCCTTCGTTCCAGATCGTAACCTTGATTGTCATGTCATTCCTCGATGTGTTTCAAGCGGTTGCCGAGCGGATTACCCGGCCGGCGGAATCAAACAGATGGCAACCGGCGCGCTCGGCAGTCAGCGACACACGATCGCCGGGGCGAATGGTCATGTCGCCTTCCGTGCGTACGACGATCGGCTGCTGCTGCGAACCGACTGTCAGATAGGTCTCCACGCCCAAACGCTCGACGATGACGACCTCGGCCGAAAAATCAGCCTGCCCTTGGGGTGCGAGCTTCAGATGTTCCGGCCGAATGCCGAGTTTCGCCTCGCCCTGCTGCACGGCGCCATTGGCGTCTGAAAGGTCGATGGAAAGGCCGAGCGGGCTTTCCAGATGCACCTTGCCGGCATCCCGGCGCGTCGCCATCATCGGCAGCACGTTCATCTTTGGCGAGCCGATGAAGGTTGCGACAAACTCGTTATCGGGCTGATGGTAGAGATCCATCGGCCCGCCCTGTTGAGCGACGACGCCCTTGTTCAGCACGACGATACGGTCCGCCATCGTCATCGCTTCGACCTGGTCGTGCGTGACATACACGACTGTCGCTTTCAGCTCGCGGTGCAGGCGCTGCAGCTCGGCGCGCATCTGCACGCGCAGCGCCGAATCGAGGTTCGACAACGGCTCGTCGAACAGGATCAGCGCCGGTTTTTTGATGATGGCGCGGCCGATCGCCACGCGCTGGCGCTGGCCGCCGGAAAGGGCGGCCGGGCGCCGGTCGAGGTAATCGGTGAGCTGCAGGATCTCGGCCACACCTTCAACCTGCCGCCGGATCTCCGCCTCCGGCACCTTCTTCAGGCTGAGCGAGAAGCCGATATTTTCGGCAACGCTCATATGCGGATAGAGCGCATAGGACTGGAACACCATGGCGATGCCGCGCTTGTCGGGCGGCACGTCGTTGATCCGCTTGCCGTTCAAGATCAGATCGCCCTCGTCAATGCCTTCGAGGCCGGCGATCATCCGCAGCAGCGTCGACTTGCCGCATCCGGAGGGGCCGACGAAGACGGCGAATTCGCCGTCCTCAACGGTGATGTCGACGCCCTTGATGACCTCGAGCGCGCCGTAGAATTTGCGAACGTTTCTGAGATTGATCATCCGTTTCTCTTTCTGGATCTCAGCCCTTCACGCCGCCCGAGAATGTCTGGACGAGGAAGCGCCGGGCAAAGCCGAAGGCGACGACGGCAGGCAGCAGGTAGATGAAGGCCAGCGCCGTCAGCAGGCCGTAGTCGATCTCGTTGATACGCAGGAAGGCGCGGAAGAGACCGAGCGGCAGCGTCTGCAACTCCGGCGACGACAGGAAGATCAACGGCAGCAGAAAGTCGCCCCAGGCCGACATGAAGGCGAACAGCCCGGCCGCAGCCAGCCCCGGCAACGCCAGCGGGATCAGCACCCGGCGGATGCGCTGGATCAGTGTTGCCCCGTCCATCAGCGCCGCCTCCTCGTAATCTCGCGGCAAGCCGTCGAAGAAAGTCTTCATGATCCAGAGCGCCAGCGGCAATTGCATCGTCGCCAGCACCAGGATCAGCCCGAGATAACCATCAATGAAGCCAGTCCAGCGCATGATGTCGCGGGCATAGCTGCCGAAGATCGGCCGGAGCACGGCGGCTTCGGCATTGTTCAGTGTCAGCAGGAATTTATAGAGCGGCACGACGAGCGCCGTCGGCGGCAGCACGCGGATGAGCAGGATCGCATAGAGGAAGGGCAGCTTCCACCAGGCACGGGTGCGCGACAGCGCATAACCGCCGAGCCCTGCAAGCACCATGACCAGCAGCGTCGCGTTGCCAACCACGAAGAGCGAGTTGAACAGCCACTTTGCCCCATCCTCCTTGGCGAACACTCTGACATAATTGGCAAAGGTCCATTGTTCCGGCCAATGCAGGAAGAGCTGCGCATTGCCGTCGAACGAGGCGAGCAGCACCCAGAAGAACGGCACGGCGCAGAAGATCGAGATCAGCGACAGCGTCGCATAGGCGATGAGGTCGGAGCGACCCTTGTTGACGGTCTCGCTCGGGGAAACGACGGCCATGTCAGACCTCCACCTTCATCGCCCGGACATAGGCGATGCCTAAGATCAGCGAGATGACGAGCGCAACGACGGCGACCGCGGCGCCATATCCCAGTTGGAACGCCGTGAACGACTGGTTGTAGATATAGATGCTGACGACCTCTGTCGCCCCGCCCGGCCCGCCGCGCGTCAGCGCATAGACGAGGCCGAAGACGGCGATGGTCGAGACGGCCGAAATCAGCATGTAGAGCAGGATCGTCGGCATCATCAACGGCAGGGTGATGCGGCGGAACATCTGCGACGGCGTGGCGCCGTCCATGCGCGCCGCCTCGTAGATCTCGGCCGGAATGGTGCTGAGGCCGGCGGTCAGCAGGATCATTGCCGTGGCGATGCCGCGCCAGGTGTTGACGACGATGATCATCGACAGCGGGAAGACCTGCAGCCAGTCGGCCGGCGTGATGCCGAAGGTACTGACGATGCGGCTGAGCGTGGCATTGTCGCCGCCCGCCAGCATCGAGATCCACATGAAGCCGGCGACGACTTCCGGGGCGGCGTTCGGCAGGAGGATGATCGACGAGAATACCCGCCGGAAACGGATCGGCCGGCGCAACGCGGTTGCCGAAATCAGGCCGAGCGCAAACTGGCCGACCACGGCGGAACCGATGACGAAGACGAAGGTGACGAACAGGGAGTTCCAGAATTTCGCGTCGTTGAGGAGCCTGGTATAGTTGCGGAGCCCGACGAAGCGAGGCCGAAGTGCTGCCGCCCCAGTCAACGCCTCGTTGGTGAAGCTCAGATAGATGGAATAGATGGCCGGGTAGATGACGAAGGCCAGAAGCAGCACCAGCGAGGGCAGCAGGATCAGCAGCCATTGCCGCTCGGCGCGCTTTTCATGAGAGTTTCGGGCCATGGAAGCTCACAACCTTATCGGCTATCGAATGAAAGCGGGAAGACGCGGGCGATGGTGCCGCGTCCCCGTCTTGGCGAAAGAGAGGGTGCCGGAGCTTACTTGACCATGTCGTCGCCGAGCGTTTCCTTGACGTAGTCGACAAGGATCTTCTGGGCGCCGGCGGCATCGGTTTCTTTGCGCAGCAGCGCTTCGGTAGCCCGCGCGACACCTTCCGAGACCGTACCGAAACCGGAGGCCTGCTTCAGGAACACGCCGTTCCCGGCCGCTGCATGGATCGGAACCAGTTCCGTCAGCTTCTGGAAGTCGGCATTCTTGGCCGCATCCTTGCTGGCCGGAATGTTGCCGATGCGGGCGGCATAGGAAACCTGCGTCTCGATCGAGCCGATCTCCATTAGCGCCTTGATTGCCAGGTCGGTATTGGCCGACTTGGAATTGACGGCCCACGGCGCGGCGAGGTTGGCGAGCACATACTGACCACTGCTCTGGCCCGGCACCGTCCAGGTTCCCACAACCTTCGTCACCTCGGGGATCGGGTTCTTGCTTTCGCGGCCCCAGTCGAAAATGTAGCACCAGGAACCGCAGGTGGTCGCGGCAAGCTTGCCGGCCGGGAACATCTGGTACTTGGGCACGACCCAGGGCTCCGGTCCGAGCAGCGGCTGCGTCGGCATCAGATCCTTGTCGATCAGCTGCTTGTAGACATTGAAGACATCCTTGATGCCTTCGCCGTTGAGATCGAGCTTGCCGTCGGCATCGACCAGCTGCGGCGTCTTCGAGCCGACGAGCAGGTGCTGGAAGCCTTCGTCGAAAGCGCCGCTGCCCCAGGAGACGCCGGCCGGGAAAAGCAGGCCGTAAGCACCGGTCTTCTGCTTGATCTCGGCGGCGCGGTCGAGAAGCTCCTGCCAGGTCTTCGGCTGTTCGGTGGAGATGCCGGCCTTTTCGAGAACGTCCTTGCGGTAATAGATTTCCTGGATGCCGAGCATGAACGGCATCACATAGGTTTCGCCATCCGGGCTGACGGCAAGCTGCTTGGCGACGTCATAGAGGTTGGCATAACCGTCCCAGGCCTTGAACGCCTTGGTAACAGGCGTGAGATAGCCTGCTTCGACCATGTCGGCGACGGCTGCCGTCGTCGGGATCGAGAATAGGTCGGGTGCGTTGCCGGCGCCGAGTTCCGTCAGAAGCTTGGTCAGGTAGTCCTTATCGGGCGCCGGATATTCGATGACCTCGACGGTCACCCCATATTTCTTTTCGATCCGCTCGACCGCCGACTTCATCGCGTCGATGCCGGCCTGACCATGATTTGCAATTCGGATTGTTTCAGCTTGCGCCAGTGTCGAAACCGCGCTGAGCAAAATGGCGCACAGGCCACCAAGAACCGTCTTCTTCAACGAAAAGCCCTCCCTCTTTCAAAAGACACAGCGCCCTCCAGCGCCTCGCATGAAAATGTACACGTATCCTCAATGCTGGCAAGGCTGTTTTTGAAAGGAGTAAAATTCGAGTATCAGTTCATTGATTTTACTGATTTATCTATAGCTTGCCATCGTGATATCGCTTGTGTAATCGTGTACACAATGCATTCGAGGAGGAATTTCATGTCTGGGAAACTGCGTCTCGGCGTCATCGGCGCCGGCTTGAAGGCGGCGGAATACGCCGAGAGCTGGGTTGGAATGCCGGAGATCGAATTCGCAGCGCTCGCCGACACCACCGCGGCTTCGCGTCAGCGCCTGATCGACGTCTGCCTCGCCGCCAGCGTGCCCGAGCCAAAGAGCTTCGAGGACTATCGTCAGATGCTCGCCGAAATGAGCGGCCAACTCGACATCGTCTACGTCTCCACCCCGCATGCCTTCCATGCCGAGCAGGCAACCGCCGTCGCCGAGGCCGGCCTCGACCTCTTCCTGGAAAAGCCGATGGTGACGACGGTCGCCGAAGCCGAGAGGCTGATCGCCGCCCAGAAGAAGAGCGGCGTCACCATCGTCACCGCCTTCCAGGGTGGCCTGTCGCCGCTGGTGCTCGACACCCGTCGACGGGCTCTCGCCGGCGAATTCGGCGCACTGATCGCCATATCGGGGATGATCTGGGAAAGCTGGTCGTCAAACTATCAAGGCCATTGGAAGCAGCAGCCTGCCATATCGGGCGGCGGCTTCATGTTCGATACCGGCGCCCACATGATGAATACGGTCTGCCTGTTGGCCAACTCGGATTTCGACAGCGTCTCGGCCTACATGAACAACCATGGCAGACAGGTGGATATCGCCACCGCCGTCTCCGCCCGGCTGAAGAACGGCGCGCTGGCGACACTGACCGCCGCCGGCGAAGGCCCTCCTGGCTGCGCTTCCTACATCACCTTCTTCTATTCGAAGGCGATCGTGCGCATCGACGCCTGGGGCGGCTGGCGCGAGATCAGTGTCGGCAGCAAAGCCGAGCCGCGCGAGGAGGCCGAGATTCTCGGCAATCCGATGAAGAATTTCCTCGCCATTCGCAAGGGAAAAATGGAAAACTCCGGCTCCGTTGAAATGGGCCTCAGATTCGCTAGGCTATGGGATGCAATCAAGGAATCGGCAGCGGCCGACGGCGCTTCCGTTAGGATCGTCGCCCGATAGGCGTGAGATGAGCGGAATGAACAGACGGCGGATCACCTCGAAGGAACTGGCAAAACTTGCCGGCGTCTCCTCCGCCACCGTTTCCCGCGCCTTCTCGCCGGATTCTCGCATCGGCAACGCCACCCGCGACCGCATCCTCGCAGTCGCCCGTGAACATGGCTATCAGCCGAACGCGATCGCCCGTTCGCTGAACAACCAGCGTTCGCGCCTGGTCGCCCTTGTCGTCAATGCGATCGGCAACCCTTGCGAAGCGGAGGAGCAGCAGCTTCTCGTCCACCGCCTGCAGGCACGACAATTGCTGCCGATCATCCTGTGTTGTGCCGACCACGCCGACCGGCTGCAACTGATGCGCCTCGCCTCCACCTATCAGGTCGATCACGTCGTCGTCTTCTCCGACATGGTGTCGATGCAGGACGCCGTCGATATCTTCCACACGACCAAGCCGATCATCGTCTCCTTCGAGCCGCTCGAAAACGAGAATGTCTCCAGCATCCGCATCGATGGCTCTGAGGCCGCCGACGAGATCATCGACAAGATCGTCCGCGACGGCAAGAAGCGCTTCGCTTACCTCGCCGGCACCAATTCGAGCTGGATCGATAAACTCAGGCGCAAATGGTTTGCCGATGCACTGGCCAAGCGCAGCCTCGCCTTCGAGGCCCAGGCCTTTGGCGACTATTCCTATGATTCCGGCTTCAAGGAAGCCGTGATGCTGCTGCACCGTGACAAGGTCGACGCCATCATCTGCGGCAACGACGTCATGGCGATCGGCGCCCGTGATGCGGCCCGCCGCGTGCTCGGCAGGAACACGCCGGACGATATCGCCATCGTCGGCCAGGACGGCATCGCCATGGCCGCCTGGGATTGCAACGACCTCACCACGCTGTGCCTCGACCATACGGCCTTCATCGATGCCATCGTCGAATTGATCGAACGCCATGACGCCGAGATCGAAGGCCCGCATAGCATCACGCTCACCTGCACCGCCCGCTGGGGCTCGACCGCCTGATGCCTGTTCTGAGCCAGGCATGAAGCGGTTCCGGATGACGGCATGCATGAAAAAAGCTAAACGCGTCGCATGAAACAGATTCGATCCGACGCGCTCGCATCCTATTGCATCAAGGAGGAATACCCGATGACCCGATTTTCATGCGCCGAAAGGCGCCGCAACGCTCCTGATGCCATGAACGGGAGAGCCTGAGATGCGGTCGGTCGTTTCCTTTAATGAAGGCTGGAGTTTCCACGAGGGCTTTGGCCAGCGCCTGCTCGAAAGCTTCGATGCCGCCAGGTCGGTCAGCCTGCCCCATACCGCCGTCGAACTGCCCTTCAACTATTTCGACGAGACCAGCTATCAGCGCGCCTTCACCTATCAGAAGGTGCTGCGTTGGCTGCCGGAATTCGAAGGCCGCGAGGTCTCGCTCGTCTTCGACGCCGCCATGGCCGACAGCGTCGTCTATTTGAACGGCGAAGAAATCATCGCCCACAAGGACGGCTACACCCCCTTCGAGGCGCGCCTCACCGGCAAGCTGCTCAAGGGCGAGAATCTGGTGACCGTCAAGATCGACGGCAGCGAAAACCCGGCCATACCGCCTTTCGGCGGCCGCATCGATTATCTCACCTATGCCGGCATCTATCGCGACGTCTGGCTGAAGGTCACCGACCCGATCTCGATCCGCAATCTCAAGATCGAAACCATGGACGTGCTTGCCATCGAGAAATCGGCGACCGTCCGCGTCGATATCGCCAATCCCGAGGACCGCAGCTTCTCGGCGACTGTCACCGCCACGCTGAAGCAGGCCGACGGCACGATGATCGCCACGGCCGCAACCGAAACGATCGGCAGCCGGACCACGCTCTCCTTTGGCGGCCTCACCGGCATCGCTCTCTGGGAAATCACCGATCCGACACTCTACGAGGTCACCGTCGAACTCAGGACCGAGCATGGCTCCGACCGTCTCTCGACCCGTTTCGGCTTCCGCACCGCCGAATTCACGCCGGAAGGTTTCCTGCTGAACGGCGAGCCGCTGAAGCTGCGCGGCCTCAACCGTCACCAGGCCTTCCCCTATGTCGGTTACGCCGCCGGCCGGTCCGCTCAGGAGCGCGACGCCGACATCATGAAGTCGGTGCTGAAATGCAATATCGTCCGCACCTCGCATTATCCGCAGTCGAAATGGTTCCTCGACCGCTGCGACGCGATCGGCCTGCTCGTCTTCGAGGAGATCCCCGGCTGGCAGCATATCGGCGATGCCGACTGGCAGAAGGAATCGATCGAGAACGTCCGCCGCATGATCGAACGCGACTGGAACCATCCCTCGATCATCATCTGGGGCGTGCGCATCAACGAATCGCAGGACAATCACGACTTCTACGCCGAGACAAATCGCCTCGCCCGTGAACTCGACAGCACCCGCCAGACCGGCGGCGTGCGTTATATCACCGAGAGCGAGCTGCTCGAGGACGTCTATACGATGAACGACTTCATCCTCGGCAACGAGGAACTGCCGGGCACCAACCGCCCGCGCACCGTGCTGCGCGGTCAGGAGGAAAATACCGGACTGTCCCGCAAGGTGCCGTACCTCATCACCGAGTTCAACGGCCACATGCACCCGACGAAGATTTATGACCAGGAGCAGCGCCAGGCCGAGCATGTGCGCCGCCACCTCGAGGTCCTGAATGCCGCCTATGGTGACCCGGATATATCAGGCGCCATCGGCTGGTGCATGTTCGATTACAACACGCACAAGGATTTCGGCTCCGGCGACCGCATCTGCTATCACGGCGTCATGGACATGTTCCGCGAGCCGAAATTCGCCGCCTATGCCTATATCAGCCAGTGCGACCCGTCCGAAGAGATTGTCATGAAGCCGGCGACCTTCTGGGCGCGCGGCGAGCGTAATATCGGCGGCGTGCTGCCGCTGATCATCCTGACCAATTGCGACGAGGTGGAGCTGCAATACGGTGCGCTCAGCAAGCGCATCGGTCCGGACCGCGAGAATTATCCACATCTGCCGCATCCGCCCGTCGTGCTCGACCATCGCCACTTCACTCCAGATGAACTCGGCACCTGGGGTCTCGAATGGATCGACGGCACCTTGACCGGCTACATCGCCGGTGAGCCGGTGGCCAGCCTGACGCTGGCGGCCGACCCGCTGCCGACGACGCTGGAAATCGTCGCCGACAGCTTGACGCTGAAAGCCCGCGAACGCGACAGCACCCGGGTGATCATCCGCGCGCTGGACCAGTGCGGCCAGCGCCTGCCCTTCATGAACGACAGCATTTCACTGAAGGTGCACGGGCCTGCAAAAATCGTCGGGCCGGCCAATGTGCCGCTGCAGGGCGGCACCGCCGGTTTCTGGCTGGAGGCGACCGGGATGGTGGGCGAGATCACCGTCGAAGCGGTCTCCTCGCGTTTCCCCCCGGTGACCCTCAGTGTGACGGCTGCCGCAAACTGATAGTGATAGAGCGTCGCGCATCTTATCCGACGCGCGACGCTCTAATAGCTGTCACCCGATCCGCACCTGACTATCCGGATCGAAGAACACGGCCTTGTCGAGATTGAAGGCAAGGCGTGTTGTCTGTCCTGGAGCGATGCCGGCATCGGCGCGCAGTCGGGCGACGACGGATTT
>NZ_AEYF01000038.1 GCF_000292525.1 Rhizobium sp. CCGE 510
TCTTCCCGAAATACCAAGACCAGTTATCGCTGGCGGAAAAGCTGCGCTTTCCCTGGCGATGGTAGCTCCTCGTTCGCAAGCTCACCATAACCTGAAGGCCGCAGGTTCAAATCCTGCCCCCGCAACCAAAAAAATAGCCCGCTGCAAAGCGGGCTTTTGCGTTGATAACGGGTCGAGGGTTTAACGCCTCCTCAGGGCCCCGCAAGGAGGCAAAGCCGACAAAGCGGGACAGAAAACAACCAAATCCTGAACCCGCAACCAATCCTTTCCCTACAGAAACACCCGTAACACAACACGCAATATTCAAAAACCCGCCTCCCGGCGGGCTTTTTGCGTTTCGGGGGCGACGGTAACAGTCATTCGACGAGTTCCGGTCGATTTCCGAGCGACGACTAGATAGTTGCTAAATGAATAATATTCTAATATACCTAGATCAGGCGCATCTTATATTTCACAATAGAAAGCAACGTCCGTCCATTCGGCGGCGCCTATTTATCCTATTCGGAAGGCAGTTCGATTTCATGAAGTAGATCAAAGATTTATTGGGGGAAATCATGCGAAAATGGGGATATTTCCTACTGGCGCCTCCATGTGGGTGGCGTCATCTTCTAATGCGGATCTCTGGGTTGCCTGCATTCTGCGCGGTGGTTTTGTTCACCGGGATTGCGTTCGCGCAAGCGCCGACCGAAGAGCAGCGTGATGCTATCAGGGCAGAGTGCCGGTCCGATTTCATAGCGAAATGCTCCGGGGTTACGCCGGGAGGTATCGAGGCGCTCACTTGTTTGCAGCAGCATAGCGCTACGCTTTCGGCGGGTTGTCAGAAGGCGGTGTCCGCCGTGAACGTCAAACCCAAATCGACATCCGCGGCGCCGACGCCGGCTGCGCCTGCAAATACTGCGGCGACTACCCCGGCGCCCGCAACCGGCACGCCGGCGCATCAGCCGACGCAGGCGCAGCGCAACGCGGTCAAATCGGCCTGTCAGCGCGATTTCATGGCGCAATGTTCTGGCGTGAGCCCGGGAGGCGCAGCGGCGCTCAGTTGTCTGCAGCAGCACAACGCGGCTTTATCGGCGCCATGTCAGCAAGCCGTTGCGGCATTGGGGGGATCGGGCGGAGCGGCGGCCGGTGCCGCGGCAACCGGCGCGGTCACGCCGGCCCCTCGGGCAATGATGCCAGCCTTCTCCCCGCGTGAAGAAGTGATGATCCTGCGGGAAACCTGCGGAGCGGACTTCCGGGCCTTGTGCCGCATGGTGCCTTTGGGGGGAGGGCGAGGCATTGCCTGCCTGCGCGACAATCTGCAACGCGTATCACCAGCCTGCCATCGCGTGCTGACCTCGGGGTTGTAACGCCCGTTGGGAATGTTTCTGAAAAAGACCAGCGCGCGCTCCGCTGAGAAATTTTGGTGTGCGCGGTCCCGCGAGTCCGCAAGCGGTGGTTTGTCCGCATGCACGCATTGCATCAGCACTTTTCATGTTCGGCTGCGCCAGGTCCGGCGCCATCTGCAATTCGATGAAACCAATGACGACAACGAAAGGCATTGCCATGTCATCGACTTTCCTTTTCCCGCGATTGAGGCGGATGCTCCTGTGTGTTTCGCTTGCCGCCAGTCTGGTGCCGCCGACCAGCGCGTGGGCTGATGATGCGAAGGCTCTTTTGAAGACGATGTCCGATTTTCTGGCGGAGCAGAAGACGATATCCTTCAGCTACCAGTCGTCGCTCGAAGCGGTGACGCCCGACTTCGAGAAACTTCAGTTCGTGAGTTCGGGGACAGCCAACCTGACCCGCCCCGACAAGCTGCGGGTCACCAGGACCGGCGGCTTTGCCGATCTCGACGTGAGTTTCGACGGTTCGTCGCTGACTGTCCATGGCAAGAACCTCGACGCTTATGCCAAGATCGACGGCAAGGGTTCGCTCGATGAGCTGATCGACAGGCTGATGACCGCAGGTGTCGAAGCGCCGGGCGCCGATCTTTTATCCTCCAACGTCTATGACGTGCTCATATCAGATGTGACGGAGGCCAAGCATATTTCCAGCGCCTTCGTGGATGGGGTCGAATGCGAATATCTGGCCTTCCGAACGCCTGAGATCGACTGGCAGATCTGGATACAGAACGGCCCGCAACCCATACCGCGGCGATACGTCATCACCAGCAAGCACGTCGTCCAGGCGCCGCAATACACGCTCGAAATCAGCGATTTCAAAAGCGGGGCGGATGTGGCTGCTGTTTCCTACACCATCGAGGTTCCAGCCAGTGCAAAAACCGTCGATCTCAGTGAGCTGCAATCGCTCGACGAGTTGCCTGAGGCTGCCGATATGGGAGACGTAAAATGACCTATAACAAGCTGTTCCTCACCCTCGGCCTTGCCGGTTTTCTGACATTCACCGGCTTCCACGTCGATGAGTACGGATCCATGCCACTGTCGATCGGCTTCGCCACGCCGGCGGGCGCCGTCATCGGCAGACCGCTGACGCCGCTCTCCTATGCAGGTGTTGCCCGCCGGACGACACGCCGGGTTGTCACACGCACGACGACGACCATCGCCGTGCTTCCAGGAGGCTGCCGCTATGGTCCCTATTACGGCGGCTATTATTATCGCTGCGGCGGTTATTATTACGCCAAGAGCGGCAACGTCTATGTGCAGGTAATCGTGCAATAATAGCGGCTCGCCTTACCGGAGTTTCGATATCTCCGCCTCCGCAACTGGTTCAACCGTGCTTGTGGCTGCTCCGCGGCGCTTCCAGTGTTCCTCAAGGCGCTGCAGCAGCACGTAGAATGAGGGGACGAAGAGGACGGCAAGGCAGGTCGAGGCGATCATGCCGCTGAAGACCGATATGCCGATCGACTTGCGGGCCGATGCGCCGGCGCCCGTCGCCAGCACCAGCGGCAGGACGCCGAGGATGAAGGCGAAGGACGTCATCAGGATCGGCCGGAAGCGCAGGCGGGCGGCCTCGACGGCCGCATCCAGGATCTCCATGCCTTCCGCCCGCTTTTCGCGGGCATATTCGACGATGAGGATGGCATTTTTGGCGGCGAGCGCGATCAGCAGGATGAGGCCGATCTGTGTATAGAGATTGTTGGCGACGCCCGCCAGGATGAGTGCCGCCACCGTTCCGAGAAGGGCGAGCGGCACGGCTGATATGACCGCCAACGGCAGGATCCAGCTTTCATATTGGCCGGCGAGCACGAAATAGACGAGGAGCATGGCCAGCGCGAAGACAAAATAGATCTGCCCGCCCACGGCCTTCTCCTGATAGGACAGCGCCGTCCATTCGAAACCGGTGCCTGGCGGCAGCGTCCGATCGGCAATCTGCTCCATCACCGCGAGCGACTGGCCGGAGCTGAATCCTGTGGCTGGCCCGCCGACGATGGTGGCTGTGGGATAGAGATTGTAGAGGCTGATCAGGGACGGACCTTGCGTCGTTTTAACATCGACGACCGTGCCAAGCGGCACCATGGTCCCGTCGCCGGCCTTGACCTTCAGATTGCGGATGTCTTCAGGGCTGATGCGGAAATCGGATGCGGCTTGCGCATAGACCTGGAAGGTGCGGCCAAACTTGTTGAACTGCGTCACATAGCTCGAACCGACATAGCCGGAGAGAGCGGAGAAGACCTGGCCCACGGTAATTCCCAGCGTCTCCGCCTTGATACGATCGACGGATACCGCAAGCTGCGGCACGTTTGAGCGAAAAGGTGTGCTGAGCCTCTGCAGCGATGATTGCGCATTGCCGTTCTTGACGATCGTATCGGCAAGCGATTGCAGCAGTGGATAGTCGGAGACGCCGTTTCTCAGTTGGACCTGCATGGTAAAGCCGTTGGCATTGCCGACGCCCTGGATCGGAGGCGGCACGACCACCAGAGTTTTGGCGGCCAGCACGCTTTGCAGCGCCTGGTTCAGATGCTGATAGA
This sequence comes from Rhizobium sp. CCGE 510, assembly GCF_000292525.1. Taxonomy (GTDB): domain Bacteria; phylum Pseudomonadota; class Alphaproteobacteria; order Rhizobiales; family Rhizobiaceae; genus Rhizobium. The sequence continues at coordinate 3,908 of NZ_AEYF01000038.1, forward strand.
TCGACAGTAGGTCTTGTCCCTTCGCCTTGCCGCGCTCGTCCCAATCCTTGAGAACGACATAGGCGACTCCGGCATTCTGCAGGCTGGCACTGTTGTCGAGAACGGAAAGGCCACTGATGGTCAGCACCTGATCGACGCCAGGTGTGGTTTCGGCGATCTTGCCGACCTCTTCCATCACCGCATCCGTCCGTTCCTTCGAAGCGCCGTCGGGCAATTGCGCGCTGATCAGCACATAACCCTGGTCCTCGAGGGGCAAAAAGGCGGTCGGCAGGCGCGTGAGTCCCCAGACGGCGACGCCGATCAGCGCAAGTGCCGCGATCGCCATGATACCGCTGCGGCGGGTCATCGATCCAATCAATCCGGCATAGTGGCGCTCGCCCCAATCATAGCCCCTGTTGAAGCTGCGATAGAAGACGTTGCGTTTCTCGGGCGGGACCGGCGCGCGCAGCCAAAGGGCGCATTGAGTCGGTTTCAGCGTGACGGCATTGATGGCGCTGATTAGCGCCGTGGCGGCAATCACGAGCGCGAACTGCCGATAAAGCTGGCCGGTCAGGCCGGGCAGGAAGGCGGCCGGAATGAAAACGGCCATCAGCACCAGCGTGATGCCGATGACCGGGCCGAGCAGTTCCTCCATCGCCTTCTCGGCGGCCTGGCGGCCGGACATGCCCGCCTCGATGTGCCGGGCGACACCTTCGACGATGACGATGGCATCATCGACGACGATGCCGATGGCGAGAACGATGGCAAACAGTGTCGACAGGTTGACGGTGAAGCCCAATGCCGCCATGGCGGCGAAGGCGCCGATGATGGTGACCGGAACGGTGGTCGCCGGCACCAGCATCGCCCGCCAATCCTGCAGGAAGACGAGGATGACGATGAGAACGAGAGCGCCGGCCTCGATCAATGTGACGTAAACCTCGTCGATCGAGGCCTTGACGAATTTCGTCGTGTCGAACGGCACGTGATACTCAAGGCCCGGCGGAAAGCTCTTCGAGAGCTCCTCCATCTTCGCGTTCACTGCCTGCGCCACTGCAATGGCATTCGCCTCCGGCAGCTGGAAAATGCCGATGCCGGCCGCCGGCCGGCCATTCTGCATGAAGGACTGGCTGTAGGTCTGGGCGCCGAGTTCGACGCGGCCGATATCGCGGACGCGGGTGATGCGGCCGCCCTGTCCACTTTCGACCTTGACGATAATGTTCTCGTAGTCGGCGGCTTCGTTCAGCCGGCCGTTGACGTTCAATGTGTATTGAAAGACTTGTCCCTTCGGCACCGGCGGAATGCCGATTTGACCGGCGGCGACCTCCTGGCTCTGCTGCTGCACGACGCTGACGACATCTTGCGGCGTCAGGCCTCGCGCCTGCAGCAGGTTTGGATCCATCCAGATGCGCATGGCATATTGGCCGGCGCCGAACACGGTCACGTTGCCGACGCCCGGCAGGCGGGCGAGTTCGTTTTGCAGATTGATGACGGCGTAGTTCGACAGGAACAGGCTGTCATAGCCGCTGTCGGGCGATGTCAGGCTGACGAAGCCGAGGATCGCCGTCGATTTCTTTTGCGTCGTCACGCCCTGAAGCTGCACGGCTTCGGGAAGCGACGACATCGCTATGGCGACGCGGTTTTGCACCAGAACTTGCGCCTGATCAGGATCCGTTCCGATGGCAAAGGTGACGGTCAGCGAATAGGTCCCGTCGCTGGCGCTCGTCGACTGCATGTAGAGCATGTCTTGCACACCGTTGACCTGCTGCTCGATCGGCAACGCGACGGTGTCGATAAGGGTCTGGGCGTTGGCGCCCGGGAAGCGCGTCGTCACCTGCACCGTCGGCGGAACGACATTTGGATATTGCGCCACAGGCAGCTGGAACAGGGCGACCGCGCCGATGAGCACGAAGACCAAGGCCAGAACGTTGGCGAGCACCGGTCGCTCGATGAAGAAACGCGAGATCATGCTGTTGTCCTCAGACGTTCAGATGAGCATGGTGGCGAATTCACTGCGTGGTGGTGTTGGCCTTGGCATCGCCGGCGGCGCTCGCCGCCGGGTTCATTTCCATTTTCTCGGGCGTGACCTTATTGCCGGGGATCGCCTGTTGGATGCCTTGAGTCACGACCCAGTCGGCCGGATCGAGGCCTGAGGCGATAACGCGAAGCGAGCCTTCGCGCTGGCCGGTCTTGACCTGTTTCTGCTCGACGACATCGTTCTTGCCGAGAACGAGCAGGTAGCTGCCCAACTGGTTCGTTCCAATGGCGTCGTCGCGCACCAGCAAAGCCTTGTCGTTATGGCCGACCGGCACTCGGACCCGCACGAAGAGACCCGGCAACATGGCCCGGTCCTTGTTGTCGAACAAGGCGCGCACCTGAAGTGTGCCTGTGGAGGCATCGAGCTGCGGCGATACGTAGTCGAGATGACCCTTGTGCGGATAACCTTGTTCTGTCTGCAGGCCAATTTCCGCAGGCATGCTCGGAAGGTCCGTCTGCTTGAAGGCATGTCCCTGCCTTGCCATGGTTTCCTTGATCGTCAGCACCTGGACTTCGCTGACGTTGAAATAGGCATAAAGTGGATCCGTCTGGACGATACTGGCGAGTTTGGTGGGGCCGGACACGCCGACGAGTGCGCCGATATCGACGAGATGGTCCGTGACGGTGCCATCGAAGGGGGCAAGCACCTCCGTATATCCCAAGTTGATCGTCGCCAGCTCGAGATTGGCCTGGGCGTTGAGGATGGACGCATTGGCCTCGTCGAGCGTCGCCCTGGCGCTGTCGACTGCGGTCTGTGTGGTGACCTGTTGCTTCGACAGATTGAGCTGCCGATCATATTCCTGCTGCGCGCCCACCTGCGATGCCTGTTGCGAGGCGAGTGACGCCTTCGCCTGGTCGAACTGCGCCTGGTAGGTGTTGCGTTCGATTCCGAAGAGCTTGGTGCCCTTCGCCACCGTCATGCCGTCCTGGTAATCGATCGACTCGATGTAGCCCTGGACGCGTGCCTCGATATCGACGGAATTCAGCGGCGCCGTATTGCCGGTGAGTTCGAAATACAGGGTGACCGGCTGCTGGACCGGCTGGGCGACGCGAACCCGAGCTGGCGGAGGGGGGACGTAGGTGTTGCCGCTGTCCTCGCAGCCAGCGAGAATTGCCATGCCGGCGAGCACCACCGACAGGTGCAGACCCTGATCCAATCTCACACGCATTGCCGCCGCCCCGGTGTTTACGAGCCCCAGTCTTCATGCGTGCCTCGGCGGAGACGACCCTCTCCGAAAAGTTCCGGGCATGCGATATTATGTCGCGGCATTGCCGCAAATTGCAATAGCTGCCGGGGCACAATTGAATCATGCCGAAGTTTGCCGTTCCCGCCACGAGATGGCTATGGTTTTCCCAGCCGTTCGATGGCGGACTGCAAGGGTGCGTCCGAAACACGGATCAGACCGACATATGGATTGGCCATGTCCGAAATCAGGAAGACCGCGCCAGCGACGGACAGGGCGCAAACCAGCAGAATTGACAGCACCGTCAGGTTGGCCGGCGCCTGCAGCCCGAAGGTCGCAAAAAGCAGCGAAAGCCAGCAGACGAGCACAGCGAGGAAAGCCCAGGGCAAACCCTCTTTACCGGATTCGACCAGCAGCCAGTGGGTCTCGGCCACCATGCCGCTCACATCAAGAGCGCGTGCCTGGAGGGAACGCTGCACGGCATCCTTCGGCGAGAGGGATCGAAGATCGCCCTGGACCGCCTCGATATCCTGATATTCTCCCAGCGCCCTGCCGGATGCCTCGTCGGTGGTTTCGGCCGACCAGCCGCGGCCCAGGCGTTTCTCGATCAATTCACGCAGCAATTGCCGCGCCTTGTCTGTTTCCGGCCCGTACTGGGCCATGACGCGGTCAAGCAGGAGCACCCGTGCCGCCGCCGTTCTCATTTCGACTTCGGCATTGTCGTATGTCGTCTTGGCGGATGCGATCAAGAGGCCGAGCGCCAATGCCGACAGCGTTCCCACCACCGCGGTCGCCAGCCTGATGGCGTCCTTGGATTCAGCATTGAGGTGATGATCCGGCAAGCGGTCGCGCACCAGCAATCCTATCGATGTCGCCGCCGACAGAAAAACAAATACAATCCCGCCAAGCAACAGTGAGTTCAAGTCCGATCTCCGTATGGTATAACTGCCATCATCATAACGGAAGACACGCAGGGAGTGGAATATTTTACCTTCCTTCGCGGCCGCTTTAGCTTCTTGTTTTTATATATGTCGTTATCCGGGAGCCGCTGCACACTTCCCGGCGACATGCATTCGTCATTGCTGGAAAATAAGCAGCACGTAAGCCAGGAAAAGCACCAGGTGGACCGCACCCTGCATGAGATGGGTGCGGCCGCTGGCAAAGGTGATGATGCTGACGGCAAGGGTGAGCAGCAGCATCACCAGATCTCCGTGTTCCAGGCCGAGGGTGACCGGGTGCCCGTAAAGACGGCTGATCACTAGCATCGCCGGCACGGTCAGCCCGATCGTCGACAATACCGAACCAAGGAAGATGTTGACGGAGCGCTGAAGATTATTGGCGATGGACGCACGCGCGGCGCTGATTGCCTCAGGCGTTGCGACAAGGACGGCCATCACAACACCGCCAAATGCGGTTGGAGCATGCAGGGTTTCGATAATGTAATCGATCGGCCGCGCGAGCTGTTCGACCAGGAAGACGACGGGACCCATATAGGCGACAAGCAGAATGGCATGAGGCCAGACCGGTCCGTGGCGAGGGACGCGCTCGCCGCGCGGCTCGTGGCCGCTGCTGTCATCAGCGAAATAATCCCGATGGCGGCCGGCTTGAAGAAACAGAAACGTGGCATAAAGGCCGACGGATATTACGCCCAGTATCAGTTGTCTCGGTGCCGATGGATGCTGCCCGTCCGGGTCTGCAAGAAATGTCGGCATGACCAGGCTCAAGGTCGCCAGCGGCACGATCACGCCGAGATAAGCGTTGGCGCCCTGCAGGTTATGCTGTTGTTCCGGTCGCCGCCACGCACCCAGCAGCAACGACAGGCCGACCATGCCGTTCAGGATGATCATGACGACTGCAAACAGCGTGTCGCGCGCAAGTGTGGGATTGTTTTCGCCGTGAAGCATGACGGCTGATATCGCCATCACCTCGATCGAGGTGATGGCGAGTGTCAGAATGAGGGTGCCGTAAGGCTCCTTCAGCCGCTCCGCGAGGTGGTCTGCGTGCCGCACGACCGACAGAGCGGAGCCGAGCACGACGGCAAACAGCCAGCCGAAAACGACAGTGAACCAAAGCGGATCGGAAAGCTGACCGAAGAGCTGCTCCTGGAAAGCAAGAAATACGAAACTCGTCGCGACGCTGATGCCTAGGAACCATTCATCGCGCACCAGGCTGGTGGCGCTAACGGCACGCAATGCGGGATCGTCCGTCATCGAAACCACCCGCCTACTGGCAAATGCCGCCGCAATGCGATCATCAACACCATCGTGTCCGCCCGCTGTCTTCTGCCCGCCACCTGAGCCAAGCGGAGATAAGGCTGCCTTAAGGCGAACCGAACCTCAAGCAAGATCGTATGTCACTGAGCAAAACTTGCAGGTCTCCGTCGTTTTATCACCCGCTGATCGCGGCAAGGAGCAGTCGCCAGAACGCAAGGGCAAGGCGAGGTTCGGTGAAATGTCGACGCTGGCGACTGCAGCGCCTTGCGGCGGCCGATCACGCCACGCATTCTGCTATTCGCGGCCGGTTGCGGGGATCGCCGCGCCGGTGACGACGGCTGCAGCCGGCGAAATCAGGAAGGCGATGAGACGGGCGATCGATTGCGGCGATACCCAGCCGTCGGTCTTGGCATTGGGCATGGCGGCACGATTCTCGGGCGTGTCGATTGTCCCGGGCAAAATGCAATTGGCGGTGATGCGGTCGTCGCGGCTTTCGGCGGCGATCGCTTCCGTCAGCCGGATGACGGCGGCTTTCGAGGCGGCGTAAGCGGCCTGATTGGCTCCGGCCTTCAGGCCGGGCGCGGCAGCGACATGAACGATTCGACCGTAGCCTGATGCCTTCATCGTCGGGAGAACAGCGGCACTGATCGTCAGCGCGGTGCGGGCATTGGCGGTCATCATCGTCTCCCACTGCGCAGGGGCGTCCGGCCCGACCGGTCCCATCCGGAAGCCGCCGACGGTATTGACCAAGGCACTGACGCCGCCGAAATGCTTGACGGCCCGGGCGACAGCGGCGGCGCAGGAGGCATAGTCGGTGAGATCGGTTCCCGCGATCGACAGAAACTCGGTGGAGGCGGGAAGGTCGCCGGCCAAGGCTTCCAGCTCCTGGCTCGAACGGTTCATGCAGACGAGTTTTGCGCCGCCGGCGGCGAGCTCACGGACAACGGCGCTGCCGAGATTACCGCCGGCTCCCGTAACGATCACGGCTTTCTGGTCGTTCATGGCAATCGATCTCCTGCCGGTGCCGGTCTTTGATGGCGCGCATTGTTGATACAGGCTGCGCGCGGCAGCGCAAGCCCAGCAGTCGCGACAAGGTCAGACATCTTGCGGAACTGTCCTCGGTGCTATCCGGAGGCAGTTCCGCCGTCATTGCTCAACGGTTTCGTCGGGTCGGCCGTTAGTGATATTTCGTCCGTTCGCGACCGAGAATCTCGGGCGCGTCAAGGCCGGAAATCGGGCGGGTGACATCGGCCGGGATGTCGCCGGTGAGCTGCAGATCGAGATAGCGGGCACAGCAGACGCGCAGGAAGGAGGTAAAGTTTCCAAGATCATGGCCGGCATCGATCGATTCATGATGCAGCCGGGTGATCAGCTGAACGACATTCATGCCGTCGCGCCGGGCGACTTCCTCGAGCTTCGACCAGAAGAAGTTCTCCAGCCTGACGCTGGTAACCATGCCGTCGATGCGCAGCGACCGGGTGGTGCTTTCCCAGAGCCGCGCATCCGCCTTGATGAACAATTCGCACATGTCGTCCTCCCGGTGTTGCCCTCCTCAGGCGGCGTTGGTTTCGAGCAGCGCTGCCGCATCGAGCACGGCCATGAACTGACGCAGCCATGACGGATGTGCCGGCCAGGCCGGCGCCGTGACCAGGTTGCCGTCCGAGACCGCATCGGTAATTGAGATATCGGCGTAGGTGCCGCCGGCAAGCTCGACTTCCGGCCGGCAGGCGGGATAGGCCGAGCAGGTGCGGCCCTTCAAGACGCCGGCGGCAGCGAGCAGCTGGGCGCCATGGCAGATAGCGGCAACAGGTTTTCCGGCATCGAAGAAGTGCCGGACCGCTTTGAGGACGTCGGCATTGAGGCGCAGATATTCCGGCGCGCGGCCGCCGGGGATGACGAGGGCATCATAATCTTCGGCCCGCACGCTGTCGAAAGTGGCGTTCAGCGCGAAATTATGGCCGCGTTTTTCGGAATAGGTCTGGTCGCCTTCGAAATCATGAATGGCGGTGGCGACGGTCTCGCCCGCGTTCTTGCCGGGGCAGACGGCGTCGACCGTGTAGCCGCAGGCGAGCAGCGTCTGGAACGGCACCATCGTTTCGTAATCTTCGGTGAAATCACCGGTGATCATCAGGATTTTTGAGGCTGGCATCGTATCCTCCTTTGAAACCAACAGCCGAAGATTAACAAAGAGCGGCGTGCAGAAGGTACTATGGGAATACTACAGCCGAAATTCCCTAGATCGCGCTGACCGTTCCGTTGGGCACAGCGCAAGCCTCGCCGCCGCCGAAGAGGCGGGAGCGGGTGAGGAAGCGTTTCTCGCGGCCGTTGTCGAGCGAGAACATGCCGCCGCGGCCGGGAACAACGTCGATGATCAGTTGCGTATGCTTCCAGGCCTCGAACTGGCTGGCGCTGATATAGACCGGCACGCCGCCGATCTCGCCGAGTTTGACGTCGTTGTCGCCGACCATGAATTCATTGGCGGGATAACACATCGGCGAAGAGCCATCGCAGCAGCCACCGGACTGGTGGAAAAGGATATCGGAATGATCCCGCTTGATCTCGGCGATCAGGTCCAGAGCTGCGTCGGTTGCGAGGACACGCGGTTCGCCGTTGACGGTGGTTTCCATTGTTCTTTCTCCGAAGTTTCGGGAGGAGAATTCCCCTCCCCAACCCCTCCCCACAAGGGGAGGGGCTAAGCTGCGGTGCCGGCCCCGCAAGACAACAAGCCGGCTGCATATGCTGCGCTCAGGAATGAATGCGGCTAGTGCCGCACGTTAAGCCCCTCCCCCTTGTGGGGAGGGGTTGGGGAGGGGTTTTGACCCTCCCACCATGCTCCCGCTTCTCAGAAGAAGCCGAGCGCCTTCGGGCTGTAGCTTACCAGCATGTTCTTGGTCTGCTGGTAGTGCTCGAGCATCATCTTATGAGTCTCACGGCCGATGCCGGACTGCTTGTAGCCGCCGAAGGCGGCATGGGCCGGGTAGGCATGGTAGCAGTTGGTCCAGACGCGGCCGGCCTGGATCTCGCGGCCGAAACGGTAGCAGCGATTGGCGTCTCGGCTCCAGACACCGGCGCCGAGGCCGTAAAGCGTGTCGTTGGCGATTTCGAGCGCCTCCTTGTCGTTCTTGAAGGTGGTGACCGAAACAACCGGCCCGAAGATCTCTTCCTGGAACACGCGCATCTTGTTGTGGCCCTTGAAGATCGTCGGCTTGATGTAATAGCCGTTCGCCAGATCGCCGCCGAGGTCGTTGCGCGAGCCGCCGGTCAGAACCTCGGCGCCCTCCTGCTTGCCGATGTCGAGATAGGCGAGGATCTTTTCGAGCTGCTCGGTCGATGCCTGGGCACCGATCATCGTCGCGCTGTCGAGCGGGTTGCCCTGCTTGATCGCTTCGACGCGTTTGACCGCCTTTTCCATGAAGCGGTCGTAGATCGATTCCTGGACGAGGGCGCGGCTCGGGCAGGTGCAGACTTCGCCCTGGTTCAGGGCAAACATCGCAAAGCCTTCGAGCGCCTTGTCGAGGAAATCGTCATCCTCGGCCATCACGTCGGCGAAGAAGATGTTCGGCGATTTTCCACCGAGCTCCAGCGTCACCGGAATGAGGTTCTGGCTGGCATATTGCATGATCAGCCGGCCGGTCGTCGTCTCGCCGGTAAAGGCGATCTTGGCGACGCGGGAGCTGGTTGCCAGCGGCTTGCCGGCCTCGATGCCGAAGCCGTTGACGATGTTGAGAACGCCCGGCGGCAGCAGGTCGCCGACCAGTTCGGCCCAGAGCAGGATCGAGGCCGGGGTCTGCTCGGCAGGCTTCAGCACGACGCAGTTGCCGGCGGCAAGCGCCGGCGCGAGTTTCCAGGTGGCCATCAGGATCGGGAAATTCCAGGGAATGATCTGGCCGACGACGCCGAGCGGTTCATGGAAATGATAGGCGACGGTGTCGTGGTCGATCTCGCCGATCGAACCCTCCTGCGCGCGGATGCAGGAGGCGAAGTAGCGGAAGTGGTCGATTGCCAGCGGAATGTCCGCCGCCATGGTTTCGCGGATCGGCTTGCCATTGTCCCAGGTCTCGGCCTGGGCGAGCAATTCCAGTTTGTCTTCCATGCGCTGGGCGATCTTCATGAGGATATTGGAGCGCTCGGCAGCGGAGGTGCGGCCCCAATTTTCCTTTGCCGCATGAGCGGCATCGAGCGCGAGATTGACGTCCTTTTCATCGGAGCGGGGAATGTCGCAGAGCTTGCCGCCGGTGACCGGCGTCAGGTTTTCGAAGTATTTGCCCCCGACCGGCTCGCGCCATTCACCGCCGATGTAGTTGCCGTATTTCAGCTTGAACGGCGATTCGACGATTTTCTGATGAAGCATGTCATCCTCCCTTGATGATCCAGGTTCCGAAGCGAACCGGTGGGAGGAAAATGTGCATGTTTTGACGCAGGGAACAGGGCGGTTTTTCAATATCGCAGCGCACAGTGTCGCAGACATGCGACAGGTCACATGACGATCGACGGCGTCGGCGGAACTTTCGAGCGCCTAAAGCGCGTCACATCAAACTTGATTCATGCGACGCGCTTTAGCTCTTTGCTTTGATGCATGTCGTTATCCCGGAACCGCTGCACACTTCCGGGCGACATGCATTCGTCATTGCAGGTCGAACTTCTTCATCTTCCGGTGCAAGGTGGCGCGGCTTATGCCGAGGGCGACGGCCGCCTGCGAGACGTTGCCGCTGGTGCGCGACAGTGCCCGCAACAGGGCGGCCTTTTCCGCTTCGACGATCTCTTCCTGCTGCGGGACGCCGGCCTCATGCAAGGCATCGGCAGCCGGAATGCCGGCGGCAATGCGCCTGTCGTCCAGCTGCAGCGCGATGCGGGCGGCACGCGTCGCCCCAAGCACCAGATCGTGCCGGTCGACGGCAAGCAGGGCGGCGGCGGAATTGACGCCGGCCGGAACCATCAGGAAACGGGCGCTGGGAAAGGCCGCGCGGAAGAGGTTGAGCTCGATGCGCATCGCCGCATCGCGCACGGTCTGCGTCAGGATCGTCAGCGTCATCTCGTTGACGTCTTCACGGCAAGTGGAGATATCGAGGGCTGCGGCCACCCGGCCACGATGATCGCGGATCGGTGCCGTCGTGCAGCTGAGGCTGGTATTTGCGCAAAAGAAATGTTGATCGCGGAAGATGGCGACGGCGCGCTCGTCGGCAAGGGCGGTGCCGATGCCGTTGGTGCCGATGCTCGCCTCGGTCCAGACCGAGCCGGTCCACAGCCCGAGTTCGTGGAACTCCTTGTCGTCGCCGGCAGCACCCCGACGCTCCAATGCAATGCCGTTCCTGTCGGTCAGAAGCAGGCAGCAACCGGCCTTGCCAACGGTGGTAAAGAGACGATCGAGCTCTTCAGTCGCGCTGGCGATCAGCTCCCCGGACTGTTCGCGGGCACGCCGGAATTCTTCATCGGTAACCCGCAGCGGCGCCCGTTCGTCCTCCGGAGCGAGCTGGTGCATGGTCATGCATCGCCGCCAGGAGGCGACGACAGGAGAACTGGCTGCAGCGGAATCGCGCTGGGCAGAGGTGTAGACATGCTCGGCGTGTGCTGAATGTTCGTGCATCGGCTCCTCCCACGGAACTTCAGCATAGTCTGATGGAAAAGCGGCCGGTTTGCAATCAGCCGGAACCTGAGGTTGTCAGCGTGCGGCGAAAGTGGCCTATTCACGTTTCGGTGTTTGAGAGATGAGAGTGTAACAAAAGACCGCTCTCGCTCGTAGTTCTGTGCAGAGGCAAGTTCTGCCAGGCGAGGAGATCCCGACCATGTTGAACAGACGATTGTTGCTGATGGGTGCCGCTTTCGGGGCGCTTGCGGTTCGCTTGGGGCTGGCCGGCAAGGCGATCGCTGGCGAGACGTTCGCGGTGACGCACACCGAGGAGGAATGGCGCAAGCTGCTGACGCCGGATCAATTTGTCATCCTGCGTCAGGCGGGGACGGAGGCTCCCTTCACCAGCGCCCTGCTGCATGAGGAGCGGAAGGGCAACTTCGCCTGTGCCGGCTGCGACCAAAAGCTGTTTTCCTCGGCGACCAAATTCGACAGCAGCACCGGCTGGCCGAGCTTTTGGGCGCCGCTCGACCATGCCGTCGGCACCACCAACGACACGACGTTCGGGATGGCGCGCACGGCGGTTCATTGCGGCCGTTGTGGCGGCCATCTCGGCCATGTCTTCGATGATGGTCCGAAGCCAACCGGGCTTCGCTACTGCATGAATGGCCTTGTCATGTCATTTCATCCAGCCTCGGCCTGATCGAAGGAAGGTCTCGTTGGCTGCTTCAGTGCTGGCGAGCGCCAGTGCCTATCCTTGCAGCCAGGCTTCGATGCCGCGTGCCGCGGCCCGGCCGGTCGCCAGGCAGGCGGTGAGGAGATAACCGCCAGTCGGCGCCTCCCAGTCGAGCATCTCGCCGGCAACGAAGGTGCCGGGCAGCGCCTTCAACATGTAGCTGTCGTCGATGCTGCTCCACCTGATGCCGCCGGCCGAGGAGATCGCCTCGCCGATCGGCCGGGTTTCGAGAACCGGAAGCGGCAGGGCCTTGATCATAGCGGCGAGGCGTTCGGGATCGGTTCGATCGCGCTCCGGCGTGAATTCCCGCAGCAACGCCGCCTTGACGCCGTCGAGGCCCGCGCCCTTGCGCAGGCGGTTTGAAAAACTGGATTTGGCGTCTTGCCGCGTAAGGTCGCGCACCAGTCTTTCGATCGTTCGGCCCGGTGCGAGATCGAGTGTCAGGGCGGCGTCGCCGTGGTTCTGCAGCCGGTCGCGCAATGCTGCGGCATTGGCATAGACGAGGCTGCCCTCGATGCCGCTTGTGGTGATGACGAATTCACCGGGAAAGCTGCCGGCTTCGGAGGTGGCGGTGACCGATTTTACCGGCTCGCCGGCGAAACGTTCGCGGAAGCTTTCGCTCCAGTCGACGACGAAGCCGCAATTGGCGGGTTTAAAAGCGTCGATCTCAACGCCCCGTTCCGATAGCCAGGGCAGCCAGCGCGCATCCGAGCCGAGGCGCGGCCAACTTGCGCCGCCGAGCGCCAGCAGGGCCGCGTCGCAATCGACGATGCGCCGCCCCTCGGGCGTTTCAAAGGCAAAACCCTCTTCGGAAAAACCGATCCAGCGATGGCGGGTGCGGAGCGTGGTCCCCTGCGCCTCCAGCCGCCTGAGCCAGGCACGCAGCAAGGGAGAGGCCTTCATCACCTTCGGAAAAACCCGGCCGGACGAGCCGACGAAGGTTGTGGTCCCGAGTCCTGCCGCCCAATCCCTGATATCAGCAGGGGTAAAGGCATCAAGCGCCGAGCGCAGGCGGGCGGAGGCGGCACCGAAGCGCGTGGTGAAACGGCCATAGTTCTCGGAATGGGTGATGTTGAGACCCGACTTGCCGGCCAGCAGGAATTTGCGGGCGAGGGTCGGCATGGCGTCGTAGACCGTCACCGCATGGCCGGACAGCGAAAGCAGCTCGGCAGCCCCAAGGCCGGCCGGGCCGCCACCGATGATCGCGATCCTCTTCTCTTTCATGAATGTTTTCGCCTGATTCTTTCTGCGTGCAGTTTTGGCGCGGGCGCGTCCTGCCTGCAAGGATGGAAATCAGTGGTGCGGATGGGTGCATTGGCCGTGATCGGCCAGAACCTCGATGACGCGGCATTGGTCGACGCGGCCGTGGCCGCAGCCTTCCACCATGGTTTCCAGTTCGGCCTTTAAAGCCATCAGGCTACGGATGCGTTGCTCGACTTCGATCAGGCGAGCCTTGGCGATGGCATCGGCCGAGGCGCAGGACTGGTGCGGATCATCCTGCAGGGTCAGCAGCGCGCGGATCGCCTCGATCTCGAAGCCGAGTTCGCGGGCATGGCGGATAAAGGCGAGGCGGTTGATATCGGCCGGATCGAAGGAGCGCTGGTTGCCTTCGCTGCGGCTCGGGGCGGCAAGCAGGCCGATGCTTTCATAGTAGCGCACCGTCGGCACCTTGACGCCGCTTTGGCGTGCCGCTTCGCCGATCGTGATCTTTTTCATGATTTTCCTCTTGCACCTCTAGCCGCTAGAGGATGTAGGAGGAGTGCTTCTGTTTGACAAGGAAGCGGTTGATGGCTGAGACGAACGAGACGCGATACCGGGTTGGCGGCATGGATTGCGCTGCCTGCGCGACCAAGATCGACACGGCCGTCAGGCGGGTGGCGGGTGTCGCCGATGTTTCGGTCTCGGTGATGGCGGGAACGATGACCGTTCGCCACGACGGCAGCAGCGACCTCAAGGCGATCGAGAAGAAGGTGACGAGGCTCGGCTATTCGGTCTCGCCCTTTGCCGGAAGCACGACGCCAGCGCATGACCATGGCTCGCACGATCATCACGACCACGACCATGGGCACGGGCACGACCACGGCGATCACGCGGGCCATGACCACGGTCATGCCGGTCATAATCACGATCACGCAGATCACGATCATGACCATGGACAGAAGGAAATCGAGGGGCTGCATGGGCATGACCATGCGCCGATGGCCGGTCCCTGGTGGCAGAGCAAGAAGGGCCGGCTGACCATCCTTTCGGGTGCTGCCCTCGTTGCCGCCTATGCCATAGGCCATCTCGTGCCGGCGATCGCATCCTATGCCTTCATCGTCGCCATGCTGGTCGGGCTGGTGCCGATCGCGCGGCGCGCCGTCATGGCGGCTTTCTCAGGTACGCCGTTTTCGATCGAAATGCTGATGACGATCGCCGCGGTCGGCGCCGTCATCATCAATGCCGGCGAAGAGGCGGCAACCGTCGTGTTCCTGTTCCTGGTCGGCGAGCTGCTGGAAGGGGTGGCTGCGGGCAAGGCACGCGAAAGTATCCAATCGCTGACGGCTCTGGTGCCGAGGAATGCGCTGCTCGAAGACAATGGTCAGACGCGGGAGGTGCCGGCGGAAACCCTTGCCGTCGGCGCGATCATCATGGTGCGTCCCGGCGATCGGATCTCGGCGGACGGCATCATCATTTCAGGCGAGAGCGCGATCGATGAGGCGCCGGTGACGGGCGAAAGCACGCCGGTGCGCAAGGGCGTCGATGCCGTGGTCTTTGCCGGAACCGTGAATGGCGATGCGGTGCTCAGGGTACGCGTCACGGCGGCGGCTGCCGACAATACCATCGCCCGTATCGTCAAGCTGGTGGAGGAAGCGCAGGAATCGAAGGCCCCGACCGAACGATTCATTGATCGGTTCTCACGTTACTACACACCGGGCGTGGTGGTGGTTGCAGCACTTGTGGCTGTCGTTCCGCCGCTGCTGTTTGGGGGGGCGTGGAGTGAATGGGTCTATAAGGGCCTTGCCATTCTGCTGATCGGCTGCCCCTGCGCGCTTGTCATCTCGACGCCGGCGGCGATCGCCGCCTCGCTTTCTTCGGGTGCGCGGCGCGGGCTGCTGATGAAGGGCGGCGCGGTGCTGGAAACGCTCGGCAAGGTGACGATGGTCGCCTTCGACAAGACGGGCACGCTGACGGAAGGCAAACCTCAGGTCACCGATATCATTTCTTTCGGATTGAGTGAGGCGCAGGTCTTGTCGCGCGCGGCGGTGCTGGAGCAGGGGTCTAGCCATCCCCTGGCGCTGGCGATTCTCAACCGCGCCAAGGCCGATGGCGTTCCCGTGCCGCCGGCCTTCGAGCTGGAGGCGCTGCCGGGCAAGGGCGTCAGCGGCAAAGTCGGGGGCGAGACGCTGGATCTGCTGTCGCCGCCCGCTGCCCGCGAACGCGGGGCGCTCGGTGCTGAACAGGATGCACGCATCACTGAGCTGAACGACGAGGGCAAGAGCGTGTCGGTGCTGCTCGTCAACAATGTTGCGGCCGGCCTGATCGCGATGCGCGACGAGCCGCGCGAGGATGCCAAGGCTGGGCTTACCACGCTCAAAGCGCGTGGCGTCAAGGCGATGATGCTGACAGGCGACAACAAGCGGACGGCGGCAGCCGTTGCCGGCATGCTTGGCATCGACTGGCGCGGCGAGATGATGCCCGAGGACAAGCAGCGGGTCGTCGGCGAATTGAAGCGCGAAGGCTTCGTCGTCGCCAAAGTCGGCGACGGCATCAATGATGCGCCGGCGCTGGCCGCCGCCGATATCGGCATCGCCATGGGCGGCGGCACCGATGTGGCGCTGGAGACCGCTGATGCCGCGGTGCTGCACGGACGCGTCGGCGACGTGGCGCGGATGATCGAGCTGTCGCAGCGGACGATGCGCAATATCATGCAGAACATCACCATCGCTCTCGGGCTGAAGGCGGTGTTCCTGGTGACGACGATTGCCGGCATCACCGGCCTTTGGCCGGCGATCCTCGCCGATACCGGCGCCACCGTGCTGGTGACGATCAATGCGTTGCGACTGCTTCGAGTAAGGATGTAAACACCCGATGTCGTCCTTGCGAGGCTCATCACCTGAAGAGTGGCGTAGACCGCTGACAAAGGACGCTAACCCCTCTTTCGTCATGCTCGGGCTTTTCCCGGGCATCTGCCTCCGGTCGATAGGCAGCAGACCCTCGGCTCAAGGCCGCGCCCGGCGCGGGCCACCATCTGCGCGAACAACTCGGCAAAAACGGCGCTCGGACGCAGGCCGTTGGCATCGGCGAACGTCGAGCGCGACACCGGGCGAGCGCCGAGGTGGTAAAGGCGCGCGCTGTGGCTCTGCAGGGAGCCGACGATCTCGCGTAGGCTGACGGCACCGGAAAGCTGGCCGTAAAGCAGTGCGATCAACTGGTTCTTCGTCGACAGCCGCCGAACATGCTTATCGGCCTGATGCTCCTCCACAAGTCTTTCGAAAGCCGCCCACGGAATCCGCTTCAACAGATCATGAAAGACGCTATTGTCATGCCGCACGGTGTTGCTCCTCTTTCCATGTTCGGGATCGTCGCCAAACGCTCGAACATGAGTAGAATCAACACCGTGCGCCCTGTCCACTCTTTTTAAACCGGACAGCAGTGGCTCAAGGCCGAGGATGACGCGGAGAGGGAGGTTTGTCATCAAATTGAGAGCGGCTATAGCCCGGCGGTCTTCGTTCTGACTTTTTCCACGAACTGTTTTCCTTAAGCCTTCGTTATCCATGTTTCTCACTGGAACGCAGTGATTTCAAAACTGCCGTAACGCAATGCATAAACCATCCATTGACGTAAATTTGGATTCGCGTACCATATTTAGTGTACGAGGTTCCTTCGATTCGTGAGTATCGCAGGCTAAGACGGGAATACGGTGCGTTGCGCCATTACGGCGCAGCAATGCCGGAGCTGCCCCCGCAACTGTAAGCGGCGAGCAACTGTCCGATTTCAGGTCACTGGAGCATGATGCTCCGGGAAGGCTGGGCAGGATGCTTTGACCCGTGAGCCAGGAGACCTGCCTCGAACAAAACGTCCACGGGCGGGGTGTCCGGAAGGTCGCGTTGCATGGCTGCGGGTGAATCCGCGTCGCGTTTCGCGAGGTCCGAACCTCCGCATGAGCCACTTCGGGGTGAAGTCATGTCAGTATCTCAGGTCAGGCCGCAACCCGCGCCAATCAGAGGGCCGATCACGCCCGTCGGCTGAACAGGCCGCATCGTTTAAACCATCAGAGAATGTTTCGACGGATATTGCGAGATTTCCGATCGATGTCCTGCGTCCCAATCGCGTCGTCACGAGGAACATCATGACCATTACCGTCTACAGCAAACCGGCCTGCGTCCAATGCACCGCTACTTACCGCGCCCTCGACCGCCTGGGCGTCGCTTATGACATCGTCGATATCTCCGAGGATGCCGAAGCGCTCGATCGCGTCCGCAGCCTTGGCTACATGCAGGCGCCCGTCGTCATCGCCGGGGAGCAGCATTGGGCCGGCTTCCGTCCCGATATGATCAGCGCGCTCTCCTGATCGAGGCTGAACGATGGGGCTGATCGTTTATTATTCCAGCCGGTCCGAGAATACCCATCGGTTCGTCGCCAAGCTTGGAATGCGCGCGGCGCGCATTCCAACCGGTGCCGCAGACGCATTCCGTATCCGTGAACCCTTCGTGCTTGTAGTGCCGACCTATAGCGGCGACGGCGGCAAGGGGGCCGTTCCCAAGCAGGTTATCCGTTTCCTCAACGATGCGGAGAGCCGAGGACACATTCGCGGCGTGATTGCCGCGGGCAACAGCAATTTCGGCGAGACATACGGGCTCGCCGGCGACGTTATCTCACAGAAATGCCAAGTGCCGTACCTCTACAGGTTCGAGCTGCTGGGCACCGAAGCGGATGTCGCCAATGTCAAACACGGAATGGAACGATTTTGGACACGGGAACAAATCTGACGCGGGATGCGGGCGCGAAGCCGGATAACACTTTTGCTCATCCCGCCGGCGAACGCCCTTTGAAAGCCGCGGAAACGCTCGACTATCACGCGCTGAACGCGATGCTGAACCTCTATGACGACGATGGGCGGATCCAGCTCGAGAAGGATCGTCTGGCGGCCAAGCAGTATTTCCTGCAGCATGTGAACCAGAACACCGTGTTCTTTCACAATCTCCGGGAAAAGCTCGATTACCTCGTGACCGAGGGTTATTACGAGCAGGAGGTTCTCGACCAGTATTCCTTCAACTTCGTGCGCGATCTGTTCGATCAGGCCTATGCGAGGAAATTCCGTTTCCCGACCTTCCTCGGCGCCTTCAAATATTACACCAGCTATACGCTGAAGACCTTCGACGGAAAGCGCTATCTCGAGCGCTACGAGGACCGCATCTGCATGGTAGCGCTGGCGCTCGCGCGCGGCGACGAGAGCCTTGCGCGCGAGATGGTCGAGGAGATCATTTCCGGCCGTTTCCAGCCGGCGACGCCAACCTTCCTCAATGCCGGCAAGAAACAGCGCGGCGAACTCGTCTCCTGCTTCCTGCTGCGCGTCGAAGACAATATGGAATCGATCGGCCGGTCGATCAATTCGGCGCTGCAGCTGTCGAAGCGCGGCGGCGGCGTGGCTCTGTCGCTGACGAATATTCGCGAAGCGGGCGCGCCGATCAAGCATATCGAGAACCAGTCGTCGGGCATCATCCCGGTGATGAAACTGCTCGAAGACAGCTTCTCCTATGCCAACCAGCTCGGGGCGCGGCAGGGAGCAGGGGCCGTCTATCTCAACGCCCATCATCCGGACATCATGCGCTTCCTCGACACCAAGCGGGAGAATGCCGACGAGAAGATCCGCATCAAGACGCTGTCGCTCGGCGTCGTCGTGCCCGATATCACTTTCGAACTCGCTAGGAATAACGAGGACATGTATCTGTTCTCGCCCTATGACGTGGAACGTGTCTTCGGCGTGCCCTTCACCGAGATTTCGGTGACGGAAAAGTATCGGGAGATGGTTGCGGACGCCCGCATCTCGAAGAAGAAAATCAAGGCGCGTGAGTTTTTCCAGGTGCTGGCCGAAATTCAGTTCGAGAGCGGTTATCCCTACATCATGTTTGAGGACACGGTGAACCGGGCGAACCCGATCGCCGGACGCATTTCGATGAGCAATCTCTGCTCGGAGATCCTGCAGGTGAGCGAGGCGAGCGACTACAATGACGACCTCTCCTACAAGCATCTCGGCAAGGATATTTCCTGCAATCTCGGCTCGCTGAACATCGCGGCGGCGATGGATTCCGGCGATTTCGGCAAGACGATCGAAACGTCGATCCGGGCGCTGACGGCGGTCTCCGACATGAGCCATATCTCCTCGGTTCCCTCGATCGAAAAGGGCAATGACGAGAGCCACGCGATCGGCCTCGGGCAGATGAACCTGCACGGCTATCTCGCCCGCGAGCGGATCTTCTACGGCTCCGATGAAGGCGTCGATTTCACCAATATCTATTTCTATACGGTGACCTACCACGCGATCCGCGCCTCCAACCTGTTGGCGGTCGAACGCGGCACGAGCTTCAAGGGTTTCGAGAATTCGAAATATGCCTCCGGCGAATATTTCGGCAAATATATCGACCAGCCCTGGGCGCCGGCGACGGACAAGGTAAGGGCGCTGTTCGAGACGGCAGGCATCGATATTCCGACACAGGCAGACTGGGCGGCCTTGAAGACGGCAGTGATGACCTCCGGCCTCTATAATCAGAACCTGCAGGCCGTGCCGCCGACGGGATCGATCTCCTATATCAACCACTCGACCTCCTCGATCCATCCGATCGTCTCGAAGATCGAGATCCGCAAGGAGGGCAAGATCGGCCGTGTCTATTATCCAGCACCGTTCATGACCAACGACAATCTCGACTATTATCAGGATGCCTACGAGATCGGGCCGGAGAAGATCATCGACACCTATGCGGCGGCGACCCAGCATGTCGACCAGGGCCTGTCGCTGACCTTGTTCTTCCGTGACACGGCAACGACGCGCGACATCAACAAGGCGCAGATCCATGCCTGGAAGAAGGGCATCAAGACGATCTACTACATCCGCCTTCGCCAGATGGCGCTGTCCGGCACCGAGGTGCAGGGTTGCGTGTCTTGTACGCTGTGATTTGAACTCGGCTTTTCGACCAGCAAGATGCCCTCACCCTAACCCTCTCCCCGTAAAAAACGGGGAGAGGGGACGTGCCCTGCGAGAGGTTTGTGGGGAACGGAGAGCTTGCGGCTCGCCCCTTCGCCCCGCATGCGGGAGAAGGTGCCGGCAGGCGGATGAGGGGCAAATTCGCGCATTCCTCAAAAGGACCACCCAATGAACACGCAAATCAAACCCATCTCCCGCGTGCGCGCCATCAACTGGAACCGGGTCGAGGACGACAAGGATCTCGAAGTCTGGAACCGGCTGACCGGCAATTTCTGGCTGCCGGAGAAAGTGCCGCTGTCCAACGACATTCCATCCTGGGCGACGCTGACGCCAGCAGAGCAGCAACTGACCATCCGGGTCTTCACCGGGCTGACGCTGCTCGACACCATACAGAACGGCGTCGGTTCCATCAGGCTGATGGAGGATGCGGCAACGCCCCATGAGGAGGCGGTGCTTTCCAACGTCTCGTTCATGGAGGCGGTGCATGCGCGTTCCTATTCCTCGATCTTCTCGACGCTGTGCTCGACGCCCGATGTCGACGATGCCTATCGCTGGTCGGAGGAGAACGAATTCCTGCAACGGAAATCGGCGCTGATCATGGAGCAGTATCGCTCCGGCGACCCGTTGAAAAAGAAGGTCGCGAGCGTCTTCCTCGAAAGCTTCCTGTTCTACTCCGGCTTCTACCTGCCGATGTACTGGTCGAGCCGCGCCAAGCTCACCAACACGGCCGACATGATCCGGCTGATCATCCGCGACGAGGCGGTGCACGGCTATTATATCGGCTACAAGTTCCAGCGCGGGCTGGAGCGGCTTTCCGAGGAGAGACGGCAAGAGATCAAGGATTTCGCCTTCGATCTTCTGCTCGAACTCTACGACAACGAGGCTCGATATACCGAGGCGCTCTATGACAGCGTCGGATTGACCGAGGATGTCAAGAAGTTCCTGCACTACAACGCCAACAAGGCGTTGATGAACCTCGGTTATGAGGCGCTGTTCCCGGCCGAGGCCTGCAAGGTCAATCCGGCGATCCTGTCTGCGCTTTCGCCGAATGCCGACGAGAACCACGACTTCTTCTCCGGCTCCGGGTCCTCCTATGTGATCGGCAAGGCGGTCGCGACCGAGGACGAGGATTGGGATTTCTGAGGCTTCATTGCCATCTGCCCTTATCATTTGCTTCCCTGTCGCCCACATTCAGCGGAAAGTGAAATTCGATCCTCGCCGATGATGCGGGGTAGCGGAGTTTTTGATGTCGTCTTTATTGAACAAGGTTGTGATCGCCGAAGCGGACGACGGCGTTTGGCCAATCCGTAGAAGGCGGATCCTCGACTGGTTGGTGAACGAGACGCGCGGCGAGCGCTTCATCGACAACATCCTGGTGGAGATGTGCGAGAAGCTGCTTTCGGCTGGGGTGCCGGTGGCGCGGGCGACATTGCATTTCAGGGTGAACCACCCGCAATGGGTCGGCGCCCGCCTTCTCTGGAAGGAGGGGCTCACCGAGGCGAAGATCGATACATTCGCCTATGGCGTCGAAAACACGCCGGAGTTCCTGACGAGTCCCATCAACGCGATCCACCAAGGTGCGGAGGAGGTGCGTAGACTGTTGGAAAACCTAGCCGACAGCAGCGAGGATTCATTCTATCAGGAACTTCGCGATGGCGGCTTGACCGAATATATCGCCTGGCCGCTCGAACACACCTTCGGCAAACGCCATGTCGCAACGTTTTCCACAAGCCGGCCTGGCGGTTTTGCAAGCGAACATATCGACTTCCTGCGGGATCTGCTGCCGGCCCTGACCCTGGTCAGCGAAATCCGGCTGAAGAATATCATCGCGCGAACGTTGCTGCAAACCTATGTGGGGCCGCATGCGAGCGAGCAGATCCTGGCGGGCGTCACAACGCGCGGCAGCGGCGCCACCGTCGGCGCGGCGATCATGATCTGCGACCTGCGGGACTTTACGGCGATCTCCGATCTCTGGCCGCGCGACGATGTCATCCATCTGCTCAACGACTATTTTGACGCCATGTCGGACCCGATCGAGCGGCATGGCGGAGAGATCCTGAAGTTCATGGGCGACGGATTGCTGGCGATCTTCCCGCTGAGCAAGGAAACGGCCTGCCTCGATCTGCTGCAGGCGATCCGCGAGGGGCAGGCGTTGATGGCTGAACTGAACGACCAGCATGTCCGCATGGGGCGCGATCCGCTGCGCTACGGCGTCGGCGTGCATGTCGGCGACGTTATGTATGGCAATATCGGCTCACGCCGCCGGCTCGATTTCACTGTCATCGGCCCGGCGGTGAATGTCGCCTCGCGGCTGGAAACCCTGACCAAGGAGGTCAAGCGTCCGGTGCTGCTGTCGCGGGCCTTCGTCGAAATGGCGGACTGCGCCAAAGACATGGACAGTCTCGGCACCTTTCCGCTTCGCGGGCTCGGAGAGCCTGTCGATGTTTTTGCGTTCCCGGAGCAATAGGTTTTCAGTGGACGGGTTCATACCCCGCGTTTGTTGCCCCAGAGCAGCACGTGCAGCTGCGGCAGCACGCGTGGCGCAAACCATCGGTCTGCCGTCACTTTCTCGACGAGCCAGTGCATCCGATCCATCACGCCGTCGATATCGATACGGGCGTCGTCGTCACCCGGCGGCGGCGGCCTATGATTGCCGGGCTGAAGGAACAAGGGAATATTGGGATAGCGCTCGCCCACCTGTTGCGCGAAGAGGTAGTCGGCATCGTCGAAGATAACGATTTTCAATGTGATCTCCGGCCCGCCGGCGGCGAGCCGAAGACAGTTATCGACCTCACCCCAATCGGTCAGCATTCCGCTTGACGGCGGCTTGGGGCTCAACACCAGGACATCGAGATCACGAAACCAGCTCCGGGCCACACTTCCCTGGGTTTCCAGCGCGAAGCGGTACCCCTCTGAATGGCCGAGAGAGATCAGCGGCCCCAAGGGCTGGATGGCCGGATTGCCTCCGGAGAGGGAAACCGTCAATGGTCTGCCTCCGGAGAGCTTCGTGACCTCCTGCCAGATCGCCTCGGCGGACATGGCGATCCACTGATCCCGGAACGCGCTGTCGACGGCGTGAAGACTGTCGCACCAGGAGCAGCGGTAGTCACAGCCACCTGTCCTGACGAACACCGTCGGCACCCCGATCAACGCGCCTTCGCCCTGTATGGTCGGGCCGAAGATTTCGCTGACGCGGATGATTTCGCCGCTCACGGCCTGTACTCCGCCCATGTCTTCGGCGTCTCGCTGACGCGGACGGAGGATGTCTCCGGGAAGCGCTGTTTGCACCAGTCGTAGAAATGCCTGGCCAGGAACTCGGAGGTGACTTTCGAATGGCCGAAGACCTCGTTCAAATGGCGATGGTCGAGAGCCTCGTCGATATAGCGCTTGAGCGGCGAGAGGTCGTGATAGTCGCGAACGAAGCCGTCATCATTCAGGCTTTCGGCGGCGAGTTCGACGACCACCACGTAGTTGTGGCCGTGGAGCCTGGCACATTGATGGTCGTCAGGCAGGTGATCCAGCTGGTGCGAGGCGGAGAGATGAAACTCCTTGGTGATACGGTACATCAACGCACCTCCGTGGCTGTATATTGCGACACGGCCGCTTTCCAGAAGTCACCGTCGTTGTATTCCGTCGGATCGGGCACGCCGGCAAGATGGAAAGCTTCGCGGCGTTCCACGCAGGTTCCGCAGCGGCCGCAATGGAGGCTGCCGCCTTTGTAGCAGGACCAGGTTTCCGCAAAGGGTGTGCCGTGTTTCCCGCCGTCGGTCACGATCGCCGCTTTGGAAACGTTGACATAGGGTGCATGCAGCTTGACGCTGGCATAACCCTCCAGCGCTTCGTTCTGCATGCGCTGGAAGGCGTCGATGAAGCCCGGGCGACAGTCCGGGTAAATGAAGTGGTCGCCGCCATGCACGGCAACAGCAACGGCATCCGCCTTTTGCGCGGCCGCCAGGCCGAATGCGATGGCCAGCATGATGGCATTGCGGTTCGGCACCACGGTGGCCTTCATGGTCTCCTCGGCATAGTGGCCATCCGGAACCTCGATATCGTCGGTCAGGGCCGATCCGCTGAGATGGCCGCCGATGGCTGCGATGTCGATGATATGATGGGGAACGGCAAGGCGTTCCGCGCACCGGGCGGCGAAGTCGAGTTCCTTGCGATGGCGCTGGCCGTAGTCGAAGGAGACGAGGCCGATAAGCTGTTCTTCCGCTGCTATCTTGTGCGCAAGCGAAACGGAGTCGAGTCCGCCGGAGCAGACGACGATGGTCTTCATATTTTGGATTCCCTTGTTTTGACCGGGTGGGCTGCGACCGGATTACGGCGTGCTTTTAGGGCAAATCGCGCGTCAGGGAAATAGTTTTAAGAGATGGGTTTAGCCGATCGGAAAGTTGATCTGCGGCGGCAGCAGCAGGTGCAGATCCTCGGCTTCGGGATTGTTGATCCGCTGCAGCAGCATGCGCCCCAGATCCTCGCCGGCCGCCGTCAGATCCTCGTGGATCGTATCGACCTTCGGCTGCAGCTGGGTAAGAAGGCGGGACGTCTCCTTGGCGACGATATCGTAATCGACAGCGAGTGTCCGGCCGGCGTCGCTCATGCCGCTGATGACGGCGAGAGCCGAGACTTCGCCGGGGCAGATGAACCCATCGGGAGCATCCGGTGCGTCGGCGCGGCTGCAGACGAAATCGCGCAGCACGTCCGCCGGCGTATCGAGATCGACCGCTTCGGGGATCTCGTAGGCGATGCCTGCCTCGCGCACCGCGGTCATGAAGCCGTGCAGGATATGCTGGCAGAAGGTCAGCCGTTTCGGCGGCAGGATCACCGCCACTTTTCTACGGTTCTTGGCGATCAGCCGGCGTGTGGCCTCATAGGCAAAGGCGAAATTGTCGTAGTCGACATAAGGGTGCGGCGTCGAAAATTCCGTGCGGCCGTGGCAGATGAAGGGAAAGCCGGTTTCGAGCAGCAGGCGGACGCGGGCATCGAGCGGTTCGGTCCGGGTGAAGATCAGCCCGTCGGCGAGGTGGTTGCGGATAATGTATTCGGCGGCCTCGACATCGGTCGTCGACAGGAAATTCGGGGCGACGACGAGATGGTAGGAGGTTTCTTTCAGCGCCTTGGCGATACCGTACATGATCGAGGTGCTGAAGCCGACGACCTCCTCGTGCGAATCGAGCAGGATGGCGATGACGTTGGTGCGGCCGGTCTTCAGACGCTGGGCGGCCCGGTCGGGGAGATAGCCGATCTCGCGGGCGATGCGGTGCACACGTTGGCGGGTCTCCAACGAAATCTGTGGTGCATCGGAGAGCGCCCGTGACACCGTCGTCACCGCAAGGCCGGCGATCGTGGCAATCGTTCGCAAGGTCGGCTTGCTGCGCTTATGGGTGATGTCGAGATTTTCGCCGCGCTGCGGCCGGGACGGTTCGGTCACTCTGGGCTTTCCATGCTGGAATTGCCCATAGAATAACATGATGAGTCCGGTGTGCAATCAGCGAATGACAACGTTTTAAATTTTAACAGTTTGTTATGCTTAGATAATTTTCTTAATTAAATCAGCTATATAGTGAAATAACCATATTTTTCTCGAGAGTCGAGAAAGGGCTTGACGGCCATAGGATTATAACGTTTTAAATTAGCAACCGCGCGGAGGAGCGCGGCCGTATGTTAACCGTCACAATGGGCGGAAGGCATCGGGCGGCAGGGAGGGCCCGCCGCCGATTTTCAAATGGGAGGAAATTCATGCGCAAGTTTTTGAGCTCGGCGGCGATTGCCGTCGTGATGATGGCTGGCCTCGGCGGGGCCCATGCAGCCGACGTAAAAGAAGTTCAGATGCTGCACTGGTGGACATCAGGCGGCGAGGCGGCGGCACTGAACGTGCTGAAGCAGGATCTGTCGAAGGAAGGTTTTGCCTGGAAGGACGTGCCGGTGGCCGGCGGCGGCGGCGATGCGGCGATGACGGCGCTGAAGGCGATGGTTGCGGCCGGCACCTATCCGACGGCCTCGCAGATGCTGGGTTATACCGTGCTCGATTATGCCCAGGCCGGCGTCATGGGCGACCTGACCGAGACGGCCAAGAAGGAAGGCTGGGACAAGTCGGTGCCGGCAGCGCTGCAGAAGTTCTCGGTCTATGACGGCAAGTGGGTCGCAGCCCCGGTCAACGTGCATTCGGTCAACTGGCTGTGGATCAACAAGGCGGTGA
>NZ_AEYF01000039.1 GCF_000292525.1 Rhizobium sp. CCGE 510
CCATCCCAAAAGTTTTTTGACAATTTTGTAACAGGCTGAAAATGAAGGGTTTTTAGCGACGCTTTCCAAAAACGACGAAATCGACCGCCCAAATGGGCGGTTTTTGAGATTCGTTTTCGCCAAATCCCCAGGAATGGCTTCGGCGAGGGAGACAAGGTCCATATGGGAAGCCTGATGCGGAATTCCAGGTGCTTGCCTATAACGCGCCTCAGTCGCTAATTTGGCGACGATAGAAGATCCGGCGGAGTGAAGAATGCTTGTCCTCGATGAAGAACAGACGCGCGCGGCCCTGCCCTGGCCGGAACTGATCGAGGCGATTGCCCGCATGTTCCAAAGCGAATGCGTGATGCCGGTGCGCCATCACCATGAGATGGACGTGCCGGGTGAGGAGAGCGCCACGCTGCTTTTGATGCCTGCCTGGGTTCCCGGACATTATGCCGGGGTAAAGACCGTCTCGGTCTTCCCTGGCAATATGCGGCGCGGCCTGCCGGCGATCTTCGGAACCTATCTTCTTTCCTCCGGCGCTACCGGCGAGATGCTGGCAGCGATCGACGGCGGCGAACTGACTGCGCGGCGGACGGCGGCGGCATCGGCGCTGGCGGCCCGTTATCTCGCCCGTGCCGACGCGGAGGAACTGCTCGTCTGCGGGACCGGTCGGCTGTCTCTCAACCTGATGTTTGCCCACGGCACGACCCGGCCCATCAAGAAGTACCGGGTCTGGGGCCGCAACCGACAAGCTGCTGAAACGATCGCGGCCGAAGCGCGGGCACTGGGGCTGGATGCCGAGGCGGTCGCAGATGCTGAAGCCGCGGCGCAGAAGGCCGATATCATTTCCTGCTCCACGCTTTCCAGCGAGCCGTTGATATCAGGCGAATGGCTGAAGCCCGGCGCCCATCTCGATCTCGTCGGCGCCTTCAAGCCCAGCATGCGCGAAAGCGACGACGAGGCGATCCGCCGCGCTTCGGTCTATGTCGATACCCGCGCCGGCGCCATCAGCGAGGCGGGTGATATCGTCCAGCCGCTGAAAAGCGGTGTGCTTAGGGAAAGCGACATCAGGGCAGAGCTTGCGGAACTGGTCAGCGGCGCCCATGGCGGGCGAGCCCATGATGAGGAAATCACGCTGTTCAAATCGGTCGGCGCAGCGCTCGAGGATCTTGCCGGGGCAATTCTTGCCTATGAGACAGTGACGGGCCGAAAGTGACGATCAGCGCATCATTGCCGGAACTTCCGGTTTCACATGTCCTGCCGGCCGTCGGTGCGGCGTTGGCTGACGAGGGACGCGCCGTTCTTTCGGCGCCGCCCGGCGCCGGCAAGACGACGCTGGTGCCGCTTTACCTGCTTGACCAAGCCTGGCGCGGCGATGGCAAGATCATTCTGCTGGAGCCGCGGCGGCTGGCAGCGCGGGCGGCGGCAAGCCGGATGGCGTCATTAATCGGCGAACAGGTTGGCGGCACGGTCGGCTACCGCATGCGCCTCGACAACCGGATATCGGCAGCGACACGGATCGAGGTGGTGACCGAGGGCGTTTTCGCCCGGATGATCCTCGACGATCCGGAACTGACGGGCGTCTCTGTCGTCATCTTCGACGAATTCCACGAGCGTTCGCTCGATGCCGATTTCGGACTGGCGCTGGCGCTCGACGTCCAATCGGCTCTGCGCGAGGATCTGCGTATCCTGGTGATGTCGGCGACCCTCGACGTCGAACGTGTGGCGGCCCTGCTCGATCATCCGCCTGTGATCGAAAGTCTGGGGCGTAGCTTTCCGATCGATATCCGGTACCGGGATCGGCCGGGCGGCGAGCGCGTCGAGGATGCGGTCACGCGGGCGATACTCGATGCCCATGCCGATGAGGCCGGCTCGATCCTCGCTTTCCTGCCCGGACAGGCGGAAATCACCCGGACGGTGGAACGGCTGCAGGGACGATTCGGAGCCGAAACACTGATTGCGCCGCTCTATGGCAATCTCAGCCAGAAGGAGCAGGATGCGGCAATCCGACCGGCCTCCAAGGGAACACGCAAGATCGTACTGGCGACATCGATCGCCGAAACCTCGATCACCATCGACGGGGTCAGGATCGTGATCGACAGCGGGCTGCAGCGTCTGCCGGTGTTCGAGGCGTCGACCGGGATCACCCGATTGGAGACGGTGCGCGTGTCACGGGCTTCCGCCGATCAGCGGACGGGCCGTGCCGGACGAACGGAACCGGGTATCGCCGTCAGGCTATGGCACCAGGGACAGACAGCGGGCTTGCCTGCCTTCACGCCGCCGCAGATCCTTTCGAGCGATCTTTCCGGGCTGGTGCTTGATCTCGCCCATTGGGGCGTTCAGGATCCAGGATCGCTTGCCTTTGTCGACCAGCCGCCGGAAACGACACTCAGGGAAGCGCGGGTGCTGCTTGGCCAGCTCGGCGCGCTCGACAAGGATGGGGCGCTGACAGCCCGCGGCAAGGTGATGCGCGATCTCGCTTTGCCGCCGCGGCTTGCCGCCATGGTCGTTTCAGCAGGCGAATCAGGGCACGCCCGGGATGCGGCATTGATTGCCGTGCTTCTGACCGAACAGGGCCTGGGCGGAACGAACATCGATATCGAGGAGCGGCTGCGACGCTTCAAGGCTGAGCGCGGCGAAAGAGCAGAGGCCTCACGGCGACTGGCGGGGCGGCTGGCGAGCGGCCTCGACACCGTTACCGCAACGGCGCCAGCGCTTGCGGGCCAGCTGCTGCTGCATGCGTTCCCGGATCGGATCGCGCTTCAGCGCGGCGGGCGCGGCCGATTCGTGATGGCGAACGGTCGGGGCGCGGAGCTACCGGAAACCGAGAGGCTGGCCGGCAGCCAGATGCTTGTTATCGCCGATCTCACCGGGCGGGCAGCGCGGGGGCGGGTATTGGCGGCAGCCGAGGTAACACGCGGCGATATCGACGCCGAGCTGCCCGGCGAGATCAAAACCGGCGATCAGATCTTTTTCGACCGGCAAAGCCGACAGATACGGGCGCGGCGGGCTACCCGGCTCGGTGCGATTGTCTTCGAAGAGACGCCCTTGCCACGGCCTTCCGGGGCCGCGGTCACCCAGGCACTGGTGGAGGGCGTGCGCGAGCTGGGGCTCGATCATCTCGCCTTCTCGAAGGAGGCCGTGCAGCTTCGCGAGCGGATCGGATTCCTTCACAGGACGATCGGCGAGCCCTGGCCCGATGTCGGCGACGATGCCCTGCTTTCGCGGCTGGACGATTGGTTCGGCCCGTTTCAGACAGAGGCCCGCGGCCTTTCCGAGATTTCCGCAGCCGGGCTGTCGAACGGGCTGCTGTCGTTGGTGCCGCACGAGGTGCAACGCGACCTTAGCCGACTTGCGCCGACCCATTTCGAAGCGCCGACCGGCCAGAGGCACCCGATCCAATATGAGGGCGAGGAGCCGGTGTTGACGATCCGCGTGCAGGAGCTGTTCGGGCTGAAGCAGCACCCGGCCATTGCCGGCGGCCGTCTGCCGCTGCTGCTCGAACTGACCTCGCCGGCGCATCGGCCGATCCAGACGACCCGCGACCTGCCGGGCTTCTGGGCCGGCTCGTGGAGAGATGTGCGTGCCGATATGCGCGGACGTTATCCCCGGCATCCCTGGCCGGAGCGGCCGGAAGAGGCGTTGCCGACGACACGGGCGAAACCGCGTGGTACATGAGCGCCATCCAAGGAGACCCCGGCATGATCGACACGCCCGGCACGATTGACAAGACGCAAAGCCTCACGCTGGAGGACAGGTACAGCAGCCGCAGGCTACGCCTGCAGACGCTGGTGCGGCTGCGCTGGCTTGCCGTCTGCGGACAGGCGCTGACGGTGTTCATCGTGGCCTTCTGGCTGAAATTTTCCTTGCCGCTGATTGCCAGCTCTTCGCTGATCGCCGCCCTTGCCTGGGTGAATTTCTACCTGACGATCCGTTATCCGCCGACCCACCGGCTGGGACCGCCGGCCGCCTTTGCGCTGCTCGGCTTCGATCTTCTGCAGCTGTGCGCGCTGCTCTTCATCACCGGCGGCCTCGCCAACCCTTTCGCAGCGCTGGTCTGCGTGCCGGTCATCATTTCGTTTGCCTCGCAGCCGATCCGTTACAGCACAGCGCTGATCGGCTTTGCGATGGGGTGCATCACGGTGCTTGCCTTTTCGCCTTTTCCGCTGCCCTGGTTCGACGGTGTCGAGATCAACGTCCATAACGTCATGCAGTTCGGGGTCTGGTGCTCGATCGCCTCGACCATGGCCTTCGCCGCCTTCTATGCCTACCGTGTCTCGCTGGAAGCGAGCCAGCTTGCCGATGCGCTGGCTGCGACCGAACTGGTGCTGCAGCGGGAAAAACACCTTTCGCAGCTCGACGGGCTGGCGGCGGCGGCCGCCCACGAGCTCGGTACGCCGCTGGCGACGATCAGCGTCGTCGCCAAGGAAATGGAGCGGGAACTCAAGGACGACGATCGTTTCCGCGAGGACGTGATGCTGCTGCGCAGCCAGAGCGAACGCTGCCGTGACATCCTGCGGCGGCTGACGACACTGTCCTCCGAAGGCGAAGCGCATATGCGCCGGCTGCCGCTTTCCTCGATGATCGAGGAGGTAGTCGCACCACATCGGGAATTCGGCATCATCTTGGAGCTGATCGAAAAGAGCCCGCGCAAGGACGAACCGGTGACCGACCGCAATGCCGGCATCATGTACGGGCTCGGCAACCTTATCGAAAACGCCGTCGATTATGCGCGGGAGAAAGTGATCGTCACAGTCGAGCATGATCACGATAAAGTGCTGATCGTCATCGAGGATGACGGCAACGGCTATGCGCCGGATATCCTGACGCGGATCGGCGAACCCTACATGACCAAGCGGCAGAAAGAGGATACGGCGGGCGGGCTCGGCCTCGGGCTTTTCATCGCCAAGACGCTGCTGGAGCGCTCGGGGGCATCACTGATTTTCGAGAATCGCGACCCGGAAAGTGCGGGCGCGCGCATCCGGATCGAATGGCCGCGGATGCTGATCGACGCAAATTCGACAAAGTGACTTTGTCGGCATAAACAGGATATAAGCGGTTGACGCAGATCGGGCGCTCAAGCGCCAGGACCAAGACGATGACAGAACAAAATCACGAAAATTTCGCCGCGGCGGATGAAGACCATATCGGTCCTGATGCCAGCCTGCTGATCGTCGACGACGATGGGCCGTTCCTGCGCCGGCTGGCCCGGGCGATGGAGATGCGCGGCTTCCGGGTGGAGACGGCCGAATCAGTGGCGGAAGGGGTTGCGAAATCGAGAGGCAGACCGCCGAAATATGCGGTGGTCGATCTCCGGCTCGGCGACGGCAATGGGCTCGACGTCATCGAAGCTATCCGCCAGCGGCGCGACGATACCAGGATCATCGTGCTGACCGGCTACGGCAATATCGCAACAGCGGTCACCGCCGTGAAGCTCGGCGCCGTCGATTACCTGGCAAAGCCCGCGGATGCCGACGACGTCTTTTCGGCGTTGACGCAGCGGCCGGGTGAAAAGGCCGAGCTTCCGGAGAACCCGATGTCGGCCGACCGGGTGCGCTGGGAACATATCCAGCGGGTCTATGAAATGTGCGAGCGTAACGTCTCGGAAACGGCGCGCCGGCTCAACATGCACCGGCGGACGCTGCAGCGTATCCTTGCCAAACGGGCGCCGAAATAAACAAGCCTGGCCGTGGTCGTTATTTAGAATCACTGCACGCTTTTGTGCGGCATGCTTAGACATCATCGACGGTATACGGCTTTCCGTTGGCCCATTCGGCCATCATCAGCCTCTGCGCGGCGGCACGTGAGAAATTGAGCGTGACAGATTTTCGCGTGGCCGGGGCCAAACGGTGTTCCGGCGCCTCGCGAATCATATGAGCGCCATAACCATCCGAGAGGAAAAGCCCGCACTCCTCGGGAAAGATGTCGAGCGGCACACCTTCGTGAGTCGCGAAGAACAACCGGTCGCAATGCTGCCTGTATTCCGGCCATTTGCGATCCACCCTGAAATCCTCGATCGAGGTCTTGATTTCGATAATCCAGACCTCGCCCTTTTCCGAAACAGTGATCAAATCCGCACGGCGGCCGCTGGCGAGCGGCAGTTCGGGCAGCACGGCGTGGCGCATTTCATGCAGTAAAATCTGCGTTCCGCGCCGCACCATCATGGCTCTGTCCGATTGCCGGCCATCGATTAACGGATTGTTATTGTAAACGCTCAAAATCGTCATGGATAACCCTAGCAGGGGCTGGCGCGTTGTTGCAAAAAAACCATGCGCTTCTAATTTGCGCCGCAGATGGATTTGTCGCGCAGCAGTAGCCTTGCAAAGCGCAAGTTAATCGAAAATAAACCATAATCAACGATGGTCGAAAGACTGTTCTCCTTGCCCCAAAACTTCAAGAGTCATCTATGCGCATCCGCAATGCATTCCCGGTATTTGGCCTGCTGACAACGCTGGCACTGGCCGGTTGCTCCTCGACATCAGACAGCGCATCCGTCGACGACAAGGGCGCAGGCCCGACGGTACAGACAGCCCAGATCTTCAATGACGCCTATGGCGTGACCAAGGATGCCGGATACTCTCTGCCGGCGATCCCGATCGACCGGGTCAAGCCGCAGTTCCGCCGCCAGGTCGTCAGCTACGAGACCACCGAGCGTCCCGGTACGATCATCGTCAACACGCGCGAGCGCTTCCTCTATTACATCCTGGCCAACGGCAAGGCGATGCGCTACGGCATCGGCGTCGGCAAGCAGGGCTTCGCCTGGGCCGGCACCGCTTACGTCGCCTGGAAGCAGGAATGGCCGACCTGGCACCCGCCGAAGGAAATGGCCGCTCGCCGCCCTGACGTCGCCAAGTATGTCGAAGACGGCATGGGCCCGGGTCTCAGCAATCCGCTCGGCGCACGCGCCATGTATCTCTTCAACGATGACGGCAAGGACACGCTGTTCCGCCTGCACGGCACACCGGAATGGGCTTCGATCGGCACGGCTGCTTCCTCGGGCTGCATTCGCCTGATGAACCAGGACGTCATCGACCTCTATAGCCGCGTCCGTCCCGGCAAGGGCACGTCCAAGGTCGTCGTTATCCAGTAAGGTAGATAGCGAATTCGGTATAAAAAAGGCCGCCGGACTGTCGTTCCGGCGGCCTTTTCGTATTCTGATACCTACTCTCAACCGGCCTGTTTCGCCTTGAGTTCAAGGCGGCGGCGATGAAGCACCGGCTCGGTATAGCCGTTCGGCTGCTCCCTGCCCTTCAGGACGAGATCGAGGGCGGCCTGGAAGGCGATCGAGCCGTCGAAATTGCCGGCCATCGGCTGATAGGCGGGATCCTGTTCGTTCTGCCGGTCGACGACAGCGGCCATGCGCTGCATCGTTTCGACGATCTGAGCCTCGGTAACGACCTTGTGGTGCAGCCAGTTCGCCATGTGCTGGGCCGAAATGCGCAATGTCGCACGATCCTCCATCAGGCCGACATTGTTGATATCGGGCACCTTCGAGCAACCAACGCCCTGGTCGACCCAGCGCACGACGTAGCCGAGAATGCCTTGGGCATTGTTGTCGAGTTCGCGCTGGATTTCCTCCGGCGTCCAGTTCGGCCGCACCGCAACCGGCACCGAGAGAATGTCGGAGAGCTTGGCGCGGGCGCGATCCTTCAGCCCCTGCTGAACCCTGGCGACATTGACCCGGTGATAATGGGTGACATGCAGGGTCGCGGCCGTCGGCGACGGGACCCAAGCGGTGTTGGCGCCGGCCTTCGGATGGGCGATCTTCTGCTCCAGCATCGCCGCCATCAGATCCGGCATCGCCCACATGCCCTTGCCGATCTGGGCATGGCCGGCCAGACCGCATTCGAGGCCGATATCGACGTTCCAGTTTTCATAGGCCGCGATCCAGGCCGCCTGGCGCATGTCGCCCTTGCGAATCATCGGGCCCGCTTCCATCGAGGTGTGGATCTCGTCGCCGGTGCGGTCGAGGAAACCGGTATTGATAAAGACGACGCGCTCGCGGGCAGCACGGATGCATTCCTTGAGATTGATCGTGGTGCGCCGCTCTTCATCCATGATGCCCATCTTGATGGTGTTGCGCGCCAGGCCGAGCGCGTCTTCGACCCGCGAGAAGATCTCGACGGCGAAAGCCACCTCTTCCGGCCCATGCATCTTCGGCTTGACCACATACATGGAGCCGGTGCGGGAATTCTTCCTGCGGCCGGCCGGGCCGATATCATAAAGCGCAATAAGGCCGGTAATGACGGCATCCATGATGCCCTCCGGCACTTCGATGCCGTCGCGGTCGAGGATCGCCGGATTGGTCATCAGGTGGCCGACATTGCGCACCAGCATCAGCGAGCGGCGATGCACCTCGAACGAGGCGCCGTTCGGGCCGGTATATTGCAGATCCGGATTGAGCTTGCGGATGAAGCTCGTTCCGCCCTTTGCCACCTCTTCCTGCAGATCGCCCTTCATCAGGCCGAGCCAGTTGCGGTAGACGACGACCTTGTCCTCGGCGTCGACGGCGGCGATCGAATCCTCGCAATCCATAATCGTCGTGATCGCCGATTCCAGCCAGACGTCGGAGATATGAGCCGGATCGGTCTTGCCGATCGCCGTCGTCGCATCGATGACGACCTCGATATGGATGCCGTTGTTCTTCAGGAGAATATGCGTCGGGGCGGCGGCATCGCCGCGATAGCCGGCAAAATGCCCGCCATCTCCAAGCATTGCCTGCTCGCCATCGGTCGATCTGATCGCGAGCGCTCCGTCCTTGACGGCAAAACTGCCGACATCTTTCCAGCTGCTATCCTGAAGCGGCACCGACATATCGAGAAAATCTCGCACCCAGGCGATGACCTTCTCGCCGCGCTTCGGATTGTAGCCCTTGCCCTTTTCAGCGCCGTCGGTCTCGGGAATGGCGTCCGTGCCATAAAGCGCATCATAGAGCGAGCCCCAGCGGGCATTGGCGGCATTGAGCGCATAACGAGCGTTCATGACCGGAACGACCAGCTGCGGGCCGGCGATCGAGGCGATCTCAGGATCGACGTTTTCGGTCGAAACCTGGAAATCCGAACCCTCAGGCAAGAGATAGCCGATTTCGCGGAGGAAAGACTGGTATTCGTCCATATCCGCAGGCGAGCCATGCCGGCGATACCAGTCGTCGATCTTGACCTGCAGCTCGTCACGTTTTGCCAGCAGCGCACGATTCCTAGGGGCGAGATCGTGAACGATCGCCGAAAAACCGGCAAAGAACCTGTCCGCGTCGACCGCTAGCCCTGGCAGCACCTCGTTGACGAGGAAATCATGAAGGACGGCTTCGACGGCAAGACCGTTCTTATCAATGCGGTTCATGCGGCATTCTCCCTGGCACGACTTTGAATGCTGCCACTTTGCCCGGCTTTCATTCACAGTCAATTCCGCAATAATTCGAAAGATTTATGCTTTTGTGGAAATTATGCGCGGCGTCACGCGCATCGGAAGCCCATTCTGTGGCTGCGTCGTCAGTTTCTGCACCGGCCAAGGATTGGTCTCGTCGGTGGAATCGAAGCGATAGCGATGCATCAGGACGGCAAGCGCAATCACCGCCTCTTGAAGCGCAAAGGTTGCGCCGATGCAGACACGCGGACCGGCGCCGAAAGGCAGGAACTGGAAGCGGCCGATAGAGCCGCGATTTTCCGGCAGGAAGCGTTCCGGCATATAGGCGCGCGGCCTATCCCAGTGAAGTTCGTGGCGATGTAACGTCCAGGGCATGACGAGCACCGTGACATCGGCCTCGATCTCGACCCGCTCACCCTTGGGGCTTGTCCAGGAATCAGCCGCTATGGCGGCGCGGTTGATGGATGGTGCCGGCGGATAGAGGCGCAAAGCCTCCTCGAAGGCGGCGCGCGTCTGCGGCATCAAATCTAGCCATTCCACCGGTTCGGCGCCAGTGGCGAGCACCGCGTCGATTTCTACTTCCATTGCCTCACGGATATGCGGGCTGTTCGATACGCAATATAGCGTCCAGGCCAACGCCCGTGCTGTGGTCTCATGCCCGGCGCCGATAAACGTCAGAATATTGTCTTCAATTTCCTCCTTCGTCAGCCCGTCAGGGCCGGCCTGTTCCAGCAGCAGGGTCAGGAAATCTTCGGGCGCGGTGGCGCGATCGGCCTTCATCTTCGTCAGCCGCGTGTCCATCGTGTTGCGGACGATAGCGCGGAATTTCTCCAGCACTTTCTGACCGCCGATGCGTGTCACACGTGGAACCCAGGACGGGGCGCGCATCAGATCCATCGGATCGACGCGGCCCATGCGATGTAGGAGATCATTGACGTCATCGGCGAAATTGCCGCTTGAGGTGACGATTTCACCGGAGAATAACGTGTCGGCGAGAATCGCGAAGGTCAGCTCGGTCATGTCGATGCTGATATCGAAAATCGCTCCCGCCTCGCCTGCGCTCTCATATTTGCCGGCATAGTCTTCAGACTGGCGCAACATCTGCCCGGCGAAGCCTTGGGCATGGCGGGGCGTGAAAACCGGCGCCACCGCCTTGCGTGATCTTTTCCAGACAGGACCTTCGGCGGTCAGAAGACCATCGCGCAGGATCGGACGCAGGACGAGCTGGCGCACATCCGACATGCGGTAATTATTGGCATTGTCGACCAGCACATGTTTGATCAGGCCGGGATCATTGACGATCAGCGTCCGCTGGCCAAAGAAATTGGTGTGGATCCAGGGCAGCGTGTAAGACGGCTCGCCCCAGAGTTCGAGCGGGTTGCGCAGGATGACGCGGATGATTTCCATCCGGCTCGGCGGCACGGTGCGCGGCAGCGGTGCCGGCGGGACGAAGGGGTCCGGACGCATGTCCATCGGAAAAGCCTTTCGGGGAAAATCGACGCTTCCCGTCAGGCGTGAAGCTAGAGCAGGCCCTTGAGTTCGTCCAGCTTGTCGTTGATCAGCCAGCCGTAATAATTCTCCTCGGGCCAGACGGTCGCGCCGGCGGAGCGGTTTTTCGCAGCAAGGGCTGCGGCGCGCTGGCGCGAGTTGCCGACATTATAAAGCGTCGCGGTCAGGCCGGGATTGCCCGAGATGTCCATGCCGGCGATCTCCTTGTAATCGTCGATCGACCGGCGGATCGAGGCGGCGACAAAGGCGAGCGAGATATCGGGATCCATGATGGACTTGTAGACGGCGCCGGCATTCTTCTCGTTCAGCTTCGGATAACCGGAGACGCGGGCAACGAGATCGGAGAGCATCAGCGCCGTCAACGGATTGACCTGGCCGAGGCCGAAGGTCTGACCGGCATAGAAGGGCTGGAAGAAGACCGCGCTGAAGCGGTTGTCGGGGAAGCTCTTGCCCCCCACGGTCTTGCCGCGGAAATCGCTTTCCCAGACATCCTCGCGGCAGGACCACAGCGTGTAGGAATCGCTCTTGCCTTTGCACTCGGCAAATTGCGGCCGCGCCACGAAGTCGTCGACGTTTTCGCCGTCATAAGCGAAGCGGAAGCTTTCTCCGGCATAGGAGGCAGCCTTGACATAATAGGATTGCAGCCGGTCGTAAGCGTCGACATTATAGGTGTGTTCGCCAACGATCGCGCCGACGACATGGATGGGATTGATGCCGTAAGCGCTGGAAACCTTGCGGATCTTGCCCATCAGCTCGCGATCGGTGGCCAGAAGCTCGTGGACCTTCTCATACTTCAGATCGAAGCTGCTCTTGGTTCCCTTGGTGCGCCGGACGGACGCGCCCGGAATATCGGGCTGCTCGGCATGACGGTTGCCAGCCGGCACCGTCTGCATTGCGAAGGCGGGCGCCGAATTCACCAGGGCAACGGCAATCAAAAGGCTTGTCAAAAGGCGTCGCACGATCCGCTATCCCGTCCGGTTCCATCGTCCTGTTTGCGATGCGGCTGACTGGACCAGAATCTTGGCCGAATAAAGCCGTAGCGGAAAACAAAACGGGCCTTCACTAAAAAGTAAAAGGCCCGCTGTCGAGAGTGGAGTTCGTCACAATCCGGTATTCACATCGGGAAAGACCCGGACCGGTGCGCCGATATCACAGAATGAAACGCGAGAGATCGGTATTCTGCGCGAGATCGCCGACATGTTCGCGCACATAGGCGGCATCGATCGTGACGGCCGTGCCGCCCCGATCCGGCGCATTGTAGGAGATCTCGTCCAGGACCCGCTCCATCACCGTCTGCAGACGGCGGGCGCCGATATTCTCGACGGAGGAGTTCAAATGCACGGC
The DNA here is from genome assembly GCF_000292525.1 of Rhizobium sp. CCGE 510. GTDB lineage: Bacteria > Pseudomonadota > Alphaproteobacteria > Rhizobiales > Rhizobiaceae > Rhizobium. Next base: position 12,202 of record NZ_AEYF01000039.1, read on the forward strand.
GACATCGGCAAGCGCGTCGATCGCATCGTCGGTGAATTCGAGGCTCAGGCTTTCGGTTTCCATCAACGCGCGATACTGGCGGATGAGGCTTGCTTCTGTCTCGGTCAGGATCCGGCGGAAATCCTCCTTGTTCAGCGGACGCAATTCGACACGGATCGGCAGGCGACCCTGCAGTTCCGGCAGAAGATCCGAGGGTTTGGAGACATGGAAGGCGCCGGAGGCGATGAAGAGGATATGGTCCGTCTTCACCGGCCCATATTTGGTCGAGACCGTGGTGCCTTCGACGAGCGGCAAGAGGTCGCGCTGCACGCCTTCGCGCGAAACGCCGGCGCCCATGCCGCCGTCGCGGGCGGCGATCTTGTCGATTTCGTCGAGAAAGACGATACCGTCATTCTCGGTGGAGCGAACGGCCTCGCGCTGGATCACCTCATTGTCGATCAGCTTGTCGGATTCATCGCGGATCAGGTCGCTATAGGAAGCCTTGACCGTCGTGCGGACCTTCTTGGTGCGTCCGCCCATTGCCTTGCCGAACATTTCCGACAGGTTGAGCACGCCGATATTGGCGCCCGGCATGCCGGGTATTTCGAAGCCACCCATGCCGGAACCGGCATCGGCCACCTCAATGTCGATTTCCTTGTCGTCGAGTTCGCCGTCCCTCAGCTTCTTGCGGAAGTTTTCGCGGGTGGCGGGCGACGCGGTGGTGCCGACCAGCGCATCGAGAACTCGCTCCTCGGCGCTGACATGAGCCTTGGCCTGGACCTCAGTCCGTTTCTTCTCACGCACCAGGCCGATGCCGACCTCGACCAGATCGCGGATGATCTGCTCGACATCGCGGCCGACATAGCCGACTTCGGTGAATTTGGTCGCTTCCACCTTGATGAAAGGCGCGCCGGCGAGTTTTGCCAGGCGGCGGGAGATCTCGGTCTTGCCGACGCCGGTCGGGCCGATCATCAAAATGTTCTTCGGCATGACTTCGTCGCGCAAGCTCGGGTCGAGCTGCTGACGACGCCAGCGGTTGCGCAGAGCAATCGCGACGGCACGTTTGGCATCATGCTGGCCGATAATGTAGCGGTCGAGTTCGGAAACGATCTCGCGGGGGGAAAAAGTCGTCATTGCGTGTCATTCTCCTGGCGGTCCGGAACCATCAGCGCCCGGCCGCAATTCGTCTTTGTTCGCCGCCGCGGCGGCTGGAAGGCCCCGAGGTTCAGCCTTCGACATCCAGCGATTCCACCACGATATTATGGTTGGTGTAGACGCAGATGTCGGCGGCGATATCGAGAGCGCGGCGGGCGATCTCTTCGGCCGATTTGTCGGTATCCATCAGTGCGCGGGCGGCGGCGAGCGCAAAATTGCCGCCAGAGCCGATCGCCGTCGTGCCATGCTCAGGCTCGAGCACATCGCCATTGCCGGTGATCGCCAGCGTGATCGACTTGTCGGCGACGAGCATCATGGCTTCGAGATTACGCAGGTATTTGTCGGTGCGCCAGTCCTTGGCGAGCTCGACGGCGGCGCGCATCAGCTGACCTGGATATTGCTCCAGCTTCTTTTCCAGCCTTTCGAGCAGGGTAAAGGCATCGGCAGTGGCGCCGGCGAAACCGGCGATGACTTCGCCCTTGCCGATACGGCGCACCTTGCGGGCATTGCCCTTCATGACGGTCTGGCCGAGGCTCACCTGGCCGTCGCCGGCCATCACCACCTTACCGCCTTTTCGAACTGTAATGATTGTTGTCATCAAACACCTGTCTGCCCACGACGCGGGCGTTTACGCGAGACCACATATTGGCCCTGTTGAACCCTATGTAAGTGGGCCGGCGCCGTTTGCAAATGGGCCGGCTTTTCTCCTGCCCGGCTTCTGGATATTTGCCGATGCGCCTGATAAGGAACGGCCTTATTCCGATGGAGGGCCATATGGCCGAGACTGCAGCAAGCCGTACGGGCAGCGTTTCCCGCAAGACCAACGAAACGTCGATTTCCGTCTCCGTCAATCTCGACGGCACCGGAAAATCGAAGATTTCGACCGGCGTCGGCTTCTTCGACCATATGCTCGACCAGCTTTCGCGGCATTCCCTCATCGATATGGAGATCGAGGCCAAGGGCGATCTGCATATCGACGACCACCACACGGTCGAGGATACCGGCATCGCCATCGGCCAGGCGATCTCCAAGGCGCTCGGCGAGCGGCGCGGCATCACGCGCTACGCTTCGATCGACCTTGCCATGGACGAGACGATGACCAAGGCCGCCGTCGATCTTTCCGGCCGGCCGTTCCTCGTTTGGAACGTCGCCTTCAGCGCGCCGAAGATTGGCACGTTCGACACCGAACTCGTTCGCGAATTCTTCCAGGCGCTCGCCCAGAACGCCGGCATCACCTTGCATATTCTCAATCACTATGGCGCCAACAACCACCATATTGCCGAGACATGCTTCAAGGCCGTCGCCCGCGCATTGCGCACGGCGACAGAGATCGATCCGAGACAGACGGGCCGTGTTCCCTCGACCAAGGGCACGCTCGTCTGAGCCCTTCCAGGGAGCGGCGACATGACATCAAGCTATATTTTCCTGACACCACCCGGCAGCACCAGCGCCGCGGTCAACGAGACGCGAACCATCCGCGACGGCTTCACGCTGCTCGGCTTCCTCTTCCCATGGCTGTGGCTGCTGGCCCATCGGCTTTGGCTGCCTGCGGCCGCGGCCTTTCTGCTGCAGGGCCTCGGTGGAGCGCTGATGGAAGAGCCGGGTCTCGGGCTGGCGGGAGCGGCCATCATGCTGGGCGTGAATGTAGTGGTCGGCCTCGAGGGCCAGAATTTGCGCATCCGCACGCTGGCCGCCAAAGGCTGGAACGAAGACGCGCTGATCGCAGCCGATACGATCGGCATTGCCGAGCAGGTCTATTTTTCGGACAGGCCGGCGACCGCGAATAGCGATGATGCAGTGACACCGGACTGGGACAACAGGACCCGGCCGAACCGCCCGCCTGGTCAAGCCACATCGCTTGGTCTCTTTGGTTTTGATGGAGGACGCTGACGATGCGCGTCGCGATTATCGACTACGGCTCCGGTAACCTTCGCTCGGCGACCAAGGCTTTCGAGCGGGCCGCGCGCGAGGCAGGCATCGATGCGCATATCGATCTCACCGACAGGGCAGAGGATGTTGCCGCGGCCGATCGTATCGTGCTTCCCGGTGTCGGCGCCTATGCCGATTGCCGGCGCGGCCTCGATGCCGTGCCCGGAATGGCCGAGGTGTTGATCGAGGCCGTCGAGAAGAAAGCGCGGCCGTTCCTCGGCATCTGCGTCGGCATGCAGCTGATGTCCTCGCGCGGCCTCGAGAAGACCGTGACGCACGGCTTTAACTGGATTGCCGGCGACGTCGTCGGGATGACGCCTGATGATCCTCAACTGAAGATCCCGCAGATCGGCTGGAACACGCTCGACCTGAAGCGCGACCATCCACTCTTTGATGGTATCGCGACCGGCCCGGAGGGACTGCATGCCTATTTCGTGCACTCTTACCAGCTTGCCGCCGAAAACGACGACGACGTCATCGCGACCGTTGACTACGGTGGTGCGATGACCGCCGTCGTCGGGCGCGACAACATGGTTGGCGCCCAGTTTCACCCGGAAAAGAGCCAGAAGCTCGGGCTGGCGCTGATCACCAATTTCCTGCGCTGGAATCCGTGATACCGCCGCCTTATTTCCCCTTTAAGGAAACGGCGGAACAGGAGTGCGTTCGATGCCGGCGTCGCGGAAATCAGGCAAGGTGATCTACACGTTGCGGCCTTGCAGAGAGGGCCTGCCTGCCTTTTCTGATATCAAGCTTCCCTGCGGCACGATCATTCGCCGTGTCGATGAGGCCCTCCACAGGAAGGCGCTTTCCAATGCGACCAAGGCGTTGAAAGAAAGGCTGGACCGATGACCCACGAATTCTTGGCCGGCAACGAGAATTCGCAGCTCCGCGCCAACGGGATCAACGCCGGCGACATCGCAGAAGCCGTGCTGGAATTCTATATCGAAGGCGAGGACGATCTGATCGGCCTGCTTGCCTACGCCCTCTACGAGCGACAGAAGCGTGATTTCGTTGTCAGCCATCGCAAGCGCAACGCCGGCCGTTCGCCCAATGAGGCCGAGCTGGCCGCCGTCACCAGCAACTATCTCTCGACCGACTTGCGCAACACGCTGCGTGACCGCGCCTCGCAGATCCTTTCGAGCTATGCCGAAACCTATGTGGAGGCAATGGAACCGGAGATCCGGCTGGCCGCCGTCAACAACGATGCGCTGCGAAAGGTGCGTGACATCGAAAAATCGATGAAGCGGCGCCTCGGCTTCTGGCGGCAGGTCCGGGCCGGCCTTACCATTGCTCTGCTGCTGCTTCTGCTTTTCGGCGCGGCCACCTTTGCCGCTGTCTTTTTCCACTCGGATATCGTAGATGCGTGGAATGCGCTGATGGTACCGACCACTCTACGGACGTAAGACGACATGATCCTTTTTCCCGCGATCGACCTGAAGGGCGGCCAATGCGTCCGCCTAAAACTCGGCGACATGCAGCAGGCGACGGTCTACAACACCGATCCGGCCGCCCAGGCGAAATCCTTCGAAGACCAGGGTTTCGAATGGCTGCATGTGGTCGATCTCGACGGCGCCTTTGCGGGACATTCGGCTAATGGCGATGCTGTCGAGGCGATCCTGAAGGCAACGAAAAATCCGGTGCAGCTCGGCGGCGGCATCCGCACCCTCGATCATATCGAAGCCTGGCTGTCGCGCGGGCTGCGGCGCGTCATTCTCGGCACCGTCGCCGTCAGAAATCCCGATCTGGTCATCGAGGCCTGCCGGAAGTTCCCGGGCCATGTCGCCGTCGGCATCGACGCCAAGGGCGGCAAGGTCGCCGTCGAGGGCTGGGCGGAGGCCTCCGAACTGGGCATCATCGAGCTCGCCAGGAAATTCGAAGGCGCCGGCGTCGCCGCGATCATCTACACCGATATCGACCGGGACGGCATCCTTGCCGGCATCAACTGGGCCTCGACGCTGGAACTTGCCGACGCCGTCTCCATTCCTGTCATCGCCTCCGGCGGCCTCGCCTCTCTCGACGATGTCAAACGCATGTTGGAGCCCGATGCGCAGAAGCTGGAAGGGGCGATTTCCGGGCGTGCGCTTTATGATGGTCGTATCGATCCCAGGCAAGCACTGGCGCTGATCCAGGCGAACAGGGCAAAGGAGACCGCGTAAATGACCCTTAAAGCCCGTGTCATTCCCTGCCTCGACGTCAAGGACGGCCGCGTCGTCAAGGGCGTCAACTTTCTCAATCTCGTCGATGCCGGCGATCCCGTCGAAGCGGCGAAGGCCTATGATGCGGCCGGCGCCGACGAACTTTGCTTTCTCGACATCACTGCCTCCTCGGACAATCGCGAGACGATCTTTGACGTCGTGTCGCGCACGGCCGACCAATGCTTCATGCCGCTGACGGTCGGCGGCGGGGTGCGCACCATCGCCGATATCCGCAAGCTGTTGCTGTGCGGCGCCGACAAGGTCTCTATCAATTCGGCAGCGGTCAGCAATCCCGACTTCGTCGCCGAAGCCGCCGACAAGTTCGGCGACCAATGCATCGTCGTCTCGATCGACGCCAAGCGCCGGCGGACGCAGATGGTCGGTGGCGACAATCTCAGCGCCTGGGAAATCTACACGCATGGCGGCCGCAACGCGACCGGCCTCGATGCCGTCGAATTCGCCCAAAAGATGGTAGAGCGCGGCGCCGGCGAGCTGCTGGTCACTTCGATGGACCGCGACGGCACCAAGGTCGGCTATGACCTGGAACTGACGCGGGCGATCGCCGATGCCGTGCGTGTGCCGGTCATCGCGTCGGGCGGCGTCGGCGACCTCGACGATCTCGTCGCCGGCGTCAAGGAGGGCCATGCCAATGCGGTGCTCGCCGCCTCGATCTTCCACTTCGGCACCTATACCGTCGGCGAGGCGAAGCACTATATGTCGAAGTGCGGCATCGACATGCGTCTCGACTGAACCTTGAAAGCGGACATATGAGCGGATTTTCTCTTTCCGATCTCGAAAGCATCGTCGCAGAGCGGTCGAACGCCTCACCGGAGCAATCCTGGACAGCGAAGCTGGTGGCCGCCGGCCAGCCGAAAGCGGCAAAGAAGCTCGGCGAAGAGGCGATCGAGGCCGTGATGGCGGCGGTGACCGGCGATCGCGACAACCTGACCTATGAAGCCGCCGATGTGCTCTATCACCTTTTGGTCGTATTGAAGATTGCTGAAATACCGTTAGAGAATGTCATGGCCGAACTCGAGCGCAGAACCGCGCAGTCCGGCCTCAAGGAAAAGGCCGGCCGGCAGAGTTCATGAGTATCGCGACTGAGATTATCGGGGTGCCGGAAACGTTGGATCACTTCCAGTCGGACTCCTATTCGCCCTATCACTTCTTCTCTTCCGAACAATGGGCGAAGTTCCGCGCCGACACGCCGCTGACGCTGACCAGCGACGAGGTCAAGCGGCTGCGTTCGATGGGCGACCCAATCGATCTTGACGAGGTCCGGCGGATCTACCTGTCGCTGTCGCGGCTGTTGTCGGCGCATGTCGAATCCTCGCAGATGCTGTTCGAACAGCGCAACCGCTTCCTCAGCCTGTCGGATGTGACGAAGACGCCCTTCGTCATCGGCATCGCCGGCTCGGTCGCTGTCGGAAAATCGACGACGGCCCGTGTGCTGAAGGAGCTCCTGGGGCGCTGGCCTTCCAGCCCGAAGGTCGATCTCGTCACCACCGACGGCTTTCTCCATCCGAACGCCGTGCTGCAGCGGCGAAAGCTGATGCAGCGCAAGGGTTTTCCGGAGAGTTACGACACGGCGGCGATCCTGCGCTTTCTCTCGGCGATCAAGGCCGGGCAGCCGGATGTGAAGGCGCCCAGCTATTCGCACCTCGTCTACGACGTGCTGCCGGACGAATACAAGATCGTCGACCGGCCCGACATTCTGATCTTCGAGGGGATCAACGTGCTGCAATCGCGCGACCTGCCTGCGGGCGGCAAGATCGTGCCGATGGTCTCCGACTTCTTCGACTTCTCGATCTATATCGATGCTGCGGAAGACCAGATCCACAACTGGTACGTCACACGTTTCATGCGACTGCGTGAAACTGCCTTCCGCGATCCGAATTCCTATTTCCATCGCTATGCCTCGATCAGCGACGCGGAAGCGCTCGAAATTGCCGGAGATCTCTGGGCGAACATCAACCTGAAAAACCTGCGGCAGAACATCCTGCCGACGCGGCCGCGTGCCGATCTCATCCTGAAAAAGGGCAAGGATCATCTGATCGAGCAGGTCGCGCTGCGGAAACTATAGCAGGCGATCCTTTGCTGATTATCAGTTCGAGGGATTGACGCGCCGCAGTGTCAGATTGATGCGCCCGCCATTCTTCAGCAGCGTCGAGGTCGCCGGATGAATGCGGTCGACGCCGTGGAAACAAAGCCTCCCCTCGCCGCCCAAAACGACCAGATCGCCGCTCGAAAGCTTGAAGGATAGCGTAGGATCATTGCGGTTGAGGCCGCCGACGCGGAAGAGGCAGCTATTGCCGAGCGAGATCGAGACGACGGGCGCCTGCAAATCCCTCTCGTCCTTGTCCTGATGCAGGCCCATGCGCGCTTCATCGGCGTAGAAATTCACCAGGCAGGCTTCCGGCGGATTGTCGTAACCGGCAACATCATTCCAGATATCAAGCAATTCCTGCGGCATGTCAGGCCAGGGTTTACCGGTTGCCGGATGCATCGGCTGGTAGCGATAGCCTCGCTCCTTGTCGGTCACCCAGCCGAGCGGCCCGCAATTGGTCATGCGCACCGACATCGGCTTGCCGGTCCCGGGCATGACGGGCACATAAAGCGGCGCCTCAGTGACAATAGTGCGGATCACCTCGACCAATGCCTCCTGACGCGGCCGGTCGAGGTAGCCGGGGAGATGGCGAATGCCGCTCAAGAGCCCTGGCATGTCATTCGCCTCCGCTGCCACCAGGGCGGCCGCGCATTTTCTTGACTTCCGAGCGGCCGGATTTTTCCTTCAGGCGGCGCTCGACCGAACCCTTGGTCGGCCTGGTCTTTTTGCGCGGCGGCGGCGGCGGCTTGGCGGCCTCCAGAATCAGTTCCTTCAGCCGGTCGCGCGCATCCTCTCTATTGCGGTCCTGGCTGCGAAACCGGCTTGCCTCGATCATCAGCACGCCTTCCTTCGACAGGCGGCGGCCGGCGAGCTTGACCGCATTGGTTTTGACACGATCATTGAGGGCCGGCGAATTCGGGATGTTGAAGAACAGCTGGACCGCGGTCGAGACCTTGTTGACATTTTGCCCGCCGGGACCGCCCGCCAGAACGAACTGTTCCGTCAGCTCCCATCCGGCGATGGTGATTCTGTCGTCGATATAAAGTGCGTCGCTGGCCATGCGGCGTTCTATCTCACATTGGCGGCGAATTGAAAATATCGGCCACAATCAAAGAAAACCCGGCAATCCTGCGATGCCGGGTTTCACGTGAGTCAAAGAATTTTGTTGTTCTTATTCGGCAGCGACCTTTACGCCCGGGGCCGCATCGCGGACGCCGCCGTCGACGTGACCCTCGAACTTGGCGAAGTTGGCGATGAACATCGAGACCAGCTTTTCGGCTTGCACGTCATAGGCCAATTTGTCGGCCCAGGTCGAGCGCGGATCGAGAATGCTGCCGTCGACGCCATTGACGGAGACCGGCACGGCGAAGCCGAAGTTGGTATCCGCACGGAATTCGACCTGGCCGAGTTCGCCGGTGAGAGCCGCGGCGAGAAGCGCGCGCGTCGCCTTGATCGGCATGCGCTTGCCGGTGCCGTAAGCGCCGCCGGTCCAGCCGGTATTGACCAGCCAGCACTGGACGCCGTGGCGGCCGATCAGCTCCTTGAGCAGATTGCCGTATTCGGCCGGATGCCGCGGCATGAACGGAGCGCCGAAGCAGGTGGAGAAGGTCGCTTCCGGTTCGACCACACCCTTTTCGGTGCCGGCCACCTTGGCGGTGTAACCGGAGAGGAAGTGATACATCGCCTGATCAGGCGTCAATCGGGCGATCGGCGGCATGACGCCGAAGGCATCGGCGGTCAGCATGATGATCGTCTTCGGATGCCCGGCCCGGCCGGTTTCCGAAGCGTTCGGGATGAAATCCATCGGATAGGCACAACGGGTGTTCTCGGTCAGCGAGCCGTCATTGAAATCCGGCTCGCGGCCTTCGTTCAGAACCACGTTTTCGAGCACGGTGCCGAAGCGCTGGGTCGTCGCATAGATTTCCGGCTCAGCCTCGGCCGACAGACGGATGGTCTTGGCGTAGCAGCCGCCTTCGAAGTTGAAGATGCCGTTTTCGCTCCAGCCGTGTTCGTCATCGCCGATCAATGTGCGGGCCGGATCGGCCGAAAGCGTCGTCTTGCCGGTGCCGGAAAGGCCGAAGAACACCGCCGCGTCACCGTCCGGTCCAACATTGGCCGAGCAGTGCATCGGCATCACACCCTTGGCCGGCAGCAGGTAGTTGAGCACGGTGAACACCGATTTCTTCATTTCGCCGGCATAGGAGGTGCCGCCGATCAGAACGAGACCGTTGGTCAGGTCGCAGGCGATCACCGTTTCCGAACGGCAGCCGTGGCGGGCTGGATCGGCCTTGAAACTCGGCAGATCGATGATCGTCAGCTTCGGCGCGAAGCTGGGCAGCGCTGCGGCGTCGGGGCGGATCAGCAGATTGCGGATGAACAGCGAATGCCAGGCAAACTCAGTGACGACCCTTGTCGGCAGAGCATGGCCTTCCTCGGCACCGCCGACGAGATCCTGGACGAACAGGTCCTTGCCGGCGGCGTGCGCGAGCATATCCTCACGCAGCAGCGCGAAATGTTCCGGCGAGAGCGGCTTGTTGTTGTCCCACCAGATTTCGCCATCGGTATTGCTGTCGCGAACGACGAACTTGTCGCGCGGCGAACGGCCGGTGTGCTGGCCGGTGATAGCCCGCAGCGCACCCTGAGCAGTCAGTTCGGCTTCGCCCCGGCGGATCGCTTCTTCATAGAGCGCGGCGGCGGAAAAGTTGTAGCGAACGCTGGCTGCGCCGCCCAATCCAACCATTGCCAGCTCTGTTGCCGGGTTATGAACTCCGAACATTTCCATGGCCAATTCCCTTCGCTCAGGCTTGGTGCCGTTAAACTAAGCGCGAAAATACGGGCAGGATTTTTAAAACACAAGACGCTAAATTTGATAAAATGTAGTAATATCAGATATTTAATCGATTTAAATTTATTGCTTCCATTTTAAATCGTTTTAAAAGACCGCGTTGAAACATTTGGCCGCACTACTCAAGATTGCCGGCGAATTTTGCGACAATCTTTCCCTTTATCTTTGCCACAATTTGTTCCACCTTTATCCTCCATAAGCGCATCCGGTCACTGAGACCGCCTGGGGAGAGCAAATCCGGGAGATTGCGCACTGATGACGGAGACCAACACCATGCCGACAATCGCGCTCGTTGATGACGACCGCAACATCCTCACCTCGGTGTCGATCGCACTGGAGGCCGAAGGATACAAGGTCGAGACTTATACGGATGGTGCTTCGGCGCTCGACGGCCTTCTGGCGCGGCCACCGCAGCTGGCGATCTTCGACATCAAGATGCCGCGCATGGACGGCATGGAATTGCTGCGCCGTCTGCGGCAGAAGTCGGATATTCCGGTCATCTTCCTCACCTCCAAGGATGAGGAGATCGATGAGCTCTTCGGCCTGAAGATGGGCGCCGACGATTTCATCACCAAGCCTTTTTCGCAGCGCCTGCTGGTCGAGCGCGTCCGCGCCGTATTGCGCCGCGCCTCAAGCCGTGAAGCGGCAGCCGCCGGCACCAGCCCCGCCGGGGCGCCGAAGAACGGCGCTGTGCAGCAGGCCCGCTCGCTGGAGCGCGGGCAGTTGGTCATGGACCAGGAACGCCATACCTGCACCTGGAAGGGTGAAGCCGTGACGCTTACGGTGACCGAATTCCTGATCCTGCATTCGCTGGCGCAGCGCCCCGGCGTCGTCAAAAGCCGCGACGCGCTGATGGATGCGGCCTATGACGAACAGGTCTATGTCGACGACCGGACCATCGACAGCCACATCAAGCGGCTGCGGAAGAAATTCAAGATGGTCGACAACGACTTTGATATGATTGAAACGCTCTACGGAGTGGGATACCGCTTCCGCGAAGCGGCCTGAGCCCACGCGGCGCAGCGCGACTGCATAATTGCCTAGATAGAGTTATGCAGCAGTTCTAACGTGTTACAGCCTCCTTGGCGCGTCTTTAAATGACGCGCGGCGCTGTCGGAATTGTTGAGGGCTGCGGGCCGGTTCCATCCGGCCCCGCCCTTCGAAAGGGCCAGTCGTTGGCACAGTTGGTGCAGGAAAGGGATCTCGACGATGCGGAGGGCGTGAGCACCCGTCGCGTCAAAGGCCGCCGTTGGTCGCACCCCTTCACGCTGATCCGCCGTATCTTCGGCAATGCCGTGTTTTCGAGCCTGACGCGGCGCATCCTGTTCTTCAATCTCGTCGCGCTGGTCGTGCTTGTCGGCGGTATTCTCTATCTCAATCAGTTTCGCGAGGGACTGATCGACGCCCGCGCCGAGAGTCTGTTGACGCAAGGCGAGATCATCGCCGGCGCCATTTCTGCTTCCGCGTCGGTCGATACCAACTCGATCACCATCGATCCGCAGAAGCTGCTCGAGTTGCAGGCTGGCCAGAGCATCACGCCGGTGCCGAACGACGAGGACCTCGAATTCCCGATCGATCCCGAGAAGGTCGCGCCGGTGCTGCGCCGGCTGATCTCTCCGACGCGCACACGCGCCCGCATCTTCGATGCCGATGCCAATCTGCTGCTCGATTCGCGCCATCTCTATTCGCGCGGCCAGGTGCTGCGCTTCGATCTGCCGCCGGTCGAAGAGGAGAAGCAGACCTGGAGCGAATGGTTCGCCACCCTGTTCAACAAAGCGCTGCAGCCGGGCAATCTGCCGCTTTACAAGGAAGCGCCGGGCGGTGACGGCTCGATCTATCCAGAGGTGATGAACGCACTCACCGGCGTGCGCGGCGCCGTCGTGCGCACGACCGAAAAAGGCGAGCTCATCGTTTCCGTCGCCGTGCCGATCCAGCGTTTCCGCGCCGTGCTCGGGGTGCTGCTGCTTTCGACGCAGGCGGGCGATATCGACAATATCGTGCATGCCGAGCGGCTTGCGATCATGCGCGTCTTCGGCGTCGCAACGCTCGTCAACGTGCTGCTTTCGCTGGTGCTCTCGTCGACGATCGCCAATCCGCTGCGCCGGCTTTCGGCTGCCGCCATCCGGGTGCGGCGCGGGGCCAAGGCGCGCGAGGAGATTCCGGATTTTTCTGCCCGCCAGGATGAAATCGGCAATCTTTCGATTGCATTGCGCCAGATGACGACAGCGCTCTACGACCGCATCGATGCGATCGAGAGTTTCGCGGCCGATGTCAGCCACGAGCTCAAGAACCCGCTGACTTCGCTGCGCAGCGCCGTCGAAACGCTGCCGCTTGCCAAATCCGACGATTCCAAGAAGCGGCTGATGGACGTCATCCAGCACGATGTCCGCCGCCTCGACCGGCTGATCAGCGATATCTCCGACGCCTCCCGCCTCGATGCCGAACTCGCGCGTGTCGATGCCGGTTCCGTCGACATGGAGGCGCTGTTGCGCGACCTGATCGAGGTTTCACGGCAGGTCAGGAGCACCAAGAAGCAGGTGGAGATCGAATATGCGATCGAACGCAAGCCGAACGTCAAGACGCGCTTCGTCGTCAACGGCCACGATCTGCGCATCGGCCAGATCATCGCCAACCTGATCGAGAACGCCCGCTCCTTCGTGCCGGAAAAGGGTGGCAAGATTACCGTGCGGCTGGTGCGGACACGGTCGCGCTGCGTCACCACGATCGAGGACAACGGTCCCGGCATCCAGGCGGAAAATATCGACCGCATCTTCGAGCGCTTCTATACGGATCGACCGGAATCGGAAGGCTTCGGACAGAATTCGGGGCTCGGCCTGTCGATCAGCCGCCAGATCGCCGAAGCCCATGGCGGCTCGCTGAGAGCGGAGAACATCACCGATGCCGAAGGCGGACAGGTGCGCGGTGCTCGCTTTATTCTCGCTTTGCCTGTCGATGCCGCCCCATGACGACGGCTCCGAACATCCATGCGACAGCGATCATCGTCGGCAGAACGGGGCTGCTGTTCAGCGGACCTTCCGGCTGGGGAAAATCGATGCTGGCCTTCACCTGCATGACCGAGGCACGCCGGCTCGGGCTGTTCACGGCGCTGGTCGCCGACGACCAGGTTCTTTTGTCTGAAGAGGCTGGCACGGTGATCGCGGCATGTCCGCCGTCGATCGCCGGGCTGATCGAACTTCGCGGCACCGGCATCGTCCGGCAGGATCATATTCCACGGGCGCCCATGCATTACGCCGTGCTTCCAGGCAGCGCCAGCGGTGAAGATCGCGTGCCCCCCGAAGGTGAAATCGTCAGCATCGCTGGCGGTTTTTCGCTTCCCGCATTGCGGTTGCTCACTGGCGTTTCGTCACCCCTTGCAATCCTGATGGCGAAAGCACCTGAGATCTGGCATTGAAGCCTTCCGGATTGATCAATCTGCCTTATATATTCGCATTTTTATCTTGCACTTCGGCTTTTCATGGCCAAGATGTGCCCCCACCGGTGGACGTAATTGCTGCATTGCGATATTGGGGCCACCGTTGGCGTATATGGGAGCAGTAATATCATGATCGGACTTGTGCTTGTCACTCATGGCAAGCTGGCTGAAGAGTTTCGTCATGCTGTCGAGCACGTCGTCGGTCCTCAGAAATTCATCGAGACGGTCTGTATTGGCCCCGAAGACGACATGGATCAAAGACGGCAGGACATTCTGGAAGCTGTTTCCGGTGCCGATGATGGCCATGGCGTCGTCATTCTGACCGACATGTTCGGCGGCACGCCGTCCAATCTTGCCATATCCGTCATGAGCAGCGGCCATACCGAAGTCATTGCCGGCGTCAATCTGCCGATGCTGATCAAGCTCGCCGGCGTGCGTGGCGAGAACAACATGGAGAAGGCGCTGGTCGAGGCTTCCGAAGCCGGGCGGAAATATATCAACGTCGCGAGCCGCGTGCTCAGCGGAAAATAACGGCCCTCCATGACATCGCTCTCCCGGGAACTCCTTATCATCAACAAGCGCGGTCTTCACGCGCGGGCCTCCGCCAAATTCGTGCAGATGGTCGAAACCTTCGATGCCGCCATCACCGTTTCCAAGGACGGAATGACGGTCGGTGGCACCTCGATCATGGGCCTGATGATGCTGGCGGCCAGCCCCGGCTCGAGCGTCGTCGTCTCGGCAAGCGGCAGCCAGGCCGAGCAAGCGCTAGAGGCCCTGGACCAGCTGATCCAGAACCGCTTCGGCGAAGAGATTTGAGTTCCGACAGCGATCATATAAAGATATAAAGACTTCTTTATATCTTTATTGCCTTCCTATCTGAAGCCTGCTAAACGGCGGATATGCCGTGCGCTAAAGCGCGGCGCATCGAACTTGCTTCGTGCGGACGCGCTTTAGCTCTCTGTTTTTGTGCATGTCGTTATTCCGGAACCGCTGCACACTTCCGGGCGATCTGCATGAGCACGCGGCCCATCCGTCGCGCGGCCATCTTCGCGCCTGCGCCAATTTTGAGACGTTTTTCAGCCTGGAGACCCCTATGAGCACTGAAAAAGATTATGTCGTCGCCGATCTCGGGCTTGCTGATTTCGGCCGCAAGGAAATTACGATCGCCGAAACCGAAATGCCGGGGCTGATGTCCTGCCGCACCGAATTCGGCCAGGCAAAGCCGCTGAAGGGCGCGCGCATCACCGGCTCGCTGCACATGACCATCCAGACGGCCGTGCTCATCGAGACGCTGGTGGCGCTCGGCGCCGAAGTCCGCTGGGCCTCGTGCAACATCTTCTCGACGCAGGATCATGCCGCTGCCGCGATCGCCGCCGCCGGCGTGCCTGTCTTCGCCATCAAGGGCGAGTCGCTCGAGGATTACTGGGTCTATACCGACAAGATCTTCCAGTGGGCCGATGGCGGCCTTTCCAACATGATCCTCGATGACGGCGGCGATGCGACCATGTACATCCTGCTCGGCGCCCGCGCCGAAGCCGGTGAAGATGTGCTGTCCCATCCGCATTCCGAGGAAGAGGAGATCCTCTTCGCACAGATCAAGAAGCGCCTTGCCGCTTCTCCGGGCTGGTTCACCAAGCAGCGCGACGCGATCAAGGGCGTCACCGAGGAAACGACGACCGGCGTCAACCGCCTCTATCAGCTCAGCCAGAAGGGCCTGCTGCCCTTCCCGGCGATCAACGTCAACGACTCGGTCACCAAGTCGAAGTTCGACAACAAGTACGGCTGCAAGGAATCGCTGGTCGACGGCATCCGCCGCGGCACCGACGTGATGATGGCCGGCAAGGTTGCTGTCGTCTGCGGCTACGGCGACGTCGGCAAGGGTTCTGCCGCGTCGCTTTCCGGCGCCGGCGCCCGCGTCAAGGTGACCGAAGCCGATCCGATCTGCGCATTGCAGGCTGCGATGGACGGTTATGAAGTCGTGCTGCTCGAGGACGTCGTTTCCTCTGCCGATCTCTTCATCACCACCACGGGCAACAAGGACGTCATCCGCATCGACCACATGCGTCAGATGAAGGACATGGCGATCGTCGGCAATATCGGCCACTTCGACAACGAAATCGAAGTCGCCGCGCTGCGCAATCTCAAGTGGACCAACGTCAAGCCGCAGGTCGACCTGATCGAATTCCCCAAGGGCAATCGCATCATCCTTCTTTCCGAAGGCCGTCTGCTCAACCTTGGCAATGCCACCGGCCACCCGTCCTTCGTGATGTCGGCTTCCTTCACCAACCAGACGCTGGCGCAGATCGAGCTCTTCACCAAGCCCGACCAGTATTCCAACCAGGTCTATATCCTGCCGAAGCATCTCGATGAGAAGGTCGCACGCCTGCATCTCGACAAGCTCGGCGTGAAGCTCACTGAGCTTTCCGAGGAACAGGCTGCCTATATCGGCGTCTCGCCCAAGGGTCCATTCAAGTCCGACCACTACAGATATTGATCTTATCGTTAATATCCACAAGATGTAGAAGCCGCGGCATTGACAATTGCCGCGGCTTATTTTTTGGACGCTCCCTTCCCGACGATTCCCATCCGAAGTATTGTTTTAAGACTTGATTCGTGGCGCCGGACCCTGTCCGACCGCTCCGAAAATGGGATGTCTTGTCGTAATGCGGCACATTGAAGGACGGAGACATACCGCGGATGTCGGAAATGAAAAGCAGCCTGCCCGGTCAGGCGGATGACGGCGTTCGCGCCGGTCGCCGCCCGCTGATGGCGGGCCAAGAGCACCAATCGGCAACGGCACACGAAGCCGCCAAGCCAGAGCATGGATCATTGGCGCGCTTCCTGAAAAGCTGCGCGGCCGGCACGGCGCTGGCGGCGCTGGCGCGGCCGGTTCTGGCACAGACGGAGCAGCAGGCGGCAGCTTCGGCCCACCTCTTCACATCCTCGCAGGTCGTCGGCGTTTCCGTCGTCATCGGCGTCATATCGGCAGCATTGCTTTCGACGCTGTGGCTGGTGCGCCAGCGCGGCAATCTGGAAAGCGAGAGCCGGGAAATCCGCTCGGCGCTTTCCGATGCCCAGCAGCGCATTTCGCAATACCAGGCTTTGATCGCCGACAAGAATCGGCGGATCGTCATCTGGGACGGCAACGCGCGCCCCGAACTGCTCGGCCAGCTTCCGCCCGAAACCGGCGCACCGCAGGACGGCGAATTCCTGGCCTTCGGCCTCTGGCTGAAGTCACGCTCGGCCTCCGAGCTGGAAAAGGCGATCGACTGCTTGCGCGACGGAGCACAGAGCTTCGACATGGTGGTCGAAACCATCCGTGACGAAATCCTCGAGGCGCAGGGCCGGGTTTCCGGCGGGCGGGCCTTCGTCCGCTTCGTGGCGCTCAACAATCTGCGCGCCGAGCTTGCAGAGCTCAGGATCGAGCGCGACCGGCTGATGACTTCGATCTCGGCCTTCCAGACCATGCTCGACGCGATCGACATGCCCGCCTGGCAACGCGACCCGGCGGGCCGTCTCACCTGGGTCAACCAGGCTTATGGCGAGGCAGTCGAAGCGCGGTCGCCGCAGCAGGCGATCAATGAAGGCCGCGAGATGCTGACGACCGTGGCGCGCGAACGTATTCGCGCCACAACGACGCCGGAATCACCCTTCCACGACACGATCTCGACGGTCGTGCGCGGCAACCGCACATTCTTCGACGTCGTCGACGTCAGGCTGCCCAGCGGCTCGGCCGGTATCGCGATCGACGTGTCCGACATAGAGGCGGTGCGTGCCGAGCTGGAACGGACGCTGAAGAGCCACGCCGAAACCCTCGACCATCTCGCCACGCCCGTTGCCATCTTCGACGGCGACCGCCGCCTGCAATTCTACAACCAGGCTTTCGTCGCGCTCTGGGAGCTGGATATCGCCTTCCTCGAAGGCCGGCCGGACAATAGCGAGCTGCTCGAGCGGCTGCGGGCTGCCAAGAAGCTGCCGGACCAGCTCAACTGGAAAAGCTGGAAGGAAGCTGCCCTTTCCGTCTATCGCGCGCTCGACACGCAATCCGATCTCTGGCACCTGCCGAACGGACAGACATTGCGCGTCTTCGCGACCGCCCATCCGCAGGGTGGCGCCACCTGGGTATTCGAAAACCTGACCGAGCAGGTCGATCTCGAAACGCGCTACAACACGCTGGTCAAGGTGCAGGGCGAGACCATCGACCATCTTTCCGAAGGTGTGGCGGTGTTCGGTCCGGACGGACGCATCCGTCTGTCGAACCCGGCCTTCCGCGCACTCTGGGGGATCACCGAAACCGAAGCCAAGCCCGGCACCCATATCCGCGGACTGGGCGAGGCCTGCGCGCCGTCCTATGACCGGCCGGACGGCTGGAAGGCGTTCGCGGAACTGATCACCAGCTTCGACGACGAACGCCGCTCGGGCCAGGGGACGTTGGAACTCTTCTCCGGCCTCGTGCTCGACTATGCCGTCATCCCGCTGCCGAATGCGCAGACCATGTTGACCTTCGTCAATATGACGGACAGCGTGCGTGCCGAGCGGGCGCTGACCGAGAAGAACGAAGCGTTGCGCAAAGCCGATGAGCTGAAAAACGACTTCGTCCAGCATGTGTCCTACGAGCTGCGCTCGCCGCTGACCAATATCATCGGCTTTACCGATCTGCTGCGCACGCAGGGCGTCGGGCCGCTGAACGAACGGCAGGCCGAATATATCGACCACATCTCGACCTCGTCCTCCGTTCTGCTGACACTCGTCAACGATATCCTCGACCTTGCGACCGTCGATGCCGGCATCATGCGGCTCAACTATGCGGATATCGATCTCAACGACCTGCTCGACGACGTTTCGATGCAGATCGCCGATCGCCTGCATGAAAGCGGCGTGGCGCTCGAAATCACCGCGCCGGCCTATCTCGGCTCGATCGTCGCCGATCCGCAGCGGCTGAAGCAGATACTTCTGAAGCTGCTTTCCAACGCGGCGAATTTTTCGCCGGAAGGCACCTCGATCGCGCTGGAGTGCCATCGCGAAGGCACGGATTTCGTCTTTTCCGTCAGCGATCGCGGCCCCGGCATCTCGCCTGACATGATCGCCACCGTCTTCGACCGGTTTGCAACGGGCGCGAAAAGCGGCAAACGCGGCGGCGCCGGCCTCGGCCTGTCGATCGTCGACAGCTTCGTCAGTCTGCATCATGGCGACGTGACGATCGACAGCGAGCCGGGCAAGGGCACAACCGTCGTCTGCCGTATCCCCTCGATCAATGTCCCGCATACCGCGGCTGCCGAATGACGACCAGCGACACGATCTCGCTCTTTCTGAAAGACGAGGCGGCTACATCTCGACTGGGCCAAGACCTGGCGCTGGCCTTGAAAGCCGGCGATTGCCTCGCCCTTTCCGGCGATCTCGGCGCCGGGAAATCCTCGCTGGCACGGGCAATCCTGCGCGCGATGGCCGATGACGAGGGGCTCGAGGTCCCGAGCCCGACCTTCACGCTGGTGCAGTCCTACGATCTGCGTATCCCGGTTTCGCATTTCGATCTCTATCGGCTCGGCCATTCCGGCGAATTGACCGAGCTCGGCTTCGATGAGGCCCTGGAGAACGGGATCTGTCTGGTCGAATGGCCGGAGATGGCCGAGGGCGAACTGCCGGCCGAGCGCATCGCACTGAGACTCGAACATGAGGGCAGCGGCCGCCGGGCGACGATCGAAGCCGGCGGTGCGCCGGCCTTGCGCATCCGCCGGGTCCTGGCGATCCGCGATTTCCTTGACGATGCCGGCTATCCCGATGCGAAGCGCCGCTTCCTGACCGGCGATGCGTCGTTGCGCGCCTACGAATATGTCTATCCGAACGACGCTCCACCGAAAATATTGATGGACTGGAGGCCGCATCCCGAGGGGCCGCCGGTCTATGACGGCAAATCCTATCCCAAGGTCGCGCATCTTGCGCAGAATGCCTATCCTTTCGTCGCGATTGCCGATGCGTTGCGCCAACGGGGGTTTGCGACGCCGGAGATCTACAAGGTCGACTATGAGCAGGGCATCCTGCTGATCGAGGATCTTGGCAGCCAAGGCGTGCTCGATGACGACGGACGGCCGATCGCCGAACGCTACCGGCAAAGCGTCGCCTGCCTTGCCCATCTTCATTCCATGCAGATCCCTAGGGATATCCCGGTTTCGACAACGCATACGCATCACATTCCGGACTTCGATCGCACGGCGATGAAGATGGAAGTGCAGCTTGTGCTCGATTGGCACATTGCCTGGAAGCGCGGTACACCTCCCACGGATGCCGAACGGGCGGAGTATCTGGCGATCTGGGACTCGCTCATCGACCAGCTTGCGTCGGCCGAGAAGAACCTGCTGCTGCGTGACTTCCATTCGCCGAACATCATCTGGCGCGAACAAGAAAGCGGCATCCGCAAGATCGGCCTCATCGATTTCCAGGACGCCATGATCGGCCCTACCGCCTATGACCTCGCCTCGATCGTTCAGGATGCGCGGGTGACGATCGAACCGGATCTCTTCCGGCAGCTGATGGACGATTACCTCAGCCTTCGCCGCGCCCAGGGTGGCTTCGACGAAGCCGGATTCATGAAGGCCTGGGCCATCATGTCGGCGCAGCGCAACTGCAAGCTTGCCGGTCTCTGGGTGCGGCTGCTGCAGCGCGACGGCAAATCCGGCTACCTCAAACATATGCCGCGAACGCTCGCCTATCTCCAGGTCGCACTTGAGCACGAAGCGCTTGCCCCCTTGCGCGATTGGTGCGCAAGGGCTGGAATAAGCCAAAGCGAATCATAAGTTCCGGATCAGCATGAGCATCAGACAAGCCATGGTACTGGCCGCGGGTCTCGGGACCCGTATGCGCCCGATCACCGAGACGATCCCGAAGCCGCTGGTGAAAATCGACGGCAAGCCGATGATCGACTACACGCTGGATTCGCTGGTGACCGCCGGCGTCGAACGAGCCGCCGTCAACGTTCATCACCACGCTGACCAGATGCTCGATCATCTGAAAAACTATCCTGGCCTCGACATCGTCATCTCCGACGAGCGGGCCGCACTGATGAACTCCGGCGGCGGACTGGCGAAGGGGCTGAGGCTGCTGACCCGCGACGATATCTTCGTCATGAATGCCGACCTGTTCTGGATCGGCGAACAGCCGGGGCGGCCGACGAACCTGCAGCGCTTAGCCGGATTCTTCGATGCCGAACGCATGGACATGGCGCTGCTCTGTGTGATGATCGAGGATACGACGGGTCACAACGGCAAGAACGATTTCAGCCTCGCGGCCGACGGCCGGCTGACGCGTTATCGCGACGATCCGTCCAATCCTGTCGTCTATGCCGGAGCGATCGCCATGAACCCGTCGCTGTTCGACGACGCGCCGCAGGACGCCTTCAACCTCAATATCTACTTCGATAAGGCGATCGCGCGCGGACGGCTTTTCGGCATGGTGCTCGACGGCCACTGGCTGACGGTGGGAACGCCGGAGGCGATCGGCGAGGCTGAGGAAACGATCCGTCGGTTGCGGGCGTTCGCGTGAGCCATGGCGGAGCGGCATCAGCCACGCATACTGACGATCCCGGCGGGCCTCTCCTTCCTGAAAACGCTGGCGACGACGCTTTGCGACGGCCGGCTGACGCCGCTCTTCCGGCATGAGGCCGATGATCCGCTGTCGCTTGCCAGGGTAACGATCTATCTGCCGACGCGGCGCGCCGTGCGTGTGCTGCGCTCGGAATTCGTCGACCTGCTCGGCGGCCGCTCGGCGATCCTGCCGGTCATCCGTCCTCTCGGCGAAACCGATGACGACAGCGGCTATTTCGACGAGGCGCTGCCGGCGACGATCGATCTCGCCCAGCCACTGTCGAATACCGCCCGCCTGCTGGAGCTTGCCCGCCTCATCCTCGCCTGGCGAAACAAACTGCCGGAAATCGTCCGCCACATTCATTCGGACTCACCGCTGGTGGCGCCGGCAAGCCCGGCCGATGCGATCTGGCTCGCCCGCAACCTCGCGGAACTGATCGATTCCATCGAAACCGAGGATCTCGACTGGTCCGAACTGTCGAGGCTCGATACCGGCGACTATGCCGCCTGGTGGCAGCTAACGGCGGAGTTTCTGCAGATCGCCAGCGCATTCTGGCCGGAGCGGCTGTCCGAACTCGGCAAATCCTCGCCGGCGCGGCACCGAAACGCCATCCTGCGGGCCGAAGCAACAAGGCTTTCGACGACGAAACCGACTGGGCCGATCATCATTGCCGGTTCGACGGGGTCGGTCCCCGCCACCGCCGATCTCATCGCCGCCGTGGCCAATCTGCCTGAGGGTGTGATCGTGCTTCCGGGTCTCGATCTCTCCATGCCGGAGAAACACTGGCAGATGGTGGCGCCAGAACCGGCACCCGGCCAACATGCCAATCCTGCAAGCCGAAGCCATCCGCAATATGGCCTGTCGTTACTGCTCAAGCGGCTGAAGCTGACGCGTGCCGACGTGACCCTTCTTGAACGGCCTGAGGCCGATCTCGACCGGCGCGCCGAAATCCTGTCTCGGGCACTCGTCCCGGCGGAGGCGACCAGCGATTGGGGCGCTTGGAAGAGCGACCTGCCTGAGGGCAGCCTATCTTCCTCCTTTGCCAATGTTTCGCTGATCGAGGCCGGCAATGAACGCGAGGAAGCGACCGCGATTGCCATTGCGCTGCGGCTTGCCTTGGAAAAGCCGGGGCAGGACGGCGAGAGCCGGGCAGCCCTCATCACCCCGGACCGCAATCTAGCCCGCCGGGTGATGGCCGAGCTTTCCCGTTTCGGCATCCTCGCCGACGATTCGGCCGGTACACCGCTTGCCGCCATGCCGCAGGGTACGCTGCTGCAAGTGCTGCTGGAGGCGGCGCTGCGCCCGGGCGATCCGGTGGCGATCATTTCTGTGCTCAAACATCCGCTGGCCCGCTTCGGCCTGGAACGCGGCGCATTGATTTCCGCTACCGCGGCGCTCGAACTGCTGGCGCTGCGTGGGGGCGTGGCGGAGGTGGATATCAGCAGGCTCGAGCCGCTGCTGACCCAGCAGCTTGCCGAACAGGCTAATGACAGGCACACGCCGCAATGGCGAAAAGCACTTTCGCCTGACGCCGCCGATGCGGCACACGACCTTGCCCGGCGGGTCACACAAGCGACCGAGCCGCTGGCTTCGGCACTGATCCGGCACCGGCCGGAAGATCGCGGCAGGACGGTAAGCTTCACCTTGTCCGAATGGGCGGAGCGTACCGGGCGTGCGCTCGAAGCCGTCGCGGCCGATCCGCACGGCAATCTCGCTGATCTCTGGTCTGGTGAAGCGGGAGATGCGCTCGCCGCCCTGCTCGGCGAGGTCATCGGCACTGACGGCCAGATGGAGGCCGACGGGCCGCAATGGATCGACATCATGGCAGCGCTTGCCGCCGGTCATGCGGTGAAGCCAAGGGCACTCAGTCATCCCCGCCTCTTCATTTTCGGCACGCTGGAGGCCCGCCTGCAGAGCGTCGATACGCTGATCCTCGGCGGCCTGAACGAGGGCACCTGGCCAGGGCAGACCGCCAACAACCCCTTCATTCCGCGCATGATGAAGACGGAGATCGGCCTCGAGCCGCCGGAACGGCGCATCGGCCAGCTGGCGCATGACTTCGAGATGGCGAACGGCGCGCGCCATCTGATCTATTCGCGCGCGCTGCGCCAAGGCTCGACACCGACAGTCGCCTCTCGTTGGCTGCAGCGGCTGCTGGCCCTTGCCGGAGAGGCGTTCGAAGCGGAATTGAAGGGACGCGGCAACCGGTTCCTCCAATGGACCGGCCTGATCGATCGCGGGGAGGCCCAGGCACCAGCACAGCGACCCTCGCCGAAACCACCGTTGACACTGCAGCCGAAATCCTACTCCTTCAGCGAAGTCGGCCGGCTGCGCCGGGATCCCTACGCCATCTATGCCCGCCGCATCCTGCGCCTCGATCCCGTCGATACGTTCAACCGCGATCCAGGAGCGGCCGAACGCGGAACGCTTTATCACAAGATTATCGACCGGTTCATTCGTGAAGCCCATATCGCCGGCACCCCGGATGCGGCAACGGCGATGGAGCAGATCCTTTCCGAGCTTTTCGACATGGAGCAGCTGCCGCCGCATATCGATGCCGTGTGGCGGCCGCGCTTCCGCGCGGTATCCCGCGCCTTCCTCGAATGGGAAACCGGACGGCGGCCCGGCATCCGCAAAACACTGACGGAAGTGCGTGGCGGCTTCGAATTGGAGCCGATCAATATCCGGCTTAACGGAGTTGCCGACCGGATCGACATCACCGGACCGAATGCCGCCGATATCATCGACTACAAGACCGGCTACAATCCCTCGCCGGCGCAGGCGCGCGTGCTTCTCGATCCGCAGCTTGCACTCGAAGCGGCGGCCTTGAGCGCCGGCGCCTTCCGCGATGCCGGCTGTCTGGTACCGCAAGACCTGCTCTATGTGCGGCTGCGGCCGGGGCGCCGTTTTCAAGTCGACACCGTCAACAATGAGAGCTCGGCGCGCAGCGACAAGGCGAAATCGGCGATGAATCTCGCCGAGGAATCGATCGACCAGCTGGTCAAGTTCGTCGGATTGCTGCAGTCCGGCGAGAAAGGCTTCACCTCGCGGCTCATCCCCGCGCAGCAATTCGATTTCGGCGGCGACTATGATCACCTCGCCCGCGTTTCCGAATGGTCGACAGCCGAAACCGAGGAAGGCGGCACCGATGAGTGATGTAGCGCCTCTTCCCAACGACGATGATCCCGGCGCCTGGATCGGCTGGACGACGATCCAGCAGGCGATTGCCTCGGATCCCTTGCGCTCGGCATGGGTCTCGGCCAATGCCGGCTCCGGCAAAACGCATGTGCTGACGCAGCGCGTCATCCGTCTTCTGTTGGCCGGGGCGCGGCCTTCCGCCATTTTATGCCTCACCTATACTAAGGCTGCGGCCTCCGAAATGTCGAACCGCGTCTTTGAACGGCTGGCGGACTGGGTGGTGCTCGATGATGAAGACCTTAGCCGGCGGATAACCCAGATCGAGGGGACGGCGCCTGATGGACTTAAGCTTGCCGAGGCCCGACGACTGTTTGCAAAGGCGCTGGAGACACCCGGCGGACTGAAGATCCAGACGATCCATGCCTTTTGCGAGGCGTTGCTGCATCAGTTTCCGCTGGAGGCCAACGTCGCCGGACATTTCTCGGTTCTCGACGACCGCGCGGCGGTAGCACTGCTTTCCGATGCGCGCCGGGCGCTGCTGACGGCAACCGCGCCTGAGGGAGACAGCGCGCTTGCCGAGGCGTTTGCCTATGTGCTCGATCTCGGAGACGAATCCGGACTGGAAAACCTGCTCGGCGACATCGTCGCCAATCGCAACGCCATCCGTCGTTTCACGGCAACCGCCGAACGGCAGGGTGGCGTGGAGAAGGTCCTGCGCGAAAGGCTTGGCCTTGCAGCCGTCGACACAGAAAGCCGGATCGCGGCGCAATATTGGCCTTTGCCGGCGCTTTCGGGCAGCATGCTGGAGCTTTATCTCTCGCTTGCAGACCAGAAGGGCGGCGCGAAGGCGCAGGAGGTTGCCTACGGCCTCAGGCTTTCCGGGCGGGAGCGCGATGACGCGAGGCGCGCCGAGTTTCTCGAGAAAATCTTTCTGACAGCCAAGGGCGAGCCGAAGGCGGACTCGCAATTCACAGTCAAGGCGATGCTTGCCGAAGCACCGCAGCTGGCGGGCGCCATCGCCGCTGCCCGCGCTCATGTCGCCGCAAGCCGCGACCGGCTGAAATTGATGCGGATGTACAGTGCCACACAGGCAGCGCTCGTGCTCGCCGACCGGCTGAATCATGACTACGAAGAACTGAAGAAGCAGCGCAGCCAGCTCGACTTCGAGGATCTGATCACCCGCACCGCCGACCTGCTGACGAAAAGCGGCGTCGGCCCGTGGATCCACTACAAACTCGATCGCGGCATCGACCATATCCTGGTCGATGAAGCACAGGATACCAGCCCGATCCAGTGGAGCGTCATCCAATCGCTCGCCGAGGATTTCTTCTCCGGCGAAAGCGCCCGGCCGATCGTGCGCACGCTGTTTGCCGTCGGCGACGAGAAGCAATCGATCTATTCGTTTCAAGGGGCGCGGCCTGAGCGTTTTTCCGAGGAAAGCGACCGAACGAGGCGGCGCGTTTCCGACAGCGGGCAGAGCTTTTCCTCTGTCCGACTGCCGCTTTCCTTCCGCTCGACCGCCGACGTGCTCGAGGCCGTCGACCACATTTTCAAGGAACCCGACAACGCGCGCGGCCTCAGCGCGCTTAACGAACCGGTCGTGCATCGCTCCAGCCGCATCGGACATCCCGGCGCCGTCGATCTCTGGGAGATGGTCGCGCCGGAAGCGGTGGTCAAGGAGGAAGACTGGACGGCGCCCTTCGACGCGACGCCGGAAAGCGCGCCAGCCGCAATCCTGGCGCGGCGGATCGCCCATTCGATCGGCACGCTGGTCGGGCGCGAGACGATCATCGATAAAGGCAAGGAACGCCTGATCGAAGCCGGCGACATCCTTGTCCTGGTGCGCAAACGCGACGCCTTCGTCAATGCGTTGACCCGCGCCTTGAAGCGCCGCGGCGACATTCCGGTCGCCGGCGCCGACAGACTGGTGCTGACCAGCCATATCGCCGTGCAGGATCTGCTGGCGCTCGGCCGTTTCCTGCTTCTGCCGGAAGACGATCTTTCGCTCGCCGCCGTGCTCAAGAGCCCGCTTTTCGATCTTTCCGAAGACGACATCTTTGCGATCGCCGGACTGCGCGGCGATAATGAGAGTGTCTGGCACCATCTCAAAAGCTTCGCCGCCGATGGAACCGAGCGTTTCCGCGCAGCCGTCGATAGGCTGGATCTCTTTCTCCGCCAGTCCAGGAGCCTGTCGGTTCATGATTTTTATGCGCGTGTGCTCGGCAGCCATGGCGGGCGGCGGCAATTCCTTGCCCGGCTCGGCACCGAGGTCAGCGATATCCTCGACGAATTCCTGACCTTCACGCTCGACCACGAGAACTCCGGTCTCCCCGGGCTGCAGTCCTTCATCTCGACGCTGGAGCTGGAAGCGCCCGTGGTCAAGCGCGAGCAGGACAAGGGGCGCAATGAAGTGCGGATCATGACGGTGCATGCCTCCAAGGGTCTTGAGGCACCGATCGTTTTCCTCGTCGACGGTGGTTCGAAGGCTTTTACCCATACGCATCTGCCGAAGCTTCGTCTGATCGAGACCGATGCCGACGAGCCGCCGATGCCCGTCTGGGTTCCTGTCTCCAATCTCGCCAATTCGCTGACGCAGGACGATGCGACGCGCATCCAGATGCTGGCGGAAGAAGAATATCGCCGATTGCTCTATGTCGCCATGACGCGTGCCGCCGACCGGCTGGTGGTCTGCGGCTATCGCGGCGTGCGGGAGAATAGCGACACCTGGCATATGATGATTTCGACGGCACTGCGCGACGATCATCCGCTGGTGGAGGCGACCACATTCTCCAGTCCCGATGGCGAATGGCCGGGTATCAAATGGCGCGTGCCGCGGGTGGAGCGACGTTTCGAACGCACCGACCGCAGCCAGGAGCGCGACAGCGTGGAAACCCTGCCGGAGGGTCTGTTGCGGCCATTGCCGCCGCAGGCCGGGCTGCCCCGGCCGCTCAGTCCCTCCGGCGCCGGGACGATCATCGATGAAGACCAGGGGAACTTGCTCGTCGTTTCGCCGTTGTTCGGCGAAAGGCGGCGCAGCGATCGTTCGATGGAGAAAGGCAGGCTGATCCATCGCATGCTGCAGGCGCTTCCCGAAATTCCCCTTGGCGAACGGCCTGATGCCGCAGGCCGCTATGCCGAGCGTGCGGCTCGGTTCTGGCCGGAAGCCGAACGGCGCAAACTTGTCGATTCGGTTCTGAAACTATTGGACGAGCAAGGTCTGCAGGCCGTTCTCGGTGCGCAGGCCCAGCCCGAGGTCTCGATCATGGGCACATTGACGCTCGAAGGCAGGCGCTATGCCGTCTCCGGCCGCATCGACCGGCTTGCCGTCCTCGCCGATCGCGTCGTCATTCTGGATTACAAAACCAACCGGGTGCCGCCGACGACAGCGGAGGCCATCCCCTTCGCCCACCGGGCGCAGCTGGCGATCTATCGCGAGATCCTGGCGCCGCTTTATCCTGACAAGCGTATCGATTGCATGCTTGTCTATACCGAGAACGCCTCGCTCTATACGCTGAGCGAAAAGGCGCTCGGTTTGGCGCTTGCAGCAGTCAAGACAAAGTGAAATACCGGACATTGAAAATTCGGCGCCGCAGCATCACATGTGGTTCAACACCGAGATAAAGGAGCAGCCCATGGCTACCGTGAAAGTCGATATCAACAACTTCCAGTCGGAAGTTCTGGAATCCGCAGAACCCGTCGTCGTCGATTTCTGGGCCGAATGGTGCGGCCCGTGCAAGATGATTGCGCCGAGCCTCGAGGAAATCGCCGTCGAGATGGAAGGCAAGGTCAAGGTGGCCAAGCTGAATATCGATGAGAACCCGGAACTCGCCGCCCAGTTCGGCGTGCGCTCCATTCCGACCCTGGCAATCTTCAAGGGCGGCGAAGTCGCCGATATCTCCGTCGGTGCCAAGCCGAAGACCGCGCTTTCGAACTGGATTTCGAGCGCCGCCTGATATCGCTTAATTTAAATCGCATTGACGAAAAAGCCCGGCGTCGACCGGGCTTTTTCAATTTGCGACCGTCATTTCGGCGGCGTGCCGTTGTCGGAGAGCACATCGCCGACGAGATAGAGAGAGCCGCCGATGAGGATGCGCGGAGGTAAACCCTCCGGATCGAGCACGGCTTTTATGGCTTCCAGCGCATCGCCGACCGTCGACATCGGTTCGGCAACCAAGCCGGCGTCATAAGCCGCATTCGACAATATCACCGGGTCGATTACCGCTTCGCTGCCCCGGATCGGCACACAGAAAACCTTCTCGACCAAGCCGGCGAAGGCCTTGAAATAGCCGACCGGATCCTTGGTATTGATCATGCCGGTAATGAGGAAAAGCGGCCGAGACTGGCGTTCCTCGAAATTGGCCATGGCTTCGGCGATCACTTCGCCGGCCCCAGGATTGTGCCCGCCGTCGATCCAGATCTCGGCGCCGGCCGGTGCATGCGGCAGCAGCCGGCCTTCGCTCAGACGCTGCAGCCGGCCCGGCCATTCCACAGAACTCATCGCCTTTTCCATCATCGCCTCGGTGACGGTGAAACCCGCCGCCTTGACGGCGCGAATGGCGGCGGCGGCATTGGCATATTGGTGGCGACCGGGAAGACGCGGCAGCGGCAGGTCCGCAAGGCCGAACTCGTCCTGATAGACCAGGCGGCCATATTCCTCGTGCGCCATGAAATCCTGGCCGAAGACGGCGCTTGGGCAATGCAGCCGTTCGGCCGTCGCCATCAGCACGTCGAGCGCTGCGTCATATTCCTGATGACCGATGACAACGGGAAATCCCGGCTTCATGATGCCGGCCTTTTCGGCGGCGATCAGTTCGACCCGGTCGCCGAGATAGGGCTGGTGATCCAGCGAGATCGGCATGATCACCGAAACGGCCGGATCGGAAATGACATTGGTGGCGTCGAAACGGCCGCCGAGACCGACTTCGATGATCGCCGCATCGGCCGGCTGTTCGGAAAACAGGATGAAGGTGACCGCCGTCAGGATTTCGAAGACGGTGATGTGCTGTCCTGCATTGGCATCGGCCACACGCCGCAGGGCCTCGGCAAAGACGGCGTCATCGACAAGCTGCCCGCGCCCGCCCTTGACGCCGATGCGATAACGTTCGTGCCAATTGACCAGATGCGGCGAGGTGTGGACATGAGCGCTGTAGCCGCCGGCTTCCAGCAGAGCGCGGCAGAAGGCGGTGACCGAGCCCTTGCCGTTGGTGCCGGCGACATGGATCACCGGCGGCAGTTTCCGGTGCGGATTGCCGAGCCCGTCGAGAAGACGGGTGATGCGATCGAGAGACAGATCAAAACCCTTGGGATGCAATCCCATGAGCTTTTCGATCTCCTGTGCTGCCTCACTCACCGCGGTTTGGCCCCTGGGTATCAATTCGGCACCCCGCCTGCTTGTCGGTTATCAGGCGCTCGCCGCCAAAGCGATCGCGCCACTATTCATGTCGTTTGCCGCCGAAACCGGCTTCTTCGTCAGGATCTTCAGGAGGCGCGCCAGCGTTTCCGGGATATCGTGACGTTTGACGACCATATCGACCATACCATGCTCCAGCAGGTATTCGGAGGTCTGGAAGCCTTCGGGCAGTTTTTCACGCAGCGTCTGCTCGATGACGCGCTTGCCGGCAAAGCCGATTTCGGCGCCGGGCTCGGCCAGATGGATATCGCCCAGCATGGCATAGGAGGCGGTGACGCCACCTGTGGTCGGATTGGTCAGGACGACGATATAGGGCTGGCCGGATTCCTTGAGCAGGTCGAGGGCAACAGTCGTGCGCGGCAGCTGCATCAGCGACAGAATGCCTTCCTGCATGCGCGCGCCGCCGGAAGCGGGGAACATCACCAGCGGGCACTTTTCAGAGGTCGCACGCTCGAAAGCCTTGACGATCGCCTCGCCGGCGGCCATGCCGAGCGAACCGCCGATGAAGTTGAATTCGTGCACCACCGCCACGAGTTTCAGTCCCTGCACCTTTCCGACGCCGGCGAGGATGGTATCCTCCTGCTCGGTCTTCAGGCGGCTGTCGCGCAGGCGATCGCTATATTTCTTCGAATCGCGGAACTTCAGCGGGTCCTGGGCGACCTTCGGCTGCGGCAGCGATTCGAACTCGCCATTGTCGAACAGATCGATCAGGCGGGCCTTGGCCGGCATCTTCATGTGATAACCGGAGGCCGGAATGACCCACTTGTTGCCTTCGAGATCCTTGTGGAAGACCATCTCGCCGGTCTCCGGGCACTTGATCCAGAGGTTCTCCGGCACTTCGCGACGGCCCAGCATGGAATTGATCCGCGGGCGAACGTAGTTGGTGATCCAGTTCAACTCGAATACTCCTGATTGACGAAAGCGCGTCGCGATCTTTCAGATCGCTTGCCAGGCTTTAGGTCTTTGGTTTCCCGCATGTCGTTGCCGCAAAACCGCTGCACACTTTGCGCGACATTGCTTTGCTCCAATGTGGGCAAACTATTCGGCAGCAACAAGGCGCGCCGCACGTGTTCCCGTCGAAAGGCCGCGGACCAGCGTGGCAACGGCCTGAACGGTGTCGGCCGTTGCCTTGCCGTCACTCGTCAGGCTGGTCGCGACCTGATTGACGATCGCGGTGCCGACGACGACGCCGTCGGCCGAACCGCCGATGACCTTTGCATGTTCCGCCGTCTTGACACCAAAGCCGACGCAGACGGGCAGTTTGGTGTGCTGCTTGATGCGCTCGACCGCGCCGGAAACCAGCGACGGATCAGGCAGCGCCGAACCGGTGATGCCGTTCATCGAAACGTAGTAGACGAAGCCGGAGGTGTTCTTCAAAACCTTCGGCAGGCGCTTCTCATCCGTTGTCGGCGTCGCCAGGCGGATGAAATTGATGCCTTTGCGGATCGCCGGAATGCAGAGTTCGTCATCCATCTCCGGCGGCAGATCGACAACGATTAGACCGTCGATGCCGGCAGCAATCGCGTCGTCGAGAAACTTTTCGACACCATAAATATAGATCGGATTGTAGTAGCCCATCATCACGATCGGCGTCGCACCATCGGTTTTGCGAAAATCGGCTGCCAGCTGCAACGTCTTCTTCAGCGTCTGGCCGCCCTTCAGCGCGCGCTGACCGGCGAGCTGGATCGCCGGGCCGTCGGCCATCGGATCGGAAAAGGGCATGCCGAGCTCGATGATGTCGGAGCCCGCCTCCGGCAGCGCCTTCATGATGCCGAGCGAGGTGTCGTAGTCAGGATCGCCGCCCATGAAATAGGTCACAAGCGCCGGACGGCCCTCGGCCTTCAGCTCGGCAAAGCGTTTGTCCATGCGTGCGGTCATGTCTTACAGTCCCATTCCCAGAATCTTGCCGACGGTGAAGATATCCTTGTCGCCGCGGCCGGAGAGGTTCATCAGGATAATCTCATCCTTGCCCATCTTCGGTGCGCGCTTGATCACCTCAGCAATCGCGTGCGAGGGCTCGAGCGCCGGAATGATGCCTTCGAGGCGGGTCAAGGTCTGGAAAGCCTCCAGCGCTTCGTGATCCATGATCGGTACATAGTCGACACGGCCGGTATCGTTCAGCCAGGAATGCTCGGGACCGATGCCGGGATAGTCGAGACCGGCCGAAATCGAATGGCCTTCCTTGATCTGGCCGTCGCCATCCTGCAGCAGATAGGTGCGGTTGCCGTGCAGCACGCCCGGCGAACCGGCGGTGATCGACGCGCAATGTTCGTCGCCCTGCAGGCCCTTGCCGCCGGCTTCGACGCCGACGATCTTGACGGTCGGATCATCCAGGAAGGGATGGAAAATGCCGATCGCGTTCGAACCGCCGCCGACGGCAGCGATAACGAGATCCGGCAGGCGGCCTTCGGCTGCCAGCATCTGCTCTTTCGCTTCGGTGCCGATCACCGACTGGAAATCGCGGACCATCTCCGGGTAGGGATGCGGACCGGCTGCCGTTCCGATCAGGTAATAGGTATCCTCGACATTGGTGACCCAGTCGCGAAGCGCCTCGTTCATGGCGTCCTTCAGCGTGCCGCTGCCCGCGGTGACCGGTTTGACTTCGGCGCCAAGCAGCTTCATGCGGAAAACGTTCGGCGCCTGACGCTCGACGTCTGTGGCGCCCATATAGACGACGCAGGGAAGGCCGAAGCGGGCGGCAACGGTGGCGGAGGCAACGCCGTGCTGGCCGGCGCCGGTTTCGGCGATGATCCGGGTCTTGCCCATTCGCTTGGCGAGCAGGATCTGGCCGATGCAGTTGTTGATCTTGTGCGAACCGGTGTGGTTCAGCTCCTCGCGCTTGAAATAGATCTTAGCGCCGCCGAGTTCGGCCGTCAGCCGCTCGGCGAAATAGAGCGGGCTCGGGCGACCGATATAATGGGCGCCGAGATGCTTCAATTCGGCCTGGAATGCCGGATCGTTCTTCGCCCTGTCCCACTCGTCCTGCAGATCGAGGATCAGCGGCATCAACGTTTCGGCAACGAAACGACCACCATAAATGCCGAAACGGCCATCTTCATCGGGGCCGGAGCGGAAGGAATTCGGTTTAGGCGTCTCGTTCACTCTCAACTCCCTGAGGCCATGACAGGCGCATCCGCCTCTTCGACCGCATCGAAAAGTTCATCGATCATTGCGACGCTCTTCACGCCAGGCGCGGTTTCGACACCCGAGGAGACGTCGATACCACGTGCCGTGGTATTCGCCAGCGCATCCGCGACATTGTTCTTGTTCAGCCCGCCTGAGAGCATGTAGTCGATGCTGCCGTCGAGCCAGCTAAGAAGGCTCCAGTCGAAGGAAACGCCATTGCCACCCGGCAATTCGGAACCCTTCGGCGCTTTTGCATCGAAGAGGAAACGATCGGCGATGCCGATATAGGCCTCGACGCGCTTCAGATCATCGGCCGTGCGCACCGAAAATACCTTCATGACAGGCAGACCATAAAGCGCCTTTATGGTCAGCACATGTTCGGGGCTCTCGTTGCCGTGCAGCTGCAGAATATCCGGCTTCAACAGCGAGACGATCTCGTCCAGATCGTCATTGGTGGGATCGACGACGACGGCGACGATCTTCGCCTTGCCGCGCGCGGGTTCGGCAAGCTTTGCTGCCAGGTCCGGCTCGACATAACGCGGGCTCTTCTCGAAGAAAATAAAACCGATATGGGTCGCGCCGCGCTTCAGCGCGCGATCGACAGCGTCGGGCGTCGTCAAGCCGCAGATTTTGATATCCGGTTTCATGGCAGCGAAGTGACACGAAATGCGTCGAGAGTCGAGCCAATTTGCATGGAAAGCTGCATTTAGAGCGGCTTTCGGCTACGCGCGTCGCGATCTTTCAGATTCGCTCCTCGCGCTTTAGCTCCTTGTTTTACGCATGTCGTTTGCGGCAAAAGCGCTTAGCGCTTTGTCCTGGCAAAACCGCTGCACACTTTTGCGCGACATGCTCTAGTCGAAATCAATGGCATGCAGCTGGCTGCCGTGCCGCTTCAACCAGGATTTTGCCTCCTCCATGCCCGGGCAAAGCTTGCGGCAGAGCGCCCAGAAGTGCGGGCCATGATTCATTTCCTTGAGGTGGGCGACTTCATGGGCGGCGAGATAATCGATCACCGAAGGCGGCGCCATGACGATACGCCAAGAAAAGCTCAGATTCCCCTCCGACGAGCACGAGCCCCAGCGGCTGCGGGTATCCTTCATCGAGATCGAGCGGATCGGCGCCCGGATCGTTCCGGCATGTATCGTCGCCAGCCTTACGAGGTCGGCGCGCGCCTCCTTCTTGAGAAAAGCCGCGATGCGCCGTCCGACATGTTCGGGCATGCCGCTGACGCGCAGCACCGGACCGCCGTCTATCAAAACCGCCTCCGTCAGCCCGCGTAAGCTGCCGCTATGCCGGATGCGATGGGAAACACCACGAAAGAGAATTTCGCCGCCGTCGCACAGGCCGGCATCGGTCGAAAACTTGGCAAGTTTGGTGAGCAGCCACCCCTGGTGCCGATCGAGAAAGGCATTGACCTCGCGCGCCGCAAGACCTTTCGGCACCGTCATCTTCAAAGCCCGGCCGCCTGGCTCTATGCGCAAGGTGATGCGCGTCGCCCGGTCATGCTGCTTGATGGTCAGCGGCATGAGCCGGCCAGCCACGTCCAGCGTCCGCGTTTCGGGCGGAGCCGGATTCCGGGCTTTCGGCCTTGTCTTCAGAAGCGAGAACATGGTTGTTTCTATCCGATTCGCCGTGGGAACGGACATAGAAAAACCGGCATCGGAAGATGCCGGTCATCAATTCAGCTTTCAGGCCATCATGGCGTCTGGTATTCGGCGACCGGGCCGTTGTCGTCGCGCTTGGCGTTCCTGCGGTCACGCATGAAGCGATCGAACTCATCCTGATCCTTGGCGCGGCGAAGTTCGCGCATATAGGCGTCGAATTCCTCGCGCATTTCATCGAGCTTGCGGCGCTCTTCCTCGATCCGGTCGATCTCGGCCTTGCGCCAGTCGTCGAAGGCGACGTTGCCAGTCGAGAAGTGCGGGCGGTGGCGGCCGTTCGGACGGCGGCAGGAGGCAAAGAAGCCATCGGTCGCCTGGTTGACGTCACGCTTGAAGCCGCGCAGACGGTCGCCGAAGATGATGTAGGCAAGCATGGCAAGACCCAGAGGCCAGAAAACCATGAAGCCGAGAATCATCAGGGCAATGGTAGCCGGAGTCCAATCCGGTCGAAGCAATGCTGACTGGTTCATCGTGCGGGTATCCCTCGCTTTCCGCGCCCGGCAGGATACCGGGTGCTGAAATCGATGTGGTTACCGCAACAACGGCCTTCAAGACGATTGCCCGCGAAATCGAACAAGGCCTTGAATCCGTTTTGCTAATTCAGCCGTTCCTGATTCAGGCGGTGCGGCCGCCCTTGATGACCCGGCGTACTGGGGTCTTTGAGACAGAACGGGAATGCTCCCGGACAAAATTAATGATGCGCGGCGCGATTTCGCGGCGGAACCGCGAGCCGTTGAAAACACCATAATGGCCGACATCCGGCTGCAGATAATGCATGCGCATATCTTCAGGAATGTTTACGCAGATGGTCTGCGCCGCCTCTGTCTGGCCGACCCCTGAGATATCGTCATTCTCACCCTCGACGGTCAGAAGCGCCACCTTGCGAATTGCCGCCGGATCGACGCGTTTGCCGCGATGCATCAGTTCGCCCTTCGGCAGTGAATGCTTGATGAAGACCTGCTCGACCGTCTGCAGGTAAAATTCGGCGGTCAGATCCATGACGGCGAGATATTCGTCGTAGAAATCGCGATGTCTTTCCGGTTCGCCGTCGTTCTTCACGAGATGCATGAAGAATTCCTTGTGGGCGACGAGATGACGGTCGAGATTCATCGACATGAAGCCCGAAAGCTGCAGAAATCCTGGATAGACCGGACGCATGAAGCCCGGCTGCGGCCAGGGCACGTTCATGACGACATTGTCGGAGAACCACTGCAGCGACCGCTCCTGGGCGAGCTTGTTGACCGCCGTCGGGTTGATGCGTGTGTCGATCGGGCCACCCATCAGCGTCATCGACGCTGGTGAAAGCGGATCATTGGCTTCCTCCATCACCGCAGCGGCGGCCAGCACCGGAACGGAAGGCTGACAGACGGCGATGACATGCGTGTCCTGACCGAGGAAATGCAGCATCTCAATGACATAGTCGACATAATCGTCGAAATCGAACGTGCCTTCGGTCATCGGCACCATGCGAGCGTCGATCCAGTCGGTAATGTAGACATCGGCGCTCGGCAGCAGCGCCTCCACCGTGCCGCGCAATAGCGTGGCGTAATGGCCGGACATCGGCGCGACGATCAGGATGCGCGGATCATTGCCGCGGGCGCGCGAATCGTTGCGGGCGAAATGCAGGAGATTGCAGAAGGGCCGCGACCAGACGATCTCTTCGCGGACGGCAACCGTCTGATCACCGATCGTCGTCTGCTTCAGCCCGAATTCCGGCTTCCCATAGCGTCGCGTCGTGCGTTCGAACATTTCGAGACTTGCCGCCACCGTGCGACCGAACGGCGTGTGGGAAAGCGGGTTGAGCGGATTGGCATAGGCAAACCGCATGATATCGGCCGCGGCGCGAAACGGCGCCATGGCGGCATGGTTCAATTCATAAAGCTGATAAAACATTGGAAGGCGCCACCTTTCTCTATCGAAAAGATGACGCCGATTGAGGGGCATCGGATCTTTCCGTTACGCGGGCACGTAACGCAGACTAACAGTTTTTTGTTGCACAGCAACATGGACGAACCAGACCCGCACAAGAAATGCCGGAGAATTGATCCCCGGCATCATAATCAACGTGAAAACTTAAGTTTCTCAGCACGAAGCGTCGTTAACGATCCGCTATGAAGGTCTGCTTCTGCGTGCCGAGACCTTCGATGCCGAGTTCGACCACGTCGCCGGCCTTGAGATAACGCGGCGGTTTGAGGCCCATGCCGACGCCCGGAGGCGTGCCGGTCGAGATCACGTCACCGGGATGCAGCGACATGAACTGGCTGAGATAAGAGACGAGGAAAGCAACGCCGTAAACCATCGTCTTCGATGAGCCGTTCTGCATCTTCTGGCCGTTGACCGTCAGCCACATGCCGAGGTTCTGCGGCTGCTGAATTTCGTCCTTGGTGACGAGCCACGGGCCGATCGGGCCAAAGGTGTCGCAGGATTTGCCCTTCGTCCATTGCCCGGACCGCTCGGTCTGGAAAGCGCGCTCGGACACGTCATTGGAGACGCAATAACCGGCAACGTAATCCAGTGCCTCCGCTTCCGTTACATATTTGGCAGTCTTGCCGATGACGACGCCCAGTTCGACTTCCCAATCGGTCTTTTCCGAACCGCGGGGAATGAGGACATCGTCGTTCGGTCCGACGATTGCCGATGTTGCTTTCATGAAGATGATCGGCTCGGGCGGAACGGTGGCGCCGGTTTCGGCAGCATGATCCGAATAATTCAAGCCGATGCAGATGAATTTGCCGGTGCCGGCGACGCAGGCGCCGATGCGGCCGGCGCCGAGTTCCGGAAGGCTCTTCGGATCGATCGCCGCTATTCTTGCCAGGCCTGCCGGCGTGATCGCCTCGCCGCCGATATCGGCGACGTGACCGGACAGATCGCGGATCTTGCCATCGGCATCGAGAAGTGCGGGTTTTTCATTGCCTGCTTTGCCAACACGCATCAGCTTCATGGAAATTCCTCCTCATCGAAAAACGGATTTGCAGCCACCTATGAACGAATTATTCACCGGTGTCATTACGGCTTTGCCGCGAAGCGGTACGGCTTTCGTTGAATTCGGAGCGATTTCGGCTCAAACCATATGAATCGCGCCATCATGCCCTAAAATTTCCGCAGGATCAGGACCGACGGGACCGATCTTTGGCGGGTCCTTGAACTACCGCTTGCTTTTTATGCATGTCGTAAGCCGCTTTTGTGACGGCAGTCTGTGCACCCAAACTGCGACGACGCTGCGCTTGCCAAGCCGATGACGCAGGAAATATGACTCCGCTATACGAAGATGACGTGGAGTTCGAAATGCATCTGTCGAAGGCCGTCGTGCGGACGCAACATGCAAGCCGCTACCTGCAGCAGCTCTGCAAACATTGGAGCCACAAGTCCAGTGTCGATTTCGATCCGCACAAAGGCCGGGTGCCGTTCAGCGATGCGGCCGAAGTGATGTTTGCCGCCGACGATGCGGCACTGACCATGACGCTATCCGTCGCCGATCCTTCGCAGCAGCAGAGGATGCAAGATGTCGTCGCCGATCATCTGAAGCGCTTTGCCTTCCGCGAAGAGCTCGACATCGACTGGATCGATTAGGTCGAGCCCCGATCTCAATTTTTGTCCCCAAACCTTGGAACAAGCATGACGAAAAGCAATAGCCGCGAATCCCAATATCCGATCGACCCGATGTTTCTCGATCGTTGGTCGCCGCGCGCCTTCACCGGCGAAAGCATTGAAGAGGCGCAGCTGCTCAGCTTGCTCGACGCCGCCCATTGGGCGCCGTCCTCGTCCAATCACCAGCCCTGGCGCTTCATCTATGCGCTTAAGGGTTCGGAGCATTGGGAGAAATTCCTGGCATTGCTCGTCGATGCCAACCAGGAATGGGCCAGGAATGCATCGGCGCTGATCTTCGTCGTGTCGCGCGCCTTCACCGGCGCTGCCGGTTCTGCTGAGGAAAAGCCGAGCTACACCCATTCCTTCGATGCAGGGGCTGCATGGGGGCATCTGGCGCTCCAGGCACGCCTATCCGGTTTCTATGCCCACGGCATGGGCGGCATCAAACATGAAGAAATCCGGCAGAGTTTCGCCATTCCCGAGGGATACCGGGTCGAAGCCGGCGTCGCCGTCGGCCGACTGGCCGACAAAAGCGTTCTTTCCGAACGCAATCAGGCGCGTGAATTCCCCAGCCAGCGTAAGCCGCTGTCCGAGGTCGCCTTCAACGGCCGTTTCATCGCGAGCTGAGCTAAGCACGAAAACGCAAAACCCGCCGTCTTCGGACGGCGAGTTTGCTTGTAAAAATAATAATCAGA
This sequence comes from Rhizobium sp. CCGE 510, assembly GCF_000292525.1. Lineage (GTDB taxonomy): Bacteria > Pseudomonadota > Alphaproteobacteria > Rhizobiales > Rhizobiaceae > Rhizobium. The sequence goes on from NZ_AEYF01000039.1 coordinate 51,041, forward strand.
TATCGAGGTTTGCGACGCTTAGCGCGTTTTCCTGGATGAACTCGCGCCGCGGTTCGACTTCGTCACCCATTAACCGGGCGAAGAGGCCGTCGGCATCGGTGGCGTCGGGGACCTTGACCTGCAGCAGCGAGCGCACATTCGGATCAAGCGTCGTTTCCCAGAGCTGCTCGGCATTCATCTCGCCAAGACCCTTGTATCGCTGCATGGTCAGGCCCTTGCGGCCAGTGGCAAAGATTGCGTCGAGCAAGGCACGCGGGCCTGAGATCTCGACGTCGCCTTCGCGGCGGTGCAGCGATGGCGGCGTCTGGTAGATTTCCTTGAGACGCGAGGTCAGCTGGTCGATGTGCCGGGCATCCGAAGAGCCGATCAACGCCATATCGAGCACAACGATTTCCCTGACGCCGCGGACCATGCGTTCGAGGCGCAGACCGCCATCGCTGGCCAGATCGCCCTGCCAGCCGCGTTCGGTTTCCTCGGCGATGATGTCGAGACGGCTTGCGACCTCGCTCGTCAATGCCTGCGCTCGGGCCCGGTCGCTGACGAGTTCCGCATTGAGGGCACCGGCGATCGCTGCCTGTTCGACGGCGGAACGATTGTAACGCGAGTGGAGATTGTCGAGCAAAGCGCGCATGCGCAACGCATCAAGGATGACCTCGCGCAGATCCTGGCCGGTACGAACCTCGCCGCTGCCAAGTTTTAACGCCGCATCTTCCAGGCCCTGGCTGATCAGATATTCCTCCAGCGCCTTTTCATCCTTCAGATACTGCACCGACTTGCCGCGCGAGACCTTATAGAGCGGCGGCTGGGCGATGTAGAGATGGCCGCGCTCGATCAGTTCGGGCATCTGGCGGAAGAAAAATGTCAGCAGTAGGGTGCGGATATGGGCGCCGTCGACGTCAGCATCCGTCATGATGATGATCTTGTGGTAGCGCAGCTTTTCGACGTTGAACTCGTCCTTGCCGATGCCGGTGCCGAGCGCGGTGATCAGTGTGCCGATTTCCTGGCTCGACAGCATCTTGTCGAAACGGGCCCGCTCGACATTGAGGATCTTGCCGCGCAGCGGCAGAATCGCCTGGTTTTCGCGTGAGCGGCCCTGCTTGGCCGAGCCGCCGGCAGAATCGCCCTCGACGAGAAAGACTTCGGATTTTGTCGGATCACGCTCTGAGCAGTCGGCGAGCTTGCCGGGCAACGACGCGATGTCGAGTGCGCCCTTTCGGCGAGTCAATTCGCGGGCCTTGCGGGCCGCTTCGCGTGCGGCGGCTGCCTCGACGACCTTGCCGACGAGAATTTTGGCTTCGCTCGGATGCTCTTCGAACCAGGTGCTCAGCGCCTCGTTGACGAGACTTTCGACAACAGGGCGGACTTCCGAGGAAACCAGCTTATCCTTGGTCTGCGACGAGAATTTCGGATCGGGCACCTTGACCGACAGCACCGCCGTCAGCCCTTCGCGGCAATCCTCGCCCTGTAGCGTCACCTTTTCCCTTTTGGTGATGCCGGAACTGTCGGCGTAGGATACGACCTGGCGCGTCAAAGCCGCCCGGAAACCGGCCATATGGGTGCCGCCGTCGCGCTGGGGGATGTTGTTGGTGAAGCAGAGCACGTTCTCGTGATAGCTGTCGTTCCACCACATCGCGACTTCGACGGTGATGCCGTCCTTTTCGCCATGGATGGCAACCGGCTTGTCGACCAGCGACTTCTTGGCGCGGTCGAGATAGGCCACGAAAGCCTCGAGGCCGCCGTCATAACGCAGCTCTTCCTGCTTGATATCGGAATGGCGCTTGTCGGTCAGCAGAATACGCACGCCTGAATTCAGGAAGGCGAGCTCGCGAAGACGATGCTCCAGCGTGCCGTAATCGAACTCCGTCATCGTGAAGGTGCCGGTGCTCGGCATGAAGCTCACTTCCGTGCCGGTCTCATTGGGCGCTTCGCCGGTGACCTTGAGCGGCGCATCGGCCACGCCATGGGTGAAGCTCATTTCATGGATCTTGTCGTGGCGGCGGATCTTCAGCTTCAGCCAGACGGACAGCGCGTTGACGACCGAGACGCCGACGCCGTGCAGGCCGCCGGAAACCTTGTAGGAATTCTGGTCGAATTTGCCGCCGGCATGGAGCTGCGTCATGATGACTTCGGCCGCCGATACGCCTTCGCCGGTATGAATGTCCGTCGGGATGCCGCGGCCGTTATCGGTGACCGTTACCGAGCCATCCGGATTGAGCGTGACGGTGACGATGTCGGCATGGCCGGCAAGCGCCTCGTCGATCGCGTTATCGACGACTTCATAGACCATGTGATGAAGGCCGGAGCCATCGTCGGTATCGCCGATATACATGCCGGGACGCTTGCGCACCGCATCGAGGCCCTTCAGAACCTTGATGGAATCTGCGCCATATTCGGTGCTTACGCCGTTTTCCGTCGCGGATGTATCGCTCATTCTGTCGAGATTTTCCCTGTTGTCGTAAAGCTGCGGCGCGCCTTGCGAATCACCGGCTTTCTTCACTTTCGTATATAGGTTTTTTGAACCCACTTCCCAATGGCAAGCCCCCAAAACAAGGCATAAAACAGGGGATTATGACGCTTTTCCGTCGCCTTTGCCGTCATTTTCGAGAAGAGCCGATAGCCGGCCTATCTCTGCACTGTCAAGGTTGCGAATCCGCCGCGCCAGTCGGTTGGCAAATTCGGTATATTCCGGAGGCAGGCCGGAGGTGTCGATCACCACGCGCGGGTCGGACGAGCGGGCGAGCAGAAACAGTTCCTCGGCTTCATCCCAGATGATGTTGAAATAACCGGCGATGCGCTGCAGCAGATCGAATGTCGGCAGACCGCGCTTCCCATGTTCGAGCGCCGAGAGATAGGCGGGAGAAACATTCAACGCTTCCGCCATCTCCTTCTGCGAGACACCCTTGCGCGCTCTCAGCCGGCGAACCGCCTCCCCAAACGGAGTCATGGTCTTTCCCCATGCCGCCGCGACAGGCGAATGTAGAGCGCGCCCTCACCGCCATGATGCTGTGCGGCCGCCTCATAGGACGAGATCAGGTAGCGGAACTCCGGCTTCGAGAACCAGAGGGGCACGGCTCGCTTCAGGGCGCCGGCGCTGCCCATAGAACTGCCTTTACCGGTGATGACCAGGACATGACGCATGCCGCGCTCGTGGGCGCGGATCAGGAAATCGAGAAGGATGACATGGGCCTCGCTCTGCACCAGCCCATGCAGATCGATCCGCGCTTCGAGCGCCAGCCGGCCCTTGGCGATCTTGCGCTTGACCGGCTTTTCCAGCGGATGGTGCACCCCGGCCGGCGGTTTCGACGTCAGTGGTACCGTCGGCTGCGGCGGCATGGGCGGGGTGGGTGTCTGTTTTTGCTGTTCCCGTTCAGACGCTGCTTCGGCTTCGGCAAGAAACGCATCGAGCTCGGTCAAGTCACCAGCCTTGCCGGGCATCGGGCGCGTGCTGCGGGCAACCTTGCCCCAGAGGATCCTCTCATCCGCGCTGAGTTTGCGATCCTTGGCCATCAGTCGAATCTTCCGGCGGCGGCCTTGGGAATAAGGATGGCGAAGTCAGCATCGTTGCGGACGGTGCCGGCCCTTTCTCCCGCCATATCCCCTGAGCCGGTGAAGATATCGCCGCGGGCCGGCCCGACGATTGCCGAGCCGGTGTCGAGCGCCAGCATCAGCCGGCGGAAGGGCCGACCCTGGCCGAGAGGGGTGTCGAGATGGGTCAGGCTTTCGGCGCGGATGAAAAAGGGAAAGCCGAACGTATGGATCATCCGGTCGACGGCAAGCGAGCGCCCGGCGAGAAGCGGCACCTTGGCGGCTGCGATTGGACCTGTCTCAGGATCGGCAACGGGCGCTTCGCGAAAGAAGATGTAAGAGCGGTTATGCCACAGCACTTCGTCGACGCGCTTAGGATTGCGCGCCAGCCAGGCCCGGATCGTCTGCATCGAGATGTCGGCGCGATCAATCTCGCCTCGGTCGATCAGCAGCTTGCCGATCGCCGAGAAGGGATGGCCGGCCTTTGCCGCATAGGTGATGCGGCCGATACGGCCATCGCCGTAACGCAAGCGGGCTGCACCCTGCACATGCACGAAGAAGACATCGACCTTCGACTTCGCCCAGGCGATTTCCAGGCCGCGGCCGTCGAGGATACCTTGATCGATGGCGCAGCGGTCCGGATAGGCGGTGATGCGACCCTCCTGCAGACGGCCGAAAGCATAGGACCTGTCGAGCCCGGCGGGGCGATTGCTGTCGTCGAGATCGACCAGGTCGTCCGGGCGCCGGTAGAAAGGGAAACGGAAAACCGCGTCCGGCCGCTCCGACACCTCGATATCAGGTTCGTAGAACGCGGTGACGAAACCGGAATTGCCATCGCTGCGGCGGATCAGGAAGGGCCGACAATGGGTCTCGAAAAAGGCGCGCGCCGATAAGGGCGATGACGGCGTGAAATCTTCGGCGGCCACCAGCAGCGGAAGCAGGTCTTCCGAGCTCAGGCCAAGCGAACCGGTGCGGTAGGGTTTGACATCGGTGATCTGCCGCCGGCAGCTTCGCATGACTTCAAAAAGGCCGGAAGGATCATCATCCTTCCAGCCTTCCAAATTGTCGAAGCTTATGGCCTGCAGGACGAAGTCCGATGCGTGGTCACTCATGTTCCGATTCGGTCGCCACGAGTTTCCAGTTCGGATCGCGCGAGCGGGTGTCGCGGGCGAAGGTCCAGAGGTCGTTGACCTCGGCGACGTTTTCGGCGTCGCCTTCGATCAGCACGTCCGCCTTGTCGTAGGTGGCCGATATCAGCTGGCTGATGATACGAACGGTGATCTGTGCTTCGCTGCCCTTCGTCTCCGCATGGGTGAGTTCGGCCTTGTCGATGCCGACGAAGGTGGACTTGACCTTCTCGCCCCGCGCTTCGCGCTCGCCGATCGCCGCATCGAACCCCTCATAGACTTCGCGGGACAATAAGTTTTTCAGCGTTTTCCGGTCGCCATCCGCAAAGGCCATGACGATCATTTCGTAAGCCATGCGGGCGCCGTTGAGAAATTCCTTCGGGCTGAAGGCGGGATCGGCCTTGTTCAGCGCGCGAAGCGATTCGTTGAGCGGTGTTCCGGGTGCGGCGAAGGCGTCGATGGCGGCGAAGCGATCCTCATCCTCCGTCGTCGCGTCGCGGCGCGGCAGCGTCACAACCTTGCCGGCATCGGCGGCTTCGGCCGGAGCCGCATCCCGCGGCGTATAGAGATCGCGCGGCGGCTTCTCATTTCCTGTGCGGCGCCCGAGCACGGCGCGGAGCTGAAAGAAAATCAGCACAGCCGCCACCAGGAAGAATAATGTGATGAAGTCGTTCGAACTCATATCGTATCGCAGCCACCGTTAACATCTCTGATTTGTACTCCCATATAGTCTGCCTATACAGATGATTCAAATGATGGCTGGCATCTTCGCCAGCGCCAAGAGGAGACCGGCAGGCCCGGGACATGACGACCATGCGTTTTTCGATCCTGCCAGCTTTCATTCTGCTGCTGCCACTCGCCGAAATTGCCGGTTTCGTCGTCGTCGGCCGGGCAATCGGATTGTGGCTGACGCTCGCGCTCGTGATGCTGGGCGTCGTTCTCGGGATGGCGCTGCTGCGCCGGCAGGGCATCGGTATTTTGCGCCGCATGTCAAGCGAAGGACGAAACGGAGTGATGCCGGGCCGCGACCTGTTGCGGCCGGCGATGAACGTCATCGCCTCGCTGCTGCTGATCGTCCCCGGCTTCCTCACCGATATCATCGCGATCCTTATTCTCATCCCGCCGGTGCGCGAGTTCGTCTGGCGGGCGATCGCCAAACGCTTCGTGGTCGTCAATGCCAAGGGAGGTTTTTCCACTGGTCCGCAACCCGATTTCCGCGACCGCAAGCCGAACTCGAAGGTGGTCGATCTCGACGACGAGGACTATCATCGGGAGCCGAACCGCAACTCGCCGTGGTCCGGCAAACATCTCGGCGATTGAGGCGCTTCGGCCGATCAACCGCGGCAGGCGCCCAGGGTTGTAAGCCCCTCCCTGAAATGTTAGATGGCGGCACCATTCCCATGCCCCTCGAGGAAAAGCCAATGGCAGACGATAACAACAGCAACGGTGCGGCCAGCCCCACCCTTTCGATCCTTGCGCAATATACCAAGGATCTCTCCTTCGAAAATCCGGGTGCGCCGCGTTCTCTGCAGGCCCGCGACAAGGCCCCGACGATCAACATCAATGTGAACGTCAACGCCAACCCGCTTTCGGATACGGATTTCGATGTCGTGCTGTCGCTGAATGCCGAAGCCAAGGACGGCGACAAGACGGTTTTCCATACCGAACTCACCTATGGCGGCGTTTTCCGCGTTGCCGGTTTCCCGCAGGAACATATGCTGCCGGTTCTCTTCATCGAGTGCCCGCGCATGCTCTTCCCCTTTGCCCGCCAGATCATCGCCGACGTCACCCGCAACGGTGGTTTCCCGCCACTGATGATCGACCCGATCGACTTCACGCAGATGTTTGCCCAGCGCGTTGCCGAAGAACAGGCCCGCGCCAAGGTTGAAGCCGTTCCGAACTGAGCGGATCTTTCGTCTTGAAAATGTGAATGCCCGGGCTGGTCCCGGGCATTTTCAATTGCGGCTGGTTCAATTGCGACTGGTTTAATTGAGGTTGGCGTATTTCGCCCAGATGCTTTTTTCACCGAGCTTGGCGACGAGCGCCCCATGCGCCTGCTCCTCGGTCTGGCTGAGGCGGGTGCCAAGCGGGCGGGGCCGCTCCAGCACTCCGGCAATCACCACATCGTCTTCCTCGGCCATATCGCCACGACCGTTCTGACCTGATGTCGCGCCCATGCTCAGGCCGAAAGCTGCCTGCCTGCCGCCGATCATTTCGATATAAACTTCGGCAAGCAGTTCGGAGTCGAGCAGCGCGCCGTGTTTGGTGCGGTGCGAATTATCGATGCCGTAGCGCCGGCAGAGCGCGTCGAGCGAATTCGGTCCCATCGGATGTTTGCGCCGCGCCATCGACAGGGTATCGACGACCCGCTCCGGCAGGATTGGCGGCAAACCGATCCGCGCCAATTCGGCATTGATGAAACCCATATCGAAGGTGGCGTTGTGGGCAATCCACTTCGCATCGCCGAAGAAGGTAAGGATTTCTTCGGCGACCTCCGCGAAAGGCTGCTTGTCCTTCAGGAATTCATCGGTGATGCCGTGCACGGCGAGCGCATCCGGGTGAACCTTCTGATCGCCGGGATTGATGAAGATATGGATGACATTGCCCGTGGGGAAATGGTTGAACAGCTCGATGCCGCCAATTTCGATGATACGGTCGGCGCGGCTGTCGAGACCGGTGGTTTCCGTATCGAAGATGATCTCACGCATTCCGGAAATCTCCCTTGGCAATCCGCGTTTTCAGGTCGGCGATAATCTCTAGCACCCGTTCCTTGGTCTCCGCGATCCTCTGGCTGCTGTCGATCAGATAATCCGCCCGGCGCCGTTTTTCCGCGTCCGGCGTCTGGCGTGAGAGAATCATCTCGAATTTTTCCTCGGTCATGCCTTCGCGCGCAAGCACCCTCTCGCGTTGAATCTGTGGACTGGCGCTGACGACGACGACGACATCCACTCTTTTCTCGGCGCCGGTTTCGAAGAGCAAAGGAATATCGAGCAATACCATCTCCGCGCCGGCAGCGCGCTGCCGCGCCAGAAATTCCGCCTCGCGTTTGCGAACCAGCGGATGGACGATCGCTTCCAAGCGTTTGAAGCCATCCGGATCGAGGGCAAGCTGGCGGCCGAGTTCATGTCGGTCGACCGCGCCATCCTTCATCGTTCCGGGAAAAGCGGCATCCACTCGCGGTGCGGCCTCGCCGGTATAGAGATCGTGGACCACCGCATCAGAATCATTCAACGGGATTCCCGCTTCGGCGAAGAGCTTTGCCGCCGTCGATTTTCCCATGGCGATAGAGCCGGTAAGACCGATCGTCAGCATCAGTGGGCTTCCATATCGGCGATGATGAGTGCACGCAGTGCCGCGTCGACGACGGGACGCCGGCCGAACCATTTCTCGAAGCCGGGCACCGCTTGATGCAGCAGCATGCCGAGACCATCGACGATGGGAAATCCCTGCTCTTCCGCCTGTGCCAGGAGCGGCGTCTTCAAAGGGACATAGACGATGTCGGTCACGACGGCGTCGGCTGCAAGCGGCGTGAAATCGAGTTGCGGCGCCGGCTCGCCGTCCATGCCGAGCGAGGTGGTATTGATGAAGAGGCCGGCACTCTTCATGACTTCCGTCAGTGCTGCCGCCGGATGGGCGTAAACCTTCGGGCCAAAACGATCCGCCAGTTCACGCGCCCGTTCGACGGTGCGGTTGACGACGTGGATTTCTCTGAAACCACGATCACGGACCGCCTGGATGATCGCCCGGCTGGCGCCGCCGGCGCCAAAGACGACCGCCGTGTCATGCCGGTCCCAGCCCGGATGGCGTTCGTCGAGATTGGCGATAAAGCCGCGACCGTCGGTGTTCGTCGCGTGCAGGGCGCCATCCTCCAGCCAAAGCGTGTTTGCGGCGCCGAGCTCGCGCGACAGCGCGTCGGGTTTGTCGGCAAGCCGGAACGCCAGCTCCTTGTGGGGAATGGTGACATTGCCTCCGGCAAAGCCCGAACTGCCATCCTTCATCGTGGCAATGAAATCGGCAAAGGCCTCGGGTGCTACTTCATGCGCGCGGTAGCTGCCTGGCAGGCCGAGCGTCTTCAGCCAATATCCGTGGATCAACGGCGAGCGCGAATGCTTGATGGGAAAACCGGTGACAAACGCTTTCGGCCCGAATGTTTCACGTGAATCACCCATCGATCGCTCCGAGGTCTCGCAATTTTTTTAAGAGCGGCAGCATCGGCAGGCCGAGAATGGTGAAATAATCCCCCTCGATTTTCTCGAACAGCTGAATGCCCTCCCCCTCCAACTGATAGGCGCCGACGCTGGAAAGCGCTCTGTCGCCGACCCGCACCAAATGCCTGGCGATGAAATCTACCGTCAAGGGCCGCATCGTCAGCTCCGCCTGGGCGAGATGTTGCCACAAGACGACGCCATTGCTGACGATCGCGACAGCACTGTTCAACCGGTGGGTCACGCCGGAAAGGGCCTCAAGGTGGTTGGCAGCGTCGGCAATATTCCGCGGCTTGTGGAAGACGCGGTCGCCGAGCGACATCGTTTGATCCGAACCGATGACCAGCCTTTCCGGAAAACGGCTGCTGACGTCCTCGGCCTTGGCCTTGGCCAGGACAAGAGCCACTACATCCGGCTTGGCGCCGGCTTCTTCCAATGGCGCTTCGACCGCCCGTTCATCGATGCCTGCGGCATGCGCCTCGAACGATAGGCCGGCATTTTCCATCAGCATCCGCCGAAAGGGGCTCGACGATGCAAGGATGAGTTTCTGCGTCATGGGTTCCTCGGAGTACCGGCTGCCGGTCAGCGCTTAGCGCAGCTTTGGGCGCAGGGCAACGATTGCCGCGGCGGTTTCCTCGATTGAGCGGCGAGTCACGTCGATCAACGGCCAGTTATGGCGGGCGCAAAGCGAGCGGGCATATTTCAGCTCCTCGGAAATCGAAGCGCGATCGGTATAGTGTTCGCGATCGAAGCCATGTGTGGCGCCGAGGATGCGATTTTCCCGCACCTGGGAAATACGGTCGGTGGTGGCAATCAGGCAGACGATCAGCGGTTTGGCGGCGACGAACAGGCTCTCCGGCAACGGCACGCCATAGACGATTGGAATGTTCGCCGTCTTGATGCCGCGGTTGGCGAGGTAAATGCTGGTCGGTGTTTTCGACGTGCGGCTAATGCCGATGATGACGACATCGGCATCGTTGTAATCATCCGGCATCTGGCCGTCATCATGATCCATGGTGAAATTCAACGCTTCGATACGCGCGAAGTAGCCGGCATTCATCACATGCTGGGCTCCGACCCGACGGCTTGATGGGGCACCGAGATAGATCTGGAACGCATTCATGACCGGCTCCAGCACATTCACCGAGGCAACCCCCATCTCGACGCAGCGCTCATCGATCAGGCTCGCAAGCTCCCGGTCGACGATCGTATAGAGCACGATGCCCGGTGCATCGTCGATCGCCTGCAAAACCGGCAGCAGCTGCTTGCGGTTGCGGATCAGCGGATAGACATGTTCGATCGGCTGGGCGGATCTGAACTGTGCCGATGCGGCGCGGCCGGCGGAGATGAGAGTCTCTCCCGTTGAGTCAGAAATCAGATGCAGATGAAAGAAGTTCGTTCTGTTCTCCACGTTATTTTCCGCTGCCTGTTGAAAAGACTGGATGAAACAGAGCTAAGGCGGCGAGGCAGTGTCGGGCAAGGGAAAACATGCCTGTTTATCCACATTTCGAATTTTGCGGATCGGTTTCTGCTTGCCTTGTGGAAAATGGGGAACAAGGGGATTTGTCGAGAAGAGGTCCACAGCTTATCCACAAGCACGGGGAAAATCATCGGTCCGCAAGGATCTGGAATCATTTTCAGATTCGGTTTCTCCCCGGACTTTCGACCAAATGGCAAAATCCTTTTGATGCTTTTTGCCGGCACGCGACAAATGGCATCGGCGGTGGATAGATTTTAATCCTTGATAGACACCGACTCTAAGAAATAGAAACCTTTTAAAATATCTTTGATTTTTTATAGGGAAGAAGCGCTTGAACGACACGCGCCGAAAGATCATGAGGGTTCTCGAGGGCGAAAGCCTCTCCCCTCCGCCGCTCTGGCTAATGAGGCAGGCGGGACGATATCTCCCGGAATATCGAGAGACGCGGGCAAAGGCAGGAAGTTTCCTCGATCTTTGCTACACGCCGGATTATGCCGTCGAAGTGACGTTACAGCCAATCCGCCGCTATGGCTTTGATGCAGCCATCCTGTTTTCCGATATCCTCGTCATCCCCGATGCAATGAAGCGGAATGTCCGGTTCACCGAAGGCCGTGGGCCGGAGATGGATCCGATCGATGAAGACGGTATCGGCAGGTTGAATGGGGAAGCAGTTGTCGATTATCTCAGCCCGGTTCTGGAGACGGTGCGGCGGTTGCGTGAGGAGTTGCCAACTGAGACCACCCTGCTCGGCTTCTGTGGGGCCCCCTGGACGGTTGCGACCTATATGATTGCCGGACACGGCACGCCGGATCAGGCCCCTGCCCGTCTCTTCGCCTACAGGCATCCCCGCGCCTTCGAACATTTGCTGATGCTGCTTGCCGACGTGTCGGCCGATTATCTCGTCGCTCAGATCGATGCCGGCGCAGACGCCGTGCAGATCTTCGATTCCTGGGCTGGCGTTCTCGGCGCGAGAGAGTTCGAGGCGTTCGCGATCAAGCCGGTTGCGCGGATGATCGCTTCGGTCAAAGCCCAGCGCCCGCACGCCCGCATCATCGCCTTTGCTAAGGGCGCGGGCTACCAGCTGAAGACATACCGTCAAAAGACGGGTGCAGATGCAATCGGCCTCGACTGGTCGGTGCCGTTGGCCTTTGCCGCCGAACTTCAGAAGGACGGACCGGTTCAGGGAAACCTCGATCCAATGCGCGTCGTTGCCGGTGGCCGGGCGCTGGAAGAGGGTATCGACGATATTCTGCAGCATCTCGGCCACGGCCCGCTGATCTTCAATCTCGGCCATGGCATCACACCGCAGGCCGACCCCGAGCATGTGCGCCGGCTGGTCGATCGCGTGCGGGGCGGCCAAATGCGAGGCGGGAACTGACGATGGAAAAGCAGACCGATCGCAGGGCCGGCGCTTACGCCCGCCGGCGGGCGCATTTTGCGCTGGCCTTCTTCGCGCTGATGGCGGTCGGACTTTTTGCCTGGAACCCGGATAATCTCTATCTCTGGATCAAGGCGCTCCATATCATCGCAGTGATTTCCTGGATGGCCGGGTTGTTCTACATGCCGCGGCTGTTCATCTATCACACCGACGCGGAACCCGGTTCGGTGCAATCGGAAACCTTCAAGGTGATGGAACGTCGGCTGCTTCGAATCATCATGACACCAGCCATGATGTTGACCTGGATTTTCGGCCTCTATCTCGCCTGGTCGGTCTATGGATTCCAGGGGGGCTGGCTGCATGCCAAGATCGGTCTCGTCGTGCTTTTGACCGGTGTTCACGTGTTCTTCAGCCGCGCCGTCAGAGCTTTCGAACGGGACGAGAACCGCCGCACCGCACGCTATTGGCGTTTCATGAACGAGGCGCCGACACTGTTGATGATCGTAATTGTGATCCTCGTCGTCGTGAAGCCGTTCTGAGGCAAAATCAGCTCCAGGTTAAATTTGCTTCATTTTAAGCAGCCCTCTTGCGGCGACGATTGCGACTCGCTATTTTCCGCGCATCTCATCTACGTGGCATGTGTGTAGAGTTCAGTCGTTTGCGAGCCCTTCGCAATACCGAATACGACCCAACATCGCCTTCCCCCTTCGAAATTGAAAAGAGTATTGGTCACTTCATGGCTGAAATGAAGCTTCAGGAACTTAAGAGCAAATCCCCGACGGATCTTCTGGCTTTCGCCGAATCGCTCGAGGTCGAGAATGCCAGCACGATGCGCAAACAGGAATTGATGTTTGCCATTCTGAAGATGCTTGCCAGCCAGGATGTCGAAATCATCGGCGAAGGGGTCGTCGAAGTGTTGCAGGATGGTTTCGGCTTCCTGCGTTCCCCCAATGCAAACTACCTGCCGGGTCCGGACGATATTTATATCTCGCCGTCGCAGATCCGCCGTTTCTCGCTGAAGACAGGCGATACGGTCGAGGGCCCGATCCGCGGGCCGAAGGAAGGCGAGCGGTATTTCGCGCTGCTCAAGGTCAACACCATCAATTTTGACGATCCCGAAAAGATCCGACACAAGGTTCATTTCGACAATCTGACGCCGCTCTATCCGAACGAGCGCTTCAAGATGGAACTCGATGTTCCCACCACGAAAGATCTGTCGCCGCGTGTGATCGACCTGGTGGCGCCGCTCGGCAAGGGCCAGCGTGGATTGATCGTCGCACCGCCGCGCACCGGTAAGACCGTGCTGCTCCAGAACATTGCCCATTCGATCACCGCGAACCATCCGGAATGCTATCTCATCGTTCTGCTGATCGATGAACGCCCCGAGGAAGTGACCGACATGCAGCGCTCGGTTCGCGGCGAAGTCATCTCCTCGACCTTCGACGAACCGGCTGTGCGTCACGTGCAGGTGGCCGAGATGGTCATCGAGAAAGCCAAGCGCCTTGTCGAACACGGGCGTGACGTTGTCATCCTGCTCGACTCGATCACCCGTCTCGGCCGCGCCTATAACACCGTCGTTCCCTCCTCGGGCAAGGTGCTGACCGGCGGCGTGGACGCCAATGCTCTGCAGCGGCCGAAGCGCTTCTTCGGCGCGGCGCGTAATATTGAGGAAGGCGGCTCGCTGACAATCATCGCGACGGCGCTGATCGATACCGGCAGCCGCATGGACGAAGTGATCTTCGAAGAATTCAAGGGTACGGGCAACTCCGAAATCGTCCTCGATCGCAAGGTCGCCGACAAGCGCATCTTCCCGGCGATGGACATCCTGAAGTCCGGCACGCGCAAGGAGGACCTGCTCGTTCCACGCCAGGATCTGCAGAAGATCTTCGTGCTCCGCCGCATTCTGGCGCCGATGGGCACGACCGATGCGATCGAGTTCCTCATCGACAAGCTCAAGCAGACGAAGAACAATTCCGACTTCTTCGACTCGATGAATACGTAGTCCTTAGCCGGATTCATCCGGTGATTTGCGCTCATGAGAGCTGGCGACATCGTCACGATGTTGCCAGCTTTTTCTATTTGAGAGGATCTCGAATCAGATTCCAACCGACGGAACAGCGACCCGACCATGATCAATGATACGATATATGCGCTCTCGAGCGGCGCACCACCGTCGGGCGTTTCGATCGTGCGCATCAGTGGCCCGTTAACCAGGGCTCTATTGACCCGGCTTATCGGATCGGTTCCGGCAGACCGATATGCCTCCTACAGAACGATTCGGACTCGTAACAATCAGCCGATTGACAATGGTCTGGTGCTGTTTTTTCCTGCCCCGAACTCATTTACCGGCGAGGACGTTGCCGAACTGCAGATCCATGGCAGCAAGGCCGTGCTGGCTGCGCTGTTTCACGCCCTTGGCGATGTTCCAGGTGTTCGGATGGCGGTCGAAGGAGAATTCTCGCGCCGGGCTTTTGAAAACGGCAAGCTTGATCTGGTCGAGATCGAAGGGCTTGCCGATCTGATTAGTGCCGAAACCGAGATGCAACGACGCCTCGCGGTCGAACAGAGCGCCGGTGGGCTTTCGGCTATTTACGATTCGTGGGCGGAACGATTAACCCGTGCCCGAGCGTTGGTTGAGGCGGAACTTGACTTTCCCGATGAGGACGATGTCCCCGGTTCGGTATCGGATATGGTCTGGATCGATATGGAGGCGCTTCGGCGCGATATGGAGCATCACCTGGCTGCGGCCTCGGCCGGCGAGGTTATCAGAGACGGTTTCAAGGTTGTCATTGCCGGCGCGCCGAATGCTGGGAAATCCAGCCTTCTGAATGCTCTGGCACGCCGCGATGTGGCGATTGTCACCGAGATTGCCGGTACCACGCGCGATGTCTTACAGGTCGATCTCGACATTGACGGCTACCTGATCAAGCTCTACGACACAGCCGGCCTGCGTGAGGCGGATGACAGGGTTGAAATCGAAGGCGTACGTCGCGCCCGTTTGGCCCTGCGTGACGCAGATCTCGTTCTGCTGCTGGTCGATATGGCAAACCCCGTCGTCCCTGGTGACTTGGACCAGACCTCTGCGCATGTTACGGTTGGAACGAAGAAGGATCTTGTTGATACGTCGGATCACTATGATCTTCGGATCTCGACGGCGACAGGCGATGGTTTACCGGAATTGCGACGGCTGATCGGTGATATCGTTGCCGAGCGAGTTGGCGGTCTATCCATGGCGATTCCCAGCCGGCAACGGCATAAGGATTCGCTGGCGAAATGTTTGTCGGCGCTGGATGCGGCGGTTGCTCAAACAGCCCTGAATCTGGAACTGCGCACCGAGCAACTTCGAGTTGCCTCGGAGTTTTTAGGCAGAATTACCGGCAGAGTGGATGTCGAGCAGTTGCTCGGAGTAATCTTTTCGGAGTTTTGTATCGGCAAATGATTCACGTGAAACGCGGACCGATGTCCGCGTGGGTTTCACGTGAAACGTCTGACGTTTATGGAGTTGATATATGACTGACAATGTCTACGACGTGATTGTCATAGGCGGCGGCCATGCAGGGTCGGAAGCTGCCAACGCAGCAGCGCGCCTTGGCGCCAAAACTGCCTTGGTGACCCATAAACGCGACACAATCGGCGTCATGTCGTGTAATCCGGCGATCGGTGGGCTTGGCAAGGGCCATCTGGTTCGCGAGATCGACGCGATGGATGGCTTGATGGGTCGGGTCGCCGACGTTGCCGGCATTCAGTTCAGGATGCTGAACAAGAAGAAGGGCGCGGCTGTCCGCGGACCGCGAACGCAAGCCGATCGAAAACTCTATCGTTCGTCCATGCTGACGGCGATCGAAGCAACACCCGGTCTGGAGATTGTCGAGGGCGACGCCTTTGATCTGGATGTTGTTGATGGACGCGTCACCGGCGTCATCATGAAGGACGGTCGGACTTTTAGGTCTCCGGCGGTCGTTTTGACAACCGGCACCTTTCTTCGCGGCCTTATTCATATCGGTTCGGAGAAGACACCGGCTGGTCGTGTTGGGGAAGCGCCGTCAATCGGGCTGTCGGCGACATTGGCCAGGCTTGGATTGCGGCTGGGACGATTGAAGACCGGCACGCCGGCGCGGCTGGATGGGAAGACCATCGACTGGCACGCCGTCGGTCGCCAAGGAGCTGACGAGGAGTTGGTGCCCTTCTCCCTGATGACAGACGCGATCACCACCAGGCAGATCGAATGCGGGGTGACCAGGACGACCGAAGCCACGCACCGAATCATCGTCGACAATATCATGCGGTCGGCAATGTATTCCGGTCAGATCGAAGGTGTCGGGCCTCGTTACTGCCCATCGATCGAAGATAAGTTGGTCAAATTTGGAGAGCGGGATGGACATCAGGTCTTTCTTGAGCCCGAAGGTCTGGACGATGATACCGTCTATCCGAATGGCATCTCGACTTCCCTGCCAGCTGAAGTGCAGGCTGCATTCATCAAGACAATTCCCGGTCTGGAAACAGCGAGGATCCTTCAACCCGGTTATGCGATCGAGTATGATCATGTCGATCCCAGAGAGTTGACGCCATCGCTCGAGGTCAAGCGGCTGACAGGCCTATTTCTCGCCGGTCAAATCAATGGCACGACCGGCTATGAGGAGGCGGCGGCTCAAGGTCTGGCGGCGGGATTGAATGCTGCATTGCGAAGTTGCGATTCGGAACCGTTTCATTTTAGCCGGACAAATTCCTATATCGGGGTGATGATCG
Source organism: Rhizobium sp. CCGE 510 (assembly GCF_000292525.1). Lineage (GTDB taxonomy): Bacteria > Pseudomonadota > Alphaproteobacteria > Rhizobiales > Rhizobiaceae > Rhizobium. The sequence continues at coordinate 67,502 of NZ_AEYF01000039.1, forward strand.
ACGATCTGACCTCTCGCGGCATTACGGAGCCGTACCGGATGTTTACGTCGCGCGCCGAATATCGACTGACATTGCGGGCTGATAATGCCGACGTCCGCTTGACGCCGCTGGCGATGCAGCTTGGATGTGTGGGCAGCGAACGTAAGCAGCGATTCACGCGGTACCAGACCGAGATTGACGCAGGCCGGGCACTGTTGCAGTCGCTGACGGTTACACCGACTGAGGCGCGGCGCGCAGGTTTGAACATTAATCGCGACGGCCAGCGACGAACCGCCTATGATCTGCTCTCCTATCCGAATTATGATTTCGACACCCTTCGGAATATCTGGCCCGAGAATTTCGGTGCGATTGCTCCTAAGGTGGCGGAGGCATTGGCAGTCGAAGCGGGCTATTCCGTTTATCTGGATCGGCAAGCCGCGGCGATTGTCGATCAGCAACGCGACGAAGCCTGGCACATACCGGCTAATTTCGACTATGCTTCGCTCTCTGGCCTGTCGAATGAGCTCAAGGCAAAACTTGGTGCCGCTCGCCCCTTTAACATTGCCCAGGCTGCAATTGTTGAAGGAATGACCCCGGCAGCGATCGCCTTGCTGCTCGTGCACTTGCGTCGACGCCAGCCTTCCTCGCGTCAAAGCGCCTAACCACACGATTCGAGAGTCTTTTAGAATGGAATTGAACGGTTTGCGTGTTTCACGTGAAACACAGGAACGGCTGCAATATTTTGCGGCGCTCTTTCAAAAATGGGCAAAAACCATCAATCTGGTGGCGCCGTCGACGCTCGGTGACCTGTGGGACCGGCATATTGCGGACAGCAGCCAGGTGTTTCAGATCCATCACAAGCCGACGACCTGGGTCGACCTCGGCAGTGGAGGGGGTTTTCCGGGCGTCATCACGGCGATCTTTCTCGCCGAACTCCAAGACGGATGGGTGCATCTGGTCGAAAGCAATCATAAAAAGGCAGCCTTCCTGAGAACAGCTCTGCGAGAAACACATGCTCGAGGGAGTGTGCACAGCATACGAATCGAAGATGCCCATGCGAAAATCGGTGAATGCGGGGCTATTTCAGCTCGGGCGCTCACCGATCTCGAAGGACTGATCGAATATTCTGCGCCGTGGATGCAGGGTAAGAAGGACTGCCGCGGCTTCTTTCATAAAGGCCGGGATTACCTGAGGGAAATCGACAAAGCACGTGGTCGGTGGGAATTCGATCTGTTAGAACATAGAAGCGCCGTCGAGCCGGAATCTGTTATATTGGAAATATCGAATCTCCGGCGCTTGGTTTAACAGATCGGATATTGCGGCAATGGCTGGCGAACGACATCGGATTATCACCATCGCAAATCAGAAAGGTGGGGTTGGTAAAACGACCACCGCAATCAATCTGGCAACGGCGCTTGCTGCGATTGGCGAGCGCGTCTTGATCGTCGATCTCGATCCGCAGGGTAATGCCAGTACTGGCCTTGGTATCGACCGCCGTGACCGCAAGCTCTCCTCTTACGATCTGATGATTGGTGAACGCGGTGTCACTGAGGTGACGCTGGAAACAGCGGTTCCCAACCTTTCTATCGTTCCTTCGACGATGGATCTGCTCGGTGTCGAGATGGAGATCTCCCAGCAGAGCGATCGGGTGTTCAAGTTGCGCAAAGCCCTATCTTCACCTGAAGCGCAGGCGTTTTCATATATTCTTCTCGATTGCCCGCCCTCGTTCAATCTGCTGACGATGAATGCTATGGCGGCCGCGCATTCGGTGTTGGTGCCCCTTCAATGCGAATTCTTTGCATTGGAGGGATTAAGCCAGTTGCTTGAGACTGTCAGCCAAGTTCGGCGGACAGTTAACCCGCGCCTGGATATTCAGGGGATCGTCTTGACGATGTTCGATGCGCGCAACAATCTTGCCCAGCAAGTGGTCAATGATGTGCGCACGCATCTCGGTGATAAGGTTTACCACACGTTAATTCCGCGCAACGTCCGGGTTTCCGAGGCGCCATCTTACGGCAAGCCGGCCATTCTCTATGATCTGAAATGCGCGGGCAGCCAGGCCTATCTGCAGCTTGCCTCGGAGGTCATCCAACGCGAGCGCCAAAGACTGGCCGCGTGATTATCATTTCAGAGGTAGTTTAAATCATGAATGACGATGTATCGAAAAGGCGATTGGGTCGCGGCCTTGCGGCACTGATTGGAGAAATGGATCAGCCTGTCCCCGTCGAAGCTGAACGGACGATCAGTGCCGACAGGATGATCCCGATCGAGTTCGTCAGTCGTAACCCCCGCAATCCTCGTCGCTTCTTTGATGACACCGAACTGCACGATCTCGCTAGCTCCATTCGTCAACACGGCATCGTTCAGCCGATTGTCGTACGGACGATGGACCGCGACCGATATGAAATCATTGCCGGCGAGCGACGCTGGCGTGCTGCTCAGCTCGCCGGACTGATTGACATTCCCGTCATTGTCCGCGACGTGGATGACAAGACGGCGCTGGAGATCGCCATTGTCGAAAACGTACAGCGGGCGGATCTCAATGCTCTCGAAGAGGCGTTGGGCTATGAACAGCTTATTGCTGAGTATGGCTATACGCAGAACGACCTTGGCGAAATTATCGGCAAGAGCCGCAGCCACGTGGCAAATTCGTTGCGGCTGTTGAAGCTGCCCGATCCGGTTCGCGACCTTCTTGCCGCCGGCAGCCTGTCGGCCGGGCATGCACGGGCGCTGGTTTCGACGCCTGACCCCACAGGCCTGGCCCGTACGATCGTTGCCAAGGGCATGTCGGTGCGCGACGCGGAAAAGCTGGCGCAGAACAATATCAAGGCACAGTCCGAACCGCAGCTGGCCGCCCCGCGGCGAGATCAAAAGGATTCGGACACGCTGGCCTTGGAGCGGACGCTTTCCGATGCGCTCGGCCTTGATGTTGCGATCAATCACAAGACCAGCGGCGGTCAGATTAAAATTTCCTATAAGTCGCTAGAACAACTCGAAGAAATTTGTCGTTTGCTTGAGAGACGATAATGCACGTTGCCCGAAAGTGTTTGGTAGTTTCGGGACAACGACAGGCATTGAAACAACGAGCGTCAGGCAGATTTACGCCCGGATTGAAGGGTGGTGGAGAGAAGCGTTTGCATTGCAACGCTGTCCTCCAGCACCTGTCGCCGTCGGCTCTGCAAAATGGCCGCCTGCAGACGATTGGATTCACGAGCGATGCTTTCCGCTGTCCATTGGCGCAGTGCCTGTTCGATGATCGGCTTGCGGCGGAAATGCAGGTGACGACCCATGGTCTGCATGATTTGGGGTGTCTGCAGACGTTTATCGTCCATTTCGGCGCGCATCGTATCGAGAAGCTGAAACTGTTTCAGACATGCCTGGAGCACGAGAAAAATCGCGGTTTTCGAGCTGCTGATTTTCTGCATGGCGTGCAGAAAACCGTTGAGATCGCCACTCAGGATAGCGTCAACGGCATCGTCGACGGAGATCGCACTGGCGTCACCGATTATTTCGGTAACGTGATGTTCTTCGACCGTATCGAGGCCGCGACAATAGAGGGCAAGCTTGCGCACCTCGTTGCGTGACGCGATGCGGTCACCGCCGATCAGTGCGATCAGCGCCTGGCGCGCAGCTGGCGTGATGCCGAGCTTTTCGGCGCCGAGTTCAGCGTCGATCAAGCCATTCAAGGCACGGCTGTCATCGGCGTAAGACGGGATCGTCATGATCGATCGCGCGGTCTCGGCCGCCTTGCGCAGCAGGGAGCTCTTCCTCAAGTCACCGGCTTCGACGATCAGATGCGCGGCTTCAAGCGGTTTTTCAGCCAGCAGCGCCAAGGGATCGACGAGATACTTTTCATTGGCGGCGCCGCGGATCCAAATCAGTTTCTCACCACCGAACAGTCCGATAGACTGAGCTTCGTCGAGCAACCGCCCCGGATCCCTTTGCAGGTCGCCGATATCGAGTTTGGTCAGCGAGAAGGGATCATCGAGGGCGACCCCAGTCTTGCCGGCAAGCAGGGCAGCACGCTCAGAAACGAGGCCGCGGTCCGGCCCGTATATGACGAATATCCGATAGTTCCGCGCCGATTTCTGCAGGAAGGTGTCGAATTCGTGGGATTTTATCTCGGCCACATCACCGCCCTCAGCGGCTGAGCGCAGCGGCGATATCGGCTCCCACGAATTCCGCCACCTGATCCGCCGCCCTGTTTTCGGCATCACGGATTGCCCGCTGCTTGGCGAACTGCTGGTCGGGGAAATCCACCAGCGCCGTGGTCGCGCGGCTGCCGGCCTTGATAACGTGATTATCGGTCGCTGCGCGTAGCGTATAGGTGACGCTGACGGTCACACGACCGGCACGTGAGGTATCGGCCGAATCCCGAAGCAGCGTATCGGCGACAGACGACGTGGTGTGCATCTCGACCTGATATTCCGGTTTTTCAGGTTCGCCGGCGCCACGTGAGGCCAGGAAGATCAAGTGATTGCGGACCTGCTGCTCGACCCGGCTTGCTGCCGGCGAAAAGCCGACCGAGGAAAGCTTTTCGATGACACCGGAACTCTCGGAGTAAAGCGGTCGGACCTGGCAGGCGGAGAGAAAAGCCGCCGAGGCAAAGATCATGGCGATGCCGGCATTGCGGACCAGCTTGCAAGCGATATCAGACGACAATGTTTACAATCCTTTGGGGAACCACGATGATCTTCTTCGGTGCCTGTCCGTTCAGCGCGTTCTTCACCGCATCCAGCTCCAGCACGGCGGCGGTGACGGCATTCTGATCTGCGTCGCGAGAAATTGTCAATTCAGCGCGTTTCTTGCCGTTGATCTGTACGGGCAGGACGACATCATTTTCGATGACGAGCGTTTCGTCGTATCGCGGCCAGTCGGTTCGGGCAAGCAGCCCTTCATTGCCGAGTGCCGTCCAGCATTCCTCAGCCAGATGCGGCGTCATCGGCGCGACCAGCTGGATCAGGATCTCGGCGGCATTACGCACTGCCGCTCGATAGGTGACATCACCCTCGCCCGCCGCAACCCTGGTCATCGGCGCCGCCAGCGCGTTGACGAGTTCATAGATTCGGGCGACGGCCTTGTTGAACCAGAGCTTGTCGTAATCGTTCTCGACGGCCTTCAGCGTCCTGTGGGCGGCCTGCGAGATCGACAGCGCGTCCCCCTCGGTTGCCGGCGCAGGCGCGATGGCGGAAAGCGCGTCCGCGGCTTCGGAAACCAACCGCCACAGACGCTGGGTGAAACGATGGGCGCCTTCGACGCCGGCTTCGGACCAGATGACGTCACGCTCGGGTGGAGAGTCCGACAGAACGAAGAAACGGGCGGTATCGGCGCCATAAGAGGCGATGATATCGTCGGGGTCGACGACGTTCTTCTTCGACTTCGACATCTTCTCGATCGAGCCGATCGCAATTTCCTCGCCCGTCGTCAGGAGAAGGGCGCGGCGTTGGCCGTCGATCTCCTCGATGCGGATGTCGGCCGGCGCCACCCATTCCCGGCCGCCGCCGGTCCCGCGGCTATAGGTCTCGTGCACCACCATGCCCTGGGTGAAGAGACCCTTGAAAGGCTCGGTGGCGGCAACATGGCCGGTCTCGCGCATGGCGCGGGTGAAGAAGCGGGAATAGAGCAGGTGCAGGATCGCGTGCTCGATGCCGCCGATATACTGGTCGACCGGCAGCCAACGGTTAGCCGCCTCAGGATCTGTCGGTTTTCCCTCCCAGGGCGCGGTAAAACGGGTGAAATACCAGCTCGAATCGACGAACGTATCCATCGTATCCGTCTCGCGGCGAGCGCCCTTGCCGCAGTTCGGGCAGGAAACGTGACGCCAGGTCGGATGACGGTCGAGCGGGTTGCCAGGCTGGTCGAAGGTGACGTCGTCAGGCAGCTTGACCGGCAGATCCTTCTTCGGCACCGGTACGACGCCGCAGTCATCGCAGTGGATGACAGGGATCGGGCAGCCCCAATACCGCTGACGGGAAATGCCCCAGTCGCGCAGACGGAAGTTGACCTTGCGCTCGGCCTGCGGCGTATTGCCGAGCGAAGCGGCCGACAGCCGGTCGGCAACGATATTGAAGGCTTCCTCGGTCGTCTCGCCGTCGAGGAAACGCGAATTGATCATCACGCCCTCGCCGTCATAGGCGGTATCGCCGACGGAAAAGCTTGCCGCATCGCCATCCCTCGGCATGACGACAGGCACAACAGCCAGGCCATATTTCCGAGCAAAATCAAGGTCGCGCTGGTCGCCCGAGGGGCAGCCGAAGATCGCGCCCGTGCCGTAATCCATCAGGACGAAATTGGCGATGTAGACCGGCAGTTCCCAGGTCGGATCAAGCGGATGCCGGACGCGGATACCGGTATCCATGCCCTTTTTCTCGGCGGTCTCAAGGGCGGCCAATGACGTGCCGGCGCGGCGGCACTCCTCGCAGAAGGCTTCGATCTCCGCGTTCTTGGCGGCAGCATCCTTTGCCAATGGATGATCGGCGGCAATTGCCAGGAAGGAGGCGCCGAACAGCGTGTCCGGCCTCGTCGTATAGACGGTGACCTCGCTTTCGCCGGCAGGTGCCGTTTCCGGCACGATCTCCCAGCGGATCGCCAAGCCTTCCGAGCGGCCGATCCAGTTCTTCTGCATCAGGCGGACTTTTTCAGGCCACTGGTCGAGCGTATCCAGCGCGTCCAGCAGATCCTGGCTGAAATCGGTGATCTTGAAAAACCATTGCGTCAATTCGCGCTGTTCGACCAGCGCACCGGACCGCCAGCCGCGGCCATCGATCACCTGCTCGTTGGCGAGCACGGTATTGTCGACAGGATCCCAGTTGACCTTCGACTGCTTGCGATAGACCAGGCCCTTCTCCAGGAAATCCAGGAAGAGATGCTGCTGATGCTGGTAATATTCAACATCGCAGGTGGCGAATTCGCGGCTCCAATCCAGCGAAAGCCCCATGGCCTTCAACTGCGCCTTCATCGAGCCGATATTCTGGTAAGTCCACGAAGCGGGATGCACGCCGCGCTCCATGGCGGCGTTCTCCGCCGGCATACCGAAGGCGTCCCAACCCATCGGATGCAATACGTTATAGCCGCGTGCGCGTTTGTAGCGGGCGACGACGTCGCCCATGGCGTAATTGCGGACATGGCCCATATGGATGCGCCCCGACGGATAGGGAAACATTTCGAGGACGTAATATTTTTCGCGCGGATCTGAATTGTCGGTCTCGAAGACCTTGTCTTCATTCCATTTCTGCTGCCAGCGAGGCTCGGCGTCGCGCGGATTATAACGTTCGGTGGCCATGGTATTCGACATTCCGGAAAATCAGGGGAGGTTGGTCGAGACCTTCACCATGAAACCACGGTAGCGTCAAGTTTTGCAGGCGCTGCAAGCGGCCGATCTTCATCGCGGCTGGGCGATTTCGCTTGGGCGGGTCTTGGCAAGCACAGATTGGCTGGTTAGTTCATTGCCAATCCTTTCATGCTGGTATGTCGAGGCAGAACGATGGAACTTCAAGAACGCTTGAACGACGTGCGGTCGCGGATTGCGGCTGGGGAACGCCAGGCGGGTCGTCCGGCTGGTTCCGTCCAGCTCGTCGCGGTGTCGAAGACCTTCGAGGCCGAGGCGATCGGCCCGGCCATCGAAGCCGGACAGCGTGTCTTCGGCGAGAACCGTGTGCAGGAAAGCCAGGGCAAATGGCCGGCGCTGAAAATCAAACAACCGGACATCGTGCTGCACCTGATCGGACCGCTGCAATCGAACAAGGCGGCGGATGCGGTGGCGCTCTTCGACGTTATCGAGACGGTGGACCGGGAAAAGATCGCCCGCGCGCTTGCCGAGGAGATGAAGCGGCAGGGCAAGACGCCACGGCTCTACGTCCAGGTCAATACCGGGCTGGAACCCCAGAAGGCCGGCATCGCGCCTCACGACACGCCAGCTTTCGTCGCCCTCTGCCGCGAAGAACTCAGCCTTTCCATCGAGGGTTTGATGTGCATTCCGCCGGCCGAGGAAAATCCTGGGCCGTATTTCGCCCTGCTGGCAAAGCTCGCGCTCAGATGCGGCGTCGGAAAACTGTCCATGGGCATGTCAGGCGACTACGAGACGGCAATCGCCTTCGGCGCCACCAGCGTGCGTGTTGGATCGGCAATTTTCGGCACGCGCTGAAACCCTGCTTTCGTTGGGCTTCCTGTTCCCCTCAATGCCGCCTAGATTGAGGTCGAGGCTTGCATGTCCTGGGGAGGAGCAGATGCAGAACGGCTATCTTCAAGCCTATGCGGCTTGGAAACGCGATCCCGAAGCCTTCTGGCGCGAAGCAGCCGACGATATCGACTGGTTCAAACCGCCTGAACAGGTATTTTCATCCGACGAAGGCGTCTATGGCCGTTGGTTCTCAGGGGCCGAAACCAACACCTGCCACAATTGCCTGGACCGGCATGTGACTGCCGGGCGCGGCGGCGAGACGGCGATCATCTTCGACAGTGCGATGACCGGCGAGAAGCGCGGCTTCACTTACGACGAAGCGCTCGACGAAGTGAAAGCCATCGCCGCGGCGCTGGTCGACCTCGGCATCGGTAAAGGCGATCGTGTCATCGTCTATATGCCTATGGTCCCACAGGCGGTCTTTTCGATGCTTGCCTGCGCCCGCATCGGTGCGGTTCACTCGGTCGTCTTCGGTGGCTTCGCCGCCAGCGAGCTTGCGGCCCGTATCGATGATTGCGGTGCGAAGCTGGTGATCACCGCGAGCTGCGGGCTCGAGCCCGGCCGCATCGTCGCCTACAAGCCTCTGGTCGACCAGGCGATTGCGATGGCGCATTCGAAGCCGGAGCGCTGTCTGGTGCTGCAGCGGCCGGAGCTTCGGGCAAATCTCGCCAGAGGTCGCGACCAGGATTTCGAGGCGACGGTGGCGCGGCATCGCGGCGCCGAGGTCGCCTGTGTTTCGGTCAAGGCGACCGACCCGCTCTACATCCTCTATACCTCGGGCACCACCGGGCAGCCGAAGGGCGTCGTGCGCGACAATGGCGGCCATCTGGTCGCGCTCAACTGGTCGATGCGAAATATCTACGGCTTGAAGCCGGGCGAGGTCTTCTGGACAGCCTCGGACATCGGCTGGGTCGTCGGACATTCCTATATTGTCTATGCGCCGCTGATATCGGGCGTAACCACGGTGATCTACGAGGGAAAACCGGTCGGCACGCCGGATGCTGGCGCATTCTGGCGCATCGTTTCGGAGCATAAGGTGCGTGTTCTCTTCACCGCGCCGACGGCGTTCCGCGCCATCCGGCGGGAAGACGGTGACGGTGAACTGATGCGCCGATATGCAATGCCGGATTTACGGGCGCTGTTTCTTGCCGGCGAGAGGGCGGATCCGGAGACGCTGAAATGGGCGGAACGCATGCTCGCCATACCCGTCATCGATCACTGGTGGCAGACGGAGACCGGCTGGCCGATGGCAGCCAATCCGCTCGGCCTCGGCGCCCTTCCCGTCAAGCACGGTTCGCCGGCGCTGCCGATGCCAGGCTATGATATCGCCGTGCTCGACGATGCCGGCCATTCGATCGAGGCGGGGACGCTCGGCAATATCGTCGTGAAGCTGCCCTTGCCGCCGGGCTGCCTGCCGACCCTCTGGAATTCCGACGAGCGTTTCCGATCGGCCTATCTCGACGAATTCCCGGGTTACTACAAGACCGCCGACGCCGGTTATATCGACGAGGACGGCTATCTCTTCATCATGTCGCGTACCGACGATATCATCAATTGCGCCGGTCATCGGCTCTCCACAGGGGCGATGGAGGAAGTCTGTGCCCGCCATCCCGATGTCGCCGAATGCGCGGTGATCGGCGTGATCGATACGTTGAAGGGCCAGGTGCCGTGTGGCTTCCTGGTGCTGAAACGGAATGTGTCCCGAGACACGACGGCAATCGAATCAGAGGTCGTGGGAATGATTCGCGATGCGATCGGACCTGTCGCCGCCTTTAAGATGGCCATCATCGTTAACCGTTTGCCGAAGACCCGCTCCGGCAAAATCCTGCGCGGCACGATGCAGAAGATCGCTGATGGCATACCCTGGAAAATGCCTGCAACCATCGATGATCCAATGGTTCTGGAGGAAATTTCCGAGGCGCTGCGCCAACGCGGTCTCGGTTGCCTGCCGATGTGAATCGTTGCAGGCGCAGCAGCAGCTTGCCGTCCAAGTCGCTCTCGATCACCGACAGCTCGGCGCGGAACATCTTCACCCTGTTCGGCAGCCAATTCGAAACAGGCAATCCGCAACAAAAAACCCCGCCGGTCAGCTCATACCGGCGGGGTTTTTCATGAGATCGTCGTTGTCTCAGTACTGGTCGTCGTCTTCGTCCTTCGGCGCCGAGCGCAGCGAACTCAGCTTGCGGAAGACGGCGTCGGCGTCGATTTCCTTTTCCTTTTCCTCCTCGCGCTCGTAGCTCGGGGTCAGGCGCTCGGTTTCCTGAGCCGATTGCAGCGTCGCGCCAAGCTCGGCGGCGGTCGGCAGCGGACGGCCCTTGGAAGCCTTTTCCACTTCCATGTCGAGATCGATCTGGCTGCAGAGGCCGAGCGTTACCGGATCCATCGGCGCCAGGTTGGCGGAGTTCCAGTGGGTGCGCTCGCGGATCTGCTCAATGGTCGATTTCGTGGTGCCGACGAGGCGGGAAATCTGCGCGTCCTTCAGCTCCGGATGATTGCGAACGAGCCAGAGAATGGCGTTCGGGCGGTCCTGACGCTTGGAAACTGGCGTATAACGTGGGCCGCGGCGCTTGGATTCCGGCACGCGCACCTTCGGTTCGGAAAGCTTCAGCTTGTGGTTCGGATTGGCTTCGGCGCGGGCGATCTCGTCACGGGAAAGCTGTCCCGTCGAGATCGGGTCGAGGCCCTTGATGCCCTGCGCCGCTTCGCCATCGGCGATCGCCTTGACTTCGAGCGGGTGCAGTTTGCAGAACTGCGCGATCTGATCGAAAGACAGTGCCGTATTGTCGACGAGCCAGATGGCTGTCGCCTTCGGCATGAGCAGTGTTTGAGCCATGGATATAGTCCTTCTATCGTCCGCGCCGGTCGCGGTCCGTGGATTGTCACCACAATGTCCGGGAAATATGCCGCTATATAACCGCACTGTCGCAGAATTGCAATTCTCCCGAAATCAAATGACCTTTGTCTAATTGCGGTGGCGATGCGAGCTGCTATGAATTGCCGTGATTTGAATCCGGGCCCCTAGCTCACCTGGCCCGTCGCATGTCCCATGAGGAGGAGTTGCATGTCGGAGAAGATCTATCCGGTCACGAAGCCGGTGAAGGCGCGCGCCCTGATCGATAAGGAAAAGTACCTGAAATGGTACGAGGAAAGCGTCGAGAACCCCGACAAATTCTGGGGCAAACATGGCAAACGGATCGACTGGTTCAAGCCCTATACCAAGGTCAAGAACACCTCCTTTACCGGCAAGGTTTCGATCAAGTGGTTCGAAGACGGCCAGACCAACGTCTCCTACAATTGCATCGACCGTCATCTGAAGACGAACGGCGACCAGGTGGCAATCATCTGGGAAGGCGACAATCCCTATATCGACAAGAAGGTCACCTATAACGAGCTCTATGAGCACGTATGCCGGATGGCGAACGTGCTGAAGAAGCACGGCGTCAAGAAGGGCGATCGTGTCACCATCTACATGCCGATGATCCCCGAATCAGCCTATGCGATGCTTGCCTGCGCCCGCATCGGCGCGGTGCATTCGGTGGTCTTCGGCGGCTTCTCGCCCGAGGCCTTGGCGGGACGCATCGTCGACTGCCAATCCACTTTCGTCATTACCTGCGACGAAGGTCTGCGCGGCGGCAAGCCGGTGCCGCTGAAGGACAATACCGATACGGCGATCCATATCGCCGCCCGCCAGCATGTGCATGTCAGCAAGGTGTTGGTGGTGCGCCGCACCGGCGGCAAGACCGGCTGGGCGCCTGGCCGCGATCTCTGGCATCACCAGGAGATCGCGACGGTCAAGGCGGAATGCCCGCCGGTGAAGATGAAGGCGGAAGATCCGCTGTTCATTCTCTACACGTCCGGCTCGACCGGCAAGCCGAAGGGTGTGCTGCACACGACGGGCGGTTATCTCGTCTATGCGGCGATGACGCATGAATACGTTTTCGACTATCATGATGGCGACATCTACTGGTGCACCGCCGATGTCGGCTGGGTCACTGGCCACTCCTATATCGTCTATGGGCCGCTCGCCAATTGCGCGACGACGCTAATGTTCGAAGGGGTGCCGAACTTTCCGGACCAAGGCCGTTTCTGGGAAGTCATCGACAAGCACAAGGTCAATATCTTCTATACGGCGCCGACGGCGATCCGTTCGCTGATGGGCGCCGGCGATGATTTCGTCACGCGCTCGTCGCGCTCGTCGCTACGGCTGCTCGGCACCGTCGGCGAGCCGATCAACCCGGAAGCCTGGGAATGGTATTACAATGTCGTCGGCGACAAGCGCTGCCCGGTCATCGATACATGGTGGCAGACGGAAACCGGCGGCCACATGATCACGCCGCTGCCTGGCGCCACCGATCTGAAACCCGGCTCGGCGACCGTGCCGTTCTTCGGCGTCAAACCGCAGCTGGTCGACAATGAGGGCAAGGTGCTTGAGGGTGCTGCCGACGGCAATCTCTGCATCACCGATAGCTGGCCTGGCCAGATGCGCACCGTCTATGGCGATCATGATCGTTTCATCCAGACCTATTTCTCCACCTACAAGGGCAAGTATTTCACCGGGGACGGCTGCCGGCGCGATGCCGATGGCTATTACTGGATCACCGGTCGTGTCGACGATGTGCTCAACGTCTCCGGCCACCGGCTGGGTACGGCCGAGGTGGAATCCGCACTCGTCTCGCACCATCTGGTTTCGGAAGCTGCGGTCGTCGGTTATCCGCATCCGATCAAGGGCCAGGGGATCTATTGCTACGTGACGCTGATGGCCGGTCACGAAGGGACCGATGCGCTTCGCCAGGATCTGGTTAAACATGTGCGTACCGAAATCGGTCCGATCGCCGCGCCCGACAAGATCCAGTTTGCGCCCGGCCTGCCAAAGACCCGCTCCGGCAAGATCATGCGCCGTATCCTGCGCAAGATCGCCGAGGACGATTTCGGTGCTCTCGGCGATACCTCGACGCTCGCCGACCCGGCCGTCGTCGATGATCTGATCGCCAACCGGCAGAATAAGGCGACTGCCTGAGATATCGAGCCGTTCCGGCCCAGGTTCCTGGGACGGCTCACTTTATTTCCGCAATTGAATGCGTGGCCGGCTGGCCCGTTCAAAGGGAATGATCGTCGGCGAGATCACGTTAGCCGGATTCTCGCCAAACGGACCAGCATTCCGCCGAGCGCATCCGGCGCATCAGGTTCCCACAAGGACGAGAAAAATTACCTAGAAATCGATCGCCCGGCCATTAATCTCGTAGTCGCCGAAGCGAGCCGGCTCGGCTCCGCCGCGGCCGCCGGTCTCCGGCGGCAGCTCCAGTGGCTTCCGGTTTTTTCGCCGCTCCTCGGCTTCAGCAAGCGCACGTGTGGCAGCCGGGGACAGCATCCTGCGCGGCGGCTCCGACCCTTGGGCCGTCGGCGTTTCGCTATTGTCGTTATCGGCGCCCTGCATGGTATCTCCTGCCGGAAAATATTGAAAATGGCTGGTGAATAACCAAATCATAATGCGCCGGGGCCGGGATTGAAAGCTTGTGACGGCGAAATCGGAGATGGAGATCCGCAATGAACCTCGTCCGCACTGCCATGTTGCTTGCCTTCATGACGGCGCTTTTCATGCTTGTCGGCTTCCTGATCGGCGGTCGGGCCGGCATGATGATCGCATTCGTCATTGCCGCCGGGATGAACTTCTTCTCCTATTGGAATTCCGACCGCATGGTGCTTTCGGCCTATCGCGCCCAGGAGGTCGATGAGCGCAACGCACCGGAATTCTTTGCGATCGTCCGGGATCTCGCCCACAATGCCGGCCTGCCGATGCCGAAGGTCTATCTCTACGACAGCCCGCAGCCGAATGCCTTCGCCACCGGCCGCAATCCCGACAACGCAGCCGTCGCCGCTTCGACCGGCCTGCTTAGCGCTTTGTCTCCCGAAGAAGTCGCGGCCGTGATGGCGCACGAGCTGGCCCACATCCAGAACCGCGACACGCTGACGATGACGATCACGGCAACGCTTGCTGGGGCGATCTCTATGCTTGGCAATTTTGCCTTCTTCTTCGGCGGCAACCGTGAAAACAACAACAATCCGCTTGGTTTCGTCGGAGTTCTTCTTGCGATGATCGTGGCGCCGCTTGCCGCCATGCTGGTGCAGATGGCGATCAGCCGAACGCGCGAATATTCGGCCGACCGCCGAGGGGCCGAAATCTGCGGCAATCCGCTGTGGCTGGCTTCGGCGCTCGGCAAGATTGCCCGCGGCGCTGCCCACGTGCCGAACGCGGATGCGGAGCGCAACCCGGCGACGGCGCATATGTTCATCATCAATCCGCTCTCGGGCGAGCGTATGGACAATCTGTTTTCCACCCATCCGAACACGGAAAACCGCATCGCCGCGCTACAGGACATGGCGCAGGGCGGCATGAACGTCTCGACGCCGCCGGTGCGGGCTGATAATCCGTCGCGCAAATCGCGCTCTGTTCCGGATACGGGTCTTGGTCGCGGTGGTTCGCAACCGCCAAAAGGTCCATGGTCTTGAATTCAGACGGCACGAAGAAACCATTCCGCAAGCATAAGCCGTCCGCCGAGCGATCTACGCCGGCCAAACCCGGCCTGCAGGCGCGGGCTGCAGCGGCAAAAATTCTCGCCGCCGTCGTCGATCGCAAACTGCCGCTCGACGGCGCTCTCGACCATGAACATGGCAACCCGGCCTACCGGGCGCTCGGCGAAAACGACCGGGCGCTTGTTCGCGCCATCCTGAACACGACGCTGCGCCATCTGCCGCGCATCGATGCCGCGATTGCAGCGCTGCTGGAATCGCCGCTGCCGGAGGGGGCGCGGGCGCTGCACCATGTGCTGGCAATCGGCGCGGCGCAGATCCTCTATCTCGATGTGCCGGATCATTCGGCCGTCGATCTTGCCGTCGAGCAGGCCAATCAGGATCCGCGTAACCGCCGTTTCGCCAAGCTGGTCAATGCCATTCTCCGCCGGCTCGGCCGCGAGAAGAATGAGGTGCTCGCCGAGATCGGCCAGGTCGCGCCGATGCCCGCCTGGTTCATCACCAAGCTGGAAAAAGCCTATGGCCGGGACGCGGCGCTGGCGATTTCGGAATCTCAACTGCAGCCGGCAGCGATTGATCTGACCGTCAAATCCGACCCCGAAGGCTGGGCAGAGCGGCTGAACGGCATTGTCCTTCCAACAGGCAGCGTGCGGCTTGCCGCCTTCGATGGCGGCATTCCTTCGCTTGAAGGCTTCGACGAGGGCGAATGGTGGGTGCAGGATGCGGCGGCAAGCATCCCGGCCAAGCTTTTCGGCGATCTCTCGGGCAAACGCACTGCCGATCTCTGCGCCGCGCCAGGGGGCAAGACGGCGCAGCTCATTCTTGCCGGTGGCGCGGTCACCGCACTCGACCAGTCGGAAAGCCGGCTGAGACGGCTGCGATCGAATCTCGACCGGCTGGGTTTGAAAGCGGAGACGATTGCGGCGGATCTGACGACGTTCGAGCCGGTGGAGCGTTTCGATGCGATCTTGCTCGATGCTCCGTGCTCGTCCACCGGCACGACACGCCGGCACCCCGACGTGCTGTGGACCAAGGGGGCTGAGGATATCGCCAGGCTGGCGGCGCTGCAGGAACGGCTGCTGCGTCATGCGCTGACCCTGTTGAAGCCGGGCGGCACGCTGGTTTTTTCGAATTGTTCGCTCGATCCTGCCGAGGGTGAGGACGTCGTTGCCCGTGTTCTTGCCGACACCGATGCGCTTGAGCGTGTTCAGATCGATCCCGGTCGCTGGCCGGGCCTTGAAGCGGCGATCACGCCGCTCGGTGAATTCCGCACGCTTCCGACCATGCTGAAAATGCCCGATGGCATCGGCTCCGGCCTCGACGGCTTCTATGCCGCCGTGCTGCGGCGCGTGGCCTGATTGCAGGCTTGACGGCGCGCAGTGTCAGGCAGGTCGTTATCCGAAAACCGCAGCGTGATCCCAGCTAGGAACGCATGAATTTGCGTATATTCTAACCTTGTCACGAATTAATTCATTGTGGACGATGAAATCGACCACTTTTCACCTATTCTTAACTACGAGGGTCAATAGACAATAGAATATGCAGTCCGGTCGGCGTTTTGCGAGCATGTATGTTCGGGAGGCTTGGCGGCGCGCCTTGCGCCGCGTCGCGTTGCTGCGCCTGAAGCTCTTGCGCCATTCGATCAACGCGCCCGAGCGTCTGATCGTCGCTCCGACCGATCTCCGCAGCATCGATTCGCATGTCGCCGACGAGATCCTCAACGGACGGTTTCTCCTGGCTGGGCGGATGCTGGAAACGGGTGGAAAGTCACCCTTCACCTTCACCCTGCCCTCGCGCCCCTTCGCCATACGCCTTCACAGCTTCGGCTGGTTGCGGCACATGCGGGCGAACAAG
This sequence comes from Rhizobium sp. CCGE 510, assembly GCF_000292525.1. Taxonomy (GTDB): domain Bacteria; phylum Pseudomonadota; class Alphaproteobacteria; order Rhizobiales; family Rhizobiaceae; genus Rhizobium. The sequence goes on from NZ_AEYF01000039.1 coordinate 84,042, forward strand.
ACGGAGCGCAGCTCGGCCGCCGCCCGGGCGATCGTCGACAGCTGGCTCTCCATCCATGCCGGCCGCATGGAGGGGATTGCGTGGGAGACCGACGTTACCGCCCAGCGCGTCATCGCCTGGCTGTCGCATTCGCCGGTGGTGCTGCAGAATGCCGACCGCGGCTTTTATCGCCGCTTCATGAAGTCGCTGGCGTTTCAGGTGAGGTTCCTGCACCGCATGGCGCCGTATACGCTTGGCGGCCTGGAGCTGTTTCGGCTGCGGATCGCGCTCGCCATGGCCTCGGTTGCCATGCCTGCCCGCGCCTCCACGCTCAGAAAGGCGGCGCAGGCGCTCGACCGCGAATTCGATAGCCAGATTCTGCCGGATGGCGGGCATATCTCGCGCAATCCGCGCGTCGGCCTGGAATTGCTGCTCGATCTGCTGCCGCTCAGGCAAACCTATGTCAATCTCGGCCATGACCTGCCGCAGAAGCTGATTTCCGGCATCGACCGGATATATCCGGCATTGCGGTTCTTTCGCCATCAGGACGGGGATCTGGCGCTGTTCAACGGAGCGACCTCAACGCTGGCAAACGAGCTGATCTCCGTGCTGCGCTATGACGAGACCGCCGGCCAGCCGTTCAAGGCTTTGCCGCATTCGCGCTATCAGCGGCTGTCCGGGGGGAAGACAGTGATCATTGCCGATGCCGGCACGCCGCCTTCGGGAGGCGCACTGCGGACCGTACATGCCGGCAGCCTCTCCTTCGAGATGTCGTCCGGCCGTCACCGCTTCATCGTCAATTCCGGTTCGCCGAAATTTGCCGGGCACCGTTATGTCCAGATGGCGCGCACAACGGCGGCGCATTCAACGGTCATCCTCAACGACACCTCGTCCAGCCGTTTTTCGCCTTCGCCGTTCCTCAATCACGCGATCACCGAACCGGTGAGAACCGTCACCGTCGAGCGTGCCGAAACGGAGGATGGGCGCGACGGCATCAAGCTTAGCCATGACGGTTATCTCAGGGCGTTCGGCTTGTTGCACGAGCGTGAGCTGACACTCAATGCCGCAGGCTCGATCGTGACAGGCCACGACCGGCTCGTCGTCAGGGAAGGATATGAGCATGACGAGGCCCTCAAGGCTGTCGCCCGTTTTCATATCCATCCGTCGATCGTCCTGCATCAGGGTGATGGCGAGTCCGTGCTGTTGACGGCGCCAGACGGTGAAAGCTGGCTGTTTTCCGCACCCGGCAATGAAGTGCTGATTACCGAGGATATCTTCTTTGCCGACAGCTCCGGTATTTGCGGTTCGGACCAGATCGAAATCGACTTCGATCTTGCCGAGAAGACGGAAATCCGTTGGTTTTTGTCCCACAAGGGATAGCACCTGTTTGCGCGGCGGCGAAGCTGTGCTAACGCGGCCTCAGAATGCGAGCGTCCTGGAACAGGATGATCTCAGGCAGCAACCGGCCTGAAATCCGAATCCTGCTCTAAATGAAGCGGATGTCTCCCGAAGCCCGAACGGAGAAGGTTTCATGGCCGTTATTTCCAAGAAGATCCCCGCCCCCGACAAGGTCGAAATCAAGACCGCGCTCCTCTCCGTCTTCGACAAGACCGGGATTGTCGAACTCGCCCAAGCATTATCCGCCAGAGGCGTGCGGCTGCTGTCGACCGGCGGCACCTTTAAAGCGATCGCTGCTGCCGGCCTTGCCGTCACCGACGTCTCCGAAATCACCGGCTTTCCGGAGATCATGGACGGGCGGGTCAAGACGCTGCATCCGACGGTGCATGGCGGCCTGCTGGCGATCCGCGACGATAGCGAACACCAGGAGGCGATGAAGGCGCACGGCATCGAGGCCATCGACCTCGCCGTCATCAACCTCTATCCCTTCGAGGAAGTGCGCGCGGCCGGCGGCGATTATCCGACAACCGTCGAGAATATCGATATCGGCGGGCCGGCGATGATCCGCGCATCGGCCAAGAACCATGCCTATGTGACGATCCTGACCGATCCTGCGGATTATGCCGAGTTCACGGAGCAGGTTTCCGCAGATGAGGGCAAGACTGCCTATGCCTTCCGCCAACGCATGGCCGCCAAGGCCTATGCCCGCACCGCGGCCTATGACGCTGTGATTTCCAACTGGTTCGCAGAGGTGCTGTCGATCGACACGCCGCGCCACCGGGTTATCGGCGGTGCGCTGAAGGAAGAGATGCGCTACGGCGAAAACCCGCACCAGAAGGCGGCCTTCTACGTCACCGGCGAAAAGCGGCCGGGTGTTTCGACGGCTGCGCTTCTTCAGGGCAAGCAGCTCTCCTACAACAACATCAACGACACCGATGCCGCCTACGAGCTGGTTGCCGAATTCCTGCCTGAGAAGGCGGCTTGCGCCATCATCAAGCATGCCAATCCCTGCGGCGTCGCCACTGGATCGAGCCTGGTCGAGGCCTATCGGCGGGCGCTCGCCTGCGATAGCGTTTCTGCCTTCGGCGGCATCATCGCGCTCAATCGGACGCTGGATGCCGAAACGGCTGAGGAGATCGTCAAGCTCTTCACCGAAGTGATCATCGCGCCCGATGTCACCGAGGAAGCGAAGGCGATCGTCGCCCGCAAGCCGAACCTGCGGCTGCTGTCTGCCGGCGGCCTTCCCGATCCGCGCACCGCGGGCCTGACGGCAAAGACCGTTTCCGGCGGCCTGCTGGTCCAGAGCCGGGACAACGGCATGGTCGAGGATTTGGAGCTCAAGGTCGTCACCAGGCGCGCGCCGACGGCGCAGGAGCTGGAAGACATGAAGTTCGCTTTCAAGGTGGGCAAACACGTCAAATCGAACGCCGTGGTCTATGCCAAGGACGGCCAGACGGCCGGTATCGGTGCCGGTCAGATGAGCCGTGTCGATTCCGCCCGCATCGCCGCGCTGAAGGCCGAAGAGGCGGCCAAGGCGCTCGGCCTTGCCGTGCCGATGACGCATGGTTCGGCGGTCGCCTCCGAAGCCTTCCTGCCGTTTGCCGACGGTCTTCTGTCGATGATCGCTGCAGGGGCGACGGCGGTTATCCAGCCGGGCGGTTCGATGCGCGATCAGGAAGTCATCGATGCCGCCAACGAACATGGCATTGCGATGGTCTTTACCGGCATGCGCCATTTCCGGCACTAGAACAGGATGATTTTAGGCCTGTTGGCCTAAAATCTGAATCCTGTTCTACATTAAAAGTTTAGAGCATGATGTCATCCGAAAACCGCTCACACTTTTCGGCATCATGCTCTGAACGCGTGCCGGAACACTGCGGGCGTTGCTATGGGCGATCGGCCGGATAGGGCGTGCGGGCGAGTAGCACCAGTCCGCCGGCGAGAAACAGGATCAGCGTTGCCATTCCAAGCCGCGGTGATCCGCTCATATAGGTCACCAGCGAGAAGAGCAGCGTCGCCATGAAACTCGTGGCGCGCCCCGAAAGCGCGTATATGCCGAAGTAGCGGCCGGCTTCCTCCGGGCTGACGCTGCGAGCGAGGTAAGAGCGCGACGAGGCCTGTACCGGCCCGAAGGCAAACCCGATCAGCAGACCATAGAGGATATAGGCCCTCTCGGCCGCAGTGCCGAAGAGGCCGCCGGAATCCGCCGTCGGCAGCGGCATCAGTCCGAACAGGGTATAACCCGGCCCTGTCGAGATGATGCCGATGGTGGCGAGAAGCAGCATGGTGAGGCTGATGACGACGGTCACCTTCGACCCGACGTTCTTGTCGATACGGCCGGCAATCAGGCAGCCGAAGATCGCGACGACGTTAAGGATGATGCCATAAATGCCGATCTCGATCGTCGCCCAGCCGAACATCCCGGCCGCGAAGATGCCGCCAAGGATCAGCAACCCGTTGACGCCGTCCTGATAGACCATCCGGGCGATGAGGAATTTCAGGATGCCGCGGCGCTCCTTGAGTTCAACACGCGTGTTTTTGAGCTCTCGCAGGCCCGAGCGGACGGCAGTGCCAAAGGGAAGACCCCTGCCGACATCCGGCGTGAAGAAGAACATCGGCAGGATGAAGATCAGATACCAGACGGCCGAGACCGGCCCGGTGATGCGTGCATCCTGGCCGGTGTGAGGATCGAGACCGAATAGCGGATCGAGACCGAGGATGGTCTTGCCGGTCTCAGGGCTCGCCGCCAAAAGTGTCACGACGGCGATGAGCACGATGATGCCACCGAGGTAACCAAGCCCCCAGGCTGTGTTGGAGAGCTTGCCGACCTCGTGTTTGGCGACCAGGCGCGGCATCATCGAATCGTTGAACACGATCGAAAACTCGGCCGAGATCGAGGCGAGGATCATGAAAATGACGGGATAAACAATGGGCGAGCCGGGGGCTGCGAACCACAGGCCGAAAAGGCTGGCGATCTTGATGACCGCGAAGAAGCCGATCCAGGGTTTGCGGGCGCCCGACTGGTCGGCAATCGAGCCGAGAACGGGCGAGAGCAGGGCGATGATCACCGATGAGATCGTCGCCATGTTGCTCCACGTCGTCTGCGCGGAAATCGGGTCATCGGTCAGGCGGGAAACGAAATAGGGTCCGAAGATGAAGGTGGTGACCACCGTAAAGAAGGGCTGGGCTGCCCAATCGAAGAACATCCACCCCCAGATGCCCTTCTCCGTGGCCTTCGGGGGCTGCGTTCCTGTCCAGTCGATGCGATTCAACATCCGCTCCTTTTTCGCGGACTGTCTCACCTCACCCGGTCGCGCGCAAGATCGGTCAGGATACCTGCAGCAACGGTAATACGCGCAAGGTTGGGATCGCCGCTGTCGCTGAGGCTCGAAAGCTCTTCGACGATTCGATTGATGCGGATACGATCCTGGGCATGCCACGCCTGGACCGGAAGCTTCTCCTTGCCGTGGTCGGACAGGGCCGAGATGACGATGTCGCGTCTTGCGCTGGCGATCTGGTCGATGCTGCGGGCAAGCGCCAGGTTCTCGTAATGGTCGGAGGTGAGGATACGCCCACCCGCTGCCAGCAGCCGGGCGATGCGGAAAGTCTGCGAGACGGCAAAGTAGTTTTCGGCGGCCCGCAACAAGGTCTCGCCGGTGCGCTCGGCAATCTGCATGATCTCCGGCACCAGCGCGAAGCTCTGGAGATTGGCGATCTCGGCTGCGAGCTTTTCGGGCACGCCGGCCTGGCTATACTCCGCCTGCCGGGCGGCGACATCGCCGGCCGATTGTTCGGCAAAGGCAGGCTTTAGCTTCTTAAGCGCAGCCTGGAGCCGGCCAATCACCTCGGCCATATCGGCCTTGGTCATGCCGGTCTTCAAGAGCAGGCGCGTCAATACGGTAAAGCTATGGCTGATTTCCTCATAGATGCGGTTCTGCAGCTCGCCCGATATCCGGCCGTCGAGCGCATCCGTTTCGGCCCAGAGCCTGTTCAGGTCGAAACCGTCGCGGGCAACGATCGCGGCACGGACCACTTCCGGTGCCGAGGCCGCCGTCGCGTCTATCATGGCGACGGTGAAGCTCGGCCCGCCGCGGTTAATCGCCTCGTTGGCAAGCACCGTTGCAACAATTTCACGCTTCAGCCGGTGGCCGGCGATATCGCCGGCATTCGACTTCTGCATCTTGACGGGGAAATAATTCAACAGCGTTGCGGTAAAATAGGAATCGTCCGGCAGATCGCTGGCGGCCAGCGCGTCGAAGAGCACGATCTTGGCGTAGGATACCAACACGCCGATTTCCGGCCGCGTGAGCGGCTTGCCGGCGGCATAGCGTTCGGCGAGGCTCTGCTCGTCCGGCAAAGTCTCGACCTTGCGGTTCAGCTGGCCGGCGCCCTCGAGCACGCTCATGAAACGGCCGAGTTCGAGACCGTTTGCCGTGCCCTTGCGTTCCGTCAGCGAGATCGCCAGCGACTGCAGGTAGTTGTTGCGCAGCACCAGGGTCGCCACTTCGCTGGTCATCGAGGGTAGCAGCTGGTCGCGTTTTGCCCGCGTCAGGCGCCCGTCATGCATGGCGGCTGCCAGTGCAATCTTGATGTTGACCTCGACGTCCGAGGTGTTGACGCCGGCCGAGTTGTCGATAGCGTCGGAGTTGCAGCGCCCGCCCTTGAGACCGTAGGCAATGCGGCCCTTCTGGGTGACACCGAGGTTTGCGCCCTCGCCGATCACCTTGGCGCGCACTTCGACCGCCGCAACGCGGATCGGGTCGTTGGCGCGGTCGCCGACTTCGGCGTCGGTTTCGGACGCCGCTTTCACGTAGGTGCCGATGCCGCCGAACCAGAGCAGGTCGACCGGGCTCTTCAAGATCGCCGTGATGATTTCGAAGGGTGTCGCCACGGCCTTGTCGAGGCCAATCGCGGCAACCGCTTCCGGGGTCAGGGTGACCGATTTTGCAGCGCGGGAGATGATCATCGCGCCTTTGGAGAGCACGGTTTTGTCAAAATCCTGCCAGCTTGACCGCGGCAGGTCGAAGAGACGCTGCCGCTCGGCCAGCGTCTTTTCCATGTCGGGATCGGGATCGATGACGATATCGCGGTGGTCGAAGGCTGCTATCAGCCTGATCTTCGGAGAGAGCAGCATGCCGTTGCCGAAGACGTCGCCGGACATGTCGCCGACGCCGGCAACGGTGAAGGGCGTCGTCTGGATGTCGATATCCATTTCGCGGAAATGACGCTTGACGGTTTCCCAGGCGCCGCGGGCGGTGATGCCCATCTTCTTGTGGTCGTAGCCGGCCGAGCCGCCGGAAGCGAAGGCGTCGTCCAGCCAGAAGCCGGCTTCCTGGGCCAGGGCATTGGCGGTGTCGGAGAAGGTTGCTGTGCCCTTGTCGGCGGCGACGACGAAATAGGGGTCGTCACCATCGAGCCTGACCGTATCTTTCGGCGGCACGACGTCGGCGCCCGATATATTGTCGGTGATCGATAGCAGCGTGCGGATATAGGTCTTGTAAGCCTCACGGCCGGCATTGAATATCTCGTCGCGGCTGCCGCCGATGGGGAGCTTCTTCGGATAGAAGCCGCCCTTTGCACCGACCGGCACGATGACAGCGTTCTTCACCTGCTGGGCCTTGACGAGGCCGAGGACCTCGGTGCGATAATCTTCGGCACGATCCGACCAGCGCAGGCCACCGCGCGCCACCTTGCCGAAGCGCAGGTGCACACCTTCGACTTCGACGCCATAGACGAACATTTCGCGGAAAGGTTTCGGCTGCGGCAGGCCGTCGACCAGGTGCGGATCAAGCTTGAAGGCCAGCATCGACTTTGGCGAGCCGTCCGGGTTCTTCTGGAAATAATTGGTGCGAAGCGTCGCATCGACGATATTGACGTAACGGCGCAGGATACGATCGTCGTCGAGGCTCGGCACGTCGGCAAGCTCGGCCTCGATCGCCTGGTGCAGGTCGGCAAGCTTCTTGACGCGGGCCTTCTCGGAAAGCCTGGTATCGAGCGTGTCGTGGAACAGCCGGAAGATGGAAGCGGCGACAGCAGGATATTTGTCGAGTGTGGTTGCGATGTAATCCTGCGAATAGGCGATGCCGGCCTGGCGGAGATAACGGGCATAGGCACGCAGCACGTTCGTCTCGCGCGCTGAAAGCCCGGCCGAGAGGATCAGCCGATTGAAGCTGTCATTGTCGATCGTGCCGGCGAAGGCGGCGACGAAGGCTTCTTCGAGGGCAGCGCCGTAACGCTGCAGGTCGATGTCGCCGCCATTGCGGGCCTCGAGCTCCATATCGTGCAGCACGACAAGCTTCGTTTCGTCATTGGCCGGCACGCCGATGTCGAAGGTGCGTTCGCTGACGACATTGAAGCCGAGATTTTCCAGAAGCGGCACGCGGCGCGACAGCGCCAGCTGGCCGCCGGCGTGGAAGATCTTCAGCGAAAGGATGCAGCCCCGTTCTTCCGGACGATGGTAGAATTGGATGCGAAGCGGCTCGCCGGCGGCGCAGGCGCCGATATCGGCGAGGTCGGCCACGGTTTCCTCCGGGGTGAAGGAATCCTGGAAAGCCTGGTCGACCGATATTTTCGGTGCCTTGGCCCCGGCCAGCGCCTCGAAACGGTCGTCCCAACGGGCGGTGATTTCGCGGATCACCTGCTCGAGCTTTGCCTGCGGAATGCGTGGCGTCTTGCCGCCGGAGCGGCCGATGATGAAATGCACGCGCGCCACGCCGCCTTCCGGAAAAGCCGGGTAATAGGCGGAGACACGACCGTCATAGACAGTCTTCAGATAGGTGCCGATCCGCTCGCGGACGATCGAGTCGTATTCCTCGCGCGGCACGTAGATGATCACCGAGACGAAGCGGTCGAAATGGTCGATGCGCGGCAGGACGCGCACGCGCGGACGGTCGGCCAAGTCGTTGATCTGTTCGGCAAAATTTGCAAGCAGCGTGGTGTCGATCTGGAAAAGGTCATCGCGCGGATAGGATTCCAGCGTGTTGTCGAGCATGCGGCCGGAATGGCTCATCGGGTCGAAGCCGAAATGCTCCTTCACCTTCTCGATCTTGGAACGCAGCAGCGGGATTTCAGAGGCGAGCGACGTATAGGCCGTCGAGGTGAAGAGCCCGACGATGCGCAGTTCGCCGGTGACGTTGCCCGCAGCGTCGAAGCGTTTGACGCCGACATAATCCATGTAGGCCCGGCGATGGACGATGGATTTCACATTTGCCTTGGTGACGATCAGGAAATCGGGGCCGTCGAGGAAGGCCAGGATCTCAGGCGTCGTCGTCACGGCGTCCTTGCCGGTGCGCAACACCAGGACATCGGGGTTGGAGAGCATGCCGAGGCCAGCACCCTTGTCGCGCTCGACCCGCGCATCGGAACCCTTGCCGGAATACACATATTCACGCATCCCGAGGAAAGTGAAATTCTCATCGCGCAGCCATGTCAGGAAGGCGATGGCTTCATCGCGATCAGCCTTCTTGCGGGTGGTGCCATTGGCCGAAAGCTCGGCGATCACCCCGTCGATCTTGGAAAGCATCGGCTTCCAGTCGGACACCGACAGGCGGACCTGCTCGAGCACGGTTTCGACGCGTTTGACGAGATCTGAGGCCTGGACGGAATTGAGCGGCGCAATATGAAGCTGGATATGGCTGACGCGGTTGGCCGGGTCACTCGGATGATCGGCGGAATAGATCGCAGGCGCCTTACCCTTTTCCATGACCAGGATTGGATGCACGGCCATGAACAGGTCGCGATAGGTGCTCGTCACTTCGCCCATGACCGATTCAAACAGGAAAGGCATGTTCCGGTCGGTGACCGATAGCACCGAAACGGCAATGCCATCAGGCGCCACATCGGCAATGGTATCGACGCTGACACGAGGCGCCTTGCCATTCCAGGCGGCAAGTTCCTTTGCCGAATGCACGGCGGAGAGCGCCAGCATTTCCGGCGTATAGAGTTCGAGATCGTCATTGCTGGCCCGGCCGAAGAGTATTTCCGGATCGAGATGCGCCTCGCCCGTCGCCTTGGCGATCTTGCGCGCGCTTTCGATCTGCTTTTCTCGTTTCGGATTGTTTCTGGCAGCCATGGATCGCCTCCCACAATGGACTGATTTTCTGCAAGCTAGCAGAAGATTATTCGAAAAAATCTCTAAAATAGGGACCCAAGGGATCGTTTTGATGCTTTTTTGACGCCGGAAATGGGAAGTTGTCGGAGGTTTTTTCGCTTTCGTGGCCAAAACGAACGGGAAGGCCCGCTTTTTATTTTTTCTTCCGCCGCACATTTTCATGCTCACGTGAAGAATGGTTGACAGCGCGTCGTCAAAAAGATCATCAAACGCAGTCATCATTCGGATCTTGGTATCATGTCGGAAAATGCAGCGGGCGCAGTCATTGTCATCTCCAGCCATGTGGTGCGTGGGTCGGTTGGCAACCGGGCGGCGGTCTTTGCACTGGAGACGCTCGGTCATCCGGTCTGGGCGCTACCGACCATTGTGCTTCCCTGGCATCCTGGCCACGGCCGTTCGACGCGGCTGACGTTTGCGGAAGCGGATTTCGACGCGGCGATCGACGATCTGATCCGCGCGCCCTGGATCGGCGAAGTCAGGGCGGTGCTTTCGGGCTATTTCGGCAATGCCGCCCAGGCGCGCTCCGTCGCCAGGCTGATCGCTGCGCTCCGGCAAGATAATCCGGATCTGCTTTATGTCTGCGATCCGGTCATGGGCGATCTCGGCGGCCTCTACGTGCCGGAAGCGACCGCTGAGGCTATTCGCGACCATCTCATCCCGCTCGCCTCGCTGGCGACGCCGAACCGGTACGAACTCGCATGGCTTTCGGGGGCAGCGCTTGAAGACAACAGCGCGATCATGGAGGCGGCGCTGGCGCTCGGACCATCGCGCATGCTCGTCACCTCGGCCGTGCCGATGATGGCGGGCGGCACCGGCAATCTCTATCTTTCCGGCCGTCACGCGCTTCTTGCCGAGCACCGCGTCATCGACAATCCGCCGAATGGTCTCGGCGACCTGCTTGCCGCCGTCTTCCTGTCGCGCCTGCTTTCCGGCCTCGAGGACGAAAAGGCGCTGCAGCTTGCCACCGCCAGCGTCTTCGAGGTGCTGGCGCGTGCGGTCAAGCGCGGCAGCAACGAATTGATGCTGGCAAGCGACGCTTCCAGCCTTTCGACACCGATGGCCATGGTGCAGATGCGCCGGCTCGTACACCCGGCGCAGCGACGGAAAAAATGACGCATCCGTCAATGCGTTCATTTTGCAGTGCAGCAGTTGATCTTGTCTTCGGCCCGCGCTAATCCAGAAGCATGCAGCGTTTTCCAAATCCTCTTCTGGACGGCTATCGCAACTTTATGAACGGACGTTATGCCGACGCCCGCGACAGGTATCGTCAGCTTGCCGAAAACGGTCAAAGTCCCCATACGCTGGTCATTGCCTGTTCGGATTCACGTGCGGCACCGGAGCTGATCTTCGATGCCGGCCCGGGCGAGCTCTTCGTCATCCGCAATGTTGCCAACATGGTGCCGCCTTACGAGCCGGACGGTCATTTCCATTCGACGTCGGCTGCGCTCGAATTTGCCGTGCAGGCGCTGAAGGTCTCGGATATCGTCGTGATGGGCCATGGACGCTGCGGCGGCATCCGCGCAGCGCTTGATCCGAATGCCGAACCGCTGTCGCCCGGCGATTTCATCGGCCGCTGGATGTCGCTGGTCAAGCCCGCCGCCGAGCAGATCCAGAGCAACGATGTGATGACGGCCGCCGAGCGGCAGACGGCGCTGGAGCGGGTCTCGATCCGCAATTCAATCGACAATCTCAGAAGTTTTCCCGACATCAAAGCGCTCGAGGAAGCAGGAAAAATGCATCTCCATGGCGCATGGTTCGATATTTCGACCGGCGAACTCTGGGTGATGGATGCTGAGACACGTGACTTCATTCGTCCAGAAATCTAGGGCTAGAAATCTAGGGATCTGCCGCTTTATCAGTTTATTAAGAATTGCTGCTAAGATTGCCGTCAATTGGTTGCGCACGACCGACGTTTTGATCACCGTGGCGATTGGCGATGAAGTTCGAAACCATCAAACGGGTCATCCTGGCCGCTATCATGCTGCCCTTCGTCTTCATGCTCATTGAAGGCGTCATCGTCATAAGGTCTTCGCTCAGACAGTACAGGGATCTCGAAAAGGACCGGCAGTTCGCCGACGTGCTCGCCCGTGGCGGGTCGATCGCGGCCACGGAGATTTTGAGTGAAATTGGCGCCACCCGCCTCTACCTCGCACGTCCCAACAGCAGGACTGCCGCCGACATGCAGCGAAGCCGGGTGACGCTCGATCGCGAGCGCCTTGCCTTCTACGCCAGCCTGCCGTCCCGCGACGCGCTCGACCAAGGGCTGGCCGGCGAATTATCGATTCTCAGCCTTGCCTATAGCCGCATCGTCGCCGCCCGTAACGCTGTCGACCAGGGCCTTTATGCCGGCAGCGATCCGGGGTCTATCTATTGGTATGCAGCTCTCAAGCAGCTTGCCGTCGTCGATGCGCTCTCACCACGGATCAGCGATCCGGTGCTGCTTGAGAAATCCAACCAGCTGATGGGCATTCTTCTGACCTATTACGGCGAAAGACTGATTACCGGCGTCGGCACTCGCTACCTTGATCACGGCGTTTCAGCCAGATTTCCGGTGGAACTGTTCGTACAGGGCAAGGTCATGCTCGGTGAGGGCATGGACCATATGGCCTTTCATTCCACGGCGCCGATCGTGCGCGACATCGTTGCCTATCTTGCCGGCAGCGACCAGGTGAAGGCGAATGCGATCACCGATGCCATTCTTGCCGGATCGCAGCCGACGCGCGAAGTGCGCGACGTCTGGGCCACTGCGCAGAGCGAGCGCATGATCTTCCTGCAGCAGAAGATGGTCGAGGCCGCAAAAGATATTCACGAGACCGGCGAAAACTTTTCGACGCGCGCACATATACATCTGACGCTGATCCTGGGGCTGTGTGCCGGCCTGTTGATCCTCGCCACATTGGTGATGGTGCTGGCGGCAAGAGGCCTGCGCCTGATCGACCGGCTGACGCGGGATCGCGAGACACTGGTCGGCGAATTGCGCAACGCCGCCCAGACCGATCTTCTGACTGGCCTGTACAACAGGCGCGGCTTCGAGGTTGCCGCATCGGCGCTTCTGACGCAGGCCGAGCACGGATCGCGCTGGATCTCCGTCGTGCTCTTCGACCTCGATCATTTCAAGAAGGTCAATGATATCAACGGCCATGATGCCGGCGATGCCGTGCTCCGGCAGGTTGCGGGCGTCGCGCGGCAAAATTTTCGCTCCTTCGATCTGCTGGTACGCCATGGCGGCGAGGAGTTTTTGGCGCTTCTGCCGGATTCGACGCCTGACGATGCCGCAATCGTTGCCGAGCGGGTGCGACTGGCGATCGAGGCGGCGGAAATATTTTTGGAGAGCGGCGATGTTCTCAAGGTGACGGCGAGTTTCGGATGCGCCGGCCGGGCCAATGAAGCCGCCAACCGGAACTTCGAGGATCTGGTCAAGCGCGCTGACCTGGCGCTCTACGCCGCCAAGGCCTCCGGCCGCAACTGCGTCGTTTCGGGACCGATCGTGCAGGCGCCGGCGCCGGAGGAGCGACGCAAGAAGGCGTCGGGCGGCGGTTTTGATATTCGAACATGAAAAACGCCGCATGTCGCAGCGGCGTTTTCGGGTATCGTTGTCGATGAAGACCTAAAGCCTTTTGTATTGCGCATGTGGTTGTCCCGGAACCGCTTCACACGACCCGGGCGACATGCACTATTTGCCGTCGATCTGCTGGCCGATATAGGCGATCGACTGCTGGTAGACGCTGGCGGCGTTCCAGCCCTGGATGGCGACGAAATTCGGCTCTCCAGGCTGATAGCCGGCGCCGGGGCGCCAGCCATGGCCTTTGAGGAAATTCGCAGTCGAAGCCAGGGCATCGGCGCGGGAACCGACCATGTCGACGCGGCCGTCGCCGTCGCCATCGGCGCCGAAGCGCACGACATTGCGCGGCAGAAACTGCGTCTGGCCGATTTCACCGTGGGCAGCACCCTTGGCCTGCGGGCTCAGATAACCCTCGGAGACGAGCTGGAGCGCGGCATAGAGCTGATCGGTGAAATATTCCGAACGACGGCAGTCATAGGCAAGGGTCGAAACAGCCGACAGCGTATGCTGGTTGCCCATATAGCTGCCAAAACCGGTCTCCATGCCCCAGATCGCGATCAGCGGGCCGGGCGGAACACCGAAACGGCGTTCGATCGAGGCAAAAAGCGCCTGGTTGGCGGCCTTCATGCTGCGGCCGCGGGAAATGACGGTGGCACCGCCGCGCTTCTGCATGAACGCGTCGAACGAGAGTTTGAAGCTCTTCTGGCCGCGGTCGGCGGCAATCGTCGGTTTGTTGTAATTGACATTGGCGAAGGCGCGGTCGAGGACCGAGCGGCTGACGCCGTTTGCCGCCGCTTCCTGCTTGAAGTCGGCGACCCATGCACTGAAACCGCTGCTATTGTTGCCGCATTGGGCGCCCTGGGCCGCTGCCGGCAGCGCTTGGAGAACGCCGGCTGCCATAGATGCGGCCAGAAGGAATGTTGTCATGCGCATGAGAAACCCCGCTCCGGTCTGCTGAAGCGCGCCGCGGCCGATCAGAACCATGCGACGCGCCTTAAATCTTTGTCCTATTCATGCCGTTGTCCCAAAACCGCTATCGGTTTCGGGCGGCATAGCTTGGCTTGACGCCAGGCAGAATGCCAGCCGAAGGCGATCTTGTCACGATCACCTTAGTAAGCGCTTATGGATAAGGGCGCTTACGGTTCGGCAAAAAGCCCTGCCTTCGTCAGCAGGGCTTTAGCATGTTATGGTTTACAAATGGTATCAGGCTGCCTGCTTGCGCGGTTTGACAAGGCCACGATTGACGAGCAGCTCGGCGATCTGGATGGCGTTCAATGCCGCACCCTTGCGCAGATTGTCGGAGACCACCCAGATGTTGAGGCCGTTTTCGACCGTCGCATCCTCGCGGATGCGCGAGATGTAAGTCGCGTCCTCGCCGGCGGATTCATAAGGCGTGATGTAGCCGCCGTCCTCGCGCTTGTCGATGACGAGGCAGCCCGGCGCGTCGCGCAGGATATCACGGGCCTGGTCGGCGGTGATCTCGTTTTCGAACTCGATGTTGACCGATTCCGAATGGCCGATGAAAACCGGCACGCGCACCGCCGTGCAGGTTACCTTGATCTTCGGGTCGAGCATTTTCTTCGTCTCGGCCAACACCTTCCATTCTTCCTTGGTGTAGCCGTCTTCCATGAAGCTATCGATGTGCGGAATGACGTTGAAGGCGATACGCTTGGTGAACTTCTTGTTCTCGATCGGATCGGCGACAAAAACGGCGCGCGTCTGATTGAAGAGCTCGTCCATGCCGTCCTTGCCGGCGCCGGAGACCGACTGGTAGGTCGAGATAACGACGCGCTTGATCTTGGCAAAATCATGCAGCGGCTTCAGCGCCACCACCAGCTGGGCAGTCGAGCAATTCGGATTGGCGATGATGTTGCGCTTGGTGAACAGGCTGATGGCATCCGGGTTCACTTCCGGCACGATCAGCGGCACGTCGGCGTCGTAACGCCAGGCCGAAGAATTGTCGATGACGACGCAGCCCTGCTGACCGATCTTCGGCGAAAACTTCTTGGAGACCTCGCCGCCGGCCGACATCAGGCAGATGTCGGTATCGGAGAAATCGTAATTCTCCATATTGGAGACCTTCAGCGTCCGGTCACCGTAGGAAACTTCGGTACCCTGCGAACGCGAGGAGGCAAGCGCCACGACCTCATCGGCGGGGAAGCCCCGCTCGGAGAGGATGTTGAGAATCTCCCGGCCGACGTTCCCGGTCGCTCCCGCAACTGCTACTTTGAAACCCATTTCTCAAGCTCTCTTTCTCTTCTCTCCTCTGGTCCGGTGAGGGGAAAGGCGCGACGGATCGCGTCTTCCTGTCCCCAGCCGAGCCGGGGAGAGAGCGGCAGGCCAGAGACGTCAGACGGTTTTCGTCGTCGTTTTGGCCTTGGTTTTGGCAGAAACCGGAACGGCAATATCCACCCCGGCAAACTGTGCCCGGTCATTGCGGTCGGCAATGGCGTGTTCGTCGTGAACCATGGATATTCCTTTTCCGTTGTTGCTCTTAGAAGGTTTTCCACAGGAGTCAAGGTTTTTGCGATCAGAGCCGGACGGCGAAAGCGACTGCCCAATGGTGCGACGTTTTGTCATGCCGCTGTCATCCTCGAGAGATATCCCGGCCCGGTTGTTACTGTCTGCAACGAAAACGGGGGTTTTCCATGCGTACGATTTTTGCCGCGTTTGCGGCCACCACCATCCTTGCGGGCGCCGCTCAGGCGACGACGATCTATCCGTTCGATCGCGCGACGATTCTTGCCGGTTCGCCGTTCGATTTCAAGGTCGAACTCAACAAGCAGGTCAAGCCCGAAGACGTGAAGATCACGATCAACGGCCAGGACTACAAGACCGTCCTCGGGGTCGAGGCGCAGTTCGTCGAGCTGGAAAAGGGCAAGGATGACAAGGCTCTCGGCTCTGCTCTCCTGCTGCGCGGCCTGAAGATTTCCGCTTCGGGCGACTATAAGGTCGAAGTTGTCGCCGGCGACGAAACGAAATCCGTCACCTGGAACGTTTACGAAACCGCCGGTCAGCCGAAAGCCAAGAACATCATCTTCCTGCTCGGCGACG
Source organism: Rhizobium sp. CCGE 510 (assembly GCF_000292525.1). GTDB lineage: Bacteria > Pseudomonadota > Alphaproteobacteria > Rhizobiales > Rhizobiaceae > Rhizobium. The sequence continues at coordinate 100,145 of NZ_AEYF01000039.1, forward strand.
GTCTTTCCGTTGCGCATCGCACCGCCGCCCGCATCATGTCCAAGGGCATGACCGAAGGTAAGGCGAATGGCCGTCTGAACATGGACGATCTCGATCGCATGGCCTTTATCGGTACCTCGGCGACGAATGCCGTTGCCACCGACTCTGCCAACACCATGTCGGCCTACATGACGGGCCATAAGACGGCCGTCAACGCGATCGGCGTTTACGCTGACCGTACGCCGGCATCGCTGGACGACCCGCGTGTCGAAACCTTCGCGGAAGCCGTTCGGCGCATGACAAAGAAGTCAATCGGCATCGTCGCAACCGCCGAAGTCGAAGACGCGACGCCGGCCGCCGTTGTTTCCCATACCCGCAACCGCAATGACAAGGCCGACGTCGTCGGCATGCTGCTCGACGTCAAGCCGGAAGTCCTGCTCGGCGGCGGCTCGGCCTATTTCCTCGGCAAGGAGGTCGCCGGTTCCAAGCGCAAGGACAACCAGGACTACATCAAGCTGTTTCAGGATGCCGGTTACAAGCTTGCGACCGACAAGAACGAGCTCGCAGCCAATGCATCGGCCGAAGGCAATCTCCTCGGTCTCTTCCACACCGGCAACATGGACGTCACGCTCGACCGCGAGTTCCTGAAGAAGGGCACCGTCGACAAGTTCCCGAACCAGCCGGGTCTCGTCGCCATGACCAAGGTTGCGCTCGACCGCCTCTCCAAAAATCCTGATGGTTTCTTCCTGATGGTCGAGGGCTCCTCGATCGACAAGATGTCCCATCCGCTCGATTGGGATCGCGCCGTGGTCGAAACCATCGAATTCGACCAGGCGATCGGCGTTGCCCGAGAATTCCAGAAAGCGCATCCCGATACGCTGATCGTCGTCACCGGCGACCATACACATGGTGTCTCGATCATCGGCACCGTCGATGACGAGAAGCCCGGCACGGAAATGCGGGAAAAGGTCGGCACCTATGCCGAGGCTGGTTTCCCGAACTACAAGGACGAAAACGGCGACGGTTATCCCGACAGGATCGACGTCAGCCGCCGCCTGTTCCTGAGTGCCAATAACGGCCCTGACCACTACGAGACCTTCCGTCCGAAGCTCGACGGTCCATTCGTTCCGGCCGTCCAGAACGAGAAGAAGGAATATGTCGCCAACGAGCAGTACAAGGATGTTCCCGGCGCGGTCTTCGTTCAGGGCAACCTTCCGAAGGGCAGCGAGAGCGGCGTCCATGCGGTCGACGACGTCGTCCTGCAGTCGGCAGGACCAGGCTCGGAAGAGTTCCATGGCTACATGGAACAGAGCGACGTCTATCGGGTGCTTGCCGATACTTTCGCGCTCGGTGCCAAGCAGACGAACTGATCCGAAGCTGATCTCGATCATCGTCCCGGCCGTTCAGCGGCCGGGATTTGCTTCCTGGAGGTCGCCATGGACATATTCTCTTCGCTGCATCTCAGCCGCCGCCGGCTGATCGGTGCCGCCGTTGCGCTTCTTCCCTTTACCGCTTCCGCCGTTCGCGCTGGCGACGCTTCGCTCTCCTTCGACGAGCTCTACGGCAAGTTCGGCGTGCTCGGCCTCGAATTCTCCGACAAGGTGAAGCGCCTCGCCGGCCAGGAAATCGGCATGAAAGGATTCATGGCGCCGCCGCTGAAGGCCGAGGCGCAGTTCTTCGTGCTCACCGAAGTGCCGATGTCGCTCTGCCCCTTCTGCTCCTCGGATGCGGACTGGCCGGATAATATCGTCGTCGTCTATCTCTTGGAGAAACAGACCTTCGTGCAGCCGCGCCAGATGATCGAAGTGCGCGGCACGCTGGAGTACGGCTCCTGGACAGAACCGGAAACCGGCTTCGTCAGCCTGCTGCGCATCCGCCAGGCCGAATATTTTTCCGTCTGAACCGATATGCTCGCTCTTTTTATCGAACATCTTGATGTCACCTTCCCGGGCCTGTCTTCGCCGGCGCTGGCGATCGGCCGCCTGTCGATCGCTGCCGGCAGCAGGGTCGCCATTACAGGCGCGTCCGGCTCCGGCAAGAGCACCTTCGTCAACATCGTTGCCGGGCTGGAGCGAACGCGCCAGGGCTGTATCCGCTGGAACGGCGAGGATATCGCCAGTTTTTCGGAAAGCCGGCGTGACCGGTTCCGCGCCGCCAACATCGGCCTGGTCATGCAGGAGTTCCATCTCTTCCCCGGCCTGTCGGCGGCGGAAAATGTGCTTTTGCCGGCCCGGCTTGCCGGTGCGGCGACCGCTGCCGTCATCGAGCGGGCGCATGCGCTTTTGAGCACGGTCGGTCTTTCCCGCCCCGGCCAGAAGATCGAAACCATGTCGCGTGGCGAGATGCAGCGCGTGGCGATCGCCCGGGCGCTGCTGCGCAAGCCCGGCGTCATCATCGCCGACGAGCCGACGGCGAGCCTCGATGCCGAAAGCGGCGAGACAGTCGGCGATCTGATCCTTGATCTTGCCATTGCCGAAGGCAGCACGCTGATCGTCGTTTCACACGATCAACGCCTGGCCAGTCGACTCGACCGGCGCATCATCTTCGGCTCCGGCCGGATCGTCGACGATTCGGCGGCAATGGCGGGAGAGGCTGCATGATCCGCTTCATCCTTGCCGATCTTCGCCGCCTCTGGGCGGGGTCGCTGGTGGTCGTGCTCTTGGTGGCGCTGGCGACTGCGCTCGGTGTTTGCGTCGTGTTGCAGGAGCGGGCGCTTCGTCTCGGCAGCGCGCGCGCCGCCGACAAGTTCGATCTCGTCATCGGTGCCGGCGGCAGCGAGACGCAATTGGTGTTGTCCTCCGTCTTCCTGCGGCCCTCACCTTTGCCGCTGATGCCGGGCGAGGTGTTGGCCAGGCTTGCCGCCGATCCGCGCGTCGATTGGGCCGCGCCGATCGGCTTCGGTGATTCCTTCTCCGGCTATCCGATCGTTGGGACGACGGTGACGCTGGCGGATAAGCTCGCCGGCGGCTTCGCCGAGGGCAAGGTTTTCGCGCGCGAGGGCGAGGCGGTCATCGGCTCCGCCGTCAAGCTGTCGCTCGGGGCTGAGATCAAGCCGATGCACGGCTCCGTGGAAGAGGGCGGCGAGACCCATACCGAACTCGTCTATCATATCGCCGGTCGCTTGCGGCCGACGGGTACCGCCTGGGATCGGGCCATTCTGGTTCCGGTCCAGGCTGTCTGGCATATCCATGGCCTGGGGGCGGGCGGGCATGAAGGCGCCGGGGCGGCCAGACGCGATCATGAGCACGCGGGCGCCGATCACGATCAGCATGAGCATCACGGCGAGATCGACCCGGATGCCGCCCTTGACGAGAACTGGGCTACGGATGCTCCCGGGCTTCCCGCCATTCTGGTCAAGCCGAAGACGATCGCCGATGCCTACAAGCTGCGGCAGGACTATCGCAGCGGCAATACCGTCGCCGTCTTCCCCGGTGAGGTGCTGACCAATCTCTACGCCACGCTCGGCGACGCCAAGCAGATCCTCGTGGCTGTCGCCGCCGGTGCGCAAGCTCTCGTTGCCGCCTCGCTGGTGCTGGTCACGGTCATCCATATCGGCCAGCGCCGCCGCCAGATCGGCGCGCTGAGGGCCTTCGGCGCTCCGCGCGGCGCGATTTTCGGCATCGTCTGGCTGGAATTCTTCTTCCTGGTGGCAGTCGGCATCGGGCTCGGATTCGCGTTCGGTTATGCCGCGGCGCTGACCCTATCCGCCATGGTCTCGCAAACGAGCGGGATCGCCATGCCGGTCGGCTTTGCCCGTCAAGACACCGGGCTTGCGGCGGTGCTGCTCGCCTTTGCCACACTTCTTGCCGCGCTGCCGGCGGTGCTTGCCTACCGGCAATCGCCAGCGCAAGCGCTGAGGGCGTAACCAGGGCGGGAGGATCGCTCTGCTGGCTACCAAAGCTCGCCACCGTTAGACTAAAGTCATAATCCCAAAGCCTCTCTCTTTTTGATCTGTCGTTTCTGGCACACTCTCGTCAGGCGTGTCGCGGCCAGGGGTCTGCTTTGAGGAGAGCAGGTCGCGCGCGTTTTCATCACTCTGTGGAGGACAGACAATGGCAAATGTCGCAAGCATCGACGGCGCGAAGGCCGGTCCGATGACGAGGGAGGAGAAGAAGGTCATCTTCGCTTCTTCGCTCGGCACCGTTTTCGAATGGTATGATTTCTATCTCTATGGTTCGCTCGCCACCTATATCGGCGCGACCTATTTCACCCAATATCCCGAGGCGACGCGCAACATCTTCACGCTGCTCGCCTTTGCCGCCGGTTTCCTGGTGCGTCCCTTCGGTGCGCTGGTGTTCGGCCGTCTTGGCGATCTCGTCGGCCGCAAATATACCTTCCTGGTGACGATCCTGATCATGGGTTTGTCGACCTTCCTGGTCGGTATCCTGCCGGGTGCCGCCACTATCGGCATTGCTGCGCCGATCATCCTGATCGCGCTGCGCCTGCTCCAGGGTCTGGCCCTTGGCGGTGAATATGGCGGTGCTGCCACCTATGTCGCCGAACATGCGCCGAACGGGCGCCGCGGTTATTTCACCTCATGGATCCAGACGACGGCGACGCTCGGCCTGTTTCTGTCGCTGATCGTCATCGTCCTGGTTCAATATCTGATGGGCGCGGTTCAATTCGCCGCCTGGGGCTGGCGCATTCCGTTCCTGGTCTCGGTCGTTCTGCTCGGCGTCTCTGTATGGATCCGCCTGAAAATGAATGAATCGCCGGCGTTCCAGAAGATGAAGGCGGAAGGCAAGGGCTCCAAGGCGCCGCTGACCGAAGCCTTCGGGACATGGAAAAATGCCAAGATTGCGATCATCGCACTTCTCGGCGCCACCATGGGCCAGGCGGTTGTCTGGTACGGCGGCCAGTTCTATGCATTGTTCTTCCTGCAGAACGTCCTGAAGGTAGACCTGCAGTCGGCCAATATCATGGTCGCCATCGCGCTCTTCCTCGCCACGCCATTCTTCGTCATCTTCGGCGGCCTCTCCGACAAGATCGGCCGCAAGCCGATCATCATGGCGGGCCTTCTCATCGCGGCGGTGACTTATAATCCGCTGTTCAAGGCGATGACCTGGACGGCAAACCCGGCGCTTGCCGAAGCACAGGCCTCGATCCGGGCAACGGTTACGGCCGATCCGGCGGATTGCAAATTCCAGTTCAATCCGACCGGCACGTCGAAGTTCACCAATTCCTGCGACGTGGCAACGTCATTCCTGACGAAAAATTCGGTGCCTTATGACGTCGTTCCTGGTCCCGCCGGGCAGCCGGCAACGGTGAAGGTCGGCAACGGGACGATTGCGAGCTTCGACGTCGTCGCCGCCGGCGACAAGGCCAAGGGCATGACCGCCGCCTTCGAGAAGGGCGTCAACATCGCGCTCCACGATGCCGGCTATCCGCTGAAGCGCGGCGCCGCCAAGGTGCCAGATGCCAAGCTCGATGCCTTCATCGCGGCCAATCCGGAACTGTCGCTCAATGCCGATACCGTGCGCGCCGGCGAGAAGGAAACCCTACCGGCCGCCAAGCTGGTCGAGACCAAGCTGCTGACGGCGGATGAGGCCAATGGCGTCACCGACATGGCGGTCTACAACGTCGCCAATGGCGGTACCTTCGCCATGACCGCCGACCCTGCCCGCGTCAACTGGACCGGTACGATCGCCATATTGTTCGTGCTCGTCCTCTATGTGACGATGGTCTACGGCCCGATCGCCGCTCTGCTGGTCGAGCTGTTCCCGACCCGCATCCGCTATACCGGCATGTCGCTGCCCTATCACATCGGCAACGGCTGGTTCGGTGGCTTGCTGCCGGCGACGGCCTTTGCGATGAGCGCGGCTGCGGGCGATATCTATTACGGTCTCTGGTACCCGATCGTCTTTGCGTCGATCACGCTGGTGATCGGACTGCTCTTCCTGCCGGAAACGAAGAACAGGGATATCAATGCCATGGATTGAACGGCGCTTCGGTGCTTGAGAAAAAAGGCCCGGCGCTCACAAGGCGCCGGGCCTTTCATATTATAGCGCCGTGTCTTTTTGAGACACGCAAAGGACGCTGAAACCTTTTGATTTATGCAGTTGGAAACAGGCGCTTGGCGAGCGGCCAGCCATCCGGCATCAGTTTGAACAGCAGGCCGCAGCGGGCAAAAATGATCGCCGTCAGCAGCGAGAACCAGGCACCGAAGGCAAGGCCGGCGATGACGTCGCTCGGATAATGGGCGCCGACCATGACGCGCGTCATGCCGAGCCAGATGGCGCCGGCGATGAAGACAATGCGGTAGCGCGGAAACAGCAGGGCAAAGGCGGCGAAGAAGGCGCCGACCGTTGTGGAATGGCCGGATGGGAAACTTTCGAAAGCGGCATGGCCTGAAAAGGGCGTGAAGGAGAACATGCCGTAGTCGTGAAAATGATCGGGACGCGCCCTGCCGATCGCCCGCTTCAGCAGATTGGCAAGAAGCCCGGAGAAGACGACCGTGGTAAAGAGATAGGCGCCGATCCAGCTGACATAGAGTGCCTGCGCCTTGGAGCGTGCCGTCTTCACAAGCTTGTAGCCCGCCCGGCCCTGAAAAAACAGCAGGATGCTGGTGTAGATCAGCCAGGCGGAATCGCCGAACCCGGTCATCAACTCGCCGAGATGTTTCACCGGCGCGGGCATTTCGCTGGCGCCGATCGGCGCATCGAAGAGCAGCATGGAGAGGATCACGGCATTGAGCGTGATGAAGAGGCAGGCCTGCCATCGCAAAGGCGGCATGCCGACGCCGCTTCGGCGCCAGCGCCTGTCCAGGGAAGCCCAAAATGCCCGCATTACCGTCGTCCGTTCGAATTCGCCCTACAGCGCCGCACGTCTTTCCGGACATGCAAAACACGCTGTCGAACTTTGAATTGGCGCATAATCCTTTGCGAAAATCGCTTCCGATTTGGGGTTATGCGCTCGCTGAAATCCGGCGCAAAAATACACGAGATTGTGGCCGAGAATAGTCCGTTTCGGAGAATTCGACCGAGCGGGTTGCGGCTTCTCGGCTCTGGATGAAAAAGCCCTTCGCATCCGGGATGCGAAGGGCCGGAACTGTTTCACGTGAAATATCAGGCGGAAAGCGCCTTGAACTCGGCGAGAATCGCATCGCCCATCTCGACGGTGCCGACCTGCCTTGCGCCGTCGGCCATGATGTCGCCGGTGCGGATGCCCTTGTCGAGCACGTTGGCGATCGCCTTTTCCAGATCGTCGGCTTCCTTCACCAGATTGAAGGAGTAACGCAGGCACATGGCGAAGGAGGCGATCATGGCGATCGGGTTGGCGATGCCCTTGCCGGCAATGTCGGGGGCCGAGCCGTGCACCGGCTCGTAAAGCGCCTTGCGCTTGCCGGTCTTACCGTCAGGCGCGCCGAGCGAGGCCGACGGCAGCATGCCGAGCGAGCCGGTCAGCATGGCAGCGACGTCGGAGAGCATGTCGCCGAAGAGATTGTCGGTGACGATGACGTCGAACTGCTTGGGCTGGCGCACCAGCTGCATGCCGCCGGCATCGGCCAGCATGTGTTCGAGCTGGACGTCAGAATATTTCGCCTTGTGCGTCTCGGTCACCACCTGGTTCCAGAGCACGCCTGATTTCATGACGTTGCGCTTTTCCATGGAGCAGACGCGGTTCTGACGCGTGCGGGCCATTTCGAAGGCGACGCCGGCGATGCGCTCGATCTCGTAGGTGTCGTAGACCTGGGTGTCGATGCCGCGCTTCTGGCCGTTACCGAGATCGATGATTTCCTTCGGTTCGCCGAAATAGACGCCGCCCGTCAGCTCGCGGATGATCAGAATGTCGAGGCCTTCGACCAGTTCCGGCTTCAACGACGAGGCCGAGGCAAGAGCCGGATAGCAGATGGCGGGGCGCAGGTTGGCAAACAGCTGCAGATCCTTGCGCAGCCGCAACAGGCCGGCTTCCGGGCGCACTTCGTAAGGGACGCTATCCCATTTCGGGCCGCCGACGGCACCGAAGAGAACGGCATCGGCGGCAACCGCCTTCTGCATATCGGATTCCGAGATCGCCGCGCCATGCGCATCATAGGCAGAGCCGCCGACAAGGCCTTCGTCAGTGACGAAACCGCCATCCATCGCCTCGTTCATATAGGCGATGATCTTGCGGACCTCGCCCATGGCCTCGGGACCGATGCCGTCACCCGGCAGCAGGAAAAGATTGCGCACAGTCATGAAACCCTCCTGGGAAAAACAAGTTGCGGTTTCTTAGACCCCGGAAATCGGCATTTCAAGCGAGAGAAGCGATGAATCGGTACGCTTCGCGTTGAGCTGTGACGGTTGCTCCTGTGCCCGCAAAAGGATTAAAACCGGCCAGCCCACCCTTTTGTCCGCGGATGTTTCCCATGCCTTCAGCACCTCTCCATCACGATACGCCTTTGGTTCAGACAGCCCCTGGCTACAGTGCCAGCGGTAAGCCGCTCTGGCTGAAGCTCGATGCGCTGCAGCCTTCCGGCAGCTTCAAGCTGCGCGGCGTCGGCCGGCTTTGCCAGCATGAGGTGGAAAATGGTGCGCGCGAGATCTTCTGTGCGTCCGGCGGCAATGCCGGTATTGCCGCGGCTTACGCCGGCCGGGCGCTCGGTGTGCCGGTCACCATCGTCGTGCCGGAGACGACGGCCGCCGATGTCCGGCAGACGATTGCCGCAACCGGCGCGAAAGTGCTCGTTCATGGTTCGGTGTTTGACGAAACCAATGCCCATGCGGTCGAACTCGCCCTGAGCCGCAAGGCAACCTATGTGCACCCCTTCGACCATCCGCTTCTGTGGGATGGCCATGCGACGCTGATCGACGAGGTGGTGGCGAAGGGTGTCAAATTCGATTGCGTCGTCACCAGCGTCGGCGGCGGTGGGCTGCTTGCCGGCATCGTCGAGGGGTTGAAGCGAAACGGGCTTTCCGATGTGCCGGTGATCGCCGTCGAAACCGAAGGAGCGGCCTCGCTGAACGCCAGCCTCGAGGCGAAGGAGCGGATCACCCTTGCCGCCATTACCTCGATTGCCACTTCGCTCGGCGCGCGGCAGGTGGCGCAGCACGTCTTCGATCTGCCGAACCAGCATCCGATCGAAAGCATTGTCGTCAGCGACGCCGATGCCGTTGCCGCCTGCCTGAAATTTGCCGATGCGCAGCGCATTCTGGTCGAGCCGGCCTGTGGTGCGGCACTGGCCGTCGCCGATGTGCGTGCCGGGCTGCTTGCCCGCTTTAACAATCCGCTGATCGAGGTCTGCGGCGGCATCGGCGTGTCGCTCGAAAAGCTTAAGGTCTGGAAAGAGAAGTTTCTCTGATCTGAGATCAAAGAAAAAGCCGGGCAAAACCCGGCTTAATCTAAAACCAGTTGAAGCAGCTCAAGCCGCCCAAGGGTGCGAAGCGGCATTCTTCTTTTCGAAGCTGTCGATCGCCCTGCCCTTTTCCAGGGTCAGGCCGATATCGTCGAGGCCGTTCAGCAAGCAGTGGCGCTTGAATTCGTCGAGATCGAACTTGATCAAGCCACCATCAGGGCCGGTGATCTCGAGGTTCTCAAGGTCGATGGACAGGATGGCATTGGAGCCGCGCGAGGCGTCGTCCATCAGCTTGTCGAGATTTTCCTGGCTGACCATGATCGGCAGGATGCCGTTCTTGAAGCAGTTGTTGTAGAAAATGTCGGCGAAGCTGGTCGAGATGACGCAGCGGATACCGAAATCGAGCAGCGCCCATGGCGCATGCTCGCGCGAGGAGCCGCAGCCGAAATTGTCGCCGGCAACCAGGATCTTGGCATCGCGGTAGGCCGGCTTGTTCAGCACGAAATCGGGATTTTCGGAGCCGTCTTCGTGATAACGGGCTTCGGCGAAAAGGCCGGTGCCGAGGCCGGTGCGCTTGATCGTTTTCAGATAATCCTTCGGAATGATCATGTCGGTGTCGACGTTGACGACCGGCAGAGGCGCGGCAACGCCCGTGAGCTTCACGAATTTATCCATGACCCATGCTCCATTTCAGCAAATCTACTTCCTGATTTTGCATCTAGTCCAGTTTTCCGCCGAAATGAAGGAGAATCTTTGAAAGGTGGTGGCCACGCGACGTTTCGCGCGACCTGCCAATGTGGGTATTTCGTTATTTGGTTGGCGCGTTCAGGCCCCAGAGGACGCCATAGGGATCACGAAGCTGGCCGTAGCGGTCGCCCCAGAACATCAGTTCGACCGGCATGACGACCTCGGCGCCGGCGGCGACCGCGCGCTCCCACCAGAAATCGATATCGTCGATAACCAGCTGGATGGCGAAGCCTTCATGGCCTTTGAAGGGATGGCCGTATTCGGGATAGGCATCCGACAGCATGAGGGAGCTGCCGTTGATATAAAGATGCACATGCATCGTCCGGCCGCTCTCGTCGACCGGCACGATATAGGCTTCTTCGGCGCCGAAGGCCTTCTTGTAGAATTCCGCGGCTTTTACGGCACCGCCGACCGTCAGATAGGGAAGCAGGCCATTCTTGACCGGCGGCATCTTGACTGGATTGTTTTCCGTTGTCGCATCCATGTTCGTCCTCCATTTGTTTTAAAGCGCCGGCAGAATGCCCGGCTGCCTCTAAGACGTATGATGGAAACATGATGCGACAGTGTCGGTCGGTTTTTTAAGCGTGAGCTGCTCAGAGATCGATGATCGTGCCGCGGCCGTCGTTCCAGATGCGCATCTCCGGCTTACCGTTGTTTGCCTTGGCGCGGACTGGAACGGGCTTCATCTTCATCGAAAGCGCGCGTCCGACCATGAGCACGGTCAGGATGCCGCCGACGGCAAGTGTCACCGAGAAGGTGAAAACCAGCATGGCCACGAAAACGGTGGCGCCGGCAAGCATGAAGAAGATGGAGCGAATGTTTTGCATGGGTTTGAGACCTTTCTTCGGAAAGGAATGTGGTCCTTCTCTTTCCTCTCTGCAAGGCAAGCGTGGCTTTTTGTTGTTCTGCGGGTCGTTCCCGGGCGGACTGCTTGCTTCGGCCTTCAAAGCTTGGCACTAATTCGGCCATGAGCCGAAACCCCGCGACCCGTTCCGCCCGCCTGCGCCGTTCGGTGCTGAGTGTGCCCGCCATCAATCTGCGCGCCCTCGAAAAGACCCATACGGTCGATTGCGATGCGGTGATCTTCGATCTCGAAGATTCCGTGGCGCCGGAAAAGAAGGGGCAAGCGCGGGAAAACCTGAGGCGCTTCTTTTCGGATCGACCGCTCGAAAACAAGGAGCGGATCATCCGCATCAACAGCCTGTCATCGGATTTCGGCCCGGCCGACATGGAGCTGGTGACGGCGCTTGGTCCCGATGCCGTGCTGCTGCCGAAGGTCGACGAACCGCAGGATATCACTGATATCGGCGATCTTCTCTTTGAAGCGGATGCGCCGGACGATCTGCGCATCTGGGCGATGATCGAGACTCCGCGCGGTATCTTGAATGCAGCGGCAATCGCGGAAGCCGGACGCACGACGGGCTCGCGGCTCGACTGCCTCGTCGTCGGGCTCAACGACCTTCGCAAGGAAACGGGCGTGATGGCGCAGCCGGGGCGGAGTTATCTCGTGCCGTGGCTGATGCAGGTCGTCCTGGCGGTCAGCGCTTACGGGCTCGATGCGATCGACAGCGTCTTCAACGATTTCAGGGACGAGCAGGGGTTCGATGCCGAATGCCTAGAGGGCCGGGCCATGGGCTTTGCCGGCAAGATGCTGATCCATCCGACGCAGATCGAGCCCGCCAACTGCCATTTCGGCCCGGATCCTGCGGCGATTGCGGAAGCGGAGGTGATCATATCAGCCTTTGCCGACCCCGCTGCCGAAGGTCTGAACGTCATCAATTCCGGTGGGCGGATGATCGAGCGGCTGCATCTTGTCCAGGCCGAAGCTCTGGTTCATAAAGCTCGCCTGATTTCTGCAAGAAAGCCCGCCTGATGAAACTCTACCGCTTCCTGACCGGTCCCGACGATGCTTCCTTCTGCCATAAGGTCACCGCCGCCCTCAACAAGGGCTGGTTGCTGGAGGGCTCGCCGACCTATGCCTTCAATGCCGCGACCGGCGCGATGCAGTGCGGCCAGGCCGTCGTCAAGACCGTCGAAGGCAAGGATTATCATCCCGAGATGAAGCTCTCCGAGCAGTAGTAGCACGTTCCGCCTAACGCGCGATATCAGCGCTCGGCGGCTTCCTCGGCGCTTTCCTCGATCCGCTCCATATCATCATCGCTCAGCCCGAAATGGTGGCCGATCTCGTGGATCAGGACGTGGGTGATGATGTCGCCGAGCGTCTCGTCATTCTCTGCCCAGTAATCGAGAATGGGGCGGCGGTAGAGGCGGATGCGGTTGGGCATCTCGCCGGTTTCCACGGTGAAACGTTCGGAAATGCCCCTGCCCTCGAAAAGACCAAGCAGATCGAAAGGAGTTTCCAGCGCCATGTCTTCGAACACGTCGTCATCGGGGAAATCTTCGATCTCGATCGTCAGGTTGGTGGTCAACTGGCGGAATTCTTCCGGCAGATGGCTGTAGGCCTCCATGGCCAGCGACTCGAAGGCGCTTATCGTCGGCGCATGGCGGTCCCGCCAATCATCGCTCTGGTCTATGCGGGCCATGAATAATCCTTCCTTTGCGGGCCATATAGAACCTTTATCGCCGATTTTCGAGTGCGGAATCAAAGGCAGGAATAAATTCATATAAAATGGCCGTTGACTCTTCATTGGCTCTCTGGAATCTATAAGAACATAACAGGAACAAGATGAATTGGAGAACGCCATGGCGCAGCACGCCCTGGCGCGCGAGCGGCTTTTTGCGCTCCGCGAAACCATCGCCAGACTGGAGGGAAAGCCCGCGCCGGCGCTTGCGGCGGCCGAGCGGGAAACCCTGGCGGAAGGCGGCAAGGCGCCTCGGAGACGCGTTCTGCCGCCACTGGCGTTTGGGGTGGAATGTCTTGATGAGGGGCTGGAAGGCGGCCTGCCGCTCGATGCAATCACCGAATTCCGCTCGGCTCTGTCTCGCGATGCAGGTGCGGCAAGCGGGCTGGCGATGGCTGTCGCCGCGCGGCTGCAGAAGCAGGAAGCGGATGCCGGCAGGCTTTCGCCGTTCCTCTGGATCGGCGATGCTGTCGGCACGCTGGAGGCCGGTCGTCCCTATGCCCCTGGGCTTCTGGATTTCGGACTAAGCCCGGAGCGGTTTCTCCATGCGGCACCGCGCAAGCTGGACGAGGCACTCTGGCTGGTGGAGACCGCGGTGGAAAGCGCTGCTTTCTCGGCCGTCATCTTCGAAGTGCGCGGCAATCCGGCCCATTTCGGCCTGACCGAAAGCCGCAGGCTTAGTCTTCGGGCGCGTGCTGCCGGCCGCCCGCTCTTTATTGTCCGTCAAGCGGGAGCGGAGGAGGCAAGCAGCGCGGCCTTCCGTCTGCATGTCGAACCGGCCCCGTCCGGTCTGCGGCCATTGCCGGATGGATCGAAGCTTTCCGGCAGTGTCGGCAATCCGATTTTCCGTCTCACGCTGGAGAAGAGCCGCAATCCGGCCCCGCTCTCCTTTTTTCTGGAGTGGAACCCCCATGAACGCGAATTTCTCCCCGTCGCCGAACCAAACCTCGTTCGTCCTCCAGGCGAACAGTCAACGCATTCTGGCGCTCAGCTTCCCGCATCTGCCAACGGACCGCATCGCCCGCAGGCGGTGGGGGCTCTCCTGGCGTTCGAAAGGGCGTCCTGAAACGCCGCCTATCGTCTGTTCCGGCAAGCTCAACAATGCCATGCGGCTGACGGCCCTGGACGAGTTGGCCGAGAGGCTGGGCCTGAAGAAGGAGCAGGGCGTTGCCGAAGCGCGCGCCATGTACCCAATGCTCGAGGTCGCGGAAGAGGATCCGGCCGCCGACCGCCGGTTGCTGGAGGCCATTGCCGACTGGTGCGACCGCTATACGCCGCTGGTGGCGTTCGACGGCAAGGACGGCCTGTTTCTCGATATTAGCGGCTGCGCCCATCTCTTCGGCGGGGAAAAGACGCTTCTCAAGGATGTGCTGTCGCGGCTTTTTCATATGGGGTTCGATGCGCGCGGGGCGATCTCTTCGTCGCCAGGCCTTTCCTGGGCCGCGTCGCGCTTCGGGCAAGGCGGCGTGATCGAGGACGAGGAGACGAACCATGTGCTGCTGCCCTTGCCGGTCGCGGCCTTGCGGCTGGAAGGACGAACCGTCGATGCCCTGAAGAAGCTCGGTCTGAAATATGTCGGCGACGTCATCGATGCACCGCGCGCGCCGCTGACCCGCCGGTTCGGCCCGGGGCTGCTTCTGCGTCTCGACCAGGCGCTGGGACGTGAAGAGGAGCCGGTCTCGCCCCGGCGTCCGATAGCCAGCCTCTCGGCCGAAAGCCGGTTGATCGAGCCGATCGGGACGGAAGAACAGATCCTTGCCGTCACCAGGCAGGTCGCCGTGTCGCTGCAGCCGTCGCTGGAGGCGCGAGGCGCCGGCGGGCGGGTGTTCGAACTGGTGTTGTTCCGAGTCGACGGTAGGGTCTTTCGTATCTCCGTCGGCGCTTCGCAGCCGCTTCGCGAACCAAAGTTCATTGCCGGGCTTTTTTCCGAGCGATTGCAGGCGGTCTATGACGATCTCGATGCCGGCTATGGTTTTGAAATCCTGCGGTTGAATGTGTTGCGGCATGATCCCTTCAACGAGGCACAGGCTGATTTCGAGGGCGACCGCCAGGGAGAAATCTCGCTTTCGGCCTTCGTCGATCGCGTCTCGGCCCGGCTTGGCGCGGATTGCCTGCAAAGCTTCCAGCTTCGCGAGAGCCATGTGCCGGAACGCGCCGTCATCACGGTTCCTGTGATGGATGGCCTTCCCAGGCGGAAGGCGGCACAGGACAGCCAGCTTCCTTTCCGCCAAGCGCGTCCGCTACGGCTCATTGCCACGCCGGAGCCGGTCGAGATCATGCTTGCCGAAGTGCCCGATGGTCCGCCGCAGGTTTTCCGCTGGCGGCGCATGCAGCATCAGGTGGCAAGAAGCGAGGGCCCGGAACGGATTGCCATGGAGTGGTGGATCGACGGGGATGACGCCGAGGCGCGTGACTATTTCCGCATCGAGGATGAGACCGGACATCGCTTCTGGATCTATCGTCGCGGTTTTTATGGCCGGGAACTCGACCCCCTCTGGTTCATACACGGTGTGTTTGCATGAAGAGCGGGTCCGCATTTTTCGAGATCGGCGTGAGAACGAATTTTTCGTTTCTCGAAGGCGCCTCCAGTCCGGAAGAGATGGTCGTGCAGGCCGCTCATCTCCGACTCGGCGGTCTCGGAATTGCGGATCGGAATTCGGTTGCCGGCGTGGTCAGGGCGCATGCGCAGGCGGAGCAGCTTGAGGAGAGATACAAGAACAGCGATGCGATTATGGCCGAAGCGGAGAAGCAAGGGAAAAAAGAAACGATTCTCGATCCGATCCGGGTTCAGCCGGGCGCCCGTCTCGTGTTTTCCGATGATACACCTGATATCCTTGCCTACCCACGCAATCGGCGGGGCTGGGCAAATCTCTGCCGTCTTCTCAGCGCCGGCAATCTGAAGGAGGAAGCGGTCAAGGGAAGCTGCATCCTGACGGAAGCGGAGCTGATGGAATGGGGGGACGAGATGATGCTTGCGCTCGTTCCCGATCGCACCCTTATCGATCATCCGGCGGGTCAGTCGGCGCTGGAAGATTATCTGGAACGATTTAGGAGACGGTTCCGCAAGGCTTTTTTTATGGCGCTGGCGCCAGCCTATGACGGCCGTGACAGGCAGGTCTTTGCGGTGCTTGCCATGCTTGCGGCCCGAAATCGCGTGCCGCTGATTGCCACCAACCAGCCGCTTTATCATCATCCTGAACGCCGGCCGCTTTCGGATGTGGTGATCGCGATCCGGGAGCATGTACAGATAGCGCAAGCCGGATTCCTGCTGGCGCCGAATGCCGAGCGCTACCTCAAGGATTCACGTGAAATGGTCCGGATCTTCCGGGACTATCCTGGTGCGATCGAAAATAGCCAGGCCTTGTTCGGCAAACTGACCTTTTCGCTGAAGGAGTTGGAGCATAATTATCCACCTGAAAACGATCCCGGCGAAACGCCGCAGCAGACGCTCGAGAGGCTGACCAGGGCAGGAGCCGCAAGGCGTTATCCCGAGGGTGTTCCGCTCAAGGTGGCGACGCAGATCGATTACGAGTTAAAACTCATCGGCGACAAGAACTACGCTTCCTATTTCCTGACGGTTCACAGGATCATTCAGCATGCCCGTTATGACCTCAAGGTCTTGTGCCAAGGACGGGGATCGGCGGCAAATTCGGTCATCTGCTACTGCCTCGAAATTACGGAAGTCGATCCTCAAAAGAGCACGCTGCTGTTCGACCGTTTCATTTCGATGGATCGCGACGAACCGCCGGATATCGACGTCGATTTCGAGCACGATCGGCGCGAAGAGGTCATCCAGTACATCTACAGAACCTACAAGAGAGAACATGCCGGGCTGACGGCGGGGGTGACCACCTACCGTACCCGTTCGGCCGGCCGCGAGGTCGCCAAGGCCTTCGGGCTGTCGGAGGATGTCCAGTCGGCAATCAGCAGCCTCGTCTGGGGCTGGTCGGAAGATAATCTTTCCGAGAGGGATGCCAGGGCGGCCGGTCTCGACATCAAGGATCCGGTCACCAGGAACGTGCTGAAATATGCCTCCGAGCTTCTCGGCTTCCCCCGCCACCTCACCCAGCATGTCGGCGGCTTCGTCATCACCCGGGACCGGCTCGACGAGGTGGTGCCGATCATGAAGACGGCCATGCCGGATCGCTACATGATCGAATGGGACAAGGACGATCTCGACAACGTCAAGATCCTCAAGGTGGATGTGCTGGCGCTCGGCATGCTGACCTGCCTGCGGAAAGGTTTTTCGCTGCTTGAACTGCATTACGACGTGAAGAAGACGCTCGCGGATCTCGGCAACCGGGAGCATGGGGACGAAGGCAAACCGGTTTACGAGATGATGGGCCGGGCCGATACGCTTGGCGTCTTCCAGATCGAGAGCCGGGCGCAGATGAGCATGCTGCCGCGCCTGAAGCCGAAGCTGTTCTACGACCTCGTCATCGAGGTGGCGATCGTCCGGCCCGGACCGATCCAGGGCGATATGGTGCACCCCTATCTGAAGCGCCGGGAGCAGCGGGCCAAGAATATCCCGATCGACTATCCGAGCAAGGAACTGGAAACGGTTCTGGAAAGAACCCTCGGCGTGCCGCTGTTTCAGGAACAGGCGATGCAGATCGCCATCACCGCTGCAGGCTTCAAACCGGCGGAGGCCGACAAGCTTCGCAGGGCGATGGCGACATTCAAGCGAACCGGCACGATCGGCAATTTCGAGACGCGGTTCATCGAAGGAATGGCCTCGAAGGGTTATGCTCCGGAATTCGCGCAGCAGTGTTTCAACCAGATCAAAGGTTTCGGTGAATATGGTTTCCCCGAAAGCCATGCCGCCTCCTTCGCGCTACTGGTCTACGCCTCCTCATGGCTCAAGGCCTATTATCCCGACGTCTTCTGCGCGGCGATGCTGAATTCCCAGCCAATGGGGTTCTATGCGCCGGCGCAGCTGGTGCGGGATGCACGCGAGCACGGGGTCAAAATCCTGCCGGTCGACATCAATGAATCCAACTGGGATTGCGGTCTGGAAGAGGCCGCTTTCCATCCGAATGCCGTCGATTTCCGCCACCATGAGATGCGCGGGATCATCAAGGCCCGGCACGCGGTGCGGCTCGGCTTTCGGCAGATCAAGGGCGTCTCGGACAAAGAGATGGAGCTGCTCGTTGGAAATCGAGGCAAAGGATATGGTTCCGTTCGCGATCTCTGGCTGCGGTCCGGTCTGCAGAAGTCCGTCATCGAGCGACTGGCGGATGCGGATGCGTTCCAGTCCCTCAGATTATCACGACGCGACGCGCTCTGGGCGGTGCGGGCGCTGGATGTGAAGAGCGCGGCCGAGGAGCTGCCGCTTTTCGAGCAAGCCCGTCATCTCGACCTCCAGATCGAGCCGGCAACGAAGCTGCCGGAAATGCTGCCGGGAGAGCAGGTTATCGAGGATTATCGTTATCTCTCGCTGTCGCTGAAGGCGCATCCGGTCTCCTTCCTGCGCGAGGAATTGCGGCATGCTGATGTGACCCGCAATGTCGATCTGTTGACGGTCGCAAACGGGCATAGGGTGACGATCGCGGGCCTCGTGCTGGTGCGCCAGCGGCCGGGTTCGGCCAAGGGTGTGATCTTCATGACGCTCGAGGACGAGACCGGGGTGGCCAATGCGATCGTCTGGAACAAGATATTCGACAAGTACCGTTCGGTTGTGATGGGCGCCCGGCTGGTGAAAATCCGCGGCAGGCTGCAAAGCCAGAGCGGGGTGATCCATACCGTCGTCGAGCATATCGAGGATATGACGCCGGCGCTCGGTATCCTGCAGCGCGAAGCCCGGCGTTTCGGCGTCTGCGAGCGAGCAGACGAAGTGCTGAGACCGGGTGTCGACCAGCGGCAGAGAAAGCTCGCGCAGGAGAGAGCGGAGTTGCCAAAACGGATGGCTGCCAAAAGCAGCGATTCCGGGGCAGCGGAAACCGCTGACGTGATGCCGCGCGGACGCAACTTCCACTAAAATGCGACGCACCGATCTGGATCCGTGCAAGCCACCTTAATTTCCTCCTGAGTTCATCCCCCTGGAACCGCTGCATAATCTCGAACCGCAATCCTGTGGCCTCATCCGGACACCGCTGTTCTCTGATGGGGGGCTCGAATTTTTTCTTGACAGTCACCATCTTCTTTAGCAGAAAACACGATAGTCAGTGTCATGTTTGGAATGAAGACGTGCTTGTCTGCAGCTGCAATTATATAACCGACAAGGAAATCCGGGAGGTTATCACCAACCTTCTCGATGAAGACTGTTGGCAGCTTATCGTGCCGGCGAAGGTCTATCATGCTATGGAAAAACGCGGCCGTTGCTGCGGCTGTTTCCCCAACGTCGTCGAGATAATTATTCAGACGACCGAGGAGTATCACGCCCGTCGCCACTCGACGGAGACCGAAATATTTGATTTCATGTCCCGCTTGAAGCAATTCCATGAGGAAAACAGGAGAGCGGACATTGAAAGGCGACAAAAAGGTCATCGAGCGGCTTAACGAGGCATTGTTCCTCGAGCTCGGGGCAGTCAATCAATATTGGGTTCATTATCGTCTTCTTGAGGACTGGGGTTACACCAAGCTCGCCAAGAAGGAGCGAGCCGAATCCATCGAAGAGATGCACCACGCCGACCGGCTTGTTGCGCGCATCATTTTCCTTGAAGGCCATCCCAACCTGCAGACCCTTGCGCCTCTGCGCATCGGCCAGAACGTCAAGGAAGTGCTGGAGGCCGATCTCGCCGGCGAATACGACGCCCGGGCGGCCTACAAGAAGTCGCGCGATATCTGTCACGAGGCCGGCGATTACGTTTCCATGAAGCTCTTCGAAGAGCTGCTTATGGATGAGGAAGGCCATATCGACTTCCTCGAAACGCAGCTCGATCTGCTCGGGAAAATCGGCGAGAGCAAATATGGCCAGCTCAACGCCGATTCCGCCAACGAAGCCGAATAGCGTTCGAACGAACACCGGCCGGCTGGGCGGCCGGTGTTGCGCATCCGATCATCCCGTATCGGTCAGTCTTCCGATTGCAGTCCTGCCAGATGCTGGAATTCGGCCACCACCTGGTCGTAGACGCTGCGCTTGAAGGGGACGATCAGTCCCGGCAGTTCCTGCATCGGCTTCCATTCCCAGGAATCGAATTCCGGCTCGTGGCCGCCGGGCGGTGGGTTGATGGCGATCTCGCTGTCGTCGCCGTCGAAGCGGAAGGCGAACCAGCGCTGGGTCTGGCCGCGGAATTTTCCCCTCAACCCGATGCCGATCAGTGCCGGCGGCAGATCATAATTGATCCAGTTTCCTGCTTCGGCAAGCAGGGTCACCGTCTTGATGCCGGTCTCCTCGTAGAGTTCGCGGTAGGCGGCGTCCAGCGGATCCTCGCCCTTGTCAATGCCGCCCTGCGGCATCTGCCAAAGCTGCGGCGAGCCGTCATATTCCGAATTGCCATCGGGAATGCGTCGCCCGGCCCAGACAAGGCCATCGCGGTTCAGGATCATTACGCCGACGCAGGGGCGGTAGGGTAGATCCTCGGCTTTTACGGGCGCCTGGCTCATCTTCTTCTCCGTTCAGGGAATTTGTGTCAGGGATTTTTGGGGTCGCTGGAAAGGGCGGCGACGCCGACGATCTCGATGCCGCGCATTGCAGCCTCCTCGCTCCATTTGGCGATGGCATCGACGCTCTCATCGAAAGCCGAGGCGACGCCGATCGCCTGGCCGTTCTTGCGGGCGATGCGCTCGAGTTCGTCGAGCTTCTTCAGGACGGCGTTGATATCGAGCTGGCCGTCGAGCTGCAGATCGGCGAAGGCATAGGGCAGCTCGGTTCCCCTGGCGACCGCCGCCGTCTTCGACTGCGCCGACGTGCCGTCGTCGAGGAACAGCAGGCCGCGCTTGCCGATATCGCGCATGACAGGTTCCATGGCGGTGGAATCGGACAGGAAACGTCCGCCGAGATAATTCATGACGCCGGTATAATTGGTGATCTCGCCCATCGCCTTGTGCAGGTTCTCGATGTTGCGGGCGGCCGGTTTTGTCGTCAGTAACGTCTCCGGGCCGGGATCATTCGCCGGGTAATCAAACGGCTCGAGCGGTACCTGCAAAAGAATCTCGTGGCCGCCGCGTCGGGCTTCCTGCATCCAGCGCTGCAGGCTGTTGCCACTTGCGGCAAAGGCGAAGGTGATTTCCTCCGGCAATTCGGCGATGGCGCGCTGCGTTCCGGTCTGGCTGAGCCCGAGGCCGCTGACGACGATAGCGATGCGGACACCGCGGGCCCCGGACGAGGGACGGGCATATTGATCCATCGGGCGGCGGCCATCAGGGCCGACGATCGGAAGCCTGCCAAACGGGGTTTCCTCAAGCAGTGCTTCATTCGGCTGGGCCGCCATGCGCGGATCCTGGCCGATCTGCATGGCATCCACCAGCACCGGCCCGCTGCCGTCGCGCGGGCGGGGGCTGTATTTGGTGACGACGGAGCCGTCGCCAGTGACCATCTGTTCGACAGTCGCGCCCGAGCGTGGTTCGGCGCGGGGCATGCCGTCCGGCGTCTTGGCGGTTGTCGCTAGTGGCTGAGGGGTATTGGAGGGCGGTGTTGCGACTTGTTCGGCCGCGGGTGATTTGGTGCGTTCGATCCCATCGCCGCGAAACGCCGTATAGAGAGAAAAGCCGCCTATCGCGAAAAGACAAAGACTGGCGGCGATACGGCCCAGGCGCAGAACACCCGGACGTCGGCTGCCGGTTTTGCGGTTGCGGCCGCCCAAAGGCGCATGCAGGTCCGTTCCCAATTTTTCACCCGCTCCAAAACCGGGAAACAGCACAAAGGCTCAAGGCCGGGCGAGATGCCCGGCCTTGAGGTGATCGTTACTTGGCGACGACGGCCTTATCAGGGTTCGGCGGGAAGGCCTGATCGGTCTTCTTGCCGCGCAGAAGGTCGAGCGCATAGTTCAGCTGCACGTCGTCCTTCGGGTCCGGCGGAACATAGGCAACCGAGCCCGAACCTTCATCGGTCTCGCTCTGGCCCTTGATGTGGCCGCGCAGGCTGGATTCGCCCTCGGTCACCATCTTGCCCTGCAGTTCCTGCGGCAGCGGCTCCTCGACCTTGATGTCGGGGGTGATGCCGGTGCCCTGGATCGAGCGGCCCGACGGCGTGTAGTAGAGCGCCGTGGTCAGGCGCAGCGCGCCATTTTCGCCGAGCGGGATGATCGTCTGGACGGAGCCCTTGCCGAAAGAGCGGGTACCGAGAACGGTGGCGCGGCGCAGATCCTGAAGAGCGCCGGCGACGATTTCCGATGCGGAAGCCGAACCGCCGTTGATCAAGACGATAACCGGCTTGCCATCCGTCAGGTCGCCCGGACCGGCATTGAAGCGGCGGGTTTCATCGGGATTGCGGCCGCGGGTCGAAACGACTTCGCCGCGTTCCAGCAGGGCATCGGAGACGTTGATCGCCTGGTCGAGCAGACCGCCCGGATTGAGGCGCAGGTCGAGGACATAACCCTTCAGCTTGTCGGCCGGAACGGTATCCTTGATCTTCTTGATCGCCTTTTCCATGTCGGGATAGGTCTTCTCCGTGAAGGAGATGATGCGGAGATAACCGACATCGTCCTCGACACGCGACTTGACGGCCTGGACGGCGACGACGTCACGGACGACCGTCAGCTCGATCGGCTTGTCAGCGCCCTTGCGGATCAGCGTCAGCTTGATCGGGGTGTTGACGGCGCCGCGCATCTTCTCGACGGCGTCTTCAAGCTTCAGGCCACGCACGGATTGGCCATCGATCTCGGAAATATAGTCACCGGCGAGAACGCCGGCCTTGGCGGCGGGCGTATCGTCGATCGGGGTGATGACCTTGACGAGTTCGTCTTCCATCGTGACTTCGATGCCGAGGCCGCCGAACTCGCCCTTGGTCTGGGTGCGCATGTCCTCGGCGTCCTTGGCATTCATGTAGCTCGAATGCGGATCCAGCGAGGAGAGCATGCCGTTGATGGCGTTCTCGATCAGCTTGTCTTCGGCCGGCGGCGTCACGTATTGGGCGCGCACACGCTCGAAGACATCGCCGAACACCGAGAGTTCCTTGTACGTCGAGGATCCGGCCGCTTCTGCCGGCACACCCGCCGAGTAAATAACGCTCATTGCGGTCGCACCCATCAATGCGCCGACCAGAACAAGAGAAGCCCTACGAATCATTGCGTGCCTTTCCAGTATCTTTGGCGGTCCACCATGGTCGGGAATCGACCGGTTTACCGTCCTTTCGAAATTCAATGTAAAGCGTTGGCCGGTCCGTTGCCAGCGCCAATGCAGTTGCGCTTGCCACTCTTTTCGCACCCATCACGGCGAGCGGTTCGCCGGAGAAAACGAACTTTCCCTGCCGGGTATTGATTGTATCCATTCCCGAGAGAACCAAGTGGTAGCCATCGCCGGTGTCGAGGATGATCATCTGGCCGTAGCTGCGGAAAGCGCCGGCAAAAACCACCAAGCCATCGGCAGGCGCCGTCACCACCGTCTCCGGATTGGTGGCGACCGTCATTCCCATGGCCTCGTGCCCGGTGCCGTCGGCATCGCCGAACTGGCGCAGGATATCGCCCGCAACGGGCACCTCCAATTTCGCCTTCAATTCTCCGAACGGATATGCGGGCGCAATGCGGTTTTTATCGGGCACACCGCTGTCGGCCAAGGCCTTGGCCTGGGCGCGCTGCTCGTCCGTCATCAGCTTGCGGTTCTCCTCCGCCTGGCGAGCGGCGGCGGCGGCGTCGCGCACCGAAGCAATCTCGGATTCCATCGAGGCGACGAGGCCTTCAAGGCTGGTCGCCTTGCCAGCCAGTTCCTCGGAGCGCTTCCTCTCGGCCGTGAGTTCGGCGGCATTGCTGCGGCTGAGCTTATCGTTTTCGGCAAGCAGCAGGTCCATACGCCGCTCTTCCTCGATGCCGTTCGTCATCGTCGCAGTCAGGCTAGCCTTCTCGGCGGCACTTGCGGTCTGCAATGCGGCAAGGCTTGCAAGGTCTCCGGCAAGCTTGTCGGTCTCCTTGCGGATGCCGGGCACGACGGCGCCAAGCAGGATGGCGCTGCGCACGGAGGCGAGCGCGTCATCAGGGGTGACAAGCAAAGCGGGCGGCGGGTTGCGGCCCATGCGCTGGAGCGCTGCCAGCACCTCGGCGAGAAGGCCGCGCCGCTCGTGCAGGGAACGGCGGATGCCATCCTCCTTGACGCCGAGATCGGCAAGCTTCTTCTCGCTTGCGAGGATCTGCTGGTCGAGCGCCTTGCGGCGGGCAGCGGACTCGATCAGTGCCTGGCGAATGCTTTGCGTGCTCTTTTCCAGATCCGCGATGCTCTGTTTGAGCGCGCTCACCTTGTCGGCGGAGAGGCTGATCGTTTTCGCCAGGGTTGCGAGTTCGGTCCGGGTCTCATCCCGTTTGGCGGAAAGTTCGGCGGCCGGATCGGGAGGCGGCGGTTCGGCTGCCGGCTGGGGTGCGGATGATTGCGCAGCCTCGGGTGCGGCATCCTGGGCCTGGACGATGAAGGGATCTGCCGACACGGCAATCACCGCTATACCGACACCGGCCGCGATAGCCGGCAGGATCATGCGGTATCGCCTGGTTGCTTCTCTCGTCATGCGTGTTGGGGCACTTTCTCAAATCGCGCGAAGACTAAGCTGATTTGGCGCGCTTTGCCAGAAAGTTTGAAGCACAATGGACCGGCAGCCAAACACGGCTGCGTGACGCAGGCAAACAGGCTTGCGTCACGCAGATACACTGCGCGACAATGCGACGCACTGCCGGCGCATGAGGCCGACGCGGCATCAGACGCGGTGATACGGGTGGCCGGACAGGATGGTGACGGCGCGATAAAGCTGTTCGGCAATCAGCGTCCGCACGAGTTGATGCGGCCAGGTCATTTTGCCCAGACAAAGCGTGGCGTCGGCACGGTCATAGAGGGAGGGATCGAGCCCGTCGGCGCCGCCAATGGCGATGGTCAGCTCGCGTTTGCCCTGATCGCGATAGGAGCCGAGCAGGCTTGCGAAGGCTTCGCTGTCGAGCGCCTTGCCGCGTTCATCGAGGAGAATGAGGATGCTGCCATCGGCAAGCGATTTCACGAGCTGCGCCGCTTCCTCGCGCTTGCGGGTTTCCGCGTTGGAGGCGCGGCTCTCGGCAACTTCGGCAACACGGGACAGTTCGAGGCCGACGGCAGGGCCGGCCTTGGCGAAACGGTCGAAATAACGGGCCGCAAGATCCTTTTCGGGGCCGGATTTTAGCCGTCCCACCGCAAAAAGACCAATTCGCATTCATCCGCTCCTGCTGATGCGGCACATCTTGCGCGCAAGGCGCCACTGGCCGGCTTCTGATGTTTTCCGGCCAGTCAATGCCACGTTTCAGGCGCCGGACAGAATGCCGGCCTGCCTGTCAGTGCCGTGTTTCTTCATCCATATCCGGAGCCGCCCACATCTTTTCGATGTTGTAGAACTCGCGGATTTCGGGACGGAACACGTGCACGATAATGTCACCGGTGTCGATCAGGACCCAATCGCCGCCTTCCTGACCTTCGACGCGGGCCGTACCGAGGCCGTCGTCCTTCAGGTCGGTGAGCAGGTGATCCGAGATCGCCATGACATGCCTGCTCGAGCGGCCGGAGACGACGATCATGTAGTCTCCCAGCGCCGATTTTCCGGCAATGTCGATGGTGACGATATCTTCAGCTTTGGAGTCCTCGAGGCTGGCGAGGACGGTTTCTAGGGCGCGGGCGGCGGCATCGGCGCCACGTTCCGCACTCTTCGGGATAACGGCGAACGTCTTTCCCTTGGCGTGTACTGTTGTCAGTGCTTTCCCTTTCCTGGAATGACAAACCATGCACAACACGAGATCCGATCGAGACCGGATCATGGTTAAGATAGGCATCAAACCATTAATGTTTCAAGACGTGCTAAGATACAGAACGGTCGAAAATCCGATCTGGCGTCTGAATTGAAGAATATTGCCGCGCGGGCTGCTGGTGCGGGCGGTGTACAGTTTCCGTACCGCCGCGTAAAGTGCGGCGAATTCCACGATTTCACGATTCGATGACCGATTCAGCCGCAAAAACACTCGTGCCCGTCCTGCGAATCAGCTTCCCGGATGAGGATCGGCTCGGCCATGGCAAGATGGAGCTGCTGGAACACATCCGCCAGACCGGATCAATCTCGGCGGCGGGACGGGCGATGGACATGTCCTATCGGCGGGCATGGCTGCTGGTCAGCGAGATGAACCGGATGTTCTCAGAACAGGTGGTGGAGCCGCAGCGCGGCGGGCAGAAGGGCGGCGGCGCGGCGCTGACGCCGTTCGGCGAGGAATTGCTCGAGTGTTTCCGCCGGATGGAAAGGACGATGCGCGAAAGCCTTGCCGAAGATCTCGCCTGGCTCGAGGGCAAACGCAACCTGCAGCAGCGCGAGTGCGGCTGATCAGGCCTCCAGGGCAACTGTCTTGATGACGGCGAAGACGGCCTTTCCCGGCTGGAGATCGAGACGCTCGCAGGAGAGTGTCGTGATGCGGGAAAGAATGATATCGCCGCCGCAGTCGAGCCGGATTTCCACCGTCCCGTCGTCATCCGATGATATCGCTTCGATCCTGCCTTCGAGAATATTCAGCGCGCTGAGGCCCTCGGGTCTGGTGGTCGCCAGCATGACGTCGCGGGACGGAATGCGGACGCGCACCGGTCTGCCTGAAGTAAGGGCTGTACTCGGAATATGCAGCCGGGAGGATTTCAGGGCTACGGTCGACAGGCGGTGGTGCGGATCGAAGCTTTCGACGGTGCCTTCGAGCAGCGCGCCCGCCTCTTTCCGGTCGGTCGCCGCAGAGGGACGGCTCAATATGTCGACGGCCGGGCCGATCGCTTCCACCTTGCCGTCGCGCATGACGACGACCTGGTTTGCCAGCCGCGCCACTTCGGCGATCGAATGGCTGACATAGACGATCGGAATTTCCGTCTCGTCGCGCAATCGCTCCAGATACGGCAGGATCTCGGCCTTGCGCGCGTCGTCGAGGGCGGCGAGCGGCTCGTCCATCAACAGCAGGCGGGGCGAGGAGAGCAGCGCGCGACCGATGGCGACGCGCTGCTTCTCGCCGCCGGAAAGTTTTGCGGGGCTGCGTTCGAGCAGCGGCTCGATGCCGAGCAGGTCGACGATGTGGTCGAAGCTCTCGCCGCGTGCCGCTCCGGCCGCGAACCAGCGGCCATAGGCGAGATTGGCGCGGACGCTGAGATGCGGGAAAAGCCGAGCCTCCTGGAAGACATAACCGAAGCGGCGGCGATGTTTCGGGATGAAGATGCCGGTTGCGATTTCGGTCAGCAGCTCGCCGTCGAGAACGACCCGGCCTTCGTCCGGGCGGGCGAGGCCGGCGATGATGCGGATCATCGAGGTCTTGCCGGAGCCGGAGCGGCCGAACAGCGCGGTGACGCCGCGCTCGGAGGTGAAGGCGGCGTCGAGCGAAAAGGCGCCGAGCCGCTGTTTTACTTCGACGATCAGCGTCATTCCGGATCGATCCTTTGGCCGGCGAGACGGGCGAGGAATTCGGAGGCAAGCAGGGCTGCCATGGAAATGACGACGGCGACAAGCGTTAGGCGCAGGGCGCCGGCATCGCCGCCCGGCACTTGGGTAAAAGTGTAGATCGCTGCCGACAGCGTCTGGGTTTCGCCTGGGATGTTGGAGACGAAGGTGATCGTCGCACCGAATTCGCCCATCGCTTTGGCGAAGGAAAGGATCATGCCAGCGATGATGCCGGGCAAGGTCAGCGGCAGGGTGATCGTCAGAAACACCCAGAAGGGACCGGCGCCGAGCGTTCCGGCCGCCTCCTCCAGCTTGCGGTCGACCGCCTCAATCGACAGGCGGATGCTGCGCACCATCAGCGGAAAGGCCATGATGGCGCAAGCGAGTGCTGCGCCTGTCCAGCGGAAGGAAAAGACGATGCCGAGATACTGGTCGAGCAGGCTGCCGATCGGGCCACGGCGGCCGAACAGGATGAGGAGCAGGAAACCGGTAACGACAGGGGGCAGGATCAACGGCAGGTGAACGATGCCGTTCAGCACCGACTTGCCCCAGAAGCGGCCTCGGGCAAGCAGCAGGGCGACGAGGATGCCGAAGGGCAGGCTCGCCAGCATGGCGACGAGCGAGACGCGCAGGCTGAGCAGGATCGCCGTCCATTCCTCGTTGCTCAGGCCCAACGTATCCAAATGCGGCTATCTCCCCTGGAAATTCGGTGTCACCCGGTGCCTGCCCCTCATCCGCCTGCCGGCACCTTCTCCCCGTAAACGGGGCGAAGGGGATATGCCGCGACCTCTCCGTCCCCACCAACCTTTCGCAGGGCACGTCCCCTCTCCCCGCGAGCGGGGAGAGGGTTAGGGTGAGGGGCAGCCATTGGCTCGAACGGGACAGGAGGCTCGCCTAACTGAGCCTTCACGCTAAGTTGTCACTGTTGATTCCGCAATCATTTCGCCCCCTCAATCACTTGAGAACGGTAAAACCCTGCGCCGTGAAGAAGGCGGCGGCCTTGTCGGATTTCAGGAAATCCAGATAGGCCGTTGCGTCGGGGTTCTTGCTCTCGGCAAGAATGGCGACGGGATAAATGATCGGCGGATGGGAGTCGGCCGGGAAGGTGCCGACGACGGCCACACCCTTATCGGCGGCGGCATCCGTCTGGTAGACGATGCCGTAAGGCGCTTCGCCGCGGGAGACGAGGGCCAGAGCGGCGCGCACGCTTTCAGCGCCGGCGACCTTGCTTTCCACCGATTTCCAGACGCCGAGCTTTTCCAGCGCGGCCATGGCGTATTTGCCGGCCGGAACCGATTTCGGCTCACCCATCGCCAGCTTGCCGTCACCCAAAAGCGCTGCAAGATCGAAGCCCTGTTTGATCTCGACCGGTTTTGCCTTGTCCTTTTCGGCAACGAGCACGATGCGGTTTCCAAGCAGGTTGGAACGGGTGTCGGCCTTGATGAGGTTCTTCTTGGCGAGGTAATCCATCCAGTCGAGGTCGGCCGAGATGAAGATATCGGCGGGAGCGGCGTTTTCGATCTGCTTGGCCAGCGCTCCGCTTGCCGCGTAGGAGGCAACAGCTTCCTTGCCGCTTTCCTTGGTCCAGGCGGCATTGGCGGCGTCGAGCGCATCCTTGAGGCTCGCCGCCGCAAAGACGGTAAGCTTTTCGGCTGCGGCGGCAGGCGCCGGTAGCGCCGCGGCACCAAGCCACAGGGCTGATATGGCGGCGATTGCCAGTTTCATCCATTGGCGGCGGTTCTGCATGATTTGCTCCCAGGTTCGAAATATTGCGACGAATATAACGGGCGGCTCGCCTTGGCTAGGGATATATCCAGAAAAATATAACGTGCCGACCGCCACGTTCGCAGGAACCAATGCTTCGAACATTCGGCATGCGCATGGCTTCAAGGCAAAATCGGATCCATCGAGCAGAAATATCCAGTCGGCACTTTTGCAAACCGCAGGGATTCCCCGGAGACAGAGCCATGCTCCATTGATTCTGCCGATAAAACCGGCAACGCCGAAGCGATGTTTCCGGACAGGATTGCAGTCTATGCATTGCTGCAATGCACCAATCGATATTCACCTTCGTGCGGAATATGATAAAACATGAGCATCGAAGCGGCGAACTCCTCCTCCCATAGCCGCTCGATAGGGTCGACAACACTCCTCCTCCCAGTTGTCGATCGAGTTTATAAGCCCGACGGATCCTCCCCCGTCGGGCTTTCTCGTTTCAGGGATTCCCCGAAAAATAAGCCTATTCGGAGCTGCCCGGCAGCGAGCCGTTGCGGATTGCCGTCGAGCTCAGGCCGGAGCGCGGCCCGTGGATGAAGGTCCAGGCCGGTGCCCGCTTCTTCCAGAGAATACGGGCATCATCTTCGTCGACACGGGCGAAATCGAAGGTCCTGGTCATCTTCGAGGAGAGGTAGGATAGCGTCGCGCCCGGTCGGTCGATGACGGCGATCGGGAAAGTGCGGACAATTTCCTGCCATTTCTGCCATTTGTGGAAGGTCTGCAGGCCGTCGGCGCCCATGATCCAGATGAAATGCACATGCGGATTGCGGGCTTTGACGCGGGCGAGCGTATGGGCGGTGTAGCTGACGCCGAGCGCCTGTTCGAAGGCGGTGACCTTGACGCGCGGATCGGCGGCGACACGTTCGCTTTCGGCAATGCGCTCGGCAAGCGGGGCGAGCTGGTTGCGGCTCTTCAGCGGATTGCCGGGGGTGACCATCCACCAGAGCTGATCGAGGCCGAGCCGCTTGATGGCGATCTCGGCGACGAGCGCGTGGCCCTGGTGCGGCGGATTGAACGAACCGCCGAACAGACCGACGACCATGCCGCGCTCGCTGTGCGGCATGCGGAGATAATGCCGGTCCAAACTCTCCGCCGTCACGTCAGGGCCGCGTCTGTCCGGCGCCGTGCACCCGATACTTGAAGGAGGTGAGCTGTTCGACGCCGACGGGGCCGCGGGCATGCATCTTGCCGGTGGCGATGCCGATTTCCGCGCCCATGCCGAACTCGCCGCCATCGGCAAACTGCGTCGAGGCATTGTGCAGCAGGATCGCCGAATCGACTTCGGTGAAGAAGCGCGCGACGACGTCTGGGTCCTCGGCGATGACCGCTTCGGTGTGGTTCGAGGAATAGGTCTGGATATGGGCGATCGCGCCCGATATGCCGTCGACGACGGCGACCGAAATGATCGCGTCGAGATATTCGGTCGACCAGTCCTCTTCGGTTGCGGGCTTCATGCCCGGGGCGACCTTTAGCACTGTCGGCGAGGCGCGGACCTCGCAGCCGGCTAGCGTGAGCACCTCGAGCAGCGGTGTCAGATGCGTGCCGATCGCGGCGCCATCGACGAGCAGCGTTTCGGCTGAGCCGCAGATGCCGGTGCGGCGCATCTTGGAATTGACGACGATTTGCTTCGCCATCTCGATATCGGCCGAGCCATCGACATAGACATGGCAAAGGCCTTCTAGATGGGCAAAAACCGGCACGCGGGCCTCGCTCTGCACGCGGGCGACCAGGCTCTTGCCGCCGCGCGGCACGATGACGTCGATTGCCCCATCCAAGCCGCGCAGCATGGCGCCGACCGCGGCGCGATCGGTGACTGGAACGAGCTGGATAGCATGCTCTGGAAGTCCCGCCGCTGTCAGTCCCTCGACGAGGCAGGCATGGATAGCCTGCGATGAACGGCGCGAATCCGAGCCGCAGCGCAGGATGACTGAATTGCCCGCCTTGAGGCAGAGGGCGCCGGCATCGGCGGTGACGTTCGGCCGGCTTTCGAAGATGACGCCGATGACGCCGAGCGGCGTGCGGACGCGCTCGATCTTCAGCCCGTTCGGCCGGTCCCAGGCGGCGATGACCTCACCGACCGGATCTGCAAGGGCGGCGATGGCGCGGATTCCCTCGGCCATTTCAACGACGCGTTTGTCGTTCAGCGTCAGCCGGTCGACGAAGGAGGCAAGCATCTCGCTGCCTTCGGTGTCCTTCAGGTCCTTGGTGTTCTCGGCAAGAATCTCAGCCTTGTTGGCCAGGATCGCATCGGCCATGGCGTTCAACGCCCTGTTCTTGACCTCGGTCGACGCAAAGCTCAGCGGTCGTGCGGCAGCCTTTGCCTTGCGGCCGATGTCGTTCATCAGCGCGTCAATGTCAGGGCTTGGCGCAACGGTATCAAGCATAGCTCGCGTCCTTCTTCTGCCTTTCCGATTTAGAACCGGCCTGTCCCGTCATCACCATATCGTCGCGATGGACCATGGCGGCGCGGCCGGGATAACCGAGAATGGCCTCGATCTCAGCCGACTTGCGGCCGGCAATCCGGCGGGCGTCCTCGGCATCGTAACTGACAAGGCCGCGGGCGATCTCGCGGCCGGCGGGACCGATGATCGCCACCGTATCGCCGCGGCTGAAGAGGCCGGAAACGCTGCGCACGCCGGCGGGAAGCAGGCTCTTGCCGGCCCCGAGGGCCGTAACAGCGCCATCATCGACATGCAGTTCGCCGGCCGGCTGCAGCTGGCCGGCGATCCAGGTCTTGCGGGCGGTCACCGGTGTGCCGGACGGTGCGAACCAGGAGGAACGCGCGCCGTTTTCGATCGCCGACAGCGGGCTGTCGGTCTTGCCGGAGGCGATGATCATGGCGCAGCCCGATGTGGTGGCGATCTTGCCGGCATCGATCTTGGTGCGCATGCCGCCCCGCGAGAGCTCGGAGGCCGCGCCGCCGGCCATCGCCTCGATCTCGGGGGTGATTTCGGCAATCGTCTCCAGGAACGTTGCGTTCGGATCGAGATGCGGCGGCGCGCTATAGAGGCCGTCGATATCGGAGAGAAGGATGAGCAGATCGGCGCCGGTCATCGTCGCGACGCGGGCGGCCAGGCGGTCATTATCGCCATAGCGGATTTCGCTGGTCGCGACCGTATCGTTTTCGTTGATGATCGGCACGGCGCCGATTTTTAGAAGTTGGTTGATGGTGGCCCGCGCATTGAGATAGCGGCGGCGCTCCTCGGTGTCGCCAAGCGTCAGCAGGATCTGGCCGGCGACGATCTCGCCGCGCGACAGGCTCTCCGACCAGGCGCGCGCCAAGGCGATCTGGCCGACGGCGGCAGCGGCCTGGCTTTCCTCCAGTTTCAACGCGCCCGAGGGCAGGTCGAGCACCGAGCGGCCGAGCGCGATGGCGCCTGACGATACGACGAGCACATCGATGCCTCTAGCCTTCAAGCCGGAGATATCGGCGCACATGGCATCGAGCCAGGCCTTCTTCAGCCCTGCCTTGCGGTCAACCAGCAGGGCCGAGCCGATCTTGATGACGACGCGGCGATAGCGGCCAAGCGGCTTACGGCTGGTCATCGGCTCCATCCTCGCCAATGTCCTCAGCCTCATCGGCGACAACAATGTCGCGATGGCGCTGCTTCAGCACCTTGGCCGGCTTTTCCTCGGTATTGTCCTCGACGATGATGTCGCGCAGCGCGCGCAGGACCTCGGTCATGCCCTTGCCGGTGACGGCCGAAATCTGGAACGGCGTCTTGCCGCAGGCCTTGGCCAGCTCCTTGGTCTTCTTCTTCAGTTCGGCCTCGTCGAGCACGTCGATCTGCGACAGCGCCACGATCTCAGCCTTATCAGCCAGCTCGTTGCCATAGGCTTCGAGCTCGTGCTTCACCGTCTTATAGGCCTTACCGACCTTTTCTTCCTGGGCGGAGACGAGGTGCAACAGCACGCGGGTGCGCTCGACATGGCCGAGGAAACGGTCGCCGATGCCGACACCCTCATGGGCGCCTTCGATCAGGCCGGGAATGTCGGCCAGAATGAATTCCCGCTCGTCGATGGTGGCGACGCCGAGATTGGGATGCAGCGTGGTGAACGGGTAGTTGGCGATCTTCGGCCGGGCACGGGTGACTGATGCAAGGAAGGTCGACTTGCCGGCGTTAGGCATGCCGACAAGGCCGGCATCGGCAATCAGCTTCAGCCGCAGCCAGAGGGTCTTTTCCTCGCCGGGCAGGCCGGGATTGGCCCAATCCGGCGCCTGGTTGGTCGAGGTCTTGAAATGAGCGTTGCCGAAGCCGCCATTGCCGCCATGGGCGAGGCAATAACGCTGGCCTTCGACGGTGAGATCGCAGATTAGCGTTTCCCGGTCTTCCTCGAAGATCTGGGTGCCCACGGGAACCTTCAGCGTCACGTCGCTGCCATTGGCGCCGGTGCGGTTCCTGCCCATGCCATGGGTACCGGTCGTTGCCTTGAAATGCTGCTGAAAACGGAAATCGATCAGCGTGTTGAGGCCGTTGACGGTCTCGACCCAGACATCGCCGCCGCGTCCGCCATCGCCGCCGTCGGGGCCGCCGAACTCGATGAATTTCTCGCGCCGGAAGGAAACGCTGCCCCCGCCGCCGTCTCCGGATCGGATATAGACCTTTGCTTCGTCGAGAAATTTCATTTTACTTCCAGTATCCGGTGGCGGTTGGACGGCCCGTCTTGGCCCATTCGATATAGGCGGTTCCGACGGAGGTCAAAGATTATCGTGAATTTTGCGAGCTATAACATACAGTACGGCTTCGGTCTCGACGGCAGATACGATCTCGCGCGGATTGCCCGGAGCCTTGAGGGCGCCGATGTCATCGCGCTGCAGGAGGTGACCCGCGGCTTCTCGCGCAACGGTTTTGCCGACATGGTGGCCGACATTGCGGCCTTGTTTCCCGACCATTTCTGGGTGTATGGGCCGGCCTGCGACATGCATGTCGAGGCTAACGAAGGTCGGCCTCAGCCGGTGCCGGGCACGCGATTTCAGTTCGGCAATATGGTGTTGTCGCGCTGGCCGATCCTTTCGACCCGAACGCTGCTTCTGCCGCGCAGCCGGACGATCGGCAAAATCAACCTGCAGCGTGGCGCAACCGAGGCGCTGATCGCAGCACCCGGCGGGGCGATGCGGGTCTATTCCGTGCATCTCGACCATGTCTCTCCAGACGAGCGCATCGCCCAGCTGCAATTCTTGAACGGGCGTATCAACGCTTTCGTTCAGGAGGGTGGATCGCTGACCGGGGGCTGTGAATTCGATCTGCCGGAGCCGCCGCTGCCGGAGGATTACGTCATCATGGGTGATTTCAACATGGAGCCGGAATCGCCGGAATATTGCGCGCTTGCCGGTGCCGGTGGCGGATATTACGGCCGTATCGCCAGGATCGGCACGCCGGTCGACGCCTTTGCGGCGCTCAAGGCCTATGGCCCGGAGAGCTACAGCTGGATGAATCCCGAGGATCACGGCGAACGCATGCATCTCGATTATTGCTTCGTCAGTTGCGGCCTCGAGGGCCGATTGGAATCCGCCCGGATCGATACCCAATCCGTCGGCTCCGATCATTTCCCGCTATGGGTCGAGATCGGCGATTGACGGAGACGCCGCCGGTCGGGCGGCATCTCCCTTTCTTGGTATGAGCATGATGTTATAAGAAAACCGCTCACACTTTTCGGCATCATGCTCCGTTACGCCACCTTGCGCGGCTGCAGCATGCCCGGCTGCAGCACGGTTTCGATGTGCGACACCATGGTGTTGCGGGCGAAACAATAGATTTCGCCGCAACCGGTCATGCGGAAACCGAGCTTCTCCTGCAATCGCAGCGAGGCCGGGTTGTCGGCGAAGACGCCGGAATGGATCGGCGTCTCCGGCATGCGGCGCGAAAAGCGCTCGATGATCCCAGCCACCGCCTCGCTCATATAACCGCGCCGCCAGTAATAGCGGTTCAACCAGTAGCCGAGGTGCCAGCGGCCGTGGCGCAGCTCGATCGAGACGTTGCCGATATGGACATCGTCCTTGCCGGTGATCGCTAAGGGCCAGTCCGGCAGGGCGCCTGATGTAACCGGGACCAGCCAGTCCAGCGCATCCTGCCGGTCGAACGGTGCGGGTACGCGGGACAGCATGCGCGTGACGGCGA
Organism: Rhizobium sp. CCGE 510; assembly: GCF_000292525.1. GTDB lineage: Bacteria > Pseudomonadota > Alphaproteobacteria > Rhizobiales > Rhizobiaceae > Rhizobium. Next base: position 135,113 of record NZ_AEYF01000039.1, read on the forward strand.
AATCGGACAGCGATTCCGCAATCGATGGCGCATCGCTCAGCCTGTGGGGGCGGAGCGTCAGCCGGGCGGTCGAGATGACAGGCGCGGGGCCTGGCATCATCGGCTTCAACTCCGGCCTTTGCAGCGCGGTCGTGCTCATGCGATGTTCCCCCAGCTTCTGAGCGACATCCAGGTCTTGCGGTCGAGCCTGTACCATTCCACAGGCACGTTGCTGCCGAGCGCCAGCGAGGCGGCGAGCCCCGAACCCTGGAACTGAAAGCCGCACTTCTGGATGACGCGGCGCGAGGCAACGTTCATCACCCGGCAGCGGGCGTCGATCTGATCGACGTCCTGACGGGTCCTGAACACCATATCGACCAGGGCATGGCAAGCCTCGGTGGTATAACCCTTGTTCCAATAGGGCTCGCCCAGCCAGTAGCCGATCTCGACAGTTCTGCCGTCGGCATGCGGCTCGACGCCGCAGCAGCCGACAAAGGCGCCGTTTTCGGCTTTGGTGATCGCATAGACGCACTTGCCAATTTCGCCATTTTTCGTGCGACGCACGAAGTCAGCAGCATCATCGGCGGTATAAGGGTGCGGCATACGCGATACCATGGTGGCGACTTTGGCGTTATTGGCGAGATGGGCAAGGGCGTCGATGTCTTCTTCGTGGGGCGCGCGCATGACGAGCCTTTCCGATAACAAGACAGGGCAATCGGTCCTTAACCGTTCCGGCCTCAGCCGTTCTTCGGAAGACACCTGGTCTTCCCGGGGCGACCGTGATTGGTCTACCCTTAACAATTCGCCTTGCATGGTTCAGTCCTCCTTGAGGGGTAAAGAAAAAGGGGAGATGGCGCCCCATCTCCCCTGTTTTCTAGACTGAACCTGATACGGACAGCCGGGTCGATGAGACGCCGGCTGTTTTTGAGCGCTACCGGCTTATTCCGCTGCTTCCGCTTTCGGCATGACAGACACGTAGACGCGACCGTTGGCCTTGGTTCGGTAGTTCACATTGCCGGCGGTAAGCGCAAAAATCGTGTGATCCTTGCCGAGGCCGACGTTGGAACCCGGATGCCACTCAGTACCGCGCTGACGCACGATGATGTTGCCTGCGATGACGGCTTCGCCGCCGAACTTCTTCACGCCAAGGCGCTTGGACTGAGAATCGCGACCGTTGCGCGATGAACCGCCAGCTTTTTTGTGTGCCATTGGAGTTCTCCTTTAAACCCTGTCCCGTTGATCTTACTTGGCAGCCACGATGTCCGTGATACGGACGACCGTGTGATGCTGACGATGGCCGCGCGTACGCTTCGAATTCTGACGGCGGCGCTTCTTGAAGGCGATGACCTTCTTGCCGCGGTTCTGTTCGACGACTTCTGCCTTGACAGAGGCGCCGGTTACGAAGGGCGCACCGATCGCAGCGTCGGCGCCTTCGCCGATCACGAGCACTTCGGTGAATTCAATGGAATCGCCAGCGGTGGCTTCCAGCTTTTCGATGGTCAGCACGTCGTTGGCTGCCACACGGTACTGTTTACCGCCGGTCTTGATGACTGCGAACATTTTTTATCCTTTCATGTTCGTTCCAGCTCTCCCCGCTGCTTCAGCAGGGTGGCCGTCTTTTTATCAGTCGAAGTTAAGCAGGGATTTCAGAGGTTAATCCTCGAATTCGTCCTGCCGGTGAAGCCCCGCGCGAGCGCGGGACGGCCAAGGCACGGATTACTCCACACCTAGTGCGCAGCCGAAATACGCGAGCGACAAAAAAGTGTCAAGGCAAAAGGATGGAATGCTTCGACTTTTCGGCTTGCCAACCCGTCATAGGCCCGTTATGAGAACGCCCGCGCCGAACAAGCGCCGACCAGACCGCGGAGAGGTGGCAGAGTGGTCGAATGCACCGCACTCGAAATGCGGCATACCTGCAAGGGTATCGTGGGTTCAAATCCCACCCTCTCCGCCATAACGCTCCAAGCGCTTGATTTCCGGACAAGGTGCTGGAATACCTAGTGGTTCCACGGCGATCTGCTACAGATTGCTACAGTGGGGTACATGGCAACAGCAGAACGGCTATTCCAGCGAGATAATGGGCGGTGGACCTTTCTTGTCGCTATTCCGAACATCTTCTGTCTGGGCTCAGACAGTCAAAGGCTCCAATGAACCCGCCCGTGACGGCGCTCGAACTGACGCTGATTGCCCCACGCGGCGAAGACGTTGTTATCGTGCGGGAGGAAGAGATCGGTGAGGCGCGCCTGGTCGACGTGGCCTGCTCGTTTGGCTGGCACCTACGGCTTTTGGGCCAAGGTCTGACGCGAGAAGTGCGGCGCGGTCTAAGATTTTTTCTATGCTGAACAGCCGTTCAGTCGGACCTGTCCGGCTAGAGCGGGGGCGTTTATCTGACATGGCGCTCCCCGCTTTTCTTACCCTTCTTTGGCGTCGCCTGCACAACACGCGAGGTTGCCATCTTCGTCGTCGCTCTGGCACAATGTGAAGAGCATTCGGGGGACATCAGTTGGAATTTCACCTCAATCGGCAACTGCGATTTCATGCGGTGCCCGAACACAAATCATTTTATCGGTGGGCAATCAACGAGCTCGATGAGCAAGGCCAAGTGGTCGGCTACGATCAAATCCCCTGGGGTTGGCCCCTCTACTTCACCGCGCGAGAGCTGATCCTGGCTGACGAGCTCGGGGTGATCAGCGGCGCAGAATTTGAGGGTCACTTTCAGCAGATAGCCGGGATTAGGCAGCAGCGCACAATCAGGGCAAAGCTTCTTCCTGGCTCTCCAGGTGACGATGACAATTGGCGGCGGCAGACAACGTACCGTATGTTCGGCACCGATCGCGTTATCAGCGACTTCCGACTCGATGTCCGACCGCTCGAATCCGAAGATGATGTTGAACACTGTCGGGCCTGGGGCGCGGTTAGCTACACCAGCGAGACCGACTTTCGACAAGTGACCCAGGAAGATTGCGTTCAATTCTACCTGATGGTGAAGCCAAGCACGTTTGAGCACTATGCGCAGCGGATCACTTCCGGCAATGCGCACGAAGTCATCTTTGGCGCCGGTCTGGTGACGGGATTTTACTCCGATTGGTCGCCCTCGATCTCCACCCGCGACGTGAAGGTCCTGACGAGCGGCGATGAGCAAAAGCTTGAATTGCCAGAAGGCCTTACCGTGCCACGTCTGGGCGGTGTTGGCGAGGCGAAGCTGTACATCAATTCCGTGACAACGCCCCAGATCACAAGCCAACAGCGCGCGCGAGATATGGTCTTGGAGGACGAAAAGGCCGCCTTGGTCACCGCTCCTCCGGCAGTTGCCGAGACCGCCGCGCCTGGTATTGACCCTGACACATTGAAGCTGCTGCTGTCGTTGAAGTCTTCTGCCCGCTGGATAGTCGGCCTATTGGTCGCGCTGCTCGCCGCCACGCTGTTGAAGCGGTGAATGATCGGTGCTCGCGGCCTGCCGTACATAGCGGAGATTTCCTACGGTGGCGGGCAGGGGACTCCTTCTCCGCCACTTGGAACTTGGACCGTAAGGTTCCCCCGCGATCTACTGATTTCTCTCAATCTTAGATGCCGCTACCGAAATTGGCTGGGGCACTCTCGGCACGTCCTTGATAGAGCTGCAAAGCAACGTCCACGAACGCCACGCCAGATGGTGGGCGCTCGTCAGTCAAGCAAGCGCGTTCTATTTCGGCCGTTTCCTATTTCGTGGGTGCCAGCAGCTACGAGGTTGCTGTCCAGTCGAGTACTTGCAGGCCAGGTACACGGGCGAACTCGGCTGTATTGGCAGTCACCAGCACGGTGCCGGCTTGGCGCGCTTGGGCGGCGATCAGCACATCATACGGCCCGATCGGTGTGCCCTGTCTGCGGAGGTGGGCGCGAATATCCGCTGCTTCTTCTGCGTCGCCCTCATTGAATTCGATCAGGGAAATCCCGCCCGAAGCGATGAACAGGGCGATCTTCTCCTCGTTCGCGTGTCGGCGCTCGCTGGCTGCGGCACCATACATCAGTTCATGGTAGACGATGATTGACAGGCCGAACGGGGTTCCTGCATTTCGCGCCTCATCGAAGCGTTCGCGAACTTGACGTGACCGTCCGTTCAAGAGCGCGATTGCGACATTGGTATCAAGATGGATCATCAGTCGAACACGACGCGGTCGGCTGGCATGGTTGGCTGCTCACGACCTTCGGGCATGAAGGGCGTGTCGCCTACCTCGTCGATAGCCGCCCAAGGCATGGCGTTGTCAGCGTCGAGCGGTTCAAGGATCACGCGATTGCCGATCCGGCTGACCCGGACCTCCTTGCCTTCGAAGCGGAACTCTTTTGGCAGGCGCACGGCTTGGCTGCGCCCATGCGTGAATAGCTTGGCGGTCGCGCTCATGGTGAGAGACTCCCTTGGTAGATACCTATCAATATCTATCATCTATTGAGAGCTGTGGTCAATTCATCAGGTAACGCAGGATTAGCTGGCGTCAGCTTCCCAGCACCTTCTTCAACCAGGCCGCAACCTCATCGCCGCTGCTCATATCCGCCTGTACCAGCCCGTCGATCATGAAGGTCGGCGAGACGTGGATGCCGTTTTGGCGGGCGTATTTGCAGTGCCATTTGATCTCCCGGTCGAGATCCGGGATTGCGAAGGCTTCTTTCAGCGCCACACCGCAATAGCCTTCCAGGCGCTCGATGATCTGGTTTGGCGTCGCATCCATATTCGCGCCGCCGGCGTGGTGGTCGAACTCCAATTCTTCGCGATGCGCGGCGATGGCGGCCATGACCTTCCTTGCCGTCTCCTTGCCGCCTTCCAGCGTCGAGGCTGCGATGACGCAGCGGACGAGGACGCCGGAATACATGTGCCAGGGCTGGGACTGCAGACGGATTTTTACGGTGAGCTTGTCTTCGCCGGCTTGATCGAGAAGGGCGTCGAGTTTGCCGAATGCCCTGACCGAGTAAGGGCAGGTCGGTTCGAGAAAGATCTCGAAGAGGCGCGGGCCATGGCCCCAGGTCAGCGGATCGGCGTGCCACGAGGTTCCGGTCATTGCAATGTCCTTTTCGTTGGGGCTGTTCGGCCTAACGCCGCAGGCTCCAGAAGCCATGCTTGTTTCCGTGTTGACGCTTCAGTTCGGCGACATAGGCGTCGTGAGACCGGGCGCTGCCGAAATCGTCGATATGAGGCGCGAGCGACGCGCATTCCGCCAGATGGCGCGCGGCATGCCGGTAACGGCTGGATCGGCCGTAGTCGAGAGCGAAGCCGATCATCGAGCGTAACAGCATGGTCGCGGCGAGCGGGTGTTTCTCCTGCAGCATCTCGGCGGCTGGCGTCATCAGTTCGTAGAGGTTGCCGTCCAGTTCCCCTTGGCGCCTGGAGATGAGTTTCGCAGCCTCGGTAAGTGCGGGCCAGGCAAGGAAAAAGCCAAGGGCTCGATGAACATCCGGAAAGCCGTGCGCGAAGGCGAATGCCTTTTCTTCGGCCTCGATATCGTCGAAGTCGGCGAGTTTTCGCAGGAAAGCGCGAAGGTGCTCCCCGTTCAGCGACTGCTCGAAGCATTGCCACCGATAGGCCTGCGCTTCCTCCCCCCGTCCGAGCGCCTCGAGCGTTTCCGCGCGGGCTTCTTGCCATTCAAAAGGCATTTCGAACCGGTGGTCGACGCCGTCCAAAATCCCCAATGCTTCCTCGGCGCGTCCAGCCATGAGCAAGCGGTCGGAAATCGCGATCGCGACCATCGGCATCCTTAAGGTCTCTTCCGGCTGCTGGGCGATGAAGGCATCGGCATCATCCTGGGCATCGGCAATGTCCTGCAGAGCGATGCGCGCCCTTTGTTGCCGATGCCTGGCATAGATCTCGTTCAGGTAGGTCGTTCCGCCGCCGCCCCAGCCGAGAATTTTCCGGTCGGCGCCGGGAGGCTCCTCCTCCTCTTCGTTCAACCATTGCACCAGGAGGCCCTTCAGACGTTCCAGACCGTCCTTGCCCAGCGCCGGAACCATCTTAGCGATCAGCGGGTCATATTGGCCGTGGTCGTTATCCTGCAACGCCGTGAAAACCTTGTCGGCAAGGACATCGATACCGATCCCCGCGGACCTGGCGATGACGCCGGCATCGGCGCATGCCTGATGGAATGTCTCGGTGAAGGCGATGTCGTTGCTGTTGGATCGGTGGAATATCGAATCGGCAACGGCAAGGAATTGCCAGATGAGATCGAACGCTTCCTTCGGATCGTCGGCGGCCACGACGGTAACGATTGCGGATCGCTGCGTTTCGAGGTCCGCATTGACGGTTTTTACTTTATGCCATTCGATGACGCTCTGCGCTCGCGCGATGCTGCCGAGGCGCTTGCGGATCTCACGCGCGACCTCGATGCTGCCCTGATTGCCGGCAAGTTCCATGCGCAGGCGCCGTTTATGGGCGGCGCTGCCGGTGCTGATCTCGATCAGCAGCTCGGCAAGGCGCTGCGCACCGAGGGATTCGAGATTCTTCGCATTGAGTGTTGTCTTGGCTGCCATTGGTCATCACTGTCGTTTCTTCGACGACCCTAGCCCGGAGGCGGTACGAGGCCAAGGGCCAGGAATGTGTGCAGGGGATAATCCCTCGGCACTTCGGTATTATCTAAAAACTAACGCTGCCTCGTAACGACTCCTAAAGCCGGTTTTGGCACCTTGTTGCCTATCGAATATTGCTTCCAAATTTCTCGCTGGGGTTGATTATGAGTCATAATAGAGACGCCTGGGTCAGCCAGCGCGCTTATTCATTGTGGGAATCGGAAGGCAGGCCGGAGGGGCGCGGGGATAGCCATTGGGCGCAGGCGCTGAGGGAGTTCGAGCAGCTGGAGCTGACGAAGGCCTCGCCGGATGGAAACGAGCTCATCGAGAAGCTGAAGGCAGCCGGGCGGCTGATGCGGATCTATGACGAGGCGGACTCGGCCGTCGACAGCGACCGGCAGATCAAAGCCGCTCTCTAGACCAGTTTCCCGATTGCCGAAATAGTCAGCGGCAATCCAGGCGGACGATCGGCCTGGTGGGCAGACGTCTTGCCACTTCAATGAAGCCGGCATCGAGAAATATCGAGAGCGTGCCCGGGTAGAGGTCGCCTGTCCCCGACATACGGCGCTGATCGACGGGATAGGCTTCGAGACATTCGGCCCCGTTCGCCCTTGCAAATTCGACGGCATGTTTCAAAAGCAAACGAGACAGGCCTTGCCGCCGGAACGGCTTGCGGATGATGAAGCAGTTGATCGACCAGACCGGCCTGTCATCGACCGGCGCGAAAGGTTTTGAGCGGCGCAGCCGGTCGAAGACGGCGCGTGGCGCGACGCCGCACCATCCGGCCGGCTCGTCGTCGAGATAGCCGAGAATGCCCGGCGGGCGTGGCCCCTCAAGCAGACTTCGAAACCAGTTGCGATTTCCCTCGCCCCATCCCGCCTTGTAATCGGCATTCGCCAGATACCAGTAGGCGCAATGGCAATTCCGGCCGCCGGCGCAATCGTCGAAGACCGCTTCAATATCGGTCAGGCGGTCGGCGGTTGCGGGGACGAAAGAGAAGCGATCGGACATAGGGGCAAATTGTGGCGCGGAGGCCGATCGGCAAGCGGCCCCCGCCCGGCCCGTTCGCCCAACACTATTGGCGGGCGGCCCAGCTCAGGCCGCGCCGCAGGATGAGCGGCATATACGGATGGTCGAATTCGGCGGCGACATGGCCGAGCGCGGAATAGAAGATGCGGCCGGCGCCGAAATGGCGTTTGAAGACGACGGGCATCACCACGTTGCGGGCGGCCGGATCGTAGGCGCCGGTGAAGGTGGTGGTCGCCAGGATTTCGACAGTCGGATCAAAGTGCAGATAATATTGCTCCGACCGGTAGTCGAAATCGGGAATGCCCTCCATCACCGGATCGTCCTGGCGGGTGACGGCAACGCGGAAGTCGATGATGTTGCCGGGATGGGCGACCCAGGTGACGCCGGAGACATAGCGGAAAGCGGCGCTTTCCTTGAAGGATGTGGCGAGCGCGCCGTGATGGCCGGCAAGCCCGAGCCCGCCGCGCACCGCTTCGACCAGGGCGCTGGCGTGAGGCTTTTCCAGCGTTTCGCCGGTGATGATCGGCACCAGCAGATCGGCTTTTGCGAGCGTCGGCGATGCGAATATGCCGAGATCGCCGGTGACCTCGACCGCAAAATCGTCCTCGCGTAACAAGTCGGCGACGATATCAGCGCATTGCTCCGGCTCATGACCCTGCCAGCCGCCCCAAACGACCAAAGCCTTCCTCATTCGCGCTCTCCCTGCCTGACTGCCGCGGACCGTTGATCGTCGCCGGATGGTACAAGCCCCTTAGATTGGGCGGTTACGCAAATCACGCGAATAATTCCGAATGCCGCCGGTCCGGCGCAAATCGCGAGGGGTCGCGCCTGCTTCGTCATTTGACGTATTGTCCGTTCACGCTTATCGCAATTCCTTCTTTTTATTGACGTCTATCTCGTCTAGGTTTCTTTCGTCTATCGCTAATAATAGGGGTGTTGCATGGCAGGTGAAACGGTTCTTGTCGTCGGCGGCGCCGGCTATATCGGCTCGCATACGTGCCTCGATCTGGCGAACAAGGGCTATAAGCCTGTCGTCTTCGATAATTTTTCGAACGGCCATCGCGAGTTCGTCAAATGGGGTCCGGCCGAGGAAGGCGATATTCGTGATCGCGCCCGGCTGGACGAGGTGCTGGCCAAGCACAAGCCCGCGGCGATCCTGCATTTCGCGGCGCTGATCGAGGTCGGCGAATCGGTGAAGGATCCGGTTTCCTTCTATGAGAACAATGTGATCGGCACTTTGACGCTGCTTTCGGCGGCTCAGGCGGCCGGTATCAACGCCTTCGTCTTCTCCTCCACCTGCGCGACCTACGGTCTGCCGCAGAGCGTGCCGCTCGACGAAACCCACCGGCAGGTGCCGATCAATCCCTACGGGCGGACGAAATATATCGTCGAGCAAGCGCTTGCCGACTACGATCAGTACAGGAGCCTGCGCTCGGTGGTGCTGCGTTATTTCAATGCGGCGGGCGCTGATTTCGAAGGCCGGATCGGCGAATGGCACCAGCCGGAGACGCATGCGATACCGCTGGCGATCGACGCTGCACTCGGCCGCCGCCAGGGCTTCAAGGTGTTCGGCAGCGATTACGAGACACGCGACGGCACCTGCGTGCGCGACTATATCCACGTGCTGGATCTTGCCGATGCGCATGTGCGCGCCGTCGAATATCTGCTGAGAGGCGGCGATTCCGTCGCGCTCAACCTCGGCACCGGCACCGGCACCACGGTCAGGGAATTGCTCGGCGCGATCGAGGATGTGTCGAACCGGCCTTTCCCGGTCGACTATATCGGCCGGCGCGAAGGCGATTCGCATACGCTGGTCGCCAATAACGACAAGGCGCGCGATGTGCTCGGCTGGGTGCCGCAGTATGATCTCAGTCAGATCATCCGTTCCGCCTGGAACTGGCATGCCAAAACCAACCAGCACTGAGCCCAGAATAGAGAAGGGCCGCCGGCCGAATATCCTGCTGATCACGGCGGACCAGTGGCGTGGCGATTGCCTGTCGGCTGTCGGTCATCCTTGCGTGAAAACGCCCAATGTCGATGCGCTGGCGCGCCAGGGCACGCTCTTCCGGCGGCACTATGCCGGTGCGGCGCCCTGCTCGCCGGCGCGGGCGACGCTCTATACCGGCCTCTACCAGATGAACCATCGCGTCTGCCGCAATGGTTCGCCGCTCGATGCCCGCTTCGACAATCTGGCGCTGGCCGCCCGACGGGCGGGATACGACCCGACGCTGTTCGGCTATACGGATACGGCGCCCGATCCGCGCGGGATGGATGCCGATGATCCGCATCTGACGAGTTATGAAGGCGTGTTGCCGGGCTTTACCTCACGCCAATTGTTGCCGGAGCATGAAAGACAGTGGCTCTCCTGGCTGAGGTCGCGCGGCCATCAGGACGCCGTCAGCCGCGACATCCATATTCCCGTCGGCGCGCGGGCCGGCGACATTTCCGATGCGGCGCCGGCCTATTCCAGCGACGAGACTCAGACGGCGTTCCTGGCCGGCGAGTTTATTCGCTGGCTCGGCGAACAGGACAGGCCGTGGTTTGCGCATGTCTCGTTCTTGCGGCCACATCCGCCATTTTCGGTGCCGGAACCGTTCAACCGGATGTTCAAGCCGGGCGAGGGACCGGCTTTTGCGCGCGCGGAAAACCGCCAGGCGGAACAGGCCGCGCATCCCTATCTGGCTTACGCCATGCCGGGCTCCGACAAAGGCAGTTTCATCCATGGGGCGACGGGACCGCTCAGCGACTGGAACGGCGAGGATTTCGCCGCGATCCGGGCGATCTATTATGGGATGATAGCAGAGGTCGATGCGCAGCTCGGCCGCATCTGGCAGGCCCTGAAGGATGCGGGTGCCTGGGACGATACGCTCATCGTCTTCACCTCCGACCATGCGGAGATGGCGGGCGATCACTGGACGCTGGGGAAAGGCGGCTTTTTCGACGGCAGCTACCATATTCCGCTTGTCATTCGCGATCCCGCAAGCGGTGCAGCGGGCGGGGTCGTCGAGGATTTCACCAGTGCCGCGGATATATTTCCGACCCTTTGCCAAAGGCTCGGCATCGAAGCGAAGAACGGCCTCGACGGGCGGTCGCTGACGCCGTTTGTCGACGGCGGGAGCGGACAGGGCTGGCGGGACGCGGCATTTTGGGAATTCGATTTCCGCGATATCGCCGCGGGCGAGGCGGAGCGGCATTTCGGGCTCCAATCCAATCAATGCAATCTGGCAGTGATCCGCGATGCGCGGTTCAAATATGTGCATTTTGCCGGCTTGCCGCCGCTGCTCTTCAATCTCAGCGACGATCCGATGGAGCTCGACAATGTCGCGGCGGATCCGGCCTATGCGGCGATACGGCTCGAGTATGCCGAAAGACTGCTGTCGCTCCGGGCTCGGCATCTCGATCAGACGCTCGCCTATACCGAGCTGACGGAAAAAGGGCCGGTGACGCGCCGGCCCTGACTCCTTTTTACCCGAGATAATCGCGCTTACCGATCGGCGCACCCTGGTTGCGCAGGATGGCGTGGGCCGTCGTGACGTGGAAATAGAAGTTCGGCAGGGCGAAGGCGGTGACATATTCGCTGCCTGGGAGCACGATGCCGCTCTTGCCCGGCAAGGTGATCTCACGGCTTTCCGTGGCCTCCAGCGCGTCTTGCGAGAAGCTGGCGAGATAGGCATCGGTCTTTGCCAGGCGCTCGCGCAGATCGTCGAACGTCTTTTCGTTGTCCTCGAATTTCGGAGCGTCGGTGCCGGTCAGGCGGGCGAGGGCGAATTTGGCGCTGTCGCTCGCGCGTTGATACTGGCCGGAAAGCGGCAGCATGTCGGGCGCGAGGCGAGCGGCGACCAAGATGGCAGGATCGATATTCTTTTCCTTCGCATAGGCTTCGGCCTTGTCGAGGTAGGTTTTCAGGCTGGCAAGGCCGCGCTGAAACATCGGAACGGTGAGGCGATACATCGAAATGGACATTGGTCCTGTCTCCAAAATCTTCAAATAATCCGGCCACGGCGAGAGATCGAAGGCGCCTGCGGCCGCGAGCCTGTCTTCGACCCTGCCATAGATGGATGCTCTCTTCGTCTTTCACAATGCGGGGGATTGCAGGCTCGCCGCTAAAGAGGCTTGACGTTGTTTCCAGAAAATGGAATGAATATTCCGAAGAGCGGATTTGACGGTTTGTTTGTTCCGTTTTTGGGGCGCTGCAGGAGAGCGGCGCGGGGAATTTCGGCTTCAAGGCAATGCCTGGAGCTCCGGCGTGAGGAGGGTGCAGCCGGGCACCGCTTTGTGGAGGAAGTGAAATGAAAAAGTTTATCCTGGGCACTGCGATGGCGCTCGTCATGTCGACGGCGGTCCACGCGGAAACCGTCGGCGTCTCGATGGCGAAATTCGACGACAACTTTCTGACGGTTCTGCGCAACGGCATGACCGATTATGCCAAGACGCTGAGCGGTGTGACGCTGCAGGTCGAAGACGCACAGAACGACGTTTCCAAGCAGCAGAGCCAGATCCAGAATTTCATCGCCTCCAAGGTCGATGCAATCATCGTCAACCCCGTCGATACCGATGCGACCACGGCAATGTCGAAGCTCGCCGCCGATGCCGGCATTCCGCTGGTCTATGTCAACCGTCAGCCGGTCAATGTCGACACGCTGCCGGAGAAGCAGGCCTTCGTCGCATCCAACGAGCAGGAATCCGGCACGCTGGAAACCAAGGAAGTCTGCCGCATTCTCGGCGGCAAGGGCAAGGCCGTGGTGATCATGGGCGAGCTTTCCAACCAGGCTGCGCGCATGCGCACCCAGGACGTCCATGACGTTGTCAGGACCGACGAATGCAAGGGTCTGGAAATCGTCGAAGAGCAGACGGCCAACTGGGATCGCACCCAGGGCGCCGACCTGATGGCCAACTGGCTCTCCAGCGGCATCGAATTCGACGCCGTGATTTCCAACAACGACGAAATGGCGATCGGCGCGATCCAGGCACTGAAGGCAGCCGGCAAAGACATGACCAAGGTCGTCGTCGGCGGTGTCGACGCCACGCAGGATGCGCTTGCCGCCATGCAGGCCGGCGATCTCGATGTCACGGTGTTCCAGGACGCGGCCGGCCAGGGCAAGGGTTCGCTCGATGCAGCCCTTAAGATCGCCAAGGGCGAAAAGGTCGAGAAGAAGGTTTATATTCCCTTCCAGCTCGTCACCCCTGCCAACGTCAAGGACTTCGTCACCAAGAACTGAGGCGAACGCCAGGGAGGATGCGGGCAAAACCCGCGTCCTTTCGCCTGTCCGTATCCGGAGGAGATGATATGGCCGTCAGCCCGACAACCATGGCCGCCGTGCGTGCAAGCGGCGCAGTCCCGAATGCGGAATATCTGTTGAGCGCCGAGGGCGTTCGTAAGGAATTTCCGGGTGTCGTCGCCCTCGACGACGTACAGTTCCGGCTGAAGCGCGCCTCCGTGCATGCGCTGATGGGCGAAAACGGCGCCGGTAAATCGACGCTGATGAAGATCCTTGCCGGCATCTACATACCCGACAAAGGCGATATCCGCCTGAAAGGCATCGAGATCCAGCTGAAATCTCCGCTCGACGCGCTGGAGAACGGCATTGCTATGATCCATCAGGAACTGAACCTGATGCCGTTCATGACGGTGGCGGAAAATATCTGGATCCGCCGCGAACCGAAGAACCGCTTCGGTTTCGTCGATCACGGCGTCATGCATCGCATGACCGAGGAGCTGTTTACCCGGCTCAATATATCGATCGACCCCGAGATCGAGGTCCGCCACCTGTCGGTCGCCAACCGGCAGATGGTCGAGATCGCCAAGGCGGTTTCCTATAATTCCGATGTGCTGATCATGGACGAGCCGACTTCGGCGCTGACCGAGCGCGAGGTCGAGCATCTTTTCCGCATTATCCGCGATCTCAGATCTCAGGGCATTGGCATCGTCTACATCACCCACAAGATGAACGAGCTTTTCGAGATCGCCGACGAGTTCTCGGTGTTTCGTGACGGCCGCTATATCGGCACGCATGCCTCGACCGACGTGACCCGCGACGACATCATCCGGATGATGGTCGGGCGCGAGATCACCCAGATGTTTCCGAAAGAAGACGTGCCGATCGGCGAGGTCATGCTGTCCGTCAAGGATCTTTGCCTCAACGGCGTCTTTAAGAACGTCTCCTTCGAGGTGAGGGCGGGCGAGATCCTCGGGGTGGCGGGCCTTGTTGGTTCCGGGCGGTCGAATGTCGCCGAAACGCTGTTCGGCGTGACCCCGGCAAGCTCCGGCTCGATCGAACTCTACGGCAAGCCGGTGACGATTTCTTCGCCGACCGAGGCCATCCGCCATCAGATGGCCTTCCTGACCGAGGACCGCAAGGACACCGGCTGTCTGTTGATCCTCGATATTCTCGAGAACATGCAGATCGCCGTTCTCCAGGACAGATATGTCAAGGGTGGTTTCGTGCAGCAGGGCGCCATCGAGGCGACCTGCGAAGACATGGCAAAAAAGCTCCGCGTGAAAACGCCTAATCTTTACGAGCGGGTGGAAAATCTTTCCGGCGGCAATCAGCAGAAGGTGCTGATCGGGCGCTGGCTGCTCACCAATCCGCGGATCCTCATTCTCGACGAGCCGACGCGCGGCATCGATGTCGGCGCCAAGGCGGAAATCCACCGGCTGGTGACGGAGATGGCGCGAAACGGCGTCGCCGTCATCATGATTTCGTCCGAGATGCCCGAGGTTCTCGGGATGAGCGACCGCATCATGGTCATGCATGAGGGACGCGTGACCGGTTTCCTCAATCGCGATGAAGCAACGCAGATCAAGGTGATGGAGCTGGCTGCGCAGTGATGCGCCGCCCGCGATCGCCCAAGGGAGGTTTGACATGAGTACCAAGGCAGCAGAGGGCGCGGCTCCGCTCGCAACCCGGCAAAGGCGGCGGCGCCTACCGACTGAGCTCAGCATTTTCCTCGTGCTCGTCGGCATCGCGCTGATCTACGAAGTGCTCGGCTGGGTGTTCATCGGCCAAAGCTTCCTGATGAATTCGCAGCGTCTGACGATCATGATCCTGCAAGTCTCGGTGATCGGCATCATCGCCGTCGGCGTCACGCAGGTGATCATCACCGGCGGCATCGATCTTTCGTCGGGCTCGGTCGTCGGCATGACGGCGATGATCGCAACAAGCTTCGCCCAGTCGTCGACCTGGGGACGGGCGGTCTTTCCCTCGCTGACCGACTTGCCGGCTTTCGTGCCGATCGTGGTCGGCTTGCTGATCGGGGCCGCGGCGGGTCTCGCGAACGGCGCGCTCATCGCCTACACGAAGATCCCGCCGTTCATCGCAACACTCGGCATGTTCGTTTCGGCCCGCGGTGTGGCGAAGTGGTATACCAAGGGACAGCCGGTTTCCGGGATCACCGAGCAGTTTCACTTCATCGGAACCAAGGCCTGGCCGGTCGTCGTCTTCCTGGTCGTTGCGCTGATCTTTCACATCGCGCTGCGTTACACCCGCTACGGAAAATTCACCTATGCCATCGGCGCCAACCCGCAAGCGGCGCGCGTTTCCGGCATCAATATCGAGGCGCATCTCGTCAAGGTCTATGTGATTGCCGGATTGCTTGCCGGCCTTGCCGGTATCGTCACGGCGGCACGCGCGGAAACCGCACAGGCAAGCATGGGCGTCGGCTATGAACTCGATGCGATCGCGGCGACTGTCATCGGCGGCACCTCGCTGACCGGCGGCGTCGGGCGCATTACCGGCACCGTCATCGGCACCATCATCCTCGGAGTCATGACCTCCGGCTTCACGTTCCTCAGGATCGACGCCTACTACCAGGAGATCGTCAAGGGTCTGATCATCGTCGCGGCTGTGGTCATCGACGTCTACAGACAGAAGAAGCGCCGCAAGCACTGATTTCAAATGGTGCGATCCGATGGTTTTTGCGGGGGCTTCGGCCCCCGTTCCGTTTTTAGAGCATGAGGACGGAATTTATAAAAAAGAGGTGGCGAATTCCGTCAGCTTTTCTATTCTGGTCTTCCGCTCGGGCAGCGCAGGAAGATAGATGCAATTCGTATTTGACGGTCACAACGACGTTCTCCTTCGACTTTGGACACATTCAAGAGACGGTAGCGACCCAATCGCGGAATTCGCAGACGGCACCACCGTCGGCCATATCGATGCACGTCGAGCCAGAGAGGGCGGACTTTCGGGCGGTCTCTGCGCCATCTATATTCCCTCGGGCGATCTCGTCTTCGCCGATCCGGATGCCGATGGCCGCTATATCACGCCGATGGCGGCCCCTCTCGATCCGCTGCCTTCCCTTGCCATTGCCAACGAAATGGCGGCGATCGCGCTGCGGCTCGACCAGGCGGGTGCCTGGCGGCTCTGCCGGACGGTGAAAGATATCCGCGGCGCCATGGTCGACGATATTTTTGCCGCCGTCATGCACATGGAAGGCTGCGAGGCGATTGGTGCGGATCTTTCGGCGCTCGAGGTGTTTTATGCGGCGGGGCTGCGGTCGCTCGGGCCAGTCTGGAGCCGGCACAATGTCTTCGGCTACGGCGTACCCTTCGCCTTCCCGATGTCGCCGGACACGGCGCCCGGCCTCACCGATGCCGGGTTTGCGCTGGTGAGGGAATGCAATCGCCTCGGCATTCTGGTCGACCTTGCCCATATCACCGAGAAGGGGTTCTGGGACATAGCGAAGACGACGGACAAGCCGCTGGTCGCCAGCCATTCCAACGCCCATGCGCTGACGCCGGTCGCGCGCAATCTGACGGACAGACAGCTCGATGCAATCCGCGAAAGCCGCGGGCTCGTCGGTATCAACTATGCCACCGCCATGCTGCGTGCCGACGGCCGCTCGGACGGCGATACGCCGCTGGCCGACATGATCCGCCACATCGACTATCTGGTGAACCGCATCGGCATCGACTGCGTCGGCCTCGGATCGGACTTCGACGGCGCCACCATTCCGGAGGAAATCGGCGATGCAAGCGGCAATCAGAAGCTGATTGCCGCTCTCAGGGAGGTTGGTTATGGTGAGGCCGATCTCACGAAACTTGCCCGTGAAAATTGGCTTCGCATTCTCGCGCAAGCCTGGCGGGAGGACGACGCCTAAAGTGCTGCGCGCCTCTGGACGCGCGAAGAACTGACAATAGTTTTAATGGGGCGTGACCGATAAAACGCTTCGTAATCAATTAAGAACAGGGGAACAAACTATGATGATCACCAAGCTCAGCCGCAGTTTCCGCCTGCTTTCCGCAGGGGCCGCTCTTTCGCTGCTGATGATGGCAGCACCCTCCGCTTTCGCCGAAACCCCGAAGGATACGCTGGTCGAAGGTTTTGCCATCGACGATATCATCACGATGGATCCTGGCGAGGCGTTCGAGCTCTCGACCGCCGAAATCACCACCAACAGCTACAGCCTGCTCGTCCGTCTCGATATGGACGACACATCCAAGGTGAAAGGCGATCTGGCCGACAGCTGGAGCGTTTCCGATGACGGTCTGACCTATACGTTCAAGTTGAAATCGGGCCTGAAATTCGCCTCCGGCAACCCAATCACCGCCGAAGACGTTGCCTGGTCGTTCGAGCGCGCCGTCAAGCTCGACAAAAGCCCGGCCTTCATCCTCACGCAATTCGGCCTGACCGGCGACAATGTCGCGGAAAAAGCCAAGGCGGCCGATGCCGGCACGTTCGTGTTCACCGTCGACAAGGCCTATGCACCGAGCTTTGTGCTCAACTGCCTGACGGCCACGGTCGCTTCCGTCGTCGACAAGAAGCTGGTGATGGAGCATGTGAAGGCGGTGACGCCCGATGCCGAGCACAAATACGACAATGATTTCGGCAATGAGTGGCTGAAGACCGGCTATGCCGGTTCCGGCGCTTACAAGCTGCGCGAATGGCGCGCCAATGAAGTCGTCGTTCTGGAGCGCAACGACAATTATTACGGCGACAAGGCAAAGCTCAACCGCGTCATCTACCGCTACATGAAGGAAAGCGCTGCCCAGCGGCTGGCGCTCGAAGCCGGCGACATCGATATCGCCCGCAACCTCGAGCCTGGCGACATCGACGCCGTTTCGAAGAATGCCGATCTCGCGACGACGAGTGCGCCGAAGGGCACGATCTATTATGTCAGCCTGAACAACAAGAACGAGAACCTGAAGAAGCCGGAAGTCCAGGAAGCTTTCAAGTATCTGGTCGATTATGATGCGATCGGCGCAACCTTGATCAAGGGTATCGGCGAAATCCATCAGACCTTCCTGCCGAAGGGCCAGCTCGGCGCGCTCGACGAAAATCCCTACAAGCTCGATGTCGCCAAGGCAAAGGAGCTGCTCGCCAAGGCCGGCGTGCCTGACGGTTTCTCGATCACCATGGATGTGCGCAACAGCCAGCCGGTGACCGGTATCGCCGAATCCATGCAGCAGACGCTGGCGCAGGCCGGCGTGAAGATGGAGATCATCCCGGGCGACGGCAAGCAGACGCTGACCAAGTACCGCGCCCGCACCCATGACATGTATATCGGCCAATGGGGTTCGGACTATTTCGACCCGAATTCGAATGCCGATACCTTTACCGGCAATCCCGACAATTCCGATGCCGGCACGGTGAAGACGCTCGCATGGCGCAACACTTGGGAAGCGCCGGAGCTCGACAAGCAAGCCAAGGCCGCACTTCTGGAACGCGACGCCGCCAAGCGCGCCGCCATTTATCAGGATATCCAGAAAAAGTACCTGGAAAACAGCCCCTTCGTCTTCATCTTCCAGCAGACCGAGGTGGCCGGTTACCGCAAAAGCGTGAAGGACTTCAAACTGGGTCCGAGCTTCGACACCAATTTCGTCGGTCCGATCGCCAAGGAATAGTCCGGCAGGATTGAGTGACTTGAGCACCGTTGAAACGACACAGGCGGCGCGGCCCCGAAAGGGCCGTGCTGGTGCCTTCGCAAAGGCGCTGGGGCGGTTTCTGTTTGCCGCCGTCACCACCTATTTCGGCCTTCTGGCCGTTACCTTCTTCATCGGCCGCGTTGTGCCGATCGATCCCGTGCTCGCCATTCTCGGCGATCGCGCCCCCACCCATGTCGTCGAGCGCGTGCGCCAGGAGATGGGCTTCAACCTGCCGCTCTATCAGCAGTTCTTCATCTATATCAAGGGCATCCTGTCCGGCGATTTCGGCAATTCGGTGCTGACGACCAATCCGGTCATGGTCGATATCCGCCGCGTCCTGCCGGCAACTGTCGAGCTTGCAACGCTCGGAACGCTCATCGGCGCTTTCGTCGGCGTGCCGCTGGGCGTTCTCGCCGCCGTGCGCCGCGGCAGCATCGCCGACCAAGTGGTGCGGGTCGTCGGCCTGATTGGCTATTCGGTGCCGATCTTCTGGTTGGCGCTGATCTCGCTCGTCATCTTCTATGCGCGACTGCGCTGGGTGGCTTTTCCCGGCCGTATCGATATCGTCTACGAATATACCTTCACGCCGATCACCGGCTTCTACCTGCTGGACAGCGCCTGGCAGGGGCAATGGGATGTCTTCTACGATGTCTTCCGCCACATCATCCTGCCTGCATCGCTGCTCGGCTATTTTTCGCTCGCCTATATCAGCCGCATGACGCGCAGCTTCATGCTGAACGAGCTTTCCCAGGAATATATCGTTGCCGCGCGCGCCAAGGGGCTTTCGGAAACCCGGGTGATCTGGGGCCATGCGCTGCGCAATGCCGCGGTGCCGCTGGTCACCGTCATCGCACTTTCCTATGCCGGCCTGCTCGAAGGCTCGGTGCTGACCGAGACCGTCTTTTCCTGGCCGGGCATCGGGCTCTACATCACCAATTCGCTGCAGAACGCCGACATGAATGCCGTGCTGGGTGGGACGATCGTTATCGGTACGGTCTTCATCGGCATCAACCTTCTGTCCGATCTTCTCTACCGGACGCTCGACCCGAGGACGCGAAACCGATGACGGCCCCTGCCAGCCCCTCGCCCGCGATGAGCCGCCGCGAATGGCTGCTGTCCGACCGGCCGCAATCGCGCATGCAGGCCCGCCTCGGCCGCGCCTACGTTACCTGGCGGCAGTTCACGGCCAACAGGCTCGCCGTCGTCGGCCTGCTGATCATCATCGCGCTGCTTTTCATCGCCGCTTTTGCCGATGTGCTCGCCACGCATAATCCCGTCGTCGGCGATCTGCGCAATGCCCGTCTGCTGCCGCCCGGAACGGCTGAATTCCTGCTCGGCACCGATGACCAGGGCCGCGACATCTATTCGCGGCTGATCTACGGATCGCGTTTGACGCTGCTCGTTATCGTGCTCGTCGCCGTCATTTCGGCGCCGATCGGTCTGATCGTCGGCACGGTATCGGGTTATGCCGGCGGCTGGGTGGATGCGACGCTGATGCGCATCACCGATATTTTCCTCGCCTTTCCGAAGCTGGTGCTGGCGCTCGCCTTTGTTGCCGCGCTCGGTCCCGGCATTCAGAACGCGATCATCGCCATCGCCATCACATCCTGGCCGCCCTATGCCCGCATCGCGCGGGCCGAGACGCTGACGGTCCGGCGGTCCGATTATATTTCGGCGGTGAAGCTGATGGGCGCCTCGCCGTTCCGCATCATCCTGCGCCATGTCATGCCGCTCTGCATTTCCTCGCTGATCGTGCGCGTGACGCTCGACATGGCGGGCATCATCCTGACCGCCGCCGGTCTGGGCTTCCTCGGCCTCGGGGCGCAGCCGCCGCTGCCGGAATGGGGGGCGATGATCGCTTCGGGACGCCGCTTCATCCTCGATCAATGGTGGGTTGCGGCGATGCCCGGCATCGCCATCCTCATCGTCAGCCTCGGCTTCAATCTGCTTGGCGACGGCCTGCGCGACGCGCTCGATCCGAAGGAGAGCGGCCAATGACGACACTCCTGACCGTGGACAAGCTCAAGGTCAGCTACCCCACGCGCACCGGTATGATCGAGGCCGTGCGCGGCGTCTCCTTCACGCTCGGCAAGGAAAGGCTCGGCATCGTCGGCGAATCCGGTTCGGGAAAATCGCAGACCGGCAGGGCGATCATGGGGCTGACGCCGAAACACGCTATCGTCACGGCCGACAGGCTGGATTTCAACGGCATCGACCTGATCAAGGCCTCCGCCGGCGAAAGGCGCAGGCTGCGGGGCAAGCGCATCGCCATGATCCTGCAGGATCCGAAATATTCGCTCGATCCGGTCATGACGATCGGGCGGCAGATCTGCGAAACGCTGCGGACCCACGAAAGGGTCGGCAAGTCAGAGGCGCGCGAGCGCGCGCTCGCCATGCTGGAAGCGGTGCAGATCCGCGATCCGAAACGTGTCTTCGACCTGCATCCGCACGAGGTTTCGGGCGGCATGGGACAGCGCGCGATGATCGCCATGATGCTAATTGCCGGCCCTGAACTGCTGATTGCCGATGAGCCGACTTCGGCGCTCGACGTGACGGTGCAGCTTGATGTGCTGAGAATCATGGACAGGCTGGTGGCGGAGCGCGGCATGGGGCTGATCTTCGTTTCCCACGATCTGAGGCTGGTCTCTTCCTTCTGCGACCGGGTCATCGTCATGTATGCCGGAAAGATCGTCGAGGAGCTTGCGGCCGCCGATCTCAAGCATGCGAAGCATCCCTATACGCAAGGATTGCTGAATTGCATGCCCGAGATCGGCCAGAACCGTCATCCGCTGCCGGTGCTGGATCGCAAGCCGGAGTGGGCGGCATGAGCGCAGCACTCCAGGCCGACAATCTCAGCGTCATCTACGATCAATTTCACGCGCTGAAGGATGTCAGCGTCACGGTTGAGCGCGGCGAATCCTTTGGTCTCGTCGGCGAGTCAGGCTCCGGAAAATCGACTTTGCTGCGGGCGGTCGCCGGACTGGCGCCGATCAGCGGCGGCGCGATCAATATCGATGGCGAAGCCCTGAAAGGGTCCAAACGCAGCAAAATCTTCTATCGGCGCGTGCAGATGGTCTTTCAGGATCCATATGGTTCGCTGCATCCGCGCCAGACGATCGACCGGCTCCTGCTTGAGCCACTGGCGATTCACGGCATCGACGACGGCGAAAAGCGCATCGCCCGCGCGCTCGACGAAGTCGGCCTCGGCAATGGTTTCCGCTTCCGCTATCCGCACCAGCTCTCCGGCGGCCAGCGGCAGCGTGTGGCGATCGCCCGGGCATTGATTGTCGAACCGTCGATCCTGCTGCTCGACGAGCCGACATCGGCGCTCGACGCCTCGGTGCAGGCAGAGGTGCTGAACCTGTTGGAGCAGATCCGGCGCGACCGCAAGCTCACCTTCGTGATGGTGAGCCACGATCTCGGTGTCATCACCCATATGTGCGAAAGGTTGGCCGTGATGCGCAACGGCGCCGTCGTCGAACGTTTGAGTTCGCAAGACCTGGCAAGCGGCGCGGTTCGGGAGGCCTACACGAAAAATTTGATGATCGCCAGCAAGGGCTTCGTAAAAGCCTGAAACGCAATCTTTTCAAACCGTTGAAAAGAAAGAGCCGGTGGCGGCGTTAAGGATAAGACTTCCCTAAAAGACGACCATTCAACTAGACTATTGACAGCTGCCTTGCTTCTGTCATGATCCTGTTAACGTTTGTTAGCTTTCGTGATCGATGGAGGTTGAAGCATGTTCTTTCTCGGTGGGATGACCATGGGCTACCTAGATCCTCCCGTCAAAGCCGATCGCAGGGAACCAATTGCGGCATCTCTTCCTGCGGAAAAGGACCGCCGGCTGATCGACACTTCGTCCAATTCGCCGCAAAGCGAGAACGCCGTCGAGCGCTCGTTGATCTGGGCATGGCGCGTACTCTGCTAAGAAGGCGGGCTGCCAAAACGGTTGGTTGAATTTTCTCCTCCGTTCGCTCTGGACGGAAATTTATCTCTACCTAGTTGATAGAGAAAATAAGAATATCAACGCGAGCCGCACAACCGGCCGCACGAAAACAACAACGGAGGCGACATATGGCAGATCTGGGTATTTCGCATGCTCACGTGAACCAGTACGGTTCCATCCCGGCCAAGAAGGTGCTCACCACGCGCCACAGGCTTCAGACGCTGCTCCATGGAGCGATCTTCACTGCGGCATTCCTGTTCGTCGTCGCCATGGTTTGCGGGGTCGTCGGGTAATCGGCAAATGGCAGGCGTCGGAGATGCCGGCGCTGCGGGCGGTTTTCGCCTTTATTGAATTCCGGAAACTCTCATCCGGCGTTCTGCTCGAATGTCAAAGGCGAGTTGCCATAAGAGGGCATGTTGCTCTGGTTGATCGAAGCCGATCCCATCATCATTCTTCCGTCCTTCTTTCATTTCATCAAAAACGGCCGCGTCGACCTTATTCGTGCGACCGGTATCGAAGAGTACCTGCACTGCCGGCACCTGGTGCCGGCTTTTTTTGTCGTGCCTGCCGCCGAGATCAGCGTGCTGAGGCTGTGTGCCCATGCCTTTTGACTTGAATTATCTCGATAGTGTCCAAACTTTCGACATGGCTTTCGCGGAGAGGTATCAATGGTCCGCATCACCCGTCGGGCCGCGTCCCTTGCCAGCGTTCAGCCCGTTTGCATCGCTTGCCCAAGTGTCGTTCACCCCGGCTTCATCGATCTTTGAAGATTAGGGCTCCGTTCATGTAGCAGTCATGATAAGCAGTGCAAAAGGCTGAGCAAAACAGCCATAACTTTGTTTGGATCCAGAACCGAACCATGTCTATTTCTAATCTTTCTCCGAACCTTCCGCGCGAACCCGAGATGAAGCAGATCGATCATAACGATTCGATCCGCTCGACCTATCTTGCCATCGAGGACATCAAGGCGATGGGCGATGCGGTCGCCCGCAGCGGCGTCGACCAGCTGCCAGCTTTCGCCCCGTTCGATTTCTTCGCGCGCCACAAGGAAAACGAGAAGGAAATTCTGCGCGTCTACCGGACCACGGCGACCGACGTCGAAGCCGGCGAGACGATCACGCCGGCGGCAGAATGGCTGCTGGACAATCATTATATCGTCGAAGAGGCGATCCAGGAGGTGCGGCGTGATTTTCCCCGCCGCTTCTATCGCGAATTGCCGACCATGGTCGTCGGCGGTGTCGAGGTGCCGCGCACCCTGGTGCTTGCCTGGCTCTACGTCGCCCATACCCACAGCACGATCTCGCAGGAAAGCCTGACGGCGCTGGTCGACGGTTTTCAGGCCAGCGAGACATTCAGGATCGGCGAACTCTGGGCATTGCCTTCGCTTGTGCGCTATGTGCTCGTCGAAAACCTTCGCCGCATTTCCAGCCGTGTCGAAGCCAGCCGCCGCATGCGCCGCCGCGCCAACGATGCGGCCGACGAATTGGTGCGGCTGACCGATCCGGCCGGGGCGGCCGCCTATCTGAAGACGCTGGAACCGCTTGCCGAGGACAATACCTTCTCGACACAGTTCCTCTATCGCCTCCGTGACGGGTCGCAGACGTCGAGTCTGGCAATCACCTGGCTCGACGAGCGGCTGGAAGAACTCGGCCGCAACAGCGAAGAGACGACGACGGCAGAACACAGCCGCCTCTCCTCCGGCAACGTGACGATGGGCAACATCATCCGCAGCCTTCGCGAGATCGACGATGCCGAATGGTCGGTCTGGGTCGAGCAGGTCAGCCATGTCGACAAGCTGCTCTGGGAGCATTCCGATTACGGCATTCTCGATTCCGGCTCGCGCAACAAATATCGCAAACAGATCGAAAAGCTGGCCAAACGCTCGCCGCTGACGGAAATGGAAATCGCCCAGCTGGCGCTCGACATGACGGATGCCGCCAAGGCCTCCGACGAGCCGCGGCCGCATGAACCGAATGTCGGCGGTTTCCTGTCCGGCGCGCAGCGGCCGAAGCTCGAGGCGCGGGCGAATTATCGCCCGACGGTCATCCAGCATTTCGTGCGCGCGGTGCGTCGGTTCAACTGGCTGGCTATTGCCGTGCCCGTCATGCTGCTGACGATCATCGCCATGGCGATCGTCGGCCGGTTCATGGCCAATGCCGGTATGGGGCCGATCGAAATCGCCCTGCTGCTGATCATGTTCTCAGTGCCGGCGTCGGAGGGGGCAACGGGGCTCTTCAACACCGTGCTTTCCTTCTTCGTGACGCCGGCGCGCCTCATCGGATACGAGTTCAAGGAAGGCATTCCGGAGGATGCGCGCACACTGCTCGTCGTGCCCTGCCTGATCTCGAACCGTGACAGCGTCGACGACCACGTGCGCAATCTCGAGGTTCATTATCTCGCCAATCCGCGCGGCGAGCTCTATTTCGCGCTGCTCAGCGATTGGCCGGATAGCGAGGCCGAGGAAACCCCTGCCGATCTCGAGGTTCTCGACTATGCCAGGCGCGAGATCGCCAATCTTTCGGCTCGTTATGCCTATGACGGCAAGACGCGTTTCTATCTGTTGCATCGCCGCCGCCTCTACAATCCCTCCGAAGGCGTCTGGATGGGCTGGGAGCGCAAGCGCGGCAAGCTGCACGAGCTGAACATGCTGCTGCGCGGCGACCGCGATACCACCTATCTGCCCGGCGCCAACACCGTGCCGGCCAATATCCAATATGTCATGACACTCGATGCCGATACGCGCCTAATGCGCGATGCCGTCACCAAGCTCGTCGGCAAGCTCTATCATCCGATCAATCGCCCGGTCATCAATCCGAAAACCGGTCGTGTCGAAAGCGGCTATGGCGTGCTGCAGCCGCGCGTCACTCCGTCGCTGACGACGGGCAAGGACGCGTCGGTCTTCCAGCGGGTCTTTTCGATCAACCGCGGCCTCGACCCTTACGTCTTCACCGTTTCCGACGTCTATCAGGATCTCGCCGGCGAGGGCACCTTCACCGGCAAGGGCCTTTATCATGTCGATGCCTTCGAGGCGTCGCTGAAGGGTCGGATCGACGAGAACTCCGTGCTCAGCCACGATCTTCTCGAAGGCTCGATGGCGCGCTGCGCCCTCGTCACCGATCTCGAACTGGTTGAGGATTTCCCGATCCGTTACGAAGTCGAGACCTCGCGCCAGCATCGCTGGGCGCGTGGCGACTGGCAGCTGCTGCCCTATATGTTCAATCCGAAATACGGCGTCACGGCACTCGGCCGCTGGAAGATGTTCGACAATCTGCGCCGCTCGCTGACGCCGATCGCCTGGTTCTTCGCCTCCGTGCTCGGCTGGTATTTCATGAATCCGCTCGGCGCACTGATCTGGCAGATTCTGCTGATCTTCTGCCTCTTCGTCGCGCCGACGCTGTCGCTCATCAACGGCATCATTCCGCGCACCAGCGATATCATCGCCCGCGCCCATCTCTATACGGTCTGGTCCGATATCACGGCTGCCAATGCGCAGGTTGCACTGCGGATCGTCTTTATCGCCGATTCCGCCGCCATGATGGCCGATGCGATCGGCCGCTCGCTCTACCGCCTGTTCGTCAGCCGCAAGCTGATGCTGCAGTGGCGGACCGCCGCCAGCGTTCAGGCCGGCGGCCAGGGGACGCTGATTTCCTATTACAAAGGGATGTGGCACGCACCGGCCCTGGCGCTGCTGGCGCTTGGGTTTGCAGCGCTGCCTGGCGGCGGCGCCTTCGTCGTCGGCATTCCCTTCGCGCTGTTGTGGATCCTGTCGCCTGTCGTCGCCTGGTATGTCAGCCAGTCGGCGGAGACCGAGGACCGGCTCGAGGTCGCCGATTCGGTGTCGAGCGAACTGCGCAAGATCGCCCGGCGCACCTGGCGTTATTTCGAGACCTTCACCACAGCCGAGCAGAACTATCTGCCGCCGGACAACATCCAGGAAACGCCGCATGTGATTGTCGCGGCGCGCACCTCGCCGACCAATATCGGCGTCTATCTGCTCTCGGTCGTTTCCGGCCGGCAATTCGGCTGGTTCTCGTTCGAGGAGACGCTCGAGCGGCTGGAGCAGACGATTTCGACGATCGACAGAATGGAGAAATTCCGCGGTCATCTGTTCAACTGGTACCACACCGATACGCTGCAGACGCTTGGACCGCGTTATGTCTCGGCTGTCGACAGCGGCAATCTCGCCGGCCATCTGATCGCCATTTCGTCGGCCTGCCGCAACTGGGCCGAGGCGCCGTCCGCTCATATGCAGGGCAATCTCGATGGCGTCGGCGACACAGCCGGCATTCTCGGTGAAGTGCTGGCCGACCTGCCCGATGACCGCAAGACCGTGCGGCCGCTACGCCGGCGCCTGGAGGAACGCATCGTCGGCTTCCAGAACGCGCTTGCCGCCGTCAAGCGCGAGCATGAATTCGCCTCGATCCGCATCATCAACCTCGCCGTTCTCGCGCGCGACATCGAAAAGCTCGCCGCCAATCTCGACCATGAGGTCAAGTCGAAACAGAGCGAAGAGGTCACTCAATGGGCGGCCTCCCTGGTGAAGGTCTGCGAGGCGCATATTTCCGACAGCACCTTCGACCTTTCCAAAGTTGATGCGCTGAGGCCGCGCCTGGTGGCGCTGCGCGACAAGGCCCGCGATCTGGCCTTCTCGATGGATTTCGGCTTCCTGTTCCGGCCGGAGCGTCGCCTGTTGTCGATCGGCTACCGCGTCGAAAGCGGTGAACTCGACCAAGCCTGCTACGATCTTCTCGCCTCGGAATGTCGCCTGACCAGCCTGTTCGGCATTGCCAAGGGCGATCTGCCGACGGAACACTGGTATCGCCTCGGCCGTCAGGTCGTGCCTGTGGGATCGCGCGGCGCGCTGGTCTCCTGGTCCGGCTCGATGTTCGAATATCTGATGCCGCCGCTGGTCATGCAGGAGCGTGGCGGTGGGATTCTCAACCAGACCAACAATCTGGTTGTCGTCGAACAGATGAATTACGCCCGCAAACTCGGCATTCCGTGGGGCATTTCGGAAGCGGCTTTCAATGCCCGCGACCACAATCTCAATTATCAGTACACGAATTTCGGCGTGCCGACGCTCGGCCTGAAGCGCGGCCTCGGCCACAATGCCGTCATTGCGCCTTATGCATCGCTGCTCGCCAGCCAGTACGACCCGCCGGCCGCGCTTGAAAATCTGCAGAGGCTGCGCAAGGTCGGTGCGCTCGGCAAGTTCGGCTTCCACGATGCCGTCGACTTCACGCCGACGCGCGTGCCGGAAGGCAAAAAATGCGCCGTGGTCTACAATTATTATGCCCACCATCACGGCATGTCGATCGCCGCCGTCGCCAACGTTGCCTTCAATGGTCATCTGCGCGAGCTCTTTCACGCCGATCCCGTTATCGAGGCAGCGGAGCTTTTGCTGCAGGAAAAGGCGCCGCGCGACATTCCGGTGATGAGCGGCAAGCATGAATCCGACACGCCGGCCAGCATCCAGGACGATCTGCTGCGGCCGGAGATCAGGAAATTCAGCGATCCGGCTTCGCGTGACCGCGAACTCGTGTTCCTGTCGAACGGCCATTATTCGCTGATGCTGACGGCGACGGGCGCCGGTTATTCTCGCTGGAACGGCCTTTCCGTTTCCCGCTGGAAAGCCGATCCGACCGAAGACCGCTGGGGCAGCTTCATCTTCCTGCGTGATACCGCCACGAATGAATGGTGGTCGACGACATCGGAGCCGAAGGGTGTCGAAGGCGAAAAGATCAAGGTCGAATTCGCCGACGAGAAGGCGCAGTTCACCAAGACGGTCGGCGACCTCACCAGCGAGGTGGAGTGCATCATTGCGACCGAGCATGATGCCGAGGCCCGCCGGGTCACTCTGCTCAACATGGGCACGGAAGACCGTTTCATCGAAGTCACGTCCTATCTCGAGCCAGTGATCACCTCCGACGATACCGACAATGCGCATCCGGCATTCGCCCGGATGTTCGTTAAGACCGAGATCGGCAAACGCGGCGACGTCATCCGCGCCGAACGCAATAAGCGCGACCCGAACGAGCCAAACATTAGCATCGCCCATCTGATCGTCGACAATGCCGGCGACACCCGCCACACGGAATTCGAGACCGACCGGCGCAAATTCATCGGCCGTGGCCGCAGCCTTGCCGATGCGGCAGCCTTCGATCCGGGTGCTACGCTTTCCGGCAGCGACGGCTTCATGCTCGATGCGGTGATGTCGCTGCGTCGCACCGTCCGCGTGCCGGCCGGCAAGAAAGTCAGCGTGATCTTCTGGACGATCGCAGCGCCAAACCGCGACGAAGTCGACAAGGCGGTCAATCGCTACCGTCATCCCGACGCCTTCAACCACGAGCTGGTCCAAGCCTGGACGCGCACGCAGGTGCAGATGCGCCATGTCGGTGTCACCTCACAGCAGGCGGCGGCCTTCCAGCATCTCGGACGTTACCTCGTCTATCCCGACATGCAGCTGCGCAAGGACGAGGCGACCGTCGAGGCCGGCCTGCAGTCGCAATCGGCGCTTTGGCCGCTGGCGATCTCCGGCGACTTCCCGATCTTCACGCTGCGCATCAACGACGACATGGATCTCGAGATCGCCCGCGAGGCGCTGCTGGCGCAGGAATATCTGCGTTCGCGCGGCGTCACCGCCGATCTTGTCATCATGAACGAACGCGCCTCCTCCTATGCGCAGGACATGCAGCATGCGCTCGACGCGATGTGCGAAAACGTGCGCCGCATGGGCCAGGCCGACGGGTTGCGCCAGCATATCTTTGCGGTTCGCAAGGATCTGATGGAGGAGAGCACCTATCACGCGCTGATCGCGGCTTCCCGCGTCACGCTGCATACGAAGAATGGCAAGGTGGTCGACCAGATCAACCGCGCCGTGGCGCTGTTTGCACCCTCCAAGGAGGAGCTGCAGGAGATGGAACGGACCGAGCGCAACAAGGCTCCGGTCAAGCGCATCGCGCCGGTGCCGCCGCCGGTCGTGCCCGCCGTCGTCATCGAGGAGGACGGCGATCTCGACTTCTGGAACGGTATCGGCGGCTTTGCCCGCGACGGACGCGAATATGTCGTTCGGCTGCCCGGAGGTCACGCGACGCCGCAGCCGTGGATCAATGTCATCTCCAATGACAGGTTCGGCTTTCACGTGTCGGCTGAGGGCTCCGGCTTCACCTGGAGCGCCAATTCGCGCGACTATCAGCTGACCTCCTGGTCGAACGATGCGGTGGTCAACCGTTCCGGCGAGGCGTTCTATCTGACAGATCTCGACAGCGGTGCCGTCATGACGCCGTTCGCAGCGCTTTCCCGCCGGCCGGACATCCGCTTCGAAGCTCGCCACGGGCTCGGCTATTCAGTCTTCTCAAGCGTTCAGAACGATATCGCGCTCGAGCTGACGCAGACGATCGATCGCGAAAGGCCAGTGAAACTGCAGCGCCTGCGCCTGCGCAACACCGGTTCGACCAGCCGCAAGCTGCGTCTCTACGGTTATGTCGAATGGATACTCGGCAGCAATGCGGCCCGCACGGCACCGTTCATCCTGTCTCAATATGACGAGGAGACGGGGGCGCTGTTTGCCACCAATCCCTACAGCATCGATTATTCCAACCGCACCGCTTTCTTCGCGGCGAGCGAGACACTTTCGAGCTTCTCGGCAAGCCGGCGCGAATTTGTCGGCAAGGCGGGAACGATCCAGGCGCCGCAGGCCGTTACCTCCGCCGCCGCCCTTTCCAGCACGTCCGACCTTGACGGTGATCCGGCCGCAGCGCTTGCGATCGACGTCCAGCTCGGCGCCGGTGAGGAGCGCGATTTCACCTTCTTCCTCGGCGATACGCCGACGGCGGAAGAAGCGCGCAGCGTCATCGCCGAGATCCGCAAGGCCTCGTTCGACGATGCCGTCGAGGCGAACCGAACCTTCTGGCGGGATTTTACCGGCAGGCTGCAGATATCGACGCCCGATCGCGGGATGAACAATCTCGTCAACACCTGGCTGCCCTATCAGAGCCTCGGCTGCCGCATCATGGCCCGCACCGCCTTCTACCAGGCAAGCGGCGCCTTCGGCTTCCGCGATCAGCTGCAGGACACGCTGGCCTTCGTGCTGCACGAACCCTCGCTTGCCCGCGGGCAGATCCTGAATGCCGCTTCACGTCAATTCCGCGAAGGCGACGTGCAGCATTGGTGGCTGCCCGGAACGGGTGCGGGCGTGCGCACGTTGATCTCGGACGATGTTGTCTGGCTTGGCTACGCGATCCATCATTATTGCAGCGTCACCGGCGATAAGACCGTGCTCGACGAGGAGATCGCTTTCCTGGAAGGACCGGCTCTGCTCGAAGGCCAGCACGACTCCTTCTACAGGCCGGAGATTTCCGAGGACAAGGCGAGCGTTTATGAGCACGCGGCGCTGGCGCTCGATCTCGCTATCGCCCGCAAGGGGGCAAACGGCCTGCCGCTGTTCCTTGGCGGCGACTGGAACGACGGGATGAACCGCGTCGGCATCGGCGGGCGCGGCACCAGCGTCTGGCTCGGCTGGTTCCTGGCAGGTGCATTGCGGTCCTTTATTCCCTATGCCGAAGAGCGCGGCGACACGGCCCGCGCCGAGCGCTGGTCGGCGCATCTGACCGAGCTGAAGAAGGCGCTCGAAACTGCGGCCTGGGATGGCGGTTACTATCGCCGCGGCACCTTCGACGATGGTGCGCTGCTCGGCTCCAGGGAAAGCCCGGAATGCCGGATCGATTCGATTGCGCAGTCATGGAGCGTGCTCTCGGGCGAGGGTGATCCGGCCCGCGCCGTCACGGCGATGGATGCCGTGCTCGACCAGCTGGTCGACGAGGATGCCCGAATTATCCGGCTGTTCACGCCGCCTTTCGTCAATTCCGCCAGGGATCCCGGCTATATCAAAGCCTATCCGCCGGGCGTGCGCGAAAACGGCGGACAATATACCCACGCCGCGACCTGGGTGGTGATGGCGCTGGCGGAGCTGAAGCGGGGCGATGATGCATTCCGCTGCTTCCAGATCCTCAACCCGATCACCCATGCGCTCGACAAGGCTTCGGCGGAGCAATACCGCGTCGAACCCTATGTCGTGGCGGCCGACGTCTACGGCCATGAGCCCTACACGTCGCGCGGCGGCTGGACCTGGTATACCGGCTCCGCCGGCTGGCTCTACCGCGCTGCCGTCGAGGGCATCCTCGGCATCCGGCTGAAGGGCGGCCGGCTCTATGTGCGGCCGTCGCTCCCTTCGGAATGGGACGGTTTTGCGGCAGAGGTGGAGCAGGGCGACGGCAAATACCGCATTTCGGTCTCAAAAGCGTCCAATGACAGCGGCTACACTCTGTTGATCAACGGCTGCGAAGTCACTGATCCCGAAGAGGGATATCCGCTCGGATAACAGCGTTCTCCACGCTGAAAAACACGGCGATTCGCGGCGGCCAAAAGGGAACCCTTTTGGCCGCCGTCGCGTTTGCAAATCGGATGACAAGGAGAAACCCATGGCTAGCACGCCGACCCAAGCCATCGTCACTGGGCGCAGTTCCCTATCCGCAGCTGCGCCAATGCGAGATACGAGGCTCGACGTCTTGCGCGGCGTGGCGCTGATCATGATCTTCATCAATCATGTTCCCGGACAGATTTTCGAATATCTGACGACGAAGAATTTCGGTTTTTCCGACGCTGCTGAGGCCTTCGTCTTGATCTCGGGCATTGCCGTCGGCCTTGCCTATGGTTCCGGGTTCCGGCCGGGCAACCGGCTGAAGATGGCGATCAAGGCGGTGAAACGCGCCTTCACGCTCTATCTCGCTCATATGATCACCACCTTCATGACGCTGGCGCTGTTTATCTGCGGCGCGTGGCTGTTTCACCGGCCGGGCTTGCTGGTCGAAATCAACATCCTGGCGGTGCTGATGAACCTGAAGGAGGGCATTCCGGCGCTGCTGCTGCTCGGCCACCAGATCGGCTACAACAACATCCTGCCGATGTACGGCGCGCTGATGCTGATGGTGCCGATCATCCTGCTGTTGAATGCGCGGAGCCCGCTGCTGGCGCTCGGCGTCTCCGGCACGGTCTGGCTGCTTGCGGGCATCTATCAGGTGGCGCCGCACAACATGCTGATCGAGAGCTACTGGTTCCTCAATCCGCTTTCCTGGCAGTTCCTGTTTTCGATCGGCATCGTTTCGATGCTGCACATCAAGCGCGGCGGCACGATCCCGCGGCATCCGGTGCTGCTTGCGGCCGCTGCCGGTTACGTCGCGCTGTCCTTCGTTTGGGTGACCGGCCAGTTCTGGGTCTTCGGCAATTCGCTGGCAGCGCTTGGCCTGCCGGCTGTCATCACCGGTTTTGACAAGACCTTCCTGTCGCTGCCGCGTCTGTTGCACGTGCTGGCGTTGACCTATCTGGTCATCAGCATTCCGGCGCTCTCGCGCATTCTGCGTCGTCCTGCGAACCATCCGCTGACGATCCTCGGCCGCCATTCGCTGAACATCTTCGTCGCCGGCACGATCCTTGCCATGATCGGTCAGGTGGTGCTCTATATCACCAACAAGGATCCGCTGGTCGGCCCGCTGTTTGTGATCGTCGGGGTCGCGGCACAATTCGCCTATGCTTATTATCTCGAACACAAGCGCCAACTGGGCAAGGTCAAGGCGAAATCGGTCGCGGAGGCCGCCACCATCCCGGTTCCCGTCCGCATTGGCGGGACGGCAAATGCCTATCGCCGGACCGACCGGAAATAATTTCTGACGCGCCTGTGAGATGAAGGAGCCGGTGGCCGATTGCCGCCGGCTCAATTTTTATGGACGAGAATGTTCACCAGCTTGCCCAGCGGATCGCGCACATAAAAGCGCCCGACGCCCCAAGGCTCGTCGGCCGGCCCATACTCGATCGCAAACCGGCAGCCGACACCGCCTCGAACACGGCATCGAGATCATCAACTTCGATCGAAAGATTGGCACCGGCGTTCCGGAACCGCCCTCGCTAGCGATACTCAGCTGAACATTCATCGGTGTCGTGGCGCCGAAGGTCGTGATCCACCTGTGATCCATGACGACGTTGAGACCCAGGATATCCCGATAGAAGCGCCGGGCAGGCGTGATGTCAGGAGCCTGGATATTGACAACGATGCGCAGGACGGTCATGGGCTTTCCTTCCGATGCGTGGTGACAAGGCGGAAGGTAGGAAGATCGGCAGGGTGGTCAATCGGAGTTTGGCTTGGAATGGCGACGCGGCGGCGCGTGGCACCCCCCTCTGCCCTGCCGGGCATCTCCCCCACAAGGAGGGAGATCTGCTGGGCGCGATGGTTTCCCCAAACAATGACCAACTGATGTTCCGCACCGTAGTAGAGAGGGATTGAGGGCCAACCACTGGAGCCAATCTCCCTCCTTGTGGGGGAGATGCCCGGCAGGGCAGAGGGGGTAGCCACACGGCACACTGCCAATGCATCTCGTCCACAGCCGCATCGGGAGAGAGCAAAGTCCTAAAGCGTGGCATATGAAGGCGCTTAACCCAGCCAAACAAAAAGGCCGGAAGGGGCTCCCCTTCCGGCCTTTGTCTTGAAACCCGAACCGGTCAGGCGGCTTCGGTGGTGTGGGCCTTGCGGACCTCTTCGTCCGTCAGGATACCGCTGGCGCGCAGCAGGGCGGCGAAGCGGCCGTTGCTGTGGCTGAGTTCGTCGAAGCTGCCCTGTTCGGCGACGCGGCCGTCGTCGAGGAAGAGCACCATATCGGCTTCGCGGACCGTCGACAGGCGGTGGGCGATGATGAAGGTGGTGCGGTTCTGGCGCAGGTTGTCGATGGCGGCCTTGACGCGGTTTTCAGTCTCGACGTCGAGCGCCGAGGTCGCCTCGTCGAGCACCAGGATCGGCGCGTCCTTGAGGATGGCGCGGGCGATGGCGATGCGCTGACGCTCGCCGCCGGAGAGCTTGTTGCCGCGTTCGCCGACATGCGTATCGTAGCGATCCTCACGGGTCTCGATGAAGTCGGCAGCAGCGGCGGCTTCGGCCGCCCGGCGCATGTCCTCTTCGCTGGCGCCTTCACGGCCAAGGCGGATGTTGTCGCTGATCGAACGGTTCAGCAGGCCGGCATCCTGGAAGACGGTGGCGATATGGCGACGCAGCGACTTGCGGGTCACCTTGGTGATGTCGTTGCCGTCGACGAGGATCTGTCCGCCTTCGGCGTCGTAGACGCGCTGCAGCAGGTTGACGAGCGTCGTCTTGCCGGCACCGGTCGGGCCGACGATCGCGACCGTCTGGCCTGCCTTCACCGAGAAGGAGACATTGTGCAGGCCCTGCGAGCTGTTGCCGAAGCCGAAGGAGACGTCGCGGAATTCGATCGCACCCTTGACGTCTTTGATCTCGCCATTGCCGGCCGGTTCTTCGCGTTCACGCACCGAGTCTTCGAGCGCATAGAATTCCTCGAGCTTGGAACGGGCTTCGAAAATCTGCGTGGCGAACTGGCGCATCAGGTCGAGGCGGCCGATCAGCAGGTTGGCGAAGCCGATGAAGGCGATGACGTCGCCGACGCGCAACTCGCCGGCCTGGACGAGCATGGTGCCGATGATCAGGACCACCATCATCGCGATGGTCGAAGCCATGCGGTTCAACGCACTGGCGATCGCCCACCAGTCGAGCACCGGATACTGTGCTTCGAGCAGGCGGTCGGCGAAGGATTTCAGCGCCCTGGTTTCAGCTTCGATACGATTGTAGCTGTGCAGGACCGAAACGTTGCTGATCGAGTCGCTGACGTGCGAAAAGACGGTGTGGTAGTGGTTCTCGACGGAGGCTTGTCCGTCCTTGGTCCGGCTCATGACGACACGGCCGATCAGCCAGTAGGCGATGGCGAGCACCATGAGTACGGCGGAAAGACGCATGTCCATCGCCATTGCCGTCGGTATCAGAAGGGCAAGCGCGATAACCGTCGACAGGTGATTACGCATGAATTCCAGCCAGAGGCCGAACAGCGTCTCGCAGGCGCGCAACAATGTATGCAGCGCGTTTGAGGTGCCGCGCTGATGGTGCCAGCCAAGCGGCATGGAGATGATCCGGCCGAAGGCTTCCGTCAACAGCGTCGCGCGCCGGCCATGGGCCAGCCTGTCGGCCTCGCGGGCGACCAGCACGAAGGCAACCGTGTTGAAAACGGCGAAGGTCGCCCACATGAAAAGGATGGGCTTGACCTCACCCTTGCCCGAAATCGCATCGATAATGCGACCGAACAGGATCGGCTCCGCGATGGTAATTGTCGCCAGAACGATGTTTGCGACCACGACCAGGGATACGCGCAGCTTGTAGGCGCTGAGATAGCGCAGAGCTCTTGCATAGACCTTAAATAGCGTCACGTCGAACCTCTTGTGCATCTGCGAAGGCGGGATGATGCGATGCTACAAAAGGTTACCTGAACCGGCGATTAACGGAGTATTCAGGGTCCATCGAGACGACGACTAAGCCGATCGTATTATCGTGGGATTCGACGAGATGACTATGGCGCTGAATTTGCTGCTCGGTTATATCCCTGCAACAATTTGCGCTTGCATTTTAATAAATGTTTAGCGCAGCTTAAATTAGAGACTGCATTTTTTGAAGAAGACCGTTTCGCGACGATTTTGAAAAGCCGCCGACGGCCTCGATGCGGGCATCACGTCCGGGCAAGGGGCATTTTGTGAATATTAATTCGTTAATTCAATTGCTTATCGTTCTGGAAGAAATTTCAAATCCTCAGGCCGTGGTTACCGAGTTGGAGCAGGTCATCCAACATTGCGGCTTCGAATATTACGGCCTGCTGCGCCATTTGCCGCAGAACCCGGCGCAGCAGAATGCGGAACCCTGGGCTGCGGCGCTTGCCGGCCGCTGGCCGCAACAATGGCCGCAAATCTATACCGCGAAAAAATATGTGCTGATCGATCCGATGGTGCGCTACCTCGCCCATGCGCAGCGGCCTTTCCGCTGGCGGGAAAGCCTGGGAGCCTTCCGCAACGATGCGCAGAGGCGTCGCATGGAGCAGATGATGGTCGATGCTTTCGGTCACGGACTGGAAGACGGTTATATCTTTCCGATCCACGGACGTAACGGCATTCTCGGCAACCTCAGTCTCGCCGGCAAGCCGATCGAGCTGTCGCCGGTTGAGATCGCCCTTTTCGAGGCGGTAGCGCGCAAAAGCTTCTGGCGCTTGCTCGAGCTGAAAGATGAGGCGCAGGCGCTGGAAAACGCGCTGTCGGCCGAGACGCCGCTGACGCGACGCGAAAGGGAGATCCTGCATTACCTCGCTGAAGGCATGACATCGATGGAAATCAGCAAGATGTTGAAGATCTCAAACCACACCGTCGACTGGTATATGAACGGCTTGCAGAACAAGCTGAAGGCGAAAAACCGGCAGCAGGCGGTGGCGCTTGCCTTTCGTCATGGCCTGATACGCTAAAGCACGATGCCGAAAAAATATGATCGGTTTCACGCTACTCCCTTGATTTGCATAGAAATTTAGATCCAGCCCGATCCGGCCTGACATTGTCGGCATTCAGAATGGCGAGAAATTGCATTTCGCAGTCGCAAGAGAAATTGAACTTCGTGTGACAAGAAGTTAAGAATTTCCTTCGCGGGTGCAGCATGCCCGCGCCTGAACGTCTGAGGAGACCGTTTTGCCCATTTCCAAGATTCTCGTTGCCAACCGCTCCGAAATTGCCATTCGCGTGTTCCGCGCGGCCAACGAGCTTGGAATAAAAACCGTGGCGATCTGGGCGGAGGAAGACAAGCTGGCGCTGCACCGCTTCAAGGCGGACGAGAGCTACCAGGTCGGCCGCGGCCCGCATCTTGCCAAGGACATGGGCCCGATCGAAAGTTATCTGTCGATCGACGAGGTGATCCGCGTCGCCAAGCTCTCAGGTGCCGATGCCATTCATCCAGGCTATGGCCTGCTGTCGGAAAGCCCCGAATTCGTCGATGCCTGTTACAAGGCCGGCATCATCTTCATCGGCCCGAAGGCCGATACGATGCGCCAGCTCGGTAACAAGGTCGCGGCGCGCAACCTGGCGATCTCGGTCGGCGTGCCTGTGGTACCGGCCACCGGGCCGCTGCCGGAAGACATGGCCGAAGTGGCTGAGATGGCCAAGGAGATCGGCTATCCCGTCATGCTGAAGGCTTCCTGGGGCGGCGGCGGTCGCGGCATGCGCGCCATCCGCGATCCGAAGGATCTCGCCCGCGAAGTGACCGAGGCCAAACGCGAGGCGATGGCCGCCTTCGGCAAGGACGAGGTCTATCTGGAAAAGCTCGTCGAGCGCGCCCGCCACGTCGAAAGCCAGGTTCTCGGCGATACGCACGGCAATGTCGTGCATCTGTTCGAGCGTGACTGCTCGATCCAGCGCCGCAACCAGAAGGTCGTCGAGCGTGCGCCTGCGCCCTACCTTTCGGAAGCGCAGCGCCAGGAGCTTGCCGCCTATTCGCTGAAGATCGCGTCGGCGACCAATTATATCGGCGCCGGCACCGTCGAATATCTGATGGACGTGGATACCGGCAAATTCTACTTCATCGAGGTCAATCCGCGCATCCAGGTGGAGCACACGGTGACCGAAGTCGTCACCGGCATCGACATCGTCAAGGCTCAGATCCACATTCTCGACGGTTTTGCGATCGGTACGACGGAATCGGGCGTTCCCGCTCAGGCTGACATCCGCCTGAACGGTCACGCGCTGCAATGCCGCATCACCACCGAGGATCCGGAGCACAATTTCATTCCGGATTATGGCCGCATCACCGCCTATCGCTCGGCGTCGGGTTTCGGCATCCGTCTCGACGGCGGCACCTCCTATTCGGGCGCCATCATCACCCGCTATTACGATCCGCTGCTCGTCAAGGTCACGGCCTGGGCGCCGAACCCGTCGGAAGCGATCAGCCGCATGGACCGGGCGCTGCGCGAGTTCCGTATTCGTGGCGTCGCCACCAACCTGACCTTCCTCGAAGCGATCATCGGCCATCCGAAGTTCCGGGACAACAGCTACACCACACGCTTCATCGACACGACGCCGGAGCTATTCCAGCAGGTCAAGCGCCAGGACCGCGCGACGAAGCTCCTGACCTATCTCGCCGACGTCACCGTCAACGGCCATCCCGAGGCCAAGGACAGGCCACGGCCGCTTGATAACGCTGCGCAGCCGGTGGTTCCCTACGCCAACGGCAACACGGTCAAGGACGGGACGAAACAACTGCTCGACACGCTCGGCCCGAAGAAATTCGGCGAATGGATGCGCAATGAAAAACGCGTGCTTCTGACCGACACGACGATGCGCGACGGCCACCAGTCATTGCTCGCCACCCGCATGCGCACCTATGATATCGCCCGCATCGCAGGCACGTATGCGCATGCGCTGCCCAACCTTTTGTCGCTCGAATGCTGGGGTGGCGCCACCTTCGACGTCTCGATGCGCTTTCTGACGGAGGATCCGTGGGAACGCCTGGCGCTGATCCGCGAGGCCGCGCCGAACCTTCTGTTGCAGATGCTTTTGCGCGGCGCCAACGGCGTCGGCTACACCAACTACCCCGACAATGTCGTCAAATATTTCGTCCGCCAGGCAGCCAAGGGCGGTATCGATCTCTTTCGCGTCTTCGACTGCCTGAACTGGGTCGAGAATATGCGGGTGTCGATGGATGCCATTGCCGAGGAGAACAAGCTCTGCGAGGCGGCGATCTGCTATACTGGCGATATCCTGAACTCGGCCCGTCCAAAATACGATCTGAAATACTATACCGATCTTGCGGTCGAGCTTGAAAAGGCCGGCGCGCATATCATCGCGCTCAAGGATATGGCCGGCCTCCTCAAGCCTGCAGCTGCAAAAGTTCTGTTCAAGGCGCTGCGTGAAGCGACCAGCCTGCCGATTCATTTCCACACGCATGATACATCGGGTATTGCGGCCGCGACCGTTCTTGCCGCTGTCGATGCCGGCGTCGATGCCGTCGATGCGGCGATGGATGCGCTATCCGGCAACACCTCGCAGCCCTGTCTCGGCTCGATCGTCGAGGCGCTGCGTGGTACGGAGCGCGATCCGGGCCTCGATCCGGAATGGATCCGCCGCGTCTCCTTCTATTGGGAAGCGGCGCGTCACCAGTACGCCGCCTTCGAAAGCGACCTCAAGGGTCCGGCATCGGAAGTCTATCTGCATGAAATGCCGGGCGGCCAGTTCACCAACCTTAAGGAACAGGCCCGCTCACTCGGCCTCGAGACCCGCTGGCATCGGGTGGCGCAGGCCTATGCCGATGCCAACCAGATGTTCGGCGATATCGTCAAGGTGACGCCGTCCTCCAAGGTGGTCGGCGACATGGCTCTGATGATGGTCTCGCAAGACTTGACGGTTGCCGATGTCGTCAGCGCCGACAAGGAAGTCTCCTTCCCGGAATCGGTGGTGTCGATGCTGAAGGGTGATCTCGGTCAGCCGCCGTCAGGCTGGCCGGAAGCGCTGCAGAAGAAGGCGCTGAAGGGCGACAAGCCCTATACTGTGCGGCCCGGCTCATTGCTCAAGGAGGCCGACCTCGATGCTGAGCGCAAGGTCATCGAGACGAAATTGGAACGTGAGGTCAGCGATTTCGAATTCGCTTCCTATCTGATGTATCCGAAAGTGTTTACCGACTTCGCGCTTGCCTCCGATACCTACGGCCCGGTTTCGGTACTGCCGACGCCGGCCTATTTCTACGGGCTTGGGGATGGCGAGGAACTGTTTGCCGATATCGAACGCGGCAAGACGCTGGTCATCGTCAACCAGGCGATGAGCGCCACCGACAGCCAGGGCATGGTGACCATCTTCTTCGAGCTCAATGGCCAGCCGCGCCGCATCAAGGTGCCGGACCGGGCCCATGGCGCAACAGGTGCAGCTGTCCGCCGCAAGGCTGAGCCGGGCAATGCCGTCCATGTCGGTGCGCCGATGCCGGGCGTCATCAGCCGTGTCTTCGTCTCTCCAGGTCAGGCCGTCAGTGCCGGCGACGTGCTCGTCTCCATCGAGGCGATGAAGATGGAAACGGCGCTTCATGCGGAAAAGGACGGAACGATCTCCGAAATTCTCGTCAAGGCCGGCGATCAGATCGACGCCAAGGACCTGCTCGTCGTCTATGGCGCTTGAGCAATGGGCGGCTGATCGTTGCCGAAAGGCTTGTTCTACCGCCCAACGATCTTCGGCCAATCACCCGATTGTGTAGGATCGGGCTGTGAAAAGCTGATTTTTCGAAGAGTTGACAGTCTCCTCGCCTTGCCCGGCGAGGAGACTTTCTCATAGACTTGCGCTCCCACCATCCCAAGACCCATCAGGAAAACATCTCCATGAGCAAGTTGAAGATTGCCGTCATTGTCGGCAGCACGCGTATTGGCCGTTTTGCCGAACATCCGGCCAAGTGGATTGCCGAGCTGGTCGGTCAGCGCTCCGATCTGGAAGTCGAGGTTCTCGATCTTATCGACTATCCCATGCATTTCTTCGGCGAAGCGCGCGCCACCACGGCGGAAAGCGACGCCGCCGAGCGCTGGAAGAAGAAGCTGCGCGGGTTCGACGGCTTCATTTTCACCGTCGCCGAGTATAACCATGCGCCGACGGCCGTGCTGAAAAACGCCATCGATCTCGGCGAATTCATCCAGAAGCCGGTCGGTTTCGTCGGTTACGGCGGCGTCGGCGGCGCACGTGCGGTCGAACAGCTGCGTCTGATTTTCGTGGAAATGGGCGCTGCTTCCGTCAAGACCGGCGTCCACATCGCATTCAGCGAATATCTTGCCGTTCTCAAGGAGGGCAAGAGCCTTGGCGATTACGCCCATCTCAACGAGGCTGCCAAGAACCTGCTCGATCAGATGACATGGTGGGGCAACGCGCTGAAGGCTGCGCGCGCCGTCGTCACGGCCTCCTGATTGGAGTTCCAGCAATGCCGGGATGGTCGCATCCCGGCATTGCTTCATATGTCGTAGGTATGGGCCGCGTTGATCGTCGAGATGAAACGCTTGGTGCGTTCGCGCTCCGGCGCAGTGAAGATCGCCTTGGCGCTACCCGTTTCCACCACGCTTCCGGCTTCCAGAAAGACGACGTCGTTGGCGATCTTCGAGGCAAGCCTGAGATCGTGGGTCGCCATCACCATCGTCGTGCCTTCGCGGGCAAGCTGACCCAGCACATCGACCACTTCTGCCGAGAGCTCCGGATCGAGCGCCGAGGTCGGCTCGTCACACAGAAGCACGCGCGGCGACGGCGCCAAGGCGCGAGCGATCGCCACACGCTGCTGCTGACCGCCCGAGAGCGTCGAAGGCCATGCATCGACCTTGTGGGTCATGCCGACCTTGGTCAGCAATTCCATCGCCCGCTCGCGCGCCCTTTCCCTCGGCCATTTCAGTACTGTCACCAGGCCTTCCATAACATTCTCGATCGCGGTCTGATGCGGGAAGAGCTGGAAGTTCTGGAAGACCATGCCGGTCTGGCGGCGGATCTTCTGGATCGCCTGCCAGCTCGTTCGTTTGCCCGGCGCAAAAGCGAGCGTTTCCTCTCCGAGGCGGATGGAACCGGCTGTGGGAATTTCGAGCAGGTTGATGCAGCGCAGCAGCGTGCTCTTACCGCCGCCCGAAGGCCCGACCAGCGCAGTGACGCTGCCTTCGGGAATGCGGATGCTGATGTCCTTGAGGATGACGGCGTCGCCGAAGCGCTTTTCGATGTTGGAAAGCTCGATCATGCATTGGCCTCCAGCATGCCGCCATAACGCGCGAAGCGGCGCTCCAGCCGCACCTGCAGCTGCGAGAGGACGGAGCTCAGCAGGAGATAGATCAGCGCCGCCTCGATATAGAGGATCAGCGGCTCATAGGTGGTGGCGACGATGCGCTGGGCCGCCTGGAAGAGCTCCGGCACGGTGATGGCGGCGGCAAGCGAGGTGTCCTTGACCAGCGAGATGAAGGTGTTCGACAGAGGTGGCACGGCGACGCGGGCGGCCTGCGGCAGGATGGTGCGGCTCATCGCCTGGCGCCAGCTCATGCCGATCGAATAGGCGGCTTCCCACTGGCCCTTCGGCACCGAGGAAATGACCGCGCGGATGATCTCGGAACTATAGGCGCCGATATTCAGTGTGAAGCCGATGAGGGCGGCCGGAAAGGCATCAAGCAGGATGCCGAGGCTCGGCAGGCCGTAGAAGATGACGAAGAGCTGAACGAGCAGCGGCGTGCCGCGGATGACCCAGACATAGAAGCGGGCGACGGCAGAAAGCGGCGCCGGCCCGAAGAGCCGGGCGATTGCAGTGGCGAGCCCGAGGGCCAGGCCGAAGACGAAGGACAGCAGCGTCAGCGGAATGGTGAAGACCAGCCCCGCCCAGAGGAGCGAGGGCAGCGAATCCGCCATGAGTTGGAGCCAGTGCGGCAAGGCGCGTTCCCTCTCGTCAGTTGGGTGGTGTTATCTCGAATACCCCTCCCCAACACCTCTCCACAAGGGGGAGGGACTTATCTGGCCTCTCACTTCGCAGGAAATAACAGCCGAGCTGCAGGCCGTAACGATTGTTTTGAGATGAGGTGGCCCGCTGCGGAGGCCCCTCCTCGTTGTGGAGAGGGGGCCTTTTCTTGAGGGAGCTTACTTCGAGACGTCCTGGCCGAAATACTTGTCGGCGATCTTCTTGTAAGTGCCGTCGGCCTTGATGTCGGCAAGCGCCTTGTTGATTTCGGCAAGAAGCTCGGGCTCGTTCTTGCGAATGATGATGCCGGAATAATCGGCATTTTCCTGCTCGGCGGCGATCTTCACCGGCGCGTCCGGCTTGTGCTTCTTGAAATCGAGGAAGGAGAGGCTGTCGTTGATCGTGGCATCGGCGCGCTTGGACAGCACCAGCTGGATCGATTGATCGAAACCATCGGTGCCGACGAGCTCGGCTCCGGCTTCGGTTGCGATCTTGCCGAAATTGCTGGTCAGCGACTGAGCGGATTTCTTGCCTTTCAGATCGGCGAAAGTCTTGATGCTGTCGTCGCCGTCACGGATGATCAGCACGGCCTTGGAAGCGATATAGGGTTCGGAGAAATCATATTTCTGCTTGCGGGCTTCGGTGATGCCGACTTGGTTGATGACGGTGTCGTAGCGCTTGGCGTCGAGGCCAGCGATCAGGCCGTCCCACTTGCCCTCGACAAATTCGGCCTTGACGCCGAGTTTGGCGGCGATCGCTTCGCCGATCTCGACGTCGAAGCCGACGAGCTTGCCGCTTTCGTCATGAAAGGTGAAGGGCGCGTAAGTGCCTTCGGTACCGATCTTGAAGACACCG
The DNA here is from genome assembly GCF_000292525.1 of Rhizobium sp. CCGE 510. Taxonomy (GTDB): domain Bacteria; phylum Pseudomonadota; class Alphaproteobacteria; order Rhizobiales; family Rhizobiaceae; genus Rhizobium. Next base: position 178,658 of record NZ_AEYF01000039.1, read on the forward strand.
GCCGATTTGATGGCGGCGAGGTTTTCGCCGGCATGGGCAGGCAGGAGGGCAGCAGCCTGAATGAGGGCAGCGGCGGCGACGGTTTTCAACCAGTTCATTGTTTTATCCATCCTTGGGAGGTTGTCATCGGATGAGGGATAGTTCGCAGAAAATTAGGGCGCCGGAAGCGTAAAAAACTGCGAATAAAAGCAGCAACTGCAAATATTTTTCTCAAGCGGCCGGTTGAACCGTGAATCTTGAAGAAACAGGCTCATCCGCCAAGCAGGCTGTCGGTTTTCGCTCTGGTCGTGAAGCTTTATTTCATCACGTCAGAAAACGTGTGTTTTTGCATATTGCGCGCATGATCGTAAGCGTTTATGCACGTTTTCGGTTTCAAACGATTTCGACTCGGTAAAAACATGCAGGATTTTTTGTTGCGCGAGCGCCAAGGCGTGATTTCCGACAGGCTGCGGTTGAACGGCCGCGTGCTGGCGACGGAACTTGCACTCGAATTCGGCGTCTCCGAGGATACGGTGCGCCGCGATCTGCGGGAGATGGCCGCTGCAGGGCTCTGCGAGCGGGTCTATGGCGGCGCACTGCCGATCTCGCCGGCGCACGGCAACCTGACGCAGCGGATGGGGTTTGCCGCTGACCGAAAACAGGCACTGGCGCGCGCTGCGGCACAGCAGATTGCTGCCGGTTCGACTGTATTCTTCGATGCCGGCAGCACCAATCTGGCGATTGCCAACGCATTGCCGGGAGAACTTGCACTGACGGCTGCGACGAATGCGCCGGCGATCGCCGCCGCGCTGATCGACAAGCCTGCCGTCACCGTCATCCTGATCGGTGGAATGGTGGATCGGCAGACCGGGGGGTCGCTCGGCGCCAAAGCTCTGCGGGACATGGAACAGCTTGCGCCCGATCTCTGTATTCTCGGCGCCTGCGGCGTCGATCTTGAGGCCGGGATCACGGTGTTCGGTTTCGAAGATGCCGAGTTCAAGCGATATGCGGCGTCGAGAAGCAGAAAAGTCTTGGTGGCCGCAACCTCGGAGAAATTCGGCACTGCTGCTCCGCATAGCATTCTGCCGGTTGCCCACTGCGAATGGCTGATCGTCGAGCACGATGCCGATCCGGCCATACTCGCCGGTTATCGCGAGCGCGGATGCAGAACTGTTATCGCCGAGAAAACGAACTAGGCGGTTGTCATAGAGTTTAGGGAAACCGGGCGCGGGTAAGCCCGGCAATGAGGAAAGACCGAAAATGGACAGTCATGTGAATGCGCCGCCGGGAGCTCGGAGCGGCTTCGTTACGAAAAGCAGGGCGGCGGTTTCCCTGCTCTTTCTCATGAACGGCTTCGTCGTCGGCTGCTGGGCACCGAAGATCCCGGATTTTGCCGAGCGGCTGGCGCTTTCCAAGTTCGAGCTCGGGCTGATGATCCTCGTCTTCGGCGTCGGCTCGCTGGTGATGATGCCGATCGCCGGGGCGCAGATCGCCAAACACGGCTCGCGTATGGTCGTTCAGGTTCTGGCCGTCTGCGTGCTGCCGCTACTGCTGGCGTTGACGCTGGCGCCAAATGTGATCACCGCGGCAATCTCGCTCTTCCTGTTCGGCGGCTTCATCGGTGCCATGGATGTGGCAATGAATGCCAATGCGGTGTCGGTCGAGAAATCCATGCGCCGCTCCATCATGTCGTCCTGTCACGCTTTCTGGAGCCTTGGCGGGCTGATCGGCTCAGGCCTCGGCGGCGTCGTGATCTCAAAGCTCGGCATTCTCGGTCATGCCGAGCTGGCAACGGTGCTGGCGGCAGTCTTCCTGGCTATCGCATGGCCGATGATCCTAGCGGATGCGCCGCATCCGGACACCAAGAAGGAGAAGACCAGACTGCCGATGGTGCCGCTGCCATGGCTGCTCGGATTGATGGCATTGTTCAGCATGGTGCCGGAAGGTGCGGTTTTGGACTGGGGCGCGCTCTATCTTCGGCAGGAAATGGATGCGTCGGTGGCGCTTTCCGGTCTGGGTTTCGCAGCCTTTTCGGCGACGATGGCAATCATGCGCTTTGCCGGCGACCTGGTGCGCGATCGTCTGGGCGGCGTCAAGACGCTGCGGATCTGCACTTTGTTTGCCATCGTCGGCATGCTGCTTGCCGGCTTGGCGCCCAATGCCGAGATCGCCATTCTAGGCTTTGCCCTTTGCGGCATCGGCATTTCCAACATGGTGCCGATCGCCTTCTCGGCGGCGGGCAACATTCCCGGCCTCAAGCCCGGCATCGGCATCTCTGTCGTTACCACCATGGGCTATTCCGGCATGCTGGTTGCGCCGTCCTTGATCGGCTTCGTCGCCGAGCATGTCGGCTTTGCGGCGGTCTTCATGGCGCTGCCGGTGCTGCTGCTCGTGGTTCTCTCGTTCTCGAAACTGGCCCATTATGCCGATGGAGCCTCCGGGGGCGGTCACTAAGCCGCCTCCCAACAAAAGTGATATCAGAGGCGGTTGACAAGAAAGCGGTCATGATCCACCTGAAAGGCACTGTTTTCAGGGGTCCAGGAACACTTAATGTCTCCAACTGCCGATTTTGATCCGAAACCGCGCCGCGCGTCCGTTGCCGTCGATGTCGGCGGCGTCATCGTCGGCGGCGGGGCGCCGGTCGTCGTGCAATCGATGACGAACACCGACACGGCCGATATCGATTCGACTGTTGCCCAGGTCGCTGCCCTCCACCGGGCGGGCTCGGAGCTGGTGCGCATCACCGTCGACCGTGACGAGAGTGCGGCCGCCGTGCCGAGGATTCGCGAGCGGCTGTTGCGGCTTGGCATGGACGTGCCATTGATCGGCGACTTCCATTATATCGGCCATAAACTGCTTGCCGATCATCCTGATTGTGCCGCAGCGCTGGCGAAATACCGCATCAACCCCGGCAATGTCGGCTTCAAGGACAAGAAGGACAAGCAGTTCGCCGAGATCATCGAGATGGCGATCCGCTACGACAAGCCGGTGCGCATCGGCGTCAACTGGGGCTCGCTCGATCAGGATCTGCTGACGGCGCTGATGGACGAGAATGCTAGAGCCGGTTCGCCGCTTTCGGCCCGGCAGGTGACGCGCGAGGCGATCGTGCAATCGGCGCTGCTTTCGGCAGCCCTTGCCGAAGAGATCGGCCTGCCCCGCAACCGCATCATCCTGTCGGCCAAGGTCAGCCAGGTCCAGGATCTGATCGCCGTCAATTCCATGCTCGGCGAACGCTCCAATCATGCTTTGCATCTCGGTCTGACCGAAGCCGGCATGGGCACCAAGGGCATTGTCGCCTCGGCGGCGGCGATGGGCTTCGTGCTACAGCACGGCATCGGCGATACGATCCGCGTGTCGCTGACGCCCGAGCCGAACGGCGACCGCACACGCGAAGTCCAGGTGGCGCAGGAAATCCTGCAGGTCATGGGCTTCCGGCAGTTCATACCCGTCGTTGCCGCCTGTCCGGGCTGTGGGCGCACGACGTCGACGGTGTTCCAGGAGCTTGCCCAGAACATTCAAAACGACATCCGCAAGAACATGCCGGTCTGGCGCGAGAAATATCCTGGCGTCGAGGCGCTGAACGTCGCCGTCATGGGCTGCATCGTCAACGGGCCTGGCGAAAGCAAACATGCCGATATCGGCATTTCGCTCCCGGGCACCGGCGAGACACCGGCCGCCCCCGTTTTCATCGACGGCCGAAAGGCTTTGACGCTGCGCGGTCCCAATATTGCTGCCGACTTCGAGGCGCTCGTCGTCGACTACATCGAGAAGCGTTTCGGCCAGCGGACGGCGGCGGAATGAGCGACCGCAGGTTCGGATGAGCCAGTACTGGTCGCCAATCGTCAGCAAGCTCCAGCCCTATGTCGCAGGGGAGCAGCCCCGTATTCCCGGCCTGGTAAAGCTCAATACCAATGAGAATCCCTATGGGCCGTCTCCAACGGCGCTTGAAGCGATCAGGCAAGCCGCGGACGATCGTCTGCGGCTCTATCCGGACCCCGCGGCCATGGAATTGCGCCAGACGATCGCTGCCCGTCACGGTTTGACGGCGGAAGAAGTCTTCGTCGGCAACGGCTCTGACGAGGTTCTCGCCCACGCGTTTCAGGCGCTGCTGAAACACGATTTGCCGCTGCTTTATCCGGATGTGAGTTACAGCTTCTATCCGACCTATAGCCGGCTATATGGCGTCGAGACGGTGGAAGTCCTTGTCGATGACAAGTTCCAGATCCAGTTGGCGGATTACGACAGGCCTTGCGGTGCGATCATCATCGCCAATCCGAATGCGCCGACCGGCATCGGCCTGCCGCTTGCCGACATCGAGGCGCTTATCGCCGCCCATCCGGATGCGGTCGTCGTGGTAGACGAGGCCTATATCGATTTCGGCGGTGAAAGCGCTATCCCGCTCATTTGCAAATATCCCAATCTACTTATCGTTCAGACCTTGTCGAAATCCCGCTCGCTTGCAGGTCTGCGCGTCGGCTTCGCGCTGGGGCAGCGGCCGCTGATCGAAGCGCTGGAGCGCGTCAAGGACAGCTTCAATTCCTATCCGCTCGATCGCCTGGCGCAGGTCGCCGCGACGGCAGCAATCAGGGACGAGGCGTGGTTCGAGACAGGCCGGAACAAGCTTATTGCCAGCCGGGACCGTCTCATCAGGGAACTCGAAGCGCTGGATTTCGAAGTGCTGCCGTCTCAAGCGAATTTCGTGTTTGCAAAGCATGAAAGCCGGTCAGGTGCTGCGCTTCAAGCGGCTCTGCGGGAGCGCGGTGTTCTCGTCCGGCATTTCGCCAAGCCGCGAATTTCGGAGTTTCTGCGTATCAGCATCGGCACGGACGAGGAATGCGCCCGTCTGGTTTCCGCTCTCAAGGAAATATTGGCAGCCTAGAGTCTGTCAGGGTTATTC
>NZ_AEYF01000040.1 GCF_000292525.1 Rhizobium sp. CCGE 510
CGATTAGCGCTGACAGACTCTAAAGCGCATGTCGTTGTCCCCGAACTGCTGCACATTTCCGGGCGACATGCACTAAGTTGCCGGTTCAGCTCTTCCGGTCGGCGATGAAATGCGCCGCGGCGGTGAGGGTCGAGGCGCGGGCGCCATAAGGGGCAAGCAGCGTCTCGGCATCGCGGACATGCTGGTGGAGCTGTGCCTCGGCCCATTCCATGCCGCGCAGCGCCACAAGCGTTCCCTTGCCGCGGGCTGCATCCTTGCCGGTCGCCTTGCCCATGGTCGCAGTGTCCGATGTCAGGTCGAGGATGTCGTCGGCCAGTTGGAAGGCAAGGCCGATCTTCTCGCCGAAAGCGCGCAGGCGGCGGCGATCTTCCGGCGGGCTTGCCGAGATAAGGGCGCCGGCTTCGCAGGCAAAGCGGATCAGCGCGCCTGTTTTCATTGCCTGCAGGCGGATGATGCCAGCCTCGTCCGGCGCCTGTCTTTCTGCCGCGAGATCGAGCGCCTGACCGCCGGCCATGCCGCCGAGACCGGCTGCGCGGGCAAGAGCCAGCACCAGCGATGCTTTGCTCGTATCGGGAAGCGCGGTTTCCGGCGCGGCGATGATGTCGAAGGCGTAGGTCAGCAGACTGTCGCCTGCGAGGATCGCCGTCGCTTCATCGAATTTTTTGTGAACCGTCGGTTTGCCGCGGCGAAGATCATCATCGTCCATGGCCGGCAGGTCGTCATGCACGAGCGAATAGCAGTGAACGCATTCGAGGGCGGCGCCGACGCGAAGTGCCGCCTCGGCGGCACCGCCGAGAAGGGCTGCACTTTCGATGACGAGGAATGGGCGCAGCCGCTTGCCACCGTTCAGCACGGCATAATGCATGGCGTCGCGCAGCGTCTCGGGCCTGACGATTTCATCGGAAAGAGAGCTCGGGGACAGCAATGCGTCGAGCAGCGCCTCGATCTTGCGGGCGTTGTTCTTCAGCCTCGTCTCGAAAGTGTCCCGGTTCGCGTCCATGGGCGCTGTTTGGCATGAGCGCCCCCGGGCTTGCAACGGAATTGTCGATGGCGCAGCAAGATTCGCCGCGCACTCTGGCATAAGCTCCGTACAGGCGCTATGAGAACGACAGGAGCGAAATCGGACTGGGGACATTGGATATAGCGCCGGAGAGAGAGGACAGCGTCGACATGCCGGCTCGTCGGCAATGGTTCGGAGACCGGCGTCTATTGAAACGCATTGTTCTTGCCGTGCTGATCGTGCTGATCCTTCCCTACGCGCTGATCTTTTTCTATCTGCTGCCGTTCATTCACCCGGTCTCGACGCTGATGCTGCGCGATCTGGTGCTGCTGCGCGGTTACGACAGGCAATGGGTGTCGCTTGATGACATCGCCCCGGTTCTGGTGCAGTCGGTGATGATGTCAGAGGACGGGCAATATTGCTTTCACGGCGGCGTCGACTGGGCTGAGATGCGGATGCTGGTCGAGGATACGCTGAAAGGTCAGGCGACGCGCGGCGGCAGTACCATCCCAATGCAGACGGCGAAGAACCTCTTTCTCTGGAACGGCCGCTCCTTCGTGCGCAAGGCGATGGAGCTTCCGCTCGCTGTCTCCACGGATTTCGTCCTATCGAAACGCCGACTGATGGAAATCTATCTGAACATCGCCGAATGGGGTCCCGGTATTTACGGAATCGAGGCTGCGGCCCAGCATCATTTCAAGGTGCCGGCGTCGAAACTGACGCGACGCCAGGCATCGCTGCTTGCCGTTTCGTTGCCGAACCCGATCGACCGCAATGCCGGCAAACCAGGACGAGGCCTTCGCCGGCTTGCCGGCGTGATCGAGAGGCGCGCGCAGGGCTCGGGCGATTACATCAAGTGCATCTATCGGTGAGATCGGAACTTGTCGCTGGAGGCGGCAAGCGTCATCTGACATTCTTGGTTCTGCCATATGGGCGAGTGCAGTCCAACTGGAGCCCCTGAGTCGCCCATGACCATTACGACGCTTTCGCACGAGCTTCTCCTTTACTCGAAGACGCACAATCCGAACCCGCCCGCCCATCTCGGCAGCCGCTATGGCAAGATCGGCGGCTTTCTGCCGGAAGCCGGCAATACCATCGTCTGCCATCTCGACAAGGGTTCGCAGACGCAGGCGGCGCTGATCGAGGCACGTCAGACATATCTGGCGATGCCCGAAGCTCCACAGTTCCTGTTCACGCCGATCTCCAGCCTTCACATGACGCTGTTCGAAGGCATCATCGAGACTAGGCGTCGGCAGGATTGCTGGCCGGACGATCTCCCTCTCGATACGCCGATCGACGACATGACGGAATTGATGGCTGCCAGGCTTGAAGGTTTCCCGATACTCGACCCGTTCAAGGTCGCCATCGTCGAAGCTCGCCCGTCCGGCCTGCTCGTCGACGGGGCGACGGAGAACGACCGCAAGGTCATGCGCGCCTGGCGCAACGCGTTTGCCGATCTGCTGGGCTATCGCCAGCCGAACCACGAGGACTACAAGTTCCACATGACCTTTGCCTATGCGATCGAACGGCTGGAGGACGAAGCCTTGCCGCGCTGGCAGGCAATGCTCGACGAGGTCGCCGACGATATCCGCCGCAAGGCCCCTATTCTAGAACTGGCACCGCCGGCATTCTGCGCATTCGAGGACATGAACCATTTCCACGAATTGCTGATTTTCGATTTCGACGCCTGAACGGGAGAGGCCCATGGATAAACCGACGCTCTACATCGCCAACAAGAATTATTCCTCCTGGTCGTTCCGGCCCTGGATGGCGCTGACCGGCGTCGGCATCGATTTCGAGGAGGTGCTGATCCCTTTCGACGACGCGGGCGGCAACCCGAATATCAAGGCGGTATCTCCGACCGGGCGGGTGCCGCTTCTTCAGCATGGTGCATTGAAGATCTGGGAATCGCTGGCGATCATCGAATATGCCGCCGAGCTTTATCCGGGAGCCGGGCTTCTGCCTGCGGATCGCGCCGCGCGGGCGCTCGCCCGTTCGGTTTCGATGGAAATGCTCTCAAGCTTCCGGGCCCTGCGCGGCGCCTGCCCGATGAATATCCGCCGGCCGAAGGCCAGGATCGCACTGCCGGACGGTGTCGCGGCCGACATCAGCCGTATCGAGACGATCTGGCGGGATCTGTTGCAGCAATCCGGCGGACCGTTTCTCTTCGGCGCGTTCGGGGCCGCGGATGCGATGTTTGCACCTGTCGTCAACCGGTTCGAGATCTATGACCTGGTCAGCGGGGGCGACACGCTGGCCTATATGGCGACCATGAAGGCGCATGCGGCCTGGCGGAAATGGGAAGAAGCAGCACGCGCCGAGCCTTGGATCGTGCCGGGAGATGAAGTCTGAATATGGAATCATCGGCTTCGCAAAAAATACGCATGGGGACTGGTCAAGGCCACCCCTTGCATGTATAAGCGCGCGAAATTCCGAAATCGCGACATGTCCGTTTCGGCCGCCGGTGTGGCCGTGGGAATGTTTTGCCCGCAAGTGGAGTAAGAGAAATGGCTGTACCGAAGAGAAAAACAAGCCCGTCCAAGCGCGGTATGCGCCGTTCGGCAGACGCGCTGAAGGCTCCGACCTATGTCGAAGACAAGAACTCCGGCGAACTGCGCCGCCCGCATCATATCGACCTGAAGACCGGCATGTATCGCGGCCGCCAGGTTCTGACGCCGAAGGAAAGCGCATAATTTCCGATTTGGCTTGTCCGATCGAAAGTTCCAAGGCCGGCCTTACGCCGGCCTTTTGCATTCCGGTGATATAATATTTGCAACGACTTGCAGTGTGGCAGCGGTTTGCGGCAGTATTCTTCCAGCCGCCAAGGAGTTTGCCGATGATAGCCGCAATGCCGCTGATGATTATCCCGTTTATTCTCTACAATCTGGCGATGCTGGGCCTGATGGGCGATGGCGGCATTCCGGCGCTGCAGCATGATATTATCGTGCTGTCGATGATCTCGGGGGCAATATGGAGCATGGCGCTTGGCGATCTTTTCATCGTCGTAGCGCTTGTCGTGCTGTTCTTCGAAATCCTGAAGGCAACCAGGACCGGCCCCGGCAACCTCATCAACCATATGCTGTCGATGCTGGTTTTCATCGCCTTCCTGGTCGAATTTCTGCTCGTCCGGGACGCCGCAACGCAGGTATTCTTCATTTTGATGACGATCGCTCTGATCGATGTGATCGGCGGCTTTGCCGTCTCGATCCGGAGCGCCGGGCGGGATGTTTCTATCGGCTTATAGGTTATCGAGCTTGTTCTGAAGGGCGCGGAGCTGTTCCTTCAATTCATCGATATCCTTAGCCTCGGCCTTGCGGCTTTCCTTGGCGGGCGGCGTCATGAAGGGCGAGAACATCTGCATGGCCTGCTGAAACAGCTCTGTGTTGCGCCGCACCTGATCCTCGACCATCTGCATCGGCAGTTGCAGGTTCTTGCCAAGCGGCGTTTCGCCCAAGGCGCGGTTCACCTGCTCGCGCATCTGAGACTGCTGTTCGGCAAAGGCGCGCATCGAATGTTCGAGAAAGCTCGGCACGACCATCTGCATCTGGTCACCGTAATAGGTGATGAGCTGGCGCAGGAAGGAGATCGGGAGAAGCGTATTGCCGGTCTTCGATTCCTGTTCGAAGATGATCTGGGTCAGCACCGAATGGGTGATGTCATCTCCGCTTTTTGCATCCTGGACGGTAAAATCTTCGCCCTTCTTCACCATCTCCGCCAGGTCTTCCAGCGTGACGTAGGTGCTGGTGCCTGTATTGTATAGCCGGCGATTGGCGTATTTCTTGATTACAATCTGACCCTCATGCTTCGCCATATCAGTCTCCTGGACCCCCGTCTGAATTATGGATATTCCTCCACTTCAGACTGTAAACGCAAAAGAAGGCCGGTGACAATCTCTTTGTGCGATGCGGCAAACCTTTAACAGAGCAGATGAATCGGGCTTTCCAGGGCTCTGCCGAAAAATAACCGCAGCCGGTCTTCGCGTTTGACTTGCGCTCCAAGCTTTGCCAGTTTCGTCTTATGTAAGTGAGACGAAAAACGAGGAGCGTCCCCATGAGCAATTCATCCATCGTCATCGCCAGCGCAGGTCGAACGGCCGTCGGCTCGTTCAACGGCGCTTTCGCAACGGTCCCCGCACATGAACTCGGCGCGGCCGTCATCAAGGGTGCGCTCGCTCGCGCCGGCGTCGATGCCGGCGAAGTGGATGAGGTGATCCTCGGCCAGGTGCTCGCTGCCGGCGAGGGCCAGAACCCGGCCCGCCAAGCAGCGATAAAGGCCGGCATCCCGAAGGAAGCGACGGCCTGGGGCGTCAATCAGCTCTGCGGTTCGGGTCTGCGCGCCGTCGCGCTCGGCATGCAGCAGATCGCTACCGGCGACGCCAAGATCATCGTTGCCGGCGGCCAGGAATCGATGTCGATGGCGCCGCATGCCATGCATTTGCGCGGCGGCGTCAAGATGGGCGACGCGAAGATGGTCGACACGATGATGAAGGACGGCCTGACCGACGCCTTCCACGGCTACCTCATGGGCGTTACCGCCGAGAATATCGCGCGACAGTGGCAGCTTTCTCGCGAGGAGCAGGATCAGTTCGCCGTCGCCTCGCAGAACAAGGCGGAGGCGGCGCAGAAGGCCGGCCGCTTTGCCGACGAGATCATCCCCTACGTCATCCAGACGCGCAAGGGCAACGTGACCGTCGATGCCGACGAATATATCCGCCATGGCGCCACGCTGGAGGCGATGGGCAAGCTGCGCCCGGCCTTCGACAAGGAGGGCACGGTTACGGCCGCGAATGCCTCCGGCATCAACGACGGTGCGGCCGCAGCGGTACTGATGAGCGAAGCGGAAGCCGTCCGGCGCGGCATTCAGCCGCTCGCCCGCATCGTTTCCTGGGCAACGGCGGGCGTCGATCCTTCAATCATGGGCACCGGCCCGATCCCGGCGTCCCGCAAGGCGCTCGAAAAGGCCGGCTGGTCGGTCGGCGATCTCGATCTCGTCGAGGCCAATGAGGCTTTTGCAGCGCAGGCCTGCGCCGTCACCAAGGATCTCGGCTGGGACCCTGCGATCGTCAACGTCAATGGCGGGGCGATTGCGATCGGCCATCCGATCGGCGCTTCCGGCGCGCGCGTTCTCAATACGCTGTTGTTCGAAATGAAGCGCCGCGGCGCCAAGAAGGGCCTTGCCACGCTTTGCATCGGCGGCGGCATGGGTGTCGCCATGTGCTTCGAAGCACTTTAAATAGCATACGATCCGTCATTGATTGAAAATCTCGCCACGAGGCGGGGCGAAAACAAAAGGGGAGCGGAACATGAGCAGAGTGGCTGTGGTCACCGGGGGTACGCGCGGCATCGGCGCGGCCATATCCATGGCGTTGAAAAATGCCGGATGCAGGGTTGCTGCCAATTATGCCGGCAACGACGAGAAAGCCAAAGCCTTCCACGACGTGACCGGCGTTCCGGTGTTCAAATGGGATGTCTCGGATTACCTCGCCTGCGGCGAAGGGATCGCCAGGATCGAAAGCGAGATCGGGCCGGTCGAAATCCTCGTCAACAATGCCGGCATTACCCGTGACGCGATGTTCCACAAGATGACGCCGCAGCAGTGGCACGAGGTGATCAATACCAACCTCACCGGTCTGTTCAACATGACGCATCAGGTCTGGACCGGCATGCGCGACCGCAGCTTCGGCCGCATCGTCAACATCTCGTCGATCAACGGCCAGAAAGGCCAGATGGGTCAGGTGAATTATTCGGCAGCCAAGGCGGGCGATCTTGGCTTCACCAAGGCGCTGGCCCAGGAAGGCGCGACCAAGAACATCACCGTCAACGCCATTTGCCCCGGTTATATCGGAACGGAAATGGTGCTTGCCGTGCCGGAAAAGGTGCTGAACGAACGTATCATCCCGCAGATCCCCGTCGGCCGTCTCGGCGAGCCGGAAGAGATCGCGCGCTGCGTCACCTTCCTCGCCTCCGACGATGCCGGTTTCATCACCGGTTCGACGCTGACGGCCAATGGCGGGCAGTTCTTCGCCTAAAGTACATCTCGCAAAGCTGCATCGTCGTTTGCGATTACGACATGCCGTAATTTTCCGAGTCGATCAGCGGTGGATTGAAGCAAGAGCGCGTTCGGTTGGATGCGCTCTTGCTTATTTCATGCCTCGTATGCCCATCACCGTTTGTGCCTGGTCGACCGGTTTAATTTTCGGCGACGGATCGTCAACGCCGTGTCCGCGGGTGTGAGCCGCAAAGAAAAACGGGCGCCGAAGCGCCCGTTGGGAGTCCGATATGCTTTTGCCGATCAGCGGCAACGGGCCTCGTAGCGGCGGCCGTAACGGTCGCGATAGACACAGTAGCCGCGGCGTTCGACCGAGTTGCCGATGAGAGCGCCGGTCAGACCGCCGGCGACGGCGCCGACCGCGGCACCACCCCAGCTGTTGGTGACGACACCGCCGATGACCGCACCAGTGCCGGCGCCGATCGCGGTACCTTGCTCGGTCGCTGTGCAGGATGCCAGAGCGCCAACGAGCGCACCAATAAGAACAATCTTCTTCATCATGTCGAAACTCCCCAGGTTTGTTGGCCTTTAGACGCGGCCCATGAGTACAAGAATAATGATAATCACGAGAACTAGCCCCAAACCGCCAGAAGGTCCATAGCCCCAGCCACGGCTATAACCCCAATTCGGCAAGGCTCCGATCAAGAGCAGAATGAGGATAACAAGAAGTATTGTGCCAAGCATGGTGTGTTTCCTTCATTTCATAGGCAATTTGAATGGACGAGAAACACCTATTGGCGATTTTTGTTCCCGGTTAAGCCAGGAAATGTCACGTGTCCTCACCTCCACCGATCGGAAACTTGCTTGTATGGTTAAAAAGTCGTTTAAATACAATATGTTGCGGTGAACAAAGCAAGAAAGTCTCGATGTCGCCGATTCGTCAGCGATTCGTTCCGTTTTTGATCGGTGCGCCGCCATTGCCATCCCGACTTAACCGCATCTGAATCCGCCTTCCAAAGATTAACGCCGAGATCACGAGGCGGAACGGCGCACCAGCCACCGATCCGCATCTAGCACGGGGATTGAAATCCGCCCACCAGATGTTGCCGTGAACAAAAGGCGAAATCAATACAGTCGGCGATTCGTCGCCCATTCGTTCCGGCTTTGGTCGAGAGGTTAATTTCCCGGCGCCATTTTCGATTGTTCGCCGCGGAGCGGACTCGTCGTCAACGACAGCGAAAATACAATAGCGGAGGGGGACCAGCGATTCAGCATCTAGTGGGAAAAAGCGATTCAAAATCAATACTTAGCCGTGAACAAAAGCTGAATCAGCGGGAGTCGGCGATTCGTCGCTGATTCGTTCTTGCGCTGTTCCGAATCGGAAATTCGGGTGTTCCGCAAGACTCGCAATGGTCGCAATCCCAGAAGCATTTTGAAATCTGCCCTTGCGTTTGCGGTGACAGCTGTCCATGTGTTCATTAGCTTCCCTGAGGAGCCGAGATTTTCCTGGGGGCGCCCGCCTCATTTGCATGGACCCATGATTCTGACTTCGCAGCCGATTATTCTGAGTGGACGCGGTGTGACCGCGGTGCTCGGGCCGACCAATACCGGCAAGACCCATTATGCCATCGAGCGCATGGTCGCGCATGGGACGGGCGTGATCGGGCTGCCGCTCAGGCTGCTGGCTCGCGAGGTCTATACGCGGGTGGTGGAGAAGGTCGGCGTACAGAATGTGGCGCTGGTCACCGGCGAGGAAAAGATTTCGCCGCCCAATGCACGTTTTTCGGTCTGCACCGTCGAGGCGATGCCACGCGAGACCAAGGCCGCCTTCGTCGCGATCGACGAGGTGCAACTCGCCGGCGATCTCGAGCGCGGCCATATCTTCACCGATCGCATCCTGCATCTTCGCGGCCGCGAGGAAACCCTACTGCTTGGCGCGGCGACGATGCGGCCGATCCTGCTGCAGCTTCTGCCGGGCATCAATATCGTCGAGCGGCCACGGCTTTCGCATCTTTTCTATGCCGGGCAGAAGAAGATCACGCGATTGCCGCAGCGCTCGGCCATTGTCGCCTTCTCGGCCGACGAGGTCTATGCCATTGCCGAGCTCATCCGCCGGCAACGCGGCGGCGCGGCTGTCGTGCTCGGCGCGCTCAGCCCGCGCACCCGCAATTCGCAAGTCGCGCTCTACCAGGCGGGCGACGTCGAATATCTGGTAGCGACCGATGCGATCGGCATGGGGCTGAACCTCGACGTCGATCACGTCGCCTTCGCCCAGGACCGCAAATTCGACGGCTACCAGTTCCGCAATCTCAATCCGGGTGAACTCGGTCAGGTCGCTGGACGCGCCGGGCGGCACGTGCGAGACGGTACCTTCGGCGTCACCGGACAGGTCTCGCCGTTCGACGAAGAGCAGGTGCAGCGCATCGAAGGGCACGAATTCGACAACGTCAAGGTTTTGCAGTGGCGCACGACCGAAATGGACTTCTCCTCGATTCAATCCTTGCGGACCAGCCTCGAGGCAGGGCCGCGCGTGCCGGGGCTGACGCGGGCGCTGCCTGCGGTCGACCAGCAGGCGCTCGAACAGCTTTCGCGCTATCCCGAGATCGTCGGTCTTGCCGACAGGCCGGCCCGCGTCGAAAAACTCTGGGAGGCTTGCGCGCTTCCCGACTATCGGCGTATCACCCCGGCACAACATGCGGATCTTATCGCGACCCTCTTTTCCGATCTCGTCCGCTATGGCACGGTGAACGAACAGTTTCTCGCGGAGCAGGTTCATCGCTCCGATCGGACAGATGGGGAAATTGACACGCTTTCGGCGCGAATCGCGCAGATAAGAACCTGGACCTACGTTTCGAATCGGCCTGGTTGGCTTGCCGATCCGACACACTGGCAGGAAAAGACGCGGGAAATCGAAGATCGATTGTCCGACGCGTTACATGAAAGGTTGACGAAACGCTTTGTTGATCGCAGGACATCTGTGCTCATGAAGCGCCTGAGAGAGAATGCGATGCTGGAAGCTGAAATCAGTGTGAATGGCGATGTCTTCGTTGAAGGACATCATGTAGGGCAATTGAGCGGATTCCGTTTCACGCCGGTGACGGGAACGGACGGACCGGATGCCAAGGCAGTTCAGGCTGCGTCGCAGAAAGCGCTCGCGCTCGAATTCGAGGCCCGTGCGGCTCGAATCCATGCCGCCGGCAACAGCGATCTGGCGATCGGCTCGGATGGGTTGATCCGTTGGATCGGCGACCCGGTGGCGCGGCTTTCGGGCAGCGAACACATCATGCGTCCGCGCGTGATTCTGTTGGCCGACGAGCAGTTGACGGGCAATGCCCGCGATCATGTCGCCGCCCGGATCGAGCGCTTCGTCAATCATCATATCAGCACGGTGCTGAAGCCGCTCGATGATCTGTCGCGTGCCGAGGACCTGCAGGGTCTCGCCAAAGGGCTGGCCTTCCAGCTGGTCGAGAATCTCGGTGTACTGTTCCGCCGCGACGTGACCGAGGAAGTGAAATCGCTCGACCAGGAGGCCCGAGCCTCCATGCGCCGTTATGGCGTGCGTTTCGGAGCCTATCATATTTTCGTTCCGGCACTTCTGAAGCCGGCGCCGGCCGAGCTCATCACGCTGCTCTGGGCGCTGAAGAACGACGGTTTGGACAAACCGGGCTATGGCGATCTTATCCCGGTGCTTGCCGCCGGCCGTACCTCCGTCGTCACCGATCCGAGCTTCGAGCGGATGTTCTACAAGCTCGCCGGCTTCCGGTTCCTCGGCAAGCGGGCCGTGCGCATCGATATCCTCGAACGGCTTGCGGATATTATCCGTCCGCTGCTGCAGTGGAAGCCCGGTCAGAACAACCGTCCGGAGGGCGCTTATGACGGCCGCCGCTTCACGACGACGACGGCGATGCTGTCGATCCTCGGTGCGACGCTCGAGGACATGGAAGAAATCCTCAAGGGCCTCGGTTATCGCGCCGATGCGGTGAAGGCGGAAGAGGCATCGGCACATCTTGCGACGCAAGATGTGGCCTCAGTGCCGGCTGCCACCACGGAAACGCCTGCGGACGAGACAGCCGAAAAGGCCGATCACGACGATGCCGATGGGGCGGCGGAAGAGATCGCCGCCGAGCCATCCGCAACCGAGGCGGCTTCGGCTGACGTCGATGCGCCCGTGGCGGAAGCGGTCGAAACCCCCACTCCGGCTGAAGCAGTCGAGACCTCTGCTGCCGATGAAGCCTCCGCTCCTGCGGAAGCGGTATCCGCGTCTGTGGAAGCTGTGTCCGCTTCCGAGGAAGCCGGCGAGCCGGCGGAACCGAAGCCGGTTCTTCTCTGGCGCCTCGGCGGCCGCAACGACAATCAGCGCCAGGCGCGAAGCGGTCATGGCGAACGCCGTGGCGGCCAGGGCCAGGAGCGCGGTCAGAACCAGGAGCGCACCGACCGCAATCGCCGGCCGGGCGGCGGTGAAGGCGGTGAGGGCAATCGCGGCGGCGAAGGCCGCGACAATAATCGTCAAAACCGCGGCAAGGACGGTGGCAATCGCGATGGCGGCCGGCCGCAGCAGGCAAGAGGCGAACGCAACAACCAGCCACGGGGCGACCAGCCGCGCGGCGACCGGCAGGACCGCAAGGATCGCGGCGAGCGAAATGACCGCAACGATCGCAACAACAATCGCGGTGGTTCGCAGCCGCTGCGCTTCGAGGCCAAGCCGCCGCGCAAGGAGAAGCCGATCGATCCGGATTCACCTTTCGCCAAGCTCGCGGCTCTCAAGGAGCAGATGAAGAAGTAATCATGAGCGGGGAGACACAGCCGACAAGCGGTTCGCGCCAGCGCATCGACAAGTGGCTGTTCTTCGCGCGCATGGTGAAGTCGCGCTCGTTGGCCCAGAGCCATGTCCAATCGGGCCATGTGCGCATCAACGGCGAGCGCTGCAATCAACCGAGCCAGATGGTCAAGCCGGGCGACCGTGTCGAGCTGACGTTGGATCGACGCGATCTCGTTCTCCTCGTGCGCCTCGCCGGCGAGCGGCGAGGGCCCTACGAGGAGGCCCGACTGCTTTACGAAGACCTGTCACCGCCGCCCGATGAGGCAAAACGTCTCACCCCCTACGAGCAGGCGATCCGGGCGACCGGCACCGGCCGTCCGACCAAAAAGGAAAGACGGGCAATCGACAGGCTGATGTCGGACGAGGATTAGAAAACTCTGTCTGCGGCGGTGGCTTTTGCAGATCGTTTATCCTTGAAATCCGGCGTTAAAGCCGATACGTCACTGACAACCTGCCGGAAGCGTGCTTGCCTCCCAAGCCTGCCCACGCTTTTCCTCCGGCACGGGGATAGGCGCGACGTTCCAGGTTGCCCGGCCCCATCGCATGGAATCCTGGAGTTCTTCATGACCTACGTCGTGACCGACAATTGCATCAAGTGCAAATACACCGATTGCGTGGAAGTGTGCCCTGTCGACTGCTTCTATGAGGGCGAGAATTTCCTCGTCATTCATCCTGACGAATGCATCGATTGCGGCGTCTGCGAACCTGAATGTCCCGCCGAGGCGATCAAACCCGATACCGAGCCGGGCCTCGATAAATGGCTGAAGATCAATACCGAATATGCCACCATTTGGCCGAACATCACGGTCAAGAAGGAGCCATTGCCTGAGGCCAAGGAAATGGATGGCGAGACCGGAAAGTTCGAGAAATATTTCTCCGAGAAACCCGGTTCCGGCGATTGAGACGGCGGCCATATTCGGTTGCCCGATTCGGGCGGCTGCGGGGCGGAGCGTTTTAAAAGCTGCGCGAGGCATATGGGTGACATGTGTTGCCCGCATGACTCAACCGAAGCAAATTATTGATTTCCTCATATTTTTATGATAGGTTTCGGCTACTGTTCCATTTGTGGCATGACGCATGCCCAAAACCATCACGAAAGCAAAACCAATCCGTACGCGGTTTCCGTGACATTTCAACGCTTTGAGCGCCGGGTCCCAAGATCGTGCGCAAGAAGTTCTTTGCTTTTGCCCGATGGGACCAGAGTGAAGTCACCCGACGGATACTACCGTCTCACCCGGGCCTGACTGACCCGGCTCCGGCCGCCGCCGGAAGCGTAACAGGGAGTTTTTGAATAGAATGACGACTCAGCAGAAAAAGCCTTCCACCGCACGCCACGGCTTCAAGACCGGTGAATCGATCGTCTACCCCGCTCACGGCGTCGGTACCATCACCGCTATCGAAGAGCAAGAAGTTGCCGGCATGAAGCTCGAACTTTTCGTTATCGATTTCGAAAAGGACAAGATGCGGCTGAAGGTCCCGGTCGCCAAGGCGATGAGCATCGGCATGCGCAAGCTTTCGGAAACGGATTTCGTCGAGCGTGCATTGAAGGTCGTGCAGGGCAAGGCGCGCGTCAAGCGCACCATGTGGTCGCGACGTGCCCAGGAATACGATGCCAAGATCAATTCCGGCGACTTGATTTCCATCGCTGAAGTGGTGCGCGATCTCTACCGTGCCGAAAACCAGCCCGAACAGTCCTATTCCGAGCGTCAGCTTTATGAGGCTGCGCTCGATCGCATGGCGCGCGAAATCGCCGCCGTCAACAAGATGTCGGAAACCGAAGCCGTCCGCGTGGTCGAGACCAATCTTAACAAGGGTCCGAAGCGCGGCAAGGCGATCGAAGAAGACGACTCACAGGACGAAGCCGCATAAGGCGACCCTGTTTTTTCCCCTATCAAAAAACCCGGCTAGCGCCGGGTTTTTTTATTGGAACTTTTTCACGACTGCCGCGTTTAACATACGTGATTGCGGACTGCTCGCAGGGCAATGCCTCGACGGGCGAACTGTCATTCCGTCAATGTTCGATGAGGAGCGGATCATGCCTTTTCAATATTGCCCATTCGGCAGCGTGAAGAAACAGATCCGGCCCAGCCGTCTTAACGGCACATGATAAAAAATAGGGCCTCCCCCTGAAAAGTCCAGGGGCGAGGCCTTTATGCATTCAGAACCCCATTCAGCTCGGACAGCGATGTTCCGGAAGGCGCGTTTTATTGTTCATTTAGGGCGAGAGGCCTGTTTCAGGAGATCGAAATGAAGAACATGTCTGCAGATCGGCGCATGATCAAAATCGCGATGGCCGCCCCCTACCTTGCCCGTCAGGAAGAGCACGATCTCGCCATCCGTTGGAAGGATCACGATGATCGCGGCGCGCGCAACCAGATCGCCATGGCCCATATGCGCCTCGTCATATCCATGGCGGGCAAGTTTCGCAATTTCGGCCTGCCGATGAGCGATCTCGTGCAGGAGGGCTATGTCGGCCTTCTGGAGGCTGCCGCTCGCTTCGAGCCGGAACGCGACGTACGCTTTTCGACCTATGCGAGCTGGTGGATCAGGGCTTCGATCCAGGATTATATTCTGCGCAACTGGTCGATCGTGCGCGGCGGCACGAGTTCCGCACAGAAGGCGCTCTTCTTCAATCTGCGCCGTCTGCGCGCCAAGCTCGCCAAGGGTGACACGCAGCTGACGCTGCAATCCATCCACCAGGAGATCGCCGCGGCGCTCGGCGTCAGCCTCGCCGATGTGCAGACCATGGATGCCAGGCTTTCCGGCAATGACGCTTCGCTGCAGGCGCCTTCGGTCTCCGGCGATGCGGAGAGTGCGGAGAAGATGGACTTCCTCGTCAGCAATGATCCCCTGCCGGACGAGCAGGTTTCAAACATGATCGACGGCGAGCGCCGCCGCGTCTGGCTCGCCTCGGCGCTGACACATCTCAACGAACGCGAAATGAAGATCATCAGCGCCCGGCGTCTGGCGGAAGACGGTGCCACGCTCGAAGAACTCGGAGCCGACCTCGGGATTTCCAAGGAACGTGTGCGGCAGATCGAAAGCCGGGCAATGGAGAAGCTCCGCAGCGCGCTTGTCAGCGCAGATCCGCACATGGCGGCTTACGCCTGAACCGAATGCGCGTCGCATGAAATTTGATTCCTACGACGCGCTTTAGATCGTTGTTCTTATGCATGTCGTTATCTCGGAATCGCTGCACACTTCCGGGCGGCTTGCATTAATTTATTCCCTCCAGCAGCACAGACTGGCCCGGCGCGAGCCGGGCTATTTTTTACTCGGCGATGATCTTGACGCGATCGCCTGGTGAAACGGCTGCGCCCGTGGGCAGGGCGTTGATGAGTTTGAAGAGATCGAGTTTGCGGTCGGTGCCCATCATGCGGGCAGCGAGTGTCGAGATGTTTTCACCCGGCCGGACGGTGACGACGCGGATGCGCAGTGGCTTGAGCGAAGCGGCCTCTGCCGGCGTCATGCGCCGGAAACTCGCGCGCAGGACATTGGCCGTTGGCTCAAGGGCGTCGCTGCCTTTCGGCACGGCGGTCAGGAACCGGAAAATCTGCGAATTGTTGCGGATCACGGTGACATCGAAATCCCAACGGTCGGCGCTTGCCCGCGCCGTGGCCGCTTCCATTCCGTTGATGGTGACCGGCTGGATGGTCGACGGGTCGAGGCCGGTCACCCAGCCGCTGGAGATATAGTTGGTAAGGCTCTGGGTCTGATTGTCGGCGACGCCGTCGAAGCGGACGGCGATGTCGTTCGGGCCGGTGGCCATCACGGCTTCGACCTTGTTGTCGATGTGGAAATCCGGCGGCACGTCGAAGCGGATGCCGAGGCCGCCATGCAGGAAGGTCTGGCCGCGCACGTAGCCTTCCTCCGGGCTGTCGCCATAGAGCAGGCCGTCTATGCCGTCGAGATAATAGTCGCGTCCCTTATCCCCGACCGAACCTTCCTGGCCGAAGGCGCGGGCATGGGTGCGGGCAAGCTCGATACGCTGCGCCGAATTCGGATGGCTCGACAGGAAGTCCAGGCTCTGGTCGGCTTCGGGATCCACCGACATGAAGCGACTGTAAGCCGCCATGGAATCGAGGAAACGGGCGGCGGAATAGGGGTCGTAGCCGGCTTCGCCAAGCATGCGCACGCCGATGACATCGGCCTGCAGTTCCTGCTGGCGTGAGAAGGCGGCGAGGCGCAGCTTGCCGCGGGCCAGCGCCTGCTTGCCGGCGATATCGCTGGAGAGGACCTCGGCGACGACGCGGCTGGCGATGACCTCAGCCTCCTCACGCTTCTGCCGCTCAATGCCGTGGTTCGCCGTCACATGGCCCATCTCGTGCGACAGCACGGCGGCGACTTCCGAGGCGTCGTTGGCAAGGGCGAGCAGGCCGCGGGTGACGTAGAGATAACCGCCCGGCAGCGCAAACGCGTTGATCGCCGGCGAATTCAGGATGGTAATGCGGTAAGACTGGCTCGGGTTTTCCGATACCGCCGTCAGCGCACCGGCGATGCGGGCGACGAGGCGCTCCGTCTTGGCGTCCTTGTATTCGCCGCCGTAGCTGGCGACGATGCGCGGATGCTCGCGGGCGCCCATCGCCGCACGCGGGTCGTTCTTCTGGACCTCGTCGACGATCTGCGGATTGGAAGAAGGCGAAACGCTCGGCTGATAGGATTGGTCGATCAGCGTCTGACAGCCATTCAGCGCCATTGCCACGGCCGAAAGCAGCATCAGACGACGCGCGAAACGCCGCGGCGCGGAAATGGCATCACTGGAAAGCGCGGGCGATTTCCACGTCGTCAAGCTATCCAGTCTGGTTCTCCGCATCATGTCGCTGTCTTGCCGGTTTGCCGCAGATTGGCACCGACCGTGGCAAGGGGAATTCAACAGGTGCGCACCCCTGATCTCGCGCTGCACAATCGGCCGATACAAGTCCTTGCTGTAGCTGATTTACGCATCGGTTGCATAGCGAGACTCTGTTTAAATGTGGCGCCGTTGCATTTTAGCAAGCCTCGGACGAAAGGCCTTCCCTTCGCTCGGATGAAATTATGGCGAAAGTTCCGTCACAACGCGGAGATTCGTCGGCGGCGCAGAAAAAGAACGGCCTGATTGAAGCAACCGAGCCGATAGCGGCAGCCATGCGAGAAAATTGCAACCGCGGATAATGTCATCGCGGAAAGAAGCCCTCCTGATGACGTATTCCGCGGGTTCGATTCGGTTACTCCGCCGCATCCGCTGTCGCCGGTTGCGGCATCTTCGCCTCGCCGGCGCGAGGCAGCTGTACAGGCTTCAGCATGATGGCGGCCACCAGGCCGATCAGGGCAATAGCGCAGGAGGTCATGAAGAGCGGCGAGAAGGCGCCGGCATAGACATCGGCGACAGCCTGGCGGCTTGCTTCGGGAAGGGAGGCCATCATCTTCGGCGTCAGCTGCTTGATATCGGCAACACCGGGAATTGAGACGCCGACCTTGTCGAGTTGAGAGGCGATGATGGCGCCATAGATGGAAATGGCGATCGACGCGCCTCCCATGCGCGACAGCGTCACCGAGCCGGTGGCGGCGCCGACGTCCCGGGCCGGCGCCGCATTCTGTACGCCGATGATGGGAACCTGCTGGGCAAGGCCAATGCCGATGCCATGCAGCATCATAATCGCCCCGATGAAGGCGATCGGCGTCCCCGCATGGATCTGTGACATCAGCGCGAAGGCGATGGCGCTGCAAGTGAGGCTTGCGATGGCGAAGGGCTTGTAACGCCCAGTCTTTGAGATGATGCGGCCTGCGGACAGCGATCCGCAGACGAGGCCGCCGGTCAGAAGGATGAAGAGCGCGCCGGCGGCAGAGGGCGAAAGGCCGGTGGTGGTCTGCAGGAAGAGGGCGAGATAGTTGACCATGCCGATAGCGATGGCGCCGCCCATGATCGACATCACCAGGAGCAGGCTAAAGGTCGAATTGCGAAAGAGCTGAAGGGGAACGATCGGTTCCGGCGCGCGGCGCTCGACGAACACCCAGGTGATAGCGCAAACGATACCGAAGGCGACGATGCCGATGCTCTGTGGCGAGACCAATGCGCCGAAGAGTTCGCTGCTGTCGGTGGCAAGCACGATGCTAGTCGTCGTCAGGGCGAGAAGCAGCGCACCGGCATAATCGATCTTGGGCCGGCGATGCGGTTTGCGATAGGGCAGCATCACGGCAAGGCCGATAAGTGCGATGAAGCCGATCGGTACGTTGACGAGGAAAATCGAGCGCCAGCCGAAAAGGTCGCTCATCGTGCCGCCAAGGACCGGCCCGATCGCACCTGACGCCATCAACACCAGGCTGGAATAGCTCTGATAGCGGGCCCGCTCGCGCGGCTCGAACAGATCGGCATTGACGGCGAAGATCGATACCATGATGCCGCCGCCGCCGAGACCCTGCAGCACGCGGGCGGCGATCAGCGTGTTCATCGAAACCGCTAGGCCGCAGACCGCCGAGCCGACGGTGAAGATCATAATCGCCGTCATCATCACATATTTGCGGCCGAAGAGATCGCCAAGCTTGCCATAAACCGGCATGACGGCGCTTAGCGACAGCAGATAGGCCGAGCCGATCCAGCCGAAACGCTCGAGATGGCCGAACTCGCCGACGATCGTCGGCAGCGCTGTGGAAACGATCTGATTGTCCAGCGTCGCCATGAACATGGCTGTCATCAGGAAGAAGAAGAGGATGAGCCGGCGACGAGGATCCGTCACGAGCGGCGCAGGCGCGAATTGCATATCCATGGGAGTATCATTCCGGGTTGGGCAAGTTTTTATGTGCTAACAGCATATATTTGTCAATGGCACATTAATGACATCGGCATATTCAAATTCCCAAACGGCTCTGCTATGGTCCCGTCATGAACGAAGTGCTGACCAAGACCACTTCCACGGAGCCAGGGCCGGCTGAGGAAAACGTGCCCCGCATCGGCCGGAGCATGGGGCGCATGCGGTTGATGACCGGGCGGCGATTGATCGGCCGGCTGGCGATCCAGAGTGCTGCACCGGGCCTTGAACTTTCGCATCTCGACGTGCTCGATGCGGTGCGGAGGGCGCAGCCTGCCGGCGAGGTCACCGTTGGGATGATTGCGGAGATGCTGCGCATCGATCCGTCTCGGGCAAGCCGGGTGGTGGCCGACATGGTCGGGCGTAACGTGCTGCGCCGCGAGGCTTCGCAGGCCGATGCGCGACGGATTGTCGTTGTCATGACCGAAGTCGGCCAGAATCTGCTTGCCGAGATCGTCGCGCAGAAATTGGCGATCATCTCGGAGATCGTCTCCGACTGGCCTGAGGAGGATGTCGATCGTTTCGCAATGCTGTTCGAGCGTTTCATCGGCGGTTACGAGGCGGTCTTCCAGTCGCGCGACAAGGATACGCCGGGCTAGAGCATAATGCCGAAAAGTGTGTGCGGTTTTCGGGCGACATCATGCTCTAACTCTTCAATTTAGAACAGGATTCAGATTTTAGGCCGAGCGGCCTAAAATCATCCTGTTTTGGCGGCGCTCGAAGGCAAATGGCGCCGATCCGCCGCCGCCTCTTCCCCTCGACCCCCGGTTTGCGCTAAGGGCAATGCCCATGAGCCCATCCACCTTTACCATTCTCCTCGGCGGCGAACTCAGCCTGACGGAGCGCTTGCGCCAGGCCGTCGGCGGCAGTCGTTCCATCGCGGCCGACGGCGGCATGCGGCATGCGGTGGCACTCGGCATCGAGCCGGAGCTCTGGGTCGGCGATTTCGATTCGACGCCCGATGATCTCGAGGGTGCCTTTCCCCATGTGCCGAAACAGCCCTATCCCGCGGCAAAAGCGGCGACGGACGGCGAAATCGCCGTGTCGGAAGCGATCGCGCGGGGTGCGCGGCGGCTGATTCTCGCCGGCGCGCTTGGCGGCGAACGCTCGGACCACGCGCTGCAGCATCTGCTGTCGGCCGTCAGTCTGGCGGAGGAGGGTTTCGACGTGCTGCTGACCTCGGGCAAGGAAGAGGCTGTGCCGCTGCTTGCCGGGACGATCGAGCTGGATCTTCCCAAGGACAGCCTGTTTTCCGTGCTCGGGCTCAGCGAGCTGACCGGGCTTTCCATCGAGAATGCGCGTTATCCACTGGCCGATTTCCATCTGCCTTTCGGCTCGTCGCGCACCATTTCCAATGTTGCGGAAAGCACTGTTCGCTTTTCGCTCCGCAGCGGCCGGGCGATTGTGCTCGCCAGGCCCTATGATCTTTCCGGAGTCTGATTTTTGGCCCCTCCCATTCTGAAACTCGACGATATCTTCCTGAGCTTCGGCGGCGCACCGCTGCTGGCCGGTGCTAGTCTGCAGATCGAGCCCGGTGACAAAATCTGTCTCGTCGGGCGCAACGGCTCGGGAAAATCGACGCTGCTGAAGATCGCCGCCGGCCTGGTCGAGGCGCAGTCCGGCGAGGTCTTCCGTCATCCGTCCTCGACGGTGCGTTATCTCGAACAGGCGCCGGATTTTGCCGGCTTCAACACCGTCCAGGCCTATGCCGAAGCCGGTCTCGGGCCGGGCGATGACCCTTATCGTGTCACCTATCTGCTGTCTCATCTCGGGCTGACCGGCGAGGAAGATCCGCGCATGCTGTCCGGCGGCGAATCGCGCCGGGCCGCCCTTGCCCGCGTGCTGGCGCCGGAGCCCGACATTCTCCTGCTCGACGAGCCGACCAACCATCTCGACCTTCCCACAATCGAATGGCTGGAGAGCGAGCTGCAGAAGACGCGCAGCGCCCTGGTGCTGATCTCGCACGACCGTCGTTTTCTCGAAAAGGTCTCGACGGCAACCGTCTGGCTCGACCGCGGCACTTCGCGCCGGCTCGACAGGGGATTTTCGCATTTCGAGGCCTGGCGCGACCAAGTGCTGGAGGCCGAAGAGCTGGAGCAGCATAAGCTCGGCAAAGCGATCGAGCGCGAGGAGCACTGGCTGCGTTATGGCGTCACGGCGCGGCGCAAGCGCAACATGCGCCGCCTCGGCGAGCTGCAGACGATGCGCTCGAATTATCGCGGCCATAAGGGACCGCAGGGCTCAGTGCAGGCGACGGCTTCGGACGCGCAGGAATCCGGCAAGCTGGTGATCGAAGCTCACAAGATCACCAAGAGCTTCGGCGACCGGGCAATCGTCACGCCCTTCTCGATCCGCGTGCATCGCGGCGATTGCATCGGTCTGGTTGGGCCGAACGGCGCCGGCAAAACGACGCTCTTGAAGATGTTGACCGGTGAGCTTTCCCCGGATAGCGGCACGATAAAGCTCGGCACAAATCTGGAGATCGCCACACTCGACCAGAAACGCGAGGACCTCGATCCCGACGATACGCTCGCCAACTACCTGACGGACGGGCGCGGCGAAAACCTGCTCGTCAACGGCGAACAGCGTCATGTTACCGGCTACATGAAGGAGTTCCTGTTCCAACCGGAACAGGCGCGAACGCCGATCAGAAGCCTCTCCGGCGGCGAGCGCGCCCGGTTGATGCTGGCGCGTATTCTGTCGCGCCCTACCAACCTGTTGATCCTCGACGAACCGACCAACGATCTCGATATCGAGACGCTCGACCTGCTGCAGGAAATCGTCGCCGGCTTTCCCGGCACCGTCATTCTCGTCAGCCATGACCGCGATTTCCTCGACCGCACAGTGACCTCGACGATCGCACCCGCCGTACCGGACGCACCTGACGGCCGCTGGATCGAATATGCCGGCGGTTACTCGGACATGCTTGCGCAGCGCAAGGGCGTGATCGAGGAGCGCAAGCGGGCTGAGAAGGCGGCGGAGAGGCCGAAGACCCAAGAGGCAGCGTCTTCTGCTGGAAGCGCCAGGGGCAAGCTTTCCTTCAAGCAGAAATTCGCGCTGGAAAACCTGCCGAGGGACATGGCGAAAGCCGAAGCCGAGATCGCCAAGCGCGAACAGGTGATGACCGATCCCAATCTTTTCACGCGCGATCCTGCCGCTTTCAACCGGCTTGCTAGCGAGATGGAGAAACTGCGCGCCAGCCTCATGAAAATGGAGGAGGAGTGGCTGGAGCTTGAAATGCTGCGTGAAGAGCTGGAAGGCTGAGGCTTCCACAACCTCACCGGCTCACCTTTCCTTGATTGGCCAGTGTATCGCCGCGCGGCATAAGGTGCTGTCCGGCAGGTAGCGTATAATTTCTTAGATCGGAATCGATCTAAAGCCAAATTATGCAGCAAATCAAAGTGTTACAGCGCCCATTGCGCGTCTGGAAAGATGCGCGGCGCTGCAAGGATATTGCCGAGCGCAATGGCGACAAGGAAAGTCACATGTCTCTTAACCCCTATTCCAGAATTTTCACGGCATTTGCCGCCGGCGCCCTTGTTGCGTTTGCGCTATCGCAGGCCGCACAGGCGCAGGATGGCAACCGCGTTCGCGTTCGCGGCGCCATCGAAAGTCTCAGCGGCGATAGTCTCGTCGTCAAGACGCGCGAAGGCAGCGATGCAACGATCGCGCTGAAAGCCGGCTGGAAAGTCGGCGGTATCAAAAAAGCCTCGGTCGAGGATATCAAGCCCGGCGATTTCGTCGGCGTCGCCTCGCTGCCGAAGGGCACCGGCCCGGATGGGGCGATCGAGGTCTTGATCTTTCCGGCGTCGATGAAGGGGACCGGCGAGGGCAACCGCCCCTGGGATGCGCAGCCGAACAGCCAGATGACCAATGCCACCGTCAGCAATGCCGTCAAATCCGTCGACGGCCACACGATCACGCTGACCTATCAAGGCAAGGAAAAGACCATCACGATTGCCGACAGCACGCCGATCGTGACCTTGGCGCCGGCGACCAAGGACGATCTGAAGGCCGGCGCCGGCGTCATCGTCACCGGCGAGAAGGCGGCGGATGGCAGCATCTCGGCCAGCCAGGTGGCCGTCGGCCTGAATGGTATCACGCCGCCGATGTGACCAGCGTGGAATTCAAAGTGATATAGTGTCTATCGGCCGCGCGGCGCTCTACAGCGCCGGCGCGGGCATGGCGGCAGCGCCGGTACTGGTGCCGGTCGGGGCGACGTGCTGTTGCTGCTGCGGTTCCTCAGATCTTGCCGGCAGCGCCTGCAGATGTAGCACGCGCGGCTTCAACGCCTCGAGATAGGCCTCGGAGCGGCCGATATAAATCATGCCGCTTTCCGGCATGGAGGTCAGCAGTTTGGCCATCATTTCCTGCCATTCCGGCTCCATGCCTTCCAACACTTCGTCGAAGATGATCCAGCGCGGGCGCACGAGCAGCAGGCGGGCAAAGCCGATCGCCTTCTGTTCGTCGCTGTCGAGCAGCTTGTCCCAACGGGCGCGGGTATCGAGCCTTGCGATCAGCGAATGCAGGCCGGCTCTGTCGAGGGCCGTCTCGACAGCGGCTCGCTCGTAGGCATCAGGACTTGCGGGAAAGGCCAGCGCCTCGCCCAGCGTGCCGCCGGGAACATAAGCGATCTGCGGAACGAACAGCATGTCGTCGATCGGCGGCAGGCCCATCGTGCCGCTGCCGCACGGCCAGAGGCCGGCCATCGCCTGGAAGAGCAGCTTGCGGTTGACGCTGTGATCGCCGTTGATCATGATTTTTTCGCCTGATTTGATCACGACATCGGTTTCACGCAGGCGGAAACCGCCGCATTCGTCGATCTCTTCACCGATCTTGGCAACGATCACCACATCCTTCAGCGTCAGCGTGTCGGGCGCGGTGTTTTCATAGGCGATGCCGTCCTTCTGGGCGAATTCCTCTTCCATGTCGAGCAGCGCCTGGCGGAAATCGGTGACGCGCATCAGTGTCGCGCGCCATTCGGCGATCGGGCCAAAATTGGCGACATACCAGCGCAGCGCCGTGTTGACCTGATTGAAGGCGCCGACCGACATCATCAGCTGGCCGAGGGTGAGGCCGCCGGAGAAATAGGCGGGGGCGGCGACGATGATCGGGATGACGATCACCAGCCAGCCGTAGCCGGCCGAAACCCAGGTGAGGTTGGTATTGGCCATGGCGAGCCGCTTGACGACCGTCAGTACCGAGCTGATGTCGGTGTTGATGCGTCGGCGTTCATTTTCCTCGCCGCGGGCGACGGTGATTGCCGGCATGTTCTCGTTGGCGTGCATCAGCGTGAAGCGAAGCTCGGCCTCCTTCGAAAAGCGGTCGGCATTCAGCTTGACCAGTTTGCGGCCGACGACCTGGCTCAGCACCGAGGCGGAAGCGGCGTAGAAGATCGCCGCCCAGACCATGTAGCCGGGAATGGAGAAGCTGTGGCCGCTGATGTGGAAGATGAAGCCGCTGGAAAGCTCCCAGAGCACGCCGATGAAGCTCACCAGAAGAATGGTCGACTGCAGCAGGCCGAGAACGAGCCCTGTCGTGCTTTCGGCGAGGTTGCGGGAATCCTCGTGCAGGCGCTGGTCCGGATTGACGCCGATCAAGCCGCTGGAAGCAAGCCGCAGCGCCCGCTTGCGCTTCAGCCACTGATCGACGAGGTCGCGCGACAGGCCCTCGCGCATATAGAGCGCGGTCATCTGATTCAGCCATGCCTGCAGCACGTTGAGCAGCAGCAGCGCGCCGGCGATCATGGCGAAAATTTCGAGTTGGTGGAAGAATTCACCGAGGTCGCGGCGTTCCAGCGAGTCGTAGAAGGGAGCATTCCATTGATTAAGGATGACCTGGCCGTAGGACGTCGCCAGGATGACGAGGATCAGCACGGTCGCCAGAAACAGCACCTTGCCACGCACTTCCGAATTCCAGAATGCGGAGAACATCACCCCGAGGCGATTCGTCAGGCTGAGATCATACCCTACCCTATCCTGCCTTCGGATGCCCGGCCTCCCCTCGATCTTATCTGCCATTACGCTTTTCCAACATCGCCCATGCTTACCATTATTAACATGGTGGCGTTACCGGTCTATCAACAGATTCTATCAGTCATTAAACTGTGATGATGCTTGCATGGATCGCTCCTGCGTGCATTCGGCAGTTGATTCGCGGTCCGACTGGGGCTAATTAAGCTCCGTGGTGATTTGGCCGGCCGGCTTGCAGCCACGTTAAAAAAGTCGCTAAAGGGCCGCGTGCGGACCGGTAGCGATTTTTTTCGCCGCCGGTTTTTTGTTTTTTGATCGAGTGACCGCAATGCCCATCAAGATCCCCGATACGCTGCCCGCCTTCGAAACCCTGGTTCAAGAGGGTGTGCGGGTGATGACCGAGACGTTGGCGATCCGTCAGGATATCCGACCGCTGCAGATCGGGCTGCTCAATCTTATGCCGAACAAGATTAAGACCGAACTGCAGATGGCCCGGCTCGTCGGCGCCTCGCCACTGCAGGTCGAGCTGTCGCTGATCCGCATCGGCGGCCACAAAGCGAAGAACACGTCCGAAGATCATCTGCTCGCCTTCTACCAGACCTGGGAGGAGGTCAAGCACCGCAAATTCGACGGCTTCATCATCACCGGGGCGCCGATTGAGCTTTTGCCCTATGAGGACGTTACCTATTGGCCGGAGATGCAGCAGATTCTCGACTGGACGGAAACGAACGTGCATTCGACGATGAACGTCTGCTGGGGCGCGATGGCGGCGATCTATCATTTCCACGGCGTTCCGAAATACGAGCTGAAAGAGAAGGCCTTCGGCATCTACCGCCACCGGAACCTGAAACCGTCCTCCATCTATCTCAACGGCTTTTCCGACAATTTCGAGGTGCCGGTATCGCGCTGGACCGAAGTGCGCCGCGCCGATATCGAGACATCCGAAAGCCTGGAGATCTTGATGGAATCAAGCGAGATGGGTGTCTGCCTCGTGCACGAGAAGAGGGGAAGGCGGCTCTACATGTTCAACCATGTCGAATATGATTCCACCTCGCTTTCCGACGAGTATTTCCGCGACGTCAATGCCGGCGTGCCGATCAAGATGCCGCACAACTACTTCCCGCATAACGATTCGGCGCTGACGCCGCAGAACCGCTGGCGCAGCCACGCGCATCTCCTGTTTGGCAACTGGATCAATGAGATCTACCAGACGACGCCCTTCGATGTGGAGGAGATCGGCACGGACCTCTAAAGCACCGCGCCTCGACCGAGGCCCCCGCATCGCTACTGTGGTGCTTCTTCTAATCCGACCGGTTGCGGTTTGGAGCAAATGCGGGCAGGTTCCGCACCTGAAACCTACAGCGTTGCGGGTCTCTATCTGACGTGCAACGCTGTAAAACTTTGAATTAGAATGGACGGTCGATGATGTCGGATAAATTGGAGCGGGAAGTTTTCGGGCAGACGACGGCAGGCGAGACCGTCTATCGCGTCGAGATCAAGGGCGGCGGGCTGACAGCCAAGATCATCACCTGGGGCGCGGTCATCCAGGATCTGCGCCTTCAGGGACATGAGGCGCCACTGCAGCTCGGTTTCGACGATTTCGACAGCTACCCGCTTTATTCGGCCTATTTCGGCGCGACACCGGGCCGCTGCGCCAACCGTGTCGGTGGCGGCGCCTTCAAACTCGACGGCAAGGACTACCAGCTCGAGTTGAACGAAAATGGCGTCACCCATCTGCATGGCGGCAGCGACAATGTCGCCAAACGCATCTGGACAGTCGTCGAGCACGATGTCGACCGCGTGGTGCTGAAGATCGTCGATCCCGATGGCCGCGCCGGCTATCCCGGCAATTGCACCATCCAGGCAACCTTTCGGGTGCACGGTAACGGCGAACTGTCGGTGACCTATGAATCGACCTGTGATCAGCCAACGCTCGCCAATGTCTGCCAGCACGCTTATTTCAATCTCGACGGCCGCGAGGATGCGCTTGGCCACGACATCATGATCGCGGCCGATCACTACCTGCCGACCGACGGGAAACAGGTCCCGACCGGCGAGATCCGTTCCGTCGAGGGCACGGAGTTCGATTTCCGCGAGATGGCGCCGATGAAGCGTTTCGTCGGCAGCGAACAGGCTTTGTACGACCATAATTTCTGTTTGTCGGGCGAACGCACCGCCAAGCGCAGCGTCGCGCTTGCCCGCAGCCTGTATTCCGGTGTGTCGCTTGAGGTGCGCAGCACCGAGCCGGGCGTACAGTTCTATGCCGGTTTCAAGCTCGATACCGGCGCTCCCGGCATCGGCGGGCGCAAGTACGGCCCGTTTGCCGGCTTCTGCCTAGAGACGCAGGTCTGGCCGGATGCCATCAATCACAAGGGTTTCCCGAATGCGGTGCTGCGCCCCGGCGAAGTGCTGCGCCAGGAGACGGACTATATCTTCACTAAGAGCTGACGCCTTTTTTAGACGCACGGCGCTGTGAACGCACGGCTTTCAAATCTTATCGCTATGAACCTCTCCGGTCCCCGGGGAGGTTTTTTCTTGGCCGTGCGCGATTGCTGCTTGTGGATTGGTTCTAAATAGGTTCTATTGTGTTCACATGGATAGAACCAGTCTGATAGCGGAGCTGAACAACCGCGGCCTGCGTGACGAGGCGTTGACCGGCCCGCTCTACAAGCGGCTGGCGCAGGCGCTGACCGGTCTTATTCAGGAGGGCCTGCTGAAGCCTGGCACGGCGCTGCCGGGAGAGCGCGACCTTGCCGAGGCCTTGAAGCTCGGCCGTGTCACCGTGCGCACCGCCTATCGCGATCTGATGACATCGGGCGCCCTGGAATCGCGCCATGGAAGCGGTACCTTCGTATCGAGCAGAGTGGAGCGCATGGAACAGTCGCTCTGGCGGCTTTCCTCCTTCTCAGCCGACATGCGTTCGCGTGGGCGTCTGCCAGCCGCGCGGATCTTGTCGCGGGCCGTCAATACGCCGTCGCCGGAGGAATCCTTTCTGCTCGGCCTTGGTGGCGACGAGCCGGTACTGAGGCTTGACCGGCTGCGTCTCGCCGACGGACTGCCGCTGGCGATCGAACGCGCCGTGGTGCCGATCAAATTCTTAGGCGGCGATCCCGGCGGCGAGGGATCGCTCTATGATGCGCTGGCGGCCAACGGTCACAAGCCGGTGCGGGCGCTGCAGCGGCTAACGGCGGTGACGCTCGATCCGTCCTCCGCTGCGATCCTGAATGTCAAATCAGGCGCGCCAGCGCTTCTGATCGAACGCGTTTCGCGCCTGGAAGACCAGCGCGTCGTGGAATACACCCGCTCGCATTATCGCGGCGATGCCTATGATTTCGTTGCCGAATTGAGAATCGGAGATGACCTATGAGTGAGAATCAGTCGCTGATGCTGCAGGAAGCCGGCCAATCCCCCGAGGTGGTGGCCACGCTTCTTGAGAAGGAAAAGCCGGCCCTTGCCGAGATCGCCCGGCTATTTTCGTCCGCCCGCCCGAGCGTGGTGACGACGGCGGCGCGTGGCTCCTCGGACCATGCCGCCACCTTCTTCAAATACCTTTTCGAGATCACCTGCGGCGTCCCGGTCGCCTCGGTCGGCCCGTCGATCGCTTCGGTCTATGGTGCCGCGCTGCATCTCAAGGGGGGTGTGCATTTCACCGTCTCGCAGTCGGGTGCCAGCCCCGATATCGTCGCATTGCAGGATGCGGCCAAAAGGGGCGGAGCGACGACGATTGCCGTTGTCAACGTCACCGACAGTCCGCTTGCGAAGCAAGCCGATATTGTTCTCGGGCTCAATGCCGGCGCGGAAAAGAGCGTTGCGGCGACCAAATCCTTTATCGCCTCCGTCGCCGCCCTTGCCGGCGTGACGGCTGCGGTCGGCGGTGCGTCCGACCTGCAGGCTGCGCTTGGCAAACTGCCGGAGGCGCTTTCAGCAACCGCCGGGATCGACACGGCGGTAGCCGAGGAGGTGCTTTTCAATGCGACCTCGCTCTATACAGCAGGCCGCGGCCCGGCCTTCGCAATCGCGCTCGAAGCGGCGTTGAAGGCCAAGGAAACCTCCGGCCTGCATGCCGAGGCCTTCTCGTTGGCGGAACTGATGCACGGCCCGATGCGCCTGGTGCAACCGGGCTTTCCGATCGTCGCCTTTGCGCCGGACGATGCGGCCTTCGTCAACAACGTCCAGGCGCTGGAGCGCCTGCAAAAGCTCGGCGCCACCACTGTCGGTTTCTCCACGCAGCCGCTTTCCGGCGTCAATTTGCGCGTGTCGACGACGGGCAATGGCCTTATCGATCCGCTGGTGTCGCTGCTCGTCTATTACCGGCTGATCGAGTCGGTGACGCGCCGCAAGGGCTTCGATCCCGACAAGCCGGCGAACCTGCTCAAGGTGACGGAGACGGTCTGATGGTCCGCAAGATCTTCATCGGCGCTCGCATCTTCGACGGCGAGCGCTTCCATGACGAGAAAGCACTGATCGTTGCCGACGGCCGTGTCGAAGCGATCGCTGCTGGAAACGATCTGCCGGACAGCGAGACGGTAACACTTGCCGGCGGCGTGCTGTCGGCCGGCTTCATCGATGCGCAGGTCAATGGCGGCGCCGGGCGGATGCTGAACGACGATCCATCAGCCATCTCGATGGAGATCATCGCTGCTGGACACCGGCCCTATGGCACGACATCGCTCTTGCCGACACTGATCACCGATACATCCGAGGCATCCATTGCCGCAATCGAGGCTGCCAAGGAGGCGGTGAAGGCAAACCGTGGCGTCGCGGGCCTGCATCTGGAAGGCCCGCATCTGGCGCCTGCGCGCAAGGGTGCGCATTTGGCCGAACTGATGCGGCCGGTCGAGGACCGCGACGTCAAAGCCTTCATCCGGGCACGCGAGGCAATCGGTACGCTACTCGTCACCATGGCTGCCGAGCAGGTGACGGTTGCCCAGGTGCGCACGCTTGCCGAAGCCGGCGTCAGCGTCAGCATCGGCCATTCCGATTGTTCGAGCGAGGCAGCGGAAGAACGTTTCGATGCCGGAGCGCGCGGCGTCACGCATCTTTTCAACGCCATGAGCCAGCTCGGGCACCGCACCCCCGGCCTTGTCGGCGCGGCGATCGATCATCCCTCGACTTGGTGCGGCATCATTGCCGACGGTCACCATGTCGATCCGAAGGCTTTGCGCACGGCGCTGCGCGCCAAACGCGGCGAAGGCAAACTGTTCTTCGTCACCGATGCGATGTCGCTCGTCGGGTCGGAGAAGGATTCGTTCACGCTGAACGGGCGCGCCGTCCGGCGCGAACGGGGCGGTTTCTGCTCGAAGCTGGTACTGTCCGACGGCACGCTGGCCGGTTCCGACGTCGACATGATCTCGACGATCCGCTACGGCGTCACCTATCTCGATCTGACGCTGGCCGAGGCTTTGCGCATGGCAACGCTTTATCCCGCCCGCTTCCTCAAACTGGGCGATCGCGGCCATCTCGCACCAGGCGCGCGCGCCGATCTCGTGCATCTCACCGATGCGCTCTCCGTCACCGCCACCTGGCTCAGCGGCGAAGCGGCATGACTCAAGGAGACGTGGGATGACTGACATCACCAATGCCTATTTCTCCAACTTGATTGGCCGGCTGGAAGAATTGAAGCAAACGCTTGCCGAGCCGATGGCGCAGGCAGCGGCCGTCATTCTCGATGCCGCTCGTGGCGACAAGCGCGTCTACGTCTTCGGCACCGGCCATTCGCATATGCTGGCGGAAGAGGTGCACTATCGTGCCGGCGGGCTCGCCTTCACCGTGCCGGTGCTCGTCGGCTCGGCGATGCTGCATGAGGGTGCGGTAATCAGTTCAGTCTATGAACGCACGCAGGGCCTGGTCCGGCCGATGTTGGAGCGTTACGGCATGCAGCCGGGCGACGTCATCATCATCGCCTCCAATTCGGGCGTCAACGCTGCGCCGATCGAAGCCGCCGACTACGCGCGGGAAATCGGCGCAAAGGTGATTGCCATCACGTCGATCGCCTATTCCTCGGCGATCGCCAATGGCCGCCGGCGGCTCGCCGATGCGGCCGATGTGGTGCTCGACAACGGGCTGCCACCGGGTGACGCCGTTCTCGATCTCGAAGGCACGGGGCTTCGGGTTGGGCCGGTCTCGACGGCGGTCGGGGTGACGGTCATCAATGCGATCTTCGCCGAGGTCGCCTCGGAGCTTTCGAAATGCGGCGATGCACCGGTTTATCTCAGCGCCAACATGCCGGGTGCAGCCGAGATCAACCAGAAGCTTGTGCGGAAGTACCGGCCGCGCAACCCGCATCTCTAAAGCGCGGCGCGATCTTTCAGATCGCTCCTCGCGCTTTAGCTCATTGTTTTTGCGCATATCGTTGCCGCAAAACCGCTGAACACTTTTGCGCGACATGCTTTAATCAGCAATGTTGGCGGCGGACACAAAAAAGGCCGGTTGGAACCGGCCTTTTGCATGGAATGAACCAGGGATCAGTCCTTGGCGCGTTCGACGTAGGAATTGTCTTCCGTTGCGATGACGACGCGGGTGCCGGCATTGATGTGCGGCGGCACCATGGCGCGCACGCCGTTCGACAGGATGGCCGGCTTGTAGGAGGACGATGCCGTCTGGCCCTTGACGACCGGTTCCGTCTCGGTGATCTCAAGCGTGACGTGGCGCGGCAGCTCGAGTGCCAGCGGAAGGCCTTCATAGATCGAGAGGATGCAGGACATGCCTTCCTGCAGATAGACCTTCTGGTCGCCCATGGTGTCGACATCGACCACGACCTGATCGTAGTTGCTCGGGTTCATGAAGTGGAAGCCTTCGCCGTCTTGATAGAGATATTGGAAGGACACGTCCTCAACGAAGGCGCGCTCGACCTGTTCGGTGGTGCGCCAACGCTCGGAAACCTTCACGCCGTCAACGATGCGGCGCATGTCGACCTGGGTGACCGGCGTACCCTTGCCCGGATGAAAGTTCTGAGCGGTGAGAACGACGTAAAGCTTGCCGTCGACGTCGAGAACGTTGCCCTTGCGGACCGAAGAGGCGATGACCTTGACCATAAGACTTCCTTGTAACTCGGCTTTCGGCGTCGTAGAGAACTGCCGAGACGCCTCGAAGACGCAAATATTTTTCTTTGGGGGCGCAACTAACCTAAAATCCGGGAAATAGCCATCCCCATACCGGCTTCTCCGGCGAAGAAAGCTTGGAATGAACTCTTCGGCGAAAGCGTCCCCCTGGTGGACCCCGTCCGTACACGCCGATCGCCGCCCGTTCCTGATCGGGCGCAATGCGATCCAGGCGGCGTTGCGCGGGTTTTTCGCGCGCGAGGATTTCATCGAGGTGGATACGGCGGTGCTGCAGGTCTCGCCGGGCAATGAAGCGCATCTGCATGCCTTCGCAACGGAAGCGCTGACGACGGATGGGCAAAAAGCCCCGTTCTACCTGCACACCTCGCCGGAATTTGCCTGCAAGAAGCTGCTTGCGGCCGGCGAAGAACGCATCTCGTGTTTTGCCCATGTCTATCGCAATCGCGAACGCGGACCGCTGCACCATCCCGAATTCACCATGCTCGAATGGTATCGGGCCGGCGAAAGCTACGAGAGCCTGATGATGGATTGTGTGCGGATCCTGGCGCTCGCGGCCGAAACGGTAAAGGCTGAAAAACTTGCCTATCGCGGCGGCGAAAGCGATCCTTTCGCCGGTCCGGAGCGGATCGGCGTTGCCGAAGCATTCGAGCGTCATGCCGGCATCGACCTTCTCGCCTCGGTCGCCGCGGACGGGTCGACCGATCGCGATCATCTGGCGGCCGAGGTGACGCGCGTCGGTATGCGTGTTGCCGACGACGACGGCTGGGCCGATCTGTTCAGCCGGGTGCTGGTCGAAAAGATCGAGCCGCATCTCGGCTTCGGCCGCATTACCATCCTCGACGAATATCCGATCTCGGAGGCGGCACTTGCGCGTCCCTCGGCACGCGATCCGAGGGTTGCCGAGCGGTTCGAGCTTTACGCCTGCGGCGTCGAGCTCGCAAACGGCTTCGGCGAGCTCACCAATGCTACCGAACAGCGCCGGCGCTTCGAGATCGAAATGGCCGAAAAGGCTCGCGTCTACGACGAGACCTATCCGATCGACGAGGATTTCCTTGCCGCAGTTTCGCTGATGCCTGAAGCAAGCGGCATCGCGCTCGGCTTCGACCGGTTGGTGATGTTGGCGACGGGAGCTTCGCGCATCGACCAGGTGCTCTGGGCGCCGGTGGCGGAGTATGGACGATGAATGCCGTCAAACCGCTCAAAAGCGTCGACGATCTGGTGATGGCAGGACTGGTCGCGCCGGCCGATCGTGCAACGCTCGAGCAGGTTGCGGCGCGTTACGCGATCGCGCTGACGCCTGCGATCAGCAAGCTCATCGACCGCACCGATCCTGACGATCCGATCGCACGGCAATTCGTGCCTGATAGTGCCGAACTCACGATCACCCGAGAAGAACGCGCCGATCCGATCGGCGATCATGCCCATAGCCCCGTCGAAGGTATCGTTCACCGCTATCCCGATCGTGTATTGCTCAAAGCCGTGCATGTCTGCCCGGTTTATTGCCGCTTCTGCTTCCGACGCGAAATGGTCGGGCCGCAGGGCCTCGGCACGCTCGATGCGGCGGCGATGCAGACAGCATTCGATTACATCAAAGGTCATGAGGAGATCTGGGAGGTCATCCTGACCGGTGGCGATCCGCTGGTGCTTTCTCCGCGCCGCCTCCATGACATTATGGAGGCGCTTGCCGGGATCGCCCATGTCAAGATCGTGCGTTTCCACACCCGTGTTCCTGTTGTCGATCCCGAGAAGATCGATGCGGCGATGATCGCCGCGCTGAAGGCGAGCGGCAAGACGGTCTATGTGGCGCTGCATGCCAACCATGTCAGAGAACTGACGGCGGAAGCGCGTGCTGCCTGTGCCCGCCTCGTCGATGCCGGCATCCCCATGGTCAGCCAGTCGGTGTTGCTCAAGGGCGTCAACGACGATCCGGATGCGCTTGCAGCACTGATGAAGGCCTTCGTCGAGATCCGTGTCAAACCCTATTACCTGCATCATCCTGATCTGGCGCCCGGTACCAGTCATTTCAGAGTGACGATCGAGGAGGGGCAGAGGATCGTCTCCGCGTTGCGCGGACAGATTTCCGGTCTCTGCCAGCCGACCTACATCCTTGATATCCCGGGCGGTCACGGCAAGGCCGTTGTCAGCGGAAATGCCATCCGGGCTAGCGGTGACGGATGTTATTCCGTCTCGGATTATCGCGGCGGCGAGCATTCCTATCCGCCCGCTGATTGAGGAAAACGGGTGTTTTTCGTGTCATTTCTGTACGCACTGGGCTGAAAGCTGCGGCGATCATCGCTCTCGAAAATCGTTTAAATTATTGATATATAAATTTTATTTTAGTTAGCACCGAAATGGTCGCTAAAATTCTAACTGTGAGCCTCAATCATATTTAACGCTATAAATTAGCGGAATTTTCTGTTTTCCGCACTAAAAGAACGCTCATGACAAGGCGATGAACGCCGGTTCGGGATCATGAGAATCTTGGAGTGATGGGATGCATAAGACAATCCGCGACCTCGTAGCCAAATACGGCAAACTTCCTGCGTCGATCGACCAGGTCGCCGACGAAGCCGATCTTTATGCGGCCGGTCTGACGTCCTTTGCTTCGGTGCAGCTGATGCTTGGCATCGAAGAGGCGTTCGACATCGAATTTCCCGACAATCTCCTGAACCGCAAATCCTTCGCGAGCATCTCGGCCATCGCCCGGACCG
This sequence comes from Rhizobium sp. CCGE 510, assembly GCF_000292525.1. Lineage (GTDB taxonomy): Bacteria > Pseudomonadota > Alphaproteobacteria > Rhizobiales > Rhizobiaceae > Rhizobium. The sequence continues at coordinate 34,337 of NZ_AEYF01000040.1, forward strand.
TTGATCTCATCCGGGACAGCCGGAAGGTCGCCTGATGAACTTCCCTGTGAAGATCATGCAGGACGGTCTTGTCGCACGAGTGGCCCGCGTTGCCGAAATCGCGGCGAAACACGCCGATGCCGTCGACACCGAAGCTCGCTTTCCGCGCGAAGCCGTGGATGCGATGAAGGCCGAAAGGCTGCTCGGCATCCAGGTGCCGCGCCAATTCGGCGGCGAATCCGCCTCGATCACCGAGATCGCCGAATTGTGCTCGATGCTCGGCCAGGCCTGTGCGGCAAGCGCCATGGTCTTCGCCATGCATCATATCAAGCTGTCGAGCCTTGTTGAACACGGGACCGACAGCGAATGGCACCGCGACTTCATGCATCGCATTGCCGCCAATCAGCTGCTGATCGCATCGGCCACCACAGAAGGTGGCATTGGCGGTAACTTGCGCAACAGTATTTGCGCGGTCGAGGTCGATGGTGACACCTGTCGCCTGGCGAAGGATGCGACCGTCATTTCCTATGGCTCGCATGCCGACGCCATTCTCATCACCTCGCGTGCCCACGCGCAGGCGGCTTCCTCCGATCAGGTGCTGACGGCCTTCCTCAAGGACCAGTACACGCTCGAGAAAACGCATGTCTGGAATACGCTCGGCATGCGCGGCACCTGCTCCGACGGATTCCTCTTCAAGGGGCAGGCGCCGGCGCATCAAATCCTGCCGAAGCCCTTCGCCGAGATCGCCGCGCAATCCATGCTCGCCTCCTCGCACTTGTTGTGGAGCGGCGTCTGGTACGGCATCGCCGTCGACGCCGTCGCACGCGCTCAGGCTTTCGTGCGCGCCGCCGCCCGCAAGACGCCGGATGCCCAGCCGCCGGGCGCGCTGCGCCTGGCCGAGGTTTCGAACCTGCTGCAGATGGTAAAATCCAATGTGGTTGCCGGCCTCAAGGCCTATGAGGATGCCAAGGTCGATGTCGACAGGCTGTCTTCGATGGGATTTGCGGTGACGATGAACAACGTCAAGATCGCCTCGTCCGAGACGATCCTGGAGATCGTCAACCATGCCATGCTGATCTGCGGCATCATGGGCTACAAGAATGGCACGCCCTTCAGCCTCGGACGCCATCTGCGCGACGCGCATTCCGCACAGCTGATGATTTCGAACGACCGCATCCTCGGCAATACGTCGAGCATGCTTCTTGTCCATAAGCAGGACACTAGCCTACTGGGGTGACAGTCATGGATATGCAGACCTCGTTTCTCGACCGGCTTTTCGAAGCCGGCCTGCTGATCGATACCGGCATCGACGGGCTCTATGGCCGCAGCGGCCAGTTCGAAGAGGTGATCGCTGCCTTCGAGCGCCTGGTCGACACGTTCGGCGGCGCCGACGGCGCGGAGGCCATGCGCTTTCCGCCGGGCATGAACCGCGCCTTCTTCGAAAAGAGCGGCTACATGAAGAGCTTTCCGCAACTCGCCGGCACGGTGCACAGCTTCTGCGGCAGCGAACTCGATCATGTCAGCCTGCTGCAATGCATGGAGGTGGGCGAGGACTGGACCAAGGGACAGGAGGCGACCAATATCGTGTTGACGCCGGCTGCCTGCTATCCGCTCTATCCGACGATCGCCAAGCGCGGCAACCTGCCGAAGACAGGCGGCCTCTTCGACCTGCAATCCTATTGCTTCCGCCACGAGCCGTCGAAGGATCCGGCCCGCCAGCAGCTGTTCCGCATGCGCGAATATGTCTGCATGGGTACCGAACAGCATGTCACCGATTTCCGCCAGCGCTGGATGGATCGCGGCGTCGAGATGATGAAGGCCGTCGGCCTCGACGTGACGATCGACGTCGCCAACGATCCGTTCTTCGGCCGCGCCGGCAAGATGCTTGCCAACAACCAGCGCGACCAGAACCTGAAATTCGAACTGCTGATCCCGATCACCTCGGCCGCAAATCCGACTGCCTGCATGAGCTTCAACTACCATCAGGACGCTTTCGGGACGAAGTGGGGTCTCAATCTCGAGGACGGCAGTGTCGCGCACACCGCCTGCGTCGGCTTCGGACTGGAGCGGATCGCGCTGGCTCTCTTCCATCATCACGGGCTCGACGTGAAGGAATGGCCGGCCAGCGTCCGGAAAACGCTGTGGGGCTGAGCCGGTCGATGACATCGGTATTTTCGGGAATCGACCCGGAAACCTATCGGGCGCATGCGCTGCATTCCAGTGAGCGCGCCTGGCCGGAAACCAATTGCTATGTCGATCTCTGGATCGAGGTGCTGGCGACTTCGGGCGTTGCGCCCGAGGCCATGCTCGGTTTCACCCTGACGCAGGATTTCGAGGGCGACCAATTCACCTTCTTCAAGGTGCCACTCGAAGATCTCGAAGCGCTCTACGGCATTCGCGCGACCGAGCTTGCCATCTACGACCGCGTCGAACGGCATGTCGAAGTGCAGATCGCGCGGGGCCGTCTCTGCCTGATCGAGATGGATTCCTTTTATATGCCGGATACGCGCGGCACTGCCTACCGGCAGGAACACGGCAAGACGACGGTGGCGATCAACCGGCTGGACGTTGCGGCCAAGCACGTCGATTATTTCCACAATGCCGGCTATTTCCGCCTCGAAGGCGAGGATTTCGACGGATTGTTCCAATTGCAGCTGACGGAAGATAACCCGCCGTTCCTGCCCTACACGGAATTTGCCCGCTTCCCGGAAAAGCCCGCGGATGAGGCGCATCTGCATTCGACCGCACGGCGGCTTGCCGGCGTTCATTTCACCAGGCGTCCCTGCGAAAACCCGATCCGCGCCTTTGCAAGCGTCTTTCCGCAACAGGTGGAAGCGGTGGCGGAGCGGCCGTTCGGCTTCTTCCACAAATACGCCTTCAACACGCTTCGCCAGGTGGGCGCCAATTTCGAGCTTGCGGCCGATTATCTGACCTGGCTTTCGCCCGGTGACCTCGCGGCGGCAGCCGAGCATGCGCGGCGCATTTCGGAAGTGGCGAAATCGGTGCAGTTCCAGCTTGCCCGCGCTGTCACCCGCAGGAAGTTCGAGCCGTTGCAGGCAGCCCTTGATCCGGCTGCCGATGCATGGGATTCCATGATGGTGTCGCTTGCGGGGCGAATCTGAGGCCGGAGATCTGACCATGCGGGGGCGTTTGGCAAGCATCGGTGCGGAGGAAAGTCTACTTTCCGAAGGCTGGAACCTGATCCTGACGGAGCCGGGCGCCTGCGCCGTGCCGCACGACATCCCGCTCTCTGCCCGGTTCATCCCAGCGCCCGTTCCCGGAACCGTCGCTGGCGCCCTCGAAAAGGCCGGTCTCTTCGATCGGGAAAATCCCGAACCGCTGAACACGAGAGACGCCTGGTATCTCTGCCGGCTGTTCGATGCCGAGCCCGGCGCGGCAATCCTGCGTTTTGCAGGGCTCGCGACGCTTTGCCATGTTTTCCTGAACGGCCAGGAAATCCTGTTTTCCGAGAGCATGTTCACGGCGCACGAGATTCCGGTGACGCTTTCGGGCGGCGACGAACTGGCGCTCTGCTTCCGGGCGCTCGGCCCCCGCCTGTCGGAGCCAGGCCCGCGTGCGCGCTGGCGGCCGCAGATGATCACGCCGGCGGGGCTGAAGAATTTCCGCACGACGCTGCTCGGTCATATGCCGGGCTGGTGCCCCGATATCCATGCCGTCGGGCCATGGCGGCCGATTTCGATGGTGCGGCGCAATCCCGTCTCGATCGACAACGTCTCCATCCGCGCGGTGTTGGAGGAGAGTGGGATCGGCCGTCTCAGCGTTTCTCTGCACAGCAATGCCGAGCATCCCGCGATGTTGCTGCACTGCGGCGGGATGGAGCAGCCCTTCGAGAAGATCGGCGACAATCATTACTCGGCGATCCTCAAGCTCTCCGACATCGAGCCCTGGTGGCCGCATACGCATGGCGCTCCGCGCCTCTATGAGCTGACGCTGATTTCCGACGGTGTGGAATATCCGCTCGGTACAACCGGCTTCCGGCGTATTGACGTCAACCGCGGCGCCGATGGCGATGACTTCGCGCTCACCGTCAATGGCGAACGCATCTTCTGCCGCGGCGCGGTGTGGACGACAGCCGATATCGTCCGATTGCCGGGCGGGCGGGCAGATTATGAACCGTTCCTGCGGCTTGCCGCTGAAGCCGGCATGAACATGATCCGCATCGGCGGCACCATGGCCTACGAGACGCCTGATTTCTTTGGGCTCTGCGACGAACTCGGTCTGCTCGTCTGGCAGGATTTCATGTTCGCCAATTTCGATTATCCGCGCAACGACAAGGCTTTTCTCGGCCATGTGCATGCGGAAGTCGAGGAATTCCTGCATGGCGTCCAGGCATCGCCATCGCTGGCGGTGCTCTGCGGCGGCAGTGAAATCCACCAGCAGGCGGCGATGCTGGGTCTCCCCGTGGAATTCTGGAGCGGGCCGGTCACCGATGAGATCATCCCGGCGATCGCCACGCGCATGCGACCCGATGTGCCCTATGTCCCGAATTCGCCACATGGCGGGGCGATGCCGTTTTCGCCGAATGCCGGTATCGCCCATTATTACGGTGTCGGCGCCTATATGCGGCCGATTGCCGATGCACGCCGCGCCGATGTGCGTTTTGCCTCCGAAAGCCTTGCCTTCGCGCATGTGCCGCAGCAGAGGACGCTGCACCGCCATCTCGACGTGCCGGCCGTCCACAGCCCGCTCTGGAAGGCCCGCGTGCCGCGCGACCGCAGCGCTTCGTGGGATTTCGAGGATGTTCGCGATTTCTACCTGCAGCTTCTCTACGACCTTGATCCGGCTCAGCTGCGCCGCGAAGATCCGGGGCATTATCTCGATCTTTCCCGCGCCATCACCGGCGAGGTGATCGAAGAGACCTTTGCCGAATGGCGGCGCAAGGGCTCCTCCTGTAACGGCGCCCTCGTCTGGACGCTGCAGGACCTGCTGCCCGGTCCCGGTTGGGGAGTGATCGATTCCACCGGGGAGCCGAAGCCGGTCTGGTATGCGATGCGCCGTGCATTCCGCCCGATTCAGGTGGTTTTCACCGATGAGGGAAACAACGGTCTCGACGTGCACATCATCAACGAGACGGATGCCGCCCTCGAGGTAGAACTCGAAGTCGTCTGCCTGCGTGAAGGGAAACAACAGGTGCTGAGCGGCAGTAGGGCCTTCAAGCTGGCCGCAAGGGACACGGAGCGTATTGCCGCTACCTCGCTGTTCGGCGCTTTTTTCGACACGACCTATGCCTTCCGTTTCGGGCCGCCGTCGCATGATGCGAGTGTCGCGCGTCTGCGTTCGCTGGAAGACGGCGCCGTGCTGGCGGAAAGCTTCCACTTCCCGTGCGGACGGGGGAAGGCGCTGCATGATGCCGGCATTGAGGCATCACTCGGCCGAGACGGCGACGACTGGTTCGTCGATCTGAAGACGGATCGGCTGGCGCAGTCGGTGCATATCGACATCGAAGGCTACCGGGCCGAAGACGACTGGTTCCATCTGGCCCCCGGCGCGATGCGGCGCGTAACGCTTTCTGCGCTGCCTGGCACCGAAAGCGATATTGCGCCTGCAGGCGAGATCAGAAGTCTAGGCAGTTCGCATCGCGTCGCAATCGAGGGCTGATGTCCCTGCGAAGGATGATGCCAATTCATTGAGAAAGACCGTGATTTGAGAACGACTTACCGCTTTTTGCGTGCCCATGTGCTGCAGCGGCTGATCCCGCGGTCGCGTCTTGCCTTCAATCCGCGCAAGCCGGTGGAAATCGTCGGCTATCTCTCGATGGCTGTCGGCGTCGGCGAATCGGCAAGGCTTTGCGCCGGCGCTCTGTCGGAGGCGGGAAGGGCGATCTCGCTTTCCGATGTCAGCACGCATCCTGACGAGGGTTCCTTCGCCGGATGGGTACGGTCGCATCTCTCCACCGAGCCGCCGGGAAGCCGTGTCTGGCACCTCAATCCGCCGATGCTGCCGCGCGCCATCCTGAAGAAGGGCGTAGCCAATTTCACCCGCGCCTACAACATCGGTTACTTCGCCTGGGAGCTCGAAGTCGTGCCGGCCGAGTGGCGCAACGCGATGCATTACATGAATGCCGTCTTTGTGCCGTCGGAATTCACCCGGCGAGTGATTGCGCCGCTCACCAAGGCACCCGTCATCGTCGTTCCGCATCCCGTCACCGAGGCGCCGGCGAGCGAAGGCATGCGGGAAAAGTTCGGCATCGAGAAGGATGCCTTTCTCGTCAGCTTCATCTTCAGCGGCGGCTCCTCGATCAACCGGAAGAATCCGCGGGCCGTCATCGAAGCCTTCAGGATATTCGCCGCCGAAGCCCCAAGCGCCTTCCTGTTGATGAAGGCCAGTGGCGATGTGAACAAGGATGAAGGCCTGCGCGCGCTGGTCGCTTCGGTTGCGGGCAACAGCCGCATCAGGATCGTCACCGACAGGCTGTCGAACGCCGAGATCAACGGCCTCATCCGCTCCTCCGACGCCTATCTTTCGCTGCATCGCTCCGAGGGTTTCGGGCTGACGGTTGCCGAGGCGATCATGCAGCGCACGCCGGTTATCTCAACCGCCTGGTCGGGCACGGCGGACTTCTGCGATCCTGATAATACATGGCTGGTCGACTCTTCTCTCATTCCTGTCGTCGATACTCATCCCGAATTTGTCGGGCTTGCAGGCGCGGTCTGGGCGGATCCCTCTCCGCAAGCTGCGGCGGCGCAGTTGAGGGACATCTACCTTGCGCCTGAGCGTGCGCTTGAGAAGGCAGAAAAGGCTCGGGAATTCCTGCTGCGCTATCTCGCTGACAATAGCTATGAGAAGGCGCTTCAGAGGCTGGCGGCGATGCAGGCGAGCTAAGGTGAGGTCGCCACTCCGCTTTATTTTAACATTTTCGCATTAGAGATGGCGAGTGTCGGGCCTCAAGGGCCGATCCTGGCGGATGGATAGATGTCGAAGGGTATTATCGCAAATTCGGTGATGAATGCGGCGGCAGGCATGTTGCTTTTGCTGACGGGCTTCGTGTCATCGATCATCACGGCGCGGCTGCTCGGGCCGGAAGCCAACGGCATTGTCGCCTTCTCGCTCTGGCTGGTGGTCACGGGCGCCTCGATTGCCGAGCTCGGTTCCAGCATCACGCTGTTGAAGACTCTGCCGCAACTTTCGGCAGAAGGATACGACGCGCGCCGCCGGCGCGGTTTTGCCGCCATCCTCGTCAGCTTCATGATGTTCTCGACCGTCGTGCTGCTGGCGCTCTACGCTCTGTTCTTCCTGACCTCCGAGGAGATGCACTGGGCCGATACCGCGCCCTCCGTCGCTCTGGTCACCGGCGTGCTGTTCTTCGTCCAGGCGATCGGATCCTTCGTCAAATTCTACCTGATCGGCGAAAAAAGGCTTGGTGCCTTCTTCCGGCTGACGGTCGCCGTCTCGATCTTGCAGCTCGCCGGTGTTGCCGTCGGCGCCGTTTTCTATGGCGTCGAGGGTGTTCTCGTCGGTTATGCGCTCGGCCAACTCGTGCTGTTTTTCGCCACACTGCCGATCCTTCTTTCGCGGCGCGACTGGTGCGGAGTGTCGCTGAAATCGCTCGCCTCCTCCTCCGTCATCCTGTCGATCCAGTTCATCATCGATTCCATCTTCCTCAATCGGCTGGAACTGCTCTTCCTCCAGCAATTCTGGTCGGTGGAGATGGTCGGCTACTACGCCGTCGGCCTGTCGATCGCCAATATCGCCCTTCAATTGCCGATCCAGATGACCGGCAGCCTGCTGCCCTATTATTCCGAGCGGCGGCACAGCAGCGACGATTCGACCTTGCCGGTCGAAGTCTTCGCCGCCGTTACCCGCAGCATGGCCTATATCGTCTTGCCGATGAGCCTCGGGCTTGCCGCGATCTCCAGCGAACTGGTGCTTGTGGTGTTCGGCGAGGCGTTCCGCCGCAGCGGCACGGTGGTGGCGCTGCTGGCGCTCGTCGCGCCCGCCTATACCTTCATGCAGATCCTCAGCCTCTACCTGTTGTCGATGGACCGGGCTCGCTCCCGCCTGAACATCAGTGTGATAGGTGGCCTTCTCATGGTAGCGGGTTGTTTACTGATCGTACCTAGGCTTGCAGCCGAGGGTGCCGCACTCGTGCGCATCCTCGTTTTCGTTGCGATGTCGGTGATGATGATCAGGCAGACAGGATTCGGATCCCAGCTTTCGGGTCTCTACACAAGTCTGACGAAGGTGACGCTTGCCTCCGTGCTCTGCGCTTGCGGCGCGATTTCCGTGCTGGAATTCCTCCATGGCCCGGCCGGACTGCTCGCTGCAATCGTCGCCGGTGCATTCTGCTATTTCGCCGCGCTCCGCGTGCTCCGCGCCGTGCCGGGCGAGGATGTCGACGTCATGCGCTCCATTCTTGAAAAGATGCCGTCGCTGCTGCGCCGGCCTGTGGGCTACGCGATCAATTTCATTGCGCCGCGGCTTCCCGGCGATCCCGATCGCGCCAAGGTCGCGCCCGGCGAATTCTCGCTCGAGCCGGCCGAGGGTGCGGGACGCAGCGCTGCCATGCCTGTCGTGTTCGACGGCACGGTCGGGCTGTTCATGCCCGAGAATCCCCTAGTGAAGAAGCGATCGGCGGCCGTGCTCTTTGTCAGCCCGTGGGGTTTCGAGGAGATGTGCAGCCGCAAATTCTTCCGCGTCGCGGCCGAGCATTTTTCCGACATCGGCGTGCCGAGCCTGCGCTTCGACTATCGCGGCACCGGCGATGCGCTCGATTTCGGCGCGCTGCCGGCAAGGCTGGAAACCTGGGAAAATTCGATCCGCGCGGCCGCCGCCAAGCTGAAATCGCTGAGCGGCTGCGACCGCATCATCCTCATCGCCCAGGGCCTCGGTGCGACACTTTCCCAGCGCGTCGGCGCCTCGATCGACGGCGTCGACAGCCTGGTCATGCTGGCCCCGGTGCTGAGCGGCCGGGCCTATCTGCGTGAACTCAACATGTGGTCCAGGATTATCGACGCCGATCTCGGCCTCGGCAAGGAGCACGTCCAGACGGCGAAGGTGCAGATCGCCGGGTTGGTCATGCCCGAGGAGATCGCTGCCGAGCTCGGCAAGCTCAGTATCGCTTCACCGCAGGGGCTTGCAGCCTCGCGCTATCTGATCCTTGAACGTCCCGCCAAGTCCGAGGATACCGGCTTTGCCGATGCGGTGAGGGCGCTTGGCGCCGAGGTCGAGCAAGGGCCTTTCGAAGGCTATGACGAGCTCGCCACAAATCCGCTGTTTGCCAAGACGCCGATGGATGTCATCGCGCTGTTGACGACGTGGCTTGAGGCAACGACGAGGGAGACGTCCGCAGCCCATTCATCGGCAGCGATCGAGAACCCGCCGCTTGCGGGCGACGGTTTTACGGAGATGCCGATCCGTTTCGGAAGCCATGATCACCTGGTCGGCGTGGTCAGCCGGCCGCTGGGCGAGATCAAGGGCAATGCCGTGCTGTTCCTGTCGACCGCCTATGACCGGCACGCCGGCTGGGGGCGGACGACGGTCGATATGGCCCGCGAGCTGGCGCGGCAAGGCGTCGTTTCGCTGCGTTTCGATTCCGCCAATGTCGGCGACAGCCCGCCGCGGCCGGATGCACCGGAACAGGTGCTTTATTCGGATACGCAGACCGCGGACGCGGTCGCCTCGCTCGATCTGCTGGAAAGCATTGTCACCGGTCCGGTCATGGTCGCCGGCCGATGCAGCGGCGGTTATCTCGCCTTCCGCGCTGGGGTTGCCGATGAACGTCTGAAGGCCGTCGTGTCGATCAATCCCTTCGTCTATTATTGGGACCCGAAGATACCGGTGCGCAAGGAACATGTCGTTTCCGTTCCCCGCAGCCTGGATGACTACGGACAGCGCCTGGCGCGGCTCGATACGCTGAAGCGGCTGTTGCGCGGCCAGGTGGATGTGGTTTCGGCGCTGCAGAATGTCGTCATCGCCGCCGGCCGCCGGCTGTCGCCGTGGATCGCGCCGCTGCTGGAGCTGCTTCCCGACCGACGCCATATCGCCCGCGAGGTCAGGCATTCTTTCGCACTGTTCGGCAAACGCAAGGTGCCGCTGACGCTGATCTACAGCGAGGGCGATGTCGGGCTCGACCACGTCTATTTCCATTTTGGGCCGCGCGGCGCCAGGCTTTCCCGCTATCCGAACGTGCGGTTGCTGATGCTGCCGGATGCCGACCACAATCTGACGCCGCCGCAGTCGCGCAAATTCGTGCTGGACGAAATCATTCGTCTAGCGAGAGCGTGACCGGAATTCAGCGGGCTGGATCAGATGCTTTCGACGGCGACGATATCCAACGATCTGTAGAGATCGATATAGCGTCCGGCGACGATATCCCAGGAATAGCCGCGCGCGGCGTCGAGAAGCCCAGCGCGAATGGTCTCAGTTTGGCGCGAAAGACCTTCATAGGCCGCTTCGATCGCTGTGGCGGCGGCCTCAGGATCGGTGAAATGGGCAAGCATGATAACAGGATGCCGCTCGGCAAGTGTTGCGAAGGCATCGTTGGCGTTCAGCACCGGCAGCAGCCCGGCGCTCATCGCCTCAAGCGCCACCAGGCCGAAACCTTCATATTCCGAGGCGGAGGCAAAGAGCGAGGCATCCGTGATGATCCGCCGGATGGCGCCGTTGTCGGGTGACACGTGCAGGGTGACGTGGCGGTTAAGTTTCCGGCTTTCGATCGCGGCTTCGACGTCCGCTTGGTTCAGATCGGATTCGGCGCCGACGATGTCGAGATGCCATTCCGGGTCGCGGGTCTTCAGCATGACCATCGCATCGAGCAGATAGTCCAGCCGCTTGTTCACCGAGAACCGGCCGATGGTGACGATGCGGCGCTTTGCCCGGCGCGAAGCGGTGTCGGCGAACTTGCCGATATCGGCGCCGTTTTCGATCAGCAGGCTGTCGGGCACGATTTCCGAAAACTGTTTGAGGTCGGAGGCGCTGCAGCAGACGACACGGCGATAGGCCATCGCCGACGCGCGAGTCAGCGTCCTGAACCAGATCTTCTTGATCGCCGCGTACTTTCGCGTGTGGAAGAAGCCGCCATGGGTGGTGACGATCATCGGCTTGCGATGCAGCAGTCGGCCCCAGGCGAGCGCGTCGAAGAAGAAGTCGATGGCATGGACGTGCACGAGATCGGCATCGGCGAGATGACGGAAAACCTTAGGCGCCAGCGGATAACGGCTGCTACCGGACCAGGGGATGCGCACTACCTCGATACCGTCGATGTTTTCGCGCGGCGGCAGCTTGTCCTCCGGTGTGGTGAACAGGGAATCGAGCGTGACGACGCGGACGCGATAACCGCGCCGGACAGTCTGGCGAGCGAGATTGGCGACCACGTCTTCCAACCCGCCGCGGTTGGGCAGGAACTGGCGCACGACATGGACGATCAGCGGCGCCGTTTCCGGCTGCGCCTTCTCGCGCACCCTATCTGCCTCGAGGATCGCCATTTTCCACCTATCGCTGCGCACGTTGCCCCGAGTTGAGGCGGGACTCTTATAGCAACGACCAGATCTCTCCGGCGTTAAGCCGCGGTTTAAGCGGCCTCCCGAAAGGCGATTCTTCGCGAAAAAGGTTAACCGCGTCTGACGGGAAATCAGAGCATTTCCGTTTTTCTTCGAATCACGGAAATGCTCTGTCTTTTGTTTTTACGCAATTCCGGACGCAAAACCGCTGCACACTTTTGCTGGAATTGCTTTAGAACGCCTTGAAGGTCAGGGTCGTCAGCGAGCGGACGATGCCGGGAATATTGGCGATGTTGTCGTTGATGAATTTGCCGATATCCTGGCCTTCCTCGATGTAGACCTTCAGCAGCAGGTCGTAGTCGCCGCTGGTGGAATAGAGCTCCGAGACCAGTTCGGTCTGGTAGATGGCATCGGCGACCTCATAGGTCTTGCCGGGGGCGCATTGGAGCTGGACGAAGATCGGCTTCATGGGGATTTCCTGCAAAGGGTTGGTTGGCGGCATAATGGTCGAAAGCGCCATGCCGATGCAAGCCGTTCGTCACGCGGCTGGATTGGCGGCCGCTTCCGCGACGATCCAGTCGCGAAAGGCGGCAAGCGGCGCATAGTCGGCCCGCTCGGGCGGAAAGGCGAGATAATAGCGCTCGCGGCTTTCCATTTCACGGTCGACGGCGGCGACGAGATCGCCGCGGCGGATCTCCTCCTGCATCAGAAATGTCGGCAGGAGGGCGATGCCGAGGCCGGCGATCGCCGCTTGGGCGGCGGTGGCGAACTGGTCGAAGAGCATGCCGTGCACGCTTTCGAAGGAAACGCCGTTGACGGCGAACCATTGCTCCCAGGCGTCGGGACGCGTCGTCAGGTGCAGCAGCGGAACCGAAAGCAGATCCTCTGGCCTGGAGATTGCGTATCGCTTCAGGAAATCAGGGCTGCAGGCCGGTACCGTGCGCTCCGACATCAGAAAGGCCAGTTCGGCGCCCGGCCAGTGCGGATGGCCGAAATGGATGGCGGCGTCGATCGAATCGAGGCGGAAATCGAAGGGCGAAAGCCGGGTCACCAGATTGATGGTGACGCCGGGATTGGCGGCGAGGAAACGCCCGAGGCGTGGCGCCAGCCAGCGCGTGCCGAAGGTCGGCAGGATGGCGAGATTGAGCGTGCCGCCATGCGGATTGGCGCGTAGGTTGAGCGAGGCACTGGATATGCGCCGCAGCGCCTCGCGGATTTCGCGGGCATAACTGTCGCCGGCAAGCGTCAGCCGCATGGTCTGGCGTTCGCGCAGGAATAGCTCGACGCCAAGCTGCTCCTCCAGCGCGCTCACCTGACGGCTGACGGCGCTCTGGGTCAGATCGAGTTCACGCGCCGCTGCCGTCACGCTGCCGGTGCGGGCGACCGCCTCAAAGGCGGCCAGATGCGAAATCGACGGCAAAAATCGTCTTGAAGCGAACATGATCATTCCGTTTCAGAATGAGCTATTTCCAAAATATCGATATTTCCGGCTTTGGGGTGCTTGTAAAGAGATGCATCCTGCAAAAGCGGAATGAGCCGGAGTTCCCAATGCCGAAAACCTTCGTTTCCACAGACCGCATCCGTTCGCTTTTCACCGAGGCGATGTCGCAGATGTACCGGGCGGAGGTGCCGCAATACGGCACGCTGATCGAACTGGTGGCGGATGTGAATGCTGGCTGCCTCGAAAACGACCCCGAACTGCGCGCGCGCCTGGCCAGCGCTGGCGAACTCGAGCGCATCGATGTCGAGCGCCACGGCGCCATCCGGCTTGGTACGGCAGAAGAGCTTTTCACCATTCGCCGGCTGTTTGCGGTCATGGGCATGCAGGCTGTCGGCTATTACGATCTTTCGGTTGCCGGCGTGCCTGTTCATTCCACCAGCTTCCGGCCGGTCGACGAGGCGGCGCTGAACGTCAATCCATTCCGCGTCTTCACCTCGCTGTTACGGCTGGAGCTGATCGAGGACGAGGGGCTGCGCGATGAAGCGGCGGCCATTCTGGCGGCACGGCGCATCTATACGCCGCGCGCCATCGCGCTGATCGAGCGTCATGAGCGGAACGGCGGGCTGACCGAGGCGGAAGCGATGGAATTCGTCGCCGAGGCGCTCGAAACCTTCCGGTGGCACGGCGAGGCGACCGTCAGCGCCGAGACTTACAAACGGCTGCACGATGCACACCGGTTGATCGCCGACGTCGTCAGCTTCAAGGGGCCGCATATCAACCACCTGACGCCGCGCACGCTCGATATCGACGCGGTCCAGGCCCGCATGCCGGAACGCGGCATCACGCCGAAGGCCGTCATCGAAGGGCCGCCGCGCCGTCATTGCGATATTCTGCTGCGGCAGACGAGCTTCAAGGCGCTGGAGGAAAGGATCGGCTTTTCCGGCGACGACGGTACGAACCGGGGTACGCATACCGCCCGCTTCGGCGAGATCGAACAGCGCGGCGTGGCGCTGACGGCAAAGGGCCGGGCGCTCTACGACCGGCTGCTCGCCTCGGTGCGCGGCGAGGTGCAGGTCGGCGCCGGCGGCGCCAAAGCCGGCGCCTACGACAACGAACTCGCCGAGCGTTTCAAGGCGCTGCCGGACAGTTGGGACGAGCTGCGCAGGCAGGATCTGGCCTTCTTCCGCTATTTCGCCACGCCAGCTGGCATTGCCGCAGCCGTCCGCGGTACGCTGGCCGGCGATCCCGAGGCGCTGATGGCCAAGGGTTATCTCGCCTTCGCCCCGATCGTCTATGAAGACTTTCTGCCGGTCAGCGCAGCCGGCATCTTTCAGTCGAACCTCGGCACCGACCAGCAGCAGAATTATGCGACCCGGTCGAACCGCGACGCCTTCGAGGCAGCACTCGGCGCGACCGTCCAGGACGAGCTGGCGCTTTATGCCGAATGCCAGGCGGCATCGCTGGATGCGGCGATGGAGGCGCTCGGTCTTGCGGGCCTGCAACTGAAGACCGTCGCGTAAAATGGCGGCTTCAACACTTCATCATATGCGTTAGAGTACCGCGATTTCGTTCCGATCGGACTGAGCCATGCTGAATGATCCGCGCTCCCACGGCCTCTGGGAAAAGACCGCAGCCGAACCACCGGCCACCTCGCCGCTTGCAGGCGCGGTATCGGCCGATGTCGTCGTCGTCGGCGGCGGTTACACCGGCCTGTCGTCTGCCCTGCATCTAGCCGAAGCCGGGTCGAAAGTGGTGCTGCTGGAAGCCAAGGAGATCGGCTTCGGCGGGGCGGGGCGCAATGTCGGCTTGATCAATGCCGGCATGTGGGTGATGCCCGACGATCTGCCCGGCGTGCTCGGCCCGGTGCATGGCGAACGTCTGCTCGAGCTGCTCGGCAATGCGCCGAAGCTGGTCATGGAACTGATCGACAGATACGGGATTGCCTGCGAACTCGAACGCCACGGCACGCTGCATTGCGCCGTCGGTGCGGAGGGGCTGAAGGAGATCGAGGAACGCGCGGCGCAATGGTCCGCCCGCGGCGCCGCCGTGACGCTGCTCGATGCGGCGGAGACGGCCAAACGCATCGGCAGCGATGCCTATACCGGTTCGCTGCTCGACATGCGGGCCGGAACGCTGCAGCCGCTGGCCTATGCGCGCGGTCTTGCCCACGCCGCCGTCAAATCAGGCGCCGCCATTCACACATCCAGCCCGGTCGTTGCAACGGAGCGTCGTGGCAGCCGCTGGAGCGTGAAGACCGAAAGCGGCGAAGTCAGCGCGGAATGGATCATCGTCGCGACGGATGCCTATAGCACCGGGCCGTGGGAACAGGTGCGCAGCGAACAGGTGCATCTGCCCTATTTCAATTTCGCCACCGCGCCGCTCGGCCACAATCTGCGTCAGTCTATCCTGCCGGGCCGGGAAGGCGCGTGGGATACCAAGGAAATCCTCTCCTCCTTCCGGATGGATCAGGCTGGGCGTCTGGTGTTCGGCAGTGTCGGGGCGTTGCGCAATACCGGGCTTACCGTGCATAAGGGCTGGGCCAAGCGCGCCCTGAAGCGGCTGTTTCCTACTGTCGGCGATGTCGAATTCGAGTGCGAATGGTATGGCCAGATCGGCATGACCGACAATGCGCTGCCGCGCTTTCACAAATTCGCGCCTGGGGTCATCGGCTTTTCGGGTTACAATGGCCGCGGCATTGCGCCAGGCACGGTCTTCGGCCGGACGCTGGCGGAGCATGTCCTCGGGCGGCTTGCCGAAGCCGACCTGCCGCTGCCGCTGACTTCGCCGACCGAACCGAGCTTCCGCGCGCTGAAAGAACTATGGTACGAAGCCGGCGCTCAGGTCGCCCATTTCGCCGATGCCCGCTTCTGAGAACCGGTAGAGCTTCCGGGAAGCGAAACTCGCTTCTGAGAACAACAAGATTGGAAACACGACAATGACCATCGCCGTCCTCGATCTCGCCACCGAAACCGCCAAGCTGCTTGCTGCACTCGGCGTCGATGCCGGCCGCTATCACGGCGGCACGTTGTCGGTCAGCTCGCCGGTCACCGGCAAGGAAATCGGCAAACTCAGGGAGCATTCGGTTGCCGAGGCGAAAGCGGCGATCGAAGAGGCGCATAAGGCCTTCCTCGAATGGCGTGCCGTACCGGCACCCAAGCGCGGCGAACTGGTCCGCCTGCTCGGCGAGGAACTGCGCACCGCCAAGGCTGAGCTCGGCCGTCTCGTCTCGATCGAAGTCGGCAAGATCACCTCCGAAGGTCTCGGCGAAGTGCAGGAGATGATCGATATCTGCGATTTCGCTGTCGGTCTTTCCCGTCAGCTCTACGGCCTGACGATCGCCACCGAGCGCTCCGAGCACCGGATGATGGAAAGCTGGCATCCGCTCGGTGTGATCGGCATCATCTCCGCCTTCAATTTCCCCGTTGCCGTCTGGTCGTGGAATGCGGCGCTTGCGATGGTCTGCGGCAATTCCACCGTCTGGAAGCCGTCGGAAAAGACGCCGTTGACCGCACTGGCCGTGCAGGCGCTGTTCGAGAAGGCGCTGAAGCGTTTTGTCGCAGAAGGCGGCACGGCGCCGGCCAATCTGTCGACCTTGATCATCGGCGGCCGTGACGTCGGCGAAGTGCTGGTCGACCATCCGAAGATCCCGCTCGTTTCCGCCACCGGCTCGACGGCCATGGGCCGCGCCGTCGGTCCGCGGCTGTCGCAGCGTTTTGCCCGCGCCATTCTCGAACTGGGCGGTAACAATGCGGCGATCGTCTGCCCAAGCGCCGATCTCGATCTGACGCTGCGCGGCGTTGCCTTTTCCGCCATGGGCACGGCCGGTCAGCGCTGCACGACGCTGCGCCGTCTCTTCGTGCACGACAGCGTCTACGACCAATTGGTGCCACGCCTGCAGAAGGCCTATGGCTCCGTCACCATTGGCAATCCGCTCGAGACCGGCACGCTGGTGGGACCACTGATCGACGGCCAGGCTTTCGAGAAGATGCAGGCAGCACTCGGCGAAGCGACATCGGCTGGCGGTAAGGTGACCGGCGGCGACCGCGTCGACAATGGTTCGGCTGACGCCTTTTACGTTCGCCCAGCGCTTGTCGAAATGCCTGATCAGACCGGCCCGGTCGAGCACGAGACCTTCGCGCCGATTCTGTATGTGATGAAATACAGCGATTTCGACGCAGTACTGGCCTTGCACAATGCCGTGCCGCAGGGGCTGTCGTCGTCGATCTTCACCAATGACATGCGCGAGGCCGAAACCTTCGTCTCCGCCCGCGGCTCGGATTGCGGCATCGCCAATGTCAATCTCGGGCCATCGGGCGCCGAAATCGGCGGCGCTTTCGGCGGCGAGAAGGAAACGGGTGGCGGTCGCGAATCCGGCTCGGATGCCTGGAAGGCCTATATGCGCCGCTCCACCAACACGATCAATTACGGCAGGACGCTGCCGCTTGCGCAGGGCGTCAAGTTCGACGTCGAATAGCCAGCTACAATGAAAGGCGGCGCTCAAGGAGGGTCGCCTTTTTTGGCAAATCGCGATTTATTCCCGTTGTAATATGAAATATTCAGTCAAGATATTGTGATGGCTTTTCCGACCGAGCCAAACTTGAAATCTTCAGTCAGGAAAAATATACGCCTCTCATCACCCTTGGAGACCTCGGGTGAGATCCCACGGAGGCCATCATGAACATTGCTCTTAGCCGTTTTTCTCTCGCGCTTGCCGCTTCGCTTCTCTCCGCCACCGCGCTCGCCGGCAGCGCCAATGCGCAGGACGAAGGTCTCGTCGTCTACAATGCCCAGCACGAGAGCCTGGGCCGCGAATGGATCGATGCTTTTACCAAGGAGACCGGCATCAAGGTCACCATGCGGCAGGGCAGCGACATGCAATTCGCCAACCAGATCATTCAGGAAGGCGACGCCTCGCCGGCCGACGTGTTTCTGACCGAGAATTCGCCGGCGATGACGCTGGTCGATGGCGCGGGCCTCTTTGCCCCGATCGAAAAGGACACGCTGGATCAGGTTCCCGATCAATATCGCCCGGCTGACGGGATGTGGACCGGCATTGCCGCGCGCACCACCGTTTTTGCCTATGACAAGACGAAGCTCACCGAAGACAAGCTGCCGAAGTCGATGCTCGACCTTGCTGATCCGGCCTGGAAGGGCCGCTGGGGCGCGTCACCAGCCGGCGCCGATTTCCAGGCCATCGTCGCTGCGCTGCTGCAGCTCAAGGGTGAGCAGGCGACTGCCGACTGGCTGAAGGCTCTCAAGGAAAATGCCACGCCCTACAAGGGCAACAGCGTCGCCATGAAGGCCGTCAATGCAGGCGAAGTCGAAGGCGCGATCATCTATCATTATTACTGGTTCGGCGATCAGGCCAAAACAGGCGAGAACAGCAAGAATGTCGGCCTGCACTACTTCAAGAACCAGGATCCGGGCGCCTTCGTCAGCGTCTCGGGTGGCGGCATCCTGAAGTCGACGCAGCACATAAAGGAAGCCCAGGCTTTCCTGAAGTTCCTTACCAGCAAGACCGGCCAGACGGTTCTTAGGGATGGTGACTCTTACGAATATGCCGTCGGCAAGGACGCGGCCTCCAACGACAAACTCACTCCGCTCGCCGATCTCAACGCGCCAAAAGTTGAAGCCTCGACGCTCGATAGCAAGAAGGTCGTGGAGTTGATGACGGCCGCCGGCCTGATCTGACCTTCTGCCGCAGGCGACTTCCGGCCAAAACTATTGCTTTTGGCTCAAGAAAACCTTAGGGCATGACGAAATCCGGCAACCGCTCCTCAAAAGCGGTTGCCTTCCTTTTTCAGCGTGTAAAGGCATCGGCCTTGCTGCAGGACAACAGATTGCTCGCATCCGGCGACGCGGCGCCGATCGCGCCGAGGGCCGCGTGCATGGGATTGCCGCGCGGGCCTATGCCGCATGCTTCCGTGGTGCTGATGGCGACCGTCGTCGCGATCTTCAGCCTGGTGCCGCTTGGCTTCATCGGATGGGTCACCTACGATGTCGGCTGGGAAACGGTAAAGACCCTGGTCTTTCGGCCGCGCGTCGGCGAACTGCTCGTCAATACCGTCCTGCTGGAATCGCTCACCATCCCGCTGTCGATCGCGCTTGCCGTGACGCTTGCCTGGCTGACCGAGCGGACCGACATTCCCTTCGCGCGGCTCTGGGCCTGGCTTGCGATCGCTCCGCTCGCTGTGCCTGCCTTCGTGCACAGCTATGCCTGGGTCAGCCTCGTCCCCGGCATGCGCGGCCTGCAGAGCGGCGTCTTCGTCTCGGTGATCGCCTATTATCCCTTTCTCTACCTGCCGGTCGCCGCGGCGTTGCGCCGTCTCGATCCGGCGATCGAGGACGCCGCGGCCTCGCTCGGCCTCAATCCCTGGCGGGTCTTCTTCCGGGCGGTGCTGCCGCAGCTCCGACTGGCCATCTGCGGCGGCTCGCTGCTGATCGGGCTGCATCTGCTTTCGGAGTACGGGCTGTTCGTCATGATCCGGTTCGACACTTTCGCGACGGCGATCGTCGATCAGTTCCAGTCCTCCTACAACAGCCCTGCCTCCAACATGCTCGGCGGCGTGCTCGTCGCCTGCTGTCTTTTCTGCTCGGCTTCGAGGTGCTGGTGCGCGGCAACGAACGGTATGCACGCGTCGGCTCCGGCTCGCCGCGTCCGACAGACCGTCGCCGGCTCGGCTGGTTCGTGGTGCCGGCCGTTATTCTGCCTGTCGCCCTGGCGGTGCTGACACTCGGCGTGCCGCTGGTGACGCTTGGCCGCTGGCTCTATCTCGGCGGCACCGGGATCTGGCGCTTCGAAGTCGGCAGCGCCTTCCTGCAGACGATCGTGCTTGCCATTGTCGGCGGCGTGCTGGCAACGATTGCCGCAGCACCGATGGCCTGGCTTTCCGTTCGTGCGCCCAGCCGTTTGCAGCGCGTGCTCGAAGCCTGCCATTATTATGTCGGCTCGCTGCCCGGTGTCGTCGTGGCGCTGGCGTTGGTGACGATCACCGTGCGTCTCGTGCTGCCGCTCTATCAGACCTTTGCAACGCTGCTCGTCGCCTATGTGATGCTTTTCCTGCCACGCGCCATGGTCGGGTTGCGCGCCAGCATCGCCCAGGCACCGGTGGAGCTGGAGCGCGCCGCGATGGGCCTTGGCCGGACGCCTGGCCAGGCGGTACGGCAGATCACCATGCGGCTTGCCGCACCCGGAGCGGCCGCCAGCGTGGCGCTCGCCGCCCTCGGCATTACCAATGAACTGACGGCAACCCTGATGCTGTCGCCCAACGGCGTCGATACACTGGCGACGAAATTCTGGTCGCTGACCAGCGAAATCGATTATGTTTCGGCCGCACCCTATGCCTTCATGATGGTCGTTCTGTCGCTGCCGCTTACCCTTATGCTCTATACCCAATCGAAACGGACTGCCGGCCAATGACGCTGCTTACGATCGAAAACATCAGCAAGCGCTATGGCCCGGTGCAGGCGCTGAAGGATATTTCGCTCGAGGTCCAGGCGGGCAGCCGCACCGCCGTCGTCGGCCCGTCGGGTTCGGGCAAGACGACGCTGCTGCGCATCATCGCCGGCTTCGAGCAGCCCGACGTCGGCAGAGTGACGCTCGATGGCGAAGTCCTCGCCGACGGCGCCGCAACGGTGCCGGCCCACAAGCGCGGTATCGGCATTGTTTCGCAGGACGGCGCGCTGTTTCCGCACTTAAGCGTCGCCGAGAATATCGGCTTCGGTTTCGAACGGGGTGCGGCCGATCGCGAGAAGCGCATCGTCGAGCTGCTGGATATGGTGGAACTCGACCGCGGCATGCTGGTGCGGCGCCCGCACCAGCTTTCCGGCGGCCAGCAACAGCGCGTGGCGCTCGCCCGCGCGCTCGGCCGCAAGCCGCGGCTGATGCTGCTCGACGAACCTTTCTCGGCACTCGATACCGGGTTGCGCGAGAACATGCGCAAGGCGGTTGCTCGTGTTCTCAAGGCGGCCGGCATCACCACCATTCTCGTCACGCATGATCAGGAAGAGGCGCTGACCTTTGCCGATCAGGTCGCGGTGCTGAGAGAAGGACGGCTGGTTCAGGCCGGGTCGCCGCAATCATTGTATCTGCATCCCAGGGATCGCGAGACGGCGCTGTTCCTCGGCGATGCCGTGCTGCTTCCCGCCATCATTCGGAACGGCCTGGCCGACTGTGCGCTTGGCCGCGTCGCCGTCGAAGGCAGCCGTCAGGGCAAGGCGGAGATCATGCTGCGGCCCGAGCAGATCCGCGTCGTTGCCGATGAAAGCGATCGCAACCATGGCGGACGTGTTGTCGAGGTGGAATTCGGCGGCGCGGTTTGCACCGTTGCCGTTTCGCTCGACGGCGTTGCGCTGCCGCCGATCCTGATCAAGACCTCGAGTGTCGCGCTGCCGGCGCGAGGCGATCTCGTTCGCTTGGATATTGCCGGCAAGGCGCATGTCTTCGAGAGCTGAGTGAGAGCGTCGCGCGTCCGAGGACGCGCAGAACCGCTCTAACTTCTTGCTTTAACGCGATTCCTGACGGAAACCGCTTCGCACTTTTCCTGGAATTGCTTAGCCGAACTTGCGCACCAGGTCTTCCGGTTCGATGCCTTCGAGCCAGCCGCCGGTAAAGCCGGCGCGCTCGAGCCCGAGGCGGATGGCCGGCGATTGCCGCATCAGCTTCCAGATGAAGTCGGAGCGCTCGTTCTCGAGGGTCATGACGAGAAGACCCTGATCGATGCCGACCGTGCGGTCGTCGACCCAGCCTTCCGGCCGCTTGGTCTTGACTGTCGGGTTGAAGCCGCCGGGAAAGCCGCCTTCCAAGAGCAGGTTCGGATAGCTGGTCAAAAGCGCCTTGGTGCCGTCCATAGCCGCCTGCCGGTCGTAGGGCAGGCACGCAAGGGCTGCCCAGGGTGCGATCGTGCCGTCATCCGGGCCGAGCGGGGCGCCGCGGGCGGCATAGCCCAGAACCTTCGGCTGACGGCCGCCGCGCATGCGCCGCGTCGGCGGCGGACCGTCGCAGGCGGAGAAACCCCAGATATTCTTATTGTAGCCGACGAACTGGCCGGGATTGCGCTCGGCATAATCACGCTGGACGTTGATAGCCACCTGGGTGTTGCGGAAATAATCCCAGTTCCGCTCGGCCATCGGCTTGTCCTGAATGCCGCGGAAATCGATCCAGGCATGGGAGAAGAGGTGGATGAACAGCGGCCCGGCATAGAGATAGGACTGTTCGCCGTGCAGCATCCAGGAATAGCTTGACGTAAAGGCGTCGTAGCAAGACTGCGGGATGGGGTGCGTCGGCGAGCCGAGCGCCAGTGTGTAGAGGATGATCGCCTCATCGAAGCCGTGATAACGCCAGCGCAGGAAGCCGGAAGACGGCTTCCAGCCCATGGCAATGGTGTCGCCCTTGTTCAGGGCCCAGCGCCAGTCGACGCGCTCGTAGATGAAGGTCGCGAGTTCACGGATTTCAGTCTCCGTTTCGTCGTCTTCGCGATTGAAATACTGCGCCGCCGTCAGGATGCCGGCGACAAGCAGCGCCGTATCGATGGTCGACAGCTCGCTGTTCCAGGCGCGATGGCCGGTATCCATATGCAGGAAATGGTAGAAGAAGCCGCGGTGGCCGGTGGCGTGGCGTTCCTCGCCCTGACGCGCCTCGGCGAAAAACCGCAGCGTATTGACCGTGCGTTCGGCTGCCTCCGCGCGGCTGATCCAGCAACGCTCGACACCGACGGGATAAGAGGAAAGGGCAAAGCCGACGGCTGCGATACTTGCCGGCACGCCGCCGATCGATGTATCGGCCACCAGGCCGTTTTCGGGATTGGAATATTTCAGGAAGTACTTGAATGCCGAATGCTGCAGCCTGTCGACAAGCGCTGCGTCAATGTCTTCAATCCGTTGCAGCATAGGCTCCTACCCAACTGTTGCATCGCCCCATGCTTCAACATGGTGGCCGTCCCCGGGCAAATCAAACCTTTTTGATTCGTACGGATAAGAGAACACGAATGGGCGGAATCGGTCGTTAATAATTATTGGTGAAATAATATCTAGCAAAAGTCATATAAGCAGTGCAGCAAAAGGAGCGGTTACGCCCCAATCCGCAACCGTTGTCTTCTGCGATATTTTTGCCTCGGACACTTTGCGGAGCCGCTGAGTGTCGCCCGATCGTAGAGCCGGCGGGGCGCGGCCGTGTCTGCGCGCGCCTCAACCCGTCGGCATGAACCACACCTCGCGCCGATCTCAAGTCCCCGCAGAACGCGAGGAGAGGAAGACCTGCGGCTCGAAGGCAAAGTCCTTGTCGAAGGGATAGGTCGGATGCTGTTTGCGCAGCCGCGGCAGGCGCTCGACGAACTGATCGACGACACCGGTCGACAGCGCCATCAGGTTCGGATTGGCGATCGGCGCCAGTTCCGGCGAGAGATAGCCCGATTTGACGACGATGATCCTCGCCGCATGCGGATCGAGACCGAGTCGAGTGAAATCGGCGATATTGTGATAGGGCCGGCGCTTGGCGCAGAGCACGAGGTCGATGCCGTCGATCGCAACCACCGCCTGGCGGTCGGCCGGATCTGACGTTTCGTGCAGGAATTTGACCGTGAAACGAGCAATGACCGGCTTGCTGCCATTGCTGTCGAGTGTGGCGCCGACGCTGAGGTCCAGCTCGGCACCCACGCTTGCGGCATAGCAGGCCTCGGTCGCAGCCTTGTCGGTGATGCCGGCGAGGACGACGCCGGTTGCACCCTTGGCGATCAGCTCGGCCAGGACATCGGCCCGGTCTCCGACACCGCCGCCCGTTGGGTTGTCGCCGGATTCGGCGAGCACCACCGGGGCGGTTGGGCTAGCGATCGCTCTCGCGACACATTCTTCCAACGAGCCGGTTTCGCAGCCGAAGACAAAGTTTTCGCGCACATCCCAATAGGCCCTGGCGAGACGTCTTGCCTCGCGCTCCATTGCCGCGCGGTCGGTGCCGGTCATGATGGCGGCGGCCGTGGCGCGCGGTTCGTCGGCCCAGACATAGCCGACCATCAGCGATGCATCCCAGACGCCATCAATCGCATCGATGCCGGGCAGCATCTCATACAGGCTCTTTGCCGGCTCATCGACGGTGCTGGTGCGCTCGCCGGGCAGCACGACCGGGATCGGCGCCCAGAGAACGACCGGCCTTGCGCCAGTCTTCAGGCTCTCCACCAGCATGGAGACGGAACGGCGCATCGTCTCCTCGACGTCGATATGCGGCGCGGTGCGATAGGTTGAATAAATATCGAGCGCATCGATGATGCGCTGGGTGACGTTGCCATGCAGGTCGTAGCTTGCCGAAACCGTGCAATCCTCGCCGACCAGCGCGCGGGCCGCACTGATCCAGTCGCCCTCGGCATCCTCCATGCCTTCGACATACATGGCGCCATGCATGGCGAGGTAGAGACCATCGAGCGGCAGCAGCGGCTTCAGCCGCTCTAGGAATTCGCTCTTAAAGGCCTCGTAGGCCGCACGCGAAACCGGGCCGCCGGCAATGGCGCGGGCATGGATCGTCGGCAGGAATTCGGCGTCGTAATCTCTGAGGAAGCCAAAGTAGGGTGATGCCAGCAGTGCGTCCCCGCGCAGCACGCGAAAATCCTTCTCCTCGTTCAGGACGGGATTGTATGTGCTGCATTCGATATGAATGCCACCGACGGCGATACGCATGGGGAAACCTCAGTTGATGTTGGGAGCAATCAGGAAGGTATAGGTGGCGATGCCGGCGGCCTGAACCTTGAGGCCGGTCCCGTCGTCAAGAATTTCGCCTGTCATCTGACACCAAGTGTGGGATTGTCGCAAGCGGTGCCGCCTCATCTCATTAAGTGCGCCATCGCTCCTGCCGATCACGATGACCAGAACATCATCTTATGAGTCGAGGCCAAGCAGGGTGGCGTTGCTATGAGGTGAGTCGTTGGATGCATGCAAGATCGCGTCGAACACAGCAGCTTACGCGCACCGGCCGCGAGGCGCACACGCCCCATGATTCGCCCGATCAGCGAGCTTACGGATCGGCAAACATCATACGCAGCACAGGCACACTAAGGCTTTGAAATTTAGATAAACTGGAGCGGGCGAAGGGATTCGAACCCTCGACCCCAACCTTGGCAAGGTTGTGCTCTACCCCTGAGCTACACCCGCTCAATCCGCATCGGTCCGGGGTAGTTGCTGGACCGTGGGCGCCGCCTCTCGGCGACCGGCGCTATATGGCCTAACGGGTTTTCAAATGCAACAGGGAAATGACGGAGAGGCGAATAAAAATTTGGCAGGTCGCATGAGGCAGGCGGAAAGGCCGCAAATGCGGGGCAAAGCGTCGGCCGCAAAGATTGCCAAACGATGTCGACGGACTTAATCAGGACGCCTTGTCTTTTTCCCTTCCTGTCCAATGGATTGCCCAATGTCCGAAAATGTCCCGAAAACCAGAGAAGAATTGTTTGCCTTTCTCGATGGGCTCGGCATTGCCCATAAGACCGTCGACCATGCGCCGGTGTTCACCGTGGCGGAATCGGTTGCGCTGCGCGACGAGATCCCCGGCGGCCACACCAAGAACCTGTTCGTCAAGGACAAGAAGGACAGGTATTTTCTCCTGACCGTCGAGGAAAATGCTGCCGTCGATCTCAAGCAGGTGCATAATGCCATCGGCGGGTCCGGCCGGGTCTCCTTCGGCAGGCCGGAGAAGTTGATGGACTATCTCGGCGTCATTCCCGGCGCGGTGACCGCATTCGGCGCGATCAACGATACTGCGGCGAATGTCACCTTCGTGCTCGATGCCGATCTGATGCGCGAGGAAATCATCAACTGCCATCCGCTGTCCAACGATGCGACGACATCGATTGCGAGCGTCGATCTCATCCGTTTCATGGAAGCGACCGGGCATAAGCCGCTTGTCTTGAAAGTGACGTCCTGACATACGATTTTAGCGCTAAAGCGCGTCGCGGACTTTCAGTTTCGCTTGCCGCGCTTTAGGCCTTTGGTTTTGTGCATGTCTTGATCGCAAAACCGCTACACTTTTGCGCGACATGCTTTAGCAAAGACGCCGGCAAGATCGGCGCGGCGGGAGATACCTATGAGCGGCAGCGACAACCCCTATAACGGTTCCTTCGGAAATCAGATGACGGCGACGACAAGCTTCGGCGCCACCCCGGAACCGGCGGCTGCAGCCGGCAGCTACATCACCGACACGACGACGGCGAATTTCGGCAAGGACGTCATCGAGGAATCGCGCCATCAGCCGGTGCTGGTCGATTTCTGGGCGCCCTGGTGCGGGCCCTGCAAGCAGCTGACGCCGGTACTGGAAAAGGTGGTCAACGAAGCCAAGGGCCGTGTCCGGCTGGTCAAGATGAACATCGATGACCATCCCTCGATCGCCGGCCAGCTCGGAATCCAGTCGATCCCGGCGGTCATCGCCTTCGTCAATGGCCGCCCTGCCGACGGCTTCATGGGTGCGGTGCCGGAAAGCCAGATCCAGCAGTTCATCGACCGTATTGCCGGCCCGGCCGGCGCCGATGAGGCGGCCGAGATCGAAGCCGTGGTTACGGAAGCAGCAGAGCTGCTGGCTGCCGGCAACGTCAACGAGGCCGCTCAACTCTACGCCGCCGTGATGCAAGCCGATCCCGAAAATGCCAAGGCGATTGCCGGAATGGCCGAATGCATGATCGCCGCAAACCAGCATGAGCGGGCGCGCGAAACTCTGACCGATCTGCCGGAAGAGCTGGCGAAGGACGCCGGCATCCAGGCGGTGCTGAAAAAGCTCGAACAGATCGAGGAAGCCCGCAAGCTCGGCGATCCCGTTGCGCTCGAGCGTGACCTTGCCGCAAACCCCGACGACCACGAAGCGCGGCTGAAGCTCGCCAAGATCCTCAATGTCGAAGGCCGGCGCGACGAAGCGGCCGAGCACCTGCTGCTGATCATGCGCAAGGACCGCACCTTTGACGATGACGGCGCCCGCCGCCAGCTGCTGCAGTTCTTCGAGGTCTGGGGCTTCAAGGATCCGGCGACGATTTCCGCCCGGCGCAGGCTTTCGGCAATGCTGTTCTCCTAAAGTGCCGCGGGTCCGATAGCACGGCAAGCCGCTGGATCGCTCTAAGTCCGCGTCCAATCCTTTGGAAGGTCGATCCCGATTTTCGGGGCGACGCGCTAAGTTTCGAGCATCTGCCCTTGCGTTTTCGGACGGGGGCACCACATTCTCGTGAGGACGGGCATGCCCGTTACAAGAATGCGGGACGGTTTCATGCAAGTCGGGAATGCCAGATACCTGAAGCCGGGCGATCTGCCTGATACAATCGCCGTGTTCCCCCTGACCGGTGCCCTCCTTCTGCCGGCCGGGCAGCTTCCGCTCAACATTTTCGAACCGCGCTATCTGGCGATGCTGGATGCCGCACTGACGGGAAACCGGCTGATCGGCATGGTGCAGCCGGCGTTCGGCGAACACGAGGACAAGGGTGGCGATCCCAATCTTGCCGCCGTCGGCTGCCTCGGCCGCATCACCTCCTTCGCCGAGACCGGCGATGGCCGCTATATCGTCTCGCTGACCGGCGTCTGCCGCTTCCGGTTGCTGGAGGAGAAAGCGACGAGCGATCCGTTCCGTACCTTCCGCATCGTCCCGTTTATCGCCGATCTCTCGGCCGCGAACGAGGAGGAGGCGGTCGACCGCGCAGCGCTCTTGACCGCCTTCAAGGCCTATCTTGCGGCCAACAAGCTGGAAGCCGACTGGGAGAGCGTCGAGCGGGCGAGCAATCTGACGCTTGTCAATTCGCTGGCGATGATGTCGCCGTTCGGGCCGGCTGAAAAGCAGGCACTGCTGGAAGCGCCCGATCTGAAGACGCGGGCCGAAACGCTGATCGCTATTACCGAGATCGTGCTGGCGCGGGTCTTCGGTGACTCCGACACGATTCTGCAGTAGACTTCAGCCATGGACGAAAAACTCAGCCGCGTCGATCCTAAGCTGCTCGATCTGCTGGTCTGCCCGCTCTCCAAGGGCCGGCTTTCCTATGATCGCGACCACAATGAGCTGGTCTCGGAAAAGGCGCGGCTTGCCTATCCGATCCGCGACGGCATTCCGATCATGCTGGTGTCCGAAGCCCGCGGCCTCGACGAATAGAGCTCTTTAAATCGGCATCAAATCACTTGGCCGGCCAGCAGGCGCGGATTGTCCTTCGCCGTCGTTCCGGCCGCCTGGCCGATGAAGAAGGATTTGAGGCGGGGCAGCCGGTCGACGATGCCGAGGCCGACGTCGCGGGCGATGCGGATCGGTGTTGCGTCGTTGGAGAACAGCCGGTTCAGCACATCCGTCGTCACGCCCATACGAAACGTGTCGAAGCGGCGCCAGGTCTGATAACGTTCGAGAATGGTGATCGATCCGATATCGAGGCCGAGCCGATCGGCCTCGACGATCGTTTCGGCAAGTGCGGCAACATCCTTGAAGCCGAGATTGAGGCCCTGGCCCGAGATCGGGTGAATGCCGTGGGCCGCGTCGCCGGCCAGCGCGAAACGCGGGGCGACGAAAGCGCGGGCCAGCGTCAGGCCGAGCGGGAAGGCGCGTTTGTCGCCGATGATTTTCAGCGCCCCAAGCTTGTGGCCGAAGCGGCGTTCGAGCTCTTCCTCGAAGACCAGGTCGTCGGCGGCGACCAGCCGATCGGCATCATGTGTCCGCTCCGTCCAGACGAGCGAGGAGCGATTGTTCTTGAGCGGCAGGATGGCGAAGGGACCGGCCGGCAGGAAATGCTCCTCGGCGCAGCCATCATGCGGCCGTTCATGCTCGACGGTTGCAACGATGCCCGACTGGCCGTAGTCCCAGGTGACGGTCCTGATGCCGGCGAGATCGCGCAGCGTCGAGCGCACGCCATCGCAGGCGACCAGCAGCCGGCTCTCCAACCCGCTGCCATCCGACAGCGTGACGGTGACGTGGCTGTCATGCGTCTTCAGCTCCGTAGCGCCGAGCCCGTGACGGATGTCGATGCCGAGCCGCTCGCAGACGCCACGCAGCGCTGCGACCATGACAACATTCGGGATCATGTGGGCGAAAGGCCGGCCTTCCGCCGCTTCACCATCGAAAGTCAGAAAGACCGGACGCACGGGATCGGAGGTCTTCGAGTCGGTGACGATCATTTTGGTGATCGGCTGGGCTTCCGGCTCGATCTCGTTCCAGATGCCGAAGACCTCGAGCATCTTCGCCGCCGCCGCGATGACGGCGGAAGCGCGCGTGTCGTTTTTCCAGACATGCTCCGGCGCCGCCTCGACGACGGCGACCTTCAGATGGGGTGCTGCCTGTTTGACCGCGACAGCGGCGGAAAGGCCGACATAACCCCCGCCCACAACCAGCATGTCCAGCATCGCGCCGCTCCCGTACCTTATGCCTCAGATGTGACCTATATAGATCATCGCAACTTCACTTCCTACCGCCGGGAGACATACAAAATGACGCGCGAGACGACCGGGCCTTCGGCGATGGAGACGCTGCTTTCGACGCTCGACCTGGAGCCGATCGAGGTCGATATCTTTCGTGGGCGCAGCCCGCAGGCCGGCTGGCAGCGGGTCTTCGGCGGCCAGGTGATCGGCCAGGCGTTGATGGCGGCGCAACGCACCATCGAGGGCGAGCGTTTCGTCCATTCGCTGCACGCTTATTTCATGCGACCCGGCGATCCCTCCGTGCCGATCATCTACCAGGCGGAGCGCATCCGCGACGGATCGAGCTTCAATACGCGGCGCGTCGTCGCGATCCAGCACGGCAAGGCGATCTTCACGCTGTCCGCCTCCTTCCAGGTGGAAGAGCCTGGCTTCGAGCACCAGATTGCCATGCCCGAGGTGACGATGCCCGAAGCGCTGCTCGGCGAACAGCAGATCAAGGAGCAATATCTCGCGCATGCGCCGGAGCCGATCCGAAAATACTGGCAGCGCGAGCGGCCGATCGAGATCCGTCCCGTCTCGCTGACCCACTATTTTTCCGACAAGAAGCTCGAGCCCCGGCAAGACGTCTGGGTGCGCGCCACCGGCCCGGTTCCCGACGACCGGCTCTATCAGGCGGCCGTGCTTGCCTATCTCTCGGACATGACGCTGCTTGATACGTCGCTTTATGCACACGGCACCTCCATCTTCGACCAGAGCCTGCAGGTGGCAAGCCTCGATCATTCCATGTGGTTCCACAGGCCCTGCAAGCTCGACGACTGGCTGCTCTATACGCAGGACAGCCCGTCGGCTTCGGGTGCCAGAGGGCTGACCCGGGGGTGCCTCTTTACCCGATCGGGTGAGCTGATCGCCTCTGTCGCACAGGAGGGTTTGATTCGGAAAAAGGCAAATGAATAAAAAATATGCATCTTTTTAAATTTGCGCATTATTTGTGCGCTTGTTGGTCGATCATTTGCCGGTCATTTGCCTGTTTATTGGCACTCGATAATATAATCGTTATTTTTCAATAAGTTATTATATGCCTCGAATCTGGCACGTCCCTTGAATGTATATCGCCGGTCGCTGTTCAGGAACGTCAGCGGCAAGGAGAGTCGGCTCCGCGCCGAGGATAACGAAGGATGGGAAACCAGATGAAAATTGTGATGGCTATTATCAAGCCGTTCAAGCTCGATGAGGTCCGCGAAGCTCTTACGGCGATCGGTATTCAGGGGCTGACCGTGACCGAAGTGAAGGGCTACGGGCGCCAGAAGGGGCATACCGAAATCTATCGCGGCACCGAATATGCGGTCAGCTTCCTGCCGAAGCTCAAGATCGAAATCGCGGTTGCATCGGAACTCGTCGACAGGGCGGTCGAGGCCATCGCGGCATCGGCCAAGACCGGTCAGATCGGCGACGGCAAGATTTTCGTCTATTCGATCGATCATGCCGTGCGCATCCGTACGGGCGAAACCGATTCAGAAGCGCTGTAAGCGGCAGATCAAGGAGCCATTTCCAATGTCAATTTCGAAGTTTTCTTCCAGCTTTGCGCGGATTTGCGCAGCAACGGCTGCGCTTCTGGCGCCGGCTGTCGCTTTCGCGCAGGAGGCTGCCCCCGCGGCTGCCACCGCCACCGCTGCTGCCGCTCCGGCCTTCACCATGGACAAGGGTGACAACACCTGGATGCTCGTCTCCTCGGCGCTCGTCCTGCTGATGACCATCCCCGGCCTTGCACTTTTCTACGGCGGTCTCGTCCGCGCCAAGAACATGCTCTCCGTGCTGATGCAGGTCTTCATGATCACCGCCGTCGTGGCGCTGATCTGGGTGACTTACGGCTATTCGCTCGCCTTCACCGACGGCGGTTCGCTGAACAGCTTCGTCGGCGGCTTCTCCAAGGCTTTCCTTGCCGGCGTCAACACCTCGTCGCTCGCCGAAACCTTCTCGAAGGGCGTCGCCATTCCGGAATACACCTTCATCGTCTTCCAGATGACCTTCGCCTGCATCACGCCGGGCCTGATCGTCGGCGCATTCGCCGAACGTATCAAGTTCTCGGCCGTCATGCTGTTCGTCGTGCTCTGGGTGACCTTCATCTACTTCCCGATGGCGCACATGGTCTGGTTCTGGGGCGGTCCGAGCTCCTACACCTCGCCGGCCGGCCTGATCTTCTCCTACGGCGCAATCGACTTCGCCGGCGGCACGGTCGTCCACATCAATGCCGGTATTGCCGGTCTCGTCGGCGCCATCATGCTCGGCAAGCGCACCGGCTATAAGAAGGAAATCATGGCCCCGCATTCGATGACGCTGACCATGGTCGGCGCCTCGCTGCTCTGGGTCGGCTGGTTCGGCTTCAATGCCGGCTCCAACCTCGAAGCCAATGCCTACGCCTCGCTTGCCTTTATCAACACCTTCGTCGCGACGGCTGCTGCTGCCGTGTCCTGGTGCATCATCGAAAGCCTGACCCGCGGCAAGGCTTCGATGCTTGGCGGTGCTTCAGGTGCGGTCGCCGGTCTCGTCGCCATCACCCCGGCGGCAGGTTTTGCCGGCCCGATGGGCTCGATCGTTCTGGGCCTCATCGTCTCGCCGGTCTGCTACTTCTTCGTCGACGTCGTGAAGAACAAGTTCAACTACGACGACAGCCTCGACGTCTTCGGCGTCCATTGCGTCGGCGGCATCATCGGCGCTCTCGGCACCGGCATCCTCGTCAACCCGGCACTCGGCGGTGCAGGCATCGTCGACTATTCGACAGCCGATTTCGCTGCCTCCTACGCCGGCATGGGAACCCAGGTGCTCGCCCAGGCCAAGGGTGTGCTGACGACGCTGCTGTGGTCGGGCATCGGTTCGGCGATCCTCTACAAGATCGTCGACGTCGTCATCGGCCTGCGCGTGAGCGTCGAAGCCGAGCGCGAAGGTCTCGACCTTTCGACCCACGGCGAAGCCGCCTACCACTCTTCTTGATCATAGGGTTTGCGGCGTCCGGCACAAGGGCGCCGCTTCACGGCCCGTCGCGGCCTATCTAGAGCTTTTCCGGGTTAAACCCGGAAAAGCTGCCATAGACCGCATTTGGCCCGGACCTTTCGAGGTTCGGGCTTTTTTCATTTCCCTGTCGGGAATACACGTCCAGGCACGCATGGTTAACATCGCTTTAACCCGGCTCTGATTAGGTGGAGCGGACGCATTTTGGCATGGCGAAGCTTCGGTGATTCGCCTGCCCTCAGGCATTGGACGGGTTAGACACATGGCAAGAAGCACGTCGCCGGCGATGGATGGCCGTCCGGATCGGTTCTCCCTCTCGGCATTCATGCTGCGGCAGATCCAGGCCCTCATCGGCTTTGCGATCTTTCTGCTCTTGGCGCTCTGCGTCGCGGCGCTGGCGACATGGAACGTTGCCGATCCGAGCTATTCCTATGCCACTGCCAACCTGCCGACGAACATCCTCGGTTATAGCGGGGCTGCCTTTGCCGATATCGTCATGCAGTTCCTCGGCCTTGCCAGCGTCGTTTCGATGCTGCCGATCGTCGCCTGGGCGCTGGCGCTGATCTCGGGCCGCCGCTTCAGCCGCATCCCCGCTCGTGCCGGCGCCTGGCTTGCCGGTACGGTGCTGTCCTGCGCCGTGATCGGCTGCTTCCCGCCGCCGCTCACCTGGCCGATCCCGAACGGCATCGGCGGTGTCATCGGCGATATGATCCTGCGTTTTCCCGCACTCTTCGTCGGCGCCTATCCCACCGGCACCTTCGCCATGGTTGTCGGCTGCATCTTTGCCGCGCCGACCGCCTGGATGATGCTCTTTGCGTCGGGCCTCGTCGGCCGCAGCGACGCCGAGGAGGAGATCGAGGAAGATTACGTCGGGACGACAAGCAAGGTTCGCGTCGTCGGAGACGAAGACGAAGAAGACGAGTCGCGCTGGGTCGCTCTCAGCGGTGCCGTGACGCATGCCTGGTACATGAGCCAAGGGCGGCTGCGGCGGCTCTTCGGCATGGGGCCGCGTAAGCGCCGCCAGGGCGATTTTGAATCACCCTATGATTTCAACGATGACGAGTTCGGCAAGCTGAACGAACCCGTCCGCGCCAAGGCGCCCACCGCCCGCGGCGAGCGCATGGAGCCGTCGATGGAGGCACGCGCAGCTTCGCCGCGCCGTATCGTCTCTGCACCGTCGCTTTCCGTCGATGACGACGATGATGACGACGACGATCTGCCCTTCGATGCCGACATGCCGCCGCGCCCGGCCGATATCCTGCCCGATGATGATGACGACGACTGGATGATCCGCGCACCGGCTAAGGCCGCCGGCAAGCCGGAACCGCGCGTCGTGCCTTTGGTCTCGCGCCCGAAGCCCAGCGCCCGCATCGAGCGGGAGGCGCAGGGCTCGTTCATCCGTCCCGAGGGTTTCCAGCTTCCGTCAATGCATCTGCTTGCGGAACCGAAGAATGTCGTGCGCGACTCGACGCTATCAGCCGATGCGCTGGAGCAGAACGCCCGCATGCTCGAAGGCGTGCTCGAGGATTTCGGCGTCAAGGGCGAGATCATCCATGTCCGTCCAGGCCCCGTCGTCACCCTCTATGAACTGGAGCCGGCGCCCGGCATCAAGTCGTCGCGCGTCATCGGCCTTGCCGACGATATCGCCCGCTCGATGAGCGCCATTGCCGCCCGCGTCGCCGTCGTGCCCGGCCGCAACGCGATCGGTATCGAATTGCCGAACCAGACGCGCGAGACCGTCTATCTGCGTGAACTTATCGCCTCCAGGGATTTCGAAGGCAGCAAGGCGAAGCTCGCCATGGCGCTCGGCAAGACGATCGGCGGCGAAGCCGTCATCGCCGACCTCGCCAAGATGCCGCATCTGCTTGTCGCCGGCACCACCGGCTCCGGCAAGTCGGTCGCCATCAACACGATGATCCTGTCGTTGCTGTACCGCCTGACGCCGGAACAGTGCCGGCTGATCATGATCGACCCGAAGATGCTCGAGCTTTCGGTCTATGACGGCATCCCGCATCTGCTTTCGCCCGTCGTCACCGATCCGAAGAAGGCCGTCGTCGCGCTCAAATGGACCGTGCGCGAGATGGAGGAGCGCTACAAGAAGATGTCGAAGATCGGTGTGCGCAACATCGACGGCTTCAACACCCGCGTCGAGCAGGCCTTGTCGAAGGGCGAGGCGATCTCGCGCACGGTGCAGACCGGCTTCGATCGCCACACCGGCGAGGCAATGTACGAGACCGAAGAATTCGACCTCAGGCCGATGCCCTATATCGTCGTCATCATCGACGAAATGGCCGACCTGATGATGGTCGCCGGCAAGGATATCGAAGGCGCCGTGCAGCGGTTGGCGCAGATGGCGCGCGCGGCCGGCATCCATGTGATCATGGCGACACAGCGTCCGTCGGTCGACGTCATCACCGGCACGATCAAGGCGAACTTCCCGACCCGGATCTCCTTCCAGGTGACCTCGAAGATCGACAGCCGCACCATTCTCGGCGAGCAGGGCGCCGAACAGCTGCTCGGCATGGGCGACATGCTCTACATGGCGGGCGGCGGACGTATCCAGCGCGTGCACGGCCCGTTCGTCTCGGATGTCGAGGTGGAAGAGATCGTCTCCTACCTGAAGACCCAGGGCTCGCCGCAATATCTCGATGCGATCACCGCCGACGACGATGAGGATGGCGATTACGGCGGCGGTGGCCCGGCCGGCACGTCAAACCTCTCCGATTCGGAAGATCCTTACGATCAGGCCGTCGCCATCGTGCTGCGTGACGGCAAGGCCTCGACCTCCTACGTCCAGCGCCGGCTTGGCATCGGCTACAACCGGGCCGCCTCGCTCATCGAGCGGATGGAGAAGGAAGGCATCATCGGGCCGGCCAATCATGCCGGTAAACGCGAGATTCTCGTTCCCACAGAAGGTGACATCCTCGACCGCTGAAATAATCGGGATATATTTCCAATAGGGTCGCTTTTGCGGAAACCTGACAGCGTCGAAGCCGTTAGCTCTCGCGGGCCGATCGCAACGCCTTGAAGACGCCGCCTTTCGGCAGCATGCAGATCGCATAAAGGAGATTTAGATGAGTAACTCCAACCCCTTCCTCTCCGGCCTGACGGTAACGCGCCGCGATCTTCTTGGCGCCTTTGCTGCCGCTGCGATGGTGAGCGCCGTTCCCTTCGGTGCTTATGCGCAGGCGGCAGCTCCCGCTTCCGGCACCGCGCAGGCGATCGCCGACCATTTCTCCGGCGTCACCACGATGCAGGGCGAATTCGTGCAGTTCGGTCCGCGCGGCGAGCAGACCGGCGGCAAATTTTTCATCCAGCGGCCCGGCAAACTACGGTTCAACTATGACGACCCGTCGCCGATGCGGGTGATCGCCGACGGCAGAAACGTCGCCATCGGCAATACGAAGTTGAAGACCTGGGATCTCTACCCGCTTTCCAAGACGCCGCTCAGCCTTCTCCTGGCCCAGCATATCGACCTGTCGGCCGGCATGGTGAAGCGCGTGAAGGAAGAGTCTGATCTGACGACGATCGCGCTCGGCAACAATACGGTGTTTGGCAACTCGACCATCACCATGATGTTCGACCCGAAGACCTACGACCTGCGTCAGTGGACGATCACCGACAATCAGGGAAAGGACACGTCGGTGATGATCTTCAATGTCAAGACAGGCATGCAGTTCGACGATCGCGTATTCCGCGTGCCCTATGAAACCATTCCGGGCACGCCTCAGTCCCGCGACTGACGCCTTTTTGGTTGACTGCCCGATGTTTTGCACGCGGGCGGTTCCCTCCCATCCGCCTTTGTTCTAAAGCCCCTTCATGAAAGCATGAAAGGGCTGGGAATATGGGCTTTTCGATCACCACCTGGAACATCAACTCGGTGCGGCTGCGCATGCCGATCGTCGAGCAGCTCGTTCTCAAGCACAGGCCCGACATTCTCTGCCTGCAGGAGACCAAGGTGGCGAACGAGCTCTTTCCGGCCGCACCGTTGCGGGCGATGGGCTACGATCACATCATCATTCACGGCCAGAAGGGCTATCACGGCGTGGCGATCGCCTCGCGCATTCCGCTGACCGAGGATCACCGGCAGGACTATTGCGGGGTCGGCGATGCCCGCCACATTTCGGCGATCTTCGAGCACGGCAATCGCCGCGTGCGACTGCATAATTTCTACGTCCCGGCCGGCGGCGACGAGCCGGACCGTACCGTCAATCCGAAATTCGGCCACAAGCTCGATTTCATCGAGGAGATGAAGCGGCTGAAAGCCAATGGTGAGACCAACACCTCCGCCATCCTGGTCGGCGACCTGAACGTCGCGCCGTTGGAGCACGATGTCTGGTCGCACAAGCAGCTCCTGAAGATCGTCAGCCATACGCCTGTCGAAACCGACGGGCTGCTCGAGGTGATGAAGCGCGGCGGCTGGCT
Source organism: Rhizobium sp. CCGE 510 (assembly GCF_000292525.1). Classification (GTDB taxonomy): domain Bacteria; phylum Pseudomonadota; class Alphaproteobacteria; order Rhizobiales; family Rhizobiaceae; genus Rhizobium. The sequence goes on from NZ_AEYF01000040.1 coordinate 70,988, forward strand.
CGATCTCATGCGCCAGCATGTGCCGGAAAACGAGAAGCTCTACACCTGGTGGAGCTACCGCGCCAAGGACTGGGAAGCGGCCGATCGCGGCCGCCGTCTCGACCATATCTGGTCGTCTTCGGATCTCGGGCCGCATCTCAGGCGCATCGAGATCCTCAAGGAAGCGCGTGGCTGGGATCGCCCCTCGGACCACGTCCCGGTCACGGCGCATTTCGATTTCTGATGCAGTGGATCCCCCAGGAGTTTGAAGACACCCACAAGCTGGCCGAGGCACTCGACCGGCTCGGCATCCCGTACACTTGGCACAAGGTCGTTCCGTTCATCGGCGAGCTTATTCCCAAGCCCGTTATCGCCGATCCGGGTGCCGTGGTGATGTTCGGCTCCTACTCACTCTGGAGGAACGCTGAGGCGAATAGCTACCGGCCAGGTGTCTTCAAGCTGCGCCCATTCGTTCAGGAGGAGGTGTGGCATCCTTACCTCCTCAATGGAGCCGATGCGCTGTTCCTGACGCTGCGCGATGTTCCCGCGCGTCTGGCCGGCGATGCGAGGGAATGGTTCCTGCGCCCGGTTGACGACAGCAAGGAGGAACCCGGCAACGTGAAATCGACGGATGAGATCATCCGTATGGCCGAGAGGGTCCTTGCGCTTGACGAGGATGAAATTCCGACGGGATCGCTTCGCCACGACACGCTGTTGATGTTCACCAAGCCTGTCCGCATCCTGCGCGAATGGCGTCTCTGGGCCGTCAACGATCGGATCGTCACCTATTCCCTCTACAAGGACGGATCGCGTGTCGTCCACCGCTACGAGATCGATGACGATGTGCTCGAATTCGGGCAGCGCATGGTGGACATCAACCCCGGCTACTCGCCGGCTTATGTCATTGACGTCTGCCGTACCGAAGAGGGGTTGAAGCTGCTTGAGACGAACTGTCTCAATGCTGCCGGGTTCTACGCCGCAGACCTTGTGAAGCTTGCGGCGGCGATCGACGGTCTTACCCGCGATTGAGCATGCGCCTTATGGATGTGCTCGATCGAGTCCTGCGCTCCAACAGGCTTCAGCTGAAGCGGTAGAACTGGCTTGCGGCCTTTGCCGCAAGTTCGGCGAGATTGTCGCGGATGCGGTTCTGGATCAGCAGGGCTGCGTCCGGATATTCCTCGATCAGCCGGTGGAAGAGGGCGCGGGTGATGCGGATGATGCCGGTGTCCTCGCGCGCCACGGCGGTGAACTTGCGCTCCACCAGCGTGACCAGCGCCAGCTCGGAAATCATCGTTCCGGGGCCGGCGACCCCCTCCGTCTTCTGGGTGCCGTCGCTGCTTGCGGCGCTCAGCTCCAGGCTGCCGCTGAGGACGACATAGGCGCTCTCGGCGGGGGAGCCCTGGCGAAACAGCATCTGGCCGGCCGCGATCATGCGCCGGTCGGCGCCGAAGGCGATCAGCCGCAGCTGATCCTCGTTCATATCCCTGAACAAAGGAAGCTGCGCGAGCAAGTGTATGTCGTCGGTCAGCGCCATGCGGGCTTTTCGCCTTGGAGCAATTCCCGCAAAAGTGCCTAGCGGGAATTGCGTGAAAACAGAGAGATAGAGCATTTCCGTGATTCGGAGAAAAATGGAAATGCTCTAGGGTATGATCTTGTAGCCGCCATTTTCGGTGACGAGGATTTCGGCATTGGAGGGATCGCGCTCGATCTTCTGGCGCAGGCGGTAAACGTGGGTTTCCAGCGTATGCGTCGTCACGCCGGAATTATAGCCCCAGACCTCTTCGAGAAGCACGTCGCGGGTGACGACCTTCTGTTCGGCACGATAGAGGTAGCGGATGATCGCCGCCTCCTTTTCCGTCAGGCGGATCTTCTGGCCGTTGTCGGTGGTCAGCAGCTTCTGGCTCGGCTTGAACAGGTAGGGGCCGACGGTGAAGGTGGCGTCTTCACTCTGCTCGTGCTGGCGCAGCTGCACGCGAATGCGCGCGAGCAGCACGGCGAAGCGGAAAGGCTTGGTGACATAGTCGTTGGCGCCGGCTTCCAGGCCGAGGATCGTGTCGGAATCGGTATCGTGGCCGGTCAGCATGATGATCGGCGCCTTAAAGCCGCCCTTGCGCAGCAGCTTCACTGCCTCGCGGCCGTCCATATCGGGCAGGCCGACATCCATGATCAGCAGATCGACCGGTGTCGAGCGGGCGGTCGCAACACCCTTGCCGGCGTTGGCTTCCTGCAGAACCGAAAATTCCTCATACAGCGACAATTGCTCCGTCAGCGTCTGACGAAGATCGTCGTCGTCATCCACCAGAAGAATGGTGCGTGCGGTCATGCCGTTGCGTCCTCATGTTAAGTTTCCTAGTCCTACGCCAAATTCCTGGTTTGGCAAGGATCGGGCAGCGGGCGGTTGCCGCACAGGTTTTCATATGATTTCAATTGGAACCCCAGACAATGCAAGACATGCGAGAAAAATGGAAAAAACAAGGCGGGAGCCGGGGATGAGGCCGTCGACGATCGTGGTGCGGCCCGCGCCGGGGCGCAAGAGCCGGGCCATCGTTCGGCTCGGCGCGATCACCGTGCCTGCGGCGATCGGCCGGTCCGGCCGCACCGTGATCAAACGCGAGGGTGACGGCGCCACGCCGATCGGCTCGATGAGGCTGATATCCGGCTTCCGGCGCGGTGAGCGGAATGGCCGGCTCGCCACCCCACTTCCCATTCGCCGCATCCGCGCCGACATGCTCTGGTGCGATCAGCCTGACGATGCCAGCTATAACCGCCTCGTCAGAGCGCCGTTCGGTGCAAGCCATGAGGAGATGCGGCGCTGCGACGGGCTCTATGATGTCTGCCTGGTGATGGACTGGAACATCTCCTCACGGGCGCGCAACCGCGGCTCGGCGATCTTCTTCCATCTGATCAGGCCGGGCTACGAGCCGACGGCCGGCTGCGTAGCGGTCAGCCTCAGCGACATGCGCCGGCTACTGCCTCACCTTCGAAAGGGGACGATTGTCCGCGTCCTCTGATTGTCTTCCTGATGCTGTCACCTATATATTTCCGGTGACCGAACGCTGCGGCTGAAACGCGTTCCGGGACGCCCGCGTGCGGGCGCAATTCATGCCTCGTCCAATTCTTCAAACTCCCGGAGATATATTGTGACCGCTCAACCCATCATCACTTTCCATGACGGACATTCCATTCCCCAGATCGGCCTCGGCGTCTGGCAGACGCCGCAGGACATTGCCGCGCCGACGGTGCGCACAGCAATTACCGCCGGCTATCGCCATATCGATACGGCGTCCGGCTACGACAACGAAGAGGGCGTCGGTGAAGGCATCCGCTCTTCCGGCCTCGACCGCAAGGATATCTTCGTCACCACCAAGCTCAGGAATACCGACCAGGGTTACGACAATGCGCTACGCGCCTTCGACGGCAGTCTGAAGAAGCTCGGTTCCGAGTATGTCGATCTCTATCTCATTCACTGGCCGTCGCCGCATCGCGGCCTCTACACCGAGACCTGGAAGGCTTTCGTGCGCATCCGCGAAGAGGGCCGCGCCCGCTCGATCGGCGTGTCGAATTTCTTCCCCGAACATCTGGAACGCATCATCGGCGAAACCGGTGTCGTTCCGGTCATCAACCAGATCGAATTGCATCCCGACTTCCAGCAGAAGGCGGCGCAGGAGGCGCACAAGAAGCTTGGTATCGCCACCGAATCCTGGAGCCCACTTGGCCAGGGCAAGTTCATCTCGAACCCGGTTATCGGTGAGATCGCCAGAAAACATCGCAAGACCCCGGCCCAGGTCATCATCCGCTGGCACCTCGATACCGGCCTCGTCGTCATCCCGAAGTCGGTGACGCCGTCGCGCATCGAGGAGAACTTCCAGGTATTCGACTTCAAGCTCGATGCCGATGACATGGCGGCGATCGCCAGGCTCGACAGCGCCGGCGCCCGCATGGGACCGGACCCGATGACGGCAACCTTCTGATCATCGTTTCGATCATTGCCAGCCGGTCAGCTGCAGGGGTCAATAATTGACGAAGCCCGCCGATGCGCTTTAGGCGCATCGGCGGGCTTTAATTCTCACCCGTTTAGCGGATCAGTTCCAGTCGCGGATATCGACGAAGTGACCGGCGATTGCGGCGGCAGCGGCCATAGCCGGCGAGACGAGATGCGTGCGGCCCTTGAAGCCCTGGCGGCCTTCGAAGTTGCGGTTCGAGGTCGAGGCGCAACGCTCGCCCGGCTTCAGGCGGTCGTCATTCATGGCAAGACACATCGAGCAGCCCGGCTCGCGCCAGTCGAAACCGGCTGCCTTGAAGATCTTGTCGAGGCCTTCGGCTTCGGCCTGTTCCTTGACGAGGCCGGAGCCCGGGACGATCATCGCATCGACGGTTGAAGCAACCGTCTTGCCTTCGACAACCTTGGCGACTTCGCGCAGATCCTCGATGCGGCCGTTGGTGCAGGAACCGATGAAGACGCGATCGAGGGTGATGTCGGTCATCTTCGTGCCCGGCTTCAGGCCCATATAGTCGAGCGCACGCCACTTGGAGGTGCGCTTGGTCTCGTCCTGAATATCGTCGGGGTTCGGCACGATGCCCTGGACGGAGATGACGTCCTCGGGCGAGGAGCCCCAGGAGACGATCGGCGGCAGGCTGGCGGCGTCGAGCACGACGACACGGTCGTAATGAGCGCCTTCGTCGGTCTGCAGCGTCTTCCAGTAGGCGATCGCCTGTTCCAGCGCCTCGCCCTTCGGCGCGCGCGGCTTGCCCTTGATGTATTCGAAGGTCTTTTCATCAGGGGCGATCAGGCCGGCGCGGGCACCGCCTTCGATCGTCATGTTGCAGATGGTCATGCGGCCTTCCATCGACAGCGAGCGGATCGCTTCGCCGGCAAATTCGATGACGTGGCCGGTGCCGCCGGCGGTGCCGATTTCGCCGATGATGGCGAGGATGATGTCCTTGGCGGTAACGTGCGGCGGCAGCAGGCCGTCGACCCGCACCAGCATGTTCTTCGCCTTCTTCTGGATCAGCGTCTGGGTCGCCAGCACGTGCTCGACTTCGGAGGTGCCGATGCCGTGCGCCAGCGCGCCGAAGGCGCCGTGCGTCGAAGTGTGACTGTCACCGCAGACGATGGTCATTCCGGGCAGGGTGAAGCCCTGTTCCGGACCGACGATGTGGACGATGCCCTGGCGCTTGTCGCTGGCCGAATAATATTCGACGCCGAATTCGGCGGCGTTGGTGGCCAGCGCTTCCACCTGGATGCGGCTTTCCTCGTTTTTGATGCCGAGATGGCGATCGGGCGAGGTCGGAACGTTATGGTCGACGACGGCGAGCGTCTTTTCCGGGGCGCGAACCTTGCGGCCGGTCATGCGCAGGCCTTCGAACGCCTGCGGCGAAGTCACTTCATGGACCAGATGGCGGTCGATGTAGAGAAGACAGGTGCCGTCTGGCTGTTCATCGACCAGGTGATCGTCCCAGATCTTGTCGTAGAGAGTACGCGGTGCGCTCATGGCGTTAAGTCCGTTTTTTGATGCGTTGGGAAATCGAGAAAAAAGCGGATCAGGCTCCGCCGGCCGTCATTCGATCAACGAAGTCGGCTGCTGAGCGCACCGGACACGCATGCAAAGAACCGCGCCGGCAGGCGATAGTGGTCCTGCAGCACGAAAATATGCGCGCCTGTGCATCTGAACTTGGATTCCATCGCCTGCATATAACGATTTTTCGCGGCGGCTTCAATTTGAATCATCAAACGCGTCCGCGGTCCCTTCAGCGTGTCACAGCTGTCGATCGCTCACCGCGACTTCATCCACTTCTCCGTCCGCCGCAGCGCCAGCGACAGGCCGATCGTCAGGATCAGGTAGATATAGGTGACGATCGAATAGGTTTCGAAGAAGCGGAAGGAGCCGGCGGCATAGACCTTGCCCATCTGGGTGATGTCGGCGACGCCGAGCACGGAGACGAGCGATGAATCCTTCACCATCGAGACGAAATCGTTGGAGAGCGGCGGGAAGATCACCCGGATCGCCTGCGGGAAGACGACGGAACGGAAGCGCCGGTAGCGGGAAAGACCGAGTGCTTTGGCCGCCTCGATCTGGCCCAGATCGACCGACTGGAAACCGGCCCGGAAGATCTCGGCGATGAAGGAGGAATAACCGATGGTCAGCGCGATGATCGCCCGCCACATCAACGAGAGATCGCGCACCAAGATGGGCTCGGCCATGCCTGATGTCACCAGCGGCGAAATCAGCACGTTATAGGCGGCAACCAGGGCCGGCGCGCCGACGAAGGCGACGTAGAACAAGAGCACCAGGATCGGGATGCCGCGGATGATCTCGATGTAGAATCGGGCAATCTGGCGCAACACCTGGCTATCGGCCATGCCGAGCAGGCAGATGCCGAGGCCGAGCACGGTGGCGAGCACGAAGGCGACCAGCGTGACGAAGACGGTGATGCCGACACCGTTGACGACGGCGCGGAAAACCTGGGCATAGATATCGTTGGCGACGATGACGGCAGCAAGGGCGATGCCGATCACGACAAGCGTGACCAGCCACCAGGGATAGTCGTCCTTGACCTGCCTGTCGTGACATGGTCGCAAAGCCATCAGCAGTTGCTCGGCGTCATTCGCCCATCTTGTAGTCGAGGAACCACTTCTTGTTCAGCGCATCCAGCGTGCCGTCGGCCTTGAGAGCTGAAATGGCGGCATTGACGGGGGCGACGAGATCGGAGCCCTTCGGGAAAATGAAGCCGAAATCCTCGGTGCCGAGCGGCTCGCCGATCAGCTTCAGGGCACCGCCCGAGGCATCGACATAACCCTTGCCGGCGGTGCCGTCGGTCAGCACGACGTCGACGTCGCCGGCCTTCAAGGCCTGGACGGTGGCGCCGAAGGTTTCGAACAGCTTGATGCGCGGGTTCTGTTCGTTGCCGTCGAGCACTTCATAAACAGCGGTATAGAATGGCGTCGTGCCGGCTTGCGCGCCGACTAGGCCGTCCTTGAATGCGCCGAAGGACTTGGCCTCGGTGAACCGCTTCTCGTCGCCGCGCACCAGCATGAACTGCTGCGAACGCATATAGGGGTCGGAGAAATCCACCTTCTGCTTGCGGTCTTCCTTGATGGTAATGCCGGTCATGCCGATATTGTACTGGCCGTCGGAAACTGCCTGGATCATCGCGTCCCAGCTGGTGTTCTGGTATTCGACCTTGAAATTCAGCCGCTTGGCGATCTCGTTCATCGCATCATATTCCCAGCCGATCGGCTTGCCGGATTTCGGATCGACGAACTGCAGCGGCGGATAGGCATTCTCGGTAACGACGACGACGCTCTTGCCGCCGAGATCGGGCAGCTCGGCGGCCATTGCGGCGAGCGGCAGAAGAGTAAGGGCGGCGAAGCTCGCAAGAACGGTGCGGCGAAACAACATTGATGGGTTCCCTAAAATTGAACGCCAAAAACTGTCACGGAAGATAGGTCAGAAGCAAGGCCGCCTGCTGCACGCCGAAGCAAAAAATAGAAAAGGCGACCCGAAGGCCGCCTTTCGAAGCGAAAGAATTTTGCTCAAAGCGAAGAATTTTGCTTCAAGCAAAGAATGCGTCGTGCAGATGTTATTCTGCTGCCGGTTCCGCTGCGGCGGCAGCGGCTGCTGCTTCAGCAGCGGCCTTGGCTTCCGCTGCTTCTGCTGCTGCCTTCTCGGCGGCGAGCGCCTGGGCTGCTGCAACCTTTTCAGCTTCGATGCGTGCCTTTTCCTCGGCAATGGCAGCGCGCTCGGCGTCGTTGAGCTTACGGGCACGGACGCCGGTGTCTTCAACGATACGGGCAGACTTGCCGCGACGGTCGCGCAGGTAATAGAGCTTGGCGCGACGGACCTTACCGCGGCGAACGACATCGACGCTTTCGATCATCGGCGAGTAAACCGGGAATACGCGCTCGACGCCTTCGCCGTAGGAGATCTTGCGGACCGTGAAGTTTTCCTGCAAGCCGCCGCCGGAGCGGGCGATGCAGACGCCTTCATAGGCCTGAACGCGGGTACGGGTGCCTTCCGTGACCTTGACGTTGACGCGGAGGGTGTCGCCCGGGGAAAATTCTGGGAGCGTGCGCTTGGCTTCGATCTTGGCGACCTGTTCGGCCTCAAGCTGCTGAATGATGTTCATCGTCTTAACCTTTGGTTCTTCTGAAACAGCCAGAGCGCTCGACACTGATCCTTTGGAACTTGCCTCAGGACTTTGCCCTTCAGGGCGGGAGCGGGTTCGCCATTCTTTGTTTGCTGGCAGACGGGGATAAACCCCATTTCCGCGTGCGCCAATACACCAAAGCCCAGGGCTTGTCATCCCTCGCACGACATTTTTGTGAAAAAGGCCGCGAAATCAGCCGTTTTTGTCACTTTCAGCTTTTTCGAGCAGGTCCGGCCGTCGCTCCCGCGTCAGCCGCACCGCCTCCTGATGCCGCCATTTATCGATGGCGCCGTGGTTGCCCGAGGTGAGAATGGCGGGGATTTCCCGGCCTTCCCACGCCTGCGGCCGGGTATAGTGGGGATGTTCCAGCAGGCCGCCTTCGAAGCTTTCGTGCAGGCCGGAAAGATCGTTGCCCATGACACCGGGCAGGATGCGGATGATCGCGTCGAGCACGATCAGTGCCGCCGGCTCACCGCCGGACAACACGTAGTCGCCGATCGAGACCTCTTCCAGCCCGCGCGCCTCGATCACTCGCTGGTCGACGCCTTCGAAGCGGCCGCAGACGATGATGACGCCGTCGCCGGCCGCAAGCTCGCGTACGCGCTCCTGCGTCAGCGGCCGGCCGCGCGGGCTCATCAGCAGGCGCGGGCGGGTATCGTTTTCTGCGGTGCTGTCGATCGCACGGGCGAGAACGTCGGGTTTCAGCACCATGCCGGCGCCGCCGCCAGCCGGAGTGTCGTCGACGGTGCGGTGCTTGTCGGTGGCGAAGTCGCGGATCTGCACCGCATCCAGCGACCATTGCCCGCGCTCCATTGCCTTGCCGGCGAGCGAGAAGCCCAGATGCCCCGGAAACATTTCCGGATAGAGTGTCAGCACGCTCGCCCGGAAGGCCATGGCGTCACTTCTTCTTTTTCGGCTTGTCCGCGGTGAATTTCGAAAGTTCTTCGGAATCGTCGACCAGCCCTGCCGCCAGCGGATCGATCAGCAGCGTGCCGGCCTCGAGGTCGATCTCCAGCACCGAGGCTTCGGAAAAGGGGATCAGCACCGGGCGTTTGCCAGGACCCTTGAGTTCCAGCAGGTCGCCACCGCCGAAATCGAAGACGCCGGTGACCGTGCCGTAACTGACACCCTTGTCGTCGCGTGCTTCGAGACCCTCGAGATCGGCATAGTAGAACTCGTCGTCCTCCAGCTCTTCGTCCGGCAGATTGTCGCGCTCGATATAGAGCTCAAGCCCGTTCAGCGCCTCGGCGGCATTGCGGTCGTTGACGCCGCGGAAACGGACGACGACGATATTCTTCGTCTCGCGGATTTCCAGCACTTCGAAGCTTCGGCCGTCCATGCTGTGCAGGTGGCCGTAGTCGCCAAGTGAGCTCGGATCGGCTGTGTAGGCCTTGGCACGCACCTCTCCCCGGAGGCCTTGCGCGCCACCGATCGTTGCCATCAGAACGGGGTTTTCAAGCTTTGTCATGGGTTCCTTCATGTGAAGCCGAAAGACAGGTTTCTCATAAACGAAGTGCGGGTAATTGGAAACGAAAACGGGCGGCATGTCGCCATGCCGCCCGTTCGATAAGGGACTGTCCCGATTATTCCGCAGCGTCGGCAGCAGCAGCGGCGGCGTCAGCGACCTTCTGAGCCTTTTCGGCGGCGCGTTCCTGGGCGCGCTTGCCGGGCTTTGCCTTGACCGGGTTGTTCTTGACTTCGCGCTTGGCAACGCCGGCTTCATCGAGGAAGCGCAGAACGCGATCGGTCGGCTGGGCGCCTTGTTCGATCCAATGCTTGATACGCTCGGCGTTCAGCTGAACGCGCTTCTCATCGTCCTTGGCAAGCATCGGGTTCCAGGAGCCGAGGTTTTCGAGGAAGCGGCCGTCACGCGGGCTGCGCGCATCGGCGAGAACGACGTGGTAGTACGGGCGCTTCTTGGAGCCACCGCGGGCGAGACGAATTTTCAGTGCCATGTTCTTTACTCCTTAGGATTTTCTTGATCGCCTGATTAGGCGGGGTTATCGGGCTGCGGCGCTCTGTTCAGCATGATCCGCAGCGATCTGCTCATGATGCCGGATGACTTCCTTGATGACGAAGTTCAGGAACTTCTCGGCGAAATCCGGGTCCAGATTGGCAGCCTTCGCCAGCTGGCGAAGGCGTTCGATCTGGTATTCCTCGCGCGCCGGGTCGGCCGGCGGCAGATTGTATTTGGCCTTCAGCATGCCGACCTCTTTGGTGCAGCGGAAGCGTTCGGCCAGCATGTGCACGAGAGCGGCATCGATGTTGTCGATCGACTGACGATAGCTCGCGAGCTGGGCTTTGACGTTTGGATCAATCATGGGGCAAGCGATCCTTTCACTTCTTCTTCGGCAATCCGGGCAATCCCGGGAAACCACCGCCAAGGCCCGGCAGTTTGGCGCCGCCGAGGCCAGGCAAACCACCCGGCAGACCGCCGAGACCGGGCATACCCCCACCCGGCTTTCCAAGTCCCGCCGCTTCCGCCTGCTTTTGCAAGGCCTCGAGCTGCCGGGGATCCATATTCGAGAGATCGGGCATGCCGCCACCCATACCGCCCATGCCGCCGCCGAGCCCCATCTTGCCGGCAAGGCCGCCCATCATCTGCTTCATCATGCCGCCTTTGCCCTTGCCGCCCATCATCTTCATCATGTCGGCCATCTGGCGGTGCATCTTCAGAAGCTTGTTGATGGCGGCGGCATCGGTGCCGGAGCCGGCGGCGATGCGCTTCTTGCGCGAATGCTTGAGCATGTCGGGATTGGTGCGCTCGGCCTTGGTCATCGACTGGATGATGGCGATCTGGCGGCCGAAAAGCTTGTCGTCGAGGCCGGCCGCGGCCATCTTGTCCTTCATGCCCGCCATGCCGGGCATCATCCCCATGATGCCGCCCATGCCGCCCATCTTCTGCATCTGGCGCAGCTGGTCGGCGAGGTCGTCAAGGTCAAATTTGCCCTTGGCCATCTTGGCGGCCATGGCGGCCGCCTTCTCGGCGTCGATATTTTCAGCGGCGCGCTCGACGAGCGAAACGATGTCGCCCATGCCGAGGATGCGGTCGGCGATGCGGCGGGGATGGAATTCCTCCAGCTCGCCCATTCTTTCGCCAACACCGATCAGCTTGATCGGCTTGCCGGTGACGGCGCGCATCGAAAGGGCGGCACCGCCGCGGCCGTCGCCATCCATGCGGGTCAGCACCAGGCCGGTGATGCCGACGCGTTCGTCGAAACTGCGGGCGAGGTTGACGGCGTCCTGACCGGTGAGGCTGTCGGCGACCAGCAGGATTTCATGCGGGTTCGAGCGCTTCTTGATGTCGGCCATCTCGACCATCAACGGCTCGTCGATATGGGTGCGGCCGGCGGTGTCGAGGATGACGACGTCATGGCCGCCGAGCTTGGCCGCCTGGACGGCGCGGGCGGCGATATCGGTTGGCGACTGACCCGATATGACAGGCAGCGTGTCGATATTGGCCTGGGCGCCGAGCTGGCGAAGCTGCTCCTGGGCTGCCGGACGGCGCGTGTCGAGCGACGCCATCAGCACCTTCTTCTTATCGCGCGTCGACAGTCGGTGGGCGATCTTCGCCGTCGTCGTCGTCTTGCCGGAGCCCTGCAGGCCGACCATCATGACGACGACCGGAGCGGCCGCATGCAGGTCGATGCCGACACCTTCGCCGCCCAGCATCTCGATCAGTTCGTCATGGACGATCTTGACGACCATCTGGCCTGGTTTGATCGACTTCAGGATCTCGGCGCCGACGGCCTTTTCACGCACGCGGTCGGTAAAGGAACGCACGACGTCGAGCGCGACGTCGGCCTCCAGCAAAGCACGGCGAACCTCGCGCAACGCTGCGGAAACATCGGCTTCCGAAAGCGCGCCACGGCCTGTCAGTCCATTCAGAATGGATCCAAGACGGTCCTGGAGGTTTTCAAACATCGGCTCTTCCTTGATACGTTTCGGGCGGGATCTTACGTGCCCGGAAACGTCGTGCTTTTCCTTGACGAAAACAAGACGCAAAGCCAAAAAGCACCCGAGGGCGCATCGCGCTGTCGGGTGTTGACCTCCGGGATCTCAGGTCCCGGTCGGCGGCTCGGAGTCATGCGGCTCGTCGCGGATTGGGCGCGATAAACAGGAAAGCCGCGCGAAAGTCAAGGCGAATGCGGACAAATGACCGCATGGCGACTTTTCGGGAACCGCAGGAGCGCGCCGGAATTGCGCCGCCGGGCAGCGGTCGGAAAGTAGATGTTCAAATCGAGCGATGTATTGGTTTCCACATCCCGCCTGGTTTTTCTGATTTTGCCGTAAAAAATTTCTGATTTGGCGGCTCGAATTCGCAGCAGGGCCAGTTGCAAAATATTCCGCTTATGATTCTACTTTCTTGTTAAGTGCGTCCTGTAAAATGATTCGTGAATATCCTTGATGCCGGATGATCCGGCGGAGATATCGAATGTTGAATGCTGATATTGAGAGCTGGGCGCTGGCACGGGCCCATCATATTGTTCTGAACGAAGGCCTGAACCTTGCGAAGGCGGCGCAGGATCTGGATCGCAAGCGGTCCCGCTCGCTGGTCTACGAGCTGAGAAAGGTGATCACCGCGGCAATTGTCGAGGCGCATGCCGCGTCCTTCGATCCCGATGGTGTGCAGCGGTAAAGCCGAACTGGCTCGAAGGGTACAGCGCCTGCCCGGCACTCACCCCACTGGTAATTCCTTCGCATTTCCGCCATATACACCGGAAAGACGGACGGAATGACATCATGAGCGCAACGGTCGAATTCGCGAGGATGAACGGGCTTGGTAACAAGATCCTGGTCGTCGACATGCGCGGCCGGCCGGACAAGGTGACGCCTCCGGCGGCGGTCGCGCTCAATGCTGATCCTGAGACCGAGTTCGACCAGATCATGGCGGTCCATGATCCGAAGGCGGAGGGCACCGACGCCTTCATCGATATCCTGAATTCCGACGGTTCGAAGGCGCAGGCCTGCGGCAACGGCACCCGCTGCGTCGTGCAGGCGCTGGCCGCCGAGACCGGGCGGAAGGCCTTCACCTTCCAGACGGTCGCCGGCATCCTCAACGCCGTCGAGCACGAGGACGGAACGATCTCCGTCGATATGGGCCGGCCGGTGTTCGATTGGGAGAAGATCCCACTGGCGGAAGAATTCCACGACACCAGCCGCATCGAACTACAGATCGGCCCGATCGACAATCCGGTGCTGCATTCGCCCTCAGTGATGTCGATGGGCAATCCGCATGCGATCTTCTGGGTGGACAGGGACGTCATGTCCTACGATCTCGCCCGCTTCGGGCCATTGCTCGAAAACCATCCGATGTTTCCCGAGCGCGCCAATATCACGCTGGCGCAAGTGACCTCGCCGACATCGATGACGACGCGCACCTGGGAGCGCGGCGCCGGGTTGACGCTTGCCTGCGGCTCGGCCGCCTGTTCCTCCGCCGTCAGCGCTGCACGCACCGGCCGCACCGGCCGCAAGGTGACGGTCAATGTCGCAAGTGCCAAGCCGCCGGCCACGCTTTCGATCGAATGGCGCGAACGCGACGATCACGTCATCATGACCGGCCCGGCCGAATGGGAATGGTCGGGCAGGCTCGATCCCTCGACCGGCCTCTGGTCACGCGATGGTACCCGAGAGGCGGAGGCGCAGTGAGCGGCGTCGAGGTCATTACCTTCGGCTGCCGCCTCAACACATACGAATCCGAAGTGATGAAGGCGCAGGCCGAGAAGGCCGGGCTCAACAACGCCGTCCTGGTCAATACTTGTGCGGTCACCGGCGAGGCCGTGCGCCAGGCCCGCCAGGCGATCCGCCGGGCACGGCGCGACAATCCGCATGCCCGCATCATCGTCACCGGCTGCGCCGCACAGACGGAGAAAGAGACCTTCGCCGCGATGGCAGAGGTTGATGCCGTGCTCGGCAACGAGGAGAAGCTTTCGAGCGCTTCCTATCGCAGCCTGCCGGACTTCGGGGTTTCGGCCGAAGAGAAGCTCCGTGTCAACGATATCATGAGCGTCAAGGCGACGGCGCCGCAGATGGTCCGGCACATCGACGGCCATGTGCGCGCCTTCATCCAGGTGCAGAACGGCTGCGACCACCGCTGCACCTTCTGCATCATCCCCTATGGCCGCGGCAATTCCCGCTCCGTGCCAATGGGAGCGGTCGTCGACCAGGCCCGCAAGCTCGCCGACAGCGGCTACCGCGAGATCGTGCTGACCGGCGTTGACGCCACCAGCTATGGCGGCGATCTGCCGGGAGCACCGACGCTCGGGCTTCTGGCAAAGACGCTGCTGAAACAGCTCCCGGATATTCACCGCCTGCGGCTTTCCTCGATCGACAGCATCGAGGCCGATGCCCACCTGATGGATCTCATCGCCGACGAGCCCCGCTTCATGCCGCATCTGCATCTGTCGCTGCAGCATGGCGACGACATGATCCTGAAGCGCATGAAGCGCCGGCACTCGCGCGCCGATGCGCTCAATTTCATCAAGGAAGCGCGACGGCTTCGCCCCGAGATGAGCTTCGGCGCCGATATGATCGCCGGCTTTCCCACCGAAACGGAAGAGATGTTCGGCAATGCCCTGCGACTGGCCGAAGAGGCTGATATCGCGCATCTGCATGTCTTCCCCTACAGCCCGCGTCCGGGCACGCCGGCAGCCCGCATGCCGCAGCTCGACCGGTCGCTGGTCAAGGAGCGCGCCGCCAGGCTGCGTGCCACTGGACATATGCTGCATCAAGCCCATCTCGACGGCATGATCGGCAGCCGGCAATGGCTGCTTGTCGAAAACGGCGGCCTGGCGCATACGGAGAACTTCACGCTTGCTGCGGCACCCGGCCTTCGTCCCGGCGAACTTGTGCCGGCCACGATCACCGGCCACAATGGCAAGCATCTCGACATGCAATTGACGGCCGCAGCGGCGGCCTGACTTCTCACGGAATCCCCATGGCGCTCAGTTTCATCAAAAAGGTCTTCACCTTCGGCAAGGACAAGCCGGCGGAAGAGCCCGTGCCTGATGCCGTGACTGTGCCTGATGCCGTGGCAAGGGAACTCGAGCCGCGCTCGCGCGACGAGGATCTGCCGGTCGCCGATGACCCGGTTCTTCCCGAGGAAATGGAGACGGCCGGCGGGCCGGCTGCGGATGTCGGCGAAGGCGAGGAAACGGACATCCTCGATGAGGCCTTGCCTTTGCCTCCCGCAGGCCAGATGAGTGATTTCGGCTTGGTGCCGCTTTCACTGCTGGAGATCGAAGCCGAAGCAGAGACGCAGGCAAGTGACGAGAGCGAGGCGGAAGCACCTCCCCCTGTCCCTTCGGGACATCTCCCCCACAAGGGGGGGGATCGTTCGGAGGCTGACGCGCCGGCTTCGGTCGAAGGGACCGCGGAAGTCGCAGAAGTGTTTTCAGAAGAGATTCCCGCTGAAATCGACGGAGCCTCAGACATTTCCGTTCAGCCGATCTCCCCCCTTGTGGGGGAGATGCCCGGCAGGGCAGAGGGGGGTATCTCACCCGCCGAGCCTTCCGAGACGATAGCAGAACAGCCGAAGCCCGAATCTCCCATTCTTCCCAAAGGCTTTGCCACAGGCCCGGCCGTCCCTGAATTCGTCGCTCCAGTCCCGCAGCCGAAACTCAGCTGGTTCCAGCGCCTGCGCAACGGCCTTGCACGCACGTCCTCGCAGCTGACGGGCCAGATCACCGCGCTCTTCACCAAGCGCAAGCTTGATGACGAGACGCTGCAGGATCTGGAAGACCTGCTGATCCAGGCCGATCTCGGCGTCGAGACCGCCATGCGGGTCACCGATACGCTGGCTTCCGAGCGTTATGGCAAGGATGTCACCGGCGAGGATGTCAGCCGGATCATGGCGTCCGAAATCGCCAAGGTTCTGAAGCCGGTCGCCAAGCCGCTGCAGCTTGACCTGTCGCACAAGCCGCACGTCATCCTTGTCGTCGGTGTCAACGGCACCGGCAAGACGACGACAATCGGCAAGCTCGCGGCGAAGCTCTCCGGCGCCGGGCTGAAGGTGATGCTGGCTGCCGGCGATACCTTTCGCGCCGCGGCAATCGAGCAGCTGAAAATCTGGGCCGACCGGACGAATTCCGAATTCATCGGCACCAAACTCGGCGCCGATGCCGCCGGCCTTGCCTATGACGCCTTCGAACAGGCGAAAGCGAAAAAATGCGACGTGCTGATCGTCGATACCGCCGGCCGGCTGCAGAACAAGGCCGAGCTGATGGCCGAGCTCGAGAAGATCGTCCGTGTGCTCGGCAAGCTCGATCCCGATGCACCGCACACGGTGCTGCAGACGCTCGACGCGACGACCGGGCAAAATGCGCTCAGCCAGGTCGAGATCTTCCGCAACGTCGCCGGCGTCAACGGGCTGATCATGACCAAGCTCGACGGCACGGCGCGCGGCGGCATTCTCGTTGCCATATCGGCCAAGCACAAGCTGCCGGTCTATTTCATCGGGGTCGGCGAGGGCGTCGAGGACCTGGAGCCGTTCGAGGCCGAGGATTTCGCCCATGCCATTGCCGGACTTCCCCAATGATGCCACAGATATGCCGCCGAAAACGTGCAGGGCACGGTTGGCAACCAGGTTTTCAGGAATAGCAGGTTTGAAGAACGCATGAGCACCGAAAGCGACATCACCCCAACCGCGGCCGACCGGCATCATCCGCTGCTGAAACTGGCGCTGGAACTCGGGCCGCTGCTGATCTTCTTCTTCGCCAATCTGCGCGGCCAGTGGCTGGTGGAGCGGTTTCCCGCTCTTTCGGAGCTGGGTGGTCCGCTGTTCGTCGCAACCGGGCTTTTCATGGCGGCGACGGCGATTTCGCTGATCGTTTCGAAAATCGTGCTCGGCCATCTGCCGATCATGCCGTTCGTCTCCGGCATCGTGGTGCTGATCTTCGGGGCGCTCGGCATCTACCTGCAGAACGAGACATTCATCAAGATGAAGCCGACCATCGTCAACGCGCTCTTCGGGGTGGCGCTGCTTGGTGGGCTTGCCTTCGGCAGGTCGCTGCTCGGCTACGTCTTCAATGCCGCCTTCCAGCTCGATCCGGAGGGCTGGCGCAAGCTCACCATTCGCTGGGGTATCTTCTTTCTGTTTCTCGCTGTGTTGAACGAGGTCGTCTGGCGCAATTTCTCCGACGGTACCTGGGTCGCCTTCAAGGTTTGGGGCACGATGCCGATCACCATCATCTTTACGCTGGCGCAGATGCCGCTGGTGCTGAAGCACAGCATCAACCTGGAAACGGACGGCGAGAAGTGAGCGCGGCAGACGTCGAATATCGGGCCAGACACCAGACCTTCTGGTTTGTCGCCTGCCTTGCTGTGCTGGTCGCCCAGATCGTCGCCGAATATATGATGGGCCGCGTGCCGATCTGCGCCTGCGGCTACGTCAAGCTGTGGGAGGGTGGGGTCAATACCAGCGGCAATTCGCAGCATCTGTCGGATTGGTACACGCCGTCGCATATCATCCACGGCTTCCTGTTCTACGCGCTCGGGCATCTGATCCTGCGCCGCAAGCCGCTGGCGGCGAGGCTGCTGCTGGCGCTCGTCATCGAATCCGGCTGGGAACTGCTGGAGAATTCGCCTCTGATCATCGACCGCTACCGTACGGCGACAATCGCGCTCGACTATTACGGAGACAGCATCCTGAATTCGGCGATGGATACCGTCTTCATGTGCGTCGGTTTCTTCTTCGCAGCGCGTGCGCCGGTGGCGCTCACGGTTGCGATCGCCATCTTCTTCGAGATTTTCACAGGCTATATGATCCGCGACAACCTGACCCTCAACGTGGTGATGCTGATCTGGCCGGTGGAGGCGATCAAAGTCTGGCAGGGCGGAGCGTAAGCTCTTACGAAACCGGCTTCCCCAGGGCCTTTTCCATCGCCGGAAACAGCCCTTCTTTCAGGCTGATATCATCAAACGGGCCGACGCGTTTGTAGAGGATCGTGCCGTCGGGGCCGACCAGATAACTTTCCGGAATGCCGTAGACACCCCAGTCGATCGCGGCCTTGCCGTTCGGATCGATGCCGATCGCCTGATAGGGGTTGCCAAGCTCACCGAGGAAACGCACGGCGTTGTCGCTCTTGTCCTTGTAGTTGATGGCGACGACGTTCAACCGTCCGTCTTTCGCCAGTTCTTTCAACACAGGATGCTCGTCCCGGCAGGGGATGCACCACGAGGCAAAGACGTTGACGAGGGTCAGCTTGCCGTTGACGGCGGCATCGGTCAGCGCCGGCAGGTTGGCGCCGTCTAGCGGCGGCAGGTTCAGCGCGGGCGCCTTGGTGCCGATCAGGGCGGAGGGGATTTCGGCGATGTTCTTGCCGTGGAAATCCTGGTCGTAGAGCATTTTTGCGGCCGTCGCGGCAATGCCGCCGAAGACGATCAGCGGCAGAAGCGCCAGCGCGTAGCGGCCAAGGCCGCGCGGTTTGGTGATCGTGGTTTCAGGCGCTTCGCTCATTCGCCGTCCTTTGCGCGCGCCGAGCGGCGGCGGATGCCGGCGGCTTCGAGCGCTGCCAGTTCACGGCGGCGCGCCCGGCCGTCGGTCCAGGTCCAGAGCGTGACGGCAACGGTCACGAGGGCTGCGAAGCCATAGGAGGCGTAGACGTAGAAGGCATGCGTCACCGGTTATTCCTCCCGGCTCGCCATGCGGGCGGCAAGACGGCGTTGGGCGGCAATGCGGCGGCGCCAGATTTCGTTGCGCATCGCCATGATATGCAGCGTGAAGAAAAGCAGCGAGAAGGCGATCGCCATGAAGAAGAGCGGCCGCAGGAATTCCGGATCGATCGCCGGGCCATCAAGGCGCAGCACGCTTGCCGATTGATGCAGCGTGTTCCACCATTCCACAGAGAATTTGATGATCGGGATGTTGACGAAGCCGACGAGGATGAGCACGGCGCTGAGGCGCGCAGCCTTTGACGGATCGTCGATGGCGCGGCTGAGCGCAATCAGGCCGAGATACATCAGGAAGAGAATGAAGACGGAGGTCAGCCGCGCATCCCAGACCCACCAGGTGCCCCACATCGGCTTGCCCCAGAGCGAGCCGGTGACGAGGGCGAGCAGGGTGAAGGCGGCGCCGAGCGGGGCTGCGGCCTTGGCCGAGACGTCGGCCAGCGGATGGCGCCAAACCAGCGTGCCGATCGCCGAGACGCTCATGATCGTGTAGCACATCATCGAAAGCCAGGCGGCGGGCACATGGATGTACATGATGCGCACGGTCTCGCCCTGCTGGTAATCGCCTTCTGTGGAGAAGCTGAGATAGAGGCCGATCGCGAAACAGAGGGCGGTGATGCCGGCCAGCCAGGGAATGACGCGCGCTGCCAGCGCCAAGAACCGGGTCGGGTTGGCGAGATCGCTGAATTTGCTGATGGCAAGGCTGGTTTGGCTCATGTCCGCTTCCTTACCGTGATCCGGCTTTTCCCGCAATCGGATGGCTGGTCAATCCTGGTCAATCCGCCGTGTTTCGCAGCGCAAGGGCGGCGGCAGCCGGGCCGATGACCGCGAAAAACAGCGTCAGCGCGATGAGGATGAGAAAGGGCGGCAGGAACGGGGCGGGATCCTCGACGGCGGCATAGGTGGCGCTGACGCCGAAGATCAGCACCGGGATGGTCAGTGGCAACACCAGGATCGAGACCAGCAGACCGCCGCGGGGCAGTGCGACGGCCACGGCGGCGCCGACCGCGCCGATGAAGGTGATGGCGGGAGAGCCGGCAAGAAGCGTCAGCGCGGTCGCGCCGATTGCCCTTTCGTCCATGTTCATGAACAGGCCGAGCAGCGGCGAGGCGACGACCAGCGGCAGGCTGGTGGCGGTCCAGTGGGCGAAGCATTTGACCAGCACGGTGAGGACGAGCGGCGTTTCCTGCATCAGCATCAGGTCGAGCGATCCGTCATCGCGCTCGGCCTGGAACAGACGGTCGAGGCCAAGAAGGGCGGCGAGCAATGCGCCGATCCAGACGATGGCAGGGCCGATGCGGGAGAGAAGCTTGAGGTCCGGACCGACGCCGAAGGGGATGACGGCGACAATCGTGAGGAAGAACAGCACGCCGATCAGCGCGCCGCCGCCGGCGCGGATCGAGAGCTTGAGGTCGCGGAGGAAGAGGGCGGTCATGCGCGGCGCTCGTTGCGGGGATGTGAGGAAGACCCCTCACTGCGAGCGAAGAAAAACCCCTCCCCAACCCCTCCCCACAAGGGGGAGGGACTAAGCTGCGGTCCGTGGCTGTGGTCGAAAGTGAAGGTTTTGCAGGCTTTTATCGTTCTGCCGACTGCTACGATGAGGTTTGTGCGAGACAGCGCGGCACCGTAGCCCCTCCCCCTTGTGGGGAGGGGTTGGGGAGGGGGTTTTACGCCATGCTCTCGTAAACATCCGCAGACCATCATCCCCATACCCCCGCATCCGCACCGGCAAAGCCGGTCATCTTCAATTCCCGCGCATTCTCGAGCCCCAGCGGCTGGTGCGTTGCCGCCAGCACGATGCCGCTCTTTGCCTGATGCGCCGCGATCAATCCGGCCAGCAGCCGGTCGGCGTTGGTATCGAGTGCGGCTGTCGGTTCGTCGAGGATCCAGACGGGGCGGTGGGCGACGAGCAGCTTGGCGAAGGCAAACCGGCGCTGCTGGCCGGCGGAGAGGTAACCGAAGGGAAGGTGGGTGACGCCGGAAAGACCGACGGCTTCGGCGGCGGCGTCGACGGCGAGGCCGGCAGAGCCTCCTACGCCGCCAAGAAAGCTGCGCCAGAAACCGAGGTTTTCTGCAACTGTAAGTTCATTCTTCATCGCATTTCGATGGCCAAGGTAGTGGCTGAGCTCGCCAGGATGGCGGTCTTCTCCGCCCTCTGCGTCATGGAAGATGACGACGCCTTTTTCCGGCCTCAGGAGGCCGGCGACAACCCGCAGCAAAGTGGACTTTCCCGATCCATTTCTGCCCGTCAAGATGAGCGCCTCGCCGGCGGCCAAGTGAAAGGAAATGTTAACGAAAATGAGATCCTCACCGCGCCTTGCGGCCAGATTTTCGGCGGTGAGATGCATGCGTCGGCTCTTTCTTCGTTTCGGGTCGCGGCAGGGTCAAAAAATCTCCGATTTTGACCGCGCTCGGTATGGCAAGTTTTTAGGAAATTATCTATAAGAGCCGCAACCACGCCAGCGGTCGGCGTGAATTTCATCCTTGCGCCGAACTTGGAGCATCAGTTCCACGTGCGGACAGCGGAAATGGCCGTACCCGCATCCTGATGTGCATTAAGTGCATAGGCGTTCGCACGACTGTGTTGGCTATCAGAACGGGGTCTCTCGTGTCTAAATCTCTTGACAGTTTCAATTGTCGTTCCACGCTTTCCGTTGGTGGAAAGGACTATGTCTATTACAGCCTGCCCAAGGCTGAGGCAAACGGTCTGGCCGGCGTCTCGAAGCTTCCCTATTCGATGAAGGTGCTGCTCGAAAACCTGCTGCGCTTCGAAGACGGCCAGTCGGTCACCAAGGAGCATATCCTCGCCGTTGCCGAATGGCTGAATAATAAGGGTGCGGTCGAAAACGAAATCGCCTATCGCCCGGCGCGCGTGCTGATGCAGGACTTCACCGGCGTTCCCGCCGTCGTCGATCTTGCCGCGATGCGCGACGCGATGGTGTCGCTCGGCGGCGATCCCGAGAAGATCAACCCGCTCGTTCCCGTCGATCTCGTCATCGACCACTCGGTCATCGTCGACGAATTCGGCACGCCGCAGGCTTTCGCCAGGAATGTCGAGCTGGAATACCAGCGCAACGGCGAGCGCTACCGCTTCCTGAAGTGGGGCCAGCAGGCTTTCAAGAATTTCCGCGTCGTGCCTCCCGGCACCGGCATCTGTCATCAGGTCAATCTCGAATATCTTGGACAGACCGTCTGGACCAAGGAAGAGGACGGCGAGACGATCGCCTATCCGGATACATGCGTCGGCACCGACAGCCACACGACGATGATCAACGGTCTCGGCGTTCTCGGCTGGGGTGTGGGCGGTATCGAAGCTGAGGCGGCGATGCTCGGCCAGCCGGTCTCGATGCTGTTGCCTGAAGTCATCGGCTTCAAGCTGATCGGCAAGCTCAAGGAAGGCGTCACTGCGACCGACCTCGTCCTCACCGTCGTGCAGATGCTGCGCAAGAAAGGCGTCGTTTCGAAGTTCGTCGAATTCTTCGGGCCTGGCATGGACAATATGCCGCTCGCCGACCGCGCGACGATCGGCAATATGGGCCCGGAATACGGCGCCACCTGCGGCTTCTTTCCGGTCGATGGCGAAACCATCAACTACCTCACCGTGTCCGGCCGCACGCATGACCGGATCGCGCTCGTCGAAGCCTATTCGAAGGCCCAGGGCATGTGGCGTGACGGTGATGGTTCCGATCTCGTCTTCACCGATACGCTGGAACTCGATCTCGGCGACGTGGTGCCGTCAATGGCCGGCCCGAAGCGTCCGGAAGGCCGCATCTCGCTCGAGAACATCGCGACCGGCTTTGCCGGCTCGATGGATGCCGATTACAAGAAGCCGGGCCAGCTTAACAACCGCTACGCGGTCGAAGGCACGGATTTCGATCTCGGCCATGGCGACGTGGCGATCGCTGCCATCACCTCGTGCACCAATACCTCCAATCCGTCGGTGCTGATCGCTGCCGGGCTTCTGGCTCGCAATGCCGTTGCCAAGGGCCTGAAGACCAAGCCCTGGGTGAAGACCTCGCTGGCACCGGGATCGCAAGTCGTCGGCGAATATCTTGCCACGTCAGGCCTGCAGGCCGATCTCGACAAGCTCGGCTTCAACCTCGTCGGCTTCGGCTGCACTACCTGCATCGGCAATTCCGGCCCGCTGCCGGCGCCGATCTCGAAGACGATCAACGACAAGGGCCTGATCGTTTCCGGCGTCCTTTCCGGCAACCGCAACTTCGAAGGCCGCATTTCGCCCGACGTGCAGGCGAACTACCTGGCTTCCCCGCCGCTCGTCGTCGCCTATGCGCTCGCCGGTACGGTGCAGATGGACCTGACCAAGGAGCCGATCGGCGAAGACCAGAACGGCAATCCGGTTTATCTCAAGGACATCTGGCCAACCTCGCACGAGGTGCAGGAGTTCATCCAGAAATACGTGACCCGCGAACTTTACGAAAGCAAGTATGCCGACGTCTTCAAGGGCGACGTCAACTGGCAGGCCGTTCAGGTTCCTCCGGGCCAGACCTATGCCTGGGACGACGATTCGACCTATGTCCAGAACCCGCCTTACTTCGTCGGCATGGGCAAGAAGGGCAGCGGCGTCGCCGATATCAAGGGCGCCCGCGTCCTTGGCCTGTTCGGCGACAAGATCACCACCGACCACATTTCCCCGGCCGGTTCGATCAAGGCTGCATCCCCTGCAGGTGCCTATCTGCTCGGCCATGAGGTCGCCGTTGCCGACTTCAACCAGTACGGCACGCGCCGCGGCAACCATGAAGTGATGATGCGCGGCACCTTCGCCAATATCCGCATCCGCAACCATATGCTCGGTCCGAACGGCAAGGAAGGTGGCTACACCATCCACTACCCGTCGAAGGAAGAGACCTCGATCTACGACGCGGCGATGCAGTACAAGGCCGAAGGCGTACCGCTCGTCATCTTCGCCGGTGTCGAATACGGCAACGGCTCCTCGCGCGACTGGGCTGCCAAGGGCACCAACCTGCTGGGCGTCAAGGCTGTCGTCGCCCAGTCCTTCGAGCGTATCCATCGCTCGAACCTGGTCGGCATGGGCATCATTCCCTTCGTCTTCGAAGAGGGTACGACCTGGCAGAGCCTTGGCCTCAAGGGCGACGAACTCGTCACCATCGAGGGTCTGGAGAAGATCAAGCCGCGCGAGAAGAAGATCGCCAGGATCACCTATGGCGACGGCACTGTGAAGGAAGTTCCGCTGCTGTCGCGCGTCGATACGCTCGACGAAGTGGTCTACCTCAACAATGGCGGCATCCTGCAGACGGTTCTGCGCGATCTCGCTGCCTGATTGTTAAGAGCTTCATAATATGATGATGGCCGCCGGAGAGCAGTTTCCGGCGGCTTTTCTTTGCAGCGACGGTATTTGAGGGGCCTCACGATGATTTGTTTTATGCGGGTTCCGGTTGCGCTGCGCCTCACCCGTTCGTGATTTTTCGTTTGGACCCGGAAGGATTATTCGTACGTTCATATGTCAGGGCCTCCGGTTCGAACACGCCGTCGGCGCTGAAAAAGAGGTGCAGGTGAATGTCCCCCCGTTTTCTGATTCCGCTGATAGCCGGCGTTGTTCTCTCAGGCCCGCTGCAGGCCGAAGACGGCACGCCGAAAGGTGTCGTCGAACTGTTTACGGCGCAGGGCTGCTCCTCGTGTCCTCCCGCTGATGCGGCTTTCCGCAAGCTGGTGAGCCAGGGCGATGTCATCGCGCTCGCCTATCATGTCGATTACTGGAACTATCTCGGCTGGGCCGATACGCTGAGCTCCAAGGAAAACACCGAGCGGCAGTACGGCTATGCAAGGACAATGGGCCGCAGCAACGTCTACACGCCGCAGGCGATCGTCAACGGGCGCGATCATCTGGCCGGCGCCGATCTCAACGGTATCAACGGCAAGCTCGATACCTATAGCGGCGAAGGCAATGGGCTGACCGTCCCCATCAGCACATCGATGCGTGGCGACGAGCTGGAGATCAAGATTGGCGCGGGACAGGGCAAAGCCAATGTCGTGATGGTCTATTTCGACAAGGAAAAGACGATTGACGTCGAAAAGGGCGAGAACAGTGGGAAGAAGATTTCCTATCTGCACAGCGTCACCAATGTCGAAACCGTCGGCATGTGGGACGGCAAGGCGACCAGTCTGACGCTGCCGGCCAGCGTCCTGCAGCGGCCGCAGCTTGAGGGCTGCGCGATCCTGCTGCAATCGGCGACCGACAACGGCGATCCGGCTGCGATCCTGGGCGCGACCGTGGTGATGGCTGGCAAAAATATCTGAGATTTCATCCCGATTGCGGATGAAGTACCGGGCGGCCCGGCTGAGCGTATTCGGGGCTGGGGTTAAGGTCGATACGCTCGCCGGGCCCTTTGGCGCGCTGGCGCCAAACCGGGATTGATATTTCTCCTGCAAATGAGGCGCTGTTTTGACTGAAATACGGCGCTACCGAGAAAGCGTCAGCGCTGTCATGCGCATCGGACGATGTGCCGATTCAAAGTGCTGCAGCGTCCTTGCGCGCTGACGCGTGGCCGAATGCGACGGCCGGCGCTCTTGCAATTTGCGGCAGCTCGGGCACACTGTCACTCACCTGTCACACGCAGAGGCCTTGGAGACTGAATGACAGATCAGCCGGATTTGCGACACGGCGAAAGCCGTTCCGTCGACAATAGTTCCTCAGTCGTCGTCGATCTCAGGGAATACAAGCAAAGCAAGGACCCGCTTCCGGTGACCTTCCATCGGCGCGAATTGGACGCGATTCTGTGGATCTACGGCCGTATGGTCGGTGACGGCGACTGGCGCGACTACGCCATCGATCACCTGAAGGACAGGGCGGTCTTTTCCGTTTTCAAGCGCTCCGGCGAGATGCCGCTCTTCCGCATCGAGAAAAACCCGAAACTTGCCGCCAAGCAGGGCGCCTATTCGGTGATCAACGTCCACGGCACGATCCTGAAGCGCGGTCACGAGTTGAACCAGGTGCTGAAGGTGTTCGACAAGGCGCTGAAGCTGGTCGACAACTAGGACGCTATTTTCTGCATGTCGTTATCCCGCAACCGCTGCACACTTCCGGGCGACATGCATCAGCCGGCAAATAGCGTGCCGGGATAGGTGAACGGGTCCGGATCGGTCGTCATGCCCTCGCCGAGGGTGCGCTGCATGAGCATCGTATCCAGCCAGCGGCCGTGCTTGTAGCCGGCGCCCCGCATCAGGCCGACCTCCACGAAGCCCGCCTTGAGATGAAGTGCGATGGAGGCGGGGCTGGCGCCGCCGATGACGGCGATCATCTGACGGAAACCGAGACCAGTGCAGCGGTCGATCAGCTCGGTCATCAATGCCTTTCCGATGCCGCGGCCGCGGGCTTCGGGCGCCAGATAAATCGAATCCTCGACCATCCAGCGATAGGCCGGACGGACGCGAAAAGCCGAGGCATAGGCGTAGCCGAGCAGGTTTCCGTCAGCATCGGCTGCGGCGATGTAGGGATACTGCTGACTGATGATCGCCGCAAAACGTTGCGCCATCTCCGCCTCGGACGGCGGCGCGATCTCATAGCTCGACGTGCCGTTCAGGACGGATTCCCGGTAGATTTCGGCAATGGCGGGGATGTCGGCTTCAAAGGCATCGCGCAGGAGGAAGGACATTTCGGCGGCAGGTCCATCGGAGGGCAAGGTCTTTCCTAAACCATTCCGCGAAAGCCGGCGCAACAAAAAAGGCGGCCGAAGCCGCCTTTTCGATCTCAGTCTGTCCTGCTTATTTACGGTTGCCCATGAACTGCAGCAGGAACATGAAGAGGTTGATGAAGTCGAGATAGAGCGTCAGCGCACCCATGATCGCCTTGCGGCCGGCGACAGCGACGTCATCGGCTTCCAGGTACAATTCCTTGATCCGCTGCGTGTCGTAGGCGGTTAGGCCTGCGAAGATCAGGACGCCGATCGCGGAGATCGCGAACTGCAGCGCAGACGACGCCAGGAAGATGTTGACGATCGAAGCGATGATCAGGCCGAAAAGACCCATGATCAGGAACGAGCCCATCGCCGACAGGTTACGCTTCGTGGTGTAGCCGTAAAGCGACAGCGCGCCGAAGGAGGCGGCGGTGACGAAGAAAGTCTGAACGACGCTCTGGCCGGTGTAGACCAGGAAGATCGATGAGAGCGACAAGCCGACGAGTGCGGCATAGACCCAGAAAGTCGTCTGGGCGGCGGCCACGCTCATGCTGTTAATGCGGAAGCTCAGGAAGAAGACGGCCGCAAGAGGCGCAAGGATGACGACCCAGCGCAAAGGCGACTGGAACAGCAGCACGCCGAACTGGGTGAGCTGGCCGTCCTGAACAGCGAAGTTGAATCCGAGATATGCGGCCACACCGGTGATCGCCAGACCCAGCGCCATCAGGTTGTAGACCTTGAGCATATAAGTGCGCAGGCCTTGATCAATCATCTCGCCGGTCTGCGCGCGGCTTTGATAGTTACGAAGGTCAGCCATAGTTTCCTCTTACAAGCTCCGATGGAAATACGGTGTCGGGTTTTCGACCCGGGCGCCGCTGCGGAGCTCCAGCATGCCTGCAGACAATATGAGGCTTCCGCCGATCGCAAACAAGAGGCTTGCAAAGGCTCGGCCGGTTAAATCGCCGTAAGGTGAAGGGTTTGGGCGTCGCTGCCGGTTAGAGCTCGCGCAGGACGGGCGCCGCCTTCTGCCCGAGGATGCGCCAGGTGCCGATCAGGCCGATGCCGACGGTGAGGACGAGCGCGGTCACCAGCGTCAGGCCAGCCACGTCGGGCAGAAACGCCGAGGGCAGGCGCATGATACGGGCGACGATGAACCAGGCGGCGACGCCGCCGGCGATCAGCGCGAAGATCGCGGTTGCCAGCCCGAGGATCAGATATTCGTAGCTGAAGGCGCGGATCAGCATGGCGCGGGTGGCGCCAAGCGTCTTCAGCACCACTGCATCGTGGGTGCGCGCCCGGTTTCCGGCGGCAAGCGCGCCGGCCAGGACGAGGATCGAAGCGATGAGGGCGACGGAGGCGGCGGCGCGAATTGCGGTCGCAAGCTGCGCCACCAACTGGTTGACGATATCGATTGCGTCCTTGACGCGGACGCTGGTGATCGTCGGATAGGTGTTGGTGACGGATTTCAGGATCGCCGCATCTTCGGCCGGCGTCGAGGAGGGATCGGTGAGCGTCGCCAGCCACGCATGCGGCGCGCCGCGAAAAGTGTTCGGCGAGAAGACCATGACGAAGTTGATCGACAGCGATTCCCATTGGACGCGGCGCAGATTGGCGATCTTGGCGGTGATGTTGCGGCCGAGCACGTTGACGGTGACCTTATCGCCAATCTTCAGGCCGAGTTCATGCGCCTCTTCCGAGGAGAAGGAGACGAGCGGCTCGCCGCTGTAATCCTTGTCCCACCAGCTGCCTTCGGTGAGCGCGGCATTCTCCGGCAGGGTGTCGGCATAGGTGATGCCGCGATCGCCGTTCAGCACCCAGCGGCCGGCGGCCGGCACGTTCATCTTGGTGACGTCCTCGCCGTTGAAGGCGACGATCCGGCCGCGCAGCATCGGCACTTCGACGAGCTTGCCCTGCGGCGCCTGCGCCTGGACGAGATCGCGGAAGGCGTCGACCTCGGCGCTCTGGATATCGACGAAGAAGAAGTTCGGCGCGCCCTCGTTCATGCGGCCGGTCAGTTGCTGGCGCAGATTTCCGTCGATCAAGGTCAGCGTCACCAGCAACGCCAGGCCGAGGCCGAGCGAGAGCACCACCGAGGGCGTCAGGGCGCCGGGGCGATGGATGTTGCCGATTGCTAGCCGCAATGCCGGGGAATTGACCCGCGGGCTGCGGCGCGCAAGCCAGGCGATCGCTGCTGCGACGAGGCGCAGCACGACGAAGGCGAAGACGATGGCGCCGACAAAGACGACGGCGATGAAGCGGTCATAGGCGGTGAGGATGGCAAGGCCGGCAAGGGCGGCCATGAACAGCGCGGCCAGCAGAATGTAGGGCCAGGAGGGCAGGCTGCGGGCTTCGAAACCCTGTTCGCGAAAGAGTGCGGTCGCCGGCACTTCGCGGGCATGGCCGAGCGGCAGGATGGCGAAGGCAAGCGTCGTCAGGATGCCGAACAGCGTCGCCAGCAGCAGGGCGCCGGGATAGAGGGTCGGTACTGTCGACACCGGCAGGAATTGCGCCAGGAACTGGGCGGCGAAGATCGGCGACAGGGCGCCGATGACGAGGCCGATCAGGATGCCGCCAAGCGCGATGATGGCGATCTGGAAAAGATAGATCAACACGACGACCTGCGCCGGCGCACCCAGACATTTGAAGGTGGCGATGGTGGTGCGTTTGGAATCGAGGAAGGCGCGCACGGCATTGGCGACACCGACGCCACCGACGATCAGCGCGGTCAAGCCGACCAGTGTCAGGAACTGCGAGAAGCGGGTGATGTTTTCGGTGAGCGACGGGGCGGCGCGGTCGCTGGTGCGGACAGCCCAGCCGGCGGAGGGAAATTCCTTGGCGGCGCGTGCCTGGATGCCCACCATCGCACCCTTGTCTTCCAGCCGGATCTTATAGGCATGTTCGACCAGGCTTCCCGTCTGGATCAGCCCGGAGGCTTCGAGCGCCCGGCGGCTGACGAGCAGACGCGGCGCAAAGCCGAAACCTTCCGACAGCGCATCCGGCTCGGTTTTGACCGTGCCGGTGATGCTGAGCTTGACATTGCCGAGCAGCAATTCGTCGCCGACCGCAAGCCCGAGCCGATCGAGAAGCAGTGGGGCTGCGACGGCACCATAGGTGCCGCCCTGGCCGGAAAGCAGCGCCGCGAGCGGATAGTCCGGCTCGGCCACGAAGCGGCCGTAGAGTGGGTAGGCGTCGTCGACGGCCTTGACTTCGACCAGCGCCTGATCGGAACCGTCAGGTTTGCGGGCCATCGAGCGCAGGCCCGTCGACACCGAAACGGTGCCGAGGCCTTCGAGGAAACTCATTTCCTCAGGCTTCGCCTCGCGGTTGTTGAGCTCGAAGCGGACGTCGCCGGCCAGCAGCTCCTGCCCCTGCGAGGCAATCGTGTCGGTGATCGACTGCGAAACGGAATTGACGGCGGCGATGGCGCCGGTGCCGAGGGCGATACAGGCGAGGAAAATGTAGAAGCCGGCAATGCCGCCGCGCAGCTCGCGGAGCGCCAGGCGAAAAGCAAGCGAGACGCGTGGCGTGATGATGCTCATGCGATCGCCGCCTCGTTCTGGCGGGCGGCGCTGTCGCCTTCGATCCTGCCGGAGCGGACGCGAATCTGGCGCGAGCAGCGGTTTGCCAGCGAGACGTCATGGGTGACGAGAAGCAGGGTCATGCCGCGTTCGGCTTGCTTGGAGAACAGCAGGTCGGCGATCTGGCGACCGGTCTCGGTGTCGAGATTGCCAGTCGGTTCATCGGCGATCAGCAGGGCCGGCGAGGGGGCAAGCGCCCTGGCGATCGCCACGCGCTGCTGTTCGCCGCCGG
Source organism: Rhizobium sp. CCGE 510 (assembly GCF_000292525.1). Classification (GTDB taxonomy): domain Bacteria; phylum Pseudomonadota; class Alphaproteobacteria; order Rhizobiales; family Rhizobiaceae; genus Rhizobium. The sequence continues at coordinate 101,245 of NZ_AEYF01000040.1, forward strand.
AAAGCTGGCCGGGATAATGGTTCAGCCGTTCGCCGAGGCCGACCGATTTCAGCTCGCGGTGGGCGATCTCGAAAGCGTTGCCGACATTGGCGAGCTCCAGCGGCACGGCGACGTTTTCCAGCGCCGTCATGTTGGCGATCAGATGGAAAGACTGGAAGACGATGCCGATGTTGCGGCCGCGGAAATCGGCGACCTGGTCCTCGCTCAGCGCGTGGAGCGGCGTGTCGTTGATGTTGATTTCGCCGCTGTCGAGTTTTTCCAACCCGGCAAGCACCATCAGCAGGGTCGACTTGCCGGAACCGGAGGGACCGACGATGCCGACGGATTCGCCGGCATCGATATCGAGATCGATGCCCTTCAGCACATGCACGGAAGCGGCCGCACTGCCAAGCGTCAGATCGGCGCCCTTCAACTCGATGATGGTTTTTGCCAACAGAAATCGCCCTATATAAGTCTGTGATCGAATGGCCGCATGACGGCACTTCGCCAATCTAGGGAAGCCAGAATGAGATTTAAAGTTGCCGCGCTTCAATTCACCGTCATTGCCGTCTCGTTGATCTTTGCCGCTGCAGCCGATGCGCGGACGATCAATCTCGTCGGTTTCGGGGACAGTTTGATGGCGGGCTACCAGCTGCCGCCCGGCGACGGTTTTCCGGAAAAGCTGCAGGCGGCCCTGAAGGCGAAGGGGCTCGACGTCGCCGTTGCCAATGCCGGGGTCTCCGGCGACACGACGTCAGGGGGGCTTGCGCGCATCGATTGGTCGATACCTGACGGCACCGATGGCGTCATTTTGGAGCTTGGCGCCAATGATGCGTTGCGCGGCATCCCGCCTGGAGAAAGCGAGAAGAATCTCGATCAGATGATTGCTCGGCTAAAGGATCGCGGGATTGCCGTCTTGCTTGCCGGCATAATGGCGCCGCCGAACATGGGGGCGGATTATGCGGCGCGGTTCAACCCGATCTACCAGAGGCTTTCGGAAAAACACGGACTTCCGCTCTATGCGTTCTTTCTCGACGGTGTCGCGCTGGATCCCGGGCTCAAACTTGAAGACGGCATGCATCCGAATACGAGAGGTGTCGAGATCATGGTCGGGAAGATGGAGCCCGCCGTCACAAATTTCGTCGAAGCGATTTCTTCTGTGAAGAAATAGGGACTTGCGCGGCTGTTGATTGCGTGATTCCGTGTAAGCATCTGCAAAAGATTCGGGGAGTGCTCGTTATGCCGAGACTGTTTACCGCCCTCGAAATTCCGCGCAATGCGGCGATGAGCCTTTCATTGCTGCGCGGTGGCCTCCCCGGAGCACGATGGATCGATGTGGAGAATTACCACATCACGCTGCGCTTCATCGGTGATGTCGACGGCCGCACGGCCGATGAAATCGTCGAACGCCTCGACCGGATCGACCGGCCGGAATTCCAGTTCCGGCTCGAAGGCATCGGTTCCTTCGGCTCGAAGAAACCGCATTCGGTCTGGGCCGGTGTTTCGCAATCGCCTGAAATGCATGCGCTGCAGGGTGAGATCGAGCGCATCTGCCAGCGTATCGGCCTGCCGCCGGATCCGCGCAAGTTCATGCCGCATGTAACGCTGGCGCGGCTCAAATCGTCGCGGCTCGACGATGTCGTGCAGTACCTGGCGGGACACGGCAACTTTTATACCGCAACCTTCACCGCGCCGCGCTTCGTGCTGCTGTCGTCGCGCGAATCGGTCGGCGGCGGCCCTTACCTCACCGAGGAAGTGTTCCCGCTGCACGAGGCGCGCTCGGCCCCAAGCGTTTCGAGCAGTCTGCTGCAGCCGATCAAGGGCATGGTGTAGATCGGCTCGAAATCTGCTTGGCCGCCATAATAGGGATCGGGAATATCCTCTCCCGTTCCAAGCGCGATATCGCCGAAGAGGCGGATGGTCGCCTCAGGCGGTGCGATGTTGCCGAGCACCGCAAGGTTGTCGCGGTCCATGGCCAGGATCAGATCGAAATCCCTGAAATCGCTTGAGCGGATTCGGCGGGCGCGTCGCCCGGATATGTCGATGCCGTGGCTTTTCGCGGTGACGATCGACCGCCGGTCAGGTGGCTCGCCCTCTGCCGACCGCCGGTGCCGGCGGAATCGATCGTGAAGTGGCCACTCAAATCAACCTCGGCGGCGAGGTGGCTGAAAATTCCCTCCGCAGAGCATGATGCCGAAAAGTGTGAGCGGTTTTCTTATGACATCATGCTCGAGTGGAGAACGGCATATATTGCCCATGCAAACGAAGGGGATATTGATACGCTATCATCGATAGACCTGTCGGCAGATGAGAGGAGGAGCAGGGCATGAAAATGGAAAGACTGGAACGGACGGCGGTGGAGGCTGAAATGGCGGGGCTTGCGGGCTGGGCGCTCAATGATGCGGCCTCTGCAATATCGAGGACGTTCAAGTTTGCAAACTTTGTCGAGGCTTTCGGCTTCATGACCGAAGCAGCGATTACGGCCGAGAAGCTCAATCACCACCCGGAATGGTTCAACGTCTATTCCAGGGTGGACGTGACGCTGAACACGCATGATGCCGGCGGACTGACGGAGCTGGATTTCAAGCTTGCCAAGGCGATGGACAAGGTTGCGGCCCGACGCGGCGTTTGAAAGCGGGGCCGATTGAAAGGGGCCGATTGAAAGAGTGGGCGCGATCACCATATGTTCGCTTGGACGAAAGGATCGAAGGGATGAACGACGTCAAATTCGGGGAAATCCTGTTGCCCGGCGACGAGGATACTCAGAGCCGGCGGGAAAAGACTGTGCGGCAGAAATTCTGGCCGACTTTCCGGCGGGCCGTGCGGCAGATTCCGTTTTCGCGCGATGTCGTCGCCGGTTTCTACTGCGCGCTCGATCCGCAGACGCCGACGAAGGTGCGCGGCGTGCTGCTCGCAGCGCTTGCCTATTTCGTCATGCCGATCGACATGATCCCGGATGTTTTCGCCGTCATCGGATTTTCCGACGACATCGCCGTGCTGTCGGCCGCCTTTGCCATGGTGCGTGGCCATATCCGCCCGGGTCACTACGAAGCGGCCGACCGCGTTCTGGCCGACCGGACTGAGGAAACGATGAAGACGATTTAAAGCGCGTCGCATCAAATTCGAATCATGTGACGCGCTTCAGTCCTTTGTTTATGCATGTTGCCCGGAATCGCTGCACGCTTCTCGGCGACATACATTATGCCATCTCGCGCTCCAGCATCTTGCGGAGCTTGCCGAAGGCAAGCCGGATCCGCGACTTCACCGTGCCGAGCGGCAGCCCGGTCGCTTCGGCGATTTCCGAGTGCGATTGACCGAGGAAGAAGGCGGCGCGCAGCATGTCGCGCTGCTCCTCCGGCAATTGGCCGACGGCGGCACGTATCCTGGCGTCGCGATCGTCATTGGCGACGATTTCCTCGGCGCCGATTTCGGCCGGCGGCTGCAGAGCCGGATCGGTTTCATCGAAGATGCGGGTATTGACGCGGCGCTGCATGTCGATGCGGCGATTGCGGGCAATGCGGAAAAGCCAGGTCGAGAGCGAAGATCGCGTGGCATCGTAGAGATCGGCCTTGTGCCAGAGCACGATCATGATCTCCTGAACCAGTTCCTCGGCCTCGCCTGATGCCATCTTCTGGCGCATCAGCCAGGCTTTCAGACGGGGCGCGAAATAGTCGAACAGGATGGAAAAGGCCTGCTGGTCGCGATTTCTGGCGACGGCCTTCGCGAGGGCAGCGAAACGCTGTCTTTCCTCGGCATCCATGTCCCCTCACAAGCCCCCTGCGCAATAAATTCGTATCGGATTTCCAAGTCTTAATGAGGTACAACGGATTTGGGAAAGGTCAAACTCTTGCCTGAATCTTTGTGTCTTAAATTCAGCGGAACGGACGGCCAGTACCATCGGGACAGGGTGTTGCGGCCGATGCCGTCAAAGGGTCGAAAATTGACACTCGAGCTGAAATGACACAGGCACATACAAATCGCGGCTATTGTTGACCATTTGGTAACCTGAATTAAGTCAAAATAAAGCAGATCGTGATTATGCGGCGCCCGCTATGATCGCTTCGGGCCTTGATCGCAAGAACCGGCAGGAATCCATGTTTGTAAAAAGTATCGTATCCGCTCTCGCACTCACCCTTGTCATGGCCGGAGTTGCGGCAGCGCAGCAGGCCGCTGCGCCGAACCGCATCCAGCAGTTCCAGGCATGGGGCGCCTACTCCTACAAGTCGGGCAACAGCACCGTCTGCTATGTGCTGTCCGTTCCGACGGCAAAGCAGCCGGCAAGCGTCGACCATGGCGACAACTTCTTCATCGTCTCGCAGCGTCCGGGCCAGAACATCTCCTACGAACCGCAGGCGATGATGGGCTACACGGTGAAGGAAAATTCGAAGATCAACGTCGTCATCGACAACAAGACCTTCGTGATGTTCACCAAGGACAAGGCCGGCTGGGTCGAGAATGCCGCGCAGGAGCCAGCCCTCGTCGCGGCCATGAAGACCGGTCATTCGATGACGGTGAATGCCGTTTCGCGCAAGGGCACCGGCACCTCCTACAGCTATTCGCTCTCGGGCATCTCGGCTGCGCTGAAGCAGATCGAAAGCTGCAAGTAAGCGGTCTCCAGCCGCAGAGTTTCCAGGGGCCGGCCTTGCGCCGGCCTTTGCCGTTTTCCATCTATAGTGACGGGCGGGCAAAATGATGCTAAAGCCGGCGCCAACAGCGGATAGATTGCGATCAGTCGCCGTTCCGCCATTCAATTTTTGCCGATCTGCCGTCATGCGTCCGCAAGTCTTCCGGTTCCCCCCGAAGCGTGCGGGCTCGCAGGGGCAGGACATGTTTGAATTCGGGATGAATGCCTATGTCCGTCATGGATGCGATCGTTGTTAGCAAGCCGCAGGCGCGCACCTCCGCCAGCCTCGAAAAGCCGTCTTTGATCGGGCTGTCGCGCGAGGAGATGGGGGCGGCACTCCGGGAAAAGGGTGTGGCCGAGAAACAGATCAAGATGCGCGTCGCGCAGCTCTGGAACTGGATCTATGTGCGCGGCGTCTCCGATTTCGACCATATGACGAATGTCGCCAAAGACATGCGGGAGATGCTGAAGCAGCATTTCACCATCGAGCGTCCGGAGATCGTCGAGGAGCAGGTCTCGAACGACGGCACGCGCAAATGGCTGCTGCGTTTCCCCCCGCGGGGCGCCGGGCGTCCCGTCGAGATCGAAGCCGTCTATATTCCGGAAGAGGGCCGCGGCACGCTCTGTCTTTCCAGCCAGGTCGGCTGCACGCTGACCTGTTCCTTCTGTCATACCGGGACACAGCGTCTGGTGCGCAACCTGACCGCAGAGGAAATTCTGTCGCAGCTGCTGCTTGCCCGCGATCGGCTCGGCGACTTCCCGGATCGTCAAGCGCCGCAGGGTACGATCATGCCGGCCGAGGGCCGCAAGGTCAGCAACATCGTGATGATGGGCATGGGTGAGCCGCTCTATAATTTCGACGCCGTCAAACAGGCATTGCTGATCGCCACGGATGGCGACGGCCTGTCGCTGTCCAGGCGCCGAGTGACGCTTTCCACCTCCGGTGTCGTGCCGGAGATTTTCCGCACCGGCGATGAGATCGGCGTCATGCTGGCGATCTCGCTGCATGCGGTGCGCGACGATCTGCGCGACATTCTCGTGCCGATCAACAAGAAGTACCCGCTGAAGGAGCTGATCGAGGCGTGCAAGTCTTATCCTGGCCTATCCAATGCGCGGCGCATCACCTTCGAATATGTGATGCTGAAGGATGTCAACGACAGCCTTGAGGACGCCAAGGGGCTGATCAAGCTGCTGAAGGGCGTGCCGGCTAAGATCAACCTCATTCCGTTCAATCCCTGGCCCGGCACCAACTACCAGTGTTCCGACTGGGAGCAGATCGAAAAGTTTGCCGATTTCATCAACTCGGCGGGTTACGCCTCGCCGATCCGCACGCCGCGCGGCCGTGATATTCTTGCCGCCTGCGGCCAGCTGAAATCGGACTCCGAACGCATGCGCAAGACCGAGCGCCTGGCCTTCGAGGCGATGATGATTGCCAATCACGGCGCCGACGACTGATCAGCAAGTTTGATCCTCGCTACAATTCTCCGCGATTGATTTCAGGAGGCGCTTTTCCTAAAACTGGCGCCAAAATCATTCAGGAGGATACAAATGCGCCCGGTTCTGCTCGCTCTCGCCGCCACTTTGGCCCTTTCCCTGCCCGCGAAAGCCGATAACGTCACCGTTGCCGTGACGGCGATCGTCGAACATCCGGCGCTGGATGCTGCGCGCAAGGGCATTCTCGATGCGCTGACGGCGGCCGGCTACAAGGAGGGCGAGAACCTGAAATTTGTGTTCGAGTCGGCGCAGGGCAATCCGGCGACGGCCGCCCAGATCGCCCGCCAGTTCGCCGGCGACGAGCCGAATGTCATCGTGCCGATCTCCACGCCCTCGGCCCAAGCGGTCGTCTCCTCGACGCGCGACATCCCGGTCGTCTTCACGGCGGTCTCCGATCCGCTCGGCGCCCAGCTCGTCAAGAACTTGGATAAACCAGGCGGCAACGTCACCGGCCTTTCCGACATGTCGCCGGTCGCCGAGCACATCGCGCTGATCAAGGAGATCCTGCCTGATGTGAAAACCATCGGTTATCTCTACAACTCAGGCGAGGCGAACTCCGTTTCGCTGCTCGCCGTGTTGAAGTCCGAAGCCGAAAAGGCCGGCCTGAAGGTTGTGGAATCGGCTGCCACCAAATCGGCCGAGGTTCAGGGTGGGGCACGCGCCCTCGTCGGCCGCGCCGATGTGATCTACATCCCGACCGACAACACGATCATCTCGGCGCTGGAAGGCGCCGTCGCGGTCGCCGAAGAGAGCAAGCTGCCGCTCTTCACCGCCGATACGGATTCGGTTTCGCGCGGGTCGATCGCCGCCCTCGGCTTCAACTATTACGATGTCGGCAAGCAGACCGGCGAAATCGTCGTGCGGGTGCTGAAGGGCGAAAACCCCGGTGATATCGCGGTCAAGACCGCAGCCGGCAGCGATCTCGTCGTCAACAAGGCTGCTGCGGCCAAGATGGGCGTCACCCTGCCGCAGAGCGTGCTTTCCCGCGCCACCAAAGTCATCGAATAGCAACGCGGCTGCTGCCACCGATCGAGTATTACAGCCGCTCTCGTTCCACACGAGAGTGGCTGATGCTATTGGAAGCCTGAATGTTTCGCACGCACGCACGCATGCGGAACGGAAACGGAAGAAAAGGGGCCAAAAGCCTTGAGCCAAATCGCATTCTGGGGAGCCGTCGAGCTCGGCTTGGTCTATTCCTTCGTCGCTCTCGGCGTTTATCTCGCCTTCCGTGTCCTCGACTTTCCCGATCTGACGGTCGACGGCTCGTTTCCGCTTGGCGCGGCGGTGACCGCGGTGCTGATCATTGCCGGTCTCAATGCCTGGCTTGCGGCTCTGGTCGCGATGGCGGCCGGGGCTGGCGCGGGCATGGTGACGGCGCTGCTCAACGTGCGCTTCAAGATCCTCAACCTGCTGGCCTCGATCCTGACGATGATCGCGCTGTTTTCCGTCAATCTGCGCGTGATGGGCAAACCCAATGTCGCCCTCATCAATGCCGACACGATGATCAGCCCATTCTTCGGCCATGGCCTTCGCGATTTCTACGTGCGGCCGCTGTTCGTCGGCGTTCTCGTGATCTTCGCGCTCATCCTGGTCTGGCGTTTCCTGGAAAGCGATGCCGGGCTGGCGATGCGGGCGACCGGCGCGAATGCGCGGATGGCGCGGGCGCAGGGCGTCGATACCAGCCGGCAGATCTATCTCGGCATGGCGATTTCCAACGCGCTGGTGGCACTCGGCGGCGCGTTGTTTGCTCAGACGAACGGCTTTGCCGACGTCACCTCGGGCGTTGGCACGATCGTCGTCGGCCTTGCCGCCGTCATCATCGGCGAGACGCTGCTCGGGCGCCGCGGGCTGCTGATCGCGTTGATCGGCTGCGTGCTCGGCTCGATCCTCTATCGCATCGCGATCCAGTTGGCGCTGTCCAGCGACGTCATCGGCCTGCAGGCATCCGACCTCAATTTCGTAACGGCGGTGCTGGTGACCGTGGCGCTCATCCTGCCCCGTCTTCGCGGAGGTGCCGCATCGTGATCAGCGTCAAGGACATCAAGGTTGTTTTCGGGCGCGGCACGCCGCTGCAGAAGCAGGCACTGAACGGCGTCAGCCTGACCATCGAGCAAGGCTCCTTCGTGACTGTCATCGGCTCCAACGGGGCCGGCAAATCGACCTTGCTCGGCGTGCTCGCCGGCGACGTCCTGCCGAGTGAGGGGCAGGTGCTGATCGGCAAGAATGAGGTGACGCGCAAATCGACGGCATCCCGCGCCGGTCTGGTTGCGCGTGTGTTCCAGGATCCGTTGACGGGAAGCTGCGGCGCGCTGTCGATCGAGGAAAATCTTGCTCTGGCTGCCAGTCGGGGTAAGAAACGCGGACTTGCATCGGCCCTCGGTGGCAGCCGGCGCGACTATTTTCGGGAGCGGATCGCCGAACTCAATCTCGGGCTGGAAAACCGGCTGAAGGACCGCATGGATCTGCTCTCCGGTGGGCAGCGCCAGGCCGTTTCGCTGGTCATGGCGACGCTTGCCGGCTCGGAAGTGCTGCTGCTCGACGAACATACGGCAGCGCTCGATCCCGGCATGGCGGAATTCGTGATGGGCCTCACCCAGAAGATCGTTGCCGAGCGCAAGCTGACGACGATGATGGTGACGCACTCGATGCGCCAGGCGCTGGATTACGGCCACCGCACGATCATGCTGCATGGCGGCGAGATTGTTCTCGATGTCGCGGGCGACAGCAGAAAGAACCTGCAGGTCGAGGACCTGATCGCGATGTTCCGCAAGATGCGCGGCCAGACGCTCGACGACGATGCTTTGCTGATCGGCTAGGCCGACCGCGGGATGGCTGATCATCTTGCCTGGGTGAGCAGTATCTTCGCGGCGAAGATCGAGAAGACGCCGGCAAAGGTGTAGTCCATGCCGCGCAGCACCTTCTTGTTGGTCTGCAGCCAGGAGGCCAGCCAGTCGGCGGCAAAGACGACGCTGGCATTGACCGGCATGCCGATCAGGATGAAGCAAAACCCGAGGAAAAGCAGCTTCTGCGTCACGGCGGGATCGCCGGCGCTGACGAATTGCGGCAGGAAGGTCATGAAGAAGATGATGACCTTGGGGTTCAGAAGATTGACCCAGAAACCCGAGGAGATGTTCGAAAACACCGTGCCCTTCTGCGCTTCGACCTTGGCGACGGTAAGCTTCGAGCCGAAGCGGATCGCCTGCACCGCCAGCCAGAGCAGATAGGCGGCACCGCCGGTCTTCAGGATCAGGAAGGCGGTCGGCGAGGCGGTGATCAGCGCCGAAATGCCGAAGGCGACCAGCATGGTGTGAACGACGATGCCGAGACTGGTTCCGACGACGACGAAAAGAGCCGCCTTCTTGCCCTGGGACAGCGAACGGCTGATCGACAGCGTCATGTCGGGGCCTGGGGTCGCCGCGAGCAGCAGCGTCGCGGCGGCAAAGGCGAGAAGGGTCGACAGGCTGGGCAGGAAATCCATGGCACACTCTGAAAGCCGGGAAGATCGGACGATTTCCTATCCGGCTTTCAGAAAATTACCAATCAAACCTTGGAATGGTACCGATTACTTCTGTTCGAGGAAGGCCTTGAACTTGTCGCCGTAGTCCTTGTGCCAGCGCGACAGTGGCGGGCGGTTCTCGACGATGTCGCCGGCCGCCCAGAGCATGCGGCGCTCATCGACTGCGCGGGCTACGTCATTGTCGGGGCAGAGGATATAGAAGTCGCCGCGCTCAAGGCTCTCGACCATGAAGTCGATGGTCTGCTCCGGTGTCCAGGCGGCGGCCGGTTTTTCGACATGGCTGCCTTGGGTCAAACCGGTGAAGACGAAGCCGGGGATGAGAAGATGGGCGAAAATATTTCCGCCGTCGACGTTGCGAAGCTCGTGTTCGAGCGCTTCGGTGAAGACCTTCACCCCAGCCTTGGAAATGTTGTAAGCGGGGTTGCCGGGGGGCGTGGTGATGCCCTGCTTCGAGCCGGTGTTGATGATCAGGCCTGGCTCGCCATGCGACAGCATCTTCGGGCCGAAGGTGCGCGTGCCGTTGACGACGCCCATCAGATTGACGGCGAAGATATTGTCCCAGTTGGCCTGCGGGCTGAAGATCGAAGTTTCCGGGCCGATGCCGGCATTGTTCATCAGCACATGCACGCGGCCGAAACGCTGGAGCACGGCGCGTTCGAGCGCCTCGAGCGAGTCCTTGGATGCGACGTCGGTTTCGACCGCCATCACATTTTCCTCGCCGACAATGGCCTTGAGTTCGTCGGCGGCCTCGGCCAGCCGATCGCCGCCGAGATCGGCGATGACGACGCTCATACCGCGCCCGGCGAAATATTTCGCTGCCGCCAGGCCGATGCCGGAGGCGCCGCCGGTGATGACGGCAACATTGGACTTCTTGAAAATGTCTTGAATATTCGTCACGGGGGTTGCCTCTCCTCGAGCATAGTTCGGACGCTGGCGAATATGGGCTCCGCTTTGGCGCTGTCAAACGCTATCGGCGCATGGGCGTCGCACTTGCCCTTGCGTCAGGCGCCAATCTCGCTAAAAGTGCCGCGACACCGGGTTTTCGCCGGCCTTTATGCAACGGACCTCATCATCATGGCATCATATAAAGACGTGAAGAAAGTCGTGCTCGCCTATTCCGGCGGCCTCGACACCTCGATCATCCTGAAGTGGCTGCAGACGGAACTCGGCGCCGAAGTCGTCACTTTCACCGCCGATCTCGGCCAGGGCGAAGAGCTGGAGCCGGCGCGCAAGAAGGCCGAGATGCTCGGCATCAAGGAGATCTATATCGAGGATGTGCGCGAGGAATTCGTGCGCGATTTCGTCTTCCCGATGTTCCGCGCCAATGCCGTCTATGAAGGCGTCTACCTGCTCGGCACCTCGATTGCCCGGCCGTTGATTTCCAAGCATCTGATCGATATCGCCCGCAAGACGGGTGCGGATGCGATCGCCCATGGGGCGACCGGCAAGGGCAACGACCAGGTCCGGTTCGAATTGTCCGCCTATGCTTTGAACCCCGACATCAAGATCATCGCACCGTGGCGCGACTGGGCGTTCAAGAGCCGCACCGACCTGCTCGCCTTCGCCGAGCAGCATCAGATCCCGGTCGCCAAGGACAAGAAGGGCGAGGCGCCGTTCTCCGTCGACGCCAACCTTCTGCATTCCTCTTCCGAGGGCAAGGTTCTCGAAGACCCCGCCCAGGAAGCGCCGGAATATGTGCATATGCGCACCATTTCGCCCGAGGCTGCACCCGACAAGGCAACGGTGATCAAAGTCGGTTTTGAAAAGGGTGACGCGGTTTCGATCAATGGTGTGCGCATGAGCCCGGCGACACTTTTGGCGGCGCTCAACAATTACGGCCGCGACAACGGCATCGGCCGTCTCGACCTCGTCGAGAACCGCTATGTCGGCATGAAGTCGCGCGGCATCTACGAAACGCCAGGCGGCACGATCCTGCTTACGGCGCACCGGGCCATCGAATCGATCACGCTCGACCGCGGTGCCGCCCACCTCAAGGACGAGATCATGCCGCGCTACGCCGAGCTGATCTATTACGGCTTCTGGTTCTCGCCGGAGCGCGAGATGCTGCAGGCGCTGATCGACAAGAGCCAGGAGCATGTCGAGGGCGAAGTGACGCTGAAGCTCTACAAGGGCAATGTCATGGTCATCGGCCGCGAAAGCGAAAAGTCGCTTTATTCCGACAAGCTCGTCACCTTCGAGGACGATCAGGGCGCCTACGACCAGAAGGACGCAGCCGGCTTCATCAAGCTCAATGCGCTGCGCCTGCGCACGCTCGCCAAGCGCAACCTTGTGAAGTAATCACGGTTCGCCTTCGAATTCGATATGAGCCCGCCGGTTCTGCACCGCGCGGGCTTTTTCGCAAGTGCCACTAATCTCCTTAGAGCGTCTAAGATGACCAATTGCGGGCATTAACTCGGCTTGAGTAAGTGTCCGATTTGGGGCCGCCTGAATGGGTCGTCGACAGCGGTCGTTCCGAAGCCGGACGGATTCGGCTGAAGATCACGAACGTGAATCCTCTTCCCATGCCCGAACGGGAGATACGCCAACTGCAGTCCCACACCTGAACAGGCGAAGGCGAGCGACGCCGCAGGCATGACGATGTCTGGTCTATTGCCGCGCTCTATTGCTTCCGTGCGGCGCGCCCCGCAGCTAGGTCAGTCGGAAGATCGAGCGGCCGGCCACGCCTTCAACGTATCTTCCGCTGCCTAACGCGGTACTGCGCATAGAAGTGGCCAAGAAGGTCGTGCGGCGGCATGCCGACAATAAGCTTGCGCATGCGCGGCGGTAGCTTCCATATGCTTCATATCTAGGATGCTGCGACTTCCTCGCGCTTCTCTCCGTCGCCGCGGTTTTGTATCATGATGTTTGGCCCGAAGGCGGAATGCGACAGACGCACTGCGAGGGGCGGTGTGATCGTACCGGAATTCGCGCGACCGAGAGCCGACGTTGTGCTGTTGAAAGGGGAGACGAGGACGATGCCGACACCACAGCAACCCAGTCCAATAGTTCGACAGAAATCCCCACCGAACATCGAGTTTCCGTTTGCGTCGCTCTCCGATTGGCTGATCCCAACCGAGCAGTTCTTCGTGCGAAACCATTTCCCGTCGCCGGACCTCGATGCGCGAGACTGGAGATTGCGCGTTGGCGGGGCGGTGGAGCGGCCGATCGAACTAGACCTCGACAGCATCAAGGCGATGCGGAGCACGACTTTCACCGCCGTCGTCGAGTGTGCAGGGAACGGGCGCGTCTACTATGAGCCGCCGAAGGAGGGGTTGCAGTGGCAGAACGGAGCCGTCGGCAATGCCGCGTGGACAGGTGTTCTTCTGCGCGAGATTTTGGAAATGGCGGGCGTTAAGCAAACCGCATGTGAGGTTCTGCTCGCAGGCGCCGACAGCGGCGTCGTCGACACAAACAAGAAAACGGCTTCTCCCGGCCCCATCGCGTTTGCGCGCAGTTTACCGCTTGAGAAGGCCATCGCTGACAGCACGATCCTTGCCTATTCGATGAACGAGGAGCCGTTGACGCGGGATCATGGCTACCCGCTACGCGCGGTCGTGGGTGGCTGGTTCGGCATGGCTTGGGTCAAGTGGATCACGCATATCACGGTTGTGGAGCAACCGTTCCTTGGCTACTGGCAGGCGCGCGACTATTTCCGTTGGGAGCGCAGCCTCGGGGAACCCAGGCTGGTCCCCCTTGCGGAGATGGAGGTCAAAGCGCAGATCGCGCGTCCCGTACAGGGGGCGCATCTCATCGCCGGCCAACCGTACCGGATTTTCGGAGCCGCCTGGAGCGGAGAGGCTGCTATCCGGCAGGTGCAGGTCTGCACCGGAGATGGCAGGGGCTGGCGCGAGGGAAGGCTCCTCGAAACAGACCGTCCCTTTGCATGGCGCTTGTGGGAGTATGTGTGGACCCCCGAAGAAGTGGGGCGATATATACTGCGATGTCGCGCGATCGATGGGGCGGGGTGCGTGCAGCCCGACCTCCAGCGTTCCGACTGCGAGAGCTACGCGGCCAATTGGATCGTTCCGGTGGAGGTTACGGTTGTTCCCGAGCCACAGAGGTACGAGGAGGAATTCGTGATCTAATCACCCGCATGGGGAGGAATGGCGGCTGTTGGCGCAACTGCGACCCGCGTTGTCACTGCGTCATGTCCGCTTGCAGCAACAGCGACGGGGGGCTCGATGACCATTATGGGGCGCAGAGCAGCCTTATTTTTCGACAACGAATAATGTCCGCGCCGGGCCGAAAGCCGCCCCCAGTGGCGTTTCTACCTGATTCCGCCTTTCATCGCCGTTCGACCTCCCTTGACGGACGGCCGTCATTGCTTAGTCTGCCGCAATCATCCTCCGGAGTATCCCCATGACGCAGTCCCTCGTCGTCGGCGCCTTTCTGGCGGCGCTCTTTTATGTGCTCATTCCGGGACCCGCCTTCCTGCAACTGCTCGGCATCGGCGCCGGGCAGGGCCGCAAAGCGGGCGCCTTCTTCATGATGGGGCATCTGGTCGGGGATATCATATGGTCGTCGCTGGCGCTGATCGCGATCGTCGGGGCAAAGACGATCGGAACCTTCGTCTTCGACCTGCTCGGCCTTGCCTGCGGCTTCTATCTCGCCTGGATCGGCTGGAGCGCCGTCAATGCCAAGCCGAAAGCCGAGGGGCAGGCGCTGGTGGTGGTCGAGCGGCCGTTTCGCCGCGGTCTGATCTTCGGCGTCACCAATCCGAAGGGTTATCCGGTGGCGCTAGCCACCTTCACCGCACTGGTTGCGGGCTCGGCCGGAGCGCTTGATTTCGAGGCGTTGCCGCTGCTTGTCGGTGTGTCGTTCGTCGGTTTCGTGACGGCCGACATCATCCTGATTGGCGTCATCGGCGCGGGCGCGGTCCGCCGTTTCTATCGGGCGCATGAACGGTTGATCGTGCGTTGTTCGGGCGTACTGTTCATGGGCTTTGCCGCCCAGGCATTATGGCATGCAACACCCGGCCTTATCGGCTGGCGCAAGGCCTGATTCAACTATCCAGGAAATTGACGATCGATTTCAGCGTCTGGACCTCGTCCGGTTCGCCGATCGACATGGCGACCTGCAACTGATTTTTGTAATAATCGAGGAAATTGAAGTTGGTGCCGTCGGTGACGCTGGAGAGATCGATGACGTTGCCGAGCGGATCGATCGCATGCATCGGCAGCGGCTCGGAGATCGCCGCGTAGGTATTCTGATCGATCAGCCCGCTGTCGAAACTCTGGCGCGCGTAATTGCGCAGTTCTCCTGGGCTGACCGCGGTGAAATCCGGCCCTTCGTCACTATTGTCGTCGATCTTAAACGAGGCCGGGGCGGGAGCTCTGGTCTCAATTTCAATATCAGAGGTCTTCGAACTTTTTGCGTTATTTGGATTATTTTTAAAAAGCAAACTCTGAGAAGACCGCACAGAAAAAATTTCCATGGCGCATGTCCCCGTGCACGGCGAAACATGGGAAAACTAGCGCTTGCGCGTGATTCGCGTCAATCGTTAACGATTGGTTAATTTTCGCGCGTCAACTTTTGTCCACCAGATTTTGCAGGCGAGGCAAAAGGTCCTTCCCGGCAACATACCAATTCTGCGCCGGCTCTCCTATATTGACGAACCCCGTGCATGCCAAAAAGGAATTCTCCGATGCCTTCTCCACATGATTTCAATCCGGCGCTGGTGACTTGGGACGGCCTTCACGGCCTGCCGCGTTTCGATGCCGTTGAAGACGGTGATTTCGCCGCCGCCTTCGACGCGGCGCTTGCCGCCCATGAGGGGGAGATCGACGAGATCGCCGGCAATGGCGAGGCGCCGACATTCGACAATACGGTCGTGGCGCTGGAGATCGCCGGCGACGCGCTGTCGCGCGTTTCGGCGCTGTTCTGGAACAAGGCGGGCGCTCATACCAATGATGTGATCCAGGCGTTGGAGCGGGAGATCTCACCGAAGATGTCGCGCCACTATTCGAAGATCGGCATGAACGCAGCGCTTTTCGCGCGCATCGACACGCTCTGGGAAACGCGCGACAGCCTTGGCCTGACGCTCGAACAGACACGCGTGCTGGAACGCCACTGGAAAGGTTTCGTCAAATCGGGCGCCAAGCTTGAAAAGGCAGAGCAGGAGGAGCTTGCGGCGATCAATGAGAAGCTTGCCGGCCTCGGGACGCAATTCGGCCAGAACGTGCTCGCCGACGAGAAGGCCTGGGCACTCGCGCTTTCTTCCGGAGCGGAACTCGACGGGCTGCCGGAATTCCTGCGCGACGCGATGGCCGCGGCAGCGCGCGAACGCGGTGAAGCGGGCAAATATGCGGTGACGCTGTCACGCTCGATTATCGAACCGTTCCTGACCTTCTCGGAACGCCGCGATCTGCGCGAGCAGGCTTTCAAGGCTTGGGTGGCACGCGGCGAAAATGACGGCGAGACGGACAATCGCGCCGTCATCAAGGAAACGCTGGCGCTGCGCCATCAGGTGGCAACGCTGCTTGGTTACGGCAATTTCGCCGAGTTGAAGCTCGACAACACGATGGCAAAAACGGCGGATGCGGTGAACGACCTGCTCAAGGCCGTCTGGGCGCGGGCGGTAAAACGCGCCGGCGAGGAGGAGGCCGATATATCAGCGCTGATTGCCGAGGAAGGGCGAAACCACGAGGTGATGCCCTGGGACTGGCGCCACTACGCCGAAAAGATCCGGGCGCGAAAGTTCGATTTCTCCGAGGCCGAGCTCAAACCCTATCTGCAGCTCGAGAAGATCATCGAGGCCTGCTTCGAGGTGGCCGGCCGGCTGTTCGGTATCCACGCCGTCGAGAAGAAGGACGTGCCCGCCTATCACCCGGATGTCAGGGTGTTTGAAATCAGGGATCGCGAAGACCGGCTGGTCGCCCTTTTCCTCGGCGATTATTTTGCCCGCGGTTCGAAACGATCAGGCGCCTGGATGAGCTCGTTGCAATCGCAGCACAGACTGGAGCTGAAGAACGGCCGCCACGGCGAGCTGCCGATCATCTACAACGTCTGCAATTTCGCCAAGCCGGCCGAGGGCAAGCCGGCACTGCTGTCGCTCGACGATGCGCGCACGCTGTTCCACGAATTCGGCCACGCGCTGCACGGCATGCTTTCAAACGTCACCTACCCTTCCGTCGCCGGCACCGGCGTTTCGCGCGATTTCGTTGAACTGCCGTCGCAGCTCTACGAGCACTGGCTGACGGTGCCCGATATCCTGAAGCGCTACGCCGTGCATATCGAAACCGGCGAGCCGATGCCGCAGGATCTGCTCGACAAGGTGCTTGCCGCCCGGACCTTCAACGCTGGCTTCAACACCGTCGAGTTCACCTCGTCGGCGCTGGTCGATATGGCGTTTCACACGCGTGAGGCGGTTGCCGATCCGATGGCGGTGCAGGCGGAGGTGCTGGCCGAGATCGGCATGCCGAAATCGATCGTCATGCGCCATGCGACCCCGCACTTCCAGCATATCTTCTCCGGCGGTTATTCGGCCGGCTATTACTCCTATATGTGGTCGGAGGTGCTTGATGCCGACGCGTTTGCCGCCTTCGAGGAGACGGGAGATGCCTTCAACGGCGAGATGGCGCGCAAGCTCAAGGAGAATATCTATTCCGTCGGCGGTTCGGTCGATCCAGAGGACGCCTACAAGGCCTTCCGCGGCAAGCTGCCGAGCCCGCATGCGATGCTGGTCAAAAAGGGGCTTTCGACCTTCGAGGAATTGACAGGCAGCGACGCCTAAGACAATTTGATGACACGCCATGATGCGGCAGGGCGACAGCCATGCCGCAGCTTTTGCGCGTTCCCCTCTTTCGCAAACGCAAAAAAAACTGTATGGACGCCCCAAACCAATAGGCGCGTCCTCAAGAGCGTGCGCCGCAGCCTCAGAGATTTTACATATGGCACTTCGCAATATCGCGATCATCGCGCACGTTGACCATGGCAAGACGACCCTGGTGGATGAGCTTCTCAAGCAGTCCGGCTCGTTCCGCGAAAATCAGCGTGTCGCTGAACGCGTGATGGATTCGAACGATCTCGAAAAAGAACGCGGCATCACCATTCTCGCCAAGGCGACCTCGGTCGAGTGGAAGGGTGTCCGCATCAACATCGTCGACACCCCCGGCCACGCCGACTTTGGCGGTGAAGTCGAGCGCATTCTGTCGATGGTGGACGGCGCGATCGTTCTCGTCGATGCGTCCGAAGGCCCGATGCCGCAGACCAAGTTCGTCGTCGGCAAGGCGCTGAAGGTCGGCCTTCGCCCGATCGTCGCGATCAACAAGATCGACCGTCCGGACGGCCGCCACGAAGAAGTCATCAACGAAGTCTTCGACCTTTTCGCCAATCTCGACGCGACCGACGAGCAGCTCGACTTCCCGATCCTCTACGGTTCGGGCCGCGACGGCTGGATGAACGTCAATCCGGAAGGCCCGAAGGACCAGGGTCTCGCACCTCTGCTCGACCTGGTGCTCGCGCATGTCCCGGAGCCGACCGTTCACGAAGGCCCGTTCACGATGATCGGCACGATCCTCGAAGCCAACCCCTTCCTCGGCCGCATCATCACCGGCCGCATCAATTCCGGTTCCATCAAGCCGAACCAGGCGGTGAAGGTTCTTCACGCCGACGGCAAGACGATCGAAACCGGCCGGATTTCCAAGATCCTCGCCTTCCGTGGCATCGAGCGCACGGCCATCGACGAAGCGCATCAAGGCGATATCGTCGCGATCGCCGGCCTTTCCAAGGGCACGGTCGCCGACACCTTCTGCGATCCCTCGGTCACCGAGCCGCTGCAGGCGCAGCCGATCGATCCGCCGACCGTCACCATGTCGTTCATCGTCAACGATAGCCCGCTGGCGGGCACCGAAGGCGACAAGGTTACCTCCCGCGTCATCCGCGACCGTCTGCTCAAGGAAGCCGAAGGCAACGTCGCCCTGAAGATCGAAGAGGCCGAAGGCAAGGATTCGTTCTACGTATCCGGCCGCGGCGAACTTCAGCTCGCCGTTCTCATCGAAACCATGCGTCGCGAAGGCTTCGAGCTTGCCGTGTCGCGTCCGCGCGTCGTGATGCACAAGGATGAAAACGGCCAGCTTCTGGAGCCGATCGAAGAGGTCGTCGTCGACGTCGACGAAGAACATTCCGGTGTCGTCGTGCAGAAGATGTCCGAGCGCAAGGCCGAAATGGTCGAGCTGCGTCCGTCGGGTGGCAACCGTCTTCGCCTGCGTTTCTACGCGCCGACCCGTGGCCTGATCGGCTACCAGTCGGAACTGCTGACGGATACGCGCGGCACGGCGATCATGAACCGCCTGTTCCACGACTACCAGCCCTACAAGGGTGTGATCGGTGGCCGCGTCAACGGCGTGCTGCTCGCCAACGCTCCCGGCGAAGCCGTCGCCTATGCGATGTTCAACCTGGAAGATCGCGGCCCGATGATCATCGAGCCGGGCGAAAAGGTCTATGCCGGCATGATCATTGGCATCCACACGCGCGACAACGACCTTGAAGTGAATGTCCTGAAGGGCAAGCAGCTCACCAACATCCGCGCCGCCGGCAAGGACGAAGCCGTCAAGCTGACGCCGCCGATCCGCATGACGCTTGATCGTGCTCTTTCCTGGATCCAGGAAGACGAACTGATGGAAGTGACACCGAAGAATATTCGTCTGCGCAAGATGTATCTCGACGCAAACGATCGCAAGCGCTTCGAAAAGTCCAAAGCGGCTCTGTGAGAAGTCGCATGTCGCGGATAACGACATGCATCAACAAAGAGCTTTAAAAACAACGTTTGAGACCCCGGCCTTGGTGCCGGGGTTTTTTATTGTGCGCTGCGCTGATTCCGACTTGTGACAATCGTTAAAAAAGCGTTAAATTTTATCTGTCGTCCACATATCAAGTCTGTGGGCAATCGATCACGATGCGCTGGCCGCATATGGTTAATTGCCTTTGGCGGGACCAGAGTGAACGTTATGAAGACGTTGTCGATCGATGTTCGGCGGGCCGAACCCAACGATGCCCGAGCCATATCGGAAACCCATAGACTCGCCTGGCAGCATACTTACGCAGGCATTATTCCGCATCGCGCACTGACGCAGATGATCGAGCGGCGCGGTGAAAACTGGTGGCGCAAGGCAACGCGCGGTCCGGCGACGTTGCTGGTTCTCGATGTCGCCGGAACCGTTGCCGGCTACGCGACGCTCGGCCTCAACCGCGCCCGGGCGCTGCCGCAGGAAGGCGAGATTTACGAACTTTACCTTCGGCCGGAATATCAGGGCATCGGCCTCGGCCGGATGCTGTTCGGTGAGGCGCGCCGACTGTTGAAGTCGCTCGGCTGCAAGGGGCTGGTCGTCTGGTGCCTCGAGGAAAACGAGACCGCCGGCCGTTTCTACCGTCATCACGGCGGGGTCGATTTCTGCGAAGGCATGGAAAGTTTCGACCACAGGCAGTTGAAGAAGATCGGCTTCATCTGGAACTGACCGGGCTGGTTGCGACGGCCTGTTTTCCCATTCGAAAGTTTGAGTATTTTGCGCCGGTGCTGTCACGCATTGGTGATCTCAAATGTTGCGTTGCCACATGAAACTGATTATCTGGCTGCGAGCAATTTAACCTCGCGGGAGTTTCCTATGCGCATCGACGCCATTTCAATCGGTAATAATCCACCTGAGGACGTCAACGTTATCGTCGAGGTTCCGGTCGGTGGCCATCCCATCAAGTATGAGATGGACAAGGAAGCCGGCACGCTGGTCGTCGATCGTTTCCTCTATACGCCGATGACCTACCCGGGCAATTATGGTTTCGTGCCGCACACGCTGTCGGAAGACGGCGACCCGATCGACGTGCTGATCGCCAGCACCCGCCCGCTGGTTCCGGGCTGCGTCATCAACGTGCGCCCGATCGGCGTCCTGAAGATGGAAGACAATTCCGGCAAGGACGAGAAGATCATCGCCGTGCCGTCGCCGAAGCTGACGCTGCGCTATGAAAAGGTGAAGAACCACACCGATCTTCCCGAGATCACGCTGAAGCAGATCGAGCATTTCTTCGAACACTACAAAGATCTGGAGCCCGGCAAGTGGGTGAAGATCTATGGCTGGGGCGATTCCAAGGAAGCCGGCGAACTCATCCTTGAAGCCGTCGAGCGCGCCAAGAAGAACAAGGGCTGATAATTCAGCCTAAAAGCGTTTCGAGCTTTTTTGCCAAATCCTCCGGGTCGCCCTCGATCCGGAGGATTTTTTTACGCGCGGTCTGGCCGGCGACGAGGCTGATGCTGGATTTGGGAATGCGCAGGGCGTCGGCGACCAGAAGGATCAGGGCCTTGTTGGCCTTGCCTTTCTCCGGCGCTGATGTGACGCGTGCCTTGAGAAGCGCTCCACCTTCGCCGTCGGCCTCGATGCCGTCGATCGCGTCACGCCCGCCATTCGGTGTGAGCCGGACGGCGAGGCGCAGATGATCGTGGAAAAGACTCCAGGGACGGCTCAAGCGACCAGCGGGTAAACCGTGGTCCAAAGCAAGGTGCGCAGGAAGAAGATGATCAGCAGCAGGATGATCGGCGAAATGTCGATGCCGCCAAGGTTCGGCAAAAAGCGGCGGATCGGCTTCAGCACCGGTTCGGTGACATTATAGAGGAATGTGCCGACCGAATTGACGAACTGATTGCTGGAATTGATGACGTTGAAGGCATAGAGCCAGGAAAAAATGGCACTGCCAATCAGGATCCAAGTGTAAATATTCAAAGCCAAATCAATGGTTTGAAACAGCGCAAACATCGTCGTCTCCAATTCGTTGTTGACAGACATGTAGACATTGGCGACTAAACGAGCAAGTGCCGTGTGGAAACACGCGGTGAATCATGTTTAACGGGCGGCCTTGCCGCACTTCCGGCGCCCGTCCCCTCGGAAAACACCCATGTCGTTTTCGCCCACCGGAGACCGTTTTGCCGCGTTCCGGCATTCGTCCTATACGCGGTTCTTCCTAGCGCGCTTCCTGCTTTCCTTCTCGCAGCAGATCGTCAGCGTTGCCGTGGGATGGCAGATGTACGACCAGACCGGCAGCGCGATCTATCTCGGTTTGATCGGCCTTGTGCAGTTCCTGCCGTCGCTGCTGCTCATGCTCGTCACCGGCTCGGTGGCCGATCGGTACAATCGCCGAGCGATCGCCGCCCTCTGCTCGCTGGTGAGCGCGCTCTGCACGCTGGCGCTGCTGGTCATGACGGCGATGGGGACCTTCACGCCGCTGCCGGTTTTCGCGGTGCTTTTGATCTTCGGCATCGAACGCGCCTTCATGTCGCCGGCGGTGCAATCGCTGGCTCCCAATCTCGTGCCAGAGCAGGATCTCTCCAACGCGATCGCCTGGAATTCGTCGTCCTGGCAGCTCGCGGCAATCACCGGGCCGGTGCTCGGCGGTCTGCTCTACGGCGTCAGCGCACCGACCGCCTATACGGTGGCGGTGATCTTTTCCGTGCTCGGCGCGGCTCTTCTCTACATGATCCCAAAACCGGTGCAGAAGACGACGGGCGAGACCAAGAGCTGGGCGATGATCCTTGGCGGCTTCAGTTTCATCCGCGCCGAAAAGGTGGTGCTCGGGGCGATCTCGCTCGATCTCTTCGCCGTGCTGCTCGGCGGCGCAACCGCACTGATGCCGATCTTCGCACGTGATATATTGACGCTCGGCCCCTGGGGCCTCGGACTGCTGCGCTCGGCGCCGGGACTTGGCGCCATCGTCATGGCGATCCTCCTCGCCGCCTATCCGCTCAAACATCGCGCCGGCATCTACATGTTCATCGGCGTCGCCCTGTTCGGTCTAGGAACGATCATCTTCGGGATCTCGACCAATACCGAAGTCTCGATCGCGGCGCTGGCGCTGATGGGGGCGGCTGACATGGTGTCGGTCTATGTCCGCGAGAGCCTGATTGCGCTCTGGACGCCGGATCAGCTGCGCGGCCGCGTCAATGCGGTCAACATGGTCTTCGTCGGTGCTTCGAACGAACTCGGGGAATTCCGGGCCGGCACGATGGCATCGATCTTCGGCGCTGTGCCGGCGGTCGTTATCGGCGGGATCGGAACTTTGGCGGTGGCGGCGATCTGGGCGTCGAGTTTCCCGAAATTGCGGCGGATCGATACGCTCGACGCGCCCACTGCATCGTCGGAATCTTAAGAAACGGACGATGCGCGAAGCGCGATAGAAGACGTCGCCTTTGCCGTCTTGCCTTCGAAGACGATATCGAGGAATTCGCTCAGCCAGGCTTTCAGCGGCGCGTCGAACAGCATGCGGCCTTCGAGATGTTCGCGGCCCTGCTGGGCGTTCGGCAGGATGAAGCGGTGCGCGCCGTGCACCACCCAGCGGTGCATCATCACTCGGGTCAATTCGGCATGGAACTGCAGTCCCCAGGCGTTACCGTCGTAGCGGAAGGCCTGGTTCGGATATGCATCGCCTTCGGCCAGAAGGTGGGCGCCGTGCGGCAGCTCGAAGCCCTCGCGGTGGAAATGATAGACCATCTTCGGCCAGTGCATCAGCAGGCGGCCCTTCTCGGTCGGGCGGAGAGGGTACCAGCCGATCTCCGTCGAGCCGTCGGCATTCGTCTGCACCTTGCCGCCGAGATGGTGCACCAGCATCTGGGCGCCAAGGCAGATACCGAGGTAAGGGCGTTTTTCCCGCAGCGGCACGTCGATCCAGCCGATTTCCTTCTTGACGAAGTCATCGGGATCATTGGCGCTCATCGGCCCGCCGAAGACCACAGCGCCGGCATGGTCTTCGAGCGTTACCGGAAGCGGCTCGCCGAGAACCGGGCGACGGATATCGAGGCGGTAGCCTTTTTCGACAAGCAATTGGCCGACACGGCCGGGGCTCGACCGCTCCTGATGCAGGACGATGAGGATCGGGCGCCGGTCGCGGTCGGAGTTTTGCTCAGTCGGTATCATCTTGCGCAACCCGGACATCTGTGACCCTGGCGGCGGCCTCCTGCCGCTTCTGGATGCGCTCGCGCGAGGAGACGCCGAGCAGATCGGCGATACGCCAGATTACATGGTCTTCCATTTCGCTGCGTTCGCCATCGGCATAGACGATGTCCCAGAGAATGCCGATCAGTTCCAGCCGTTGCTCGGTATTGAGATGGCGTTTCAAGTCGGCGGTGAAGCGATAATAGTCGACGGCGGTGCTTTCGGCCTCAAGGCCGGCGGCGATCAGCGCATCGAGCTGCTTGCCGTCGAGTGCATACTGCTCCTTCAGCAGCTTGCGCAGCCGCTTTTTCTCGCTGGCTTTGATCTGACCGTCTGCCTCCATGACCTGCATACAGAGCGCTGCCACTGTTATGCGTGGATCGTCAGGGGCAAAACCTTTCCTGGGGTGGTCGGCGGTAAGATTCTGGAAGAATGCCTGAAAGCGTTCGAACATGCGGTTTTCGTTCCATTTCAGAAAAGGCGGAGCCGGGTCTTGGGTTCCTGTTCCACCCTGGGATCGCGAACGCCGGGATCATCCGGCCGCCCGCCAAAGAAAGGTTTTGCCTCGCCCGGTGCGGGCGCTTTGTCGCTCGCGGCCGGTTCGGTGGGCTTCGGTTTTGCCGGTGCCGGCGTCGGGCGCACAGCTTCGGCAATCGTCGCGGCGCTTTCCAGCTCGATGATGCGATGGTCGTTGACCGGGCTTTCCGGCCTGACGTCGCGCAGCGGCGGCAAGGTCTTCAGGGCTGTTTCGATCGAGGCCGGCACTGAGCCGTCTTCGAGCGGACCCTCGATCTGGCCGAACGGCGCTTTCCATTCGAAGGCGTCGAGGCGGCCGGTCACCGGCGAGACCGGCAGCCATTTGTCGGACACGAAACCATCCGCCACCCAGGCCGGATCGCGCGGGGCTTTCAGCGCCTGGGCCAGCCAGTGGCGCACCCGGCCCTGGTCGCCGGTTTCGGCTTCTTCGATGTCGGCCAGCAGCAGGAAAGCGCTCTCACGCGGCTGCATGCGTGCTGCTGCTTCCGCCTTGGCGCGAGCCTTGGCGAATTCCTGCGCGTCGAGCGCAGCCTGGGCGACGACGAGAAGGGATTCGACATTGTTCGGGCGCAGCCCTTCCAGCCGTTCGGCGCGCTTCAACCGATCGAGGGTGGAATCACCACTGCGGGCCCTGACATAGGCTTGGCCGATCTCAGGATGCGGTGCCGATTTCCATGCCTGTTCGAGGATCGAGGCGGCCTTGCGCACACCGCCTTCGCGAAATAGCGCCTTGGCGCCAATCAGGGCTGCCGGTATGAAATCGGCGGCGAGTTTCAGCGCCTGCAGCGCGTCGTCGCGGGCACCGGTCGGATTGCTTTCCAACTTCTCGCCGGCGCGCGCTGCCAGCAGGACGGCGTGCAGACGGTTGGCTTCGGCCTTTTCGACGACGCGGGCGGCCTTCTGTTGTTCGAGCAGGCGGATGGCATCGTCCCAGCGGCCGGCCTGGCTACGATATTCAAGCGTCGCCTGAGCGGCCCAAGGCAGATAGGGCGCGGTGTCGGCAGCCTTTTCGGCATATTGGCGGGCGGCCTCATTGGCGCCGAGGCGGCGGGCCTCCAGATAAAGGCCGCGCAGGCCGAGCTCGCGCGTCTCGGGATCGTTGGCCATCGCCTCGAATTTGGCGCGCGCCTCATCATGGCGGCCTTCGATCAGCGCGGCTTGGGCTTCGAGCAGGTTGATCAGCGGCTCCTGATCGGCGCGGATGAGGCCGCGTGAGCGGGCGGCCATCTTGCGGGCGAGAGCCGCATTGCCGGCGCCGGCAGCGATCAGGCCGGTCGACAGCGCCTGATAGCCGCGGTCGCGCTTGCGGGCGCGGAAATAGCGCGTCACCGAATGCGGCGAGGTCCAGACCAGGCGGACGAACCACCAGCCGATCATCACGGCGGCTATCAGAGCGATGATCGCGCTGGCGGCGACGATCAGCTTGGTCTGGTAGAGCTGGCCCTCCCAGATCAGCGAGAGGTCACCCGGACGATCGGCGAGCCAGGAGAAGCCATAGGCGAGAAGCAGCACGAAGAGGGCGAAGGCGACAAGGCGGATCAGCATGGTCTCATCCCTCCTTGCCGGTGCCGGAAACCGCTTTCGACAGCGCCCCGCCCACCAGTTCCTCGACCCGGATACGCGCTTCGAGCGATTGCTTGAACGCGGCGGAAGCCTGCTTGCCCGGAGCCGGCAGATTATTCCATTCGGCGGAAGCGCCCGGCAGGTCGCCGCTCTTCACCTTGTCCTCCAGGCGGGCAGCGACGGCTTCGACGCTTTCGCCCTCGATATTGCCGACGGGACGGACTGACACCAGCGACTTGGCGCTCGACATCAACCGGTCCGACCAGCTTTCGTTCGGATCCGGCTGGTTGACGGCTTCGACAATCGCGGTGGCGACATCGGGAACCTGACGCACGAGTTCGGCGCGTGAGGGAATGCCGGTCTCGGCAAAGGCGCGCAGATCGGCAACAGTGGGATCATCGGGTGCGACACCGGCGAAGGTATCGAGTTCGGCCAGGAACGGCCCACCGCGATCGATCGCCGCCTTCAGAGCGGCCGCCGCAATCGCCCGCGCAACGGCGACATCCTCGCGTGGCGCGTTCAGTTTCTTCTCAGCCTCTTCGAGGCGCTTGGAGATATCGGCACCGCTCGTCGTCTGCTGCTCGGAAGACTGGGAAAGGGTGGTGCGCAACTGGTCGACCTGGCCGGTCAGTTCCGCAATCTTCTGGTTGAGTGCCTCGACATTTGCCGAATCGGCCGGTGCTGCGGCTGTCGGGGCCTTCGCAGCCGTTTCCAGCGCAGCGACGCGCTTTGCAAGCGCACCATCATCTACGCTCGCCGGATTGGCGGCAAGGTTGGCGACGGTCTGTTTCAGGCCGTCGATCTCGCCGGAAAGCTCGGCCGTCTGCGGCGAGGCCGTCTGTGGCGCGGACGAGCCGCCCGGGAGGTAACCGGCATATTGGATGGCGCCGGCGCCAAGCAGCGCCACGAGGCCGCCGACGATGCCGGCGGCAATGAGACCGGAGGTGGTGGCGCTCTTCGGCGCGGGCTGTTCGGCCGCGGGCGTGAAGGAAGCTTCCCGGGCTACCGGTTCCTCCGCGCGCGCATCCGTTCCGAGCTGGTCCTCGTGTTCGGCCTTTTCCTGCTCGACCCGTTCATCTTCGACCTGCGGCGCAGCGTCAGTTTCGGGTGTCACGCCGGCATCGGCGGGGCCGGTGACGGCATCGCCGACATCATTCTCGACCGGTTTTTCGGTATCGGCTGCAGAGGCGAAATCCTGTGCTGCGAGGTCGATCGTGACCGGCTCGTCGGCGCTCTTCGAATGGCGTGGCGGGTTTCCCGATACCATGAGGTCCTCTTTATCCTGCATTGCAACGAAACTAGACAGTGATGCCAGTTAAGGGAAGAGGTTAGATCAAATTTGGGCGGCTAAAGCCTTCAAAGCAGCGACAAAAGGCTTTTCTCATCCGTCATTGGCGAAATCATTACGCTTTTTTTCAGAGCGGTCGGGATGGCTTGCGCCACTGCCTCGCTGAGGCAGAGAAGGCGGATTTCGCTGTCGTCCGGCAGGGCTGATCGCAGTTCGGGGACGCCAAAGAAATCCTCGGCCGTCTGCCGGGAATAGAAGAGAATGACCTCCGGCCTCCGGCTTGAGAAAATCCCCTCGATCTCTGCCGGGCCGGGGACGACCGGCTGCATGCGATAACATTCGGCGACGGAAAAGCGGATGCCGCGCTGGCGCAATCCTGCTTCGAAAGTTTCGGCCCGCGGCATGCCGGCAAGATAGAGCAAGCGGCCGTCTCCCTGCGCCGCGACGAGGTCGGCGAGATCGCGGCCGTTGCCCTTGGATGAAGCGACCGACCGGAAGCCAAGCTTGCGCGCTTCTTCCGCCGTCGTCTCACCGACGGCGAAAAGCGGGCGAGCAAGATGTGGACGAAGCTGCTCACCGAGAGCGGAGATGACCCTGACAGCTTCGGCGCTGGTCACGGCGATTGCGCCGCTGGTTCTTGCCAGCGCAGTCGCGGCTGCGGCGCTGTCGTGCAGCGGCTGGCGCAGCGGCAGCAGCAGCGGCTCGTGGCCCATATCGCGCAGACGTTGTGCGGTTTTCTCGGCCGAATGCGCGGGGCGGGTGACGAGCACGCGCATGGCCGCGTCAGTGCCAGTCGTCGAAAAAGGCGCTGCCGGCCCTTGCGCGCACGTCCTGGCCGGCGCGGGTGCCGAGGGCTGCCGCATCGCGGCGGTGGCCGTCGGTCGTTACCGCATGCTGGCTGCGGCCGTCAGGCGTGATGATCAGGCCGGAAAAGCGGATCAGGTCGCCTTCGCAGACGGCATAACCGCCGATCGGCGTGCGGCAGGAGCCGTCGAGCGCGGCGAGGAAGGCGCGCTCGCAGGAGACCGTGTCGAAGGTTGCGGCATCGTTGACCGGCGCCAGCAGATCGTCGATCCTGGTATCACCGATGCGGCTTTCGATGCAGATCGCCCCCTGCGCCGGCGCCGGCGGGAAGGTGTCGGGATCGAGAATATCGGTGAGAACCTCGACCTTCCCAAGCCGTTTCAGGCCGGCAAGCGCCAGCAAGGTGGCATCGACCTGGCCCTCTTCGAGCTTGCGCAGGCGCGTTTCCACCAGGCCGCGGAAGGTCACCACATTGATATCCGGCCGCATGCGGCGGATCAGCGCCTGACGGCGCAGCGACGAGGAACCGACGGTGGCGCCATGCGGCAGGTCGATCAGCTTGCGCGCGGTGCGGCCGATGACGGCGTCGCGGATATCTTCGCGTGGCAGATAGGCGGAGAGATAAAGCCCCTCCGGCAGCTTCGTTGCAATATCCTTGGCGGAGTGCACGGCGAAATCGAGCTCGCCGGCAACAAGCTTCTGCTCAATTTCCTCGGTGAAGAGGCCCTTGCCGCCGATCTCGGCCAGCGAACGGTCGGTGATGCGGTCGCCCTTGGTCGTCAGCACGACGATCTCGAACATGTCCTCGGGCAGATGATGCGCCGCCATCAGCCTGTCGCGGGCCTCATGCGCTTGGGCAAGCGCCAGCGGGCTGCCCCGCGTGCCGATCCGGAAAGGTTTTGTTTGCATCCGCTCTATTCCGTTGTTACCGGAGTTCTCGTAAACGGGTTTCCATCCCATCGCAATCAACGAACAGGCTTCATGGCTCCCTTTCTGCGCATCCTTGGCATCGAAACGAGCTGCGACGAGACCGCCGCTGCGGTCGTCGAGCGCGATGCGGAGGGGCATTCCAACGTGCTGTCGGACGTCGTGCTTTCCCAGCTCGACGAGCATAGCGCCTATGGCGGTGTGGTGCCGGAGATCGCCGCGCGCGCCCATGTCGAGGCGCTGGACGAGCTGATCGAGGAGGCGCTGAAGCGCGCCAATGTGTCGCTGGCTGATATCGACGCCATTGCCGCCACGTCGGGACCGGGGCTGATCGGCGGGCTGCTTGTGGGATTGATGACCGGCAAGGCGATCGCCAGGGCCGCCGGCAAGCCGCTTTATGCGGTCAACCATCTCGAAGGCCATGCGCTGACGGCGCGGCTGACGGACGGGCTTTCCTTTCCCTATCTGATGCTGCTCGTCTCCGGCGGCCATACCCAGCTGATCCTGGTGCGCGGCGTCGGACAGTATGAGCGCTGGGGCACGACGATCGACGATGCGCTCGGCGAGGCCTTCGACAAGACGGCAAAGCTGCTCGGTCTGCCCTATCCCGGCGGCCCGGCGGTGGAACGGATGGCGCGCGACGGCAATCCCGATCGCTTCAATTTTCCGCGGCCACTGGTCGGCGAGGCACGGCTCGATTTCTCCTTCTCCGGCCTGAAGACGGCGGTGCGGCAGGTGGCGCAGGATATCGCGCCGCTCAGCGATCAGGATGTGGCGGATATTTGCGCCTCGTTTCAAAAAGCGGTTTCGCGCACGCTGAAGGATCGCATCGGCCGCGGCCTGCAGCGGTTCAAGACGGAGTTTGCCGCGACCGATGAGAAGCCGGCGCTTGTCGTTGCCGGCGGTGTCGCCGCCAATCTCGAACTGCGCGGCACGCTGCAGGCGCTCTGCGACAAAAACGGCTTCCGCTTCATTGCGCCGCCGCTGCATCTCTGCACCGACAATGCGGTGATGATTGCCTGGGCAGGACTGGAGCGAATGGCGACCGGTGCCGCGCCTGATCCGCTCGACGTCCAGCCGCGCTCGCGCTGGCCGCTCGATTCCCATGCGGAAACGCTGATCGGTTTCGGCAAGAGAGGGGCCAAGGCATGAGCGAAAACATCGCCGTCGTCGGATCGGGGGCTTTCGGCACGGCGCTTGCCGCCGTCATCGCCCTTGCCGGCCGCAGCGCGGTGACGCTCGTCGGGCGCAATCCTTCGCTAATGGCCGATCTGAAGGCCGAACGGCTGCATGATGCGGTGCTGCCCGGCATTTCTCTGCCGGATACGCTGGAATTTGCCGCCGAGGCGGCATCGATTGCCGACGCCTCCATCGTGCTTTTTGCGATGCCGTCGCAGGCACAAGCGGATGCGGCCCGCCAATACGGACCCTATCTTTCCAAGGATGCCGTTGTCGTCACCTGCGCCAAGGGCATCGAGCGGGCAACCGGCAATCTTCTGACCGACATGCTGGAACGGGAACTGCCGGACCATTCCGTCGCCGTGCTCTCCGGCCCGGGTTTTGCCGCCGATATCGCCAAGGGCCTGCCGACGGCGATGGCGATTGCGGCTGAGGATATGGAGGTCGCGGAGCGGCTCGCCCAGGCGATTTCCGGCCGGACCTTTCGGCTCTACGCTTCCAGCGACCGGATCGGCGTGCAGCTCGGCGGCGCGCTGAAAAACGTCCTGGCGATCGCCTGCGGCATCGTCGAAGGCGGCGGCATCGGCGATTCCGCCCGTGCGGCGCTGATTGCGCGCGGGCTTGCGGAAATGTCGCGCTTCGTCGTCGCCAAGGGCGGGCAGGCGGATACTGTGCGTGGGCTTTCCGGCCTCGGCGATCTGGTGCTGACGGCGACGAGCCATCAATCGCGCAATCTGCGCTTCGGCATCGCTCTCGGGCGCGGCGAAAAGGCCGATCCGCTGCAGGGCGCGCTGGTGGAAGGTGCGCTTGCTGCGTCCGTCGCCTCGCGGCTTGCGGCAGAGCTTGCGGTCAGCATGCCGATCACCGATGCCGTTTCCGCCATCATCGACGGCAGGCTCGATATATCAGAGGCGATAGAGCAGCTGATGACGCGTCCGATCACCACCGAATAGGAGACAGACATGCTTTTCGCCCTTCTTTGCAAGGACAAGCCGGGACATCTGAACGTGCGCATGGAGACGCGCCCGACACATGTCGAATATCTGAACGGGTTGAACGCCGAGGGAACGCTGAAGATCGCCGGCCCATTTCTCGATGACGAGGGCAAGGCCTGCGGCAGCCTGATCATCGTCGAAGCGGAGACGAAGGAAGCGGCGCGGGCGCTTGCCGATGCCGATCCTTATGCCAAGGCCGGACTGTTCGAAAGTGTGGACGTCAAGGCCTACAACTGGGTCTTCAACAAACCGGAGGCGTGAGGCATGGCGCACTGGCTTTATAAATCCGAACCAGCCTCCTGGTCCTGGGAGCAGCAGAAGGCTGCCGGCGAAAAGGGCACGGAATGGACCGGTGTCCGCAACTATCTGGCGCGTAACAACATGCGGGCGATGCAGATCGGCGACAAAGGGTTTTTCTATCATTCCAATGACGGGCTCGAAGTTGTCGGCATTGTCGAGGTCTCGGCGCTGTCGCAACCCGATTCCACCGCCAAGGGCGACCCGAAGTGGGATTGCGTCCATATCCGCGCCGTCATGGACATGCCGAAGCCGGTGACGCTGAAGGATGTCAAGGCGAGCGAGAAGCTCGCCAAGATGGCGCTCGTCACCTCGATGCGGCTTTCGGTGCAGCCGGTGACGGATGACGAATGGGCCGAAGTCTGCCGCATGGGCGGATTGGACAATCCGCCGCGTTGAAGACCGATCCGGAAGCCTTCATCAGGGCCAATACCAGCCCAATGGCGCCGCCGCATGTGCCGGAGATTTCACTCTATCTGGCCAGCGAGGCGCATGAGCTGTGGTTGAAGACGGAGGAGGAGCTGGAGGCGATCGGCCTGCCGCCGCCCTTCTGGGCTTTCGCCTGGGCGGGTGGCCAGGGACTGGCGCGCTACATCCTCGATCATCCGGACGTGGTGCGCGGCAAGCGGGTGCTGGATTTCGCCAGCGGTTCCGGTCTTGTCGGCATTGCAGCGGCGATGGCCGGTGCCCTGGAGGTTACCGCCAATGATATCGATCCCTGGGCGGAGACGGCAGTCCGGCTGAATGCCGAGGTCAATGGCATTTCGCTCGGCTTTACCGACGCCGATCTGATCGGGCAGGCGGTCGACGCGGATATCGTGCTTGCCGGCGACGTTTTCTATGACCGCGCCTTTGCCGATGCGCTCATTCCCTGGCTGTCGCGGCTGGCGACGGAGGGTAAGTTGGTTCTGGTCGGCGATCCCGGCCGCAGCTACCTGCCTCCGGATCGGCTGGAATTCTGCGCGGCCTATGAGGTGCCGGTGACGCGGGCGCTCGAAGACAGCGAAATCAAGAAGACGACGGTGTGGCGGTTTGCTTCCGGCTTGTCCTGCCTCTAAGGCCGGATGACGCAGACATTGGCCTCATAGGCGCAAGGGTCGTCCCGGACGGCGACGTCGATGACCTTTGCTTTCGGTGCCAAAGCTTCAGGCCGTCCGGGCGGATAGAACCTATAGCCGCCGACATAGGTTCCGCCATCAGCCTGATAGACATAAGAAGAGCCGGCATAGGTGTCGCCGCCGTCATAACCCCGGGGCTCGGGAGGGACGATGACGAGATTGCTGCGCCCGACGCGATTGGTCGCCGCCGATGAAAACTGCTTCAGCACCGGCATCCTGTCTCTGTCGGCCCGACGGCCATAAGCATGATCGAAACGGATACCGCGATCGCGCCAGTTCACACGTTCGCCGAGAAACGATCCGCCATGGAAAGCGTGACGATGGCCGGGAAAGCGATGATCGTTATGCCGGTCGCCGGCCGCGGCCGGGAATGCGGCAAGCGCTGACAGGGCAAGCAGGGTGACTGCGGACAGACTGCGAAACATGGATGCCGGCCTCCGGAATTCCGATCGTTAACAAATCGTTAACGCCAGATTGCGCCAAAAGCCGAGGCTTGTCCATTCAGGCTGGAGAATATGCATAAATATTGAGCGGAAAAGACCAGTTTCTTTAGCCCGCAAACTTCCCGGTAACGCGAATCGATTAAATTAAAAGCCGACAGCGATTGTGCTTGTCGTCGGCGTTCCCGGTGATTAAACGTCGCAATTGATGCAACGCACACAGAGAATTTGTCATTCGTGTGGTTGACTGAGCATGCTCCGAAATCCGGGAGCGCAGAGAAGCCGCCGCGAGGTTCTGATGGCGAACGTGACAAATAACCGGCCCCTATCGCCGCATCTGCAAATTTACAAACCTATTCCCACCATGGTCATGTCCATCGTCCACCGCATTACCGGTAGCGCGCTTTACGTCGGCACGCTGCTGGTCGCCTGGTGGCTGATCGCAGCGGCAAGCGGCCAGGGTTCCTATGACTGGGCCAACTGGGTGCTGGGCAGCCTTCTCGGCAAGCTCGTGCTGCTCGGCTATACTTGGGCGCTGCTGCACCACATGCTCGGCGGTTTCCGCCACTTCATGTGGGACCTCGGCTACGGCTTCGGGAAAGAATTCTCGACCAAGCTCGCCATCGCCAACATCATCGGGTCGCTCTGTCTGACCGTGCTGGTCTGGGTGATCGGCTTCCTCATTCGCTTCTGAAGGTCCTCTCATGGATATGCGCACCCCCCTCGGCAAGGTTCGCGGGCTCGGCTCCGCCAAGGACGGCACGGACCATTTCTGGCGCCAGCGACTGACGGCCGTCGCCAATGTTCCGCTGATCCTGTTCTTCCTCATCTTCCTGCTCACCTATGCCGGCGCGCCCTATGCGGACGTGGTTCGTGCGCTGTCGAACCCCTTCGTCGCGGTCATCATGGGGCTGATGGTGATCTCCGGCGTCATCCATATGAAGCTCGGCATGCAGGTCATCATCGAGGATTACGTGCATGGCGAGTTCGGCAAGATCGCGCTGCTGATGCTGAACACGTTCTTTGCGATCGTGATCGCCGGCCTCTGTCTGTTCGCCATCCTGAAAATCGCATTCGTAGGATAAGCTCGATATGGCACCGACCTCACCCGCCCAGAACGGCAAGGCCTACAAGTATATCGATCACTCCTACGACGTGATCGTCGTTGGCGCCGGCGGCGCCGGCTTGCGCGCCACGCTCGGGATGGCCGAGCAGGGTTTCCGCACGGCCTGCATCACCAAGGTATTCCCGACCCGCTCGCACACGGTCGCGGCCCAGGGCGGCATTGCCGCCTCGCTGCGCAACATGACGCCCGATAGCTGGCAGTGGCACCTTTATGACACCGTCAAGGGTTCCGACTGGCTCGGCGACGTCGACGCCATGCAGTATCTGACCATGGAAGCGCCGAAGGCGGTCTATGAGCTCGAGCATTACGGCGTGCCGTTCTCGCGCAACGAGGAAGGCAAGATCTATCAGCGCCCGTTCGGCGGCCATATGCAGAATTACGGCGAAGGCCCGCCGGTACAGCGCACCTGCGCCGTTGCCGACCGTACCGGCCACGCCATCCTGCATACGCTCTACGGCCAGTCGCTGCGCAACAATGCCGAATTCTTCATCGAGTATTTCGCACTCGACCTGATCATGTCGGAAGACGGCAGCCGCTGCACCGGCGTCGTCGCCTGGTGCCTCGATGACGGCACCATTCATCGCTTCGCCGCCAAGATGGTGGTGCTGGCGACCGGCGGCTACGGCCGCGCCTATTTCTCGGCAACCTCAGCCCATACCTGCACCGGCGACGGCGGCGGCATGGTGGCGCGTGCCGGCCTGCCGCTGCAGGACATGGAATTCGTCCAGTTCCACCCGACCGGCATCTATGGTTCGGGCTGTCTGATCACCGAAGGTGCGCGCGGCGAAGGCGGCTACCTCGTCAACTCTGAGGGCGAGCGCTTCATGGAGCGCTACGCGCCGTCGGCCAAGGATCTTGCCTCGCGCGACGTCGTTTCGCGCTGCATGACGCTGGAAATCCGCGAAGGCCGCGGCGTCGGCAAGAACAAGGACCACATCTTCCTGCATCTCGACCATCTCGATCCAGCCGTGCTGCATGAGCGGCTGCCAGGGATTTCCGAGAGCGCCAAGATCTTTGCCGGCGTCGACGTCACACGCGAGCCGATCCCGGTCCTGCCGACCGTTCACTACAATATGGGCGGCATTCCCACGAATTATTGGGGCGAGGTGCTGAATGCCGACAGCGCCAATCCGGAACGGATCATCCCCGGACTGATGGCCGTCGGTGAAGCCGGCTGCGCCTCGGTGCACGGCGCCAACCGCCTCGGTTCCAACTCGCTGATCGACCTCGTGGTCTTCGGCCGCGCCGCTGCGATCCGCGCCGGCGAGGTGATTGATCGTGCAGCGCCGATCCCGCATCTGAACGTCGCAGCCTGCGACAAGATCATCGACCGCTTCGACGGTCTGCGTCATGCCAGCGGCGGCACGCCGACGGCGGAACTGCGCGAGAAGATGCAGCGCGCCATGCAGGAAGATGCGGCGGTGTTCCGTACGCAGGAATCGCTGGCATCCGGTTGCCGCCGCATTTCGGCGATCTGGCAGGAAATGCGTGACATCAAGGTCACCGACCGCTCGATGATCTGGAACTCGGATCTGGTGGAAACGCTGGAACTGCAGAACCTGATGGCCAACGCCATCACGACGATCTACGGCGCCGAGGCCCGCAAGGAGAGCCGCGGTTCGCATGCCCGCGAGGACTATACCGAGGGCGCATTCGCCGGCCGCGACGACGTCAACTGGCGCAAGCACACGCTTTCTTGGGTCAACGAGGCAGGCGACGTGAAACTCGATTACCGGCCGGTTCACACCGAGCTTATCGCCGAAGGCATCGATCCGCATAAGATCGAGCCGAAGGCTCGCGTGTACTGATCTCAAGAGGAACCGGACATGGTTGAACTCGCTCTCCCCAAGAATTCCCAGATGCGCGAAGGCAAGGTCTGGCCGAAGCCGGCCGGTGCCAAGAACACCCGCGAATTCCGCGTCTACCGCTGGAGCCCGGATGACGGCCAGAACCCGTCGATTGACACGTTCTACATCGATGTCGACGATTGCGGGCCGATGGTGCTCGACGGCCTGCTCTACATCAAGAACAAGATCGATCCGACGCTGACGCTGCGCCGCTCCTGTCGCGAGGGCATCTGCGGATCCTGCGCGATGAATATCGACGGCACCAACACGCTCGCCTGCACCAAGGGCCTCGACGATATCAAGGGCTCGGTGAAGATCTATCCGCTGCCGCATTTGCCCGTCGTCAAGGATCTGGTGCCTGACCTCACCAACTTCTATGCCCAGCATCGTTCGATCGAACCGTGGCTGAAGACGGTGTCGCCGGCGCCCGCCAAGGAATGGAAGCAGAGCCACGAGGACCGTCAGAAGCTCGACGGCCTCTATGAATGCATCCTCTGCGCCTGCTGTTCGACCTCCTGTCCGAGCTACTGGTGGAACGGCGACCGCTATCTCGGACCGGCCGTTCTGCTGCAGGCCTATCGCTGGCTGATCGATTCCAGAGACGAGGCGACCGGCGAGCGTCTCGACAATCTCGAGGACCCGTTCCGGCTTTATCGCTGCCACACGATCATGAACTGTGCGCAGACCTGCCCGAAGGGCCTGAACCCGGCCAAGGCGATCGCCGAAATCAAGAAGATGATGGTCGAGCGCCGGGTCTGATCGGCATGCAGATGGCGGAAGAGACGGCTTCGATCTCGAAGCCGTCACGAAGATCAGGTGGTAGTGAAGCGCTATTCCGAGATATTATGGGAGTTCGACAGGGATCCGCACAGAGATCAGCGTGCGCAACACCTTGCTGACAAATTCTATGTGCAGGAAGTTTTGCAGCGGGGCAGTTGAACTGTATCGTTTTTCGATTAGTTGTTGGCACGGGCAATTTATGCAGTTCGACTTTATTAACCAAAGCGAATTACGGTAATCGGACTTGTCTCACGCCCGTTTCTCTGCGGCGACAGCCGAATTCAGGAGTATGATGATGCAGTTGCGATATGCGATGACAGGTCTGGTAGTGGTTCTGTCGCTAGCCGGTTGTCAGCGTACGGCATATGATTACAGCTCCAGCCCGAATGCCGGGCCGGCACCGCTGACGGCGCAGCCGGTTCCCTCGGTGCAGGGCGGGCAGCTTCCGCCGGTCAACAATGCGCAGTTTCCAGCCGCGCCGACGACGACGGCGCCGATGCCGGGTGCGCAGCCCGGCGCAATGGCCGCAAATGCGCTTGATGTCACCAAGGAATCGATGGTCGGAAGCTGGCGCGTCAATGGCAGCTGCGACATGTTCCTGACGCTGACCAATCTCGGCAGCGGTTCGCGCGGCGGTACGCGCGGCTGCGTCGGCGAGCTGACGGCGATGGGTTCCTGGGAGGTTGCCGGCAAGCAGGTGCTGCTCAAGGACCGTTCGGGCAATCAGCTCGGCAGCGTCTACAAGACGGCCGACAACCGCTTCCAGGGACAGACCAGCACGGGCCAGCAGATCAGCCTCAGCCGGTAAAACGAACCGGCGCGGTAAACCACCGGCGGGCCTCCGCCGATGTCTGACAGGCGGATAAGCCCTCATGCAGCCAATGCCCGATTATG
Source organism: Rhizobium sp. CCGE 510 (assembly GCF_000292525.1). GTDB lineage: Bacteria > Pseudomonadota > Alphaproteobacteria > Rhizobiales > Rhizobiaceae > Rhizobium. The sequence goes on from NZ_AEYF01000040.1 coordinate 138,564, forward strand.
CGCTCAGCGTCTGCGAACAGCTTAAAGCGCTGACCGCATCGGGCGCGTTGCAGGTCGACTCCGCCCAGATGGACGTGGCAAAGAGCCTGGATCGGGTGCTGGCCGGGCTGAAGCAGCGGCGGCCGGCGGCAAAATCGAGCGCGCTGGGCTGGCTGTTTGCCGCCAAGAAGAAATCGGCCGACGGCATCAACGGGCTTTACATCCACGGCAGTGTCGGCCGCGGCAAGACCATGCTGATGGACATGTTCTTCTCGTTGGCGCCGTGCAAGAAGAAACGCCGGGCGCATTTCCACGAATTCATGGCGGACGTGCACAACCGCATCGCGGCGCACCGGCTGAAGCTTAAGAACGGCGAGACGAAGCAGGCCGATCCGATGCCGCCGGTTGCCGCGGCCCTCTATGACCAAGCAGAACTGCTCTGCTTCGACGAATTCACCGTCACCGATATCGCCGATGCAATGATCCTGTCGCGGCTGTTTACCGAGCTTTTCGCGCGCGGATGCGTGCTGGTCGCGACCTCGAATGTCGAGCCCGACAATCTCTACATGGATGGTCTCAATCGCGGCCTCTTCCTGCCCTTCGTCGCTCTTCTCAAGCAGCATGTCGATGTCGTTACCCTGGGTTCGCCGACCGACTACCGCATGGAGAAGCTGAGCAGCCAGCCGGTCTATCTGGTGCCGATCAACGATCATAACGATATGGCGATGGATGCGTCTTGGACGCAGGCGCTGCACGGGCGCAAGGCGCAACCGCTGGATATTCCGATGAAGGGGCGCCACATCCACGTGCCGCTTGCCGTTGACCGCATGGCGCGGTTCTCCTTCGACGATCTCTGCGACAAGCCGCTCGGGCCGGCCGACTTCCTGGCCATCGCCGAGCGTTTCGATACAGTCTTCGTCGATCACATTCCCTTGCTCAGGCCGGAAAAGCGAAACCAGATCAAACGCTTCATCATTCTGGTCGATACGTTTTACGATCATGCCGTGCGGCTCTACATCTCGGCAGCGGCGATGCCGGAGGAACTGCTGGTGCAGCGCCGCGGCACCGAGGGTTTTGAGTTCGACCGCACCACATCCCGCCTTTTCGAAATGCGCAGCGCCGAATATCTCGCACTGCATCATGAAAAGCGCGCCGCCGAGTAACAATTCGGTGACACGATATCTTACGTTTACGTAAGATATTTAGTATCTAAACGATTGAAATTGCTGCATCAAAATTAATGGATTGCCATTTTTAGGCTTTGGGTCTATGCGATTGCGTCATTCGGCTGCGCCTTGCTGCGCATCGCTCGACGAATTTGATCGCAAAGGAAACAGCGAAATGGCGCGTAACAAGATCGCACTCATTGGTTCTGGCATGATTGGTGGCACATTGGCGCACCTCGCCGGCCTGAAGGAACTGGGCGACATCGTCCTCTTCGACATCGCGGACGGCATTCCCCAGGGCAAGGGTCTCGATATCGCACAGTCCTCTCCGGTCGAAGGCTTCGACGTCAACCTGACGGGCGCCAGCGACTATTCCGCGATCGAAGGCGCCGACGTTTGCATCGTTACCGCCGGTGTCGCCCGCAAGCCGGGCATGAGCCGCGACGATCTTCTCGGCATCAACCTCAAGGTCATGGAGCAGGTCGGGGCCGGCATCAAGAAGTATGCGCCGAACGCCTTCGTGATCTGCATCACCAACCCGCTCGACGCCATGGTCTGGGCGCTGCAGAAATTCTCCGGCCTTCCGGCCAACAAGGTCGTCGGCATGGCCGGCGTTCTCGACTCGTCGCGTTTCCGTCTTTTCCTCGCCAAGGAATTCAACGTGTCCGTCCAGGACGTCACCGCCTTCGTGCTCGGCGGCCATGGCGACACGATGGTGCCGCTTGCCCGTTACTCGACGGTCGGAGGCATTCCGCTCACCGACCTCGTCACCATGGGCTGGGTCACCAAGGAACGTCTCGAAGAGATCATCCAGCGCACCCGTGATGGCGGCGCCGAAATCGTCGGCCTGCTGAAGACCGGCTCGGCCTACTACGCGCCGGCCGCCTCGGCGATCGAGATGGCTGAATCCTACCTCAAGGACAAGAAGCGCGTGCTGCCCTGCGCTGCCCAGCTGACCGGCCAGTACGGCGTCAAGGACATGTATGTCGGCGTTCCCACCGTCATCGGCGCCGGCGGCGTCGAGCGCATCATCGAGATCGACCTCAACAAGACCGAGAAGGAAGCCTTCGAGAAGTCCGTCGGCGCCGTCGCCGGTCTTTGCGAAGCCTGCATCAACATCGCGCCTGCGTTGAAGTAGTCGACGCGCGCTGAGTCATCAAACAGGGATAAACCCATGAACATTCATGAATATCAAGCCAAGGCTCTGCTGAAGGGCTATGGCGCACCGGTTGCCGAGGGCGTGGCTATTCTCAAGGTTGAAGAGGCTGCGGCTGCCGCCAAGTCGCTTCCCGGCCCGCTTTACGTGGTCAAGAGCCAGATCCATGCCGGCGGCCGCGGCAAGGGCAAGTTCAAGGAACTAGGCCCCGATGCCAAGGGCGGCGTGCGTCTCGCCAAGTCGATCGACGAAGTGGTCGCCCATGCCAAGGATATGCTCGGCAACACGCTGGTGACGGCGCAGACCGGCGAGGCCGGCAAGCAGGTCAATCGCCTCTACATCGAAGACGGCGCCGACATCGCTCGCGAGCTCTATTGCTCGATCCTTGTCGACCGCTCGGTCGGCCGCGTTGCCTTCGTCGTGTCGACCGAAGGCGGCATGGACATCGAAGCGGTCGCCCATGACACGCCCGAGAAGATCCATACGATCGCCATCGATCCGGAAGCCGGCGTCACGGCTGCCGACGTTGCTGCGATCTCCAAGGCGCTCGCCCTCGACGGTGCTGCCGCCGAAGATGCCAAGTCGCTGTTTCCGGCGCTCTACAAGGCCTTCAACGAGAAGGACATGGCGCTGCTCGAGGTCAATCCGCTGATCGTCATGAAGGACGGTCACCTGCGCGTCCTCGACGCCAAGATGTCCTTCGACGGCAATGCGCTTTTCCGTCACGATGACGTCAAGACGCTGCGCGACGAGACCGAAGAAGACGCCAAGGAAATCGAGGCCTCCAAGTGGGATCTCGCTTATGTCGCCCTCGACGGCAATATCGGTTGCATGGTCAACGGCGCAGGCCTCGCCATGGCGACGATGGACATCATCAAGCTCTACGGCAAGGAGCCGGCCAACTTCTGCGACGTCGGCGGCGGCGCCGGCAAGGAAAAGGTTGCTGCGGCTTTCAAGATCATCACCGCAGACCCCAAGGTCGAAGGCATTCTCGTCAACATCTTCGGCGGCATCATGAAGTGCGATGTCATTGCCGAGGGCGTGATTGCCGCGGTCAAAGAAGTCGGTCTCAAGGTTCCGCTCGTCGTGCGCCTTGAAGGCACCAATGTCGAGCTCGGCAAGAAGATCCTGAACGAGTCGGGTCTGGCGATCACGGCGGCTGACGACTTGGACGATGCGGCCAAGAAGATCGTCGCGGCGATCAACGGCTAATTTTGAAGGATCTGAAAGAATGTCAATTCTCGTCAATAAAGACACCAAGATCCTCGTTCAGGGTCTGACCGGCAAGACCGGCACGTTCCACACCGAACAGGCGCTCACCTATTACGGCACGCAGATGGTCGGCGGTATCCACCCGAAGAAGGGCGGCGAAACCTGGACCGGCGCAAAGGGCGAAAACCTGCCGATCTTCGCAACCGTTGCCGAGGGCAAGGAAAAGACCGGCGCCGACGCGACCGTCATCTATGTTCCGCCGGCCGGCGCCGCCGACGCGATCATCGAGGCGATCGATGCCGAGATCCCGTTCATCACCTGCATCACCGAAGGCATCCCGGTCATGGACATGGTGCGCGTCAAGGCTCGCCTCGATCGCTCCAAGTCGCGGCTGCTCGGCCCGAACTGCCCGGGTATCCTGACGCCGGAAGAATGCAAGATCGGCATCATGCCGGGCTCGATCTTCCGTAAGGGTTCGGTCGGCATCGTGTCCCGCTCGGGTACGCTGACCTATGAAGCCGTGTTCCAGACTTCCAACGAAGGCCTCGGCCAGACCACGGCCGTCGGCATCGGCGGCGACCCGGTCAAGGGCACCGAGTTCATCGACGTCCTGGAAATGTTCCTCGCCGACGAAGCCACCCAGTCCATTATCATGATCGGCGAAATCGGCGGTTCGGCAGAGGAAGATGCTGCACAGTTCCTCAAGGATGAAGCCAAGAAGGGCCGCAGCAAGCCGATGGCTGGTTTCATTGCCGGCCGCACGGCGCCGAAGGGCCGCACCATGGGCCATGCCGGCGCCGTTGTCTCCGGCGGCAAGGGCGATGCGGAATCGAAGATCGCGGCAATGGAATCGGCAGGCATCAAGGTGTCGCCGTCTCCGGCCCGCCTCGGCAAGACGCTGGTTGAAGTCCTCAAGGGCTAAACCAACTTATACCCGGGCGGAGGAGCGGCATCTGCGCCTTCCGCCCGGTCTTGACGGCACGAGACTTGCAGATGCGCCGCGGACAGGCGGCAATCGGAATGCGGCAGCCGGCGATCAAGCCGGCAAATTCATCAAAGTCAGGAGGCGGGCGGAAGCGTCCGCATATCACCATGGCACGGCAAGAAGCCAACGAGCAGTTTCAGGTCACCTCGTTTCTGGATGGCGCCAACGCTGCCTATATCGAGCAGCTCCATGCGCGCTACGAAGAGGACCCCGCCTCGGTCGACGATCAGTGGCGGACCTTCTTCAAGGCGCTGGAGGAAGATCCCAGCGATGTGAAGAGGGCGGCCAAGGGAGCTTCCTGGCGTAGGAAGAACTGGCCGCTGGCCGCCAGCGGTGACCTGGTGTCGGCTCTCGATGGCGATTGGGGCATCGTCGAGAAGGTCATCGAGACCAAGGTCAAGGCAAAGGCCGAAGCGCAGGGCAAACCTGCCGACAGCACCGACGTGCTGCAGGCGACGCGCGATTCCGTGCGCGCCATCATGATGATCCGCGCCTACCGCATGCGCGGCCACCTGCATGCCAAGCTCGACCCGCTCGGCATCGCCGCTCCGGTCGACGACTATCGCGAGCTGTCGCCGGAGAATTACGGCTTCACATCAGCCGATTACGACCGCAGGATCTTCATCGACAACGTGCTCGGCCTGGAATATGCGACCATCCGCGAGATGATCGATATCCTCGAGCGCACCTATTGTTCGACGCTCGGCGTCGAATTCATGCACATCTCCAATCCGGAAGAGAAAGCCTGGATCCAGGAGCGTATCGAAGGGCCGGACAAGGGCGTCGCTTTCTCGGCCGAGGGCAAGAAGGCAATCCTTGCCAAGCTCGCCGAAGCCGAGGGCTACGAACAGTTCCTCGACGTCAAGTTCAAGGGCACCAAGCGTTTCGGCCTCGACGGCGGCGAGTCGCTGATCCCGGCTTTGGAGCAGATCCTCAAGCGCGGCGGCCAGCTCGGCCTCAAGGAGGCCCTGTTCGGCATGGCCCACCGCGGCCGCCTCAACGTGCTCTCGCAGGTCATGGGCAAACCGCACCGGGCGATCTTCCACGAGTTCAAGGGCGGCTCGGCCGCTCCCGACGAGGTCGAAGGTTCGGGCGACGTCAAGTACCATCTTGGCGCCTCCTCCGACCGCGAATTCGACGGCAACAAGGTGCATGTCTCACTAACGGCCAATCCGTCGCATCTCGAAATCGTCGATCCCGTCGTCATGGGCAAAGCCCGCGCCAAGCAGGACATGAATGCCACCGTCTGGGACGGTGACATCATTCCGCTTTCCGAACGCGCCAAGGTTCTTCCGCTGTTGATCCACGGCGACGCAGCCTTCGCCGGCCAGGGCGTAATTGCCGAAATCCTCGGCCTTTCCGGTCTGCGCGGCCACCGCGTCGCCGGCACCATGCATGTCATCATCAACAACCAGATCGGCTTCACCACGAACCCGGCCTTCTCGCGTTCGTCGCCCTATCCGTCCGACGTCGCCAAGATGATCGAGGCGCCGATCTTCCACGTCAACGGCGACGATCCGGAAGCGGTGGTCTATGCGGCCAAGGTTGCGACCGAATTCCGCATGAAGTTCCACAAGCCGGTGGTGCTCGACCTGTTCTGCTACCGCCGCTACGGCCACAATGAAGGCGATGAACCGTCCTTCACGCAGCCGAAGATGTACAAGGTTATCCGCGGCCATAAGACCGTGCTGCAGATCTACGCGGCCCGCCTCGTCGCAGAGGGCCTGCTCACCGAAGGTGAGGTCGAAAAGATGAAGGCCGACTGGCGCGCCCATCTCGAACAGGAGTTCGAGGCCGGCCAGCACTACAAGCCGAACAAGGCCGACTGGCTTGATGGTGAGTGGTCGGGCCTGCGCGCGGCCGACAATGCCGACGAGCAGCGCCGCGGCAAGACTGCCGTGCCGATGAAGACGCTGAAGGATATCGGCCGCAAGCTGTCGGAGATCCCGGCGGGCTTCACCGCGCACCGCACGATCCAGCGCTTCATGGAAAACCGCGCCAATATGATCGCCACCGGCGAAGGTATCGACTGGGCGATGGCCGAAGCGCTCTCCTTCGGCGCGCTTTGTGTCGAAGGCAGCAAGATCCGCCTGTCCGGCCAGGATTGCGAACGCGGCACCTTCTCGCAGCGCCACTCGGTTCTCTACGATCAGGAAACCGAGGAACGCTACATCCCGCTCGCCAATCTTTCGCCGACGCAGGGTCGCTACGAAGTCATCAATTCGATGCTTTCGGAAGAGGCGGTGCTTGGTTTCGAATACGGCTATTCGCTTGCCCGCCCGAATGCGTTGACGCTCTGGGAAGCGCAGTTCGGCGATTTCGCCAATGGTGCGCAGGTGGTCTTCGACCAGTTCATCTCGTCGGGTGAACGCAAGTGGCTGCGCATGTCGGGCCTCGTATGCCTGCTGCCGCATGGCTACGAAGGTCAGGGTCCGGAACACTCCTCGGCCCGCCTCGAGCGTTTCCTGCAGCTCTGCGCAGAAGACAACATGCAGGTCGCCAACGTCACGACGCCGGCGAACTACTTCCACATCCTGCGCCGGCAGCTGAAGCGCGACTTCCGCAAGCCGCTGATCCTGATGACGCCGAAGTCGCTGCTGCGCCACAAGCGGGCAGTCTCGACGCTTGCCGAAATGGCAGGCGAATCCGCCTTCCATCGCTTGCTCTGGGACGATGCCGAGGTGATCAAGGACGGCCCGATCAAGCTGCAAAAGGACAACAAGATCCGCCGCGTCGTCATGTGCTCCGGCAAGGTCTATTATGACCTTCTCGAAGAGCGTGAAAAGCGCGGCATCGACGATGTCTATCTCCTGCGTGTCGAACAGCTCTATCCGTTCCCGGCAAAGGCGCTGATCAACGAGCTGTCGCGCTTCCGCAATGCCGAGATGGTCTGGTGCCAGGAAGAGCCGAAGAATATGGGCGCATGGTCGTTCATCGACCCCTTCCTCGAATGGGTGCTCGCCCATATCGATGCAAAATACCAGCGCGTCCGTTATACCGGCCGTCCGGCCGCCGCCTCGCCGGCGACGGGCCTGATGTCAAAGCATCTGTCGCAGCTCGCCGCATTCCTCGAGGATGCATTGGGCGGTTAACACAAGGGGGGCGCAATGGCTTATTTCTTTCTGAGATTGCTGCCGCCGCGCCCCACTTTCCCGCATGACGGGACCGGAGAGGAAATGGCGGCGATGGAACGCCACGTCGAATACTGGCACCGGCACGCCCTTGCGGGATCGGCGATCGTCGTCGGTCCCGTGTTCGAGGGTGAAGGTGCCTTCGGCATGGCGATTGTCGAAGTCGAGGATCAGGCGGCGGCCGAGGTGCTTGCCGATGGTGATCCGATCATCGCTTCCGGTTTCGGTTTCCGTTTCGATATCCTGCCGATGCCCTCGATCATCTTGCGGCCGCCGGCCGTCTGAAACGCATTAAACGAACACACACGAAATCAGGATCTGAACAATGGCCACAGAAATCCGCGTTCCAACTCTCGGTGAATCCGTCAGCGAGGCAACCGTCGGCACCTGGTTCAAGAAGGTCGGCGACATCATCAAGGCCGACGAGCCGATTCTCGAGCTTGAAACCGACAAGGTGACCATCGAAGTTCCGGCGCCGACCTCAGGCACGCTTTCGGAAATCGTCGTCGCTGCCGGCGAGACCGTCGGCCTCGGCGCGCTGCTCGGGCAGATCGCCGAAGGTGCTGTCGCTGCCGCCGCGCCCGCTGCTGCGGCACCGGCCGCCGCTCCTGCCCAGCCAGCCGCGGCTGCTCCTGCTCAGCCGGCGCCGGTTGCCGCTGCTGCCGCATCGTCGTCGTCGAGTGCTTCCGTCTCCACCATGCCGCCGGCACCGGCGGCTTCGAAGATGCTTGCTGAAAACAACCTTTCGGCCGACCAGGTCGATGGCAGCGGCAAGCGCGGCCAGGTGCTGAAGGGCGATGTCATCGCTGCCGTCGCCAAGGGCATTTCCGCTCCGGCGGCAGCACCGGCTGCAACGCCTGCTGCCCCGCGTGGCCCGTCGACGGTCGAGGATGCTTCGCGCGAAGAGCGCGTGAAGATGACGCGCCTGCGCCAGACGATCGCCAAGCGCCTGAAGGACGCCCAGAACACCGCTGCGATGCTGACCACCTACAACGAGGTGGACATGAAGGCGGTCATGGACCTGCGCAACAAGTACAAAGACATTTTCGAGAAGAAGCATGGCGTCAAGCTCGGCTTCATGGGCTTCTTCACCAAGGCGGTGACGCATGCGCTGAAGGAATTGCCGGCGGTTAATGCCGAGATCGACGGCACCGACCTTATCTACAAGAACTACTGCCATGTCGGCATGGCCGTCGGCACCGACAAGGGCCTCGTCGTTCCCGTCATCCGTGACGCCGACCAGATGTCGATCGCCGAAATCGAGAAGGAACTCGGCCGTCTTGCCAAGGCAGCCCGTGATGGCTCGCTGTCGATGGCCGACATGCAGGGCGGCACCTTCACCATCACCAATGGCGGCGTCTACGGCTCGCTGATGTCGTCGCCGATCCTCAACGCACCGCAGTCCGGCATTCTCGGCATGCACAAGATCCAGGAGCGGCCGGTGGCGATCGGCGGCCAGGTGGTCATCCGTCCGATGATGTATCTGGCGCTGTCCTACGATCACCGCATCGTCGACGGCAAGGAAGCCGTCACCTTCCTCGTGCGCGTCAAGGAAAGCCTGGAAGATCCGGAACGCCTGGTTCTCGATCTTTAAGGGAGTTTTCCATGCGGAACCGGATCATGCGAGCGGCGCGTCTTTTTCTCTGCGCTGCCGCCACGCATGTCCCGGTTTCAGCAGCAGCGGCCGGATTCGATATCAGCAAGGCAAGCAGCAATTTCGAACTGGTGGCGCTCAGCGACGCCGAACTTTCCGGCCGGTCGATCGGCGTGATCCATATGGGCAATGTCGAGTTGACCTCGGGGCGCATCGTTGCCGCCGACCCGCTCGCCCAGCCCGATCGTCCGGCGCTGGCAAGAACGGTTGCGCCGGGCGAATATCCGCTGACGCTCTACCGAGCCTTCGGGCGGATCGCCGCCGCCAGCATGCGGTTTGCCGAGGGCAAGCCGGATCATTGGGAGCTTGCGGTCCTGCCGGGGCAGGACGTAGCGACGCTGAAGGACGGCGAAATCTTCGGTTACCCCGTCGATGCCGGCCTCGGCTGTTACATGGATGCCGAGACGCTTGGTCTGATCGGAGAACGTGAAGCGCAGGTGCAGGCGCAAAAACCTGACGCCGATATCAATTATTACGATGATGTGCTGGCATCGGACCTCGACGCCAACAAGGGCGCTTACGCGCTGCACCGGCCGGTCGCCGGCAAGAAGGGCAATGTCGCGGTCTTCTGGAGCGGTTGGGGCGACGGCTTCTATCCGGTTTTCTGGGGGCTCGATCGCGATGGCCGGGCACTGGTGCTGCTGACCGATTTCAACGTTGTCGAGAATGCCGACGGGCGGAAGGAACCGAAGCTGCAATGAGCGGGAGGATCGGGATTACGGCGAAACGGAAGGGCGTGGCTGCGATCGCAGCCGCGGCGTTTTTCGCCGTTCCGGTATCGACGCTCAGTGCCGCCTGCAAGCAGGAACAGGCCATTTACGTCGATCGCGACGGGGCATACGAGTTGCGCTTTGCCCCACTGAATTCACAGTCGGCTGCGGCGAGCAATCAGTTCAAGGTCAGTGCGCTGAAGACATCCGTGGTGATGGAAGGCTATGTGATGCCGTCGGAAGATCCGGTTCGCGCCATCGGCATCTTGATGTTCAATTGTCCCGAGGGTGACGCGACCGGCGCCGATCTTAATGCCTGCACCGTCTGGCAAGGCGCCGTCTATGGCATGGATGCCAAGGGCGAAATGGACAATCTGCAGCCGGAAGGTGCCCTGGCGGCTGAAAGGCTGGTGTTTCCCGGTCTCGGTCCCGCCATCCGCCAATCCAGCGCCTGGGGCGAGGGCAAGGCTACCGTGGCGCCCTGGGACGTGCTGACATTCAAGGAGTGCGCAATATGAGTGATGCACCGGTTGTTCTCGTGACCGGCGGAAGCCGGGGCATCGGCGCGGCCGTCTCGCGGCTCGCCGCGCGCCAGGGCTGGCGTGTCGCGGTTAATTACGCCGCCAACCGGAAGGCCGCGGACGCCGTTGTTGCGGCGATTGCAGAAGGCGGCGGCGCGGCCGTGGCGATCGAGGGCGATGTCGGCAAGGCTGCGGACATCGTCGCGATGTTTGCAGCGGTCGACCGGCATTTCGGCCGGCTCGACGGGCTGGTCAACAATGCCGGCGTCGTCGACTATCCACAGCGCGTCGATGAGATGGCAGCAGAGCGGATCGAACGCATGATGCGCATCAATGTGACCGGCTCCATGCTCTGCGCCGCAGAGGCCGTGCGCCGTATGTCGAGCCGGCGCGGTGGCCAGGGCGGCGCGATCGTCAACGTCTCCTCGATGGCGGCGATCCTCGGTTCGCCGACGCAGTATGTCGATTATGCCGCCTCGAAGGCGGCGATCGACACGTTCACCGTCGGGCTTTCGCGCGAGGTCGCCGCCGAGGGCATTCGCGTGAACGCCATCAGGCCCGGCGTCATCGAAACCGATCTCCATGCATCCGGCGGGCTGCCGGACCGGGCCCGCGAAATGGCGCCATCGATCCCGATGCAGCGCAGCGGCACACCCGAGGAGGTGGCGGGTGCGATCCTCTATCTCCTTTCCCCTTCGGCTTCCTATATAACCGGCGCGATCCTCAACGTCAGCGGCGGCCGCTAAAAGATAGGGCGAAAACAGCATGCCTTACATCCTCGAATTCCTCGGCCTGATGGCCGTCTTCTCGATCTTCATCGTCGTGCCGGGGGCTGATTTCGCCGTCATTCTGCGCCAGAGCATCGTGCATGGGCGGCGCGCCGCCATCATGACCGGGCTCGGCATGGGTTTCTCTCTGCTCTTTCATATCAGCTACACCATTCTCGGCCTCGGCCTGATCGTCTCGAAATCGCTGATGCTGTTTGCGGTCATCAAATGGGCTGGCGTCGCCTATCTGGTCTATCTCGGCATCAAGTCGTTCCGCGCCCCCGGCTTCAAGGTGCAGGAGATTGAGGTGACGGCCGAAGACCGCAAGCCGGTCTCGATGCTGAAGTGCCTCGGCATGGGTTTCATCACCAATGCGCTGAACCCGAAGCCGGTGCTGTTCTTCCTGTCGCTGTTTTCGACGCTCGTGCATCACGACACGCCGGCGCTGATCCAGTTCTCCTACGGCATCGGCATGGCGACGGCGCTGATCGCCTGGTTTGCCGGGGTCTCCTATTTCTTCACGGTCAAGACGATCCGTGACCGCTTCATTGCCAGCGGCAAATGGTTCAACCGCATCACCGGAGCGGCGCTCGTCGGCTTCGGCTTCCGCCTCGCGCTGTCGCGCGCGGCCGACTAAACGAAAAATCCAAAGGGAAAGAAGCAATGTCCTACGATGTGATCATTATCGGCACCGGCCCGGGCGGCTATGTCTGCGCCGTCAAAGCAGCCCAACTCGGCCTCAAGGTCGCCGTCGTCGAAAAGCGCGCGACCTATGGCGGCACCTGCCTGAACGTCGGCTGCATTCCGTCGAAGGCGCTGCTGCATGCCTCCGAGATGTTCCATCAGGCCGGCCACGGCATGAGCGCTCTCGGGATCGACGTCCCGGCGCCGACGCTCAACCTCGGCAATATGATGGCCCACAAGGACGCCACCGTGAAGTCGAATGTCGACGGCGTCGCCTTCCTCTTCAAGAAGAACAAGATCGATGCCTTTCAGGGCAGCGGCAAGATCGTCTCTGCCGGCAGGGTTGCCGTCGTAGCCGACGACGGCAAGGTGCAGGAGATTGAAGGCAGGAATATCGTCATTGCCACCGGCTCCGACGTTGCCGGCATTCCCGGTGTGCAGGTCGAGATCGATGAGAAGACCATCATCTCGTCCACCGGCGGCATCGCGCTGGAAAAGGTGCCGGAGACGCTGATCGTCGTCGGCGGCGGTGTCATCGGGCTCGAGCTCGGCTCGGTCTGGTCGCGGCTCGGCGCCAAGGTCACCGTCGTCGAATATCTCGACACAATCCTCGGCGGCATGGACGGCGAAGTCTCCAAACAGTTCCAGCGCATGCTCGCCAAGCAGGGTATCGATTTCCATCTCGGCGCCAAGGTCACCGGCGTCGAAAAGGGCGACAAGGGCGCCAAGGTCACCTTCGAGCCGGTGAAGGGGGGCGACAAGGTGGTGCTCGATGCCGAAGTCGTGCTGATCGCCACCGGCCGCAAGCCCTATACGGCGGGGCTCGGCCTCGAAGAAGCGGGTGTTGCGCTCGACAATCGCGGCCGCGTCGAGATCGACGGTCACTTCAAGACCAATGTCGCCGGCATCTATGCGATCGGCGATGTGGTCAAGGGTCCGATGCTGGCGCATAAGGCGGAAGACGAGGGCGTGGCGCTCGCCGAAATTCTCGCCGGCCAGCATGGCCACGTCAATTACGACGTGGTCCCGAGCGTCGTCTATACCCAGCCTGAGATTGCTTCGGTCGGCAAGACCGAGGAAGAGCTGAAGGCCGCGGGCATCGCTTACAAGGTCGGCAAGTTCCCGTTCACGGCCAATGGCCGCGCCCGCGCAATGCTGGCGACAGACGGTTTCGTCAAGGTCCTCGCCGACAAGGAAACCGACCGGGTGCTCGGCGGCCATATCGTCGGCTTCGGCGCCGGCGAAATGATCCACGAGATCGCCGTGCTGATGGAGTTCGGCGGCTCGTCGGAAGATCTCGGCCGTACCTGCCATGCGCATCCGACCATGTCGGAAGCGGTGAAGGAGGCTGCGCTTGCGACCTTCTTCAAGCCGATCCATATGTAATCTTACATATTCGTAACAAAGCATATAGCCGCTTGCCGGAAGGCGGGCGGCTGTTTTAGTTGTTGTGATGCGCAGACTTCAACATTTGACTAAGGTCGAGAAAATGCAGCCGCCGCCCATCATGGCTTACAGTCTCAGCCAACGCTTCCTTCATTGGACGGTGGCGCTGCTGATCTTCTTCAATCTGCTGTTTCCCGACGGCATGAATGTCTGGCATCGGCTGGTGCGCAGGGGACAGGTGCCGACACCGGAGCAGGTTTCGTCGGCGAATATCCATGCCTATGTCGGCATCGCCATCCTGCTGCTTGCGATCGTCCGGCTCGGGCTGCGTTTCACCAAGGGCGTGCCGGCCGAGGCTGCCGAGGAACCGGCGATCTTCCTTCTTGCGGCGCGGCTTGCCCATGCCGGTCTCTATATCCTGATCTTCGCCATACCGCTTACGGGCATCGCCGCCTACTATTTCGGCATCAATGCCGCCGGTTCGCTCCACGCGGACATCCTGAAGATCATCCTCTGGGCGCTGATCGCGGCGCACGTCGCCGGCGCGCTCGTCCATCAGTTCTATTGGAAAACCAATGCGCTGCGCCGGATGACGCTCGGCTGAGCGCCCGGTCGGTTCAGTTCACCGCGGTGACGGTGAACCCCTGCTGGCGTAACAATTCGATGACGCCGGCCTTGCCGGGCAAGTGCAGGGCGCCGACCGCCATGAAGACGTTGCCGCCGTCGAGGATCGGCGCGGCGCGCTCGGCCATCACCTTGTTGCGGTCGAGGATGACGCGCTGCTCGAAGGCGGCATAATCGTTATCTTCGCCTTCCTTCTCCGGCGTCACGGTCTTCAGCATCGGCATTGTCATGCCGATCTCGCCGGAGAGATAAAGGTCGGTCATCGTCTCGACGACATCGCTCATCTTGTCGCCGAGTTCCAGCGTCTCGATCAGCGACTTCAGATGGAATTCGACCGGCAGATCAGCCATGGCCTGGATCTGTTCGGCAAGGGTCTCCAGCCCCTTGACCTGTTTGCCCTGAGCAACGGCGTCGGTGGCGATCTTCTGGTCGAGGAACTGCACGCCTTTGGCCTTGCGGGCGATTTCGCAAGCCGGCAGGGCAACGGCGCTCGAAATCATCCAGGGGCGCATGCGGGAAACCGCACTGAGCGGGATCCCGCGCTGCTTCAAGCCGGTTTCGAGACGCTTGTAATCCTCGGGGGAGAGCAGCTTGTCGATCGTCGTGCCGTCGGTGAACATCGTCAGTTCCGGCTTTGCGAGCAGGGCGGCGGTCGCCTTGCGCTCATCGAGGATTTCGTCGGATTCGATAATGATCGTATTGGCCGCGTCGTGGGCGGCCTGGGCGCGCGGCGGCAGGGCCAGAACGCGCGGGTCGGTGACGTGCATGCTGCCGAGCAGCCACGAGGGAGCAAGTCCGGGCTTTTCGATCTTCCAGAAGATGCCCCTGCCGTTCGGCGTTGCGTCGGCTTCCTTCAGCGCCTCGGCATAGCGGGCGGGGTCGTTCTGCTGCAGCTCGACCATCAGGTTGCGGCCGGTGCAGGCCACCTCTTCGGCCGCGGCCGGCCGTGCAGCCAGGAATGCCACAAACAGGGCCGCAAGAAGCAGCGTGTGAAAGCCGGCAATCAGCCAGAGCAGCAGATTGCCGGGTGCTGCGAGAAAAGTCCGGCGGCCGATCGATGTCGTCATGATGATGTTCCGGTCATATGCCTTGTGGCTTCATGCTCTACGCCCGGCTTGCGCATATTCCTTTAAGAGAATGCGTTAACGAAAGCTTAGAGTCTTTCTTGCTCCGGCAAATGTTCAATCTGATCAGAAAAGGGTCTAGGCGCGCGGGTGCGCCCGATCATACACCTCCAGCAGCCGCGATGCATCGACGCCGGTATAGACCTGCGTTGTGGAAAGGCTGGCGTGGCCGAGCAGTTCCTGGATGGTGCGCAGATCGCCGCCGCCGGCAAGCAGGTGGGTGGCGAAGGAATGGCGCAACGCATGGGGTGTCGCGGTCTCCGGCAGGCCGAAGGCACTGCGCAGCTTCTGCATAGCGCGCTGGATGATCGCCGCCTGCAGTTTGCCGCCGCGGGCGCCGCGGAAAAGCGGCTCGCCGGGTTCGAGGTGATAGGGGCAGAGCGTGCGGTATTTCTCGACGGCGTCGAAAACCACCGACAGCAGCGGCACCAGCCGCGTCTTGTTACCCTTGCCGGTGATGCGCAGCGTTGTGGCGCCCTTTTGCAGGTCAAAGGGAGCGAGATCCAGCGCTTCGGAGATGCGCAGGCCGCAGCCGTAGAGCAGCGTCATGACAGCCGCATCGCGCGCGGCGATCCAGGGTTCATCATGGAGCTGGGCTTCGTTGCTGACGACGGTGATCGCCTGCGTGTCCGATAGTGGCTTGGGCAGCGATTTCGGCTGTTTCGGCGAGCGGATCGCGGCAGAACCCGCGGCATTGACCAGACCCTTCTTTTCCAAGTGGCGCAGCAACGAACGAAGGCCGGCGAGATTGCGGCCGAGCGAGCGGGCGCCGGAGCCCTGCTTGCGCCGCGCTGCCAGAAAGGCGCGGAAATCGGCGGGGCGCAATTCCCTTATATCGGCAAGCGTCGCCGGGCCGGCGAGATGGCCGGTGAGGAAGGTCAGGAATTGGCGGGTGTCGCGCTCATAGGCATCGAGTGTGTGCTCGGAAAGACGGCGCTCGCTGGCAAGATTTTCGAGCCACGCGGCCCGTTCCGCCATCAGGCGCGGATCGGCGATAACAAGCAGTTCATTCACAGCGCTGGCCTTGAATTTGCCTTCAAGTCCGCCAATTTGGAGCAGAAACGGTTATGGAATTGCTAATGCCGGCCAAACCTTTGTCATCCCTAGATCATATTCTACTGCGATAGCTTTATACCCATAGACAGGATCTTTCATGGCACGGCGCGATTCCATGACGGCTTTCGGACAGCTCGCGGAAGCGATTGCTCTCGTTTCACAGGGAAAGCCCGGTCATATCGTCGATACGCTGATCGCCGAACGCGGCCAGAGGATCGTGAAGAATCCGCTCTGGCCGGTCATGCGGCCGTTTCTCTACACGCTGCTGCGTTACAACAAGGCGATCGAATTCGCCAATGCCGTCGCCAAGATGCCGGGCTTCCAGTCGTTCGAATATCTGAGCGACGTGCTGAAACTCGATATCGGCATCACCAATGGCGAACGTATTCCCGATACCGGCGGCTTCATCCTCGTCAGCAACCATCCCACAGGCATTGCCGATGGTGTCGCCGTGTTCGATCTGCTGAAAGCGCGCCGGCCGGATATGATGTTTTTTGCCAATCGCGATGCCATCCGCGTCAATCCGCGGTTTGCCGAGATGATCATCCCCGTCGAATGGCGGGAGGAGCACAAGAGCAAGCTCAAGGCGCGCGAGACGCTGCAATTGACCAATCACGCGGTGCGGCAAGGTAAAGCGACGGTGCTCTTCCCGTCAGGCCGCATCGCCTACTGGGCGAACGGCCGGCTGAACGAACGTCCATGGAAAACCTCGGCCGTCGGGCTGGCGCGCAAATACAATCTGCCGATCCTTCCCGTGCATATGACGGCGCGTAATTCCGGGCTGTTCTACTGGCTGGCGAAATGGTCGACGGAGCTTCGCGACATGACGGTGTTCCACGAATTGTTGAACAAACGTGGCGACCGCTTCGATTTCGTAATCGGCAATCTCATTCCGGCCGAACATCTGGACGGCGACCTCAACGAGGTGACGAAGGCGCTGGAGAACCATACGGTGCGCCACATGGCAGTCGATGGCGACGCGACTTTCCTGCCGGTCAGCCTGCCGGCTGCAGTCACGCCTCGCGAGCTTCCCGTTGTTGCGGTCTAAATAGGTTTTGCCATGACGGTCGGCATCCGCATGATCCGCGATCGATTGCCGCGGGAGATCGCCGACCTCGACAGCGAAGCCCAGCAAGAGGGCCATTTTCATATCACCCGCCTGATCGAAGAATGGTCGGCCGGAGACCTCAGGTTCGAGCGTGACGGCGAAAGGCTGCTTGGCGCCTATATCGGCGAGGCGCTCGCCGGCATCGGAGGCCTGACCATCGAACCCGCCCTATCCGGAGCGTTGCGGATGCGGCGTTTCTACATCCGTCCCGAGATGCGCCGGCATGGCATCGGCCGGGTGCTGGCGCTGGCTCTGCTAAATCATGCGCGGGACTTCTGCAGTATCGTCACCGTTCATGCGGGAAATGCCGACGCGGCCAAATTCTGGGAGGCGGTTGGATTTCAGCTTTGCGAGTGGGACGGCGTTACTCATCGTTTCGAAATCCTCTCCCGCATTCCCTCCGGCCGGCCTCATGATGCTTGAGGCTGATTTTTCACGCGTTAGCTTCACGCACCGATCTCTTTGAGGCGGATGGTCTGACGCGCCAGCAACCGCTCGACATCGGCAATATCGAGCGCCGACAACCTGGCGCCTGGCTTGCGCAGGGCGGCGGATTTGATCACGCCGCGCTTGGCGAGCACATATTTGCGCGAGGCAAGGCCGATGCCCTGCTGCTGTTCGTAGCGGGCAAGCGGCAGATAGGCGTCGAAGATCGCATGGGCACGATCGGGATTTCCGGCCGCACAGGCCTCGACGACGCCAACCATCATCTCAGGATAACAAAAGCCGGTCATTGCGCCATCGGCACCACGGCCCATTTCTTCGGGCAGGAAAAGTCCGCCATTGCCGCAAAGGATGGAGATGCGCCGCATGGCGCCGTTGTCGCTTGCGGCGCGAAGCGCGGTGATCTTTGAAAGGCCTGGCCAATCCTCGTGCTTGAGCATGACGCAATTCGGCACTTCGTTGACGATGCGCTCGATAACCTTGGGCGCGATCGTCACATTGGTGGTGAGCGGATAATCCTGCAGCACGAAGGGTGTCTCGCCCAGGGTTTCGCCGACCGACTGGTAGAAGGCGAAGGCCTGGTCGTCGGTCTTGACCGTCCAGGGCGGCGCGACCATCACGCCGGCAGCACCCTCGCCCATGACGGCTTCGGCAAGTTCGCGCATCGGCGCAAGCCCCGGCGCCGAAACGCCGACGACGACGGGAAGACGGCCGCCGAGGCGCTTCAGCACACGCTCGACCACGGTCCGCGATTCCTCCGCAGTCAGTTTCGGGGCCTCGCCGAATTGCCCAAGCACCGTCAGGCCGGTGACGCCGGCGCCCTCGTAGAAATCGACCATGCTGTCGATACTTTCGAGATCGAGCGCGCCGTCATCGGTAAACGGGGTTACGGCGATCACATAGACGCCCTTGGCATCTTCGGTCAGTCTGGCCATTGGTGCTCTCCAATTCAGCGGCCGAAGAGCGGGCTCCGGCATTTCGAATAATCCTTCCGGCAATCTATGCGGCCAATCGCTCGCCCGGCAAGCTTTTCGTAAGGGCGCGGGCGATCTCGTCGAACCGTCGTCGCTCCGATTCCCCGCCCGATGCGCAGCCTCGTCTTTGCGGTTCCAATTGCATCGATTTGCGGGCATGGTCTCGCCCGATGAGCACAGATTCGTCCGATCTCTTTGGCGCGCTTTTCGAGGCACCGCCCGCGAACCGAACGGTTCCCGTGCTGGTGCCGATGCCGGCGCCAAAACCCTATTCCTATTCGGTGCCGGATGGCATGGCGGTCGAGCCCGGCTCGGTCGTGCAGGTGCCGCTCGGGCCGCGGAAAGTTATCGGTGTCGTCTGGGACGGTGGCGAGGATGGAGTCGATCCGAAGAAACTCCGGCCGATCAGCCATGTCTTCGACTGCCCGCCGCTTTCCCGGGAGATGCGGGAATTTGTCGATTGGGTCGCGACCTATACGCTCTCGCCGCCGGGCCTCGTCGCCCGCATGGCGCTCAGGGCGCCGAATGCCTTCGAGCCGGAGCCGATGGTGGAAGGGTTGAAACTCGTCGGCGGCGAACCGGAGCGGATGACGCCGGCCCGCGCCCGGGTGCTCGACGCCGCCTCCGACGGGCTGTCCTGGACACGCAGCGGTCTTGCGCATGCGGCGGGCGTCTCGACCAGCGTCGTCGAAGGGCTGATCAAGCTTGGCATTTTTGAGGCGATATTCCTGCCGCCGCCGCCGGTGGTGGCGATGCCGGATCCGGATTTTGCCGCCGCACGCCTCGAAGGGCCGCAGAAGGCTGCGGCCGAGGAGATCGTTTCCGACGTCCGCAAGGGCGAGTTCTCGGTGTCGCTGATCGACGGCGTGACCGGCTCCGGTAAGACCGAGGTCTATTTCGAGGCGATCGCCGAGACGCTAAAACGCGGCAAGCAGGTGCTGATCCTGCTGCCGGAGATCGCGCTGACGGCGAGTTTCATGGAGCGCTTCCAGGATCGCTTTGGCGCTAAACCGGCCGAATGGCATTCCGATCTGGCGCCGCGCATGCGCGAAAAGGTCTGGCGCCAGGCGGTGACCGGCGAGGTGCGCGTCGTCGCCGGCGCCCGCTCGGCGCTGTTCCTGCCGTTCGAGGATCTCGGCCTGATCATCGTCGACGAAGAGCACGATCCTGCCTACAAGCAGGAGGACCGCGTCTTCTACAATGCCCGTGATATGGCCGTGGTGCGCGGCCGCATCGGTGATTTTCCGGTCGTCCTGGTGTCGGCGACGCCATCGGTCGAAAGCCAGGTCAACGGCCAGAGCGGGCGCTACAGCACCGTCCACCTGCCGACGCGTTTCGGCGATGCGGCGCTGCCGGACCTGCATCTCATCGACATGCGCCGGCACGCGCCGGAGCGCGGCGGCTTCCTGTCGCCGGTGCTGATCCGGGCGATCGGCAAGACGGTGGAGAAACGCGAACAGGCGCTGCTGTTTCTCAATCGCCGCGGTTATGCGCCGCTGACGCTCTGCCGGGTCTGCGGCCATCGGTTCCAATGCCCGCAATGTTCGAGCTGGCTGGTCGAGCATCGCTTCCGCAAGCAGCTGCAATGCCATCAATGCGGCCATGCCGAGCGCACGCCGGAGGCCTGCCCGGAATGCGGTACACTTGATCATCTCGTCGCCTGCGGGCCGGGCGTCGAGCGCATCGCCGAGGAGGTGGAACGGCATTTCCCAGAGGCGCGGACGATCGTTTTATCCTCGGATATCATGGGTGGGGTGAAGCGGCTGCGGCTGGAGCTGGAAGCGATCGCCAAGGGCGAGGCCGATATCGTCATCGGCACCCAGCTCGTCGCCAAGGGACATAATTTTCCGCTGATGACGCTGGTCGGCATCGTCGATGCCGACCTCGGCCTTGCCAATGGCGACCCGCGCGCCGCAGAGCGCACTTTCCAGCTGTTGTCGCAGGTGACCGGCCGGGCCGGGCGCACCGGCCTCAAGAGCCATGGGCTGCTGCAGACTTATCAGCCGCAACACCCTGTCATGCAGGCGATCGTCTCCGGCGATTCCGACGCCTTCTACGAGCGCGAGATCACCGAGCGCGAACGCGCCGTCTTGCCGCCCTTCGGCAGGCTGGCCTCGATCATCGTTTCGGCCGAAACCCGCCATGATGCCGAAAACCATGCGCGCGGCATTCGCAACGCAGCGCCGCAGGTCTCAGGCATTTCGGTGCTCGGCCCGGCCGAAGCGCCGCTGGCGCTGGTGCGCGGCCGCCATCGCTTCCGCCTGCTGGTGCACGGCCGGCGCAACTCGGACATGCAGGGGTTTTTGCGGGCGATGCTATCGCAATCGCCCAAGGAGCGCGGATCGGTACAGGTGCAGCTCGACATCGATCCGCAGAGTTTCCTATAAATCAGAACGCCGCCATTTCCTCCTTTTCCGGCCCATGTCATAAAACACTGATTCTTCCGGGTGATTTGGGGCGATGCATGGAATTCTATTTTCCGACCGAACTCGGCGAGCAGCTGGCGTTCTGCTCCGCCGCTTTCACGGCGTTGGCCGGCTTCATCATGATGTTTGCGCCGGGCCAGACCTTCCGTCTTCTCGGCCTGCAGGCGCAGGAGGGGCGGCCGGAAGGATATGGCGAGGGACGCTCGATGGGCGGTTTCTATCTCGGCTTCGGCCTGTCGGCGATCATGCTCGCCCAAGAGTGGATTTACATGGCGCTCGGCGCCGCCTTTGCGATGGCGGCCTTTGCCCGGATCATATCGATCCTGTCCGATAAGGGGAGTAATCTCGTCAACTATTTACTTTTGGTTGTGCAAATAGTTTTGGCGGCGCTGCCGCTGCTCTATGTTTTCGGCTTCATCCAGACGTGAATCCATCGGCTGGCAGACGGCTTTCCCGGCCGGCTTCCAGGCCATTGCGCAATTTTGCGAACAGAAATTCATGTGAAAGGCGTATTCGGGCGTTACGCGTGTTGCGAGTCCGAACATCCTATGTTAGACGGACCCCGAATTTCGGAAGAAGCAAGAGGCTTCTCTTGTGATTTCTGGGGGAAATCAAAACGAATTCAAGATCATAGGTTCGGCGTCCGCCGAGAGCCGGATTTTGGGTTGAAATCAGGGAAATTTGTGCCCGTGGCAGACACGTCCCAGCTTACATCTGGTGTTGCCGAGCGCTATGCTTCGTCGCTTTTCGATCTGGCGCTCGAGCAGGGTGTCGTCGACAGCGTCACCACCGATCTTGACCGTTTCCAGGCGATGCTGGATGAGAGCGCCGACCTGAAGCGTTTCGTCGCAAGCCCGGTTTTCTCTGCCGAGGACCAGTTGAAGGCGATCGCCGCCATTAGCGAGAAGGCCGGAATCAGCGGCTTCTTCGCCAATTTCCTGAAGGTCGTGGCGCGCAACCGCCGCCTGTTTGCCCTGCCGGGCATGATCAGGGCCTTCCGCATCATCGCCGCGAACCATCGCGGTGAAATCTCCGCCGAGGTCACCTCGGCACATGCGCTTTCGCAAGCGCAGGAAACCGAATTGAAGGTGGCACTCAAGAGCGTTACCGGCAAAGACGTGACGATTGCCGTCACGGTTGATCCGTCAATTCTTGGTGGTCTGATCGTCAAGGTCGGGTCCCGCCAGATTGATACGTCTCTTCGTACCAAACTCTCCACTCTTAAGCTCGCATTGAAAGAGGTTGGCTGATGGATATCCGCGCCGCGGAAATTTCCGCAATTCTCAAAGACCAGATCAAAAATTTCGGCAAAGAGGCAGAAGTCTCGGAAGTCGGCCAGGTTCTCTCCGTCGGTGACGGTATCGCCCGCGTCTACGGTCTGGACAATGTCCAGGCCGGTGAAATGGTCGAGTTCCCGGGCGGCATCCGCGGCATGGCGCTGAATCTCGAATCCGACAATGTCGGCGTCGTCATCTTCGGCTCCGACCGTGACATCAAAGAAGGCGACACCGTCAAGCGGACTGGCGCCATCGTCGACGTTCCCGTCGGTCCGGAACTGCTCGGCCGCGTTGTCGATGCGCTCGGCAACCCGATCGACGGCAAGGGCCCGATCAATGCGACGCGCCGTTCGCGCGTCGACATCAAGGCCCCCGGCATCATTCCGCGCAAGTCGGTTCATGAGCCGATGTCGACCGGCCTCAAGGCCATTGACGCGCTGATACCGGTCGGCCGCGGCCAGCGCGAGCTGGTTATCGGCGACCGTCAGACCGGCAAGACCGCGATCCTTCTCGACGCCTTCCTCAACCAGAAGGCCATTCACGAGAACGGTCCGGAAGGCGAGAAGCTTTATTGCGTCTACGTCGCCATCGGCCAGAAGCGCTCGACCGTCGCTCAGTTCGTCAAGGTGCTCGAAGAGCGCGGCGCGCTGAAGTATTCGATCATCGTCGCGGCGACCGCCTCCGATCCGGCTCCGATGCAGTATCTGGCACCGTTTGCCGGCTGCGCCATGGGCGAATATTTCCGCGACAACGGCATGCATGCGCTGATCGGCTACGACGACCTGTCCAAGCAGGCCGTTTCCTACCGCCAGATGTCGCTGCTGCTGCGCCGCCCGCCGGGCCGCGAAGCCTATCCAGGCGACGTTTTCTACCTGCATTCGCGCCTGCTTGAGCGCGCTGCGAAGATGAACGACGACCAGGGCGCCGGTTCGCTGACCGCTCTTCCGGTCATCGAAACGCAGGGCAACGACGTGTCGGCCTTCATTCCGACCAACGTGATCTCGATCACCGACGGCCAGATCTTCCTTGAAACCGACCTGTTCTACCAGGGTATCCGCCCGGCGGTGAACGTCGGTCTGTCGGTTTCCCGCGTTGGTTCCGCAGCCCAGATCAAGGCGATGAAGCAGGTTGCCGGCTCGATCAAGGGTGAACTCGCCCAGTATCGCGAAATGGCCGCCTTTGCCCAGTTCGGTTCGGACCTCGACGCTTCGACGCAGCGCCTGTTGAACCGCGGTGCACGCCTGACCGAACTCCTGAAGCAGCCGCAGTTCTCGCCGCTGAAGACGGAAGAACAGGTCGCGGTGATTTTTGCCGGCGTTCACGGCTATCTCGACAAGCTGCCGGTCGCTTCGGTCGGCAAGTTCGAGCAGGGCTTCCTCTCGTATCTGCGTTCGGAAGGCTCCGCCATCCTCGACGCGATCCGCACGGAAAAGGCAATCAGCGACGATACCAGGGGCAAGCTCACCGCTGCTCTCGATACCTTCGCAAAGTCTTTCGCGTAATCAGGCCCTAAGTTAGGACGGATCACGGATGCCTTCACTTAAGGATCTGAAAAACCGGATCGCCTCCGTCAAGGCGACGCAGAAGATCACCAAGGCGATGAAAATGGTCGCCGCGGCGAAGCTTCGGCGTGCGCAGGAGGCGGCCGAGGCCGCCCGGCCCTATTCGCAGCGCATGGGTGCGGTTCTGGCGAACATCGCCAAGGCCGTCACCGAAGCGGATGGCGCGCCGACGCTGATGACCGGCACCGGCAAGGACCAGGTTCATCTGCTGGTGGTCTGCACGGCCGAACGCGGTCTGTGCGGCGGCTTCAACTCGCAGATCGCGCGCTTTGCGCGTGACCATGTGCGCAAGCTGCTTGCCGAGGGCAAGACGGTGAAGATCTTCACCGTCGGCAAGAAGGGTTACGACATCCTTCGCCGCGAATATGCGTCGTTGATCATCGAGCGCAAGGAATTGCGCGAGGTCAAGCGCGTCGGCTTCGAGAATGCGGACCAGATCGGCAAGCGCATCATCGAGATGTATGCTGCCGGCGAGTTCGACGTCTGCACGCTGTTCTATTCCGAATTCAAGTCGGTAATCAGCCAGATCCCGACGGCACAGCAGCTCATTCCGGCTTCAGCAGGAGCTGCGCCGGCTGAAGATGCCGCGCACGCGGGCGCCGTCTACGAATATGAGCCGGATCCGGCGTCGATCCTCGAAGATCTGATCCCGCGCAACATCTCCGTCCAGATCTTCCGCGCGCTCCTTGAGAACGTCGCCGGCGAGATGGGCGCCAAGATGAGCGCGATGGACAATGCGACGCGTAATGCCGGTGAGATGATCAACAAACTGACGCTGAGCTACAACCGCCAGCGTCAGGCGCAGATCACCAAGGAACTCATTGAAATCATTTCGGGCGCGGAAGCGCTCTGAAGCTAGGAAAAGAGGGTCAGAAAATGGCTGAGGCAGCTACCCCCAAGATCGGCTCTGTCGGCAGAGTCACCCAGGTTATCGGCGCCGTCGTCGACGTTGCTTTCGAAGGCGAATTGCCGAAGATCCTGAATGCCCTGGAAACCACCAACAACGGCAACCGCCTGGTTCTCGAAGTTGCGCAGCACCTTGGCGAAAACGTCGTCCGTACCATTGCGATGGACTCGAGCGAAGGCTTGGTCCGCGGCCAGGAAGTCGCCGATACCGGCGCTCCGATCATGGTTCCGGTCGGTAACGAGACGCTCGGACGCATCATGAACGTCATCGGTGAGCCGGTCGACGAAGCAGGCCCGCTGGTTACCGCCCACAAGCGCGCCATCCACCAGGATGCACCGTCTTATGTCGAGCAGTCGACGGAATCGCAGATCCTCGTCACCGGTATCAAGGTCGTCGACCTTCTCGCCCCCTACGCACGCGGCGGCAAGATCGGCCTGTTCGGCGGCGCCGGCGTCGGCAAGACCGTTCTGATCATGGAACTGATCAACAACGTCGCCAAGGCGCATGGTGGTTATTCGGTTTTCGCAGGCGTCGGTGAACGCACCCGCGAAGGCAACGACCTTTACCATGAAATGATCGAATCGAACGTCAACAAGCATGGCGGCGGCGAAGGCTCGAAGGCTGCGCTGGTTTACGGCCAGATGAACGAGCCGCCGGGCGCCCGCGCCCGCGTCGCGCTGACCGGCCTGACGGTCGCCGAACACTTCCGCGACCAGGGCCAGGACGTTCTGTTCTTCGTCGACAACATCTTCCGCTTCACCCAGGCAGGTTCCGAAGTGTCGGCTCTGCTCGGCCGCATCCCGTCGGCCGTCGGCTATCAGCCGACGCTCGCAACCGACATGGGCCAGATGCAGGAGCGCATCACCACGACGACGACCGGCTCGATCACCTCGGTCCAGGCCATCTACGTTCCGGCCGACGACTTGACCGACCCGGCGCCGGCAACCTCGTTCGCTCACCTTGACGCAACGACGGTTCTGTCGCGCTCGATCGCTGAAAAGGGCATTTACCCGGCCGTCGACCCGCTCGACTCGACCTCGCGCATGCTCGATCCGCTGGTCGTCGGCGAAGAGCATTACGAAGTCGCCCGTAAGGTCCAGTCGACGCTGCAGCGCTACAAGGCTCTGCAGGACATCATCGCCATCCTTGGCATGGATGAACTGTCCGAAGAGGACAAGATCGCTGTTGCTCGCGCCCGCAAGATCGAGCGCTTCCTGTCGCAGCCGTTCTTCGTCGCTGAAGTCTTCACCGGCTCGCCGGGCAAGCTGGTTGCTCTCGAAGACACGATCAAGGGTTTCAAGGGCCTGGTCAACGGTGAATACGATCACCTGCCGGAGGCTGCCTTCTACATGGTCGGCTCGATGGAAGAAGCGATCGAAAAGGCCAAGAAGCTCGCAGCTGCTTGATGAGCGACGCGCTTGACGAGATATTCTGCTGCGATCCCCTGAAAGGGGTCGTGGCGGATCTTCCGGAACCGGCAGCGCCGACCATCTATCGCGCCGATAATGGTGTGTTGATGATGGTGGTGGGCCTGGTCCAGAGCGAGGAAGGCCTCGGTTATCTCGACCAAGCGATACTGCACTGCCCGTTCTGCGGGACCCAATTGCAAGATGCGAAAGCCATAGCCGAGAAGGTAAGTCACTGATGGCTGACAATTTCAACTTTGAGCTCGTTTCGCCGGAGCGTCTGCTGCTGTCGGAGATGGTGACTGAGGTCGTCATTCCCGCAACCGAAGGCGAGATGACTGTTATGGCGCACCACGCGCCAACGATGACGACGGTCAAGCCCGGTGTCGTGAGCGTCCGTTCGGCTTCCGGCAAGAAGCAGGATTACGTCGTATTCGGCGGTTTTGCCGATATCCTGCCGACCGGCTGCACATTGCTTGCCGAATCCGCCGTTCCGGTCGAGGAACTCCACAAGGACGAGCTGACCCGTCGCATCGAGGCCGCCCGCACGGAACTCGAGAATACCGAGCTGCATGAGCATAAGTCGAAGCTCGAGCATTTCATCATGGAACTGACGCATCTGAGCGGCGTCGTCCAGCAGGATTGATCGCAATCGACTGCAACGATCAAAGGCGGCTGCAACAGCCGCCTTTTTTGTTGGTTCGTCTCTCGGGATGGGGCAGGCTGAGTCCATCGGCGGCTTCAAAGGAAGACGTGGCGGATATGCCTGATCGTCTCAGTAGCCGGTGCCGCCACGCAGCTCGATGACGAGCGTCTTCAATAGAATCTTCAAGTCGAGCAGCAGGCTGAAATGCCTGACATAGTAGATATCGCAGGCGATGCGGGCGCGGGCTTGCAACGGCCGTGCCGTCGGGCCGCGCCAGCCGCGTGTCTGCGCCAGGCCGGTGATGCCGGGACGCATGACGTGGCGGTGGTGGTAGTCCGGCACCAGCTCCTCGTAGAGCCTGCCGGCTGCGCGCATATTGACCGCATGGCAGCGCGGACCGACCAGCGACATCTCGCCCAAAAGGACGTTGAAAAGCTGCGGCAGCTCGTCGATGTTGGTCCTTCGAAGCAATGCGCCGACAGCTGTCATCCGGCTGTCGCCCTTGACGGTCTGCTGAATGCCGCTCGGATCACAAGCGTCTGCGCGCATCGAGCGGAACTTGAAGACCGTGATCTTCCGGCCGTTCAGCCCCCAGCGGATCTGGCGGAAAAATACCGGGCCGCCATCGTCGAGTTTGATGAAGAGAGCGATTGCCAGAAAAAACGGCGCCAGCACAATGAGGGCGCTGAGAGAGGCGACGATATCGAACAGCCGCTTCATGCCCAGCCGCACGATCATCTTTCTTTCGACGAGGGGAAAACTATCCGGCTGGCGAATGTTGGAGTTGGCGATAACCAGGGTCTTGGTTTTGTCCTGACGCTGAGACGGATCGAAGCGTGAATTCGTCTTCGAAGTAAAAGCATTCATAACGCAAGGTCCACAAGTTTAGATGCGATACTGAACTGAAGTGAGACAAATACATGCTCTTCTATCGTTTGTCATCGGTCTAAATAAGAAATTGCTAACCCGAATGAGGCCAAAAATGGGAGTATTTCCTTTTAAAAATAACGCCAGTAGTTGAGCTTGCTGGGGAATTATACTTTAAAAGGAGTAGCCCGATTGGATTGCCGGGATGTCAGACGATTGCCGACGTCGATCGCCGGCCTTTCGAGCATGAAGTAGCTGAGGCTCGCGGCCAGAAGGACGAGCGCAGTGGCCAGTCCACAAGACTGCAGCCAGCCGATGACGACATTTTCCGAGGAAACGCCGAATGAGCCCGGGTCGAGTCTCTGGATCGATATCAGGATGATCTCCTGCCAGATATAGATGCCGAAGGAGATTTTCGCGATGTAGCGAACAGGCGGGTTGTCGAGCAGCCTGCCGAGTTGTTGCGAATGGCAGAGCGAAACGAGGGCCGTAGCGACCGCCAGCGGGAAGACCGGGAAGCCATAGGGAATTTCGAGCCAACCGTAAGCTTCGGCGGAGCCGCCGGGCGATATCACGAGACGGTAGCCGGCAACGGCAAGAGCCAGCAGCGCTGCTGCATCGAACCAGGCGGAGGGCCTCCTAGGCAGCATGATCTCGACGCCGGCGGCAAGCGCGCCGAGGGCGAAGACGGCGAAGAATCCGATCGGATTATATCGCGGCATCCACTCCTTAGCCCCGCCCTGGAGGCCGTATTGCCAGCCGCGTCCGATGTCATCGAGCGGAAAGGCGGTGAGGACCAGCACGTGGGCGAGCAGCACGCCCGCAATGACGCAGAGCCAGGCAAAGCGGGCAAGCAACGGACGCTGCCTCAGGACGGACAAACGAAACAGCAGGAAAAAGCAGGCGGGCAGGAGCACATAGCTGGTGACCTCGAAGGGAATGGACCAGAGCGGCCCATCGGCTTCGACCGGAAAGAAGGTGCGCCAATGCCACTGGCTCATGAACAGCAGCCCGGAGACGTAGCGGAGGGCGAGCTCCGGCGTCAGCGGCAGGGCAAGCAGCGTCAGGCTGAGGGCGAAGCTGACGGTTGCGGCCGCCCAGAAGCCTGGAGCGATGCGCGCCGCCCTGCGGATTGTGTAATGGCGGAGGCTGGGCATGGTGCGGCCGTCGTCGAGCGCGCGCCAGAAGGGATGAGCAAGAAGAAAGCCGCTGAGCACGAAGAAAATGGCAACGCCGAAATTGCCGAAACGGAGGATGTTTGCGGTCGGTCCCAGTTCGTCGGGAATTCTGCGCATGTCCAATCGGAGCGCGAGATGGTGGGCGAGCACCAGCAGACAGGCCGTTGCGCGCAGAAAGTCCGCTCCGGCCAGTCTCTCCTGTTGGCGCATCTTGTCCTTCGCCTCACAACACCGCGCGCCTTTTAGATGCGCGGTGTTGCAACACATTGAATAACCCCATGATTATTTCTTATATCGATTCCGATTTAAGAAACTATGCAGTGCCCTTTCCGCGGTGAGCCGCGATGGGCAAGGCCGCGAATGGGTTCAGGCCAGCAGTTCGTTGGTGTAATAGGCGGAAAAGTCCGGCTTCTCCTTGAGTGCGGCGCCATTCGCATCGACCAGGATGCCGTTCTCGACCAGGAAGCCGCCCATGGCATCGGCCTTGGCCGGGTCGAGAGTGCCGATCACGCCGGCCTCGGACTTCAGGAAGTGTCCGTCGATCAATGCCTTCAGCGAAGCTTTCACCAGTTCCGTGTTCATCAGCGCGCCGTTGCTTCCTGATATCAGCAGCTCGCAGGCTTCGTCGGGATGATCGACGGAATAGGCATACCCCTTTCGCGTTGCCTGAATGAAAGCGCGGGCATTTTCCGGACTTGCCGAGAGATAGGCATCGCTGGAGACGATGACCGTCGTTTGCTCGTCGGGAACGCCATAATCGGCATAGTGGAAGCGGCCGATCTTGCGTTGTTCCAGCTCGGCGGCGATGCCTTCCCAGGTGTAGATCTCCAGGGTGAAATCGATCGAGCCATTGTCCAGCGCCTCGTAGGCGGAGGTGCCGAGCGTGACGGTCTTGACCTCGCCTTTGCCGCCATCGTTGCGGATCATCGCGGAGATCAAAGCGCTCTCCCAGGTTCCGCCGAAGCCGCCATAGGTCTTGCCGTCGAGATCCTTAGGGCTCTTGATGTCGTCGCGTCCGCCCTTGTAGATCAGGCGCGCTGTTTCGGTCTGGACGACGCCGTAGACCATCTTCACGTCGCCGCCGGCGGCGCGCTGCATGAGGGCCTCGATCTCGCTGCTGATGCCGAAGTCGGCGACGCCGTTCGACACCAGCGTTCCGGCGCTGGTGTCGGTGAAGGGAAGAATTTCGACGTCGAGACCGGCGGCCTCGTAGAAGCCCTTCGCCTTGGCGACATAGATGCCGATATGGTTGGTGTTCGGCGTCCAATCGAGCGCCATGCGCACCTTTGCGGGCGCCGACTGGGCCAAGGCCGTGCGGCCGACAAGGCTTGCGGCAATGGCGGCGAAGATCGTCTGGCGACGGGTGAGAAGCAGCATAGTGACCTCCTCAGGTCTCTAGAGCGTGATGCCGAAAAGTGTGAGCGGTTTCTCACGACAGCATGCTCTAACTCTATAATGGAGAACAGGATTCAGATTTTAGGCCGACCGGCCTGAAATCATCCTGTCCAGCGGATGAAGCAGTGTTTGCAGGATTTCGGTCTCGATCGCCTGGGCCGCCGGCGAGCCGAGATCGGCAATGCTCCTCGGACGGGGCAGGGGAACGTGGAATTCGCGGATGATACGCGCTGGGCGGGCCGAAAGCACGTAGATCCGGTCGGAGAGGAACACGGCCTCGCGGACATCGTGGGTGATCAGCAGCGCCGTCCAGCGGTGTTCGGTCCACATGCCCTGCAGCCATTCCTGGATCTGCGTGCGGGTCAGCGCGTCGAGCGCGCCGAACGGCTCGTCGAGCAGCAGCATGTCCTGGCTCTGGACGACCGTGCGCAGCAGGGCGGCGCGCTGGCGCATGCCGCCTGATAGTTCGGATGGATAATGGTGTTCAAAACCGGCAAGGCCGAAGCGCTCAAACAGCGGCGCCACCGTGGCGCGGGCCGCGCGGCGGCTCATGCCGCCCACTTCGAGGCCAAGCGCGGCATTGTCGATGATCCGGCGCCAGGGCATCAGCGCATCGCGCTGCGGCATGAAGGCGAAGGAATGCGGCGCCTGTTCCAAGGGCGCGCCCTTGAAAAGCACGGCGCCGGAATCCGGACGTAGCGCCTGTGTCAGCAATCGCAGCACCGTCGATTTACCGGAGCCGGACGGGCCGACGATCGAAACGAACTCGCCGTTGGCCACCGTCAGCGATATATCGCCCAGCACCTTCATGCCGTCGAAAGACTTCGAGGCGTTGCGCAGTTCGACCATCGTATCGCTCATCGACGCGGCTCCTGGGGTCGTTGCCAGGGCATGACGAGGCGCTGGATCAACAGCGTCAGCCCGAAGAGGCAGAGGGTAAGCACGGCGCTGATGACGACGGCGGCAAGCACGAGATCGGGGCGAAAATTGTTTTTGGCGTTGAGGATATAGATGCCGAGGCCGCGGGCGGCGCCAGCATATTCGGCAAAGATCGCGCCGACGACGGCATAGGTGATCGAGATCCTCAGGCCGGCGAAGAAATAGGGCAGCGCCGAGGGAAGCCGCGCCAGGCGGAAGATCCGCCAGCGGCTCGCCTTCATCGAGTTCAGCAATTCGGCGATGTCGCGGTCGGTCGATTGATAGCCCTGCAGCAGGGCGACCAGCAGCGGAAAGAAGGTGACGAGCGCCACCAGCAGAATCTTCGGCAACAGGCCGAAACCGAACCAGAGGACGACAAGGGGCGCGATCGCCACCAGCGGCAGCGTCTGGCTGGCGATGAAAATCGGCAGCAATGCCCGGCGCATGAAAGGCACGAAATCCATCAGGATCGAAGCGGTGAAGGCGAAGGCAAGCGACAGCGCGAAACCGCCGAGTGTCGCACCCAGCGTCGGCCAGGTGTTTGCTATCAGCGCTTCACGGTTCAGCCAGCCCTGGAAAACGATGCGCGAAGGCGCCGGCAGGATGGAAGGTTTGATGCCGGAAAGATCGACATAAAGTTCCCATGCCGCCAAGAAGGCGCAGCCCGCGAGAAAGGCGGGTATGCCCCGGTAGAGAGCGGCGCGGAGCGCGGCAAGGCGCGAATCCGATGGTTGTAGCGATGTCATCAGCGTTCGATTTCAGGCTTTCGTCGGGCACTGTCACAATTCCTTAGATCGGAATCGATGTAAGGGCAAATTATTCAGCAATTCAAAGTGTTACAGCGTCCTTTGCGCGTCTGCCAAGACGCGCGGCGCTGTATTGGCGGAGACCGTGATGTCGAGCGTCACGTGTCCCTCCGGATCGCCGAAGCGATAGAAGGCCTCATGAATGGTCGCGAAGACGGCGCCGGCATCGCCCCCCAGCCGGGTGCAGAAATTCTTGGCGCGGTCGAAGGTGCCGGAGCGCTTCAGGAAATCGATGCAGCCATAGATCTCGTCCATATGGCTGCCGGTTCCCATGACGTAGAGCGAGAATTGCGCCGCCGCCGGCTGTCCGGTTTCGTCGGTCGTTTCAACGGCGGCAAGCGCGGATGTAATCCGGTCGGCAAGCGGCTCCGCCCGGCCGGCAGAGGGGGTGACGCCGCAGATGGCGTCGTCGGGCTCGCCTGGGCAGCCGCGTGAGACCGCGGCGGACAGCACGCAGTGCTCGCCGGTGTTGGCGGCGGCGACGAAAAGATCGCGCATGGCCGCGAAAAGGATATCAGGCGGGCCAACCAGCAGGGTGGAGATGTCATCGGTCTCGATGCACAGCCGATCGCGATAGGGATCGAGCGCCTTGACGGCATCGAGGATGATGCCGACGAAATTGCCGGACATCGGATAGAGTGACACTTGTGCGCCTGAGAACATCTGAACCTCGCTCCGCTGGCATTACCCAGATCAGCTTTGAAGGGTCCAGAGGCTTGCGCCTCACATCTCAGCCCCGGCGATACGGAGCTCCCCTGTTATTTCGGCGGAAACTATCATCGGGGTTTTCTTCCCGCAACCGCAAAATTGCAAACCCGTCCACCCGGTCGGAATACACCTGATTTGAGGGGAACACCCGAGCGGGACTTCCGTTCGGGTGTTCCCCGGGGCCCGTACCTGCCGGGAACGGGACCGCAGCTTTCTGCCTCAAGCGGCGACATCCAGCGCAAGCCCAAACGGGGCATGCGCT
This sequence comes from Rhizobium sp. CCGE 510, assembly GCF_000292525.1. Lineage (GTDB taxonomy): Bacteria > Pseudomonadota > Alphaproteobacteria > Rhizobiales > Rhizobiaceae > Rhizobium. Next base: position 171,603 of record NZ_AEYF01000040.1, read on the forward strand.
CGCTTGGGCTTTACGACTGCAGGAGCAAGAGTTATAAAACCTCAACTAATATTGAGGTCAAGAGGTGATGGATACAACTCCCGCAACGCCGCTCGGCAGGCTCCTGGCGGTCGGCGAAGTGGCGGAGCGTAGCGGCCTTGCCGTCTCGGCGCTGCATTTTTACGAGACCAAGGGGCTGATCTCGAGCATCCGCTCCCGCGGCAACCAGCGGCGTTATGGGCGCGATGTGCTTCGCCGTCTCGGCATCATCAAGGTGGCACAGCGTGTCGGCATTCCGCTTTCGGAAATCCAGGCAGCGTTCAGGTCCCTGCCGCAGGGACGCACACCGACCGTTACAGACTGGCAGACGCTGTCTGCGCGCTGGAAGGATGATCTCGATGCGCGAATCGGGCGGCTCAGTCTGTTGCGCGACCGATTGACCGGCTGCATCGGCTGCGGCTGCCTGTCGATTGAAAGCTGCCCGTTGCGCAATCCCTCCGACCGGCTCGGCAAGGAGGGGCCGGGTGCGCGGCTTCTGGAGACCGAAAACTAACCCTCGGGGAAACCCGGTCTCTCCAGGAGGAGATCGCGTCGCCCCGGGGAGAGACCGAGCCTCTCCCGGAAAGATCGATGCCTGCCTTTCTTTCGGTTGCTGGGCTCATATGTTATGGGCGAGTGACGCAACCGCCGGCACTGTCCGCGAGGAGGACGGCTTCGTGTTTCATCCCAGACTGTTCGAAAATCGTAATGTTGTCGTCACCGGCGCCGGCCGCGGCATTGGCCTTGAAGTCGCGCGTCAGTTTCTGGACTGCGGCGCGAAGGTGATCGTCCATACCGGACGCAAGCCGGGACGGGACCTGCCGGATTTCCTGCTGACGGCTGAATCGGAAAGACGGGCGCTGCTGCTGCACGCCGATTTCTCCGCCGTCGGCGGGGCGGCGCAATTTGCCGAAGAGGTTCTCGCTTTCTTCGACAGGGTGCATGTGCTCGTCAACAATGCCGGCACCATGCTTGGCCGGTTTCCCGCTGCCACGCTGACCGACGCGGAATATGAGGCGGTCATACGGCTCAACCAGACATCGGTGGTGGCGCTGACACGGGCATTGCTGCCGGCATTGAAGGCGGCCGAAGGCGCTGCCATCGTCAATACCGTTTCGATTTCGGCACTGACCGGCGGCAGCCCCGGCTCCTCGATCTATTCGGCCTCGAAAGCCTTCGTTGCCACCTATTCGAAGGCACTTGCCCGCGAGCTTGCCCCGGATGGCATCCGCGTCAACTGCGTCTCGCCGGGAACGATCGAAACGGATTTCCACGAGCGCTATTCCTCCAGAGAAAAGCTGGAGCAGACCAGGAAATCCATCCCGCTGCAGCGGCTCGGCACGGCGGAGGATTGCGCTCCCGCCTACCTGTTCCTGGCGGCTCCCTCGCTCTCGGGATACATCACCGGCCAGGTGGTCGAGATCAATGGCGGGCAGCTTATCTGCTGATTTACTTGGACCTTTTTTTTGGCATTTCATCACTATTGACCAATTCGCTTGTGCGAATATGCTACTGTGCTGATCTACCTCACCGCCTCCTTCCGAGATATCGAATGCCATTGCCTAAACCGGAGCCGGGTATGACCGGCCAGGAGTTGCACAAACTCGCTGGAAAAGCCCATGAAGCGAGCGATCTGCTGAAAGCTTTGGCGCATCACACCCGACTTCTGATCCTCTGCATACTGGCGAAGGAGGAGCGGACGGTCGGTGAAATCGAAAATATTCTCGGCATACAGCAGGCAATGGTCTCGCAGCAGCTTGCGCGTTTGAGGCTCGAGGGTCTGGTCACTACGCGCCGTCAGGGCAGGCTGGTTTATTACAGCATCGGCAATGTCAGCGTGCTTGGCTTCCTGGAATCGCTATTCGATCTATTTCCGGCTGCATAAAAAAACTAAAGCGCGCCGCATAGACTTGCTTCATGCGACGCGCTTTAGCTTTTTTATGCATGTCGTCGCCCCAAAACCGCTGCTCACTTTTGGGCGACATGCACCAGCACCTGCCCTTGCGCAGTGCGCCTGCTATGTCGAAGATGAGGCCGGACGCGAAATGTCCCCGGAGACCGGATGATCGACAAGCTGGAATTCTTCATCGCCCTTGCCAATGAAAAGCATTTCGGCCGTGCCGCCGAGGAGTGCGGGATCTCGCAGCCGACGTTGTCGGCGGCTATCCGGCAGCTCGAAGATCAATTGGGTGTCATGCTGGTGCAGCGGGGCTCGCGATTCCAGGGGCTGACGCCGGAAGGGCAGCGCGTGTTGGAATGGGCCCGGCGCATCGTCGGCGATGCCCGCACCATGCGCGAAGAGATGCGCGCCGCGCGTCGCGGCCTTTCCGGCCACATTCGCCTCGCCGCCATTCCGACCGCGCTCGCCATGCTTTCGCGCATCACCACGCCTTTTCAGGAACGGCACCCCGGCGTGACCTTCTCGATCGTCTCGCGCAATTCGCTGCAGGTGCTGAGCATGCTGGAGAATCTCGAAATCGATGCCGGCATCACCTATCTCGAAAACGAACCGCTCGGCCGTGTCACCACCGTTCCGCTGTATGCCGAGCGCTATAATCTGATCACCGCTGCAGGCAGCCCTCTGTCCGATCGCGACAACGTGACCTGGCGAGAGGTTGGCGATCTTCGGCTTTGTCTATTGACGGCCGACATGCAGAACCGTCGCATCATCAACCGGCACCTGACGGAAGCCGGCGCCACGGTACATCCGACGCTCGAATCCAACTCGATGATCGTGCTGTTCTCGCATGTCAGGACCGGGCGCTGGGCGAGCATCATGCCGCGCAACGTCGCCAAATCCTTTGGATTTCCAGTGGAAATCCGGATGATCCCGATTGTCGAGCCGGAGGCGCATCATCTGGTTGGGCTTGTCGCGCCTTATCGCGAGCCGTTTACGCCGCTCGTCTCGGCCTTGCTGCACGAAGCGCGGGTGCTCGTGCAGGACGAGGAACTCTGATAGAAAAAACCTATCGATCCACGAGATAGCTTTATTGATTGCGCGCGGCTTCCCTGAGATGTTGCTTGCGGAATAGCGTTCGGCAGGGGGAGTGTGCCTATTCCGCCAACGAGAGCTAGAGCAATTCCAGCAAAACTGTGAAGCGGTTTGCGTTTGGAATTGTTTAAAAACAAAGAGATAGAGAATTTTCGTGATTCGAAGAAAAACGGAAATGCTCTAGCCGCTGGGAGAGCTGCCTTATGACCATTCATATCGCCGAGGGCGATATCACAACGCGCACCCGGTCCATCATCGCCGATCTGCGCTTTCTCGAAGGGCCGCTGCTTCCCATTCTGCACCAGGTTCAGGAAGAGTTCGGCTATGTGCCGCCGGAAGCCCTGACTGTGATTGCGGAGGAATTGAACCTCTCCCGCGCCGAGGTGCATGGCGTGATGACCTTCTATCACGATTATCGCGACCATCCCGCCGGCCGGCATGTGCTGAAGCTCTGTCGCGCCGAAGCCTGTCAGTCGATGGGCGGCGATGCGCTGGCGGAACGCCTCAAAACGCTGCTCGGCATCGATTTTCATCAGACGACGCTCGATGGTGCCGTGACGCTGGAGCCGGTCTACTGCCTCGGGCTCTGTGCCTGCGCGCCGGCGGCGATGCTCGATGGCGAGGTCTATGGCCGGATCGACGATCAGATGGCCGCGGAACTCGTCGCGGAGGCACGCCGATGACGGTCAGGATATATGTTCCGCGCGACGCCGCAGCGCTGGCGCTCGGGGCCGAGACGGTGGCAAAGGCGATTGCCCAGGAGATCGCCGCCCGCGGCCTCGATGCAGAGATCGTGCGCAACGGCTCGCGCGGAATGTTGTGGCTGGAGCCGCTGGTCGAGGTCGAGGTCGCCGGCAAGCGCATCGGCTACGGGCCGGTGAAGGCAAAGGACGTGCCTGGCCTGTTCGACGCCGGGATGGCTGATGGTGGCGATCACCCGCTCTGTCTCGGGGAGGTTGAAGACCTCCCGTTCCTCAAAGGACAGACCCGCCTGACCTTTGCCCGCTGCGGTATCACCGATCCGCTTTCGCTTGCCAACTACGAGGCGCATGGCGGCCTTGCCGGTCTTCGCCGCGCCGTTTCGATGTCACCAGCCGAGGTCGTCAAGGAAGTCACCGATTCCGGCCTGCGCGGACGCGGCGGCGCCGGCTTTCCCACCGGCATCAAGTGGAAGACCGTTCTCGATGCTGGCGGCGACCGCAAATATATCGTCTGCAATGCCGATGAGGGCGACAGCGGCACCTTTGCCGACCGGATGATCATGGAGGGTGATCCCTTCGTGCTGATCGAGGGCATGGCGATCGCAGGCCTCGCCACCGGCGCGACGAAGGGTTACGTCTACACGCGGTCGGAATATCCGCATGCAATCGCGGTGATGACCGAGGCTGTCGGCATTGCGCGCCAGGCCGGCATTCTCGGCCTGTCGGTGCTCGGCTCGGGCCGTGCCTTCGATATCGAGGTGCGCACCGGCGCCGGCGCCTATGTCTGCGGTGAGGAGACGGCGCTGCTGAACAGTCTCGAAGGCAAGCGCGGCGTCGTGCGCGCCAAGCCGCCGCTGCCGGCGCATCAGGGGCTGTTTAACTGTCCGACCGTCATCAACAACGTGATCTCGCTCGCCTCGGTGCCGGTGATCATGGAAAAGGGTGCCGCCTTCTATCGCGATTTCGGCATGGGCCGCTCGCGTGGCACCATTCCGCTGCAGATCGCCGGCAATGTCCGGTATGGCGGCCTCTATGAAACGGCCTTCGGGCTTTCGCTCGGCGATATCGTCGATGGGATCGGCGGCGGCACGGCGACGGGGCGACCGGTCAAGGCCGTGCAGGTCGGCGGGCCGCTCGGCGCCTATTTCCCGCGGGCGCTGTTCGATACGCCGTTCGATTACGAATCCTTCGCTGCCAAGGACGGGCTGATTGGCCATGCCGGCATCGTCGTCTTCGACGACACCGCCGATATGCTCAAGCAGGCGCGTTTCGCCATGGAATTCTGCGCCGTCGAAAGCTGCGGCAAGTGCACGCCCTGCCGCATCGGCTCGACACGCGGCGTCGAGACGGCCGACAAGATCGCCCAAGGTATCGAGCCGGAGAAGAACCGGGTGCTGCTTGCCGACCTCTGCAACACGATGAAGTTCGGTTCGCTCTGTGCGCTCGGCGGTTTCACGCCTTATCCCGTCGTGAGTGCGATGACGCATTTTCCCGAGGATTTTTCGCCGGCGCCGATGGTGGAGGCTGCGGAATGATGGGTTTTTCTCCAACCTTGCCCCTCACCCTAACCCTCTCCCCGCTCGCGGGGAGAAGGTGGCGGCAGCCGGATGAGGGGCATCCCTCGATACAACCAACATACAAATCTAGCGGAGGTGCAATCCATGTCGCTCATCCATGAAATCGACTACGGCACCCCGGCTTCGACATCCGAGGCGCTGGTGACGCTCACCATCGACGGGCAGCAGATCAACGTGCCGGAAGGTACCTCCATCATGCGGGCCTCGATGGAGGCCGGCATCAAGGTGCCGAAGCTCTGTGCCACCGATATGGTCGACGCTTTCGGCTCCTGCCGGCTCTGCCTTGTCGAGATCGAGGGACGCAACGGCACGCCGGCCTCCTGCACGACGCCGGTGGCGGCAAACATGGTGGTGCATACGCAGACGGGTCGGCTGAAAGATATCCGCCGCGGCGTGATGGAACTCTATATTTCCGACCATCCGCTCGACTGTCTGACCTGTGCTGCCAACGGCGATTGCGAATTGCAAGACATGGCAGGGGCCGTCGGCCTGCGCGATGTGCGCTACGGCTACGAGGGCGACAACCACGTCAAGGCGCGCAGCAACGGCGACATCAATCTGAAATGGATGCCGAAGGACGAGTCCAACCCCTATTTCACCTATGATCCCTCCAAGTGCATCGTCTGCTCGCGCTGTGTGCGCGCCTGCGAGGAAGTGCAGGGCACCTTCGCGCTGACGATCGAGGGACGCGGTTTCGGTTCGCGCGTATCGCCTGGCATGCACGAGAATTTCATCGAATCCGAATGCGTTTCCTGCGGCGCCTGCGTTCAGGCCTGCCCGACGGCGACGCTGACGGAAAAATCGGTGATAGAGATCGGCCAGCCGGAACATTCGGCCGTCACCACCTGCGCCTATTGCGGCGTCGGCTGCTCCTTCAAGGCGGAAATGCGCGGCGAGGAACTGGTGCGCATGGTGCCGTGGAAGGACGGTCAGGCCAATCGCGGCCATTCCTGCGTCAAGGGTCGCTTCGCTTACGGCTATTCCACCCACAAGGACCGGATCCTCAACCCGATGATCCGCGAAAAGGTCAGCGATCCCTGGCGGGAGGTGAGCTGGGACGAAGCCTTCGCGCATGTGGCGTCGGAGTTCCGCCGCATCCAGTATCAATATGGCCGCGAGGCGATCGGCGGTATCACCTCGTCGCGCTGCACCAATGAAGAAACCTACCTGGTGCAAAAGCTGATCCGCGCCGGCTTCGGCAACAATAATGTCGATACCTGCGCCCGTGTCTGCCATTCGCCGACCGGCTACGGTCTCGGCCAGACGTTCGGCACGTCGGCCGGCACGCAGAATTTCGACAGTGTCGAGCATTCCGATGTCGTCGTCATCATCGGCGCCAACCCGACGGATGGGCATCCGGTGTTCGGCTCGCGATTGAAGAAGCGGCTGCGCCAGGGCGCCAAGCTGATCGTCATCGATCCGCGACGAACCGATATCGTCCGCTCGCCGCATATCGAGGCCTCTTACCACCTGCCGCTGAAGCCCGGCACCAATGTTGCGGTGATGACGGCGCTGGCGCATGTGATCGTTACCGAAGGGCTCTTTGACGAGAAGTTCATCCGCGAGCGCTGCGACTGGTCGGAGTTCGAGGACTGGGCCAGCTTCGTCGCCGAACCGCAGCACAGTCCCGAGCAGACCGAGATATTCACCGGCGTGCCGGCGGCGGATCTGCGTGGCGCGGCAAGGCTCTATGCCAAGGGCGGCAATGGCGCGATCTACTACGGTCTCGGCGTCACCGAACACAGCCAGGGCTCGACCACGGTCATCGCCATCGCCAACCTGGCGATGGCGACCGGCAATATCGGCCGTCCCGGCGTCGGCGTGAACCCGCTGCGCGGCCAGAACAACGTGCAGGGCTCCTGCGATATGGGCTCCTTCCCGCACGAACTGCCGGGCTACCGGCATATCTCCGACGATGCGACACGTGATATCTTCGAAAAGCTCTGGGGGGTGAAGCTCAACGACGAGCCGGGCCTGCGCATTCCGAACATGCTGGATGCGGCGGTCGACGGCTCCTTCAAGGGCCTCTACGTCCAGGGCGAGGACATTCTCCAGTCCGATCCGGATACCAAACATGTCGCGGCCGGGCTGGCGGCGATGGAATGCGTGGTCGTGCAGGACCTGTTCCTCAACGAGACCGCCAATTACGCCCATGTCTTCCTGCCGGGCTCGACCTTCCTCGAGAAGGACGGCACCTTCACCAATGCCGAGCGCCGCATCAACCGCGTGCGCAAGGTGATGTCGCCGCGCAACGGCTATGGCGACTGGGAGGTGACGCAGAAGCTTGCCCAGGCGATGGGGCTCGACTGGGATTACACCCATCCGTCGGAGATCATGGACGAGATCGCCGTGACGACGCCAAGCTTTGCGATGGTCTCCTACGACTATCTCGACAAGATCGGCTCGGTGCAGTGGCCCTGCAACGAGAAAAACCCGCTCGGCTCGCCGATCATGCATGTCGACGGCTTCGTGCGCGGCAAGGGCAAATTCATCCGCACGGAATATGTCGCGACCGACGAGCGCACCGGCCCGCGCTTCCCGCTGCTGCTCACCACCGGCCGCACCCTCAGCCAGTACAATGTCGGGGCGCAGACACGGCGGACCGAAAATGTCGTCTGGCACGCCGAGGACCGGCTGGAGATCCATCCGCACGATGCCGAGCAGCGCGGCATTCGCGACGGCGACTGGGTCAAGCTTGGCAGCCGCTCCGGCGACACCACGCTGAGATCCCTGATTACCGATCGTGTTGCGCCGGGTGTCGTCTATACGACCTTCCATCATCCCAATACGCAGGCGAACGTCATCACCACCGATTTCTCCGACTGGGCGACGAACTGCCCTGAGTACAAGGTGACGGCGGTGCAGGTCTCGCCTTCCAACGGGCCGAGCGAATGGCAGCGCGAATATGACGAGCAGGCGCGGCAATCGCGCCGCATCGCCGGCAAGTTGGAGGCCGCGGAGTGACGATGTGGGGGTGGGCTGGCGTCGGCGAGGCTTCCCCTTCTCCCCTCGGGGAGAAGGTGCCCGAAGGGCAGATGAGGGGGCGGCTTGGCAAATGCGAACTCGCTTCGGCTCGTTCGTTCGCTCCTATCGTCGCTCACGCCCTCATCGCCTCGCTTCGCTCGGCACTTCTCCCTGCTGGGGAGAAGGGGGAGCGCGCATCATGACCTTCGCCGTCACCACCCGTGCTCCCGAAACCGCGCGCCGCAACGGCATCCTGCAGACCGGTTCGCGTATCGTGCCGGAAGAGCTGCCGATCGCCTTTTCCTATGGCGGCAGTTCACATGCGGTGATGATGGCGACGCCTGATGATCTCAAGGATTTTGCCGTCGGATTCAGTCTGACCGAAGGGATCATTACCGGACCGGCGGAGATATCGCACATCGAAGTCGTCGAGGGTGAGCAAGGGATCGATGTGCAGGTGAGCCTTGTCGACGACGTCGCCGACCGGCTGCGGGCACGCCGCCGCAGCATGGCTGGACCGGTCGGCTGCGGGCTCTGCGGCATCGAATCGATCGAGCAAGCGGTGCGGCCGGTGCCTGATGTCTCGGCATCGCCGCTGGCGCTGTCGCATGCCGATATCGTCCGCGCGGTTTCGCTGCTGAACGAAGCCCAGCCGCTGCATCGCGAAACGCGGGCGGTGCATGGCGCCGGCTTTTATCTTCCCGGCCGGGGATTGGTTGCGGTGCGCGAAGATGTCGGCCGGCACAATGCGTTGGACAAGCTCTGCGGCGCCGTTATCGGCTCGGGCGAAAAGGGCGCGGACGGCGCCGTCGTCGTCACCAGCCGACTCTCCCTGGAGATGGTGCAGAAGGCGGCAATCCTCGGCAGCCCGGTGCTGATTGCCATTTCAGCGCCGACGGCTCTTGCCATCCGCACGGCCGAGGCGGCCGGCATGACGCTCGTCGCGCTGGTGCGCGGCGAGGACTTCGAGATTTTCACCCACCCGCACCGCATCTCGTTCGGAAGCATTGCCGATGTCGCATGATACCAAGACCAAGCTCGTTTATATGGCAAACCAGATCGCCACCTTTTTCAAAAGCCAGCCGGCAAGCGAAGCCGTCGAGGGCGTCGCCACCCATATCAACAAATTCTGGGAGCCGCGCATGCGGCGGCAATTGTTTGAAATTTTGGAGAATGAGGGCAACGGCCTGGATGCTCTGGTGCTTCAGGCCGCTCCCTTGATTCGGAAGCCCGAACCGGAAGCAAGCCGGGTCCGGTAGTATTGATCGGCTTATGCAGGAAGGGGGCAGTGGCAAGCTGCCCTGCGCATGGGCTTCCTGCGGGTGGTACGATCAAAGTGCCGCCGTACGGCGACACCGTAAAATGGCGAAGTGCCGGAAGATTAACGTCAAAACTCTTCCCAGCTCTGTGCGGCTGCAGCAGTAGCGCCATGGGCCTTTGCGACACGCGAAACCAGATGCAGCGCCGGCGAACCTGGCTGTCTTGCGTCTAGCCTGCCGGCAGGCTGCTGGGCCTGGGTGCGGGCCTGACTGGGCAGGCGGAACCTTGCCAGCAGGGTCCGCAGCGTTTCGGCTTCCTTTGCCAGGTTATGGCTGGCGGCGGTGCTTTCCTCGACCATGGCGGCATTTTGCTGGGTTGCCTGGTCCAGCGTATTGACTGCCTGGTTGATTTCCTTGAGGCCGGTTGCCTGTTCCTTTGAGGCTTCGACGATGGCGACGACGTTGCCGTTGATATCGCCGACCTGTGTGACGATCTCCTCGAGCGCCTTGCCGGTCTGGCCGACGAGGCCGACGCCGTTCTTGACGAGGTTGCTCGACGTATTGATCAGCGCCTTGATCTCCTTGGCGGCTTTGGCAGAGCGCTGGGCGAGCTCGCGGACCTCCTGAGCGACCACGGCGAAGCCCTTGCCGGCCTCGCCGGCGCGGGCCGCCTCGACGCCGGCATTCAGCGCCAGAAGATTGGTCTGAAAGGCGATATCGTCGATGACGCCGATGATGTTGGTGATTTCGCGCGAGGACTGCTCGATCTGGTCCATGGCGGCAACGGCGTTGCGGACCACGACGCCGGACTGTTCGGCACCCTGCTTGGTCACCGCGACGAGGCGGCCCGCCTCATCGGCGCGGCGGCTGGAATCGTTGACGGTGGTGGTGATCTCCTCCAGCGCGGCTGCGGTCTCTTCGATCGATGCAGCCTGCTGTTCGGTCCGCTTGGAAAAGGAATCGGCCGATCCGCCGATCTCGCTCGAGCCGGCGGCGATCGCACTGGCATTCTCGCCGATCGTCTTCATCGTCTCGGCAAGGCCTGTGACCGCGGTATTGAAATCCTGGCGCAATTGCTCCATCGATGGGACAAAGGGCGTGTCCACCGTCCTTGTCAGATCGCCTTCGGAAAGCTGACGCAACGCGCCGCCGAGCAGAGATATCGCACTCATCCGCTGGGTGACGTCGGTTGCGAACTTCACCACCTTGTAGACCTTGCCGTCGGCATCGACGATCGGGTTATAAGCTGCCTGGATCCAGATTTCGCGGCCACCCTTGCCGAAACGGACGAATTCGTTGGCGATGAATTCGCCATTGGCAAGGCGCCGCCAGAAGCTGCTGTAATCCTCGGTGCGGGTATATGCCGGGTCACAGAAAATGCTGTGATGTTTGCCGGCGATTTCCGCCAGCGAATATCCCATGGCCTGACAGAAATTCTCATTCGCGGTCAGGATATCACCCTTCGGGGTGAATTCGATCACCGCCTGCGAGCGCGAGATCGCTTCAAGCTTGCCGGAATCCTCGACCGCCTGCTTCTTCGCGGCGGTGATATCGGCGGCAAACTTCACCACCTTGAATGGCTTCCCACCCTTTGAAACAGGATTATAGGAGGCTTGAATCCATATCTCCCGATTGCCCTTGGCAAGACGCTTATAAGCGCCGGTATCATATTCGCCACGCCCGAGCCGCGCCCAGAAGGCGCGATATTCCGGTGTTGCCGTATAGGCTGGCTCGCAGAACATGCTGTGATGCTTGCCGACGATCTCGTTCAGGCGATAACCAAGCGCGTTGCAGAAATTCTCATTCGCCGTGAGAATATTTCCCTTGAGGTCGAATTCGATGATCGCCTGCGATTTGGAGATGGCGTCAAGAATGTATTTCGAATCGGAGGCTAGACCAAACATTCCTGTCCCTTTGTGATACACAGCTTCTGCTGTTTCGGCCGGAGAAGCGAGGGGGCGGACGAGGTAAGCCGGTGGCGGGAAGAGCCGGTAGCCGGTTGTCATTCCTTTGTGCCGGAAATTTATCATCCGTATGCTTCGACACCATGGTGAGGGAGCGTGGTTAATATTCTGTATAAAAGCTATTGCTAATAGTAGTAAAGTGTAATGGATGCGGTGACTTGCTTGGGGTGTGCACAATAAAAAACCGCCCGGGGGCGGTTTTCAATATTGGAAATGGTCTTGATGGCGATCAGGCCGCCAGTTCATCCGTCTCGTTTTCCTTGAACATCTTGGCGAGGTTCAGGAAGCAGATCATGCCGTTTTCCGAAGCGATGATGCCTTCGCAATAGGCACGGTCGAAGGATGCGGTCACCTCAGGCACCGGCTGGACCTGGCTGGACGAGATGGTGAGAATATCCGAGACGCGGTCGACGAGCATGCCGATGACCATGCTGTGAACTTCGGCGACAACAATGGCGCTGCGCTCGTTGGCAACGGTGCTCTTCATGCCGAGCTTGTAGGCAAGGTCGATGATCGGGATTACCGAGCCGCGCAGGTTCATCACGCCGATGACATCGGCCGGTGCATGCGGAATCGGCGTCGACGGCGCCCAGCCACGGATTTCGCGGATGGTCGTGGTCTTGACGCAGAATTCCTGATCATGCAGGCGGAAGGCAATGATCTCGAGTGTATCGCCGCTGAAGCTAGTTGAATTGATCGTGGCCATAGAATTCTTCCCAACTATCGTAAGCCAGGGCAGAAGCGGGCGCGCCACCATTGGCGCGGACGAGCTTTTGCCTTCACACCACGCGATGGCTTTGCTTTCCGCGAAGCATCGGTACGGTTATTGACGACATTAACGGAAGAGTGTTGCCCAAATCTAAATTGACAGGCCGGATTGCGAAGGTTTTCTGTCTCGGGCGGAAGCCGGCGCCCGCAAATGCGTGACCGGCCCCGAACAACTCGACGATCCGGCTCAGGTGATCGTCTTTTCAATCTGCGAGACCGCCCAATCCACCTGCTCCCTCGTGATGACCAAAGGCGGCGCGAGACGGATCGTATGGTCGTGGGTATCCTTGGCGAGAAGGCCGCGCTCCTTCAACGCATGGCAATATTGCCGTGCGCCGCCGGCTTCGGGTTCCAGCTCGATGGCCAACATCAGGCCGCGGCCGCGCACGTCCCTGACGATGTTCGAACGGATCGACTTGAGGCCCTCGAGGAAATAGTCGCCCATCGCAGCGGCATTTTCGATCATGCCCTCTTCCGTCAGCACCTTCAGCGCGGTGCGCGCCACCGCGCAGGCGAGCGGGTTGCCGCCGAAGGTCGAGCCGTGCTGGCCGGGCTTGAGCACACCCAGAACCTCGGAATTGGAAAGCACGGCCGAGACGGGATAGAAGCCGCCGGACAGCGCTTTGCCGATCAGCGTCACATCGGCCTCAATGCCTTCGTGTTCTTCGGCCAGCAGCTTGCCGGTGCGGCCGAGGCCGGTCTGGATCTCGTCGAGGATGAGGGTGACGTTGTTATCAGTGCAGAGTTCGCGGATGCGGGTGAAATAACCGGCCGGGGGGATGATGACGCCGGCTTCCCCTTGGATCGGCTCGATCAGGGCGGCTACCGTATTGCCGTTGATTGCGGCGGCGAAAGCCTCGGCATCGCCGAAGGGAACGGTGCGGAAACCTGCGGTATAGGGGCCGAAGCCGGTGCGGGCGTCGGGATCTGTGGAGAAACTGATGATGCTCAGCGTTCGGCCATGGAAATTATCGGCGCAGACGATGATCTCCGCCTTGCCTTCCGGTACGCCCTTCACCTCGTATCCCCATTTGCGCACCGCCTTGATGGCGGTTTCCACCGCCTCGGCGCCGGAATTCATCGGCAGGATCTTGTGCGAGCCGGTGAGGGCCGCGAGCTCTTCGTAGAGATAGGCGAGCTGATCGTTGCGGAAGGCGCGGGAGGTGAGCGTCAGCCTGCCCGCCTGCTCGACCATGGCGGCGAGGATCTTAGGATGGCAATGGCCCTGGTTGACGGCGGAATAGGCCGAAAGGCAATCGAGATAACGATTGCCGTCGGTATCCCAGACATAAACACCTTCGCCGCGCGTCAGCACCACGTCGAGTGGCTTGTAGTTATTGGCGCCGAGCCGCTGCTCGGTGGCGATCAGTTTTTCCGAAGTGTTCATGGTTCTTCCCCCTTTTATGCAGCGTGTGCCTTCTATGCGGCACGGGTTGGGCGATCGAAGATGCGGCGGCCGAAGAGGCTTGCCGTGAGCTCCACCAGAATGCGGGCGCTCTTGCCGCGATCGTCGAGAAATGGATTGAGTTCGACGAGATCGAGCGACGAAACGAGGCCGCTGTCCGACAGCATCTCCATCACCAGATGCGCTTCGCGAAAGGTCGCGCCGCCAGGCACTGTCGTGCCGACGCCGGGGGCGATTTCGGGGTCGAGGAAATCGAGGTCGAGGCTGACGTGCAGCAGGCCGTTCGCCTTGGCGACGACACTGACGATCTCTCGCATGATGGCGCCAATGCCCTGCTCGTCGATAGCGCGCATATCGAAAACGTTGACGCCATGTTCGTGGATCTCCTCGCGTTCGCGCGCATCGACCGAACGGATGCCGACCTGGAAGACATTCTTCGGGTCGACGAACGGGCGGTCCTTCGGCAGGATTTCGGCAAACTCCGCCTCGCCGCAGAAGAAGGCGACGGGCATGCCGTGAATATTGCCGGAGGGCGAGGTGGCGGGAGAATTGAAATCGGTGTGGGCATCGAGCCAAAGCACGAAGAGCGGCCGGCCTTTGCCGGCGGCGTAACGGGCCATGCCGGAGACGGTGCCCATGGAAAGGCTATGGTCGCCGCCGAGAATCAGCGGAAATCGGCCGGAGGCGGCCACGTCGTGGACGCTGCTTTCGAGCGCCCGCGTGAAGGCGCCGACGATCCTGAGATTATGGGCCTTCGGATGATTCGGCAGGTCCATCGCTGGCACGATCCTGAGATCGCCGATATCGGCGACGTCATGGCCAAGCTCGATCAGTGTCTGATCGACGCCGGCAATGCGCAGAGCCGCAGGCCCCATGGCAGCACCTCTGCGGCCTGAGCCTTCTTCCAGCGGCGCGCCGATGAGGGTGACGGATTGCGATTGGGCATTCATCAAAGGGGGCTCCGTGTTGAGGCCTGTTTGAGGCGATAGTGGGTTAAACGGCCGGCGGCAAAAAGATGGAAAAATGTCAGAAATGGAGTATGATTGCGCAGATTGATAAACCACTTTTGACAAAGTGATCAGCGTGGATGATCTCGATACTGAGCTCTTGAGTGCACTTCGCCACAACGCCCGGATTTCCGTCTCTTCGCTTGCGGCGATGACCGGCGCATCGCGAGCAACGGTTGCCGCCCGGATCGACCGGCTGGTCGCCGGCGGCACCATCGTCGGCTTCACCATCCGCACCGGTCATGAGACCCGGTCAGCCGGGGTGCGGGCCATCGTCATGATCGAAGTGCTCGGCAAGCTCGCCGACAGGGTGGCCGATCAGTTGAGGGGGGTGCCGCAAGTGCGCGCACTTCACAGCACCAACGGCAAATGGGATTTCGTCGCCGAACTCGAAGATCGCGACCTTGCCGCGTTCGACGAGACGCTGCGCCGCATCCGGCTGATCAACGGCATCAACTCGACCGAGACCAACATTCTGCTCAAGACGAGCAAGACGGGTTTTTAGGACATTGTCGCGCGACACCCCGGACCCCGAATGGGCGGAACCAGCCCCTCATCCGGCTGCCGCCACCTTCTCCCCGTAAAACGGGGCGAAGGGGGATAGTTGCGACCTTTCCGTCCCTCTCCCACCTTTCGCAGGGCACGTCCCCTCTCCCCGTTTTTTACGGGGAGAGGGCTAGGGTGAGGGCAAATTACGGGTCCGAATCGGACAGACATCCGCTGTTTGCTTCGCTTGAATTATGCCGGCTCAATACTCACGTTCGTAGACGATGCCCGCTTCGCCTGCACCGTTACCACCGGCGGCGCCGCGCAGCTTGACGCCGCGGCCGACATCGAGGTTGATCACCGCCTTGGCGCCGGCCGAGCCGCCCTGCTGCAATTCGAAATAGGTGCGGTCGTTGAGATAGCGGCCGACGCTGACGCTCGTCTGCCCCTTGGAATCGGTACTGATGTCGAGATCGTCGACGCCGAGCTGGTTGCGCAGGCCTTCGAAAAGCGAGTTGGAACGGTTGCCGGCCAGCTGGCTGACGGCGTCGGCCAACTGGGCGATCTGCACCGGCGAGAGTTTTGACATCGACTGGCCAAAGATCAACTGCGCCAGGACCTCGTCCTGCGGCAGTTGGGGCGAAGAGGAAAAGGTGATCGCAGGGTCGGTGGCGAGGCCCGCGACGTCGACGGTCAGCGTCGTCGAACCGGAGGCCGAGGACGCTTCCATATCAAGGGCCGGCGTCAAGTCGCCGGCAAAGGTGATGCGGCTCTTGTCGGTGAAATCCAGGCGGCGGTTGAGAATGGTCAAGCGACCGCGGCGCATGGTGAAACCGCCGGTCACGATCGGCGCTGCCGCGGTTCCGCGGATCGTCACACGGCCGCCAAGCTCGGCATCGATACCGCGCCCGCGCACGAAGATATGCGCGGGCGCGTCGATTTCGAGATCGAGGGTGATCGTCGAGGATTTTTCGCCGGGTTTCCGTTCGCCGTCGTCGCGCAGCTGCGCAAGCACCGCCCGCGGCGCATTCTTATGCCGGATGTCGATCTGACTGAGCGAGGTCGGCAATTTTTCCGGGACGGTGATCGAGGTCTTGTCCAAGCGAAGCTTGCCGCTCAGCGCGGCGTTCATGATCGGCCCGCGCAGGGCGAGCGTGCCATTGACCGTGGAGACGACAAGCGTTCCGTCGACATAGACCGCCTTGTCGAGCTTGATCGAAATGTCGGCGGGAAAGCCGCCGGCCGGTTGGATGCCGATGGTGCCGGTTGCCGAAATCGTTCCGCCGCCGCCGATGCTGCCGCTGAGGCGCGATATAACGGCCTGGCTACCGTTGAAGCTCACTGTCGCCACCAGATTATTGACGGCGAGATTGCGCCGAACGTCGACGAGCTTTGCGCCATTGGTCGAGACAGTGCCGTTGATGACGGGTGCTGCGGCCGTTCCGCCAACCTGCAGGTTTACGGTGGCGACGCCGTCGGCGACGAGGCCCTGCTGCGCCAGCGGCGCGCCGAGAACGGCGAAAGGAAGATTGCCGTTGAAGCGCATGTCGATGGCGCGATTGCCTGTGATCACGACACTGCCGCCACCCTTCAGCGACATGCCGGCGTCGCCGGCAAGGCTGGTGTCGACCGTCAGCTTATTTCCGGCAAGTTTGCCGGACGCACCGATGGTGAATGGCGAAAGGCCGGCGCCTTTTGTCTGGCCCGTCGCGGCGTTCTTCCAGTCGACTTTGAAATCGACGGACGGCGCCGCCAGCGCGCCGGTGGCCTTGACCGTCGCCGAGACCGCGCCCTCGGCTGCAAGGCCCGGAACAAAGCCATTGGCGATGGCAGCCGGAACATCGTTGGCGTTCGCCGTGACGTCGATCGACTGGATCGTCGTGCCTGCAATGGCGAGATTGCCGGCGGCTTTCAGTGCAATGCCGCCGCTGCCGTTGAGGGCGGCATCGAAATCGAGCCTGTCACCGGCATATTTTCCCGTTGCCGTCAGCGCCAGGCGGGAGAGGCCGGCAGCCTTGGTGTGGCTGGTCGCGGCATCCTTCCAGTCGAGTTTGAAATCGACGATCGGATTGGCCGGCGTTCCTGACGTGACGGCGCTTGCCGAAAGCGTGCCTTCGGCGCCGAGGCCGGGAACGAAGGCATTGGCGATGTTGGCCGGCAGTGCGGGAATATCGGCATTGATCGAAAGATCCCGGATCGCTGTTCCCGCGATCGTGACGCCACCTGTCGCCTTGGCCAACACCCCGTCCTTGCCGGCGAGGTTGGCATCGAAGTCGACCCTGCCATTGGCGTATTTTCCAGATGCCGCGGCACTCAGGCCGGAAAGGCCGCTGCTTTTGGTCTGAGCGGTTGCGGCGTTCTTCCAGTCGAGCTTGAAATCGACGGCGGGTTTGGGCAGCGCGCCGGAGGCGGATGCCGTTCCCGACACCGTTCCCTCGGCGGCGATACCGGGGACGAAGTCGTTGGCAAGGGCTGCCGGCAGGTTGGCGAGATCGGCCTTGACGTCGAGGTTGCGGATCGAGGTGCCCGACATCGCGACATTTCCGGTGGCTTTCAGCGAGAGGCCATCCTTGCCGCCGAGCGCGGCATCGAAATCGAGCTTGTCGTCGGCAAAGTGTCCCGATGCGGTCAGCGCAAGGCCGGAGAGATGAGCGCTCTTCGTTTGCCGGGTTGCGGCATCGGTCCAGTCGAGCTTGAAATCGGCGTTCGGTGCCGCAGGGGTGCCGGCGGCGGATATCGTGCCTGATATCGTGCCGTCCGCCGCGAGATCCGGAACGAAGGCGTTGGCGAGAGCGGCCGGAACCTTGGCGATCGCGGCGTCGAGCTTGACGCTGTCGATTGCCGTGCCGGCAAGCGCGACATTGCCGGCGGCCTTCAGCGACAGGCCATTATCGCCGCTAACGGCCGTATCGAAATCCAGTTTGTTTTCGGCGAATTTTCCCGAAGCAGTCACGTCAAGGCCGGCAAGGCCGGCGTGTTTCGTGTGGCGCGTCGCGGCGTTTTTCCAATTGAGGTCGAAATCGGCGGACGGAGCGGAAAGGGATCCGCTGGCCGCGACCCTTCCGGTAATGGCGCCCTCCGCCGCAAGATCGGCGACGAAGCCGTTGGCGATGCGGGCTGGGACATTGGCCAGGGCGGCGTCGACTTTGATCTCACCGATCGTCGTGCCCGTGATAGCGACATTGCCGTTTGCCCTGAGCGACAGGCTGTCGGCGCCGCTTGCAGCCGCGTTGAAATCCAGCTTGTTGTCGGCGAATTTTCCGGATGCGGTGATGCCAAGGGCCGCAATGCCGGAACGCTTGGTGTGGCTCGTCGCAGCACCTTTCCAATCAAGGTCGAAATTGGCGGTCGGGGCGGCAAGCGAACCTGCGGCCGAGAGCTTTCCCGAGATCATGCCTTCGGCGGCGAGATTGGTGACGAAGCCATTGGCGATAGCTGCCGGAACATTCGCCAGCGCGGCATCGAGCTTGACGTTGCCGATCGTCGTGCCTGTCATGGCGAGATTGCCGGTTGCGTTTACCGACAGCTTGTCGGCGCCTGATATCGCCGCGTCGAAGTCGAGCTTGCTGTCAACGAATTTTCCCGAAGCCTTCACCGCGAGATCGGCAAGACCGGCGCGTTTCGTCTGGCTCGTCGCAGCGCTTTTCCAATCGAGATCGAAATTGGCGGTCGGCGCATTGAGGGGGCCGGCGGCCGAGATCTTGCCGGCAATCGTGCCTTCGGCGGCCAGATCGGCAACAAAACCATTGGCGATGCGGGCGGGCAGATTGAGGATATCGGCGTGGACGTCCAGCACCGGTGCCTTGGGGTCGGCGAGTGCGACATTGCCGGCGGCCTTCAGCGAAAGGCCGTCGACGCTGCTGACCGTCGTGTCGAAATCGAGCTTGTTGTCGGCGAATTTACCGCCGGCAGTGATGCCGAGCGGTGCCAGTCCGGCCCCCTTGGTCTGGCTGGTCGTCGCATCCTTCCAGTCGAGCTTGAAGTCAGCGACGGGTGCGGCCGGCGTTCCCGTCACGGCAATCGTTCCGGAAATCGTGCCGCCGGCCGAAAGGTTCGGCACGAAACCGTTGGCAAGCGCTGCCGGCAGCTCGTTGATGTCGGCATCAAGCTTCAATGTCTCGCCGGCCGAACCGGTGACGCGCACCGAGCCGGTGCCGGTCTTCAGCGTCAGCCCGTTCAGATTGGCGGCGCCGGCGACGATTGCGACCTGTGTCGGTGCCGCGAGTTCGACCGGGATATTGCGCGGGCTGGCCGAGAAGCGATCGAGGTTTACGTCGATCGTGCCGTCTGTCGCCTCGATATTGCCGGCCGCCAGCACGGGATTGCCGTCATAGGCGGCATTGAGGTCGAAATCGGTCTGGTTCTGCTGCCTGGCAAAACCGAGCGAAAGGCCTGCAAGCTTGTTCGTTCCGGCATTCAGCTCGTCGGCCTTGATCGTGCCGTTTGCAGCAAGAGCATTGAGGTCGCTGACCGTGACATCGATCTCCGGCTTGACGATCGCAAGCGTGTCGCGGCGGATCGAGCCGCCGGTCGCCTGCAGCTTGAGCGCGATCTTGCCGCTGTCGCTCGTGACCCCGAGCGAACCCTTGAGGTCGCCTTCGGCCTTTTGTCCGCCGAGTGCTGCGAGCAGGCCGATATTGGGGAAATCGAAGGTCAGTGCGCCTGTCGGCTCCAGCGAGGGCGATAATTCGGCATTGCCGTTCAGCCGGTTGCCGCCAATATCGGCGGCTAGCGCCGGAAGGATAATCCTGCCGTCCTCAGAGCTGATGTCGCCGTTGAGGCTCATCGGCTGGCCGTCGATCGTGCCGGTGGCGGCGATCCTGCCCTGCGGCGCCTTGGGATCGGCGAGACCCGACAGGTCCATATTGAGATTGCCGAGCGCGCGGTCAGCGATCTGCAGGCTGGCGGCCTTGAGATTGGCCGTCACCGAGATTGTGGGGAGCTCACCGCCAACTCTCAACGCATAAGCCGCTCCACCGATGGCGCCGGGGATGAGTTTGCCGACGTCAGGCAGCCGGCCGGAGAGATCGGCATTCAACTTCGCACCGTCGAGCACGACGTTGCCGGCGGCCTCAAGCGTGCCGGACTTGAGCACGAGGTTGGACAGCGCGAATTTCGACGGGATGGTGCCGACCACTTGGCTTTCGAGCGAGATCGGTCCGTCGAACCTGGTCGTTACCGCAGCCGGCAGGGCTGCCGGAGCGATGGTGAGCTTGGCGTTGCCGGTTAGCGCTTGGTCTGTCAGCCTATAGGAGCCGTTGAGGCTGCCGTTGATATTGGCGCTTTCGACGGTGGTGCCGTTGAAGCCGATGCTGCCGGGCGTTATCTGCAGAGGCGAGGCGATCGTGACCGGGCCTTGGACGGCGCGATTGAGGTTCGGCTCTGCAAAACTCGCGTCGCCGGCAACGAGGCGCAACTGGATGCTGCCGGAACGGGTGGCGAGATTGAAGGCGTCGCTCTTTGCCGTCAGCTTGACGTTGCCGATATCGGCCCCGGGCAGGGTTGCGGTATCGAGCGAGCCGCTGACATTCAATCGTGCTGCCTGCGCATCGCCTGTTAGTGCCAGGTTGAGCCCTGATATCAGGAAACGTGCTTCGCTTTGCGCGAGCGGCCAGCGGAAATCGACAGGCCCCGACGTGCCAAGCAGATTGGCGTTCAGGCTGTTGTTGCCGGCCGGATCGAGGGTGCCCGAGGCGGCGATGACGACGCTGCCGGTGGCGATATTGCCGGTCTGGATATCGAACTTGCCGTGGTTGTCGAAGGTGGTGGCAAGATCGATATTGGTCTGGCCAGCAAAAAGCGGCCGGAAAGCCGAGGGAAGCAGCGAGCTCAGGTCGCCGCCGCCCTTGAGGTCGAGGTGATGCAGTCCGTCTGCTGTGATCTGATGCCGGCCTTCGATTGCGGCGCGCTGCTCTCCGTCGAGGGCCGCCTGCAATTTGCCTTTCCAGTCGGATATCGGTCCCTGGCCGTCGAGATCGATGTTGACGGCGGGATCATTCGGCAGGCCGAGAAGGCCGGCCAGCAGCCCGCCCTTCGGCTCGGACAGCTGCGCCTTCAGCCGCAGCCGGTTTTCGGCTGGCGCATAGGCGATGTCGGCGGCGAGCCGCGCATCCGGGACGGCATGACGGCTGACATTGACGACCGCCTCACCGCCATCGCCGTTCGCCGAAAGACTGCCTTCGGCGGCAAGCGCAAAAGCGCGCCCGGCAAAGGGTTTGGCCAGTTTGATGTCGGGCAGCGCGACGCGGTCGATGTCGACCTTGATCGGAAGACTGAACCCGCCGGCATTTTCAGCTCCGGGCCGCGAAGGCAGCGTACGCACCGGCTTGCGCAGCACGTCGATTGATTCGATCTCGAACCGTTTGGCGTGAAAAGTTCCGGTCAGCAGCGCCAACGGATTCCAGTCGATCGCGATACCGTGAATTTCCGCAAACACGCCTCTGGTGTCGGAGATCGAGATCTCGGCGGCGCGAAGGCCGCCGGTCAAAAGGCCTTGCGGTTCACGCACGGTAATCGTCATGTCGCGGTTGGAAAGCGTCGAGGCTATCTTTTCGGTGACGATACGGGCGCCAAAGGCGGTGAAGCCGAAGATCGCAAGGGCCAGGACGGCAAGAATCAACAACGCGCCCACGCCATAGGCGGTGAGCCGCAGGATCCAGTTGACGATTTTTGCCAGCGTTTGCATCGGCGCGGACACTACCCCGTTTTCATAATGGCTCACAAATCGGAATCGGCATTCTAGAGCATGATGCCGAAAAGTGTGCGCGGTTTTCGGACGACATCATGCTCTAACTCTTTAATGTAGAACAGGATTCAGATTTTAGGCCGACCGGGCCTAAAATCATCCTGTTCTAGAAGGATTGGCCGATGCCGGCGTAGATTCCATAATCTGTGCCATCTTCGTACTTGTTCAGCGGCATGGCAAAATCAAGCCGCAGCGGGCCGAAAGGCGTCGCATATCGTATCCCGGCGCCGGCGCCGGCGCGGATATCGGAAAAGCCGGGAAAGGTGCTGTCCGATACGGTGCCGACATCGATGAAGGGCACGATGCCGATCGTATCGGTGATCTTGATGCGGGCCTCCAGCGAACCGGTGACATAGGAGCGGCCGCCTGTGGGATCGCCGTTGTCGTTATAGGGCGAGATTTCCTGAAAGCTGTATCCGCGCACCGAGCCGCCGCCGCCGGCAAAGAAGCGCTGCGTGGCCGGGATGTTCTCGATGCCATCGCCGCCGATCAGCACGCCGGCAGCGACCTTGCCGGCCAGCACCATGCCATCCTCGGCGCCGAACGGCAGATAGCCGGAGATCGAACCCTGGAACGCCGCATAGGGTGTGGCGTTGAAGATCTCGTAACCGGGCTTGGCCGAAAATGTGGCGCGATAGCCTTCGGTCGGGTTGAACTTGTCGTCGCGGGCGTCGCGGTCATATTGTAGCGGCAGCGTGAAGGTCAGGTAGTCGTTGGTGCCGAAGGCGTCGTCGTCGCGTTCCCAGCTGACCTCGCCGCTCGCCGAAACCGTGTCCCGGTCGGTCAGTTCGTAGGACAGGCCGAGCGAGGCGGTGACGAGCGTCGCATTATAGGCGTCCGGATTTTCGGTCTTGGCAACGATGCCGGCCTTCAGCGTGGCGGCCGGGAAGAAAGCGCCGGGCTTGGTGAAGAGGATGCCGGCGGAATAGTCGAGGCTGCCGACATCGGTGGTTTCGCCAAGCCGCGAGACCGAGCCCTCGATCCGCAGCGTTTCGGCTTCGCCAAACAGATTGCGGTGGCCCCAATAGCCCTGAACGCCGAAGCCGTCGGTGGTCGAATATTGCGCGCCGACGCCGAAATAGCGCCGCTTGCCTTCGGAAACCTCGATGGTCATCGGCAAGGTGCCGTCCGGTGCCAGCGCATCGGCTTCGTGAATGGTGACGCTCGAAAAGACGCCGAGGGCGCGAAGCCGCTCGCCGGCTTTCTTCAGCGTCTCCGGGGAATAGGCTTCGCCCTTGTCGAGCCGGGAATAACGCTGGATGAATGCTGGCTTGACGGTCTTTTCGCCGGTGACGCCGACATCGCCGATCGGGGCGACCGGGCCACCCTCGGCCGCAAGGACAATATCGACGGTATCGCTGTTGTGATCGGCGACCACCTTGCGTTCGGTCAGCTTGGCAAACGGCCGGCCCTCGCTCTTCAACTGCTCGACGATCTTGTCGCCGGCCTTGATGATGGCAAGCGAGCCGGCCTGAGCGCCCGGAGCCAGATCGTAATCGGCGGGATTGTGGTTTGCGGCATCGCCGCCGAACTGCACCTCCCTGACCTTGAAGATCGGACCGGGCGCAATGTCGACGGTGACCGGGACCGACCCGGACCGGTCGAATGTCGGATTGGGCGGCAGCTCGTCGATATTCTTGCCGTCGATGGTGATCGTCACCAGACCGCCATAACGGGCCTTTTCATACAGGGTGGCAATCAGCCGCTCGCGGTCGTCGCGCGCCTTGACGACGATGCCGAGATCGCCGGAAACCGGCTGCTTCTGGTCACCGACAAGACGGGAGCTATTCTCAAGCGCTTCTTTCAGGTCGGGATCGGCGGTGTCGGCCTTGAGGTCGACATGGTAGCGCACCGGATCGGGCACCTGTTGACCTTCGTCCTCGTCCTTGCCGAAGATGGTGAGGCCGAAAAGCTTGAAGGCGTAAGCGTCGCCGATCAGGACCGGTGAGAACGCAGCTGCCGCTGCGACCACCATCATGGTGCCTGTTCGCCGATACGCAGTACCTGTTTTCGGGCCTGTCCCTCTAATTCGCATACGCCGCTTTTGGTTACGTCTACAATGAAGCTTCGTTGCCCAGCCGTGAACAGCTTAGCGACAAAAACGCGCGGGGTGTACCATTTTAAATTGCCCGCGCGCTAATTTAGTACAAAAAATCCCGGAGGTGTGTCCGGGATTTCCTGAATGTGCGGTTTGTAAGCGGTTCTCAGCGCGGGCAGCTATCGATGTAGCGGCGGCCGTAACGGTCGCGGTAGTAGCACTGGCCGGGTTGTTCGGCGACGCTGCCGATCAGTGCGCCGGAGACACCGCCGATAGCGGCGCCGACTGCTGCGCCACGGACATTGCCGGTGACGACGCCGCCGATGACGGCACCTGATGCAGCGCCGATGCCGGCGCCCTGCTGGGTGGGCGTGCAGCTTGCGATCGACAGGCCGACCAATGCGAGTATGACAGCTTTTTTCATGTTTTTTCTCCGAGGTTGTTGCCCAGCGGGCAAAGGCCGTCCCTTTATTTTTTTCAGGCTAGATCGAAAACTATGTCGGAAGAAAGGGTTGTCCACCGGCGCGCCGATTTTTTTGCGATATCGGTCGTCGGCGTGCTTGCGGCGATCGGCAAACTCTGCCGGGTTTTTCGGATCAATTTCATTGATCGCCACACGCAGATTTTTTATCTGGAATCATTCAAAAAACTGGGCCTTTTGCCGCAGTTGATGGTAAAGCAAAGGGTAAGCATTGACGCGCGGACGTCCGGTCGGCAAGAACGGCCGCGCGATACTGGAGCATATGATGGATTTCGAAGCGTTTTTCAAAAACGAGCTGGACGGGCTGCATGCCGAGGGCCGCTACCGCGTTTTTGCCGATCTCGAGCGCCACCGCGGCAATTTCCCGCGCGCGACGCGCCATACGGCCGATGGCGAAAAGGAAGTCACGGTCTGGTGTTCCAACGACTATCTCGGCATGGGCCAGAACCCGAAGGTGATCGAGGCGATGAAAAACGCCATCGACCACTGTGGCGCGGGTGCGGGAGGCACCCGGAATATTTCTGGCACCACCCATTATCACGTCATGCTCGAACGTGAACTTGCCGATCTGCACGCCAAGGAATCAGCACTGCTCTTCACCTCGGGCTATGTGTCCAACTGGGCGGCACTCGGCACGCTCGGCGCCAAAATTCCCGGCCTGATCATCTTCTCTGATTCGCTGAACCATGCATCGATGATCGAGGGCATCCGTCACGCCAAGTGCGACAAGGTGATCTGGAGGCACAATGACGTCGCCGATCTCGAAGCCAGGCTTAAGGCCGCCGATCCGAAGGCGCCGAAGCTGATCGCTTTCGAGAGCGTCTATTCGATGGATGGCGATATCGCCCCGATCAAGGAAATCTGCGATCTCGCCGACAAATACGGCGCGATGACCTATCTCGACGAAGTGCATGCGGTCGGCATGTACGGCCCGCGCGGCGGCGGCATTGCCGAGCGCGAGGGGCTGATGGACCGGCTGACGGTGATCGAGGGCACGCTCGGCAAGGCTTTCGGGGTGATGGGCGGTTATATCGCCGCTTCGGCAGCCCTTTGCGATTTCATCCGCTCGTTTGCCTCCGGCTTCATCTTCACCACGGCGCTGCCTCCGGCGCTTGCCGCCGGTGCGGTCGCTTCGATCCAGCACCTGAAGGTCAGCCAGTTCGAGCGCGCCCGCCATCAGGACCGGGTCCGCAAGCTCCGGGCGCTGCTCGACCAGCGCGGTATTCCGCATGTACCCAATCCGAGCCATATCGTGCCGGTGCTGGTCGGCGATGCGGCCAAGTGCAAGTGGATCTCCGACCTGCTGCTCGACAATTGCGGCGTCTACGTCCAGCCGATCAATTATCCCACCGTGCCGAAGAAGACCGAGCGGCTGCGCATCACCCCGACGCCGCTGCATTCGGATGCCGATATCGCCCATCTGGTCGAGGCGCTGCATTCGCTGTGGTCGCGCTGCGCGCTGGCAAGGCACGTCGCCTGAGTTTTTCGATGATCGCTCCGTCATAGTTCAGGACCTCCATTGGAGGTTCTGACGGCGATCGTCCTGTTTCCGCAAGGGCGCCGCTGCCGCTTCCCTGCGCCTGCTTAAAATTTTACACGCGCTGCTTCGGCTCAAGATCGACGATACATTGCAATCGGTCCGACCGATGCGCATGGGTCTTCCTCTGTGCTTGCGCTTATCCGCCCACTGTCTTCCCTAATCCGGAACTCCGATTTGCGTGAGAAAACCTTTTCTCACTTGACACTTTCGTTGGTAAAAGCTTTTCTCACGTCACTTCAGAAGGAGGAAACTCTGAATATAGCGGGAGGAAAAAGAGGCAGGATCACCATCCATGAGGTGGCGGCGGCGGCCGGGGTGAGCATTTCGACGGCGTCGAAGGCGCTCAACGACACCGGCCGGATGGGCGCGGAAACCCGCGAGCGGGTGAAGCGGATCGCCGGCGAAATCGGCTATCGGCCGAATGCGCTGGCGAGAGGGCTTCTGAGCAAACGCAGCTTCACCATCGGGCTCTTGACCAACGACACTTACGGTCGGTTCACGCTGCCGGTGATGGCGGGTATTTCGGACGCGCTGGTCGATCACGGGGTTTCGGTTTTTCTCTGCGCCATCGAAGACGATCCGGCGCTCGCCCAGATCCATGTCGATGCGATGCTCGACAAACAGGTCGACGGCATCATCGCCACGGGGAAACGGTTGGACAGGCGTCTGCCTGTCGATCTGTCGAATTTGCACGTGCCTGTCGTCTACGCCTTCACCGAGGGGACGCAGAACAGCGTTACCTTCCGTTCGGACGACGAACAGGGGGCGAGACTGGCGGTGGAATGGCTGGCCAAGGTCGGGCGGCGGCGGATCGCCCATATCACCGGGCCGGAAGAGTTCTTTTCGGTGCGCGAGCGCGCCGGCGCCTATCACGCGGTGGCAGGCCACCGCGAACCGGTGCTCTACGGCGTCTGGTCGGAAAGCTGGGGCCATGAGGCGGTGGAGCAGCTTTGGAAAAGGCCGGGAGAAAAGCCGGACGCGCTGTTCTGCGGCAATGACCAGATTGCCCGTGGTGCCGCCGATGCGCTGCGCGAGCGCGGCGTCAAGGTGCCGCAGGATGTCTCGGTGATCGGCTTCGACAATTGGGAGATTGTCGCCGCCCAGACCCGGCCGCCGCTGACCACGGTGGATATGGAGTTGAAGGAGCTCGGGCGGCAGGCCGGATTGACGGTTCTGGCGCTTGCGGAAGGCCGGCCGGTCGAGCCGGGAGTGCGGAAATTGCCGTGCCGGCTCGTCGTCCGGCAGTCATGCGGGGGTAAAACCTCGAGGGAATGAGCAAAGGCGCAGGGAGATGCGCCATATCGGGAGGAGTGTCATGATCAAGCGTCTTTTGGCGGCGACCAGCATCGCTACCTTATGCCTGTTTTCGGCTGCGTCGGCGGCTGAAAATGTCGAAATGTGGGTTCGCTCCGGCATCGGCGACGCCTTCAAGAAGGTCGTCGAAGCCTATAATGCCGGCCATGAGACCAAGGTCGTGATGACCGAGGTGCCGTTCTCCGAGCTGGTGCAGAAATATGCGACGGCGATCGCCGGCGGACAGGCGCCCGACGCCCTGTCGATGGATCTGATCTATAACCCCGCCTTTGCCGCGGCCGGGCAGCTGGAAGATCTGACGGACTGGGCAAAGTCGCTGCCCTATTTCAACTCGCTGTCGCCCTCGCATGTCCGCCTCGGCACCTACCAGGACAAGATTTACGGCCTGCCGCTGTCGGTTGAGACATCGGTTTTTGCCTGGAACAAGGACCTTTATAAGAAGGCCGGCCTCGACCCGGAAAAGGCGCCTGCCAACTGGGACGAAATCACCGCCAACGCCGAGAAGATCCGGGCCTTGGGTGACGATACATACGGCTTCTATTTCTCCGGCGGCGGCTGCGGTGGCTGCATGATCTTCACCTTCACGCCGCTCACCTGGGGTGCGGGGGCCGATATCCTGTCGGCCGACAGCAAGACGGCTACGCTCGATACGCCGCAGATGCGCAAGGCCGTCGATATCTACCGCAACATGGTCAAGAAGGACCTGGTGCCGGCGGGTGCGGCCAGCGATACTGGCGCCAACTTCCTGACCTTCACCAATGGCAAGATCGGCCAGCAGACCCTCGGCGCCTTTGCCATCGGCACGCTGGTGACCGAGCATCCGGACATCAACTTCGGCGTGACGCTCATTCCGGGCGTCGACGGCAAGCCGTCGTCCTTTGCCGGCGGCGATAATTTCGTCATCACCAAGGGCACCAAGAAGATCGACGCGGTGAAGGGCTTCCTCGAATATGTCTATTCGGAGGACGGTCAGAAGATCATGGCGAAATACGGCAGCCTGCCGACCCGCGGCGATATCGCCGACAAGGTGCTGGAAGGGCTCGATCCACGCATGCAGGTCGGCCTCAAGGCGATCAGCGTGGCCAAGACGCCCTATACGCTGCAGTTCAATGACCTGATCAACAGCGCCAACGGCCCGTGGGCGAGCTTCACCAACGCCGCGATCTTCGGCGACGATGTCGACGGCGCGTTTTCCAGCGCCCAGGCGGAAATGCAATCGATCATCGATAGCGGCCAATAACTCTCTCCCGGCCGCGGCCGGGGAGCGGTGGCAGCTTCCCGGCCAAATCCCAACCGACAAATGCGGAGCGTTTCGATGACCGGTTCCGGTCCAGAGATCCTATTGCCTCGGCGCCGGCGGCGACGCCAATCGAACTGGCGTGGCCTTGCCTATATCGCGCCGGCCATGGCGCTGGTCATCGTCTTCTTCCTCATGCCGGTGCTGTTCACCGGGTGGATGAGCCTGCACAACTGGCCGCTGATGGGGGCGTCGCGCTGGATCGGTTTCAACAATTATTACCGCATGGTCAACGACACCCGCTTCGTGACGGCGCTCTATTTCACCGCCTATTATACGCTCATCGTCACCATCGCCATCTTCGCCGTCGCCTTTCCGCTGGCGATTTTCGTCGAGAAGGAACGGCAGTTCGTCGGTGCCTATCGCACGGTGATCTTCCTGCCGGTCGTCGTCGGCCTGGCCACCGCCTCGCTGCTCTGGGTGTGGCTTGCCAATGTCGATAGCGGCTTCATCGGCCCGGCGCTGAAGGCGCTCGGCCTGGTGGAAAAGAGCCCCAATCTGCTGGCGACCTTCGACACCGCCTTTCTGACGATCGTGGTGATGGTCGTCTGGAAGATCGCCGGCTTCACCATGATCATTCTGCTGACCGGACTGCAGGCCATCCCGTCCGAGCTGACGGAGGCTGCCCGCATCGACGGCGCCGGCCGCTGGCAGCGTTTCCGGCATCTGACGCTGCCGCTGATGAGGAAGACCATCGCGCTGGCGCTGATCGTCTCGGTCACCGGCTCGATCCTCGCCTTCGACCAGTTCTACATCATGACCTCGGGCGGACCGCAGAACAAGATGATCTCGGTGGTCTATTACATCTTCAACCAGTCCTTCGTGTCGTTCAATCTCGGTTATGGCGCGGCGCTGTCGATCGTGCTGCTCGCCATCCTGATGGCGATCAGCATCGTGCAGCTCTGGCTGCTGCGCGTCGGGGAGGAGCGTCCATGATCACCTCGAGGGAACGCCGCGCCCGCAAAGCCTTCCGGGTGAAGTCCGCCTATCATCTCACCGGCATCGCGATTTCGATCTTCTTTCTCGCCCCCTTCGTGATCACGCTGTTGTCGTCCTTCCGGCATGGCACCGAGGCCAGCCTGCCGCCCTTGCCGCCATGGCCGACCTCAGGCGTCAGCATCGATTCCTACGCGCTGCTCGATACGTTCGGCGCCGGCATCTGGCAGCATATGATCAATTCGCTGTTCGTCTCGGTCGCCACCGTGGTGCTGACCGTCGGCGTCAGCCTGCTCGCCGGTTACGGTTTTTCGCGCTATCGCTTCCCGCTAAAGAATGCACTGTTCGTGCTGATCATCACCACGCTGATGATCCCGTTCCAGTCGATCCTGACGCCGCTCTTCATCATCCTGGCAAAACTTGGCCTCAACAATTCGCTCATCGGGCTGACGCTGGTCTATGTGACGCTGCAGTTGCCCTTCTCGGTCTTCATGATGCGCAACGCTTTCGATGCCGTGCCGAAGGAGATCGAAGAGGCGGCGCGCATCGATGGCGCGCGTGACCTCCGGCTCCTGGTCCGCGTTCTGCTGCCGCTGGTGCTTCCCGGTGTGGCGACGGTGGCAATCTTTGCCTTCCTCAATGCCTGGAACGAGTTTCTAGCCGCCCTGGTGCTGCTCTCCAGCAATGAGAAATACACCCTGCCGGTGCTGATGACGGCGGTTCGCGCCGGGCGGCTCGGCGCCATCAACTGGGGAGCGGTGCAGGCCGGTGTCGTCGTCATGACGATCCCCTGCCTGATCGTCTTCCTGCTCCTGCAACGCTACTACATGCGCGGGCTGATGGCCGGCGCGGTGAAATAACCGAGGGAAAATCGAGCCCATGACCAAATCAAGCAACGACCGCCAGTTTCGTCCCGTCGCCGTTCCCGATGTCGAGCTCGGCGGTTTCTGGGGCAAATGGCAGGACGCCGTCTGTAATTCCACCGCCGAAACCCTGCTCGACCGCTGCGTCGAGGCCGGCATGCTGAAGGCAATCGATGTCTCCCAGCCGAGCCCCGGCGTCGTCATTCCCATTCAGCCCTGGGGTGGGACGACGCAGATGTTCTGGGATTCCGATCTCGGCAAGTCGATCGAGACCATCGCCTATTCGCTCTATCGCCGGCCGAACCCGAAGCTGGAGGCGCGCGCCGACGAAATCATCGACATGTATGAGAGACTGCAGGACAAGGACGGTTATCTCAATGCCTGGTTCCAGCGCGTCGAGCCAAGCCGCCGCTGGACCAACCTGCGCGACCATCACGAGCTCTATTGCGCCGGCCACCTGATGGAAGCCGCGGTCGCCTATTATCAGGCGACCGGCAAACGTAAGCTGCTCGACATCATGTGCCGCTTTGCCGATTACATGATCAAGGTTTTCGGCCATGGCGAGGGCCAGTTCCCCGGCTATTGCGGCCACGAGGAGGTCGAGCTGGCGCTGGTCAAACTCGCCCGCGTCACCGGCGAAAAGAAATATCTCGAGCTGTCGAAATTCTTCATCGACGAGCGCGGCTCCGAGCCGCACTTCTTCACGGCGGAAGCCGCTCGCGACGGCCGGAGCGCTGCTGACTTCCATCAGAAGACCTATGAGTACGGCCAGGCCCACCAGCCGGTGCGCGATCAGACCAAGGTCGTCGGCCATGCCGTGCGCGCTATGTATCTCTATTCCGGCATGGCCGACATCGCCACCGAATATAAGGACGACAGCCTGACGGCAGCGCTGGAAACGCTGTGGGACGATCTGACCACCAAGCAGATGTACATCACCGGCGGCATCGGTCCAGCCGCCTCCAATGAAGGTTTTACCGATTATTACGACCTGCCGAACGCCACGGCTTACGCCGAGACCTGCGCCTCGGTCGGCCTGGTGTTTTGGGCAAGCCGCATGCTCGGGCGCGGTCCCGATCGTCGTTATGCCGATATCATGGAACAGGCGCTTTATAACGGCGCCTTGCCCGGGCTATCGACTGACGGCAAGACCTTCTTCTATGACAATCCGCTCGAAAGCGCCGGCAAACATCATCGCTGGAAATGGCACCATTGCCCCTGCTGCCCGCCGAATATCGCCCGGCTGGTGACCTCGATCGGCTCCTATATGTATGCCGTTGCCGACGACGAGATCGCTGTCCATCTTTATGGCGAAAGCACCGCGCGGCTGAAGCTTGCCAACGGTGCCGAAGGCGAGCTGCAGCAGACCACCAACTATCCCTGGGATGGCGCGGTGGCGTTCACCACCAGGCTCAAGACGCCGGCGACATTTGCGTTGTCGCTGCGCATTCCGGATTGGGCCGATGGCGCCACCCTCAGCGTCAACGGGGAAATGCTCGATCTTAACGCCAATATCCGCGACGGATATGCCAGGATCGATCGCCAATGGGCCGACGGCGATCGTGTCGCCCTTCACCTGCCGTTGGCGCTGCGCCCGCAATATGCCAATCCGAAGGTGCGCCAGGATGCCGGCCGTGTGGCCCTGATGCGCGGCCCGCTGGTCTACTGCATCGAAACCACCGACAATGGCGAAGACCTCAACGCCATCATCCTGCCCCGCGAGCTCCCGGCCGTCGAAACCGTGGTGCTGAAGGATCTCAATGATGCCGTCGCGCTTGATCTCACGGTCGAGCGTGAGGAAACCTCGAACTGGGGGACACCGCTCTACCGCAATGCGCCGGCTGAAAGGCAGGTCGCCACCGCGCGTTTCGTGCCCTATCATCTCTGGGACAACCGCGGACCCGGAGAGATGCTCGTCTGGGTCCAGTCGGACAAGTAGGTCGTTGGGGATGACGAACGGTATGGCTAACAAGAGCGTCGTGCTCCAGGACGTGCGCAAAAGCTATGGCAATCTGCAGGTGGTCCACGGGATCGATCTGACGATCGAAGAGGGTGAATTCGTCGTTTTCGTCGGCCCGTCCGGCTGCGGAAAATCGACGCTGCTTCGGATGATCGCCGGCCTGGAGGATGTCACCGACGGCGAGGTCGAGATCAAGGGACGCAACGTCACCGATCTCGATCCGTCCGAGCGCGGCATCGCCATGGTCTTCCAGTCCTATGCGCTCTATCCGCATATGAGCGTGCGCGACAACCTGGCCTTCGGGCTGAAGATGGCGCGCACCCATGCGGCCGAGATCGAGACGCGCGTCAAGGCAGCCTCGGCGATCCTGAAGATCGACCATCTTCTCGACCGCCGGCCGGGGCAGCTTTCCGGCGGCCAGCGTCAGCGTGTGGCGATCGGCCGGGCGATCGTGCGCAAGCCCGATGTCTTCCTGTTCGATGAACCGCTGTCCAATCTCGATGCGGAATTGCGGGTGTCGATGCGCATCGAAATCGCCCGCCTTCACCGCGAACTCGGCAATACGATGATCTATGTCACGCACGACCAGACCGAGGCGATGACGCTGGCCGACAAGATCGTCGTGCTGCGCGACGGCCGCGTCGAGCAGGCCGGAACCCCACGGGAAATCTACGAGAACCCCGCCAATACTTTCGTGGCGGGCTTCATCGGCTCGCCGCGGATGAACCTGTTGAACGCCCGCTGGGGCGAGAGCGGCCTGGTCGAGGTCGCCGGCTCGCAGATCGAAAGCAGCCTGCCGCCGGCAGGACGACCGGTTGGCGCGGCTGTGACGCTCGGCCTGCGGCCGGAGCATCTGAAAGTGGCATCCGGCCTTTCGGGCAGCCTGACGGCAAAAGTCGATTTTTCGGAGTATCTCGGCGGAACGCAATATCTTTATTGCCAGCTTGCCGATGGCCAGTCGCTGACCGTCGAGCATCGTTCACCGATCAGCATCGCCGCGGGCGAGCAGATCAGTCTGCTGTTCGAACCGTCGGATTGCCGATTGTTCGATGAGGGCGGCAACAGGCTGCGGTGACTTTCAGCCGGTGACAGCGAGTGTCATCAGCTCGGACGCCCTTTGCCGGGCCTGCCGGTCGGCAGCAAAGACATCGTCCATATCGGCTGCAGGCGGCAGGCCGGCCAGGTCGTCCATCACCCTTTCGGTGATCTCGGCCATGGCGAGGAAAGACAGCCGCCCTTCGATGAAGGCCTCCAGCGCCACTTCCTTGGCGCCGTTCAGCACGGCGCCCTGCACGCCGCCGCGCGTCATCGCCAGGCGGGCGAGCCGCAAGGCTGGAAACCGCACCTCATCCGGTGCCTCGAAATCCAGCCTGGCGAGCTTGGCAAAATCCAGCCGCTCGATCGGCAGGTTCGGCCGGCGCGGAAAGGACAGGGCATAACCGATGGCGGTGCGCATATCGGGGGCGCCGAGTTGGGCCAGCACCGACCCATCGGTATAACCGACCATCGAATGGATGATCGATTGCGGATGAAAGATGACTTCGATCTGCTCGGGCTTGAGGCCGAAAAGATGCCGGGCTTCGATCATCTCCAGCGCCTTGTTGAACATCGAGGCGCTGTCGATCGAGATCTTCAATCCCATCGACCAGTTCGGATGGGCGCGCGCGGTTTCCACCGTCACGCCGGCCATCTCGTGGCGCGAGGCGGTGCGGAAGGGGCCGCCGGAGGCGGTCAGGATGACACGCTCGACGGCGTGGCGCTGGTTTTCTTCCAGCACCTGGAAAATCGCATTGTGTTCGCTGTCGACGGGAAGCAGCCTGCCGCCGCCTTCGCGGATCGTTGCCAGGAAGAGATCGCCGGCCGAGACCAGGCATTCCTTGTTGGCAAGGGCGATATCGGCGCCGCGGCGTGCGGCGGCAAGGGTCGGGGCCAGCCCCGCCGTGCCGACGATCGCCGCCATCACCCAGTCGGCCTCGCGGTCGGCTGCTTCCATCAGGCCGGATTTTCCGGCTGCGACGGCAATGCCGCTGCCCGAAAGTGCGCTCTTCAGCGATTCGTAATGCCGGTCGTTTGCCGTCACCGCCATCAGCGCGCCGGAGGCTTTCGCCTGCCGGGCCAGCAATTCGACATTGCTGTTGCCGGTTAGTACGGAGATTTCGAAGTTCTCCCGCCCGCCCAGGTGATCGACGACATTGAGGGTATTTTGGCCGATCGAGCCGGTCGAACCGAAGATGCTAAGGCGCCGCGGCGCGGTTTTGCCGGTCATCATATGCAATTTCGCGATAATTTCCTGTCGTAGGCTCAGGCTCTACTAGGCTTTGCTGGGGGCGGCAAGTGTGCGGTGCAGCAGATTTCGGCCTTCAAGGGGTTTACAGAGCCGCGGCTGGATGTGATCCTTGCGACGTTGCCGGCGGAATCGAAAATCCGTCGCGCCGTTCACGGCCGCATGGTCAATTCGGGGCGCTGAGCCGTCCCAAGAAGCACAGGCACTGAGGTGCCGCTGGCCTTCCGGCCAAACATTAAAATCGAGGATAAAACCGGGATAGGCGGCTTGGCCGCAATCCTTCATCGCGTTCGCTGCGAGCGCATTCATACGCGTTGCTGCGTCGGTATCGGCGCTGCGGCGCCATGTCAGGTGAAACGTTCGGACTTCATGACATTCAAAATAGCGTGCATTGTGTTTGCCATCGTAACCTCGCTCACCAGCGCGGCGAGAGCGGATGGTCTGCTGATCTGGTCGCCAGCCAAACTCTCCGACCAATCCTACAAAGCGACGATGGGTTTTCGCCTGCCGGCCGAATGGGAAACCAGCGCCGGTGCCGATATTGGCCTGGCCTCGACCAAAGGCGGGGCGCCGCTGCCCGATTCCGGACAGGCGATGCTCTGGGGCAGGATCGACAGGACCAGCGTCACGCCCGCAGGCCAATCACAGCGGGGCGCAAGCATCCGCGTCGATACGCTGCGCGGCAGCGGCGCGCTGACGCTCAGCCGCGCACGCAGCTGGATCCTGTCGGATTCGCTCGACATGCAATCGAGCCGATCCATCAGTGTCCAATATGACGCGGTCGATATCAAACAGGCCTCGGTGACGGCGTCGCAGGCGCTGAAGCTGATCCATCCCTGGACGGGAACCTCGCTTTCGGCGGGCGCCGGTGTCAGCAATGCCAGCGGCGACTTTTCGAGCACGGTTGCCGTCAACCAGGCGATCCTGCCGAACCTCAATCTCGATGCCTCGGTCAACAATCCGTTTTCGGCGAGTGAGGCCGGCAGCGTCAATCTGCGCTATCGCCTCACCTGGTAAGCATGTCGCGCAAAAGTGTGCCGCGGTTTTCCCGGGCAAAGCGCCAAGCGCTTTTGCCGCCAACGACATGCGAGAAAATAAAGAGCTAAAGCGCAAGGCGCGAATCGGAAAGATCGCGACGCGCTTTAGCGGCGCTGCAACCAAATCCGGCCGACGGGCGTTTCTTCCGCAGGTTTGACGCCCGGGTTTTACGGCCCTTGCTTTAAGGAGGAACGGATCATGGTTTTCAAGGAGCAGACATTTCACGGGCTCGAGCCCGAGATGGAAGCCGAAATTTCCAATCGCGCATCGGTCGAGACTGATGTCGCCAATGCGCTGGCAATTGCCGGCGGCATCGATGCATCAGATGTCGAGGTGACGATGGAGAGCGACCAGATCGTGCTCAGCGGCACCGTCGGTACGGTCGGCGAGATCGAACGGGCGACCGCGGTCGCCAAGGCCGTCGAAGGCGTGCACTCGGTACAGAACCGGATCCTGCTCGGCGGGCCTCCGATCAATGATCGGCATTGATGCAGGCGCTTTCGCATCGTCCGCTCTCAACGAGCGCTCAGTCGATCAACCGGCAAAGCGCTCGACGAGGAAGGGCGAACCGGCCATACGATCCGTCTTCTGCAGGGCAACCGACCCCTGGGGGTGATAGACAACGGCAAGCAGCACGGCGCTGACCGCGACATAGGCGATTGCCAAAAGAGTCATCTTGATACGCATGACACTCACTCCTTTTGGCGGATAACGCGGCTTTTATGGCGAAGTTCCGCATCGAGAGGTGCCGAATTCCCTTGTGGTATGGGTGTTCGGGGCGGTTATATCCGTCGTGAAGCATTCTGCGCACTCACCTGTCCCAAAACTGTCGATTTAATTGGGATTTTTGCGACAGGAATGGAGCCGCAATATGGAAGCGATTATTGAGATTGGGACTATAAAAGATATTGAGCCATGGGCGCAGCTTCGCATTGCGCTATGGCCGCATCACTCGCTTGAAGATCATCGAGCTGAATTGGGCCGAGAGTTTCTTTCAGAAGGTGGAGAAGCCGTCGCGTTCATCGCTCGAAATGCTGCGAATGAGGCTGTCGGATTTGCTGAGGCCACTTTGCGACATGATTATGTGAATGGATGCAGCAGCTCGCCCGTTTTCTTCCTCGAAGGGATTTATATGCGGCCCGTTGACCGGCGAAAGGGTATCGCACGATTGCTTTGCAATGCCGTTGCCGATTGGGGGAAGTCGCTTGGGTGTGTTGAGTTTGGCTCTGACGCGCGGCTTGAGAATTCAGCCAGTCATGCGCTCCATACCGCTTTAGGATTTGAAGAGACACAGCGCGTCGTGTTCTTCCGAAAGCCACTGTAGCCGGCCTTGCCGTTGCACGAGGATGGCTTGTCGCGAAACTCAACTGCAAAGTTGGAGTTTCGCGACAGATATTCACAGAAAGTGTTCTGCGTTTCAGTTGGGGGTTGGTTTAACCGCCGGGCTTCGTGCTTGGATCGCCTATCGGCAGACCCGGGTTTCCTTGATGACCGTATGACCATGACGGCGAATTTTTTCCGTCTTGGTGAAGCAATCGCGCGAAACATGGCGCGGCCTCATGTGCTCGCGGTAATAGGGACGTTCTGCATGACGATAGTGGGGGCGTTCCCCATGACGATAGTAGGGGCGTGCGTCATCCGTGGTGATGGTGACGCTGGCCGCCTGGGACGGCATTGCCGAAAAGATCGATGCAACGGCGAGCGAGCAGGCAAGGATAATCTGTTTCATGACAAGTCTCTCTTTCTCAGTTGGTCATCGGATCAACTCGCCGGAAGCCCTGTCGGTTCAATCACATAGCGTTACCGATTGTGTCGTAGCGAAACCTTTGCTGCCGCGGATCGTTACC
This sequence comes from Rhizobium sp. CCGE 510, assembly GCF_000292525.1. GTDB lineage: Bacteria > Pseudomonadota > Alphaproteobacteria > Rhizobiales > Rhizobiaceae > Rhizobium. The sequence goes on from NZ_AEYF01000040.1 coordinate 209,087, forward strand.
GCTGAGGAGAGCCGGAGGCACCGAGCATGGGACCCACTGCAAGGATCGTCGCCATCGTCGCCGGACTTGCCGGCGGCACGGTGTTTTCGCAGGCGCCGGAATTTGCCCAGCAATACCGCCAGCGGATCGGCGGGGCGATCGACGAACTGCGCGTCATCGTCGAGGACTTCAACAGACAGGCCGCCGACCACCACCTCGATCGCCAGCAGGCGCTGACCGCCTATGCCCAATCCTCCGACGATTTCCTGCGCGACCGCGGCGTCTCCATGCAAAGCACGATCACGCGCTACGAAACGCTGCTCTCGCAGCAACTGAAACTCGGCACCGCTGCCCCGGTCGCCAAGCCCTTCGTGCTGCTGGGGGAGCCGGATGATGTTGTTTTCGCCAATACCTGGCGGGATTTTGTGCCGGGCGTGCCCGTTAGTTTTGCGGGTCTGGTCTGGGGCGCGATTGGGTTTATAGGTGGTTGGATGGTGGCGGGGCTTTTGGGATTGGGGGCGCGGCGGGCGGTGAGGACACGGCGAGCCAATGGCTCCGCACTGCGATGATGAGGCTAGCCAAGCTTTGGAAGACGATTTAACCGCCGACGGCCGCCAGTTTTGGAGAGGATCTTCGAAGGGCGCTATAAGCCCGCCGCCTTGCGCAATGCATCGTTCATCCTTGACTGCCAGCCTTTGCCAGTGGCCTTGTAAAACTGGATGATATCGGCATCGAGACGGATGTTCAGGGGTTGCTTCGGGTTGTCCAGCCTGGGTCGACCGCGGGCTGCAATGGCCTTCTCCATCTTTTCAGCAACGTCAGGAAATGCCTCCTTGAAGGGCTTGGCTCTTGCCATCTCTTCCTTGGACAGAGGGGGATTGTCGGAGACGGCATCCCAATCCTCCTTGGAGTAACCGCGCCCAGGCTGGAACTGCGTCGTTTTCCGGGCTTTGATAGTCATCGGATCATGCTCCTTTCGTCCTTGCGGGCGGGGCGCATCGAAATGATCGAAAGCGCCTCAGAGCCCAGATTTACGAAGATTGCGACGATCGTTCCGTCTGCGAGGCGGCCTGTGGCCACCGGTCTTTCGCGGGAACGACAATGGAAGACAGGAAATCAAGGCCGCCTGGAAAGACTGACATCGTCAGCATGGCTTAGCCGCAGATTATTGCGGTCGCGCAGCCATTCCATCGGCGTCCTTATTCGACGCTGGTCGAGCTTAAGATACGGCATGCAAAGTTCCGAGAAGGTTAGCGGCCATGTCTCAAAGATCTTTTCCAAATCGATTATACGTTCGATATTTTCCTCGCGAGCAACGCCATCGGAAGGGAGCTTCTCCAATTTGCCCTTCAAGGCTGACAAGTCCAAGATCGTTGCCTTCAATGAGTTAATCGCGTTGGAAATTTCCTCACCAAATAGGAACCTGGATTCTGCATATGCATGTGCCAAGCGTTGCCCGGCATGAAAGCCCGTAAGGTTCCCGTCGTTGGTCCAGAAGTAGACGATGATATTATGGACCTCGTCGTATACCTTCCGGCGCCGTTCAAAAAGATCGAGGACTACCTTCTGATGCGCCGTGCGCCATTGTAGGAAGGCAATCATCAAGGCAATTATTGCGATAGTGGGAGTGAGGAGAGCCGCAAGGGTCTGCATTACTTTCGTTCCCTAATCTGGCGCCGTAAGAAGGTGGGCGATCCGATGTCAACTTATGTTGCATGCGTGGATTCGCCGCTGCCCTATTGAAATCGCCGGAAATCAACGGAAGTAGTTGCGACACGAATCGACATGAAACGACGGCTTGCGGGCCATAAGTAATTGAAATCAATGGTGATCCCGACGCGATTCGAACGCGTGACCCCCAGATTAGGAATCTGGTGCTCTATCCTGCTGAGCTACGGGACCACTGGATGCCATGCATACAAAAGGCTTGGCGCGAAGCCAAGCCTTAATTGTCGTCAGACGCCGAGGCGTTGTTCGGCGAGGCGGACCCAGTAGGAGATGCCGTGGGCGATGGCTTCGTCGTTGAAGTCGTAGGCCGGGTTGTGCAGGCCGGCGCTGTCGCCGTTGCCGATGAAGATGAAGGCGCCGGGGCGGGCGTTCAGCATGTAGGAGAAATCCTCGCCGCCCATCATCGGGTCGATCTCGGCGTTGACGTTGCCCGCGCCGGCAATGGCGCTGGCGGTGGCGACCGCATGCTCGGTCTCGTCGGGATGGTTGACGGTGACGGGGTAGTTGCGGTGGAAGCTGATCTCGGCCTCGGCGCCGTGGGCTGCGGCCACGCCCTCGACGATCTGCCGGAACCGCATCTCGGCCAGCGTGCGCACCTCGGCGTCCAGGGTGCGCACCGTGCCGGCGAAGGTCGCGTCGTTCGGAATGACGTTATGGGCGAAACCGGCATTGAACTTGGTCACCGAGACGACGACCGAGCTGATCGGATCGGCGGCGCGCGAGGCGATCATCTGCAGGTTGGCGACGATCTGGGCGCTAATGGCGATCGGGTCGATCGTCCGGTGCGGCTGGGCGGCGTGGCCGCCGCGGCCTTTGATGGTGACGGTGAATTCGTCGGTCGCCGCCATGATCGCGCCCTTGCGGGTGGCGAACTGGCCCACAGGCAGGCCCGGCAGATTGTGCATGCCGTAGACCTCTTCGATGCCGAAGCGCTCCATCATGCCGTCCTTGACCATCAGGTTGCCGCCGCCGCCGCCTTCTTCGGCGGGCTGGAAGATCACGGCGATATTGCCGTTGAAGTTGCGGGTCTCGGCGAGGTATTTCGCGGCGCCGAGCAGCATGGCGGTGTGGCCGTCATGGCCGCAGGCATGCATCTTGCCCGGTGTCTTCGAAGCCCAGGGTTTGCCGGATATCTCTGTCAGCGGCAGGGCGTCCATATCGGCGCGCAGGCCGACAGTGCGGCGGCCTTCGCCCTTGCCTTTGATCAGGCCGACGACGCCGGTGCGGCCGATGCCGGTGACGATCTCGTCGACGCCGAATTCCTTGAGTTTTTCGGCGACGAAGGCGGCGGTGTTCTCAACCGCGAAAAGCAGTTCGGGCCGGGCGTGGATGTGGCGGCGCCATTCGGCGACTTCGTCCTGCAATTCCGCGGCTCTGTTCAAAATCGGCATATTCGCGTTCCTGTTATGAAATCCCGACAATCTTTCATCGCATCACAAGGGTGTGAGCCCCGGCGTATGAGGCGGCGGTGGGAGCTGTGGAAATTACTTAGTCAATGACCTTTGCCATGTCATAGCCATATAGGATAAATAGGTGAAGGTTTCGAGATTTTCCGAATATCCAAAGGACGAACCGTGTCGACGAGCCACTTCCGTTTGTTTGCCGCTTTGCGGCCGTTGAGTTTCGTGGTCGCCGCGACTGCCGGTTTTATCGCCTCCATTCCGCTCGCTCAGGCCAATCCGCATATTCTCGTCGATGTGCAGACCGGCCGCGTGCTCGAGCATGAAGAAGCCTTCCGCAAATGGTATCCGGCCTCGCTGACCAAGCTGATGACCGTCTATACCGTGTTCGACGCGATCCGCGCCGGCCAGATCAGCCTCGATACGCCTGTCGTCATGAGCAAGCGCGCCGCCGCGCAGCCGGCCGCCAAGATGTATTTCAAGCCGGGCCAGAAGCTGACGCTCGACAGCGCGCTGAAGATCCTGATGGTGAAATCGGCCAACGACATTGCTGTCGCGGTCGCCGAAGCGGTCGGCGGCACCCAGGAAGCCTTCGTGACGCGGATGAACGGTGAGGCGCTGAAGCTCGGCATGACGGATTCGCATTTCGTCAATCCGAATGGCCTGCCCGGCAAAGGACAATATACGACGGCGCGCGATCTTGCGGTGCTGACCGTGGCGCTGCGCCGCGATTTTCCGCAATATGCCAGCTATTTCGCGCTTGAGGGTTTCACCAACGGCCAGCAGAACGTGCCGAGCCTCAACATGCTGATCGGCCGCTTCGCCGGCGCCGATGGCATGAAGACCGGGTTCATCTGCGCCTCGGGCTTCAACCAGATCGGTTCGGCGACGCGCAACGGCCATACGCTCGTCTCGGTGGTGCTCGGCACCGACAGTCTTGCTGCGCGCGCCGATGCGACGGCGAACCTTTTGCAGAAGGGTTTCACCTCGCCGTTTCCCGGCAATGACACGCTGGGTTCGCTGAAGCCTTACGGGCAGGGACAGGACCAGGTTACCGACATCACCGCCGATATCTGCAGCGCCAAAGGCGCCAAGATACGCAGCGAAACGCGCGACGAGGTCGGCCGCATGAAGGTGCAGTCGCCCTATATCCTGGAAATGGATCACGATCCGCGCTTCGTCTTTGCCGGCCTCATTCCCGGTCAGGACCCGCAGCCGGCGGCACAGCCGGAAAAGGTGGCGACCGGCGATACGGCGGGAGGCATCGCCAACGTGCCGGTGCCGATGCCGCGCCCGACATCCTTCTAAGACAGGTTTTCAAGGTAAAACGACATGAGCGCGCTCAACGATAGGATTCCGGTCACCATCCTGACCGGCTTTCTCGGCGCCGGCAAATCGACGCTGCTCAACCGCATCCTCAAAGATCCGGTGATGAAGGATGCCGCCGTCATCATCAATGAATTCGGCGATGTCGGCATCGATCATCTGCTGGTCGAAAGTTCCGGCGATTCGATCATCGAACTCTCAGACGGCTGCCTCTGCTGTACGGTGCGCGGCGAGCTTGTCGATACGCTGGCAAACCTGATGGACGCCGTGCAGACGGGCCGGGTCAAGCCGGTCAAGCGTGTCGTCATCGAGACGACGGGCCTTGCCGATCCTGCCCCGGTCATGCAGGCGATCATGGGCAATCCCGTCATTGCCACGAATTTCGAACTCGACGGCGTCGTCACCGTCGTCGATGCGGTGAACGGGCTGCAGACGCTCGACAATCACGAAGAAGCGCGCAAGCAGGCGGCGGTGGCCGACCGGCTGATCGTCTCGAAAAAGGCGATGGCCGGCGGGACAGCTGGAGCGGATGCTCTGGAAAAGCGCCTGCGGGCGCTCAATCCGCGCGCTGCGATGATGGATGCCGACGGCACCGAGGCAGGCAGTGCCGCAGTGCTCGTCAACGGGATCTACGATCCGGCGACGAAGATCGCCGATGTCGGCCGCTGGCTGCAGGACGAGGATGCGCACGGGGCGCACCACAATCACGACGACGATCATCATGATGGCGATCACCATGGCCACCACCATCATGATCATCACCACCATGATCATGATGACGATAATGCGCATCAGGATCCGCATGACGTCAACCGTCACGATGCCTCGATCCGCTCCTTCTCGATCATCGAGGAGAAGCCGATCGATCCGATGGCGCTCGACATGTTCATCGATCTGCTGCGCTCGGCCCATGGCGAGAAGCTGCTCAGGATGAAGGCGATCGTTTCGGTCTCCGACCGGCCGGACCGGCCGCTGGTGCTGCATGGCGTGCAAAGCATCTTCCATCCACCGGTGCGGCTTGCCGCCTGGCCGGATCCGAAAGATCGGCGCACACGCATGGTGCTGATCACCAGGGACCTGCCGGAGGCCTTCGTGAAGGATCTGTTCGACGCCTTCCTCGGCAAGCCGCGCATCGACATGCCGGATCGCGCGGCGCTGTCCGACAATCCGCTTGCCATTCCGGGCATGCGAATCTAGCCAGAAGCTTACTTATAATCAGGAGCAATAGATTCAGACATCAAAGTCCTCCCGAAAGCAAAATCACGCTAAGCAAGGTTTCTCGATATTTCTCACCCCGGCTGGCTCTAAGGTCTTTGTAAGCGCTAAAGCGTGCAAACCGGTCAGCTCTTGCTCTCGTCTCATCGGTGATAGAAGATATCGCACCGTTGACGGATGCCCTGAGAGAGTTCGGCGACCAAGGAGCGTATAACACAGTAGAACAAAAGGTTTTTTGTCCTATTTTTTCTGAAACTTCCTGATGATTGTACGTGAATTCAAGGCCATCGAATATGACGCTAAACGAAGGAATGTCTTCAATTGGCGGAGCGCGGAACTTGACGGCAAAATTGTTGTCGGAGGCAAAATCATATCGGTCTCGCCAACCTTCTTTGAAGAAGCCATCTATACCTTCCACTTGCCGCTCCGCGGATTCAACGTCCCACGCAACTTGCGTCGTCAAACTGAGAAAAGACGCAATTTGCCGATTCGGATTGTTCCATCTCTCAACGATCTCAATGGGAGCGGCCGCTTGCAGCGGAAAATTTCGGCATGCCATGCGGTGATAATCGGGCAGCATCTTCCGCAAAATGCGCGACAACATCTGGCAATCGGCCAGGGTGATTGCGGCGTCTGCGCTGTGATGGAAACAGCTTACATTGATCGCTTCGACAGTATAGCGAAAGCGCATGTCCCCCGGGGCGCCGGAAATGCTGCGCCACAGCGCAGACGATCGTGCGTCCTTCAATTTCGAAACTCCATAATCTCAGCTCGATCAGTGACAACCCGTTGAACAGGCCATACTCTTGGTCTTGGACCTTCAGATTGAAGGTTCCGTAGCCCTGCACACCGTCATTGGTTCCCTTGAATAGAAAAGCGCGACCATTCAACTTAAAAATATTCTGGTAGAAATCTTGGTTTGGCGGGACGAGTTCGGAGTAATCCTTGCGAAATGAGGCGGCGGCGTTCATCGTTTTTTGTCCTTCAAGATCGATGCCGATCAGCAAAGAGGATCTGTGGGTCTGCGTCCTTGGTGAGCAACGCCAAAGCAAGCCGTGCCAGTTAGCCCTTTTTAATCAGGAAGCGGTGGCCGGTTTCGGTCTTTTCGGTCTCGACCAGTTCGTGGCCGTCCTCATTGCAGAAATGCGGCATGTCGATCACCGCCAGCGGATCGCTGGTGTCGACGCGAATGAGCGTGCCGCTTGCCATGGCGGCAAGCTTCTTGCGTGTCTTGATCACGGGGAAGGGGCATTTCAGGCCGCGAAGATCGTAGAGAACGGGGTTCAAGCCGTTCAGTTCCGCGCCCAGAATTTCCAGAACGGCTTCTTTGCCGCGACTTCCGCGGTTTCCTGCGGTTCGGGTGCCGTATAGGCCAGCGGGTTCGGCATCGGCACCGGCACCACTGCGGGGGTCGCGACGGCCGCGGGGGTCGCGGCAGCGACTGCCATTGGCTGCGGCTGGGCAGCGGCGAGAGGCGTGGCACCCGGCGCTGATTTGGCGGCGATGCCTTGGGCGGTGCGCTTGGCCATCATGTCTTCGAGTTCGGCAACCTTGACCATGCGGCCGGCTTCCAGCGAGGTGCCGGTCGGCGCATAAGCGAGTTCGCGGCCCTTGCGGGTCTTGGCGACCACGGCCTTGCGCTCGGCTTCGGAGGGGTCGTACCAGGCCATGCCGTCGAATTTGCCCATCGCCTTGGCATAGTCGGCATCATAGGTCTTGCCGTAGGCGGAAAGCGCTGCCGTCAGCGCCGGCGGCGTCGACATGGCAGGGCATTTGCCAGCGGCATTGAAGGCGCCGCCATCTGTTGCCTGCTGGTTGAAGACGTATTTCTTCTCGCAGACGTTCACCTCGGGCGGGCGCTTCGTCACTTCGAAATTGTCATAGCCGACCTTCAGCATCTTCCAGAAGTCGTAACTCGAGTCGAGGCGATGCTTGACCATGTTTTCCGCCGTCATGCGGAAGGGGAAGGCCTGCAGCTGCACGGTCGACTGGCCGCCCTTGAAGGCGTCGCGGGCAAAAGCGTAGATTTCAAGCACCTGCTGGTCGGTCATCGAATAGCAGCCGGAGGACGAGCAGGCGCCATGGATCATCAGATCGGAGCCGCTGCGGCCGTTGGCCGCGTCGTAGCGGTTCGGGAAGCCGGTGTTGATCGCCAGATAATATTTGGAATTGGGGTTCAGGTTGGCGCGTGTCAGGTCGTAGAAACCTTCCGGCGCCTGCCGGTCGCCGGTCTTCACCTTCGGGCCGAGACGGCCGGACCAGGCGCAGATCTTGTAGTCGGCGATCTTGTCGAAACGGTTGTCGGTCTTCGCCTTCCAGATCTCCATGGCACCTTCTTCCTTGAAGATGCGGATCATGATCGGCGAATTGCGGTCCATGCCCTTGGCGGACATGGCGGTGAGGATATGGGCGGGAAGCGGCTGTTCGACCTTGTTCTTGACCTTGGAGAGATCGACCTGCGCGGTATCCAACGCGTCATTGCAGCCGGTCAGAGCCAGCGCCATGAGGGAAACATAGGCAAAATGACGTATGCGCATCCAAACTAGCCCATAAAGATAAAGCGACCCGGTCCGCCTATGGAGTTCGGGCATCAGACGGAATCATAGGCGGCTTATACTTTATAAATCCTTACCAGCCTATGACTTGCCCTGAACATCCCCGCAAGCGCGAATGCTACAGATAATATCAATGTGGCCAAGATTTGGCCCCAATCGGTGAAAGCCGAACTTGTCTCGGAGATGATGCCGAAAAGTCTCAGCGATTTTCGGCTAGGCCGACTGGGCCTAAAATCATTCTGTCCTACAGATTGCGGCCGATATTGAGGAATTTCTGGCGTCGCTCGTTGCGCAGTTGCTCGCCGGAACGCGACGCCATTTCGCCGAGCGCATTGGCGATCATGTCGCCGGTCGCGGCGATGACGCTGTCGGGATCGCGATGGGCGCCGCCAAGCGGCTCGGAAATGATGCCGTCGATGACGCCGAGCGATTTCAGGTCCTCGGCAGTGATTTTCATATTGGTCGCCGCTTCCCGGGCGCGGGTCGAATCGCGCCAGAGGATGGAGGCGGCCCCTTCCGGCGAGATGACGCTGTAGATCGAATGCTCGAGCATATAGACCTTGTTGCCGGTGGCGATGGCGATGGCGCCGCCCGAGCCGCCTTCGCCGATGACGATCGACACGAGGGGAACCTTGACGCCGAGACATTTTTCCGTCGAGCGGGCGATCGCCTCGGCCTGGCCGCGCTCTTCGGCGCCGACGCCGGGATAGGCGCCTGCCGTATCCACCAGCGAAATCACCGGAAGGCCGAAACGATCGGCCATCTCGAGGATGCGGATTGCCTTGCGGTAGCCTTCCGGCCGCGGGCTGCCGAAATTGTGCTTCAGGCGGCTCTTGGTGTCGTTGCCCTTTTCCTGGCCGATGACGGCGACCGGCTGGCCCCGAAAGCGGGCAAGGCCCGCCTGGATCGCGGCGTCCTCGGAAAATTTGCGGTCGCCGGCGAGCGGGGTGAACTCCTGGAACAGGGTCTTGGAGTAGTCGACGAAATGCGGGCGCTGCGGATGGCGGGCGACCTGGGTCTTCTGCCAGGGATTGAGCTTGGAATAGATTTCGAGGATCGCCTCACGGACGCGAATCTCCAGCCTGCCGATCTCATCGGTGGTGTCGATGCTCTCGTCTTCCGTGGCGAGCTTCTTCAGCTCGATGATCTTGCCTTCGAGGTCGGAGATCGGCTTTTCGAAGTCGAGATAATTGTGCATGAGGTGCGTTTCCGTTCCTTGTGCCCGGGGCGTTTTTCCTGGCTCCGCCCCTTGTCGCCGGTCCTATTCGTGCTTTTTCGCCTGTTTGGCAAGGGGGTGATGCGTCTGGACAAGCTGCTGCAGCCTCTCTTCCAGGACATGCGTGTAGATCTGTGTGGTCGAAATGTCCGAATGGCCGAGGAGTTCCTGCACGACGCGCAGATCGGCGCCATTGGCCAGCAGGTGGCTGGCAAAGGCGTGGCGCATGACATGCGGCGAGATCATCGACGGCGTCAGCCCGGCGCGGATCGCCAGGTTCTTCAGGTCGCGGGCGAAAACCTGGCGCGGCAGATAGCCCTCCTTCGAGGCGGCGGGAAAAAGCCATGGGCTTTCCTGCGGCTGCTTGCCCGCGGCATTTTCCGCCGCCAGCAGGCGTCCGTAGGATTTCAGCGCCGATATCGCCGAATGCGACAGTGGCACCAGCCGCTCCTTGTTGCCCTTGCCGCGGATTATCAGGAAACGGCCTTCCTGGTCGAGCACGCGGGCGGGAAGCGAAACCAGTTCGCTGACACGCATGCCGGTGGCATAGAGCAGCTCCAGAAGCGCCAGCATGCGCAGGCGCTGCAGCTGGCCCGGCGCCGTATCCGCCGCTTCGGCCTCTGCCTGCGCGAGCAGCTTGCCGACCTCGTCGACGCCCATCGTCTTCGGCAACGGGCGGCCTTTTTTCGGCGCGTCGAGAATGCCGGTGGGATCGTCGGTCCTCAGGCCCTCGGCGTAAAGGAACTTGTAGAATTGCCGCATGGCCGCAAGCCGGCGCGCCTGGGAAGAGGCTTTGAAACCCTTTCGGGCGAGCGAGGAGAGATAGGCGGCGAGATCGGCGGAGGCAGCCTCGGTGAGACGTATGCCGCGCTCGTGCAAGAAGGAGCTGACATCTTCGAGATCGCGCTCATAGGATTCCAGCGTGTTGGCGGCGGCGCCACGCTCGGCGCTCATCATCTCCAGGAAGGATTCCACATGGACGCGGCCGAGATCCACCATTCCGGTCACTTCCTGGCCGGAGCGATCGCCCCCGTCGCGGGCGGATTGACCCGCTCGGAGGGAATGCGGATCGTTACGTCGCGCGGCTCGGGCTCGACGAAGGTCACAAGCGCCCACATCGCTCCGTAGACCGTCCCGGCGAGGATCGCGCAGACGAACAGAAAACGGAACAGGGTCGGCATCCGGCAACTCCTTCATGCTCTGCTTCTGTTATAAGAAGCGTATCTGCAAGTGCAAGAAGCGGTATTCAAGCCATGATTCCCTTGTCCGCGACTTGACGCTCCAGCTGCATTTGTCGATACGGTTTGCAAACAAAGTGTGAATGGACCGATGAGTGAACCACTGCTGACCGTTGCTGACAGCTTGAAAGACAGGGCTCGCGCCGCGCTCGGTTCACGTAATCTCATCCTTGTCGGGCTGATGGGCGCCGGAAAATCCTCGGTCGGCCGGATCGTTGCCACCCAGCTCGGTATTCCCTTCATCGATAGCGATCACGAAATCGAGCGGGTGTCACGCATGACGATCCCCGAACTGTTCGCGGCCTATGGCGAAGTGGAGTTCCGGGCGCTGGAAACGCGGGTGGTAAAGCGGCTCTTAAAGAGCGGGCCGCGGGTCGTCTCCACCGGCGGCGGCGCCTTCATCAACGATCGGACGCGCAGGCATATCAAGAAGGGCGGCCTTTCCGTCTGGCTGAAGGCCGATCTCGACGTGCTCTGGGACAGGGTCGCCAAGCGCGATACGCGGCCGCTGCTGAAGACCGAAAATCCGAAGCAGACGCTCGAAGGCCTGATGAATGCGCGTTATCCGATCTATGCGCAGGCCGACCTCACCGTGCTCTCGCGCGACGTGCGCAAGGAAATCATGGCCGACGAGGTGCTGAATGCGGTGATCGAAGCTCAGAAGGAAAGTGCAGCGTCATGAATGCGATACCCTCCGCCTCCGCCATCCAGACGGTGCATGTGCCGCTCGGCGAGCGCGCCTATGACATCCTGATCGGGCCGGGGTTGATCGCGCGGGCCGGCGCCGAGATCGCTTTCCGGCTTAAGGGCCGCAAGGCGGCTGTTATCACCGACGAAAATGTCGCTCCGCTCTATCTGAAGGCGTTCGTCGCAAGTCTTGATCAAGCCGGCATCGCCTCGGCTGAGGTCGTCCTGCCGGCCGGCGAGAAGACCAAGAGCTTCGAACATCTGATGACCGTCTGCGACAGGGTGCTCGAAGCCCGTGTCGAGCGCAACGATTGCGTCATCGCGCTCGGCGGCGGCGTCATCGGCGACCTTTCGGGATTTGCCGCCGGCATCGTCCGCCGCGGCGTGCGGTTCGTGCAGGTGCCGACCTCGCTGCTGTCGCAGGTCGATTCCTCGGTCGGCGGCAAGACCGGCATCAATTCCCGCCACGGCAAGAATCTGATCGGGGTCTTCCATCAGCCGGATCTGGTTCTGGCCGATACCGATGTGCTGAATACCTTGAGCGAACGCGAATTCCGCGCCGGTTACGCCGAGGTCGCCAAATACGGGCTGATCGACAAGCCGGATTTCTTCGCCTGGCTGGAAGCCAACTGGACGTCGGTTTTTACAGGCGGCTCCGCCCGCATCGAGGCGATTGCCGCCAGCTGCCAGGCGAAGGCCGATGTCGTCGTTGCCGACGAGCGCGAGAACGGTCCGCGGGCGTTGCTCAATCTCGGCCATACTTTCGGCCATGCGCTGGAGGCGGCGACCGCCTATGACAGCTCTCGCCTCGTGCACGGCGAGGGCGTTTCGATCGGCATGGTGCTGGCGCACGAATTCTCCGCACGGATGAACCTTGCAAGCCCCGACGATGCGCAGCGCGTCGAGCGGCATCTCAAGGAGGTCGGCCTGCCGACCCGCATGTCCGACATTCCGGGCGAGCTACCGCCGGCCGAAATGCTGATGGATGCGATCGCACAGGACAAGAAGGTCAAGAGCGGCAAACTCACCTTCATCCTGACGCGCGGCATCGGCCAGTCCTTCGTCGCCGACGACGTTCCAGCTTCCGAAGTGATCAGCTTTCTCCGGGAAAAACATCCGTGATAACCGTCGAAGGCGCTCTGGCATTTCTTGCAACATATTGGCCGGAGATCCTTTCGATTGCGGGGCTCGTACTGATGTCGGCCTTCTTTTCCGGCTCCGAGACGGCGCTGACCGCCGTTTCGCGCAGCCGCATCCACACGCTTGAAGCCAACGGCGACGAACGCGCCGGCATCGTCCGGCAGCTGATCGAGCGGCGCGACCGGCTGATCGGCGCGCTGCTGATCGGCAACAATCTCGCCAATATCCTGTCCTCCTCGATCGCCACCAGCCTGTTCCTCGGGCTGTTCGGCAGTTCCGGCGTGGCGCTGGCGACGCTTGCGATGACGGTCATCCTGGTCATTTTCGCCGAAGTGCTGCCGAAGAGCTGGGCGATTTCGACACCCGACCGTTTCGCACTCGCCATTGCGGTTCCGGCCAGGCTCTTCGTCCTCGTCGTCGGCCCGCTTTCCTCCTTCGTCAACGCGATCGTCCGCCGGATCCTTGCGCTGTTCGGCATCAACCTGTCGCGGGAGACGTCGATGCTGACGGCGCACGAGGAACTGCGCGGCGCCGTCGACCTGTTGCACCGCGAGGGATCGGTGGTGAAGGCCGATCGCGACCGCCTCGGCGGCGTGCTCGATCTCAGCGAGCTTGAACTCTCCGACATCATGGTCCACCGCACGGCGATGCGGGCGATCAACGCCGACGATCCGCCCGAAGCGGTGGTGCGCGCCATTCTCGAAAGTCCCTATACGCGTATGCCTCTGTGGCGCGGCACGATCGACAACATCATCGGCGTCGTCCACGCCAAGGATCTGCTGCGGGCGCTTGCCGAGCCGAACATGGAGCCGCAGAACCTCGATATCGTCAAGATCGCGCAGAAGCCGTGGTTCGTGCCCGACAGCACCAATCTCGAAGACCAGCTCAACGCCTTCCTGCGCCGCAAGCAGCATTTCGCCGTCGTCGTCGACGAATATGGCGAGGTGCAGGGCATCGTCACGTTGGAGGATATTCTCGAGGAAATCGTCGGCGATATTTCCGACGAGCACGATATCGAGATCCAGGGCGTGCGCCAGGAGGCCGACGGTTCGGTCGTCGTGGACGGCGGCGTGCCGATCCGCGACCTCAACCGCGCGCTCGACTGGAACCTGCCCGACGAGGAGGCGACGACGATTGCCGGCCTCGTCATCCATGAATCGATGACCATCCCGGAAGAGCGCCAGGCCTTCACCTTTTATGGCAAGCGTTTCGTCGTCATGAAGCGGGAAAAGAACCGCATCACCAAGCTGCGCATCCGCCCGGCCGGGGAGGATGGCGCAAAACCAGCCTGATCCGGCTTGGATTGCGGGCGATCAATCTTATATAGGCTGTGCTACCAGCGGGTCGGCTCACCAGGTGCTGCCGGTTCGACGGCCAGCGCATGCAGGCCGGCATCGAGTTCCGGTTTCAACAAGTCGGTGATCGCTCGGTGGCGCGCCAGCCGCGACATGCCGGCGAACTTGACTGATACGATCCTCACCCGCATATGGGTTTCGCCGGTACCGGTGATGTCAGGCTGATGGCCGGCATGCAGGTGGCTTTCATCGATGACGCTCAGGCGGTCGGGCGCGAAGGCTTCGACAAGTTTTTCTTCGATGCGGGTTCGCAGGGTCATCATCCGGTCTTGCTGTTTCGCGAAAAAGGTTCCCACCAAGCCAGCAAGAAACCCATTTGTCAATTCTTGTTGTCGCGTCGCGACAGCCCCATAATTAGCGCCGTCATGAGACTTGATTCCAAATATTTCGATCGCATCCGAACACGCCGCAAACGCGAGCCTGAGGCAGAGGAGGCCCCGCCTACCTGCCAGTGGGACGGCTGCGACAAAAAAGGCTCGCATCGCGCTCCTGTCGGACGCAATGCGGAAGGCCAGTTCTTTTTGTTCTGCTTCGAGCACGTCAAGGACTACAACAAGGGCTATAATTATTTCTCCGGCCTTTCGGATAGCGAGATCGCGCGCTACCAGAAAGAGGCGATCACCGGCCACCGGCCGACCTGGACCGTCGGCGTCAACAAGGCGGCGAAGGACAGCCCGCTGCATTCGGAGGTGCGCTCCGGCGCCTACACGCGCGTTCGTGATCCCTTTGGCTTCGTCAAGGAAAGCGGCAAGGGCAGCGGGCCGCGGTTTCCCCAGGCGCGCAAGCTGAAATCGCTGGAAAGCAAGGCCTTCGATACGATGGGCCTCGATGCCAATGCGACGTCGGCGGAGATAAAGAGCCGCTACAAGGAACTGGTCAAGAAGCATCATCCGGATGCCAATGGCGGCGACCGCGGCTCGGAAGAGCGTTTCCGCGCCGTCGTCCAGGCCTATCAATTGTTGAAGCAGAACGGTTTTTGTTAATTCCCGTCCTTGCTCTTGGGCTTCAATCGGGTATGGTCCAACTCGGCTGAGGCCGCAGGCAAACGCGGCTCATATTTGTGCGTTTTCCCGACATCGCCTCCGCCGACCTTCCGGACGCGGCGTTTCTTGTCCGGGACTCTTTCAAGAATGCTCGCACGCGGACATTATCCCGCCGAGGTTTCGTTTCAGTCCCGGAGAAGCATCGCCGACGTTCCGACCTGGACGGGCGCGGAAATAAAATCGCGGCGTCACGGTTGCGACATGGCCTGAGACAGTATGGCCGGGTGGCTTCACCCGCCTTGGAGACATGATGAGCAAGATCGAACTTGATATTTCAGAACTGCCCGATACCACCGTTTCGGTCCGCGAGGCCTTCGGCATCGATTCCGACATCCGCGTTCCTGCCTACAGCAAGGGCGACGCCTATGTGCCGGACCTCGACACCGACTACCTGTTCGACCGCGACACGACGCTCGCCATTCTCGCAGGCTTCGCCCATAACCGCCGCGTGATGATCTCCGGCTATCACGGCACGGGCAAGTCCTCGCATATCGAGCAGGTGGCCGCACGGCTCAACTGGCCCTGCGTGCGCATCAACCTCGACAGCCATGTCAGCCGTATCGATCTCGTCGGCAAGGATGCGATCGTCGTCAAGGACGGGCTGCAGGTCACCGAGTTCAAGGACGGTATCCTGCCCTGGGCCTATCAGCACAATGTCGCGCTGGTCTTCGACGAATATGATGCCGGCCGTCCCGATGTGATGTTCGTCATCCAGCGCGTGCTCGAATCCTCCGGCCGCCTGACGCTGCTCGACCAGAGCCGCGTCATCCGGCCGCACCCGGCCTTCCGGCTGTTTGCGACCGCCAATACGATCGGCCTCGGTGATACCACCGGCCTCTATCACGGCACGCAGCAGATCAACCAAGCGCAGATGGACCGCTGGTCGATCGTGACGACGCTGAACTATCTGCCGCATGATCATGAAGTGAATATCGTCGCCGCCAAGGTGAAGAGCTTCGGCAAGGACAAGGAAGGCCGTGACACCGTGTCGAAGATGGTCCGGGTCGCCGACCTGACGCGCGCCGCCTTCATGAACGGTGACCTCTCCACCGTCATGAGCCCGCGTACCGTCATCACCTGGGCTGAAAACGCCGAGATCTTCGGCGATCTCGCCTTCGCCTTCCGCGTCACCTTCCTCAACAAGTGCGATGAGCTGGAGCGTCCTCTGGTCGCCGAGCATTATCAGCGGGCCTTCGGCGTCGAGCTGAAGGAAAGTGCCGCCAATATCGTTCTCGGAGCCTGAGACCGACCGATCATGGCAGCTCGCGGTGACAATTCGAAAGCAAAGCCCGGCGCACCTGTCGACGTCGAGCCATTGCGCCGGGCGATAACCGGCTGCGTGCGCTCGATCGCCGGCGACGGCGATGTCGAGGTGACCTTCGCCAATGAACGGCCCGGGATGACCGGCGAGCGCATCCGGCTGCCGGAGCTTTCCAATCGGCCGACGGCGCATGAGCTGGCGGTCACCCGCGGGCTCGGCGATTCCATGGCGCTGCGGCTCGCCTGCCATGACGAAAAGGTGCATTCGACGATGGCGCCGCAGGGCTCGGATGCCCGGGCGATCTTCGATGTCGTCGAGCAGGCACGTGTCGAGTCGATCGGCGCGCTGCGCATGGAGGGCATGGCGTCGAACCTGCGCTCCATGACCGAAGAGAAATATTCCAAGGCGAATTTCGCCGGCATCGAGCGCCAGGAAGACGCACCGGTCGGCGAAGCCGTTGCGATGATGGTGCGCGAGAAGCTGACCGGCCAGCGGCCGCCCGCCTCCGCCGGCAAGGTTCTCGACCTCTGGCGCGGCTTCATCGAGGACAAGGCGGGGTCCGAACTCGACAATTTGTCGAGCGCGATCAACGACCAGCAAGCCTTCGCCAAGGTCATCCGCAACATGCTGTCGGCCATGGAAATGGCCGAGGAATACGGCGACGATGACAGCGACGCCGATAATGACGACCAGTCGGATCAGGAAGACCAGCCGAGCGGCGACGAGCAGGACCAGGACGAGGTCGACGAGGATGCCGGCACCGATGCCGCCCCCGTCGAAGACAGCGAAGTCGCCGACGAGCAGATGGAAGACGGCGAGACCGAAGGCGCCGAAATTTCCGACGACGACATGATGGAAGAGGGTGAGGACGATTCGGAAACGCCCGGCGAAACCCGCCGTCCGAACACGCCTTTTGCCGATTTCAACGAGAAGGTCGATTATCACGTCTTTACCGAAGAATTCGACGAGATCATCACCGCCGAGGAGCTCTGCGATGCGGCCGAGCTGGAGCGCCTGCGCGCCTTCCTCGACAAGCAGCTGGCGCATCTGCAGGGTGCTGTCGGCCGCCTCGCCAACCGGCTGCAGCGCCGGCTGATGGCGCAGCAGAACCGCTCCTGGGATTTCGACCTGGAAGAGGGTTATCTCGATCCGGCCCGGCTGCAGCGTATCATCATCGATCCGATGCAGGCGCTGTCCTTCAAGATGGAGCGCGACACGCAGTTCCGCGACACCGTCGTCACCCTGCTCATCGACAATTCCGGCTCGATGCGCGGCCGGCCGATCACGGTTGCCGCCACCTGCGCCGATATTCTCGCCCGCACGCTGGAGCGCTGCGGCGTCAAGGTCGAGATCCTCGGTTTTACCACCAAGGCATGGAAGGGCGGACAGGCGCGTGAGAGCTGGCTTGCCGGCGGCAAGCCGCAGACACCCGGTCGCCTCAACGACCTGCGCCATATCATCTACAAATCGGCCGATGCGCCGTGGCGGCGGGCACGCGCCAATCTCGGGCTGATGATGCGCGAGGGCCTGCTCAAGGAAAATATCGACGGCGAGGCGCTGATCTGGGCGCATAATCGCCTGCTCGCACGCCGCGAGCAGCGCCGCATTCTGATGATGATTTCGGACGGGGCGCCGGTCGACGATTCGACGCTGTCGGTCAATCCGGGCAATTATCTCGAGCGGCACCTGCGCGCCGTCATCGAGCAGATCGAGACGCGCTCGCCCGTCGAGTTGCTGGCGATCGGCATCGGTCATGATGTGACGCGTTACTATCGCCGCGCCGTGACGATCGTCGACGCCGACGAGCTCGCCGGCGCGATGACCGAGCAGCTTGCCTCGCTGTTCGAAGATCAATCCGCTCCGCCGCGTGGCGGCCGGCTCCGTCGTGCCGGCTGATGCCGCTTTAGGGAAGCATTCGGAATGACGGGCAAGCGCCTTTGCCGTGCGGCGTCGATCGCTCTCTTCATCGCGGCCGGCGCTTCTCCATCATGGGCCGGCGACGTGCCGGTCATTAGCCGGCAAATCTCTGATTTCAGGATCGGCTCTCCGCAGACGAACTTCGGGTCGCTGGAATTTCTCGGCGGGCTGGAGATGGTTTCCAGCCGAGCCCTGTTCGGCTCGCTCTCCTCCATCCGTTTCCGGCCGGATCAAAAAAATTTCGTCGTCGTGCTCGATACCGGCCAATGGCTGACCGGCAGCACAGAGCGCGACGCCAAGGGCAGGCTTTCCGGTCTTTCCAATGTCGAGATCACCCCGATGAAGAACATCGCCGGGCGCAGCTTCGAGGGCAAGGGGCATATGGATGCCGAGGGTCTGGCGCTCGACGGCAACAGGATCCTGGTCTCCTTCGAGCAGGATCACCGCGTCGATGTTTATCCCGATCCGGGGTTTTCCGATTCGGGCGCGATCGCCACTCTGCCCATCCTCATCCCGCGGAAGATGCTGAGCGACAACCGCGGCATCGAGACCATCGCCGTGGCGCCGGCATCGAGCGCGCTCAAGGGCGGCGTGGTGATCGTCTCCGAACGCGGTCTCGATAGCGACGGCAACCGGGTCGCGGCTATTCTGAACGGTCCGCTGAAAGGGCGTTTCTCGGTGGCGCGGGATGGCAGCTTCGACGTCACCGACGGCGCCTTCCTGCCGAACGGCGACTTTCTGCTGCTGGAGCGCCGCTTCAATATGGCCGAAGGCATCGGCATGCGGATTCGGCGCATCAAGGGCGGCGATATCAGGCCCGGCGCCGTCGTCGACGGCGAATTGCTGCTCGAAGGCAATTTCAATTCTCAGATCGACAATATGGAAGGGCTGGACACGTTCCAGGCCGCCGACGGCACCACCCATATCATCCTGGTGTCGGACGACAATCATTCGATCCTGCAGCGCAATCTGATGCTGGAATTCCGGCTGACCGAAGAGACCGCACACAAAGCGTCAGACTGATGCATCGGCCCAATAATCGGAATCGATTTGCGGGCCGATGCGTGGATTCAAAGTGTTACAGCGGCTTGAATTAGCTGGCGCGGGCTGCCTGCATCGGCCGCAGCACGTTCATCAGCGCGCCGTAGGGCAAGAGCATGACGAGGCCGACGATCATCTTGACGGCGAAATCGCCGATCGCCCAGGAAATCCAGCGCGGCGCTTCCGTCGCAAAGACGCCGAGGACGGGTGCTGCTTCCAGCGCGAAGGGCTCGTTCGGGCCGAGGAAGACGAAAAACGCGGCGAAGGACAGCGAGAAGAACATTACCGTATCCAGCGCCGAGCCGATCAGCGATCCCACAAGCGGTGCGCGCCACCAGGCCTGACGGCGAAGGCGGTTGAAGACGGCGATATCGAGCAGCTGGCCGGCGAGATAGGCCGAGCCGGAGGCAATGGCGATGCGCGGCGCCGAGGTGAAGAAGGAGAGCGTCACACCGACGACGAAGCCGGCAAGGACGACCTTGCGGGCTGCCTGCGGGCCGAACTGGCGGTTGGTCAGATCGGTGATCAGGAAGGCGATCGGATAGGAGAAGGCGCCCCAGGTCAGGATGTCGGCAAGGTTGATGCCGGCGACTTCGGCGTTCAGTGGAAACTGGACGAGGAAGTTGGAGGCGACGACGACAAGCGTCATCAGCGCGACATAGGCGACGGTATAGCGGGTCTTCAGCATTTTTTTATCCTGGGTGATGCCACCAGTTGGAGCGATGGGCCGGCAAAGCAAAAGGCTTGTCCGGTATCATCCGTTCAAGCCTTTAAAGCCGTATGAAAGAAGGGCAGAAGCTTATGCAGCAACAGCAACGGCTGCTTCGGCGGTCTTCTTGACGATCTGACGGCGCAGCAGGCGCGCGCGCATCGACAGTTCGGTTTCGTTGGCCTTCAGCAGGAAGGCATCGAGGCCGCCACGATGCTCGACGGAGCGAAGGGCTGCAGCCGAAACGCGAAGACGATAACGCTGGTTGAGGGCGTCGGAAATCAGGGTTACCTGGCACAGGTTCGGCAGGAACCGGCGCTTGGTCTTGTTGTTGGCATGGCTGACATTGTTACCAGTCAGGACGGCCTTGCCGGTCAATTCGCACACGCGGGACATGGAACACCTATTCTTGTTTTTGTCGGGCCATCGAATTGCCATCCCCGGTCAAAACCAGGCGCGCAATCCAACGGGCATGATTGGAAAGTTGCGGTTCTATAGTCAGGCAGGCTGCGCGCGTCAAGCCAAACCTTGGCCTTTCCCGCAATTCTGTCAAAAAGCTGCTGTTTTCTTCCCTTCATGGCAGGAGTATAGAGCGCTCTGGCAAAGGCTGCCGGCGCGCGGCAAGACAAGGCTTGATTCATGGCTCATTCGGGCAGACGGATTTTCATTTCGGCCATCGCAGCGCTGCTTGCCATACCGGCATCGGCGGCCGAAATCCAGCATCGGACGGAATACCGGGTGACGCTTGCCGGCCTGCCGATCGCCCGCGCCGCCTTCCTGACCAAGATCGAGGACGATCATAGCTATAATATTGCCGGCAGCATCAACTCGGCCGGTCTTGCCGATCTGATCACGACGATTTCGGCCAAAACCAGCGTCACCGGCGTCGTGCGCAACGATAGGCTGCAGGCGCAGAATTATTCGCTGTACTACAAGAGCGGCAAGAAAGCCCGCGTTTACGAGGTCAGCTACCGTGACGGCAACATCGTCTCGGCGACGACGACACCGCCGCCGAAGCGTCCGAAGAACTGGATCGACGTGACGCCGCGCGACATGCGCTCGGTGCTCGATCCGATCTCCGGCCTGATCTTCACCGGCGATACCAAGGTCTGCTCGCAGACCCTGCCGATCTTCGACGGCGAGACGCGCATGGATCTGGTGCTGTCGCCGAAGGGCGACGAGGATTTCTCGACCAACGGCTTCAAAGGCAAGGCGACCGTCTGCAGCGTGCGCTTCGTGCCGCGCTCGGGCTATAAGAAGGGCCGCAAGGACATCGTCTATCTCAGCAAGAGCGACCGGATGGAAATCTGGTTTGCCAAGTCGGAGGCGGCAAATGTATACGCTCCCGTCTACGTGCGCATTCCCACCGAATATGGAATGGTGACGATCACTGCCGTCAAATACGGCAGCAGCTGACGGAGATCATCCTCCGTCAAAGGGGGACGGGTGAAGCTTCGCGCGACGTTGATCGGTTTTACCGCCATTTTGATGTGGTCGTTCCTGGCGCTGCTGACGGCCGCCTCCGGCAAGATGCCGCCGTTCCAGCTTTCTGCGGTGTGTTTTGCAATCGGCAGCCTTCCCGGCCTCGTGGTGCTTGCCCTCAACCCGTCGCGGCTGGCGCTGCTGAAGCAGCCGGCCAAGGTCTGGGTGACCGGTATTGCGGGGCTGTTCGGCTATCATTTTCTCTATTTCACCGCGCTCAGAAACGCGCCGGCGGTGGAGGCGGGGCTGATCGCCTATCTCTGGCCGCTCTTGATCGTCATCGGCTCGGCGCTGCTGCCGGGCGAGCGGCTGCGCTGGTATCATGTCGCCGGCGCGCTGGCCGGGCTTTGCGGCACCTTCCTGATCGTCGGCCGCAACGGCATCGATTTTAACGGCGCCTATGCCGTCGGTTACACTGCCGCTTTCCTCTGCGCCTTCACCTGGTCCGGTTACTCGCTGCTGACCCGGCATTTCGACGCCGTCTCCACCGATGTCGTCACCGGTTTCTGCCTGGCGACCTCGATCCTGTCGCTCGTTTGCCATCTCGGTCTGGAGACGACCGTCTGGCCGGCGACGGGTTTCGAATGGCTCGCCGTCGCCGGGCTCGGCCTCCTGCCGGTCGGGGCTGCCTTTTACGCCTGGGATTACGGCGTCAAGAACGGCGATATCCAGATCCTCGGCGCGGCAAGTTATGCCGCACCGCTGCTTTCGACGCTGATCCTGACGCTGTTCGGATTTGCCGAGCCGAGCTGGCGCATCGCGCTTGCCTGCCTGCTCGTCACCGGCGGGGCGGTGCTCGCCGCCCGGGAGATGTTCCGCCCCGAGATCCAGCCGCCCGTCGTGGCGGAATGATCTCAGCCGCCGGGCGCCCAGCCTGATGGCGCCATCTCGAAGCTCGAAAACGCAAAGCCGGGTGAGACGGTGCATCCCACAAGGGTGAAATCGCCGAGGCTTTCGGCCGATTGCCACCAATTGGCCGGAACAATCGCCTGCGGCCGCTCGCCGGCAGGCAGGTTGGTTCCGAGCGTCAGGGTCTCGCTTGCCGTTCCGTCTTCGGAGCGATGCAGCGAGAGCGGCGCGCCGGCGTAATAATGCCAGACCTCCACCGCGTCATGGACACAATGCCAGTGCGAGCGCTGTCTTCTGGTCAGGAGATAATAGATCGCCGTCGAGTGGCCGCGTTCTCCACCCGCCGTATCGCGGAAGGTCTCGGCGTACCAGCCGCCTTCCGGATGCGGCTGCATGGCGAGTTCGCGGATGATGTCTTCCGGAGACATCAGAAATTGTCCTTGCGCTTGCGGATCTCGGCAAAGACCTCCTCGTTGGTCTTGCCTTCCATCAGCAGATTGCGGCGGATCGCCGGATCGGCGGCACGCAGGAACGGGTTGGTTTCCTTTTCCAGGCCCAGCGTCGTCGGTATGGTGAATTTGCCGTCGGCGCGCAAGGCCTCGATCTCGGCGGCGCGGCTCTTCAGGCGTTCATTGCCGGGATCGACCGTCAGTGCGAAGCGGGCATTGGACAAGGTGTATTCGTGGCCGAAATAGACGGCGGTTTCATCGGGCAGCACGGCGAGTTTCTGCAGCGAATGCCACATGTCGGCGGCCGGACGTTCAAACAGCCGGCCACAGCCGAGCGCAAACAGCGTGTCGGCGGCAAAGAGCAGCTTGTCGTCGACGAAGTGATAGCAGATGTGGCCGGCGGTGTGGCCGGGTGTTTCGATGACGTTGACCGTGTGATCGCCGAAAAGGAAGCTGTCGCCGTCGGCCATCGTCCGGTCGAGGCCGGGAATGGCGATCGCCTCGTTGATCGGGCCGATGATCTCGCAGCCGAACTGCTCCTTCAGTGCCAGGTTGCCGGCGACATGGTCGGTGTGATGATGGGTGGTGAAGATATGGGTGATTTTCCAGCCGCGACGTGTCGCCGCCTGCAGGATCGGCGCCTCCTCCGGTGCGTCGATCGCCGCGGTAAAGCCTGTCTCCGGATCGTGGACGAGGACGCCGAAATTGTCGGTGCGGCAGAGAAAAATGTCTAATTCCAAAGGTTTCATCGTTCAATAATCCCTTGTCATGCGAGTCTCGCGGAAATGTAGAGGTTCCGGCCTTGAAGTCCAACCGCCCGCTGATAACATTTATCGCAATGCACGCCGATATCGTCGACCTACGCCAGTTCTACCACTCCGAGCTCGGGCGCCTTGCCGAGCAGTCGATCGCCATGGCGCTGTCTTCGCTCTGGGTGCGGCTGCCGCAGGAGCGCCTGGTCGGTCTCGGCTATGCCGTGCCCTTCCTCGACCGCTTCCAGGCCGATACCGAGCGCACTTTCGCCTTCATGCCGGCCGGGCAGGGCGCGGTGAACTGGCCGATGGGCTCGCTCTCGTCGACGGCGCTGATTTTCGACGAGGAACTGCCGCTGCCGGATTCCTCGATCGACCGGGTGCTGATGGTGCATTCGCTGGAATTTGCCGAAAACCCGCGCGAGACGCTGAAGGAACTCTGGCGGGTGCTGGCGCCGGGCGGACGGCTGATCATCGTCGTGCCGAACCGGCGCGGCGTCTGGGCCCGCATGGAGCACACGCCCTTCGGCTCGGGCCGGCCCTATTCGCGCGGCCAGCTGACACATCTGCTGCGCGAGACGAATTTCACGCCCGGCGCGACGGCCGAAGCGCTGTTCTTCCCGCCCTCGAAGCTCAGGACCATCCTGCGCCTTCGCCGCGCCTTCGAGCGGATCGGTCGGACGCTGTGGCCGGCTTTTTCGGGCGTCATCATCGTCGAGGCGCAGAAGCGGCTCTATCAGGGGCTGCCGGTCGCCGCACGCGCCTCCCGCCGTGTCTTCGTGCCGGTTCTGGCGCCGCATGGCGTGCCGACCACACGCAGCCGGTGACGCCGCCCGGCTCTCGACAAGAACCGCATTCCGCTTTAATGCGACTGGTAATTTCCGGCATTTCCAAGGTCGATCCATGAGCGTTGAGATGAGCAAGCCCGTTCCGCGTCCCGGTATTCTCGATATCGCATCCTATGTGCCGGGCAAGGAACATGCGCCGGGTGTTGCCCGCGTCTACAAGCTTTCGTCCAACGAAACGCCACTCGGCGCCAGCCCGAAGGCGATCGATGCGTTCAAAGCGGCTGCCGACAATCTGGGGCGTTACCCGGACGGGCAGGCGGTTGAATTGCGCGAGGCGATTGCCGCCGTGCACGGCCTCAACCCGGCAAACATTCTCTGCGGCAACGGTTCCGACGAGCTGCTTGGCCTGCTCTGCCACGTCTATCTCGGCGCCGGCGACGAGGGCATCATCACCGAGCACGGCTTTCTCGTCTACAAGATCCAGATTCTTGGCGCCGGCGCCACGCCTGTCGTCGTCAAGGAGAAGGACTATACCGTCGATGTCGATGCGATCCTTGCCGCGGTGACGGAGAAGACCAAGATCGTCTTCATCGCCAATCCCGGCAATCCAACCGGCACCTATGTCCCAGTCAGCGAAATCCGCCGCCTGCAGGCCGGGTTGCCGAAGCATGTCGTGCTCGTGCTCGATGCTGCCTATGCCGAATATGTGCGCCGCAACGATTATGAAGCCGGCATCGAGGTCGTGTCCTCCAATGCCAACGTGGTGATGACCCGCACCTTCTCGAAGGCCTACGGACTTGCGGCGCTGCGGGTCGGTTGGATGTATGCGCCGGCCGAGATCGTCGACGCGGTGAACCGCGTCCGCGGGCCGTTCAATTTGAACGCGCCGGCAATCGCCGCCGGTGCATCGGCGATCCGCGACCAGGCGTTCATCCAGCAGGCCGTCTCCTTCAACCAGATGTGGGTGGAGACGCTGACCCAGGCGCTCGAAGCGATCGGCCTGAAGGTGACGCCGTCTGTCGCCAATTTCGTCCTCATCCATTTCCCCGAGATCGACGGCAAGCGCGCCGCCGATGCTGACGATCTGCTGACGAGCCGCGGCTACATCCTGCGCGCCGTGCGCAGCTATGGCTTTGCCAATGCGCTGCGGATGAGCATCGGCCCGGAAGAGGCCAACCGCGGCGTCATCGCCGCGCTCACCGAATTCATGGGACGCAAGGCATGAACGTGCAGTTCGATCGTATCGCGCTGATCGGCATCGGTCTGATCGGTTCTTCGCTTGCCTACGACATCAGGCGGCTCGGCCTTGCAAAGGAGATCGTCGTCGCGACGCGTAGCGCCGATACGCTGAAGCGGGCCGAAGAGCTCGGTCTCGGCGACCGCTACACGACGTCTTCGGCCGATGCCGTCAAGGATGCCGATCTGGTGATCGTCTCGGTGCCGGTCGGCGCCTCGGAAAGTGTGGCGAAGGAGATAGCGGCAAACCTGAAATCCGGGGCTGTTGTCACCGATGTCGGCTCCACAAAGGCCTCGGTCATCGCGCAGATGCTGCCGCATATGCCTGACAATGTGCATTTCATTCCCGGCCACCCGCTGGCCGGCACCGAAAAATCCGGCCCCGATGCCGGCTTCCCCGGCCTCTTCGAAGGCCGCTGGTGCATCTTCACGCCGGTCGCCGGTACCGACGAGACGGCGCTGAAGCGGCTGCGCAGCTTCTGGGAAGCACTCGGCTCTAAGGTCGACGAAATGGATGCGGAGCATCACGACAAGGTGCTGGCGATCGTCTCGCACCTACCGCATATCATCGCCTACAACATCGTCGGCACCGCCGACGATCTGGAGACGGTGACCGAGTCGGAAGTCATCAAATACTCCGCCTCCGGCTTTCGCGATTTCACCCGACTTGCGGCTTCCGACCCGACCATGTGGCGCGACGTCTGCCTGCACAATCGCGATGCGATCCTTGAGATGCTGGCGCGCTTCTCGGAGGATCTCGCCTATCTGCAGCGCGCGATCCGCTGGGGCGAGGCCGACAAGATCTTCGAACTTTTCACCCGCACACGCGCCATCCGCCGCTCGATCGTCCAGGCCGGCCAGGATGTCGACGCGCCTGATTTCGGCCGCCACGCGCTGGACAACAAGAAGTAGCCATCCGCGATGGTTGAGGTGGCGCGCGCGAGCACGTCACCTCCGGGTTTCCTTCATCATTGTTTGGGTCAGATCGGCGGGATCCGGCCGAGCGGGATGAAGCCGCTGACGGTGGCGTTGCCGTGATCGACGACGAGATCGACTGAGACCTTGTCTTTGCCGCCGGCAAGCGATTTCAAGAGCTTGGTCGCCGTTTTGACGGTCGAGGCGATATCCGGAAAGGCCTGTTTCAGGCTGTCGCCCCAGGGGCCGAGCTGTTCGATCTCCAGCTTGAATTTTCCCGAGAGCAGACCCTGCTCGTCGAAGGAGAAGGGGCCGGTGAGCGTCATCACCTTGCCGTCGCCAATGTCGGCGACGATGCGGCGCAGTTCGCCTGCGGCACCGTTGAGGCCGTTCGGATCACTGCCGTCGATCAGGCCGGCTTTGCCGGCGACGGTGAGATCGATGCTGGCAGACAGTTTCGGGAAGATTTGCGGCCAGTCCTTGATCGCGGTGTTGGCATCCTGCACCGAGATCGCGCCGTCGAGATCGGCACCGTTCTGGCGCAGATGAATTTCGGTGCGAGCGGCATCGAAGCTGATGGTCTGGCCGGTGAAGGAAGAGATCGCCGTCGCCTTCAGGCCCGTGATGACCGTTGAGCTGCTGTCGACGCCCCGCATCCTGGTTGCCAGGCTTGCTTGCAGGTCTGCCCATTGGGCCGAGATCGAAAGTCCATTGCTGGTGCGGATTTCGGCCGGCGAATCGAGCTCCCAGACGATATTGCCCGGTGCATAGACCTGCGCTGCCGAGCGCAACGCGCCGAAGGTGGCCGAGACGCCGTTGACGTGGTCGTCGACATCGATCTTGGAGCAGAACAGGCCGATACGGAAAGGATAGCCGCGGAATTCGATATCGGAGCATTCGCCGCTGACGCCTGCCTGGTCGCGCGGCGCGATCGCTTTCAGCACCGTGGTCTTCAGCGTCGATGCCGCATAGAACCAGCCGCCGGTATAAAGCGCGATCACTAGGAGAACGCCGCCACCCAGCAACCAGAATTTTTTACCGCTGCTGGATTGGCTGCTGCCGGATTGGCTTGACGCTGCCATGATGTTCTCCAATGGTGAATCGTAAATGTGATTCCGGTCTGGCGTGCGATATGGACGAAATTTGGGTATTTGGCTACGGTTCGCTGATGTGGAATCCGGGCTTCGAGTTCATGGAGCGCGCAGAGGCTCTGATCTACGGCTACCGGCGTTCGCTCTGCGTCCGTTCCTTTGTCCATCGCGGTACGCGCGACAGTCCGGGCCTGGTTCTCGGCCTCGACAGGGGCGGCGCCTGCCGCGGCATGGCTTTCCGCATTTCCCCGGAAAAATGGGACGAGGTGATCGATTATCTGCGCGCCCGCGAGCTGGTTACCAATGTCTACCTGGAGCGCCGGGTGCGGCTGCAATTTGCCGGAGGCCGAAGGGTCGAGGCGGTTACCTACATTGCTGATCGCGACCATGAGCAATATGCCGGTACGCTCGACGCATTTGAGGCGGCGCGGGTGGTGAACCGGGCCAAGGGCCAGTCGGGCCCGAATGATGCCTATGTCTTCAATACGGCGATGCATTTGAAGCAGATGGGCATCCGCGACCATTGGCTGGAGCAGGTCGTCGACGAAGTGGAGCGGCTGCGCGCCGCCTGATCCTCACAGGCGCCGCGATTATTATCGCAAAAACCGCTGCGCAGTGTTGCGCGACATGCTTCAGGCGGTCGCCGTCTTCAGCCTGCGCAGCTCGGCCAGCCTTTCGACTGCGGTCGGGGGCAGCGGCACATGCGGATTGCGTTCTACGGTTTCAAGTAGAAGCTCGTCGCTTGCCCGCTCCGACACCTCGATCAGATGAGCGAAAAACGCGTCCGGATCCATTCCCGGCATGATCGGCGGCAGGATACTCACCTTGAAATGACCGGGATAACGACGAATGCTGCGCCGCGGCCAGAAGAGACCGGGATGCATGACGATCGGCACCACGGGGATGGCGAGATCACGGTACATGCGGGCGATGCCATACTTATAGACCGGCTCGGCGCCCGGCGGGCGACGGGTCCCCTCAGGATAAATGATCAGCTGGCGGCCGGTCGAAAGCTCTTCTTTGGTGCGCTTCAACACCTCCACCATCACCTTGCCGCGGGCGCCGCGATCAACCGGGATCACCCGCTGCTTTTTCGCATACCAGCCGAACAGCGGAATCCACATCAGCTCCCGCTTCAGGATGTAGACCGGGTCCTTCAGCCAGGGCAGCAGCGCGTAGGTATCCCAGAAGGATTGGTGCTTCGGCGCCAGGATGTAGCTACCGTCGGGCAAGTTCTCCAGGCCTTCGATCTCGAAGGTGGTGCCGACGATCACCCGCATCAGCCAGTGGTTGGAGCGTGCCCAATTCTTCGGGATCGCATAGGCGGTCAGTCGGGGCGCCAGGAAATAGTATGGCGAGAGAACGATCATCCGGATGATGAGGTTGGCGTAGAAGATCGTGTTGAAGAGGACGGAACGCAGGGCGATCATGTAACTTTCCCGAGGCATGCTCACGCGACCGGCCTACACGATATTGCTCGGCATAAAAAGCGTTTGATGACGTCCCAGAACAGGATTCAGATTTTAGGCCGGGCCTAAAATCTGAATCCTGTTCTAAATTAAAGAGTTGGAGCATATGTCATGAGAAAACCGCTCACACTTTCCGGCGTCATGCTCCAGCAAAAGCGTCAGTTCTCGCCGGACGCGTTTGCCGAGCGCAGCCCGGTGTGGCGACCAAAGCCGGTGATGTTGCGGGCGCCGGTCAGCAGCACTTTTACATATTCGGCAAGCATGACCCGCATCGCATTCGGGTCGGTGAACCAGTTGCGGCTCTTCAAATCCGAATTGACCACGGGATAAGCGATGAACTCGATATCGGGATCGACATAAGAGAGTTCCGCAAGGCTTCGCGGCATGTGGTAGTTGTTAGTGACGATCAAGACGCTGCGGTATCCCTTGGCGTGGATCCAGTTCGAAGCTTCCTCGGCATTGCCGATCGTGTCGATCGCATCATAGCCGATATCGACGCAGCAGGAGAAAAGATCGGCCGAGCCCTGCGTCATTTTGCGGATCTGCGCCGGCGTGGTCGTCGGGTGGACGCCGGAAATGAGCAAACGCTTGCCGGCGCCTTTCTGCAGCAGTTCCACGGCTTGGTCGATGCGCTGGTAACCCCCCGTCAGCACCACGATCGCATCGGCCTTCGGCTCGGCCGGGGGCTTGAGCGTCGTCACCGAATCGGCGAAACGCAGGAAACCGCCGAACACCACGGCGATCGCCAGCACGCAGGCAAAACCGCCCCAACGCAGCAGGCGGCGGATCAGACCGCGCCGCGGCGGCAAACCCGCCGGGCGGTCGAGCCCTGGGTCCTGGTGAATCGGGTTGGGTGTCGTATCTCCCATGGTCATGAATCGTGACTATACGCTGATTGCGGCGCAGAACAGACGGTTTCATGGCAAAACGGCATGGTCACGATCAACTTGCGATGCCGTCGGTGCGGGTCGGGTCCGAGCGTAATGTATCGATTTCGTAGATCGTCTGCATGACGGTCAGTCGTGCCGTGATGGTGGTGAGGAGCGCAATGACGATCATCGTCGCGAAGATGCCGGCATAACCGAGCACGCCGACGGAGAAGGTGCCGAAGAGCGCTGTTGCCTGGTCCGTTTCCGGGGTGGCGAGGGTGCGGCTCTGCCAGAAACCGGCGGTGGCGAAGAAGAGAGCGGCAAGGGCGCTGCCGATTGCCGAGCCCTTGAGGCTGATCTTCAGGAAATGCTTCTGGAATTCGGTGGCGACGAAGGAGCTTTCGGCGCCGACGAAATGCAGCACTTCGACGACGTGACGATTGCCCGACAGCGCGCCGCGCGTGGCGAAGACGACGGTGAGCACCATCGCCGTGAAAACCAGCAGCAGGATGCCCGTGCCGATCATGACGGTCGTGTGCGCCATGGACACCAGCCGATCGACCCAGGTGCGGTGATCGTCGAGGCTGGCCTGCGGTATGCTGTCTTTCAGCAGCGCCCGCATCGAATCGAAATCCGGTGGATTGCTCTCGTCGATGGTGATGATGACGAGGCGGGGAACGGGCAGATCCTTGAGATCGAGACCGGGGCCGAGCCAGGGTTCGAGCAGGCGGGCGGTCGCCGCCTCGTCGACGATCTGGCCGCCCTTGGTGCCGACGAAGGTCAGCGCCAGGTCTCGCGCCTGGGTCAGCGCCTTTTCCATGTCGAGATTGTCGTCCGGCTTGATCTGGATAGTGATTTCGCGGGAAATCTGGCTCTCCCAGCTTGCAGCCGTCGAGCGCACCATGCTGACGCCGCCGAGCGTCAGGCAAGCGAGAAAGGCCATGATTGCGATCACCACCATCAACGCACTGCCCTGGATGTTGGAGGGCGGCAGGATCGGCGCAGTCGGACGCACGCGCATTTCCGGCCGCTTCTGCTCAGCCTTGACCG
Source organism: Rhizobium sp. CCGE 510 (assembly GCF_000292525.1). Taxonomy (GTDB): domain Bacteria; phylum Pseudomonadota; class Alphaproteobacteria; order Rhizobiales; family Rhizobiaceae; genus Rhizobium. The sequence goes on from NZ_AEYF01000040.1 coordinate 239,847, forward strand.
ACGACTTGTCCGGGTTTCTGGGTGCGGGCTCAGTCATAGATATCGAGATGCCCCCCCGAGAGGATCATGCGGCGAGCTTCCACCTGTTCCATCAGCGCCAGGTCATGCGTGGCGATCACAACGGCGGTGCCGAGGCGGTTCAGCTCGAGGAAAAGATTGAGCAGGCGCTTGGCCATCGGCGGGTCGACGTTGCCTGTGGGTTCGTCGGCAAGCAGCACCTCCGGCCGGTCCATCAGCGCCCTGGCGATCGCGGCGCGCTGCTTCTCGCCGCCGGACAGCACGGGCGGCAGCACGTTGATGCGTTCGCCGAGGCCGACCCATTTCAACAGTTCCAGGACGTCGGTCTTGTAGGAGCTCTCATCCTTGCCGCGCACGCGTAAGGGCAAGGCGACATTCTCATAGGTTGTCAGATGATCGAGGAGGCGGAAATCCTGGAAGACGATGCCGACCCGGCGGCGCAGCAGCGGCAGCTCCGGGCGGGGGATTTCGGAAATGTCGCGCCCGAACATGCGGATCAGGCCGCGCGTCGGCTGCAGCGACATGAAGAGCAGCCGCAGCAGCGACGTCTTGCCGGCGCCCGATGGGCCGGTCAGAAACTGAAAGGATTTCTTCGGAATGTCGAAGGTCAGGTCCCGGAGGATTTCCGGGCCCATGCCATAACGCAAACCGACATTCTCGAAGTGGATCAACGGGCAGCTCAGTCTGTTGTGGGTTTCACCGCGTGACTTGTTAACCAACACCGTTAACAGCCGGTAAATTTTGCCGGAAAGACGCCCGTTTGATGGCGATCTTTGCGAAGCATTAACCATTAAAATTTACGACTGAGCGAGATTCGTTTCAATGCCAAGATTTCCCCTGGCAGCGAAACCATGTGGACATCTGCGAGGCAGCCATCATGGAAGCATCCTCCTTCAGCCGCCGGACGCCGGGCCAGGCCTATGATTTCCTGCCGCCGGAACCCGCCGCGCGCCAGTACCGCGCGGCGCGTCCTGCCGATATTTCCGACGCCGAATTCGTGACCCTCGGCAAAGTCCGACCGAAGGAATTTGCCGCAAGGACCTATAACGACAACCGCAAGCGCGCGGCTGGCGCTCGCGCGGCGCAGCCGGCGCTGACACCAGTGACGGCAACTGTTCTCCGCGACCTGGAAGCCTTCCTGCAGCGCCCCTCGATGCGGAGCTTCGCAGGGCTGGTACTGGCGCTCGCCCTGCTCGTCTTCGGGCTTGCGGGCGGCTTTTCCGGCTTCTCCGGCGAGCCGGCCTATTCCGGGGCGCCGCTGCATTTCACCCATGTGACGGTGGCGCCGCGCGACGCCAACGGCATGCGTATGCTCGTCATCAACGGCATCCTCGAAAACGACAGCGGCACGACGCAGACGGTGCATCCGATCCGTGCCGATCTCGTCACCGACGAGCGGCTGACCGCAAGCATCGTCATCAATCCGCCGGCCGATGTCATCTATGGCGGACAGAGCCGGGGTTTCTCGGCCCGTGTGCAGCATGCCGGCGGAAAACTGCCGGAGGTCCGGCTTTCGTTCCTGCCGTAGGGAGCGCTCGGACGTCGATTGGGGAACCTTCCGGCCGTAAGTCGCGCCAATCCGGTTAATTTCATGGCTGGCGAGGCTGTTTCACGCTCGCATATGTGCTAACGGCTTACCCTTCTTTTCATGGAGCAAGCCCTTATGCCTGTCGTGCGCGGAAAAAATATCGAGCCGCTCTTCACTGCCGAGCAGATCGCCGAGCGCAATCATTCGATGGCGCGGGAGATCGCCAAAGGCCCGACCCAGGACCTGCTCGTCATCGCCGTGCTCAAGGGTTCGTTCATCTTCGCCGCCGACCTGATCCGGGCCCTGCACGATAGCGGGCTTGCACCGGAGGTCGAGTTCATCACGCTGTCGAGCTATGGCATCGGCACGGTCTCGCAGGGCGTGCGCATCGTCAAGGATATCGACAGCGACGTCCATGGCCGCGACGTCCTGTTGATCGACGATATCCTCGAATCCGGCCGGACGCTGCTGTTTGCCAAGGAACTGCTGTTCGAGCGCGGCGCGCGCAACGTCACGATCGCCGTGCTGCTCGACAAGCGCGTCAAGCGCAAAGAAAAGCTGGAGGCCGATTATGTCGGCTTCGAATGCCCTGACTATTTTGTCGTCGGCTACGGCATGGATGTGGCCTATGCCTTCCGCGAACTGCCCTTTGTCGGCGTGGTCACCGGGGACGCCTGAGCGACGTCAAAGTGGTTTGAAAAGACGCCGGCCGCTGCCTTGCCGTTCTAGACGGGTTGTTAACCATCTCGTCCATCGCTTCCTGATCTTTACCGATCGAAAAGGAAATCCTGGTGATTTCCGTCGCGGGGCTGACCACGGAGCAATGCACATATGGCAAGAATTCTGATCACGGAAGACGAGGACTCCCTGCGGTCCTTCGTAGCCCGAGCCCTGCGGCTTGATGGCCACGAGACCGACGAGGCGGCCGACGGGGCCGAGGGCTTGGAGAAGCTCAAGGAAGGGGTCTACGATCTGCTGCTTTCAGATATCCGCATGCCCGTGATGGACGGCATCGAACTCGCCCATCAGGCAAAAGACGCCTTTCCCGGCCTGAAGATCCTGCTGATGACCGGCTATGCCGAGCAGCGCGAACGGGCCGACGATCTTGCCGAAAAGATCATCGACGTCGTCGCCAAACCATTCGCGCTTCCCGATATCCGCAAGGCGGTCGCCCGGGCGCTGGTCGCTTAAAGCTCTTTATTTTCATGTATGTCGTCATCCCGGAACAGCACACGTCCTGATGACATGCATCAGAGCATTATGGTGGGCGGTATCCCGCGCACTTTCTTTGATGAGATCCGGATTCAAATTTTAGGCCGATCCGGCCTAAAATCCCTGCGCCAATGTGGGGATACTCACGGCGGCGTAAGCCCTACTGGATGTCCAGCAACCGTTCGAGATACCGCCGTTCCATTTCCTGCGGCGGATTGTTGCCGAGCTTTTCGCGGATCGCGTCGAGGATTTCTCGGGCACGCTGCACGTCGATCTCGTCGGGAACCTTCACACTGTTGTCGCCGAAATCCGGTCCCGGGGGGCGTGGCCGGCCGAGCGGGTCGCGGCCATTCTGGTCGCCGCCCTGGCTCATCTGGCCGTTCGGACCCTGCCCTTGCTGGCCCTGTTGCGCCTGCATCATCTGGTTCATCATGTCGCGGGCGCCCTGGCGAAGTGCTTCGAGTGCGCGGCCTTGACCCTCGATGGCCGGCTGGCCGTGGCCTTGGCCGAGTTCGCGACCGGCGCCTTCCATCTCACGTTGCGCCTGACCGAATCCGGGGCCGGGCTTCATGCCCAACTCGCCGAGGCCCTTCTGCAATTCGCCGAGCTGCCTGCCGAGCGCATCCTGCTGGGCGCGCAGCTGTTTCAATGCCTCGCGCAGCTGCTCGGCGGTCATCTGGTCGGAGGGCTGCTGGCCGTCTTTGCCTCGCTGGCCCTGCTGCTGATCCTGCGGTTCGCCGTTTTCTCCGGGGTTCATCTCGTCGAGCAGCGGATCGTTTTCACCCATGTCGGGTTCGCCGCGCTGCATGCGGTCCTTGAGCTGCTGATCGAGGCGAAAGGTCTGATCCATCAGCTTCTGCTGATCGCGCAGGATCTCGCCGAGCTTGTCGATCTGCTTGCGGGCCTCGCTGTTTTCCTGGCTCTGTTGGCCGCGCTGCGGCCGGCCGGCCTGCAGGTTGTTCATCATCCGCTGCATGTCCGACAGCATCTGCTGGGCTGCGTCGCGATTGCCGGAGCGGGCGAGATTTTCGATCTGGTCCATCATCCGTTCCAGATCCTGCTGGCGCAGGATGTTCTGCGCGTTCTGGTTCGGCTGCATCGGCGCGTTCTGCATGCGTTGGGCAAGCTCGGTCATATAGTCCTGCATCGCCTTGCGCAGCTCATCCATCAGCTTCTTGATCTCAGCGTCGGAGGCGTTGCGGTCCAACGCGTCGGCAAGCTTCTGCTGGGCCTCGCGCAGCTTGCGCTCGGCAAGCGATAGATCGCCATCCTCCATGCCGAGTGCGATCTCCCAGAGATATTGGGCCGTATCCTTGAGCGCATCCTCACCCTTTGCGAGCTTCATGCGCGTCAAGGCGGATTCCAGCAGGAGATAGTTGGTGAGCTTGGGGATGGTCTCCTCGGGACGGATGGTCAACGCCTCGTTCAGCGCGATCGCCTGCGGCATCTTACGGGTGTCGAGCGCGAAAACCTGCCGTTCTTCGGCGACGGCGGCGGCAAGCGGTTCGTTGAAGGGCCGCGACGGCAGGGTCATTTCATGCGGCGGGCTGCGGCCGGTCTGGCCGGCGGCATCCTTGGCGATGAGCGTGACGCGCACGCGCTTGCCGGCAAGCGGATGTTCGGTCAGGTTGCGGCTGGTCACGCCCTTGGCGTCGCGGGCGTTGCGGCGGGGGATGTCCAGCCGGTATTCCGGCAGGGGATAGAGCGGCGTTGCCGTCGGATCGTTTTCCAGAGGAACGATCTCCGCATGCGCCTCCTGGACGCCGTAATCGTCCTTGACGGTAAAGCCGATTTCAAGCGCGCCGTTGACGCTGGGTTTCGGCATGCCGTCGAAAGCAATTTCCGGCGCCTTGTCGGGGAGGACCTCGAAGTTCCAGCGGCGACCGTTGACTTCGAGTGCGCCGTTCTCCTCGAGCTTCATCACATGCGTCTGGGCGGCAGGAGCTTGGCTGGCCGAGACCTGGCCGGCTGGAGCGGTCGGCTGTTCGCCGCCTGCTGCCGCCGGCTGCTGCGGCTTGGTATCCGCCTGCACGGCGATATCCTGCGCCTCGCCATTCGCTTTACGAAACACGACTTTTTCGGCTGTCTTGCCGCCGCTGACGCGCACGGTGAGGCCTGAAAACTGCGGAATGCCGATCGACGCCTGCTCGCTGCCGTCGGCGGTCAGATAGACCGGGGCGCGGCCGGTATAGGCGGGCGGCGTCACCCAGGCGTCGATGCGCACCGTAGGATCGACGGTGACGTGCTCGGGTGCTGCCTGCAACGCGTCACCGATCGAGCCGCCGTTGATCGACAGCGAATAGGCAAAGGCGGTGACCAGCAGCAGCGCCGGCACGGCGCGCAGCGCGAAACGGTCATGCACGGCGATATCAGGCCTGGGCAGTCCGGCATCGAGTGCCGCGATCTTTTCGGCCATGCGCGTCTGGTGCTCACGCCAGAGCGCCCGGGCAAAGGGCGTGTCGAAGGCCGGCTCGTCTTCCTGGACGGTGACTGGCTGGTGCGACAGGCCGTTGCGCTCTTCCAGCATGCGGTCGGCTTCGGCGACCTTCGGCAAGCGCAGGGTACGGAAGGGCAGGAGCGAGACGACAAAAGCGGCGGCAAAGACAATCAGCAGCAGAATTCGTAGCCAGTCCGGCACGCTGCGAAAGATGCCGAACCAGGAGACGGAGAGATAGAAGGCGATAACCGCCAGAACCGGCATCAAAGGTGGCAGCAACTGCTCGAAAAACAGCACGACACGCGCCAGCAGGCGTTTTGTCGTCACCAGCCGGGCAAGCGAGGGGCGGAGCGCAAATGCACCTTTCCTCTGCCTTGAGGGGCTTGTCATCGGTCCGGTCTCCGCGATCTGGTGTTCTGAAACAGAGGGCGCTTCCGGCGATTGCAGGGCAATACGCTCATGACTGACAAGGATAACACTCTTTGTGGCGAAGGCGAGGGCGAGCGGCCGGCAATACCGGCTTTTCATGTTAATTCGCCAAAAAGTGATGGCTGCTTAAAGCGCGTCGCGATCTTTCCGATTGCTCCTCGCGCTTTGTGCGACCTGCTTTAGTACAGGATGATTTTAGGCCCGCTCGGCCTAAAATCCGAATCCTGTTCTAAATTACATAGTTAGAGCATGATGGCTTAAGAAAACTGCACACGCTTTTCTGCTTCATGCTACAACTCCTAGTCTAGCCAGGCGGGAACGGAGTCGAGGCTGATCAGTTCGGCATAGGTTCTGCGCGGGCGAATCGTATGGAAATCGCTGCCTCTGACCAGAACTTCGGGCACCAGCAGCCGGCTGTTATATGTTCCGGCCTGGACCGCGCCATAAGCGCCGGCAGTGCTGACGGCAATCAGGTCGCCGGGTTTCGGCATCGCCATCTCGCGGTCGAGCGCCAGATAATCGCCGGTCTCGCAGACCGGGCCGACGACGTCGGCGCGGATGCGCGGGGCGTTCGCCGCCGAAATCGTCACCGGGCGGATCTCATGATAGGCCTCGTAGAGCGTCGGGCGGATGAGATCGTTCATCGCGCCGTCGACGATGACGAAGGTCTTTTCGCCGCCATCCTTCACATAGAGGACTTCGGTCACCAGGATACCGGCATTGCCGACGATCAGGCGGCCGGGCTCGGTGATGATCTTGCAGTTGAGGCCGCGCAGCTGGTTCTTGACGATGGCCGCATAGGCATCCGGCAGCGGCGGCGGATTGTTGTCGTCCTTATAGGGGATGCCGAGACCGCCGCCGATATCGACGTGGTGGATGGTATGGCCGTCGGCGCGCAGCGTCGCGACAAGATCGTGCAGCAGCTTGAAGGCGTCGTCGAAGGGCTGCAATTCGGTGATCTGGCTGCCGATATGCATGTCGATGCCGTTGACCTCGATGCCCGGCAGCTTGGCGGCATGGGCATAGATGGCGCGGGCACGCTCCCAGGAGATGCCGAATTTGTTTTCCTTCTTGCCGGTCGAAATCTTCGAATGAGTTTTTGCATCGACGTCAGGGTTGATCCGGAAGGAGACCGGCGCCTTCTTGCCCGCGCTGACAGCGCGTTGGTTGAGAATTTCGAGCTCAGGTTCGGATTCGACGTTGAAGCAGTAGATGCCTGCCTCGAGGGCGAAATCCATCTCCTGCGGCGTCTTGCCGACACCTGAAAACATGATTCGGCTGGCGGGAACGTCGGCGGCGAGCGCGCGGCGCAGTTCGCCCTCCGAGACGACATCGATACCGGCGCCGAGGCGGCCAAGTGTCTTCAGCACCGCCTGGTTCGAGTTCGCCTTCATCGCGTAACAAACCATCGAGTCCATGTCGGCGAAGGCCTCGGAAAAGACGCGGTAATGGCGCTCCAGCGTTGCGGTGGAATAAACATAAAAGGGTGTGCCGACCGCCTTGGCGATCTCGGGAACGGGGACGTTCTCGGCATGCAGGACGCCGTCTCGGTACTCGAAATGGTTCACGGGCTTGTGCCTTAAAGAAGGGGATCGAGAAGGAAGGGCTTGTCGACGGTTCCCGGCTTTTTCGTCGGCTTGGAAACGTCGCCTTCCTTGGTTGCCGCAGCACTCGGCGGATCGAGATCACCCTTGCGCCCGCATCCGGCAACGGCAAGGCCGATGACGGCGAGAACCGCCGTCAGGCGGACGAGGTGCGGCAAGCTCTTCTGCATGGATATCCTCTTCGGCGGCATTTGATGGCATCATTCATATCGAATGATGGAGATCTTCATAGCGAAGTTTATCCGCCTTGTGCACCCTGATTGTTGGACGGCCTTCTCGCGTATGCGGCAAGGCTGCGGCGGCTTTCGCCGCCTGGTATCCCTCAGTTGCGGGCACGCCAGAAGGCGATCTGCTTGCGTACTTCGGACGGCGCCGTGCCGCCGAAGCTCTTGCGGCTGGCGACCGAGGCCTCGACGGTCAACACGTCGTAGACCTTGTCGGTGATGTCGGGATGGATCGCTTGAAGATCTGCGAGCGGCAGTTCGGCAAGGTCGCAGCTTTTGCTTTCGGCAAGCCCCACAGCGCGGCCGGTGACGTGATGGGCATCGCGGAAGGGGAGGCCTGCTTCGCGCACCAGCCAGTCGGCAAGATCGGTCGCTGTCGAATAGCCGGAGCCGGCTGCGGCCTTCATGCGCGCGGTGTTGACCGTCATATCGCGCACCATGCCGGTCATGGCGGCGATTGCCAGCTCCAGGCTCTCGGCCGCGTCGAACACCTGTTCCTTGTCTTCCTGCATGTCCTTGGAATAGGCGAGCGGCAGGCCCTTCATGATCGTCAGCAGGGCCACCAGCGAGCCGTTGATGCGGCCGGTCTTGGCGCGCACCAGTTCGGCGGCATCGGGGTTCTTCTTCTGCGGCATGATCGAGGAGCCGGTCGAGAAGGCGTCGGAGAGACGGACGAAACCGAATTGCGGGGTCGACCAGATGACAATCTCTTCCGCCAGACGCGAAAGGTGCATGCCAGCGATTGCGGCGATCGACAGGAACTCGATGGCGAAGTCGCGGTCGGAGACCGTATCGATGGAGTTGCGGGTCGGCTCGCGGAAACCGAGCGCCTTGGCGGTCATGTGACGGTCGATCGGATAGCCGGTGCCGGCAAGGGCGGCGGCGCCGATCGGGCTTTCATCCAGATGCTCGATGGCGTGGCGGACGCGCGAGCGGTCGCGGCCGAACATTTCGACATAGGCCATGCAGTGATGGCCAAAGGTCACGGGCTGGGCGGTCTGCAGATGGGTGAAGCCCGGCATGACGCTTTCGGCATGTTCCTCGGCGCGGTCGAGGAAGGCGGCGATGAGGCCGGTCAGCATCTTCTCGGTCTTCTCAAGCTCTTCCTTCACCCAGAGGCGGAAGTCGAGCGCTACCTGATCGTTGCGCGAGCGGGCGGTGTGCAGCCGGCCGGCCGCCGGTCCGATCAGCGTCGCCAGGCGCGCCTCGACATTCATATGGATGTCTTCGAGCTGCCGCGAGAATTCGAAATTACCGGTTTCGATTTCTGACAGGATCGTGTTTAGCCCGTGAACGATCTTGTCCTTATCGTCGGCTGATATGATCCCCTGATGGGCGAGCATGGTCGCGTGGGCGATCGAACCGCGGATATCCTGCGCGAATAGCTTCTTGTCGAAACCGATCGAGGCATTTATCTCCTCCATAATCGCGTCCGGGCCGGAAGCGAAGCGCCCGCCCCACATCTGGTTGGAGGATTTGGTATCGGTTTTGCTCTCGGCCATGGAAGATGCCCGTCCTGGAGAATGAAATGACGACGAGAAAACCCTTCGGCCTGCCGTCCGTAAAATTGATCGCAATCGCCGCCGTTGCAGGCGTTGTTGCCGGTGCGGCAGCGGTATACGTGAAGGAGACGGGGATTGGCAATGGCATCGGCGATACCGCTTCAGCCGAATGCTCGCTGGCTAGGGATCGCGCTGCCAATCTGACGCCGCTGATGAAGGGGCAGGTCGCCGCCATGGTCGCCGCCAACCAACCGCGCAAGCTGACTGCGGTTACCTTCAACGGCCCCGACGGCACGGCGATGACGCTCGACCATTTTGCCGGCAAGACCGTGCTTCTCAATCTGTGGGCCACGTGGTGCGTGCCCTGCCGCGAGGAGATGCCGGCGCTGAACGCGCTGGAAAAGGGTATGGGAAGCGACAAGTTCCAGGTCGTGCCGGTCAATATCGATACCGGTGACGAGGAGAAGCCGAAGGCCTTCTTGAACGAGATCGGTGTCGATGCGCTGCAGCTTTACCGCGACAATACGATCGGCGTCTTCAATAGCCTGAAGAAGGAAGGCCTGGCTTTCGGTCTGCCGGTGACACTGCTGCTCGACGACAAGGGCTGCCTGATTTCGGCGATGAACGGCCCGGCTGCCTGGGACAGCGAAGATGCCAAGGCGCTGATCAAGGGCGCTATCGGTCCTAAAGCGGGTCGCGATCTTTCAGATTCGCTCGATGCGCTTTAGGTCTTTGTGTTTACGCATGTCAACCACTGCACACTTTTGCGCGACATGCCTTAAGGAGCCCGTCAGGAGTCTCCGTCTCCCTTGATGAGGAACACACCCGCAAGTCCGATGAGCACGCAGCATTGCAGCAGGAACATCGGTGTTTCAGGCGACATGGCGTTTCCTCCCGTTCACGGCAAGAAAGCATGTCGCGGGCGGCCGGTCCATTCGCCCTTTCGGGTAATATCTGCTTACCGCGTCGGGACCGGCACTTCACCGCGATAGTCATAGAAGCCGCGTCCGGACTTGCGTCCGAGCCAGCCGGCCTCGACATATTTCACCAGCAGCGGGCAGGGACGGTATTTCGAGTCCGCCAAGCCGTCGTGAAGCACCTGCATGATCGAAAGGCAGGTGTCGAGGCCGATGAAGTCGGCAAGCTGCAGCGGCCCCATCGGATGGTTGGCGCCGAGCTTCATCGCCGTATCGATGGCATCGACCGTTCCGACGCCTTCATAGAGCGTATAGATCGCTTCGTTGATCATGGGCAGCAGGATGCGGTTGACGATGAAGGCCGGGAAATCCTCGGCCACGGTGATGGTCTTTTCCAGCGTGCCGACGAATTCCTTGGCGGCCGAGAAGGTCTTCTCATCAGTCGCGATGCCGCGCACCAATTCGACCAGCTTCATCACCGGCACCGGGTTCATGAAATGTATGCCCATGAAACGTTCGGGGCGGTCGGTGGCGGCAGCGAGCCGGGTGATGGAAAGAGAAGATGTGTTGGTGGCAAGCAGCGCTTCCGGCTTCAGGACCGGACAGACCTGCGCATAGATCTTGCGCTTGACGCTCTCATCCTCGGTGGCGGCCTCGATGACGAGATCGGACGGGGCGAGATCGTTGACATCGGACGAGCCCGTGATGAGCGACAAGGTCGACTTGCGTTCCTCTTCGGTCATCTTGCCGTTGGTCACCAGGCGAGCAAGGTTGCCGTTGACGGTGGCAAGGCCGGATTCGATGCGATCCTGGGAGAGATCGTAGATGTGAACCCTGTAACCTGCGGCAGCCGAAACATGCGCGATGCCACAGCCCATCTGCCCGGCGCCGATAATACCAATATTCTTCAACACCGCATTCATCTCCAAACCCCCGCACGGCATTCGCCCCCGCGCTGCCGCATTTTTTAGCAATACTGCCGGACGAAGGATCGCCCGGCAGCAGTAGTAGCCCGATAAAAGATAATTTTCCAGTCATTCGCAAGTGCGAAGGAAAAGCATTTGACGCGTTTAAAGCGCGTGGCGAATCTTTCGATTCGCTTCTCGCGCTTTAGGTCTTCGCTTTACGCATGTCGTTGCGGCAAAAGCGCTTCGCGCTTTGCCTGGGAAAACCGCTTCACAGTTTTGTGCGGCACGCGCTTAGAGCGCCTTTTCCAATTCCGGCAGAGCCTCGAACAGATCGGCGACCAATCCATAGTCGGCGACCTGGAAGATCGGCGCCTCCTCGTCCTTGTTGATGGCGACGATGACCTTACTGTCCTTCATGCCGGCCAGGTGCTGGATGGCGCCTGAGATGCCGGCGGCGATATAAAGATCAGGCGCCACCACCTTGCCGGTCTGGCCGACCTGCCAGTCGTTCGGCGCATAACCGGCATCGACGGCAGCGCGGCTGGCGCCGACGGCAGCGCCGAGTTTGTCGGCAACGGGAAGGATGACCTCGCGGAACTTCTCGGCCGAGCCGAGGGCCCGGCCGCCGGAGATGATGATCTTCGCCGACGTCAGCTCCGGACGGTCGGAGGCCGACAGCGCATCCTTGACGAAACGCGACAGACCCGGGTCCGAAATCGCCGGGATTGCCTCGACAGAGGCAGAACCGCCTGTCTGGGCAGACGCGAAGGAGGCGGTGCGCACGGTAATCACCTTCTTCGCATCACTTGCCTGTACCGTCTGGATGGCATTGCCGGCATAGATCGGCCGCTTGAAGGTGTCGGATGAGATCACTTCGATGATTTCGGAAACCTGGGCAACGTCGAGCAGGGCGGCGACGCGCGGCAGCACGTTCTTGCCGGTCGAGGTGGCAGCCGAGATGATCGTGTCGTAGGAACCGGCCAGCGAAACGATCAGGTCGGAAAGCGGCTCGGCCAGATTGTTGGCGAGTTCGTCGCTTTCGGCCAGCAGCACTTTCGCCACACCGGCGAGTTTGGCCGCGGCATCGGCTGCAGCCTTGGCGCCCTTGCCGGCAACCAAAACATGAATGTCGGAGCCGATCTGGCTTGCCGCCGTCAGCGCCTTGGCGGTCTGGTCGGAAAGGCTTTGATTGTCGTGGTCGGCCAGAAGAAGAATGGTCATGATGGTGTTCTCTCTTTCCTGGCTTAAAGCACGCCGGCTTCGTTCTTCAGTCTGTCGACCAGTTCAGTGACCGACTTGACCTTGACGCCGGCCTTGCGGCCCGACGGCTCCTCGGTCTTCAGCACTTTCAGCCTCGGCGTGGTATCAACGCCGAAATCGGCCGGAGCCTTCTTGTCGAGCGGCTTCTTCTTCGCCTTCATGATATTCGGCAGCGAGGCATAACGCGGTTCGTTCAGCCGCAGATCCGAGGTGATGACCGCCGGCAGCTTGATCTCGATCGTCTGCAGGCCGCCATCGACTTCGCGGGTGACCTCAGCCTTGCCGTCTCCGATCTCGATCTTCGAGGCGAAGGTCGCCTGGGCCGAGCCGAGAAGCGCCGCCAGCATCTGGCCGGTCTGGTTCGAATCGTCGTCGATCGCCTGCTTGCCGACGATGACAAGACCCGGCTGCTCGGCATCGACGATGCCCTTGAGGATCTTGGCAACGGTGAGCGGCTCGACCGCATCGTCGGTCTCGACCAGGATCGCCCGATCGGCGCCCATGGCCAGCGCCGTCCTCAGCGTCTCCTCGGCCTTGGCAGGACCGATCGAGACGACCACCACTTCCTCGGCCTTGCCGGCTTCCTTCAGCCGCAGCGCCTCTTCCACCGAGATCTCGTCGAACGGGTTCATCGACATCTTCACATTGGCAAGCTCGACACCCGTGCCATCCGGCTTCACCCGGATCTTCACGTTGTAGTCGACAACCCGCTTGACGGGCACGAGAATCTTCATGGGGGGTCCTTCCTTCACGGGAAAACTGGCTTCAGCGAAAATGCACGCTCGCGCGCCGCTCCGATTGTCGAATGGCGACATGGATACGCGCTTTTCCTCCAAATACAACGCTTCCATGCCGCAGGTAGACGATTCGCCGGGCAGTATATGAACGTTTACGTTCACATCAATGTTGCTGTCAGCGTCGACCCCAGGGAAGGCGCTGGACTGTGCGCCCATCCGCGCCGGCGGCGATGGCGGGGTCGGCGCCAGGATCGCTTCTCACCGCGCGGGGCGTGACGATCTCCCGGTCGAACAGCGGTACGCCGGGCCGGCGCAACACCAGGATCAGGAGAGCGCCGGCAAGAATGCCGCCGACATGTGCGCCCCAGGAAACGTCGCCATCCGGTGCGATCGCCAGCATGAGGAACTGCTGGCCGATCCACAAAAGCAGCGGGATAAAGGCAGGCAGTGGCAGGGGCAGGCGGAAGAATACCAGCACCCAGACCTTGACGCGCGGATGCAGCATGACATAGGCGGCGACAACGCCGGAGATCGCTCCCGAGGCGCCGACCAGCGCTGCTTGCGAGGCCATGGCCAGCAGACCGTGGCAGAGCGCGCCGGCGGCCGCACAGACGACGTAGAAAATCAGGAAGCGCAGGTGCCCCATCGCGTCCTCGACATTGTCGCCAAAGACCCAGAGGAAAATCATGTTGGACGCCAGATGCCAGAAGCCGGAATGGACGAAGGCATAAGTGAGGTAGGTCAACGGTTCCGGCACGATTTCTAGCCCCTGCGCCAGCACCGCGTCGCCGAAGGCGATCGCCGGGATGTAGCCGAGCCCGACGGTCGTCGCCTGGGCGGCCTGCTCGCTCTCCAGGCTGGTCAAGAGCCAGACCGCGATATTGAGCGCGATCAGTCCGAGCGTCACCCACTGAACCTTGATATATTTCAGCGTATTGGCGTCGTGAAAAGGTATGAACATAAGGCCCCCCGGCAATCGCGATCGCGGCAAGCCTATCTGTTTTTTCCCGGAACCCAAAGGACATCCGCATGGCCGCGATCATTTGCATGACGCGCTGCGACGAAGAGGAAATCGGAGAGCCGATTGACATATTTCATCGCCGCTTCGCTGACGATTTCACCGTCGGTGCGGGCAAGCGCCACCATCAAACGTTCGGCGCGCCGCGCAATCGTCCGGGCAAGATGCAGATGTGCAGCTGCCGGGCTGCCGCCCGGCAGGATGAAGGATTTCAGCGGCTGCAGGCCGGCATTCAACTGGTCGATTTCGCGCTCCACGCGGTCGACCTGCGTCTCGACGATCCGCAGCGGTTCATAGGCCGGCGGCTCGCCGGTATCGGGTGTGGCGAGATCGGCGCCGAGATCGAAGAGATCGTTCTGGATCGACATCAGCATGGCGTCGAGTTCGGGCAGGCCTGATGTATGCAGCCGCGCCAGGCCGATCGCGGAATTCGCCTCGTCGATCGTGCCATAGGCCTCGACGCGGAGATCGTCCTTCGTCCGGCGCGGGCCGGAAACCAGCCCGGTGGTGCCGTCATCGCCGGTTTTGGTGTAGATCTTGTTGAGTTTTACCATGCCGCACCGCCTGATAGGGGGAGGGTTGTCGCAAGGCATGAGATCGGCGAGGCCAGCCCCTCATCCGGCTGCCGCCACCTTCTCCCCGTTTTTACGGGGAGAAGGCAATATGCGGCACTCTCTCCGCTCCTCACCCACGTCTGACGGGGCACGTCCCCTCTCCCCGTCAGAACGGGGAGAGGGTTAGGGTGAGGGGCAGCCATTGGTACGAGCCGGACAGCCGTGGGCTTGACCCGAGCATCCACGCCGCATTCACCAGCAGCTACGGGGATGGATCCTCGGGTCAAGCCCGAGGATGACGGAGAGCGGGGTTGGCCTTCTCGCCAAACCCGCCCCGGCATACTGACGCACATCGCGCCGGGGTGTTGCCTCAAGCCGCTTACCTCACCTCCCTCATTCCTGTGCTTGTCACAGGAATCCAGTGCGCCCAAGTCCTTGGGCGCGGAAGACTTTTTCAATGGCAGGCAGTGGTCATTCACCACGCGGACGCGCGGTGGCTGGATTCCTGTGACGAGCACAGGAATGAGGGAGGATGTGTTGGCGTTCATCATCAAAAAGCCCCTCCGACGGTTCCTCACGTCGGCCGCCCGCCGCCGGTCAGCCAGAGTGTCAGCATGATCAGGATGACGGCGATTGCCTGCAGCAGGACGCGAAGCTGCATCAGCTTGTTGGAACGGTTTGCGTCGCCGCCCTTCATCATGTTGAAGAGGCCGCGGATCAGGACGAGGGCGACGGCGCCCATGACGATGATCGCAAGGATATAGGTGACCGTGGACATGGCATTCAGCTTTCTCAGTCCGTCCAGCGCATCAGGCGGTAGAAGAGGTCTGCCGGAAGCAGCCGCTTCAGGAACATGCCCTGCTTAGCCGGTGTCGTTACAGGATAATGTGGCCTTGGATTTTTGGAGTTCAATGCGAGTTTCAATACGGAATAGACCGCTTCCGGACCAAGCTTATGGCGACTGACCGGCCCCGATCCGTCTAGTCTTGCAAGTTGCCTGACATAGTCGGCCGCGTGCGGTGAATTCTCAAGGTCGATATGCTCCTTGATCTTTGCGAGCGCATTGGCGGTGAAACGTGTGGCGATCGGTCCCGGCTCGATCAGGCTCACATGGATGCCGCTGCCCTGCAGCTCCATGCGAAGCGTGATGCTGAGGCCTTCGAGCGCGAATTTGGAAGCGGTGTAGGCGCCGCGATAGCGGTAGGGCACAACGCCGAGGATCGACGAGCACTGCACGATCCGCCCCTCCTGGCGTTTGCGCATCGCCGGGATGATCTGCCGCGTCAGTTCGTGCCAGCCGAAGAAATTCGCCTCGAACTGGGCGCGCAACGCGGCCGTCGAAAGATCCTCGACTGCGCCCGGCTGGCCGTAGGCGCCATTGTTGAAGAGTGCGTCGATGCGGGCGGCGCTGCGTTCCAGAACCGCCTCGACCAACTCCGAAATCGTCTCGGACCTGGCATAGTCCATCAGGAAGGCTTCAATGCCGTCTGCCTCCAGCCCCGGCAGATCTTCCGCTTTGCGCACCGTGGCAAAGACGCGCCAGCCATCGGCTTTCAGAGCCCGCGCGCAATGGGCGCCGATGCCGGACGAACATCCGGTCACGACGATGGTGCGCTCTCCCGCCATGGAATGATTCCTGTACAAAATGGGACTCGTTTCCCATATTCGGCCAGAGGATACAATTGGGAAAGCCGGAGACGGAATGCCGAAGGCGCTGCGCACGATCTACGACGTGGTCTACGACGCGATCTGTCATATGGTCGAGGACGACGGCTTTGCCATGGCGAGCCATGTGGCGCTGTCCAGCCTGCTTGCGGTTTTCCCCTTCCTGATCTTCGGCACGGCGCTTGCCAGCTTCCTCGGCGCCGATCAATTTTCCTCGACCGCGATCCACCTGATCTTCGACACGTGGCCCGAGGCGATCGCCAAGCCGCTCGCCGACCAGGTGCTGCAGGTGCTGACAATTCCGCGCGGCGGGCTGCTGACGATTTCGGTGTTGGCGGCCGCCTATTTCGCCTCGAACGGCGTCGAGGCGCTGCGCATCTCGCTCAACCGCGCCTACCGGGTGCAGGAAACGCGGCCGTGGTATTTCACCCGCCTCGCGAGCCTCGGCTACGTGCTGATCGCGGTCATCATCTTTGCGGCGATCAGCATCCTGCTGGTCGCCGTGCCGCTGGCGCTCGACTATGCCAGGAACTGGTTTCCGCTGTTTGCCGATACGCTCGACATCGTTTTCAGCTGGCGCATCTACGGCACGCTGTTGGTTCTGACTGTGGGATTGCTGGTCATGCATCTCTGGTTGCCGGCCGGCAAGCGACGAGTCTTCGACGTCATCCCCGGCGTGCTGCTGACCCTGCTCCTCTGGCTCGCCGGCGCGCTGATCTTTGCCTATTATCTGGCGACTTTCGCCAATTATACCGCAACCTATGCCGGCCTCGCCTCGGTCATGATCGTGCTGATCTTCCTCTACATGGTCGGCGTCATCTTCATCATCGGGGCGGAGATCAATGCGGCGCTGATCAAATTCCGCGTCTTCCGGATGTTCTCCCGCACGCTTTCGATCGTCGGCAGGGAGCGTGCCGAACGGGCATCAGAGCCCGACAAGGCGGCGAATATCGGCCCCTGACAGGCCGCGGGCGCGCAGTTCGCCAAGCCCGCTGTCGCCTTCGCTTTTCGAAAGCTTGCGGCCGGCCGCATCGAGAATGAGGCGGTGATGGTGATAGATCGGCTGCGGCAGGCCGAGCAGCACCTGCAGCAGCCGGTGCACCGATGTGGCGGGGAACAGGTCGAGCCCGCGCACCACATGGGTGACGCCCTGCAGCGCATCGTCGACCACCACCGAAAGATGATAGCTCGACGGGGCGTCGGAGCGCGACAGGATGACGTCGCCCCAGACGTCAGGCTCGGCGGCGATCTCGCCCGATCTGCCGTCGCCGGTTTCCGTCCAGAACAGCAGCTCGCCGATCAGGTCGAGGGCCTTGCGCATATCGAGCCGCCAGGCGTGTTTTTTTCCCGAGGCCAGCATCTCCCGCCATTCGTCTTCCGGGCGCTCGCGATCGGTTGCGGGATAGTGCGGGGTGCCGTCGGGATCGCGCGGCCAGGTTTTACCCGCCGCCTCATAGGCTGTGACGCGCGTCTTCACCTCGCCGCGCGTCAGGAAGGCCGGATAGACCAGGCCGCGCTCGATCAGCGCCTGCAGTGCCGCCTGATATTCGGGAAAATGGTCGGACTGGCGCCGCACCGGGCTTTCCCAGCCAATCCCCAACCAGTCGAGATCCTTGAGGATGCCGGCCTCGAACTCCGGCGTGCAGCGGGTCTGGTCGATATCCTCGATGCGAAGCAGCACGCGGCCATGCTCGGCCTCCGCCATGTCGTGGTTCAAGAGGGCCGAGAGGGCATGGCCGAGATGCAGCTCACCGTTGGGGCTCGGCGCAAAACGAAAGACAGGTTTTTGACGCTCGCTCGTGGTCATGCTTTCTTCTGCCATGGATTTAGGTTTCGAACCACTGCGAGGCGATGTGCAGATCATCCGCAACGAAGACGATGTCAGCCACGGGCTCGAAGCGCTGCTCCGTCTCGATCCACGCCTTGTGCCGATTGCGGTGGATGTAGGGGCTGTTCCGCTGCGGTTGCGCGAACCGGGCTTTGCCGGCCTTGCCCATATCATCGTCTCGCAAATGGTGTCGCGCGCCAGCGCCGAGGCGATCTGGCGGCGCATGCTGCCGGCGGACGGTCTCCTGACCGCCGAAGGCTATGCGCTGCTTCATGCCGAGGCCTGGCGCGAATTCGGCCTGTCACGCGCCAAGGCCGAGACCTTGTCGCGGATCGCCGAAGCCGTTGCCTCCGGCCGCCTCGATCTTTCCGGGCTCTGCCTGATACCGCCTGAAGAAGCGCTTGGCGAACTCACTGCGCTAAAGGGCGTCGGTCCGTGGACGGCGGAGGTCTATCTGATGTTCTGCGGCGGCCATGCCGATGTCTTTCCGGCCGGCGATGTCGCGCTGCAGAAAGCCGTCGGTGCGGCATTCGGTCTCGCGGCCCGGCCGGAAGCAAAGGCGCTGGCTGCCTTGGCGGAAGTCTGGTCGCCATGGCGCTCTGTGGCGGCACGGCTTTTCTGGGCCTATTACGCCACCAAAACGCGCCGCGACATGGTGCCGACAGGCTGATCGGCTACACTCTTCAAATTGCCTTTATCCTCTGAATTTATTGGACTTCACAATCCTGTAACAACCGGCCTAATATACAGGTGCAGATGCCGAATCGATCAGGAGAGTCCCTTGACGATTGCAGTCTCCCCACAGGCCCTGCCAGCGCTCGTCCTGAACGCTGACTTCCGGCCACTGAGTTATTATCCCTTGTCGCTATGGTCCTGGCAGGACGCGATCAAGGCGGTATTTCTCGACCGTGTGAACATCATCGCGGAATATGAGCATTCGGTTTCGTCGCCGAGTTTTTCGATGCGGCTTCCGAGTGTCGTGTGCCTCAAGACTTACGTTCAGCCGTCCCGCAATCCCGCTTTCACCCGGTTCAACGTCTTCCTGCGCGACCGGTTCGAATGCCAGTATTGCGGCGCCCACGACGATCTGACCTTCGACCACGTCATCCCGCGTGCGCATGGCGGCGAGACCACCTGGGAGAATGTCGTGGCAGCCTGTTCGCCCTGCAATCTGCGCAAGGGCAGCAAGCTTCCCAAACAGGCAAGTATGTTCCCGTCGCAGAAGCCCTATCAGCCGACGGTGCAGGATCTGCACAATAACGGCCGGCTGTTCCCGCCGAACTATCTGCACGATAGCTGGCTCGACTATCTCTACTGGGATACCGAATTGCAGCCGTGATCAAGCGGCCTTGCGAACGCCAACGAAGGCGAAGGCGGCGAGCAGGATTCCGGCAATCACATTCCAGCCCGCAAAAGACAGGCCGAGCACCCGAAGCGCCGCATCGGTGCAGGACGGGCCCTTGATCGTGTTGAGCTCGCCGAGCAGATCGCCGGCATTGGTCGTCATGCTGCTTGCCGTCGTCGAGCAGGTGGCCGGGCCGGCCCAGAAATGCCATTCGACGCCGGCGTGATAGACGCCCATGCCCGCCGTAACCAGCATCAGCATGCCGGCGGCGAGAATGAGCGCGCGGGTGATCCAGTTCGGCAGGCCGACGAGCTCGGAGATAGCGGCGAGGATGGCGATCGGGATGGCGTAATAATAGGGCTGGCGCTGCAGCAGGCAGAGTGCACAGGGAATGTAGCCGCCGATATACTGGAAACCGAGCGCCGTACCGACCGCGGCCGCCATGCCGATGGCGAGCAACATGGAATAGACAAAGCCGGGGCGGGCGAGCGGCGAGGAAGTGGCAGTCATGGCGGAACTCCGCGAAGTTGGCTTAGAGGCACGATGCCGAAAAACGCCAGCGGTTTTCGGACAACCTTATGCTCTAGTGAGCGAGATAGCGGTAGGCGAGGTATAACACGATCACGGCAGCGGCACCGAAGCCGACGATCTGGCCGAGGCGCTTTTCGATGAAGTCCCGGATCGGCTCGCCGTAGCGGCGCAGCAGCCAGGCGAGGAACAGGAAGCGCGCGCCGCGGGCAATGATCGCCGAAACAATGAAAAGGCCCAGATTGACGTGAATGACGCCGGACAGGATGGTGACGATCTTGATCGGCGGCAGATGCGCAAGCCCCGAGGTGACCAGCAGCAGCAGGATCGTCTCGTAGGTGACATAGGCCTTCATCTGTTCGAAGGCGTCGAGCTTGCCGTAGAATTCGAGAACCGGCCGCGCCACCGTCTCATAGGCGTAATAGCCGAGCGCCCAGCCGGCGATGCCGCCGAGCACGGAAGCGACGGTCGCGATCACCGCGTAGCGATAGGAGCGTTCCGGCTTGGAAAGCGCCATCGGCAGAAACAGCACATCGGCGGGTACGAGAAAGATGGAGCTTTCGACGAAGGCGATGACGGCGAGCCAGACTTCGGCCGATTTGCGTGAGGCCAGAGACATGGTCCAGTCGTAAAGTCTGCGGAGCATTCCGTTCCCTTCCTGTTGCAGTGCGAAAAGCTTTAGGGGCCGTGCGCGGCGCTGTAAATGCTCGCCCGTGTCCTTCGTGCCACCCTGTCCAAAAATTTTCGTGATGTGGGACATCGGCGCCTCTCCCAAGATTTCACGGGATGGCGAATCGGCGATTCTGCGGCAAGCTGTGTCAAAGCATGATGCCGAAGAGTGTGGGCGGCTTTCGGGCAGCTGATGTGGGGCGACGAAGAATGTTCAAAGTGATCGAAGGCGGCCGCGGGCAGGCCGTGCGAATGGTTGAGCGGTTCGAGGAGGGCGGCAAGACGAGCCGAGACGATGTGCGCCGCGAGGCGGCGCGGCGGCTGAGCGAAAGCGGCTATCATCTGTCGCGCATCCGGGAATTCGCGACCGGCGTGCCGATGCTGGCGTCGCTTAAATACCTGTCGCTGCAGATCGATTTTGCGGCCGAGAGCTTGTCGCGACTCGATCCGATCCCGGAGGATTTCCGCGCCGATGGCTATTGGCCGGCAGGCTGAGCAATCGCGCTATCGCCGAGAGATGCGCCCGTGTTGGGTCAGGAGAGATCCATCGATTTTTCCCAATGCTGACGCAGGTCGTTCATCTCCGTGCGTTTCTGGGCCATTTCGCTGACGGCGGCGCGCAGATTGGGATGACGCGCCATGAACATGTTGAAGTCGCGCCGCTCAAGCACCTCGAACTGGCAGAAGTCGACGGCGATGACGTCGGCGGTCCGCCGTCCGCCGGTCAGAAGCGCCATTTCACCGAAAAAGGCACCGGGCTCCAGGCGGATCGCGCCACTGGCGAGCCGTACTTCCACCGCTCCCGATGAGATAAAATACATGCCGTCGCCGCGATCGCCGCTGCGGATGACGCGCTCGCCCGGCGGCGCGGATTTCGCCTTGAAGAGCAGCAGCAGTTCCTCCTGGGCGTCTTCATCGACCTCAGAGAACAGCGGGAAAGTCTCGATCAGCTGCTGCATCTTCAGTTGATGCTCGCGTTCGCGTTCCTCGCCGAGCGCCCTGATCTTTTCCAGTTCTTTGCCGAGCGCCTTCTGCCTCTTCCTGCCGTAGCTCTCCCAAAGGGAGGGCCATTTCGAATGGATATATTTCTTCAGTCCGTCGGTCGCGAAGATTACGATCGGATTGAGCGTGATCGACAGGATTGCGGCGGCAAGGATCAGATCCTGGCCCTCATGCGGCAGCAGCCCGAGCGAGACGCCGAGGCCGGCGAGGATGAAGGAGAATTCGCCGATCTGGGCAAGGCCGCCGGCCAGGGTCAGCCCCAGGCCGATCGGATATCGCAGCATTACGACGATCGCGAAAGTGATGATGCCCTTACCGAGGATGACGAGGGCCAGCGCGCCGATCACCGCCAGCGGCTGGCGCACCAGGATCGACGGGTCGAAGAGCATGCCGACAGAAACGAAGAACAGCACGGAAAAGGCGTTCTGCAACGGCAGCGAGTCGGCCGCTGCCCTGTGGCTGAGCTGGGATTCGCTCATCACGACGCCGGCAAAAAAGGCGCCGAGCGCAAAGGAGACCCCGAAGATTGCCGCCGAGCCGAAGGCGATGCCAAGCGCGATCGCGAGTACCGTCAGCGTGAAGAGTTCACGTGAGCCGGTGCGGGCGATCATCGTCAACAGCCAGGGCACGATGCGCGGGCCGAGGAAGATCGCCATGGCGGCGAAGGCTGCCACCTTCAGCAGCGTCAGGCCGATCGTCAGCACCAGGGAAAGCTCGCCGAGGCCGTGGTTGGTCGTAGCGGCGGCGTTGCCGCCCAGGAGCTCTGCAAGGGCCGGCAGCAGCACCAACGCCAGCACCATCACCAGATCCTCGACGATCAGCCAGCCAACGGCGACGCGCCCGCTCGGCGCGTTGACGAGATTGCGCTCTTCCAGCGCCTTCAGCAGAACGACGGTGCTCGCCACCGACAGGCTGAGACCCAGGACGATGCCGGCGCCGAGGCTCCAACCCCAGAGTTTGCAAAGGCCGATGCCCATCAGGGTGGCGAGGATGATGCGCCCGATCGCGCCCGGTACGGCGATGCCCCGCACGGCCAGCAGGTCGGAGGCGGAAAAATGCAGGCCGACGCCGAACATCAGAAGGATGACGCCCATTTCGGCGAGCTGACCGGCAAGGGCGGTATCGGCAACGAAGCCCGGCGTGAACGGCCCCATCAGGATGCCGGCGAAGAGGTAGCCGACCAGCGGCGGCAGCCGAAGCCGGTCAGCGGCATAGCCCAGGATCGCCGCGAAGACGAAACTGACGGCGACCGTCGCGATGAGCCCTACTTCCTGATGCACGTCCGCCCCTTCCTGTGATAGCGGCGGCCACTCTGTACGAAGTGCAGGCGAAATTAAACAGTTGATTTCGGTGCACTGCTCTTGTTCGCGGTCTTGCCCGTGAGACATAGAACTCGTCTGCCGCACGGTGTGGCCTCCGGCGATGTTGGAACCACTTGTCTCTTTTCTCGTTGCTCTTTCATCAAGAAAGGAGAAACGACATGCGGAAGATCATCCTCAACTGTACTGTAGCGGCCCTTGCCGCCTGCTCGTTTGCAGCGCCTGCACTCGCCGACAGCGTCTATGTCCGGGAGCGTTCCTATGACGACGGCTACCGTCATGAGCGGGCAAGACCCGGCATCACCATCAGCGAGCGTGGCGTCACTTTCGGTGCGGTGCGCGAACGTGAACACCGCCGCCATCGCGATAATGGCTGCGAAACCAGAAGCGTTACCCGCCAGACCGACGACGGCGAAGTGACCAAAACGGTTCGGCGTTGCGATTGACCAGGAATAACCCGACGAAAGCGAAGCCCGGTTCCAATGAGCCGGGTTTTCGCCTTTCGTGGCGCGAATATCGCAATGCAGTGGTGAAACTCGTCCGTCGGTGTTATGAGCACGCCTTTGGTTCAAGCGCATTCCCAGCGCAAACACCGCCTGCACAGGATTTTCGAGTATGATTGAACTTACGCCGTCCCAGATTGCCGCACTGAAACTCGCCAGGGATGGAGACCTTTACCCTCAGCCAGCCAATAAATGGACGCATCAGAACGCGACGGTGACCTACGCTAAGACCGACCGCTGGAAAGAGCGGCCTCAGAAAATCAAATCGGTCACCGCCAAGACGCTTGGTGAGCTGAAGGAGCCTGGTTTTCTCGAGCGGCGCCACCTTGATGACGATGTCACGAAAGACGTCTACGGCATCACCATGGCCGGCAAGATGTGGTTGTTGAAGAATAAGTAGATTCACCTGGACGCCAATTCGTTGCGTGCTCCCGCGTCAGTTTGTTGATGCGGAGGTACGACCCGATCGTATTCGGGATGAACGATCGAACCGGTCCGCCTTCGTTCCTGACGGAACTGCGGCGCGACAGCCTACGCTCTGTGAGCTTCGGCTCGCCGAGCCGAAGCTCACAGAGCGTAGGCTGGTGCCCCATGCCGGAGTCGAACCAGCACTTCTTTCGAAACTCGATTTTGAGTCGAGCGCGTCTACCAATTCCGCCAATGGGGCAACGGATGTGAACGGGCGGCTGTCTAACATGTGAGCGCCCGCACGCGCAAGACGGGCAAGCGAACTTATCCCAACTGATCCGGTAGAGAGAGCCGGCCTCGTTTCGAGGCCGGATGTTTTCGATATCAATGGGCGGCGGCGGGTGCCGGGTTGGTCAAGCCGGACTTCTTCAGGGTGATAGCCAGGATCGACGCCAACAGGCAGAAGGCGCCGGCGATGAAGAAGGCGGGCAGGTAGCTCGAAAGCTCCGTGCGCGAGAGGCCGGCGCCATAGGCGGCGGTGGCGGCTCCCAGTTGATGGCCGGCGAAGACCCAGCCGAAGACCAGGCCGACCTTTTCGGGGCCGAAGCGATCGGCGGCAATCTTGACGGTCGGCGGCACGGTGGCGATCCAGTCTAGGCCGTAGAAGACGGCGAAGATGGAGAGGCCGTAAAAGCTGAAATCGCTGAACGGCAGGTAGAGCAGCGACAGGCCGCGAAAGCCGTAATAAAAGAACAGCAGCCAGCGATTGTCGAAGCGATCGGACAGCCAGCCGGAGCCGATGGTGCCGAAGAAATCGAAGATGCCCATGACCGCAAGCACACTGGCGGCGGCCACCGGCACGATGCCGAAATCACCGCAGAGCGTGACGAAGTGGGTCTGGATCAGGCCGTTGGTGCTGAGGCCGCAGATAAAAAAGGTGGCAAACAGAATCCAGAAAGTCGACGTCTTCGAGATTTCTCTGAGCACGGTGATCGGCGTCATCAGCGCGACGCCGAGAGAGGTGCTTGCCGGCGGCGGCGTTACCTGGGTTTCGCCGAGAGCGGGCAGGTTCAGGTCGGCCGGGCGGTCACGCATGAAGGCGAGCACGGCAAGAGCTGCGACCATGATCATGGCGCAGACGAAAAACACCGTCGAGCGCCAGCCGTAACGCTGCGTCAGCTCCGCCATCAGCGGCAGGAAGACCAGCTGGCCGGTGGCCGAGCTTGCCGAGAGCATGCCGACGACGAGGCCGCGATGCTTGGTGAACCAGCGGGTCGAGACCGTTGCGGCGAGCACCATGGCCGTCAGACCGGTGCCGAAGCCGACGACAATGCCCCAGAGCAGCAGCAACTGCCACAGCGTGGTCATGAACAGCGAACCGATGAAACCGGCGCCGATCAGGGCGAGGGCGAAAACGATGACCTTGCGCACGCCGAAATAATTCATGAAGGCGGCGGCGAACGGGCCCATGAAGCCGAAAAGGATCAGGCGGATCGCAAGGGCTGAGGAAATCTGCGAGGTCTCCCAGCCGAACTCGTCCTGCAGCGGCTTGATGAGAACCCCAGGTGCGCCCATGGCGCCTGCTGTGACCAGCATGGTGAGGAAGGTTGCTGCAGCGACAACCCAGCCGTAGTGGATGTTGCGGCGGGCAAGGGAGGAGGCGAGGGCTGTAGAAACCATGGGCAAGATTCCGTTCGGATTCAGGGTCGAAAGTGACAGGCGTGATTTACATGATGTCCATCATATTTCTTGCGTATTGATGATGGACGTCATATATTTTGTCAAGCGACTATTTCTGGAGATGAAATATGCGGGTGAGCCGCGAGAAGTTTGCCGAAAACCGAGAGAAAATCCTGAGCGTTGCCGGCGTGCTTTTCCGCGAGAACGGTTTCGACGGGGTCGGCGTCGCCGACATCATGAAGGCGGCGGGGCTGACGCATGGCGGTTTCTACGGTCATTTCGGGTCGAAGGACGACCTGGCGCTCGAGGTCAGCCGCAAGCTGATCGACAAGGTCGAAACGCGCTGGAAGGAACATATCGCCAATGAGCCGGAGCGGCCGCTGGCGGCGCTTCTCGACCATTATATCCACTGGCGCACGGTCGACGATCCAGGCGGCAGTTGCGTCTTCGCGACCCTGACCCAGGAGGTGAGCCGCAGCCGGGGTACTGTCCGGGCCGTGTTCAGCGACGGGCTGTCGGTGCTCGTCGACACACTCGCCGATATCGTTCCCGGCGAGACCGCAGAGGAACGCCGCGCCAATGCGGCGACGACCCTGTCATCGATGATGGGGGCGGTCATTCTGGCCCGTGCGGTCGAGGACAGGGCGCTTGCCGAGCAGTTTCTGGTAACGATGCGCCGGCAACTCGATCCCGGCAGCGGGAGATAATTCAGTCAGAAAAGACCAGGTTTCGATCCCCCGCTCCGGACGGCGGTTATTTGAAGCCGGCGACGGCGTGCGGGATGTAGGGTGCTTCCAGTGCGGCGATTTCTTCGGCGGTCAGTTTGACGGAGAGTGAGGCAACGGCGTCGCTGAGGTGGTTCGGTTTGGAAGCGCCGATGATCGGGGCGGTCACGGCATTCTTCTGCAAGATCCAGGCGGTTGCGACCTGGGCGCGGGAGATGCCGCGGGCCTGGGCGATCTCGGCCACGGCCTCGACTATTCTGCGGTCAGCATCGATCGACTGCGTGTAGAGCGTCTTGCCGAATTCGTCGGTTTCGCTGCGTGCCGTCGCTTCGTCCCAGTCGCGGGTCAACCGGCCGCGGGCAAGCGGGCTCCAGGGAATGACGGCGATCTTCTGATCCTCGCAGAGCGGCAGCATTTCCCGCTCTTCCTCGCGGTAAAGCAGGTTAAGATGGTCCTGCATGCTGACGAATTCGGTCCAGCCGTTCAGCCTCGAGACGTAAAGCGCCTTGGCGAATTGCCAGGCATACATGGAGGAGGCGCCGATATAACGCGCCTTGCCGGCTTTGACGACATCGTGCAGCGCTTCCAGCGTTTCCTCGATCGGCGTCCCATAGTCGAAACGGTGGATCTGGTAGAGGTCGACATAATCGGTGCCGAGGCGGCGCAGGCTGTTGTCGATCTCATCGAAGATCGCCTTGCGCGACAGGCCGGCGCCGTTCGGCCCCGGCCGCATGCGGTTGAATACCTTGGTCGCCAGCACGATGTCCTCACGCTTGGCTAAATCTTTTATGGCGCGACCGACGATCTCCTCCGAGGAGCCGTTGGAATAGGTGTTGGCGGTGTCGAGGAAATTGATGCCGAGGCCGATCGCCTGCTTGATCATCGCCCGGCTTTCTTCCTCCCGCAGGCTCCAGGCATGGTTGCCGCGGCCAGGATCGCCGAAGGTCATGCAGCCCAGGCAGATTTTCGAGACTTCCAGACCGGTCTTGCCAAATTTTGCATATTCCATGAAACGGCTCCGTGATGAATTTGATGACCCAATCCGATGCCCCCAATTCGATGCCCCGAGGGGACGGCTTTCCATGATCTAGCGCGGAAACCGGCAAAGTCGCAGGGCTTACGACGAACAATCCGTTCTGCCAAGCGCACAACAATGCGTGATGGGCTTTGAAGCCAGCCTGTCATCGCCGCCTGGACCGGCCGCTTGCGCATTTGCAGTACAAGGTGTTAGCTGGTGCAGCATTCACCGGATTTCGCCTATGATACTGCCGTCCCATGATCGCTACGACGATCTCTATCGCGATTTCTCGTGGCGGATTCCCGAAGATTTCAACATCGGTCGCGCCGTTAGCGATGACTGGGCGGCAAGGGAGCCGGAGCGCGTCTGCCTCGAACATTTCAGCCCGGACGGCCATCACCGCACCCTGACCTACCGCGCGCTCGCCGACCGTTCCTCGGCCTTTGCAAATGCGCTGGTTTCGCTTGGCATCGAACGCGGCGATCGCGTCGCGCTGCTCTTGCCACAGTCTTTCGAGACCGTGATCGCGCATGTGGCGATCTACAAGACCCGAGCGATCGCGCTGCCGCTGGCGCTGCTCTTCGGCGTCGATGCGCTGGAATACCGACTGAAGGCGGCAGGCGTGGTGGCCGTCGTCACCAATGGCTTCGGTCTCGAACGCATCCGCCAGATCCGCGGTCGCCTGCCGACGCTGAAACATATCGTCAGCATCGACGGGGCGAGTGCCGATGCTGCCGCCTTCGGCGAACTGGTGGACCGCCACTCCCCCGTCTTCGACGGCCTCAAAACCAGTCCGGACGATCCGGCGCTGATGATTTTCACCTCAGGAACCACGGGGCCGCCGAAGGGTGCGCTGCATGGCCACCGGGTTCTGCCCGGCCATATCCCGGGCATGCAGTTCGCCCATGAGGGCTTTCCAAAAGTGGACGACAAGGTCTGGACGCCGTCCGACTGGGCCTGGGCGGGTGGGCTGCTCAACGCGCTGCTGCCGAGCCTGCTGCTCGGCGTCCCCGTCGTCTCGTCGCCGGCGCAGAAATTCGATGCCGACACGGCCTACCGGATCATGGCCGAGATGAGGGTGCGCAACGCCTTCATTCCGCCGACGGCATTGAGGCTGATGCGATCCGTGACCGATCCGCGCTCGAAATACGATCTGGTGCTGCGCACGATCGGCTCGGCTGGGGAGGCGCTCGGCCGCAAGACCTATGAATGGGCACAGCGCGCGCTCGGCATCACCGTCAACGAATTCTACGGCCAGACGGAGTGCAATTTCGTGCTCGCTTCGAGCGCTGCCCATGGCGTCACCAAGGCGGGTGCCATCGGACGGGCGGTGCCTGGGCATCGCGTTGCGATCGTCAGCGAAGCGGGTGACGCGTTGCCCGTCGGCGAACCCGGCCAGATCGCTATCGCCAGTCCCGATCCCGTGATGTTCCTCGGCTATTGGGACGATGCGGCGGCGACGACGCGAAAATTCGCCAAAGGCTGGATGCTCACCGGCGATATCGGCCGGCAGGATGCGGACGGCTACGTCACCTTCGAAGGCCGCGACGACGACGTCATCACCTCGTCGGGATACCGCATCGGCCCGGCCGAAATCGAGGATTGTCTGATCGGGCACCCCGCCGTGCAGCTTGCCGCCGCTGTCGGTAAACCCGATGCTGTGCGCACCGAAATCGTCAAGGCCTATATCGTTCTGTCACCAGGCCATCATCCCAGCGAGGCGCTGGCCGCCGAGATAAGAGAGTGGGTGAAGACGCGGCTCTCAATGCACGAATATCCGCGCGAGGTGGAATTCATCGATGCATTGCCGCTGACGACCACCGGCAAGGTAATCCGCCGGCTGCTGCGCGAAAGGGCAGCGATTGAAGGTTAGCCCCGGCCGGCGAGCGACATGATCTTCTCGCGCAGCATCTTCGCCATGTTGCGGGTGCTGCGATACATGTGGAGCTGGGCCGAAACCTGGCGCATGTCACGGTCGCCGTTCTGCGTCAGGCCGATCACCAGTGTCCCCATCTCCTCGCGCTCCTGCCAGAAGCGGCTCATGATCGGATGATCGGAGACGGCGCAGGAATCGGAGCGCACGATATTGGCGTCGTCGAGATGCCATTCGGTGAGTTCGCTCATCAACAACTTGCCCGGCGAATAGCGGGCATAGCTCTCGTCATAGGCGGTCTTCCAGGTATAAGCTTCGCCGCCCATCATCAAAACGACGATGGCGGCGATCGCCTTGCCGTTGAGATCGATCGTGTGAATACGCACGGCATCGACGGCGGCAAGGTTCGACACCGCCTCGCGGGCGAAGGCCGTATGATAGCGATCGGTGACGAGAGCGCTTCGCCGCTTGCCCTTCCAGCCGCCGGCTTCCATCGCCAGGAATTCCTCGAAACGGATGTGGATTTCGCGCGGCTGGCGGGCGACGGTATAAACCGCCGTCCCCTGTTCTTCCAGCAGACGCCATTGGCGGCGCATCTCGCGCATGTGCGAGGAAGAGATGGTGCGGCCAAGATAGGCCGGCGCCTCTTCGTCGCTCTGCAGCATCGGGCGCAAGTAGGGATTGGTGACGGTGACGGGGAGATTGCGGCTGAGCGCCACGGCCTTGATCATGCGCACGAAGAGGCCGTTCAGCCTGAGATCCGGAAGAACCAATATACCGGGCAGGTTGAGATCGCGCGCAGTCAGTCCCTCGAAGAGGTTGTCGAGGGTCTCGGCGGCATCCTCGCTGTCGACCAGCGGCGTGCCGAGTGGGCCGAAACTGTTCGACCAGCCGCGGATGATCGACGGGCCGACGGCAAAGCCCGGCTTGTCGATCGAAAACGGCATCAGAAACCGCATGCGGCTGCGGCCGGCATTATGGTCGCGGATCAGGGCAAAGTTTACCTGCCGGTCTTCGAGCCGCGGCATGGCGGGAGCAAGAAAGCGGCCGGAGAAGAAGACGTTCGGTTCCATCGCCCGGTGGGAGAGAAAGTCGAGCTCTTCCTGCAGTTCATAGCCGAGCTTGCCGGGATAGAGGCAGAGCTCGCGCCCCGGCCGGCCGATCTCGGCGCGCGCCTCGGCCCGCGGCGCTTCAAAATGCAGCGCGGCGAGATCATGCACCATGCGGTTGGCAGCGCTGTCGGTGCTTTCGGTAACGGGAGGAATACGCACCATCTATCGAACTCTCATTTCTGGCGTTGCGGCGGAGGGGCTGGCGAAGGCGAAGAGGACGATGCCGAGCGAGCGGCGCACGGCAAGATGCAGCAGGATTGCCTCGACCGCCATGGCCGAAGCCGTGGCGATCGCCGTGCCTTCGATGCCGTAATGCGGGATCAAAGCAAGGTTGAGGCCGACATTGGCCGTCAGCGCGCCGGCGTAGAGCGCGACGCAGAGGTTCTGCTTGCCGGCCATCATCAGCAGCGTTTCGGCCGGGCCGACCAAGGACTTGGCGAGGATGCCGGCAAGCAGGATCGCCATGACCAGATAACCCGAAGTGAAGGCGCCGCCGAAGAGCGACAGCAGAAGATGGCCGGCGGCGAGCACCGCAAGGCCGACGCCGAGTGCGGGCCAGAAGGTCCAGCGGGCGGCGTCGATGGCGGCAGCAGCCAACTGCGCATGGTCGCCTTCGGCGATGATCGAGGAAAAGCGCGGGCCGGAGGCGGCCTTGACCGAGAAATTGATGAAATGCACCAGCGCCATCGTCTTGGCGGCGGCGAAGTAGATGGCGACGTCGTGCGGCTCGAGGAAGATGCCGACGACGACGACATCGGAATTGGTGAGCAGGAAGCTCACGCCCTCGATCAGGAAAATCGGAAAGGCGACGCTGATCCAGGCAAGGAAATCGACCTTGTGCGGCCCTTTGTCATAGTGCCGGCGAAGGCGATAGAGCGTTGCGGCATACTGGCCGAGCGCGGTGACGAAGGTTGCGGCGAGTGCTGCCTGCATCGCGGTGACGGCCGTATGCTCGGCGCCGCTTGCAATGGCGATCAGCATGAAGAGGATGATGAGGATCGGCCGGACGATATAGACCGGGCCAAGCGCCATCACCGGCCAGTGGTTTGCCCGCGACGTGCCTTCGAGAATGTCGCCGAGCGCGATCATCGGCATGGCGAGCAGGCCGAGGAATATCGGGACGAGATAGTAGACCTGGATCATGTGGCCGAAGAAATGCAGCCCGAGCATGCCGGCGGCGAGCACCGCCGTGCCCGAAAGCAGCGCGAAGATGCGTGCCGTGCCGGTGAGGCCGCGGATTTCCTCGAAGGCGCCGGCTGCCCTGTATTGCGGCAGGAAGCGGATGATCGCCGTGTGGAAACCCAGGCATGAGAGATCGCCGAAGACGACGACCAGCACCCAGACGAAAACGAAGATGCCGTATTCATATTCGCCCATCAGCCGGGCAAGCACGATCTGGGAGACGAAGGCGAGAGCTGCGCTGAGGATGCGGATCGAAAAGGCCGTCAGCGCCATGCGCTGAGCGGCCGCCTTCTCACCCCGTTCGGTGAGCACGGCAGCAAGCATGCGCAGCGTGCGGCCGCCGATCGGGCGCAGACCCGCGGGCAGCATCTTCTCCGCTGTTTCTATGACCGCCATGATGAACACGCAAAACTCTGAAGGTCAGGCAAATCGTCCCGAAGTCTTGACAGAACAGGGTTAAGAAACGGTTCCGGATCGGGCTTGCTGCTCGACGCTGAAATTGCGTTTTCCGGCGCCGCGGCCAAAAAAGAAAATGCCGCCCGAAGGCGGCATTTTCGCAGTCTTTGCGGCTTGCCTCAGACCTGTTCGAAGGCGCCGTGGCAATGCTTGTACTTCTTGCCGGAACCGCAGGGGCAGGTCTCGTTACGGCCGATCTTGCCCCAGGTGGCCGGGTCGTCGGGGTTACGATTCTCAGGGGAAACGATGACTTCCGACGCCTGGTAGATCGCCGGGGCGAAATCGTCCTCGCCGGTGGTCGGATCCAGGTGATGGGCCTGCATCAGCGGCGGTTCGGGCTCAGGGGGGGCCTGCTGCACCAACTCGACGCGCATCAACTGGGCAGTCACCGCCTCGCGCAGATTATTGAGCAGCGCGGTGAACAGCTCGAAGGCTTCCGACTTGTATTCCTGCAGCGGATCGCGCTGGGCATAGCCGCGGAAGCCGATGACGGAACGCAGATGGTCGAGATTGACGATGTGCTCGCGCCAGAGATGATCGAGCGTCTGCATGACGACCGAGCGTTCGACATAATGCATGATATCGTCACCGAAACGCTCGGCTTTCTCAGTGAAGGCGGCGTTGGTGGCTTCCGTCAGGCGCTCGCGAATATCGTCTTCGCCAATGCCTTCTTCCTTCACCCAGTCGTCGATCGGCAGGTCGAGATTGAGGATGTTCAAAGCACCGGTCTTCAGGCCGGCAGCATCCCATTGTTCGGCATAAGCGCGCTCGGGGATGTGCTTTTCGACCAGATCCTCGATCACCTCACGACGCATGTCGGAAACGGTCTCGGAAATATTGGTCGATTCCATCAGTTCGAGGCGCTGCTCGAAGATCACCTTGCGCTGATCGTTCAAAACGTCGTCATACTTCAAGAGGTTCTTACGGATATCGAAGTTGCGGGCTTCGACCTTCTTCTGGGCGCGCTCCAGGGCCTTGTTGATCCACGGATGGACGATTGCCTCGCCCTCCTTGAGGCCGAGCTTCGTCAGCATGCTGTCCATGCGGTCGGAGCCGAAGATCCGCATCAGGTCGTCCTGAAGCGAGAGGTAGAATTTCGAGCGGCCGGGGTCGCCCTGACGGCCGGAGCGGCCGCGCAGCTGGTTGTCGATGCGGCGGCTTTCATGGCGTTCGGTAGCGATGACGTAGAGACCGCCGGCGGCGAGCGCCTTCTGCTTGAGTTCCTTGATTTCCTCGACGATTGCCTGGACCTGGGCGTCACGCTCCGGACCGGCTTCGACTTCGCCGAGTTCGCGCTCGATGCGCATGTCGAGGTTGCCGCCGAGCTGGATGTCGGTGCCGCGGCCCGCCATATTGGTGGCGATCGTTATGGCACCCGGCACGCCGGCCTGGGCGACGATATAGGCTTCCTGCTCGTGATAGCGGGCGTTCAGCACCTTGAAGTCGTCGAAGCCCTGATTGCGCAGGCGCTCTGCGAGCAGTTCCGATTTTTCGATCGAGGTGGTGCCGACGAGTACCGGCTGGCCGCGCTTGTGGGCGTCGAGGATCTCCTCGATGATCGCCTTGAACTTCTCGTCGAAGGTCCGGTAGACCTCGTCGTCCTCGTCGAGGCGCTGGATCGGCAGATTGGTCGGAACCTCGATGACGTCGAGATTGTAGATGTTGGCGAATTCTTCTGCTTCCGTCTGCGCCGTACCGGTCATGCCGGCAAGCTTGGCGTACATCCGGAAATAGTTCTGGAAGGTGATCGAGGCCAGCGTCTGGTTTTCCGGCTGAATCTGCACCCTTTCCTTGGCTTCGAGCGCCTGGTGCTGACCTTCCGAATAACGGCGGCCCGGCATCATTCGGCCGGTGAATTCGTCGATGATGACGACTTCGTCGTTGCGGACGATATAGTCCTTATCGCGCTGGAACAGCTTGTGGGCCTTCAGCGCGTTGTTGACATGGTGGACGATCGCGACGTTCTCGATGTCGTAGAGTGCGTTGCCCTTCAAAAGGCCGGCCTGACGAAGCAGGTTTTCCAGCTTCTCGGTGCCCTCTTCGGAGAAGTTGGCCGAGCGCTGCTTCTCGTCGATCTCGTAATCGCTGGGCACCAGCATCGGAATGTAGGCGTCGATCGTATTATAGAGTTCGGAGCGGTCGTCGAGCGGACCGGAGATGATCAGCGGCGTGCGCGCCTCGTCGACGAGGATCGAGTCCACTTCGTCGACGATCGCGAAGTTGTGGCCGCGCTGGACCATCTGGTTCTTCTCGTACTTCATGTTATCGCGCAGAT
Source organism: Rhizobium sp. CCGE 510 (assembly GCF_000292525.1). Taxonomy (GTDB): domain Bacteria; phylum Pseudomonadota; class Alphaproteobacteria; order Rhizobiales; family Rhizobiaceae; genus Rhizobium. The sequence goes on from NZ_AEYF01000040.1 coordinate 273,783, forward strand.
AATCGAAGCCGAGTTCGTTGTTGGTGGCGTATGTGATGTCGCAGGCATAGGCCGCGTGGCGTTCCTCGTCGGAGAGGCCGTGGACGATGACGCCGGTAGTCATGCCGAGGAAGCTGTAGACGCGGCCCATGGTCGCGGCATCGCGCTGGGCGAGGTAATCGTTGACGGTGACGACGTGCACGCCCTTGCCGGAAAGCGCGTTCAGATAGACCGGCAGGGTGGCGACGAGGGTTTTGCCTTCGCCGGTCTTCATCTCGGCGATCGCATTGGAATGCAGGATCATGCCGCCGACCAGCTGTACGTCAAAAGGTCGCAGGCCGAGAACGCGGCGCGAGGCTTCGCGCACGACGGCAAAGGCCGGGATCAGAATGTCGTCGAGCGTCTTGCCCTCGGCAAGCAGCGCACGAAACTCTACGGTCTTTGCCGCGAGCTGCTCGTCCGTCAGGGCCTTGGTCTTCTCTTCGATAGAGTTGATGGCAGTGACGTTCGGCTGGAAGGACCGCACGCGGCGGTCATTGGAAGATCCAAACAACTTGCGGGCTAGACCGCCAAAGCTGACCATATGACTGGTCCTTTCTCAAATATTCATCCCCGACGTTTGTTGTTCGCGGCCCAGCCGAAAATCAGGCGCGCGGCTAAAACGCCCGGAAACTGTTCTGGACGCGAGGTTGCGTGACAGATAAGAGGGGGGTCGAATGATGTCAACGGATTTGGCGGATACAGAAAGGCCACAATCCGGTGTTGATGGCTATTTTGGGCCGATTCAGGCGATGCTGAAACCGGCGATGTAACTGTGAAGGGTATTTCATGTTGAGCACCAACAAACTTGCCGTACTGGCGTTTGCAACTTTAGTTGCGCTCCAGGCCCCGGCCTATGCCGATGACGCCGTCATCGCCAAGGTCGGCACGCTGGAAATTCACCAGTCGGAACTCGACCTCGCCGTCGCCAATCTCGACCCGCAGCTGGCGCAGCTTCCCGATGACCAGAAGAAGGTCGCAGCCCTTTCCGCCGCCATCGACGTGAAGCTGCTCGCTGCCGACGCTGCGGCCGAGAAGCTCGATCAGACCGACGAATTCAAGAAGCGCATGCAGTATCTCACCGACCGCGAGCTGCACAACGCCTACTTCAAGAAGCATGTCGTCGACATCGTGACGCCTGAGGAAGTCAAGGCCCGCTACGACAAGGAAGTGGCTGCTCTGCCGAAGCAGGAAGAAGTTCACGCCCGTCATATCCTCGTGAAGACCGAGGACGAAGCCAAGGACATCATCAAGCAGCTCGACGCCGGCAAGGATTTCGCCGAACTCGCCAAGGAAAAGTCCACCGATCCGAACAAATCGGAAGGCGGCGACCTCGGCTATTTCTCGCGCGGCCGCATGGTCAAGGAATTCGAGGACGCGGCCTTCGCGATGGAGAAGGGCACCTATTCCAAGACGCCTGTCAAAACCGATTTCGGCTATCACGTCATCAAGGTCGAGGATAAGCGCGACGCCGCGCCGCCGCCCTTCGAGCAGGTGCAGGATCAGGTTCGTCAGCTCGTCATGCGCGACAAGTATCTTGAGCTTCTGAACAAGGCGAAGGCCTCCGCCAAGATCGAAATCACCGACGAGACGCTGCGCAAGGGTTACGATCAGGCCAACAAGCAGCCGGAGCCGGGCAGTGAGCCCGTCGCGCCGGCGCCGAAGCAGTAATATTCGCATCAGGGCCCGGTTTTTCCGGGCCCTTTACTGCATAATTCCTTAAATCGGAATCGATTTAAGGGCAAAATTATGCAGCAATTTTAAAGTGTTACAGCGTCCTTTGCGCGTCTGAAAAGACGCGCGGCGCTGTAATATCGTTGTTGTTGCATTTCCGGACGGCGAACCGGTTTCCATTTCGCCTGGAAATGCCCATTGACAGGCTTCATCATGTCCGGTTCCGTCTCTCCGCTCGCTCCGAAATCCTTCGTCTCGATGCCGCCGCTGCGCGGCGTGCGCATGGCGACGGCTTCCGCCGGTATCAAGTACAAGAACCGCACCGACGTGCTGATGATGGTCTTCGACAAGCCGGCGGCTGTTGCGGGGGTCTTCACCCGTTCGAAGTGCCCGTCGGCTCCGGTCGATTTCTGCCGGGCCAATTTGCCGCATGGCACTGCCCGCGCCGTCGTCGTCAATTCCGGCAATGCCAATGCTTTCACCGGCCTGAAGGGCCGGCAGGCGACCGCACTAACGGCGAAGTCGGCTGCATCTGCGGTCGGCTGCGCTGAAAACGAAGTCTATCTGGCCTCGACCGGCGTCATCGGCGAACCGCTCGACGCCACCAAATTCTCAGGCGTTCTGGAGCGGATGCGGGACGAGGCGACCGGCGATTTCTGGTTCGAGGCCGCCAAAGCGATCATGACGACCGACACCTATCCAAAAGTTTCGACCCGCAGCGCTGAGATCGGCGGCGTCGTCGTGACGATCAACGGCATTGCCAAGGGCGCCGGCATGATCGCGCCCGATATGGCGACGATGCTTTCCTTCGTCGTCACCGATGCCGACATCGCGCCCGAGGTGCTGCAGGTGCTTCTGTCCGATGGCGTCGGTCCGACCTTCAATTCCATGACCGTCGACAGCGACACCTCCACTTCCGATACGCTGATGCTGTTTGCGACGGGTGCAGCGATCGAGGACGGCCAGGCCCGTATCGAACGCGCCGACGACCCGCGCCTTGCCGCATTCCGGGCCGCGCTCAACGACGTGCTGAAGGATCTTTCGCTGCAGGTGGTGCGTGACGGCGAGGGCGCGACCAAGATGCTCGAAATCACCGTGACGGGCGCCGAGAGCGATGCCGCAGCCAAGCGCATCGGACTGTCGATCGCCAATTCGCCGCTGGTCAAGACGGCGGCCGCCGGCGAAGACGCCAATTGGGGCCGCATCGTCATGGCGGTCGGCAAATCGGGCGAGATGGCCGACCGCGACCGGCTCGCCATCTGGTTTGGTGACATCAGGGTCGCCGTCAATGGCGAACGCGATCCCGATTATTCCGAGGAAGCGGCCTCGAATGTCATGAAGGCGCAGGATATCCCCGTCAAAGTGGACATTGGACTCGGCGCGGGTTCGGCAACCGTCTGGACCTGCGACCTCACCAAGGAATATGTTGCGATCAATGGCGACTATCGGAGCTGATCGTTCTTTGGTGCAGGCATTGATCTCTTCACACAATCTACCGCTGGTGCGCAGACTGGAGGCCGTCGGTTTCCGTGCTTGGCCGGCGGCATCTGTGCAATATGACGGCAGCTGGCAGGTACGGCTGACCGCCGGCCATCCGTCCAATCGGTTGAATTCGATTGTGCCGCTCGATCCCTCGGATCATCGCGACGTCGAAATCCGCCTGGAAAAGGCAAGGCGGAAGTTCGAGGCTTATGGCCGCGCCGCCGTCATCCGCCAGACGCCGCTTGCTTCGCCGGTGCTGATCGAGCTTTTGCGCGCGCAGAGCTGGACGCGGTTCGACGAGACGGTGGTGATGACCTGCGACCTTGCCGAAGCCGAGCTGCCGGATACGCTCGATCACCTGCCGACCCATGATGTCGGCCGTTTCGTCGATGCCAACCTCGCCGTCGATCGCGCGCCACTGAGCTTGAAGCCGGCGCTTGCCGAAATCATTTCGGCGATCAAGCCGCCGTCGGGCCTGTTCATGATCGAGAACGCGGCGGACGGCCCGCTTGCGACCGTGCTCTGCGTCCAGGACAACGACCTAGCCGGCATCATGTCGCTTTCGGTCTCCGAAACGCGGCGGCGCGAGGGACTGGGTACCGAGATCCTGACCTCGGCGTTGCGCTGGGCGCGCATGCGCAGCGCCCGGTCGGCCTGGCTGCAGGTGAAGCTCTCCAACCGTCCGGCCATCGCACTCTATGAACGCCTCGGTTTTCGCGACGCCTATCATTATTGCTATTGGCAGCAGGAGCCGCGATGAGCGATGCCGGCCGGAAGATATTGCTGGTCGTCGCCTGTGCGCTGATCGATGCCGACGGGCGTATCCTGTTGGCACAGCGCCCCGAGGGCAAATCGCTTGCCGGGTTGTGGGAGTTTCCCGGCGGCAAAGTCGAGCCTGGCGAGACGCCGGAGGAAACGCTGGTGCGGGAGCTCGAAGAAGAGCTCGGCATCAACACCAAGATCGCCTGCCTAGCGCCGCTGACCTTCGCCAGCCATTCCTACGAGACCTTCCACCTTTTGATGCCGCTTTATATCTGCCGGCGCTATGAGGGCATTCCCCAGGGCCGCGAGGGCCAGGCACTGAAATGGGTGCGTCCGCAGGCGCTGCGCGATTACCCGATGCCGCCGGCCGACGAGCCGCTCATCCCGATGCTGCAGGATTTACTTTAAAGCGCATCATGCCATCCGGATTCGGATGATGCGCTTTAGTCTTTGTCTTTTGCATGATGTATCCTCGGAACCGCTGCAAATTTCCCGATGATATGTATTAGCGTTACCTGATTATTATCACGTCGAGCCATTTTCGGCTGTGGATATTAATGGATCGTTTAACACCTTCTGCCAAAGATCGGCCTCAATCAAGCATCTGGCGTGCGTGTATTAAAAGGCTTGACGTCATGGACGATGATTTCTGGAAAGCTGTCCGGGAAAAGGAACGGGTTTCGTCTGCCTCGCGCAGGACGGGTGCGCTCAATATCGCTCTTCTGTTCGGCACGGCGGTGGTCGCCCTGACGCTTATCCTGACGCCGATGCTTGCGGATTCCTCGAAGAAGAGCGTCTTTGCCAGCGCGCCGGTTGAATTCGACACGATGACAACCGGATCGATCCCGAAGAGCGAAAGCGGCAAGCGTTATACGATTCGCCGCAGCGTCCTCCAGGATACGCCCGGTTCGGTCTGCGTCGTCCAGGGCTATGGCGTCGGCGCCGGTTGCTGAAAAATGCCGGCCATCGCCCGATGGTCGTGGAATGGTCGTTTGCTGTCAGTTCGCGCCGGGGGTTGGGGTCATGCGTCTTTTGAAAGCATTTCTTGCAGATAACAGAGGTGCGACGGCCATCGAATACGGTCTGATCGCCGCGATCATTTGCGGCGCGCTCGTTTCGGGTCTCGGGTTCTTCACCGGCGCCCTTCAGAATGTCTTCAACGTGATCAACAACGGTATGCCCGCGAATTGAAGAGGCAACCGGCTCTTACTGGCTGAGCTTGTGCTCGTCCACTTTCAGCGCATCGGCAAGGCGTGCCTTGGCCGAACCCGGCCTCAGCGGCTTTTGCTGGCTTTCGTGCGGCGCCCATCCCGAGACATAGATGATCGAGAAGGTCGCGCGGATGCGCCTGTCTGGATCGGAATAGCGCTCGGCATAGATCTCGGCTGCACGCAGGAAGAAGGCGCGCGTCAGCGGCACCCGGCCGCGGGCTGCAAGCGGATTGCTCATGCCCATCGCTTTCAGATCGCGCATCAGCGGAAATAGCGAATCATATCGGACCGTGTAGTTTTCCGCGTCGATCACCGGCAGTGTGAAGCCGGCGCGCTGCAAGAGGCTGCCGACATCGCGCACATCGGCGAAGGGGATGACACGCGGGCTGGCGCCGCCGGTCATTTCGACTTCGGCGGCCAGCAGCACGTCGCGCAGCTCCTGCAGCGTGCCGGCACCCGGGATGGCCGCCAGGAACAGGCCGTCCGGCTTCAGAGCGCGGCGGATCTGGATGAAGACGCCTGGCGTATCGTTGGTCAGATGCAGGCTGAGAGGAGCAAGGATGAGATTGGCCGATTGCGGTTCTAGCGGCACGTCCTCAAGCGGCGCCTCGATCAAGGTTTCGCCTGGGCCCGCATAGGCCTTCTCGCTCTCGATGCGGATCATCGTGCCGATCTTGCCGGTCGCCAGCGCGGCCCGGGCGACGGCCCCAGTCGCGCCATGAAGTTCGACGGCGGTCTCGAAGGTCCGTTCGACCACAGCAAGCCTTTCCGCCATTTCCTCAGCGGCGATGTCGAGCAGAAAGGCGGCTTTCGGGTCGCTATTGGCAAGCGCGCGATGGCGATGCGCGGCGATCAGGGTTTTGTCGAAGATCGTTTCCATGACGATGTCCTTAGTCCCGCTCCGTAGTAGCAGCAAGGTGATTTTCCTTTGGAGGAGAACAGGCTAGTCTCGACGCCATGGGGCCGATTGATTTCGAAAGACCGGCGGAGTTCTTGCGGGCGCAGCTCTTGCGGCCGTTTTCGGCGCTTGCCGATTTTCTCTATCCCCCGGCCTGTTCCGTCTGCGGCATTTCGGCCAGTGGCCATCGCGGGCTCTGCGCAAAGTGCTGGTCCGGGATCCGCTTCATCGAGCGGCCCTTTTGCGAGGTGCTCGGCATTCCCTTCTCGCATGATCTCGGCGCCGGCATCCTCAGCGCCGAGGCGATTGCCAACCCGCCGCCCTTTGATCAGCTGCGCTCGGCTGCGACCCACGACCATGCGGTCCGCGATCTCGTGCATGGGCTGAAATATCGCGACCGCACCGATCTGGCGCCGATGATGGCAGCCTGGATGCTGCGGGCTTCCGACGGGACGGTCGAAAGCTGCGATGCGCTGATCCCGGTGCCGCTGCACCGCACCCGTATGTTTACGCGCAAATTCAACCAGGCAGCCGAGCTTGCCCGCCATATGGCAAGGCTCTCGGGCAAGCCGCTACTGGCCGCCACGCTTGTGCGCGTCAAGCGCACCAGCCAGCAAGTCGGCCTTGGCGCGAAGGCACGCGAGGACAATGTCAGAGGCGCTTTCGCGATCGCCAAGGGTTGCGAAAACGACATTTTCGGCAAGCGCATCGTCCTCGTCGACGACGTCTATACAACAGGGGCGACGGTGGCTGCGGCAAGCCGGACGCTGCGCAAGGCGGGCGCGGCCGAGATAACGGTTTTGACCTTTGCAAGGGCTCTCTCCGAGCCTATATGACAGAAATACCCGGCATCGGTCTGGAGAGCTTATGGTACCCGTCACCATCTATACGCGGCAGTTCTGCGGTTATTGCACCCGCGCCAAATCCCTTCTCGAAGAAAAGGGCGTCGACTACATCGAGCACGATGCGACATATTCACCGGATCTTCGCCAGGAAATGATCGGCAAGTCCAACGGCCGCACCACTTTTCCGCAGATTTTTATCGGCCCCGATCATGTCGGCGGTTGCGACGACCTGTTTGCGCTCGACCGGGCCGGCAAGCTCGATCCGATGCTGGCGGCTTGAGGAAGAACCGATGAGCTTCAAGGCCGCCGCCGTCCAGATGTGCTCCGGGGTTGATCCGGTGAAGAACGCCGCCACCATGGTACGGCTGGTGCGCGAGGCCGCTGCCCAGGGTGCGACCTACGTGCAGACGCCCGAGATGACCGGCATGCTGCAGCGCGATCGCGCCGCGGCGCGCGCCGTGCTCGCAGACGAGGCGCATGACATCATCGTCAAGACCGGCTCCGAGCTTGCGAGGGAATTCGGCATCCACATGCATGTCGGATCGACGGCGATCGCGCTGGCCGACGGCAAGATCGCCAATCGCGGTTTCCTGTTTGGGCCCGACGGCAAGATCCTCAATCGCTACGACAAGATCCACATGTTCGACGTCGACCTCGACAATGGCGAGAGCTGGCGTGAGAGTGCCGCCTATACAGCCGGCTCGGAGGCGCGGGTCCTGTCGCTACCCTTTGCCGAAATGGGCTTCGCGATCTGCTATGACGTGCGTTTTCCGGCGCTCTTCCGCGCTCAGGCGGTTGCCGGCGCCGAGGTGATGACAGTTCCCGCCGCCTTCACCAAGCAGACCGGCGAGGCGCATTGGGAGATATTGCTCAGGGCACGTGCGATCGAGAACGGCGTCTTCGTCATCGCCGCCGCGCAGGCTGGCCGCCACGAGGACGGGCGCGAGACCTTCGGCCATTCGATGATCGTCGATCCCTGGGGCACGGTGCTGGCATCGGCCGGCGCCACAGGGGAGGCGGTCATTATCGCCGAGATCGATCCCGGCGCGGTCAAGGCTGCGCATGACAAGATCCCGAATCTCAGGAATGGCCGGGAATTTTCGGTCGAGAAAATTGCGGGAGCAGTCGCCGGAGGCGTCGCCGCTTGATTCGCTATTCCCTCAGCTGTGACAATGCCCATGAATTCGAAGGTTGGTTTTCCGAAAGTGCCGATTTCGACCGTCAGGTCGCGACCGGTTTCCTGACCTGTCCGGTCTGTCATTCCGCCGCCGTGTCCAAGCTGCTGATGGCACCGTCGGTTTCGACCGCGCGGAAGAAGGACGAGAGGCAGACGCTGGCGATGAATGCCATGCGTCAGGAGGCCCTGCAAAAGCTCAAAGAAGCGGTCGCGGCGGTCAAAGCCAATTCCGAGGACGTCGGCACGCAGTTTCCCGAGGAAGCCCGCAAGATCCACTATGGTGAGGCGGATGCCCGCGGCATCATCGGCCAGGCGACGGTCGATGAGGCGCAGGCGCTGCTCGAAGAGGGCATCGAGATCGCCGCCATTCCTGTGTTGCCCGAGGATGTGAATTAAGCCTTCAAGTCATCCGTCGAAGGATGCGGGCGTAATCGCGCGCGCCATGCAGGATACGCATTACCTGCACGGTCGAATCTTCAATTCGATAGAAGATAAGGTAGTTTCCGAAAGGACGTCTCCGAACTCCTGTCAGCCGTGGCAACCGGAGTTCGACAAAGGCATGCGGCATGTCTGTAATCTCCATGCATGCGGAGCGCAATTCCTCCATGAATGGCAAAGCGCGTGCCGGATTTTGTTCAAGAATATGCCGACCAACTGTGAGCAGATCGGCGCGGGCAGCTCGCGAAAAAACAACCCTCATCGAGGGCGGAGCTTGTCCAGACCAAGTTCCGCATAGACACTGTCGAACGCCTCGTCGAGGGACATGACCTGTCCCGCTTCCAGATCGGCGATGCCCTTTTGTAACTCGTCTTCCAGTTCGTGAACGCGTCGATCATCATCGTAGCGCTCGCGGAGCACACTTTCGATATAGTCGCTGCTCGATTTATAGGCGCCGCGGGCGACCTCGTCGCGCACATATTCTTCGAGACGAGGCTCAAGGGTAACGGTAACTTTTGCGGCTTCGCCCATCGGTTTTCCTTTCGGATGACCGGATCACCTTATCACAATTTTGCGGGCGTAAGGACTTTGCTCTACGCCCCGCGCTTGGCCAGCAGCATATAATTGACGTCCATATCCTTGGACAGGTTCCACTGGTTCGACAGCGGATTGAAGAAGACGCCGGTGCGGTCGGTGATTTCGAGGCCGCTTGCCGTCAATGGCTTTTCCAGCTCTTCCGGACGTACCAGTTTCTCATATTGATGGGTGCCGCGCGGCAGCCAGCGCAGGATGTTCTCGGCGGCGAAGATGGCGAGCGCTGCCGCTTTCATCGTGCGGTTGATGGTGGCAACGAAGATCAGGCCGCCAGGGCGGACCATTTTCGCGCAGGTGGTCATGAAGAACTCGACGTCGGCGACGTGTTCGACCACTTCCATGTTCAAGACGATGTCGAAGGTTTCGCCGGCGTCGGCGAGTTCCTCGGCGGTGACGGCGCGGTAGTCGACCGAAACGCCCGAGGCTTTCGCATGGGTCGAGGCGATGCCGATATTCTTCTCCGACGGATCGGCGCCAACGACCGAGGCGCCCATGCGGGCGACCGGTTCGGACAACAGACCGCCGCCGCAGCCGATATCGAGTACACGCAGGCCGTCCAGCGGGCGGGCGCCTTTCGGATCGCGGCCGAAATTCTCGCAGGCCTTGTCTCTTATATAGGTGAGGCGGACGGGATTGAACTTGTGCAGCGGCTTGAACTTGCCGGTCGGGTTCCACCATTCTGCCGCCATCGCCGAGAAGCGGTCCACTTCGCCCTGGTCGATCGTGCTTCTGGCGCCTTCCGTCATCGTCCACTCCTTCGTTCTTGATACGTGAAGTCGGACGATCGAGGGCATAAGTCAAGGGCGCAGACCAAGGGACGGATGAGTGCGAAGCCGTTCGCCAATTGCTTTTATCGCGCGCGCTTGCCTCCCCCCGCCAAACTCGCTAAGAGACGCCGCAACTTGGGGCCTTGGGGACCTAGGCTTTTTGAGCGGTTCCAGAAGTCGGGAGCCCAGCTCTCTGGCCAAGCGGTCCGCCCTAGAGCTTTCGTGATGCCGGGTCCGGTTTTCCGCTTTCCCGGCGCCAGTCGTGGTAGAGGCATATGGCACGCATCGTAATGAAATTCGGCGGCACGTCCGTCGCTGACTTGGACCGCATCAAGAACGTTGCCCGCCATGTCAAACGCGAAGTCGATGCCGGCCACGAGGTGGCGGTTGTGGTGTCGGCCATGTCCGGCAAGACCAACGAGCTGGTCGGCTGGGTCCAGGGCATGCCGAAGGTGATCGGCGCCAATTCGCCGTTTTACGATGCGCGGGAATATGATGCGGTGGTCGCCTCCGGCGAGCAGGTGACCTCCGGGTTGCTGGCGATCGCATTGCAGGCGATGGATATCAATGCGCGCTCGTGGCAGGGATGGCAGATCCCGATCCGCACCGACAACGCGCATGGCGCGGCGCGCATCATGGAAATCGACGGTTCCGACATCGTCAAACGGATGGGCGAGGGGCAGGTTGCCGTCATTGCCGGCTTCCAGGGACTGGGACCCGACAACCGCCTCGCGACGCTCGGACGCGGTGGATCGGATACTTCGGCCGTTGCCATCGCGGCAGCTGTCAAGGCGGATCGCTGCGATATCTATACCGATGTCGACGGCGTTTACACGACCGACCCGCGCATCGTGCCGAAAGCGCGCAGGCTGAAGAAGATCGCCTTCGAGGAAATGCTCGAGATGGCTTCCCTCGGCGCCAAGGTGCTGCAGGTGCGCTCGGTCGAGCTTGCCATGGTGCACAAGGTGCGCACCTTCGTGCGCTCGTCATTCGAAGATCCCGATGCTCCGGGCATGGGCGATCTGCTAAACCCACCCGGAACGCTGATTTGTGACGAGGATGAAATCGTGGAACAGGAAGTAGTCACCGGCATCGCCTATGCCAAGGATGAGGCTCAGATCTCGCTTCGCCGTCTTGCCGACCGGCCGGGCGTTTCCGCGGCGATCTTCGGGCCGCTCGCCGAATCCCATATCAATGTCGATATGATCGTCCAGAATATTTCCGAGGACGGGTCGAAGACCGACATGACCTTCACCGTGCCGTCGGGCGACGTCGAGAAGGCGATCAAGGTGCTCGGCGACCATAAGGAGAAGATCGGCTACGATGTCGTGCAAAACGAATCGGGGCTGGTGAAAGTGTCGGTCATCGGCATCGGCATGCGCAGCCATGCCGGCGTTGCCGCTACCGCATTTCGTGCACTTGCCGAAAAAGGTATCAACATCAAGGCTATCACCACCTCCGAGATCAAGATTTCCATCCTGATCGACGGCCCCTATGCAGAACTCGCTGTCAGGACTTTGCATTCCTGCTACGGTCTGGATAAGAATTGATTCCCAGTGGGTGGCCTGCCCCTTCAGGTTGAGGAGACGAGGGCCGGCCCGCCGGGAATGAGCGCGTTGTTTCGGGAGCTTGAGACGCCATGAGAGACCTTTCCGGCGGTCCGCGCGTGCTGCTCAGGCGGCTGCGCGAGTTGATGGCGGAGCCGCTGGAGCCGCAGGATCGTCTTGACCGGATCGTCCGCCAGATCGCCGGCAACATGGTGGCGGAGGTCTGCTCCGTTTACGTGCTGCGGGCCGACGGCGTGCTCGAACTCTTTGCGACCGAGGGTCTCAACCGCGAGGCCGTGCACTTGGCGCAACTGAAGATGGGGCAGGGCCTGGTCGGCACGATCGCGGCCTCGGCCCAGCCGCTAAACCTTTCCGACGCGCAGTCGCACCCTGCCTTCCGCTACCTGCCGGAAACGGGCGAAGAAATCTACCATTCCTTCCTCGGCGTGCCGATCTTGAGAACCGGGCGCTCGCTCGGCGTTCTCGTGGTGCAGAACAAGGCGAGCCGCACCTATCGCGAGGAAGAGCTGGAAGCGCTCGAGACGACGGCAATGGTGCTTGCCGAAATGATCGCCACCGGCGAGCTGAAGAAGATCACCAAGCCCGGCCTCGAACTCGACCTGACGCGTTCGGTGACCGTCGACGGCGACACGTATAATGACGGCATCGGCCTCGGCTACGTCGTGCTGCACGAGCCGCGCATCGTCGTCACCAATCTGTTGAACGAGGATGCCGAGAAGGAAATCCGGCGGCTGGCCGAAGCTATGGGCTCGCTGAGGATCTCGATCGACGACATGCTGTCACGTCGCGACGTGTCGATGGAGGGCGAACACCGCGAGGTGCTCGAAACCTATCGCATGTTCGCGCATGACCAGGGCTGGGTGCGCAAGCTCGAGGAGGCGATCCGCAACGGACTGACGGCGGAAGCGGCGGTCGAGAAGGTGCAGAGCGACACCAAAGCGCGGATGATGCGGTTGACCGACCCCTATCTGCGCGAACGCATGCATGATTTCGAGGATCTGGCGAACCGGCTGCTCAGACAATTGACGGGATATACCGGGCGGACGACCGCCGAAGGTTTCCCCAACGACGCGGTCGTCGTGGCGCGTGCCATGGGGGCGGCCGAGCTGCTCGATTATCCGCGTGCCAATGTGCGTGGGCTGGTGTTGGAAGAAGGCGCGGTGACGAGCCATGTGGTGATCGTCGCGCGCGCCATGGGTATTCCGGTCATCGGCCAGGCAGCCGGTGTGGTGGCGCTCGCCGAGAACGGCGATGCCGTGATCATCGATGCCGACGCGGGACATGTGCATCTGCGGCCGATGGCCGATCACCGGCGTTCCTACGAGGAAAAGGTTCGCTTCCGCGCCAGGCGGCAGGAACAGTTCCGGGCGCTGCGCGCCGTCGAGCCGGTGACCAAGGATGGCCAGCGGATCGCGTTGATGATGAATGCCGGGCTGCTGGTCGACCTGCCGCAGCTTTCGGAATCGGGTGCCGAGGGCATCGGCCTCTTCCGTACCGAACTGCAGTTCATGATCGCCTCCACCATGCCGAAGGCGGACGAGCAGGAGCAGTTCTATCGCAATGTGATAAAACAGGCGGCGGGCCGCACCGTCACCTTTCGTACGCTCGATATCGGCGGCGACAAGGTCGTGCCGTATTTCCGCGGCCATGAGGAAGAAAATCCCGCGCTCGGCTGGCGTGCCATCCGGCTGTCGCTCGACCGACCGGGACTGTTGCGCACCCAGCTGCGCGCACTGCTGAAGGCATCGGCAGACACCGAGCTGAAGCTGATGGTGCCGATGGTGACCGAGGTTTCCGAGCTGAAGATCGTGCGCGAGCTGTTGCAGAAGGAAGTGCAGCACCTCTCGCGCTTCGGCCACGGGCTGCCGCGCAAGCTGCAATTCGGAGCGATGCTGGAGGTGCCTGCACTGCTTTGGCAGCTCGATGAACTGATGGAGGCGGTCGATTTCGTCTCGGTCGGTTCGAACGACCTCTTCCAGTTTTCGATGGCGGTCGATCGCGGCAATGCGCGGGTCTCGGACCGCTTCGATCCGCTCGGCAAACCGTTTTTGCGCATCCTGCGCGATATCGTGCGCGGGGCGGACCGGAACAAGACGCCGGTGACGCTCTGCGGCGAACTCGCCAGCAAACCGATCTCGGCGATGGCGCTGCTCGGCATCGGCTTCCGTTCGATCTCGATGTCGCCGGCCTCGATCGGACCGGTGAAGGCAATGCTGCTCGGGCTCGATGTCGGGGCGCTGACCAAGGCGATGGACGAGGTGCTGGACGATATCCACGCCATGATGCCGATGCGCGAGGTGCTTGCCCGCTTCGCCGAAAGCCACAATATTCCCCTTTAGGCAGAGACTAAGAAGAATCGGAGTGAAGGGTGGCGAAGCTTCCCGTTGAAAAGATGCGCGAGCTGGAACGTCGTTTCGGCGAGATCGAAGCGCGCATGTCGGCCGGTCCGGCTGCCGATGTCTATGTGAAGCTCGCATCCGAGTATTCCGAGCTTCAGCCCGTCGTGACGAAGATCCGCGCCTATGAGAAGGCGATCGCCGAGCTTGCCGATCTCGAAACGCTGCTGGAGGACAAGTCGGTCGACCGCGAAATGCGCGACCTTGCGGAGCTGGAGCTGCCCGAGGTGAAAGAGCAGATCGAGGCGCTTGAGCAGGAGATGCAGATCCTGCTGCTGCCGAAGGATGCCGCTGACGAAAAGAGCGCCATCCTCGAAATCCGCGCCGGCACAGGCGGCTCGGAAGCGGCCCTTTTTGCCGGCGATCTCTTTCGCATGTACGAGCGTTTCGCGGCGGAGAAAGGCTGGAAGGTTGAGGCGCTCTCGGCGAGCGAGGGCGAAGCCGGCGGCTACAAGGAAATCATCGCGACGATCACCGGCAAGGGCGTGTTCGCCAAGCTGAAATTCGAATCCGGCGTGCATCGCGTGCAGCGTGTCCCGGCGACCGAGGCGGGCGGGCGCATCCATACGTCGGCCGCAACGGTGGCGGTGCTGCCGGAGGCCGAGGAGATCGACATCGAGATCCGCCAGGAGGATATCCGTATCGACACGATGCGCTCTTCGGGTGCTGGCGGCCAGCACGTCAATACGACGGACTCGGCGGTGCGCATCACCCATTTGCCGAGCGGCATCGTCGTCACCAGCTCGGAAAAATCGCAGCACCAGAATCGCGCCAAGGCGATGCAGGTGCTGCGCTCCAGGCTCTACGATGCCGAGCGGCAGAGGGCCGACAGCGAGCGCTCCGCCGACCGCAAGAGCCAGGTCGGCTCCGGCGACCGCTCGGAACGCATCCGAACCTATAATTTCCCGCAGGGCCGCATCACCGATCATCGTATCAATCTGACGCTCTATAAGCTCGACCGGATGATGGAAGGCGAGATCGAGGAGGTGGTGGATGCGCTGATGGCTGATTACCAGGCCAGTCAGCTGGCGCAGCTCGGCGAGCAGCAATGAGTTCGACGGTCGCCGATATGCTTTCCGAAGCGCGCCGCCGCTTCACCGAAGCAGGTATCGTCGACCCGGCGACCGATGCGCGGTTGCTTGTCGCGGGTCTTCTGAAACTATCGCCGACCGAGCTTTTGACGCGATCGTCCGAGAGGCTTTCTTCTGAGCAGGCTGAGATGATTTTCAAGGCGGTGGAGCGGCGGCTCGGTCATGAGCCGGTGCATCGCATTCTCGGCGAGCGGGAGTTCTACGGCCTGCCGCTTCGGCTGTCGGTGGAAACGCTGGAACCGCGGCCGGATACCGAAATCTTGGTCGATACGGTGCTTGTCTATCTCAAGGACCTTGCAAAGGCACAAGACCGCCTCCATATTCTTGATATGGGAACCGGGACAGGGGCGATATGCCTTGCGCTTTTGAGCGAATGTCCTGAGGCGTCAGGTATCGGCAGCGACATATCGGCGGATGCACTTCGAACGGCAAGATCGAATGCGGAAAGACACGGACTACAGGATCGTTTTCAAGCCGTACAGTCGAGATGGTTCGAGAGCATTCAGGGTTCGTTTCACGTGATTGTCTCAAATCCGCCCTATATTGCCTCCAATGTCATTCACGATCTCACTCCCGAAGTGACGAAATTTGATCCGGTTGCGGCTCTGGATGGCGGCCTGGATGGGCTTGACGCCTACAACGCCATCGCCAAAGATGCTGCGAGGTTCATGAGGCCCGATGGGGTCGTTGGGCTGGAAATCGGCTACGATCAGCGAAACGATGTGACGGCGATTTTTGAAGCGAAGGGCTTCAAGTGCGTCAAATCCGTAAAAGATTATGGTCAGAACGATAGGGTGCTCGTGTTCGCGCTCGCGTGACAGGCGATAATTGCTGCATCGAACAGGACATGATTGTTATTGCGAAGAAAAGGCTTGGATTTCCCAGGGAAGCAATATAGGTTGCGAGCACGTGTTGGGCAGATAGGAATGAACGAGATTCGTTCGGTACTTGGTTTGCCTCGGGGGTCCGCTCTTTTAAACGAGAGTTTCAACGGTTGAACACGACCCAATGCGTGAATCAGTCAATCTGACTTGAAAACCAAGCGGCAGGTCGGCGCAAAGGCGCAGTATGCTCGCGGCACAAAGGTCCTGACCCGCTTTTCGGTCATGGCGGTTGGTGCCATGTATCCATCATAAACAGAGAATTCAGGTGAACGATCTATGAGGCCAGGACAGCAGAACAAGCGCGGTCGAGGGCGTGGTAACAACAATAACGGCGGCGGCGGCGGAAGTAACAATAACAATAACAATAACAACAATTTCAACCGCAAGGGCGGCAATCCGCTGACCCGGACCTATGACAGCTCCGGCCCCGATGTGAAGATTCGCGGTACTGCACAGCATATCGCCGAAAAATACGCACAGCTTGGCCGCGACGCCCAAAGCTCTGGCGACCGCGTCATTGCCGAAAACTATCTTCAGCACGCCGAACACTACTATCGTATCATCGCCAGCGCCCAGGCGCAGATGCAGGAACGCTTCCAGCGCGACGATCGCGGCGAGTATGATCGCGATGGTTCGGATCGCGACGGTGTGGATCGTGACGGCGACGATATGGACGGCAACGACAATGACGGCGATGATGTCGTTATCGTCCAGCCGCCGCAGAGCAGGCAGCAGCACCGGCCGCAGGCACAGCCGCAACCGACGCCTGCCCCGGCGGCTGCCCCGGCACCCCAGCCCGAGGTGATCGACGGAACCGGCCCGCAGCCGGAGATCGAAGGCATTCCGGCCGAGGTCGCTATGGATGAGGAAGGCTCCGGCGGTCAGCCGCGCCAGCCCCGCCGTCGCAGCACTGGCAGCCGTCCCCGTCGCCCGCGTCGCGGCGCTGAGGGCGAAGCAGCCGCTGAGGGCGAAGGTTCCTCCGGCGAGGCGCCGGTACTGGCCGACGCCGCATCGGAATGAGGATTTCGCTTCTCCTTCAGGGGAGCGTGAGGTTCATGCCATCCGTTAGAATTCAACGAAAATCCCCGGCCTCGCGCCGGGGATTTTCATTTTATCGGCTCTTTAAACTCGCAGAATAGGGTACCATATTCTCCTCGATTGCTTCGCCCAAATCAGAGATGGGCCAAGCGCGGCCTGCCTTTTCAGGAGGTCGATCTCAATCATCGGTCTGCGCCTCATAAGGGCAGGGCGATCCATGGAGGTAGAATATGAATATCGAGAAATACTCCGAGCGGGTGCGCGGCTTTATCCAGTCGGCGCAGACTTATGCGTTGGCGCAAGGTCATCAGCAATTCACGCCAGAACATGTGCTGAAAGTCCTGCTCGATGACGACCAGGGCATGGCGGCGTCGCTGATCGAGCGCGCCGGCGGCGATGCCAAGGCTGCGCGCCTCGCCAATGACGCAGCGCTGGCTAAACTGCCGAAAATTTCCGGCGGTAACGGCAACATCTATCTGGCGCAGCCGCTCGCCAAGGTGCTCTCGACCGCCGAAGATGCGGCGAAGAAGGCCGGCGATAGCTTTGTCACCGTCGAGCGCCTGCTGCAGGCGCTGGCGATCGAATCCTCGGCCTCGACCTTTTCGACACTGAAAAACGCGGGCGTGACGGCCCAGGGCCTGAACCAGGTCATCAACGACATCCGCAAGGGCCGGACGGCGGATTCTTCCAATGCCGAGCAGGGTTTCGATTCGCTGAAGAAGTTCGCACGCGATCTCACTGCCGAAGCCCTCGAGGGCAAGCTCGACCCGGTGATCGGCCGCGACGACGAAATCCGCCGCACCATTCAGGTGCTTTCGCGCCGTACCAAGAACAATCCTGTGCTGATCGGCGAACCCGGTGTCGGCAAGACGGCGATCGTCGAGGGTCTGGCGCTGCGCATCGTCAACGGTGACGTGCCGGAATCGCTGAAGGACAAGAAGCTGATGGCGCTCGATATGGGCGCGCTGATTGCCGGTGCGAAATACCGCGGCGAATTCGAGGAGCGGCTGAAGGCGGTGCTCAACGAGGTGCAAGCTGAGAACGGCGAGATCATCCTGTTCATCGATGAGATGCACACGCTGGTCGGTGCCGGCAAGGCCGATGGGGCAATGGACGCTTCCAACCTGTTGAAGCCCGCTCTTGCCCGCGGCGAGCTGCATTGCGTCGGCGCGACCACGCTCGACGAATATCGCAAACATGTCGAAAAAGACCCGGCTCTTGCCCGCCGCTTTCAGCCGGTCGTCGTCGACGAGCCGACGGTCGAAGACACGATCTCGATCCTGCGCGGCCTGAAGGAAAAATACGAACAGCATCACAAGGTGCGCATCGCCGATGCGGCGCTGGTCGCGGCTGCGACGCTTTCCAACCGCTATATCACCGACCGTTTCCTGCCCGATAAAGCGATCGACCTGATGGACGAGGCGGCGGCGCGGTTGCGCATGCAGGTGGATTCCAAACCGGAAGAACTTGACGAACTCGATCGTCGCATCATCCAGCTGAAGATCGAGCGCGAGGCGCTGAAGAAGGAAACCGACGTCGCCTCGGCCGACCGGCTGAAGCGGCTGGAGACCGAACTGACGGGGCTCGAAGAGGAGGCCGACGCGCTGACGGCCCGCTGGCAGGCGGAAAAGCAGAAGCTGGGACTTGCCGCCGATCTCAAGAAACAGCTCGACGATGCCCGCAATGAACTGGCGATTGCCCAGCGCAAGGGTGAATTCCAGCGCGCCGGCGAGTTGACCTACGGCGTCATCCCCGATCTGGAAAAGCAGCTGGTCGACGCCGAGAGGCAGGATGGCGAACGCGGCGCGATGGTGCAGGAGGTCGTTATCCCCGACAACATTGCCCATGTCGTTTCCCGCTGGACCGGCATTCCGGTCGACAGGATGCTGGAGGGCGAACGCGACAAGCTGCTTCGGATGGAAGACGAGCTGGCGAAATCGGTAATCGGCCAGGGCGACGCGGTTCAGGCGGTTTCGCGCGCTGTGCGCCGCGCCCGCGCCGGTCTGCAGGATCCGAACCGGCCGATCGGCTCGTTCATTTTCCTCGGCCCGACCGGCGTCGGTAAAACGGAACTCACCAAGGCGCTCGCCCGCTTCCTTTTCGACGACGAGACGGCGATGGTGCGCATGGACATGTCGGAATATATGGAGAAGCACTCGGTTGCCCGGATGATCGGTGCGCCTCCGGGCTATGTCGGTTATGACGAAGGCGGGGCGCTGACGGAAGCCGTGCGCCGCCGGCCCTATCAGGTCGTGCTGTTCGACGAGATCGAAAAGGCGCATCCAGACGTCTTCAACATCCTGCTGCAAGTGCTGGATGACGGACGTTTGACGGACGGCCAGGGGCGGACCGTCGATTTCCGCAACACGATGATCATCATGACCTCGAACCTCGGCGCAGAATATCTGACGCAACTCAAGGACGGCGACGACAGCGATACTGTTCGCGAGGAGGTGATGGAGGTCGTGCGCGGGCATTTCCGGCCGGAATTCCTGAACCGCATCGATGAGATCATTCTCTTCCACCGCCTGAAGCGCGAGGAGATGGGCGCGATCGTCGATATCCAGCTGAAGCGGCTGGTGGCGTTGCTGTCCGAACGCAAGATCGTCATCGACCTTGACGAGGAAGCCCGCCACTGGCTGGCGAACAAGGGTTACGATCCGGTCTACGGCGCAAGGCCGTTGAAGCGGGTGATCCAGAAGTTCGTGCAGGATCCGCTGGCCGAGCAGATCCTGTCCGGCCAGGTGCCTGATGGATCGACGGTGAAGGTGACAAGCGGTTCGGACCGGCTGCAGTTCAGGACGCGGCAGACGGTGAGCGAAGCGGCCTAAGCCGCTTCCGGATGAATGAGAATGGCGGTTTCGGCCGCCATCTATCGTTCGGTGGGGCCGGACGACACTTCAGGTCATTAGCGTGCCGGCGATGACCGGGGCTACTTGCTCGCCAGCTGATCTGCCGTCTGATTGTTCAGCAGCGTATCGATACGCTTGCGCTCGTCCTCGAACTTGGCCAGCGCCTCGCCCTGCAGCGATTTTCCGCCCGGCAGACGGATGCGCAAGGGATCGACCTTGGTGCCGTTGACGATCAGCTCGTAATGCAGGTGCGGTCCGGTGGACTCGCCCGTCGTGCCGACCCAGCCGATCACCTGGCCCTGGCGGATCTTGGCGCCGGGCGTGACACCCTTGGCAATGGCGCTCTGGTGATTGTAGGAGGATTCATAGCCGTTGGCGTGGCGGATGATCGTCTGGTTGCCGTAACCGCCGGAATCCCAGCCGGCTTTTTCAACCGTGCCGTTGCCGGCGGCGATGATTGCCGTACCGCGGGGTGCCGCCCAATCGACACCGGTGTGCATGCGGGCGAAACCGAGGATCGGGTGACGGCGCATGCCGAAGCCCGATTTGAAGATGCCGTTCGGAACCGGGTTGCGCAGCAGGAACTGGCGGATGCTTTTGCCGTTCTCGTCGAAATAATCGACCGTGCCGTCCTCGGGATCCTGGAAGCGGTAGAAGCGCGTCTGCGTGTCGCCGAAACGGGCGTTGACGTAGAGCAGTTCGGAATCCTCGGTCGCCTGGCCGGCACTGTCGGCGACGGAGAAGAAGGCCTCGAGACTATCGGTCGACCGCAGCTGCGCCTGGAAATCGACATTGCTGGCGAGCAGCTTGATGATCAGCGCCGTCATATCCTTGGTCATGCCGTAGGACAGGGCCGCGCGATAGATGCCGTCATAGACCCGCGGCAGGTTCTGGCCGGGGGGCGGCGCGAAAGAATTGTCATCGAAGGCGGTGGCGATGGCATCCAGCATCGGCGGCTCGCTTCCGGGCACGTATCTGCCCTTGTCGTCGACGGCCACGGTGACGAGATGGCGCGTGCCGCGATAGACGCTGGCTCGGATGATCTTTGCCTGCTCGCCCTTCTGAATGATGCCGATGCGCAGCACGTCGCCCTTGTCGAGGTCGGGGGAACCCAGTTGCTGCGAGATAAACCCGGCAATGCCATCGGCATATTGCTGCGGATAGCCGGAATCCGTCAGCGCCTTGGCGATCGGCGTGTCGACGCGGACAGGCAGAATGTCGTCGGCGAACTCCTCGGTCTGCGGCGTGATCGATTCCGATGCGGAGACCGTCATGTTCTGTTCGAGCACGCGAGCCGACAGGCCGGCAGTAAGATCGACATCGGCGTCCTCATTGGAGAAGCGGCGCGGATCGACGTAATAAAGGGCTGCAAGCTGTGTATTGCCATCAGTCAGCACCGAGCCATTGGAGCGAACATTCTCTTCGACTTCTTCGAGCGACAGGCCGGACGCCATCTTCATGCTGCTCTTGCCGGTCGGGAAGGAAATGGTCTTCAGGCTGACTTCGGATTCGACATCGGAGCCGTAAAGCGCGCCGGTGCGGCTTTGCGGGGCGGGCTGCGGCTCGTCGGCGGAAAAGATCGCCAGGGGATCAAAGTCGGGATAGTCCTCGGTCGCCACATGGTTGGCGGCCAGCGTCATCTTCACATGCGCGAAGGGCTGGCGGCGAACGACCTCTTTCTCGCCGTCGTGGACGACGGTCGAAACTTCCATGATGGCACGGTCGGACGGTTTTGCTGCAATAGCGGGCGCGATCAGCCTTCCGCCGCGCACCACTGTCGTATCCTCATGCGCGTCCGCCGCCGCACTCGCATAGGCCTCGGCGGGGATCGCCAGCTGCTGGCGGCCGTCAAGGGCGGCAAAAAGCGCGACGCCCATCAGGACGGAGGATGTAATGCCGGTGAGGAACGTGCCCGAGAGCCAGCGCAAGGAAACCTCGCGGCGGTCGGGCGCGCGCCTGCCGTCGGCCAGAAGCGGAGGCTCGTTGCCCAACGAGCGGATCATCATTTTCTCCGTCATCATGGCAGTCGGGTCCGCGTCCTTACATCAGGCGTCTCTGGAAGCATTTCTCGGCCATCCTGGCTGGGGCGAAAGATGTGCATATTATAGGCATGGAAGTCAAATCGCACAGGGAAAGGCAGTCTGCCTGCATTTGCCTGTGTGAATCGTGTGTCTCTTAAGACAGCAGATTGTGATGATGTCGGGGCGCAGGGGAGCGGAAAGGGCATTCTTCCCCGGAAAAGTCGAAAGAGGTTCATTTTCCTGGCCGTGTCAGGTCGGTCGGAATCCGGGAAACGATCGTATTTACACGATGCCCTAAATTTCGTGTGCAAAAACAATTGCTTGGAAGAAAAATTACTTTTTTCAGAAAGCA
>NZ_AEYF01000041.1 GCF_000292525.1 Rhizobium sp. CCGE 510
TCGGGCTTGACCCGAGGATCCACTCTGCCCTCGATCGGCACCGGGCGTGGGCCTGGCATGACGGAGATTGGGGGTGCATTTCCGCTAAACTCGCCGTCGGCGTGCCCCTCATCCGGCTGCCGCCACCTTCTCCCCGCGCGCGGGGCGAAGGGGGATATGCGGCAACCTCTCCGTCCCGCACCAGCGCCTCGCGGGGCACGTCCCCTCTCCCCGTTTTTTACGGGGAGAGGGCTAGGGTGAGGGGCAGCCCCGCCCGATACCTATCGAAAGCTCAGAGCAGTTCCAGCATCGCGGCTGCACCCGAAACCGTGGCCTGGCCGGGGCTTTCCTCGATGTTGAGGGCTTTGACGACGCCGTCTTCCACCAGCATCGAATAGCGCTTGGAGCGCAGGCCGAGGCCGCCGGCGGAGAGGTCGGCGTCGAGGCCGACGGCCCTGGTGAAGCCAGCGTCCCAATCGGCGAGGAAGTGGATCTTGCCCATGCCGCCGGAGGATTGCGCCCAGGCGCCCATCACGTGCCAGTCATTGACTGATATGACGGCGATGTCGTCGACGCCCTTGCCGAGGATGGTGTCGCGATTTTCGAGATAACCCGGCAGGTGGTTCAGCGAGCAGGTGGGGGTGAAGGCGCCCGGCACGGCAAACAGCACGACGCGCTTGCCGGAAAAAAGCTGTTCGGTGGTGATTTCGACCGGGCCGTCGGCGGTCTTTTCCTTGAAGGTGGTAGCAGGAAGCTTGTCGCCGATTGCGATGGTCATGGTTTTCTCCTTGAATTCCGGCTTTGGGAGGCTGGCTTGTTGGGGTTCTGCTTGTTGGGTTCTAGCTTGTTGGGTTCTCGGGAGGCAGCGGGCACCGCAGAGAGATTTGCGGCGACTATAAGATCCGCGCCTTCAAAGGCAAGGCCGGGCATTCAAAGGCAAACTCGTCACTCAAAAGGAACGGTCGTCTCCATTGCCCTTTCGCCATCGATCACCAGCACGCCCCAGCGCTTGCCCGATATGTCGTAATCCCCAGGCAGCTTGCCGATGGCGACGTCGGTCTTGAAGACACCGCCCTCGCGTTTGCCGCCGATCTGCTTGGTGAAGGCATAGCCGCTCGGTCCGGTGACGATGATATCGGGCGCGCCCTTGCCCTGGTCCGGCCCCTCGCCCGGCAAAACCAGCGTCAGCGACAGCGTCTTCCTGTCAGCCGCCATCGCGTGCGCCGTGACATCGAAATCGGCCGATGGCGGCTTCGGCAGGCTTGCAGCGGCCGCCGCAAGGATCGCCTCTTCTTGGCGGTGCGACTGGATGGCAGGACCAAGCTTTAGTTGAAAATTCGCCTGGAAGGGAATGCAGATATCTTTGCAGATGCCGATGAAAGCCAAGGCGTCGATCTCGACTTCGTCCTTGCCTGCCGCGTTGAGCGAAAGCGGCAGCGTCACCGGCGCGTCATAACCGATATCCTCGACCGCGCCGTTGAAGAAATGCTTCGGAACGGGATAGCCGATGGCATCGAGCGTGACGCCGCTGTCCGCCGCGATGGTGAACTGAGGCGGAATGCCGGTGTTTCCCGGCTCTTTCCAATAGGTGATCCAGCCGGGTTTCGGCTCGATCTGCAGCGCGGCGCGGATCTTGCCGGCGGCATCGGGCGCTAGTGCGACCAGGCGCATGCGGCCGCCTTCATTCTCCGCCCAGGCGCTCATTTCCGCGTGGGCCGAACGATGGGCGGCAAGGGCTGCGGCCATTGAGATAACCGCGATTAAAAGCCGGCGCGGAACTGCGGAAATAATCATCATGGAACAACGGTTTACCGAAAGTGGTGTTTGGCCGCCAGAAGTCGCGGCGATTTAAATCTTCATTTTTGGTTGATTGATGTGTGACATTGGCCCATGTTTCTCCTGTCAAGCCTCGGTGCGGTTGGCAGCAGGAGGAACGATGTCCTTATCGACGCTGAAGAACAGACGGGAACGTGGCTTCTTCGATGGCCAGTTCCTGATCGCCATGCCCGGCATCGAAGACCGCAATTTTGCGCGCACGGTGATCTATATCTGCGCGCATTCGGATGCCGGCGCCATGGGCTTCGTCATCAACCGCCCGCAGAGCCTGACCTTTACCGATGTGCTGCTTCATCTCGACATGATCAAGCAGGAAGATCAGATCGTGCTGCCGAAACGGGCGCGCGACTTCCCGATCCAGACCGGCGGCCCGGTGGAAAGCGGGCGCGGCTTTGTGCTGCATTCGGACGATTATTCCAGCGACTCCTCGATCCCGGTCAGCGATGACATCTGCCTGACCGCGACCCTCGACATCGTCCGCGCCATCTCCAAGGGCCATGGGCCGACGCGCGCGACGATGCTGCTCGGCTATTCCTCCTGGTCGGCCGGCCAGCTCGAAAACGAAGTCGTCAACAATGGCTGGCTCACCTGCGCGGCCAATGAGGAATTGATCTTCGACTGCAGCCTCGACGACAAATACGAGCGGGCGCTCGCCGGCATGGGCGTTACCGCTGCCATGCTTTCGGCCGAAGCCGGGCATGCCTGAGGTAATTGGCCTGAACTGACTTGTCCTGAATCTATCTGGCCTGAATCTATCTGGAACGAATTGCGCTGGGTGACGTTTCATTTCGGCAAACACGGGCAAGAGGCCCGGCTGACGAAGGAGACATCACCTATGGGTAGCACCAGCGACAAGATTTCCGGCAAGGCAAACGAAATAGCCGGCAAGACCAAGCAGGCCGTCGGCAAGGCCACGGACGATCGCGAAATGCAGGCCAAAGGCACCGTTCAGGAAGCCAAGGGCAAAGGTCAGGTCGCAACCGGCAAGGTCAAGGACAAGCTCAAGGGCGCTGTCGACCGGCTCTGAGCCACAAGCTCATCCGTTATAAACCATGCCTGCTGCGCCCCTCGCGCGGCAGGCATTTTTAATCCGCCACGCATGCTTTCCAGAGATATACGATGAAGCTTTTCGCCTGCGACAATTGCGATCAAGTCGTCCACTTCGACAACCGTCAATGCGTGCGCTGCAACCATCGCCTCGGCTTCCTGTCCGGCGATCTCGCCATGCATGCGCTGGAGCCGCGCGACGAGACACTCTGGCAGCTTGTTTCCGACCCCGACCGTGAAGTCCGCTTCTGCGCCAATGCCGGCCTCGACATCTGCAACTGGCTGGTGGACGGCGAAGGCGAGAGCGAATTCTGCGTTGCCTGCCGCCATAACCGGCTGGTTCCGAACATCGATACCCAAAACGGCATCGATCGCTGGCGGCGCATCAGCCAGGCGCAGCGTCATCTGTTTTATTCGCTGTTGCGCTGGAGGCTGCCGCATCCTGATCGTGTGCAAGATCCTGAAGGTGGCCTGGTGTTCGATTTCCTCGAGGATTCGATCGAGAGCAACGGCTATGTCGTGCCGGCCATGACCGGCCACGAGGAAGGGCTGATCACCATCCGCGCCGCAGAGGCCGACGATGCGACGCGCGAGCAGGCGCGCAGCTCGATGAACGAACCCTATCGCACCCTGCTCGGCCACTTCCGCCATGAGACCGGCCATTTCATCTGGAACAAGCTGGTGCGCGACCGCGACGGCCAGGCGGATTTCCGCGCCGTCTTCGGCGACGAACGGCAGGATTATGCAGCCGCTCTGCAGACCCATTATGCCGGCGGCGCGCCCCTGGGATGGCAGGACAATTTCATCAGCGCCTATGCGGCATCCCACCCCTGGGAGGATTTTGCCGAATGTTTCGCCCATTACCTCCATATCGTCGATACGCTCGAAACCGCCCGCGCCTTTGGCATCGCCATCGATCCGCGCGGCCATGAGGAGATCGCCGGCGAGGTGGATTTCCTCCCCTACCGGGCAAAGAGCGCCGAACAGCTGGTCAGCGCCTGGGTGCCGCTCAGCCTGGCGATCAACGCCATCCAACGCAGCATGGGCCAACCGGACTCCTACCCCTTCGTGCTGTCCACGCCAGTGGTGGCAAAGCTCGAATATCTGCACCGGCTGATCCAGGGGGCGGCAACGGCGCCGCAGCAGCAGGCGGCTTGAAAGAGGTTCGGGCGCGCTGCTTGACCCCCCCCTTCGCCCCAGCGGGGAGAAGGTGGCCCGAAGGGTCGGATGAGGGGGCCGCACGGCACATCCTTCATTGTTGCCCTTCGCTAACGCTCAGCGCATTCGCGGCTCTGCCGCTCACCCCCTCATCTGCCTGCCGGCATCTTCTCCCCGCTGGGGAGAAGGGGAATCGTGGCGGCGCCGCATTCATCTTCACCCGTTGGAAGCTTGGGGGAGCGGGGGGAGCAATCGGGCCTATTGTCGACCTCCAACACCAGAGGTAAGCCCTTTAGCGTCTAACACCGGAGCACACAAAATATGGACGATACCGCTCGAACCATGATCGTGCTGGACTCCAGCAACTCCCGCTTCCAACTCCGGGCCGGCGCATTGATCCGGTCCCATGGCCACATCCTCATCCATCGCGTCGTTGGCGACCCTTTCTGGGTCCTGCCCGGCGGACGCGTGGAGTTTCACGAAGCGGGTGCCGAAACGCTTGCACGCGAAATAGAAGAGGAAATCGGCTGTAAGGCCACCGTCGGGCCGCTACGCTTTGTCATCGAGAATTTTTTCGATTTTTTGGGACGAAGAATTCATGAAGTCGGCTTCTACTATGAGGCGGAACTCCTCAGCGCCCTGCCCTTCCATGAGACCGACATCGTCCACCGGGTCCGTGATGGCGCTGCCGATCTGGAATTTTGCTGGGCTTTGCCAAGCAGAGCCGTGCTCGATCGGTTCAATCTGCAACCGATGCCGCTGCGTGACCTCATCGAGGCGATGCCGGACGGAGTCCAGCATCTGGTGCGGCGTGATATGGCCCAGTGTTAGCGCTCCGGGCGCGTCGATGTCATCGTGAATCGGTGCCCGCCCCTCATCCGCCTGCCGGCACCTTCTCCCCGCTTCGGGGCGAAGGGGGTATGCCGCAACCTTTCCGTCCCTCGCCAACGTCACGCGTGGCACGTCCCCTCTCCCCGTTTTTTACGGGGAGAGGGTTAGGGTGAGGGGCAGCTTTCAAGCACAGGCGTAACGCCGATCCGGCTAAAACGAAACCGCTTTACCCTTCTTGAACGGCTCCATGCCCCGGCGCGCAAGTTCATCGGCGCGTTCGTTTTCCGGGTGGCCGGCGTGGCCCTTGACCCAGTGCAGCGTTACCGTGTGGCGGTTGCGGGCTTCTTCCAGGGCCTGCCAGAGCTCGGCATTCTTCACCGGCTTCTTGTCGGCGGTCTTCCAGCCGTTTTTCTTCCAGCCGAAAATCCACTTGGAGATGCCGTCCTTGACATAGGCGCTGTCGGTATAGAGATCGACCTCGCAGGGGCTCTTCAGCGCCTGCAGCGCCGAGATCGCCGCCATCAGTTCCATGCGGTTGTTGGTCGTATCCGCCTCGCCGCCGCAAAGCTCCTTTTCGGTATCGCCATAACGCAGGACCGCGCCCCAGCCGCCGGGGCCGGGATTGCCGGAACATGCGCCGTCGGTGAAGATATCGACGTGTTTCATAGGCTCAATCCATATTCGGCCGGCGATTTGATCTGGCGGTGGAAGCGCAGTTTGCGGAGATATTCGAGCGGGTCCTTCTTGGTGACCATGGCGCCCTCAGGCGTCGTCAGCCAGTCATAGAGCCGCGTCAGGAAGAACCGCAGCGCCGAACCGCGCGACAGCACCGGCAGGGCGGCTATTTCGGCTTCGCTCAGCGGCCTGACACTCTGGTAACCCTCGAGCATCGCCGTGCCCTTGGTGATGTTGTAGGCGCCGTCCTTTTCGAAGCACCAGGCATTCAGGCAGATCGAGACGTCGTAGGCGAGCAGATCGTTGCAGGCGAAATAGAAATCGATCAGACCGGAGAGCTGATCGCCGAGGAAGAAGACGTTGTCGGGGAAGAGGTCGGCGTGAATGACGCCGGCCGGCAGGTTTTTCGGCCAGGCGGCGGAAAGGAAATCGAGTTCGCTGCGGATCTCGTCCTGCAAGACGGGCTCGACCTCGCTGGCGCGTGCCTCGGATTTCTCCCAGAGCGTTTGCCAGCCATCGACCGAAAGCGCGTTTTCGCGTGTCAGTTCGAAACCGTCGCCGGCGACATGCATTTCGGCCAGCGCCCGGCCTACTTCGCGGCAGTGCTTGGCTTCCGGCTTTCTCAGCCACATGCCTTCGAGGAAGGAAATCAGCGCCGCCGGACGACCGGACAGCGAGCCGAGCAGCGCGCCGTCGCTGCGCGGCAGCGGCAGCGGGCAGGACAGGCCGCGGGCGGCAAGATGCTGCATCAGACCGAGGAAGAACGGCAGATCGGTCTTTTCCACCCGCTTCTCATAGAGCGTCAGGATCAGCGGGTCCTTGGAGGTATGCAGAAGGAAATTGGAGTTTTCGACGCCTTCGGCGATCCCCTTGTAGGAGAGCAGCGTGCCCGCCTCATATTCCGTCAGGAACCACTTCAGATCGTCTTCGGCGATATCGGTATAGACTGCCAAGTGAGGTCTCGCCTTCATGCATTGCTGTTATTGGATCCGCCGGATTGACGATCCGGCGTCGCGATAGGGTTTTAATATGATCAGCCGTTAACGAAGGCCATGTCGGCCGCCGTCAGCTCGATGCTGCGCAATTCGCGATTGACGAGAAAATTTTCGGTTTCCTGCACCGTTTCGGCCAGCTCGACGCGGGCGTCGAAGCGGGCGCGGAACGCCTCGATGATCTCGTTGACGATGACCTCGGGAGCGGAGGCGCCGGCGGAAAGGCCGAGCGTCGAAATCGTGCCGATCTCGTTCCAGTCGAGCTCGGCGGCGCGCTGCACCAGGATCGATTTCTTCGCCCCTGCCCTCAGCGCCACTTCGACGAGACGTTTGGAATTGGAGGAATTCGGCGCGCCGACGATGATGAAGAGATCGCAGCCGGGGGCCGCCTGTTTGACGACCTCCTGGCGGTTGGTCGTCGCATAACAGATTGAGTCCGCTGCCGGCGCCGTCAGGTTCGGGAAGCGCTCGTGCAGGCGGGTGATGACGCCGGCGGTATCGTCGACCGACAGCGTCGTCTGGGTGACGTAGCCGAGATTGTCGGCGTCAATCGGAATATAGGCGTCGGCATCCTCGATCGTCTCGATCAGCGAAACCGAACCCTCAGGCAGCTGCCCCATCGTGCCGATCACCTCGGGGTGGCCGGCATGGCCGATGAGCACGACATGGCGGCCAAGGCGATTGTGGCGCATCGCCTGCTTGTGGACCTTGGAGACCAGCGGGCAGGTGGCGTCGAGATAGAACAGGTTGCGGCTCGCCGCATCCTCCGGCACGGATTTCGGCACGCCATGGGCTGAAAATACCACCGGCTGGGCGCGATGCTCGGCCGGGATCTCGTCCAGCTCCTCGACGAAGACGGCGCCCTTGGCTTCCAGCCCCTCGACGACATAACGATTGTGGACGATCTCATGACGCACATAGACCGGCGCACCATAGGATTTCAGCGCCAGCACGACGATCTGGATGGCGCGGTCGACGCCGGCGCAGAAGCCACGCGGGCCGCAGAGCCTGATCGTCAAGGGAGGTTTCGCCGCAATATTCATGTCTGTTCCGTCAAAGATTCCTCATTCCTGTGCTCGTCACAGGAATCCAGCCACAGCGCGTCGGCGCCGTGAACGACTGTCAACCGCCAAGTCCACCTTCCGCGCCCGAGGACTTGGGCGCACTGGATTCCTGTGACGAGCACAGGAATGAGGGAGAACTTGGCAACGTCCGGTTTCAACGGCGACGTCCCGCGAGGGGGCAATCGACCTCTAGCCCAATATAAGCGAGAATTGAAGCGATACTATTGCGCCGGCGCCTTGGCGGGTTTGCGGAACCAGGAGATACCCACCACGACGACCAGCACCGCGGCAAGCCCGTACCAGGTGAAGGCATATTGCAGGTGATCGTTCGGCAGATCCACCTGGGTGACGCCGCCGATCGGCAGACCGGCCGGATTGGGGGTGGAATCGGCATCGACGAAAAACGGAATGACGCGCGCCTTGTCCAGCCCGACGCTTTCGGCCATGACGTCGAGATCCTTCCAGTAGAAGATGTTCTTGGCGACGTCGTTATCCGGCACCACCCAGGAGGGTTTGCCGGGAAGTTTTTCGCGGGCGAGACCCGTGACGGTCTGTTGATCGGTCAGCTGGCCCTGCATGCGCATTTCCGGCTCCTTGTTCTCATAGGGAACGAAGCCGCGATTGACCAAAAGCGTGCGCCCGTCGGCAAGCTCCAGGGGCGTATAAACGTAGAAGCCGGTCTGGCCGCGCCAGGTGGCAAAGAAGTGCCGCTCCTTGTTGTTGATATAACGGCCGGTGGCGGTGACCCTGCGGTATTCGATGTCGCCGCCCGCTGCGGCGATCGCCTCGATATCGGCAAGCGGCACGGGGGCAGCCAGCTGGCGCGCGGCGATATCGGCAAGCAAGCCTTCCTTCCAGTGCAGGCGTTCCACCTGCCAGGTGCCCAGCGAAATCAGGATGGCAAGGGCGATCAGCACCAGGATGCCGGTGATGAGAGGCAGCCGGCGGCGCGGCACTACATGCTCTATTTCAGTCACTCAGGCGTCCTTCGCGGGCATTATGACGGTATTGCATGGCAATCAGGATGCCCTTGAACCAGCGCAGCGTCAGCAGCGACAGGACGATCGCCAGCGGGCCGAAAAGCAGGATGTGCACCCAGATCGGCGGCCCATAATTCACCTGCAGCCACAGCACCATGCCGATGACGATGAAGCCGACGATGAGGATGACGAAGACGGCCGGGCCGTCGCCGGAATCGGCGAAGGAATAATCGAGGCCGCAAGAAGCGCAGCGTGGCTTGAGCCCGAGCAGACCATCGAACAGCTTGCCCTGGCCACAGCGCGGGCAGCAGCCCTTGATACCTGTCTTGACCGGGTCGACGGGGGGAAAATGGGC
Source organism: Rhizobium sp. CCGE 510 (assembly GCF_000292525.1). Taxonomy (GTDB): domain Bacteria; phylum Pseudomonadota; class Alphaproteobacteria; order Rhizobiales; family Rhizobiaceae; genus Rhizobium. The sequence goes on from NZ_AEYF01000041.1 coordinate 8,918, forward strand.
GCTATCTTCGCTCATGCCATTCCTTCTCGGCAGTCGATGCTGCCTTAACTCTCCCATAAAGTATTCGCATCCCGAATGGAAATGCCTGCGCGGTTTCGTCTCAGTGATTCGCGCCAAACAGAAGAAGAAAACGGATGACGAGCGATAACCATGCTGGACAGATCATTATCCTGAACGGCGCGCCCAGAAGTGGGAAATCCAGCATTGCGCGCGCAATCCAGGAGGAATTCGAGGGGCCGTGGATAAACTTCGGCGTCGACGCCTACAATGCCATGACACCGAAGCGGTACCGACCCGGGATCGGACTCAGGCCCGGCGGCGAGCGGCCGGAGCTGGAGGAACTTGTGCCGTTCCTCTATGCGGCCCTTTATGAATCGATCGCCATCCACGCCGGATTGGGGCTGAATGTGGTTGCCGATCTCGGCCATCATGACAGCTATTCGCAACCGCTCGGCATTCTAGGCGACAGCGCCAGGCGCCTGGAGGGCTTTTCTATCCTGTTCGTCGGGGTGCGCTGTCCGATCGGGACGATCATGTACCGGCGGGAATTCAAACAGGAAGGCCGCGAGACACTGTACCTCCGCGCCACGCAGGACGTGCCGGTCCCCGAACCGGTGCAACGCTGGCAGGACGAAGTGCATCGGCCCGGCATCTATGACATGGAGGTCGATACGTCAGTGCTCACCGCGCTCGAATGCGCCGAGGCGATCCGCCTGCGGCTTGACCTGGGCATTCCCGAGCCTTCGGCCTTCGAGCGGATTGCTGGCGGGCGTTGAGACCTGCCCCTCATCCGGCTGCCGCCACCTTCTCCCCGCTTGCGGGGCGAAGGGGATATGCCGCGACCTCTCCGTCCCTCGCCAACGTCTCGCAAGGCACGTCCCCTCTCCCCGTTTTTTACGGGGAGAGGGTTAGGGTGAGGGGCAGCTTTCTGCGCAAAACGGACAAACCAAGAAGACGTCAGCCATACAAAAAAGGCGGGCACCAGGCCCGCCTTCTATTCGAATTTCGCTGCAATCAGCCGGCTGCGACAGGGGCGCCCCAGCCGCCCCAGACGTAAATGCAGAAGAACAGGAACAGCCAGACGACGTCGACAAAGTGCCAGTACCAGGCGGCCGCTTCGAAGCCGAAATGTTGTTTCGGGGTGAAGTCGCCGCGCAGCGCCCGGATCAGGCAGACGGCCAGGAAGATGGTGCCGACCAGCACGTGGAAACCGTGGAAACCGGTTGCCATGAAGAAGGTCGCGCCGTAAATCGAATTCTTGAAGGCGAAGGGCGCGTGGGCATATTCGTAGGCCTGCACGCAGGAGAACAGCACGCCGAGCACCACGGTCAGCGTCAGGCCCTGGATCAGGCCCTTGCGGTCGTTGTGCAGCAGCGCATGGTGCGCCCAGGTCACCGTCGTGCCGGAGAGCAGCAGGATGACGGTGTTATAGATCGGCAGGTGCCAGGGATCGAGGACCTCGATGCCCTTCGGCGGCCAGGTGCCGCCGGTGTAGAGCAGACGCGCGGCCTGGATCGCCTCGTTCGGATAGAGGCTGGCGTCGAAATAGGCCCAGAACCAGGCGACGAAGAACATCACTTCCGAAGCGATGAACATGATCATGCCGTAGCGCAGGTGCAGCGATACGACACGGGTGTGGGCGCCCTCATGGGCTTCCTTCACCGTATCGGCCCACCAGCCGTACATGACGTAAAGAACCAGCGCGAGGCCGATGTAGAACAGCCAGGGATTGGCGAGTTCGGCGCCGGCGACCTTGAACGAGCCGCCGTTCAGGTAGCGCATGTAGCAGATGCCGCCGATCGCCATGATGAAGGCGCCGAGCGAGGCGAGAATCGGCCACGGGCTCGGATCGATGATGTGATAGTCGTGATTCTTCTGATGAGCATCGGCCATGTCGCTATCCCCGGATGTCTTCCTTCACTCGGCCTCCGGCATAACCGGAAACGAGCCTTGATCAAAGTTTCTTTTCACTCTTTTCCGCTCTACCCTCATTCGAAGCCAGCGGCTTCGGACCCTCTTTCGGATAGAACGTATATGACAGCGTGATCGTATGGATGTTCTTCGATTCCACGGCCTTGACGATCTCCGGATCGATGTAGAACACCACTGGCATGTCGAGCTTCTCGCCCGGCTTCAGGTCGGTTTCGGTAAAGCAGAAACATTGCACCTTGTTGAAATAGACGCCCGCCTCGCCCGGCGTGACGTTGAAAACCGCCTGGCCGCGCTGCGTCTCGTTCGAGCGGTTCTCGGCGGTGAAATTGACCTGTATGGTCTCGCCGATCTTTGGATTGACCTCACGCTCGACCGGCTTGAAGTCCCATTGCAGACCGGGCGCGACATTAGCGTCGAAGGTGACGCGCATCGTGCGGTCGAGCACGACGCTCGACACCTGGTCGACGCGCTGGGTCGTGCCGTTATAGCCGGTGACCTGGCAGAAGATCCGGTAGAGCGGCACGGCGGCGTAGCTCATCGCGCCCATGCCGAAAACGAAGCTCAGGCACATCATCACCACGGCGCCGTTGTTGCGGCCCGGCTTTTTCGGTGCGGCGGCGTTGTCGGTCATCCCGCCATTCCCCCGCCGATCTTCACGATGGTGATCGCGTAGAAGAGAATGACGAGGCCGGCAAGCACCAGGCCGAGGGCGATGTTGCGGTTGCGGCGCGACTTGCGCTGCGCTTCCGTGAGCTTGACCAATTCCATCAGAACCAACCTCCCGCATGCGAAACCAGCACCGACGCCAGCCGGTCGATCATCAAGGCGGAGAACACAGCGAAAAGATAAAAGATCGAGAAGCCGAAGAGCTTCTTCGCCGGGATCATCTTCAGGTCGCCGTCGGGCATGCGCCAGACGGCGATGGAACAGTAGATGAAGATGGCGCCGAGGCCGGCGGCCACCAAGCCATAACCGAGGCTGGCGAAACCGAGGACGGACGGCAATACCGCGCAGACCGCGGTCAGCACCGCATAGGCGACGATCTGATGCTTGGTCACCCGCTCGCCGGCGACGTTCGGCAGCATCGGCACACCGACGGCCTCGTAATCGCGCATCTTGAACAGCGCCAGCGCCCAGAAATGCGCCGGCGTCCACAGGAAGATGATCAGGAAGAGAACGGTGCTTTCGATGGTCACACTGTTGGTCACGCAGGCCCAGCCGATCATCGGCGGAAAGGCGCCGGCAGCACCGCCGATGACGATGTTCTGCGGCGTCGAGCGCTTCAGCCACATGGTGTAGACGACGGCGTAGAAGAAGATGGTGAAGGCAAGGATGCCGGCCGAGAGCCAGTTGACGGCAAGGCCGAGGATGACGACCGAGAAGCCCGACAGCACCAGGCCGAAGGCCAGAGCCTCGGACGGCGCGATGCGGCCGGCCGGGATCGGACGATTGGCCGTGCGGCTCATGATGGCGTCGATATCGGCGTCATACCACATGTTGAGCGCGCCGGAGGCGCCGGCGCCGACGGCGATACAGAGAATGGCGATCAGGCCGAGGACGGGATGGATGTGGCCCGGCGCCAGCACCAGGCCGGCAAAGGCAGTGAAGACCACGAGCGACATCACCCGCGGCTTCAGCAATTCGAAATAATCGCGCGCACTCGCTTCCGACAATTCGCCGTCCTTTGCAAGCGTCCCGTGATTGTCGATAACCGTCATTATTCCGTCCTGAATATCCGAATATCAGGACGCCGTATCGAATGCGGCGTCCTGACACCCGCGCAATTACTTAATGCGCGGAAGCTGTTCCCACTGGTGATAGGGCGGCGGCGAAGGCAGCTGCCATTCGAGCGTCGTCGCACCCTCACCCCACGGATTGTCGCCGGCGACGCGCTTCTTGGCGAAGGCTTCGAAGACGCCGAAGAGGAAGATCAGCACACCGAAGGCCGAGATGTAAGAGCCGATGGAGGAAACATAGTTCCAGCCGGCAAAGGCATCCGGATAGTCGATGTAGCGGCGTGGCATGCCGGCGAGGCCGAGGAAATGCTGCGGGAAGAACACCAGGTTGACGCCGATGAACATGACCCAGAAATGCAGCTTGCCGACAAACTCGTTGTACATGTAACCGGTCATCTTCGGGAACCAGTAGTACCAGCCGGCGAAGATCGCGAAGACGGCGCCGAGCGACAGAACGTAGTGGAAGTGGGCCACGACGTAATAGGTGTCATGCAGCGAGCGGTCGAGACCGGCATTGGCGAGCTGGACGCCGGTGACGCCGCCGACCGTGAACAGGAAGATGAAGCCGATCGCCCAGAGCATCGGCGTGCGGAACGAGATCGAGCCGCCCCACATCGTCGCGATCCAGGAGAAGATCTTCACACCCGTCGGAACGGCGATGACCATCGTCGCGAAGACGAAGTAGCGCTGCGCATCGAGCGACAGGCCGACCGTATACATGTGGTGAGCCCAGACGACGAAGCCGACGGCGCCGATCGCGACCATGGCGTAGGCCATGCCGAGATAACCGAAGATCGGCTTCTTCGAGAAGGTCGAGATGATGTGGCTGACCATGCCGAAGCCCGGCAGGATGAGGATGTAGACCTCGGGGTGACCGAAGAACCAGAACAGGTGCTGGTAAAGGATCGGGTCGCCGCCGCCTTCCGGAGAGAAGAAGGAGGTGCCGAAGTTACGGTCGGTGAGCAGCATGGTGATGCCGCCTGCCAGAACCGGCAGCGACAGCAGCAGCAGGAAGGCGGTGATCAGCACCGACCAGGCAAACAGCGGCATCTTGTGCAGCGTCATGCCGGGTGCGCGCATGTTGAGGATCGTGGTGATGAAGTTGATCGCACCGAGGATCGACGAGGCACCGGCAATGTGGAGCGCGAAGATCGCAAGGTCGACAGCCGGACCGGGTGTGCCGGTGGTCGCCAGCGGCGGATACATCGTCCAGCCGCCGCCCGTGCCGTAGGCGCCTGCCGGGCCTTCGACGAACATCGACAGCAACAGCAGCGCGAAGGCCGGCACGATCAGCCAGAAGGAGATGTTGTTCAGGCGCGGGAAGGCCATGTCGGGGGCGCCGATCATGATCGGCACCATCCAGTTGGCAAAACCACCGATCATCGCCGGCATGACCATGAAGAAGATCATGATCAGCGCATGCGCCGTGGTGAACATGTTGAACATCTGCTTGGCGCCGTCGATCGCGGCATCGCCCTCATAGCCATAGACCATCGAGGCCAGGCCGTGGAAGATCTGAATGCCAGGCTCCTGCAGCTCCATGCGCATGGCAACCGACAGCGCGCCGCCGATGATGCCGGCGATGATCGCGAAGATCAGGTAGAGCGTGCCGATGTCCTTGTGGTTGGTCGAGAACAGCCAGCGATTGGCAAAGCTCGGCTTGTGCGAGTGATCGTGATCGCCATGCGAGTGATCATCATGCGCATGGTCGTGATGGGCGTGATCGTGAGAATGATCGTCGTGAGCGGAAGGTCCAGCCATTGTCCCGATCCCCTTATTACTGTGCTTCGGCGACGTCGAGGGTCTTTGCGGGACCATCGGTTGCGGCCATGAGTGTCTTGTAGGCGCCGGGCAGGTCGCTGGCGGCTGCGGTTAGCCACTGCTTATACTTGTCCTCGGAGACGACGCGGATGGCGATCGGCATGAACGCATGGTCCTTGCCGCAGAGCTCGGAACACTGGCCATAGAACAGGCCTTCGCGCTCGGCCTTGAACCAGGTCTCGTTCAGACGACCCGGCACGGCATCGATCTTGACGCCGAAGGACGGCATGGCGAAAGCGTGAATGACGTCGGTCGGTGCGGAGGTCACGAGAACGCGGACCGTCTTGTTGACCGGTAGGACCAGTTCGTTGTCGACGGCGAGAAGTCTGGGATAAACCGACTTGTCTTCCTTGCCGGCGGCAGCGCGGTCCTGATCCTTCAGGAGGTAGCTGTCGAAAGCGAGCGGGCTGTCGCCCGAACCTTCATATTCATAATTCCACTGCCACTGGGTGGCGGTCGCCTTGATCGTCACGTCGGGGTTTTCAGGCAGCGTCAGCTGCGCCGTCAGCAGGTTGAACGAGGGAATGGCGAGAAGAAGCAGCACCAGGACCGGCCCCACGGTCCAGGCAATCTCGATCAGCGTGTTGTGGCTCGTCCTCGAGGGAACCGGGTTCGCGCTGGCGCGGAACTTGAAGCAGACGACGATGAGCAGGGCCAGAACGAAGAGCGTGATCGGAACGATAAACCACAGGGTATATTGTTCGAACCAGTGGATTTCCCGCATGATCGGCGTTGCCGCCGGCTGCAGCGTCGCCTGCCACGGCATTGGCTGGTCGGCATATGTGCCGGAAGCAAAAAGCAGACAGACCAGCGCGGTCAGAGCTGCATAAGCCTTCTTCATCACCTTATTATCTCCCTCGAGCGCTCGACCTGCAAAATAGAACGCAGAATCCTTGCCATCTTCAGCGCTTCAAACCACAGTTTGGCATTTGCCGCAACAGGTCAGAGCAATTGTCTATGCGGCATTTTTGCTGAAAGCATAGGCAGGCCAGAACGGCAAAACATCCCAAGTTTTTCATCAGCATATGAAAAATCGGCTTTCCGGCCAACCCGCGCGCCACACATTATTTCCGAAAGGTCCAATTTCCGCCGCAGTCCCCCGGTTTTCACGGGGTGGGGCTTTTCATTTTTGGTGGGCAGCTTCAACAATAGCCGCAAATGATTCGATATCCAGAGGTTTCCATGGGTTTCCGTTCCCTCGCGCAGTCGCTTCTCGTGACTGTCAGCATCGCGGCCGCAGCGACGACACCTGTTTTCGCACAGCAGCAACCGACGCCGGCCCAGGCCAAGCCGCCGGCTGCTGCTCCTGCCCAAGCCCCAGCTCCGACGCCGCAGCAGCCGAGTGCGGCCAGTCCGAATATCCAGGTGACACCCGGCCAGACCCAGCCGCAGGCACCGGGTACGGTGAAATCCAATCACGGCGCATGGTCCGTGGTCTGTGACAAGCCGGCCGGCGCTTCGACCGAACAGTGCGCGCTGATGCAGAATGTCATCGCCGAGGATCGGCCGGAGGTCGGGCTTTCCGTCGTCGTGCTGAAGACGGCCGACCGCAAGTCGAAGATCCTCCGCGTGCTGGCGCCGCTCGGCGTGCTGCTGCCGAACGGCCTCGGGCTCAATGTCGACGGTAAGGATATCGGCCGCGCCTATTTCGTCCGCTGCTTCTCCGACGGCTGTTATGCCGAGGTCGTGCTCGAAGACGAGCTGCTGAAGACCTTCCGCAGCGGCGCCCAGGCAACCTTCATCGTCTTCCAGACCCCGGAAGAAGGCATCGGCATCCCGGTCGACCTCAAGGGTTTTGCCGAAGGTTTCGACGCCCTGCCTTGAGATCAGCTGGCGGCCTGCCGCGGGTCCGCCCCTCCGCCTGCCGGCACCAACCGGGGTCGAGCCGCGGGTCTCGACCCGTCCTTCGGACCCCCGCTTGCGGGGCGAAGGGGAATAGCCGCCCGCCGCCTTCCTCAACCTCAACGCCGCGTTTGGCACGTCCCCTCGCCCCGTTTTTAGGGTGAGGGGCAGCCATCCGCGCGAACCGGGCGGTGTCGCACGAGCCAAGATAACCTCATTTCACAAAGAATATTCCACCGCAGGGCTTCACTCCTTGTCACAGGGAGCCCTATCTAAGGTGTAAGCGCATTCCCGAACGCATGCCCATTGGAGCCAGACCATGACCACCGATCTCCTGACGCTATTCGATGCCGACGAAGCCACGATGCGTGGTCTGGTCGCCGAGGCCTTGGCCGGCGCCGATGACGGCGAGCTGTTTATCGAGCATGCGCAGGCGGAAGCGCTGACCTTCGACAATGGCCGGCTGAAGGGCGGCAGCTTCAACACCGAGCAAGGGTTCGGGCTGCGCGCCGTTGCCGGCGAAGCGGTCGGTTTCGCCCATGCCGGTGATCTCTCGGTGGCGGCGCTGAAGCGGGCGGCGGATGCTGTGGGTGCAGTGACGCGCGGCTATTCCGGCTCCTATGCCGCAGCCCCGCAAGGCACCAACAAGAAATTCTACGGCGACCAGAACCCGATCGGCCAACCGAGCTTCGAGGAAAAGGTCAAGGTGCTGCAGGACATCGACGCCTATCTCAGGGGCAAGGACGACAAGGTGCGGCAGGTGACGGCCTCGGTGGCGGCGAGCTGGCAGGTGGTCGACATCCTGCGCGCCGACGGACACCGCGTGCGCGACATCAGACCGATGACCCGCATCAATATCTCGGTGATGGTCGGTGAAGGCGATCGGCAGGAGAGCGGCTCTTATGGCCACGGCGGGCGCATCGGCTTCGGCGACTTCATCGCCGAGGGCAGCTGGCAGTATGGCGCCGACGAGGCGCTGCGCCAGGCGCTCGTCAACCTCGAGGCAATCGATGCGCCGGCGGGCACGATGGACGTCGTTCTCGGCTCCGGCTGGCCGGGTGTGATGCTGCACGAGGCCGTCGGCCATGGGCTGGAAGGCGATTTCAACCGCAAGAAGACGTCGGCCTTCTCAGGGCTTCTCGGCCAGATGGTCGCCGCCCCCGGCGTGACCGTGGTCGACGACGGCACGATCGACAACCGCCGAGGCTCGATCACCATCGACGACGAGGGCACACCCTCCGGCTACAATGTGCTGATCGAGAACGGCAAGCTGGTCGGCTATATGCAGGATCGGCAGAATGCCCGGCTGATGGGCATGGCGCCCACCGGCAACGGCCGCCGCCAGGGTTATGCGCATGTGCCGATGCCGCGCATGACCAACACCTATATGCTCGGCGGCGACAAGACGCCCGAGGAAATCATCGCCTCGGTGAAGAAGGGCATCTATGCCGTCTCCTTCGGCGGCGGCCAGGTGGATATCACCTCCGGCAAGTTCGTCTTCGGCTGCACCGAGGCCTATCTGATCGAGAACGGCAAGGTCGGCGCACCGATCAAGGGCGCCATGCTGATCGGCAACGGTCCGGATGCGATGAAGCGGGTATCGATGATCGGCAACGACATGAAGCTCGATACCGGCATCGGCAATTGCGGCAAGGGCGGCCAATGGGTTCCCGTCGGCGTCGGCCAGCCGCATCTGCGCATGGACCAGGTGACGGTCGGCGGCACCCAGACCTGAGGCGAAAGGAGCCCGTGATGGCACAGGTCGAGATCAGGCGTTTCACGGAAGATGATGCCGATGCCGTGCTTTCGGTGATCCTGCCGATCCAGCGCCAGGAATTCGGCATCGATATCACTGCCGATGCGCAGCCGGATCTGCGGGTCATCCCGGATTTCTATCAGTCCGGCAAGGGGCAGTTCTGGGTCGCCGTCAGGGATGGTGCCATCGTCGGCACGCTGGGCTTGAAGGATATCGGCAATAACCAGGCGGCGCTGCGCAAGATGTTCGTCGCCGCCGAGGTTCGCGGCGGCGAACACGGCGTGGCGGCGCTGCTCCTTGACCGCCTGTTTTCCCATGCCAGCGATGCCGGCCTCACCGATATCTTTCTCGGCACCACAGACAAGTTCGTCGCCGCCCATCGGTTCTACGAGAAGAACGGCTTTACCGAGGTCGCCAAGAGCGCCCTGCCTCGCGCCTTCCCGCTGATGGCGATGGACACCAAGTTTTATCGACACAAGCTCGGCTGACTCCAGCAGCCGGCAATGCATCAGCTCTTCAGCACGTCGGCTGGCTGAACAGCCACTTCCGCTCGATCGCCGCGGCAAGATCGATATCGTTGCGGCGGGCAAACAGCAGGAGATGTCCGAGAAGGTCGGCAGTCTCGTCGGCCAGATCGCGCCGCATGTCTTCAGGCGAGCGGCCTTTTGCACGGCCGCGCCCGGTCAGCCGGTTCCAGGCCTGGGTCAGTTCACCCATTTCCTCCTGCAGCTTCAGCAGGAACCAGTCGGCGTCGCGCTCGATGCCGTTGGCGGCGACATGGGCAGAGGAAGAGATTTCGAACTGGTCGGCAAGACGACGCAACATCGGCGTTCTCCTTTTGTTTATGGAAGAGACGCTGATTCCCGATGCGTGTCCAGCGGCAATTGCCCGACTGCCGCGGTGACGTTCAGCCGTGGTCCGGCAGCAGCATGCAGTCATAGGAGCGCTGCTTCAGCGCATCGCAGGCCGAGACCGCGGCGTCCTTGCTGGCGAAGCCGACGAAGCGGGCGCGATAGATCTTGTTGGCGCCTTTCCCGACCGCCTCGGTATAGGGCGAGGCGGAACTGAGCGGCGCGCCGCCTTCAGACTTGGCTTGGGCGAGAAGCGCACGCGCGGCATCGGCGCTCGGAGCGGCCGAGATCTGGATCTGCCAGTCGCCAACGGTCTTGTCTGCCGACATTTTCGGCGCCTTGCCGGCGTTCAGGATTTCGTCCATCGCGACCGGACGCTCCAGCGGCACGACGGTGTCATCGGCATAGGCCAGGCTCTTTGCTGCCAGATCGTCGGCCTGGCGCGGTGCGCTGAGCGGCACCGGAACATCGGAATCATCGGCGGCGGAGGCGACTTCGACGGGCTCCCTGGCGCCGACGCTCGCCACCAGCTTGGCGCCGCCGGAAGACGAGGCACGGCCGAGATAACGGTCGAGCAGACCGGCCATCTTGGCGTCGCGGCTGCGGGCGGTGCGGCCGCCGAGCACGACGCCGACGACGCGCCGATTGCCGTCCTTGACGGCGCTGACGAGGTTGAAGCCGGAGGCGTTGGTATAGCCGGTCTTGATGCCGTCCATGCCCTGGTAGCGGTACATGAGATTGTTGTGGCCGCGCACGGTGCGGCCGCGGAAATTGAAGCTTGCCGCCGAAAACAGCCGGTATTCGTTCGGATAGTTCTTCATCAGCGCGATGGCGAGCGTCGACATGTCACGCGCCGTGGTGACCTGACGACCGTCCGGCAGGCCTGAGGCGTTGACGAAGACGGTGCGGCTCATGCCGAGCTGGCGGGCTTTGGCGGTCATCATCCCGGCAAAACCGCTTTCCGAGCCGCCGAGCTTTTCGCCCATGGCGGAGGCTGCATCATTGGCGGATTTAATGATCATTCCATAGACCGCCTCGCGCACGGTGATCGTGCCACCAGCCTTGACGCCAAGCTTGGTCGGCGGCCGAGACGCGGCGTATTTCGACATTTTGATCGGCGTATCCCAGGCGATCTTGCCGCGCTTCAGAGCTTCGAAGGTGAGATAGAGCGTCATCATCTTCGTCAGCGAGGCCGGATGGTTCAGTGTGTCGGCGTTTTCGGCGGCGAGAACCTTGCCGGTGCGGGCATCGAGGACCAGCGAGGCGCTGCCGGCCAGGGCCGCAAGAGGCGCCGATACGGCAAGCGTCACGGTCAAAACAGCCGCCAGAAGCGTTCTCATGCAGTTCCCCTTGATGCGTCGGCTCTCGATAGGATCGGCGTTTGTGCCGTATTGTGACAGAAGCCGCAAGTTTGGCGCGACTTTGAGGCAACGCCTATCATTTTTCTAGTCTTTTCATCGTCTTGGTTAACAGGAAATGAGAGACCTGTGCGAAATTGGGATTCAGCAAGGCTTAAGCCGCGCTTGCTACTTTCCCGCAAATGTTGAGGACAGGCGCCGCATGACCGGGAAATTGAAACGACTGGCGAAACGCGCAGCGATCGGCGCCGGGCTCGAGCTTTCCTGGCTTCTCGCGGCCGCCGGCCTGATGCGCGAAGCGCGCGGACGCGGCGTCATCTTCACGCTGCATCACGTCCGCCCGCACGTGCCGGAGGCTTTCGAGCCGAACGCACATCTCGAAATCACCCCGCAATTTCTCGATACGGCGCTGCGGCGCCTGAGGCGGGAGGGCTATCGCTTCGTGCCGCTCGACCAAGTGCCGGCGCTGCTGGCGGAGCCCGAGGGTGGGAAGCCGTTTGCAGCCTTCACCCTCGACGACGGCTATATCAACAATCTGGAGCATGCGCTGCCGGTGTTCGAACAGCACCGGGCGCCGTTTACGGTGTTCGTCGCCCAGGGTTTTGCCGAGGGCTCGCACAGTATCTGGTGGGAGACGCTTGCCGTCCTCCTGCGCCGGGCTGGGGAAATCCGCTTCGATTTCGGTGGCGGCAGCGAGCGCCTGGCGCTCGACAATCCGCAGCAACAATGGGATGCCTTCGACCGCTTCGCCGCTTATGTCCACCGCTCCGACGAGGCGCGTGCCATTGCTGCAATCGACATTCTGGCGCGGGAAAACGGCATCGAGCCGACCGACATCACCCGCGAGCTGGTGATGGAGCCCGGCCAGTTGCAATGGCTGGCGACCCATCCGCTCGCAACACTCGGCGCCCATACGATCAGCCATCGGGCGCTGGCCCGGCTGCCGGAAGCCGAAGCGCGGATCGAGATGCAGGTTTCGGCCGATTACGTCGAGGCGGTGACCGGCATCCGTCCCGTGACGATCGCCTATCCCTACGGCACACCGGTGGCGGCGACCGGCCGCGAGGCGGCGATTGCCCGCAATCTCGGCTTTCAGGCTGCGGTCACCACCCAGCCGGGCCTGCCGGTCACGCGGCAAACCGCCTATCTCTCGCGCATTTCGCTGAACGGCTTCTACCAGAAGCGACGCTACGTCTCAGCCCTTGCCTCTGGCATTCCGCTGAAGCTGATGGGAAAATAGGGCCGCTTACGGATACATCCTGACCTTGTCCCATGCGCCTTCCGGCAAGGGCCGGCGAAATTCGACCCGGTCATGCAGGCGGAAGTTCTGGTCCTTCCAGAATTCGATCGAGGTCGGCCGGATGCGGAAGCCAGACCAGTGGGCGGGGCGGGGAATATCGCCGATGGCGTAACGCGCGGTATATTCGGCCACGGCCTTCTCCAGCGCGAAGCGGCTTTCCAGCGGGCGGGATTGTTTCGAGGCCCAGGCACCGATGCGGCTGCCGCGCGCCCGCGTCTTGAAATAGGCGTCGGCTTCGGCATCGGTGACGATCTCGACCGGGCCACGCAGCCTGACCTGGCGACGCAGGCTTTTCCAGTGAAAGCACATGGCCGCCTTTTTCTGGCCCAGAATTTCACGGCCTTTCTGACTCTCGAAATTGGTGTAGAAGACGAAACCGTCGTCATCGAATCCCTTCAGGAGAACCATGCGGACATTGGGAAGACCATCCTCATCGACCGTCGCCAGCGCCACGGCGTTCGGGTCGTTGGGTTCGGAACTTTCCGCTTCTCCAAGCCATTCGGCAAAGAGCTTGAAGGGCTCGCCACTTTCGGTAAAGTCACCGCTTGTTAACTCGTTTGCCGACATATTGGTTCAAATGCCCCGGATTATTCAAAACTCGCCCAGCTTTCGATAACTGGACAGGATGCAGGGTGGAAGTCATAGCAAAGTCATATCGCCATACAAAGGGCCTGCGGCGACGCAGCAGCGTGTTCTTCGTCATCGGCGTTGCAATGCTTTCGCTTTCCGGCTGCCTTGCAGGCGGCATGGATTTTCTCAGCGAAGCCAAGGTCGACAGGTCGGTGGCAACCGGCACCGTGCCGCAGACGCCGCCGAGCACCGATACGCTCTCCGACGAGATGACCGTGCGCAATGCCGTGACCTCGGCCGATGTGCAAAGGCTCGAGGGCCAACCGCTTCCCTGGGCGAACGCATCGACCGGCAGTGCCGGCGTCATCGATACGATCGTCGAGAACAACGAATCAGGCCAGGTCTGCCGCCAATTCCGCACCACGCGGCATTCCTATGTCGGGATCGCCAAATTCTACGGCAAGACCTGCCTTGTCGGCGGCGGCAACTGGCAGCTTTTGAGTTTCCAGCCAGAAAGTTGATCCGGCTCGCCAACAGGTTAACGCCTGACGGCTTTCTGCCGCATGCTTAGCAAAGAGCTAACCATTCGCTGCAAAACATCGCACATCTCTCCCCAGAAATAAGAAGTGATTAGCAACTCCGACGCACGATCAGCGTTGAGAGGGGTTGTCCCTGCCTTTGCGGCGGGATGGCGCGTTCCGAGTTGATATTGAGCTTTTACTATTGGAATTTCGGGATGCTGGGCAAGGACGTGGCTTCCCGCATCGCAACATCGGCGGTTTTGACATGCGCGATCCTTATAAAATTCTGGGCGTCAGGCGCGACGCGGCAGCAGACGAGATCAAGGCGGCTTGGCGCAATATGGCCAAATCAGCCCATCCCGACCACAATCAGAGCGACCCGACGGCAACCGCCCGGTTCGCCGAGATCGGCCGCGCCTATGAAACGCTGAAGGATCCGCGCAAACGCAGCCTGTTCGACACTGCCGTGCGGATGGCGGAAGCCAAGAAAAACGAACAGACGATCATGCAGCAGCGCCAGGCAGCGCGCGAGGCTGCCGTGCGCGCCAAGGCGGCGAAGGCCAATGCCGAGCGGGTAATGGAAGAGCTTGCGCGCGCCGCCCAGAAGGCGGCTGCCGAGGGCTCCAGACAACAGGCAGGATCCGCTGAGCCCGCCGACGAAATGGTCGAGCGCATTTTCGGCGCCCAGGCCCGTGCCGCTGGCGGCCAGGCGCAAGGTCGCGCGCAACAGGCACAATATCAGCAGGCTCAATACCAGCAGACCCAAAACCCGCAGGCCCAAAACCAACAGACCCAGAACCAGCAGGCCCAGAACCAGCAGACGGGCGAGACCGGCAGGCGCGTCGATGGCGACGCCGCCGATACCGACAGCAAGGCCGACGAGGAAACAAGTGAGATTGCAGCCAATGCAGCTGCCAACCTGCCGCTGCCGCTCAGCATCCTGACCTCCCTGGTGCGCCGCTTTACCGGCGCCAAGGATACCGGCCTGGAAAAAGCACCGGATGAGGTGGCGACGGCGACGGTTTCGATCGACGACGTCTTGAAGAGCGGCTGGATCACCGCCTCACTGCCGGAAGGCCGCGAGATCGGCTTCGCATTGCCGGCAGGCACGACCGACGGTTACGAGCTGCGGCTCAAGGGACAGGGCTTCAAGCTGCCGGGCATGCAGCGCGGCGATGCCGTCATCAACATTCGCATCGCCCCCGATCCGCGCTTCACGGTCGATGGTTTCGATCTGCATGCCGTGCTGCCGCTCAGCATCGAAAATGCCGTTCTCGGCACCGAGGCGCGCATCGAGGGCCCAAGCGGGCCGCTCAACATTACGGTGCCCGCATGGTCGGGCTCGGACAAGACGATCAGCATCCCCGGCCAGGGACTGCCCCGCGAAGAAGGCGGCAGAGGCGATCTCGTCGTCGAATTGCGCATTATCCTGTGGGAAAAACCCGACGACAAAGTCACCGATCTGATGCGGAGCATGCGCGAAGGCCTGTTCCTGTGAAATATTTATGACTTTCGCACCCTTTGTTACGATACCTAACAGTTGATGATCCAGGCCAAGCTTGAACCGATTAGCGGCCTATGCCATAGGCAGGATCAATTAGAATTCCTAGGGAGCGAAATATGGCTCAAGCATCCGGCCTCATGGCAGGCAAACGCGGCGTCATCATGGGTGTCGCCAACAATCGCTCGATTGCGTGGGGTATTGCCAAGGCCATTCATGCGCAGGGCGGAGAAGTCGCGCTCACCTACCAGGGCGATGCGCTGAAGAAGCGCGTCGAGCCGCTCGCCGCCGAAATCGGCGCGACGCTGGTCGGCCACTGTGACGTTGCCGACGAAGCCACGATCGACGCTGTTTTCGAAAACGTCGAAAAGCTCTGGGGCAAGATCGATTTCCTCGTGCATGCGATCGGCTTCTCCGACAAGGACGAGCTGACCGGCCGCTACGTCGACACCTCGGCCGACAACTTCGCCAAGACGATGCAGATCTCCGTCTATTCCTTCACGTCGGTCGCACGCCGCGCCGAGAAGCTGATGACGGATGGCGGCGCCATGCTGACGCTGACCTATTACGGCGCCGAAAAGGTGATGCCGAACTATAACGTCATGGGTGTTGCCAAGGCCGCGCTCGAAGCGAGCGTCAAGTATCTGGCCGTCGACCTCGGACCGCAGAACATCCGCGTCAACGCCGTCTCTGCCGGACCGATCAAGACGCTTGCCGCCTCCGGCATCGGCGATTTCCGCTACATTCTGAAGTGGAACGAATACAACGCGCCGCTGCGCCGTACCGTCACCATCGAGGAAGTCGGCGATGTCGGCCTCTATCTCCTGTCGGACCTGTCGCGTTCCGTCACCGGCGAAATACACCATGCCGATAGCGGCTATCATGTCATCGGCATGAAGGCTGTCGACGCGCCAGACATTTCCGTCATCAAGGACTAGAGAATTTCGCGTGACGGCAATGCCCACTCTTTCTGTTTTTACGCAATTCCGGACGCAGACCCGCTGCGCGCTTGCGCCGGAATTGCTCTAACGGAGCCGAGACCGTGCTTATCTATGTGATCAGACACGGCCAGACCGCCTGGAATGCCGAGCGCCGCCTGCAGGGCCAGAAGGATATCCCGATGAATGCCACGGGCCTGGAACAGGCCCGGCAAAACGGCATCACGCTTGCCGATATTCTCGGCGACACCGTCGTTGAATTCGATTTCGTCGCCAGCCCGCTTCAGCGCACACGCCAGACGATGGAAATCATGCGCGCCGCCATGGGCCTGCCGCCGCTTGCCTATCGCACCGATCCGAGGCTCGTGGAGATTTCCTTCGGCGACTGGGAGGGCTCGACGCTCAAGGAACTGAAAGCGACACAGCGCGAGCGGGTAGCGGAACGCAACGCTTCGAAATGGGATTTCATCCCGCCCGGCGACGACGCGGAGAGCTACGAAATTCTCTCCTGGCGCACCGGCTCCTGGCTGCACTCGGTCGAGCGCCCGACGGTCTGCGTGACGCATGGCGGCGTCATCCGCACGCTTTTCCAGACGATTTCCGACCTGCCGAAGAGCAGCGCTGCCGAAGGCGCAATCCCGCAGGACCGGATCGCCAGGATCGAAACCGCCGAGCGGACGATCGTCTGGCTGTAAATATTGCTTAATTCGCGAACGCCGCGTGCCCCTCATCCGGCTGCCGCCACCTTCTCCCCGTAAACGGGGCGAAGGGACATACCACACCGTCTCCGTTCCTCACCAGCGTCTCGCAGGGCACGTCCCCTCGCCCCGTTTACGGGGAGAGGGTTAGGGTGAGGGGCAGCATCGCGCGAACCTCGCCCAACCATTCTCCAGAAAGCCGCCCTACTTGACGATATCGAGATCGTTGATGACGCGTTTGCCGTCGACCTCGGTATAGAAGACGATGACCTTCACGCCGGCTTCGAGGCCGTCGAAATTGAATTCCTCGGGTGCCTGATAGGTTTTGCCGTCATCGAGCGTCAGCACGAGATTGGCGGTGTCGACCTTCTTGATCGTCGCCTCGACATCGGCGCTCTCGGCAAAACCGCTCATCGGCGACAGGAAACTTGCTGTTGCCAAAAGCGTGGCGACGACGAAACGCATGGCGACAATCCTTTTAAAGCGCTGCACGAAAACTTGACTGGCCACAGATAGCCTCCTGAATATGGCGAAAATTGCCCGTAAGAATGGCTTTTCCCGCCTAATTGATGAATAGGATTTTAAATATAATCAAGATGCCGCTTTAGCCGCGTTTTTTCCTTCCGACAATTTTTCGGCATTGCCTCCGGGCAATCGTAAATTAACCCCCGCGTCCTACAGTTACTCGGAATACGGGGGTCTCATTTTGTTATCCAGGCTGAGCGACAACAAGCAGTTACGGCGCGTGTTGAAGAATGCCCGCGTCTCGTTTCTGGTTTCATCCCTTGTCGCCCTTGTCGTCATCATGGTCGGTTTCGGCCTCGACCGGGCCAATACTGCGTCTTACGTGCGCGAACTTCATATCCGCACCGAAAGCGAGGCCAACCTCATCCGTGCCCGGGTCATGGCTGAGATCAACATGGACCTCAGCATCGTCCGCGACCTTACCAACCTGATCTCCGTCAGCGCGGCAAATAGAGATGAGATCGAGCGGCAGATCAACTGGCTGCTGATCCAGAATCCGTCCTTCATTCACATCGCCGTCGCACCCGATTTCATCGTCAGCAACGTCTATCCCGCGCAATCCGGGAATGAGCGGATCGGCCGCGACGTGCGCGAAACGCTCTTTTCACGCCAGGCCATGACGCCTGCGGCCGGCGATCAGTCGGCGCGCTTCTATGGCCCGATCAGCACCGACGGCCGGGACGGCTTTGCCATATTCTTCCCGGTTTTCGCCAAGGAGAACGGCCAGCGGCGGATCTTTGGGGCGGTCGAGCTCGTCATCGACCAGCAGATGTTTTACGAGGCGACCGGACTGATGCCGGCGCGCGACCGTGAGAACCGGGAACGTTATCCGCATCTCGACCATCTTTCGATCGCCATCCGGGATATCGCCTCGCCGGCGAGGGCCGCGACAGCAGCGCCCTTCTTCGGGTCGTCCGATATCGACGGCAAGGATCCGATGCGCCAGAAGATCGGCTTTGCCGGCGGCAAGTGGGAACTCTCCGTCGTCCCGAACAGCGGCTGGGACGCGATACCGGAAAACCGAACCGAGCTGCGCCTGATCGTCGTTGCCGCCGGCAGCATCATCATCATCCCGATCTTCTTCGCCACACTCCTGCTCGGCGAGCGCTATCGCAACATCACCGAGCTGGAGACGCGCGAAGCGAAACTCAAGGAACTGTCGCAGCGGCTCAATCTGGCGCTGGAATCTTCCAACATCGGCATCTGGGAGCTGCTGGATCATTCCAGCAGCCTGCTCTGGGATGCGCGCGCCGCTGCCCTGCACGGCAAGCCGGCCGAGGAAGGAAGCCGGGCGCTCGACGAATGGCTGGCGGCGATCCTGCCCGAGGACCGCGACATTGCCGAAGTGCATTTCTTCAGCTGCAGCATCGCCGGCGCCGCCTGCACGGCGCAGTACCGCATCCTGCTTGCCGATGGCGGCATCCGGCATCTGCGCTCGGTCGGCGCCTTCTATACGGATGCCGGCGGCGTCAGCAAGACGATCGGCATCGTCTGGGATGTGACCGCCGATGCGGTGACGACCGACATGCTGCGCAAGGCCAAGGATACCAGCGAGGTCAAGAATGCCGAGTTGGAGCTGGCGCTTGAAGAGCTCTCCAGCCGCGAGGGGCAGCTCGCCGAGCTGTCGAGCCGGCTCGACCTGGCGCTCAACTCCTACCAATGCGGCATATGGGAAGCGCGGCCCCACCGAGGCGGCTCGATCTGGAACGAGCGCATGCACGAGCTCTACGGGCTTGCGCCGCGCAACGGCTTCATGACCGAGGAGATCTGGCTTTCGCGCATCCACCCCGAGGACCGGGCTCTGGCGCTCGAAAGTGCACGCCATTTCAAGCAGAACGGCGATACTCACACCCTCGTCTGCCGGGTGATCGTCGAGGACGGCTCGGTGCGCTATGTGCGCTCGGTCGGCAAGGTTCACCAGACGGGGACCGGCGAGATGAAAATCATGGGCATCGCCTTCGATGCCACCGAAGACGTGCTGATGACGATCCGGCTGAAGGCGGCCAAGGACGAGGCGGTCGCCAAGAATATCGAGCTCGAGCTCGTCAAGAACAGGATCGAGCACAATTCGCTGCACGACCCGCTGACCGCACTGGCCAATCGCCGCAAGCTCGACATCGCACTGGAAAGCCTCACCCATGACGGCCGCCGGCAGCGGCAGAAATTCTCGATCCTGCACATCGACCTCGATCGCTTCAAGGACATCAACGACACGCTCGGCCATGCCGCCGGCGATGCGATGCTGGTGCATGCCTCGAAGGTGCTCGCCAAGAATGTCCGCGGCAGCGATATCGTCGCGCGTATCGGCGGCGACGAATTCGTCATCCTTGCGCTTGACGTCGGCGACAAGGAGATGGCGCAGCTGTCGACGCGGATCATCGAGGAAATGCGCCAGCCCATCGATTTCCAGGGCTTTTCCTGCCGCTGCGGTGTGTCGATCGGCGTGGCGCTCGCCAACGGCATTCACGTCGATGCGCGCAAGGTGCTGATCAACGCCGATATCGCGCTCTACCGCGCCAAGAGCATGGGCCGCAACCGCTTCGAATTCTTCAACCACAATCTCCAGGCCGATATCATCAATACCAAGCGCACCGCCGACGAGATCCTCGCCGGCATCGACAATTGCGAGTTCACCGCCTGGTACCAGCCGCAATTCTCGGCTCGGACGATGGAGCTGACCGGTGTGGAGGCGCTGGTGCGTTGGAACCATCCGGTCAAGGGGTGGCTCGCGCCCGACAAGTTCCTGCGGATTGCCGACGAGATCAACGTCGTACAGATGCTCGACCGGATCGTGCTGGAAACGGCGCTGCGCGACAAGATGCGCTGGACGGCGCGCGGCATTGCCATTCCCAAGGTCTCGGTCAATGTTTCGGCGCGGCGGCTGCATGACGGCAGCCTGCTGGAGTCGCTGGCAGATCTGCATATCCGCCCCGGCGAGATCTCTTTCGAACTGGTGGAATCGATCTTCCTCGACGAGAGTGAGGACGTGGTCTCGCACAATCTCGAGCGTATCAAGGCGCTCGGCATCGATATCGAGATCGACGATTTCGGCACCGGCCATACCTCGATCGTCAGCCTGTTGAAACTGAAGCCGAAGCGGCTGAAGATCGACCGCCAGCTGGTGCAGCCGATCGTCCATGCCTCGCAGGAGCGGGCGTTGGTCAGTTCGATCATCGAGATTGCCCGTTCGCTCGGCGTCGAGACGGTGGCCGAAGGGGTGGAGACGGCGGCGCACGCCGAACTGCTGCGCGACCTCGGCTGCGATATCCTGCAGGGCTATGCCTTCTCGCGGCCGCTCTCCTTCGACGATTTCACCAATGAGGCGACCGGAACGGGGTGGCGGCTGGCCTCATGATCGCCGCCTGCCGACCGCCCTCCCCTGACCCCTGCCCTGCCTGCGGAAAGAGGGTCGCGCCGGAAGACCGAAACAGCATTTCCGCCGCTGCCGGTTTGACGCAAAGAAAGACTTTTGCCTCGACGGTTTTTTGGCCTATGAGTGTCGCGCCTTTTCAAGCAATGGCGCGACCGGCTTTGGCGCGCCACCGTGGGAACACATGTCGCACAATACATTCGGTCACCTCTTCCGCGTAACCACCTGGGGCGAAAGCCATGGTCCGGCGCTCGGCTGCGTCGTCGACGGCTGCCCTCCGGGGCTGCGCTTCACGCTCGAGGACCTGCAGGTCTGGCTCGACAAGCGCAAGCCCGGGCAATCCCGCTTCGTGACGCAGCGGCGCGAGGACGATCTGGTAAAGGTGCTGTCAGGCGTCATGCTCGACGCCGACGGCGAGACGATGACATCAACCGGCACGCCGATCTCGATGCTGATCGAAAACACCGACCAGCGCTCCAAGGATTACGGCGAGATCGCCAGGCAATACCGCCCCGGCCATGCCGATTATACCTATGACCTCAAATACGGCATTCGCGACTATCGCGGTGGCGGCCGTTCCTCAGCGCGCGAGACCGCCGCACGGGTTGCGGCCGGCGGCATCGCCCGGCTCGTCGTGCCTGGTGTCACCGTGCGCGGGGCGCTGGTACAGATCGGCAAGCACAAGATCGACCGCCGCAACTGGGACTGGGACCAGGTCGGGCAAAACCCGTTCTTCTCCCCCGACGCCGCGATCGTGCCGGTCTGGGAGGAGTATCTCGACGGCATCCGCAAGACGGGCTCGTCGATCGGCGCGGTCGTCGAAGTGGTTGCCGAAGGCGTGCCGGCCGGCCTCGGCGCACCGATCTATGCCAAGCTCGACCAGGACATCGCCTCGCTGCTGATGTCGATCAATGCCGTCAAGGGCGTCGAGATCGGCAATGGTTTTGCCGCCGCCGAAACCAGCGGCGAAGACAACGCCGACGAGATGCGCATGGGCAATGACGGCGTGCCGATCTTCCTTTCCAACAATGCCGGCGGTATTCTCGGCGGCATCTCGACCGGACAGCCGGTGGTGGCGCGTTTCGCCGTCAAGCCGACCTCCTCGATCCTGACCGAACGCCAGTCGATCGATGCCGACGGCAAGAATGTCGATATCCGCACCAAGGGCCGGCACGACCCCTGCGTCGGCATCCGCGCCGTGCCGATCGGCGAGGCGATGGTCGCCTGCGCCATCGCCGACCATTATCTTCGCGACCGCGGCCAGACCGGCCGTCTGAAATAGGAGCGCTCGCCCATGTCTTATGACCAGAAGCGCGTCGTCGACGCCATCCGAGCTTTCGAGGCCGGCGAGATCGTCGTGGTCATGGACGACAATGACCGCGAGAACGAAGGCGACCTGATCGTCGCCGCCGTGCATACCACGCCGGAAAAAATGGCCTTCATCGTCCGCCACACCTCAGGCATCGTCTGCGCGCCGATGCCGAAGGAAGAGGCCAAGCGTCTCAACCTCAATGCCATGGTGGCGGAAAACGATTCGGCCCACACGACGGCTTTCACCGTCTCGGTCGATTTCAAGCACGGCACGACGACCGGCATCTCCGCCGACGACCGGACGCTGACGGTGCGCAACCTTGCCAATCCGAATGTCGGCGCTGCCGATTTCGTCCGTCCCGGCCACATCTTCCCGCTGGTTTCCCGCGAAGGCGGCGTGCTGATGCGCTCAGGCCATACGGAAGCCGCCGTCGACCTCTGCAAGCTTGCCGGCCTGCCACCGATCGGTGTCATCTCCGAGCTCGTTAACGACGACGGCACCGTCACCCGCGGGCCGCAGGTGGTCGATTTCGCCGAGCAGCACGGGCTGAAGCTCGTCTCCGTCGCCGATCTCATCGCCTATCGCCAGCGCAAGGAAACTCTGATCGAACTCGGCACCAGCTTTGATGTCGACACGCCGTTCGGCAAGGCCAAGGCCCATACCTATTCCCTGCCCTGGGACCCGATGCAGCATCTCGCTGTCGTCTTCGGCGATATTCGCGACGGCGTCGATATCCCGGTGCGCCTGCATCCGGAGAATGTCGCCGAGGATCTGTTCGGCAAGAACAGCCCGGTCGATTTCTACATGCAGAAGATTTCCGAGGAAGGCCGCGGCGTCATCGTCTATCTGCGCGAAGGCTCGGTCGGCGTCGGCCACAACGACAATGGCCGCAAGGCCCGCAACCAGGGCCGCGAAGCCCATGCCGAAGCGAAGACGCGCGACAGCGAATGGCTGGAAATCGGCCTCGGCGCCCAGATCCTCAAGGACCTCGGCGTCAGCTCGATCAAGCTGCTCACCAGCCGCGAACGGCACTATGTCGGCCTGGAAGGTTTTGGGATCAAGATCAGCAAGACGGAGATTTGCTGAGGGGAGGTCCCTCTTCTCTCCAGCGAGATCAGTTTAGGCCGTGACTGGCTATCTGATTTCGTAGCGGATGGCGTTTACAGAGGTGTCTGCGGTGAATGGGTTTCTCCTGCGCACCCCACTCTCCGTCATGCTCGGCCTTGAGCCGAGCATCCACGCCGCATCCACCGGCAGTCGTGGCATGGATCCCAGGCTCAAGGCCTGGGATGACGGAGAGTGTGGTTGGCGTTGTTGCCAAACTCGCCGTCGGCGCACAGCGACGCACCGCAGCTGGTGCTTCATTCGGCCGGCACTTATAACGGCCTCCCTTGTGAGGGCGCGGGCCGGGCAGAGGATATTCCGCTACCCTCGCCACCCGTCCAAAAGCACAACCGTCTCGACTCCCGCAAACCGCGCCACCCGGTCGAGCTCCGCCTCCAGCCGCTCCAGCCGCCCCGCCGAAGCCTTGACACCCGGCTCCAGCCAGAGCCGCCGGACATCGAGCGTCGATTTCTTCCGATCGGCCTTCATGTCGATGCGGCCGATCAGCCGGTCGCCTTCGAGCAGCGGGAAGACGTAATAGCCATATTCGCGCTTCGGTTCGGGCACGAAAATCTCGATGCGGTAGAAAAAGCCGAACAGGCGTTCGGTGCGGTTGCGGTCGCGGATCATCGGGTCGAAGGGGCTGAGCACGCGGATGCGCGGCGGTGCGCCGGGATAGTCGTCGAGCGTCGAGAGAAAATCGGCGAATGCCCAGGATGGGCGCGGTTTGCCGCCCAGCGCCGGTTCGATCAGCACTTCGGTGAGCTCGTCACGATGGGCCGCCACCCAGACCTTGGCTTCATCGGGCGAGACGAGGTTCCAGAAGGCCGATATCTCGCCATGGGTGGCGAAGCCGAGGCGGGTGAGCGCGCTGCGGCAGGCCCAGTCGATAAATTCCTCGCGGCTTACCTCCGGCTCGCGGAATTCGGCCGGGATGACGCGCTCGGTGAGATCATAGATCTTCTGGAAGTTCGAGCGGCCGGCGATGGCGAACTTGCCGGTGTGCCAGAAATATTCGAGCGCCGTCTTGTTCGGATGCCAATTCCACCAGCCGCCGGAGACATGGCCGTCTGCCTTGATGTCGCGGGCGAGGATAGCGCCATCGCGCTCAACGCGCTGATAGGTCTCCTCGAAAGCCGTCTCGAAACCCTCGCCGCGCCATTTGCGCCAGCGTTCGATGATGACCTTTTCCTGATGGCGGAACTTGTGTTTCCAATAGACGAAGAAGGCGCTCGGCAGGATGGAGGCATCATGCGTCCAGTGCTCGAACAGCACGCCGTCCTTTTCGAGCAGCGCCGTCAGATGCTCGCGCCGGTAGGTCTGGTTGCGGGAAAACAGGATCTGATGATGCGCCCGCTCCACCGTCTGGATGCTGTCCACCTGGACGAAACCCAGCTCACCGATGAGCTGCAACAGGCCGGCCTTGGTCAAGGCGCGGTTCGGTGGGGCGCTGAGACCCTGCTTGGCAAGAAAGACACGTCGGGCGTCGGAATTGGAAAGCAGATTCGTCATGGCGACATCATAATCCGGAAAATCTTCCTAGCCACCCGATATTGAGATTTCTCTTCATCACCACGGATTCCCCGTATAGAAGCACTGCTGTCAGGTTGGCGCCAGTGGC
>NZ_AEYF01000042.1 GCF_000292525.1 Rhizobium sp. CCGE 510
ACTATCAACCCGGTCGTTCACACACGGAACAACGTCAATGAGAGGCCGCAAGCCGAAAACCACCGCCCGGGCGCGCTCATTGCGTCAGTCGGACAACGACGCGGAAGGCAAACTATGGAATGAACTGCGCGATCGGCGGCTCAACGGACATAAATTCGTCCGGCAATTGCCGATCGGTCCCTATTTTGCGGATTTCGCCTGCCGTGAAATGCGGCTGGTGATCGAAATCGACGGCAGCCAACACGCAGGCAATCGACGCGACGCAGTTCGGGATGTCTTCATAACCGGCAATGGCTGGTCGGTGGCTCGCTTTTGGAATGTGGATGTTCTGAGAGAGCTGTCATCCGTGCTGGAGACGATCGTTGCGATCTGCGAGGGACGGCTGGTCGAACGTGTCGAGGCGACGGATTTGCGGTTCTTTCCGGCTGCGGGCGAATAGCGACTGCCCCTCACCCTAACCCTCTCCCCGTAAAAAACGGGGAGAGGGGACGTGCCTTGCGAAACGTCGGCGGGGAGCGGAGAGGTTGCGGCATACCCCTTCGCCCCGTTTACGGGGAGAAGGTGGCGGCAGCCGGATGAGGGGCTGGTCTCCGCGGATCTGCCCATGAAGACGTTTTCCGGCGTCGCAGGATGCGAGGGATTGGTTTGGACATTGTTTTCGAAGGTGCCGGCGTCAGTTTCGGGGGGCGGGTGGCGCTGGAGCCGCTGACGCTCGGCATTTCTGGCAAACGGATCGGCGTCATCGGGCTGAACGGTTCGGGCAAGACGACTTTCGCGCGGCTGATCAATGGGCTGAGCAAGCCGACGGTCGGCCGCGTCACCGTTAACGGCCGCGATACGGCCGACGCGAAGACTGTTGTGACCGATGTCGGCTTCATCTTCCAGTCGCCGCAGAACCAGATCATCCTGCCGATCGTCAGGGACGAC
Source organism: Rhizobium sp. CCGE 510 (assembly GCF_000292525.1). Taxonomy (GTDB): domain Bacteria; phylum Pseudomonadota; class Alphaproteobacteria; order Rhizobiales; family Rhizobiaceae; genus Rhizobium. The sequence continues at coordinate 928 of NZ_AEYF01000042.1, forward strand.
ATCGCCTTCGGCCTGAAGCGGCGCGGTTTCACCAAGGCGGAGATCGAGGCGAAGGTCGAGGCCGTGCTTGCCCGCTTCGGGGCCGAGGCGCTCGCCGGTCGCCGGGCGCATGAGCTTTCTGGCGGCGAGCTGCAGGTGGCCGCTCTCTGCTCGGTGCTGGCGACGGGTCCAGGCATTCTCATCCTCGACGAACCCACAAACCAGCTCGACCTGAAGAACCGGGCGCTGGTCGAAGGGATCATCGCCGGGCTGCCGGAAAGCGCCATCGTCATCACCCATGATCTGGAATTGATCGCCGATTTCGAGCGGGTGCTGTTGTTTCATCAAGGGCGGCTTGCCGCGGATGCGCCGGCCACTGAGGCGATCGCGCGCTACAGGGAGATCGCCGCCTGATGCAGTCGCTCTATGTCGAAGGCAACAGCATGATGCACCGGCTTTCGCCGCGACTAAAGCTGGTGTCGCTTGCCGCCTTCAGCGTCGTGCTGTTCATCACCGATAATCTCGCCCTGCTTTCCATCGCCGTGCTGCTGACGGCGGTTCTCTACCGCATGGTCGGCCTGCCGTTTGCGGATGCGCTCAGGCGGCTGCGGCCGATCTTCCTGACGATCGCCGTCGTCGCGCTGTTCAACCTGATCTTCAATCCCTGGCACGAGGCGCTCGTGCCGCTGCTGCGGCTGACGGCGCTGACGCTGTTTGCCGCCACCGTGACGGCGACGACCTCGATCACCGCGTTTATCGACGAGGTGACGGCGCTTGCCCGCCCGCTGGAGCGCACCGGCTGGGTGCAGGCCGACGATATCGGCCTGGCGCTCGGGCTGGTGCTGCGCTTCGTGCCCGAGATCGTCACGCGTTATCAGGCGATCCGCGAGGCGCATAGGGCACGCGGGCTGAAGGTCCGGCCGACGAGCCTGCTTGCGCCGCTGATCATCCTGACGCTCAAGGATGCGGATAATATCGCCGCGGCGATTGACGCGCGCGGTATTCGGCGGCATGTGAGTTAACGATTGATAAACACGGAATTCATGATGAGCACCCGCGACCTCGTTCTTACCGCCCTCTTCGCTGCGATCATCGTGGCGCTCGGCCTGCTGCCGCCGATCTCGCTCGGCTTCATTCCGGTGCCGATTACCGCCCAATCCCTCGGCGTCATGATGGCCGGCGTCGTGCTCGGCGCCCGGCGCGGCGCGATTGCCGTGATGATCGTGCTTCTGCTCGTCGCCATCGGCCTGCCGGTGCTTTCCGGCGGCCGCGGCGGCCTGGCGATCTTCGCCTCGCCGACCGCCGGCTTCCTGATCGGCTGGATCTTTGCCGCCTTCGTCACCGGCTATCTCAGCGAGCGGCTGGTCAACGAGCAGCAATCCGGCCTGGTGCAGACGGTGAGCTTCTTCCTCACCGCCATGGTCGGCGGCGTCGTCGTGCTCTACGCCTTCGGCATCACCTATCTCGCGACGGTGGCCGGTCTCGGCTTCACCAAAGCCTTCGTCGGCTCGATGGCTTTCGTTCCCGGCGATGTGATCAAGGCCTTGGTCGCAGCCCTCCTCGGCCGCGCCGTCATGGTCGGTTATCCCCTGCTGCCGCAGCGCGCGTAAGGCGTAGGCAACTTTATCTCAAGTGTAACAATGGCTGCCTTCGGCTCGAAGGCGGCCATTGTTGCATTGATGGCTGCGTTGAACATCGATTGCGTCGTCGGCAGGTCTATCGAAAACCATGCGCAAAACTCTTCGGATGGGCGGCTCTTCCCATTTAACTGCGAGGAACGACGGTAAACCTGCAGGGAGTGTCGGAACGTCTGGCGTTCCTGTCTGTTGCCGTCTCTCACGGCTTGGGTAAAAGGCAACAAAAAACCGCCTTGAGGCGGTCGGGCATTCTATCGATTTCAGTTCAGTTAGTCTCCACCTCCACCATCTCCCCCTCCTCCGTCACCACCGTCACAGGCGCCACCGTGGCAGTCGCCGCCATGTGAAAAGTCGCCCCCATCTCCACCGCCATCGCCAAACCTACCCGGCTTATGGCTATTGGCAGAGATTCCGACACAAAAGAGGATGAAGCAGATGATGAGCAGGCCATTCGAGAAAAATGTTTCCAATCAGTATCCTTTCGTTCGTTTCAGGAAGTCTTGTTTCCTGATTAAAAAGTAGATTATTATTTTGATCGCGGCAATGGCGCCAATGTGAAACTTTCATGACATGCTGGAATACCGTGTCTTACCCCTCCAGCAGGCCCGTCACTCTGCGCTGCCCAACTTACAAGCGCGCCGTTTGAGCCGCTGCGCTTCGCCAACCGCCTGTTGAGCATCAAAACGGGTTCTTAGTCTTGAGGTTCTTCTCGGTGATCGGGAGACACGGGAGGATTTCGCTTGTCGGGCCAAGCTGAACAAAATGCTTTCCAGAAATCCCGCAACGCCAGTAGGAGTGCGCCGTTGTATTTTCCGTACATGAATGTCAGCACGTCATCGGTGTCCCACCGCCCTTTCTCTCGCTTGTCTTTCACCGAAAACTCCACATGTGAAGGGCGATCAGTAGGTCGAATGGCGCGCACCATTTTGCAAGGTGCAGGCCACAGCTCAAATGAGTTAATGTCAGGCGCCGAAGTTTTTCAACGATATCCGCTCACCTTTGCCCGTCTATTGCGAAGAAGGTATCCCGATGCGGTCATGCGGAGCAACAGATCCACCTATCCTCGATAAGATGAAGACAGCCCGTTCTCTCACTGAAGGGCTCGGATCAGATATCAACTTCAACGCAAGTTCCTGAGCCTCTTTGCATCCGCGCCAATGCTGAATAACGGCGGTCAGTGCAGCGCGCCGAACGATTGGCGATGCATCTGATGCAGCAGCTCTAACGACTCCCGCTTTGTCGAATGAGAGCCTTATATCACGAAAGTCGAATCTAGGCGCCCGCGCCCTTCGTCCCATAGACTTGTCTATCCACTGCCACTCCATACCAACCAGCCAAGCTGCGCGCATGTCCGCGATGGCTCGAACCGCCACAGCACGGACCCAAGGTTGTCTCGCGTTCGCCGCCAATTGCGGTAAATGGGGATCTATTGAACTATTCTTCAGCACGAGACGAAAAATCCGAGAAACCGGCCCGATTTGCCCCTCGCAGAGGATACGGGCCAGCTCTTCAGCGACGTCTGGCCTTGCCAGCGTCGTTTCCATCGCTTGCCGTTCAACACCCCATCGTCCCCAGCTATCCTGATGCAGAACCAGGGAGGCCGCGGCATCGGCGATCACCTCGGCCGACGTCAGCGGGAAACAGCGTTTCGCACAGGCAAACGCGGCAAAGCGAACCGGCTGAGCCCAGTCATTCAGACGCATGGCGACAGCCGCGAACAGAAAAGGACTCTCCAGTGCCCCGGTTATCCTCTGGAGGGCAGCTTCCCTCATTCGCCCGTCGCGATGAAATATGAACAGGTAACGGAGATCGGGCAATCTCAACAACTGTTCCTTATCTGAGAGATAAGGCCAAAATAGTTTTTCATGCCATGCAGGCTCAGGACGCCAACGAGAAAGATTTGCGGCTGTCGCGATCGCCGCATCGGCTTGGCTAATCGATGCAGCCGGGAGAGCGGATATGTGGGCCAAAACGGCGGGAAGCTCAGGTTCGACGCTTCGGCCACTATGCAGGCGTTCACCAACAGCGGCGAGCGCTTCTCGAAGATTGGGTGGCAAAATATCGGATTTGGTCATCAGCTCATTTTGGATCGCCAAAATCTGCAGATCAATGGGTGTAGAAGCATTCTCTTCAAACGGTCGCTTGTGGCGCACGATCTTTGATTCCAGGCTTTGTTATCGAGGTCTTCGTCGCCGCCCTGCTCGACCGCGCCATCCGTTGACGCCGGCCGCTTTTCTCAATGTCTTCATCAGGGCATCGAGCGCCCGCCTTGGCGGAGCTTATTCAATGATCGGCGGACCAGCGGATCCGCATTCCTGCATGAACCAATCCGTAAAACGGCGCACCGGCTTTTTCGCCCACGAGCTGGTGATCAGGTAATATCCCTGGGTCTCCGCCGTCGAGATGTCCGAAAGCACGACGAGGTCGCCGCGATCGATTTCTCGCCGAAACACTTCGACGGGGCACAACGCGACCCCATGCCCGGCGATCACTGCCGTGGCAAGAATATTGAAGTCCTGAAATATCGGGCCTCGAACCGGCTCCGGCGCCCTTATGTCAGCCTTTCGGAACCATTCTTTCCAGCCGTCCACGGATTCGTCATGCAGCAGGTCGGCCGCGGCAAAGGGAACGCTGTCGACGCTCCAATTCCGCTTCGCCAGATAGTGGACGCTCGCCACCGGCTGGTTGCGGCGGGAGAAAAGCAGGCGGCTCTCCCGGCCTCCCGACAGGTCTTCTCCCATGGTAATCAGAACATCCAGGCTTTCGTCATCGAAACGCTCTTCCGCTCTTGCGTAGACGATCCTGATGTCAAGGCCTGGATCGCTCTCCCGGAAGGATGGAAGCGCGGGCACCAGCCAGCGCGACGCGATCGAAGGAATGCATCCGACGGTGATCGAACGCATATTGTGGTCTCTGCGCATGTTGCCCGTTGCGTGGGCGATGGCTGCCAATGAGCCGGAGACGGCCAGGTAATATTCGCTGCCCGCCGCGGTCAGCGCAACGCCGCGGCCGGATTTTTGCAGCAGCTTGCGCCCCAGCCATGCCTCCAGATGTTTGAGCTGATGACTGATCGCGGCATGGGTCACATGCAGTTCGTCTCCGGCCTTTGAGAGACTCATGAGCCGGGCGGTCGCTTCGAAGGCTCTCAAGGCGTTCAGGGGCGGCAGCTGCATATGTTCGAATTCCTCACATGACCGGCAGCATTCATCATCCGGCAAAAATGTCAAAACTTTTCCATGATAGTGCAGCGAAATACCGCATCAAGCTCACCACGCCTCGAGTCCAGACATTACATGTAATTTATTCTAACAGTTTTCTCAATTTTGATCATTTGAAACAGGCATGGACTCCAGGCCTATGGATCATGGAGATCAAAAACATCTCCGCCATTCGTGAGGAGAAAGACATGTTTGTGAGAAGCCTAAAGGAAGTGGAGCAGACCGAGCGCTTCGTCGATTGGGGCAATGGCACGAGCCATCGCCTGCTGACCAACGATGACGGAATGGGATTTACGGTCTGCCACACTGTCGTTCGCGCCAACACGCAGGCTCTGCTGCAGTACCGCAACCACCTGGAGGCCTGCTATTGCATCCACGGCGAAGGCGAGGTCGAGGATATGGACGGGAACGTCTTTCCCATCCGGGTCGGCGATATCTACGTGCTCGATCAACATGATCGACACTATTTGCGGGGCGGCAAGGACCAGGACCTCATTCTCGTCAGCGTCTTCAATCCACCGCTGAAAGGGACGGAACGTCACGATCTGGCCAACAGAAGCGGTTCCGAATACTGAGCCAGGCGGCCCGGGCGGGGGCGCTGCAATCTTGTTGAGCGGTATCAAGAACTTCACCATCATTGCCGATCTCCGGCAGATGCCGGTGATCCTTGGCGAACGGTTTGGCGATGTGATACCAAAGCATCGACATTGCACGCAAACAGTGCGGCGTGCCGCGTTGGTGGGAGAGGCTTGCTGTGATCCGCACGAGGATCGATACGCTGTGGTTCAAGCGCTGCTGCGCGTTTCACTTGCACTTTTTGCCCGATCACGAGGCATTATCAAAGTTTTGCGACTTGCAAGACAATATTGAGCGAGACAGCGGAGCGCCACTCTTACGCGTCCCGGTCACAAGCCTGCACATGACGATCGCCACCCTGATCGACGCCGCGGCCCAATTCAGCATCCCGAACGACGAGGTCTGGAGCCGGAACGGGGAAAGATGGAAGGAGATCGTCGAGAGACTGGTCGGGGAGACCCCACCATTTGACATTCATTTTCACGAGGTGGCGGCTTCGGAAGCCGCTGTCTTCGTCAAAGCGGAGGAGCCCGCGGAATTGCGCCGGCTTCGCTCGGCCATTTCACAGGCCATCTGCTTCGAACAGTGGCGTCCAAGCCCGCCTGACATAGCGCATATAACACTGTTCAGGTTTCTTGCCGAAGAGCCGGCGCCGGCGGTCAGCTTCGAAGCTGGTCGTCAGCCCATAGGAGTGCGAGCTGGATCCCTTACCTTGCTGGAAGAGCGCGTTTATCCAAGCGTCGAGCTCAATATAATCAGCGAGCCTCTGCTCCGGGGCAAAAAAAGCGGCGATCGCCACTGAAACTGCCGCACATGTCCTGATGACAGGCGTTAGTCCAAAAACCGGTAAAGCCAGTCCCGCGTCTCCTCCGGCAAAGACACCGGCTGCTGATCTTCGCGGCCGCGGGCCTGCCAGGTGATCTCGACCTCGGCGGCGCGTTCGTCGCCAGTGTCGATCGAGACGATGAAGCCGACGGAGCGGACGCCGATCTTATCGACGGCGGCGGTGAAGGTTGCCGGCTCGTCGTAGTGCAGCGGGCGGTGGAGAATGCAGGAAATCTTGGTGGCGCTGTAGATCGGTTCCTCATCCACCTCGGGACGCGACGACCAGAAGCTCGCAATGACGGACTCGGCGTAAGAAATATAGGAGGCCAGAAACATCTGGCCGGTCATATCGACATCGCGAAACGGCACGTGTATTTCCGCCACACCCGGGCGTCTCGACTGGTTCATCAACAACTCTGCCTACAAAATTCCCCGTCAGCGACAGTAGCGACGGGATTTCTCGAAGTAAACGCCGCAAATGACGTGAATTGCCATGCGACGGACGGTCGGACGCGCAACAACGGCGCTTGTTGAAATCATCAGGCGATGCCCCATCTGCTGTGGAACATGACGTAAGCGACCGATAGAGTGTCTTCATGAGCACCCGTCTTTATGAACACCCGATCTTCCTGGAACATGTGACGCCCGCCGGTCATCCGGAGCGATCGGACAGGATCCGCGCCATCAACGTTGCGCTGGAACATCCGAATTTCGAGCGGCTGGAGCGCCGGCAGGCGCCGCAGGCCAGCGAAGATGCGGTGCTGCTGGCGCATCCGGAGGAACATCTCCTCGCCGTGATGCGGGAGATTCCCGAGGAAGAGGGTGAGATCAACCAGCTTGAAGCCGATACCTATGCCAGTCCCAAAAGCCTGCAGGCGGCGCTGACCGGCATCGGCGGGGCGATGGCGGCAGTGGACGACGTCTTTTCCGGCCGAGCCGACAATGTCTTCGTCGCCGCCCGCCCGCCCGGGCACCATGCCGAGAAGACGACGGCAATGGGCTTCTGCTTCTTCAACAATGCGGCGATCGCCGCCCGCCATGCGCAAAAGACCCATGGCGCCGAGCGTATCGCCATCGTCGATTGGGACGTGCACCACGGCAACGGCACCCAGGATATCTTCTGGGACGATGCTTCGGTGCTGTTCTGCTCGACCCATCAGATGCCGCTCTATCCCGGCACCGGCGCCAAGGAGGAGAAGGGCAAACACAACACCATCGTCAATGCGCCGCTTTCGCCGAATGTCGGCAGCGACCATTTTCGCGAGGCGTTCAAATCGCGGGTGCTGCCGGCGCTTGACGATTTCCGGCCGGATCTCATCATCATCTCCGCCGGCTTCGACGCCCATCACCGCGATCCGCTGGCGCAGATCAACCTGACCGGCGAGGATTTCGACTGGGCGACCGGGCGCGTGCTCGAACTCGCCGACCGGCATGCGAAGAACCGGGTCGTCAGCCTGCTCGAAGGTGGTTATGATCTGGAAGGCCTCGCCGAATCGGCGGCCATGCATATTCTGCGAATGATGAAGGGTTGAGAATGACTGACAGCGCCAAGCCTGAGGTATCAGGTCTTTCCTTCGAAAAGGCGGTTGCCGAACTCGAAAGCATCGTCGCCCGGCTGGAACGTGGCGACGTGGCGCTGGATGAATCGATCGAGATCTATGAGCGCGGCGAAACGCTGAAGAAACATTGCGAGATGCTGCTTTCGGCCGCCGAAAACCGCATCGAGAAGATCAGGCTCGACCGCGCCGGCAAGCCGCAGGCCGTCGAGCCGCTCGACGGGGCCTGAGGCCCCAGGCAAAACTCCCTTGAAGATGCTTGGCGATCGGCTGCCGGTCGATCTATGATCCCTGCCAATCATGAGGGGATCAAAAAATGACGGACAGATTGAAGGGCAAGGTCGCCATTATCTCGGGCGGGGCGACCGGCATGGGCGGTGCCGCCTCGAAGCTGTTTGCGGCAGAAGGCGCGCGTGTCGCGGTTGTCGACCGCAATGGAGAGGCCGCTGATGAAACCGTCAAGCAGATCCGTGATGCCGGCGGCGAGGCCGACTTCTGGACGGCCGATGTCTCGGATGAAACCCTCGTTAATGCCGCCGTCGCGGGCGTCGAGGAACGCTACGGCGCGGTAACCGTGCTTTTCAATCACGCCGGCACCATCGTCATCAAACCCTTCCTGGAAACGACGCTTCAGGAATGGGACTGGCTGCATGCCGTCAATGTGCGCTCGATGTTCCTGATGACCAAGGCGGTGCTGCCGAAGATGATTGCGGCGGGCGGCGGATCGATCGTCTGCACCTCGTCGATCTCGGCGGTCGCCGCCACGCCGATGGAAGTGCTTTACGACACGACCAAGGGCGCCGTGCATATGTTTGCCCGGGCGATTGCGGTGGAATTCCGCGACCGCAACATCCGCTGCAACGCCGTCTGCCCCGGCTTCATCCGCACGCCGCACGGCCTGCGCGAGGTCGCCGACCTGCAGGCGCTCGGCGTCGATGTCTCGGATGCCGCCATCGCCGCCCAGCAGGGACGGATCGGCGAGCCGGAGGATGTCGCAAGGGCCGCGCTCTACCTCGCCAGCGACGAGTCGAATTTCGTCAACGGCGCCCATCTCTTCGTCGACAATGGGTTTACGGCGATCTGAGATCGAGCAGGTCAGCGCGTCTGATTGGACGCGCGGCGTTCTAAGGACTATCTCTGGGCCGATGTCTTTGTGATCGGAGATCCGTCATGTCCTTCTTTCCCGGTAAAGATCCGCTGCCCGGCGATGCCTTCGCCTGCGATGCGATCGAGAACCTGATCATTCCGCGCACCAGCGATATCGGCGGGTTTCAGGTGCGGCGCGCGCTGCCGACGCGGCAGCGGCGGCTGGTTGGGCCATTCATCTTCTTCGACCGCATGGGGCCGGCGATCCTGAAGCCGGACGAGGCGCTCGACGTGAAGCCGCATCCGCATATCGGCCTGTCGACGGTGACCTATCTCTTCGATGGAGAGATCCGCCATCGCGACAGTCTCGGCACCGAAAAGGTCATCCGTCCCGGCGATATCAACCTGATGACCGCCGGCCGCGGCATCGTGCATTCGGAGCGCACGCCCGACAATCTGCGCGGCCATCCGCTGCTGATGTCGGGGCTGCAGACCTGGCTGGCGCTGCCCGACGACAAGGAGGAGATCGATCCCGCCTTCGCCCATACGGAAAAGTCCGACATGCCGCTGATCGAAACATCAGGCGTGCGTGGGCGCGTGGTCATCGGCTCGTTCGAAGGCATGACATCGCCGGTCGGGGTTTTCTCCGACACGCTCTATGTCGATCTCAACCTGCAGCAGGGGGCCAAATTTCCCTTCGGCGCGGGCCATGAAGAGCGCGCCGTCTACGTGCTCTCGGGCGAGGTCGTCATCTCCGGCGACCGTTTCGCCGCCGATCAGCTGCTGGTCTTCAGACCGGGCGATCCGATCACGCTCGAAGCCGGAAGCGATGGCTGCCACCTGATGCTGTTCGGCGGCGCGGCGCTGAATTCGAAACGCTATATCTGGTGGAATTTCGTCTCCTCCTCGAAGGAGCGGATCGAAAAGGCCAAGGAGGAATGGCGGAGCGGCCGCTTCGATATCGTTCCCGGTGACGAGGAGGAATTCGTGCCTTTGCCGGAGGCCTGAACGCCGTCGGGACAATAGAAATAGAGCGTGATATCCACCGAAAACCGTTCACACTTTTCGGTATGATGCTCTAAGGTGCAAACCTTCGGTTCCTGAAATGCACTTGTTTTGCCGCAATCTAATCGAATAAAGCGGAACAAGGAAAAGCAAGAAAGAGCGCCCGCCCGTGACACAACTGCCGAAGACCCCCCTGCTCGACCAGGTCATCTACCCCGCCGACCTGCGCAAGCTCGAGGATCGCGAGCTGCCGCAGCTTGCCCGCGAAGTCCGGGACGAGATGATCGATGCGGTGTCGCGCACCGGCGGCCATCTTGGCGCCGGTCTCGGCGTGGTCGAACTGACGATCGCCATCCACAACGTCTTCAACACGCCTGACGATCGGCTGATCTTCGATGTCGGCCATCAATGTTATCCGCACAAGATCCTCACCGGCCGGCGCGACCGCATCCGCACACTGCGCCAGGAAGACGGGCTTTCCGGCTTCACCCGCCGGGCCGAGAGCGAATACGACCCCTTCGGCGCGGCGCATTCCTCGACCTCGATCTCGGCCGGCCTCGGCATGGCAATTGCCGCCGATCTCGACAAGTCCGACCGGCGCGTCGTCGCCGTCATCGGCGACGGGGCGATGTCGGCCGGCATGGCCTATGAGGCGCTGAACAATGCCGGCGCACTGGATGCGCGCCTCATCGTCATTCTCAACGACAACGACATGTCGATCGCGCCACCGACAGGCGCAATGAGCGCCTACCTTGCCCGGCTCGCCTCAGGCCGCACCTATATGGGCTTCCGTGATCTCGGCAAGAAGCTGACGGCCTATCTCGGCAAGAATATCGACCGGGCGATCACCCGCGCCGTCGAGCATGCGCGCGGTTACGTCACCGGCGGCACGATGTTCGAGGAGATGGGCTTCTATCATATCGGGCCGATCGACGGGCATTCCTTCGACCATTTGCTGCCGGTGCTGCGCAACGTGCGTGACAATGGCCGCGGACCGGTGCTGATCCATGTCGTCACCCAGAAGGGCAAGGGCTATCCGCCGGCGGAAGCCGCAGCCGACAAATATCACGGCGTCAACAAGTTCGACGTCATCACCGGCGCCCAGGCCAGGGTCAAGCCGAATGCGCCGAGCTACACCAGCGTCTTTGCCGAAGCGCTGGTGCAGGAAGCAACTCTCGACGACAAGATCGTCGGCATCACCGCCGCCATGCCGAACGGTACCGGCCTCGATAAGCTTGCCGACGCGTTTCCGTCGCGCTGTTTCGATGTCGGCATCGCCGAACAGCATGCGGTGACCTTTGCCGCCGGCCTTGCCGCGGAAGGCTATAAGCCATTCGCAGCGCTCTATTCCACCTTCCTGCAGCGCGCCTACGACCAGGTCGTGCACGACGTGGCGATCCAGGGACTGCCAGTGCGTTTTCCGATCGACCGAGCCGGCTTCGTCGGCGCCGACGGACCGACGCATGCGGGCTCCTTCGACACCGCCTTCCTCACCACCCTGCCCGGCTTCGTGGTGATGGCGGCGGCCGACGAGGCCGAACTCAAGCATATGGTGCGCACGGCTGTCGCCTATGATGCCGGGCCGATCTCGTTCCGCTATCCGCGCGGCGAAGGTGTCGGCGTCGACATGCCGGCGCGCGGCGAAATCCTGCAGATCGGCAAGGGCCGCATCATCAAGGAAGGCACCAAGGTGGCGCTGCTCTCCTTCGGCTCCCGGCTTGCCGATTGTCTTCTTGCCGCCGAAGATCTCGATGCCGCCGGGCTTTCGACGACGGTCGCCGATGCGCGCTTCGCCAAGCCGCTCGACCATGAGCTGATCCGCCAGCTTGCCCGCCACCACGAGATGGTGATCACCGTCGAGGAAGGTTCGATCGGCGGCTTCGGCAGCCAGGTGATGCAGTATCTTTCGAGCGAAGGCCTGCTCGACAACGGGCTGAAGATACGCTCGCTCGTCATGCCCGATATCTGGATGGAACAGGCCAAACCCGAAGCGATGATCGCCCATGCCGGGCTCGACCGCGCCGGCATTATTTCGACGGTGTTCAAGGCGCTGGGGCGCGGGGTTGCGGTTGGGGTCGCGGGGTAGGTGAATTTGTGAGGGTGTGCCGTGTGGCCCCTCATCCGCCTGCCGGCACCTTCTCCCCGCTTGCGGGGCGAAGGGCATATGCGGCAACCGCTCCGTCCACACCTCCCTCTCGCAGGGCACGTCCCCTCGCCCCGTTTACGGGGAGAGGGTTAGGGTGAGGGGCAGCCCCTTGCTCTACTTTAGTGCCGTTCGACCATAAAAAACGCGGCGCATCCGCTGCGCCGCCCTCTTCATTTGACGTCCCATCCTGAGGCCTCTCAGAACTCCGTCCAGTCTTCCTGCACCGCAGCTGCGGCCGTTGCCTGGCGGCCGCCGAAGGCTTTGGTGACCTTGCTGGCAAGCGCCCGAGCCGGAGACGCGACCGGGCGGGAGGCCGGCGTTGCGGCGACTGTGGCGCGGGGCGCCGGGGCCAGTTGGCCGAGCTTGAACTGGCGCAGCAATTCGTCCAACGCGTTTGCTTCCTGAGCGAGCGCATGGCTTGCCGCGGTCTGCTCCTCGACCATCGCGGCATTCTGCTGCGTGCCCTGGTCCATGTTGTTGACGGCGGTGTTGATCTCCTGCAGGCCGATCGACTGTTCGCGGGTGGCGGTGACGATGGCGCTGACGTTACGGTTGATCTCCTGCACTTCGGTGACGATCGCTTCCAACGCCTTGCCGGTCTCGCCGACGAGGGAGACGCCGGCAACGACCTGTTCGCCGGATGTGGTGATCAGCGCCTTGATTTCCTTGGCCGCCTTGGCGGAGCGCTGAGCAAGCTCGCGCACTTCCTGGGCGACGACGGCAAAACCCTTGCCGGCATCGCCGGCGCGGGCGGCTTCGACGCCGGCGTTCAAGGCCAAAAGGTTGGTCTGGAAGGCGATGTCGTCGATGACGCCGATGATGTTGGAGATCTCGCCCGAAGACTTTTCGATCTGCTGCATGGCGGAAACCGCCTTGCGGACGACTTCGCCGGATTTTTCGGCGCCGAGGCGGGTGCGCTCGACGAGATTGCCGGCATCCTCGGCGCGCTTGGCGCTGTCGCGGACGGTCGTCGTCACCTGCTCGAGCGCTGCGGCGGTCTGTTCGACGGCGGCAGCCTGCTGTTCGGTGCGGTGGGCGAGATCGTCGGCGGCCGAGCGGATTTCGCCGGCACCGGCATTGATCGCCGAGGCATTGCGGCCGACCGACTGCAGGGCTGCCTGCAGCTTTTCGACGGCATGGTTGAAGTCATTGCGCAGGCGGTCATATTGCGGCGCAAACGGCGTCTGGAGACGACCGGCCATATCGCCATTGGCAAGCTCGGCAAGGCCGCCCGCCAGAGCGTCGATGGCATGGCGGATCTCGCCTTCCTCGCGGGCCTTCTGCTCATCGCCTGCCCGGCGCTGGCGTTCGGCGTCATCACGCATGCGGTCGGTCTCGCCGGCAAGGCGCAGCTTCTCTATCGCCGCCTGCTTGAAGACCAGAACCGACTGGGCCATGCGGCCGACTTCGTCGCCGCGGTCGGTCGCCGGGACCGCGATATCGTTGTCGCCGCCGGCGAGGCGATCCATGGCTCCGGTCATGCCGACGATCGGGCGGACGATGGTGCGCGACATCAGCCAGGCGAGCACGGCGGCGGCGAACGAGGCGACGATGCCGCCGGCAAGCAGCGTCGTCTTCAGATCGCTGTTGGCATCGGCGCGGATTTCAGCAAGCGCATCGGACTTTTCGCGGGCGCTGGCCTTGATCTTGGCAGAGGCCTGGCGGAAGCCGTCGAGCTGGCCCTTGGTGGCGTTGACGCCGATCTTGATCACCTCTTCGATCGGCATGCCGGTTTCCTTGCGGGCCTTGGTCTGCGGCTCGGCAAGTTCGTGGAAATAGAGGTCGGCGGCCTTCTGCATGCCGTCGATCATCTCGACCAGCTGCGGCTCGGCCGCCGCCGTCTGCCTGGCCGCGGCAATCGCCTTCAGCATGCGCTCGCGATTGGCAAAGACATCGCCATAGGTGCTGTCGCTGCGGAAGAGGATAAAGCCGCGCAGATTGACGGCCTGCTCAAGCATCGCCTGCAGCGCATCGTCGATCTGATTGACGAGCAGCTCGGACTTTTCCTGCTCGGCGGACGCTGCCGCCGACGCCGTCGCCTTGGAATAGACGAAGGCGGAAACGGCGACGAAAATCAGAATGAGGGCTGCGAACGTGGCGGCAAGCTTCCCGTTCAAGGATATGTTTTTGGCGGACATCGGTGAATTTCTCCTGACGACAGTCGACGCGGAAAAAGGCCGGTCGCACGCGAGGCGCAACCGCAAGGCCATTTTGAATTGGGGACATGATCGGCGTGCAGACGCCTTTGCCTTCATGGCACGAAGCGGTTCGAATGAACCGCCGCAATCGGACCGAACCTATGCAAGCGGGCTTTAGATTTACTTAAATAGTGCGTCGCAGCAACGCTAGAGCGATGATTAAAGTGCTTAAATTACGGCTGCTTCGGTTCCGCTTCCGGAGGATTAAGGATGAGGATGTCGACGTCGTTGGCAGGATCGAAATCCTCTGCCGTCATCCGGAAAGTCGTCGGGCCGATCTTCTCGACTTTGCTGCCGCAGAAGCTGATGAGACTGCCGGGCTTGCCCTTGTCGATCGTCAGCTGGAAGCGGTGGATCGGTCCCGCCCAATTGGCGCCGGTCGACAGCACATAGGATATCCAGCTTTCGGTATAGTTGGCGCCGCCGGCCTCGGCTTCCCGGACATGCTGCTGGGCGACCCGGACGAAATCGGCGTCGAGGCAGTATTTGCGGGAATATTCCTCGAAGCGCTCGCCCTTCGGCTCGCCGTTTTCGAGAAAGCTGATGGCGACGGTGCCGCCGACGGCCGGCTGGTAGCGGTGCTCGACGCTGACCTTCTTCTTGGCCGGAAAGGTGGTGCGCCACCAATAGGTCGAGCGCAGCGTCCAAAGCGGCACGAGATCGGTGTCTGTCATGAGATAGATCAGGCCGCGAGCGATCCAATCCTTCCGGACGGTTTCTGGAAGCTTGGCGAGCGCGTCGCGGGTCTTCTCGCTGTAAGGCAGGACGGGAATGCCGTTTTTGGCCAACTCGTCGGTCACGTCGATGCCGAGCGAGACGACGCGCTGCTGCAGCTTGGCGGTGATCGGTCTGCCATCCTGCACGGTGGAAAAATGCAGGAAATTGTCGTTGTCATAATCTAATATGGCGGAGTTGCTGTCCACCTGACCTGATATGTCAGGCATCGGGAAGGCGACCAGGCTTTCGACATCCTTGTCGGACGTGTTCTCGAACACATAATCGACACGCACTTGCGAAGCGGAGATGAAGAGAGCCTCCTCCGCCATGCTGACATCGTCGGACTGGGCAAAGATCAGCCCGCCGGTCTTGACCTCGGCCATGGTATCGTTCGCCAGCGCGGGGGCTGCGATCCCCGCCGCAACGAGAAGAGTGAAGAGCTTCAGCATAAAACACCCCCGTGTCTGCGGCCCGCCCCGTGATCGCCGCGGCAGGATTATCGCCGAAAGCTTTCGAGGGTCAATGACGCAGTCTGGAACAAAATGCTTGCAACCGGCGGCTTTGCCGGTCATTCACAGCCGATGTCAGATCAAAACAGCCAACGCCTCGACCAGCTTCTCGTCTCCCGCGGCCTTTTCGCCAGCCGCTCGCGAGCCCGCGACGCCGTGCAACGCGGCACCGTCAGGATCGCCGGCCAGGTGGTGACGAAGGCCGGCGCGCTCTTCGGCGACGACGCTGAGATCGAGATCAACGACCCGGCGCAGGACTATGTCTCGCGTGCGGCGCTGAAACTCACCGCCGCCCTCGACCATTTCCGGCTCGATCCCGCCGGCCATCACTGTCTAGATATCGGCGCTTCCACCGGCGGCTTCACCGAGGTGCTGCTGCAACGCGGCGCTCGGCATGTCACCGCGATCGATGTCGGCCATGGGCAGATGCATCCGCGCATTTCAGCCGATCTCCGGGTGACGAACAGGGAAGGCCTCAACGCCCGCAACCTGACGGCAGAGGATATTGGCGAGCCCGCCACGTTCATCGTCTCCGATGTCTCCTTCATCTCGCTGAAGCTGGCGCTGGCGCCGGCTCTCGATATCGCCGAGCCGGGTACCGTCGCCGTGCTGCTGGTCAAGCCGCAATTCGAGGCCGGGCGCGAGGCGATCGGCAAGGGCGGGCTGTTGAAGGATCCCGCGTCTGCTCCCGCCGTCGCTTCGGAGCTCGAGCGCTGGTTCACCGAGGATAAGGGCTGGAACAGCCTCGGCCTCATCCCCTCCCCGATTTCCGGCAGCGACGGCAATCAGGAATTCCTTCTGGCAGGATTGAAGCCGTGAGCACCGAAACCGTCACGATCGAAAAGCTCGGCGCCCAGGGCGACGGCATCGCCAGCAGCGCCGGCGGACCTGTCTATGTGCCCTTCTCCCTGCCGGGAGAAACAGTGGCGATCGCCCGCGTCAAGAGCCAGGGCACGATCATGTCGATCACGACGCCCTCGCCCGACCGGCAGGAGCCGCCCTGCCGGCATTTCGGCCCAGATGGTCTGAACGGCACCTGCGGCGGCTGCACGCTGCAGCATATGGCAGACAGCCCCTACCGCGCTTTCAAGCGCCAACTGGTCATCGATGCGCTGAAATCGAAGGGGTTGACGCCTGAGGTCGGCGAGATCGTGCCGGCCCGGCCCGGCGAGCGCCGGCGCGTGGTGTTTGCGGCGCGCAAGACCGAGAAGGACATGCTGATCGGTTTCAACCAGGCCGAAAGCCATCATATCGTCGCCATCGAGGAATGTCCGATCTCGTCGGCAGGGATTATCGCCCGGCTGCCGGCGATCCGGGCTATTGCCGCAGCGCTGGCGACCAACGCCGAACCCTTCCGCGTTTCCGTGCTCGAAACGCTTTCCGGCCTCGACATCGCGGTCGACGAGGTGAAGAAACTCTCCGATCCGCAGCGTCGCACGGCAGTGGAGACCGTGCTCGCTCTGCGCGGCATCGCCCGTGTTTCGCTGAACGGCGAAATACTCATCGAGCCGTCGAAGCCGCTCGTCGATTTCGGCGGCATCCAGGTGTCACCGCCGCCGGGCGGCTTCACCCAGGCAACCAAACCGGCTGAGGAAGCGATGGCCGAGCTGGTGCTTGCCCATGCCGGCAAGGCGAAGCGGATCGCCGATCTTTTTGCCGGCGCCGGCACGTTTTCGCTGCGGCTGGCGCGGATCGGCCGCGTGCATGCGGTTGAGGCCGAGGCAAAGGCGCTGGCAGCCCTCGATCATGCCGCCCGCAACACTCCTGGATTGAAGCCGGTCAGCATCGAGAAGCGCGATCTCTTCCGCCGCCCGTTGATGACGCAGGAGTTCAAGCACTATGACGCCGTCGTCTTCGATCCGCCGCGGGCTGGTGCCGAGTTCCAGTGCAAGGAGCTTGCCCGCTCAGGGGTGAAGAAGATCGCCGCCGTCAGCTGCAACCCGCTGACGCTGGCGCGGGATCTGGCGATCCTCGTCGAGGGCGGCTACCGGATCACTGGGGTGACGCCGATCGACCAGTTCCTCTGGTCCTCGCATGTCGAGGTGGTGGCGACGCTGGAGAAATAGACCTCCGGCGTCGGCTCGCTTTTCGCGGCTGATGCGATCGCGATATCCAGAGCGTCAAAAACATCCTATCGATCGCCCGGTTCGCTTTCCCGGTGCAAACTCAGCCGCATTGCCCGCGTTCCAAGCTTTGCACCGCTGACGGCGTCGATTGCGATCGGCTCGATCTCCAGGCCCGTCTCAACATCGACATAGCGGGCGAGTTCGCCATCGCAATGGCGGTACGCCCACGCCCCGATCATCATCAGCACAGGCAGAAAGTCGCGACCTGCTTCCGTGAGGACATACTCTTCTCGGGGCGGCCGTTCGGAATAGAGCCGCTTCTCCAGCAGACCGTCCTCCGTCAGCGTCTTGAGACGCTTCGTCAGCATGGTCGGCACGATGCCAAGGCTCTTCCTGAATTGGTCGAAGCGGGTGAGGCCCGTATGGGCGTCCCGCAAGACAAGAATGCTCCACGCATCGCCGACGGATTGAAGGCCGCGGGCGACCGGGCACTGCGGAATCGGATTATTTTCCATTAGGTATCTTTTCGATAGTGACATGATATCGAAAAGATAGTAACAGATCGGCCGACGATGATCCACACCTTTGAAAGCTGACAGTATGATCGACAAAAGCAGAAACGTTGCACTGGTCACCGGCGCGTCCTCAGGCATCGGCCTTGCGACGGCTGAATCTCTGGTAAAGGCCGGCTACCGCGTGTTCGGGACCAGCCGCAAACCGGTCGCCAACAGGCCTGGCATAACAATGTTGATCTGCGATGTGGCCGATGAAGCCTCGGTGCAGGCCGCGGTTGCGGAGATCGTCCGGCAAACCGGCCGCCTCGACCTTGTCGTCAACAATGCCGGCATCGGCCTCATCGGCGGCGCGGAAGAATCCTCGATCACGCAGGCCCAGCGGCTTTTCGACGTCAACGTCTTCGGCGTGGCGCGCGTCGCCAATGCCGTCCTGCCTGTCATGCGCAAGCAGAAGAGCGGCCGGATCATCAATATGAGCTCGATCCTCGGCGTTATTCCGGCTCCCTACAACGCCTTCTATGCTTCTACCAAACATGCGCTCGAGGGCTATTCGGAATCGCTCGATCATGAAGTGCGCAACTTCGGCATTCGCGTCGTTCTCGTCCAACCCGGCGTCACCAGAACATCCTTCGAGGAAAATCTGACACGAGCAGACCAGCCTCTTCCGATTTACAACTCGGAGCGCGCCCGCAGTGAAGCGCTGATGCGCAAGTTTGTGGAAACGGGCGATGCGCCGCAGGTCGTCGCCGACATGGTGGTGAAAGCCGCAACTGCGAAGAAACCGAAGCTGCGCTATTCCGCCGGCAAGCAGTCGCGCCAGATCCGCGCGCTTCGCCGCTACCTCCCGGAGCGGCTGGTCGACAGCCTCCTGCGCAAGGCCAACGAGTTTCCGGCCTCACCCTGACTCTTTAATTGAGAAGAGGATTCAGATTTTTAAGCCGACACGCTTAAAATCATCCTGTGCTAAAGCATGTCGCGCAAAAGTGTGCCGCGGTTTTCCCAAGCAAAGCGTGAAGCGCTTTTCCCAGGCAAAGCGTGAAGCGCTTTTGCCGGAACGACATGCGTAAAAAGACCTGAAGCGCGAGGAGCGAATCTGAAAGATCGCGACGCGCTTTAGGCCAAGGAAATCGATTCTGAATGCGCAAGACCGAAAGACGCAATCCCTACTATACCGGCCCGGTGTCCGATCACTTCGACGGCACGCATTTCTTCAATCCTGACGGCATTGAACCCCTTGGTTTCCGCGATTTGCTGCGGTGGCAATTCGGCGGTGGCCGTGAGCGCTGGCCGCGGTCGGTCCCAAGTCCATATGCGGCGGCCAAGCCGGATCCACGTGTCGGCGGCGAGGATCTCCGGGTGACCATGGTTGGCCATGCAACAATGCTGGTGCAGGTCGCCGGGCTCAATATCCTTACCGACCCGGTGTGGTCGGAGCGCGTCAGCCCTTTCACTTTTGCCGGACCCAAACGCGTCGTCCAACCTGGCATCGCGTTCGATGATTTGCCGCCCATCGATCTCGTGCTGGTCTCGCACAATCATTATGATCATCTCGATATCGCGACACTCAAGCGGTTGCATGCGAAGCATCGGCCGCGTGTCGTGACCCCACTCGGCAATGACACGATCATCCGCCGCGCCGTGCCCGATATAGAGATGACATCGATGGACTGGGGCGAGCGCATCTCGCACGCCGGCATGAGCATTGATGCGGAGCCTGCACATCATTGGTCCGCCCGCGGCGGCGCCGATCGCCGTATGGCACTCTGGGCGTCGTTCGTTTTGTCGACTCCAGCCGGAAAGATCTATCACGTCGGAGATACCGGCTTTCACGGCGGTATCAATTACAAAGCGGCCCAGCAGAAGCATGGCGGCTTTCGCCTGGCGATTTTACCGTTCGGCGCCTATGAACCGCGATGGTTCATGCAGGGCCAGCACCAGAATCCGCAGGAGGCAGTGATCGGAATGAAGCTGGCAAATGCGGCCTATGTGGCGGGGCATCACTTCGCGACGTTCCAATTGACAGATGAAGCGGTCGATGCGCCGACCAAAGCGTTGCAGGACGCGTTGAGCGAGCATGATATCCCCGCGGAACGATTCCGGCCGCTCAGGGCCGGCGAGGTCTTCAATGTGCCGGCGGCCTGATCGGTATCCGTTTGCTTCGGGATTGGTCGTGTCGGCCTGCTCGCCATAGATCTTCGGTAGTGCTCTAGCGGCGCATGAAGGCTTCGAAGGCGGCCCGGGCCTCCGCACTTTTCAGCCGTGCGGAGAAATGACGGGCCTCCTCGTCGATGCGGGCGATGATCTCGCCGCTGTCGCCGCGGATGAGATCGCGGGCGATGCGCAACGCCTCCGGTGGTTTGGCCGCGAGACGCGCGGCGGTCGCCAGCGTCAGCCCATCGACCTCGCCGGGCTCGACCACCTTCCAGATGAGACCTGCGTCCTTTGCCTCGGCGGCCGAAAAGGCTTCGCCGGCCGCCAGCAGCGCGAAGGCGCGCTGATGACCCATCAGGCGCGGTGCAACCAGGCTGGACCCCGCCTCCGGCACCAGCGCCAGATCGACGAAGGGGGTTCGGAACTGGCTGCGGCTGGAAGCGATGGTCAGGTCGCAATGAAGATGGATCGTCGTGCCGATGCCGATCGCCAGGCCGTCGACGCCGGAGACGACCGGTTTCTCGGCATTGACCAGCGCGTAGAGGAAATCGAGGGTCTCCTGCCCCAGGCCGCCGCCGCCGATTGCAGCAGCGAGAAAATCATTCATGTCATTGCCTGAGGAAAAGCAGCCTTCGGTGCCGAGCAAGGCGGTGGCGCGGATGGCCGGATCGGCATTGGCCGCATTCAGTGCGTCGGCCATGGCGCTATACATGGCACGGGTGATGGCGTTCTTCTTCTCCGGCCGGTTGAAGCGGATGAGCTGCACGCCTGGATGGGCGGAAGGCTGCTCGACGATGATGTGATCGGTCATTGGATCTCCTCGGAGGTCATGGGGTCGCCTCAGGCGAGCAGGATGCGGGCGGCGGCGAGGCTTGCCGCACCATTGATCACCCGGTCGCAAAGGGCCGCGGTCTCGGCGAGCAGGTTTTCGGCAGCGAAGCGGCAGAGCGCGATACGGCCCTCGCCTTTGCCGTCGCCGCTTTCGGCAAGAGCGCCCTTGGCAAGATAACAGCCAGTCAGCACGAGGCCGAACAGGCGCTGATAGGGCGTTGCACCCGAGAGCGCCTCGGTGACCTTGCCATCGGCCAGCATGTTGATGAGCCAGGCAGTCGCCGTTTCGAGATCTGAAATCGCTGCGTCGAGCCGGGCGGCGGTCTCGCCGAAACCATCGAGATCGGAGCGGCCGACATTGTCGGCGATCTTTTTGAGTTCGGCGATGAGGCCTCTCACCTGATCGCCGCCGGAAAGCGGCAGCTTGCGGGTGACGAGGTCGATCGCCTGGATGCCGTTGGTGCCCTCGTAGATCGGCGCGATGCGGGCATCGCGGAGGTAACGCGCCGCCCCCGTCTCCTCGATGAAGCCCATGCCGCCATGCACCTGAATGCCGAGCGAGGCGACGTCGACGCCGGCATCGGTCGAAAAGGATTTGGCAATCGGCGTCAACAGCGCGGCACGCTCCTGCCAGTGACGGCTGACGTCGCCGGCCCGGTGGGACATGTCGATCGCATGGGCGCAGGCGTAGGAGATGGCGCGCGACCCTTGGGTCAGCGCCTTCATGGTGAGCAGCATGCGGGCAACGTCGGGATGGTCGACGATCGGGCTCATGCCGGCGGCTGTGGAGCCCAGCGCCCTGCCCTGGGTGCGTTCCTTGGCATAGGCGAGGGCCTTCTGGGTGGCGGCCTCGGCGATCGCCACGCCCTGCATGCCGACGGCCAGGCGGGCATTGTTCATCATCGTGAACATGCAGGCGAGCCCCTTGTTCTCCTCGCCGACCAGCCAGCCCACAGCACCCTTTTCCTCGCCGAAACGGCCGTCGCCATAGATCATCGTACAGGTCGGCGAGCCGTGGATGCCAAGCTTATGCTCCAGCGAGTGGCAGAACAGATCATTGCGGGCACCGAGCGAGCCGTCGTCGTTCACCAGGAATTTTGGCACCAGGAAGAGCGAGATGCCGCGGGTGCCGGCCGGCGCGTCCGGCAGGCGGGCCAGCACCAGATGGATGATATTGTCGGCCGCGTCATGCTCGCCCCAGGTGATGAAGATCTTCTGGCCAAAGATGCGGTAGCTGCCGTCGGCGTGGCGCTCTGCGCGGGCTTTCAGCACGCCGAGGTCGGAGCCGGCATGCGGCTCGGTCAGGTTCATGGTGCCGGTCCATTCGCCTGACACCATCTTTGCCAGGTATCTCTGCTTCAACGCGGCACTGCCATGGGTGCTGACCGCCTCGATGGCGCCCATCGTCAGCGTCGGGGCAAGCGCGAAGGCCATGGAACCGGAATTCCACATTTCCAGCGCCGCGACATTCAGCATATGCGGCAGGGCCTGGCCGCCGAAAGCTTCGGGCGCCGTCAGGCCGTTCCAGCCGCCGGCGATCCAGTTGCGATAGAGATCGCGCCAACCATCCGGCAGCCGGACCTCACCACCCTCCAAACGGGCGCCCTGGCGGTCGCCGATGTCGGCAAGAGGCGCCACTTCCTCTGTGGCAAAACGTCCCGCCTCGAGGAGGATCGCATCGACCAGATCTTCGCCGAGATCGCCGAGCAAGCCTGCTGAAATCGCTTCGCCCATGCCGGCTACATGCTTCAACGTGAACGCGATTTCCTCGACGGGCGCCTTGTACATGGTTTTCCTCCGCAGACGGCCTGCACTTCCGTATTTGGGCAGAGCCCTCCGAGGCAAAGGGCTAATTGATTTTTACGTAAACGTCAATTTCGTTTCCATGGACTGCCGTGCAATAGTTTGCCGACATCACACCCCGGCACTTGCACCCTTGCACACATGAACGTCATGAACAGCCTGTAAGGACATCGCCTTCGCAAAGGATCGGCGACCAATGGATACATTGCCCGTCAACATACCCGGTTTTGTCTGGGCCTATCGCTTCTCGCCGGATGAAAAGACGGCGGTGCGGTTGACCAACAGTGCGACGGTGGCGGAGCTGACCGCCGACAATTGTTTCTATTGGCTGCACCTCAACCTTGTCGATGCCCGCGTGCCGGCATTGCTCGAAACGCTCACCGGACTGACGGAGGACGCAAAATCGGCGCTGACCACGCGCGACACGCATGCGACCATCACCGTCGACGAGCAGATGCTTTACGGCACGCTCGTCGACTGCCAGCGCGATTTCGACCAGGACACCAACAATCTCGGCTGGCTGCATTTCGCCATGTCCGACCGTTTCATCATCACCACGAGGCTGCAGCCGCTGCGCAGCGTCGAGCGGGCGCGGGCGCTGATCGAGAAGAACCCGGGCAAATTTTCACGGCCGGTCGATCTGTTCGAACTGCTGGTGATCGAGTTTCAGCGCACGCTGATCGCGATCGTCATGGAACTCACCGAAGAGCTGAACCTGATTGAGGATTTTGTCTACGACAATGCGCCGCGCGACGAACGCCGGCGGCTGGCGCCGGTCCGGCGCACCGTCGTCCGGCTGCATCGGCATCTGCGCACGGTGCTGGCGCTGATGCGCCGTGCGGCCGCGGCGGACGACGACGAGATGCCCTTCGGCTTCGACGATGTGGCGCGGCGGCTGACGAGCCGGCTGGAAACGGTCGACCACGATATCTACGCGCTGCAGGACCGGGCGCGGCTGCTGCACGAAGAAATCGATTCCAAGCAATCCTCCGAGACCAACCGCCACCTCTATCTGCTGTCGATCATGACGGCCTTCCTGCTGCCGCCGACCTTGGTGACCGGCTTCTTCGGCATGAACACCGCAAACCTGCCCTTCGCCGTCGGCGATTACGGCACCGAATACGCCGTCGCCCTCATCGTCGCCTCGATCGCCTTTGCCTGGTGGTTGCTGCGGCGAGTGGATATTCTTTGACTGATAGGTGGGTGGGCGCTGTCGCCCCTCATCCGCCTGCCGGCACCTTCTCCCCGCTTCGGGGCGAAGGGGAATAGCCGCAACCTCTCCGTCACTCACCAGCGTCTCGTAGGGCACGTCCCCTCTCCCCGTTTTTTACGGGGAGAGGGCTAGGGTTTAGGGTGAGGGGCAGCTTTCGACCCCAATCAATCAGCGAATAGCACTGCTGGCGCGACCGTTATAGGGCTGGAACGTGTTGTCGTCGGCGCGATAGGGCAAATCGGCGCACCAAGCGACGTGACTTGAACCCATGCGGGGCGCGGCCACTTGCGACAGCTTCGTCCATCCAAGGTTTGGCCTCGGCGATGGCGGACAATCTCAGCGATCGACACCCGAGTTATCAGCCGGTCCATGCCGCCACCTCGCCCGGAACAGTTCTTGCACGGTTACTAATATATTTACCGTGGGGAGACCTAATGTCATGAAATGGTGCACATCCGGAGAGTTCGTCCCTCTGATGCTCGTCGTGAGTGGGCCGGAAAAATACAAACTCGTCGCAACTCTTGTAGAGGCCGCCGAGATGCTGACCGTTGGCTGGCCGATCGATGATGGAGAAGAATACCTCGTGGCGATTATCGCTTGCCGGGATGCAATACACGGAGAGATTCCGGCTCAGGACGCCCGAGCAGCGCTTATCCGTGCCGCCGACGAAGCTGGCATTTCGGTGATCACCGCCGTTCACTGAGTTCGCAGCCGACGATGAAATGGGTTCATGGCTTCGTCACGCCGCCGCCCTGTCGTTCGGCAGCATGCGCAGGTCCATGAGCGGCGGCTGATGGGAGCCCGTCAACGCAGTCGCTGCGCATCGTATCTCGCGCCACGGGCGCTTCTGACCCGGATATCTGACGGAATTAGGCGCAGAGCTTCCCCAACCTCCATCATCGTCGGCTCAAGCCTGGGATCACGAAGGGTGGGATGATGTTCCGGCCAACTCCTCCGCCGACGCAACTCGCGTCGCACTTCCCTTACCTCATTACGGCGAATAGCACTGCTGGCGCGGGCCGTTATAGGGTTGGAACGTATTGTCGTAGGCGCGATAGGACCGATATCGGTTGGCGCACCAGGCGACATGGCCTGAACCCATGCTGGGCGCAGGCTCGACATAACGCGGCTGCGCGACAATGGCGCCGCCGATGACTGCGCCGGCGCCGAAGGCGGCGAGCGGATACCAGTAACCGTTATAATGGCGATAGCCCGGACGGTAATAACTATATCCGCGATAGCCGCCGTAATAGCCGGGGCGATAGCCGCCGCCGTAGCCCGGCCGATAGTAGGCGCCTGGGCGATAACCAGGCCGATAGTAGCCGCCCGGACGATAGCCGGGGCGATAGTAGCGGCGGTATTGGACATTCTCGGCTGCAGAGGATTTTTCCACCTGCGGGGCGGTGGGCATCTGGATTGCCTGCGACGGCGCAAAGCCCGTCAGGACCACGGCTGCAGCCAGAACTGCAGTCGCGATCTTGTTTCTCAGCCCGATCATTGCTTCATCTCCCATTCAACAGCGATCACCGCCTGCCCAGCAACGCTTTCGTGCCCGAATGGTTCCGAAAGCAGCCGGGGCCGGCTGCTATCCCTTTTAGCGAGGCTGAACTGAACCGGACATTAACCGGCGCAGGCGATGCGATCAGGCAACGGCGGAGATTTTTGCCTGGTCGCCCTGCAGGCGGTTCACCATGAAGTTCGAATACCATTCGAGGAACTGCATGACGCCGCCCTCGTGCAGGGAGGAATAGGGGCCGGGTTCATAGGCGGGCGAGTGGATGCCGAAAGCATTCTCTTCGACGATGCGGCGATCCTGGTCGTTGGTCTCGGTCCAGACGTGGGTCAGTTCCTCGAGATTGTAATCCACGCCTTCGACCGCGTCCTTGTGGACGAGCCACTTGGTCGTCACCGCCGTCTCGTTGGCGCTGAGCGGCAGCACCCGGAAGGAGATGGCGTGGTCGCCAAGCAGGTGGTTCCAAGTGGTTGGGTAGTGGAACAGCAGCATCGTGCCGATATGGCTGATCGAGATATCGTCGGCAAGCGGACGCGTGACGGCGCGCTTGCCCGACATGGTGTAGCTCTCGGCATCCTCGATCAGCGGCATGCGGGCGGTGCGGAACTGACCGTCCGGCGAAATCTGGAACTTGCTCGGCAGGCCGGCGGCCTCGCAGCGCGCCCAATGGCCGGCGATTTCGGGATCGTCGGCGCCGCCATCCGTGCCGGTGACGCTCGGGGCTTCGGGATAGGTGCGGCAAAGCTCGGGGTGATTGGCGGCGCAGTGATAACACTCGCGGTTATTTTCCCAGACGAGCTTCCAGTTGCCCTTCTCGATGATCGTGCTCTGGAAGGCGACCTTGCTCTCGCTGATCCGGTGCGGCGCGACATAGGGCTCGATCTTGTCGCGCACCGGCTGGAAGTCCGGGGCGGTATTGGCAAGGCAGATGAAGACATAGCCCGCAACGATTTCGCAGTGGACGGGCTTCAGGTTGAAACCGGTCTTATCGAAATCATCGCCCATGTGGCGGGCGAAGGCGAGCTTGCCCTCAAGATCATAGGTCCACTGATGATAGGGGCAGACGAGACGCACGGAGGAGCCGTGCTCCTTGGTGCAGACGCGCGAGCCGCGATGACGACAGCTGTTGTGGAAGGCACGGATGACATTGTCGCGGCCGCGGACGACGACGACCGGATAGCTGCCGATCTGGACGGTGAAATAGGCGCCGGGCTTCGGCAGTTCGCAATCATGGCCGATGAACAGCCAGTCGCGATAATAGATCATCTCCATGTCGAGCTGGAAATAATCCTCGTCGATATAAAACGGCCGCTCGAGGCTGAAGCCCTCACGACGGCCCTTGAGCTGACGCAAAACGTTGCTGCGAATATCCATCTTCATGTCCTCGTGCACCCGGTTGCCACCCTCGAGCAGAAGGCCGGCGGAAGCGCGCCCGCTTCCTTCTCCTTCGGGAGAATTGTTCATGGCGCCATTTAATCACCTAGGCCCATTTAATCACCTGGCATCCCTGCCGCTTGGTTGTAATGCGACATCGGCTTCGAAATTGGCGACAGGGAGCGGCAAGCCAAAAGCTACCCATCCCAGTTGCTGACATCGCCCGACTCTCCATGCGATTATCGTCAATTGCGACATGACGTAAAGGGCCGTTGCGCAAAGAGGTCGGCTGGCTGGTATCGGTGGCCATCGCGTTTGCGACACCTGTCGGCATTTGCGTTTTCAGTCGGTCGGCTGCCGCGCGATTTTAACATCGCCTTAAGCATACCGCCCTATCCTGCTGCTGATTCAGACCGAGCGAAGAACGCGAACCATGGCCAGACTCCGTTATTTCGACGCGAAAGATGCTAACAGATTGCAAGAGCGGCAGCCGATCGCCGCGCATTCCGAATTCCTGCGCACCGGCCGGATACCGCGCGAGCGGCGGCACTGGCTGGCCGAGGAAAAACGCTATTTCACCCATGATGAGGTCGCCGAGAAGACTGGCCGCAAGCTACAGGTGGCCGGTGAAAAGACGCATCAGCACATCAACGGCTTTCACCACTCGATCCAGTTTCCGAAGATGATCTTTCACCGGACGCTGGAGGACAGCCCGCATCTCGGCTATTGCCACGTCACCGCCGCACGGACGAAGTTCGCCCATTACGAAGAGGTGAGCTGGGCCTTCTATATCGCCAATTTCTATTCCGACATTGGCGAGAACGACAATTTCTTCGAACGCATCGATGTCGGCTATTCCCGCATGTATTTCGCGGTCGCCATCAAAGCGGGCGAGGATTCCCAGGAAAAGATGAGCATCGATCGGTCGGTGCGCGGCAACGGCCTGCTCTTCCGCACCCACGATCCGCAGGCGGCGATCCGCAACATCCTGCTGCTCGGCGCCCGCAACGAACAACTGCGCGAAATCATCCGCCAGCTATGAAACTTGCTCATGCTCGAGGCCAACAACGCGATTGATCGCGGGCGGCGGAACGCCTAATGACTGCCGGAACGAGAGCACCCGGACAGGACATGGCACGCACGATCGACATTGAGGCAGACAGGCAGGCAGCGCTCGAGGCGGCCTGCGCCGCTCTTGCCGGCGGCTTTGCCATCGCCATTCCGACCGAGACCGTCTACGGCCTTGCCGCCGATGCCACCAATCCGGCAGCGATCACCCGCATCTACGAGACAAAGGGACGGCCGCGCTTCAACCCGCTGATCTGCCACATGGCCGATCTCGCCATGGCCGAAGAGCACGCCGCATTCGATCCGGTGTCGCGGGCGCTCGCCGCCGCATTCTGGCCCGGCCCGTTGACCCTGGTGCTGCCGTTGAAGCCAGAAAGCCCGATCCATTCGCTGGCGACCGCCGGGCTCGACAGCGTCGGCATCCGCGTGCCGAAGGGTTTTGCAGGCGCATTGATCGGCGCCTTCGGGCGACCGCTCGCAGCCCCCAGCGCCAATACGTCGGGCGCAATCAGCGCAACGAGTGCCGCCCACGTCGACGCCGATCTCGGGGCGAAGATCCCGTTGATCCTCGATGCGGGCCCAAGCGCCGTCGGGGTCGAATCGACCATCGTCAAGGTGGAGGGCGACCGGGTAAGGCTGCTTCGCCCCGGCGGTCTCGCGGCACGCGAGATCGAGCGCGTCGCAGGCCGGCCGCTGCTCAGGGCGAAGACAGCATCGGCGGCGATCGAAGCACCAGGGATGCTCGCCTCGCACTACGCGCCTGACGCCTCGGTGCGCCTCAATGCGACGACGGTCGAACCCGGTGAGGCGTTGATCGCCTTCGGCGGTGCGGCGGTCTCCGGTGCAAACGGCGCCCGGATCGTCCTCGATCTCAGCCCGTGCGGCGACCTTGCCGAGGCGGCGGCCAATCTTTTCGACTACATGAAGCGGGCCGACGCCACCGGAGCGTCGAGCATTGCCTTTTCGGCCATCCCCGAGGACGGGTTGGGCGAAGCGATCAACGATCGCCTGCAGCGGGCAGCTGCACCCCGCCACTAAAGAATAACGATTGAGGATTGAACCCGATGAGCAGCCCCAGCATTTCCGCCGAACTTCTCGACCGCTTCGCCGCCATCGTCGGCGACAAATACGCGCTTGCCAGCGAGGCCGATCTGGCGCCGCATCTGATCGAAAACCGCGGGCTCTATCACGGTTCCTCCCCTCTCCTCCTGAAGCCCGGCTCGGTCCAGGAAGTTTCCGATATCATGAAACTTGCGACGGAGACCGGGACGGCGATCGTGCCGCAGACCGGCAATACCGGCCTCGTCGGCGGCCAGACGCCGCGTCAGGGCAAGTCCGATATCATCCTGTCGCTCGAGCGCATGAACCGGATCCGCGATATCGATCCGGTGGCGAACGTGCTGGTGGCCGATGGCGGCGCCATCCTGGCCGAGGTGCAGAAGGCAGCCGAGGCGCATGGGCGGCTGTTTCCACTGTCGCTCGGCTCAGAAGGTTCCTGCCGCATCGGCGGCAACCTTTCCACCAATGCCGGCGGCACGGCGGTGCTTGCCTACGGCAATATGCGCCAGCTCTGCCTCGGCCTGGAAGTGGTGCTGCCGACCGGCGAGATCTGGGACGGTTTGCGCCGTCTGAAGAAGGATAATACCGGCTACGACCTGCGCGACCTTTTCATCGGCGCCGAAGGCACGCTCGGCATCATCACCGGTGCGGTGCTGAAGCTGTTTCCCCAACCGCTCGGCCATCAGGTGGCATTCGCCGGCCTGAATTCGGTCGAGGATGCGCTTGGTCTGTTCGATCTCGCCTCCAGCCTCTGCGGCGCCTCGCTCACCGGCTTCGAGCTCATGCCGCGTTTCGGCGTCGAAATCACCACGCGCCACATCGACGGCGTGCGTGACCCGCTGGAAGCGGCCTATCCCTGGTATGTGCTGATCGATATTTCAACGTCGGACTCGGCCGAGACGGCGGAGCGGATGATGAACGGCGTACTGGAACAGGGCTTCGAGGCCGGGCTGGTGCTCGATGCGGCGATCGCTTCATCGGTTGCCCAGCAGAAAGCCATCTGGCACATGCGCGAAAGCATGTCGGATGCCCAGAAGCCGGAAGGCGGGTCGATCAAGCACGACGTTTCCGTGCCGGTATCGAAGGTTCCGCATTTCATCGCCGAGGCCGAAGAAGCGGTGATGGCGGCAATGCCTGGAGCCCGTATCTGCGCCTTCGGCCATATGGGCGACGGCAATATCCATTACAATATTTCCCAGCCGCTCGGCGCCGACAAGGATGCCTTCATCGGCCGCTGGCACGAGATGAATCACATCGTGCATGGATTGGTGCTGGCGCATGGCGGCTCGATCTCGGCCGAGCACGGCATCGGCCAGCTGAAGCGCGATGAGTTGGCGGCGATCCGCCCGGCGATCGAAATCGAGCTGATGCGCCGCATCAAGCGCGCCTTCGACCCCGCCAATATCATGAACCCGGAAAAAGTCGTCAGCCTCGACGTTTGAGGGCGACGGCGAGGGAAAAGCCCTCACCCGCCTGCCGGCGCTGACCGGGGTCGAGCCACTGGTCTCGACCCGTCCTTCGGACCCCCGTAAACGGGGCGAAGGGACCATGCCGCAACCTCTCCGTTCCCCCGCCAACCTCTCGCTGGGCACGTCTCCTCTCCCCGTTCTTCACGGGGAGAGGGTTAGGGTGAGGGGCAGCCATCGGTACAGCCCGGGCAGATCCCTGACAGAATGAACCGGGTTGATGGTTGACAAGTCATAGTGCGTCGGAGGGAGGGCTTCCGATGCCATTTGTGGAGACTTGTCGCATGGAAGAACGTGTTCGGATGCTGTCGGACTATGTTTCGGGGCATTGGAGTGTGAGTGATCTTTGCCGTCGTTACGGTGTGAGCCGGGAGACATTTTACGCCTGGCGCAAGCGGCAGATGAGCGGTGCGGACGACTGGTTTGTCGACCGCTCGCACGGTACGGTTTCGTGCCCGCATCGCACGCCGGCAGCCCTTGTCGATCAGGTGATTGCGCTGCGTCAGCGGTTTCCGCATATGGGGCCGCGCAAGCTTTTGGCTTTGTTGCAGCGCCAGTCGGCGCAGACATCTTGGCCGGCGGCCTCGACGATCGGCGACATCCTCAAACAGGCAGGTCTTGTGGAGACTTCCAGGCGCCGCCGCAGGGCCCTGGATCAGGGTCGCCCGTTCAGCGAGGCAAGGCAAGCCAATGATGAATGGAGCGTGGACTTCAAGGGCTGGTTCCGCACCCGCGACCAGCAGCGCATCGATCCGCTGACGATCAGCGACAGCTACAGCCGGTTTCTGATCGATGTGCGCATTGCTCCGCAGACCATCGAGGGCGTGCGGCCGGTGTTCGAAGAGGCCTTCCGCACCCATGGCCTGCCGTTTGCGATCCGCTGTGACAATGGTTCGCCCTTCGGCAGCCATGGAGCCGGCGGCCTGACCCGATTGTCGACCTGGTGGATCAAGCTCGGCATCGAGGCGCACTTCATCGCGCCGGCATCGCCCCAGGAGAACGGCAGGCACGAACGCATGCATCGCACTCTGAAGGCCCAGACATCCAAACCGCCGGCCGACAATGCCGGCCAGCAGCAGGTCCGTTTCGATGCCTTCCGCCAGCACTACAACGAGGAGCGCCCGCATGAAGCGTTGGGCCAACGCCCGCCCGCCGACCTCTATCGGCCCAGCCAGCCGCGTGCGATGCCTGACCGTCTCGACGATCCCTGGTATGATGCCGACCACCAGGTGCGCCGTGTACGTGACAGCGGCGAGATCAAATGGAAGGGAGGCCGGCTGTTCGTCAGCGAAGCCCTTGCCGGCGAACTCGTCGGACTGAGCGAGCTGGAAAACGGCGATCACGTCGTGCGCTTCTGCAATCGCGACATCGGCCTCATCGGCCCGGACGGCCGCTTCCGTCGCTTCGCTCCGCCGCGCCCGCCCAGGCCGATGAGGCCCGAAGCAGCACACACGACAGAATGAAAACTGTCAGGTATCATCCCGGTCCAAAGTGTCGACTATCAACCCGGTCGTTCA
>NZ_AEYF01000043.1 GCF_000292525.1 Rhizobium sp. CCGE 510
ACTATCAACCCGGTCGTTCACAATGAAACTGGAGAGCAATTAAGACTACTGCGTGCCGCCGCCGGTGAGGATCTGCAGCGCCGGCGACTGCTGGGTGCTGTTCTTGACGTCGTACATGGCGGTAAAGCGCCGCAGCAGCTTGTCGACCTTTTTCGGATCCTGGAGATCCTCGAGCTTGACGAAGCGGTTGATGAGGTCGGCCTGCTTGGCGACATCCATGCCCGAGATCTGCGACGGCAGGCTGAAGGCGGTGGTGATGACCTGATAGAGGGCCTTGTCGCCGAGGATCGAATAGATCGAGGTGATGCTCGGGGCCTTGCGGCTGAAATAGAGCGCCAGGCGGACGCCGTCATTGCTTTCGCCCTGCTGGGCTTCCATCGTCTGCTGGACGAAAAGCTTCTGGGTGTGGTCCTCGGCAGCCTTGTTCTGGATGGTGCCTATCTTGGCGCGGGTGAGATTGCCGTCCTTGTCGAAGTTGAAGGCGGCAACGATATCCTTGAAGCGTGCATCGGCCTTGGTGTTCAGATAACTCTTCTTGTCGTCGGGGTCGGAGGTGAAGATCTTCTTCAACGTTGCCTTGTCGTAATCTTTCGGGTCGAGGTTGTTCGCCTTCAACACCAGACCCGTCAGGCGGCTGTCGTCGAGGAAATCGTCGAGCGACTTCACCTTCGCCATGCCCTTGGCGAAGTAATCCACCTCGGTCGTCGCGTCCTTCGATGCCTTGTCCTTTACCGGGCCGGCCTTCAACAGCATGGTGACATGCGCTTTATAGTCGGTGGCGTATTTGGCCAAGGTCGCGTCGGGAAGCGCCTGGAAGGGTGACGCCGCCTTGCCGTCGGGGCCGAAGTTGAAGGCGCGGGCAAGGTTGGTGATACGTTCGTCCTTGAGGGAGGCGACATAACCTTTCGGGTCATAGGCGTCGCTCGTCAGGATCTTGCGCATCATCGAGCGCGAAACGTCCTGGTCGGTGAGGCCGAAGGCCTGCAGAGCCACGTGAAAGGGATCCGGCAGTTTGTCGTTGCTCTTGGTAAAATCGGCCGTCGCATTAGTGCGCAGGAAATCATTGACGGTCTTGATATCGGAAAAGTTCAGCAGGCTGTTGCTGGGCGCCAACATGTTTTTGTAGTTGGACGCCACCTCGTCGATCGCCTCATCGCGCTCGTCGTCGTAGCGCGCCATGTAATTGTCATTGGTGGTCTGCGCCTGATCGGCCGTCTGGACCGAACTGACGACCGGGAGCGATCCGTCGGCGGCGAAGTTGAAGTCGGCATTGAGATCGGCGTGGCCGGCTGCGGCTGCGGCCGTCGCATCAGTCAAAATGCTCTTCAGATCGGCATCCGCGATATCGGACGGCAGAT
The DNA here is from genome assembly GCF_000292525.1 of Rhizobium sp. CCGE 510. Classification (GTDB taxonomy): domain Bacteria; phylum Pseudomonadota; class Alphaproteobacteria; order Rhizobiales; family Rhizobiaceae; genus Rhizobium. The sequence continues at coordinate 1,359 of NZ_AEYF01000043.1, forward strand.
TGTAGGTGCTTTTCAGGAAATTGGTGATGGCGGGATCGGCGATGAGATCATCGACATTGCCGATTGTCGCCATACGGGCGGAATAATCGTCGGTGCGGGCTCCGGCAGCAATTTTCGTGTTGGTGATCTGTGCCGCCGTCTGCGCCTGCATGCCGTCTTCGAGCGTGCCGTCCGCCTTGAAGTTGAAAGCGGCGGCAACGTCGGCATAGGTGCCGGTGCCGCTCTGATCGGTCAGGATAGCGCGAAGGTTGACGTCGGTGACGGTGGACGGGATGCCGTAGGCGTTGCGCACGAAATTATTCAGCTTCTGGTCCGTCAGCAACTGATCGACGTTCGAGATGCCGGCGATCGTCGCCTGGTAATAGAGGGCCGCATTGTCGGCCTTGCTGGCGGTGCTGGCGCTTTGCGCCGCCGTCTGCGAGGCGTAAAGGGTGGCGACCGATCCATCGGTCTTGAAATTGAAGAGATCGTGGACGTCGCTATAGCCCTGCGCGCTGGCCGCGGCGGGATCGACGAGGAAGGTTCTCAGCGTCGCATCGGAGACGCTGTCGGCGATCTGCATGCTGGTTCTGAGATAGCTGACCGCAACGGGATCGGACATGATGCCGTCGACGTTGGTGACATTGTCGATCATGGCGTTGAAGTGGGCAGCGTTGGCCGCCGATTTGTCGGTGGTCGACTTGCGCTGCGCCTCCGTCTGGATCACCGACCCGTTGATCGAGCCATCCGCCTGGAAGTTGAAGTCGGCATTGATATCCGCATGGCCCTGCGCGGAGGCATAGGCCGGGTCGGTCAGGATGTTCTTCAGATCGGCATTGCTGAAATCCGTGCCGAGACCGTAGGCATCCTTGATGTAGCGCGCCATGTTTCCGTCGGCGAGCAGGTCGTCGACATTGGTGATGCCGCTCGATTGCGAGGTCACCTTATAGTAGTTGGCGGTCTGCGACGCAGCCGAGGACAGCTTGTTCGCCTGGTCGAGCGTCCGGACGCGCGCCGTGTTCGAGGTCGACCCGTCAGCCTTGAAGTTGAAGGCGTTGTAGACATTGGTGAAGCCCATCAGCTGGGCATAGCCAGGATCGGTCAACACCGTGCGCAGCGCTGCCGCGGTAAAATCGGCGCCCATGCTGTAGGCCGTCGTGATATAGGCGGTCAGGCGTTTGTCGGAGACCAGATCGTCGACATTGGTGATCGTGCCGATCTTGGCGGTATAATAGGCCTTGTTGTAGTCGGCCGCCGTTGCGCCGACATAGTAGACATCGGAACCGACCGAATTGTCGATGATCACCGATTGGGAATTCAGCGTGTAGCTCTCGATGACCGAAGCCTTCTGCGTCGCCGTCTGCGCCGTGCCGTTGACGGTGCCATCGGCATTGAAGCCGAACTGGGCGGCTAGTGCCTTGTACTTGTCGCCACCTTGCGTGTTGACGACGCTGTTGGGATCGCTGAGATCGCTCGTCAGCACCTGGCGCAGAAAATCCTTCGACGCATAGGTCGGATCGATTTTGAAAGTCGTCAGTACATAGGTGCGCAGCCGGGTGTTGTTGACCAGGTCGTCGACGGTCTGCACGCTATCGATATTGTTGCCGTAGTAAGTGCTCTCGGTGCTCGCCGCCTTGTCGGCATCGATGAAGGATTGCTTGTAGAGGCCGATGAGATCGTCCTCCTGCGCATCCGTCTGCACGTCCTTGGCCGGCGCATTGAAATTGAAGGCGGAGGCGAACTCGCGATAACGCGTATCGGAAAGCTTGTTGGCGTAGCTGTTGGCGTCGGTCAGATCGCTTTCGAGCACCTTCTTCATGAAAGCCTTGGCGTAGGTCATATCCTCCAGACCATAGGCCTTCATCGCATAGCTATAAAGCTTGTAGTCGCCGAGAAAGTCGTCGACCGATGTGACCTTGTTGATATGGTCGGCGTAGTACTGAGCGTCCTTTTTGACCGTCGCCTGCGACGCAACCTTGCTGAGGCTCGACGTCATATCCTTCGACAGGATCGTGTAAGCGAGGGAAGCCGTGATCATCAAAAGCGCCCTTTTCGGCAAACTCTCTAAAAGAACGAACTGCTGGTAAGCATATTTTGCCACGGAAAGCTTACCTGAGGCTTACCTCAGGATGCATCATTTCAGCACACCACACCGTTCACCTTCCGGAAACCCTGCCGGATTCGGTTTTGATAACCATCAGAGGAGGCAAAGTTTTCTTAACCGCAATTTTTAAGCTGTACGGAACGGCGGGCCCCTATTGTCAGCCATAGAGGACGAAAAGTCCCAAGGAGAAGACCGGAAATCGGCTCTCAGGTAAGACAAGGGTAGAATGACATGAACAATCCCGCAATGAAGCCCGCCTGGGCTTCCACGACGTTACGCCTCGATCCGGCCCGCTTTCCCCAGCAGGTCAGCTACGCCATCCATGATTGTTCGGATGACGTCAACATCACCATAGACGAACGCGGCGCAGTGTTGCGCAAGATCCTCCCTTCCAGCGGCCTGCCGCTCTCGATTGCCCTGCCGAAGCGCGTCTTCAAGGGCGTCGCTGCCCGCGCCATCGACCATGGCGACGGCGAGGTTACCGTCACTCTCGAGCTTCACCACGCCGATCCGGAACTTTGCATTCCGCTGCTTGTCGCCCATGACCTCAGCGATATCGCCGCCGACTGGCGCAGCTGGTCGGAAGCCTTCCGCATCCCGATGCTGATGGTCGAGGCCGACGGCGTCGCCCGTCCGCTCGAAGACCATATTGGCGGCCTGCGCACCAGCGATCTCAAGCCGCGCCGCCGTCATTCCTACTTCGCCAACCGGCGCCCGCGCTTCCTCGTGCGCCGCACCACCGGCCGGCTGGGTGTCGCCATGAAGATCGAAGGCAAGGAAATCATCGCCCGCACCTGAGCGAAATAGCGACGCTGCCTTTTCGCAACCATTTTGAAACCCGGCGCCCGCGCCGGGTTTGTCGTTTCATGCACCGTTTACGTCATCGCTCCATTCAGGGAATGGCAAAGAGCAGCGAGATGAAGAGGCCGAAGAAGATGATCAGGCCGACGCGATTGTTCGACTTGAAGAGCGCCAGGCATTGGGCGGCATCATCGATATCGAGCCGGAGGATCTGCCAGGCGAACATGCCGGCGGCCCCGAGCAACGCCAGGAACGCGATGATATTGGCGCCGGCGAGAACGAAAGCGATAAACATCAGCACCAGCGTCAGTCCATAAAGGCCGATCAGCCATTGCCTCGTCCTGTCGCCGAACAGCCGCGCGGTGGAGCGGACGCCGATCAGTTCATCGTCCTCCTTGTCCTGATGGGCATAAATCGTGTCGTAACCGATCGTCCAGGCGACGGAGGCGGCGTAGAGCAGGATGGCGGCAAAGGAGAGGCCGCCCAAAATGCCGGCCCAGCCCATCAGCGCGCCCCAGGAAAAGGCGAGCCCCAGGTAGAATTGCGGCCAGTCGGTGAACCGTTTGGCGAAGGGATAAAACGCCACGATCCCGAGCGAAAGCACACCGAGAAAAACGGTCAGCCAGTTGAACTGCAAGAGCACGAAGAGGCCGACCAGCGCCTGCAAGCCGATGAAGATCTTCGCGTGGGCGCGCGTAACGCGGCCGGAGGGGAGCGGACGCGAGCGGGTGCGCGCCACTTCCATGTCGATTTCGTGGTCGACGAGATCGTTATAGGTGCAGCCGGCGCCGCGCATGGCGACCGCGCCGATGAAATAGAGCAAAAGGTGAGATACCAGCAGACTGCCGGAATAGAGCCCCTCGCCGATCGCCGCATTGGCGGCAAGGGTCGCCGACCAGAAACACGGCCACATCAGCAGCTGCCAGCCGATCGGGCGATCCCATCGCGCAAGCTGCGCATACGGCCAGAGCCATGACGGTAGGATCCGGTAGACCCAGTTATCGGAAGGTGCGTCGGAAACGCGATCGTTGAAGTCGCCGGTATCTTGCATGCCGCCATCTAGCGACCGGCCGGCGATCCGGTCAAGAAGCGATCTCTTTGTCTTATGCATGTCGTTATCCCGGAACCGCTGCACACTTCCGGGCGACATGCATTGGATGTTTGATGCATGCCGCTATCCCGGAACCGCTGCACACTTCCGGGCGACATGCATTGGATGTTTATGCATGTCGTTATCCCGGAACCGCTGCACACTTCCGGGCGACATGCATTGGATGTTTATGCATGTCGTTATCCCGGAACCGCTGCACACTTCCGGGCGACATGCATTGGATCACTGCAGGGAGAAATTGAACTTGTAGGTCGCCGAAACGCCGATCAGGACCTGGTTCTTCGAACCGCGGTCGCGCACCAGGCTGCTGTCGGCAGCCGGGCCGGCCAGCCGCTTATATTCGAGGAAGGAGCTTGCTGAGAGGTTTTCGGTCGCCTTCCATGTCAGGGCGGCACCCGCGCCATAGGACTGGATGCCCGACGATGGCTTGTAGGGATCAAGGCCGCTTGCTGCGGCATGCTTGGCACTGACGCCGTAATAGGCGTCGTAATAGCCGCTTGTCGCAAATGTCGCGCGCGGGCCGGCTGACAGCTGCAGATCGGGCGCGATATCGGTGAAGGCATCGACGGCAAGATCGGCGACCACGCCGTCATGGGAGCGGATGCCCTGGCGGACTTCGGCACGGGCGCGGAGGAAATCGGTCGGGTAGACTTCGACGAAAGCGCCGGCTTCCGCGCCCCACTTGACCTTCCGCAAGCCCTTCAGCTCATGGCCGTCGCCGTCATCGCGCGACGGCACGAACTTGCCGACGATACCGGCGCTGAAGGCACCCTTGTCGATGAGGGCGAAGGACGGATTGTCGTTGCGCGAGGAAAAACGCGGGCCGGCACCTTGGCGGCCGACCGAGATCAGCGGGCTGAACTTGAATTCATTATGCGACGAGCCCTCGAATTTCGGGGCGGAGAAGCCGGCGACGCCGACGTTCAGATACCAGTCGCCCGACCAGAAATGCTGGCCGCTTTCCTGCGCCGCCGCCGAACCAAAGGATGAAAGGGCAATAGCCAAAGAGATCGATACGACTGACCGATGAGACACGTCCACACTCCAGAAAACGCAAAAACAAAGCCGCGGAGGGCGGCGTCCGCTACATTTATCCGGATGTCGTTACCCCAGTGTTAACCACGGGGGACAAAGGGCGCTATTGAAAGATGTGCCGTGCCGCCCCCTCATCCGACCCTGCGGGCCACCTTCTCCCCGCTGGGGAGAAGCGGGAGAGTGTCGCCTCGTCAGCGACCCCGTTGGAGTGCCTTGAGAAATAGGGTTCGTTTAGCCAGTGTCGGCGCGCCTCGCTCCCTCTTCTCCCCTCGGGGAGAAGGTGGCCCGAAGGGTCGAATGAGGGGGCCACACGGCTGGTGGCATCTGCTTCGAATTCCGCAAACCCACCCCGCAGCATCCCTATCTCTGGTTCCACCGGCGAATGACCGGTTCCGTCAAATCGTGTTCGTAGCCGAGCACGCTGATAGAAGCCGTGTCGAGCACGAAATGGGCGCCGCCTTCCGGCGGCAGGCCGAGCCAGCGGGCGGCGAGCACACGCAGGAAATGCGAGCTGGAGAAGATCAGGATGGTGCCCGTCGCCTGGCGAAGGGCGTGGATGACGGCATCGGCGCGGGCGCCGACATCGGCGGCGAACTCTCCATTCGGGCAGCCGTCGCGAAAGAGCTGCCACCCTGGCCGCTCCGTCAGGATCGCCTTGGTGGTGACGCCTTCATAAGCACCGTAGTCCCATTCGGCGAGATCCTCCTTGATCACTGCGCCCGATGCGAAACCGGCGAGCGCGCAGGTCTTGCGGGCTCGCACGGACGGGCTCGACCAGACGGCGGAGAAGGCGTGACCCGCCAGCCGTTCGGCAAGCTTGCGGGCGGCTTCCTCACCGTTCTCCGTCAGGGGAATATCGCTGCGTCCGGTATGGCGGCCGGACAGGCTCCATTCGGTTTCGCCATGGCGGACGAGATAGATTTCGGGAAACGCACTGCTCATTCGCCCTACCTTTTCATTATGGCCGGCCCACGTGCTGCCGATCAGAACGTCACCTTTTCCAGCGGTGCGCGCCTTGCCTCGAATTCCTTCAGCCTGGCCTCGTTCCGCGCGATGTAATTGCGGTTGTCGGGAACGGCGAACGGGTTCTTGGCGATCTGGATCTGCAGGATGAAGAGTTCGTCCCAGCGGAAACCGATTTCGGAACCGGCCAGATAGAATTCCCACATGCGGAAGAACTGCTCGTCGTAAAGCGCCACCGCTTCGGCCTTGCGCGCCACGAAACGCTCGCGCCAGTGGCGCAGCGTATAGGCATAATGCATCGGCAGGATTTCCACATCCTTGACCAGCAGCCCGGCCTTTTCGAGCGGCGGCACGACTTCGCCGACGGAGGGGATATAGCCGCCGGGGAAGATGTAACGCTCGATGAAGGCATTGGTGCCGAAGCTCGGCTTCGGACGGCCGATCGAATGCAGCACCATGACGCCGTTATCGTCGAGCAGGTCCGATACCTTGCGGAAGAAATTGGGGTAGTTGCCGATGCCGACATGTTCGAACATGCCGACCGAGACGATGCGGTCGAACTTCCTGCCGGTCATGGTGCGGTAGTCCTGCAGCTCGAAACGCACACGCTCGGACAGGCCGCGCTTTTCCGCCCGGTCGCGCGAGACCTTGAGCTGTTCCTCGCTCAGCGTGATGCCGGTGAAATCGGCGCCTTCGGTCGCCTCCGTCAGATACATGCCCATACCGCCCCAGCCGGAGCCGATCTCCAGGATGCGCTGGTTCGGCTCGAGCAGAAGCTTGGCGGCGATATGGCGTTTCTTGGCGAGCTGCGCCTCGTCGAGACCGATACCTGGCGGTTCGAAATAGGCGCAGGAATATTGCCAGTCCTCGTCGAGGAACAGATCGAAGAGCTTGGCCGACAGGTCGTAGTGATGGGCGACGTTGTGCTTGTTGCGATTGCCAGGCATGCGGCTCTTCACCTGCTGCCAGGCAATGCGGCCAACGAGCAACATTGCCATCTTGAAATCGAAGATCTCGTTGGTGGTGTTCTGCTTCACCAGCGACAGGAAATCGTAAATGTTGCCCTGTTCGAGGATGAACCGGCCTTGCATATACATTTCGCCGAGCTTCATCGTCGGGTCGCGCCGGATGGCGTCCTCGGCCTCCTGATCGGCAAGGCGGGCGGCAACGGTTTCACCGGTGCCGTCGCCGATCATATGGGTCTCGCCATTGGCAAGGGTAAGTTTCAACGAACCCTTGCGGATGATTTGCTGGACGATCGAGAGGAAAGCCGACGCCATGGACGCCTCGCAAATGTGACAGGATGGTCACATCAACTTAGTCACTCTCTTTCGCCTTACAAGCGCCGGATTTCGCACTGCGCTCAGAACGTTGCCAAACTGTTGCATTTTTGCCGAAACACCGACTAAACCCTTATTTTCGCTTCATCGCTTCGGCGAGTGCGGCGCCAAAAGCACCCTGGCTTTCCGGTTTTGGGGCGGCAGGCCGGCGCTCGTTCTGCAGCTTGGAGTTTTGGTTTCCGCGAGAATCACCCCGCGGCGCAGATGCCGAAGAACCGTCATCGCGCTTCATCGAGAGCGCGATGCGTTTGCGCTTGGCATCGACCTCGACGACCCGCACCTTGACGACATCGCCCGCCTTGACAACCTCGTGGGGATCCTTGACGAAGCGGTCGGCAAGCTGGGACACATGCACCAGCCCATCCTGGTGCACGCCGATATCGACGAAAGCGCCGAAGGCGGCGACATTGGTCACCGTTCCCTCAAGCACCATGCCGGGCTTGAGGTCGGAAATTTCGTTGACGCCCTCGGCGAAGGTCGCGGTCTTGAAGCTCGGACGCGGGTCGCGACCCGGCTTTTCCAGCTCCGAGATGATGTCCCTGACCGTCGGCAGACCGAATTTCTCGTCGATGAACTGGCGCGGATCGACCGATTTCAGCACGGCGCTATCACCCATCAGCGCGCGCAGATCACGGCCGCAGGCGGCGACGATCTTCTTGGCGACGCCGTAGGCCTCCGGATGCACCGACGAGGCATCGAGCGGCTCCTTGCCGTTCGGGATGCGCAGGAAGCCGGCGCATTGCTCAAAGGTGCGGCCGCCGAGCCTGGCGACCTTCATGAGGTCCCGCCGGGTCTCGAAACGGCCCTCGCTGTCGCGGTGGCGGACGATGGCATCGGCGATCGAGGGCCCAAGGCCGGAGACGCGGGACAGCAGCGGCGCAGAGGCGGTGTTGAGATCGACGCCGACGGCGTTGACGGCGTCTTCGACCACGGCATCGAGCGAGCGCGACAGCTTCTGCTGGTCGACGTCGTGCTGATACTGGCCGACGCCGATCGACTTCGGCTCGATCTTGACGAGTTCGGCCAAGGGATCCTGCAGGCGACGGGCGATGGAGACGGCGCCGCGCAGCGACACGTCGAGATCGGGAAACTCCGCCGCCGCGGTTGCCGAGGCGGAATAGACCGAGGCGCCCGCTTCCGAAACGATGACCTTGGTCGGCTTCGGCGCCGGCAACTCGGCCAGCATGTCGGCCACCAGCTTTTCGGTTTCGCGGCTGCCGGTGCCGTTGCCGATCGAGATCAGCTCGACATTGTGCTTGCGGATTAGCGATGCGAGTTCGACCTGGGCGCCGCGCACGTCGTTCCTCGGCTGGAAGGGATAGACGGTCGAGGTCGCAATCACCTTGCCGGTGCCGTCGACGACGGCGACCTTGACGCCGGTGCGGATGCCGGGATCGAGACCCATCGTCGCGCGCGAGCCGGCAGGTGCTGCGAGCAGCAGATCCTTGAGATTGCGGGCGAAGACATGGATCGCCTCCTCTTCGGCCCTTTCGCGCAGTTCGCGCATCAGGTCGAGCGAGAGCGACATGGAAAGTTTGACGCGCCAGGCCCAGCTTGCAACCTCCATCAGCCAGCGGTCGGCGGGGCGGCTCGCGCCGATCTCATAGGCTGAAGCAATCATGCGTTCGACCGGCTTGTTCGGAGAGGCGGTCTCGGCGTCGGCTTCGATCGTCAGCGTCAGCACCTCCTCGTTCCAGCCGCGCAGCATGGCGAGCGCACGGTGGCCGGGAGCAGTCGACCAGCGTTCGGAATGGTCGAAATAATCGGAGAACTTCTCGCCCGTCGCCTGCTTGCCATCGACGACCTTGGCCTTCAGCAGCGAAGCCTGACGCAGATGAGCGCGCAATCTGCCGAGCAGGTCGGCATTTTCGGCAATGCCTTCGGCGACGATATCGCGGGCGCCTTCGAGCGCCGTCTTCACATCGGGCACCTCAGCAGTGATGAAGCCTTCGGCGAGCCCCGCCGGCTCCCGGCCGCGGTCGGCAAGGATCGCCTCGGCAAGCGGGCCGAGGCCGCGTTCGCGCGCGATTTCGGCGCGGGTGCGGCGCTTCGGCTTGTAGGGCAGATAGAGATCCTCGAGCTCGGCCTTGGTCTCGGCACCAGAAACCTTCACCTTCAGCTCGTCCGTCATCTTGCCCTGGCCGGTGATCGATTCGACGATCGCGTCGCGACGGGCTTCGAGTTCGCGCAGATAGACCAGGCGTTCGGCGAGATTGCGCAGCTGCGTATCGTCAAGCCCGCCGGTCACTTCCTTGCGATAGCGCGCAATGAAGGGCACGGTGGCACCCTCGTCGAGCAACTCGATGGCGGCTTTGGCCTGTTCGGGACGGGCGTTGATTTCGGCCGAGATGCGGGCTGCGAGAAAACGGAGGTCTGCGGCCATGGGATTTCCTATGTCGACGAAAGTTGCGGGACCATAACGGCGAAAAGCGGCAAGGCAATGCCCGACTGTGGTTTCCACAGCGGAAGTTGAGTGATTTGGGGGATCGGCAGGCGTGTTGCCGCGTGGCCCCCATCCGCCCTGCCGGGCACCTTCTCCCCGATGGGTAGAAGGGGACGTGCGGCAGCGGCCCATTCTTCGCCGCCGTCCGTGATGGAGGAAAGCAGTGCGACATATCCCTTCTCCCCTCGGGGAGAAGATGCAGGCAGGCAGATGAGGGGGCCACCCGGCAACACGCCTGCCGGGTCGCCCTACCCCATCGCTCTCTTCCGTTTTTGCGGTTGTGCAGATGCGGCATTCTTTGATAGCAGAAGCAACGTTTTTGGATCGCCCTGCCCGCGGGCGCAAGGAAAAGATTGACATGCCAAACCTTCTTCTCGAACTCCGCTCCGAAGAGATTCCGGCCCGCATGCAGCGCAAGGCTGCCGGCGACCTGAAGAAGCTGGTCACCGATGCGCTTGTCGAAGCGGGCCTGTCCTATGAGGGCGCGCGTGAGTACTGGACGCCGCGGCGGCTTGCGCTCGACATCCACGGCTTGACGGCGCGCTCCGGCGATGTGCGCGAGGAGCGCAAGGGCCCGCGCACCGATGCCAACGAGAAGGCGATCGAGGGCTTTCTGCGCGGCGCCGGCCTTTCGTCGGTTTCCGAGGCGCAGGTGGTGAGCGATCCGAAGAAAGGTGATTTCTACGTCGCGGTCATCTCCAGGCCGGGCCGTTCGGCCGAAGAGATCGTTGCCGAAGTGATGCCCGGCATCATCCGCGATTTTCCCTGGCCGAAGTCGATGCGCTGGGGCAAGGCTTCCACGAGACCAGGCGCGCTGCGCTGGGTGCGGCCGCTGCAGTCGATCGTCTGCACCTTCGGCCCGGAGCATGAAGAGACCACCGTCATCCCCTTCGAGATCGACGGTATCACCGCTTCCAACATCACCTACGGCCATCGCTTCCACGCACCCGAGCCGATCACCGTCCGGCGCTTCGACGACTATGCTGCGAACCTGGAGAAGGCGAAGGTCATCCTCGACGCCGAGCGGCGCAAGGACATCATCCTGCACGACGCCCGCGACATCGCCTTCGCCAATGGGCTGGAGCTGGTGGATGACGAAGGCCTGCTGGAGGAAGTCTCCGGCCTCGTCGAATGGCCGCAGGTGCTGATGGGCAGCTTCGAGGAGGATTATCTCTACATCCCCTCCGAAATCATCCGGCTGACGATCAAGACCAACCAGAAGTGCTTCGTGACCCGCAAACAGGTCGAGGAAACGCTGTCGAACAAGTTCATCCTGGTTGCCAATATCCAGGCGAACGACGGCGGCAAGGAAATCGTCCACGGCAACGGCAAGGTGGTGCGGGCCCGGCTTTCGGATGCGCTGCATTTCTGGAAGCGCGATCAGGGCGACCTGCCGGATCTGGAGACGCTTGACGCTTCGGCGGCAAAGTTCGGCCTCGACCTGAAGAAGCCGCTCGACCAGCGCATGGCCAAGCTCGATGCGCTCGATGTGACCTTCCATGCCAAGCTCGGCACGCAAGGAGCGCGCGTCGGCCGCATCCGGGCGCTGGCCAAGGAATTGGCCAAGATCATCGGCGCGGATGCGGTGCTCGCCGATCGCGCCGCCGTGCTCGCCAAGGCCGATCTTCGCACCGAAGCCGTCGGTGAATTCCCGGAATTGCAGGGCTTGATGGGCCGCAAATATGCGGTGCTACAGGGTGAGGATGCCTCCGTTGCCGCGGCGATCGAGGACCATTACAAGCCGCAGGGTCCATCAGACCGCGTGCCGGAGGACAAGGTGGCGATCACCATCGCGCTTGCCGACAAGCTCGACACGCTGACCGGCTTCTGGGCGATCGATGAAAAGCCGACCGGCTCGAAAGATCCATTCGCGCTGCGGCGTGCGGCACTCGGTGTCGTCCGGATCCTGCTGGAGCGCAGGGTCCGCCTGCCGCTGCTGGCGACGACCAAGGACGCCGACCTGCTCTCCTTCTTCCACGACCGTCTCAAGGTCTATCTGCGCGACCAGGGTGCCCGCCACGACCTCATCGACGCCGTGCTGACAGCCGATGCCGACGATCTGTTGATGGTGGCCCGCCGCGTCGAAGCGCTGACCGCCTTCATCACCTCGGAAGACGGCAAGAACCTGCTTGCCGGCAGCAAGCGGGCGACGCAGCTGCTCGCCGCCGAGGAAAAGAAGGGCACCGTGATCGCCGATGGCGTTTCGGCAGCACTGCTGAAGCTCGACGCCGAAAAGGAGCTGTTTGCGGCAATATCAGGTGCATCAAAAGAAGCGGCTGATGCCGTCGCCGGCGAAGATTTCCGCTCGGCAATGGCAGCCCTTTCCAAGCTGCGCGGCCCGGTCGACCGCTTCTTCGAAGAGGTGCTCGTCAACGACGAGGACGCCGCCATCCGCGCCAACCGCCTCGCCTTGCTCCGGTTGATCCGCGAGGCGACGGGAACGGTCGCGGATTTCTCGAAGATTTCGGGGTGAGAGCCGGTTTTCGGTTGGGTGCTTTAGGGTGACGCAGTGCTTGCGGCCGTGGGTCCTCGGGTCAAGCCCGAGGACGACGGAGGGTGGGGGGAGCCTATGCGGCAAGGATCGTAAGGGCGTCGTGATTTTGTAGGAATTTCTGTTGTTGTTTGCGTAATTCCCAGTCAAAACCGTTCGCGCACTTTGCTGGAATTCCTCCCGACGTCTCGCCTCTTGCCCACCGTGCCTCCCCACTCTCCGTCATACTCGGGCTTGACCCGAGTATCCACGCCGCAAGCATTTCGCTTGAATTTGTTACGCTGCCGTCACCCTTGTCAGTTCGAACACCAATGCAGTACTTGTTTCAAAACAACACGGCCGCCGGAGAACCGACGGCCGTGTTGTTTGGCGATAAGAACGCGTGTCGTCCCCGCGCCGTTTAAGCGGCGCGACGACCTTGATGCATAACGGAAGCAGCGCCGGCAGTACTGACGCGGAAGCCGCGGATGAGGTCGATGAGCTCGTCGGTGTCGGTGGCTAGCGTCTCGGCCGATGCCGTGGTTTCCTCGGCCATGGCGGCGTTCTGCTGGGTGGCGGCATCGAGCTGGTTCATCGACGATGAGATCGAGCGCAGCGTCGTGTCCTGTTCGGAGGCGCTGTGGGCGATCTTGGCGACGATCTCGTTGGCAGCCTTGATCTGGTCGGAGATCCGCTTCAGCGCCTCGCCGGCCTCGCCGACCAGCCGGACGCCGTGGTCCACCTGGCTGGAGGAGCGGGCGATCTGGTCCTTGATCTCCTTGGCCGCAGCGGCGGAACGCTGGGCAAGCTCGCGGACCTCCTGGGCGACGACCGCAAACCCCTTGCCGGATTCGCCGGCACGCGCCGCTTCGACGCCGGCATTCAGCGCCAGGAGGTTGGTCTGGAAGGCAATCTCGTCGATGACGCCGATGATCTTGGTAATCTCCGAGGACGATTTCTCGATGCCGCTCATCGCTTCGATCGCCTGGGTGACGATCGCATCGCTATGGGTCGCCTCGGTGCTGACCGAATGGACACGTTTGCTCGCCTCATGGGCGCCATCCGCCGTCTGGCGGACGGCGACGGTGAGCTCATCGAGTGCTGCCGACGTTTCCTCCAGGCTTGCGGCCTGGCGCTCGGTGCGCTGCGACAGTTCGTTGGAGGCGCGGCGGATCTCTTCCTTGCTGGTGCCGATATCGGTGCCCTTGGCGCTGACCTTGGCCATGGCGGCTTCGAGATGCGACAGCGCATCGTTGAAGTTGTCGCGAAGGGCGGCATATTTCTGGCCGAGCTCGGCGCAGCGGACGGTGAGATCGCCTCGCGCAATCATCTCCAGCGCCTGGCCGATGGTGGTCACCACCTTGGCCTGGAGCGTCGTTTCGTCCTGCTGCTGACGCAGGTTGTTCTCGCGCTCGTTTTCCAGCGCCAACTGCTGAGCCGCCTCGCGATCCGACATCGCATGGCGTTCCCGGATTTTTTCCTGCAGCGACTGGGTCGCCTTGGCCATCATGCCGACCTCATTGTTCATGCCGGTATGCGGGATGGCGATGGAAACGTCCTCCTCGGCCACCGCCTTCAGGGCGGCATGGACGTTGTTGAGAGGGCCCGTGATGCCGCGGATAACGAAGTAGGCGGCCACAATAGCAAGGAAGAACAGGATGATGCTGCCGGAGAGCGCGGTCAGGATCGTGCGGTTGATCTGAGCATCGAGATCCTCCATGTAGACGCCGGTGACGACGACGACCTTCCAAGGGTCGAAGGCCTGTGCATAGGCCGTCTTACGAAAATCGCCAGCCGGCTGACCCGGTTTGGCTGTCGAATAATACTCGACGAGACCGCCGCCCTGCTGGCCGAGCTTCACCAGCTCTTCGCGATAGAGCTTGCCTTTGCTGTCCGGCTGGCCCTTGTTGATCTGCCCGATTTTCGAGGCATCGAAGTGGAACATCATCTGGATGTCGTAGCTGTAGCCGAAGAAATAACCATCGGGATCGTATTTCATCGCATTGACGGTGGCGTAAGCCTGCTTCTGCGCGTCCTCGAGCGTCATTTCGCCCGCGGTGACCTTGGCTTGGTAAAGCTTGAGAACGGAGACCGCCGACTGAACTTCGGAACGGAGCATGTCATAGCGCTCCTTGTAGATCGCATCGACCGAGGAGCGGATCTGCAGGGAGGTGGCGATCGCAAAGGCGATCATCAGGCCGATGACCAGCAATATGAGCTGCTTCGATATTTTTAGATTTTTCATGAATCCTCGCAACGGGAATGGTGGTGCATTCCGGTGCGGTCTTCTACCGCTTGTGCGAGCGCGCCGAAAAAGACGACGCGTCTACCGCTGCTAAAACAACATGCTGCGACCGGTGCCCAACAATTGCGGCTCATCCGATAAGAAAGCTTTAATTTTACTGTTCGCGACGCGAAATCCCTAAAAATCTGGGGGACACTGACAAAGCATGACCGCGCCCACTTTCGGCATCATGTTCCAAAACAGGAATGCACCCTCGCTGCTCATCGAGGGTGCATTCGGTCCACCGGTGGTGGAACCCCAAACGATCGAAACCTTGATCAGGCAGGGGCAGGGAACTTTTGATTTGCCGCAATTCCGGACGTTAAAGCCGAAATTGCTTTAGAAACGCATCTTGAATTCTGAAACGTTTAGCGTCGCCGGTTGTTCCGCCATGCCGGCGACAACAGGTTTGGCGTCGCCGCCGATGACGGCTGCGGTCGTCGCGCTCATATCGATGCCATCGGCAGGCTGGGCAGAAGGCGCGGCGGCAATCATCGCTTCCGGGCTCGCCTTGCTGACGAAGACGACCGGCGAGCCGCCCATCCAGCCTTCAGTGCGATAGATCTTCTTTTCGCCGCCGACATCGCGGACTTCGCTGGCCTGGAGGATGCCGGGCTTGAGCTCCGGCACCGTATAGTCCTTCTTGGTCAGTTCGGCCCGCAGCGGCGGGCAAGCGGTACAGGTTTCGGTAATGATGCTGCCGTCAGCGTGCGGCGCGGTGTTGCCGATCACCTCGATGGAGGATGCCATCGCCGAACCGGCCATCAGCAGGATTGTCGCACCGAGGAAAATCTGACGCATCAACGCATCTCCGTCTCACTATGGGAGCGGTATAGCGCAGCTTTGTTTCCATCCCGTCAGGGGAAAGGGTAAAAATTTATAGAATGCGACGGTTTATACTCTACAGCACCGCGCGTCTTTTCAGACGCGCAAAGGACGCTGTCCTTAAATCGATTCCGATTTAAGAAATTATGCAGTGTCCGAGCCCGTTTCACGCTCGATCGCCCGCCAGCCGATGTCGTGCCGGCAGAAGCCGTTTTCCCACTTCACCCTGTCGAGCAGCGCATAGGCGCGGTCCTTGGCCTCCGCGACCGTGCCGCCCAAGGCGGTGACGTTCAACACGCGGCCGCCGGTCGCAACCAGTGCGCCGTTCTCCAGCGCCGTGCCGGCATGAAACACCTTCGCGCCCTCGCCTGCCTCAGGCACGGACAGGATCGGCGTGTTCTTTTCATAAGCGGCAGGATAACCTTTCGAGGCCATGACCACGGTCAACGCCGGATCGTCGTTCCATTCCGCCTTCACCTGATCGAGCGTGCCGTTGGCGGTGGCGAGCAGCAGCGGCAGCAGATCGCTCTCCAGCCGCATCATCAGCACCTGGCATTCCGGATCGCCGAAGCGGACATTGTATTCGATGAGCTCCGGCCCCTTGTTGGTGATCATCAGCCCGGCGAAAAACACGCCGGAGAAGGGGTGACCACTCTCGGCCATGCCACGCATCGTCGGCTCGATGATCTCCTTCATGGTGCGCTCGACCATTTCGGCAGTCATGACAGGCGCCGGCGAATAGGCGCCCATACCGCCGGTATTGACGCCGGTATCGCCCTCGCCCACCCGTTTGTGATCCTGGGCGGTTGCGAGCGGCAGCGCGTTCTTGCCGTCGCAGAGGCAGAAAAAGCTCGCCTCCTCGCCGTCGAGATAGGCTTCGACGACGACTTCGGCGCCGGCCTCGCCAAAGGCGCCCTCGAAGCAGTCGTCGACAGCGGCCAAGGCTTCGTCCAGCGTCATTGCCACCGTCACGCCCTTGCCGGCGGCAAGGCCGTCAGCCTTGACGACGATCGGCGCGCCCTGATCGCGGATATAGGCTTTGGCTTTCGGCGCATTGTTGAAGCGCTGATAAGCGCCTGTCGGAATGCCGTAGCGGGCGCAGATATCCTTGGTGAAGCCCTTCGAGCCTTCGAGCTGGGCGGCAGCGGCGGAAGGGCCGAAGACCGTCAGGCCATCGGCTCGCAGCCGGTCGGCGAGGCCGGCGACCAGCGGCGCCTCGGGGCCGACGACGACGAAATCGATCGCCTTGTCCTTGCAGAAAGCGGCGACCGCTTCATGATCCTCGGTATTGATAGGCACGAGGACGGCGTGTTCGCCAATGCCGGGATTGCCGGGGGCAGCGTAGAATTCCGTCATCAACGGCGATTGCGCCAGCTTCCAGGCAAGCGCATGCTCGCGTCCGCCCGATCCGATCAACAGAACCTTCATGCGCCACCCTTTCCTTTTGCCTCTGGCGGTTAAGGGCCAAGGGCCGAAAGGTCAAGCGGGAAAGCTTACCAGCCCCCGCCTCCCCCGCCTCCGCCGCCACCGCCGGACGAACCGCCGCCGGAAAAACCCGAGGACGAGCTCGACGGCGGCGGCGAAGGGATCGTCGAGGCGATGGTCGAGGCCATCGACGAGGAGAAGCCGCCGATGCGATCGGAAAAACTGCCGCTGTTGAAATTGCCGGAATACCAGGCGGGCGCATAGGCGGCAGCCGCACCGGCCGCGGCTGCCGCAAGCCAGGTCTCGAAGGTGCGAGACCAGGGTTTTTCGACGCCGAGCGCCACGGCATAGGGCAGCAGCGTCTCGAAATGCCGCGGCGACATTTGCGGGGCGCCGGCTGTGTTCATCCGATCTTTCTCGGCCAGCGTCAGATATTGCCGCAGGCCGTCGATGCCGTCCATCATCTTGGCGCCGAGCGGGGTCGGCGCGCTCATGATGAAGAAATAGAGGATGTTCAAAAGCACGATGCCGCCGACGGCAAAGAGCATCGGCGTTTCATGCAGTTCCACCAGCGACGAGGCGAGCGCCATGACGACGACCGCAAGAATGCTGATGCCGACGAAAACGCCGACTGCCGTGGCGATGATGGCGATGATCTTGCCGAACAGCGACGTGCCGCGATGCAGCGACCTGACGAGGCCGGCAGCGAACACGGCAACAAAAACAGCGATGCCGGTCGGGATCAGCATCAGCGCGATGGTCTCCGGCTCCAGCGAACCATAGACGAACAGCAGCAGCAGGGCGGCGGCGCTGAGCGCGATGCCGCCTGCGGTATAACCGAGGTTGGAATTGTAATATTTGCCGCGGTGCTCCTTCTCGATCGCCGAACGGAAGGCCTGGCCAACGGATTTGACCCGCTCGCCATTGGCCTTGTCGATCGTCAGGGTCGAACCCGCACCGCCGGCAACCTTCAGCAATTCGATTTCACCGGCCTGGAATTTCTCCTTGCCGGGCGCTTTGCCGGTACCCTGGATGACGATCGAATTCTTCAGGTCTTCGAGCTTGACATAACCGCGGACGGCAAGATTGAGCGCCGTGGCCGACAGCGCGGTCCAGCCCTCGCCGGAGAAGCCCTTGTTGTCGATGTAGTTGACCAGCGCCGGCGAGATGCCATCAGGTGCGTCCCAGCGCGGCACGACGACGCCGCGGGCGGGATCGCGGCCGACTTTCATCCAGGACCAGGTGTAATAGGCGAAAACCAGGATCAGACCGCCGAAGCCGATGAAATAATTGCGGTTATCCTTCAGCCACCATGTGCTTTCCATATCCGCGCTCGGCGGATCGATCGACCCCTTCGGCATGCGGATGGCGAAGGTCAGGCCCTCATTGGCGGCAAGCGGCGCGGTGGTGGCAACGACCAGGCCGGCGCCGGTCTCTTCGACGCGGGCGTTCTTTCCCGTTCCGCCCTGAGGGCCGGTAAAGAAGACGGTGTCGGTGGCGGTAACATCCGGCGGCAGCGTCACCGTCGCCGTGGCCGAGCGGATCGGGAAGATCCAGCCGTTGCCGGTGACGTTCCAGTAGAGTTCGGCATGATCGCCGAAATAGTGGATCTGGCGGTTGGTCTTGTAGGTGAAGACATAGCGGTGGCGGCCCGGCGTCACCCTCACGTCGGCAGAACCGGCATAGATGCGGATGCCGCCCGAAATCGATTCGGTATGCCAGGGCTCATCCGCGCCGTCGCGCTGCACCGAGACCATATCGAAATCGACGCTGCGGCGGCGGTCTGCGGCATAGGTGAAATAGAGCGGGAAATCACGGAAGATGCCGTGATTGATCTGGTTGCCCTCGGCATTGACGGTGATCGTTTCCGTCACCGTCAATGCGCCGCTCTTTTCGAGTACGATGTCGGAGGCGAAACTGTCGATCACTTCGGCGGCAAAGGCCGCCGGAGCGGTGATCATCAACAGCAGTGCAAAACAAAATCCGAAAAACCGACGCCCCATCCCTGTCTCCCCACCGGCAGCTTCGGCTGCGCGTGGCCTCAATTTTTGTCCTGATATGTCACGCCGAGGGCGGCCAGCGTCCGCCAATAGGCGGGGAAGGTCTTGCCGACGCAATCGGGATCGAGAATGGTGATGCCGTCGATCTTCAGCCCGGCAAGCGCAAAGCTCATGGCGATGCGATGATCGGCGAAGGTATCGATATCCGCCGGCAGCATCTGTCCGGCAAGAGCTGGATCGGAATGGACGATCAGATCGTCACCTTCTTCAACCGCAAGTCCTTCATGAATGTTGTTCAGCCCGATCGATAGGGCGCGAATGCGGTCGCATTCCTTGACGCGCAGATTGGCGATGCCGACGAAGCGAACCGGCGTCTCGTTGAAGGCGGCAAGCACGGCAAGGGTCGGGACGGCATCCTGCATCTGCGAACCATCGATTTCGGCCGGCAGCTGCGGAAAACGGGCGATCATGTCGTAGGCGCGCGCGTCCGGCTGCGAAAAGGCGTCGGCCGGAATGCCGAGATCGATCGCGCCGCCGGTCAGGACTTCGGCGGCCCAGAGATAGGTCGCAGCCGAGGCATCGGGCTCGACGATGAAGTCGGCGGCACGATAGCCGGTCGGCTCGACGCGCCAGGTAACCGGGCTGGTCTTTTCGACCCTGGCGCCGAAGGCCTTCATCGCCGCCGTGGTCAGATCGATATAACCGAGCGCGCCGATATCCTCACCGACCAATTCGATATCGACCGGCCGGTCGCCGCCGGCCGCCATCATTAGCAGCGCCGAGACATACTGGCTGGAGAGGCCGCCATCGATGCGGATGCGGTCGGCCTGGAAGCGACCGGTGCCTTTGACGGTGACCGGCGGGCAGCCGGTATCGGCGCTCGCGTCGATGCCGAGCGTGCGCATCGCCTCGACCAGCGGGCCGATCGGGCGCTTGCGCATATGTTCGTCGCCGTCGACGATGACGGTGCCGTCGACCAGGGCGGCCGCTGCCGTCAGGAAGCGTGTCGCCGTGCCGGCATTGCCGAGGAAGAGCGGCGCTTTCGGCGGCATCAGCCTGCCGCTGCCGGTAACGACGAAGCTGGTATCATCGGGCTCGTCGATCGCGACACCCATGGCGCGCAGCGCATCGGCCATATAGCGCGTATCGTCGCTCTTCAGCGCACCGGTCAGCCGGCTCGTGCCCTTGGCAAGGCCGGCGAGCAGCAGCGCGCGATTGGTGATCGACTTCGAGCCCGGCGGCATGGCGCGGCCCGAAAGCGGCTTGTCCGGCGGAATGATCGTGAGTTTGGCTGTGGGTGTCATACTAAGTCTTCCGTCCATGGGGCGACCACTGCCGGCCGCAAATCTGCCCTTGCTCTTAATCGCTTTCCTGCAAAGGCAAAATGCCGGATCGTCAGAATTTCACGCTGGGGACGGCGCGATCGGCCTCATTGGTGATTTCGAAATATTCCCGCTTGGCAAAACCGAACTGGCCGGCGACGAGATTGGAGGGGAAGCTTTCGACCTTGACGTTCAGGTCGCGGGCAGCACCATTGTAATAGCGCCGGGCCATCTGCAACTCGCCTTCCATGGCTTCCAGCGAGGCCTGCAGCTCGGCAAAATTCTGGTTGGCCTTGAGATCAGGATAGGCTTCGGCAAGCGCGATGACCCGGCCGAGCGCCTGGCCGAGCAGCCCTTCCGCCTGCGCCCTGCCGGCGACATCGCCTGATGGCACGGCCTGCGCCTTGTTGCGAAGCGAAACCACCTCTTCGAGCGTGGTCTTTTCATGGGCGGCATAACCCTTGACCGTCTCGATCAGGTTCGGGATCAGATCGGCGCGGCGCTTGAGCTGCACGTCGATGCCCGACCAGGCTTCCTCAGCCATCTGCCGGGAGCGCACCAGGCCGTTGTAGATGAAGACGACGTAAAGCGCGATGACGACGATAACAGCGAGTATCACGTACATGCAGATGAGCTCCCCCGATTTGATGATCGCACGTTAGTGATTCGGTACGCCAAAGTCATCTTGGCGAAACAATTCTTCGCAGGTTCGACGAGACTTTAATGAATACCCTTGTGTTTAAGGGGTTATCAGCCAATCCGGAGCATAGGCATCCATCTTCTGGCTCTCTCGCCAGAGATTGAAGCGCTCGGTCCAGCGTTGCTCGACGTCAAGGGCGACGGCGAAGGGCAGATAGTGTTCGTAGCATTCCACCGACATTGCCGGGCCGCCGATCTCACCGCGGAAATAACGGTTCAAACTCAGGACATTTTCGCGGATCTGGCGCTGCTTCGACGTTGGCACACGCAACATTCTCCCGACCACGATGATGCCGGCGATATTCAGCAAGATCGCCACCAAATATGGCTGCTGCTCGCTGATCACCTCAGTCGTGCCAATGTAATAGAGCGATGCAATCATCACCAATGGAAGGCCGACATATGCACCGATCACTCCTCTGAAGTCCGGAGGTCCTGAAATCCGCTCAGGGTGCAGCAATGCTGTGACGACACCCAGAGATATCAGCAATACGCCGCAGACGGCGGCCGAAAAAATCAAGAGGCCCGCGAAATAGGCGATAGCGATGCCAAGAGCAAAAACGGAGAAAATGATTCGCAAAATCCACCGATCTCTGCCTCTGATCTTGTGATATTCTGCAGCAGCTGTCTTATGCAGTTCACCTTCGAGGCCATACCAAGCGTATAGAACCGTGTACCGATCACCGGCAGGCCGTTCTTTTTCTATTTGCTCAAATACCAGGCGTGTTGCATCGGGAAGGCTGTACCATCTGGCGCCGGTCACCTTGCGTTTCGCGCGCGCTTGCTTGCCAGACAAATCCGAGGCCTCGGCATCCTCGCCAAGGCTGGAAATGCGAAACTTTCGCTTTACGGCGAGATGGCAGACCGATGCCATAAAGGCTGCTTTCGCCGCGCCTGCCTTCCAGTTCCAAAACAGATAGGCTGCCAGAGCCGGTGACATGCTCTCCGTCATCTTGCTGTCGACAGCGGTCGCAGTTCCACCCGATTGCCATAAGGCCGCCGATCGCTTGGATACGAAAATACAGGCGATCAGCGGCCCAAGTATGCTTAGAAAAGCGAGAAAATGATCAGCGAGCCACCAGAGAACCAGCTTGTCGGTCGTAGCGTCTAGAAAGGTCCCGCCGGGATAGTCGATCTCGATGTCCGGCAGGATCCGATCTCCCTTACCTGCCGCGATAGATACAGTGATCTCGTTCAGTGTGTCCTGCATGATCTCGTAGGGAGGCGGGTCAAGCTGCGAGAGGCGCAGTTTTCCACCTGGCGGGATCATGACAGTTACTGTCTTTTTCGCAGTCTGATCATGAATGCGACCCATGTAGGCTGGCAGGAAAAGAACCTGGCGATCACCTTCCTGACGGACCAGGCGCCCCAGCCGATAGGCGACGTCTATCTTGCGAGCGCCCACGGGGAGGTCCGCACGGCAATTCTTGCAGTGCATTTCTCCGACATAGATAGAATAGCCCGGTACATTATTTTCCTTGAAGTAATGTTCGTCAAGGCCGTCACGCCGGACCGAAAACAGACTGAAATCCCGCCAGTGAACACCGCCTGACGCATCCTTGAAACGTTGAGGGATATCAACGTAAACGCCGCCGTAGTTTTCCGCCCTCTTGACCAGGATATCGAAACTTTCCGACACAAGGGCAGTGCCGTCGGTAGAGACGTCGATCGTGGTTCTCGCCGACTGGACGGCGAACTCCTTGTCGAAATCGCTGCACGAGGTCAGCAGGATGAGAATTGCGCATGACATCAGCCATGACAACAAACGCGGCACGTTGGCTGCGCAGTTTTCAAATGCGATTTTGAAATAAAGAATACCGCTCTTCAAAAGACAGACCGAATCTATACCTGATCGAAACACCGACAAGATAGTGGTCGAGCGGTCCGCGCAAAAGAAGCGCAGTCGCGGAAGCAGTGATTTTTTTCGAGGCGGCTTTTACGTCGACTCTTTCGAAAGGTTGACGCCGCCGGCGTCGGTCACCGGGAAGGCTCCGCCGCAGGCTTTGGCCCATCGCGAATCCCCTGCAATGAAGTAAATGTTTGTGCGAGACTACGCAGGATTCCGGGCTGTCATCAAACGCCGATATGCGCGAGAATTCGAGACGCCGTCCGCTCCGGCGAAAGGTCCGTCGTATCAATTTCGACTGTGTGTTCAGCCAGTCCGCGCAAGAGTTTATAGTTTGCCCGGAGCTGTTGCAGCCTCGCCGTATCCGTCAGCTTGAGCGCCTCGGATCGGCCGGGAGAGATGAGGCGCTTGGCATTCTCTTCCGGCGCGCAATCGAGGAGAACTGCGACCAGATCCGAGCCTCTGGCGGCAGCCAGATCGAGATACCAGGAGAACATCGCACTATCATGCTCGTCATCCGCAAGAGCATCGGTAAAGACGAAGCTTTCAGCCGGATCGGCGCGCACGGCATGGTCGAAGACCACTCGCCGAATCTGCTCGCGCAGTGATGCATGCAGAGGGTTGCCGCGGGCGAAAAGAGCCTCGGCCGGATTGAGCAGCGTGTGATTGTCGATGAGCCGCGCGCCGAGCCGTTTCGCCAGCAAACGGCCGACGGTCAGCTTCCCAGTGCCCGGCCAGCCGTTGATATGGATGATACGGCCGACAGGGTTTTGCGTCACGCCGCCTCTTTGGCCAGGTTTACGCCGCCGGCGTCGGTCAAAAGGAAGGCTTCGCCGCAGGCCTTGGCGAGCGTGCGTACCCGCAGGATATAACTCTGGCGCTCGGTGACCGAGATGACGCCGCGGGCGTCGAGCAGGTTGAAGACGTGGCTGGCCTTGATGCACTGGTCATAGGCCGGGAAGACGCATTTGTGCAGGCGCTGGTTGGCGTTGTCGGCAGGTGCGCCGGCATCGAGCAGCGCCCGGCATTCCTTTTCGGCATCGACGAAGTGGCGATGCAGCATCTCGGTATTGGCGAATTCGAAATTGTGACGCGAATATTCCTGCTCGGCCTGCAGGAAGACGTCGCCGTAGCTGATCTTCTCGTCGCCCTCGCGGCCGTTGAAGTTCAGATCGTAGACATTGTCGACGCCCTGGACATACATGGCAAGGCGTTCGAGACCATAGGTCAGTTCGCCAGCGACCGGCGAGCATTCGATGCCGCAGACCTGCTGGAAATAGGTGAATTGCGACACTTCCATGCCGTCGCACCAGCATTCCCAGCCGAGGCCCCAGGCGCCGAGCGTCGGGCTTTCCCAGTCGTCCTCGACGAAACGGATATCGTGCAGCAGCGGATCGAGACCGATCGCCGACAGCGAACCGAGATAGAGCTCCTGCAAGTTCGGCGGGTTCGGCTTCAGGATGACCTGATACTGGTAATAATGCTGCAGCCTGTTCGGGTTCTCACCATAGCGGCCGTCGGATGGGCGCCGCGACGGCTGAACGTAGGCTGCCTTCCACGGCTTGGGGCCGAGGGCGCGCAGCGTGGTGGCCGGATGGAAGGTGCCGGCTCCGACCTCCATGTCGTAGGGCTGCAGCACCGCGCAACCCTTGTCCGCCCAATAGTTATGCAGGGTCAGGATCAGCGCCTGGAAGGAGCGCTTCGGGTTCATATGGTCTGGCATAGCTGACATGAAACGGCACCGATTGCTTAGGGATTATCGGCGCGACAGGTGCCATGCAGGGCGGCAGGGGTCAAGAGTTTTGCGCGGGTGGCTGGTCGCCCAGGCCGAGATGGGAGAGGAATTCCGCCGCCATAGCCATTCTGCATTTCGCTGAGCGGCGCCACGATTCCCTTCTCCCCAGCGGGGAGAAGATGCCGGCAGGCAGATGAGGGGGTGAGCGGCAAAGCCGCGAATGCACTGAGCGCAAGCGAAGGGCAATCAATGGCGTGCCGTGCAGCCCCCTCATCCGCCCTACGGGCACCACCCTGGGCGAGCCACGGGTCTCGTCCGTCCTTCGGACCCCGAGGGGAGAAGAGGAATCGAAATGTTGCGGCTTGCCCTTCTCCCGCCGATACGCAGCACAGTGACGGCAGACGCAAGGAGCATTGCAAGTGCAGTCTATTCTTCCTCGCGCTTCAGCCGGTATTCCCCCGTCGCCGGGTCCTTGACCAGCGTGCCGATCGCGCCGGTCTGGCGCTCCTTTTCAGCCCGGCGCGACTTTTCGGCGAGCTTGCGGGCATCGGAGACGAAGCGGCGATAGAGCCACCAGGCTGAGAAGACTAGGATCAGAATGGTAATAAGCTGCGGCATGCCCCTCTCTTGCCCCCCTCAAAGCCCGAAACGGCTCCACAATGCTCTCTCTTCCGCCGCTTCGACAAGCCCCGTGGCAAATCCGGACGCCGCCCCTTCAAGCGACACCGGCGACACGCCGGGAAGACGGCGGCCGAGCAGGCCGCGGCCGGCGGTGACAAGCTCCAGCTTGGTCTTCTGGCCGTAGCGCCGCTTCAATTCCTGGCGCATGTCGCCGAGACCATCGATAAGGCCGAGTTCGAGGCCGCGGGTGCCGCTCCAAAACAGGCCTGAGAACACCGCGGCATCATCGCGCAGCTTGCCGGCACGGCGTTCGCGCACCATTGCTATGAAGACCTGGTGGATTTCGAGCTGCAGGCTCTTCAGGTATTCGATGTCCTTCTCCTTTTCCGGCTGGAAAGGATCGAGGATCACCTTGTTTTCGCCGGCGGTGTAGACGCGGCGTTCGACGCCGATCTTCTTTAAGAGTTCGGGAAAGCCGAAACCGCCGGAGACGACACCGATCGAGCCGACGATCGAGGTGGCGTCGGCAATGATCTCGTCGCCGGCCAGGGCGATCATGTAACCACCGGACGCGGCGACGTCCTCGACGAAGACCAGAACCTTCTTCTGCTTCTCGCGGGCGAGTTCCCGAATACGGGTGAAGATCAGGCGGGACTGGACGGGCGAACCGCCCGGCGAATTGATCGAGATGGCAACCGCCGGCGCGTCCTTCATGGCGAAGGCCTTTTCCAGAACCGGGGCGACATTGGCGAGATTGAGGGCCGGCCGGAACTGGCCGCCGCCGCTGACGATCGTCCCCTGCAGCCGGATGACCGGGATGGTGATGCCGTCCTTGCGGAACCGTTTCGGCAGCAGCTTTCTCAACAATCCAGCCATCTCTCATCCTTCGCTTCGGGTCGCACGATCATCAATCCGCGATCGGCATCCATGTATGCGCTGGAACGACAAACGCAATGGCCGCGTTCCTGAAAACATTGGGCCTGAAAACATCAGATTAATTTTGTTGTTGCGAATGACTTGCATTATCATTCTAATCCGTCATAGTGCGCACACGATAAACAGGTGGAAATGGCATGGACGCCCTGAATCCGAA
Source organism: Rhizobium sp. CCGE 510 (assembly GCF_000292525.1). GTDB lineage: Bacteria > Pseudomonadota > Alphaproteobacteria > Rhizobiales > Rhizobiaceae > Rhizobium. The sequence goes on from NZ_AEYF01000043.1 coordinate 27,455, forward strand.
TGCAAGAAGCGGCTGGCGGCACGAACGCGGCGAGGCGTCGCTATCGGATGTCTACCGCACCGTCGGAACCGGGCGTCATAGCTCAAAATGGCGGCGGGCGGCCGCCTTCGCCGGACCGGGCTACATGGTCGCGGTCGGTTACATGGATCCCGGCAACTGGGCGACCTCGCTCGCCGGCGGCTCGAAGTTCGGCTATGCGCTGCTCACCGTCGCCCTTCTCTCCAACCTGATGGCGATCGTGCTGCAATCGCTCTGCGCGCGTCTGGCGATCGCGTCGGGCCGTGACCTCGCGCAGGCCTGCCGCGACGCCTTTCCGAAATATGTCTCGATACCGCTGTGGGCCTTTGCGGAAATCGCCATCATCGCCACCGATATCGCCGAGGTGATCGGCACGGCGATCGGCCTCAACCTGCTGATGGGCATCCCGCTCGAACTCGGCGTGCTGATCACCGCGCTCGACGTCTTCGTCATCCTCTTCCTGCAGAAGCTTGGTTTCCGCTGGGTGGAAGCCTTCATCATTGCGCTGCTTGGGGTCATCGCGATCTGCTTCGGCGTACAGATCCTGCTTGCCGACCCGCAATGGGGCGCCGTCCTCACCGGCTTCTTCCCGACGACGGAGATCGTCACCAATCCGGAGATGCTCTATCTGGCGCTCGGCATTCTCGGCGCCACCGTCATGCCGCACAATCTCTACCTCCACTCCGGCATCGTCCAGACGCGGGCCTACGGCCATACGGTTCCCGAGAAGAAGGAGGCGCTGACCTTTGCGACGATCGACTCGACGGTGGCGCTGTGCTTCGCGCTGCTGATCAACGCTTCGATCCTGATTCTCGCGGCTGCCGCCTTCAATGCGCATGGGAAGACCGATGTCGTCGAACTCGGCGACGCCTATTCGCTGCTGTCACCGCTGCTCGGTCTCGCCATCGCGCCGACGCTGTTCGGCATTGCGCTCTTATGCTGCGGCCTCAATTCGACGGTGACGGCAACGCTGGCCGGCCAGATCGTCATGGAAGGCTTCCTGAAGATCAGGCTGCAGCCTTGGGTGCGCCGGCTGATCACCCGCGCCATCGCCATCGTGCCGGCGGCGATCGTCACCATCTGGTATGGCGACCAGGGCACGGCCGAGCTTTTGATCCTCACCCAGGTGGTGCTCAGCCTGCAGCTTTCCTTCGCCGTCTTCCCGCTGGTCATGTTCACCGCCAGCAAGGCCAAGATGGGCGAACTCGTCGCCCCGCGCTGGCTGAGCGGCATCGCCTATCTGATCGCCGTCGTCATCGCCGGCCTGAACGTCAAGCTGCTCTTCGACTTCGTTACCGGCTAATGAAAGCACGTCGCCCGGATGTGAACGGCGGCCCGGGATATCGAAACTGAAGCGCGGCGCATCGACCTTGGTTGATGCGCCGCGCTTTGATTTGTCTACCATTCGTCGATCGATTTGGATCCATCAGGTCTCTGACTGCGGTTTTCCGATGCTCACCAGAGTTCCGATTTGGCCAGAAGATAGGCATCGCCGCTGTCGTCTCGGGCGGCCATGCCGGATTTCAACATGTCAAGCAGATCGGCGCTGAAGGCTTGCTCGCCGATCTCCGTCGTCAGTTGCAGGATCTCCTGTTGGACCCGATCTCGGTAAAGCGCCACCTGCGCGGCGTCATGCGGGATCCACTGATACCCCTTATCATTATAGGCGGCGACGCTGCCCAGAAGATCGAGCAGGTGCTTCCGCGGGTCGGATAGTGTCACAGATGATCCCTCGCCAATGAATCAGCGTTGATGCAACGCGCCTTCAAAGCCTGGCATGGGCCGCCCGGCCATTGTTGAAATCGTCGACGAGAGGGGAGAACTTGTGGCTTCCCTCCTGGTGCATGATCAGCGGCGCGCGCAGCGACAGCCGCGCCCGCGATCCCTTGATACCAGTCATCAGGATACGGACGGCGTTTTCGCCCTGGCGCGGATGAATGGCAGTGATTTCGATGCCGCCAAAACGCCGCCCGCAGGCGATAACGATCTCGGCGATCGATTCGGGCCTTGCGATCAGCGATAATTGCCCACCCGGGATCATGATGGCGCCGGCCGTGCGGAGCCAGCTTTCGAACAGGCCGTCGGTCATCGCATGGGCTTCGGCCTTCAGCGCATCCGGCGCGCGCCGGTCGCCGGCGTGGTTGAAGGGCGGGTTCATGATGACGTGGTGGAAACTCTCGTCGATGAGACCGGCATCGTTGCGCGCCTTGGCAGTCAGCGTCACATCGGCTTCAACGACGCTGACGCGGATGGCAAGACGGGCATTGCCCGGCAACAGGATGCTTCGCCGGGCATAATCGGCCATCTCGGCTGAACGCTCGAAGAGCACCACCTCCGCATCGGCAAGGCGCGAAGCGACGGCAAGGCCGGCCGCACCGGCGCCGGCGCCGAGATCGGCGACCCTGACCGACCGATCGTCGGCGACGAGGGCGGCAAGCAGCATCGCATCCATGCCGGAGCGATGGCCCCTGCCCTTCGGCTGTACCACGTGGAAGGCGCCGCGATGAAAGGCATCGATGGTTTCGGCAGGCTCCCCGGTCATCCCCCTCACTTCCTGTCGCGCAATTCGCCGCCGAGGCCGGCGTCGGTCAGAATGCGGCGCGCCTGATCGGCCATCTCCTCATCCACCAGCAGGCGGCGCGGCAGCATGCCGAGCGAACCTTCCAGCACGCTCATGCCTTGGTCGGCGATGAAGCAGTGAATTCCGGCATCCTTCATCAAACTCTCGGCAAAGGAGAGCAGAACGGGGTCGTTGGCACGGATAAGTTCATGCATTTGCCGTCGTTTTCCTTCCAATTTCGCCTTGCGCGACAATTCACCCCTTGCCGCGTCCATCGCCCCTTTCTATTGTCAGATGCAAAGAATGAACAGGAGTCCGGGTCGTTGGGCGTGGTCATACCGCTTGAAGAAAGCAAAAACAAACTGGCATCCATCAAGCCATTGGTCGATCTCACCAGGGCGGACATGGAGCGGGTGAACCAGCTCATTCTGTCCAAGGCCGGCTCCGATGTGCAGATGATCCCCGAAGTGGCGAACCATCTGATCTCGTCCGGCGGCAAGCGATTGCGGCCGATGCTGACGCTGGCGTCCGCCTCGCTGTTCGACTACAGGGGCGAAAACCACGTCAAACTCGCCACGTCGGTCGAATTCATGCACACGGCGACGCTGCTGCATGACGACGTCGTCGACGAAAGCGATCTGCGCCGCGGCAAATCGACAGCGCGGATGATCTGGGGCAACCAGGCAAGCGTGCTGGTCGGCGACTTCCTGCTCGGCCAGGCCTTCCGGATGATGGTCGATGTCGGCTCGCTCGATGCGCTCGACGTCTTGTCTTCCGCTGCCTGCGTGATCGCCGAAGGCGAAGTGCTGCAGCTTTCCGTCGCCAAGAACATGGAGACGACGGAGGACGATTATCTCTCCGTCATCCGCGCCAAGACGGCTGCCCTCTTTGCCGCTGCTGCCGAAGTCGGGCCGATCGTCGCCGAGGCCGGTCGCTCCGGCCGCAATGCATTGAAATCCTATGGGATGAATCTGGGGCTTGCCTTCCAGCTCGTCGACGACGCGCTCGACTATGGCGGCAAGGCGGCCGATCTCGGCAAGAATGTCGGCGACGATTTCCGCGAGGGCAAGATCACCCTGCCGGTCATCCTCGCCTATCGCCGCGGCACCGAAGACGAGCGCGCCTTCTGGCGCGATGCGATCGAAGCCGGCAACAGCACCGACGCCAACCTCGAAAAAGCGCTCGGGCTGCTCACCAAATACGGCACGCTTACCGACACGATCGGCCGCGCGATCCATTACGGCACCATCGCAAGGGACGCACTTGCGCCGCTGCCCGATACCGTGTGGAAAGCCGCCCTGATGGAAGTGATCGACTTCTGTATCGAGCGTGTCAACTGATCACACATGCTCGATTGCGGGCTGATTTTCTTGCAGCGCCGCTTCAAAAAAGCCATCCTGTTATGAATCAGTGAGCGCAACTGGTTTGCGACCGGCACCATCGTCGGGACGCTGTCGAAGAAAGGTTTCCTAATGCGGCAGAGAATTGCCATCCGTCTTCTTACGAGCGCAGCGCTTGCCGTTGTCCTTTCGCTGGGCGGTGTCGGCGGCGTCAACGCCGAGGATGCGGCCAAGGCGAGTGAAGCCGCAACAACCGACAGCTTCGATGCCGATAGCGTTACCACTTTCTCCGGCGCCTTCCTCGCGGCGCGCACGGCCGATGTCGACCATGACTATGAAACGGCGATCGAACTCTACAAAAAGGCGTTGCAGATCGAGCCCGGCAATCCCGAGATCCGCCAGCGGTTGATGATCTCGCTGCTGCTCAATGGCGACATCAAGGACGGCGTCAAATATGCCAACGACCTGAAGGGCGATCCGTCCGTCGAGCGCATTACCACGATCGTGCGCGGTATGGATGCCGTGCGCCGTGATGACTACAAGACCGCCGAGACCATCCTCAAATACAACGGGCCGAACGATCTCGACCGGATGATGAATGACCTGCTGCTCGCTTGGGCCCGCGTCGGCGCCGGCCGCGGCAAGGAAGCGCTCGCCATGGTCGAGAAAATGAAGGGGCCGGACTGGGTCCGCATCTTCCAGAATTATAATGCAGGCGCGATCGCCATCGCCACCGGCGACGTGAAATCCGCCCGAAAGCATCTGAACGATGCCGTGCTCGACAAGGAGGGAGGTGCGACGGCGCCCGACACCTTCATGCGCGCAGTGACGGCGCTTGCCCGTCTTGAAGCAACACAAGGCAATAAGCAGAAGGCGCTCGACGCCGTCTCGGTCGGCGACAATCTGCTGCCGAACTATGCGCCGCTGAACGCGCTGCGCGATAGTATCGAAAAGGATGAGAAGCAGGAACAGCAGGTCAAGACGGCCGAAGAGGGTGCAGCCGGCGTGCTGTTTTCGGTGGGCGGCGCGCTGAACCGCGACGGCGCCGAGGACATCGTCTCGCTTTACCTGCAGACGGCCAATGCGCTCGATCCGAACAGCGCCGATACGCTGGTGCTGCTCGGCGGCATCGCCGAGAAGCAGAACCAGATGGACCGCGCCATCGCGCTCTACAAGAAGGTGCCGGAGAATTCGCCGATGCGGCGCATCTCCGAGCTGCAACTCGGCCTTGCCCTTGCCCAGGGCGGCAAGGTGGACGAGGCGCGCAAGCACCTGCAGGCGCTGATCACCTCCGACCCGAAGGATATCCGCAGCTACCTCGCCTATGGCAGCGTGCTCTCCGACGCCAAGGATTACGAGGCGATGGCTGCCAATTACGACAAGGCCGTCGACGCGATTGGCCCCCTTCCCAGCCGCTCCAACTGGAGCGTCTTCTTCCAGCGCGGCATCGCCTATGAGCGGCTGAAAAGGTGGGACCAGGCGGAGCCGAACTTCCGCAAGGCGCTTGAACTCAATCCCGATCAGCCGCAGGTGCTGAACTATCTCGGCTACTCCTGGATCGACATGAACCGGAACCTCGACGAAGGTCTCGGCATGATCAAGAAGGCCGTCGATCTTCGTCCTGACGATGGCTACATCATCGATTCGCTCGGCTGGGCCTATTTCCGCCTCAACCGCTTCGACGACGCCGTCGACGAACTGGAACGGGCGGCCCAGATCAAGGCTGGCGACGCGACGATCAACGACCATCTCGGCGATGCCTATTGGCGCGTCGGCCGCAAGCTCGAAGCGGTCTATCAGTGGAACCGGGCGCTCGCCTCCGAGCCCGAGGCCGCCGAGATCCCGAAGATCAAGGACAAGGTCGCCAACGGCCTGCCGGCCGCCAACGACGACGCCAAAGCGGCCGACAAGAAGCAGCCGGATCCGGCACCGGTCACCCCGCCGCCGGTCGACAAGAAATCCTAACGGGCGAAGCATGCCTGACGAGGGCTTATCAGGCGCTTTCAGCGTCACCGAAGTAGCTCGCGCGAAGATCAACTTCGCCCTGCATGTGACGGGCCAACGGGCAGATGGTTATCATCTGCTCGATATGCTGGTTACTTTCGCAGATTGCGGCGACCGGCTGAGCTTCATACGAGCGCCGGCCGACGCCTTCTTCCTGTCGGGCCGGTTCGGCGAGACGCTTGCCGGCGACGGCGACACCAATCTGGTGCTACGAGCCCGTGACCTGTTGCGCGCGGCAGTCGGCCCTCTCGCCTTTCCCGTTCACATCCACTTGGAAAAGAACCTGCCGATCGCCTCCGGCATTGGCGGTGGCTCGGCCGATGCGGCCGCGACGCTGCGTGGGCTGATGCGGCTCTGGGACACGGCCTTGCCCGTGGAGACCCTCGCGGCCCTGGCGCTGCAGCTCGGCGCCGACGTACCGATGTGCCTTGAGAGCCGGCCACTGATTGCCCGCGGCATCGGTGAACAGATTGAAGCCGTGCCGAATCTGCCCGCCTTTGCCATGCTGCTCGCCAACCCGCTGAAGGGTGTCTCGACGCCAGAGGTTTTCCGCCGGCTGACGACTAAGAACAATCCGGCTCTGAACCTGGCTGCGGATCTTGGGGGGCGTGCCGACTGGCTTGCGGCGATCGGTGCTGCCCGTAACGATCTGGAGCCGCCGGCGCGCGATCTCGTGCCCGAGATCGCGGCGATCTCGTCGATGCTGCAGGCGCGCGGCGCGCTTTTGGCTCGCATGTCCGGTTCCGGCGCCACCTGTTTCGGGATCTTTTCAACCATGGCGGCCGCGCAAGATGCAGCGGCAGCTCTTCACGCCGAGCGGCCCGACTGGTATTTCCAGGTAACGGAAACGATTTCGGGAGGCATGTGATGGCGGGTCTGAACGAAAAGCGGCCTTTCATCGCCGTCGGCATTGCGATTCTCACAGTTTCGGATACGCGCACGCCGGAGACGGACAAGTCAGGCGACACGCTGGCGGAGCGAATCACCGAGGCGGGCCACAGGCTGGTCGACCGGGCGATCGTGCCTGACGATCGGGAGAAAATCGCAGCCCGGGTGAAGGCCTGGACCGAACGCGACGAGATCGACGTCGTCATCACCACCGGCGGCACCGGCTTTACCGGCCGCGATGTGACGCCTGAGGCGCTGGAACCCTTGTTCGAAAAGCGCATGGACGGCTTTTCCGCCATCTTCCATCGCATCTCCTATGAGAAGATCGGCACGGCAACGATCCAGTCGCGCGCCACGGCAGGCGTTGCTAACGCCACCTTCATCTTCGCGCTGCCGGGTTCGCCCGGCGCCTGCCGGGATGCCTGGGACGGCATTTTGAAAGGGCAGCTCGACTACCGCAGCGCGCCGTGCAATTTCGTCGAAATCATGCCACGTCTGGACGAGCATTTGAAACGCGGCGCGGCGAAAGACATGCTCTAAAGCGCGTCGCACTTTAGAATTCGCTATGTGGCAAGGCCCGGCAAAGCGGGCATCGTTTCCCAGCTGTCACCCGATAGAAGGATGCAGCTGATGCCATGAACATCCGTGACGACGAGTGTCCAGGTTCCGCTTTCGGCGGCATAGACCTCGAGAACGGCGTTCTCGTTGACTAGGCCGACTGCCCTCAGCTTTTCCGCGAAGTTTCTGTCGAGGAAATTGACGACGTCGGATCGGCCTGCGCAACTGAGCATCGTCTGTGATGCTGTCGAATGCGGATGCGCGATCATCAATGTCGGCAATATGACGGCCAGCAGGCCGTAGACCATACCGTGTGCCATGACGCACCTCCTTTCGCCGGGACCCCGGCAGAAGAGGAGATTTTCGCTGACCTGTTCTGCCGTCCACCGGCATTCCATGGCCATCCGTTGCGAAGCGAGGCGCTTCGGCGGCGCCATGGACGAATTATAGCGCAAAATCCCATTGGGCGCCATCCTTGCGCGATGGTGGGGACCGCGAATACTACCGCGCGGCTCTGGCGACCCAGGCGGGAATCAGTTCGCTGGCAAGCTTGCGCGGCTTCTGGCCCTTGGTGAATTCAGCAAGGCGCATGCCGCTTTGGGCAGCGGCGAGCGCCTGTCTCTTCGGCATCAGCAAACCAAGCTCCAGCGGCGGCACGGCGCGGCCGAGGCGCCGGAGGAACGGGCGCCGGTAGCCGCGCGAAGCGGTGAAGCGCGCCGGCAGCTTGTTCAGCGCGACATATTCGGCGATCTCATCGATCCAGCCGGCCTGGGGTCTGGCGCCCGGCTCGACGAAAAGCAGCCATTCGCCGCGGGCGGAGCGGACGATGTCCTTGATATCCCACTGCGAATGGAAGCGGCAGCCGGCGGCGTCGGCGACCCGCGAGGTGCCGTCGCGCGAGCCGTGATCGAGCACGATCACATCGCTGACGAGCCCCTCCACCGCGCCTGCCACCAATACCGATAGGGTTTGCGCCAGTTCAGATTCCTGATCCTGACATTCGAGAACAACCGTCAACATCGCCTATTCATAATGCGCCGCACAAATTTTTGCCAGCGGCGTTTTTCGCATTTTGTTCTTGCATTGTTCTTGTATTGCGGATAGGAATTTAATCATCAAAACGGACGGGAGCGCTGGCGTTCCGTCACGGGAGAATCCGATGAGAGAGCAGTCCCTGGCAGGGCAGGCCGCATTCGCGCCTGCCAATACGGCAGATATTGCCGATGCGATGATCGTGTCTTCCGGCCTGCGGATCGAGGTCGATCGGCGGCGCGGGCGTGGGGCAGGACTGAACCCGACCGGACGGTTCGAGGCGCAACAGCGGGAGACCTTCGACGACGGCTGGCAGACGCTAGAAGAGCTTCCGCCGTTCAAGACGGACGTGCAGGTCGAGAAGCCGCGCACCGCTATCACCCGCAACGAATCGCCGGATATTCCCTTCGACCGATCGATCAATCCCTATCGCGGCTGCGAGCATGGCTGCATCTATTGTTTCGCCCGGCCGACACACGCCTATATGGGGCTTTCGGCGGGGCTCGATTTCGAGACGAAGCTGTTTGCCAAACCGGACGCGGCAAAACTGCTGGAGCGGGAACTGGCCAAGCCGGGCTACAAGGTGCGGGCGATCGCGATCGGTACCAATACCGATCCCTATCAGCCGATCGAGAAGGAGTGGCGCGTCATGCGCGGCATCCTCGAGGTCTTGAACAAGGCGAACCATCCGGTATCGATCGTCACCAAGTCGGCGATGATCGTGAGGGATCTCGATATTCTGCAGGATATGGCGGCAAAGAACCTGGTACGCGTCGGCATCTCCGTGACCACGCTCGACCGCAAGCTTGCCCGGACGATGGAGCCGCGCGCCGCCACGCCGCCGCGCCGGCTGGAGACCATCCATGCGCTGTCGGAAGCGGGTATCCAGACGGCTGTGATGGCCGCCCCGCTGATCCCGGCGTTGAACGATCACGAGCTGGAACGCATCCTCGAATCGGCAAAGGCTGCCGGCGCCGCCGAGGCGAGTTATGTCATCCTGAGACTGCCGCTCGAGGTTAGCCCACTGTTTCGCGACTGGCTGCTGCAACATTACCCCGATCGTTACCGGCATGTGATGTCGCTGGTGCGCTCGATGCGCGGCGGCAAGGATTACGATGCCGAATTCGGCAAGCGCATGAAGGGCGCCGGTCCCTATGCCTGGCAGATCGCCCGGCGCTTTGAAATGGCGGCAAGACGTTTCGGCTTGACGCGACGCGGCATGCCGTTGCGCGACGATCTGTTCGTGCCGCCGGATGGCAGCGGCGTGCAGCTGTCGCTGCTGTAACCGTTTGTTTTACGCAGTTCTTGGCAAAAGCGCTTGGCGCTCTGCCTGGAATTGATTTGATCTTTTACGCAATTCCGGACGGGGAACCGCAAAGCAGTTTTCCTGGAATTGCTTGAAGCTTGCGTATCGGCCCATCGAAAAACCGCCCTGTTTTCGAGTTCCGAGCGCAATTCCCGCGGATGGGCCTGACCGCCACCATCCGCCGGACCCGGTCCCCGACCGCCGCCCTGATCGGGGACTTGCGGGCAATCGGGTTGGCGTGCGAGGTTCAGCCGCATGAAACCTCGCACGCCACCCGATTCTCCGCTGCTTTTCCAAGCGGTTCCGCTGGTGCCGGATTTCCGGCTGGAGCTCAAAGCCCGCAAGGCCGGCCACTGGCCGGTCGCCGGCGCCGACGAGGCGGGCCGTGGGCCGCTGGCCGGACCGGTCGTCGCAGCCGCCGTCATCCTCGATCCGAAGCGCATCCCCGAGGGGCTGAACGATTCCAAGCAGCTTTCGGCGCAACGGCGTGAGGAGCTGTTCGTGCAGATCCTGGCGACCGCCACCGTCGCGATCGCCTCCTCCAGCTCGACGCGCATCGACGAGACCGATATCCGCAAGGCGAGCCTCGATGCCATGCGCCGCGCCATCTGCAGCCTCGCCATCCCGGCAAGCTACGTGCTGACCGACGGGCTCGACGTGCCGCCCGGTCTCGATTGCCCGGGACAGGCTGTGGTCAAAGGTGATGCCCGTTCGGTTTCGATCGCCGCCGCCTCGATCGTCGCCAAGGTGACGCGCGACCGGATGATGGCCCGGGTCCATCGAGTGTATCCTGACTACGGCTTTGCCGCACATGTGGGCTACGGCACGGCACAGCACCGCGCGGGCATCGAGAAACACGGCCCCTGCTCCCTGCACCGGATGAGTTTTCGGCCGCTGCGCAAGGTCGACGACGGTCCCGAGATGGACGAGCTGATTTCGGAATAGGTCTGCTGCAAGAAGAATCTTGGGCTCCAGACTGCCGAGAGCCTGCCCCTCATCCGCCTGCCGGCACCTTCTCCCCGTAAACGGGGCGAAGGGGATATGCCGCGACCTCTCCGTCCCTCGCCAACGTCTCGCAGGGCGCGTCCCCTCGCCCCGTTTACGGGGAGAGGGTTAGGGTGAGGGGCAGCCGTCGGCGCGAACGGGTCGACAGCAGCATAAGTCTGGAATGAGTAAAACGTCTATCAACAAGAAAAGGCCGGGACATGCCCGGCCTTCGCTCTCATTCCATTCGATACAGCTCAGTTGAGCCGTGTCTTGACCTGGCCGACGGCATTGCCGAAGAGTTCGGACTGGACCTTGGCATCAGCCCGCTTGGCAAGCACCGTTTCGGCGGCCGCGATTGCGAGATCGACGGCAGCGGAACGGACCGCCTTCATCGCCTCGGCCTCGGCCTGCTTGATCTTCTGCTCGGAAAGCGCCGTGCGGTTGGCGACGAATTCTTCCGTCTTCTTCTTTGCCTCAGTGGTCAGCATTTCTGCTTCGCGCTCGGCGGCGGCAACGATGTGGGCCGCTTCGGCTTCCGCTTCCTTGCGCTTGCGCTGGTATTCGGCGAGCAGGTGCTGGGCCTCCTCGCGCAGACGCTTGGCTTCGGCCAATTCGTTGCGGATCTGGTCGGCGCGGTCGTCGAGCGACCGTGCCATCATGCCCGGAACCTTCAGGTAGACGACCAGCGCCAGGAAGAGGACGAGGCCGACAAAGGCGAAGAAAGTCGCGTCAAAAGCAAATTCCATCGATCAAGCCTCCTTCTTGACTGCCGCGACGGCGGCAGTGACATCGGCCTTGGCAACGGTGCCGCCGATCAGCTGATCGACCACGGCTGCCGCAGTTTCTTCGGCGATGGTGCCGACGTCGGCAAAGGCCTTGGCCTTGATCTCGCCGATGCGGAGCTCGGCAGCCTTGATCTTTTCCGACAGGCTCGCCTCGACAGCGCGGCGATCCTCTTCGGCCTTGGCCTTGGCGGCGTCGCGTGCGGCTGCACCGATCGCGTTGGATTTGGCGCGGGCAGCGGCCAGTTCACCTTCATAGGTCCGGACGGCAGCGTCGGCTTCAGCCTTCAGGCGGCCTGCTTCTTCCAGATCCTGGGAAATGCGCGTGTGACGCTGATCGAGGATCGCCCCGATGCGCGGCGCGATGACCTTTTGCATGAGCAAATAGAAGGCGCCGAACGTAATCACCAGCCAGAGCAGCTGAGACGCGAAGGTCGTCGAATCGAAAGGCGGGAAAGGGCCTCGGGCGTGTCCGCCTTCGGCAACACCTGTCTCGGTATGGACCTCGCCTGCGGCCGGAGCGGCATGCGCATCCGTACCCGTCGCTGCCGCCGGTGCTTCTTCAGCGTAAGCCGGGGTCACAAAAAACATTCTCACCTCCAGGTGGACTGCAAATGCAAAGGATCACGGCTTGCGTTCGCAGGCCGTGATCCATCTATTCGCCGATATCAGACGGCGAAGAGGAGGAGGAGAGCGATGAGCAGCGAGAAGATGCCCAGAGCTTCCGTAACGGCGAAACCGAATACCAGACGGCCGAACTGGCTGTCAGCGGCAGACGGATTGCGCAGTGCGCCGGAGAGGTAGCTGCCGAAAATATTGCCGAGGCCGAGAGCCGTACCGGCCATACCAAAGCAAGCCAGGCCTGCACCGATGTACTTTGCTGCTTCCGCTTCCATGTTGAACTCCTTTGAAATGGTTGTTGCGGCGAATGACTGACGCCCTCGAGACGTCGATGTCGTTATCCTTAGTGCCCGCCCGGATGGATTGCGTCGTTGAGGTACATGCAAGTCAGCACCGCGAAGACGTAAGCCTGAAGGAAGGCGACGAGGAACTCGAGACCGGTCAGGGCGACGGTCATGATGAGGGGAAGGACGGCGCCGCCGACACCGAGAGCACCCAGGGTTCCAAGCGAGGCGACGAAGCCTGCGAACACTTTGAGCGTGATGTGACCGGCGAGCATGTTGGCGAAAAGACGAACCGAGAGTGAAATCGGACGCGACAGGAAGGAGATAATTTCGATCGTCACCACCAGCGGCAGCAGCGCGCCCGGCACGCCGTGCGGCACGAAGAGATTGAGGAAGCGGAAACCGTGCTTATAGAAACCGTAGACGACGACAGTGCCGATGACCAGCAGGGCAAGGGCGAAGGTCACGATGATCTGGCTCGTCACCGTGAAGAAATACGGGAACATACCGAGCAGGTTCGCCGTCAGCACGAACATGAACAGCGAGAACACCAGCGGGAAGAATTTCATTCCCTGCTTGCCGGCGCCTTCCTTCAGCATGTTGGCGATGAATTCATAGGACATTTCCGCGACCGACTGCGAACGGCCCGGCACGATGGCGCGGTTCGAGGTGGCGAAATAAAGGAAGCCGACGGCAACGGCAGCCGAGGCGGCCATGAAAAGCGATGCGTTGGTGAACGAAAAATCAATTCCGCCGATTTCGATCGGCACAATCTTATGGATCAGGAACTGATGAGTCGGATCGTTAGACACCGCTTGTTCTCTCTACTTTGGCCCGCAGGACGCGGGGTCATTGCACTAGACCGGAACCGGTCCTTATTTCTTGTCGTCCTTGTCGTCCAAGGGATGGGCAACCACCCCCGCAGAACGCAGCACGTTCAGAACGCCGGCACAGAATCCGAGAAGCAGAAGAACAATCATCCCCCAAGGCGCCGTGCCAACAAAACGGTCGAAGACATAGCCAAGGACAGCACCGACGACGATGGCGGAAATGAACTCGCTGGAAAGCTTCATCGCCTGGGCATAACCTTTGCGGCTTACCTCGGCACGGGCTTCCCTAGCCTCGTCCTTCCCCACCTCGACGCGCTTGGTCGCGAGTTTCGCTTCCAGTTGCGCACGGCGCTTCTCAAGACTTTCTTCGCGGTCGTCCGCCATGGATCTCTCCTCGCCTGCCCGTCGCCCGCACTCCCGTTACCCCCGGTCATTCGGACCCCGGACGCGAAGGTTGAGACCCTTCCGGCCCGTTCTGAAGTCGCGCGCAACATAGTTTTAGGGATTAGTATAGTCAAGGCGTAGACAGCGTCTGTCCAGCGAGAAAATAATTTCATCGAATCAAAGAGATAAACCAATTTTTGGTCGATCGCTTAAATTCGATGGAAAGAATCCGCTTTTAGGCCCGGTAAATCGGCTTGGGCAGGCGATTTATCTCAGCTCCAGCCGCCGCCATAGGTGCGATAGAAGACGTGAAGACCGATACGGCCGACCTTTTCCATGGTCTTTGCCCATTTCGGCCTGACATAGACGGCATGGTAATGCGTCGCAGAGCCTACCTGGGGCAGCCAGATCCTGCCTGATGTCACCGCCATCGCTACATCGCGGGCCATCCGCCAGTGGTATTCCGAGTTCACCCGGTCCTTGATGCTGTCGCAGGCGAAGGAAAACTGGCAGCGGTTGCGCCAATCCTCGTTCTGGTAGACGACGCCGCAGATGGTTTTCGGATAGGAAGGGTTGCGGACACGATTGAGGATGACCTGGGCGACCGCCGCCTGGCCCTTCACCGATTCTCCACGCGCCTCGAAATAGATGCCGGAGGCAAGGCACTGCTGTTCGCGGGCGGAAAAGACGCTCGGCGCCAATATGCTGGCGGCCCAGGCATGGTCGCGCGGGCCGATCTCCGGAACGAAGCGGCCGCTGCCCTGCTCGGTCAGAATGGAATCGAACGGCGACTGGCGGGAATAGTCGGGTGCGGCCGGCCCATAGGCAGTGGCAAGCACATCGGCCTTGTCGCTGGTGACGAGGCTTGCAAGCATTGCCGGCACGCCGTCATCGGTCACCACCGGCTGTTTCTTATAGAAAGATGTGGCGATCTCGATTTCCTTGCCCTGGATCTTCGGCTTGGCGAAGGCCGACCTGTCCTTGAGATCGAAGCTCGGGGTGAACAGCATCTTGGTGCGCTCGAGGATAGAGCCGGCGGAAAAATCCTTCGGCGGCTGCATCTTCTCGACGGCGACGACGCGGCCCTTCTTGGTGGCGCGGTTGACACGATCCTCGTCCGGTGTGTCCTCGTGGCCCTTGTCCTTGGCGGTGCCCTTGTCATTGGCAGAGCCCTTGTCCGTGGCGGAGAAAGCAACCTTGCGGCCATCGGGAAGCACCATGCCGGCGCCTGACGAAATCGTGCCCGTCACCGTCGGGTCGGCGAAGGCAAGTTCGGCCTGATGGATGGAGCCAGCCGGCGAATTGGTCAGCACCATGCGCCAGTTCCCACCCTCATGATCGAGGCCGGCCAGCATGGCGGCGAGATCGGCATGGGATGCGACGCTCGGGAATATCAGCCAGCCGGCGAGACCGAAGATCGCAGGGGATACCCAGTTCTCGGGAAGAACACGCAGCTTGCTACGGGAAGAGCTCTTTCGACGCAACACCAACTCCGGGCCTGGGACGCGGGACCATTGGATCGAAAATCTCGCATTAACCTTGACGTCCGGTTAACGGGGCGTGCCGGAATGTGACCATGAGAACATTTTGATGTTCTAATGTGGCTGATAATTGCTTGGGATGAGATGTGTCGAAGCCAGCGAAAGGCCCCTCCCCAACCCCTCCCCACAAGAGGGAGGGACTAATTTGCGGCGCTCGCCCGCAGCAAACATTGGCCTTTCTGAGGATGAACCGATGATGTGGGAAGCGTCGGAGCAACAGGTTAAGCCCCTCCCCCTTGTGGGGAGGGGTTTGGGGCGGGGTCTTTGCCCCATGCATCAAATAATCACGTGCGACCCCAGTTCCACCACGCGGTTGGCCGGCAGGCGGAAGTAGTCCGAGGGGTTGGCGGCGGCGTTGGCGAGCGCGATGTAAAGCCGATCCTGCCAGTAAGGCATGCCCGACTTGGCGTCCGGCACAAGCTTGCGGCGGCCGAGATAGAAGGAGGTCGACATGATGTCGAACTTCAGACCGGTCTTGCGCAGCGTCGCCAAGGCCTGCGAGACGTTCTGCGATTCCATGAATCCGAAGAGCAGTTCGACGCGGGAGAAGCGCTCGGAAATCGGCTCGACCTTGTAGCGGTCCTGGCTGGGGACGCGCGGCTTGTTGACGGTGCGGATCGTCAGGATGACGTTGCGGTCGTGAAGCACATGGTTGTGCTTGAGATTGTGCAGCAAGGCGGCGGGGGCCGATTCCGGATCGCTGGTCAGGAATATCGCGGTGCCCGGAACCTGGGCCGGCGAATGTTCGCTCTTGCGCTCGATCGAACTGACAAAGGAGGCGAGCGGAATATCAGTGTGGCGGGTCTTTTCCATCAGGATCGCGGTGCCGCGGCGCCAGGTCCACATGACGACGGTAAAGGCCGTGGCGATCAGGATCGGGATATAGCCGCCATCGTGGATCTTCAAAAGGTTGGCGCCGAGGAAGATCAATTCGAGCACGACCAGCGGCGCGAGCGCGATTACCGCAACCGGAAGCGACCAGTTCCAGCGGGCGCGAACGAATTCGAAGGCCATGATCGAGGTGACGACCATGGCACCGGTGACGGAGATGCCATAGGCGGTCGCCAGCGCGTCCGACGTCTTGAAACTCAGGACCAGGAAGATGACGCCGATGAACAGCACGGCATTGACCGAAGGCACGAAGATCTGGCCGGTATTGGTTTCCGAGGTGAAGAGGATTTCCATCCGCGGCAGGAAGCCGAGGTTGATGCCCTGACGCACCAGCGAGAAGGCGCCGGTGATGACGGCCTGGCTGGCGATGATCGTCGCGGCGGTCGCCAGGATGACGACCGGCAGCAGCGCCCATTGCGGAAACATCAGATAGAAGGGATCGGACATCGTCTCCGGCTTGCCGAGCACGAGAGCGCCCTGCCCGAGATAGTTCAGCGTCAGCGACGGAAACACCAGCGCAAACCAGGCCCATTGAATCGGCCGGCGGCCGAAATGGCCGAGATCGGCATAAAGCGCCTCGGCGCCCGTCACCGTCAGGAAGACGGCACCAAGCACGACGACGCCATAAAAGCCCTCATGCAGCAGGAAGCTGACGGCATAATACGGGTTAAAGGCGGCAAGGATGCCGTAGTCGTCCGAGATATGCGATATGCCGGCGGCGGCGATGACGATGAACCAGACGGCGGTGATCGGGCCGAAGAACTTGGCGACGGCGCCGGTGCCGCGCGATTGCACGACGAAGAGCAGCGCCAGGATTACCACCGAGATCGGCACGATATATTCCGAGAGCCTCGGCGTGACGAGCTTCAGGCCTTCGACGGCCGAGAGCACCGAAAGGGCCGGCGTGATCATCGCATCGCCGAGGAAGAGGGCAGCACCCATCAGGCCGAGCAGCATCAGTATGGCGGTATGGCCATTGGCGGTCTTCATCAGAAGAGCAAGCAGCGACAGCGTGCCGCCCTCCCCCTCGTTGTCGGCGCGCAGCAGGAAAAGCACATATTTGATGGTGACGATGATCGTCAGCGCCCAGATCATCAGTGAAATCAGGCTGATGACCTCGAAGCGGGTGACGCCGTCATGAGCGACGGGCTTCAGCGCTTCGCGAAACGCGTAGAGCGGGCTGGTGCCGATATCGCCGTAGACGACGCCGACGGACCCCAGCGTCAGATAGAACAGCTTTTTCGGCGTCATCTGGGATTCGTTCGGATGGCTCTCTTCGGACATGAAGTTGCAACAGGCTCCTCAGAGCCAGCCTTTCCAGCGGAAAAAGAAAAAGGGGATGACGGCGGAGACCACCATCAGGGCCAGCGAATAGGGATAACCCGCAGCCCAGGCCAGCTCCGGCATGACCTGAAAATTCATACCATAGACGGAGGCGACCAATGTCGGCGGCAAGAACACCACCGAGGCGATCGAGAAAATCTTGATGATCGAATTCTGCTCGATGTTGATCAGACCGAGCGACGCGTCGAGCAGGAAGGTGATGTTGCCTGCGACGAAGGAGGCATGCTCCGACAGCGACTGGATATCGCGCGAGACGGTGCGGCAGAGCTCCTTCGCCTCGCGGTCCTGCTGGATCGCCGGGATGGTGTGAAAGAAGGTCAGCAGCCGGGAAAGCGAACCGAGGCTGTCGCGCACCTTGCTGATCATTCGGTGATGGCCGGCGATATCCCGCAACTTCTCCTCGAGGTAATTCGAGGGCTTGCGCGTCTTCTTCGCCCGGTCGCCGAAGACGTGCATCGACAAGATGTCGAGGCGCGAGATCGAAACCTCGAGGATTTCGGCGGTGCGGTCGACGATCGTCTCCAGCAGCTTGGCGAGAAGGGCAGCACCGCTGCGCCAGTTTTCCGGCAGCCGGTGAAGGGCGGCGATGAACAGCGCAAAGGATTTGGGATGGGCGTAGCGGATGGTGACCAGCCGGTTTCCGGCCAGGATGAAGGCGACATCGGTCAGCGTCGGCGCCTCGGTATCAGCCTTCCAGAGGAGCGAGCCGGTCATGAAGACGGCGTCGTTTTCCACATAGAGACGGGCGGAAGGCTCGATATCCTTGAGGTCGTCACGGGTCGGAACCTCGATGCCAAGAACCTTCTCGACATAGAGCTCCTCGTCGCGGGTCGGCTCAATCATGTCGATCCATACGACATCCCCAGGAAAGGATGCGGCATGCGACAGATCGCGGATCTCCACCGACGTGCAATTGGAACAGTAAGCGGTGATCACCGGCAGCCTCTCCGATGCTCACGACGCTTCGCGGCCATTGCGCTTTTCATCGAAAGCCTTTCCATGCGACCGACAGCGCGGCAACGCGATGGTCGCTCGTGTACGTAGCTCGAAGCGAAAGCGGATCAAGAAAGTTCATACAACTCCGGCTGCATGCAACCTCAACGGCCGGCATGCGCATTGTGCTCCACCGCATCGCAGCTACCAATCCTTCGATCGACAAGACAACTCCGAACTTGCAGGCGAGGCGACCCTTCGAAAACGAAGATGGCCGTCATTGAGCATCTGCAGCAAACGCCATCATGGCGCCGCGGCATATGAAGCAAAGCCATGAAATAATCAAGGCTCCTTCCGTGATCCGCGGCTTTTCACCACGTTTCCCTCACAATTCCGGATATCCGCCGCGGTGATTCGAGGTTGGAAAGTCTCGGTTCTGCGCGTGCCTGGAGCTGCTGCACACTTTTTGACGACAGGGCTTATTCGAAGACGATCGCCGGAGCAGGACGCAGCGGCTGGCCACTGACCTGTTCCCAGACCTTAGCGGCGATGCCGCGATAGATGCCGGCGACGACACCGTTCGGCTCGGAGGCGACGAGCGGCGTGCCGGCATCGGAGGTTTCACGGATGTTCATCGTCAGCGGCACTTCGCCGAGAAAGGGCACGCCGATGCGCTCGGCCTCCTTGCGGGCGCCGCCATGGCCGAAGATATCGTAGCGCGTGCCGGTATCGGGGGCGATGAAATAGCTCATATTTTCGACGATGCCGAGCACCGGCACCTCGACCTTGCGGAACATGTTGAGGCCCTTGCGGGCATCGATCAGCGCCAGATCCTGCGGCGTGGAGACGATGACGGCACCGGCAAGCGGTACCTGCTGGGCCATGGTCAGCTGCGCGTCGCCGGTGCCGGGCGGCATGTCGACGACGAGCACGTCGAGTTCACCCCAGGCGACTTCGCGCAGCATCTGCAGCAGTGCCGACTGGACCATCGGGCCGCGCCAGATCATCGCCGTCTCCTCGTCGACGAGGAAACCCATCGACATGACCTTGAGGCCGTAATTCTCCATCGGATTGATGATGCGGCCGTCGATCTGCGTCGGACGGCCGGATATTTTTAAGAGCCGCGGCATCGAGGGACCGTAGATATCGGCATCGAGAATGCCGACGCGAAGGCCATTGGCAAGCAGCCCGAGCGCCAGGTTGACGGCAGTGGTCGACTTGCCGACTCCACCCTTGCCCGAGGCGACGGCGATAATGGCGCCGATGCCGGGAACGCCGATCTTGCCGGCTCGCGGGGGCTGTTGCGGGGCATGGGCGTGGCCCTTGTGATCATGTTGGTGATCATGTTGGTGATCGTGGCCGGCATGGCCGTGCGGCGGGTTCGGCACTGGGCGGGCGGCCGGAGCGGCGGCGGCCGCCTTCTTATCTGCGGTCAGTGTGACGAGCGCGCCCTTGACACCAGGCATTGCCTTGATGACGCGCTCGGCGGCGAGCCGCATCGGCTCCAGCTCCTTGGCGCGATCAGCCGGAACGGTGATGGAGAAATAAACCTTGCCGTCGGAAATGAAGACGTCGGAAACCATGCCGAGCTCGACGATATCGCGCTCGAGATCCGGTCCACGCACGGTCTTCAGCGTCTCGAGAACCTGTTCCTTGGTGACGTCGGTCATTCCACCCTCATTGCTTCTTCTCGCAGACTAGAGCGCCGCGCGTCTTTCAAGACGCGCAAGGAGCGCTGTAGTATTCTGAATTGCTGCATGATTTCAGCCTTCATCGATTCCGATCAAGACTAAAATCATGCAGTAGAGATAGTGGAGGTGGACGCCTTCGCCAAACAAAATCATCGCAGGGAAAATCGATTTTCCGGCCAGGAAAAAAGCGCGGGGGAAATCGGCAGTCCGTTGCGGCCATCAAGTCCGCCGGGCTTTCGCCCTGATGGCCGCAACGGTCTCCCCGAGAACCGGCGCAATCCGGGGCGAACTAGAGCAAGCCGACAAAAAGGCCAGCGAAAAACGAAGGGGAAAGGCCAGATCACCAACAGCTGCGACGCGAGCGGTGCCAAAACGCAACAACCGCCGCCGACACCGAAGGGTTTGGAAAAGCGGCATCGGCGTCGGGCGGTGGTGTGTCGGCCGCGCCATTTCCTGGCGCTGGTCCAAGTCCCCTCTGGGCCTTTTGGCAAAAGAGATGCAGAAAGCGTGCCAGACGGAAATCGGGCGGAAATGGCACAAAAGCGGTCTGAGGATGGCGATAACGGCAAGGAAATGCCCAAGTGCTGGGCGGCGGCGAAACCATGCCGTGCTTTTTGCAACTTATTTGATCAGGCCGATGCGCAGCGCCTTGGCGACCGCCTGGGTGCGGTTGACCGTGTCGAGCTTCTTGGTGGCGCGGTTGAGGTAGTGATTGACCGTGTGCTCGGAGAGGGTGAGGATCTCGGCGATTTCCGCACTGGTCTTGCCGGCCGCCGTCCAGTTGAGGCAATCGATTTCCCGGTCGGTCAGCGTGTCCGTCAGGCGCGTATCGAGGTTGCGGATCTCGGCGAGCCTGTCGTAGACATGGATAGAGATGTAGCAGAGGTCACGCATCTCCGCCGGGCTGAAAGGCTCGCGGTCGCCGGTGAAGGAGATGGCGCCGCGCAGGCCGGATGGCTCATGCGTCGGGAAATAGGCGCCGCGCATCATCCTGAACCGTTCGAACAGCGCGGTGACGAGGACGGACTTGCCGTCGTCCCGCGACCAGTTCTGGCGCGACATGTCATAGGAGAAGGGCCGCGCCGATGTTCTGAGGCGTCTCAGAACCGGGCTGTTCACCAGCAGGCCCTCCTGGTCGTAGAGCGCCAGAAGCTCGGCCGGCCAGCTGGTGATGACGGTGCTGCCCTGGATATCCAGAGAGGTGATCGGCGGCAGGTTGAGAACCATGAAGGCTCGGCTGCGATAGGCTTCGGTCACGCGTTTCAGGAACCGGAAAATATCGAATTGAGTCTTCAGGCCCGCTATTTCCTTGATGTAGTCGTCGTCTTCCGGGGATGTTTGCGACAAGGGTGCCATCACATTTCTTCATCTTCGGCACAGCGGCCGGTTCGATTGCATCGGGGAATGACGATCGCTGGCTGGATCAAACGGAATCGGCCTCGGCATGCAGCGTTCGGCCGGCAAGTGATTAATCGATTTCGCGGACTATTTGCAGTTGTCGTGATTCGCCGGCAAATCTCAATATCGCCCTCATCATAAGCATGCTCTCAGATCGCATTCGGCAAGGGGCGGAGAGCAATTTTTTCGTAACAACAGGATGTCGTTCGAAAACCGCAGCGCAGTTTTGCAGCATATGTTCTAGCGGCGTGGGCCGAGGCGGATGCGCATGTCTTCCATGATCCTCCCAGCCGCCAGCTGAACCGGAACGGCCCATTGTCGCAGAAGTTCCATCGACAAGCGGTAGGCAGGGCCGGTGATCGAAATGCCACCGATAAAGCTGCGATCCTGCGACCAGACGGGTGCGGCGACACAACGGATACCGGCTTCATGTTCCTCACGGTCGAAAGCATAACCCTCAACGGCAATCTCGCGGATTTCCGCCAGCAGCGTTTCGGCTGAGACATGGGTCGAGGCGGTGAAGCTGGTGAAGCTCAAGCCGGCGAGAAGATCGACGAGGCCTTCGGCCGGAAGCAGCGAGAGCGCGGCCTTACCGACCCCGGTGCAGTAACAGGGCGAGGCATTGCCGATCTGCGAATACATGCGCACCGGCTGACGACCGTCGACCTTATCGAGATAGATGATCGACTGACCCCTGAGAACAC
This sequence comes from Rhizobium sp. CCGE 510, assembly GCF_000292525.1. Classification (GTDB taxonomy): domain Bacteria; phylum Pseudomonadota; class Alphaproteobacteria; order Rhizobiales; family Rhizobiaceae; genus Rhizobium. Next base: position 49,551 of record NZ_AEYF01000043.1, read on the forward strand.
CGAGATGCACCGTCTCGCCGGTCGCCTGCTGCAGATCGGAAAGGTGCGGTTCGGCAATCAGCCGGAATTCGTTGCGCGCCCAGCTGCGCGCGGCGAAATCGAGCAGGCGCAGGCCCGGCGCATAACGGCCGTCGCCATCGAGCTCGAGCAGACCCTCCTCCAGCAAATGGCTCAGCTGGCGATGCAATGTGCCGCGCGGCTGGCCGGCAAGGGCCAGGATATCGGTAAAACGCAGCGGCGCATCCGCATGAGTGACGAGATCGAGCAGAACCATCAGTTTGCCGAGCGTGCCGGTCTCGCGTGCCTGCGTTGCGCCCTCGCCGCTCGAATTCATCGCCTCATCCACCCTTGACAGAAAGGCCAGCATAATTCGATAATTCCATATAGTCAAATTGAGTTCCAAATAATGGAATAACAGCAAACTTGGGAGGAGACAGTGACCATGATGCCTGCAGCACAATTTCCCGAGTTTAAAGACCGAGCCGTGCTGGTGACCGGCGGCGGATCGGGCATAGGTGCTGCGATCGTCGAAGGTTTCGCGCGCCAAGGCGCCAAGGTCTCATTCATCGATATCGCCGAGGCGGCGGGCGGCGAGCTCGCCGAACGGCTATCGCAAGCGACTGCGCATCCGGTCTCCTTTCACCATGCCGACCTGCGCGACATCGAGGCGATCCGGCGCACGGTCGAGACCGTCGTTGCCAGCTCGGGGCCGATCCGCGTATTGGTCAACAATGCCGCGTGGGACGACCGTCATGATTTCGACGCGGTGACCGAGGCCTATTGGGACAACAACCAGGCGGTCAATTTGCGGCATGTATTCTTCGCCTCGCAGGCGGTGGCGCCGTCGATGCGGGCGGCCGGCGGCGGGGCGATCATCAACATGTCGTCGATCGCCTTCAAACTGAACATGGGCGGTTTTCCCTCCTATGCGGCGGCGAAGGCTGCGGTCGTCGGGTTGACGAAGAGCATGGCTGGCAGGCTCGGGCCGGAGAACATCCGGGTCAATTGCATCCTGCCCGGCATGGTCGTCACCGAACGGCAGATGCAGTTCTGGCTGACGGAGGAGAGCATTGCGCACTCGGTCGAGCAGCAGTGCCTGAAAATTCCGCTCCAGGCCGACGCGATCGTCGGTCCCTGCCTGTTTCTTGCATCCGACTGCGCGGCTGGAATGACCGCCCAGTCACTGATTGTCGATGGAGGCGTTCTGTAATGGCAAATCCCGCTTATGTCGCGGTGGACTGGGGCACCAGCAGTTTCCGGCTCTGGCTGATCGCCGGGGACGGCAGTATCCTGGCCGAGCGCCGCAGCGGCGAAGGCATGACGAGCGCAGCAAAGACCGGCTTTTCCCAAGTGCTATCAGGCCATCTCACTGCCGTCGAGGCGCCGGAAAACCTGCCGGTGATCGTCTGCGGCATGGCCGGCGCTCGGCAGGGCTGGGTCGAGGCCGGTTATATCGACGTGCCGGCCCCGCTCACCTCGATCCTGACTGCCGCGGTCCGCGTGCCTGGCGAAAGCCGCGACATCCGCATCCTGCCGGGCCTTGCCCAGCGGGACATCGCCACGCCCGACGTCATGCGCGGCGAGGAAACCCAGCTTCTCGGCGCGCTCGGCACCGCAAGCTCGGGCGCCCAGGCGGTCTGCATGCCCGGCACCCATTCGAAATGGGTGCATGTCAGGGATAGCAAGGTCACCGGCTTTTCGACCTTCATGACCGGCGAACTGTTCGATGTCATCAGCAAACACACGATCCTTTCGCATGCCGTTGCCGGTGCGGAAGAGCAGCCGGCGGACACGGCGGCCTTCGAGGCGGCAGTATCGGCCGCTTTCCAGCGTCCAGCACTTGCCTCCAACCTGCTGTTTACCGCCCGATCGGGCCAGCTCCTGCACGGCATGTCCGCCGCGGCCGCGCAAGCCCGGCTTTCCGGCACGCTGATCGGCCTCGAAATCGCCGGCGCGCTGCAGGATGCGGCCAACCCAGACATCACCCTCGTCGCTTCGGGACGCCTGCAGGCGCTCTACGAACAGGCGTTCAGAACACTCTCCCTCGCCTTCACCGCCATCGATGCGGACGCCGCCGTGCGCCGCGGGCTTTCGGCCGCTGCCGAAACCATCTGGCCGAATTGAGAAAGCTGACACGATGAACCGTATCCCCTTCCCCGAGATGAAACGCCCGCTGATCGCCATCCTTCGCGGCATCCGTCCTGACGAGACCGAGAGCATCGTCGGCGCCTTGATCGACAATGGCCTGACGGCGATCGAGATTCCGCTGAACTCGCCCGAACCATTCAAATCCATCGAGATCGCCGCGAAGATGGCACCAGCCGAGGTGCTGATCGGCGCCGGCACTGTGCTGACGGTCGAGGCGGTCGACAGCCTGCATGCAGCCGGCGGCAAGCTGCTGGTCACGCCGAATGTCGAGCCCGAGGTGATCATCCGGGCCCGCGAATACGGCATGGTGACGATGCCGGGCGTCTTTACGCCGACCGAAGCGCTGGCCGCCGCCCGCGCCGGCACCACTGGTCTCAAATTCTTTCCGGCCAGCGTGCTCGGCCCTTCCGGCATTACGGCGATCCGGGCCATCCTGCCGCCGGAGCTGGTGATTGCTGCCGTCGGCGGCGTATCAGACAAGAATTTCGGCGATTATACCAAGGCCGGCATCTTCTCCTTCGGCCTCGGCACCAGCCTCTACAAGCCGGGAATGACCGCGGCAGAGGTTGCCGAGCGCGCCAAGGCGACCATCTACGCCTATGATGCAGCCATTGGGAGCGTGAGCGTATGACCGATATCTACGAGTTCGAGGGCAAGACCCTTTGCAACACCAATTCCGTTCTCGGCGAAGGCCCGACCTATGATCCGGACAGCAATACCGTCTGGTGGTTCAACATCCTCGGCAAGGAACTGCACGAGCTCAATCTTTCGACGAGCGCGAAAAAGGTACACCCGTTGCCCGCCATGGCCAGCGTTCTTGCCCGTATCGATGCCGGACGACAACTGATCGCGACGGAAGAAGGGCTTTTCGTCCGCGATGTGGCCACCGGCAACCTCACTTTTTACGCCGCGCTCGAAAACGACAGGCCGGAAAATCGTTCGAACGACGGCCGCACCCATCCTTCCGGCGCGCTCTGGATCGGCACAATGAGCAAGCGGGCGGAAAACCAGGCCGGGGCTATCTATCATGTCGCCAGCGGCAAGGTGACGAAGATCTTCAACGGCATCAGCATCCCGAATTCGATCTGCTTCTCGCCTGACGGCACGATCGGCTATTATACGGATTCCCGCCTCAACCGGCTGATGCGCGTCATGGTCGATCCGCAGACCGGTCTGCCCTCCGGCGAGCCGATTGTGCTGGTCGACAGCGCCAACGAGCCCGGCGACATCGACGGCTCGGTGGTCGATGCCGACGGTTATATCTGGAATTCGCGCTGGGGCGCCGGCGTCGTCGACCGTTACAATCCCGATGGCCTGCGCATCTCGCGCTACAAGGTTCCCGCCGTCCAGCCCTCCTGCCCTGCCTTCATCGGCGTCAACGCCGATCGGCTGGCGGTGACGACCGCCTGGGAAGGGTTGGACGAGGATGCCCGCTCTGCGCAGCCCAGCGCCGGCGCGTTGCTGGAACTCGGCATCGAGGTCAAAGGCGTGTTCGATCCGGTCTATGTCATCTGAACATCGGATCACCTGAATTTACTTGCCAGAGGCGCTCCCGACCGGGGCGCCTTTTCGCATTTCGGCCATCGCCTCTTGAAAAATGTTCCGTGAAAATCGAGAAATTTTCCGTATTTTCAACCGGAACCAATCGGCGCACCAGTCATTTTCCCTTCGAACCGGCGCGGCAATGACACAGATATTGCCGGGTCAGCGACTACTCCAGGAAAATGAAGGTAGGTTCGAAATGACACGCAAACTCTTGACGACCGTTGCCGCTGGCGCACTGTTTGCCACGGCTTTCGCACCGGCGGCATTCTCGCAGGCGGCCCCGCAGCCGGCGGATCCAGCCGCTTCGACGCAGGCAGCGCCTGCCGATCCGGCGGCCCCGAAGCCGCCGATCACCCCTGACGTTACCAAGCCGTCAGGCGATGCCGCACAGGCTCCGGCCGCAGCACCGACGGCAGACACGGCTCAGGCCGGCTATATCACGGAGCAGTCTCCGGACCAGGTCAGCGCCAACACCTATATCGGCCAGTCGGTCTATAACGGCAACAATGAAAGCATCGGCAGCGTCAACGACCTGATCCTCAAGAAGGACGGCGGTTTCGTTGCTGCGATCGTCGGCGTCGGCGGCTTCCTCGGCATCGGCGAAAAGAACGTCGCCGTGCCGATGGAGAAGATCACCGTCGCTCAGAACACTCAGGACGGCAGCGTCAAGCTGACGACTGATGAAACCGCCGAATCGCTGAAGGCCGCCCCTGAGTTCAAGACGCTGGCCATGCAGTCAGCTGAAAAGGCCCCGGCGGCGACCGGCACCGATACCACGGCCACTGGCTCGACGACCGCCAAGTAAGCCAGGGCCAAACAGACTCGGGCCGAGGACACTTGGTCCAAGTACCCGCGCGGGTCGTATAGCGTAGGCGATGGTGCTCCTAGGGGTGCCATCGCTTTTTGCTGTGCCGTTGCTTAGAAAAGGATGATTTCCGGGTCGGTCGGCTGCCTGGAATCTGAATCCTGTTCTAAATTAGAGAGTTAGAGCATGATGTCTCGGCATCATGCTCTAGGTGTTTAGTCCCGGCATT
>NZ_AEYF01000044.1 GCF_000292525.1 Rhizobium sp. CCGE 510
GGCAGACGTGAAATGCCGTGGCGCTGCAAACACCTGTGCAACGACGAACGCGTCAGATGTGAGATGGTCGGCTGAAGAGCGTAGAGGCAATCATCGAGCGGCAGCAATGTATGTCGGCGGAAGGCGACGATGACGGCCTCTTCTTCGAGGGAAAGGGTCGTCGAGTGTGGGGTTTTCGGGCCTGTAGGAAGGTCGACCAACGATGTCCGCTTCTTCCATTTCGCCACGGTCTTCTGGTTGATCCCGTATCGCTTCGAAAGCGTTCTCAGGCTCTCTTCACTATTTTGTATTGCTCGACGGATTGCCTCTGTCGTCGTGGCGCTCCCGTGTAGAACCTGGCCCATAGTGCTTCCCTCCATGCCAAGGAAAATAATGCACCATCAAATGCCGGGACTAAACACCTAGGCGCTGACACGCTCCACCATGGCCGGATCGTAATAGTTCTCGTGCAGGAAGCGCAGCGTCGCGATACCGTCGGCCGGGCGGCCGAAGTGATAGCCCTGCCCCATGCCGCAGCCGAGCGTGCGCAGCTTGACCGCCTCAGCATAATCCTCGATGCCCTCAGCCACGACTTCCAGGTCCAGGCCGTCGCACATGGTCAGGATCGCCTTGATGATGTGTTCGGAGGCGCGGTCGGAATTGATGCGGGAGACGAAGGCACGGTCGATCTTGATCTTGTCGAAGATAAAGTCACGCAGGCGCCCGAGGCTCGACTGGCCGGTGCCGAAATCGTCAAGCGAAATGCGCACACCGGCGGCGCGCAAATCGGCGATGATGCGGTGGGCGGTATCGGCCGAGCTCATCACTGCGGTCTCGGTGATTTCCAACTCCAGGCGATGCGGGTCGAAACCGACGCGGCCGAGGATCGACAGGACGCTGCTGCTCGTGCCCGGATCCATCAGCTGGGCCGAGGAGAGATTGAACGACAGGAAGAGTTCGCGCGGCCAGGAAAGGGCGGCTTCCGCGGCTTTGCGCAGCAGCGCCTCCGACAGCGCATCGATGAAGCCGCGCTCTTCGGCGAGCGGCACGAAGACGCCGGGCGAGACGAAGCCGAGATCGGGATCGTTCCAACGGGCGAGCGCCTCGAAGCCGACGACCTGATTGTTGGAGAGCGAGACGATCGGCTGGAAATGCACGTCGATCGCGTCGGAGATGATGGCGTTTCTAAGCGCCTGCTCGAGCTGCGTCGCGCGCTTCATTTCCTGGGCGATCTCGCGCGAATAGACGGTGACCTGGCCGCGGCCGCGGCGCTTGGAGCGGTAGAGCGCGGTTTCGGCGCTCTTCAGCAGGTCCTCGCAATCTTCACCGGCGAACGGATAGATGGCAAAGCCGAGCGAGGCCGAGAGGCGGACGTTACGGTCGCCGAGGTCATAGGGTGCCGACAGCACCTCGCGGATCATCTGGCCGAATTTTTCGGCACTCGCCCGCTCGAAAATCAGCGGCAGCACGAAGGCGAATTCATCCCCGTCATGGCGGGTAACCAGCGCGCCATCAGGAATACAGGCCCTAAGGCGGTGGGCGACCTGGCACAGGATTTCATCGCCGGCCGTCGAGCCGAAGAGATCGTTGATCGGCTTGAAACTGTCGAGATTGGCGATGCCGATGGTGAAGGGAGCCGGATCGCTGGCGCGCTCCGAAGAGATCTGCAAGACCTTGTCCCGCATGCGATTGCGGTTTCCCAATCCGGTCAGCGGATCGGTATAGGCCATTGCCTGAAGCTCATTCTGACCGACGGTCGAGAAGGCAATTTCCGCCGATTTCATTATCCACCCGAGCTTTCCCGCGCCACGCAGAGAATGACCGGCATATCTTAACAATTCGATAGTAAATCAGCAGCCCTTGCCGCTTGGACCCTCCGAAATTCAGGGAGTTGACGGCTATTCCGACGAAAGCGCGTCGCATCAAACTTGATTTATGCGTCGCATTAGCCTCGCGCTCGCACGGCCTCTTCCATCAGGTGCCTCTGAAATATGGCCTCGAGCATGTCAGGGCTGACAGGCTTCATGATGACATCGTCCATGCCTGATTTGGCGCATTCGGCGCGGTCTCGTTCGAAGGCCTGGGTGAGCACGCCGATGATCGGGGTGCGGGCTCCGTCGCCGGTCTCCTCCATCTGCCGGATAAGGCGGGCGGCCTCGAAACCGTTGAAGCCCGGCAGGGAAATATCCATCAGCACGATCTGCGGCCGGTGCTCGGCCCACAGACGCACGACCTCGTCGCCGGTTGCCGCGATCATATGGCGATAACCAAGGCCTTCGAGGATCTGCGAAAAAACGATCTGGTTGATATCATTGTCTTCGGCGACAAGAACCTGCAGGCCGACGATGTCGTCGGAAATGCTGATCTCCCAATCCGTATCAGCACCCGCAGCGCTATTGCGGCTGTTGCGGTTGAAATGGCGGGCGATCTGGAAGGTAAGCTCGTTGGCGATCTGGAATCCGTCCATGACCAGCGCCGGGATACCGTACTGCTCGGCAAGCTCGAGGCAGCGCATGCCCATCTGATTATCGATGATCAGCAGATCGAGCGAAATGCCGGAGGAAGTGGCGATTTCCAGGAACCGCTCCTCCTCGTCCTCGCCGCGGACCGAGCAGGATTCGAAACCGTATTTCGACAGCGTCCGCAGCGCGGCGGTCTCGGCGGCGAGGTCGGCAGTGACGACGAGAACCTTGCGGCCGGAGAAATTCTCCGGAACGATCGCTTCCATCGCCGCCGGCTCGCGGCGCTCGATGGCGCTCGGCGCCGGCACATAGGCCCGGCGATAGCTTTGATTGCTGGAGGTGGTGATCGCGGATGCACGGCCGAACTCGTCGAGATCGGCGCCATCGCGTGGCAGGTCCTGCATGGTCGACACCAGGAAATAGCGGCCCGACTTGCCGATGCGGTGCTTGCGGCTGACGATGTCGCGCTCGATACCGTCGCGGGAAATCTGCCGCTGGCGGGAGATGGACATCTCGCCGGTTTCCAGCACATGCCGATCGCTTTCCTCGAAGCGTTTGGCGATCTCATCTGAAAAGAGATCGGCGCTCTTGCGCCCGAGCACCTCGTCGGCGGTGGTCTGATATTTCTCGCAGAAGGCGATGTTGACCGCGACATAGGTGAGGTTGCGGTCCTTGACGAAGAGCGGGAACGGCAGATTGTCGAGAATGTCCTCGGTGAGCTGCACACGCTCGAGATCCGAGCGCCATTGCTCTTCGCGCTTCTTGTCCTCGGAAATGTCGGAAATGATGGTGACGCCGTAACCGCCCGGCAGCCGGCGCTTGACGAAACGGACCCAGCTGTCGGTACCGTGGCGCTCGATGGAGTCGAAGCGCTCGCGCCAATGCGAGGCGATTTTCTGCGACAGCCAGTCCTCGCGGCTCAGTGAGCCGCGCTGCTTCACATCATATTGCTGGCGAATGCCGGTGTCGTACATCGCGCCGAGGAAATCGCGAAGCCGCGTCCCGGGCTTCAGCATTTCGGGTGGCAGTGGGAAAAATTCCAGCGTCTGGCGGCTGGCGAAGATCAGATGATCGTTCTTGTCATAGATGATGAAAGCTGCCGCAAGGCTTTCGCACACCACATCGAAAAGCGCCGTCTGCAGATCGGCCGCGGCGGAAATCCCGTCGGTTTCTGATGATGTGTCCGCCTTTTCGAAGCCGGCACTCATTCCATTGCGTCCCACATCTGTTCGATTTCACAGCTTCCGGAGGTATATGAATAGAAATGCCATTTTTATGTTAAAACCGGCTTAACATTAGCCGTCCCCGAATTTGACGGAGGTCGGGAGTAGGCTTTGGAAAAGCCCATCGAAAGCCCTTCCCTCCGACCCGCGAATCCTCGAAAATAGCCCATGGCCATCAGACAGCTTTCCGAAACGCTCATCAACCAGATCGCCGCCGGCGAAGTCATCGAACGGCCGGCGAGCGCTGCCAAGGAACTGATCGAAAACGCGATCGATGCGGGCGCGACGCGGATCGAGATCGCCACATCAGGCGGCGGCAAGGCGCTGCTGCGCGTCAGCGACAACGGCTCGGGCATGGACGCGGCCGATCTGGAACTGGCGGTCAGGCGTCACTGCACCTCGAAGTTATCTGAGACGCTCGAGGATATCCGCACACTCGGCTTCCGCGGCGAGGCGCTGCCCTCGATCGGCTCGGTCGCAAGGCTCAGCATCGCCAGCCGCAGACGCGACAGCGCCGGCGGCCACGAGATCGCTGTCAACGCCGGCAAGATTACGCATATGCGCCCGGCGGCCGCCAATCCCGGCACGATCGTCGAAGTGCGCGACCTGTTCTTCGCCACGCCCGCCCGGCTCAAATTCCTCAAGACGGAGAAAGCCGAGGCCGGCGCCATCACCGAAATCGTCAAGCGCATGGCAATCGCCTTCCCGGCCGTGCGCTTCGTGCTGTCGGGCTCGGACCGCACGACGCTGGAATTTCCGGCGACCGGCGACGATCACTTGGCGCGCATGGCGCAGGTGCTCGGCAAGGAATTCCGTGACAATGCTATCGCGCTCGACGCCGAACGCGAGGCGATCTCGCTGACCGGTTTTGCCGGCGTGCCGACCTTCAATCGCGGCAACTCCGCCCATCAATATGCCTTCGTCAACGGCCGGCCGGTGCAGGACAAGCTGATCCTCTCGGCGATCCGCGGCGCCTATGCCGAGACGATTCCGTCCGGGCGCCATCCGGTGGCGGTGCTGTCGATCACGCTCGATCCGGCGCTCGTCGACGTCAACGTGCATCCGGCAAAATCCGACGTGCGGTTCCGCGACCCCGGTCTGGTACGCGGCCTGATCGTCGGTGCCATCCGTGAGGCCTTGGCGCGGGACGGCAGCCGGGCGGCAACGACCGGGGCAAGCGACATGCTGCGCTCGTTCCGCCCCGGCTTTCAGCCGCACGCACAGCGGCCGCAGACGGCATGGTCGGCCGAGACCTCGCCCTTTCGTCCCTACCATCCGGCAACAGGTTTTTCCGAACGGCCGCAGGCGTCCTTCGACGGACTGTCGATGCCGACAGCGCGGGCCGAGCCGCAGTTTTCGCCGCAGCCGGCGGCAGCCGACAGTACCTCTGCCGAAACAGCCGCGCGTTATCCGCTCGGCGCGGCGCGGGCGCAGATCCACGCCAATTATATCGTTGCCCAAACCGAGGACGGGCTGGTGATCGTCGACCAGCATGCCGCGCACGAACGGCTGGTCTTCGAGGCGATGCGCAAGGCGCTGCATTCGAAACGGCTGGCCTCGCAGGTGCTGCTCATCCCCGAGATCGTCGACATTCCGGAAGAGGATTGCGATCGGTTGATGCAGCATGCAGCCGAGCTTTCCGAACTCGGGCTGGCGATCGAGCGTTTTGGCCCCGGGGCGATTGCCGTGCGCGAGACGCCGGCCATGCTCGGCGAGGTCGACGCGCATGGGCTGATCCGCCAGCTTGCCGACGAAATTGCCGAATGGGATACGGCGTCGGGCCTGTCGGCCAAGCTCGAATATGTGGCGGCGACCATGGCCTGCCACGGATCGGTGCGCTCCGGACGGCGGCTGCGGCCGGAGGAAATGAACGCGCTGCTGCGGGAAATGGAAGTGACTCCCGGCTCCGGCCAGTGCAATCATGGCCGGCCGACCTATATCGAATTGAAGCTCAGCGATATCGAGCGGCTTTTCGGCAGAAGCTAAAAAAGCTGGAAAAGCAGCCTTTGCGGGAGTATGGCAGACTAAAGCGTGCCGCGATCTTTCAGATTCGCTTAGCCCACGCTTTGGGTCTTTGGTGTTACGCATGTTGTGATCGCAAAACCGCGGCACAGTTTTGCGCAACATGCTCTCATGACAGGCTGCAGGGAACGGAGCGCATGAATTTGTTCGAAGGACACGGAAACCGCGAGGCGAAGATCCGGTATCTCGATGGCGATTTCCAGATCCTCTCGCCCGGCTCCTATGTCGTCTGCGCGATGACGGGAAAACAGATCCCGCTCGACGAGTTGCGCTATTGGAGCGTCGCCCGGCAGGAACCCTATGCCGACGTGATCTCGGCCATCGAAGCCGACAAACGCGCCGGCGTGTTGCCCAACCAGCGGCGCTAAGTTTTCGCCTTGATCTCCCGCAGGCGCCGCTCCCGGCAGGCGGCGATCGCCCGGTCGATGATCAGGCTTGGTGCGCGGTGGTCCTCGAAGACCATGTCGACCTCAATCACCCGGCTCTTTTCGGCGAGCTCTGCCGCCTTGCCGGCATGGCCGGAGAGGCGGACGAAATCCTTGGTCGTCGTGACGATCAGCAGGCCCTGACGCTCGGCGGTCGTCAGGATGTCGTCGACCTCATCCTCAGTCAGATGTTCGTGGTCGCCAAAGGTCTTGGCAACAATGATCTCGGCGCCGCGCGATTCGACCGTGCGGAAAAATTTGGCGGGATCGGCGATGCCGGCGAAGGCGAGCACCTTCATGCCGGCAAGCGTGTTGTCGCCGCGCACTTTCAGCGATGCGGTGAAATAGGGCTTTGCGGCGCGCGCCGCCATGCGGACGATCCTGTCGGCTGCATTGCCGCCACCGACCTTCAACAGGGCCGTCGCAGAACGCAGTTGCTGGCGGATCGGCGCGCGGACCGGGCCGCCCGGCACGATATGGCCGTTGCCGAGACCGCGCGTCGCGTCGATGACGAGCAGGGCATAGTCGATCGCCAACCGGGCACTCTGGAAACCGTCGTCCATGATGATGAGATCGGCGCCCTCCGCCACCAGACGCTGAGCGCCGTCGACGCGCCGGCGGGAAATCACCGTCAACGCCTCCTGGGCAAGCAACAGCGGCTCATCGCCGACAGCGACCGCGCGGTGATGATCGGGATCGACCACGGTCGTCACATCAAGCGAGCCGCCATAACCCCTGCTGAGGAAGCCGGGCTTCAGTCCTTTCGCCTTGGCGGCACGGGCAATGGTCAGCGCCGTCGGCGTCTTGCCGGCGCCGCCAACGGTGAAATTGCCGACGCAGATGACCGGAATCGGAACCGAGGCACGGCGCGCATGGGCCATGCGGTGGCCGGCGATACGGCCGTAGAGAAAGGAAAGCGGCAGCAGCAGCCAGGCCCGCCAATCGGCTTTCCGCCACCAGAACGGCGGCGCTTCGGATATCATCTTGCCGTCCCGCTCCCCTGCCCGCCATTATTGCGGCCAGACCCCTGCTTTTCTCGACAGGCCGGATTGAGAAGCCAAAACCGATGAAAATGCAAGTCTTTACCGACCGAAGCATGTCGCGCAAAAGTGTGCGCGGTTTTGCGATCACGACATGCGTAAAACAAAACCTGAAGCGCGACGCGCTTTAGGCCGGCTGCAGGTCCGGCAGCAGCGTCTCAAGAGCGGTGATATCGTCGAGCACATGATCGGCTGCGGCGGCAAGCGAATCGCGCGAACCGGTGCCGGTCAGCACCGCAATCCTCAGCCCTGTGCCGGCATTCAGCCCCATGTGCAGATCGTGATTGTTGTCGCCGACCATCGCGACTTCCTCCGGCGAAAGACCGGTCGCGGCGCAGAAGCCGAGCACCATGCCCGGCTCCGGCTTGACGCCGAAACCGCTGTCGTAGCCGGCGATGTAGTCGACATAGTGGGCGAAACCGAAGCGTTCCGCCGTCTGGCGGATCGACCGTTCGTTGTCGCTGGAGGCGACACCGAGCTTGAAGCCGCGCCGATGCAGTCTTGCGAAAAAGCCGGCGAGGTCGGTCACCGGCACGGAAAATTCGGCGGCGCTGGAAAACAGGGCGTCGAGGCGGATCGTCAGTTCGTCGACATCGACCATCGAACCCGCGGCAACCAGACCCTCGGAAATCTGGCGGGTGTTGCCCGCAGCAAGCAGGCTGTCGGGAACGATATGGCCGGTCACAGGATCCATGCCGCAGGCAGACAGCAGCCGGTCGGCAAGAAGCGGATCCCCTTGGGCTGCAATGCGGGCAAGCTCCCGGTTCACCGGCAGCCAGCTCTCGTCATAATCGAGCAGTGTGCCGTCCTTGTCGAAGAGAATGCCTTTGATAGGGGACGCTGCCGACATGATATATCCTCAGACCTGGGCCACGGCCTTAGGCAGCAGCCGCGCCTTCACCGTCAGCGGATTGATGTAGGGTTCCAGCCCCTTCACGGTCGCGGTCAGCGCACCGCGCATTTCGTGCACAGCGGTGATGCCCGCCTCGATCATATTGCGGCGGGCTTCGTCATTGGTCAGCAGGTAATGCACGCCCTTGGCCAGCATTTCTGTATCGCGCACCATACGGGCGCTGCCGCTACGGGCGAGCTTCTGATAGGCATCGCGGAAATTCTGCACATGGCCGCCGGAGAGAACGGCGCAGCCGAGCATGGCGGGCTCCAGCGGGTTCTGGCCGCCTTCGGCAAACAGCGAGCGGCCGACGAAAGCGATTTCGGTCAGTCTCAAATAGAGGCCCATTTCGCCGATGGTATCGCCGAGGAAGATATCGACATCGGCCGACAAGACATCGTCACGGGTTCGGCGGGCGACTTTCAGCCCCTGCTTGACCAGGGCCGCCTCGATCTCGTCGCAGCGCTCGGGATGGCGCGGCACGATGATCGTCAATTGACGATCGCGCTCCCTCAGCGCCCGATGGACGATGGCAGCGGCATTCTCCTCGCCGTCGAAGGTCGAGATCGCCGCCCAGGTCTTGCGGTCGCCGATCTGCTTGTTGTAGCGGGCAAGGACAGCGCTGTCATAGGGTGGTGCGTCGGTATCGACCTTCAGATTGCCGGAGGTGATAACGGGAACAGCGCCGAGATCGCGGAAACGTTCGGCATCCATATCCGACTGGGCGATGACCAGGGCAAGATTCTCGAACAGGGCTTCGGCGATCGCCGGGCGGCGGCGCCAGCGGGTAAAGGAACGGTCCGACATGCGGGCATTGATCAGGATCTGCGGAATGCGGCGGCGGCCGAGCTCCAGCACCGTGGCCGGCCAGATCTCGGATTCGGCGATGATGGCGCAATCGGGCTGCCAATAATCGAGGAAGCGGCTGACCGACGGCTTCAGGTCGAGCGGCACATATTGGTGGATCGCGTCTTGACCGAGCCGCTCGGCGGCGAGCTTGGCGGAGGTGATGGTGCCGGTCGTCAGGATGACATGAATGTCGCGGCGGCGGATTTCGCGGATCAGCGGGATGACGGCATTGGTTTCACCGACGCTTGCGGCATGGAACCAGACAAGCGGGCCTTGCGGCCGGTTGGCGCTCGGATAGCCGAAGCGTTCCAGGCGCCGCGCCCGGTCTTCCTTGCCCTTGGCTGTGCGGTAGGTGATATAGAGGCCGACAACAGGAGAGGCCACGGTTCCCGCCAGACGGTATGCGCTCAGACCGAACCGAGCCATCCGGGAGCTCATCGTGCCTGCCTCCGATCCAAACCGATCGACATCAAACCCATTCCCTCATTATCGTTGCGGCCGCAATGACCGATCAATTTGTTCAGAATGCGTCCAACAATCCGGATCGACGGGCACCCGATGCACGAAAGCCCGGCCCGCCGAGCGGTCGACCGGCCGGCGGCACTTGCCAGGGTCAGTTGCCCTTGACCTTTTCCTGGGGGTCGAGCAAGCGATGCATGTGGACGATGAAGTAGCGCATATGCGCATTGTCGACCGTCTGTTGCGCTTTCGCCTTCCAGGCCGTCAGCGCCGTGGCATAATCCGGGAAAATGCCGACGATATCGAGACCGTTCAGATCACGGAACTGGACGTCATCGAGGCTTTCCAATTCGCCGCCAAAAACGAGATGCAGAAGCTGCTTCTTGTCACCGGATTCAGTCATTTTTTGTTCTCTTTCTGCTATTCTCCTCCGCCACCCCATCTGCGGGATTTTGACGGAAACGTCAACTGTCTCGTCGGCCCGCAAAGGCCGCGAGGAATTCGTCGAGACGGGGCGTCGGTGCTGCGCAGAGGACGTTGTGGGTGACGGCGGCGCGATTGTAGACGATCGGCCTGCCTTCAAGGTCGACGAGACCGCCGCCGGCGCGGCTAAGGATCAGATCGGCGGCGGCAAGGTCCCAATCATGCGAATTGCCCTTGACGAAGGTGCCTTCGAGCCGACCGTCCGCCACCATGGCGATGCGATACGCGAGCGACGGAATATGTTTGTGGCGGGTGACCCGGTCGCGAAACTCCGGCGGAAAGGTCTTCAACAGATCCTCGCCGATCGCCAGGCGGCTCATCTGTTCCGGTCCTGCAGCGGAGACGGTGAAGGGCACGCCGTTCTTCACCGCCACGCCGCCGTCGACGGCCTCATAGAGTTCCTCCAGCGCCGGGGCATAGAGCACGCCGGCGACCGGCCGGCCGCGATGAACGACCGCGACGCTGACACACCAGACATTTTGCCCGCCGAGGAAGGCACGCGTGCCGTCGATCGGATCGACGATGAACAGCGTTTCGCGCGAAAGGCGGTCAGCATCATCGTCGGTTTCCTCAGACAGCCAGCCATAGTCCGGCCGGGCCTTGCGCAGAATGGTCTCGAGCGTCTTATTGGCGGCAAAGTCGGCGGCGCTGACGGGGGAGCGGTCGCCGTTCTTCCACCAGACCTCGGGAGACTGGTTGAAGAAGCCGAAAGCAACCGCACCGGCCTCTTTCGCAGCATCGACAATCAACGCGAGATCGCTCTGCCAGCGAGACTTTTCCCTATCGCTCATCCCCGCCTATCCGTTTCTCACTGTCCTGCGAGCGTCATGCCTTCAATGGCGAAGGTCGGAGCCGCGACGCCGAATTTGCGGTCGATGTCGTTTGCCAGCGTCAGGCGCATGAACATGTCCTTGAGGTTCGAGGCGATCGTCACCTCGGAAACCGGGAAGGTGAGTTCACCATTCTCGATCCAGAAGCCGGTGGCACCGCGGCTGTATTCGCCGGTGATCATGTTGACGCCGTGGCCGATCAATTCGGTGACGTAAAAACCGTTGCCGACGCTGCGGATCAGTTCCTCGGGCGAGATTTCGCCTGGTTCAAGCGCAAGATTGGTCGAGGACGGCGAGACTGCGGTGCCGCCGCGCACGCCGCGGCCATTGGTCTCCAGACCCAACTCGCGGGCGGTCGAGGTCGAGAGAAACCAGTGCTTCAAGACGCCGTCTTCGATCATCACCAGCCGCTCGCCCGACACGCCTTCACCGTCGAACGGCCGCGAGGAGGGGCCGCGCACGATCAACGGATCGTCGGTGATCGACAGGCCCGCCTTCAGCACCTGTTGACCCATCTTGTCGCGCAGGAAGCTGGACTTGCGGGCGACGGCGGCACCATTGATCGCGCCGGCGATATGGCCGACGAAACCGCGGGCGACGCGCGGGTCGAAGATCACGGTAACATCCTTGCCGGTCGGCACCTGGCGAGGATTGACGCGCTTTATCACCCGTTCGCCGGCGCGACGGCCGATTTCAGCGGGATCGTCGAGCTCGGCATAGTAGAGGCGGCTGTCGTAGTCATAGTCGCGCTCCATGCCGGTGCCTTCGCCTGATATGACGCTGACGGAATGGCCGAACCGCGAGGCCATGTAGCTACCCTCGAAACCGTGCGAGGTGGCAAGGACGAGGCCGCCCATGCCGGCCGAGGCGCCGGCACCGGAGGAGTTGGTGACACCCTTGACCGCCAGGGCGGCTGCCTCAGCGGCAAGGCTCGCCTCGCGCAGCATCTCGGAGGAGACCTCGGTGGTATCGAGCAATTGCAGGTCGGGATAGGATTTCGAAAGGCTCGCCTCATCCGCCAGGCAGGCGAACGGATCTTCCGGAGAGACCTTGGCCATGGCGACGGCGCGTTCGGCAAGCGCCTGGAGATCGAAGCCCGGATTGGCCGAGACGCTGGCGACGCGTTTGCCGATGAAGACGCGCAGGGAAAAATCGTCGCTTTCGGAGGATTCCGTGCCCTCGACCTTGCCGAGACGGACGCTGACCGATTGCGAGCGCGACCGGACGACGACGGCGTCGGCAGCGTCGGCCCCCGCCTTCCTGGCCAGATCGATCAATTGACTTGCGCGGGAAAGAAGTGTCGAGGAATCAATTTCTGAGGACATGATTTGGCCTTTCCTTCGGCTTCCATTTATTGTGCACTCTCCCAAGCATCAAGGCCGCCGCCGCCGATTCTTTGTCGGGGTTGCCTGCGTGCTCCCCGCCGTCGAAAGAAATCGCCCTGATGTCAGCGCCCCATGCCTTTTTTTCCGAAACGATCCTGCTGCTCGGCGGAGCCGTGGTCGCCGCGCCGATCTTCAAGAAACTCGGTCTCGGCACGGTGCTCGGCTATCTCGCTGCCGGCATCGTCATTGGCCCGGTTTTCCACGGCATCACCGATGGCGAACAAATCCTTGCCGTCGCCGAACTCGGCGTCGTCTTCCTGCTCTTCATCATCGGACTGGAATTGAAACCCACGCGCCTCTGGCAGATGCGGCGCGACATTTTCGGCCTCGGCACGGCGCAGGTGGTGGTCACCGGGCTGGCACTGACCGCACTCGCCTGGTTCTCGCACGTTCTCGATTGGCGCGGCAGCATCGTCGCCGGCTTTGGCCTGGCACTGTCTTCGACGGCCTTCGCCATGCAGATCCTCGAAGGCGACGGCGACGTCAATACGAAATACGGGCAGCGTTCCTTCTCGATGCTGCTGTTCCAGGACCTGGCGATCGTGCCGCTGCTGGCGCTGATCACCGTTCTCGACGGCGGCGGCAAGGGCAGCAATGCGCCGCTTGCCGATTTCGCCGTCGCCGTCGGAGCGGTCGCGGCGATGGTCGTCATGGGGCGTTACCTGCTGACGCCGCTCTTCCAGATCATCGCCCGAACCGGCGCGCGCGAGGCGATGATTGCCGCTGCCCTCTTCGTCGTCATGGGATCGGCTAGCCTGATGCAGCTTGCCGGGCTTTCGATGGCGATGGGCGCCTTTCTGTCCGGGGTGATGCTCGCCGAATCCTCCTACCGGCACGAGCTGGAGGCCGATATCGAGCCCTTCCGCGGCGTGCTGCTCGCCATCTTCTTCATCGCCGTCGGCCTATCGCTGCAGCTCGACGTGCTTGCCGACAACGCGCTCTTCGTCATCGTCGCTGTGCCGATCATCATGGCGGTCAAGGCAATCGTCATCTACGGGCTTTGCCGGCTCTCCGGCTCTCCACACGACGATGCGATCCGGATCGCCTTCCTGCTGCCGCAAGGCGGCGAATTCGGCTTCGTGCTGTTTACCGCGGCGGCAACCGTCGGGCTGATGTCGGCGAGCACGGCATCGCTGCTGGTCGCGATCGTCACACTGTCCATGGCGCTGACGCCGATCGGCGCGGCCCTATCGAAGCGCCTGCTCAACGGCGACGAGCACGAGGAATTGGACGAGGATTTCGAGGGCGCCGGCGCCGATGTTCTGATGGTCGGCTTCTCGCGTTTCGGCCAGATCGCCGCCCAGATCCTGCTTGCCGGCGGGCGCAGCGTCACCGTCATCGATTTTTCGGCGGACCGTATCCGCCAGGCCTCCGCCTTCGGCTTTCGCATCTATTTCGGCGATGGCGCCCGCAAGGACGTGTTGCGCTCGGCCGGCATCGACCGGGCGAAGATCGTGCTCGTCTGCACGCAGAAGAAGGAAATCACCGACAAGGTGGTGGAACTGGTGCAGGCGGACTATCCGCACACCAGGCTTTACGTGCGCTCCTACGATCGCATCCATTCGATCGAGCTGCGCAACAAGGGTATCGACTACGAACTGCGCGAAACGTTGGAATCAGGCCTGCTCTTCGGGCGGCGGACGCTGGAAGCGCTCGGTGTGCCCGAGGTCGCCGCCTATGAAATCGGCGAGGATATCCGCAAGCGCGACGAGGCGCGCCTGGTGCTGCAGGTTTCCGAAGGATTGCAGGCCGGCCGCGATATGCTGTTTTCCCATCCCGTCCGCCCCGAACCGCTGGTCAAGCCGAAACGGGCCGCCGATCCCTTCGAGGACGATCCGCTGGCAGGCACCGTGGATGCGACGGCGGAGGCCTGATCACCCCTGGCCGGCTTCGCGAAATTGACGCATTGAATATCAGCTCCGCCGCGTTTATCACCGGGCAATCGGAGCCATCCAAGAGGCAAACTTGATCAGACGGGCGAGACAGATCGAACAATGGGCACTGCGCATCCTGTGCGCGGCCGCCCTCGTTTTTGTCGGGCTCGTCCATCAGGCTCCCGTCGCAGCCGCCAGCGATTCCAGTCCGGCTGAACTCGCCCAATATGTGCTTCCCGATGGAACGCTGCCGACGCTTTGCGTCACGGTTACCGACAACTCCGACCAAGGCCAGCACGACAAAACCCATTCGCATGGTTGCGAGGCCTGCCGGATCGGCGCCTCGACCCTGCTGCCGGCACCGATGGATGTGGCCGGCGCTCCCATAGGCTTTGCGGTTGCGGTTGAATTGCCGATCCGGGCCGAGGTCTTCCATCGCCAGCTTTTCCCGCCCAATACCGGTCCTCGCGCTCCCCCTTCCGATCCGATCCTCGCCTGAACCTCGTGTTGCGGCAGGCGCCGTGACGCCTTTCAACGCCGGCCGAGCTGCACTCTCGCAGTCGCCCGTGGATACGGATCTAATCTCATGTCGACCATCACTGCCGCCGGACCGGCGGAGGACGCCGCCAGCGGCGTTTCGCTCTACCGTGCCATCTGGCGATGGCACTTCTTTGCCGGGCTTCTCGTCATACCCTTCATGATCAATCTGGCCGTTACCGGATCGCTCTATCTCTTCAAGGACGAGATCAATAATACCGTCTTCGGCTACCGCTACATCGTTCAGCCGACCGGTGATGCGATGCCAGCCGAACGGATCGCAGCGATCGCCGCCGCCGCGGTGCCGGGCTCGACCGCGACCTCCTACAAAGACCTGGCCCTGCCTGAGCGATCGGCCATCGTCACCGTCGCCAGCAATGCCGGCGCGATGCTGGTCTTCGTCAACCCCTACAATGGCAAGGTGCTCGATGTGGTCGGATCGACCGACGAGTTCAATTTTGTCGTCAAGCGCATCCACAGCCTGGCCTATTTCGGCGGCATGACGAACCGGCTGATTGAGATTACCGGCGGCTTTGCCATGGTGCTGGTCGTCACCGGCATCTATCTCTGGTGGCCGCGCCGCCAGACCGGTGGTGTCGTCAGCGTGCGGGGAACGCCGGGCCGCCGGGTTTTCTGGCGTGACCTGCATGCGGTCACAGGCGCCTTCGCTGGCGTCCTGATCTTCTTCCTGGCGATAACAGGCATGCCGTGGTCGAGCTATTGGGGGGCGAACGCCAATGCCTGGCTGACCGAACACGGCCTCGGCTATCCCGTCCAGCTCTGGGACGAGGTGCCGAAGTCGCAGAAGGTCACCGGGGACATCCTGCCGAAGAGCGGCTGGATCGTCGAGAAGGCTCCGGTTCCGCTTTCCGATATCGCCGCAGCGCAATCGGCCAAGCCGATCGGCCTCGACAAAGCCGTGGAGATTGCCAAGCGGCTCGGCATGGCGCCGGGCTTCGACGTGGCAATCCCCTCCGACGAGGCGGGCGTCTATACCGCCTCGCTCTATCCCGACAATCTCGCTGACGAACGCACCCTCCATATCGACCAGTATTCCGGCAAACCGCTGATCGATATCGGCTTCAACCAGTATCCGTTCCTCGGCAAGGCGATCGAGTGGGGCATCAATGTCCACCAAGGACAGGAATGGGGACGTTTCAACCAGCTGCTGATGCTCGCGACCTGCCTGGCAATCATTCTGAGCTGCGTGACTGGTGTCATCATGTGGTGGAAACGCCGGCCGGTCGGCCGGCTTGGCGTGCCACCCATGCCGCCAAAGCGCTCAGTCTACTATGGCTTGTGGGTGATCACCGGGATCTTTGCCATCGCCTTCCCGATGAGCGGGCTCGCCGTTGTTGCGATGATCGCCTTCGACCAGATCGTCGTGCGGTTCGTACCCGCGTTGAAACGCGTTCTCGCCTGAGGCAGACCATTCGATGAAGAAGATCATTGCCGTTCTTGCCTGCCTGCTGCTCGCATCCATGGCATCTGCAGACAACGACCCGCAACAGGCGATCCCGGCAGGATTGAAGCTGATGTTCGAAACGCCTGACAAGCCATTGGACATCGCCCCAGTCGTCGTTCAGGCCGATTGGGCGATCGCCGGCTGGCGCCAGGACGGACGCGGCGGACGCGCCTTGCTGAAAAAGACGCATCATGGCTGGAGCATCTACCTCTGCAGCGGCGACAGTCTGAAGGACGCCCGGACGCTGGAGAAGATCGGGCTCGCGGCGAATGACGCGGCCGGGCTGGCAGCGAGACTGAGAGAGGCCGAGGCCGGCCTCGATCCCTCGGCACTAACGCTGTTCTCAAGCTTCGAGGGTACGGTGGTGATGATGAACAAGGCATCAAACGGCGCGGGCGACGGCCATGAGGGCCATGCCCAATGAAACGAAGAGACGCTAGCGCTTCAGCCGCGCTTCGATCTCGCGGTCGAGAGCGAATTTCAGGTCGTCCTTGACGCCGACCGACATGGCCAGCACGTCGCGGGCCTTGAGGAAATCCATGACGCCGGTGCGGCCGACTGCCGGGCGCAGGAAAATGTGCGGCGGGCGGAGCTTCAGCTTCAGCGTGATCGCCGTCTGCATCATCAGCTGGCCGGAACCGAAGATGCTCTCCATGCGGTTCGGAATATGGGTGCCGTCGCCTTCCGGCGCGCCGACGACATCGATGCCGACGACGATATCGGCAAGATCCATCAGCGGTTCATAGGGCACCGGGTTGCTGATGCCGCCGTCGATCATCACGCGGTCGCGCAGGCGCACCGGCATGAAGACGGCGGGGATGGCGGACGAGGCGGCAAGTGCCGGAAACAACTCGCCCTCTTCGATGATGACTTCACACTGCCCGTAATAATCGGTGGTGATCACCTTCATCGGCACCAGCAGATCTTCAAAGCGAGCCGGCAGCTCGGACGGCAGAAAGGCCTTGAGGATCCGCTCCAGATTGAACTGGCCGATGCGGATGCCCTTGGCCACCGCATCCCGCACCGTCGCCGGCCGCAGGCCCCAGATGCGGCTGACGACGGCCGTCCTGTTGCCGACGGTCGCCAGCGCATGTTCGCGAATTTCGGCACCGGACATGCCGGCGGCCATGCCCGCCCCCATGATCGCACCCATCGACGAGCCTGAAACCGCCACCGGGCGGATACCGAGTTCGTCGAGCGTCTCGATCACATGGATATGGGCAAGCCCGCGCGCGCCGCCGCCGCCGAAAGCGACGGCGACCGTTGGAAGATCGCTGATCGCAGGCAATTTCGGGCTGATGATCTCTGCCTGCTGCACAGCCCACCCCGCTTATTGCGGCTGATACCGGAAAAAATGCACCCTCGTATCGCCAAAGACGCGGTTTTCGAGGAAAACATAGGAAGGATGCACGGAAACGACAATATCGGCGCGTTCTTCCAGCACCGCGATTGCGCCAGGCCGCAGCCAGCCGCCATTTGCGGCGGCCGCCATCGCCTTCTCGCCGAGACCTTTGCCATAGGGCGGGTCGGCAAACAGCACGTCGAAGGCTTCGAGATTGCCGACGCTGCCGAGATCGGTGGCATCGCGGCGCAGGATGCGCGTGCGGCCGTGCAGGCCGAGCGCATCGATGTTTTCCCAGAGCAGCGCCCTGCCCTCGACGCTGTTTTCGACGAAGAGCGCGTGGCGACAGCCGCGTGAAACGGCTTCGAGGCCAACGGCGCCGGTTCCGGCAAAAAGATCGAGGATCCGGGTGCCGTCGACACATTCCGGATAGGCATGGCTCAATATATTGAACAAGCTCTCGCGCGTCCGGTCGGCAGTCGGCCGGATATCATTGGATTTTGGCACGGCGAGAGGCCGTCCGCGAAATTCACCGCCGACGATCCGCACCGCGTGTCATTCCCTTTCCTTTTGCACCACCTCTGGACGGCCCGCCCGCAGGCTTGTCGCCGCCCGGCCTGTCACTTCCCGGCCTGTCGCCCTTCGGCTTACCGGAAAAATTCTTGGCCCCACCCGGCTTCGCACCAAAGCCCTTACCGCGTGGCTTGTCACCCGAAGGCTTATCGCCCGAAGGCCTGCCGCCCGTCGATTTATCGCCGAAGGACCGTTCGCCACGCGGACGCTCGGAGCGGCCTTCGCCGGCGGAGGCTCTGGCTGCGCGCGGACGTTCATCACCATCCTCGCGCGGTCTGCGATCACCACGCGGCTTGTCGCCGAAGGGCCGATCGCCACGCGAAGGACGATCACCGAAAGGCCGGTCGCCGCGCGGACGCTCCGAACGGGCCTTCGCCTGCAGAGCTTCTGGTCCGCGGACGTTCGTCACCCCCTTCACGGGGGCGGCGTTCGCCGCGCGCCGGGCGGTCGCCAAAACCGCGGTCTTCGCGGGCAGGCCGATCCCCGAACGAACGCTTGCGGCCGGAGCCTTCACCCTCATCCTTGCGATGGGGCTGCTCGCTCGAGCGGATCCATTCGCCGTCCTCCTCGCGCACGCGATTGATCTGCGTGCGCGGGCGATCTTCGATATGGTGGGAACCGGCACCCTTTGCTGGCGCCTGTTCGCCGCGCCGGCGCGCGGTCTGCTCATTCTTGGCGGCTTTCGCCGCAGCCTTTTCGCCAAGCGGCCGGGCGCCGGGAGCCATCCAGACATTGGCGCTGCGACGCTGGCCGAGCGGCTGAGGACGCTTCGGCTTGTCATCATCCCTGCGGCCGCCATCGCGGCGATCGTCATCTCTACGGCCGCCACCGTGGCGATCGTCGCGCTTGGTGTCGAGGCGGCTCAGCGCCCGTTCGCGCTTGTCCTCGTCGCGGCGCGGACGCTGCTCGCGCCTTTCCGGCACTGGGGCTTCAGCCTCGTCCTCGGCAGCGACGGCCGGCGCATTGTAGAGCGGCGCGTCGAAATTCGCCTTGGCTTCCTCGATGAGGCGCGGGCCGAGCTGGTCGCGAAGCGTGCGGCCGCGCACTTCGATGACATGGCCTTCCGGCAAGTCGCCGAGCTGGAACGGGCCGTAGGAAATGCGGATCAGGCGGTTGACGTCGAGGCCGAGCGCGCCCATCACGTTCTTGATTTCGCGGTTCTTGCCTTCGCGAAGACCCATGGTGATCCAGACGTTCGACGCTTGAGTGCGGTCGATCGTCGCCTCGATCGAGCCATAAAGCACGCCGTCGACGGCGATGCCGTCCTTCAGCTTGTCGAGCGCATCCTGATCGATCTCGCCATGGGCGCGGACACGGTAGCGGCGCAGCCAACCGGTGGCCGGCAGCTCGAGCGCGCGGGCAAGACCGCCGTCATTGGTCAGCAGCAGCAGGCCTTCGGTATTGATATCGAGGCGGCCGATCGACATGACGCGCGGCAGTTCTTCCGGCAGATTGTCGAAGACGGTCGAGCGGCCTTCCGGATCGGCATTGGTGGTCACCAGACCGGCCGGCTTGTGATAGAGCCACAGCCTGGTGCGCTCGATGCCGCGGATCGGCACGCCGTCAACCTCGATGCGATCGGCGAGCGTAACGTTGACGACCGGGGTGTCGAGAGCCCTGCCGTTCAGCGTCACACGACCGTCCATGATCATGCGTTCGATGTCGCGGCGGGACGCGACGCCGGCGCGCGCCATCACCTTGGAAATGCGTTCGGCCTTGGCCTCGCTATCGGTCTCTGCGGCGATCGCAGCCTTTGCCGGCTTCGGGCCGCCCGGCTTCGCGCCGGCCTTCGGCCCGTCGTCCCGTGAAAAGGGCTTTGCGCCCGGGCGTTTTGGCTTGTCTTTGGGTGTCATTTGTTGTTTGCCTGCCTTTTGGGCCTGTCTATCAGGTCACGCATCTGCGGTTAAGTGGAAATTCTTGCGATCGTGAAGACAAATCGTTTCATGGAGATGGCGCTTGAAGAAGCGCGTGCCGCCGGAGAACGCGGCGAGGTGCCGATCGGCGCCGTCGTCGTTGTCAACGATATCGCCATTTCACGGGCAGGAAACCGTACGCGCGAGCTTAAAGACGTGACCGCGCACGCTGAAATCGCGGCGATCCGGCTTGCCTGCGAAGCGCTCGGACAGGAGCGTCTCGTCGGCGCCGATCTCTACGTGACGCTCGAGCCTTGCACCATGTGCGCGGCAGCCATCTCGTTTGCGCGTATCCGCAGGCTCTATTACGGCGCCGAAGACCCGAAAGGCGGCGGCGTCGACAATGGCGTGCGATTTTATGTGCAGCCGACCTGTCACCACGCTCCGGAGGTTTATTCCGGCTTCAACGAGGTGGAAGCGGCAGAGATTTTGCGGACATTCTTTTCGCAAAAAAGAGAGGCGCCGTAATCCGCACGCATGCCGTCATCTTCGGCTTTCGCGCTATTGGCTGCCCCTCACCCTAACCCTCTCCCCGTAAACGGGGCGCGACGTGCCCTGCAAGACGTTGGCTAGGGACGGAGAGGTTGCGGCTATTCCCCTTCGCCCCGCAAGCGGGGAGAAGGTGCCGGCGGCGGATGAGAGGCTGACCGGCGCTGTCTAACAAACTCTAACCAACCAAACAGCCGCGCCTAAGCACCGGGACAAGCTGCTATTGCAGGAGGTTCCACCACTGCTTGCCGGTGTTGGCGACCGCCGCATCCTTCTTGCGCTTCTTCTGCTTCTTGAGCTCGGGCTCGCCGAGATCATCAAGCTTTGCCGGATCGTCGACGGTGCGGTAGCCGGGCGGCGGATCGGAAATATAGCGGCGCTGATCGATATAGGAGCCCTTCTGCAGGGCGCGGGCTTCACGATAGGCCTTGGTCTGGGCTTCCGTCGTGCGCCGGCCGCCTTCGATTGCCGAGCTGGCGAGCGGTGAGCGGTAATTCGGATTGTCCGAGTTCGCGTCTGCCTCCCCGACCAGGCGGGCGCGGGTTTCCTCCGGCGATTCAATCCATTGCGGATTGTCCTTGTTGGCGACCGTCTGCTGCGGCGCAACGAGGGTCTCCTTCTGCGCCTGGGCCGGCAGCACCAGCGTCGGGCGCGGCGTGTACTTGACGCCCTTGTTCTTCGGATCCGGCCCGGTCAATGACACGGACTGGCCGAGATCGTCGGTCAATTGCTCCATGGCAGTCTTGTCGGTGCCGTAGGTCGGGCTGCTGGCGCAGCTGGAGACCAGTGAGCATCCCGCCATGACGACAGACAGGCAGGCGCCCATACGGAACCAATGCGTTGCGAACATGAAAACCCTTCCAGCCACCGGTGCAATCGTTGCCCAACCGGACAACCGTCCCCCTGACGCAAAAATCCGGCCATTTTCAGGCAGCTTTTACCGGATGAACCGCGAAAACGCAATTCACCCGGCAATAATCTTCACGCGAGCACGGCAAGTTCGCGAAGGGCGGTAGCGTCGCGGGCCGAGACATCGGGATATTCGGGATCGGAACCGACATCCCTGGTGATGCGCCAGGAGCGGGCGCATTTCTCACCCTCTGCAAGCTTCGGCACGACACTGACCTCAGGCACTTCGGCAAGGCGGAAGGCATCCGCCGGGCCGTCGTCGGCCCTGATCTCGATTGCCGAGGTGATGCAGACTTCAGTGAAGTCCTGGCCTTCGAGCGCCTTCAGCAATTCCGGATCGGCGATGTGGACGACGGGCGCGGCTTCCAGCGAGGAGCCGATGCGCTTGTCCTTGCGCTCGATTTCCAGGGCGCCTGTGACAACCGAGCGGACGGCGCGGATCTTCTTCCACTTGTCGGCCAGGGCCTCGTTGCGCCATTCCTTTGCAACCGGGGCAAACTGCTCCAGATGCACGGAAACGGCAGACGGATTGCGCGACAGCCAAGCCTCTTCGGTGGTGAAGGGCAGCATCGGGGCAAGCCAGGTCACCAGGCAATCGAAGATCTGGCGGATGACGTGCAGGCTGGCGCGCCGGCGCAGGCTCGACGGCGCGTCGCAGTAGAGCGCATCCTTGCGGACATCGAAATAGAAGGCCGAAAGCTCGACATTGGCGAAGTCGATCAGCGCGCGGGCGATCTTCTTGAAGTCGAAGGCATCGTAGTTTTCGCGCACCAGCGCGTCGAGTTCGGCAAGCCGGTGCAGCATCAGCTGCTCCAGCTCCGGCAGATCGGCAAAGGCGATCTCCTCGCCCGTGTCGTGGGCGAGCGTGCCGAGCATCCAGCGGATGGTGTTGCGCAGCTTGCGATAGGCATCGACATTGGTCTGGATGATCGTCTTGCCGACGCGCAGGTCGTCGGCATAGTCCGAGGTCATGACCCAGAGGCGCAGGATGTCGGCGCCGGCATCCTTCATCACTTCCTGCGGCGCGGTGACGTTGCCCTTCGACTTCGACATCTTCTCGCCCTTCTCGTCCATGGTGAAGCCATGGGTGAGGACGGCGTTGTATGGCGCGCGGCCGCGGGTGGCAGCCGATTCCAGCAGCGACGAATGGAACCAGCCGCGATGTTGGTCTGACCCTTCGAGATAAAGGTCGGCCGGCCACTTCAGGTCCGGGCGGTCTTCGAGCGTGAAGGTGTGTGTCGAGCCAGAATCGAACCAGACGTCGAGGATATCCATGACCTGCACCCAGCGGGAGTGGTCATGATCGTTGCCGAGGAAGCGCTCCTTGGCGCCTTCGGCAAACCAGGCGTCGGCGCCCTCCTGTTCAAACGCTTCGAGGATGCGGGCGTTGACGGCGGCGTCGACCAGGACCTCGCCCTGCTCGTCGGCAAAAACGGCGATCGGCACGCCCCATGCCCTTTGACGAGAAAGAACCCAGTCCGGGCGGCCCTCGATCATCGCCCGCAACCGGTTCTGGCCGGCGGCGGGCACGAAGCGGGTGTCGTCGATCGCACCGAGCGCGCGAGAACGCAGCGTGGAACCGTCGGCAAGGGTCTTGTCCATATAGACGAACCATTGCGGCGTGTTGCGGAAGATCACCGGCTTCTTCGAGCGCCAGGAATGCGGATACTGATGCTTCAGTCGGCCACGGGCAAAGAGCGCCTTGCATTCGATCAGAGCCTTGATGACGCGGTCGTTGGCATCGCCCTTCTTGCCGTTGTCGTCGATGACGCGGGCGCCTTCGAAGCCTGGGGCGTCCGATGTGTAGAAGCCGCCGTCATCGACCGGGAACGGGATCTTGGTGTCGATGCCGCGGGCCTCAAGCGAGCGGACAGCCGACATCCAGGCATCGAAGTCTTCGCGACCGTGGCTGGGTGCCGTATGAACGAAACCGGTGCCGGCATCGTCGGTAACGTGGTCGCCGTCGAGCAGGGGCACGGCGAATTCATAGCCGCCGCCGAGACCCTTGAAGGGATGAGCGCAGGTCATCGCTGCGAAGTCGGCGGTAGAGACATCGCCCAGGCGCTGGTACTGCAGCTTGGACTTGGCGAAGGATTCTTCAGCCAGCTTGTCGGCAAAGATCAGCTTTTCGCCGGGACGCGGACCAAATTCGTTCTCGGCAGCCATCACCTCATAGAGACCGTAGGAGACACGCGCGGAAAAGGAGATCGCCCGGTTGCCGGGGATCGTCCAGGGCGTGGTCGTCCAGATGACCACGAACGCATCCTTGAGCGCGGCCGGACCGTCGACGACCGGGAATTTCACCCAGATCGTGTCGCTCTCGTAGTCCTGGTATTCAACTTCAGCTTCGGCCAGTGCCGTACGCTCGACGACCGACCACATGATCGGCTTGGAGCCGCGATAGAGCTGACCGCTTGCGGCGATCTTCAAAAGTTCGCCGGCGATGCGCGATTCCGCGTGGAAGTTCATCGTCGTATAGGGATTGTCGAAGTCACCCTCGATGCCGAGACGCTTGAACTCTTCGGCCTGGGTCTTGATCCAGCCGGTGGCAAATTCACGGCATTCGCGGCGGAATTCGTTGACCGGGACATCGTCCTTGTTCTTGCCCTTCTCGCGGTACTTCTCTTCGATCTTCCATTCGATCGGCAGGCCGTGGCAATCCCAGCCGGGCACGTAGTTGGCGTCGTAACCGCGCATCTGGAACGAACGGTTGATGACATCCTTGAGGATCTTGTTCAGCGCGTGGCCGATATGGATGTTGCCGTTGGCATAGGGCGGGCCGTCGTGCAGCACAAACTTTTCGCGGCCGGCGGCCGAGGCGCGCAGTTTCTTGTAGAGACCCATCTCCTGCCAGCGCTTGACCAGCTCCGGCTCCTTCTGCGGCAGGCCGGCGCGCATCGGGAAATCGGTTTCAGGCAAATAGAGGGTCTTCGAATAGTCGATCTTTTCGGCTGTGTCGGTCATATCGGGACAATCGTTTCTGGCGGCCCAGAAAGGGGCGCAACGGCGTGAAAAAGCTGGTGACGGAAGCGCTTATATCCAAGCGCTGAAAACCCGGACCTCCCGGCCGCTTAGCGCGCGCGGAAGGCCGGGCCGATAATTCGCATCGTCATCGCCAGCCGAAATTTCGTCATAGCGGCGGTTCATAGGCGTTTTTGACTGGAAAAGGAAGAGCAGAATTCGCGGGTGCGCCATCGGCAGCAATGGCGGGAATCACTAGTCTACCCGCGACTGCCACACTCATCGCGACCTCAGGAAAAACAAAGCTTCCGGTCGAGTTCGCCGAGCGGTTTCACCCCGGAAAGCAGTGCTCTCGCCTCCTCCTCGTCGCGCTTGATCTGGGCGACCAGCGGATCGAGGCCGTCGAATTTCAGCTCGGGCCTGATATAGCCGAAGAAGGAGACGGCGCAGCGCTGGCCGTAGAGGTCCCCGCTGAAGTCGAAAAGATAGGTTTCGAGCAGCGGCGCGCCGTTTTGCGTCACCGTCGGGCGGCGGCCGTAGCTTGCGACGGCGTCGTGCAGCGTGCCGTCTTGGCGGCGGAAGCGGACGGCGTAGATGCCGGCGGCGAGTTCGACCTCCGGCGGCAGGCGCATGTTGGCGGTGGGAAAACCGAGCTGCCGGCCGAGCTTTTCGCCGTCGATCACTTCGGCCTCAACCGTGTAATGATAACCCAGCATGCCGGCGACTTCGCTGACATTGCCATCGCTTAAAAGCGCGCGGATATGGCTCGAAGAGACGACGTCGGCGTTTTCGTCGCGGAAGGCGTCGATCAGGGTGACGCCGAAGCCATAGGTCTGACCGGCATTCATCAGAAAAGCGGGACCGCCCTCGCGGCCACGGCCGAAATGGAAATCGAAGCCGGTGACCACCTCTGAGGCGCCGAGCCAATCCTTGAGAATCGAATGGATGAAATCGTCGGCCGAGCGCTGAGAGAACTCATGATCGAAGGGATATTCGATGACGGCGCTGAAACCGAGCGTTTCCAGGATGCGGGCCTTCAGCGGCGCCGGCGTCAGGCGGAAGACCGGCGCCTCAGGCCGGAAGACCGTGCGCGGATGCGGCTCGAACGTCAGCACCAAGGCGGGGATGCCGCGCGCCCTGGAGATTTCGAGCGCGCGGTTCAGCACCGACTGGTGGCCACGGTGCACGCCGTCGAAATTGCCGATGGCAATGACGCCGCCCTTCAGATGGGCCGGCAAGGGTTCC
Source organism: Rhizobium sp. CCGE 510 (assembly GCF_000292525.1). GTDB lineage: Bacteria > Pseudomonadota > Alphaproteobacteria > Rhizobiales > Rhizobiaceae > Rhizobium. Next base: position 25,358 of record NZ_AEYF01000044.1, read on the forward strand.
CGGGTTTCATTGCGGTGGAAAACGGTCATCGGCTGGCTTCTCTTTATGCAAGGCGCGGCATCCACCACTTCGGCGCGGCGTTTTCCCGATCAAGATAGGCGTTGAGGATCGCCTCGTCGGTCTCGCCGTTCAAGGTGTATTCCTTGGCGTGAATACCGCCGCTGATGTAGAGAAGGTCGAGGCCGTAATTCAAGGCGCCGCGCACATCAGTCGGCATGCCGTCGCCGATCGCCAGCACGCGGTCGACGGGAAAATCGCCGCGAAGCTCGCGAGCAGCGGCCAGCGTCGCCTCGTAGATCGGCCGGTGCGGTTTACCGGCAATGCGGGTGCTGCCGCCAAGCTGCTCATAATAGGCGGCCATGGCGCCGGCGCAGGGGATGATGCGATGGCCGCGCTCGACGACGAGGTCGGGATTGGCGCAGATCATCGGCACCTCGCGGGCTTTGAATTCCAAAAGCATGTCGGTGTAATCCTCCGGCTTCTCGGTTTCGTCGTCGAAAAAGCCGGTACAGACCAACGATTGCGCTTCGCTGGCCGGACTACGCTCGACGCCAATGCCTTCGAGAAGCGCCTTGTCGCGCTCGGGGCCGAGCAGAAAGACCGTCTTCGGCCCTTCGGCAATCAGCCGGCGGGTGACGTCGCCTGATGTGACGATCCTGTCATAGGCGCTGTCGGGAACGCCGATCTGGCGCAGTTGCTCGACCACCTGCCAGGAAAGGCGCGGCGAATTGGTGATGAGGACGACGGCGACGCCGTTGGCGCGGGCCGCTTCAAGGGCAGCGGCTGCCTTCGGGAACGGATCGACGCCATTGTGAACGACGCCCCAGACATCGCAGAGCACCACATCATAGTGACCTGTTATCTCCGAGAAGTTTTCTATCCGCCTGGCCATTCCGATTTCCCCGCTTCAGTCACCGGTGACATTGCAAAGGCGCAAGGCGATGGCAAGGCATTTTCTTTGCCGTGCTGCAACGGGCGGGGTTTCGGCCGCAATCTCCGCAATTCTCCGGCCTCTTCACAATTCCGGCACAAAAATTCGTGATGGCTCTCATTGACTCCTTTCGGAGCCATCCCTAAATGCTCGTCGCTAGCACTCACCGCAAGGGAGTGCTAACATATATCCATGTGGGCCGATCCGGCCCGCGAATGTCATTCGATCGAGGGATTAGACAATGGCAAGCACCAACTTCCGCCCCCTTCACGACCGCGTCGTTGTTCGCCGCGTTGAGTCCGAAGCCAAGACCAAGGGTGGCATCATCATTCCCGATACCGCCAAGGAAAAGCCGCAGGAAGGCGAAATCGTCGCCGTCGGTTCCGGCGCGCGCGATGAGTCCGGCAAGGTCGTCGCACTCGACGTCAAGGCTGGCGACCGCATCCTGTTCGGCAAGTGGTCCGGCACCGAAGTCAAGATCGACGGCGAAGACCTTCTGATCATGAAGGAAGCCGACATTATGGGCATCATCGGCTGATCAGCCGCTGGCCTTTCCGACTTAGCCTACGGGTCCAGAACCCGGACACTCGAAATGAGGAGTTTCAATCATGGCATCTAAAGAAATCAAGTTTGGTCGCACCGCGCGCGAAAAAATGCTGCGTGGCGTCGACATTCTCGCCGATGCAGTCAAGGTAACGCTCGGCCCGAAGGGCCGTAACGTCATCATCGACAAGTCCTTCGGCGCTCCGCGCATCACCAAGGACGGCGTTTCCGTCGCCAAGGAAATCGAACTCGAAGACAAGTTCGAAAACATGGGCGCGCAGATGGTCCGCGAAGTCGCTTCGAAGACCAACGACATCGCCGGCGACGGCACCACGACTGCAACCGTTCTTGCCCAGGCGATCGTTCGCGAAGGCAACAAGGCCGTTGCAGCCGGCATGAACCCGATGGACCTGAAGCGCGGCATCGACCTCGCTGTTGCTGACGTCGTGAAGGATCTCCAGGCCAAGGCCAAGAAGATCTCCACCTCGGAAGAAGTTGCACAGGTCGGTACGATCTCGGCAAACGGCGACAAGCAGGTCGGTCTCGACATTGCTGAAGCCATGCAGAAGGTCGGCAACGAAGGCGTCATCACGGTTGAAGAAGCCAAGACCGCCGAAACCGAACTCGAAGTCGTCGAAGGCATGCAGTTCGACCGCGGCTACCTCAGCCCCTACTTCGTGACCAACCCGGAAAAGATGATCGCCGACCTCGAAGACGTCTTCATTCTCCTTCACGAGAAGAAGCTCTCGAACCTGCAGTCGATGCTTCCGGTTCTCGAAGCTGTCGTTCAGACCGGCAAGCCGCTCCTGATCATCGCTGAAGACGTCGAAGGCGAAGCTCTTGCTACGCTCGTCGTCAACAAGCTGCGCGGCGGCCTGAAGATCGCTGCCGTCAAGGCTCCTGGCTTCGGCGATCGCCGCAAGGCCATGCTCGAAGACATCGCCATCCTGACCGGCGGCACCGTGATCTCCGAAGACCTCGGCATCAAGCTCGAATCCGTCACGCTCGACATGCTCGGCCGTGCGAAGAAGGTTTCGATCTCGAAGGAAAACACCACGATCGTCGACGGTTCGGGCGCCAAGACCGACATCGAAGGCCGTGTTGCACAGATCAAGGCTCAGATCGAAGAAACCACTTCGGACTATGACCGCGAAAAGCTGCAGGAACGTCTTGCCAAGCTCGCTGGTGGCGTCGCCGTCATCCGCGTCGGTGGCTCGACGGAAGTCGAAGTGAAGGAAAAGAAGGACCGCATCGACGACGCGCTCAACGCGACACGCGCTGCTGTTCAGGAAGGCATCGTCCCAGGCGGCGGTATCGCTCTGCTGCGCTCCTCCACGAAGATCACCGTCAAGGGTGCAAACGACGACCAGGAAGCCGGCATCAACATCGTTCGCCGCGCCCTGCAGTCGCTGGTTCGTCAGATCGCTGAAAACGCAGGCGACGAAGCTTCGATCGTTGTCGGCAAGGTCCTCGACAAGAACGAAGACAACTACGGCTACAACGCCCAGACATCCGAATATGGCGACATGATCGCCATGGGTATTGTCGACCCGCTCAAGGTTGTCCGCACGGCACTGCAGAACGCTGCTTCTGTTGCATCGCTGCTGATCACCACCGAAGCCATGATCGCCGAGCTGCCGAAGAAGGATTCGGCTGGCGGCGGCATGCCGGGCGGCATGGGCGGCATGGGCGGAATGGACATGATGTGATAGGCCAGCGGCCTTTCACAGCATCGTTCATGAATCCGCCCATCATCTAAGATGGTTCAGCGCGTCAAGCGCGCTGAACGGGCGGAATGGACATGATGTGATAGGCGAAAGCCGTCGCTGACACCATTCCGGTCTCCGGAACAGGAAGGGCGGCCCTCGGGTCGCCCTTTTCGTTTGTCCTACAGCTCTTTGCTTTTATGCATTTCGTTATCCGGGAACCGCGGCACACCTCCTGATGAGATGCATCAAGCGATTCGAAGCGGGGCCCGATGCAGCGAATGAAATCCTCAACCCATCGCATATGGCTGCCCGCGAGGCGGGAAGCTTTCGCGAGGCTTGCGTTGCCGCACTTTTTCAAGACGCCGGTCTTGGCGGGAGATTGCCGCGTTGCGGCGCCATTTCTGACCTCATGTTGAGTGAAACCGTTTCCAAAGCCCGTAAAATTGATATTTCGGCTCTGTCTCCCCGCGAAATCACTTGAGATGCCGGCATCCTCAAAAAATACCGATGCCAACACCCCTGAAAAAGCCGTTGCCGTTTGTACGAAAGCCCCTATAAATCCGCGCTGCCATCCAAACGCGCCCGGCGATGATTTTCGCCATCAGACGAGCGCGGAAAGGCGATGCTTGATGTTCCGCCGGCCCGTTGGCCGCCGCAAGGATCGCCGGTAAAAGCGCGGGCATCATGCCTGCTGCTGCGTGATCCTGTTTTTGTGTTTACCGAGCGTGCGGCGGAGGAGCTGCATCCGAACGGGGGAACGCCTTGTTTAAGATCGCCAATACCAACGCCGCCGTACCTTTGATGCCCGGCTCGCTGGACCACCATAATCAAAATCACCAGATGGCGGCTCAGTTTTCGATTTCCGAAGCCTGGACCGGAGACCTGTCGAGCGGGATGCTGCGTCTGGCCGAATGGAGCGCGAGGCTGCACGGCCTCTCCGCACAGGAATGCGGCTTGCTCAGCCTGATCCGCTGCTATGACGCCAAGGACCGCGGCCACATATTGGAGCTGTTCGAGCAGGCGGCGACGCTCTGCTCCTCCTTCTGCTTCTCGACGACGATCATCATGCCGAACGGCTTGCGCCAGCCGCTGTTCTGCATGGGCGAGTCAAACGGGCTCGAGAAAAAATACAGCGGCAGCCTGGTCGGCGTCTTCATCTTTCCACGCTTCAAGCTTGAAGGTCCGAGACAGATCACCAGCCGGCAATAGCGGCGCGAGTGGCTGCCCCTCACCCTAACCCTCTCCCCGTAAAAAACGGGGAGAGGGGACGTGCCCTGCGAGACGTTAGTGGGGTACGAAGAGGTCGCGGCTTGTCCCTTCGCCCCGTTTACGGGGAGAAGGTGGCGGCAGCCGGATGAGGGGCCGGTATCGGCGATCTCTAGGCGGTCCGTTACTCCGGCTTGACCGGTATGTTGAGGCCCCTGCCACTCGCCGGCCGGGCGATGCAGCGCTCGAGCCAGTCCGAGACGGCGGGGAATTTCGCATATTCGAGAACCTCGCGACCGCCATAGAAGATATCGGCGCCACGAACCCAGGTGAAGGTGGTGATGTCGGCGATGGTATACTGGTCGCCCATGATCCACTGACGGGTTTTCAGCCGGTCTTCGAGCACGCCGAGCAGCCGTTTGGACTCGTCGCGATAACGCTCCACCGGATAGGAATTGTTGGCGACCTTGTCGGCGGCGAATTTGTGGAAATGCCCGAACTGCCCGAACATCGGGCCGATGCCGCCCATCTGAAAAAATACCCACTGAATGCATTCATAGCGGCCGGCAGCATCGGCGGGGATGAGCTTGCCGGTTTTTTCGGCGAGATAAAGCAGGATGGCGCCGGATTCGAACAGGCCGATCGGTTTACCATCAGGCCCGTTCGGATCGATGATCGCCGGAATGCGGCCGTTCGGGTTGAGAGATTCGAATTCCGGCGACTTCTGTTCGTTGGCGGCAAAGGAAACATAATGCGGCTCATAGGCGAGGCCGAGTTCCTCGAGGGCGACGGAAACCTTCACCCCATTCGGCGTCTGCAGGGAATAGAGCTGGATGATGTCGGAATTTCTAGCGGGCCAGCGCGCCGTGATCGGAAATGCGGACAGATCTGCCATCGGATTCTCCTTGTTGGGCGCCGACCATAAGAGACCGGACACGGCAAAGGCAAGCGGCCGCCTGTAGGGCATCGTTTCATATTATTGAACAAAGTGTCCCCGTTCGTTTATCTTTCCACAACGGCAGAAATGAGCGACATAGGAGGCATCCGAGGTCCACACGGTGCCGGGGCACCAAGATCTCCAGAGCCATTCAAACGGAGACAACGTCCATGTCGAACACCATTATCCTGATTGCCCGTATTCTTCTGTCTTTCATGTTCGTCCTTTCCGGCTTCATGAAGCTAACCGATCCTGCCGGGACTGCGGGGATGATCGCCGGTGCCGGCCTGCCGGCAGCAACCCTGTTGGCCTATGTCGCAGGCCTTTTCGAACTGCTCGCCGGCCTTGCGGTTCTCACAGGCTTCCAGGTTCGCATTGCCGGCTGGCTGCTCGCGGGCTTCTGTGTCTTCACGGCCCTCGCCTTCCATCTGCCCTACGCAAGTGGCGCGGAACTCGTGAATATTCTCAACCAGATCATGGTCATGAAGAACATCACGCTTGCCGGCGCGTACATATTGCTCGCCACCGTCGGTGCCGGTGCCTATTCGATTGACGCCCGCCGCGGCGTGTATGCGGCTGCCTGATCCAGCAGACATCCTCCCAGACATGAGAGAACCCGCCGTCATTGAATTGACGGCGGGTTCTCTTATGCATTGATGGCTGGGATCAGAGGGCGGCGCGCACGGCCTCGACGATTGCCTGGACGGCGGGTTCGTCCGCATGGCTTTCCCTGCGGGCGCGCACAAGGCAGGCCTGCGAATGCAGGATGACGCCGTCCTGAAGCACCTTCAGGCGGTTGGCGCGCAGCGTCGAGCCGGTGGAGGTGATATCGACAATGATATCGGCCGAGCCGGAGGCCGGAGCACCCTCGGTGGCGCCGAGGCTTTCGACGATCCGATAAAGCTGGATTCCGTGCTGGCTCGAAAAGAACTGCTGGGTCAGCCGCCAGTATTTGGTGGCGATGGCAAGGCGCCTGGAATGACGGGCACGGAAATCGGCGGCGACATCGACGAGATCGGCCATGGTCTCGACATCCAGCCAGATCTCGGGCACGGCGACGACGACGTCGGCTTGGCCGAAGCCGAGCCGGGCGCAGAATTCGACCCGCTTGTCGACTTCTGCAAAGCCTTCCCGCATCAGATCTTCGCCGGTGACGCCGAAATCGACGGTGCCGTTGCCAAGTTCGCGGGAAATTTCGGAGGCCGAGAGAAAAGCGATTTCGACATCGTCCCAGCCTTCGACGCGGCCGCGATAGGAGCGGTCGTTGCCGACAGCCGTGATCGGCATGCCGGCCCGCTCGAAGATTGCCAAAGCATCGTCCTTCATCCGGCCCTTGGAGGGAAGCGCAATGGTAATGGTCATACGGCTGCCCTTTCGGTTTCGATGCGGTCGAGCCAGAAGGAAAAGCCGACGGCCGGAATGCGGTCCGTTGCGCCAAGGAAGGTCAGCAGCCGGTCGAAGCGGCCACCACCGGCCAGAACCGCGATCGAACCCTCAACCGTCACCTCGAAGACGAGGCCGGTGTAATAATCGAGCGGCCGTCCGAAGGCGGCGCGGTAGTCCACGCAAGAGAGGTCGACACCGGCATTGGCAAGGGCGGCGACGCGGCCGTTGAAGCGCTGAAGCGCGTTGCCGAGTTTCAGGCCGGCCGCATCGGCGAAACCGGCAAGGGCGGCGGACGCATTGACGAGCGGCACGTGGAGCGACAGAAACTCCTCCAGCACATGGAAGGCCGCGTCGTCGAGACGGGTTTCGGAAAGGATGAGTTTTTCCTTGAGCCTTCGGGCAATCTCCAGCGGCGAGCGGCCGGCATTGGCCGAATAACCCGTCGCCTGCATTTCCTGCTCGATATGAGCGACCAGCGCCTGCTCGTCGCCCGATGCGACAAGCCTGGCAATATCGTCGTCCAAGCCAGTGACGAATTGCGGGCTGACGAGGCCGGCGAGCAGGGCTTCCAGCTGCGTCATGTTGCCGAAGGCGTGGATCAGGCGCTTCTGCCAGCCGAGCGGCAGGCCGAGCGCCTGGACGACGGCCTCGAACACCGCCTGGTCGCCTAATGTCACCGACAGGCGCCGGCCGGGCAGCAGGCGGGCGAGAATGCCGGTGGCATCGCCGATGGCACGGGCGTCGGCACCCGACAGGTTGATATCGCCGAGATCCTCGATCCCGGCCTGATAGAATTCATTGGCGCCGTCGCGGCGCTGGCGGAAAACCTCGCCGAGATAGGCGTAACGCTTGGGCGTGCCGGTCGCCGTCTCGATATGGCGCAGGCAGACGGGGATGGTGAATTCTGGACGCAGGCAGAGGCTGGCGCCGGTTTCGCTCTCCGTCATGAAGATGCGGCGGCGCAGATCCTCGCCGGCGATATCGAGAAAGGGTTCGGCCGGCTGGATCACCGGCGTGTCGATGCGCTCGGTGTTGCGGGCGCTAAATTCGGCCAGCAGGTCGGCAGCGAATTCGGGGAGGTTGATCAGGGGCATGCCACACTCCGAGCGATGGGCGAAGGGCGTGTGGGGACACACCCCCCTCTGCCCTGCCGGGCATCTCCCCCACAAGGGGGGAGATCGGCAAGACGCGCCGGCTCCCCGGGATATTGAGCGTGGGCCAAGTAGCTTGGGCCCCCCAAGGCGTTTGATTGGGGCAATAGGCCGCTACTATCCAATCTCCCCCCTTGTGGGGGAGATGCCCGGCAGGGCAGAGGGGGGTATGCCTCAGACATCGCCGCCTGCCCTCTTCCGATCCTCCGCCTGCGCGGCAAGGATGTCCCTGACCTTGGCGACGAGGTCGGCTTCCGGCGCTGTCTCCTGGGCGACGCGGGCCTCGCGCCAGCTGGCATTGTCCTCGATTTCGCCGGAGAGCCGCTTGCCCTCGATCAGATCCTTGATCTGCACGACGCCGGTTGCCCGCTCGTCGCCGCCCTGGATGATGGCGACGGGGCAGCCGCGGCGGTCGGCATATTTCAGCTGGTTGCCGAATTTCTTCCAGTTGCCCTGGTACATCTCGGCGCGGATGCCGGCGGCGCGCAGTTCCTGCGTCATCTTCTGATAACGGCCCATCGCCTCGACATCGCCGTCCATGACGGTCACCAGCACCGGCTCGATCACTTCGCTGGCGCCAAGCTTGCCGAGGTTCTTGAGTGCCGTCATCAGCCTGGAGACACCGATCGAAAAGCCCGTCGCCGGCACCGGCTGACCCATGAAGCGGGAGACGAGGCCATCATAACGGCCGCCGCCGCCGACCGAACCGAAGACGACCTTTTCGCCCTTTTCGTTGGTGACGTCGAAGCTGAGCTCGGCCTCGTAGACCGGGCCGGTATAATATTCGAGGCCGCGCACGACCGAGGGATCGATCTTGATACGATCGGACTGATAGCCGGCGCTCGTGACCAACGCCCCGATGAAATTCAGCTCGTCGACGCCTTCGACGCCCTTCGAGGTTCCGGCAACGAGCTCGGCCAGGCGCGAAGCACTTTCGGCATAGTCCTCGATGCCGACGAAGAACAGCACCTTGTCGATCTGCGCCTGGTCGAGGCCGGCGCCCTTGGTGAAGTCGCCGGAGTCATCCTTGCGGCCGGGACCGAGCAGCAGGGCCACGCCTTCCGGCCCGAACTTGTCGAGCTTGTCGATGGCGCGCAGCACGTTGAGCCGCTGGCCGGCCTTGTCGTCGCCGCCGAGACCGATCGCCTCCAGGACGCCATCCAGTACCTTGCGGTTGTTGACGCGGATGACATAGTCGCCGCGTTTGATGCCGAGGGCCTCGAGCGTATCGGCCATCATCATGCACATTTCGGCATCGGCCTGAACACCCGGCGCGCCGACCGTATCGGCATCGAACTGCATGAACTGGCGGAAGCGGCCAGGCCCCGGCTTTTCGTTGCGGAAGACGTAACCGGCACGATAGGTGCGGTAGGGAAGCTGGATCTCGTTGAAATTCTCGGCGACATGACGGGCAAGCGGCGCGGTCAGGTCGTAGCGCAGCGACATCCATTGCTCGTCATCGTCCTGCAGCGAGAAGACACCCTCGTTCGGCCGGTCGCTGTCGGGCAGAAATTTGCCGAGCGCATCGGTATATTCGAACAGCGGCGTTTCGAGCGGATCAAAACCATAATGCTCATAGACTTCCCGGATCTTTGCCGTCATCTCGTTGACGGCGCGGATATCGCCGGCCGTCCGGTCGACGAAGCCGCGCGGCAGGCGGGCCTTGAGCTTTTGCGGTTTCTTCTGCTTGTCGTTCATTTCCGGGAATTCCGCTGACTGTGACAGTGGCGGTTTCCTAGCGGATTGGACCGGGAGCGGCAAGGGCGAAGGGTCTTGATGTCTACAACGCCGCGCGTCTTTTCAGACGCGCAAAGGACGCTGCAGCACTTTGAACTGCTAAGGAATTGTGCAGTGGGTGACAATCGATTGAACGAAGAGGCGTCCATCAGAATGCGGATATACTCATGATCACCGAGGCGGTTCTCTATACCGCGACATGGCCGCTGACCGGCGGGACGCATCGAAAGTTCATCCGCTATTCCATCAATCTCTGGTCGCGGGCCGGGCGCTGCTCCAAGGATTGGGCCGACCATGAGGAGAGGAGCCGGAATGCGATCCGCGCGGCGGCGGCCGATCTCAGGCAGACGCGGACGGCGGTCGTGCTCGGCTCGGGCATGCTGCGCGACGTGCCGATCGAGGAGCTGGCGCGCGATTTCGACACCGTCGTGCTGGTCGATCTCGTCCATCTCGCCTCGGTGCGCCTGTGGCTGACGGCCAGGGGCTATCGCAATGTCCGGCTGATCGAGCGTGATCTCTCCGGCTATGACGATCTCGCCGCCGGCAGGGAACCCGAACCGCTCAGCTTCCTGCGCTCGGTGCCCTATCTCGATTTCGTAGTTTCGGCCAACCTACTGTCGCAGATCGGCCGCGGCGTGAAACGACGCCACGAGGCCGAGGCCGGGCGCATGCCTGAAGATACGGTTGAAAGGTTGATCGCCGCGCATCTAACCGAGCTTTCGGGGCTTGCCTGCCGCAGATGTCTGGTGACCGACGTCGCCTATGCCGTTATCGACCGCAACGGCAGGACGCATGACGAGGCCGACCTGCTGCACGGTGTCTCGCCGCCGCCGGCAAAAGCGGCCTGGACATGGCCGGTCGCGCCGCTCGGCGAGGAGAGCCGGGATTACCGGATCGAGCACAAGGTGATCGCCGCCTGGGCATGACAATGCCGTGATCCGTCAGCCTGTCATCGTCGGCCAGCTTGGCGTGCGGCCGGCATTCGCCTATATCAAACATCATGCGGACACTCGCCCTCATCACGATGTTACTTGGCTGGCTGGTCTACAGCGCCATGTCCGCATGGGCGGGCTGTCCGACATGCGCGTCGATGAATGCGCCGGTCGCCGTCGAGGCCAGCGGCATGCACCATCAGATGGCCGGCATGGATGTGTCCAAAGGGGATATGCCTGAGGGGCCAAGACATGTGGCTCCCCTGAACGATCCATGCGCCAGCGGCGACGTTGCACATATGCCGCTTTGCGCCGCCTGCCTTCTGCTGCCGCCGACGGTGACGGTCATGGATGGCGGAAAATCCGTTCTCGGCTACCCCGCCCCGGCACTTGCCCGCGCTCTGGATGATAAAAGGCCCGCGCCGCAGGCACCCCCTCCCCGACTGTCCTGACATCACGCTTCTGCATTGAGAAGCGAGCGGCCTCAGTCGCCCGCAGACCTATCGTCAGACAGAGGAAGGACCTCTCATGTCTATGAAAATCATCACGCTTACCGCCATGCTCGCCATCATTTCCGCTCCCGTCCTTGCCGAAGACAAGGCCATGGATATGAGCAAGCCGATGGGCAGTCACGACGCGGCAAGCCATGCCTTCACCGAGGCGAACGACACGATGCACAAGAATATGATGATCGAATATAGCGGCGATGCCGACGCGGATTTCGTCCGCGGCATGATCCCGCACCATCAGGGCGCGATCGACATGGCGAAGATCGAGCTTCAATACGGCAAGGATGCCGAAATCCGCAAGCTCGCCGAAGCCGTGATCAAAGCGCAGGAAGCCGAGATCGCGGAGATGAATGCCTGGCTGAAGGCCTACGGCAAATAAGTATCCTAACCGGTGCAGCGGATATCAGGCACAAGGCCACGACTCTCCGTGGTCGACCCGCAAGATGCCCCTCACCCTAACCCTCTCCCCGTAAACGGGGCGAGGGGACGTGCCTTGCGAGAGCGAGGTGGGAACGGAGAGGTTGCGGCATATCCCCTTCGCCCCGCAAGCGGGGAGAAGGTGCCGGCAGGCGGATGAGGGGCTGGTCTCGGCGGTCTCTCACAACAAAGCTGCCGGCAAATCAATCCTTCGGCTCGAAATCGACCGGCCGGCGGCCGGCGCCTTGTCGCGACAGCATCCAGCCCGGATATTCGGGAGCAAGGGCGCTGACCTCGTCGAGCCTTTTCATATCGTCGCCGTCGAGCTTCAGCTTGACGGCGGCAAGGTTCTGGTCGAGCTGGTCGACACGCTTGGCGCCGATGATCACCGTCGTGACGAAAGGCTTGGCGAGGATATAGGCGAGTGCCACTGTGGCGACGCTGACGCCGTGCTTTTCGGCGACTTCGCGCATGACGGCAACGCAGGCCCAGGCCTTGTCCTGGTCGACGGGCGGGAAGTCGAAACTGGCGCGACGGCCCTCGCCGTTGCCGGGCGCGCCGGGACCATACTTACCGGAGAGCAGACCGCCGGCAAGCGGCGACCACACCATCAGGCCGAGCTTCTCCTCCTGCATCAACGGCACGATGTCGCGCTCGAGATCGCGGCCGGCGATCGAATAATAGGCCTGCACCGTTTCGAAACGGGCAAAGCCGCGGCGTTCAGAGAGGCCGAGCGCCTTGGAAATGCGCCAGGCCTGCCAGTTGGAGACGCCGATATAGCGCACGAGACCGCGGGAAACGAGATCGTCAAGCGCGCGCAGCGTCTCTTCGATCGGCGTCACCGTATCGGTGGCGTGGATCTGGTAGAGGTCGATATGATCGGTCTGCAGGCGCTTGAGGCTCGCCTCGACCGAATCCATGATATGGCCGCGCGAAGCGCCGCGGTCGTTCGGCTTGTCGCCCATGACGCCATAGACCTTGGTAGCGATGACGACGTCCTTGCGTGGGACGTCGAGGTTCTTCAGCGCCTGGCCGAGCAGCCTTTCGGACTCGCCGGACGAATAGACGTCGGCCGTGTCGATGAAATTGACGCCCGATGCAAGCGAGCGCTCGACGAGCCGGTCGGCGGCATTCTGGTCGACATCGGCGATGGCGCCCCACATGCTGCCTTGTTTGGCTTCGCCGAAGGTCATCGTGCCCAGGCAGATTTCCGAGACGAAAAGTCCCGTGTTTCCGAGTTGATTGTACCGCATGGTCAAAAAAATCCTTTGTGTCTGCCGCAAGAATGGCTTGCGAACCGCTGAACTTCATTTTTTGATTATTGGCCTGCGCGTGACAGGCACAGCCGTGGCTGGCTGCAAGGTGAGGCAAACTCGATGTAGTGCGGCGGCGGGGGTTTTCAACGCCGCGCAGACACAGCCCTTGTCTCGACACAGGCGGCCGATAGATTGCCGGTCATATTTGAAGAGGTACGCATATGACGACGCGACCATTGACCACGATCGGCTTCGATGCCGACGATACACTCTGGCAGAACGAACAATATTACCGGCTGACGGAAGCGCATTTCACCAGCCTTCTTGCCGATTTCGCCGAAGGGCCGAAGATTTCCGAACGGCTGCTGGAAGCCGAAAAACGCAACCTTCGCCACTATGGATTCGGCATCAAGGGCTTCACGCTGTCGATGATCGAGACCGCGATCGAGATCACCGAGGGCAAGATTCCCTCGAGCGTGATTGCCAAGATCCTCGATACCGGCCGCGACCTCCTCGGCCATCCCGTCGAGACCATGCCGCATGTCCGCGACACGCTGGAGGCGCTTGCCGGTAAATATCTGCTGGTGATGATCACCAAGGGGGATCTTTTCGATCAGGAGCGCAAGCTTGCCCAATCCGGGCTCGGCGACTTCTTCGATGCCGTCGAGATCGTCTCCGACAAGACCGCCGTCACCTATCGGCGCATCTTCGCCAAGGTCGGCGACGGGCCGGAGCGGGCGATGATGGTCGGCAATTCGCTGAAATCCGACATCGTGCCCGCCATCGCCGCCGGCAGCTACGGCGTCTTCGTGCCGCACGAGCTCACCTGGGTGCTGGAACATGTGGAAGAGCCGACGGAGGCGCCGCGTTTCCGCAAGATCGGCCATCTCGGCGAGTTGCGCGACCTGATCGACCGGCTGGCATAGGCGAGTAAAAGAGCTCTGTTTTATTGCGGCTTGGCAGGCGCCTTCGGAAACAGCGACGGGCGCTCCGGCTCGGCTGGTGGCTGCGGCTGCTTCGAGGCTGCGGCCAAAGGCTCGATCAGAATGCTGAAGGGGGCGCCAAGGCCGCGGCGCGGCGAGACCTTGGAATAATAGGGCCGCAGCAGCCAGGTAGTGTTTTCCTTGACCGCCGTCTCGAAGCTCAAGCCGTCCTCGTCGGTGCCGAAGAAGGCCTCGTCATCCGGTTTCGACAGGTCGAAGATCGCCAGGAAGGCGAACTTGCTCTTGGTGGCAAAATCGATCTTCAGGTGCTGGCCGGTGCGCACCGGCAGCGTGTAGACATGGCCGTTGCCGAACTTCGTCCAGCCCTTCAGCTGCATGGTGACGGCCGGGAACTGAAGTTTCTCTAGCTTCTCGCCGGGATCGAGCTGCGGCGTCTGGGCCATGGCGCAGGCCGGCAGGAAAAACAGGGCAGCGGCGGCAAACAATGTTCTCACGGATGCATCTTCTTTCATGGACGAACCAAAGCGGCGCGCATCGCCTCGACCTCGGGCCGGCAGAAGCAGCCCTCCAGATGATCGTTGACCAGACCCATCGCCTGCATGAAAGCATAAACTGTGGTCGGGCCGACAAAGGTCCAGCCGCGTTTCTTCAGATCCTTGGAAATCACCGTCGAGGTCGGCGTCGTCGGATTGGCGACGATATGATCACGATCGACCACTCCAGGCCGCTCGTTATGGCCGGGTTCGTAGCGCCAGAAATAGTGGGCGAGCGAACCAAATTCTTCCCTGAGCGCAATGGCGCGCCTGGCATTGTTGATGGTCGAGACGATCTTGCCGCGATGGCGGATGATGCCGGCATCGGCCAGGCAGCGAGCGACGTCCTCGTCGTCGAAGAGAGCGACCTTCTCGAAATCGAAGCCGGAAAAGGCAGCGCGGAAATTCTCGCGCTTACGCAGGATGGTCAGCCAGGAAAGACCGGACTGGAAACCTTCGAGGCAGATCTTCTCGAAGAGGCGGATGTCGTTGGTGACAGGCCGGCCCCATTCCTCGTCATGATAGCGGAGATAATCGGGCAGATTGGCGTGCCAGTGGCAGCGGCTCTTGCCGTCCTCGCCGATGATGATGCCTGTCTCGCTCATGTCCGCTTCATTCCCGGGTCCGTCTGTTCGCCGGGTCCGCTTCGTTTTCCGGTCATGATTCCGGCTTTACCATTTGCAAACCGTCTTTCCAAACCGAACGGTAACCCTGACGAAAAGTTTATCCCGCCGTTCGGCTTTTGATGAATCGATCTTTACCATTCGCTGGCGGATTGGGTGGCAGCGTCTTTCCCGGGCGGAACATCTCCGCCCAGGCGGATGTATCCCGCCACCGTTTTCGGTCATTTGTAGAGAGTTCGTCCGATGATGAAACAGCTTGTTTTTGCCGCAGCCATCTTCGGCATTTTCTCCACGGCCGCCCTTGCAGACGACCGCTACGCCACCCGCCCGCCGGTCGTGCTCAGCCCCGATCTGACGGCGCCTTGGGTCACCCAGTTGGGAGGCGGCACGGTTCGTCCCGTCGTCTATCAGCGGCCGGTCGTCCAACCGCAGCAGCGCGGCCTTTTCCAGCGCCGCGTGCTCCGCCAGGCGCCGCGAATGTCCCCGCAGACCGTTTCGGCGATCAATCCCGGCATACCGGCGATCCGCCATCCGATCGAGCCGCAATACCTGCCGCAGATGGTCGACTACGACACCCAGGAAAAGCCCGGCACGATCGTCATCGATACCAACAACCGCTTCCTCTATCTGGTGATGCAGGGCGGCAAGGCACGGCGTTATGGCGTCGGCGTCGGCAAGCCCGGTTTCGAATGGGCAGGCGCTCACAAGATCACCCGTAAGCAGGAATGGCCGGACTGGACCCCGCCGTCCGAGATGATCAGCCGCGAAGCCGCCAAGGGCCACTACCTGCCGGCACGCATGGACGGCGGCGCGGAAAACCCGCTCGGCGCACGCGCCATGTATCTCGGCTCGACGCTTTACCGCATCCACGGCACCAACGCGCCCTGGTCGATCGGCAGCGCCGTCTCCTCCGGCTGCATTCGCCTGCGCAACGAAGACGTCGTCGACCTCTATGACCGCGTCAGCGTCGGAACCCGCGTCATCGTCATGTAACGGCGGGATAAATCTTGGGAGCCGCAGAGAATAGCCGGCTCCCGTCTCCAAAAATGCTTTATCCGGCCACGCCGATCTTGAATCGAGCAGAAGTTCATGTAGCTTCGGGCGGATTTGCTTGAGGGGAATCGAATCATGATCAAATTACTGCCGGGTCTGGCTGCCGCCGGACTTGTCCTGTCCTTGATGTCAACATCCGCCTTTGCAGCTCCGGCCGGCTCCACGCCCGACAATACACGGCATCCGACGCAGATAGTCCGCGTCGCGCAGATGCCGAAATATGTGAAGCCACAGTTCAAGCGCAAGAAAGTGCGGCTGGTGACGCCGGAAGCGGCCGGCACCGTGATCATCGATACCAACAACAAGTATCTCTACCTCGTCGAAGGCAACAACCGGGCCACCCGCTACGGAATCGGCGTCGGCCGTGACGGCTTCGGCTGGTCGGGTGTCGTCAAGATCGGCCGCAAGGCCGAATGGCCGGGCTGGACGCCGCCGGCCAAGATGCGCCGCCGCGAAGCCGCCAAGGGCCATATGATTCCTGCCTTCCAGGAAGGCGGCGAGGACAATCCGCTCGGCGCTCGCGCCATGTATCTTTACCAGGGCGGCCGGGACACCATTTTCCGCATCCACGGCACCAACCAGCCCTGGACGATCGGCCTCAACATGTCTTCCGGCTGCATCCGGATGATGAACGAGGATGTGACGCATCTTTATGATCGCGCACCCGTCGGCACCAAGGTGATCGTCATCGGCCCCGGCAACAGGCAGGGCAAGGTCGCGTTCGAGGATAGAGGCATCGACGTGCTGCGCACGATGTTCGGCGGCTGAGCAACACTCCCGAAAAAAACGAAAGGCGCTCTTTGACGCGCCTTTTATTTTTCTTAGACATTGCGGCAGAAAGCTGGCACATCTGCGGCAAGGACGACTTATTTTACAATATCGGGGCTATTCAATGACATATGCGCTGCGCTCTTCCGCTTCGCTGCTTGCGGGCATCGCGTTCTTCACGATCTGTTCTGCAGCCTCCGCCTCGGCGGAAGACCTGCAATTCTCTATCTACGGCGGCTACCAGACGGCACCGCATAGCGGCGTCGATCTGTCCGACGGCACGCATTTCACCGCCGGCTGGGAAGGCAAGTCCTTCGGCAGCCCGCCTTACTACGGCGGCCGCGTCACCTGGTGGCTCGAGAACTTCAACAAGCCGAACTGGGGTATTTCGCTCGATTATACCCATGACAAGGTCTATGCCGACGACGATACGCTCGCCAAGACCGGCTGGTCGCATTTCGAATTCACCGACGGCCTGAACCTGCTGACGGTGAACGGGCTCTATCGCTTCCAGGATCCGGCTCGCCGCTGGACTCCCTATCTCGGCGCCGGTGTCGGCGTGAACATTCCGCATGTCGAAGTGATTCGTCCCGAGGGCAAGACCTGGGCTTATGAATTCGGCGGTGTGACGCTGCAAGCCCAGGCCGGCGTCGATTTCAAGGTGACCGAGCGCTGGTCGACCTTCGTCGAATACAAGGGCACCTATTCGCGCATCGACGTTCCGATCGACAGCGGCGTGGACCTGAAGACCAATATCTTTACGAACGCCGTCAACGTCGGCGTCGCGTTCCACTGGTAGTCGGACTCATGAATTTGCTGCGGCGCTATTTGGTGCCGCAGCTAACCTTGCCCTCGACGGCATAGGGTTTGCTGCCGCCTTCGATCGTCAGGGAATATGTGCCGCTGAAATTTGCCGCCGGCTTGCCGCGTTCGCCGGCAACCACGACCAGATCCAGCGTTGCTCCGCCGGTGTCATCTTCGCCGCCATCAAAGACTTCCAGCAGCAGATCGCCATCGCGCGACCAATGGTTGGTCAGATGCTGCGATTCGAAAACGCGCTTGCCGAACACGGTCGACTGGGCCGGATCCTTGACGACAAGCGCGCCGCGGAAATGGTTGAGCTTGTGGCCGGCTTCGCTTTCGAAACCGCTTTCGAGCGTGAAGCGGGCTTCCTTGTCGTCGGCGGAACAGAAAAAACGACTATTCGCATGGGCAGTCCCTGCCGCACCGAGCAGTCCCGCAAGCACAATCATTCCCCGCCACATCGTCTAAACTCCCGAGACCGGCCCGATCGGCCTTTCACCTCAGCCTAAGGGCAAACCTCTTAATTTTTCCGGCACAGCGCCGCCATAGGCCCAATCGAGCAGCTCGATCGTATGCAGGATCGGCATGCCGGTGCCGGTGGCGATCTGGGTGATGCAGCCGATATTGCCGGTGGCGATGACGTCTGCCTTGGTCGCCTCGATATTTTTGACCTTGCGTGCCTTCAAGGCAGCCGAGATCTCCGGCTGCATGATGTTGTAGGTGCCGGCCGAGCCGCAGCAGAGATGACCTTCCGCCGGATCGCGCACGGTAAAACCCGCGGCTTTCAGCAATTGCTTCGGCGCCAGCGTGATGCGCTGACCGTGCTGCATGGAACAGGCGGAGTGATAGGCGACGGTGATGCCCTTCGGCATATGCGCCGGCAGGTCGAGGGTTGCGAGATATTCGGTGACGTCCTTGGCAAGGCCCGAAACCTTCGCCGCCTTTGCGGCATAGGCGGAATCGAGGCGCAGCATATGGCCGTAATCCTTGATCGTCGTGCCGCAGCCCGAGGCGGTGATGATGATGGCATCGAGCCCCTGCCCGTCGATTTCGCGCGTCCAGAGATCGACATTGGCCCGGGCGCTGGCGAGCGCCTGTTCGGCGCGGCCCATGTGATGGACGAGCGAACCGCAGCACACCTCGCCTTCCGGCAACACAACCTCGACGCCGAGCCGGGTCAGCAGCCGGATCGCCGCAGCATTGATGCCGGGATCGAGCACCGGCTGGGCACAGCCGGAAAGGATCGCCACCCGGCCACGCCGTTCCGTCTCGGGCAGGTAGCTGCCGGGTTTTGCCAAGGCCGACGCTGTGGGGATGCGGCGCGGCGCAAGCGCCAGCATGGCGGCGAAGGGTTTCAGCGCAGCCCCCCGCATCAGGCCGGCAAAGGGCCGGCCGAGGCGGGCAAGATTGAGCGCCAGGCGGAAACGGCCGGGATAGGGCAGCACGGCGGCAAGAATGGCGCGCGTCAGCCTGTTCATGAGCGGACGCTTATAGGTCTTTTCAATATGGGCGCGGGCATGATCGACCAGATGCATATAGTCGACACCCGAGGGACAGGTGGTGACGCAGGCAAGGCAGGAGAGGCAACGGTCGATATGGGTGACGACCTCGGCATCGGCGGGCCGGCCGTTTTCCAGCATATCCTTGATCAGGTAGATACGGCCGCGCGGGCTGTCGAGCTCGTTGCCGAGCGTCACATAGGTGGGACAGGTGGCGGTGCAGAAACCGCAATGGACACATTTGCGCAGAATCTGCTCAGATTCGGCGACATCGGGGTCGAGGAGCTGTGTAAGGGTGAAGTTGGTTTGCATCTAGCGGGGCCTCCGCTTTGGGAAGATCTCGGGCGTTGCGCCTGGGTTACCCCCCTCTGTCCTGCCAGACATCTCCCCCACAAGGGGGGAGATTGGCAAGAGGTTGGACCATCGCTCCCACTCTGCCGTGTTGGTATCACAGTAGCTAAATTGTTTGGGGAAGCCATTCCCCCCATCCAATCTCCCCCCTTGTGGGGGAGATGTCCGGCAGGACAGAGGGGGGTACTCCGCACACAGACTCATCTTCTCACCCCATTTTCCCCGGATTGAATATGCCGGCCGGATCGAACTTCTCCTTCACCCGCCGCGACAGCATCGCCACCGCCTCAGGCTCCGGATGAAACGCTGCGGTGGTCACGCGACGCTGCTCCGACGCGCGGATCAGCGTCGCGTGACCACCGCCGAGCACCTTGATATAGCGGCGGACCAGCTCGGCTTCGGGGCCGGCCTCCATGCGCATCCAGACGAGGCCGCCCTGCCAATCGTAGAAGGCGTCGACGCCAGCCTCCAGACGCAACGCTGCGACCAGCTGATGGCCGATGCCGGGGGCGACCGAGACGCGCCAGACCGGCTGCGAAGTCGCATCGGCATAGGGCAGCACGTCACGGATTTCCTGCCAGAGGCTGCGGCTTTCCGGCTCATCCAGCCGCGTTACCGTCGCAAAGGCCGCCATTGCCGCCGCCAGCTTTTCCAAGCGCACGTCGACCGAGCTTGGCAGGCCTTCGATGCGCAGAACCGTCGCCTCGCCCTCCGGCAATCTGCCGGAAAGGAATTTCCACGTCACTGTCAGCGGCAGGTGAGCGGCGCCGGAGACTTCGACCGGCAGCGCCATCGCCGCCGCCATGGCGTTTGCCGCCTCGGCGTCGTTGAGACCGGAGAGAACCATCGTGCGCTCGGTCTTCGGGCGCGGCGGCACCCGGAAGGTGACTTCGGTGAGGAAGCCCAGCGTGCCATGCGAGCCGGCGATCAGCTTGACGAGGTCGAGGCCGGTGACATTCTTCATCACCCGGCCGCCGGCCTTGATGATCTCGCCCTGGCCGTTGACGAAGCGCACACCGAGCAGGCTGTCGCGGGCGGCCCCCGCGATCAGCCGACGCGGGCCGGAGACATTGGCGGCAAAGACACCGCCGATCGTCGGCACGCCCGAGGTTCCCATGACAGGGCGATGATCCATCGGCTCGAAGGCGAGCATCTGGCCGCTGTCGGAAAGGGCCGCCTCGACCTCTGCAAGCGGCGTACCCGATCGCACGGTCATGACCATTTCGCCGGGATTGTAGGCGACGATACCGGCAAGCCCGGTCGAGCGCAGCCGGTCTTCGGCGGCGACGGCATTGCCGAAGCCCGAGCGGGTATCGCCGCCGCAGATTGCCAGCGGCCGGCCGGCTTCGGCATGGGCGCGGACGATCCTTGCTGCCTCTTCCTCGCTCGTCGGCATCAGGTCGATCATGCAGCGGGGCGCCCTTCGAGCGGGAAGACCTTCGACGGGTTAAGGAGCCAGCCGGGATCGAAGGCGGCGCGCGCCGCCATCTGCTGGGTGAGATCAGCCTCGGAATATTGATGCCGCATCAGGTCGCGTTTCTCGATGCCGACGCCATGTTCGCCGGTGAGGCAACCGCCGGCATCGACACAGAGCCTGAGGATATCGTTGCCGGCCGCTTCGGCGCGGGCGGCATCCTCCGGGTCGTTGGCGTTGAAGAGGATCAGCGGATGCATGTTGCCGTCACCGGCATGGAAGACGTTGGCGACCCGCAGGCCGTAATGATCGACGATCTCGGCGGTTCTCTTCAGCACGTGGGAAAGCTGGCTGAGCGGCACGGTGCCGTCCATGCAGATATAGTCGGCGATGCGGCCTGTGGCGCCGAAGGCGGATTTGCGGCCCTTCCAGATCAGCGCCGCTTCGGTCGCCGACTGGCATTCGCGCACGGTCTTGACGCCGTGGCGGCGGGCGATCTCAACGATGTCCTTCAGCGTGTCGTCCATTTCCGCTTCCGACCCTTCGACCTCGACGATCAGCAGGGCGCCGACATCGAGGGGGTAACCGGCATGGGCAAAGGCTTCGCAGATCTCGATCGCCGGCTTGTCCATGAATTCGATCGCAACCGGGATGATGCCGGCGGCGATGACATCGGCAACGCAGGCGCCGGCCTCTTCAGAAGTCTCGAAGCCGAAGAGCACAGGGCGGGCACCCTCCGGCTTGGCGATCAGCCGCACCGTCGCCTCGGTGACGATGCCGAGCTGGCCTTCGTGGCCGCAGATGAGACCGAGCAGGTCGTAACCCGCCGCATCCAACCCCTTGCCGCCGAGTTCGATGGCCGTTCCATCGACCAGCACCATCCTGACGCCGAGCAGATTATTGGTGGTGACGCCGTATTTCAGGCAGTGGGCGCCGCCGGAATTCATGCCGATATTGCCGCCGATGGTGCAAGCGAGCTGCGAGCTCGGATCGGGGGCATAGAAAAAGCCGTCTGCGGAGACGGATTCTGAGATATTGAGATTGGTGACGCCGGCCTGAACGACGGCGACGCGGTTCGGCAGATCGATTTCGAGGATGCTGTTCATCTTCGACAGGCCGAGCACGACGGCATCCTCCTGCGGGATGGCACCGCCGGAAAGCGACGTGCCGGCGCCACGCGGCACGACCGGAATGCCGTAGCGATGGCAATAACGCATGATGGCCGAAACCTCGGCCGTGGTGCGCGGCAGAGCGACGGCAAGCGGCAGGCGACGGTAGGAAACGAATGCGTCGGTCTCGAACGGCACCAGTTCGCGGGCCTCATGGACCAGGCATTCCGGCGGCAGAAGATCGATCAGATCGGCGACGATCTGGGCTCGGCGCGCCAGCACATCGGCGCGCGGCTCGAGAAACGATATGGCGTCGGACATGGCGTTCTCCCTGACCCTCTTAATCGGGAAAATGACGACAGGAAATGGCAGCGGAAACCGGCCGCGAACCTCCCTGCCGCCGATAGACCCGGCTTAGCACTTTCCCGAAACTGGCGCAAATGCTAAGCACTTATGACAAAAGGGGAAAAAGTCACAAAACCTTATGACCAATCTGGGTGATCTCGAAATCTTTGCCAAGGTCGTTTCGACAGGCAGCATGTCGCTTGCCGGGCGCGCGCTCGGCTTTTCCCCGGCCGTCGTCTCCAAACGGATCAAGCGGCTGGAGGACCGGCTCGGTACCCGGCTTTTGCAGCGCACGACACGGCAAATCTCGCTGACGGAGGCCGGACAGGGTTTCTACGACCGCGTCCTCGGCATTCTCGCCGGCCTGGAGGAGGCGGAATTCTACATTTCGGGCCGCTCGGCGCAAATGCACGGCACGCTGAAGATCTCGGCGCCGACCTCTTTCGGACGCATGCACATCGCGCCGCATCTGAAGGCGTTCATGCAGGCGCATCCGGAGCTGGCGATCAACCTGGTGCTGACGGACGAATTCAGCGACATCGTCGGCGGTGGTTTCGATCTGGCGATCCGCATCGCGGAACTCACCGATTCGAGCCTCGTCGCCCGCCGGTTGGCGCCAGTGCGCCGGCTGCTCTGCGCCTCGCCGGATTACCTCGCGGCACACGGCGAGCCCAGGCATATAGACGAGCTGAAACACCATAGCTGCCTGCCGGCGCATAATGGCGATACCTGGCGGCTGAACGGGCCGGACGGGATGCTCAGCCTGCGGCCAGAGGGAATGCTGATCACCAATTCCAGCGAGGTCATCCGCGAGGCGGTCATCTCAGGTCTCGGGATCGCGCTGCGCTCCACCTGGGATATCGGCGGAGAGCTCAAAGCCGGCCGGCTGGTGCAGGTGCTGCCGGCCTATGAGGGCTCGCACAATGTCGCGCTGTCGGCCGTCTATCCCAGCCGGCAGTTCCTGCCGGCCAAGGTGCGGCTTTTCATTGATTATCTGGCTGAGCTTTACGGACCCGTTCCCTACTGGGAGCTCTGACGGCAGGCGCCCGGTTCAGCGTGAGAGATCGAGATAAGCGTTGGCCACCATCGCATCGATATCGCCGGGGACCGGCACGATGCAGGATTGGGGACCGGCCTCGCCCTTGGCGATGCGTTCTAGGCAGCGGGCCTGAAGGGTGAAACCGAGATCCATCGATTCGACAGTGTTGCCGAGCGGCCGCGGGCCGGCGAGATTGGCCATGTGGCCGCCGCCAAGCACATGGAAGGATCGGCCATCGCTCAGATGGAAGGTCTCGATATAATCGACCTCGTAGCGATCAATGCCGACGACATCCGAATGGCGACGGAAAGCCTCGACATCGATCTCATGCGGGAAATGGCCGCCGTTCATCAGGATCGCCCCGTCCTTGACGAGCGGCAGGTCGGCCGCCGTGACGATGCCGGCAAAGCCGGTGACTGTGACGATGATATCGGCCGAGCGGATCGCCGGCTCGCGCCGCGGCGTGACGAAACCGTCGAGATGGGCTTCGAGCGTCGTCACCGCATCGATATCGACGACGCTGACGGTGGAAAAGGCGTTGCGGAAACAGGCAGCCGTGCCCTTGCCGCAGGCGCCATAGCCGAAGACCGTCACGCGTTTGCCGTTGGTGGAGCGGTTGGTGAAACGCAAATAGCTTTCGAACAGGCTCTGGCCGACGGCATGCCGGTTTTCGGCGAACTGCTTGATCGGGCTGTCGTTGATGACGAGGATCGGCATGTTCAGGCGTTCGCGCAGCGGCAGCAGCCGCGTGCGCCCGGAGGTGGTCTCCTCGGTGCCGCCACGGAGATTGGCATAGGGCCTTTCCGCCGCCATGGCGAAGAGATCGCCACCATTGTCGAGCAGCAGATCCGGCTTTTCGGCAATCACCGCTTCGAGGCACTGATGGTGAGCGGCGGCATCGGTCGTCTGCGTGGCGAAGACGGTGATGCCTTGGGACCGCAGGAACTCGACGGTCGAAGGCTGGGTGCTGTTGAGATTGCCGGTGCAGACAAGGTGCGCGCCACCGGCGCGAAGCGTCATCAGCAGCGCCACCGTCTTCGGTTCCAGATGAATGCCGGTGCCGATCGACAGGCCAGAGAAGGGACGCGTCCGCTCGAATTCGGCCGCCGTCGCTTTCAGCAGCCGGCAACTGCTGCCGATCCAGTCGATGCGGGTTGCGGTCTTTTCCATCATCTCTTCCCTGTTTCCCTATCCACGCCGTTTTAGCGAAGTAGGAAGACCGCGAATATGGAAGTAATTCTGGCGAAGAAGCAGGAAATCTGCCCGTTCAGGCCGGCGTCCCGCAACTGAGCAGCCAGCCGGACAGAGCCGCAAAAGCCGGCCGTCTCGCATCCGGCGTGCGGCAGCAGAGGCTGTAGCCGGACGGACGGGAGGTGAAGCCGTAGGGCGCGACCAACTGACCGCGCTGAAGATCGTCCTCGATCGAGGCGCGCGGCGCAAGGGCGATGCCGAGCCCCGAGCGGGCGGCACCGAGCGCCAGCAGCAGATCCTCGAATTCCTGGCGGCGGGAAAAGGCAACCGGCGGCGTGCCGCTTTCGCCAAACCATTCGTCCCAGAGCTTGGGAACGCTGCGGCTGGCAAGCATGGTGAGCCGGCCCATTGCCGCCGGGTCGCGCGACAGTGTCGCGGCAAGCGCCGGCGTGGCGACCGGGCCGAACTCGTCCTCCATGAACCGCACCGCTGTCACGCCGGCGGACGGCCGGTATTCGCCGCCCATGATCACGGCGTCCAATTCCGGGTGCATCTGCAACGGTTCGACCATGGTCATCGGCACGATGTCGACCACCACATCGCCGAGACTCGCCTGCATGTCCGCGACACGCGGCATCAGCCACCAGACAGCGAAGGCGGAAGGCACGCCGAGGCGGATGCAGCCCGGCACCGCGCCTTCAAGCTCGCAAGCAGCGCGCTGCAGAATGTCGAAAGCCGCGCCCGACGCCTCGGCGAAAGCGCTGGCTTCTACGGTCGGGACCAGCCTGCGACCGTCGCGCACAAAGAGCTTGCGTCCGAAGTGGCCCTCCAGTGTGGCAATCTGCTGACGCACAGCGCCGCGCACCACGTTCAGCTCTTCGGCAGCCCTCAGAATGCTGCCGTGACGGCAGACTGCCTCGAAGGCGCGGACGGCATTGAGCGGTGGAAGGCGCATGATGACGACAATCGGAAATGATGGTGGATCACTTGATCTTGCGATTGAACGAAAGGCAAGTCCACGCCATATTGTACAGCTGTGCAATGCGACGCTTTCGAAACAGGACGTGACGGATTTTTAAGTCTGGCCCAGCCTGATTTGCTCTATGAACGGGGATCGAATCGCGTTCGGAGCGTCTGCGGCTTTTGGATTGTGTAAGCTTTTCGTGATACACGTATATGAGTGATTCCTGACAACCACTGTGAAGGTGACCCGACAATTGACTCTTCTCGCCCGATTGGCATCCGATGTGCAGCTGATGTTCCGGCGTCCGCCGCGACAGCAATATGGTGCGATCTGCTATCGGGTGAATAAGAAGAGTGGTGATGCCGAGGTCCTTCTGATGACGAGCCGCGATACCGGCCGCTGGGTCATTCCCAAGGGCTGGCCGATGACGGGCAAATGCGCCCATGAGGTCGCCGCCCAGGAGGCCTTTGAGGAAGCCGGCGTGCGCGGCACGGTCGAGACGGAAACGCTCGGCGCTTACAGCTATCCGAAAGTTCTGCGCGACGGCGTGCAGGTGGCCTGCAAGGTGCAGGTCTATGCGCTCGAAGTCACCGACATGGCGAAGAACTTCAAGGAAAAGGGCGAACGCCGCATCGAATGGGTGTCGTTCGACGAGGCGGCCGGACGCGTGCGCGAGCCGGAGCTGCGCGGCCTTTTGCTGGCCTTCAAGCGAAAGATGACCGAGAGGCTTGCGGCCATAGCCGTAAAGCAGGGACCAGCGGGAAAGCAAATTCCGGCGGAATGAATCCTGCCATCTTGCGGTGCTAGAGAGGCAGCGTAGAAGCAGATTTCATACCTCGGGAAAAGAATGCCGCCACGTCCCACAGTCCTTACGAAACGCACGCTCGACAAAGACCTCGCCAAGATCACCCATGCCGAGGATGCAACGAAGCATGTTTTGCGGCGGCTGGTGGCGCCTGGTCTCGGCCTGATCTTCGTCGGTCTGGCTATGCTGTTTGCCGGCGTCTATGTGTTCGACCATCCCGGAGCGGTGCTCGTCGTGGCGGCGGCCGCCCTTGCCGGCTACATGGCGATGAACATCGGCGCCAATGACGTGACCAACAATGTCGGCGCGGCCGTCGGCGCGCGCGCCATGACGATGGGCCAGGCGCTGGTCATCGCTGCGATTTTTGAGGTTCTCGGCGCGACGATCGCTGGCGGAGAGGTCGTCAAGACGATTTCCTCCAATATCGTCGATGCCGTCCAGGTTCCGGCGCCGCTGCTTGGCTGGATCATGATGGCGGCGCTGATGGCGGCGGCCCTCTGGATCCACCTCGCAACATGGATGAACGCGCCGGTTTCGACCACCCATGCGATCGTCGGCGCAGTGATCGGCGCCGGCATCGCGGCCGTCGGGCCGGAACCGGTAAATTGGCGAGTGATGCTGGAGATCACCTCGAGCTGGATCACCTCGCCGCTGATCGGCGGGCTGATCGCGGCCGGGCTGCTCTACCTCGTCAAGACGCTGATCATCTATCGCGACGACAAGGTCGCGGCCGCCCAGCGCTGGGTGCCGGTGCTGGTCGCGGTGATGGCCGGCGGCTTCATGGCCTATATGGTGTTGCAACTGTCGCCTACCGGCAAATTTCCGTCTTTCACCATCCTCCTCATCGGCATCGGCATCGGGCTGGTCAGCTGGCTTGCCGCCCGGCCGCTTGTGCTCGCCCAGGCGCGCAATCTCGAAAACCGCAACAGCTCGCTGCGGGTGTTGTTCCGGCTGCCGCTGATCGGCTCTGCGGCGCTGCTTTCCTTCGCCCATGGCGCCAACGACGTTTCGAACGCGGTCGGGCCGCTTTCAGCGATCGTCCATTCCGTCGGCATCGGCGGCGGCGACGCCATCGGCCATCCGCCGCTCTGGGTGATGCTGATCGGCGCCTTCGGCATCTCCATCGGCCTGCTGCTGTTCGGGCCGCGCCTCATCCGCCTCGTCGGCGAGGAGATCACCAAGCTCAATCCGATGCGAGCCTATTGCGTCGCGCTGTCGACCGCCTTCACCGTCATCGTCGCCTCCTGGCTCGGCCTGCCGGTCAGCACCACGCATATCGCCGTCGGCTCCGTCTTCGGCGTCGGCTTCTTCCGCGAATGGTACACCCGCCATTCGAAGCGCCGCATCGCCTATATCAGGCGCAGGGCCGAAAGCTTCGATATCGACGAGCCGGAGGAGCCGAACATCTACGAGACGCGGCGGCGCTATCTCGTGCGCCGCTCGCATTTCATGACGATCATCGCCGCCTGGATCGTCACCGTGCCGGTTTCGGCAACGCTTGCGGCAGTGATTTATTGGGTTATGTTCGCGCTCTTCGTCTAGAACGGGATGATTTTAGGCCCGCTCGGCCTAAAATCTGAATCCTGGTCTAAATTAAATAGTTAGAGCATGATGTCATGAGAAAACCGCACACAGTTTTCGGCATCCTGCTCCGAAACCCCGCGAGTTTTTAAATGCGCGCCAATTTCCGCATGCAACGGCTTTTCGTCGACGGACCGCTTTCCAGCGGCGGCGCCCTCGAGGCGAATGCCGACCAGTTCAATTATCTCGCCAATGTGCTGAGGATGGAGGAAGGTCAGGAGGTCCTGCTCTTCAACGGCCGTGACGGCGAGTGGAAGGCGACCCTTACCTTCCCCACGCGCAAACGCATTCAGCTAACCGCAATCGAAGAGACCCGACCGCAGCCGGCACCCTGCGACCTGCATTATCTCTTTGCGCCGCTCAAGGTCGGCCGCCTGGATTATCTCGTGCAGAAGGCTGTGGAAATGGGCGCCGGCCTGCTGCAGCCGGTCATGACCCAGCACGTCCAGGGTAAGATCACCAACCTCGACAAGCTGCGCGCCAATGTCGTCGAAGCGGCGGAGCAATGCGGCGTTCTCGGCATCCCCGATGTTGCCGAGCCGGTGAGACTTCTCGACCTGCTCGACCGCTGGCCGAGGGAGCGCCGCATCATCTATTGCGACGAGGGCGATGCCGGGCAAAACCCGCTGCCGGTGCTGTCGGCGATCAAGGAAAGGCATCTCGCTCTGCTCGTCGGGCCGGAAGGCGGCTTTTCCGAAGAAGAGCGGACGCGGCTTCGAAGCCTGGATTTCGTCACCGCAATTCCGCTCGGACCGCGCATCCTGCGCGCCGATACGGCAGCCGTTGCAGCCTTGGCAGTGGTCCAGGCGGCAATCGGCGACTGGACCTGACGTCGAAAACGGGTTGACATTGAAATCGGTGCTATTTTTTTGATGCGTCGTTGAAAGAATTTCACTTGCAACATGGGTGGCTTGGGTCCAAATCACCCTTCCAATTGCCCGCCCCCTGGGCGCCTTTTCAATACAGGTATCCCGCATGGCCCGCGACACCACCGACCAGACACCGCTCTCTTCGGTCCAGGATCTGACCGATTATATCGCCGCGGGCAACAAGCCGCGGGAGCGCTTCCGGATCGGCACCGAACACGAGAAATTTGCCTTCTTCCGCGCCGACAACAGCCCGGTTCCCTATTTCGGCGATGCCAGCATTTCGGCCCTGCTGACCGGCCTGCAGAAAAAAAACGGCTGGGAACCGATTACGGACGGCGGCAACATCATCGGCCTTGCCGAGCAGAACGGCATGGGCGCCATCTCGATCGAGCCCGGCGGCCAGTTCGAACTCTCCGGAGCACCGCTGGAGACGATCCACGAGACCTGCAAGGAATCGAACCAGCACCTGGCGACGCTGCGCGAAATCGCCGAACCGCTGGGCATCCGCTTCCTCGGCATCGGCGGCAGTCCGAAATGGACTTATGCGGAAACCCCGCAGATGCCGAAATCACGCTACGAGATCATGACCCGCTATATGCCGAAGGTCGGCACCATGGGTCTCGACATGATGTACCGCACCTGCACCATTCAGGTGAATCTCGATTTCTCCTCGGAAGCCGACATGCGCAAGAAGATGCGCGTCTCGATGAAGCTGCAATCGCTGGCGACCGCTCTCTTCGCATCCTCGCCCTTTACCGAGGGCAAGCCGAACGGGCTGCTCTCGTGGCGTGGCGATATCTGGCGCGATGTCGACAACCGGCGTGCCGGCTTGCTCGACTTCACCTTCGGCGACGACTTCGGCTTCCGCGACTATGCCGAATGGGCGCTCGACGCGCCGATGTATTTCATCGTCCGCGACGGCCGCTATCACGACTGCACGCATGTCACCTTCCGCCAGTTCATGAATGGCGCATTGAAGGGTGAGATCGCCGATCCGGCGCCGACGATGGGCGACTGGACGAACCATCTCTCGACGCTCTTCCCCGACGTGCGGCTGAAGCGTTTTCTCGAAATGCGCGGCGCCGACGGCGGCCCGTGGCGGCGCATCTGCGCATTGCCGGCCTTCTGGGTCGGCCTGCTCTATGACGATGCCGCACTCGAGGCCGCCGACCAGTTGACGAAGGATTGGAGCTTCGCCGAGGTCGGCGTCCTGCGCAATGCGGTTCCGGCGCAAGGCTTGAAGGCTGAATTTCGCGGACATTCGCTCTTCGACGTGGCGCGCGAAGTGGTCGGCATATCAAAGGCTGGCCTCAAGGCTCGCGGCAGGCTCAACGGCGAAGGCCAGGACGAGACGATCTTCCTGGCGCCGCTCGACGAGGTGCTCGCCAAGAAGGCGACGCTCGCCGAAGATCTGCTGTCGCTCTATCACGGCCGCTGGCACGGCTCGGTGGAACCTGTCTTCGAGGACTATCAGTACTGAGCGCGGCCAAAATTTCTCTCTAAAGCGCGTCGCGATCTTTCAGATTCGCTCCTCGCGCTTTAGCCCCTTATTTTACGCATGTCGTTAGGGCAAAGCGCTTCGCGCTTTGCCTGGGAAAACCGCTGCACAGTTTTGCGCGACATGCTCTAAGTTCTTATGGCAAAAAGCGGTTTGCGCTCTGCCATTTCCGGTTATAGTGGCGCTACAATACGCCGCGAACCGGGAAAGGGACTTCCATGCTGCCACTCTTCGACATGATGATGCAGGCGCAGAACGGCGCGGCGATGGAGTCGATCGCCCGGCAGTTCAACCTCGCGCAGGAACAGGCGACCAAGGCGATGGCGGCGCTGATGCCGGCCTTCTCAGCCGGCCTGAAACGCAGCACCAGCAACCCTTATGATTTCGTCGGGCTGATGCAGGCGGTCTCCTCCGGCAATTATGCCCGATATTTCGAGGATATGAGCCGGGCCTTCACGCCGGAGGGCATTTCCGACGGCAACAACATCCTTGCCCAGCTTTTCGGCTCCAAGGAGGTTTCGCGCGCGGTCGCCGCGCAGGCCGCACAGATGACCGGCATCGGCCAGGACATCTACAAGCGGATGCTGCCGGTGCTCGCCGATACGCTGATGGGCGGGCTATTCAAGCAGACGACCGGCCAGATGGCCGCACCGGTCAACCCCTTCGTCAACACGGCGATGAGCGAGACCATCCAGAAATGGCTTGAGAGTACCGGATTCGCGCCGAAACCGAAGACGGCCCCAGAGGCCAGCATCTTCGACAATCCCTTCACGCAGGCGATGCAGCAGATGTTTTCGGTACCGAATGCTCAACCGGCATCTCAGCCGAACCCCTTTCTCGACAATCCCTTCGCCAAGGCCTTTCAGGAGATGATGGGCGGGCTTGGCCAGCCACCGGCGGCCAAACAGCCGGCGGCGAAGACCACAGGGGCGCCGAAGGAAGAGGCGAAGGTCAATGCCGACAGCTATACCGAGATGTTGAACGCCATGTTCGACAGCGGGTTGGAAGTGCAGAAGACCTACCAGAGGAACCTCGAAGCGATCTTCGAGACCTATCGGCCGAAACCCTCTGAAACCAAGGCATAAAAAAACCCGGCGATGGCTTGGGAAAGCCGATCACCGGGTCAAGCAGCAGGGCTATTGGCTATCACCCTGCGGGGAAAACTCGACGCTCCTACTCCTCGTAGGAGCGGAAGAGCGACAGGCGCCAGCGATTGCGCGCTGAGCGCGTCAGATGTTCCGACGGGTCCTCGAAAAAGGTCGAGGCCAGGAACGCAGAGGTCAGGTCGGCCCTGCTAAGGCCGATATCCCTCAGTTGCGTGTCGTTCAGATCATGCAGCGCGTTGATCTCGATGCGATTGCGGAACCCGCGAAAGAGGGAGACCAGCGGAGCGAGGCCTGCCGCCAGACGCTGGGAAAGCGTCGGGGTAAGCTTGCTGCAGTCGAGTTCTAGTGTTCGGTCTGTCATGTGCATCGAACTCTCTCCTTTCTTAGGGCGCGCAACAACCCACCCCTCCCGCGACGTGCTGCGGGAAGGGATAAGGCTGAATTTTGCTTGGACAGCAGTGCCTGTCCTTCACTTTGCTTGATTTGCATCCCGAAGATGCCAAAGACCTATTGATCAGTCCAACGAATGTTTCTAATGATTATCATCAGCAATCTTTATGGGTGACACCATGTCCTCTCCGCTTGATCTCGACCAGTTGCAGACTTTCATCGCCATCGTCGATTCCGGCAGCTTCACCAAAGCCGCCGACAGGGTCTACAAGACCCAATCGGCCGTCTCCATGCAGATGCGCCGTCTCGAAGAGCGCATCGGCAAGCAGCTGTTCATCAAGGACGGCCGCGGCAACCGGCTGACGGTTGAGGGTGAAAAACTGCTCAACTACGCCCGACGCATCATCCGCCTCAACAATGAGGCGATTGCGGCGTTCGACGATAACAGGCTGGAGGGAACGCTGCGTATCGGCACGCCGGACGATTATGCCGACCGCTACATGCCCGAGATCATCGGCC
The DNA here is from genome assembly GCF_000292525.1 of Rhizobium sp. CCGE 510. GTDB lineage: Bacteria > Pseudomonadota > Alphaproteobacteria > Rhizobiales > Rhizobiaceae > Rhizobium. The sequence goes on from NZ_AEYF01000044.1 coordinate 57,477, forward strand.
GCTTTGCCAAGACGCATCCGAATGTCGAGCTCTACATCGTCTGCGAGCCCTCGGTCGATCTGGCCGAGCGCATGCACAAGGGCGAGCTCGACATTGCGCTCGTCACCCACAATCCGCGCGAGCGTATGTCCGATGTGGTGAGAACCGAGCCGCTTTGCTGGGTGGGTTCGGCAAACCATCCGATTCGCGACGACGCGCCGGTGCCGCTTGCCGTCGGCCGGCGGGATTGCCAATGGCGTCAGCTCGCCTGTTCGGCGCTCGATGCTGTCGGACGCGAACACCAGATCCTGTTCACCAGCTGGTCATGCACCGTCGTTGCCGCCGCCGTGCTTGCCGGCATGGCGGTCTCGGTGATGCCGGAATCGGCGTTGCGAACCGGCATGAAGGTGCTGAGCCAGGCGGACGGTTTTCCGGCGCTGCCGCCGGTGCAGATCGGCATCATGAAACGGCCGGGCGTTTCGCTCTCGCTGATGAATGCGATCACCGCCCATATCACCGCCTGCCTCGACAACATCACGCCCGCCGTTGTCGACGACAGCCTCGAGGCTGATGTCAAATCAGCCCAGGCACGCCTTTATCCCCGGCTGAAGGCCGCCAATATGGTGCCGAGCTGGTAAGAGGCTATCAGGCGGCGCGCGGCGCGGTCGTGGCGAACAGGGAGGCGCGGATGACGCGTTTCCACTCGTCGAGCATACGCCGCGCCAAAGCCTCATCGCTGACGGCGGCAAGCCGGATGACGGCGCCGATCAGGTGGCTGAACAGGTAAGTACGCGCATAGATCTGCTCGTCGCAAAAGTCGGGAGCCAGCCTGCGCACCGTCTCATGAAAGATGCCGGCGACGCGGCCGCTATGCTCGATATTCAGCTGTAGCAGGTCCTGGTCGGTCTCCGTTCCCATCCAGACGCCGAGGTAGACGGGATCATTGTGGTAGGACTCGTAATACCAGTCGATGATGTCGCAGACGAGGTCGAGCGCCTGGTCGAGCGACCGCACGTCGGCGAACATTGCCACCGTCTTTGCCTGTATCGCCGAGGCGTGCTGGTCGAACAGAGCTTTGACGATCGCCGCCTTCTCGGGAAAATACTGGTAAACCGAGCCAATCGGCACCTTGGCGGCGACGGCAAGCTCCGTCATCCGCATGGCGCTGACGCCCTTTTCGGCGATGATCTTGGCGGCGGCGGCGAGAATGAGGTCCAGCCTCTGGATGCTGCGCTCCTGCTTCGGCTGCCTGCGCAGGCCGATCCGATCCATGCTTTCCGCGCCCATGTCGTTCCCGTTCTTGTCGTTCGCGCGGGCAGGGCATCATGCCAAACCAACGCGTCTGGCGGATATGACATTGCAGGTCTTCATCAGTCGTAAATGAAAACGCTCGTATTTTAACGACCGGCAAAAGCGTATAAAAAACGGGGCTCTAGGCCTGCGCCACTGAGTTGCATTTACGTCCTTGAGCCGTAAATGGTTGCGAAATTCTCGGCTTGAAAGGCGCAGACGTCGCCACCCTTCGTTGCGAAGGAATGACGGGCTCGCCGGATTTTAGAATTTCATCGACAATGTCGCCTTGACGCCATGCTGCTGTTCATTGTCCGCAATCTGGCCGGAATAGCCGATGCCAACGGCGGAGCCTTCACTGAGGTCGAAGTCAAGCCCGGCGTCGAGAACGAAGGCATTCTCCGCCAGCGGCACACCGGCGACGGTGAATGCGTCGCCTCCCGCAAAAGCTTGCGTCGATACCGGAACGATGTCACCGGCGGCGTGTCGCCAGCCGGCCATGCCACGGAGGGTGGCACTCGTCTGGCCGAGGCCGATATCCATTTCGGCCTGCAGGCCAAGCGTTGATATGGTGGTGTTGGTCATACGGCTGGCGCCGTCAAGCGCGGCCGCCCCGCCGTCTTCGGCAAAGCCCGCCGTTCGAATACCCACATGGGCGAGATTGACGAAGGGCTCGAAGGCGGCTGCCGTCGTCTCGAACCGGTAGCCCAGCTCCGCGAAGGCCTGCAGCGTGCGGGCATCGTAGCTCGCATCCAGCCTGTCCTCGAAGCTGCCGATGGCGACCTTGCGGTCGGTTTCGATCTGATGCCAGGTGTGCGCAAGGCCAGAGCGGAAGGCGAGACCGCCCCATTGTGTGCCGGCGTAAAGGCCGAGATGGTAATCGTCGCTCGATCCCGATGAGCCTCGGTGCCGCGGATCGAAGCGGGAATTGCTGTAACCGGCCAGCAGGCCGAACCTGATGTCATCGACCATGGTGTCGACGCCGGCGAGAAAGCCGCCGGTCTGGTGGTTGAGGGTAGCGGCATTGCCATCCGTGCGTATCTCGCTTGCGCCGCCAAAGGCCGTGCTCCAGAAAACCGGCACGTCAGACGGACCGGCAGCGATCGGTTCCGGACCACCCGGCCAGAAAGCCTGGATCGGCATTGCGCCAGGCCCGGCGTCGCCGAAGGCCGAGCGCAAGCGCTGGTTGGCGGCCTCACGGACAAAGAGGCTCTGGTTGATCAGCGCCGTTTTGATCGAGGCATGGATCTCCCCGGAGAGCGCGTCGAAACTCGCCTGGATCAGCGGCTCGTCGTCGGGCAACGTGACGATGGCATCGTAGACGTCATGGCCGACACCGAGCTTCTCGGCGGCATCGGCCGTTGCAATCTGGTTGCGCGTCCGTGCCATGTCGCTGAAACTAACGTCGTTGCGCTCGACCTCCAGATAGACGTTGTTCAAATCATAGGAGAGGTCCGCGGCCAGGAAGGCATAGTTCGACGTGACGGCGCCAAATGTCCCGTTGATCCCGCCGGCAGCGGTGAGGATCGTATAGGTGGAGAAAGGCTTGTAGTGGCCATTCATCCCGACATGGACAACGTTGGCGCCGTTGAGAAACGCGGTACCGCCGACCGAGATCAAATCGCTGGCGGTGCCAGCCGGATCGACCTCGACGTCGTAGGTGGTACCAGGATCGAGAATGAGATTGCCGCCGACGGTCAATGTGCCGATCGAGTTGCCGGGCGCAATGGTGACGCCTGCACCCGTGGTCAGCGCGCCGAGATGACCCGAGCCGCCCAATCTGCCGCCCGTCATCGTGAGGATGCCGCCAAGACTGCCATTGACGATCAGGCGTCCGCCCGAAACCGCGGTCGTCCCGGTAAAGCCCGAACTGTTGCCGGTCAGGCGCAAGGTGCCGCTGCCCGCCATCGTAAAGTCGCCGCTGCCGGAGAGTATGCCGCTATAGGTGCTGTCGCTCGCCTGATCGAGCGTGAGGTCGGCGCCGCCGATGGCGATCTCTCCGCCGCTTCCTGAAAGCTGTCCCATGGTCAGGTCGAAGCCGCCAAGATCGAGGATACCGGCATTGACCGCATAGGCGCCGTTCTGCACGAAGGCGCCGGCGCTGCCCGCCAGCAACGTGCCGGCCTCGACCGTGGTCACGCCGGTATAGCTGTTGGTGCCGGAAAGCGTCAGCGTGCCGGTGCCCTGCTTGGTCAAGCCGCCGGCGCCTTGCAGATCCGTGGCAATGCCGATGGCAAAGCCGTTGGTGTCGATAAAGGCGCCACCCGCATCGAACATGACCTCCCCGGCGTTGAAACCGCCGAGGAAATTTGCCTCATTGCCCGTTGCGCGCAGAATACCGCCGTCGAAGACGAGGTTGGCGTCGCCGGCCCCCCTGTCGAGATAACCGGTCTCCAGGACGCCACGCCCGTTTCCGGCGCTTCCCGCCAGGTAGACCGTTCCCGTGGCGCCGGAAACGTCGGCGATGATGACCCCCGAAGCCGAAATCAAGCCGCCGTTCTCGACCGTCACGCTGCCCGAGCCGAATTCGCCCACATACAGTTCACTGGAATTGATCCAGTTCGATCCCGCGCCGGTCACGCTGACCACGCCGCTGCCGTTCGAACTGAAGCCGACATAACCAAAGCTGCCGGTGACCGAACCGCCGTTCGAGATGGTCAGCGTTCCCGCGCCGGCCTCGCCAACCGCGACATAGGTGGAATTGCTCCAGAGCGAGTTCGCGCCCGTGACGATCACCTCGCCGACAGCGCTGGCATCATTGCTGATATAGCCGGATGCGCTGTTGACCGTTCCGCCATTGGAAATGATCAGAGTGCCGGCGCCACTGTCGCCGATGGTGAGATCCTGGGAATTCGTCCAGGTCGAGCCGCTGCCTGTGACCGTCACCGTGCCGCTGGCGGCGCCGGAGAAATAGCCGATAGAGCCGTTAATATTGTCGACAGCGCCGCCATCGTCGATGCTGAGCGTGCCGGTGCCGTCAAAACCGACGTAGAGGTCGGCGGCATTGCTCCAGGTGGAGCCTGCCCCCGTGACCGTCACCGTGCCACTGGCGCCCAGGTCGAGGCCGAGCACGCCGATGTCATTGCTGACCACGCCGCCATTGCGAATGATAAGGGTTGCATCGTCGCCGGTTTGATCGCCCACGATGAGGTCGTTATTGATCGTCCACGGACTGGGCTGCGTGCCCGGGCCGGTTCCGCCTGGGTCATTGCCGTCGACAATCTCCGTATCGTTGCCGTCGATGACCTGCGCCCATCCAGGCCCCGCGGCCAGCATCAGCACCGCGATGCTCGCCGATCCCGCAAGCCGCAGCTTGGCGATCCCATGGATTGCCACCGAATATTTCTTCTCGCCCATCTTCGCTCGCAAGTCGTCCCCACCGCCGGTCGCTCGCGTAGAAATAGGGCAATTAATTTAAATATTAGTAACCATGTTGCTAAATTTAATCAGCGGCGACGGGAGCAACGGCCATGCCCCGGATTTTTTCACTTTGGTGAAACCAATATCTTTGGGAGTAACACCTTCGCCCGACAAGATCGCTGCGGGTTTCGCTTCGTTCAGCTCTTGAAGATCGACTGGTTTAGTGCGTCGCCCATCCGAGGCGCAGTCATCTGACGCATTCCCTCGGCTGCGCGGGCATCAGCCCATCGCCATCCAAGCGGCGAGCCAGACCCACATGGCGGCGAGTACGAGGTATCCGGCGGCAAAGATCGGGCTGCGGTAGCGCAGATCGTTGCTGGAGACATGGATGGCGGCATGGGCGTAACGCAGGGCGACGAAGGCCCAGGCGAGGCCGACGGCGACGATATTGTCGGCCTCGGTGGTATAGAGAAGAAGACAGCAGGCGTAGAACAGCACCGGCAGTTCGAACTGGTTGGCGAGGCAGTTCTTGACGACGAGGCTTTCGGCCGGCTCGCCGCGATTTTCGCGATAGTCCGATTTGGCGATGCTGCCGGCGCGGACCATTTTTGCGCGCCGCATGCCGAGAAGCGCATAAAGACCATAAACCAGCGCCACGTGAGCAAGGAGTGGCCAGAAGATTTGATAGCCGGTCATATGGGCGCCCTAAGTACTTTTCCGCTTCAGCATTCGCTGCGAGCAGTAGCCGAAAGGCAAGCCGGATACCAGCGCCTGATCAAGGCACTCAGTCATGGCGCGCAGAGAGCCAGCGGAGAATGGCAAGCCGGGCGATAAGGATGAAGCAGATGGCGAGGCTTGCGAATTTAAGCCGTGTCATCCACGGCAGCAGCTCGGCTGCGAGATTTGCAGATCCACTGTCGCCGAAGGCGATCAGGCTGGCAATATTCTCACCATAGTCGGCAATGCCGTAGAGGAACGGCAGCAGGTAGACCGCCTTGGCGACGAGCGGATGGGCCGATCGCCCGAACCACGCGCCGGCGGGACCAAGCTTGGCGAAGGCGAGGAACAGCAGCGCCGTCAGCAATGCCGGGAAAATCAGCTCCGGCCCGAAATACATGGCGCGCAGCAGCCTGGTCGCCGTCTCGTTCTCATCGAGCAGCGCCTGCATGTGGAAGACGACCGATTCGTCGTAGCCGGCGAAATAGGTGTCGAGCATTGCCTGCCCGGTTTCGTGCTTGAAGGGCACGACGAAGCCGAAGGTCGTCCAGGCGAGCACGGCAAGGCAGAGAGCTGCGAGCAGCGCGACGATCCAGAGAGGAATCCCGCTGCCCGCTTTCATGATCAGAGGCCAGCGCCCGGATAGTTCGGGCTTTCGCGGGTGATCGTCACGTCATGGGCGTGGCTCTCGCGAAGACCGGCGCCGGAGATGCGCACGAAAGTGGCCCGGTCCTGGAAGTCTTTCAGGTCCTTGCCGCCGACATAACCCATGGCCGCCTTGAGACCGCCGGCGAGCTGGTGGACGACGGCCGCGACCGGTCCCTTGTACGGCACCTGGCCTTCGATACCCTCGGGCACGAGCTTCAGCGTGTCGCGCACCTCCGCCTGGAAATAACGGTCGGCCGAGCCGCGGGCCATGGCGCCGACGGAGCCCATGCCGCGATAGGCCTTGAAGGAACGGCCCTGGTAGAGATAGACCTCGCCCGGGCTTTCATCGGTGCCGGCCAGCAGCGAGCCGATCATGACGGCGGAAGCGCCGGCGGCGATCGCCTTGGCAAGATCGCCGGAGAATTTGATGCCGCCATCGGCAATAACGGGCACGTCCTGAGCCTGTGCTGCCTGAACGGCCGACATGATGGCGGCGAGCTGCGGAACGCCGACGCCGGCAACGATGCGCGTCGTGCAGATCGAGCCAGGGCCGATACCGACCTTGACGGCATCGGCGCCGGCATCGATCAGCGCCCTGGTGCCGTCATAGGTGGCGACGTTGCCGGCCATGATGCGCACCGAGTTGGACAGCTTCTTGACGCGGGTGACGGCATCGAGCACGCGCTGCGAATGGCCGTGGGCGGTATCGACGACCAGAAGGTCGACGCCAGCCTCGATCAGCCGTTCGGCGCGCTCGAAACCGTCATCGCCGACGCTGATGGCGGCAGCGGCGCGAAGCCTGCCCTGCGCATCCTTGGAGGCGTTCGGGTTCAGCTGCGACTTCTCGATATCCTTGACGGTGATAAGGCCGACACAGCGGCCTTCGGTATCGACGACCAGCAGCTTTTCGATGCGATGCGAATGCAGCAGGCGCTTGGCCTCCTGCTGATCGACGCTTTCCTTGACGGTGACCAGATTGTCCTTGGTCATCAGCTCGTGGATCTTCTGCTCCGGATCGGAGGCAAAGCGGACGTCGCGGTTGGTCAGGATGCCGACAAGGCGGCCGGACTTCTCGACGACGGGAATGCCGGAGATGCTGTGCGATTTCATCAGGCCGAGCGCTTCGGCGAGTTTCTCATCCGGGCCGATGGTGACCGGATTGACGACCATGCCGCTTTCGAACTTCTTCACCTGGCGGACCTCTTCGGCCTGCTCGATCGGCGTCAGGTTGCGGTGGATGACCCCGAGGCCGCCGGCCTGGGCCATGGCGATCGCCAGGCGGCTTTCGGTGACGGTATCCATGGCCGAAGAAAGGATCGGGATGTTGAGATCGAAATCCCGGGCGATGCGGGTCGCGATGTTCGTCTGGCCGGGCATGACCTCGGAGTGGCCGGGCTGCAGCAGCACGTCGTCGAAGGTAAGCGCGTCGGCGCCGGTTGCCGTTTCAATGATGCGTGCCATGGCCAATTTCCTTCATTTAATAGAAATGCAACCTGGCCCGGAAACGAATCGTCCGCCCCGGCAGTGTGCATGGGATTGCTTGGAAGTTGGCGAGGGCTGGTAACACGTCTATGACAGGAAGGAAATAGCAAAAAGCCCGGCCTATCCGCCGGGCTCGGCATGGGTGCCATGCGTCTGGAGCATCCCCTCATTTCCTCAGCTCATGGCGATGCCCTATCTCTTTGTTTTCACAGACTCCGGACGCAAAACCACAGCGCAGTTTTGCTGGAATTGCTGCAGATCAGATGTCGAACTGATAGGTCTTTGGCACGAAGCGATAACCACCATCCTGCCTCTCGACGAAGCCGACCGCGGGGAACGGCATGTGGTAACCGAGGAAGGCGATCTTCTCGGCGGCGATCATCTCGAAAACCTTGCGGCGGGTGGCGGCTGCCTGCGTCTTGTCCATGTCGAAGCGCACTTCCCAATCCGGCCGCAGCAGCGACAGGATATAATGGTTGGCGGTATCGCCTGTGAGAACCAGGCGCTTGCCCTCGGATTCGACGTGGAACACCATATGCCCCGGCGAGTGGCCGGCCGCCAGCATCGCCGTTACGCCGGGGGCGAAACTGTCGCCGTCCTTGATGAACGTGGTCTTTTCGGCAAGCGGTGCGACATTGGCGAGCACCGCCTTGTGGCCGCCTTCGGCCGGCGTGCCCTCGCGTGATTTGTCCGACCAGAAATCATACTCGGTCTGGCCGACGACATAGCGGGCATTCTTGAAGGCGGCCGCGCCGTTTTCCATCAGGCCGCCGATATGATCGCCGTGCAGATGGGTCAGCGCCACCACGGTGACGTCGTCGGCCGAATAGCCCGCGGCCTTCAGGCCTTCGGCAAGCTGGCCGGCGCCCCGTGCGCGACCGCCAGCGCCGAAACCGGTATCGACGAGAATGACCTCCGAACCGGTATCGATGAGAGCCGGCGTATATCCGTTCATGAACTTGTCGGCCGGCAGGAAGTTTGCGGTCAGCAATGCTTTGACGGTTTCGGGATCCTGATTGGTGCCGAAGGTTTCGTGCGGGTTTTCGGAGACATTGGTGCCGTCGCGCACAACGGTGAATTTATAGGAACCGAGTTTGAATTGATTGATCTGCGGCGCAGGCGTTATGTTCATAGTATTGCTTTCTCCAGTTGCGGCCGCTTCGGCCTTTTCTCTAAAAATGGCCGGCGCGGCGAGCAGGCCGAGGCCTGCGGCAAAAAGAGTGCGCCGCTTTATTCCTGCCGAAATTTCCATATGTCCATCCTCTGTGAGATGCGGTGCGTCGCCGCTCGGCCCCCGATGTCGATTCCGGCCGGATTCTTGCCCCGACAGGGTAAACATATGCCAATCTTGGCGGTTGATGTTGTCGGACAAGCCGTCTCACGCAGACGTGAAGCAAACATGTCGTCGAACCGGGTTTGAGCATTGGCAGGCCTCTGAAGTGGGTCTAAACAGCACGGGCCTTCCCAGCCCCCATCCGCAGCCCATCAAGGCCTCCCGCCTATGAACCGCATCGTCCCGTTGATCCTTGCCGTCGCCCTTTTCATGGAACAGATGGACTCCACCGTCATTGCCACGGCGCTGCCGGCGATCGCAGCGGATCTCAATGTCGGGCCGATCACGCTGAAGCTGGCGCTGACCTCCTATATGGTAGCGCTGGCGGTGTTCATCCCGGTCAGCGGCTGGATGGCCGACAGGTTCGGCGCCAAGAAAATCTTCCGCCTTGCCATCTCGGTCTTCGTCATCGGCTCGATTTTCTGCGCCATCTCGTCCAATCTCGTCGAATTCGTCTTCGCCCGCTTCCTGCAGGGCATGGGCGGCGCGATGATGACGCCGGTCGGCCGTCTCGTGCTGGTGCGCACAACGAAGCGCAGCGATCTGGTTTCAGCCATGGCGCTGCTGACCATTCCAGCGCTGGTCGGCCCGCTCACCGGTCCGCCGCTCGGCGGCTTCATCACCACCTATTTCAGCTGGCACTGGATCTTCCTGATCAACGTGCCGGTCGGCATCATCGGCATCTGGCTCGCAACGATCTTCCTGCCGGAGGTCGAGGCGACGGCGCCGCCGAGGCTCGATTTCACCGGTTTCGTGCTGACCTCGCTTTCGGCCGCCGGCGTCGTCTTCGGCCTTTCGGTAGTCAGCCTGCCGGCCCTGCCCCCGGTTATCGGCATTACCGCCACTCTGATCGGCCTCGTCTGCGGCTTCCTCTATATCCGCCATGCCAAACGCCACCCGGCGCCGATCCTCAACCTCAACCTGTTCAAGAACCCGACCTTCCGGGCCTCCACCTTGGGCGGCACGCTCTTCCGTATTTGCGTCGGCGCCATGCCCTTCCTGACACCGCTGATGCTGCAGCTCGGCTTCGGGCTGACGCCGTTCCAATCCGGCCTAATCACCTTTGCCGGAGCGATCGGGGCGATCACCACCAAGTTCATGGCAAAACGCGTCTTCGCGGCCGCCGGCTTCCGGACGACGCTTCTCTGCGCCGCCGTGGTGACGACTGTTGTGACCGTTATTACCGGCCTGTTCACGCCAGCAACGCCGCATCTCGTCATCATCGGCGTGCTGCTGCTCGGCGGCTTCTCCCGCTCCTTCATGTTCACCGGCGTCAATGCGCTTGCCTTCGCCGATATCGAGGATGCCGAAGCCAGCCAGGCGACATCGATGAGTTCGGTGATGCAACAGGTCAGCCTGGCGCTCGGGGTTGCGGTCGCAGCCGCGATCCTGGAAAGCTCGATCTATATCCGGGGCGAAGCCTTGCAGGTCGCCGATTTCCATCTTGCCTTCTATATCATCGCGGGACTGACGGTCATTGCGACCATCCCCTTCATCCGGATGGATCGCAATGCCGGCGCGCTCGTTTCCGGCCACCGCGCAAAGGTGGTGATGCAGTCTCCGATCGACGTCGAGCAGCCGGTGGTGAAATAGGGCGGCCCTATTCGGGGTTTTCACAGACGGCGCTGATTTTGTTGCCGTCGAGATCTCTCACATAGGCGGCATAGAAATGGGCATGATAGGAGCGCAGGCCGGGCTCGCCCTCGTCCACTCCGCCCGCCGCTATCGCCGCCGCATGGAAGGCATCGACATCCGCCCGGCGTTCGGCCGCAAAGGCGACCATGGCGCCATTGCCTGATGTTGCCCGGCGGCGATTGAACGGGGTCACCACCCAGAAGCGGCAGCGCGTATCGCCGTCGGCGGAATAGCCGATTTCCTCCTCCGAATAGTGCTGGCGGCGATAGCCAAGCAGAGGCAGCACGGCATCATAAAAATGCCCTGCGCGATAGAGGTCGTTGGTTCCGAGCGTGACGTAAAGAAGCATGGGGATCCGCGGTTCAAATCCTTATAGCGCCGCGCGTCCTTCGAGAGGCGCGAAGGACGCTGGAACGCTTTCAACTGCTGCAGTTTACCCTAAAATCGATGCCGATTTAAGGATTCATCCAAGAGATCGCCAACATCGGACAGGACCGGGAAGATCAGGGTTGCTCTGCTTCCGCTTCGGCCTTGCGCCCCTTGAAGCCCTTGGCGAGCAGGAACATCTCGACCGATTCGGCGCGCGACGAGTTTGGCTTGACATGGACGACCTGACGGAAGTGCTGCTTCAGCATGGCGAGCAGCTCACGCTCGGTGCCGCCCTGGAAGGACTTGGTGAGGAAATGTCCGCCTTCTCCCAACACCTCGACGGCGAAATGCGCCGCGACTTCGCAGAGATGCATGGTGCGCAGATGGTCGGTGCGGTGGTGGCCGGTGGTCGGCGCAGCCATATCCGATATGACAAGATCAGGCGTGCCGCCAACCGCCTCCAGCAGCTTTTCCGGCGCACTGGGATCGAGGAAATCGAGCTGCAGGATTTTCACCCCGGGCAGCTGGGTCATTTCCAGGAAATCGATCGCCGCCACCCGGATATCCTCATCCGTCGAGCCGGTGACCTTGGCGGCGATCTGCGACCAACTGCCGGGTGCCGCACCCAGATCGATGATGCGCTTGGCGCCGCGCAGGATATGGTGCTTCTCGTCGATCTCCAGCAGCTTGAAGGCGGCGCGGGCACGGTAGCCTTCGAGCTGGGCGCGCTGCACATAGGGGTCATTGATGTGGCGCTGCAGCCATTGGCGCGAGGAGGCCTTCATCTTCTTGTTCTTGACGCGCTGGCCGAGCTTGCGGCCGGTGCGGTTTCCCGCGATCGGTGCCTTGGTCATGCCTTCCCCTTATCCAGAGCATGGTGCCGAAACGTGGGCGCGGTTTTCGGCATCATGCTCTATTTCTTCGATTATATCCGGATTCAGATCTTAGGCGTGGCCGAAAATCATCCGGATCTGGCCCGCTGGCCGCGGCGGTTGCGCTGGCGCCGCCACACGCCGTCATCGGCCATCATGTCGGTGAGCAAGCCTTCCCTCAAGCCGCGATCGGCAACGCGCATGCGCGGACTCGGCCAGCGGCGGCGGATCGCCTCGAGAATGGCGCAGCCGGCGAGCACCAGATCGGCCCGATCAGGCCCGATGCAGGGATTGGCGGCGCGGCTTTCGAAATTCCAGGAGAGCAGCTTTGCCTGCATGGCGGAGACCTCGTCATCGGACAGCCAGATGCCGTCGACCTTGCGCCGGTCATATCGCGGCAGATCGAGATGGACGCCGGCAAGCGTCGTCACCGTCCCCGATGTGCCGATCAGGTGGAAATCGCCGGTCTGGGCGACCTCGATCTCCGGGCAATCGAAGCCTTCGAGCATGCCTCCGACTTCGCGCACCATGCCTTCGAAAGCTTCCGGCGTAACGTCGTGCCCGCCATGACGCTCCGACAGCGTCACGACGCCGACCGGCAGCGAGGTCCAGTGGGTGATGTGATTGGCGAGGCGACTGTAACGATTGTCACCGATGCGAATGACGGCGATCTCCGACGAACCGCCGCCGATATCGAAGAGCACGACGGAGCGTGTCTCACGCCCGACCAGCGACGAGCAGCCGGAAACGGCGAGCCGCGCTTCGGTCTCGCGATCGATGATTTCGAGCGAGAGACCGGTTTCGGCAACGACCCGGGCAAGGAATTCCTCACCATTGACCGCCTGGCGGCAGGCCTCGGTGGCGATCAGCCGCATGCGACGGATCTCCCGGTTCCTGAGCTTCGAGGCGCAGATCTTCAGGGCTTCTACCGCCCTTTCCATCGCCTCGTCGGACAGTCGGCCCCTGGCCGCAAGGCCTTCGCCAAGCCGCACGATACGGGAAAAGGCGTCGACCACCCGGAATTGCCCCGGGCGGGTCGGCTGGGCGATGAGGAGGCGGCAATTGTTGGTGCCAAGGTCGAGAGCGGCATAGAGGTCATCCGGCCATGCATGTTCGCCGGCCTGGCGATCTCCCTGAAAACCGGTATGGCCTTGACTATCCTGGCGGCCCTTGCGGTTGGCAGCTGTGCCGTTCGGCGTATCGCGCGGAATAGCACTGCGCACCGTCTCTTCGGCGCGGCTTTCCTGTTGCGAGGCACCCGATGGTTTTGCCGACGTCAGCGGCCGGCCCTGAAGACCGCGCTTGCCGCGGTGCTTGCGGCGATTGCGCCGGCCCGGCGTCGAATCGCCTTCGGAGTGAGCAGCGTTACCCGCCGCTTCCGTCTGCTCTATCACCTGGGGATGAGATGAGCCGTCCTGCGGCCCACCATGGCCGCCACGGCGGCGACGCTTTCGCTTGCGGGCCGGATTGCCGGCTGCATCTTCCATCGGGCGCGCAGGCTGTCCGGCACCGCCGGTAGGCTCATGCGAAGCGGGATGAGCCGCGCTGCGGGATTGCCCGCCACGCTTGCCCTTGCGGCGCCTGGACTTCTTGCCGTCCTTGCGCCCTGCCGCCGACGCCCCGTCAAATTGCGGCTTTGCGCCGCCTTCGGGGTCTTCCACGTTGTTTTTCCACCGCGCCGCGCAAGTTCTGAGGTATGCAGCAGGCGCTCGTTTGATTTTTGCGTTGCGGCAAGAATATCAGCGCCCGCCGAAATCGCCAAATTCTTTTTTGGACAGGGATTTGCAGCGATATTCCGCCCTTCCCCGCACAGCCGATTTTTTTCAAATCGGGTATTTGCAATCCGAACACTTTTGGTTATAAGCCCGCACAGCAACGAAGCGGCCATTGCGTCGCCTTGTTGGGGAATAGTTCAATGGTAGAACGACGGACTCTGACTCCGTTAATCTTGGTTCGAGTCCAGGTTCCCCAGCCAATTCTCCCTAAATGCCCTTAATTCCTTGGTTTTCCAAGCGTGCCGGATATCGTTTTGGCATTATTGGCGACCTGATGCCCAGAACTGTAGCCCACAGGTGATGCCCACGCGCGACAAGCGCGGCGGCGTCGCCGGTGGCAGGCAAGGGCAACAATCTCATGGCGGTCCGCCACGACGTCGAGAACCTTATTCGCCGCGGCAACATCTTCTACTGGCGCGCACGTGCTCCCGCTCCGCGCGGCGACTGCGGGAACGTAAACTTCAGCCCGAAAGCGGAAATTATTTCCGCTTCAGACCCGTATTGACTGATGCCCAAAGCCAGGGCACAAAGGTGGCATTCACGATCGCTCGCGATAGGAAAACAGAGGGAATTTCAAAACTTTTCTCCTAAGCTATTGAAATCACGTGAGAATCCAAGGTCCCCAGGCACTTTATTTTATGGCGCTGAGATAACTCGAACTTTCTGGCACATGACACACTGAAAATGTCATAATTTTACAGTTAGTTAGCGGCAGAAAGAGACGCGCCGTTCTGAGCTCCCTCATCGTCTAAAACGCCATTTGTCGGCGTGCGAAAACGGGCTGGGGACCCCGTTTTGAAATCTAGGGACGACCTTGTTTCACCGTGGCTTATTCTGCAGCCACTTCCCGGCTTTCCCACTCCTGCGGCGTCAGCGTCTTGATATCGAACTGGTCGCGCGTCCTGCTATAGGTATGGCCACCCATTCGACCGACAGCGTCCATCATCTGCTGGTCGATATGCAGGTTCGACGCATTGACCGCGTCGCTGCGGACGAAAACGCCCACGACCTCGCCGAGGATGATCTCGCGTGCCGGTCCGACCTGCAGCGTCGTGTGGCGACGGCATTCCAAGGCTGCCGGGGCTGCAAGGATTCGCGGACTGCGGACCATCTGTCCGGGCACGGTTGCGAGGCCCGCCTCCTCCATCTCGTTCACCTCAGGGCCGAACTTGATGGCGCAGATCTCCATCTGGTCGACCAGCGCGCTGTCGCAGATGTGGACGGTGAACTCGCCAGTCTCTCGGATGTTGCGGGCGGTATCCTTGAAGCGCATGTCCGAATAGTTTTCGACGCCGATCGCGACGATGGCCGGATCGTGGGTCAGGACATTGAAGAAGCTGAAGGGGCCGGCGTTCGGCTTGCCGTCCTTGTCGACCGTCGTCACCAAGGCAATAGGGCGAGGAATCACCGTACCGATCAGGATCTTGTAGCGCTCGCGCTCGGTCAGCTTCGCGAAGTCGAAATGGGTGTGGCCAAGGGTCGTATCGGTCATGTCAGGCCTCGACTGCTATGCGGTGGGTTTCAAGCGAGGTGTGGCGGGAGAGATTTTCGAAGCCATCCTTGGTGACGACGTACATGTCGCCGACATTGCAGCCGGCCGACAGCGGCTCCAGCCACTGCGTATGCAGCACGAAGACCATGCCCTCCTCCATCCGGTCGTAATTGTGCGACGAGATGTTGAAGCTGTTCTGGCCGCCGGCCATGCCGACGGAATGACCGAGATTGGGGTTATGCGGCCCGTGCGTCGCCGGATAGACGTGCATCAGCTTGCGGCCCTGCGCCTCCCAGTCAATGTTCTTGACATACTGTCGTGGGATCAGGCGCGCGCTGCCATCGTCCATCGGCGCCCAGTTGTATGGCATGGTGCGCGCGTCGGGAGACGTCAGAATGCCGCGCTCGATCATCGGTTCGAAGGCGGCATTGTTGACATCCCGCATCAGAGCACCCGGTCGGATCAGCTTTTCGGCGCGCTTGACGCCCTCGGCGCAGGCCTCGAGCACCTCCTCCTGCCGCCTGGTGATGTCGCCGATTGCGATCATGCGGGCGGTTTGGGCGGTGTAACCGCGATAGGTGACGTTCGAGACATAGAGGTTGATCAGGTCGCCCGGCCGGACGACGTGACCATAGGGCTTGCCGCAATGGGTGCCGAACTCGTTGATGCCGATCTGGTAGCCGTCTCCGGTCTCGCCGCCATAGGAAAGCTGGGCCTGCGTGAAGGCGGCGTAAATCTCATGGTCGGTGACACCGAGTCTGGCGACATGATAGGCCGCTTGCGTGGCGATGCTGATCAACTGGGCTGCGGCGCGAAACATCGTGATCTCGCGCGGCGAACGGACCTTCTGCATCCGGTCGAGAATGGCATTGTCGGCGACGGACTTGACCTTCGGCATGAGTTCGTCGAGGGCTGCCCAGAAGGTGAGCGAGGTGCGGTCACCGATCCGACCGATCTGGGCCCTCGACAGGCCCATGCCACCAAGAAGCTCGGCGCACTTCTCGGCGGTCTTGACGACGCTGTCGCCGGGACGGTCGGCATATTCACGGCCGATCGGTCCGATCTGCCAGATATCCTCGACCAGTACTGGCTCTCCGCCCGGCGGCAGTAGCACCGACTGGGTAAAGAAGGAGAGTAGCGTCAGAGGCTTGTCGCTGTCAGTCGGGATGATGAGAACGCCCTCGCGCATCCAATCGCAGATGTACCGCAGATAGTGATTGGAGGCGTGGAACCAGCCGACGCTGCCGGTGTGGACGATCAGCGCATCGTGCCCGGCTTCCACGGCCTGGCGGCGGATGCGGCGCAGGCGATCCTCAAATTCCTCGACCGGCAGGGGCAGCGGCGCGTCAAAATCGAAGTCCGGCTGAAAATCGGCGAGCCGCGATCCGACGCGATAGGAGCCAGACTTGGTTGCGCTACGGGTCATGGGTGTTTCCTTCCAGATTATTTTTGGAGTTTGATCAGGCTTGCCGCGGCGCGAGAACGCGCCTTGCGACGAGCATGACGATCAGGGTGAGGCCGATGAGGATGCCCGAGATCGCGGCGACTCGAACGTCGAGAGATTCCTCGATCAGTGCAAACATCCGGAGCGGGAGAACTGTCGTTTCGGCATCGGCGAGGAAGAGCGAGATCGAGACATTGTCCAACGACTGGATGAAGACGAGAAAGGCGCCGGCGAGAATGCCCGGCATCAGCAGCGGTAGCGTGACCCGGCGGAGCGTGGTGAACCAGGATGCACCCATGACGGTCGATGCCTCGGCGAGCGAAGGGTTGAGGCCTTGCGCGACGACTGAGGCGGCGCGGTACATCAGCGGTCCGAAGACGACGATATGGCCAGCCACGGTCAGCCAGAGCGACGGCTGGAAGCCGATGAAATTGGCGACGATCAACGCTGCCAGACCGTAGACGAGGCTTGGCAGCACCAGCGGCGACAGCAGCAGCGGCTCGATGGCGCCGACCGTGCCCTTGCGCATCCGGCTCATGCCGATGGTAGCCGGCACGGCAAAGAGCAGCGACCCCAGCACGGCAAGGCCCGCGATCTTCAGCGAGTTGAAGGCGGCCGCATGTTCCGTCGCCGAACGGACGGGATCGAGCAGTGCCTCGTACCAGCGAAGCGAGAAGCCCTCCGGCGGGTATTTGAGCGTCTGGCCCGAAGTGAAGGACATCGTCAGGGCAATGACGATCGGCGCCACGAGATAGATTACCGCGAAGGTGCCGAAACCAAAGACGAAGAGCTTGTAAAGCAGACCGGGAATGGGGTTTTCGCCCCTTCGCTTAACCTTGGGATCAGCCATGGCCGACAAGCCTCCTGTGACGGGAAATCATGGTCATTGCGACAAGCAGGCACCCGGTGGAGAGCAACAGCACGACGGCGATTGCAGAAGCCAGCGGCCAGTCGAAGAGCGTGCCGACCTCGCGGTAGATCAATTGCGGAACGTAGACATTTCGCGCCCCGCCGATGACGGCCTGTGTGACGAAGGAACTGCTGGTGCTGGCAAAGACCAGGATCCAGCCGGCCAGCAGACCCGGCAGCATCAGCGGGATGAGCACGGTCACGAAGATGCGCCATGGACCGGCGCCCGAAACCTGCGCCGCCTCGGTATATTGAACCGGCGTGCGCGACAGAATGGCGACGAGCGGCAAGATGATCAATGGCAGGTCGATCTGGCACATGGCCATGACGAGGCCGAGTTCGGTGAACATCAGGGTCATCGGCCGGCCGATTAGCCCGAGCCCAAGCAGCGCCTCGCTGATCGGCCCCTGCCGCCCGAGAATGACGATCCAGGCGAAGGTCCGCACCACATTGCTGGTCAGCATCGGGACGAGCGTCAGGAAGATGATGACCTGGCGCGCCGTCCTGCCGCTGTGCCAGTAGAGAAGCGCGATCGGGATGCCGAGCAGCGTCGTGGCGGCAACGGTCAACAGACCGAGCCGTGCCGTGTTGAGGAGGACGCGAAAATTGAACGCGTCCCCGAAGAACCTGATGTAGTTGGCCAGCGTGGCCCCATCAGGCCCAGTGAAGCTGAAACCGACGAGAACGGCGAGCGGCGTCGCAAAGAACGCCACTGAAAGCAAAAGCATCGGGATAACGTATGGAAAACCGCCCGCCTTCATCGTGCTCTCCTCAGCCTGCGACGAGGGCGTCGAACTGGCGGATCCAGGCGGCGCGGCTCTTGTTGATGGCGACCCAGTCTGGATAGACCATGTTCTTGAGCTGCTCGCGCGTCACATAGGCTTCGATCTCAGGGGTGAGCGCGACGTCCTTGTTGGTCGGGAACATCTCGGTCGGCGGCAGTTTCAGCTTGTCCTGGGCAGCCTTGGAGATGGCGGCGTCCATATAGGCGTAGGCCGCGTCGAGGTTCTTTGCGCCCTTGGTGAGGTGGATGTTGACAGGCGCTGCCGGCGCGCCGGTTTCCGGGGCGACATACTCAGCCTTCAGACCCATCGACTTCAGGCGGGCGACATTGCCGGTCGAGCACATGAAGACCGCGATCTCGCCCTGCTGGAACAGCGTCATCTGATGGTTGGTGCTGTCGACCACGCCCTTCAACTGTTCCGGATGCTCCTTGAACACCTTGAAGACCGCGTCCATGTCATCAGGGCCGGAGCCGAAGATCTTTGCCATCTCCGTATAGGCCATGACGGCGGTGTTGGAGCCGAAACCGGTCCAGGATACGAGGCCGCTATAGGCCGGGTTCTCGAACAGGTCGCGATAGCCCTTCGGACGCGGCACGAGGTCGGGGTTGTACGCGATGCCGTTGACCTCGATCGTCACCGTCGGGCCGTATTCACCCTGGAAGGCCGGATCGAGCATGCCCCAGTTCTTCAGGCGGCTCGGATCGATCTTCTGGATGATGTCGTTTTCGATGGCGACGGCCATCTGGCCCGGCGACATCAGCAGCGTGTCGTAAGGCGGGTTGCCGGGGCTTGCCATGACCTTGGCAAGCTGGTCCTGCGCCATGGAGGGGGCAATCGTCAGGCCGTAGCCGGCTTCCTTGACGAGCGGGGCCAGAACGCTGCGATAGCCGTCTTCCCAGTTGCCCGGAAAGGTCGCGGCGATCGCGGTTTCGCCTGCTGCCGCACGGGCAGCGAAGGGTACTGCGGAGGCTGCGGCGACGCCGGCAGCGAGAAGGCCGAAATGGCGGCGGGTCATTTTGAAGTCGTTCATGCTGTCACCTCTGTTGGTTATTGTTCGTGGGGGCATTCATTCACTGGATGCTTTCCGGTTCAGCCGGAAATACGTGACACCTGCGGGTGTCGATCTCTGCAAAAAGCTCGGCTCCGATGGCGGGAATGGCGGTTGCGGGACCACGGACCTCGGAGGCGCGCAGGCCGGTGTCATCTGCAAGGACGAGATCATGGATCAGCGTCGGGCCGAGCGGCACGGACACGGTGATCCGCGCGGCAAGCGCGTTCACGCCCGGCTGCGTCATCAGCCGAACCTCTTCGGGCCGGAAGGTGATCGTCACGTCGGAGCCTGTCGTAAAGTTCAGACGGCGCGGCAGGATAAGGCTCTCACCGCTCTTTAGGGCAATGACCGTGTCGTCTTCGCCGAGCGTTTCAACGGTTCCGTGCAGAACATTGGTCTGGCCGATGAAGGTGTTGACGAACAGGGTCTTCGGCCGGTCATAGACCGCCATCGGCGTGTCGATCTGCTCGACATTGCCCTTGTTCATCAGCACCAGCCGGCTCGCGAGGCTCTGTGCCTCTTCCTGATCATGGGTGACGATCAGAGTGGTGATACCCAGCGTCTTCTGAAGGTGAAGCAGTTCGACCTGCAGGTCGAAGCGCAGCGCCCGGTCGAGAGCGCCGAAGGGTTCGTCGAGAAGCAGCAGCGACGGACGGCCGGCGATGGCGCGGGCGACCGCCACACGCTGCTGCTGGCCGCCGGAGAGCTCGCGCGGCAGGCGATTGCCATAGCCATCAAGACGGACAAGCGAGAGCATTTCGGCGACACGCGCGTTTCGCTCCGAGCGCGGGACCTTCTGGCAGGCCAGCGGATATGCGATGTTTTCCGCGACGGTCAGGTGCGGGAAGAGCGCGTAATTCTGGAAGACCATGCCGATGCCGCGCGCGCGGGCGGACACGTTGGCGAGGTCGTCGTCGCCGAGCACGATCCTGCCTGCCTTCGGTTGGATGAGGCCGGCGATGGCCCTGAGCACCGTCGACTTACCACAGCCGCTGGGCCCGAGTAGCGCGACGATCTCGCCGGCGTCTACATCGAAGGAAATGTCACTCACAGCATTCTGGCCGCCATAGCTATGAGTGACGCCCCGGACACTGAGCCGCTTACGATCGGTAGTCTCTGCGATGTCCAGCATGTAGCTTCCCTGATCTTGCGTGGTGGCAGTGATCGCTCCGACGCCGGAGCATGTTTGTGAAAAGGAAACTGCAAGGGCCGTGCCAGATTCGAGACTCGGCGAATGATAGAAGTTCAAGTGCCTGATTAAAGATAGATTTTTATGATTTATAAAGTTTCGAAACTTTCTTATTAATTATTTCCGCCAGTTATTACGGATTTTAACTTGTCTAAAGTTTTGTCAATTAGGTGCGATGTCGTGCAGAATTCTGCTCATTTATCGACCGGGTAACTGGCTCGTCCGGCAGGAAACAAGCCATCTCGCCAAGTGCCCGCCGTCATGCGAGCGTAAGGATTATAGGGAGAGGTGCGGTTTTGGGCGGTTTTCGCTTATAAAACCGACGTGAGGATAACTTTTAATCAGTTATATTTCGAAATATTATGCGAAATAATTTGCGAAACTTTATTCGGAAAAGATCTTTTTCAATTTATTCGATAAGTTTCAATCGTTTGGTGCCGTTGAAATGGAACTGGCATGGTGATTGCTTGGGTATTCCCTGAAAGTCCACGCACAGCAAAAATCGAAAAAGGGGATCCCATGAAAAACGTGCAGACAGTTCTGAAGACCGGCATCGCCACCGCACTCGTCACCCTCATGTCACTCTCAGCCCATGCAGCGGAGAGCGCGGCCGAGAAGATGGAAGTAGCTGAGGTCGGCAAGCTCCCAGGCGTGGTCCTGACCCAGAAGCTGGCAGATGGCCTTCCTGCTTCCATCAAGACAGCAGGCGTGCTGAAGGTGGCAACCGACCTGACCCCTCCGATCAGCTTCCATGACGATGACGGCAAGCTTGTCGGCATCGACGCGGATATCGCCGCGGCGCTTGGCGTCATACTCGGCGTCAACGTGCATATGACAGATGTCGGCGCCGGCGCCGCCATCGTCCCCGCCATTCTGTCCAAGCGCTTCGACATGACGATCTCAGGCATCAACGACGATGTCGAACTGGAAAAGCAGGTCGATGTCATCGACTACATGTACGACGCCACGACGATCATGACGATCAAGGACAACCCTCTCTCCATCAAAAGCATGGAAGACCTCTGCGGCAAGAAGGTCGCCGTGCCCGTCGGTACCTTCCAGGGCAAGATGGTCGAGTCCGCTTCCGCCAAGTGCAAGACGCCGATCGACATCATGGCGATCCCGAAGATGCCCGACGTGCTGCAGGCGGTGCGCACCGGTCGCGCCGACGCCACCGTCAACGGCTATGCGACCAGCGTCTATACGACCGAACACCAGACAGGTAACGGCAAGGGCCTGCAGGCGCTTCCCGACATCCGTCTCGCCGTCGGTTATCTCGGCATGCTGACGACAAAGGACAATCCGGAGCTCCGCGACACCGTCGTCGCCGCGCTACAGCAGATGGTCGACAGCGGCGCATACGAGACGATCATGAAGAAGTGGAGCCTCGGCCCGCTCGCCGTCAAGACCGTCAAGGTCAACGACGCCGCCAGCATGCCCGCAGAGTGAAGCTCATGGCACTGTTCACCACGCAGACAACGACAATGAGCCTGCCGCCACCGGCCATGAGGTCGATGAAGTGGGGACAGTTCGCAACCGGTGCCAGCGCGATCCTCGCGCTGGTGCTTCTTGCAGCCACCGTGGCACAGAGCCAGAGTGTGCAATGGTCGGAGATTCCGCGCTATCTCGTGAATCCCTCGATCCTGCGCGGCGTGCTTCTGACGCTCGAACTGACGGCCGGCGCGATGGTCTTTGGCATCGGCCTCGGCTGCCTTCTCGCCGTCATGGCAACATCGACGAACATTGTTCTGGAGGTGATTGCCGCAGGCTTCGTCTGGTGGTTTCGCGGCGTGCCGCTGATCGTCCAGATCTTCCTCTGGTTCAACATCGCGCTGTTCATTCCGCAGGTCGGAGTGGGACACTACAGTATCTCCATCAACGATCTCGTTACCCCGGCTCTAGCGGGCTTTCTGGCTCTCGGCCTTCATGAGGCTGCCAACATGTCGGAAATCATCCGAAGCGGCCTGCTCGCCATCGACCGCGGACAGCGGGAAGCGGCGACAGCACTCGGACTGAAGCCCCGGCAGACATTCCGGACGATCATCCTGCCGCAGGCAGCGCGCCTCATAGTGCCCCCGACCGGCAACCAGGCGATCGGCATGCTGAAGGCGAGCGCCATCGTTTCCGTCATCGGCATGCAGGACCTGCTGACGCAGGCACAGGTCATCTACGCCCGCAACTTCCTCGTGATCGAACTGCTGTTCGTCGCCTCCATCTGGTACCTCGCGATCACGACGGTGGCGTCGATAGGCCAGCACTATCTCGAAAAGAGCCTCCAGCCGAAATATCGCAACGCCGCCAACAAGTCCCGCACCGCGAAACGCGCCTGAGGGCAAATCAATAAACAGGGCCTTGCCAGAGCAGCGGGGCCTGTCAGGAAACGACAAGGAGCATGACATGAAGCTTGGCATCGACAATATCAAACTGCCGGAATCGAAGAAGCGCGGCCCGCTCGGCAGCCTTGACCACGTCAAGGAACTCGGGCTTTCCGGCATTTTCTTCTCCACCGCGCTGGACATGAGCCCGACCCTCGACATCGGAGAGCTGCGCGAGATCAGGGCGAAGGCCGACGAACTCGGTCTTTACCTTGAGAGCGGCGTCGGCAAGATCAATCCCTATTGCAGCGCCGAGGAACCCGTCCTTCGCGCCGCCGGCGACGGTGACATCATCTTGGGCTTCACGCGGATGATCGAGGCGAGCGCCGCGATCGGCTGCTTCGAGCTCTGGGTCGCACCCGGCAACTTCAAGTCCGAATATCGCGGCCGACTGGCCAACGATCGGTTCCGGACCGACATCACTTGGGAAGACCAGTTGATAGGCATCGAGAAGGTTCTGCAGAAGCTCGCACCGGTCGCCCGCGCGCATGGCGCGCACCTGAACATCGAGACTCATGACGAGATCACCTCATTCGAGATCCTGCGGCTGATAGAGAAAGTCGGGCCAGATTGCGTCGGCGCCGTCTTCGACACCGCCAATGGCCTGCAGCGCGCCGAGCATCCGGTCTTCGCGGCGAAGCGCCTCGCCCCCTTCGTCCGCCAGACGCATATCAAGGATGCCTATGTCGGCCGCGCGCCCGGCGGGCTCGACTTCCAGACCCGCCCCGTCGGTGGCGGCATCGTCGATTTCGCGACGATCCTGCCGATTCTGGCTGACGCCAATCCGGCGCTGAACCTGTCTCTGGAGGTTGCTGCCTCCGTCATCGACAAGCCGCGCAAGGCCAATCCGCGCCAGTGCATCGAAATCGACGATCCGATCTGGCGGGCCGGCCATCCTGATCTCGACGCGGAAGAACTGGACGCCTACATGGCGCTGGTCGATGCCTACGGGACACGCGTCGCATCGGACCACGTACCGGACTGGGAGGCCTATGAGGCCCGTCAGTATGGCTACCCGACCTATGAGCACCAGTCCTACGGCTTTGATGAGGCAATCGCCTTCATCAGGCAGTCGGCAGGTCACATCGAGGCGATCTGCAAGGACAAGGGCATCGCCCTGAACTCGGCAGTGTCGAGCAAAAAAAGCGGCCTGATCGCCCCAGATGATGGTGGCTTCGGCCGCTTGGCATCACCAGCTTTCAGTGGAAATATCGAGTTGCGCACAAACATTCTTATGGAAAAAATTATGGTGCACCGATATCGGATATGCCACGGCGTCCAGCACGTGCCGGACGCCGTGGCAGAGCCTGGAGAGGAATGATGAAGAAGACGCGTCGTCAGAGCCTGAAATCGACCACTACAACCAACGGCGCGGCGGACACCGTTGACAATGACGACGTGTCCGAGCGCATTCGCAACACGCTGGCCGCGGCAATCGGCGAAGGTGCGCTCAAGCCTGGAACCAAGATCCTCGAGGAAGCGATCGCGGAGCATTTCGGGGTCAGCCGCACCGTCGTGCGCGGCGCGCTCGGCGTTCTCGAAAGCGATCACCTGCTGGAACGCAAGAGAAACCGCGGCACCTTCGTCGCCGAGCCGAGCATCGAGCAGGCGAAAAGCCTGTTCGAAGCCCGTCGGAAACTCGAACGGCTGCTGCTCGAACTCGTCGTGACACGCGCAACGCCGGAGCAACTCGATACGCTGGAAAAGCTGACGGACGAGGAAGAACACATCCATCATCACGGCGACGAGAAGTCGAAGACGGTGCTTTCGGGAAAGTTTCACATCGTCCTCGCCGATCTTGCAGGCAATCCCGTGCTGACTGAAATGCTCTCCAAGATCGTCGCGCGCCTCTCCCTCGTCATGTCGCTCTATGAAGAAGACCGCAAGGACGACTGTGGTGCCGACCACCATCGTATGATCGTTACAGCGCTGAAGGCAAAGGATCTCACCAAGGCACAGGATCTGATGGATCACCATCTTGCGGACATCGAGGGGCGGGTGCGGCTGACCGAGGGACAAGGCGATCGGCACACGTTCCTCGCAGTGCTGGAGAACTTTTCTTGAGTTGCCCGAACGAGGTCACCAGCGGAAATAATTACCGCTGGGTCCTCATGTTGACTGAGGCCCAAAGCCAAGGCACAAAGGTGGCATCCACGGTCGCTCGCGGCAGGAAAACATAGGCAATTTCAAGGCTATTTCGTTAAGTCATTGAAATCATGTGAGAATCCAGGCTCCCCAGCCAATCTCTTCCTAAATGCCCTTAATTCCTTGATTTTCCAGTCGTGCCGGATATCGTTTTAGCGTCATTGGCGACTTTGGGCGCGCTGCGCACTCACCCAAATCCAACCACGCGCTGAACGAACCAGAACGCGGAAAGCGTTCCGATCAGGTATGCCAGCCAGAACCGCAGGCGTGAGAAGTCGAAAACCAACAGCAGTCTCATGCTGGCCATCGCCAGGAGCGCGATGGCGACAAACACAAGTTGCCCTGCCTCGACGCCGAGATTGAAGGTTAACAGCGCCAGCGGGACATCTTTCTGAGGCAAGCCGATCTCGCGCAGCGCACCACCAAACCCGAAACCGTGCAGCAGGCCAAACAGGAAGCTGATCAGCCAGGAATAGCGGCGCGAAACACCCGTCCCGCCTTGACCCGAACGGATGATCTCGGAAGCTACGAACATAATGCTGAGCGCCACAAGCGCCTCGACAGGCGGCTGCGGCGCGGACGCGATGCCCAGGGCGGCAAAGGCGAGCGTGATCGAATGCGCCACGGTGAACGAGGTCACGGTGAGCAGCAATTCCTTCGGCTTGCCGATCAGGAGCAGCAGCGCGAAGACGAACAGCAGATGGTCGATACCCAGCATGATGTGCTGAACGCCCAGGAGAAAATAGGTTCTGGCTGTTCCCATGGCGGTGGGAGATGCCGCCACCGTCAGATCTGGAAAGTCAGGCGAAATGCGGCTTGTCTGCGTTGTGCCGTCGAGATTGACGATCTTCGCCAATGCATCGGTGTAAGTCGATGACAGACCCTCGACAGTGACCACCTGTCCTGCAAGCCCGCCAGCGCAATCGGCCTGCCAACGACTTACGTAGGCGGCCTCGATGTAGCCGCCAACGGGCTCGTCCACCTGTCTGCAGGTCGCAGGCAGCCGGACATAGAGCGCCATCTTGTATTCGCCGCGCGCCGGTACCTTCCACGTCATTGCGTACCGGCTCGGCGCGATCTCGATGATTTGCAGGTAGGCCGGACGCAGTTCATGGGCATTGGCGGCGGTCATCGCAAAAACGAAGTAGGCAAGGACGAAGGCCGACAATCGGATCATTTGACACCCGAGGTCTCGATTGGCGGTGCACCCAAGCCCGCCGGCCATGCGATCTTGACGTCGTATTGCTTCTTCATCTCGCTATAGCGGCCGTCGGCGATTTCCCTGCGCCTGGCGGTTTCCCAGTCCAATTGAACTGCCGATCTGACATCTTCGAGTAACGGCGCGTGGGAGGGAACCGCCTTCTCCACGAAGACAAGGTGGACGCCATATTGTGAGCGGATGGGGCCGAACCATTGTCCTATGGGGACGGACTGCAATTCCTTGGCGAACCGCCCGTCGAAAATGGTGGCAATCGTTTCAGGAGCGGCCAAATCCGTACGCTCGGGCAAAAGCGTGGGTTCGCCCATGGTGGAGACATCCGACGTCGGATCGGCCTTAAGGAGAATGAGAGCATGGTTCGCCACCGACTCGCCCTGGTCGCCGGGACGATCACTCCTGAAGAAGACCTGGCGGAAGGCAAGTTGCGGGGGAAGACGATACTCGTCCGCATGGGCGTCGAAATAGGCCTCCAGTTCGCCGGGCACGGGCGTCAGTTGCTCGACACCAGGTTCCAGCAGGAATTCCATCTTCTGCTGAATGCGCCTGCGAACGACTGTGTCGTCCTGCTCCAGGCCCATCTTCTGGCCTTCGCGATAGAATATCTCCTCCTTTACATAGCCATCAACGAGCCCTTTGAATTCGACTTCGGTCGGCGGGCGCTGCCAGGTTTTGGAAAAGGTGTCGAACATCTGGGCGAGCTGGCCATCGCCGATTTCGATCAGATGCTTGCCTGCGGCAGGAGGCGACCTGTCCATCACGAAATACAGGCTGAACACAAGGATGCCCAGAAAGAGGAACTGCAGCAGCGGTTCGGACACGACCTTTCGAAGAAGGCTCATGCGGCTGCACCGCTTTTGGAATACTCAAGAACCAGCACGAGAAGCGCTGAGGCCGATGTCCAGGACCCGACGACGCGCACCGCGATCGGCGGCCATGAAGGGAGGCGGCTAAGCCAGGCCGCCAAGCCGCCGGCGTAAAGAATGCCGAGGAACGCCCCGACAACCGTTCCAGCGAGGGCCACCCCGGCTTGGCCAGAGGGAACACCCTCCGGGCTGCTGTTCAAACCGAGAACGATGCCTGCGGTAACCGCCAGCAAAATCGGCAGAACGACGCCGGGAGCGATTGACGCTGCGACCATCATGCCGGCCAGAAGCGAGACAACGAGCAAGATGGTCTCGGGAAGGACCACGAGCGGCAGCATCGACGCGAGGGCGGCTGACGCGACGAACGCTGCAAGGAATGTCGGCAAGGCAAACCTGCTGCTGCCCGGCGCATGTTGGCCGATCATCAGGCCCAACGCCAACAGCACCAGCAGATGTCCGGGGACAAGGTAGGGATGCAGCATCCCATTGTAGAAAATGCCGATGCCCTTCACCGGACTGTGGGCGGACGCAGGATCCGCGGCCGCGGTGAACAGCAAAGCGGTGGTCAGATGGCGCTTCATGCCACGCCCGTCAGGAACGCCACGCCCGCCATCGCTATCCCTCCGCCCAGTGCGCGAATTGCGATCCGGCCGACATCCCATTTGGTCAGCAGCCCGAGCGCGATACCCGTAAGATGCAGAAGACCTGTCGCCAGTACGAAGCCGCCCGCAAACGCCACGCCGTCGGCTGCGGCGGGCAGTTCGGTGCCATGCGCGTGACCGTGGAATATGGCAAATGCCGCGACCACGAAAGCCGCGACCCATATTGGCGGCCGTGCCGCCAAAGCCACCATCAAGCCGAGCACGATCGCGGACAATGCGATGCCAATCTCAACGCCTGGAAGCGGCACACCAAGAATTCCGAGCGCGCCGCCAAACGCCATCACTATCGGGAACACGACGGGCAAGGCCCATATCGCAGGCAAACCGAGGAATGCTCCCCAGATGCCGACCGCGACCATCGCGGCGATATGATCCCATCCCAGCAACGGATGCATGAAGCCGGAGCTAAACCCACCCGCGACCCCTGCGCCTTCGTGAGCAAATGCGGGAGAAGCAACGGCGAATGCGAGGATGGATACGGCAGCCAATTTGGCTGCCGTATTCCGACAAGGCAATAGCGGCCCGGATCTGCGCGTCATGACGGATTATACCAGATCGGAGACGTATAGGCGCGTTCCTGCAACGTCATAGTGGCACCCGGCGGAGGTTTGACGCCGAAACGGACGGCGTCGTAGGCGGTCCAGCGAGGCGTTGGGATTTCGATCACCCGGCCGTAATAGAACGCCCTCTGCGCCGGATCGAATTCCGGGTCTTTCCAGACCGCAATCAGTTCGGGGTCGCCGATCGAGTTCGTCCATGTCGCGGTCGCCAGATCGACCGTATCGCCGACGGAAGGCAGTTTGCCGTCCGCGCCGGCTTTCCGATCATCCGACCAGGCGACATCATAGACCTTTTCCTGCGCGTTGCCATCCTTGTCCAGCCATCCCTTGACGATCTGGTAGCGGTCGAGGTTCGCGCCGATCGGGTCTTTCAAAGCGGCAACCAGGAATGTCGGGACCTTGCCTGCGGGTGCGGCGGCAAGATCACCACCCATCGGCACGCCCTTTGCATAGCCGATGTCCGCCGGCATACGGCTCTGAGCATCCTTGGCTTCG
This sequence comes from Rhizobium sp. CCGE 510, assembly GCF_000292525.1. Taxonomy (GTDB): domain Bacteria; phylum Pseudomonadota; class Alphaproteobacteria; order Rhizobiales; family Rhizobiaceae; genus Rhizobium. The sequence goes on from NZ_AEYF01000044.1 coordinate 86,126, forward strand.
AAATCCCATCCCCCGAAGAAGCGGACGATCATGCGCGGCCCCGTCGTCGCGTAGGTTTCCTTGCGCTGCATTGCATCCCAGAGCGCTGCCCGCGTGTTTTCGGTGGCCCATACGGCCGCGTATCCCGCAGCAGACACTTCCCAATCCATGATCTTGATGCCCGTCTGCTTGTTATCGATGAAGGCGGCGGTCATCCGATGCGGGCTTGGCTCTTGCGGCGTGGTCTTGCCGAAGAAGTTGTCCTCTTCCATCGCGGTAAGGCCCGTATGCGCGTCACTGCTGCTGATCAGCCCAAACTTGTAGGGATTGGTGCCGAATTCCTTCTCGAGCTTCAGCCCGTTCTTGTAGGCCGACCGTACATATTCGAATTCGAGCATTTCCTTCGTCTTGGCGACGCTGCCGTCGAGATTGCCCTTGTCCCAGATTTCGAAGTCCGCGAATTCGTCGTTTGGAGACAGGAAGGGGTGGGATTCTCCCGCGCCCTTGGTCTGAGCCGCTTCGTAGAGCCGTTCCCATTTTGCGCGTGTCTGGACATATTCCGCGTCGATCTTCTTGCCGAAGGTCTCGACGGTGGGGAACATGGTGCCATTGCTGAGGTTGCCGTTGTGGGCTATGGCCAGCACCCTGCCGCTGGTCTTCTGCTCGTAGGCTGCCATCCATTTCCAGAGATCAGCAGGGTTGTCGCTGCCGAATGGCGGGTAGACCGTGAAGGGTTCGACCTGGCTTGCCTTGTCGGCATTGTCGCGGAAGATGACATTGCGATGAAGGTTGTTGCCGCCTGTATTCGACGTCCATTCATAACCGATAAAGGCAGTGAAGCGGTTCGGTTCGTTGAATTCCTCGGCCGCGGCGATCGTCTCCTGCCACGCGCTTCGATAGGCGTCCGTTCCCGGAAAATACATGAGGTCTCTCGGGAACGTTCCATGGGAAAACGCGACGATGATTTGGATCGCGGCCTCGGCCCCGTCACCGGACTGCATCATGTCATACCATTTGCGGCCGGTCGGGTCGGCGAGCAATGAGGGCTTGCCGGCAAAAAGGTCAGGAAAGAAGCCCATGTTGTCGGAGTGATCAGCGACCACCAGAAAGTCGAGAGGACGAGACAGCTTGGCCGGTTGACCGGAGGACGCCGTGACTTGTTCGCCTCTGGCAAATCGGTAGGCATCCCGAGGGCCTATCCTTGCCCCGAACGCTCCGGCATCCATCGAAAACGAAGTATGGAGATGTGTATCACCGAAGAACGGGCGGGTTGGGAAATTCCGGTCGGCGTAGGGCGAATAGGGTCGCTGCTTTGGAAAAACCTGTCCGGCCGTTTCCTTGTTGATGTCGCCGATATCAGTGTGCACCGCCTCCTGAGCCCAGATGGGATGGCCCATGCACACAAATAGGAGGCTGATAATAAACACCCCTCCCGAAGCGCTGTGTTTTTTGCGACTGCTGCCTAGGTCCTGCATCATCGTCCCTCCTCGAGGAAATACAGTTTCAGCCTTCTAGTCCCGGCATGCCATGATGAAGCTTTTCCGCTTAGTATGATCGACAGAAAATTTAGAAGCGCACGATAAGGCCCAGCATCGGCCCCTGCTGAACGACGTCGAATACAAATCCATCGCTGCTGTAGTCCACGCCCAAAGCGCGGTATCCAGCAACGGCAGAGAAGGTGTCGTTGAAGCGGTAGCCGATCGCCCCAGCGACGTCCCAGTCGAGATCCGCGCCGCCTGCACCGACGAATGCCCAGCCAGTCAAATAGATTTCAGGCGTCAATGAATAGGTGCCGCGAAACCCGACCAATCCGTCGACCCAGACCGCATCATCCGTCCTGGAAACTCCGTCGAGAATACCGCCCTCCAACGAGAGTTCGCTTTCCACGGACCAGACTCGAAAGCCGGCGGAAATATCGATGCGTGCGGTGCTGTCCTCGTAGATTGCGTATCCGGCTCCGAGAAACCCCGCGAACGTTTCGGACGAGACATTGACATTGTCAGCCAGAATACCTTTGGGCGTGCCGCCCTGACCCGAAATCTTGGAATACATCACATCGGCAAAGATGCTGTATGGGCCATAGCGGGCCTCGCCAGTGGCCATAGCGCCGAAATCGAGGTGGTCGAGGATGTCGCCGAAGCTCGCGTCGATATGCGCCTCGGGCAATCCGAATTGTCCGACGTCTCCCGATAGCCCAGCCGCCCAGAAGTAAGGGGCGAATGAAACCGTCCAGCCGCTCTCGGTGGTCGTCTGGTGCACCTCCGGTGTCATCGGCGCCTGGAGTTCCGCTGCTGAAAGGCCGCCCGCGAAAGATATGCAGCAAGTAAGGGTCATAACTGGAAGAAGGCAAGACTTCATGATTTCCTCCAAAAGGTGCGCTGCTACTATCGGATCATCCGCCAACAGGAGAATAAATCCAGAATTATTTTCGGGCGTCGTAGCAACACAACGGCAGTCGCCCGAAGCGAGTCGTAAATTCGGTGGCCAATCAAGGCCCTCTCGTCCTGAAGTGAAATTTATCCGGCAGCCGCAGGTCGATGGTCAGGGACAAAGTCGCAGGACATAGCGAAAGTTCGCTGGGGTTTCCTGCTGCGCATGGAGAGCTTGGGGCGATAGCGACCGCAGTAATTCGAGGCGCATAGATGCGAGGCGGCTTTCAGAACCAGCGATCGGTATTCCAAGCCAGTTCGAATCGAGGCTTTACTCTGAGGGAATTACGTCGCCAATGCCTCGTGCCGGCGCCTTTCGACGACCACCTCACGGCGCGCGCGACCTCCCTCTGGGTAACGGTGCGCGGCTAGGTGCCAGACCGGCGACATCTGCCGTATCGCGAATGCCGACGCGGTTATGAAGAAGGTGGCCCTCGCCGACCTGATATCAGACCGCTGGCTCAGATCTGTTTTCGAACTCCAGGAACCAAGCGTAGGTAGCCCGGATGCCGTCCTCCAGTGAGATGCGCGGCTTCCAGCCCATGTCCTGCAGCTTCTGATTGCTCATCAGCTTTCGCGGCGTGCCATCGGGCTTGGAAAGATCGTGAATAATCTCACCCTCATAACCGACAACGCGGCAGACCAAACGCGTCAATTCGATAATTTCGAGATCCGTGCCCGAGCCGACATTGACGTGCTGGGCGCCCGAATATGTGTTGAGAAGGAATACCAGTGCATCGGCGCAGTCGTCGACGTGAAGAAACTCGCGGCGCGGCGTTCCTGTGCCCCAGACCACCATATGCGGGTCTTTGCGAAGTTTCGCGGCATGCGCCTTGCGGATGAGCGCCGGCAGCACATGGCTGGAGTTCAGGTCGAAATTATCGCCCGGGCCGTATAAATTGGTCGGCATGGCCGAGATATAATCGCGACCGTATTGCTTACGATATGCTTCCGCAAGCTTGATACCGGCGATCTTGGCAATCGCATACCATTCGTTGGTCGGCTCCAGCGCGCCCGTCAACAGAGCCTCTTCGGGAATCGGCTGAGGAGCGAGTTTGGGATAGATGCAGCTTGAACCGAGGAAAAGCAGCCGGTCCACTTCGCCCCGGTGGGCGGCTTCGAAGATGTTCGCTTCAATAATCAGATTGTCATAGATGAATTCAGCGGGATGGCTGTCATTGGCGAGAATGCCGCCAACCTTGGCAGCGGCGAGAATGATCGCGTCTGGTCGGTTTGCTTCAACAAATTTCTCGACCTCGTCCTGCCGCTTCAAATCGACCTCACGGCGGGTGGCCGTGATGACGTTGCAATCTTCAGATTGAAGCCGGCGCACAAGCGCACTGCCGACCATACCGCGATGACCGGCAACCCAGATCTTCTTGTTGGACAAGTCGTACACTCACACCTCTTTCCGGCCGTTCAAAGCCTTCCAGTGCTTGACATCCTCGCGCACCATTTCCGCGGCGAGCTCACGAACCGGAGTTTTGTGCTGCCAGCCCAGCTTCTGACGAGCCTTGGTCGGATCACCCAGCAGAAGGTCGACTTCCGTCGGACGGAAATACCGAGGATCGACTTCCACAAGGCACGCACCAGACGCAGAGTCATAACCCTTTTCGTCAACGCCGGACCCCTTCCATTCCAAAGCAATACCGACGTCGGCAAACGCCCATTCGACAAATTGGCGGACCCTCGTGGTCTCACCCGTCGCCAAGACGTAGTCATCCGGCGTGTCCTGCTGCAGCATGCGCCACATGCCCTCGACATATTCACGGGCATGGCCCCAGTCACGCTGGGCGTCAAGATTGCCGAGAAAGAGCTTGTCCTGCCGACCCAGATGGATGGCAGCCACCGCCATGGTGATCTTGCGCGTGACGAAGGTTTCGCCGCGAAGCGGGCTTTCGTGATTGAAAAGAATGCCGTTGGATGCGTGCATGCCATAGGCCTCGCGATAATTCACGACGATCCAATAGGCATAGAGCTTGGCTGCGGCATAGGGAGAACGCGGATAAAACGGCGTCTTCTCGCTCTGCGGCACTTCCTGCACAAGACCGTAGAGTTCCGACGTCGATGCCTGGTAGAACCGGGTCTTTTGCTCGAGCCCCAGGATACGGATCGCTTCGAGCAGCCGCAACGTCCCGATACCATCGGCATCCGCGGTATATTCGGGCGTTTCGAAGCTGACACCCACATGGCTTTGTGCGGCAAGATTATAGATCTCATCGGGCTGTGTCTGCTGCACGATCCTCAGAAGATTGGTCGAGTCGATCATATCGCCATAGTGGAGGATGAAGCGTGGATGTTCCTCATGCGGATCCTGGTAGATATGCTCGATGCGGCCGGTATTAAAAGACGATGACCGGCGCTTGATACCATGCACCGTATAGCCTTTGCTCAGAAGCAAATCGGCCAGATAGGCACCATCCTGACCCGTCACCCCAGTAATCAGCGCGGTTTTTGTCATTTTTCACATCGTCTTTCGATACAATCTTCGAAGCCGGCAAATGCGCATTATGATTTGCAAACACTCGGCGGAGATCCGGCAGCAACGATGCCACGACCTCAGGCGACGCCGATCCGCAGCAGGTCATGGAAATGCACCAGTCCGACCGGCCTGCGGTCGTCATCGGTGACGATCAGTGCGCCAATGTGATGCTGGTTGAGCAGCGCCAGGGCGGCGGTCGCCAGCACCGTCGACTTCACGGTTTTCGGCGTCCGTGTCATGATGTCGTCGACGGCAAGTTCGGAGAGATTGCGGGTCAGGTTGCGAGCCATGTCGCCTTCAGTGACGATGCCGCAGAGCCGTCCATCCTCGTCAAGCACGCCGACGCAGCCGAAATGCTTGCGCGACAGCACCGTGATCGCCTCCGGCATCGGTGTGCCCTTGGCCACGAGCGGCAGCCGCTCGCCGGTATGCATGATATCGGCGACATGCATCAGGCTCGCGCCTAACTTGCCGCCAGGATGGAACACGTGGAAATCCGTGGCGGTAAAGCCGCGTGCTTCCAATAGCGCCACCGCCAGCGCATCACCCATCGCAAGCTGCATCAGCGTCGAGGTCGTCGGCGCCAGCCCGTTCGGGCAGGCCTCCTGCTCGTTCGGCACGAGAAGGACGATATCGGCGGCTGTTGCAAGCGAGGAACGGTCGCTGCAGGTGATCGCGATCAGCGGAATAGAGAAGCGCCGCGTGAAGGAAATGATGCTCTTGAGTTCGGCGCTCTCGCCGCCTTTGGAAATCGCCAACACGACGTCGTCGCGCGCGATCATGCCGAGATCGCCGTGAGTGGCCTCCGCCGCATGCACGAAAAACGCGGGTGTCCCCGTTGAAGCGAATGTCGCCGCGAGCTTGGCGCCGATATGCCCGCTTTTGCCGACCCCGGTGACAATGACGCGGCCGGAGATGTCGCCGATCACTTCGATGGCGCGCGTGAATGGACCGGCCAATCCGTTGTCAAAGGCCTGCTCAAGCGCTTCAAGACCGCGTCTTTCGGTCTCTATCGTGCGTTTTGCCGATTCGAGCACGCTGTTTTCAACGAGGTTGATCGCTCTTCTGTTCATGAAATTGCGTTAGACCTTTTCACTTTCCAAGTCCACCCCGCACTCTTTCGGTTGGCATCTATGGAATAACCGTAGACGCTGTTTTTCTGCCACTTGGAGGTATCTAATTGTTGATTCCTATTGAGAACTTCTCCGTGGGAATCAACATTCCTTAGTGCCGGACCGTTGACACCCCAGAGAACTTGCTTTCTTTGAGGCCGTTGCACATCAGCATGACCCAGGAAGATTGCTACACGGCAGGATGTGTCCAAAATTCGGCAACGATACGCCAAATATCACGACGCTAATGGAATGCATCGCTCCATGGATTTTTTCATCACAGTTGAATGGCCATCGGCGAGGCGCAGTGGGGATGAACTAAGGCATTTGAAGAGCGCGGAAGCAAATTAGATGAACGAAGCCCGCCACGCAGATTTCACCATCTTCGCCCATGTTTACTACCCTGACACTTGGGAGGAAATGGCCAACGACCTGGACGCAGTCATCCGACAGCCTTTTGACCTGGTTATCACTCGGCCCGCCGGCTCCCGTCCGGTGGCGCGTCCCCAAACTTCCTATCTTCGCTTCGCGACCGAACTGGAGGTCGAAAACCGAGGCCGCGATATTCTGCCGTTCCTGACGGCCTTAAAACAACAAATCGTGCCGCCTTTCGATATCGGCCTGAAGGTCCATACCAAACGGTCGCCTCATCACCGAGACGGGGACGGCTGGCGACAATTTTTAGTCGGTTCATTGCTGAAGACGGAAGATAGCGGACGCTTGTTGGGCCAGAAGTTGCTGGAGTCCGAACCTTATATCGGTCTGGTCGCCGCGCGGGCGCATCTCCTGCCCCTCGATGGCCGCACTTCGATCAACGAGAAGGTCATGATGAAGACCCTGTGGCGGATAGAGCATTTTCGTGACGCGCAGAAAAGTGGAGCTTTGGAGGACAGTATCCATCCATCTGCGCTTAAAGGTAGCCGCTTCCCCGCGGGATCGATGTTCTGGTTTCGCCGCGCCGCGTTGAGAAAGGCGGTCGAGATCGATTTTACCGACCTGTTCGTTCGTGAGAACGGCCAGCTCGACGGGACAGCCGCCCACGCCTTTGAACATCTGTTTGCGCTCATTGCCGAACGAGAAGGTTTAGTCGCGGCCAGCATGGAAAACGTAGCGCCAATCCTTGATCATCGTGGCGCGCCTCTATCGCGACCGGAATTGATGAAGCTGATCGAGGATAGTCTGGCGCACGACAACCCATTCGTACGGCCCTTAGCGGACTTCTGGCGTCGCCACCCTACCCTTCTGAAATGGGCGCTCGGCGTTTATGCTAGCCTACCCCAGAGTTCGGTGCGGCTGTTGCGGAGAAGTATCGGGCGATGATGGTGACTGTCCAAAGCCCGAGTTGGTCATTAGTTTGCAAGAGGCATCTCTTTGCCGTCCAAAACATTGCCATCCGAACCAGACGCCGGATTTGCCGGATGCCGCTTGATTGTTCTGGTTTGCGCGGGGTCATCGAATAACTCCTCAACCAAACCTCTCGCAGTCTGGGCGCTAATCGCCATCGCAGATCCGTTCGTTGACGACAACGATCGAGCGGTGACGCCAGAGCCGTCCACACCCAGTTCTAGCGCAAATGTCCTCACGCCGCGCGCTACGGCAATCTTCGCTACGTAGGCCGCCAAGCCTTCCGGATCGCGTCGGTAACCGCCCGCCGTCAGCAGACAATCTACGGTACGCAGGATTCGATCATCCCCGGAAAGAACCGTCTCTGCCTCGAGCGCATATGGGATTATCTGTCGCTCGATCATGGCGCGCGTCGAAGCGGCCAGTGCATACGGCGTCACTAGGACACGAAGAAGCACGTCACGCCGACGACGCAACTCATCGATCAGTGGCAATAGGAGCTCGAAACTCTCCGGCGCCTCAAGCAAGACGGCGATCTCTCCGGATGGAGCCTCGACATAGCCTGGGCGAAGCCGGGTCGCCGCATCGTCTATGAGAGCGGCCCAGGCCTTGCCGATTACCTTGGAGGAATAAGTCTCTGCCAAAATCGGACGAGCAGCAGCGATTGCGGCAGAGCGTTCGGTAGCGCCGAGCGGCCCAAGGAAGCGGCGCAGACCTGCCTCCCAGTCGTCGAATGCCACCGCTCCCTCCAATGGCTCCATCGAAGAGAGACGGGTTGCCACCACAGGCACGCCTTGCTCAAGCGCGAGTACGGCCCGGTTCGCAGACTTCGTTGCCGAGAACGCATCTATGCCGAATGGTAGTAGGCACACATCGGCTCGCTTGAGCTCTTCGAAAACAGCGTCAGTGGACCAATCGACATAGCGTGTCGGTACGCCGATTTGGGCAATCGCACTATCGAACAGCACTTCATTATTTGAAATGACCGTTAGCTCCAGCGGAATATCATTACAAACCGCCTCAAGAGCCGGCCCTGCAAGCATCAGAGCTAACATACCGAAATCGCTATGTGGCGCGCCATAATTTCCGAACCACAAAACGGACTTAGGGGGCACCTGGGGTATATTTAAGCCTGCAGGTGCTAATCGACCGCTGGCGACACTACGAGAACTTAAAACTTCGTGAGACGCCGGCCTGCGGCCCAATGTGGCAAGGCGCATACCGATAAGCCTGTACGCCAATGAGATCTTGCGTTTGAGGATCACCATCGCGTTCGCAGGATCATGTGCCATATGAAAAATAAACCGCGAGGCGCGTTGCGTGATGGTAAAAGGTCCTTCGCCGGACGGCGCAAGCTCCTCCTGAAGTAGCTTTGCCGCAGCGAAGCTTCCCCTCGTCTCTACCTGATCGACAATGACGACGAAGCGCACGCCAGGTCTCAATAGGGGCTTCAACGTCTCAGCAAGCGCCGGACTGGGGACGACGATTGCATCAGCAAAAGCACCAATGCCGGCCAAACGGAGTGCCGGATGGAAGTCAGGCACCATAGGATAGTTCGCTACAACGACGTTGTCGCATAGATCGACAAACACCTTCACGCCCTGGTCTTTGGCCAGACCTGCCAACCTTAGGCTCTCGCTGTCAAGATGCTTAACAAAGACGATCGCATCGAGTTCCTTTAGGTGCGGGATTGCTTCCTTCGAGGATCCGTAGAATACACTTTCGATCTCAAGCTCGAGCAAGGCAAGCGCAGGATAGTAACAGCGATAGCGCGTGCTTGCCACCGAGTAGCTGAGTTGCGTGCTAACCCAGGCAACACGGGGACGGGGGAGATCTGCCATCAAAATCTCTTTACGCAGTTGAAATCGTTATTCATTAACCACAGGCCTTGTATGCACGCAACAGCTTTAACAGCTTTCGAGCCTGAGCCAAAATGGTCTTATTGATCCAGCACGTTGATATTTCTCCGCAGCATATTTATGGCGCAAAGTTGCCGAAGAAGGCTTTGACTTGCCCCGGACGCATCAATTTCTGCGTGGTAGTCCATGGCTGTCTCTCGTTTGATGCCTGGGCCGATATAATCGGCCCCATTCCAACACGCCTCCTGAGCGGCAGCCACCTTCTTGGCTACGTCAGGGAGCGGCTGCATGGGATGTCATTCCATCTCAGCCGAAACCAACCTCACCTCCGCCGACATGAGACAGGGCGAATTTGACGCTACAAAGGCCCAATTCAGCCGACATGCGAGTTATTTCAGATTCAAGACCGTGGCTTACTTTCCGGCGCATAATGACTTTTAGAAATAGTCTCGGCGCGCTCAGAGGGAAGCCCAGCTAGTTTAAGAACACGCGATAGCTGAATCGCCATGTGACCTAATCCATGATGATTGATCAGCCGTTCGCGCGCAGCGGCGAGCGTTCGTTCTGCCAGTGCGCGGTCAGCGAGAACCTGCGGCAGCACCTCGGCCCACTGCATATCGCCAACCCGCACCGCTGCGCCATTTCGGCTGCAATCCTGATAGATGGCGTGGTCCGAAACGACGGCCGGGATGCCCGCCGCTGAATATTCCACCCATTTTGTATCGGTCTTAGCCTCGTTGAACTGGCCAGGCCGGAGCGGTGCGAGTCCCCAATCCCAACGCATGGCAGCAAGCTGGCTCAGAAAACCATCGTAATCGCCGACCGCCGGCACATGCTCAACGCGTGGACCAAACCCGGCCAGCTCTGGTGGCGGTCGCAATGAGCCGAAGACGGTAAAGTGCAGATCCGGGTTGGCGGTAAGACCAGCGATGACGCCAGGCAAGGCAAGCTGGAGATCGGCGGCATGACTTGAAGAAGCCATGTAGCCAAAGCGAGGTCTGCTCTGCGCGACCGGGCCACCACCTGAGATCGGATCGCTTGCACTGGCAATTTCGCCGGCGAACATACTGGCGGCGAGTTGAGCATGCTTGCGCAATTGTTCACCCAGCCGTTCTGTCGAGAGGTAAACCGTGTTCGCTCTTTCGAGCAGGGCTCGAATTGCCTGCTGGCGCGCCGGCGCACCATACTTCTTAACCTTCTCGATGCCCGCCTCTATCGGCACCTCAAACAGGTTGTCATCGATGTGATAGACAAGCGGAATCCCCTTATCGGCGGACTTTTGCAAAAGCGCCTCGGCCAGCGAGCCGCCATAGCGGCTGACGAACACCAAATGTGGCGCCGCCTGCTGCCAGGCGTCCGCGAGAAGTTGCTGTGCCGACCCGCCCGATTTCACGGCCAGACGCTCGTCCTCCTCAGTCAAGATCACCATCCGCATGTCGCCAGCTGCTATTGCTGCATGGGCAGGACGAAGAAGATTGATCTGAAGGGTTGCCCCAGCGGCGTCGGCGATCACCAGCAACCGAAGCTTTCCCTTGTCGGGATGGGCCGGTCCGAGCAAACGGCCAGCCGGAGCCGACGATCGTTGACCCAACTTGGCCATCGAGATCAGACGAGCATACGAGGCCTCTATCCAACGCGCCATGACTATGTGCTCTTACTGCTCAGATTGACTGCCGCGTTACACCACGGCGTTGATGCGCTCACAGCCTTTGTGAGTCGAGGCAAACAATTGTGGAAGACCCAATATTGCAGACGAGAAACGAAAGCCATGTCACAAAGCCGGTCATTTACCTGTAATTGCGAATTACAACCGTGCCTGATGAACGACTCGGCAACGACTAGACATGCCGATAACGGCCTCTGAACGGTGAAAGCGACCCTCAATTGGATCCCGCCTTGGGATCACGCCACAATACCCAACCGAAGTCCTTGTTGTTTGGAGAAGTGCTCAAGAAGAAATGCGAGAACAATCCCCTCTCGATCGCAATGCGGGCTAGCTGCCGGAACCCGCTCGGCGTGTAATAGTGAGCGTGAATAGAGTAATTTCGTGCCGCGAGGTCCTCAGGAGTATTATAAGGTGCGGTGTAGTGGCACCACTTTTCGTACTTTTCTGGCGTCAGCGACCAGGTGCCTGCTTCATACTCCGAGAGCCAGTCGGCCGGCGTGCTTGCTGGCTGGCGAAGGTCGAAGCAATAGCGCAGATCAGGTACGACACCCACGACGACACCTGTCGGCTTGAGTTTGCCCGACCAGTTTTCCAATACCCCAAGTGGATTCATAAGGTGCTCGAAAACATGGTTTGAAAAAATGAAGTCGAGACTGCCTGCAACACAGGATTCGATGCGTTGAGCATCACCTATGATGTAGCGAGACCACAGTTCCTGCTTTTCCGGGGTAACCTCGATATGTTTTCCGTAATTGCGTAGCCATTCGTCGATGGGTAGTGCCTCCAAGTAGCGCACATCGACATTGCTACCTGGTTTGACGAAAGGATTGCTGCCGGGGCCGACTTCAACTCCGGTCCCCTGCAGATAGCCACGTGCGGCAGCACGCGGGTCGAACACTGGACCTGACCTCAACTCGACAGACTTATTACTCGAATTGGTGATTTCGAGATCATAGCCGCCGACATAACCGATCCAGCTCGGCCACGTGAGCAAGATTGAGCCGTTTGAATCGACAGTTGCGACCGAGGCCGACTGGCGACCATCGGAGGAACGAACCACAATCTCTATAGGCGAGGAAACACCTTGGCTCGCCACGAGGCTCCAGCCCAGGTCGCGCGGAAATGTCTCCATTACAACGAACTCGTCAGCCCGCTTCAACCTCAATCGCGCGCCCGGCTGCAGAACTATTCCGCAGTACCAGTGCGGTTTATCATAACGGAATGGCTCAACGGTCCCGTTAAGAACCTCTACACAGCGATCATTACGTTTGACGATATCGAATAGATTCACAGGAAATACTCAGCTTGTAGAATGGGACCTTACCCGTTACCAAAAAGTCCATGTCGTGTGAACGATCCCATAGCAGAGAACCGCACCACCCTGCCCTCAATGAGACTGGTTTCGCTGCAGGCAATCCCGCAGCTCATCCGATGTAGGCAACGCTCAAATGAATTCTTTTGAGCAGAGCAACATTTATAAACTCAAGCACATCAACGACCTTTACACGTTCAACTGAACGCGCGGACTCGTAGAGCCACCAATGGTGCTGGTGGGCTGCTCGCGCGAAGAGCGAGGCGCTGAACAGCCGTTCGCAGTCCAGCGCATCGAGCCAAAATGGCATTCACCCCCTGATTCGACGCTTCAACGCGCCCAACGCTCCAAGGATGCCACTGCTTGCCGCATGCGCAACGGAAGCAGCCGGCCCTTTCTCCTTAGCCAGCTTAGCCTCGTAGGCCTTTACCGCAGCGGCCCGCTCGCGAGCCGCGCCGAAGACCGCTTTATGTTTGACAAAACCGGCAGCCGCATCGATTGCTTCATAGCGCTTGACCTGCTCCGGCGTTATCCGCCGCACCGGCCCTGCTCCAGCGTCCTTGATTTCTTGGATTATCGACGGACGGACATAGCCGAGGTTAACCTCATCCTCGATCTGGCTTAGCGTCATTGAGCCGTTCTCAAGCATTATCCGAACTTCCTCCAAGAAGAGGTAACCGGTCGGGTTATTGACGTAGACCCAAGGCTGCGTGTTCATGTCTGTCCAATGGATCAGTCCGGTCTTGTTGGCATCGTAATGCTCAAGGCTGTTCCATTCGAACGGCACTCCGTAGTTAATCTCTGACTCATCCAGAATGCACATGTCGTAGAGCAGGTCCTGATAGGTGTACTGCCCATCAAGACCAGCGATGATCTTGACCGGATCCCAATCAGAAAGGGCCTCGCAATCGAGCAGCATCACCGAGCATTGCTTAACGCGCTTCTTGAGCGCGCCCGGCTTGGATTGCTTCTGCGCCTCATCAGGCAATTCCTCCTGAATGATTATCTTGGCGGAATTGAACGGTAGATTCCATAGCTCGCGAAAGTCACGAAACACCAGCATGTCAGCGTCAAGGTAAATGGCGCGGCCCTTATATCCCATCAACTGCGGGATCGCGAAGCGGGCGAACGAGAAACCGGTGCGCTTTCCTTGCCGTATGTCCTTGGGGTCGGGCAGCACCACATCGTCCATCGATCGCAACTTGATGTTCATGCTGGTGTGGCGCCTGATCGAATGCTCCAGAACAGGGACAGCGAGAAGCTGTGATCGGTCCGCGCCTACAAATATGTACGCTGTATCGTTGTCATTCTCGCTCGTCATGCCTGTCTCCAATTTCGACCTGAAATTAATGCCTCGCGCGGGGGCCTGCTTTTTTCTAGGCGGCTTTGGTGTCGTAAGCAAGATATTCAACCTTTCGTCCACCGAGCCGATTTGACTGTCGTGGATTTGTACCCACTGCATCATATTGCTGGAGCCCGATCGAACCTGGCCTAAGCCGGATACTGACTTGAGTAACGGGACCTCATGAGATAGAGAGCGTTCGAAGGAAAATGGAAATGGATGTCTTGAAGAAAATTTTGAGTTCTTTCAGCGGTGCTTCTGTGAAACGCGGGAGCGGAGCGTATTCCGAGGACGCGGCGCCGGCGCTCGCCGCCCCGCCGAACGCCGAGACAACCGCGCATACATTAGGAAATGTTGAGATACCCGGTATCGACAATCTTCCTGACGACGAGCTAGAGCGACTGAACAAGTTGCTGCCATGGGCTGCTTTTGTGTTGGATCGCAAGGGGCGCAAGTTCGGTGTCGCTCACTCCGCCACGAAGCGCAACTTGCCGCAGGCAATGCCCGATCCCCGCATCGTCGAGCTTGATCGGCGCATTCCGCTGCGCGATCTCACCGTCTTTGAGATCGGCTGCTTCGAGGGCATTCACACGGCCGCGCTGGCGATGCATGCCAAGCACGTACTGGCCTGCGACAGTCGGATCGAGAACGTCGTCAAAACGATCGTGCGCTGTGCCATGTACGGCACGTCTGCCCACATATTCCGCTGGGATGCGGAGGGGAATTTGCCAGTTGGCGTGTCGCTTAATTGCGATGTATTGCACCACGTGGGCGTACTCTATCATCTGACAGATCCAGTAGGACATCTGAAGACGCTTTTGCCGCACGTGCGCAAAGGAATCATGCTCGATACACAGATCGCGCCGGAAGATGCCCAGAGCCTGACCTATGAGGCCGGTGGACGGACATACCGATATCATCATTATCGAGAGGCCGGCCGTAATGCGCCCTTCGCTGGTATGCTCGATCACGCCAAATGGATGTTTAAGGACGACTTGCTCGCGCTGTTAAGTGAGGCTGGCTTCGACTCGATTGATGTAGCCAATTTCGAGATACAACGTAACGGCCCACGAATCCTCATATACGCAACCCGTAGCGACAGCGATCGCTGACAACGAGAGCGAAGGGTGCGTGCAACTGGTGCACAGCGTAGATTCAGGCGATGAGAGGTCGTCCGAGCAATGAGACAAACAATCCGCGGGATAACACGCAACGCCCGACTGGCGTGGGATCTCGCATATCGCGATATCGCCGCTCGTTATGGTAATTCCATCGGCGGTCCTTTCTGGCTTATCATCACCCCCGTGAGCTTCGCGGGGATCTATTGGCTTGTGTTCGCATACTTCTTGCGCCTCAAATGGCTGGACCCTGCAACGGGAGCAGAGGTACCTTACCTCGTGCCGCTATTTGCTGGGCTGGCGACTTATCTTCTGCTCAACGACGTAATCATGTCCTCGCTGTCGACTTTCAGGCAAAAAAGAGAATATGTGAGGCGAGCAGCAGTTCCTATATGGGTGCTTTGGCTCTCGATGATCATGAGAGTTGCTGTCAGCTCGACCGTGAATTTCTTGGTGCTGGCTGCAATGGCCCTTATCGCCGGGCTTATTACGGTGAAGTCGCTGGCTGCGATTCCGCAGGCGCTGCTTTTGGTGATGGTCGCAGCTATTGCGATTTCGCTCTTTCTATCGTTGCTCGGTCCGTTTTTCAAAGATCTCGACGAGCTCTCACGTATCCTCTTGCGAGTGTTGTTCTACACCTCGCCGATTACCTATCCGCTGACCACTGTACCGGAGCGTTTCGTTGGTTATCTGTGGGCCAATCCGCTGACTATTCTGGTCGAGGCCGTCCGCAATTCCTTCGTTTTCGGGTTGGCACCATCACCTTTGTCTTACGTCGTCGTGCTTGTTTCTTCTCTGGCACTTTTTGGGGTGGGAATTTGGCTATACTCGCGACTGAAGGGACCGATCGTCGATGTCGTCTGATCTGCTTCTGGAGGCCCGCGGTGTCTCCAAGTCATACTCCATGTCGCTGTCGCCGCGCGAGCGATTCTTCGAGGCAGTGTTTGGCTGGACACCAGACAAGCCGCACCATGTGGTGTTGGACAATATCGACATCGAGGTTCGGCGGGGTGAAACGCTGGGCATTATGGGCCGCAACGGTGCTGGCAAGACGACGCTCCTTGGCATTCTCGGCAACGTTATTGAGCCATCTTCAGGTAGTTCCATCACCCGCCACGGCACTATCGCTGTTCTGCTCGCTGTGGGAGCCGGCTTCAATCCACAATTCACCGGACGCCAGAATGCCGAACTGTTCTGCAGCCTGATGGGTCTCAGCAGCGCCGAGACCGCGGCACGCATGGGCGCCATAATCGCTTTTGCCGAGCTTGATGATTATTTCGACATGCCACTCAGAACGTACTCGTCGGGCATGATGGCGCGCCTCGGCTTTGCTTGTGCGATCCATGTGGACGCCGACATTGTCATCATCGACGAGACGTTGGCGGTTGGTGACGCCAACTTCCGCGTCAGGTGTTACGACCGCATCCAGCAAATGCAGCGCAACGGCCAGACATTCCTGCTCGTCAGCCACAGCCCTAACCTAGTCGCTAACTTCTGCACGCGCACGATTGTTATCGAGAAGGGACGCAAGGTGTTTGATGGGCCTCCCCTGGATGGCCTCAACGTGTACAAGGATATTCGCGAGAACCTCGCAGCCGGCAAGAAGTCGCTCCCGAGCGGTGGCGGCTCTGACCTCGTGGCACCGAAGCTGCGGCTTGAAAATGTACGCTTCAACGAGGTAACAGGCCGAGACGGCGTGAAACGCGGCAGTTTGACCTGTGACCTCCTCTCAGAGGCCACTGTCCCAAATCCGGTGGTTAGCTTCGGCATACGCAATCAGGAAGGGATAGTGATTTGCAGCTACGACAGCGAGCATGACACAACTCAACTGAAACCAATGTCGACCGGCGACCGAACGTCGCTTGTGTTCGAGTTTAAGAACATCCTGCTTGCTGGAGCTTATTTTATCAGTGCCCGCGTGGCTGAGCAGGTGGGCGATGTGACACTAACCCTCGGCACCCACCACAACATCGCTCGTTTCGATATTGTTGGTAAAGGGACGAACTCCGGGCTAGTTGATCTTAGCGCAACACTGACTACGGCCACTCCATCGCTCAATGACAGCGCTCCTGAGGTAGCAATTCGATGACAACGACAACGACTGCTCAACGGCCCCAAAAACGGCCGGCAGTATACAGCGTACGGCAGGAACTTCCCCACAATCGCCCTTACGACCTATACTATGCGGAGAAAGTCCCTCTGCTTCAGGTCTTTGAAAAGGCTGTGCTGGCTTGGGACAACCGCTCACGTTCGGGCATATTGCGAAATCTGGTCCGATCAGTTGGTGTCGGGAAACCAATGCAAGCTGCAGAATGCGGCGTCTACCGTGGGCACTCGCTGGTGGCGTGTCTGCGGATCGCGCGAGATCTGCGCGTGCCGGTCAACTTCATTGGGCTCGATAGCTTTGCAGGCCTACCATCGCTGGTCGAAGAGGACCTCAAGGTGGCGCCTGAAAATGCACCATACCGAAACAAAGTACTATTTGACGATACCTCGTTCGAGGCCGTCAATGAACTCGTCACATCTGCCGGTTTCGCTGACCGTGCCAAGTTGATTCGAGGCTTTTTCGTCGACACCTTGCCGACACTTCCTGAGACCCGTTACGACTTTGTCAATATCGACTGCGATCTGTATGCGCCGCACATCGAGTGCCTAGAATACTTCTACCCTAAGATGAATGCTGGCGGCATTATTTTCTTCGACGACTATCACTCTCGCGATTTTCCGATGGCCAAAAGCGCTATCGATAAATTTCTAGAGGACAAACCAGAAACTCTCCTACATCTGCGGTTCGGGCCAGAGGGTACCAACCACACCAAGTGCTACATCGAGAAGCTGTAGCGGAGGAAGCAAGACCGCATGTCGCAGAGCTTAATTGTTGATCCAACCGCTCGCATTGACGAGCGCGCTGTCATTGACGCGGGCGGCGGTAGTGTTTCAATAGGGCGTAAGACCACAATCGCCTCTTTCGCGATGATCCTCGCACATGGAGGCGACATTGAGATTGGCGAGTTCTGCAGCGTCAACCCATTCTGCGTATTATACGGTCATGGTGGTCTGCGAATTGGGAACTATGTGCGCATCGCCACACATACCGTGATAATTCCGGCAAACCATGTCTTCGACGACCCCGATACTCCCATAACAAATCAGGGATTGACCAAGCTCGGCATCACGATCGGAGATGATGTTTGGATCGGTGCTGGAGCTCGAATTCTCGACGGTGTGACGATTGGGACCGGTGCGGTTATCGGTGCAGGGGCTGTCGTCACACAGAATGTGCCTGAGCGGGCCATTTTCGCCGGTGTTCCCGCTCGCAAGCTCGGAGAACGTGGCACGAAGCCGTCTACGACTTAGCAAGTTACCCAGTGTAGCATCAACGGCAAGTGAGGCCGCAACCTCGGGGAGTATCCATGTGGCCGAAACGATGGAAAAATGGGGTCGCAGAGAAGACGGTGAATGGTGTATCTCGGCAATTGCGCATCGCTGTTTTAGCGCGTGGTATCGAAAAGGGAAGCGTGCGCGTCCTGCGTCGAGCACTCTGGCCCGCCTCAGTATGGCAGGCGGCTGGTTATCGAGTTGACCTCCTTTTAACTCCACCGTCACGAACCCGGCTGAAGCGCTACGCTGCACTCGTCATGATTGATCCCGCTCGCATCGATGAACTAAATTGCTGCGACGAAGCGGTCGAACTCGGCTTGGCGCTCATTGTCGACGTCAGTATGCCTGAAGGGGCCTCACCTGGCAGCCAGAACCGGTCAAGCGCAATTTCAGCGATCACACGCAATTGCTTGGCGCTGGCAACGATCGTGACAACGAGATCGCACGCAGAGGCTGAAGAGCTCGCGAGTCTTGTACCTACTGACGTTCAGACTCTGGCCCTTGCCGATCCGCCGGAGGATACCGTTCCCCAGGCCCAGTTGTTAAACGCTTTCCGAGGCGATCTGCGCCGCGCGAGGGTGCGCGACCTTCTTTCATCTCTGCCACAGCGCTGGCTGTCGCCGCGAAGTCCTCTCGCAGCCCCATGGCGCATGTTCAATATGGCCCGCTCGATTCCACTCTCGTGGTGGCTGACACGCGTACCCCGCGCGGTGGCAGAACGGCTTGCAGCGCGATTTAGGTCCATTGCAGTTAGTCCATCCCGGATATCTCCTAAGAAGGAACCGAGCCAGACATCGAAAGCAGCGCAACATAGTGTCGCGACTATGCCCACCACAGATGCAAGCCGGGAAATCGCGTCACGCACTGACCGGGCGACGAGTGCTCAGCAATGGGCCGGCATTGTCGAACAGGCCCTGCAGCAGGCTGCTAAGGCCAGTCTGAAAGGGACGCCCCTGCGTGTGAACGTCCTGGTTCTGATGGACCTGATCCAGGATCTCGATGTGATCCTGCCAATTGTGGAGCGCATGCGAACCGACCGACGCTTCGCAGTGACAGTCGCAATTACGGACTGGCTCGACAAGGTTTCTCCACGTGTCTCACGCGAATTGCTCGGCCGCTCCATGGTCCCGCTAGTCATAACAAAGAAGGACGCTATCTCGGGGCTAGAGCCTGATCTTACCAGGGTAAATGCGGTGATCACCGCGTGTGAAACCAACCATCCCGCCCATCGCGTACCCCACGCAGTGGTGCGCCGGGCCAACAATCGCGCCATTTCGACTTACACGCTGCAGCACGGGCTGGAGAATGTCGGGCTGACCTATTTCGAGCCCTACCCCGATCACGACGGCCCCATCGAGATAGCCTCCTCGACCATCCTGACCTGGGGTCCGGTCGAAAAGCTACCCGCAGAGGTAAGCCCGACGATGCGGGCACGCTGTTTCGCCGTCGGGACACCAAAGCCGCCGCAATCTCCACGGGTGGAGCTGCCTCTTCATCGCCAAGCCGGTCCCGTGGTGGCCGTGTTTGAGAACCTGCATTGGGAGCGCTATTCCGATAGCTATCGCGAGGCATTCATCCAAGACCTCCGCCAGGTCGCGGCAGCGCGTCCGGCAATGACATTCCTGTTAAAGCCGCACCACGCTGGCAGGTATCTAGCTAAAAACAGCCACCTGCTGGTGGATGCGCCTGCCAACATCGTTTTGGCCGATCCCACAGTGCCGCCCTGGGAGGCCTATACGGCGAGCGCGATTATCGGCTCTGTCGACGCGGTGATCACAACGCCGTCTACGGTAGCGCTCGATGCCGCCCTTGCGGTTCACCCCGTCGCCGTTGCTGGCTATGGCATGACGTTGCCAGTCTATGAACCGTTGCCAATTTTGACGAGCGCTGGTAGCTGGCTGAGCTTCATCGACGGGGTTGGCGCCGCATCAAGTGATCTGCAGTCTCGTCTCAGAGAATTTCGTATGCGACATGTAATCGAGGGCGATGCTGTTGGCCGTATCCTCGACAGAATCGCTTCAGACGTGGGTCGCACTAGCGAGGGGAAAGGGTGAGGGCAAAAGGCATGATGGAGATTAACGACATGCTAACTCTACCTCAGCGCCTCGCAGCGGCTCTGCGCAGGCGACTAGGCGGTGGCGCGAACATCCCTGTCCATGCACCTGCCATAGGCAAGTTGACATATGCAGACTGGGTGAGCCACTACGCGACAATCGGTCAGCCCGAGCGCCGCCGCCTTATTGTCCTGCAGCAGAAGCTTGCCGAGCACCCACTGATAACAGTCCTAATTGACGCAAACGGCACGACCCCCGAGCACATCGAGCTGAGCCTCCGTTCCATCGGTGAGCAAACCTATAATCTGTGGGAGGTAATCCTCGTCGATCCGCCTGCGGACTTCCAGGCCCGAAAGGACGGAATACCAGCCAAAGTTCTTGCGGCCAAGCGCACCGACAGGGCGGTCTTTGAGGAATTGTTAGAGGCCGTCTCGGGGACGCTCATCGTACCAATGGTGGCAGGTGATCAGTTGTCTCCGGCGGCATTGACGACCTTCGTGCTCGGATTTGCAGAAAGACCTGACACAAAGGCGCTTTATGCTGATGAGGACCGCATCGACTCGGCCGGACGACGCTCCGATCCGTGGTTTAAGGGTGCCTGGAGCCCCGATCTAGTGCTGGCCCAAGCCTATACCCTCAGGTCCTGCGCTCTGAGCCGTGAGACCATTCTGGCTGCAACCTCGCAGACCGCGGATAAATCCTCGTTAACGGACGCAGTCTATGCCACCTGGTTGTGGCTCGCCGCGCAGGACGAGCTCCCGATCCAGCACCTACCATTCGTGCTCTATCATCAAAGGGCCGATGCACCTCGCGCGGAGCCCAACGCATTCGCCGAGGCGGTTCAAGCCTCCCCCTTCGCGCATAGGCACGGTCTTGAAATTCGTAGCAATGACAACGGCGAAGCCGGATGGCGCCACGTCGTCTGGCCAACACCTTCGCCGGCGCCGCGCGTATCACTTTGCGTGCCGACGCGCGACCGTCACCAATTGCTCTCAAATTGCGTCGAGGGCCTACGCCAACACACCGACTGGCCCGATCTTGAGATCCTCATCGTTGACAATGGTAGCGTTGAGGCCGAAACCCATGCTTACCTCAACAGCCTTGCCGATGATCCTCGAGTAAGAGTGTTGCGCGATGACGGCCCGTTCAACTTCTCACGGCTCAATAATTTAGGCGCGGCAGCCTCGACTGGCGCGTTGTTCGGTCTCATCAACAACGACCTCGCGGTCAAGGAGCCCGGCTGGTTGCGCGAAATGGCAAGCCATGCCGTGCGCCGGGATGTTGGTGCGGTCGGAGCACTGCTACACTACGGCAACGATACGGTGCAGCATGCCGGCGTCGTGCTGGGAATTGGCGGTGTAGCCTCCCACATCCATAAAGGCCTGCCTGCTGGACAAGCGGGCTATCATGGCCGGGTGATAGTGGCGCAAGATGTAACATGTGTCACAGCGGCGTGCCTCATTACCCGGCGTGAAGTTTATGAGCGCCTCGGGGGGCTCGATGAACAGCGCTTCCCCGTTGCATATAACGATGTAGACTTCTGCTTGCGTGTTCGCAGCGCCGGGCTTAGGGTTATCTATACTCCACACGCACATCTATATCATTTGGAGTCTGCTTCACGCGGTCGCGACGATGGCGGTACCCGCCGGGCCAGGCTGGAGCTCGACAAGGCGGCTATGCGGGAACGGTGGGGCGCGAAAATCGCCGACGACCCGTTCTACAGTCCGAACCTTTCCGATAAGGCCACAGATTGCCGACCAGCATTCCCTCCGCGCATTGCGCTTCCATGGGCAGAGGGACCGCATTACCCCTGACCCGTCGCTGCCGGCTACGGAGTTTCTCGAGCAGACGACTGCCGTCTGAGTAATGGGCGGTCGATCCGATTGTGGCCGCCGGGAATCGCGTTAACGTTGCATAGCCAATTGGCGTGCCTGAGCCGAATTTCTTATAGTCTACAGATCCGCATCGAGAGGCCCGCTTCCTTCCAAACCGCCGATAGGAGCGCAGCGCCTACAGCCTGTTCAGTAGAGCGAGAACGGGAAGAAATCTGGTTTGGAGCGCGCTTTGGCGCTTTATCCCGGTTCGCTTGAGCACGGACAATCTCTCAAAAGGCCAGCCGCCATGGCGAGCCCGCTGAAAGGCATGGAACGCGGCACGATTTTCGGGAGTAAGGCGATCCTCGAAAGTCTCGATTGCGAGCTCGTGGACAGTGTTCCACGCACGCCACTGCCCCCGGAAGGCCATCCACAATCTGGCGACTTGCATTGAGATGCTGTTATTGGCGCCGACCAGGTTGGCGGCGTGCTGGCGGTATTTCAACACCGGTTCCGAATCGTATCTGACCACCCCGCCGCAGCCTGCCACGACAATATAGAACCACCAGTCATGGGAAATGAGCCGTGTTTTCGGCAATGTGCTGACCACAAGATCCCGTGCCGCCTGGTTGAACATCACGGTGTTGCCTCCACCGATGCTCTGGACCAAGGCGTTGCGAAAACTTGGTTCGAGTTTGAAATCTGGCGACATTCCTGCATGATTGAGTTGTTCGTCGACAATTTCAGTCCGAGCGAAATAAACTCCCGGTGCGCCAGGGTCGATCCGCGAGAGCCAGTCAAACGCACGTTCGAGTTTGTCCTGATACCAAATGTCATCCTGGTCGCAAAACGCATAAGCGTCAGCGTTTTTGAGCTTCGAAAGGTTGTTGAGGAAGTTACCGCAAAAGCCGAGATTGACGGGATTCTGTATCAAGCTGAAACGAGCATCATTTACGGCCAGAGCTGCCAGCATTTCTACGGTACCATCCGTCGAGCCGTCGTCGAAAAACGTGACATGCCAGTCCGTGAGCGTCTGCGCCTCAATGGAGGCAATCTGCTCCCGAAGATGGCACATACCATTATAGGTCGCGCAAAGAATCTCTATCAACCGAACATCTCCGAATTTTCAACGGGCGGCGGCGCGCTCGCTAGCATTGGCACGACCCGCGATGTGACAGCCAGAAGGATCCATAACCTTAGCCACCCCCTCCGATCCAGTTCGCACAACGCGGCTCCTGGCGATTTGTCGATCCGTTGTTTCATCACAACATACCGCAACCCCATGCGGCAAATGCCTGTGTCAGCGTGCGCCATAAAGCATGATCGTCATCTCTGCCAAGCGCCAACTGAAATTCCAAGGATGTCGGGTGTGAATTCTCTTTGGCTGCAGCCGTTATGCCACTCCAATGCGCCTTGCGAGAGGCGCCCGGCACATGGGCCTCCCACGCGTCCCGATTGAAGGCAGCCCGTCATGAGACACCAGATGCTCGACATTAACTGTGCATGAAGGCTTTTTGACCGGCATGGATCCGCAATTTTACGCCAGAAGCCAACACTTTACCTTGGCTTCAATCGTTTGCTCCGACGTTTCACGCATCCGGCGGCAGAACTGGATTCTCATCTTGCCGTCCAGGCCTCGCCAAGGTATGTGCTCAGCAGCACAATTGGCTATATTGGCCGGCGTTCGCGGCTGTCACAATCCAGCGATCGAGCCTAATGCAAGGATGTATGCGTTGAATGTACAACAACTGGAGATCGGGGACGTTAAAAAGATCACTCCCGCCAGGTTCGGTGACTTGAGGGGCTATTTCAGCGAAATCTTCAAGGATTCCTGGTTCCGCAGCAACGTGGCCGACGTATCTTTCGTACAGGAGAATGAGTCCCTTTCAGCACAGCCGGGAACCGTCCGGGGACTACATTTTCAGTTGTCTCCCTTTGCGCAAGGCAAACTTGTGCGCTGTCTCCGTGGCGCACTCCTGGATGTGGCCGTCGATATCAGACATGGCTCTCCGACATATGGGAAGTGGGTCTCCGCAGAACTGTCCCCGGAGAATGGCTCACAACTTTGGGTGCCAGCCGGATTTGCGCATGGGTTCGTAACTTTGCAGCCTGATACGATCATAAGCTACAAAGTCACAACTCCCTACAGCGCGGAGCATGACCGTGGCGTACGGTGGAACGACGCCGAGATCGGGATCGAGTGGCCGCAGATGGATGCCTACGTTCTTTCTGATAAGGACAACAAACAGCCGCGGCTTTCCGAACTCCCCGCATATTTTCAATTTTCGTAAAACGGAGGGCCTCATGCGTGTTCTTGTAACAGGTGGCGCTGGCTTCATCGGTTCGGCATTGGTGCGCTATCTCGTCAGCGAGATCGGCGCCGACGTCCTCAATATCGACAAGCTGACCTATGCCGGCAATCTCGCCTCACTGAAGGCAATCGAGAATGCTCCAAACTACAGGTTTCTCAAAGCCGACATTTGCGACAGAAGCGCTGTCAGCAGCGCTTTCGAGGAGTTTCGCCCCGATTACGTCATGCATCTGGCGGCGGAAAGCCACGTCGACCGCTCGATCACCGGGGCCGCAGATTTTATCGAAACGAATATAAACGGCACCTTCAGCATGCTGGAGGCCGCGCGGCAATATTGGCAAGGTCTTCCGGCGGACGAAAAGGCGGCATTCAAGATGCTGCACGTGTCTACCGACGAGGTCTATGGTTCCCTCGGCGAAGACGGGCTGTTTTCCGAGACGACACCTTACGATCCGTCCTCTCCCTACTCCGCGTCCAAGGCAGCAAGCGATCACCTCGCGACGGCATGGGATAGGACTTACGGCCTGCCTGTGATCATTTCCAACTGTTCGAACAATTACGGTCCTTTTCATTTCCCGGAAAAGCTCGTCCCTCTCATCATATTGAACGCGCTGGAACGGAAGCCGTTGCCCGTCTATGGAAGCGGCTCGAACATCCGCGATTGGCTCTATGTCGACGATCACGCACGAGCGCTCTGGCTGATCGTGCAACGAGGCCGTCCCGGCGAGAAATACAATGTCGGCGGGCGCAATGAGCGGCGAAACATCGAGGTTGTCGAGCGCATCTGCGCGATCATGGACGAAGTCCGACCCGGAACCGCGCCGCATAGCCATCTTATACGCTACGTTACCGATCGGCCGGGCCACGATGCTCGCTACGCTATCGATGCGACCAAGCTCGAGACCGAACTCGGCTGGAAAGCACTGGAGAATTTCGACAGCGGTATCCGCAAAACCGTCGATTGGTATCTGGAAAATGCATGGTGGTGGCAGCCGTTGCGTGAGCGTGTGTATTCCGGCGAACGCCTTGGCGTGTTGAAAAAGGTATGAGATGCGCATCGCGGTAACAGGCAAGAGCGGCCAGGTCACGTCTGCGTTGCAAGCGCTGAACGCCGGAGGTATCGAGGTCATCGCCATCGGAAGGCCCGAGCTGGATTTGCTCAAGCCTTCGATGGTGCGTGAAACCATTGCGAAGCTCAAACCCGACATCGTCGTCTCGTCGGCCGCCTACACTGCCGTTGACAAAGCCGAAAGCGATGAGGCGGCGGCTTTCGCCACCAATCGAGACGGCGCAAGAGCCATCGCTGCCGCAGCTGCCGAGCTATCCCTTCCCGTCATCCATCTCTCTACCGATTATGTGTTCGACGGAGACAAGCCCGAACGCTATGTCGAGAGCGACCCGGTCGGACCGGTATCCGTCTATGGCAGATCGAAGCTCGAGGGCGAATATGCGGTCGCCGCAGCCAATGAAAACCATGTCATCCTGCGGACAGCCTGGGCCTATTCAACGTTTGGCCATAACTTTGTGAAAACCATGCTCAGGCTTGCTGAGACGCGGGAAGAGTTGAGCGTTGTCAGCGATCAACTGGGTTGCCCAACCTCCGCCAACGACATCGCCGAGGCTATCGTCAAAATAGCAGACAGGCTAGCAAAGGATTCCAGCCCGGACTTGCGCGGCGTTTTTCATTTGGCCGGCAGCGGCGAAACGAACTGGGCCGAGTTTGCTCGATATATATTATCCATTCTCGAGGAAAAGACCGGCAGGCGTGTCACTGTCAGGGACATTGCGACCGCCGACTACCCGACAGCCGCGAAACGGCCCGCCAATTCCCGATTATGCTGCGATAAGTTGAAGCGCCTCTATGGCGTTAGCATGCCGGAGTGGCAGGTATCAACGCGAGCTGCTGTGATAAAGCTCTTGGAAGAGCCGAAGGAGGCCGTATGAAAGGTATTGTGCTTGCGGGGGGCAGCGGTACCCGCCTGCACCCGATGACTCATTCGGTCTCGAAGCAGTTGCTTCCGATCTACGACAAGCCGATGATCTACTACCCGCTGACCACCTTGATGCTGGCCGGCATCAGGGAGGTTCTGATCATCTCCACCCCGCACGATATGCCGCTTTTCCAGCGGTTGCTGGGTGATGGCAGCGATTGGGGTATGTCTCTGAGCTATGCTGTCCAGCCGAGCCCCGATGGACTGGCCCAAGCCTATATTATCGGTGCAGACTTCGTGGCGGGCGGACCATCCTGTCTTATCCTCGGAGACAATATCTACTTCGGACACGGCCTTCCGGAACTCCTCGAAGAGGGTGTGTCCAAGGATGACGGTGCGACGGTATTTGCCTATCACGTGCACGATCCTGAACGTTACGGCGTCGTCGAATTCGGCAGCGATATGACTGCAATTTCGATTGAAGAAAAGCCGGCGAAGCCGAAATCGCACTGGGCTGTTACCGGCCTTTATTTTTACGATGCCGACGTCGTTGATATCGCAGCCAATCTAAAGCCATCGGCGCGCGGCGAATACGAGATCACCGATGTCAACAAGACATATCTGGAGCGGGGGAAGCTGCGGGTCTCGATGATGGGGCGGGGATATGCCTGGCTCGATACAGGCACGCCCGAAAGCCTGCTCGAGGCCGGCGAGTTCGTTCGCACGCTTGAAAAACGGCAGGGCTTCAAAATCGCTTGCCCGGAGGAAATTGCGCTGGCCAAAGGTTTCATCACGAAGGAGCACTTCGCCCAGATTGCCGCCAAAGCGGGCAAAGGCGATTACGGCCAATACTTGCGTGGCCTGATGATTGAATAGCGACGACGATCGCTGAAGCTAATCAGCCGTACACGAAGGCAACGAAAGCCAGAGCAGCGGTCAGACTGTCACCCTCTCCCGTACCTCGTCGGCAATCGCCGTCATCCGATCCGCCGCCGCATGCCCGATCAGCATGAAGGCATGCGTCGCGTTCGACCAGTAGACGACATTCATGCCCTTGCTGTTTTCGAGGTCGCCTTGGGGCCTGCATTTGATTTGACGATGCAGAGTGCTATCGGGCCGGTTTCCGGGTCGAGGCAAGCGATCTGATCGCGACCGTCAGCACAATCACTTACATATTCATAGAAAAACCGTTTTTCATCGAGTGGGGGCACCACCTCACGGTGGCACCCCCCTCTAAGAACCGTGCAAGCGAGTTTCCCCACACACGGCTCAAGCATCTGGCTACGCAGTAATGCGACTTCGGAGGTGCTTCTCCTTGCGACGCAGCTCCCAGTATACCCTGAGGTCTGGGTCGAAGGGGGAGGCTCGACCTTTCACTTTTACCCAGCGGAGAATCTTGAAGAAGTCGTGCTTGAGCAGCCCGCGTTTTCCGTCATTAAGCTGCCATTGGCGGGAACCAACACCATTTTTGAAATAGTGCCGTGCCACCCACTTGTGCGGCTTTTGAGGGTGTCGGCGCTTGGCCCATTTATAGATCATGGGCCATAGAGCGTTGTCGACTGTTGCAAACGTGCGTTTGGCGACGACGTAGCGATAGTAAAGAGACCAACCCCGTATAACGAGGTTGAGGTTCGTGACCATCGATACTGTCCGGAGCTGCCGATTGCTTCTCAGGTAGGTGGAAATCTGTCTCAGATGATCCGAGACCTTTTCCTTCTGAGGTTTCACTAGCACCTTGCCGGACATCGTTCTGATGTTGAAGCCGAGGAAATTAAAGCCCTCGCTGATATGGACCAGCTTGGTCTTCGCTTCGCTCAGTTCCAGTCCTCTTTTGGCTAGAAATTCCCCCAGCTTTGGGAGGACGTACTGTTCCGCTACTTCCTGCGAAGGGCAAAACACGACAAAGTCGTCGGCGTATCGGATGAGATTAATACCGCGATTGGGACCACTTCGCTTTCTGGGAGGTTTTGGTTTACCGCTAGGGTATTCAGCCCCGAAGAGCCGTTCCATCCCGTTGAGCGCAATGTTTGCCAGCAAGGGAGAGATGATCCCTCCTTGCGGCGTTCCCGATTCGCTGTCCTTTCTCGCCCCGAGTTCCACCACCCCGGCTTTGAGCCACCGGAGAACGATGTCATGGAAGTGTTCAGGGAGGAGCTCTATCAGTGCATCGTGATCGATCATGTCGAAGCACGCACTGATGTCGGCATCCAACACCCACTGACTTGCGCCAGTTTTATTTGCGGCTAGCCAGATAGCTTTGACCGCATCATGGGCCGACCGTCCCCGCCTGAAACCATATGAGTTCGCCTCGAAACGGCTCTCCCATTCTGGTTCCAGAGCGAATTTGACAATCGCCTGCATCACCCGGTCCTTCACCGTTGGTATTCCGAGCGGCCGTAGCTTGCCGTTGCTTTTGGGTATGTAGACCCGTCGCACCGGTGAGGCTCGGTACCCGTCGAAACTCAGACCGTTCTTCAAGAGGTCCATGCGCTCGGCATCTGTGGAACAGACGTAGCCATCCACACCTGCGGTGTGTTTACCCGAGTTGTGTTGCGTGACCTGACGGACCGCCGCAGCTTTCACATGGAAGGATCGCATCATGAGCTTTTGGAGGTTTTTGACCTTCGCGTGCTCACTGTTCTTTGCAGCCCGGAAGATACGCTCTTGCATCCGGCGTACTTCCATATCAACACTGGCCCAATTGATCTGGTTCCAAGTGTTAATAGGTCGTCGGGCTATCCGTTCGGCATTGCCGTCTAACGTCTTAGTCCGTTCTGCCATCGCGTTAGTTTTGCTTCCGTTGACACCAGTCAGAAGTCTGCGTCCTTTGGGACCGGCCACTTCCCGCAAGGGGACCTATCCTCCCTATTAATAGGAGGCATTCGCTTTCTCTGACATCTTTTACCCCCTAGGCCATCCCCCTTCCTTGCGGTCGGGCTACCGCTTGCGCGGGGTCCGTGGGGCTTACCCGGTTCCTCTCTCTCCAGAACACGACGAGGTTAGGTGCCACCCGTAGTCCGGTGGGGGCTACAAGTGCTGGGCAGAAGCTACTCACCTACTACCCTTGCCCCACATACCTTTTGGTCACGGCCTATCAGCCTTATTTGGCCGTTTCGACATGACGGACCTTACGGTAGTTCACTATATGTTCACCATACCCGCCTTCCCTGAGACTGTGGCCAGTCTAGGCTACCAGCCAACCGTCCGGTGTCACCGGGTCTTAGTACGTTGGATTACTCCATCGCACCCCCGGATAGGGACATCTGAGCACTGCAGAGTCTCCGACGGCAGAGGCCGCGGAGCACTAGAAAAAGAGGCCTTCTCCATCTAAAATTATCGAAATTCAATAACTTATCGACAGATCCGGTCGAACGAGTAGTCCGTCGCGGTTCGTTCTCAAAGGTAACGTTGGGTCCGACGATCACTAAGGCGACCTCAAGACCGTAACGCTCTGCGGCGGTTTGATCAAGGTCAGGCCGTCACCCTCCCCCGCACCTCGTCGGCAATCGCCGTCATCCTGTCCGCCGCTGCATGGCCGATCAGCATGAAGGCGTGCGTCGCGTTCGACCAGTAGATGACATTCATGCCCTTGCGGCTTTCCAAATCCGGTGCCTTGGCGCCTGCCTCTGATCTGACGACGCAGAGCGCCATCGGGCCGGTTTCGGGGTCGAGGTAGGCGATCTGGGCGAGCGGTTTGCCGTCATATTGCAGCAGCAAAGCGCGGCTGAAATCGATGCCCGGAAGCGAGACGGCTTCGGGGGAGAGCGATAGGCCGAGCTTTTCGTCGAGTGAGCCGAGCTGGGCGGCCTGGACGTCTCTGGCGGGAACGGGGCCGGCCAGCGTTTCCGGCGTATAGAGGGAGATATAGTCGGCGACCACGGCGCGCCATTCGCTGTTTTCGTCCCTTGCCGAAAAGCCTCTGCCGATGCCGATAAAAGCGCGGTCGATGGCGATGCCGGCAATGAGCGAGGCGGTAAGTGCGCCGAGGAAGCGGCGACGGCTGGCGAATGTGGGTGTGGAGCCGGATTTTGTGCTGTTAGCCGCGGGGATGGCGGCGAGCACCGTCTCCAGCTTCTGGCGTGGGGCTTCGGCGAGCAGCGGGGCGAAGGCCTGCTCGAAGGGCAGGCTGGCGCGCGACAGGAATTCCAGCCGCTCGGCGACGCTCTCGTCTTCCTTCACCATGGTCTCGATGCGCGCGGCCTCTTCGGCCGTCAGTTCGCCGTCGATGAAGGCGGTCAGCTCCTCGTCGGAGGGAATGATTTGCTTGGTGTTCATTGCCGTCCCCCTTCCAGGCCATCGCCGGAGAGCTTGGCGCGGGCAGCCGCCAGCCGGCTCATCACGGTTCCGATCGGAATATCCAGTATGCTTGCCACCTCGCGATAGGAAAGCCCTTCCACATAGGCGAGGAAAACCACCGTTCTCTGTGCTTCGGGCAGCGCATTCACCCGTTTCAGCACCTGACCCGCCATCACCTGCGTTTCGGTGGCATGCGCGCCGTCGAAGGTCAGCGTCTCCCGGGCATCGACGAAACCCTGGCCCTGGCGTACCCGGCGGGAACGGATCTCGTTCAGCCAGATCGAGTGCAGGATCGAAAACAGCCAGCGATCGAGCCGGGTGCCGGCTATGAACTGATCGGCGCGCTCCAGGGCGCGAACGCAGGTCGCCTGCACCAGGTCGTCGGCGACATCACGCTGATGCGAGAGAACAAGACCATAACGCCAGAGCCTTGCCAGATTTTCCGTCAGGCCGCTCCTGATATCCGCTTCGCTGGCGATGGCCGCCTCCGCCGATCCTGCATTTTTCGAAACCGCCGGACGAACCGGCGATTCCATTCTCGCGCGACTATAGGCAGGAAATGCGGTACGCGCGACAGACATTCGGCTCGCCTTTCTTGGTTCCGTTTCCCGCCGGTGCCGGCCAATCAGATCTTCGTCGGGTCGATGATGGCGGCGTTCAGATCCTGATATTCCTCACAAGCGGTGCCGCAGATCGTCTTGATGGTGTTCAACTGATCCTTGGCGAGGTCGAGCTGACCCTTGATGACATAGGCTTCGCCGAGATATTCGCGGACCTTGGCGTATTGCGGGTCCATCTTCACCGACTTGAGGTAATAGGAGATGCCCTCGTCGGTGCGGCCGAGTTTGCGGGTGGCATAACCGCGATAGTTCAGCGCCTCGGCCGTATTCTGGTCCTTGACCGTGTCGAGCATGGCAAGCGCCTCCTCATAGCGGCCGGTCTTGGCCAGCGAATAGGCGTAGTCGGTGCGGTTCTCGTCCGAAACGTTGGCGCTCTGCTGCTTGACGCATTTTTTGGTCTTCTGGTCGTAGATCTCACCCTTCTTGCAGGTCGGCATCGTGCTGCTGTCATTGCCGGCTGCCAAGACCGGGCCGGAGAAAACGGAAGCGGCAAGGCAGCCGCCGAGAATGACGGAAGCAATACGGACTGTCATGATCGTCATGGGAAAACTCCTCGAAAGTGACGTTGCGAGGAGAAAACACCGCTGCCCCGCGCTTTATTCGGCGGCCTCCCTATTTTCTCCATCACGGCTTCGTGAAGCCACCGAGGCCGAATAGATCGTCGAAACCGGGTGTTCTCAGCGTTACGCCGGGAACGACAAGGAGAATTTAGTGACCGATACCGTAAAACTCGTCAGCCTCGCCGTCGCCGCACCCGAACATGTCATTTTCCAGAAAGAGGCGGTCGAAGCCTCCGGCCGGCTGTTTGCCGACCGTTTCGAGGATTTCCGCCATCTTGCCCGCGTCTTCGACAGCGCCGGCATTCAAAAGCGCCATGCGGCACGTCCGCTTGCCTGGTTCGACGAGCCGCATGGCTGGCAGGACCGGATGCAGGCCTATGCGGAGGTAGCGGGCGGACTTTTCGTCGAGGCCGCCACCTCTGCCCTTCGTCAGGCAGGGCTTGATGCCGGTGATGTCGACTGTGTGGTGACTGTCTCCTCCACCGGCTTTACGACGCCGAGCCTCGATGCGCAGATGGCCCGCCGGATGGGCTTCAGAGCCGATATCGAGCGCGTGCCGGTGTTCGGGCTCGGCTGTGCTGCCGGGGTGTCGGGCTTTGCGATCGCCGCGCGGCTGGCGCGAGGCCGGCCGGGCGCCGTCGTGCTTTTCGTCTCGATCGAGCTCTGCACGCTCGCCTTCCGGCTGGACGAGCTGACGCGGCCGAATATCATCGCGACAGCGCTGTTCGGCGACGGTGCTGCCGCCTGCGTGCTCCGGTCAGGCGGAGGCGGGCTGGCGGAAGTGGAATCGACCGGCGAACACCTCTTCCCCGATACGCTCGACATCATGGGCTGGAAGATCGACGACGGTGGCTTCGGCATCGTGCTGGCGCAATCGCTGCCACCCTTCGCCGAGCGCGAGCTTGGCCCGGCGGTGACCGCCATTCTGGCGCGAAACGGGCTTAAGCCTGCAGATATCGACCGTTTCATCTGCCATCCCGGCGGAACGAAAGTGCTGGCGGCGATGGAGAGCGCGCTTTCGCTGGCGCCGGGCTCGCTCGATCACGAGCGTGCGGTGCTTGCCGACTACGGCAACATGTCGTCGCCGACCATCCTGTTCGTGCTGGAACGGGCGATCCGTGCCGGGTTGCCGGCGCGCGCGGCGATGATTGCCATGGGGCCAGGCTTTTCGGCCAGCTGCGTGACGCTGAGGAGGACGGCATGATGTGGCCGTCGATCGCGCTGCTTACCTTCGTAACGGCGCAGCGGCTGGCGGAACTGGCGCTCGCCCGGCGCAACACTGCTGCCCTCATCGCCAGAGGCGCCAGAGAGGTTGCGGCGGAGCACTATCCCGTCATGGTGGCGCTGCATGCCGGCTGGATCATCGGGCTCTGGCTGCTTGCGCCAGGCAGGCCGGTCGAACCCTTCTGGTTTGCCGTGTTCATGGGGCTGCAGGCGCTGCGGCTCTGGGTGCTGGCAACGCTGAGGGGCCGCTGGACGACGCGCATTATCGTCCTGCCCGGCGCGCCGCTCGTGACATCGGGCCCCTATCGCTTCTTCCAGCATCCGAACTACGCGATCGTTGTCGGCGAGATCGCCGCCCTTCCGCTGGCCTTCGGACTGCCGTTTTACGCGATCGGCTTTTCGCTTCTCAACGCGTTGGTCCTCTATATCCGGGTGAAGGCTGAAAATGCCGCACTGAAAGACGCAATGATTTTGAAATGAATGCGATTTTTCGTTTGCGCGGCGGTATCCGCACGGGCATTTTCACCTCGATAGACAAAGCGGAATGCAGGGGTAATGACGAAGAACGCAATCGTGCTCGGCGCCGGCATCGTCGGGGTGTCGGCGGCCATCCATCTCCAGCGGCGCGGCCGGCAGGTGACGCTGATCGACCGCAAGGATCCGGGCAGCGAAACCTCCTTCGGCAATGCCGGCCTGATCCAGCGCGAAGGCGTCATGCCTTACGGCTTTCCTCAGCAGCTCGGGCTTCTCATGCGTTATGCCGCAAATAACCGCATCGACGCGCATTATCACTTGCGCACGCTGCCGAGCCAGTTCGGCTTTCTCGCCCGCTACTGGTGGAATTCCAATGCGCGGCGCCACGCGGTCATCACCCGGGCCTACGCGCCGCTGATCGAAAATTCGATTGCCGAACACAAGGACCTGATCGAGGCGGCGCAGGCCGAAACGCTGATCCGTAGAGATGGCTGGATAAAGATTTTCCGGACTGGGGCCAAGCGTGACCAGGCGTTTGCAGAGGCCGCACTGTGGCAGAATGAATTCGGGGTGGAGTATGACAGCCTGACTTCGGCCGATATCGCCCGCATGGAACCGGATATATCAGCCGATTTCGCCGGCGGCATCCGCTGGCGCGATCCTTGGTCGGTGCTCGATCCGCATGCGCTGACATCGGCCTATCGCCGCTATTTCGAAAGCCTCGGCGGCCGGTTCGTCACAGGCGACGCCGCCTCGCTCGGCCCGTTCGGTTCCGGCTGGAAGATCATGACGGGGGAAGGCGCACTCGAAGCCGACGATGCGGTTCTGGCGCTCGGCCCCTGGGCGGCGGTTGCGACACGCCGGCTCGGCTATTCCTTGCCCCTCGGCGTCAAGCGTGGCTATCACATGCATTATGCCGCCAAGGGCGATGCCGTGCTCAACAACTGGATGCTCGATGCCGAACGCGGCTATCTCATGGCGCCGATGCGGCGCGGCATCCGCCTGACGACAGGCGCGGAGTTCGCAACGCTCGATGCTCCGAAGACGCCGGTCCAGCTCGACCGGGCCGAGGCCGTGGCGCGCACGATTTTCCCGCTCGGAGAGAGGCTCGATCCCGAACCCTGGATGGGCGCCCGGCCCTGCACGCCGGATATGATGCCTGTTATCGGCAAGGCGCCGCGCCATCAGGGCCTGTGGTTCGCCTTCGGCCATGCCCATCACGGGCTGACGCTCGGGCCGGTGACCGGCCGCGTGCTTGCCGAACTCATCACCGGCGAAACGCCGTTCATCGATATCGCCGCCTATTCGCCGCAGCGTTTCAATCCGTGACGCCGAGGGAGGCAAGGTCCTTCAGCGCCGTGACTGCGATGCCGTCGATCGTGTCGTCGATATCAACGGTGACGACACCGGGCTCGCCTGTCGGCGCCTCGAGTGTCGCCAGCTGGCTTTCGAGCAGCGACACCGGCATGAAATGGCCCTTGCGCTCGCCCATCCGTTTCGTCAGCAATTCCCTGGAGCCTTCGAGATAGACGAAGAACAGGTTGCCGCCGGCCGCAGCTCGCAGCCTGTCGCGATAGATGCGTTTCAGCGCCGAGCAGGAGACGATGATGCCCTCGCCTTTCGCAAGCGAGGCCTTCATGTCTTCGCCGATGCGGTCGAGCCAGGGCATCCGGTCCTCATCGGTCAGCGGAATGCCCTTCGACATCTTCTCGACATTGGCGGCGGGATGCAGCGCATCGCCTTCGACGAAGGCCAGGTGCAGAGCCTCAGCGAGCTTTTCGCCGACGGAGGATTTGCCGCAGCCGCTGACCCCCATGACGATGATCGCATGCGGCTCGTTCATCTGCTCACCCTGCATGCTTTCTCCTGGATATTGGCTTTGCCGCTCAATCGAGCGGAAAGTGACAGGCATATTGTTGCGCACCCTCTCCGCTTAATTCGGGAGAGACCTGGCGACAATGCTCCTGCGCCTTCCAGCAGCGCGGATTGAAGTGGCAGCCCGACGGCGGCTTCAGCGGCGAAGGCAGTTCACCCTGCAGGCGGATGCGGTTCTTGGCGCGGTCGGGATCGGCGATCGGCGTCGCCGACAGCAAGGCTGCCGTATAGGGATGGCGCGGCCGGGCGAAGACCTCGGCGGCGGGACCGGTTTCCACCGGCCGGCCGAGATACATCACCATCACCTCGTCGGCGATATGATGAACGACGGACAGGCCATGCGAAATGAACAGATAGGCAAGTCCCATCTCCTTCTGCAGATCCATCAACAGGTTCAGCACCTGCGCCTGGATCGAGAGGTCAAGCGCCGAAACCGGTTCGTCGAGCACCAGCACCTTCGGCCGCAGCATCAAAGCGCGGGCAATGGCGATGCGCTGGCGCTGGCCGCCGGAGAACATATGGGGATAGCGGCCGTGATGCTCCGGACGCAAGCCGACGCGGGCCATCATCTCCTCCACCTTGCGGCGGCGGGCGGCGGCGTTGAGATCGGTGTTGATCTTCAGCGGTTCTTCGAGGATCGAGCCGACCTTCTGGCGCGGGTTGAGCGAGCCGTAGGGATTCTGGAAAACGATCTGCACCTGGCTGCGCAGGCTGCGGTCGCCGACATGGGCGGGCTTGCCGTCGATCAGCAATTCGCCGGACGTCGGGTTCTCGATCATGGTGACCAGGCGAGCGAGCGTCGACTTGCCGCAGCCGGATTCACCGACGACGGCGAGCGTCTTGCCAGAATGGAGGCTGAAGCTGACGCCGTTCAGCGCCCTGACGGTGGCATCGGCTTTGAAGAGCCCGCGATTGACGGTGTAGAAGCGGGCGAGATCCCTGCCCTCGAGAACGGCGCCCGTCATACGAGATCTCCTGCAGTTTCAACGGCCATAATGCCGGGATGGCCGAGCGGCTTGCCGTCCTTCAAAGGATAGTTGCACAGCGCCAGCCCAAGCTCCGGCCCCTGACGGACGACACCGCGATCGCATTCGACCGTGGCGTAGCCGCAGCGCGGGGCGAAAAGACAGCCTGTCGGGCGACCGTGCTGGCCGGGAACGACACCGGCGATCGAGGGAAGACGCTGGCCAACT
The DNA here is from genome assembly GCF_000292525.1 of Rhizobium sp. CCGE 510. Lineage (GTDB taxonomy): Bacteria > Pseudomonadota > Alphaproteobacteria > Rhizobiales > Rhizobiaceae > Rhizobium. The sequence continues at coordinate 122,502 of NZ_AEYF01000044.1, forward strand.
TCGGCGCGTTCCGGCAGGGCGGCCAGCAGGGCCGCGGTATAGGGATGGTGCGGATCGCGAAACAGCGCCTTCACCGGCTGCTCCTCGACTTTCTGCCCGGCATATTGCACCTGCACACGCTCGGCGGTTTCGGCAACGACACCCATGTCGTGGGTGATCAGCACCAGCGCCATGCCCTGCTCTTTCTGCAGGCGAACGAGCAGATCGAGGATCTGCGCCTGGATCGTCACGTCGAGCGCGGTCGTCGGCTCGTCGGCGATCAGCAGCTTCGGATTGCAGGCGAGCGCCATGGCGATCATGACGCGCTGGCTCATACCGCCCGACATCTGATGCGGGAAGTTCGCCAGCCGGTCTTCCGGCGCCGGAATGCCGACGAGGTTCAGGAGTTCGATCGAGCGTTCGCGGCGCTCCTTGCGGTTGAGGCCCATGTGAACACGCAGGGTCTCGCCGAGCTGGAAGCCGACCGTGAAGCACGGATTGAGGCTCGACATCGGCTCCTGGAAGATCATCGCCATGTCCTTGCCGACGATCCTGCGGCGCTGGCGGCCGGAAATACCGCGCAGATCCTGGCCGTCGAACTGCATGCGGTCGGCGGTGATCTTCGCCGTCCAGGGCAGAAGCCCCATCAGCGCCAGCATGGCGACGGATTTGCCCGAGCCGGATTCACCGACGACCGACAGGATTTCGCCCTTGTCGCAGGCAAGCGAGACGCGGTCGACAGCGCGGAAAAGACCGGAGGATGTCTGGAATTCGACGGTCAGATTTTCAATCTCGAGGAGTGGCATCATGACCTCTTCAGCTTGGGGTCAAGCGCATCGCGCAGGCCGTCCCCCATCAGATTGATGGCGAGAACGGTGATGAGGATGGCAAGACCCGGGAAAGTTACCACCCACCAGGCGCGCGAGATGAACTCACGGGATTCGGCTAGCATGGTTCCCCATTCGGGTGTCGGCGGCTGGGCGCCCATGCCGAGAAAGCCGAGAGCGGCAGCATCGAGGATCGCCGCCGAGAAGGCGAGCGTCGCCTGAACGATCAGCGGCCCGAGACAGTTCGGCAGGATGGTCTTGAACATCAATCGGAAGGTGCCGGCACCGGCAACACGCGAGGCGATGACATATTCCTTCTCGCGCTCCGATATGACCGAGGCGCGCGTCAGCCGCACGAAGTGCGGTTGGTTGACCAGGGAAATCGCGATCATCGCATTGGTAAGGCCAGGCCCGAGCACGGCGACCAGCACGAGGGCGAGCAGCAGCGACGGGAAGGCCAGGATGATATCCATCAGGCGCATGATCGCCGTATCGACCTTGCCGCGGAAATATCCGGCGACGAGGCCGATCAGCACGCCTGAGATGACCGAAAGCGCGACGACGACCACGCCGATGAAGAGCGAGAAGCGCGCGCCGTAGATCAGTCGTGAGAGAATATCGCGGCCGACGGCATCCGTTCCGAGCGGGAACGAGATGCTGCCGCCTTCCATCCAGGATGGCACGGCCAGCAGCACCTGGCGGTTCTGCTCGTTGGGTTCATGCGGCGCAAACAGCGGCGCGAAGACCGCGACGACCAGGATGATGGTGAAAACCACGAGGCCGATGACGGCGCCCTTGTTGCGGGAGAAATAGTGCCAGAATTCCGCGAGAGCGGATGGCTGGCCGGTTTTGACGGTGACCGTGCTCATGGACCGCTCCTAATGACGAATGCGCGGATTGATGAAGCCGTAGAGGACATCAACAATCAGATTGACCATCATGATGACGCCGGCGATCAGCAAAAGACCGCCCTGGACCACGGCATAATCGCGCTTGAAGACTGAATCGACCATCCATTTGCCGATGCCCGGCCAGGAGAAGATCGTCTCGGTGAGGATGGCGCCGGCAAGGAGAACGCCGATCTGCAGACCGATGGTGGTGATGACGGGGATCATCGCATTGCGCAGCGCATGCACGCCGACGACGCGCAGCGGCTTCAGGCCCTTCGAACGCGCGGTGCGGACATAATCCTCACCCAGAACCTCGAGCATCGCCGAGCGCGTCTGGCGGGCGATGACGGCAAGCGGGATGGTCGCCAGCACGATGGTCGGCAGAATGAGATAGCTAACGGCGGAAGAAAACGCCCCCTTTTGGCCGGACAGCAGGCTGTCGATCAGCATGAAGCCGGTGACCGGCTTGAAGAAATACATCAGCGAGATGCGGCCGGAAACAGGCGTCCAGCCGAGATAACCGGAGAAGAAAATGATCAGCAGCAGGCCCCACCAGAAAATCGGCATGGAATAACCGATCAGGGCAACACCCATCACGCTTTGATCGAACCAGGTGCCTCGCTTGACGGCGGCAAAGATGCCGGCGGGCACGCCAAGACAGACGGCGAGGATGATGGCGCAGAGCGAAAGTTCCAGCGTCGCCGGAAACAGCGTCAGGAACTCGCCGAGAACGGGCCGCTTGGTGACGATCGAAGTACCGAGATCGCCATGCAGCAGTTTTCCGAGATAATCGAAATACTGCACATACACAGGCCGGTCGAAGCCGAGATCATGCATGATCTGGGCATGACGCTCCGGCGCCATGACGCGTTCACCCGACAGAAGCATGACGGGATCGCCGGGAAGCATGCGGATGAAGGAGAAGGCAATCAGGGAAACGCCGAGGAATGTCGGGATCAGCACCGCAAAGCGGCCGATGAAAAAACGCAACATGGCAGATGTCCAATAGTTTCCGGCGGTCAGGAGCTCCTGACCGCCGGCTGCGCCCAGCTCTGCCGGGCATTCTTACATTATTCTGGTTATTCGGAAACGTCGACGCCGTCGAAGCGGTGAATGCCGAGCGGATCCATGAAGAAGCCGGTGACCTTCTTGCTCATCGGAACGAAGACGAGCGAGTGATCGAGGGTCGCCCAGGGGGCTTCCTTCTTGAAGATCAGCTGCGCCTGCTCATAGGCCTTGGTGCGCTCGCCGACATCGGCGGTCAGCTTGGCCTTGGTCATCAGTTCGTCGTATTCCTTGTTGCACCACTGAGCGCGGTTGTTGCCGCCGACGGCGTCGCAGCCGAGCAGCGTATCCATGAAGTTATCCGGGTCGCCGTTGTCGCCGGTCCAGCCGAGGATGACGGCGCCGTCGCGCTTCACGTCGGAGGAGAGCTTCAGATATTCGGCCCATTCATGGGTGACGATCTCGACCTTGACGCCAGCCTTGGCGAAGTCGGCCTGCATCAGTTCAGCGGCACGGCGGGCATTCAGCATATACGGACGCGACACCGGCATTGCCCAGATCTTCATGCTGAGATCCTTGACGCCAGCATCGGCAAGAGCCTTCTTGGCGGCATCCGGATCGTACTTGTCGTCCTGAACAGCGTCGTTATAGGACCACATCGTCGGCGGGATCGGGTTCTTGGCAACGGCGGCCGCACCCTGGAAGACGGCGTCGATGATCGCCTGCTTGTTGATCGCCATGTTGAGGGCGCGGCGAACTTCCGGCTTGTCGAACGGAGCCATCTGCGTGTTGTAGGCGAGGAAGCCGACATTGAGACCGGCCTGTTCCATCACCGTCAGTTTGTCATCCTTCTTCAGTTCGGGAACGTCGGCGGCATTCGGATAGGGGATCAGGTGGCATTCGCCGGCCTTCAGCTTCTGGGCGCGGACAGCCGCATCAGAGGTGATGGCGAAAACCAGATCGTCGATCTTTTCCTTGCCCTTGAAATAAGTTTCGTTGGCCTTGTAGCGGATGACGGCATCCGGCTGGTAAGCGACGAAGGTGAAGGGACCGGTGCCGAGCGGCTGCTGGTTGAGCTGCGCCATCTTGCCGTCGGCGGCAAGCTTGTCGGCATATTCCTTGGAAACGATCGAGGCGAAATCCATGGCCAAATCGGCGAGGAACGGCGCTTCGGGATGGTTGAGCGTGAACTTGACGGTGAGGTCGTCGACCTTTTCGACCGACTTGATCAGATCCGGGAAGCCCATGCCGGCGGCGTATTCGTACGAACCGCCCTCGACATACTTGTTCCACGGGTTGTCGGATTTCAGCTGGCGCTCGAAGGAGAACACGACGTCGTCGGCGTTGAAATCGCGCGTCGGCGTGAAGAAGTCGGTGGTCTGGTACTTGACGCCGGGATGAAGCTTGAAGGTGTATTGCGTGCCGTCGGCCGAAACGCTCCAGCTGTCAGCCAGGCCCGGCTCGATCTCGGTGCCGCCATGCTTGAATTCGACGAGGCGGCTATAGACCGTGCGCGACGACGCGTCGAAGGTTGTGCCTGCCGTATAGAGGCTCGGGTCGAAGCCTTCCGGCGAGCCCTCGGAGCAATAAACAAGGGTCTTGGACCAGGCCGACGTCGCCATGACCGAAATCAGGGCCGTCGCTGCCAGCATGACAGAGATCTTTTTCATAATATTGTTTCCCGGTTGTTCTTTTTTGATGTCTGGAGACCGAAGATTGGCATCCCGATCGACGGTCGATGGAACGATATTTATCTACTGAAAGCAACGGGCTACGCAGAAAATTTTTCCACTTGGTCAATTTTAGAAATTTTCCGTCAAAAATCAGCCTCATTCGGACATATTCGGATAAAAACGTCCCGAAATTCGTCGTATTTTGGATAATTGCGCCTCTTAAGCGTGTCGCGATCGATCGGATTCGCCTGCTACGCGTGGATGTTTATCTCTTGCCGAGCCCGCGAGACGCGGCAAAACAAAAACCGCGATTGCCGGGGCAACCGCGGTTTCAAAACTCTGTCCTGCTGTTTAAATTCAGGCGGCGGGCGCAACGATCGCCGGTTTGCGATATGGCTGCTCGCCGGTAATTCCGAGAAGGAAATTGATCTGCGGACGCGCCTTGACCAGGTCGTCGATGGAATATTCCGACAGCACCGCGAAGAAGGCGTTGAGCGCCTTACGCAGCGCCGAATTCAGGCCGCAGCTGTCGACCAGCGGGCATTCGACCACGCCGTCATCCTCGAAGCATTCAGCCATGGCGAAACTGTCTTCCGTCACCCGAACGACGTCGAAGAGCGTGATGTCGGCCGCCGGCTTGCCCAAGCGCACGCCGCCATTGCGACCGCGCACGGTTTCAACCAGGCCTGCCTTGTTCAGCGGCTGAAGGATCTTGAAAAGGAAGAGCTCGGAAACGCCGTAAGCCCTGGCGATTTCTGGAATCCGGCTCAGGTGCCCGTCATTGGCAGCACAATACATCAACATGCGAACCGCATAGTTGGTCTGCTTCGTCAACCGCATGCCGATCTCCTGACTCGTGCCTGTTCGGACCTATATAGGCGGTTTGGTAGTTTTGAACAATTCCAAAATATGAAATTCGCATTCAGCTTATGAGGCCATTTGCCGCGACGTCAAATCCTGCTCCAGGCGCCGAACTTCAGTTCCAACAGATCGAACAAAACGGGGGCCAAAAAGGCCCCCGAATTACAGATCGATCTATCCTTCAGATCACTTCATCGTCGGCATGACGAATTCGGCGCCGCTCTTGATGCCGGAGGGCCAGCGGGCGGTGACGGTCTTGGTCTTCGTCCAGAACTTGATCGAGTCCGTGCCGTGCTGGTTGAGGTCGCCGAAGCTCGAGGCCTTCCAGCCGCCGAAGGAGTGGTAGGCGAGCGGAACCGGGATCGGAACGTTGATACCGATCATGCCGATATTGATGCGCGAGGCGAAATCGCGGGCGGCATCGCCGTCACGGGTGTAGATCGCGACGCCGTTGCCGTATTCGTGCTTCATCGGCAGCGACAGCGCCTCTTCGTAGTTCTCTGCGCGAACGACGGAGAGAACCGGTCCGAAGATCTCGGTCTTGTAGATGTCCATCTCAGGCGTGACGTGATCGAACAGGCAGCCGCCGACAAAGTAGCCGTCTTCATAACCCTGGAGCTTGAAGTCGCGGCCGTCGACGAGGAGCTTGGCGCCTTCCTCGACGCCGCGGTCGATCAGGCCGCGAACACGGTTATAAGCGTCCTTGGTGACGAGCGGGCCGAGGTCGGCCTGGTCGTCGGTGTAGGGGCCGATGCGCAGCGATTCGATCTTCGGGATCAGCTTTTCGACGAGGCGATTGGCGGTGTCCTCGCCGACCGGAACGGCAACCGAGATCGCCATGCAGCGCTCGCCGGCCGAGCCGTAGCCTGCGCCCATCAGCGCGTTGACGGCCTGATCCATATCGGCGTCCGGCATGATGATCATGTGGTTCTTGGCGCCGCCGAAGCACTGGGCGCGCTTGCCGTTCATCGCCGCGGTACCATAGACGTAGCGGGCGATCGGCGTCGAGCCGACGAAGGAGACGGCGCCGATATCCGGATCGGCGAGGATCGCATCGACGGCACCCTTGTCGCCATTGACGACGTTGAGAATGCCGGCGGGAAGACCGGCCTCGATCATCAGTTCGGCAAGACGGATCGGCAGGGAAGGATCACGCTCGGAGGGCTTGAGGATGAAGGCATTGCCGCAAGCGATCGCCGGGGCGAACATCCACATCGGGATCATGCCGGGGAAGTTGAAGGGGGTGATGCCGGCGCCGATGCCGACCGGCTGGCGGATCGAATACATGTCGATCGCCGGCCCGGCGCCCTCGGTGAACTCACCCTTGGACAAATGCGGAATGCCGCAGACGAATTCGCAGACTTCGAGGCCGCGGATGACGTCACCCTTGGCATCCTCGATCGTCTTGCCGTGCTCCTTGGAGAGCATTTCGGCAAGCTCGTCCATGTGCTTGTTCAGGAGTTCGACAAACTTGAAGAAGACGCGGGCGCGGCGCTGCGGATTGGTGGCGGCCCATTTCGGCTGCGCTGCCTTGGCATTTTCGACGGCGGCGCGCAATTCCTCGACGCTTGCGAGCGCGACCGTCGCCTGCACTTCGCCCGTTGCCGGATTATAGACATTGCTGACGCGGCCGCTGGTGCCCGCAACCTGCTTGCCGCCGATGAAATGACCGATCTCATGCATGGGATGTTCCTCCTGTTATTTGATGACCCACAGTCGCACTTCAATTTGCACAAATCAATGCGCTGATATAAGTAACCGTTGTGCGTATATTGTAGCTCTGCCGATGTGCCCGACGCTGCTGCTTCAAATTTGGCACGACATGCAGACAAGTCAAATCCAAGGAGAGGTAAACCGATGCGCTGGGAACCTGTCGTCAGAATGGCGGAGTTGGAGATCGATCCGGACAGGCTTGAAGCCTATCGCGCATTGCTCACCGAAGAAATCGAGGCCTCGGTCGCGCTGGAAGACGGCGTCCTTTCGCTCAGCGCTGTTGCCATCAGGGACAATCCAAACCGGATCCGAATTCTCGAAGTCTATGCCGACCAGCCGGCTTACGAGGCCCATCTGCGGACACCGCATTTCCTCAAATACAAGAGCGAGACGGCCGGCATGGTGACATCGCTGACGCTGATCGAGGTCGATCCGATTGCAATGCGGGCCAAACCATGAATTGGGACGATGTCCGGATTTTCCTCGCCGTCGCCCGCACCGGGCAGATCCTTGCCGCCTCGAAGCGGCTGGGGCTTAATCACGCCACGCTCTCGCGTCGACTGACCTCGCTGGAAGAAGCATTGAAGACGCGGCTTTTCATTCGCCGCACGAATGGCTGCGAGCTGACGGCCGAAGGCGAAGTGTTCCTGGCATCGGCGGAGCGGATGGAAACGGAAATGCTCGCCGCGCAAGCCAAGCTCGGCCACACCGATACGGCGATTGCCGGGACGGTGCGCGTCGGCGCGCCGGATGGGTTCGGTGTTTCCTTTCTTGCGCCGCGCATGGGCCGGCTGATCGAGCGCCATCCGGCGCTGAAGATCCAGCTTGTACCGGTGCCACGCTCCTTCTCGCTGTCGCAGCGCGAGGCCGATATCGCCATCACTTTGGAACGGCCCGAACAGGGCCGGCTCGTCTCGTCCAAGCTCACCGACTACACGCTCGGCCTCTATGCCTCGGGCGATTACCTCGCCTCCCGGGGCACGCCCGGTGATATCGACGCGCTGAAGGCGCATCCACGCATCGGTTATGTCGAAGACCTGATCTTCACCGCCTCGCTGAATTTCTCCGGCGCGGTGATGCGTAGCTGGGATGCGAGCTTCGAGATCTCGACGTCGATCGGGCAGACGGAAGCGGTGCGATCAGGCGCCGGCGTCGGCATCCTCCACGATTATATCGCCCGGCAATATCCCGAACTCCAGCGCATCCTGCCTGAGGTTTCGATAAGGCGGGCCTACTGGACGACCTATCACGAAACGGCGCGCGACCTCGTGCGCGTCAGGAGCGTCGTCGATTTCCTGCAGGAACTCGTCAGCGCCGAACGGCAGATCTTTCTTTAAACGCCGCGGACATGCCTTGCCGGCTCGTCGTTCTCATCGGGATTGGGAACCGGCGCCTCGTCAGGGAGCCTATCCGGCTCGGGTTCGGTGATCGGCGGCACCGGCCTCCAGCCGGGTGCCGGCATCGGCGGCTGATCGGGAATAGGTTCGTTGGGCACGGACATGACCGCCTCCCTTTTCACAATGTTCAATTAAACTGACATTCGGCCGGGATTATCTGTCCGGCTTCAGCGATTCGGCAGCGCGCATCGGCATGCTGTCGATGATGGCGAAAAGCTCGCCATCGGTGATCGGCTCGCTGAGCTTGAGCTTCACCGTGCCGTCCTTGCCGACAAGGAAGGCGGCGAATTCCCCGATCTCCGCCACTTCCAGATCGCGGCGGATGGCTTCGCCGTCGAGACCGTGCGCTGCACCGAAAACCTGCCGGACAGCTGCGCCTGAGATCTTGAGCACCACCATGTCACGCTCGTCGAGGGCCGCGCGGTTGGCCAACAACTGATTTTCCTGGCGGGCGGCGCGGGCATTGTCCTTGTCGGCGAAGATGACGAAGACGCGGTTCTTCCACTGGAAGGCAGCAAGGCTTTCGACCGGCGCATAAGCGCTGTTGGTCTCGTCGATTTTCGTCGCGCCGTAGAGAAGGGTTTTCGACATGCATATTCTCCCGTTAACTTGGAGAACGGCGTGAGGCGGCATGGGTTCCATCGAAAGGTCGGGAACCGGGTTTTCGTTTTGATCGTGTGGGGGAGATGGCACGGCTGGGAGCTCAGACCGATGACTGGCGGCCAACGGAATTAAATGTGGAAGACTGCGCGCAGTCCTTGCTTGAATATTGACGCAGCAATCGCACGTTAATAGTGTACCGAATCTGAGCTTTAGGCAGGACTCGCGGCGGGCGTCATTTCCGTCGGGACCGAGGGTCAATGCCACGGCGATGCGACAACGAGAGTTGCCGTACGCGTCGCGCGGAACGGGCCGAAAGGTCACGCTGCGGGGAACAGGACCGACACGTCCGAGACGATATCTTTAGCTGTAACCTTTACCATCAAGGGTACCTGTTGGGCGGCTAGTAGCATTTATTTCACGGGCGGGCCGGAGCCGGATGCGTCTTCGACCTTGTCAGGCAGGCCAAAAAGCGTAGCCTTGCCGGGAAGAGAGGATGACGAGCATGACATGCAAAAACGTGCCAACTCGGCGCGGGCCGGTCGGCGGAGACGCAAGTCTCTGACTCTGATCGGGCTGTCTCTGGCAGGACTCGCGGCGGGCGTCATTTCCGTCGGGACCGAGGGTCAATGCCACGGCGATGCGACAACGAGAGTTGCCGTACGCGTCGCGCGGAACGGGCCGAAAGGTCACGCTGCGGGGAACAGGAGCCGTCGGACGGGTCAGGCTTACCAACAGGACCCTAAGGACGCCTTTGACGTCATCCCTTCTTAAAGCTGTTTGGAAACAGGATAACATCGAAAATGCGTGGCGCGTTATTCAAGAGAATGCGCGAACGTCACAATCAGATACAGTTCGCAAGGAGATCGCGGACTTTGCGGAGGATTCCGGCGCTAAGATTCGGTCTCTTTGCAATCGGTTGTCGCGCGGTAAGTTCGAGTTCGGGCAATCAAAAGGAATCCCACTCCCGAAGCTGGATTCTCGGGGAGGCAAAACAGGCAAGTTTCGGCCCTTAGTGCTGGCGTCTGTGGAAGCTAGAATTGTTCAGCGCGCTGTCCTCAACGTTCTTCTAACCGTACCCGCGATAAAAGCTTACGTGGAAACGCCCCACAGTTTCGGTGGCCTTAGGCGTAAAATCGTTGCGGACGAGAACAAGCGGGACAATCCAACCGCCGTCCCAGCGGCTATAAAAGAAGCCCTGAAGTCTATAGAGGATGGCGCGCAGTTCTATGTGGCAGCCGATATCAGGTCATTTTTCACAAAGATATCGAAGTCGCGCGTTCTCACCATCATCAGGTCGGCGGTAAACGACGACCTGTTCGTGGACTTCATCGAGAAGGCGATCACCACTGAACTTTCGAACATGGCGATGCTTCGCGAGAAAGCTGAGGACTTCCCGATTCAAGACATCGGCGTCGCGCAGGGGAATTCCCTGTCACCGCTTTTGGGCAATATCATCCTAGCCGATTTTGATCAGCAGATGAACGACGGAGACTGCCGCTGCATCCGGTACATCGACGACTTCATTGTCTTAGCGCCTACCGCTAAAGCCGCCAATGCAAGGCTCAGAAAGGCGACGGCACTTCTCGAGACTCTCGGGATGGAACTGTCTCCTGAAAAGTCTTCAAAAGGCGCGATCTCCCTGAAAGTCGGATTTGTTTTCCTGGGTGTGGAGGTAAAGCCAGGGATTATCCGTCCAAGCACTGCTGCCCAAAGACGCTTCCTCACATCCTTGGAGAGCGCCTTCGTAGAAAGCAAAAAAGCCCTCTTCGCAGTTCAGGATGGCAAGACTCTCAAGAAAACCAATACCGTTATTGGCACCCTCAAAAAAATTGAAGGAGTCATTGACGGATGGGGAAAGCATTATTGGTTTTGCAACGACGTCCCGTTTTTCCAGGAGATCAATCGAAAGGTCGATAAGCTCGTCCGGGACTTTCTAGGCGCTTATCGTAGCACAAGAGAGAAAACACCTCCACGACGACAAAGGTCTCTACTTGGACTCCCCACACTTGAAGAGCAGGACCGAAGCCCGTTTGCATACCCCAAGAGGCTTGCCGTCGAGGGAGCTTAGTAGTCGCTACCTTATGCCATTCCGGGCGAGCCGATTTACATAGTCGGACTCGTACAGAATAAGCTTCCGTCGTCCCTGATTTCGCGCAACCCATGAGCGCGCCAGTCCCTCGTGGATACACCTCCCAAACAGATCCGATGTTCCAGACCCCGCCGTAGCAACTCTAATGATTTCATCGTGTGGGGGAGATGGTACGGTTGGGGGGTCTCGAACCTCCGACCTCAGGTGCCACAAACCTGCGCTCTAACCAACTGAGCTACAACCGCATAAATCGCGCTTGGCGCGACGGGGGTCACATACGAGGACTTGGCGATGAATTCAAGCCCCATTCCTCGTCAATATACAAAAAGGCTGGACGCGAGGTCCAGCCCTTTGTCTTCGATCGGTCAAGACCGATCAGGCAACCTTGAAGGAAGCCATGGCCTTTTCGGCGGCTTCCTTGGAAGGCTTTGCGAGCTTTTCGGCAACCTGCTTGGTGGTTTCCTGTATCGACTTCGCCTGCTCGACGGTCAGCTCGGCCTGCTTACGGATGAACGAGGTCTGCAGCTCAAAGAATTCGGCGGCGGACTTGACGCCGAGCAGCGCTTCGAAGTGCGACAGCGAGTTCTCGGAATTGACGCGCAGGATGTCGATCGCCTTCAGGCCGATCTCGACGGTGCCGGCCTGTGCCGTCTGCACGGTGGCTTCAAGCGTCTTGCCGGCTTCTTCACCAGCGGTCTTCAGCTTGGCATAGGCGTCCTTCGACTGCTGAGCGCCCTTTTCGGCGAAATCACGGAAGGATTCCGAGAACTTGGACGGGTCGAAAGAAGCGATTGAAAAAACGTCGTCGGTCTTTATGGTAGCCATGGGTCGCATCCTTTGGGCTGAGGCAGTCGCTGCCTGCAATAGTTGGGATGGTGCTTATATAAGACATTTCATTGTGCATTGCAACATTTATTGTGCGATGCACAAGACGTTAACCTTGCCGGCCGAAAACCCCCTCCTCTTCTAGACCCGCATGCGCCCCGCAGTTATTAATAAGCCGTTAATTTAAGAAGGCCGACAGCGACAAGGTTCGATCATGCCCGCAGTCCAATATCCGTTCATCGATATCGCCGTGCATGCACGGGTGCGGGAACGTTTTTCACGTGGCGAGGCGATGGTGCTGTTTTCGGCCGATCTTGCCCGTCTGCTCTGGGCAAACGGTGCCGGTGCCGAACTTTTCGGCCATTCGGCCGTCTATGATCTGCTCGACCAGGGCGTCGACCGCACTGACATCACCTTCCGCCAGCTGGAAACAGCCGCGCGCCAGCTGACCGATATCGGTGACACCAGAAGCCTGATGATCCGCGTTGCCAAGGGCTTCCAGCGTGTGCAGGTGCAGGCGGCGGCCGAACTGATCCGGCTTTCCTCTGGCGAAAAGGCCATGTTGTTTTCGGTGCCGGTCTCGGCAAAGCAGCTCACTTCAGGCGCCTCGGCGGCCCAGATGCTGCAGGGGCTTGACGATCCCGACACGCATATGGCGGTGATCGGCGCCAACGGCGACGTTATCGCCGCCTCGCTCGGCTTTGCCGCGCTCGGGATCTCCGAGCAGACCGCAAAGACCTTGATCAATCTTGCCGGCGCGCATCCCGACCGTCTGGTGAAGCGTCCCGTCGCCACCGGCAGAGGCAATCTCCCGGCAGCAGTCGGCAAACTCAGCGACGAGCCGGCGCTCCATCTGCTCTTTGCGGTGGAGACCGCGATCGGCCATCTCGACCCGATAGACGCGCCCGCGCCCGAACTGATCGAGCCGCCCACGCTCGATACGCCCTCGCTCGATGCGCCCGCGCAGGGAGACAGCCTGCCACTCGCCGAACAGCTCGGCGACGAGCCGGTTGCCGCCGCAGGCTTTACCGAAATCATCGAGGCGGTCTCGGGGATCGAGGAACTCGAGGAAACGCTGGAGGAAATCACCGGTGAAGATGAACTGTCGGCGGAGACGGCAGCGGCACCTGCAGACGAGGTGGTTGACGAGACCGATCTCGCCGGGCATGCGGAGCCGGAGAACGACAGCAGCGCGGATGAGGCCAACGAGCCGGCCGCGATCATCGAGGACGACCTGACCTCCGTCACGGAGACGGTGGAAACAGCGGCGACGGCAGAAGCGCCTGTCGAAGCCATCGAAGTGCTTGCCGAAGATGGGCCGGAAGCGGTTCACGAAGAGCCCGCCCTTGCAACGCCTGTGGTCCCCGACCCCTCCCCCATCCCTGAGCTTGCGGCTGAGCCCGGCTTCGTCTTCAGGCCGAACAGCCGCGCCACGCGCTTCGTCTGGAAGATCGATGCAGAGGGCCGTTTCAACGAGGTCAGCCACGAATTTGCAGATGCCGTCGGTCCGCATGCATCCGATATTATCGGTTCTGCCTTCGGCGATATCGCCGCCCTCTTCAATCTCGATCCCGATGGCAAGCTTGCCGAGGCGCTCGCCCGCCGCGACACATGGTCGGGCAAAACGATCCTCTGGCCGGTTGAAGGCACCAGTCTCGTCGTTCCTGTCGATCTGGCGGCGCTGCCGACCTATACCCGCAACCGCGATTTCGACGGTTTCCGCGGCTTCGGCGTCGTCCGGCTTTCCGATGCGCAGGAAGATCCGCTGGCACTCGGCCTGACACTCGGCCCTGACGGTATCGGCCATGATGCGGCCAGCCTCGGCCCGGTGGCCGAGACCATTGCCGAGGCGGAACACGCCGTGCCGGCAGTGCATGAAGAACCTGCAATCGAACCCGTCCTGACTGAGGAGGTCGAGGACCAGGTGTTTGCGGCAAGCGAGCCGCAGACCGAGACGGAGCCAGCAACGGAAGAGATTGCCGCCGGGCAGGCATCCATTGAGCAGGTGTCCGGTGAGCCGGTTTTCCAGGAAGGTGGCGCGGAAGCAGCAGACAATATCGCCGATGCCCGTGATGTCTCCGCCGTAGAGCCGGCAGCGGAACCTTCCGACGAGCCACCGGCGCTTCGCATTTCGGAAACGCCCAATCGCCGTTTCTCCGACAAGATCGTTCAGCTCCACAATAGCGGCGCCGGACTGACGGCCGCCGAGCAGGCTAATTTCCGCGAAATCGCCAAGCGTCTCGAGGCCTTCGGCGCCAGCAAGGACGAACCGGCTGCGCCGGCACCGAGCGAACCTGTGACCGAAACGGCCAGCTTCGAGGAGGCTTCCGGACCAGAAGACCTCACGGCAGAAACGGCCGGTTCCGACACGGTGGAATCACCTTCGCTGGAGGAGATCGCGCCGCAGGAAGCGATTTTCGAGAATGCCGTCGAGGCGCAGAGCGAAGACGATATCGACGCCGAGGAGCCTGATGTTATCGCCGAGGACGAGGCGACGGAGGGGCTGGAGGAGACGGTCAGCCAGATCGAGGTTCTGACAAGCTTCATCCCGCCGCGCATCAAGATGACCGACGGGCTTTCGGTCGGAACCGTCGACCAGCTCCCGGTTGCCGTGCTCATCCATGTCGGCGATGCGCTGCTCCATGCCAATCCGGAATTCATGCGGCTGACCGGTTACACCTCGCTCGACGCGTTGCGCGAAGTTGGCGGCATCGAAGCGCTGCTGCAGCGCCGGGAACTCGAGGAAAAGGCCGCAGGCTCCGGCACCATGATGCTGGTCAAGGCCGACGACAGACTGGTTCCGGTGACAGCGCGGCTGCAATCGGTGCGCTGGGAAGACGCCAACGCCCTGATGCTGGCGCTGATGCCGGTGGAAGGCAAGGATGATAGCCGCAGCGAGACAAATCGCTCGGAAGGCCGGTCCGAAGCGCGTCCCGAGCGGATGGTCGAAAAGGTCGCCAAGCTTCAGGTCGAGGTGGAGGAACTGCGCTCGATCCTGGAAACGGCGACCGACGGCGTCGTCGTCATCGGCACCGAGGGCGACATCCGCTCGATGAACCGGTCGGCCAGCGCGCTTTTCAATTACGATGAGCAGGAGACGCGCGGCAAACCCTTCGTCATGCTGTTTGCCCATGAGAGCCAAAAGGCTGTGCTCGACTATCTACACGGTCTGTCGGGCCATGGCGTTGCCAGTGTGTTGAACGACGGGCGCGAAGTGATCGGCCGCGAGGCCGCCGGCGGCTTCGTGCCGCTGTTCATGACGATGGGCCAGCTCACCTCCTCCAACGGCTATTGCGCCGTTATCCGCGATATCACCCAGTGGAAGCGCACCGAGGACGAACTGCGCAACGCCAAGGGTGCGGCCGAAACCGCCAACGCCCACAAGACCGATTTCCTTGCCCGCGTCAGCCACGAGATCCGCACGCCGCTCAACGCCATCATCGGCTTTTCCGACATGATGGCCGGCGAGCGCTTCGGGCCGATCGGCCATCCGCGTTATATCGAATATGCCAACGACATCGGCCGTTCCGGCAGGCACGTGCTGGATATCGTCAACGACCTGCTCGACATTTCGAAGATCGAGGCAGGCGAGATGGATCTCGATTTTGCCGCCGTCGGTCTTAACGAGGCAGTCTCCGAGGCCGTGGCACTGGTTCAGCCGCAGGCAAACGGCCAGCGCGTCATCATCCGAACGGCGCTGTCGCAGGCGGTGCCAGAGGTCGTGGCGGATCTGCGCTCGATCAAGCAGATCGCCCTCAACATCCTGTCGAACGCCATCCGCTTCACCCCATCAGGTGGGCAGATCGTCGTTTCCACCTCCTATGAGGCGAATGGCAGCGTCGTGCTCAGGGTCCGTGATACCGGCATCGGCATGACGCGCAGCGAACTCGACCAGGCGATGAAGCCGTTCCGGCAGGTTTCCTCGACCCAATCGCGCCATCGCGGCGACGGCACCGGGCTCGGCCTGCCGCTGACAAAGGCGATGGTCGATGCCAACCGGGCGGTGTTCTCGATTAATTCGGCGCCGAACGAAGGTACGCTCGTCGAGATCACCTTCCCGTCGCAGCGGGTGCTGGCCGGCTGATCGCTATCAACAAAAGCGACCGCCATAAAGAAAAGGCAGCCGAGGGCTGCCTTGAATTTGGTGCTGTTCAACAAGAGTTCAGTCGATCACCATCATCGAAAGCCCCGCTGCATAATTCCTTAGATCGGAACCGATTTAAGGACAGATTATGCAGCAACTTAAAGTGCTACAGCGTCCTTTGCGCGTCTGAAAAGACGCGCGGCGCTGTAGGGCTCCAGGCCGCCTCGTTCATATACGGCCCCCAAGTTAGCTTTAGATTTGACAAACCTTTCTTAACGAAAGGTTTCCATGACAGTGCATGAATCAGTGACAAAAGCTTGTAAACGTCCGATCCGCCATCAATCCTTGAGCTCCTCCAGCCCCGCGAAGAGCTGCAACGCTTCGGGATTGGCGAGCGCTTCCTGGTTCTTCACCGGCCTGTTGTGAACGACTTCGCGCACCGCAAGCTCGACGATCTTGCCTGATTTGGTGCGGGGAATATCGGCGACCGCGATGATCTTTGCCGGCACGTGCCGCGGCGAGGCGCCGGTGCGTATCCGCGTCTTGATCGCCTTGACCAGATCCTCGGTCAGCGCCACGCCGGCGGCAAGGCGAACGAAGAGGATGACGCGCACATCGTCGTCCCACTCCTGGCCGATGCAGAGCGCCTCGGCCACCTCGTCCATCTGCTCGACCTGATTGTAGATCTCGGCGGTGCCGATGCGCACGCCGCCGGGATTGAGCGTCGCATCGGAACGGCCGTGAATGATCAGGCCGCCATGCTCCGTCCATTCGGCAAAATCGCCGTGGCACCAGACATTGTCGAACCGGTCGAAATAGGCGGCGCGATATTTGGCGCCATCGGGGTCGTTCCAGAACATCACCGGCATCGACGGGAAGGCTTTGGTGCAGACAAGCTCACCCTTTTCGCCGCGCACCGGCCTGCCGTCATCGTTCCAGACATCGACCGCAAGGCCGAGGCCGGCCCCCTGGATCTCGCCGCGCCAGACCGGCTGCAGCGGATTGCCGAGCACAAAGCAGGAGACGATATCGGTGCCGCCGGATATCGAGGCAAGCTGCACATCTTGCCTGATGCCCTCGTAGACGAAGGTGAAGCCCTCAGGCGACAGCGGCGAACCGGTGGAGGTCATCAGCCGCAGGCTGGAGAGGTCATGGCTTTTGCGCGGCGTCAGCCCGCTCTTGCGCACGGCATCGATATATTTCGCCGAGGTGCCGAAGATGGCAAATTTTTCGGCCGCGGCATAGTCGAACAGCACGTTGCCATCGGGCGCAAACGGCGAGCCGTCGAACAGGCAGAGCGTGGCGCCGCTGGCCAGGCCGCTGACCAGCCAGTTCCACATCATCCAGCCGCAGGTGGTGAAGTAGAACAGCTTCTCGCCCGCCTGCAGGCCGCAATGCAGCCGCTGCTCCTTTAGGTGCTGCAGCAGCGTGCCGCCGGCCGAATGCACGATGCATTTCGGCACGCCTGTCGTGCCTGAGGAAAACAGGATGTAGAGAGGATGGGAAAAGGCAAGCGGCGTGAACTCGACCTCTCTCGCCTCATAGGGCGCGACAAAGGCCTCAAGCGTCGAAGCACCGGGCGTTTTGCCGACGACGGCCTCGGCATCACCGGCGTAGTGGACGACGACCGTGGGTACATCAAGGCTTTTTGCGACCGTGGCGACCTTGGCGCCGACGTCCTGCAGTTTGCCGGAATACCAATAGGCATCGCAGGCGATGAACAGCCTGGGGCCAATCTGGCCGAAGCGGTCGAGCACACCCTGCTCGCCGAAATCGGGGGAGCACGACGACCAGATGGCGCCGATCGAGGCGGCCGCCAGCATGGCGGCGACAGTCTCCGGCATGTTCGGCATCATCGCGGCGATGCGATCGCCTTTGCCGATACCAAGTGCTGCAAAGGCCTGCTGCAACTTCGAGACCCGCGCGCGCAGCCGGTCCCACGACCAGCGATCCTCCGCCTTATCCTCGCCGCGAAAGACGATGGCGTCGCCTTCGCCGCGGCCGGCCAGCAGGTTCTCGGCGAAGTTCAGCGTCGCATCGGGAAAGAAGCGGGCCTCCAGCATGCGGTCGCCATTGGCAAGCACCTCTGCGCCGCGCTCTCCCTTGACGCCGCAAAAATCCCAGACGGTCGACCAGAAATTCTCCCGCTCGGCCACCGACCAGGCATGCAGATCCTCAAAGCCGGAAAGCGAAAGCCCGAAATCGGCGTTGCAGCGCTCCATGAAGGCATGGATCGGGCTTGTTGCAACTGCATCCTCCGAGGGCACCCAAAGTGGTCTATTATTCTGCATTCATTCCTCCTCCCCAATGCCGTCTTTATATCATGCTGCATTGCATTATAAAGTGCGGAACCGACACGATTCAGCCTACGTATTTAGAAGGACGATGCGGGGCTTGCAGCGTCCATTGCGTGTCTGAAAAGACGCGCGGCGTTGCAGGGGATTTGCATATGCCTGATATTTCCTATATCCGCGAAACCAGCGCATAACGGGATAACCGGCTGAATTGCCGGCGGAGATCATGAACACGTCAAGACATCGCAGGTGGCGCAGGAAGATCGGACCCGTTTCGCGCTGGCTTCCGGCCTTCGCCCGTCTGTCGACGGTCTTCCTGCTGATCGCGCTGGCGCTGTTCGTGGCGTTGAGGGTCGCCGCACCCTATCTCATTTCGACCGGTTTCGTGCGCTCGGGCATCGAGGACGCGCTGTCGAAATGGACGGGCTATCACGCCGAGATCAAGGGCAGTCCGGTTCTGGAATTCTGGCCGACGCCGCGCATCACGCTGAACCAGATCACCATCCGCCAGCCGCGCAAAAGCGGCGACAAGCTGCTCGGCAGCATCGACAGCCTGTCGGCCGATTTCAGCCTCATCGATGCGTTGAGAGGTCGGACAAGCTTTCACGAATTCCACCTGTTGCGCCCCAACCTGGCGCTGACGCGCGACGAGAATGGGCTGATCGACTGGAGCTATGCCGGCCTGCTCGCTCGCGCAATCAGCGGCGTGCGCACCGAAAACGGCACTGAGGTGCTCGATCCGGATCTCGATGCCGAGATCGGCGCGGTAACGGTCGAAGACGGCACACTCACGGTGACCGACATCAAGACCGCCAAGGCCTATCATTTCGACAGCGTCACCGCAGATATCGCCTGGCCTCGGCTATCCGGCGCGATTTCGGCGGTTGTCATCGCCCGCATCAATGGCGAGGACCTGAAGGTCGACTTCGCTTCGCGCCAGCCGCTGCTCGCCTTTGCCGGCAGGAATGCCGAGACACGGACGTCGCTCACATCAAACCTGCTGACGGCGCATTTTCAGGGTATTGCCAGTATCGCCAGCCTTTCGGCCCTTTCCGGCAATATCACCGCCAGCATTCCCGATATGCCGGCGCTTCTCATATGGTCGGGCAAATCGATCCCCGGCATCGCAACGCTGAAGAGCGCCTCGCTGGAATCCGACATCATGTCGTCGGGCAACGGGCTGCGCTTCAACAATCTCAGCCTGTCGCTGAACGAAGCGAGTGCCACCGGGGTAATGGATCTTTTCACCCAACCCGGCAAACGACCGAAGATCGGCGGTACGCTCGCCTTCGACGAGATGAACCTCAAGCCGTTCCTCGACGCCTTCGCGCTCAGGCTCGCCGCCGGCGAGGCGGAGGAAATCTCCGCCGGCATCAGCGGGCCGCTGCGGCTGCTCGATGTCGACGTCAGGCTTTCGGCGCGGCGCGCGCAGATGGGTCTCTTCGAGCTCTCCGATGTCGGCGCCAGCATGATCGTTGCCGGCGGCGAAGCGAAATTCGATATCGGCGACAGCCGGTTCGAAGGCGGCGAGATGACCGCGCATCTGGAAGCGACGCAGCGCGACTTCGACGGTGGCGGCAAGCTGCAGCTATCGATTCGCGATGCCGACTTCGCAGCCCTTGCCGAGCGCCTGCAGCTGAAAGGGCCGCTGCCGCTGGCGACGGGATCGCTCGATCTCGACCTGCAGTCGCCGAAGGCGATCTGGACGACCGGCCTTGCCGACGTCACCGGCAGGCTGCGCTTCTGGACAAGGGAAGGCACGATGCCCGGCATCGATTCCGCAGCCCTCAGGACGCAGGCCGCCGAAAAACCGTTCTTCCCGCTGAGCGCGGCAGGAGGCGGTGCCTTTTCTTTCAACCAACTGAACCTTCAGGCCGATTTCGCCAACGGCTCCGCCGAGATGCACGACGTGCATATTGCCGGCACGGCCGAGACGCTGACGCTTTCCGGCGTCATCACCTATCTGTCGAATGGACTGGCGCTTTCCGGATCGCTTGAGTCAACCGACCCGGCCAAGGCGGCAGAGCTACCGCTTCTGCCGTTCTTCATCGGCGGCTCATGGCCCAACCCGGTGATCTCGCCGGTCCCGCTTCTCGGCACCACGCCCCATCCGCAATAATCCGTCTTCTTCGGTCCATCAGGCGCCGGCAGCCGCCGCACGCTCGTCCCGCTGGCGCTGGATTTCCCGGCGCTTAGTAACGATCGAGGCGCAGATGACGCCGACCGCGACGATGGCGATCAGGATCGTGCACACAGCGTTGATCTCCGGCGTCACGCCAAGGCGGACCTGGCTGTAGATTCGCATCGGCAGCGTGGTGGCGCCCGGCCCCGAGGTGAAACTTGCGATCACCAGATCGTCGAGCGACAGGGTGAAGGCAAGGATCCAGCCGGACAGCACCGCCGGCGCGATGATCGGCAAGGTGATCTCAAAAAAGGTGCGCACCGGCGGCGCGCCGAGATCCTGCGCCGCTTCCTCGATCGAATGATCGAAGCTTAAGAGGCGCGACTGCACGACGACGGCGACGAAGCACATGGTGAGCGTCGTGTGCGCCAACGTGATCGTCCAGAAGCCGCGGTCGAAGCCGATCGCGACGAAGAGCAGCAGCAGCGACAGGCCGGTGATGACGTCGGGCATGACGAGAGGCGCGTAGATCATGCCCGAAAACAGCATGCGACCGCGAAAGCGTGTGTAGCGCACCAGCGTCAGCGCCGCCATCGTGCCGAGGATGGTCGCCAACGTCGCCGACAGCAGGCCGACACGGATCGTCACCCAGGCAGCGTCCAGCAGGCCCTGGTTCGAGAGCAGCGAGACATACCATTTGGTTGAGAAACCGCCCCAGACGGTGACGAGCTTCGATTCGTTGAAGGAGAAGATCACCAGAAGCACGATCGGCAGGTAAAGAAAGGCAAAGCCGAGCGTGACGGAGACGATGTTGAAGCGGGTCCATTTCAGCATGACTTTATCTCCCCCGCTCTTCGGCCTTGGCCTGGGCGTTCTGGAAGAAGACGATCGGGATTACCAGGATCATCAGCAGGATCGTTGCGACCGCCGAGGAGACCGGCCAGTCGCGGTTGGCGTTGAACTCGTTCCAGAGCGTCTTGCCGATCATCAGCGTCTGCGAGCCGCCAAGCAGGTCGGGAATGACGAATTCACCGACAGCGGGAATGAAGACCAGCATGCAGCCGGCCACCACACCGGGGATCGACAGCGGAAAGGTGACGCGCCAGAAAGCCCGGATCGGCGTGCACCCAAGATCCTGGGCCGCCTCGATCAGCGTATCGTCCATCTTTTCCAGAGCCGAATAGAGCGGCAACACCATGAAGGGCAGATAGGAATAGACGATGCCGATATAGACGGCGGTAGTGGTGTTGAGGATGATCAGTGGGCTGTCGATGATGTGCAGCGACAGGAGAAGCTGGTTGAAAAGCCCTTCCGGCTTCAGGATCGCGATCCAGGAATAAACGCGAATGAGGAAGCTCGTCCAGAACGGCAGGATCACCAGCATCACCAGCGTCGGGCGAATGGTGCGCGGCGCCTGAGCCATGCCATAGGCAATCGGATAGGCGATCAGCAGTGTTAGGAAAGTGGATATCCCGGCAATCGCCACGCTCGAGACATAAGCGTTGAAATAGAGCGAGTCCTCGGTGAGGTAGGTATAGTTGTCGAAGGAGAGCTCGCCGATCTTGCTCCAGAGCCCGGCCAAGCCGTCGGTAAGCGAGAAGACGGGCACGTAGGGCGGCATGGCGATCGCCGTCGTCGACAGCGAAATGCGGAAGACGATGAAGAAGGGCGCCAGGAAGAAGAGCAGCAGCCAGGCGTAAGGGATGGTGATAACGAGGCGATCGTAGAGGCCGGAGGTGAGCTTGCCCATGATGTCAATCCTTCAAGAGAACGCCGGCGTTCTCGTCGAAGGAGACCCAGACTTCCTGGTCGTAGGTGAAGGGGTCGTCGACGGAGCGCTGCGCATTGAGGGATGAGGCCTTGACGATCTTGCCGCTCTGCAATTTCACATGGAAGACGGTCATGTCGCCGAGATAGGCGATGTCCCAGAGTTCGCCCCTGGCGGCATTGACCGAAGCGTTGGCGGGCGCCTGGCGCGTGACCCGCATCTTTTCCGGCCGGATGGCGAAGCTGACGGCGCTGCCCGCCGACGGTGTCTCGGAAGAGGCGACGCGCACACTGAAGGCGCTGTCGACTGATATCTCGACGGTGCCGTTGCCAGATGAGGCGACTTTGCCGTCGAAGATATTCACGTCGCCGATGAAATCCGCGACGAAGCGGCAATTCGGCGCCTCGTAGATCTCCGCCGGCGTTGCCACCTGCACGACCTTGCCGTGGCTCATGACGGCGATACGATCGGCCATGGTCATCGCCTCTTCCTGGTCGTGGGTGACAACGACGAAGGTGAGGCCGAGGCTCTGCTGCAGGTCCATCAGTTCGAACTGGGTTTCCTCGCGCAGCTTCTTGTCGAGCGCGCCGAGCGGTTCGTCGAGCAGCAGCACCTTCGGGCGCTTGGCGAGCGAGCGGGCCAGCGCCACGCGCTGGCGCTGGCCGCCGGAAAGCTGGTTCGGCTTGCGGGAGGCAAACTGCTCGAGCTTGACGAGCTTCAGCATCTGCGAGACGCGATCCGTCATCTCATCCTTCGCCATACCGTCCTGCTTCAGACCGAAGGCGATATTCTTCTCGACCGTCATGTGCGGGAAAAGCGCATAGGACTGGAACATCATATTGACCGGCCGCTTGTAAGGCGGCGTGCCGGCCATGTCGGTGCCGTCGAGCACGATTTCGCCGGAGGTTGGCTGCTCGAAGCCGGCGAGCATGCGCAGCAGCGTGGACTTGCCGCAACCAGACGCGCCAAGCAGCGCAAAGAACTCGCGGTGATAGATATCAAGCGACAGATCGTCGACGGCGGTAAAATCGCCGAAGCGCTTAGTGACATTCTTGACAGCAATAAAGGGTTTTGCAGAGGGATCGGTCCAAGGCGCAAAAGCGCGGCGGATATTGCCGAGAGACTTCATATTATTCCCCGAGTACACGTTTTCCGGCCTCGACCTGGGCCGGTAATAGAAAGGCCCGGACGTTTCCGTCCAGGCCCAAGGCTGCATTATTGGCCGGTAACGACCTTGGTCCAGAGGCGCGTCCCCAGGCGCTGCGTTTTCGGATCCCACGGCTTGACCGTGAAGAGGTTTTTCATCACCGCCTCGGTCGGATAGACTGCCGGGTCTTCCAGAACGTCCTTGCTGACGAACTGCTGCGAAGCCTTGTTGCCGTTGGCATAGAAGGTGTGGTCGCTTGCCTTGGCAATGACTTCAGGCTTCATCATGTAGTTCAGGAACTCGTGGGCTTCCGCGACGTGGGGCGCATCGGCGGGGATAGCCATCATGTCGAACCACATCTGGGCGCCCTGCGGGGGAATCGAATAATTGACCTCGACGCCGTTCTTGGCTTCGGCCGCACGGTCGCGCGCCTGCAGCATGTCGCCGGAATAGCCGAAGGCGATGCAGATGTCGCCGTTGGCAAGCGCATTGATATATTCGGACGAATGGAATTTGCGGATATTGGGGCGGACCGCCGTCAGCAGTTCTTCGGCCTTCTTGAAATCCTCAGCCTTCGTGGAGTTCGGCTCGAGACCCAGATAACGAAACGCCGTGGTGATGACGTCCTTCGGTGTGTCGAGAACGTAGATGCCGCAATCCTTGAACTTTGCAGCGACCTTCGGATCGAAGATCACTTCGAGACCGGGCTTGACATCGGGACCGAGGATTTCGGCGACCTTCTTGACGTTGTAGCCGATGCCGTCGGTACCCCACATGTAATCGACCGCATGTTCGTTGCCCGGGTCATATTCGCCGGTGCGCTGCTGGATCACATCCCACATGTTGGAAAGGTTCGGCAGCTTCGACTTGTCGAGCTTCTGGAAGACGCCGGCCTGGATCTGGCGCTGCAGGAAGTCGGCGGTGGGAACGACGACGTCATAACCCGTGCCGCCGGCAAGCAGCTTGGTTTCCACGGTCTCGTTGGAATCGAAGGTGTCGTAGACGACTTTGATACCGGTTTCCTTGGTGAAGTCGGTAAGGATGCTGTCGTCGATATAATCCGACCAGTTGTAGACGTTGACCACGCGTTCCTGCGCAAAGGCCGGTGCGGCGGCAAGGAGTGCGGCAACGGCGGCGGCCGTCACGCATAGAATGGTTGACCTCATGACTTCTCCTGTTTGTTCAAAGATTCCGCACCCCCGGACATCTTTTCCCTCTGGTTTTTCACGCAGACTAAGAAGGATTTTAACAGCCCACAAGCGTAAAATCCTGCGCTCTCAATGATTTCACAATCACTGGAAGTCGAAGGCGCTCAGCCCGGCCACCATCTCATCGAGCCCAAGTGGTCTCGTCACCGGCGGCTCGGCGCGGGAAAGACAGCCGCGCCGCTCGCAAAGGCGACAGGCCGGACCGATTTCGACCGGGTCGAGCGCCGTCGCCTGGCCGTAGACAAGCGCCTCGCCAAGGGCGGCGTCGCAGCCGATCAGGATCGCGGTGCGCCGCAGTCTTTCGCCGAATTCGACGCTCGGCCCCTCCAGGGTGCGGGCGACCGTCAGGAAGGATGCGCCGTCCGGCATGACCACCGTTTCGGCGAGAATCTGGCCCGGCTGCAGGAAGGCGGCGTGGATATTCAGCTTCGGACAGCCGCCGCCGAACCGGGCCTGCGGAAAACCCTGGGCGCCTGCCCTGCGCAGCCGGTGGCCCGCGGCATCGATCTCGATCAGGAAGAAGGGGGTGGCGGCCGCGCCGGGTCGCTGCAGCATCGTCAGGCGCGCGGCGGCATGGCCGAAGGAGACGCCGAAGCGGGCGCGCAGAATATCGATATCGTAGCGCGTCGCCTTGGCGGCCGAGAGAAAGGCCTCATAGGGCATGGCGAGCGCCAGGGCGGCGATGCGGGCAAGCTCGAAGCGGGCGATGCGGCGCGCCTCGGCCGAGGAGAAGGAGAGATCGTCGAGCTCGGCATCGATGACCGGCAGCAAAGCGAGGGTGGCGACCTCGACTGATATCTCGTGCGCGCGGTCGGCCGGTGACAGGCGCTCCGAGATGAAAAGCCGCATCGAATGACGGTCGAAGCGGCGGCGCAGATCCGGCATGACATGGACGGGCAGGACACGCACGGCGATGCCGCGCTCGGCGCGCAGCCAATCCTTGAGGCCGGCGGCAAGATCGAGGCCGCCGGGGAGCGTTGCGGCAAAGGCTTCGGCCGCCGTCTCGATCCGCCCGAAATAACCAGACCGGCGCTCCAGCGTCTCGCGCACCTCGTCGAGCGGCAAGCGGCCGGCGGCAATGGGCGCATGGCCCTCAGTGGCCATCAGCGCCGTCAGATCGGACAGCCTTGCCGTCTGCTCGCGATAGGCGCGGTAGAGCTTGATCATGCCGCTGGCGGCATTGGGCGCGGCCTCGGCCACCTCCACCAGTTCCTGGTCGCCGGGCAATTCGCCCGAAAGCAGCGGATCGGCAAAGACTTCCTTGAGCTGGCCGAGACTGCCGCCGGTCTGTCCGCGCAACTCCTCCAGGTCGACCCTATAGACGCTTGCAAGCTTGAGAAGGAGTTGCACCGTCAGCGGCCGCTGGTTGCGCTCGATCAGGTTCAGATAGGACGGGGATATTTCAAGGGCCTCGGCCATGGCGGTCTGGGTCAGCGCCAGCGCATTGCGGATGCGCCTGACTTTCGGGCCTGCGAATATCTTCCGTTCCGCCATGGCACACCCTTTGACAAGGCAGGAGCGCTCTATTTACAATATTTTACAAATTCACAGCGCCGGTCTGTCAATCCTCGTCATCTTAACCTCTTTCCATCCAGGAAATCAAAGGTTTTTCTGGCCATATCGCATCCCGTTGTCAATCTTGTCATCAGCACCCTTTTGTCGGGCTTTTTAGTGAGGAGAGCAGCGTGACGGATTTTTATAAGCTTGTCCCAAACACATCGGCAGGCCGGTTCGACGGCATCGAAAGACCCTATTCGGCAGACGACGTGCAGCGGCTCAGAGGTTCGGTGGCGCTCCGCCATACGCTGGCCGAATTGGGGGCGGACCGG
Organism: Rhizobium sp. CCGE 510; assembly: GCF_000292525.1. Classification (GTDB taxonomy): domain Bacteria; phylum Pseudomonadota; class Alphaproteobacteria; order Rhizobiales; family Rhizobiaceae; genus Rhizobium. The sequence continues at coordinate 148,816 of NZ_AEYF01000044.1, forward strand.
TTGTGGCGGCTCCTGCATCAGGAGGATTTCGTCAATGCGCTCGGCGCGCTTTCCGGCAACCAGGCGATGCAGATGGTGCGCGCCGGGCTGAAGACGATCTATCTCTCCGGCTGGCAGGTGGCGGCAGACGCCAATACGGCATCGGCGATGTATCCGGATCAGTCGCTCTATCCGGCCAATGCCGGGCCGGAGCTTGCCAAGCGCATCAACCGCACGCTGCAGCGCGCCGATCAGATCGAGACCGCGGAAGGCCAAGGGCTCTCGGTCGAGACCTGGTTTGCGCCGATCGTCGCCGACGCGGAAGCCGGCTTCGGCGGACCGCTCAACGCCTTCGAAATCATGAAGGCCTATATCGAGGCGGGTGCTGCCGGCGTTCACTTCGAGGACCAACTCGCCTCGGAGAAGAAATGCGGCCATCTCGGCGGCAAAGTGCTGATCCCGACGGCCGCCCATATCCGCAATCTCGACGCCGCGCGGCTTGCAGCCGACGTGATGGGCGTTGCGACGCTCGTCATCGCCCGCACCGACGCGGAAGCGGCAAAGCTCTTGACGTCAGACATCGACGAGCGCGACCAGCCCTTCGTCGACTATGATGCCGGCCGCACGGTCGAAGGTTTCTATCAGGTGCGAAACGGCATCGAGCCTTGTATCGCACGCGCCGTCGCCTATGCGCCGCATTGCGATCTCATCTGGTGCGAAACCTCGAAGCCGGACCTCGATCAGGCACGGCGCTTTGCCGAAGGCGTGCACAAGGTCCATCCCGGCAAGCTGCTCGCCTATAATTGCTCGCCTTCCTTCAACTGGAAGAAGAACCTCGACGAGGCGACGATCGCAAGGTTCCAGCGCGAACTCGGCGCGATGGGCTACAAGTTCCAGTTCATCACGCTCGCTGGCTTCCACCAACTGAACTACGGCATGTACGAACTGGCGCGCGGCTATCGGCAGCGGCAGATGTCGGCCTATTCCGAGCTGCAGCAGGCGGAATTCGCCGCCGAGGTCAATGGCTATACCGCCACCAAACACCAGCGCGAGGTCGGCACCGGCTATTTCGACGCCGTGTCGCTCGCCATCACCGGCGGCCGGTCTTCGACCACGGCGATGCACGGCTCGACCGAACATGCGCAGTTCAAACCGGCTGCGGAATAAGACAAAGAGGAGGAGAAGATCATGGCATCCATTTCGCGCGTCCGGGAACGGGCCGAGGAACAGTCGACCAGCATGAACGAGGATCAGCAGACGACGATCCGCATGCTCGCCAACGACCTGCATCGGCTGAACCAATCGGTCATGAAAGCCGTCGAGGCCGGCGTCTCGGTCGAGCTGGTGCGCTCGGCCCGCCATCACGGTGGCGACGGCAACTGGGGCGACCTGCTGATCCCCGTCGTCGTCACCAACCGGCATTGAAGAGAACGCCCGCGCATCCCCAAAGATGCGTGGGCCTTCAAAGTTCCGTCAGCCGCGGCTCGGTCGTTTTCCGGCGAAGAGATCGGCATAACTTTTGATGAGTTTGGTCATGCGGTCGGCGACCGTGCGGATCTCCGGGCGATGGCGATCCTCGGCGTTCATGACGATCCATTGGGCGTGGCGCAATTCCGGCAGCTCACCGCCCTGGCGCTGCAATTCAGGGTCGAGATCGCCGACAAAACAGGGAAGCACGGTCTTGCCGGCGCCGGCGCGCACCAGATCCGGCAGCGAACGCGGCCGGTTGACGGTGGCGACGATCCCCGTTGCGGCATGGGCGTGTGGCCAGCGCAGATAGGCCGATATCGCCTCCTCCTCGGCAACACCGATCCAGCGTTCATCGGTCTCGGCGGCGTTGCGTCTGATATAGACGGCATAGGCCACCTCGCCGAGCCGGCGGGCGGCAAGATTGGCCTCCTCCGGCTCGAAGGCGCGGATGCCGATATCGCTTTCGCGATAGGCAAGGCTCGCCCGCGCCTCGCCGATGGTGAGCGAAATGGCAAAGCTGTCGCCCGGCATGCGGATTGCGGCGAAATTCTCCGTCAGCAGCCAGGCGACCCAGGTGCCGGCGGTAATCCGGACGGTCGTGCCGCCCTCGCCCGATTGCCGCCAAGCCTCCACCTTGCGGGCGGCGGCCTCCATCTCCTGAAGGTGATCGAGCAGCGCCTGGCCATCCTGGGTCAGGCGGTAGCCGGTCTGGCTGCGCGAAAACAAGGCGCGACCGACCTCCTGTTCGAGATCAAGCATGCGCCGGCCGACGGTCGCCGGACTTAGCCCGCTTGCCGTGCTTGCTCCCGTTAGGCCGCCGAGACGGGCGACCTGGAGGAAAAGCTGATAGGAATCCCAATTCGCATTTTTCATCGATGAAAAACATAGCGGGATTTTCCCTGTTTATGAAGAGATATTCGATGCCTAAATCATGCGATGTCTCTCACAGGAAAGGACATCGCCATGATCGACATGATCACCATTGGGGGCATCCAGGAATATCGGCACACCCGCAGGCCAAGCGGCGGCAGGGCGGACGAGGATCGATTCTACGCCGAGTTCGGAGACAGCAGCCTCATTCGCTTCGGCACCTGGTTGACCTCGCTGGACATCAGCCTAAAGCGCGTCGCAACAAAAGCACGGCGGCGGCGCATAGCTGCGGCGCAATCCGGCGGCGGCTGCGGCCACGTTTCTCAGGCGACTTTCCTTGCCCCGAGGTGAGCAGGCTCTGCGACGATGCGGAAGCGCTCGATCAGCGCCATCAGCGTATCGGCTTCGCCGGCAAGCAGCCGGCTTGCCTGCGTCGTCTCGGCGACCATCGAGGCATTCTTCTGGGTCATCTGGTCCATGGCGTTGACCGAACCGTTGACCTCCTGCAAGGCGGCCGACTGATCGCGGCTTGCGGTGGCGATGGTTTCGACATGGCCGCTGATCGCGATGATCTCCTGGCTGATCGAGGCAAGGACGCTGCCGGTCTTCTGGACCAGTTCGGAGCCCACCGTCACTTCGCGGCTGGATGTCTCGATCAGCGACTTGATCTCGCGCGCCGCATCGGCCGAACGCTGGGCGAGTTCGCGGACCTCATGGGCAACGACGGCAAACCCCTTGCCTGCCTCGCCGGCCCGGGCCGCCTCGATGCCGGCATTCAGCGCCAGAAGATTGGTCTGGAAGGCGATGTCGTCGATCACCTCGATGATCTGCTCGATGCGCTGCGAAGCCTCTTCGATGCGGTCCATGGCGGCGACGGCATCGCCGACGACGGCGCCGGAATTGTCGGCCGTCTTCTTGGTCGCGGCCACGACATTGTTGGCTTCGCGCGCACGCTCGGCGGAAGAGCGAACCGTGACGGTAATCTCCTCGACAGCCGCGGCGGTCTCCTCAAGGCTTGCCGCCTGTGCTTCGGTACGTTTCGAAAGTTCGCCGGCGGAGGCCGAGACCGCGCCGCTGTTGCGCTGGATGGTCGAGGCGCTGTCGCGGATACCGGACAGCGTGTCCTGGAGCCGCAGGAGGGAGGCGTTGAAATCGACGCGCAGCTGCTCCAACCGGCCGACGAAGGGCGTGCCGATCGTTTGCGAGACATCGCCCTGCGACAGGCGTCCGAGGCCGGCGGCGAGCTGGCTGACGGCAAAGTCGATCTGGCCGTCGAGCGAGCGCTTGTCGGCATCGTTCCTGGCGCGTTCGGCATCGCTCAAAGAGCGCTGTTCGGCAGCCTGCGTTTCCAGGTCGCGCCTGGCGCGAGCGCTGTCGCGGAAAAGCGCCAAGGCCCGGCCGATGTCACCGAACTCGTTCTTCTTGGCGACACAGGGGATCGCTCCATCAAGATCGCCCGAGGAGATCGAGTGAACGCTGGCGGTCAGCGCCTGCAGCGGCTTGACCGACAGGCGGATGGCATAGAAGGCGAGAACACCGACGATGAGCATGACGATGGCGCCGACGCCGAGAACCAGCATCTGCAGCTCATACATGCGCTGATAATAGACCTCCATCGGAATGCCGATGAAGAGAATGCCGACATTGGCGTTCGATGCATTCTTGACGGGGAAGTAACCGGTCATGAATTTGCGGCCAAATAGCTCCGCCTGGCCGTAATAGGCTTCGCCCCTGGCAAGAACCGGCTGGGCGGGGTGCTCAGTGATGAGCTTGGTGCCGACGGCGCGGTCGCCGTTTTCCTTCTTGACGTTGGTGGAGATGCGGACGTAGTCGCCGCCCTGCTTCTGGAAGATGGTGGCAACGCCGGCGATCGATTGCGCGGTGCGGTCGACCAGCGAATGATCGGCAAGGACCGGAATGGCGTCTTCGGTGACGGTCGAGAGCTGGTTGTCCCTCAGGTCGACCTTTGCCGCCAGATCGGCCGCGCCGTAGAGCACGGCCATCGCGCGGGTGGCGTCCTTCGCGTCGGAGACAGCCCCGTCCATGACATAGCGGCTCAGATTGTAATAGGTGACGCCGACAATGGCGGCGGTGCTGATCGCCAGCAGAAACAGCGTGATCGCAACGATCTGACGGACGATCGATGTAGAGAAAAGGCGCAGCATGAAAACCCCCGGCAGAAGACCGCGGCTAAATTAGACGAAAAGCGTTAAGGAAAATTTTCCGTAAATCAGGGCTACGGCTGCCCCTATACGAAACGCAAAAACGGCCCCGGAAGCCAGGGCCGTTCTCGTGTAGATGGGATCGACAATCAGGCGGCGCGGTAGACCGGCGCGGCGGTCTCGCCGTCGATCTTGAACTGCTGGATGAGACGCCGCAGCGAACCCGCCTCGTCGGCGAGTTCGCGGCTGGCAGCTGTCGTCTCTTCCACCATGGCGGCGTTCTGCTGCGTCATCTGGTCCATCTGATTGACCGTCGCGTTGACGCTCTGCAACGCATTGGACTGGTCGTGGCTGGCGCGGGCGATCATCTCGACATGCTGGCTGATCGTGACGATCTGAGCGCTGATCTTGGCGAGCACCGTGCCGGTCTCCTGGACGAATTGCGAGCCGGAACTGACCTCGTTGGTCGACTTGTTGATCAGGCCCTTGATCTCCTGCGCCGCGGCGGCCGAGCGCTGGGCCAGTTCGCGGACTTCCATGGCGACGACTGCAAAGCCCTTGCCGGCCTCGCCGGCGCGGGCCGCCTCGATGCCGGCATTCAGCGCCAGCAGATTGGTCTGGAAGGCGATCTCGTCAATGACGCCGATGATCTGCTCGATCTGGCGCGAGGCATCCTCGATGCGGCCCATCGCATCGATCGCATTGCTGACGACGACGGCGGAATCGTCGGCGCTGCGCTTGGCCTGTCGGACGATCTGGTCGGCGTCCTTGGCGCGTTCGGCCGACGAGCGGACCGTGACGGTGATCTCATCGACGGCGGCCGCGGTCTCTTCGAGCGAGGCAGCCTGCTGCTCGGTGCGCTTGGAGAGATCCTCGGCCGACTGAGCCATCTGGTTGCCATTGCCCTGGATCAGTTCGACATTGTCGCGGATCTGGCTCATCGTCGCCTGCAGGCGCATCATCGAGCCATTGAAATCCTGGCGCAGCTGTTCGAGACGGCCGATGAAGGGCGTCTCGATCGTCGTCGAGATATCGCCCTGCGACATGCGTTCGAGGCCGGCAGCGAGCGCGTTGACGGCGAATTCGATCTGGCGATCCATCTCGCGCTTGTCGGCGTCGTTGCGCTGGCGCTCATGTTCGGCGGCGGCGCGTTCCTCATCGCTCTGCTCTTCGATGCGGATCTTCGAAATGGCATTTTCCTTGAAGATGCCGAGGGCGCGGGCCATGTCGCCGATTTCATCGTGACGCTGCTCGCCGGAGATGCTGGTCTCCAGCGCCCCTTCGGCGATACGGCGCATGGCGGCGGTGATCTGGCTGATCGGGCGCTGCAGCGTCAGAACCAGGGCGATGCCGCCGAGGATCGACAGGAGGATGCCAAGACCGGTGGTGATGACGGAGATGCCGTTTGCCTGGGTGCGCTCGGTACCGGCCGTCTGCTTCTGCAGTTCGGCGAAATCGGTGAGCTTGTTCCAGATCTGGTCGAGCTCCTGGCGAGCAGCGGCATAGGCCGTGACGCGCTCGCCGATCGTATCGACGATCTTCGAGCCGCCGCCGGAGATGGCGTCGAGTGCGGGCTGGATTGCGCCGGATATGCCTTCGGCAAAGCCCATGCCCTTGGCGCTGGTGGTCAGCACCTGCATGTCCTTGCCGAGCGTGCCGGCCTGCTGCTGCAGACGCACGAGATTTTCCTTGCTCGAGCTGGCGAGGAAATCGGAAAGGACGATCTGCAGCGCATAGACGGAATTTTCGAGGCGGCGTGTATCCTGAAGGACAGAGTTGGTCTGGCCGATGCGGCCCTCAAGCTCGGCAAAACGCTGTGTAGCCTCGCGCATTTTCTGCGTCGCGGTCAGCTGCGTATAGGTTGATGTCTGCCGGAAGCGCGACACGAGACGGCCGAGTTCGGCGATATTCTCGTCGGTCGGAGCGGGGATCGCAGTGATTGCCTTGATACTGTCGATGGTCGCGGCCAGCGCGTCGATGACGTTCTTCTGATTGGTCGGAACCGAGATGGCGATCAGGCGCTGCGATTTGACGATCGCAGGCATCTGTTCGTTGATGTAGGCGATCTTTTCCGGCGGCGTCTGCGGCTTGCTGTAGCCGCTGGCGACCGTGCCGAGGAAATCGCCGCCCTTCAGCAGGCGGTCGGCGGTGCGCAGCGTGATGGTCGCCGCACCCTCGTCGTTCTGAAGCGCAGTCTGCAATTCCTCGGCCTGGTAGGAGACCGTGAAGCGGGTGCTGATCAGGCTCTTCTGCGCCGCGTCGATCTGCTCATGCAGCGCCTGCTCCTGCTCATGCAGGCCCCAGAGCTTGCCGACGACGCCTGAAATGTCCTTGGTGCGGCGCGCTGCTTCGGCAAGGCTGTCGCGGCCGGCGGCCTCTTCACCAACCTGGTTCAGCGTCTGTTCTAGCACGCCCTGCTGGGTCGTCAGATCGGTGAGCAGCTTGTCGCGTGCCTGCTGGCTGGTGACGCGCAGGAAGTCGTCCATCGAACCGTAGAGATCCTTGAAGCCGCTCAGCGACTGCAGCACGCTGTTGGATATTTCCATGCGGCCCTGAAGCAGTCCCGAAGCGTAGAGGCCCGTCAGGCCCACCGCCGAAATGGTGACGACGAAAGGCAGAACGAAGATCAGGACCTTCGTCTTGATCCTGAAGCGGGAAAGAATCTTGTCAATCAACATGGCGTTCCGGGCCTTTCATACACCACTCCTCCCGCAGGCGGCCATTGGGCGCCAGCCGGGTGCACATCGAGCTGTTCTTAATTTACATTGGGGAACCTGGAAGCCAGGCGGCAGTCATTGCCAGTTCATGTCCAAACAACTTGGAGATGCCCAAATATTCGCGGGCAATTGTGTCAGATTAGATATTAATTTTCGGATAAGTTGCGACGGCGGGTTAAGCCAAGGCAGTGAAATAGTTGCAATTTTGTAAGCCGTGACGCCGCAGGGCGGCAATCAACATGCCGCAATGTTCTTCCAAGGCCTGAAGACAGGATCAGATGAAGTGCGAGAGCAGCAGCGCGAGGCTTGCGGCGGTGGCGCCGGCTGCCAGCATCAGATAACGCAGGGTGACCATGCGGGCATCAGGCTTTGCCTCGGCAATTGCGATGGCGCGGGCGCGTCGTGTGTTTCTGGTCATGCTGGAAACCTCACTTCTGTCTGACACAACAATCCAACAAAACGGCTTGCTGGTAAAGCTTATTTAGGAACAGCTTTGCAGACCGCCAATTGAGACAGGATGGCGCACCTCTATTAAGAAGTTTTGAATCGGCATCTTCAATACGTTACGCGCATTCGCCGGCGGCAAATCCTGAGGCCCAGGCCCATTGGAAATTATAGCCGCCGAGCCAGCCGGTGACGTCGACGCATTCGCCGACGAAATAGAGCCCGGGCACGGTTTTTGCTTCCATGCTGCGGGAATCGAGCGCTACCGTGTCGATACCACCGAGCGTCACTTCGGCGGTGCGGTAACCTTCCGAGCCGGACGGCTTGACCGCAAAGGTCTGAGCGCTCGCGGCAAGGCGCAGCAGCGCCTTATCAGGCAGATCGGCCATGTTGCCGGAGATTTTCTCGCGCTCGACGAGAAACTGGGCCAGCCGTTTCGGCAGGATGTCGCCAAGCGCCGTCTGCGGCGACTGGCGGCCGTTGCGCTGCTTTGCCGTCTTCAGATGTGCTGCAATGTCGATATCCGGCTCGATCGAAACGACGATCTCGTCGCCTTCGCGCCAGTAGGAGGAGATCTGCAGGATGGCGGGTCCACTGAGGCCCCGATGGGTGAACAGCAGCGCCTCGCGGAAGGCGGTCCGGCCATGGCGGATTTCGGCCGGGGCTGAAATGCCGGCGAGCGGGGCGATGGCCTCGAGCAGGCCTGGATCGAGCGTCAGCGGCACGAGGCCGGGGCGGGTTTCAAGCACGGCCAAGCCGAACTGTTCGGCAAGGCGATAGGCAAAGCCGGTGGCGCCCATCTTCGGGATCGACTTGCCGCCGGTGGCGACGATCAGCGACGATGCTTCAAAGCTATCATCACTGGTCGAGACGCGAAAACCCGCCTCCACCCTTTCGACGGCCGATATCGCGGTGCCAAGATGCAGCTGTACGCCGGCGCTGCGCATTTCAGCGAGCAGCATGCGGATGACGTCTTTGGCACTATCGTCGCAGAAAAGCTGGCCCAACGTCTTTTCGTGCCAGGCAATGCCGTGCCGGTCGATCATGGCGATGAAATCGGCGGGCGTGAAACGAGCAAGCGCCGACTTGCAGAAATGCGGGTTGGCAGAGAGGAAATTCTTCGGTCCGGCATGGATATTGGTGAAATTGCAGCGGCCGCCGCCCGATATGCGGATCTTCTCGCCAGGCGCCCTCGCATGGTCGAGGATCGCGACCGAACGGCCGCGTTTTCCAGCCCGGATAGCGGCCATCATGCCCGCCGCCCCGGCGCCGATGACGATGACGTCGCTTTTGCGCTGCAAACCCGTTTCCCCGATCAAGACAGCGTCTTCTTTTTCCATCAAAGGGCGAAAGTCAACGTTCTCAACCTCTCGCCAATTGTTAAAGTCCGGTTATGATGGCGCCACGATCAACCAGACCGGTGTGTCATGTCCCCAAAAAAGACGACGCTGAAACCTGCCAAAAACGTACCCGCCTCGAAGAAAACTCCCCCGGACCCGGGATCCCTGCGCGGCGTTGCGAACTGGAAGGAAGCAGCGCGGTGGCTGAGGGACAGGGGCATCGAAGACATCGAATGCATCACCCCGGATCTTGCCGGCGTTCCGCGCGGCAAGATGATGCCGAGCTCGAAATTCACCTCGAACACATCGCTGGCGCTGCCTTCGGCGATCTACCGGCACACGATTTCGGGCGAGTACCCGGAGGAGACGGAGAGCTTCCGTTACGAGCCACGCGACAGCGACCTGAAGCTGATGCCCGACCTTTCGACGCTTTCGGTCGTGCCCTGGGAGACCGACCCGACGGCGCAGGTGATCTGCGACATCGTCGATTCCGACGGCGGCGAAGTGCCCTATACGCCGCGCAACGTGCTGAAACGTATTTTGAGCCTCTATCACGACCGCGGCTGGAAGCCGATCGTGGCGCCGGAGATCGAATTCTACCTGGTCGCCAAGAATGACGACCCCGACTATCCGCTGCACCCGCCCAAGGGCCGGTCCGGCCGCTCGATCCTCGGCGGCCAGGGCTATTCGATCGCCGGGATCAACGAATTCGACGAACTGATCGACGACATCTACCATTTCTCGGAGAAGCAGGGCCTCGAGATCGATACGCTGATCCATGAAGAGGGGCCGGCGCAGCTCGAGATCAACCTGCGCCACGGCAATCCGATCGAACTTGCCGACCAGGTGTTCCTGTTCAAACGGACGATCCGCGAGGCGGCGCTGAAGCACGACATCTATGCGACCTTCATGGCCAAGCCGATGCAGGCCCAGCCGGGTTCGGCGATGCATATCCATCAATCGGTGGTCAACATCGAGACGGGCAAGAACGTCTTCTCCAATGCGGACGGATCGGCTTCGAAGGAATTCTTCCATTTCATCGGCGGCATGCAGAAATTCGTGCCGAGCGCGATGGCGATGCTGGCGCCCTATGTGAATTCCTACCGGCGGCTGCAGCCTGACATGTCCTGCCCGGTCAACAATGCCTGGGGTTACGACAACCGGACGACGGCCTTCCGCGTTCCGGTTTCTGATCCGCAGGCGCGGCGCGTCGAAAACCGGCTGCCGAGTTCGGACGCCAATCCCTATCTAGCGCTTGCCGCCTCGCTCGCCGCCGGCCTGCTCGGCATCCAGAAGCAGATCGAGCCGACGGCGCCGACGGAGGATTCGGCCAATGAAGGCTCGATCGATCTGCCGCGTGGCTTGCTGGAAGCCGTGGCGCTGCTCGAGGAGGAACCCGCCTTCGAGGAGATTTTCGGCAAGCAGTTCATCGGCCTCTATGCCGGCGTCAAGCGCGGCGAGTTCGAGACCTTCATGCAGGTGATCAGCCCCTGGGAGCGGGAATTCCTTCTGCTCAACGTGTGAGGGAGCGTCATGGCATCCAAGGAGATGTGGCAGAGCCCGATCTCGCCGGGGCTATCCTGGTATCAGGCAACCATCGGGGAGCGGCCCACCTATGCCGCCCTCGACGGCTCGAGAATAGCAGACGTCGCCGTCATCGGCGGCGGCTATACCGGCCTGCAGGCCGCCTATAATCTTGCCAAGGCAGGCGTTTCGGTGGTGCTGATCGAGGCCTGCCGCTTCGGTGACGGGGCATCCGGACGCAATGGCGGCCAACTTGGCACCGGCCAGCGATGGTGGCCGGAAGAACTCGAGGAGAAAATCGGCTACGAGCGCTCGAAGGCGCTGTTTGATCTTGCCGAGGCGGCCAAGCGCCATCTGATCGATTTCGCCCGCGAGCACCAGATCGAGATCGACTATGTGCCCGGCCAGCTCAACGTCGCGCACAAGGCGAGTTATAAACGCGCCTATTACGAAAATGCCGAGATCGCCGCGCTGCGTTACGACTATCCGCACATCAGCTTCATGGACGAGAAGGAAACGCAGGAGCGGCTCGGCTCGAAGCGTTTTCATTGCGGCGTGCGCGATGTCGGCACCGGCCATATCCATCCGCTGAAGCTGCTGGTCGGTCTGGCGAGGGTCGCCGCCAATGCCGGTGCTTCGATCTACGAGATGACCGCGGCAAAGGCGATCCGCCAGGGCGGCGGCAAGGTGACGATCGAAACCGAACGAGGAACGATCACAGCCGACCGGGCGCTGATCGCCTGCGACGGCCATATCGACGGCCTCGAACCGGTGACGGCAAGGCATGTCATGCCGATCCGCTCCTTCATCGGTGCTACAGCTCCGCTCGATGGGCATCCCGATGTCCTGCCGGGCGGCGAGGCCGTGGCCGATTCGCGCTTCGTCGTGCGCTACTTCCGCAAATTCGGCGACGGCCGGCTGCTGTTTGGCGGACGCGAGGCCTATACGTCGGACAATCCGAAGGACATTTCCGAGCACATCCGCCGGCAGATCGCCGAGATCTATCCCGCCCTGAAGGACATCGACATCACCCATGCCTGGGGCGGCAGCGTCGGCATCACCATGCCGCGCCAGCCCTTCGTGCGCGAGGTCATGCCCGGCGTCATCTCGATTGGCGGTTATTCCGGCCATGGCGTCATGCTGTCAAATTACTGTGGCAAGCTCTATGCGGAAACGGTGCTTGGAAAATCCGGCGATCTCGACCTCTTCACATCGCTCGATATTCCCGCTTTTCCCGGCGGTGCCAGCATGCGGGCGCCGTTGCTTTTCCTCGCCTTGTCGTGGTTTGCGCTTCGCGACAAATTTTAGTCCGATTGCGGATTTCCTCTTGCCGAAATTCGCTCTAAAACCGGTGCCTGAGAAATTCATTGCACCGCACACTGGCTTTTTTAAATCGATTAGATTAAAAGGGCCGCCAACCAGCCTGATTGAGAGACAAGCTCATGAGCAGCCAAATCATTCCCGTTGAGCCTTTTGATTATGTCGTCTTCGGCGGCAGCGGCGACCTTGCCGAACGCAAGCTTCTGCCCGCGCTGTATCATCGCCAGATCGAAGGCCAGTTTACGGAACCGACCCGTGTGATCGGCGCCTCGCGCAGCCCGTTGACACACGAGGAATACCGCAAATTCGCCAAAGACGCGCTGAACGAGCACCTGAAGAAGGGCGAATACGACGAAGCGGAAGTGGAGAAATTCTGTGCCCGCCTCTATTACGTCTCGGTCGACGCCCGCACCGACACCGGCTGGGATCAGCTGAAGAAACTGCTCGACGAGGGCAAGGATCGGGTGCGCGCCTTCTACCTCGCGGTTGCGCCGGGCATCTTCGGCGACATTTCGCAGAAGATCCACGACCACAAGCTGATCACCAAGTCGACCCGCATCGTCGTCGAAAAGCCTATCGGCCGCGACCTCGCCTCGGCGCTGCAGCTCAACGACACGATCGGCCGTGCCTTCAAGGAAGAACAGATCTTCCGCATCGACCACTATCTCGGCAAGGAGACGGTGCAGAACCTGATGGCGCTGCGCTTCGCCAACGCGCTTTATGAGCCGCTGTGGAATGCCAATTACATCGATCACATCCAGATCACCGTGGCTGAAGCGGTCGGCCTCGAGGGTCGCGCCGGCTATTACGATACGGCAGGCGCATTGCGCGACATGGTGCAGAACCACATCCTGCAGCTGCTCTGCCTGACGGCGATGGAAGTGCCATCGTCGATGGATTCGGAAGCCGTTCGTGACGAAAAGCTGAAGGTGCTGCGCGCGCTGAAGCCGCTCAATGCCTCCAATGTCGAGCAGGCAACGGTCCGCGGCCAGTATCGCGCCGGCGCATCGGGCAGCGGCCCGGTCAAGGGCTATCTCGAAGAGCTCGAAGGCGGCGTCTCGAACACCGAGACCTTCGTCGCCATCAAGGCGGAGATCAACAATTGGCGCTGGGCCGGCGTTCCCTTCTATATCAGAACCGGTAAGCGCCTGACCGGGCGCATGTCCGAGATCGTCATCACCTTCAAGCCGATCCCGCATGCGATCTTCGACCAGGCGGCTGGACGCATCGTCGCCAACCAGCTGATTATCCGGCTGCAGCCGGATGAGGGCGTCAAGCAGTCGCTGATGATCAAGGATCCGGGCCCGGGCGGCATGCGCCTGCGCAACGTTTCGCTCGACATGAGCTTCGCCCAGGCCTTCAACGTCCGCAATCCGGATGCCTACGAGCGTCTGCTGATGGACGTGATCCGCTCCAACCAGACATTGTTCATGCGCCGCGACGAAGTCGAAGCCGCATGGAAATGGGTGGATCCGATCCTCAAGGGTTGGGAAACGACCGGCCAGCAGGTACAGGGCTATACGGCCGGCACCTGGGGCCCGAGCCAGGCCATCGCGCTGATCGAGCGCGACGGCCGCACCTGGCACGACGATATCTAGGACGACACCGATGGCATCGACCCTGCATTCCTTCGCCAGTCCTGCGGATCTCGCCGGCAGCCTCGCCGACAAGGTCGCGGATACACTTTCGGCGGCGATCGCCGCCCGCGCAACGGCGTCCATCGCCGTTTCCGGCGGCTCAACCCCGAAGCTGTTCTTCCAGGCCCTGTCGACGCGCGACATCGCCTGGGACAAGGTGACGATCACGCTTGTCGACGAGCGTTTCGTGCCGGCCGACAATGCGCGCTCGAACCATCTGCTGGTCGATGCCAACCTCCTACAGAACAAGGCCAAGGCAGCGCATTTCCTGCCGCTCTATCAGGACACGGCCTCGGCGGAGGAGGCCGCAAAGCTTGCGACCGAGGAGACCAGGGCAATCAGTTCACCCTTCGACATCGTCATCCTCGGCATGGGCGGCGACGGCCATACCGCCTCGTTCTTTCCGGGCGGCAGCAACCTTGCCAAGGCGCTCGATGCATCGACGCCGCGCGGCATCATCACCATGGAAGCGGAAGGGGCCGGCGAGCCGCGCCTGACATTCACCTTCTCCAGTCTTCAGGATGCCGCACTCCTGGTTCTCCATATTGAGGGCGAAGGCAAAAAAGACGTTCTCGCCAAGGCGGAAGGCACGGGTGAAGAGGCAGACATGCCGATCCGCGCCGTTCTGCGCCGGGCCACTTCCCCGGTCGAGATCTACTGGGCTCCCTGATCGGCCGTTAATCCGGATCGAGATTTCAGGCCAGAGCCGCCGAACAGATTAAGACAACGAACAAGGCAGGGATCTTCCATGTCCGCTCACGCACGCATTTCTGCGATCACCAATCGCATTGTCGAACGCTCGAAACCAACCCGCGAGCGCTACCTGGAACGCCTGCGCGCCGCCGCTTCCCAGGGTGTGCAGCGCTCGGTGCTCGGCTGCGCCAACCTTGCCCACGGTTTTGCGGTCTGTTCCCCCGCCGATAAGGATGCGCTCGCCGGCGACCGCATCCCCAATCTCGGCATCATCACCGCCTATAACGACATGCTCTCGGCACATCAGCCGTTCGAGACCTATCCGGCGATCATCCGCGAGGCGGCAGCCCAGGCCGGCGGCGTGGCGCAGGTGGCAGGCGGCGTGCCGGCGATGTGCGACGGCGTCACCCAGGGACAGCCTGGCATGGAGCTTTCGCTGTTCTCGCGCGATCTGATCGCCATGTCGGCGGGCATCGGCCTGTCGCACAACATGTTCGACGCAGCCCTCTTCCTCGGCGTCTGCGACAAGATCGTGCCCGGCCTCGTGATCGCAGCCCTGTCCTTCGGACACCTGCCGTCGATCTTCGTTCCGGCCGGCCCGATGACGACAGGCCTGCCGAACGACGAGAAGTCGCGCGTGCGCCAGCTCTTCGCCGAGGGCAAAGTCGGACGGGCCGAACTGCTGGAGGCGGAATCGAAGTCCTATCACGGCCCCGGCACCTGCACCTTCTACGGCACCGCCAATTCCAACCAGATGCTGATGGAGATCATGGGCTTCCATATGCCCGGCTCCTCCTTCATCAATCCGGGCACACCGCTGCGCGAAGCGCTGACGCGCGAGGCAGCCAAGCGGGCGCTGGCGATCACCGCGCTCGGCAACGAATTCACCCCGGCGGGCGAAATGATCGACGAGCGCTCGGTCGTCAACGGCGTCGTCGGCCTGCATGCCACCGGCGGCTCGACCAATCATACACTGCACCTCGTCGCCATGGCGCGGGCGGCCGGCATCCAGCTCACCTGGCAGGACATCGCCGAGCTTTCGGAAATTGTGCCGCTGCTTGCCCGCGTCTATCCGAACGGGCTTGCCGACGTAAACCATTTCCAGGCGGCCGGCGGTATGGGCTTCCTCATCAAGGAGCTCTTGAAGCACGGGCTGGTGCATGACGACGTGCGCACCGTCTTCGGCCATGGCCTCGAAGCCTACACGGTCGATGCCCGTCTCGGCGAAAACGGCGCCGTCCTGCGCGAGCCGTCGCCTGAGAAAAGCGTCGATCCCAAGGTTCTCTCCAGCATCGAAACGCCGTTCCAGGCGAATGGCGGGCTGAAGATGCTGCGCGGCAATCTCGGCAAGGCGGTCATCAAGATATCCGCCGTCAAGCCGGAACGTCACATCATCGAGGCGCCGGCGATCATCTTCCACAGCCAGCAGGCGCTGCAGGATGCTTTCAAGGAAGGCAAGCTCAACCGCGATTTTATCGCCGTCGTGCGCTTCCAGGGCCCGAAGGCGAATGGCATGCCAGAACTGCACAAGCTGACACCTCCGCTCGGCGTGCTGCAGGACCGCGGCTTCCGCGTCGCGCTGTTGACCGACGGGCGCATGTCCGGCGCCTCCGGCAAGGTGCCGGCTGCGATCCACGTCACCCCGGAAGCGGTCGACGGCGGCCCGATCGCTCGCATTCGCGAGGGCGACATCATTCGCCTGGACGCAATCAAGGGCACGCTCGAGCTGCTTGTCGATGCGGCCGATATGGCCGAGCGCGAGCCGGTGACCGTCGATCTTTCCGACAATGAATTCGGCATGGGCCGTGAACTCTTCGCACCCTTCCGCCGCGCCGTCGGCGCTTCGGATCAAGGTGCGAGCGTGCTCTTCCACAATTAAGCTGGGCCGTTGCAGACAAACGAAACCCGCGGGGAGCGCAAAGCACCCCGCGGGTTTTTGGTATCAGTACAGTGATCTCGCTCAGGCGCGGATATCGAGCACGTAGTCGCGGTGCGCCGGATGGGTGCTGTAGACGAAGATCTTGTTCAGCTCCTTCTGCGTCAGCAGGCGCAGGAAGCGAACTTCGATCGTATTGTTGACGTTGACCTTCATCAGCAGGCAGCCGACCTTGGTGATGCGGGCATCCGGAATATCCAGATAGAACTGCTTCGGCAGGTTGAACTGGGTGAGGATCGCGAGTGTCGCGCTGCTCATCGAGATCCGGACGATATCGCAGCGGCGCGAAGCCGCGTTCATGACGCCCTTTTCCGTATATTCGATGCGCGCGGCATTCATGGTGTCCTCCATCTTGAACCGCTGCTCGCGGTCATACATGAAGGATTCTTCCTTGCTCAGGAAATGAGATTTTGGCTGTGACGGATTGGAAGCGGCCACTTGCTTATCCCCCTCGTAAATCGATGGGGAAAAGGTAACAGCCGATCTTTAACAGAAAGTGAGAATTCGGCCCGTCCCGCACAATTCTTAGGGTTATTACCCCAAAATTGGCCGCCTCATTTCCGGTAGGTATGGCCGGTCGCGTCAAACAGATGTAACTTCTGCCGGTCGGCGGCAAAGCGCATCCTTTGACCCTTCTTCACATCGTAGATGCCGGGCAGCTTGACGACGATCGGCTCGCCCGGGACCAGGCCCTCGATATAGAGCAGCGTCACTTCGCCGAGCGCTTCGACGATCGACACCTCGCCCTCGAAAAGATAGTCGGCGCCATCTGCGACCCGCAGATCCTCGGGACGAACGCCGAAACTTGCCTGTTTGCCCTTTTCCGACGCGTCGGTCGCAACATCGAGGGTCACCGACATGCCGCCGGTCAGCGTCACCGTCGTCTGGCTTCCGGTTCCGGCGACCGTCGCCGGGATAATGTTCATCGCCGGCGAGCCGATGAATTTCGCGACGAAGAGGTTGGCCGGGCGCTCATAGAGATCCAGCGGCGCGCCGACCTGCTCGATATTGCCGGCCGAAAGAACAACAATGCGATCGGCGAGCGTCATCGCCTCGACCTGGTCGTGGGTCACGTAGATCATCGTCGTATCGGCCATCTGTTCATTCAGGCGGGCGATCTCGATGCGGGTCGCGACGCGCAGCGCGGCATCGAGGTTGGAGAGCGGCTCGTCGAACAGAAAGACCTTCGGATCGCGGCAGATGGCGCGGCCGATCGCCACGCGCTGGCGCTGGCCGCCGGAAAGCGCCTTTGGCAGGCGATCGAGATATGCGGTCAGCTGCAGGCTCTCGGCCGCCGCCCGGACGCGGCGCTCGATCTCCTGCTTGCTTTCGCCGGCGATCTTCATGCCGAAAGCCATGTTGTCGAAGACGGTCATGTGCGGGTAGAGCGCATAGGACTGGAAGACCATGGCGATGCCGCGCTTGGAGGGCGGCACGTCATTGACGAGGTGGCCGTCGATATACATCTCGCCGCCGGTGATCGCCTCGAGACCGGCGATCATGCGCAGAAGCGTGGACTTGCCGCAGCCGGACGGACCGACGAAGACGATGAACTCGCCCTGCTTGATATCGAGGTCGATCCCGTGGAGAACGTCCACGGAACCGTAGGATTTGCGGATATCCTTCAGCGTCAGTCCAGTCATGATGTCTCTCTCCCCTGCTGATCCTTAAGCGAGACGGGCGAAATACGCCCCCCAGGCCGGAATATCGATCTTGTCGCCATAGTTGTTGCTGGTAAAGCCGTGCCCCGTCAATGCCTGCCATTCTCCCGCCGGCAGGGCGACGCCGGCTTCGGTCGGGCTCATATTGAAGATGCAGAGCAGCTTCTCATTGCCGTATTCACGGGTAAAGATCAGGCTATCGCCCTGCGGCTCCTCGAATTCGATCTCACCCTTGGCAAAAGCCGGGTGCAATTTGCGGAAGGCGATGAAGCGGCGATAGTGCTCCAGCACCGAAGCCTCGTCGCCCTGCTGGACGCTGACGGCGCGCAGGATATGCTCGACCGGCACCGGCAGCCAGGGCTTGACCGTCGAGAAACCGCCCTGGGCGACCTGGCTGTCCCAGACCATCGGCGTGCGGCAGCCGTCGCGGCCCTTGAATTCCGGCCAAAACTGGATGCCGTAGGGATCCTGCAGATCCTGATAGGCGAGATCGGCCTCGGTCAGCGCCAGCTCCTCACCCTGATAAAGGCAGACCGAGCCGCGCAGCGTCATCAACAGCGACGCATAGAGCTTGGCGAAGGCGTCGTGATCGGCGACCAGCCCGCCCCAGCGGCTGACATGGCGCATGACGTCGTGATTGGAGAAGGCCCAGCAGGCCCAGCCATCGGGTGCTGCAGCTTCGAAATCCTGCATCACCTCTTCGACGCGCTCCGCCGTCAGCGGATCGGGTGCCAGGAACTCGAAGGCATAGCACATATGCATCTTGTCGTTGCCGGAGGTATATTCGCCGACAATTTCAAGGCCACGCTGGCTGTCACCGACCTCACCGACGGCGGCGATTGCCGGAAATTCCTCGAGAACGGCGCGGAAGCGCTTCAGGAAGGCAAGGTTCTCCGGCCGGTTCTTGTCGTAGATATGCTCCTGGAAATTATAGGGATTGACCGCCGGCGCCGTCGAGGCGTTGCGGCGTTCCGGAGCTAGTGCGGGATTGTCGCGCAGTTGCGTATCATGGAAATAGAAATTGATGGTGTCGAGGCGGAAGCCGTCGACGCCGCGATTGAGCCAGAAGCGGACGACATCAAGCAGACGGTCCTGCACCTCGGGATTATGCAGGTTCATATCCGGCTGCGAGGTCAGGAAGTTGTGCAGGTAATATTGCATGCGCGTCGGATCCCACGCCCATGCCGAACCGCCGAAGATCGACAGCCAGTTGTTCGGCGGCGTGCCATCCGGCTTGGCGTCGGCCCAGACATACCAGTCGGCCTTGGCGTTGGTCTTGCTGGAGCGGCTCTGCACGAACCAGGGATGCTGATCCGAGCTGTGGGAGATGACGAGGTCGATCATCACCCGGATGCCGAGACGATGAGCCTCAGCGATCATCGTGTCGAAATCCACCAGCGTGCCGAAGATCGAATCGACATTCTCGTAGTCGGAAACGTCGTAACCGAAATCGCGCATCGGCGAGGTGAAGAAGGGCGAGATCCAGATGGCATCGACGCCGAGACTTGCCACATGCGGCAGGCGGGCGGTGATGCCCTTCAGGTCGCCGATGCCGTCACCGTTCGAATCCTGGTAGGAGCGCGGGTAGATCTGATAGATCACCGCTCCGCGCCACCAGTCCTTATCGGGGGTCGAAATCGATTGGGGAGCCACGTTCATGGAATATCCTGTTTGAAGTCACGGTCGAAAATGGTCAGCCTCCCTTGACCGAACCCGCCAGCAGGCCACGCACCAGATAACGCTGCAGCCCGAAGAAGACGAGCAGCGGCACGATGATGGTGACGAAGGCCGACGCCGTCAAAATCTCCCAATTGCCGCCGCGTGAGCCGAGCAGCGCGTTGAGGCTGCCTGTGAGAACGAGGTGGTCCTTGTCGGTGCCGAGGAATACCATGGCGACGAGCAGGTCGTTCCACACCCACAGGAACTGGAAGATGGCGAAGGAGGCGAGTGCCGGGAAGGACAGAGGCAATACGATGCGGACGAAGATCTCGAAGTCGCTGGCGCCGTCGACGCGGGCGGATTCGATAATCTCCTTCGGCAGGCCGGCGATGTAGGCCCGCAGGAGGTAGATGGCGAGCGGCATGCCGAAAGCGGTGTGAGCCAACCAGATGCCGGGATAGGTCTTGGACGGCTGGCCGAGCATCGTGCCGATCTCGTTGTAGAGGCGCAGCAGCGGGATCAGCGACATCTGCAGCGGCACGACGATGAGGCCGACGACGAGGGCTATCAGCAGCCCGCGGCCGGGAAACTCCATCCAGCTCAGGGCATAAGCGGCGAAAGCGGCAATCAGGATAGGGATGATCGTCGCCGGGATCGTCACGGTCAGTGAATTGATGAAGGACTGGCCGATGCCTTCGCCGGTCAGAACGGTTTTATAGTTCTGCATGGTGAATTCGGGCGGCGCCGAGACGGATGCATAGATGCGCCGCGGGCGTTCGTCGGGCGAAAAGGCGGCGTTCTTCATGTAACGGTAGCTGCCGTCGCCGTTGATCTGCAGGGTTTCGCCGTCGCCGAGATCGGCGGTCTCGCCGGCCTTAAAGGCAGCGGGCTGCTGCACCCGGTTGCCGAAGGCCTTCACCGAGCGGCCGGTCTGGCCTTCCAGCACATTGCCTGAAATGACGTAGGCCGCACCTTCCTGCTGCTGCTGATCGGCTGTGCCGAGGCGGACAGCGACCGTCTGCGTCGAGCCGACGAAGGATGTCCACCAGCCGGAGACGACAATCTGGTCCTTGTCGCGCAGCGCGCTGACGAAGATTCCGAGCGTCGGGATCAGCCAGACGATGACGATCAGCAGAACGGCGGCGTGAACGAAAAGACGGGCGGGGCCGATCTTGAAGTAACTTCCGACAGCGGTCATCTCAGTGGCCCTTCAGTTCGCGATTGGCGCGTCGCACGTTCCAGACCATGATCGGCGTGACGGCGAGCATGATGATGATGGCGATGACGGCGCTTCGGCCGGAATCGCCGCCGCCGCGGAACAGCCAGTCGAACATCAGGTTAGCCAGCACCATCGTCTGCCACTGGCCGTTGGTCATGGTCAGCACGATATCGAAGACCTTGAGGACGAGGATGGTGATCGTCGTCCAGACCACCGCGATCGAGCCCCAGACTTGCGGCACCATGATGCGCCAAAAGATCTGCCAGCCATTGGCGCCGTCGATGACGGCGGCCTCGATCGTCTCCTCGGGAATACCGCGAAGGGCCGCCGACAGGATGACCATGGCAAAACCGGTCTGGATCCAGATCAGGATGATCATCAGGAAGAAATTGTTCCAGAAGGGAACGGAGATCCACACCTCAGGTGTGCCGCCGAACGTCTGGACGATGGCGTTCAACAGGCCGATCTGAACGTCGTTGCCGCCGCGATACTCATAGATGAACTTCCAGATGACCGAGGCGCCGACGAAGGAGATCGCCATCGGCATGAAGACGATGCTCTTGGCGATATTGCCCCACCAGATGCGATCGGTCATCACGGCGATGACAAGGCCGAAGAAGGTGCAGGCGGCCGGCACGACGGCGAGCCAGAGGATGTTGTTGAAGATCGACTGGCGGAATTCGCGGTCGTTAAGCGCCCATTTGTAGTTGGCGACGCCGACGAACTGCTGGCCGGCGCGGTCGTAGAAGGAGAGGATGAAGGTCGCAACGACCGGGTAGACGAGATAGACGACCAGCAGGAAGAGCGCCGGGCCGACGAACAACCACGGCCGGATCAGCGCGCGGCGGTTGAGATTGCGCGATGCGGCGCGGATATCGCCATCCTTCACCGGCAGAGCGAGATCCAGGATCTTGTTCGAAAAATAGAAATAGGCCGAGCACGCGATAACGGCTCCGACCACGACGCCCAAAGCGGACACAATCTGCGACAGCATTTCGTCCCTCCCCTGCTTCCCCTGATCTTATTCCGACCGGTATTATTCTGACGCGTCAGCGCCGGTCATCGTCAATCTATGTGGATTGCCCAATCACAATATATCCCGCAATGGCCGGGCTCTTGGCGAACCCGGCCAGTCATGCAAGCCATGCCGCCGGCAAGCCGGCGGCATAATTTTGAAGATTACTTGATGCCGTCCCAGGCGCTCTGGATTTCGCCCGCTGCCTCTTCAGCCGACTTGCCGCCGACGAAATCGACCATGCCCGTCCAGAAGGCACCGGCGCCGATCTTGCCCGGCATCAGGTCGGAACCGTCGAAGCGGAAGGTGGTGGCGGAGGTCAGGATCTCGCCTTCCTTCTTCATCTGCGGATTGGCATAGGCCTCGGTGCTGACGCTCTTGTACGGCGTCAGGAAGCTCGACTGCGCCATCCAGACCTCATGCGCGATCGGGGTCTTCAGGAAGTCGATGAAGGCGCGGGCCGTCTTCGAGTCCTTGGCGATCGAGACGAGCGTGCCGGCGCCGAGAACCGGCTTGCCGAGTTCGGGATGCGAAGCATAGGTCGGCATGTAGAAGAAGTCGGCATCCTGGCCGAGTTTCGTGCCCTCAGGGAAGAAGGACGGAATGAACGACGCCTGATGGTGCATGTAGCACTTCGGCGGAACGGAGAAGAGACCCTTCGGGCTGTCGCGGAAGTCGGTCGAGGCAACAGCCGCGACGCCGCCATTGACGTATTTCTCGTTCTTGGCGAACTTGCCGAATTCGTCGATCGCGGCAACGACGGCCGGATCGGTGAATTTCAGCTCGTTGGTCGTCCACTTGTCATAGGCTTCCGGCGGCTGCATGCGCAGCATGAGGTCCTCGACCCAGTCGGTCGCCGGCCAGCCGGTGGCGCCGCCGGAACCGAGACCGATGCACCAGGGCACGCCGCCATCCTTGACGATCTGATCGGTCAGAGCATGCAGCTCTTCCATGGTCGTCGGGATCTTGTAGCCGGCTTCTTCGAAGTTCTCCGGAACGTACCAGACCAGCGATTTCACGTCGGCCTTATACGGGAAGGCGTAGAAGGCTTCCTTGCCGTCCTTGCCCTTGTAGGTTCCATAACCGACCCAGCTGTCGCCGGCGCCGTAATTGTCCTTGATCCACTTGGAGTTGTCGTCGCCGAGCGGCGTCAGGAAGCCCTTGCTGGCGAGATCGGCCAGGAGGCCGGGCTGCGGCAGAACGGCGATGTTCGGCGGCGAGCCTGCCTGCGTATCGATGACGATCTGCTGTTCGTAGTTTTCGGAAGAGGAGTATTTGACATCGATGCCGGTGGCTTCGGTGAAATAGGCAAGGACGCTCTGGAAGAACGCCTCGTCCTCGCCGCGCCACGGCCCGAAGATCGTCAGCGGCTGACCCTTCAGATCGGCATGGGCAGCCTTGAATTCGTCATAGCTCTTCCAGTTGAACTTAGCATCTTGTCCCGGGGCAAATTTCAAATCGGCCGCGGATGCAGCACCGGCAAAAAGCGCTGCCGCGGCAACGCCCATCAAAAATGACTTTTTCATGTGATCATCCTCCCATCACAATCCCAACCGCGCCAAATTCCCTCAAAAAGAAATTTCAAAGCGCTTTGACACCCAACTCATTCCACTTTCGGTGGAAGGGAGTCAAGTCATTTCACGAGAATCCCGCCGTGAACACGCTTGTAGAGCGGTGCAGCGGCGGTTATCGGGAAATATGGAGCGATTTTTCTTGAGTCAAGCGCGCCAGATGCTACATAATTGAAAGCGCTTTGGATGCCACTGGGAGGCGGCAGGCCTTTTGAAGACGGCCGACGGATGGGCCGGGAGGAAGCATAGCAGGTGAATCTCAAACAGCTATCGGAATTGCTGGGGCTGTCGCAGACGACGGTGAGCCGAGCGCTGAACGGCTATCCCGAGGTCAACGAGGCGACCAGGGAGCGCGTGCTTCAGGCTGTCAAGGAAACCGGGTATCGGCCGAACAAGGCGGCGCAGCGGCTGGCAACCGGCAAGGCAGGCTCGATCGGCCTTGTCATGCCGACGGCGCCCGGCCACCAGTCCGACGTGCATTTCGGCGAATTCCTGGCCGGGCTCGGCGAAGAGGCCGTGCGCCACGACTTCCACTTCGTCATCATGCCGGCCGACCCGGACGACGAGGTTGCGGCGCTCAGGCGCCTTGCGATCAGCGGCAATGTCGATGCACTGTTTGTCGCCTATATGCGCGGCCACGACCCGCGGCTTCCCATGCTGAAATCGCTCTCGATGCCCTATGTCGTGCACGGCCGCTCCTTCGGTTCGGAGCCTGACTATCCCTATCTCGACATCGACAATGAAGGCGCCTTCTACGATGCGACGCGGCTGTTGCTGCAGTTCGGCCATACGCGCTTTGCGCTGATGAACGGGCCGATGCAGCTCGATTTCGCCATCCGCAGGAAGAACGGCGTAATATCGGCGCTTGCCGAGCGCGGGCTGGCGCTCGAGGAGGATTGTATCAGCCATGCGCTGATGACGGACGAGCAAGGCCTGCTGGCGATGGAACACTTCCTGCAGCTGCCGGAGCGGCCAACAGCCATCCTCTGCTCCAGCACGGTGCTGGCACTCGGCGCGATCCGCGCGGTCAACCAGGCGGGATTGCGGCTCGGCGAGGATATCTCGCTGATCGCCCACGACGACGTGCTGCCGCTGTTGAAGCCGGAAAACTTCTCCGTGCCGCTGACGACGACGCGCTCCTCGCTCAGGGCCGCCGGCGTCCGCATCGCGCAGCGGTTGATCGGCACGGTGAAGCAGGCCGGCCCCTTCCCCGACCAGGAGCTCTGGAAGACCGAACTGATCGTCAGGGCGTCGACCGGCCCTGCCCCGCAGGTATAATCAAAACTGCGGCGGAGTTTGCTCTGCAGCGCGATGGGCGGCGATGACCGTGTTGGCCATCAGCATGGCGATGGTCATCGGCCCGACGCCGCCGGGAACCGGGGTGATGGTGCCGGCGACCGCAGAGACCTCCTCGAAGGCGACGTCGCCGACGAGCCGGGTCTTGCCCTCGCCTCTTTCGGGGGCTGCCACGCGATTGATGCCGACGTCGATGACCGTCGCACCCGGCTTGACCCAATCGGCCCTGACCATCTCCGGCCGGCCGACGGCGGCCACCAGGATATCGGCGTTGCGGCACACCTCGGAAAGGTTCTTGGTTCTTGAATGGGCGATCGTCACCGTCGCATTGGCGTTGAGCAGCAATTGCGCCATCGGCTTGCCGAACAGGTTGGAGCGGCCGATGACGACGGCGTTGAGGCCGGAGAGGTCCTCGCCATGGGTGCGGCGGACGAAGACCATGGCGCCGGCCGGCGTGCAGGAAACCAGTCCGGTCTTCAGGTCGCCGATGGCAAGCTTGCCGGCATTGGCGATACTGAGGCCATCGACATCCTTTTCCGGCAGGATCGACTGGATGATCGGCTCGCTGTCGAGCGGCTTCGGCAGGGGCAATTGCACCAGGATGCCGTGGATCGACGGATCGGCGTTGAGGGTGGCGACGAGGGCTGCCAGTTCCTCCTGTCTGGTCTCGGCCGGCAGCGTATGCTGGACGGATTTGAAGCCGCATTCCTTGGCCATGCGGCCCTTAGAGCCGACATAGGCGTGGCTTGCCGGATCGTCGCCGACGATGACAACCGCAAGGCCTGCCGTGACGCCGCGGCTCTTTTCCAGCGCTGTCGTCGCACTCTTGACCGTCTGAATGACCGATGCAGCTACGTTTTTACCGTCGATTACTGTCGCCACGCGTCTCTCCGCCCTGTTTCGCGTCAATCTATGGATAGTTGGCGAGCGTCAAATGCCCGCTAACGCCCTATCCTGTCGGAAAGCAGCAATGCAATATCAAAAATGCAAGGAAATGTTCGTTCAACGCAGCGGCTGCCGCACTTCGAACGTATGAACACGAAGCCGGTCGCGCAGGCCGGAGATCTCGGAGCGTAGCACCTCCATCTCGTCGACCGTGGTCGAGACCGGTTGCGGAGCCGGCGGCGCGGAAGACAGCGGCGAGGATACCGGCATTTCCTCTTCGGATGCCACCATGGGTTTGCGCAGGCGCAGCAGGAAAGCCGCAGCAAGACCGGCGACAAGACCCGCGGCAGCGCCGGCCAGCGAGCCGCCGGGCAGGCCATCGGACGACGATATCGCCGTTGCCAGCGCCGGCTTCATGAGAGCGATATGACCGTCGGCGACCGTTCCCGCCGACGCGGAAGCCGAATCTTCCAGCCGCGAACGCGCGGCCGCCGCCTTGTCGCTGAGCTCGGTCAGCCGGGAAAGATCGACCCCGGTATCCCGGCTTTGCGCGATCAGCGTGTTGCGGCGGTCGTTCAGGGCCTTCCGCGCATCGACGGCGGCCTTGGCGGCGACGTTGGCGGTCTGGGCAAGACGGGTCAGCTCCTTGCCCATATTCTCCTTCAGACCATCGGTTTCAGCCTGCTGCCGCAAAAGGCGCGGATGGCGCGGGCCGAGCTCGGCCGAAAGCTGCGCAAGCGCTGTCTTGGCGACCGCATATTTGTCGCGCCAGTCCTGCAGCGCCGGCGAGAGCATATCGGAGGGAACCGAACCGTCGAGCACGCCGGCGAGTTTTGCGGCTTTCAATCGGTCGGCCTGCGCCTTGGCGTCCAGGATGGTCTGGTCGGCCTCTTTCAGATCGGCATCGAGCCCGTCGATCTGACGGCGAAGATCGACCGCCACCTTGACGTTGCCCTCGCCGCTCTTTGCCGTGAAGGCCTTAAGTTCTGCCTTCGCCGCGTCATAGGCCTCGCGCCAGGCGGCGTCGGTTGCGGCGTTGCCGCCGGGTCCGTCTGCTGGGGAGACCGCTTCGGCAAGCCTTGCAGCAATGCGCATGGATTTGCCGCTGTCGCCGGTCGTCACTCTCACGAGGATCGTGCCGGCGGCGGCATCGGGCAATATCTCGACCGCATGCTTCAAGGTCGCCTCGGCGCGCGAGGCCGGATCGGCAGCAGCCCCGGTCGCCGAGAGGAGATCGAGCGCAACGCCAAACGCATTGGCTCTGGGGCCGGCAAATTCGGGATCGTGATCGAGTTTCAGGGCGGCGACCGTCGAAGCAATCACCCGCGTCGACATCAGCCCTTTCGCGGCAGCCTCTGTGAAGGCGGCCCGGCTTGCGGCATCGGTCTTCACCGCAAGCGTCGCTTCGGCGCGGTAGAGGGTTGGCGAAGCCGGCATCAGTGCCGGCAGGCCGGCGCCGATCGTCGTCGCAACCGCCACCATCATCGCAAGACCAATGCCGCCGACGCGACGCCGTGGCGCCGCCGGGCGGGGCACGGCCGGTTCGTCACGGATCGCGGCCGGCGGCTCGGGCGAGATCATCGGCTCGCTGGCCGGAGCAGTCGGCTCTTCACGGCGCGCCTGTTCCTGAGGAAGCGTGTGGCCGACGTCGTTGGCGGCCCGCAGGCGATTGCCGAGGATGGTCTCGATGCGATCAACCAGCGGCGGCGTGGCCGCCGCTTTTGCGCGCTGCTCTTCCAGCGCGCGGCCGATGGCGCGCAGCAGTTCGGCCTCGGGCGGCGCGATATCAGGCCGGTTCGACCGGGGCAATCCATAGGGATCGTCATGGGCGCGCGCCGTCGCAGGCGGCCGGGCGGCTGCGCGATCGTGAAAGCTGCTTCTGGCCCTGATATCGTACATTTGCGCCACATCTCATGCACATGATGGCCGAATTCGCTCATCCGCACGGATGCAGATGATTAAATCAGTCTAAATATTCATGGCAAAGAAATGGTTAACCGCAGCGTGTAAGAATTATGCATCATTCCTCAAATCGGAGTCGATCCAAGGATAAATTTGCGCGCCTGAAAAGACGCGTTGCAGCGTCAGCTGGCTTTCTTTTGGTCTGACTGCGGCTGCAGCACGGTCACGTGCTCTTCCGGATGGCTGAGGATCCTTTCGCGCCGGCGGAAGCGGTAGCGCAGGACATGGAAAAGAAAGATCGGGATGCCGACGATGTAGCGGCGCCAGAGGCGCGTCGGCTCCTGCAGCAGGCGATACGCCCACTCCATTCGCATCATCCGAACCGTCTTCGGCGCACGCGGGACGGCGCCGGAGACGAAGTCGAACAGAGCGCCCACCGTCAGCACCAGGCGCGCATGATCGGCCCGGATATTGTCGTGGACCCATTTCTCCTGCAACGGCGTTCCCATGCCGACGATCAGGATATCGAGCTTCTGGCGCTCGAGCTCGTCGGTGATGACAGTGGAATCGACCGTGTCGAAATAACCGTCGGAGACCACGACGAATTCATGCCAGGGCGTATGCCGGCGGAAATTTTCCGCCGCCGCCTCGACGACCGAACGCGTGCCCCCGATGAGGCCGATGCGGCGCGGGGCCTCCATGAAGGTGAGGAAGGCCGGCACGAAATCGGTGCCGTTCAGATTGGCGGGAAACGGCGCACCATGGGCGATCTGCGATGCGATGTTGAGGCCGATGCCGTCCGGCAGCACCAGATTGTGCGACATGATCCGGTAATATTCGTCGTCGTGAAGTGCGGTCAGCATGTTATGAGCGTTGACGAAGCAAACCACGGTCTGGCCGACCGGAATGGAGGCCAGCTCGTTGATGAAAACGAGGGCGTCGTCCCAGCCGAGATCGCAGACCGGCAGATCGAAGATCGTCCGCCGCGATGCGAGCACCGCGAAGTTTGCAATCAGATTCATTCCTACCTCCTGCCGAGGGTGCTGCATGCGCCCGACATCCCGGAAAACAAGCCCATAATTCCGCACCGGAGGTCTCGAAAGGACCGGCCGCGTCCCGCCCGGACGGCGCCGTCCCGATCTCGGGAGGCGGCACACGCCAAGCTGTGACACCTGATATAGCAGGACGGTTTCAAACAACCCTTAGGAAATTTCCTTGAATTTCTATGCGCGTATAAGTGGTTTATTAACCACACGCGCCAACGAAAAACGGCGCCCTGCGGCGCCGCTTTTCGTCGATGATAATATAATGCTTAGTGGGCGGCAGGGGCCGGCGCTTCGCCGGCCGGTGCGGTCTCGACGATCTTGACAGGTGTGCCCATCTTCTTCGGCTGCCCGGCGGAGCTTTGCTTGACCTCTTCCTTGGAGAGATAGTCGAGCTGCTCCAGCATTACGTCGGCGACATATTCGCCGCCGAGGCGCTCGTTCATGCCCTTCTTGATCTCTTCGCGGAAGGCCTTCGGATCGAAGGATTTGATGTGGGCGATATCGACCATCTTGTTGCCGATGAGCAGGCTGAAAAGCTCGTCCGTCGTCATCTCGGCCAGCGGCAGCGTCACACCCTTCAGCATCTCCTTGTTCATCATGAAGGAAACGCGGCCAAGAAGGTAGCCGGTCACCGCGCCGTCACCGATGATCGGTACCGTGATCGTTTCACCCTTCACCAATTCGAGCGCGCTCTGCTTGGAATCCGTTGCCGCGGGCGCCGGCGCAGTCGCCAGGTACACCGAGAAATAGACCGATGCCAAGGTGATGGCGCAAACCCAGACACCGGTGAGGACGAGCTTGACCATCAGTTTCCACGCGCGGCGAATTGTTCCTGGGAATAGGTGCCGTCGGCATCGGCGTCCTGAACGGCGTTCTTCAGGAGGTCGGCGACGGCGCGGACCGCTTCGAGATGCGCCTCGACACGACGGGCATTGAGAACCAGCTTTTTCTTCAAGCCGTGCAGCTGATCGAGATGGGCAGCGGCGAGCTCGGCCGGATCGGTGTCGCGGAACAGCATCGACAGCTCGTAAAGGCAGCGGCTCTTATGCGCATTGGAGACCTTAAGATCAAACTGCGGGTCGTTACCGATCCGGGTGTTCTCATTGTCGATGATCATTTCGAGGCGTCCGAGAACGGATTTGATCCTGTATTCGTTCGAAACTATTTCCATGGTACCCCCGGTTATGCGTCGTTTAGAGCATGACGCCGACAAGCGTGCGCGGTTTTCGGCCGACGTCATCTCTAACTATCTGATTGAGAACAGGATTCATATTTCGGGCCAAGGGGCCTAAAATCATCCTGTTTTATCGGTCTTGGCGTCAGCGGTTGGCGTGCCGAATGTCTTGCGCTGGAAGTCGTCGATCATGCTGAGCGCAGTGTTACGGTCATCGTTATCGGTCGAAGCATTGACGATCTTGCCTTCCTGCCGGCGCAGCTGCTCGCTGTACATCTGCTTGGCGATGCCGATGCCGTCACCCTTGGCCATGACATTGCCAAGCTGCTCGGCCATCATGCCTTTCCAGATATCGCCAGTCGCGCCCTTGCCGTAGACGTCGTCGCTTTCGCTCGGCAGCATGTTCTTGACGAAATTCTGCAGAACCATGGCCTCGAATTTCCGGTAGCTTTCCGGCACTTCCTCAGCCTTGGTGCGGTTCTGGATGTTGTTGAGGCCACTCTTCTCGCCGATATGGTCGAGAACATCGACCGTATTGGAGAAGCCCTTGCCGTTCTCGGCGAGGCTCGTTGCAGCAAAGGCCGCACGATTTGCCTTCAATTTTTCCTGGGCTGCCTGAACCTCCATGGGGTCGGCAGCTTTGACAACATCCAGGACCAGATCACTGGGGGGCGAAATAGCCACGTTACAATCCTCTAAATTAAGATCGTAACGACTATGGATTTCGAAGCTTGCTGGAGGCTGGCGTTGCGAACTGCTGATCGATGACATCGTAGACCGCACTGTCATCGGCCTCGCGGCGCTCGGCCTCGAGGGCCTCTTTCATGCCTTCTTCAAAACGGTCGCCCTTGGCGCGTTCGCGCGCCAGCCGCATCTCGTGGACCTGCTGCATGCCGGTCAGCTGCTGGTCCTTGATGCTCAGCCTGCCGAATCGATCTGCGTAATTCTGCGAGAAAGCGTGGTGGACCGGATCCATGGAGCCGAGCGCGAGGATGACGTCGTCCATCGCCGCATTGACCTCGACGCGCTGGCGGCTGGTTTCGGCCAGATCGTTCTCGGCCATCCTTTCGATATGCCGCTGCACCGAGAGCAATCGCTTCAGCTTCTGGGAGCGGTTCTTTTCCATCATGACAGCCTCATCGCCCGATATAGATCGAGCCGAAGGACTGGCCGAACTGGCTGACCATCGCCGCAATGGAGAAATAGACCAGGAAAAGCCCGCCCATCAGCAGATAGGGCGTGGAGATGAAGTAAACCGGGATCTGCGGCGCCAGCTTGTTGATGAAGCCGATCGAGACGTTGAAGATCAGGCCGTAGATCAAGAACGGGCTCGACAGCCGCAGCATGATGTAGGTGGTCTGTTCCAGCGTATCGGTAAAGGAGATCAGTGTCGCGCGCATCTGCATCAGGCCGCCGAACGGCATGGTCGTGTAGGAATCGATCAGCGCGCGGAAGACGATGTGATGAAAATCCATGATGAACAGGATCATGATGCCGGCAAAGGTGACGAAGGCGGAAAGGCTGGTCTCCGGCGTATCTTCTAGGATGTCGGCGGAGCCGGGCTGGGAGTAGCCGACCATCATGGCGAGGATCGAGGCGGCGAACTGCATGCCGAGCGTGTAGATCCTTGCCAGCATGCCGTACATCACGCCGATCAGCGATTCGCTGACGATCAGGCCGATATAGGTTCCGGAACCGGTGTGAACGGCCGGATAGACGGTGTCCCAGAGCAGCGGCATGACGGCGATCGACAGCCCGCCGGCGATGAAGACGCGCAACTGGTCGGGCACGCGCGCCGAGGAAAAACCCGGAAGAGCCAGCACACAGCCACCGATCCGGCAGAAAACCAGAAACAGCGCGAGAACGGTCCCTTGCGGGTCTGTTATCATGAAATAGAGCCCAAAATCTTTATCTCGATGCCCTTGGCCAGTTCGACATGCGACAGGACGGGCAGCGTGGCGAACAGCCGTTCGATGATCATGCGCACATAGGAGCGTGTTTCCGGCGACGTGACAAGTACGAATGGCAGGCCGCGATCCATGAACTCACGGATAACTTTAGTGGCTTGCTCACTGAATTCCTCAAGGCTGCGCGGATCGATGTCGAATTCGATCACTTCGCCCTTGGCGTCGCGCTTCAGCGCCTGGTGGAAAGCGAGATCCCATTTGCTGCCCAGCCTGAGCACACGCAGCACGCCGTTGTCGGCAAGGTCGCCACAGAGCTGCTGGGCCATGCGGATACGGACATGCTCGACGATCTGCTCAGTCTTTCTGACATGCGGGGCGAGCTCGGCCACCGCTTCGAGAATGAGGTGCAGGTTGCGGATCGACACGCGTTCGGCAAGCAGAAGCTTGAGCACCGCCTGGAGGCCCGAATAGGACATGTGCGACGAGCAGATCTCGTCGGCGAGCTTCTTGTATTCGGGGTCGAGCCGGTCGATCAGCACCTTGACGTCCTTGTAGGACAGAAGCTGCGGCAGATTGTTACGGATGACCTCGCTCATATGGGTCAGCACGACGGAGACGTTGTCGATCGGCTGGAAGCCCTCGCGTTTCAGATCGTCGGTGAAGTTTTCGAGGATCGAGACGGCAGGCATGCCGAAGGCGGGTTCGCGGATTTCATCGCCGGGGATGCTCGGCCGCCGGCCGGCACCGGTGACGACGAGGACTTCGCCGACGCGCAGCAGGTTGGAGGCCACCGTCGTGCCGTGAATGCGGATCTGGTACGATTTCTCGACGATGGCGATATCGTCGGTGACCTTGATCTCGGGCACGACGAAACCGTATTGCGTGGCAAACTTCTTGCGCATCTTGCCGACGCGGAAAGCGAGTTCCTGGTGGGCGCCGAGCAGGCGCGTCGAGACCATCTTGCCGAGTGCAAGCTCGATCTCCGAGGTCCGCAGCACCGCCTTGACCGAATCCTTTTCCAGTTCCTTGCTCTGGACGACCTTCTTTTCCTCCTGCTCGCGGCGAAGCTTGTTTTCAGCCTCGACCTGGCGCGGAATGAACCAGGCGCCGAAAGCGAGAAGACCGCCGAGGAAGGTGAAA
Source organism: Rhizobium sp. CCGE 510 (assembly GCF_000292525.1). Classification (GTDB taxonomy): domain Bacteria; phylum Pseudomonadota; class Alphaproteobacteria; order Rhizobiales; family Rhizobiaceae; genus Rhizobium. The sequence continues at coordinate 181,383 of NZ_AEYF01000044.1, forward strand.
GGGACAAACGGCAGGCCCGGCATCAGCGCCAGGACGAACATCAGCACGGCCGAGACGGAGAGCGCGCGGGGGTAACCGCTGAGCTGATTGACGACCGCCTGGTCGGTGGAGCCAGTGGTACCGCCGCGAGAAACGAGAAGGCCGGCGGCGAGCGAGACGATGAGGGCCGGCATCTGCGAGACGAGGCCGTCGCCAACGGAGAGCTTGACGAAGACGTCGGCCGCTTCGCCGATCGGCATGCCGTGGCGGAAATAGCCGATGATGATGCCACCGAAGACGTTGATGGCGGTGATAATGAGGCCGGCAACGGCATCGCCGCGTACGAATTTCGAGGCACCGTCCATCGCACCGAAGAAGGAGCTTTCCTCTTCGAGTTCTCGGCGCCGGCGCTGGGCTTCCTTCTCGTCGATGATGCCGGCCGACAGATCGGCGTCGATCGACATCTGCTTGCCGGGGATCGCATCGAGCGTGAAACGCGCGCCGACTTCGGCGATACGCGTGGCACCCTTGGTGATGACGATGAAGTTGATGGTGATGAGGATCAGGAAGACGATCAGACCGATGACGAAGTCGCCGGACATCACCAGGCTTGCGAAACCGGCGATGACGCCACCCGCTGCGTCGTGACCTTCATTGCCGTGGGACAGGATGAGACGGGTCGTCGCTATGTTCAGCGCCAGCCGGGTCATCGTCGCGATCAGCAGAATGGTCGGGAAAGACGAGAAATCGAGCGGCTTCTGAATCCACAGCGCGACCATCAGGATCAGCACCGAAAATGCGATCGAGAAGGCCAGTCCCATGTCGATCAGGAAGGCTGGGATCGGCAGGAAGAGAATGCAAATGATGCCGATGATGCCGAGGGCAAAACCGACATCGCGCAGGCTCGGGGCGACTTTCGGAAGGGGGAGTGCAGGTGGTTGCGCCATATCGATTCCGTCTCTTCATGAGAGGAGGCCGACACGAAGTCCGCCCAGTTCGGATCGAGACTTAAATGGCGAAGCTTGCGCGAAGTTGGCTCAGAAGCCGGACTGGATGCGCGAGAAGACCAGATTGGTGAAAATCGAGATCTGCGAGCCGACGAAGGGGGCGGTTACGCCGACCACGACCAGCACGGCGACAATCTTCGGCACGAACGTCAACGTTGCTTCCTGCACCTGCGTCAGCGCCTGGATCAAGGCAATGACGAGACCCACCACCATTGCAGCGAGGACCGCCGGACCGGAGGAAATCAGCACGGTCCAGATCGCCGCTTGGAACAGATCCAATGCATCAGCTTCATTCATCTGAAGGCAACCTCATATCGCCCCGAAGCAGCCCCGCCGTGGCCGGGCCGCTATTGGTTGGTATCACCCGGCGCGTCGGCGCCGCGGTATCAGGTATCGCTGTTGTCGCTGGTCGTGGTCGTCGTGGCCGGCGCCTGGCTGGCAACAGTGATTCCCGCCTGCACGAGTATCTTACCGCCATCCTTGGTGGTCGCAATGACGCCGTCGGAATAAACTTTGACGGAATCGACGATGCCTTTGACGCTGCCATCAGCGCTTTCCATGTATTTGCCGACGTAGCTGCTGGCCTGGGTCAGGCTGGAGCTGGACAGCAGCGTGTCCAGCTTGGTGTTGGTCTGGATCGTCTGCTCGACCTGCGAGAAGCTTGCCAGCTGCGACATCTGCTCGCTGGCATCGACAGGATCGGTCGGATCCTGGTTCTTCATCTGCGCGATGAGCAGCTGAAGGAAATTGTCGTAGTTCAACGTCGCCTTCTGCTGGGCCGAATTCGTCGAGCCGGTCGTCGACGTGCTCACGCTTGATGTTGCATCTACCGCCATGGTGCAATCTCCCTGCGAATCTGCTCGACCATCGTCGGCGGCATTTCGTGGTTGTTGAGGATATTGTCTTCAATCGCATAGAGGCCGCGGATCGCTTTCAATGCATCGAAGGCGCGGCCGGTCGACACAAGCGCATCAATGCGCTTCAGTTCGGCGAGGATTTCCTCGTTTTTGAAGCAGCTGAGCAGCATGGTGATCGACTTGCGGAACATCGCCGTCGAGTGGTCCTTGCCCTCGGGGTTGATGAGGATCATCTGCGCGATGAAATAGAGCTGACGCAGGGGCGTGGTGGCAGCTTCCGGCTGCAGGACGTGATTTTCGAGAAGGAACGTCACATCATTCAGGAATTCCAGCGCGACCTTGCGGTCGACGCGCAGGACGGCGCCGTTGATGAAGATTCTTTCTCCGGCTTTCAGAGAAATGCGAAGTGTACTTTTCATTTAAGTCCATCCCTGATGATGGTGGTAACGTCGATGATGCCCTGGTAGTTATTCGACAGGCGTTTTCGGATCCTGTCGCATTCCTTCAATATCCAGATCGCGATCGAGATGAGGTTGGCCCTTAGCTGGATCTCCAGCTGATTGTCGGGATGTTTCAAATCCTCGATGAAGCTGATCCACACCCGGCGGGTATAAAACAGCGCTTCGATGGCTTCCCGGCCGTATTTTTCCTTTTCGCGCGCCAACGACAGCAGGTCTATGGACCGGTCAAGAACCTGCCATTCCCGCTCTTTCGCGTCGGCCACCGAGTCCTGCAGGACTTCGGCATATGAGAACTGATACATTCATGCATCCTTCTTTATACTGCGCGCCTTTGCTCATCAAAGGTAGTTTACGAGACTCAACTGCTGGATCTTCGAGACGATCGTATAAGCCGTTTCAAGCTGTGTTTCCAAAGTCTTGACGAGGGTCGAGGCCTCGTAGGGATCGACGCCCTGAAGATCGACGAGCTTGTTCTTGATGATGTTCGACTGGGCGTCGAGGGCGTCGTTGGACTTCTTGACGCGCTCCTGGGAAAGGCCAAGCTGGCTTGCCTGCGTCACGAGGCCGCTGGTCGCCTTCGTCGTGTAGGTGATCGCCTGTTTGGACACCGTGCTCATCGCGTCGCTGCTGAGGTTCTGGCCGAGCAGCGCCGAGGTCATCACCGAGGCGAGCGCCATGTAGCGCATGCCTTCGGAATTGGCGTTGGTCGAGGATTCGATCACTTCGGAGTTGCTGATGCGGCTTGTCATGTTCTGGTTCGATGCCTGCGACCAGCCGGTCGTCGCATTGGTCCAGTTTGCCTGGCTGAACATCGGCTCCACCGTCGTCGTGATGAAGGTGCTCATCTCGGTGCCTGTGAGAGCACTGACCGCCTTGCCGAGGCCCGTCGCATAGGTGTTCAACTGTGTAACGATGGCGGCACTCGTCGCTGTCGTCTTATCGGTCAGCGGCTGTACATCAGTATTGATGCCGGAGAACAGATATTCGCCGTTCACCATGGTATTGGCCGTGTCCATCATGGTGGACAGAGCGCTGGTCGCCGACTGGATGGCGACGGTGATGCTGCCGGGATCATGGCTGCCCTGGAGCGCCGTCAGCTTCGAAACCAGGCCGTCGCCGACGTCCTTCATCTTGGAGAGGCCAAGCTGGGAGGATTCCATGCGGGCGGTGACGAGCGAATTGCTTGCTTTGATCGAGTCGATCCTGTCGGTCTCGCGGCTGAAGTCTACGCTTCTGGCGGCATTGCCGCCGAGCGAGACGCCGATATCCGCATAGACTCCCGTCGTTGCCTCCATCGTCGCCTTGGTCATCTGGTTTTGCGCCTGACGGATCGTCAACCGCATCGCATTCTGAATGGCCGAACTTGAAATAAATGAGCTCTTCATGGCTTAACTCGCAATATCCAGCAATGACTTCAGCATTTCGTCGACGGCGTTCAGGATCTTGGTCGCCGCCTTGTAGGACTGCTCTATGTCGAGAAGCAGCGTCAGTTCCTCGTCGAGGTTGACGCCGGTCTCATTGGAATAGGCTTCGTCGGAGCGCGACAGCGCCGCCGAGGTGTTTTCCGCCGCCGTCGTAGCGTTGCTGCGGTACTGCTCGAGCCAGCCGAGAGAATTGGTGGCATATTCCATGATGCTGACGTTGGAATCGATGCCCGTCGTGGCGTCGAAACCGACTGCCGGTCCTGCTGCCGGGTCGAAATCGATGTCGGAGCCCAACGCGGTATAGAGGCGATCGAGGTCCGTCGTATAGCCGCTGAGGTGGGTAGGATTGTTGACCACGCCGTTGGCGTTGACACCGCCGTCGCGCAGGCGCATCGGATCGCCGCCCTGCGCGGTGATGACGCGGCTGCTGACGGTGATGGTCGATGCCATGCCGGCAATCGCGGTGCCGCCTGTGTCGACCGTGCCGCCGCTCCAGGTAAAGAGGCCGGGCACATAGGCCGGGCCGGCCGCGGTGTTCTGCTCCTTGAAGAGTGAGACCAGGCCGCGGGCGACTTCGTCGAGCTGCTTCTGGAAATTCGGGGCGATCTCGTCACGGACCTGGAGGAGCGATTGAAGGCTCCCCTGTGCCGTCGTCGTCGACCCGTTGCCGCGCGGTAGTGCGACACCGTCGATATAAACCGAATTGCCGACAGTGGTAGCGGTATAGACATCCTGAGACTTGAACGTCACCTTACGCGGAACCGTCTCGAAGAGGATCGTCCCGTCGGAGGTGCTCAGCACCATGTCGTTGTTGTCGCGCGTCGTGGTGTTGACGCCGACGATCTGCGAAATCTGCTTGAGAGCCTTCTCGCGTTCATCGAGAGCGCCGGAGGCATCCGCACCCGAGGCCGTGGCGGTCTTCACCGCGTTATTGGCCTTCTCGAAGTCACTGAGGAGCGTATTCAGCTTATCGACGTCGGTGGCGATCTGCTTGTCGGCGGTGGCGCGGACGTCCTGAACGGATTGCGAGGCATTGTTCAGCGAGTTGGCGACGTCCTGAGCGGCAGTGATGGCGCCTTGAGCGGCGACGGTGCTGCCCGGCGTCGTGCGGAAGGCCTGAAGCTTCTGCTGGAAAACACCGAGGTAGGTGGATGGCGACGTTTCGTAGTCGTTGCCACCCACGATCGACTTGAGGTCCTCAAGACCGCCGAGCAGGGCTTGCTGGGCGCTGTCCTGCGAGGATGTCTTCAGATATTGCCGCAGCAGGGCTTCTTCCTGTGCCCGGTCGATCTTGACGACCTGGGCGCCGTTCAAGGACGTGGTTAGCATCGCCTGTCGGCGCACGTAATCTTTGTTGCCCGCATTCGAGATATTGTTCGATACGACACTGCTCTGCGTGCCGGTATTGTTGAATATGTTCTGCGCGGTATTAAGTGCTGACGTGAGCGACATGGCTTAGCCGTTACCCTGCTTATCTCTTGAGGTTGACGAGGACGTCCATGATGTCGGAACCCGTCTGGAAGACCTTGGAATTGGCGGTATAGCTGCGCTGCGATTCGATCATCTCGGTCAGCTCGCCGGCAAGGTCGACGTTCGAACCCTCGAGGGCGCCCGATTTGATCGTGCCGAGACCGTTGGTCTGCGGGAAGCCGGTGACAGTGACGCCAGACTGGCCGTTGGCGCTGTAGACGTTGCCGCTCATCAAGGTCAATTTGTCCGGGCTTGCGACGTTGGCGAGCGGAATGCGGTAGAGCGGCTTGGTGCTGCCGTCTTCATACTTGGCATAGACGATGCCGTCGCCATCGATCGTGACATCCTTGACCGGAGTCGCCGCCTGGCCGTTCGGCGTTCCGGTACCGGCAAAGGCGGCGCCGAGCTGCGTCAGGCCGGAGAAATCCATGTTGATCGTCTGGCCGGTCACCGTGTCGGTGATTGGGACAGGGGCAGTCGAGGTCATCTTGCCGTTCGAGTCGAAGGTGAGCGTGCCGGTGCCGACTGGGCCACCGGCGGTGTAGGGGAAGGAGGTGGTGCCGCCAACCGCCGCGTTGGCGTTGCGGAACATCGCCACTTCCCAGGTGGCTGCCGTGGCGGGAGGTGCCGGCGGCGGCGCTGCCGCGACAGAGGCTTTCGTGAAGTAGAAGTCGTACATCACTTTGTTGCCGAGACGGTCGTAGGCGACCATCGAGACCTTCTTGGTGTCGGTCGTCGGGGTGGCGGGGTTGGCGCTCGGCCGGCTCGCGGCGGCAACGACGTTGGCGTTGGAATCGAGGTTGCCCTTGAAGATACCGGAGGTCGAGGCGATGGCGGTCAGGCCATCCTGAGTAACGTTGACGGGAACGAGGCCGTCGAAGCCGTTGACGACGACGGCGGGAGAGCCGGAGTCGTAGGAATAGCCCATCAGCTGGAAGCCGGCGGCGTTGACGAGATTGCCTTCATCGTCCTTCTGGAAATCGCCGGCGCGGGTCAGAACCGGCGTGCCGTCAGCGCCTTGGACGATGAAAAAGCCGTCGCCCGAGATCGCAAGGTCGGTGCTCGAGGTGGTGTAAGAGATATCGCCCTGGTCGGAGACGGCCTGACGGACCGAGCTCTGTACACCACCGGAATTGTAGTTGCCGCCTGAGGAAGGCAGAACCAGCGACGAGAAGCTCGTCGACACGGCCTTGTAGCCGGAGGTGTTCACGTTGGCGATATTGTCAGCGACGGTGCTGAGGCGGTTCGCCTGCGCGTTCATCCCCGATACTGCCGTCTTCATGCTGCCGAAAATGCTCATCTGAAAACCTCGTTTTACCTGTTAAGCTCGAGAGTATTTGGCGGGCCTTGCGTGAAGCTGTCTGTCATGGCGCGCTGCGAGGCCAATATCGAGATTTAGCCGGGCGCTGCCGCCCGGCCGGAAAAATCAGGCCCAATCGATGCAGTAACCAAGGAAGCGCTTGGAATCGACCGGATCGACGCCGAGCTTTTTGCGCAGCTTCTTGCGCAGCTTGGAGATGTGGCTTTCGACGACGTTCTCCTCGACCTCTTCATCGAAGATGCCGTAGATGGCGTTGAAGATCTGGGTCTTGGTGACCCGGCGACCGCGATTGGCGATCAGATATTCGAGGATGCGGCGCTCGCGCCGGGGAAGCGCGAAGACTTCGCCGTTGATCTCGGGGTCGCGACCGTCCGAGAAAACACGGATCCCACCGATTTCGGTATAGTTGGAGATCGCCTTCAGCCGGCGCCGGATCGCAGCCGCCCTTGCGAGGATTTCGCGGGGATGCACGGGTTTGCGCACCACGTCGTCGACGCCGCAATCGAACAGTGCAAGGGTGTTTTCCAACGAGTGCTGGTCGCTGACCGCAATCACCGGCGCCATCGACCGGTCTCGGATCGCTCGGGGCAGTTCGTAGTTACGCTGACCCTGACCGATCAGGAAGGCCTCGACTGCCGCTATATCGGAATCGGCGGCGGTCTGCACCCACTCGCCGAATTCAGTCGGATCAAAGCCGGTGGAGGGAATGCCCTCACGGCCAAACAGAGATGTGTATCCATCTTTCACGAGCTCACGCTCATCAACCACGACGATCATTCGTCCGCCTCCGAATCAGTCTGGCACTTCGATGATCTATGGGTACGAATCGCACGAATCGGCGACAACTCGTTAAAGTTAATGGCAGAAACTAATAATTGATTAAGATCTGTGTGGCGATTTGATCTATATCTAGTGGGTGAGATTGTTTATGCACACCAAAATTTCGTGGAAAAGTTAACGGTCTCTTAATTATGACTTGCGCGGGTGATTCACGCCGGATTCCTGCCATATTGTGACACAGTTTCGTCACAATACGCCTCTTCTATCTTTGGTTGAATCAATTTCGGCAAAAGTTACTCGCATTGGGAGTCCACTTGCCGTAGCCCGTGGCGACCAGATTGGCGATGACGCGGCAGACATACTGCTTCTGCGCGGGGTCGTTATTAGGCCCTGCGTGGTACCTGGCTACCGCCATCGTCCATGTCTCGTGACGGTCATGCAGGTTTCGGAGAAATTTTGCCGCATATTCCACATTGCGATGCGGATCGAACATATCCTCGGCCGAGCCGAAATTTCCGCCATGATAGTAGTGGTTGATCTGCATGCAGCCGATGTCGATGAGTTTGGCGCCACTGCTGCGAGCGACATCGAACTGCCTCATCGCATCCTGTTCCGAGGGCGGAAAGAACGCCTTGCCTTCGACGTTCATGGCATAGGGATAGAGCGAGCCCTTGCGTCCGGTCTCCGTCAGGCCGACCGAATAGAGGATGCCTTCCGGGATGCCGTATTTGGCAGCTGCCGACTGGATCTCACGCTCGCAGGCGCCGGTAGAGGCTACAGCCTCAGAGGTAAACGCCGCCAGTGCCGCCGCTGCGGCCAGCAGAAACGTCTTCAATACCGGTCTCGCCTGCGCCATTGAAGCCTCCATCCGTCCGCGCTGCCGTCTGATTGTGGCGCTCGCGCGCCTCGCCGCCCTGCCCCTGCTGAGGGAGCGACTGCTGCTGGGAGGCCTGGCTGCCTGCCTGATTGCCAGCGTCGCCACGCTCGACCGGCGCCATGCTGATAGTGACATTGTCGACCGCGTAGCCCTGGCTGCGCAGAGCTTCAAGGATCTTGCCGTGATCTTCCTTCATCTGACGATAGGCCGAGCCGGTTTCGACCTTGAGGTCGATGTTCAGGGCGTCGCCGGACAGGCGCATGGTGGCCGTCACCAAGCCGAGATCGAGCGGGTTCATCTGGATCTTCAGCGTGTTGACCACCTTGCCGGTGCTCGTCCATTCCGCCGCGTTGGATAGTGCCGAGCTCGGCTGCATGGCGCGCGCCCATTCTGAATCGCCGGAGAGAGCGGCGGTGACGGAGGCGGAATTCGAATTCTGCATCAGGCCGATATAACGGCGCGATTCCAGGACCGAAACATTTTCGACATCGGCCTTCTTCGAGCCGTCCTTCGGCCCGGCCTGATCGGTGCCGAGGTGAACATCCATCGACACGCCACGGCCATCGGCGCGGCTGATTCTGAACATCCTGCCGTCGGCGGCTTCGGCATTCTCCGATCCGGGAACCTTGACGTCATCCGCCTTGTCGCTGTCGAGGTTGCCGCTGACGGCCGCCAGGGCATCCGACGCATGGCCGCCTGCCTTGGCTTCGATACCATCGAGCTTCTTGCCGTCGGGTTTGACGTCATCGGCTTTGGCGGAGGGGTGATGCGCGCCTGCTGCCGCCGATAAAGCGACCGCGCCGTCGGTTGGTTCCTGCTTCAGCAGGCCGAGGACATCGGAAATGCCGCCGTCATCATCGTCGCCGTCGTTGTCTGTATCGGTTTCCAATGCATTGGCCTTGGCGTGTTTGCCGCCTTTGGCTGCCTGAGCGACCTCCTCGGCCGAGCGGTCCTTTGGATCGAGCTTGCCAGCGGCAAGATCCGCCGACATTTTGACCGCGGCCTTTCCGGGCTTTGCCGCAACCTTTTCGGCATTGGCGATCGCTTCCGGCTGCACCTCAGCCTGCGCCTTCAGCGCGGCGTCGCGGAGATCAATCAACGGTTTTGCGCCGTGGCGGCCGCGGATCGTCTGCGCCACTTTCTCGGCACTGCCATCAGCAACCGCACCCTGATCGGACTGCGCATCGTCGGCGTCGTCATTGGCGGTACCGCCGCTTGCCTTGGCAAGCGCGTCGGAGAAGCCATTCTTCTGGCCGGCAGCATCGTCTTTTCCGGCCGGTCGCGCAGATTTCGCAATCGCGGCGGACTCCGCACCGGCGGCTCCGCCGGAGACGCTCATATCCATCATTGTTCGTTGCCTTCCTGCGCCAGAAGACCGTCGATCTCGTCGAGCTTGGACCGATTGGTCGTCATAAATGCGTTGAATGAGGGGTCGGTACCCTGGCTCTGGCCAGTCGATGCCACACCTCCCGGAACAGGCTCGGGAAGCGCGCCTGGCGCTCCCGGTTGCGTCGTGATAGCCGCAGCCTTTTCAGAAGTGATTTCTTGATTAGAAGTGTTAGGATTCGGGGCTTGCGTCAAGCTTGCCGGGTCGGGAGCGCGCAGGATCTGATCGGCAACCGATCGCGCCGCCTCCTGCAGCGCCTGATCGCGCGGTGAAAGCGTGTTGCCGGCGATGCCGGTGACATTCTTCGCCGCCCGGTCGACATCATCGGTGGGAAGGCCGGCCATGCCGCCATAGAAATCCGCCAGCGGACCGAAAGCATTGTCGGTGCCGCCGCCAAGCGACTGCACACGCTCGACCGCCATATGCGCCAGCTCCGGCTTACCCGCGATCGCGGCAGCGCGGGCGATGCGCAGATAGACCTCGCGCTGGCGCGGCGCGTCCATGAAGGACAGGATGTCGATGACGTCCTGCGGCTTTACGTCGTGATCGTGGCCGACGACGAGCGTGACGAAAAGATCGGCGAACTGGCTGGCATAGGGCGAATGCAGGAAGCGCCTGATATAACGCTGCGAATAGGCCATTCCCCTGTCGAGCATCCCCTTGTCGACGCAGATGGCGACTGAGCGGCGCAACGCCGCTTCCTCGACGATCGTACCAGGTGCTGCAAGGCGCGCCTGGTCATAGAGATCCAGCGCGTCTGTCGGCTTCGTCGCGATCAGCACGTTGCCGCCTATCAACGCAAGGTAAGGGCCGATTTTCTTGTCGCGGTATTCCCTGGCCATCTCTTCCAGCGTCTTGGCGACGAGCAGCCCCTTGCCGCTCAGATATTTTCTGAGGACATCGGTAACACGGTTGTCGAAATAGCCGTTGACGTCGTGGGCGATGAGATATTCGAGCGTCTGCGGATTGCCGCCGCTCATCGCGTAAATCAACGCTGCGTCGACATTGCGGTCGTCATCGAAGACCGACGTAGCGACGCTGCGCAGCCGCTCGTCGATCGTGCCCAGCATGAAGCGCTGCATCTCACCGGCCGAATGATCGCCGGAGACCACGGAATCCTGCACGAACTGCAGCGACCGCATCATCTTGTACGGCTCGAGATCGTCCGGGTCCTGCGCCCTGCCTGCGGCCGACGAAAGCAACGCCAGGCCGAGGGCCACAAATCCGACATAGCGATGCTGCCGACGCGCCATCCTGTTATCCTCGATCCGCCTGCACCAGAATCTCGATCCGGCGGTTGGTCGCGTTGAACGGGTCGGACGGCAGCTTCAGCCGACGGTCGGCGAAGCCCGAGACCTGGGAGATACGCTTCTCGTCGAACCCGCCGCGCACGAGCATGTAATAAGCGCTCTGGGCGCGGTCCATCGAAAGCCGCCAGTTCTCGTTCTGCCCGCCCTTGTACGGGCGCCCGTCCGTGTGGCCGCGGATGGCGACCGCGCCACCCCTCTCCTTCAGGATCGCGCCGATCTTTTCCATGGCGAGCACCATCTCCTGACGTGGAACCGCAGAACCGATATTGAACATCGAATCGTCGTTCTGGTCGGAGATGCTGACCAGCAATCCGCCTTCGGATGCCGTCACGGTCAGACCTTCTGCAAGCTTTCCCGCAACGCCGCCGATCTGCTGGGCGATCTGCTCCTGCAGCTGCTCTGCTTCCTTCTGCTGCTGCTCTGTCTCATCAGTGCTCTTGTCGGCATCCTTCTGATGATCGGCGTCCTTTTGCGCTTCGGCCTTCTTATCGCCTGCCTTCTTATCGCCAGACTTTTTGTCATCCGGCGCCTTGCCGTCCTTGGCCTCGACCGCGCCCTTGTTTTCCTTGGTTTCTTTGAGTTCCTGGGCGGCGGCCTTCTGATCGGTGGTCAGCGGTACCGGCTTCATATCCTCGACCTTGGCGATCTCGGTTGTCTCGCTCTCGGCCGCCTGCTCATCGCTCTTGCCCGGAGGCGCGGACTTACCGGCTGTCGTGACCTCGACCTGCTTCGTCCAAAAATCCGGATCGAAGGGATCGCGATAGGCCTCGCCGCCGTCGGCACCGGTGGCCGGGCCGGAATCGGAGGCACCGCCGTCGCCCTTGGCGCTGACATTGGCCTGCTGGCCGACTTCCTGGGCGATCTCGGCGAGAACCGAATAAGGGTTTTCAAAGAAATCGGCCTCGGAATAATTTGTTTGATCCCCCGACGTCGAGGTCTGGTCGTCACCATCCGCCGAGGCCTTGCCGTCGTTCGGATTTTCTTCCTTCTGCTTCGACTTCTCCTGCTTCTCCTCTCCCTCGGCATTGTCGACGGGCTTCTTCAGGCCCTTTTCGGTCGGCTTTTCATCGGAGAGCTTGATCGGATTAAAATAGGTCGCGACCGAAGCCTTGGTCTCCTCGTTGGCGGCATTGACCAGCCACATGACCAGGAAGAACGCCATCATCGCCGTCATGAAGTCGGCATAGGCAATTTTCCACGCACCGCCATGGGAGCCATCGTGATCGCCGCCGCCATGTCTCTTGACGATGATGATCTCGTTCTTGCCGTGGTGGTGGTTCTCGCCTTCGCTCATTCCAGAACTTTCTTCAAGCTGGCCGCCCAGGCGGACATACGGGTGACGATAACGGATTCACCGATCTCGACGGCAAGATCGATATCGTCAGTCTCAACGTGGCGAACCGCCCCGGCATGTTCGCCGAGTTCGGCGTTCAATATGTCGAAAAGCCGGATAGGGCCCCGGACGACGATCGGTCCGGCCGCGCCCTCGAGGATGGCGGCGCGCAGCAGGGCGGCGAGGCTTTCGGCAGCCTTGGCGGCGAGCGCGTCGGTCATCACGGGCGCGATGGCGGCGGCAGCGCCGGCGCTGACCAGCTGCGCGACCTCTTCGGCGATATCGCGGATGCGGGAGGCAATGACCGCCGCCGCCTCGACTTCGTAGCGAAGCTTCAGCTCCTCGAGCTCACGCGCATGGACCTCGGCCAACGTCTGGGCCTCGGCTTCGTATTTCTCGGTCAAATCAGCGGTGGCTGCGGCATGACCTTGTGCATAGGCCTCGCGGCGCTCCACCTCGACGTCGATTGGCGGTTCGCTCGGTATTTCGGAAAAACCGTCGTCGCCAAAATCGTTCATGTCGATGATCGGCGCTGATGGCTCCGGTTCACCGAAATCCTTCAAATACCGGGAAAGCGTAATGCTCATAAAAAACCATCCAGCATCCGGGAGGCATGCAGCATATCCAGCCCCGCTCAAAACGACCTTGCGCTCAGGCACGTCGTTTCGAAACGGGCAAGGGCTTCACCTTGCGCCGGCACGGATTCGGACGATGCCTTCATGCCGGAAACTAGGAAGTCAAACTTGCGCGAGGATGAATGGCGCCGCCATCCGCAATCGCGCTCACCTTTATTCCAGCAGAATCAGAATCTTGCTCGAAGCCGTGTTGAGGATCGAGATTGCTTCGACAGCCATCTGCTTTTGGGTTTCGATCGCTTTCTGCCGGATCGAAGCCTCGTCCATGTCGGTATCGACGAGCGCACCAACGCTCTTGTCGATCGAATCGGCGAGATCGGCGGTATAATCTATCTGATCGTCGATACGCGTCTTCATCACGCCGATTGAAGCGGCTGTCGTCGTCAGCGAGGAGAGCAGCGAGTCGGTCACATCAAGCATATCGGTGAGTTGCGCATCGGTGGTATTCTGGCCGATCGCAATTTCCGTCCCTGTCGCCGGCGTGGTCGAGTTGGCGTTCAGCAGATAGTAGTTGCGCGCCGTAGCGCCGCTGTTGTTGATCGCATTAGCGTCGGCCGCCTTGGTGAACAGGCCACCGCTCGCATTGTTCTTGTCGATGAGGATGGTCTGCGACGACGGGAAATCGATGGTCCGGGCCTGATATTCGCCGGTCGGAGCGCGCACGAAGCTTGAGATGACCGACCATGTCGGGGGCGCGGTGGTATTTCCGTTCAGCAGCCAGTTCTCACCCGCAAACGAAGTCGATTCAACGACCGTCTGCAGTTGCTGCTTGTATTCGCTGATCTCGGCGTTGATCTTGTCCTTGTCGGTGCCCGGCTCTCTTGCCGAAACCAGCTTGGCGCGAATCTGCCCCATGAGATCGATCGCCGAATTCATCGCCGTGTAGGTCGCGTCCACCTTGGCCGCGCCCAGACCGAGCGCATCGCCGATCGTTCCGAGATTGGTGCTGTCGGAGCGCATGACGGTCGCAACCGACCAGTAGGACGCATCGTCGGCGGCCGTCTCGATACGATATCCCGAGGATACTTGCTGCTGGGTCTGGCCGGCTTCTTTGTTGATGCTGCGCAGCACCGCAAGCGCATTCACCGCGGCCGCGCTGGTAATCTTAACGGTCATCGACAGGCTCTCGGAGTAGGATAAAAGGGCAGGCCGGATTACCGGCGGCGACTAAGTGGCGTCATGCCTCCGGCAGGGTTTCCACCGGTGTGTCGCAAAAGCAAATCAACTCAAAGCGACGTTAACTCGATATCAACCTGTTCCGCAAGAGCGCGATGCCGAACCCGCCGCGCCGATCGTGATGGAAGTCAAGCCATTGATAGAAAATAAAGAACCGCGCCGTTTCGGGCGCGGTTCGGGAGGCTTTTTGCTTGCTGCCGGACGATGGCGCAAGATTCGATCCAGCTTCAGTGTCCGATTTAGCTGCGGAACAGCGTGAGGATGTTCTGAGCGCTGGAGTTGGCGATCGACAGCGACTGGATGGCCAGCTGCTGCTGCGTCTGCAACGCCGTCAACTTACTCGATTCCTCTTCCATATTGGCGTCAACGAGGCGGCCGACGCCCGAGTCAATCGAATCACTGAGTGCTCCAACGAAGTTTTCCTGCAGTTCGATGCGGGTGGAAATCGAGCCGAGCTGCGATGCAGCCTTGGTCATCGAGTTCAGGCCAGCCTCGATTGAGGTCAGGGCCATGGAGATCTCAGCCGAGCCGAAGCTGCTGATGTCCATCGAGTAGATCGAGCCGATTGTGCCGTATGATGTGCCGATAATTCCCGAGCTCGTCTCGATCGTACCGGTCGAGGTCATGCCAAAGAGGACGTTGCCCTGAGAGCTCGTGTCGAGAATGTAGTCCGTCGTCTTGACCGAGACATTGCCGCTGCCGTCGCGCACGAAAGTGGAAACCACGCTCTTGGTGCCGTCAGCGCCGGCTACCCAGTTTTCACCGGAGAAGGAAGCCGATTGCCCGATGCTCAGGAGCTGCTGCTGCAGCTGGCCGATTTCCTCCTGGACCTTAGTCTTGTCGACGCCCTTTTCGGTGGCGGCGACGATCTTCGCCTTGATCTCGCTGATGATGTCGATGGCGCTGGACATGGCGGAGTAAGCGGTGTCGACCTTGGCGGCGCCGAGGCCGAGCGCGTCGGAAACGGCGGAAAGTGCTTTGTTGTCCGAACGCATGGTCGTTGCGATCGACCAATAAGCGGCGTTGTCGGCTGCCTTTTCGACGCGGTAGCCCGATGATACGCGGTTCTGCGTGTTCTCTAGGCCGGCGTTGATTCCGCGGAGTGTTTGGAGGGCGGCCATTGCCGCGACGTTGGTCAAAATGCTGGTCATGAAATTATTGCCCCTTGTCGGCAGATAGAAAAAAGGGACATTCCGGAACGCTACCGGGAACGGGGACCAGCCTCATGCCTGTTAACCGATTCTTAGATTTGGTTAACCCACCGTGTCGTTGACCTGAGAAAACAGCATTATGGTTAATCGATCGTTAACGGACAAAAAAAACCGCGCTCCATGGAAGCGCGGTTCGTTGCTGGATGCCCGCCGGAGACCGGCGGGCCGTTGTTTTCCGTGAGTTATTAGCCGCGGAACAGCGTGAGGATGGTCTGCGAAGAGGAGTTTGCGATCGACAGCGACTGGACGGCTAGCTGCTGCTGGGTCTGCAGGGCGCTGAGCTTGGAGGATTCTTCTTCCATGTTGGCGTCGACGAGACGGCCGACACCGGAGTCGATCGAGTCGCTGAGAGCGTTGACGAAGTTCTCCTGCAGTTCGATGCGCTTGGAGATCGAGCCGAGCTGAGCGCCGGCGCTGGTCATGGCCTTCAGAGCCGATTCAACGTTGGTCAGAGCCGACTGGATCTGGCCGAGGGTGAAGTTGGTGATGTCCATTGCGTAGACGGAACCGGTCGCACCGTTCGACGTCCCCAGGATACCCGTGGAGGTTTCGACCGAGCCGCCGCTCATGCCGAACAGAACGTTGCCCGTGCTGCTGTCGTCGAGAACATAGTCGGTCATCACGACTGAAACGGCGTTGGAGCCGTCGCGGACGAACGAGGCAACAACGTTCTTGGTGCCGTCAGCGCCAGCAACCCAGTTTTCACCGGAGAAGGAAGCCGACTGCGCCACGCTCATCAGCTGCTGCTGGAGCTGGCTGATTTCTTCCTGAACCTTGGCCTTGTCAACGCCGTTTTCAGTGGCGGCAACCAGCTTGGCCTTGATGTCGCCGACGACATCGATGGCGCTGGACATGGCGGAGTAGGCAGTGTCGACCTTGGCGGCGCCGAGGCCGAGAGCGTCGGATACAGCCGAGAGGGCCTTGTTATCAGAACGCATGGTCGTTGCGATCGACCAGTAAGCAGCATTGTCGGACGCCTTGCCGACGCGATAGCCGGACGAAACGTGAGCCTGGGTTTCCTGGAGACCCTGGTTGATGCCACGGAGAGTCTGGAGGGCTGCCATTGCAGCGTTATTGGTGTTGATGCTCGTCATAGTTTGCTTGCCCCTTGTTGGCAGATTTTTAAACAGGGACATTCCGGAGTTTCGGCCGGCCCACAGCGATCAGCATCATGCCTGTTAACCATTTCTGTTAAGGTTAACTCGCCGTTTCGATGGGCCTAGAAAACACCAAGATGGTTAAGGAAAGCTAAATCGAGATCGGAAATTACTTAAAAATATCTGAGACTTAGAAGGATTTTCATTAACCTTATATTAAAACATTTCGCGGCCGGGAATGACCCGGCCGCGAAACTTGGAAACCTGGTGCCGACCGGTCTTAGCGGAAGAGCGACAGGATGCTCTGCGAAGAGGAGTTCGCGATCGACAGCGACTGGATCGCCAGCTGCTGCTGGGTCTGCAGGGCGCTGAGCTTGGAAGATTCTTCTTCCATGTTGGCGTCAACGAGACGACCGATACCGGAGTCGATCGAGTCGCTGAGAGCGTTGACGAACTCGTCCTGGTTGTCGATGCGCTTGGAGAGCGAGCCGAGAGCCGCGCCGGCGCTAGTCATGGACTTCAAAGCCGATTCAACGTTGCTCAGAGCCGACTGGATCTGGCCGGCGGTGAAGTTGGTGATGTCCATCGAGTAGATCGAACCGGTCGCGCCACTCGAAGTACCAAGGATCCCCGTGGAGGTTTCGACCGAGCCGCCGCTCATGCCGAACAGCACGTTACCCGCCGAG
This sequence comes from Rhizobium sp. CCGE 510, assembly GCF_000292525.1. Taxonomy (GTDB): domain Bacteria; phylum Pseudomonadota; class Alphaproteobacteria; order Rhizobiales; family Rhizobiaceae; genus Rhizobium. The sequence continues at coordinate 198,394 of NZ_AEYF01000044.1, forward strand.
CCGTCGTCGAGAACGTAGTCGGTGGTGGTGACCGAAACGGCGTTGGAGCCGTCGCGGACGAACGAGGAGACCACGCTCTTGGTGCCGTCAGCGCCGGCAACCCAGTTTTCGCCGTTGAAGGAAGCCGACTGAGCGACGCTCAGGAGCTGCTGCTGCAACTGGCCGATTTCTTCCTGCACCTTAGCCTTGTCGACGCCGTTTTCAGTGGCGGCAACGAGCTTGGCCTTGATGTCGCCGACGACATCGATGGCGCTGGACATCGCGGTGTAAGCGGTGTCGACCTTCGCAGCGCCTACGCCGAGCGCGTCGGAGACGGCCGAAAGAGCCTTGTTGTCTGAACGCATGGTCGTTGCGATCGACCAGTAAGCGGCGTTGTCAGACGCCTTGGCGACGCGGTAACCAGAAGAAACGTGGTTCTGCGTCTGATTGAGGCCCTGGTTGACGTTGCGCAACGTCTGGAGAGCGGCCTGTGCGGAAGTGTTGGTGTTAATGCTTGTCATAAATCTGTCCCCTGGAAACTAGATACAAAAAGGAGGACATACCGGACTAAGTACCGGCGATGACGGACCAGCTTCATGCTACTCGGCGCCTTTTTTTGTTTGGCCCAAACCCGTCATGTCCAGGGCAATCTCGCAGCCAATGCTTGCCAACTTCTTAAAAACAGCGGCCCCGTTCCGGCTCCTTACATCGCATAGTTAATACCGGCTGAATCTATTCCTTCGCATGCTAACATACCGGGAAAGAAACCGTTTTCTCTCATGAACCGAAGGGTCTTCATGAGGCGCACCGGTTTCAAGCAAGCTTCAGATGCCAATGTGGCAGGCGCCGGGATAGCACCATCGGACCGATCCGACCTTTTTACGGAGGATGGCCCGTCCGTGCCTCGGCGATCGACGCCAGAACATTTCCTTCACGGAGTTGGGTTTTGAACAGCAAAGTTTCGTTCTCTGCGGCATCCAAGGATTACCAGATGGGCCGCTACACACAGTCCCTGGCGACGCTCAACCAGCTGATGGATGTCCAGCAGGATGCCAAGACCTATGCGCTGCTGGCCAAGAACCTCGTGCAGCTCGGCTTCAAGGCCGATGCCGCGAAAGCCTATGGCCTGGCCGGCAAGTGCGAAGGACCAAACGCCTACGAATACCAGAAACAGGCAGCCAAGCTGCATTACGAGACCGGCAACGAGGACGACGCTCTGCTGATCGCCATGCGAAACCTCGCCAAGGCACAGGAAGACCCGGAACTCGCCTTCGTGATCACCGCGATCTATCTGAAGCGTCAGCAGCGGGATATCATCCGCCCGTTCAAGACGGTGCTGTCACAGAGTGCCAATCCCGATCACATGCGCCTGGCAGCCCTGCTTCTGAGCGACGATCTGAACGACGCCACCAACCAGGGTCTCGCGCGCAACCTCTTCAAACGGTTTCCCGGCAATCTCGCATTCCGCTTCCTTCACCTGGTTTTCGCCCGCGAATTCAACGATTTCGAAGAGGCAGCTAAGCATCAGACGGTGGTCGACGCCGCCCTTGCAAAAGGCGATATCGAGATCCTGCGCAAGGACAACCCGTTCTATCATCTGCACTGGTGCGGCAACGAAGATTTCAACCGGTATGCCACGATCGGCACCACGCCCCTCAACCAGGAACGGGTGGCCTTCCGCCGCAACCAGCCACATATCTGGTCGAACAAGATCCGGATCGGCTACATGTCATCGGACTTCTGGGATCGCCACGCGACGATGAAGCTCTTGCAGCGTATCCTGGAACTGCACGACAAGGACCGGTTCGAGGTGACGCTCTTCTGCCATACAGGCCCGGAATACCTGAAGCACAACAATACCGACCGCAGCCGCTGGGGCAGGATCGTCACCATTCACGGCTTCTCCGACCAGGCGGTGCTGGAAACGGTGCGCGAGCATAACATCGACATCATGATCGACCTGAAGGGCCATACTTCGGGCAGCCGCGCGTCGGCCTTCAACTTGCCGCTCGCACCGGTGCATGTCGGCTGGCTCGGCTTCCCCGGCAGCACCGTCAACATCGACCTCGACTACGTCATCGGCGACCATTCGGTACTGCCCGAGGTGGCCAAGCCCTTCTACCACGAGAAGTTCTGCCGGCTGCCGGAGAGCTATCAGCCGAACGACCCGATGCATCGTCCTAAGCCGCGCGCCGTCACCCGTGAGCAGCTCGGCCTGCCGGAAGACGCCTTCATCTTCGCGTCCTTCAACGGCAACCGCAAGATTACGCCGGAGACGATCGACAGCTGGTGCCGCATTCTCAAGCGCGCGCAAAACAGCGTGCTCTGGCTGATGGCGAATACGCCGCGCAACCAGGCAAACCTCCTGAAGCAGTTCCAGACGGCGGGCATTTCGCCCAAGCGGATCATCTTCTGCCCGCGCGCGCCGTATGAAGAGCACATCGACCGTCAGCAGGCGGCCGACCTCGGCATCGATACCTTCCCCGTCAACGGTCACACCACCACCTCGGAGCAGCTCTGGGGCGGCCTGCCGGTGCTGACCGTCAAAGGCACCAACTTCGCCTCACGCGTCAGCGAAAGCCTGCTCAGGGCAATCGACCTGCCCGATCTCGTCGCAGACGACCTGCAGGCCTATGAGGACATGGCCGTTGAACTGGCGCAGAATCCCGGCCGGATCGCCGAATACAAGGCGCATCTCAAGGAGAAGCGCTACATCGCGCCGCTCTTCGATGCCGAACGCTTCTGCGACCATCTGGAGCAGGCCTATGAGATCATGGCCGAGCGTTCCAAGCAGGGTCTGGCACCCGACCACATGGACATTGCGGCGCTGCCGCTGCGCGCGGCGCCGTTCGCGGCGGAGTAAGGCTTTATAACCGCCACGAAAAACCCGCCGGAGCGATCCGGCGGGTTTTCACGTTCGGAAAAGGCCGATGCCGCAGCCGGTCAGTTGAATGAGCGCACCAGGCTGCCGACGAGCAGGTTCCAGCCGTCGATCAGCACGAAGAAGAGAATTTTGAACGGCAGCGAGATCGAGGTCGGCGGCAGCATCATCATGCCCATCGCCATGGTGATGGTGGCGACGATCAGATCGATAACGAGGAACGGCAGGACGACGAGGAAGCCGATCTCGAAGCCGCGGCGGATCTCGGAAATCATGAAGGCCGGGATCAGCACGCGATAGTCGATCGGATCGGTCGTCTGAATATTCTGGCCGCGCTCACGCGCCAGATCGACGAAGAGCGCCAGATCCTTTTCGCGGGTATTGGCCGACATGAAGGTGCGGAACGGTTCGGCGATCCGCTGGACCGCCTCGGTCTCGTTGATCTGATTGGCAAGCAGCGGCTGCACGCCGTTCTGCCAGGCCTGATCGAAGGTCGGCGACATGACGTAGAAGGTCATGAACAGCGACAGCGACAGAAGGATCATATTGGAAGGGGTCGAGGAGAGGCCCATGCCTGAGCGCAGGATTGAGAAGGCGATGATGAAGCGCGGGAAGCTCGTCACCATGATCAGGATGCCCGGCGCGACCGAAAGAATGGTCAGCAGGCCGAAGGTGCGGATGATCCAGGCAGCGACGGAGCCATCGACCGGCACGTTCAACAGGTCGGTCGGCAGCTGCTGTGCCACCGCCAGTTCCGGTACCGCCATCATGGCGGCAAGGAAAACTATGAGACGAATCATTCGATGACAAATGTCCTGAACATGACCTTCGATACGCGCCCTTGCGAGCGAAGGTCAACACGTTCCTGTATGTCATCCTTGAGATATTGAAAGCCCCGCGGCCCCTCGATCTGCTGCAGGGAAACGGTCCTGATATATGCGAGGATATCCTGATGAATATCCTCGGAAACCTTGACATCCGGCGGCCCGTTGAAAAGCAGCGCGACCTCGAGTCGGACCCAGTTTTCGGACGGGTAAGCGAGGTTCGACGTGATCGGTTCGAGCTGGACGACGTTGTTGGCCTCGGTCGAGATGTGGGCTAGGCCTTCCTCGCCCTTTTTCTTCGCTTCGGCGTCCTTGGCCTGCTCGGCCTCTTTGGCGCCCTTGATGTTAGGCGCGACGATCGTGCCGACCGTCCAGCCGCCGCCGGCGCCGAGCAACGTCAGGACGGCGACGCCGATGATCGTCATCAGCGTGCCGGATTTCTTCTTTGATTGATCTGCGCTTGCGTCTGGCTCTGCCATCGTCGTTCAGCCTCAAAGCGGCGAGAAAAGATCGACGGCCTGCTGGCCGCGCGGAGGCTGCTGCACTTCCATCAGGCGGCCGCGGCCACCGTAGGAGATGCGGGCTTCGGCGATCTTGTCGTAGGAGATCTGGTTTTCGGCATTGACGTCCTGGGGACGAACGATACCGGCGACGTTCAGGATACGCAGTTCCTGGTTCAATCGGACTTCCTGCGAGCCCGATATGACGAGGTTGCCGTTTTCGAGAATACCGGTGACGACGGCGGCGACCAGAAGCGTCAGCTTGTCGGTGCGCTCGATCTTGCCCTTGCCGTCGGTGCTGGTGTCGGAGCCATAAGTCAGGTCGGTCTTGGACTCAGGCGTCCAGCCGAAGATCTGGGCGTTGACGTCCCAGTTCATGCCGCTCGAATTCTTGCGGCTGCGGTTGGTCTCGTTGTCGAAGGAGCCCTTGTCGTTGATCTGGATGTCAACGGTCAGGATGTCGCCGACGTTGAGCGCGCGCGCATCCTTGAAGAGTGCGGCCTGCGAATCGCTCCACAGCGAATAGCCCTGCGCTACGGCGCGCGGCTGCTTCGGGTAAAGCGCCATCTGCGGCGTCTGGCCATAGGCAAGGCCGCTGCCGATCGGGCTCATGGCCGGCGCACGGCCGATCTCGCTGACTGCCGTCGGAGACTGGCAACCCGCAAGGAGTGCGAGGGCGGCAATCGCGGCCGGGAGACGCATATTCATGAAGGATCCTTCGACGTATTGGGATCGGACGCACTGGCGATGACACTGGCGATGGCCGCGGCCTTCTTCGCGTCCATCTCGTTGAGGATGAGGCTCGACTGACGCGGCCCGAGCCGCATGATCACGGCGGAGGCCACCTCGATCTTCATATCCTGCAATTGGAGGGCCGCCGCATCCGGCTTCATCTTCTTGTAGATCTCGGTGAGGCCGGCTTCCGCCTGCTTCAGGAAATCGTCGCGCCGCTTCAGCCAGTCCTGATATTCGGCCTTGCGCTTGTCCATTTCCGCCATGCGGGCGTCGATGTCGGCGCGAAGCTTTTCCAGTTCCTGCTTCTGCAGGAGGTAACGCTGGTCGCGGGCGGGGTCGGCGATGTTGGTGCAGAACTGCTTGACTTCGTCCTGGGAGATGATGTCTCCCGCCGGCGCATGCTCCTGCGCGAAGGCGCCCGGGATCGACAGAAGGACGAGCCCTGCTGCCGGCAGCGCCAGCCGGCGCAGCAATTGCAGGACCGTCATGTCTTTGATGATCTTTATCATTGCAGCACAAGCTCCGCCTGCAGGGCGCCTGCCGACTTGATGCCCTGGAGAATGGCGATGATGCCATCCGGCTTCACGCCGATATTGTTGAGACCGGCGACGAGGGTCCTGAGGTCGGGACCGTCGATGATGGCGACGCGCCCGCCGGTCTGCTCAGCCGCGATATCGGTCTGCGGCTGGACGGCCGTCCGGCCCTGCGAGAAGGGTTCGGGCTGGATGATCTGCGGCGTCTCGGTAACCTGAACCGTCAGTGTTCCGTAGCTGACCGCAACCGGCGAGACGCGGACGTCCGAGCCGATGACGATCGTTCCGGTGCGCTCATTGATGACCACCTTGGCCGGCGTATCGGTTTCGACGATGAGATTTTCGATGTCGGCCATCAGCCGGGTGAGATCGGCCGCGCGCGGCTTCTGGATCACCACTTCCTGCGAATCCTTGGCTTCGGCGACCGGGCCGCCGAAGCGTGCAGAGGCATAACCGTTGACGATGTCGGCGATGCGGATCGCCGTCGAGAAGTCGGGGTTGCGCAGCTGCAGCACGAGATTGACCGAATCCTTGAAGCGGGACGGAAGTTCGCGTTCGATGATAGCGCCGCCGGGCACGCGGCCGGCGGTGGTGACACCTTCCGTCACGGTCGCAGCCTGGCCCTGGGCCTGGAAGCCGGTGACGATGGCGGCGCCCTGCGCGACGGCGTAAATCTGGCCGTCGGCGCCGGAAAGCGAGGTCATGACGAGCGTGCCGCCGCGCAGCGACGTTGCGTCGCCGAGCGAACTCACCGTCACGTCGATGCGGCTGCCGGGGCTTGCGAAGGGCGGCAGGTTGGCGGTGACCATGACCGCCGCCGTATTCTTGGCGTTGGACTGGCCGCCCTGGGTCGAGATGCCGAGATTCTGCAGCATCGCCCGCATCGACTGCTCGGTGAAAGGCGAGGCACGAAAGCCGTCGCCGGTTCCCTGCAGACCGACGATCAGGCCGTAGCCGATCAGCTGGTTGTCGCGGCCGGCCTGAAGGGAGGCGATATCCTTGATGCGGGAGGTCAGCGCCCAGGCGGGCGCGACGTCGGCCAGGCTCATGGCGAAGACCGCGACAAGGGTCAAGAAACGGAAGAACAATTTCATTTTGCCCTCACATGGACCGTGCCGTCCGCAAGCACCGTGCCGCTGACGATAACGCCGGAATCCATATTGCGTGCGCGCACCACCTGCCCGGTCGAGCCGTCTTCGAGCGGCGAGCCGGCAGCCGAGATCGTCATCGCGCCAAGCGAAAAGATCAGGCGGATCGAAGAGCCGCGGGTGACCGTATAGGCTTCGCGCAGGCCCGAAACCGAAATCGTGCGGCCCGGCAGCAACGTGCGCTTGGAGACCATGCCTTCGACCTGGGAAATGGATTTGGCAAAATCGCCGGCGAGGTTGGGGTTGGTGACCTCGACCTCCTGAAGCTGGCTGGCCGACAGTGTGTCGCCGGGGTAGATGATCGTCGTCGGGACGACGGCATAACCCATGCCGGCATCCGCGTCCGCGGGCAAGAAAATGCCCGCGACTGCGATCGTGGCTGCCGCCACCCATCCTGAGATGTGTCCCGCACGGCAAAACATCATGTTTCGGCCCTTCCCTCTACTTCAGGTTCTTGCTGACGATGGTGGCCATTTCGTCAGCGGTGGTGATCACCTTGGAATTCATTTCGTAAGCGCGCTGGGCCGAGATCAGCTCGGTGATTTCCTTCACCGGGTCGACGTTCGAGGCTTCCAGATAGCCCTGCTTCATGTAGGCGAAACCTTCTTCGTCAGGATTGCCGACGACGGCTTCGCCGGAGGCTGCCGTTTCCTGGAAGAGATTGTCGCCGATCGGCTGGAGGCCGGCCTCGTTGACGAAATCGGCAAGCGTCAGCTGGCCAAGCGTGGTCGCGTCCGTCGCACCTGGCAATTTGGCCGAAACCTGGCCGGAGCGGCTGATCGTCAGCTCGGTCGAGCCCGTCGGAATGGTAATGCCCGGAAGGACCTCGTAGCCGTCGATGGTGACGAGCTGGCCCTGGTCGTTCTTGTTGAAGGCGCCGGCGCGGCTGTAGAGCGTCGTACCGTCGGTCGACTGGATCTGGAAGAAGCCCTTGCCGATCAGCGCTACGTCGAGATCGTTGCCGGTCTGGGTCAGTTCGCCCTGGAGGTGCAGGTTGCGCACCGCCGAGGTCTGGACGCCGAGACCGATGTTTGCGCCTTCCGGAACGACGGCCTGGTTGGCGCGGTTGGCGACACCCTTGGCGCGTTCGGTCTGGTAGAGAAGATCGGAGAATTCGGCGCGGGCGCGCTTGAAACCCGTCGTATTGATGTTGGCGATGTTGTTCGCGATGACTTCCAGATTGGTCTGCTGGGCATCCATGCCCGTTGCTGCGATGGCGAGCGCTCTCATGTGTTCGTCCTCAAATCAGTTACATCTGCATCTTGGTGACTTCGAGAAAGGCCGAGACGACCTTGTCGCGGATGGCGATGGCGGTCTGCAGCGTCTGCTCGGCCTGGAGCATAGAATCGACGACTTCACGCGTCGTCGCCGTGCCCTTGATGCCGGCAAAGGACATGCTTTCCGCCCCCTTCAGGCTGGTGACCGCGTCGCTCGCCATATTGCCCATGACGGAGGCGAAGCTCATGCCGTTGGCGGCACCTGCGGTGCCCGGCATGGTGGCGGCAGACGACGAGGCGGAATTTTCGGTGTCGACGGCGCCGAGCGCACGGGTCATCGAAAGATTGCTGACATTCTGGAGGCTGCTGATCATTATTATTGGCTCTTCAGGAGGTCGATGGTGGAGGAGATGAGATCGCGGGTCTGCTTGATGGTCTGCAGATTGGCGTCATACGAGCGATTGGCTTCGCGCATGTCGGCCATCTCGACGAGGATGTTGACGTTCGGCAGTTTGACGACGCCCTTCTGATCCGCAGCCGGATTGCTGGGGTCGAATTCGGTGCTGAAGTCGCCTTCATCGACGCCGACCTTCTTGACATCGACCGTCTCGACGCCGCTGGCGCGATCCATCTGCTGGCCGAAAGTGATCGTCTTGCGGCGATAGGGGTCGGCTCCGGGCGTGTCGCCGGTCGAGCGGGCGTTGGCGATGTTTTCCGAGACGATGCGCAGGCGGGTCGATTGCGCCTCGAGCCCGGAACCGGCGATTTTCATTGCTGCTGAAAGCGGATCCATGATTTTTACTTCCTGACGGTCATCAACATCATGCGGTTGAAGGAACTGACCAGCGAGGTGTTCAGATCGTATTGGCGCTTGATATCGCCCGACTTGGAGAGCTCCTCGGCCACGCCGACCGTATTGCCGGATTCCTGGATGCCGATTTCCTGGTCGAGTGCGGCGTCCTTGACGTCGATATCGCCGCTGTCGCTGAAATCATTGCCACTGAGATGAGCCGGATTGGTGCGCGCCATGTTGATGTCGGACTTGTCGAGCACGGCGTCGAAGGGCGTGACGTCCTTGGCGTGGAACTTCGGGGTATTTGCATTCGCGATGTTGCCGGCAACAACCTGCTGACGAATCGTCAGCCATTCCGCCTGTCGCGAAGCCAAGTCGAAAAGTTGGATCGGTTGCATGAGACTCTCCGTTTTTACTGTCCCGAACCTAGTGCGGTAATCTTGCGTGGGACTTACGGGAATTCAGGTTTCAAGCCGCCTTTCGCGGAGCGCCGCGCGCAAAAAACTGGGGCCCCGGCCGGTTCGCGGCGGAGCCCCTGTTGCCTTCCGGTTTGGCCGGCAGGTTCAGTTGTTCTGGTAGGTCTCACCCTTGGAGGTGACGATCATCCACTTGCCCTCGCGCTGTTCGATTGTCGCAAGGCGGCTCTGGTCCGGCAGGATCGATCCGACGCGCACCACATACATGCCGGAGGTATCCTCGATCAGCGCCCGGCCGTTGGAGACGTGCAGCAGCCGGAAGGACGACGTGCCGGGGAAGGGCTGATCCTCGAGGATGGGGCGGCCCTCGCGCTCCTTGCCGAGGTCGGAGACCGTCGCCGTCGTCAGCGGATCGATCGGTGGGGCCTTCTTATCCGGCTCGTTCTTGTTGACCATGGCAAGCGGCGAGACGCTGAAGACGTTGCGGGCCGGCCAATCCGGTAGTTCGCGCGAATTGTCGCTGGCGGCGACGTTGATGCCGAACTTGTCTTCGTTGAAGAACACGTACCAGGGAAAGAAGGCGGAGGCGCCGGCAAGCGCCAGGCCGGCAAAGGTCAGAAACCGATCCAGGCCGACGGCCTTCCGGCGTTGCTTGAGGGAAGCGATGCTTTCGTCGTCGAATTCGGCCACGTCTATCTCCTCTGAATGGGCGCGCCCTGATTGCCCATGCCGGCTGCAGCTTTGAGCGCGCCGGCGAGATCGGCGAAGGCATCGGCCGAGTCGCGGTCGCCCGGCGACTGTTTCAGGACGTCGTAAATGATCGGCACCTGCTTGACCGCCATGTCGAGATCGGGATCGGCACCCTGGCGGTAACCGCCGATCAGGCGTAGGTCACGCGTTTCCTCGAAGCGGTGGATCAGCACCTTCAGCCGCGACACCAGCTTTTCCTGGTCCGGCGTCCAGGCCTTGCGGGCAAGACGCGAGATCGAGGCGAGCGGATCGATCGGCGGGTAACGCCCTTCTTCTGCAAGGCTGCGCTGCAGGACGATATGACCGTCGAGAATGCCGCGCGTCGAATCGGCGATCGGGTCGTTGTGGTTGTCGCCGTCGACGAGAATCGAGATGATCGCCGTGATGGTGCCGGCGCCCTCGGGGCCGGGACCGGCGCGCTCCAGCAGGCGCGGCAGCTCGGTGAAGACGGAAGCCGGGTAACCGCGCGCGATCGGCGGCTCACCGGAGGCAGTCGCCACCTCGCGGATCGCATGGGCGAAACGCGTAACGCTGTCGACGATGAACAGGACATTCTCGCCCTTGTCGCGGAAATGTTCGGCGATGGTGACGGCCGTCAGCGGCGCCATCTTGCGCAGCATCGGGCTCTCGTCGCTGGTTGCGACGACGGCGATCGCCTTCTTCATATTGCTACCGAGCGTATCCTCGATGAATTCGCGCACCTCGCGGCCGCGTTCGCCGACAAGCGCAATGACGACCTTGTCGAAGGCGTCGGCGCGCGCGAGCATCGACAGAAGCGTCGACTTGCCGACACCGGAACCGGCGAAGATGCCGAGGCGCTGCCCCAGGCAGAGCGGCGAGAAGATGTCGATCGCGCGCACGCCGGTCTTGAAGCCGGTCTGGACACGCTTGCGCGTCATCGAGGGTGGCGCGGTATTGGCGATCGAACGGCGATCGAGGCCCTCGGTGATTGGACCCAACCCGTCGATCGGCTCGCAGAGCGAATTGACGGTGCGCCCACACCAGCTATCCGACGGTGAGATGCGGAAGGCGCCCTTGCGGATGACGGTATCGTCGATGCCGATCGGCTCGCCGGGTTCGATCGGGCAGACATAAATCAGGTCCGGCTCGACGCGAACGACTTCGCCGAGATGGACGCCGGTCGCCGATTTATGGGCGACGAACTCACCGAGGCGAACATGGCGGGAGAGACCGCGAACCGTGTAATGGCCGGCAGCAATGGTCTGCACGCGACCGCCATGGGCGACCGCGAACTCCGGCGATGCGTATCGGTCGACGAGGCCGGCCAGATGCGCCAGTTTCGGGGAAAGACCGTCCTCGGACAGAAGCGTGGTGCTCATGCTTAGCGGCTGCCCCCGAGGGTCTGCACGGCTTCCTTGAAGGAATCCTCGCTGTCGCGCATCAGCGACGAGACGCTTTCGAAGGCGCGGTTGACTTCGATCAGCTGGGTGATCTCGCGCATGGCGTTGACGTTGGAGTTTTCGAGATAACCCTGCTCGACGCCGACATTGAATCGGTCGACGACGGCGCGCGGCTGGTCGGTGGTCATGATTCCGCTGTTTTCGTAGCGCAGGTAACCCTTGCTGATATCGGCTTCGAACAATCCGAGCGAGGCGACCTGGCGGTCGCCCTGGTAGATGATGCCGTCGGTGCCGACGGCCGGCTCACCGCCCTTCGAATTGAGCTGGATCGGCGCGCCGCCGGCGTCGAGAACGGGATATCCGCGGATCGACACGAGTTCACCGGTATCCTTCAGCGTGAAGCGGCCGTCCCTCGTCAGCACGCGGCCGGCCGGCGTATCGAGCGAGAACCAGGCATCGCCCTTGACGGCAAAATCGAGCATGTTGCCGGTGTGCTGCAGTTCGCCATTTCCCTCGTTCAGATAGTCGTTACCCTGGGAAACGAAGGCGACTTTGGCGTTCAGCTTGTTCTTGGTGTTCGCCACCACCTCGTCGAATTTCACCTCGGTGGCGCGAAAACCGGTCGTGTTCACGTTCGCCATGTTGTCCGCAATGGTCGTCAGGCGCTTTTCGAGGGCAATCTGCGACGACAGAGAAACATAAAGACCAGATTGCATGTCGGTAAGCTCCAAGCATTGGCGATGAACGGTACGAAAAGCCGGCGTCGTCTCATGTGGTTCGGCCGGGGTTTCGCTGAGGCGGCATCTCAGAAACGGATGCGGGCACCCATTCGTCTCCTTTAGACTGACGGCAGATGCTTGCGCGAAGCTGGCACGCGGAAATGCCTTGCGCGCGGCCCTTTCATCAGCCTCACGCAAGGCAGAAACCCTATCCCTTTCAAAGAAAAGTAACGTTCAGATTGGGCTGACGATGAATATCATTATCGGATTTATAGTGACTTGCGGCTGTGTCATCGGCAGCTTCATGGCGATGGGCGGTCACGTGGACGCGCTTTTCCAGCCCTTCGAATTCGTGATCATCGGCGGCGCAGGTCTCGGCAGCTTCATCATGGCGAACCCGATGAAGATCGTGAAGGATTCCGGCAAGGCGCTTGGCGAAGCCTTCAAGCACGCCGTGCCGAAGGAACGTAATTATCTCGACACGCTCGGCGTGCTCTATTCGCTGATGCGCGACCTGCGCACCAAGTCGCGCAACGAAATCGAAGCCCATATCGACAATCCGGCCGAATCGACGATTTTCCAGTCGGCTCCTACAGTTTTGAAGAACAAGGAATTGACGGCGTTCATCTGCGACTACGTGCGCCTGATCATCATCGGCAATGCCCGCAGCCACGAGATCGAGGCGCTGATGGACGAAGAACTCAACACCATCATGCACGACAAGATGAAGCCCTACCACGCGATCCAGATCATGGGCGATTCCTTCCCGGCGATCGGTATCGTCGCGGCGGTTCTCGGCGTCATCAAAGCGATGGCTCACATCAACGATTCACCTGAGGTACTCGGTCACCTGATCGGCTCGGCGCTCGTCGGCACCTTCCTCGGCATTCTGTTGTCCTACTGCGTCTGCTCGCCGCTGGTCTCCCAGATCAAGATCGTGCGCAACAAGCAGCACCGCCTCTACGTCATCGTCAAGCAGACGCTGCTTGCCTATATGAACGGCTCGGTGCCGCAGGTTGCTCTCGAATACGGCCGCAAGACGATCTCGGCTTACGAACGTCCGTCCATCGACGCGGTCGAACAGGAAATGATGAACCCAGGCGGCGAAACCAAGGCGGCTTAAATGACTATGAGCAATGCTTCGCATGACAAACCGGCAATGGATCCTGCCCTTCTCGCCAAGCTGACAGGCGGGCTTGGCGACAGGGGCAGGGTCGCCAAGATCTGCAGTTCCTTCGGGGAAGTCTACAGCGAATTCTTTCCCGACGTCATCAAGAGCGAGACCGGCCTCGACGTGACGGTCAACTATCTCGGCTGCGAGATCGGCTATAAGAACCACCTGATCGACGATCTGAGCGCGAACGTCACCCTCGTCGACGTGACACTGCGCAACTGGTCGCAGAACATCACGCTTGCCTGCGGCAACGGTTTCGTCATCACGTTGATGGAGCACCTGCTCGGCGCCACCGCCGATACGATCGAGGAGCCGGCCGACCGGCTGCTGTCGATCATCGAAATTGACCTCGCAGTGATGGTTTTCGACAAGATCGCCAAGGTGCTGCGCGGGGCCGTCAACGCACCCGGTGGTTTCGAACCGAGCCTTTCGGCCCCGCATGCGCTTGAGCTGCGCGTCCGGCCGCCGGAGGACCGCCCGGACGAATTCGCCGCCGCCATCAATATGTCGATCACGCTTGCCGGCATCGTCTCCGAATTTTCGTTGATGGTTCCGCAGACGGCGCTGCTCAAGACCAAGGTGACACCGCCGAAGCCGAAGCGCCAGGCGACCGGCAAGTCGGCGGAGTGGACCGAACAGTTGGGCGACCAGGTCCGCCGCTCGCATGTCACGCTCGAGGCCAAGATCAGACTGCAGGACCTGACGCTGCGCACGATATCGAAGCTGATGGTCGGCGACGTCATTCCGTTCCGCGACAGCGGCGACGTGCGCGTCGAGGTCAGCGCCAACAGCAAGGAATTGTATGTGTGCGAGTTCGGCCGTTCAGGCGAAAACTACATGGTCCGCGTCAAGGATACGATGAACTCGGATGACGAACTCATCCGTCATTTAATGAATTAATCGGTTCTCTGGTTTTTGGGCTGCAAAGGCAGTTTGAGGCAAGTTTCAACTGGAATAGTGATTTCATGGCTACGAAGAAAACACAGCAGAACAGCGACCTCTCCCTGGATCTTCCGGGCAGCGAAGCGGATCTCGACCAGGCGATCGACGATCTGCGTGGCGTGCTGAAGCAGGATGCCGACGGCGACCTGCCGCATTTTGGCGACGACCTGCAGAACGACGCCTTCGCAGCAGGAACCGATCTGGCGGCCTTCGGCGGCGAGATGTCGGAAACCCCGTTCGGCGGCGACGATTTCGGCGGCGATTTCGGTGCCGGCAATGCCAGCCCGGCGGCCGGCATGGATTTCGGCGACAGCTCCTCCTTCGACGCGTCGCCGGCTCCGCTCGGCAGTGCGCTGAATTCGAACTTCGACCTGATCATGGACATCCCGATCGACGTCCAGATCATGCTCGGCACCAGCCGCATGCAGGTCTCCGGCCTAATGAACCTCAATGAAGGGGCGACGATCGCCCTCGACAAGAAGATCGGCGAACCGGTCGAGATCATGGTGAATGGCCGCAGGATTGCACGCGGCGAGATTACGGTGCTTGATAACGACGACACGCGATTCGGTGTGAAACTGATAGAAGTTTTGAGTACGAAAAAAGCCTGATCCCTGTGTGGGACGGAGAGGTTAGACCATGATGGACTTTGACGATTTCGGCGGCGCGCTAGCCGGGAAACCGTTGACCCAGGCTGAAAAGGCGGCGGCTGTTCTTCTCGCTATGGGAAAGGGAGTCGCCGGCCGGCTGTTGAAATATTTCACCCAGGCCGAACTGCAGACCATTATCTCATCCGCCCAGTCGCTGCGCGCCATCCCACCGGATGAACTCTTGATGCTCGTCGGCGAATTCGAAGACCTCTTCACCGAGGGCGCCGGACTGATGGACAATGCCAAGGCGATCGAGGCCATTCTGGAAGAAGGCCTGACGCCCGACGAAGTCGACAGCTTACTCGGCCGCCGCACGGCATTCCAGGCCTACGAAACCTCGATCTGGGATCGTCTCAGCGAAGCGGAGCCGACGTTTGTCGCACAGTTCCTGCTGCGCGAACATCCGCAGACCGTTGCCTATATTCTTTCGATGATGCCTTCCAACTTCGGCGCCAAGGTGCTGCTGCAGCTCCCCGACAATCGCCGTGCCGACATCATGAACAGAACGGTCAACATGAAGGCCGTCAGCCCGAAGGCTGCGCAGATCATCGAGAACCAGGTCATGACGCTGCTTGCCGAGGTAGAGGCAGAGCGCAATGCTGCCGGCTCGACGAAGGTCGCCGATCTCATGAACGAACTCGACAAGCCGCAGGTCGACACGCTGCTCACCTCGTTGGAATCGATCAGCCGCGAATCCGTCAACAAGGTCCGCCCGAAGATCTTCCTGTTCGAGGACCTCATGTACATGCCGCAGCGCAGCCGCGTCCTGCTGCTCAACGACATCTCGACGGATGTGCTCACCGTCGCGCTGCGCGGTTCGCCGCCCGAGATCCGCGAATCGGTTCTCTCCGCCATCAGCCCGCGCCAGCGCCGCATGATCGAATCGGATCTGCAGGGCGGCATGGGCGGCGTCAATCCGCGCGAGATTGCCATTGCTCGGCGCGCCGTGGCGCAGGAAGCGATTCGCCTGGCCAACTCAGGCCAGATCGAGCTTAAGGAGAAGGAAGGCGACGCTTCGGCAGCCGCCTAAAGCCGGGTGCGCATTGACCTTCGTTCGTGCTATCCGTTTTCGCCCCAGGTTTTATGCGTATCGGCCCCCGGGATACCGCTGCGCGCTTCCGGGGCGACATGCATAGCACTCCGAGACTGTTGACAAATCCAGCCGCCCGCAAGGCGGCTGTTGATCGCCGCGTCGCAGGCGACTACCCTTCCAGTATAGGCCGCGCTCTATAGCGCGTCGCAGGGAACCCGGTTTCCGCGGCGCGCTTTAGCTCTTTGTTTTGATGCATGTCGTCATCCCAAAATCGCTGCACAGGTTTGGGCGAATGCAGTAGCTGCTGCCTATTTATTTTACGGAGGGCCGCGTCTTGGCAGACGATGACAAGGACAGCAAAACAGAAGCCCCGACCGCGAAAAAGCAAAGCGATGCCGCTGACAAAGGCAACGTGCCGTTTTCGCGCGAGCTGTCGATCTTCGCGACCATCCTTGCCACCTATATCTATCTGGTGTTCTTCCTTCCCGACAGTGTCGGGCGCATGACTGAAACGCTGCGCGACATCTTTGAGCAACCCGACCAGTGGAA
Source organism: Rhizobium sp. CCGE 510 (assembly GCF_000292525.1). Taxonomy (GTDB): domain Bacteria; phylum Pseudomonadota; class Alphaproteobacteria; order Rhizobiales; family Rhizobiaceae; genus Rhizobium. The sequence continues at coordinate 214,598 of NZ_AEYF01000044.1, forward strand.
GATCGAGACGGGGCCGGATGCGCTTTCGCTGTTCGTCAAGCTCGGCTGGGCATGTGCGGCACTGCTGGCGCCCGCCTTAATTCTGTTCATGGTGTTCGGAATCGCCTCCTCCATCTTCCAGAACCTGCCGACGCCGGTGCTTGAACGCATCCGGCCGCAAGCGTCGCGCATCTCTCCCGCTAAAGGCTGGGAACGGCTCTTCAGCCTGCCGGGCCTCGTCGAGTTCGGAAAATCGCTGTTCAAGGTCGTCGTCGTCGGGGTGATCCTGTTTTTCGTGCTGAGGAGCGAATATTTCAGCTCGATCGACGCGATGTTCTCCGACCCGCAGACGATCCTGGTGCGGATCTCGACAGCGATGCGCAAGATCATCATCGTCGTGCTGATCGCCACCGCGATCGTGGCGATCGCCGATGTCTTCTGGACGCGCCATCACTGGTTCACCGAGCTGAAGATGACGCGGCACGAGATCAAGGAAGAAAACAAGCAGGCGCAGGGCGACCCCTTCGTCAAGGGCCGGCAGCGCTCGCTGATGCGCGACCGCGCGCGCCGGCGGATGATCGCCAATGTCGATCGGGCGACGCTCGTCATCGCCAACCCGACGCACTATGCGGTGGCGCTGCGCTACGCCCGCGAAGAAAACGACGCGCCGGTGGTGCTGGCCAAGGGCCAGGACCTCATTGCGCTCAAAATCAGGGAGATTGCCGAAAAAAACGGCATCCCGGTGTTCGAGGATCCGCCGCTTGCGCGCTCCATGTTTGCGCAAGTCTCGATCGATAGTGTCATACCGTCAGTCTTCTATAAGGCCGTTGCGGAGCTGATCCACCGGGTCTACGCCGCAGATGCCAAGAACAAACGGGTAAGATAAGCCGAATGAAAAAATGCCCCCACTCTACCCAGCGTGAAAAGATCCTCGCAGTTGCGATCAGCCCGGTCGCCACGGAACTGCGCCTTCTGGATGCTTCTGACCTTATCTCACTGCTGCGCTTCGAGTATTACGGCAACCTTTCCGATCTCGTCGCTTCGGCGGCGGAGCTTTTCTTTCATCCAGGCACGGTGAATTTCGGCCTGGGCGGCAATTATACGCTGGAATGGGGCGGCAAGCCGGAAGTCGTTCTCGATCTGGAAATCAAGCCGCGCGGCGTCACCGTTTATGCACAGCTGACGCTTGCCGAAGATCACGCCGGCATCGAGATCAACCATATCGCTTTCCAGAATCCCTCGGCCGATCCCGACGAAAACACCGTTTTCCTCCAAAAGAGCCTCCGGGAAGCGCGCTACAACGTCAATCAGTCGCCCCAGGCGCTGGCGGGCTGACATCTCCAGCACAACCAAGCTTTCATCCATCCTTCGACAGCGCATCGGCCGACAGTCGCAAACGTTTTTCAAAGTGAAAGAGCCCTGCCCGCGGGGCCTCAGCTGATGTAGCCGAGCCGGATCGCCTTGGCGATCGCCTGGATGCGATTGACGGAATCGAGTTTGATGGTCGCCGAGCCGAGATAGGCGTTCACGGTGTGCACGGACAGGCCGAGCTTGTCGGCGATCTCTTCGCTGATGCGACCGTCGCCGGCGAGCTGGAGACAGGCAATCTCGCGTTCGCTGAGCGCCTCGGCGGTGGCCGTGCGGCGTTCGTCGAGCGAGAGCAGATCCATCATGATATGGCAGCAGCGACCGTGCAGCTCGACGATCGTATCGCTAGAGGGATCAATTTCATCGCCGGTGAAAAGGATGAACCCGTTGCCGACAGCGCCGAGCCGCACTGGAAAGGCAAGGCCGGAAAAAGGCACAATACCGTCCTGCAGCCGCGTCATGAACGGGGCGAAGTCCGCAGGACCAGGTGCCGCACGGTCGTAACCGCCGGCCCATGAGAGCGGCAACAAAGACTTCTCGATATGTTCGAGAAGGATATCGCCATAGGCATCCGTGAAGGCCTTGCCGAAACCGGCATTGGAAGACCCCCAGTTCTCGAGTTCGCAGACAAGGCGCTGCTTTGCTGGAAGACCCGAGCCGCTGACTCGGAAAATCGCGAACCCTTGAGCATCGGCGAGCTTCTGCATCGCAATCAGCCGCGGGAAAAGATCGGACCGGCTGGAAATCCTGTTCACACGCACCATGCGCAGCTGCTCGGCGCTGCTCATCGTCCTGGCTGATGGATGCCCCATAGATCCCCCTATACGAGATTATTGCGGACGGCGAAGGCAATCGCCTCGGACCGGGTCTTGGTCGCCGTCTTGCGCATCACACTGGTGATGTAGTTGTTGATGGTATTGCGGGAGATTCCGAGGATCATGGCGATCTCGTCGCTGGTCTTGCCCTCGGCGATCCAGAAGAGGCATTCCAGCTCGCGGTCCGTCAATTCGAAATCGCGGTCGACCCTCGTACCACCGCAGCGGAGGAAACTCGCGACATAACCCGCAAGCAGGCCCACATCTCGCAGGCGCTCCGGCGAAAGGATGAACCCCTCGCCGAACAGGAACATCAGGGCCAGCCGCGACCGGCCGACATTGAAGGTGAGAGAACAATATTGACGGCTGGCGCCGTCCGGCACGTCGGCATTGTCAGGCATAAGAGCGAAATTCGGCTGGAACACCTGCATGCATTTTTCCAGCTCCGTCGAACGGGCATAGCCGCGAACCAGATCATTGGCGATACCCCTGACCAGATCAAAGGGCCAATCCGACGAAACAATGAAATCGAGACCACTTTCCTGGAGGAGATCGCAGCGCGCCAGAAGGTAGTGCGAAGCACCCACATACTCGGTCAGCGCCCGCAGACCGGACTGCAACCTGCCAGTGTTGGCGACGCCGTGCAGGCGTTGGAGGAGTTGATCGCGCGGCAACAGATCCGGCACCACCGCGCTTGCGAAATTCGCCATCTGCCTCTCGCCTTTGCTCACCTGAATTACGTTCATATCCATTGGCAATGTCCTGCGGCTGAGAAACGATCGAACTCGGTGCAACAGCAATTTTTCTGTATGGGATTCAGTTGAAGTTCCGCTCGAAGCCCATTTCGAATCACCCAAGGGTAAGCCAGCCGATGCAAATCACCATCTCCGACTTCTAAGGATTTACTTTCGCTGCCGCCCATGCCCTGATTCGATGACCAATTCCACCCCTCAAGATATAGGGGAGGCTAAGGTGATTCTGGGGGTATCGCAACGTCATTCGCGTTTTACGCGAGTTCGCCTTGATAAATTTCTCTACGGCGACACTTTTCGGCATCATGCTCCGGTGCGGTCGGATCTATTCCTGGTTCCGATGCTGAATGCCCGACATTTACAGTTACGTCTTCCAGACCAGCACCGGTGAGCGGTCCGTCATTTGTTTGCGGGAACCGACAACGATCCCGTTGCAGGAAATCAAGCCTGGCGCACATATGAAAAAGGCCGGTTGCCCGGCCTTTTTTTCTCACGCTGCCTCGTCGATCGCCCATTTCCGGAGGATTTTCGCGGCGCGTTCCTCGTTGATCTCGACCATGCGGGAGAGCTTGCGCTCCGGGCCTTCCTTGACGCGGCGATTGAAGTTTCCGTCGTCGTCGCCGAGGCTGAGCAGATCCTCGGTGCTGTCGAAGCCGAAGTCGGAGCCGAAGCCGTCCATGAGGGCTCCTCCGGGCGCGCCTGCGGAGGGCGCGAAGTCCGGAAGCTCGAGGCCGGCCGCCTCCGGCGTGGCGTCGCCGAGAACCGAGGAGCTGCCATTGCCGCTGACGCTGCGCACCAGAGGCCGCAGGCCCATCCAGACCACCACGAAGGCGACCGCGACGAAGGCAAGAGAGTTGATGATGCCGGCGAGGTTGCGGCTCAGCATATCCATGACGCGGACACCACCGGTGGCGTCTTCGAGCAGTTGGTTCTCAAGGAAGTCCATGGCGGTGACGGTGACCACGTCGCCGCGCTTAGCGTCGATGCCGGACGCCGAAGCGACGATCTTCTGCATTTCGGCAACATAGGCATCGATCTTGGCCTGGTCGGCGGGCTCGCCGACCATCTTGGCAATGCGACCCTTGTTGACCACCACGGCAATCGACAGCTTCTCGACCTTGTAGCTGTTGCGGGTCGTCGCCGTCGTCTTGCTGTTGATTTCGTAGTTGGTCTGCTCTTCGCGCTTGTCGGACTTGTCCTGCGATTCAGGCCCGGCGGAGCCGCCGGCCTCGGGAGCCGCCTGCGGAATGTTCTGCTCGACTGTCGTTGCACTGTCCGACTGTTTCTGCTGCGACTGCTGGGCTTCCTTCGTCGAGCGGACCGAGCGTTCGACCTTGGATTCGGGATCGTAGGTCGTTTCCTGGATTTGCTGGGCGTCCGTGTTGAGATCGGCGGTGACGCTGGAACGGAAGTTGTCCATGCCGAGAAAGGGTGCCAGCGCCTTGTCGATGTTGGATTCGACTTCCTGCTGAACGTTCTGGACGATGGTCAGCGAGCGGTTCAGCGAGCTGTTGCTCGCTTCATCGCCGGAAGCGAGCAACTGACCGGCGGAATCGAGGATGGTCACGTCATCGACGTCAAGCCCCGGCACGGCCGAGGCGACGAGGTGGCGGATCGAGGTCGCTGCACTGCGCCCGGTAGTGGCGCTGGCGCGAATCATGACGGAGGCGGTCGGCTTCTGCTCCGCCTTTCGGAAATTTCCAACCTCCGGCATGACGATATGCACGCGCGCGGCGGTGATGCCGGAGATCGACTGAATGGTGCGGGCGATTTCACCTTCCAGCGCTCGAACCCGCGTCACCTCCTGCATGAAGGAGGTCAGGCCGAGGGAGCCGACATTGTCGAAGAGTTCGTAACCGGCATTGGCGCTGTTCGGCAGGCCGCGCTCGGCAAGCAACAGCCGGGCCTTGCCGGTCATCCCTGCGGGGACGCTGATACTGGTGCCATCCGTACCGACCTGGAAATCGACGTTGGCTTCGGCAAGCGCCATGCTGATCTGGTTGAGGTCCGGCGAATCCAGACCGACATAGAGCGTTTCCTGTGCCGGCTTGTTGACGAAAAGGGCGGCCGCAAGAACGATTGCGATGGAGGCGGCACCGACGCCTCCGAGAATCATCAGGCGTGTTCGGCCAAGGGAACTGAAGTTTTTAAAGATCTGAACTAATTGATTTAACAGATTCATTCTGTTCTCGCACGATTCGTCAAAGACAAAGCAGGCTGATTGCCTCAGCTGACGAATAGTCGGCGAAACTTGTGCGAGCGTTTCGTGAAGCGCCGGCGGGAGCAAAAAAGGGCCGAATGAATGCGTCCCAAAACTTCGCAGCGGTTTTGGGAAACAACATCCACAAATCAAGACTTGAAGCGCCGTATGAATCCGGTTTGACGCGATGCGCCTTAGAAGAAATCGAAGTCGCCGGCTGCCTTGCTCAAGGGCTGGGAATGGCCGTGGCGTGTGGCGCCACCCAATGCCTTCTGCATTTCTGCCAGCTTGACGAGGCTGAGCGCGGTGGCAACGTCGACTGCCCAGCCGTGCGGGATTTCGCCGGTGATGGTGTCGATGAACTCGGCGAGGCCACGCGATTTCTGCACGGCGAGATCGATGCCCTGCATGACCTTCATGGCATCCGGCGCATTGAGGATTTCGGCGCCGCCGAGCTCGAGAAGCTGCGGCTCGATGCGCTCGATGAGATAGGCGACATCGTGCAGTTCGGAAACGATGCGCATCAGGATGTCGCTCAACGCCTCGACAGGCGCAGGCGGCTCCATCACCGGGTTAAATGTCATATGAAAATCCTCGCCATCAAAAAAATTCGATACTGGTTTCGACGGGCTTCGGCGGAGCGGCGGGGCGCTGCTCGAGAGCGACGGTTCTCTGCGTTTCGGCGCCGGTCAGGGGGTATTGCCGGGCACGACCGGAGACGGGCCAAAATTCAAGCTTGCGTCCATGGTCTCCGCCGGTGGAGGAGCCGACCACCGGAATGCCTTCATCCCTCAGGAACTGCATGGCGAAGGCCGCGTTCTGCTCACCGACATTGGAGAATGTCGAGATCGTCTTGGCGCCGCCGAAGATCTTGGCCTCCAGCCTGTCGCGCCGGGCGCCCTGCTTCAAGAGGCCGTTGATCAGCAGTTCCATCAGATGCACGCCGTAACGGGTTGCATCGCCGCCTGATGTCGGCGACGTCGCCGAACCGGGCAGCAAGAAGTGGTTCATGCCGCCGATGCCGGCGACAGGGTCTCTGAGGCATGCAGCCACGCAGGAACCGAGAATGGTCGAGAGGACCGCATTCGGATCGTTCAGAACCTTGTACTCGCCCTGAATGATGTGCACGCGGCGGGCTGCCCCCTCAGTGATCATTTCAGGGCTCCAAACACGGCTTCGATGGCCGCTTTCATCTTCTCGATCGTGAACGGCTTGGCGAGCACGTTGTTGGCGCCGAGCTGGGCTGCCTTCTGCACCAGTGCCCGGTCGCCCTGGGCGGTGAGGATGATGAAGGCCGCCTTCTTGGTGTTCGGGTTGGTGCGCACGGCCTGAAGGAAGCCGATGCCATCCATCTTCGGCATGTTGAAGTCCGAGATCACCAGGTGGTGCGGCTGCTCGGCCATGATCTTCATGCCCTGCTCGCCGTCGCCTGCGGACGTGATCTGCTTGAAACCGAGCTGGGTCAGCGCGTCACTGAGCAGCAACCGGCTCGTTACCTGATCGTCGACGATCAGAACTTTGATTTTCTCCGCGATCGACATTTTATTCGGTCCCTTCCTTTCGGGCGGCTGTCATTTTCAATATTTCTTCCCCGATGGCAGACAGGGGCAACTGCTGCTCAACGGCGCCAAGTTCATGGGCAACCCTTGGCATTCCGTAAACGACACAGGTTTTTTCGTTCTGGCCGAGTGTTCTGGCGCCGGCGTGGCGCATTTTCAACAATCCGGCGGCGCCATCGCGGCCCATTCCGGTCAAAATCACGCCGACAGCGTTGCGGCCCGCCAGCTCCGCGACCGAATCAAACAGCACATCGACCGATGGGCGATGACCGTTGACCGGCGCACGGTCAACGAGACGGCAGCACGGCGCCGAGGCACTGGTGACCTGGAGATGACGCTCGCCGCCGGGCGCCAGATAGATCTTGCCGATTTCGAGCCGGGCGCCGTCGGTTGCTTCCTGCACCACCGGCGCACAGAGGCGGTTCAGGCGTTCGGCGAAGCTCTTGGTAAAAGTCGGCGGCATATGCTGAGTGATGACCGTCGGCGGGCAATTGGCCGGAAACTTCTGCAGCACGGCGATCAGCGCCTCGACGCCGCCGGTCGACGAGCCGATCGCGACGATCTTGCGGCCGACGCGGAAATCGGCGACGGAGGGCGGGGGTGCTGCGGGGGCAACCGGCTGCGAAAACTGGCGCTGCGTGCGCGCGGCGGCCTTAACCTTCTCGGCGAGGTCGCCGAAGGGCCGAAGTTCGCCCGGCCCCGGCTTGCCGACGCAGTCGAACGCGCCGATCTCAAGTGCGGCAAGCGTCGCCTCGGCGCCGCGGTGGGTCATTGTCGAGACCATGATGACAGGCATCGGACGCAGCGTCATGATCTTTTCGAGAAAATCGAGACCGTTCATGTTCGGCATCTCGATGTCGAGCGTCACGACATCGGGGTTCAGCCGCTTGATCGCCTCGCGCGCTTCCAGCGCGTCGCCGGCTTGGCCGATGACGTTGACCTCGGGGTCAGAACTCAAGACGGCGGTGATCAGACCCCGCATCGTCGGGGAGTCGTCAACAACGAGAACCCTTGCCGGAGCGCTCATGCCTTCCTCCCGAGACCTTTGGCCGTATAGCGATAAGTCGTGATGCCGATATTGTCGAAGACGTGTTTTGCCTCGCCCGACACACGCTCGGAATGGCCGATGTAGAGATGCCCGCCCTCCGGCAGCAGGCCGGCGAAACGCTGCCAGATTTTCATCTGCGTCGGCTCGTCGAAATAGATCACGACGTTGCGGCAGAAGATGACGTCGAACTTGCCCTTGAACGGCCATTGCGCCATCAGGTTCAGCTCGTTGTAGGTGATCAGCCGCTTGACCCGGTCGTCGACCTGGAACTTCCTGCGGCCCTGGATCTCGACTTCGCTGAACCATTGCTTGCGCATGGCGGGCGAAACGGTTTCGAGCGCGCTTTCGTCATAGGCGCCGGCCCGGGCGATCGCCAGAATCTTCGGGTCGATGTCGGTTGCCAGGATCTTGAAGTCGTAATCGGCGACATTCGGCATCAGCGACAGCACCGTCAGCGCGATCGAATAGGGTTCCTGGCCGTCGGAGGAGGCGGCCGACCAGATGCGCACCCTGCCGCCCGATCTCGCCTGCTGCAGAAGTTCCGGCAGGACATGGTCGCGCAGGTGGTCGAAATGGTGGTTTTCGCGGAAGAAGCGGGTAAAATTGGTCGTCAGATGCGAGAGCATCTCGCGGCGCGGCGCGGCACCCGCCGGCGAAGCGACGAGTTCGCAATATTCCCGGAAGCCGGACAGACCGAGATTACGGATATGCTTCGACAGGCGCGAATAGACGAGCGACGCCTTGGTCTCGTTGAGGAAGATGCCGGCATCCGAATAAATCATCGCGGCGATCTCCGTGAGGTCGCGGCGCGTCAGCGGATATTCTCCGCTCGCCAGGACCTCGTCGGATCCCTGCCTGTGATCTTTTGCGCCCATTGCGTTCATGCGGCTTCGCTTTCGGTCTCGGGAAAGAGGGCTTCGAGTTCGATCAGGCAGATCATGCGCTTGTCGATGGCAAGAATGCCGCGGGCAAATTGACGCTCGAGCTCGGAGGAGATTTCGGGCGTCGGCTGGACGGTCTCGTCGGTCACGGTCAGGATATCGGACACGGCATCGACCAGCAGGCCGACGACCTTGCGCCAGACCTGGGCGACGATGATGACGTGACGGGCAGTCGGATCGGCCGGCTTCATGCCGAGCCGGGCAGCAAGGTCGATGATCGGCAACACCGCGCCGCGCAGGTTGATGACACCGAGCATATAGGCAGGCGAGTGCGGCATCGCGGTCGCCGGGGTCCAGCCCCGGATCTCACGAACCGACATGATGTTCACGCAAAATTCCTGATCCCCGATGCGGAACGCGATCAGCTCGCGGTCCCCCTCGTTCAGATTTTTCACGGCGTACGACATTGCCTTATCCTACCGCTGCTAGCGACATTTCCGCTTTGAGCGACTGGCCGCGCGAAGCGCCGACAACCGCGTCGACATCGAGGATGAGAGCGACGCGCCCGTCGCCGAGAATGGTCGCGGCAGCAATGCCCGGCACATGGGTGTAGTTGGCTTCCAGGCTCTTGATGACCACCTGGCGCTGACCCTGGATGGCGTCGACCATCAAGGCGCGCTGGCCGCCGCCTTCGGATTCCACCAGAAGCGCCACGCCCTCGACCGGGTTGGCCTGGGTCGCACGGAAGTTCAGGATGCGACCGACATCGACCAGTGGGCAGAAGCTGTTGCGGATCGAGATCAGCCGGTGGTTTGCGCCGAAGGAGTGGATCGCGGCCGCTTCCGGCTGCAGGGTTTCGACGATCGCAGTCAGCGGCACGACCAAGGTCTGGCCGGCGACGGTGACCACCATGCCGTCGAGGACGGCGAGCGTCAGCGGCAGGCTCATGGTGAAGACCGAGCCGTGGCCGGGCTTGGAGGTGATGTTGATACGGCCGCCGAGCGCCTGGATCGAACGCTTGACGACGTCCATGCCGACGCCGCGACCGGAGATGTCGGAGATCTTGTCGGCCGTCGAGAAGCCCGGCAGGAAGATCAGGTTGTCGATTTCTTCGTCCGACAGGTTGGAATCGGCCGGGATGAGGTCGTTGTCGATCGCCTTCTGGCGGACCTTCTCGCGGTTGATGCCGGCGCCGTCATCGGCAAGCTCGATCAGGATGCGTCCCGAACGATGCTTGGCGGTCAGGCGGACCGTGCCTTCGGTGTTCTTGCCGGCGGCTGCGCGCTTTTCAGGCGTTTCAATGCCGTGGTCGACGGCATTGCGGATCATGTGGGTCAACGGCTCGGCCAGCTTGTCGATGACCGTCTTGTCGACTTCGGTATTTTCACCTTCGGTGATGAGACGGATCGATTTGCCTGTCATGTCGGCGATTTCGCGGACGATACGCGACATGCGCTGGAACACCGGCTTGACCGGCTGGGCGCGGATCGCCATGACCGAGTCCTGGATCTCGCGTGTGAGCTGCTGCAGCTCTTCGAGACCCATATTGATCGAGGAGGTGCCGGTCGTGTCGTTCTCGATGACGCTCTGCGACAGCATTGCCTGGTTGATGACCAGTTCGCCGACTAGGTTGATGAGGCGGTCGACACGGTCGAGATCGACGCGGATCGTCTGGCCGGCGCCGGCTGCGGCGTTGTTCTGGGCGGCAGCACTTGCAGCGGCTGCGGCGGCGGCGGCCGATTCCTTCTTCTCGACACGGGCGGCGGCTGAGGCCATCTGCGTGACGTTGGAGGCGACCTCGGCGGCGGCAACGGCGGCAGCCCTCTCCTCGGCCCTTGCGTCGGAGGCGGAAACTTCTTCCGTTGCGCCGCTCTCATCCAGGATCGACAGATCGAAAGGAACCGGCACCATAGGCAGTTCGTCGTTGCTGGTCGCGTCGGCCCTTGCTTCTTCGACCGGCTTCACCGTCAGTTCGCAATCCCACTCGGCGAATTCAAAGACGGTGCGAATGGCGTCCTCGCCCTTGTCCGTCTTGATCGTGACGTTCCAGAAGAAGTAAGCGCCTTCGGGATCAAGTTCCTCAAGCCCCGGCAGGTCATCGGTATTGCAATAGATGGTCATTTCGCCGAGGCGCGAGAGGTCGCGCAGCAGCAGCGTGGCGTCATTGCCCTTGGAATAGAGTTCGTAGCGCGGCTTGAAGATGATTTCATAGGCCGGCATGCCGGAGCCCGCATCGCCCTCGCCGCCAAAATCGTCGAAGGAAAAGGGGACCGGCTGGAAGCCGCTGTCGTCGGTCGGCTTGGGGGTCGGCGCCGCAGCGGCCGGAACGGCCTTGGCTACGGGCTTTGCGGCCACCGGCGCCTCTGCCGAAGCCGAAGGGGACGGCAATTCACCATTGGCCAGCGCCTCGAGCTCCTTGACGAGGCTTCGGCTGCGGCTTTCATCGACGCTGCCGCCGTCGCGCGCAGCATTCGTCAGGTCGGCGAGCACGTCTGCCGACTTCAGCATCACCTTCAGGACGTCCTGGGTCGGCTCAAGCTTGTTGGATCGAACGCAATCGAGAGTGGTCTCGAAAACATGGGCGAAGGCGACCAGATCATCAAGGCCGAAGGCGCCGGCGCCACCCTTGATCGAATGCACGGCACGGAACACCGCATTGACGGTTTCCGGATCGCGATCACCATCATTCAATTTCAGAAGACCGGATTCCAACTCGGCGAGCTGTTCCTCGCACTCCTGGAAAAAGATCTCTTTGATTTCGTTCATATCCATCGGTGCAAATCCTGGGTTTAAGCGGTTACGCGCTCAATGGCATCGATCAGCTTGGCCGGGTCGAAAGGCTTGACGATCCAGCCCGTGGCACCGGCCTGGCGGGCGCGGTTCTTCTTCTCCGCGTCGCTTTCGGTGGTCAGGACCAGGATCGGGATCGCCCGGTATTTTTCGTTGCGGCGGACACCTTCGATGAAGCCGAAACCGTCGAGACGCGGCATGTTGATGTCGGTCACGATGACGTCAGGATTGGACTCTTCGAGAACCTCGAGACCCTCGATGCCGTCTTCCGCCTGGATCGTCTCGAAGCCGGCATTGTTCAGCGTCACGAGAAGCATGTTTCGGATGGTGCGGGAATCATCCACGGTAAGAACTTTTTTCTTCATTGCCGAATCTCCTTGGCAAGCAGGTGATCAAAATTGACGCCCACCAGCTGCATGGTTTTCTGAAATGCATCGGACACCTTGGAGAAGGTGAATGGCTGTTTGTCCTGCTCCCAGGTCTTCTCGGCGGACATCAGAACCTGGGCGCAAAGAGCACCGATCCGTTCGACGCCGGAAGCGTCGATCGACAGACCACTGCCCCTGAGGGAGAGGAGTTTATCGCGCAAGGCGGACGCCTCGTTGAGGTCGAGCACCGCTGTCAAATCCAGCGTCTTGCCACTCTTCTTTGCTGCCATCAGCTTTTCCTTGTCCCCTTGTCGCCGGCCCGAGAAGACGAGCTGAGGCAATCATCCGATAGGTTAGTAAACATTCCGCCCACCTCCGACGCTTGCGAAGGCCTGCGAAAGGCTAAAATCATCATTTTCGTATTCGTCTTCGACCACAGCCGGGCGGGCAGCGATCTCAATGGCGCGCGTCGGCGTCACACGAACCGGTGCCGGGCGCCCGGCATTGGCGTTTTCCCGGGCGATGCGGAATTCGCGAATTGTCTGACCGAGTTCCAGAATGACTGTGTGGAGGTGGTCGGCGCCTTCGGCGGAGCGCTCCGCAAGGCCGGCGCTGTCCGCCACTTCGCCACCCAGGCCCTTGACGTCTGAAGTCACGCTGTCGAGACTTGCGGCATGTTCTCCGGTTCGGGTCGCGATGCCGGCGATGGCGGCATTGATGTCAGTGACCTGACGCACGATGCTGCCGATCGAATCCTGCGTGCGGCCGACCATCTGCACGCCGGCGTCGACCTGCGCCTTAGTCGTCGTCACCAGCGTCTTGATCTCGCGGGCGGCTTCGGCCGAGCGCTGGGCCAGCGCGCGGACCTCCTGGGCGACGACGGCAAAACCGCGGCCGGAATCGCCGGCGCGAGCGGCCTCGATGCCGGCGTTCAGCGCCAGAAGATTGGTCTGGAAGGCAATCTCGTCGATCGCGCCGATGATCTGGCCGATCTTTTCGGCCGACTGCTCGATATCGGCCATGGCGCTGATCGCGCGGCCGACGACCTCGCCGCTTTGCTCGACGGCAGCGCGCGTCGAGGCGGCGGCCTGTTCGGCAGTGCGGCTGTCGGCAGCGCCGTCGCGGACACTGCCGGCGATACCGGCAAGGGCAGCGGCAGAAAGCTGCAGCCGGTCGGCCTGGCCGGAAGCCGTGCCGGCGAACTGCCTGGACAGGCCGGCAAGCGCGCCTGTCGCCGCTTCGGCCTTGAGCGTGCGCTCGGTGATGGCGGTGAACTCGGCCTGGAGGCCATCCAATGCGCCGTTCAGTGCGGCGGCGATCGCGGCATGGGCTCCGTCGACGGGGGCGCGCCGCGTCAGGTCGCGGCCGGAAAGGCCTTCGACGACATCGCCGAAGACCCTGACGATCTCGGCCTCGTTGTCGGCGCGCTGATCGGCAAGCGCGCGGCTCTCAGCGGCGCGCTGCGCGTTGAAGCGGAGCGAGACGGCGATTTCCACATCGACCATGACGATGCGGATGATCGCCGTCATCAGATCGGAGATTTCGCGGGTGCGACGCTTGGCAGACGGCAGCAGCGGACGGCCGGCAATTTCCTCGGCGAGACCGGAAACGACATGCTCCAGCATGACGCCATGGCCGGCCACGTGCCAGCGCGGATCGAGGCCGATCTTGCTTTCGGTATCGGAGAGAACTTTGACGCGCTCGGCATAGAGGCTGTCGAACCGTGCATCCGTCAGCACCTCCCAATGCGAGGACTGCAGATCATGCAGCCGCTCGACCTGGCGTTCGCTCTCGAAATTGCGCGCGGCGTCGGGGAATGACTGGAACCTGTGGAAGAGATCTCTCAGACCTGCCTTCAAATGTGCTTCGAGGGCCGGCCGGTTGCGGCGCACCAGCTCGCACTGGTCGGCTTCCACACCGGCAAAGCGCAGGCGGTCGCGCAAGCTGCCTGCTTGCGCTCCACGAGCCTGATCTGATGGCATGTCCTGCCTCAACGCCTGTCCCCAACCCACTTTCCAGGCGAATGCCCGGTTCAAAACTTTCGCAGCATCCGGTGAACGCAAGTCTGGAGACGGTCCTCACCACCGGTCGCAACCGGCGGATCGAAGCCCCCTGATCAGCTATGTTTCGGAGCTGTCTGAAGAGATGGATACCGGATCAACCCGGTACGGCGGGACGGCGTCATGCCTGGTGGGAACGAGTGCATCTTCCCATTCCGACGTGTAAACCAATGTTTATGGTTAATTCCTTGCTTGAAGGTTAATAAGCCTTCCGCAGTGCCGGCTTTTGAAGCATTTCAAGGCCGCTCACAGAAAATACTGCTGCGGAGTTGCACGGCTGCTACAAGGCACACGCAAGCTCCATGTTATACGCCGGTCGATAACCAAGACATGACGTCGACAAGGACAGAGCAATGATTCTCGGATTGGGTTCCTGCTTAATTGCAATGACGCTGCTCGCCGCCGTTGCCCGCCTCGATTTTCTCGCCGCAAACCGCGATATCCGCGCGCTTCGGGTGTTCTAATGCGCGTCGCATCTTTACGATGCGGTCCCTGCGCTTTAGCCCTTTGATTTTACGCATGTCGTTATCGCAAAACCGCGGCACACTTCTGCGCGACATGCTTTGAACCCATCCTTCCCCGTTGGCAGTCCGGCACCTTTGGTGTATCGCACTCGCGCCTTTCATGTCAGCGGAACTCTCGCTTATGTCCCCCAGATCTGGTCTCCTCATCGTTGTTGGCTTCACGCTCTGGCGCGTCGTCACGCTGCATTTCGATCAGACGGACCTTTTCGTCGATGAGGCGCAGTACTGGTTCTGGGCGCAGAATCTCGATCTCGGCTATTATTCCAAGCCGCCGATGATTGCCTGGGTGATCCGGGCGATGACCGAGCTTTCCGGCTCCAACGCCATCTATTGGATCAGGCTGTCCGGGCCGCTGATCCACATGGCGGCGGCACTGGTTTTGATGAAGGTTGCAAAGCGTTTCGTCGGCCCGGAGATCGAAGGCTGGACGGGCGCTAGCTATATTACGCTCCCCGGCGTCGCACTTTCCTCGGTGTTCTTTTCGACCGACGTGATCCTGCTGTTCTTCATCGCGATCACCTTGCTTGCCTGTTTCGGCTTGACGCGGCGGCGCTCGGTGGGGCTGGCGCTCGTCATGGGCCTTAGCGTCGGCCTCGCCTTCCTGACGAAATATGCCGTGCTGTTCGTCGTTCCGGGCGGCGCGCTTGCTCTCCTCTTCATTCCGGCGGCGCGCATCGCCGTCCGGGATTTGA
This sequence comes from Rhizobium sp. CCGE 510, assembly GCF_000292525.1. Taxonomy (GTDB): domain Bacteria; phylum Pseudomonadota; class Alphaproteobacteria; order Rhizobiales; family Rhizobiaceae; genus Rhizobium. The sequence continues at coordinate 229,634 of NZ_AEYF01000044.1, forward strand.
TCATTGCGGTCGCGGTCGCGGCGGTCGTTGCCTTGCCAAACCTCTGGTGGAACCTGCAGCACAACAATACGACGGTGCGGCATACGCAGGACATCGCCCATTGGAGCGAACTCGGCATCAATCTCCGTCGCGGGCTTGAATTCTTCTCCGCCCAATTCGGCGTCGTCGGGCCGATCATCTTCTTTGCGATGCTCTGGGCGGTCTATCGCATGATCAAGGGCAGGAGCGACGATCGGGAAAAGATGCTGGTCTGGCTGTCGATGCCGGTGGTGCTGCTGATCACGCTGCAGGCAACGGTCGCCAAGGCCTATGCGAACTGGGCGGTGACCGCCTATGTCGCCGGGACCATCCTTGCCGTCTGGCTGCTTTATCGGATGTGGCCAAAGGGCCTGAGGCTGTCGCTCACCATCAACGGCATCGCCAGCCTGCTGTTTCCGCTGGCGACGATCTTTCCGCAGCAGTTGCTGCTGCCGAACGGCGACGCGCTGATGAAGCGCTATCTCGGCCGCGCCGAGGTCAGTCGCGAGGCCGCCGCACTCGCGGCTCAGGCCGGCACCGACATCATCGTCACCGACAATCGCGACATGGTCGCCGATCTTTTCTATACGCTGCGCGATGCATCCTACCGGATCTATGCGCGGGCGCCGGCCGGCCTTCCGGAGAGCTATTACGAGCAGGAATTCGCTCTGCCTGCCGACATCACCGGCAAGGTGCTTTTCCTGACGGACGGGTCCCTGACCTGCGCTACCGAGACACCCGAGGTTCTGAAGAACTGGCAGCCGAGCGAAGGCAACTACAAGGGCAAGGCGCTTTCCATCTACAAGGTCTCCGCCGCCTGCCTGGCGCCCTGAAGTACGCCACGATTTTTCAGATTCTCATGTCTCGCTTATCCTTAAATCGATTCCGATTTGAAGAATTATGCCGTGGACAGGCAGAGGCCGGTACCCGCCCCATCGACCTCGACGAATTTGACGCCGCCTTCCTCGAAGGCGAGGCGCAGTTGCGCCTCCGTCGCGCGGTGGATGTCGTGGTGGCGCCCCTCATAATCGCGGATGGTGCTGCGCGAGACCGCGGCCCTGTCGGCAAGATCAGTCTGGGTCCAATCAAGCAGACCGCGTGCCGCGCGGCAGAGTGCGGGAGTGAGAATTGTTTCTCTTGCGCCTTGACCCATAATGCTAATTTACCCATATTGGTCGATATAGACCATATATGTCATATTACGAACGGGATTTCCAGATCGGGAGACTGCAATGCCACACGATACGCCCTTGATTTCGACAATCGTCGGCGGCCTCGTGCTGGCTTTCATCTTCGGCGCGCTTGCCCATCGGCTGCGGATGCCGCCGCTGGTGGGCTATCTGATCGCCGGCGTGCTGGTAGGGCCACATACGCCGGGTTATGTGGCAGATCAAAGCTTGGCGCCTGAACTCGCCGAAATCGGCGTCATCCTGCTGATGTTCGGCGTCGGGTTGCATTTCTCGCTGAAAGACCTGCTGTCGGTGCGTGGCATCGCCGTGCCCGGCGCGATCGCGCAGATCGCCTTTGCAACATTGCTCGGCTGGGGGCTCGGCGCTTTCATGGGCTGGCCGACCGGCGGCAGTCTGGTCTTCGGCCTGGCGCTTTCGGTCGCTTCGACCGTGGTGCTGTTGAAAGCGCTGCAGGAGCGGCGCCTGGTCGAAACGGAGCGCGGCAGGATCGCCGTCGGCTGGCTGATCGTCGAAGATCTCGCCATGGTGCTGGCGCTGGTGCTTATCCCCGCCGCAGCCAGCATCGGCGGCGAGGGTCACGCGCCTGTCGAGCCGCTCTCGGCCGCGCTGAGCCGCCTATTCGGACTCGATCTCGGCATCGGCGGCATGATCGCCATGACGCTGGTGAAAGTGGCGCTGTTCGTGGCGCTGATGCTGGTCTTCGGCCGCAAGCTCATTCCATGGACGATGCACCGCATCGCCCATACCGGGTCTCGCGAACTGTTCCGGCTGGGAGTGCTGGCGATCGCGCTCGGCGTCGCTTTCGGAGCGGCAAAGCTCTTCGGCGTGTCGCTGGCGCTCGGCGCCTTCTTTGCCGGCATGGTGCTTGCCGAAAGCGAGCTCAGCCATCGCGCCGCACAGGAAAGCCTGCCGCTGCGCGACGCCTTCGCCGTGCTGTTCTTCGTCTCGGTCGGCATGCTGTTCGATCCGAACATCCTGATCGACAAGCCGCTGCCGATCCTTGCCACCGTCTTCATCATCGTTATCGGCAAATCCGTCGCCGCCCTGCTGATCGTGCTCGCCTTCAAGAAGCCGCTCAGCACGGCGCTGACGATTTCGGCCAGCCTCGGCCAGATCGGCGAATTCTCCTTCATCCTCGCCGCCCTCGGCGTTGAACTCGGGCTGCTGCCGGGGGAAGGCCGCGACCTGATCCTTGCCGGCGCCATCATCTCGATCATCCTCAATCCGCTGTTGTTCTTCCTCTGCGACCGCGCGCGGCCGCTCCTGGACGGTGCAAAGCGGGAAGAGGTGGCAGCGGCCCCTCTCGCTGCAGATGCGATCGCAGCGCAGGAGGAGGTGCTGCCCGAAGACGACGAGGTACACCCGACCGCTCTTAGCGGCCACGCCATTCTCGTCGGCTACGGGCGGGTTGGCAGCATCGTCGGGCAGAATCTCAAATCGTCAGGCACACCGTTCCTCGTCATCGAGGATTCCGATAAGCGCATCGGCGAGCTGAAAGCTCAGGGTATCGAAACCCTGATGGGCAATGCGGTGATGCGGGAAACGCTCGACCTCGCCAATTTTTCCGCCGCCCGCAGCATTGCCATCGCCATCCCGAACGCCTTCGAGGCCTGCCGCATCGCCGAGCAGGCGCGCAGTGTCAATCCCTCGATCCTCATCGTCGCCCGCGCCCATTCCGACGCCGAGGTCGATGAATTGAAGCACTATGGCGCCGACACCGTCATCATGGGCGAGCGTGAAATCGCGCTTGGTATGGTTGACCGGCTCGCCCAAGTGCATCATGAGAGTGTGCCCTATGAAGACGAGCGTGGGCCTGATACAATTATCCTGGCGGATGCCGCTCCGCCGCAAAGAGAATGAGAGATTGGCGCGCTTTTGAGCCGATACGGGAGTGACATAGCCGGGACGGAGCAGATGGAGCTGGACCAGCACCGTCTGACGAACCGTGTCGCCGCTTCTCTCCTCGTTGCCATCCTTGCCTATCTCGGCCTGCTTTTCGGCGGCAATCTGGTCATTTCGCCGGCCGCTGCCGTCAATACGCTTTCCTCCTCCGGCCGGGATCCGCAGCCGCCGCAGCTGACCGCGCGCGATGCCGTGCGCGGGTTGCTCGCCACCGAGCGCAAGCTTGCGCCGAAGCAGGCAGCCCATGATGCCGGATCGCCTGCCCTTGTCGCTGCACCGATTGTCGATTTTACCGGCTGGAACATATCGGCCGCTTTTCCGGCATCCGAGGCTCCGCTTCATGCCGCGGTCTCCAGGACCCATCAACCGCGCGCACCGCCGGCTGCTGCCTGACGTTTGCGCCGAGGCGCTTCCGACATCTGACGACATGCCGCCAGCGCCCGAGCGCCGGCCCCCGATTATCTAAGGAATACAACATGCGTACTTCACCATGGCTGGTGTTCACCTATACGGTGATCATCTTTCTCGGCCTATTGATCGCCCTGCCGAACGTCCTGCCGCAATCCGTCCTTCAGCGCGTTCCGGCATGGCTGCCGCATGAACAAGTGTCGCTCGGCCTCGACCTTCGTGGCGGCTCGCATCTCGTTCTGGAAGTCGACGAAGCGGACCTGACCAAGGAGCGGCTGCAATCGCTGCTTCAGGACGCGCGCCGTGTGCTGCGCGAAAAGGGCATCCAGCCGAAGGCCGTCGTCCGCAGCCAGAACCAGATCGTCGTGACGCTCGCCGATGCCACGCAAAGCGATGCCGCGGTCACCGACCTCAAGACGCTCGCCAATCCGATCAGCACCGGCATCAGCGCCGGCCAGACCGATCTTGATGTCATCGCCAACGGCGCCACGATCACCATCGGCTTCTCGCCGGCCGGCATCTCGACCAATGTCGACAATGCCGTCCAGCAGAGCCTTGAAGTCATCCGTCAGCGCGTCGACCAGGTCGGCGTCTCCGAGCCGACCATCCAGCGCATCGGCGCCAACCGCGTGCTCGTCCAGCTTCCGGGCGCGCAGGATCCGACGCGGCTGCGCCAACTTCTCGGCTCCACGGCGAAGATGTCGTTCCACATGGTGGCGCCGAACAATCAGCCCGGCCCGGGCGTCACCATGATGCAGGATGAGGAAGGCCGGTCCTATGCTGTCCTCGACCGCGTCGAACTCTCCGGCGACCGCCTTTCCGATGCCCGCGTCAGCTTCGACCCGAACACGCATGAGCCGGTTGTCAGCTTCCGCTTCGACAGCGCCGGCGCGACCCGCTTTGCCGAAATCACCCGTCAGAACGTCGGCAATCCCTTCGCCATCGTCCTCGACGACAAGGTGCTGAGCGCACCCAATATCCGCGAGCCGATCACCGGCGGTTCCGGCCAGATCTCCGGCAGCTTCTCGGCCGACAGCGCAACGACGCTTGCCGCCATGTTGCGCGCCGGCGCCCTGCCCGCCAAGCTGACGGTCATCGAGGAACGCACTGTCGGCGCCGACCTCGGCGCCGACGCCATCAAGATGGGCATTTACTCCGGCCTCGTCGGCTTTGCGCTCGTCGCACTGTTCATCTTCGTTCTCTATGGCAGCTGGGGTATTCTGGCGAATATCGCGTTGCTGATCCACACGATCCTGACCTTCTCGGCCCTGACGCTGGTGGGTGCGACGCTGACGCTGCCGGGCATTGCCGGTGTCGTGCTCGGCATCGGCCTTGCAGTCGACGCCAACGTTCTGATCAATGAACGCATCCGCGAGGAAACGCGCAAGGGCAAGAGCGCCTTCGCCGCCATCGACACCGGCTTCCGCCGTGCCTATTCGACCATCATCGACGGCAACATGACGGCCCTGATCGCCGCGGCCATCCTGTTTTATTTCGGCTCCGGGCCGGTTCGCGGCTTTGCCGTGACGATGGCGCTCGGCCTGATCATCTCGATGTTCACCTCGGTCGCCTTCGTGCGCGTCGCGATGATCGAGATCACCCGCCGCAGCAAGCTCAAGGTGCTGAACATCCGGCCGCTGATCCCGTTCAGCCCCTATGACAAGCACATTCAGTTCATGAAGGCGCGCTTCTTCGGCGTCACTGTTTCGGCGCTGCTTTCGATTGCCTCGGTTATCCTCTTCATTCATCCGGGTCTCAACTACGGCGTCGATTTCCGCGGCGGCATCCAGATGTCCGTCAGGACCAGCGGCCCGGCCGATCTCGGCACATTTCGCGACGGCCTGAACACCCTCGGCCTCGGCGAAATCACGTTGCAGTCCTTCGGCGACAAAAACAGCATTCTTGTGCGTGCCCAACGGCAGGAAGGCGGCGAAGAGGCGCAGACGGCGGCGGTGACCAAGCTGAAGGCCGAAGTCGCCAAGATCGATCCGGGCGCCACCGTCGAGGGCACCGATGTCATCGGTCCGAAGGTCAGCGGTGAGCTTGCCTGGGCCGGCATCCTGTCGGTGGTCATCGCCAGCTTTGCGATGCTCATCTACATCTGGGTGCGGTTCGAATGGCCGTTTGCCGTCGGCGCCATCGTCACGCTGGTGCTCGACGTCACCAAGGCGATCGGCTTTTTCGCGATCACCGGCCTCGACTTCAACCTGACGGCCATCGCCGCCATCCTGACGCTCGTCGGTTACTCGGTGAACGACAAGGTCGTCGTCTATGACCGCATGCGCGAAAACATGCGGCTCTACAAGTCGATGCCACTGCGCGAAATCATCGACAAGTCGATCAACGAGACCCTGGCACGAAGCCTCTACACCAATGCGACGGCCTTCCTCGCGCTGGTGCCGATGGCGATCTGGGGCGGCAGCGCCGTCTCGAGCTTCGCGATCCCGATGGTCTTCGGCATTCTCGTGGCCGGTGCCTCGTCGATCTTCATCGCGGCACCGATCCTGCTCTTCCTCGGCGACTGGCGCCGCCGCCACGCCAAGGCACCGGCAACCGATGGAGCAGTCGAAATCATCCCGCCGGAACAGGGTCGCCCGCGCAAGTCGGCGAGCTAAATCCGCCTGTAAACGCATCTTGAAGAGGGCGTCGGTTGCAGAACCGGCGCCCTCTTTCTATTGTCGGTGACTGCAAGAATAAAATCCTGCAGCGATTCAAAGGATTACAGTGTCCTTTGCGCGTCTGGAAAAGACGCGTGGCGCTGTAGCAGAGATCGGGGAACACCAGATGTCATCCAACCCGACGAACCCGCCGGAAACGGACGATAACAGCGAGGAGCGCATCAAGCGTTTTCTCGCAACCGCCTCACACGACCTGCAATCGCCGCTGCGCCATATCGCCATGTATGCCGAGCTGTTGCTCGACGATCTCGAGGAAACGCTTGATGGCGAACAGCTTCAAAGCCTCAGGATGATCATGGAAAAGGCGCACGTCGCGCAGCGCCTCACCAAGGCATTGATGAGTCTAGCCGGTGGAACACCTCAGGTGACGCCAGAGGAGGTCGATCTGCAGGCGCTGGCCGAAAATGTCTGGGGCGAATTGACCGACGAAACGGCGGTGCGCAATGCGAGGCTTGAATGCCAAGGCCTGCCCTCCATCCGGACCGACCCTGCCCTGCTCGGCCTGGTGCTGAGGCATCTGCTGACCAACGCCCTCACCTATCGCAGCGAAGCGCCGCCGCATGTGACCATTGCGGCCGAGCGAAAGGGGACCGATTGGTTTATCCTGATTTCCGACAATGGGACGGGCATCGAACCGGTTCATCAGGAGCGGATATTCGAGCCGTTCTGGAAATTGCCGAAGGCGGGAGTGGTCCAGGGCGCCGGCCTGGGGTTGACGACGGCGCAGGAGTTTCTCAAGGCGCTTGGCGGCGATCTCAGTCTCGAGCATTCGGATGCGAGCGGCAGCCGCTTCGTCATCCGCCTTCCGATCGCCTGAGATTACAGCGCGCATCTTTTCAGATGCTGTAATCGTCCTTCCAGAAATCCGGGACGTCGTAGTTCACATATTCGCGGATGATGTGCTGCAGCGTCTGGGCATCGATTTCATCCTTGCCGATGCGGAAATCGACGCCGTAATTCGGGAACTCCTGGAAATAGCCGCCCGATATATCGGTCGAGACGACGCCGATCGGGCCGGTGTAACCGATGCCGCGCAGTTCCGGCACCGTCTCACGGAAATCGGCGTTCGGCAGAAGGCGGTTGTCGAGCAGAATGAGATCGAAACGCGCCAAGCGGATCTTTTCCAGCGCGTCACCGATCGACGGCGAATATTCAACCTCGACGGCCGGCTCGGAGAGATCGGCGATCTTCTTCTTGAGCGCACGAAATTCGATAAATTCGTCGTCGACAAAGAGAACCTTTACGGCGTTCCTTCGGCCCGTTTCGGTGGTCATCGTCTCATTTCCTCAATCCCGAAACCAGCGTCACGAAACCAAACCATTCCTCAAGGCGATCGCCACCATGTGAACGCGGTTGACTGCGTCCAGTTTGCGCGCGGCCGCGGTGATGTGCGAATTGACCGTATGTTCGGAAAGACCGAGAATGATGGCGATCTCAGCCGACGTCTTGCCTTCGCTCGTCCATTTGACGATTTCCGATTCCCGCTGGGTCAGCCGGCCGGACATTTCCTGCGTCAAGATTTCCTCATAAAGCTTGTCGAAAATGCGCATGGTGTCGAGCAGCATATCGGCGACCTCGCTCTGATCCGGCTCCTGACGCTCGCCGCTGAGCACGAGGCAATAGCGCCGCCCTTCCGGCGTAAACAGCGGGATGAACAAAAAGACGCCACTCAGGAACTCGTTGAAAACGAGATCGGACCGATGGTCTTCCGGCTGCACGCTCCTGCCATGAACCGGCGTTGCCAGAAACTGGGCGGACTTTGCCCGGACGGTCCCCAGCGCTTCCTTCAACGTCGTGATGAAAAGGCCGACACGCCGCTCGGCGACATTGGTGATGACGACATCGCGTTCAGCGAAAGGGGCCGAAGCCTCGGAGATGCGGGCCAGTGCGAAATGATCGAAGTTGTAGTGCTGCGCGGCCGACTTCAGCAGCCGGAAAAAATCGGTGCGATTGATCGCCCGGCTCAGCTCCGGTCCGGCGTGAAAGGGAATTGCCGGGGCATTGTTCATTCCCACTCTTCCTCTCCTGCCGCCAATGCCTCCAATCCCGAAATCTTGGGATATACGTCTTTAACGCGAAGAGCTACAAAAATTGCGAGACGGTTGATGACGAATATCGAAAACGGGGGCTTTCGATATCTAAGGCGGAAATCATCAATTATCTCAACGACGAGTGATGCACGGGCAGATTTTACTGAGGGCAGTAGTTCTTACCTGGGTATCGTATTCCTCCTGCATTCAACATCCATGAATGCAAGAAGGCAGTGCCAGACGTAAGCGAGAGAGAGCCGACAGGCCCATTCAGCTAAGGGGTTGGCTGATGTTCGTGGCGGCGAACGCGGGTTGATCGGTTCTCTCAACGCTTATTTTGCCTACCATTTCCTTCACGTCGGTTGCATCTTGTGATGCGTCCTCGACCTTGTCAATTGCGGTTTGTCATATGGCCTGGACACAGAATGGAGTATGGGTTACAGGGCTTTCGCTTTTTCCTACATCTCCAGATTGAGAAGAATACTGGCGAGGTCAAGCGGCTTTTCCAGATAGACGTCGGCGCCGGCCTTAAGTGAACGCGCGCGGTCCTCGGCAGCATCCGAACCGCTGCAGACGGCAAGCCGCATCGCATTGAAACGATCGTCCCGACGCAGCCTGCTCACCAAGGCAATGCCGCTGTCGAGCGGCATGTAGAGATCGGCGACCAGCAGCTCCGGCAGGGCCCAACCTTCCACCGCGCGCTGCTCCAGCGCCGCCAACGCCGTCTCGGCGGTCGAAAAACAGAATAGATCAACCTCTATCTGCTGCTTCCTGCGGATATAGTCGAGATAGAAGAGATCATCCCTGCTGTCGTCGACGTAAATGATGGTAGGCATTCAGCACCGTGATTTGGATATTGTTCGGATGAACTTCGCTGTCCTTCAACGTCACGATATCGTGGTTTCACGAAAATTCGATCCATCTTATCGAAAAATCATTTCGCAAAAAGCGCAGCACCGCTCTCCCCTGCCTATTGAGTATTCCTCGATTTCGGAAAAAATGGCCGCGCGAACCGAGGAGGACACGACGAGTGCAGGATAAGGCCAACGTGGACCTGCAGGACCAGCAGAGGCGGTGGCGCTACCGTGGCTTCGCCATTGCGGTTGGCTGCCTGATGTTCTTTCTCGGAATGAGCGCTGTTGCCGGCTGGCTGCTGCAGATCACGGTGATCATTTCGCTCGTTCCCGGCTTTCCATCGATGGCCTTCAATACCGCGCTCTGCTTCGTGCTTTCCGGCGTGGGACTCGCCGCCTCCACGCTGGCTGCCCGTCGTTTTCGGGTCGCGGCAACGATCATGGCAGGGTTTGCGGCGGCAATCGCCGCGGCCCGGCTCGTGGAAATCGCGACGGTCGGCCGGACCTTCCACAATGTCGACCTGCTGATCACCCGCTTCGTCATTCCGCCCGATTTCATCGCGCAGGTCGGCGGCGGCATGGGGCCCAACACGGCGCTGGTCTTCCTGATCGCCAATCTATCGCTGCTGCTCTCTCTTCACGCGGTGAGGAAAAGCCAAGTGGTGCAGGAACTGACGAGCTACGTCGTCATCACCCTCGGCATGATCGCGCTGGCCAGCTATGTCACCGATGCCGAACAAGGCTACCGCTGGGGGCCTTACGCGGCAATGGCGGTGCATACGGCGGTCGGAATCGTGATCTTCGGCTCGGGGCTTCTCGCCCGCTCCTGGTGGTTGCTGCCGGCAAACCGAGCGCAGATCCCGCTCTGGATCCCAGCTGCGGTTTGCTTCACCGGCCTTCTCGTCGATCTTTATACGCCGCTCGGTGTTGCGAACGGCATTCTCTATGTGCCGTTGGTGCTGACGGCGCTCTGGTTCGGCAACCGGAACGCGCCGCTTTTCTTCGCCTTTGCCTGCACCGTGCTGCTGATGCTCGGCTTTTTCGCCGTCAAGCACGACGAGACAGCATTCTGGCAGGAGATCGCCAACCGCACGATCACGGCCGCGACGCTGTGGCTGATCGCGATGCTCATCTTTTATTTCATGCGCAACAATCACAACCTGGAAACCGAGCGGGTCCGTTTCGGCGCGCTGGTGCGCGGAACGCCTGATGCAGTCATCGTCATCGACGAGAGTGGAGCGATCAGAAGCTTCAACCCGGCGGCTGAAAGCATGTTCGGTTACTCTCCGGAGGAGACGATCGGCCAGAATATCAAGATGCTGATGCCCGAACCCTACCATTCCGAGCATGACGGCTATCTCTCCCATTACCGGCGGACCGGCGAGGAGCGTATTATCGGCAAGACGCGCATGGTCTCCGGACGACGCAAGAGCGGCATCGTCTTTCCGATCGACGTTTCCATCAGCGCCGTCGCCACCGCCGATACGAAGATCTTTGTCGGTATCGTGCGCGACATCAGCGAGCGCGCCCGGCAGGAAGAGCGGATGAAAATGACACTTGTCCAGCTCGAGGCCTATACGGCCGAACTCGAGCGCAGCAACCACGACCTAGACGAATTCGCCTATATTGCCTCGCATGATCTCAAGGAACCGCTACGCGGCCTGCACAACCACTCCCGGTTTCTCCTGGAGGACTATGAAGACAAGCTCGATGTCGACGGCGTGCGCCGGCTGAACCGGTTGGTGCGCCTCAGCCAGCGCATGGAAAAACTCGTCAACGACCTGCTTTATTTTTCCCGGCTCGGGCGGCAGCAGCTGGCGGTCAAACGCACCGATATCGGCCTGATCGTCAAGGATGTCGTCGCGACGATGGAACTCCTGCTGGAGGAGCGTCATGCCAAGGTCATCATCGACGGGCAGTTGCCGGATGTGGTTTGCGACGCACCGCGGTTGACGGAGGTGTTCCGCAATCTCATCACCAATGCGATCAAATACAATGACAAGTCGGCACCGCTCGTTTCGATCGGCTATCTCGATCGGTTCGTAGGCGAGGACGGTACTGTCGCCCGCAATGTGTTTTTCGTCCGGGATAACGGCAAGGGCATACCCCGGGAATTCCATGAGGACATTTTCCGCATTTTCAAACGGCTGGAAAAGTCGCAGGATTCCGACGACGGCACCGGAGCAGGCCTCACCTTCGTCCGCAAGATCATCGCGCGGCACAATGGCGATATCTGGCTGGAATCCGAGGTCGGCGCCGGCACGACATTCTATTTTACTCTGGGAAAAAAGCGCGAGGGGCAGAATGCAGCAGCGTGACACGCAACCCATCCTGATCGTCGAGGACAGCGAAGACGATTTCGAAGCGACGATGCGCGCCTTCAAACGCACCAATCTGCGCAACTCGATCCGCTGGGCGGCCTCCGGCCAGGAAGCGCTCGACATGCTCGGCGCGATGGTGCCGAAACCGGGGCTGATCCTGCTTGATCTCAACATGCCCGGGCTTGACGGCCGCAAGACGCTGGAGGCGATCAAGTCGAACGCCGGCTGGCGCAAGATACCGGTGGTAATCCTCACCACCTCCGACGACGAACGCGATATCGAAGGCTGTTATGCGCTCGGCGCCAATACCTATGTGCAGAAGCCGGTCGATCTCGATGGGCTCTTCGGTGCGATCCAGCGGCTGAAGGAATACTGGTTCGAAATCGCCATCCTGCCGCTCGAGGACTGACAGATTGGCGGAAAACTGCAGCATTCTCATCATCGACGACAGCATAGACGATCGCGAGGTCTATCGCCGCATATTGGGCCGCGTCTCCAGCACCGCCTATTCCGTCCTGGAGGCGGAAACGGGTGAGGAGGGCCTTGCGCTGAACGGCCGGAAACGGCCGAACTGCATCCTGCTCGACTATTCGCTGCCGGGGCGCAACGGGCTCGGCGTTCTTGCCGATATCCTGGAGAACGATCCCGCTGCCAACGTCATCATGCTGACCGGCCAAGGCAACGAAACCGTTGCCGTCGAGGTGATGAAGAGCGGGGCGCGCGACTATCTGACGAAGGATTCGCTGTCGCCCGAGACACTGCATCGCTGCATCCAGAACGCCATCATGCACGGCATGCTGGAAGCACGGCTGGAGCAGAAGCGGCAATCGCTGGAGATTTTCACACGCGCCATGGCCCATGATCTGAAGGAGCCGCTGCGGACGATCAAATCCTTCAGCCGCATCCTGCACGGTTCTGCAGCGTTACCGGCTGAAGACCGGGAACTGCTCGATTACGTGCTCAGCGCCGCCGACCATATGGAAGATCTGATCGTCAAGGTGTCGGGTTTCACCAGGCTGGAAGCCTCCGGCGGGCCGGTGCTGACGCCGGTCTCACTCTCTGATGTGCTCGATCAGGTGGAAGACAATCTGCGCCAGCAGACCGAAAGCCGCGGCGCCCTCATCATCCGCGGGGCGCTGCCGGAAGTCATGGGCGATGCGACGCTGCTGACCCAGCTGCTGCAGAACCTCGTCTCGAATGCCATCCGATATTGCGAGCAGAAGGTTCCGGAGGTCACGATCTCGGGCGAAGCACATGGCGTTTTCTGCCGCCTCACCCTGCGTGACAACGGGCCTGGCATCGATCCTCAGCATCGTGAACTGATCTTCCAGCCGTTCAAGCGCCTTGTCGGCCGCGGCATCGAGGGCACCGGCCTCGGCCTTGCCATCTGCCGCCGCATCGCGCAACTGCATGGTGGCTCGATCTGGTGCGAGGCGGAGAATGGGCCAGGCGCCACCTTCATTCTCGACGTGCCGCGCGCCGAGACCAGGCCCGCGCCGCCTGCTGCATCGGCCATTCCGCACGGCAGCAAGCCGGCCGAACCGCCAGGCGAAGGTTCCGCCAGGCTCGCCGAAGTGCTGTTGGTGGAGGACAGCCCGGCCGACATCCAGCTTCTGAAGATCAAGCTGATGCGGCGGGAAAAGGTGGATTTCCACCTGCATGTTGCCACCAACGGACGCGAGGCGATGCGGCTGCTCGAAGAACGCGCCGGTATCGCCGATGTGCCGCAAATCGACCTGATGCTGCTCGACATCAATATGCCGATCATGGATGGCTTCGAAGTGCTGCGTGCGCTTTCCGCCGATATCCGCCTCAACCAGATTCCCGTCTGCATTCTCAGCACGTCAAGCGATGAGAGCGACCGGCAGCGAGCCAGAAATCTCGGCGCGCGCGCCTATATGGTCAAGCCGCCGACCCTGCAGCAACTTGAAGAGGCACTCGAAGATGTCGAACATTTGGAGTTGCTGCAGCGCGGCGATTCGCTTGCGCTTTGTGCGGAACAAAACTAAGCGGTGGTCATTGGCAACGGTATGACCTTCGCAGCTCTCATACTCGCGCTCCTGACGACACCGCTTCAATCAGGACTGCTCCAGATGGTATCAGGCATACATCACGTGACGGCCGTCACCCGAAAGGTGCAGGCGAACGTGGACTTCTATGCAGGTTTTCTCGGCATGCGGCTCGTCAAGCAGACGGCCGGTTACGAGGATGTGACACAACTTCATCTCATCTATGGCGATGCAGCGGGAACGCCGGGTTCTCTCCTTACCTTCCTCGTCTGGGAAGATGGCGCGCCCGGCCGGGCAGGTTTCGGCCAGATCAGCGAAGTCTCGCTGTCGATCGACCCCGCCAGCATCGGCTACTGGCTGACGCGGGCCATGAGTTTCGGCCTGCGCTCGGAAGGGCCGGCCGATGAATTTGGCGAGCCTGTGCTGCGGCTGAAGGATCCGGACAACATCATCCTCAAGCTTGCGGGCGCAAAGACCCTCACATCGCCGACTGCCTGGGACGGCGCCTCGATCCCGGCCGAGCACGCCATTCAGCGCGTGCGCGGCGCAACCATGCTGACCGAGAAGCCGACTGAGAGCCGCAGCTTCATCGAGAGCCATTTCGGTTACCGCTTCCTGGCCAATCGCGGCACCATCGACAGGCTGATCTCGCAATCCGGCGACGTCATCGACGTGCGCGACGCACGTGGCTTCTGGTCCGGCGCGCCGGGCACCGGCACCGTCGATCACGTCGCCTTCCGCGCCGCGGACGAGGAGACGCTGCATTCCGTCCGCAAGGCACTCGAGGCGACCGATGCCTCGCCGACCAACATGCACGACCGCAAATATTTCCGCTCGCTTTATGCCCGCGAGCCCGGCGGCACGCTGATAGAACTGGCGACCGACAAGCCGGGCATGCTCGTTGACGAAGAGCAGGCCGCCCTTGGGACCAAGCTGTTCGCGCCGCCCGAAGCGATCACCAATCTCCACGACCTGAAGGTCATGCTGCCGCAATTTGCGATGCCCGGCCAGCCGCGCATCAATTATCGTGAATTGCCATTCGTCCATCGCTTCTATACGCCGCCGGACCCCGACGGCAGCGTTTTCGTGCTGCTGCACGGCTCCGGCGGCAATGAAACGACGTTAATGCCGCTGTTGAACAAGGCAGCCCCGCGTGCGACGCTGCTCGGCGTGCGTGGCCGCGCGACGGAGGAAGGATTTCCGCGCTGGTACAAGCGCCTTACCCCCTTCTCCTTCGATCAGAACGACATCAAGACCGAGGCGGAGGCCTTCGCGGCGTTTATCGAGGGTGCCGTCAAATCCTACGGGCTCGACCCTCAGAAAGTCGTCTATGTCGGCTATTCCAATGGCGCCAACCTGTTGAATTCGCTAATCTACCTGCACCCGAACCTGGTTCACAAGGCGGTGCTGCTGCGCTCCATGCCGGTTCTCAGCGACTATCCGCATGCCGATCTCAAAGGCACCGACCTGCTGGTCATCAGCGGCAAGACCGATGCCTACGGCAAATATGCGAGCGAGCTGGAAGCGCGGCTGAAGAGTTCGGGCGCCACCGTCGATTCCGACGTCATTCCCGGCGGTCACGATCTCGGCGATGCCGACGTGCCGATCATTCAGAAATGGCTGCTGCAGGAAAATCGCTGAGCGTCATTTCCGAAAACGATTAAACCTGAACGCGAGAAGCGCGGGCAACCATGATGCCGGCGAGCACCACGGCAGCGCCGAGCGCCTGCATCGCCCCGATCGCCTCGTTCAGCAGCGCCCAGGCAAGGATTGCCGCGACAACCGGCTGCAGCAGCAGCGTCAAAGAGGAAAAGGCCGGCGGCAGATAGGCCAGCGCATAGGTGATCGCCACCTGTCCGCCGGCATGGCTGATAAAGGCGAGGCCGAAGAGGATCGACCAGCCATAGACGGTCGCGGGCAGCATCTGACCTTCGTAAAAAAGCCGATCGGGAAGATGAAAATGGCAGCGGTCGCCGTGCTCCACAGCATGATTCTGATCGTGTCGAACCGGCTGCGCAGCCTGCCGATCGCCAGGATATAACAAGCGTAGAAGAAGGCAGCGATCATCGCGATGCCATCGCCGCTGAGATCGCCATTGCCGACGGCCGCCGGCCCGCCTTTCAGAACGACGACGCCTGCCAGCGCCAAGGCGAGCCCGAGCAAGAAAACGCCGCTGATCCTTGCTCCGAAAAAGACGAAGGCGATCACCGTGACGAAGACCGGTGCGAGGTTGGCCAGCAGCGTCGCATTGGCAACCGAGGTCATGGTCAGCGAAAGATGCCAGGCGGCGAGGTCGAGCGACAGCATGACGCCCGGAAGGATCAGCATGCCATAATCGGAAAGGCTCTGCGGCTTCGGGCCCGCATCCTTTTTCATAAGCGAAACGATGAAGATCGGGATCAGCGCCAGCGCCACGCGCCAGAAGGCCGTGGCCATCGGTCCGACCTCGGACAGCCGGACGAAGATCGGGGAGCCGCCGATTGCCGCCCCGCCCAGAATGAGGGCGGCGAGGGCGAGGCGATTGGAAGGCGAGGCTTCGGAAAGGGTGGTGGCCTGCGACATGATCTTGATGCTTCTTCTGAGCCACTGGGTGCCAGGCGGCGGGATAATACCCGCGAGGAACTATCAGAAGTCGGTTGTCGGCGACAGTCGAGGAACGACAGATCGATGGAAAATCAGACCGGATGGATATTTTCAGAGGTCGCGCGCAGCTTGCCGGCGATCTCGGACGCGACGAAGAAGGCATGTTCGGTCACCTGCGGCAGGCCCATCAATTCGCCGAATGTACCCCGCGCCAGCGGGCCGGAGATCAGCAGTGAAGGATCGGCCTTTCCCGACAGGCCGATTGCCTCGGAACGCTCGGTGCAGGCAAGGCCGAGGCCGGTCGGATCAAGCGACAGATGGCCGCTTGCCGCAAGAGCTGCAAGCCAAGGCTGGGTTTCGAGGATGCCGCCATGGGCCGGGCCGGTGGTGACGATGACGGCGTCATAGCTCCGCTCCAACGGCTGGCGCTGATGACGCGGCTGCAGGGCGCAATGAATGAACTCGCCTTCGATGCGCGCCTCGGCGACGGAGCCTGCCAATATTTCGAGGCGACCCGAGGCAATCGCAGTGTCCAGCACGGCCTCGACCTGCGGCGCGATGCGGAAACGATGCACATCCCAATAGGGACGCAGATGGCGAACGAGACGGCGTCGCTCAGCGACCGGCAGTGCCTGCCAGAGATCGCGTCCCTGCGCCCGCACCTGATCGATCACGCCGTGCCAACTAATGCCCTCAGCCTGCGCTGCTTTTATGGCGACGCGGATCTTTGCCAGCAGCGACCCGGCGGAATGCGCCGCATCCGCAACGAAATCGCCAAAGAACGGTTGCGGCACCGGCGCGTGCCCGCGCGAACGCAGACCGCGGCGCGAGATCGCGGTTACCGGACCGTCATGTCCGCGCTCAGCAAGCGAGGCGATGACATCGGCGGCCGTCAGGCCGTTGCCGATGACCAGTACCCGGTCATGCAGCCGGATCACCTCGAGCGCGCCCGGCTTCGTGGTATCGGCGACGAAACGGGGATGGGCCGCAAGCCGACTCGCCAACCGGCCTGGGGCGGCGGGAGGCGGATGGCTGGTGGCGATCGCGACGATATCGGCCTCGGTCACGCCGCCCTGATCGTCGCGGATCGTCCAACGGCCGGCACGACGCTCAACACCGGTCACCGCCGCCCGGCAATGCCGCACGCGACCGTCTTCCACGAGCGGCTTCAGCAGGGAGGCGACATAATCTCCGAACAGCCGGCGCCGCGGGAAGAGCGAGCCATCGGGCTGTTTGGCCTGAGGGTCGCCGGCGACGGCGTCGCGGGCTTCGATCCAAGCCTGGAATTCGCCCTGATCGCCAGGCTGCAGGCTCATCTTGGCGGCCGGGACATTGATGCGGTGGGCGGCATCGGCCGTGTCGTACGCCAGGCCGCGGCCGAGTTCGGCCCGCGGCTCGAAGACCAGGATGACGGGACGCTCGCCGCAGTTCGCCCGAGCGAGGTGATAGGCGACGCCGGCGCCGGAGACGCCGCCGCCGATGATGGCGACGACAGGCCGTTCGGACTTCGGGAAAGGCTTAGATTGCATGGTAGCCGGATGATCGCTTTCGATGCCCGAGCATAGAAGCCGGACATGGGTCGCGCAATCCTCCACCGGCAATTGTCTATAAATATTGTGTAGATTCAGTCTAGAACAGGATGATTTTAGGCCCGGTCGGCCTGAAATCTGAATCCTGTTCTACATTAAAGAGTTAGAGCACGATGTCATAAGAAAACCGCGCACACTTTTCGGCTCATACTCTATGCCGATACCGTCGTCGAAAAATCGGGGTTGCCGCGGATCGTGTTGCTCACCGTGCAGATTTCATCCTCGGCAGCGCGGACGATCTTCTGCCGGGTTTCCTCGTCGATATCGCCCTTGATCGAGAAGGCGATGTTGAACCTGGCAACACGTGAAAGACCTTCCGTCGCTTTCTCGCCGGTGACCTCGGCGGTGATCTCGCCGATCCTGTCGAGAACGCCCATCTGGCTGGCAGCCATGCGGGCGCTGAGCACGAGGCAGGCCGAGAGCGAGGCATAGAGCAGATCGAGCGGATTGAAGCCCGGCTGCGAGGGCGAGGTGACGATATCGATCTCGCCCCTGGTGGCGGAGGTGACATGCGGAAAACCGGTGCGACCGAGAACGGCGGTGGCACCGGTCGGGCGAGGGCGGGCCTTGAGATCGACCATGATGAAATCCTTTTGACGAACGTTCTGCAGATGGCAATTTCCGCCCGGCGCCGCAAGGGCAAGGACTGCCCGGCGGTTTCGGAACCTTTCCATTCCCTATCAGTTGATTACACCTGAACGAAATCAGCGACAAAGGTGAATTGCGATGGCTGATGTCCGCAGCGTGGACCGTCAAAGCGGGCGCCTGGATGCCCGCGATCGGCTGATCGTTGCGCTCTATGCACAGCTGAAAGCCGAGCGGGAAACACGCGAAACGCTGGAATGGGCGATCCGCAACGGCGCCGTCTCGCGGGAGGTGCTGGAAGCGATCGCTGCCGATCCGGTTCCTGTCGTCACCAGCGAAGATATCGCCTCGCTCGAAAAGATCATCGCCCTCGACGAGCGGCGCAAACCAAATCGGAACTAGGCGCAATTCCAGCAAAAGTGTGCAGCGGCTAGCATTCGGAATTGCCTGAAAACGAAAAAGAGGAGATCCGAAATGGCCGATATCACCTATCAGATCGTGCCGCACGACAATGGCTGGGCCTACAAGCTCGGCGACACGCTTTCGGAAACCTATGAAACGGCGGATGAAGCGATCGTCCATGCCAAGGACGCCGCGTCACGCCAGAAGATCGGCAATGGCGACGCGTTGCTCGCCTATCCCACACCCGATGGCGGCGGTTGGGCATTTGAGGAAGTCGAAACCGATAAGAGCAACAGTCGGCTCTGATTTGCAACGGAGGATGGAATGGCCGCACGGGAAAGCTGGAAAGGTCATCTGAAAGTGGCCGACCTTGCCTGCGCCGTCGGACTTTACACCGCCATTTCCTCCTCCGACCGCGTCCCTTCAACATCATCAACCGCACCCTCGATCAGCGTTTCCCTTAAACCCGGCGCGATACAGTTTTTCTTTGGCTGCTGAATGGACGGTCAAGCGGCGCGACATCATGACGTGATTTTATCGGCTGGATTCACGGAATGAGTTCGCTTAAAGTCTCCCAGCATAGCGAAGTGAGACGTGCCGCTTCAACACGCTTAGGGCCACTGGGCAGGTTTGCCCTGGCTGTATCGCCCGCCGGAACGGGCAGTTTGCGAAACTAGGACGCCGTTATCGAAACGCCTAAACGAATTCCTTATTCGCGAGCGGATGCCGAGGAATGCACAAATCAGTTCCTGCCGCCGTTCAATCGAACCGGCATGCCTTGATCGTGGCGAACAGCCGGAGTTCTCCAGATTGATCTATATGAGCCTTTGATGACGATAGAAGATGCAGCTTTAGCGAGACACCACTATCCGGCGGGCTATCACCGGCAGTCTGTGCCCCGGTGGCGCGTCAGACGCGATGTGGCAGCAAAACTTGTTCTTACGATAGCATTTTATGCTGCTCTTTGGCGAGCCACAAGCATGTGGTACGGCCTGCCCGCAAATTTCGAAGACGGTGCATTTGTCGACCCACTGCCGATGAAGCTATTGCTCTACAGCCTTATTCCTTTGTCAGGCTTGTATTTCCTGTTGGAGCAAAGGCAGTTCCTGCGGGTCTTTTCCAGGATTTCACCGTTTATCGTCGTTGTTGGCATTTCGTGCCTGACATCAATAGTCTTCTCCATCGACAAGGCCGCGTCCCTAAAAGGATTGGCCGCGGTCATCGTTCTCGCAATCCCACCTCTTCTGTACCGTGCGCGCTACGGCAACGTCGAAGCGTTCAGGATAATCGGGCGTTTTGCGATAGCGGCGGCATTTATCAACGTTCTCTACACAGTCGCTTTCCCACAATTCGCCATCATGCGTGGCAGCTACGCGGGCATGGTCAAAGGTGCCTTTTATCATAAGAACACGTTGGGGCAGTTTTGTTCGGTCAGCTTTGTCTGCCTGTTATCGACGGAGAAGCTCGGCCGGCTTCGTTACAGCACCCTGATCCGCTGGGCTGCGATGCTTTGCCTTCTCGCCTTGATTGTGGCAACGAAGTCCTCGACAGCAGTCGTCTTGACGATGTTCGGCAGTATGATGCTGTACGGCGTTCGCATCATTCACATCTACCCGAACCGTCTTTTTCGTTCCTTCGTCGTTTTCCTGTTGTTCGTGATCGTCGGTTTCGGCGCCAGCTTCGTTTATCTCGGGGTGGCCTCGGCCGTTGCAGAAGCATTCGGCAAAGACATTACTTTCTCAGGCCGCACCAACATCTGGGAACAGCTATTGCCATTGATATGGGATAAGCCCCTAACCGGTTATGGCTTTGCGATGTTTCGTCAGCCCGAGGTCATGGAGCAATATGTCAAGGTTACCTTCGATGCCCGTTCGACCCACAACACCTATCTTGAGCTAGCGCTTAATATCGGCATTCCAGGTATTGCCGCA
Source organism: Rhizobium sp. CCGE 510 (assembly GCF_000292525.1). Taxonomy (GTDB): domain Bacteria; phylum Pseudomonadota; class Alphaproteobacteria; order Rhizobiales; family Rhizobiaceae; genus Rhizobium. Next base: position 250,134 of record NZ_AEYF01000044.1, read on the forward strand.
TGGACGTTGTTTTTGCTGACCCGCCTGTTCAGGAAAATGACCATCGTCGACACCGATCCGGCCGAATCCGGCGCCAGGCGAAAGGAGATTGCCATCATCATCCTCATCATGCTCGGAGCCATGACCGAGGCAGGCATGATGCTGGCACCTTTCATTCTCTGGCCACATATGGTCATGGCGCTCTCCGAACTGCGTCCCAGGTCGCGGACAAACCGGAATCTACACCAGACTTAAGGGGAAGGGTCCTCGACGTCTGTAGTAGACGCCTCCCGGATGGCCTGTGTGGCGTTGCACGCGCGCCAGCTCCGAGGTTGCAGCGACAGGTCGATCTAAATCGAGAGATAGCGCTTCTGCCAGGGCAGCCTATGTTCCTGCCATGCGCGCGGCGTGAAGTCGTTATAGGCGGTCTCGGCGACCGCCAGCATCCAATTCTGCGCTTTGCGAGCCAGCAGGACGCAGGACAACTCCATGCCGGGCGCAACGGTGATGGAAGGGCGGTTGGCGCCTGGAATATCGATCCCCTTGTCCCGCCACTGGATGCGGATCTCATCGGGCTCGGATGACCATTGGCCTGACGAAACGGATGCTTTTCCGTCGGGCTTGAAGGCAAGCGGCGGCGGGGTGACGTTTAGGAAGCTGCCGTCATTGAAATAATTGCCATCGATATCACCCGCAGTCGCTTTGCCCTTTCCCTTCAGAACGATATCCTGCTCGCAGCGCAGAAATATGTTGCGCCGGAAGCTGCCGGACCATGGCCGGTTGGCGAAGAATGCGATGTCGCATTGGCTGATGACGTTGTCGTGGATATCGATGTCTTTGCGGAATGCCTGTTCCTCATCCGAAAACCCGCTCAGGCTGACGCCGCGATTGGTGTTCTCGATCCAATTGTCATAGATGTGGTGGCCGGCGTGGTCGGCCTTGTCGCCGATGCCGTAGCCGAAGGAGTAATCATTCATCCTGCCGTCGCGCATGATGTTGCTGCGCACGACGGCATCATCGCCGATCGACGAAAAGGAAAAATTCTTGCCGCCGATGAAGTTGTATTCGACAAGGTAGCGTCTTGTTTTGTCGCAGACCAGCGCACCCTTGTTGGATGTGCTCGTCGCCGACTGAAGGAAGAGGTTGCCGCGGATCGTGACATCCGAGCTGATATTGTCGTCGCTGTTCTGGTAGGCGAACTGACAACAATCCGCGCCCTCGCCCGGCGCCTCGCCCATGCGGTTGTTCTCCAGCAACACATGCGCCGTCTTCGTGAGGTAGATGCCGTCGCCCCTGACGTTCTCGGTTTCGCAGCGCCTGACGGTGAGATTTTGGCCGTTGTGAAATTTGAAGCCGCGCGGTGAATTCTTGACGATCACGTCCTCCACCACCGTATCGGAAAACACCTGATAGGCGACGCCGATATCGTCAGCCCCGTCGATCACCTGTCCCCGTGTCGCGGCGCCGTGAACTTTCTTTCGCAGGATGGCGGGCATGGCATTTCCCTTCGATAGCGGTGCAGCGGGGATTTAAGCAGAGGCGGTGTGGCGGATGTTTGAATATTCGGAAATCATCTACTCCCGATCACATCCTGTGTCAGCTTACGAACCGCCCATCCCGCAGAAACGACAGGGCTTGGCTCCACATGGTCTTGTTGACGGGTAAGAACGTGTGGTTGGCGGGAATGACGATATGCGCCGCGGCGCCGTCGAGACGCGTGCTCTCCACCGAAACCTTTCCGTCATTCGGAACCCTCAGGCCGATGATCACGGAAGAGACCGGGTCGATGGTCCGATTGCCGGCGATAATGCCAAGTTCGTAATCGACGGTGCCGAACAGCTCGGTCATTGCGGTTTGATCCGTGATCAGCTGCTGCCCCGCCGGTCCATAGAATTTCCTGTATAGCGGCCATGCCTTGAGGAAATCGGCAATCTGACTGCCGTTGTTCGGCGTTCCCACCATGACCACTCTTCCAAGGTTGGGTGGACGATCGTTCCTGAGAAAAGCACGGATGAGCAGCCCACCCATCGAATAACCGACAAAATGAAGACGGCCGTCGCCTGCCTCCTTCGCAGCGGCGTCGATCTCCGGTCGAACGATATCGACGAGGTCGCCGATCGAAAACCTGGTGGAGGGATAACCGACATTCACAACGCGATAACCGTTGCCGGAGAGGAAGACGGCGAGCCTCTGCATGCTCTTCTTCGTCCGGGCAATCCCGTGAAAAAGGATGACTGTGTCGTTCATCATGTGTCCGCCAAACGGGCCGCTATCGATCAAGCACCTATCCTGTAGCTCTCAAGATGAGCCCTGTCGATCAATGCCGAATAGCCATAAATTCGAATGGCTTGGTTATGCCGTACGAATTCGTTAAATCGGAATCGATTTAAGGATAAGTTGTGCAGTATTCAAAGTGCTAGAGCATCTGAAAAGACGTTGGCGCTGTCGAGAAAGAGAAATGCGAGCACGTGACGACCAGCATCAGACATATCGCTAAACTCGCAGGAACGTCAGTCTCTTCGGTCTCGCGTGTGCTCAACAACAGCGGTTACGCCTCGCCCGAACTCAGGGACCGCGTCGAGGCGGCGATCCGAACGTTGAACTACACGCCCAGCAAGGGTGCGCGAATGCTGCGCGGCGCGCCAAGCCAGATGATCGGACTGATGCTGCCGTCGATTGACGTGCCGTTCTTCGGCATTCTCGCCCATGCGATCGAACAGGAATTGTTTCAGCACGGCTATCAGACGCTGATCTGCAGCACGGCGGAAAATATCAATCACGAGGCGCGCTATATCTCCATGCTGCTCGCCCAGCGCGTCGATGGCGTCATCGTCGCAAGCGCCTTCGGCAGCATCCAGCATTTCGGGGCACTGCGGGACGCTCACATTCCGATCATCGCCATCGACCGCGAGCTGAAGGGCATCGCCGACGATGCTGTGATGGCGGATCACGAGGACGGCGGACGGCTGATGGCCCGCCATCTGATCGGCCTCGGCCACCGGGTGATCGCCATCGTCGGGGCGCCGGCCCACAGCCAGCCTATCCAGTTGCGGCTCCAGGGCATCACGGTGGAAATGGCTGGAGATGGCATCGCGCCGGCGATCGTGGCGATGGCGCAAGAGCACAGCTTTGCAGAGACCTACCGGCTGGCGCGCGAATTGCTGGCGTCTCGGCCTGACGTCACCGCGATCATCGGCACCACCGATGTTTCGGCGATTGCGGCCATCCACGCCGTCCAGGATCGCGGATTTTCCGTTCCGAACGACTATTCGGTCGTCGGCTTCGACGACCTGCCGGAGGCAGCCTACGTCTTTCCGCGGCTGACAACGGTCGCGCAGCCGATCCGCAATGTCGGGCAGCAGGCAGCACGGCTGCTGGAGGCGCTGATCGAGGCGCAGCAAACGGGGGACGGATCTCGACAGGCTGCGGTCGTCAAAGTGCCGGTCACGCTGATCGCGCGCGATTCCACCGGCCCCGTCCGCAGCTTTAAGGCCGGACGATAACCTTGATCTCGCCCGGCAATGGCGCGTTGCCCACCACGTCGGCGACTTCCTCAAGACCTATGGTTTTGGTTATCAATGCGTCCAGTTCCAATGCGCCGTTTGCCACCAGTGCCGCAGCGCGCGAATGGGTGAAGGGGTTGAGGTAGGCTGGTCTTATGTCGACTTCGTTGACCAGCAGATCGAAGGGCAGAACCGGCACCTCGACACCCGCTGGCGTGACCCCGAAAAGCACAAAGGTGCCGCCGCGCCGCGCCATTCTCAGGCCGCTTTGCAGAGTGTCGCTCACGCCGGCGCACTCGATGACCACGTCGGCCCCGCCTTTGGTGACCTCTCGAACGGAAGCGATTGTATCTGAAGAGATCGGGTCGAAGGCATGCGTGGCTCCCAGGCGCAAAGCGGTTTGCCGTCTCGATTGCTGGCGCGTAATCAAAATGACCTCAGCTGCCCCAGCCAGGCGGGCCAGTTGCACCATGAGCAGGCCGATCACGCCCCCGCCGAGGATCGCGACGCTGTCGCCCGGACGGATCTTTGCCTTATCGATGGCGTGAATACAGCAGGCCAGGGGTTCACAAAAGGCGCCGTGAACGGGATCGAGGCCGGCCGGCAACACGAAGGCCTGCGCATGCGGCACCGCCACATATTCCGCAAAGCCGCCATCCCGTGTCACGCCGATGGCGGTCAAGCTCTCGCACAGATTCGGCCGCGCCTGCGCGCAAGCCCGACAGGTGCCGCAGGCAATATTCGGGTCGACCGTCACGATCTCGCCGCCGGTAAACCGTGTCACACCATCGCCGATCTCTTCGACGATGCCGCAGAATTCGTGGCCCAGCGTGACGGGGATCGCTGTCGGATATTCGCCCTTGTACATGTGGCGATCGGAACCGCAGATGCCGGCTGCTACCACCCGGACAAGCAGTTCGCCTGGACCTGCGACCGGTTTGTCAACACTGCGCATGGTCAAAGACCCGATCGACTCCAAGCGTACAGCCCTCATTCCACTCCTCCAGACCTCAACTTCGATTGCTTCGCCGTGGCCAAGCCATCCCCGGCACGGCAAGCGCTCAGCTCATGACATTGCCGCCATCGACATTGTAGCACTGCGCCACGATGTATGCTGCATCAGGCCCGGCCAGGAAGGCAGCCATGGCCGCCTGTTCCTCGGCGGCGCCAAATCGTCCGGCGGGTACGGCGGCGGCCACGCGGGCCTTCACCTCGCCAGGTTTCAAACCTTCCCGGCTGCCTAGTTTTGCATCGACGACGTCCCACATCGGCGTATCGACGACGCCGGGAGCGATGGCGTTGACGTTGATCCCGTAACGGATCAGCTCCAGAGCGCAGCTTTGCGTGATGCTGATGACGGCCGCCTTGGAAGCGCAGTAAGCCACAGCCGGTCCTTCGCCGCGACGTCCAGCCTGGGACGAGAAGTTGATGATGCGTCCCCCTGCTCCTCTCTCCACCATGTGCCGGGCAACGGCCTGCGTCATGAAGATCAGGCCTTCGATATTGACCTGAAATACCCTGGCGGTCCGCTCCCGGGATATCTCCAGAATAGACTCGACGTCGTAAATGCCGGCGGCGTTGACCAGGATGTCGATCTTGCCGGCGGCGGCGATGGAAAAACGCACGGCTTCTTCGATGCTGTCCTGGCTGGTCACATCAAGTGCTACACCCCAGGCATCAGTGCCGATCGCCTCCGCCACCCGCGCGCATCGTTCACCGTCGAGGTCCGCGACAACAACCTTGGCGCCGTCAGCGGCGAAGCGTTCGCAGACCGCTTTGCCAATGCCGCTCGCTCCTCCGGTGACCAATGCCACCTTGCCGGAGAGCCGCGCGCTTTCGGTATATGTCATCGCCCTCCCTCCCCGGTCGCACTTAAACCGGCAAGGGTGCCGTGCGCGGCTGCTATAATGAATAGCTTCATGTTTGCTCCTCCCTTTTGACTGGACGCTCGTCGGACCCGCCCTCTGCTGAGGCAATAGGCTAGGCCGGGTTCGTCTCCGTCGCCTCCCGAAGCAGAATAGACATGTCGGGGATGCCGTCGGTGGCCGTCGCACCCGTCAGGCAACGCGCAGCCGCAGCATGGGCCATGGTGCAGATATGCTCGACAGGCCAGTTCTCATGCAGGCCGTAGAGCACGGCGGCGCAGAAGGCGTCTCCGGCGCCGACCGTGCTGACGATGTCATGGGGATCGACCGGTCGTGAACGCGTCATGATCGGGGCAGCGCCGGGCGCGAACCACAGGCAGATCTCCGGCGCGTGGATGATCGCGCCTTTGGTGACGCCTGCGGCCAGCAGGCGCTCGCCGGCTGTCACAAGCTCCGCCTCGATCAAATCTCCCTTCGCATCGCGAACGACAATGCCGGTTGCCCGGCCCGCCTCCATTTCGTTGATGATCAGGAAATCGCAGAAGGGCAGCGCGACGCCGACCTTGGCCGCAAATTCCGGGTCTTCACTCGAGACGAAATCGACGCAAGTCGTAAGCCCTGCGCGGCGCGCGGCTTCCAGCAGGCGCGACGCTCCCGAACGGCCGTCGGGGTCGATGCGGTCGAGGCCCGGCAGCAGCATGAGATAACCGAGATAGAACAGCCGATAGCCGGCTTCGGCGAAGGCCGCCGGTGAGATGAGCTTGTCGGTGACGGCATCGTTGGCGCCGCCATGATAGAAGAAAGTGCGGTTCTGACCGGGCACATTCATGACATGTGTATGCGCCGTCACCCGGTCGGCAAGCGCGGTGAGACCGCCGACATCGACGCCGGCCACCGCAAGACGGGCCTTGACGATCTCTCCGTCTTGATCGGCGCCGATGCATCCCGCCGCCGCCAGCTTTCCGGGAAATCCAAGCGAGGCCAGATCGGTGACGACATTGGCGGCCCCGCCGCCGACGCCGAGATCCTGGTGCAGGATATGCGCGAGATTGCCCTGTTCGGGCCAATAGGACAGGGTGTGGACGCGGTCGACAATGAAATTTCCGGCGCAAACGATACCGCCCGGCTTGTGACTGTCGCGATGGTGAACCTCCTCCCCGGTTCGCATCAGCGGCCTCCCTCGTTCCATAGGGGCCTCAGCGGCGGCTCGTCCTCCTCGATCGCGGCAAAGCGGCCGATCAGCTCCAGAAAGAAATTATCGCTGTTGTCGTCGTTGACCTGGCTGACCTCGCCGACAAGGACAGCTCCGCCGCCTTTCCTGCCGTAAAAGCGGTGGTAAAGCCCGGTGCGGATGGTCACGCTCTGGCCGGGTCGGAGAACCAACGGTTCCCATGCAGCGAGCCGGCGCGGCAGTCCGTCGACCGGAACCGTCACATCATCCTTCAGCAGATGGCCATCGGCATCGGTTGCAGCGAATTCGATGACCAGATCGCCGCCGGCGCGATTGATGATGTCTTCCATCTTCGCCGCATGACGGTGTGTCGGCGTGACCTGCTCTTCCCCAACGAAGAGCAGCTTTTCGGCATAGGTCCGCTCACCCCAGACATCAACGATGCCATTGCGCAGGCAGAACAGCACGAGGCCGCATTCGGCAAAACGGTCCGAGCCGAAATCGGTGACATCCCAACCGAGCTGATGGGCGCGCAAATAGGCCGAGGCCTCGGGATGAGCGGCAAAATCCGCCGCCGTCCAATAGCCCCATGCCGGCAGAGACCAGTGCCAACGCTCAAGGGTCGTGATTGCTCGCTGCAATGCCACGTTGATCTCGGAGCGCTGCATCAGACGGAAGCCCCGTCATACTCGACCGGCACCACGACATCCTCGCGGCCGGATTTGAGGGCTGCCGTCAGGACGGCATGATGGGCCTGCGCTTCCGCCGGCGTCGCGCAGCCCAAGCCGTTCGCATTGCCGCCGGCAAGCTCATCGACGAAGGCCGCCCACATCTGCTGAATAGCGTCGGCAAAACCGAATTCGAAGATCTTGCCGGTTATGGCTGGAAACAGCGAGCCATAGCCGAGATCCTCGGTGCTCCAAGCCTGCGCGCCGCCATTATAATCCATCCACTGCCACTGGCGCGGCGACTTCGTGCTGAAGAAGGCGCTTTTCTTCATGCCGAGAACGCGGATGTACCAGGTGTTGGATTCGCCGGGCGCGATGCGCCAGGTTTTCAGCACCATCGGGAAATCCTGATCCCCGGCGCGCACGCGGCTGCTGATCGTGGCATTGTCCCAGGTGGTGCAGGGCAGCATGCCGCCCTTACCATCCGGACGTTCGGTGACCTTTTTGACCAATTGCGCATGCAGGGTCGTCGGGCGCCAGCCAAGACGCAATGGCACGTGCAGCACATGCATGCCGAGATCGCCCATGCAGCCATAGTCGCCGTTGATTTCGGCCATACGCTTCCAATTGATCGGCTTTTGCCGGTCGATATCCGACGAGTGCAGGAAACCTGCCTCGACTTCGAGGATCTCCCCCATCTCGCCGCTCTTCGCGAGCGCGATGACCTTCTGGGCACCGGGGAAGAACGGCATTTCCGACGAGCAGCGGACCAGAAGTTCGGGGTGCTCGGCAAGAACCGCCATGATCTCCCGGTTCTGAGCCGCGTCCATGCCGAAGGGCTTTTCGCCGAGAAGATGCTTTTTGGCTTTCAGCACGTCGACATAGAATTGCTGGTGCAGCACGTGCGGCACTGCGCAATAGACCGCATCAACCTCGGGATTGGCCAGAAGCTCCTTATAGTCGGCGGTGAACTGCCGAACGGTCGGCACATGATCCCTGAACCAGTCGAGCAGCGTCGCGTTGGTATCGCAGACGGCGACAATTTCCGGTCGCGCCTTCACATCGGCTAGATGCAGCCAGCGCGCCGCAGCACTGGCGAACTCGCGCCCCATCAGACCGCAGCCGATGACGCCGAAGCGGAATATTTTCGTCATGACATGTCCTCCCCAGGCGCGTCAGCCAATCTGCAGCGAGGCTTGCTCGACGGAAGCCTTGTCATGGACGATCGCCATCAAGGCCCGCGTCATGCCGCCGGGATTGTTGTGTTGAATGACGTTGCGGCCATAGACGATGCCACGGGCGCCCTGCTCCATCAACTGTTTGGTGCGGGACAGGATTTCCTGATCCGAAACGCGGCCGCCGCCGCGCACCAGCACCGGCAGGCCCTGGGCGATCTCGATCACGCGGTGATATTCTTCGACATTGTCGCAGGGGTCGGCCTTGATGATATCGGCGCCGAGTTCAGCCGCTTGACGCACAAGCGGCAGGATCTTATCGATCGCGCCGTCGACCATATAGGCGCCCTTGGAATTGTCCTGCATGACCAGCGGCTCGACCATCAGCGGCATGCCATAGATCTCGCATTGGCGCTTCAGGCTGTTCACATTGCGGACGCAGGCGCGGTAGACTTCCGGCTGGCCCGGCAGCATCAAAAGATTGACGACGACACAGGCGGCATCCAACGCAACGCCCTGCTCCACCGGTCTGTCGATCATTTCGGAAAACAACTGAGACGGCAGGGGATTGCCATAGATATTGGCGATGTCGGTGCGCAGCACCAGAGCCGGGCGATGTTTGCCGGGAATAGCCTGCAGAAACGGCGCGGTCCCCGGGGGAAGCTGAATGGCATCGGGTGCGGCTTGCGCGATCACCTCGATGGCCGTTTTCATGTTCTCGATGCCGGCGAGGAATGTTCGTTCATTGAACATGCCGTGATCGATGGCAACGTCAAAACAATTTCCGGACACACCGAAAAGTCGGTTCAACCGTGCGGATTTCATCAAGCTCCTCCCTGATATGGCAACGTTTCCACATTCAAATAAATCGGCGAGGAATGCGAGTCAACAACATGTGGTAACGTTTCCATACCCGCTGGCTTTTCGCGACAGGCAATTTTCCAATTCGGACGAGGCGCTGCTAGCGCCTCGTCCGAAAGCGCTACCAGCAGGTGAACCCCGCATCGACGTTGACGATTGCTCCGGTCATCAGGCTGGCGGCGCCCGATGCGAGGAAAAGGACCGCGCTTGCAACCTCCTCCGGTGTTCCCATCCTCCCCATCGGCGTGTCGGCGAGCCAGAGTGGAATCCGCTCGCGATTGGCTTCGACGGCCACCACCATCGGTGTCTCGATGTAGGTGGGTGCGACGGCGTTTACCCTGATGCCGTGCTGCGCCCATTCGGCAGCCAGCGAGCGGGTGAGGTGATGGACTGCCGCCTTGGAGACATTGTAGGCCGTCTGAGGCTGCGGCCGGTTGCAGATGTGCCCAGACATCGAGCCGAGGTTGACGATGGCGCCCCGTTTCATCGAGATCATGTGACGACCGAAGGCGCGCGAGCACCAGAAGACGCCGTTGAGATTGACGTCCATCATACGCAGCCAATCGGCGTCGGTGACATTCTCCGCCGGGATGCCGTTCTGGCCGATCCCGGCATTGTTGACGAGGATCGTCGCCGGCCGGGCTCCGCCGGCAAGCTCATTGGCGATCTCGTCCATGCGGGCCGCGTCGGTTACGTCGCCCACCCGGACTTCGATATCGTACCCCTTATCGCGTAGCGCAAGCGCTTGCTGGGCGTCGGCTTCGCTGCGTTCGATGACGACGACGGCGGCGCCCGCCTCCGCCAGCGCCTCGGTGCAGCACAGCCCGATCGCACGCCCTCCCCCCGTGACCACCGCACGTTCACCGTCGAGGCGAAATTTGTCCTGGTAGCTCATATCAGGCTCCTTCAGATGTCGAATGCGCTGGGCAGCACCACGATATCGCGGATGGTGACGTTGCGCGGCCGGGTCAGCATGAAGATGATCGCATCGGCGACCTCCTTGGGTTCGATCAAAGCTCCGGCCTCCTTGGCCTTGCGAAGATTTTCCTCCGGCCAATCTGCGAGCAAAGCGCTGATCACCGGCCCGGGAGACACCGATCCTACGCGAATGCCATTTTTCAGCAGCTGGCGCCGCATCGTCTGGACAAAACAGGTCATCGCCCACTTCGACGACGAATAGACCGGTTCCCACGGGATCGCCGAATGTCCGGCGACGGAGCTGGTAACGACAATGTCGCCAGTGCCACGCTCGATCATGTGCGGAATGACATTGTGAACGTTCTTGATGACGACGTTGACATTAAGATTGAGCATCCGATCGATGGTGTCGAGGTCGGTTTCCGTCAGGTCGCCGCCGATATAGGTCCCTGCATTGGCATGCAGGATATCGAGTTTGCCGGTCTTCGACAGGACGCCCTCGAGCAGTCCCGCGCACTGGCCCGGATCCAGCAAGTTGATCACCAGCGGAATAGCGCGCTCGCCAAGCCGGCTGCAAACCGTTTCAAGGGCCTTCTGATCCCGGTCCACCAGCACGACCGTCGCGCCAGCGGCGAGCATCGCCTCCGTCGAGGCCAATCCTATGCCGGACGCTGCGCCCGTGACCGCCGCGATCTTCCCGTTCAATTCCTGCATCGATTTCTCCTCCTGCTTGATTCTGATTGCTAATTCTTCCCGACGCCGCAGGCGGCGTGATAGTCGGCGAGACTGTTCATCACTCTCCAGATCAAAACCTCATCCGGATCGAGCGGCGCGTCTGCAAAATCCTGCGCGGCCGGCATATGCTGCCAAAACAATGGCAGCGGGACGGGTTGCCCGCGAAGCGCCTCGCACAGGCGCCGGACGGCCTCTTGCGCTTCAGCCGACGCCCAATAATAGCGGATGCGGTCAGACAGCGAGTAATGCCGCAGCCAACGCATCTCGGCCTCTGTCCCGTGGTAGTGGCGGCGCCAATTGCCCGGCTGATCAAGCATCAGCGCTTCCATCGCCGCATAGAGCGGCCGCTGGCCGTAATCGGGCAAGAGGTCCGAGGCGATCGCATCCAGCGCGTAGAGCGCCTCGCGCAAAACGAAGGTCAGTTCGGGGCCGACCTTCAAAATGGGGAACCCGTCCTCCACCAGCGCGGTCAACGGCCTGGTGCCCTGATAATCCGTCGAGTGAGCCTCGAACACGAATTGCGGCTCGTCGATGAGCACCGATTTCAGACCGTCTATCTTGCTGCGGTCGTAGAAGATGACATTCTGATTGCCGAACTCGACGCCCGGCTGAACGACGAGACCGATCGCCCGTCCAAACGCTTGCCCGAGGCCGGCCTCCGCAAAGATCCGGCGGTGGACGTCGATCGTTTTCAGCGCCGCCGCGGCAGCCGTCGGCTCGATGGTCGTCAGGGCATGATCGGCCCCGCCTGGCGGCGGCACTTCGGTGCCGATGACGTAAACCGGCATTGCGCCGCCGCTCTTCTTGGCCGAGGCCTCGGCGACCGCGGCAAGCCGGGCGGCGCGATGGGCGGTGGTTTCGTCGTCGAGCGCCATCGGCTCGCCCTTGCAGCCCATCGAGGCGTCGAGGTGGATTTTGCGGAATCCGGCGTCGACATAGGCGGCAACCATCTTCTCCGCCTCGGCCATGGCCTCTTCCGCCGGGTGGTCACGCCAAGGATTGGGGCCGAGGTGGTCGCCACCGAGAACGATCAGTTCCTCGGGGCACTCCTCCTCCGCCGCGATCCTCATCACGAGGGACGCGAAGTCGCTTGGCGTCATCCCAGTGTAGCCGCCGAGGTGGTTGACCTGGTTGCAAGTCGCCTCGATCAGTACGGTGCTTTGCTGTTGCCGCCCGTGCCGAAGTGCTGCTCGAAGCACGATCGGATGGGCGGAGCACACCGAGGTCACGCCTTTCGGGCGGCCTTCGATCCTCAGCCTGGCCAGTTGGTTGAGATGCACCTGCATCACGGCCGCCTTTCCGTTGAAGCGATGAACGCATCGAGTTCTTGCCGAGTGCCGGCACCTTCCATCGGACCCAATACCGTGACGTTGCGGGCGCCGGCGGCTGAGGCATAGGTCAGAGCCTGCTGCGGAGACATTCCGAGCCGCCGACAGGTGAGATAGGCACCGCCGAAGCAGTCGCCGGCACCCGTAGGGTCGACCTCCTGAACGACAAAGGCCCGGGCGTCGATGCGGTCTCCCTGGCTGCCGAAGTAGGTCGCGCCGTCGGCTCCGCGCTTCAGCACGATCTCCTTGACGCCGATCTCGAACAGGCGCCGAATCGCTTCTGCCTCGCCTTCGACACCTGCGGCCCGCTCAAGCTCCTCTCCGGAAGGCAGAAGGAGATCGGCGGCGGCGACAAGCCTGGAAAACCGGCGCTCGGTGTCCTCGTCCAGCTTCAATTCCTTGCGGAGGTTCGGATCCACCGACAGCGTTCCGCCGCGTGCCTTGACGATGTCGACCGCCCTGTCGATCACCGCGCGCGCACTCGGAACCGACAGAGCGGAGCCCATCACGTGAAGATGTCCGCTCCGGTCGATGAGATTGCCGACCAATTCAGACCAGCCGAAGCGTGCAGCTGCTGAGGTGGCGATGTTATAGACGAAATCTCTCGAGCCATCCTTCCGGTAGCGAACGAAGGCGCTTCCCGTCGGATAATCCGGATCGATCGAGATCGCCGATACATCGACGCCGTCGCGTTTGAGGCGATCGGTATTGACCCGGCCGAAATCGTCATCGCCGACGGCGCCGACCATTGCCGCCTTGCCGCCGAGGCGGCCGCACTGCGAGATGAAGATCGCCGGCGCTCCGCTTGCAAACGGACCGACGAGCGGCTGGGCTTCGAGGAACCCGTCTCCAACCGTCGTTGCGACGATCTCAACAAGGATCTCCCCTACGCAAACCGTGGGACCAAGCCCGTCCGGAGCCAGTATTGAAGCCATTTCCGATCCTGCTTTCGATCCCTGTTGTCGTTAACTCATCGCCGATGGGACCGGCGCACCATCCTCGCTGCCGAACTCCTCGCTTTCCAGCGACAGAAAGCGCTGATGCAACATGCACGCCGCCCCGAAGGCCGAACGAAACTCGGCATCATCGTCCACGACGATCTCCGGCGTGGGGAAAGCTATGTTCTGGCCTTCCGACATGTGGACCGCCACGCGGGCGGCCACCATCGGGTAGAGGGATGCCACGGAGCCGCCGAGGACGATCCTGTCCGGATCGAGCAGACGACAGGCCTGCAGCAATGCATAGGCGAGATGGCGCGACCAGGTTTCGGCGATATTGACCGCGGCCGGGACGCGATCACGAACGCCACCAAGGAAATCCTGCAGATCCACGTCCTCGCGTCCAACAGCCTCGCGATACTGCCTGATGAGCACTTCGCGACCGATCAGTTGCTCGAGCTTCTGACCGCCGCTTCCCGGCACCAGGGTGTGGCCGATTTCTCCCGCCAGACCGTGGCCGCCACGAAACAGCTTGCCATCGATCATGATGCCGCCGCCGACGCCGGTTTCCATCAGCAGGAACAGGGTCACCCCTGCGACGCCGTGACGATAGCTGTCGCCGATCGCAAACGCGTTGGCATCGTTTTCGACCGCGATCGGGACGGCGGCCGGGAAGGCTGACCGTGCGATCTCCTTCAACGGCACGTCTCGCCAGCCGATGATCGGCGCCAGCGTGACAAATCCATCCGGGCGGACGTGGGACGGCGTCGATAGGCCCAAGCCTTTGCACCTGTCGATCATCCTCTTCGCCATGGCGCCGATAATCAGTTCGATCCCCTGCGCCACGGCCTCCTCCACCGTCGAAGACGGTGTGTCGAACGCCATTTTCCGGCATGCTCGAACCTCGGCGGAGAGATCGACAACCACAGCCGATATATGTTCAACGCCGATCTCGATCCCGACGAAGAATGCAGCATCGGGAACCAGTTCGAGCATGATGCCGGGACGACCGGCGCGGGAATGCTCCAGGCGCTGTTTGCCGCTCTCCTCCGACTCCTGAACGAATCCGCCCTCCGTCAGTTCGGCGACGATCTCTCCCGAGGATGAGCGGTTCATGCCGAGCTTGCGGGCGAGATCGGCCCGGCTGAGGCTTCGGTGGGCGTAGATCGTCTGCAAGGCGGCGACGATATTGTTCTGCCGGATCCTGCGCGGCGAACTTCCGATGGAGACGGTGTCGTTCATATTTCAATTCCCTCCAAGTCGCCCAACCCTTACACGACCGGAACAGGCTGTCAGAAGGATATCAGGGCCGCGCGCTTGTGGCGCGGCGACGCTTGGCCTCATCATATTTCAGCTCGATGTAGCGCTTCGCATGCGCCGCAAGCAAATCATTATCCTCCCAGGTATCGCGCCAGATCGCGCAGGCAAGAGACAGGCCTTCATCGACAACCGTCGTCGAGAAGCTCTCGAACACGATGTCTCTGTTGTAGCCGATGTCGAGCAGAGCGTCGAAGATCAGATCGAAGTTGATGACGCCGTCACCGAGATAGCCGCGATTGCTTTCGCCGATGTGGAAGTAACCGATCTTGTCGCCGGCAAGACGGATGGCGGCGGCCGGATTGGCTTCTTCGATGTTCATGTGGAACGTGTCGAGATGGAGACGAATATGCTGAGATCCCGTCTCGGAGATGAATTTGAGCCCTTGCGCCGTGGTATTCAGCAAGTTCGTCTCGAACCGGTTGACAACCTCGAGCACCAGGTTGACGTTCGCCTGCCTGGCGACTTCACCGGTCGCGGCGATCGCGGCGACGCTGTTGTCCCAGCCCTTCTTCGTCGGCTGGCGATTGTACTTGGTGTGCGCGGAATAGAGAATCCCGCCGAGCTTGTTGCCGCCGATATCACGGACCGCGCGAACGGCGTCGGCCAACGTCTGCTTGCCGGCGGACACCGCAGAAACGTCCTCGCTCGATACGTCCTTGACGAGTGGCAGGCCCATGGTCACGCCAATCTCCAGATCGAGAGACTGCGCAAGCTTTGCCAGTCGATCGAGATTGAATTTCTCGGGGCGCAGATAGGCAAATTCGATGGTGCGATATCCATGTTCGGCCGTCTTGTTGAGGGCCATTTCCAGGCCTTCCTGCGTTTGGCCGCCTGTCCATACAAATGAATGGATACCCAATCGACGCATAGGTTTTTCCTCCACGATATGCCGGTGATTTCGCCCAGTGCTATGCCATTTAGTTTGGCAAGACAACAAATAAATTTGGACACTCTTCTTTTGTTGCTTTGCAAAATCACCTTGCGATGCAGCATTTTATGCCCATGGCCATCGTCTCCACATCGCTGTGGAAATTTGTTCCTGCGAAAATCAATGAGATAGGCCATCTATTTGCATGTTTAAACAACAAATGTTGCGCTGTTGGTTTTTTTCGCCTACACAAAACACCGGCGAAATGATCTCGCTGCACTCTGGGAGGATTGGAAATGCACTTTGCTTTGAAGGCTAGCGCGCTTGCGCTGACGCTCGGCCTCGCGACGACCGCTTCGCCGGCCTGGGCTGACTTCTGGTCCGATGCTGGCGCTAAATTCAAGGGCGTGACACTGCACGGCGTCACCGAAAGCACCCCGCCATCGAACTACATCAAGAACGTGCTCGCTCCGGAATTTGAAAAGAAGACCGGCATCAAGGTCGAAATCGAGACGACGTCCTGGGACCAGATGTACGACAAGGCCATCAAGGACATGGAAGCCAAGACCGGCATCTATGACATGGTCTATATCGAGCAGGATATCATCTATTCCTATCTGGCCAGGAATTTCCTCGTCGACATCACCAAGACCCTGAAGGATCAGCCGGATCTGAAGGCGCCGACCTACGACGACTCGAATTTCACCAGCTTCGCGGATTACTTCAAGGACGCGAGCGGCGATCTCTTCGGCACTCCGATGGAAGCCTTCCTGAAGACCTATCTCTATCGCAAGGACCTCTTCGACGATCCGAAGATCAAGGAGGCCTTCAAGAAGGAAACCGGCAAAGACCTGAAGCCGGCAACCACCCACGAGGAATACACTCAGATCGCCGAATTCTTCACGAAGTACGGCAAGGACAATGGCATGGAGCTCTGGGGCACGACCGCTCAGGCCCATACGGGCCATCCGGCCTCCTGGTATGAATTCTTCGAGTCCATCGTGCCGACGTTCGGCGTCTACAATTGGGGCATCGACGCCAAGAACAACTATGCGGCGACGGTCGAACACGGCGGCACGATGAACGGCGACAAGGCGAAGGCTGCGTTGAAGTACTGGCTGCACCTGCGCGACATCGCTCCGCCTGAATCGACGCAGTCGACCTGGACGGAAACCGCAACGACGTTCGCCGCCGGCCGTGTCGCCCAAGGGCTGATCTATGGTGAGAACGCGGCGTGGATCGCCAGCGATCCCGCGCAGTCGAAGGTTGTGGGACAGGTCGGATTCGCGCTGCCGCCGCTCGAGCCGGGCGTGCTGGACGACGCGAAAGCCGGAAAGGGCTATATCGGCTACTATGACGGCGGCGCCTTCGGCGTGCCGATCACCTCGAAGAACAAGGAAGCGTCGCTGCTATTCCTCGAATTCATCGGCCAGAACGAAGTGCAGCCCGACTGGGCCATCGCCGCACCGCGCATCACCAATAAGGCGACGTTCGACGATCCCAAGGTGAAGGAGATGGATACCAAGCTCGGCGGTTTCTACACGATGCTGAAGGACGAGGGCAAACTGTTTGCCGGCGCTCCTCCCTACCCCTTCCATGCGCAGGTGCGTGAAGCGACCGCTCCGATCTTCTACGACATCCTGACCGGTAAGATCGCTCCCGATGAAGGCCTCGACCAGATGGCGGCCAAGGCCGAAGAGGAACTGACATCGCTCGGCTATCGCAAATAAACATCCTCCCCAACTGACGGGTCGTATCCTACGACCCGTCATCTTTCGCTCCCAAGATGGGGCGGACGTCGACACAACGTTCAATGGGGGATAGGCGATGCATTCGCAGAAGCTCGGGTGGCTGTTGCTGTCACCGACCATCGTGATCCTGGGGCTGTTCGGGATCTTTCCGTTCATCTACGTTCTCTGGGTCTCGTTCCATGCATGGAACCCGTTTGCGGCCAACCCGGGCATGGTCTTCAACTGGGCTGACAATTATCGGCGGCTCGTCTTCGATCCCCAATTCCTGGCATCGCTCGGCATCACCCTCACATTCGTGTTCTTTGCAGTCGTGTCGGAGCTGGTCCTTGGCTACATCCTCGCCCAGGCGCTGCTGAAGGACTTTCCTGGGAAAGCGGTGTTTCGCACGATCCACACACTGCCGCTGATCATGGCGCCGATCATCGTCGGCTCCGTCTGGAAGCTGATGACCACACCGTCGATCGGCATCATTCCCTATCTTCTCAGGAGTTGGTTCGGCTACGATCTGAACATCGGCCAGAGTGCTGCCGCAGCTTTCACCGTGACGGTGATCATGGACATCTGGCACTGGACGCCGCTGGTCACCCTCTCGCTGATCGCCGCACTCGTCTCGCTTCCGTCAGACCCGTTCGAGCAGGCGCAGATCGACGGCGCGGGCAAGAGCCAGATCTTCTGGCACATAACGCTCCCCTTGATCCGCCCGGCCCTGCTCGCCACGGTGTTCATCAGGCTGATGGACGCGCTGCGCACCGTCGACGAAGTGCTGATGCTGACCGGAGGCGGCCCGGGTTCATCGACCCGCTACATCGGTGTGCATATCTTCAAGGAAGTCTTCCCCAAGACGAATTACGGCTACGGTTCGGCGATCTCCGTCATCGTCCTATACCTCACCATCGTCGTCTGCTGGCTGCTCTACGTCGGCTTGATTGCGCCCCGCGTGAAGAGAGGTTGACGCGATGAAGACCCAGACCCCCTGGCTTCCGGTCGTGCTTTGGACCTTGATCAGCCTCGCAACGCTTTTCCCGATCTACTGGCTGTTCGTCATATCGGTGAAACAGCCCTTCGATCTGTTCTCGACGCCTGATGTCGTTCTCCGCAGCTTCTTCTGGAAGAACTACCAGGATGTGCTCACCAATCCGACCTTGCGCGGATACATGCTCAACTCGATGATCATTTCGTCAGGCAACGCGCTGCTGGTCACGACGCTCGGCTTTTTTGCTTGCTACGCGCTGACACGCTTCGACCTCGCGGGCAAGGAAAGCATCTTCTTCTGGACGATCACCAACCGGATGGCGCCGCCGGCGGTCTTCCTGCTGCCGCTTTTCCTGCTGCTGACGCAGGTCTACAAGATCGGCGACTTCTCGCTCGCCGATTCCAAGCTGGGCATGATCCTGGTCTACTGCTCCTTCAACCTTCCCTTCGCCATCTGGACGTTGCGTCCGACCGTGGAAGGCATTCCGAAGGAATTGGACGAGGCGGCCTACATGGACGGCGCCAGCCCATGGACCGTCCTCTATGACATCGTCTTTCCCCTGGCACGGCCCGGACTTGCGGTGACGCTGATCCTGACCTGGGTGTTTGCGTGGAACGAATACCTGCTGGCAGCGACGCTCACCAACTTCCATGCGCGGACTCTCACCACCGGCCTGTCGGAATACGTGACGACCACGGGGACGGCCTGGGGCATCATGGCCGCAATCTCCATGCTGACACTGGTTCCGGCGCTCATCGTCTTTTCAGTGGTGCAACGTCATATCGTTGCCGGTCTGACCTTCGGCGCCGTGAAAGGATGAAGCCATGACCTCTCAATCAGGAAATAACGAACGCAAGCCGGGATTTCTGCCGATCGAAACGAATTGGTTCGACCGGCTGTTCATCTCGGTGGTGCTCTGGGTCGCGCTCTCGCTGTTCTGGATGCGGTTCATCGAGCCGTTCGGGCCTTCGGTATGGTTTGCAGCGGCAATCTCGGCAGTCCTCGGCATCTACGTGGTCTGGAAGGGGTGAGCCGATGAGTAACACCACAAAGACACGAAGCCGCGCTGTTTTAGGGAGGAACGACATTGGCAAACGTACAGGTTAGCGACGTCACCAAAAAGTATGGCGCGCTTCAGGTCATGCACGGCGTCAGCGTCGACATCGAGGACGGCGAATTCGTCGTGCTGGTTGGGCCGTCTGGATGCGGCAAGTCTACCCTGCTGCGGATGATCGCCGGTCTCGAGACTGTCAGCAGCGGCGACATCCGGATCGGCGGCCGTGTCGTCACCAACGCGCCTCCGAAGGAGCGCGACATCGCGATGGTCTTCCAGAGCTACGCGCTCTACCCCCACAAGACCGTCGCCGAGAACATGGGCTTTCCGCTGAAGATGGCCAAGCGGCCGAAGACGGAGATCGCCGAGAAGGTCGGCAGGGCGGCCGAGATCCTCGACCTGACGCGCTATCTCGACCGCTATCCGAAGCAATTGTCGGGCGGGCAGCGTCAACGCGTGGCGATGGGTCGTGCCATCGTCCGCGATCCGAAGGTCTTCCTGTTCGACGAGCCATTGTCGAACCTCGACGCCAAACTTCGCGTTACCATGCGCGTCGAGATCAAGGAGCTTCACCAGCGGCTGAAGACCACGACGGTCTACGTCACCCATGATCAGATCGAGGCGATGACGATGGCCAACAAGATCGTGGTGATGCGCGACGGCAGGGTCGAGCAGATCGGCAAGCCTCTCGATCTTTACGACTTCCCGGTCAACCTCTTCGTCGCCGGCTTCATCGGCAGCCCATCGATGAATCTTCTTCAAGGCCGCGTCGCCACCCGCGACGGCAGGAAGTTTGTCGTCACCGACCAGGGCGTTGCCCTTCCCATGGAAAACACCAACGTGAATGAAGGAAGGGCGGTTACCTACGGCATCCGACCGGAGCACATCACGATTGGCGACGACGGCGTTCCGGTGGAGGTATCAGTGTTCGAGCCCACGGGTTCGGAAACATTGATCTTCGGTCGGGCGGGAGGCGTGCCGATCGACGCGCTGATCCGCGAGCGTATCGAGGCAGATCCCGGACGGACGATGTACTTCCACATCGATCCCCGACGTGCACATATCTTCGATCGGGAAACGGGCCAGAGACTGTGAGGGACACCACAATGGACTTCAATGGAAAGACGATCATCGTTACCGGTGCCGGAAAAGGCATCGGACGCGAAATTGCGAGGATGCTGGTCGAGCGGGGTGCGCAGGTCGTCGCTCTGACCCGCAGTGCGAGCGACGTCGACCTGCTGCAAGCGGAACCCGGCTGCCGCGCCATACAGGTCGATCTCGCTGACGCCAACGCGACCAGGGAAGCGGCGATTTCGGCCCTTCCCGCTGATTTCCTCGTCAACTGCGCCGGAACAACCGAACTGCAGCCGTTCCTGGATACGACTGTCGAAGCATTCGACCGTCTTGTTGCAGTCAACACGCGTGCTCCGATGATCGTGGCGCAGGAATATGCCCGTTTCCTGATCAAGGAGGGTCGCAAGGGCGCCATCGTCAACGTCTCGTCGGTCGCGTCATTTATCGGCATCCCCGATCACGCCGCATATTGTGCATCGAAGGGTGGATTGGACGGCTTGACGCGAGTCATGGCAAAGGAACTTGGGCCTCAAGGCATCCGCGCGAACGGCGTCCACCCCACGGTGACGTTGACGCCAATGGCGGTGAAGGCATGGAGCGATCCCGACAAGGCCGCCGGGATGAAGCAGCGCATTCCCGTCGGTCGTTTCGCTGAGCCGAGTGACATTGCCGACGTTGTTCTTTTCCTGCTCTCAGATCAGGCTGCGATGGTGAACGGGATATCGATGCCGGTGGACGGCGGCTTCATGATTGCGTGAAGTCGACGGCGCCGCGCGTCGTTTCAGAGGATCTATTGCACCAATCGGCGCAACTGATCCTGATCGACAAAATGATCCGTCACGCCGGCCTCTTTGTCAGGGTGACTGAAAACAAGACCGTCGGAATCCTCAAGCTGCAGGGCTTGCTCCGTATTCATGATCCCCAGCGGCTGGCGCTCATACTCGGACTCGAGCGCCGCCTCGACAATGGCTTTCTTCTTGCGCATGTCCATGTCCTCCGTTCGTCCATGGGTAACGGACGGCCGGACTCGCGGTTCCCATCAGAGATTCACGATATAAGACCAGCTGACACGAACACCCGAGAGGTTGACACATCCAGGCCGCCTTGAACGGGCGGAAGGTCTTTCCGTTCGCAAGCGGAAAGCCAAGCGGCGTGCTGTCGGTACATATGCACCGATCTTAATCAGCCGTCTCCTTTGCCGGTTACGTCATGATCAGCCTCAGCGCCGCAACGGCTATTCGGTTCGGCTGGCGATCACAACGGGCATCGATACTTGCCGGCGGCGGCTTCTGACGTGAGCAGCCTGCCGCCGAGCCACGTGGCCGACAGAGCAACCGTTTGATCCGTTTTGCGAACTTTATCCGAATCGCGCAGGCAATTTCGGCCGCGCTTCGACGCAAGCATCCTTTGTTAACTTCTCGCCGCGCCTTAATCGCTCCAGTCCATCGAGCAATGTCTCGATGCGCTGAATGAGCTTCGGGGCCGCTACCGAACTCGTCACGCCACGAATGAATTGTGGCGCTTCCCGCAATGCCCATAATTGCACGACGTCTTGATGCTGCTCTCGAGAAGCAGCCGGACAGGCTTGCTCCCAACGACTGAGGTAAATGCATGATCTCGAGCGGTCTGCTGGTTATGGGCATGCGAGCGGTCGACGCAATCGAGTTGTCGATCCCGCAGGCCGGGTCGTCGAAATGAGCGGCACCGGGATGAGCGCGTTGTTGAGGATCGTCTTCAAACCAAGGGTGAAGCGGAAAACACGCCCTACTCTGGCGTCGCGGGCATTGCGGCTTGCGACACTGCGCATTGCGCTGGTCTGCGCCTGTGCGGGCGGCGTATCTTATTTTATCAATCATTCCGCGCTTGAGCGGTCGGTGCGCTCGCAGCTCTCTCTTTCGACGGAACAGGCTCTGCAGCGCGAGTCTCTGCCATTCCGCGAAGTGAAGGACCTCGAAAAGAATTTCCTTGCCGAATTCCGCAGGATCTACGCGATACCGGAAGCCCGGCAATCATTGGCACGGAATTTCGATGATATTTTCTATCGCCATGAGGATGGATCCTACACCCAGCGTCCGGGATTGTTTGAAGGCGAGCCTTTGCCTGATGGGCGCAGATTTCCCGACATGTCGGCAACCTACGCGCCTGACGTGACGCCGGATGAGGACGTGAAGACACGGTTTGCACTGTCGTACCTGCTCTCTTACCAATTCGGTTCTGCCACCAAGGGCCGCCTCTTCAATTTCTACGGCGTGGTTCCGGAAAAAGGCTTCCCGATCTATCAGGCTGCCGACATCGCCAAGGTTTTCAAATATGAAGGCCCGGATGCGCTGAAGCTCGAGACCTTCGAATTTTTCTCCCGCGGGTTCGGTGGGCCTCAAAACGATACTTTTTTCACGCGCATCTATTGGGATCCGTCCAACAACGCGTGGATGACCACGATCGCGACGCCCGATGCACCTGATGCTTCGGGCAAACATCGCATCATGGCCTGTGTCGACGTATTGCTCGACGATCTGATGAAGCGAACCGCAAATCCGACGCTGCCGGGCGCACGCGCGACGATCTTTGCGGCCGATGATCAGGGAACGCTGATCTTCGACGGCAAATACACCGATGCGATCACGACCAGCGCCGGCGAAGCCTCGATTTCCTCGCTGGCACTCGCCGACTACCAGCCATTGCTGAAGGCAAGCCAGTCGATCGGAGCGGGTTCGGTGTCGCTCATCGACAGCACCAGCGAAATCACCGCCGTCGGCCGGATCCCGGATACGCCCTGGGTGCTTGCCGTCCACTATCCGAAATCTCTGATGCGGCCCGCCATCCTCACCAATCTCGGGATCGTCGTCGCGGTCGGGCTGCTCACCCTGTTCGTCGAACTCTTCATCCTCCGTTCGATCCTGCAAAAGCAGGTCGCCGAACCTCTGGTGAGATTGATCCACGCCACGCAGCTGGTCGGCCGTTCCGGCGTTACTGTTGCCAACGACGCCCTGCCCACGCACTCAGACGACGAGATCGGCGAGCTTGCCCGCGATTTTGCGTCGATGGCCGCGCGCGTTCACGCAGCCCATGAAGCGCTTGAGGGAAAGATACGGGATCGAACGTCCGAGCTGGAGCGGCTCAATCAGAAGCTCCTGACGATCAGCCAGACGGACGAGATGACAGGCGTGGCCAACCGCCGTCGCTTCGACGAGGTTCTCGCAAGCGAGCTCGCCGGGCTTGGGCAAGGTCAGGACCTGCTGATGCTTGCCATGGTGGATGCCGATTGGTTCAAAGGCTACAACGACCGATACGGCCATCCGGCGGGAGACGCCTGCCTGAAGGAAATCGCCGGGGTGCTGGAACGCAATACGCGGAGCCAGCAGGACCTTGTTGCCCGCTACGGCGGAGAGGAATTCACCATCATTGCGCGGATCGCCTCAGCCAGCAACGCGTCCGTCATCGGACAGGCCCTGTGTTCGGCAATGGCGACCGTCAAGCTGCCGCATGAGGGATCGCCTTTCGGGCACGTGACGCTCAGCGTCGGCATTGCGCTGGCGGCGCCGGATCAAAATATCTCTCCGGAAGCGCTATTGCTCGAAGCCGATCGCGCGCTTTATCGCGCCAAGCAGGCAGGGCGAAATCAAACCGTCGTTGCCGAGCCCTCTGCTGACACGCAGTTACAGCAGATAGGCGCCTAGAAACCCCAGAGCTCGAACTCAGCAGGGCAGCAGATCATATCTCCTGCTGCTTATTCGGCTGGCTGCCGCCCAGGCGCGCAGATAGAGATCGACGAGAGGCCTGAAGCGCTCGAAGTGGCCGCCGCTGGAATGACGCAAATGTGTGTCGCTTCTTCGAAGTGAATTTCATCCTATGATGAAGCCTGACCACAGGCAGTCTAGAGGTTGCGCCCCACGTCGAGACAGCTCGCGATACCGGCGACACTGCCTAATTCGGCAAGGCGTCGCGGCCGTCGGCGGCTCTTTGAACCAAGCGGGCAACCACTTCCGTGCGGTTCTGCGCCTGCAGCTTGCGCATGATGTGTTGCACATGCATCTTTACCGTATGCCCCGACAAATTGAGTTTTCCGGCGATGACCTTATTTGAGCATCCGCATTGCAACTCTGCGAGGACATCCGCTTCCCGGGGCGTGAAATCAGCAATCGCCAAGTGCTGCGTCCTATCATCCAATCTTTTTTCAGCCTCGTTTCTGGCCGGACTATCCTCGTTTGAGCCTGGTGTCACCGCTCCCAGAAGCTGCGGGAAAAATGTTCCTCCTGCCAGCACGAGACCAAGGCCGGCAAGGGCAATGTCAATGGGAAGTGAAGTCGAGAAAAAGCCGCGGATGCCCACTTTGAGCGCCTGACGCGCTATGATGGCGTCATCCGTACCTGAGAGCAACGTGATAGGAGCCTCAGGAAAACGTGCAGTGATCGCCGCGAGGTCATCACGCAGGCTCGAACTCTCAACACTTCTGCCGGCCAGATCCAATGCAATCAAACGCACCTCAGATCCAAGAACTCGATCGAGACTCTCGGTGGAGATCAAATCGATAATGTTCCAACCGGCGAGTTCACGCTCAAGAAGCTTCACCACGGTCGTGCGCGCCAATGTAGAATGCCCAACGATGATCACAGTTGGTGCATTGCGCCCCATGCGGCGCTTCGTTCCAGCACTGTCGGACACTTACGTGCTCCCCAGAATATTGCAACCCAACAGCCATTCATACTATGCCTGTTCTCACTACATGTCATGATAAAAAGAGAGTCTATTGTGGATATCCGCAGTCCGATCTCTCATGATAATTCTTATAGCTAAGATTTCATCGAGAGATAACTATGACTGCAGAGCACATTGAAACGCTTGTTCATGACGGCATGCCAGTTCGACTTGTTGCCGCATACTCTCCAGTCTTCTCCGATCTTACGTACGGAAAGCGGGTCAGCAAATCTTTGAAAGGCACTGAAAAAGCAAATAATCTACTATAGATCGATTTTGCGAAAATCTGTTGGATATAGCGAGCCGCCGATCGGATCTATTTTGTTACCATTTCTCAATTCAAAGCCGCCGCAGACCCGACAGCAAAATGACAATCGCGAAAAGCAACAAAAGCAACAAAAGCAAGAGATCGCTGATCTACCCTTTATGATTACTAAGTAACTCGGCTTTATCGATGCATTATCCCAGTTGGATCGTTTTCAGTCAGGCAGCACTGCGCCGGCACCGCCAGATGCCGGGCAGAGGTCACGGCGTCTAACGGCCGAATCGGCGACAATGCGGATGAGATCATGGTGGAATGTTCGGCGAGAACAGGACGTCGTCGGAAAACCGCTCACACTTTTCGGCATCATGCTCTGGTGAGCCGGCCGTTCGGTGTCATGCCGGCCAAGAGACGAAATCCGGGCGGAGGAAGCGATCCACATATGGCGTGAAAAAATGACACGAAGAACGGTTTCGTGCAGTTCAATCTCCGCAATAGAGGTGGGAGTCTATCCGCCATGTCGCGCAACTGTGCAGCGGTTTGACGATAACGACATGCGTCAAAACAGGGACCTAAAGCGCGAAGAGCGAATCTGAAAGACCGCGACGCGCTTTAGCTATGCATGAAGCTCAGAATGTCGTCTACGAGAGCGGAATGGGCGTCGGTGAGGTTACCGTCTCCGCCGTGGCCTGCGATGCCGGCCAGTTGAAGCGCATGCTGATCATAGAGAACATGATCGATCTGTTGTGCGTCCGCCGTCCCACCGGCGGGAACGGCAATGTTGATGGGATGGAAATAGCCGACATTGACGTCGACCATGCTGCCGGTTGACGATCCGTCGCCGCCACCGCCACCGGCATGGTTGCCGGTAAAAATCGTGTCCGACGACAGGTTGAAGCCACCGCCGTTGCCGCCGATGCCGGCGATCTGCACAGTACCCTGATCGAAAATGACATTGTTTGTTTGATGAGCCTCCGCCGAGCCGCCAGCGGCACCGATGGCGATGTTGATCGGCGAGAAGATGGCGATACTCACGTCGACCATGCTGCCGACGAAATATCCATCGCCGCCATGGCCCGCATAAAAGTCGCCGGTCAATGTCAGCGCAGTTCCCGGGCTCATCGACGAGCCATGGCTCGCGACGTTATGGTCTCCGCCCGAGCCGCCCATGCCGCCGATCTGGGTTGCGCCCTGCAGGAACATTGCGTTGTTCGATTGATCGGCGTGAGCCTCGGCGCCGGGGCCTGCAGCCACGGCGGTATTCACGGGGGCAAACAGCGCGACTTCGGTGCTTACGAGTCCACCGTAGAATACGCCATCCCCCCCAGTTCCGGCATGATTGGCGCCATCGCCGCTGCCAATGGCAACATTGCCGCTTCCGCCATTCCCGCCTATCCCAGCCATTTCGGTGGGATGCTGATTGATGAGTGCATCGTTGCCCTGGAAAGCATCGGCGCTCGAATGAGGTCCCGCGATAGCGGCATTGGACGGCATGAAGACGGCCAGTGCATTGCTGCTGATCACGCCTTGGCTTATTCCATCACCGCCGCTGCCGGCTGAATTTGAGCTGGGACCGGAAGCAAGGCCCAATGGAAGCCAGGTCGGCACCAGCGCCAGATGCCCCGCGGCCAGACTGGAGGCGAGGTTTTGATCGGTGCCCGTTTTGGGCGAATCTTCCAAGAAGGGACGAATTTCCGTCATTGCCGTCTCCATCCGCGGTCAACCGCACGTCCGCCAAGCGTGTCGCGCATGTAGCCTGAATTATTCAGCCATTGTGCCTCTGAAGTTAAGAAAAGCAGAGCCTGCAATTCGTCTACATCCCGTCGGCTAGGTCTGTAGCCATTTGGCTGTCATGGCCGTAATGCCCCGTTGTTCGAGTTTGACGGCACCAAAGACCAGACTCCCGCATCTTGCCCCCGTTCTCGCAGCGGGTCATGACTTTCCGCCCCAAACAATCTCCTCAGCCAAGCACAGCCTGGTCAGGACCTGGAATACGGCCGGTTGGCTTCGGCGGCCGTTGCTTTGGGAAAAACGGCGTCGCTTCGACGAGGTTGCAGACATGATCCTGCGCATACCATCCGGCGCAAAATCAGCAAATGCCAATCCAAAACTACGCTCCGCCATCGCCAAGCATACGCCCGAAGGAATGTCGCCGAATATCTAGATAGTGCGCAGATTGAATCGCGGGCAATATTCCCCTGCGGCTGTATTGTCTGGCGGTGACATACTAATACCCACGCCGTAGGGGGAACGCCGTAGAATTAACTCGGACGAAACGAAGTAAAAGGAGTGACTGAAATGCCTATCCCACAGATATCTGACACGATTCACCTCAATCACCCAGATGCAGGTGACGCGAATGCCGGCAACGGCGGTGATGGCCACAATGATGGGAACATCAACTACAACCCGGTTGCCTATGTAGACCCTGTGCAAACGGTCTACGGGGCAGATACCCATCTGCACAACGGCGATCACGTTTGGCAGACGGCAGATTGGGACGCCGGCGGCGGCGGATCCGGTGGCTTCAGCCAGGCCCAGAACGGCTTCCTGGCATCGCTCACCAGCGGCGCCGGCGGCGCGGGGGGAGATTCCACCTCCAATGGCAGTCAAGGAAACTCAAGCGGCCACGATACGGCTGCAGTGGCTGCGGCTACGACCGCGACACAATATACGCAGCTCGTGGCCGATCAGCATGCCACCATTCTCGCAGGCGTCGGCGGTAACGGCGGCAACGGGAACAACGCTCTGGGCGGCGACATCTCGTCAGCATTGGTTCACACCAATCCCGAAACGACGACGGTGAACAATGATCTCGATCATTTCATAAACGCCTTCGGTCATATCGATGTCAGCCATCTTGGCTCATGAACTCATTTCCCTTGAGGGTCGCCCGTTTCGACTGGCGACCCTCAGGGTTACTGAACCTGCCCGCAGCCTCTTCTTGTCAGTATCCAGTGCAGCGAGATCTGACGATGACAACGATTTCGATAAAGCCATCGATAAAGCCATCGCGGCCGCAGACACACCTCGTTGCTGCGCTCCGGGCTTGTGCCGGAGCCTTCGGGTTGGTCTTCCTCTATAGCTGCGGCTATAATCTCTTTCTTCTGACACCTTCCATCTATCTCCTGCAGATCTACGACAGGGTCATGTCGAGCCGAAGTGCCGACACGTTGCTGATGCTGACGATGATCATCGCCGTCGCCGTGTTGGTCGGGTCGATGTTGGACATCGTGCGTAGGGCAGCTCTTTCGCGCATCGGCAGCTGGCTGGATCACAGGCTACGGCCCATGGTGCTGACGGCATCATTCGAATATGCCTCTCTGGCGGATACGGGAGCCGCCACGGAGTGCTACAGGGACCTGGCCACACTACGCCAATTCCTCGATTCACCGGCTAGCGCCCTTTTTTTTGACGTTCCCTGGGCGCCGATATTTCTGCTGCTGCTCTTTCTTGTTCACCCGCTGCTTGGGACGATCGGTCTTCTATGCGCAATTGCTCTTCTGCTGTTCGCGTTCCTGACGGAACTGGCGACGCGAGAGCCGCTTGCCCACGCCAACCTTGCCCTTTCGAGGAGCTATTTCCGATTTGCGACCGCCCTCAAAAACATCGAGGTGATCCGGGCAATGGGCATGCAGGATGGCGCAGCGATGATGGTCTATCGCGATGCGGAGATGGCAAGAAGAACGCAGGACATCGCGATGCATCGCACGGAGATCATTCTTGGATTCTCCAAATCGATCCGCACACTCGCGCAGATCCTCATGATGGGATCCGCTACATGGCTGGTGCTCGAAAACAACGGCAGTCCGGGTATCATCTTCGTTTCGAGCTTGCTGCTCGGGCGCGGGCTTGCACCGATCGAGGGTGCAATAGGTGCATGGCGGTCCTTTACCTTTGCGCGTAGTGCCTTCAGTCGCTTGAACAGAATGCTAATCGCCGTTGCATCGGAACAGGAGGCGCGAATGGTGCCGGTACCGGAACGCAATGGCCTCGTTCTCGATGATGTCAGCTATATCAAGCCATTCGCCGATCGGGCGATATTGACAGGCGTCACGTTGCGCCTCGCGCCCGGCGACTGCATAGCGCTCATCGGTCCGTCGGGATCGGGGAAATCAACTCTCGGTCGCGTCATGGCAGGCGTTGTGCAAGCAACGAGCGGCTGTGCTCTTCTCGGCGGGGTCGATATCTCAGCTCTGCGTCTTTGCGGGGGGACCCGCCACGTCGGATATCTGCCGCAAGACATCGAACTTTTCGGCGGAGCGATCAAGGATGTGATCGGCCGGCTGGACGGAGGAGACCCCGGCAAAGCAATCGACGCCGCGAAGCTGGTTGGATTGCACGACGCGATCATGCGGCTGCCACTGGGCTACGAGACCGATATCGGTGAAGGTGGAAACCTGCTCCTGCGAGCTCAGCGTCAACAGCTGGGACTGGCACGGGCGGCCTATGGGAATCCATCTCTGATCGTTCTCGACGATCCGAATTCGAGCCTGGACTATGACGGCGAACGGATGCTGTTTGCGGCAATCGAGCGCATGAAATCCCGGGGGATGACCGTCGTCATCATAACGCACCGGATGGGGATCCTGCCAGTCACCAACAAGATTGCCATCATGCGTAACGGGACTGTGGCTGCCATCGGCGACAGTGAGCGGATTTATGAAACCTATCTTCAACCACCGTCTCGAACAGGAACGTAGGGAGGGACGCCGCCATGACCCTTGTTCAACTGGACGCAACGCCGGCGAGGCTTTCAAATTCGGCAAGGACGGACCAGCGGTTCGCTCAAAGATCGACAGCGACAGCCAGGCAAAAGACGGTCTATTCGCCGGTGATCGAACAGAAACAGCGCGGACCGGCCCCCTCTTCGCCCATGCCGGGGCTCAGAGGCGTTGTCTGGACGGGTAACCTGTTGATCCTGGTCTTCATCGTCGGATTGGGCATCTGGTCGGTTCTGGCGCCGCTGAAAAGCGCTGCGATCGCATCGGGCGTCATCGAACCGGAGTCCAGCCGCAAGACCATTCAGCATCTGGAAGGCGGAATTGTGCGGCGGATCCTCGTCAGAAATGGCGATGCGGTCATGGCCGGGCAAATCGTGATAGAACTCGACGACACGAAGTCTCGCTCGGAGCGCGACAGCATCCAAGGGCAACTTTGGGACGCCGAAGGAAGCCGCGCCCGCCTGCTTGCGGAGCAGACGGGCGACGACCATGTCGCCTATCCTGAGGATCTCAGGGCAGCAATCGAGAAATATCCTTCGGTCAGCGCGATTCTGATCGGGCAGCAGAAAATCTTCGAAGCCCGTCGCCGGGTCATGCAGGCGGAAATTCAGATCGCCAATGAAAAAATTGCGCAGGTGCGGCAGGAAATCGTCGGACTTGGCGCGCAGAAGACAGCACTGGCCGACAGAGCCGCAATCTCGAGCCAAGAACTGGATCAGGTTACGGTCCTCAACGCCAAGGGACTGGAAACAAGGAGCAGGCTTCTCAACCTCCAGCGCGAAAAAGCAGACCTCGATGGCCAGCAGGGTCAAGTAGAGGCACAGATCTCTCGCGCCTACCAGGTGATCAGCGAGTCACAGGCCGATCTCGCAAAGCTTGAGAGCGACCGGTTGAGCGAAGTCGCCCAGGGCATGCGCGCCACGGAAAGCCAGATCATGCAATTGCGCGAGCGCTTGCGAGCGATCGACGACCAGCTTTCCAGGACCGATATCCGCGCTCCCGAAGACGGAACAATCATGAACCTGCGGATCCACACAGCCGGTGGGGTCGTCGGCGCGGGTGAACCGCTCGTCGATCTTCTGCCGCGCTCCGATCGCCTTATCGTGTCTGTCCACGTCAGGCCGGAAGATATGAATCTCGTTCGTGCGGGGCTCGACGCACAGGTTCACCTCCTTCCATACAATCAGCGGCGCGTTCCACTCCTGAAAGGTCGGGTCGAGTATGTATCGGCGGACCGTCTCACCGATGCGGCGAGCGGCCAGCCCTACTATGCCGCGACAATCCGCGTAACGGACGAGCGGTTGGCGAAAATGAAAGATGTCGAAATGGTCGCCGGCATGCCCGCACAGACACTGATCGAGACCGGCAAAAGCAGTGTGGCACTCTATGCAGTCAGACCTCTTCTCGACAGTTTCAACAGAGCATTTCGTGAGGACTAAAGCGGTGATGGGCAAGAGAAAATTCGACGACAACCAGATTACGGTCATTCTGAAGGAGCACCAGTCCGGAGTGACGGTGGCAGATGTTTGCCACAAGCACGGCATCAGCGAGCCGACCTTCTATCGATGGCAATCCCTGCAGTTCGGAAATATCGGTCTCGATGCCAGAAGGGTGAGAGCGCTGGAGGAAGAGAACCAGAAGCTCAAGAAGCTTTTGGCCGGAGCCATGCTCTCGGCGGCAACGCTGAGCGAGATGCTGGCGAAGACATCGAAAGGGCGGCACTAAGCTGTCAGCAGAGGTGGTTTGTTGACTGCCTACTGGCCCGCTATCCAATGCTGTGCATGGAGATTTCTAGCGGATTGAGTGGTGCCCAGGACCGGAATCGAACCAGTGACACGCGGATTTTCAATCCGCTGCTCTACCAACTGAGCTACCTGGGCTAACCAGCTTCCGATGGACCTTTTTTAGAAAAAGAACCGCGGGGCCTTGGTTCACCCCGGAAGCGAGCGGGGTTATAGCATCTTGTTCGGCCATGGCAAGCGGTCAAATGACTCTTTTTTGACGGTCTTGCCGGTTTTGCCGATTCATGAGGAAAAATAAGAGCTTCGCCGACGGAATTCCCTAGTTTTCCTCATCGGGATAATCGGCCTTGGACTCGTCATCGGCAACGGGAATGGCATAGGCGCCGGTCAGCCAGCGGGAAAGATCGACCTCGCGGCAGCGATTGGAGCAGAAGGGGTAATGTTCGCGGTGGGAGGGTTTGCCGCATTCGGGGCAAGGGCGCGCCTTGCGCAGCGGTTCGACCTTGGCGGCGGCTTTGTTGTCTTCGGGCATGATCGGTCCGTCCTAATTCAGGAATTGGCCGCGGGCTTTAGCCCTCGGGCCACCGGCTATGCACATCGAAGCCTTCGCCGGTCAGAAGCACAATGGTTTCATAAAGCGGCAGGCCGACGACATTGGTGTAGGAGCCCACCATCTTCTGCACGAAAGTGCCGGCAAGGCCCTGGATGCCGTAGGCGCCTGCCTTGCCGCGCCACTGGCCGGAGGCCAGGTAGTTCTCGATCTCGAAACCGGAGAGACGCTTGAAACGCACCTTGGTCTCGACGATCTTCTGACGGATCTTGCGATCCGGCGTCACCAGGCAAACGCCGGTATAGACGAGATGGTTGCGTCCCGACAAGAGATGCAGCGAACTCAACGCCTCGTCGGCAAACTCGGCCTTGCCGAGAATGCGCCGGCCGACGGCGACTACCGTATCGGCAGCGAGGATATAGCTGCCCTTCCAGGTGATATCGCCCTTGATGGCGGCGAGTGCTGCCTCGGCCTTCTCGGCCGAAAGCCTACGGGCGAGCGAACGCGGATGCTCCGACTTCTTCGGCGCCTCGTCGATATCCATCGGCATCAGGCGCGCGGGCTCGATGCCGGCCTGGTTGAGCAGGTCGACGCGACGGGGCGAGCCCGAGGCCAGAATGAGCTTGTATTTCAGCGCCATGGAACCTCGACCATCGGCATACGGGGGAAAACCCCTTGCAAGACCTTTGGCAAATTTACTTGAAACGGTAGGTGATGCGGCCCTTGGTCAGATCGTAGGGCGTCATTTCCACAAGCACCTTGTCGCCGGCGAGAACGCGGATGCGGTTCTTGCGCATGCGGCCGGCAGTATGGGCGATGATCTCGTGTTCGTTTTCGAGCTTCACGCGGAACGTCGCATTCGGCAGAAGTTCGGTGACGATACCGGGGAATTCGAGGACTTCTTCTTTCGGCATATAAGTGTTTTCTTCCTGTGGGTTGAATAGGCAGCGCAGCGCGCGCCTTTAAAATTTGGGCGGAAACTACACAATCAACGCAGGTTTGTGAACCTTGTTGAACGGCCTTTCCTTTATTTGTTTTCATGCCGTTTGCGCGGCAATGCCATTTCGTTTGAGCAGCCGGCTTTCGATGAGACCGGCCAAGTGATCGCGGACCTCGCGGTAGCTCTCCAGAATCTGCTCGCGCGTTCCGCTGACAACCGTCGGATCCATGGTCGGCCAATAGACGACATCGATTGCATTCGACCGCGTCAGCTCGAGCGCGGCATGATGGGCCGGCGGCGACAGCGTGATGATCAGATCGAAATAATCGTCTTCGAGCTCTTCCAGAGTCTGCGGCAGGCGGCGCCCGAGGGAAAGCCCGATCTCCTCAAGCACGACATCGACGAAAGGATCGCGCTCGCCGGCGCGCACACCGGCCGACCTGATATAGGTATTACCGGGCAGGATACTACGGGCGATCGCTTCGGCCATTGGCGAGCGGATGGAATTCATCCCGCACATGAAGAGGATGGCGCCCGGCCTCTTTCCCTCCTCGATATCGGCGGCGCGATCCATTGCCGTCATCCGCGCCAGTAGAGCACACAGACCAGGGTGAACAGGCGCCGGGCGGTGTCGAAATCGACCTCTATCTTGCCGGTCAGCCTATCCTTCAGCGTCTGCGAACCTTCATTGTGGATGCCGCGCCGGCCCATGTCGATCGCCTCGATGCGGCTCGGCGTCGATGAACGGATCGCTTCGTAATAGCTCTCGCAGATCATGAAGTAATCCTTGACGATTCGCCGGAAGGGCGTGAGCGACAGGATATGGGTGGCGACGGCGCCCCCTTCTTCGGTGGTGACGGCGAAAACCAGTTTCGAATCGACCAACGAGATGTTCAGCCGATAGGGCCCGCCGGAATGGCCGAGCGGGGCAAAACTGTTCTCCTCGATCAGGTCGAAGATGGCGACGGCGCGTTCATGCTCGACATCGGGCGTCGAACGGCCGATCGTATCGTCAAGGACGACGTCGCAAAGCCGGAAATCGCCCTTCGCCATGCCCTCACCTTTCGAGGTTGAGGCGGATCGCGACCGATCGCGCATGGGCATCGAGGCCTTCGGAGACGGCAAGGGCGATCGCCGCCGGGCCGAGGGTGCGCAGCTGCTGCGGGCCGAGACGCAGGATCGAGGTGCGTTTGACGAAATCGAGCACCGAAAGGCCGGAGGAGAAGCGCGCCGAGCGCGCCGTCGGCAGCACATGGTTCGAACCGCCGACATAATCGCCGATCACCTCGGGCGTATGGGCGCCGATGAAAATCGCGCCGGCATTGCGAATGCCGTCGAGCAGCCGGTCCGGATCGGCGACGGCGAGTTCGAGATGCTCGGCAGCGATGCGGTTCGCCAGGGGAATGGCCTGTTTCAGATCGGCAACGAGGATGACCGCACCGAAATCGCGCCAGCTTGCCGCCGCCGTCTCGGCGCGGTTCAGCGTCATCAGCTGACGTTCGACCGCCTGCTCCACCGCCTTGCCGAAGTCGGCATCGTCGGTGATCAGGATCGCCTGGGCGCTGACATCGTGCTCGGCCTGCGCCAGGAGGTCGGCGGCGATCCAATCCGGATTATTGTCCTTGTCGGCAATCACCAGCACCTCGGAGGGGCCGGCGATCATATCGATACCGACGGTGCCGAAGACATGGCGCTTGGCAGCTGCGACGTAGGCATTGCCGGGGCCGGTGATCTTGGCGACCGGGGCGATGGTCTCGGTCCCATAGGCCAGAGCCGCGATCGCCTGGGCGCCGCCGACACGATAAACTTCGGTCACACCGACAAGCTTGGCGGCGGCAAGTACCGCCGGATTGACCGTGCCGCCGGTGGCAGGAACGGCGATGACGATACGATCGACGCCGGCGACCTTGGCCGGCACGGCATTCATCAGCACCGAACTCGGATAACTCGCAGTGCCGCCCGGAACATAGAGCCCGACCGCTTCGATCGCCGTCCAGCGCGAGCCGAGACCGACGCCGAGGTCGTCCTCGTAGATATCGTCCTTCGGCAGCTGCCGGCGATGATGGGATTCGATGCGCAGTGCCGCGAGCTTCAGTGCACCCAGCACCTCAGACGGCACCGCCTCGACGGCGGCGTCGAACTCCTCAGGCGTGACACGCATCGGAACAGTGGCGAAATCGATGCCGTCGAACTTCTGCGAGTATTCGGCCAGCGCCACATCGCCGCGCGCCCTGACATCATCGATGATGGCGCGAACGACGATGTTCACATCCTCGGAGACTTCACGCTTCGTCGTCAGAAAGGCGGCGAAAAGCTGCTCGAAACCTTCCGATGCCTGATCCAGCCAGATTGCCAAGGCCGATATTCCTTCTCAACTCGAAACTGCGATGTTCAAACTGCAAGCGTCAGAGGCGTCAGCGACGTCAGAGATGACGAGGCTTTGACGAAGCCTCCCAGGCACCGCCGATATCAGCGAGCTGCACCTCGATGCATTCGACATCGAGCGCAATCGAGGCGGTGCCGGACAGCGACAGCTCGATCGTACCCTCTGGTCCGTCGCCCGTCTTATCGAAACGCAACGCCAGCAAAGACAGCACTTCGTCGCGTTTGCCACGATCGATGCCGAGCGAGCGAACGGCCAGCACCCGCTTGAACACCAGGGCAGCCCGGCGGCGCTCGAACCCCTTGCGCTTGCGCTCGGCACCTTCCCAGACGAAACGATTGACGGCAAGGGCGAACTGCGCGTCGCGCGGCGACCAGTCGATGTCGCCGACTTTGAAGACGCTGTCCTGCATATGCGCGGAAATGATCGCGAGGTCCTCGTCATCGAGCGCAACAAGCTTCAGGTCGGTCATTCAGTCTTACCCCAGCAGGCACCGCCGGAATGGCGATGCGTAGACAAGGGAAATAAGACGCTGCGGGCAATTACGCAACCGGGATAAGGGCGGCTTACTCGCTGATGCGCTCGACGACGGCGCCGCAGCGGGTCAGCTTCTCCTCCAGCCGCTCGAAACCGCGGTCGAGGTGATAGACGCGAGAGACCGTGGTTTCACCCTCGGCGGCAAGGCCGGCGATGACGAGTGAGACGGAGGCGCGCAGATCGGTCGCCATGACGGGCGCGCCGCGCAGGCGCTGGACACCCTCGATCTTCGCCGTCTGGCCGGACAGCGTGATCCTGGCGCCGAGGCGGGCAAGCTCCTGCACATGCATGAAGCGGTTTTCGAAGATGGTCTCGGTGACATGCGAGACGCCGGACGATCGGGTCATCAGCGCCATGAACTGCGCCTGCAGATCTGTGGGGAAACCCGGGAAGGGATCGGTGACGATATCGACCGGCCTAATGCCGGCGCCGTTGCGCTTGATGCGCATGCCGTTGTTGGTCGATGAGATGTCCGCGCCGGCGCGTCGCAGCGTTTCCAGCGCGGTTTCGAGCAGCGCCATATCGGTATTTTCGAGCACGACGTCACCGCCGGCCATGGCGACGGCCATGGCATAGGTGCCGGTCTCGATACGATCCGGCAGCACCCGGTGGCGGGCGCCGGAGAGCGAGGTGACGCCTTCGATGGTGATCGTCGCAGTCCCGGCGCCGGTGATCTTGGCGCCCATGGCGTTCAGGCAGTTGGCGAGATCGACGACCTCAGGCTCGCGGGCGGCATTGCCGATGACGGTGGTGCCGCGAGCAAGCGTTGCCGCCATCATCATCACATGGGTAGCGCCGACCGAGACCTTCGGGAAGGTGTAGCGCGCGCCGATCAGGCCGCCATTCGGCGCCTTGGCGTTTATATAGCCGGCCTCGATCTCCATGGACGCACCGAGCGCGGTCAGGCCGTCGATGAAAAGATCGACGGGGCGCGTGCCGATGGCACAGCCGCCCGGCAGCGACACACGGCAATGGCCTTCACGCGCCAGCAGCGGGCCAATGACCCAGAAAGAGGCACGCATCTTCGAGACCAGTTCATAGGATGCCGTGGTATCGACGATGGTGCGGCAGGTGAAATGGATGGTGCGCGAATAGGAATCTTCCTGGCGCTCGCGGCGGCCATTGACGGCGACATCGACGCCGTGATTGCCGAGGATGCGCATCAGCAGTTCGACATCGGCCAGATGCGGCACGTTTTCGAGCGTCAGCGTATCGCTGGTCAGAAGCGAGGCGATCATCAGCGGCAGTGCCGCATTCTTGGCGCCGGAAATCGGAATGATGCCATTCAGCTCATTACCGCCAACGATTCTGATACGATCCATGTGCGCTTACGGGCCGCGCCCGCCTTTCCTGAAAGTACTGCCTTGGGATAGGAGTGGGGTGTTTAAGGGATTTTTCGCGACGCTTCAATTCGCCGCGGACGGAACATTACGATTCGTCCATTTTTGCGGCAGGCAGTCCATTTGTTTCGTCAGCTTGCCCGGAACGGCGGGCGCGCACCTGCTGTTTGCGTTTCGAAAGATTTTCCCTGAGCTTCTCGGCGGCGCGCTCGCGGCGCAGTTTCGCCTGCGTCTCGATCGCTTGCTTGCGGCTCTGCTGGCCGGTTTCGGTCTTGTCGTTCATGTGACAGGATTAGCCGAATTCGCGCCGATCCAAAAGGCCCTTGCATCCCAATCCACGCAAAGTTGGAATTTGCTGCTTGCGCTTGCCGCCAAGCTGTGGCAATAGCCGCCCCGTTCCCGCGATTTGAGCCACGGCTCGCACGGGTCCTGGTCCTGCTGCCGTAGCTCAGTGGTAGAGCACACCCTTGGTAAGGGTGAGGTCGGTGGTTCAATCCCACTCGGCAGCACCAGTTTTCTTTCGTAAATCATTCACCTACAGCTCACTCAACCTCCATGGTCGGCACGACAGCTGGCGGCGTCGTTGATATCACTCCTCAATGCCTTCAACGGTGGACTTTCCGGCCTCCTTGGCATCCTTTTGAGCTTGGCGCTTTTCCCTGAAAATTTGCTGTAGGGCCTCTTTATTTTTAGCCCGCTTCTCCTTGGCGGCATACCACTCCGCAAAAAGCGTTTCGATCAGCTCGATTAGCGATCGAGCCTCTTGCGGAGACACATCAATAATCTGGTCGACGTTCTTATCCATATGAGCGCCAATATCACCAACGCTTCGCAATGTTTGAATATCTTCCCACAAGTCCGGGTCGATGCGATCTTTTACGAAAGAGAGTTCGGCGCCTAAGTTTCCTCTTTTCTCTTGAGGAATATTAAAAAAGTTGCGAACGATGCCCTGAAGGCAGCGGCGAGCCATCGCGGCCGCCGCGCGCCCGCTGATTTCCGATATTAACACTGCTTCTTCGTAGGTGATCCGAATTTCATCCGGTACCGACGCCGGCAGCGGCATGACTCGTGCTTCAGGGAGCAGCCGTTTATGCCACCGTACGTCCTCCATATTGATTTCCGTGGTACTGCTCCCGCCGGAAGGTCCAACATGACCTACACTTTTTACGCCAGCAATATGCATATCGACCGTCAGACCACGGCACTCATCATTGGGGCAGTTCATTGATGTGATACGGACTTTAAGAGCGCCGTGCTTAGAGCGACTATTGATAAAACCATCGCTCATCAGCAGGTTTTCTTTTGTCAGAGTTGAGAAATATCCACAGTTAGGGCATCGCCAGTTTTGTGACATCTTAGTCCCGCAGCGGTTGGATCTAAATTGATGCTATCCTTCATAAACATCATGACGTTAGTCAAATGGACGAGTGTTTAAGCAGAGCGCCAAACCATTCGCACCAGACGGACGAAACTGAATAATATTGCACCGCCACCTTTGATTATTACCCTAATTGCAACAGCTAAATATCCTTGATAGAATATTATTCTGCGCTTACTAAAGAATTATTGACGCTCCGCGGAGAAAAAATACCTTCGTTATGCACTATTGTCCTTATATCATCTGCAAACTTATCATCTTTCTCCGAAATTATATTTTCAATTGGCATCGCCGCTCCTCAATCAAAGAGCAATAATCGTTTTCGGCGACAACTTGCACGGCGTTCCCACCGAAATATCGCCTGAAAAATGTGAGTGATACACAGTTTAAATCGAGTTTCTATTTTTGTCAGCCATCGGTAGTTTTGTTGCTGTGAAATTTGGGCTTGGAGCGCAACAAGAAGGTCGAATTGCTTTTTAGAGCAGAAAATGAATTGAACGCTGCTCAGGCAAAATTAGCAGAACTTAAAGCTAGCACACGCTTTTCGGAGGCCGATCGACTTTGGTCGGAAATTCTTACGAACCTTCAACGATTTTATACGCGCTTGCAGCAAGCGTCCAAGGATGGGGCCAAGACCGAGGCTTGGTTTGGCCGGATCAAGAAAAAGCGTTCAGTTGACCCGCTCTTGCTCTACCTCCAGCAAGCGCGGCACGCGGACGAGCATCTGGAACTTCAAGTCACAGAGACTGTCATCGACACCCTTATCTATTCAAAACCGTACGACCCAGCTGTGGGAATGAAGAGCTTTGAAATACCGGAAACGTCGATCACTATTTCGCTAGATGAAGCGAAACTCGTGAACGTTGAGCCCCATACAAAGGTTGAAGTAAAGGGAAAATTTCGCCTGGTGCCAGTTACCAACAGGGGTGTGAAATATCCGGTTCCGGCCGAGCATAACGGGATTATTATGGATCTTTTCGACCCCGTTAATGCTGGAGGCCATGCAATTGGCTACCTTCGATCTACCCTCGAGGAAGCCACCACATTTCTATAGCACCGGTTTTCCTGGCGGGCAGAAACCTAACAGCCGATCATACAGCCTTGTCTCGATTGCTTCGATCCCTCCCCGCAGGCTGACATCTCGCCTCGCCAGCAACAAACGATTCACCATTGTTGGCCGTGAAAATCACGCTAGAATGGCGATCGTGGTGGCGTCTTCACGGAGGTATATGGAGGCGCTGCATCTTTTGTTTCTGTCGACAATCGTGGAGGAGCATTGATGGCAACTGAAAGATGGAACAGCCCGGTCAAGGTCGGTTTTGAAAATGCCGACGCGCGAACGGTCAACGGGCCGTTCGATGCGCTGAAATGCCTGGCGGATTTCTGGCCGAACTTGCGCGGTCTCCGTTATATCAAGGCGCGCAGTACCTGCCGGGCAGCACTCGATGGGCGCAAGAGCGTGGAAGAGGCGAGAGCCGAATTCCTGGCGGCGGCCGAAGAGGCGAAGCTGAAGCTGCATTAACGCGCGGCGCGTTCGACAGGACGCACAAAGGCGCTTGACACGTTGAACTGATATTTCGGTCAGCATTGCCGATGCTATCGGTTTTTTCCTAAACGAAACGTGCCAGGACGGTACAAGGCTTAATTTACTTAACCCTGCAGCGAACCTGTGGCGGGTTTTGGTGCAATGGGCGTTGCGCCCGGGTCGGGTGTTTTCATAGAAGACGCATAGCCATCATGATGATGGTCAGAGGCTCGTCACCTCTGCGGGAACGCAGGCGAGCCTCGTCCGAGCAGGACTGGATTTTCAGCAGTCCGCGCCGCCCTCATTCCCGACCTCGATATAACCGACGCCGATGATCGTGCCATCGCCCGCGCGGATGAAAGAGGGGAGATAATGCGGTTCGGCCGGCGTGCAGGCGACGGGCCCGGTATATTCGTTGAGGGCAATCTGGTCTTTCGGCAGTGCGGAATAATTGGTGCCGGTTTCCAGCGAGGCATAGGCGGAACCGGCAAAGACAGCGGTTGATATCAAGGTGATTGCCGAGAGGCGAGGAAGCGACTGCATGAGGGTCTCCAGCGTTTCGATCCGGCATTTCAACACGCGGGAGAGCACTTGGTTCCCTTCGTGTGCGGTGAGGATATAGGTGAGCACCGTCGCGGCTCAGCTTCTGATTTGCAGGCGTTTCAGCGCCGGAGAAGACGGCTGCGCACATAGCCTCGGCCGACGACGCTCTCGGAGATCTCGACCGCCCGCTCGACGTCGCCCCGTCGGCGCACGAAACCTTCCAGGATGACGTATGAGCCGGATATGCCGACGATGATTTCCCCGGCGTCGATATCGCCGGCCGCATGAAGGGCGCTCTCCACCGAAGCACGGGTCGCCGCATCGCTGTGGCCCTGCCGGATGGATTCCTCATGGTCTATGAATGCTGGAAAGCCGAGCACCGTGAACGTTTCCTAATGTTGGTTGATGTCTGTCAACGCCGCAGCGACGTATTTCGTTGCGTCCCCCGGAAAAGAAGAGCCTGCTCGACAGTGATACTTGCGCGGTGGCATGGGCTACCCTTGGCGAAAGGCGCCGCGGCTTCCATATCTCGCTGCAGTCGAAAGAGGGATGATGACGATGAAAGCGCTTCTGCCCGCCTTGTTTGCCGCGGCTTTGCTTGCCGGCTGCTCCTCGGCCGATACGCCGGCGCTGGACGCCATTCCCGGCAGCATTACCTATGGCGGCCAGCCGCGAACGAAGCTCACCAAGTCGCCGGTCGGCAGCGCCGTTTACAACCAGTTCTACAACGGGACGGGCCAGCGCGTGGAGGAAACCTATATTCTTCAGCCCGACCGCAGCCTGAAGCTGGTGCGGCGCGTGATCGGACCGGATTTCCCTGATTGACGTTGCGTTGGAGCCGCAGGCTTGACAGCGGCAGCAATCGCGAACATTCAAGGAACATCTAATTTTCCGCAGTGATTCTGCGAGAGCCCGACCGGACGGCTGGATGTATCTCGAAAAGCTCAATCCCCAGCAGCGCATGGCCGTCGAGCACGGCACGCTCACCGACGGCAGTCATATTGCCGGGCCGCTGCTGGTGATTGCCGGCGCCGGCTCCGGCAAGACCAATACGCTGGCGCATCGGGTTGCTCATCTGATCGTCAAGGGCGCCGATCCGCGCCGCATCCTGCTAATGACCTTCTCGCGCCGGGCCGCCGCCGAGATGATGCGGCGTGTCGAGCGCATCTGCCGTGACGTGCTGGGCTCGAATGCCGGCGTCATGGCCGATGCGCTGTCCTGGTCCGGCACCTTCCACGGCATCGGCGCGCG
Organism: Rhizobium sp. CCGE 510; assembly: GCF_000292525.1. Taxonomy (GTDB): domain Bacteria; phylum Pseudomonadota; class Alphaproteobacteria; order Rhizobiales; family Rhizobiaceae; genus Rhizobium. Next base: position 292,185 of record NZ_AEYF01000044.1, read on the forward strand.
GCTGTTGCGCGACTATGCCCAACAGATCGGCCTCGATGCCGATTTCACCATCCATGACCGCGAAGACAGCGCCGATCTGATGAACCTGATCCGGCACGATCTCGGTTTCTCCAAAACGGAAAGCCGGTTTCCGACCAAGGGCACTTGCCTTGCGATTTATTCCCGGGCGGTGAATTCGGAAACCGCGCTGGACGAGGTGCTGCGCGACGCCTTTCCCTGGTGCGCGGCCTGGGAGAAACAGCTGCGCGAGCTTTTCGCCTGTTATGTCGAGGCGAAGCAGAGCCAGAACGTGCTCGATTACGACGACCTGCTGCTCTACTGGGCGCAGATGGTCGGCGAGAGCGTAATTGCCGAGGATATCGGCAGCCGTTTCGACCACGTGCTGGTCGACGAGTATCAGGACACCAACCGGCTGCAGGCCTCGATCCTGCTGGCGCTGAAACCCGGCGGCCAGGGGCTGACCGTCGTCGGCGACGATGCACAGTCGATCTATTCGTTCCGTGCCGCGACGGTGCGCAACATCCTCGATTTTCCCGCCGCCTTCAGCCCGGCCGCCAATATCGTCACCCTCGACCGCAATTACCGTTCGACGCAGCCGATACTTGCGGCAGCCAACGCTGTCATCGATCTCGCCTCGGAGCGCTTCACCAAGAACCTGTGGACCGAGCGGCAATCCTCCGAGCGGCCGCGTCTGGTTTCGGTGCGCGACGAGGCCGACCAGGCGCGCTATGTCGCCGACATGGTGCTCGACAACCGCGAGGAAGGCCTGACGCTGAAGCAGCAGGCCGTGCTGTTCCGCGCCTCGCACCATAGCGGGCCGCTGGAGGTCGAGCTAACTCGGCGCAACATTCCCTTCGTCAAGTTTGGCGGGCTGAAATTTCTCGACAGCGCCCATGTCAAGGACATGCTGGCCGCTCTGCGCTTCGCGCAGAACCCGCGCGACCGGGTGGCGGGCTTCCGGCTGATGCAGATCCTGCCGGGCGTCGGGCCGTCGACGGCGCAGAAGGCGCTTGACCTGATGGCCGAGGATGCGAGCCCGATATCGGCGCTCGCCGCCATGCCGGCGCCGCCGCGCTCCGGTGAGGACTGGACGTCCTTCGTTTCGACGCTGCAGGAGCTGAAATCAGGCAAGGCCGGCTGGCCGGCGGAAATCGGCTTGGCGCGGCAATGGTACGCGCCGCATCTGGAACGGCTGCACGAGGACGCAGCGACCCGGCAGGCCGATCTGCTGCAGCTCGAGCAGATCGCCGGCGGTTATGCCTCGCGCGAGCGTTTTCTCACCGAGCTCACGCTCGATCCACCGGATGCGACCAGCGACCAGGCCGGCGTGCCGCTGCTCGACGAGGACTATCTCATCCTTTCCACGATCCATTCCGCCAAAGGCCAGGAATGGACGAAAGTCTTCATGCTGAATGTCGTCGACGGCTGCATTCCGAGCGATCTCGCCGTCGGCGCCACGGCCGAAATCGAGGAGGAACGCCGGCTGCTCTATGTCGCGATGACCCGCGCCCGGGACGGTCTCGACCTCGTCGTGCCGCAACGCTTCTTCACCTATGGGCAGAACGCGCAGGGCGACCGGCACGTCTACGCCTCCCGCAGCCGCTTCATTCCGGTAACCCTGCTGCAGTTCTTCGAGGCCTGCAGCTGGCCGCAGGTGAAATCGGAGACCGCCGCGCAAGCCCACGTGCGGCAGATGCGCATCGATGTCGGCGCCCGCATGCGCGGCATGTGGCGATAACTGGATGGCATTCAGAGTGAAAGCGGCGGCTCGGCCGGTTTCAGGAAATGCTCGACCCTTGCGGGCTCCACGGCCTCGACTGACGCCGGCGACCATTGCGGGTTGCGGTCCTTGTCGATGACGGCGGCGCGGATGCCCTCGAAGAAATCGGGGTTATCAAGCATCTGCAGACAGGCACCGAGTTCGCGGCCGAGGCATTCGGCAAGCGAGGCGCTGCGGCGGCCGGCTCTCAGCAGCGCCAAAGCGAGCTTCAGACTGGTCGGTGAACGCGTCAGCAGCACCCGGCGCGTCTCGGCGGCGAAGTCGCCCTCTTCCCCGGCCAGTGCTGCCAGGATCTCCTCAACGCTGGCGAAACGAAATGCGCGGTCGATCACCGACGCGTTCTGCCGCAGCCGGCTTTCTCCCTGAGGCTCCGAAAGTCCCTGCAGCACCGCATCGACATCGCTGGATGAACTGCCGCGCGGCAGGGCGGACAGAGTATCAATCACCGCGCCGAGCCGCGACGACGCGATCTGCAGATCGGCAAGGCCGGCGTGGATCGCGTCGGCGGCACCGATATCGAGCCCGGTCAGGCCGAGCCATGTTCCGGCTTCGCCGGGGGCGCGCGGCAGCAGCCAGGTGGCGCCGACATCCGGGACATAGCCGATGCCGGTTTCGGGCATGGCCAGCCGCGTGCGCTCGGTGACGATGCGGTGGCGACCGTGCGACGCCAGGCCGACGCCGCCGCCCATGGTGATGCCGTCCATCAATGCGACATAGGGTTTGGGGTAGGAAGCAATAATATGGTTGAGGCGGAATTCCTCGCGCCAGAAGGCTTCAGCGAGACCGTCGCCGGCGCGGGCGCTTTCATGCAGGGCGCGGATATCGCCGCCGGCGCAGAAACCGCGTTCGCCCTCGCCCATCGCCACGACACTTGCCACCTCGGAATCGCCGGCGAAAGCGTGCAGCGCCTCGGTAATCCCGCGGATCATCGGCAGCGTCAGGCTGTTCAGCGCCCGCGGTCGGTTGAGCCGGATGATGGCAGCGGTGCCCCGCCGTTCGATGATGACTTCGCCGTCCTGCATGGTTCACCCCATTGCTAGAGCGTTGGAATTGCTCTGTGCCATGAATAAACGACGATGCGACATCGCTCCAGTCGATTTAAGTCGGCTCAGGCAGACAGCGAATTGCGGGCGGAGGCTGCGGCTTCGCAGCGGGCGGCGTAATCGATGGCAAGTTCCAGCGGCAGCGGCCGCGAGAAATGATAGCCCTGCGCCAGGCGAACGCCCGCCGCCTTCAAGCCCTCGGCGATCGCCTCGCTCTCGACGCCTTCGGCAACGGAGGCAATGCCGAGATTCTGGCAGAGATTGGCGACCGAGCGAGTGATGTTCATGCAACGGGCGTCGCGATCAAAATTCATCACGAAGGCCTTGTCGATCTTCAGCTTGTCGAAGCCGAGACGGTGGATATGGCTGAGGCTGGAATAGCCGGTGCCGAAATCGTCGAGCGCGATCGAGATGCCGGCAGCGCGCAGCATTGAGATGACTTGGTCGGCGGTGTCGAAATCGGAGAGCAGCGCCGTCTCGGTGATCTCGAATTCGATGCGCCGGGGATCGATGCCGGAGCGGGTGATCATGCCCAGCAGCGCCATCGATGTCTCATGGTCGCAGATATCGCGCGCCGAGAGATTGAAGGAGAGCCTGAGATGGCGTGGAATGATCGCCAGCGCTTCGAGCGCCCTGGCGAAAAGAATGCGGGTCATCCGGCCGATGACCGCCGTGCGCTCGGCAGCGGGAATGAAGGCATCTGGACTGATGCGGCCGAAGCGGGCGCTATCCCAGCGGGCAAGCGCCTCATAACCGACGACGCGGCCGCTCTTCAATTCGACGATCGGCTGATATTCGAGTTTCAATTCGCTGGCAAAATCATTCGCCTGCAGCTCGAGTTCGATCAGGTGGCGCTGCGTCAGGATCTTCTCGTGCTCGGCCGAGAAGAATTCGACGCCGCTGCTGCGCTTGCTCTTGACCTGGTAGAGGGCAAAATCGGCTTTCTCGTAGAGATCCTCGGCGGTGTATCTGCCGATCTCGGGATAGACGATGCCGCAGGAGCCGAAAACGCGGACCGAACCGTCGGGGATTTCGTAGGGATCGCGGACGACGGCGCAGAGCGCCTGGCCGAGATCGGCAATCGCCTGGCGGGTCATCGAACAGGGGAAGATGATACCGAACTCGTCGCCGCCGAGACGGGAGACGATGCCCTCTTCGCCGACCAGCGCGACGAAGCGGCGCGCGGTCTCCCTGAGCACGAGATCGCCGGCGGCATGGCCGAAGACATCATTGACCGGCTTGAAACCGTCGAGATCGAGAATGCCAAGGACGGGCGGCGCGGCCGGATCCTTCTGCAGCCGCTTTTCCAGCGAGAGAAAGAAGCTGCGGCGGTTGGCAAGGCCGGTCAGCTGGTCATGCAGCGCGTTGCGGCTGTTGACGAGATTCAGCTCCTCGGCTTCCGCCTGCTTCTGCTTCAGTTCCTCGGTCAATTGCACCAGGCCGACGAAATTCTGGAAATAACTGTTGATCACCCTGAGGAAGGGCAGGATCAGGAAGAGACCGCTGACGGCGGTCGCGACGAATACGGGATTGCCCGAGAACATGAAGGTCGCGACCATGGCCGAGAAGGTGATCACAGTGGTGAGCGCGGCCGCCATCGGCAGATGCATCAGGCAGAATATGCAGGAAATGCCGGTGACGACGAGGAAGTAGGCGATCTGGCCCTGCTGCGAAGCATCGCCATATTGATAAAGCGCGATCGCCCAGCTGCCGAAAGCAATCGCGAGGATGGCGGCGCCCGATATGGTGAGCTTCATCAGTCTGAAGGCCCGCTCGGGCGTGACGTTTTCCTTACCCCTAGTCTCCCACCAGCAGAGACGGAAGACGCAGACGATGCTCAAGGCGACGGGAATATAGAGCGAGAGCCAGAGTGGCGCGGATTCGAGATGGGTTATCGCCACCGCAAGGGCGTTGATGACCAGTAGGATATAGAGAATGGGGATCTGCGACGACAGGGCCCGGAACTGCGCCGTCAGAAGCGTGGGATTGTCTTTTTGCAGCTGCAATGAGGCCAGAAAGTTCTTCATCTTCCCTTTTCCGTCGGCCGGAGCCAGCCAGAGAAAGCTTGATCATTCCTTATTCACGTGACGGCATGCAGGCACGGCGCTGGTAGACAGTTTTCATACCACTCAGAACGAAGCGGCTGCGAGTGCCCGGTGGATGCTGTGCAGATCGTCGACGTTTCTGTTCGACAGGAAGATTTCCCAATCGAGCGAGCTTTGGACGATGGTTTCGAGCGAATCGTGCCTGGGCTTCCAGTCGAGCACCTGCCGGGCGAGCGAGGCGTCGGCGACAACGCTGGCCGAATCGCCGGCGCGCCGCGGCGCCATGTGGATCTTGAAGGAATGTCCGTGCAGGCGGGTGACCATGTTCAGCACATCGAGCACGGAATAGCCGCTGCCGTAACCGCAATTGGCAACGAGCGAGCCCTTGTCCCTGCGCAGGTGCTGCAGCGCTTTCAGATGGGCATCGACAAGATCGGTGACATGGATGTAGTCGCGCACGCCGGTGCCGTCATGGGTGGGGTAATCGATACCATAGACGCTGACGCTGTCGCGCCGGCCGAGCGCTGCCTCGCAGGCAACCTTGATGAGGTGGGTGGCGCCGGAGGTCGACTGCCCGGCGCGGTGGTCGGGATCGGCGCCGGCGACGTTGAAGTAGCGCAACGCGACGTAGTTGAAATCATAGGCGGCGGCGGCATCGCGCAGCATGAACTCGGTCATCAGCTTCGACTGGCCGTAAGGATTTTCCGGATTGAGGGAGGCCGTCTCCTTCACCGGCAGATCGGTCTTTTGCTGACCGTAAACGGCCGCCGTCGAGGAGAAGACGAAGTTTCGGATGCCGGCTTGGACCGAGGCGGAGAGCAGCGCCCGGGTCTTGCCTGAGTTGTTGTCGTAATAGGAGAGCGGATCGGCAACCGAGACCGGGACGACGGCGGAGCCGGCGAAATGGACGATCGCCTCGATGTCGTTTTCGATGAAGATCTTCTTCAATATGTCGGCATCAGCGACGTCACCGAGATAGAAGCGCGCCGCCGGTGCCACGGCCCAGCGAAAGCCTGTGGAGAGGCGGTCGAGCACGACCACATCCTCGCCTGCATCGAGCAGCGCCCAAACCATGTGACTGCCGATATATCCGGCGCCGCCCGTCACCAAAACCGCCATGACCCGCATCCCTGCTTTCGTTTGATAAGCAGGGGCATCAGGCCCGGTTTTTCCTTCCAATTTTCTTATCGAACCGCCGTTCGAGGCCGTTTGAACCGGTATGTTTGGACTTGTGGTTAGAGGCCGATTTCAGGCTTTGCTCAAGTTTTATCGATCGGACGATTCCGGCACGAAATCGCCGACCGAGCCGCTTCTCAGAGCTTGAGGATATAGTCGCAGAGACGCTCGGCCGCGATCGCCACCTGGGCGGGATCGCGCAGGAAACAGGCGCGCAGGAAGAGTTCGCCGCCAGGCCCGAACGCGGTGCCGGGGGCGAGGCCGACGCCTGTCTTGTCGACGATATCGAGTGCCGCCCTACGGCTGTCGGCGACGCCGTCGATCTTGAGGAAGGCGTAGAGCGCGCCGTCAGGTTTCAGCGTTTCGACGCGGTTGGTGGCGACAAGCGCGTCGCAGAGAATATCGCGGGAGCGGGTCGCCTTGGCGATATTGGCGGCGACGAAATCGTCGCCTTCATTCAGGGCGGCGACGGCGCCCTTTTGCATGAACTGCGCCACGCCCGATGTGGAATACTGGATGAGGTTTTCGAGGACCTGGCCCATTTCAGGCGGGGCGACGATCCAGCCGACGCGCCAGCCGGTCATCGACCAGTTCTTCGAGAAGGAATTGACGAAGATGATCTTGTCGTCCGGCTCCATCACATCGAGGAACGAGGGTGCCCGACCGCCGGCAAAGTAATAGAGGGCGTAGATTTCATCGGCCAGGATCCAAAGGTCGTGCCGGCGGGCCAGCGCCAGGATATCGCCCAGATCCTTGCTGGTTGCGGTCCAACCCGTCGGGTTTGACGGGGTGTTGATGAAGATGCCCCTGGTCTTCGGGGTGATCGCGGCTTCGATGCGGTTCAGATCGACCGCCCATTTACCGCCTTCGAATTGCAGTTCGACACCGACGGAGCGTGCACCTGCTATCTCCAGAGCGGCGGCGATATTCGGCCAGGAAGGCGAGAGGTAAACCAGCTCGTCACCAGGCGAGGTCAGCGTCTGCACGGCGATCTGGATCGCCTGCATGCCGGAACCGGTGACATAGAAATGCTCGATCGGAAGCCGGATTCCGAAATGTCTCAAGTAATAATCCGAAAGCGCCTGACGAAGCTCCGGAATGCCGCGCTGCCAGGTGTAAAAGGTTTCGCCAGCGGCAAGCGCGTCCATCGCCGCCCGGCTGATGAAATCCGGCGTCGGCAGGTCGCCTTCACCCACCCAGAGCGGCAACAGGCCTTCACGGCCACGGGCATAGTTGACGACTTCGACGATCCCGCTTTCTGGCGCCGCCATGGCGCGCGGGCTGAGGCTCTTCACGATAGACATGCACATCTCCGGTTTCCGCATTCATAGTGGATTTGCGTCGGCAAATCCCATGATATCCAGTGATGGCATATTGATTTTCGTGATGAATGGCCGGGCCGGGCCGGCGGTAAAAAATTCCCTGGGGAGATTGATGCTTGCCCCTCATTCGCCTGCCGGCACCTTCTTCCCGCTTGCGGGTCGAAGGGGTATGCCGCGACCTCTCCGTTCTCATCAACCTCGCGCGGGCACGTCCCCTCTCCCCGTTTTTCACGGGGAGTCCGACGGACGGGTCGAGACCAGTGGCTCGACCCCGGTCGGTTAGGGTGAGGGCAGCCTCCAGCCCCGATCAGGCCGTCGGGCGCTTGGCGAGGAGATCGCGGATCTCGGTCAGCAGCTGAACGTCCGCAGGCGGCGGCGGCAGCTCTTCCGGTGCGGTCTTTTCCTGCCGCTCGACCTGAGCACGCAGGGTGTTGACGCCCTTGACCATCAGAAAAATGATCCAGGCGAGAATGAGAAAGTTGATGAGTACGGTAAGGAAGCTGCCATAGGCAAAGACCGCCCCTTGCGCGCGAGCGGCGGCAAGCGTCGGGGCGTTGACGGCCGACGAAAGCGGCAGGAAATAGTTCGAAAAATCGAAGCCGCCGAAAATGGCGCCGACGATCGGCATGATCAGGTCGTCGACCAGCGATTTGACGATGCCGCCGAAGGCCCCGCCGATGATGACGCCGACTGCAAGATCCATGACATTGCCGCGGGCGATAAAGGCCTTGAACTCATTGAGCATCGCATCCGTCTCCCTCTGATGTAGTTCAAAGATATGCAGTTGTTTTTATTAGCTACATCTTCACTGCAATTAATCAATCGGCAATCGCAATTATTTGGCAATGCCTCCGGCGGTCTTTGACTTAAGACCTAGACGGCCAGGAATTTTCAAAGCACGTGAAATAACTTAAGCTGCCACACGTTGCGGGAGGTCCCGGCGGATGTTCCGCCGGCGGAGGGTCAATGCTTCCAGGCTGGGTCATATTCGCGTCTGCCTTCGGCTATCTGCTCCTGCTTTTCGCCGTGGCCAGCTATGGCGACCGCAAGAAGCGCGGCCAGGGCGGGCTCGAAGGCGGATGGCCGGTGGTCTATGCACTGAGCCTTGCGATCTACTGCACCTCCTGGACCTATTTCGGCAGCGTCGGCCTTGCCGCACAACGCGGCCTGGAATTTGCCGGAATCTATATCGGCCCGATCCTCGTCTTCACGCTCGCCATGCCGCTGCTTCGCCGCATCATCGAGCTCGCCAAGGCGGAGAAGCTCACCTCGGTTGCCGATTTCGTCGCCGCGCGCTACGGCAAAAACCCAACGGTCGCAACGATCGTCGCGCTGATTTCGCTGATCGGCACCATTCCCTATATCGCGCTGCAGCTCAAGGCGATCTCGAGCACCGTCAGCGCCATGGTCAACCCGTCCGATTACGGCATCGGCAGCGGCAATCTCTACTTCCTCGACCTGCCGCTCATCGCGACGCTGGTGCTGGCCTGCTTCGCCATCATGTTCGGCACGCGGCATACGGATGCGACGGAACACCAGGACGGCCTGATCCTCGCGGTCTCGATGGAATCCGTCGTCAAGCTCGTCGCCTTCCTGACCGCCGGCATCTGCGTCATCTGGTTTCTCTTCGATGGCCCGACCGATCTCTGGCATAAGACTGTCGACAACGAGCTGGTCATGGCGGCGCTCAACTACCATACGCCGATCAGCCGGTGGATCACGCTGATCCTCCTCTCGGCCTTCGCGATCATCCTGCTGCCGCGGCAATTCCACGTGACGGTCGTCGAAAACCGGACGCCGAAACAGCTGAAACTCGCCGGCTTCCTGTTTCCCACTTATCTCATCGCCATCAATCTCTTCGTGCTGCCGGTGGCGATCGGCGGGCTGCTGACCTTCGGCGGCGCGGGTAACGCCGATTTCTACATGCTGTCGCTGCCGCTTGCCGGCCAGATGCCGGTGGTGTCGCTGATCACCTTCATCGGCGGCTTCTCCGCCGCAACGGCGATGGTCATCGTCGATTCCGTGGCGCTGTCGATCATGGTGTCGAACGACATCATCATGCCGATCTTCCTGAGGCGCAAACTCGCCGGCCGCGCCAGCATGCGCGACAATTTTGCCAAGACCCTGCTCAACATCCGCCGCAGCGCCATCTTCGCCGTGCTGTTGTTCGGCTACGCCTACTACCGCTCGACCGACAGCACCGCCGGCCTTGCCTCGATCGGCCTGCTTTCTTTCGCGGCAATCGCGCAGATCGCCCCTGCCCTCATCGGCGGTCTGATCTGGCGGCGGGCGAATGCACGCGGCGCGATCCTCGGGCTTTCCTCCGGCTTCATCATCTGGATCTACCTGCTGTTCCTGCCCTCGCTCGGCGGTCCCGATTATTCCTATGTGGCCAGCGCCGTGCTTGGCTTCATCTTTCCCGGGACGACGTTGTTCACCGCAGCCGAGGCCGACCCCCTGGTCAATGCAACGGCGATGAGCCTGCTCGTCAACACCGCCTTCTTCGTCGTCGGCTCGCTCACCCGCAATGCCCGGCCGCTTGAACGCATCCAGGCTGGCATCTTCGTCAAGCGGCATTCGCGCTCGCAATTTGCCACGCGCGGCTGGAAGACCCGCATCAGCGTCGGCGATCTCAAGGCGGCGATCTCGCGTTATCTCGGCGAAGAGCGGATGCAGCGTTCTTTGACGACTTACGAACAAAGCTCCGGCCGCAAGCTGGAGGACGAACAACCGGCCGACATGGCGCTCATCCATTTCAGCGAGCAGCTGCTCGGCAGCGCCATCGGCTCGTCGTCAGCCCGGCTGGTGCTGTCCTTGATCCTGCAGAAGATCGAGGATGCCTCTTCCGACACCGCCTGGCTGCTCGACCAGGCAAGCGAGGCGCTGCAATATAACCAGGACATGCTGCAGACCGCGCTTTCGCAGATGGATCAAGGCATTGCGGTGTTCGACAGTTCCAACCGGCTGACGATCTGGAACCGGCGCTTCCGGCAATTGCTGGATCTGCCGGAAAGCGCCGGCCAGGTCGGTTTTCCCCTTGCCGACATCGTCACCACGCTGAGTGAGCGTGGCGACATCGCGCCCGGCGATCTCAATCAGACGGTGCGGCATTTCCTGACCCTCGACAAACCCTTCGCACTGGTGCTCAGCGGCGGCGAGCGGATCATCGAGGTGCGCTCCAATGCCATGCCCGACAAGGGCATCGTCGCGACCTTCACCGATATCACCCAGCGCGTCAGCGCCGACCAGGCGCTGAAACAGGCGAATGAGACGCTGGAGCAGCGCGTCGCCGAACGCACCGCCGAGCTGACCCGGGTCAACCACGAACTCGCAGAGGCGCGCGCCGCCGCCGACGAGGCGAATATCGGCAAGACCCGCTTTTTCGCCGCCGCCGGCCACGATATTCTGCAGCCGCTGAACGCCGCCAGGCTCTATTCCTCGGCGCTGGTCGAGCGCATGGCGCAATCCGACAACAGCCCGATCGTGCGCAACATCGATTCCGCGCTGGAATCGGTCGAGACCATTCTCGGCGCCGTGCTCGATATATCCAGGCTCGACACCGGGGCCATGCGGCCGCGCCTCGCCGCCGTGGCACTTTCCGACCTGTTGGAGCGGATCGAGACCGACTTTGCACCGATCGCCCGCGAGAAACAGCTGAAGCTGGTGGTCATGCCGACGTCGCTCAGGGTGCGCTCCGACCCCAATCTTCTGCGACGGCTGGTGCAGAACCTCGTTTCCAATGCCATCAAATACACGATCACCGGCAAGGTGCTGGTCGGCGCGCGGCGGCGCGGCAACCAGGTGATCATTCAGGTGATCGATTCCGGCATCGGCATTCCGCCGTCGAAATTCCGCACGGTGTTCAAGGAATTCGCCCGGCTGGACGAAGGCGCCAAAACCGCCTCCGGCCTCGGGCTCGGTCTTTCGATCGTCGACCGCATCGCCCGCGTTCTCAACCATCCGGTCGAGTTGCACTCGACGCATGGCAAGGGTACGGAGTTCCGCATCGCCATGCCGCTCGACGTCTCGCGACCGGCGGAGGCTGCAGCGGCCACCACTGCCGCCGACCGTCCGGGGCAGCCGCTGAGAGGGCTGAAGATCCTCTGCATCGATAACGAACCGAAGATTCTCGAAGGCATGCGGCTGCTGCTCAGCGGCTGGGGCTGCGAGGTCGAGGCGCTGGATAGCCTCGCCGAGGTGATATCAAGCGATGGCCATGGCGGGCCGCCGGATCTCGTCATCGCCGATTATCATCTCGACGACGGCACCGGCATTGCCGCGATCCTGCATCTGCGCCGGCAGTTCGGAGCCGATATCCCCGCCCTGATGATCACGGCCGACCGGACGCCGGAGGTGCGCAGCGAGGCCGAGCGATACGGCATCGCCGTTCAGCACAAACCGGTGCGGCCGGCAGCGCTGCGCGCCTATATCACCCAGATTTCCGGCTTGAAGCGCGCGGCTGCAGAGTAAGGGTCAGTCCGCAGCGTCCATGACGCGCGCGATGAGATCACGGACCCGCGCCGCATCCGGCACATCGCCGAACAGGATGCGATACATGATCGGCGCCACGACCTGATCCATGACGCGCTCGAGTTCCGGAAAGACCTCGCCGCGAACCTTTGCCCTTTCGGCGATGACGCCGATCTGCTGGCGGGTATACTCGCTGCATTTGCAGGCATTTGTGCCCGTTTGTGCCGCCAGCACGTCGCGGATCATCTCGCGGCCCGGCCCGGAAGACATTTCCTCGGCATACTGCTCGGCCCAGGCTTCAAGATCGGCCCTGCCGCCGCCGGCATCGACCGGCTGCATATCCGGCCGCAGCCGCTCGACGGCAACGTCGGCAAGAAGCGCCTGAAGCTCGCCCCAGCGGCGATAGATGGTCGACGGCGTCACACCGGCCTTGGCAGCGATCAGCGGGATCGTCACCTCGGCGCGGTTCGTCTCGGCCAACAGCTCATGGACCGCCTTGTGAACCGATGCCTGAACCCGCGCGCTTCTGCCGCCCGGACGGAGATTCTCTTTTACCGCCATGCCTGCAATCCAACTTTCGTATCTTCGTTTTATGCATGTCGTTATCCGGAACCGCTGCACGCTTCCGGGCGACAGGCATACCATGGTTCAAAATCTTTGACAGAACCATAAACGCAAAGAATTTGCCTTTACCGTGCAATCGCCTTAAATGAAGCTAACGCAATTATTTGGCTTTAAGAGGGCTTGTATATGGCCGCCGCAACCAAATCCACCGAGAATGCGCAGCACCCCTCGATCGGCTTTCATGCGCTGACACTCGCCGCCTTCTTCGGCGCTTCCGCAGCGCCGACGCCGCTCTACCGGATCTATCAGCAGAACTTCTCCCTGTCGCCGGTGCTGATCACGGTGGTCTTCGCGGTCTACGCCTTCGCGCTGCTGGCGGCGCTGCTGACCGCCGGTTCGCTCTCTGACCATCTCGGCCGCAAGCCGGTGATCTTTTTCGCCCTTGTGCTCGAAATCATCGCCATGGGCCTCTTCGTCGTCGCCAGCGGCCCGGGCTGGCTGATCGCGGCACGGATCGTCCAGGGTATTGCGACCGGTATCGCCGGCGCCTCGCTTGGCGCGGCCCTCGTCGATGTCGACCGGGCAAAGGGACAGATCGTCAATTCGATTGCGCCGCTTTGCGGCATGGCGGTCGGCGCGGTCGGCACCAGCGCCTTGATCCAATACGGCCCCTTCCCGATGCATCTCATTTATGCGCTGCTGCTTGCCGTCTTCGCCCTGCTGGCAGCCGGCATCTGGCTGACGCACGAGACCGGCGGCACGCGGCCGGGCGCGCTCGGTTCGCTGATCCCCAGGGTCGCCATTCCCCAGCAGGTAAAGCGGCCGCTGTCGCTGGTGACGCCGATCAACATCGCCAACTGGACGCTTGCCGGCTTCTATCTCTCGCTGGTCCCGTCGCTGGTCGCCAGCACCACCGGCAGCGGCGCGCCGCTGACGGGTGGCGCGGTGGTGACCGCGCTGATGGCGAGCGGGGCGATCGCCGTCTATCTCAGGCGCAGCAGGTCGGCCCCGGCCAATCTCCGTTTCGGCGTGTCGGCAAAAACGCTCGGCATCCTGACCGTCGTTGCCGGCGTGCATCTCGCCAATGTGCCGCTGCTTCTGATCGGCACCGTCTTCACCGGCGCCGGTTTCGGCACCAATTTCCTCGGTTCGATCGGCACCATCATGCCGCTCGCCAAGGCGGATGAGCGGGCCGGGCTGCTGTCAGCCTTCTACGTCCAGAGCTATCTCGCCTTCAGCCTGCCGGCGATCCTTGCCGGCTTCCTGGCGAAATCGGCCGGTTATGCGCTGACGACGGATATCTATGCAACGGCCATCCTGCTGCTGATGGGCGTCGGATTGCTGGGGCTTCGCGCCGGCCGTCGGAAGGCGGCGGCCTGAGGACGGCCGCCGCGATCATCCATGACGGGGATCCGTCACCGCGTTCCGTTGAACGATCGGGTCAGAAATCCTCCCAGCCGTGGTCGGCCGGAGCTGTTGCCTTCGAGCCGCCACCCAGAGCGGTCGCCAGCGTCCTCTTCAATGCGCGGGCCGGAGAGGGAACCGGGATGGCCGCATGCGACGATACGATTTTCGGAGCGGCGATCGGACGCGGCGCATTCGGACGCGATATTGCCGACGTCATGCCCGTGCCCGTATCAAGCCGAAACTGACCCAACCGTCCGGACAAAGCAGAGACCTCGGTCGCAAGCGTGTGGGCGGCCGCATTGGACTCCTCCACCATCGCTGCATTCTTCTGCGTCGCCTGATCCATCTGATTGACGGCGGTATTGATTTCCTGAAGGCCGGTCGACTGCTCACGGGCGGATTGAACGATCGCGTGGACGTTGCGGTCGATCTGCTGCACCTCCTGAACAATCCCGTCCAACGCATCGCCGGTCTCACGCACCAGCGCAACACCATGGCGCACCTGGCCGCCTGAAGCGCCGATCAGCGCCTTGATCTCCTTGGCCGCGCCGGCCGAGCGCTGCGCCAGTTCCCGGACCTCCTGAGCAACAACGGCAAAGCCCTTGCCGGCTTCACCGGCGCGCGCGGCCTCGACGCCGGCATTCAGCGCCAGCAGGTTTGTCTGGAAGGCGATCTCGTCGATGACGCCGATAATATTCGAGATCGACTTGGAGGACTGTTCGATGTCGTTCATCGCTTCGACAGCCCGTTGCACGATCTGGCCCGAGCGTTCGGCATTTGCCTTGGTGCGAACAACCATCGATCCAGCTTCTTCGGCACGCGCCGTGGAATCCTTGACGGATGTCGTGATCTGCTCGAGCGCTGCGGCAGTTTCCTCGACGGAGGCAGCCTGTTGTTCCGTCCGGCGCGCAAGATCGTCGGCAGCAGCACGGATCTCTTCGGTGCCGCTTTGGATGACCTCGGCATTTTGGGAGAACGACACCAGCGCCGAACGCAGTTTGACGACCGACTCGTTGAAATTGATGCGGGTCTCGTCAAGCGTCGCTGCGAAAGGATGCTCGAGTGCGCTCGTCATGTCGCCTCCCGCAAGCTTCGCCAGGCCTAGCGCCAATTCACCGACGGCGAATTTGACGTCGGCTTCCTGGGCCTCGTCGACCCGGGCGCGCTCTGCACGCTCCTTTTCCTGCAGCGCGCGGTTTTCTTCTGCCTCGACCTGCAGACGCGCCCTTTCGCGGTTACTCTCCAACAATGCCTTCAGCGAGCGCGACAGGTCGCCGATTTCGTCCTTCGCGTCGCTGTCCTTCAGGCTCACATCGAGTTTGCCTGCAGCAATCTCGGCAGTCTCGCCGATGACGCTGGAAATCCGACCGACGAACCGGCGTGCTATCAGCCACCCGGCGACGCCCAGCAGCAAGGCCGCCAAGCCTGTTGCGAGAACGGCATCCCGCACCACCGCATACAGAGGCCCAAAGAGTGTTGCCTTCGGGACCGAAACGATCGCATACCAATCCGGGCTCTCGGCAAGCTTGACCGCGATGGCAATCGCCAGCGATACACTGCCGTCCTCATTGGTCACCTCACGCTCAACACCGGGATTGGCGATAAGACGATCCCAATCCGCAGTCTTTACTCCCGCCTCGGAAAGGCTTTTGCCGATGAGGCCCGCATCCGGATGACTGACAATCTTGCCGGCGCTGGTCACCAGGCCAAGGAAGCCCTCCCCCATCGGTCGAACGGCTGACAGCGCCTTGTTGGTGTCCTGAAGCGAAAGGTCAAGGCCTGCAACGCCAACGGCTTTGCCGTCGATGACAATCGGCTTGGTGACGGAGGTCATCAAGACGTCTTTTCCATCGATCGCATAAGAATACGGCTCGATGATAACGGTTTTGCGCTGTGTGAACGGCAGCTGATAGTAGTCGCCCGCTCCAGCCACGGTGTAATCGGTCAACGCGGTATGGGTGATCTGCCCCCCGCTTCGCACCCAATAGGGCACATAGCGGCCCGTCGCGTCGTGTCCTTCCTTGCCGACATAATCCTTGTCCTTGCCGTCGAAAGCATTCGGCTCCCATCCGGTCCAAGTCCCAAGGACTGGGGGGTTGGCTTGCAGCATGTTGAGCAGGATCTTGTCCGCCCTGGCACGATCGGTGTCGCCGATCTCCTTCATCGTCGTCAGCACGACGTCAAGGCTGTCCACGATATGCACGGAGCCGCCGATATTCTTTTCGACTTTCAGCGCCTCGACTGTGGCGATCTGGCGCATCTGATCGATGCTGCCGCTGCGAATTTCCGTATAGGAACGATAGAAAATCACGCTGGAAGCGACAATAACGGCAATGACGCCGCAGGCCGCCACAGAAAAAAGATTGCGACTTGTCGTAGACTTGAAAAGCATGTTCTCCGCCCGCCTTGCTGCTGTACTGACGCACGCCTTAAGTCAAATTCGCCGGCACGTATAAACAACCGTCATCCAGCAGAAACTGAAGGCCTCCCAATCTCCATGCTTGCAAAATTTGATTAAAACAAAGTTCTTATTCTCAAAAGCACACCCGCGATCCTTCATATTCGCGCCCGTTCTTTAAGTCTTTGTTTTTAGGCATGTCCTTGCGACAAACCATTGCACGGTCTGAGCGACATGCTTGATCGGCAACGGAATTATTCGCCAGGGCCTGCACTTTGCGGTTTCAGATCGAGCAGCGCACGGCCGCTGCCATCCATGGCGAAGGGCACTGAGGCGTGCTGATGGACGACCAGCCAGCGGCCATCCCGCTTGACGAGGCCGAGGGTCTGGCGAAACCAGAGATCAACCTCGGTGCCATCGGTCTTGGTCCCGGTCATGCGCATGAGACCGCTCCAGAAGGCGACATCGCCGCCGACCGTCAATCTGGCATCGCGCACTTCGCCGCCGATCGGGCCTTGCCAGGTATTGAACCAGGCCTGCAGGCCGGCTGCGTCCTTGCCATTGCAGACGAGCGGCGGCGCCAGCGAGAACTCGACGGAATCCTCGGCTTCATAGGAAAGTGCCTCCTCGGCGTTCTTTTCACTGAGCGCCTTGGCCCGCATCATCAGCATGGCGATGACCGCCTCTTCTTCATGCCTGGCATTGGCTTCGTCTTTCACGATCATTCTCCTTCTCCATTATAGGCAGAAGACGAACGGGAGGACGACGGACCGACACCGATTCTAAAGCTCTTTGACTTGCATCAGAGATAACTCGTCACCGCCGGCTCGTTCCACCACGCATCGTGCCTGCCGTCGGCATAACGGACGGGCAAGGCTGCCAGTTCCTCAGGGGAGATATCGTCGAGGCAGGCGATGTTGATCGAGACATAGGCGCCGCCGATCGCCTCGACATAACCATTGCCGTAGGCCGGCACGCCGCAGCTGCGGCAGAAGCGGTGATGACCGCTCATCGTGTTGAACTGGTAGTCTGATGTCTCAGCCTCGTCGCACATCAGCCGGAAATCTTCCGGCTTGACGTTGACACCCCAATAGCGCCGCTTGGCGCAGATCGAGCAATTGCAGCGGCCGGTGCCCTCCGCGAGGTCCACGTCCACCTCGTAATGCACTTTGCCGCAATGGCAGCTTCCCTTGTAAGTTTTCTTCACGGTGCGCTCCTCCTTCGACGTTGCCTTTGCAGTCGCGATATGACAATATGTTGTCATTATGGACGAGATACAAAATAGACAACATGTTGTCAAACGAAATCGACCGACGCGGACGATGGAAGGCGATGCCTTTTCCGCTTTTGCGATCACGGCCCTTCGCCTCGCCGGTCACCTGACGGCAGCCGGCGACCGGCTGGCAAAACCCTCAGGACAGACCAGCGCCCGCTGGCAGGTGCTGGCCGCGGCAAGGCGCAACGACATGTCGGTGGCGCAGATCGCTCGTTCGCTCGGCCTCGCCCGCCAAGGCGTGCAGCGGCTTGCCGACATGCTGGAGAGGGAAGGGTTGATCGCCTATGCCGACAATCCGCAGCACCAGCGCGCCAAGCTGGTGCTGCTGACGGCGGAAGGGGCCGCCCGGCTGGGGGTGATCGAGGTGGCGCAGGCCGGATGGGCCGACGGGCTCGGTGCTGCGTTTACGTCAGCCGAACTCGATGCGGCGCGCGCGGTCATGGCGCGGGTGATGGAGATGCTGGAGAATGACGGGGCGGCTGGAGGCTGAGCGGCTTACCTGTCATGCGAGGCTTGTTGTCGCCGTCG
The DNA here is from genome assembly GCF_000292525.1 of Rhizobium sp. CCGE 510. Classification (GTDB taxonomy): domain Bacteria; phylum Pseudomonadota; class Alphaproteobacteria; order Rhizobiales; family Rhizobiaceae; genus Rhizobium. The sequence goes on from NZ_AEYF01000044.1 coordinate 310,194, forward strand.
CCGAGCGAAATCGAACGATTGTTTAAAGTCGTGCCGTGAGCGCCCCCTCTGCCCTGCCGGGCATCTCCCCCACAGGTGGGGAGATTGGCTGGGCGCCCCGACTTCCCCAAATAATCAACGCTTCAACATGTCAGTTACGGCAAGACGCCGAAGAGGTCCGGTGGGCCGGCCACTTGTCGATCTCCCACCTGTGGGGGAGATGCCCGGCAGGGCAGAGGGGGGTGTCGCGGACGCATGTCTTGGGAAATGGACAGCATCGGCCGCCCAGAAACAAAAAAAGGCCGGGCTAACCCGACCTTCCCTGCTATCTCAACGAACCGTGCCGGTACATCCGTGGTCACGATCCGGAGATGATATTTAGAGCCTTGAAGGCTTAGGCCGCCTGGAGGCGGTCAGCCGACATCTTGCCGGACTTGTTGTCGCGGACGAGCTCGTAAGACAGCTTCTGGCCATCCTTGAGATCGCGCATGCCGGCGCGTTCAACGGCCGAGATGTGGACGAAAACGTCGGCAGCGCCGTCATCCGGCTGAATGAAGCCGAAGCCCTTGGTTGCGTTGAACCACTTAACAGTACCTGTGCTCATGACGATATCCTTTTCGAATCGTTCATAGAAGATTGCAGCTCGAACAAATGCCGAGCGGCGATGAAAACCGATTTTGGAGGAAGTTCGCCAGGAACGACGCAAGCGCCGCTTCAAAGTTCATCTAGCAAGATCGATGCGTGAACGTTTAATCGGAAATTGTGTCCTTGGCAAGGCGGGCGCCGAGGGAAAGTCGAACCATCTCGGATGTCGTGCGGTGGTCGCCCCCCTCTGCCCTGCCCGGCATCTCCCCCACAGGTGGGGAGATTAGCAAGTTGCCGGCTCGCCGGACCTCTTCTGCGTTTTGCCGTGACGGACAAAATCGGGGGAAACCCTCGCGCCCAGCCAATCTCCCCACCTGTGGGGGAGATGCCCGGCAGGGCAGAGGGGGGCGCCGCGGCATGACGGCAAAGATGACCCTGTCTAAAACAGCTTACGCAGCCTCCCCGATCTTGGCATAGGGATCAAACCGCCCATAAAACGTCTCACCCTTGGCGGCCATTTCCTTCAGCAGCGGCGTCGACTTGAAATGATCCCCGTAAGCCGCAGCTAACTTTTCAGTCAACTCGACGAAGGCCTTCGTGCCCATCCCGTCGATATAGCTCAGTGCCCCGCCGGTATAGGGCGCGAAGCCGAAGCCGAGGATCGAGCCGACGTCGGCCTCGCGCGGGTCGGCGACGATGCCTTCCTCGACAGTGCGGGCGGCTTCGAGCGCGATGGTGACGAGGAAGCGTTGCTTCAGAACATTGATATCGACCTCATCCGCCTTCTTCTGCGGGTAGAGGCTCTTGAGCTCCGGCCAGAGCGACTTCTTCGCCGGTTTCGGCGGATAGTCGTAAAAACCCTTGGAATTCTTGCGGCCGAAGCGCCCCTCCTTTTCCACCATGCGGGAGATCAGCTGCATATGCCTGGGGTCGACGGCCTTCTCGCCGAGATCGGCGGCCGTCGCCTTGAGGATTTTCAGCGAAAGATCGATGGCGACTTCGTCGTTGAGTGCCAACGGACCCACAGGCATGCCGGCCATCTTGGCGGCATTCTCGATCATCGCGGGCGGCACGCCCTCGATCAGCATATCGTAGCTTTCCGACATGTAGCGCAGCACGCAGCGATTGACGAAGAAGCCGCGGGTGTCGTTGACGACGATCGGCGTCTTCTTGATCGCCCCGACATAATCGAGCGCGACGGCCAGTGCCCTGTCGCCGGTTTCCTTACCGAGGATGACCTCGGTCAGCATCATCTTTTCCACCGGCGAGAAGAAATGGATGCCGATGAAATCGGCCGGGCGCTTGGAATTCTTCGCCAGCCCTGTGATCGGCAGGGTCGAAGTATTGGAGGCGAAGATCGCGCCTTCCGGCAGCACGGCTTCCACAGCCTCGATCACCGATTTCTTCACCTCGCGATCCTCGAACACCGCCTCGATAACCAGATCGGCATTGGCGAGACCAGCATAATCGGCCGAGGGCGTGATGCAGGAGAGAAGGGCCGCGGCCTCGTCCTGGGTAAACCGCCCCTTACCGACGGAATCCTTGACCAGACCTTCGCAGACGGCTTTTCCCTTGGCAGCCGCCTCCATATCGCGATCGATCAGCGTCACCGGAATGCCGGCGGCGGCGGTGACATAGGCGATCGAGGCGCCCATGAAGCCGGCGCCGACGACGCCGACATGTTTCAGCTCGGTCTTCGGGTGACCGGCCGGACGGCGCGCACCCTTGCCGAGCTCCTGCATGGAGATGAACAGCGAACGGATCATCGAGAAGGCTTCGCGGGTCTGCACCACCTCGGTGAAATAACGCTGCTCGATCTTCAGGCCGGTGTCGAACGGCACCTGCAGGCCTTCATAGACGCATTTCAGGATGGCAAGCGCTGCCGGATAATTGCCCGATGTCTCGCGGCGCAGGATGGCCGGCGCTGCCGGCCAGAGCTGGGCTGAGGCCGGCGTCCAGATGCCACCGCCAGGCGCCTTGAAACCCTTCTCGTCCCAGGGGGCGACCGGCTTCAGGCCATCCTTGATCATCTGCTTGGCGGCGGGGATCAGTTGATCCGGCTCGACCACCTGATGCACCAGGTTCATCGCCTTGGCGCGGGAGCCGGTAAGCGACTGGCCTGTCGTCATCATCTGCAGCGCATCCTGGGCGTTCGCCAGCCGCGGCACACGCTGGGTGCCGCCGGCGCCGGGGAAGATGCCGACCTTCACCTCAGGCAGCGCGATCTTGACGCTCTTGGCATTGGAGACGACGCGGCCGTGGCAGGCGAGCGACATTTCGAAGGCGCCGCCCATGCAGGTGCCGTTGATGGCGGAAACCCAGGGCTTGCCCGATGTTTCGAGCTTGCGGAACAGGCCGGTCATGCTGCCGACCATGTCGAAGAGTTTCTGCACGGCCGTTTGCGGGGTCTTTTCCTTCTCATCCTGGTAGAAAGTGAAGGTCGACTTGACCATCGACAGATCGGCGCCGCCGGAGAAGGAGGACTTGCCCGAGGTGATGACGACACCCTTGACGGCGGCATCGGCCACCGTGGCGTCGATGATGGCGTCGAGTTCGGCCATCACTTCGGCGGTGAAGACGTTCATCGATTTGCCGGGCATGTCCCAGGTGACGAGAGCAATGCCGTCGGCGTCGGTTTCGAGCGTGAAATTGGTGTAGGTGCTCATTTTGGGAATTCCTCTCCCTGAATTCTCTTGCGGATCAAACGCGTTCGATAACCGTCGCCGTGCCCATGCCGGCGCCGATGCAGAGCGTCACCAGCGCGGTGTTCAAGTCGCGGCGTTCGAGCTCGTCGAGCACCGTGCCGAGGATCATCGCGCCGGTGGCGCCGAGCGGATGGCCCATGGCGATGGCGCCGCCATTGACGTTGATCCTGTCATGGTCGATGCCGAAGGCCTGCATATAGCGCAGCACCACGGCGGCAAAGGCCTCGTTGAGCTCGAAGAGGTCGATGTCGGCAAGGCGCATACCGGTCCGTTTCAGCAGCTTCTCGGTGACATCGACAGGTCCGGTCAGCATCAGCGCCGGATCGGAGCCGATATTGGCGAAGGCTTTGATGCGGGCGCGCGGCTTTATGCCCATGCTCTGACCGCCGGCCTTGGAGCCGAGCAGGACGACGCTGGCGCCATCGACGATGCCGGAGGAATTGCCGGCATGATGGACATAGTTGATGCGCTCGATCTCCGGATGGGCCTGGATGCCGACGGCCTCGAAGCCGCCCATCTCGCCGGGCATCTGGAATGAAGGATTGAGGGAGGCCAGCGCCTGCATGTCGGTGCCTGGGCGCATGTGTTCGTCCCTATCAAGGATCGTCAGGCCGTTCTGGTCCTTGACCGGGATGACAGACTTGTCGAACCAGCCCTGTTCCCAGGCGTGAGCGGCACGCTTCTGGCTTTCGACCGCGTAAGCGTCGACATCGGTCCTGTTGAACCCGTATTTGGTGGCGATCAGATCGGCCGAGACGCCCTGCGGCATGAAAAAAGCCGGGAAATTCACCGAGGGGTCCATGAACCAGGCGCCGCCCGACATGCCGAGGCCGACGCGGGACATGCTTTCGACGCCGCCGGCAATGACGATGTCGTCGGCCCCTTGGGCAATCTTGCCGGCGCCGAAATTGACGGCATCGAGGCCGGAGGCGCAGAAGCGGGAGATCTGCATGCCGGGCGCCCTGTTGGAGTAACCGGCTTCGAAGGCAGCGGCCTTGGGGATGACGGCTCCGGCATCCATGACCGGATCGACGCAGCCCATGATGATGTCGTCGACCGTTTGCGTATCCAGCCCGTTGCGGTCGCGGATCGCTTCCAGGGTCTTTGCCGCCAGGCGGACGGAGGGCACCTCATGCAGGGCGCCGTCCTTCTTGCCGCGGCCACGCGGCGTGCGCACGTGGTCGTAAATGAAAACCTCGGTCATTGTCTCGTCTCCCTGGCGGCAATCTATCTTGCCTTGAATCTTGGAAGGAGGAGAGAAGACCCCTCCCCAGCCCTCCCCACAAGGGGGAGGGAGAAATGGCTCAAAACGCTTCGGCGGCCAGTTCCATCATCGTGTCGGCACCGGTTTCGATGCGGGCCTTGCGCAGCACGGTTTCCGGCATGATCCGTTCCATGAAAAAGCGGGCGGTCACCAGCTTGTTCTTCAAGTAATCCTCTCGGGTCCCATCGCCGGATGCAAGGCCGTCCTCGGCGGCTTTCGCCATCTTCGCCCACATATAGCCGAGGACGACGAGGCCGAAGAGGTGCATGTAATCGGTCGAGCCGGCGCCGGCATTGTCGGGCTTGGCCATGGCGTTCTGCATGAACCACATGGTCGCGCCCTGGACGTCGTTCAAGCCCTTCTTCAGATGCTTGGTGAAGAAGGAGAGCTTTTCATTGCCGCGGTTCTCCTCGCAGAAATCGCCGATCTCCTTGAACAGCGCCGTGGCGGCGCGGCCGCCGTTCAGGCCGAGCTTGCGGCCGACCAGATCGAGCGCCTGAATGCCGTTGGCGCCTTCATAGATCATGGCGATGCGGGCATCGCGCACATACTGGCTCATGCCGTGTTCTTCGATATAGCCGTGGCCGCCGAAGACCTGCTGGGCCATGACCGCATGATCGAAGCCCTTGTCGGTCATCACGCCCTTGAGGATCGGGGTGACGAGGCCGAGAATATCGTCGGCCGTCTGGCGCTCCTTCTCGTCGGTGGCACGGTGGGCGATATCGGATTTGAGGGCGGTCCACAGCAGGAAGGCCCGGCCGCCCTCGTTGAAAGCGCGGATGGTCATCAGCGTGCGGCGAATATCGGGATGGACGATGATCGGATCGGCCTTCTTGTCAGGCGCCTTGGGGCCGGACAGCGAGCGGCCCTGGATACGGTCGCGGGCGTAATTGGCGGCGTTCTGATAGGCGATCTCGGAAACGGCGATGCCCTGCAGGCCGACCATCAGACGGGCCTCGTTCATCATCACGAACATGGCGTTGAGACCGCGATTTTCGGCACCGATCAGGAAGCCGGTCGCTTCGTCGTAATTCATGACGCAGGTGGCGTTGGCGTGAATGCCCATCTTGTGCTCGATCGCACCGCAGGAGACAGTGTTGCGGGCGCCGAGGGCGCCGTCCTTGCCGACGAGGAATTTCGGAACGATGAACAGCGAGATGCCCTTGGTGCCCTCGGGCGCACCCTCGATGCGCGCGAGCACCAGGTGGACGATATTGTCGGCGAGATCGTGCTCACCGGCGGAGATGAAGATCTTCTGGCCGGAGATCCTGTAGCTGCCGTCAGCTTGCGGCACTGCCTTGGTGCGCAACATGCCGAGATCGGTGCCGCAATGCGGCTCGGTGAGGTTCATGGTGCCGGACCACGTGCCGTCCACCATCTTCGGCAGGTATGTCGCCTTCTGCTCGTCGGAGCCGTGGACGAGGAGCGCGGCGATCGCGCCCTGCGTCAGCCCCGGATACATCATCAGCGACATGTTGGCGGCGGAGGTATATTCGCCGACGGCGGTATGCAGCGTATAGGGAAGCCCCTGCCCGCCGAATTCCTCCGGCACGGCAAGGCCGATCCATCCGCCGTCGCGATAGGCCTTGTAAGCCTCTTTAAAACCCTTCGGCGTCGAGACGCTGGCATCGTCGTGACGGGTGCAGCCTTCCTGATCGCCGGAATAATTCACTGGGAAGAGAGCCTCCTCGGCAACCTTCGCCGCCTCACTGAGGATCGCCTCGATCATATCCGGCGTCGCGTCGGCAAAACCGAGAAGATTGTTGTAGCGTTCCAGGCCCAGCACATCGTTCAGGATGAAGAGCGTATCGTTTACCGGGGCCTTGTAGACTGGCATCTTAAGAATTCCTCCCATTCGGCTGACTGGATCGCGCCGGCCTCGGGCACCGTCTTACAAAATATTGACGTTTGCGTAAACGTCAAATTTTGTGGGTGTGCGGCTTTCGTGAAAAAATTCGAGGGCGGAAACCACGAGCCGTGAAGCGCCAGGCGGAGGAGACGTCATCTCGTCTTCCTTGTCCATCGGAAACGGTATTGTGGCAAGACTTCGGGAGAGCCACCAGCATGATCGGTTTCGAGCTGATAAGACAGCCTACCGAGGAACGAATGTCTGCTGGGCGGTAGCGCAGAGCGTTTAGACTTCCTACGTCTTCCAGACGATCCATCGAGGAAGATATCATGACCGACTTTCCCTATGAGAGCGCGCTGATCGTTGGCGCTGGCTCCGGCATCAGTGCATCGCTCGCCCGGCAATTGTCGGCGCTCGGCGTCAAGGTCGGGCTCGCCGCCCGCAATATCGAGAAGCTGCAGGGGCTCATCGAGGAGACCGGCGCCAGCGCCTTTACCGCCGATGTCTCGGAGCCCGAGAGCGTCGCGGCGCTGTTCGAAGAGGCCGCCAGCACGATCGGCGGACCTGACGTGGTGATCTTCAATGCCAGCGCCCGCCTGCGCGGGCCGCTGGCCGAACTCGATCCCGCCGATGTCGAAAAGGCGATCGCCACCACCGCTTTCGGCGGTTTTCTGGCGGTGCAGCAGGCGGCGCGGCGGATGATACCGCGTGGCCGTGGCGCCATCCTGATCACCGGCGCCTCGGCAAGCGTGAAGGGCTTTGCGCAATCGGCCCCCTTCGCGATGGGCAAATTCGCGCTGCGCGGCCTTGCCCAGAGTGCGGCCCGTGAACTCGGGCCGATGGGCATCCATGTCGCGCATTTCGTCATCGATGGCGCGGTGCGCTCGCAAATGCGGCCGGACCGGGCGGAGAAGCCGGATGGCACGCTCGCGCCGGACGCGATCGCACAGACCTATATCGACGTGCTTCGCCAGCACCGCAGCGCATGGTCGCTGGAGGTCGAAGTCCGGCCCTGGACGGAGAATTTCTGAGCTGCCGCCGACGGCCGCGATGCTGCCGGGAGAAGGCAGCTTTCGCGGCGGCGACGAACAGACTATGTTTCGTTGCCGGAGCTGAGGGGGAAGACATCGATGCCGCGCCTGGACCATGTGACGATCGATACCCGCGATGCTCCTCGTATGATCGGCTTCCTCAACGCCGTACTCGGCGTCGAGGAAGGCTATCGGCCACCGTTCGACTCGCCCGGCCACTGGCTCTATCTGGACGAACGCCCGGTCATCCATCTCAGCCTGACATCGCGCAGCACCGACTTTCCGTCCGGCATCTTCAACCATGTCGCCTTCAGCCTTTATGAATTCGCCCCGGCGCTGGAGCGCATCAAGGCGAGCGGCTATCGCTACGAGTATTACGATATTCCCGACACCGATCTCGGCCAGGTCTTCGTCTATGGCCCCGAAGGCGTGAAGATCGAGCTGCAATATAAGCGGCCGACCTAGGCGCTCCACCGCCATTCGATGTGACGAATTCAGGGGCAATTGCCGCCTAAAACGGCGTTTGGAACACAAACGTTAAAAAATTCTCATCGACATTAACGGCTTGTTTACCACGTTTCGTGAAAGGTGCGGATTGAGCAGTAGCAATCCGCATTTCTTTTCCCAGTCTCGCGTTTCTAAGGATGCCGCTACATCGTCCAGCTTGAGGAAAGTCTAATTGACTAACCTCTTATGAATGATGCGCTCCGGTCCGCGTGAAGACGCTGGCCACAGACGGAAAAGCCAAGGATCGAGCTCTGACGAGGGGTCGAGCAGTCGAAGCGAGCAAGAAGATGAACGGATCGCGATCAAATCCTTCCCGACAGTCCGACAGGACCTCGCTCGATGCGCTGAACCGCACGATCGAAGGGCTGGAGGCACGCATCGAAGGGCTGATGGGCAGTGGGCGCGAACAGCGGCCGCGCACGGCAACAGCCGAGCGCGAACCCTACCCAGCCTCCAATGCTCCGCGCCCCGCAAGGGCGCCGCTCGAGCCGCGGCCGGATCCGCTTTCCGAAATCCGCCAGCGCCAGCGCGCGCTTGAAGCGGGCCGCGAGCGACCCTACACACGCGAGCCGGCCCCGCAGGTGCGCGAACCCGCGCCGCGCGCCGCCGCACCACAACCGGCACCCGCCTTCCGTGCGGGCGACGACACGATGACCGAGATCGCCCAGGCGCTCGTCAATCTCAGGCATGACCTGAAGCGCGATATTTCGGAGGGCGTCACCCGCGAGATGAACGCGCTGCGCGCCGAGCTGCGCGAGATCAAGGCAAATGCCGGCGATGGCGGTTTCGCCGACGATATGCGCGCCGATATGGGCCGGCTTGCCCAGAGCATCACCCAGCTGACCGGCCGCTCGAGCGGCCCGGAGGCCACCGGCCTGCGCGAGGATTTCGAGGAGCTGCGCTCGCTGATGGACGGGCTGGCGCGCGAGGATTCGCTGCGCCATATGGAAAACCGCTGGGACGGCTTCGAAAGCCGGCTTGCGGCGCTCGATACCGAGGGTCTGCAGGAAGAGCTGGTTTCGCTCGCCTACCGGCTCGACGACATCAAGCGTCATATCGGCGGCATGGGCGAAAGCCCGGCGGTCCGGGCGCTTGAGGACAAGCTGATCGCCATCGCCACGGCGATGGAGCAGTTCGGCAACATGATCCAGCCGCACGACCGGGTCATGTCGGAACAGTTCGCAGCCATGGACACGCGGCTTGACGAGATCAGCCGGGCAATCGCAGCAAGTGGGCGCGCGGCTGCCGCCAACGATCCGGCGCTGATGCAGCGGCTGGAAGGCCGGCTTTCGGCGCTGGCCGATCAGATCGACCTGATGAGCCATGATGCGGCCAACCGCGTGAACCCGGCCGACGAGCTGGCGATGCGGCTGGAGGCGCTGACGGGACGCGTCGAGGAACTGACGAAGGTGGAAGCGACGTCACGGCTCGACGAACGGCTGGAACATCTTTCCTATCTGCTGGAGCGGACGCAGGCGACGGCGCAGCCCGACCTCACCGGCACGCTTTCCGACATTTCCCGCAAGATCGACGCGCTTGAGAACGGCGCGGTCAACGACGTGCTGGCGCAGCGGCTCGACGGTCTCGCCCGGCGCATCGACGAGATGGCGGACCTGCAACCCACGGCGGTCGCCGCGGTCGACGACGGCGCCTTCCGGCGTCTCGAAGGGCGGCTCAGCGACATCGCCGCCCGGCTGGAAGAGAGCACATCGGCAGCGCCGACCGATCCACGTGCGCTGAAGAACTTGGAAGACCAGATCGCCAATCTTTCGGCACTGATGAACACGCCGCGCGAAAGCGCCGTGATCCCCGCCGAATTCGACCGGCGGATGGGCGCGATCGAAGACTATATGGCGACGAGCGACGAATATATCATCGAGGCGGCACGCCAGGCGGCGGAGGCCGTCATCGATGCCTATTCGCGCAACGGCGGTCCGCAGGGCGCCGTGCCCGCCGCCGACATGTCGGCGCTGACGGCGCTGGCCGAGGATCTGCGCCACCTCGAGGATATCAGCCGCGACAGCGAGGAGCGCACGCACAAGACCTTCAAGGCGCTGCACGAGACACTGGTGCATATTGCCGACCGTCTCGACGGCATGGAAGAGCGTGGCGGGCGGGTGAATGCCCAGATGCCGGTGGCCGACGTCGATTTCGATGTCGATCCCTACGCGCTGATGGTGGCCGAGGCCGAGATGGACAGGACGCCGGCGGCTGTCCTGGCAGCGAAGGCCTCTCCCGTCATCCGCACGGCCGAGGTTGCAGCCGAACCTGCCGCCCCGGCGCAAGCCGATGCCATGAGCGGAACCAGCGCGATCGCCATCGAAGCCGCGACCAGGACGCCGGAGGCTGCGACGCACGCGCCGACCAAGGCCAGCCTGCTCGCCAGCCTCGGCAAGCGGCTGCTGCCCGGCAAGAAAACCGAGAGCCGGGCACCCGAACGCCCGATGATCGACCCCGCGCCGTCGATCGATCCGACCGACGTGGTGCCGACGGATGCGGCAAACGAACTGCTCGAGCCGGGCTCGGGCGCACCCGACGTGAAGAAGATCCTTGAACGCGTCCGCGCCAGCCAGAGTGCTGCACGCGGCAAACCTGCCGCCGAAACCGATCGCGCCGATTATATCGCCGCCGCGCGCCGTGCGGCGCAGGCAGCCGCGATGGAAGTGGACGCCAATCCGAAACAGGCAGCCGTCAAGGCCGAGAAGAAGGGCGCAAGCGTCGACAAGGCCGGCAAGACCGATAGGTCTGACAAGACGGGCAAGACCAGTGCCTTTTCGCGCTACCGCCGGCCGATCCTGCTCGCGGTCGGCGCCGTTCTGCTGGCGATCATGGCCTTTCCGCTTGCCCGGACGCTGACGAGCGGCGAGAGCGCCCCGCAGGCGCCTGCCGAGGTCTCGGCGCTGACCGGCGCGACGGAGAACCCGCCGCTGGCCTTGCCTGAGGCAACACCCGCCCAGCCGGACACCGGCGCGGCCGAAACGACCGCTCCCACAGCGCACACGACGCCGCTTGCCGCCGAAAAGACTGAGCCGGAAGCAACCCCGCCGGTTGCCGGCGAACATCTGACCGACGCCGCCCCGCTCGACGGCGAAGGGGCCGCGACATTTGCGCCTGCCGCCCCATCCGGCGCGGCACAGGAGACATCGGGCTTCGTTGCGAACACGCCGGCGGCGGCATCCGCACCGCAGTCCGCCATCACCATTCCCGATACCGTCCAGCCGAAATCGCTTGCCGATGCGGCGCGCAGCGGCGATGTGCTGGCGCTGTTTGAGATCGGCGCGCGTTACTCGGACGGCCGCAACGGCATCACCGTCGATCAGAAACAGGCTGCAGGCTGGTACCAGCTTTCGGCCGACAAGGGCTTTGCGCCGGCGCAGTACCGGCTCGGCAGCATGTACGAGAAGGGCAATGGCGTCGAACGCGACATCACCAAGGCCAAGGGCTTCTACGAGCAGGCGGCAAGTCAGGGCAATGCCAGCGCCATGCACAATCTCGCCGTGCTCTACGCTTCCGGCGCGCTTGGCCAGCAGGACTATGCCACGGCCGCCTCATGGTTCACCAAGGCCGCCAACCTCGGCATCACCGACAGCCAGTTCAACCTGGCGATCCTTTGCGCCCGTGGCAATGGGGTTCCGGCGGATCTCGAAGAATCCTACAAATGGTTTTCGATCGCCGCCAAGGCGGGCGACAAGGACGCGGCACAGAAACGCGACGAAGTGGCCAAAGCCATGAAGCCGGACCAACTGGAGCGGGCACGCGCCAAGGCCGATCTCTGGAAGCCGGAGCCGGTCGATCACCGCACCAACACCATCGACATTCCCGACGAATGGGCCGGCACCGGCCTCAAGACGGCGACCGTCGATATGAAGAAGGCGATCCGCAATATCCAGGCGATCCTCAACAATAACGGGTTCGACGCCGGCTCACCGGATGGCGAAATGGGCGCAAAGACCGTGACCGCGATCAAAAGCTTCCAGAAGTCGGTCGGCCAGGAGCCGGACGGCAAGGTGACCGACGCGACCGTCAAGGCACTGCTCGAACGCAACAAGCAGGGCAGCAAGGCGATCTGAGGCATGCCGCATCGATGCGGGAGGCACCGAGCCGCCCCTCATCCGCCTGCCGGCACCTTCTCCCCGTAAACGGGGCGAAGGAGATATGCCGCGCCCTCTTCGTCTCCACCAACCTTTCGTGGGCACGTCCCCTCGCCCCGTTTGCGGGGAGAGGGTTAGGGTGAGGGGCGGCCTAACCATCGGCGCTAACCGGACAGCGAGCCAAGCATGGCGAAAGACTCGGCCGGACTTTGTCAGCAATCCGAGCTTGGCGGCACTATGCCGCAAGGCTTTCTCCACTTTTTACCCCCACCTGTCACGCAATCTGAAAAAAGCCGGATTATGCGGGACAGATCGATCGACGCACCTGCCGAATCGTCCGCTTTCAATCTTCATCGCCACAAGGGCTGATCGAAAGCCTCTGGCAACGATTTCACAGTATGGTGCGCATTCGAACGGGGTCGTGACAGAACCCGCCCGGCAGGGGCGGTCATCATTCGGGGTCGGCTGTGACAATCTATCTGCCCATCGCAGAATTGTCGGTGAACATCTTCATCATTCTCGGCATGGGGGCGGCCGTCGGATTCCTGTCTGGAATGTTCGGCGTTGGTGGCGGCTTTCTGATCACGCCGCTGCTGATCTTCTACAACATCCCCCCGATCGTTGCGGTCGCAACCGGCGCCAACCAGGTGGTGGCGTCGTCGATCTCAGGCGCGATCACGCATTTTCGGCGCGGCACGCTCGACGTCAAGCTCGGCACTGTGCTTTTGATCGGCGGCCTCTCGGGGGCGACGGTCGGCATCTGGATCTTCTCGCTGCTGCGCGCCATCGGCCAGCTCGATCTGATCATTTCGCTGATGTATGTCATCTTCCTCGGCACGGTCGGCGGACTGATGCTGCTCGAAAGCATCAATGCCATGCGGCGGGCGGCGCGCAACGAGCTGCCGGCGCCACGCAAGCCCGGCCACCAGCACTGGGTGCACAGACTGCCGCTGAAGGTGCGCTTCAAGAAATCCAAAGTTTTTCTGAGCGTCATTCCGATCGTTGCGCTCGGCTTTGCGATCGGCATCCTCACCTCGATCATGGGTGTCGGCGGCGGCTTCATCATGGTGCCGGCAATGATCTATCTGTTGCGCATCCCGACCAATGTCGTTGTCGGCACCTCGTTGTTCCAGATCATTTTCGTGACCGCCTATACGACGATCGTGCAAGCGGCGACGAACTTTTCCGTCGATATCGTGCTTGCCTTCATCCTGATGGTCGCAGGTGTTATCGGCGCGCAATACGGCGTGCGCGTCGGCCAGAAGCTGCGCGGCGAGCAGTTGCGCGCCCTGCTCGGCTTGCTGGTGCTCGCCGTCGGCGTGCGTCTGGCGATCGCGCTGGTGGTGACGCCGGCCGACATTTATTCGGTGGTGATGGGAGCGGGCAACTGATGCGTCTGCTTGCCGCCGCCATCGCGCTTCTTTGTCTGCTGCCGGCGGCTGCCGTAGCACAATGGCTGCCTGGGCAGGCAACCGAAGCGGTGCGTGAAGGGCTAGAAATCGGCACGTCGACCAGCGAAATCGCCATCACTTCGGATTTCCACGGCGCCGACCTGACGATCTTCGGGGCGCTGTCGAACACCGACCAGCTGCTGCTCGCCATCGGCCAATATGATGTGGTCGTGGTGTTGGAGGGCCCGCGCCAGGATGCGACGGTGCGCAAGAAGGAGCGCGTCTTCGGCATCTGGGTGAATACACGCTCGATGACCTTCGAGGCGGTGCCGCACTCCTATTCCATGTCGAGTTCGCGGATGATCGACGACCTGACGACGCCGCTCGAACTGACCGATCAGGGGATCGGCATCGATCACATTCCGCTGACGCCGGTCGGCTTTGTCGGCGATGGCAGCAATCTCAGCGAATTCCGCGATGCCTTCCGGCGGCTGCAGCAGGGCGGCGGGTTCTACGACCGCAACCCGAGCGGCGTGCGCTTCGTTTCCTCCAATCTCTTCAAGGCGAGCCTGCGCCTGCCGGCAAACATTCCGAACGGCGTCCACACGGTGCGCGCCTATCTGTTCAAGAGCGGCAATCTTATCACCCAGCAATCGCTGCCGCTGCGTGTCATCAAGACCGGCATCGAGCAGACGATCACCGACGCCGCGCATGGCCAGCCGATCCTCTACGGCTTCGCGTCCGTGGCTCTCGCGGTCATCACCGGTTGGGGCGCCAGCCTGATCTTCCGCAAGGACTGATCCGCCGCAAGGCGCTGCTTACGCGAATTTCTTAAGGGTGATCGGGCAAGCCAACGCTTCATGCCGGCGCAGCCATTCTCCATCTATCCCGACAAGCCGCTTGCATTTTGCTATCGGTTGCCCTAGTTTCAAACCGGTTGCGATAAGCAACTTGTTTTGCGGCCGGCAGACCGGAAGGAGGATGGAATGAGAAAGCTCGTCGTCTGGAACCTGATGACCCTCGACGGTTATTTCGAAGGCACGAAGCCGTGGGATATCGACTTTCATAATCTCGCCTGGGGACCCGAGCTGCAGCGTTTGGCCGAGCAATTCGGCGAAGAAGGCGATCTGCTGGTCTTTGGCCGCAAGACCTATGAGGGCATGGCCTCTTACTGGCCGACCGCCGAAAGCGAAGACAAGATCAAGGCCTATATGAACGGCATCGCCAAGATCGCCGTGTCGCGGACGATGACCGAGCCCGGCTGGAACAATGCCCGCGTCGTCAGCGATCCGATCGCCGAATTGACAAGGCTGAAGCAAGAGGACGGCAAGACGATCTTCATCTTCGGCAGTGCCGCGCTTGCCGACAGCCTGCTGAAAGCCGGCCTTATCGATGAAGTCAGGATTTGCGTCGTGCCGGTCATTCTCGGCGGTGGCAACCCGCTTTTCAAGCCCGCAGGGGAGCAACTGCCGCTGAAACTCATCCAATCCTCGACGACGGAAAGCGGCGCGGTAATCCTGCGCTACGCGCCCGTCAAAGCGTAGCGGGTTAGACTATCTGATGACGCCAATGGCCCAATCTATGGCCGCCTTCGGCTTTTCCTGCTGAAATCCCGCCTCTATCATCGTCCCCGAACAGGGAGACGGAGCATGGCAGAAGGCACGGACCTGCCGTTTGCGGAAGAACAAGATGAACGGCCGGCAGCAGGTGCACCGGTGGAGATCCGATGCAGCGACGGCGTGATGCTCGGCGGCCATCTCTGGACCTCGGGCGCAGCGAAGGCTCGCGCCAGCGTCATCGTCAATCCGGCGACCGGCGTGCTTGCGCGTTATTATCATCGTTACGCCCATTTTCTCGCCGCTCACGGTTTCGACGTCCTGACCTATGACTACCGCGGCATCGGGCTTTCACGGCCGGCGCGGCTCCGCGGCTGCGGTTATCGCTGGCGGGAATGGGGCGAACAGGATTTCGACGCGGCGCTGCGCTTCATGGACGGACGGGCAGACCAGCCGCTTTATGTCGTCGGCCACAGCATCGGCGGTTTTCTGCCGGGCCTCTCGAAACATGGCGGGCGGATCGACCGCATGCTGACGATGGGCGCTCAATATGCCTATTGGCGCGACTATGCGCCGGCGCGCCGGATGCGGCTGCTGATGAAATGGCACGTTGCCATGCCGGTGCTGACGGCGCTCTTCGGTTATTTTCCCGGCAAGCGGCTCGGGTGGCTCGAGGATCTGCCGGCCGGCGTCGCCCATGAATGGAGCTTTCGCCGGGCGCGCATGGAGATGAGCCACCCTGTCGCCGAGCGGGACGAGGTGCTCAAGCGTTTTGCTGCCGTGACCGCACCTATCCTGGCCGTCGCCATGTCGGACGACGAACTCGGAACCGTGCCGGCGATCCGCCGGACGCTTGCCTATTACCGCAATGCCGAGATCGGCGAAGTGCTGTTGCAGCCCGCCGATTTCGGCTTCGAGGCGATCGGCCATTTCGGCCTGTTCCATGCACGCCATTCCGAGGGCTTCTGGCGCGACAGCGTCCTCTGGCTGCGCGACGGCATCCATCCCTGGCCGGCGCAGGCAGCTATCCAGAAAACTTCGTATTCGACTAAAAACCGGTCCTTAACATTTACGAGTTAGTAATCTCTCGGAAACGAGAGGTTTTGTCATGCGTACTCGTATCGTTCTGACCGCCGTGGGTCTCGCGCTGCTTGCCGGCTGCGCGACGGCGCCGAAGCAGACGAGGAACATCTGTGCCGTCTTCGATGAGCGCGACGGGCTCTTCTCCAGCTGGCAACGAGCGGCCGAGCGGACGGAGAAGAAATACGGCGTGCCGGTGCCGATCCTGATGGCGACGATGTATACCGAATCGGGCTTCCAGCCCTATGCCCGGCCGCCGCGCACCAAGCTGTTCGGCTTCATTCCCTGGACCCGGCCGTCGACCGCCTACGGTTATTCGCAGGCGCTCGACGGGACATGGGATCACTATCAGTCGCAGACCGGGAACTGGACGGCGCGGCGGGCAAACTTCGCCGACGCCATCGATTTCATCGGCTGGTATCACGCCCAGAACAGCGCGGAGACCGGCATTCCGCTGAACGATGCCTATAACCTCTATCTCGCCTACTATTCCGGCCCGACCGGTTACAAGCGCGGCGACTGGCGCTCGAACGGGCAATTGCAGCAGACCGCGCAGAAGTTCGCGCGAATGGCCGGGACGTATCAGCGGCAGTTGCAGGAGTGCGATTGATTTCAGGGTGTGCCGTGTAGGCCCCCCTCTGCCCTGCCGGGCCTGGGGCGAGCCGCCACGGCACAGCAAGCGCTACCCGCGCAAATTCCCGTACCTGACCGAATAGATCCGATCCCGCCCCAGCAGATGCGCCATGAGCGAGGATGTGTCGAACAGGCCCTTCATCGCCTGATGGGCGAGATCCAGGCCGCCGCTCATGACGCCGAAGGCCGGCATCAGGAGGCGGGCGCCGTCGGTGGCAAAACAGGGGCGGCGGACGGATTTCTCGCGGCGGCGGACGGTTGCCGACGGGTGCAGGTGGCCGGCGATTTCGCCGCTCTGCAAGCCGTTCCTCGGCTCGTGGCGGAAGGTCAGGCCGGCATAATGCATCTCGTCGACGGAAGCGCCGGGCAGATCGACGACGCCGTCGGGATCGTGATTGCCGTTGACCCAGATCCATTCGCGGCCGCGGGCCATTGTGACGATCAGCGCCCGAAAATTCTCCGGCAGATGCGCAGAACCGACGCGGTCGTGGAAATTGTCGCCGAGCGAGACGACGAGCTTCGGATCATAACGCGAAATGACGGCGGCAAGCACGGTCAGCGTCGCCAGCGTATCATAAGGCGGCAGCATCATGCCGCGGCGGGCGAAGGCTGCGCCTTTTTCCAGATGCAGGTCGGAGACGACGAGCAGGCCGGCATCCGGCAGATAAAGCGCACCGAGCGGATCGCAGACGACGGCAATGCCATGGACCGATGTCTCGATCCCCGGCATCGCGGTCTGTCCCGATAAGTCGCGCGCAAGCGCCAGGCGGTTCATCACGGTCATTGCTTCCAAACAAGTCTCAAGCGAGCGCCTCGGCGATCAGATCGTCGGCCGCTTCGGCGAGCAGCGCATCATGGGCCTCGCCCGGCACCGCTTCGCGGCCGATTTCCAGCATCACCGGCACGGCGAGCGGGGAAATATGGTCGAGAGCGCGGTGGGTGATGTGGCCCCTGATTCGTCTCAGCATATCGCCAAGCCGGCCAATATCCAAAAGTCCCGTCGCCGCATCCTGCCGCGTCGCCTGCAGCAGGATGTGATCCGGCTCGTGGCTGCGCAGCACGTCGTAGATCAGATCGGCCGAGACGGTGATCTGCCGGCCGCTCTTTTCCTTGCCCGGATGACGGCGCTCGATCAAGCCCGCAATCACGGCGCAATTGCGGAAGGTGCGTTTCAACAGGAAGGATTCGTCGAGCCAGGCTTCGAGATCGTCGCCAAGCATATCCTCGTCGAAGAGGTCGGAGAGGCTGAGCCGGCCATTGCCGATCATCAGTCCCATATCCTCAAGACCCCAGACGGCCAGCGAATAATCGGTGGCGACGAAGCCGAGCGGCTTGGCGCCGGCCCGCTCCAGCCGGCGGGTGAGCAGCATGCCGAGCGTCTGGTGGGCGAGACGGCCTTCGAAGGGATAGGCGACCATATAACCGCGACTGCCGCGCGGAAAGGTTTCGATCAGGAACTCGTCGCGCTTCGGCAGCATCGACTTGTCGTTCTGCAAGGACAGCCAGTCGCGCACCTGATCCGGCAGATGGCGCCAGCGGTCGGGATCGGCGATCATCGCCCGCACCTGCTCGGCGAGATAGGTTGACAGCGGGAACTTGCCGCCATTGTAGGACGGGATCTTCGGATCGAGCGAAAAGGCCTGCGATGCCAGGCATTCGTTTTCGCGGATGCCCTCGAAGCGCAGCACCTTGCCGGAGAAGACGAAAGTATCGCCCGGCGACAATTGCTCGAGGAAGTATTCCTCGACCTTTCCAAGCGTGGCGCCGCCGCGGCCGATCCTGCCGCCCTCGCCGCGCTTGACCATGCGGATGTTCAGCATCGGGCTTTCGACGATGGTGCCGAGATTGAGGCGGTATTGCTGGGCGACGGCAGGATTGGAGACGCGCCAGCGGCCCTCTTTGGTCTTGCGGATGCGGGCATAACGCTCATAGGTCCGAAGCGCATAACCGCCGGTCGCGACGAAATCGACGATGCGCTCGAAGGTTTCCCAGTTGAGATCGGCATAGGGCGAGGCGCTGATGATTTCGTCGTAGAGTTCCAGCATGTCGAAAGGTTCGGCGCAGGCCATGCCGAGCACGTGCTGGGCGAGCACGTCGAGCGCGCCACGGCCGACCGGCGGGGTGTCCTGGGCGCCGATATAATTGGCGTCGAGCGCTGCCTGACACTCCATCACCTCGAAACGGTTGGCCGGTACCAGGATCGCCTTCGACGGCTCGTCCATGCGGTGATTGGCGCGGCCGATGCGCTGGGCAAGCCGCGAAGCGCCCTTCGGCGCGCCGACATGGATGACGAGATCGACATCGCCCCAGTCGATGCCGAGATCGAGGGTGGAGGTGGCGACGACGGCGCGCAGCCGGTTTTCGGCCATCGCCGCCTCGACCTTGCGGCGCTGGGCGACATCGAGCGAGCCGTGATGGAGGGCGATCGGCAGATTGTCGTCATTGATCGTCCAGAGCGCCTGAAACAGCATTTCCGCCTGGCTGCGGGTGTTGACGAACAGCAGCGTCGTTTTGTGTTCGACGAGCTTGTTGTAGACGTCGGGAATGGCATAGCGGGCGGAATGGCCGGCCCAGGGAATGCGCTCTTCGGTCGACAGGATCGAGATATCCGGTTTGGCGCCGCCTTCGACGACGACGAGGCCGGCATGATGCTCGCTGCCCTCATGTTGGGCGACCAGCCATTTTTGTAGATCCATCGGTTCGGCGACGGTCGCCGACAGGCCGATGGTCTGGAGGCCGGGGGCAAGGCGGCGAAGGCGGGCAAGGCCGAGCGACAGCATATGGCCGCGCTTGGAGGTGACGAGCGAATGCAGCTCGTCGAGCACGACATATTTCAGATCCTTGAAGAAGCGCTCGGCCTCGCGGTTGGCGAGAAGCAGGGCGACCTGTTCCGGCGTCGTCAGCAGAATATCCGGCGGGTTAAGCTTCTGGCGCTGGCGCTTGGCGTTCGGCGTATCGCCGGTGCGGTTTTCGACGGTAACCGGCAGGCCCATCTCCTCGACCGGTTTCATCAGGTTGCGCTCGATATCGATCGCAAGCGCCTTCAGCGGCGAGACATAGAGCGTATGGATGCCGGTGAAGGCGGAGCCGGGCGGAATCCGGCCGCGGCGGGTGAGATCGGTGAGCGACGGCAGAAAACCGGCAAGCGTCTTGCCGGCGCCTGTGGGCGCAATCAGCAGCGTGCTTTCACCGGCCTCGGCGCGAGCGAGCAATTCCAACTGATGGGCGCGCGGCCGCCAGCCCTTTTCCGCAAACCAGCGGGTAAAGGCGGCAGGCAGCAACGTGAGGGTTTCGGAATCGATCTGGTCCACGTTCTGAAGGTAGTGAAAGCCTGAGGAAAAAGAAGAGCGGCAGGGGGAATTGACAAACGCGATAATCATGGATATTTTTTATCCCTGAATTGAGGAGCCACTGGGATGAAGATGAGCGATGGGGTCGAGCAGGCCATTCACAGCGTCGCGATGCTTGCCGGCCTCTCCGAAGGCGGCGTGCTTTCGGCCGCAGCACTGGCGGAATTCCACGGCGTTTCGACGAGCTATCTGCTGAAACATCTGCAGGCGCTGTCTGGCGCCGACATCCTCAATACTGTCCCGGGGCCGAAGGGTGGATACCGGCTGGCCAAGGCGGCCGAAGAGATCTCGCTGCTCGACATCCTGCTCGCCGTCGAAGGACCGGCACCGGCTTTCCGTTGCGCCGAAATCCGCCAGCGCGGACCGAACCCGGTCGCCGATCGCTTCTTCGCCACGCCCTGCAACATCAGCGCGGCGATGCTCAAAGCCGAACGGGTCTATCGGGCCGAACTTGCCAAGACCAGCATTGCCGACCTTGGCATCGAACTAACCGCTCTCGACGACGGATCGATCGCAGCCCGAAGCTGCGCCTTCCTGGAAATCCACGAACGCAAGACGGCTCGCTGAGCCACAACAAAGGAGAAGACCATGCAACCGCGTTTCAACTTCGCCAAAGCCGCCCCCGATGCATATAAGGCGATCGTCGCGCTCGAGCAGTACGTCCAGTCCTCCGGATTGGAGCGCCGCTTCATCCACCTGATCAAGCTGCGCGCTTCGCAGATCAATGGCTGCGCCTATTGCGTCGACATGCATGTGAAGGAAGCCCGCCATGATGGGCTGAGCGAGCAGTGGATCAACCTGATGTGCGTCTGGCGGGAATCACCTGTTTATGACACCCGCGAACGGGCGCTGCTCGGCTGGGTCGATGCCGTGACGAACATTGCCAAGTCAGGCGCGCCGGATGCCGATTACGAGACGCTGAAGGCGCATTTCTCCGAAGAGGAAATGACGAAGATCACCGTGGCGATCGGGGCCATCAACATCTGGAACCGTCTTGCCGTCGGCTTCCGCTCGCAGCATCCGATCGATGCGGCAGTCAAGGCAGCTTGATATCAGTTTCCGGACGACCGACCCGAAAAGTTCGGGTCGGTTGAATGTACTGTCACGCGCGATCCGTCGTGGCTCGCACGGCAACGACATCAGGCGATGGGCCCGAGAGGTCGATGCTGTTGAAGAGGTCGCGGACAACTTTCGCGATTTCCTCTGCGGAAGCGCCCTTGGCGTATTCTTCCTGCATGCGGCGTCTTACAAGCTTTTCCAAATCCGACATAACTCACCTCATCAAATCCGGCGCGGGAGGAAGTGTCGCGTCATGGCTGCGCAGAGGCAAGTTACGTTTTGTTTAGAATGGCTTACCGATTTTTAATGTTAGATCGCGATGTAGCGGTCGGCGCGGTGGTTGATGGCGACAAAGAGGTTGAGGACGACGGCGCCGAGCACGGAATAGAAGACGACCGGCGGCGTGGTGACGAGGAAGGCGGCGGCGAGCACGCAGAGGTCGATGACGAGCTGGACGAGGCCGGCGCGGATGCCGAAACGCTCCTGAACATAGACGCCGAGAATGCCGACGCCGCCGAGGCTGGCGCGGTGGCGATAGAGCGCCAGCACGCCGAAGCCGAGCAGCAGGCCACCGAGAAGGGCCGCCCAAGCCGGATGGATGCTGGAAATGGAGAAGAAGCGCGACTGCACGTCTGATAGCACCGAGGTCAGGCCGATGGCGATGAAGGTCTTGACCGTGAAAGCCATGCCGAGTCGCTTCCACGACAGCCAGAAGAACGGCAGGTTGAGCAGGAAGAAGGCAAGGCCGAAATTGACGCCGAAGGCATAATGCAGAAGGAAAGCAACGCCGGCGGTGCTGCCGGTGAGAAGGCCGGCGCTGGCGAGGACGTAAAGGCCGAGGGCGGCGACGAGGCTACCGGAGAAGATGCCCTGCACGTCTTCGATCGGGGCATGGCGCGTGGCGCTGGCATTCCAGAAGCCGCCAAGGACATTGATGAGCTGTGTCATGTCGCCAGTCTCCACGGCAGACGAGTTCAAGAACACGCCGGAGAAGACCGGGCGCGGTGAAATTTTGCGTAATGAGATGAGCTTGAGCGCCTTGGCCTTTGTTGCCGGGCTCGCTGCCGATGCGCTGCAGTATCGGGTTTTTTCGCGGGCCGATCAAGCGAATTAGGTAAGCAATACTGACCTATAAAAACATCGCAAGAAATGTTCGCTTACGGGGATTTCCGCGTAAGAAACAGAATGCCGGCAACCGGTTTACCGCCATCTTTGCGAATGACCGTTTTGACGATCTTGAGGATTTCAAGGCCGTGACGGCCGAGCAGCTTCCGCACATAGGCTTCCGAATGGGCGTAACGCAGCGAGGGCGCCAGATGAAAGCCGTCGCCCTCCCCCACATCCTCGACTGAAAAAGCGATGTCGGCACCTGCGGCGGCGAGGTGTTCGACGATGGCAAAGACGCTTTCGAGATTGCCGAGATACATCAGCACATCGGCTGCCGTCACCAGGTCGGCGCGGTGGCGTGCGGCATCTGTAAACAGGCCGGCGAGATCCGGCGACAGCGAAAGATCGGCCTGGGCGAGACTGTCGTAGACCTGCTTTTCGGCGGCCTTGGCCAGCATGTTCTGCGAGAGGTCGAAGCCTTCGAGGCGGCTGACCCGGGCGCGGATTTCCGGGCCGAGCAGGCCGGTGCCGCAGCCCAGATCGACGGCGCATTCATAATGCCTGCCGGTGGAGGCGACGAGGGCCGCGAGCTTCTGCGGGACGGTGTAATCGAGTTTTTCGACGAGCGCTGATTCGAAACGGGCGGCATAATCGTCGAACAGGCGCTCGACATAGCGGCTCGGCGGCCGGTCGGGTGTGGCGGCGCCGCCGAGCAGGGCGAGCTTGAGGGTGGCGCCGAAAATGTCTTCGGGATCGAGGGCAAGCGTGCTGCGATAGGCCTCGATCGCGGCTTCGCCCTTGCCCGCCTTTTCGCGATAGGTGGCGAGACGATACCAGCCGGCGGCCCAGCCGGGCACGAGCTCGAGCGCCTGTTCCATCAGCTCGGCCGCCGCCTCCGGCTCGCCGCCTTCTTCGAGCATGCGGGCATAATCGGCGCGGCGGTCGGCGATGACGTCGCCTGAGGAAAGCTGGTGGGGTTGCATAATTGGACCTTGGTTCGCCGCATTTGGCGGCGGCCACAAAAAAACTCAAGTCCTATTTCACAGGCGAAGCGGCCAATTCCGGAAAGGGCTTGCGGGCGGTGCGCCGCAACCTTATTCCAAGGGCAAACAGGAGATGGCTTATGTCCGATCAGGCGAACAGGTTTCTCGGCGATTCAATCGGCCGCACATTGATAAAGCTTATCGTCGTGTCGCTGATCGTCGGTTTCGTCATGACCGTCTTCGGCCTGACGCCGTGGAACATCATCTATGGGTTCCGGGATTTCATCCTGGAAATCTGGCATCGCGGGTTTTCAGCGCTCGGGAGTGTCGGCAACTATCTCATCCTCGGGGCGACGATCGTCATCCCGCTTTTCGTCATCCTTCGCCTTTTCAGCTATCGCCGGTAACATGACATCGATCGATCTTTCCAGGCGCAGCCTGCTCATCCTTTCCGGACTTTCGCTTGCCGCCGGCATTGCCGGCTGCACCACGACCCCGCACCTTGCCGGCACGCCTTCGAACGGCGAGGACGAAACGGCGAGCGTGCTGCCGCTCGTCAACCAGCTGAGGGCGAAGAACGGCCTGCCGCCGCTTAGCGTCGATCCGGCGGCGAAAACGGCTGCGCTTTTCCAGGCGAAGCGCATGGCGAGCGCCGGTAAGATGGCGCATCTGATGGGGCTGACCGACAGTTTCGGCGCCAGGGTCAAGGCGAGCGGCGTGCAACTACCGGCGGCCGAAAATATCGCCTCCGGCCAACAGAGCGTCGATGCCGTGGTGACGGCCTGGATTAACTCGCCGCATCATCTGGAAAACATGCTCGGCCGTTATGACGGCCTTGGCGTTGCCGTCGCCCATAATGCATCTTCCAAGAACCTGCCCTATTGGGCCATGGTGCTGTCAAGCTGAGGCGATTCGGCCTCGATATGGGGCAAGCATGGATACGCGCAGCAACAGTCATTCCCTGGCCTTCGAGGTAACACACCGGCTGGTGCTGTCGATCGCCATTCCGATGACGCTCGGTTTCGTGACGACGCCGCTGCTCGGGCTGACGAGCACCGCAGTCGTCGGCCATATGGGCAATCCGCAAGCGCTGGCAGGGCTGGCGATCGGTGCGATGCTGTTCGATCTCATCTTGGGCAGTTTCAATTTCCTGCGGGCATCGACGACAGGACTGACAGCGCAGGCCTATGGAAGGCGAGACCAGCACGAGCAACAGGCCGTCTTCTGGCGAGCACTGATCTCCGCGCTCGGCTGCGGATTGGCGCTGCTTTTGCTTTCGCCGCTACTGATTGCGGCCGGGTTGCCGCTGATGGGCGCGGAAGGCGCGATCGCAGAGGCGACCAGCACCTATTTCTCGATCCGCATCCTTGCCGCACCGGCGGCGCTGGCGAATTACGCCATCCTCGGCTTCGTTCTCGGGCGCGGACAGGGCAAGATCGGGCTGCTGCTGCAGGCGATCATCAACGGCATCAACATCCTGCTGTCCATCTATCTCGGCCTGACGCTCGATTGGGGCGTGGCGGGGGTCGCCTGGGGAACGATGGCCGGCGAGACGGCCGGTGCGCTCGCCGGGCTGTTCATCGTGCTCAGCGGTTTTTCCAGGGCCGAGCGGCCGGCATGGGCGGAGATTTTTTCGCGGCATCGGCTGGCCGAGCTTTTCGCGCTCAACCGCGACATCCTGATCCGAACCTTCGTGCTGATCGGCGCCTTCACCATCATGACGCGGATCGGCACGGGTTTCGGCGCGGTGACGCTTGCCGCCAATGCCGTGCTGATGAATTTCGTCCTGCTCTCCAGCTATTATCTCGACGGGCTTGCCAATGCCGCCGAGCAGATCACCGGCCGGGCGATCGGCGCGCGTTACCGGCCGGCCTTCGACCGCGGGCTGAAGCTGACGATCTTGTGGTCCTTCGGGCTGGCGGCGATCGTTTCCGCCTTCTTCTTCCTTGCCGGTTCCTGGCTGATCTCGGTGCTGACCACCTCACCGGAGGTACAGCAGGCGGCCGAGACCTATCTGCCCTGGGCGGCGGTGACCGGGCTGACAGGGGCACTCGCCTTCCTGATGGACGGTGTCTTCATCGGCGCCACATGGTCGGCCGAGATGCGCAACCGGATGCTGATGTCGTTTGCCGGTTATCTCGCCATGCTCGCCGTTTTCGTGCCGCTCTTCGGCAATCACGGCCTGTGGCTGGCGATGAACGCCTTCCTGCTTTTCCGCGGCTTTTTCCTGGCCGTGCTGGTCAAACCGCGGGCCGATCAGACTTTTCGAGCTGCCCAGTAATCCAGCCTGGTGTCGCGCAGCTCGCCGATCGAGCCGGCCTTTTCGCGATCCATGAGTTTCGAAAGGCCGCGGACGATATCGCCGGCCAGGCCGGGTCCCTCGTAGACCATGCAGGAATAGAGCTGGACGAGATCGGCGCCCGCCCTGATCTTTTCCAATGCGGTTTCGGCCGAGGAGATGCCACCAACGCCGATGATCGGCAAGGCAGGGCCGACGCGCTTGCGCATCCTGGCGAGCACCGCCGTCGATTTTTCGAACAGCGGCACGCCGGAAAGGCCGCCGGTCTCCTGCGCCTGGCGCTGATCCTTGAGACCGTCGCGCGACAGCGTGGTGTTGGAGACGATCAGGCCATCCAGCGCATGCGCGAGTGCTTCCGCCGCGATATCGTCCATGCCTTCCTCGGTCAGATCAGGAGCGATCTTCAGAAAGACCGGCACCTTGCGGCCGGATGTCGCTGCTGCCTCGTCGCGCGCCGTCAGCACTGATGATAGCAGTGCGGCAAGGCTTTCGCGCCCCTGCAGGTCGCGCAGGCCCGGCGTGTTCGGCGAGGAGATGTTGGCGGTGAAATAACGTGCGACCGAATGGAAGCGGCGAATGCCGGCGACGTAATCGGCGATGCGATCGTCGCTGTCCTTGTTGGCGCCGATATTGACGCCGACCATGCCCTTGCCGCTCAGCGCGGCAAGGCGCGCGAATGCCGCCTCATGGCCTTCATTGTTGAAGCCGAGGCGATTGATGATGGCTTCATCCTCGACCAGCCGGAAGATGCGCGGGCGCAGATTGCCGGATTGCGGCTTCGGCGTCACCGTGCCGATTTCGGTAAAGCCGAAGCCGAGCTTCAGCAGCGCCTCCGGCACCTCGGCATTCTTGTCGTAGCCTGCGGCCATGCCGAGCGGATTTTCGAAGACGAGTCCGGCGACGGTCTGGCGCAGGCGCGGATCGGGGGTGAGCTGGCAGGCCGGCACCAGGCCGGATTTCAGTGCGGCGATCGACATGCCGTGCGCCGTTTCCGGATCGAACAGGAACAGACCCTTGCGGGCGAGACGCTTGAAGGGATCGATCATGGCTGCAGCTCCGGAAAGACATGGGCGCCGGTCTCGTCGAGCGGCAACGGCGCTTGCCACAGCACGGCGGCCAGCGGCAGATCGGCAAAGAGATGCGGGAAGAGATCGCCGCCACGTGAGGGCTCGAACACCAGCTTGTCGCCAAAACCCCCGCCATCGACGGCAATCAGCAGCAGGCCAGACTGGCCGGCAAAATATAGCGCCGCGGTCTGCTTCACCTGATTGGCGGTCGAGAAATGGATGAAGCCATCCTTGAGATCGATGCCGGCGCCATGAAAAATGCCGGTTTGTCTGGCTTGCTGCCAGAGCGTTTCCGTCACGATCTTGTAAAGGGTCGGTGTCACGCTCATCATGGCCTCGCCATTGCTGGTCCTCGATCACCAGCGCTTTGCCGGAAAGAGGCGGCGATGTCCACGCCCCGACAGTAAAAATGGGATCGGCAGAAACAAATTCAGGAGGATGAGACGATGAAGATTTTGGTTCTGATACTTGGCGTTACCCTCCTGCCGCTTGGCGCGGCCGCGGCCGAGGCCGATGCAAGCCGGTTCCAGCTGGAAAAAAGCGGCGACCATTTCGTCCGGCTCGACCGGCAGACCGGGGCAATGTCGATCTGCCAGGACAAGGACGGCGCCCTCGTCTGCCGGATGGCGGCCGACGAACGGGCGGCCTATGAAGACGAACTCGACCGGCTTTCCGCGCGGGTGACGAAGCTGGAGCAAGGCGGCCCCATCCAGCGCGCACTGCCGAGCGATGCCGAAGTCGACCGCTCGATCAGCATCATGGAGAAGATGATGAAGAGTTTCATGGGGATGGTGAAGGAGTTCCAGGCTGATGAAAACGCCAATCCCCTTCCGCAGAAGACCTGATCTGATATAATCACTTAAGAAAGCCGGCATGAACGCGAGGGGATGGCGTTGCGCGCCGGCGATGATCGGGCTCTTGGGAGGGAGTTTTCGATGCACGAACAGACCATCATCATTGCGGACGATCATCCGCTGTTCCGGGATGCGCTGCGTCAGGCTGTCATCGGCATGGAAGGCCGGCAGGCGATCGTCGAGGCCGGCGATTTCGCCGCTGCCCGCACGGCTGCAGGCGCCCATGCGGATGCCGACCTGATGCTGCTCGACCTCGCCATGCCCGGGGTCAGCGGCTTTTCCGGCCTGATGGCGTTGCGCTCCGAATTCGCCAGCCTGCCGATCGTCATCGTTTCGGCAAGCGACGACGCAACGACGATCCGCCGGGCGCTGGAACTTGGCGCGTCCGGCTTCATCTCCAAATCCTCCGGCATCGAGGATATTCGCCGCAGCATCCAGACGGTGCTTGCCGGCGATATCGCCACGCCGGAAAACTATCGCGACGGCCAGGAGCAGGATCCCGATGTCGCCGACCTGATCCACCGCCTGCATACGCTGACGCCGCAGCAGAGCCGGGTGCTGACCATGCTGGCCGAAGGGTTGCTGAACAAGCAGATCGCCTATGAACTCGGCGTCTCCGAGGCGACGATCAAGGCGCATGTCTCGGCGATCCTGTTGAAACTCGATGTCGACAGCCGCACGCAGGCAGTCATCCAGCTCGGCAAGATCAACATGGCGATGGTCGCCTAAAGGCGCTCGATAACAGGATTTTATTCCTCCTTTAGCTTTACTCAGACGGCACGGTCGGTTAATATTCGACCTGGTTTAGGCGCGGCATGACGAGCCGCACGGAATCGGGCGCATATGCTGTCACACGACCAGATCTGGGGAGCGATCGACAAGCTTGCCGAACGGCACGACCTGACGCCCTCCGGTCTTGCGCGCCGCGCCGGGCTCGACCCCACCTCCTTCAACAAGTCGAAACGGCTTTCCGCCGACGGGCGGCTGCGCTGGCCCTCGACGGAATCGATCGCCAAGGTGCTCGGCGCGACCGGCGCGAGCATGGAGCAGTTTCTTGTCTTCCTGCGGCCGGATCCCGGTCTTTCCGGACAGCTGGCCAAGCAGTTGGCCGACCAGCCTGCCGGGGAGCCTGACGACGCCTTTCCGCCGCAGGGAAGCTCGATTCCGCTGCTCGGCTTCGCCCAGGCCGGCGCCGGCGGTTTTTTCGACGATGGCGGTTTTCCGGCCGGCCATGGCTGGGACGTGGTGGAATTTCCGGCGGCTCCGGCACAGAAATCCGGCGTCTATGCGCTGGAGGTACAGGGGGAGAGCATGATGCCGCTCTACCGCGACGGCGACGTGCTGATCGTCGCGCCGGGGGCGCAGGTGCGCCGCAACGACCGCGTCGTGGTGCGCACAAACGAGGGCGAGGTGATGGCCAAAGTGCTGCTGCGCCAGAGCCCGCGGTCGATCGAGTTGATGTCGCTCAATCCCGAACATGCCAACCGCACTCTCGAGCTTTCCGACGTCGATTGGATCGCCCGCATCATCTGGGCCAGCCAGTAGGAAGATATTCCATGCGCCCTGCTGCCATCTTCACAGGTCTCGCGGGAATGGCGGTGGTGGTCGGCCTGCTAATGGCAGGCGAAGCAAGGCTGCGCGGCGGCACGGCCGGGGAAGAGACCGTGTCTGCCGAGGAGACGGCGACAGCGACTACGGTGGATCCGCCCACCGAGGCCGGCGAACCGGCGGCGATTTCGGACGACCGGGCCGAGGTGGTCGCCCGTTCGGCGGAACCGGCCGCGCAACCGCCGGCTCCACCCTCCCCTCTGCCAGCCGACGGCACGGCGCCCAAACCTGCCGATGTCGCGCAACATGCCGACACCGCCGCCGGGCAAGCAGCAGATCCGGCCGCGAAAAAACCGATGGAGCTGGCGCGGCCGGCGGTCGAAAATGCCGGCATGCTGTCGTTCGGCGAGCGCAGGCTTCAGCTTGCCGGCATCGTGCCGACGCCGGCCGACAGGATATGCGGGCCGGCGGGCCGACAATGGCCCTGCGGCATGATGGCGAAGACGGCGCTGCGCCAGCTTTTGCGCAATCGCAGCATTGCCTGCGATATCGATCCGGCCGAATGGAAGCAAATGGTAACGGCCGCCTGCCGGCTCGGCACGCAGGATCTCGGCGCCTGGCTTGCCGAAAACGGCTGGGCTGAAGTCGCCGCCGGTTCGCCGCTTGCATCAGCCGCCGAGACGGCCAGGCAGGCAGGAAAAGGCCTTTACGGCGATGACCCGCGCCGGAGATAACCGGCGGCCATGACAGGACCGATCCCTTGTAATGGCGGCTGCCAATTCCTAATCTCCGCTGATCGAAAAAGGAATCAGAGATGAACAAGCCGCTTTCCGCCCATGATGCCCTGATCTACGTGATGGTGATGGCCTCCGCCGTCGACAGCACGATGAACGACCGGGAGCTGGAAAGGATCGGCCAACTGATCGGATTCCTGCCGGTTTTCCGGGATTTCGACGACGACAAGCTGATTTCGGTGGCACGCGACTGCGCCTCGCTGCTTTCCGGGCCTGAGGGCCTCGACGTCGTTCTCGAAACCGTGCGCGACACCCTGCCCGTCAAGCTCTACGACACCGCCTATGCGCTGGCCGTGGAAGTGGCGTCCGCCGATCTCTCGGTCAAGGCCGAAGAACTGCGGCTGCTCAGCCTGCTGCGCGACCGGCTCAGCCTGGACAAGCTCACCTGCGCGGCGATCGAGCGCAGCGCGATTGCCCGTTTCCGCAAGGGCTGATCCTTACGTCTTTGTTTTTATGCATGTCGTTATCCCAAAACCGCTGCACAGTTTTGGGCGACTGCATGTCAATAGAGCCCGTAGGGAAAATAACGCAGATAGATTTCCTGCAGACGGCCGTTGCGCGACAGCGTGGCGAGCGCGTGGTCGATGGCTGATGTCAGCACGCTGTCCTTCTGCCGCAGCATGATCGTCATGCCCTCGCCGAGGAAATGCTCCGAAAGATAGGGGCCGTCGAACAGCCCGCAGCATTTGGCCGAGGCCGGCGAGGAAACCCAGAAGGAAAGCTGCAGCGCATCGGCGAAGGCGGCATCGACCTTGCGCTCCTTCAACGCAGCAAGCAGGGCGTCCTTGGTGTCGAAGGTTTGGGCCTTGATCGCGGGAAAGAAGGCGGCCAGCATCGCCTCGTGCACCGTGCCTCTAACCACACCGACCGGGTGAGCCGAAAGCGCGGCCGCCGTTTTGCCGTCGAGCGGCACGGCGAGATTGCGCACGAAGCGCGCCGGCAGCATCAGATAGGGCCGGGAGAAGACGAATTGCCGGCGCAGTTCCGGCGTCACCGCAAGACCGGCGATGACGGCATCGCCCTGCGAGGCGGCGAGCGCATCCCTAAGATCGGCGAAAGGGATCGCCTGGATCTGGCACTTGTCGGAGATCTCCAGCTCGCCGCAGATTTCGCGGGCGAGATCGACGTTGAACCCGGAAAGCTTGCCGTTCTGATCGGTGAAATTGAACGGCGGAAAATCCACCGAGGTCAGGAAGCGCAAACGGACCAGCGAGGAGAGATCGGGCCTCGCCAGACGTTCGCGCGCATCGAAAAGCAATGGCAGCGAAGGTGCGGCCTGCTGCGCGGAGGCGGGAAGGCCCGAGAAAAGTACTGCGAACGCGAGAAGAGCCCTCAGAACCGGAAATGCCTGTTTGGATTCGATCATCGTGGTCTCGGAGTTAAGCGCGAAGCGTTGCCGCGAGATGTAACAGAGTCATGCGGGACGGGGAATATCTATGCTTGGAACGGATGACCGTTGCCAATTCATCGGCCTCGCAGCCGCGCGGCACCCACCAACTTCCCTCATCCTGAGGCGTGGAAGCCGAAGGCTGAAGCCTCGAAGGACACGCCGCAACGCCGCTCCTTGCGTCCCTCCAACGCCTGAATGCCCGCCCCCGTCCTTCGAGGCCCCTGCGGGACGCCTCAGGATGAGGCTCTCGACTGCCGGGGCGAGGCGTGGTCTTGGTGCCCTCACCTCTCCGTCCCGCGCTCGCTTTCGCATGGCACGTGCCCTCCTTGTCCCCAAAAATCACCGCGACGCCGCCCTGCCGTTAGCGCGGAATTAAAGAATATCGCCTCTATTTGCGACGACGACACGGACCCGCCGGCCGATTACATGATGCATGCGTCAACCCCGCCATAATCCTGAGCTGCGACACTCGCGGCACTCTGTTTGCAACAATTGATTTCAAAGCACCGGGCGTGCGACGCCCGGTCAACCGGGTGACATTTCCATGTTGAAGCATCTGAAAATCCGCACGAAAATCATATCGGTCGTGGCGCTGTTGGGGCTGATCACGATGGCGGGGCTGATCTATGTCATTGCCGAGTTTCGCCGTGCGGATGCCGCCTACAGCGCCTTCATCGATCATGAAGCGCTGGCCTCGATGCAGAGCGCACGCGCCAGCGCCTCGGTGGTGGCCTCGGTGCTGCAGGTAACCCTGCTCGCCGACATGAAGCCCGATACGCCGGCTTTTGCCACAGCGCTCGCCGCGCCGAGCAGGCTGCCGCAGGCCCGTGACCGGATGAAGGATGCGCTGGCGCTGGTGCCGAGCCGCAAGCCGGCGATCGATGACATTCAGGCCGGAATCGATGAGATCGAAACCCTTGCGAACAAGATCATCGAGCAGAGCAAAGCCAAGGACAGCGCCGGAGCGCTGGCGAATGTTGCCCTGGTCAACGCCAAGCTCAATGCGCTGACGCCGAAAATGATCGCCAACAATGATGCGATGATGGCGATGCTCAACGACGGCGGCGAGGCGCTTTCGGCTTCGGTCAACGGGCGGATCGTCTTCTGCTTCGTTCTGATCGGCATCGCCGTACTCGCCGCCGTCGGCTTCGGCGTTGTCGTCGCGCAGATGGGCATTGCCGGCCCGATGACGCAGTTGCGCCTGCGCATGACGCGGCTTGCCGAGGGCGATACCACAGGCGAGGTCAGCGGCCTCGAGCGCGGCGACGAGGTCGGCCAGATGGCAAAGGCCGTGTCGATCTTCCGCGACAACGCGATCGAACGTGCGCGGATCGAGGCGCGCGCCGAAGCCGACCGCAACCTCAGTGACGGCGAGCGGCGCGAACGCGACGCGCAGAAAACCCGTGAAGCATCCGAACTCGAAGGTGCCGTGACGGCGCTCGGCGACGGCCTGCGCCGTCTTGCCGCCGGCGATCTTGCCTCGCATATCGACCAGCCCTTCGTCGCGCATCTCGATGCGCTGCGCGAAGATTTCAACAACTCGGTCGAGAAGCTCAACGAAACCCTGCATACGGTCGGCGCCAACGCCCGGGCGATCGGCGCCGGCGCCAACGAGATCCGGTCTTCCGCCGACGAGCTTTCCAGGCGGACGGAACAGCAGTCGGCCTCCGTCGAAGAGACGGCAGCGGCGCTGGAGGAGATTACCACGACGGTGCGCGACGCCGCCAAGCGTGCCGAGGAGGCGAGCCAGCTGGTCGCCCGCACCCGCCTCGGCGCCGAAAAATCCGGCGAAGTCGTCCGCAAGGCGGTCTCCGCCATGCAGCAGATCGAAAAATCCTCGGGCGAGATCTCCAACATCATCGGCGTCATCGACGACATCGCCTTTCAGACCAACCTCTTGGCCTTGAATGCCGGCGTCGAAGCCGCCCGCGCCGGCGATGCCGGCAAGGGTTTTGCGGTCGTTGCCCAGGAAGTGCGCGAACTCGCGCAGCGTTCCGCCAAGGCGGCAAAGGAAATCAAGGGCCTGATCACCAACTCCGGCACGCATGTGCAGACCGGCGTTTCGCTGGTCGGCGAAACCGGCAAGGCGCTCGACGCGATCGTCCAGGAGGTGCAGGAAATCAACCAGCACGTCCACGCGATCGCCGAAGCCTCGCGTGAACAGTCGATTGGACTGCAGGAGATCAACACCGCCGTCAACACCATGGACCAGGGCACGCAGCAGAATGCGGCGATGGTCGAGCAGTCGACGGCCGCCAGCCACAGCCTCGCCACGGAAGCGACGGCACTGAACAACCTGCTCGGCCAATTCAGGCTGACGGGCACCGGCGGCTTTGCTGCCGCCGCACCGATTGCCTCGACCCGGCCCTCGGCCGCAGCCCCGCGCGCCGCCGCGCGCCCGGTGGCCAAGGCACCCACGATCCGCGTCGCCCGGGAAGGTGCTGCCCGCCCGGCCGCCTCGCCAGCCCGCGCCCTCGGCCAGTCGCTTGCTAACGCCTTCGGTGCAGGCAGCACGCCGAAAAGCCAGGATGGCGACTGGACGGAATTCTGAGGCGATTGAGGTAAGGACTATCTCACTCCAGGAATTCGCCGCCCCCCCTCATCCGCCTACCGGCACCGACCGGGGTCGAGCCACGGGTCTCGACCCGTCCTTCGGACCCCCGTAAACGGGGCGAAGGGGGTGTGTCGCAACCTCTCCGTTCCCCACTAATGTCTCGCAGGGCACGTCCCCTCTCCCCGTTTTTTACGGGGAGAGGGCTAGGGTGAGGGGCGGCCTTCGGATCCGAACCGGAAGCCGTCCGGCTACTCTAACCCGGCCGCCAGCCGACCTCGACAAGGATATTCCCCGGCGCCGTGCAGTAAAACAGCCAGCCGCCGCGCATGGCGGCCGGCGGACCGGAGAGCGCCGCGCCGGCGGCAGCAAGCCCGGCATGCACCCTATCGACATCCGCCCTTTCGGGGAGGATGAAGCCGAGATGATAGGTCTGGCGCTGCAGTTCGACCTGGTCGGCGGTGCCGAATTTGGCGATCGCGTGGCTGAGGACGATTTCGAGGCCGGCATCGTCGCTGAGGATCGCGAGGCCGTTGCTGCCGCGCATATCCGTCAGTGTCAGGCCGAAATGGCGGATAAAGAAATCCGCCGTCGCAGCGATATCGGGTACGTGAAAATCGAGGTGGTTCAGGCGCATGACAGTCTCCGTTCAAAAAAATCCCGGGACTGCCTTTTGCCGTCTCCGCATGCCGCCGGGATCCCGCATCTGATGCGGATCACGTCGCGGGTTCTCGTGCCATGGGCCACGGAGCAGAGCTTCGCCAGAACGCTCTTGCGTTCCAACGGAAGGAATCGGGCTTACCTCAACCGATCCTGCCTTTTTCGACGCTGCCGATTTAGCAGACCGCCGCGGTTTCGGCAATGGAAGTGCTGACGCGATCACGCCATTCCAAGCGGTGCTTCTCGAAGGATTGAAACTGGCCGTGCCGTTTGCGTGATGCGCCAGCGCCAATAGAGAGTAAGATCGCGTCGTCGGCGGCATCGGAAGGGATGGACATGAAACCCGCACTCATCGGCCTTATCGCCATCCTCGTTCTTGCCGGTTGCAACACCGTTAGCTACAGCGGCCCGGGCCTTGAGCCGATCCCGGGCAGCATCACCTATAACGGCCAGCCACGCAGCAAGCTCACCAAATCACCTGCTGGCTCCGCTTTCCCGCATAATTTCATCGACCAATACGGCCGGCAGGTAGAAGAAACCTACATCATCCAGCCCGACCGGAGCCTGATCATCGCGCATCGGCAGTACAAGCCGATCCGGTTTTTTGGGGATTAGTCGGACATCGCTGGAAAGGCAGCTGGAGCGGGTGAAGGGAATCGAACCCTCGTATTCAGCTTGGGAAGCTGCTGCTCTACCATTGAGCTACACCCGCGATGCGCTGAGATTTCCAACAGATGGGGGCCGCTGTCAAGTCGCGTCGAGTGCTACCTGTCAGATGCGGAAGTGCTTCGAGAGTTTGAGGCCCTGGGCCTGGTAGTTGGAGCCGAGGCCGGAGCCGTAGAGGCTCACCGGTTTTTCCTGCATGTGCTCGTAGACGAGGCGGCCGACGATCTGGCCGTCTTCGAGGATGAAGGGCACTTCGTGGCTGCGCACTTCGAGCACGGCGCGGCTGCCGCGGCCGCCGGCCGGCGCATGGCCGAAGCCCGGGTCGAAGAAGCCGGCATAATGGACGCGGAATTCGCCGACCAGCGGATCGAACGGGGTCATTTCGGCGGCATAATCCGGCGGCACATGCACGGCCTCGCGCGAGACGAGGATATAGAACTCATCCGGATCGAGGATCAGCTCGTTGCGGCCGCGGCTATAGAGCGGTTCCCAGAAATCATAGATGTCGTGCTGGGCTTTCTTGTCGACATCGACGACGGCGGTGTGGTGCTTGCCGCGATAGCCGATCAGGCCGTCTTCATCTCCGGCAAGGTCGATCGACAACGCGATGCCGCTGCCGGACACATTCGGCTGTTTGCTGGCGACCAGCGTCTCGCTTTCATGCAGCTTCAACAGTTCCGGCTCGCTGAGCAAAGCATGGCCGACGCGGAAGCGGATCTGCGACAGGCGCGAGCCGCGGCGTACGACGATCGGGAAGGT
This sequence comes from Rhizobium sp. CCGE 510, assembly GCF_000292525.1. GTDB lineage: Bacteria > Pseudomonadota > Alphaproteobacteria > Rhizobiales > Rhizobiaceae > Rhizobium. The sequence continues at coordinate 345,952 of NZ_AEYF01000044.1, forward strand.
GCGCGGGCTGATTTCCAGATAGAGCGGGCCGGAATAACCGGCCGGGATCTTGTCGAATTCCTGGGCGTAGTCGGTGATGACGCGGGTGAAGATATCCAGCCTTCCGGTCGAGCTCTTCGGGTTGGCCGAGGCCGACATGTCGGCCGGCAGCGCCAAGCTCTCCATCAGCGGCACGATATAGACGCAGCCGGTTTCGAGCACCGCGCCTTCGGAAAGGTCGACCACATGCAGGCTCAGACGGTCGAGCTTGTCGGCCACCAGATGCGAGGGGCCGGGCATGAAGCTGGCGCGCACGCGAATTGCTTTGGCGCCCAGGCGCAGGTCGAGGCTTGCCGGCTGGATCTGGTCGCGGTCCAGATCCCGTTCGGAGATCAGACGACCCGTCTCGAACAGCGCTGCGATCGCGCGGTCCGCCAGAATTCCCGTTTCACGAGCCATCATGCCTCATCCATCATTTGCCGCCGACAAAACCAAATACGGGGAATTGACGCAAGCAGCTAACAGCAGTATTGCAGAATTATCCCGTGGTGATTTGGCCGGTCGGCTTGCAGCCACGTTAAACAAGTGGCTAAAAAGACCGGGTTGAAACCGGTCTGCTTTTGCGACCGGTTTTTTTGTTATGTGAAGGTGATGGCATGAGCAAGACCTGGCGCCCGGCAACCCAACTCGTCCACGGCGGAACGTTGCGTTCGCAATATGGCGAGACGTCCGAAGCAATCTATCTCACGCAGGGTTTCGTCTATGAGACCTCGGAGGCGGCCGAAGCCCGCTTCAAGGGCGAGACGGAAGGCTTTATCTACGCCCGTTACGGCAGCCCGACCAACGACATGTTCGAAAAGCGCATGTGCATGCTCGAAGGCGCGGAAGACGCCCGTGCCACGGCCTCCGGCATGGCGGCCGTCACCGCGGCGGTGCTCTGCCAGGTAAAGGCCGGCGACCATATCGTCGCGGCGCGCGCGCTGTTCGGTTCCTGCCGCTGGGTGGTCGAGACTTTGGCGCCGAAATACGGCATCGAGTGCACGCTGGTCGACGGCCGGGATCTCGCCAACTGGGAAAAGGCCATCCGGCCGAACACCAAGGTGTTCTTCCTTGAAAGCCCAACCAACCCGACGCTCGAAGTGGTCGATATCGCAGGCGTTGCCAAGCTCGCCAACCAGGTCGGCGCCAAGGTCATCGTCGACAACGTCTTTGCCACGCCGCTCTTCCAGAAGCCGCTGGATCTCGGCGCCCACATCGTCGTCTATTCCGCCACCAAGCATATCGACGGCCAGGGCCGCTGCCTCGGCGGCGTGGTGCTGGCCGACAAGGACTGGATCGACGAGAACCTGCACGACTATTTCCGTCATACCGGCCCGGCCATGTCGCCGTTCAACGCCTGGACGCTGCTGAAGGGCATCGAGACGCTGCCGCTGCGCGTGAAGCAGCAGACTGAGAATGCGGCAAAGATCGCCGATTTCCTGGCCGAGCAAAGCAAGGTTGCCACGGTGATCTATCCCGGCCGCAAGGACCATCCGCAGGCCGATATCATCGCCAAGCAGATGACCGGCGGCTCGACCCTCGTCGCCTTCGAGCTGAAGGGCGGCAAGGATGCGGCCTTCGCGCTGCAGAACGCGCTCGATATCATCAAGATTTCCAACAATCTCGGCGACAGCAAGAGCCTGATCACCCATCCGGCGACCACCACCCACAAGAACCTGTCGGAAGAGGCGCGCGCCGAACTCGGCATTTCCCCGGGTACGGTCCGCCTTTCGGCCGGCATCGAGGATACCGACGACCTGATCGAGGATTTCGCCAAGGCGCTTGCCAAGGTCTCGGCCTGATCCAAGGATAAAGGAGGGCCGAACTTCAAAGGTTCGGCTCGCCAGACCTCACCAAGCCGAGGGCCGGGCCGGACCTCGACGGCGAGGCCGGGGGAACAAGTTCAGTCGCGCCGGCGTTCGGAAGTGGAATTAACACTGCCAATTAGGCTTAACGATCGAAACACCTTCGATCACGACCGTTTTAGTGACGATCAACGTTCCGTTTCTTGACGGACAGGGCCTCTTATAAGATACGGGTAACATATCTTGACTAAGGTGCAAGGCATGTATCGCGCCCTCACAAAAGATATCGAAGTCGTCGTCGAACCATTCTATCTGGAGGAGCAATCCGATCCGGATGACGACCGCTATGTCTGGGGTTATCGGATTGTCATCAGCAACAATTCCGGCATCGCCGTTCGCCTGGTCAATCGCTACTGGAATATCACCGACCAGAACGGACAGGTGGACGAGGTCACCGGCCCCGGCGTCGTCGGCGAACAGCCGCGGCTCAGCCCCGGCGACACCTACGAATATTCCTCCGGCTGCCCGCTCGACACCCCCTCCGGGCTGATGTTCGGCCATTATCAGATGGAAACGGACGAAGGCGATACCTTCGATGTCGACATCCCCGCCTTCTCGCTGGATTCACCGGGCTTGCTGCGCGTGCTGAACTGACGGGCAAACGCCCGACCCAGGAGATTGCGGAGGCCCGCCCCTCATCCGGCTGCCGCCACCTTCTCCCCGCAGGCGGGGCGAAGGGGATATGCCGCAACGTCTCCGCTCCTCGCCCACCTCTCGCAAGGCACGTCCCCGTTTACGGGGAGAGGGTTAGGGTCATACGCGCTAGGTTAGGCACCCGGACGACCGGGAGCAGCGCTTCAACCTTCGGCCAGGAGTCCAAAATAGCGGGTCAAAACGACATCTTGAGTTTGATTCGCATCCATAGCCTTGGTTGTCTACGCCCTAACCTAGCGCCTATGAGGGTTAGGGTGAGGGGCAGCCATCAATGCGAACTACTCAGCCGGCTGAAGTTCGGCCGGCTCGAAGCGGTAGGTGGTCGAGCAGAATTCGCAGGTGACGGCGATTTCGCCGTCTTCCTGGCTGGCCTCGATCTCCTCGGCAGTGAAGCCTGTCAGCACGCCCTTGATCTTGTCGCGCGAGCAGCTGCAGCGGTCGAAGACCGCGCGCGGTTCGTAGACGCGGACGCCGCGCTCGTGGAACAGGCGGAACAGCAGCCGCTCGGTTCCGACCAGCGGATCGGTGAGTTCATCGGCATCGATGGTCGCGACCAGCGAACGCGCTTCGGTCCAGGAATCGTCCTCGCCGTGCGGGCGGCTGGCGGTGTCGCCGTCGCCGCCGTGGAGATCGGGCTGGCGCATGCGCTCCGGCGCTTCCGGCAGGAACTGGGCGACAACGCCGCCGGCCCGCCAGCGATGGCGCGGCTTGCCGGCATCGTCGCGATCGAGGAGTTCGGCCGCAGCCAGGCGCACGAGCGTGGGGATCTGCTCCGACTGGCGGAAATAGACGCCGGCAATATCTTCCAGCGAGGTGCCGTCGAGCGCGACGATGCCCTGGTAGGGTTGGCCGAACTTGCCCTGGTCGATGGTGAAGGCGAGCATGCCATGGCCGAGCAATTGCTCCGGCTCGGTTTGCCCAGCTTCAATGGCCTTGTCGAGCCGCGCCTGATCGAACCGGGCATAGGCACGGACATTTTCCGGCGTCGAAAAATCGGCGACGAGAAGATCGACCGGGCCATCGCCCTTGGTCTGCACCGTGAACTTGCCGTCGAACTTCAGCGAGGTGCCGAGCAGCACCGTCAGCACGACGACTTCGGCGAGCAGCCGGGCGACAGGGGCCGGATAATGATGACGCTCGAGGATGGCGTCGAGCATCGGGCCGAGCTGGACGGCGCGGCCGCGCACATCCAGCCCGTCCACCTGGAAGGGGACGACATGATCATCGCCGGCGAAATCGAACTGGCCGAGGGCGGCTGCAGCTTCTGCCATGGATTCACTCCTAGTTTGTAGAGCGAGGGGACAGCGTGCCCTTCGCTCGCGCGGCCGCGCGTTTTCACACGCGGCGTCCGATTATGGTTCAGATCGCGCCCAGGCACCAAGCAAGAATCGACTTCTGCGCATGAAGGCGGTTTTCCGCTTCATCGAAGACCACGGATTGCGGACCGTCGATCACGTCGTCCGTCACCTCCTCACCGCGATGAGCGGGCAGGCAATGCATGAACAATGCATCATTGCCGGCCTTCGCCATCAAGGCCGCGTTGACCTGGTAAGGCTGGAAGACATTGTGACCCCGGGCCCGATGTTCCTGATTCATGGAGACCCAGGTATCGGTCACCACGCAATCGACGCCTTCGACCGCACGGTCGGCATCATGGCAAAGCATGATTTCGGCGCCCTCATTGCGGGCCCAGTTCAGATAGTGATCCTTGGGCTCCGAGCCAAGGGGCACGGCCATGTTCATGCGGTAGCCGAAACGGGCAGCGCCTTCGACCAGCGAATGCAGCACATTGTTGCCGTCGCCGGTCCAGGCGATGGTCTTGCCCTTGATCGGGCCGCGATGCTCTTCGAAGGTCATGATATCGGCCATGATCTGGCAGGGATGGGTGTCATCCGTCAGCGCATTGATGACAGGCACGGTCGCATGCTCGGCAAGCTCCACCAGGCGCGAATGCTCGGTGGTGCGGATCATGATCGCGTCGACATAACGCGACAGCACCTTGGCGGTGTCGCCGATCGTCTCGGCGCGGCCGAGCTGCATTTCGGTGCCGGACAGGAACAGCGTTTCACCGCCGAGCTGGCGCATGCCGACGTCGAAGGAAACGCGGGTGCGCGTCGACGGCTTCTCGAAGATCATCGCCAGCATCTTGCCGGCGAGCGGCTTGTCGCCCGTGCCGGCCTTGAAGGCCTGCTTGCGGGCGAGCGCATCGTTCATGATGGTTCTGAGATCGGCTGAGGTGACGGCCGAAAGATCGAGGAAATGTTTAGGAGCCATGTTCTTACCTGTGCTGCGCCCGAAGGCGGCAATCTCTTCAAGCCGTCTTCTTGACCTTCGCGGCGCGAATGCTCTCGGCAGCGCGCTCGATGCGGGCAAGGCCCTCGCGGGCTTCCTCGGCGGTGACCACGAGAGGCGGAAGAAGGCGGATGACGTTGTCGCCGGCGGGGATGCCGAGCAGATGGGCGGCGCGGATCGCCTGCAGCAGCTCGGCTGCGGGAACCGCAGCCTTGATGCCGAGCAGCAGGCCCTCGCCTCTGATATCCTCGATCACGTCGGGATAACGATCCTTCAGCGAGGCGAGGCCCTGGCGGAAGACCAGTGCCACGTCGCGCACCTGCTGGAGGAAGCCATCGGCAAGGATGATGTCGAGCACGGCGCTGCCGACGGCCATGGCGAGCGGATTGCCGCCATAGGTCGAGCCATGCGTGCCGGCCTTCATGCCGGAGGCAGCTTCTGAAGTGGCAAGGCAGGCGCCGAGCGGGAAACCGCCGCCGATGCCCTTAGCGACCGCCATGATGTCGGGTGTGACGCCCGACCATTCATGGGCAAAGAGCTTGCCGGTGCGGCCGACGCCGGTCTGGACCTCGTCGAGGATCAACAGCAGGCCGTTTTCGTCGCAGATCTGGCGAAGCGCCTTCATGAACTCGGGGGTGGCAGGGCGCACACCGCCCTCGCCCTGCACCGGCTCGATGAGGATTGCCGCCGTCGCATCGGTGATGGCGGCGCGGACCGCTTCGATGTCGCCGAAGGCCACCTGGTCGAAGCCCGGCGCCTTGGGGCCGAAGCCTTCGAGATATTTCTCCTGGCCGCCGGCGGCGATCGTCGCCAGCGTCCGGCCATGGAAGGCGCCTTCGAAGGTGATGATATGGAAGCGCTCGGGATGACCGTTGGAAAACTGGTAGCGGCGCGCCGTCTTGATCGCGCATTCGAGCGCTTCGGCACCCGAATTGGTGAAGAACACCTTGTCGGCGAAGGTGGCGTCGGTCAGCCGTTTGGCCAGGCGCTCCTGGCCGGGGATCTCATAGATGTTGGAGAGGTGCCAGACCTTGTCGGCCTGCTCCTTCAGGGCGCCGACCACATGGGGGTTGCCGTGGCCGACCGAGGTGACGGCAACGCCGGCGCCGAAATCGAGATAACGTTCGCCGCTTTCGGTGATCAGCCACACGCCCTCGCCTCGCTCGAACCGCAGCGGGGCACGAGAATAGGTGTCATAAAGCGGCGCGGCTTCAGCCATGGCGCGGTCTCCCGATCAGAGTTATCAAGCAACGGACCCCGGCTAAGAAAACCAGGCCCGAAAAATTAAAAATGCCGCCTTGCGGCGGCCAGCGGTACTATTTCCTTTTCGCGCTGCAATGTCAACAAAACTGCGCCCTTAGCGTATGCAGCAAGCTTGTACAGCGGCATTTTCGACCTTCAACAGGCATTATTGCAGAAATGACACGCAGGGGCAGCAAGTTGGGGAAAACTCCGAATTCGATTCATCCGGATTCATGCGACTCTTGTCACGGAGTCACGCTCACACTAGGTTAAAGATCAATTACTAGACTGCATGCGGCGGAACTAGTCACCAAAATTGATCAAGCGTTTCTTGTTTCGGAGCTTCCGAGGCAACGGTGAGGGATTCTGCCATCACCAACGCAGAAGGTGGAGACAGGGCATGAACTGGACAGACGAGCGGGTCGAGAAACTCACGAAGCTTTGGGCCGAAGGACTGAGCGCCAGCCAGATCGCGGCACAACTTGGCGGCGTCAGCAGAAACGCCGTTATCGGCAAGGTGCATCGGCTGAACCTTCCGGGCCGCGCCAAGGCCGGCGGCACGGCCAACGCGGCGCGAACGCCGAAACGCAATATATCGGCGCCGCGCGCGCCGAACTTCGCCTCTCGGATCACCACCCGCACCGTTACCCGCCAGCAGGGCGCAACGATGCTGAAGGAAGAGATCGAGATCGAAACGGTCGAGGAAACGACATACGTGCCGAGAGGCAACGTGGTCGTGCCGATCTCCCGCCGCCTCGGCCTAACGGAACTGACCGAACGCACCTGCAAGTGGCCGGTCGGCGATCCGCTGAAGGATGACTTCCACTTCTGCGGCTGCGAGTCCCCCGACAACTCGCCCTATTGCGGCTATCACCAGAAACTCGCCTATCAGCCGGTCAACGAACGCCGCCGGGCGGCGGCGCGGGCGAGCTGAGCGCGGGTAAGGTATTTCCGACATGCAAAAACGGGCTGGAAGGCCCGTTTTTTTGTGTGAGTGGGGTTGGGTGTGCCTGCCCCTCATCCGGCTGCCGCCACCTTCTCCCCGTAAACGGGGCGAAGGCGATATGCCGCGACGTCTCCGTCCCTCGCTAGCCCCTAGCGGGCACGTCCCCTCTCCCCGTTTCGCCCCGTTTACGGGGAGAGGGTTAGGGTGAGGGGCCGACGCGGGCACAAAAAATAGGAAACCCTCAGGCTTCCATCGAATAACCGGCGCCGCGGACGGTGCGGATGACGTCCTGCATGTTGGAGAAATTCAATGCCTTGCGCAGGCGGCCGACATGGACGTCGACGGTGCGCTCGTCGACGTAGATATCGTGGCCCCAGACGCCGTCGAGAAGCTGCGAGCGGGAGAAGACCCGGCTTGGCGACGACATCAGGAATTCCAGCAGGCGGAATTCGGTGGGGCCGAGGCGGACTTCGCGGCTTTTGCGATGGACACGATGGGTTTCACGGTCGAGCTCGATATCGCCGCATTTCAGCACCGTCGACAGCACCTCGGGACGGGCGCGGCGCAGCATCGCCTTGACGCGGGCAACGAGCTCGGGGGTCGAGAAAGGTTTGACGACGTAATCGTCGGCCCCGGTCGAAAGCCCGCGGACGCGCTCGCTCTCTTCGCCGCGCGCCGTCAGCATGATGATCGGCAGCCGTTCGGTTTCCGGCCGCATGCGCAGGCGCCGGCAGAGCTCGATGCCGGACACGCCGGGCAGCATCCAATCGAGGATGAGAAGGTCGGGCGTGCGTTCCTGAAGCCTGATTTCGGCTTCGTCGCCACGAAGGATGGTATCGACTTCGAAGCCTTCGGCTTCGAGATTGTAGCGAAGAAGCACGCTCAAGGCTTCCTCGTCTTCAACAACTGCAACTCTCGGGATCATGCCTGTCGGTCTCCTCGCGCATGTTCCTTAAACCGGGGTGATTCAAGAATGCATCCTGCGCAAATTCAGAAAGGTGGCTGCGACCTCTTTGCGCGCCCGAATGGGCGCGCGCGCAATCGGCTGGTATTATGGGCGGTTATTCCGTGACCGCGCCGACGGTGTTGGCGCTGTCGTCCTTCGGACGATCACCTTCCGGCTGTGCGCCGGTCGCCATGTAATAGATCGTCTCGGCGATGTTGGTGGCGTGGTCGCCGATGCGCTCGATGTTCTTGGCGCAGAAGAGCAGATGCGTGCAGCTGGTGATGTTGCGCGGATCTTCCATCATGTAGGTCAGCAGCTCGCGGAACAGCGAGGTGTACATCGCGTCGATCTCGTTGTCGCGTTCACGGATCGCATGGGCCTTGTCGGCGGCGCGCGTCGTGTAGACGTCGAGCACTTCCTTGAGCTGGACGAGCGCCAGTTCGGACAGATGCTCGAGGCCGCGGGCGAGCTTGCGCGGAACGCCGGTGCTCTGCACGGCGATGACGCGCTTGGCGGTGTTCTTGCCGAGGTCGCCGACGCGTTCGAGATCGGCGGCGATGCGGATCGAACCCATGATTTCGCGCAGGTCCGAGGCCATCGGCTGACGGCGGGCGATGGTGACGATCGCCTTGTCGCCGATTTCGCGCTCGGCGTGATCGAGGATCACATCGTCGGAGATGACCTTCTGGGCCAGTGCCGTATCGCCGTTGACCAGCGCCCGGACGGCCTCGGCAACCATCTGCTCGGCCAGGCCGCCCATTTCGGAAATCCGTCGGGACAGGAACTTCAAATCATCATCATAGGCAGAATAAATATGTGTCGATGCCATGGGGCTTTATCCTCGAATAACGGGAAGGCTTGGTGTCGCCAAAATCAACCGAAGCGACCCATGATGTAATCCTGGGTGCGCGGATCGTCGGGATTGGTGAACATCTTGTCGGTGTCGTTCTCCTCGACGAGGTTGCCGAGGTGGAACATGGCGGTGCGCTGCGAGACGCGCGCTGCCTGCTGCATGGAGTGGGTGACGATGACGATCGTGTAGTTCTCGCGCAGCTCGTGGATCAGTTCCTCGACCTTGGCGGTGGCGATCGGGTCGAGCGCCGAGCAGGGCTCGTCCATCAGGATGACTTCAGGGCTGACGGCGACGGCACGGGCAATGCAGAGACGCTGCTGCTGACCGCCGGACAGGCCGGTGCCGGATTCATGCACGCGATCCTTGACCTCGTTCCACAGGCCGGCGCGCTGCAGACTGGTCTCGACGATCTGGTCGAGATCGGCCTTCGACTTGGCCAGGCCATGGATGCGCGGGCCGTAGGAGACGTTTTCATAAATCGTCTTCGGGAACGGGTTCGGCTTCTGGAAGACCATGCCGACGCGGGCGCGAAGTTCGACGACGTCAATATCGGGATCGTAGATATCGTCGGTATCAAGCGTGATCTTGCCGGTGACCCGGCAGCCGTCGATCGTGTCGTTCATGCGGTTGAGGCTCCGCAGGAAGGTCGACTTGCCGCAGCCGGACGGGCCGATCAGCGCGGTTACGGTGTTTTCGCGGATGTTCAGGTTCACATCGAAAAGCGCGCGCTTCTCGCCGTAGTAAACCGAGACATCCTTGCCGATCATCTTATAAGGGACGTTGCTCATCTTCTGATCCAGCGCTTTTTCAACTGCAGCTTCCGTCAACATGTTCATGATCTTGTACTCCGTTTACCAGCGGCGCTCGAAGCGACGACGCAAGAGGATGGCGCCCATGTTCATGACGATCAGGAACAGGAGCAGGACGATGATGGCACCCGAAGTCCGCTCGACGAAGGCACGTTCGGCCTCGTTGGCCCACATATAGACCTGCACGGGCAGAGCCGTCGAGGGATCGAGCGGCGTGGTCGGCGCGTTGGCGACGAAGGCGACCATGCCGATCAGGAGCAGCGGCGCGGTTTCGCCGAGCGCGTGCGCCAGACCGATGATCGTGCCGGTGAGGATGCCGGGCATGGCGAGCGGCAGAACGTGGTGGAACACCATCTGCATCTTCGAAGCGCCGAGGCCGAGGGCTGCGGCGCGGATCGACGGCGGCACAGCGCGGAGCGCCGCACGGGTGGCGATGATGATCGTCGGCAGGGTCATCAGCGTCAGCACCAGGCCGCCGACCAGCGAAGCCGAACGCGGCAGGCCGACGAAGTTGATGAAGACGGAAAGGCCGAGCAGACCGTAGACGATCGAGGGCACGGCGGCGAGGTTGTTGATGTTGACCTCGATCAGATCGGTCAGCTTGTTCTTCGGCGCAAACTCCTCGAGATAGATCGAGGCGGCAACGCCGATCGGCAGCGCCAGCACCAGCACGATCAGCATCAGGTAGAGCGAGCCGATCAGGGCGACGCCAAGGCCTGCGGCTTCCGGGCGGCTGGAATTGCCGTTGACGAAGAGGCCGGTGTTGAACTGCTTGTGGAGAGCGCCGCTCGCCTTTAGCTCGTTCATCCAGCCCACCTGCTTGTCGTTGACCTTGCGGTTCTTCTCATCGACCGAAAGGTCGATCTGGCCTTTGTTGGCGCTGTCGACATTGGCATCCGCGAGCACCGTAACATTGACCGTCTTGCCGATGATCGACGGGTCGGCGACGACCATGTCGCGCAGCTGGACCGGCGCGCCCTTGGAGAGCATGGCGGATGCATCGCGCACATCAGGCTTGCTCGAGGCGTTGACGTTCAGCTGCTTGACGATCGCGTCGCGCAGGAGAACCGGATAGTTGGCGGCGATCAGCACCGAAGGATCGGTCGCACGCTTGTTGCCCGGGTCGATCGTCTTCTCGGAAAATTCGATCGGCAGGGTGATCGCCGTCTGCTGGAAGGCGGTGTAGCCTTTGCCGATCACCGTCCACAGCAGGATGAACAGGAAGACGAGGCCGAAGGAGATGGCGGCGATGCCATAGGCCTGGAACCGGCGTTCGGCGGCGTAGCGGCGCTTGATGCCGATATCGCGGCGCGTGGGCGCCTTAGAAACGGTTATCCCGGCGGGAGAAACAATATCCGTCATTCGTACTGCTCCCGGTATTTGCGCACGATGTAGAGCGCATAGATGTTGAGGCAAAGCGTGATGCAGAACAGCGTGATGCCAAGGGCAAAGGCAACCAGCGTCTGCGGCGAGGTGAACTCGAGGTCGCCGGTGAGCTGATTGACGATCTTGACGGTCACCGTCGTCATCGGCTCGAAGGGGTTGATCTGGATGCGGGCGGCAACACCGGCGGCCAGCACCACGATCATGGTTTCGCCGATGGCGCGCGAGGCAGTCATCAGAAGCGCGCCGACGATGCCCGGAAGGGCGGCCGGCAAGACCACTTTCTTGATGGTTTCGGAGCGGGTGGCGCCAAGACCGAGCGAACCGTCACGCAGCGTCCGCGGCACGGCAGTGATGATATCGTCCGACAGCGAGGAGACGTAGGGGATCAGCATGATGCCCATGACGATGCCGGCGGTCAGAACGCTCTGCGCCTGAATGAAGTTGGTGTAGTTGCCGGAGAGCAGGCCGCTGATCTGAGCGGAGAAATCGCGCAGGAACGGGCCGACGGTGACGAGCGCGAAGAAGCCGTAGACGATCGTCGGAATGCCGGCGAGCACTTCTAGCAGCGGCTTGGCGATCCCGCGCAGCTTCGGCGAGGCGTATTCGGCCATGTAGATCGCGGCAAAAAGGCCGACCGGGACGGCGACCAGCATGGCGACCATGCCGATATAAAGCGTACCGAGCAGCAGCGGGATCAGGCCGAACTGACCGAATGACGAGCTGCCGGCACCGGCAAAACGCGGATCCCAGACGGTGCCGAAGAAGAAGTCGGCGGCAGGAACGGCGGCAAAGAAGCGGGCAGCTTCCGACAGCATGGAGAACACGATTCCGATCGTCGTCAGGATGGCGATCGACGAGGCGAGCAGCAGGCCCCAGAGCATGACGCGCTCGACCCGATTACGGGCGCGGAAGCGCGGCGCGATGGCGCGCAGCGCATAGAAAGCGCCGGCAACGGCGAGAATGAAGACCACCACCGTCATGGCAAGGCGGCTCGTCATGCTCTCGGCGTTGAGCGTCTTGGCGGCATCGAGCATGTAAGGTAGCGGCTGGCCGGCAAGCGGCACACCCTTTTCGAGGAGCTTGGCCTGGAGTGCCGCCGGAGCGCCGGCGACCGCGGCGGTTTCATCGGCAGTCAGCATCGTCAGGCCGCGGGCGACCGTCGCCACCATGGAATAACCCAGATCCTGCTGGACTGCGGCTTGCGCCTTGACATCCTCAGGGAAGCTGCTGCGGACCGAGGACTGGATGATGCCGGGGCTGACCGAGAGCCAGACGCAGAGGACGAGGAGGGCCGGAAGAACCGCCCAGATCGCCGCATAGGCGCCGTAATAGGCCGGCCGTGAATGCAATGCGGAGGACCGGCCCCCGGCAAGTGCTGTGGCCCGGCTGCGCGCGACCAGATAGGCGGCGGCACCGATCACCACAAGGCACAGAAGTATGACGGATGTGCTCATTCGTTACGTCCCCAGGCCATAGCCCCAAAAAGCCCAATCATGCGGAATGAATTCAACCCTGCAGCGGAAATGCTGGCGCGTCAGGGTTCAAGGCAATGCCGGCGCGGGCCTTTCGAGCACCGCGCCGGCAAAGTCGTTACATAGCCTTGCCGGCTTCGACTTCCTTGCGGATCGCGTCGCGCTCGGCATCCGGAGCGGCAACCAAGCCGTATTCGACGAGCGGGCTGTCAGGGCCGATCATCTGGTCGGATACGAAGAAGTTGACGTATTCCTTCAGGCCCGGAACGGCGCCGAGATGTGCCTTCTTGACGTAGAAGAACAGCGGGCGGGAAACCGGGTAGGTGCCGTTGGCGATCGTTTCGGTCGACGGAACGATGCCGTTTACGCTGGCAACCTTGAGCTTGTCGGCGTTGTTTTCATAGAAGGAAAGGCCGAATACGCCGACGCCGGTCTTGTTGGCTGCGATGCGTGCCAGGGTTTCTGGATAGTCGCCGTCGATGTCGACAGCAGCGCCATCCTTGCGGACTGCGACGCAGGCTTTGCCCTGCGCAGCCTTGTCGGCGATTTCCTTGGCGATGACGTCGACAGCACCTGAAGCCTTGCAGCCGGCGGCGAGAACGTTCTGTTCGAAGACTTCGCGGGTGCCGTGCTTTTCGCCCGGGATATAGGCAGCGATATCAACAGCAGGAAGCTTCGGGTTAACTTCCGACCACTTCTTGTAAGGGTTGGCGACGAGCTTGCCGTCGACGACGACCTGGGCTGCGAGGGCCTTGTAGATGTCTGCGGGAACGTAGGCGACATCCGGGTTGGAAGCGTCGGTTGCGAAGACGATGCCGTCATAGCCGATCTTGACTTCCTGAATGTCCGTCACGCCGGCAGCCTTGCAGGCTTCGGCTTCGTTCTTGTTGATCGGACGCGAAGCGTTAGCAACGTCGATGGTGTCTTCGCCAACGCCCTTGCAGAATTCCTTCAGACCAGCGCCCGTGCCGCCGGATTCAACGACCGGCGTCTTGAAGTTGGTGAAGGTTTCGCCGAAGGACTCGGCAACGATCTTTGCGTAAGGCAGGACGGTGGACGAACCAGCAACCTGAATCTGGTCGCGGGCGACGGCAGCGCCAGCGAAAGCGGCGGTTGCAGCGAGCGCGGCAACGGTGAGCTTGAAGGTGTTCATTAGAAATCTCCCGCATTGGGCTTGTGTGAGTGCGGCCTTTAGAGAGGCCCTCGCAGTGCCTTTTTTCATCGGCGAGACTCTCTTAGCGCTGTAAGCACCGTCCTTTTATGTCAAATCGGTGAAACATTTGTGACAGGTTATGTCATTGATATTGAATGTGAATTTAAATCTTCCTCGAAGCGGATGTGTCAGCAAGGATCTGAATTTCGGCCGCACATCCACCTTGCATTGCAAACCTAGGCAGCACACCAATGAGTGAAGGCCCTTTGGATGCTCCTTGCATCTTTCATTGAGATCGTACCGCGTGAGCCCCTCATCCGCGCCGGCACCTTCTCCCCGCTTGCGGGGCGAAGGGGATATGCCGCGACCTCTGCGTCCCTCGCACACATCTCGTCGGGCACGTCCCCTCTCCCCGTTTCACGTCCCCTCTCCCCGTTCTTTACGGGGAGAGGGCTAGGGTGAGGGGCAGTCGCTATTCGCCCGCAGCCGGAAAGAACCGCAAATCCGTCGCCTCGACACGTTCGACCAGCCGTCCCTCGCAGATCGCAACGATCGTCTCCAGCACGGATGACAGCTCTCTCAGAACATCCACATTCCAAAAGCGAGCCACCGACCAGCCATTGCCGGTTATGAAGACATCCCGAACTGCGTCGCGTCGATTGCCTGCGTGTTGGCTGCCGTCGATTTCGATCACCAGCCGCATTTCACGGCAGGCGAAATCCGCAAAATAGGGACCGATCGGCAATTGCCGGACGAATTTATGTCCGTTGAGCCGCCGATCGCGCAGTTCATTCCATAGTTTGCCTTCCGCGTCGTTGTCCGACTGACGCAATGAGCGCGCCCGGGCGGTGGTTTTCGGCTTGCGGCCTCTCATTGACGTTGTTCCGTGTGTGAACGACCGGGTTGATAGTCGACACTTTGGACCGGGATGATACCTGACAGTTTTCATTCTGTCGTGTGTGCTGCTTCGGGCCTCATCGGCCTGGGCGGGCGCGGCGGAGCGAAGCGACGGAAGCGGCCGTCCGGGCCGATGAGGCCGATGTCGCGATTGCAGAAGCGCACGACGTGATCGCCGTTTTCCAGCTCGCTCAGTCCGACGAGTTCGCCGGCAAGGGCTTCGCTGACGAACAGCCGGCCTCCCTTCCATTTGATCTCGCCGCTGTCACGTACACGGCGCACCTGGTGGTCGGCATCATACCAGGGATCGTCGAGACGGTCAGGCATCGCACGCGGCTGGCTGGGCCGATAGAGGTCGGCGGGCGGGCGTTGGCCCAACGCTTCATGCGGGCGCTCCTCGTTGTAGTGCTGGCGGAAGGCATCGAAACGGACCTGCTGCTGGCCGGCATTGTCGGCCGGCGGTTTGGATGTCTGGGCCTTCAGAGTGCGATGCATGCGTTCGTGCCTGCCGTTCTCCTGGGGCGATGCCGGCGCGATGAAGTGCGCCTCGATGCCGAGCTTGATCCACCAGGTCGACAATCGGGTCAGGCCGCCGGCTCCATGGCTGCCGAAGGGCGAACCATTGTCACAGCGGATCGCAAACGGCAGGCCATGGGTGCGGAAGGCCTCTTCGAACACCGGCCGCACGCCCTCGATGGTCTGCGGAGCAATGCGCACATCGATCAGAAACCGGCTGTAGCTGTCGCTGATCGTCAGCGGATCGATGCGCTGCTGGTCGCGGGTGCGGAACCAGCCCTTGAAGTCCACGCTCCATTCATCATTGGCTTGCCTTGCCTCGCTGAACGGGCGACCCTGATCCAGGGCCCTGCGGCGGCGCCTGGAAGTCTCCACAAGACCTGCCTGTTTGAGGATGTCGCCGATCGTCGAGGCCGCCGGCCAAGATGTCTGCGCCGACTGGCGCTGCAACAAAGCCAAAAGCTTGCGCGGCCCCATATGCGGAAACCGCTGACGCAGCGCAATCACCTGATCGACAAGGGCTGCCGGCGTGCGATGCGGGCACGAAACCGTACCGTGCGAGCGGTCGACAAACCAGTCGTCCGCACCGCTCATCTGCCGCTTGCGCCAGGCGTAAAATGTCTCCCGGCTCACACCGTAACGACGGCAAAGATCACTCACACTCCAATGCCCCGAAACATAGTCCGACAGCATCCGAACACGTTCTTCCATGCGACAAGTCTCCACAAATGGCATCGGAAGCCCTCCCTCCGACGCACTATGACTTGTCAACCATCAACCCGGTTCATTCTGTCAGGGATCTGCCCGGGCTGTACCTGTGATTTGCCCCTCACCCTAACCCTCTCCCCGTTTTACGGGGAGAGGGGACAGGCAGCGCATCTGGTCAGAAGCGCACGGTAAAATCGGTGCCCTTGCCGACTTCTGACTTGACGATCAGTCGTGCCCGGTGGCGGGTGAGGATGTGTTTGACGATGGCAAGGCCGAGGCCGGTGCCTTTTTTCGAGCGGCTGTCCTCGATGCTGACGCGATAGAAACGCTCGGTCAGGCGCGGCACATGCTCGGCCGGAATGCCCGGCCCCTTGTCGACGATGCTGACTTCGACCGGCTGGCCAGCGCCCTTCTTCAGCCAGACATCGACGATCTCGCCCTCCTGGCCATATTTGCAGGCGTTTTCCATCAGGTTTTCGAAGACCTGGACGAGCTCGTCGCGGTCTCCCAGCACTTCGACTTTGCCGTCGGGCAGATGCAGGTTGATGTCGACGCCGACATCCCTTGCCAGCGGCACCAGCGCGTCTCTGACATGGCCGAGCAGCGGCACCAGGTCGATCTTCTCATCCGGGGCGATGTGCGATTTCAGCTCCAGGCGAGAGAGCGACAGCAGGTCGTCGACCAGCCGGCTCATGCGTGTCGTCTGATCGAACATGATAGCGAGGAACCGCGCCTGCGCCTTCAGATCATTCTTCGCCGGCCCCTGAATAGTCTCGATGAAGCCGCGCAGCGACGCCAGCGGCGTGCGCAGCTCATGGCTGGCATTGGCGACGAAATCCGACCGCATGCGGTCGATGCGGCGAACCTCAGAAATATCGCGGAAGGAGAGGATGAAATAACGCTCATGCGGCCCACCTTCGGCCGAAAATTCAATGGGGGCGCTGCGGACGATATAGACACGCTCGGAGGGCAGCCGCTCGGCATGTTCTATCTGGTTCGGCGCGTTGGTGGCGATGGTTTCGCGCACCATATCGAGCACGCCGGGCGACCGCATGCGGCCCGATATATGGGCGCCGAGCGCCACCTCGCCGAAGGCCTTTTCGGCAGCCCGGTTCTGGAAGAGCACCGAAGCATCGGCCGACAGCACCATGACCGGGATATCGAGGCCGGCGAGCGTGGCGGACACTTCCGGCAGGCGGCTTGGCAGCACCTCCGGCTTGATCTCGACCGGCTCGACCAGTTCTGCCTTGATATCGGGCGGCCCGTTGAAAAGCGCGGTGATGACCATGACAAGCAGGAGGATGAGCACCAGCCACTTGTTCATTCCGGCGGCAAGGGCGACGAGCGCGCAGAGGATCGTCGCCAGCAGCACCGGCCGTTCGCGCCGGATGCGCGCCGACAGGCTTTTTCTCCACGGAATTTCGTCTTGCAAGTGCCCTCGCGGCGTCGATTCGTTGTTGTTAATATTGAACTCTGCCTGATAGCGGCAATTCATGACAGAATTTTTCGACTGGCCTCTCCAATTCGAAAGCCCGCGGGCGAAACCCACAAAAAATACCGGCCGAACGCGAAAGATTTGATTTTCAACGGTAACTATGCTCGCCTGCAAGAAAGAAACGAACGCTGAGGAGGAGCATATGGCCGAGACCGCCGAAAACAGGGCCGTGGAGCTGGAGATCCGCGGCAAGAAGCGCAGCTTCGATGTCGACGATCCTATCCTGCCGGACTGGGTGGAGGAACACGCATTGGAATCCGGCGACTTTCCCCACAAGAAGAAGTTGAAGGAAGAGGACTATGTGGAGCAGCTGGAAAAGCTGCAGATAGAACTCGTCAAGGTGCAGTTCTGGCTGCAGGCGACCGGCAAGCGGGTGATGGCGCTATTCGAAGGGCGCGATGCGGCCGGCAAGGGCGGCGCGATCTCGGCCTCGTCGGAGAATATGAACCCACGCCTTGCGCGCGTCGTAGCGCTGACCAAGCCGACCGAGCGCGAACAGGGACAATGGTATTTCCAGCGTTATGTCGCGCAGTTTCCAACGGCTGGCGAATTCGTGCTGTTCGACCGCTCTTGGTACAACCGCGCCGGCGTCGAGCCGGTCATGGGTTTCTGTACGCCGCAGCAATATGAGGATTTTCTCAAGCAGGCGCCGCAGCTCGAAAAGATCATTGCCCATGAGGGCATCTTCTTCTTCAAATTCTATCTCGATATCGGCCGCGAAATGCAGCTGAAGCGCTTCCATGACCGCAGGCACGATCCGCTGAAAGTCTGGAAACTGTCGTCGATGGACATCGCGGCGCTGACGAAGTGGGGCGACTACAGCGAAAAGCGCGACCGGATGCTAAAGGAAACCCATACGGATTTCGCGCCCTGGACGGTGATCCGCGCCAATGACAAGCGGCGGACGCGCCTCGAACTGATCCGCCACATGCTGAACAGGATGGATTATGACGGCAAGGACAAAAAGGCGCTCGGCACGGTCGATGAGGAGATCATCGGCTCAGGGTCTGGATTCTTGAAATAGGGCTTTCTCACGGAGGTGGCTGGGGCTACCCGCTTCGCCGAGGCTGGCGCCACCGGCTTCGCCGGGGCTGAGTTATTGCCCCGGCAGGATGCGGATGGCGAAGAGGTTGATGCCGCGCGCCTTGCCGTCGAGATCGCTGTTGATCGTCAGCGTGCCCGGTGCATTCGGCGCCAGCGAGCGGTCGAATTTCACCTGCAGCAGCGCATCCGACTTTTCGCGGGTGACGTTGAAGCGATGGCGGGCGCAATTGCCGAGCGATTGGAAATTGCATTCGACGGTAACCTGCGTCGGCTCGTCGGTGGTGGATTGCAGCGTCAGCGCGATGGTCGAGGATTTGCCGGCAAGCTGCTGCAGCACCGAGGGGGGAACGCTGATCGAGATATTGCCGTCGGCTGCACCGCTCTCGGAAATCAGGCGGATGGCGGGGCCGTCATTCTCGGCAATCTTTTCGGTGCGCGCCCGCGGCCCGCTCTGGATCTTGTCGGCCTCCTCGGGCTTGAACAGCGGGATCCAATCGGCCGAAAAGCTGTTCTGCGGATCGATGGTCACCGGCTCGTCGGTGTGAGGGGCGGCATTGCCGGCGCCACTATCATTGCCGGTGAAATCCTCGGGCTGGGTGCTGGCCGGTGGATTGGCGACGCTGGTGTCGCGCTCGGCCGCCGTCTTAAGCAGGCCAGATGTATGCGCCCACCAGGCGCCGATGCCGATGAAGGCAAGCAGGACGCACCAGACGAGCAGCCTGGAAAAGAACTTGCGCGGCTTGCGGCGGCCCGCCGCCCGCTCCGGGCGGAAATCCATGGTGGTGGCGCGCTGGCCGCGGGCAAGCCGCTCCTCGCCGACGGGGGCGGCCGAGAGATGGTCGGCACTGCCGGCATGCACGTCGTCGAGGCTGAAATCGTCGCCGCGGCTATGAGCCACCTCGGGAGCGCGGGTATCACCCGACACAGCGGGGCTGTCGACGGGACCGTCGATATCGGCCACATCGGTCCGATGAACCGGCGGCGCCGGCATTTCCACCACAGGCGGCACGGGAACCTCCGGCGGCCGCTGGCGCGGGTGAAGGCGGTCGCGCTCCTCGCCCTCGATGGCGTGGATGGTGCTTTCCAGGCGATGGCGGTGATGGGCGACGACCTCGGTGTCGGTGATATCCTGCTTGCGCAGGCCGGCTTCAAGCGCCTGGCGGGCCGACTGATAGATCCTCGCTCGAACCTCCGGATTGTCGCGATCGGAATTTTCGAGTGCTGTTCTAATGGCCGTTTCTAATCCGCTCACATTCAGTCCTTCAGCTTGAACCCGGCATCGGACTGCAATCCCCGCCGTTCTCCATCAAAATTCGGTAGCGGCAAGCGCGGCAAACCGCAAGCCTTGCAGGCTCGGCTGCCGTTGATCGGCGGGATTATTGCCGGGTTTCACCGCTTATGGGCCTTATTTTATAAGCCATCTCAGACGTGTATATTCGGGCTGAAATCGACGAAGACATGGCAGCCGCTCTTTTATCGCGTTTTCTTCTCTGTTAAGAGATTGACGTTTTCGTAAACGTCAATGGAAGCGATGCGCCATGGCCCTGCCCCCGATCCTCAAAGACAAATTGAGACTGCCGGTCATCGGCTCGCCGCTGTTCATCATCTCGCATCCGGCGCTGACGCTGGCGCAATGCAAGGCTGGCGTCATCGGGGCGTTTCCGGCGCTGAATGCCCGGCCGGAAAGTCAGCTCGACGAATGGCTGGCTGAGATCACCGAAGAGCTTGCCCGCCACGACGCCGCCCATCCGGAAAGGCCGGCCGCCCCCTTTGCCGTCAATCAGATCGTCCATATGTCCAACAAGCGGCTGGAGCGCGATCTGTCGCTCTGCGTCAAATACAAGGTGCCGGTCGTCATCTCCTCGCTCGGTGCCGTGCCCGAGGTCAATGCGGCCGTGCATTCCTATGGCGGCATCGTGCTGCATGACATTATCAACAACCGCCACGCCCATTCGGCAATCCGCAAGGGCGCCAACGGGCTGATTGCGGTGGCAGCCGGGGCCGGCGGCCATGCCGGCACGCTGTCGCCCTTTGCGCTGATCCAGGAAATTCGCGAATGGTTCGACGGGCCGCTGCTGCTGGCCGGCGCGATCTCCACCGGCGGCGCCATCCTTGCCGCAGAAGCGATGGGCGCCGACATGGCCTATATCGGCTCGCCCTTCATCGCCAGCCGAGAGGCGCGCGCAGCCGAGGCCTACAAGCAGGCGATCGTCGACGGGGCAGCCAGCGATATCGTCTACTCCAACTATTTCACCGGCGTGCACGGCAACTATCTGAAGCCCTCGATCCTCGCCGCCGGCATGGACCCCGATAACCTGCCGCTTGCCGATGTCTCGAAGATGGATTTCGAGCAGGCGGTCGGCGGCGCCAAGGCCTGGAAGGACATCTGGGGCAGCGGCCAGGGCATCGGCGCCATCAAGGCCGTCGAGCCGGTGGCCAAACTCGTCGACCGGCTGGAGGCCGAATACAAGGCCGCCCGCGCCCGGCTTAGCCTCTGAACCGGCTCTCGCCGCCCCTGCCCTCTTTTTTGCCAAAGCCATGACAGGGTGCTTGAAATCTTCAGACAATGGCTGTATCAGCGCCATGCAAATCGCAGGCCGCATGCTTCGGCCGTGAGATGCCGCTTTAGCTCAGGTGGTAGAGCACATCATTCGTAATGATGGGGTCGCAGGTTCGAGTCCTGCAAGCGGCACCATTTTTCTCAATCGCCTGCAAACGACCTCCATTATAAGCCTCTTTTAATATCCTGCGTCCACCTTTAGCTACGTTTGGCCGCTCGGCGGGCAAGCTTCAACAGATTGTGGGCTTCTTCACTCAAGGCGGTCGGGCTACCCCTTCGGTTCGCATGAGCGACTGATATCGATCGAGCGCGGGCAGGCCCAGCAATTAGGAGGATTCATGCGGATATCGCTTTTGAGTATCTTAGTTTTCACCTTTGCCATGTCCCCGGCACAGGCCGAGGATTTCCCACTGGCCTCATGTGCTGGATGGGACGGAACGCTGGTCAGCAGGACCGGCACCGATTCAAGCGCTGCGGTTATGGAAGGGAACGTCAATCAGGCCAACTTTCAGGAATACTGTGAGCGAGATCCGGGATACGAGACGGTCGCACATGGCGGGAAACTGACTGTTGAGCAGTGCGTGGCGATGTATCTGAAAGAAAGTGGTAAAGACACCTATCGTTCCACCGCCAATTGCCGCAAGGGCACCCTGTCCTTCTTTCCTGCTAGCGGAGAACCGCTGCGCGTGACTTTCCCATTACCAGAGGATGCAGATGTTTCGTGCTCCTCAGGCATGCCGCCGCTGATCGAGCAATTCACGATGCTGTGCCCTCAGGCGGCGCGAAAGTTTAAAATGCTGGATGGTGAATGAAAAGATGACTGTCTATCGCCTCTGGTCGAGTCCATAAAATGCCTCTGCTTGCTGGTATCTGCGGTCAGCTAGCATCTTCGAAAGTCGCCAAAAACCTGCAATTCCAGCAGGAACCTGCCGCTCCCGAACTGGTTCTCCCCTTGAGACAACAAGGATGGAGAAAACCATGTCCTGCAAACTCATCGCGATATCCCTCCTTTCCCTGGGCCTTGCCGGCTCGGCGCTGGCGCAGACGGCTGGCGGTGCGAATTCCAGCGGGCGGCTTTCGGTGGCGCCTGTTATCGGCGGCTCGGGAAGTTCCGGCTCCGGATCGGCCAGCACTGGCTCGGCGGGCACCGGGTCCCTCGGCACCGATCCCGGCACCACCGGCAGCACGAGCGGCAATGGCGGCGTCGAGTTCAATAGCGGCCGCAGCACGATCAATCCCGGCGGCGTCAATCCTGATCTCAAGCCGACGCCGGGTTGCACCGCCGGTTCCGCGAATACCGGTTCGGGCAGCGAGGCCTGCCCGCAATGAGGATGGAGCGGATGTCCGCCTGACCTCCTGACAGAATGAAGGCCCCGGGGCCGAGCCCGCCGGGCCTTCGCTTCGGCCGTAGCGGCTGCGAAATCGCGTGAAAACAACAGCCGCGGGAACGGCTTTACGACTCGCGCTTACGGACGTAAAACTACCCATCACTCCGCACATGGCGCATCGCCCCATCTAGCCAGCCTGCCGATATTTCCGGCATCTGCGGAGCACCCGAAGAGGATCGTCATGTCGAATGCAGCGCAACGCTCGAACCGCGTGCTTATCGTCGCCACCATCATGGTCGCGACCTTCATGGTGGCGATCGAGGCGACGATCGTGGCAACCGCCATGCCGCGCATCGTCGGCGAGCTCGGCGGCTTTTCCTATTACAGCTGGGTGTTTTCGGCCTTCCTGCTGGCGCAGTCGACGACGACTGTTATCTACGGCAAGCTTTCCGACATTTTTGGGCGCAAGCCGGTGCTGATCGGCGGCATCCTGATCTTCCTCGTCGGCTCGGCTCTCTGCGGGCTTGCCTGGTCGATGATGTCGCTGGTGCTCTTCCGGCTGCTGCAGGGGCTCGGCGCCGGCGCCATCCAGCCGGTGACGACGACGATCATCGGCGACCTCTTCAAGCTCGAGGAGCGCGGCCGCGTGCAGGGCTTCATGGCGACCGTCTGGGCGACATCGGCCGTCGTCGGGCCGCTGGCCGGCGGCATCATCGTCGACAATATCTCCTGGGCCTGGATCTTCTGGATCAACCTGCCGATCGGCATCATCTCGATCATCGCCTTCATGATCTTCCTGAAGGAGGACGTGGCGCACAAGCAGGCAAAGATCGACTACCTCGGATCGGTGCTGTTTTCGATCTCGATCGTGGCGCTGCTGGTGATGCTGACCGAAACCGATGCCAGCGCCTGGATCCTGCTGTCGCTTTTTGCCGTCTTCGTGATCTCCGGCATTCTCTTCCTCAGACAGGAGAAGCGGGCGCCGGAGCCGATCATTTCGATCCCGCTCTGGAGCCGAAGGCTGATTGCGACCAGCAATGCGGCAACGCTGCTGGCCGGCATGGCGCTGATCGGGCTTTCGACAATCCTGCCGATCTATGTGCAGGGGGTGCTCGGCCGGTCGCCGATCGTTGCGGGCTTCACGCTGACCATGCTCGTCGTCGGCTGGCCCTTGGCGGTGATGCTCTCCGGCCGTTTCTACAGGGCCTTCGGCATCCGCCGCACCCTGCGCGTCGGCAGCCTGCTGTTTCCGTTCGGCGCCTCTTTCCTGTTGTTCCTGACCCCTGACAGCTCGCCGGTGCTTGCCGGCGCCGGCTCCTTCTTCATGGGCTTCGGCATGGGTCTGATCAGCCTCACCAGCATCGTGCTGGTGCAGGATAGCGTCGAATGGTCGATGCGCGGCAGCGCCACTGCTTCGATCATCTTTTCCCGCAGCCTCGGCAATACGCTCGGCGCCACCGTGCTCGGCGCCATCCTCAATGCCGGCATCAACCATTATGCGGGCGGCGAGGCAGCGGCGGGCCTGCGTGAGGCGCTGAACCAGCCAACCGGGCTTTCAGCGCTCGCCGCCGACCCGGCGATCCGCACCGTCTTCAATGCCGCCCTGCACTGGAGCTTCTGGGGCGTGGTCGTCGTCGCGGTGCTGACCTTCTTCACCACCTGGCTGATCCCGGTCGCGCCGAGCCGCAAGCGCGACGGCGCGGCTGTCGCAAGCGAGGCGGCGTCGCATTAGACGCCGATCGGCCCTGACTTTCGTCTTTCACTGACGGCTGATGGGAGCGATCAATGACAGCGAAATTGTGCGCTTGCATGCAACGACGGAGGATATTCCGAGATGCGGTGTCGTCATCGACGCCACTGCGCCGCTCGCCGTCGTTGTCGACGAGATTCTGAGCCTATCGCGTGCCTGTGATTACCGTTGCCGTTGAGCGAAGGCGAACCTTGCCATCGCTGACGGATTGGAGAGCTAGCTCCAGGACCTCGCGACGGATCTTCTCCCGTGTTGCCGCATCTGCCCTGGATAGTCCAGCGACAACCGGCGCGGCGACTTCCGTCATGAAGTCCCAGTAGCGCGCCGGGCTATCGTGCACCATCATCGCCGACACCTTTTCCTCGGCGACATCGAGAAGGCCCGCCTCTCTGAAGGTCTCGGCCATCATGCCTTCCCCCGCACAGCGGAACAGGCCCGGAGAGCCGGGGGGTGGCGAGGGCATTTCCACGTGGCGGGCGATCGTGCCCATGATCGTGGTCGCCCATGGATTTTCGGCGGGAGTGCTCCAGACTGCGGCGCAGACGCGCGCACCGGGCTTTGCCGCGCGTGCCATCTCCCTGGCGGCGGCAGCGATATCAGGGAAGAACATAAACCCAAACCGGCACAGGACGGCCTCGAAACTGGCATCGGCAAAAGGCAACGCTCCCGCATCGCATAGTTGGGTTTTGAAGTTTTTCAGGCCACGTTTGGCCGCATTTTCGGCGGCTGCAGTCAGCATATTTTCCGAGAGATCGGTTACGACAACATGACCGTCGGGGATTGCCGCCGCCGCCGTCAGGCCGGGTTCGCCCGTGCCGGCGGCTATGTCGAGCACGCTGAAGCCGTTGGAGAGATTTGCGCGTCGGAGCATGGCGTCACCATACGGGGCGAGCCAGCTGAGAACCAGGCTGTCCCATTTCTTCCAGCCGGCGGAAAACTTGTCCCAGGTCTCACGTTGCTGGTTACGGATATCGTCGAGATTTGCTGACATGCACCGGCTCCCCCTTTGTTCAACCGGCAAAGCCGGGAACATCGGCACTATGCGCCGCCAGTTGCGGGATTCAATGGAAATCAGCGCCCTCGGGGCCAATCGCCAGGCATGACCAGACCTGTTGGGACGGAGTGATCGAATTGACCAAACCTATCGGAGCTTTTATACAATAGCTTAGCAAAACTCGGGATCAGCCAAAAATAAACCTTTGAAATCAACTGGCTCTCCTGGATTGTGCCATTTCAAGAATGCGGAACCATCGGATTGCCGAAGCGATGCAGCCCGGCTGTATGCATCAGCCATGGAGAGACAAAATTATAAAGATCATGGTCTTGCTGCACAGCGCCGATGGCATGGCTTGGCAGTCTCCCCCTAAAGGTACCAGCCTGAAGACATTGAGCGAAGCCGAAGAGCAAGGTTTCATCTTGATCCGCGGGGAATTTCAGAAACGGCAATTCCGTCTGACGGAGCTGGGCTCCGACCATGTCGGGCGCGACAAGCGTCGTCTGGAAGCGCGCAGGCTGTGAACCGATACCGCCGGCTAAGCGCCAACTGAGACGCACAAGCCGGGCTGCCCGACAGTGGAAAGGCGAGCCTGACAATGGCCGCTTCTGCGGGGAGCGGTCATCCCCGACCAGCTTACAGCGCATGCTGGGCTTAGGCGGCATCCTGGATATCGAAGCGAATGATCTTGTCGCCTTCCAAGCGAAAGATATGCGTCACGGTCTTGTCCTTCAGGCCGTGGCTTTGCCCCCGCAACGGCCGGCCATCGAGGTCGAATACCGACTGGATGACCTCGACGGCAACGGAGCCGTCTTCTGTTTCTTGAAATGCGACCGGCTCGACATGCGGACTGATAACGGCCCATTGGCGTGTCCAATAGTCGCGTACGGCCTCGCGACCGTTGACGTAGCCGCCATCCATGCCGTTGGCCCAGGCGACGTCATCGGAAAGCACGGCAAGAACAGCGTCGATGTCTCTGGCGTTGAAGCTGGCATAGACGCGCTTGATCATTTCGACGTCATTTCTAGACATGTCGTTTCCTCAATCGAGATTGAAACATTTGCTGTGCGCATCGAAACGGCATTGTCGAATGCCGCTGATGAAGATACATACGTACATATATATCTTGTAGTCAAGCGCTGGAGAAAAGGGAAGCGGAATGGACGAAGACGTGCTTTCGACGCCGGGGCATCTTATCAGTCTTGCGGCGCGGGGCTTTGCCCGGCTCAGCGAGTCACGCCTGAAACCGCTTGGTTTCGGTGTCGGCCAGTTGCCTGTGCTGGTGGCGCTGCAGAATGGCAAGGCAAGCACGCAGCGCGATCTCGCCCGCTTTGCCAAAGTGGAGCAACCGCCGATGGCGCAGATGCTTGCTCGCATGGAGCGGGACGGCCTGATCGAGCGGACACGCGACCCGGCTGACGGGCGCAGCAGCCGCGTCGTGCTGACCAAGGCTGCGCGGCAAAGCATGCCGGAGGCCGTTGCGGCCTTGTTCCAGGGGAATAGCGAGGCCTTGGCGGGCTTTACGGATGCGGAAGCAGCACAGCTTGTCGATCTGCTCAAGCGGCTGATCGACAATCTGGATCAGATTGCGGACGCGGAGGTTCTGCTGCGCGACTGATGAATTCCGCCACCAAGCAGACGTCAGTTTCCATTCCGCGGTTGCGCCGGCTTATTCTCGGCGGCGCTGCCCTTCGGCGGCGAACGGCGGTTCTCCAACACGCGTGACAGCAAATTCCGTTTTCTCTTGCGCTTGATCAGATCGATATCGCTGACGAGCTTTGCGCCGCCCTCGCGCCGCTCCAAGGTGATCTTGCGGCTATGAAAGACTTCGAGCTCAGCCCGATGCGCGACGCTGACAATGGTCACCTCGGGCAATTCATCGATCACCATCTGCATCATCTTGTCCTGGCTCTTCTCATCGAGTGCCGAGGTTGCTTCATCCAGCACGATGATATCGGGCGTGTGCAGCAGGAGACGCGCAAAGGCGAGGCGCTGCTTTTCGCCGCCCGACAAGGTCTGGTCCCATGGCGCGTCTTCCTCGATCTTGTCGTTCAGATAATCCAGCCCCACCTTGGCGAGAGCCTCCTTGATCCTATCCAGCGTCCAGCTATCGGCGGCGCCGGGATAGGCCACCGCGCGGCGAAGCGTGCCCGACGGGATGTAGGGCCGTTGCGGCAGCATGAACAAGCGTCGGTCGGCGTGGAAATTGACGCTGCCGTCGCCCCAGGGCCAAAGACCGGCGATCGCCCGCACCAGCGTGCTCTTGCCCGACCCGGATTCTCCGGATACGAGCACCCGCTCGCCGGGTTCGATCGCCACCTGGGTTTCCGTAACCACGGCGGTGCCGTCGTCAAGCGACACGGAGAGATCGTTCAGGCTGAGCATCGCCTCGCCCTCCGTTTCGCCACGCTTGATGCGCCCGAGCGCGTCGCTCTTTTCGGCCCGCTCCAGCCCGTCGAGCGACATCATCAGCGAAGCGATACGCCGGGCACAGGCGTTCCAATCGGCAAGACGGGGATAGTTGTCGACCAGCCATCCGAACGCGCCCTGGACGATGGCGAAAGCAGAGGCTGCCTGCATGACCTGGCCCAGCGTCATGCTGCCTTCGAGAAACTTCGGAGCGCACAGCAACACCGGCACGACCGGAGCAATCAGCATTGATCCATGCGACACCAGCGTTGTGCGCATGTGCTGGCGGGCAAGCAGCGCCCATTGTCCGAGCACATTGGCGAAGGTCTTGTCGAGGTCGTTGCGCTCCTCCTCTTCGCCGCCGAGCAATGCAATGCTCTCGCCGTTTTCGCGCACATGCGTCAGCGTGTAGCGAAATTCGGCTTCGGTTTGATTTTTAGCCTCGGAGATCTGGACAAAATGGCGGCCGATGACCGCCATCGAACTGGAGGTGATCGCGGCATAGAGAACCGCAGTGACGACGAGAAAGCCGGGAATGGTGACGGTGAATCCGGCGATCGGCAGCGTCAATGCCCCGCCGATCGTCCAGAGCACGACGATGAAGGTGGAGGCCGCCAGGAATGCGGAAATGACCCCGGCGATGAAATCGACAGGGGCTTCGGTGGCAATCCGCAAATCTTCCGAAATGCGCGCTTCGGGGTTTTTGTGGTCACCGCCGATCAGGTTCAACTGATAATAACGGCCGTTTGCCAGCCAGCGCCCGATGACTGCGGTCGTCAGCCAGGAACGCCAGCGGCGCTGGATCATCATGCGCAGGGCGACTTGTGTGGTGACAACGGCGACGGTGCCGAGCACCAGCGGCACGAAGACGGCGCTGAGAAAATAGACGGTGGCGGCATCATGTTGCTCTATGGCGTCGAAAATCCCGCGGTTCCAAAGATTGATTCCATATTGGAAACCGACATTGATGCCGATCAGGGCCAACAGTCCGAGGGTGCACGGCCAGGCGAGCTTATCGCCACCGCTGCCCCAGTAGTGGCGCGCGCTGATCCAGAAACGCTTGAGCAGATACTTCTTGCGCGCCTGCTCGGCCTCCTCGGGCGTCAGCTCCGGACCGGGTTCGATGGGATCTGGCGGCGGCACAACCTCGACAGTCGATGCCTTCTCGTCGAGCGACGTCTCGGAACCCTGCGGTTCGCTGCCGTCGACCGATATCGGATTACGTTTAGCGCCGGTCATAAGCCGATAACGGCTTATGGATCAGAAGGTTTCATGATGCGGATGGGGAGGCGGTGTTTGGCGTTGTGCCGTGCAGCCCCCTCATCCGACCCTCCGGGCCACCGACCGGGGTTGAGCCACGGGTCTCAACCCGTCCTTCGGACCCCCGCTGGGGAGAAGAGGGGAGAATGCCGTTTCGGCATCGACCCTATTGAACGAAGTGCCTTTAAACAGGCGGTGCGTTCGAGCAATGTCGGTGCGCCTCGCTCCCTCTTCTCCCCTCGGGGAGAAGAGGGAGCGAAGGGTCGGATGAGGGGGCCACACGGTACGCCCTTTCGTCATCCTTCGCTTACGCTCAACCGCTCTCGGTCGCCAACTGCGGCAGGGATTGCAGCAGGGTCTGGCGGGCGGAGCGCAGGTGGACGCGGCAGGCGGTTTCGATCGCCGCCTGGTCGCCGGATTCGAGCGCCGCGATATAATCCAGATGTTCGTGGATGGCGCGCTCGTTGCGCTCGCGGGCGGCGGTCTTGTTCCACTGATAGTGATAGTGAAAGACGATGGCGATGGCGTCGTAGAAATCGGCGATGAAGCGGTTTTTCGAAGCGCGGTGGATCACCAGGTGGAAGCGCTCGTCGAGAACGGAGAAATCCTTGTAGCGCTGGTTGATGTCGGCAAGCATGGCGTGATGTTCGTCGCGGATGGCGGCGAGATCGGCCCAGCCCTGGCTATCCCTGGGGAGCCGGCCGAATTCGGCGGCGGAATGCAGCTCGAACATCTCGCGCACATCGGCAAGTTCGAGGGCGAATTCGCGGGTAAAGCCTTTCAGCGTCCAATGGCTGTTCGGCCGCTTCTCGATGAGGCCGAAGCGAGAGAAGCGGATCAGGAATTCGCGCACGCTTGTTGTGCCGGTGCCGATCTCGCGGGCAAGCTCCAGCTCGTTGATCTGCATGCCGGGGGCTGCATCATCGGCGAGGATGCGCTGCATGAAGCTGCGCTCGATGATATCATGCAGGGAGTCAGTTTCCTCAGAGGGAAAGAGGTCGCGGTCAGTCGGCTGGCGCAGCACGGTCTTCTGGCGTTTGTTCCAGCGGATGATGCCTTCTTCGCTGAGGCGGGTCAGGATGGCGCGCGCCGTCGAGCGGCTGACGCCGAGCTGGGCGGCAATCTCCGGTTCCGAGGGCAGTGCCGTATCCGTGCGAAGGGCCACGGCATACCTATTATAGGCTTCCTTGAAGACCGTATTCTGCCTTGCCACCAGACCCCGCTTTCCGCCCTCGTGCCCGCGCCTCTGCAAAGCAGGGCAAACAGACCGGGGCTTGTTCAAACGACCTTCTAGCTTATTTCCGGTCGCCTGCGGCTCATTGCCTCCCTCGTCCACAGGATCAATATTCCCGTTGACTTGAAAATGTTTATTGTAGATAAAAAACAAAATCAATGCGCATTCGCCGATGCAGCGAGCGTTTCCTAAATTCGATAGTTGGAGCATGATGTCGTCCGAAAACCGCTCAGACTTTTCGGCATCATGCTCTGGGGAGAAGAGACTTGGACAAACTGCCTTGGATCATTCTGTCGGCCGGTGACAATGTCGCGGTCGCAACGGCGGCCATCGCGCCGGGTTCTACGGTTGCCGGCATTGAAACCCGTGAAAAAATCGACCCCGGCCACAAGGTGGCGATTTCAGATATTCCGCTCGGCGCCGCCGTGGTGAAATACGGACAGGCGATCGGCCGCACGACGGCCGAGGTCAAGGCCGGCGACCATGTGCACAGCCACAACCTGCATTTCGAAAACGACCGGTTGGCGGCGACCGCCAATTCGGCGCCGGAGATGGCGACGAGTGAGGACAGGGCGCGTACCTTCATGGGCTATCGCCGCGCCGATGGGCGGGCGGCGACGCGCAACTATATCGGCATCATCGCCAGCGTGAACTGTTCCACCACGGTCTGCCGGGCGATCGCCGACGAGGCCAACCGGACGATCCTGCCGCATTACGAAGGCATCGACGGTTTCGTGCCGATCGTGCACGACCAGGGCTGCGGCATGAGCTCGACCGGCGACGGCATGAACGTTCTGCACCGGACGCTTGCCGGCTATACCAGACATGTCAATTTTGGCGGCGTGCTGATGATCGGCCTCGGCTGCGAGGTCAATCAGCTGACGCTCTATGGCCAGAGCGGCGCCGGCGCCTCGAAGCGGCATTTCAACATTCAGGATGCCGGCGGTTCACGCCGCGCGGTCGAGCGGGCCATGGGGATGTTGCGTGAAATCGCCGCCGATGTCGGCAAGGAAAAGCGCGTGCCGATGTCGATCGGCGAGATCATCATCGGCCTGCAATGCGGCGGCTCGGACGGGTTTTCCGGGATCACCGCCAATCCGGCGCTGGGTATTGCGGCCGATCTGCTGGCGGCTGCCGGCGGCACGGCAATCCTCTCCGAGACCTCGGAAATCTATGGCGCCGAACACCTGCTGCGCAGCCGCGCCGTCAGCGACGAGGTGGCCAACAAGCTCGACGAGAAGATCGCCTGGTGGGAAGATTATGTCGCCCTGCACGGCGCCTCGCTCGACAACAACCCCTCGCCCGGCAACAAGCGCGGCGGTCTCACCACCATTCTGGAAAAGTCGCTCGGCGCGGTTGCCAAGGGTGGGCGCTCGCCGCTGACGGCAGTCTACGGTTATGCCGAGCGGGTCACCGCCCCCGGCCTCGTCTTCATGGACACACCCGGCTACGACCCGGTCTCGGCGACCGGCCAGGTGGCGGGCGGGGCAAACATGATCGCCTTTACCACGGGCCGCGGCAGCTGCTTCGGCTGCCGGCCGGCGCCATCGCTGAAGCTTTCCAGCAATTCGGCGCTCTATGCCTCGATGGAAGAGGATATGGACATCGATTGCGGCACGATCGCCACCGGCGATGCGACGATCAGCGGCAAGGGCCGCGAGATCTTCGAGCTGATCGTCGACACGGCCTCGGGCAAGAAGACCAAGAGCGAACTCTTCGGCTACGGCGACAATGAATTCGTGCCATGGCATCTGGGTGCGACGCTCTAACTCTTTGTTTTACGCAATTCCGGACGGAAAACCGCTTCACACTTTTCCTGGAATTGCTCTGAATCCCAAGACTTGGCGAGGAGGCATGATGAAGACGAGACGGATCGGCAAGACCAAGCTCGAGGTGACCGAAATCAGTTTCGGCGCTGCGGCGCTCGGCGGTCTTTACCGCGCCTGCCCGCGCGAGGTAGCGATGGACACGCTGCAGGCGGCCTGGGACAGCGGCATCCGCTATTTCGACGTGGCGCCCTGGTATGGGCTCGGCCTTGCCGAACGCCGGGTCGGCGATTTCCTGCGCGACCAGGCGGATGGCAGTTACGTGCTGTCCACCAAGGTCGGCCGGCTGCTCAGGCCGGTGCCGACCGGCACCGTGCCCGATTACAGCTATGTCGATCCGCTCTCCTTCGATGCCGATTACGACTATTCCTATGACGGCATCATGCGCTCGGTCGAGTTCAGCTATGCCCGCCTCGGCCTCAACCGCATCGATATTCTCTATGTGCACGATCTCGGCGGTTACACACATGGCGCGGCGAAGAACGCCGTCTACCAGAAGCAGTTTCTCGATTCCGGCGTGAAGGCGCTGGAGGAGCTTCGCTCATCAGGCGCGATCTCGGCCTTCGGCCTCGGCGTCAACGAAGTGCCAGTCTGCCTCGACGTCATGCGCCATGCCGATCTCGACTGCATCCTGATGGCCGGCCGCTACACGCTGCTCGACCGTTCGGCGGTCGCCGAACTCTTGCCGCTCTGCCTGAAGAAGGGCACGTCGCTGGTCGTCGGCGGCGTCTTCAATTCCGGCATTCTCGCCACGGGTCCGGTGCCGGGTGCGCATTTCGACTATATGCCGGCCGATGACGACGTGCTTGCCAAGGTCGGCGCCATGGAGGCGATCGCCAAGCGCCACGGCGTGCCGCTGGCTGCGCCTGCCCTGCAGTTTGCGCTGCGCGAACCGATTGTCGCATCGGTGCTGATGGGCACCGCCAAGCCGTCGAGCCTGATCCGCAACATGGAAATCCTCGAACCGCGGCTTGCCGATGAGATCTATGCCGAATTCGAACCCTATACGCTGGTCGCGCCGCCGCTCGGCGCCGAAGCTGTCCGCGTCTGAGGAGACACTATGCTCAAGGGTATTCATCCGCTGCTCGGCCCCGACCTGCTTCACGCGCTGAAGACGATGGGACATGGCGACGACATCGTCATATCCGACGCCAATTTCCCCTCGGGCTCGATGGGCCCGCCGGTCATTCGCGCCGACGGCGTCAGCGCCACTGCTATGGCCGATGCGATCCTCGCCCACATGCCGCTCGACACCTTCGTGCCGGAAGCGGCGTGGCGGATGGAGGTGGTCGGCGACCCGCACGCCGTGCCGGAGGTCTGCGCCGAGTTCCAACAGATCGTTGCTAGGCGCGCCGGCGATTTTCCGATCGTGCCGGTCGAGCGTTTCGCTTTCTACGCGATGGCCCGCAAGGCCACCTATATCGTCGCGACGACGGAATTCCGGCTGTACGGCAACCTGATTTTGAAAAAGGGCGTCGTGCATCCGCATGAGGTCGATCTGGGCTGATACCTATTTTAGGTTATCGTGGTATTGGAATAAAATCAGTTGCTTGAGAGGAATTTGCCAAAGCAAAAAAGCCGGTTTGACGCTCTTGCAATTTGATTGCGCCTCGGCTAGCTTCTCCCTGCAAATGTTTTTTATCGATAAAAATCGTCCGCCTGCGTTCAGCGGCCGATTTACTCGGAGGAGAACGCATCTTGAGAGGAGAACCCTTATGACTATCGTGAAATCCCTTCTGTCCCGTCGCGCCTTTACGGCGCTTGCCGGCGCTGCCGTTATCGCCACTGCGATGCCGGTTACGTCCTTTGCCGCCGACGTGACGATCCCGATCATCGTCAAGGACACGACGTCCTTCTACTGGCAGATCGTTCTGGCCGGCGCCCGCAAGGCAGGCCAGGATCTCGGCGTCAAGGTACCGGAACTCGGCGCCCAGGCTGAGTCCGACGTCAACGGCCAGATCAGCATTCTTGAGAACGCCGTTGCCGGCAAGCCGGCCGCCGTCGTGATCTCGCCGACCGAATTCAAGGCGCTCGGCAAGCCGATCGATGAAGCCGCCAAGTCTGTTCCGATCATCGGTATCGACTCAGGCGCCGACTCCAAGGCGTTCAAGTCGTTCCTGACGACCGACAACGTCCAGGGCGGCCGCATCGCCGCCGATGGCCTGGCTGCCGCCGTCAAGGAAATGACGGGCAAGGAAGAGGGCGAAATCGTCATCCTCACCAATCTTCCCGGCGTCGGCTCGCTGGAACAGCGCCGCGAAGGCTTCCTGGATCAGATCAAGACCAAGCATCCCGGCCTGAAGGTCATTGCCGACAAGTACGGCGACGGCCAGGCAACGACCGGCCTCAACATGATGACCGACCTGATTACGGCCAACCCGAAGCTCGTCGGCGTCTTCGCCTCGAACCTGATCCTGGCGCAGGGTGTCGGCCAGGCGATCGCCGAAAACAAGCTCGGCGACAAGATCAAGGTCATCGGCTTCGACAGCGACGACAAGACGGTCGGCTTCCTCAAGGAGGGCTCCATTGCCGGCCTCGTCGTTCAGGACCCTTACCGCATGGGTTATGACGGCATCAAGACCGCGCTTGCCGTCTCCAAGGGCGAGAAGGTCGAAGCCAATGTCGACACCGGCGCCAACCTCGTCACCAAGGCGAACATGGCCGATCCGAAGATCGACGCGCTGCTGAACCCGAAGATCAAGTAACAAAGACTGACGGGCCGCGCCGGCTTCAAAAACCGGCGCGGCTTTTTCCATCCATGTTATGGTTACCAGGGACCATGTTATGGTTACCAGGGGCCATACTATGCTTACCAGGGGATGGATAGAGCAGACGCGACACAAGGAGGAGAGGTCCATGATCGGACTGGAAGAGGTCAGTCATCGCCACGATGACAGCGCCACGCTGAAAGAAGCCAATCGCATTCCCGCCGGATCGCCTATCCTCGAACTCAAGGGCCTGCAGAAGAATTACGGTCATGTACAGGCGCTGAAGCCGGCGACGCTGACCTTTCTCGCCGGTGAGATCCACGCCATCGTCGGCGAAAACGGCGCCGGCAAATCCACCCTGATCAAATTGCTGACCGGCGTCATTACCCGCACCGCCGGCGAAGTGCTGTGGTGCGGCCAGCCAGTGGGGCTGTCGACGCCGAACGAGGCGATCGCCCGCGGCATCAACGCCGTCCACCAGGAAGTCGTGCTCTGCCGGCATCTGACGGTCGCCGCCAACCTTTTCCTCGGTGACGAAGTCAACCGCTACGGCCTGATGCGCAAGAAGCAGATGCAAAAGTTGGCGCAGGCCGTGCTCGACGATCTCGGCTTCGGCCTTCCGGCCGGCGCGCTGCTCAGCTCGCTGACCATCGGCCAGCAGCAGCTGGTGGCGACGGCGCGCGCCGCCATGCGCGGCACCCAGTTCCTGATCTTCGACG
This sequence comes from Rhizobium sp. CCGE 510, assembly GCF_000292525.1. Classification (GTDB taxonomy): domain Bacteria; phylum Pseudomonadota; class Alphaproteobacteria; order Rhizobiales; family Rhizobiaceae; genus Rhizobium. Next base: position 381,036 of record NZ_AEYF01000044.1, read on the forward strand.
AACCCACGGCCTATCTGACGCGCCAGGAATCGGCGCAGCTGTTCAAGCTGATCCGCCGCCTGCAGGGCGAAGGCGTCACCATCGTCTATATCAGCCATCGCATGGAGGAAGTCTTCGAGCTTGCCGACCGTGTCTCGGTGCTGCGCGACGGCACCCATGTCGGCACGCGGCTGATCGGCGAGACCAATGATGCCGAACTGATCGCGCTGATGATCAACCGCACGATCGAACAGATCTATCACAAGGAAGAGATCGCCATCGGCGAGACCATCCTTGCCGTCAACGGCCTTTCCGGGCCGGGCTTCGAAGACGTGTCGCTCAGCGTCAAGGCCGGGCAGATCGTCGGGCTTTACGGCCTGATCGGCGCCGGGCGCAGCGAATTCGCGCTCGGCCTCTATGGCCGCCAACCGACAACCGCGGGTGACATCCAGTGGATGGGCAAGCGGGTGGACATCCGCAACGAACGCACGGCGATGGAGCTCGGCATTGCGCTGGCGCCGGAAAGCCGGCGCGACCAGGGGCTTTGCCTCAACCTGCCGATCGGCCTCAACATTAACCTGCCGGTGTTCGGACGGCTCAGCCATGGACCCGTCATCAACCACGCGCGGGAATCGGCCAATGCCGACAGGCAGATCCGCGATCTCAGCATCAAGACGCCGAGCCGGCGTGTGCCGGCCTCCAGCATGTCGGGCGGCAACCAGCAGAAGATCGTCATCGGCAAGTGGCTGAGCCACGGTGCCCGGCTGTTCATCTTCGACGAGCCGACCGTCGGCGTCGACGTCGGCACCAAGGCGGAAATCTATAGGCTGTTCGCCAAGCTTCTGAAGGAGGGCGCGGGCATCATCCTGATCTCCTCCTACCTGCCGGAAGTTTACGAACTGGCCGACCGGCTGCACGTCTTCCGCGGCGGCAAAATCGTCGCGAGCCATGATTACCACGCGGCGACGCATGAAGAAGTGCTCAGCGAAGCGATCGGCGTCTGAGCACAGGCAATTCCAGCAAAACTGCGGTGCGGTTTTGCATCCGGAAATTGCGTAAGAACAAAGAGATAGAGCAGTCCCGTGGTTTGAAGAAAACGGAAATGCTCTAAGAGGGAAAAAATTCATGACTGCCACCCCTACCGAAATCGTCGCCCCGCCGCCGCGCCGGAAAATGAACATCCTGTTCGGCCTGACGCTGATCGGGCTTCTGATCTTCCTCTGGATCGTGCTCGGCGTTGTTACCCCGAGCTTCTGGACGCCGCTCAACATTTCGAACCTGCTGCGTCAGGGGGCGATGACGGCGATCCTCGCACTCGGCCAGACCTTCGTCATCATCACCGCCGGCATCGACCTTTCGGTCGGCGCCATCGTCGGTTTCTGTACCGTCATCATCGCCTGGCTGCTGCAGGCGGGCGTGCCGATCTGGGGTGCGATCGTGCTGACGCTGCTGATCGGCGTGGCGATCGGCGCCTTCCATGGCTTCGGCATCGTCCATATGGGGCTGCCGCCGTTCATCATCACGCTGGCGACGCTGACGTCGCTGCGCGGCATTGGCCTGTTGATCACCAACGGCTCGACGATCAACATTACCAATGAGAATTTCAGCAATTTCGCCCGCGCCGATCTGCTCAGCATTCCGAGCCTGTTCTGGATGGTCATCCTGGTGGCGGTGCCCTCCTTCATCTTCTTGCATCTGAGCCGCTGGGGCCGCTATCTCTTCGCGGTCGGCTCGAATGCCGAAGCGGCCCGCCTTTCCGGCGTCAACGTCAAGGGCATGATCTACCTCGCCTATATCCTCTCGGCCGGCTTCGCCGCCTTCGTCGGCGTGCTGCTCGCCTCGCGCATTGCCATCGGCAATGCGACGCAGGCCGACGGCTGGGAACTGCAGGCGATCGCCTCCTCGGTCATCGGCGGCACCAGCCTGTTCGGCGCGGTCGGTTCGGTGCACGGCCCGCTGATCGGCGCCTTCATTCTCGCCACCATCAACAACGGCGCCAACCTTCTGAACGTCAACTCCTTCTGGCAGCGCATCATCACCGGTCTGCTGATCATCGTGATCGTGTTCTTCGACCAGCTGCGCCGCCGCCGGAGCAATTGAGAGGCGAGCAGGAGATCGCCGCCCGGGGAGATCGCCGCCTGCCCCTCATCCGCCTGCCGCCACCTTCTCCCCGTTTTGACGGGGAGAAGGGGATATGCCGCAAACCTCTCCGTCCCTCGCCAGCATCCCGTTTGGCACGTCCCCTCTCCCCGTTTTTTACGGGGAGAGGGTTAGGGTGAGGGGCAGATGTTTTCGATACGGCGCCACATCGGCGCGAGCCGGCCAGACAAACCGGCTTCCTCCTTCCGAAGAATGCGAGACCCGTCATGAAAGCAGTTCTTTGCCGGGAGCCCGGCGTGCTCGATATCGTCGAGCGTCCTTCGCCAGCGGCTCCCGCCGCCGGCTGGGTGCGGCTTGCCGTCAGCCATGTCGGCATCTGCGGCACCGACTACCATATCTTCGAGGGCAAACATCCCTTCCTCGAATATCCCCGGGTGATGGGGCACGAGATCTCGGCAACGGTGCTGGAAGCCGGCGACGGCGTCGCCATGGCGGTGGGAACACCCGTCATCGTCAATCCCTATCTTTCCTGCGGCCAATGTGTCGCCTGCATCAAGGGCAAGGCGAATTGCTGCACCAATATCAAGGTGCTCGGCGTCCATACGGACGGCGCCTTCTGCGAGGAGATTTTGGTTCCGGCCGGCAACCTCTATGCCGCCGAGGGCTTAAGCCTCGAGGCAGCGGCGACCGTCGAGTTCCTGGCGATCGGCGCCCATGCCGTGCGCCGCTCGATGACCGGCACCGGCGCCAAGGCGCTCGTCATCGGCGCCGGCCCGATCGGGCTCGGGACAGCGATCTTCTCGCGCATCGCCGGCCATCAGGTGACGCTGCTCGACACCAGTGCTGAGCGGCTGCAGATGGCCTCTGAGCGCTTCGGCTTCACCTCCGGCATCGTCGCCAACGAGCAAACGGCGGATGCCGTGCGGGAAACAACCGCTGGCGACGGTTTCGACGTGGTCTTCGACGCCACGGGCTACGGCCCTTCGATGGAAAAGGCCTTCTCCTTCGTTGCCCATGGCGGCGCACTGGTGCTGGTCAGCGTCGTCAAGGACGATATCCGCTTCTCCGACCCGGAATTCCACAAGCGCGAAATGATGGTGATCGGCAGCCGCAACGCCACCCGCGCCGATTTCGAACATGTGGCCGCTTCGATCGCCAAAGGCCTCGTGCCGGTGGACAAACTCATCACCCACCGCACGACACTCGCCGATGCGCCGCGCGATCTCGGGCGCTGGGCGCATGAGAAGGATGGGCTGATCAAGGCGGTGATCAGGGTTGGTGGTTAGGGCGATTGCGGTAAAGCGTGAGATCATTTCCGCCCGCTTCGCGCCAGTGGCTGCCCCTCACCCTAGCTCTCTCCCCGTAAACGGGGCGAGTTGCGAGAGCGAGGTGAGAGCGGAGAGAGATCACGGCATGGTCCCTTCTCCCCGCGAGCGGGGAGAAGGTGGCGGCAGCCGGATGAGGGGCAAGCCGCGTCGCTAAACTCCCGCCTCAATCGCCCTTCGCATCTGCCTCACAACCGCGACATCCGTCTTGTTCGTACTCTTCGCCTCGAAACCGAACGCGACCGCACGCGGATCGGCGCTTTCGACCGGCGAACTGCAGGAACCATGGACCTCGCGAGCACCGGTCGCCTGCAAGATGGCGCCGACATTGCCGGGGCGGATGCCGCTGCCAGGCATGATGGATATGCGGCTGGCGGCCCTTGCCGAGAGGCGCTTCAGGGTTTCGAGACCGTCGGCCGCCTTCAGCGCGCAGCCGGAGGTGAGGATACGTTCGCAGCCGAGCTCGACCGCTTGTTCCAGCGCGTAGTCGGCATCCGGCACCAGATCGAAAGCGCGATGCAGCGTCGAGCCGAGGCCTGAGGCATGCGTCTTCAGACGGTGGATCAGCGGCATATCGAGCGTGCCGTCCGGGTGATTGGCGCCGATGACGACGCCGGCAAGGCCTGCGGCGCGCACGGCATCGATATCGAGCATCATCGCTTCCTCATCCTTCCTGTCGAAGATGAAGGGACCGGCGTGCGGGCGGATCATTGCATAAACGGGAATGCGCGTCCTGGCGGCGATCCGCATCAGGCTCGGCAGCGGCGTCAGACCGCCGAGCTCCAGCGCCGAACAAAGCTCGATGCGGCCGGCGCCGCCCTCGATGGCGGCGGCGAGGCCGGCGGCGCTATCCACACACACTTCGAGCAGGACGGTCACGCGGCACTCTCCCTGGCTTTGTCGCGCGCCATGGTCGGCGCGACGGTTTCCGACGTAATTCTCGCCGCCGCCTCGATGATGACGGCGCAGGCATCGGCGGCGGCTTTGCGATGGTTGAAGGCGACGTGATAGGACATCGGCAGATGTTCGTCGAGATCGACGATGCGCACCTTGTCGGCGATCGGCATGGCGCTGACCCGGCCGAGGAAGGAGACGTAGCCATGATTGGCGACGAGGTCGACGATCACAGGCAGCGAATCCGCCGCGGTGATATCCCGGCTGCGCAAACGCCGGTTCGGCGCGCGCTCGTCGCTGAAGGCCATGGCCGCGTGGCCGAGACCGGTGCGCGGGCTCGGCATGCAGATCGGGTGGCCGGCGACGAGATCGGCGACGGTGGTTTCGGTACTGAACGGCGGCGCGATCACCACCATGTCGGTCTGCAGCAATTCCCGATGGCGGAAGCTTTCAAGGCCGAAGACCGAATCGAGGATCGCCACATCGATGCGGCCGCTCTTCAGCGCCTCGCGCAGATCGTCGGCGGTCATCGAAACCAGCGAGATTGCATTGTTGTTGCGGCGCGCATTCCATTCGGAGATCAGCGAGCCCAGGCAGCGAGCCACCCAACTTTCCGATCCGGTGGGAATGATCGAGCCGATGCGCAGCGACCGGGCGGCGCGCCGATACCGCTCGTCGGCCGATGATTTCAGATCGTTCCAAGCCTGGCTGATCGTCGTGAAGATCTGATAGGCGCGTCTGCCCTCCTCCGTCAGCACCGACCCCTGCGCCTGCCGCTCGAACAGGCGGTGACCTAGAAATTTCTCAAGATTGGCAAGCTGAAGCGAAAGCTGCGGCTGCCCCAAGCGAAGGCGGCGGGCGGCCCGATTGATGCTGCCCTGGTCGGCCACCTCCAGAAAACGCTCGATGGTGACGACCTTGACGGGGATGCGTGACGCCCAGGCATCGCAAGCATCGGCGGCCTCGATGGCGTCCGTGGTCGTACCGTCATGGCCGGTGAATTGGCCAAGCTCGCCGATCGCGGCGGTGAGCGGCGCCAGGCCTTCCAGCACCCTGCCGCTGGCGATGAGCATGACCAGCTCGCCGGAGGCGCGTTCCGTCAGCTTCATCGCCAGCTCGGTTTCGAGATGATGGATGGCCGCAGACACGGTCGAGGGCGACAGCTGAAAGCGCCGCCCCGTCTCGCGCACCGAACCGGAGGTCAGAACATGGTGGGCGGTAAACAGGGCACCAAGATGCAAACGAGCCGCCTCCGGAAAGCGCTGGAAAAACGGGACGATATGATGTGTTCATGAAAAAAGATATCCCTGCTTTCGCAGAGGGCGGCTATCGTTTCCCTATAGAAAAATCCGGGCGGCGGAAATCCGCAACAGAGCCGGGGAATATCGCGGAAACACGCAAGGGGACAAAAACAAATCGCGCCGGCCCTGGAAAAGGGAATGCGTTTCCGCGCGCGGCGGGGCATTCGCCGCCATAATCGTGGCGCGGCTGCAAATACTAAAGGGGGCTTGCATCGATTTTTCAGGCGTGCACGCTATTTCCATCACGCACGCAATACCGGCATGATGCGATCTCATCGCGCTGGCCGACAGGCTTCTTGTGCGCAAACCTCCCGCCCGAGGCTTGCGCACCTGCATAATGCAGCAATTCAAAGTGCTAACGGTGTCAACCAAGGGGATATTCCATGCTGAAGAAACTCGCACTCGCCGTCACGCTCTCCGCCTTTGCGGCGGGTGCGGCTCACGCTGCAGATGTCGTCGTCTCGTCGAAAATCGACACCGAAGGCACGCTGCTCGGCAACGTCATTGCGCTCGCTCTCGAAGCGAACGGCATCAAGACGCAGGACCGCATCGCGCTTGGCGCCACACCCGTCGTGCGCAAGGCGATCACCGCCGGCGAAATCGACATCTACCCTGAATATACCGGCAATGCCGGCTTCTTCTTCAACAAGGCCGATGACGCCGCCTGGAAGAATATCGACCAGGGTTATGAGCTGGCAAAGAAGCTCGATTACGACGCCAACAAGATCGTCTGGCTAACGCCGTCGCCTGCCAATAACACCTGGGCGCTCGCCGTGCGCAGCGATGTTGCCCAACCGAACAAGCTGAAGAGCCTGACGGACTTCGGAAAATGGGTTGCCGGCGGCGGTGCCGCCAAGCTTGCGGCCTCCGCCGAATTCGTCAATTCGGCAGGCGCGCTTCCTGCCTTTCAGACGACCTACGGTTTCCAGCTGAAGCCCGACCAGATGGTGGTTCTGTCCGGCGGCGACACGGCGGCGACGATCAAGGCGGCGGCCGACCAGACGAACGGCGTCAACACCGCCATGGTCTACGGCACGGATGGCGCGATCGAAGCGGCGGAACTCACCGTTCTCGAAGACGACAAGAACGTGCAGCAGGTCTATGCGCCCACCCCGATCATCCGCGAGGAGGTTCTGAAGGCCAATCCGAAGATCGAGGAAGTGCTGTCGCCGATCTTCAAGAGCCTGACCGCCGACGAATTGCGCAAGCTCAATGCCAAGATCCAGGTCGACGGCGAGCCGGCAAAGTCCGTCGCAGAAGCCTATCTGAAGGAAAAAGGCTTCCTGAAGTAATCATCACTCGCTCCGCCCGATTGCGGGCGGAGCCTCTCTTTAATGGTAGGTTTGGCCGGACGGGATTGCTCAGACAGGGTTGATTTGATGGAAGAAACCTCAGCGGTCCGCAGGCTGGACCGGCTCGGCGTGGTTCTGGTGGCCGGCGGCATCGCGGCGACGGCACTGATGCCTTTCATCTACGTCAAGGCGAACCGGATCGCCGCCGGCAAGCCGATGCTGCTGACGCAGCTTCTTCCCCAGCCCTCCGTCATTATCCTCACCATCCTGCTCGTTCTCACCGCTTTCGCCACGCTGTTGCTGCGCAACGCCCTTGCCCGGCTTGCCATCGCCACACTCTGCCTTGCGGCGCTGATCGTTGCGATCGGCCTCACCTCGACGGCAGCGACGCCACCGGGCAGCACGGTGGCGCGGATGACGCCCGGCGGTGGTTTCTGGGCGCTGTTTGCGGTGATCGGGCTCGTCATCTCCGATGCACTGGTGAAAATCCGGCTGGCGCCGTGGATGCGGGTCGCAGCCCTTGCGGCCTATGCGGCGCTGCTTTTCCTCTCGCTTTCCTCCGGCCTGCTCGACAGCCTGTCGATCATGAAGGAGTTCTCGACGCGGGCGCCGCAGTTCGAGACGGAAGCGATCTCGCATCTGCTGCTAGCCTTCGGCTCGCTGGCCATCGCCATCATTCTCGGCCTGCCGCTCGGCATCCTCTGCTTCTGGGTGCCAAAGCTGCGGGCTATCGTGCTGCAGGGGCTCAGCCTCGTCCAGACGATCCCGAGCCTGGCGCTCTTCGGCCTGCTGATGCTGCCGCTCGGCTATCTCGCCACCCATGTGCCGTTCGCCGCCGCGATCGGCATTCGCAGCATCGGCACGGCGCCGGCGTTGATCGCACTGGTGCTCTATTCGCTGCTGCCGATCGTCGCCAACACCGTCGTCGGCCTTGAGGGCGTCGACCCCTCGGTGCGGGATGCCGCGGCCGGCATGGGGCTGACGCGCCGGCAGATCCTCACCGGCATCGACATGCCGCTTGCCTTTCCCGTCATCCTCACCGGCATCCGCATCGTGCTGGTGCAGGCAATCGGCATGGTGACGATCGCGGCGCTGATCGGCGGCGGCGGCTTCGGCATCTTCATCTTCCAGGGGCTCGGCCAGACGGCCATGGACCTGGTCCTGCTCGGCGCCGTGCCGACCGTGTTCTTCGCCTTCTCATCGGCCGTCATCCTCGATGCGGTCATCGACAGCATCCGGGGATCCGCCGCATGAGCATGATCGAGATCAGGAACGTCACCAAACGCTACGGTGCTGCCACCGTCGTCGACAATGTCTCGATGCGCGTCGAGAAAGGCGAGATCACCGTCATCGTCGGCACGTCGGGTTCCGGCAAATCGACACTGATGCGGATGATCAACCGGCTGGTGCCGATCACCGAAGGCGAGATTTTCGTCGGCGGGCAGAATGTCATCGACGTCGAGGTGACCGAGCTTCGCCGCAAGATCGGCTATGCCATCCAGGGGCACGGCCTGTTTCCGCACCGGACCGTGGCGCAGAATATCGCCACTGTACCACAGCTTCTCGATTGGGATTCGGCCCGTATCGCCCGCCGGGTGGAGGAATTGCTCGGGCTTTTCAACCTCGATCCGGCCACTTTCGCCGACAAATATCCGCATCAGCTCTCCGGCGGCCAGCAGCAGCGCGTCGGTGTTGCCCGGGCGCTGGCGGCCGAACCCGAACTGCTGCTGATGGACGAACCCTTCGGGGCGCTCGATCCGGTCATCCGCGGCAAGGCGCAGGACGATCTCCTGGCGATCCAGAAGCAGTTCGGCACCACAGTCATTCTCGTCACCCACGACATGGACGAGGCCTTCCATCTCGGCAACCAGATCGCGGTGATGAGCGAGGGCAGGCTGCTGCAATGCTCGACGCCGGAAAAGATCCTCACCGAACCCGCCGATCCCTTCGTCCAGCAATTGACCGGCACCTCCGATCGGGCGCTGAAGCTGATGTCGCTGCTGCCGCTGAGGGAGAGCATGGAACCGGCCAAGAGCGGCCTCGCCTATGCCTTGCCGCAGTCGCTCAGTCTGCGCGATGCGCTGGCCGAAATGATCTGGCAGGGCGTCGACGAGGCGACAGTGCAGGACGGTGAGAAGGCGCCGGTGGGATCGATCTCGATGACGCGGCTTCTCGAACTGGGCCGCAAGGCATGAAACTCGTCGTCGCCAATCTTTTCCGCCTGGCGGCGCTGGTCTTGCTGCTGATCCTGCTGTTCAGGACCGAGTGGCTTTCCTTCCTGCTCGTGCCGCTGACCAGCAACAATGCGCCTGCCGTCTATACGCAGAACAGTCTCGCCTCGCTGGCCGCCGGGCATCTGCAACTCGTCATTGGATCGATCGCCTGCAGCGCCGTGCTCGCCGTTGTCGGCGGCATCTTCGTGACGCGGGAAAGCGGCGCCGACTTCCTGCCGCTGTCGCGCGCTATCGCCAATGCCGGGCAGACCTTTCCGCCGGTCGCGGTGCTGGCGCTCGCCGTTCCCGCCACCGGCTTCGGCGCCATGCCGACGCTGATCGCACTGTTTCTCTACGGCCTGCTGCCGATCTTCGAAAACACCGTCGCCGGCCTGAAGCAGGTGTCGCCGCAGGTTCTCGATGCCGCCGACGGCATGGGCATGAACGGCACCCAGCGGCTGTTCCGCGTCGAGCTGCCGCTGGCCCTGCCGCTGATCCTCGAAGGGCTGAAGGTCGCGACCGTGATCAATATCGGCACGGCGACGATCGGCTCGACGGTGGCGGCAAAGGGCCTCGGCGAGGTGATCATCGCCGGGCTGATATCGGACAATACCGCCTTCATCCTGCAGGGCGGGCTGATCGTCGGCCTGATGGCGGTGCTGATCTATGACGCCATGGGCATGGTCGAAGCGGCGATCACCCGAAGAATCGGCTTGCGCACGGCGTAAGGGAACGGGTACCAAGACTGCCGTAATTCAAAGTGCTACAGCGTCCTTTGCTCGTCTAAAAAGACGTGCGGCGCTGTCGTGCAATGGGAGGCAGACTTGGCGAAGATGATCCACTCGATGATCCGTGTTCTCGACGAGGCGCGCTCGGTCGAATTCTATGGCAAGGCGTTCGGCCTTTCGGTCGCCGACCGCGTCGATTTCGACACCTTCACGCTGATCTATCTAAGCAATACCGAGACCGGCTTCGAGCTGGAACTGACGGTCAACAAGGGCCGGACCGCGCCCTACGATCTGGGCAATGGCTATGGCCATCTCGCGGTTTCGGTCGACGAAGTCGCCATCGAGCGCCAGCGCCTGTCGAAACTGGGGCTCAATCCCGGCGAGCTGGTGGAGCTCAACCGCGACGGCAGGCTGTTCGGCCTGTTCTTCTTCATCAGCGATCCCGACGGCTACAAGATCGAAGTGCTGCAGCGCCACGGCCGGTTTCTCTGACAGATCTGACGCCGCGCCCGATCGCGGCGGCACCCTTCCCAGAACACCTCATCCCACAGTTTCGAGCGGCATAAATCAGGAGCCATCCATGATCGAGAAGACCACGCTCACTTCCGGCTGGACGCTCTCCTGCAACGATACAGCAAGGCCTGGCCTGCCTGATGCCATCCCCGCAACGGTGCCGGGCTGCGTGCATCTCGACCTTCTCGCCAACCGGCTGATCGCCGATCCCTACATCGACGTCAACGAGATCACCAATGACTGGATCGGCAAGGTCGACTGGACCTATCGCTGCACCTTCGAAGCGACCCCTGACGATGGCAGGGTGCAGGAGCTGGTCTTCGACGGGCTCGATACGATCGCGTTGATCGCGCTCAACGGCGAAGAGATCGGCCGTACATTCAATATGCACCGCAGCTATCGTTTCGATGTTTCGAGACTGCTGAAAGCCGGCCAGAATGAGCTCACCGTTACCTTCCGTTCCGCCTATGCCTATGGCGCCGAGATGGAGAGACATTACGGCTACCGTCCCAACAATTATCCGGGACCGGGCAATCTGATGCGCAAGATGGCCTGCAATTTCGGCTGGGACTGGGGGCCGACGCTGGTGACGGCGGGCCTCTGGAAACCGGTCAGATTGGAAAGCTGGGATCGGGCGCGGCTTGCCGAGACACGGGTGTCGGCCACGCTTGCCGGCGGCGACGGGCTGGTGAAGATCCATGCCAGATTGGCGCGCCATAACGACGGGGCGGCTTGCCGGCTTGTCGCGACGATCGGCGGCGCCACGACGACGGTAGCGATCGGCGCTGGCGAAGACGAGGTTTCCTTCGAGCTTATCCTACCGTCGCCAAAACTCTGGTGGCCGCATCATCTCGGCGCGCAGCCGCTCTATCCCCTGACGCTTGAGCTCGTCGACGGTGCCAGCGGCGATCTGCTTGATAGCTACCAGCGGGAACTCGGCTTCCGCTCTTTGCGGCTCGACACCTCGGCCGACGTGCATGGTTCGGCCTTTACCTTCGTCATCAACGACGTGCCGCTGTTCGTCGCGGGCGCGAACTGGATACCCGACGATTGTTTCCCCTCGCGGGTGACGGCCGAGCGTTATGCCGCGCGCATCGACGAGGCAAAGGCCGCCAACATTCATATGCTGCGCGTCTGGGGCGGCGGCATCTTCGAGACCGATGAATTCTACGAAGCCTGCGACCGCATGGGCATGCTGGTCTGGCAGGATTTCCTGTTTGCCTGCGCCGCCTATCCTGAGGAGGAGCCGCTGAGGAGCGAGGTCGAGGCTGAAGTGCGCGACAATGTCGTGCGGCTGATGCCGCATGCCAGCCTGATCCTCTGGAACGGCAACAACGAGAACATCTGGGGCTTCGACGAATGGGGTTGGCGGCCGATCATCAAGGCTGATGAAAGCTGGGGGCTCGGCTATTATCTCGACCTGCTGCCGAGACTCTGCGCTGAACTCGATCCCGACCGGCCCTATTATCCCGGCAGCCCCTATTCCGGCTCGATGGAGATCGAACCCAATGCCGACGGCCATGGCTGCAAACATATCTGGGACGTCTGGAACGATGTCGGCTACGAAGTCTATCGCAACTATATCCCGCGCTTCTGCTCCGAATTCGGCTGGCAGGCGCCGGCCGCCTGGGCCACGATCGAAGAGAGCGTGCACGACGCGCCGCTGACGCCGCAATCGAACGGCGTCTTCCACCATCAGAAGGCCACCCAAGGCAACGACAAGCTGATCCGCGGCCTTGCCGGCCATCTGCCGGAGCCGAAGACGATGGACGACTGGCACTTCGCCACCCAGCTCAACCAGGCCCGCGCCATCCGCTTCGGCATCGAGCACATGCGTTCTCACCGCGATATCTGCAAGGGCGCAGTGGTCTGGCAGTTCAACGACTGCTGGCCGGTGACCTCATGGGCGGCACTCGATTCAGCCGGGCGCCGCAAGCCGCTCTGGTATGCGCTGAAGGCCGCCTATGATCCACGCCTGCTGACCATCCAGCCGCGCGGCGACAGTCTTTCGGCAGTGGCGGTCAATGAACGCACATTGTTCTGGCGGGCAAAGATCGCCGGCAGACGCCTGAGGCTCGACGGCACCGTGCTTGCCGAATTCGAATTCTGGCGGCTGCTCTGCGACCGTTTCGAGGCCAAGGAATTTCCGCTGCCCGAAGATATCGTCAGGCCAGACTTACCGAAGGACGAGGTCATCGTCGTCGAGATGCTCGACAGGCGGGCCCTTCATTATTTCGTCGAGGATATCGAGCTTGCCCTGCCGGCGCCGCGTCTGAGCGTCGATGTCACAGCGATCGATGGCGGGTTTGCGGTTGCGGTAACTGCTGAGAGTTTCCTGAAGGATCTCTGCCTGATGGCGGATCGGCTGGACCCGGATGCCGTTGTCGATTCGATGCTGGTGACGCTGCTGCCGGGCGAGAGCCATGTGTTTGCGGTCAGGACGATCAAGGTGATATCCGCCGATGACATTGTCGTCGGCACGGTTTTGCGGTCGGCCAATGATCTTGTGGCAGGGTCGCGGTAGGGGTTGCCCCTCACCCTAACCCTCTCCCCGTAAACGGGGCGAAACGGGGAGAGGGGACGTGCCCTGCGAGAGGTTGGCGGGGGACGGAGAGTTCGCGGCTATCCCCCTTCGCCCCGTTTACGGGGAGAAGGTGCCGGCAGGCGGATGAGGGGCTGACCCGCGGTAAACCGCCACACCAAAAGGCCCCGCACTCGCGGAGCCCTTCCAGTTCGGCCGATCGAACGAGATTACATCCAGTAGGGCGGCACGCCGTAGTAGTCATAGACCCGGCGGCCATTGTCGTTGTACCAGCTGTCGTCATCGTCCGCGTAGCTCGGTGCGCCTTCGATCTGTTCCTTGGTCAGGTCGATGCGATAGCCATCCAGCTGGGTGTCGTAGTTCAGCTTTTCCCAGGGAAGCGGATAGTGATCGTGGCCGATGCCGAGGAAGCCGCCGAAGCTCAGTACGGCATAGGCGACGCGGCCGTCGAGTTTACCGATGATCAGACGTTCGATCGAGCCGATATGCTTGCCATCGGCGCCATAGACACGGGTGCCTTCGACACGGTCGCTGGCGATCAGCGAATGCGTGCTCTTCGCGTTCGGGTCACGGCGGTTGGCGTCAGTTTCCTGATTGAGCATTGTGCATCTCCTTTGGTTCCTCACGGGGTACCTAGACAACGTGGCGCTATACTCAAAGTTCCGCTGCTCGAACGGGCCATTATTGACGTTTACGTCAAGGTTAGTATAGCTTCAATTCGGCTTGAACCATTCGAGCAATGGCATAAGCTGCCGGACTGGAAGATGGAGGATCTTTCCGGTCGATCTGCCGACCGATCGTCGGCGCGGCGGCCGCAGGGGAGAGAGACACGATGAACAGCATTTCCGTCCATCCGAACGGCGCCAGGCCTGAGAAGCCCTGGCTTGCCGCCTATCCCGCTATGGTTCCGGCCGAACTCCCGCCGCTGGAATATGCCTCGCTGGCGGAACTGCTGGAAAAATCCTGTGCCCGCTACGCCGACCGGACCGCCTTTGCCAGCATGGGCAAGGCAATGAGCTATCGCGACTTGGAGAGCCAGACGCGCAAGGTCGCCGCTTGGCTGCAGAGCACCGGCCTTGAGAAGGGCGACCGCGTCGCCGTGATGATGCCGAACGTGTTGCAGAACCCGGTCGCGACCTATGCCATCCTGCGGGCCGGCCTCGTCGTCGTCAACGTCAACCCGCTCTATACGCCGCGCGAACTCGAGCACCAGCTGCGCGATTCCGGCGCCAAGGCGATCTTCGTGCTGGAGAATTTTGCCCGCACGGTCGAGCAGGTCTTGAACAAGACCGACCTCAGACATGTCGTCGTCACCTCGCTCGGCGACATGCTGGGGGTCAAGGGACTGATCGTCAATTTCACCGTGCGCAAGGTGAAAAAGCTCGTTCCGGCCTGGTCGATCCCTGAGCACAAGAGCTTCGCCCAGGTGCTGCGCGAAGGTGCGAAAAAAGGCCTCCAACCGGTCACACTTGCGGGCAGCGACATCGCCTTTTTGCAATATACCGGCGGCACGACCGGCGTTGCCAAGGGTGCGGTGCTGACGCATGCAAACCTGCTTGCCAACAAGCTGCAGCTGTCGCTCTGGCTGCGCTCGGCCTTCGAGCGGAAGAAGCAGCCCGAGGTGCTGAATTTCCTCTGCGCCCTGCCGCTCTACCACATCTTCGCGCTGACGGTGAATTCGCTGATGGGCATGTCGCTCGGCGCCCGCAACATCTTGATCGCCAATCCGCGCGACATTCCCGGCCTCGTCAAGGCATTCGGCAAGTCCGATGTGCATATTTTCCCCGGCCTCAACACGCTGTTCAACGCGCTGATGAACAATGCCGATTTCGCCAAGCTCGACTTCTCGCCGCTGATCATGTCGCTCGGCGGCGGCATGGCGGTGCAGCGCCCGGTTGCCGAACGCTGGCTGAAGATCACGGGGACGCCGGTGACGGAGGGATACGGCCTTTCCGAGACCTCGCCGGTTGCCACCGCCAACCGTTTCGATTCGGCTGAATTCACTGGCACGATCGGCCTGCCGATGCCCTCCACCGACCTCGATATCCGCGACGAGGACGGCCATTCGCTGCCGCTCGGCGACGTCGGCGAGATCTGCATCCGCGGGCCGCAGGTGATGGCCGGCTACTGGCAGAAGCCGGAGGAAACGGCGCGGGTGATGACGGAGGACGGCTATTTCCGCTCGGGCGACATGGGCTACATGGATGACCGCGGCTTTACCAAGATCGTCGACCGCAAGAAGGATATGATCCTGGTTTCAGGCTTCAACGTCTATCCGAACGAGATCGAGGAAGTCGCCGCCATGCATGCCGGCATCCTCGAAGCGGCGGCGATCGGCGTGCCGGACGGGCATTCGGGCGAAGCGGTCAAACTCTTCGTGGTCAGGAAGGACCCGAAGCTGACGGAAGCCGAGGTGAAAGCCCATTGCATCGCCAACCTCACCAACTACAAGCGCCCACGCTTCATCGAATTCCGCACCGAACTGCCGAAGTCGCCTGTTGGCAAGATCCTGCGCAAAGACCTGCGCGGCTGAATTTGACAATCTGATGAAATCGACGGCCATCCGCCTGCCGCGGGTGGCTTTTTTGTATCCGGAGTGGCGGCTGAACTTGATTTGCCCCCGATAAAGCGAATAGTTTCCGCAACCTTTCCGCCTCTAGAGGAGCCTCCCATGAACGCCATCGTCGAACAGCTGAAAAGCACCGCTGATGCCACCAAGGCAACCGATATCCGTGCCGCCTTCGCCTCCGATTCCGCGCGCTTTTCACGCTTTTCCGTTTCGCTTGACGACCTGTTGATGGATTTTTCCAAGACGGCGGTGAACGACGACATCCTCAAGCTGCTGGTCAAGCTTGCCGAAGAGGGCGGCGTCGAAAAGAAGCGCGAGGAGATGTTCTCCGGCAAGGCGATCAATTTCACCGAGGATCGCGCCGTTCTGCACACGGCGCTGCGCAATCGCTCCAACACGCCGGTTCTGGTCGACGGCAAGGACGTCATGCCCGACGTCAATGCGGTGCTTGCCGCCATGGGCAAGTTTGCCGACGACATCCGCTCCGGCACACTGAAGGGCGCCACCGGCAAGGCGATCACCGATGTCATCAATATCGGCATCGGCGGCTCGGATCTCGGCCCGGTGATGGCAACGCTGGCGCTTGCCCCCTTCCATGACGGCCCGCGGGCGCATTTCGTCTCCAACATCGACGGCGCCCATATCGCCGATATCCTCAAGCTGGTGCAGCCTGAGACAACGCTGTTCATCGTTGCCTCGAAGACCTTCACCACCGTGGAGACGATGACCAATGCGCAGACGGCGCGCAAGTTCATCGCCAAGGCGCTCGGTGAAGCGGCTGTGCAACACCACTTCGCCGCCGTCTCGACGGCGCTCGACAAGGTTTCCGCCTTCGGGATCGACAGCGCCCGCGTCTTCGGCTTCTGGGACTGGGTCGGCGGTCGCTACTCGATCTGGTCGGCGATCGGCCTGCCGCTGATGATCGCCGTCGGCCCGGATAATTTCGGCAAGTTCCTCGATGGCGCCCATGCCATCGACAATCACTTCCGTAAGGCACCGATTACCGAGAACCTGCCGATGCTGCTCGGCCTGATCGGTTTCTACCATCGCAACGTGCTCGGCTATTCGACCCGCGCCATCCTGCCCTACGACCAGCGCCTGTCGCGCTTTCCCGCCTATCTGCAGCAGCTCGACATGGAATCGAACGGCAAGGGCGTCACCATCGACGGCACGCCGGTCGAGGGCAATTCCGGCCCGGTCGTCTGGGGCGAGCCCGGCACCAACGGCCAGCACGCCTTCTATCAGCTGATCCATCAGGGCACGAGCATCATCCCGGCCGAATTCATGATCGGCGCCAACGCTTTCGAGCCCGAACTGCGCCATCAGCACCAGCTGCTGATCTCCAACGTTCTCGCCCAATCGGAAGCGCTGATGAAGGGCCGCAGCTTCGACGAAGCCAAGAAGCAGCTGACCGACAAGGGCATGGACGACAAAAAAGCCGATTTCATCGCCCCGCACCGCGTCTTCACCGGCAACCGGCCGTCGATCACCTTCGTCTACGACAAGCTGACGCCCTATGCTCTCGGCCGCCTGATCGCGCTTTACGAACACCGGGTCTTCGTCGAAGGCGTGCTCTTCCGCATCAACTCCTTCGACCAGTGGGGCGTCGAACTCGGCAAGGAACTGGCGACCGGCCTGCTGCCGGTTGTCGAGGGCAAGGAGAGTGCGGCATCGCATGATTCTTCGACGCAGGGCCTGGTTGCGGCGCTGGCGAAGCTTGCGAAGTAGGCGTTTTGGACTGCCCCTAACCCTCGCCCCGCTTGCGGGGTGAGGGGACGTGCCATACGTGATGTAGGCGTGGGACGAGAGGTCGCGGCTTGTCCGGAAGGACGGTGGCGGCAGCCGGATGAGGGGCGGACCCGGCCTCAGGAGCGGAAGCGCAGGTTCCGCCGGGTCAGCTGGCTGACCGAGGTACAACCCATCAGCTTCATGTCGCGCTCGATCTCGGTGCGTATCGTCTGCAGCGCCCGTTCGACGCCGGGCTGTCCGGCAGCGGCCAGCGGGAAGAGATAGTAGCGGCCGAGGCCGACGGCCTTTGCCCCGAGCGACAAGGCCTTGAGAACATGCGTTCCCCGCTGCACGCCGCCATCCATCATGACGTCGATGCGATCGCCGACGGCATCGACGATCTCGGCCAGCTGGTCGAAAGCGCTGCGCGAGCCGTCGAGCTGGCGCCCGCCATGGTTTGACAGCACGATCCCGGTGCAGCCGATCTCGACCGCACGCTTGGCGTCTTCGACCGACATGATGCCCTTCAGGCAGAATTGCCCACCCCAGGCGCGCACCATTTCCGCCACGTCGTCCCATGACATCGAGGGGTCGAGCATTTCGGTGAAGTATCGGCTGATCGACAGCGAGCCGCCGTCCATCTTGACGTGGTTTTCGAGCTGCGGCAGCCGGAAGCGCTCATGCGTCAGCCAGTCGATCGCCCAGGAAGGTTTGATGGCGAACTGGGTCATGCCGGCGAGATTGAGCTTGAAGGGAATGGCAAAACCGGTGCGCTTGTCGCGCTCGCGGTTGCCGCCGGTGATGCTGTCGACCGTCAGCATCATGGCCTGCACACCGGCATTTTTCGCCCGCGCCATCATCTCGTGGTTGAGGCCGCGGTCCTTGTGGAAATAGAACTGATAGATTTGCGGCCCGTCGCTGATCTGCCGGGCTTCCTCCAGGCTGATCGTGCCGAGCGAGGAGACGCCGAACATTGTGCCGTGTTTTGCCGCCGCTGCCGCGACCGCCCGCTCCCCCTGGTGGTGAAAAAGCCGCTGCAGCGCCGTCGGCGAGCAATAGACCGGCATGGCCAGCTTCTGGCCCATGACCGTCACCGACATGTCGACCTCGGCCACGCCCCTCAGAACGTCGGGCACCAGATCGCAATTTTCGAAGGCCGCGGTATTGCGCCGATAGGTCACCTCGTCATCGGCGGCGCCATCGATATAGTCGAAGATCGGTCCGGGAAGACGACGTTTGGCCATGCGCCGGAAATCGTGAAAATTGTAGCAGTCTGTAAGGCGCATCTTTTGCTCGACCCGTTTGCTTTCGGGCCGCAACCTAAAGCACGATTCGAAAGCTTGCCAAGGCTTCATCGTGCGATTTACGGCTTGTTGGAGAGGATATCGCACTCATGGACGAGATTCCGCCTGACCCGCCGCGTGAGATGGCGAATGACTGCCACCGGCGGTTTCGGATACCTCGACGCGCCTCAAGCCTCGCCGTGGCACGATCATGTGCCGGAGCTTGATCGCCGACGCCAGACCGAGCCTTGCCAGCAGGCGGATGAAATACCATCCGAGGTCGAGACTGGATTTGGAAAACGAAGTTTTCCACGACAGGACGGAAGACAGCTCCGTCAACGCTGCCCAGCGGATATTCCACGCGCTTTCCAGTGCGCCACGGCGCAAGATCCTCGCCTATCTCTCGGCATCCGGCCTGACGGCCGGCGAGATCGCTGACCGTTTCAGCATGTCGAAGCCGGCCGTTTCGCAGCATCTTTCCATCCTCGAAACGGCGGGGCTGATCAGGCGAGAGAAACAGGGGCAGTTCGTCCACTATTCCCTGATCGAGAACAATCTCGTCAATACGCTCAACGGCTTCGTGCAGGAGGTCTGCCCGGTCTGTCGGCCGATCAAGAAAGAAAGCCAGGCGCGCGCCCGCGTTAAAGACCTGCCCTGAGCACTGGGCACGATGCAGGCGTGGTCGAACCGGCCGACGCCGTTGGTGACGACAGCCGGAGTACGCTCGCTTAAACCTTAAAGCCCGATCTCGTGCGCCCAAGGCGGGTTGGCGCCGGCGCGGGAAACGGTGACGGCGGCGGCTTTGGCGCCGAGGGTGAGGGCGTTATGGAGCGCCTGCTCGTCGAGTGAGGCGACCTGCTCCTTGGTCAGCAGATTGTCCATCTTCAGCGAGGCCAGCACGCCGGCATCGAAGGTATCGCCGGCGCCGACCGTGTCGACCACGGTGACGCGCTGGCTCGGCACCGTCACCTTGCGCTCTTTGGTATAGCCGGAGGCGCCTTCGGCACCCTTGGTGATGACCACCAGCTTGGCGCCGTGGTTCAGCCAGTGGGTGGCGAGCGTATCGTGGTCGCCTGAAAGTCCGAACCAGTCGAGATCCTCGTCGGAGAATTTGACGATGTCGGATTTGGCGGCCATGCGCTTGATGCGAGCCATATGCGCCGGCTTGTCCTTGATGAAACCGGGACGGATATTCGGGTCGAGCGAAATGACACGTTTGCCGGCTTCGCGATCGAGCAGCGCTTCATAGGTTTCGCCGCAGGGGCTGGGAATCAGGCTGATCGCGCCGAAATGCAGCGCTTCGCAATCATCGCCGAGGACAGGCAGGTCCGCTTCGGTGATCATCCGGCCGGCGGTGCCCTCGTCGTAAAAGGCATAGGTTGCCTGACCGTTGACCAGCTTGACGAAAGCAATCGTCGAAGGGCGCGGGGTGATGGCGCAAGGGCTGTAGTCGACATTGGCGGCCTTCAGCGTCGCCAGCAGGATTTCGCCCATCATGTCATCGGCGATGCCGGTGAAAAAGGCGGTCGGGATGCCGAGGCGGCCGAGCGCAATGGCGGTATTGAAGATCGCGCCGCCGGCATAGGGGGCAAAGCCCTTTTCATTGAGGGTCGTGTCCCTCGGCAGCATGTCGATCAAGGCTTCGCCGCAGCACAAAATCATCAGATTCCTCCCAACAGACTTATACGTTCATCAACCGATTAAGTGAGCTTTTGTCAACTGATTAGAGCGAAAGCTCACTTACGCCACCATTCCGTCCCGACCAGGCCAGCGGCGCATCGAGAAAGGCTTCGACCTCCTCAAGCGTCTTGTCGTCGAACAGCTTCTGCGCCTTGGCGACGGCCAGGACATTGCGCCAGGTGGCGATGTGATGCAGCCGAACCTTGCCGTCGGTAAAGCGCTGCTGGCCGAAGATGTCGTAGAAGAACAGGGCGATGCCGTGATCGACGACGCCGCCGGCGGCACGGATGGCATCGATGAATTTGAACATGCTGCCGCCGGCCGTCGTCAGGTCCTCGATGACCAGCACGCGCGACCCTTCCGGCATGTTGCCTTCGATCTGGGCATTGCGGCCATGGCCCTTCGGCTGCTTGCGGACATAGATCATCGGCAGGCCGAGGCGATCGGCAAGCAGGGCGGCGAAAGGAATGCCGGCGGTCTCGCCGCCGGCGATGCAATCGAACTGCTCGAAGCCGGCATCGCGCAGCAGGGTGCTGGCGGCGAAATCCATCACCGTCGAGCGGACGCGCGGGAAGGAGAGCAGCTTGCGGCAATCGATATAGACCGGGCTCGCCATGCCGGAGGAGAGTTTATAGGGCTGGGCGGCATTGAAATGCACCGCCTTGATCTCCCACAGCATCTTGGCCAGCAATTCAGCCATCACGGCGCGGTCGGGAAATGTGGTCTGGATCATGCGGCTCTCCTTCGGCTTGGATCCTTGCGGGAATAGCAGCAAGAGCCCTGAGTTTCCAGACGCTGGACGATCGTATTAGCGCAACAGACGGCCGATATCGGCTCCCTGCATCTTCTTGAACAGGGCAATCGCCTCATCACCCTCTTCCGCATCCAGCGTAACGGCATAACGCACGGCGGCGGCAAGCAGCTGCATCGTCAGCCGGGCGATCGCCAGAAGCTCGTTCGGCTCGCGATCCGGCCACAGGCGGAGCAGCACGGCGAGAAATGCCTGGGCATGAAATTCCATGTCCTCGGCATCCACCTGCTGCAGCAGCTTGTCGGTATGGGTCGCATGCCAGATGTCGCGCATCACCGGCTCGCGGCGGAAGAAGGCATAATATTCGTCGACGATGGTAGCGAGCGCGCCCTGCAGGTCCGCGGCGCCGGTCACCTTCGCCAGCTCCGCCTCGACACAGCGCCTGCCCTCTTCGTTGAAGCGTTCGGCCAATGTCCGGATGATCGCGCTCTTGTCGGGAAAATATTGATAGAGGGCACCGAAAGACAGGCCGGCCATTTCGACGATCTCGCTCATCTTCAAGCCGTCGCTGCCATGGCGTTCGATCAGCTCGGCGGCAACTGCGAGGATCTTTTCGAAGCGCTCGCGGCCACGCTGCTGGCTGGGGATGCGGCGCGGCTGGCCGGTATGTTGCGGCTGACGCCTGCGCGTTGCGACCGGCTGCTCTGACATCGACTGCTCCTCTTTCAAGTTGACAAACAAAATAAGAGAGTTTATCTCATTTTGCAAATGAGAGAGTTTCTCTTGTTTCAAATCCTTTGGAAGGAGCTTCGACATGCAGATCGTCCTCATCCTTTCCCTCGTCGTCGCGGCAATCGGCAGCGGCCTCGTCGCCGGCATCTTCTTCGCCTTCTCGACCTTCATCATGACCGCCTTCGCCAGGATCCCGGCGGAGCAGGGCATTGCGGCGATGAACGCGATCAATGTAACGATCGTCCGCTCGCCCTTCATGGGTCTCTTTGTGCCGACGGCGATCCTCTGCATCGTCATATCAGTGCTCGCCCTGATCGACTGGCGCGGCGGCACGTCGACGCTGATGCTGGCAGGCGCCGCCCTCTATCTCCTCGCCTCTTTCCTCTCGACCATCATCTTCAACGTGCCGATGAACGATGCGCTGGAGAAGGTCAGCGGCAGCGAGGCGGAGGCAGTCGAGCTGTGGACGGCCTATGTCAGGGACTGGACGTGGTGGAACCATGTGCGGACCGTCGCTTCGCTGCTCGCCTCGGTGGCCTTTGTCAGGGCGCTGATGATGGTTTGAGAAAGCGGCGCCGGTAGCTGCCCCTCATCCGCCTGCCGGCACCTTCTCCCCGTAAAGCGGGGCGAAGGGGATATGCCGCAACCTCTCCGTCCCCCACTTGCCTCTAGCAGGGCACGTCCCCTCGCCCCGTTTTACGGGGAGAGGGCTAGGGTATTAGGGTGAGGGGCGACCACTGGTACGAACCGCGCCCCGCCTATGCCTGCTCGCAAAAGGCAATGCGGTTGCTGAAGGGGTCGGTGACGGTCATCTCCAGTCCCCAGGGCGCTTCCTCGACGCCGGGCTTCATATAGCGGTAGTCCTTGCCGGCGAGTTCGGCGTGATAGGCGCGCACATTGGCGACGCGGACGAAGGCCTTGGCGCCGGGGCTGGCGTCGCCGGAATGTTCGCTTAAGTGCAGCGCCATGCCGTCGCGCGAGACCTGGCAATAGAGCGGGAAGTTTTCGCCGAAGCGATGCTCCCAGTCGAGATGGAAGCCGAGGAAGCCGCAATAGAATTCCATCGCTTTTTCCACAGAGAAGATGCGGAAGATCGGCGTCGGCGGCTCGATGCCGACAGCGGAGCGGGAAGCACCCGCCGCATCGATCTTGGCCGCGAGGATATTCCATTGCTCGAGCCCGAACTGGCGGGCGACGATTTCGAGGGTCTCGCTGTGGCTCAGCGAAATGTCACGGTCGGCAAGGGCCTGCCGCAATGTCTTTGCCATGAGCTTGGCATCGCGAAAATCGCGCATAAGTCATCCTTCCGTTGGCGGCAAACAGGACGATCAGTGCCCGCGTCTGCTGACCCGTTCGCCATCGATCGCCAAACGGCAAGGGACGTGAAGGATTTTTCTGGATGCATTCACCATAACGCCAAAGCGTCGCGGGGCGGCTGGCCGCATCCGGCCAGAGGCGATATTATGAGAGGATCAGTCAGGAATCAAGACGCCGTGCGCGACATCGCGACGGGAACCGGCTGCAGGTGGCCGGCGAGCTCGACCCGGTTGCGGCCGCCCCGCTTGGCGGCGTAGAGCGCCTTGTCGGCAGCACTCAGCATGGCATCGAAATCCAGGCTTTTGGCGCGCCCAGGCGCAACGCCAACGCTGACGGTGCATTTCAGCACTTCGTCGTCGATCGGAATCTCACGCGCCTCGAAGGCCCTGCGGATGCGCTCGGCCGCCAGTTCCGCCCGGCCGGGCATGGTTTCCTTCAACACCAGCGCGAACTCCTCACCGCCCAACCGTGCGGCGATGTCACCGGGGCGGCAATGGGCGGCGAGTTCGCCGGCGAAGACCTTGAGCACCCGGTCGCCGCTCGCATGGCCGAAGCGGTCGTTGACGGATTTGAAGTGGTCGATATCGAAGACGATGACGGCCGTGGTCGAGCCCATCGGGCGCGTGCCGTATTGATCGAACAGGGCGCGTCGGTTGAGCAGCCCGGTCAGCGGATCGGTGATCGCCTCGAGACGATGGCGGGCGGCAAGCCGCCACTGATGCAGCGCCAGCGACAGCGCGCCGATCCCGGTCATGCCGGCGATGCAGACGGCAAGGCTCAGATCTTCGGCCCAGTTGCTGGGCGCTTTACCGAGCACCAGCCTGCCATCGGAGATCAGCACGGCGGCGCACAGCACAAAGGAGATCCCGGTCAGCGAATAGAGCGCGGTGAGGCCAAGGATCGGCGCCGGCGCCTCGGCACGGGCCAGCCAATATTGCCGGGCGGTGGCAAAGAGCAGCAAAGCGATGGCGAGATTGTCTGATATGAAGGCGAGGCCGTCATAACCTGCCAGCATCGGCCCCACGGAAAAGGCCATCGCTGCCAGCGCCCGGATCACAATGGCCGGCAAAGCGAGCCGTCCGGTGAGAAACTGTCTGCCGGCACCCCAGATCGTGGCAAAACCGGCATGAAACAGCACGAAATTGGCCACACCCAGCCATGTATCCGGCCTGTTCACATAGGCGCCGTAGACAAAAATGCCGGCAATGACGAGCATCAGGCCGATGCTAGCGGTGAGCAGCACGGTTTCGGCCCGACGCACCAGCCAGCTGCCCATCAAGGTCACGGCAAGGCATGCCGTGGAGACGCCGAGCGCCAGCAAAAGGGAATTGTAGTCAAGCATCATGCTTTTCAGTCTCCGCGACTGCAGCCACGCCGATAATCTTGGCAACCTACGTGATCTGATGTGAGGAATGTCTTATGCATTCCGTTAAAAAATGATGCACTGCACACAGAAATGTTAGGGCGGTAACTTCGACTTTTAAGGTGAGAGCAAGGGTCCGCCCCTCATCCGGCTGCCGCCACCTTCTCCCCGCATGCGGGGCGAAGGGGATATGCCGCAACCTCTCTGTCCCTCGCCGGCCTCTCGCAGGGCACGTCCCCTCGCCCCGTTTACGGGGGTCCGAAGGACGGGGCGAGACCGTTGGCTCGACCCCGGTCAGGTGAGGGTGAGGGGCAGATCCCGGCGCCTACGCCACCACCTGCCAATGCAGCGGGAACATCGGGTCGAACACCGTTACCGGGCCGGCGCCGGTTTCGATCCTGGCGGGGAAGACGACCGGATCGGCCTGCTTTTCCAGGGTGATGCGGTCCTCGTTCGGCTGAAGTCCGTACCAGGCCGGGCCGTTCAGCGAGACGAAGGCTTCGAGATTTTCCAGCGCGGCCTCCTGTTCGAAGACATGGGCGAGGCAGCTCATCGTGTTGATCGAGGTGTAAATGCCGGCGCAGCCGCAGGCGCATTCCTTCAGCGGGTCGACATGCGGGGCGGAATCGGTGCCGAGGAAGAAGCGCTGATCGCCGCTGGTAGCGGCGGCACGCAAGGCCAGCCGGTGGTTTTCGCGCTTGGCGACCGGCAGGCAGTAATAATGCGGGCGGATGCCGCCGACGAGGATGGCGTTGCGGTTGATGATCAGATGGTGGGTGGTGATCGAGCCGGCGAGATTGGCCTTGGCCGCCTTGATGTAGTCGATACCATCCGATGTCGTCACATGCTCCATCGTCACCTTCAGCTCGGGCAGGCGTCGGCGCAGCGGATCGAGCACGGTGTCGATAAAGACGGCCTCACGGTCGAAGATATCGACCTCAGGTGTCGTCACCTCACCGTGGACGCAGAGCGGCAGGCCGATCCTTGCCATGCGCTCCAGCACCGGCATTGCCTTTTCCATGTCGCGCACGCCGCCATGCGAGTTGGTGGTGGCGCCGGCCGGATAGAGCTTGACGGCGGTGATCAGCCCACTTTTTGCGCCGGCCTCGACATCGTCGGGGCTGGTATGCTCGGTGAGATAAAGCGTCATCAGCGGCTGGAAACGATGGCCGGCCGGCAGCGCTTTAAGGATGCGCTCGCGATAGGCGGTGGCGTCCGATGTGGTGACCACCGGCGGCACCAGATTGGGCATGATGATGGCGCGGGCGAAGGTGCGGCTCGTATCGGCGATCACGCCTTCCAGCATGGCGCCGTCGCGCAGATGCAGGTGCCAGTCATCAGGGCGGCGGATGGTGATCGATTGCATGGCAGGCCTCCGAAGCGATGCGTCTGCGGCTTCGAATAACACTAAAGCGCGGCGCATTGAAATCGATTCATGCGCAGCACTTCAGCTCATTGTTCATGCATGTCGTCGCGGCGTCACGCCAGCGCGATCTCCAGCGTCACATCAGCCGGGCGGCGGTTTTCGAGGATCAGCCGGCCGTTCGGCAGGTCGTTGCCATAGACCTTGGCGCTGGCGGCATCTTCTGTGAGATTATAACCGCGCCAGCGCGCCCAGAGCCGTTCCTCGAGCACCTCGATCGGGGGGGCAAGCATGATCGAAAAATCGAAGATGCCGTCGAGTTCTGCCCATTTGCCTTGCGTGAAGAGCAGATAGTTTCCCTCGACGATGATGAAACGGTCCTTGGGATCGATCGGCCGGGCGGAAGCAATCGCAAGTTCGCGCGAGCGGTCGAAGACCGGCACCAGAACCTCCTGGTCGGCCGGCCTGACGGCACGGACGATATCGAGGAAACCGCGGACATCGAAGGTTTCGGGGATGCCCTTGCGGGCCAAAAGGCCGCGTTCGATCAGGATGGCATTGTCCATGTGGAAGCCGTCCATCGGCAGGACTGCGGCGCTTTCGCCTTTGGCGTTGAGCGCCGCCGCCAGATTGTCGGCCATGGTCGATTTGCCCGAACCCGGCGGGCCGGCGATGGCGACCAGGAAACGTCTGGTATCGCCGGCGCGATCAAGCACCTCGCCGGCGATTTCATCGATGTTGACCGTCATGCCGCGACGGGCTCCGTCGGCACCGCCTTGGCGCCGGTCATGAAAGCGACGGCATCGGACATGGTGTATTCCTTCGGATCGATCACCGTCAGGCGCCGGCCGAGGCGGTGGATATGGATCCGGTCGGCGACCTCGAAGACATGCGGCATGTTGTGCGAGATCAGCACGATCGGAATGCCGCGGGCTCTGACGTCGAGGATCAGTTCCAGCACGCGGCGGCTTTCCTTGACGCCAAGGGCGGCCGTCGGTTCGTCCATGATGATGACCTTGGAGCCGAAGGCGGCGGCGCGGGCGACGGCGACACCCTGGCGCTGGCCGCCGGAGAGCGTTTCCACCGCCTGGTTGATGTTCTGGATGGTCATCAGGCCGAGTTCGGACAGCTTGTTGCGCGCCAGCTTTTCCATGGCCGGCCGGTCGAGCATGCGAAGCATCGAGCCGAGCACGCCGGGTTTGCGGATCTCGCGGCCGAGAAACATGTTGTCGGCGATCGACAGCGCCGGCGACAAAGCCAGGTTCTGATAGACAGTTTCGATGCCGGCATCACGCGCTTCCATCGGCGAGCGGAACTGCACCTGCTTGCCTTCGAGGGTGATCACCCCCTCGTCAGGGGTGGCGGCGCCCGATATCGCCTTGATCAGCGAGGATTTGCCGGCGCCGTTATCGCCGATAACCGCGAGGATTTCGCCCGGGTAAAGGTCGAAATCGGCATTGTCGAGTGCGGTCACGCGGCCATAGCGCTTGACGAGACCGCGCGCAGTGAGAAGGGGTTCGCGAGCCATGATTACACCGAAACCTTTCTGATCCACTGGTCGATGGCGACGGCGGCGATGATCAGCACGCCGGTCAAAAGCACTTTCCATTGCGGGTCGGCGCCGAGCATATTGAGGCCCATCGAGACGACACCGACGATCATCGCGCCAAACAGCGTGCCGAGAATGGAACCGCGGCCGCCGAACAGCGAGATGCCGCCGATGACCGTCGCAGTGATCGCCTGCAGGTTATAATCGGTCACCGCCGAGGATGGCGAGATCGAGCCGTTGCGGCCGATCGAGACCCAGGCGGCGAAGGCGGCGATGACGCCGGATATGGTGTAGACGGTGAGCAGCACCTTCTTGGTCTGGATGCCGGAGAGCTTGGCCGCCTCCGGATCGTCGCCGACCGCATAGACATGCCGGCCCCAGGCGGTGTGATTGAGCACATACCAGAGCAGCAGGACGAGCAGCACCATGGCGATGACGCCGAGGGTCAGCACGGCGGTGCCGGCTTTGAAGCTCATGGCGAAAAGATGCAGCAGCGGCGCCTGTTCGTCGACGTCGGTGTCGCGGATCGTCTCGTTGGCGGAATAGATGAAATTCGTCGCCATGACGATATTCCAGGTGCCGAGCGTGACGATGAACGGCGGCAGTTTCATGTAGGCGACGAGAAAGCCGTTCAGCAATCCGCAAAGGCCGCCGACAAGCATTCCGGCTGCCACCGCGATCGGCGTCGGTATGCCGTAGGCGATGGCGACATTGCCCATGATGACCGCCGAGATCACCATGATGACGCCGATCGAAAGATCGATGCCGGCGGTGAGGATAACCAGCGTCTGGGCGGCGCCGAGAATACCGACGATGGCGATCTGCTGCAGGATCAGCGTCAGCGTATAGGACGAAAAGAACCGTCCGCCGATGGCGATCCCGAAAATGATGATCGCCAGCACCAGCACGATCAGCGGCACGGCGGCCGGCGTCGAGTGCAGAAAATGCTGGGCACGCTTGATCAGCGAGACATCCTGATGCTCGAAGGAGGCGACGCTCTTGTCGCTGCCGTCGAGGACACGTTCGAATTCCTGAGTTCCGGTCATGGTTCCTCCTCCGCATCCGCGCGCCGAATTCGCACGGGGGCCGTCACCGATATCCTTCCGGTCTTTGCTGAGCCGGTTCGTGAGGCGACGGTACATCGTCCGTCGAAAACGGCCGGGGATCAAGCCCCGGCCGTTCCAGTTTCAAGAGATTGGGCTCAGCCCCAGCACTTGTCCGTGCCTTCCTTGGTGTCGATCGACTTGACGCCTGAGACCGGCTTGTCGGTGACGAGCGAAACGCCGGTGTCGAAGAAGGACTTGCCTTCGGTCGGCTTCGGCTTTTCACCGCTGTCGGCGAACTTCTTGATCGCCTCGACGCCAAGGGCTGCCATCATTAGCGGATATTGCTGCGAGGTGGCGCCGATGACGCCTTCCTTGACCGATTTCACACCCGGGCAACCGCCGTCGACCGAGACGATCAGCACGTTCTTTTCCATGCCGACGGCCTTCAGCGCCTGATAGGCGCCGACAGCAGCCGGCTCGTTGATCGTGTGGATGACGTTGATGCTCGGATCCTTCTGCAGAAGGTTTTCCATGGCCTTGCGGCCGCCTTCTTCATTGCCGTTGGTCACGTCATGGCCGACGATGCGCTTGTCGTCTTCGTCGCCGATCTTGTTCGGGTCCTTCGGATCGATGCCGAAGCCCATCATGAAGCCCTGGTCGCGCAGAACGTCGACCGTCGGCTGCGACGGGGTCAGGTCGAGGAAGCCGACCTTGGCGTCCTTGGCCTTGTCACCCATGGTTTCCTTGGCCCACTGGCCGATCAGCTTGCCGGCGAGCAGGTTGTCGGTGGCGAAAGTGGCGTCGGCGGCATCGGCCGGCTCGAGCGGCGTGTCGAGAGCGATGACCAGCAGGCCGGCTTCACGCGCCTTCTTGACCGAAGAGACGATGCCCTTGGTGTCGGAAGCGGCAATCAGGATGCCCTTGGCGCCGTCGGCGATGCAGCTTTCGATCGCTGCAACCTGGCTTTCGCTGTCACCGTCGATCTTGCCGGCATAGGATTTCAGCGAAACGCCGAGTTCCTTGGCCTTGGCCGTCGCACCTTCCTTCATCTTGACGAAGAAGGGGTTGGTGTCGGTCTTGGTGATCAGGCAGGCGGCAACGTCAGCCGCCATGACAGGCGCGGAAAAGGTGACACCAAGCGCGAGCGCGCCGAAAGCGAGAACTGATTTCTTCATGGAACTCCTCCCAGAGTTTGCCGGCGCCGCCCCTGCGGGCCGGAATTTTAAGATATGACACTTTGCCGTGGATTGTTAAGCTTCCAAAGCCGTCCCGTGTCCTTGACGATGGCAATTAAAAGCGAAAAGAAATCCGCTTGTCAATAAATAAATCCAATTGAATTATTAATTCGATGTGGCATGCTCAATCGAATTAGGGCATAGGCCAACAATCGGGAGGAGCGGCCATGTCGCCTTTGGGTGGACCGGAACACGCGTCGGTCGCGCCACCAATTCTAAATCCGGCCGGAGGTGCAAACCAGGTCAGGGTGCGGGCCTATAACGAACGGCTCGTGCTGTCGCTGGTGCGCCTCTACGGCGCGCTGTCGAAAGCCGATATCGCACGCCGCAGCGGGCTGTCGGCGCAAACCGTCTCGGTCATCATGCGAGTGCTGGAAAAGGAAGGACTGCTGTCGCGCGGGCCGCCGGTGCGCGGCCGGGTCGGCCAGCCGTCGATCCCGATGCATCTCAATGCCGACGCCGTCTATTCCTTCGGCCTGAAGATGGGCCGGCGCAGCGCCGATCTGGTGCTGATGGATTTCGTCGGCCGCATCCGCATGCAGTTGCACCGGACCTATGCCTATCCGCTGCCGGATGAAATCCTCGCCTTCGTCACCTCGGGTATTCAGGAGCTCGAAGATCGGCTCGACGAGAAGCAGCGCGGCCGCATTGCCGGCCTCGGCATCGCAGCACCTTTCGAGCTCTGGAACTGGGCCGAAGAGGTGGGCGCGCCGGCTGGCGCCATGGAGGTCTGGCGCGATGTCGACCTGCAGGCCGACATCGCCGCGCATGTCCCTCATCCGGTCTTCCTGCAGAACGATGCGACCAGCGCCTGTGGCGCCGAACTGGTCTTCGGCGTCGGGCCGTCCTATCCCGACTTCGTCTATTTCTTCATCGGCTCCTTCATCGGCGGCGGCATCGTGCTCAATTCGGCGATCTTTTCCGGCCGCACCGGCACGGCAGGCGCCATCGGGCCGCTGCCGGTGCGCGACAGGAACGGCGAAACCAAGCAGCTGCTCGAAATCGCCTCGATCTTCGTGCTCGAAAACATGCTGCGCGAGCGCGGCATCGATCCCGAGCCGCTGTGGTATTCGGCCGACGACTGGGTCGATTTCGGCGAGCCGATGGAGACCTGGATCCAGGATAGCGCCAAGGCGCTGGCGCAGGCGATCGTCGCCGCCGCCTCGATCGTCGATTTCAGCGCCGCCGTGATCGACGGCGGTTTTCCCGAGTGGGTGCGCAGCCGCGTGGTGCAGGCGACGATCGACGAAGCCGCCAAACTCGACCTGCAGGGCGTCGTCATGCCCGAAATCATCGAGGGCGCGGTCGGCGCCCAGGCACGCGCCATCGGCGGCGCCAGCCTGCCGATCTTTGCGCGTTACCTCACCGACCAGAACGTACTTTTCAAGGAGGTAGACCATGCTGAAAGGACTTGATCCGCTGTTGAGCCCGGAGCTGCTTTTTACGCTTCGCGCCATGGGTCACGGCGACGAGATCGCCATCGTCGACGGCAATTATCCGGGCGTCGAACATGCGCGCCGGCTGATCCGGCTCGACGGTCACCACCTCGTGCCAGTTCTCAACGCCGTGCTCAGCGTGCTGCCGATCGACGATTTCGTGCCCGAGGCGATCTTCCGCTCGACCGTGAAGGCCGAGCGCGACAAGCTCGATCCGGTGCATGAGGAGATGATCGACTGCTGCGCCCGCCGCGAGCCGCACCGGCAGGTGGTGCCGCTGATCGGCCCGGATTTCTACGGCCGGGTGAAGGCCGCCCATGCGGTGATCCAGACCGGCGAGCCGAGGCTCTATGCCAACATCATCCTGCGCAAGGGCGTGATCTATCCGAAGGAACCGAGCGCGCAGGCGACGGCCGGAGTCGATCCGTTCGTTTACTAGCCAGGAAGCGTCGCTGCTGCCTCTTTCAAGGCCGACAGCTCCCCTGCGCATCTGAAAGGACGCGCGGGGCTGAAGGTCCGTATGCTTATGTCATAAACACTCCTTGTACCGGCCGCCATTATTAATGATATACATCATCAATGGCCCAAGCTACAATGACACCCGACATCATAGCTTGGGCATAGCGGTCGAAAGGGCTGTAAAGTGCGGATCACCAAGGAAAAGAAGCAGGAAAACTACGAGCGGATTATCGCCACCGCGTCGGAGCTGTTTCGCGAGCGCGGATTCGACGGCGTGGGAGTGGCGGAGTTGATGGAGCGCGCGGGGCTCACCCATGGCGGCTTCTACAATCACTTCCGCTCCAAGGAGGAGTTGATCGCGGAGTCGACCGAGAAAGGTTTGAGCGAGACCTTGAAGCGCTATGCCGGTCATGACGTGCTCGCCGTCATGGAACTTTATCTCGCGCGCGAACACCGGGATGGACGCGGCCAGGGGTGCACGGCCGCAGCACTCAGTTGCGACGCCGCGCGGCAGCCTGAAGAAACGAAGGCCGTTTTTGCTGAAGGAATAGATCACCTCGTGCGCGCGGTGGAGGGCGGTATTGCGCAACATCACGCTTCCGGCACCGGCGGGCGGGCGCAAGCCATCGCCATCCTCGCGCAGGCGGTTGGGGCAATCGTGCTTTCGAGGGCCTGCCCGGACGATTCCCCGCTGGCAGACGAACTGCTCGATGCCTGCCGGGCGGATTGCCGCGACGCCATCGAAAATCGGGCGCGGGAAACATAGGGCCGCATGCGCGGCCCTATTGCCGTCAGGCCGCTACCGGCGCGGCCATGGTGGGATAGTCGGTATAGCCCGCCGCGCCGCCGCCATAGAGCGTCGCCATATTGAGATTGGCCAG
Source organism: Rhizobium sp. CCGE 510 (assembly GCF_000292525.1). Taxonomy (GTDB): domain Bacteria; phylum Pseudomonadota; class Alphaproteobacteria; order Rhizobiales; family Rhizobiaceae; genus Rhizobium. Next base: position 413,315 of record NZ_AEYF01000044.1, read on the forward strand.
CGGCGCACCGGCCTTCAGGCGCTCGACAAAATCCGGGTTGGCGATGAACGGCCTGCCGAAGGCAAACAGATCTGCCAGCCCCTGCTCCAGCCTGGTCGTCGCAAGTTCCCGATCGTAGCCGTTATTGGCAATGTAGGTGTTTTTGAACCTGCGGCGAAGCGCCTCGTAATCGAAGGGTGCAACATCGCGCGGCCCGCCGGTGGCGCCTTCGACGACATGGAGATAGGCAATGCCCATCGCATCGAGCTTTTCGACGATGTGGTTGAACTGCGCCTGCGGATCGGTTGCCGATATCCCGTTGGCCGGCGACACCGGTGAAATCCGAACGCCGGTTCGCCCTGCTCCTACTTCCTCGATGACCGCCGCCGTCACCTCGAGGATCAGCCGTGCCCGGTTTTCGATCGACCCGCCATAGGCGTCGGTGCGGCTGTTGGCCCCGTCCCTCGCGAACTGGTCGAGCAGGTAGCCGTTGGCGCCGTGCACTTCGACGCCGTCGAAACCGGCGGCAATCGCATTGGCGGCGGCGCGGCGGAAATCCTCGACAATGCCGGAGATCTCGCGCAATTCCAGCGCCCGAGGTTCGGACACATCGACGAAGGCGTTGTTGACGAAGGTCTTGGTTTCGGCCCTGATCGCTGAAGGCGCGACCGGCGCCTTGCCATTCGGCTGCAGGTCGACATGCGATACCCGACCGACATGCCAGAGCTGCAGGAAGATGTGGCCGCCCTCGGCATGCACCGCGTCGGTCACCTTGCGCGAGCCGTCGATCTGCGCCTCGGTGTAAATGCCGGGCGTGTCCTGATAGCCCTGCCCTTGCTGCGAAATCTGGGTCGCTTCAGAAATGATCAGACCTGCCGAGGCCCGTTGCGCATAATATTCGGCGATGAGATCGCCCGGCCACAAACCCGGCACCCGCTCTGTTGCGCGTCGATGGCGCCATGACGATGCGGTTGGATAGTGTGAGAGAGCCGAGTACGGCGGGCTCAAAGAGTGTGCTGCTGATCATTTGTCACTTTCGGAGTTGGAAACTATTTCTGGCGTGCGTCTCGCGACGCACGCCACGCCGGTCAGGTCGACCTCAGTCCGCGACCGTGATGACCACCTTGCCCTTTGCACGCCCGGTCTCGACATAAGCCAGCGCGTCGCCGGTTTTTTCAAACGGGAAGACCTTGTCGACGACCGGCCGGATCACGCCTTGTTCGATCAGGCGGGCAATCTCACCCAATTGCTGCCCCTCAGCACGCATGAACAGGAATGAATAGGCGATGCCGAGACGCTTGGCCTTTTTCCGAACCCCTCGGCTCAGCAGGCGCAATACCAGTTTCAGGAATAGGTTGAGGCCGAGTTCCCTGGCGAATGCCGGATCGGGCGGACCGGAAATGGAGATGAGCCGGCCGCCCGGCTTCAGCACGCCTAGAGATTTTTCGAGTGTCTTCGGATCCTGGCTGTTCAGCACCAGATCGTAGCCCGACAAGACCTTCTCGAAATCCTGCGTCTTGTAGTCGATGACTACATCCGCCCCGAGACTTCTCGCGAGTTCGGCATTCCCGGCGCTCGTCGTCGTCGCAACCGTTGCACCGAGATGCTTGGCGAGTTGAATGGCGAACGTCCCGACCCCGCCGGAACCGGCCTGGATGAAGACCTTCTGGCCTGGTTTCACCTTACCCACCTCGACCAGCGCCTGCCACGCGGTCAGCCCCACCAGCGGGATGGACGCCGCTTCGATCACGCTGAGGTTGTTTGGTTTCAGCGCTACATCGGCTTCATCGATGGCAATGAATTCGGCGAATGTACCGACCCGATGATCGCGCGGCCGCGCATAGATCTCGTCACCCACCTTGAACCGCTTCACCCTGGGTCCAGTCCTGACGATCGTTCCGGCAAGGTCGTGCCCGAGGACGAAGGGCGGCCGATAGGGAAGAATAAGCTTGAACTCTCCGTCCCGCAGTTTGGAGTCCAGCAGGTTCACGGCCGTGGCCTGAATCCGGACAAGGACATCATTGTCCTGCAATTCCGGTTCCGGCAGGTTGGCGAGACGCAGAGCGCCCTTCTTCTTGTATTTATCAACGACGAATGCCTTCATGAGGCTTTCTCCAATTCGAACTCTGTTGAGGCGTCAGGCGCCAAGGAAGGACAAAGCCTTCGGCACGAAATCGGCGTGGTTCTGGAAAATCCCGCCATGTCCGGCGTCTTGGTAGATTACCAGCTGCGCGCCCGGAATGCGCCGGGCCATATCGGTGCTGTTTACTGTCGGGACCATGATATCATTGTCGCCATTGGCGATCAGGACCGGGATTTTGATGCGGCCGAGATCCTGAGGCGCCTGCCGCCCCCAAGCCTTGATCGCCTTGAGCTGCCGCAGAAAGGCCCTTGGGGTCGGGCCCTTGTCCCTTCCGGCCTTCCGCTCTTTCAGGCGACCCAGAAAAGCTTTCGCGGATCGGCGACCATTGGCGGTGGAGGTAAAAAACAAATAAGTTTTCGGATCGCGCAGCGTCAGCAGACCCTTGATCATCAGCGGCCAGGACACGGCTCCGACCTTCTCTATGCCTGTGCCGCCGGCCGGGCCTGTTCCGGTCAAAATCAGTTTCCGCACAAGGTCCGGCGCCTTCAGCACGATGTCCTGCGCGACAAATCCCCCGAGGGAAAAACCGAGCAGATCGACTTTGTTAAACCCAAGCGTTCGGATCAACGCGATCGCGTCGCGCGCCATCTCGTCGATGGTCACGGGGGCAGTGCCGCCCGAGGCACCAATACCCCGGTAATCGGTAGCGATGACGTGGTGCTTGGTAGCGAGACCATCGACAATCCGGGGATCGAAATTGTCCAGCACCGCGCCCCAATGGTTGAGAAGAACAACCGGCACGCCGCCTTGGGGGCCAAGGTCGCGATAGACGAAAGGTGTTTCCCCGACATTGATCCAGAGATTTGGCGCCTCGGCGTAGCTGCTGGCAGACCGAAGCAATCTTATCGTCGTGTTCATCGTTTACTCCATTATCCGGCCCGTACCGTCACGCTCACGATCGGAGGGTCCGGCCGGAGATATGATGCCTCGACACTCCGGATGCGGCAGCGGGTGAGCCCAGGCGTGGGGGGGTTGCGCCGCATCGGTCGCCGTCGCCCCTATCATCGCCACTGTCCCTACCCCTGCGTATCGACCACCAACTTTCGCGCAGAAGGCAGCCGACTGCGGTCACCCAAATCTTTAATGACAATCGTCATCATTAATCTTTAATGATATTCATCATCAAAATTGTCAAGCGGAATTTTCTGAGCCGACCAAACGCCAAGCTGCTTTGATCCCGTAGCAACCGGGATCGCCTCTGGTTGGACATGTTTTCCGTCTTGGAGAAAGCAAGGTGGCGCGCTTCGTCATTCAGGATGCTGCCTGATTTCTACAATTCTGCTTATGATGGGTTGCCTTGGCGGCGGCGGGACGATCCACTGGCAGGGGCAAACGACGGCAGCCGACCGAAGAGCGGATGAGACAGCCAATGACCATCGCATCAGCATCGCGGAGCGTTTTGAAGGGCTCCGCAACAGGCCGCGTTGTGGCAACGCAGGAGGCCTTGAGCTTCTGGGGCGGCGTAGACCCGGCAACCGGAGACGTCATCGACGTTCACCACCCGCTGCACGGCGTTTCTCTGACCGGCGCCATTTTGATGATGCCGACGAGCCGCGGTTCCTGCACGGGATCCGGCGTATTGCTCGACCTCATTCTGACAGGCCGCGGTCCCGCCGCTTTGGTCTTCAGCGAAGCTGAGGACGTCTTGACGCTCGGTGCACTGATAGCAGCCGAAATGTTCGATAGGCCCATGCCGGTCATCAGGCTCAGCCCGGAGAATTTTCGACTTCTTTCTCAGGCTCAATCGGCGTCGATAGAAAGCGGTGTCGTCACCTGTCGGAGCCTCAATACGGACCTGCCCGCTCCTGCCATCGCCGACCTCGAACTGACCGAGGAAGACCACAAGATGCTCGATGGCGGCGATGGTCCAGGCGCGAAGCAGGCGATGCGGATCATTTGTGCGATGGCCGCCCAGCAGGGTGCGACGCGGCTCATAGATGTGAGCCAAGGCCATATCGACGGGTGCATCTACGCAAGTCCGGCCAACCTGACTTTTGCCGAGACGATCGCCGATCTCGGTGCGAGGGTTCGAATTCCGACGACGATGAATGCGATCTCGATCGATCGGGCGAACTGGGAAATGCAAGGGATCCCACCGTCCTTCGGCGCACCGGCGGCACGCCTTGCGGACGCTTACGTGCGAATGGGTTGTCGCCCGACATTCACCTGTTCTCCCTATCTTTTGGACAGCGCGCCGCAAACCGGTGAGACAATTGCCTGGTCCGAGTCCAATGCCGTCATCTTCGCAAACACCGTGCTCGGTGCGCGCACCGCCAAACACCCTGACTTCCTGGATCTCTGTATTGCATTGACCGGGCGAGCCCCGGAATCGGGGGTTTATCTCGATATCAACCGGCAGGCTCGGCTCATCATCGACGTTGAAACCCCGGCATTGGTGAACGACGCGTTTTGGCCGCTGATCGGATATCTGATCGGCAAGACGGCGCCGGATTGCATTCCCCTTGTCAAAGGGCTTCAGCAGGCCCGTCCGTCTCGAGACGATTTGAAAGCTCTCTGCGCTGCATTCGGAACAACGTCAGCATCGCCGATGCTGCATATCGCCGGGGTAACGCCCGAGGCAGCCGGGCCAGTCCATCCGGACGCCGGTCAAGTCAGCATCACCGTCGAGGACATGCACGATGCGTGGCGCTTACTGAATGACGGCCCGGCAGATGTCGAGCTCGTGGCGATCGGGAGCCCGCACGCATCGATCGAGGAATGCCGCGCGTTGGCCGCCGCGCTGACGACTGCGCTGATCGGAAGGCGCCGCCATCCGAGCGTCGCAGTGATTGTCACGGCCGGCCAGCAGGTGATCGACCAGGCGCAAGGCGACGGCACGCTTGCGGCGTTGCGTCAGGCGGGGGTTCAGGTTTTCCCGGACCTTTGCTGGTGCTCGATCTCCGAACCATTGTTTCCCACCAGGACCAAGGCTGTGATCACGAACTCCGGAAAATATGCACATTATGGCCCGGGCCTTTCGGGTCGCGCCGTGCGGCTCGCCAGTCTGAGCGACTGCGTGGAGGCCGCGATTTCAGGACGCGTGACGCCCCGAGCAACAGGATGGACAGGCGAAGCCTTGCCGCCGGCATGACCGACCAGTGTCAATAGGCAAATCGCGTGCCGGCCGGCGTCCGCAGCGAGAGTTTTGCGGTTGTTGCAAAGGTCGGGAGCAGAACACGAACAGTTGCCCGCGTGAATGTTTCAAAGTACCCGTTGTCGACAACAAGGATTTTGAAATGGCCATGCAAACGCCAGCTCCCTCCACCGAACGCAAGCGCGGCTCCGGTGCGAAAACCGTCTACGAACTTCTGCGCAATGACATTCTGGATTTGGTCTTGCCACCCGGTAGCCCGATCGACGAGGTGCAGCTCGCCGAACATTTCAAAATGTCGCGCACGCCAATCCGCGAGGCGCTGGTCCGCCTTGCGGGTGAAGGTCTGATCGATACGCTGCCCAATCGGTCGACGATGGTATCCAACATCGACTTTCTCAACCTGCATACTTTCTTCGACGCCTTGGTGCTGATGTACCGCGTCACCACCAAGCTGGCGGCGCAATATCACCGTCCGGCAGATTTGCTGGAGATCAAGGCTCGACAATCGGAATTCGCAACCGCCGTCGCGAACCAGGACGCCCTGGCGATGATTGCGGCCAACGCCGCTCTTCATTCTGCGATCGCAGATGCCGGGCGCAATCCATACTTCGTCGCCGTTTTCAATCGTATCCTCGATGATGGACGACGCATTCTCCGGCTGTACTACCAGTCCTATGGAGATCGGCTACCGCAGCAATTCGTCGACGAACACGAAGAGATCATCGCCGCAATCGCCGCGCGTGACGCGGACCTTGCCGACCGGCTGGCGCGCATTCACGCGGAACAGATTGTCGAGCAGATTCAGAGGCTGTTTGCGCGGAAAGACCGGTTCGACATCAGTCTTTAAAAGCAGGGCAGTTTCTTGTCGACAAGAAAAATACAATAATGTATATTCATCTGATAGAGGCGCGATGCTCTGCATCCGCCACCCGTTTCCGTTTCGTCTCACCGAGGAGTTTTCACGATGAAAGCCAAGATTTTTTCGGGCGTCGTTCCCGCTCTGATGACGCCCTGCAAGGATGACCGCAGCCCCGACTATGATGGGCTGGTCCGCAAGGGCAAAGAACTCATCGCACAAGGAATGTCGGCGGTCGTCTATTGCGGCTCGATGGGCGATTGGCCCCTTCTGACCGATCGACAGCGCATGGAAGGCGTCGAGCGCCTGGTCAATGCCGGCATCCCGGTTATCGTCGGCACTGGCGCGGTCAATACCGCTTCCGCCGTTGCCCATGCCGCACATGCTCAGAAGGTGGGCGCACAGGGACTGATGGTTATCCCCCGCGTGCTCTCCCGCGGCACCGTCGTCGCTGCCCAGAAAAACCACTTCAAGGCCATCCTGGCGGCTGCGCCGGATCTTCCTGCGGTCATCTACAACAGCCCTTACTACGGCTTTGCAACCCGCGCCGACCTGTTTTTTGCCCTGCGCGCAGACCACCCGAACCTCGTCGGCTTCAAGGAATTCGGCGGTGCAGCCGACATGCGCTATGCTGCGGAAAACATCACCAGCCGCGACGATGACGTGTCGCTGATGATCGGCGTCGATACCTGTGTCTTCCATGGGTTTGTCAACTGCGGTGCTGTCGGCGCGATCACCGGCATTGGTTGCGTCCTGCCCAAGGAAGTCATCCATATGTGCAATCTTTCGCAGGCTGCCGCCAAGGGCGACCCGGATGCCCGCCAGCGTGCGCTTGAACTGGAATCGGCGCTCGGCGTGCTTTCGTCCTTCGATGAAGGTCCGGACCTCGTGCTTTATTTCAAGCATATGATGGTGCTGAAGGGTGACGCGGAATACGCCTTGCACTTCAACGAAACCGATGAACTTTCCGAAAGCCAGCGCGGTTATGTCGAGCAACAGCTGAAGCTGTTCGATACCTGGTATGCCGGATGGAGCAAACTGTCGGGCGCTGTCGAAAAATACAGGCCTTGATCCTTTAGCCCTTCAACCAACAGGCCCTCCTTGCGAGGGCCTGCTGGTCTCCTACCACGGTGAAACTTCGTCAGGAAATGGCATCCAGCCGCTTGTCATGAAGGCGGCTGAGCTGCTCCAATTCAGCCGAAGTCAGTGTGATCCCTTCCCTTTCAGACTTTGCGCGCGCAATGAAACGGCGTTCGGAGGGAAGCCGTGCACCACCCCCGATGATTGCGTCGAACAGCGTTTCTGCGCGTGCAAACGGGTCACCGGGGCGACCCGCCGAAAACGCTTTCGGCGACATGGCGATGATCAGCTCACCATGCATGGGTGACAGTGTCGTCGTGCCAAGATAATCGAGCACCTCAGGACTTGTCAGATCACCGATCATGACACCGGCAAGAAGTTCGATCATCGTTCCTATGGCCGAGCCCTTATGGCCGCCGAAAGGCAACATTGCGCCGGCGAGAGCTTCATCGGGATCGGTGGTCGCGGCGCCGTGCGCATCGATTGCCCAGCCTTCAGGCAGTTGCTTGCCGGCGCGGCGATGGAGTTCAATTTCACCTCGAGCCACCATGGATGTCGCGAAGTCGAAAACGTATGGAGGCTTGTCCACGCGCGGCCAGCCGAAGGCGAATGGGTTGGTTCCAAGCAGTGGCTTGCTGCCGCCCGCCGGAGCAACCGCGGCATAGCTCGGGCACATGACGATTGCCGCGAGGCCTTGTCCGGTCAGGGCTTCCACTTCCGACCAGAGCGCCGAGAAGTGGACGACATCGTTGACAACCAAGGCCGCTATTCCAGACGCCCGCGCCGATTGAACAAGCAGTGGCACGCCAAGCTCGAAGGCAGGATTTGCAAACCCGCCATTCCCCTGAACCGTCACGATACCGGAACTCGTCTGCGGGGCTATTGTCGGGATGGCATCGGGCTTGGCTTTTCCCGCTTTCACTGTGCGCAAGGCGCCCTCGATGCGGTAGATGCCGTGCGATTTGCAGCCGTCGCGCTCGCCAGCCACAATGACATTCGTCAATGCAATTGCCTGCACCGCATTCAACCCGGCCCGCCGAAAGATTGCTTCAACCAACTCGTGCAGTTGGCTGATCGACATGGTGGTTGTCTCAGTCATTTTTCCTCCATCTCAGCCTGGCCGAACAGGCAGGCATCGCCATGTTGCATACATATTGTATTCAATCCATCAGCAAAGTTCGGTTGTGACGGTCGTAAGCATTGAGCTTCCCTCGGCAGGAAACATTTCGTCGCTGGGAGATACATACTCCGTCGACGCCGAGGATCCGTGGTAAAACGGCTACATGATCTCGGACACGTGGGGTGTTACCCCTAACCTTCAGTAGCCTGCGCCAAGCTTTAGATCGGTGACACCCCATCCAGTTTGCGGGAAAGCTGTCCGTTCTGCGCAGCGAAATGCCAGCGCCGTCGTCCCGGCAACCCACCATTAACGTTCGAAGTTCAGATAGTCTTTCGGGCTGGTCGGTGCTGTACGCTTGATCAACGACGGCAAAAGCCGGCCCGCTTAATTCCGCCCGAATGAATTGTGGCGGTGTTGGAAATATCTAGGGGACTATGCGGTCCCGCGAACTGGCCATGATGGTTCTTCACCCAACAGGAGCCTGTTCCATGCGTCGCATCCAACCAACCAGACCCCAGATGGAGATATTGGTCTGGATCTCGATCTTCCTGCTTCTCTTCTGCCTATCCTGGCAGTTCCATTGGCATGAGGGGCTGGATGGGTTCATCGAGCAGCATCACGGCTATCCGCTCGACCACGCGCTCCTCGCCCTGAACATCTCGGGGTTTCTGGGGCTGATCTATTCCGCGCTGCGGATCCGGGATCTTTCGCGGGAGGTTAACCGCAGGCTGCAGGCCGAAAAGAACGTGGACTGGATTGCCTGTCACGATACGCTGACCGAGCTGCCCAACCGCAGATTTCTGGATTCCATATGCGCGCAGGCGATGATCGATCAAAGGGCGCAGGAAACCTATGCTGTGTTCAGCATCGATCTCGACGGCTTCAAGAAGGTCAATGACCTGCTGGGGCACGATCACGGTGATGCGGTGCTGAAGACTGTGGCTCAGCGGCTCTCCGCCCTCTTTCCCCGTGAGCACGTTTTCCGCCTTGGTGGAGACGAGTTCGTCGTTCTGGCCCGGCGCACGGGAAATCCCGACCTTGCCGCTTTGGGGAACCGGATCGTCAGCGTGATCGGCAAGCCGTTCACCTTCAATGGTGTCGCCATCGATCTCGGCGCCAGCGTCGGCTTCGCACTTTATCCGGAGAACGGCGATGACCTCGGTCAAGTCATTCGACATTCCGACTGTGCGATGTCTGTGGCGAAAAAGCAGGGGCGCGATCGGGTTAAGCCCTTCGTGCCTTCGATGCAGGACGATCTGGCGAAACGGGTTCGCATGGAAGGCGATCTGCGGGCGGCCATCAGGAAGGCCGAGATCGTTCCCCATTATCAACCGCTCGTGGACCTGAAGGCGAACAAGATCATCGGCTTCGAGGCGCTGGCACGCTGGAAAACGGCTTCCGGCGAATTCATCCCGCCAAGCGAATTTATTCCAGTGGCAGAGGACGCCGGTCTGATCGTCGAATTGACGGACCAGCTGCTTCGGCGCGCCTGCACCGATGCGCTTTCCTGGCCACGCGAGATCGTCCTGTCGTTCAACCTTTCTCCGATCCAGCTGAGCGACCGGTTGCTGGGCCTGCGAATTCTCAAAATATTGGGCGATGTCGGCCTTCCCCCGCACAGAGTCGAGCTTGAGGTGACAGAGAGCGCCATCATCCAGGACGCCATCACCGCACGGATCGTTCTCGACGATCTGGTGAATGCGGGGGTCAGGATTGCCCTCGACGACTTTGGAACAGGCTATTCCAGTCTTTCCCAACTGTCGAACTACCGGTTCGACAAGATCAAGATCGACAGGAGTTTCGTCGCCTCGTTCGAGACCAATGACAAGCAGGACAAGGTGATCAAGGCGATTATCGCTCTCGGCGCCGGACTTGGCGTGACGATAACGGCCGAAGGCATCGAAGAGGAGAGCCAGCGTCAGCGGCTTCAGGAACTGGGTTGCGACATCGGCCAGGGATATCTGCTTGGTAGACCGGCGCCGATCGAGGAGATCGCCACAGGTCACGTCAACACCAGGATTTTGCAACGCGGTTGATGGGCTGCGGTCAGAGAGAATTGAGGCACATTGCCTTTCCCGGTCTAGATCTCTCCAGCCGACGGGCCCCAGACGTCCGTCAGCGCGAAGCCCCAGGGATGCGGATCGAAGGGGTCGAGCGCCACCTGGGTCAGGCCGAAGGTGAACCCGCGGCCGGTGATGGTCGGGATGACGGCCGGGCGGCCGGCGACCTCGGTTACCGCCTGCAGACCGACCTCAAATTCGGAGCCGATGATCGATTTCGAGGTGAAGACGTCGCCGATCTTGGCCTTGCCGCGGGCATAGAGGGTGGCGAGATTTGCGGAATTGCCGGTGCCGCAGGGCGAGCGGTCGGCCCGGCCCGGCCACATGGTGGTGCAGGTGCGCACCGTGCCGTCGGCCTCGGTATCGCGGAACATCACATAGGCGACGCCAGAGATTGCCGGGATCTCCGGATGGACGACCTTGATGTTGCGGTTGATCAGCTCTTTCAGGATCATGCCGGCCTGGACGAGCCCGGCGGCATTGGCCTTCTCGATCTTGAGACCGATTTGGTCGACATCGACGAGCGCATAGAAGATACCGCCATAGCAGAGATCGGTCTTGATCCTTCCCCAATGCGGCGTATCGATCTCGACATCGAGTTCATGCACGAAGGAAGGCACCATGGTCAGCCGGACCTTCTCGCAACGCCCGTCGCGGCAGGTTGCCGTCGCCTTGACCAAGCCGGCTGCGGTTTCCAACGTGACTGTGGTTTCCGGCTCCTGCATCTCGACGATGCCGGATTCGAGCAGGGCCGTCGTGACGCAGATCGAGTTCGAGCCGGAACTCGCATGCGCCTGGTCCGGTTGCAGGATGATGAAGGCGGCGTCCGCCTCCGGGTGGCGTGCCGGCAGCAGCAGGTTGACCGAGCCGATCGGGGCGCCGCGCGGTTCCAGGCAGAGGAAGCGGCGGAGCTCGTCGCCCTTCGGATCGGTGTTCAGCCAATGCAGCTGGGCGGCGATGGTATCGCCGGGGATCTTCGGCACGCCGCCGATTGCGACGCGGCCGATCTCGCCTTCGGCATGAACGTCCAGCAGCTGGATCGTGCGCTTCCATCTCATATCAAAACTCCAGATCAGGCATGACGGGTGACGCGGATATCAGTATCGGTCTATGCGGAACGGGGTCATGTCGACCGGCGGCTCGGTGCCGGTCATCATATCGCCGATCAGCCGGGCTGTCGTTGCCGCATAGGTCAGGCCGAGATGGCCGTGGCCGGTCGCGTAGAAAACCCCCGGCATCTTCGACGACGGCGAAATGATCGGGATCGTGTCGGGCAGCGCCGGGCGATGGCCCATCCACTCCGTCGCCTCCTCGAGTTTGAGGCCGGGCAGCGCCCGCTGGGCATGGCGCACCAGCACCCGCGGACGGCGGAAATCGGGCGCGGCGTCGAGACCGGCCAGCTCGACATTGCCGCCGACACGGATGCCACCGGCCGTCGGCGTCACCATGAAGGCGCGATGCGGCCAGATCACCGAATAACGCATGGCGATGCCGGGCTTCATGATCTGGGTGTGATAGCCGCGCTCGGTTTCGAGCGGGATCGGCTCGCCGAGCTTTTCGGCGAGGAAACGGGTGTGGACGCCGGCGGCAAGCACCACCGAATCCGCCTCAATGCGGCTGTTATCCTCGAGGAGAACGACTGCGGTGCCATCGCCCCTGTGCTCGATATTCCTGACCGCGCCGGAGACGAAAATCGTGCCGGCAGCTCGTGCCGCGTCGAAGAGTTTCACCACCAGTCTGTAAGGATCGCGGATCGACTTATTGTCGGGCAGGAGTACGGCTTTGGCGATCGAAGGCGAAAGCGCCGGCTCGTAATATTGGATGGCGCCGTTGCTCAACACTTCGAATTCGAGGCCGTAGCGCTGCATCATGGCAAGATGGCCGCGGTCGGCGGCAAATTCCGCCTCGGTCTCGTAGATCGCCAGACACCCCTCTTCCGTCATCATCTCGGGCGCGCCGATCGCCTCGAGCATCTGCCTGAAATCGCCGAGCGCCCGTTGCGACAGGCTCATGCCGGCATCCTCGATCTGCCGCAGGCGCGATGGCCGGCCTGCGGCGAGGAAACGCAGGAACCAGGGCAGCATCTTTGCCGCATAGGAGGGCCGCAGCCAGACCGGGCCTTCGGGATCGAGCAGCCAGCCGGGCATTTTCTTCCAGGTGGAGGGGCCGGAACCGGCGGCAAAATCGAGCGCGATGCTTGCCATATTGCCGAATGAGGTACCGCGTCCGGGCTCGCCTTTGTCGACCAGCGTCACCGCGAGCCCACGCCGCTGCAGCTCGAAGGCAATCGAGGCGCCGATCACACCTGCGCCGACGACAACCACCCGCTTCTTCGTCTCATCCGCCATGCATCAACCCACCCAGACGGCAGACAGAATTGCCGTTCGTCACTCTGATATATCAGATCGGTGGTGATGCCTAGATGCTGGAATTGCTCTGTGGAATTTTACTGGCTTTCCGGCAGGCCGGCGCCGACGCTGTCGCCGACCGAGCCGACGGTATTGTTCATCGACTGGCCGAGACGCTTCAGTTGGGCGTCGTAATTGCGGCGGGTGCGCGGATCGAAGATCGCGATCGGGGTGCTGACGGCGACGCTGACGGCACTCCCCGCCGTCTGGGCAGCCCCCATCGCCACCGCGCCGACGGCTTCGCCGAGGCCGACATTGGAATCGGTGATGGTCTGGCCGGCAATCAGCCGGTCGCCGATCAGCTTCACCACTTCGGGGCTTTCGGCGAATTTGCCGTGGTTCAGCCGGTCGCCGCCCTTGAGCTTGGTCAGATCGAGCACGGTGATGCCGGCCGCCTCGAGTTTGCTGCGGTAAGGTTCGGCGGAGGGATCGATCTGACCGAGGCGATCGACATTGCCGGAGATGCGCCGCGACAAGGCGAGCGCCCGATCATCCTGCGAGACGAAGATGGTGAAGTGCGGCCGGTCCTTGCCGAGGCTGACGAACTGGCGGCCGAACACGTCGACATCGAGATCCGGCGAGGCGAGGATGACATTGTTGATCTTGCCGGCGACATGACCATTGCGGATTGCCATCTGCCGCAGCGCTTCGACGGTCAGCCAGGTGCCCATCGAATGGGCCATGATGGTGATGTCGCTGACGGCGGGATTGGCGGCGGTGCGGGTGAGCAGCTCCTCCAGCGCGTCGCGGGAATAGTTGGTGCTTTCCTTGTCGTAATTGTAATCGAAGATGCTGCCGCGCGAAGGCCAGGTGAAGACGACGGGGGCGACGTCGGCATGCGAATCGTGGACGATCTGGGCGAAGCGGTAGACGGCATCCTCATAGCGATTGTTGAAGCCGTGCACGAAGACCAGCACCCGGCGGCTCTTAGGCATGTGGCCTTTCAGCCAGGTCTCGCCGGCCCGCTCGCCTTCGAGCGGATCGACGGACACGGTGACGAAATCGCGCAGCGGATCGGCCGGCAGCCGCCTCGGCCACTGCACCTGGCCGACCTTGCGATTGGCCTCCGGCGGGATCGAGACATCGACGGCATTGACGGTAAGTCCGGTGCCGCGTTCGCCGGAGAAAAGCACGGCGGGATTGTCATCGGCAGCGCGCGTCGTCGCGACGAGAAGATCGACTTTCGACGTGCCCGGCGGCACGCTGCCGGCTGCCTGCATGACACCGACCGGCCTGCCGCCGCAGCCGGCAAGCGCAAACGCCGCAAGCAGAAGACCTGTCATAGCCGCCCGCGGGCCGCGCCATTTGCCGATCATGACTAAACTCCAACCGGTGCACGCACCGGCAGACGGCGCCCGTTCAAATAGGCCGTTGGTGCTTGCAGAGTCAAATTACGCGCGATGGAGAGGTAGGGTGGAAAAGAAAAAAGCCCGACGCGGGAGGAGGTGCGCCGGGCTCTTGATCCTGACTGACAACTGGGAGGAGGAGTGTTGTCAGTCCGATGTAAGAGCGCTGGGAGGAGGAGTGCGCTGCTTACGGAGATATATGTACCGCGTTCGCCCGAGCAGGAACAGCGAAAATACCGCAATGCAGCAATGCACTGAACGCAAGGCTTGCCCTGAAATTAACAGGTCGTCGCCTCATTTTGCAGCATGTTTGACCAGGTGGTCAAAATTTTGCCGAAAAATGAGGCCTGGGAGATTGCCGACAGATTGCCCCAGCTCCGCCTGCCGGCACCAACCGGGGTCGAGACCAGCGGCTCGACCCGGTTGGGTTAGGGTGAGGGGCAGCCTTTGGCCCCTGCCAGCTTCCTTCACGCCGCCTTGAACACCTTCCGACCCTCAGCGTCGAGCGCCGAGAATTCCTCTTCCGACAGGGTGATATCGACGGCGGCGACGTTTTCCTCGAGATGTTTGACCTTCGAGGTGCCGGGGATCGGCAGCATCACCGGGCTGCGCTTCAGCACCCAGGCGAGCGCGATCTGGCTCGGCGCGGCATTGTGCTTTTTGGCAATCGTGTCGAGCAGCGAACCTGATTTGGCGAGATCGCCGGCGGCGAGCGGGTACCAGGGGATGAAGCCGATATTGTGCTTGGCGCAATAATCGAGCACGTCCTCGCTGGTGCGATCGACGAGATTATAGCGGTTCTGGACGGTCGCCACCTTGAAGTGTTTCGAGGCCGCCTCGATGTCGGCGACGGAGACTTCACTTAAGCCCGCATGGCGGATGAGGCCGGCATCGAGCAGCGATTTGATCGCATCGAACTGCTCCTTGGCCGGCACCTTCGGATCGATGCGGTGAAGCTGCCAGAGATCAATCTGTTCGAGCCCGAGATTGCGCAGGCTCTTATGCGCCTGCTGGATCAGATATTCCGGGCGGCCGACCGGCAGCCAGATATCGGGGCCGTGGCGGGTCAGGCCGCCCTTGGTGGCGACGACGGACTTGACGCCATAGGGATGCAACGCCTCCTTGATCAGCCATTCGGAAATATCGGGACCGTAGGAATCGGCGGTATCGATGAAGTTGACGCCGAGTTCGGGCAGACGTTTCAGCGTGCGGATGGATTCGGCATGATCGGCGGGCTCGCCCCAGATGCCGTTACCGGTAACGCGCATGGCGCCGAAACCGAGACGGTTGATCTCGATATCGCCGCCGATCTTGAAGCTGCCTGACTTGGCTGCGTTATGACTGGACATGGTCTTTCCTCTCTTGGTCAATGAAATCGTTCGAAGGCGATGGAGCGGCCGTAAGCCGCCCGGTTCGATGGCCGCGGCACGGACGCCGAGGCTTTTGGAGATGCCTTAGAATTCGAAATGTCTGCCCTGATCGAAGCGCTGCCCGGCATGGTGAGCCCCGCCCATCGGGGCGATGAATGAGAATGCGGCCGCTACGACGCTTGCACATATAGGACGGCACCGCAGGGATAACAGTGACGGCGCTGAAAACATCGACATCGAACGGATGGAGCGCGAACCGCTCCTTTCGACGCGTCCGTCAAAACCTGTTCTTTGCCTCGTCGCCGAATTCCGCCAGGATTTTCCACAGTTCGGCGAAGATCTCATGGGCGAAATCGTGCAGCGAGGCGCCGGGCTCGCGTTGCTGCCAAAGTTCGGCCCCGACGCGCAGCGCACCGATGACGACCGCCGCAAGCACGCGCATGCGCGAGCGCTCGCCCGGATCGTTTCGCTTGCGCAAAAGCAGCGCCTCGGCGAGCTTCTGTTCGAGCCTGGCATATTTCACCTGGTCGCGGGCCTTCAGCGCCGGCGTGCGACGGATGAGTTCACTGAGGGCCAGGCCACGCTCGTCGACAGAGGCGATGACGGTGGCGGTGATTGCCGCCTCGACCGCGGCCACCGAGGGTTCTTCGGCCGGCCTTGCGGCGATCTCGGCCATCAGCCGATCGGCGAAGCCATCCTGCCAGGCGAAAACCACCTCTTCCTTGGAAGGGAAATAATCGAAGAAACTGCGCTTGGAGACATCGGCCGCCTCGGTGATGTCCTCGACGGTCGTGGCGTC
The DNA here is from genome assembly GCF_000292525.1 of Rhizobium sp. CCGE 510. GTDB lineage: Bacteria > Pseudomonadota > Alphaproteobacteria > Rhizobiales > Rhizobiaceae > Rhizobium. The sequence continues at coordinate 429,570 of NZ_AEYF01000044.1, forward strand.
AAAACCGCGCTGGAGAAAGAGGGTCATCGCCGCCTGCTCGATGCGCTCGCGCGTCTGCCGCCGCTTGCGTTGCCGCCTGCCTTCCCCAGTCGCAGTCGGCTTGCTGTCAGCCATTCCTATCCGGCATCTTCGTTCAGCCGCCGGTTTCGCTGGAAAAGGCGGCGACATCGTCGAGTTCAGCTTCGCTCTCACGATAGCTGAAGCGCTCGCGCGACAGCTCCAGCGGCTTGCGGCGGGAAATCCGGTAGACGGAGGCCGGCGGCAGGTTGCGCACCGTGCCACCGATGCGCACCGCCTTCAGGCCAAGACGGTCGAGGATCGGCCGGGGCACGGGGCAGCGCGGACCATAGGTAAACTGATAGATCGCTCCGCCCGGCCGCATATAGGCAAAAGCGCCGGCCAGGATCGAGGCGATCTTGCGCGGCGACATGGACAATAGCGGCAGGCCGCTGATAACGGCGCCAACCGGTTCGCCCTCGAAAATATCGGCATGGGCGAGATGGGCCGCATCCATCTGCAACACGCGCGCCGTCGGGAACCGCGCCTGCAGCGAAGTGATGAACTCCGGACCGTACTCGATCAGGGTCAGATCCGCCTCGCTGACACCGCGCGCCAGCAGTGCCCGGGTGAAGACGCCGGTGCCGGGGCCAAGCTCGATGATCGGCCCGTCGAGTGCGGCAATTTCACTGGTCATGATCCTGGCAAGGGAATCGCCCGACGGCGCGATGGCCGCGACCCGAAGCGGGTTGCTGATCCAGGAGCGAAAAAAATGCAGGAAATCGGCGCATGCTGCCTTTGCGGTCATGATTATCCCACCTGTCTGAAATTCGATTAATTATGAAAAACGACCATCGCGGCGAGCATGGCAATTCCAAGGCAGATGCGTCAATCGCTCTCCGATGCGGCTTTTTGCAGCGCCACCATCAACAATGACTTGATTCTGTACTTATTGCATTTTTGCATTTGATGCAACATTGTACGAACGACAGTTGAGGAAAGACATGCCAACCGCCCTTTCGTCGTGCTCGGGCTTGTTCTTCTGCTGCCCGTGGATGGGCAGAAGATCCTCGGCCGTGAGCTGCTTTAGGCCGAGGATGACGCCGGGAGAACGAGGCTGTCAACGAAACGAGGGCGGCTCGGAGGCCGCCCCTTCAGCCCGGACGGGCTGCTCACGATCGCGAAACGCCGAAGCGTCCTCAGTAATTGCAGCTGGAGCTGCTCGTCGGATTGAAGCCGAGTTTGCAATCCATGTTCAGCGGCTTCTTCGGGTTCGCCATATAGTGTGTCGAGCCGGAGTTTTCCTGGCCGATCGAGCCGGTCGTGCGCCTGTCGTGTTCAACCTTGGTTTCTTGCTGGGCAACCGGACGTGTGGTCGCGCCTTGCTCCGTCGCGCTCGATTGCAGGGGAGCGGCCACAGCCGAGAAGGCCGAGAGGCCGAGGATTGCGCCGAGGGCAGCGGCCATCAGGCCGGTCTTGAAAGTCGTTGTCATAGTCGTCTCCTTGGGAGGATCTAGCGAATTTACGCCCCGGAGCTAGGAAGGCGATCTGTCACAATCTACGGCGCAAAGCGGAGGTCACGGACATGTGAGCGGCGCCATGACCGAGAAAAAGGCGGCTCATCGCCGCCTCTTTCATTTGCCGGCTCAATAGCCGTTATCACAGGGCATGCTGCCGGGGCCGATCGATCCTGAGAACGTAGGGTTGCACATTTCCGGGGCTGCCGGTCGGTTCACAGGCTGACGGACGATCGAGCCCGTGGCGCCGGGCTCGACGCCGAAGGCGGCAAGCGGATACCAGTAGCCGTCGGAATGGCGGCGGGTGCCGGGGCGCTCGGTGCGAAAGCCTTGATAGCCATGCCAGGATCCGACATGTGGTTTATATTGCAACATTTTTACGGCTTGGACATCGGGCGGCCGAATCATCTGGGCGGGGGCTGCCTGCACTGGGGCGATCGACGCGAGGGCGAGAAGGGCGCTGAGCGTGACGGTAGAAGGGACAAGTCTGAACATCTTCATGATAAACCCTCCTTAGTGGATTTACCTGATGAAAATGCGTTTCCTACCGGCGGAGTTCCGGGGCTCGCCTGCAACTTCCTAAACTCGTGATTGCAGGCGATCCGGCGTGACTAAAACGCCAAAAAACGTGAAAAGTCGCGATCAACAGTAGCGCTCAAACGGCGCTGGGCGGAACTACGAATTCTCTGTTCTCAATTCGCGTAGAATGTCCGGTAGCCTTGGCCTGAAAGGCAGGCGACATATTGCCGGTGGGCCGCGGCGCGCGCTATCGTCTCCGCCTCCAGCTCATCGGCTTGCGCATAGCCCGTCAGCTGGGCGCGCAGCTGATACTGTCTCCTCGCCTCGTCATACATGGCGTTGCCGTCGGTCATGCAAATACCGTGCGCAACAGCAGCCGGATTGACCGGCACGCCGACCGCCAGGAGCACCGGATCATTGGCATGGTCGATGCAGCCGGCAAGCGCCGTCATCATCGCCAGGGCAGCCAGAGCCCGAAAAATTCCCACCGTCATGCATTCCTCCGGCCGAAGCGCCTGTGAGATCATCAGACCTGCGCTTACATCAGCAAGGTTGCGCGAAACTAATGCAGGTCACCGGGAAGGGTGCCGCGACACCGGAAGTTTAAATATTGCTTAAATATTATATTAATGCTTGCTTATAGGCGTAGACACTAATCTCTCCGGGGGAGAAAGATTATGGCTTCGCCGTGGGTGAACGACGCGCTGTCGCACGCGCGATCGGCGTTTTCCAGCAAGATCAACGCAGATATCCTTGAGGTTGGTGGCGGCTCTCGCACCCATATCCCCTTGGAGGGAGCCAGATATACGGTCCTGGACATCTCGAAAGAGCAGCTCGAGAAGAACCGCGACGCTTCTGAGCGGATTCTCGGCGATGCGCAAACCATCGACTATGGAGATCGTCACTTCGACGCCTGTGTCTTCTGGGACGTTCTCGAACATCTGGAAAGCCCGCGCTCTGCCCTGTTGAGAGCCCATGATACGCTGTCTCCCGGTGGCCTGGTCTTCGTCAAGGGTCCGATCCTGAGCTCAGCCAAAGGGATCTTCACCGACCTCACGCCCTGGTGGACCCACGTTCTGTTCTATCGCTACGTCCTGCGGCAGAAAAACGCGGGAAAGCCGGGCTATGCTCCCTTTCGCGTCGAACACGCCGCAGAAGCATCCCATTCGGAGATTGCCGGGACATTGAAGGAACTCGGCATGGATATCGTCTTCGTCGGTGAGTATGTGTCGACGCAGGTGCACGCGCTCAAGGACCGGATTCCCCCGCTTTATTGGCTCTATGAAGCCTTCGGCCTTCTGTTGCGCACGGTTTCGGCCGGAAGGATCGGCGGGCGGGAGACGGAGTTTCTGATCGTGGCAAAGTGCCTTCGTTAGGGAACTCCCACCAAACTCTATATAGCACTTCGGAATCCCGAAATTGGCTGGGGCATTGAAATCCCTCAATATTTCCTGAGAGTCACAGCTCACGAAGCGCGACGGATTTCGGAATCCCGAAGCGGTGGAATTTCGGGATCCCGAAGTGGGATTTTTTTCTTCCTGCCGAGGCGCCCGCGTTTGTCGGCGGCAAGCTTGCGGTCGGTCTCGGACCATTTCCGGCACTTTTCAGCCGTGCATTGTTTCCACTCATCGGTGGCTGGCGCGCCCTCATGGTCGCCGACAAATGTCAGCGTGAACCGGTTGGGATGCGCGACCCCACTGCCTGCCCGGCCGCGGCGAACTTTGATCAGCCCCTTATATTCCAGTTCATCCAGCGCATCGGCGACGTATTCGCCGGTGACGCCGTAGGACACGAACTGAGGATGGGTCACGATCAGCTTGCCGTTTTCCAGGGCGGCATGGGCGGTGTGCTCGATGACGATGCGGAAGAAGGCGCGGCAGGCATTGGCGCTCAATGTCGTGAAAGCCGGCGATGCCAGCAGCTGGATCGTCAACCACTGCCAGCGAAGGCTGCCGTCATCCGTTCCGCTTGGCGGAGCGGTATGCTTGCGCACCATCGCCCGCGTTTTTCCGGCGCTGGTGCGGCTCTTGTCGCGCGGGTTGAATTCCACCATCAGCCCCTCGCCCTTATTGCCGGCCCATCCTTCGGCAAGACGCCCACCTTGCGAGGCAGAAAATTCTGCGGGCGACGGCCGAAGCTCGTCCAGACGATCACCTCGCCAACGGGGAAAATTTTGCTCGACATCCGGCATTCCATGGTTGCAATTGCGTGCAGCCTAGCGCACGAACGATCCATGGACTAGGAAAATATTCTTAGTTCTGATCTTTATATCACCGAGGTCTTCCTGCTAGAATGTTGGCAGGGATGAATCACACGTGACAGGGGAGATGCGAATGGTTGGCATTTACGGGAAGCGGTTGCTGGCATCGCTTTCGATATTTCTTGTCAGCGCCATTCATGCCTTTCCTTGCGATCAACGCATCGTGCTGTCCAACTGGAAGTCCTGTCAGATCGCTTCATTGAGCGAAGAGGGTGGCGCCGCAGATTGGAGGCCGTGCCTGTATGGACTCGCAGCAAAGCCATAAGCCCGTATTTCTTGAATGATCCACGTGCACTGGCCAATCACGGGCTTTGCAACGCCAAGTTCCACCGCGTCGTTATCTGCTGGCCGGGATGGGATGAGGGCGACAAGGACAAATGCTCTTATCGCATCTGCGACGGCGCCTCATGGAAAAGAGTGCCGGATGGGGGCTGATCTCAGCTGGAAGGCCACCGCCATACCCTTCGATGTCAGAGGCCAGTCAGCATGAAATCACCACACTACGCAGGCAGCCTTGGGACGGCAGACGCAGCTGCTGGTCAAAGATAGAGTCGTCATGGAACCCTGGATGAGAGCGCCGATCATGGATGGCCGTTTTGTTCTGGTGGGAACGGACGTGAAAGATCTGGAGGCGATGGCCGAACAGTTGCGCGTCCCGAGAGCTTCGATCGTTGTCCGGCTGCGCCCATGAGGGGGCGCCCGGCCCCTTTCATGGATTGACCCATCGACAGGCCGCAAGCGCGCCCGTCGCATCATAGGTAAACAGCGCCCTTCGATTGTCCTGCCTGCACAACTCGAACCAGTCCAGCGTCCGGGCGCGAAAGATCAACAGGCCGAAATGCGGCTTTCCCTTCGCCTCATCCACGGCCTTCGACGGAGCCGCCTCGTCGATGGCGTCAAAGGCACGGTCGTCCCCAGGTGGACCACCGGCATAGGTCGTCCGGGTCCAGGTGGAGAGCTTGTCCCAGGCGGCGTTGGCCTGATCGCTGCCGGAGGCATGCAGTTCAACGGTGCCTCGAAGCCGAAACTGCAGCCGGGTCTGCGCGCAGAAGCCGAGGACCGTGACACGGGGATTTGCCGAAAGCTCCCGCCATTTCGGGCTGCGCGTATCGGTGTGAAATTCCAGAACCCGTGATGACCCGTCAGCGCGGCGCAAGACTACCATGCGCGCCTGTGGCCTCTGCTCCGCATCCACGGAGCAGAGGTTCAAGAACCGGAAAGCCGACTGCGGGCTGGACGCCGCCGTTTCCAGCTCTCGCCATGTGGAAGCGTCTATATCAGCGAGGTTCAACGGCACGGCTTCGTGATCTGTCTCCATGGCTTAGAGCCTTTCCTGGTTAGATTGAAGCATTCTGTTGGCTCAAACGGAGTCGGATGGTCGACCGGCCGGCGCGCGTCGTAGCCAAGCCCTACGGCCAAGCCGGCCGGTCGATCAGCCGGCCCGTTTCAGCCAACCCGAAGGGCCGGGCATCTTTCCGCCAGGATCAGAGGCGATCGGCTCGGACATACCTGGGGGTATACCCATCGCCAATCGCCTCCGCCCTGACGAAAACCTGCTCCGGCAGAATGCTTCAATCTAACCAGGAAAGGCTCTAGCTCAAACGGAACGGGTAATGCCGCCGTCGACGCGGATGTTCTGGCCGGTGATGTAGCCAGCCCCCTCAGACAGCAGGAAGGCAACCGTCGCGGCGATTTCCTCGGACGTGCCATAGCGGCCCATCGGCACGCTGTCGCGCCGCGCATCGGTGGCGGGCAGGCTGTCGATCCAGCCGGGCAGGACGTTGTTCATGCGGATGTTCTTCGCGGCATAGGTATCGGCAAAGATCTTGGTGAAGGTCGCCAGCCCGGCCCTGGCGAAGGCCGAGGTGGGGAACATCGGCGACGGTTCGAAAGCCCATGCCGTCGAGATGTTGACGATGGCGCCGCCGCCCTGGGCCTCCAGGATCGGCGCGACCAGCCGGATCGGCCGCACGGCGCTGAGGAAATAGACCTCCATGCCCTTGTGCCACTCCTCGTCGGTAATTTCGAGGATCGGCGCGCGCGGCCCATGGCCGGCAGAGTTGACCAGCGCGTCGATCCGCCCCCATCTCTCCATCGCCAGATCGACGAGCCGCTTCACATCATCGTTCACCAGGTTCGAGCCGGTGACGCCGACACCGCCCAATTCTTTGGCGAGCGCCTCGCCCTTACCCGATGAGGAGAGCACCGCAATGCGATAGCCATCCGCAGCCAGTTTCCTTGCAGCGGCGGCACCCATGCCGGAACCGCCTGCGGTGATGAGAGCGACTTTTTCTCTAGACATCGGGGCCTCCAATCGTTGAATTGCGAAGCAGTATGGCAGAGACGGCGCTGACTTTCGCCTCAGAAAGAAACATGTCAGACTGTAGAAAATCTACTGGACAGTCCCGGAAAACCCAATGGTCCAACCCCGCCGCAAGCTGCCGCCGCTGAATGCTCTGCGCGCCTTCGAAGTCTCGGGCCGCAGGTTGAACTTCCGCGCTGCCGCCGAGGAGCTGGGCGTGTCGCAGGGGGCGGTGGCGCAACAGGTGCGCACGCTGGAAGATCAACTCGGCCTGATGCTGTTTCAACGCCTGCCGCGCGGCCTGGCTCTGACCCCGCAGGGCGCTGCCTATCTGGCGGATGTGACCCGCGCCTTCGATACGCTCGGTGAGGCGACCGGGCGGCTTCTCGCCCGGCCGGACGCGGTGACGATCAGCGTCACCCCGACCGTCGCCGCCAAGCTGCTGATCCCGCGGCTCGCCGAGTTCAAGGTGGCGCTTCCCGACGTGGAACTGCGGACGGTCGCCACCGAGGCGCTGTCCGACTTCGACCGCGATCAGGTGGATATTGCGGTGCGGCTGACCCGCGGGCCTTTCCCAGCCTCGCTGGAGGCGAGGCTGCTGTTCCGCCAGGAGCTGGTCGCCGTCGCCAGCCCCCATCTGGTCAAGGACCTGCGGCTTCCGCTGGCGGCCGACGAGCTTCGCAGGCTGCCGCTTCTGCACGACGCAGTCAGCCCCTGGCCGCTCGTCCTGCGATCGCGCGAGAAGCTGCCGGGTGCGGTGTTCAACCACACCACGCTGGCCCTCGATGCGGCGCTGGCCGGCCAGGGCGTCGCCTTGGCGTGCCGGGCGTTCGTGGCGGCGGATCTCGAGGCCGGGCGGCTGGTGCAGGTGACGGATGCGACGACGGTCATCGAACCGGACTATTTCCTGATCCGCAAACGCTCGTCATCACCGCGAAAGGCGGTCGATGCGGTATGGCATTGGTGCGCAGCACGGCTATCGCTCGACTAGGCTCGGCGATATCAGGCAGCGTCATCCTGCATGGCCTCAGCACCCTCAACTCAGCCGCTCGCCCCGTCAAATGAGAGGCGCCGCATAAGCCTGCAATCGGCTTTGCTGGAAAAAAACATCTCGTTCCAGCAGTCACCTCGCCACGCGGGATAAACCGCCTTATGTGAGGAGGCGGCAGAGAGCACGCAGCGGAGGTCCTGAGACAATGCAAACCATTTGGAAGAAGCCGGTGACGTTGGCCCTTGAAGGCCCGGATCAGTGGGTGGTCATCCAGACGACCCAGGCCGCAACATGGGCATTGGTCGAAGACTGGCCGACCGAGGAAGGTCCGGCGCTCGATCGGGCCTGCGCGGTTTGCGCCGATGTCATGTCGGGCAAACGAAACCGGGAAGAGGCGCGGCAGGCCTTCATCGAAGCTGCGATCGAAGCCGGCATCCCGATCAAGGAGTAGGGTCAGGGCAATTGGGGCTCTGTTAGGCTCGTTGCCCCTACTAAGGGGCACGAGCCAGCGGTTTCCGGAATTGGTGTGGCTTTTGTCGTCTTTCACGCGTGCTGTTGGAAAGACCGGCCCAGCGTCCACATCGCCAATCGCCACATATTCTTCGACAACATTCAACATTCCATGGTTGCAACGGCGAGCAATCCAGCGTAAGAACACTTCATGAACTAGGAAAAAAATCTTAGGGCGTCTTTTGAGATCACCTGATCCCGTCAGGGACAGGAAATTGCACGCGGTGGAGGCCAGGATGCGAAAGGGTGGCATGAGGGAGACGGGCGCGATGGTCTATGGCCAGCGGCTGCTGGCATTGGTTTCGATCCTGCTCGGAAGCGCCGTCCAGGCCTTTCCCTGCGATCAGCCGGTCGTGATTTCCAACTGGTCGCTCTGTGCGACCGGCAATGTGAGCGCTGAGGGCGGCGCCGCTGATTGGAAAGTCGTTCCTGCATGGACTCGCCAGAAAGCCATAAGCGCATATTTCGAAAACGAGCCGCGGCTCTTGGCAAACCACGGTCTTTGCAACGCCAAATTCCAACGCGTCGTACTCTGCCTGCCCGGATGGCAAACGGGCAACCCGGATGAGTGCTCATATCTGGTTTGCAGCGGCTATTACTCATCCGTGTTCGGGAAGGAAGAAAGGGAAGCTTATGAAAGAGACTTCCCGGCGAAGCAATAGTTTGTCGCTTCGCTGCCTTGAGCGATCACTGGAGTTGCGGTCGCGGCAAACTTTTCATCCGCTTGCATTCTTGAACACGAGGCACTGTGTGAACCGGTTACCGTTTCCCACTGCTTCAGACCAATTCACCATAATTTCCCCCTCAAGCGTCATCACCTCCGACAAAGCTCGTCCCAGATCCCAGACAAGGGGGGAGAATTGTTCGTTGGTCAGATTATCGGCCTGAACGACCAGATAGGCGTTCGTCTTCATGCGTTTGCAGATCCGGCCGTATATTTCCTGCATTCTTTTCAGATAGATGTCATAGCCGCTGTACTCCGGATCGCCGTTATAAAGCGGGTTCCATTTATGCCAATTGGGCATGTATGGCGGCGATGTGATGCAAAAATCCATCTCGGGAAAATCGAAGGCTGCCAGCTCCGCGCAATCACCACAGAAGAGATGATCCTTTGCCGTTATGCGTTCCCTGACCCATTCATATCGCTGCCGGTCGGCTTCTATCCCGTAAGCCAGCCTGCCTTTCTGCTCGCAGACGAAAAACGTCGTTCCCAAGCCCACGAAGGGATCGAAGACGGCGTCTCCCGATTTTGTAAACCGATCAAGCAATGCCGACACCAAAGCGCCGGGAAACCTGATTTCATCGCCGTTCTGAAATTCCGGCAAGGGAAATTGATGTCGGTTGGAAACCGTCCATAATTCTGAAATTGTCACGGCAAACTTCCTTCCCTCGCATCAGCTTTTTCTTCCCCTATCAACGGACATAGCTCCTTCGAGGGACCAGGGAAGTCCGATATCGCTTGATGGCAGGGTAGCGTCGCACGCTGATCTCGTCGGCGCATTGCCAGGACGATTAGACCTCGTCCGGCCACTCACGCGCGCCGTGCTGGACGAACAGAACTTCGATATGGTCGTCTCGAACGCGGTAGGCAACGATGTAAGGCGTTGCCGGAATAACAAGCTCGCGTGTTCCTCTGATTTCGCCGGCACGCCCTATGAAGGGATTGGCGGATAAAAGCTTCTCCGTCTTTGAATGAATGTCATTGACGACGCGCGCCGCGGCGCGCGGGTCTCGCTCGCCGATATAATCGTTGATGTCTGCAAGCTCTTTGAGATAGCGTTTCGTCCAGACAAGGCGCACGGGGCTGTTATGCCTGACTGTATTTGTTCAGCACCGCGGCAATATCTTCATCCGTGGCGAAGCTGCCTCTGTCGGCGTCCTCGATCCCCGCCTGAACGCCCGCGATCCATTTTTCCTGCCACGCAAGAGAGCGACCATGGGAAAGCGCGTCTTCGATAATCTGGCTACGTGTCAAAGTTGAACGCTCTGCCAGCATGTCGATGCGACGGCTAAGATCGTCGGAAATATCTACCTTGTTCTTCATGTGTTCATTCTGCCATATCGCGGCGGTACCGCCAAGAAAATCTGAAGTCTTGGCTGGACTTCGATGCTCAGGGAATTGTGGGAGATTGGAAAATCGCCGCGCGGTGCTGAAACTAAGCTTCGCCGATAGGCCAAGGTATAAGCGGAATGAAGGATTTAGAACGGCGGATTTGAGCTCCCGTTCAAGGCCTTAACATAGGCTTGCAATGAAAAAGAGGAAATGGCGCACCCGGAGCGATTCGAACGCCCGACCCCCAGATTCGTAGTCTGGTGCTCTATCCAGCTGAGCTACGGGTGCGTGCAATTGCGGCGATGCCGCTTGCGTGGGCGATCCTCTAAAGCGTCCTTCGGGACAATGCAATAGCATTTCGGAAAAAATCGCGCGTTTAACAGTTTGCGGCCGCAGCTTCTGAAATCCTGTCACTTTTCGATGTGCGTCCGGCTGCGGTAATCCTCCAGCGAAACCGGGCGATCGGGGATCTCGATGCGGAACTGGGTGCCCACCGTCGGTTTTTCCACCAGCGCGATCGTGCCGCCATGGGCGAGCACCAGCTCGCGGGCGATCGTCAGGCCGAGGCCGGTGCCGCCGGAGCGGGCGGAGCCGCGGAAGGCGGCAAAGAGGTTCTGGCGCGCCTTGAGCGGCATGCCGGGGCCGGTATCATCCACGGTGATGCTGACGACGCTGCCGACACGCTGGGCGGCGACGGTGATGCGTCTGACGGCGCCCGGGGCGCCCTCGCCCGGCGCGGTCAGCGCCTGCAGCGCGTTGCGGCAGAGATTGTGGATAACCCGGAACAGCTGCTCGCCATCGGCATCGACCTTGAGATCGGCGCCGATCTGCTCGGTGAATTCGATGCCGCTTTGCGGATCGATCGCCAGCATATCCTTGACGTCCTGGGTGAGTTCCAAAAGCAGGACATGGCGGCGGCGCGGGGCCGATTCGCTCGCCTTGCCGTAGGACAGCACCTCGGTGGTATAGCCGACGGCGCGGTCGATGGTGCGCAACAGCTTCGGGGCGAAGCTCTTGACCATCGGATCATCGACATCGACCAGCCGGTCCGACATCAGCTGCGCCGACGCCAGGATATTGCGCATGTCGTGATTGATCTTGGAGACGGCGAGGCCGAGAGCGGCGAGGTTCTTCTGCTGCTTCAGCGTCTTTTGCAGCTCCATCTGCATCGAGGTGAGGTTGCGGCCGGCGACCGCCAGTTCATCGCGGCCGCCATCGCCGATATAGATATGGGCAGGGTTCTCGGGATCGGAGGAAAATTGTTGCATGCTGCCGGTCAGCCGGCGGATCGGGCCGATCAGGATGCGGTTGATCGCAAAGAAGATCAGCGTCGCGGTGAACAGCGCGATCAGCACCGACAGCAGGAGGACATTGCGGGAATAGGCAAACATCGCCGTACGCAGTTGCCTGTCCTTCATCACCACCTCGACGCCGGTATTGGTGTCGCCGACGGGGCCGTAGACGCGGATCATCCTGCCTCCGCCGAAGATCAAGGTGTCGAGCGCATCGCGTATCGCCGTTGCCGGCGGCACGTCGGTGAGATCATAGGCTTCGTCGACCGAGGTCGGCATATCGGTCGTCGCCAGCAGCCGCGAGGTGCCATCCTTGCGCAGCACGATCGCCTTGGTGCCGGTCGCCTCCAGCGTCTCCTTCTGCAGCGCGCGCGGCAGCTCGACCGGCTGCAGCCCATCGATGACGATGGCGGCGGCAGCGGCCGTATTCAGCCTGTCCTCCAGCCAGCGGATGCGCATGCTGGCGACCGAGGGGAAGAAGATCAGGATTTCGGCGAGCATGATAAAGAACACGGTGAGCCAGAGCAGCTTGCCCGACAATCCGCCGAACATGCCGCCAAACATGCCTGCAGACGGGCACGGCGCCCTTGCGGCCTCGCCGGCCGCGGGGATTTCCGCCGAAGGATTGTCGCCCTGATCTTGAACCGGCATTATCGTCTCGCCCGATCGGCAGCACTTCAGCCGCCCCTCACCGCTAGCACAGGATTGGTTTCAGGTCGGCCGACCCGAAAGCAATCCTGTGCTCGATTATTTAGCTAAAGCGCGTCGCGATCTTTCAGATTCGCTCCTTGCGCTTTAGCTCTTTGTTTTTACGCATGTCGTTGCCGCAAAACCGCTGCACACTTTTGCGCGACATGCTTTAGAGCATGATGTCGTCCGAAAACCGCTCACACTTTTCGGCATCATGCTCTGCAGCTCTATATTAGACCAAAACGCTCCGCTTTCAAATCTTTGCGAGCAGCGTCACGTCGTCACAAAGAAACGCCGCCCGGAGGCGGCGTTTCAAGGTGCATGATCGAGTCTTTTTGTTTTACGCAATTCCGAACGGAAAACCGCTTCACACTTTTCCTGGAATGGCTCCGAGGATCAGAATTCTTCCCAGCTCTGTTCGGCGGCCGCCGCATTGCCGCCGAAGGCGCGGGCGACCTTGGCGATCGCCCGGCGGGCGGGCGAAGCGACTGGCCTTTGCGGCTCGTTGCGAACAAGCGCCACCGGGGCGGGTGCATCATCGGCCAGCTTGAAGCGGGAAATTAGCCGCACCAGCCCACCGGCTTCGGCCGAAAGCCTGTGCGTGGCGGCGGAGGTCTCTTCGACCATCGCAGCATTCTGCTGGGTGACCTGGTCCATCTGGTTGACGGCCGTATTGACTTCCTTGAGGCCGGTCGACTGTTCGGTCGCAGCCGTGGCGATCGAATGGATATGATCGTTGATGGCGATGACGCGGGTGCCGATTTCGGCAAGCGCCTCGCCGGTCGCCTGGACGAGCTTGACGCCGACCTGCACCTCGTTGCCCGACTTGGTGATCAGCGCCTTGATGTCCTTGGCGGCCTTTGCCGAACGCTGGGCGAGTTCGCGCACTTCCTGGGCGACTACCGCAAAGCCCTTCCCGGCCTCTCCGGCGCGTGCCGCCTCGACGCCGGCGTTCAGCGCCAGCAGGTTGGTCTGGAAGGCGATCTCGTCGATGACGTTGATGATCTGGCTGATTTCGCGCGATGCCTGCTCGATGCGGCCCATAGCCTCGACGGCATTGCCGACGACGACGCCGGAAGCGCCTGACTTGTCCTTGGCTTCCGACACCATGACGGTGGCTTCATGCGCCCGCTCGGTGGAATTCTGGACGACGGCGGTGATCTGATCGAGCGCCGCCGAGGTCTGCTCGAGGGCGGCTGCCTGCTGCTCGGTACGCTTCGACAGGTCGTCGCTGGCGTTGCGCAACTCGGCGGTGTTGCCGTTTATCGCTTCCGTCGTCTCGCGCACTTCGCGCATCGTCGCCTGCAGGGTGACGAACGTGTTGTTGACGTTCTGCTGCAGCTCGGCGAAGGCGCCCTGGAAGTTGCCGTTCATCGTCTGGGTGAGATCGCCATCGGCAAGGCTTGCAATGACGCGGCGGGTCTCGCCGATGCCGGCATCGACGCTCGACAGCAGCGTGTTGATGTTGCCGGCGAAGCGGTTGAGGTTCTCGTCCTCGTAGTCCTTGCTGATGCGGTGGCCGAAGTCGCCGGCCGCAGCCGCAGCCACAACGACGGACATGCTCGATTGCAGGTCGTCGCTCTTGGCGCGCATCGCCGCCTCCTGAGCGTTCAGGCGGTTGATGGCAAGACCGTTAGCCTTGAAGACCGCGACTGCTGCGGCCATCTCGCCGATTTCGTCCTGGCGCCCGGCAAAGGGAACTTCGGCTTCGAAATTGCCGCTGGCGACCTCGTTGATCGCCCGGGTGACGCGCTTGATCGGACGGCTCAGATGGCTGGTGCCGATATAGAAGCCCATGCCGATGCCGACGGCGATGCCGATGCCGGTGATGCTGAGGACCAGCATCAGCACCCAGGTGCGGAAGCTTTCGATCTCGGTGTTGACGGTTTCGAGCGCTGCCTTGTCGGTGGCGACGACGGCGTCGATTTCGGCCTGGAATGCCTTGCGGTTGGCGCGGTTGGCGTCATTGTTTCCCTGGGCGCTGGCGGCCTCCGGGCCGACTTCGGTGCCGAGACGGGCGGTCTCCATGCGGAAGGTACGGAATTCCGCGGCGCGGGCGACGAGCTTGGCGAAATCATCCTTCTCGGCCTCAGTCACAAGCGGCGCCCAGCCCGCGATGACCTTATCGATCTCCTCGAGATCGGTCATGATGCCCTTGGCGAAGTTCGGCGTGTCCTTGATCGTCTTGGCGGCATAGATGCCGCGCGCTTCCATGACCACAGCCGTCACGAAACGATTGAGGCGTTCGCCGGCATAGGCGCGGGCAGCGGCCTCCTCATAGGCGGTCAGGTTGCGATTGTATTCGTGCATGGCCGACAACGCCGTTGCGCCGATCAAAAGCGCCACTGCGCCCATCACGCAAACCAGCAGATTAATTTTGCCGCGGATCTTCAATGCACTGTCTCCTAGCTACGCCACTGTCTGGAAAGCAAATTCCAGCCGATGATCCGAATATCGGCGAAATTTATTAAAGTTAGATTTCCAATGTTTACGATTATGGCGGCGGAAAATTATCCATGTCGGCGTGGATCGAAACGCGGAAACCCCTGAAAATCGGGCTATCGATCTGCGGCGGCGGCATAACCACAACCAGTTGGGGCAGATCGAAATTCTTAACACCAGAGTGCGAAAATACTTGGCAAGCCAGCGGCTCGAAGTGAAATTATCCGGTATAATTGACTTTCATAGGCTTCATCCGTATAAGCCGCCGCACGTCCGGTCATTCAGCCTTTCATGGCTCGCCCGTTCGAAAAATAACGCTCCTTGCACTTTGCAAATTCAAGAAGGGCCGCACTCCGCGGTGTTTAAATAAATGAAGCGTACCTACCAACCATCCAAGCTTGTTCGCAAGCGTCGCCACGGCTTCCGTGCGCGCATGGCCACAAAGGGTGGCCGCAAGGTCATCGTTGCCCGCCGCGCGCAGGGCCGCAAGCGTCTTTCGGCTTAAGGCCGGGTTGCCCGAGAAGAGATGGCGGGCGAATTGACGACCAAAGAAGAAAAACACACTGTCGGGCGGCTGAAGAGCCGCCCGCAGTTTCTTGCCGTGCGCGAGGGCGAAAAACGCCGCGGCGGATTCTTCCTTCTCGAAGTCCTTGACCGGAAGGAACCCGACAGCCAAGCCCGTGTCGGTTTCACAGTCACCAAAAAACATGGCAACGCGGTCGAACGGAACCGTATGCGCCGCCGCCTGAAAGAGGCGGTGCGGCTTCATGCGGGGTTTGCAATGCAGCCCGGACACGACTATGTGGTTGTCGCGCGCAGGGACGTGCTTAAGGCGTCCTTCAAAGAATTGGCCGCGGAACTGAAATTTCGCGTGGAAACCAGGCCGAAACCCCGGCGCTCCGGAGACGGACGCCCCAGGAACGTATGATGGAAAAAAACCGCAATTACTTCATTGCGATCGCTCTCTCGGTGCTGATCGTCCTCGGCTGGCAGTTTCTCTATATGAATCCGCGCATCGAAGCCCAGCGCAAGGCGCAGGAAGCCCAGAAGGCGCAGCAGAAGACCGAACAGGTGCAGCAGCCTGCAGCCGACGGTGCGACGCCGGCCCCGACGAGTGGCACGGCGCCTTCCGGTCAAGCCGTCGCCACGGCGACGCTCGAACAGGCGCTCGCAAAGACCCCGCGCGTTGTCATCGATACTCCTGCGCTTTCCGGCTCGATCAATCTTGCCGGCGCCCGGCTCGACGACCTGAAGCTCAAGGGCTATCACGAGACCGTCGACGACTCGAGCCCGACCATCACCCTGTTCAGCCCGGCCGAAACCAAGGACGGCTACTTCACCGAGCTCGGCTATATCGGCAGCGACGCCACGGGCGACGTTCCCGGCGCCTCGACGCTGTGGACGGCGCCGGAAGGCGCCAAGCTCACCGAGAAGACGCCGGTGACGCTTTCCTATACCAATGACAAGGGCCTGACTTTTACGCGGACGATTTCCGTCGACGAACGCTATATGTTCACCGTCGCCGACAAGATCGAGAATACCGGCCAGGCACCTGCGTCGCTCTCCTCCTACGGCCGCGTGACGCGCTACAACAAGCCGACGACACCCTCCGTCTACGTCCTGCATGAAGGCTTCATCGGCGTCATCGGCGATGACGGCCTCGTCGAAACCAAATATGCCGCCGCCGAGAAGGAAGCCGTCATGCCGGCGAAATCCACTGGCGGCTGGCTTGGCATTACCGACAAATATTGGGCCGCGACGATCATTCCGCCGCAGAGTGCCGCCTATGAAGCACGCTTCTCCCATTTTGCCGATGGCCAGCCGCGCTATCAGGCCGACTACAAGGACGATGCCTTCACCGTTGCGCCGGGCCAATCGATCGAGCTCAAGAACCTCGTCTTCGCCGGCGCCAAGGAAGTGCCTGTTATCGACGGCTACGAGGCCAGCTATTCGATCCCGAAGTTCGACCGGCTGATCGACTGGGGCTGGTTCTACTTCATCACCAAGCCGATGTTCAAGCTGATGGACTTCTTCTATCGCTTCTTCGGCAATTTCGGCGTGGCGATCCTGTGCACCACCATCGTCGTCAAGGCGCTGTTCTTCCCGCTCGCCAGCAAGCAGTATGCTTCGATGGCGAACATGAAGCGCATGCAGCCGAAGATGGAGGAGCTGAAGGCGAAATTCGCCGACGACCGCATGGGGCTGCAGCAGGCGACCATGCAGCTCTACAAGGAAGAGAAGATCAACCCGATCGCCGGCTGCTGGCCGGTGGCGCTGCAGATCCCGATCTTCTTCTCGCTCTACAAGGTGATCTACATCACCATCGAGATGCGGCACGCGCCGTTCTTCGGCTGGATCAAGGACCTTTCGGCCCCCGATCCGACGACGATCGTCAATCTGTTCGGCCTGCTGCCTTTCCAGGCGCCGACCCTTCTGCATCTCGGCGTCTGGCCGCTGATCATGGGCGTCACCATGTTCCTGCAGATGCGCATGAACCCGACGCCGCCCGATCCGACGCAGGCGATGATCTTCACCTGGATGCCGCTGGTGTTCATGTTCATGCTGGCGAGCTTCCCGGCCGGCTTGGTCATCTACTGGGCCTGGAACAACACGCTCTCGGTCGCCCAGCAGTCGGTGATCATGAAGCGTCACGGCGTCAAGGTCGAACTCTTCGACAATCTGAAGGGTCTGTTCCGACGAAAACCGGCGCCATCGAAATAACGCTTGCCGACTTCTCTTTCGTCATGCTCGGGCTTGTCCCGAGCATCTGCAGCCGGTTCATAGAGCAGCAGATCCTCGGCACAAGGCCGAGGATGGCGCCGAGTGGAGAGCGAGCTTTGCGACCAAATTGAACCCCGCTCCGGCGGGGCTTTTCATTTCCGGGCAGCGGAGGAAGGAGGCAAGGCACCAGTCTGCAAACCGCCTGAAAGCTTGACATCCGCCCGCAAAACCACGAAGCCCGATAAAAACCGAACCCAGAGATTGCCGAGCCCCGCATGCCCGAAAACGAAAAGCCGCTCTTCGGCCACCCATGGATCTTCATCCGCGGCGTCCCGTCGCTCAACTTCCTGCCGCCGGAAGGGCCGCTGGAAGTGGCCTTTGCCGGCCGTTCCAATGTCGGCAAGTCGTCGCTGATCAATGCGCTGGTCGGCCAGAAAGGCCTGGCACGCACCTCGAACACGCCGGGGCGCACGCAGGAGCTCAATTATTTCGTGCCGGACGGCTTTTCCGGCGAAGGCCAAGACCTGCCGCCAATGGCGATCGTCGACATGCCGGGCTATGGTTATGCGCAGGCACCGAAGGAGATGGTCGACAAGTGGACCAAGCTGGTTTTCGACTATCTGCGCGGCCGCGCGACGCTGAAGCGCGTCTATGTGCTGATCGACAGCCGCCACGGCATCAAGAAGAACGACGACGACGTGCTCGATCTGCTCGACAAGGCGGCCGTCTCCTATCAGATCGTGCTGACCAAGACCGACAAGATCAAGGCGCCGGCTGTGCCGAAGCTGCTTGCCGAGACCGCTGAAAAGATCCGCAAGCGCCCGGCCGCCTATCCCGGCGTGCTGTCCACCTCATCGGAAAAAGGCGACGGGCTGGACGATCTGCGCCAGGCGATCGGCGAAACCGTCGGCATCGCCCGCTGGAAATAAGGGGAGCCTGCGGCAAGCAATCGATAGACGCGCCCGATCAACGAAGTTGCTGTTTTGGGAGCGGTGGTTCCACGATGAAGATCGCCATGTTCACTGCGATCCAGTCAATTGCCGCCGATGATAAGCTGCCTGGACAGGCTGATCGGCGGTTATTGGGCTTGCGTCCCCGCAGCTTTTAAAGCAACCCTTAACTCTCATCCTGGGCAAGAGCAGCCGCGTCTACGGGTAATATTTATGACCGATAGCAAAGACCAGCCCCTTTCGCCCGAGGGCGTCGGCAATTTACCCCATCTTGCCGAAGCCCTTGATGACGATCGGTTTCGACACTTTCTCGATCACGTCCCCTTTGCCGTGGCTGTCTCCGAACTCGATGGCAGCGAGGCGCTGATTTACGTCAATCTCGAATTCGAACGGCTGACGGCGCTTAGCGCAACTAAGGTCCAGGGAAAAGCCTGGTCCGAGATCGAATTGGATTGCACCGCCATATCGGGAGGGGCGACGCTGACAGCCGCCGTGACATCTGCGGAGGAGTATATTGGTGCGTTCTCGCTGGTGGCCGAACCGGAGAACACGACCATTATCGATGTCTGGTCGAATACCATCGTCGACGATGACGACACCCCGCTGTTCCGATTGGTGGCCTTTGCGGCGCGCAATGAGGCCGCGGCGGATCAGAGCTTCGGCGAACTGCTGACCGAGAAGGATGTGCTTCTGCGCGAACTTCAGCATCGCGTGAAGAACAATCTTCAGATGATCACGGCGCTGATTCGGATGGAGGCCCGCAATGCGCAACAGAGCGAGGAAAGCGAGAGGTTCGCACGCCTTGCCGGGCGGATAGAAGCCTTGGCGCTGCTATACCGCTCGCTGTCGGACGAAGAGAAAGGCGCCACAGTCGATCTTGGCACCTATGTGAGCCAGATCGCCGCCTCGGTGATGGCGGCTCACGCAGTGGAAGGCATCCGGCTGGACATGAAGGTCGATACCTGGCCGGTTTCCGTGGATGTGGCCATGCCCGCCGGGTTGGTGATTAACGAACTCCTTACCAATACGCTGAAGCATGCCTTTGTGGGGCGTGACGGCGGGGAGATCACGCTCCGATGTGTCGTCAACGATACCGGCTGCAGGATCACCGTTGCCGATAACGGGGTCGGTCTTCCTCAAGATGTGAATTGGCCGCACCCAGGAAAGCTGAGCGCAATGATCGTTCAGTCACTGAAGCAGAACGCCCGCGCTCAGGTCGAAGTTGCCTCGTCGCCCGGCACCGGCATGAGTGTCTCCCTCGTTTTCCCGAGAGCCGAAGCAGCCCGCTAGCAACCTTATCAGCCGCCTATCGCCTGCCTCATTTGTGTTTGGGGCGCCCCGGAGAGCGCCCCATGCCTCTGCCGAAATACGCGGGCTTACATCTTCGGCAGCAGCACCTTGTCGACAACGTGGATGACGCCGTTCGACTGTTTGACGTCGGCGATCGTTACATGCGAGACACCGCCGTTTTCGTCGGTCAGCGTGATCTTGCCCATGCTTTCCTTGGCTTTCAGCACGCAGCCGCCGACGGTCTTGATATCGTGCTCGCCGCCGTCATCCTTGATCATCTTGGCAACGGTCTTGGCCATCGCATCGGCGGCAACGACATGGCAGGTCAGAACCTTGGTGAGCGTCGCCTTGTTTTCCGGCTTCAGCAGCGTCTCGACGGTGCCCTTCGGCAGGGCGGCGAAAGCTTCGTTGGTCGGCGCAAAGACGGTGAAGGGGCCCTTGCCCTCGAGCGTGCTGACCAGGCCCGCCGCCTTGACGGCTGCGACCAGCGTCGTGTGATCCTTGGAATTCACGGCGTTTTCGATGATGTTCTTGGTGGCGAACATCGCCGCGCCGCCGACTTCCGGGTTCTTGGCGGCGGCAAAGGCGACAGCGGATAGGGCAATGGCGAGCGCAAAACCGCGCAATACGGACTTAATCATGATTTTCTCCTCTACAGCGCCGCGCGTCTTTCAGACGCGCAAAGGACGCTGTAACCCTTTGAGTTTCTGCATAATTTCTCCTTAAATCGATGCCGATTTAAAGAATTATGCAGGCCGGCACACCATCCGCTGGCTTTATGCCTGAGCGTTGTCCGGACATTTCGAACTACGGAGGTTTGCGCCAAAGAGTTTCAGGCGGGAGAAAATGATTTTATGGGGGCGATTTACGCCCGGCGCCCGATTATGGCCGGCGCAAGGCGCCGCTTGCGATCACCGGACCGGTCGCCTGGCCGGTCGGCGAGCCGCCGAAGGGTTCAAGGCTGACGGCCAGCGTTGCACCATCGGCGAGATGGCTGCGCAGATCGGCTGATATGACGAGTTCGCCGCTCTCGCCCGGCTGGAAGACGCCGAGCGATTTGGGCAGGCCGCTGCCCGGCACCAGCCAGAGTTCCAGCGACTTCTCCTCCGGCTTGCCGGCGGCGACCGGCACAATCTTCAGCCGGCCGCTCTGCAGCTCGTAGGAGGCAAGAAGGTTGATGGCGCTGTTTTGGCCGGAAAGCGAGGCCACCAGCGGTGTCGGCCCCTGCGGCTCAGGCACCACGCCGGAGGCGAAGATGACGGCGCTGACGGCGACGATGATGCAGGCGAAGGCGAATGAACGCCAGAAAACCGCCGAATTCCAGAGGCCTTGCGAAAAGGATGCAGGTTTCGCCGCATCGCCGAAAAGCCGCGCCTCGATCTGCTTGAAGGTTTCCCGGTTTGGAGAGGCGGTTTCATACTCGTCGTTGAAGGCGGAAAGGTTGGTCTCCCAGCGGCTGACGATCGCCGCAAAGGGCCGATCGTGGCGCATGCGCTCTTCCACCACCCGCCGGTCCTGCAGCGACAGAACGCCAAGCACATATTCGCCGGCGAGAACCTCGTCGCGGGAGCGGTCTCCCTTGCTTTTGTCGGGCGATGTCATCGTTCCATGCACTCTCTCAGTTTCAACAGGCTGCGCCTGAGCCAGGTCCGCATCGTGTTCAGCGGGACACCAAACTGATCGGCCAGTTCCTGATAGCTCAGCCCTTCGACATAAGCCCGTTTCACCGCGACCGCACGATCAGCTTCCAACTCTTCCATGCAGGTGTCAATCCGCCTTCCTTCATCCTTCGTCACCGTCTGCATTTCCGGGTCGGGTGCGGCATCGGCAAGATCGTAGGCACTGTCGAGTTCATCGGCGATAGGCTTGCGTGCCCTCAGCGCATCGATCGACCGGTTGCGGGCAATCGCCGAAAGCCACGCCGAGGACGAACCTGTGGCTGCCTGGAAACTTCCGGCCCTTTGCCAGATGCTGATATAGACTTCCTGCAGGGCTTCTTCGGCTTCCGGGCGATCCTTCAAGATACGCAGGCAGATGGCAAAAAGTTTCGGTCCGGTCTGATTGTAAAGGGCAATAAAAGCCCTGCGGTCGCCGAGCGCGACACGGCCGATCAGGTCTGCAATCTCATCGCCTTGCATGCCGTTCCTCATATCATGCTTAGGTGCGCCGGACGCTAAAGACCACCGGCTCCGCGCCAGATACGAAAAACTATTGCCCTCTGGATTATTCCCTCTGTCAGAAACTTGCGATAAAAGGCCGCGAACAATTCCGCGGGGTCCCCATGAACGAGTCCGAAAGCGAACTGCAGGCACGGCTTCTGGCCAAGGCACTGCCCTTCATGCAGCGTTACGAGAACAAGACGATTGTCGTCAAATATGGCGGCCACGCCATGGGCAATCCCGAGCTCGGCAAGGCCTTTGCCAGCGACATCGCGCTCTTGAAGCAATCGGGCGTCAACCCGATCGTCGTTCACGGCGGCGGCCCGCAGATCGGCGCCATGCTGAGCAAGATGGGCATCGAATCGAAATTCGAGGGCGGGCTTCGCGTCACCGACCAGAAGACGGTCGAGATCGTCGAGATGGTGCTCGCCGGCTCGATCAACAAGGAAATCGTCGCGCTCATCAACCAGACCGGCGAATGGGCGATCGGCCTTTGCGGCAAGGACGGCAACATGGTGTTCGCCGAAAAGGCGCGCAAGACCGTGAAGGATCCGGATTCCAACATCGAGCGCGTGCTCGATCTCGGCTTCGTCGGCGAGGTGGTCGAGGTCGATCGCACGCTGCTCGATCTGCTCGCGCGCTCCGAGATGATCCCGGTGATCGCCCCGGTCGCGCCCGGCCGTGACGGCGCCACCTACAATATCAATGCCGATACCTTTGCCGGCGCCATTGCCGGGGCGCTGAACGCCACCCGCCTGCTGTTCCTGACCGATGTGGCCGGCGTGCTCGACAAGAACGGTCAGCTCATCAAGGAGCTTTCCGTCGCCGAAGCACATGCGCTGATTGCCGATGGCACGATCTCGGGCGGCATGATCCCGAAGGTCGAGACCTGCATCGATGCGATCAAGGCCGGCGTCCAGGGCGTCGTCATCCTGAACGGCAAGACCGCCCATTCCGTCCTGCTCGAGATCTTCACCGAGCACGGGATCGGAACGCTGATCGTTCCCTGATCGAGGCGGCGCCCTTCACCAGTGAAGGGCGCATCTTCCAAGAAGAACCGAAATCAGAGCGGGCTATAGATTGCCGACGCGGCTTCCTTCAGCTTTTCCATCATCGCCCGGTATGGCCCAGGGCCGTAGCTGATGCGCGAGACACCGAGCTTTGCCAGCGCTGCCGGGTCAGGCGCGCCTGGCTTCATCATGATATTGACCGGCAAGCTGGAGGCGGCGCAGATTTTCTCGATCAGCGCCGGTTCGATGAGGCCGGGCACGAAGAAGCCGCTGGCGCCTGCCGCCGCGTAGGCCTTGCCACGCTCGATCGCCTCCCCCACCAGACCCGCATGCCTGGAACCGTCGCCTTCCTGAAGGAACAGGTCGGTGCGGGCGTTGATGAAGAAATCGATGCTCCTTGCCTCGGCCATCTCGCGGATGGCGCGGATGCGGGCTGCCTGTGCCTCCTGCGGATGAAGGCCGCCGTCGGCAATGTTTTGATCCTCGAAATTGATGCCGACGGCGCCAGCCTCGATCACTTTCGCCACATTGGCCGCGGCACCTGAAGGATCGGTCGAATAGGCGCCTTCGAAATCGACCGACAGCGGCAGTTCGTTGACGGCGGTGATCGAGCGCGCCGTCTCGAGCAGCACCGCCATCGGCAGTTTCTGGCCGTCGCCATAGCCTTGAGCGGCGGCGACCGACCAGCTTCCGGTCGCCAGCGCCTTGGCGCCGGCTTCCGTCACCGCCTTGGCCGTTCCGGCATCCCAGATGTTGTAAAGAATGACAGGATTGCCCTTGCGATGCAGCGCACCGAATGCCTTGGCCTTCTCAGTCTGGTTCATGCTGTCTCCTCCATCGTTGCTTGCATGCTGATCTTCTCTTCATGCCGCAGCAGCCATTGTTTGCGCCAGAGCCCGCCGCCATAGCCGGTCAACGATCCATCGGCCCCGAGCACGCGATGGCAGGGCACGATGATGGCAAGCTGGTTGGCGCCGTTGGCGCGGCCGACGGCACGCACGACTTCCGGCCTTTCCATCTGCCTTGCGAGATCGCCATAGGCGCGGGTCTGACCGACAGGGATATCGATGAGCTTTGCCCATACATGTTTTTCGAAGGGCGTGCCACTGAGCGCCAACGGCGTCGTGAAGACGGTGCGCCGCCCATCGAAATATTCGCGGATCTCCGCCTCGATCCGGTCGATCGCCGGTGTGTGGCCGATCGCGACCGAGGAGCGGACACGTTTCTGCAACGCCTCGAGCTCGCTCGAGAGCGCCTTGCGGTCGTGAAATTCGAGCAGATGCAGATACGTCTGATCGGCAACCGCGATCATCGGCCCGAGCGGCGTGTCGAACCAGTCGGCAAAGAGCAGTTGTCGATTCTGCGAAAACGCCGGCGCTTGGCCGACAAGCCGCTGGAAAGCCGTGCGAAAGCCGCTCGGAGACTCGTATCCGGCGTCGATCTGCGCATCGATGACGCGGGCGCCATCGGCAAGTTGCCGGGCGGCTTGCCCGAGCCTGATATAGCGGACGATGTCATGGAAGGTCATGCCGAGCGCCCGCTTGAAGGCGCGCCGCACCGTCGAGGGATCGTGGCCGCGGCGCATGAGTTCCTCCTCGGTCCAGCGAACCTGCGGCTCGCCGTCGAGCGCGGAAAGCAGTTGGTCGACGATCGGCTCGCTGCCCGGCTGCTCCAGCGGCCGGCAGCGCCGGCAGGGGCGAAAACCGGAATGCATGCAGGCCGCGATCGTCTCGAAGAACAGCGTATTCTCCCGCTTCGGCTTGCGCGCCGGGCAGGTCAGACGGCAGAAGATGCCTGTCGTCTTGACGCAGACATAGGCCTGGCCCTCATAATCGGCGCTGCGCGCGATCAGGGCATCATAGAGTGTATCATCGTTTGGGCGTTCGAAAAGCATGTCCGTTTTCTAGCATTCCGGGCCTGCCGCGTCCGCCGAAAATCGGGCGTCTATTTTATTCTTGTCGATTTCCTTGCGGCCGCACCCGTGCCATAAGTCCGCCATGACCAAGATCGACCGCACACCTGATAAAGCCGACTTCGCGCACGTCACAGACTGGGTCTTCGACCTCGACAACACGCTCTATCCGCATCACGTCAATCTCTTCGCGCAGATCGACAAGAACATGACCGCTTATGTCGCGGCGCTCCTGCAGATGGAGCGGGAAGAGGCGCGCAAGCTGCAGAAGCAATATTACCTCGAGCATGGCACGACGCTGCAGGGCCTGATGATCCATCACGGCATCGACCCGAACGACTTCCTCGAAAAGGCGCATGCGATCGACTACACGGCGCTGACGCCGCAGCCGGAACTCGGCGCGGCGATCAAGGCGCTGCCGGGGCGCAAGTTCATCTTCACCAACGGCAGCGTCAAGCATGCGGAAATGACGGCCGAAGCGCTCGGCATTCTCGAGCATTTCGACGACATCTTCGATATCGTCGCTGCCGACTATGTGCCGAAGCCGGCCCAGGCGACCTACGACAAATTCATGGCGTTGAAGCGCGTCGAAACCAGCAAGGCGGCGATGTTCGAGGATCTGCCGCGCAATCTGACCGTGCCGAAGGCGCTCGGCATGCAGACCGTGCTGCTGGTGCCGCGCAATCTCGAAGAGACGGTCGTCGAATGGTGGGAGAAGACCAGCGGCGAAGAGGATCATATCGATTTCGTCACCGACGATCTCGCCGCGTTTCTCGGCAGGATTACCGCTACGGGCTGATTTCGCCCGGGCTGACGGCATTACCAAAGTTTCATTCAGCTTACCGATGTTTAACTGGGTCTTTCCGGCCCGTTGCCATAGCTTTCTTCGTGAGGGGACACCTCACGAAAGGCAAATACGATGTACCGCAACAAGCTGATACTGGCAGCGCTTTCCTCAACCCTGATCTTCGGCGCAGCCGCCGGGGCAGGCCATGCCGCTCCCGGTGACGGGCCGCGTCAGCACGCCGGCATGCACGGTCCAGGGCCTGCCGCCTTCCGCGAAATCACCTACGTCAGAATGCTCAAGCAATTCGACGCGAACAAGGACGGGCAGGTTACCAAGGAAGAGGCAACCGCCGGCCTCGACAAGGTTTTCGCTGCGATCGACACCAACAAGGACGGCTCGCTAACCCCTGGCGAGATCCACGAATACCAGAAGACGCAGATGCAGGCGATGAAGGATCAGCGCAAGCAGGATGCCGGCGAAACCAAGAAGGCGGATACCGCAGCCGCGACACCTGAGGATAACGACCAGGCACGGCCGCCCCGCGGCGGGCACGACGGCCATGACGGACATCACTGGATGCGCCATGGCGGCAACTTCATGCGCGCCTCGATGATGATGCACCGGGTCGACACCGACCAGAACGGTCAGATTTCCAAACAGGAAGCCGTCGCCGCCTTCGACAAGCTGTTTGCGCGGATGGACCGCAATAAGGACGGCGTCATCTCGATCGACGACATGCCGGACCGGCCGCTTCTGTAAACCAGGACGAAGCATTGCTTCCCGCTCTTTCCCGCCCGATGGGGAAGGAGCGGGAATTCCAACCGCATTGCTGCGGGCGCTGCGCCCGGCCCTTACTCGCGATGTTCGTAGAAATCCTGGACGATCTTCCATGCGGCTTCAGCCGTGTCGACGAAGCTGATCAGCTTGACGTCGTCGGGCGCGATCGTGCCGAATTCGGCCAATGCGTCGAAATTGATGATGCTCCTCCAGAATGTCTCCCCGAAGAGGATCAGCGGCAGACGCTCCATGCGGCCGGTCTGGATCAGCGTCAGGCATTCGAAGAATTCATCGAGGGTGCCAAAACCGCCGGGAAACACCGCGATCGCCTTGGCGCGCACCATGAAATGCATCTTGCGGATGGCAAAATAGTGGAAGTTGAAGCTGAGTTCCGGCGTCACATAGGCGTTCGGGGCCTGCTCGTGCGGCAGCACGATGTTGAGGCCGATCGACGGGGCGCCCTCGTCGGCCGCGCCGCGGTTGCCCGCTTCCATGACACCGGGGCCGCCGCCGGTGACGATGACATATTCGTGGAAATCGAAGCTTGCCGAATATTTCGAGCAGAGCCGGGCAAATTTGCGCGCCTCGTCATAGTAGACCGAGGCCGCTTCCAGATTGACGCGCTGGACATCGTTGCGGGCGGCCCAGGCGCTCTGCCCGGGGGCGGGAATGCGGGCGCCGCCGAACATAACGACGGTCGACTTGATGCCACGTTCGGTCAGCATCATTTCCGGCTTCATCAGTTCCAGCTGCAGGCGGATCGGCCGCAGCTCCTCGCGGCAAAGGAAATCCTCGTCGACATAGGCAAGCCGGTAGGCAGGCGACATCGTCTGCGGCGTCTTCGGCACGGCCTCGGCGCGCTGCCTGTCGGTCGAACTGCTCTTCAGCGGGTCCCATACGCCATCCTTGCGCCGCGAACCGCCGTTCCGTCCCTTCGCCATCTCGAAATGCCTTTCAGTATTGCCGGCTACAAAGCCGGATATGTCGCTATAACGCCTTGAATCCAGATAGGATCTTGTCGGAAAAATCATTCCGTTCTACGGCTGCATGCTGTAGAGCAGGGAAAACCCCCGCCAACCGCCTTCCGGAGACTTCGCCGTCTCCACGATAAAGATCGAAGTTTAAGGAATTCTCATGAGCGCCACCGACCTCGCATCCCTCGAAAAGACCATCGAAGCCGCCTTCGACAATCGCGACAATGTGAACACGTCGACGAAGGGCGAGGTCCGTGATGCGGTCGAAGCCGCGCTCGATCTGCTCGACGCCGGCACGGTCCGCGTTGCCACGCGCGGCGCCGACGGCGCCTGGACGGTCAATCAATGGCTGAAGAAGGCCGTGCTCTTGTCCTTCCGCCTCAACGACATGGATGTGGTCAAGGGCGGTTCGGGCAATTCCACCTGGTGGGACAAGGTTCCCTCGAAATTCGAAAACTGGGGTGAGAACCATTTCCGCGCCGCAGGCTTCCGTGCCGTGCCGAACTGCGTCGTGCGCCGCTCGGCCTATATCGCCCCGAACGCCATCCTGATGCCCTCCTTCGTCAATCTCGGCGCCTATGTCGGCGAAGGCACGATGGTCGATACCTGGGCGACGGTCGGCTCCTGCGCCCAGATCGGCAAGCATGTGCATCTGTCCGGCGGCGTCGGCATCGGCGGCGTGCTGGAGCCGATGCAGGCGGGCCCGACGATCATCGAGGACAATTGCTTCATCGGCGCGCGTTCGGAAGTGGTCGAGGGCTGCATCGTCCGCGAGGGCTCGGTGCTCGGCATGGGCGTCTTCATTGGCAAGTCGACCAAGATCGTCGACCGCGCCACCGGTGAGGTGACCTTCGGCGAAGTGCCGCCCTATTCCGTCGTCGTCGCCGGTTCGATGCCGTCGGGCAATGCGACCATGGGCAACGGGAAGCCGGCGCCGCATCTCTACTGCGCCGTCATCGTCAAGCGCGTCGATGAACAGACCCGTTCCAAGACCGGCATCAACGAGCTGCTCAGAGATTGATGACACCAGGACATTGATCCGGTAAACAGACGGCGTCTTTTACGCGAGGCGTCGCCGCCTTGCCATGTCTTTGCCATTCCCGCCGGATAGTTCGACCGCCATGACCGCTACCGATCCCGTCGCCAATCTCCAGACGCTGATTCGCTGCCCCTCCGTGACACCAGCCGAAGGCGGCGCGCTGTCGGCGCTCGACGCCATGCTTGCGCCGCTCGGCTTCACTGTCGACAAGGTGAAGGCGAGCGAAGAGGGCACAGCCGATATCGAAAACCTCTATGCCCGCCTCGGCAAGGACGGCCCGCATCTGATGTTTGCCGGCCATACCGATGTCGTGCCGGTCGGCGACGAGGCCGCCTGGACGCATCCACCCTTTGCCGCCGAGATTGAGAAGGGCGAGCTGTTCGGCCGCGGCGCCGTCGACATGAAGGGCGGCATCGCCTGTTTCGTCGCCGCCGTCGCCCGCCATATCGAGAAAAACGGATCGCCCGCCGGCTCGATCTCCTTCCTGATTACCGGCGATGAAGAAGGCCCGGCGATCAACGGCACGGTCAAGCTCCTGCAATGGGCCACCGAGCGCGGCGAGCGCTGGGATGCCTGCCTGGTCGGCGAGCCCACCAACCCGGACAGGCTGGGCGACATGGTCAAGATCGGCCGGCGCGGCTCGCTATCTGGCCGGATCACAGTGCACGGCGTCCAGGGCCATGCCGCCTATCCGCATCTTGCCGACAATCCGGTGCGCGGCATGCTGCAGCTGACCCAAGCGCTGATGGACCCACCCTTCGACGGCGGCACCGACGACTTCCAGCCCTCGAACCTCGAAGTGACCACGGTCGATGTCGGCAATCCGGCAACCAACGTCATTCCGGCGAAGGCATCGGCAAGCTTCAACATCCGCTTCAACGACAGCTGGACAGCCGAGACGCTGCGCGCCGAAATTCTGCGCCGTCTGCAAGTTGCCGCCGGAGACGGCCGACTCCGGCCGGGCCGGGCGCCGGTAAAATACGATATCGTCTGGGCCGACCGGCCAAGCCACGTGTTCCTGACGCGTAACAATGGCTTGATCGCCTCGCTGTCATCGGCCGTCGAGAGCGTCACCGGCCAGTCGCCGGCACTTTCGACCACCGGCGGCACGTCGGATGCGCGCTTCATCAAGGATTATTGCCCGGTCGTCGAGTTCGGCCTCGTCGGCCAGACGATGCACATGGTCGATGAGCGCGTCACTGTCGCCGATCTGGAGATGCTGACGGCAATCTACGAGACCTTCATCGCGCACTGGTTCGCCAATGCCGGGGCTTAGGGAAGTCCAGTACTATCTGGCCGGCCTCTGGCTGCTGATCCGGCTGGATCCGCGCGGGTTCCGCTACCTCGACATGTCCGAGCGCGGCGTCAACCGCTCGTTCTGGGCGATGGCCTGGTGCCTGCCGCCGATGGGCATTTCCTGGCTCTGGTGGCGACAGGCCTTTCTGCTGTCGATGCCGCCGGAAGCCGATGTCGGCTTTGCCTTCTATATCAGGCTCGGCCTCGTCGAGGTTGCTAACTGGTTCGTGCCGCTGGTCTTTGCCGGGCTGCTGCTGCTGGCCTTCCGCATGGGTGAGCGTTTCGCCCCCGTCGTCGTCAGCGTCAACTGGCTGGGCGTGCCGCTCTCCTATATCAACGGGCTGATGCTGGCGCTGGTGTTCTTCCTTCCCGGCTCCGTCGGCTTCGTCTCGCTGCTGCTGCTTGCCTTCATGCTGGCGCAGGTCTTCGCGCTGGCGCGCATTATCCGGATGATCTGCCATGGTCACGCGCTGATGGTCGGGGCGCTGACGCTGGTGCTGCTGGTGCCGTCGATGATCCTTTCGGAATATCTGCAGCACTTCCTCGGCATCTATCCCGTCTGATCAACTTTACGACAGATCATCACTCTCATCGGTATCGGCATCGGGGACCGGCCTGCGGCGATCCGGGATCACGTTTGGATAATCCACCTGCATGAAATAGAGCCCGTCAGGCGGCGCCACCGGGCCGCAGGCCTTACGGTCGCGCGCTTCGAGGGCTGCCTCGACATCTTCAGGCGTCCATTTGCCTTCGCCGGCGAGCTTCAGCGTGCCGGCAAAAGAACGGATCTGGTTGTGAAGGAAGCTCTGCGCTGTGGCGCGGATCTCGATCAGCTCGCCGTTGCGGGTCACATCCAGCCGGTCGAGCGTGCGCACCGGGCTGTTTGCCTGGCAATGGGCGGCGCGGAAGGTGGAGAAATCGTGCCGTCCGACCAGCTTCTGGGCGGCGGCGTGCATGACCTCGTGATCGAGCACCTTCGGCACCCACCAGGCCCTGCCGGCTTCAAGCGCCAGCGGCGCCCGGCGGCTGAGGATGCGGTAGAGGTAATGGCGCCGCAGCGCCGAGAAGCGGGCGTCGAAGAAGTCGGGGGCCTCCAGCACATGGAGAATGGAGACAGGCTCGCCGGCGAGCCTGAGATGTGCGTTCAACGCGTTCTGCAGCTTGTAGGGCGACCAGTCCTTGGAAAGATCGGCATGGACCACCTGCCCCATGGCGTGGACGCCGGAATCGGTACGGCCGGCGCCGCGGACCAAAACCGTCTCGCCGGTCAGCGACCGTACCGCCGCTTCGATCGCGCCCTGCACCGAGTGACCGTTCTCCTGTCGCTGCCAACCGACATAGGGGCCGCCGTCATATTCGACGGTCATGCGAAAACGCGGCATCAGGAAAGCCTCGTGCCTGCGCCAAGCGGCGTGCCTCTGAGGAAATCGGCTGCCGCCAGCGGCTTGCCGCCGGCCTTCTGCAGCCGTGTCAGCCGCACCGCGCCCGACGCGCAGGCGACCAGAAGATCGTCGGTCAGCAATTGCCCGGCTATCCCCTGCCCTTCGGCCAGCTCGGAGCCCAGCACTTTCACCCGCTCCGGCTTGCCGCCGATCGCAAGCTCGAACCAGGCCCCCGGAAATGGCGCCAGGCCGCGGATGTGATTGTGCACATCGCTGGCATCCCTGGCGAAATCGATGCGTGTCTCGGCCTTGTCGATCTTGGCGGCATAGAGCACGCCTACTTCCGGCTGCGGCGTCAGCGGCAGGTCGTTCATCTCCAGCTTGACCATCGCT
Organism: Rhizobium sp. CCGE 510; assembly: GCF_000292525.1. Classification (GTDB taxonomy): domain Bacteria; phylum Pseudomonadota; class Alphaproteobacteria; order Rhizobiales; family Rhizobiaceae; genus Rhizobium. Next base: position 460,833 of record NZ_AEYF01000044.1, read on the forward strand.
TCCGCCATTGCCTTGGCGCCGACCTGCATCAGCCGGTCATGCAACTCGCCTGCAGTCATGTTGCGGCCGATCTCGACTTTTCGGGTCAGGGCGACGGCGCCGGTATCGAGACCCTTGTCCATCTTCATCACCATCATGCCGGTCTGCTCATCACCGGCCATGATCGCCCGTTGGATGGGCGCGGCCCCTCGCCAGCGCGGCAGCAGCGAGGCATGGCCGTTATAGCAGCCATCGCGGGTTCCGTTCAAAACTGCCTCCGGCAGCAGCAACCCGTATGCGACCACGACGGCGACATCGGCATCGAATGCGGCAAATCTCTCGCGCTCGTCGGCATCCTTGAAATTGACCGGCGTGAAGACCGGAAGACCGAGCAGTTCGGCTGCCTGATGCACCGGCGATTTCTGCAGATCGAGCCCGCGCCGCCCGCCCGGCCGCGGCGGCTGCGTATAGACGGCGGCGATCCTGTGGCCGGCATCGACGAGCAGGCGCAGGGTCGGGACCGAGAACTCCGGTGTTCCCATGAAAATGATGCGAAGAGACATTTTATCTCGCCAATTGAGGATCAACCGTCTTCAAACGGGTTTACGAGCTTGAGATCAAGCCCCTCGAAATCTCTGGTGTTGCGGGTGGCGAGCGTCGCGCCGTTGGCAAGGCAAATGGCGGCAATCATTGCATCCTGGACCGAAATCGGCCGCCCTAAGCTTTCGCGTTTTGCCCGCAAGCGACCGGTTGCCATGGCCGTTTCCAGATCCCAGCCGGCGATACGGTCACGAAATTCGCCTTTCACTAAATTCTCGATAGCGCGAAAGAAGCGGTCCGATCCTGTCTTCAAAAGAACTCTTTCGGCCCCGTAAATCTGCTCCATTAAGCCAACGGTGCAAAGCCAGATTCTCGAGCCGTCCTGCCGCAATATCCAGGCCTTCACATTTTCGTTTGGCGATGGCCGAGCGAACTCGGAAACGACATTCGTATCGAGAACAATCATTCGAAATCCTCGAACGGCCGGCCGAAATCCTTTTTCCGAGCGGCCTCGATTTCTTCCATGATCGCAGCAAATTCATCGCCTACGGCGTCTTCTCTTTCGAAAGCGTCGCGTATTGCTGCAAACGCCGAGACAGCCTCAGGCTTTGCGTCGGTTTTTCTTTGAAGCGCTTCCCGCAAAAGCTCCTTGGCCTCGTCGGAAAGACTGTTTCCGCTCCGCTGCGCTGCTTCAGCAATGTCTCGCTTCATTGCGTCGGAAATATTTCTGATCAGAAAATCACCCATTCGGCGCCTCCATGATATCGGTGATATCATAGTGCCTTTCCGGTGAATTTTCAACGCAATGCTCAGAGCGCCTTCGACTTCGCCGCCTTGGTGAACTTCTTGATCACCATCTCCCGCTTCAGCCGCGAGATATAATCGATGAACAGCACGCCGTTCAGATGGTCGATCTCATGCTGCAGGCAGGTGGCGAGCAGGCCGTCGGCTTCCACCGTCTGCTCCTTGCCGTTGCGATCGAGATATTTGACCGAGACGATCGCCGGGCGCTCGACCTCGGCATAATAATCCGGGATCGACAGGCAGCCTTCCTCATAGACCGAGCGCTCGTCGGAGGATGTGACGATCTCCGGGTTGATGAACACCTGCGGCTGCCTTTCCTCGCCCTCGCGCGCAATGTCGATGACCAGCATGCGGCGCGGTACGCCGATCTGAACTGCCGCAAGGCCGATGCCCGGCGCGTCGTACATGGTTTCCAGCATGTCGTCGGCAAGGCGCTGCAAGTCGGCGTCGACCCGCTCGATCGGCTTGGAGCTCTGGCGGAGAACGGGATCGGGAAGAATGATGAGTGGCTTGATGGTCATGGCGTTCCCATAACCCATCTTTTCCGACTATGGAATTATCCGGCAGGCGGGGAAGACGCTTTTTTGCATCCCCGCCTGGAATTTCGCCATATTTGCCTCAGGCAACCGACAGGCAGCGGTGCCCGAACGACCGCACACAGCAGCAGGTGCCACGGCGTGCGAGGATATTGGCGTCGCCAATTTTGTTCATGCTTTGATCTATTTATTGCCGTCTCTTCTGGTAAGTTGCGGCATGACCGTCAATTCCGATTCGTTCACTGTGTCACTTACCTCGATCAGCCCCGCCATGCTGGCGCTTGCCGGCGGGGTCCTCTTGGCGTTTGTCCTGTTGGTGATCGTGCTGTTGCTGCGGGGCGCGAGCCTTCGCCGCGAGCAGGCGGAGGAGGCGAGCTTTCGCGCAGATGAAAGCGAAGCGCGCATGGCCGAGCTTCTCAGGATCCAGGCGGAGATGCAGGGCCGCATCGCGGCGATGACCGAGGTCTTCGGCGCGCGGCAGAGTGAACTCAACCAGACGATCAGCCAACGCCTCGACGGCATGTCGCAGCGCGTCAACTCGACGATCACCGAGCAGACCAAATCGACACATGAGAACCTGCAGCGGCTGCAGGAGCGGCTGGCAGTGATCGATGCCGCGCAGAACAATATCCAGACGCTCGCCAAGGATGTCGTCGGGCTGCAGGCCATTCTGTCCAACAAGCAGACACGCGGCGCCTTCGGCCAGTCGCGAATGGAAACCATCGTCGCCGACGGCCTGCCGATGGGTGCCTATGCCTTCCAGCAGACACTCTCGAACGGCTCACGGCCGGATTGCACGATCCGCATGCCGAATGGCGCGCCGCCGCTGGTGATCGACGCAAAATTTCCGCTCGAGGCCTGGAACGCAATCCGCGACGCCGGCAGCCCCGAGGCCGGCAAGATCGCCGGCCAGCAGTTCCGCCGCGACATGGAGGTCCATATCAGGGATATTTCCGAGAAATATCTGATTCAGGGCGAAACCCAGGATACGGCCTTTCTCTTCGTGCCGTCGGAATCGATCTTCGCCGAGATCCACGAAAACTTCGAGCCGGTGGTGCAGAAGGCGCATCGCGCGCGCATCGTCATCGTCTCGCCGTCGCTGTTGATGCTGTCGATCCAGGTCGTCCAGGCCGTGCTCAAGGACCAGCGCATGCAGGCGCAGGCACATCTGATCCAGGGCGAGGTGGCGATCCTGATGGACGATCTCGGTCGCCTCGACGAGCGGGTGCGCAAGCTGCAGGGTCATTTCGCCCTGGCGCAGAAGGATATCGACATGGTGGTCACCTCGGCCGACAAACTCACCAGGCGCGGCGCCAAGATCGAAGCGCTGGAATTCGAGGCAGGCGGCGAGGCCAAGCCTGCCCGCGACAGCGAACCCGCCGCCAAATCGGTGGAAAGCCGCACCGGCCTTCTCAAGCTCAGGGTGGTTGACGAGGAGTGACGGCTTCGGGCAGTGTCTCGCCCGCATGAAACAGCAGGAGCATGACGTCGCCCGCATGCCCCAAAAGACGGGACACCCCTGATGATCACAGTTTTTGGGTCCATCAACATGGACCTCATCGCCACGACCGAGCGCCTGCCGAAGCCCGGCGAAACGGTGGCCGGTAACGGTTTTGCCACAGCCGCAGGCGGCAAGGGCGCCAACCAGGCGCTGGCAGCGCGGCGCGCCGGCCGCTATGTGCATATGGCCGGTGCCGTCGGCAAGGATAGTTTTGCCGCCGATGCCCTTGCCCTGCTCGATGATGCGGGAACCGATCTTTCTCTTGTCAAACACGTCGACGGGCCCACAGGCACGGCGCTGATCCTTGTCGGCGGCGACGGCGAAAACATGATCGCCGTCGTTCCCGGCGCCAATGGCCTGGTCACACCTGTCGATGCCGAGACGGCGATCGGCGGCATGAAGGAAGGCGATATCCTGATGCTGCAGCTCGAAGTGCCGGCTGCTTCAGTCGAACGCGCCCTGTCGGCCGCCCGCGCCAAGGGCGTCACCAGCATCCTCAACCTTGCTCCTTTGATCCCCGATGCGCCGCGTCTCGGCCGGCTTGCCGATATCGTCATTGCCAACGAGACCGAGTTCGAACGGCTCGCCGGCCAAGACGGCATGGACGCTCAGGCGCGCGAGGCAGCCCTTACCCGCCTGCATGCCGAAACCGGCCAGACGCTGATCGTGACGCTTGGCGGCGACGGCGTCGTCGCCATCCGCGACGGGGCGATTTCAAGAGCGCAAGGTCTGAGGATCGAACCCGTCGATACGGTCGGCGCCGGCGACACCTTCTGCGGCTATTTCGCTGCGAGCCTCGACGAGGGCCTCGATTTTACCTCGGCGCTGCGGGGTGCGGCCGTTGCCGGCTCGCTCGCTTGCCTCAAATCAGGGGCGCAGCCATCGATCCCTTCGGGTGCGGACGTCGCAGCCAAGATATAGAGGCGTCTCTTTGCGAAACCGCCGGCGGAACTCCCTGTAATTCAGGCTGTTCCGGCGGTTTTCCCGGCCTCAATCGTTCGAGTTTCATTCAAATTTAAGAGATCTCCGGCGATGTTGCTGGTGGTCGACGGCTGCTCCTGGTTTGAGGTCCGCCGCCCACCACATATTCAAAGTGCTACGGCGTCGTTGCGCGTCTGAAACGACACGTGGCGCTGTAAGCGGCGGCTCCATGACGGGGCGATGCCTTTGCTCCTGTGCCGGAGAATGCCCGTTCGGCGCATCCTTTCCCGAGGATCCCATGCTCATTTTTCGAATGAAATCGCTTGCCGCGAAACTCATCGTCATCACCGGCATTGCCATCGCGCTTGTCCTCATCGTTTCGAACTTTTTCCTCATCGGCCAGACCCGGGATCGCGTTCAGACGCTGACGATGGATCAGGCCAACCTCGAGGCAAAGTCGATCGCCAATGAAATCGCCGCCAATGTCGGCGAGCTCGCCAGCGCGGCGCGCACCATGTCGGGCGTCGTCGGCCGCGGCCACGAAGGCAAATCGCTCGATCGCAAGGGCATGATCAACGTGCTGAAGGCCAACCTCGAACAGAACGCTTTCGCCTTCGGCAGCTGGTTCTGCGAGCAGCTCGGGGCGCTGGACGGCAAGTCGGCCGAGATCGCCAACAACAATGACGAAGGCACGAACAAAAACGGCGCCTTCACGCCCTACTGGTCGAAGACCAAGGACGGCGGCATCCAATATTCGACCTTCGACAATGACTACACCGCCGCATGGTGGAAGCTTGCGGCCGAGAGCGGCAAGGGGGCGATTACCACGCCTTACATGGCCGAGGGAACCGATGTTCCGACGCTCCTGACCTCGATTGCCTATCCGGTCATGTCTGATGGCAAGATGATCGGCGTCGCCGGCGTCGACATATCGCTGAAGTCGCTGACCGACAAGCTGCAGGCGCTGCATCCCTTCGGCTCCGGCCGCGTCACGCTGCTGTCGCAGGCCGGCAACTGGATCGTCGCGCCGATCCCCGACCTGATGACCAAGGAATATGACGGCGAAGGCGCCGACGTCGTCAAAACGGCGCTGTCAGCCAAGCAGCCCGGCCTCGTCAGAAACCTCACCTATGACGGCCTCGATCCCTTCGACCGGGTCGTCTATCCATTCGCGGTTCCGGGCGTCAACGCCACCTGGGTCGTACTCGTCGACGTGCCGCACACGGCGATCAACGCGCCGGTGCGGGACCAGACCTATATGATGATCGTCAACGGCCTGATCGTGCTCGGTGCCGTCATGCTCGCGCTCTATTTCGCTGTCCGCTCGTTCGTGCAGCGGCCGCTCGGCGGGCTCGTCGCCAGCGTCAAGGCGCTCAGCGACGGCAAATACGCAGAACCGGTCGCCGCCCAGGATCGCAGCGACGAAATCGGCTCGGTCGCCAAGGCGCTCGAAGGTTTCCGTTTCACGCTCGCCGACAGCCGGCGCCTTGAAGACGAGGCCGCAGACCAACGGCTGGCCGCAGAGACCGAGCGCAGCCGCTCCGAATCGGAACGCCAGGAATCGGTGTCGCTGCAGCGCCATATCGTCTCGATCGTCGGCGCTGGCCTTTCGGCGCTGTCGCAGGGCAATCTCAGTCACCGCATCACCGACGAATTCCCCGGTGAATACGGCAAGCTGAAACAGGACTTCAATGCCGCCCTTGCCAGTCTCGAAGAGACCATCCACACGATGAACCTTAGCGTCGCCAATATCGGCCTTGGCACCGGCGAGATCAGCAACAGCGCCTCCGACCTCGCCAAGCGTACCGAACAGCAGGCGGCAAGCCTCGAAGAGACGGCCGCCGCACTCAACGAGCTCACCGCGCAGGTCGATTCCAGCGCCGGGAATGCGCGCACGGCCGCCGACAACGTCAACCTTGCCTGCCAGGATGCCGAGAAGTCCGGCGAAGTCGTGCAGAAGGCGATCGCCTCGATGCACGGGATCGAGCAGTCTTCGACAGAGGTTTCGCGGATCATCGGCGTCATCGACGAGATTGCCTTCCAGACCAATCTGCTGGCGCTGAACGCCGGTGTCGAGGCGGCGCGGGCCGGGGAAGCCGGCAAGGGTTTTGCCGTCGTCGCCCAGGAGGTGCGTGAACTGGCGCAGCGCTCGGCCAATGCCGCCAAGGAAATCAAGACGCTGATCAATACCTCGGCGCTCCAGGTCAAGGAAGGCGTCGATCTCGTCGGGCGCGCCGGCGGCACGCTGCACAAGATCGCCGAACAGGTGATGGGCATCAACGACCTGATCCGGCAGATCTCGGCATCGGCCAGCGAACAGGCTGTCGGCCTGAAGGAGATCAACCAGGCCATGAACCAGATGGACCAGGTGACGCAGCAGAACGCGGCGATGGTGGAAGAAGCGACAGCAGCCAGCGTTGCCCTCAACGACGAGGCACAGACGCTGAAGGCGCTCGCCACACGCTTCAGGATCTCTGGTTCCGGCAACGCCGCGGCACTGACCTCGATGGCGCAGCGGATGCGTGCGCCGGCGGCCGCAGCCCCCGTGCATCGCGCTGCCACCCCGGCGGTCCGCCGCCCAGCTGCGCCATCACGCGGTTCGGCTGCCGTGGCGCAGGAGAGCTGGGAAGAGTTCTGACCGTTCAGTCCCTCATCACGTAATAGGCGCCAGGAAGACCCGGCGCTTTTGCATTTCAGGGATAAATGTCGCTTAGGCGGCGTTCGACGTCTGCTCTTCGTTGAGGAAGGCGTAGATCGCCGAAGCGGAATCGGTGGCGCGCAGCTTGGCGACCAGATCGTGATCGCGCAGCACGCGAGCAATCCGCGACAGGGCTTTGAGGTGATCAGCACCCGCGCCCTCCGGCGCCAGCAGCAGGAAGACGAGATCGACAGGCTGGTCGTCCAGGGCTTCGAAATCGACAGGCTGCTCCAGCCGGGCGAAGATGCCGACGATCGAATGAATGTTGATCAACTTGCCGTGAGGAATGGCGATGCCGTTGCCGACGCCGGTCGAGCCAAGGCGTTCGCGCTGCAGGATGACGTCGAAAATCTCCCGTTCGGAGAGCCCGGTGATCCTGGCAGCTCGTGCGGCCAATTCCTGAAGCAGCTGTTTCTTGGAATTTACTCTGAGGGCGGGAATGATTGCATCCTGATGGAGCAAATCTGCCAATGCCATTTCTTTTTCCTTCTGTCGCCTTGATCAAATGCAAGGAGCGGCGGCAACACCGCCGCTCACCGCCCTGATCTCAGCCTTTGATATTGGCTGAATCGATCCAGCCAATATTTCCGTCATGCCGACGGTAAACGATGTTCAAGTGTTCCTTGCCGGGGCTGCGGAACAGGAGAAGTGGCTCGTCGGTCATGTCGAGCGCCATCACGGCGGTGGCGACCGACATGGTCTTCAGCTGCTTCGTGCTTTCGGCGACGATCGCGGGCGCGAAATCGTCGGGGATTTCATCCTCGTGGTCAGGAACGGAATCCATGACCGTGTAGGCGACTTCTGCAAAACCGTTCAGATGGTTTCCGGCATGATGGTCCTTTAGCTTGCGCTTGTAGCGGCGCAGCCGTTTTTCGATGCGCTGGGAAGCGGCGTCGAAAGCCAGCTGCGGGTCCGTCGCCTCGCCCGCCGCATGCAGCACCACCCCACTGTCGAGATGAAGCTTGCAGTCTGCCGAGTAACGAGAACTCGCCTTTTCCACGGTCACCTGACCCGAATATCCCCCGTCGAAGTATTTCGTGATGGCCATACCAATTTGGTCCTCGATCTTTTGACGGAACGAGTCACCAATTTCCATATGTTTACCGGACACACGCACACTCATGGAGTTTCCCTTCTTATCGTCGTTTGCGGGTATCAGTTTACGCCAAGCCTCAGGTTCATCCAAGCACTTCGCGCAATCTCAAGCAAGATCGGCGTCAGCCTGCGGGTCCCTGATGCCCTTCTGATGCTGGGGATAACTCCAGACGCCGTTTGCGGCATCGATTGCGGCGGGCTTCTAGCCAGCCGTTGCCGAAAAGTCAATAGGGCGAAAAACTGCGATTGCTAATACGCGTACTGCGTGTGACAGGCGCCCGCAAACACAGTAACTGCCACCGGCCGCCAACCAATAACTTCTAGACACTTCTCGCCTTGATTGCACTCGCCCTTGCCGGGATGGTCATGGCTGCGACACCGAGGATGACGCAAACGAGTCCAATCCAGGCCGTCGGGCTCAGCCTTTCGCCGAGGAAAACGATGCCGATCGTGACTCCGATCGGCACCCTGAGGTAGGCTTGCGACGTCGTTCCGACCGAACCCAGCGTTTGGACGAGACGGAAATAGATCGCAAAGGCAAGGGCCGTCGAAAAGGCGGAGAGAGCCAGCAGCGCCAGAATCGATGCGGCCGAGGGATCGAGCGCCCACGGCCGGTCGACGACGAGGCTGACCGGCAAGAGAATGACCGCGCCTGAGATCAACGAGCCGGCCGCCGGCACGGCGGGATCGAGACCCTTGAAGTTCTTGCTGAAAATCGCCGCACCTGCATAACAGGCGGTCGCCAGGATGATGGCGAGCTGCGCCATCAGGCTTTCGCCGAGACCGCCGAGCACCTCGACGCCGATGACCAGGCAGATACCGGCAAGTCCTGATATAACGCCGAAAAGCTTTCGCGCCGTCACCTGCTCATGGCGGGCTATCAGTACGGTCAGCAGGAAGGTGAAGATCGGCGTTGCCGAATTGAGAATAACCGCCAGCCCGGCATCGACGGATTGTTCCGCCCAGGCAATCAGCGTGAAGGGAATGACGCTGTTCAGACAGGCCTGAACGAAAAACCGCCGCCACGTCGCGCGGTCGCTGGGCAGGCGGATTCGTCGGTAGCGGAGGACGACCAGCAGGATGCCGCCGGCAATCAGCGTGCGGACGGCGATCAACGTCACCGGCGGGATCGTCTCGACACCGATCTTGATGAAAGTATAGGAGGCCCCCCAAAGGGTCGCCAGCACCAGCAGCAGGAGAAGCTCCCTGGCAAGCTTCGGATTTGGCGGGGTCATGGTCGGCTTTCCCAAATTCGTTCAAGACGTCAGAGAAATAGCGGGGATCTGGAGCTGGATGCTTCGATCAAGACCGAAGCATTGCGGCGTCAGAAGCCGGCGACCTTGGCGAGCGCCCGCTTTTCGCGGCGCCGCTGGACCGAGGAGGCGATGTTCATTGCCTCCCGGTATTTCGCAACCGTGCGGCGGGCGAGATCCACGCCGCCCTTCTTCAGCATGTCGACAATATCGTCGTCGGAGAGCACTGCGTCAGGGCTCTCCTGCATGATCAGCACGCGGATCTTGTGACGCACGGCCTCGGCCGAATGGCTGTCGCCACCGGCGACAGCGCTGATCGAGACGGTGAAGAAATATTTGAGTTCGAAGAGGCCGCGCGGCGTCAGCATGTATTTGTTCGAGGTGACGCGGCTGACGGTGGATTCGTGCATCTTGATCGCCTCGGCGACCGTCTTCAGGTTCAGCGGACGCAGGTGGTCGACGCCGTACAGCAGGAAGGCGTCCTGCTGGCGGACGATCTCGCTGGCCACCTTCATGATGGTCTTCGCCCGCTGGTCGAGGCTGCGCGTCAGCCAGTTGGCGCTCTGCAGACAATCGGAGAGGAAGGCGTGATCCTCGCCATTCCGGGTCACGCGGGAAAAATAGGACTGGTTGACCAGTACACGCGGCAGCGTATCCGGATTGAGCTCGACCAGCCAGCCGGTATCCGAGGAGGCTCTGACGACCACATCAGGCATGATCGCTTCGGAAACACCGGCTTCGAAACCGCTGCCAGGCTTGGGATTGAGCTGGCGGATTTCGCCGAGCATGTCGAGAAGATCTTCCTCGTCGACGCCGCAGAGCCGCTTCAGCGTGGCAAAATCGCGCCGCGCCAGCAGTTCGAGGTTTTCGACGAGCGCCTGCATGGCGGGGTCGTATCGGTCCTTCTGCCTGAGCTGGATCGCCAGGCATTCCGAGAGACTGCGAGCGAAAACCCCCGGCGGATCGAGCGTCTGGAGGGCGGCAAGCACGCGCTCGGCCGCAGTCAGGCTGGTGCCCAGCCGCTCGCCGGTTTCGACGATATCGGCTTGAAGATAACCGGCGTCGTCGAGCTGATCGACGAAATTCTGCGCGATCAGCCGATCGGCGATGTCAGGCAGGACGAAGGGGATCTGCTGGGCGAGATGATCGCGCAGCGACACCTGGCCGGCGACGAAATCGTCGAGATCGTAATCGGCGCCCTCGCCACCGCTGCCCGGCATCGATTTCCACTGGCCGACGAGCTCCGGCGCATCGAGGCGCTGCGGCGCGCTGTCATCGGGAAAGACATTGGTATAGTTGGCGTCGAGCTCGTCGTTCAGCCGACTGGTGCTGGCGCTGCCGCCATTGTCGTACCAGTCGCTGGAGAGCGCTTCGGTGCGGTTGTCGTAGCCGTCGTCCGAGCCTGCATCCTCCGGCGGATGACCATAAGGCTCGTCTTCGGCTTCGCCGCGTTCGCCGCCTGCCTCGCCGTCATTCGACGGAAATTCGAGCAGCGGGTTCTTCTCCACTTCCTGGGCGATGAACTGGCTGAGTTCGACATGCGTCATCTGCAGCAACTGGATGGATTGCATCAGTTGCGGAGTCATCACCAGGGATTGGTTCTGGCGCAGGAAAAGACTGGCGGACAGTGCCATGACGGACGCGAAACTCCCTCAATTCCTCCGGGAAACCGCGTCCGATCAAGGCTTCAGGCCGCGGAAATCCAACTGGCCCAAAAATTGCTTTTTTATCTCATTTGGTCAAGCGGAACTGTGTCAGCGCGGTTAATTTCTGCGATGGGACAGGTGTCGCCGAAAGGCCTGCGCCGTTTCAGGACGACTGGGCGCACCTTCTCTATCTTGGCATCGTCCCCGTTCAGAGGCTGAAATTGTCGCCGAGATAGAGCCGGCGCACTTCCGGATTGTTGACGATGTCATTTGCCCGGCCATGGGTCAGCACCTCACCGGCATGGATGATGTAGGCCCGGTCGATCAGACCCAGGGTCTCGCGCACATTGTGGTCGGTGATGAGGACGCCGATGCCACGCGCGGTCAGGTGGTGGACGAGATTCTGGATATCGGCGACCGAGATCGGGTCGACGCCGGCGAAGGGCTCGTCGAGCAGCATGAAGGTCGGATCGGTCGCAAGGGCGCGCGCGATTTCGAGGCGGCGACGCTCACCGCCTGACAGGGCGACGGCGGCAGTCTTGCGCAGCTTCTGGATATGAAACTCCTCCAGCAGCTCGTTCAGCTTCTGCTCGCGCTCGGCCTTGTCCTTGACATGCACTTCGAGCACGGCGCGGATATTCTCTTCCACCGTCAAGCCACGAAAGATCGAGGCTTCCTGTGGCAGATAACCGACGCCGAGCCGCGAGCGGCGGTACATCGGCATGGTCGTGACATCGTTTCCGTCGATCTCGATCGTGCCTTCGTCCACCGGCACGAGGCCGGTGATCATATAAAAACAGGTGGTCTTGCCGGCGCCGTTCGGTCCGAGCAGGCCAACGGCCTCGCCGCGGCGCACCACCAGCGAGACGCCGTTGACGACCCGACGCGTCGCATAGGTCTTCGTCAGACCGCGTGCGATGAGCGTTCCCTGATAGCGGCTCTTGTCGGCGGCACCCGCAGCTTGTGGCCCGGGCTTGCCGAACATGGTGGATAGCGATGTTAATTTCACGTGGGAGGCCGGCTTCTCAGTTCTGCTTCTGCTGTGCATTCGGCTGCGATTTCGGATCGAGCTGAATCTGGACACGACCGCCGCAGCTTTCAAGCTCCGCCTGGCCGGTCTGCATGTGAACCGTCAATTTGCAGCCGGTAAAAACGTTCGGCCCATCCGACAGAATGACCTTATTGCCCTGATCCGCCGTCAGGATGAAAGTTTGCGAGGCCATGTCGAAAGCGCCGTCATCGGCGGTCGCGGTCTGCGTACCCGAGGTCAGCAGGACCTTGTCGGTGACGAGGATCTTGTCGATATCGGCATTTCCCGATGCGAGCGAGGCCGACTGCGGCGGCGGCGTTGCGGGCTGGGCTGCAGGTTGCGCCCCGTCCGCGGCCGGCTTTGCCGCCTTGTCCTTGTAATAGACGGTCATCTTGCCGGACTGCATCGTCGTCGTCCCCTGGACGACCTTGACCTTGCCGGTAAACAACGCGGTGTGTTCCTGGTCGTGGATCTCCAGCTTGTCGCTTTCGATCTGGATCGGCTGGTCGTTGGAAAGCTTCATGCCCGACATCGAGGCCGTCGCCTGCTGCGCGCCCGCGCCCGATGCCGTCAGAATAAGGGCAAATGCGCCGGCAATGAACGCCAGGCCAGTCTTGCAAGTGGAAATGCGACAATCTTTTGTCATGGATGACCCGGCTGGTTAGGTGCCCTGTTTATGGATGGTGGATGGATCGACATTCATGCGAACATTCCCCTCGAATGTGATCACCCGCCCCTTATCGGTTATCTCCAGCGTCTTCGCAACAATGGAGGCATTGTCCTTGGTGATGGTGACGGGGTCGTCGCTGCGCATGTTTCCGCCCTTGATGTCGAGATGGGCGGACTGGAAATTCGCGTTGAGGCCGCTGCTCAGCACCAGGGTGAAGGGGGCCGTCATATGCAGGCTGTCGGTGGCGCGATTGTAATCGGCCGTCGAGGCGACGACGCGGGCGATCAACCCGTCATTCATCGGCACGGCGGCCTTGATGGTCTCAAGCGTGATCAGATCGGGATTGCGGATATCCTGCAACGCCCTTTCGGCGAGCATCGAATAGTTGATGCCGTCGGAATTGCGTCCAGCGATCGCCGGCTTTTCCATCACGACCTTGCCGTTCTCGATCTTGGCACCTTCCATCTTGATGTTCTCGGGCAGATAGATGCTGACCAACGCTACCGCCGTAAGGCCAGCCGCGATGATGACGGCCGCCACCGGCAGCAGGATCTTCAGCCGCCGCACGCGGGCGGAATGGAACAACGCATCGCCATAAGCGCTCTTGCCGGACCCGGCATAGGCGGCATGTCCGTTGTTCTTCAGGGTATCGAGCATAGGCCTCGTCCATGTGCGGTGATCGCCGCGCCTTCATAACAAAGGCGGCCCGCCAATCACAGTTCGTTTCGCATTATTACATTGGCTTGCCAATATGGAATTTTTTCTGCAACAAGCAACAAAATGCAAAAACATCAAAAAGTGGCATTCGTGCACGCCGCTGCCACCTTTTCACCGGATCCATCGGCGGCAAGCCGAAGCCGGTGCCAGCGCTGGAGGTTTCTATGGACAGTTCGATGATTGCCGATCGCCGGCGGCTGCGCCGCAAGCTCTGGTTCTGGCGCCTGATCACGGTGGCGCTCGTCGTGGCACTCGGTTTCGCCTTCTACCGCTTCGCCCTCGGCGATGCCGGGATGGAGCGCCCGCACATCGCCCATGTGACGATATCGGGACTGATCGTCGACGATGACGAACTTCTGGAGCGGCTGAAGAAGGTCGAGACCAGCGACCAGGTAAAGGCCGTGGTGATTTCGATCTCCTCGCCGGGCGGCACGACCTATGGCGGCGAAAAAATCTTCAAGGCGATCCGAGCGATATCAGCCAAGAAGCCTGTCGTCTCCGATGTGCGCACGCTTGCTGCCTCGGCCGGCTACATGATCGCCACTGCCGGCGATACGATCATTGCCGGCGACAGCTCGATTACCGGCTCGATCGGCGTCATCTTCCAGTATCCGCAGATCCAGCCGCTGCTCGACAAGATCGGCGTCTCGCTGCAGGAGATCAAGTCCTCGCCGCTGAAGGCCGAGCCTTCGCCCTTCCACGAGGCGAGCGAGGAAGCCAAGGCGATGATCCGCAATATGGTGGTCGACAGCTATAATTGGTTCGTCGACCTGGTCGCCGACCGGCGTAAGCTGCCGCGCGACGAGGTGCTGAAGCTCGCCGACGGCACGATCTATACCGGCCGCCAAGCGCTGAAGGTGAAACTCGTCGATACGATCGGCGGCGAGGCGGAAATCCGTGCCTATCTCAAATCGCGCGGCGTCGACGCCGACCTGCCGATGGTGGACTGGGACAAGAAGAGCAATACGCCCTTTCTGCTCGCTGGGGCTGTTTCGCGGTTGATTACGATCTTCGGTTATGATGATCTCGTGAAAGGCCAGGATATCAACGGAATCCTGCCCCCAAAGTTGCTTCTTGACGGGCTGCTTTCAGTTTGGCAGGTTGGCCACGATTGATAAGAAATCAATAATTTAAGGGGGCGAACGTGATCAAGTCCGAATTGGTGCAGATTGTTGCGGCACGCAACCCGCATCTCTATCATCGCGACGTCGAGAATATCGTCAACGCGGTTCTCGACGAGATCACGGATGCACTGGCTGCTGGCAACCGCGTCGAATTGCGCGGCTTTGGCGCGTTTTCGGTGAAGAACCGCCCTTCCCGCTCCGGCCGCAACCCGCGCACCGGCGATACCGTCTTCGTCGAGGAGAAGTGGGTTCCCTTCTTCAAGACCGGCAAGGAGCTGCGCGAGCGGCTCAATCCCGGCCAGGCCGACGAAGAGGATTGAGTCTGAGCCGCCTGCGGCGAATCCGCACTTGAACTCGAAGGCCGTTTTCCTATTCTGCTTGCACATCGACCCCGAAAATCGGAATCGATTTTCGGGGTCGATGCGTCGATTAAAGGCTTGAAACGCGCCTGGAAAGACCGGCGCAATCTGGCATGTGGAGACCTCAAATGGCCAAGAAGATCGTCAACCTGTTGATTTTGCTGCCACTCGGCGTCATCCTCATCGTCTTTTGCGTCGCCAACCGGCAGAGTGCGACGCTCGCCTTCAACCCGTTCCGGCCTGACGATCAGGTGCTTGCGGTTTCCGCGCCCTTCTTCGTCTTCCTGTTCATTGCCCTGATCGCCGGCATGCTGATCGGTTCGGCCGCCACCTGGTTCAGCCAGGGCAAACACCGCAAGCGCGCCCGCACCGAAGCCAAGGAAGCTATCCGCTGGCAGGGTGAAGCCGACCGCCACAAGAACCGCGCCGAGGAAATCGCCGGGCAGCTGCCGTCGCGGTAAAGCCGGCTCGGTGTCGGGGACGCTTCGGCGGTCGCTCAATCCGGAAAAAAGCTCAGTTCCTGGTAGTCGCCCTCCGGCGACGTGCCGTTGCCGGTCACCTGGAAACCGTGGGCGAGGTAGAAGGCTTTCGCCCTGCCGTTCTTCACCAGGCATTTCAACCGGTACCGATGATGCGGCCATTCGGGCAGCGCCCGCAGCAGCGCCGTACCGGCACCAAAGCCCTGGAAGTCCGGGCTGATATAGAGCATGTGGATGAAATCATCGGCCGGCCAGAGCGACAGGAAGCCGGCTACTCCACCGTTTTCATGCTCGCAGACGAAAACCGTCTCACCATTGGTATGGGCGGCAAAATCCTCGCGGTAGAACTTGCCGGGATCGACCCAGACGAATGTTTGGCGGCGCACGGAAAGATAAATCTCCGCGAGCATTTCCTGGTCTTCCGCCCGCGGCGGCCTGATTGTCCACGTCATGACGTCGATTTAACCCAAGCCCCTATCCCCGCCAAGCCCAAAGCGCCCGATCAGCCGGCTGCCATCTTCGCGATGACGGCGGCATTGATATCGGAAAAGAACCGCTCGGCGAGCTTCTGCGAGGTCGAATCGAGCAGGCGTGCGCCGAGCTGGGCGAGCCTGCCGCCGAGTTCGGCTTTTGCCCGATAATGCAGGATGGTCTCGGCGCCGCTTTGCTCGAGCACGATATCGGCGCTGCCTTTGGCGAAGCCGGCAAGCCCCCCCTTGCCCTCGGCCGACAGCGTGTAGCTCTTCGGCGCATCGACATTGGAAAGCGTCAACAACCCATGGAAGGTGGCCGACAACAGGCTGAACTTGACCTTGACCGTCGCCTCGAAGGCATCCGGCGAAAGCCGCTCGATGCCCTGGCAGCCTGGAATGCAGCCGCGCATGATTTCGGGATCGTTGAGCGCTGCCCAGACGACGTCCCGCGGCGCGGCGATGCGTTCTTCGCCGGTGAAATCCATTCGATAGCCCCATCTCCGATTCGCTCATCTTATCCCAGTGGAAAAGCCTTTTGCCAAGGCGGGGAGGAATGTTATCTCGCTGGTTCCCAATCCGAGCGAGCGAGAAATTGACCGTGCGGCATTCTCCAACGCACCTCATACACGCCTCAATGCTGCTCCTTGCATTCATCCGACATCTGCGCACCCGCCTCGTCCTTCGAGGCCCCTGCGGGGCACCTCAGGATGAGGCTCTCTCTTGAGCCGCAGTCTGCATCTGCTAGGCTTCCAGCCACAGCTATCTACTGATCTTTGGCTTCGCAGGCAGTCGTCCGAAGGCTTGAAATGAATGCCATGCCGGCGCGCAGTTGATCCGGCACGGTTTTCTGGGCTACTGCATACTGCAAAGGGCGCTGTGAAGGACGCAGACCCAATTGACATACCCCGACAGAGACGCGGAAGAGCACGTTGAGACAGAGAGAACGCCGGCCGGGCCAGAAGAAGACGTCAGGTTCTTCCGGTGAAAGCCGCAGGGACGATCGGGTCAGCCGGCCACCGAAGCCGGTCGCGCAGCCTGCGGCCAGCCGCGAGATCGTGCGCGAGGCGGCTGTGCCTGCCGCTATCGAGCGTCCGCTGATGACCCGCAGCGGCGAGCGTCCGACCGAGCGCGTGCCCATCATCCTCGAATCGCTCGGAGCCGGCGACTTCCACCTGATCGACAGTGGCAACGGCGAAAAACTGGAGCAATACGGCCCTTACCGTATCATCCGTCCCGAGGCCCAAGCGCTGTGGCGGCCATCGCTACCGCCCCATGTCTGGGAAAAAGTCGATGCCGCCTTCACCGGCGATACCGACGAGGAAGGCACTGGCCGCTGGCGCTTCCCCAGGGAGGCGTTGGGCGAGGCCTGGCCGCTCAATCTGCTCGGCGTCGATTTCCTCGGCCGCTTCACATCCTTCCGCCATGTCGGTGTCTTCCCCGAGCAGATCGTGCACTGGAGCTGGATGAAAGAGCAGGTCGAAAAAGCCGGCCGGCCACTGAAGGTGCTGAATCTTTTCGGCTATACCGGCGTCGCCTCGCTGGTTGCCGCCGCGGCCGGCGCCGAGGTCACCCATGTCGACGCGTCGAAAAAGGCAATCGGCTGGGCGCGCGAAAACCAGGCGCTCGGGCGCATGGAGAAGCTGCCGATCCGCTGGATCTGCGAGGATGCAATGAAATTCATCCTGCGCGAAGAACGTCGCGGCAGCCAATACGACATCATCCTCACCGATCCACCGAAATTCGGTCGCGGCCCGAACGGCGAAGTCTGGCATCTCTTCGAGCATCTGCCATTGATGCTCGATGTCTGCCGCGAGATCCTGTCGCCCAAGGCGGTCGGCCTGGTGCTGACCGCCTATTCGATCCGCGCCAGCTTCTATTCGATCCACGAGCTGATGCGTGAGACGATGCGGGGCGCCGGCGGGGTGGTCGAATCCGGCGAGCTGGTGATCCGCGAAGCCGGCCTCGACGGCAGGACGCAGGGCCGCGCGCTTTCCACTTCCCTCTTTTCCCGCTGGGTGCCGAAATGAGCAAGGACTTCCACGATCAGGGACCGCGCAGGGTCGGACAGGTGAAGGAAGTCACCTCGCTTGCCAATCCCATCATCAAGGACATCAAGGCGCTGACGAACAAGAAGTCGCGGGAGGAAAGCGGGACTTTCCTGGCCGAAGGACTGAAGCTCGTCATCGATGCGATCGAACTCGGCTGGACGATCCGCACGCTGGTCTATGCCAAGGCGGCCAAGAGCAAGCCGCTGGTCGAGCAGATGGCGGCGAGGACCGTCGCCTCGGGCGGGCTGGTGCTCGAAGTCAGCGAAAAGGTGATCGCTTCAATCACCCGCCGCGACAATCCGCAGATGGTCGTCGGCATCTTCGAGCAACGCTGGAAGCCGCTGCGGGACATTCGGCCCAGGGACGGCGAGACCTGGGTGGCGCTCGACCGGGTGCGCGATCCCGGCAATCTCGGCACCATCATCCGCACAGCGGATGCAGCCGGCGCTTCGGGCATCATCCTGATCGGAGAGACGACCGATCCCTTTTCGCTCGAAACGGTGCGGGCCACCATGGGCTCGGTCTTCGCGGTTCCGGTCGCACGGGCGACGCCGGAGGAATTCGTCGTTTGGCGGAAATCGGCCGGCGTTTCCGTGGTCGCGACGCATCTTGCCGGCGCGGTCGATTACCGCACGATCGACTACCGGAAAAAGCCCGTCGTGCTGTTGATGGGCAACGAGCAATCCGGCCTGCCGGACCAACTGGCCAGAGAGGCCGATGCGCTTGCCCGCATTCCGCAGCAGGGCCGCGCCGATTCTCTGAACCTCGCCGTCGCCACCGCCGTCATGCTTTTCGAAGCCCGCCGCCATCTCCTCTCACTTGCCGAGGGCAAATGACCGAACAGATGTATGCCCGCCCCGCGCTGTTTTCGCGCCCGGCGCCGATCCTCTTCTTCATCGTCGTCGCCGTTCTCATCGACCAAGCCGTCAAGATCACTGTCGATCATTACCTGCCGCTGCAGGAGGCCGTGCCGGTTATTCCGATGCTGGCGCTCTACCGCACCTACAATCTCGGCGTCGCCTTTTCGATGCTGTCGGGGATGGACGGCTGGTTCATCGTCGGCATGCGGCTCATCATCGTCGCCTTCGTCATCTGGCTGTGGTACCGCACGGCGAAGGACCGCTGGCTCGCCCATCTCGGATATGCGCTGATCATCGCCGGGGCGATCGGCAATCTCGTCGACCGCTTCGCCTATGGCCATGTGATCGATTACATTCTTTTCCACACCGAAAGCTGGTCCTTCGCGGTGTTCAACCTCGCCGACAGCTTCATCACCATCGGCGCCGGCTGCGTCATTCTCGACGAGCTGCTGCTGCCGAAAAAGACCGGCCGCTAAAATCTTATCGAATTCCTGAAGGCATTCGGAAGAGGCCTCATGTTATCAAAATAGCATGCACAACCTGGGACAGTTGCAGGAAAGATTGTCCGCCGCCTTCGGCGGACCCACCGCCAAGCCGCATGAAGAGCGGATGGGGGGCTCCTCCTCGCGACCGGTCGCAACGGCGCCTCAGGCAGCCGATGACAGCAAGCTGAGGCCTGCAACGACACGGCGCCTGCTGTTCTACTGGCTTGGTGGCGCCGGCCTTATTGCCGCGATGATCCTGACGCTGCTTGCCCATGCCGGCGATCCGCTGCTGTTTTCGGGTGGCCTGGTCGTTCTCGGCCTTGCCGTCATCGCCAGCTACGCCGTCCTGATGGTTCGCCGGCGTATAGCCCGGCGCGGCGGCAAATCCCTGCCGGAATGGAACGATGGCGCAAAGCTGTTTGCCGACGTGCACGACGTGCTCGGCGACATCACCGTCAGCCGCAGCATGGACCGGCGCATCATCTCCGCCAACGACACGTTTCGCCGGCTGACCGGGCGGTTGCGTCCGGAAGGACGGAGCTGCGAGGAGATCGGGCTTGCCTTCCGCCCCGGCCCGATACCGCACTGCTTCGACGTCGAGATCTCGACGCCGGACGGCCAGCGCATCTTTCTCTGGCGCGACGTCGTCACCCGCGACCCGGCAAACGGCCGTCTGCTGCTGCAGAGCGTGGCGCGTGATGTGACCGACGAGCGGCTGATCGCCCAGAGCCGCGAGGCGGCTCGCCAGAAGGCCGAATATAACAGCGCCGCCAAATCGAGGCTGCTTGCCACCGTCAGCCACGAAGTGCGCACGCCGCTTTCCGGCCTGCTCGGCATGACGCATCTGCTCGCCGAGACGCGGCTGACGCAGGAACAGCAGAATTATCTCGCCAATATCCGCCAGTCCGGCCACGCGCTGACGCAGCTCGTCGAGGACCTGCTCGATTTCTCCACCATCGAGGTCGGCCGCTTTGCACTGCACCCGCGCTCGGAATCGCTGCGTAAGCTTCTGGAAAGCGTTGTCGAGATGCTCGCCCACCGGGCGCATGAAAAAGGGATCGAGATCGGCGCCACGGTGTCTTCAGACGTGCCGGAGAATATGAGCTTCGATCCGGCGCGGCTGCGCCAGGTGCTGTTCAACGTCATCGGCAATGCCGTGAAGTTCACTCAGGTCGGCGGCGTCTTCATTCGCGTGACGCTCGACGCGGACGACTTATCGATCACCGTCACCGATAGCGGTCCCGGTATGACGGCTGAGGAGCAGGCGCGCGTCTTCGGCGAGTTCGAGCAAGGCGGGACGGTTGCCGACAAGAGCAGCGGCACCGGGCTCGGCCTTGCCATCTCCGCCCGCATCATGCGCGAATTCAACGGCACGCTGACGATTGCCAGCGAAAAGGGCAGAGGCAGCGAATTCACCATCCGCTTCCCTGTCGATATCGGCAGCGAGCGCCCCGACAGGCGAAATACGCTGCTTGCCGGCAACAGCGTCGTGCTTTTGGCGCCGGCCGGTGCGGCGCGCACCGCCATCGCCGAGACGATCACCACGCTCGGCGGCCTCTGCCATCTCGTCGCCGACGGCGAGAGCGCGCGGGCAGCGCTGCTCGGCTTGGCAAACGGCGGACAGCGGCCGACCGATATCATCATCGACCATCGCATGTCGGCGGAATTTTCCGATCATCTTGCCGATCGCGCCGAGATCGCCGCCCTTGGCCTGCGCAAGGTCCTGCTCGTCAATCCGGAAGAGCGCAGCGCCCATCCGCTCGACCTCTTCGATGCCTGGCTCATCCGGCCGCTGCGCGAACAGTCGCTGATCGACGTGCTGCGCGGGCGCATGCGCGGCATGGAGAAGCGCGACGCGCTGAACGACAATCAGCCGGGATTTGGCCTTTCGGTGGCGGAGACGCTGGTTACAGCCAGCGGGCTCAACATCCTGCTTGGCGAGGACGATCCGATCAATGCCATGCTGGTGCGCGTCGTGCTCGAAAAGGGCGGGCATAAGGTGCGCCATGTCGAGGATTTCGAGGCGCTGCTCGATTGCGCTCTCTGCGAGGCGAATGCCCGGCCCGATATCATCATCAGCGACCTGTCGATGCCCGGCGGCAACGGCATCGACATGCTCGGACGCCTGCGCGGCCACGAAAGGCGGCTCGACCTTGCTCCGGTGCCGGTGATCGTGCTCACCGCCGACAAGAGCGACGAATCGCGTCGCCAGGTCTTGTTGAACGGCGCCAACCGCGTCATGGTAAAGCCCGTCGACCCGGTGCGGCTGCTGACCGAAGTTCAAGCGGTCGCCGCACTTTCCGCCCGCCGGGCAGAGGCGCGGTAACGTGCCGCGGGGCCGGCATGCGTCTTGCGCTGGGAAATCCAATATGTCACTTTCCTGTCGCAGAGAAGTGTTTTATGGCGTCGATAAGCCGGCAACGGGAGAATCGTCATGTCCGCCATCGACATCCTGAATCGTGACACCGCCGAGGCTGCACCGCCCCCGACGGCGGCTGCGCAAAAGCACGGCGATATCCTCGGCCGCATCGGCAATCTGGAAACCCGCCTTGCCCGCACGGCGCGCGAGATCGATGCCGCCCAGGCCGTGCGCTACCGCGTCTTCGTCGACGAAATGAAGGCGCAACTGCCGCTTGACGCCATGCGCCGCCAGCGTGATGTCGATGCCTATGACGCGGTCTGCGACCATCTTCTCGTTCTCGACCGCACGATCGAGGGTGACGCGGAAGACCAGATCGTCGGCACCTACCGGCTGCTCCGCCAGGATGTTGCCATTGCCAATGGCGGTTTTTACTCGGCTTCCGAATTCGAGATCGAGAGCCTCATTGCCAAACATCCGGACAAACGCTTCATGGAGCTTGGCCGTTCCTGCGTGCTGCCGGAATATCGCACCAAGCGCACGGTCGAACTCCTATGGCAAGGCAACTGGGCCTATGCGCTGAAGCACGGGGTCAGCGCCATGTTCGGTTGCGCCTCTTTCCCCGGCGTCTATCTGGAAAGCCATGCGCTGGCGCTGTCTTTCCTCTACCATAATGTGCTGGCGAAGAACGAGTGGGCCGTCAGCGCACTGCCGCATCTCGCCCGCAACATGGATCTGATGCCGGTCGAAGCGGTTAACCCGAAGCGGGCGCTGATGGCGCTGCCGCCGCTGATCAAGGGTTATATGCGCCTTGGCGCGATGGTCGGCTCCAGCGCGGTCGTCGATCATGCCTTCAACACCACCGACGTGCTGATCGTGCTGCCGATCTCCAGCATTTCCGACCGCTACCTCAACTATTATGGCGCCGACGCTGGCCGCTTCGCGAGCTAGCCTTTGGTTTCTCGCATGTCTTAGCGCAGACCCGCTGCACACCGATGGCGTGCCGTCATCTATTAAATCGCCTTCTCGTGTCCGACGGGTTCTCTCCGTAAGCCGCCCGATAGGTTGCCGCAAAACGGCCAAAGTGAACGAATCCCCACTTCAAGCAGACGTCCCGTAACGGTTGCCGGTTTGAAGGATCGCGTAGATCCTCTCGGACCGCTTGCAAGCGGATCGTCCTGAGGTAACCAGACGGTGTGGTTCCCTTGAAAGCACGAAAACCGACTTCAAGAGCGCGAATGGAAATGTCCGCTGCCTCCGCGACACTCTGCATTGTCAACGGCTGTGCGATGTTCGCATGCATAAATTCAATTGCGCGACGGACATGCCGCGGCGCGATCAGATGGATTTTCCTGTCAAGGAGATGCGAGAGCCGATGGGGAACCAAGCGCACCACCAGATCGGCAAACGCCTGCATCAGGTTCGACATGGCAATTGGCGAGTGAAGCAGCGGGCCGTTGTTGCGCATGCCGATGATCATCGTTTGGGCGAGATTGCCGATCAACTGTCCCGCTGCCGTGGAACGATCAACGACCGGCACCAGGTCCATCGGCCCGATCAGCGGGGTCTCCAACACGGCGGCGACGGTCTGAGCTATGATCGTCCAGTTCAGACTGAGTGTGTCTGACCGGTGAGGCGCCGCCCTCACGGAAACCCGTTCCAGCTCAAGATTGTTCGTCAAAAACAGGCGCCCGGGCGTAGCTTCGGCCACAGTCCGACCAAACGCTACATCGAGAGCACCCGTGCGCGGAACGATGATTGCCAGAGTTTCCGGCGTTCCATGTGTCGTTCTTGCACCCCAGCCGCCGGAATCCTGGTTGCTGACCAGCGACACCCTTTCATCGCCCCAAAACCCGACCTTCCAGTCGAGTGGTTTTTCTCGACCATTGCGCCATGCGTCGAACGAACCAAATCCCTCGGTCAGAGCCTCGACCATATCGTCGAAAGTTGCCCCCTGAAATCGGGCGATGAAATTGGGGGATGCATTTTCCGGCATGGGAACCCAAACGGCTGATGAAATATTAAGTTATGCCGCGCGTATGAGGCTATTGTATCAAAAGTATGACTTATCAGATCAACCCTTTCAACCATGCCCTCGGTGAGTAAGCCACAAAAAGCTGCGGCCGGCCGACGTGTTGTCGGCCGGCCGCAGAATGCCGACTCATATGGGAGGCGAGTTTACGAACCCGCGCCATAAGCAGCGATTGCCGCCATGTTGACGATGTCGCTGTCCTTGGCGCCCATCGAAGTGATCTGCACCGGCTTGTCGACGCCGACAAGGATCGGGCCGATCACCGTGGAGCCGCCGAGTTCCTGCAGCATCTTGGTCGAGATCGAGGCCGAGTGGAAAGCCGGCATGACCAGCACGTTGGCAGGACCCGAGAGACGGCAGAACGGATATTGCTCCATCACCTTGCGGTTCAGCGCGACATCGGCGGCCATCTCGCCGTCATATTCGAAATCGACGCGGCGCTTGTCGAGGATCTTCACTGCCTCGCGCACCCGCTCCGAGCGTTCGCCGGAGGGGTGGCCGAAGGTGGAATAGGCCAGCAGGGCGACACGCGGCGGATAACCCATGCGCCGCGCGAGACCAGCCGCCTCTTCGGCGATATCGGCAAGTTCCTCGGCCGTCGGCATGTCGTGTACGGCGGTATCGGCCACGAAGACCGTGCGGCCGCGGCAGAGCGCCAGCGATACGCCGATAATGCGATGGCCGGGCTTCTTGTCGATGCAGCGGCGCACATCTTCGAGCGCCGTCGAATAATTGCGGGTGATGCCCGTCACCATGCCGTCGGCGTCGCCGAGCGCCACCATGGTGGCGGCGAAATGGTTGCGGTCGTTGTGGATCAGCCGCTGGGCATCGCGGTAGAGATAACCCTGGCGCTGCAGCCTGGCATAGAGATAGTCGATATAGGCCTCGACCCGCGTCGAGATACGGGCATTGACGATCTCGAGGCCCGGCCGGTTGAGATCGATGCCGGCGCGTTCCGCCGTTGCCCGGATCAGGTCCTCGCGGCCGAGCAGGATGGCGGTGCCAAGCTGCTGGTTGGCGTAGGACATCGCGGCGCGCAGGACCTGTTCCTCCTCGGCCTCGGCAAAGACGATCCGCTTCGGGTGCCGGCGGACACGCTCGTAAAGCCGTGCCAAGGTCGAGGCGATCGGATCGCGGCGCGCCGAAAGCTCGCGGGCGTAACCGGCCATGTCGGTGATGACCTTGCGGGCGACGCCGCTTTCGATCGCGGCTTCAGCGACCGCGACCGGGATCGCCGAGATCAGCCTGGGATCAAAGGGAACGGGGATGATGTATTGCGATCCGAAACGCGGCCGGTTGCCCTGATAGGCCGCAACCACGTCATCGGGCACATCCTCGCGGGCAAGGTTTGCCAGCGCCTTGACGGCGGCGATCTTCATCGCGTCGTTGATTGTGGAGGCACGGACGTCGAGAGCGCCGCGGAAGATATAGGGAAAGCCGAGGACGTTGTTGACCTGGTTCGGGTAGTCCGAACGGCCGGTCGCCATGATGGCGTCATCGCGGATGCGGGCCACCTCTTCCGGGGTGATCTCGGGATCGGGATTGGCCATGGCGAAGATGATCGGCCGCTCGGCCATCGAGCGGATCATCTCGGCCGAGAAGGCGCCCTTCTGCGACAGGCCGAAAACGACGTCGGCGCCCTCCATCGCCTCCTCAAGCGTACGCGTGTCGGTCTTTGCCGCATGCGCCGACTTCCACTGGTTCATGCCCTCGGTGCGGCCCTGGTAGATGACACCTTTGGTGTCGCAGAGGATGATGTTCTCAGGCGCAAAACCCATCGCCTTGATGAGCTCGATACAGGCGATCGCCGCAGCACCGGCACCATTGCAGACGAGCTTCGTCGACTTCAGGTCGCGGCCGGTCAGCTCCAGCGCATTGATCAGGCCGGCGGCGGCGATGATCGCCGTTCCATGCTGGTCGTCATGAAAGACGGGAATATCCATCAGCTCGCGCAGCCGGCTTTCGATGACGAAACAATCCGGCGCCTTGATATCCTCGAGGTTGATGCCGCCGAAGGAGGGGCCGAGAAAGCGCACGCAGTTGATGAACTCGTCGACATTTTCCGTATCGATCTCAAGATCGATCGAATCGACGTCGGCGAAGCGTTTGAACAGCACCGCCTTGCCTTCCATGACCGGCTTGGAAGCCAGTGCGCCGAGATTGCCGAGACCGAGGATCGCCGTGCCGTTGGAAATGACCGCGACCATGTTGCCGCGCGCCGTGTAATCATAGGCCGTCTGCGGATCGGCAGCGATCGCCTTGACGGGAACGGCAACACCCGGCGAATAGGCAAGCGAGAGGTCGCGCTGCGTCGCCATCGGCTTGGTCGGGACGACTTCCAGCTTCCCCGGCCGGCCCATGGCGTGAAATTCAAGCGCCTCCTGGTCGGTAACTGATGTCGCCGGCCGGTCGTTCTTATCGATATCGGGCATAAATCCTCCAACGTCCTGTGGGCGACGCTTTGCTCTTCCTCAAATGCTGTTGTCATCTATAGCGGCGCGCGGATAGGGTTGGCACCTGTTTTTTTGGGAAAAACTCCACCTCCGTGAACGCACGAATAGACACAGAGAATGAAGCCTTTTCGGCTGCCGAGCTTGCCACGGCGGAAAGCCGTGCCTCGGCAACGCCGATGATGGAGCAATTCATCGAGATCAAGGCGAACAATCCGGGTTCGCTGCTCTTCTATCGCATGGGCGACTTCTACGAGCTGTTCTTCGAAGATGCGCTGGAAGCTTCCCGCGCGCTCGGCATCACCCTGACGAAACGCGGCCAGCACATGGGCCAAGATATCCCGATGTGCGGCGTTCCGGTGCATGCGGCCGACGATTATCTGCAGAGGCTGATTTCCCTCGGCTTCCGCGTCGCCGTCTGCGAGCAGATCGAGGATCCGGCCGAAGCGAAAAAACGCGGCGGCAAATCCGTCGTCAAGCGCGATGTCGTCCGCCTGGTCACACCCGGCACGATCACCGAGGAAAAGCTGCTTTCGCCCTCGGAATCCAACTATCTGATGGCGCTGACCCGCATTCGCGGCGGAGCCGAACCCTTGCTGGCGCTGGCCTGGATCGATATTTCCACAGGCGTCTTCCGGCTTGCCGAGACCGAAGCCTCGCGGCTGCTTGCCGATATCCTGCGCATCGATCCGCGCGAACTCATCCTGCCCGACACGATCTTCCACGATCCGGAACTCAAGCCGGTCTTCGACGTGCTCGGCCGCACCGCGGTGCCGCAGCCTTCCGTGCTGTTCGACAGCGCCAGCGCCGAAGGCCGGATCGCGCGTTATTTCGGCGTCGCGACGCTCGACGGATTCGGCACCTTCTCGCGCGCCGAATTGGCGGCAGCGGCCGCGGCGGTGGCCTATGTCGAGAAGACGCAGATCGCCGAGCGGCCGCCACTTGGAAAGCCGGAGCGGGAAAGTGCGGCGTCGACGCTGTTCATCGATCCCGCCACCCGCGCCAATCTGGAACTGGCCCGGACGCTGTCTGGCGACCGCAACGGCTCGCTCCTGAAAGCGATCGACCGCACCATTACCGGTGGTGGGGCGCGGCTTCTTGCCGAGCGGTTGATGTCGCCGCTGACCGACCCCGCCCGCATCAATGCGCGGCTCGATTCGATCGGCTTCCTGATCGACGAGCCCCTGCTCTGCGGCAATCTGCGCGACACGCTGAAACATGTGCCTGATATGCCGCGGGCGCTGTCGCGCCTGGCGCTCGACCGCGGCGGCCCACGCGATCTCTCAGCGATCGGCCAAGGCCTTCAAGCGGCGAGCGAAGTTGCGGCCATGCTTGCAAGCGCGATGCTGCCCGACGAGCTTGGCCAGGCGCTGTCCGAACTGCAAGCGCTTCCCGCGGGCCTGGACAAGCTGCTGGCCGAGACCCTTGCCGAGGAACTGCCGCTGTTGAAGCGCGACGGCGGCTTCCTGCGCGACGGCGCCAGCGCCGAGCTCGACGAAGTCCGGGCACTGCGGGACCAGTCGCGCCGGGTGATCGCCGGCCTGCAATTGCAATATGCCGAAGAGACCGGCATCCGGTCGCTGAAGATCAAGCACAACAATATCCTCGGCTATTTCATCGAGGTGACGGCCGGCAATGCCTCTCCGATGACCGAGACGGCGGAAGCCAAGGCCCGCTTCATCCACCGCCAGACGATGGCGAGCGCTATGCGCTTCACCACCACCGAACTTGCCGATCTCGAAAGCCGCATCGCCAACGCCGCCGATCGAGCGCTGACGATCGAACTCGCCGCTTTCGAGAAGATGACGGCGGCCGTGGTTGCGGAAGCCGAAGCGATCAAATCCGGCGCCCGGGCGCTTGCCATAATCGATGTCGCAGCAGGCCTGGCGCTTCTCGCCGAGGAGCAGGCCTATTGCCGCCCGCAGGTCGACGGCTCGAAGATGTTTGCCATCGAGGGCGGGCGCCATCCGGTCGTCGAGCAGGCGCTGCGGCGGCAGGCAGGCGGCCCCTTTGTCGCCAACAATTGCGATCTCTCGCCGAAATCAGGCGACAGGGACGGCGCGATCTGGCTGCTGACCGGGCCGAACATGGGCGGCAAGTCGACCTTCCTGCGGCAGAACGCGCTGATCGCTATCCTGGCGCAGATGGGCTGCTTCGTGCCGGCGACATCAGCCCATATCGGCATCGTCGACCGGCTTTTCTCGCGCGTCGGCGCCTCCGACGACCTGGCGCGCGGGCGCTCCACCTTCATGGTCGAGATGGTCGAAACCGCTGCGATCCTCAACCAGGCAAGCGACCGTTCGCTCGTCATCCTCGACGAGATCGGCCGCGGCACTGCCACCTTCGATGGCCTGTCGATCGCCTGGGCCTCCGTCGAGCACCTGCATGAAGCCAACCGCTGCCGCGGCCTCTTCGCCACGCATTTCCATGAGCTGACCGTGCTTTCGGAAAAGCTTGGCCGGCTATCGAACGCCACGATGCGGGTCAAGGAATGGGACGGCGACGTCATCTTCCTGCACGAGGTCGGGCCGGGTGCGGCGGACCGCTCCTACGGCATCCAGGTCGCGCGCCTTGCCGGGCTTCCGGCCTCGGTCGTGACACGGGCCCGCGATGTGCTGACCCGCCTGGAGGATGCCGACCGCAAGAACCCGGCGAGCCAGCTGATCGACGACCTGCCGCTCTTCCAGGTGGCGGTGCGCCGCGAGGACACGGCCCGCGGATCGTCCAAGGTCGAGGAGGCGCTGAAGGCGATGAGCCTTGACGACATGACGCCGCGCGAGGCAATGGATGCGCTTTACGACCTCAAGAAGAAACTGAAATAGGGCAGCGGTACGCGATGTTCATGGAAAAGCTGGTTCGCGAAACGGAGCGCCTCTCGCTCATCTGCTCGATGCTCGATACGATGCGGCGCGCCGATGCCGACCGCAACGCGCGCGGCTGGACGTCGCCGATCGGCATGCTGAAAATTACCCGCTGCTGCGCTATGATCTCGGAGCTCGGCACGTCGATCGCCAAGGCAGGCTATCGCGAATGCGACCGGCAGTCGCTTGAGGAGATCATGAGAGAGACACGGCAGGTGCTGCATTTGCTGAATGCGCGGGCCGCCCTTTGAGCTTTTCGGGAAAGCCGTCGTGCGGGCTTACCAACACCATTTCGCCAAATTTAAAGGTTCATGCAGTATGAAGGCCCGTGTCAATCGCGGGGCAAAGGGATTATAGCGCATGCAGACGAAACACGAGGCGAGCCAGGATCAGGCCGTCCGGCATGAACAGGAAACCGCCCCGGCGGCAGCGATGCGCGACCTCGATTTTTCCCATATCCTCGACGTCGAACTCTTGCAGAAGCAGTGCGACGCCGTTGCCGAGGCCAACCGCAACCGGCCCGACGTGCTGCGCGCCGATCTTCTGGCGGCCCTGAAAAAGGCAAGCGCCGAAGGCCGGCAGAAGGCGCGGGCCGCACTGATGGCCGATGGCGGCGGCCTGAATTGCGCCTACCGGATTTCCTGGCTGCAGGACCAGATCATCACCGTCCTCTACAATTTCGCCACCGCCCATATCTTTCCGCAGCAGAAGGACAAGTTCGCGGTCACCGCCGTCGGCGGCTATGGCCGCGACACGCTGGCGCCGGGCTCGGATATCGACCTGCTTTTCCTCTTCCCGCCGAGGCCGGCTGAGGAGACGCACAAGGCGGTTGAATTCATGCTCTACGTGCTCTGGGACATGGGCTTCAAGGTCGGCCACGCCACCCGCACGGTGGAGGAATGCATCGCGCTTTCCAAGTCGGACATGACGATCCGCACCGCCATCCTGGAGATGCGCTATATTTGCGGCCTGCAGCGGCTGGAAACCGAGCTCGAGACCCGCTTCGACAAGGAAATCGTCACCGGCACCGGCCCGGAATTCATCGCTGCCAAGCTTGCCGAGCGCGACGAGCGCCACCGCAAGGCGGGTGATACGCGCTATCTCGTCGAACCGAACGTCAAGGAAGGCAAGGGCGGGCTTCGCGACCTGCACACGCTGTTCTGGATCTCGAAATATTATTATCACGTGCGCGACCAGGCGGAACTGGTCAAGCTCGGCGTGCTGTCGAAGCACGAATATCGCCTGCTTGAGAAAGCCGACGATTTTCTCTGGGCGGTGCGCTGCCATATGCACTTTCTGACCGGCAAGGCCGAGGAGCGGCTGTCCTTCGACATCCAGCGGGAGATCGCCGAAGCCTTCGGCTATCACACCCGCCCGGGCCTTTCGGCGGTCGAGCGCTTCATGAAGCACTATTTCCTCGTCGCCAAGGATGTCGGCGATCTCACCCGCATCCTCTGCGCCGCGCTCGAAGACCAGCAGGCGAAGTCGATCCCCGGCCTCACCGGCGTCATCAGCCGCTTCACTCATCGCAATCGCAAGATCGCCGGCAGCGTCGAATTCGTCGAGGACCGCGGCCGCATCGCGCTTGCCGACGCCGAGGTGTTCAAGCGCGATCCGGTCAGCATCCTCCGGCTGTTCCACGTCGCCGACATCAACGGGCTGGAATTCCACCCGGATGCGCTGAAACGCGTCACCCGTTCGCTGGCGCTGATCGATAACAATCTGCGGGAAAACGACGAGGCGAACCGCCTGTTCATGTCGATCCTGACCTCGAAGCGCGATCCAGCGCTCATCCTGCGGCGGATGAACGAGGCCGGCGTGCTCGGCCGCTTCATTCCCGAATTCGGCAAGATCGTCGCGATGATGCAGTTCAACATGTATCACCACTATACGGTCGACGAACATCTGATCCGCACCGTCGACGTTCTCGCCGAGATCGACCAGGGACGCTCCGAGGATCTGCATCCGCTCGCCAACAAGCTGTTCTCAGGCATCGAGGATCGCGAGGCGCTTTATCTCGCCGTGCTGCTTCACGACATCGCCAAGGGCCGCCAGGAGGATCATTCGATCGCCGGCGCCCGCGTCGCCCGCAAGCTTTGCATCCGCTTCGGCCTGTCGCAGAAGCAGACGGAAATCGTCGTCTGGCTGATCGAGGAACATCTGACGATGTCGATGGTGGCCCAGACCCGCGACCTCACCGACCGCAAGACGATCACCGATTTTGCCGACCGCGTCCAGTCGCTCGACCGGCTGAAGATGCTGCTGATCCTGACGATCTGCGACATCCGCGCCGTCGGTCCGGGCGTCTGGAACGGTTGGAAGGGCCAGTTGCTGCGCACCCTCTACTACGAAACCGAGCTGCTGCTCGCCGGCGGTTTTTCGGAGGTCTCCCGCAAGGAGCGCGCCAATGCCGCTGCCGAGGCGCTGCATTCGGCACTCGCCGACTGGAGCCAGAAGGACCGCAACACCTATACCAAGCTGCACTATCAGCCCTATCTGCTCTCCGTGCCGCTGGAAGACCAGATCCGCCACGCCCATTTCATCCGCCAGGCCGACAAATCCGGCCAGGCGCTCGCCACGACGGTGCGCACCGACAGTTTCCACGCGATCACCGAGATCACCGTACTGTCGCCGGACCATCCGCGCCTGCTCGCCGTCATCGCCGGAGCGTGTGCCGCGGCCGGCGCCAACATCGTCGACGCGCAGATCTTCACGACATCGGACGGGCGGGCACTCGACACCATCCATGTCAGCCGCGAATTTACCGACGATGCCGACGAGCTGCGCCGTGCCGCGACAATCGGACGGATGATCGAGGACGTGCTGTCCGGCCGCAAGCGGCTGCCCGAGGTGATCGCCACGCGCGCGCGCCACCGCAAGAAGAACAAGGCCTTCGTCATTCCGCCGTCGGTCAACATCACCAACAGCCTGTCGAACAAGTTCACGGTCATCGAGGTCGAATGCCTCGACCGGCCGGGGCTGCTGTCGGAGATCACCGCCGTGCTATCCGATCTGTCGCTCGACATCCAGTCGGCCCGCATCACCACCTTCGGCGAGAAGGTGATCGACACTTTCTACGTCACCGACCTTGTGGGACAGAAGATCTCCGGCGACAGCAAGCGCGCCAACATCACCGCCCGGATGAAGGCCGTCATGGCCGAGGAGGAAGACGAGCTGCGCGAGCGCATGCCTTCCGGCATCATCGCGCCGGCCGCTACCGCCCGGACATTGCCCTCAGCCGAAAAGAAAGCCGATTCCCCCGCATGAGCGACCAAGCATGAGCCCCCACGAATGAGCCTCGTCAAGAAATTCGCAACCGTCGGCGGCGCCACCCTCGGCAGCCGCATCTTCGGCTTCGCCCGCGAAACGCTGATGGCGGCCGCACTCGGCACGGGACCGATGGCCGACGTCTTCTATGCCGCCTTCCGTTTTCCGAACCTCTTCCGCCGGCTGTTTGCCGAAGGCGCCT
Organism: Rhizobium sp. CCGE 510; assembly: GCF_000292525.1. Lineage (GTDB taxonomy): Bacteria > Pseudomonadota > Alphaproteobacteria > Rhizobiales > Rhizobiaceae > Rhizobium. Next base: position 493,222 of record NZ_AEYF01000044.1, read on the forward strand.
TCAACGCCGCCTTCGTGCCGCTTTTTGCCAAGGAGATCGAGGCGAACGGCACGGATGGCGCCAAGCGCTTTTCTGAGGAAGTCTTCGGCGTCCTGTTTTCGGTGCTGCTGCTCATCACCATCGTGATGGAGCTTGCCATGCCGCTCCTGGTGCGCTTCGTCATCGCGCCGGGTTTTGCCGACGACCCCGAGAAATTCTCGATCACCATCCGCATGGCGGCGGTGATGTTTCCGTATCTGATGTGCATGTCGCTGACGGCGATGATGAGCGGCATGCTGAATTCGCTGCATCATTTCTTCGCCGCCGCAATCGCGCCGGTTTTCCTCAACGTGGTGATGATCGGGGCCCTGTTTTATGCACTCCATACCGGTGCCGATCCGCTGACGACGGCCTGGTATCTCTCCTTTGGCGTTCTTGCCGCCGGCGTCCTGCAGCTCGCCGTCGTCTATGTCGGCGTGCTTGCTGCCGGCATGAGCATCGGCTTCCGCTTCCCGAAGATGACCCCGAACGTCAAGCGGCTGCTGATCCTGGCGGTGCCGGCTGCGGTGACCGGCGGCATCACCCAGATCAACCAGCTGATCGGCCAGGCGATCGCCTCCTCTCGCGAGGGCGCGATCGCAGCGCTGCAATATGCCGACCGGATTTACCAGCTGCCGCTCGGCGTCGTCGGCGTCGCCGTCGGTGTGGTGCTGCTGCCGGAACTTGCCCGGGCGCTGAAGGGCGGCAATCTGCGCGAAGCCGGAAACCTGCAAAACCGCTCGATCGAATTCGTGCTGTTCCTGACGATCCCCGCCGCCTTCGCGCTGTGGATCCTTTCCGACGAGATTATCCGCGTGCTCTACGAACGCGGCGCCTTCCATCAGGAAAACACCGCCGTCGTCGGCTCGATCCTGGCGATTTACGGCATCGGCCTGCCGGCCTTCGTGCTGATCAAGGCGCTGCAGCCGGGCTTCTACGCGCGTGAGGACACCAAGACGCCGATGCGCTTTTCGGCGATCGCAGTTGCCACCAACTGCGCCACGGCGCTGACCCTCTTTCCCTATATGGGCGCCCCCGGCATTGCCGTTGCCGAAGCCACCGCCGGCTGGATCAGCACCGTGCTGCTGTTCACCACGCTTTTGCGCCGCGGCCATCTGACATGGGAATGGGCGCTGGCAAAACGTACCGCCCTGTTGATCGTCGCCGCAGCCGTCATGGGTGGCGCCATCGTCTTCCTCAAGCAGCACTTTGCGCCTTCGCTGGCTTCCGGCGCGCCGCTTCTGACCAAGATCGGCACCCTCGGACTGCTGATTGCGATCGCCATGCTGGTCTATTTCGCAGCCGCCTTCCTGATCGGCGGAGCAAATCTCGGCATGATCCGGCGCAATCTGAACCGCAAGCCGGCGCCGGCAAAGGACGGTTAAGGCTAGGGAGATTGCTGAGAGAAGCCCCTCATCCGGCTGCCGCCACCTTCTCCCCGCGCGCGGGGCGAAGGGGATATGCGGCGACCTCTCCGTCCCTCGCAAACGTCTTGCGGGCACGTCCCCTCTCCCCGTTTTTTACGGGGAGAGGGTTAGGGTGAGGGGCAACCTTGAGGGCAAAACCCGGACAACCATTGCACACGGCCGAGCAGCGCTTGCATTAACAATCGACCCATCGCCGCTGCGGTCCGACGTCGACATGGACGATACCGTTGCAATAGGTGCCGATGCCGCCGATGCCCGGCGCGCTTCTGGCGGCTGCGATGATGGTGCGCTCGGAGAGGCCGGGCATCCTGATATCGGCCGCCAGGCATTTTCCGTGCAGGGACCCGTGACGGCGGGGATGCGGCCGGAGGCCGGAGGTGATCATCGGCCGGCGTCCGGTTTTTGCGGCAATATGCGACAGGACCGCCCGAAGACGCTCGGGAAAACAGCCGGCACGAACGCTGACGGTCTGGACTGTATAGGCAAGGCGGGCCTCATGCTTGGAAAGATGAAGGACCGGTCTTTTGCTGTCTTGACCGAAGGCGCTGGTTGCGGATTGTAGGGCGAAAAGGCCTGCCATGGCGAGCAAACTGGCGTTCTGCATGGTCCCCTCCGGGCGGTTGACACGGCGGCCATTGGGCCGATGCCGCGCGGTGGAGGATTCTCAGTTCAATAAAAGCTTTTCTGTGAAATTTTATACTCAATTGTGAGTAAGAAGCTTGATCACTTTGGCTTAAAATCAGAGATATGGCCGATCAAACTTGGAATAAACGTCTCAATCGGGAGATAGACCATGACGATCCAGTCGCTTTTCCTCGTCACCCTTGTGGTCGACGACTACGACCGCGCCAAGGCTTTCTATTGCGATTGCCTCGGTTTCGACTGCCTTCAGGATGAGACGCAGCCGGAGGGAAAGCGCTGGGTGGTGGTGAAGCCGAAGGGTGGGGCCAGGGTTGGAGACGGCGCCGCGTTTCTGCTGGCGCAGGCGGCAGATGCGACGCAGCGCGCGGCGATCGGCAACCAGACGGGCGGCCGTGTCGGCTTCTTTCTGAAGACCGACGATTTCGCCCGCGACCATGCCGCAATGCTTGCGGCCGGCGTACGCTTTCTCGAAGAGCCGCGGCATGAGGTCTACGGCACGGTTGCGGTGTTTGCCGATCCCTACGGCAATAGCTTCGATCTGATCCAGCATCACGCTGCCTGAACCTCTTGATTGCGGCCTGTTGCCCGTGCATAAGCCGCGGCGTTAGCAACATGGGCGAAAAGCCCTGCTGCAATGCAGCCATTTAAAGCTGTGGGCCCTCCACCAGCCTATTGAGGACGACATGAGCGAATTCAAGAAACTCGTATTCTCCGGCGTGCAGCCGACCGGCAATCTGCATCTCGGCAATTATCTCGGCGCGATCCGGCGGTTCGTGGCGCTGCAGGACGGCAATGACTGCATCTACTGCGTCGTCGACATGCATGCGCTCACCGCCCAACTCGTGCATGAGGACATGCCGAGCCAGACGCGCTCGATTGCCGCCGCTTTCATCGCCGCCGGCATCGATCCGGAAAAGCATATCGTCTTCAACCAGTCGGCCGTGCCGCAGCATGCCGAACTTGCCTGGATCTTCAATTGCGTCGCCCGCATCGGCTGGATGAACCGCATGACGCAGTTCAAGGACAAGGCCGGCAAGGACCGCGAGCAGGCATCGCTCGGTCTTTACGCCTATCCGAGCCTGATGGCCGCCGACATTCTCGTCTACCGCGCCACCCACGTGCCGGTTGGAGAGGATCAGAAGCAGCATCTGGAGCTTGCCCGCGACATCGCGATGAAGTTCAACCTCGATTATGCCGAGCACATCAGCAGGACCGTTTATGGCATCGACATCACCGTCGGCAACGAGCCGGTGCATGCCTATTTCCCGATGGTCGAGCCGCTGATCGGCGGGCCGGCGCCGCGCGTCATGTCGTTGCGCGACGGCACCAAGAAAATGTCGAAATCCGATCCTTCCGACCTCTCGCGCATCAATCTGATGGATGACGAGGACGCAATCTCGAAGAAGATCCGCAAGGCAAAGACCGATCCGGACGGCCTGCCGAGCGAGATCGACGGGCTGCAGGGCCGCCCGGAAGCCGATAATCTGGTGGCGATCTATGCCGCACTTGCCGACAAGTCGAAGGCCGACGTGCTTGCCGAATTCGGCGGCCAGCAGTTCTCGATCTTCAAGCCGGCACTGGTCGATCTCGCCATCCATGTGATGGCGCCGATCACCGGCGAGATGCGCCGGCTGATGGACGATACCAGCCATATCGACGCGATCCTGCGCAAGGGCGGCGAACGCGCCAGGGCACGCGCCGAAGTGACGATGAGCCAGGTGCGCGACGTCATCGGCTTCCTCTATTGAGGGTGATCTCTTCTTCCCCCGCTTGGGGGCGAAGGGAACCTTCTCCCGGGGGGAGAAGCGGAAAAACTGGGCTTGCAAATTTTCCGCTTCGGGTGTCAGAGTCCGCGCCATGGTATCGAAGCGACTCTCACGGCTCGAAGGTCATCGCCGCAAATTCATGGCGGTGATCGACGGTACACCCGAATGCCAACGCGCCGTTCATTATGCCGGCCGGCGCGCGAAGAATTCCAATGGCGGGCTGGTGCTGCTCTACGTCATCCCCGACGGGGATTTCCAGCAATGGCTCGGCGTCGAGGCGATCATGCGGGCCGAAGCCCGCGAAGAGGCCGAAGCCGTCGTTGCCAAGATCGCCCAGATCGTGCGCGAGACGATCGGCATCGAGCCTGAGGTCGTCATCCGTGAGGGCAGTGCGGCCGAACAGATCAACGCCGTGATCGAAGACGACCGCGATGTGGCGATCCTGGTTCTGGCTGCCGGTTCGGCGAAGGAAGGTCCAGGGCCACTGGTTTCGTCGGTTGCCGGCCGCGCGGCGGCGTTTCCGATCCCGGTGACCGTGCTGCCGGATACGCTGACCAACGAGGAAATCGACGCCCTCTGCTGATAATTTCTTGAGTAAAGATCTCTTGAATGGAACTGGCAATGGGCTTATCTTCTTTTGAAGAATTCTAAAGACGGCGAAGCCATGGGCCAGCCGCATGGAGACCCCGATGTTCATTCAGACCGAAGCCACGCCGAATCCCGCCACGCAGAAGTTCCTGCCGGGCAAGGTGGTGATGGAAAACGGCACCGCCGAGTTCCGCAGTGCCGAGGAGGCGGAGGCTTCGCCGCTCGCTGCCCGCCTGTTCGAAATCCCTGGCGTCACCGGCGTCTATTTCGGCTATGATTTCATTTCCGTCTCCAAGGACGATGCCGAATGGCAGCATCTTAAGCCGGCTATCTTAGGTTCGATCATGGAGCATTTCATGTCCGGCAAGCCGGTCATGGGCGATGCCTCCATCCTCTCGGAAGACGTCGATGCCGGCGACGAATTCTTCGACGAGGGCGATGAATCGATCGTGCTGACCATCAAGGAGCTTCTCGAGACCCGCGTGCGCCCCGCCGTTGCCCAAGATGGCGGCGACATCACCTTCCGCGGCTTCAAGGACGGCAAGGTCTATCTGAACATGAAGGGGTCCTGCGCCGGCTGCCCGTCTTCGACGGCAACGCTGAAGCACGGCGTCCAGAACCTGCTGCGCCATTTCGTCCCGGAAGTGCAGGAAGTGATTGCCGCTTAAAAAGCTTGGATCCGTCCGGCCGTTCATCTCTCGTTCGGCCGGACGGATTTATGATCAAGCGACAATAGATTTTTCGGAAATTGATGGCATGATTGTTCTGGCGCTCGACACGGCAGGTGTAGACTGCGCTGCCGCCGTTTACGACAGCGGCAGGAATACGATGCTGGGGGAGGCATCGGACATGATCGGCAAGGGGCATGCTGAGCATCTGATCCATATCGTCGATCGCGCGCTCGATCAGGCGGGGCTGGCACTTTCTCATATCGACCGCATTGCCGTCACCATCGGTCCCGGCTCGTTTACCGGTATCCGCGTCGGCGTTGCCGCAGCCCGCGGTTTTGCGCTTTCCCTCAATGTGCCTGCCGTCGGCGTCACCACGCTCGAGGTCATGGCATCAGCCCAGCGCCAAAAGACGCCCCATCGTGCCGTGCTGGCAGCAATGGATGCCAAGCGAGACGAAATCTACCTCCAGTCCTTTTCAGCCGACGGTTCATCCCTCGACGCACCTCGGGCGTTGAGCGTTGCGCAAGCGCAGGCTTTTGCCAGAGGCTTCGACGGCGAGATCACCGGTTCGGCGACGCCGCTGCTGAAGGCCGATGCCGGCGGCGATCACACCAACAGTTTCCCGATCTCCGTCGTGGCGCGCCTCGGTGCTGCCGCCTCCCCCGATGCCGGAAAGCCGAAGCCCCTTTATCTGCGCGGACCCGATGCCAAGCCGCAGGCCGGGTATGCGATCGCCCGACGAGTGTGACCATGCTGGAATCCTATCTGACGCTGAAGCCGGAATTCGAGATCATCGCCATGGAGCGCGAGGATTGCCGCGATGTCGCCGTGTTGCACGGGGAGCGCTTCGCCCGGCCCTGGGGCGATGGTGAATTTCACGGCCTGCTTATGCAGGACACCGTGTTCGGTTTCGTCGCGCGCCAGACCAATGCCTTCCTGAAGAAGCCGCTTCCCGGCTTTATCCTTGCCCGCCATGTCGCCGGCGAGGCGGAGATCCTGACGATCGCCGTACAGGCGAAAGTCGCCCGTGCCGGGCTCGGCTGGCGGCTGATGCAGGCGGCGATCAGGGAAGCCCGCGCGCGCGGCGGCGAGAGCATGTTTCTCGAAGTCGACAACGGCAATACCGCAGCCCTTGGCCTCTATCGCAAGCTCGGCTTCGAAAAGGTCGGCGAACGCAAGGGTTACTACAAGCAGGACAACGGCGCCCTCTCCACGGCGCTTGTCATGAAGCGCGTTCTTCGGTAGTTGCCTTGCAGCGAGATGACATGCAGGCCGGCGCAAGCGCCGTGCGGCGTTGTCGAAACATGGATATTTTACAGGCGGGCCATGTCTGATGTAGCCAAGACCCTTGAGGAGCTTTGCACCGAACGCGGCATGCGCATGACCGAGCAGCGCCGCGTGATCGCGCGCATCCTCGAAGATTCCGAAGACCATCCCGACGTCGAAGAACTCTATCGCCGCTCGGTGAAGGTCGATGCGAAGATCTCGATTTCGACCGTCTATCGGACCGTGAAACTGTTCGAGGATGCCGGCATCATCGCCCGCCACGATTTCCGCGACGGCCGCTCACGCTACGAAACGGTACCGGAAGAGCATCACGACCACCTGATCGACCTGAAGACCGGCACGGTCATCGAATTCCGCTCGCCGGAGATCGAGGCGCTGCAGGAACGCATCGCCCGCGAGCATGGCTTCCGGCTGGTCGACCACCGGCTCGAACTCTACGGCGTTCCGTTGAAGAAGGAAGATCTCTGAAGCAATGGCCGCCCGGGAGACCAGCATTTGATCGCCTGGCTGCGCATCACGCTTGCCGCGATCGTCATCTTCACCGTCAGCATCGTGCTCATGCCGCTGCAGGTGCTGGCGCTCAGTTTCGACTGGCGGCTGCGCCGCAGGCTGCCGCGCGTCTGGCACCGTATCGTCTGCTATTGTCTCGGTATCCGCGTTCGCGTCAGCGGCAGGCTGGAAGAGCGCCGGCCACTGATGCTCTGCTCCAACCACTCGTCCTGGCTCGATATCATGGTGATGTCGGCGGTTGCCGACGTCGCCTTCATCGCCAAGATCGAGGTGGCCGACTGGCCGATCTTCGGCACGCTCGCCAAGCTGCAGAAGAGCGTCTTCGTCGTGCGCGAGGAGAAGCGCAGGACCGGTCACCAGGCCAACGAGATCGCCGGGCGCATGGCCGACGGCGAGATCGTCGTGCTTTTCCCGGAAGGGACGACTTCCGACGGCAACCGGCTGCTGGAGGTCAAATCCTCGCTGTTCGGCGCCGCGGCGATGGCCGTGCCCGCTTCGCCGACGGGAACCGTCGTGGTGCAGCCGGTGGCGATTGCCTATACCAGGGTGCACGGTATCGCCATGGGCCGCTATCACCGGCCGCTCGCCGCCTGGCCGGGGGATATCGAGCTGCTGCCGCATCTGATCGATATCGTGCGATGCGGCGCGATCGACGCCGAGGTTTGCTTCGGCGAGGCGGTGGATTACCGCGCCGACACCAATCGCAAGGAAGTGAGCGGTACGATCGCATTGCGCATCCGCAACCTGTTGAACAGCTGCCTGCGCGGGCGGGAAATCTCTTAGCTCGCTGCTAAAACAAGATTTCGATTTTCTCGGACGGCAAAAACCACTAAATAGCGCGCCATGACACAGGACAGCGCCCTTTTCCAAGCCCCGGAGCCGATCGTCGCCGACGGCAGCAACAGCCGCAAGGTCTTCATCAAGACCTATGGCTGCCAGATGAACGTCTATGATTCGACGCGCATGAGCGATGCGCTCGCCCGCGACGGTTACGAACCGACGGAAGATATGGAAGAGGCGGACCTGGTCCTGCTCAACACCTGCCATATCCGCGAAAAGGCGGCCGAAAAGGTCTATTCGGCGCTCGGACGGCTGCGCGACATGAAAAAGAGGAAGGCAGCGGACGGAAGGGAGATGATGATCGGCGTTGCCGGCTGCGTTGCCCAGGCCGAAGGCGAGGAGATCCTGCGCCGCGCGCCTGCCGTCGACGTCGTCATCGGCCCGCAGACCTATCACCGCCTGCCGGAGGCGCTGCGCCGGGCCAAAGAGGGCCAGCGCGTCGTCGATACGGAATATGCGCTCGAGGACAAGTTCAAGCATCTGCCGATCGCCGAGAGCCGCAAGATCCGCGCCCGCGGCGTCACCGCCTTCCTGACGGTGCAGGAGGGCTGCGACAAGTTCTGCACCTTCTGCGTGGTGCCCTATACGCGCGGCTCGGAAGTGTCGCGGCCGGTTTCTCAGATCGTCGAGGAAGCCGAAAAGCTCGCCGACAGCGGGGTGCGCGAAATCACCCTGCTCGGACAGAACGTCAATGCCTGGCACGGCGCCGGGCCGCAGGGCGAGGCATGGAGCCTCGGCGATTTGCTCTACCGCCTTGCCGAGATCCCCGGCCTTGCGCGGCTGCGCTATACCACAAGCCATCCGCGCGACATGGACGACCGGCTGATCAACGCCCATCGCGACCTCAGGGCGCTGATGCCCTATCTGCACCTGCCGGTGCAATCGGGCTCCGACCGTATCCTCAAAGCGATGAACCGACGCCACACGGCAGCCGAATATCTGACGCTGATTGCGCGCATCCGTGCGGTGCGGCCCGATATCGCGCTGTCGGGCGATTTCATTACCGGCTTTCCGGGGGAGACAGACGCCGATTTTGAGGATACACTCCGGCTTGTGGAGGAGGTCCGTTATGCACAGGCCTTCTCGTTCAAATACTCGACACGGCCGGGCACGCCCGGCGCGGAGCTGAAGGACCAGGTGCCGGAAGAGATCAAGGCAGAACGGCTGGAACGCCTGCAAGCGCTTCTCGTGAAGCAGCAGCAGGAATTTGCCGAATCCTGCATCGGCAAAGAGATCGATCTGTTGCTCGAAAAGCCCGGTCGCATGCCGGAACAGCTAATCGGCCGTTCTCCCTGGCTTCAATCCGTGAATGTTGATGCAAAAGCATCGCAAATCGGTGACATTATTAAAGTGCGAATCACCGGAACCGGAAACAACAGCCTGTTTGCCGAACGCGCAGAGGCTGCGGTTTAACCCAAGGAGCCCGACCGCTTGAACGGACAAGAATTGGTTTCTTCTTCACCGCGCCACCCCCGCACGCCAAGCGACTCCAATCACTTTGTCCTGACGTTCGAGAACAACCGCTTCGCCAGCGAGCTTTTCGGTCAATTCGACCAGAACCTCAAGCTGCTCGAGGAACGGCTCAACATCGATGCGCGGGCGCGCGGCAATTCGGTCGTCATATCAGGCGATGTCGTGACCACCAACCAGGCGCGGCGCACGCTCGACTATCTCTACGAAAAACTTCAGAAAGGCGGCAGCGTGGAACGATCCGACGTCGAGGGCGCAATCCGCATGGCGGTCGCCGCCGACGATCAGCTCAGCCTTCCCACGATGGAGCGCAAGGCCAAGTTGACGATGGCACAGGTTTCCACCCGCAAAAAGACGATCATCGCCCGCACGCCGACGCAGGACGCCTATATCAGGGCGCTGGAACGCGCCGAAATGGTCTTCGGCGTCGGCCCGGCCGGCACCGGCAAGACCTATCTCGCCGTCGCCCATGCCGCCCAGCTGCTGGAGCGCGGTGCCGTCGAAAAGATCATTCTGTCGCGCCCTGCCGTCGAAGCGGGCGAGCGCCTCGGCTTCCTGCCCGGCGACATGAAGGAAAAGGTCGACCCCTACCTTCGCCCGCTCTATGACGCACTCTACGACATGATCCCCGCCGACAAGGTCGACCGGGCGATCACCGCCGGCGTCATCGAAATCGCGCCGCTCGCCTTCATGCGCGGCCGCACCCTGGCCAACGCCGCCATCATCCTCGACGAAGCGCAGAACACGACATCGATGCAGATGAAGATGTTCCTGACGCGTCTCGGCGAAAATGCCCGGATGATCATCACCGGCGACCCGAGCCAGATCGACCTGCCGCGCGGCATCAAATCCGGTCTCGTCGAGGCGCTGCAGCTGCTGAACGGCGTCGAGGGCATCTCGATCGTGCGCTTCAAGGATACCGACGTCGTCCGCCATCCGCTGGTCGGGCGCATCGTCAGGGCCTATGATTCGACCTATGCCGTCGAAACCGAAGCAGTCAGCCGGCAGGACTGATGGCCGACCTCGACATCCAGATCAGCGTCGAGGACATCGGCTGGCCGGGCGAGGAGACGCTGCTGTCGTTTTGCGAACGCGTGCTCGGCGCAGCCGTGGTCTATCTCCGCGACAGCGAGAAGCAACCGTTCCCGACGATGCCCCCCGAGGTTTCGCTTGTCTTCACCGACGACGCCTCGATCCAGGACATCAACGCCGAATGGCGCGGCAAGGACAAGGCGACCAATGTGCTGTCGTTTCCGGCCTTTCCGGTTCAGCCCGGCAAGATGCCCGGTCCGATGCTCGGCGACATCATTATCGCCCGGGAGACGGTGGAGCGGGAAGCCGACGAGCTCGAAAAGAGTTTCGACGACCACCTGACCCATCTTCTGGTGCACGGTTTCTTGCATCTTCTCGGCTACGACCATATGAATAGTGCCGAAGCCGAAACTATGGAGGGGCTGGAGACTCGCATTTTGGCGCAGCTCGGCCTATCTGATCCCTACGAGGGTCAAGACCTTAAAATGGAACCATGAGCGACTTTACGACGAAGCCGGCGGCAGACGCCAAGGACTCCGAGCCATCCTCCTCTTCGGACGAGGCAGGCAGTAGTCGGCCATCTGGCCGATCCCAATCCTTCTGGTCGCGCGCCGCGCGCATTCTCCGTCCGCAGCAGGGCTCGCTGCGTGAGGATCTTGCCGACGCGCTGATGACCGATGCGCATGGCGACGACGCCTTTTCGCCCGACGAACGGGCAATGCTGCACAACATCCTGCGCTTTCGCGAGGTGCGCGTCGCCGACGTGATGGTGCCGCGCGCCGATATCGAGGCGGTCGACCAAAATATCACCATCGGCGAACTGATGATCCTGTTTGAGGAATCCGGCCGCTCGCGCATGCCCGTCTATGCCGATACGCTCGACGATCCGCGCGGCATGGTGCATATCCGCGACCTGCTCTCCTATGTCGCCAAGCAGGCGCGCAACAAGCGCCGCGGCGCGACGAAACCGGCCGTTAGCCTGCCGGCGCTACCGGCGATCGAGGTTGCGCCCGAAAATATCCAGAAGACCACACGTGCGGCCAAGACCAATCTGGATCTCGCCCGCGTCGACTTGCAGAAGACGCTGACGGAAGCCGGCATCATTCGCAAGATCCTGTTCGTGCCGCCATCGATGCTGGCGTCCGACCTGTTGCGGCGCATGCAGGTGAACCGCACGCAGATGGCGCTCGTCATCGATGAATATGGTGGCACCGACGGGCTCGCCTCGCATGAGGACATCGTCGAAATGGTGGTCGGCGACATCGACGACGAACATGACGACGAAGAGGTGATGTTCAAGCGGGTCGCCGAAGACGTGTTCATCGCCGACGCCCGCGTCGAACTGGAAGAGATCGCCGCGGCGATCGGGCCGGATTTCGACATCAGCGAGCAGGTCGACGAGGTCGATACGCTGGGCGGCCTGATCTTCTCCGCGCTCGGCCGCATCCCGGTGCGGGGTGAGGTCGTCCAGGCGCTGCCGGGCTTCGAATTCCACATCCTCGACGCCGATCCGCGCCGCATCAAGCGGCTGCGCATCACCCGCAAGCGCCATGCAATCCGCCGCCGCGCCAAGGCGGATGGCGACATCACGCCCGGCTCCGACGCCGGCGACGACCGGTCGGCGGAATCGACCGCCAACTAAAGTTGGTTGTTTTGTGCATGTCGTTATCCCGGAACGGCTGCACACTTCAGGGCGATCTGTTCTCAACTAAGGAGTCAGAGCATAGTGTCGCCCGAAAACCGCTCACACTTTTCGGCATCATGCTCTAGCAGGACAAAGAGCCGCTTTTTTGAAAGACTGCGGATGGGTTGATTCGCGGTTTGATGGGAGTGCGCATGGAGCGGCTTGCGGACAGGGTTATCCTCGTCTGGGGTTTCAAACGGTCGCTGCTGGCCATCGCCGCCGGGGCATTCGCGGTTCTGGCGCTGCCGCCCATCGGCTTTTTCGCGGCGATGTTCGTTTCCTTCACCCTGCTCGTCTGGCTGATCGACGGGGCGGCGGCTTCGCCTGAAAGCGGCCTGATGGGCAGGCTGTGGCCGGCCTTTGCCACCGGCTGGCTGTTCGGCTTCGGTTATTTCGTCGCCGGCCTCTGGTGGGTTGGCCATGCGCTTCTGGTCGATCAGGAAGAATTCGCCTGGGCGCTGCCCTTGGCAATTCTCGGGCTGCCGGCCTGTCTTGCGATTTTCTACGGACTGGCGGCCGCCCTTGCCCGCATCTTCTGGTCCGATGGCATGGGACGGATCGCCGCACTTGCGGCCGGCTTCGGGCTGATGGAATGGCTTCGAAGCGTCATCCTGACCGGCTTTCCCTGGAACGCCATCGGTTACGGCATGATGCCGGTTCCGCTGATGATGCAGTCGGCGCATCTGATCGGGGCAATGGGGGTGACGGCCCTTGCCGTCTTCGTCTTTTCCGCACCTGCCCTTGCCGGGACGCGGCAAGGGGCGCGGCCGGGCATCGCGTTCGCCGTCCTGCTCTTTGCCGCCCATCTCGGTTATGGCGCTTACGCTCTCCATCTTGCGCCGCGACCGGACATATTGCCTGAGGACAAGCGGCCGGTGGTGCGGCTGGTGCAGCCGGCCATCGACCAGACAGCCAAGATGGACAACGACGTCGACCGCAACGCGATCTTCGAGACGCATCTGAAGCTGTCGGCCGAAGCGCCCAGGAATGGCGGGCGCAAGCCCGATATCATCGTCTGGCCGGAAACCGCGATCCCCTTCATCCTCACCGACAATCAGGATGCGCTGACGCGGATCGCCGACACGCTCGACGACAGTCAGATCCTGATTGCCGGCGCCGTCCGCGCCGAAGAGATGGGACCGGGTACGCCGACGCGCTATTATAATTCCATCTACGTCATCGACGGCCGCGGTCAGATCATCGCCGCCTCCGACAAGGTGCATCTGGTACCCTTCGGCGAATACCTGCCCTTCGAGGACCTACTCTCCGAATTCGGCATCCAGAACATCGTCGAGATGCCGGGCGGGTTTTCGGCGGCGGCGAGCCGGCATCTGCTGGCGCTGCCCGGCGGGCTCAATCTCTATCCGCTGATCTGCTACGAGATCATTTTCCCCGATGAAATGACCGGCGACATAAAAGACGCCAATGCGATCCTCAACATCACCAATGATGCCTGGTTCGGTGCGACACCCGGCCCCTATCAGCACTTCCAGCAGGCGCGGATCCGGGCGGTCGAAACCGGTCTGCCACTGATTCGCGACGCCAATAGCGGCATTTCAGCAATTGTGAATGCACAAGGGGAAGTAATTGCGGGCCTCGGTCTCGAAGAAACCGGCTTTATTGATGCAACTCTCGATAGGTTAGGGGGAGAAGCTGGAACGACATTTCCCCTGCAAACACACTTCTGGTTGACCGAGGCGCTGCTCATTTTGATTGCGCTGGTTTCTCGTAGAGGTTTTATTTCCGGGTTGAATTGACCAAAAACCCCTAAAATTGCATAGTGATGACAATCGGCGTTCCGAACGTATGTTCAAAGGTGGGTTCTCACTGCTTGCAACGTGGCGTTTGGGATGGATCAGGGGCATGCCGGTTAAACAGGTTGAAATTCTTAGCTAGGGCACGACCATGATTGAAAATAAAAAGAAGCCGAATCCGATCGACATCCACGTTGGCAGCCGTATTCGCCTTCGCCGAACAATGCTGGGCATGAGCCAGGAAAAACTCGGGGAAAGCCTCGGCATCACCTTCCAGCAGATCCAGAAATACGAAAAGGGCACCAACCGCGTCGGCGCAAGCCGTCTGCAAAATATCTCGAACATCCTCAATGTTCCGGTTTCCTTTTCTTCGAGGACGCGCCTGGCGAAAATTCTGGCGCCGCCGGCGGCATGGAAACCTCCAGCTCGAATTACGTCGTCGATTTCCTCTCTTCCTCGGAAGGCCTGCAGCTCAACCGCGCCTTCGTCAAGATTTCCGATCCCAAGGTTCGCCGCAAGGTCGTGGAGTTGGTGAAGGCTTTGGCCGCTGAGGCCGACGCCGACTGAACCAGCTCCGTCGCAGAATCCCAAAGGCGGCCGAAAGGCCGCTTTTTTGCGTTTTTGGGGCAAAATTTGTCACTTTGCCGCAGATATAAAGATATATTTATGTCCTTCTGCGCTTGTCATGGAGCCTCGAACTGAGTACCTACTAGCGAGATTTTGTTCTTTGAGGGGAATCCCGGAATGCGCGCGAATTATCTCTTTACCAGCGAATCTGTTGCCGAAGGTCATCCTGACAAGGTCTGTGACCGCATCTCCGACGAGATCGTCGATCTGGTCTACCGCGAAGCGGCCAAGACCGGCGTCAATCCGTGGGGCGTGCGTATTGCCTGCGAAACGCTGGCAACGACCAACCGCGTCGTCATCGCCGGTGAAGTCCGCCTGCCGCCGAGCCTGATGAAGAAGGATAAGGATGGCAAGGACGTCATCAATCCTTCCAAGTTCAAGGCCGCTGCCCGCCGCGCCATCAAGGATATCGGCTACGAGCAGGACGGCTTCCACTGGAAGAAGGCAAAGATCGACGTGCTCTTGCACTCGCAGTCGGCCGACATCGCGCAGGGCGTCGACAGCGCCGCCGACCAACAGGGTGACGAAGGCGCCGGCGACCAGGGCATCATGTTCGGTTACGCCTGCCGCGAAACGCCGGACCTGATGCCGGCTCCGATCTATTACTCCCACAAGATCCTGCAGTTGCTCGCAACGGCCCGCAAGAAGGGCGACGGCGACGTCGCCAAGCTTGGTCCCGACGCCAAGAGCCAGGTGACGGTGCGCTACGTCGACGGCAAGCCGTCGGAAGCAACCTCGATCGTACTTTCGACCCAGCATCTCGACGAGAGCTGGGATTCGAAGAAGGTCCGCGCCGTCGTCGAGCCCTATATCCGCGAAGCGCTCGGCGAACTGAAGATCGCTGACGATTGCAAGTGGTACATCAACCCGACCGGCAAGTTCGTCATCGGCGGACCGGACGGCGATGCGGGCCTGACCGGCCGCAAGATCATTGTCGACACCTACGGCGGCGCGGCTCCGCATGGCGGCGGTGCATTCTCCGGCAAGGACACGACGAAGGTCGACCGTTCGGCTGCCTATGCCGCCCGCTATCTTGCCAAGAACGTCGTCGCCGCCGGCCTTGCCGATCGCTGCACGATCCAGATCTCCTACGCGATCGGCGTTGCGCAGCCGCTGTCGATCTATGTCGACCTGCACGGCACCGGCAAGTTCACCGAAGATCAGGTCGAGGCGGCGATCCGCAAGAATATGGACCTGTCTCCGACCGGCATCCGCCGCCATCTCGACCTCAACAAGCCGATCTATGCGAAGACCTCCGCTTACGGCCATTTCGGCCGCAAGGCCGGCCGCGATGGTTCGTTCTCCTGGGAGCGCACGGACCTCGTGAAGGCGCTCAAGGAAAGCGTGAAGGCCTGAGATAAAGCATGACGGATATGGAACGCCGCGGCCGCGCGACCGAAGCCTTCTTCGGTCGCCGTAAGGGCAAGGCCCTGCGCGAACAGCAGGCCGAGACGCTGAACAGTCTGCTGCCGGCCTTCCTTATCGATCTTTCAGCGGCTCCCCCGGAGCCGCTGGCATCGCTCTTCCCGGTTCCGGTCGAGAGATTGCGGCTGGAAATCGGTTTCGGCGGCGGCGAACACCTGATCCACCGCGCCCTCGAGACACCCTCGACCGGCTTTATCGGCGTCGAGCCCTTCGTCAATTCCATGCAGAAACTGCTGTCTCGCGTCGACGAGACCGGCGCGCGCAATATCCGCGTCTATAATGACGACGCGACGCAGCTGCTCGACTGGCTGCCGGCCGCTTCGCTCGATCAGATCGATCTGCTCTATCCCGACCCCTGGCCGAAACGGAAACACTGGAAGCGGCGCTTCGTCTCGAAGACCAATCTCGACCGCTTCCATCGCGTGCTGAAGCCCGGCGGCCTGTTCTGCTTTGCCTCCGACATCGACACCTATGTGAACTGGACGCTGCTCAAATGCCGCGACCATGGCGGCTTCGACTGGATGGCCGACAATGCAGCCGACTGGCTGACGCCCTATCAGGGTTGGCCGAGCACGCGCTACGAGGCCAAGGCGCGCCGCGAGGGCCGGTCCTCGGCCTATCTGACGTTCAGGAAGATCTGAGTTTCAGCGAAGTCGGCAAAGGCGCTCATAAACGGCGTGCCGTGTGGCCCCCTCATCCGACCCTTCGGGCCACCTTCTCCCCGCTTGGGAGAAGAGGGAGCAAGCTGCTTCGTTATCGATCCCATTGGATGCCGTGCTTTTGAACAGCCGGGTTCATTTGGGCAGCATCGGCGCGGCATTCTCCCCTCTTCTCTCCAGCGGGGAGAAGGTGGCCCCCATGGTCGGATGAGGGGGGCCACAGGCACAGCACCAAAGGCGATTAACCTATCCTGAAGCAGCGTCCGACAATTAGGCACTCTCAGTGCAGGCTGACCGTCTTCAACTCGTCCTCGGCGGCCTTGAAGAAGGTGCTGGAGCGATTGTCCGTCAGAAGAATCGGCGTGCCGTCGGCGCCGAAGAGTGCCCAGAGGTCGACGTTCGGATCGATATCCGGCGCCTCGGGAAAGCACTTGGCGACCTCTTCGGTGCGCATTTTTCTGATATAGGCGACCTCGCCGCTGCCGATGTGGGCAAGCTCGGATTTGGTCAAGTGAGACGTGGCTTCTTTCATCAACATTCCTGTTCCTCCGGAAGAAGGGACCAACGGTTCGACACACCGTTGTGCTACTGTGAGACCGAAATGTTAATTTTCTTGACCATGCGCGCGGGTTCCGGACGAATTAGATCGACGGAGAGCAGACCGTTCTTCAGGCCGGCTCCCAGCACCTGCATGCCATCGGCCAGAACGAAGGTGCGCTGGAACTGGCGGGCGGCGATGCCGCGATAGAGATAATCCCGTTCACCCTGCTCCACCTGGCGGCCGCGGATCAGAAGCTGGTTTTCCTCGATGGAGACATCGAGTTCCTCCTCGCCGAAACCGGCCACCGCAAGCGTGATGCGCAGACGTTCCGGCGCGGCGCTATCGGCGCCGATGCGTTCGATATTATAGGGCGGATATCCGTCGCTCGCCTTGGAAATGCGCTCCAGCGTCTTTTCCATGGCATCGAAGCCCAGAAGCAACGGGCTGGCGAAAGGGGTAATGCGGCTCATCTTTTTTCAAGTCCTTGATGCAAGCGACCTTCCCGGACCTTACGGGCAGCATCCGGATGCCGCTAATATGGGGACAGCATCCCGGCGCTGCAAGACGCAGGCGACGTCCCGGCCGCACCCTCAATTTTAAGGTGGTGGCGGCCGGCTGCTTGACAAAGCGCCTGCTGCCTCGCATCAAAACGTGCCGGCGCTGAATGTGCCGATTTGTGACGAGAAATGAAGAAAACGGTGCATCGGATGGCAAACGCAAGAAAGATCATCATCGACACGGATCCCGGTCAGGACGACGCGGCCGCCATCATGCTGGCTTTCGGCAGCCCCGAGGAGTTGGAGGTACTGGGCATCACCACCGTCGCCGGCAACGTGCCGCTTTCGCTCACCAGCCGCAATGCACGCATCGTCTGCGAGCTCTGCGGCCGGACGGAGACGAAGGTTTTCGCCGGCGCCGACGCGCCGATTGCCCGCAAGCTGGTGACCGCCGAACATGTGCACGGCAAGACCGGCCTCGACGGCCCTGAGCTCGCCGAGCCGACGATGGCGCTGCAGCCCGGCCATTCCGTCGACTTCATCATCGAGACGCTGCGCCTGGAGCCGGAAGGCACGGTGACGCTCTGCACGCTTGGGCCGCTCACCAATATCGGCATGGCCTTGCAGAAGGCACCCGATATCGCCCCGCGCATCCGAGAGTTGGTGATGATGGGCGGCGGCTTCTTCGAGGGCGGCAACATCACGCCGGCGGCCGAATTCAACATCTATGTCGACCCCGAGGCAGCCGATATCGTCTTCCGCTCGGGCGTACCGATCGTGATGATGCCGCTCGACGTGACGCACCAATTGCTGACCCGCAAGGACCGGGTCAAGCGCATGGCCGAGATCGGCACGGCGCCGGCAAAGGCCATGGTCGAGATGCTGGAATTCTTCGAGCGCTTCGACATCGAGAAATACGGCTCCGACGGCGGGCCGCTGCATGACCCCACAGTCGTCGCCTACCTGCTGAAGCCGGAGCTTTTCCAGGGCCGAGACTGCAATGTCGAGATCGAAGTTCAGTCCGAACTCACCGCCGGCATGACGGTGGTCGACTGGTGGCATGTCACCGAGCGCAAGCGCAATGCGAAAGTCATGCGCCACGTCGATGCGGACGGCTTCTTCGATCTGCTGATCGAACGCTTCGCCCGCATCTGATTTTTTGAATGTCCTTCTCCTGACGAGAGGACAACGGCAGCCTCAGGCGTCCTTCTCGTCGAAGACCGAATTGGTCTCGGCTTCGGCCGCCTTCGGGCCGCCCTTGGCAACGCCGACCATGGCCGGGCGCAGCACGCGCTCGCCGATGGAAAAGCCTGCCTGCACGACCTGAACGACGGTGTTGTTCGGCACGTCGGGGTTCGGCACCTCGAACATCGCCTGATGGAAATTCGGGTCGAATTTCTGGCCGACCGGCTCCAGCTTGCGAACGCCATGGCGTTCGAGAGCCGACAGCATGGCGCGCTCGGTCATCTCGACACCCTCGATCAGCGTCGTCAGGCCGGCATCGGCCGCGTCCTTGAGCTCTGGAGGGATGGCGTCCAGCGCCCGGCGCAGATTGTCCGAGACGGCAAGCATGTCGCGCGCGAAACCGGCAACGGAATAGGACTTGGCATCCTTGACCTCGCGCTCGGTGCGCCGGCGCAGATTGTCCATCTCTGCAGCAAGGCGCAGATAGCGGTCGCGCAGTTCGCCGTTTTCGGCTTTCAGAAGCTCGAGCGGGTCCGGCTGGGTGGCCTCTTCCTGCGCAATATCGTTCTCGACGTAGGCGGCAGCGTCGGCTGCGGCATCGGCCACAGTTGCGTCAGGTCCGTTTTTCGTCGTGTCATCGGTCATGACGGTCTCCGGTTGGTGTCTTCAGATGCGCCCGATATCGAGGTTTGACCGAAAAAAATCAAGCCTGCGTGACAAAGAAGCGAAAATTCCGCCCCTGTACAGCGCCGCTCCTGTCAGATGCATAAGGACGCCGTCGCACTTCAGGGCTTCGGCATCAAAGCGGATTGCGCGAAAGCCGGGAGACGAGCTGGGCGGTGTAGTCCACCATCGGCACAATGCGGGAATAATTCAGCCGCGTCGGACCGATGACGCCGACGGCACCGACGATCCGATCGTCGTCGTCACGATAGGGCGCGACGATAAGCGAGGAGCCGGACAGCGAGAAGAGCTTGTTTTCCGAACCAATGAAGATACGCACGCCCGAACCGGTTTCGGCGAGATTGAGGATCTCGATCAGGCTGTCCTTCTTTTCGAGATCGTCGAACAGCAGCCGCAGCCGGTCGAGATCCTCGGCGCCGGCAAGTCCCTCGAGCAGGTTGGCGCGGCCGCGGATGATCAGCTGCGTCGGCTTTCCCTCGTCCGGGCTGCCGGCCCAGACCGCGATGCCGCGCTCGACGAGATCGCGCGACAAAGCATCGAGTTCGTGACGAACGTTATCCTTCAGCTGGCTCAATTGTTTGCGGAGTTCCGGCAGCGTCTGGCCGGACATGTGGGCATTGAGAAAATTCGCCGCCTCGGCCAGCTGCGAGGAGGTGACGCCCGCCGGCAGCTCGATGATGCGGTTTTCCACCTGGTCGTGGTCGCCGACGAGCACGGCCAGCGCCTTTGTCGGTTCGAGCCGGATGAACTCGACATGTTTCAGCACCGGATCGCTTTTCGAGGTGATGACCAGGCCGGCGCCGCGCGAAATGCCGGACAGCATGCGGCTGGCCTCGTTCATCATCGATTCCACCGGATTGCCGCCGCGTTCGGCCCGCACCTGCCGATCGATATTGGCGCGGTCCTCGGCGGACAGATCACCAACCTGCATGAAGGCATCGACGAAGAAACGCAGGCCGATCTGGGTGGGCAGCCGGCCGGCGCTGGTATGCGGCGAATAGATCAGGCCGAGATCTTCGAGATCGCTCATGACGTTGCGCACCGAGGCCGGCGACAGCGACATCGGCAGCAGGCGGGACAGATTGCGCGAACCGAGTGGCTCGCCGCTCTCCAGATAACCTTCGACGATGCGGCGAAAAATTTCCCTGGAGCGCTCGTCCAGTGCAGCAACGGCATCCGAAACCGACGTCGACCTGATGCCCATGAACCTCTCGAACCCGCGCTGATGATATTTCCCGAAAGTAAGTCAAACTCGCAGCCGTGGCAAAAGGGAATTTGCAAATGGGCGCCGCCAATCGTAGAAGCGGTCAACAAACCCCAGGAGATAAGAATGCGGCCTTCAGGCAGAAAAATCGACCAGATGCGCAAGGTCTCGTTCGAGCGCAATTTTTCCAAGCATGCGGAAGGCTCGTGCCTGGTGAAGTTCGGCGATACGCATGTGCTCTGCACGGCCAGCCTCGAAGAAAAGACACCGCCATGGCTGCGCAATTCCGGCAAGGGCTGGGTCACGGCCGAATACGGCATGCTGCCGCGGGCGACCGGCGAGCGCATGAAGCGCGAGGCCGCCGCCGGCAAACAGGGCGGCCGCACCCAGGAAATCCAGCGGCTGATCGGCCGGTCGCTGCGCGCCGTCGTCGACCTGCAGGCGCTCGGCGAACGGCAGATCACACTTGATTGCGACGTCATCCAGGCCGATGGCGGGACCCGGACGGCTTCGATCACCGGCGGCTGGATTGCGCTTTACGACTGCCTGAAATGGATGGAAAGCCGCAACATGATCAAGGTCGACCGGGTCCTGAAGGATCATGTCGCCGCCATCTCCTGCGGTATCTTCGCCAGCCAGCCGGTGATTGATCTCGATTACCTCGAGGATTCCTCGGCCGAGACCGATGCCAACTTCGTGATGACCGGCACCGGCGGGATCGTCGAGATCCAGGGCACCGCCGAAGGTACACCGTTCAGCGAGGGCGAATTCACCTCGCTGATGCAGCTTGCCAGAAACGGCATCGGCGAACTCGTCGCGCTGCAGAAGCAAGCCGTCGAAGGATGAACTCCATGCTGGAAGGCATGTTGGAAACGGCGCTCTATGCACGCGATCTCGACCAGGCCGAGGCGTTTTACGAAGACGTTCTCGGACTCGAAAAGATCACCCGCGCCGCCAACCGGCATGTCTTCTTCCGCTGCGGCCCCGGCGTTCTCCTGATCTTCAATCCCGAGGAAACGGTGAAGCCGCCGGCGTCTGACGCGCTGCAGGTGCCGCCGCATGGCACGACCGGACAGGGCCATGCCTGCTTTCGGGTGTCCGGCCGCAACATCGACGCGATGACTGAGCGGCTGAAAGCGGCCGGTGTGGCGATCGAATCCGAAGTGCACTGGCCGAATGGCGGCCGCTCGATCTATTTCCGCGATCCTGAGGGTAACAGCCTGGAATGCGCGGAGGCGAAAATCTGGGGCATCGAATAGGATATCTGAATGCGCAAGCTCGAAACGAAGACCATCGTCGTCGCCAGCCACAATGCCGGCAAGATCCGCGAGATCCAGGAATTGATCGGACCGCTCGGCTTCACCGCCAAATCGGCCGCCGAGCTGAACTTCGTCGAACCTGAGGAAACCGGCACCAGCTTCGAGGAAAATGCGACGATCAAGGCCATCGCCTCGGCCAACGCCGCCGGCATGCCGGCGCTTTCGGACGATTCCGGGCTGGTCGTCGATGCGCTGGACGGCGACCCCGGTGTCTACACCGCCAATTGGGCCGAGACATCAGACGGCACGCGCGATTTCGACATGGCGATGGCGAAGGTGGAGAACGCGCTGCAGGATGCCGGCGCGACCAAGCCCGAACAGCGTACTGCGCGTTTCGTCAGCGTACTCTGCCTTGCCTGGCCGGACGGTCACACGGAGCTGTTTCGCGGCGAGGTGGAAGGCAGCGTCGCCTGGCCGCCGCGCGGCGCCCAGGGCTTCGGCTACGATCCGGTCTTCCAGCCCGAGGGTTACGACATCACCTTCGGGGAAATGAGCAGCGAGGAAAAACACGGCTGGAGCGTCGGCAAGCCGCAGGCGCTGTCGCACCGGGCTCGCGCCTTCAAACTCTTTGTCGAAACCTGCCTGGAGGCATAGGATCACTCCGTGGACAATTTCGACACGCCAAGCCTTTCGCGCGACGCTGCACTGCTGCCCGATACCGGCGAGCCCGGCTTCGGCGTCTATGTGCATTGGCCCTTCTGCGCGGCGAAGTGTCCCTATTGCGACTTCAACAGCCATGTGCGCCACCAGCCGGTCGATCAGGAGCGCTTTACATCAGCCTTCCTGAGGGAGATGGCGACCGTGCGGGCGATGAGCGGGACGAAGACGGTGACGAGCATCTTCCTCGGCGGCGGCACGCCCTCGCTGATGAAACCGGAAACGGTCTCCGCCATTCTCGACGGCATTGCGCGGCACTGGCATGTGCCCGCCGGCATCGAGATCACCATGGAGGCCAATCCTTCGAGCGTCGAAGCCGAACGCTTCCGCGGCTACCGGGCGGCCGGCGTCAATCGCGTCTCGCTCGGCGTGCAGGCGCTGAATGACCGGGATCTAAAATTCCTCGGCCGGCTGCATGACGTCGCCGATGCGCTGAAGGCGATCCGGCTGGCGCGCGACATTTTTCCGCGCATGTCGTTCGATCTGATTTACGCCCGACCAGACCAGACGGTCGAGGAATGGGAAAAGGAGCTGAGGCAAGCGATCTCCTATGCGGTCGACCATCTTTCGCTCTATCAGTTGACCATCGAGGAAGGCACGCCCTTCTACGGCCTGCATAAATCAGGCAAGCTGGTCGTGCCGGATGGCGAGCAATCGGCAGTGCTCTACGAGGCGACGCAGGAGATCACCGCGCGCGAGGGCATGCCCGCCTATGAGGTTTCCAACCATGCCCGGCCGGGTGCCGAAAGCCGGCATAACCTGACCTATTGGCGCTACGGCGACTATGCCGGTATCGGCCCGGGCGCCCACGGCCGACTGACGCGTGGCCCGGAGAAGCTCGCGACGGCGACCGAGCGCAAGCCGGAAGCCTGGCTCGACATGGTCGAGCGCGACGGTCACGGCATCCTCGACGAGGAGCGGCTCGGCTACGAGGAACAGTCCGACGAGTTGCTGCTGATGGGACTGCGGCTCAGGGAGGGCGTCGATCTTGCCCGTTGGCAGCAGCTTTCCGGCCGCGATCTCGACCCGAAACGCGAGGAATTCCTGCTCGAACACAAATTCGTCGAGCGGATCGGCAATTCGCGCCTGCGCTGCACCCCGTCCGGCATGCTGATCCTCGATTCCGTCGTCGCCGATCTCGCCTGCTGACAACGGGTTGTTTCCAGCGCGGTCGACACCGCCCGCGCCGGAAAGCATATCTCAGCCGTGGCTGGTAGCGCCGGCCTTGAACAGGCTGCCGGTTGGCGTCTTCAGGAACATCTCCAGCGGAATATGCTCCTGGTGCAGGAAACCGGTCGTCGGCAGCAGGCCGTCGCGGACCATTTCGATGACGGCAACGACGGAGGCCGACGTCGTCCAGGCGATCGCCGTGCGGCGCGCGCCGGCAATCTCGATCGGGTAATAGGCGCGCACGAACTCCTTGCGGCGCAGGCTGCCGTTCTCCATGCCTTCGGCGGCGACGTGGACATAGACGACATCGTCTTCCACAGGCGGCTTGGCATTGGTCAGGATCTCGCCGGCAAGCTTGCGCTTGTCGCGCATTAAAAGCTCGTGGAAGAAGAAATTCATCAACTCCATATGGCCGGGATACCGCATGGTCTTGTAATCGAGATTGTCGATCTTGCCGAGCATCGTGTCGCACATGGTGCCAAGACCGCCAGACGTCGTGAAGGCTTCGAGCTTGACGCCGCCGACATAGACGGTCTCGTGCCACTCCATCGGCGAGACGAGCTTGCGCACTCCGCCCTCGATGACCTCGCAATCGTTCAGATATTCGTTGACGACGCCCTCAGGCGACCAGTTGAAGGCGTAACCGAGAAGGCCCGTCGGATGCTGCGGCAGGGCGCCGACACGCATGCGGATCGAACGGCAGCGATCGAAGCCGTCGGCAAGACTTGCGCCGACGATGCCGACGAAACCCGGCGCCAGGCCGCATTGCGGCGCCATCAGGCCGCGGGCGGTCTTTGACAGTTCGATGATGAAATTGGTGGTGGGAACGTCTTCGGTCAGGTCGAAATAATGAATGCCGGCCAGGTGGGCGGCGCGCGCCAATTCGATGTTCAAATGATACGGCAGGCAGGAGAGCACCGCCTCGACGCTCGAGAGCAGTTCGCCGACCACCTGAGGATCGGAAATATCGCCGGTGCGGCACTTGAAGGGAACGTCGCTCAGCGGCAATTGCGCATCGACGCCGATGACCTCGAAGCCGCCTTCATGCAACAGCGTCGCCGCCAGCCGTCCGACCTTGCCCAGGCCGATTACGGCAATCTTTCTAAAACTCATTCACTATCCTCCCATGCGCCCTCTCGGCGCTTCAGTCCTTGTCCGACGCACGCCGCTCCAAATCGGACATGCGCGGGATGGCCGGAGGTATAGAATAAAAAGCTTATAAAGCAAAACGGCCGGAATCGCTTCCAGCCGTCCAAGTTCTCCGAAAATCGGGTGGTTATTCGTTGATCAGCCGCTTGAGAAGCTCGACTTCGTGCGAAAGCTTGTTGTCGCCCGAAATCAGCTCCTCGATCTTGCGCACGGCATGCAGCACGGTCGTGTGATCGCGCCCGCCGAAACGGCGGCCGATCTCAGGGAAGGAGCGCGGCGTCAGCGTCTTCGCCAGATACATGGCGATCTGGCGCGGCTTGACGATGACGCGGGTGCGGCGGTTCGAAACCAGTTCCTGACGCGAGACGTTGTAGTGCCTGGCGACGATGCGCTGGATGTCCTCGATGCGCACACGGCGGGGCTCGCCCGAGCCAACGAGATGGGCAAGCAGCTCGTCGACGCGCTCGATCGACAGGTTCGGCTCGAAGGAGCGCCGGAAGACCAGCTGGTTGAAAGCGCCTTCGAGTTCGCGGCCGCTGGCCGTGACGTTGCGGGCGACGTGCTGGAGCAGGTCGGCCGGAATTTCCAGCGACGGATCTTCAAGCCGGGCGGCAGCGAGGCGACGCTTGAGGATTTCGAGACGCATCTCGTAATCCGGCGCGTCGAATTCGATCGCGACACCGCCCTGCAGGCGCGAGCGGACACGTGGGTCGAGCGATTCCAGCTCCCAGGGCGCCCTGTCGGCGGCGACGACCACCTGCTTGGCGCTGTCGAGCAGCATGTTGAGGAGATGGCAGAATTCATGCTGGATCATCTTGCCCTGCAGGAACTGCATGTCGTCGATGATCAGCAGATCGATGTTGCGCAGCGAATCCTTCAACGTCAGCGCATCATTGTCGCGGATCGCGGTGGCGAAGCGCCACATGAAATATTCGGCCGTCAGATAGACGACGCGCAGAGCCCGCGGGTTCTGCACTGCCGCATTGGCAATTGCCTGCAACAGATGGGTCTTGCCGAGGCCGACCGTCGAATGGATGAAGAGCGGGTTGAAGCGCACGGCGCCGGAACCGGCTTCGGCGATCGTCTTCGCCGCTGCAAGTGCTACGCGGTTCGAGCTGCCTTCGACGAAGGTGTCGAAGGTGAAGCGGCTGTCGAGCGGCGAACCAAAGAGCGGTGATCCAAAGCTTGCGGGCCTTGCCGCAGCAACTGAGGAAACCGCCTGCTGGACGGCCTGGCCGGCCGGCTGGGCACTTGCGGGACGGCGCGCCTGGGGCGCAGCGACCGGCTCGGGCTGAGCCGCCTCATCGAGCGCCTTCGTGCCGTTGCGCGTTGCCGTGCGCACCAGGACTTCGATCTTCAGGATTTCCGGATCCTCGGCCTGGAACAGACCGGTGATGAGATCGAGATAACGATTGTTGATCCATGACTTCAGGAAGGTGGTGGGAACCGAGAGGCGCACCACGCTCTTCGATACCGAATGCAGCTTCAGCCTGGCGAACCAGCTGGCATAGACGTCAGGACCAACCTGAGCCTTCAAGCGCGCGCTGACGCGCTCAAACAGGATGCTGTGCTTGATTTCCGCCTTTGCTTCTCCCACTTCGAGGCGAATGGAGCCAAACGTCTGCGGTGCCACATCCCCATTGTCGGGACCGCCCGTCGTCATCGTATTCATCTGCATAATGCCGCCTTTCAATTCCACCGGGCGGCTTCCGCTAAAATAGCCGCCCGATCATTCCCCGCTTTGGCGGGCTAACGGCATCCTCATGAAGCCGCTTTACCTGCCGGTTCACTCAAACACTGCCCCCGAAGGGACCGGCACAAAATTCCGTTGCAGGGACCGCATTCATGCGGCAACCTTCATCGGCATTCCGTGCCAGGCTGGCGGTCAATCCTCGTTTTCGACCGATCAGCCCGAACGCAATATTACTTTAACCTTCCCCGGCGGCCTCGCCTTAAACGTGTGGCCACTGAAGGCACAAAACATCCCTGCCCGTAACAGCCACGTTACGGCCCAAATCCGTCGAGTGCTTGAAAAAACGGAAGCGCAAAGCTCCGTAACAAATGGCACGAACCAATCGCCCTGCCGACGTGGCAGTTAAGACCGAGCCTCTGCAGGTGATGTCCGCGCCCTTTGTTGGAGGCCATTTAGGCAGGATCAAAAGGCAATATCAACGATGAATTTTACGCAAAATTAACAAGCGGCCATTGACTCCGCCTGCCCTTTTCGGGCGTCACACCAGCGTCAAAAAAGAATCGCTTTTGAATCAAGGAGATTCCCCGTTCGGGCTATTTTGACACGCAGGGAAAGAAAAAAAATAATAATCTTCTTGACTCCCCCCTGGTCCCGGAAGCGTGGGGCAGAGTCGCGTAGCGTGAAAGCATCCTTGCGCAAGTCTTTGTTTTTAAACAATTTTTCCTGTCATGGTGCTGACACGAAACGGCCGCAAGATTAACCATACAGGGTCTGATCAGCGGAATCGAAAAAGCCCGGTAAAATTACCGGGCTAATCATAACGAGGAAGTCGTTAATGGAAGATTACGCGGTCGCAGTGACCGAAAGAGCCTTCACACGAGCGGCCAAACGCGAAACCTTGCGCGATGCCGTGTTGGCGTGCAGCACGCCCTTGCTGGCGGCGCGAGCAAGCTCGGGCTGAGCAGCCAGGAAAGCTTCCTTCGCCTTGGCGGCGTCACCGGATGCGATGGCCTCTTCGACCTGGCGAACGAAAGTACGAACGCGCGAGCGACGAGCCTTATTGACGTCGGTACGGCGGGCGATCTTGCGGGTCGCTTTTTTCGCCGAAGTTGTATTGGCCATGGATGCCTCTCTCAAGAATTCGAACAAACTCCGCCATTACCGCGGGCCCTGCGGCCACAAAATCCAGCAATGCGGGAGCAATCGCGGAAAACCAAACCGGCTTTCCGAACCGTGGGCGGGCATATAACTCTAAAGCCGGCCCACGTCAACGCGGATTTTCAAGCTTTGCGGCTGGAACCATCTAAAAGCATTCAACGGTGCGTAAAAGCCGGTTTGCGCTTTTCGACGAAGGCCGCCATGCCTTCCTTCTGGTCGTCGGTAGCAAAGAGACTGTGAAACAGCCGCCGTTCGAAGCGAAGCCCCTCCTCCAGCGTCGTCTCGAATGCACGGTTGACCGCCTCCTTGGCCATCAAGACCGAGGGGCGCGACAGCGAGGCGATCTTTTCGGCCGCGGCTAGCGCCTCGTCGAGCAGACGCTCGGGCGCCACCACACGCGAAACGAGTCCCGATCGTTCGGCCTCGGCCGCATCCATCATCCGGCCGGTCAGGACGAGGTCCATCGCCTTCGCCTTGCCGACGGCACGCGTCAGCCGCTGCGAGCCGCCCATGCCGGGAATGACGCCGAGGGTGATTTCCGGCTGGCCGAACTTCGCCGTCTCCGCGGCGATGATGAAATCGCACATCATGGCGAGCTCGCAGCCGCCGCCGAGCGCAAACCCGCTGACGGCGGCGATCACCGGCTTGCGCGCCTTGGCAACTTCATCCCAGCCGCTGATGAAATCACTCTTATAGATATCGGCGAACTCAAGCGGCTGCATCTCCTTGATATCGGCGCCGGCCGCAAAGGCGCGCTCGGAACCGGTGAGCACGATCGCGCCGACCGCCTCGTCGGCATGGAAGGCGGCATAGGCCTCTCTCAATTCCTTGAGGACGATGGAATTCAGCGCGTTCAGCGCCTGCGGTCGGTTCAGCGTGACGAGGCCGACATTGCCTCGGGTTTCGACGATCAGGGTTTCATAGGCCATGCTGTTCTCCCGGTTCCGGATCTTACTTCTGGCAGGTGGCGCAATAGAACGTCGAGCGGCCGGCCTGGACTATGCGGGCGACCGTACCGCCGCAACCGGGCGTGCGGCAAGCCTGACCTTCGCGATCATAGACGGAGAAGGAATGCTGAAAATAGCCGAGCGATCCGTCGGTCTGGATATGATCGCGCAGCGACGATCCACCGGCGGCGATCGCATCGGCGATGACGTCGCGGATTGCAGCGACGAGCAGGTCAAGCTGCTCCTTCGGCCGCCCGCCTGCCGTTACCAGCGTGCCGGCGGCGCGGATCGGCGAAAGATGGGCGCGCCACAGCGCCTCGCAGACATAGATATTGCCGAGGCCGGCGATGTTCTTCTGGTCGAGCAGCGCACTCTTCAATGGCTGCGCCTTGTTCCGGAAGCGCTCGGCGAGATAGGCGGCGCCAAGCTCGTTTCCGGTCGGCTCCGGGCCGAGATCACGGAAGAATGGATGGGCGGCAAGATCGGCGCGCCCCACCATATCCATGAAGCCGAAACGGCGCGGGTCGTTGTAGACGACGCGGCGAGGACCACCTTGACCTTCCAGATGAAAGACGACGTGATCGTGCTTCTCGTCCTTCGAACGGGCATGATGGAATTCGCCCGGCGTGGCGGCTGCGGCGCCTTCCTCGATGCGGAAAGAACCGGACATGCCGAGATGGGAAATCAGCGTGTTGCCGTCGTCGAGATCGACCAGCAGATATTTGGCCCGGCGGCCAAGACTGACGATGGTGCGGCCGGAAACCCTGTCGGAAAAAGCCTCGGGAAAGGGGAAGCGCAGATCGCCGCGGCGCAGCTCCAGCCTGGCGATGCGGGCCCCCTCCATCGCCGGCGCCAGGCCGCGTTTCACCGTTTCGACTTCTGGCAATTCCGGCATCTTAACCCATCTATATCTAACGTGTTTCAACCGAGGACGATGTGCGCTATAGCGCCAGTGTGCCGCGCAGAGTGCGGCCCTGTGATAACGTCGCGCGCGGTCTTTCGCTATGGCCGCCGCGCCCGAATCTTAAGGAATGGAGCAGCCTGATGTCAGAAAGCCGCACTTCCGCCGATGGCGGCATGGAGACCTCCTACGGCTTCCGTGAGGTGTCTGACGGCGAGAAGCAGGGCCTCGTCAACCAGGTGTTCCACAAGGTCGCCAAGCGCTACGACATCATGAACGACGTCATGTCGATGGGCATGCACCGCGCCTGGAAAGATGCGATGATCTCGGCGCTGAACCCGCGCAAGGAGCCGGGTTACAAGGTACTGGACGTTGCCGGCGGCACCGGCGACATCGCCTTCCGCATCGTCGAAGCCTCCGGCCGGCAGGCGCATGCGACCGTGCTCGACATCAACGGCTCGATGCTCGGCGTCGGCGCCGAGCGGGCGGAAAAGAAGAAACTTTCCGGCAATCTCACCTTCGTCGAGGCGAATGCCGAGGAACTGCCTTTCGAGACCGGCAGCTTTGACGCCTATACGATCGCCTTCGGCATCCGCAACGTGCCGAGGATCGATGCGGCGCTATCGGAGGCTTATCGCGTGTTGAAGCGCGGCGGACGTCTGCTGGTGCTGGAATTTTCCGAAGTGGATATGCCGCTTCTCGACAAGATCTATGACGCCTGGTCGTTCAATGCCATTCCGCAATTCGGCAAGGCGATCACCGGCGAGGCCGAGCCCTATCAATATCTGGTGGAATCGATCCGCAAGTTCCCGAACCAGGAGAATTTCGCGGCAATGATCCGCCAGGCCGGCTTTTCGCGCGTCACCTACACCAATTATACCGGCGGCATCGCCGCGCTGCATTCCGGCTGGAAGCTTTGAGGGAATGAGGCAAGAAAACACCAACCTCGGCCGGCGGGGCAGTGCAGCATGAGCACGTTCGGGGCCTATTTCCGCCTTTGGCGCGTCGGCTGGGTGCTTGTGCGCGAAGGCGTCGTGTCGGCTCTTCCATCCGAAGGTCTGCCGCCTCCGGTCGCACTCGCCAAATCCTTCGTGACAATTTTCGAGCGGAGCAAAGCGCGGCATCAGAAACGCAGCGACCGTTTGGCGCAGGCCGTCGAACGGCTCGGCCCTTCCTATGTGAAGATCGGCCAGTTCCTGGCGACACGGCCGGATGTCGTCGGCGTCGAATTCGCCAACGACCTGTCGCAGCTTCAGGATCGGATGGCGTTCTTCCCCTCGGCTGCCGCCAAGGCCAATATCGAAGGCTCGCTCGGGCGGCCGATCGGCGAACTCTATGCGAGCTTCGGCGAGCCGATCGCCGCTGCCTCGATCGCCCAGGTACATCCGGCTGAGGTCGAGACATCAGAGGGCCGCAAGAAGGTCGCCGTCAAGATCGTGCGACCCGGCGTGCGCCAGCGTTTTGCCCATGACATCGAGGCGATGTATCTCGTCGCCCGTATGCAGGAACGTTTCCTCGCCTCCACCCGACGGCTGCGACCGATCGAGGTGACGAAGACGCTGGAGCAGACGACGAAGGTGGAGATGGACCTTCGCCTGGAGGCGGCCGCCCTTTCCGAGATCGCCGAGAATACCGAAAAAGACCCGGGCTTCCGGGTGCCGAAGGTCGACTGGGAGCGGACCGGACGCGACGTCATTACCATGGAGTGGATCGACGGCACGCGCATGTCCGACGTCGAGGGCCTGCGCGCCGCCGGCCACGATCTCAACCTGCTCGCCGATACGCTGATCCAGTCGTTCCTACGCCACACGCTGCGCGACGGCTTCTTTCATGCCGACATGCATCCGGGCAATCTGTTCGTCGATGCGGGGGGCATGATCGTCGCCGTCGACATGGGCATCGTCGGGCGGCTCGGCAAAAAGGAGCGGAGGTTCCTCGCCGAAATCCTCTACGGCTTCATCACCCGCGATTATATCCGCGTCGCCGAGGTGCATTTCGAGGCGGGTTATGTGCCCGGACACCACAATGTCGAGAGTTTTGCCCAGGCGATCCGGGCAATCGGCGAGCCGATCCATGGACAGCCGGCCGAGACGATCTCGATGGGCAAGCTGCTGACGCTGCTTTTCGAAGTAACCGAACTGTTCGACATGGCGACACGGCCGGAGCTGGTGATGCTGCAGAAGACCATGGTTGTGGTCGAGGGCGTGTCGCGTATGCTCAATCCGCGCTTCAATATGTGGAAGGCATCCGAGCCGGTTGTCGGCGACTGGATCCGCACCAATCTCGGCCCGAAGCGGATCGCTACCGACATCAAGGACGGACTGAAGGCGGCTGTCAAACTCGCCGAAGCCGTGCCCGAAATCGCAGCGAAAACCGAAAAATTCCACCATCAGCTTCTGCATATGAGCGAACACGGGCTGCGCTTCGACGCGCAGACGGCAGACGCGATCGGCAAGGCCGAGGCACGGCACAACCGCTCGGCCAGGATCGCCCTTTGGGTCATCGCATTGACGCTTCTCTATATTGCCTGGATGGTGAACTGATCCGCCAGTCAAAAACATCCTGTGTTCGGCATTTAGGATATCCCATGTAACGGAGCCTCCGCTTAGTCTCACTGTTTAGGAGATATGGCACATGCATCACGAACGGCCTGGCATCGAACTTTCCGGACAACCGCTGGGTTTTGCCCAGATGGTGACGATCGGTGCGGGCAAGGCGACGATTTCGGCGTCGGCGACCGGCATGGCCCGCATCGCGATTGCCCGCGAGGTCGTCGAGGATGCGATTGCCTCCGGCATGCCCGTCTACGGCGCGACGACCGGCGTCGGCGCCATGAAGGATGTGGAATGGTCGGCCGACGAACTCGATACCTTCAACCTCGGCCTGGTGCGCGCCCATCATTTCGGCACCGGCACACCGTTTTCCTGCAATGTCGTGCGCAATGCCATGGCGATCCGCGTCAATACGGCGCTGACCGGCCAGGTCGGCTGCACGCCGGAGCTGATCCAGGCCTATATCAGGATGCTCGAGGCCGACCTCATCCCGGTCGTGCGCCGCACCGGCTCGATCGGCTGTGCAGATATCGGCCTGATGGGACAGATCGGCGCGGTGCTGACCGGCGTCGGCGAAGCGATCTATCGTGGCAACCGGATGCAGGCGGCAGAGGCTTTCCGGGCCGCCGGATTGGAGCCGGTGCGGATGGCGCCGCGCGACAGCCTCGCCTCGCTTAGCATCAATGCAGTGAGCTTTGCCTCGGCAGCGGAAACGACGCGCAATGCTGCGGCTTCGATCCGCATCCTGCTGGCGACGGCGATGATGGCGGCCGGCGCGCTCGGCGCGTCCCGCGATCCCTGGAAGGCGGTCCGCCATGTCGGCACGGCGCGCGAGGCGCTGATCGGCGCCTGGCTCTGCAACGCCTCCGACGAATGGAACTGGCCGGTCGCCACGCATGTGCAGGATCCGCTCAGCCTGCGGATGATCGCCCAGGTGTTCGGCGCGGTGATCGAAAACTTGTTGTCGACCGGCCACAAGATTCTTGCCGCCACCGGCCGCTCGGACGACAATCCGGTCGTCGTCGAAGGCCGGGTGATGACCTCGGGCGGCTCGCTGCCGCTCGATGTGACGATCCTGCTCGAATCGGCGGCGCTCTGCATGGCGCATGCGGCGCGCAATGCCTTCAACCGCTGCGTCATTCTCGGCAATGGCCAGCGGCGCGACCTGCCGGTCAATCTCGTGCCGCCGGGGCGGATCGCCACCGGTTTCGGGCCGATCATCAAGCTTGCCGGCGAGATTTTTTCGCGCGTGCTGTCGATGTCCAATCCGGTGTCGGCACAATCGCTTGTCGTCGCGGCCGGGCTGGAGGACGAGGCAGCCTTCCTGCCGCTGGTCATCGAGCGCTTCGACCGGCAGATGCGGGCGCTGAAGCGTCTCGCGGCGCTCGAGGCGCTGCTGTCTGCCCAGGCGATCGACATTCTCGGCGACGAACCGAAGGGCGTGGCCGCCATGCTCTATGAGGTGGTGCGCAAACATGCGGATTTTTATACCGTCGACCGGCCGCTTTCGGCCGAGGTAGAGGCGATCGAGGAGGAACTTGGATCGGACGACTTCGTTTCGAGGCTGACCGAGCAGGTTCCGATCGCCTCCTTCGACGACTTCTTCGCCCTCGGCTCGCTGGAGCGCATCGAGGAGCGGCTGAGCCGCCACGAGCCGGCGGCCGTCTGATTTCGGCTGAGGGAGGGAAGCATTATGGACTTCGATCTCGTTCTGCAGGGCACGGTGGTGCTGCCGGACGGCATTGTCGAAGCGGGGTATGTTGCCGTACGTGACGGCCGCATCGCCGAGGTCGGCCTCGGCGTGCCGCCTGCGGCGCGCGAACGGCATCTGCTCGGCAAGGCGCTGATCCTGCCCGGCGCGATCGACGCGCAGGTGCATTCGCTCTCCCAGAAGGACCAGGAGGATTTCATCTGGTCGACGCGCTCGGCAGCGGCCGGCGGCGTGACAACAATCGTCGACATGCCCTATGACGAGGGCGACCTCGTCTGCTCGGCAGCGGCAGTGAAGCGCAAGATCGATCATGCCGGCCCGCAGGCCCGTGTCGATTTCGCGCTCTACGGCACGGTCGATCCAGACGAAGGCGCGGCGCGGATTGCCGAAATGGTCGAGGCGGGTGTTGCGGCCTTCAAATTCTCGACCTTCGGCACCGACCCCAAGCGTTTTCCGCGCATTCCCCCGGCCCTGCTCGACGCCTGCTTTGCGGCGATCGCACCGACGGGGCTGACGGCTGGTGTGCACAATGAGGACGACGAGGCGGTCCGCACCTATATGGCGCAGGTGAAGGCGAGCGGCATCACCGACTGGCGGGCGCACGGCCTGTCGCGGCCGCCGATTACCGAGCTGCTGGCGATGCATACGATTTTCGAGACCGGTGCTGCGACCGGCTGCCCCTCGCATGTGGTGCATTGCTCGCTCGGGCGCGGCTACGATATTGCCCGTTCCTATCGCCGCGACGGTTTTGCCGCGACGGTCGAGTGCTGCATCCACTATCTGACGCTCGACGAGGAAAACGACGTGAAGCGCCTCGGCGGCAAGGCGAAGATCAATCCGCCGGTGCGGCCGCGCGCTGAGGTGGAAAAGCTCTGGCGGAAGGTGGCGCAGGGCGATGTCTGGCTGGTTTCGACCGATCACGTCAGCTGGTCGGAGAACCGCAAGACCAATCCCGACATGCTTGCCAACGCCTCCGGTGTTCCTGGTCTTGAGGTGATGGTGCCGCTTTTTATCAAAGGCGCCAGCGAGCGCGGCATTCCGCTCAGCTGGGCGGCCAAGCTGATGGCGGAAAATCCGGCCAGGCATTTCCGGCTCGACCATATCAAGGGGGCGCTGACCCCCGGCAAGGATGCCGATATCGTCGTTTTGGAGCCGCGGGAAAGCGTCTATGACGCCGCCGCAAGCGGCAACAACGTCGTCGGCTGGAGCCCTTATAACGGCATCCGCCTGCCCTGGACCGTTGCCGCTACCTATCTGCGCGGCGAGAAGATCGCCGAGGGCGGGAAGGTGCTGGCTGAACCCGGCACCGGCCGGTTCGTGCGGCCACTGCCGAGCCAGGTCATTGCAGGAGCCGGTGCATGAGCCGAAATCTTCCCGTCGATGCCGGCCGGATCGCTGGAGATATCGAGGCGCTGGCAGGGATGACCGAGCCGGGTCATCCTTGGACGCGGCGGGCCTTCACGCCGCTCTTTCTCGAAGGCCGGGCCTATATCGAAGCGCGGATGAAAGCGGCAGGACTGGAAACGCGGATCGACGCCGCCGGCAATCTGATCGGCCGGCGCACTGGCCGCAAACCCTGGCTCGGCACGATCATGGTCGGTTCGCATTCCGACACGGTGCCGGATGGTGGCCGCTTCGACGGCATTGCCGGAGTGATCTCGGCACTGGAGGTAGCGCGTGCGCTGGGTGAGCAGGGCGTGGAACTCGACCACGATCTGGAGATCGTCGATTTTCTTGCCGAGGAGGTGAGCATCTTCGGCGTGTCCTGCGTCGGCAGCCGGGGGATGACCGGGCAATTGCCGGAGGCCTGGCTGTCGCGCGTCAGCGACGGGCGCGACCTGGCCGAAGGCATCGCTGAGGTCGGGGGCAGTCCGGACGTTCTGGCACAGCAGAAGCGGCCCGATCTGGCAGGTTTCCTCGAGCTTCATATCGAACAGGGGCCGGTGCTCGAAGCCGAAAAAGCCGATATCGGCATCGTCACCGCGATCTCGGGCATCACCCGCCTGGAGATCATCGTCGAGGGCCGGGCCGACCATGCCGGCACGACGCCGATGGACCGGCGGGCCGACGCGCTGGTGGCGGCCTCGCAACTGGTGCTCGACATCCGCAATGCCGCCGCCGAGCTTGCCAAGATGCCGGGGCATTTTGCAGCGACGGTCGGCGAGTTCCGGATCGAACCGAATGCCGCCAATGTCGTGCCGTCGAAAGTGGTGCTGCTGATCGATGGGCGTGCGGAAATCCGCGCCGACATGGAGGCTTTCTGCCGCTGGCTCGACGGCCATGTCGAAAAGCTCGCGGACGCCTATGGCGTGACGATCAAGGCGCCGAACCGGGTGTCCGACAATCTGCCGACGCCGGGCGATGCCGGGCTGCTGTCGACCTTGGAGGCTGCCTGCGAACGTGTCGGTGCAAAACATCGGCGCATGGCCTCCGGTGCGGGACACGACACGGCCTGGATCGCCAAGGTGGCGCCGGCGGCGATGATTTTCGTGCCTTGCCGGGACGGCCGCAGCCACTCAGTCGACGAATGGGCTGACAATGACGACATCGCGCTCGGCGCCGCCGTGCTGTTCGAGGCGGTGCGCGAGATGGACAGAAATTCGAACCAGGAGAAGCCGGATGGGACGCATACTGGTTGAGAAGGACGTTGAAGCGGCCGTCAAGGGTGGCTCCGTCTATGCCGCCGGCGGCGGCGGCTGGGCCGATCACGGGCGGATGCTCGGGCTTGCGGCCGTCAATGTCGGCAAGCCGGAGCTAGTCTCGATCGACGAGTTGCGCGACGAGGACTGGATCGCCACTGCGGCGGCAATCGGCGCTCCGGCCTCGACGACGCCCTGGGAAATGCAAGGCATCGACTATGTCAAGGCCGTGCAGCTGCTGCAGGAAGCGCTGGGCGAAAAGCTTTCCGGGCTGATCATCGGCCAGAACGGCAAATCTTCGACGCTGAACGGCTGGCTGCCGTCGGCGATCCTCGGCACCAAGGTGGTCGATGCGGTCGGCGATATCCGTGCCCATCCCACCGGCGACATGGGCTCGATCGGCATGGCAGCCTCGCCCGAGCCGATGATCCAGACCGCCGTCGGCGGCAATCGGTCCGAGAACCGTTATATCGAACTGGTGGTCAAGGGCGCGACGGCGAAGATCTCGCCGGTGCTGCGCGCCGCCGCCGATCAATCCGGCGGCTTCATCGCCAGCTGCCGCAATCCTCTCCGGGCCTCCTATATACGCAGCCATGCAGCGCTCGGGGGGATCTCGATGGCGCTTGCGCTTGGCGAGGCAATCATTGCGGCGGAGAGGAAGGGCGGATCAGCCGTCATCGACGCGATCTGCAAGACGACGGGCGGGCATATCCTTGCGGAGGGGATCATTACCCGCAAGGACGTCGTCTACACCAAGGAAGCCTTCGACATCGGCACGATCACCGTCGGCACGGGCGAGAAGTCGGTGACCCTGCATGTGATGAACGAATATATGGCGGTGGACGATGCGGGTGGCGGGCGGCTTGCCACTTTCCCCGCCGTCATCACCACGCTGTCACCCGAAGGCGAGCCGCTCAGCGTCGGTCAGCTCAGGGAGGGCATGCATGTCTTCATCCTGCATGTGCCCAAGGACCTCATCCCGCTGTCGGCAAGCGTGCTCGATCCCACAGTCTATCCGGTCGTCGAAAAGGCGATGGGGGTCGAGATCGCACGTTATGCACTGGCCACGAGGGCTTGAGCCATGGCGCGCGATCCCGGCCTCGAAGAATTGCTGCGCGAGGAACTCGGCGATCGGCCGGGCCTTGCCGAAAAATCGATGTTCGGCGGCTCCGCCTTCATGCTGAACGGCAATCTTCTCTGCGGTGCGCGCCACGACGGCATGCTGGTCCGTCTCGGCAGAGGCAATGACGGCTGGGCGCTGGCGCTGCCGGGCGTGATCCAGATGCTGTCCGGCGAGCGGGTGATGCAGGGCTGGGTGCGGGCGACGGCTGCGGTTTATGGCGACGATGCGCTCAGACGGCGTTTGCTCGATGCGGCACTCGCCTATGTGGAGTCGCTGCCGGGCAAATAACCTGCGACTCCCCTTCTCCCCAGCGGGGAGAAGATGTCCGAAGGACAGATGAGGGGGTGAGCGGCAGGGCCGGGAATGCCTTGAGCGCAAGCGAAGGCAAGCAAAGACGTACCGTGTGGCCCCCTCATCCGGCCCTACGGGCCACCGACCGGGGTCGAGCCACAGGTCTCGACCCGTCCTTCGGACCCCCGCTGGGGAGAAGGGAAAAGTTGAGAACCAAACGAGGAGCCCACGATGCCGAAGGCCAATCCACGTCATCCGAACTTTCCGATTCCCGGCGGGCCGCAGTTGCGTGCCAAGGGTTGGCGGCAGGAGGCGTTGCTGCGGCTGCTCGAAAACGTGCTGTCGGTCGGCGAGGATCCCGAAAACCTGATCGTCTATGCCGCACTCGGCAAGGCGGCCCGTAGCTGGGCCGCGCATAAGGGCATCGTCAAGGCGCTGACCGAGATGGACGAGGACCAGACGCTGCTGATCCAGTCCGGCAAGCCGATCGGACTGGTACGAACACACGCCAAGGCGCCGCTGGTCATCATGGCGAACTGCAATATCGTCGGGCAATGGGCAAAGGCCGAGGTGTTCTACGAGCTGCAGCGCAAGGGGCTGATCTGCTGGGGCGGGCTGACGGCCGGCGCCTGGCAATATATCGGCAGCCAGGGCGTCATTCAGGGCACTTACGAGATCTTCATGCGCATCGCCGAGCGGCGCTTCGGCGGCGATCTTTTCGGCCGGTTCGTGCTGACCGCCGGCCTTGGCGGCATGGGTGGGGCGCAGCCGCTCGCCGGTCGCATGGCGGGGGCCGCGATCCTCTGTGTCGACATCGACCCGGAGCGGGCTCGCAAGCGCCAGCAGATCGGTTATCTCCAGGAAATCGCCCCCGATCTCGATACCGCCCTTCAGATGATCGATGCGGCGGTGAAGGACAAGCGGGCGCTGTCGGTTGGGCTGGTCGGCAATGCGGCCGAGGTCTATCCCGAGATCGCCCGGCGCGGCATCGTGCCCGACATCGTCACCGACCAGACCTCGGCGCACGACCTGGTCTATGGCTACGTGCCGAAGGGCATGAGCCTCGACCAGGTCCGGGGCCTGCGCGACGACGGCCAGGGCCAACTTATGGCGGCAAGCCGCGCCTCGATAGTCGATCATGTGACGGCGATGCTGGAATTCCAGAAGCGTGGCTCTGAGGTCTTCGACAACGGCAATCTGATCCGCACCCAGGCGAAAGAGGGTGGCGTCGCCAATGCCTTCGACATTCCGATCTTCACCGAGGCCTACCTCAGGCCGCTGTTTGCCCGGGCGATCGGTCCGTTCCGCTGGATGGCGCTGTCGGGCGAGGAGAGCGATATCGCCCGCATCGACGACCTGCTGCTGGAACTATTCCCCGACAACAAGATCATCACCAACTGGATCCGGCTGGCGCGCCAGCATGTGCCTTTCGAAGGGCTGCCGGCCCGCATTGCCTGGCTCGGCCATGGCGAACGTACGCTGCTCGCCCGGCGCGTCAACGCGCTGGTCGCAGGCGGCGAACTCAAAGGCCCGGTCGCCTTCTCCCGCGACCATCTCGATGCCGGCGCCATGGCGCATCCCAATATCATGACCGAGCGGATGAAGGACGGTTCCGACGCGATCGCCGACTGGCCGCTGATCGACGCGATGATGCTCTGCTCGTCGATGGCCGATCTCGTCGTCGTCCATTCCGGCGGCGGCGGCTATGCCGGCTACATGACAAGCTGCGGCGTCACCGTTATCGCCGACGGCACCGATGCCGCCGACGAACGGCTCGACCACGCCCTGACCAACGACACCGCCCTCGGCGTCATGCGCTATGCCGATGCCGGTTATGAGGAGGCGCTGGACGAGGTGACGAAGAAGGACGTGCCCTATATCAGGCTCGGTTGATGTGGGCCGTCAGCCGATCGGATTCGAAACTTCGATAAGATTGCCGTCGGGATCCCTGAAATAGACCGAGCGCAGACGTCCGGTCGCGCCTGTACGTTCGACCGGGCCTTCTTCGATCACAACGCCAGACGCCTGCAGATGGGCGATGACATCGGCAAGCGGCGTTTCGGCGATGAAGCAGAGGTCGCCGGAGCCAGGGGTAGCATATCTCGCCTTGGGTTCGAATTCGTGACCGGCCTGATGCAGGTTGATCTTTTGTCTGCCGAATTTCAGCGCCCTGCGGCCTTCCGCAAAGGTTTCGACCGACATGCCGAGGATGCGGGAATAGAAATCGCATGTGGCTGCGATATCGGCGACGGTGAGCACGAGATGGTCGAGACGGTCTATGCGGATCATGCTTTTCTCCTCGCGAGGTGCTGCGCAAAACAGGCGGAGACAAAGGCCAGCGCCAACATGGCAAGCGTCAAGAGGACGACGGCGGCCCAGCCTTCCATCGCATAGAACCAGCCTCCGGCCGAACCGATGAGGCTGGAGAGGAGCTGCCGGCCGTGGCGCACCTCGCTCGCCGGTCACCAAGAACCCGATCAGCCTGCGGGGCTCATGCGCTAACCCGCCGGATCCCAATAGGGCGGATCGCCAAAACGCGTCTTCAGGTGATCGGCAATGGCGCGGAGCTTGGCCGAGGGATTGCGTCCCTCGGGATGGGCCATATAGATATATTCGGCCTCCGGTCTGTGGCCGACATCGATTTCGACAAGCCGGCCCTCGCGGATCGCCGGGCCGGCGATGAAGGCTGGCAGCAGCGCGATGCCGAGACCGGCAATCGCGGCGTCACGAAGCATGTCGCCATTGTTCATGCCGAGCGCCAGTTTGGCGCGGACGACGATCGCACCGTCGGGCGTCTGGAAGCGCCAGTCGGCAATGCCACGATTGGTGTAGAAGATGCCGCGATGGGTACCGAGATCCGCCAGCGACGCCGGCACTCCGGCCCGCGCGAGATAATCCGGCGAAGCGCAGAGCAGTCGGCGGCTTGGCGCAAGCTTCCAGGCGACCAGCCGGCTATCGGCGATCGGGCCGTTGCGGATGACGGCGTCGTAGCCGTCCGAAGCCGCATCGACGCGCCGGTCATCGATATCAAGCGTCAGTTCAATCTCCGGATGTTCGGCAAGGAAGGGATAAAGCGCCGGGCCGAGATGCATGCGGCCGAAGGTGACGGGCGCGGCGATGCGGATCGGCCCGGACAGTGTCCCGCGCCGCTCGGCCATATCGGCTGCGGCCTCGTCGATCTCGCGCACGATGCGCGCGGCGCGCTCCAGAAAGACCGCGCCGTCCTCCGTCAAGGTGAGCTTGCGCGTCGTTCGATGCAGCAGCATGCCGCCCAGCGACTTCTCCAGTTCCGCCAGCCTTTCGCTGACGACGGATTTGGAGAGCCGCAGGCGGCGAGCCGCCTCGCTAACCGAGCCCGCCTCGACGACGGCGACGAACGCCGCAATCCCTTCGATCCTGATCATCGTTCGGCTTTTCCGAATTCGAGTTCCTTGATCTGGAGACTAATCCGAACGAAAGGAAACTGCCATCTTCCAATCATCGAAAAGGACGGCAGGGCCGCCTCACCGAAAACCCAGGAGATGGACGCATGAACCGCTTGAACAACAAGGTCGCAATCGTCACCGGCGCAAGCTCCGGCATCGGCCGCACCACGGCAAA
The DNA here is from genome assembly GCF_000292525.1 of Rhizobium sp. CCGE 510. GTDB lineage: Bacteria > Pseudomonadota > Alphaproteobacteria > Rhizobiales > Rhizobiaceae > Rhizobium. Next base: position 534,643 of record NZ_AEYF01000044.1, read on the forward strand.
GCTCTTCGCCGCCGAGGGCGCCAAAGTCGTCGTCGGCGCCCGGCGCGAGCGCGAACTCGACAGCCTCGTCGCCGAGATCAAGGCGGAGGGCGGCGACGCCATCGCGATTGCCGGCGACGTCCGCTCGGAGGATTATCACAAGGCGCTGGTCGTCGCCGCCGTGACGAATTACGGCAAGCTCGACATCGCCTTCAACAATGCCGGCACGCTCGGCGAAGCCGGTCCGAGCACAGCTGTTTCGGAAGCAGGTTTCAGCAAGGCGCTGGCGATCAACCTGACCGCCTCCTTCCTCGCCGCCAAACACCAGATTGGCGAAATGGTGAAAAATGGCGGCGGGTCGGTGATCTTCACCTCGACCTTCGTCGGCTACAGCTTCGCCTTTCCCGGCGTCGCCGCCTATGCCGCCAGCAAATCCGGCCTGATCGGCCTGACCCAGGCGCTCGCGGCCGAATACGGCCAGCAGGGCGTGCGCGTCAACGCCATCCTGCCGGGTGCGGTCGATACCGACATGTATCGGGAGATGAACGATACTTCAGACAAACAGGCCTTCGTCACCAATCTGCATGCACTGAAGCGTGTCGCAGCGCCCGAGGAACTCGCCCGCTCCGTTCTTTACCTCGCCTCCGACGATGCGAGCTTCGTCACCGGCACGGCGTCGCTGGTCGATGGCGGCGCCTCGATCACCCGCACCTGACGCCAGCTCGCTGGATGATCGCGCCCGTTCTCCGGCGCATCCTCCCATTGACCAATAACGGGCTGCGGCCCCAGTATCCGATTAAAGGAACGTCATCATGTCACGTCTGCAGAACAAGACAGCCCTTATCACCGGCGGCACCAGCGGCATCGGCATCGAAACCGCCCGCCAATTCATCGCCGAAGGCGCCCGTGTCATCGTTACTGGCAGCAGCGCCGCAAGCGTCGAAGCCGCCCGTAGCGACCTCGGCGACAAAGCGATCGTCATCCAGGCCGATGCCGGCAATGCGGCCGGCCAGCAGGCCGTCGCCGATGCGGTGAAGCAAGCTTTCGGCACGCTCGACATCCTCTTCGTCAATGCCGGCGTTGCCGAATTCGGACCGCTGGAACAATGGAGCGAAGCCGCCTTCGACAAGTCGGTTGCTATCAACGTCAAGGGACCGTTTTTCCTGATCCAGTCGCTGCTGCCGATCTTTTCGAGCCAGGCCGCAATCGTGCTCAATACCTCGATCAACGCACATATCGGCATGCCGAACTCCAGCGTCTATTCCCTGACGAAGGGCGCATTGCTGACGCTTGCCAAGACGCTGTCGGGCGAACTCATCGGTCGCGGCATCCGCGTTAACGCCGTCAGCCCGGGCCCGATTGCCACGCCGCTCTACAGCAAGCTTGGAGCCTCGGAAGCCCAATCCAAAGCAATGGCCGCTGAGATCCAGTCCCAGATCCCCGTCGGCCGCTTCGGGAACCCCAGCGAGGTCGCAAAGACGATCGTCTTTCTCGCCTCCGACGAGGCCGCCTATATCGTCGGCAGCGAACTCGTCATCGACGGCGGGATGAGCAACCTCTAAGCCGACGAAATGACGGCTGACGTCATCAACGGGGCGGCACCGGCCGAGCGCAGCGATGTCTGCCGTCCCGCGATTGCATGTTCTCCACCAAAGGCTTAGGGTCAGAAAAAAGGCGACGGGTAGAAAGCCATGGCTCTCAGCGGCAAACGCATCCTCCTCATCATCTCCGGCGGCATCGCGGCCTATAAGAGCCTGGATCTGATCCGCCGGTTGCGCGAGCGCGGCGCCAGCGTGCGCCCGGTGATGACCAAAGGCGCCCAGGAATTCGTCACGCCGCTGGCCGTCGGCGCGCTGGCGGCGGACCATGTCTTTCTCGATCTGTTTTCGCGCCAGGACGAACAGGATGTCGGCCATATCCGGCTGGCGCGCGACTGCGACCTGGTGATCATTGCCCCCGCCACTGCCGACCTGTTGGCGAAGATGGCGAACGGGCTTGCCGACGATCTCGCCTCAACCGTGCTTTTGGCAACGGAGAGGCCGGTGCTGGCCGCACCGGCGATGAACCCCCGCATGTGGGCGCATCCGGCGACGCGACGCAATGCGGCGAGGCTTAGGGACGATGGTGTCCGTTTTGTCGGGCCGATGGCAGGCGAGATGGCGGAGAGCCGGGAGGCAGGGCTCGGCCGGATGGCGGAACCGCTTGACATCGTCGCGGCCGCCGAAACCATGCTCGACGACGGAGAAAAGCCGCTGAAGGGACGCAGGGCAATCGTCACCTCGGGACCGACGCACGAGCCGATCGATCCGGTGCGCTACATCGCCAACCGCTCTTCCGGCCGGCAGGGGCATGCGATCGCCGCCGCCCTTGCCAAGCTCGGGGCGGAGGTGACGCTGGTCTCGGGGCCGGTGACGATCGCCGACCCCGTCGGCGTCAACGTCGTCCACGTCGAGCGGGCGGAGGAAATGCGGGATGCCGTGCTGGCGGCGCTGCCGGCCGATATCGCGGTGATGGTCGCGGCGGTGGCGGACTGGCGGGTGGCCTCGGCCGCCGACCAGAAGCTGAAGAAACATCCAGGCGAATCCATTCCGACGCTGGCGCTGACCGAGAATCCGGACATCCTGAAAACCGTCGGCCATCATACGATGCGGCCCAAACTGGTGATCGGCTTTGCCGCCGAGACGCAGGACGTGGAAAGCAATGCGAAGGCGAAACTCGAGCGCAAGGGCGCCGACCTGATCGTCGCCAATGACGTCTCTTCGGCCACCGGCATCATGGGCGGCAGCCGCAACAGCGTCAAACTCATTCGCCGCGACGGCGTCGAGCAATGGCCTGACCTGGCGAAGGAAGAGGTTGCCGCAAGGCTGGCGGCGCTGATCGCCAAGCAGTTCAGCTAGGGCGCTTCAAGCCGGAATAGCCACACGCTGTGGCTTGGCGGCGCTTCGCTTTCCCGGCCGGAAGTCGGCGACATCGATGCCGTTCTTGCCGACGGTGACGGCACTGCCGTTCGGAATTTCCGCCCAGGCGTCGACATCGTCGTTCAGCGGCTCGGAGACCAGGCAATAGCCGGCGCCGACAGGAGAGGCATAAAGCGTCGGTGCCTTGCGATCCGTTGCATAGCGAATGGCATAGAGCGTGTTGCCGTCGGAGAAGGCGGCGGTGAAGCGCAGCAGGATCGAGCCGAGAATGCTTTCGGCCAGATCCTCGACGAAGCCGACCATTTCAGCCATTGCGGCGACCGGCGCCTCGCGCAGGCCGAATTGCAGCGCCAGCAGGAACATCAGCTCGGAATCGGTCGTGCCGCCGCGGGCGTTGAACAGGTCGTCGTCGAGCATCGCCTCCATCGGCCGGCGCAGGCGCTCGAAACCGGAGATCTGGCCGTTGTGCATGAAGGACCAGGTGTCATGGGTAAAGGGGTGGCAATTGTCGCGGCGCGTGCCGCCGCCGGTGGCGGCGCGGACATGGGCGAGGAAGAGCGGCGAGCGGATCTGCCGCGCCAGGCTCTTCAGATTGCAATCCGACCAAGCCGGCAGGATATCGCGATAGCGGCCGGGCTCGGGCCTGTCGCCATACCAGGCGATGCCGAAGCCATCGCCATTCGTCGCCGTCTTGGCGCGGGTGGCGCAATGGGACTGCTCGATCAGCGAATGGGCGGGCGAGGATACCAGCTCCTCGAGATAGAGAGCGTCTCCGCGATAGGCTGCCCAGCGACACATGGTTTTCTTGCTCCGGGACCCGCCGCCGCATCGGCGGGCATGCTGAAATTGTCTGACGTCGCGGCTAATAACAGCTTAACGCGCCTCCGGTTTGCAAGCGCAAGATGACGGTTTCGTGGCGCCTTAGATGTTCAAATTCGGCGAAAGCTTGTGTTCTTTTGTGAACACTGCGTTGTCCGCAGGGCAGGCTTCGCGCTCACCGGCCGGGCCGCTATAGTTGCCGCCAAGATGAACCTTCAAGAGGACGCCATGTCGATCCGCCCCGTCAAACATGAAAGTACCGCCACACCGACCATGGAAGGCGCGGGCGTCAAGCTGCACCGCGTCTTCGGCTTCGGCGATCCTGCGATGACCGATCCCTTCCTGATGATGGACGATTTCCGCAACGACAATCCGGCGGAATATATTCGCGGTTTCCCATGGCACCCGCATCGCGGCATCGAGACGATCACTTATGTGCTTGCCGGTACCGTCGAGCATGGCGACAGCCTTGGAAACCGTGGCCTGCTCGGCGCCGGCGATATCCAGTGGATGACGGCCGGCAGCGGCATCATGCACCAGGAAATGCCGAAGGGTGATTTCGCCGGCCGCATGCACGGTTTCCAGCTCTGGGCAAATCTGCCCTCCTCGCTGAAGATGACAGCACCGCGCTATCAGGACGTCAAATCCGCCGACATCCCTGTCGTCGTCGATGATGACGGCACGGCCGTGCGGGTGATATGCGGCGATTTCTGGGGCAAGGCCGGTCCCGTCGACGGCGTCGCCGCCGAGCCAATCTATCTCGACGTCTCGGTACCACCAGGCAGGAAGAAGCGTCTGCCGGTTGATACCTACCGCAACGCCTTCGCCTATATCTTCGCCGGCTCCGGCACCTTTCGCGATGCGTCGAAACCCTTCGGCGTGCGCGTCGAGAAGGAGGTCGACGGCGAGGAGTTGAACATTCGCGACATGTCCGGCAACCGCACGCTGGTGGTCTTCGACAGCGGCGAGGAGGTGACGGTGCAGGCGGGGGACCAGGGCATCCGTTTCCTGCTTGTCTCAGGCAAGCCGATCGAGGAACCGGTCGCATGGCACGGCCCGATCGTGATGAATTCGCGCGAGGAAATCATGCAGGCGATGCGCGAGCTGCAAAACGGCACCTTCATCAAGGCGGCGCATTGATCGCATTTCTCTCTTGCATCTCAAAAGAATCGGCCTACCTTTGAGCTATCAGCAACAGAACGAAAGGAAGGTGATCCAATGTCTAATGAGATTTCGGACCTCGTAACGGGCATGGGAGAAGTGATGAAAGCGAGGCAGCCCTCGCACTAATCCCGCCTTCCTGGGGCTGCATAGACAGTCCAGGCCCGTTAGAGGCCAAACTCATGGAAAGGGTCGCTGAGGCGACCCTTTTTTATTGCCCTGATTTGACACCGTTGACGGACAATCGAAATCACACTACTCATAAAGTCATCTGATGACTTTATGAGTAGTGTGATGCACGCAATCAGCAGGACCAATCTCGCCGATGACGCTGTCGAGGCGATCCGCAGCGACATTCTCGGCAAACGCTGGGCGGTCGGCGAGAAATTACCCAACGAAGCCTCGCTGTCGGCCATGCTTTCCATCAGCCGCGGCACTGTGCGCGAGGCGGTGCGGGTGCTGGTTTCCCAAGGTTATCTCGAAACCCGCCAGGGTTCGGGTACCTATGTGCGCGCGACCAGCGATGCCGGCCGGCCGTTGACGATGGCGCGGCGCGCCAGCCTGCGTGACCAGTTCGAAGCGCGCCTGGCGCTCGACGTCGAGGCCGCCCGGCTGACGGCGGTGCGCAAGAGACCGGAGACGGTTGCCGAGCTTCGCCGGCTGCTTGCCGAACGCGGCAGTTACGACGGCGGCAACCAGGTCGCCTTCATCGAACGCGACCTTGCCTTCCACAAGGCCGTCATTGCCGCTTCCGGCAACCGGGCGATGATCGAGATCTACGATTTCTTCTCGGCCTCGATCGCCGATACCATCGCGGCCACACTCGGCAGGGATATTCCCGAACCGGATATGCAGGCGCATGCCGATATCGTCGACGCTATCGAAACCGGCGATCCCGACAATGCCGATGCGGCGGTACGCCGCTTCATGGTGCCGGTTCTTGCCGCCCTCGACCGGATGATCCTGTCATGACCACACCGTCCGCCGATGCCGTCACCGCGCTCGACGCGTCCGACGAACTGCTTGTAGACGCCGAGGCCGGCAGCCTGCCGCCGCCACAGGCAACACCGGTGCGCGGCGCTGCAGATCGTTTCCTGCTTGGCGCCAGCCTGGTGCTGATCGCCTTCAACCTGCGCCCGGTCTTTTCGAGCGCTTCGGCGCTGCTGCCGGAAATCCGTGCGGAACTTGGCCTCAGCGCGCTTGGCGCCAGCCTGCTGACGACGCTTCCGGTCGTCTGCCTCGGCGCCTTTTCGCCGCTTGCGCCACGTCTTGCCCAGCGCCTCGGCACGGAACGCACGCTGCTCGGCGTCATCCTGCTTCTGGCCCTCGGCACTGCATTGCGCGGGTTTTCCTCGGTGCCGCTGCTGTTCATCGGCACTGCCTTGGCTGGCGCCTGCATTGCCGTCGGCAACGTGCTGCTGCCGGGACTGGTGAAGCGGGATTTTGCCGGGCGCGCCGCGCTGATGACCGGCTTCTACACGATGGCGCTCTGCGCCGGTGCGGCCAGTGCGGCCGGGTTGACGCTGCCGATCGAACACGCGCTCGGCGGCTCTCTCGACGGCGCGCTCGCCGCCTGGGCCCTGCCGGCGCTCGCCGTCGGCCTGCTCTGGCTGCCGCAGGTTCTACGCAGCGGCAGGCATGCCAGGCGAAACGGTTTTCGCGTCGAGGGGCTCTGGCGCGACCGGCTCGCCTGGCAGGTGACGCTGTTCATGGGGTTGCAATCGGCGCTTGCCTATTGCGTCTTCGGCTGGCTGGTTCCGATCCTGCGCGAACGCGGCCTCGACGGTGTCACCGCTGGGGCAATCGTTTCGCTGTCGGTAATGGTGCAGGCGGCATCCTGTCTCATCGTGCCGCATATCGCCGTGCGCGGCAAAGACCAGCGGCTGATCAATGCGAGCCTTTGCGGCGTCGCCGTCACCGCCCTGCTCGGCCTGCTGTTTGCGCCGCTGTCAACGGTCTGGCTATGGGCAGTGCTGCAAGGCATCGGCCAGGGCGGGCTGATCGCGGCGGCGATGACGACGATCGTGCTGCGCTCGCGCGATCCCGATGTCGCCGCCCATCTTTCCGGCATGGCGCAATGCGTCGGTTACCTGCTTGCATCAATCGGCCCGCTCATCGTCGGCCTCATCCGCGGCTGGACCGGCAGCTTTTCCTGGTGCGCCGCCCTCTTCGTCGCGCTCGGGCTCGGAGCGGCGATCAACGGCTGGAGGGCCGGCCGCTCGGTCGAGATCAACGTCCATGCGGTGGAGAAGGCTAGAACAGGATGATTTTAGGCCCGGTCGGCCTAAAATCTGAATCCTGTTCTAAATTAAAGCGTTAGAGCATGATGTCATAAGAAACCGCTCACACTTTTCGGCCATCATGCTCTAGCTGAGCCCTCACCGGCCCATCACCATCTCTTGATGCCGGTCGCCGGCGGCGGATGCTACGCTATCTCAGCCCACATTACCCACCGCCGGAGAAGCATCTTGCGCCTACGAACCCTGTTTCTGCTTGCTGCGCTTGCGGCGTCGCTGACCCCTGGCCTTTCCCTCGCGCAGGAAACCGGCGAAGGCTCGGCGAATGTCGAGCGCAATGCGCGCGACGGCGTGCTGAAACTGCTGCCGGCCGATTCCGTCACCGAGCACGAATTGACGATCGGCGGCCGGAAGATTGCCTATACCGCGACCGCCGGCACGCTGGATCTTTTCGGCCAGGACGGCGCGCCGGCCGGCGCGATCTTCTACACCGCCTATGTTGCTAAAGACGCAGGGCCGGACCGGCCGCTGACCTTTGCCTTCAACGGCGGGCCAGGTGCGGCGTCCGCCTTCCTGCATCTCGGGCTGGTCGGGCCAAAGGTGCTCGACTTCGGGCCTCAAGCACGTGACGGCGCGCATGCGCAGCTCGTCGACAACCCGCAAAGCTGGCTGGATTTCACCGATCTGGTGCTGATCGACCCGATCGGCACCGGTTGGAGCCGGACGGCAAAGGCGGACGACGCCTCCAACTATTACAACGTCACGTCAGACGCCCAGAGCATCGCCAAGGCGATCGCGCTCTATGTCGCGCATAACAACCGTTCCAACGCGCCGAAATATCTTCTCGGCGAAAGTTATGGCGGCTTCCGCGCCGCCAAGGTCGCTTCCACGTTGCAGGAAAGCCAGGGCATTATCGTCGCCGGCGCGGTGATGCTTTCGCCCTTGCTCGAGGGACAGTTGATGTTCAATGCCGATCAGTTCGCGCTCGGCGCCGCACTTGAGCTGCCGTCGATGGCGGCGGCCGAACTCGACCGGCACAACGCCTTTGACGAAGAGAAGCAGCGCGAGGCCGAAACCTTCGCGCTCGGAGACTATCTGACGACGCTCGCCGGTCCGCCGCCGACAGGCGCCGAGGCCGCATCCTTCTATGGCAGGATCGCCGGGCTGACTGGTATTCCCGAGGATATCGTCACCCGCAACCGCGGCTTCCTCGGCAATTCCTTCGTCAAACACTCGGATTCGGGCCGCGGCACGGTGACAAGCCCTTACGACGCCGCCTTTGCCACCCCCGATCCCTATCCGGAATCGGATTACGACCGGGGCGACGACGCCATCCTCGACGGCTTCACCCGCGCCTATGGCGGCGCCTTTGCCGATTACGCCCGCAACGCGCTCGGCTTCAAAACCGAGATGACCTATTCTCTGCTCGACGGTGATATCAGCCGGCGCTGGGAATGGGGCGGCGGGCGCGGCGGCGGATCGCGCCTCCAGGCGAGTGCCACCGACGACATCCGACAATTGCTCGCCGCGAACCCGGCCTTCCACCTGTTGATCGCGCATGGCTACAGCGATCTGGTGACGCCCTACGGCGTCAGCCGCTACGTGGTTGACCACCTGCCGGCCTCGCTCACCGGCGGCCGTGTCGGGCTGAAACTTTATCGCGGCGGCCATATGTTCTACACGAAGGCCGATCAGCGGGCCGCCTTCACCGCGGATGCCAAGGCCTTCTACGCCACGCGCCCGGCGGCACAGCCGGCGGATTGAGGAGTTGCCGATGCATATCACCGGAGGATGCCATTGCGGCGCGATCCGCTATCAGGCCGAGATCGATCCGGAGCGGGTGTCGATCTGCCATTGCACCGATTGCCAGCGGCTGACCGGCTCTGCCTATCGCATCACCGCGCCGGCGCGGCCGGGAAGTTTCGAGCTCACCTCGGGCGAGCCGCGCGGCTATGCAAAATACGGCGACAGCGGCGGCCTCAGCCGGCAGTTCTTCTGTGCAAATTGCGGATCGCCGCTCTACCGCACCAATGGCGACGGCGGCTCGATCGGCATCCGCCTCGGGGGCATCGACCAGCGGCGGGAACTCACGCCGAGGAAGCAGATATGGTGCCGCTCGGCTTTGCCCGGCGTGGAGAATATCGAGCTGCTGTCGCGATTTGATCGAGAGGACTAGCAGGCCGGTAGGCTTACTTCAGGTGGCACGCACAACGACCAGCCCTCATCCTGAGGTGCCCCGCAAGGGGCCTCGAAGGACGGGGGCGGGTGGCTGAATACCGCTCAGCATCTGCATTTGCCGAGACCGGTGGCCAGCCCCCTCCTTCGAGGCTCCGGCCTTTGGCCTACGCGCCTCAGGATGAGGCTGGAGAGAGGGGGCGCCAACCATTGCCCGCTGGTATCACGCCGCCTTGGCGGCGTGATATTCCTTGATGGCGACCATCTTGATTGCCGGATGGCGCTCGGACTCATAGCGCAGTGAGAAACCGTCCTGGGCGAGGAAGACCGGATCGCCGTCGAGATCGCGGGCGATATCGCCGCGTTTAACGGTGAGGAATTTGTCCAGATCGGCCGGCTGATCGGACGAGATCCAGCGGCAGACCGAGAAACGCGACATTTCGAAGGAGACCGGCAGGCCGTATTCGGCCATCAGCCGCTCCTTCAAGACGTCGAGCTGCAGGGCGCCGACGACGCCGACGATCGCCGGCGAGCCGTCCTCAGGCGAAAACAGCTGGACGACGCCTTCTTCGGCCATCTGCTGCAGGGCTTCCTTGAGCTTCTTCGCCTTCATCGCGTCTTCCAGGCGCACGCGGCGCAGGATCTCGGGCGAGAAGTTCGGCACGCCCTGGAAGACCAGCGATTCGCCTTCGGTCAGCGTATCGCCGATGCGGAGCGTGCCGTGGTTCGGAATGCCGACGACATCGCCGGCATAGGCGGTGTCGGCAAGCTGGCGCTGCGAGGCGAAGAAGAATTGCGGCGCCGTCAGGCCGAGCTGTTTGCCGGTGCGGGCAAGCCTTGCCTTCATGCCGCGCTCGAGCTTGCCGGAGCAGATGCGGGCAAAGGCGATGCGGTCGCGGTGGTTGGGATCCATGTTGGCCTGGATCTTGAAGACGAAGGCGGTCATCTTGTCGTCGGTCGCGTGCACGGTCCTGGTGTCGGCGACCTGGTCGCGCGGCGGCGGCGCGAAATCGCCGAGCGCGTTGATCAGGTCGCGAACGCCGTAGTTGCGCAGCGCCGAGCCGAAGAAAACCGGCGTCATATGACCTTCCAGGAAGGATTGGCGGTCGAAGGGACGGCAGGCTTCGATCGCCAGTTCCGTCTCCTCGACGAAGACCTGGCGCTCGTTTTCCGGCAGCCGGCCGGCAACGCTTTGCGGACCGTTGACCGGCGTTCCCTCGATTTCGGTATCCGAGCCGCGCACCGTATTGGCGGCAATATTGTAGGAGCCGCAGAAGGTCTTCGAGCGGCCGATCGGCCAGGTGATCGGCGCCGTATCCAGCGCCAGCTTCTCTTCCACCTCGTCGAGGATCTCGAAGGGATCGCGGCTTTCGCGGTCCATCTTATTGATGAAGGTGATGATCGGGATATCGCGCATGCGGCAGACTTCGAAAAGCTTCAGCGTGCGTGGCTCGATGCCCTTGGCGGCATCGATGACCATGACGGCGGCGTCGACGGCGGTCAGCGTGCGATAGGTGTCGTCGGCGAAATCCTCGTGGCCCGGGGTGTCGAGGATGTTGAAGACGTTATCGTTATATTCGAAGGTCATCACCGAGGTGACGACGGAGATGCCGCGCTCGCGCTCGATCTTCATCCAGTCGGAGCGCGTCTGCATGCGATCCTTCTTCGCCTTGACTTCGCCGGCAAGCTGAATGGCGCCGCCGAACAGCAGCAGCTTTTCGGTGAGCGTCGTCTTGCCCGCATCCGGGTGGGCGATAATAGCGAATGTGCGGCGGCGGGAAACCGCCTCGGCGAGACTTTCGGCCATGCTGTGAATCCTGTGGAATTGCCGCGTATCTAACGATTAAAGCCCGGCTTTGCAATTGACCTCGGCGCTCCGGGCGCAAAGTAATGGGCCATGACCATTCATCACGATGTAAGACCGACGCTGAACCTCATCCGCTTGGCCAATGGCGAAGGCCTCGAGCTGCCCGGCTATGAAAGCAAGGGGGCGGCCGGCATGGACCTGCGCGCCGCCGTCGACGCGGCGGCACCGCTGACGCTTTTGCCCGGCAAACGGGCGCTGGTGCCGACCGGCTTCATCTTCGAAATCCCCGAGGGGTTCGAGGGCCAGGTGCGGCCGCGCTCCGGTCTTGCCTTCAAACACGGCATCACCTGCCTGAATTCGCCGGGCACCGTCGACAGCGACTATCGCGGCGAGGTGAAGGTGCTGCTCGCCAATCTCGGCGACGAACCTTTCATCATCGAGCGCGGCATGCGCATCGCCCAGATGGTGATCGCGCCGGTGACCCAGGCGCGGGTGGCCGAGAGTGCCGCGGCAAGCGAGACGACACGCGGCGCCGGCGGCTTCGGCTCCACCGGCGTGTGATGAATAAGCCCCCCGACAGCGCGGGCCTCACCTACCGGCAGGATTATTTCGGTGACCGGGCCGGCTGGGCGGCCTTGGTCTGCCTGCTCCAGGATATTTTCGGCATCGATATCGGCCCGCTACAGCAGCTCGGCGGACACGATCCCACCAGCATGCCGTTTGGCTGGTTAGATGCCGAGGGCGCGCTTGCGGCCAATATCTCGGCCTTTGCGCTGCCCTTCGTCCTCAACGGCAGGGTCGTCCATGCCGCCGGGCTGCAATCGGGTGCGGTGCGGCCGCCATGGCGGGGCCGCGGGCTCTATCGCGACGTGACAGTGAAAGCGCTCGACTGGTGCGAGCGGCAGGGTTTTGAAGCCGTCATCCTCTATACCGACAAACCGTCGCTCTACGAGCCCTACGGTTTCCGCGCGATACCGCAGCATCGATATCAGGGAGCGGCACCAGACCCCTCGATTTTCGCCGGACCCGCCCGGCTGCTTACGCCGAGCAACACCGACGATCTTGCCCTGCTGCAATCGCTGCTGAAAGTGCGAAGCCCGGTTTCGACGTCGCTCTCGGTCACCGTCAATGCGGCGATGTTTCTCATCAACACGCAGCTCGATCCCGATGTCCGCGTCAGCTTGCTGGAAGACCAGCAGGCGGTCATCGCCTGGAAATTGGATGAAGCGGGCCGCCTCAGCCTTCTCGATGTCGTGGCGACGGAGATCCCGACGTTTGGAGCGATCCTCGGCGGGCTCGACATCGCCTCCGCCGCCGTCGAGGTGTTTTTCCGCCCCGATAAGCTCGACTGGACGGGTGCTCCGCAGCCGGTGGAAAGCGGCACGGTACTGATGCTGCGCGGGCTCGGCGATGAGGCCCCGCATTTTCCGGCGATGCTGTCGCCGATGGCGGATTTCTAAAGCTCTTTGTTTTGGTGCATGTCGTTGGGAATCGCTGCACACTTCCGGGCGACATGCACTCGTCGCCGAGTTTACTTTTTCCGTGACAGCGGTGGCAGGCGGCGCTTGACGGGCGAGGCCTTGATCATCGCGGTGTTGGTTTCCGCCCGCTCGGCGACCCTGTCCAGCAGGCCGTCGAGCTCCGCCATCGATCGGATGACCAGGCGGGCGATAAAACAATCCTCGCCGGTCACCTTGTCGCATTCGACGATTTCAGGAATTTCCTGAATGAGGCGCTCGACGATATGCAACTGTCCCGGCAACGGCCGCACGCGGACGATCGCCTGCAGGGGATAACCGACGGCGGCGGGGTCGAGATCGATGGTGAAGGCCTTGATGACGCCGCGCTCCTCCAGCCGGCGCAGACGCTCGGCAGCACTCGGCGAAGAAAGCCCCACCTGCTGCGCCAGCTCCTTCAGCGAGATGCGCGCATTGCCGGCCAGGGCTTCCAGAATGGCCTGATCGATGTCGTCGAGCGATTGCGCATCATTAGCCATGGCGCCAGCTTTACCTCTCATGATTAGGCTATAGCGATAATCGTCCTTTTTATCATTATATAATTTTGCTAGCCACTGCAATATTCTGATGCCAACGAAATGGAGGCAATCATGAGCGGCGACATCAGAAGAGGCACGGCGGAAATGACGGCAGCGATGCTGATCTCGGGGACGATCGGCTGGTTCGTCGTCATCTCGGGCCAGCCGGTCAGCGGCGTGGTCTTCTGGCGCTGCCTGTTCGGCGCGCTCACCCTGCTCGTCATCTGCGGCGCTCTCGGACTACTGCGGCCAGGCATTCTCACGTTGCGCACCTTCGCCATCGCCGTCTTCGGCGGCGTCGCCATCGTCTTGAACTGGCTGCTGCTGTTTGCCTCCTACTCGCATGCGACGATCTCGATCGCCACGACCGTCTACAACACGCAGCCCTTCATGCTGCTGGTGCTCGGCGCGCTGTTTCTCGGCGAGAAGATCACCGCGACCAAGCTGTTCTGGCTGGTGCTCGCCTTCGCCGGCATGATAGCGATCGTCCAGGGGAAGCCAGGTGGCAGCGGCGATACATTGGACGGCTACGGCCTCGGCATCCTGATGGCGCTGGGCGCCGCCTTCTTCTACGCGCTGGCAGCGCTTGCCGCGAAATGGCTGAAGGGCACACCGCCGCATCTGATTGCGCTGATCCAGGTCGCGACCGGCATGCTGATGCTGGCGCCGATGACCGACTTCTCGCATCCGCCCGTGGATGCGGGGACGTGGGCGATCCTCATCACCGTCGGCGTCGTCCATACCGGGCTGATGTATGTGCTGCTCTATGGCGCCATCCAGCGGCTGCCGACGCACCTCACCGGCGCCCTGTCCTTCCTCTATCCGATCGCGGCGATCCTCGTCGACCGGCTGGCCTTCGGCCACGCGCTGCAGCCGATGCAGATCGCAGGCGCCGCAATCATCCTCATTGCCGCCGCCGGCATGAACCTCGGTTGGAGCCCAAGATGGCTGCGGCCAAGGGCGGTCGAGAGCTGAAGTCGGGGTGCCGGCATCGGTGGCCGGCACGCCCGTTTGCCGGTCTTACTTCTGGCGGCGCGTCGTTTCGAACAGGAACCAGGTGCGGCGCTCACCCTCGTCGATCCAGTTCTCGATCAGGCTGGCGGTTGCAACATCATTATGCTCGTCGCAGAGACCATGCACCTCGCGCAGCAGCGAAACGAGCTGGGCATTGTCCTCGCGCAGTTCCGACAGCATGTCCTCGGCCGTGACGAAATCGGCGTCATTGTCGGCAATGCGCTGCTGGCGGGCGATCTGGCCGATGGAGCGCAGCGTCACGCCGCCGATCTTGCGGGCGCGCTCGGCAATATCGTCGGTCATGGCGAAGATCTGCGCTGCCTGTTCGTCGAGCAGCAGATGATAATCGCGAAAATGCGGGCCGGACATGTGCCAGTGGAAGTTTTTGGTCTTCACATAAAGCGTGAAGACATCGGCGAGCAGCGCGGTCAGCGCCGCCGAAATATCGGTGACGGCATTGGTCGGCAGGGTGGAAGGGGTCTTGAGCGGCGAAAGCCTGCGGGTCTCGGCTGATGAAGGGGACATTCATTTTCTCCTTGGTGATGAAATCTCGACGGCGCCGTCGATCTTTTCGGGAAGCGCAAAGGATGCTGATGGCGCGCGTGCAGAGAGAAAACTAGCAAGGCCGGATCGCTTTCCAAGTGGCCTATCGTTCAGCAGACCTATTCCTTATGGTTATGGATCGATCAGCGCCGACGCATTGATGAGGCGGCGAGGCGCGCCTATAGAGAGGTCGCGCAATCCAGTGGATATCAAAGATGAGCCTCGCCGCACTGATCACCTATGCCGGAGCGCTGTTCATCGCCGCCGCCATTCCCGGGCCGGGGATTACCGCGATCGTCGCCCGCGCGCTCGGCTCGAATTTCCGCGAGACCTTCTTCATGGGCCTCGGCCTGGTGCTCGGCGACATGACCTATCTCACCGCGGTCATTCTCGGCCTGGCCTTCGTGGCGCAGACCTTCACCGAGGTGTTCATCGTCATCAAGATCGCCGGCGCCCTCTATCTCGGTTACATCGCCTGGAAACTCTGGACGGCGGGCCTGCTGCCGCAGGACATCGCGGCGAAGAAATCCAGCAATGTCGGCCTGTCCTTCCTCTCCGGCCTGCTGGTGACGCTCGGCAATCCGAAGACGATGCTGTTCTATGTCGCGCTGGTGCCGACGCTGATCGATATCGGCAATATCAGCTTACGCGACTATGCGATGCTGCTTGCGGTGACCTTCGTGGTGCTGATCGCCGTGCTGGTGCCCTATATGCTGCTGGCCTCGCGGGCCCGGACGATGCTGAAGCGACCGCGCGCGCTCCAAACGCTGAACCGGGTCGCTTCAGGCATCCTGGCCGGCACGGCGGCCTTCATCGCCACCCGGGCGGCCTGAAATAAACGTCCGGCAAGAAACGGTTTTCAAAGGTTTTTTTCTCCCGCCCCGCTCCCTCGGGGTGATCGCGGTCTGGCCTCTTCAGGCCTTTGACCCTATTCTCCTCCTCGATTTCAGAAGCAGGATTTCAAAGGGAGTCACTCATGTCGCACAAGCCCGGCCGCGGCCGCATCTATTCCTCGATCACCGAGACCATCGGCAACACGCCGCTCGTGCGCTTCGACAAGCTGGCGCGGGAAAAGGGCGTGGTGGCGAACCTGATCGGCAAGCTCGAATTCTTCAACCCGATCGCCTCGGTCAAGGACCGCATCGGCGTGGCGATGATCGAAAGCCTGGAAGCGCAGGGCAAGATCACCCCTGGGAAGACGGTGCTGATCGAGCCGACCTCCGGCAATACCGGCATCGCGCTCGCCTTTGCCGCCGCCGCCAAGGGTTACCGGCTGATCCTGACCATGCCGGAAACCATGTCGGTCGAGCGCCGTAAGATGCTGGCGCTGCTCGGCGCCGAGCTGGTGCTGACCGAGGGACCGAAGGGCATGAAGGGCGCCATCGCCAAGGCCGAGGAACTGGCGGAGTCGCTGCCCGACGCCATCATTCCGCAGCAGTTCGAAAACCCCGCCAATCCCGAAATCCACCGCAAGACCACGGCCGAGGAAATCTGGAACGACACCGACGGCACGGTCGATATTGTTGTCTCCGGCATCGGCACCGGTGGCACGATCACCGGCGTCGGCCAGGTGCTGAAAAGCCGTAAACCGGAAATCCAGATCATCGCCGTCGAGCCCGCCGATTCACCGATCCTCTCCGGCGGCAATCCCGGCCCGCACAAGATCCAGGGCATCGGCGCCGGCTTCGCCCCAAAAATCCTCGACACCGGCATCTATGACGAGGTGGTCACCGTCACCAATGACGAGGCCTTCGAACAGGCGCGCCTGGTCGCAAGGCTCGAAGGCGTGCCGGTGGGGATCTCTTCGGGTGCGGCACTGGCCGCCGCCATCAAGGTCGGCAGCCGACCGGAGAATGCCGGCAAGAACATCGTCGTGATCATTCCGTCCTTTGCGGAGCGTTATCTTTCGACGGCGCTGTTTGAAGGGCTGGGGAGTTGAGGCTGGCTTTCCCCGGGGCTTCTCCGGTCATCTAATCTCCGCAGAGTATCGGGGCGCTTCGGCGCCCTGTCAGGCTGTTGACAATGTCGGTCAAGTTCTTTCGTCATGCTCGGCACAAGGGCGGAGGTGTCCTCTTCAGAGCGCTCCGCTCCACAATTCTCTATCGGATAATATCTGCTTTCACGAAAGCAGTAGGCAGCATCAAACCCCTATCGATTTTTTATCGAATTGTTGGGTTTGATGCGTCATTCGACCTAGCTGTGCAATTGCGTCAAAGCACAATTCGAACGAGCTATTTTGAGAGGATGTAAGGTGGCGGTCTATCTTCCCAATCCGGTAACCGAGGCCTGATACATCGAACTGATGGACAAGGAGGCTTATGATAGCGCAGTCGTAGCAAACGACGTCATGTTCTATACGGGCACGAGGAAACACGAAGAGCTATCGAAGTACGACCGTCGCGACCCAAACATCTACATGCCGGCTTTCAAAGATGCGATCAAGGAAGCGAAGAAGTGCGCAAAAGCCTAATTTTCTTACTCTTTCACGGATTTCAGCGAAGATGATTTCCGCGACATCGTGGTCGCGATCAAGAACAGATACATCGAACACAAAGGCTCTCATATCGCTGCTATTAAAATCGAGCGCAGTGATGGCGACGCGCGCGCTTTGATCGTTGTGCATTTTGCCGACGACGAGAATGCAGCGGCTTGGCAGAAGAAGTATGAGAATCAAGAGATGAACGACTAATTTCGGTCGAGGCCAAACCCGAGAGGTACCAGATGAAAGATCCCGTTCGTATCGGTGCTCTCGTAGCAGCGCCAATTCTCTTGGCGCTGTTCGTCTATTTTCTGTTTATCGACGCGCCCGGTCGTTACACTGCTGTTGGTTTTATGATCGCCTTCGCCGTATTGGCGACCCGCTTACGCGACTTAAAGAATCTGGACTTCGGCACGACCGGCATTAAAGCGGAACTTGAACAGAAATTGGCGGAAGCTCAGGCGACCATCACACAGTTACAGCGGATAGCCGAGCTGTTCGGGAAAATCAGTGTCGAGCAGATTTCGATGAGCAACCGAATGACCGGTCTGTCCTCCGAGAAAAAGCGCGAGTTCATATCCAACATCAATAGTGAACTGAGGGCAATTGGCATTCCTGACGAACGCGTGAAGGATGCAATTTCTTCGCAACGAGCCTTCGACATCTACGACTACTATTGGTGGGTTTCTCAGGCGCTTCAGGCAAATCCATCGCTGAGCGAATTCGAGGCGTTCAAGAATTTCCATCAGGAATTCCCACACGTGGATATCGGCTCGACCCCTTCGCCGTCAGAAGTCTCGGCATATCTGGCGCGTTACGGCATCACGCAGGGTGAAGGTATCGAGCGGCTGAAAGACTGGAGACACTACGAGGAAACTGGCCAACATCGTCGCGTGAAACTGTGGGATGCACGACACTATTCGTGAGTGCTTCAGCGCCTCTTCCTTACGCCGCCGCCGTCAACCTCTCACCAGCGATCCTATAGGAGATCGCTTCGGCCAGATGCAGGCGGCCGACGGTCGGTTTGCCGTCGAGATCGGCGAGGGTGCGGGCGACCTTGAGGACGCGGTGGTAGCCGCGGGCGGAGAATTTCATTTTTTCGGCAGCGTCGCGCAGCAGTTGCAGGCCGCCGGCGTCGGGTTCGGCGAGTTTCTCGATCATTGCGGTGGAGCAGCGGGCATTGGTGCCTATGCCCTTGGCGCCGGCGGCCTCGAAACGCTGCTGCTGCAATTCGCGGGCGCGGGCAACGCGGCGGGCGACGTCGGCGCTGGCTTCGGCCGCCATCGGCCGGATCAGATCGGCGGCGGAGACGGCCGGAACGTCGATGCGGATATCGATGCGATCCATCAGCGGGCCGGAGATGCGGGCCTGGTAATCGCTCATGCAGCGCGGGCCGCGGGCGCAGGTACGACCGGGTTCGCCGGCCATGCCGCAGCGGCAGGGATTCATTGCTGCGATCAGCTGGAATTTCGCCGGATAGGAGACGCGGTGATTGGCACGGGCGATGACGCACTCGCCGCCTTCGAGCGGCTGGCGCAGCGCATCGAGCGCCTGCGGGGTGAATTCGGGAAATTCGTCGAGGAAGAGCACGCCGTGATGGGCAAGCGAGGCCTCGCCGGGACGGGCGCGGATGCCGCCGCCGACCAGCGCCGCCATGGTGGCGGAATGATGCGGGGTGCGAAACGGCCGGCGGTCGGACAGCTTACCGCCGGAGAGCTGGCCGGCGATCGAATGGACCATCGAAACCTCGAGCAGTTCGGCGGCCGACAGCGGCGGCAGGATCGACGGCAGTCGTGCCGCCAGCATCGACTTGCCGGAGCCGGGAGGCCCGACCATCAAGAGATTATGGCCGCCGGCGGCCGCCACTTCGAGCGCCCGCTTGGCGCTTTCCTGGCCCTTGATCTCGGCGAGATCCGGCAGGTTGGCGGCATTGGCGCGGATCGACGCTTCCGGCCTGGACAGCACCTGCGTGCCGCGGAAATGATTGGCAAGGGCAATCAGGCTGCGGGGGGCGAGAATATTGACCTCGGCGCCGGCCCAGGCGGCCTCTGCGCCGCTTTCGGCCGGGCAGATCAGCCCCTTGCCGAGCCCATTGGCGCCGATCGCCGCCGGCAGCGCGCCTGAAATGGCGGCAATCGTGCCGTCGAGGTTAAGTTCGCCGACGACGACATAGTCCGCCAACGCATCGGCGGGGATGGCGCCGAGCGCGGCCATCAAGGCCAGCGCGATCGGCAGGTCGAAATGCGAGCCTTCTTTCGGCAGATCGGCCGGCGCCAGATTGACCGTTACCCGCTTGGCCGGCAGCGCCAGGCCGGAGGCGTGAAGGGCCGCTTGCACACGCTCGCGGCTTTCGGCCACCGCCTTGTCAGGCAGGCCGACGATCTGCATGCCGACCTTGCCGGGAGCGACCATGACCTGAACCTCGACCGGCACACCTTCGATGCCCTGAAATGCCACCGTACTGACACGCGCGACCATAAACCCATCCCCCTGCCCGCAAACTCTTATACCGCCTGCAACCCGTCAGGGCCAGCAGTTGCAATCTGGCATGGGAGCAGGAATAAAACAAGAACAATGAAGGAACGAAGTCGGAGATAGACTGTGACCGGGGTTGTGCCCGGTCACAGCAAGCACGTGAGGTCGCGCGGCAGGATCAGCCGCGCTTGCGCTCGATCGCATCCCAGAGCAGGCTTGCGATATCGGCGCCGCCGAACTTCTTGACCTCGCGGATGCCTGTCGGCGAGGTGACGTTGATCTCGGTCATGTAATCGCCGATCACATCGATGCCGACGAGCAGGAAGCCGCGTTCTCTGAGCGCCGGGCCGATACGGTCGCAGATCTCCTGTTCGCGCGCCGTCAGCTCGGTCGCCTCGGCGCGGCCGCCGACATGCATGTTGGAGCGGCTGTCATGCTCGGCCGGCACGCGGTTGATGGCGCCGGCGAATTCGCCGTCGACCAGAATGATGCGTTTGTCGCCCTTGCGCACGTCGGGCAGATATTGCTGGGCGATGAAGGGCTCGCGGAACAGCTGGCCGAACATCTCCAGCAGCGACGAGAGATTGCGGTCGTCGCGGGTCGAATGGAAGACGCCGGCGCCACCATTGCCATAAAGCGGCTTCAGGATGATATCGCCCATCTCGTCGCGGAAGCGGCGGATTTCGGCGGCATCCTTGGTGATCAGCGTCTTCGGCATCAGGTCGGCGAATTCGGTGACGAAGATTTTTTCCGGCGAATTGCGTACCCAGGCCGGATCGTTGACGACCAGCGTCTTCGGGTGGATGCGCTCGAGCAGATGCGTCGAGGTGATATAGGCCATGTCGAAGGGCGGGTCCTGGCGCAGCAGCACCACGTCCATGGTGGAGAGATCTACGCGCTCCGGGGCGCCAAGCTCGAAGTGATCACCCTTGACGTCGCGCAGCAGCATCGGCTCGACGCTGGCATAGAGATTGCCGTCGCGGAAGCTCAGGCGCTCGGGCGTGTAATGGAACAGCCGGTAGCCGCGGGCCTGGGCTTCCAGGCTCATGGCGAAGGTGGAATCGCCTGCGATATTGATGCCGGCGACATGGTCCATCTGGACCGCTACATTGGTGATCTTGGCCATTTCCGTCCCTCGCTGAATGCCGGACAGATGTAGGTCGGAGAGATATCAAACGCAACGGCCAATCAGGGACTTCCGGCGCTACAGCGCCGCGCGTCTTTCCAGACGCACAAGCGGCGCTGCAGGAGCTTGAATGCTGATCACCGGGTTTCGAGGATGCGCATCAATCGGCCCCGATAGCTGTCGAGAATGACGGCAAGCACGATGACGGCGCCGATGACGATCGGCTTGATATTATCGTCGGCGCCCAGCAGCTGCAATCCGGTCGACAGGACCTGCAGAATGCAGGCGCCGACCAGCGTGCCGATGATCGAGCCTTTGCCGCCCGAGAGGCTGGTGCCGCCGATGATGACGGCGGCGATGGCATTCAGCTCGTAGCCGATGCCGGCAACCGGGCTGCCGACATTGAGGCGGAGCAAATAGACCATGGCGGCGATGCCGGCGGTCAGCCCGGAAATGGTGAAGACCGCGATCTTGTATTTTTTCGGCTGATGTCCGGAGAGCCGGACAGCCTCTTCATTGGTGCCGATGGCGAAGACGAAACGGCCGAAGACGGTGTAGCGCAGCACGAACCAGCCGATGAGGACGACGGCGACCGCAATCAGGAAGATCGATGGGAGTATGCCCCAGAAGATCAGGTTGCCGAAATCGACGAAGGGCTGCGGCAGGCCGGTGATGGTCGAATTGTCACTGACGACGCGGGCCAGGCCGCTGGCGACGTTGAGCATGCCAAGCGTGACGATGAAGGAGGGAAGCTTCCACTTCTCGCAGATCCAGCCGTTGACGGCGCCAAGCACAGCACCGGTGCCCATCGAAGCCAGGCAAGCGAGAACAATCGCCTGCCAGGGCGAAAAGGCCGGATTGATCATGATCGTTGCGCCGATCACCGTGCAAAGCGCAAGCAGCGAACCCACCGAAAGATCGATGCCGCCGACCAGGATGACGAAGGTCATTCCGGCAGCAAGGACGGTGTTGATGGCAATCTGCACGAAGATCTTCAGGAAATTCTCCGGCGTGGCGAAATAGGGCGCCGTCGCCGAGAAAAACGCCAGGATCAGAATGAGGGCAATGGCGACGCCCGCTTCCTTCATCGAGATCCGGATCAGCTTGTCCCAGAAGCGCGCCTCTTTTGCCTCGGTCTGTTTTTCAATGTTGGCGGACACGACTGTACTCCTTGTAGGCGAGCGACAGGATCCTGCTCTCGTCAAATTGTTCGCGAGCGATTTCGCCGGATATTTTGCCGTCGGAGAAAACGATGATGCGATGGCAAATGCCGATCAGCTCCGGCAGGTCCGAAGATACCACCAGCACACCTTTTCCTTCGGCGGCAAATTTCCACAACAGCTCGTAAATCTCCGCCTTGGCACCGACATCGATGCCGCGGGTCGGCTCATCGAAGATCAGCACCTTGGGGCCGCGGAACAGCCATTTGGCAATGACGACCTTTTGCTGGTTGCCGCCGGAAAAAGTCCTCACCGCCTGATGGATGGAGGGGGTCTTGATCCGCAGCTCACGCACCAGCCGCTGGGCGTGATCATCCTCCGTTTTGCTGCTGATCAGGCCGTTGCGGGAGATCTTGGCGAGGTCGGTAATGGTGGCGTTTTCGGCGCAGCTCATGTCGAGCATCAGGCCCTGCATCTTGCGGTCTTCGGTTGCCAGGCAAAGGCCGGCGGCAACGGCATCCCTCGGTGAATTGATTTCGACTGGCTGGCCATTCAGGCGGATTTCGCCTGATGCCTTGAGGTCGGCGGCGAAGAGAGCGCGAACCGCCTCGGTGCGGCCGCTGCCGACAAGGCCGGCAATGCCGACGATCTCGCCCTTGGCGACGGAAAAGGACAGTTCCGGACTATTGCGCGTCACCTTCAGGCCGGAAACGCCGAGCGCTTCGCCTGATACGATGCTGTCGCCTTTGAAAATGCCGTGATCGGAAAGCTTGCGCCCGACCATCAGTTCGACGATGTCTGGGATCGCCAATCCTGCCAGCGGACGGGTGATCACGTGCTGGCCGTCGCGCAGCACCGTCACATCGTCACCGACGTCGAAGATCTCCTCCAGCCGGTGCGAGATATAGAGCGTGGTGACACCACGCCGCTTCAGGCGCTTCAAAATTTCGAAGAGACGATCGACCTCCTTGGAGGTCAGGGTTGCCGTCGGTTCATCGAGAACGAGAAGCTTGCTTTCGTAACAAAGCGCCTTGGCGATCTCGACCAGCTGCAGCTGCGCGACGCTGAGGCTGCTTGCCAGCGTCGTCGGGGCGACGTCGAGGCCGACCTCTTCGAGGAGTTCGGCCGCCCTGGCGTTCATCGCCTTATAGTTCACCAGGCCGTAGCGGCGCGGCAGATGTTCGAACAGCAGGTTTTCGGCCACCGTCAGGTTGGACAGCGGGTGCAGCTCCTGGTGAATGACGCGGATGCCGGCCCGGAACGCTTCCAGCGGCGAGGAGGGATGGTAGGGCTTGCCGTCAAATAGAATATGGCCGTCATCCGGCCTGAAGACGCCGCCGAGCAGATTGATCAGCGTCGACTTTCCGGCCCCATTTTCGCCGAGGAGAACATGCCCCTTGCCGCGGCCGACCCGCATCGAGACATCCTTGAGCGCCACGACGCCGGGGAAGCGCTTGCCGATCCCTTCCAGTCTCAGGATGTCGTCATCTGCTGCGTCTGACACGTCGACCTCATGCACGATTAGGCGATCCTCCACGAGAGGCGCATCGGAGAGGCTCGCAAGCAAGCCTCGTCCGGAGCGATCAACGCGTCGATCGGCGGGTGGTCGTTGGCGCCGGCAGCAAGCCGGCGCCTCTTTGCCTTGTCGTCGGTAATCCCGATTATTTCAGATCGGCTGCCGTGACGAGCTTGACGTCGGTCTTGACCCAGCCGGTGAATTTTTCGCCGGCAAGTTCGCGCATGCCATAGTCGATGCCCATGACGGCCATCTGCGCGCCGTACTGTTCGACGGTGGCGAGCATCTTGCCATCCTTGATCAGCGGCTGAACGGGCGGGATGTTGTCGAAGCCGACAACCTTGATCTTGCCGGCCTGGCCGGCCGCATCGAGAGCCTTGACGACGCCGAGGGCCATCGAGTCGTTGGCGGCCATGACGCCCTTGATATCCTTATATTTCGTCAGGAAATTGGTCATGACGGTGTTGGCTTCCTCGGTCTCCCAATGGGCGGTCTTGCTGTCGAGAAGCTCAAGCTTGCCTGACTTGATGGAGCCCATGAAGCCTTCCTTGCGTTCCTTGCCATTGTCGGCCTCGGGGTTGCCCTCGAGGATGACCACCTTGGCGCCGGGTCCGAGATCCTTGGCAAGCGCATCGCCGGCAAGCTTTGCGCCTTCCTTGTTGTCAGGCCCGAAGAAAGCCAGATCGATACCGGCCTTCTTCTTGGCCTCGGCATCGAGCGGCACGTCGATGTTGATGACCTTGACGCCGGCCTTGACGGCCTTTGCCAGCGGCGTGGCCATCGCCTTTGAATCGGCCGGTGCTACGACGATGATATCGTATTTCTGGGTGACGAAGTTCTCGACGGCGTCGACCTGCGAGGCGAAGTCACGCTCGTCCTTCATGCCGACGGCCTTGAAATCGAACTTGTCCTTGTTTTCGGCGGCATATTTGTCGGCGCCGGCCTTCATCTGCTTAAAGAACTCATTCGACAGGGATTTCATGATCAGGCCGACCTTCGGCTTCTCGGCCGCAAAGGCCGGCGACACGCTGCAGGACAGCGCCAGCACCAAGCTGCCGGCAAGGCCGAACTTCAGGGCCGCACGGCGCGGTGCATTGATCAACACGGATTCACGCTTAAAATTGGACATTTTTTCCTCCCGAACGGCTCAGGGCTCAGCTCCATCTGAGTTGCCCGCGGCAAATGAACCGTTTCCAACACGCATTGGGTAGCATGCCCCTATGAATTGTCAAGATGCCTTTGATGAGGCAAGTAGCTCAAAGAAGCGGCAATATTCGGCTCCTTGGTGGCGTGTATGATGAACCGGTTCCATTGAGTGACCCATTGCCGTCGTGCTATGAGAGATGGCCATGATGAGTGACGTGCCGCCCTTTGACTGGGGCGGCAAAGACCGTTAGCTGGAAGCCGCGGTCAGGCGCCCTCGGGCGTTTGCGAAGGCGAAGATGAAGGGCAACTGTTTCTGTCATGTCGAAAGTCGGGATTAGAGAGGTTGCCACGCTTGCGGGCGTTTCCACCGGCACCGTTTCGAGGGTTTTGAACGATCATCCCTCGGTGACCAAGGAGTTGCGGGCGCGTGTCACCGGGATCATCAAAGACCTCGGCTATATGCCCGACCCGTCGGCGCGAAGCATGCGCAGCAAGGTCAGCCGCCTGATCGGCATCGTCATTCCGGATCTGACCAATCCGTTCTTCTCGGAACTTGTGCAATCGGCGGAACAGGCGGCGGCCAATCACGGCTACAATATCATCGTCATGACCTCGCTTGATCATGCCGCCAAGGAAGCCGATCGCATCCGGCAGCTGACGAGCCGCAAGGTCGACGGGATCATCCTCGTTCCGAGCAATGATTTCCATACGATCAAGCTGCCGAAGGGATTGCCGATCGTCGTCGTCGACCGTCTAATGCCCGGATATTCCGGCATTGCCGCCGATCACCGTAATGGCGTTCGCCTTGGCGTCGAGCATCTTGTCAAGCTCGGACATCGCCGCATCGGCTTCATCTCAGGGCCTGGACATTCCGTCCCCGCCAACGATCGCCTCATGGGGTATCTCGATGCACTGGAGCAGATGGACGGCGGCGCAAAGATGGCAGGGCCGCCCCTGATTGCCGAGGCGGCCTTCGACTATGAGAGCGGTCGTTCGGCGGGAAATTACCTTCTGGCCCGGGCCCGCAACGAGCGGCCGACGGCGATCTTTGCAAGTTCGGACCAGCAGGCAATCGGCTGCATGCGGGCCGCGCATGATCTCGGAATCCCGATCCCTGCCGCGCTCTCGATCATGGGCTTCGACGGTATCCCGCTCGCCAGCATGACGACGCCGCGGCTGACGACGGTAAAGCAGCCGATTCAAGACGTGGCCGCGGCCGCGGTGGCCGTTCTGTTGAACAAGCAGACCGCGCCCGAACTCGACAATCCGATCCTGTTTGCCTGCGAGGTTCTAAACGGCGAAACGACCGCCCCGCCGCAGCCGGATTAAAAGCAATTCCAGGAAAAGTGTGAAGCGGTTTTCCCAGGCAAAGCGCGAAGCGCTTTTGCCGGGAATTGCGTAAAAACAAAAAGCACAACTCGCAGCACTACTTAGGCGGCGATGCCCTGGTTGCCGCTATTGCGCAGCATGTTGCGCAGGCGATAGGCGATCGCCAAGGGCTTGGGAAACGGCTTGCGCAGGAAGGCGACCTTGCGGACATAATTGTCGACCCGCCAGCTCGCCCAGGTCCCGCCGGCGAAAAAGGCGACGTCGCCGGCGCATAGCGTTCGTTCAGTGCCGTCCTCGGCGGTGATATGGACCTCGCCTTCGAGGATCATCACCGTCTCGTCCCAGCCGAAGCGCCAGCGGAATTCGCCTGATGTGCAGTCCCAGATCGCCGTCAGCGAGGCCTCGTCATGGCCGCGCGAATGTTCGGCGGTGCGGGCCTGCGGATTGCCGCTGACGATCCAGTCCGGATTGATCGGCGAAGGCTTGAGCGGCAGCAGGTCGCTTGCATGGGCGACGAAAGATTTCCCGGCCGGCTTTACCACGGCATAAGGCACCGAGCGCGCGGCCATGGCGACCGCACTTGCAAGCATCAGCTTCCAAGCCATGAAATAACCCCCAATTGTTACCCTTGCCGAGGGGGTAGCAGACAGTCGTAAGAAGCTGGTTCACGCGGGCGTTAAAATTTTAACAATCGGGAAAGCCAATGGTCGCAAGAAGTCAGAAAGCGTCTTGAAAGTGCCGCGGCAGCCGGCCGGGGGTGACCGCGACGATATCATAGCGCTGGGAAAGACGGGCCTGATCAACCTGGCGGGCGAGCCAGAGATCGCTTGCCGCCCGTATTCGTTTTTGGGCAGAGACAGAGACGGCGTCGACGGCTGCGGCCTCGCCATGGCGGGCCTTGACCTCGACGAAGACGGCAAGATCGCCCTTGCGGGCGATGATATCGATCTCGCCGAGCCGGGTGCGGTGGCGCAGCGCCAGGATGCGGTAACCCTTCAGCATCAGAAAAACGGCGGCGACATATTCCGACATCAGGCCCCGGCGCAGCGCCTTCTTTCGGATGGCGGTGCGCTCATTATCGCCCATCGGCGCCCTTCAGCTCCAGCAGGCGCTGGTAGAGCACCTTGCGCGGCAGGCCGGTGAGACGGGCCGCCTCGGTTGCGGCCTTGGCCGTCGGCATGGTTTTGACGAGATCGGCGAGCACGGCCTCGACATCGGCCTCCGGTGTCTCGACCGGCTCCGGGGGACCGACGACGAGGACGATCTCGCCCTTGACGTTTTCCACCTGCTGGTAATGCGCGGCAAGCTCGCCAAGCGTGCCGCGGCGGAATTCCTCATAGGTCTTGGTCAGCTCGCGACAGACGGAAGCCGGCCGGCTGCTGCCCAGCACATCGGCGGCGGCGAGAAGCGTGGCGCCGATGCGGTGCGGCGATTCAAAGAAGATCAGCGTCGCCGGGGCTGCGGCAAATTCACCAAGACGATCGCGGCGGGCCTTGTCCTTGACCGGCAGGAAACCGGCAAACAGAAAGGCATCGTTCGGCAGGCCGGAGCCGACAAGGGCTGCGAGCGGGGCCGAGGCGCCGGGAATGGGGATGACGCGGTGACCGGCCGTAATCGCCTGCTGTGCCAGCCGATAACCGGGATCGGAAACCAGCGGCGTGCCGGCATCCGACACCAGCGCCACCGAGCGGCCGGCCTCCAGCGCCTGGATGAGCCGCGGGCCGGCCTCATCGGCATTATATTCGTGATAGGCGAAGGGACGGTTCTGGATGCCGTAGCGGTCGAGCAGCACGCGGGTGACGCGCGTATCCTCGCAGGCGAGCACATCGGCGCCGGCCAGCGTTTCCAGCGCCCGCAGCGTGATATCGCCGAGATTGCCGATCGGCGTGGCGACGAGATAAAGCGCCGGCTCCAGCGGCCGCGCCGGCACCGCCATATTGTGCAGGCGGAAGCTTCGCCGGGTGGCGGCCTGCTCTGTGGTTTCCTCATTCATGCCATTTGCTTTCGTCCGCCGTCATCGCGCCTTTATGGGCGAGCCGCACGGCTTCGGCAAGGGTTCGGATTTCTGTGAGCATTGCGCCGGAAAACCGCAAATCCAGGCACTTGGCCCTGCATGCCTCTTGCAAAGCGATGCTGAAGTCTGCCATTTTGCCCGTCCACTCCCCCGGCCCAGGCCGGGACAGCATTCTTCGGGTGCTCGATGCGCCCGGACAGTCACGGTCGAAAGCGGTAGCATCCCATGCGTATTACTATTGAGCGGTCAAACCTGTTGAAATCGCTGAACCACGTGCACCGCGTGGTCGAACGTCGCAACACCATCCCGATCCTGTCAAACGTATTGCTGAAGGCCGACGGCCAGAACCTCGACATGAAGGCGACCGACCTCGACCTCGAGATTACCGAGGCGACGCCGGCAAACGTCGAGCAGGCCGGCGCCACCACCGTTCCCGCCCATCTTCTCTACGACATCGTGCGCAAGCTTTCTGACGGATCGGAAGTGCTGCTGGCGACCAGCCCCGACGGCGGCTCGATGACCGTGCAGTCCGGCCGCTCGAAGTTCTCGCTGCAGTGCCTGCCGCAATCGGACTTCCCGGATCTGACCGCCGGCACCTTCACGCATTCCTTCAAGCTGAAGGCGGCCGATCTGAAGATGCTGATCGACCGCACGCAGTTCGCGATCTCGACGGAGGAGACGCGCTATTATCTCAACGGCATCTTCTTCCACACGATCGAGAGCAAGGGCGACCTGAAGCTCAGGGCGGTCGCCACCGACGGCCATCGGCTGGCGCGCGCCGATGTCGATGCGCCCTCAGGCTCCGAAGGCATGCCCGGCATCATCATTCCACGCAAGACGGTCGGCGAGTTGCAGAAGCTGGTCGACAATCCCGAGGTGATGGTGACCGTCGAGGTCTCCGACGCCAAGATTCGCCTGACGATCGGCTCGATCGTCATGACCTCGAAACTGATCGACGGCACCTTCCCGGACTACCAGCGTGTCATCCCGACGGGCAACGACAAGGAAATGCGCGTCGACTGCACGACCTTCGCCCAGGCCGTCGACCGCGTCTCGACGATTTCCTCCGAACGCGGCCGCGCCGTGAAGCTGGCGCTGTCGGAGGGGCAGCTGATGCTGACCGTCAACAATCCGGATTCCGGCAGTGCGACTGAGGAAGTTGCCGTCGGCTATGACACGGATGCGATGGAAATCGGCTTCAATGCCAAATACCTGCTCGACATCACCGCGCAGCTTTCCGGCGAAGAAGCGATCTTCCTGCTGGCTGATGCCGGCTCGCCGACGCTGATCCGCGACACGGCGGGCGACGATGCGCTCTACGTGCTGATGCCGATGCGGGTCTGACGGGAACGAAGGCCACCCGTCTCCGTTTTTCCTCCTGTGATGCGGAGGGTCCGATGATGACAAAGACGGGAATGGTGCGCATCGGCGTGTCCGGCTGGACTTATGCGCCCTGGCGCGGTCAATTCTACCCGGAGGATCTGCCGCAGAAGCAGGAACTCTCCTACGCCGCCCGACACTTCCCGTCGATCGAGATCAACGGTACCTTCTACAGTCTGCAGCGTTCCGAAAGCTTCGGCCGCTGGCGCGACGAAACGCCCGATGATTTCGTCTTCGCGGTCAAGGGGCCGCGCTTCATCACCCATATGCTACGGCTCAACGAGATCGAGACGGCGCTCGCCAATTTCCTTGCCTCCGGCCTGTTGCGGCTCGGCCCCAAGCTCGGGCCGATCCTCTGGCAATTTCCACCGAACATGGCCTTCGATCCCGATCTCTTCGAAAATTTCCTGGCGCTGCTGCCGCAGGACGGCGATGCGGCGATAGCACTCGCCAAGCGGCATGACGGGCATGTCAAAGGACGGGCCTGGCTTCGAAGCGACGGCGATCAGCCGATCCGCCACGCGCTCGAAATCCGCCACGACAGCTTCCGCTCTGCCGCCTTCATCGAGATGCTGAGACGTCATAACGTCGCGCTCGTCTGCGCCGACACGGTGGAATGGCCGCTGCTGATGGATGTCACCGCCGATTTCATCTATTGCCGCCTGCATGGCTCCGAACAGCTCTATGTCAGCGGCTATGAGGACGAGGCCCTCGACCTCTGGGCAGACCGGATCCGCGCCTGGGCAACCGGCGGAGAACCGGAGAATGCGACGCGGGTGCTGGCGCCGCTTACAACGCGCAACACGGGCCGCGACGTTTATCTCTATTTCGACAATACCGACAAGAAGCTGCGCGCGCCGATCGACGCCGATCATCTAAGCGAGAGGCTTGCCGATCTCATGCCGCGTTCGGCGCCGAAAGCCGCATGAGCTGTTGACGCCGATGTCCTTGTTGCGAAAATCCTTGTCCCGGGAGCGACAACCGGCATATTAAGGGCTTCGATCAACGTGCGGATGGGTGGAGAATGCGCTTACGGGTCAAGGTGAAGGAACACCTCGGGAAGAAATTCGATGAGGAAATCCGTTTCTTCCGGGTCATGATGCAGGGGCCGAAGACGGTGGGCTCGATCGTGCCGACCTCCTCGATTACCGCCAAGCGCATGGCAAGCGTCATCGACATGCATTCCGGCCTGCCGGTGCTCGAACTCGGGCCGGGCACCGGCGCCATCACCAAAGCCATACTCGGCCGCGGTGTGAAGCCGGACAATCTGGTCGCGATCGAATATTCGACGGATTTCCACCAGCATCTGCAGCGCGCCTATCCCGGCGTGCACTTCATCAACGGCGATGCCTTCGATCTCAAGGCGACACTCGGCGAATTCGGCGACCGGACGTTCGACTGCGTCATCTCGTGTATTCCGCTGCTGAACTTCCCGATGGCGATGCGCGTCTCGCTGCTCGAAAGCCTGCTCGACCGCCTGCCTCCCGGCCGGCCGGTGGTGCAGATTTCCTACGGCGCGATCTCGCCGATCGCCGCCAATCCTGATCGCTACCATATTCAGCACTTCGACTTCGTCATGCGCAACATTCCGCCGGCGCAGCTCTGGATCTACCGGCGCGGCTGAGATGTTCGGGATCTACATCACCCATCCGCAAGTCAAGATCGATGCCAACGTGCCGGTGCCGAAATGGGGGCTTTCCGATGTCGGCGCGGCGCGGGCCCGCAAGGCTGCGGAGAGCGGCTGGGCGAGGCAGTTGCGGCGCATCATCTCCAGCGACGAGACGAAGGCGATCGAGACGGCCGAAATCCTGGCGGAAGCCGCCGGCGTGACGATCGAGATCGTCCACGGCATGCACGAGAACGACCGCTCGGCCACCGGCTTCCTGCCGCCGCCGCAATTCGAAGAGGCTGCCAACTGGTTCTTCGCCCATCCGGAGGAGAGCTTCAAAGGCTGGGAACGCGCCGTCGACGCGCAGGCCCGCATCGTTGCGGCGGTGAAGACCGTTCTTGCCACGCATGATGCGACAGCGCCGATCGCCTTCGTCGGTCATGGCGGCGTCGGCACGCTGCTCAAATGCGCCCTGGCGGGCCGACCGATTTCCCGCGACCGCGACCAGCCGGGCGGCGGCGGCAATCTCTATGCTTTCGGCCTTGCGGATCTGGCCCTGACATGCGACTGGACACCCATCGAAGACAGGCGGGGGTGACTTCAAATGGACGCACGCGAGCGGTTGATCGTCGGCCTGGATGTTCCAACGATCGACGAGGCGGAAAGACTGGTTTCAACGCTCGGCGACGACATTCTCTTTTACAAGATCGGCTATCAGCTGGTCTTTGCCGGCGGCCTTGAATTCGCCCGCGACCTTGCCGCAAGCGGCAAGAAAGTCTTTCTCGACATGAAGCTGCTCGACATCGACAACACGGTTGCCTCAGGCGTCGAGAACATCGCCAAGATGGGCATGTCGATGCTGACGCTGCATGCCTATCCGAAGGCGATGAAGGCAGCAGTCGAAGCAGCGGCGGGCTCCGGCCTCTGCCTGCTCGGCGTCACCGTGCTGACCTCGATGGATGCGGAGGACCTCGCCGATGCCGGCTACAGCCACGATCCGCACAGCCTGGTGCTGCGCCGTGCCGGACAGGCGCGCACCGCCGGCATGGGCGGCATCGTCTGCTCGGCGGCCGAGGCGGCCGAGGTGCGCGAGATCGTCGGAGCCGACATGGCAATCGTCACCCCCGGCATTCGTCCGACCGGCAGCGACCACGGCGACCAGAAGCGGGTGATGACGCCTTTCGATGCGCTGAAGGCGGGAGCCACTCATCTCGTCGTCGGCCGGCCGATCGTCAAAGCGCCCGACCCCCAGCAGGCCGCCCGCGCGGTCCTCAGCGAGATGGTGACGGCGCTCTGGCCAGCAAATCGCTGAGAATTTCACGATAAAGGGAGAAGACAATGGCCAAAGGATACTGGATCGCCCGCGTCGATGTTCGCGATGCCGAGCGCTACAAGGATTACGTGGCGGCGGCGAAGCCCGCCTTCGAAAAATACGGCGCGAATTTCCTGGCGCGCGGCGGCGCCTTCACCGAGCTCGAGGGCAAGGCACGCGTGCGCAACGTAGTGATCGAATTCCCCTCGATGCAGCATGCGGTCGACTGCTACAATTCGCCTGAATACCAGATCGCCGCGAAAATCCGCCAGGAAGTGGCGGATGCGGAAATGGTCGTCGTCGAGGGCGTCTAGAGCCCGTGCGTCGTTTCTGACGCAACTTCGCATCTGCAAAAACCGACAGTGCGATAGGCCTTCCCGTCGCGCCGGGATTGGGCTAAGACGGAGCCGATACAGCATCCCGCCAAGCCTTTCGAGGAGCCTGCCATGACCCTTGCCAACCTGCCGCCGCTCGTCACCGTGTTCGGAGGATCCGGCTTTGTGGGCAGGCACGTGGTTCGGGCGCTGGCCAAACGCGGTTACAATATCCGCGTCGCCGTGCGCCGTCCCGATCTCGCCGGTTTCCTGCAGCCGCTCGGCAATGTCGGCCAGATCTCCTTTGTGCAGGCGAACCTGCGTTATCGCAGCTCGATCGACCGCGCCGTCGACGGCGCAAGCCACGTCGTCAACTGCGTCGGCATTTTACACGAGACCGGCCGCAACACCTTCGACGCCGTGCAGGAATTCGGCGCCCGCGCAGTTGCCGAAGCGGCGCGCGGCGCAGGCGCCACGCTCACCCATATTTCGGCGATCGGCGCCAATGCCAATTCCGAGTCCGGCTATGGCCGCACCAAGGGCCGCGCCGAAACCGCCATCCTCTCCATCAAGCCGGATGCGGTGATCTTGCGTCCGTCGATCGTCTTCGGACCGGAGGACAGCTTCTTCAACAAGTTTGCCGATATGGCCCGCATGTCGCCGATCCTGCCGCTCGTCGGCGGCGGCAAGACGAAATTCCAGCCCGTCTATGTCGAGGATATCGCCGAGGCCGTCGCCCGCGCCGTCGATGGCAAGGTCGCCGGCGGCAAGGTCTATGAGCTTGGCGGGCCTGAGGTGCTGAGTTTCCGCGAATGTCTCGAGACAATGCTGAAGGTGACGTGCCGCAAGAACCCGCTGGTCTCCCTGCCCTTCAGCGTCGCTTCGCTGATCGGCAGCATCGTTTCGCTGATCCCCTTCGTGACGCCGCCGATCACGCCGGACCAGGTGCGCATGCTGAAACACGACAACATCGTCTCCGCAGCAGCCGAGGCGGAAGGCCGCACCCTGAAGGGCCTCGGCATCACGCCGACCATGGCAGCGTCGGTGCTCGACTCCTATCTCGTGCATTATCGGCCGCACGGCCAGTATACCGGCACCGGCAAGGCCGCCTGACCAATTTTTGATTTTCGGAACGACGCCGTTCGCGCATGACGCGGACGGCGTTTTGCTTTGCCGGCTCAAGCAAAGCTGGCACAAGTTTGAAATGTTGTTGTGCCGGCCATACCAAGTGCAGTTGCATAAAAGACGCATCGGAAATTTTGTGGAATTAACGCCAAATTTAGCAGGAACGTTTATTGCTATTTGCCATTCCACTGACTACCAAACCCGCGCGTCTTCCAACGGACTCAACGCCCGGGATCGCGTGCGGCATTCACTGTGAAAGGCATTTCTCGATGGGCAAGTCAATCGCGCTCCTTTTTGCGTGTGCGGCGCTAATTATCCTGGCAGGCTCCTTTGTGGCGCCAGGTTCTGTCGCGGCGGTAAAGGGTGATTGCTCGCCGGCCTACGGCGTCGATCCCTGCTCGACGGCTTCGATCAGCCATTGACGAAAAGGCCGGGCTCGGTGCCGGCCTCACAAAGACAAGCAGCGGCCGGAGCGTCTGCAGCAGACGTTCCCAAATGAACGCTCGGTCTTGCCCGCTTCGAAAACAGCGGGCGCATATCCTCTCCATATTGCCTGTCTGAAAAAACGGCGCCCGCCGACAATCGGGTGATTGTTCGAAGCCCGACAGAGCATTTGCATCCGCGCGGGTTGCGCGAATGCAAAGCTGAACGAAGGTCTCAGGCGATCAGGCCGGTTGCCGCCATGCCGAGCAGCAAGACGCCGAGAATGATGCGGTAGACGGCAAACAGCGTAAAGCGGTTGCTTCTGATATAGGCGAGCAGCCATTTGACGGCGACAAACGCAACGACCGTGGAGACGACGAAGGCGATGCCGAGTGCCGTCCAGTCTTCGTTTGCCGCACCGCCATCCTTAAAGGTCTTCAGCAATTCATAGCCGCTTGCGGCATACATTGTGGGGATGCCGACGAGAAAGGCGAATTCGGTTGCTGCGGCGCGGTTGCCGGTGCCGGCGAGCATGGCGACGAAAATCGTTGCGCCGGAGCGCGAGGTTCCCGGGAAGACGCCGGCAACGATCTGGGCGATGCCGACCAGGATGGCGACAAGCCAGGTGATCTCCTTATGGGGGGCTTTGCGCGCCGCGGCCCACTCGGCAAAGATCATCCAGAAACCGCCGATGATGAGCGCCCAGGCGATCGGCGTCGCCGTCTCCGGCAGTTCGAAGCCGAGCTTTTTGACGATAAGTCCGAGAATTGCGGTGATGAGAAAGGCGACGATCAGCTTGGCGGCATAATCGCGGTTCTCAGGCACCCGCCAGCCAAGCACCAGATCCAGCAGGCGACGCCAGTAAATGATGGTGACAGCAAGGATGGCGCCGGCCTGAATGACGATGTTGAACATGTCCGAGCGGTGGCCGAGCCATTGCTCGGCAATGATCAGATGGCCGGTGCTCGAGATCGGCAGAAACTCGGTGATCCCCTCGATGACACCGAGAATGGCAGCATTGATATAGTCCATACATTGTCTCCGGTTTAAAATTCGGTCGGGCCCGATCGCTTGGGTCGATCAGGCCGCCGCTTCCATTCGTTCGTTAGACCGTATCTCGCCATTGTCAGATGGCGTAAAATCCGATTCGCTTGTATTGGCCGGGCCAAACTCCTATAGCTTCAACCAATGAGTCATGACTAGGGCGCTATAACTGAGCTGCCACACAGTCCTGTAACAGCAATCATAAAGCCCGAGTATCGATGCCCACGCTTTATCATCATCCCATGTCATCCGCATCTCGCTTCGTCCGGCTGATTCTGGCCGAATACGGCTATCAGGCGGATCTGATCGAGGAGCAGACATGGGAGAAGCGCCGGGATTTCCTGGCGCTCAACCCGGCCGGCACGCTGCCGGTCTATGTCGATGACAGCATGCGCGCGCTCTGCGGCGCGACCGTCATTTCCGAGTACCTGGATGAGACGCACGGCGTGTTGAAACGCGATCGGCGACTGCTCGCCGAAGACCCGTTCCAGCGGGCGGAAATCCGCCGGCTGAGCGAATGGTTCATGCAGAAGATGGAAAACGACGTGACCAAGCCGCTCGCCCGCGAGCGTGTCTACAAGTTGCAGATGACCAACGATCAGGGCGGCGGAGCGCCGGATTCGAAGATATTGCGCACGGCTCGCGCGAATATCCGCCAGCATATGCGCTATCTCACCTGGCTTGCCGGCTCGCGTCAGTGGCTGGCGGGCGAGCGGATGAGTTATGCCGACCTTGCCGCCGCGGCCTCGATCTCGATCCTCGACTATCTCGGCGAGATCGACTGGGCGGATGTGCCCCTCGTCAAGGACTGGTACCAGCGACTGAAGTCACGTCCCTCTTTCCGGCCGATGCTCACCGAACGCGTGCGCGGGCTAACGCCGGTTTCGCACTATGCCGATCTGGATTTCTGACGAGGGCTCTTCATGCCCGAAGCCGATAGAGATGACAAAGAGCGCCGCCGCCGCGACAATTTGACCGCGTTCGTGCGGGCGGAATCCGCCGCCAAGGGCTTCGATCTCTGCCGTATCACGCGGCCCGACGCGATCCCTGAAGCGAAGGAGCGCCTTGGCCAGTTCATCGATGCCGGTCACCACGGAACGATGGAGTGGATGGCGGAGACGCGCGAGCGGCGCGGCGATCCGCTAATGCTCTGGAGCGAGGTACGGTCCGTCGTCGTCTTCGGCCTCAACTATGCCCCGGAGGAAGATCCGCGCGTCCTTCTCGACAAGCCGGACAGAGCGGCGATCTCCGTCTATGCCCGCAACCGCGATTACCACGACATCATCAAGGGACGGCTGAAGGAGATTGCCACGCGTTTTGCGGCACGCGCTGGCGCCGATGTGAAAGTGTTCGTCGATACCGCACCTGTAATGGAAAAACCCTTGGCGGCTGCGGCCGGCCTCGGCTGGCAGGGCAAACACACCAATCTCGTCAGCCGCATCCATGGTTCCTGGCTTTTTCTCGGCTCGATGTTCACCACGGCGGATCTTGCCGTCGATGCTGCGGAGACCGATCATTGCGGCTCCTGCCGCGCCTGCCTCGACGCCTGTCCGACGGCTGCCTTCCCGGCGCCCTACCAGATCGACGCGCGGCGCTGCATCTCCTATCTGACCATCGAGCACAAGGGGCCGATCGACCCGGATTTTCGGCCGCTGATCGGCAATCGCATCTATGGCTGCGACGACTGTCTTGCCGCCTGCCCCTGGAACAAGTTCGCGAGTTCGGCCTCCGAGATGAAGCTGAGGGCACGGGACGATCTGCGGGAGCCGACGATCGCCTTTCTGCTGACGCTCGACGATACCGGCTTCCGCGCCTTTTTCAGCGGCTCGCCGGTGAAGCGGATCGGCCGCGACCGCTTTATCCGCAACGTGCTGATTGCCGCCGGCAATTCCGGCGAGAGCGGGCTGATCGGGCAATGTCAGCTGCTCGCCAGCGATGCCTCGCCGGTGGTGCGGGGCATGGCGGTCTGGGCGCTGTCCCGGCTGATGGCGGCTGGCGAATTTGGGGCCTTTGCCGCACAAAGGACAGACGAAAGTGACGACGACGTGCTGAATGAATGGCGGCTGGCGGGAGTGGGCT
The DNA here is from genome assembly GCF_000292525.1 of Rhizobium sp. CCGE 510. GTDB lineage: Bacteria > Pseudomonadota > Alphaproteobacteria > Rhizobiales > Rhizobiaceae > Rhizobium. Next base: position 571,862 of record NZ_AEYF01000044.1, read on the forward strand.
GATGCATGTGATGATCTTTGGCTGCGGTTATTCCGGCACGGCGATCGCCAAGGCCTTCGCCGGCGACGGCGTGCGCATTTCCGGCACCACGCGCTCGACCGACAAGATGGAGGCGCTCCGGCAAAACGGGGTCGAAGCCTTCCTGTTCGACGGCGAGATCCTGGACGACGAGTTGCGCCGGGCTTTGGCTGATGTCACCCATCTCGTGCAGTCGATCGCGCCCGGCAAGGGTGACCCGCTGCTGCGGCTGCTCGGCGAAGGCGGCGCAAGCCTGCCGCCGGGGCTCGAATGGATCGGCTACCTCTCCACCGTTGGCGTCTATGGCGATCACAAGGGCGCATGGATCGACGAGGAAACGCCCTGCCTGCCGGTGTCCGGACGCTCGACGGAGCGGCTGGAGGCGGGAGAGGGCTGGCTGGCAATGGCCCGGGAGCGCGGCGTGCCGGCGGCGGTGCTTCGGCTTTCCGGCATTTACGGGCCGGGACGCAACGCCTTCTGCAATCTGGACAAGGGCACAGCACGGCGGCTGATCAAGAAGGACCAGGTCTTCAACCGTATCCGCGTCGAGGATATCGGAGCGGCGACCCGCTTTCTGTCGGAGCACAGGCTCGGCGGCATCTATAATGTCACCGACGACCGGCCAGGCCCGCCGCAGGATGTGATCGTCGAGGCCGCCCGGCTGATGGGCGTCGAACCGCCACCGGAGCAGGCCTTCGAAACCGCCGAACTGTCAGCGATGGCGCGCTCTTTCTACGGCGAGAACAAGCGGGTTTCGAATGCGAAACTGAAGGCCGCCGGCTTCGAATTCTCCTTCCCGACCTATCCGATGTCGCTAGCGCAATTGTGGCAGGACGGACGCTGGCGGGGTTAGAGCCGGCCGCTCGATGTGAGCGACGTACCCACTCGAAATGAGTAGGAAATACCTACTTTCCCCATTTGGCAGGACGATTTTCGCCGTTTATATAGTTAACGGCCTTTAAATTTGCGCAAATGTGGCGGAAAATATGGCAAAGTCGGAAAAAAATTTTTGCGATTTTTGTGAACGCCGGGGTGTTAACCATCCCCCTGGAAAATTCGTTCGGATTTTAACTGATTTTGCTGCGTTTTTTCTGCATCAGAGATCGCCGTCCGCTTACGAAATCTCGCCATTTCGCTCACGAATGTTACAGATTGTAATATTCCGTGATCGCACGCGGCACTTTTTCGCCACTTTTTCACAGATTTAAGCCCCGCCGCCTGTAGAGGCGTTGAGTTCAATAGTTGAGGGATACTCTGTTTTGAAGAAAATACGTCGTTCTGTTATCGCTGCCGTAACTATTGCTGCCTGCTCTTCCATGCTTCCGGCGGAGAGTTTTGCTGGAAATGGCTGTGGCGGTGCTTCATGGTACGCGCTTCACTCCAAAACTGCTTCCGGGGAACGCATGAACCCTGCCGTCTTGACTGCCGCACATCGTTCGCTTGCGTTCGGCACCAAGCTGAAGGTCACCAACAGCAACAATGGCCGCACCGTCGTCGTTCGCATTAACGATCGCGGTCCGTTCATCCGCGGCCGTGTGCTCGACCTGTCGCGCGCCGCGGCCCAGAACATCGGCATGGTAAGCTCCGGCACGGCGAAGGTCTGCTACCAGGTGATCAGCTAAAGCTGACAGCAGAGGTGATCAGCTAACGCTGACAGCCGAGGTGATCAGCTGAGGCGTACAGCCTTAGAACCAGCTGCGCCGTCAGCGGCGCTTGCTCTTGCCGTCAATCGCGGTTACCACGCGGTTGAGACTTGTGAACATTCCGCCCCGCGCCAGTCGCGCCGTGCGGATCGGTCGCAGGCCATGGCAATTAGGAGACTGTGAATGCGTCTGGGCGGCCGCCTCGAAGGGGCGATTTCTGTGCTGGCGGATATCGATGCCCGCAAGCGGCCCGTCGCCGACGCGCTGAAGGACTGGGGCCTCGCGCATCGCTTCGCCGGCTCCGGCGATCGTGCGGCGATCGGCAACATCGTCTATGACGCCCTGCGCATGCGGCTTTCCCATGCCTGGCTGATGGATGACGACAGCGCTACAGCCATTGCCCATGCCGTCATGTTCCGCCAATGGGGTTTCACGCCCGACAGGCTTGCCGCCGAACTGGCGGACGACAAATTTGCGCCGGCGCCGCTGAACGCCGATGCCGCCGCGGCCTTTGCCAGCCGCTTGCTCGACGATGCGCCGCCGCATATCCGCGGTGATATTCCCGAATGGGTCCAATCCTCCTTCGAACAAGCCTTCGGCGCCAGCTGGCTCGCCGAGGCCCAGGCGCTTGCCGCCCGGCCGACGCTCGATCTGCGCGCCAATATCCTGAAGTCCTCCCGCGACAAGGCCATCAGGGCGCTCGAAAGGGCCGGCGCGCAGGCGGCGAAGATCGCTCGCTACGGCATCCGGATTGCCGCCGGCGAGGGCGCTTCGCGTCTACCCAACGTGACAGCCGAGCTTTCGTTCCAAAAGGGCTGGTTCGAAGTTCAGGACGAGGGATCGCAAATCGTCGCCGACCTGGTGCTTGCCCATGAGGGCGACCAGGTTCTCGACTATTGCGCCGGCGGCGGCGGCAAGACGCTCGCCATGGCGGCCGCCATGCAGAACAAGGGGCAGGTTCACGCCTATGATGCCGACCGCAAACGGCTGGCGCCGATCATCGAGCGGCTGAAGCGGGCGGGCACGCGCAATGTCCAGGTGCATGACGACGCCAGGGCGCTTTCCAGCCTTGCCGGGCGCTGCGACAAGGTGCTGGTCGACGCGCCCTGCACCGGCACCGGCACCTGGCGCCGCCGCCCCGATACGAAATGGCGGCTGACGGCAAAGAACCTCGACGAACGCACCGCCCAGCAACAGGACGCGCTGACGCAGGCAAGCGGCTTCGTCAAGCCAGGCGGCGAGCTGATCTACGTCACCTGCTCGGTGCTGCCTCAAGAAAACGAGGAACAGGTGCGCCGCTTTACGGCCGACCATCCTGATTTCCAGATCGTCAGCGCCCTGCCCGGCTGGGATGCGCTGTTCGGGAAAGACGCCTCACGTCCGCACTCATCTGACGGCCTGACGGTGACGCTGACGCCCGCCTCCACCGACACGGACGGCTTCTTCTTCTGCCGGATGCAGCGCAAGGGCTGACCCCGCGGCGAAAGAGCGCGGCCGCTGCCGATTTTCCGGGTGAATGTCCTTGCAAAACAGGAGCATTTGCAGCCCTTCTCCATGCTTAAAATCATTCCAAACTAGAGCGTTTGACACCAGTTTACTTTTGGGCGAAGAGACGGAGCCCGATTACAGCGCCGCGCGTCTTATCAGACGCGCAAAGGACGCTGTAACAGTTTGAATCGGCGCATCGTGCTTTCCGAAATCGATTCCGATTTCGGGCCGATGCGCTAGACGGATATCCGTCACAGGAGAGGATCATGAAGCTCAACACATTCCGCGCAGCCGTGCTGGCGATTGCCCCCGCCGCCCTGCTCGCCCTTCCCGCCCATGCCGAAACCGATGCCGCCGCCGTGGTCAAACACTATGCCGACGTCGGACATGCCAAATACGAGGATGCGCTGACGACGGCAAAGGCGCTCGATACCGCGATCGACGCCTTCCTGAAGGCGCCGGATGACGCGACGCTGAAGGCCGCCAGGGACGCCTGGATCAAGGCGCGCGTTCCCTATCAGCAGACGGAAGTCTATCGTTTCGGCAATCCGATCGTCGACGACTGGGAAGGCAAGGTCAATGCATGGCCGCTCGATGAAGGCCTGATCGATTATGTCGATCCCTCCTATGGCACCGAGAGCGACGAAAACTCGCTCTATGTGGCAAATGTCATCGCCAACAAGACGATCAAGATCGACGGCAAGGATGTCGACGCCTCCAAGCTGACGCCGGAATTCCTCTCCGGCACGCTCGCCGAGGCCGGCGGCATCGAAGCCAATGTCGCGACCGGCTACCACGCCATCGAATTCCTGCTCTGGGGCCAGGATCTGAACGGCACGGGACCCGGCGCCGGCAACCGGCCGGCCACGGATTACGACCTGAAGAACTGCACGCACGGCAATTGCGACCGCCGGGCCGAATATCTGAAATCCGCTTCCACCCTGCTGGTTTCCGACCTGCAGGAAATGACCGACAACTGGAAGGCCGACGGGCCTGCGACGAAAAACGTCGAAGCCGACCCGAAGGCCGGTCTCGTCGCGATCCTGACGGGCATGGGTTCGCTTTCCTACGGCGAGCTGGCCGGCGAGCGAATGAAGCTCGGCCTACTGCTGCACGATCCTGAAGAAGAGCATGATTGCTTCTCCGACAATACCTACAACTCGCATCTGAACGATGCGATCGGTATCGCTGCCGCCTATACGGGCAACTATACCCGCGTCGACGGCACCAAGCTCAGCGGCCCGTCGCTGCACGATCTGGTGGCCGCCAAGGACAAGGCCCTCGACGGCGAGATGGAAGGCAAGCTCAACAAGACGCTCGACGCGATGAATGCCATGGCAAAGCGCGGCGAGACGGTCGAAAAATACGACCAGATGATCGGTGAGGGCAACAAGGAAGGCAATGCCGTCGTCCAGGCCGCCATCGACGGGCTGATCGACCAGACGAAATCGGTGCAGCGCGTTATTGCCGCACTCGATCTCGGTACGGTTCAGCTTGAAGGTTCCGACAGCTTGGATAATCCTAACGCCGTCTTCAAATAAGCAAAAAGGCGGGCCGCTTCGATGACGGAGCGGCCCGAACCCTGAAATGTCGCATGCCCCGGCCCGCAGATTGATCGCCCGCGCAGCGCTTTGCGCCACGTTTGCCGGTTTTTCCGCAACCATCGCCGCCGGTTTCGATCTGCCGACGAAACGTACCGACCTTTCCGACGCCGATCTGAAACGCGTCGCCGACGTGACGCGGCCGACCAGGGATTTTTCCAAGGCCGAGCAATATGAAGCGATGCAGGCAGGTGCGTCGACCTCGATCGATCCCGTTACCGAAGACAGCTTCTCGCATATTTCAGCCAACATCCCCTTCGAGGAAGAACAGAATTTCAGGCTCGGCAATGCGCTGTTCCGCAAGCTCTGGGTTTCCGCTCCGTCTTCGACGCAGGCCTCCGATGGCCTAGGGCCGCTCTTCAACGCCCGCTCCTGCATGAGCTGCCACGTCAATGACGGCCGCGGCAAACCGCCGGAGGGGGGGCCAAGCGCCACCTCGATGTTCCTGCGGCTTTCCCGCGCAGCGGCAACGCCGGAGGAAGAAAAGGCGATCGCGAGTGCCGATGTCGTCAACTTCCCCGATCCGGTTTATGGCCATCAGCTGCAGGATCTTGCCGTTCCCGGCCTTGCCGCCGAAGGGCGGTTGGCAATCGACTATGATGAAGAGAAGGTGACGCTTGGCGACGGCGAGACAGTGTCGCTGCGCCGGCCGCATTACGCGGTTGTCAATCTTGCCTATGGGCCGCTCGATCCGGCGACGACGATTTCGCCGCGTGTCGCCTCGGCAATGATCGGCCTAGGGCTGATCGAGGCCATTCCCGAGGCCGATATCCTCGCCCATGCCGACCCTGACGATGCCGATGGCGACCGCATCTCGGGAAAGGCTGCGATCGTGCGCGACCACCGCAGCGGCAAGGTTACACTCGGCCGGTTCGGCTGGAAGGCGCAGAATGCCACGGTGCGCGATCAGAGTGCCGATGCTTTTGCCAATGATATCGGCATCTCGACTTCAGACCAGCCGAATGCGCAGGGCGATTGCACCAAGGCGGAGGAGAAATGCCTAGATATGCCGACCGGTGTGCAGAAACGGCTGGGGGAGCAAGAAGCACCGGATCCCATTCTCGACCTCGTGACCTTCTATTCCGAAAATCTTGCCGTTCCGGCGCGGCGCAAGGCGAGCTTTGCCGAGACGCTGAAAGGCAAGCGGATCTTCTACGAAAGCGGCTGCATTTCCTGCCATATGCCGAAATTCGTCACCCGCAGGGACACGCTCGACAAGGCGCAATCCTTCCAATTGATCTGGCCCTATTCCGACTTCCTGCTGCACGATATGGGCGACGGGCTTGCCGACGGGCAGCAGGTCGGTCTTGCAAGCGGACGTGAATGGCGCACTCCACCGCTATGGGGTATAGGACTGACCCGGACGGTCAGCGGACACAGCTTTTTCCTGCATGACGGCCGTGCGAGGGATCTCACCGAGGCGATCCTCTGGCATGGCGGCGAAGCTGAAAAGGCCCGCAACGCTTTCTCCTCCCTGTCAAAAGACGACAGGGCGGCCCTGATTACATTCCTGGAGTCACTTTGATGCGCCTTTGGCACCCTCTGCTCTGCCTCACTCTGATCGGCCTGGCCACATCGGCGGCCGCTGAGACCGTCGCTCCTCCGGCGGGGCTGAACGAGGATGCCGTTCCCACCGTCATGCAGCGGGCCGTCGACGAGGTGATCCGCCCCGGTTATCGCAACATGCAGCAGTCGGCCGCCCGGCTGACGACGGCGATGACGGATCTCTGCGACGACGGCACGCAGCAGACGCTCGACAAGGCGAAATCCACCTTCGACGACACGATCCGCTACTGGTCGATCATCGAAATCGTCCAGACCGGGCCGGTCATCCAGGACAATCTCTTCGAACACATCCTGTTTTATCCCGACCGCAAGGGCGTCGGCCTGAAGCAGGTGCAGGCGCTGATCGCCAAGGCCGATCCGAAGGATGCGGCGGTCGATGCGATCGCCGGCAAGAGCGTTGCGCTGCAGGGCCTGACTGCGCTGGAATACGTGCTTTACGGCAATGGCGCCGACGATCTCGTCAAGCAGAAGGGCGGCTTCCGCTGCCTTTACGGCCAGGCGGTTGCCGGCAATATCCAGCGCGAGGCCGGCGAAGTCGTCGCCGCCTGGGAAAAGCCCGACGGTGTGCAAGCGAGCTGGAAACATCCCGGTCCGCAGAGCAACGATTTCATGGACAACAAGGAAGCGGTGACCGCGCTGCTCGGCATTCTCGTCCATGGCGCGGAGAATCTCCGCGACCAGCGGCTCGAACAGTTCTACAAGGGCAAGGATGCCGCGCCGCGCCCGCGCATGGCGATCTATTGGCGCTCCAAGAACACCTGGAAATCGATGGCCGCCAATCTGGAGGGGCTGCGCACGCTCTGGCAGAAGGCCGGCATGGCCGAACTTCTGCCACCGGACAAACAGCCGATCGCCGCCTCGATCGACGAAGATTTCAAATCGCTGCTCGACAGCGTGCCGAAGCTCAATCCCGACATCGACGCCGCCACAAGCGATGTGGAGAAGGCCAAGCTCGATACGCTGCTTGCCGAGAGCCGCGATCTGATCACCCGGATCAGCGACGAATATGGCGCCGCCATCGGCCTTTCGGCCGGCTTTTCCTTTTCGGACGGGGACTGAACCAATGATGCGAAGCGCTGCGATCAACCGACGCGATTTCGTCAAGGCGGCTGGATTGGGCTTCCTCGCCACTTTGGCACCGAAGTCGCTGATGGCCCTGGAGCGGGCGGACGCGGTCTATGCCTCGGGCATTCGCGCCGCCGATGGCTCCTTTGCCGTCGCGACCGTGACCGAGCGCGGCGAGGTCATCGACCAGGTCAAGCTTCCCGCCCGCGCCCACGGCATGGCCTTCAGCGCCGTCACCGGCAGGACCGTCGCCTTCGCTCGCCGGCCCGGCACCTATGCGATGATTTTCGATCCCCGCAATAAGCGCGAACCGATCGTCATCAGCTCGCGGGAAGACCGGCATTTCTACGGCCACGGCGCCTTCTCACCCGATGGTCGTCTGCTCTACGCCAGCGAGAACGATTTCGACGGCAATCGCGGCATGATCGGCCTCTACGACGCCACCGACCGCTTCACCCGCATCGGCGAATTCGAGACCTACGGCATCGGCCCGCACGACATGACGGTCTCCGACGACGGGCGTCTTCTGATCGTCGCCAATGGTGGCATCGAGACGCATCCGGATTTCGGCCGCACCAAGCTCAATCTCGGGGAGATGCAGCCGTCGCTGGTGCTGATCGATGCCGCGACCGGGGCTCTGGTCGAAAAACATGTGCTGCCGGCGGAATGGGCCGAACTCTCCACCCGCCACGTCGATCTCGACGACAAGGGCCGCATCTGGTTTGCCTGCCAGTATGAAGGCCACCGTCGGGATTTGCCGCCGCTCGTCGGCCATTTCGCCAAGGGCGAAGACCTGTCCTTCATCGACCTGCCGGAGCAGACGACGCGCAGGCTGGCCAATTACGTCGGAGCGATTGCCGTCAATCGCGGCGAGGGCCTCGTCGGCATCACCTCGCCGAAAGGCGGCGCCTCGGTGACCCTCGACGCAAGGACGGGCAAGGTGCTCGCCGAAACGACCATCCCGGACGCGGCCGGCATCGCACCGGCGAAAAGCGGCTTTGCCGTCTCCTCCTATGATGGCGATTTCCTGTCGACCCGCAGCGACGTCGCCTGGGATCAGCACATCGTGCGAATTTCTCAACCGTCGCGCGCGTAGGCCTTCTGCTCGGCGCTGATGCACGATGCCGCCGCCTTTGCCGCCTCATGCAGCCATTCGTTTCCCCGTGCCTTGATATCGCCGAGGATCACGGCAACCGCCGCCGCATCGTTGGAATGGCAATTGGCGATCTCGAAACCCATCAGCTCGAGCATCGTCGGCGAAAGCAGGATTTCGGGGTGCCGGTCGATTTCGATCTTGCAGCTATTCGGCGAAAGCCGGCGCACGAGGATGCGGCCGGAAACCCGGTAGTGCGGATCGACGCTGCGCATCCGCCCGTTGGCGATCTCGCCCGCATGGATCGCCACGTCCTGTGGTTTGTGACGAAGCGACCAAGCGGACGGCAGTAGCGCCTTGGCCTCTCGCAGCACCGGCCCGCCCCGCCATTCGGCATAGGCGACGAAACGCGGCCGGCCGAGGCTGCCGGTGCCGCCGCTGCGTGGCTTCGCCACCAGGGGTCCCGAGCCGGACGGCAGTGCATCTGCAAGCGCCTTGACATAAGCGGATGGCGGCGGCTCGCTGCCGGGAGGCAGCATTTCATATTTCTCCCAAAACTCCCGGCGTTCGGAATTCGGCAGCATCAGCGCCTTGCGCAGCCATTTATGATCGCGCTCGAGAATGACGGGCAGCGGATTTTCAAGGCCCCTGCGATAGCCGCTCAGGATCAGTTCGCCGATCATTCGAACCGAGGGACCATCGTCGCCGCGCGCCAGAATGGCACTGGCCGCAAGGCGAACGAGATCAAGTGCATAGGGCATCACCGCCGCATCGTCGAAATCATTGACGCCCCAGACCAGCCGACCCTCGGCATCGCGCCAGGTGCCGAAATTCTCCAGATGGGTGTCGCCGATCGCCAGCACCTCGGGCACGCGGCCGAGTTCCGGGCAGATATCGAGGATGGTCTCGCACCAGCGCCAATAGGTGGCGCGCAGGAAGGCGAAGCCGCCGCTTCGCATCTTCTCGTGCTTCTGCCGGAGATCGTCCGCGACAAGATCGGCCCCGAGTTCGCCGGCCAGCCACGTCTCGAAATTCCGGACCGATTGCGATGTCGTCGTCATGTTCCGGCGCTCCTTCATTTCAAGACACTGTGACGGAGAATACGCACTGGGCGCGAAGCTGCAATCGTCTCCGCACCGGCTTGAATGGTGACGGAAAGGCGAAAGGTGGCCCCGGCGACACGGCCGCAGCTTTCCATCGCCATTGAGACCGATTTCAGCATTGTGCAGCTTGTCGAATCCGGCCTGCCATGCCACTTTCGCCGCTGCAAGAGGGGCAGCCATGAGCGAGACTGACAGGGGCGATTTCCGCGCACGAATCCGCCGCAATTTTGCGCGCCAGGCGGCGATGGAGACGATCGGCGCAGAGCTGACGCGCGTCGAGCATGGCGTCGTCGAAATCGAGCTTCCCTTCGACGTCAAACTGACACAGCAGCACGGCATCCTGCACGCGGGCATCATTTCCGCGGCGCTCGATTCGGCCTGCGGCTTTGCCGCCTATAGCGTCATCGACCCCGAAGCTTCGATCCTGACGATCGAGTTCAAGGTCAATCTCATGTCGCCGGGGCGTGGCGATCGTTTCCTGTTTCGCGGGGAAATCACCAAACCCGGCTCCACCATCATCGTCGCCGACGGGCGAGGCTATGCGATCAGCGACGGGCCGGCAAAGCTCATCGCCTCGATGACCGGAACGATGATGGTGATCCGCGGTAGAGAAGGAATTACGGGATGAAGTTCGAGCTGAAGTCGGTCGCGGGAAAGTCCATGCTGTTCGTCATGGCGGCGGAGGCCGAGTACGGCCCGTTCCTGCGTTCGCGCATCGAACCTCTGATGACCGGCGTCGGCCCCGTCGAGGCGGCGGTCGCGCTGACCAAGACGCTGGCGCGGCTGGATGCGGCCGACGACCTGCCTGATCTCGTCGTTTCCCTCGGCTCGGCCGGCTCGGCAAAACTGGAGCAGACCGAAATCTATCAGGTCACCTCGGTTTCCTACCGCGACATGGACGCCTCGCCGCTCGGCTTCGAAAAAGGCAGGACACCCTTTCTCGACCTGCCGGCGGTGCTCGAACTGCCGCTGCGCATTCCGGGCATTCCCGAAGCAAGCCTTTCCACCGGCGGCAACGTCATCTCGGGTGCTGCCTATACCGATATCGACGCCGACATGGTCGACATGGAGACCTTTGCGGTGCTGCGCGCCTGCCAGGGCTACAAGCTGCCGCTGATCGGCCTGCGCGGCATTTCCGACGGCGCGGTCGAGCTGCAGCACATCTCGGGCTGGACCGAGTATCTGCACATCGTCGACCGCAAGCTCTCCTACGGCGTCGACAGCCTGTTCACGGCGCTGGAAGACGGGGTTTCTGGTTCTAAGCCTTGATTACGCCGCGCGTCTTTCAGACGCGCGAGGGACAATCGAAACAATAAAAACCGAATGCCGCCGATTTCCCGGATTGCAAGGCGAAGCGCTTTTCTTTAAAGCCTCGCCATGACCCAGACAGCACATCCCGACTCCGTTCTCATCGTCGATTTCGGCAGCCAGGTGACCCAGCTCATCGCACGGCGCGTGCGCGAGGCTGGCGTCTATTGCGAGATCGTTCCCTTCCAATCGGCCGAAGAGGGCTTCAAGCGCCTTCAGCCGAAAGCCGTGATCCTGTCGGGCAGCCCGGCTTCCACGGTCGACGAGGGATCGCCGCGAGCGCCTCAGATCATCTTCGACAGCGGCCTGCCGGTGTTCGGCATCTGCTATGGCCAGCAGACGATGTGCATGCAGCTCGGCGGCAAGGTCGAGAGCGGCCATCACCGTGAATTCGGCCGCGCCTTCCTGGAGGTCAACAAGGACTGCCAGCTGTTCGAGGGTCTCTGGTCCTCCGGCTCGCGCCACCAGGTGTGGATGAGCCATGGCGACCGCGTCACGGCGCTGCCTGAAGGTTTCGAGGTGGTTGCTACCTCTTCCAACGCGCCCTACGCCTTCATCGCCGACGAGAAGCGCAAATATTACGGCGTCCAGTTCCATCCCGAGGTCGTGCATACGCCCGACGGCGCCAAGCTGATCGGCAACTTCATTCACAACATCGCCGGCCTCAAGGGCGACTGGTCGATGTCGGCCTACCGCCAGAAGGCGGTCGATCAGATCCGCAAGCAGGTGGGCGATAAGCGCGTCATCTGCGCGCTCTCGGGCGGCGTCGACAGCTCGGTCGCGGCCTTGTTGATCCATGAGGCGGTCGGCGACCAGCTGACCTGCATCCTCGTCGACCACGGCCTGATGCGCAAGGACGAAGCAGCCGGCGTCGTCGCCATGTTCCGCGAGCACTACAATCTGCATCTGCTGCATGTCGACGCTTCCGACCGTTTCATCGGCGAGCTCGAGGGCGTCAGCGACCCGGAAACCAAGCGCAAGATCATCGGCCGGCTGTTCATCGAAACCTTCGAGGACGAGGCAAAGAAGCTCGGCGGCGCCGATTTCCTCGGCCAGGGCACGCTCTATCCCGACGTGATCGAGAGTGTTTCCTTCACCGGCGGCCCGTCGGTGACGATCAAGTCGCACCACAATGTCGGCGGTCTGCCGGAGCGTATGAAGATGCAGCTCGTCGAGCCGCTGCGCGAACTCTTCAAGGACGAGGTGCGGGCGCTCGGCCGCGAACTCGGCCTGCCCGACAGCTTCATCGGCCGCCACCCCTTCCCAGGCCCCGGCCTGGCGATCCGCTGCCCCGGCGGCATCAGCCGCGAAAAGCTGGAGATCCTGCGCGAGGCCGATGCGATCTATCTCGACGAAATCCGCAAGGCCGGCCTCTACGACGCCATCTGGCAGGCCTTCGCCGTGCTGCTTCCGGTCCAGACCGTCGGCGTCATGGGCGACGGGCGCACCTACGAATTCGTCTGCGCGCTGCGCGCCGTCACCTCGGTCGACGGCATGACCGCAGACTTCTACCACTACGACATGGAATTCCTCGGCCGCGCCGCGACACGCATCATCAACGAGGTGCGCGGCATCAACCGCGTGGTTTACGACGTGACGTCGAAGCCGCCCGGCACGATCGAGTGGGAGTAATCCTGCCGCCTGTGGTATCTGAAACCACAATGCGAAAATCATCGCTGCAGATGGTTCCCGAAAGCCCCGAGCTAAGATAATTGGCTGGGGTGATCGTTTGATCCTGCCCCGTAAGCGATCGTTGTTCAGTCGTCTCGGTTGGTGAAATTCAACTAAGGAGCAGTAGCAATTGAGTTAATCGCCGCCGTCATCCTTATCTTGGCATTTCTGATGATATATCTTCTTCTTGCATCGATACTTTGCGGACGGCAAAGCGGGATCCTTCGACGTCAATTGTGATCAGGGTTTTGCGAAGCGGCATGTGTGTGTCCCAGAACCAATCTGCAAGCACCTCGGCTTTCAGCGACAGCTGACCCTCAATCACCTTTTGCATGCGGTTTTCCCAACTACCTAGTTGAGCCAAACCAGTTGAGATCTCGGAAAGCATCCCAGCGGCAAGGTCGGGAATAGCACATAGATCCTCGTAGTTGAGCTTATCTGGGTCCTGCCCAGTAGTGATCAGCCTTAGGACGCCCATGGGGTGCGCGGAGTAGAAGGAGCAAAAGCGCGCGGTGGCCTGCAAGGCGTCGTCATGCCGGGTACCGTTCGCCACGAACTCATCTTCGTCGGTGATCCATGTCACGTTTGTGTAGGGACGCGACCAAATAGAGAGAAGAATAGCAGTTAGCTGCACCTTCCGGAACATAGACTCCAGTGCCAGCGAATTCCATGATGCATTCAACTGCAGAACTTTACGGAGATCAGTACCCAAATCTTTGGTGGTCGAGAGCCACTTCTTCCTCTTGTCTACCGCTATCGCGACAAGATGGCCATCGAGGTTGGCAGCCGCCTCTAGGAAAGGGATAAGCGCTCGTTGACGTAAAGGATCGTCCAGACGCTTATAGGACATAGTTCTGCCGTCAGACATGAATCTTCGACGAGCATCTCGGATAGCAGACATCCAGGCATCCATTCCGCCTTTAATTACGAGATAGCAGTAGATGAGGTGAGTGGATCTGCGATGATCACCCCCATAATCTGAAGCAATCAGGAGCTCACCACTTTCGCGTGGTGCCGGCTCGGAAGCGCCAAGGATTTTCTGGATTGAGTAACCCCATCCCCAGCTGTGCCGTACCCGGATATTGGTCGGCGTTAGCAGCTGCCAGTGCTCTGTATGGGGGAGACGAAGAATCATTGTGCTAACTTACACCGCGCGCGCGGACAGACCATCGCGTGAAGCTGTCAAATCGCGACTGCGTAACTCATCGCTAAAAGCATGGAATATTTATCGGCTATTGGGTTGCGCCGTCCCGCCAGGGCTGAGGTACACCACGCGGGCGATGGCTCGGTTGCTGGCGTGGGGGGCGGAGCGACCCTCGCGTGGCTCTGATCGCTGCGGAGACAGGGGTCGGGAACATTGCGTCACAGCATGTGCTTGAACGCAATGGGTTTGCCCGCGCCGGCGAGCGTATCAATGCCGAAGACGGCCCAGTGATTTGCTGGGAAGCGATAACAGCATAGGCTTGGTTGAAAAGCGATTTTCCGGCACGGCCGGCCGAGTTCCTCGGCCAGCCGTCGTCCCGCATTGATATCGGCTCTGGCGAACGCGTCAGCGGCCGTAGATGACCTCGATCGTGGCCTTGTCGAGCGTATTGGCCCTGACATAGAAGCCAACCATGGCGGCCGGGGCGGTATCGGGAAGCGGCAGTTTGTCGACCGAGAGCGCGTAGACGGTGAACTGGTAGTGGTGCGGCGCATCGCCGACCGGCGGGCAGGCGCCGCCATATCCCGACATTCCGAAATCCGTGTGACCTTCCACCGCGCCGGCGGGAAGCTTCTTCTCACCGCTGGCGCCGGTGGCGATCTTCGAGGCCTCGGCCGGAATGTTGAACACAGACCAATGCCACCAGCCCGAGCCGGTCGGAGCATCCGGATCGTAAGCCATGATGGCGAAACTCTTGGTTCCATTAGGAGCCCCCGACCAGACCAGGTCCGGCGAGATGTTTTTGCCGGCGCAACCGAAGCCGTTGAAGACCTGCGCATCGGCCATGGACTTGCCTGACGTCAAATCTCTAGAGGTGAGCTTCATTTCGGCATGGGCTGATGTAGCGCCGAAGACGGAGGCGGCGAGAAGGACTGCTGTTATGAGACGCATGCTGTTTTCCTGCGGTTGATAATGCAGGAAAACTATCGTCACGGAGCAGATGCATCTGCCCCGCTATGCTCAACTTCTGCCCCGATCCGCTCAAAACGCTCAGGTTCGCCCCGCACGTAGCGCGGATTGACGCCAAAGCGCTCTTTGAACCGCGCCGAGAATTGCGACGGTGAATCATAGCCGACCTCCAGCGCGACCTGCGCCATCGGCAGGGTTGTGGTTTGAATGAGGGCCAGAGCGCGATTCATTCTTGTATCGCTCAAGATTTCGCTGAAACCAGTCTTCTCGGCGGCCAGCTTACGCCTGAGCGTCGCTTCGCTCATGTTGAAGGCACGCGCCGCCTGCCCCAGCGTCCAATCGAAGGCCGTATCACCTTCAATCATCTGCCTCAGCCGGTCCTCGAGCCGAGGACTTTGGCATTGACCCAGCACCGCTCCGCAGAGCGCAAACCAGGTGATCAGTTCCATCAACCGCGCCTTGGCAATGGCGCCGGGAAGCCTCGTCAGATTGCCGGGCTGGCAGCAATAGTCGAATAATGCCGCCGCTTCCTCCGGCAGGTGCGAGGCGCTGGCCGGGAGCGGCCGCGATGGGACGGCCACCGACCCCATGCTGATATAGGCATCTTCGAACAGCGGTCTGGGAACAGCAAGCGCCAGGGTCTGATATTTCTGCGGCGCCTTGGGAATGTTTTCCATCGTCAACGGTCGATAGTCGGGCAGCAAGCCATATGCGCCCGCCTCGAAGCGCAAAGCCTTATCATCCGCCATGACGATCTTCGTTCCCGATTGCACCTGGATCAACAAGGGGCTGGTATTGACGAGACGATAAAAACAGGCCCGCCCACCTTGACGGATCAAGGCCCTGGTTGGAATGGGAAAGACATCGTCCAGCATAGGTTCTCCGGCAACAGATGGAGCGGAGCGCGACCGCTGCTCCCTTTGGGCGGGGATAGCAAAACCATGTGCCAGCGGCAACCTTGGCCGGGGCACAGACCATATCTGGCGACTGCCGGACCGTCCGGCATAAGACCAATCCGCACAGCTTCCGCGGCTGCCTCTGGTATCGGGATTCGAATCTGGATAGTTGTTCTGCAGCAATGGTTTGCCTGACGGCGGAGGGACTTCCCGATGCCGCAGCCGATAAACTTGGAAGAACGGCGCGCCAAAAACTCTATCGAATGGAGTACTTCGATGAAATCCAAGTCCCGAAACTTGAAACCCAAGCAGAACCAGGAACCTAAGCTGTCACGCGCCCAGGCGCCCGCCGATTTGTCGCCGGTGGACTGGCAGCGCGGCTTGCGCCGCCAGTTCGGCCGGGGGCAGGCTTTCGGGCTTGAGAATCTGACCGACGAGCCGTTCTTCTCCGAATTCAGGGTCAGCAATCCGGTTTCGAATTCCAGCTACCGGGTAGCCATTCGTGGCTTGGGCCCCTGGGGCAATTTCTGTTCATGCGCCGATTACTCCACCAGCGAACTGGGCACCTGCAAGCATCTCGAATTCACGCTTGCCAAACTGGAAAAGAAGCGCGGCGCCAAGACGGCGTTTGCGCGGGGCTACCAACCGGCATTTTCCGAACTCTATTTGCGCAACGACGGGAAACGCCGCATCCATTTCCGAGCCGGAACGCAATGCCCACCGGCCGTGAAGGAGGCCGCGGCGGCCTTGTTCGACGCCGACCGCGACGGCATGCTTTCGGAAGACCGCTTCGGCGCGTTGGAGGCTTTCATGGCCACAGCGTCCGACAGCGACCACGAGTTCCGTGCCTATGACGATGCGCTCGATTTCATCGCCGGAAAAAGGGATGCGGAACGACGGGCTGCAAAGATCGAGCAGCTTTTTCCACAAGGTGCTGCCGACCTCGGGCTGCAGACGCTCCTGAAGGTGCCGCTCTATCCCTATCAGGCCGAAGGCGCGCTGTTTGCGGCGCGGGCCGGCCGAGCGCTGATTGGCGACGACATGGGGCTGGGCAAGACCATACAGGCGGTCGCCGCGACGGAAATCCTGGCGCAGCATTTCGGCGTGTCGAGAGTGCTGGTGATCTGCCCGACCTCGCTCAAATACCAGTGGCAAAGCGAGATCGCACGTTTTTCGGGGCGAGACGGCGAGAATGCGGCACGCGTCATCAACGGTGGCCAGGCACAGCGGCAGAAGGACTACGCCCTTGATGACTTTTGCAAAATCACCAACTACGAAAAACTCAAACCCGATCTCGACTTGATCACCGCCTGGGCACCCGACCTCGTCATCGTCGATGAAGCGCAACGGGTTAAAAACTGGAACACCATTGCGGCGCGCGCCCTGAAAAGCATCGACAGCACCTATGCAATGGTCCTGACCGGGACTCCGCTGGAGAACAAACTGGAAGAGCTGATTTCCATCGTCCAGTTCGTCGATCAGCACCGTTTGGGACCGACCTGGAAGCTGCTGCACGAGCATCAAGTCAAGGACGATAGCGGACGTGTCACCGGCTATACGCGGCTGGAAAAAATCGGCCAGACACTGGCACCCATCATGATACGCCGGCGCAAGTCGGAGGTGCTGCAGCAACTGCCCAGCAGGACGGACCAAAACGTCCTGGTGCCAATGACCGAGGGGCAGATGCTCCACCACCAGGAAAACGCTGACGTCGTGGCGAGAATCGTCCAGCGCTGGCACAAGACGAAGTTCCTTTCGGACAAGGACCAGCGCCGGCTGACCTGCGCGCTCCAAAATATGCGCATGTCGTGCAACAGCACCTATCTCTTGGACCAGGAAACCGATCACGGGGTGAAGGCAGACGAACTGGCAGCGCTGCTGGACGAACTGTTCACCGACCCCGAAGCGAAGGCAGTCGTCTTCTCGCAATGGACCCGAACCCACGAGATCGTCATCCGCCGCCTCAAGGCGCGCGGAATCGGCTATGTCAGTCTGCATGGCGGCGTGCCGTCGGAAAAGCGCCCGGAGTTGGTCGAGCGGTTTCGCAATGACCCCGATTGCCGCGTGTTCCTGTCCACCGAAGCCGGCAGCGCCGGGCTCAATCTGCAGAATGCCTCGACGCTTGTGAACATGGATCTGCCGTGGAACCCGGCTATACTCGAACAACGCATCGCCCGCATCCATCGCATAGGCCAGGCGCGACCGGTACAGGTCATCAATTTCGTCTCAAAGGGCACCATCGAAGAGGGCATGCTTTCGGTTCTGGCGTTCAAACGCTCGCTGTCGGCCGGAATTCTGGACGGCGGCCTCAGCGAGATTTCGCTCGGCGGCTCACGTCTCACCCGGTTCATGAAGGAAGTGGAGAACGTCACCGGGAGCATGGGTGAAGGCGAGGCCGTGACGCCGGCCGAGGAGGTGGCGAACTTCGTCACCGCCGGCGAGCCTGGATCCGCGGAAGATTTCAAAGCGGATGTCGAGCCCGACGCGGGATCGAAGGTGGTGACGCCAACCGAAACCGCCGCCCCGCCCAGCCATGCCGCTTCCGATCCGTGGCAAGCCTTGGCCCAGATCGGCACACAGGTTGTCGCCGCTCTGGAGGCGGCCAACGATTCCGATGCGGCGGCGCATCCATGGGTAGAGCGCGATTCGGCCACCGGTGCGCGAAGCCTGAAGATACCGCTGCCGCCGCCGGAAACCGCGGCGCAACTCGCCAATGTTCTTTCCGCGCTCGCCGACAGCCTGCGTGGCAAGATCGGGTGATTGGCCGCAGGGCCAAGGCAGCCCAAGCCGCAGGCTATGAGACGGTCCGGGAAACCTGAGACAATCCGCTGAGATCAGCCGGGGGTGACCGACCCTATCTGCCGCCTGTCGGAGGTGCGAAGATGCTCCACCAGCGCCCGCAGCTTCAGCGGCTGGCGCTGGCGCCTGGGATTTAGAGGTAAAGCCCTGGAAGAGCGGGCAGAAATCTTCGAGCAGCGGCACGAGTTTGCCGCGTTCGATACAGGCCTCGAAAGTTTCCACCATGCCGAAGGTGATCCCGGCGCCGGCGCAGGCGATGCGGATCATCATATCATCCGGCCAACGGCCAGCCCACATTGAGCAGTCGACACCCTGGCCGAGACCGGGCCGCCGCCTAGAATCCCAGCGACTGCTGGGCGGGCGGCGGCGGTGCGAGGTTGACGCCTTCGAGTTCCAGCATGCGGGCCTTCGATGACGAGCCGCCGGGAGCCGAGAAACCGCCGATCTTGCCGCCGGCGGCCAGCACCCGGTGGCAGGGGATGATTAGCGCGACCGGGTTCTTGGCCATCGCCTGGCCGACGTCGCGCGCGACTTCCGGCCCGGCGCCAAGCTCTTTCGCCAGCGCGCCGTAGGTGGTCGTATGACCCCAGCCGACACGCCTTGCCGCCGCGTAAATATCGTTGAAGAAGGCATCCTGGCCGGCAAGATCGAGTTCGACGCCGGAAAAATCCGTTTCCTCGCCCTGGAAATAGCGCTTCACGGCGGCGACCGTTTCGAGCACATCAGGCGTCGGCGCGCCGGGCTCGGCCTCCGGCAGGCGGCGCAGCAAGAGCCGCTCGGTCGCTTCCGCGGTTTTCGTCGGCAGCTGGAAGCGGGCGATGCCGGCGTCGCTCCAGGCGATGCCGCAGAAACCGCCTGCGGTTTCGAAGATGAGGTAGTGATGAATCGTCTGGGCCATGAGACAGCCTCCGCGTTTTCGATTACCACCAAAATCGTACGGGACGGCCGCTGTTTCAACCCGTTTCTTGCGCGGCGCGTCATCGAGGCGCCGACAAGACGATAATCGTGCAGCGATATACGCGCACGGAAGCCTTGCGCTTTGCTGATCTCGGCGCATAGAAAAGAAGAATCTGTTCAGGGTGCAATTGCGAGCGAAGATAGCGTGGACGTTTCAGAAATCATCATCCCAGGAGATACGCCTGGAACGGAGTGGCGGCTGCCGGTGCTGCGCTTTGCAGGCCGCGAGCCGAAGGCGCCGAAGATCTATATCCAGGCCGCACTGCATGCCGGCGAGCTGCCGGGAACGGCGCTGCTGCACTTCCTCTGTGAGCGGCTGCGGCAGGCAGAGAGCGAGGGCGGGATCGCCGGCGATATCACCATCGTGCCGCAGGCCAATCCAATCGGTGCGGCACAGTCGCATTTCGGCGAGCTGCAGGGCCGTTTCGATCTTGGCTCACGTACCAATTTCAACCGGGATTTCCCGCTGATCTCCATCGCCGATCGGGCCACGCTGATCGAAGACCTTGATGATTACCCGGCTACCGATAGGCTGAAGCGCCAGCTCTTGCATATGGCGCTTGGCGCCGATCTCGTCCTCGACCTGCATTGCGATGACGAATCCCTGCAATATGCTTACATCGACGAGACCTTCTGGCCGGAGGCGGCCGATCTTGCCGCCGCACTCGACATGGAGGCCGTGCTGCTTTCGGATGGCGAAAGCTCGGCCTTCGAAGAGGCGGTCGGCTTTGCCTGGAAATACGAGGTTCCCAGCGAACGGCAATCGCGGCTGCCGGGCCGGCTTTCGGTCACCGTCGAGCTGCGCGGCAAGCGCGACGTCGATCCGGTGTTGGCGAAGAAGGATGCGGAGGGGCTGTGGCGGTTCCTTGCGGCACGGGGGATCGTCGGTGATCTGAAGGCTGTGGGGAATGCATTTTCCGGTCCGGCCGTGCCGCTCGACAATGTCGAGATTCTTCGCGCTCCCGAAGGTGGGGCGGTGCTCTTTCATCGCAATATCGGCGAGAAGATTGCGGAAGGCGAACTCCTGGCGACGATTGTCACCCGCCCGGGTCAACCTGGCGGCAGCATCGAACTCCGTGCGCCGCAAGACGGGTTGATCCTGACGCGAACGTCGGACCGGCTGGTGCGGCGGCGCGGCGACCTGATGAAGATTGCCTGCGACAGCCCCAGCGACGCCTTGCGCAAGGCCGGCACGCTGGAGAATTGAGCCGAGCCGGATCCCGGTGACCCCGGGATAAGTGTCGCATGGGCGTTTGCGCCGGTCTTCGTGCATGGTATCTCGCTGCGATCACAGGGAATCGATCGGGCATGACCGTCACCATCTATGGCATCAAGAACTGCGACACGATGAAGAAGGCCCGCAGCTGGCTGGAAGAACACGGCGTTGCCTATGCGTTTCACGATTACAAGGCGCTCGGTATCGACCGCGCCCATCTTGAAGCCTGGATCGACCAGGCCGGACTCGATACCGTGCTCAACCGCGCCGGCACCACCTTCCGCAAACTGCCCGATGCCGAGCGCGAGAACCTCAGCCGGGAGGAAGCGATCCAGCTGATGCTCGACCAGCCGTCGATGATCAAGCGGCCGGTGCTGGAGGCCGGCGGCAAGCTGCTGATCGGCTTCAAGCCGGAGATTTACGCCGGCACATTTGCAGGCTGAAAGACAGGCAACACCTTCCCGAGCTAGAGATGTCCAAGACCACGCGCGCGACACAGGTTCTTTCCCAGGCAGGCGTCGCCTTCACGGTCCATGCCTATGACTATGACCCGGGCGCCGAGCGCGTCGGGCTGCAGGCGGCGGAAGCCCTTGGCGAAGCGCCGCGCCGGGTGTTGAAGACATTGATGGCGGAGGTGGACGGCAGGCCGGTCTGCGTCGTCGTGCCGTCGGATCGCGAAGTCAGCATGAAGAAGCTTGCCAGCGCCTTTCACGGCAAATCGGCCAACATGATGAAGCCGGCCGATGCCGAGCGGCTGACGGGTTATCATGTCGGCGGCATCAGCCCCTTCGGCCAGAAAAAGATCGTGCCGACGGCGATCGAGGAAACCGCCCTCGCCGAACCGCTCGTCTATATCAATGGCGGCCAGCGCGGCCTACAGGTGCGACTCGATCCGAAGGATGCGTTGAAGGCGTTGAAGGCGGTCGGCGCGCCATTGATCGCCTGATCAGAGGAAGCGCTCGAGCAGGCCGGAGATCGTCTTCGCCTCGCTTTCGGCAAGCTTGCAGCCAATATGGCTTTCGATCGACCTGGCATAGACCACCCACATGCGCGCTCGCAGCTGCAGCCCGGCATCGGTGATCACGACCCAGCGGCCGCGCGCATCCTCGTCGAAGGTCTCGCGGCGGACCAGGCCCTCCCGTTCCAGCCGGTCGACCAGGCGGGAAAGATTATACTGCGCCAGCAGCGTCCGCTCTTCGATCTCATAGGGACGCAATCGCCCGCCCTTTGCCTTCGCCAGCTCCCAAAGCACGTCGTACCAGGAAAGCGGCGGCATTTTCGCGGTCTTGAAATCGGTTTCGATCGCAGCAAGCAGACGATCGCGGGCGCGCATGATGTGTATCCATGCGCTGGTCGCGGCTTCGCTCGGCGTCGGGGTTTTATCGGACATAGATGCAATTACATTTAACTTGATCGCCGGCGCAATCGCTATTATATGCACTTGCATCTATCTTCGTCATCGATATTTTCAGCCGCGGCTTGCGGCATCAGGAGACCCGCCATGAGGAAGCTTACATTGATCAGCCATCATCTCTGCCCCTATGTGCAGCGGGCCGCGATCGCGCTCTTCGAAAAGGGCGTGCCTTTCGAGCGCGTTAACATCGATCTTACCGACAAGCCGGACTGGTTCCTGAAAATCTCGCCGCTCGGCAAGGTGCCGCTGCTCAGGATCGAGGAGGAGGATGGTAGCGAGGCCGTGCTGTTCGAAAGCAGCGTCATCTGCGAATATCTGGAGGAAACGCAGGCGGGAACTGCCCTGCACCCCGAGGATGCGCTGACCCGCGCCCGTCATCGCGGCTGGATGGAATTCGGCTCGTCCGTGCTGTCCGATCTCTGGGGTTATGAAACGGCGCAGGATGAACTGCAGCTGAATGCCAAGCGCAAAGCGCTGATATCCAAATTCGCGACGCTCGAAGGGGTGCTGGGCGACGGCCCCTATTTTTCCAGCAGTGGCTTCAGCCTTGTCGACGCCGTCTTCGCGCCGGTCTTTCGCTATTTCGATCTCTTCGACACACTCGGCGACAGCGGCATCTTCGACGGGCTCGAGCGGGTAAAGCGGTGGCGCAAGGCGCTGTCAGAGCGCGCGAGCGTTCGGGCCGCCGTTGGCGAGGATTACCCCGAGCGGCTGACGGATTTCCTCAAGAAACATAACGCGATCCTGCTCAGGCAACCCGCCGCCGCGTAAGCGCGCAAGCGGCCGGACATCCATCCGACCGCTGGCAATTCGGTCGCGACGTGCTTCATTTTCGCCGCAAACGGGTCTAAGTCTGCCAGCCTGAAAACGTCGATGACAAAAGGCAGGTTGAACCATGACTTTCATGCCCCAAAGCCAGAACACCATTGATCCCGTCAAGCTGGAGAAGCTTGCGAAAGTTGCCGTCAAGGTCGGGCTGCAGCTGCAGAGGGGTCAGGATCTGGTAATCACCGCGCCGGTGGTGGCGCTGCCGCTCGTTCGCCTGATCACCAAACACGCCTATCAGGCCGGCGCCGGCCTCGTCACCGCCTTCTATTCCGACGAGGAAACGACGCTTTCGCGCTATCAGCATGGCAGCGACGAGAGCTTCGACCGCGCCTCCGGCTGGCTCTACGAGGGCATGGCCAAGGCCTATGCCAACGGGGCAGCACGGCTGGCGATCGCCGGCGACAATCCTTTGCTGCTTTCCGAGCAGGACGCCGACAAGGTCGGCCGCGCCAATCGCGCCACATCAACCGCCTACAAGCCGGCGCTGGAAAAGATCTCGAATTTCGACATCAACTGGAACATCGTCTCCTATCCGAACCCGTCCTGGGCCAAGGTGGTCTTCCCCGACGATCCCGAGCCGATCGCCATCGCCAAGCTCGCCAAGGCGATCTTTGCCGCCTCGCGCGTCGATGTCAGCGATCCGGTCGCCGCCTGGGCCGAGCACAATGCCAATCTCGCCAAGCGCTCCGCCTGGCTGAACGGCGAGCGCTTCGCTTCGCTGCATTTCAAGGGACCGGGCACCGACCTGACGGTCGGGCTTGCCGACGGGCATGAATGGCATGGCGGCGCCTCCACCGCCAAGAACGGCATTACCTGCAATCCGAACATCCCAACCGAGGAAGTCTTCACCACGCCGCATGCGCTGCGCGTCGAGGGCCATGTTTCGAGCACCAAGCCGCTGTCGCACCAGGGCACGCTGATCGACAATATCCAGGTGCGTTTCGAGGCCGGGCGCATCGTCGAGGCCAAGGCGTCGCGCGGCGAAAAAGTGTTGAACAAGGTGCTCGATACCGACGAGGGCGCGCCCCGGCTCGGCGAAGTGGCGCTGGTGCCGCATTCCTCGCCGATTTCAGCCAGCGGCATCCTGTTCTACAACACGCTGTTTGACGAGAACGCCTCGTGCCACATCGCGCTCGGCCAGTGCTATTCCAAGTGCTTCCTTGACGGCGCGACACTGAGCCAGGAGCAGATCAAGGCGCAGGGCGGCAATTCCAGCCTGATCCATATCGACTGGATGATCGGCTCTGATAAGGTCGATATCGACGGCGTCAAGCCCGATGGTTCACGGGTTCCAGTGATGCGGCAGGGCGAATGGGCCTGACCGGCATCATATGCGCTGACTGAGCCAGACGCTGACAAGCACCATGGCGAGGCCAGCGCGCATCGACCAGTTGGAAGAAAAGGGACGTGCGACGGTCGAGACCGCCGTCGACGCCCATGTCGACAATCAGCACCGGCTGTCGAAAAACCCGAGCGCTGCCGAGAAGGCGGACCTCGACAGGCTGTTGCGCAAATTTGTTGCGGATTTCGAGTGATTTTCGACCGTGCCGGTGATGATGAGCATTGCGGTTAGGCCATGCAGCATTCCGGGGCCTGCTTCGAAGGCTCAGAGGTGGCGGCATTTGGAACGAAGTCCTGCCGCTCTTGCCGCATCGCTTCTGCAATCATATCGGCATCCTCATTGCTGATGCCGAACAGACCGAAGCGGAGCTGATAGCCCCAGTTGGAGCCGACCTGGGTGAAGGCGAGCCGGCCAAGCAGCGGCCGGATCAGGGTTTCTTCCGCAGGCCGCCAATCGACATCCCGCCGCCAGGGCCTGAAACCACTTTCCATCTCCACCTGGTAAGGCGCCTCATCGCGTGCCACGCCGATCGCGGTGAAAGCTTGCAGGCGGTCCTTGCCGCCAAAGACTGTTGTGGGCGAATAGTAGATGACACGATCCCCCGGCGTGATTCGCCGGAGGGGTGACGCCTTGCCGTGACAGACCTGCATGAAACCGGCTTGACGGCCGATGCGGACATGCGCTGCGGAAGCGACGGCAATCCAGGCCTTGGCCATGGCTCAAGCCTCCTCGGATACGGTGTAGACGCGCAGGCGATGCCCATCGGGATCGGCAGCGACGAAGCTCCGGCCGAAGTCAAGATCGGTCGGCGCCATGACGATGTTGGCACCCTTGGCCTGCCAATCGGCATGGGTCGCATCGACCTTGCTGGCCGTCGCGACCTTGAACCCGATCTCGCTGCCGCCGCCTGTTGCCGCCGGCGCGGGCTCCACGCCGGCTTTGCCCCAGAGGCCGAGCCCCAGGCCGGACGGCAGGATAAACATGGCGAAGGTTGGGCTTGCCTCCACGGGCTCCTGCCCAAGCAGCGTGGTATAGAAGCGGGCGCTGGTCGGAGCGTCGGTCACGTAGAGAAGAATGCTGTTTTTGTCGGTCATAAGGATCTCCCGTCGTTGGTTGGACGTTATGACCTTATGATCTGATACTGCCAGAAACTGGCAGTATCATTTGTCGCCCTGCGATATTCCCTGAATCTCCCGCCACTGTTTCAGCAGCGCCTGCCTGCGTTTGGGATAGCGAGCGTCGAGCGCTTCCGCATGGGCAATTCGATCCGTGCGAAAGGAACGATAATCCTGGCGGAGTTCGCACCAGCCGAGGAGGACACGCACTTGGTCGAAAAAGGCGAGCGCAAACGGCCACACCACACGCTCCGATCCGATGCCGGCGCCATCGCGATAGGACAGGGAAAGCTTGCGTTCGGTGCGGATCGCCTTGCGCAGAAGGGCCGGATCGACGGAGTCGACAGGGATGCTGACGCCGGGCCCCACCAGAAGCGCAGAGGCATCCAACTCGTCGCGCAGCTCGGGCGGCAACACGGCGGCGATCCGTGCCAGCGCATTTCGCGCCGCATCGCGCAGATGACCGTCGGCTCTGTCCGCCACCCATCGGGAGCCGAGCACAAGCGCCTCTATCTCCTCCGGCGGAAACATCAGCGGCGGCAGGAGAAATCCCGGTTTCAAGACATAACCAACGCCCGGTTCGCCCTCGATCGCGGCGCCCTGGGCCTGAAGGCTAGCGATATCGCGGTAGAGAGTGCGGATACTGACGCCGATTTCGTCGGCCAGCGCCGCGCCGCTCACCGGCCGACGATGGCGGCGCAGCACCTGGAGAAGGTCGAGGAGGCGTTCTGAACGGGACATGCAGGCAAACTTATACATTCCTGCCATTGCCAGATAGTGGCAGGATCAGACTGCGCGGTTTTGCTGCTGCAAACTAGAAAAGACTTCCCTGCTTCGACGGATCGCCGGCTTCCGGCTTGGCGGGCCGCTTCCTCAGCGAGGCAGGTGGCAGGCCGCCTTCGGTGGTCACCGCGCCAATGCGGCCGTCGGAAAATTCGATCGAGACCGCCGCACCAGCCGAAAGAGCCGCGGCATCGGAGACCGGCCTGTCCTCGTCGTCGCGGATCACCGCGTAACCGCGCTTCAGCACATTCTTGTAGGAGAGCGACTGCAGCACGCGGTCGTGCGCCGCAAGCGCGGCTTTTGCCCGGATCAGCCGATGGGATGTCGCGGTATCGGCGTGCCTGACGAGATTGGCGAGATGGTCACGGGCGCGGCCGGTCTGCGCCTGCAGGCGGGCGGGCAGCGTGGCGAAGACCGCCTCGGCACGGCCGACCCGCGATTTCGAGCGGTCGATCAGCCGCTCGACCATGCGCTCGGCCCGCACGATCCGCTCGTTCAGCGTCTGGCGGCGCTCGGCGATGCGGCCGGAGAGGAGATCAGGGCGCAGATGCGCGGCGACGCGCTCGAAGCCGCGACGCTTGTTGATGGTGTTGAGCTCCAGCCCGCGGCCGAGGCCGGCCGCCGCTTCGTCGAAACGCCGGCGCGGCAAGGCGAGAAGCTGATCGAGCGACGGCAATGCCCGCATCAGCGCCCGGACGGACTGGCGGCGCTGATCCATCTGCCGGTTCATGCAGCCTTGCAGCCGCGCGGCAAGGGCGGCTGCCTGGGCCTCGAGCTCCGCCTTGACCGGCACCGCCATTTCCGCGGCCCCTGTCGGCGTCGGTGCACGAACATCGGCGGCATAGTCGATCAGCGTCCAGTCGGTCTCATGACCGACGGCCGAAATCAGCGGGATCCGGCTTTCGGCCGCAGCACGCACGACGATTTCGTCGTTGAAGCTCCAGAGATCTTCGAGGCTGCCGCCGCCGCGCGCGACGATCAGCATATCCGGGCGCGGAATAGCGCCTGAAGGTTCCAGCGCGTTGAAGCCGCGAATGGCGTTCGCCACCTCCTCGCCCGACCCCTCGCCCTGAACCTTCACCGGCCAGACGAGGACATGCACGGGAAAACGATCGGAGATGCGGTGAAGAATATCGCGGATCACGGCGCCGGTCGGCGAGGTGACGACGCCGATCACGCTCGGCATGAAGGGCAGCCGCTTCTTGCGGGCGGCATCGAATAGTCCCTCGGCGCCAAGCTTGCGCTTGCGCTCCTCGATCAGCGCCATCAGCGCGCCGGCGCCGGCCGGTTCCAGCGTCTCGATGACGATCTGATATTTCGAAGAGCCAGGAAAGGTGGTGACCTTGCCGGTGGCGATGACCTCCATGCCTTCTTCCGGACGGAATTTCAGCCGCGAGAAGGTGCCCTTCCAGATGACGGCGTCGATGCGCGCACGGTCGTCTTTCAGCGCGAAATAAGCATGGCCCGAGGAGTGCGGCCCGCGATAACCGGAGATCTCGCCGCGTACGCGAACCTGGTCAAAGGCAGTTTCGACGGTGCGCTTGATCGAGCCGGAAAGCTCCGAAACCGAATATTCGGCAAGGTTGGTCGGCGAATCGCTGTCGAAGACGTTGCTCATTCCTTCTTTCTATGTCGATCGACGGCAAACTGGAAGGTCGCGGTCACCGCCGAGACCTGTTTTCCGGGTGTTGAAAGCGGCGGCGGCGGCGCGCGTTTCTCCACGCATGCTCTACATGCTGTCGTTGCAGCTTGGCGGCTAAACAACGAAATCGGGGAAATCCGCTTGGTGGCGGAACAGATAGTTACAAAGTGCGTTTAATCACGAAAGGAGTTGCTAACCACCGTAATACAAAGGCTTTTTGGCGGTGACCGCCGGTAAATCTTTGTTAGTTGGCGCTTCCTATGCTTCCCCTCGTTATCTCTGGGAAGGTGCCGAAATGATTATTCTCACAGCAGCAGCATTGGGCATCAGCGCCGGGCAAACTCGCTCGGCTGCCGCAATCGCGTTGGTCGCCGCGCTGATCGGAATAACGTTCGCGGTGGCGGCGATGACCTCGCCCGGACCGGTGTCGATCCTGGCGTTCGTCTATGCCGTGCTCGGCTTTAATGGCGGCCTCATGCTCTTCGTTCTCGGGCTCTTTGCCAATGCCCGTCTTCGCCGCGCGATGCGTGTTTCCCACTAAGTTTTTACCGAAAATTGCCGGCGTCAGTTTGCCGCCGGCCGATAGCGAAAGAACTGAACCCCCACCCCCGCTGCCTTCGGAAGCGGCTCCAGATAGGGCGGGATATTGCCCTTGCCGAGCGCAGCATAAAGCCCATCGGGTTTCAGCTTAGCAAGCTCGCGTGTCTGCGGGTCATTGGGGCAGAAAGCAAGCACCGTCACCCCTGCCCCCTTCAGGAAGGCTTCCGCCTCCTTCGGCTCCGCCAGGCCGATATGCAGTTCCGTCAGCATGCCGCCCTGATTGCGGTGATACGGCGCCGAGAGAACCCGGTTTTTCGTAAAGCGAAGGATCGGAACGCCCATCTGCGACGGTGCGGAGATCAGCCCGTCCGCAAGCCCGGCAAGCGGCGCTAAGGCCTCTTTCGAGGTGCAGGAAAGCACCTTTGCCGCCGCCTTCTGCGCGCCATTCTCCATCTGCAGCGAGACAAGTCCGCCGGCGACCGCCCAGGCCGCCGGAACGCTGGCGAGCACCGTCACGATATAGACGAAGGCGGCGGCAACATTGTCGCTGTCGCTGTTGGATATCCGCCTGATATCGATGATCAGCAGCGCAAGCGGCAGAATGGAGAGCAGGTTCGAGAAAGTCGCGCCGCGCACCTGGACCAGCGCAATCGCCCAGCTGGTGGCGAGCAGGAAGAGCAGCACCAGGTGGATCTGCATGCGGTCGCGCCGAACGATGCGGAAGATGCAGACGGCGATGCCGAACAGGCCGGCCGCATAGAAGGCGCCGATCGAGACGGGATCGGTCCGCGCGATCACGAAGGCCGACTGCGCTTCCGACACGTTCCTCAGCCAGAGTTCGACCAGCATCGGATCGAGACCGGCCAGCGGGTCGCTCAGGCATTGCGGCGCTATCACCATCGCCGAACCGAGTACGCCGGCACCGACGAGGCCGAGCGCGGCAAAGCGCAGGGGGCGACTCAGGCGGCTTGCAAAGACTGCCGAAAACAGCAGCAGCCCGCCGCCGATCGCCGCCAGGCTGTAATAACCGAGCGAGAGATTGTCGCAGGTCACCATCGAATAGAGCCGGGGCGGCACCGTTGCGACAAAGAGGATGCTGATCGCAATCGCCAGCGCCAGGCCGAAGGCCCGTGCGGCGACGGCGAAATTCTGCCCCTCCCAAGCCCAGAGCAAAGCGACGGTGAGGCAGACGGCGGCGACGAAAGGCGTGGTCTCGGCGCCGATGGCGATGGCGATGGCTGCGGCGATGCCGGCGACCGCATAGCTCCAGCCGCGGCGCTGCGGATCCAGAAGCATCGCCACCATCGTCGCGACCAGCCCCAGCTGCGCATTGTGATGATCGATGGCTCCAGGCGCGAACCGGCTGCCGGTGTAGATCGCAAGGCCGGTCATGGCGAGACTGAGATGCATGCCGGCAACACCGCCGATACGCCGCCCGGCAACGGCCATGGCGAGCATGGCGGGCAGGACGAGCGATACCGGCCAGACGGCAAGCGCCAGCGCCTCGGCCGTCTCGTGGGGCGCAAACAGACCGAAGAACCAGATCAGCGAAGCGATCGGCAGATCGATCAGCCTCGACCAGTGCATCAGCGTGCCGCCCTCGAGCCCGAGGCGGTATTGCATCAGATCGAACCAGCCCTGCCCGGCGAGAAGATCGCGGACCTCGATGAGACGCATTCCGTCGTCATTGTCGGGACCGACGTAATCGGTAGCGGTGGATAGCTTGGTGACAAGCAGGATAGCGGCGAGGATGACGCTATAGATAGTGACGGTTGGCCAAAGGCGCATCAGCAACCTGCTCAGCCCTCCCCTTGGAGCAGTGGTCACGGAGGAGGCATTGGCGATCGGCTGCACAGCGTTCATCGTGGTTAGCGCTTCGTTTCAGATGGCCGGAGCTTAGCGACCGCCGATCAAGAAAGTGTAAAGCCGCTTACGGCAGGTGCCGATTTTGCCTGCGTCATAGGGTCTTATTAACGGCGGGTGATTTAGGCTGAATGCGGCTTTCAGTGTAACGAGTAGAGTCATGGCCCGATCGCGTACCGATAATCTGAATATTGCTGTCCTGCTTCCCTGCTACAATGAAGCCGCGACGATCGCCGCGGTCGTGCGGGGTTTTCGCGCGACGCTGCCGGATGCTGCAATCCACGTCTACGACAATAATTCCACCGACGGCACCGCGCTGCAGGCGATGCTTGCCGGCGCGCATGTCGTGCGCGAGCGACGCCAAGGCAAGGGCCACGTCGTGCGCCGCATGTTCGCCGATATCGACGCCGACATCTACATCATCGCCGACGGCGACGGCACTTACGCGCCTGGTGATGCCGAAGAGCTGGTGCGCACGCTGCTGACCGAGCGCGCTGACATGGTTGTCGGAACCCGGCGCGGCGTTCATGCCGATGCCGGCCGTCAAGGCCATGCGCTCGGCAACCGGCTTTTCAACCTGCTCTATCGGACGATCTTCGGCCCCGACTTCACCGATATTTTTTCCGGCTACCGCGCCTTCTCACGCCGCTTCGTCAAGAGCTTCCCAGCGGTATCAGGTGGCTTCGAAATCGAAACAGAGATGTCCGTGCATGCCTCGCGGTTGAAGCTTCCGGTCAGCGAACTGGAACTCGACTATGGCCGCCGGCCGGAAGGTTCACACTCCAAGCTTTCGACATTCCGCGACGGCGCCAAGATCCTCTGGATGTTCGCGATGCTGATGAAGGAAAC
This sequence comes from Rhizobium sp. CCGE 510, assembly GCF_000292525.1. Classification (GTDB taxonomy): domain Bacteria; phylum Pseudomonadota; class Alphaproteobacteria; order Rhizobiales; family Rhizobiaceae; genus Rhizobium. The sequence continues at coordinate 602,775 of NZ_AEYF01000044.1, forward strand.
CCGGCCATTCGCCTTTTTCAGCGCAATCAGCGCCATCTTCATGCTGACGAGCCTCGGCTTCATGGCGCCGGTGCTGGCGGAATATTTCCAGACGGGTCTCGTCAGCCGCATGCCGACCTGGGTGCTGTCGACGGCGCTGATGATGATCTCTTTCATGCTGTTTACCGCCGGCGTCATCCTGGATTCGGTTGCCCGCGCCCGCGCCGAACAGCTTCGTATCCACTATATGAGCCTGGAGACGCCAAGCGCGGTCAAAGCGCCGCTCCGCGGAGTAGGGCCGGTATCGCGCGCGCCTCCCGGCAAGGCGGATGCGGCATGAGAAAGCTCATCCGGTTCGCCATCGCCGGCGGCATCGGCTTCCTCGTCGATGCCGGCATGCTGTCGGCACTGCTGCATCTGACGCCGCTCGGGCCGTTTCTGGCACGGATCGTGGCGATCGCGGCCGCAATGGCGGTGACCTGGGTTTTCAACCGTCGCTTCACCTTCGACCGGTCCAGCCGTTCACTGGCCGTCGAAGGCTTCCGCTATGGCTCGGTCGGGGTAACGGCAGCGCTCGTTAATTACGGGCTTTATTCCGCGCTTCTGCTTTCACTGCCGGCACTTCAGCCGCTCGCGGCCATGGTGATCGCCAGCATCGCCTCGATGGTGTTCAGCTTCTTTGGCTATTCGCGCTTCGTCTTCCGCGCCGAATAGTTCTCGAAATATGCGCTAGACGGCTTCCCAGCCATCCTTCTCGCTGGCGCGATAGATCGCGTCGATCACCTTCTGGTTCAATTTCGAATTTTCGAGGGTGACGATCTCTTCCTTGCCGTCCTTCACCGCCCGGGCGAAGGCTTCGACCTGCCGCTTGTATTGACGGCTGTCCTGGAAGCGGAAGATGCGCGATTCATTGTGGCTGCGGTCGCCAAGCTCGATCTCCTCAGGCCCCCAGCGATTGGCGTTGAACGGCGACTTCACCTCGATGTAACCTTCGGTGCCGTGGAAGACCATGACCTGACGGTTGGCCATCTGCGTCGAGATATAGAAGCTCAGCTCGAAATCGCCGAAATCGGCCTTGACGCTCGAATAGATATCGGTGCCGAAATCCGCATCGCGCTCGGTGATCGCCTGGATCCTGAGCGGCTCCTTGCCGGTGGAAAAACGCGTGCCCATGACGGGATAGACGCCGATATCGGGAAGGCCGCCGCCGCCGAGTTCGGGGACGTTGCGCATGTTGGCGGGGTCGCGGTTGAAATAGGTGAAGGCGCCCTGCACATGCCGGAGCGAACCAATCGCGCCCTCGTTGATCAGCGAGCGCACCTTCTGCCAGACCGGCGAATAGGTGATCATATAGGCTTCGGTGACCACCACCCGGTTGCGGTCGCGGGCGGCGATCACCTCGTCGATATCGTCGGCCTTCAGCGCCAAGGGCTTTTCGCAGAGCACGTGCTTGCCGGCGTCGGCTGCTTTGATCGACCATTCGATATGCTGCGAGGTCGGCAGCGGGATGTAGACGGCGTCGATGAGGTCGGAAGCCAGCATCTCCTCGTAGGAGCCGAAGGCATGCGGCACCGAGAAGCGGTCGGCCATCTCCCTTGCGCGCGTGAGATCACGGCTGGCAATCGCCGTGACGACGCAATTTTCCGCGTCCTGGATTGCCGGAACGACATTGTCACGGCCGATCTTTGCCGTTGAAATAATACCAAAACGCAGCATGATCCAAACCTCCCAAACAGATTTCCGCGAACCATATTCAGGCCTTAGCTACGGCGCAATGGTGCGGGCTGAAATCACGGAAGTTTGCCTTCCCGGATGCCCGGAATGCGCTAGGTTGTTGCAAGACGGCGTTCTGCCGTGTCCACGATTTCAATTACATCACCATATTGGAGAGCGTCATGGAAATGCGCCGGCTTGGAAAAACAGGTCTTTCGGTCGCGCCGATCGTCATCGGCGGCAATGTCTTCGGCTGGACGGCCGACGAGAAAACATCCTTCGCCATTCTCGACGCCTTCTTCGATGCGGGCCTGAACACGATCGATACGGCGGACGTCTATTCCGCATGGGTCCCGGGCAACAAGGGCGGCGATTCCGAGGAGATCATCGGGCGCTGGCTGAAGCAGGCCAAGGTTTCCCGCGACCAGGCGGTGATCGTCACCAAGGTCGGCTCCGACATGGGACAGGGAAAGACACTGAAGGAGAGCTATATCTTCAAGGCGGTCGAGGATTCTCTGCGCCGGCTGCAGACTGACTATATCGACCTCTATCTGTCGCACTGGCCGGATGCCGATACGCCGCACGAGGAAACGCTCGGCGCCTATGCGAAGCTGAAACAGCAGGGCAAGATCCGCGCCATCGGCTGCTCGAATTATGATGCGACGCTGCTGCAGGCATCCTTCGACGCTGCCGAAAAGACCGGACTACCGCGTTACGATGTGGTGCAGCCGGAGTATAATCTTTATGAGCGCGCAAGCTTCGAGGGGCCGCTTGCCGAGCTCTGTGTCAAAGAGGATATCGGCGTCATCACCTATTTCAGCCTGGCTGCCGGCTTCCTCACCGGCAAATACCGCAGCAAGGCCGATACGCAGGGCCGCGCCCGCGAGGGCCGGGTTTCGACCTATTTCGACGATAAGGGGATGCGCATTCTTGCCGCGCTCGACACGGTCTCCGCCGAGACCGGCGCCAAGCCCGCGGAAATTTCGCTCGCCTGGCTGCTGCGCAAGAAAGGTGTGACGGCACCGATCGCCAGCGCCACCAGCCTTTCGCAGCTTGAAAGCCTGGCGAAATCGGCGACACTTCAGCTTTCCGATGAGGCGATGGCTTTGCTCGATCAAGCCGGGAACTGAAAGAGAGAGCCATGACCGTGACAACACGCGATGCCCGCCCCGACGACGAAAGCCGCTGGCGCGAACTTTGGGCTGATTACCTCGCCTTTTACGAAGTCACGGTCGATGCCGATATCACCGATTCCACCTGGCGCCGGGTTTTCGATCCGGCGTCGGCGATCGCCATGCGGGTGGCCGAAGTCGACGGCAGGATCATGGGTTTTGCGCTCTATCTCACGCACGAGGGCACCTGGATCCGCGGCAAGGACTGCTATCTCGAAGACCTGTTCGTCGATCCAGATGCACGCGGCAAGGGGGTCGGGCGGGCGTTGATGGACGATCTCGTCGCCACCTGCAAGGCCAAGGGCTGGTCGCGGCTCTATTGGCATACGAGCGAACAGAACAAGACGGCGCGGGCGCTTTACGACAGCTATGTCGAGAGCGACGGCCACATCCGCTACCGCATCAGCTTTTGAGTGTGGGAAAACCCTGGTAGAAAGCGGCGTGATCGCCCTCCCAATTCGCCATGCCCGGTTTGGTCAGAATACCGCGCGGGCTGATATAACTCTGGATCACTCTTTTCGGCCGTTCGTGCCACTGGATATTGAAGGCCCAGAGCTTGGGGAAGAAGCAGAGTGAGGCATAAGGCAGGTGGTCATGGATCCACCAGGCAAGCCGTTGCCAGTCGCTTTCGTCGCTGTAGCGGTCGAGCATCCACGGCACGACGATGCAAACTGCAGCACCCATGCAGCCGTCGAAGTCCCGCATATCCCAGATGTGATGGGCTGCGGTGGCGGCATTGGTCGAGCAGTTCAGATCGTTCTCGTTGCCGAACCGATTGACCGCGGGCGACCGATAGCCGGAGCGGATATGCAGGCGCCCGAAGGTTGCTTCCAGCGGCTCCAGCAATTCCTCGCAGAGCCTCCTGCCCGCCTCGATCGCCAGATCGGGATCCTCGGGGATATTGGGAATGCGGTAGAAATCGGCAATTTCAGAGTGAAGGAAATCGCGGAGGAAGAAGTTCCGCGACAGCCGCACGCGGCCAAGTTCCTCCAGACCCTTCATCGAACCCGGCTTGCGCATGACGTTCTCTTCCCCCCACATCAACGGCGGAATCATCGCCCGGAGCAGATTTCCAGTCCACCCGAAATCGATCGGGAACAATTTGCGCGATCCTCGCTTCTTAATGTGTCGCCGCATTCGCGGCCTTTCCCAGAACAAGGATCGAGAAAATGGCCAAGGAAAAGACGTTGGAAGATCTCTTCTACGATACGCTCAAGGACATTTATTTTGCCGAACGGCAGATCTTGCGCGCCCTGCCGAAGATGGCGCGCGCTGCGCAGTCGTCCGAACTGAAGGCTGGTTTCGAAAAGCATCGCGAGGAAACCGAAGGCCAAGTCGAGCGCCTGCAGCAGGTTTTCGAACTGATCGGCAAACGCGCCCAAGGCAAGACCTGTGAGGCGATCCAGGGCATTATCGCCGAGGGCGAGGAAATCATGGAGGAATTCAAGGGCACATCCGCCCTCGATGCCGGTCTCATTTCTGCTGCCCAGGCCGTCGAACATTATGAAATCGCCCGTTACGGCACGCTGAAGACCTGGGCGGCAACGCTCGGTCTTAAGGATGCCGTCCGCCTGCTTGACCAGACGCTGCAGGAGGAAACGGCGACCGACAAGACCCTCTCCCAACTCGCCACCACGGCGGCGAACCAGAAGGCGAAAGCTGCCTGATACAGGGAAGAGAACGGGCGGCAGGCCTCTTGCCGGCCGCCCGCATCCTTCTATAGCGCCGCGCGTCTAACAGACGCGCAAAGGACGCTGTAAAACTTTGAATTGCTGCATAATTCCTCAGACCGATGACGAGTTAAGGAATTATGCAGCGACATATTTGAAGAAATCGATGAAGGCGCGCAGTGCCGGCCGCATCTGCCGGCGGGTGGGATAATAGATAAACGGTCCGGAATAGGGCGCGCACCAATCCTCCAGCACTCGCACGAGCCTGCCGCTCGCCAGCTCGGCATCCACCCGCATGTCGAACAGATAAGCAAGGCCGGCGCCGTTCAACGCCGCAAGCAGGGCCAGCCGGTCATCGCTGACGATCAATGGCCCGTCGACGGAAACGACCAATTCCCGCCCATCCTTTTCAAATTCCCAGCGATAGATCGAGCCGTTGGTGAAGCGCCGCTTGATGCAGCGGTGATGGACGAGATCGCGCGGATGCTCAGGTTTTGGATAACGCTCGAAATAATCGGGCGAAGCGGCGATCACCATCGTCAGATCGGGCGAGACCTTGACGGCGATCATATCGGCCTCCAGGCTTTCTTCCAGCCTTATGCCGGCATCGAACCCCTCCTTGACGATATCGGTGAAGCCGTCCTCATTGGCGATCTCCAGAGTGATATCCGGATAGCGGTTAAGAAAATCGCCGAGGCGCGGGGCGAGCAGGATATCGGAAGCGAAACGCGGGGAGGTGATGCGCAGGTTGCCGGCAGGCCTGGCGCGCGTATCGCGGACCGCCTCCAAAGCAATGCCGATTTCCTCGAGCGCCGGGCGAAGCCTGTCGAGAAGCAGCCGCCCCTCCTCCGTCGGCGCGACGCTACGGGTAGTACGCGCCAGAAGCCGCACTCCCAAACTTTCCTCCAGGCTTGAGATCGCATGGCTGACGGCCGAGGGCGCAACGAGGAGTTCCTTGGCCGCGGCCCGGAAGCTGCGGTGTTCGGAGACGGCAGCGAGGACGGCGAGTTGTGCCAGCTGTGTTCTGTTCATTGATCGAACAAATAGAACAACCCGTTGAAAATTGCATGCATTTTCTGATGGATGCGAGAGGGCTATGGTCTATCCATGCCGCAACCACCTTCATGCGGTTCAAAATCATCTCAGGAGCGCAATATGAAAACCCGCAAACTCGGAAACGATCTCACGATCTCTGCTGTCGGCCTCGGCTGCATGGGCATGAGCTTTGCCTATGGCGCCAGCGACGAAGCGGAATCGGTGCGGACGCTCAATCGCGCCGTCGATCTCGGCGTCACCTTCTTCGACACCGCCGAGGTCTATGGCCCCTTCACCAACGAGCTTCTTCTCGGAAAGGCGCTGAAACCGTTTCGCGATCGGGTGGTGATCGCCACCAAGTTCGGCTTCAAGATCGATACCAGCCAGACGGGTGCCGGCGCCATCACCGGCGTCGACAGCCGCCCCGAGCATGTCAAAGCCGTCGCCGAGGCCTCGCTGAAGCGCCTGGGGATCGAGACCATCGACCTCTTCTACCAGCACCGCGTCGATCCCAATGTACCGATCGAAGACACCGTCGGCGCCATGGCCGAGCTCGTGAAGGAGGGCAAGGTCCGCGCCCTCGGCCTCTCCGAAGCCGGCAGCGCCACCATCCGCCGCGCCCATGCGGTGCATCCGATCGCCGCACTCCAGAGCGAATATTCGCTCTGGACGCGCGATCCCGAGGAAGATGTGCTTGCCACCTGCCGCGAACTCGGCATCGGCTTCGTGCCCTACAGCCCGCTCGGCCGCGGGTTCCTCACGGGCGCGATCCGCAAGGTCGACGATCTCGCCGCCGACGATTTCCGCCGGCAGGTTCCGCGTTTCCAGGCGGAGAATTTCGACGCCAACGCCGCCCTCGTCGCAACGCTCGAGCGGCTTGCCGCCGAGAAGGGCGTGACCGCCGCACAGCTGGCGCTGGCCTGGGTGTTGAGCCAGGGGGACGACATCGTGCCGATCCCCGGCGCCCGCAAGCTTCACCACCTCGAACAGAATGCCGCCGCTGCCGATATCGTGCTGAGTGCGGCGGAGCTTGAAGAGCTCGGCCGGGCGATCCCAGCTGGACAGGTGGCCGGCAAACGCTATTCGGATGCCTCGCTTGCGATGACGAACCTCTGAGCAGTCAAGCCCGGCCCGATGCAACGCCGGGCTTGCCTTCGCGGCTAGCGAAACTATCTAACGCCATCTCGGAAAACGGGATGAAAAAATGTCGGACAGGCAGGCAGTCGAACAGACGGTTCATCTCTATGTCGAAGGCATGGCCTTCGCCAATGAGGCGGCGTTGAAAAAGGCCTTTCACCCGAAAAGCTCGATCATCGGCTATTACCAGAATGCCGTCGAATGGCTGACGCGGGACGAGTTCATCGCCGCAATCCTGGCGGAGGAGCCTGCGCCGCCCGGAACGCTGCCGTTCATGGATATCCAAAGCGTCGATGTCGAGGGCGATGCGGCGAGCGTCAAGGTCACCGACGATTTCGCCGGAATGCGCTTTACCGATTATCTCTCGCTGCTGAAAATAGAGGGCCGCTGGACGATCGTCAGCAAGCTCTACCATCTTCATATGTGAAAAGACCGGCCGCTAACGACCGGTCCCATTATCTCGGCAAAGCCGGCAGGATCAGCTTCTGAGGACGCCGCCGGTGAATTTCATTACGCTGGCGATGATCTTCTGCGTCAGCGCCTCGAAATCCTCATCCGTCAGCGTGCGCTCGACCGGCTGGATCTGAACCTCGATCGCCACCGACTTCTTGCCCTCGCCGACAGACGCGCCTTCGAAGATGTCGAAGACATTGACGCCGGTCACCAGCTTGCGGTCGGCGCTTGTCGCAGCCTTGATGAGCGCGCCTGCTTCCACCGTCTTGTCGACGACGAAGGCGAAGTCGCGCTTGACCGCCTGGAAGGGCGATAGATCGAGCGCCGGCTTGGTGCGGGTCGCCTTCTTCTTCGGCTCGGCCATCGCATCAAGATAGACCTCGAAACCACAGAGCGCGCCGGAGACATCGAGCGCTTCCAGCGTCAGCGGATGGAATTCACCGAAATAGCCGAGCACCACCTTCGGCCCCATCTTGATGGTGCCGGAGCGGCCGGGATGATACCATTCCGGTCCACCCTGCTCGATCTGGATATTGCCCATCGGCAGGCCGCAGGCTTCGATGACGGCGAGCGCATCGGCCTTGGCGTCGAAGACGTCGACCGGCTTGCCGCCGCCCTTGGCGGCATTCGACCAGGCGCGACCGGCGCCGGCAAGCGAGGCCGTGCCGCGGCGGATGCCGCCGGCAACGCGGCGCTGGCCGTCCGGCCTGTCGTTCTCATAGGTGCCGGAGACTTCGAAGAGGGCGACGTCGGCATAACCCTTGTCGGCATTGCGCTGGGCCGACGTCAGCAGACCCGGCAGCAGCGAGGGACGCATATCCGACATTTCGGCGGCGATCGGGTTGGCAAGCTTGAGGGCGGGCGAACCGCCGCCGAAGAGCTTGGCCTGATCTTCCGGAATGAAGGACCAGATAACAGCTTCGAGCATACCGCGCGAAGCAAGCGCCCGCTTGGCGATGCGGGTGCGGATCTGCAGCGTCGTCAGGATCTTGCCGTTGACAACGGCATGGCTTTCCAGCGGCGCCGGCTTGATATTGTCGACGCCGTGGATGCGCATGACCTCCTCGACGAGGTCGGCTTTGCCGTCGATATCCGGACGCCAGGAGGGAACGGCGACGGAGACGCGCTCGCCGGAACCGGAAACCGTGAAGCCGAGGCGGGTCAGAATGCTGTTGCTTTCCTCATCCGAGACTTCAAGGCCCGTCAGGCGCTTGACCTCGGAATAAGGGAAATCGACGATCTTCGGTTCGTAACCCTTGTAGCCGACGACCTCGGCCCTGGCGGCCGTGCCGCCGCAGAGTTCCAGCACCAGTTCCGTCGTGCGTTCGAGACCGGGAACCATATAGTCCGGATCGACGCCGCGTTCGAAGCGGTAGCGGGCATCGGTGATGATGCCGAGGCTACGGCCCGATTTGGCGATGTTCATCGGGTCCCAGAGGGCGGATTCGATCAGCACGTCGACGGTGTTTTCGTCGCAGCCGGAATGTTCGCCGCCCATGATGCCGCCGATCGATTCGATGCCGTCTTCATCGGAGATGACGACATTGTTCGGGCCGAGCTTGTATTCGCGCTGGTCGAGCGCCAGCACGGTTTCACCTTCGGCGGCGCGGCGGACGGTGAGGTTACCCTTGACCTTGGCAGCGTCGAAGACGTGCATCGGCCGGCCCTGATCGAAGGTCATGTAATTGGTGATGTCGACCAGCGCATTGATCGGACGCAGGCCGATGGCGATCAGCCGCTGCTGCAACCAGCGCGGGCTCGGGCCGTTGCTGACGCCGCGCACCAGGCGTAGCGCAAAGCCCGGGCAGAGCTTCTGATCATCGAGTTCGAGCGTCAGCTTCACCGGCGTCTCGCCGTCGACGGCGAAGGACGGAGCCGGCCGGGTCTTCAGCGTGCCGAGACCTGAGGCGGCGAGATCGCGGGCGATGCCGTGGATCGAGGTGCAATCCGGCCGATTGGGCGTCAGATTGATTTCGATGACCGGGTCGTCGAGATGAGCGTAGGTCGCGTAGCTCATGCCGACAGGCGCATCTTCCGGCAGATCGATGATGCCGTCGTGACTGTCGGAAATCTCAAGCTCCTTTTCGGAGCACATCATGCCATGGCTTTCGACGCCGCGGATATTGCCGACGGCAAGCGTCACATCGATGCCGGGAACAAAGGTTCCGGGGGCCGCGAAGGCGCCGACGAGGCCGGCGCGCGCATTCGGCGCGCCGCAGACGACCTGAACCGGCGCACCGGCACCGGTATCGACCATCAGCACCTTCAGGCGATCGGCCTGAGGATGTTTTTCCGCCGAGACAATTCTGGCGATGACGAAGGGCTTGAATGCCGCCTTGTCGTCGACATCCTCGACCTCCAGCCCGATCTCGGTGAGGCGCGTGCAGATTTCATCGAGGCCGGCATCCGTTTCCAGATGCTCTTTCAGCCAGGAGAGCGTGAATTTCATCGTCCCAATTCTCCGTTCAAGCGCTGAGGCCGCCGAACAGTGTCGGCATGTCGAGCGGGCGGAAGCCGTAATGCGTCATCCAGCGGACGTCGGCGTTGAAGAAGTCGCGCAGGTCGGGCATGCCGTATTTCAGCATGGCGATGCGGTCGAGGCCCATGCCCCAGGCAAAACCCTGATACTCGTCCGGATCGAGCCCGCCGTAACGCAGCACGTTCGGATGGACCATGCCGCAGCCGAGGATCTCCATCCAGTCGGTGCCTTCGCCGAACTTGACGATCGGGCCGGAACGGTCGCACTGGATGTCGACCTCGAAAGAGGGCTCGGTGAAGGGAAAGAAGGACGGGCGGAAACGCATGGTCACGCTGTCGACCTCGAAGAAGGTCTTGCAGAATTCCTCGAGCACCCAGCGAATGTTGGCGACATTGGCCTTCTTGTCGATGACCAGGCCCTCGACCTGATGAAACATCGGCGAATGCGTGGCGTCGCTGTCCTGGCGGTAGGTCTTGCCGGGAATGATGATGCGGATCGGCGGCTTCTGCGCCTCCATGGTGCGCACCTGCACCGGCGAGGTATGGGTGCGCAGCACCTTGCGCTCACCATTCTCGTCCGGATGGAAGAAGAAAGTGTCGTGCATCTCGCGGGCCGGATGGCCTTCGGGGAAATTCAGCGCGGTGAAATTGTAGTAGTCGGTCTCGATGTCCGGACCTTCGGCGATCGAGAAGCCCATGTCGGCGAAGATCGCGGTGATCTCGTCGACGATCTGGCTGATCGGATGGATGCGGCCGCGCTCGGCAGGCGAAGAGCGCACCGGCAGGCTGACATCGACCGTCTCGGCTTTCAGCCGCGCATTGATCGCCTCTTGGCGGAGCGTCGTTTTGCGGGCGGCGAGCGCCTCGGTCACCGCATTCTTCAGAACGTTGATCGCAGCGCCCTTGGTCTGGCGCTCCTCCGGCGTCATGGCGCCGAGCGTCTTCAACAGTTCGGAGACGGAGCCCTTCTTGCCGAGGGCGGAAACGCGCACGGCCTCGAGGGCCGCCTCGTCATTGGCGGCGGCGATTTCGGCGAGCAGCGAGGCGTTGAGCTGGTCGATATCTGACATTGTCACTTCTTTCCGTCCAGTATCAGGCGGGCGATCGGGAGGCAGGCGGCGCCGGCCGGCGCAAGGAATATAAAGAAAGAAAAACCCGCGCTAGCCCAAACCAGCGCGGGTTTCCCAAAATCAAAAATTCAAAGCTTGGGAAGCGCTGGTTACTTGACCGCGCCTTCAAACTCGTTGGTCGTGCCGGCTTCCTTGAGGTACTCAAGAGCCTTTTTGGCAGCGTTGACCAGCGCGCCGAATGCTTCCGGCTCGTGGATCGCCATATCGGAGAGAACCTTGCGGTCGACTTCGATGCCAGCCTTGGTCAGGCCGTCGATGAAGCGGCCATAGGTCAGGCCGAATTCGCGGACAGCGGCGTTGATGCGCTGGATCCAGAGCGCACGGAAGTTGCGCTTGTTGACCTTGCGGTCGCGGTAAGCGTACTGCTTCGAACGATCGACAGCAGCCTTGGCAGTCCGGATGGTATTCTTGCGACGGCCGTAAAAGCCCTTTGCGGCCTTCAGAACCTTCTTATGCTTGGCGTGCGAGGTAACGCCTCTTTTTACACGTGCCATTTCATGATCTCCTTAAATCTAGCGTTCGCGGACGAGTCTCAGAGACCGTTCGGCAGGTAATTCTTGATAACCTTGCGGCCATCCGGTTCTGCGAGAACCATGGTGCCACGTGCATCGCGAATGAACTTGTTGGAACGCTTGATCATGCCATGGCGCTTGCCGGCGGCGGCAGCCTTGACCTTGCCGGTTGCGGTGATCTTGAACCGCTTCTTGGCAGAGGACTTCGTCTTCATCTTGGGCATTTTGCTACTCCTTCTGTCCTCCCTGCGCGCTTTATCAAAAAAGCCCTTCTCGCGAAGTCCGGTTCTCCGGCCGTCGCAACAAGGTGCGGGAGCGTTTGTTGTTGATCTGCGGCTTCGGTGACGAACCGTTCCGCAAGCATTCGAAACTGCCACGGCATGCCCTGCCGGTCAGTTCGGACGCGCGCTTATAACCGCAGCGTCCTGAAAGTGCAACGGGGCGGCGGCGGAATCTTCGCGCATCCAGTACAAGGCCGGAATCATCATGGCCGAAAGCACAAAAGCCGCCCTTGCGGACGGCCTTGGGGCGAAAAAGTGCATGGCGCTTACTTCGGCGCCAGCACCATCATCATCTGGCGGCCTTCGAGCTTGGGTTCGGCTTCGACCTTGGCGAACTCGATCGTATCAGCCTTGACCTGCTGCAGAAGCTTCATGCCGAGTTCTTGGTGGGCCATTTCACGGCCGCGGAACTTCAGCGTCACCTTGACCTTGTCGCCTTCGTCGAAGAAGCGACCCATCGCCTTCATCTTCACCTCATAGTCATGGGTGTCGATGTTCGGGCGCATCTTGATTTCTTTGACTTCGACGATCTTCTGCTTCTTGCGCGCCTCGGCAGCCTTCTTCTGGTTGGCATATTTCAGCTTGCCCAGATCGAGGATCTTGCACACAGGCGGTTCGACATTGGGGGAAATTTCGACGAGATCGAGGCCGGCTTCCTCAGCCATTTTCAAGGCCTGGTCGGTAGGCACGACGCCCATATTCTCGCCGTCAGCCCCGATCAACTGAACTTTGGGAATGCGGATTTCACGGTTCGAGCGCGGTCCGTCCTTCACGGGCGCGTCGGTTTTAAAAGGTCTGCGAATGGTCGTATTCTCCTCGCGTTGTTTTCGGAACGTTGCAGCCTCGCGCTCCCATATCAGGGTGCACAAACGTGTCGCGTCATCGCTGCAACGGAGTCAATATCATCCTTTAGCGGAAAAATCACCCGCTGTCAGCCTGCCAAGAATCTGTTTTATAGGCCAAAATAACAGGAGTTTTGCCGATGTTCGATCAGATGCCCAATGCCCAGCCGCAGTTCCTGACGGTCGGCGCGGGAGAGGCCGCGCGCGAGATCGCCATGCTGGTGCGCCCGGCAGAGGCCGGCAATGGCGCCCCGGCGCTCGTCTGGCTGTCCGGCTATCGCTCCGACATGAGCGGCACCAAGGCGGTGGAACTCGACGGGCTGGCTGCGGAACTCGGGCTCGCCTGCATCCGTCTCGATTATTCCGGCCACGGACTTTCCGGCGGAAGCTTCAGCGACGGCACGATCTCACGCTGGCTGGAGGAGGCGCTTGCCGTCATCCGCCACGTTGCCCCCGAGCGGGTGATCCTCGTCGGCTCGTCGATGGGCGGTTGGATCGCGCTCCGGCTGGCGCAGGAACTTGCGCGGCAGGACGGCCCGAAGCTCGAAGGGCCAAAACTCGAAGGAATGGTGCTGATTGCGCCGGCACCCGATTTCACCTCGGAGCTGATCGAGCCGAACCTCAAGGCCAAGGAGCGCAAGTCGCTTGCCGAGCGCGGCTATTTCGAAGAGCGTTCGCAATATAGCCCTGAGCCGAACATCTATACCCGGGCACTGATCGAGGACGGGCGCGAAAACCGGGTGCTCGACGGCATCATCGAAACGGGCTGCCCGGTGCATATCCTCCAGGGCATGAAAGACGCCGACGTGCCGCATGCGCATGCAATGAAACTGGTCGAACATCTTCCCGCCGACGACGTGGTGCTGACCTTCATCCGCGACGGCGACCACCGGCTTTCGCGGCCGAGCGATATCGCCCTTCTCCTTGGTGCCGTCAGAGGTATCATCCGTTCATCGACAAATGTGCAGATGCCGGTTTGAACGGCACCGGCCGATCAATCCCCCCGAAATCAGTCTCCGACCCGTTGCATTTTAACCATGTCGGCGGGTCGCAAGGTGCTCCCAAGAAGTAACGATTGACTCTTCTCGGCCCTCTCCATTAACACTTTGTTAATAAATAAGGGGCGATGCAAGGAAAGAGCGGGCGTGCGGATCAAGGGTATCTTTGTGGCCATGATGGCCATGTTTGCGATGGCGACGGCCGCCATACCGGCCCCCAGCAGAAATGCTTCCATGGTGACAGGCAATGCCACCTCTCAGCCGATCGGCCACTATGATTTCTGTCAGATCCACCGCAGTGAATGCGGTGCAAACCGCAATTCTGGCCCGGTCGAGATGACACCGGCAAAGTGGTCGCTGGTGCGTGCGGTTAACGCCACGGTCAACCGCACGATCACGCCGATGACCGACAAGGAAATCTACGGCAAGGATGAGGTCTGGGCCTATCCGACCACTGCCGGCGACTGCGAGGATTTCGCGCTCCTGAAGCGCCGCATGCTGATCCAGCGTGGCTTTTCGGCTGCCGATCTGCTGATGACCGTCGTGCGCAAACCGGATGGTGAAGGCCATGCCGTGCTGACGTTGCGCACCGCCGAGGGCGATTTCGTGCTCGACAACCTCGCCGCCGACGTCAAGCCGTGGTTTGGAACGCCCTATTCCTTCGTCAAGCGCCAGTCGAGCTACAATGCTGGCCGCTGGGTCACCATCGAGAACGGCCGCGACGTTCTGGTCGGCGCGCTGCGGTAAGGGTGCAATAGAGAGTATGGAGAGGCCGGCGATTTGCCGGCCTTTTGCTTTTTGGGTCTCTCCGCTCGCACCAGGTCAATTTTTGGAGGAGAGGTGTCCCACTTACTTGCCTTTCGCTGCGCTCAAGGCGTTCGTCGCTATCGCTCCTCACCCCCCTCATCTGCCCTGGCGGGCATCTTCTCCCCGCTGGGGAGAAGCGGGAGCAAGACGTACGGTGGTCGTTCCGATAGCAAAGGTCTCAAGGGGAGCGAGGCGCTGCCACGACTCCGCTTCTCCCCAGCGGGGAGAAGATGCCGGCAGGCAGATGAGGGGGTGAGCGGCGAAGTCGCGAATGCACGGAGCGCAAGCGAAGGGCATGGAGCGCTTTTGATGCCGAGTATGACGCACCGTCTCCCGGCCCTTCGCTTCAAGCTCAGGGCGTTCGTCGCTGCAATCGATTCACTGGATCGATTGCTCGGGCTGCGCCCGACCGCTCCTCACCCATTCCCAATCAGGATCCCCGCACCGAGCACCAGGCCGCCGCCGAGCACCACCTGGAAGGCGGCGCGTAGGAAGGGTGTTTCCATGTAGCGGTTCTGGATGAAGGCGATGGCCCAGAGTTCGAAGAAGACGACGATCGCCGCGGTGATCGTTGCCGTCCAAAAATGCGGAATCAGATAGGGCAGCGCGTGGCCGAGGCCGCCGAGCGCCGTCATGATGCCGCAGGCAAGGCCGCGCTTGACCGGTGAGCCTCTGCCGGAGATCTTGCCGTCGTCGTGGGCGGCCTCGGTGAAGCCCATCGAGATGCCGGCGCCGACGGAAGCCGAAAGGCCGACAAGGAAGGTCTGCCAGGTATCCTGCGTGGCGAAGGCGGCGGCGAAGATCGGCGCCAGCGTCGAGACCGAGCCATCCATCAGCCCGGCAAGACCCGGCTGGACATAGGTCAGCACGAACTGCCGATGCACCGTCGCGTTCTCGTCATGCTTGACGTCTTCGGGCGTATGTTTGTCGCCCAGCATGCGGGCGATGTCCTCATGCCCCTGTTCGGCGAGGGCGAGATCACCGAGAAGCTCGCGCGTCGAGGCATCCGAGGTTCGCTTTGCCGCTTCGACATAGAAACGATAGGCCTGCTCCTCCATCGCCTCGGTTTCCCGCCGCATCGCATCGAGGGTAAGATTTGCCCTGAGCCAATCCGGCTTGCGTTCGTAGAAGCCCTCGACATGTTCGCGCCGGATCAGCGGAATGCGTTCGCCGAAACGCTGGCGATGGATTTCGAACAACGACTTGCGATGCGTGTCCTCGACCTCGGCCATATCCTCGAAGACTTTGGCGGAGGCCGGAAATTCGTTGCGCAATCGGTCGGCATAGGCGAGATAAATGCGGGCATCGTCTTCCTCGGAGGCGATCGCAAGCGCAAGAATCTCCTGCTCGGACAGCGATTCGAAAGATCGTTTCGAGGATCTGAAAAACCGCGCCAGCATGACTTTCTCCAAATTTAGAATTATTCTAAATCTAAAGAACGAAGCAATGACGGTCAAGTGCCTAGGATTGGTGAGGCGAACCGGCTGACAGATTGCCGCAATCGGCACCGACGAGTTTGGCACGCGGCCATGAAGGCCTATATGAGGGCTGCTGCATCACGCAGCGCCGGGATTATGATGGACAATGAGATTCAGGGACGCCCTGCCCATATTGCCGCGATCCGCGAAAGGGCGGAGGCCGAAATGCGGGAAATGGGCGTCGACGCGGCCTTCATCGACAGGTTGGTCGAGACTTTCTACGCCCGCGTACTTGCGCATCCCGATCTCGGCCCGGTGTTCGACGCCAGGCTCTCTGGCCGTTGGCCAGAGCATATGGCGAAGATGAAGAGCTTCTGGTCGGCGGTCGCCTTCCGCAGCGGCGCCTATGGCGGCAAGCCGGTGCAGGCGCATACGGGCGTCCAGAACCTGACGCCTGATCTCTTTCCGAAGTGGCTGTCGTTGTTTGCCGCGACGCTCGACGATATCGCCCCAACGCCGGAGGCCAAAGCCTGGTTCATGGCGACGGCGGAGCGGATCGCCAAAAGCCTGACTCTGTCGCTGTTCTACAATCCGGCGCTCGACGATCCCCAGCGCAAACCGGTCTGATCTCAATTATAGAGACGGCATCACCGGAAAACCGCTGACACTTTTAGAGCGCTTCGGCTTTTCATGGAAACGCAGAACCGCTCTACCTCTTGTTTTGACGCAATTCCGGACGGAAAAACCGCTTCGCACTTTTCCTGGAATTGCTCTAGCTCTTCGCCGCCGAGGCGGTGGCGCCGGCGCTGGCCGCCACCACCAGCGCCGTACCCAGTATCTGCAGCGCGGTCATTGGCTGAGCCAGGATCAGAAAACCGGCGAGCGCGCCGAGCGCCGGTTCGAGGCTCATCAGGATGCCGAAGGATGACGACGGCATGCGCCGCAGCGCCACCATCTCCAGCGCATAAGGCAAAAGCGGCACGAGGATGGCAAGGCCGAGAACCTCCGCCAGTCCCTTCAACGTGAAGGCGCCGCCTGTCTCGGCAAGGCCGAAGGGGGTTGCGACGAGGCCGGCAACGATCAGCGACATCGAGAGGCCCTCCAGCCCCTTGAAGGCGGCGCCGACCTTCTTCGTCAGCAGGATGTAGACCGCCCATCCCACAGCAGAGCCGAGGGCGAAGAGGACACCAGGGAGATTGCCGACCCAGCCTTCGCCGTCATGGGCGAGGAAAAGGATGCCGGCCGCAGCGATCAACGGCCAGAGCAGGCGCCAGGTCAGGCCGTAGCCGAAGACGGCGACCGAGAGCGGCCCGAGGAAATCGATGGCGATCGCCAGGCCGAGCGGCAGCCGCTGGATCGCCGCGAAGAAACAGAGGGTCATGGCGGCGGTCGTCGTGCCGAGCAACAAGGTCGCCCGCCACTGGGCGCTGCTATAACGCAGGAGGGAAGGCCTGACGACAACGGCCAGGATGATCGCCGCGAAAGCAAGCCGCAGCCAGGTGGCGCCGGCAACGCCATAGGTGGCAATGGCTGAGGAAGACAGCGCCGCGCCGAACTGGATCGAAGACATCGACATCAGGCACATC
Source organism: Rhizobium sp. CCGE 510 (assembly GCF_000292525.1). Classification (GTDB taxonomy): domain Bacteria; phylum Pseudomonadota; class Alphaproteobacteria; order Rhizobiales; family Rhizobiaceae; genus Rhizobium. Next base: position 619,986 of record NZ_AEYF01000044.1, read on the forward strand.
GCAACCCCGGCCGCCAGCCCGCCCGAAGACGACGGCATGCCTGGCTGCGCAATCAAGGCTGCGCCGTCCATCCCGGTCTCGATATTCTTGATGTCCATGTGGCTCCCGATCCTGCGGCGGTTCTACGCCGAAGACAGGGGAGAACCAAATTCAAACTTTTCATGCCGGGATCAAGAGCGCTGATGCGGCGCCAAGGAACGGCCGGCGAGCCCCTCATCGCCTGCCGGCACCTTCTCCCCGCAGGCGGGGCGAAGGGGGATAGCCGCAACCTCTCCGTCCCTCTCGCGCCTCTCGCAGGGCACGTCCCCTCTCCCCGTTTTTAACGGGGAAAGGGCTAGGGTGAGGGGCAGCCATCGGCGCGAACCGGCCAAGCAAAAGCTCGCACGCGATATCAGCGACGGCCGGAGAGGATCACCTCCTCGGCGTCTTCGAAGCTCATCTCGAAGACTTTCCTGCCGATCTCGAAGCTGAAACCGTTGCGGGCGAAAGCGGAGAGCTCCTTGGCCTTTCGCTTGTCGTCGAGTTCGACCCGGCGGAAAGGACCGAAGGCGCGCTTGCGGGCAAATATCGCGGCGGCATAGAGGTCGTCAGCCCCCTCGAGTGCCGTCTCGACCTTGTCGCTGGAGACGCCCTTTGCGGTCAGTTTCTGAGCGATCGCACGCTTCGATTTGCCGCCGCGCACGGCAGAGCGCGTGCTGATTTCGGCAAAGGCGTTATCGTCGAGCACTTTATTGTCATAGGCAAATTTGACGGCGAAATCGGCAACGGCCTTGAGTTGTGCCGCGCCGATATCCTCGAACTTCTCCTTGGCCTTGCGGGTGATGGCGTCAAAGAGCTGCTTTTCCGTCATCATCCGCCGCTCCAGGCGATAGATGGCGGAGTTGCGCGCCCAGCTCAGCATGCGTGGTGTCGGGATATCGGACGGAACGGTCTCTTCGGTCATCTCAGTGATCAGCTCTCGAGACCTTTCAGCACATTGGCAACGTTGAGGCCGATTTCCGGCACGCCGTAGCCGCCCTCCATGCAGACGAGCACCGGCAGGCCGGCGGCGGAGATCATCTCTCCCATGCGAATGAAGTCATCCGATTTCAGCTGGAAGAAGGAGATCGGATCGCGTTCGAAGGTATCGACGCCGAGCGCCACGACGATCGCCTCGGCGCCGAAGGCCTTGATACGGGCAAGCGCATCGGCAAGGGCCGAAGACCAGGCCTCCCAGGGCGTGCCCGGCGGCATCGGATAATTGCGGTTGGCGCCGGTGCCCGCCCCCTCGCCCTCCTCGTCGGCATGGCCAAGGAAATAAGGAAAGGCATGCATGGGATCGCCATGCAGCGAGGCGGTGAAGACGTCGCCTCTGTGATAGAAGAGATCCTGAGTGCCGTTGCCATGGTGGAAATCGACATCCAGCACCGCGACTTTCCTCGCACCATGGTCGAGCAGCCGCTGCGCCGCGACACCTGAATTGTTGATGAAGCAATAGCCGCCGAAGAGATCGATGCCGGCATGGTGGCCGGGCGGGCGGCAGAGCGCGAAGGCAAAGCGATTGCCGGCATTCAGCCAGTCGGCGCCGGTGATCGCGCAGCGCATGGAAGCGATCGCCGCCGCGTAGGAACCCTTGGTGATCGAGGTGTCGGCGGCATTGGCATAGTGGCCGATCGCGCCGACGATATTCTCGGGCACGCGCTGGCTGGTGCGGCGAACGGCGAAGGAATTGGCGATCGCCTCGCCGGTGAAACCGGCCGCCACCCAGCGGTCCCAAACGGTGGCGAGAAAATCCAGATAGGCGGGATCGTGCACCTTCAGCGCCGTTTCCAGTCCGTGCGGATCGGGTGCCACGACATCGGCAAAGCCGACCTGCTTGACCGCCGCCAGGATCCATTCGGCGCGAAACGGCGCCTCGAAGGGCGTCACCAGTTGGCCGGCATGCAGCTCGGTCTTGGCATCGCGCAGCTTGTGATCTTCGGAATAGATGACGCGCATTTCAGATCCTGCCTTTGATTGACAATGGAGATTTACACGGCTCGGCCCTGACAAAAAAGCGGTGCGGGCTCTTGATCGTCTGGAATAATGACGCCACCTTCGCCGATGTTTTGAGAACGAGGAATTTTTCCGCATGAAAGTGCTGATGGTCGATGTCGACGGCGTGCTAATTCATGGTCGTCCGGCCGACGGGCTGCCGCATTTCACCTATCTGGAGCGTGATCTCGGGCTGCGTGTCGAGCTGCTGCAGCAGGAATTCTTCCAGACCCACTGGGATGACATCATCGTCGGCCGCGAGCCGATGGAGCCACGGCTTGCCAGCGTGCTCGAAAAGATCGCACCGCATCTCAGCGCCGAGACGCTGATCGACTACTGGTTCGAAAACGATTCCCGTCTCGACCGCGCTCTGCTGGACGCGCTCGCCGCGCTGAGGCAAAGCGGTATCACTCTCTTTCTGGCGACCAACCAGGAGCATAGGCGGGCGGGCTATCTGATGGAGGAGGCCGGCCTTGACGCGCATTTCGACGGGATCATCTATTCCGCAGCGCTCGGACACCGCAAACCCTCGCCTGAGTTTTTCCGGCTGGCGACCGAGCGGGCCGGCGCCCTGCCCGGCGAGATCGCCTTCATCGACGATATGGCGGAAAATATCGACGCGGCGCGGCAGTTCGGCTGGAACGCGGCGCAATGGACGGCGGGTGCGACGCTTGGCGCCACACTTCCTGCCTTCGCCAGACCGGCCTGAGCGGCGCCGGCACACTCAGGCGATCTGTTTATAGAACAGCGTGGTGGCGCAGAAGCCGCCTTCCGGCCACAGCGCGTAATCGGGAATGACGCCGACACGCTGCCAGCCGAGGCGCGGATAGATCGCCTCGGCATCGCTGCCGGTTGCCGTGTCGAGCACCAGCAGGGTTTTGCCACGCTTTGCCGCCTCGCGCTCGGCGGCATCCATCAGCAGCCGGGCAAGGCCACGGCCGCGGGCGGAGCGGTGCACCAAGAGCTTCTTCAGATCGCCGCGGTGCGGCTGGTTCGGCATCTGCGCGGCGCCCACCTGCACCGTGCCGACGATCCGGCCCTCCAGTTCGGCGACCAGCAGCAGGTTGCCGCCGGTGGCGACCGCATCGGCGACATCGCGCCAATAGGGCTCGGCATCCTCTGGCCCATAGGGCTGCATGAAGCCGACCGAGGCGCCGCCCGCGACGCAATCGACAAGCACCTCTGAAAGGGCAGGGATGGCGGCGCGCGCCTCCTCGGCGGAAAGGGTACGAATGTCGACCATGCTGTTCTCCTGAAATGAGCTGTTAGCGGCCGCCGCGATCGAGCACGACGCAATAGCGCGCCGGGGCATGGCCGGGATTGTGGAAGACATGGCCCTCGCCGACGGGCATGAAGAGACAATCGCCGGGGCGCAGCCGATAGACCACCTCGCCCGCCGTCATCTCCAGCTCGCCGTCGAACAGCCATACATGCTGGGTCATGTCATGCGCGCTGGCATGCGGGGGAAAGCTGACGCGGGCGCCCGCGGGAAATTCGACTTCGACGATATCGACACCGGAGGCTGTGCCCGGCGCCGAGACCGACCGTCTGAGATAACCGGTCTCCGGGTCGCGCCAGACCTGTTGCTCCTGCCGGCGGGCAAGCGGCGAGGCCTGCTGTCCCTCCTCGGCAAAGAAGGCCGACAGCGACAGGCCGAGGGCAGCGCAGATTCTCGCCAGCAGCGAGGCGGTCGGGCTCGCCTCAGCCCGCTCGATACGCGAGATCATCGCCCGGCTGACCCCGGAAGCCGTGGCGAGATCGTCAAGGGTCAATCCTTTGTCCAGCCGCAGCTTGCGGATACGGATGCCGATCGCCTGTTCCAGTTGCTCTTCCATTTTCCGATCCCGATTCTATTATAAGAGAATTACATGATCCGATGATGGAATCAACCCCTGCTAGGCGGGCGGCGCCATCCTTGCTTTCGCCACAGCCTCGCCGATATATGGCAGCGCAATTCAGATGGGAGAGAGTGATGGACACCAGCACGCAGAGCACCGAACCGACGGCAAGCTTCACGGCCGCCGCCTGGGACAGGATCGCGCCGGTCATGGCCAAGATCGAGGTCTTGCCGCTTCTCACCCGCCTGTCCGACGGTACGCTACCGCCTGAAGTTTTCCGGCACTACATCCTCCAGGACGCGCTCTACCTGAAACATTATGCGCGCTGCCTGGCGATCGTCGCGGCCAAGGCGCCCGACAATGCGCAGGTGCTGCGCTTCCTCGGTTCGGCGCAGAAGGCGATCACCGTCGAGCAGGGCCTGCATGCCGGCTTCCTGACCCAGTTCGGCATCACCTCTGCGGATGTGACATCAGCCGAACCCTCGCCTGCCTGCTTTGCCTATACGAATTTTCTGCTCGCCACGGCCTATCACCGCTCCTACGCGGTGGCGCTTTCTTCCATCCTTCCCTGCTTCTGGATCTACTGGCACGTCGGCGAGGCGATCAAGAGCCGGCCGGCAATCGAGGGCAATGCCTTCCAGGCCTGGATCAACACCTATGGCGATCCGCAATTTGCCGCCGGTGCCCGCGAAGTGATCGCGCTGACCGACATTGCCGCCCGCGCCGCATCGCCGGTGGAGCGCGCCGAGATGAGCGATGTCTTCGTGCGCGCCTCGCAATATGAATGGATGTTCTGGGATTCGGCCTGGCGGCTGGAGACGTGGCCGGTCTGATCCGAGCCCGACCGGCTGACAAAATAGCGTAAACAGCGGGATAATTACCGCTTTGCGGCAGGGGGCGGCGCTGCTATATGGCGCGCATGAGCACCAATTCGACCATTCCGCTGTCCCATATCCGCAACTTTTCGATCGTGGCCCATATCGACCACGGCAAATCGACGCTGGCCGACCGGCTGATCCAGACGACGGGCGGCCTTGCCGAGCGCGAAATGTCCGAGCAGGTGCTCGACAATATGGATATCGAGCGCGAGCGCGGCATCACCATCAAGGCGCAGACCGTGCGCCTGCATTACCAGGCGAACAATGGCGAGAAATATATTCTCAACCTGATCGACACGCCCGGCCATGTCGACTTCGCTTATGAAGTCTCTCGGTCGCTGTCGGCCTGCGAGGGCTCGCTGCTCGTCGTCGACGCCAGCCAGGGCGTCGAGGCGCAGACGCTTGCCAATGTCTATCAGGCGATCGACAACAATCACGAGATCGTCACCGTCCTCAACAAGATCGACCTGCCGGCCGCCGAACCCGACCGCATCAAGGAGCAGATCGAGGAAGTGATCGGCATCGATGCTTCGGAGGCCGTGCTGATCTCGGCCAAAACCGGTCTCGGCATTCCCGACGTGCTGGAGGCGATCGTCCACAAGCTGCCGGCGCCGAAGAGCCCCGGCGGCGATAAAGCGCCGCTGAAGGCGCTGCTCGTCGACAGCTGGTACGACACCTATCTCGGCGTCATGGTTCTCGTGCGCATCATCGATGGCGTGCTGACCAAGGGCCAGACGATCCGCATGATGGGCACCGATGCGAAATACCAGGTGGAGCGCGTCGGCGTGCTGACGCCGAAGATGGTCAATGCCGACAGCCTCGGCCCCGGCGAGATCGGCTTTATCACCGCCTCGATCAAGGAAGTCGCCGATACCCGCGTCGGCGATACGATCACCGAGGACAAGCGGCCGACCGCCCAGGCGCTGCCGGGCTTCAAGCCGGCGCAGCCGGTGGTGTTCTGCGGCCTGTTCCCAGTCGATGCCGCCGATTTCGAGGACCTGCGCGCCGCCATGGGCAAACTTCGCCTCAACGACGCCTCGTTTTCCTTCGAGATGGAATCGTCGGCCGCCCTCGGCTTCGGCTTCCGCTGCGGCTTCCTCGGCCTGCTGCATCTCGAAATCATCCAGGAGCGGCTGGAGCGCGAGTTCGACCTCGACCTCATCGCCACCGCACCCTCCGTCGTCTACAAGATGTTCATGACCGACGGCACGGAGCGCGAGTTGCACAACCCGGCCGACATGCCCGATGTCGTCAAGATCTCCGAAATCCACGAACCGTGGATCCGCGCGACGATCCTCACACCAGACGATTATCTCGGCGGTATTCTGAAGCTTTGCCAGGACCGCCGCGGCATCCAGATCGAACTCACCTATGTCGGCACGCGCGCGATGCTGACCTACGATCTGCCGCTCAATGAAGTCGTCTTCGATTTCTACGATCGGCTGAAGTCGATCTCCAAGGGCTACGCCTCCTTCGACTACACGCTGACCGACCACCGCGAGGGCAACCTGGTGAAGATGTCGATCCTCGTCAATAGCGAGCCGGTCGATGCGCTGTCGATGATGGTGCACCGGACGGCTGCCGAAAAGCGCGGCCGCGATATGTGTGAGAAGCTCAAGGAGCTGATCCCGAAGCACATGTTCAAGATCCCGATCCAGGCGGCGATCGGCGGCAACGTCATTGCCCGCGAGACGATCTCGGCGCTGCGCAAGGACGTGACCGCCAAATGCTACGGCGGCGACGCCACCCGCAAGCGCAAGCTGCTCGACAAGCAGAAGGCTGGCAAGAAGCGCATGCGCCAGTTCGGCAAGGTGGAGATTCCGCAGGAAGCCTTCATCGCCGCATTGAAGATGGGCGACGAATAACGCTTCTCAAGCGCATCTCATGCGCATATGATCTGCGCATGAGATGCAGGAGATCGTTATGGCCCAGCAGGCAAGAAAAGCAGCGAACCTGTCTCTCGATGAAGGTCTCGTCTCGCAGGCGCGCGAGCTGAAGATCAACATATCCAGGGCGGCGGAAGATGGAATCGCGAAAGCCATAAAGGCGGAACGCGAGCGGCTGTGGCGTATCGAGAATGCCGAGGCCATCCGGCTGGAAAACGAATATGTCGAAAAGCACGGCTTGCCGTTCGCCAAGTACCGCCAATTTTAATGGCTCGCTTCCACGTCTATCGCCTTAAGAGCGGGAATATCCTTGCCATCGATCTTCAAGCCAATCTGCTTGATGACCTGCCTTCGCGTGTCATGGTTCGCATCCGGTTCAAGAGCTGAACTGGTCGATCTCGCGACTGAACCCGCGCTTCTCAATCGAGGGTGAAATCTATGTCATGGCCACCCAGCGCATGGCGTCGATCCCGACCGCGGAAATAGGAAAAGCGGTCGCAGACCTATCTGGTAAAAGCGATGCCATCACCAGTGCCCTGGACTTTCTCTTCCAAGGCTTCTGAGTTCACTGTCCGGCCATATACTCCTTCACCAGCCCTTCATAGGCCGCCATCTCGGGCAGCGCCTCGTAGCTGTGCACCGCGCCGGTCTCGGCGAATGACAGCTTCTCGCTCGTCCATGTCTCGATGAAGGGCGTGAACCAGCGGAGATCGTCGAGCATGGTGACGCGCAAATTGACGAACCAGTCCATGCCTTCCGGGCGGGTGAACATCCAGCTCATGCAATGCGGGCAAAAATAATGTTTCGTAACGCCGTGCAGGCCGCCGATGACCGGCTCGCCTTGCGTGATCTCAAAGCCCTCGCTGGGGATAGCGGCGCTCAGCGAATAGGCGCTCGCGGTCATCCTCCGGCAGCCTGTGCAATGGCAGGCCATGGTCAGCAGCGGCGGCGCGCTGATCTTCAACCGCACCCGGCCGCAACGGCAGCCGCCTTCCATGGATAAAGTTCGCTCGCTCATGATGTCCTCCCGGTTTTGCCTTCTGATCTAGTGGAGCTTTCGTCGCTGTCGAGGTGGCGAGTCATCGCGGAATGGGCGGCCTTGCCAGCGTTAGCGAACGCGCGCCGGGTTGCCGACCACGGTAGCGCCCGCCGGCACGTCTCGTGTCACCACGGCGCCGGCACCGACAATCGCACCATCACCGATCGTGACACCGCCGAGGATGATGGCGCTGCCGCCGATCCAGACGTCGCTGCCGATAACGACCGGCCGGGCGATCTCGATGCCCTGGCTGCGAACTACGGGATCCTTATGATGTTCGGCGCAATAGATCTGCACGCTGGGGCCGAACATGCTGCGGTCGCCGATGGTCACCCGGCCGGAATCGAGGATGGTGCAGCCGGCATTGAAATAGACCCGCTCGCCGAGAGTGATGTTGATGCCGTAGGAGCAGTGAAACGGCGCCTCGATGAAGACATTGGGCGACGCCTGCGCAAAGAGCGTCCTCAGGGCCGGCGCCATCGCGCCGCGCTCGTCCGGCGGCAGCGTGTTGTGCGCATGGACGGCCAGGCGCGCCTGCCGGCGCAAGAGATCGAGCTCGTCATCGAGGCAGCAATACCATTCGCCTGCCGCCATCTTCTCGCGTTCGCTTGCCGGCATGACCTCGCCTCTCACGCCGAGGCCTCTGACAGCATCTCGATCTCGTCTGCTTCAATCAGGCTGACCCAAGCGCGGGCGATGGCAAGGCCCGCGGCATCGGCGCCACGCCCATGTCTTGCCGCCAGTTCGGCATGGCTCTCCAGCCAGCCAGGCGCGATGCGCTCGATCGTATCGGGGAATTCGGCCTTCCATTGCTCGACGACCGCGGAATTGGCCTCGAAATGGAACTGGGTGCCATAGACGGCGCGGCCGATGCGGAACGCCTGGTTCTCGGCGACGGGGCTTGTCGCCAGACGCACCGCACCGGCTGGCAGGGAAAACGTATCGGCATGCCATTCGAAGATGGTGAATTCGCCGCCCAGCGCCGACAGCAGCGGGTCGGCCCGGCCCTCCTCGGTGACGCCGATACCGTGCCAGCCGAATTCGCGGGCGCTTCCTAAGAAATTGTCGCCGCCATAGGCGCGGGCGAGGATCTGGCTGCCGAGGCAGATGCCGAGCACCGCCTTGCCGGCATCGCCGAAGCGACGCGTCAGCCGGACAAGATCCGGCAGGTAGGGATGCGTTTCGTCATCCAGCGCGCTCTGCTCGCCACCAAGAACGACAAGCGCGTCATGGCCGGATATATCCGGCGGCAGGATGCCGTCCTGCCATGCCCGAAACCATTCGATCTCCGCTCCCGCCTCATCGAGCGCTAGAGCAAGCGCGCCGAGGCCGGTGTTCCTCATGTTTTCGATGACTGCTATCCGCATGGGCTTTTCCCGGTATGGCCGATAAGGGGAAGAGACCATGACGGCGGGTGGCGCGCAAGACGCTTGGAGGCGATTGCGCGCGCCAATAACAGCGCTTAAACCAATGCAAACGAAAGGAAATTGCCATGACCGAAAAAGCTCGCGTTTCGATCCTCTATTGCACCCAGTGCAACTGGCTGCTGCGCACCGCCTGGATGGCGCAGGAGCTGCTGCATACTTTTTCCGACAGTCTCGGCGAAGTGGCGCTGATCCCCGGCACCGGCGGCAATTTCGAGATCCGCGTCAACGGCGATCTGATCTGGGAGCGCAAGCGCGACGGCGGCTTTCCCGGGCCGAAGGAACTGAAGCAGCGGGTCCGCGATATCATCGAGCCCGGCCGCGATCTCGGCCATGTCGACCGCGCCTCGCTGGAAAGCTGACGACGGCGCTCAGCGATAGGGCGAGCGGCAGGTCTTGTAGATGCCTTCATAGGTGAGGAAACGGTCCGTCCGCGGATCGTAGGAGCGGTATTCATTGCTGCACCAGGCGACATGGCTATTCCTGTCAACCGCCTTCGGCTGCAGTCGGCGCACCGGCGGCGGCTCATAGGTCAGCTGCGGCCGGCCGGCCGCACCCGGCTGATAATAGGTCGGACCCGTCGCGCCGCGCGGGCGGTAATTCGGCTGGACATAGGCGGGTCGATGCCATTGCTGCGGCCCGAAACCGAAGCAGCCGCGAAAATCACAGAGCGTCGATCCGGTGTTGAGCGGCCCGACCCCCGGCTTGCCCAACTTCAGCGAATCGGCCCCTGCCGTGACAGGCGCGAGAACGGCGAGAAGACCGGCAAACACTATCATGCGGACAACGGGCATGAGCGATTCCTTTCGATATTTCCTTAATATAGGGCGTAGCAAGCGAAGCGCTATGCCCGCCTTCCGGCCACTCCCGCTCAGATGACCAACTGTTTTTCGCCAACTGTCAGAAAAACTTCAAAAACCCGGTTGACAGTCAGGAGCCGCCCCCTTACATCGCTCTCCGTCGCCCAGATGGCGGAATTGGTAGACGCGCCAGCTTCAGGTGCTGGTACCCGAAAGGGTGTGGAGGTTCGAGTCCTCTTCTGGGCACCATTCCATTCTTGATCAATACCAAGATCAAGGAGTTAAGCCTTTAAAATTTGCGCATTTCGTGAATGTAAGCAACACTGCGCCTGGGGCGTCCATTCGATAGATCCCCAGACCTCTAAATCCATATATTTCTAGATGCGTATTCGGGCCGCTGACAGCGCCTCCATTGACTTCCTTATTCGCGAATGGAACATAAAGCGAACATGATGGAGTCCTGCAATGATCCGATTCGCCACATCCGTAGCCAGCAACCCCGAGCCTGCAAAGGCGCGCCAGGCGGCAGCGGCCAAGCCAGCCATTGAGATGGCTTCGCCCAAACAGGTCATTGATGAATCCTCGACCGGTGTGGTCCTTGCTGCCTATCCGCCGCTGGTCGGCTCCGAGTCAGACGAGCTCGGCTCCGACACTCCGCCGAAGATCACGAAGCCACCACGTCGTGCGGCAAAAAATCGGAAGCCTAAAGTCGCCGAAGCAGCCAGCACTCCACTCCAGCTTGATCTCGAGGCCTAACCGTCTCTCCGGGACAAGAATTGCCGGCAATTCCGGGAACTCCTCCCATAATCTATATAGCACTTCGGAATCCCGAAATTGGTTGCGGGCTTGAAATCATTCGATGTTTCCCCACGACAACACCTCACAAAACCCGGCGGATTTCGGAATCCCGAAGCGGCGGAATTTCGGGATTCCGAAGTGAGGTTTTTTTCGTGACGACGGGTGCGTCTGTGATAGTAGGCGGCCGGCAAACCGATATCCCGCGGGAGCCATCAGCAGAGCTTTCCCTTATCGGGCGGTTCGCAGCATGTGCATCTCGCGCGTCAGCGCGGCGTTGGCCGGCGCATGATGGAGTGGTTGATGGCCTTCATGCGGCCATTTCGGCCTTCGTTTTCCTGCTGTCTGGAATAACGGTCAGAACCCCCATGCCGGCTTCTCTGGCGGCGCTGAGAAGCAATTCCCTCAGTTTGTCCATCCCCGCTTGCCCCATGACGGCATCGGCGCAAGCCTTCACCGCCGCGACATACTCCTCGCCGTCCTCAAACGGCCAGTCCACCATCAAAACTTCGGCCGCGTCGTGCAGCGTCCTGACGATCTTGCGCTTGTGCTCGCCGCCGAGAAAGAGAACAAGAGGCGCAAAATCCGCCGATGTGTTCCATTGCATGGCACTTCCTCCCCAAGAGTTAGAATATTAGTAACAATGCAAGAAGCATGCCGCGGAGGCGGAAGGGGGTTGCGAGGGCTCGAGCCATTCTCCTCAGATCGTCGGCGGGTGGTGTCGCAAGGGCTGAAAGGTGTTCAACTCGACCGTTCTGGAATGTTTGACGTCATCTCTTTTACGGTCGCCGAGAGCAGTGGTTCATAGAAAGGGCTGGCGATGGATATCAGCGCTTTGCACATGTGTGAAACACGCTAAGACCGGGTGGCGGCGACGCTGATCGATCTTGCATCGACGCGGATCTACCACGACAGCACGGTGCTGCAGCAGTCGGCCTGAGATTGATCCTCACCGCACCGGCTGATAATGGCCGCGCAGCGGCACCTTGTCGTCCATCGAGATGAAGCCGTCGCGTTCGCAGACATACATCAGCGTTGGCATACCGCCCGAGCGGAAGATCTCGTCATAGCGGCGGCGGATCTGGACGGTTTCGGTGCGGCAATTATAGGATTCTTCCTCCTTCTTGTCCGGCTGCGCCTTGACGCCGGGCAGACCCTTGTAGGGGTAGAGGGGCTGAACGCCGGAATCGACCGACTTCGTCCAGTCGACGGCAACGGCGGACGCGGGCGCCAGGCTGGACACGGCAACGAGCGACATCAGAAGCATCATTATAGGCCGCATGGGAATTCTCCTGCCAGCAATCGGGCACACCGGATGTAGGAAAACCGGGGACCGTCATCAAGCGGCTGTGGCGGGCGATTTCCTGAAATAACTTCTGATGACCGGATGGCCGAAGAGGCCGGCGAGGATCGCAAAGGCGGCGCCGACGACGAAACCGGCGAGAAGACCGCCGATGATGCCGGCGACCAGCAGGATCTTCTTGCCCGGGCCATCGGCCTTCACCGGCGGCTCGGCCGGCGAGATGACGCGAATGTTACTCTGGTTGAGGTTCTGCTCCTCGCTGGTCTGGCTGGAGCGCTTCAGCACGGTCTCGTAGATATCGCGCGCCGCCGTCGCCTTGCGCTGCAATTCGTTCAATTCCACCTGCTTGTCCGATGTGCTTGCCTGCAGCGCCTTCTGTACGGCAAGTTCCTTGGCGATGCTGTCCTCGGCGGCCTTGGCCTGCTGGTATTCGCCCCTGGCCGAAGTGGCCAGACGCTGCAATTCGCCCTTGATTTCACCGGCAATGCTTTGCAGCGAAGAGCGGGCCGCCTGCAGGCGCGGATGCCGCGTGCCCATCTGGCTTTCGAGGCTGCCGACGGCAGCGGCCTGGGTGGCATATTGCTGACGCAGGCTGACCAGCGGCGAGGTGACGCCACCCTCCGCCTGGTTGCCGGCGACGATATCTTCGACGCGGAGATTGGCGACAGAATCGGCGCGGGCCTTCGCCTGAATGGTCTTATCCTGTGCCGTCACCAGCAGCGTGTTCAGCGAGACAAGCCGCTGATCGGAGATCAGATTGCCTTCGGTGGCGGCCATGTCGTTGTCGGCGCGGAAGGTTTCGACAGCCTGCTCAGCCCCCAGCACTTTCTGGCGCAGATCGTCGAGCCGTCCGTCGAGTGTCGAGGAGGTGTTTTCGTAGATGCCGTTCGAGGCGCTGTTCTCCTCCTCAGTGAAGGAGGTGACAACCTGGTTGGCGAGCCTTGCGGATTTCTCCGGATCGTTGGTCGTGGCGGCCAGCGAAACGACATAGGTAGTGGCCTGGCGGGTGATGACCAATGCCTTCTGCAGGGTGCCGATCACGGCGGCGCCATCGGTGCGGCCGCCGGTGAATTCCGGATCCTGGTCAAGCTTCATGGTCTCGACGACGCGGCGCAGCACATTGCCCGAGGTCAGGATCTGCACCTGGCTGTCGATCAGCGCCGAAATCATTTCCGGCGACGGGCCTGAGGATTGCCCACTTGCGTCGGCAAGGCCGATCTGGCGCGGATCGAAATAAAGGCTGCTGACGGCGGTGAATTTCTGGCCGATGGACGGGGCCACCGCCCCGCCGGCAACGGCGCCGAGCAGCGCCAGACCAAGCACGACCAGTCGTCGGCTCCAGATCGCCGCGACGCTTGAGCGGAGATCGACAAGCGGTGCGGCAGGCGCGGACGCCGCGTCCACGGCTGGCTGTTTCAAAGATGCGGGCGGGGGCGCCGGGCGCTCGGACTGGCGGGGTTCCGCGACACTTGCCGGTGGCGGCACAAAGGCAGGAGCGGTGGGGGCAGGAGCGGCGGGTTCGGGCACCGGAGGCACAAAATCGTCCGGACGGACGACGGGGCTGCGCATGCGCACGCCTTCCGCCGCAGTCTGAGTCGACTCATAACTGCGCCAGCCAGGGAGCCGGCTTACCCTGTTCCTGTCATACTGGTTCATACGCGCACTCGTGTCCCGCCCAGCGTGAAAGACTGAAGCCGAGGTGCAGAGACTTTAGAAATTCTTAGCTAACGGACCGTTAAAATAATCTCATCGACGCCGATGTTGCGATTTGCCGCGATTGCGAGGAGAGCCATGAAGACGAGACGACATCTGACGGCGCTGCTGCTTGCGGCCGCTCTCGTCACGTCGCCGGCCCTGGCCGCCGACGCGCCCTGTTTTCGCGGCGTCAATCTTTCCGGCGGCGAATATGGCGAGCGCGACGGCACCTTCGGCACGAATTATACCTATCCCAGCGAAGACACCATCGGCTATTTCGCCGAAAAAGGCATGACGATCATCCGGCTGCCGTTCCGCTGGGAGCGGCTGCAGCCGGCGCTCGGCGGGCGGCTGGACGAGGACGAACTCAAGCGGATCAAGGATACCGTCGGGCTGATCCGCAAGCACGGCATGGCCGTGCTGCTCGACCCGCATAATTTCGGCTACTACGACAAGGTGCAGGTCGGCATGGCGCCGGCGACGGATGCGGCCTTCGGTGAGTTCTGGGCAAGGCTCGCGGTCGAATTCGCCAATCAGGACGGCGTCCTCTTCGGGCTGATGAACGAGCCGCACGACATCAAGGCGACGGACTGGCTCGATGCTTCCAATGCGGCGATCCGCAGCATCCGCGCCGTCGGCGCCCGCAACCTCATCCTGGTGCCCGGCACCGCCTGGAGCGGCGCGGGAAGTTGGGAAAAGGACGTGATCGGCGGCGCCAACGGCACGGTGATGCTCGGCGTGCGCGATCCGCTCGACTTCTACGCCTATGAAGTCCACCAGTATCTCGACGCCGATTCCTCCGGAACCCACCCAACCTGCGAAGGTGCCACCGCCGCCGTCGAGGCAATTGCCGGCGTCACCGCCTGGCTGAAGAAGAACCACAAGCGTGGCTTTCTCGGCGAATTCGGCGCCTCCGCCGACAAGGACTGCATGACTGGGCTGACCGAAATCTACGCCACCATGTCGAGGAATAGCGACGCCTGGCTCGGCTGGTCCTATTGGGCGGCGGGCGAATGGTGGCCGGCCGACGAACCGTTCAACGTTCAGCCGCAAAAGGGCACCGAGCGGCCGCAGATGCGGCTTCTCGCGGCCTCGGCAAAAGCCAAAGCCGGCGCCTGCGTCACCGTCAAGCCAGCGGGGAATTGACAGTGGCGGTCCTCGATCAGAAGGCAACTTTCTCTGTGGCGGGCAGTGTAGGCGGTCAAGCGTCACGGATCGATTATCCGGTGCTCTGGCTCGGCTTGCTGTCGGTGCTCTACAACGGCATTCTCGCCTTCATCAACCACAACATCATGCCGCTCTCGATAACCCATGTTGCCGCCAGCGAGGGGCTGATCATGGCGAGCGCCATCCTCTACATCTTGCACAAAGGGATCTACGAGACCGACCTGCCGGCCTTCTTGTTCCTGCTGTTTACGCTTGTCGTGACGATCTATGTGAGCGTGCTCAACCGCATGCTGTTCGTCGACCATTTCCGCAACGTGCTGATCATCTTCTGCTTTGCCGGGGTCGGCGGCTGGAGCAACGAGAAGACCATGAAGCTCGCCTTTCGCTGGGCGAGCCTTGCCGTGATGATCTTCCTGATCTTCGAGATCGTCAGCGTGCCGTTCTATGTCAGCATCGTGCATCCGTCCGACTATTTCGCCAATACGCGCGGACTGCTGCCGCTGAGCTACAACACGACGGGCCTGTTCCAGAACGCGCTCGGCTTTCCCGAGCGCTTCTCCTTCGGCATCATCGATCACCGCTCGTCGTCGATCTTCCTCGAACAGGTGTCGCTCGCCAATTTCTGCGGCGTGATCGCGATCTACCTGATTTCCATGTGGGAAAGGACAGGCCGCTGGGACCGGCTGCTCATGATCGGCACGGCGGTGCTGATCCTGGTGACCAACGATACGCGCACGATGCTGATCTTCTGTTTTGCCTGCATCGGCGGCTATTTCGTCTTTCCGAAGATCCCGAAGAATTTCAATCTGGCGCTCATGCCGCTGATCGTCGCCGCCGGTTTCCTCGTCTATACCCTGAAACCCAATGCGACGGGCGACAATTTCACCGGCCGCATCAACCTGACGATGAAGAAGGTGATGGATCTCGATCCTCTCGCCATTCTCGGGCTTTCCGTCGACCGGGTCGCCGAATTTGCCGACAGCGGTTATGTTTATCTGATCTACGCGGCGACGATCTTCGGCGTCATTGCCTTCTGGCTGTTCGTCTGCCTCTTTCCCGCCGGCCGCACGGCGGCGCAGCGGCGTTGCGCCCATTCACTTTCTCTTTTCATTTTTCTGAATATGATGATCGGGGGGACCGCAGTTTTCTCGATGAAGATCGCCGGTCTCCTGTGGTTCGTCGTCGGATATATGCGCTTCCACGACAGCCCGCGCATCCGGCGGGATTGTCCCGCAGATGTTAAGAGTTGACCGCAGCGGCATGGCTGAGACCGGCGACCCGCCGCGAGCCCTAGAACGGGATGATTTTAGGCCCGCTCGGCCTAAAATCTGAATCCTGTTCTACATCAAAGAAATAGAGCATGATGTCGTCCGAAAACCCGCCCACACTTTCGGCATCATGCTCTGGGGAGCAAGACGCTTGATGCTTGTCCAGCTTCAATATCTGCGCGCCATCGCGGCGCTGATGGTCGTCTATTTCCACGCGATACTGCAGCTTGCCAAGGTCAATCCCGCCGTAGACGCCACCGCCTTCGTCTATGGCGAAACCGGCGTCGACATCTTCTTCGTGCTCAGCGGTTTGGTGATGTGGCTAACGACGAGCGGGCGGGCGATGAGCCCGATGGATTTTGCCCGCCGGCGGATTAACCGCATCGTACCGCTCTATTGGCTGGCAACGCTGTTTTCAGCTGTCGTGGCGCTGGCCGCCCCGTCATTGCTGAAATCGACAGTGTTCGACCTCCCGCATCTCATCGCCTCGCTGTTCTTTCTCCCATGGGCCAATGCCGCCGATCCGAGCACGATCACCCCCGTCGTCGTGCCGGGCTGGACGCTGAATTACGAGATGATGTTCTACCTCGTGTTTGCGCTGCTGCTGCCGCTCCAGGAGATCCGCCGAATTCCAGCAATGTTTGCCGTCTTCGCCGTCATCCTGATCGGCTGCCGGCTGCTGCCGGAAACGTCGGCCACCCGGTTCTACGGCGAGCCGATCATCCTGGAATTTCTCGCCGGCGTCGTGCTCGGCTGGCTGTACGGGCAGAAGCTGCTGCTGTCGAACCGCTGGGCATGGGCGGCACTGGCCCTGGGGTTCGCATTCCTCTTCATCAACGAGGCGCTGATGCGGCCGGAAAGCCGGTTCTACGCCTGGGGGATTCCAGCGATCTTCATCGTCTACGGCGCGGTCTCCATCGATTTTTCCAGGCTGCCTTTTATCGGCTCGCTGAACTATCTCGGCGACTGCTCCTACAGCATCTATATCACCCACGCCTTCACCTTGGCTTTCCTGAGGGTCGCCGCCGACCGCCTGCCGATCGGCATCCTGAAGCAGCCGGTCCTCTTCGTGATCCTGGCGCTGGTGCTCTCGTCGATCGGCGGCGCCATCATCCACGAAATCACCACGCCCCGCCGCAAGGTCGCGGTGGCGAGCCGCCCCCCGGCCTGAGATTCAGCCCTCGAAGGCGAGAATACGCATCCCGGCGGCGCTGGCGGCACAGTTTTTCGCGCAACTTCTCCTAAGCTATGTACGAGGTGAGAGAACTTGCAGAAACGTGGCGGTTCATCTTGCAATTTGTCGCATGAATGAAAGTGCGCCGGCCTGTTCGCCGCCGGGGCTTTGATCTAAGCACGGCGGCGGTCTTGAAGAGGGAAGAGCGAGAGACATGAGAAGCTATGTATTGACGGTATCCTGCAAGTCGACGCGCGGCATCGTGGCGGCGATTTCGAGTTATCTGGCCGACAAGGGCTGCAACATCATCGACAGCTCGCAGTTCGACGATCTCGATACCGGCAAGTTCTTCATGCGCGTCAGCTTCATCTCGGAAGAGGGCCTTTCGGGCACCGAAATCGGCGCCGATTTTCCGGCCGTCGCCGCGCCCTTCGCGATGGATTACGAATTTCACGACAGCGAAAAGCGCATGAAGGTGCTGCTGATGGTGTCGCGCTTCGGCCATTGTCTCAACGACCTGCTCTACCGCTGGAAGATCGGCGCGCTGCCGATCGACATCGTCGGCGTCGTCTCCAACCATTTCGACTACCAGAAGGTCGTGGTCAACCACGACATCCCCTTCCATCATATTCCGGTCACCAAGGCCAACAAGGTTCAGGCCGAAGCCCGTATCATGGAGGTGGCCGAGCAGACCGGCACCGAGCTGATCGTGCTCGCCCGCTACATGCAGATCCTGTCGGACGAGATGTGCCAGAAAATGTCGGGCAAGATCATCAACATCCACCATTCCTTCCTGCCGAGCTTCAAGGGCGCCAACCCTTACAAGCAGGCCTACGGCCGCGGCGTCAAGCTGATCGGGGCGACGGCGCATTACGTCACCGCCGATCTCGACGAAGGCCCGATCATCGAGCAGGACACGGCGCGCATCACCCATGCGCAGTCGCCCGACGACTACGTCTCGATCGGCCGCGATGTCGAAAGCCAGGTGCTCGCCCGGGCCATCCACGCCCATATCCACCACCGCACCTTCATCAACGGCAACCGCACCGTGGTCTTCCCGGCAAGCCCAGGCAGCTACGCCTCCGAACGCATGGGTTGAACGCGACCGAGACCCACATCTCTTTTGCTGGCAAACGACAATCTCCCGTTGCCTGCCAGCAGCAAGTATTTGATTATCACCTTCAATAGGTAATCGAATCATGCTGCGGGAGGGGTGTCATGACCGACGAGGCGCTTGTTGATCGCATGACACTGCCGCGTCCCAACGTCACCGTTGCCGACGCGGAAGAGATCCTGCTTGCCCATTACAGCCTGTCGGGCACCGTTGCCGAACTCGGCAGCCAGCAGGATCGGAACTTCCGCGTCGATAGCCATCGCGGTCGCTACGTCCTGAAGATCTGCCATGCCGTCTACGAGACCCGCGAACTCCAGGCGCAGAATGCCGCGATCCATCACCTCAAGAACAGGCAAGATGCGCCACGCGTTCCCAATGTGATCGCCACGAATGACGGGCGGGAGATCCTCGTCCTGACCGTGCGCGGACAGGGCTACCAAGTCCGGCTGCTCGAATATCTGGAAGGCCAGGGGCTGACGGAACTGACCTATCTGGCGCCGGCTTCGGTCGCAGCACTTGGTGCGCTCTGCGCGCGGCTGGCGCTGGCGCTTGCCGATTTCAATCATCCGGGCCTCGACCGCAGCCTGCAATGGGATCTCAGGCGCGCCGGGCCGGTCGCGGTGCAGTTGCTTTCCGTCATCACCGACAGCGCCGCGCGCGACCGGATCGCCAAGACCATGGTGATGGCGGTCCGGCGCATCCAGCCCTTGGCGCCGTCGCTTCGGCTGCAGGCCGTGCATCACGACGTTACCGGCGACAATGTCGTCGGTCACCGCAATGCCCACGGTCATATAATCCCCGACGGGGTAATCGATTTCGGCGACATCATCCGCGGCTGGCTGGTCGGCGACCTCGCCGTCACCTGCGCCTCGCTGCTGCACCATGCCGAGGGCGACCCTTTTCATATCCTGCCGGCCGTCACCGCCTATCAGGCGATCTATCCGCTGACCGAGGAAGAACTGAAGGCGCTCTGGCCATTGATCGTCGCGCGCGCGGTCATTCTCGTCGCCAGCGGCGAGCAGCAGATTTCGATCGATCCTGAGAATGATTATGTCCGCGGCAATCTCGACCTTGAGCGGGCGATCTTCGATACGGCGATGTCCGTGCCCTTCGATCTCATGGAAGCGGCGATCCTCAAGGCAGCCGGCGCCGATGTCGCCGCCCCGGAAACATCGGGATGGCTGCCGCTGCTGCCTGACATCGAGGCCGACGGGATCGCCTATGTCGATCTTGGGGTCCGGAGCCCGCATTTTTCCGCCGGCAACTGGCTGGATGCCGACATGGACTGGCGGCTGCTTGCCCGGGCTGCGACCGAAAACGGCACGGCAGCGACGCGCTACGGCGAATACCGGCTCTCCCGGGCGGGAACCGCCAGGGGACAGGCGACCTGCGCCCTGCATATCGATATTTGCCTTGCCGCAGGCAGCGCGGTTGCTGCGCCGTTTGCCGGCCGTATCGGCTGGAAAGACCAACATCTGACCCTGACCAGCGACAGCATGACCCTGCACCTCGACGGGCTCGACCTCTCGGTCGAGAATGAAGCCGAGGTTGCCGGCGGCGATCCCCTCGGAACCGTCGTCGGCGAGCCTTCGTCGCTCGGCGGGCTGCGCGTGCAGCTTTGCAGCGTCGCGGGACTGGAGCCGCCGCTCTTTGCCACGCCGCGCGAGACGGCGGCCTGGTCGGTGCTCTGCCCTTCGCCCTCGCTGCTGCTCGGCCCTGAAGCCGACGCGCCGAAACCTGAAACCGCCGAGCTGCTCGCCAGGCGGCAGGCGCATCTGGCAAGGGCGCAGAAGAATTATTATGCCGAGCCGCCGCAGATCGAGCGCGGCTGGAAGGAGCATCTGTTCGATATCGAGGGCCGCGCCTATCTCGACATGGTCAACAACGTCTCCATTCTCGGCCATGGCCATCCCAGGCTTGCGGCGGCGATCAACGCCCAATGGCTGCGGCTCAACACCAATTCACGCTTCCATTATGCGGCGATCACGGAATTTTCCGAGCGGCTCGCCGCGCTTGCACCGGATGGGCTCGACGCGGTCTTCCTCGTCAATAGCGGCTCGGAGGCGAACGATCTGGCGATCCGGCTGGCGCAGGCTCATAGCGGCACGCGCAACATGCTCTGCCTGCTCGAAGCCTATCATGGCTGGTCGGCGGCAAGTGACGCCGTTTCCACCTCGATTGCCGACAATCCGCAGGCGCTGACGACCCGACCGGACTGGGTGCATACCGTCGTGTCGCCAAACACCTACCGCGGCGACTTCCGTGGTCCCGATACGGCAGCGGATTATCTCGGCATGGCGACGCCGGTGCTGGAGGCGATCGACGCAGCGGGCGAAGGCCTTGCGGGCTTCATCTGCGAATCGGTCTATGGCAATGCCGGCGGCATTCCGCTGCCGGACGGATATCTCAGCCAAGTCTATGCGCAGGTGCGCGCCCGCGGCGGCCTTTGCATCGCCGATGAAGTCCAGGTCGGTTATTCCAGACTCGGGCATTATTTCTGGGGTTTCGAACAGCAAGGGGTCGTGCCAGACATCATCACCGTTGCCAAGGGCATGGGCAACGGCCATCCGCTCGGCGCCGTCATCACCACGCGAGAGATCGCGCAATCACTGGAGAAGGAGGGGACGTTCTTTTCCTCCACCGGCGGAAGTCCGGTCAGTTGCATCGCCGGCATGACGGTGCTCGACATCATGGCCGAGGAGATGCTGCAGGAAAATGCCCGGACGGTCGGCGATCATCTGAAAGCGCGGCTTGCCGCGCTGATCGACCGCCATCCGATTGCCGGCGCCGTGCATGGCATGGGGCTCTACCTCGGTCTCGAATTCGTCCGCGACAGAACGACGCTGGAGCCGGCGACGGAAGAGACGGCGGCAATCTGCGACCGGCTGCTGACCCTCGGCGTCATCATGCAGCCGACCAGCGATCACCAAAACGTGCTGAAGATCAAGCCGCCGCTCTGCCTCAGCATCGAAAGCGCGGATTTCTTCGCGGACATGCTGGAGAAGGTGCTCGACGAAGGCTGGTGAGCGGGCTCTTTCCACATTAACCAAATCGGTCATTTCGAGGCATTCCGATTTTTAACGATATGGCCCATTGCCTGATTTAGCTGGGCTTCCTATGTCTGCTGCTGCGGCGATCGATCGAACGCTGATTCTGTCATGTGAATTTTACGAAGAGCTGATATGTTTCTTTCCGTAAGTTTCCACTTGGATGGAATGAAATTTTTCGGATCGTCGATTTTTTGACACGTTTCGGAATATGTTTCTGACAGGCTGTAGGGTAATCTCTACTAAGTTGGTAGATTATCAAAGACAGCCATCGCCGGCTCCGGGCTCTTCCGGGACCTCTCAAGCGCAACGCCAACGCAAGGAACGAGCATGATAAATATCGATATTCTCGCCGATCTCCTTGGGCGATCTGTGCTTGGCAATGACCGTCCGGGCGCCCTCTCCCGCCCGAACTGTCGAATGTGACGTTCGTCCTCCTTTCAACGGTACCAGACAAGTCAATTCGCCATGGCTGCGCATGTCGCGCAGCAGGAGTTCTATCTATGAAGAAGCAAGTTATCGAATATGCAGGCGTTCCCGTCGGGATCGTCATTCCCGATGAAGACCGGCTGAAGTTCATCGCCGTGAAATTTCATGTGCACGACCTCGACGAGCAGCGTTTCGGCTCGCCGGACGAGGTGCGGCTGGCCATCCACAACCTGATGACCCGCCGTCATCCGAAGCCGCTTCATGCCTAAGGGCATGAGGCCGGCGCTCGCATTCACGGCTCTTACCGATGTTCGACCGGTCCCGGCATTTGGGGCCGGTCTTGTTTTTTGAGGGCAATTGCAGTCCTATCGGCAGCCTTTCCGCCTAAGGATCCGCCCGTGCCCGATCTTCTCAACCTCATCACCGACATCGATGGCGTTTCCGTCGGCCATGCGACCGACCTTGCGCTCGGTTCCGGCGTCACGGTGATCGTCTTCGACGCGCCGGCCGTCGCCTCCGGCACCGTGCTCGGCGGCGCGCCGGGCGGGCGCGACACCGGCCTGCTCGATCCGTCGATGACCGTCAACGCCGTGGATGCCTTCGTGCTCTCCGGCGGATCGGCTTTCGGGCTGGATGCCGCCGGCGGCGTGCAGGCGGGATTGCGCGAACTCGGCCGCGGCTTTGCCGTCGGGCCGGTGCGCATACCGATCGTGCCCCAGGCGATCCTCATGGACCTGCTGAACGGCGGCGACAAGGATTGGGGGCTGCACTCGCCCTATCGCGATATGGGTTACACCGCCTTGAAGGCGGCCGCCAAGGGCGCCTTTGCGGTCGGCACCATTGGCGCCGGCACGGGTGCGACAACGGCCACCTGCAAGGGCGGGCTCGGCTCGGCCAGCGCCGTCAGCAGCGCCGGCCACCGCGTCGCAGCGATCGTCGCCGTCAATGCGCTCGGCTCGGCAACGATCGGCGACGGACCGCATTTCTGGGCGGCACCCTTCGAAAAAGACGCAGAATTCGGCGGGCTCGGCATGCCTAAGGCGGCCGATCACAGGATGCGGCTTAAGGGCATGGACGGGCCTGCGACGACCATCGGCGCAGTGGTGACCGACGCGCAACTGACCAAGGCCGAGGCGCACCGGCTGTCGCTCGCCGGCCATGACGGGCTTGCGCGGGCGCTGCTGCCGGCGCACCTGCCGCTCGACGGCGACACCGTCTTTGCCGCCTCGACCGCCAAGCGTAAAAGAGACGACATGGCGAGCCTGATGGAGCTCTGCCACCTTGCCACCATCGTCATGGCGCGGGCGATCGCCCGCGGTGTTTACACCGCCACCGCGCTGCCGGCCGAGGGCGCGCAAAAGGCCTGGCGCGACCGCTATCCTGACGGTCATTGATTGAATAGGGTCGCAACCTGGGCAGAATGGCGGAGAGACGTGAATGCAGATCCGGGCGCTGATGTATTTCGACGAGCTGGTCAGGACCAATTCGATGCGCCAAGCGGCCGAAAACCTCAATGTCGCGCCGACGGCGATCAGCCGGCAGATCGAAAACCTCGAATCCCATTTCGGCGCGCCACTTGTCGAGCGCAGCGCCCGCGGCGTCAAGCTGACGGCTGCCGGTGAACTGCTTGCCGCCCGCGCGGGCCGCACGCTGCGCGAACTCGATCACGTGCAGCAGCTGATCGACGACCTGAAGGGACTGCAGCGCGGCCATGTCAGCATCTACGCCAATGGCGCCACCGTCACCAATCTGCTGGCTCCAGTTCTGGCCAAGTTCAGCCTGGAATATCCGCAGTTGCGCTTTAGCGTGACGATCACCAGTGCGCGGCAGGCGGTCGATGCCGTCAACAGCGCCGAGGCGGATATCGCGGTGACGCTGTTTGCACCACCGATGTCCGGCACCAAGGTGCGGCTGCGCTCCGAGATTGTCTATGACCTCATCGCCACGCCTGAGCATCCAGCCGCCGCGCATGCTGAAATCCCGATCAGGAAACTCACCGACTACGCATTGGCGCTGCCGGAGAAATCCTTCGGCTTCCGCCAGGCCTTCGACACCCTATTCGAAAAGGAGGGGTTGGACCTCGATCCCGTCTTCGTCACCAGTTCGCTCGAAATGCTGAAGGAACTCGTGATCAGCGGCGCCGCGGTCACATTGCTGCCGGCGCTGACCGTCCGCCGCGAAATCGAAGCGGGCCAGCTTCTGGCTATTCCGCTCTCCGGCAAGACCGGCATTCGCACCCACATCGATCTCTGCGTTGCCCCGGATCGGCAGCTATCCTTTGCGGCAACGACGCTGCTCGACTTCATCGAAACCTTCATGCGCGAGCACACGGACAGCCGGACCGCGAGGAAAGGCTGACGTTCCTGCTTGCAATGGCGTCGGATTTACTGTGTAGCTATTTCGGCTACACTGAGCGCATAAAATCGTCATTTTGTGCGCACTGGATAGCGACATTTTATCCGCAGAGGTCGTCGCCGTCGAGCGCGAGATAGGGAACTGGATGATCAAGGTTTCGTTGGTGCCTTCGGCGCGTTTCGTCCGCCGGCTTTGCCTCGGTGCCGGGATTTCTGCCGGACTGGTGATAACCGCGATGACGCAGGCGCATGCGGCAAGGACCACCTTGAACATTGGCATGAGCGTCGAGCCGACCGGCCTCGACCCGACGATTGCGGCACCGGTGGCGATCGGCCAGGTGACCTGGCAAAACGTCTTCGAGGGTTTGGTGACGATCGACCAGACGGGCAAGATCCAGCCGCAGCTGGCAAAAAGCTGGGTGATTTCGCCCGATGGCCTGACCTACACCTTCAAGCTGCAGACCGGCGTCAAATTCCACGATGGCGAGGCTTTCGATGCCGCCAGCGCCAGGTTTTCGCTCGAGCGCGCCCGCGGTGCGGATTCGTTCAATCCGCAGAAACGCTTCTTCGCCTCGATCGCCTCGATCGATACGCCCGACGCCGAAACCCTGGTGCTGCATCTCTCGGCACCGACCGGCAGCCTGATCTATTGGCTCGGCTGGCCGGCCTCTGTGATGCTCGCACCCAAGACCGCTGCCGACGACAAGACCATGCCGGTGGGCACCGGCCCGTTCAAATTCGCCAGTTGGGCGAAGGGTGACAGGGTCGAACTGGAAAAAAATGCCGATTATTGGAACAAGGATGCGGCCGCCGAGCTCGACAAGGTGACCTTCCGCTTCATCGCCGATCCGCAGGCGCAGGCAGCTGCGCTGAAATCCGGCGATCTCGATGCCTTTCCGGAATTTGCCGCACCCGAGCTGATGAGTTCCTTCGACGGCGATGCGAGGCTGGTCACCAGGATCGGCAATACCGAGCTCAAGGTCGTTGCCGGCATGAACAATACCAGGAAACCGTTCGACGACAGACGCGTGCGCCAGGCGCTGATGATGGCGATCGACCGCCGGACGTTGATCGACGGCGTATGGTCCGGCCTCGGCACGCCGATCGGCAGCCACTACACGCCGAACGATCCGGGCTATCAGGACATGACGGATGTGCTGCCCTATGACGTCGAGAAGGCGAAGGCGCTGCTTGCCGAAGCCGGCTATCCCAGCGGCTTCACCTTCACGATCAAATCGCCGCAGATGGCTTATGCGCCGCGTAGCGCTGAGGTGATGCAGGCGATGTTTGCCGAGATCGGCGTAACGATGACTATCGAGCCGACCGAGTTCCCGGCGAAATGGGTCCAGGACATTATGAAGGACCGCAACTTCGACATGACGATCGTCGCCCATGCCGAACCGCTCGACATCGACATCTATGGGCGCGATCCTTATTACTTCAACTACAAGAACCCTGCTTTCAACGCGCTGATACAGAAAGTCCAGGAGACGGCCGATCCCGCCACGCAGAGCGCGATCTATGGCGAGGCGCAGAAGATCCTCGCCAAGGATGTGCCCGCGCTCTACCTCTTCGTCATGCCGAAACTCGGCGTCTGGGACAAAAAGCTGAAGGGGCTGTGGGAGAACGAGCCGATCCCTTCCAACGTGTTGTCCGGGGTTTCGTGGGAGGAGTGAGGCGGGCTCCGAAGGATTGAGAGGCATCGAGATGAGCGAAGAGAAGCCGGACAGCGAGTCGTTCAATGCCGGTTGCTGCCCTCTCCATCCATCATTCCTGTGCTTGTCACAGGAATCCAGCGCGCCCAAGTCCTTGGGCGCAGGAGACTCTCTTGCCTCGGTCGCAGTCATTCACGGCGCAGACGCGCCGTGGCTGGATTCCTGTGACAAGCACAGGAATGAGGGAGGGTGGGGTGACCGTCGCATCACCTCGAAAGCCTGGCGACGAGGCCATCCCCTAAAAGCCGCCCCGGCAGCGTGGCTCGCATGATCGCACTTCTTGCCCGCCGCTTCGCCGGTCTCCTCGTCACGCTTCTCATCATCTCGCTGCTGATCTTCACCGTCATGGACCTGCTGCCCGGCGATCCCGCCTCGATCATGCTCGGCACCTCGGCAAGCCCGGAGACGCTGGCGGCGCTGCGCCATGATCTCGGGCTCGATCAGCCGCTCATCCTGCGTTACGGGCAATGGCTTGCCGGCGTGGTGTCAGGCAATCTCGGACAGTCCTACACCTATGGCGTACCGGTGGTGGGATTGATCGTCGAGCGGCTGGCGGTGACGCTGCCGCTGGCGCTGATGGCGATCGTGCTTTCGGTGGCGATTGCCCTGCCGCTCGGCGCGCTGGCCGCTTCGCGCCGCGGCGGAGTCTTCGACATCATCGCCACGCTGTTTTCGCAGATCAGCATTGCCGTGCCGGCCTTCTGGGTGGCGCTGCTGTTGATCATCCTGTTTTCGACGATCCTCGGGCTGATGCCGGCCGGCGGTTTCCCGGGCTGGAGCGCCGGCCTGATGCCGGCATTGCAGGCGCTGGTGATGCCGGCCGTCGCTTTGGCGATGCCGCAGGCGGGGGTGCTGACGCGGGTGGCGCGTTCAGCGGTGCTGGAGACGATGCATGAGGATTTTGCCCGCACCGCCACGGCCAAGGGGCTTTCGCGCAACGCCGTGCTGTGGCGGCATATCGTGCCGAACGCGCTGATCCCGATCCTGACGCTGATCGGGCTGCAATTCACCTTTCTCGTCGCCGGCGCGGTGCTGGTGGAAAACGTCTTCAATCTGCCCGGCCTCGGGCGGCTGGCCCTGCAGGCGCTCGCCCAGCGCGACATCATCGTCATGCAGGATGTCGTACTGTTCTTCGCAGGCCTCGTCATCCTTGTGAATTTCATTGTCGATCTCTCCTATCTGGCGATTGATCCGAGGATGAGAAAGGTGGCTTGAGGCATGGCTCCCGTCGTTTCCGGCGCCGCTGTCAGCCGCCAGCTCTTTAAACCTAGCCGGAGAATGAACCTGGTTTCGGGAGCGGTGATTATCGGCCTGCTGGTCGCCGTCGCGCTGCTATCGCTCGTCTGGACGCCGCTGCCGCCGGCAAAAATGCAGATCATCCACAAACTGCAGCCGCCGCTCGCCTTCGGCCTGCTCGGCACCGACCAGTTCGGCCGCGACGTGCTGTCTATGCTGATGGCGGGATGCTGGAATTCGCTGTCGATCGCCATCACCGCTGTTGCCGTCGGCGGGACTCTCGGTTCGATCGCCGGTATTTCGGCGGCGGCGATCCGCGGTCCGTTCGAAGCGCTGCTGATGCGCATCTGCGACGTCATCTTCGCGCTGCCGCCGATCCTGTCCGCCATGGTGCTCGGCGCCTTTCTCGGCCCGGGGCGGTTCACCGCGATCACCGCGATCGCCGTCTTCATGATCCCGGTCTTTGCCCGCGTGACGCTTGCGACCTCGCTGCAGGCCTGGAGCCGCGACTACGTCACGGCGGCGCGCGCGCTCGGCAATACGCGCCTGGCCATTTCGCTGCGCCATGTGCTGCCGAATATCATCAGCCAGATCATGGTCCATGGCGCCATTCAGCTCGGGCTGGCGATCCTGACCGAAGCCGGTCTCAGCTTCCTCGGGCTCGGCATGGCACCGCCGGCGCCGAGCTGGGGCCGGATGCTGGCCGATGCACAAACCTATCTGGCGCTCGCCCCCTGGCTAGCGGTCCTGCCCGGCCTTGCCATCGCGCTCAGCGTTTTCGGTTTCAACATGCTTGGCGACGGCTTGCGCGATCTTCTCGACCCGCGCGAGGCGCACCGCTGATCAGCCGGCCGGGCGGCGGTAGCCGGTCGGCTGCTCGTAGAGCCAGCCGATACGCTTGACGGCGGCCTCGAAATTCTCGTGCGCCACCGTCATGCTGTGGCCGTTGGCGTGGAGGATGGTTTCCGGATCCTCGAAGACGGCGACATGGCCCTTCCAGAACACCAGGTCGCCGCGGCGGATTTCGGCGCGGTCGATCGGCTGGCCGAGGCCGGCTGCCTGCATGTCGGTATCGCGCGGCGCAGCGCTGCCGGTCATCAGCATCGCCAGCTGGACGAGGCCGGAGCAATCGATGCCGAGGCCGGAGCGTCCGCCCCAGAGATAGGGCGTCTCCAGGAAACGGGCTGTGATTTCGACGTAGTCGGCGCCATCGAGCGCGCCGATCGGCTGGACGTGCTTAGCAAAGATCGCCGTCCCGTCCTCGAGCACGACGTAGCGATTGCCGCGCGCTTCCGCCTCGCCGGCGACATGCACGCGGCTTCCCATCGACAGGATGGCTTGGTGCGGCTTGCGCAATTCCGGCTCCGGATAGAGGAATGTACGCTGGACGGTGACGATATGGGTCGGGGCCATCAGGCCCTCCGACAGCGCCTCTTTGGGGACATAGCCGACATAGCCGTCCGAGGCGGCTTTCACCCAGCACCAGCCGCCGGCGCGATCGAACACCGTCACGCCCTCGCCGAGAAGTAGTTCGGTATCGATGCCACGCAAAAGGTCCGGTTCGGGGCGCAGGCCGACGACCGGAACGGCGACACGCGCCGGGGTGCCGTCCACGAAGCGCAAAGCCTCCACCTTGCCTTCGAGCCCCGCTTCGGCGAGATCGGGCCGATAGGCATGCAGCCGGCGGTCGAGCATCGTCATTGGCATTCCTTTCAAGTGGCCTTTCAAGCGGCCCTTCAGTTGGCCTCTCAGAGCGGCAGCCGGCGGGCCTGATCACGGACTAGGTCGCCGAGCTTTTCCAGATACAGCGCACCGCCGACGGTGCGCTTGATGATCACGCTGCGCCGATCGGCATCGTCGCGCACGCGGTCGACCAGGCCCATCTCGCCCATCGTGTCCAAGGCGCGGGTAATGACCGGCTTTGTGACCTCAAGCGTCGCGGCAAGCCCGCGCACCGTATGCGGCGGCGGCACCAGATAAATATGCAGCAGGATCGCCATCTGGCGCAACGTCAAATCGCGGTCATCGTGGCGGACCTGATCGAGCGCCACGCCATGCCAGAGCCCCAGCGCTTGCGAGGCGGTCAGTTCGATCGGCACGGCCCCTCCGGAAGATCGTTACGCTAACGTTTCATTTTCCGGCAGTTGGCATGGACATGCAAGAGGCGGCAGGAATTGCCGCCCGGCAGGGTGAATAAAATTTTAACGATCGGCAGCGAGGGCAGCGCATGAACAGGTCACACGATGCGCCCCGGCTCCAGCTGGCTATGGCGTCAGCGCAGGCTCTCGCGGATATGATGGAAGAGCGCGCGGATCGCCTGCGCTTCACCACCGCCCGGCGAATGCGGTCGCTCGGATTGCGCCCAGCCGTAAATGTCGAAATGCGCCCAGCTCTTCGCCTTGCCGACGAAACGCTTGAGGAAGAGGGCGGCGGTGATCGCCCCCGCCATGCCGCCGGCCGGCGCGTTGGTGAGATCGGCGAACTTGGTGCGGATATCCTTTTCGTAACCGGAATAGAGCGGCAGGCGCCAGATCGGATCGTCTGTTTCGAGGCTCGCTTCGGTCAAGTCATGCGCCAGATTGGCGTCATCGGTGAAAAAGGGCGGGAGATCCGGACCGAGGGCGACACGGGCAGCACCGGTCAGCGTCGCCATGTCGATCAATAGGTCGGGCTCTTCCTCGTCGGCATAGGCGAGCGCATCGGCAAGGATGAGACGGCCTTCGGCATCGGTATTGTCGATCTGGACGGTCAGACCCTTGCGGCTCTTATAGATGTCGCCGGGGCGGAAGGCATTGGACGAGATGGCGTTTTCGACGACCGGAACGATGACGCGCAGGTCGACCTTCAGCTTGGCATCCATGATCATCAGGGCAAGCCCCATGACATTCGCCGCACCGCCCATATCCTTCTTCATCAGCAGCATGGAGGCGGCAGGCTTGATATCGAGACCGCCGGTATCGAAGCAGACGCCCTTGCCGACGAGCGTCACCTTGCGGTGGCCCTTTTTCCCCCAGCGTAATTCGAGAAGGCGCGGTGCATCGGCGCTGGCGCGGCCGACGGCATGGACCAGCGGGAAGTTCTGCTTGAGCAGGTCGTCGCCTTTGATAACAGACATCTCTGCCTTGTAATGTGCGGCCAGGCTGCGGAAGGCCGCCTCGAGCTGTTCCGGCCCCATATCATTGGTCGGCGTGTTGATGAGGTCGCGGGCGAGAAAGACGCCGGCGAGCTGGCGCTTGATGTCGGCACTGTCGGCATCGCGGGGGATCATCAGCGTCGCCGCCGGCGTTTTTTCGGACTTGTAGCGGTCGAAACGGTAGCTACCGAGGCCAAAGCCGAGAGCCAGCCGATTTGCCGTCAGCGGTGCAGTCTCGATGTGCCAGTCGCCGGCCGGCAGCGCCCGGGCGAGCCGGCCGGTAATGTAAGGCTGCTCGGATGGATTGGTGCCGAGGCCAAAAAGCGCGCCGCCGAGATGGCCTTCGGCCGTCGGGATCAGCAGCAACGACCCGCTTTCGGCCTTGTAGCCCGCCCTGCGCGCCCAATCGAGCGCGATCGGATCGATCGTGCCGGTCTCGATATGGGCGGGGGTGACGGCAAAGATCGGCAGCGTCGAACCGCCCTTGGTGTTGAAAGGGGTCGCTCTCTCGATGAACTGATAGGGGGCCATGATTGTCCTTCGGCGGTCGTAAGGAATCACTCCTTAACGGTCTGTTAGGGTTAACAGACTATTGCTGGAGCGAAGATTGCGTCAAACCTTTCCCTGTTCCGCTTCGAGGTCAGGCGCCGATTTCGGAATTCAGGAACGCGTCATGCCCGCCTCGCTCACCACCACATTCACGAATCGTATCCTCCAGGGCGCTGCGGCATCGCTCATCGTCCTGGCGCTCGCCGGCTGCTCGACAACCAAGGACCGAATGACGACGGGCTCGGTGCCGAAGCTTACCAAGCCGGTTGAAGAGATGGACGCGACCGAGCTGCGCTCGGCGACCGACCGGCTCGGTCAGGCCTATGAAAAGAACCCGCGCGATCCCGTCACCGGCGTCAGCTATGCCAATCTGCTGCGCATGAACGGCCGTGACACGCAGGCGCTCGCCGTTATGCAGCAGGTGGCGATCAGCAATCCCGCCGACCGCAACGTGCTCGCCGCCTACGGCAAAGCGCAGGCGGCGGCCGGTCAGTTCCAGCAGGCGCTCGACACGATCGGCCGCGCCCAGACACCCGACCGTCCGGACTGGAAGCTGATCTCGGCCCAAGGCGCGATCCTCGACCAGATGGGCCGGGCAAGCGATGCCCGGCAGCGCTACCGTGACGCGCTCGACATCCAGCCGAACGAGCCCTCCATCCTTTCCAACCTCGGCATGTCCTACGTGCTGACCGGCGATCTGCGCACCGCCGAAACCTACCTGCGCTCCGCCGCCAGCCAACCCACAGCCGACAGTCGCGTCAGGCAGAACCTTGCCCTCGTCGTCGGTCTGCAGGGACATTTCCCCGAGGCCGAGCAAATCGCCCGGCGCGAACTTTCGCCACAACAGGCCGATGCCAATGTCGCCTATCTCAGAGGCATGCTCTCGCAGCAGAATTCCTGGCAGAAACTTGCCGCCAAGGACAAGACGCCAGGTGCCGCGGAGGCCAGCAATACCAACTGACCGATCAGGATTATGTCGTCAGCAGTTCGGCCTTCTTTAGCGGGCGCTTAGGCCCGACAGAATAAGACGAAGACCGAGGCCGCCCATGACCGCACCGGCGGTCCGGTCTATCCAGCTCTTCGCAGCGAGATAGAGCCGCCGCGGATGGCGGGCCGAGAAGGCGAAGGCCACGATCGAATACCACCCCGCTTCCACCGCAAAGACCCCGAGCGGCAGCGCGATCATCAGATCGAGCTGCACCGTTCTCGGTAGAAGCGCAGCAAAGAGGCTGGCATAGACGATGATGGTCTTCGGGTTGCTGAGCTGGGTCAGCAGCGCGGTCGTGAAGCTCCGCATCGGCGCGGGTTGGCTATCGCTGGCGTCGGATACCTCCAGCGGCTGCGCAGCACCTCTCCAGATATTCACGGCGATATAAATGAGGTAGGCGCCGCCTGCGACCTTGAGCAAGACATAGAGCCATTCGAACTGGGACAGCAGCGCCGTCAGCCCAGCGAGTGCCAGCACGGCAAAAACCACACCACCGGCGCCCATGCCGAGTGCGGCCGCAAGACCGTCCAGCCGCGACCGCGAAATGGCAATCCTGGAGACGACGACGAAGCTCGGGCCGGGGCTCATGGCGCCGACGGCCAGGGCTGCCATGATGCTGATGAAAACGCCTGCAGAAGACATCAAGGAAACCCTCGTTTTGAAATCGAAGGCTACCGCATAATTCCTCAAATCGGAATCGATTTAAGCGGCGCAAGCATCAGAACTTGTCGGACACCTGGATGCCGGCCGGGCCGAGAATGACGGCGATCAGCACCGGCAGGAAGAACAGGATCATCGGCACCGTCAGTTTCGGCGGCAGGGCGGCTGCCTTCTTTTCCGCTTCGTTCATGCGCTCGTCGCGGCCTTCCTGGGCGAGGACACGCAGCGCCTGCGCGACCGGCGTGCCGTAGCGATCGGCCTGGATCAGCGCCTGCGTGACCGAGCGCACCAGCTCGATCTGCGTGCGCGTGGCAAGATTTTCAAGCGCCATGCGGCGATCCGGCAAGAAGGATAGTTCAGCCGTGGTCAGCACCATCTCCTCGGCGAGCGCCGGCGACTGCTCGCCGAGCTCTTCCGACACACGCCGCATCGCGGCCTCGATCGAAATGCCGGATTCGACGCAGATCAGCATCAGGTCCAGCGCATCCGGCCAGGCGCGTTTGATCGAGTGCTGGCGTTTGCCCATGCGGTTCGAGATATAGATGTTCGGCGCGTAGAAACCGACATAGCCGATGGCGATGACAGCGAACATGCGGATGGGCATGCCCCTTTCGGCGAGATGGCCGAGACCGAAGACCCAGAACACGGCAAGCGCCAGGAAGAGGAAGGGCAGCAGGAACCGCGCTACGAGGAAGGTATTCAGCGCATTCTCGGAGCGAAACCCGGCAGCACGCAGCTTGTTGACGGTATTCTCGTCGACGAGCGCCTTGCGCAGGTTGAAGCGTTCGACGATCTGGCGGACCGAACGATTGTTCTGGTTTCTGAGCGAGGCTTTGCCGGTGCCGGTTTCGGCGTTCATGCGGGCGCGTTCGCGGGCGCGGATCTGCTCGCGCTCGGTCGAGACGGCCTTCATACGCTTGTTGAGATCGCCGCGCTCGAAGAAGGGGGTGGCGATCGTGTAAAACGTGGCGAAGACGGCGATAGCCACGAACAGCGCGATCAGCATGCTCGGATTGGTCAGGGTTGCGGCAAGGTCCTGCGACATGATGCGTCCTTCCGGCTAGATGTCAAAATTGACCATGTTGCGCATGACGAAGATGCCGATCGACATCCAGATCGCCGATACACCCATGATGAAATGGCCGCGCGGATCGGTGAAAAGGATCATCATGTAGCTCGGCGAGGTGAGGTAGACGAGGGTCGCGACGATGAAGGGCAGAGCGCCGATGATGACGGCGGACGCCTTGGCTTCCATCGAAAGCGCCGAGACCTTGGCCTTCATCTTCCTGCGCTCGCGTATCACCTTGGAAAGGTTGCCGATCGCTTCCGACAGATTGCCGCCGGCTTGCGACTGGATGGCGATGACGATGGCGAAGAAGCTGACTTCCTGGAGCGGCATATGGGTCGTCATGCGGGCGCAGGCGTCGGGGATGCTGAGGCCCACCTGCTGTGCCTCGATCACGCGCCGGAACTCGCTCTTGACCGGCTCGGTGCCTTCGGTTGCGATAAGACGGATCGCATCGTTGAGCGGCAGGCCCGATTTGATCGAGCGGGTGATGACGTCAAGCGCATTGGGGAGTTCGTTGAGGAACTTGTTTTGGCGGCGCTTGATCAGGAAGCCGACGATCCAGCGCGGCAGGCCGAGACCGGCGACCACGGCGATACCGATTATCACCATCAACGATACACCGATGATGAAAGCCATGAGCAGCAGCACGCAGGCGAAGACGGCGCTGATGAGATAGAATTTCCCGACCGTGATGGTCAGGCCGGCCTGCACCAGCCGGGATTTCATCGTCAGGGTCTTCTTGGTCTTTTCGTGCTGGCGCTTTTCCAGATCCTTCAGATTGTCCTGCACCGATTTCCGGCGCTTCGACATTTCCTGCACCCGGTCGCGGGCGGCCTTGACCTTGACCCGGTCGCTTTCA
The DNA here is from genome assembly GCF_000292525.1 of Rhizobium sp. CCGE 510. Taxonomy (GTDB): domain Bacteria; phylum Pseudomonadota; class Alphaproteobacteria; order Rhizobiales; family Rhizobiaceae; genus Rhizobium. The sequence goes on from NZ_AEYF01000044.1 coordinate 654,419, forward strand.
GCCGATTTGACGCGGTTGATGCGGCTTGCCGATTTCTTGTCGGCCTCGATCCGAGAAAACATCAGGGCATAGGCGACCGCCGCCGCGGAGATGGCGGCGAGGACGACGATTGCCAACACTATCGGATCGAACCCGAACATCTCGCCTAATCCTTCGTTTTCGCTTCCATCGCGTCCAGGGCAGCGGCAAGACGCTTTTCCTCGTTGAAGTAACGGGCGCGATCCCAGAAATGCGGCTTGCCGACGCCGGTCGACATGTGCCGGCCGACCAGGCGGCCGGCCGCATCCTCGCCTTCGATTTCGTAGCGCATCAGGTCCTGGGTGATGATGACGTCGCCTTCCATGCCGATCACCTCGGTGATCTGGGTAATGCGGCGCGAGCCGTCGCGAAGACGCGCCGCCTGGATGATCACATCCACCGAGCTGGAGATGATCTCACGCACCGTCTTTGCCGGCAGGGTGAAGCCCCCCATGGCGATCATCGATTCGATACGGCTCAGACATTCGCGCGGCGTGTTGGCGTGGATCGTACCCATCGAGCCGTCGTGACCGGTGTTCATCGCCTGCAGCAAGTCGAAAACCTCAGGTCCGCGCACTTCGCCGACGATGATACGCTCGGGACGCATACGCAGGCAGTTCTTGACGAGATCGCGCATGGTAATCTCGCCCTCGCCTTCGATATTCGGCGGGCGCGTTTCCAGACGCACGACATGCGGCTGCTGCAGCTGCAGTTCGGCGGTATCCTCGCAGGTGATGACGCGTTCATCCCTGTCGATATAGTTGGTGAGGCAGTTCAGCAGCGTCGTCTTGCCCGAGCCGGTGCCACCCGAAATGACGACGTTGCAGCGCACGCGCCCGATGATCTGCAACACGGTCGCGCCTTCCGCCGTGATCGCACCGAAACGGACGAGCTGATCGAGCGTCAGCTTGTCCTTCTTGAACTTGCGGATGGTGAGCGCCGGCCCATCGATCGACAGTGGCGGCGCGATAACGTTGACACGCGAGCCATCGGGCAGGCGGGCGTCGCAGATCGGGCTCGATTCGTCGACACGGCGGCCGACCTGGCTGACGATGCGCTGGCAGATCGAGAGAAGCTGCGCATTGTCGCGGAAGCGGATTTCCGATTCGATTGTCTTGCCGCCGACTTCGATGAACGTCTGACCGGCGCCGTTGACCATGATGTCGGCGATATCGTCGCGCGCCAGCAAAGGCTCCAGCGGACCGTAGCCGAGGACGTCGTTGCAGATATCCTCAAGCAGCTCTTCCTGCTCGGAGATCGACATCGCATAGTTCTTGATGGTGATGATGTCGTTGACGATGTCGCGGATTTCTTCGCGCGCGCTTTCACCGTCGAGTTTGGAAAGCTGCGAGAGATCGATCGTATCGATCAGCGCAGAAAAGACCTGCGCCTTGGTGTCATAGTATTCATCGGTACGAGCAGGGCGCTTGCGCTGCGGCGTCTGCATCGGCGGCGGCGTCACCTGCTGGCGTGCAGGCTCGCGCGCGGGTTCGACCAGAATCGAGGGAGAAGAAGCCGCAGGGGCAGCGGCCGGAGCCGGCGGCGGGGGAGCAATCGCCCCTCCAACCTTTCCGGAACCTTCGTTTCCGCGTTTTCCAAACATGCCGCTTAATCCAATCTGCTTGTTCTACTTGCGCTTCAGGAGGCCCAGCAGTCCGCCCTTCTTCGCCTTCTTGATCGCGACACGGCCGGTGACGATGTGCGATATCTGCGAAAAGGTTTCCGCCGTCGGCGACTTCGGGTCGACTTCCGAAATCATCCGGCCGCTATTGGCGGCATTGCCGAAAAGATGGATGTCGAAGGGGATGATGGCGATCGGATCGATCTCCAGCGGCTCACAGAAATCCGACGGTGAAATCTCCGGACGTTTCGGCATGCCGACCTGATTGAGGATGAGATGCGGCGGCTTGTCGTTCGGCCGCATCTTGCGCAGCGCATCCAGCATGTTCTTGGCGTTGCGCAGATTGGCGAGATCGGGAACCGCCGTGATGACCACCTCGTCGACGCTCGACAGAAGCGAACGCGTCCATTCCGACCATGCATGCGGAACGTCGAGCACGGTGACGGGGGCGCTGCGCTGCAGGACATCGAGCACCGGCTGGAACGCCTGGCCGTCGAAATCATAGGCGCGGTCGAGCAGCGAGGGTGCCGCAAGCAAGGAAAGATGCTCGGAGCATTTCGTCAGCAGGCGGTCGAGAAAGACCTCGTCGAGACGATCGGGCGCGAAGACCGCTTCGGCGATGCCGAGCGCCGGATCCTGATCGAAGTCGATGTTCGCCGTGCCATAGGGCAGGTCGAGATCGGCGAGGATCGTCTCGGATGAGAAGAGGTTGGAAATGCCGAAGGCGCAATTATGCGCGATGGTCGAGGCGCCGGTACCGCCCTTCGAGCCGATGAAGGCGATGCTGCGGCCGAGCGGCTCGGCTTCCGGATCGACGAAGATCGCGGCCATCGCCGCCAGGATATCGGGCATGTCAACGGGCTGGACCATATATTCGGAGATGCCGTTGCGGATCAGGTCGCGATAAAGCCCGATATCGTTGTAGTGGCCGATGATGACCACCTTGGTCGTCGGATCGCAGACGGCGGCGAGCGGCGCGAGTTCGGCGAGCAGGTTTCCGGCATTCGCCTTGGTCTCGAGGATGATGAGGTTCGGCGTCGGGGTGCCGGAGAACATATTGGCAGCAGCGGCGATGCCGCCGCTGGTGATGCGCATGCTGACCTTGGCCACGCGCCGATCATTGGCGCAGCGTTCCATGACCTGCTGCAGAGCCTCGCTCTCACAGAAGGCATGCACGGAGATGCGTGGCAGCGGCCGCATGTTTTCCAGATCCGCCATGCGCACCGCCTCCTCGGCGTGGCGAAGCTCGTTTTGATTCTTGATTTCGTACTCTATCGCGCTCATCGTGCCGTTCCGCCTCAGAAGCTGCTGTCGCTGCCGGCGACTTCTTCAATCGTCGATGTCGTCGTCCGATATTCCTGGATCGCATTGTTGCGGCGCTGCGCGTCGATCGGGGTCATGCCGCGGGGCGCCACCAGATCCTCAGGATTGGCGATCTGGGCGGCGAGGTTGTTCTGCGAGGCGCAGCCGAAATTATAGTAGTTCTGGTTGGTCAAATCGTTCGAGATGTCCTTCGGCCACTGGCCGCATTGCGTGGTGATCGCGGTTGTGCCGGTAAAACTCAATCGGATCGGCGCCGCATCGCCAGGGCCGACCGCGGCGTAGGAGGTGTTGACGATTTTCGAGCTTGCGATCCCCCTCCTCGCCAGCTCGCCACGGACCTGATTGCGCAGCTGATAGGCTGCCGCCGAATTGGGCGAACCTTGCGGCGACAGCACGTAGACCGGGCCTGAGGCGCGCGCGATGTAGTTTGCGGCAAAACCGCGAATGAGGTCGCGCTGGGCGTTGGTCAGGCGGCGATCGGTGGAGGCGACGGGAATGTCCACCGTCTGCTCCGCTTCGGTCACGATGATCGGATGACGAGCGCGATAGTCGTCGGGAATACCGCCGGTCGTCAGCTGGTCATGTGGGCCGGCGCATCCGGAAAGGGCGGCCAGCGACATGGCAACCGTGGCAAAAAGCGCCTTCGAGATTCCGAGGCGGTGTGTCGTCGAATTGATATGGGCCATCACCTGATCCCTGTTCTCTTCCATTGCTGCCGACCGTGCGCCGCTCATTTGTAGATGAACCCAATTGAGCCGTGGAACTGCGCGTCGGCAACGGGCGCCTCGCGGCGGCCATAGACTTTGTTGACTCGGTTGAGGAAGAAGGTTGCACCGTCATTCTCAGGGCTGAAATTGTCGTCCGGCCGGTTGAGTTGATTGCGCGCCACCGGACGCACCAGATAAGGCGTTGCGATGATGACGAGCTCGGTTTCCTGACGCTCGAAACCCTTTTGGCGGAAGAGGGTGCCGAGCAGCGGGATCTTCGAGACACCTGGCGTGCCGCCCATCGTCTGAGAAACGTTGTCGCGGATCAGGCCGGCCAGCGCGATCGAGCCGCCCGAGGGCAGTTCCACCGAAGTCTCCGCCGAACGGCGCTGATACGTAGCGCTGCCGCTGCCAGCAACCGGTTCGGAGACATTGGTCTTGATCTGCAGGCTGATGCGTCCCGATGACAGCACGACCGGCTTGAAAGCGAGGTTGATACCGTAGTTGAAGGGTACAACGGTGACGTTGCCGTTGCTGTCGGTCGTCGAGTAAAGCTGTTGGCCGCCGGAATTGAAGGTTGCGGCCTGGCCCGATATTGCCGTCAGCGTCGGCTCGGCCAGCGTCTTGACCACCTTGGCCTGCTCCAGCGCGTTGAGGTAGGTCGAAATGTCGTATTTTCCGATCGTGCTCTTGAACAGCGCCGCCAGCCCGCCGCCAACCACCGATGTCGCGCTGTCGGCGCTGGGGCTGCCAAGCTGGGCGACCGTCATGCCGGAGGAATTGGAAACCAGATTGTCGAAGCCGAGCTGCTTCAGCACCTCGCGGCGGACCTCGGCGATCGTTACCTTGAGGGTGACCTGGTCCTCGCCCTCGATCTGCAGCAGGTTGACGACCTGCGAGCTCTGACGGGCTTCGGCAAAGAGCGCCACCGAGCTGTCGCCGCCGGTGCCCGATGCCGTCTCGCTTCTGGTCGTCGCTTCGCCGCCCTTGAGGAAGACCTGCGCCAGATCGGCCGCCTGTGTGGCATCCTGCGGGGTGCGCACGGTGCCGGTCAGCACGATGTTGTCGGAGACGATTTCGACGTTGATGTTGGAGTCTGGAATGAAGCGGCGGAGATTGACTTCGAGGCCGGAAACATCGCGCTCGATCTCGATGTCGAGATTGACGATTTCCTGCCCACCGGCGCCGAAGACGAAGATATTCGTCTGGCCGACCTTTTTGCCGAACAGGTAGATGCGCCGCGAGGTGCGGGTCACAGCATCGGCCATGGTCGGATCGGACACGAGAATATCATGCGCATCCTCGGGCAGATCGACGACGACGGCCTTGTTCAACCCGAGTTTCAGCCGGCGATGGGCATCGGGGCCGGTCTGCGAGATGCGGACCATGCTTTCGGAATCGGCGCGTGCCTCGCCGGATACAAGAAGCAGCGCGAAAGAGGCCGGCACGATAGCGGAGACGGCGACTGCCAGAGAGAGGCAGCCTGTCAGGAGAAGTCCGGCGCGCCGCGAAGAATTGCCCATTTGCACGTCCTTTTACTCCGCCTTCGGCGCTGCGCTGGCATCGGTGACGATGGCGCCCGATTTGATGACCTGGATGATCGAACTGCCGTTGTCGCCACTCAGCAGATAGTCGGCGGCACTGGTATCCTGCTCCTGCGCATCGGCGACGGAACGCAGTGCGAGCGACAGCCGGTCCGCCATCTGCTGGGCGACGGCCAAAACCTTCGTTTGATCGGGCGTCAGCTCGAGCGTCGCGGTGGTGCCGACCACGGCCTTCGAGCCGTCGTCCTTTTCTTGAATCTGCTGGTCGATGGCCAGAACGCGGACATTGCTCAGTACGGTCTCGGTGATGAGCTTATTGGCCTCAGTGCCCTTGCGGACCATAATGACGTCGACGCGGTCGTTCGGCAGGATGAAGCCGCCGGCACCTGTTGCCACCGATATCTCGGTGGCGACGGCGCGTTTGCCGGCCGGCAACAGCGAGGAAAGGATGCGGCTGCTGGAATCGGCGACCTTTTCCGGCCGGATCGGTTCGCCTTCGAAGATCGGCAGCCGCACGACGGCACCCTGCAGATCCTTGATCGCATCCGGCTTGTCGGCTTCAGTCATCAGGCCCGGGACAACGGCGCCCTGCGGCCAGGCCATCCAATGAACCGACTGGTCGCCCAGCCTCTCGCCGACCGCCAGATTGGCGCTCGAGACCAGGACGTTGACGGTCGGTTCCTTCTCGATGACCGACTGGACCTGGGTAACGACACTGCCACTGCCTGCCATGCGCATCGCCAGGAGGCCGGCGAGGCCGGCTGCCACCACGGCGACAGCAAGAATTATAAGGCGGGCCGGTTTCATCGATCATTCCTCAGGGCACGATAGGTTCGCCCTGCAGAATGCTCAGCAATTGGTATAATTATGGTTAATGGAACGCTTACATTTTAAGTTAACGGGCATTTAAGATGCCGTTATTTCAAGCCTTCCAGCGCGGCGAGGAAGACCGGCGAGGACGGGAAGGCCATGAAGCCACCGATCGCGATGGCGATGCCGTAGGGGATCTTCTTGGCCAGCAGGACCGAATTCGGCACCGGCAGGCCGATGGCTAGGATGGTGTTCGCTTGCGCTCTCACCAGCAGGATTAGCAAGGTTATCAGACCGCCGATCATGGCGACGTCAACCATCAGGAAGGCAAGAGATTGGTTGAGACCGAACCAGAGCGCGGTGGCGCTCAGCAGCTTGGCGTCTCCGCCGCCCATCACATTGAAGGCGAAAAGCGCGAAGCAGGCACTGAAGACGATTGCCGCACCGGCAAGATGCATGCCGATCATCTCCCAGCCCAGGCCGGAGAGCGGCGCGAGGATGCAGAAAGAGGCAATAAGGATCAGAGAAACGCGGTTCGGGATCGTCATGGTGAACAGATCGGAAAAGGCCGCCATGGAGAGGCAGAGTGGCAATATCACAAACACTGCAGTGGCGATCATGCATATACCCCGTCATAACGAGATGCGAAAAGGCTCACGGCCGTTCAGCCTGTGAGCCCGCTCGATAGATCAGTCGGAGCCGATCCGGCCGTATAATATGGGCGCCAAGTGGCTGCCCCTATTTTAGTTCGACGCCGTGACGCCGGTGTTCATCTTGGTGCTCAGATTGTTGAACGTGGTGCTGATGCTGTTGCCGAGCGCCGTTGCGCCGGTGATCAGCGCTACGGAAATGAGGGCAGCGATCAGGCCGTATTCAATTGCGGTCGCGCCGGATTCGTCCTTCAGAAAACGGCTAAAAAGCTTGGTCATGGTAACTCCTAACTCCAGTTGATGTTCAGCACGTCCGCCAACTGTTTGCCGTTGATCGGATGACTGCAACGTAGCGAATGGGCGTTTCCATCGGCTTAAAGAAAAGAGTTAACGAGGAGTCAACGAGACACCAGCCCCTTGCAGGGTAAGTATTTTCTTATGCGACTACTTCAATATTTAACAATCTTCCCGGAATAACCGCTGGATTCATCCGATAATAGCACAGGTCTTACTTCCAACCCGAGCGTGTGCGGTCCTGAAGCCGTGCCAAATCGGATCATTTCGCCTCATCCCGGAACAGGCAGGCGAGCTTAAGGCTTCGTTCACCATTTTTTTCCATTCTATGCGGATATTGCGCTGTGATCATGAAAGAGGACCAAATGTCATCGAGCGGCAAAACAATTTTCTTTGCCGGCATGATCGCCGTTTTCGGTGTTTCGGGAATTTCCGCGGCCGCAGACGATGACATGCTGCGCGTCTATATGGATCACGCGCGCGTATTGAAGCTCGACCGCCCTGTCAGCAAGGTCATCGTCGGCAATGCCAAGGTTGCCGATGCGACCGTCGCCGATGCCAAGACCATCGTTCTCACAGGGCGCAGCTTCGGCACCACCAATCTGGTGCTGCTCGATGCCGATGGCAATGCGATCCTCGACGAGCGTATTCTGGTGTCGATCGATGAGGGCAATACGGTGCGCGTCTACCGGCAGACCGAACGCTCCGTGCTGTCCTGCACGCCGAACTGCGAGCAGCACGCACAGCAGGCGGCGACCGCCACCACCTCACCCTGATTGGTTTACCTCTCTTCTTCGGCCAATCGTTAAAATCGTCGCGTCAAACTGAAACGGAAAATCAACGAACGGACCCTAGTGTGGCGGGCAGAGAATGTCGCTCGGGTCCAGGCAATGACGGTAATTGATCAGAAGACGGATAAAGCGCGCGTCTCGGCGCTGTTCCGTTTTTCACGGTTTCGCGCGCTCTGCCGCTCGCGCGAGGGTTCCGCGGCGATCGAATTCGCCTTGCTCGCCATTCCCTATTTCCTGGTGATTTTTGCAATCCTCGAAACCTTCGTCGCCTTTGCTGCCGAGGAACTCGTGTCGAATGCCGTCGATACGATGAGCCGCAAGATGCGAACCGGGCAGATCACTTATAATCTCGGCCGCACGACGGATATGAACCAGGCGCAATTCCGCCAGGCTTTCTGCGATGAGATTTCGATCCTGATCCGCTGCTCGACGAGCGAAGTGGCTACGCCGAGCAAGCTCTACCTGGATGTACAGACATTCAGCAGCTTCTCGGCCATTCCGACGACAATTCCCAAGCTTTCGACCGACAGATATGCCGACCTCAACACGGCGGCCTTCAAATATGCGCCAGGCGGCGCAGGCACCATCAACATGGTCCGCGCCTACTATCGCTGGGAAATCACCGCGGATCTGGTCCGGCCCTATATCACGACGATACGTCCCTCCGACGGTTCGATGCCGAGGGAATATCTGATCGTCGCGACCGCGGCCTTGCAGAACGAGCAGTATCCATAATGGCGTTGCGCAACCCGTTCAGCAGACTGGTATTGACGGCGCGGCGGCTGGCCCGAAACCGCAAGGGCGCCGGAGCGATCGAATTCGCGATCCTCTTTCCCGTGCTCGTCATGCTCTATATCGGCGCTTTCGAGATCACGATCGGCCTCAGCGTCAGCAAGCGGTTGACACGCGCCGCAGGCACGGTGGCCGACCTCGTCACCCAGCAGCAATCCGTCACGAAGAGCACGCTTGCACAGATGCCGTCGGTCGCAACCGCGATCTTCGTGCCTTACAACAACACGTCGCTGACGCTGAAGATCACCGGAATTACCATCGACGCCAGCGCCAATGCAAAAGTGCTCTGGTCTTGGGCGCAGGACGGAACCGCGCCCTATGCCAAGAACACCGCCGTGAGCAATGTGCCGTCTGATATGAAGACCGCCAACAGCTTCCTTGTTCGCACCGAGCTCAGCATCCCCTATACGATGTTCCTGTTTGCGCCGAACTTCCTGCCGGACGGCATGCGCACGATCACCATCAGCCGCAGTTATTTCTACCGCCAGCGGCAAGGCGACTCGATCGCCTGCAGCGACTGCTGACGCATCGTGATTTGCGCGTCTGATGAGACGCGCGGCGGCGCAGGAACGCCCCCTTCCCTCTTCTCGAATTTGCCAAGCCGGCCGCAGCATTATATGCCTGAGGCTCTGCCGCTCCGACGTCCCTGGGGCCGGCGATCGGCTCTCTCGGGTGTAAAATGGCGCGTGCCTTTCTTTTCGTTCTGGATTCTTTCGGCGTTGGCGGAGCGCCGGATGCGGCGGCCTATGGCGACGAGGGCGCCGATACGCTCGGCCATATCGCCGAGTTCTGCGCAGCCGGAGCCGCAGACCGTGCCGGATTGCGCAGCGGGCCGCTTTGCCTGCCCAACCTGTCGGAACTCGGGCTGATGCAGATCGCCCGGTCGGCATCGGGCCGATTCCCAGCCGGCATGCCCGTTCCCGAGAAGGTCTACGGCATTTATGGCGCCGCCACCGAAATCTCCCGCGGCAAGGATACGCCATCAGGTCATTGGGAGATCGCAGGAACACCTGTCAGTTTCGATTGGGGTTATTTCCCGATGGAAGGCGAGGCCTTTCCTGCCGAATTCATCGAGGCATTGTGCAGGGAGGCCGATGTGCCCGGCATTCTTGGCAACTGCCATGCCTCTGGAACGGAGATCATCGCCCGGCTCGGCGAGGACCATATCCGCACCGGCAAACCGATCTGCTACACCTCCTCGGATTCGGTCTTCCAGGTCGCAGCGCACGAAGGGCATTTCGGCCTCGATCGCCTGCTCACTTTCTGCCGTCTGGCCCGCGGGATGCTCGATCGCTATAGTATCGGCCGCGTCATCGCCCGGCCCTTCATCGGTCAGTCCCCCTCGACCTTCCAACGCACCGGAAACCGGCGCGACTTCTCCGTGCTGCCGCCGGAGCCGACGCTGCTCGACCGGCTGATCGAACACGGCCGGCATGTGCATGCAGTCGGAAAGATCGGCGACATCTTCGCGCATCAGGGCATTTCCAGGGTCATCAAGGCAAATGGCAACAATGCGCTGATGGATGCATCGCTCTCAACCATCGACGAGGCCGAGGACGGCGATCTCGTCTTCACCAATTTCGTCGATTTCGACATGATTTACGGCCATCGCCGCGATGTGCCGGGTTATGCGGCGGCGCTCGAAGCCTTCGATGCCCGCTTGGCCGAAGTCCACAAGAAGCTGAAGCCAGGCGATCTCGTCGTGCTCACCGCCGACCACGGCTGCGACCCGACCTGGCGCGGCACGGACCATACGCGCGAGCGCGTGCCTGTCATCGCCTATGGGCCTGGCATCCGGTCGCGTTCGATCGGCGTGCGCCGCAGCTATGCCGATATCGGTGAAAGCTTAGCGCGCCATCTCTCCATTCCGGCCGGAGCGCATGGAAGGAGCTTTCTGTGACATCGCATTTGAAAAAGGTCGAACTGCACTGCCATCTGGAGGGTGCGGCACCTCCGGTTCTGACCGAGGCGCAGGCGCGCAAGTATGGCGTCGATATCAGCGGCGAGCTTCGCGGCGGCGCCTATATCTGGCATGATTTCGCAAGCTTCCTCGAATGTTACGACAAGGTTTCCGAGGTCTACAGGACCGAGGAGGACTATGCGCTTCTGACCGAAACCTATCTCGACCAGCTCGCCGGCATCAATTCGATCTACAGCGAACTAATCGTTTCTCCCGACCACGGCAAACGCATCGGTCTCGGCGCCGACGCCTATATATCGGGCATCTGCGAAGGCATCCGGCGGGCCCGGGAAAAGACCGGCATCGAGGCCCGGCTGATCGTTACCGGCGAGCGGCATTTCGGTCCGGAGAGCGTCATCGGTGCCGCCGAATACGCGGCTAAGGCCGGCAATCCTCTGATTACCGGCTTCAACCTTGCCGGCGAAGAGCGGATGGGACGCGTCGCCGACTATGCCAGGGCCTTCGATATCGCCCGCGATGCCGGCCTCGGGCTCACCATCCATGCCGGCGAGGTCTGCGGCGCCTTCAGTGTCGCCGACGCGCTCGATGCCGTGCGCCCCTCACGCATCGGCCATGGCGTGCGCGCCATCGAGGATCTCGATCTGGTGAAGCGGCTTGCCGATCTCGGCACCGTGCTCGAGATCTGCCCGGGCTCCAATATCGCGCTTAAGGTCTTTCCCGATTTCGCTTCGCATCCGCTGCGCCGGCTGAAGGAAGCCGGCGTGCGGGTGACGATCAGCTCGGACGATCCGCCGTTCTTTCATACCTCGCTTGAGCGGGAATACGAACTTGCCGCCGAGGCTTTCGGCTTCAGCGACGACGAGATCGATGCCATGACGCGCACGGCGATCGAGGCGGCCTTCGTCGACGAGGAGACACGCAAGGCCCTGCTCGCTCGGCTTTGAAAGCTAAATGTGGAGCGAGGTGGGGATGATCGGCGCAAATTGGCCGCCACTCTTGCAGTCGGGCCGATTTCCGTGAAAGAAACAGTCGATAGAAAGAATGAAAGGCTTACCCATGGACGGCGTCACGGTCATCGATCACCCGCTGGTGCAGCACAAACTCACCATCATGCGGCGCAAGGAGACATCGACGGGAAGTTTCCGGCGGTTGCTGCGCGAAATCTCGACGCTGCTCTGTTACGAGGTGACCCGCGATCTCGAACTGACGATGGAAACGATCGAGACGCCGTTGCAGACGATGGAATCGCCGATCCTCGAGGGCAAGAAGCTGGTCTTCGCCTCGATCCTGCGCGCCGGCAACGGGCTTCTCGAAGGCATGCTTGATCTCGTGCCGTCCGCTCGCGTCTCGCATATCGGCGTCTACCGCGACCACGAAACGCTGCAGCCGGTCGAATATTATTTCAAGGCGCCGGAAGACGTGGCCGAGCGGCTGATCATCGTCGTCGACCCAATGCTTGCAACCGGCAATTCGTCGATCGCCGCGATCGACAAGCTCAAGGAACGCGGCGCCCACAATATCCGCTTCCTCTGCCTGCTTGCCGCCCCGGAAGGCATCCGCAACTTCCGCGCTGCGCATCCCGATGTTCCGGTATTCACCGCCTCGATCGACAGTCATCTCAACGAAAAGGGCTATATCATGCCCGGTCTCGGCGATGCCGGCGACCGCATGTACGGCACCAAGTAATTTCAGCTTTCGTTTACCCAATCGCAAGACTTTAAGGCCCGGTGGTTCATTCCGGGCCTTTTCGTTGGTGATATTAGCAACTTGTCAGCACTTGAGGTTTAGCAATCCTGAAGCATGAGGCCCCACATGAAGCGGGGTTTATACAGGAAGGATTTCTGTTTCATGCTCGTGCGTACCGTCCTATTCGCCAGCATCGCCGCGGTGCTCGCAACACAGGTGCCTTCCTTCTTCGGAGACACCGGCCAGCAGTCTGCTGGCGCTCTTTCCGCCAATTACCTATCGACCGAAAGCGACAAGCCCGCGGCACCCGCACCGGTCTCCGGCAGCAATGCGATCCGTCTGCAAGCGGATGCGCAAGGGCATTATACCGGCGGCTTCAAGATCAACGGCAAGCCGGTGCAAGGCCTGATCGATACTGGCGCCACCTATGTCGCGCTCAACGAGACGCTCGCCCGCCGATTGGGCTTCACCGCCAACCAACTCGATTTCCGCTACGGGGTGAACACCGCGAACGGCCAGACGAAGGCGGCACACGTGATGCTCGACCGGGTCGAAATCGGCGGTATCCGTGTGCGCGACGTCGAAGCGTTCGTCCTCAAGGACGAAGCGCTGACGACGACGCTGGTCGGCATGAGCTTTCTGCAAAAGCTCGCCTCCTATTCCGTCGCCGACGGTTCGCTCAGCCTGAAGCAATAAACCATCAGATCCGGGTCGAAATCACCGGCTCCAGCTCCGGCTTTTCCTCGGTGATGCGGCAGTGCGCGGCAAGTGCCGCCACTGCCCGGTCCGCAGCTGCTTCATCGGCGGCGTGAACCAGCGCGATCGGTTCACCGGCGCTGACACGGGTGCCAAGCGGCAAGAGCTCGGAGAAGCCGACGCGATGATCGATCCGGTCGGCCGGATGACGTCTTCCGCCGCCGAGATCGATGACGCTGATGCCGATACCGCGCGTATTACAGGCGGCAAGCCAGCCGGACCGAGGGGCGAGAACAGGTTTTTCCACAGGCGCCCTGGCCAGATATTTGCCGGGGTTTTCGATGAGATCGGCCGGGCCGCCGAGCATGGAGACCATGCGGGCGAAAACCTCTGCCGCCCGTCCGGATGACAGGGCCTTGCGCGCCATCCCCTCGCCTTCATCAGCGGAAGGTGCAACGCCCGATTTCACCAGCATTTCGGCGGCGAAGGCAAGAACGACGGTTTCGAGCCGCGTGTCCGTTTTTCCACCCGTCAGGAAATCCAGGCAGTTGCGCATCTCGACCGTGTTGCCGGCGGCATCGGCGAGCGGCTGGTTCATGTCGGTGATCAGCGCCGAGGTGGTGACACCTGCGCCATTGGCGACCTCGACCAGCGACTGCGCCAGGATCTCCGCCTGGGCACGGTCTGTCATGAAGGCGCCGTTGCCGACCTTGACGTCGAGCACCAGCGTCTGGAGCCCGGCCGCAAGTTTCTTCGACAGGATGGAGGCGGTGATGAGGGGAATGGAATCGACGGTGGCAGTCACATCGCGCACGGCATAGAGCCTGCCGTCGGCAGGCGCCAGAGCCCCGGTCTGACCGATGATGGCGCATCCGGCTTCCTTGACGACCTTGTGGAACAGGTCGGCATCCGGAGTGATCATATAGCCGGGAATGGATTCGAGTTTATCCAGCGTGCCGCCGGTATGGCCGAGGCCGCGCCCTGAAATCATCGGAACGGCGAGGCCGCAGGCCGCTGCGATCGGCGCCAGCATCAGCGAAACATTGTCGCCGACCCCTCCGGTTGAATGTTTGTCGGCGATCGGGCGGTCGATATCGGCCCATTGCAGCCGGTCGCCGGAGTCTGCCATCGCCAGCGTCAGGGCGACGGTCTCGGCCCGCGACATGCCCTTGAACCAGACGGCCATGGCGAAGGCGCCGATCTGGCCTTCCGACATTTGTCCAGCAGCGAGGGCCGCGATGAAGGACCGGATATCGTCGGGGTCGAGTTCGTCGCCATCGCGCTTGCGCCGGATGATCTCCTGCGGGATCATCTCAATAGCTCGACGCCGCAGCCGATGCAGACTGTGTTCCGCTCAGAACCGCCAGGATATCGTCAAGCAGGCCGGAAGCGCCGAATCGGAAGGTCGACGGCATCGCCCAGTCGGGCGCCATGATGGTTTCGGCAAGGCTGAGATAGAGCGCCGCATCGGCCACCGAACCGATGCCGCCGGCCGGCTTGAAGCCAACCTTGCGGCCGCTCTCGCGAATGGCGCGGATCATGATGTCGGCGGCTTCCAGCGTCGCGTTGACGGCGACCTTGCCGGTAGAGGTCTTGATGAAATCGGCGCCCGCGTCGATCGCGAGTTCGGAGGCGCGGCGGATCAATGCTGCATCCTTTAACTCGCCGCTTTCGACGATGACCTTCAGAAGGACAAGGCCGACGCATTCGGCGCGCACGGCCCTGACCATGTCGGTCACCGCCTTCTCATTGCCGGAAATCAGCTTGCGATAGGGGATGACCAGATCGATCTCGTCAGCGCCATCGGCAATCGCCTCGCGTGTTTCGGCGGCGACGTCGGCCACTTCCATATCGCCGGAGGGGAAGTTGACGACGGTGGCGATGCGCACGGCATGGCCGGTACCGAGGATATTGCGGGCCTGAGCGACGAAGCGCGGCCAGATGCAGATTGCAGCGCTGTTGCCGTAGGGCGTCTGCGCGCGGGCGCAGAGCACATCGATCTGCGCCTCGGTGCAATCGTCCTTCAAATTGGTGAGATCGAGCAGGGAAAGGGCGACAGCCGCCGTTTCCCGGATGGAATGGCTATTCATCTTCACTTCCTCTGGAGCATGATGCCGAAAAGTGTGGGCGGTTTTCTCATGACATCATGCTCTAACTATATCATTTAGAACAGGATTCAGATTTTAGGCCGGCCCGGCCTAAAATCATCCTGTTCTAGCCGCAATCATGTCTTTCAATATGGCGGCGAGACGGGCGCCGCCGATGGGCGCCATGTCCTTGGTTTCTTCATGGCTGAGCTCATTGCCGGTCATGCCTGCCCCATAGTTGGTGATAACCGAGGCGGCGGCAACCCTCAGGCCCAGCATTCTTGCGATGATCACCTCGGGCACCGTCGACATGCCGACGGCATCGGCGCCGAGGATGCGGGCCATGCGGATTTCGGCCGGCGTTTCGAAGCTCGGGCCCGAGAACCACATATAGACACCGCGCGCCAGCTCGATTTCGAGCTTTGCCGCTGCCCTTTGCATCGCCGCGGCGAGGCCTGCATCATAGGCATTGGTCATGCCGACGAAACGATGATCGCTTTCCTCGCCGATCAGCGGGTTCATGCCGGAATAGTTGATGTGATCGGTGATCTGCATCACCGACCCGGGCGGCAGGTCGTCGCGCAGCGATCCGGCAGAATTGGTCAGGATCAACGCTTCGACGCCGAGCGCCTTCAGCACCTCGATCGGCAGGCGCATGGCGCCGGCATCGCCCTTCTCATAATAATGAACGCGGCCGGAGAGCATGACGACAGGCACGCCGCCAAGGCGGCCGGCGACGACTTCGCCTGCATGGCCGGAGACGGCACTGACGGGAAAGCCCGGCAGGTCGCGATAGGGAACGCGGACGGCGCCGTCCAACTGGCCGACGAGGGAGCCGAGACCGGAGCCGAGCACGATGCCGTGGCGCGGCTTGATGCCGCCGAGCAATGCGGCAAGCAGGTTGACTGTCGCCTTCATCCGAGTTCGGTCTCGAAGCTGAAGGGAAGCAGCTCTTCCATCGTCATGGTCTTCTGCACGCCAGTCTCATCGCAAAGATAGATCCTCGTCTCCTTGGAGGCGAATTCGGAGATTTTCTGGCGGCAACCGCCGCAGGGCGGGCAGAGCGGCAGCTTCTCGGCAATGACCGCCATTTCGACGATTTTCTTGGCGCCGCCCATGATCATGGCGCCGATCGCCGTCGGCTCGGCACACCATCCTTGTGGAAAGGACAGGTTTTCGATGTTGGCGCCGGTATAGACCTTGCCGTCCTCGGCACGGATCGCCGCGCCGACCGGGAATTTGGAATAGGGCGCGTGCGCGAAGGCCATGGCGCCGCGAGCGGCTTCGAACAGATCGTGAGACATATCAACGCTCCTTCGTATAGGGCACGCCGCCGGCTTTCGGCGGGGTCGCGACGCCGATGAAGCCGGCAAGCAGGATGCAGGTCAGGATATAGGGCAGCGCCTGGAAGACCTGTACCGGCACTTCGCCGATCAGCGGCACCTGCTTGCCCTGCATGAAATTGGCCAGCGCATCGAGGAAACCGAAAAGCAGGCAGGCAAACATGACCGGCACCGGCTTCCACTTGGCGAAGACCAGGGCGGCGAGCGCGATATAACCCTTGCCGGCCGACATGTCCTTGATGAAGGCGGCGGACTGGGCAATCGCCAGATAGGTGCCGGCAAAGCCGCAGAGGATGCCGGCGCACATGACGGCGCGGTAGCGCAGCCAGGCGACCGAGATGCCGGCGGTATCCACCGCACCCGGGTTTTCGCCGACGGCGCGCAGCCGCAGGCCGAAGCGGGTGCGGTAAAGCACCCACCAGGAAAACGGTACGGCAAGAAAGGCGAGGTAGGTCAGAATATTGTTGCCCGATATGACATTGGCATAGAGCGGGCCGAGGATCGGTATGTCGCGGGCGGCATCGGCACCCGGCAGGACGATCGGTGCGAAACGCGCATCCGGTGACAGCTGCGGCGTGCGCCCGCCTTGGCCGAACCAGGCCTGACCGAGCACGATGGTGATGCCGGCGATGAAGAAGTTGATCGCCACACCCGAGACGATCTGGTTGCCGCGGTTGGTGATCGAGGCAAAGCCATGCACCAGGCTGAGTGCCACCGAACAGACGATGCCGGCGCCAAGCCCGAGCCAGGCCGAATCGGTGAGATAGGCGATGCAGGCGGCCGCAAAGGCCGAGCCCAGCATCTTGCCCTCAAGGCCGATATCGAAAATGCCGGCGCGTTCGGAAAACAGACCGGCAAGGGCGGTGAAGATCAGCGGGATCGACAGACGAATGGTCGAGCTCAGAACGCTGATGAAGATGTCATAATAATCCATCGCCCGCTCCTTAACCGCGCTTGAACTGTTGGTAGAGGCGCACCACCGCCGGCCGGAACATGTATTCCAGCGCGCCGGCAAAGAGGATCACCAGACCCTGGATGACAAGGATCATCTCGCGGGTGATGTTCGGCATTTCGAAGGAAATCCAGTCGCCACCCTGGTAGAGGATGCCGAACAGGATCGCAGCGAAGACGATACCGAGCGGATGATTGCGCCCCATCAGCGAGACCGCGATGCCGACGAAGCCGGCACCACCGACGAATTCCACCTGCAGGCGGGCCGACGAGCCCATGACCGGGTTCAGCGCCATCATGCCGGCGAGCGCGCCGGAGAGCAGCATGGCGATGATAACGATCCGAGCATAGGGAATGCCAGCATAGTCGGCAGCCGTCGAGCTCACACCCAGCGTGCGCATCTCGAAGCCAAGCTTGGTGCGCCAGATCAGGACCCAGACAAACCAGGCGGCAAGAAGGGCGATGATAAAGGAGACGTTGAACGGCGCAGCACCCAGCTTGGCTCCGAACATCGTCATGAGCCAACCGAGCTTTGGAAGCTGCCCTCCCTCAAGGAAGGTGCGGGTTTCAGGCGCCATCTTGCCCGGCACGATCAGCACGTGCACCAGCAGATACACCATGAGCGCGGCGGCGATATAGTTGAACATGATCGTGGTGATGACGATATGGCTGCCGCGCTTGGCCTGGAGGAAAGCGGGGATGAAGGCCCAGGCCGCACCAAAGAGACCTGCGCCAATGACGGCGATCGGCATCGTCACATACCAGGGAACGTAACGATCGAGCGCCAGTGCCACCAGCGCGCAGCCGAGACCGCCGACATAGGCCTGACCTTCAGAGCCGATGTTGAAGAGGCCGGCATGGATTGCCACCGCGACGGAGAGGCCAGTAAAAATGAAGCTCGTCGCATAGTAGAGCGTAAAGCCGATGCCTTCACCGTTGCCGAGCGCACCCTCGATCAGCAGCGACAGCGCGTCGAGCGGGCTTTCGCCGATCAGCCAGACGACAAAACCGGAGATCAGGAAGGCGACGACGAGGTTCAAAAGCGGGATCAGGCCGTAATTGATCCAGTGTGGTAGCGGAACGGAAGCAGTGCTCATAAAGGCCTCACGCGGCAATGCCGGCCATCATCAGGCCGAGGGTCTGTTCACCGGCATCGGGCGTCTTCTCGCCGACCACATGGCCGGCAAACATGACAAGGATACGGTCTGAAAGGGAGCGGATTTCATCGAGTTCGACGGAGACGAGCAGGATCGCCTTGCCGGCGTCGCGCATTTCGATGATCCGGCGGTGGATGAATTCGATGGCGCCGATATCGACGCCGCGGGTCGGCTGGCCGATGATCAGCATCTTCGGATCGCGCTCAATCTCGCGTGCAACGACGATCTTCTGCTGGTTGCCGCCGGAAAAATTCGCTGTCTTCAACCGCGGGTTCGGCGGGCGGATGTCGTATTTCTCGATCATCCCCATTGCATCCTTGCGGATCGCTTCGAGATCGAGCAGCGGGCCTTTGCTGTAGCCCGGACGCCGGTGATAGCCGAGCACGGAATTTTCGTATTCTTCGAATTTCAGCACCAGGCCCATGTGGTGGCGGTCTTCCGGAATATGGGCGAGACCGAGCTCGCGCAGGCGGGCCGGATCGGCCTTGTCGATCGTCTGGCCGTCGAGCAGGATTTCGCCGGAGGCCGGCTTGCGGATGCCGGCAATCGCCTCCAGCAATTCGGACTGGCCGTTGCCGGCAACCCCGGCGATGCCGACGATCTCGCCGGCGCGCACGTCGAAGGAGACGTTGTCGACCATGGTGACGCCGCGATTGTCCTTGACCGAAAGGTTGCGGACGGAGAGCACGGCAGCTCCCGGGTTCGCCTCGCCCTTCTGCACGCGCAGCAGCACGCGGCGGCCGACCATCAGTTCGGCAAGCTCCTCCACCGTCGTTTCCGCCGTCTTGCGGGTCGCGACCATCTCGCCGCGGCGCATGACGGAAACCGTATCGGTGATCGCCATGATCTCGCGCAGCTTGTGGGTGATGAGGATGATCGTCTTGCCCTGGTCGCGCAACACCTTGAGAATGCGGAAGAGGTGGTCAGCCTCGGCCGGGGTCAGCACACCGGTGGGTTCGTCGAGGATCAGGATCTCGGCGCCGCGATACATGGCTTTGAGGATTTCGACGCGCTGCTGCAGGCCGACCGGAAGCTCTTCGATCAGCGCGTCCGGATCGACCTCGAGGCCGTATTCCGTTTCCAGCCGCTTGAGTTCGGCGCGGGCCGATGCAACGCCTCTCGCCAGCAGCATGCCGCCTTCGGCGCCGAGCATGATGTTCTCAAGCACCGTGAAATTGTCGACCAGCATGAAATGCTGGTGCACCATACCGATGCCGGTGGCGATCGCCGCCTGGCTGTCGCGGATGGTGACGGGATCGCCGTTGACGCGGATCTCGCCGCTATCGGCATGGTAGAAACCGTAAATGATCGACATCAGCGTCGATTTGCCGGCGCCGTTTTCGCCGATGATCCCGTGGATCGTCCCCCTGGCAACGGTGAGGTTGATGTCCTTGTTGGCATGGACGGCACCGAATTTCTTATCGATGCCGACAAGCTCGATAGCGGGCTTATCTGTCACTGCAGGCTCCAAATAAGAAAAGGGCGTATGGCGAAAATCCCCTCCGCCATACGCCCGATCTCAATCGTCGATCACTTCCGGGCGCGGATCACTTCGGGCAAGCATTGTCCGAAGTGTAATCGTGAACCTTGACGGTTCCCGCGATGATGTCGGCCTTGGCCTTGTCGACGGCAGCCTGCATTTCCGGCGTGATCAGCGACTTGTTGTTGTCGTCGATCGCGGCACCGACACCCTCTTCCTTGACGCCGAGCGCCTGGACGCCACCAGTGAACTTGTCGTTCTTGGTGTCGGTATAGGCGTTGTAGACGGCGAGATCGACGCGCTTGACCATCGAGGTCAGGACCGAGCCCGGATGCAGATGGTTCTGGTTGGAATCGACGCCGATCGAAAGCTTCTTATTATCGGCGGCCGTCTGCAGAACGCCGAGGCCGGTGGCACCGGCTGCCGCGTAAATGACATCGGCGCCCTGATCGATCTGGTTCTTGGTGAGTTCGCCGCCGCGAACCGGGTCATTCCAGGCTGCACCCGTGGTGCCGGTCATATTCTGGAAAACTTCGACATCGGCCTTGGCGGCGCGTGCGCCCTGCTCATAGCCACATTCGAACTTGCGGATCAGCGGAATGTCCATGCCGCCGACGAAGCCGACCTTGCCGGTCTTCGATGCCATGCCGGCGAGAATGCCGACGAGGTAAGAGCCTTCTTCTTCCTTGTAGACCACCGAGCGGACGTTCGGTTTTTCGACGACCGAGTCGACGATGATGAACTTGGTGTCGGGGAATTCGGCTGCAACCTTCTCGATGGCCGACGTCCAGGCGAAGGAAACGGCGACCACCGGATTGAAGCCGCGGCTTGCGAAGTTGCGGATGGCCTGTTCGCCCTGGGTGTCGCCCGTCGGCTCGAAGTCGCGATAGGCAATGCCGGTCTCGGCCTTGAATTTCTCGGCGCCGTTATAGGCCGCCTCGTTGAAGGACTTATCGAACTTCCCGCCGGTGCCGTAAACCAGCGCCGGCTTGACATCGGCAGCGAGCGCCGTCGTCGACATGGCAGCCACGGCAAGGAGAGTGAGAAGGGATTTTTTCATTGTGCAGCCCTGTTGTTGCTATTCGTTAGGGGTCCTCCCGCAAGTCCTTTTCGGACATGTCTGCGGAACCACCGACCTCCCCCCGGAGGCCTGGCTGCGTGCATCCTTGCATGGCTCACGGAAAAATTCACCAGAAATTTTTCAGCTGGTAAAGATTTGCAGCGATTGCCGAAAATCCGTTCTCCGGGGCTGATTTTTAGACATTTCCGCCGCCCGGATGCGAAATTTCCAGCCAATCCAGCAGCCATTTCGGGGCTACGGAACCATTGGCGACCGATTGGATTCCCAGCCGGATCGTGGCGGCAAAGCAGCTTGGCTATGCAGTAAAGCGGCCGGCCACCGGCGGCTTCTTATAACCGACCATCCAGAGAAGCAGCGCGATCACCAGGAAAACGGCAAAGGCCGGCTGGAGCATCAGCCACTGGAAGATGAAGGTGTAGAAGCGCGGATGAACATAGTAGGACAGGGACGATTGCAGCGACGTGAGGGTTGTCGGGCTCACATCCTGCCAGGCATCGGAGATCGGCGTCACCACCACCGAGGACGCCGCAACCGATTGGATCGAATCGATGGTCCCGGCAATAACGGCCGCCGCAAGCGCGACAAGGCTGGCCAGACGCAACAGGAAACGCATCAATTCCTCCGACGCTCGTTATGCCGGACAATTCCGGCCGGCCGCGCCATTCTCCACCTTGAGAATTACATAGTCGTCGATGAGGTGAAGCACAATGGACGGGTCGAGGCGAGTTTTATCGGAAGAAGTCAAAAAACTGTTAGATTTCGGTTGATCGACAAAAATTCATCGGTATATATCGCGCCGTTCCGACGATTTGCTCCTATCCAGGCGCGAACGCCAAAGAAGGACAGGTGGCCGAGTGGTTTAAGGCGCACGCCTGGAACGCGTGTGTACGTGAAAGCGTACCGTGGGTTCGAATCCCACCCTGTCCGCCATATCTCTTTAAAACCGCAGATCCCTTCCTTCGCAGGGCCGTGCCAGCCCTCGCGAAGATCTATTGTGTGTGGGCTCCAGCTCAACACCCCTACCGAGATTCCCGGACTTGCAGATTGGAATGCCCGGCGGCGGCTCAGCATGATCACGACTAGCGCGTCGGCCCGAAAATCGGAATCGATTCGGGCCGATGCGTAGATTCAGAGTGTTACAGGGTCCTTTCCGCGTCTGAAAAGACGTGCGGCGCTGTAGGCCCTATTCGAAAATTTCCGAGACGCTCGTCGCTGCGGCCGCATTCCCTTGACGTCCTCCGATTGGAGACCGCGGAGCCTCGGAACTCACCAGTTTGCGAGCCAGGACGATCGAAACGTAGCACAGGCCGAATATCGACGCCCATTGGCAAATCACCAGTACTGCTAAAGCGATGAGGTTCAGTTTTCCGTCCGAGAAGATGCTATCGGCTTCGTATGACATCGATGTTGCTGCCGTCATCAATATCAAAGCACAGATGAAGGGCAGACAAAGTCCAGCAAACAGCCGTAAAAAGGTGGGAACCAAACCGCGTTTCCCCCGGCTGAAGGCAGCTGAAAGCCCGCTTTTGGACCCCGCAATTCCGGCAATGGGCCAGGTTCCGATAAGGGCAAGTATCAGCGGAAGGATGATTGCGACCACCGCAAGACATAAGAGTAGAAATACGTTCTTTGATAGAGAGGCGGCGCCGAATGCGACAGGGCCACCAATCCCAATTCCAAATCCGACGAGCATGATAAGCAAGTTCTTCCAGATGTAGCCACCAAACCCACGCATGCCGCTGGTCAGGCTTGAAACTTTCCCGTCTCCATTTAATATTGCATTCTGAATGAAGAATGCAAAAGACAGAGAAACGAAGAATTGCGCTGAATTACTTTTGTTTCCACCGCTGTAATCATCAAAAGCGACGAGTGCGCAATTGGCTGCAACAACAACACACACAAAAGACAGATTACGTCTTACAAAGGAAATCGCTTCACCTAACATTGCACACCTGCCATCCCTCGCCTCTGGATGGAAGATATCGTCATTAAAACATGGTGCTGTCAAACGTCGATCTTTCTTTTCAGCAAGTGCCTGCACCGCAACCCCGCAGAAGCCACCAATCGGTAGTGTCGAGCGTGGCGACGGTACCCGATTGACGCCCCGACAACCTGGGCAAGATTCCTGATTTTTTACCATGCCGCTTCACCGCGTCTTTGCACGTTTGGGTTTATCTTTCTGCCAAACCAAAAAACGGAGATTTAAACAGGTGGAAGAACTTTCGGTGAAGTCGAAGATCATTAAATCGGTCTATTTCAGCCAGGACGACGGACAACTGAGGATTTGTTTCAAGAATGGCGAGGAGCGTCTGTTCGAAGGCGTTCCCTCTTCGGAAGCTCATGCGATGACGGTGGCGGCGTCTCCCGGCCATTATTACCTCGACCGGATCAGAACCCGGTTTCGCAGGCTGGCGGCCTGAACGTTTGAGAGAACGACCGCGTCGCCTCGAATTGAGACGGCATCGGTGGATATTCACCGTTGGTTAACTCTGGCGATCATCAGCATTGGATCGGCCCGAGCGGAAAGCGGCATCTGTCGATGCTGCCGGTTTTCGAGATTCGGTCAGCCGGGAGGCTCGGTGGCGGACCCCAGCCAGGAAGCCGGGCCTCCCCGTCATGCTAGCGGTGAACGCGATCGGATGATCCTGACGGGATTCCGCCGGAGATCATGGAAAACTAGCAAATTAGAGCTAATCCTGTGAAAAACTCGAATTATCGCATCCGGACTCGACAATGCTTTATTAGGATGATTGCATAAAGCCTTCGACTTGGACCGGGGGCGATGATGTTCGAGAATCTGCTTGAAATGCAGGAGCGTGGCGTGCGGGACCGTGCGCGTGGCCGCAGCCTGACCGACAATCCGATGTCGAAGCCGGATATTCTGCCGATCACCGATTTCCAAGAATGGTACTCGATGTTCGACGCCTGGCGTTTCGGCTGGTCGATCGAGGATGCAATGGCCGGGCATGACAATGCGCCGCGGGATGGCGTCGCCGTGTCGCTCGCCTACACCAGAACGGTCTGATCGATCCTGTCCTCGGCGCCGAAGAATTTCAGGTAGCGCTCGACCTCTGCCGGTTCGCCGGTCGCCTTCTGCGGATTGTCGGAGAGCTTGACCGCCGGACGGCCGTTGGCGTCGCTGACCTTGCAGACGACCGAGATCGGGTTGAGGCCGGATATTTCGATCGGCGCGCAGCCGGAAAAATCGTTGGTCAGGTTCGTGCCCCAGCCGAAGCTCATGCGCACGCGGCCTTCGAAATGCCGGTAGGTATCGATGATGGCATCGACATCGAGACCGTCGGAGAAGATCAGCAGCTTCTGGCGCGGATCGCGGCCCATCTTCTTCCACCAGTCGACAATCTTTTCGCCGCCTTCGATCGGCGGGGCACTGTCCGGGCGGAAGCCGGTCCAGTCGGCGACCCATTCCGGCGCATCGCGCAGGAAAGCCGCCGTACCGAAAGCATCCGGCAGAACGATCAGAAGGTTGCCGCCGTAGAGCTTGTTCCAGTCGCGCAGGATCTTGTAGGGCGCGTTGCGCAGTTGCTCATCGGTTTGCGCAAGGGCGGCAGCCACCATCGGCAGTTCGTGGGCATTGGTGCCGACGGCCTCGAGATCGGAATCCATCGCCAGCAAGACGTTGCTGGTGCCGGTGAAAGCCGGGCCGATGCCTTCCTTCAGAGCCTCGACGCACCAGCGCTGCCAGAGGAAACTGTGACGGCGGCGGGTGCCGAAATCGGAGATGCGCAAGCCCGGCAGTTCCTTCAGCCGTTCGACCTTCGACCACATCTTCGCCTTGGCACGGGCATAGAGCACATCGAGGGTAAAGGGACCGAGCGCCCTCATCGCCGAGCGCGACCGCAGCTCGTTGACGATGGCGAGCGCCGGGATCTCCCACATGGTGGTTTCCTTCCAGGCCCCGTGGAAATCCAGTACATATTGACCGTCCTTCTTCGACAGCTCGTATTCGGGGAGCTGGAAGTTGGAAAGCCAGGCGAGGAATTCGGGCTCGAAGATCTGGGCGCGGCCATAGAAACTGTTACCCGCCAGCCAGATCATCTCCTTCTTGGCGAGTTTCAGCGTGCGAGCATGATCGAGCTGTTCGCGCAATTCGCCTTCGTCGATCTCATCGGCAAGGCGCACGCGCTTGGTGCGATTGATAAGGGTAAAAGACGCGTTCACGTCAGGATAAAGCTTCCAGATCATCTGCAGCATCAGAAGCTTATAGAAGTCGGTATCGATCAGGCTGCGAACGATCGGATCGAGTTTCCAGGCGTGATTGTAGACGCGTCTTGCAATATCGGTCCTGGCCATAAAATTCCTGCCCCTGTCCACTCCGGTCAGGTGCTGCCAAATTCCCGGGTATTGCCAAGTCCGGGCCGGCGCACGAACCGGCTCGTGCGCCTTCTTATCGAAAAATCGACAGACAAAGTCCAGATAAAACAACAAGCATCCCGCGGCGCGCATGGCGGCGGGATGCGAGAGATCATCTGCCGAATGCTTATCGGGCCGGCGCTACGGGCTGGGCCGGTGCTGCAGGCGTGACACCAGGGGCCGCCGGCTGAGTGTTTTGCGTCTCGGTCGGAACCGCCGTGCCGTTTTGCAGCGTTGGCGCAGGTGCCGTGTCAGGCTGTTGCGACTGCAGCTGCTGGCCGGGCTGCTGCGGGGCCACCTCGTTTGCTTCGCGCTTGCCCCAGATCTCCACCGGGATCCAAACCACGAAAGCCAGCACCAGCGCGGCAAGCAGCACCAGCAGGATGCGATAACCCGTGCGCCCCTGCCTTGCCTTCACCGGCGGGATCTGTTCTTCCTTGTGAAGCTTGCCGTCAGACTTTTCCCAGCGTGTTTCCGTCTGATGCGCCATCATCGTTTCCTTCCGCTGTCTTGACCGGCCGGATCCGGCCCGAGAATTCCACAGGGAAACGGGTTGCTGTGTGGAAGGTTCCGAGGGCTTAGTAACCGACGGCGCGGTCGACCAGGAATTGCAGCGGCTCGCCACGCTCGAAACGGGCGATCTGCGTCTCGACATAACGGAACAGCGCGTTTTCTTCGGAGACAGCCGCGTCGTGCGGTGTGATGAAGACGTTTTCCAGTTCCCACAATGGGCGGTCGGGGCCAAGCGGCTCCACCGCGAAGACATCGAGCGAAGCGCCGCCGAGCGTGCCGTCGCGGACGGCGGAAACGATATCGGCTTCGACCTGGCTCTTGCCGCGGCCGGCATTGATGAAGACCGGGCGTCCGAGCGCGCCGCCGCGACGCAGCCTTTTAAATAGCCCGCTATCATAAAACCCTGTCGTCTCCGGGGTCAGCGGCAAGAGGCCCACGAGGATATCGGTCCTTGCGAGGAAATTGTCCAACGCGACGGCGTCGAAGGTTTCGACGCCGTCGATCTCCTTGCGCGTGCGCGACCAGCCGATGACGTTAAACCCCATCACCTTCAGCTTGGCGACCGCATCCAACCCGAGAATGCCGAGGCCCATGACGCCGACCGTCACCTCCGCCGCCTCCGGCGCGATCAGCTTGGCCCATTGGCGCTGCCGTTGGTGGCTGTCATGGGCATATTGCCCCCGCAGATGCATCAGACACTGCATGACCACCCATTCGCTCATGCGGGTCGTCAGGCTGCGATCGACGAAACGGACGATCGGGATTTCGGGCAGGCCGTCCATGCCGATAATATGGTCGACGCCGGCGCCGCCGGAGAAGATCACCTTAAGGTTTGGTGCCCTTGCGAAAAGGTCGGCATCCGGCTTCCAGAGAAGCGCGTACTCGGCCTCGCGGAGATCACGCTCCCGATCGGCGGGATCGGCGAGATTGATGCTGCCGCGATCGGAAAAGGCCGTCTTCAACACCCGGGCGACGCCTTCGGGATTGAACTTGATATCGACGAGAACGGGAGGTGTCGGCATGATCATCTTTACTGCTGCACGGCGGGCGTCGGCACCGCCTCGATGTTGAAAGCGGCCGCCATCAGCGCCCTGGTGTATTCGTCCTTCGGCGCGCGGAAGATTTCCGATGACGGACCCTGCTCCACCACCTTGCCGAAGCGCATGACGATGACGTCGTTGGCGAGCGCCTTCACCACCTTCAGGTCATGACTGATGAAGAGATAGGCGAGATCGTGCTTCTTCTGCAGATCGCGCAGCAGGTCGACCACCTGGGCCTGCACGCTCATGTCGAGCGCAGAGGTCGGCTCGTCGAGCATGACGAAGCGCGGCTTCAGCACCATGGCGCGGGCAATGGCAATGCGCTGGCGCTGACCGCCGGAAAATTCGTGCGGATAACGCCAGCGGGTTAGGGGATCGAGGCCGACCTCCTCCAGCGCCCAGCAGACGCGCTGGTCCCGCTCTTCCGATGTCAACGAGCGCTCATGCACCTTCAGCCCTTCGGCGACGATATCGCCGACCGACATGCGCGGGCTGAGCGACCCGTAAGGATCCTGGAAGACCACCTGCAGCTGGTTGCGCAGCGGCCGCATCTCGCTGAACGAATAGCCGGCTATATCCTTGCCGACGAAGGCAATCCGCCCCTGCGAGGATATCAGCCGGGTCAGCGCCAGGCCGAGCGTGGTCTTGCCGGAACCGGACTCGCCGACGACGCCGAGCGTCTGCCCGGCACGCAGCGAAAGATCGATGCCGTCGACGGCCTTGACGTGATCGACGACGCGGCGCATCAGCCCCGCCTTGATCGGGAACCAGACGCGAATGTCGGATCCTTCCATCACCATCGGCTTTGCGGGATCGGCAAGCGGCGGCTCGCCGCGCGGTTCGGAGGCGAGAAGGTGGCGGGTATATTCGTGTTTCGGATTGGCGAAGACTTCCTCGACCGTTCCGGTTTCGACGATCTTGCCCTTGGTCATGACGCAAACGCGATCGGCGAATTTGCGCACAATGCCGAGATCATGGGTGATGAACAGCATCGACATGCCGTGCACGGCCTTCAACTGCCGGAGCAATTCGAGGATCTGCGCCTGCACGGTGACGTCGAGGGCGGTGGTCGGTTCGTCGGCGATCAGCAATTCCGGCCGGTTGGCGAGTGCCATGGCGATCATGACGCGCTGACGCTGGCCGCCGGAGAGCTCGTGCGGATAGGCCTTCAAGCGCTTCTCCGGCTCGCGGATGCCGACCTGGTTCAACAGTTCCAGTATGCGCTGGCGCGCCGGCTGGCCGGTGAGACCCTGATGCAGCGCCAGGATCTCGGCGATCTGCTTCTCAATCGAATGAAGCGGATTGAGCGAGGTCATCGGCTCCTGGAAGATCATGGTGATATCGTTGCCGCGCACCTCGCGCAGCGCCCGTTCCGGCGCCTTCAGAAGATCCTTGCCCTTGAACAGGATTTCGCCGGAGGGATGGCTTGCCGAGGGATAAGGCAAAAGCTTCAGGATCGAATTGGCCGAGACCGACTTGCCGGAGCCGGATTCGCCGACCAGCGCCACGACCTCGCCCTTGGCGATATCGAAGGAGATGTGGTCGACGGCGAGCGAGGTCTGGCCGCCCTGATGAAAGGCAACCGAGAGATCGCGGACGGAAAGCAGCGGTCCTGTCATCTCACTCATTGAAACGTCTTCCTCGGATCGAAGGCATCGCGCACGGCTTCGCCGATGAAGATCAGCAGGGACAGCATGATCGACATCGCAAAGAAGGCCGTCAGCCCGAGCCACGGCGCCTGCAGATTGCTTTTGCCCTGGGCGATCATTTCACCAAGCGAAGGGGAGCCAGGCGGCATGCCGAAGCCTAAGAAATCGAGCGAGGTCAGGGTTGTGATCGAGCCTGAGAGGATGAAGGGCAGGAAGGTCAGCGTCGCGACCATGGCGTTCGGCAGCAGGTGGCGCCACATGATGGTGCGATTGTTGACGCCGAGCGCGCGGGCGGCGCGGACATATTCGAAATTGCGGGCACGCAGGAATTCGGCGCGCACGATGCCGACGAAGCCAACCCAGGAAAAGAGCAGCATGATGCCGAGCAGCACGAAGAAGCCGGGCGGCAGGATGGCGGCGATGATCAGCAGGATGTAGAGCACCGGCATCGACGACCAGATCTCGATGAAGCGCTGCAACAGCAGATCGGTCCAGCCGCCGAAATAGCCCTGTACCGCACCCGCGGTCACGCCGATGACCGCCGAGCAGATGGTCAGCACCAGGCCGAAGAGCACCGATATGCGGAAACCGTAGATGACGCGTGCCAGCACGTCGCGGGCCTGGTCGTCGGTGCCGAGCCAGTTGAGATTGCCCAGCGTGCAATCCGGATCGTTCACGCCCTGCGGATAACCGGCGCAGCGTTCCTCCTTGGTCATCAGCCAGAAGGGGGCAGTCGGCGCCGAATGCGGAATGTTTGAGTTGACCGAGCGGTAGGAATAGCGGATCGGCGGCCAGACCATCCAGCCATTGGCATTGATCTCGTCCGATATCACCGAGGAACGATAGTCAGTCTCGGCGAGGAAGCCGCCGAACTTCTCCTCGGGATAGTCGATCAGAACCGGAAACAGGATCTCGCCCTTGTAGGAGGCGATGATCGGCCGGTCGTTGGCGAGGAATTCGGCAAACAGGCTGAGGACGAACAGCAGCAGAAACAGCCACAGCGCCCAGTAACCGCGGCCGTTCGCCCGGAAATTCTGCCAGCGGCGAATGTTAGTCGGCGACAGCAGGCCCTTGCGCGGAGGCTTGACGGGTGTTGCGACAGCAGGATTTGCGGCGGCGTCCATCAGACATCCCTCCGCTCGAAATCGATGCGTGGATCGATCCAGGTGTAGATCAGGTCGGAAACCAGGCTGACGACGAGGCCGAGCAGCGAGAAGATGTAGAGCGTGGCGAAGACGATCGGATAATCCCGGTTGACGACCGAGAGATAGCCGAGACGGCCGAGGCCATCCAGCGAGAAAATGTTCTCGATCAGCAGCGAGCCGGTGAAGAAAGCCGAGATGAAGGCGCCGGGAAACCCTGCGATGATGATCAGCATGGCGTTGCGGAAGACATGACCGTAGAGCACCTGCCGCTGGTTGAGGCCCTTGGCGCGGGCGGTGACCACATATTGCTTCTTGATCTCCTCGATGAACGAGTTCTTGGTCAGGAGCGTCGTCGTCGCGAAGGCCGACAGCGAAAGCGAGATCAGCGGCAAGGTGAGATGCCAGAAATAGTCGAGCGGCTTCTGCCACCAGGCCAGCTGGTCGAAATTATCGGAGACCAGGCCGCGCAGCGGAAACCAGTCGTAGAAGGAGCCGCCGGCGAAAAGCACGATCAGCAGAATGCCGAAGAGGAAGCTCGGCACGGCGTAACCGACGACGATGACGCCCGACGTCCAGACATCGAAGGTCGATCCATCCTTGACCGCCTTGCGGATGCCGAGCGGGATGGAAATCGCATAGGAGAAGATCAGGATCCAGATGCCGAGCGAGATCGACACAGGCAGCTTCTCCTTGACGAGTTCGAGCACCGAGGTATTGCGGAAGAAGCTTTCGCCGAAATCAAAGCGGATGTAATTCCACATCATCTCGCCGAAACGCGTCAGCGGCGGCTTGTCAAAGCCGAACTGCTTTTCGAGCTTGGCGATCAGCTCCGGATCGAGACCCTGGGCGCCGCGATATTTAGAGCCTTCGTCGTTACCGCCGCCGCCGAGGAGATCGCCACCGCCGGACAGGCGCTGGTCGGCACTGTCGGCCTGACCAGTCAATTGAGCGATCACCTGTTCGACGGGACCGCCGGGGGCAAACTGAATGACGGTGAAGGAAATCGCCATGATGCCGATGATGGTCGGGATCATCAAAAGCAGACGGCGAAAGATATAGGCGCCCATCAGCCTTCAGCCTCCGGAAATGTTTTTCCTGTCTGCCCGCCGTCCAGTCCAATGCCGCTCAATCCGCCAGCCTTCCCTTGCCGGCACTGCCGACGTGTCGTGATTCGCTCGTGCCATTTGGAGCCCAGGGCCCCTGCATTGCAAGCCCGCTCATTTTGCCGCGGTCGACCACCAGGCATCGGGGAAGCCAAGGCTGTAGGCCGGAAACTCCGCCGGATGTGTGACGGTGTTCCAATAGGCGATGTTATAGGTATCGCGGTAAAACAGCGGAATGACGTAGTGATTTGCCAGCAAGACTCGGTCCATCGCCTTGATCGCAGCGACTTGTTCCTCGCGGTTCGGCGCGAATATAATCATGCGAATGAGTTCATCGACGGCCGGGTTGGCAATACCGGCATAATTGCGAGAACCCTGCTGGTTGACCGAGCCGGATCCCCAATAGTCGGCTTGTTCGTTGCCTGGATTCATCGTCTCCGCCCAGACATTCCAGATCATATCGTAATCAAAGCTGCGTTCGCGGTTGACAGCTTGCGAAGCGTCGACCGTCCGAACCCGCGCATCTATGCCGATTTTCTTAAGATTGCTGGCATAGGGCACCGCCCAGCGCTCCAACATCGGGCTCGACAACAATATCTCGAAACTCATCGGCTGGCCGGTCTTGGTATTGACCATGCGATTGCCCTTCAGCTCCCAACCGGCTTCTTTCAGCAGAGCAATCGCCTTGCGGAGGTTGTCGCGGCTCTTCTGCGGATCGCCGCCGACGGGATTGGTGTACGGCGTCGTGAAGACCTCCGGCGGAATCTTGTCTTTCAGGCCTTGCAGTAATTCGAGTTCACGCCCCTGCGGCAGACCGGAGGAGGCGAGCTCGGTGTTCCAGAAATAGCTGTCGATGCGCTTGTAACTATTAAAGGCAACGGTGCGGTTCAGCTCCTCGAAATCGAGGCCATAGTTGAGCGCCTCGCGAACTCGCTCATCCTTGAAGAGGTCACGCCGCATGTTGGGCACGAGCGCTTGCAGGATGCCGGTGGAGCGTAGCGGATTTGTGACCTCTTGCTTCTTGACGCGTCCTTCCTTCACCGCGGGAAAATCATATCCCGTCGCCCAGCGGGCAGCCGTGGTCTCTTGCCAGTAGTCGCTGTTGCCAGCGCGAAAGGCTTCGAACTCCACATCCCGATCACCGAAATAGGTGTAGATGACGTTGCGGAAATTGTTCTGGCCGACATTCACATTGAGATCCTTGCCCCAATAGTCGTCGCGCAGTTCATAACGGATCGTTGCGCCAGGCGAGAAGGACGCAATCTTATACGGCCCGGAACCCATCACCGGCTCCAGCGTCGTCTTGGTAATGTCGCGCGGCTTGCCGTCCGGTCCGGGCGCTTCCCACCAATGTTTCGGCACGATCATCAACTGGCCGAGAATGTTTGGCAGTTCACGATTGTTCTTCTCGTCGAAGGTGAAGGTGACGTCACGCTCGCCGGTCTTTTCCGCCTTGACGACGTGATGGTAATAGTTGCCGGCCAGGGGGTTCAATTCCTTGGTCTTATCAAGGCTGAAGATGACGTCTTCGGGCGTCACCGGCTGACCATCTGCCCATTTTGCTTCCTTACGCAGGCGAAAGGTCGCGCTGGAGACGTCAGCGGGGTAGGATAGCCCCTCGGCAAGCAGACCGTAGGAGACCAGGAGTTCGTCATCGGCCGGCTTCATCAACGTGTCGTAAGCAAGCGACAGACCTATCGCTGTCTGGCCTTTTGCCAGCAGAGGATTGAAGGTGTCGAAGGCGCCGCTTGCGGAAAGACGCAGATCTCCGCCTTTCGGCGCATCGGGTTTGACGTAGTCGAAATGCGCAAAGCCCGGCTTGTACTTCATCTCGCTGATGACGGAGCTGCCGATCTGAAAGGGCTGGTCCTGACCCGTTGCCGTCATGGGCGCCAGGGCCCCCGCAAGCGATAGAAATACACCGATCTTCGACCACAGAGCCATTCAAGCTTCCCCTGATTATTGGTGGTTCGACAATACGAAAAATACCGGCGAAAAACAGGAGAGAGTTTGGTTTTTGCCGGGCACGCGAAAATTTCAGCCATCGGAGCGTGTCACGGCATCGCCTCTTCGAGCCGCCTCGCAATTTGAGGCACAACGCCCCGCGGCGATCCGCCACCGGCTCCTCTTGCGGCCATCCGGCAAAACATCGATTCACCAAAATCGCTTTTCACGATAGGCTCGACGCAAATCACTTCGGCGGTGGTTCAAGGAAACAATATGGCTTTCGGCTTCGCACAGGCTTTCAGGACATTCGGTAAACTGACGCTTGCCGGCGCAATCGGCGCAGGCCTTGCCGCCGGCGATGTCGGCGCTGAGCAGAAGACGCCGAGCCCCGGCAGCGCCAAAGGCCAGTTCGGCGCCGTCAGCCTGCCGACCCAGGGATCGGCGCAGCCGATCGGCTTTTACGCCAAGGGCTGCATGACGGGGGCGGTGGCGCTGCCGACCGACGGGCCGACCTGGGAGGCGATGCGGCTTTCGCGCAATCGCCGCTGGGGCAATCCGGCGATGATTTCGCTGCTCGAACGTCTTTCTGAGGACGGGGCCAAATATGCCGGCTGGCCGGGTCTTCTCGTCGGCGATATTGCGCAGCCGCGCGGCGGGCCGATGTTCAACGGTCATGCCTCGCACCAGATCGGCCTCGATGCCGATGTCTGGTTCACGCCGATGCCGGCGCGCCGCATGTCGGCCAAGGAGCGCGAGGACCTGCCGTTCACCACCATGCTGCAGAAAGACAAGTTTCTGACCGTCGACCCGAACGTGTGGACGCAATCGCGGGCGCGGCTGTTAATGCTGGCGGCAAGCTATCCCGAGGTGCAGCGCATCTTCGTCAACCCGGCGATCAAGAAGAAGATGTGCGACACCTGGACGGGGGATCGCACCAATCTCGGCAAGCTTCGGCCGGAATACGGCCATGACTCGCATTTCCACATCCGCATCAAATGCCCGGCCGGTGCGGCCGGATGCACGCCGCAGGCCCCTGTGGCTGCCGGCGATGGCTGCGACAAGTCGCTCGCCTGGTGGTTCACGCCGGCCCCCTGGGCGCCGCCGAAACCGCCGAACCCCGGTGCCAAGCCACCGAAGCCGCCGCGCGAGATGATGGTTTCGGATTTGCCGAAGGCCTGCGCCAGCGTGCTCGATGCGGCTGCCGTCGCCTCGATGCAGGCGGCCACCTATGGCGGGCCTTCCGCCGCGAGCGCGCTTACCGCCGCTCCGGCAGCAGAGCCGGCCGCCGATCCCGACGGGACACTGCCGGATGTCGGCCCGGTCCCGAACGACAAGCCGGCGATGCAATGAATAAGACCCGGGGTGCGCTGTCTTTCAAATGGCAAACTCTTGATATAGAAGCGGTCAAATCGATTGAATTGTTCGGGCGGAGGGGTTGATGGCCGGCGGCAAATGCCTTGCATTGATTGCGCATGACCAAAAGAAAGACGACATGGCGGATTTCGCCCGTGCCCACAGGGACATTCTCTCCCGCTGGAAGATCGTCGCCACCGGCGCGACCGGCGGGCGCGTGCTCGACGCCGCCCCGGATCTCGACGTCACCAGGCTGAAAAGCGGACCGCTCGGCGGCGATCAACAGATCGGCGCGCTGATTTCGACCGGCGAGGTCGACGCCCTGATCTTCTTCGTCGACCCCCTGACGCCGATGCCGCACGATGTCGACGTCAAGGCGCTGATGCGGCTCGCCATCTTTTACGATATTCCGATGGCGCTCAACCACGCGACCGCTATAAAACTTCTTCCCACACTCGAAGCCTGATCAGCACGGAACCGGCCATGCCAAAACCGAACAACAGCACCGCTCCGCTGCCTTTCCCGATCCTGATCGGCGATATCGGCGGCACGAATGCCCGCTTCTCCATCCTGACCGATGCCTATGCCGAGCCGAAGCAGTTTCCGAACGTGCGCACGGCGGATTTCGCGACGATCGACGAAGCGATCCAGCAAGGCGTGCTCGACAAGACAGCCGTGCAGCCGCGTTCGGCGATCCTTGCCGTCGCCGGCCCGATCAGCGACGACGAGATCCCGCTGACCAATTGCGACTGGGTGGTGCGGCCAGAGACGATGATCGAGGGCCTCGGCATGGAGGACGTGCTCGTCGTCAACGATTTCGAGGCGCAGGCGCTGGCAGTCGCCGCCCTTTCGGATGAGAACCGCGAACGCATCGGCGACGCCACCGGCGACATGATCGCGTCCCGCGTCGTGCTCGGACCGGGCACCGGGCTCGGCGTCGGCGGGCTGGTGCATGCCCAGCATAGCTGGATCCCGGTTCCCGGCGAAGGCGGCCATGTCGATCTCGGACCGCGCAGCAAACGCGACTATCAAATCTTCCCCCATATCGAGACGATCGAAGGCCGCGTCTCGGCCGAGCAGATCCTTTGCGGGCGCGGCCTCGTCAACCTCTACCATGCCATCTGCGTGGTCGACGGCATCCAGCCGACGATGAAGGATCCGGCCGACATCACCTCGCACGCGCTTGCCGGCAGCGACAAGGCGGCCGTTGAGACCGTCTCGCTGTTTGCCACCTATCTCGGCCGGGTGGCGGGCGATATGGCGATGGTTTTCATGGCGCGCGGCGGTGTCTATCTGTCCGGCGGCATCTCGCAGAAGATCCTCCCGGCGCTGAAGAGACCGGAATTCCGCCTCGCCTTCGAGGACAAGGCGCCGCATACGGCGCTGCTTCGCACCATTCCGACCTATGTGGTGACGCATCCGCTGGCAGCGCTTGCCGGGCTTTCCTCCTATGCGCGCATGCCGGCGAATTTCGGCGTCTCGACGGAAGGCCGCCGCTGGCGGCGTTAGCGTTAGCCCCGTCTAGCCAAACCAATCCTAACTCTTTATAGACCCCGGCAAAAGTGCGCGTCGCCTCCGCGGCGCGCTTGGTCCGAGACAGGAAACCTCATTTTTGGAAGCGGCGGAAACGAGAACGCAGAGCGTCAGCAGCGATACCGTAACCGGCATCCTGAAGCGCATCATCGCTGAAAACGGCCGCGACCATCTCTGGGGCTATGTCTTTGCGATTGCCTGTCTGATCGTGGTGGCGCTTTCGACGGCGTTTACCGCCTGGATCATGCGAGCGATCATCGACGAAGCCTTCGCCAACCGGCGCGCCGACGTCGTCTGGATCATCTGTCTTTCGATCTTCATCGCCTTCGTGTTGCGCGGTTTTGCCAGTTACGGCCAGGCGGTGGCGCTGTCCAAGGTCGGCAATGATATCGTCGCGCGTTACCAGCGCCGGCTCTATTCGCATCTGATGTCACTTTCGGTCGGCTTCTTCAGCGAAGCGCGCTCTGCCCATATCGCCGCGCAGGTGAGCCAGAACGTCAGCGGCATTCGCGACGTACTCAACCTGACGATCACCTCGACGGTGCGCGACCTGCTGACTTTCGTTTCGCTGCTCGCGGTGATGATCCTCCAGGATCCATTGCTCAGCCTTGCGGTGTTCATCATGGCCCCGCCGCTGCTTTATGCGCTGCGTTATGTTTCCAAGCGGCTGCGCTCGGCGACGCGCGAGGCGGTGCATTTGAACAGCCACGTTCTCGGCGCCATGCAGGAGACGATCCAGGGCATCGCCATCGTGAAAGCCTTCACGATGGAAGACGAACTGGAACGCAAGGTCACCAAGCTCATCAAGGGTGCCGAAAACAGGGCGAACCGGATTGCCCGGCTTTCCGAACGCACTTCGCCGCTGACCGAGAGTTTCGCAGGCTTTGCCGTCGCCAGCGTGCTGGCCTATGCCGCCTACCGCTCGATCTACTACAATGTGCCGCCCGGCGCCTTTTTCTCCTTCGTCACGGCGCTGCTGCTTGCCTATGACCCGGCCCGCCGGCTTGCCCGCCTGCAGGTGCAGATGGAGCGTGCCGTCGTCAATGCGCGGATGATCTACGAATTGCTCGACATGGAGCCGCGCCAGCGCGACCTGCCGGATGCCCAGCCGCTGACGGTGACGCAAGCCAGGATCGAATTCCGCAACGTTTCCTTCGGCTATGGCAGCGAGAGTGTGTTGAGCGGTGTGAGCTTCATCGCCGAGGGCGGCGGGACCACGGCGCTGGTCGGTCCTTCGGGGGCCGGCAAATCCACCGTCATCAACCTCATTCCGCGCTTTTACGATCCGCGCGAGGGCGAGATCCTGATCGACGGGCAGGACATTGCCCACATCACCAAGAAGTCGCTGCGCCATCAGCTCGCCTATGTCTCGCAGCAGCCCTACCTGTTCGAGGGCACGATCCGCGACAATATCCGCTACGGCCGGCCGGAAGCGACCGATGCCGAGGTGGAAGAAGCGGCCCGGCTTGCCTATGCGCATGATTTCATCTCAGCGCAGCCGCAGGGTTACGAAACCCCGGTCGGCGAAAACGGCGTGACGCTTTCCGGCGGCCAACGCCAGCGGCTGTCGATCGCCCGTGCGCTGGTGCGCAATGCGCCGATCCTGCTTCTCGACGAGGCGACCTCCGCCCTCGACACCGAATCCGAGGCGGCTGTGCAGAAGGCGCTCGACGAGGCGATGACCGGCCGCACCGTCGTCGTCATCGCCCACCGGCTTTCGACCGTGGTGCGCGCCGACAAGATCGTCGTCATGCAGCAGGGCCGCGTCGTCGAGGAAGGCAATCACGAGACGCTTGCGAAGGTCAGCGACGGCCTTTACGCTCGCCTCAACAATCTGCAGAGGCCTTCGGCCTCCGATACAAACTGACCTGGTGAGCCTGACATGAGCGATGCTGCGATGAAACTGGTGGTGGTTGGCGCAGCCGGGCGCATGGGGCAGACGCTGATCCGGCTCATCCATTCCATCGAGGGCGCCACACTGCATGCCGCGGTCGAACGCA
The DNA here is from genome assembly GCF_000292525.1 of Rhizobium sp. CCGE 510. Classification (GTDB taxonomy): domain Bacteria; phylum Pseudomonadota; class Alphaproteobacteria; order Rhizobiales; family Rhizobiaceae; genus Rhizobium. The sequence continues at coordinate 692,025 of NZ_AEYF01000044.1, forward strand.
GCGGTTCGCCCTTTATCGGCAAGGATGCCGGCGAGATCGCCGGTCTCGGCCCGACCGGTGTCATCATCGGCGACGATCCGCTCAATGCCTTTCTCGATGCTGAAGGCGTGCTCGACTTCACCTCGCCTGCCGCAACAGTGGAATTCTCAGGCCTGGCCGCTCAAGCTCGCATCGTCCATGTCGTCGGCACCACCGGCTGTTCGGCCGACGACAATGCCAAGATCACTGCAGCGGCCCGCCACGCCCGCATCGTCAAGTCAGGCAACATGAGCCTCGGGGTCAATCTGCTCAGCGTGCTCGCCGAACAGGCCGCGCGGGCGCTCGAGCCTGCCGACTGGGATATCGAGATCCTGGAAATGCACCACAAGCACAAGGTGGATGCGCCGTCCGGCACCGCCCTTCTGCTCGGCGAGGCCGCGGCAAAGGGGCGCGGCATCAATCTTGCCGCCAAATCCGTACGGGTGCGCGACGGCCATACCGGCGCCCGACAGGCCGGCACGATCGGCTTTGCGACGCTGCGCGGCGGCTCCGTCATCGGTGAGCATTCGGTGCTCTTTGCCGGCGAAGGCGAAATCGTCACCCTGTCGCACAGTGCGGCCGACCGTTCGATCTTTGCGCGCGGCGCCATCAAGGCGGCGCTCTGGGCGCGCAACAAGAAGCCGGGTCTCTATTCCATGCTCGACGTGCTCGGGCTTTCTTCTTCATAACGATATTAAGGAGGCAAATTCATGAGCGGTACCCTCGTCCTCGTTCGCCACGGCCAGAGCGACTGGAACCTGAAGAATCTCTTCACCGGCTGGAAGGATCCCGATCTGACGGCGCTCGGCATCGAGGAAGCCAATGCCGGCGGCGCCGCACTTGCCGAATACGGGATCAAATTCGACGTCGCCTACACCTCGGTCCTAGTGCGCGCGCAGCACACGCTGAAGCTCATCCTCGACAAGGTCGGCCAGCCCGATCTCAAGACGATCCGCGACCAGGCGCTGAACGAGCGCGATTACGGCGATCTCTCCGGTCTCAACAAGGACGATGCCCGCGCCAAATGGGGCGAGGAACAGGTGCATATCTGGCGCCGTTCCTATGAGGTGCCGCCTCCCGGCGGCGAAAGCCTGCGCGATACCGGCGCCCGCGTCTGGCCCTATTACCTCACCGAAATCCTGCCGCGCGTGCTCAACGGCGAGAAGGTGCTGGTTGCCGCACACGGGAATTCGCTGCGCTCGTTGGTGATGGTGCTCGACAAGCTGAGCAAGGAAGGCGTGCTTGCCCTCAATCTCGCAACCGGCGTGCCGATGGTCTACACGCTGAAGGCGGATTCCACCGTCGCGTCCAAGGAAGTGCTCGGCGACATGTCCGGCGCACACTGAAGCCCTGCCGTCCGTGCCAGCCGCAAGCGGCTGGCACCTCATGTCTCAATTCTCGATGGTGAACTGCACCCGGTCGGCCGCGAACCGGCTGATCGAATATTGCACCGGCACGCCATCGAGATCGGTGTTCATCGCCTTGGCGATCAGCAGGATGGCGCCGGGGGTGAGTTCGAGGTCGGCCATATCGGCCGCACTCGCATGCGCGGCCGTCACCTCGGTCGTCGCCCGGACATAGTCCGACAAACCAAGTTCGGCAAAAGCCTTGGTGATCGATTCGTGCTTGCGGTAGGCCTCACCGATCCCGGCGAAACGTTCGGCAGGAAACCAGCTCGTCGCCTTTGAAACCGGCCGCCTGTCGGCATGGCGTAATGTTTCCAGCCGGATCACCTGCTCCCCTGGCTTGAGATCCAGCCAACGGGCGACCTCGACACTCGCCTCCTCCTTCGCCTCATCGAGTAGAAGGCCGCGCATCTCACGCGCCTGATCGCCGATGCCGGCGGTGAATCGGGTGCGCCGGGTGATCGGGAAATTCAGCCGCTCCTTGCGCTCGATCAGCGTGCCGCGACCTTGTACCGCACGGACGATTCCTTCCTGCGTTAAAGCCGCCAAGGCGCTTCGCACCGTATGCCGGTTGACGCCGAATTGCAGCGCCAGCACCGTTTCCGGCGGCACCATTCCCGTTTCGTCATAGGTACCGCTGCTGATCGCTTCGCGGATCCGATCGGCGATCTGGCGCCAGAGCGCCACGCCGGTCTGCCTTTGCACCTGTTTCAATCCGCCGCCCCCCATTCCCGCTTGTCATACGCTTGTCGCGACATCGATTTAAGCGTAGGTATCTTGTATGGTTGTCTATATCAATAGACATTTAAAGGAAGCGGCAATGATATCGGCGGACAGGACAGACGCTGCGCCACAGACGGTATCCGGGCGCAAACGCGCCGCCGATCTGCTGGCGCGCGCGGAACTGAGCGAACTCTCGGCGGTGTGGAATGCGTTGCCGGAAAAGCCCGTGGCACATCCGGTGCGCGGACCGGAGACCGGATTGGTGATGGTCCGCGGACGCATCGGCGGCGGCGGCGCTCCCTTCAATCTTGGCGAAGTGACGGTGACGCGGGCCACGATCCGGCTCGACTCCGGCTCGGTCGGCCATGCGCAGGCGCTCGGCACCGACCGTGAGAAGGCCCGGCTTGCGGCGATCTTCGACGCACTCTGGCAGGAGGAGGCGACAAAGGATTTCGTCGAACAGGCCCTGCTTTTGCCGATCACTGAGCGGATCGCCGATGCCGAACGCCGCAAGGCGGACGAGACGGCGGCGACCCGCGTCGATTTCTTCACCATGGTGCGGGGAGACAATTGATGGGACTGAAGACAGAAGCCCTGACCGGCGGCTTTGCCGACCCGGTCTTCCACGCCCAAAGCGTTTTCAAGATGCTGATGGATGGCATGGCTCGCCCCGGCACGATCCAGACCGTCCGGCCCAATGTCGCGCCGCCTGTGCCGTTCGGCATCGCCGCCGGCGCCATCGCGCTGACGCTTTGCGACCACGACACGCCTGTCTGGCTGTCCCAGGGACTGGCGAAATCGGCCGTGCCGGAATGGCTCGGCTTCCACACCGGTGCGCCATTGACCACGGAGAAGGCAGAGGCGCGCTTCGCGTTCACGGAAGCGGGCATTCCGCTTTGCCCCTTCAGCCTGTTCGCCTCGGGCACGCAGGAATATCCCGACCGGTCGACGACCGTTGTCATCGAGCTCGCCGAACTCGAAGGCGGGCGCAGGCTGGCGCTGATGGGCCCCGGCATCCAGAGCGTGACCGAGATCGCGCCTGTCGGCCTGCCGGAAACCTTCCTGCGGCTTTGGGCCGAAAACCGTGCGCTCTTCCCGCGCGGCGTCGACATCGTGCTGACGTCGGGCGCGCGTTTTCTGTGCCTGCCGCGCACCACCAAGATCACAGCAACGGAGATCTGAGCTCATGTATGTTGCCGTCAAGGGTGGCGAGGCCGCCATCGCCAATGCCCACCGCCTGCTCGCCGACCGCCGCCGCGGCGACCGTTCGCTGCCGGCGATCGGCATCGAACAGATCGTGGCGCAGCTGGCGCTCGCCGTCGACCGGGTGATGGCCGAGGCCTCGCTTTTCGACCGCACGCTCGCAGCGCTTGCCGTCCGCCAATCGCGCGGCGACATGATCGAGGCGATCTTCCTGCTGCGCGCCTACCGCACGACGCTGCCGCGTTTCGGCTATTCCAAGCCGCTCGACACGGCTGATATGACGATCGAACGCCGCATCTCGGCGACCTACAAGGATCTGCCGGGCGGCCAGCTTCTTGGGCCCACCTTCGATTATACCCACCGGCTGCTCGATCCGTCGCTGCTCTCCGACGAGGCGGTCGAGGCGCCTGCCCAGCGCGCCGCCGAGACCGGCCGCGTCATGCGCGTCTCCGAGATCCTCGGCGAGGAGGGGCTGATCGAGGCCGACGGCGACATGCCTGAAGATCATGAGATCGGCGACCTGACCCGCGAGCCGATGGAGTTTCCGATGACCCGCGATCTGCGCCTGCAGGCGCTTGCCCGCGGCGACGAGGGCTTCCTGCTGGCGCTCGGTTATTCCACCCAGCGCGGCTACGGCCGCAACCACCCTTTCACCGGCGAGATCCGTATCGGCGAGGTCGAGGTGGAATTCGACGTGCCGGAACTCGGTTTTGCCGTCTCGCTCGGCACGATCCAGGTCACCGAATGCCAGATGGTCAATCAGTTCAAGGGTTCGGCCAAGGCGCCGCCGCAATTCACCCGCGGCTACGGCCTGGTTTTCGGCCAGAGCGAGCGCAAGGCGATGGCGATGTCACTGGTCGACCGAGCGCTTCGTGCCGAAGAGCTCGGCGAGGATATCACCGCGCCGGCGCAGGACGAGGAATTCGTTATCTCCCATTCCGACAATGTTCAGGCGACCGGCTTCGTCGAGCACCTGAAGCTTCCGCATTATGTGGATTTCCAGGCCGAACTCGATCTTGTCCGCCGCATGCGCCGCGAATTCGAAGCCGCCCGCAACGCCGGCGAAGACATGAAGGAAGCCGCCGAATGAGCGATCTGGCCTGCTACAACTTCGCCTATCTCGACGAACAGACCAAGCGGATGATCCGCCGCGCCATCCTGAAAGCGATTGCCATTCCGGGCTACCAGGTGCCCTTTGCCTCTCGCGAAATGCCGATGCCCTACGGCTGGGGCACCGGCGGCGTGCAGGTGACGGCCTCGATCATCGGACCCGACGACGTGCTGAAGGTCATCGACCAGGGCGCCGACGACACGACCAACGCCGTTTCCATCCGCGCTTTCTTCCAGAAAGTCGCCAATGTCGCGGTGACGACGCGTACCGGCGAGGCGACGATCATTCAGACCCGCCACCGCATTCCGGAAGAGAAGCTCGGACCTGGCCAGGTGCTCGTCTATCAGGTGCCAATCCCCGAACCGCTGCGCTTCCTCGAGCCGCGCGAGACCGAGACCCGCAAGATGCATGCTCTCGAGGAATACGGCCTGATGCATGTGAAGCTCTACGAGGACATCGCCCATAACGGTCGCATCTCCAAGACCTATGCCTATCCGGTGAAGGTGCATGGCCGCTATGTCATGGATCCGTCGCCGACGCCCAAATTCGACAATCCGAAGATGCACATGTCGGACGCGCTGCAGCTCTTCGGCGCCGGACGCGAGAAACGCATCTATGCGGTTCCGCCCTATACCGACGTCGTCAGCCTGGATTTCGAGGACTATCCTTTCGACATCCAGCGCTTCGACAAGCCTTGCGCCCTTTGCGGCGCCGAGGATGTCTATCTCGACGAAGTGGTTCTCGACGACAAGGGCGGGCGCATGTTCGTCTGCTCCGACACCGATCATTGCGAAGACCGCCGCGCCCACGGGCATGCCGGCGAGATGCTGGCCCGGGAGGCTGCAGAATGAGCGATATCCCGCTTCTCAAAGTCCATGACGTTTCGAAATTCTACGGCAACCGGATCGGCTGCCGCGACGTTTCCTTCGAGCTCTGGCCGGGCGAAGTGCTCGCCATCGTCGGCGAGTCCGGCTCCGGCAAGACGACGCTGCTCAACTGCCTCTCCACCCGGCTTATGCCGAGCACAGGCAGCGTCGAATATCACATGCGCGACGGCAGCTACCGCGATCTCTACCGCATGAACGAGGCCGAGCGGCGTTTCCTGATGCGCACCGACTGGGGCTTCGTGCACCAGAACCCGGCCGACGGCCTGCGTATGACGGTTTCGGCCGGCGCCAATGTCGGCGAACGGCTGATGGCGATCGGTGACCGGCACTATGGCAAGATCCGCGCTTCGGCGATCGACTGGCTGGAACGGGTCGAGATCGACGCCGACCGCATCGACGACCAGCCGCGCGCCTTTTCCGGCGGCATGCGCCAGCGCCTGCAGATCGCCCGCAACCTCGTCACCGGCCCGCGCCTCGTCTTCATGGACGAACCCACAGGCGGCCTCGACGTCTCGGTGCAGGCGCGCCTGCTCGATCTGGTGCGCGGCCTCGTCAACGATCTCGACCTGTCGGCGATCATCGTCACCCACGATCTCGCCGTCGCCCGCCTGCTCTCACACCGGATGATGGTGATGAAGGACGGCTACGTCATCGAACACGGGCTCACCGACCGGGTGCTCGACGACCCGCGCGAACCCTACACGCAGCTGCTCGTCTCCTCGATCCTGCAGGTCTGAGCGTACGGTCCGAAACCAGAAAAGAAGATATCATGCCAACGCCCCTCGTCGTTTCCGAAGTCTCGAAGAGTTTCACCATGCACCTGCGCGACGGCATCAGGCTGCCCGTGGTTTCCAATGTCGCCTTCTCGGTCGCATCAGGCGAATGCGTCGTGCTCGGTGGCCCATCGGGCATCGGCAAGAGCTCGCTGCTCAAGATGATTTACGGCAATTATGCCGTCGACACCGGCCAGATCCTCATTCGCCACGACGGACGCATCGTCGATCTCGCCGCCGCCGATCCACGCACCGTGCTTAATGTGCGCCGCCATACGCTCGGCTATGTCAGCCAGTTCCTGCGCACCGTGCCGCGCGTCGCGGCGATCGATGTGGTCGCCGAACCGCTTGTGGCACGCGGCGAAGACACCGTCGCCGCACGGGAGAAGGCGGGCGCCCTGCTTGCCCGGCTCAATCTGCCGGAAGCGCTCTGGCAGCTGCCGCCCGCCACCTTCTCCGGCGGCGAGCAGCAGCGCGTCAACATCGCCCGCGGCTTCATCACCGAACACAGGATCCTGCTTCTCGACGAACCCACCGCCTCGCTCGATGCCAAAAACCGTGCCGTCGTCGTCGGCATGATCGAGGAGAAGAAGCAGGCGGGCGTCGCCCTTCTCGGCATCTTCCACGACGAGGAAGTGCGCGAAGCGGTCGCCGACCGCATCCTCGACGTCCAGCTCTTCTCGCCTGGAAAGATCGCTGCATGAGCCGCAAGCTGGGCACCGACCCCTATGTCCACGAGACGGCCTCCGTCAGCGATTCCACCTTCGGGCGCTATACGGAGGTCTCGGAACGCTGCCGCATCAGCGAGGCCAGCTTCGGCGACTATTCCTACATCATGCAGGACGGCTCGGTCTGGTGTGCGACAATCGGCAAATTCGTCAATATCGCCGCCGCTGTGCGCATCAACGCCACCAACCATCCCACCTGGCGCGCGACGCTGCATCATTTCACCTATCGCGCCGCCGACTACTGGCCGGACGGCGACATGGAAACGGATTTCTTCGCCTGGCGGCGCGCAAACCGCGTGACGATCGGCAACGACGTCTGGATCGGCCATGGGGCGACGATCCTGCCCGGCGTCACCGTCGGCAACGGCGCAGTGATCGGCGCCGGCGCGGTGGTGTCGAAGGACGTCGCTCCCTACACGATCGTCGGCGGCGTGCCGGCCAAACCAATCCGTGAGCGCTTCTCCAAGGAGATCGGTGAGCGGATGGACAGGCTGTCCTGGTGGGATTGGGAGCACGGCCGGCTGCGCCAGGCGCTGGAGGATTTCCGCAACCTTGACGCGGAAGATTTTCTGTCCCGCTACGGCGGTTAAACCCGCGATATAGATGCGGAGAATTGTGACACGACTTACACAAAAACGACATGCGAGGTTCATCAAGCGGGACTAATGCGATGCTGACCAGGGCCTGGAGTGCAAAGGGAAAGCATGATGTTCGAGCTGAAGAATGTCACACGTCGTTTCGGAAAAAAGCTCGCCGTAGATTCCGTCACGCTCGACATTCCTCAGGGTCAGATGGTCGGCATCATCGGCCGCTCCGGCGCCGGGAAATCGACGCTCTTGCGGATGATCAACCGGCTGCAGGAACCGAGCTCCGGCTCCATTCATTTTTCCGGCGTCGAGGTCTCCGGGCTTCGCGGCCGGGCACTGCGCAACTGGCAGCGCGATTGCGCGATGATCTTCCAGCAGTTCAACCTGGTGCCGCGCCTCGACGTTCTGACCAATGTCATGCTTGGCCGCCTCAACCACCGCTCGACGCTTCTGAGCCTGCTCAACATCTTCACCCGCGAGGAACGTGTGCATGCCATCGCAGCACTCGAACGCCTCGGCATCGAGCAGACGGCGCTGCAGGCAGCCGGCACGCTTTCCGGCGGCCAGCAGCAGCGCGTAGCGATTGCGCGGGCGCTGATGCAGAACCCGAAGATGGTTCTCGCCGACGAGCCGATCGCCTCGCTCGATCCGCTCAATGCCAAGATCGTCATGGATGCGCTGCGCGATATCAACGAGCGCGAGGGCATCACCGTCATCACCAACCTTCACACGCTCGACACCGCCCGCAACTATTGTGAACGCATCGTCGGCATGGCCGGCGGCCGCGTCGTCTTCGACGGCAAGGCTTCGGAACTGACCGCCGAGGCGGTCAAGGCAATCTACGGGACGGACAAGGATGGCGCCAGCATCGACGAAACGATGACCTCGACATCGATCAATATCGCTCCCGAGCGGGCAGACAATCAAACCGCCGGCACCCAACCGCTGGCGCTGGCCGGTCTCTGAGCGAGGCGGCCGCGATCGAGCGCCCGCGTCAAGGGCACACTTCTTCGTAACGGAAGACCGGGGGCACCGGTCAATAGGAGAGACACATGTTGAAGAAAGCACTCTTTGCGGCAACGGCGCTCTTCGCGCTCGCCGGCGCTGCCCATGCAGCAGACCTCAAGGAATTCCGCATCGGCATCCTCGGCGGCGAAAACGAAACCGACCGGCTGCGCAACTATGCCTGCCTTGCCGACCACTTGAAGCAGGAATTCGGCTTCGAGAAGGTGTCGCTGTTCCCGGCCGCCGATTATGACGGCGTCATCCAGGGCCTGCTCGGCGGCACGCTCGACTTCGCCGAACTCGGCGCATCCGGCTACGCAGCCATCTACATCAAGGACGAGAAAGCCGTTACGCCGATCCTGACGACGCAGCAGAAGGACGGCTCGACGGGTTACTACTCGGTCGGTCTCGCGCTGAAGTCCTCCGGCATCAAGAACATCAAGGACGCCAAGGGCAAGAAGCTCGGCTACGCCGATCCGGATTCCACTTCGGGCTATCTCGTTCCGCTGACGCAGATCCCCAAGGACACGGGCATGCCGAACGACAAGTTCTTCGCCTCGACGCAGTTCAACGGCGGCCACGAGAACAACCTGCTTGCCGCTTATGACGGCAAGGTCGACGTTGCCGTCGACGATAGCTCGGGCATCGGCGAATTCAAGGACGGCTACACCTCCGGCACCTTCCGCAAGGAAGTCGACAAGGGCGCTGTCGATCCGAACAAGCTGGTTGAAGTGTGGCGTTCGCCGCTGATCCCGAACGGCCCGCTCGTCGTTCGCAACGCGCTTGGCCAGGACTGGCAGACGAAGCTTGCAGCCTTCTTCACGGCTCTGCCGGAAAAAGATCACAAGTGCTTCGCGGCTATCGAAGGCGGCGACTACAAGGGTTACGCCCCGGTCAAGCACGACTTCTACAACGCCGTCGTCGAAGTCCGCAAAGCTGCCATCGGCGGCTGATCGGTTTCTGGAATGCGGGGCGGCCGGAAACGGCCGCCCTTTATCTTTGATCGGGCGAGGCGTCCATGACTGTTGCCGATACACAGCCGCATATGCAGAGCGCAAAGGAGATCGGCACCGCCTGGGAGCGGATGGTCTCCAGGCGCCGCTTCTATACCATCCTCGGCCTCGTTATCCTGATTGCGGCTTTCGTCAGCTCCGTCCGCTTCGCCGACGAGAGCAATGCCGGCCATTTCTTCGACCGGCTGCCGCATCTCTTCGACTTCCTGAGCTGGCTCATTCCCAAGGATTGGCACGACGTCTGGCGGGCGCTATTCGACATCGCGAGCGTCAACGACACGGGCGGCGAGGAATTCAATTTCGACAAGGGCCGCGTCTACATCTCAGGCGCCTTCTACATTCCCGAATATTTCGAGCTGATGATCGTCACGATCAACGTGGCGCTGATCTCGACGATCATCGCCTTCATCTTTGCCGTTCCCTTGAGCTTCTTTGCCGCCCGCAACCTGACCAGTTCATGGCCGCTGCGCATCTTCGCCAAGCGCCTGATGGAATTTTTGCGCGCCTTCCCCGAGATCGTCATCGCCGGCCTGTTTTCCGCGATCCTGTCGATCGGACCGGTGGCTGCCATCATCGCCATCACCCTGCACACGATCGGTGCGCTCGGCAAACTGTTCTACGAAGTGGCCGAGAATATCGACATGAAGCCCGATGAGGGCATGAAAGCCGTCGGCGCCAACTGGTGGGAGCGCGTGCGCTTCGCCGCCCTGCCGCAAGTGCTGCCTAATTTCACCTCCTATGCGCTGCTGCGTCTCGAGATCAACGTGCGCGCCTCGACCATCATCGGCGCCGTCGGCGGCGGCGGCATCGGCGAAGAGTTGAAGCTTTCGATCTCGCGCGGCTTCGGCGCCAAGACGATGGCGCTCGTTCTGCTGCTGTTAGTGACGATCATCGCCGTCGACCAGTTCTCCGCATGGCTGCGCCGCCGCCTCGTCGGCGAGCACGCCTTCCTTCTGCAACATTGAGGCCGCCATGACGGTGATCGACGCAAACCGCATGCTTGAGATAGAAGCGCGCTATCCGGAATATTTTCACCGGTCGTTCCGCCAGCGGTTCGGCGGGCTGATGATCCTGATTGCAACGCTGCTTTACAGCCTCTATGCCGTCTGGTTCTTCGACCTGCCCAAGCTTTTCGCCGAAGCCCATTGGGAGCGCGTCGGCATCTATCTCAGCCAATGGGTGAGCTACGACGTTCAGCCGGAATTCCGCATCGGGGATGACGGCTCGATCGACATCCGCTATCCGCGTTTCTCGCCGCTTGGCGACAATCCGCATCTGGACTGGCTGGTCAACAACCCCGACGGCAGCATCACCGTTTCGATCAGCGGCACCAGCCGCACCGTCACCGTCTCGAAGAGCGAGACGATCGTCACCGCGCATGGCGTCAGCGTCCCGGTCGAAGTTTCGAGCGGTGCGCCGAAAGTCGTCGGACCGGTGCCCGGCTGGATGACGGTCTATGACGACAACGTGCTGGCCGATCTCGGCTTTGCCGGCAATGTCAGCATTTCCGTCGATCGGGTGAAGATCCGCAAGCGTTTCATCGGCTGGGCGAATTTCATCTTCGACACGCAATCGTTCTTCTTCGACAAGCCGGTCGGCGAGGTTGTCAGCCTCATCGTTTCCGGCCCGCGCATCAAGCCCGACCAGTCCAACCTGTCGCTCGCCTTCGACGACATCTGGAACAACAGCGAATGGCAGCACGGCGATGTCTGGACCAAGCTTTTCCAAACGATCGTCATGGCATTCCTCGGAACGCTGCTCGGCTCGCTTACCGCCTTCCCGCTCGCCTTCTTGGCAGCGCGCAACATCACGCCGAACCGGCTGCTCAATCAGATCCTCAAGCGCTTTTTCGATTTCCTGCGCTCGGTCGACATGCTGATCTGGGCGCTGTTCCTGACGCGTGCCTTCGGCCCCGGCCCGCTTGCCGGCAGCGGCGCGATCTTCCTCACCGAGACCGGTACGCTCGGCAAGCTCTACTCCGAAGGCCTCGAGAATATCGACAGCAAGCCGCGCGAAGGCATCAAATCGACCGGTGCTCAGACCGTACTCGTCCATCGTTACGGCATTATGCCGCAGATCGTTCCCGTCTTCGTCAGCCAGACGCTCTACCAATGGGAATCGAACGTGCGCGGCGCGACGATTATCGGCGCCGTCGGCGCGGGCGGCATCGGCCTCAAATTGTGGGAGGCCATGCGCACCAACGCCAACTGGGAAAACGTCGCCTACATGGTCATTCTGATCCTGATCGTCGTCTTCATTTTCGACGCCGCTTCGAACGCGCTGCGCCACCGGCTGATGGGCATGAAACCCCACTGATCCATCGGCTCAAAAGGCGATGGCGGCGCTGCGCCATCATCATTTTGTCACGCAAATCTTTTAGCCGGGAGCCTGCTTGCGGTTCGCCGCCAAATCACTGCACATTGCGCTCCCCGTTTCGACGATCCCCAGGATGAAAGCCTTGCGCTACGCTCTCTATTTTTCGCCGCCGAAGGATGACCCCCTCACCGGCGCGGCCTCGCTCTGGCTCGGCCGCAATGCGTTCACCGACGAGACCTATCCTGCACCGGACGGCCCGCAGCTCGGTGCGGCGGAGCAGTTCGAGCTGACCGCCGACCCGCGCCGTTATGGCTTTCACGCGACGATCAAGGCGCCGTTTTCGCTCGCCGCCTCGGTCACCGAGAAGGATTTCATCGCCGTCGTCGAGGATTTTGCCGCGCGCACTGAAGCTTTCGAGATTCCTGAACTCGTGCTCGGCCAGCTCGGCCGTTTTTTTGCCCTCGTTCCCGGTTCTCTTCATCAACCCCTTCAGGATTTCGCCGCGAAGGTGGTAAGGTCCTTCGAACCGTTCCGCGCAGCGCTTTCCGAGGCCGATATGGCGCGGCGCAACCCGGAGAAACTCAGCGACAGCCAGCGCATCCATTTGCAGCGCTGGGGTTATCCCTATGTGATGGAGGATTTCGGCTTCCACATGACACTCACCGGCCAGGTGCCTGAGACACGCGCTGCGGTGATGAAGGCGATCCTGACCGAGCGTTTTGCCGATTTCACCGGCCGGCCGCTTAAGATTTCCGGCCTTGCCGTCTTCACCGAGGAAACGCGCGGCGCGCCGTTCAAAATTCATTCCTGGCTGCCGCTTGCCGGCGCCAAAAGCTGAAAGACCTGACGAGATGAGCAAAGAGACCGTGTTTTCCAACGCCCGCATCGTTCTCGAGGATGACATCCTCTCCGGATCGATCCTCATTCGCGACGGCAAGATCGCCGATATTTCCGAAGGAAACTCGGTAGCCGGCGAAGATTTCGAGGGCGACTACGTCATTCCCGGCCTCGTCGAACTGCATACGGACCATCTCGAAGGCCATTATCAGCCGCGTCCCGGCATTCGCTGGAACAAGACCGCCGCAGTCCAGGCGCATGACGCCCAGATCGTCACGTCAGGCATCACCACGGTGTTCGACTGCCTGCGCATGGGCGCGGACGAGGACGGCGGCTTCGAACATGGCGAGATGCGCGAGATGGCCGATGCCATCCAGTCGGCGGAGAAGGAAGGCCGGCTGCGCGCCGAGCACCTGATCCACCTACGCTGCGAGGTCTCGGCCGACAATGTGCTTGAACATTTCGCCGATTTCGAAAACGACCGGCATGTGCGGCTCGTCTCGCTGATGGATCATGCGCCCGGCCAGCGTCAATTCCAGACGATGGATCAATATATCTTCTACTACCAGAAGAAGCGGGGCTTAAGCGACGAGGTCTTCGCGCGTTTCGTCGCCAAGCGCCAGGCGGAATCGGCGCGCAATTCGACACCGCATCGCAACGCCATCGCCAAGGTCTGCGCCGAACGCGGCATAACCGTGGCAAGCCATGACGACGCAACCCTCTCCCATGTCGGCGAGGCGATCGACAACGGCGTGCGGCTTGCCGAATTCCCGACCAGCTTCGATGCCGCCCGGGCCTCGCACGAACATGGCATGAGCGTGCTGATGGGGGCGCCGAACATCGTGCGCGGCAAGTCCCATTCCGGCAATATCGCTGCCCGCGACCTTGCCGAGATGGGCGTGCTCGACGTGCTGTCCTCAGACTACGTGCCGCTGAGCCTGCTGCATGCGCCGTTCATCCTCGCCGACGAGGTCGAGAGCATTACCCTGCCGAAGGCGATCGCCATGGTGACGTCGACGCCCGCCCGCACCGTCAGCCTCGACGATCGCGGCCGGATCGCCACGGGGCTGCGCGCCGATCTCGTCCGCGTCCACCGTTCGCATGGCGTGCCGGTGACCCGCTCCGTCTGGCGCCAAGGACGCCGTGTCGCATGATGCCGCACGAACCCCATCCAGGAGCCGGAGCCGAGCGCGGTATCATGGTCGTCGTCGTCGGGCCGAGCGGCGCCGGCAAAGACACGCTGATGAACCTTGCCGCCCGCCGTTTTTCCGGCCGCGCCGACGTGCATTTCACCCGCCGCGTCATCACCCGCCACCGCGACGCCGGCGGCGAGGATCATCTTTCCGTATCCCTCCAAGGGTTTGCGGCCATGGAGCAGTCAGGCTCCTTCGCCGTCTGGTGGGAAGCGCACGGCTTGAAGTACGGTATTCCGGCCGAGGTTTCGGTGGCGCTGTCGCGGGGCCATGTCGTCGTTGCCAACGGCTCGCGCTCGGCACTGCACCGCTTCCAGGCCGCCTTCCCACGGCTGAAGGTCATCAACGTCACCGCCCGCCCCGAAGTGCTCGCCGGCCGGCTTGAGGCGCGCGGACGCGAGACGCATGAAGATATCATGGCGCGGCTCGCCCGCGGACCGCTGACGGTGCGCGGCGAATATGACGTGGTAGAACTCGACAATAGCGGCTCGCTCGAAGAGGCCGAGCAGAAGATGATCGCGATCCTCGACGGGTTGCTGACCAAGGCGCCCTGAGCAGATCGAGAGGAAGGGCATGCGCGCCATCAAAGTGGTCGACTACGATCCCTCCTGGCCGCTGCTGTTTGCCCAAATCAGCAGTGGAGTTTCTACTCTGCTCAGCGATCTCGTGCTGTCCGTCGATCATATCGGCAGTACCTCGGTTCCTGGTCTGGCCGCCAAGCCGAAGATCGACCTCGATGTCGTCGTGATCTCCGACGACGTTCTGCCGGCAGCGATCGAAGCCGTGCGTGCCGCCGATTTCGTCTTCCACGGCGATTCGGGAGGGCAGCGCTGGGCCTTCACCCGAGATCATGACGGTTATGGGTTCAGGCTCTATCTCTGCGGACCCGATCATCGCGGACACCGGGAGCGCATCCTGTTTCGCGACTATCTCGAGGATTGCCCCGAGAGAGCCACGGCCTATGCCGATCTGAAACGCCGGCTGGCTGCGAGGGCTGACGGCGATTGGGATGTCTACACCGGCGGAAAGACCGAGTTCATCAGCGAGACGCTGCGGCTGGCGGAGTGCGGAGCGCACTCCGCGGCCGATTAATCGCCATCGCCTCGCCCGGAAACGATTTCGCGTTTGCCGACATGGTTGGCCGGCCCGACAAGACCTTCCTTCTCCATGCGCTCCACCAATGAGGCGGCCCGGTTGTAGCCGATGCCGAGGCGGCGCTGGATGTAAGAGGTGGAGCACTTCTTGTCGCGCATGACGACCTTGACCGCCTGCTCATAGAGCTCGTTGCCATCCTCGGAGGCCATGGCGCTCTTGTCGAAGACGGCGCCGGCTTCTTCCTCCTCCGTCTCATCCTCTTCGTCGGCGGTGACCGTGTCGAGATATTCGGGGCGCCCTTGCGTTTTCAGATGGGCAACGACCTTTTCAACCTCGACATCCGAGACGAAGGGACCGTGGACGCGGGAAATCCGCCCGCCGCCCTGCATATGCAGCATGTCGCCCTGGCCGAGCAGCTGCTCGGCGCCCTGCTCGCCAAGAATGGTGCGGCTGTCGATCTTCGAGGTCACCTGGAAGGAGATGCGGGTCGGGAAGTTCGCCTTGATCGTACCGGTGATGACGTCGACCGAGGGGCGTTGCGTCGCCATGATCAGATGGATGCCGGCGGCACGGGCCATCTGGGCAAGGCGCTGGATCGCACCTTCGATCTCCTTGCCGGCGACCATCATCAGGTCGGCCATTTCATCGACGATGACGACGATATAGGGCATCGGCGTCAGGTCGAGCGCCTGGCTTTCCTCGATCGGGACACCGGTGCCCTTGTCGAAGCCGACCTGGACCATGACATGGATCGTCTCGCCCTTGTCGCGGGCCTGCGCCACGCGCTCGTTATAGCCGTCGATATTGCGCACGCCGAGGCGCGACATCTTGCGATAACGCTCCTCCATTTCGCGCACGGCCCATTTCATCGCCATCACCGCCTTCTTCGGATCGGTGACGACGGGCGTCAAAAGATGCGGGATGCCGTCATAGACGGAAAGTTCGAGCATCTTCGGGTCGACCATGATCAGCCGGCACTGCTCCGGCGTCAGGCGGTAGAGCAGCGACAGGATCATCGTGTTGATGGCGACCGACTTGCCGGAGCCGGTGGTGCCGGCGACGAGCAAATGCGGCATCTTGGCGAGCTCGGCAATAACCGGTTCGCCGCCGATGGTCTTGCCGAGACCGAGCGCCAGCTTGTAGCCGCTCTTCTCGAAATCCTGGCTTTCGATCATCTCGCGGAAATAGACGGTTTCACGAGTGACATTCGGCAATTCGATGCCGATGACGTTGCGGCCGGGCACGACGGCGACACGGGCCGAGAGCGCCGACATCGAACGGGCAATATCGTCGGCAAGACCGATGACGCGCGACGATTTCACGCCCGGCGCCGGCTCGAATTCATAGAGGGTGACGACCGGGCCGGGGCGGACATGGATGATCTCGCCCTTGATGCCGAAATCTTCCAGCACACTTTCCAGAAGTCCGGCATTCTGCTCAAGCGTCTCCTGCGACATGATCTCACCGAAGCGTTCCGGCGGCTCCTGCAGGAGGGCACGCGGCGGGAACTCATAGCCGGATGCGTCGATCCTTTCGGGTCTCGCGACACGACGCGGCGATGGCAGAACCGCGGCGACGGGCGGCGTACGCTGGGGCGCTGGAGCCGGTTGAGGGGCTGAGACGACCTGAGGAGCAGGCGCAACCTGAGAGGTCGGTGCCGCCTGAGGGGTCAGCACGATCGGTGCTACGACGGGGATGCGCCTCGGCCGCTCCAGGGACACTATTGCCGGAGGGCGTACGGCAACCTTTGCGGAGACCGCGGCCGGCGGCGGGACCGGGCGGGAGACGACGGCAGCCGGGGCCGGACGGCCGGGGCGCCATTCCATGATGCGGAACAGCGACGTGATCGATTCGGGTGTGGTTTCATTCTTCGGGAACGAGATCAGCGGCGGCGCGCGAACCGGCTCGGCCTCTTCAAAGGCCATGACTTCCCAGAAGGCGAAATCCGAAATGGAAGAAAGCTCGGCGCTGGCGCGGAAGGCGGGTTCGGCGGGCACTTCAGCCAAGGGTGACGGTTGCAGTTCGATCATCTGCGGTGCTGCGGAAAGTTCGTAGGGCTCCGGCAGATAGACATCGAACGGCACATCGACGGCAACCGGCTCGATCCGTATCGCCTGCTGTCCAATCTGCGAATCATCGTGAACAAGCTCATTCGGGGCCCGCCGCTTGCTGATCAGCGTCTCCGGCGTGCGGGTGAAACGGACATTCGGCGCGAGGGAAAAATTGCTCTGCCAGATCGGTGCCGCCGGCTTTTCACCGGGATTTACCTCCGGAAGCTCGGTTTCAATCTCGCTGGAAAAGTCTCCGGCGTCCGTCAAATTGGTTCTGGGAAAACGCATGCGTCCGCTACTCACTCATGCCTAACAAATTACGACCCTACCGGGATAGAAAAGGAAGGTTAATAAGTTCCTTCCCGCCGTATCGTTCCGATACGGCTTCCGGAGGTAAATTTCTGCGCTTTCAATGACTTGCGGTAAGCGGAAAAATCTTTGCCAATTTCTAGTGCGCCTCGTCCCAATTGCTGGCAGCGCGCGCATCGACCCTCAGCGGCACGCGCATTTCGAGTGCCGGCATGGTGGCGTTTTCCATGACCGAGACGATAACAGGCATTGCCTTTTCGACATCCTCGTCCTCGACTTCGAAGATGAGTTCGTCATGCACCTGCAGCAGCATGCGGACGCGATCGCCAAGGCCGACTTCAACAAGCGCCGGCTCCATCTTGATCATCGCCCGGCGGATGACGTCGGCAGCCGAACCCTGGATCGGCGCGTTGATCGCCGCACGCTCGTTGAAGGCGCGCACGGACGGATTGGAAGAGCGGATTTCGGGGTAGTTGATTCGCCGCCCAAAGATCGTTTCGACATAACCCTTGTCGCGCGCCATGGCCTTTCGGCTGTCCATATAGTCGCGGATGCCCGGGAACCGCTCGAAATACTTCTTGATATAGTCGCCGGCTTCCGAACGCTCGATTGATAGCTGGTTGGCAAGCCCGAAGGCCGAAATGCCGTAGATGATGCCGAAATTGATCGCCTTGGCGCGGCGACGCACCTCGCCCGGCATGCCCTCGACCGGCACGCCGAACATTTCCGACGCGGTCATGGCGTGAATGTCGACGCCATCCTCGAAGGCCTTGGTCAGCTGCGGGATCTCGGCCACATGGGCAAGCACGCGCAGTTCGATCTGGCTGTAGTCGGCGGAAATCAGCTTGTGGCCGGGTGTCGAGATGAAGGCGGTGCGGATCTTGCGGCCTTCGGCGGTGCGGACCGGAATGTTCTGCAGGTTCGGCTCGGAGGAGGACAGCCGTCCCGTCGTCGTCGATGCCAGCGAATAGGAAGTGTGGACCCGCTTGGTCTCCTGGTGGACATAGCCGGGGAGCGCGTCGGTATAGGTGGACTTCAGCTTGGTGACCTGGCGCCAGTCGACGATCTTGCGCGGCAGCTCGAAACCGGCGGCGGCCAGATCCTCGAGCACAGAAGCGGAGGTCGACCATTGCCCGGTTTTGGTCTTGCTGCCGCCGGCAAGACCCATCTTGCCGAACAGAATATCGCCCAGCTGCTTCGGCGAGCCGATATTGAAACGTTCGCCGGCCAACACATAGATCTCGTCTTCCAATCTTGCAGCGCTTTGGGCCAGCTCGCCGGACAGGCGTGACAGGATCTGCCGGTCGACGGTGATGCCGCGCGCTTCCATGCGCGCCAGCACCGGCAGCAGCGGCCGTTCCAGCCGTTCATAAACGCTGGTCAGTCCTGCCGCCGCCAGCCGTGGCTTCAGCACCAGCCACAGCCGCAGCGTCACGTCGGCATCTTCGGCCGCATAATGGGTGGCGCGGTCGATATCGACGAGATCGAAGGTGACATTCGCTTTGCCGCTGCCGGCCACGTCCTTGTAGGGGATCGGGGTGTGGCCGAGGAATTTTTCCGAGAGCGGGTCCATGCCATGCGCGCCGGTGCCCGCGTCGAGCACGTAGGAGATCAGCATCGTGTCGTCGAAACTCCTGGTCTCGATGCCGTAGCGCTTCAATAGCAGATAGTCGTATTTCAGGTTCTGCGCGACCTTGAGAACCGCCCCGTCCTCCAGCAATGCCTTCAGCCGCGGCAAGGCATCACGCATGGCGACCTGGTTTTCGACAAGGCCGCCGCCGAGCAGATCGCCGACGCCGTTCTTGTGGGTGAGCGGCACATAGGCGGCGCGAATCTTCGTGCCGGTGGGATCGGCTACATTGTCGGCGATCGCCAGCGAAAAGCCGACAAGCTCGGCCTGCATCGCATCGAGCGACGTGGTCTCGGTATCGAACGCGACGAGGCCGGTGTCGCGCGCATCGGCGATCCACCGGTCGAGCGTCGCCAGATCGCGGATCGTGACATAGGCCGAATGATCGAAGGGCAGCGTCGCAAAGGCGTCGGCGCGTGCCTTGGCAAGATCGGCGGGCGAAAATGCGCCCTCGACGGCGGCCTTTGCCTTCGCACGGGCCGGCACAGGCACCGCGTCACCAGAGAGCTCGGGAATGCCGCCGGCAACGGGGGCCGGCGCGGCCGCATCGAGATCGGGGCCGTGGGCAGACTTGCCCCATTCGACGCGGACGATCGCCGGCTCGATGGCGTTGGCATCGCAATCGCAGACTTCGGCGACGCGGCGCGTCAGCGTGGTGAATTCCATCGTCTTGAGGAAGCCGATCAGCTTCGGGCCGTTCTGCGGTTCCAGCACCAGTGCGTCGAGATCGAGGTCGAGCGGCACATCGGTGCGCAGCCGCACGAGGTCGCGCGAGAGTCTCGCCATATCGATATTGGCGAGGATCGTCTCGCGGCGCTTGACCTGCTTGATCTCGGTGGCGCGTTCGAGCAGCGTGTCGAGGTCGCCATATTCCTCGAGGAGCTGGGCGGCGGTTTTCGGGCCGATGCCGGGAATGCCGGGAACATTGTCGACGGAATCACCGGTCATCGCCTGCAGGTCGATCATCTTTTCCGGCGGCACGCCCCATTTCTCGACGACGTCGGGAATGCTGATCTGCTTGTCCTTCATGCTGTCATACATATGGACATTGGGACTGACGAGCTGCATCAGGTCCTTGTCGGAGGAGACGATGGTGACATCGGCGCCGGATGCCTCCGCCTGGCGGGCGTAGGTGGCGATGATATCATCGGCCTCGAAGCCTTCGGTCTCGATGCAGGGCAGGTTGAAGGCGCGGGTCGCCTCTCTTATAAGCCCGAATTGCGGGATAAGTTCTTCCGGCGGGGCGGAACGGTTCGCCTTATAGGCGTCGTAGAGATCCTTGCGGAACGTCTTGGCGGAATAATCGAAAATGACGGCAAGGTGTGTCGGCGTCACGCCCACATCGGTGTTGCGCGCATCCCTCAACAACTTCCACAGCATGTTGCAGAAACCGGAAACGGCGCCGATCGGCAGGCCATCGGTCTTGCGGGTCAGCGGTGGCAGTGCATGAAACGCCCGGAAGATGAAGCCGGAACCATCGATAAGGAAGAGGTGATCGCCTTTTTTCATGGGTGCATGGATAGCGCGGGCACGGGACGAGGTCCATATAAAGTTCGACGGGCGAAAAGGATTACGCACGTCTATTCAGAGGCGCAAAGGTCGCTATCGCACTTTGAATGGATGCATAATTTTATCCCTAAACCGCGTTTCGATTTGACGAATTGTGCAGCGGAGATTCCGCTCACCAAACTGTTACCGATTTGTAACGGTCGCCCTCCCTTGAAAAACCACATTCACAGGCACAAATCCATGTCACCGGCGCTTGATCGCGCCGCGGGTCTGATTACCGGCTTGTCCCCCGCCGCGTCAGGCTTGGACAAAGGCCTTATCCCCCTCTCCGGGCCTTTGTCCCCACTTTAAGGTCGCCATGGCCAACCTCCAGGCCATGGCGACTTTTGTTTTTTCCAAACACTCGAAATTATCATTGTCGCTTGCATATTTTGAAGCATCGCATGCGATTTGCTGCATTGTCTCCGGCATGGTTTTGAGCCTAACTTGCAATCATGGGATTTAACCGCATGGATTCGGGAGCCTACCTTGCCAGCCAGCTGGCGAAGGGTTTTGCCCGCTCGCTGCACCAGCGCGCGGTCGGGCTCGGTTTTTCTCCGGGCCAGTTCCCCATTCTGCTGGAACTCTGGGCCGAAGACGGGCTGACCCAGAAACAGCTTCTCGAGCGGGTCGATATCGAGCAGGCGACCATGGCCAACACGCTTTCGCGCATGGTCCGCGACGGGTTGATCGAACGCCGGCCGCATCCATCCGACAAGCGGGCGCAACTGCTGTTCCTGACACCGAAGGCCCGGGCCATGGAGGCCGAGGCGATCGAGACCGCGCGTGAGGCCGACCTTGCGCTGTTCAAAGGTTTTCGGGTTTTCGAGCGCGAGCTGACACTTGAATATATCCGCCGGCTTCTGGAAAACGCCAAGGCGCTCTGACCGGGATTATTCGCTGAGATTATTCGCTGATAAGGCGTGTGCGCCGTCGCGGCGGCATGCCGGATCCGGCCTGCCCCGACAGGACGCTTTTACGAACGAGTGGCTTCAAGCTCGGCTCGATATCCGGCTTGCCGAGCAACAGGCCCTGCACCTGCGCGCAGCCTTCCTCGACGACGATCCGGCGCTGCATCTCCGTTTCCACCCCCTCGGTGACGACGGGCATGCCGAGGCTGTGGCCGAGACCGATGATAGCGCGCACGATCGATCGCGCCGCCGCGTCATGCTCCAGCACGCCGGTGAAGCTGCGATCGACCTTGATCTTGTCGAAAGGAAACGAACGCAGGTTCGAGAGCGAAGAGTAGCCGGTGCCGAAATCGTCCATGACAATGTGCACTCCCACCTTACGCAGGCGCTGCAGCATTGCCATCACCCGGTCGCGATCGCGGATCAGGGCTGCCTCGGTGATCTCAAGCTCCAGCCGATCGGGTGCGAGCCCGGTCTCGGCGAGGACCGCCTCGATCCGCTCGCATAGGTTGGGCAGCATGAACTGCACCGGCGAAACATTGACTGCAATCGTCAGCGGCTGCGGCCAGCGCGCGGCCTCCATGCAGGCCTGCCGCAATATCCATTCGCCGAGTTGAACAATCGAACCGCTTTCCTCGGCGACGGGGATGAAAATGTCGGGCTCAGTCATGCCGTGGCCCGGCCGGTGCCAGCGCATCAAGGCCTCGTAACCGCTGATCTCGCCGCTCTGCGCATTGAGGATCGGCTGATAGTTGACATGGAGTTGGTTGCGGATGATCGCATGGCGCAGGTCGCTTTCGATCTGGCGGCGGTTCCGCGCCGCTTCGTCCATCTCCGCGTCGAAGAAACAGGCCCTGCCGCGACCATCATGTTTGACGCGGTAGAGTGCGGTATCGGCGTTGTTGCAGAGTTCTTCGGCCGTGAACCCATCTCTTGGATAGAGCGCGATGCCGAGGCTGACGCCGACGGCGGTGGGGTCACGGGCCGTGTCCATCTCGGCGGCGAATTCGTCGATGATATCAGCCGCAAGCTTTTGCGCCGACGCCGGCTGCTGCCCAGCGGACTGGATGATGGCGAATTCGTCACCGCCGAGCCGGGCGATCGTATCGCTTTCACCGGCCACCCGGCGCAGGATGGAGGCAACCTTGCGGAGAATGCGGTCGCCTTCGGCGTGGCCGAAGATGTCATTGACGGCCTTGAACCGATCGAGGTCGAGACAGAACAGCGCCACCTCGGTGTTCTTTCGTTCCGCCACCTGCAGCGCCTGCCGGATGCGGGTGTCGAACAGCGACCTGTTCGGCAGATCGGTGAGCACGTCGTGGTGGGCGAGATGCTCGATCATCTCCTCGGCCTGTTTGCGCTCGGTGAGATCGCGCACCGCCAGCACTTCGCAATTGCGGCCACGATAAACGATCCTGCTGGAGCTCGCTTCCACGGCAATCTCTCTGCCGGTGCGGGTGTTCAGCAGCGTCTCGCCGGGCCTGTTCTCCCGGGGTCCCTGAACGACCGTCAGCACATCCGATGGCGCCTTACCCGAGAGATCGGCAAGCTTCCAGCCAGACAAAGCCTGGAACCGCTCGTTGGCATCGATGATCCGGCCTTCGCGCAGAATCAGCAGCCCCTCCTGCGAGGCATTGGCAAGTCCGCGCAGATCCGTCAGATGGCTTTGGACGAAGACCACGGCAAGCGCGACCAGGATAAGAGCCGTTGCCGCCACCACGACGATCGCGGCGAGCACCCTGGTGTCGAGCATCGATGTGGGAACCTCCATGCCGGGATCCGGCACGAGCGTGATGCTGCCCATCGAAATGAAGTGAAGGGTGCAGATGGCGAGGACGAAAACCAGCGATGAGGTGAGGAGACGCCTCATGCCCTTCAGACCGAAAAAGATATGGAAGGCGGCGCTCGACAGAAGCATCCCGGCAACGACCGCAGTCAGTGTCATCAGAGGATCGTAGAGGATTGCCGCCTGCGCCTCGATCGCCTGCATGCCGGTCAGGTGCATGGAGGCGATGCCGAGCGCCATCAGCACGCCGCCGCGGATGGAGGCAAACCTTCCGTCACGTTGCGAAGCGGCGAGGATCGCCACCCATGAGCCGATCACCGACAGCAGAAAGGAAAGCAGCGTCAGGTCGAGCGCGTAGCTTATCGGCGTGCCACCGTCATAGGCGAGCATCGCGATGAAATGCGTTGCCCATACGCCGGTGCCGAAGGCAAAGCCCGACGCGCCGATCCAGAGCTTGCGGCTTCCGGCGTCGCAGTCCTGGGCACGGGAAAACAGCAGCATCGCCGCCATGACGCCAACCAGGCAGACCACGGCCGCGGCTATGACCAGCCGCCAATCGTGATTGTCGCGTATACATGCAATGACCGAAAACATCTGTGCCCCCGAACAGCTGGTTTTGGTCGATGCTATTTAGGTTGTGCTAATTAACTGTAAATTGAATTAGATCTTTCTTTATTATCGCGAGACACCCCTCCACGAGAGCCTATCCACGTTTTCTCAGCCCCTTCGCGCGCCGCTGTTTTTTTGCTTTTTCCGCCTCGCCTGCTTTCCTGGTTTGGTCTATCGTCCCGCCAAATTTCGAAAAGGAGTCGAAAATGACCGATATACAACCGGTGCTTTCGCGCGCGGATCAGAACCTCCCATCAAGCCTCGAAAAACTGTTCGAGCTGCTGCGCATCCAGTCGATTTCCACCGATCCCGCCTACAAAGCCGAATGCCGCAAGGCCGCCGAATGGCTCGTCGCCTATCTCCAGACGCTCGGCTTCGAAGCCTCGGTGCGCGACACACCAGGCCACCCGATGGTGGTCGCCCATCATGCCGCCGCTTCCACTGAGGCGCCGCACGTTCTGTTCTACGGCCATTACGACGTTCAGCCGGTCGACCCGATCGAGCTCTGGGAAAACGACCCCTTCGAGCCATCGATCAAGGATGTCGGCGACGGCCGCAAGATCCTGACCGGCCGTGGCACCTCCGACGACAAGGGCCAGTTGATGACTTTCCTCGAGGCCTGCCGCTCCTATAAGGAGGTCCAGGGCGCGCTTCCCTGCCGCGTCACCATTCTCTTCGAGGGCGAGGAAGAATCCGGTTCGCCGTCGCTGAAGCCCTTCCTCGAAGCCAATGCCGCCGAACTCAAGGCCGACTATGCGCTGGTCTGCGATACCGGCATGTGGGACCGCGACACGCCGGCGATCGCCGCAGCGCTGCGCGGCCTTGTCGGCGAGGAAGTGACCGTGACGGCCGCCGACCGCGACCTGCATTCCGGTCTGTTCGGGGGCGCTGCCGCCAACCCGATCCATATCCTCGTCGAGGCTCTCGCCGGCCTGCATGACGAGACCGGCCGCATCACGCTCGACGGCTTTTACGACGGCGTCGAGGAAACCCCTGAGAACATCAAGGCGTCATGGGAGACGCTGGGCAAGACCGCGGAGAGCTTTCTCGGCGAAGTCGGCCTTTCCGTTCCCTCGGGCGAAAAGGGCCGTTCGGTGCTCGAACTCACCTGGGCGCGGCCGACTGCCGAAATCAACGGCATCTGGGGCGGATATACCGGCGAAGGCTTCAAGACGGTGATCGCCGCCAAGGCTTCGGCGAAGGTTTCGTTCCGCCTCGTCGGCACGCAGGATCCGGCCGCCATCCGCGAGGCTTTCCGCAGCTATGTCAGCTCGAAGATTCCCGCCGATTGCTCTGTCGAGTTCCATCCGCATGGCGGCTCGCCGGCGATTCATCTCTCCTATGATTCGCCCGTTCTGACCAAAGCGAAGACCGCGCTTTCCGACGAGTGGCCGAAACCCGCCATCGTCATCGGCATGGGCGGCTCGATCCCGATCGTCGGCGACTTCCAGAAGATGCTCGGCATGGAATCGCTGCTCGTCGGCTTCGGCCTCAGCGATGACCGCATCCATTCGCCGAACGAGAAATACGAGCTTGTCTCCTACCACAAGGGTATCCGTTCCTGGGTCCGGATTCTTCAGGCGCTCGCCGCCTGAGGGAAACGCCGTGCCAGATCGCAACAACAAAAAGGCCGGTTAAAACCGGCCTTTCGTCATCCGCTCGCTCAGTGCCAGTTCATCCGTGGTCAAGGAGAAGCGGGTATTGCAGCCAGACTGCCTCCGAAAGGTTAACGGATCGTTAACGGCGCACGGAGCGCCCGGGATTATCGGAAGCATTGCACGGGTTCGAGGGATCTTCGGCAATTTCTCCGTTCAAGCTACGTTCATCGCGGACAGCATATAAGCCATTGAAAGACAAGGATAATGATAACGCTCTCACAAGTGCGGGTGTCGTTTAACCTTCGTTTCAGATGGCATATGCCAGGCAAGTGCAGCCAGGCGCTGCCCGAAAATGCGCCCACGAGGAGTGAGAAAAGCGTGAAAAATCTGTTTGCTAAAATCGCCGCGGCCGGTCTGTTCATGCTGGCGCCTGTTATCGCGCAGGCTGCCGAAGGCTATTCGACGGCAAACGTCAACATGCGCGCCGGTCCGAGCACCCGATATCCCGCCGTCGCGGTCATACCCGCCGGTTCTTCCGTCGAGATCCGCGGGTGCCTTTCCGACGTCAACTGGTGCGATGTGGAATTCTACGGCGGCCGCGGCTGGGTTTCCGGCCAATATGTGCAGGCGCTTTACCAGCAACGCCGTATCTATGTCGGCCCGCAATATTACCGTCCGCTCGGCATCCCGGTCATCCGCTTCAGCGTCGACAATTACTGGGATCGCTACTACCGCAACCGTGATTTCTATCGCGAGCGCGACCGCTGGAGCCGCGGCCCGGACTACTATTACCGCGACCGCGACAATCGGGATCGCGACTACCGCGATCGGGACAACAGCGATCGGGACAATCGCGATCGGGATAACAGGGATCGGGATAACCGGGATCGCGATCGGAACTGGCGCGACGGGGATCGCAACCGGGACGGCGATAGAGACTGGCGCAATCGAAATGGCGATCAGGGTGGGCGCGACGACAATCGACGGAGCGACCGGAGAGATGGAGATCGCAGACCCAATGGCAGGGATTTTGATTGCCGGCCCGGCGATCCTTCCTGCGACCAATGAGATCTGAAGGGCGGCCGCAGCGCCGTCCCCTTCGAGGTTTCCCCGGGCACCGGCGGGTATTCAAGAAAAAGCCCGGCGCTCCCAAGAGGGATGCACCGGGCCTGATGTCGATCGGCGCGTGTTGAGGGGAGACGGCCGATCATGCGCGGGACGTGAGGGGTTGTCCCGCTTCTTCCTAAACAATCGCGGCGCCGATTGGTTCCGACCAGCAGACAGAAGATCTGCGGCGAAAGCAGCGCGCGCATTTCGGCGTAACGCCCATGAAGATCTTCCCCCGGCCTTGCTCTGTGTGGGAATCCGGTATTGCCGCGCGAAAAGCATGCACGCAGCGAGCGCAATCCGGGACGATCCATGTGAGATTTTGACAGTCGCCATGACTGGGCATCCATGCCTGCAACAGGCCGACGACAATTTGATGTGAGAGCACCCTTGATGCTCTTGTCTTGCGGGATTCTTTGTTGCAGTTTTGAGACGTTGCGGATCGATTTTGATCCGTTCGAGGCGGGATCCTGATGACGCAAGACTACCTGGCTTTTCTGGGGCTTTTCGGCGCTCGGGCAGCCGCCATGGATGTGACCGTTTGGCATAAACACAACCCACTCCTTCCTGTGCGACTTACCGATGGGGCGAAGCTCAACCCTTCCGGCCAGATCTGGCGCCGCTTTCATTTCGGCGAGTGGGAATATAAGCAGGACCCGGAAACGCTCGACGATTACGAAGCCCGCCAGTTCTGACATGCATAGAGTTAAAGCGCATCGAATGACGCGACGCGCTTTATCGACACGTTCTGCTTTGCTTTCCATTATTAACACCCCGTTAAATCGCCGCATTTACAGTTCAGTCGGTGATCACGGCGCCTGATGCATAATTCCTTAGATCGGAATCGGTCTAAGGATGAAATTCTGCAGCAGTTCAAAGTCCTCCAGCGTCCTTTGCGCATCTTTTTCAGATGCGCGGCGCTGTAGAAGAGCGCCGTTGTGCGAAGTCACGCTTCGCGATCGAACATGGGGTGTGACCGGTCGGCGATGGCAGGCAGAGGCAGATCAGGCGACAGAATCGAACCGTCCTTCAACGGCCGCCCGGCACGCGACGATGACGCGTTTTCGCTCGATGCCGACGATCGCATTGCCGGAGGCCGATTCCCGCGGCGCAGCGGCTCCAAACCCCCGCCGCAGCGTGCCGCCCCCCGGCAGCGGCGCGAGCCGAGGGAGCGCGAAGGCGGCGGCTTTTTCGGCTTCCTGCGCCGTGTGATCTACTGGTGCGTCGTGCTGTTCATCTGGGCCGGCATCGGCGTTGCCGGGCTTGTCGTCTATTATGGTTCGCGCATGCCGAGCGCCAGTACATGGGCAATCCCGGAACGGCCGCCGAACGTCAAGATCACCGCCGTCGACGGCAGCATCATCGCCAATCGCGGCGCCACCGGCGGCGAAGCGCTATCGCTCGAAAACATGTCGCCGTATATTCCGGAAGCCGTCATCGCCATCGAGGATCGGCGCTTCTATTCGCATTTCGGCGTCGATCCGCTCGGCCTCGGCCGGGCGATCGTGACCAATTTTACGGCTGGCCACATGGTGCAGGGTGGCTCGACGCTGACGCAGCAGCTTGCCAAGAACCTCTTCCTCTCTCCTGAAAGGACGCTGGAACGCAAGGTGCAAGAGGTGCTGCTCTCGCTCTGGCTGGAGCAGAAATACACCAAGGACCAGATCCTTGCGATGTATCTCAACCGGGTGTTCTTCGGATCGAACGCCTATGGCGTCGAAGCGGCTTCACGCCGTTATTTCAATAAATCGGCGCGTGACGTGAACCTCGGCGAGGCCGCGGTACTGGCCGGCCTGCTCAAGGCGCCGTCGCGACTTTCACCGGCCCGCGACCCGGAAGCCGCGAATGCGCGCGCCCAGCTCGTGCTTGCGGCAATGCGCGAACAGGGCTTCATCACCGATTCCGAGGTCAAGACCGCAATGTCGCAGACCCCGGCTTCGGCCAAAAGCTATTGGTCGGGGGCCGGACACTACGTCGCCGACATGGTGATGGACGAGCTGCCGGGCCTGATCGGCGACGTCAAGGAAGATGTCATCGTCGATACGACCATCGACAAGTCGCTGGAAAAGAAGGCCGAGCAATCGCTGGTCGACGTGCTCGACAAGGAGGGCGGGAAGCTCGACGCTTCGCAGGCAGCCCTCGTGTCGATCGACGGCACCGGTGCGATCCGAGCGCTCGTCGGCGGCAGAGACTATGCGACGAGCCAGTTCAACCGCGCCGTCAAGGCCAAGCGCCAGCCAGGCTCCTCATTCAAGCCCTTCGTCTATGCTGCCGCACTCGAGAAGGGGCTGACGCCCTATTCGGTGTTCAATGACGCGCCGATCCGGATCGGCGATTGGACGCCCGAAAATTACGAGAAGAAATACAATGGCGACGTGACGCTGGCGACCGCACTTGCCAAGTCGCTGAATACGGTGGCCGCCCAGCTGGTCATGTATGACGGGCCGGATCAGGTGATCAAGCTTGCCCATCGGCTCGGCATCGAAAGCGAGCTGCAGCCGAACGCCTCGATCGCGCTCGGCACCTCCGAAGTGTCGCTGATGGAACTCACGGCCTCCTATGCCGCCTTCATGAACGGCGGCTACAAGGCGACGCCGCACGTCATCCGCCGGGTGACGACCGCCGAAGGCAAGGTTCTCTACGAAAATACCTATGACAGCCCGCCGCGGGTGCTGTCCGAGCAGATCGTCGCCGAAATGGATGCCATGATGATGGGCGTCATCGACAACGGCACCGGCAAGGGCGCCAAGATCCCCGGCTGGCAGGCGGCAGGAAAGACCGGCACGACGCAGAATTCGCGCGACGCGCTCTTCGTCGGCTTCACCAGCAACCTCACCACCGGAGTCTGGTTCGGCAATGATGACGGCAAGCCGATGAAGAAGGTGACCGGCGGCGGCTTGCCCGCCAAGGCCTGGAAGGAATTCATGATCGCCGCCCACAAGGGTCTTTCGCCGGCGCCGCTCTTCGGCAACGGCCAGTTGATCGCCGATCCGAACAATGGTCAGCCGATGGCGCAGTCGGCACCCGGCAATGGACAATCAGGCAGCGGGCAACCGATGACGGCCGAAGCGCCGCCGTCGACCATCGGCGGGATCATTTCCGGCGTCTTCGGCGGCAACGACAATGCAAATCGCTATCCGCAAGCGCCTGCCCGACAGCAACCGACGACCTCCGGCAACGGCCCGGTTCCGCCTGGAGACATTGCCGAAGGCGGCGGTTCGGGCTACGAGGGCATGGTTCCACCCGGCGATGTCGGGGCGGCGCCGACAACCTCTTCCGTCCAGCCGCGGCGCACGACGCTGCTCGATCTGATCATGGGTCAGTGAGAGCTTTGCTGCATGCGCGGCGCAGGCCCGATGCTTACAAGCGCGCTGCGTCGGAATTGGTTTAGCGACGCACTTTGGTCTTTGTTTTGATGCACTTCGTTATTCCGGAACCGCTTCACACGTGAGGACGACAGGCATCAGAAATCGGCGGCTTTCCGGACATGGGGCGACCTCCTTCCCGGTGACTGTAAAAAATGAATGCAACACATTCGTTTTGCTGGATTCCGGGCGATTTCTCGCCTTGCAGTCCAGAAAACCGCTCCTTATATACGCCGCATCACCGCAATCACGATTGCGTAATATCAAGTAGACCCATCCCGTAAGGGGCTGTCAGGGAAATGCCTTCTCGGGGTTCCGACAGCTTGCTTCAAGGAGAGAATGACATGGCAAAAGTAATTGGTATCGACCTTGGAACGACGAATTCCTGCGTCGCAGTCATGGACGGCAAGGACGCGAAGGTTATCGAGAATGCGGAAGGCGCACGCACGACCCCTTCCATGGTGGCATTTTCCGAGGACAGCGAACGCCTCGTCGGCCAGCCGGCCAAGCGCCAGGCAGTCACCAACCCGACGAACACGCTCTTTGCGGTCAAGCGCCTGATCGGCCGCCGCTACGAAGACCCGACCGTCGAGAAGGACAAGCACCTCGTTCCCTTCACCATCGTCAAGGGTGACAATGGCGATGCCTGGGTTGAAGCCAATGGCAAGGGCTACTCGCCCGCACAGATTTCCGCGATGATCCTTCAGAAGATGAAGGAAACGGCCGAATCCTATCTCGGCGAAAAGGTCGAGAAGGCCGTCATCACCGTTCCTGCCTATTTCAACGACGCGCAGCGCCAGGCAACCAAGGATGCCGGCCGCATTGCCGGTCTTGAAGTTCTGCGCATCATCAACGAGCCGACCGCTGCCGCACTCGCCTACGGCCTCGACAAAAAAGAAGGCAAGACGATTGCCGTCTACGACCTTGGTGGCGGTACCTTCGATATCTCCATCCTCGAGATCGGCGACGGCGTCTTCGAAGTGAAGTCCACCAACGGCGATACGTTCCTCGGCGGTGAAGACTTCGACATGCGCCTCGTCGAATATCTCGTCGGCGAATTCAAGCGCGACAACGGCATCGACCTGAAGAACGACAAGCTTGCCCTGCAGCGCCTCAAGGAAGCTGCGGAGAAGGCGAAGATCGAACTTTCGTCCTCGCAGCAGACCGAAATCAACCTGCCGTTCATCACGGCCGATGCCTCCGGCCCGAAGCATCTGACGCTGAAGCTGACCCGCGCCAAGCTCGAGAGCCTGGTCGACGATCTGGTTCAGCGCACGATCGCGCCGGCCAAGGCCGCGCTCAAGGATGCCGGCGTCACCGCCGCCGAAATCGATGAAGTGGTTCTCGTCGGCGGCATGAGCCGCATGCCGAAGGTACAGGAAGTCGTCAAGCAGCTGTTCGGCAAGGAGCCGCATAAGGGCGTCAACCCGGATGAAGTGGTGGCGCTCGGTGCCGCCATCCAGGCCGG
The DNA here is from genome assembly GCF_000292525.1 of Rhizobium sp. CCGE 510. GTDB lineage: Bacteria > Pseudomonadota > Alphaproteobacteria > Rhizobiales > Rhizobiaceae > Rhizobium. The sequence goes on from NZ_AEYF01000044.1 coordinate 723,302, forward strand.
CGTTCTGCAGGGCGACGTCAAGGACGTGCTGCTTCTCGACGTGACGCCGCTGTCGCTCGGCATCGAGACACTCGGTGGTGTCTTCACCCGCCTGATCGAACGCAACACGACGATCCCGACGAAGAAGAGCCAGACCTTCTCGACCGCCGAAGACAACCAGCAGGCCGTTACCATCCGCGTTTCGCAGGGCGAGCGTGAGATGGCTGCCGACAACAAGCTGCTCGGCCAGTTCGACCTCGTCGGCCTGCCGCCGTCGCCGCGCGGCATGCCGCAGATCGAAGTCACCTTCGACATCGACGCCAACGGCATCGTGCAGGTTTCGGCTAAGGACAAGGGCACCAGCAAGGAACAGCAGATCCGCATCCAGGCTTCCGGCGGACTTTCCGACGCCGACATCGAGAAGATGGTGAAGGATGCTGAAGCCCATGCCACCGAGGACAAGAAGCGTCGCGAGTCCGTCGAAGCCCGGAACCAGGCCGAAAGCCTGATCCATTCCACGGAAAAGTCGTTGAAGGATTATGGCGACAAGGTTTCCGAGGCCGACCGCACCGCGATCTCGGATGCAATCGCCGCGCTGAAGACGGCATCGGAAGCATCCGAGCCGGATGCCGACGACATCAAGGCGAAAACCCAGACGCTGATGGAAGTGTCGATGAAGCTCGGCCAGGCGATCTATGAAGCGCAGCAGGCCGAAGGCGGCGCTGCGGGCGATGCCTCCGCGGAAGGCGGCGACAATGTCGTCGATGCCGACTACGAGGAAATCAAGGACGACGACCGCAAGAAGTCCGCGTAATCCGCGACGGCGTGGTTATGCTTCAACATCTGATCCGGCTGCTCACCATGGCAGCCGGAAAATCCATTTCCGGGGTTTAATCCTTAATGGCAAAAGCGGACTATTACGAAACTCTGGGTGTAGCCAAGACGGCGGACGAGAAAGAGCTGAAGAGCGCCTTCCGCAAGCTGGCGATGAAATTCCATCCGGATAAGAACCCGGATGACAAGGACGCCGAACGCAAGTTCAAGGAAATCAACGAAGCCTACGAGATGCTCAAGGACCCGCAGAAGCGGGCGGCCTATGATCGTTATGGCCACGCTGCCTTCGAGCATGGCGGCATGGGCGGCGGTGGCGGCGGATTTGCCAGCGGCGGCGGCTTCTCCGACATCTTCGAAGATATCTTCGGCGAGATGATGGGCGGAGGGCGTGCGCGCCAGCGCTCGTCAGGCGGCCGCGAACGCGGCGCCGATCTCCGCTACAACATGGAAATAACGTTGGAAGAATCGTTCGCCGGCAAGACGGCGCAGATCCGCGTTCCCACCTCGATCACCTGCGACGTCTGTTCGGGTTCGGGTGCCAAGCCCGGCACGCAGCCGAAGAATTGCGGCACCTGCCAGGGAAGCGGGCGCGTGCGTGCCGCACAGGGCTTCTTCTCGATCGAGCGGACCTGCCCGACCTGCCACGGCCGCGGCCAGATCATTCCCGATCCCTGCCCGAAATGCCACGGCCAGGGCCGGGTGACGGAAGAGCGTTCGCTCTCGGTCAATATTCCGGCCGGCATAGAGGACGGTACACGCATCCGCCTGCAGGGCGAGGGTGAAGCCGGCGCCCGCGGCGGGCCGGCAGGCGACCTCTATATCTTCCTGTCCGTCAAACCGCATGAGTTCTATCAGCGCGACGGAGCCGATCTCTATTGCGCCGTTCCAATCTCGATGACGACGGCCGCTCTCGGCGGAACTTTTGACGTGGCAACGCTCGACGGCACCAAGTCGCGTGTCAGTGTGCCGGAGGGCACGCAGGCCGGCAAACAGTTCCGCCTGAAGAGCAAGGGCATGCCGGTGCTGCGTTCGGCGCAGACGGGCGACCTCTACATCCAGATCCAGATCGAGACGCCGCAAAAGCTCACCAAGCGCCAGCGCGAACTGCTGCAGGAATTCGAGCAGCTTTCCTCGAAGGAGAACAACCCCGAATCGACGGGCTTCTTCGCCCGGATGAAGGAATTCTTCGAAGGCTGATGCATGTCGCCCGGAAAAATGTAGCGGTTCCGGGATAACGACTTGCGTAAAAACAGAGGCAAAGCGCGTCGCATGAAGCAAATCTGATGCGATGGGCTTTGGCCGCAATCGATATCGCCATTTACAAAGCCGGGGACGGAAACGCCTCCGGCTTTTTCGTTCAGCAGATCCCGATTTGAAACATTTGCCGCACATCCCGCCGACGTGTCCCAGATCGACACGGCTGCGCATGGGAACACGACTTGCGTTAACGCAGCCACGTGATGTCGCTTGCAAGTTTTCCAAATGAATTCAGTCTCTGCCGTCAGCGCATAACCCGAAAATCAAAATCGATTTTCGATACGCGGCGCTCTAGCGGGAACAACCAACCAAGGGTATCTGCCATGGCGCCAGCCTTTTCCTCCCAGTCAGACGATGTCGACGTTCTCGCCGGCGCCCTCTACACATGGTGCGCCGAGCGCAACATCAAGCTTCGCAGCCAGCAGGGGCTTTCCGTCGCCAGCATCGCGATCGACCTCTATCATGCCGGCCACCAGACGCAGGACGATCTGCTGATGGCGCTGCACGAATGCGACATCCACTAAAACGCGTCGCAATCTTTCAGATTCGCTCCGGCTCCGGGCAGGTCATGCTCTCCGTCGCGCTCGGTGGAATCAGGCGGCGGTTTCGGCCGCTTCGCCAGTCATCAAGGTGACTATGGTTTTGACTGCTTCCTTGCCTGCCGGCGAGCTCAGCCTGTCGTAGCTCAGCGCAAGCGCATAGGCGTCGGGGCTGAGTTCGATGCGACTGGCGAACTGCGATATGCCGGCTCCCTCGAAAAGGGCAGAGATCTCGACATCAAGAAAAACCGCGATCTGATGCAGCTTGCTGGCAGAAACGCGGTTCGCCCCTTTTTCGTATTTCTGGATCTGCTGGAACGTCAGTCCGAGTGCTTCACCCAACTCGAGCTGGGAAACACGGCGAAGGGCGCGAAACTGTCTTACGTTGCGACCTACGATAATATCAACCGGATCTGGCACTTCATCACTCTCTGATACATAAACAGTTCGTTTACCATATCGTTTTTGCTGGATAACTCAACCCAGCAGTTGCAAAATTCAACTTGCCTTTTTGAGCCTTACGTTACGTCAGACGGCCAAGACGATTGTGACGAAACCCCGAATATCCGGGGTTCGAAAGGACTGAAAAATACCCTCGCCGATACTGCCGCGGCGACGTCGGAGCCTCTTCCAAAGGTTGTATTTTTAAGCGAAAGTTGATCCCGCGTCGCGTCGTGTTCGGAGCTAATCGCACATAGACCGGAGCAGCGACAACGTTCCACGGCGACGACGCTGCGAGCCTTGCCATCAACGCCGCTTAGGCTTAGCTGTCACGCTTTACGATTCCGGACATTCGATGCCGCACAAGGTTGCTCTTTCCCGTCTGAAGCTGACAGATTTCCGTAACTATGCGGCAGCGGCCCTTGCGCTTGACGGTCGGCATGCCGTGCTGACGGGTGACAACGGTGCCGGCAAAACCAATCTCATGGAGGCGGTCTCGCTGCTTTCGCCTGGCCGGGGCTTACGCCGCGCCGCCTATGGCGACATTACCCGCGTCGGTGCGGCCGGCGGTTTTTCGATCTTCGCCGCGCTCGACGGCATGGAAGGCGAAGTCGAGATCGGCACCGGCATCGAAACCGGCGAGGAAACCACCTCGCGCAGACTGCGGATCAACGGCACCCCCGCCAAGACCGCCGACGAACTGACCGACCATCTGCGCCTTCTCTGGCTGACACCGGCGATGGACGGCCTGTTTACCGGCGCCTCCTCCGACCGGCGCCGCTTTCTCGACCGGCTGGTGCTGTCGCTCGATCCCGCCCATGGCCGCCGCGCCAGCGATTTCGAGCGTGCCATGCGCAGCCGCAACAAATTGCTGGACGAAGGCCGCTTCGACCCGTCCTGGCTTGCCGGTATCGAGCAGCAAATGGCCAGCCTCGGCATCGCCATGGCGCTTGCCCGACAGGAGATGCTCGGCCTGCTGACCCGGCTAATCGAGGAAAGGCCGGAAAGTTCCCCCTTCCCTTCGGCTGCGCTGCAGCTCTCCGGCTTCATGGACGGTCAGTTTTCCCGGCCCTCGGTCGATCTCGAGGACGACTATGCGGCAATGCTGGCAGAGAGCCGTTACCGCGACGCCGGCGCGGGGCGCACGCTGGAGGGGCCGCACCGGGCCGACCTCATCGTGCACCACCGCGAAAAAGCGATGGAGGCCGAACGTTGCTCCACCGGCGAGCAGAAAGCGCTGCTTGTCGGCCTGGTGCTTGCGCATGCGCGCCTCGTCGGCAATCTCACCGGCCATGCGCCGATCCTGCTGCTCGACGAGATCGCCGCGCATCTCGATGAGGGCCGCCGCGCCGCGCTGTTCGACCTCATCGACGGGCTCGGCGGCCAGGCCTTCATGACCGGAACGGATCGCGCGATGTTTTCAGCGCTCGGTGAGAGGGCGCAGTTCCTGACCGTTGCCGACGGGAAAGCTTCTGAATGACGGAGACGGCTTTTCCCATCGCCGGGCGCCATGATAATATCGGCGCCATGGAACCGCTCAGCCCGGACGAAATCGCCCGTTATCACCGCCACATCCTGCTCCCGGAGATCGGCGGCGCCGGCCAGCAGCGGTTGAAAGCCGCCCGTGTGCTGGTCATCGGTGCCGGCGGCCTCGGTGCGCCGGTACTGCAATATCTCGCCGCAGCCGGGATCGGCACACTCGGCATCGTCGATGACGACCGGGTGTCGCTGTCGAACCTGCAACGCCAGGTGATCCATGATTCCGGCACGATCGGCGAGTTGAAGACGGAAAGTGCCGGCTTCGCCATCGCAAGGCTCAACCCGCATGTCCGGCTGATCCGCTTCGAGGAACGCTTTTCTCCAGAGACTGCCCGCCGGCAACTGTCCGGCTTCGATCTGCTGATCGACGGCTCCGACAATTTCGACACGCGTTACGCCGCCGCCGATGCGGCGGAGGAAGCGCGCATTCCGCTCGTCAGCGGCGCCGTCGGGCGTTTCGATGGCTCGCTGACAGTTCTCAAACCCTATGAGAGCGCCGAGGACGGGACGCCCAACCCCAGATATCGCGACCTCTTTCCTGAGGCCCCGCCGGCAGGGCTGATTCCGGCCTGCGCCGAGGCCGGCATCATCGGCGCGCTCACCGGCGTCATCGGCACGATGATGGCGATGGAGGCGATCAAGCTCGTCACCGGCACCGGGGAGCCGCTGGTCGGGCGCCTGTTGCTCTACGACGCCCTCAAGGCCCGGTTCGACACTGTGCGCTATAAACGACGCCGCACGACAGAAAGACAGGCCGGATGACGATTATTGCTCTTGATCATCATTTCACACGCTGGGACGAACTGCTCGCGCTCATCCTCGCCGCCTTCGCTTCGATGAACGGCAGGATTGATCCGCCATCCTCGGCGCTGAAGCTGACGGCGGAGTCACTGGCCGAAAAGGCCGGTGCCGAGATCGGCCATGTCGCCATTGACGGCGAAAAATTGATCGGCTGCCTGTTCCTGCGGCCGGAGGCCGATTGCCTCTATGTCGGCAAGCTCGCCGTTCTGCCCGAGGTGCAGGGCAAGGGCCTCGGCAAGCGGCTGTTGGCGATTGCCGAACAGACGGCAACAAAGCTCGGTCTTCCGGTTCTACGGCTGGAGACGCGTATCGAACTTACCGACAATCACGCCGTGTTTGCCGCCTGGGGATTTTCCAGAACGGCCGAAAAGGCGCATCCCGGCTTTGCCAGAACGACATTCGTCGAGATGCGCAAGGTTCTTGCTCCTCAGATCCGCGCCGCCTGATATCACCACGCAGCGTCCCTTAACGGCCCGGCAGCACCCGGTTCGGCGGCCTGTGGCCGTCGATGAAGGCGCGAATATTGATGATGACCTTGTCGCCCATATCGATGCGGCCTTCGATCGTCGCCGAACTCATATGCGGCAGCAGCACGACCTTGCCCTCATTGGCGAGCTTGACGAGCTTCGGGTTAACGGCGGGCTCGTTTTCGAAGACGTCGAGGCCGGCGCCGGCGATCCGACCCTCCCTCAGAGACTTGATCAGCGCAGCTTCGTCGACGACGTCCCCGCGCGCGGTGTTGACGAGATAGGCTGTCGGCTGCAGCAGCGCCAGCCGGCGGGCCGAGATCAGGTGGAAGGTCGCCGGCGTCGATGGGCAATTGACCGAAACGATGTCGACGCGGGCGAGCATCTGGTCGAGGCTTTCCCAATAGGTCGCCTCCAACTCGTCCTCGACGGCCGGATTGACGCGTTTGCGGTTGTGATAATGGATCGACAGACCGAAAGCCTTGGCGCGGCGGGCCACCGCCGTGCCGATGCGCCCCATGCCGACAATGCCGATGCGTTTGCCGTGAATGCGCCGGCCGAGCATCCAGGTGGGAGACCAGCCGGCCCATTCGCCGGGCTTGTCGGTCAGCACCCGTGCGCCTTCGCCGAGCCTTCTCGGAACCGCCAGAATGAGCGCCATGGTCATATCGGCGGTATCCTCGGTCAGGACGTTCGGGGTGTTGGTGACGGTGATGCCCTTGCGCGCCGCCGCCTCGACGTCGATGTGATCGGTGCCGTTGGAGAAGCTGGCAATCAGCTTCATCTGCGGTCCCGCCTGATCGATCAGCGCCGCGTCGATGCGATCGGTGACGGTCGGGACCAGCACGTCGGCGGTCTTGACCGCGGCGACAAGCTCGGGAACGGAACGCGGCGCGTCGTCAATATTCAGCTCGGCGTCGAAGAGTTCCCGCATGCGGGTTTCGACGGCATCGGGCAGCTTGCGGGTGATGTAGACCTTCGGTTTTTCTTCGCTGTCATGGTTGGCTGTGGTGCCTTGTTCAGAGGTCTTTAACCAAGAGGGGTGATAATTTTCCCATCCGGGCATTTTCTACCAGACCCGCACGCGAAGACAAACAAAACTCGCGGTGCAGCCGGGGAATGTCAGAGCCCGGACCGCGAACAGGCCGGGCCTGCCCGCGAATTCGAGCAAACGGAAACTTCCATGCGCAGCAAAGTCCTGAAGTCCTGCCTCGCCCTTGCCATCGCTCTGGCCGCATCCATGGGAACAGCTGAATTTGCCCATGCGCAGGCCGCCAAGGGTCCAAGCGGACTGCCATTGCCGCGTTTCGTCACGCTGAAATCCAAGCGCGTCAACCTGCGCATCGGCCCGGGAACGGATTATGCCGTTTCGTGGATGTACCTGAAATCCGGCTTGCCGGTGGAGATCATCCAGGAATACGACAACTGGCGCCGCATCCGCGATGCCGACGGCACCGAAGGCTGGGTCAACCAGTCGCTGCTGTCAGGCCAGCGTGCGGCGATCGCCGCCCCATGGATGAAGACGAAGGGTAAGGGCGTCTTTGTCAATCTGCGCCGCGAGGCGCAGCCCTCCGCATCGATCGTCGCCAAGCTGGAACCCGGCGTAATGGTGACGATCGGCGAATGCAACGGCGACTGGTGCCGCGCCGAAACCGACGGCGCCTCCGGCTGGGTGGCGCAGTCGGAGATCTGGGGCGCCTATCCCGGCGAAGCCTTCAAATAAGCCCTGCCTGCTTGGCGGCCTCGGACAGCGAGGTCATCGGGCGCGGGCCGATCTGCTGGATAACGATGCCGGCGGCGAGGCAACCGAGCTTGCCGCAATCCTCCAGAGAGCGTCCCTGCGTGTAGCCGTAGAGGAAGCCGGAGGCGAAGAGATCGCCGGCACCCGTCGTATCGACAACTTCCCTGATCCTGATCGCATCGACGTAATAACGCTCGCGGCCCTTCAAAATGACGGCGCCGTCCTCGCTCATCGTCACGGCGGCGATCTTGCAATCGGCGGCGATGCTGTTCAGCGCCTCTTCGAAATCGTCGGTTTCGTAGAGCGACAGCGCTTCCTGGCGATTGGCGAAGACGATATCGATCTTGCCGGAGCGCATCAGATCGAGGAATTCACCGCGATAGCGGCCGACGCAGAAGCTGTCGGACAGCGTCATCGACACTTCCCGGCCGTTTTCATGGGCGATGCGGGCACAATCGAGGATCGCTTCCTTGGCGCGTGGCGGATCCCAGAGATAACCTTCGAAATAGGTGACCTTGGCGTCGGCCACGACGTCGGTCTCGACATCCTCAGGCCCGAGTTCGACGCAAGCGCCGAGATAGGTGTTCATCGAACGCTCGCCATCCTCGGTAACGAAGATCATTGAACGCGCCGTCGGCGGGAAGGTGCCCTTGGGCCGGGTCTGGTAGTGAACGCCCTGGGCGCGGATGTCGTGGGTGAAGATGTCACCCAACTGATCTGCGGCGACATTGCCGAAATAGGCTGCCTTGCCACCGAGGTTAGCCACGCCTGCGGCGGTGTTGCCGGCACTGCCGCCGGAGGCTTCGAGCGCCGGTCCCATGCGCGAATACAAGAGTTCGGCGCGCTCGGCATCGATGAGGTTCATCGCCGCCTTGGTGATCTGGTTGTCAATGAGGAACTGGTCGTCGCAACGGGCAATGATATCCACGATTGCGTTGCCGACTGTCAGAACATCGAATCTTGTCATGAAATGGGGAGTCCCGGATTTGTGATAGCCGGGGTTCGGTCTTAGCGAAATTTCTGCAGTTTGGAAGGATAAATGGTGGATGGCGTCGCTATTTCTTCGCAAATCTGCCGCTTATTCGTCATGCCCATGTCATCTTCAAAATCTAGAAATAGTCGCAAGAAGACCGGCATGAGCAGCTTTCAGTTGCAGTCGGGCGCACGAGGGATGATCCCTTCGATCTTACCGGCGTGATGCTGACCACGGATGAACTGGCAGCATTGCGATCCGGATATCCGGCAAGACCGGAGCGGAAAAGCGGGCTCTGCCCGCTTTTTTTGCTTTGCGGATGCGGCCGGATTGGCGATTGGCTTTCAATCCTCAGACGCGCAGGACTGTAGAACTTTGAATTGCTGGATAATTTTCTCCTTAAACTGATTCCGATTCGAGGAATTATGCAGTAGAGGTTGATACTCCCCCCGCGCAAAGCAGCCTCCCTTATGTCAGCCATCATTCTCGACGTTCTTCCCATCTTCATCCTGATCCTCATCGGCTGGGTGATCGTCCGCAGCGGCTTGATGGCATCGAATGTCGGAGAAGCGCTCAGCGAATTCGTCTTCAAGATCGCTGTGCCGCTGCTGCTCTTCCGCACCATCGCCGAGGCCGATTTTCATGGCGCCTCGCCTTTCCGGCTATGGATCGTCTATTTCTCAGGCGTTGCCATCACCTGGGCGACCGGCCATATCGCCGCCACGCGCCTCTTCGGCCGCGACGAACGGATCGGCGTGCTGGCCGGCGTTTCCTCCGCCTTCGCCAACAATATCTTCATCGGCCTGCCGCTGGTCGAGCGGACTGTCGGCGACGAGGGGCTGGTGGCTCTGTCGATCCTGCTTGCCGTGCATCTGCCGGTGATGATGGTCGCCGGCACGGTGCTGATGGAGCGTGCCGAGCGCAAGATCGCCGGCAAAAGCGATCGCAGCATGGCGCTCGTGCTTCGCCAGATCGCCGTCAATCTCGTGCGCAATCCGCTGGTGATCGGGCTTGCGGCCGGCATGGCCATGCATCTTTCCGGTCTCACCATGCCTGTAACCCTGGCAACGGTCGTCAAGCAGATCGCCGGCATTGCCGGTCCGGCGGCGCTGATCTCGCTCGGCATGGCGCTGGAGAAATACGGGATTTCCGGCAATCTCGGCATCGCCAGTGTCACGTCGAGCTTGAAGCTGCTGATGCTGCCGGCCTGTGTGTGGGCGGCAAGCCGTCTACTCGGGCTCAGCCCCGAATGGACGGCGGCGATCGTGCTGACGTCCTCGGTGCCGACAGGCGTCAACGCCTGGCTGATCGCCAACCGATTCGGCGTCGGTCATAGCATCGCGGCCTCGACGATTACGGTGACGACGGCGCTCGGCGCCATCACGGTGTCGCTCTGGGCCTATTTCCTGGGTGCCTGAAAAACTCTTTGCACAACAAAAAGCCCGGCTTCGCGGGCCGGGCTTCTATGACATGCGATTATTCCGTCCGCGTCACTGCGTCGCTGTCGGCAGCGGCGCCGGCGAATCGGCGAGCGTGTGCAGGTAGAGGATAACGTTGGCGCGATCCTGATCCTTCGGCAGACCGGCAAAGCCCATCGCGGTGCCAGGAACATCCTTCTTCGGCGCCATCAGGAACTTGTTGAGAAATTCGAAGGTCCACTTCTCGCTGCTACCCTTGGAGAAATCCTTCATGGCAGCGGAATAGGCAAAGCCTTCATGCGAGGCGATCGGGCGATCTACGACACCAAAGAGGTTGGGACCGACCTTGTTCGGTCCCCCTTTGGTGCCGTCATGACAGGCCTGACACTTCTTGAAGACCGTTTCACCAGCCTTGGCATCGGCAGAAGCGAGCAATTGCGCGATCGGAACGGCAGCAGCGGCAGGCGCAGCTTCGCCACCGGCGGCGGGCGCCTCTTCGGCAACGATCGCGAAACCTTCCTTTTCCGGCGCTTCGGAATGGAAGATCCCTTCGGACGCGATGGAGACCGACATCAGAACGAAAATCGTTCCGAGCAGCGCCCCAACGGCCGTATTGACGTATGAATTCATCTGCAATGCTCCCCTTGCAGCCGGCAGACCATAACCCGACCATCTTGAAATCGCGCGGAACCTATGTCTTTTGGCTGATCGTTGCAACTGTCTAAATGGTCTTGTGCGTGAGACTTTTTGACACTTTTCAGCCCGGAATAGAAGGCCCGACCAATGAGTGATTCAAATTTAGATGACGTGCTTGTATTGATCCCGGCGCGCATGGCCTCGACCCGGCTTCCGGGCAAGCCGCTTGCCGATATTTGCGGGCTGCCGATGATCGTCCAGGTGGCGATGCGCGCCAGGGAGGCGGCCATCGGCCGCGTCGTCGTCGCCGTCGACGACATCAGGGTGTTCGATGCCGTTTCTGCCGCCGGCTTCGAAGTCGTCATGACCAGCAGCGATCATCAATCGGGTTCCGATCGGATCTTCGAGGCGCTGAAGAAAGTCGATCCTGCCGGCAAGGCGAAATTCATCGTCAACGTCCAGGGCGATCTGCCGACGATCGATCCGGAAACCGTGCGCGCGGCTTTACGCCCTCTCGAGGACGAGGCGGTCGATATCGGCACGCTGACGACGGAAATCGACAATGAAGCGGATAAAACCGCGCCGCACATCGTCAAGGTTGTCGGCTCGCCCGTTTCCGACACCCGACTGCGCGGGCTCTATTTCACGCGTGCGACCGCACCTTACGGCAAGGGTCCGCTCTACCACCATATCGGCCTTTACGCCTATCGGCGCGCAGCGCTGGAACGCTTCGTCTCGCTCGGGCCTTCAACGCTCGAAAGACGCGAATCGCTGGAGCAGCTGCGGGCGCTGGAGGCGGGCATGCGCATCGACGTCGAGATCGTTGACACGGTTCCGCTCGGTGTCGATACTCCCGCCGACCTCGAAATAGCGCGGCGCATCCTCTCCGCCAGAACAGGATGATTTTAGGCTCGGTTGGCCTAAAATCTGAATCCTGTTCTCAATTAAAGAGTTAGAGCATGATGTCGTCCGAAAACCGCTCACACTTTTCGGCATCATGCTCTAAGTCGAACTGACGGAACCATCATGAACATCAAGACCAACAAGATCGCCTTCCAGGGCGAATTCGGCGCCAATTCCGACATGGCCAGCCGGGACATGTTTCCGACCATGGAGCCGCTGCCCTGCCAGACCTTCGAGGATGCGTTCACGGCGGTCGACAACGGCGACGCCGATATCGGAATGATCCCGATCGAGAACACCATCGCCGGGCGCGTCGCCGACATCCACCATCTGCTGCCTGAATCGCGTCTGCACATCATCGGCGAATATTTCATGCCGATCCGCTTCCAGCTGATGGTGCTGCCGGGGGTGACCAAGGACGAGATCCGCACCGTGCACAGCCATATTCACGCGCTCGGCCAGTGCCGTAAGATCGTTCGCGCCAATGGCTGGAAGCCTGTCATCGCCGGCGATACGGCAGGCGCCGCAAAGCTGGTGAAGGAAACCGGCGACCGCTCGATGGCCGCCCTGGCACCGCGGCTAGCCGCCGATCTCTACGGGCTCGAGATCATTGCCGAAAATGTCGAGGATACCGAAAACAACGTCACCCGCTTCGTCGTGCTGTCGCGCGACGAAGAATGGGCGCAACGGACTTCGGCGGACGAAAAGGTCGTCACCACCTTCGTCTTCAACGTTCGCAACATTCCGGCCGCGCTCTACAAGGCGCTCGGCGGTTTTGCCACCAACACTATCAACATGACCAAGCTGGAAAGTTATCAGCTCGGCGGAAGATTCGTGGCAACGCAGTTCTACGCCGATATCGAGGGCCATCCGAACGATCCGAACGTGCGGCGGGCATTGGAAGAATTGCGGTTCTTCTCCGAAAAGGTGCGCATCCTCGGCGTCTACAAGGGGCATGCGATGCGAGGGCTGCTTTAGTTCTTGGCATATCGCCCGGAACCACCTTCCGGGCGACAGGCATGAGGCCTCACATATCAGCCATTATTTATCCGGCTCACAAACACGCAGGCGATGACCATCCGGATCGAGCACGACGAAGGTCGGGCCGAAGTCCAGTTCGGTCAATTCCTGAGCGATCGGCAAGCCGCGCTTGCGCCAGTCCTCATAATGGTTGGCGACGGCATTTTCCCCCGCAACCATGAAGGCCACCTCGCCGCGATTGCCGATGGCGGAGGGCTGCGGCTCAACCTTGCTGCGCCGCCAAAGGCCGAGGGTGAAGCCACCGTCGAGCGGAAAGGCGACGAAATTCGGTGCTTCCACGGCCGGTTCGCGGTTCAGGAGGCTCCGGTAGAAGCCGGCGCTTTCGCCGGGGTCCTTGACGTAGAGGATAATCAGATTGGGGCTGGCCATTTCGGTTCTCCCGTTTATGTGAAATGGTGAAGGCGAGGCCCCGCTGCTGCCAATGGATGGCAGCAGGATGGGGAGGCTCGGCGACTGCCGCGCCTCGTTTCCGTCGGGCCGAAGGTCAATGGTGATGCAGTAATTTACAGCGGAAAACGATCCTCGCGGCGCGGGCCGCGCCCATCCAGGAAGCCGAGATCGCGCTTCAAGGAATCCGGTGTCGATTCAAGATCGAGTTTCGGACGGTTTCCCCTGGGATTCTGGAGAAGGCCCATGACCAGCCGCAGCAAGCCGGAGCGCGCCGATTGGCGGACGTCGGCAAAAGTTTCGGCCGAAATCACATCGGCAAATGTCTCAGCTGTAAAACGCTCGTTGGCGAAATGAATGGCGGGAGGCGTTGCCATGATCAGTACTCCTTCCTGGTGCATTGGTACTGATTATAACCTCGACTGCTGACAGTTTATGGCAGCAGCGTTTCAGTTCTCGAGCGGGACGTCCTGCTCGCGCCATTCCTTGAGAAGCACCGTGCGGCGACGCGGATAACGCACCTCATGCAGCGTCATGTCGATGATGCGGTCGGTGCGGAAATGGCGGAAGTCCTGCCGCAGTTCGCACCAGGCCATGAGGACGCGGACATGCTCGAAATAGCCGAGCGCAAAAGGCCAGACGCGGCGGCGGGAAATTCGGCCCTGCTCGTCGCCGTAATGCAGTTCGAGGATACGCTCCAGGCGGATCGCCCTGCGGATGGCCGAGACATCCGCCTTGTCTTCATCACGGCGTTTGGGACCGACGAAAAGGGCTGCCGAATCGATCATCTCCCGCAGATCGGCCGGCAGCACCGCAGCAATCTTGGCGAGCGCATCGGCGCCGGCGCCGGCCAGGCGCGGTTCGGCGGCGCGGGCGACCCAGCGCGAGCCGAGCACCAGTGCCTCCAGCTCCTCTTCCGAAAACATCATCGGCGGCAGCATGAAGCCCGGCTTCAGCACGTAGCCGATGCCGGCTTCGCCTTCGATCATCGCGCCCTGGGCCTGCAGGCTGGCAATATCGCGGTAGAGCGTGCGCAGGCTGACGCCGGTCTCCGCAGCAAGCACGATGCCGGTCACCGGCCGCCGGTAACGCCGAAGCGTCTGGAGCAGCGTCAGCAGCCGTTCCGAGCGGGCGACCGGCATGGCGTTACCGCTTCCACTCCACCCAATCGCGCATCAGGCGGTGGGCGATCGCCCCTTTCGGCGGAGAGGCCTTGCCTGTCGCGCTCGGGCGTTCCAGCATCTCGATCGTTTCCTCGCGGGTGAACCAGCGGCAATCCTCCAGTTCCGTCTCGTCGCGGGTGATTTCGGTGGATTTGGCCTCGGCGTAACAGCCGATCATCAGCGAATGCGGCATCGGCCAGGGCTGCGAGGCGTGGTAGCGGATGCGGCCGGTGCGGATGCCCGATTCCTCCAGCGTCTCGCGGCGCACGGCGTTCTCGATGGTCTCACCGGGTTCGAGGAAGCCGGCAAGACAGGAATACATGCCGGGCGCGAAATGCGGACTGCGGCCAAGCAGGCAAAGGTCGCGGCTCTCATCGATCGTCAGCATGATGACGACCGGGTCGGTGCGGGGGAAAATCATGTGCTCGCAGGCGGCGCAGACCCGCTTGTAGCCGCCGATGTGGACCTCCATCGCCGAGCCGCAGCGGCCGCAGAAGCGGTTGTCGCCATTCCAGCGGATGAGGCTGGCGGCCTGGGCGAATTCACCGAGCAGCACCTCGTCGATCAGCATTTCGCGAAACAAAGTGCGGCCGTCAGCAGGCTTGTACTGGCTGGTGAGATCGTCGACGTCGATGCCGACGGGAACCGCAAGGCGCGGCTCGCCTGATTTGCGGTAGCCGAGAAGCACCGTCTCGTCCCAATTCGGCCGAAGCTCCTGCAGTTCGTAGCGGGCAAACAGCGGATCGAGCACCTGGCCGTCATGCTTCAGCACCAGCTTGTCGCCGGCGAACGCGAAGATATGCGTGCCTTCCTTGGCCAGCGCCTTTTCGACGGAGCGTTCGTCGCGATGTTCGGAATCGCGATTGAGGTCGTTGGCGGCAAAAGCCGTGAGATTGCTAGGTTCCGGATGCGGCACATCCGAATCGAAAAGCGAATGACTCATGATGAAAGGGCTTCCCGCAGCTTCGCTATGAATTCGTCTCTCTTTGCGTCTTCGTAAGGCTCCGCGCGTCCGAAGCCCCAGACGGGACCCGGCCAGTTGGCATCGCCTTCGAAGCGGGCAATGACATGAACATGAAGCTGGCGGACGATATTGCCAAGAGCCCCGATATTGATTTTTGCAGCACCAGTGATCTGATTCAGCGCCGTGGCCGTGAGCTCGGTCTCGAAGGCAAGCAGCACCTGGTCGAGCGGCGTCAGCTCGAAGATTTCGGTGATGCCTGCCCGGCGCGGCACCAGAATGAGCCAGGGCCAGCGGGCATCCCTCGACAATCTGAGATCACAGAGGCCGGTGACCATGATGCTGGTGCTGTCGTTTTCCAGCCGGGGGTCGAGCACGAAACCGTTCAAAGGGCATTCCTCCCATGTTTTCCAACGACTAGCAGTTTTTTCGCATGTTGGCTTGCTTTTGATGACGATATTGCCGATATGTGCATTCGGGAGGTTGGTGGTGGACGAGCCACTCGCCAACCGGGTCAGGTCCGGAAGGAAGCAGCCCTAACGAGCCCGGCACGGGTCATCGTGCCAGCCTCCCACCTTCTCTCCACGAAGTGCCCGACGATCCGGGCGACAAGCAGGGCGATGAGCGACACCGAGCGACAATCAAAAGATGCCGCCTCGACGGGCACCGGATACCGGGTGCTGGCTCGCAAATACCGCCCCAAGGATTTCACGGACCTGATGGTCGGCCAGGAGCCGATGGTCCGCACCCTGACCAACGCCTTCGAAACCGGCCGCATCGCCCAGGCCTACATGCTGACCGGCGTGCGCGGCGTCGGCAAGACGACGACGGCGCGCATCCTGGCGCGAGCGCTGAATTACAAGACAGCCGATATCGACAAGCCGACGATCGACCTTCGCACGCCCGGCGAGCACTGCCAGGCGATCATGGAAGGCCGGCATGTCGACGTGATCGAGATGGATGCCGCCTCCCATACCGGCATCGACGATATAAGAGAGATCATCGAGCAGGTGCGCTACCGGCCGGTTTCGGCGCGCTACAAGGTCTACATCATCGACGAAGTGCACATGCTGTCGACGCAGGCCTTCAACGGCCTCTTGAAGACGCTGGAAGAGCCGCCGGAGCATGTGAAGTTCATCTTCGCCACGACCGAGATCCGCAAGGTGCCGATCACCGTGCTGTCACGCTGCCAGCGCTTCGACCTGCGCCGCATCAGCGCGTCGGATCTCGTCGGGCTGTTTTCGACGATCGCCGCCAAGGAAGGCATCGAGGCGGAACCGGACGCGCTGGCAATGATCGCACGTGCCGCCGAAGGCTCGGCGCGCGACGGGCTGTCGCTGCTCGACCAGGCGATCGCCCATGGTGCCGGTGCCGTGCAGGCGGAAGCCGTGCGCGGGATGCTCGGTCTTGCCGACCGCGCCCGGATCGTCGATCTCTTCCAGCATGTCGTCCAGGGCGACGTGGCCGCCGCCCTCGGCGAATTCCAGAGCCAATACGAGGCCGGCGCCAATCCGGTGGTGGTGCTGACCGATCTTGCCGATTTCACCCATCTGGTGACGCGGCTGAAATATGTGCCGGATGCGGCAAACGACCCCTCGCTCAGCGAAGTCGAGCGCACCAAGGCGGCGGAATTCGCCAAGGGCGTTGCGGTCACGACGCTGTCGCGCATCTGGCAGATGCTGCTGAAGGGCATTCCGGAAACGGAGGGCTCGTCGCGCACGGCGGGTGCGGCCGAAATGGTGCTGATCCGGCTGGCGCATGCGGCACATCTGCCGGCGCCCGAAGACGCGGCGCGGCGGCTTGCCGAATTTTCCGGCGACAATGCCGGCCCGCGGCCCGCCTCCCCGCCCTCCGGCAGTGGCGGCGGCAACGGCACGCGGGTTCCCTATCAAAGCGGTGTCGCGGCACGCGCGCCGGAAATTGCACCGAGCAAGCCGCAGGCGTCCGCGCCGGTGGCAATGCTGCGTGCGGTACCGAGCAGCCAGCCCGAGACGATGGCTGTCGGCCGGATCGAGACGAAACCGGCTGAGACACCGAAGCCGCTCGTCCAGGTCAATTCGGTCAGCGATATCGTCGATCTGGCCGCCGAGAAGCGCGACCCAAAGCTGAAGGCGATGGTGCGCACCTTCGTGCGCCCGGTCCGGATCGAGCCCGGCCGCCTTGACGTCAGCCTGACCGAGGGTGCGCCGACGACGCTGCTCAACGAGCTTGCCGTCAAGCTGAAGGAATGGACCGGCATCCACTGGATCGTCAGCCTCAGCCGCGAAGAGGGCAAGCCGACGCTGGTGGAAGCCGAGGCCAGGACCCGGGAACAGCATGTCATCGACGCCCGTCAGGACCCCGACGTGGCAGCGATCCTGGCGCATTTTCCCGGCGCGAAAATCATCGACGTGCGCGTGCGGGCGCCCGAACCGGACGAGGAAGGCGAGGCAACGCCGCCGGCCGCCGCCGAATCCGATGAAGGCGACATTCTGCCTGGCGACGACATAGAGTTCTAGAGTTTCAACAAGGAGCAAGACGATGCGCGACATCATGGGCATGATGGGCAAAGTCAAGGAAATGCAGGCCAAGATGGAGCAGATGCAGGCGGAGATCGCCGAGCTCACGGCCGAAGGCAAGGCCGGCGGCGGCCTCGTCACCGTGCTCATCTCGGGCAAGGGCGAGCTGAAGAGCCTGAAGATCGACCCTTCGCTGTTCAAGGAAGACGATGTCGAGATCCTCGAGGACCTGATCGTCGCTGCCCACAAGGACGCCAAGGACAAGGCCGAAGCGCTCGCCGCCGAAAAGACCAAGGCGCTGACCGCCGGCCTGCCGATCCCCCCGGGATTCAAGCTGCCGTTCTGATCGAGCCGCTAAACAAAGACGTCGCGCCTATGCCCGCTACTCAGTGGGCCTCCAACATCGCTCGCAATTTGTAGTGAATCGGTGCTGCGAGATATCTCGCTCGATCCACCTCCGAAAGCCGTCGCCCGAAGGTTTCCATCAGCTCCGGCATCCTGACTTTCGCTCCCGCAAACGCTTGATGGTTCACCGGCATTCCGGCCTCGACCACGCCGCCTCGAATGACGCGGCAGTAGATGCCGGGACGGGCGGCGACTGTATAGCGCTTGACGAATTTCGGGTCGGCCATCCTGGCGGCGAAGGTGGCGCAGGGAATGCGGCATGACGTGACTTCGAGGACGAGATCGCCGGTGGCAAAGCGATCGCCGACGGCGACGTCGCGGTTGTCGAGATCCGAGATCACCATGTTTTCGCCGAAGGTGCCGGGCTCGTAGGGCCGGCCGAGTTCCTTTGCCCACCAATCGAGCGTCAGCGATCCCTCGACATAAACCGCCTGATCGACACCGCCATGGTGTTTGCGGTTGCAGATGGCATCGCCGACGAGGCCTTCAGCATCGACGATCACCGCGCCGTTGACGGCATGTTTGAAGATGCCGGTCTTATAGCTCTTGCCCGGCAGCCTTTCCGGATTGCCGGTACACAGCGCCAAGATTTTCATGGGACGGCCGATCCTTCCGCGATTCCGTTTTCGTGCCATATCAGTTAAGAACGGCGCATGGCAAAACGAGTCACCGGCCCCGAAATCGAAAAACTCATCCAGCTTCTGGCGAAGGTGCCGGGCCTTGGGCCGCGCTCGGCGCGCCGGGCGGCACTGCATCTGATCAAGAAGAAGGATCAGTTGCTGGGGCCGCTGTCGAATGCGATGGGCGAGGCCTATGACAAGGTGAAGATCTGTTCGCGCTGCGGCAATGTCGATACCGTCGATCCGTGCACCGTCTGCACCGACACGCAGCGCGATCAATCCATCATCATCGTCGTCGAAGATGTCTCCGACCTCTGGGCGCTGGAGCGGGCAGGCGCGATGAACGCCGCCTACCATGTGCTCGGCGGCACGCTGTCGCCGCTCGACGGGATCGGCCCCGACGATCTGAATATTCGCGGGCTGATCGACCGGCTCGGCGAAGGCGGCATTCGCGAACTGATCATCGCCGTCAATGCCACCGTCGAAGGGCAGACGACGGCGCATTACATTACCGACCAGCTGCAGGGGCTCGAGGTGAAGATCACCCGCCTGGCGCACGGCGTGCCGGTCGGCGGCGAACTCGACTATCTCGACGAGGGCACGCTGGCGGCGGCGCTGCGGGCGCGAACGGTGATATGAGGGATTTGCATATGTTGAAAGAGACCCCCCTCTGCCCTGCCGGGCATCTCCCCCACAAGGGGGGAGATCGGCAAGATGCATCGGTTCCGAGAAATCTTGATCGCGAGCCAAGCGGCGCCGGTCTCCTGCGGCGCTTGATTGGGACAACAGGGTGCCCCCAGCCGGTCTCCCCCCTTGTGGGGGAGATGTCCGGCAGGACAGAGGGGGGTGCTCCGCGACGGCTATGGACGATCGCACTCGCTGCAATGGCCGCTCTCCTCCCGCTCCCCGCCCTCGCCGCCCCCTCGAAGGCCGATGTCGAGGCGCAGTTCGAGACGTGGGTGCAGAAGGACCTCTGGCCCGAGGCCAAGGCGAACGGCATTTCGCAGAAGACCTTTCAGGCCGCTTTCTCCGGCATTGGGCTGAATTGGAACTTGCCCGATCTCGCGCCGCCCGGTTTTCCGCCGCCGAAGGAGCAGAAGCAGACGCAGGCGGAATTTTCCTCGCCCGGTCCCTATTTCAACGAGGACCATCTGAAGAGGCTTGCCGCAACGGGGCGCGGCTTTGCCGCGCAATACGGCTCAACGCTGAAGCGGATCGAGAAGACCTATGGGGTGCCGGGCTCGATCGTGCTGGCCATCTGGGGCCGGGAGACCGGATTCGGCGCGGCGAAGATTCCGAATTCGGCGATCGAGGTGCTGGCGACCAAGGCTTTCATGTCGACGCGCAAGGAGATGTTCCGCACCGAACTGGTGGCGGCGCTGCATATTCTCGACGGCGGCGACGTGACGCCCGCCGATTTCAAGGGTTCGTCGGCCGGCGCACTCGGCCAGCCGCAGTTCATGCCGACGAGTTATCTGAAATATGCGGTCGATTTCGACGGCGACGGCCATCGCAACATCTGGACCTCGGTGCCGGATACGCTCGCCTCGATCGCCAATTTCCTGGTCAAAAAGGGCTGGCAGCGCGACCGCGACTGGGGCTTCGAGGTGTCGATACCGGAGGCGGTCTCCTGCGCGCAGGAAGGGCCGGATCTCGCAAAGCCGCTGTCGCACTGGGCTTCGCTCGGCATCGACCGCATCTCCGGCAAGGGTTTTCCCGCCGGCGAGATGAAGGCTGAGGGCATGATGCTGGTGCCGGCCGGCCGCGACGGGCCGGAATTCGTCGTCACGCCGAATTTCTACATCATCAAGGAATATAATAATTCCGATCTCTACGCGCTTTACATCGGCAATCTCGCCGACCGGATCGCCGACAATGGCGGCCCCTTCCAAGGCCGATGGGGCGATGTCGGCAAGATGCTGCGCTCTGATGTCGCCGCCATGCAGAAGGCGCTGGAGCGGCAGGGCTACGATGTCGGCGGCTCCGACGGTCTGCCGGGTTACAAGACCCGGCGGTCGATCGGCCAGTGGCAGGCAAAAAACGGCATGAAGCCGACCTGTTTTCCCGAAGCGACGATGAAGGGCAAGCTGAAGTAATCCGCTTCAGAGCGTGCGCTTCAGCCCTTCGTGACTGGCGACAAAACCGAGCTTCTCATAGAAGCGGATCGAATCTGCCCGCGTTTTGTCCGATGTCAGCTGCACGAGGCCGCAGCCGCGCTCGGCGCATTGGGCGATCGCCCATTCGATCAATTCCGCGCCGAGGCCCGAGCCGCGACGATCGCTTGCGACACGCACACTTTCGATCTGCCCGCGCCACATGCCTGTCCTCGACAGGCCAGGAATAAAACTCAGCTGCAGGCAGCCGACGACCCGATCGGCCGCATCGATTGCAACGGCCAAAAGCTGATTGGCATCCGCCTCGATCGCGGCAAAGGCCGAGAGATAACGCGCATCGACGGGATTGGCGATGACCTCCCTGGTGCCGCCAAGATCGTCGTCGGCCAGGAGCCGGACGATGGCGGCGAGATCGGATTGGCGGGCGAGCCTGAAACCGTGCATGGCTATTCTCAATGATGCAGATCGATCGGCGCCTTGTGGAAGACATCGTCACCCGGCGGGATCGCCTGGCGTTCGATCATCCGGTGAACATGGAGCGGGCCTTCGCCGCGGTGAAGCGCCCGAAGCCTGTCGGTGTTTTCGGCATCGGCCTGGGTGCGCCGCTGGTTGTGTCTGATGTATTCGACCCAGGTCGGCGTATGGTAGGTTTCCGTCCACAGTCCGGGATTTTCGAGATCGCGCATCAGCGCCCAGTTGCGGGCGCCGTCACGGATGCGGATACGGCGGCGTTCGCCCATCAACTCCATGAATTCGGCAAGGTCGTCATCTCCGATCTCGTAATCGACCTGGATGACGATGGGGCCGCTACGCGGCGTGATGTCGAGACTGAGGGCCGGTTCGGTGAAGCGGTTCAGCGGATCGAGGTTGAGCGAGGCGAAGGCCGGCATCGAAAACCGCAGGCCGGCCACGATGCCGAGCAGCATGATGGCTGATGACATCAGCAGCGCGTCGGCGACACCGTAGCGATCGGCGGCAACACCCCACAGCCAGCTGCCGCCGGCGATGCCGCCGAAAGTGACGGTCTGGTAGAGCGACAGCGCGCGGCCGACCACCCAGCGCGGCGTCGACAGCTGAACGATGGTATTAAAGAGAGAAAGTGCGGAGACCCAGCAGGCGCCGGAGACGAGCAGCCCGGCAGAGGTGAGGACAGCGCTTGGGCTGAAGGCGGCGATGACGGCGCTCAGTGCGAAGCCGGCGAAAGACAGGCGGATGATCATCTCGCTGGAAAGCACCTGGCGCAGCCGCGCATTCAGCACCGCGCCGCCGATCGCGCCGATGCCGAAGGCGCCGAGCATGAAACCATAGGTCAACGGGCCGCCGCCGACGAGATCGAGCGCGACGATCGGCAGCAGCGCCAGGATCGAGCTGGCGCCGGTGCCGAAGAGCAGTCCCCTGAGGAGAACCTTTTCGAGGTTCGGCGACATCGAGACATAACGCAGGCCGGCGAAGATGGCGCTGCCGAGCGCCTCCCGCGGCAGGGTCGAGGCCGGTGTGCCTGGGCGCCAGCGCAGCAGGGCATAGATCAAAGCGAGGTAGCTCACGGTGTTCACCGCGAAAGCTGCAGCGGCGCCCGCCGCGGCGACGATGACGCCGCCAATCGCCGGGCCGACGCTGCGGGTAATGTTGAAACCCATGCTGTTCAGCGTGACGGCGCCCGGCAGATCGGCGCGCGGCACCATGTCGCCGACCGAGGCCTGCCAGGAGGGATTGTTGAGTGCAGTGCCGCAGCCGATCAGGAAGGTGAAGAACAGCAGCAGCCAGGGAGTGATCCAGCCGAGAAGGGCGAAGATCGTCAGCAGGGCCGAGACCGTCAGCATCATGCATTGCGCGGTCAGCATGACCCGCCGGCGGTCGTAATTGTCGGCGAGCGCACCCGATATCAGCGAAAACAGCATGATCGGCAGCGCCGTCGAGGTCTGCACCAGCGCGACCATATCCTCCGAGGAGGTGATCGTCGTCATCATCCAGGCAGCACCCACCGCCTGGATCAGGCCGCCGAAATTCGAGGACAGGCTGGCGAACCAGATGGCGCGGTAGGTATCGTGCCGCAGTGGCGCCAATGTCGACGAAGTGTAGGCCACGATTTCTCCGCTTTTGTTATTGCGCCGCAACGGCAATATATGCGCAAGATCGGCGCTGGCCATAGGCCCCGCCGACGTCGCCCGACACCAATTGGCGGAATCGGTCGCAGACCTTGCAATTTCGGAAAAACCCGACTATATGGCTCTCAAATTCTTGATCGCTTGATGAAGAGTGGGCCGCAAGGACCCGCTCTTTTTTATTAACGCGATCCCTAAAAAGCATGAAATTGCGAGGAGCGCACCGCTTGTCGGACATGACAAACGCAGACAACGAACTTGAGCCGCGGCTGATTACCGAAACCGGACTCGACCAGCGTCTTGCCGATATCATCGAACCCGTCCTCGTCGGCATCGGCTTCCGGCTGATCCGCGTCCGTATGCTGAACCAGAACGGCGTGACGATGCAGGTGATGGCCGAACGCAACGACGGGACGATGACGGTTCAGGACTGCGAAGAAGTCTCGATGGCGATTTCTCCTGTCCTCGATGTGGAAGATCCGGTCGATAAAGAGTATCATCTCGAAGTGTCTTCGCCCGGCATCGACCGTCCGATGGTGCGGAAATCCGATTTTGTCCGCTGGCAGGGCCACCTTGTGAAATGCGAGACGTCGATCTTGATCGACAATCGCAAGCGCTTCCGCGGCAAGATCGTCGAAGCAGGCGTCGATGGCTTCACGCTCGAGCGTGACCAGGTCGCTTACGGGGAAGAACAGAAGGTCATCATTCCCTTCTCGGCGCTTAGCGATGCGAAGCTCATTCTGACCGACGACCTGATCCGCGACGCGTTGCGCGCCGACAAGCTGGCGAAAGCCCAGGCAGCCAACCAGAACGAAGCGGACGACCAGGAATAACCGATCAACAGACCGCTACAGGGACGGGAACCCTGGAGTAAAGACGGAGAAACAAGACAATGGCAGTCAGTGCGAACCGGCTCGAACTTCTGCAGATCGCAGATGCAGTGGCGCGCGAAAAGGTCATCGACCGCGAGATCGTGCTGGCCGCAATGGCCGACGCCATCCAGAAGGCGGCACGCTCCCGTTACGGCACCGAGTCCAACATTCGGGCCGATATCAATCCGAAGACCGGCGAAATCCGTCTTCAGCGCCTGCTCGAAGTCGTCGACAAGGCTGAGGATTATTCGACGCAGATCCCGCTGGAGCTTGCTCGCGACCGCAATCCGGACGCCGCACTTGGCGATTTCATCGCCGATCCGCTGCCGCCGATGGATTTTGGCCGTATCGCCGCACAGTCCGCCAAGCAGGTGATCGTGCAGAAGGTGCGTGAAGCCGAGCGCGACCGCCAGTTCGACGAATTCAAGGATCGCGTCGGCGAAATCGTCAACGGCACTGTCAAGCGCGTCGAATATGGCAATGTCATCGTCGATCTCGGCCGTGGCGAAGGCATCATCCGCCGCGACGAAATGATCCCGCGCGAAAACGTCCGCTACGGCGATCGTGTCCGTGCCTATGTCTATGATGTCCGTCGCGAGCAGCGCGGCCCGCAGATTTTCCTGTCGCGTACTCACCCGCAGTTCATGGTGAAGCTATTCACCATGGAAGTGCCCGAGATTTACGACGGCATCATCCAGGTGAAGTCGGTCGCCCGCGATCCGGGTTCGCGCGCCAAGATCGCCGTGATCTCGAACGATAGTTCGATCGATCCGGTCGGCGCCTGCGTCGGTATGCGCGGTTCGCGCGTTCAGGCCGTCGTCGGCGAACTCCAGGGCGAGAAGATCGACATCATCCCGTGGAGCCAAGACCCGGCGACTTTCGTCGTCAATGCCCTGCAGCCGGCCGAAGTCGCCAAGGTCGTTCTCGACGAGGATGCCGAGCGTATCGAAGTCGTCGTTCCCGATGAGCAGCTGTCGCTTGCGATCGGCCGCCGCGGCCAGAACGTCCGCCTCGCCTCGCAGCTGACCGGCTGGGACATCGACATCATGACGGAGGCCGAGGAATCGGAACGCCGCCAGAAGGAATTCAACGAACGCACCAACCTGTTCATGGATTCGCTCGACGTCGACGAAATGGTCGGCCAGGTTCTGGCCTCCGAAGGTTTTGCCGCGGTCGAAGAACTGGCCTATGTCGATCTCGACGAGATCTCCTCGATCGACGGTTTCGACGAAGAGACGGCCCAGGAAATCCAGCAGCGTGCCCGCGAATTCCTCGAGCGTCTCGAAGCCGAGATGGACGAGAAGCGCAAGGCGCTCGGCGTTCAGGACGAGCTGCGCGAAATCGACGGCATCACCGCCCAGATGATGGTGGCGCTCGGCGAAGACGGCATCAAGTCGATCGAGGACTTTGCCGGTTGTGCCGCCGACGATCTCGTCGGCTGGACGGAACGCAAGAACGGCGAAACGAAGAAGTTCGAAGGCCTGTTCTCGAAGTTCGACGTCTCGCGCGTCGAGGCTGAACAAATGATCGTCCAGGCCCGCCTTTCGGCCGGCTGGATCACGCAAGAGGACCTGGCTAAGGGGACCGAAGAAGAGGTCATCGAAGCCGAAGCCGAACAGGAAGTATGATGACCGCGCATGAGCCGGACGCTCTCCCTGATGAGGACGACGATCTTGCAGGTTATGACGTGAACGGACGCATGTGCATCGTGACGCGCGAAAGCGGATCGCCGGAAGAGCTGATCCGCTTCGTTGCCGCTCCCGATGGAACTATTGTCGCCGACCTGAAGCGCGAGCTTCCGGGACGCGGATGCTGGGTGAAGATCGACCGGTCGCTGGTCGACAGGGCAGTGGCGAAGAAACTCTTCGCCCGTGCGCTGAAAATGGATGTGAAGGCGGCAGACGATCTCGGCGCGAGCGTCGATCGGCTGCTTTCGGCGCAATTGATGCAGATGATGAACATGGGGCGGAAAGCCGGTCAGTTCGTCAGCGGGTCCTCGAAAGTGGATGCCGCAGTCAGAAGCGGAGCAGCGCTTGCGGTGTTCCATGCGACTGATGCAGCGGACGACGGCGTCCGGAAAATCGACCAGGCCCGCAAGGCCTGGCACCTCGGAATGGAGACCGAGGAGGAGATACCTTCCTTCCGTCTCTTCTCGGAGAGCGAAATGGAAGGCCTGATGGGCCAGAATGCTTTTATCCATGCCGCAGTGCTTGCAGGGCAGGCGGGTGAGGGTGTAGTGAAGCGCGCAAAGATGCTCGAACAGTACCGTATTGGCGGTCAGTCCCGGGCAGCGGGCGGCGCTGGCCGGCAAAAACAATGAGGCGGTCACCGGCATCGGCCGGTCGCATCTTCATTGATCGACAGTATTGAACGACAGGGTCTGATCTAGTCATCGCTCCCTGTCCGAAGGAACGGGAACGAATGACCGATAGTAACGACGACAAGACAATCAGCGTGACGGGCAAAAAGACGCTTACCCTGAAACCATCGGGGATGAGCCAGGGCACCGTTCGCCAGGATATGGGTCGAGGCCGCACCAAGGCGGTCGTCGTCGAGACCCGCAAGCGGCGCCCGATGCGCCCGGAAGACGAAAAGCCGATCACACCTGCCGCTCCGGTGGTCGCTGTGCGTGCTGCCGAACCGGCGCCCGCGCCTGTGCAGGCGCGCCCGCAGCAGCCGGCACCGGCACCGCGGATCCAGCAGGGCAACAACAGCCAGACGAACCAACGTCCGCAGCAGTCCCACCAGACGCCGCGCCAGAACGATCGTCCGCGCCCGGTGGTGCTGAACCATCTGTCGCCTGAAGAGATGGACGCCCGCCGCCGTGCGCTTGCCGACGCCCAGGCGCGTGACGCACAGGATGCGATCCGCCGCGCCGAGGACGAAAAGCGCCGTGCCGCCGAAGAGGTTGTCCGCAAGGCAGCCGAAGCGGAAGAAGCTGCCCTCAGGGCCGCTGAAGAGGCGACGCGCCAGGCCGAGGCACCCGCCGCCATTACTGAACCAGCAGCCGCCGCACCGGCTCCGGCCGAAGCACGCGCCGACGCCCCGCAGCAACCCGCACCGTCGGCACCTGCCGCGCGCCGGCCCGATGCGGCTGGAGCACCGGCTGCTGCCCGTCCGGCAGCGGGCGCTGCTGTTCCCGGCGCCGTTCGCGGCCGTCGCGACGAAAAGGAAGAAGAAGATCGGGGTGCCGCGCGCGGCGCTCCGGTCCGTGGCCGTGTCGTTCGCCCTGAACCGGCAAAGCCGGTCACGACGCGTCCGAAGACGGATGAAGAACGCCGTCGCGGCAAGCTGACGATCTCCACGGCCAACGTTGACGGTGACGACAATGCCCGCGGACGTTCGCTCTCGGCGATGCGCCGCCGGCAGGAGAAATTCCGCCGCGGTCAGATGCAGGAAACCCGCGAGAAGATCTCCCGTGAGGTAGTTCTGCCCGAGACCATCACCATTCAGGAACTGTCGCAGCGCATGTCCGAACGCGCCGTCGACGTCATCAAGTACCTGATGAAGGAAGGCCAGATGATGAAGCCGGGCGACGTCATCGACGCCGACCTCGCCGAACTCATCGCCGGCGAATTCGGCCATACGGTCCGGCGCGTGTCGGAATCCGACGTCGAACTCGGCATCTTCAATGTGTCCGACGAGGACGGCGAACTGGTTTCGCGCCCGCCCGTCGTCACCATCATGGGCCATGTCGACCACGGCAAGACCTCACTGCTCGACGCCATCCGTCATGCCAACGTGGTTTCCGGCGAAGCCGGTGGCATCACGCAGCATATCGGCGCCTATCAGGTGGAGCAGAGCGGTCAGAAGATCACCTTCATTGATACGCCTGGCCACGCCGCCTTCACGGCAATGCGTGCCCGCGGTGCCCAGGCGACCGACATCGCGATCCTGGTCGTCGCAGCCGACGACAGCGTGATGCCGCAGACAATCGAATCGATCAACCACGCCAAGGCGGCCGGTGTTCCGATCATCGTTGCGATCAACAAGGTCGACAAGCACGAGGCTGATCCTCAGAGGGTCCGCAACCAGCTGCTGCAGCACGAAGTCTTCGTGGAATCCATGGGCGGTGAAGTGCTCGACGTCGAAGTTTCGGCCAAGACCGGCAAGAACCTCGACAAGCTGCTCGAGGCGATCCTGCTGCAGTCGGAAATTCTCGATCTCAAGGCTAACCCGAACCGGACTGCGGAAGGTACCGTCATCGAAGCCCAGCTCGATCGTGGCCGTGGTTCGGTCGCGACCGTGCTCGTCCAGAAGGGCACGCTGCGTCCGGGCCAGATCATCGTCGCCGGCGACGTCTGGGGCCGCGTGCGCGCCCTCGTCACCGACAAGGGCGACCATGTGAAGGAGGCAGGTCCCGCGACCCCGGTCGAGGTTCTTGGTCTGTCCGGCACGCCGCAGGCGGGCGACAAGTTCGCCGTCGTCGAAAGCGAAAGCCGCGCCCGCGAAATCTCGGAGTATCGTCAGCGTCTTGCCCGCGATAAGGCGGCTGCCCGCCAGTCGGGACAGCGCGGTTCGCTGGAACAGATGATGATGCAGCGCCAGAGCGCCGGCATCAAGGAGTTCCCGCTGGTTATCAAGGGCGACGTGCAGGGCTCGATCGAAGCCATTGCCGGCGCGCTGGAGAAGCTCGGTACCGACGAAGTCCGTGCCCGTATCGTCCATTCGGGCGCCGGCGGCATCACCGAGTCGGATATCTCGCTCGCCGAAGCGTCGAACGCGGCCATCATCGGCTTCAACGTTCGTGCAAATACGCAGGCTCGCCAGTTCGCCGAACGCGAAGGCATCGAAATCCGCTACTACAACATCATCTACGACCTGGTGGATGACGTGAAGGCAGCGATGTCGGGCTTGCTCTCTCCGGAACGGCGCGAAACCTTCATCGGCAATGCCGAAATCCTCGAAGTGTTCAACATCACCAAGGTCGGCAAGGTCGCAGGCTGCCGTGTCGTCGAAGGCAAGGTCGAACGCGGTGCGGGCGTCCGCCTCATCCGCAACGACGTCGTCGTTCACGAAGGCAAGCTCAAGACCCTCAAGCGCTTCAAGGACGAAGTATCCGAAGTGCCGATGGGTCAGGAATGCGGCATGGCCTTCGAGAACTACGAGGACATGCGCGCTGGCGACGTCATCGAGTGCTTCCGCGTCGAACATATCACGCGCACGCTCTAACCCGCTGAGCACGATATCAGCTTTCCGAAAGCCATTCGCCAGCCGGCGGATGGCTTTCGGGTATCTGCCGACTTGACCTTTTCGACCAAAAGAGTCATGGACGCTCTCCTTTGACGGGTTCGATTCCCAGCCGCATCGGCAAATAGAGATAACAATGACCAGATCGACTTCTTCCGCGCCTTCGCAGCGCATGCTGCGCGTTGGCGAACAGGTTCGCGCCGCGATCACCCAGGTGCTGCAGCGCGGCGAAGTGCGTGACGACATCATCGAAGCGACCGTGATCTCGATCTCGGAAGTGCGCATGTCAACCGACCTCAAGATCGCCACCGCCTATGTGACACCGCTCGGCGTTTCCGACCACAGCATCGTCATCGAGGCGTTGAACCGTAATGCGAGGTATATCCGCGGGCGCCTCGGGCAGCAGCTTCGGCAGATGAAATACATGCCGGAGGTGCGCTTCCGTGACGATACCAGCTTCGACAACTACAAAAAAATCGACGAGCTGCTGCGTTCGCCCGAAGTCCGACGCGACCTCGACGGCGATAATGACGAACAATAAACAGAAGAGACGCATGTCCAAACCACGCAAACCCAAGGGCCGGCCGATTTCCGGCTGGCTGATCCTCGACAAGCCGGTGGATTTCGGCTCGACGGAAGCCGTTTCCAAGATCAAGTGGCTCTACAAGGCGCAGAAGGCCGGTCATGCCGGCACGCTCGATCCGCTCGCCTCCGGCATGCTGCCGATCGCGCTCGGCGATGCGACCAAGACCGTTCCCTATGTGATGGACGGCCGCAAGATCTATGAATTTACGGTCAGTTGGGGCGAGGAACGGGCAACGGACGATCTCGAGGGCGAAGTGACCAAAAGCTCGGACACGCGCCCGAGCGAACAGCAGATCCGCGATATCCTGCCCAGCTATATCGGCACCATCAGCCAGGTGCCGCCGCAGTTTTCGGCGATCAAGATATCGGGTGAACGCGCCTATGATCTGGCGCGCGAAGGCGAAGTTGTCGAAATTCCCTCGCGCGAAGTCGATATCTTCCGGCTGACATTGCTCGCCTGCCCGGATGCCAATACCGCGCATTTCGAAGTCGAATGCGGCAAGGGTACCTATGTCAGGGCGCTTGCCCGCGATTTTGGCCGGGAGCTCGGCTGCTACGGCCACGTGTCCGGGCTGCGGCGCAGCTTTGTCGCGCCCTTCGCCGAAGAGGCCATGGTGCCGCTCGCAGACCTTGTGGCGCTGGAGGCGATCGAAGATATGGACGAGCGGCTTGCGGCCCTCGACGCGCTGCTGATCAACACCTGCGAGGCACTTTCCGCCCTTCCCCATCTCGTCATCAACGACGACCAGGCGCATCGGCTGAAGATGGGCAACCCGATCCTCGTGCGCGGCCGTGATGCGCCGGTTGCCGAAAGCGAGGCCTATGCGACGGCCCGCGGCCGGCTGATTGCGATCGGCGAGATCGGCGAGGGCGAGTTTCGCCCGAAGCGCGTTTTCGGCTGAGCTGTTTGTTCGTGACGGCGATTGCCAGTCGATAGCGATGCAATATCTTCCTTTCGGGTCATTGTGGCCCGAGGGGAAAATCATGCGCGCACTCACTGTTGGAATACTGACGTTCTTTTCGATGTTCCTGACCGTTGCCGGCGCTCAATCCGCCGAGCGCTGGGCCGAGCTCCCGGCCTTCCCTTCGATGCCCGTGCCGAAGACAAGCGGCATGGCCGATGTGAACGACATCAAGATGTACTACGCCGAATATGGTGAGGGCGACCCGATCCTCTTCATCCATGGCGGTCTTGGAAATGCCGAGGTCTGGGGTCATCAGATCGCCGATTTCGCCAGGGATCACCTGGTCATCGTTGCTGACAGCCGCGGGCATGGGCGCTCGACGCGCAGCCAGCAGCCTTTCGGCTACGATCTGATGACCTCAGACTATGTCGCGCTTCTCGACCATCTGAAGATCGGCAAGGTTACGCTTGTGGGATGGTCCGACGGTGGCATCATCGGCATCGACATGGCGATGAACCATCCGGAAAAGCTGACGCGCGTGATCGCCCAGGCGGCCAACGTCACCACCGACGGCGTAAAGCCAGATGTGATGAGCAACAAGACCTTCAACGACTACATCAACGTCGCCGGCGACTATTACCGGAAGCTGTCGCCGACACCGAACGAGTACGACGCCTTCGTCTCTCAGATCTCCGAGATGTGGGCGACACAGCCGAACTGGACGGCAGCCGACCTTGGAAGGATCACAGTGCCTGTGACGCTTGCCATCGGCGACCATGACGAGGCGGTGAAGCTCGACCATACCGAGATGATGGCAAAAGACATTCCGGGCGCAAGGCTCGTGATCCTGAAAAACGCCAGCCATTTCGCCATGCTGCAGGATCCCGAAGGTTACGATGCAATGATCCGGGAGGCCATGGCGGGCCGCTGAAAACCGCTGCGGGAGCTCCCCTCTTTCCATCGCTGCTTATTTGGTTTATAGGCAGCGCCAGCGTCAGGTTCGCCTGTTCGCATTCACGGCCAAAGCTGGACGACATCCCGGCTTTTGGCGACCTTTATCTCCTCTCTTAGAAAGGATCACCCGATGTCGATCACTGCTGAGCGCAAGTCTGCGCTGATCAAGGAATACGCAACCGTCGAAGGCGATACCGGTTCTCCGGAAGTCCAGGTCGCGATCCTGACCGAACGCATCAACAACCTGACCGGACACTTCAAGGACCACAAGAAGGATAACCATTCCCGCCGTGGCCTGTTGACGATGGTTTCGAGCCGCCGCTCGCTTCTTGATTATCTCAAGAAGAAGGATGAAGGCCGTTATTCCAAGCTGATTTCCAGCCTGGGTATCCGCCGCTAAGATTGTCCGGCGGGCGCTTTCCAAGTGCCCGCCGGATCTGTTTCGGGACATGGTTCCCGATGAAATGTTCCAGCCGCGCCCTATCTCCGAGCGGTGGAAAAGACCGGCGGACCCGGATGGGCCGGTTCTGCCAAACCAACCGTTGACCTGTCATGGGGCAGGATTGCCGGATGCTTTCGGCCAAGGCTTCTTGAGGCTTTGGCCTGGTTTTCCCACGGACCTCGGATTGCCGAGGAAACCGAGGACGAAAAGCCTCCCGTTGTCTTGCCCGTGATACGTCACATTGCTTGCGGTCGACTGTGCGCTGCGCCTTGATATCGGCGATGGCGCGTGCTCCCGCATTGAAGGACAAGACATGTTTAATACACACACAGTCGAAATCGAGTGGGCCGGCCGCCCGCTGAAGCTCGAAACCGGCAAGATCGCCCGTCAGGCCGACGGTGCGGTTCTCGCCACCTACGGCGAAACAGTCGTTCTCGCCACCGTCGTTTCGGCCAAGTCGCCGAAGCCCGGCCAGGACTTCTTTCCGCTCACCGTCAACTACCAGGAAAAGACCTACGCAGCCGGCAAGATCCCCGGCGGCTATTTCAAGCGCGAGGGACGTCCGAGCGAAAAGGAAACCTTGGTTTCCCGCCTGATCGACCGCCCGATCCGCCCGCTGTTCCCGGAAGGCTACAAGAACGACACGCAGGTCGTCGTCACCGTCGTTCAGCACGACCTTGAAAACGATCCCGACGTATTGTCGATGGTTGCTGCGTCTGCAGCGCTCACGCTCTCAGGCATTCCCTTCATGGGTCCGGTCGGCGGCGCGCGCGTCGGCTACATCAACGGCGAATACGTTCTTAACCCGCATCTCGACGAGATGGACGAGTCGAGCCTCGACCTCGTCGTCGCCGGCACCTACGACGCCGTGCTGATGGTTGAATCCGAAGCAAAGGAACTCAACGAAGAGGTCATGCTCGGTGCCGTCATGTTCGGCCACAAGGGCTTCCAGCCGGTTCTCGACGCGATCATCAAGCTCGCCGAAGTGGCCGCCAAGGAACCCCGCGACTTCCAGCCGGAAGACCACTCCGAACTCGAAGCCGAAATGCTGAAGCATTTCGAAGCCGAACTGCGCGAAGGCTACAAGATCACCCAGAAGGCTGATCGCTACGCTGCCGTCGACGCCGTCAAGGCGAAGGTCAAGGCTCACTTCTTCCCGGAAGGCGTCGAGCCGAAGTACAGCGCCGAAGTCATCGGCGCGGTCTTCAAGCATCTGCAGGCGAAAATCGTCCGCTGGAACATCCTCGACACCAAGAGCCGCATCGACGGCCGCGATCTGTCGACCGTTCGCCCGATCGTTTCGGAAGTCGGCCTGCTGCCGCGCACCCATGGTTCGGCACTGTTCACCCGCGGTGAGACGCAGGCGATCGTCGTTGCCACGCTCGGCACCGGCGAAGACGAGCAGTATGTCGACAGCCTGACGGGCATGTACAAGGAACGTTTCCTGCTCCATTACAACTTCCCTCCCTACTCGGTTGGCGAGACCGGCCGCATGGGCTCCCCGGGTCGCCGCGAAATCGGCCACGGCAAGCTCGCATGGCGCGCGATCCGTCCGATGCTGCCGACGCCCGAGCAGTTCCCCTACACGCTGCGCGTCGTCTCCGAGATCACCGAGTCGAATGGCTCGTCCTCGATGGCCACCGTTTGCGGCACCTCGCTCGCTCTGATGGACGCCGGCGTTCCGCTGGCAAAGCCGGTTGCCGGTATCGCCATGGGTCTGATCCTGGAAGGCGATCGCTTCGCCGTGCTCTCCGACATTCTCGGTGACGAAGACCACCTCGGCGACATGGACTTCAAGGTTGCAGGGACCGCCGACGGCATTACCTCGCTGCAGATGGACATCAAGATCGCCGGCATCACCGAAGAGATCATGAAGGTTGCCCTTGGCCAAGCTCAGGGCGGTCGCACCCACATCCTCGGCGAAATGTCCAAGGCCATCACCGAAAGCCGCGGCCAGCTCGGCGAGTTCGCTCCGCGCATCGAAGTCATGAACATCCCGGTCGACAAGATCCGTGAAGTCATCGGCTCCGGCGGCAAGGTCATTCGCGAAATCGTCGAAAAGACCGGCGCGAAGATCAACATCGAGGACGACGGCACCGTCAAGATCGCCTCCTCCTCCGGCAAGGAGATCGAAGCGGCCCGCAAGTGGATCCACTCGATCGTTGCCGAGCCCGAGATCGGCCAGGTCTACGAAGGTACGGTCGTCAAGACCGCCGACTTCGGCGCCTTCGTCAATTTCTTCGGCGCCCGCGACGGCCTCGTCCACATCTCGCAGCTTGCTTCCGAGCGTGTTGCGAAGACGCAGGACGTTGTCAAGGAAGGCGACAAGGTCTGGGTCAAGCTGCTCGGCTTCGACGAACGCGGCAAGGTTCGCCTGTCGATGAAGGTTGTCGACCAGGCCACCGGCCAGGAAATCCCGAACGAAAAGAAGAAGGAAGAAGCGGCCGAATAAGCCGCGCCTTCCAGATTTAATTCCGGGCGCGGGAATCTTCCGCGCCCTTTTTGTATCCTATAATCTGGCGCAATCTTTCCGATCGCCCGCCACACTTTAGGTTTCTGGTTTTGCGCATGTCGTGGCCGCAAAATCGCTCAACACTTTTGCGCGACATGCTTTAACGAGACGAGACCCATGAGCCGCGAGACCCTGAAGACACTGTTCCATCCCTTTGCCAGCGGCACAGTCGCAGCGCCCGGCGAGGGCGAGCGCGTGCTCTTCCTCGGCGCCGAGGCCGGCTTTGCGCTGCCGGAAGGCTTTGCCGCCTCGCTCAGCGCCGTTCAGGGCTTCCGGCCGCTCTATCGACAGTTGCTGGCGCAGCGGATCGACGCAAAGCCCGACATCGACGGCGAGGACTATGATGCCGCGCTGGTGCTCTGCACAAAGCACAAAGGCGAGAACGAGGCCAATCTCGCCGCGGCAATCGCCCGCACGCGGGTCGGCGGCCTGATCGTCGTTGCCGGCGCCAAGGAAGACGGCATCCAGCCGCTGCGCAAGCGCCTCGAAGGTTTCAACCTCGCAATCGACCATATGCCGAAATATCACGGTGTCGCCTTCTGGTTCGGCCGCCCTGCGGATGCCGGCGACATCGTCTCCAAGCTGGTAAAAGCGCCGGTGCGCGTCGACGGCCGATTCCATGCCACCGCCGGCATGTTCTCGCATGACCGGATCGATGCCGGATCGGAATTGCTCGCCTCGCGCCTGCCGCAGGATTTTACCGGCGACGTCGCGGATTTCGGCGCCGGATGGGGTTATCTCTCCGCTGAGATGGCGCAGAAGTCGCGTGGACTGACCCGCCTCGACCTCTACGAGGCCGATCACGCGGCTCTGGAGGCCGCGAGGGATAATCTGGCAGAGAACTGCCCGAAGGCGCCTGCACGCTTCTTCTGGCATGACCTGGCGGGCGAGCCGGTCAAGGACAAGTACGATCTCGTCATCATGAACCCGCCCTTCCACGAAGGGCATGCCGCCGATCCGGCGCTCGGCCAGGCAATGATCAAGACAGCCGCATCCGCGCTTCGCGGCGGCGGCCGTCTGCTGCTGGTGGCCAATCGTGGCCTGCCTTACGAGCCGGTTCTGGCGGCGAATTTCAAGGAAAGCGGCGAAACCTGCCGTAACGCCCGCTTCAAGGTTCTGTGGGCGAAGAAATAAGCATTATGCAGCCTCGATATCCTTGCGGGCCGCACTCGCAAGGAAAGCCGAACGGGTCAAGCCGCGCTCTTTCGCAGCCTTGTCAATTGCCTCCAACATGCCTTTGTCGAAGGTTACATTGGCTCGAACGGTGCGCGTGGTATCCTCGATAAAAGGAACGCGCGTCAGAAAAGCACCCTCGGCCAGCTGCGTGCGGATATCCTGCCGGGAACTGATCTCGTCGTATGAGGAGGGCATCGGCAGGATTTCGTCTTCCGCCCAAAGGCGAAGTGCTTCTATGGCGCAAGCGGTGAGGTCTTCTTCCTCATCGGCAGCGGAGAATACCGCCGGCAGATCTGGAAAGCTGATACCAAAAGCGCTGTCTCTGTCCTTATGCACGAGGGCAATGAAATATCTCATGATTTGTCACTCACACTCCACCCGGCCTGCTTTGCAATAGCAAGCGCGGTGCCGGTCGGCAGATCCTTTTTCGGGTGCGGCACGATGATGGTCTGATCGCCTCTTCGAAGCTTGTGATGCGAGCCTTTAATCGAAACGACTTCGAAGCCTTCCCGCTTCAACCTGGCGATGATCTTCTGACTGTTTCGCTCCACGGACCGCCCCATAATCCTTTTTCCAATATAACTCTCCCGGACAAAACAGCAAGGCCATGCGCATTATGATGCGCATGGCCTTGGAACTTCGGAATAGGGCTCTTATTCGACGTCGGCTCCGCGCAACATGTCCAGCGTCGGCATGGAGGTGACGTTAAAACCGGCGTCGACGAAATGGATTTCACCGGTGACGCCGGCGGAAAGGTCGGAAAGCAGGTAGAGAGCCGAACCGCCGACCTGATCGATGGTCACGGCCTTGCGCAGCGGTGCATTGCGCTGGTTCCAGGAAAGGATGGCGCGCGCATCGGAGATGCCGGCGCCGGCCAGCGTGCGGATCGGGCCGGCCGATATGGCGTTGACGCGGATGCCGCGCGGACCGTAATCGGCGGCGAGATAACGCACCGAAGCCTCGAGCGCTGCCTTGGCGACGCCCATGACGTTGTAATTCGGGATGACGCGGGTCGAACCGTTATAGGTCAGCGTCAGCATCGCACCGCCATCCTCCATCAACGGAGCGCAGCGCTTGGCGATCTCGGTGAAGGAGAAACAGGAAATGACCATGGTGCGGCTGAAATTCTCACGCGTCGTATCGGCGTAGAGACCCTTCAGCTCGTTCTTGTCGGAAAAACCGATGGCGTGGACGATGAAATCGAGCTTGCCCCAGCGCTCGCTGATCGCGTCGACCACGGTATCGACCGAGGCGACGTCTTCGACATCGCAGGGCAGAACGAAATCCGAGCCGACCTCGGCAGCGAGCGGCTTGACGCGCTTGCCCAGCGCATCGCCCTGATAGGTAAAGGCGAGTTCCGCACCCTGTGCGGCGAGAGCTTTTGAAATCCCCCAGGCGATCGAATGGTTGTTTGCGACGCCCATGATGAGGCCGCGCTTACCCTGCATGATTCCCGACATGTGGTTATCCGTTATAGCGCTGGAAGACCAGCGTGGCGTTGGTGCCGCCGAAGCCGAAGGAGTTGGAGAGGGCGATGTCGACCTTTGCATCGTCGATACGCTTGCGCACGATTGGCACGCCTTCGAATTCCGGATCGAGCTCGGAGATATGAGCGCTTTCGCCGATGAAGCCATGCTGCATCATCAGCAGGGAATAGATCGATTCCTGCACGCCGGCTGCACCCAGCGAATGGCCGGTCAGTGACTTGGTCGACTGAATATGCGGGATCTTGGCGCCGAATACCTCGCGGATGGCGCCAATTTCCTTGCTGTCGCCGACCGGCGTCGAGGTACCGTGGGTGTTGACATAGTCGACATCGCCTTTGACGGTGGCGAGCGCCTGGCGCATGCAGCGGATGGCGCCCTCGCCCGAAGGGGCGACCATATCGTAGCCGTCCGAGGTTGCGCCGTAGCCGACGATTTCGGCGTAGATCTTGGCGCCGCGGGCCTTGGCGTGCTCCAGCTCCTCGAGCACCAGCACGCCGGCGCCGCCAGCGATGACGAAACCGTCGCGGTTGACGTCATAGGCGCGCGAGGCCGTATCGGGGGTATCGTTGTACTTGGAGGACATGGCGCCCATGGCATCGAAGAGATTGGACATCGTCCAGTCGAGATCTTCGTGGCCGCCGGCGAACATCACGTCCTGCTTGCCCCATTGGATCATCTCGGCGGCGTTGCCGATGCAGTGCGCCGATGTCGAGCAGGCCGACGAAATCGAATAATTGACGCCGTGGATTTTGAACCAGGTGGCGAGCGTGGCCGATGCGGTCGAGGACATCGCCTTCGGCACGGCGAAGGGGCCGATGCGCTTCGGGCTGTTGTTCTTCACGGTGATCTCCGCCGCCTCGATCAGGGTGCGGGTAGACGGACCGCCTGAGCCCATGATGATGCCGGTGCGCTCATTCTGAGCGTAGTCCTTCTCTTCGAGCCCGGAATCGGCCAGTGCCTGCTTCATGGCGACATGGTTCCAGGCGCCGCCCTGCGACAGGAAGCGCATGGCGCGGCGATCGACCAGTTCCGCCAGCTCCGCCGAACCGAGCTTGGGGCTGCCCCAGACCTGGCACTTGAAACCGTGTTCTGCGAAGTCGCTGGAGAAGGAAATACCCGACTTTGCCTGCCGCAAGGATTCGGTGACTTCGGCGGCGTCGTTTCCGATCGAGGACACGACACCCAGACCCGTGACAACTACCCGTCTCATCTGATCAAACCTTTTTGTTTCGTGAGCCGCTTGAGGTGCGGTTCAGGCCGTCTTGTCTTTCGAGAGACCGACGCGAAGATCGGCCGCCTGGTATATGGTCTCGCCATCGGCCTTCAGCCAGCCGTCGGCCGTGCCGAGGACCAGACGGCCGCGCATGACACGCTTGAAGTCGATGCCATATTCGATCAGCTTCGTCTGCGGCCTGACCATGCCCTTGAATTTCACTTCGCCGGTTGACAGCGCCATGCCGCGGCCTGCCTCGCCGAGCCAGCCCAGGAAAAAGCCGGTCAGCTGCCACATGCCATCGAGGCCGAGGCAGCCCGGCATGATCGGATTGCCTTCGAAATGGCAGGGAAAATACCAATCGTCAGGACGTACGTCGTATTCGGCCCTGAGGTAACCCTTGTCGAAGGTGCCGCCCGTTTCGGAAATATCGGTGATCCGGTGAACCATCAGCATGGGCGGCAGCGGAAGCTGCGCGTTGCCGGGCCCGAACAGCTCGCCATGTGCGCAGGCGATGAGTTCGTCGTACGAGAAGCTGGATTGTCTGGTCGTCATAAAGTTTCTTTTCCCTCCCGCGTGAGCCCATGGATGTGAACGTGTAGTCCAAGTTCTTCAGAAAATGAAGCACGATCAAGGCAGCTTCATTCACGGTCCTGGACCAAGCTTGCGCTATTATTTGGTGGTCGCATACAGGAAGGCCAGGGCTGCGACCAGACCTATTTGCGTCAAAAGCCCGTTTTGGCCGCGTTTATCAGGCTCTTGTCCCCATTGAACTATTGAAAGGCTCCGGTGCAAAAGTTATACCGCTTGAAGAAACATGATTGATTTATGCAGGAATAACCGGAGTTGGTTTTGATGACGGGTGCACTCCCGATCGCAATAGAGGTCAGGCTGCGCGGCGCGGGCCTGCGCCCCACCCGCCAGCGTGTCGCGCTTGGCGACCTCCTGTTTGCCAAGGGTGACCGGCACCTGACCGTCGAGGAACTGCATGAAGAGGCGGTCGCCGCCGGCGTGCCGGTATCACTGGCAACCGTCTACAACACGCTGCACCAGTTC
The DNA here is from genome assembly GCF_000292525.1 of Rhizobium sp. CCGE 510. Lineage (GTDB taxonomy): Bacteria > Pseudomonadota > Alphaproteobacteria > Rhizobiales > Rhizobiaceae > Rhizobium. Next base: position 762,513 of record NZ_AEYF01000044.1, read on the forward strand.
ACCGAAGCCGGTCTGATCCGCGTTCTCGCCGTCGAGAGCGCCAGGACCTATTTCGACACCAATGTTTCCGACCACCACCATTTCTTCGTCGAAGGCGAAAACGAGGTGCTCGATATTCCGGTCAGCAATTTGACGATCGCCAATCTGCCGGAACCGCCGGAGGGGATGGAAATCGCCCATGTCGACGTGGTGATCCGCCTGCGGGCGAAGCAGCGCTGACGCCGCTTCACATCACATCGTCGGGATGCCGGCCGGGCTTGTGCCTGTAGGTCGGGAAGGTCCAGCCAAACCACAGTGCTCCGCCGCGCACCGCAAAGGCCGCCACGACGCCGCAGGCAGACGCCAGATAGAGCGGCATTCCCAGGCCATTGGCGAGCGTGAACACACCGGCGCCGATAAGGGCTGCAGTCACGTAGATTTCCGGCCGCAAAAGCACCGAAGGCTCGTTTGCCATCAGATCGCGCAGAATGCCGCCGAAGGTCGCCGTCAGCGTGCCGGTGACGATCGCGATGGTCGGCGAACCGGTGGCGGCAAGGCCCTTGGCGGCGCCGAGCACGCAATAGGCGGCAAGACCGATCGCATCCAGCCAGATCAGCAGGCGATAGCGCGATTCCAGCAGGTGGGCGGTAAAGAAAACGACGACGCCCATGACGCAGCAGACGAGGATATAGGCGGGGTTCAGCACCCAGAAAACCGGCACGCGGCCGAGCACGATATCGCGCACGGTGCCGCCGCCCGTTCCCGTGACCATGGCGAAAAACAGAAAGCCGATCAGGTCCAGCTGCTTGCGCGAGGCGGCAAGCGCGCCTGTCGCAGCAAATAGCGCAATGCCGGCATAATCGAGATAGACGAGCAAGGACATGCGGACCCCGGAACCGGCAGAAGTTTTACGGAAAGAACCATGGCGGCAAGGGCGGCGCAAGGCGGCGCGGCCATAAAGCCGGGTGATGGAGCCTTTATCCAAAAGAGGAAAGCTGTGAAAACGCTGGTGCTCGCCGTTCTGAATATCGTCCTGCTGCTCGTCATGCCGGCTGTCGCCTTCGGCCAGCAATCGCTGATTTCCGATCCGGAGATCTACGAGAAGAAACATTTCCAGGAGCAGTGCAAGACGGCCGAATTCGCCGACGGCTTCGTCACCCGGCAGGACATCAACAATGACGGGCTGATCGACGCGGTGGTCAACGAGGGCGAGCTCACCTGCGACGGGCAGAAGGGGCCGCAATGCAATGACGACGGCTGCACCTATAATTTTTACCTGCAGGTGGCGGAAGGCGGTTATTTCATGATCGCGACGGCGCAGATCTATGGCTACGACTTCGTCCAGCGCTTCGGCAACATGGTGCTGGCGATGAAGATGCATCCGCGCTTCTGCGACCGCACCGAAGGTGACCCCTGCATCGTGACGGCCCGCGTCCGCGGGACGAAATTCGTCACCATTTCGAAGAAGTGACTCAGCCCGGATAGAGCTCCGACGTCCGGCCGGCGAGATAATAGCCGACCAGGCCGTACCATTCGCGGATCGCCGTCGCCATGTTCTGCGCATTGAGGTTCGGCTGGGTGAAATCCAACCCCGGCCTCACCTCACCGTCGGTGCGATAATCGGTCGGCCAGGGCACGATATCGATGCCGAGCTTGCGGAAGATGCCGACGGAGCGCGGCATATGAAAACCCGAGGTGATCAGCAGGCAACTGGAAAGCCCCTGGCTTGCGAGGAATTCCTTGGTATTGACGGCGTTTTCGAAGGTGGTGCGCGACTGCTTCTCCTCGATCAGGCGATCCCTGCCGACGCGGAAGAGCGGGAAGAAACGCTCGGATGCCGCGGCATCGCCTTCGTAGATGCCCGAAAGCGAGCCGTCGCCGCCCGACACCAGAATGCGCGACTGCGGAAATGTCTGCGCGAGCCGCAGAGCTTCGATGAAGCGGTCGGCCGCGGCGTTGAATTCTATGCCATGGCGCGCCGTGTTCACCTCGTTTTCGAAAGCACCGCCGAGCACGATCATGCATTGCAGGTTCTCCGGATCAGCCGCGGGCTTTGCGAAGCGCTGCTCGAGACCCTGCATCATGAGGTTGCCGGCCGTGGTGTAGAGCGTGACGAAGAGGATCAAGACCGAACCGGCTGCGCCGAGGAGACTCAAGATACGCCAGCGCAGAAGGCCGGCAATGAGCGCAAGGAAGACGAGAAGGAATACCAGCGACAGCGGCTGAGCGAAAATCCAGACAAGCTTCGAAATCAGGAACAAGACCTACTCCTTCAGGACGGACGGCGCTCCTTCCTATCCGATTCGACGGTGACAGGAATGCGACGGCTCTATTTCGCCCGCGCGACGGCCGATCGATGCGGCGCGATCTTCTGGTTGAAGCGCCGCTGGAGCGGCCGGGGGATGAACCTGGCGACAAACGCCAGCACCATGGCAAAAAGGGAGACCAGCCACAGCGCATGCGCGCCGGTCAGCCGCGTCAGGAGGGCGCCGGCAATCGCCCCGAGCAGCATGCCGCCCCAGGGCACGATCTGGATCGTCCATTCGATACGGCGATCGCCGATGATCCAGCGGCCGATGCCGCGGCCGAAGCGCGACAAGGCGCCTGTGACATAAGTCAGCCCGATCGGCAGGCCTTCGATTTGCTCGACAGCGGCGTTCACCATGCCCATGGCAAGAACGATCAAATAGAAGCGCGCCAGCAGCAAGTTTTGCATCGTCATCATCGAAGCAAGTGCGAGGACGAGGCCGACGCATCCAAGCACCACGAAAATGCGGCGTTGCGAAAAATGGGCGATGACAATGCCGGCCGCATTGCCGAGCACGAAAACCAGGATGGCGGAGATCAGTACAGCGGCGTGATAGAGGTTGCCCTGGCTCAAGGCCAGTGCGGCCCGCGTCGTATTGCCGGTCATGAAGGAGACAAAATCGCCGGTCAGCAGCAGGCCGGTCGCATCGGTCATGCCGGCAAGAAACGAAATCGATCCAACGAGGGCGATCCCGGTCACGGTCCGTCGGGTGCGGATGAGGCGGCGGCGTCTTGCTCTGGTCATTGCGGGTCCTGAAGCCGAATCGCTGAGATTTCGGCAACAAGGATAATTCCTTTCATTGAGGAATTGGCAAAGACGACCAGGAGGGAATGGAGCTTGACTTGAACGGCAAAACTATTTCGGCCATAGAGACAGCGTTGCTTCAGATCGAAGCTCCGTAAGCGTTTACGTCAATCAACGCGCAATCCGCCGGTCGGCGATGCGCAATTGTTCTGATCGGCAGCTTATGGAGATCAACATGCCAAGGGCAAACTTCCCAAACGTTACAATTCCGTCGTCATGCCGCTCATTCTGTCGCTGCTGATGACCTCAGTCGTCTCGGCCATCAGCATCCTTCGAGTATAGGGCCTGACCGCGCCGGCTCTTGCCATGTGGCCCTCCGCATGGGCGCTTTCCTGGGCAATCGCCTTTCCCGTCCTGCTATTGATGCTGCCGGTGGTGAAGCGGGTGACGGCGGTTATCGTCGAGATGTGAGGCGCGAGGCGCCGGCGGGCTGTGGGAGCGGTCTGCCGGGGCGACGCGGGGAGGCTAGAGTTTACCTGGATCCGGATCCGGCTGGACCAATCTCTTGCCGGCAAAAGCTCTGCCGGAATGCGATTTCAGGTATGTTTCGAATTCAAGGGCTTTGTGCTTGTCGGGAAAGGCGCAATACCAGAGCAAATTCCATGGTGCGAATTTGGCCGTGTGGGTGGATTTTCCGGCGTTGTGAGCGGCGAATCGTTGTTTCAGATCTGCGGTAGAGCCGGTGTATTCCTGATCGGGAAAATCAACGCTGCGGAGAATATAGACGTACCACATCAGCGTTTCAGCCCGTCGTCGCCCTTCGGGCTATGCCGGGCACTGCTTCGGCCTAACGGTCTCTCGCGGCTGCGCCACGCGAAGCCCGTAAGGGCGAAGCGTGGTGGAGCTAAGCGGGATCGAACCGCTGACCTCTTGCATGCCATGCAAGCGCTCTCCCAGCTGAGCTATAGCCCCATCAAGGTGGTCCGGCTGAGCGCCGGTCCTGGGATACTCCTCAAGGCGTGCCCTTCGGAGTGGCGGCTTATTACTTCCGGTTTTCGGAGATAGCAAGCCTAAATAATCCGGCCCGGAGAATTTTTTCCTCACCGGGCCGAAATGTAGCCGTCAGACTTCGTCTTCGTCGCCGGTCACGCCGATGATATCGCTCATGTCGTCGTCGTCATCGTCTTCGTCGGGTGTCAGGAAGGTATCGTCGTCGTCATCGTCTTCGATTTCGACATCGTCGTCGCCGATATCGGGGATGTCGTCGCCGGAGGCGGCTTCATCGGCATCCTCAAGCGAAACCAGTTCGACTTCAGTGTTTTCAGTATCGACTTCCGCGACCTCGTCTTCCTCGGCAACGTCGGCGATCGCCGAGGTTTCCTGGAAGAAGGACAGGGGGTAGGACTTGCCGGTATAAGGTGAAACGACCGGATCCCGGTTCAGATCATAAAACTTCTTGCCGGTTTCCGGATCGGTACGCTTGGTTCCAAGTTCCGCTTTCGCCACTATAAGCCTCGTGAGAATGGCCGAATGCGAGATTCGGCAAATGCCGATCAAGCCGGCGTTCCATCGGAATTTATAAGCCGGTCCCCTTAATCGCTGTGGCTTCCCATGTCAAAGCCAAACTTTAGGATCAGAGCGCAGGCTATTTCCGCGGCCGCCGGATGACCGGCCGGCGGGTGTATGGTAACGAGCCGCGGCAGCCGCAGAGCGTAGCGAAGATTGTCGTCGGAAAAGGCGGCCTTGCGAAGGAAATGCTATGCGTTTACAAATGATTACGCTATGCATGGCTCCGCGCCAAGGCCTGTGAGCCCGCGGCCCCAGGATCGATCACATGACAATGAAGACCTTTACCATCGCCATCGATGGCCCGGCCGCCGCCGGCAAGGGCACGCTTTCGCGCCGCATCGCCGAGCGATACGGCTTCCATCATCTGGATACGGGCCTGCTCTATCGCGCCACGGCCAAGGCGCTGCTCGACGCCGGTCTGCCGCTCGACGACGAGGCGGTGGCAGAAAAGGTCGCGCGCGAGGTTGAACTCGCTGGATTGGATCGCGATATACTTTCCAAACATGAGATCGGTGAAGCCGCCTCGAAGATAGCCATCATGCCGGCGGTGCGTCGGGCGCTGGTCGAGGCGCAGCGGCGGTTTTCGATAAAGGCGCCGGGTACGGTGCTCGACGGGCGTGATATCGGCACGGTCGTCTGCCCGGATGCGCCCGTCAAACTCTATGTATCGGCGACGCCGGAGGTCCGGGCAAGACGCCGTTACGACGAGATTCTCGGCAAGGGGGCGACGGCCGATTTCGATGCGATTTTCGAGGACGTCAAACGGCGCGACGAACGCGACATGGGACGGGCCGACAGCCCTTTGAAACCAGCTGATGATGCGCACTTGCTTGATACGTCGGAAATGAGTATAGAGGCCGCGTTTCAAGCTGCACAATCGATCATCGATGCGGTCTTGAGCCGAAATGCCTAAATTGAAGCGATTTCGCATGCTGAGACGCATGGATCGCTGTTAATGCAGCCTGAAATTCCGTCCAAGCGCCGGATTGCCCTCGTGAAAGGGGGCGGACTGGGTTCAGGCCCGTTCAACGCAAACCAACCGGCGCGTACGTGTCCGCTTCGCTATCAGGACACGCAGGAGATTTTATGTCAGTAGCTACTCCCTCTCGCGAGGATTTCGCGGCCCTTCTCGAAGAGTCCTTTGCCAAGAACGATCTGGCCGAAGGCTATGTTACCAAGGGTATCGTCACGGGCATCGAAAAGGATGTCGCCGTTGTTGACGTCGGCCTGAAGGTCGAAGGCCGCATCGCGCTCAAGGAATTCGGCGCCCGCGCCAAGGACGGCCAGCTCAAGGTTGGCGATGAAGTCGAAGTTTACGTTGAGCGCATTGAAAACGCGCTCGGCGAAGCAGTTCTGTCGCGCGAGAAGGCTCGCCGCGAAGAAAGCTGGGTCAAGCTCGAAGCCAAGTTCGAAGCCGGCGAGCGCGTCGAAGGTGTGATCTTCAACCAGGTCAAGGGCGGCTTCACGGTCGACCTCGACGGTGCGATTGCCTTCCTGCCGCGTTCGCAGGTCGATATCCGCCCGATCCGCGACGTCACTCCGCTGATGCACAACCCGCAGCCCTTCGAAATCCTCAAGATGGACAAGCGACGCGGCAACATCGTGGTTTCGCGCCGTACGGTTCTGGAAGAGTCCCGTGCCGAGCAGCGTTCTGAAATCGTTCAGAACCTCGAAGAAGGCCAGGTTGTCGACGGCGTCGTCAAGAACATCACCGATTACGGTGCGTTCGTCGACCTCGGCGGCATCGACGGCCTGCTGCACGTAACCGACATGGCATGGCGCCGTGTGAACCATCCGTCGGAAATCCTGAACATCGGCCAGCAGGTCAAGGTTCAGATCATCCGCATCAACCAGGAAACCCACCGCATCTCGCTCGGCATGAAGCAGCTCGAGAGCGATCCGTGGGATGGCATCCAGGCCAAGTATCCGGAAGGCAAGAAGATTTCCGGTACCGTTACGAATATCACCGACTACGGTGCATTCGTCGAGCTGGAGCCGGGCATCGAAGGCCTGATCCACATCTCGGAAATGTCCTGGACCAAGAAGAACGTTCACCCCGGCAAGATCCTGTCCACGACTCAGGAAGTCGAAGTCGTCGTTCTCGAAGTCGATCCGTCCAAGCGCCGTATCTCGCTCGGCCTCAAGCAGACGCTGGAAAACCCGTGGGCAGCATTCGCCCGCAGCCATCCGGCCGGCACTGAAGTCGAAGGCGAAGTCAAGAACAAGACCGAATTCGGCCTGTTCATCGGCCTCGACGGCGATGTCGACGGCATGGTGCACCTCTCCGACCTCGACTGGAACCGTCCGGGCGAACAGGTCATCGAGGAGTTCAACAAGGGTGACGTCGTCAAGGCCGTCGTTCTCGACGTCGATGTCGAGAAGGAACGTATCTCGCTCGGCATCAAGCAGCTCGGCAAGGATGCGGTCGGCGATGCCGCTGCATCGGGCGATCTGCGCAAGAATGCAGTCGTTTCCTGCGAAGTCATCGCAGTCAACGACGGCGGCGTTGAAGTGAAGCTCGTCAACCACGAGGACATCACTTCCTTCATCCGTCGCGCTGACCTCGCCCGCGACCGCGACGAACAGCGTCCTGAGCGCTTCTCGGTCGGCCAGGTCTTCGACGCCCGCGTCACCAACTTCTCCAAGAAGGACCGCAAGATCATGCTGTCCATCAAGGCTCTGGAGATTGCGGAAGAGAAGGAAGCCGTTGCCCAGTTCGGTTCGTCCGACAGCGGCGCTTCGCTCGGCGACATCCTGGGCGCAGCCCTGAAGAACCGCGGCGGCGAATAAGCCTCGCATCCGCCTTTGAATTGAAGAACCCGCCGGAGCGATCCGGCGGGTTCTTCATTTTCGGGCGGTAAAAAATTATTCCCAGCCGACCATGCGCTGATAGAGCGCATAGACCGGGTCGGCGGCCGCGCCTGACTGATACGGCGTCGGCTCGGAATCAATCATCCTCGGCGTCCTGCGCTCAGGTGCCGCGCTGGCAGCTTCCAGATCGGGCGTGGCATCCCCGCTGCCCGACTGCGCCTGATCCTCCTGCTGTTCATCCCCTTGCTGCTGCTCTGGCGGCGCCCCATCGTGGTGGTGCTGATGCTGTGGGCTCGTCTCACCCGCCTTCTCGTTCGACGGGACATCCTTGGCAAACTGGTAGGGCAGTTGCGTATAGGCAAGTCCTTCCGGCATCCTTGCCGCCAGCGGTAGATAGGCAGCCTCGGCCGTCTCGGGAATCGGCATCATTGGCGGCGGCGCGGCGGTCTCTTTCGGCTGGCGGGCAGCCGCTGCCACGAACTCGGTATCCATCGGCGAAGGGCGAAGCGCTGCGGACTGGCGCGCATCGGGTGCTGCTAACTCCGCCGGCTGCCTGGTCAAGGTTTCGGCCGCATCGCTGATGACCGCTTCGTCGAGGATCACATCGATCTCGACGGCTGCCTCGACGGGACCGTCCTCCAAGACGGCTTCGATATCCTGCTCGCGGATGATGGTGACGATCAACTCGGAGACCTCTTCGGTCATCGAAGCGACAATGCCCGTCCAGTTCCTGGGAATGACGGGATCGCCTTTTTCCGACACCGTGCGAGGCTGGACGGCCGGCGTTTCCGGCGTTTCCGCCGCGTCGTCAGCCGCTGTCGCTTCAGCCGGCAAGGCCTGCGCGGCGTCGATCTCCTGCGGGGCGGATTTATCAGGGGCGATCTCGTTTGCCGCCGCCGACGCGGACTGCGCCCGGTTTTCAGCCTGCGGCCTTTCAAAATCGGCCGTGTCCACGGCTTCTGCGATGACCGCTTCGTCGGTGGTTGCCAAAGCTGCGGCCTCGATCAGCGGATCGGCCGCCACGGACAGCTTGTCTGGGGGCTGGCGCATGGCGGCGGGCCCGCTGTCCTCATGCAGCTGGATCTCCGGCCGGGTTTCGGCGCGCATCGGCGACGCGTCGTTCTGGCCATAGGAGCGCACGACGGCGCGAGCGGCGAGATCGCGATCCTTGTAGCGGAGAATTTCCAGATAGGCGACGATGCGGGCAGCTTCCGGGCCTGTAGGGTTCTTCAGGGCCGCGGCGATCGTCCGAAGCGGCAGGCTATGGCCTTCTCCGGTGAGTTGGCGCTCGAGCTCGTCGATCCTGACGGCCGGCAGCCGCTGGATGGCATCGGCAAGCCGGGAGGCGAAGGCAAGATTGGTCTCGTCCTCGCCGCGATCGAGCGAGATCGCGCGGCCGGCGGCGTCGATGGCATCGAAAAGGGCTTCGACCATGCGCTCACGCGCGGCAAGCAGCAGGATATTGAGCTTGCCGGCAATGGCGGAATTCAGGTCGGCGGCTTCAACGGCGTTAACAGGCGCGGGCGCAATCACGGAACGGCCGAGGCCGCCGGCGACGATCGCCGCAGTCTGGCCTTGGGACGAAAAGCTTGCATTGGACGCTGCACGAACGGGAGTCAACATGGCATGCTCCTTTCGCAAAGTGACGATGAAAGCAGGCTCTATAAAAGGACCGCGCTCATCCGGCCCCCTTGCATCCCAGCAGATCCTCCTATCCGCATGACGCAATTGCGTCATCGAAATGCATAAACATTAATGGGAATTTTAGGAAAGAGGCGTTAACGAATCGCTAACGCCGCGGACACGCCGGTCGACGGTCCCTATTTTCATGCATGTCGCAGGCAATTTACTCAGCTATGGGCGAAGATATCGGCCTCTTCCCAGCCGAGCAGGTCGAGCTTGGCGCGGGTCGGCAGGAATGCAAAGCAGGCCGTCGCATGGTCGAACCGGCCGTCGCGAAGCAGGCGCTCCGTCAGCTTGTCGCGCAACGCGTGCAGATAGAGCACATCGGATGCGGCATATTCGAGCTGGGCTTGAGACAGCGGCTCGGCCGCCCAATCGGACGATTGCTGCGCCTTGGAGACATCGACGTCGAGCATTTCCTTGAGATTGTCCTTGAGCCCGTGGCGATCGGTATAGGTCCGGATCAGGCGCGAGGCGATCTTGGTGCAGAACACCGGCGTCGTCGTGACGCCGAAAGTATGGAAGAGCACGGCAATATCGAAGCGGCCGTAATGAAAGATCTTCTGATGAGTGGGATCTTCGAGCAGGGCGACAAGATTGGGGGCTTCTTTCTGGCCGGCGGCGATGCGGATGACGTCGGCGGTGCCGTCACCCGGCGAAAGCTGGACGACACAGAGCCGATCCCGGCGCGGCACCAGGCCGAGCGTTTCGGTGTCGATGGCGATTGCGCCGGTGTAACGGGCGGCATCGGCCGCGGAAATATCGCCTACGTGATAACGTATGGTCGCCGCCATGAGACTATCTCTCGTTCGAATGTCAGGCTGAACCGGCCTGAAATCGTCGTGTTTTAGCGCTATAGCGCAAAGCCGCAACATGCGAAACCGCTTCCTGTGCGGATGGGTCAGAATGTCGGCGGCGTGTTGATCCACAGAAGCACGGTTTCGCCGTCGTGGCGGTTGCGCCAGGAATGATAGCGGCGGCTTTCGAAATAGAGCGAATCGCCCGGGCCGAGATCGAAAAACTGATCGCTGTCGAGCACCAGTTCGAGCCGGCCGGCCAGAACATGCATGAATTCCTCGCCCTCATGGCGATAGGCGCCCTCGCTGGCCGCCCCCGGCGCCAGCACGAAACGGTGGCAATCCATCATCCTGCGGCCTTCGGCGAGCAACTGCACCGCGACTCCCGGCGTTGTTTCAGGCCAGGTGCGCCACGCCCCGGCACGCACCACAGCCGACCCCTCCTCGTTTTCCTCGCCGGAAAGGCGCGAGACGGTGGTGCCGTAATACTCGGCAAGGTCATGCAGGGTCTTGAAGCTCACGCCCTGCGAGGTGCGTTCCAGCGTCGAGAGCGTCGAAGCGGTGATGCCGATGTCGCCGGCCACCTGATCGAGCGTCTTGCCGCTCGCATGGCGCAGGCTGCGCAGCTTGCGGCCAAGGCCGGCGCCCTGACTTGCCTCCGCACCATCGGCCGGAGGCTCCTCCCCTTCCAGGGCCTCGCGGATTGCCGCGGGATTGAGGCCACGTTCGACACGAAACCAGGATATGCGCTTCAACCGCGCCACATCGTCGGCGCTGTATTGCCGATGGCCGGTTTCCGAACGGCCGGGAACCAACAGGCCCTGGCTTTCCCAGAGGCGCAGCGTCGAAGCCGAAACGCCCGCCAGCCTTGCGGCCTCCGCCACCTTGTAGCGTACAGGCCCGCTATCGTTCATCCAGAAACATCCCGATTCCAATCGTCTGGGAGCATTCATCAAAACGGGTGATGTTTGAAGCAAAAAATGCCGCTTGTTTTCTTGCAGGAAAAATGTAGGAGTTTTCTACATGCCTTGCAGAACTTCTGCAAGATAATTCCAACCCCTTTTCAGCGCAGGAGCACATTCGATGAACGCGACAAACCTTACCGACCGGAAGAACGCCGCCATCTCCCGCGGCGTCGGCATGACGACCCAGATTTATGCCGATCGCGCAGAAAATGCCGAGATCTGGGACAAGGAAGGCCGCCGTTACATCGATTTCGCCGCCGGCATCGCCGTTCTCAACACCGGCCACCGCCATCCGCGGGTGATCGCCGCAGTCAAGGATCAGCTCGACCGCTTCACCCATACCTGCCATCAGGTGGTGCCCTACGAAAGCTATGTGCATCTCGCCGAACGGCTGAACGTGCTGCTGCCTGGTGATTTCGAGAAGAAGACGATTTTTGTTACGACGGGTGCCGAAGCCGTCGAGAACGCCGTCAAGATCGCGCGTGCCGCCACCGGCCGCTCGGCGGTCATCGCCTTCGGCGGCGGCTTCCATGGCCGCACTTTCATGGGTATGGCGCTGACCGGCAAGGTCGTGCCCTACAAGGTCGGCTTCGGCGCGATGCCCGGCGATGTCTTCCATATTCCTTTTCCGGTCGAACTGCACGGCGTCACCGCCGATCAGTCGCTCGCAGCCCTGAAGAAGCTCTTCGCCGCCGATGTCGATCCGCAGCGGGTCGCCGCCATCATCATCGAGCCGGTGCAGGGTGAAGGCGGTTTCTACTCCGCCCCCGCCGCCTTCATGAAGGCGCTGCGCGAACTCTGCGACCGGCACGGCATCCTCCTGATCGCCGACGAGGTGCAGACCGGTTTTGCCCGCACCGGCAGGATGTTCGCCATGGATCATCACGAGGTGGCGCCGGACCTGACGACGATGGCAAAGAGCCTCGCCGGCGGCTTTCCGCTCGCCGCCGTCACCGGCCGCGCCGAAATCATGGATGCGCCGGGACCGGGCGGGCTCGGCGGCACCTATGGCGGCAATCCGCTCGGGATCGCTGCCGCCCACGCCGTGCTTGACGTCATCAAGGACGAAGACCTCTGCGGCCGCGCCAACCAGCTTGGCGGACGGCTGAAGCAGCGGCTGGAATCACAGCGCGAGACCGTGCCCGAGATCGTCGATATCCGCGGACCGGGCTTCATGAACGCCGTCGAATTCAACGACCGGACGACGGGATTGCCAAGTGCGGAATTTGCCAATCGGGTGCGGCTGGCAGCACTCGACAAGGGCCTGATCCTGCTCACCTGCGGCGTCCACGGCAACGTCATCCGTTTCCTCGCGCCGATCACCATCCAGGACGAGGTTTTCGGCGAGGCGCTCGACATTCTCGAGGCCTCGATGCTGGAAGCGAGTTCGACCAAGTAACCGCACCCTAGAGCGGTTCAGCTTTTCACGGAAACGCAGAACCGCTCTAACTTTTTGTTTTTACGCAATTCCGGACGGAAAACCGCTGCGCACTTTTCCTGGAATTGCTCTAGCCGGATTTCAGCGGCTGCCGGCAAATGGCGGCCGCACTCCCAAGGAGGATATGACATGGCTTTCACCACCGCGCTCACCAAGCACATTCCCTTTTCCTCGCCGTTCCTGCGCGCCGCCGGTTATATCGACGGCGTCTGGACGGCTGGTGATGCGACGAAGACCTTCGACGTGCTCAACCCGGCAACCGGCGAACTGCTCGCTTCATTGCCCGATATGGGTGCTGAGGAAACGCGGACGGCGATCGATGCGGCGCATGCCGCACAGCCGGGCTGGGCTGCCCGTCCGGCCAAGGAGCGCAGCGCCATCCTGCGCAAATGGTTCGACCTGATGGTCGCCAATGCCGACGAACTCGCGGCGATCCTGACTGCCGAAATGGGCAAGCCGTTTCCGGAAGCGCGCGGCGAGATCCTCTACGCCGCGGCCTATATCGAATGGTATGCGGAGGAGGCCAAACGTATCTACGGCGAGACGATCCCCGCACCCTCCGACGACAAACGGATGATCGTCATCAAGCAGCCGGTCGGCGTCGTCGGCACGATCACGCCATGGAATTTCCCGGCGGCAATGATCACCCGCAAGATTGCCCCGGCGCTTGCTGTCGGCTGCACCGTCGTCTCGAAGCCTGCCGAACAGACGCCGCTGACGGCGATCGCGCTTGCCGTGCTTGCCGAACAGGCCGGCATTCCGGCCGGCGTCTTCAACGTCATCGTCGGCGTCGACAGCCCGGCGATCGGCCGCGAGCTCTGCGGCAATGACAAGGTGCGCAAGATCAGCTTCACCGGCTCGACGGAGGTCGGCCGCATCCTGATGCGGCAGTGCGCCGACCAGATCAAGAAGGTGAGCCTGGAACTCGGCGGCAATGCACCGTTCATCGTCTTCGACGATGCCGATCTCGACGCCGCCGTCGAGGGCGCGATCGCCTCCAAATACCGCAATGCCGGCCAGACCTGCGTCTGCGCCAACCGCCTCTACATCCAGTCCAACGTCTATGACGCCTTTGCGGCCAAGCTTGCCGCCAAGGTCGCCGAAATGTCGGTCGGCGACGGCTTCAAGGCGGGCGTCGTGATCGGGCCGCTGATCGACGCGCAGGGCCTTGCCAAGGTGGAAGACCATGTCGGCGACGCGCTTGCCAAGGGCGCCAAGGTGCTGACCGGTGGCAAGCGCATCGACGGCGCCGGCACCTTTTTCACGCCGACGGTGCTGACCGGCGTTGCCCGCGGCATGAAGGTAGCGCGCGAGGAAACCTTCGGCCCTGTGGCTCCGCTCTTCCGCTTCGAGACAGTGGAGGATGTCATCGCCCAAGCCAATGATACGGAATTCGGCCTGGCCGCCTATTTCTATGCCGGCGATCTGAAGAAGGTCTGGCGGGTAGCGGAAGCACTGGAATACGGCATGATCGGCATCAATACCGGCATCATGTCGTCCGAGACCGCACCCTTCGGCGGCATCAAACAATCCGGCCTTGGCCGCGAAGGCTCGCGGCACGGCGCCGACGATTATCTGGAAATGAAATATCTCTGCATCGGCGGTGTTTGATCCGTCGTCTCATGGCGCAAGATACCCGACGACACGCGGCATTGCGCCGGGTGTCGTCAATAGTGCGGCGGGCGGGTGATCGCTGGCGCGTCCAGCGACTGCTCCTCGAGCGACAGGAAGCGTTCGGTCAGCCGGTCGAGCTTGGTGCGCATCTGCTCAACCGTCTTCCATTGCTCGGTCAGCTGATCGGAAAGCTCTTCGATCGTCTTTGCCTGGTAGGCCAGCATTTCTTCCAGTCGGGTGATGCGGTTCGTCTCGTCGGACATCGATCCTCCTTTGCCGAAACCGGCAGAACAGATGGTTCTCCCAAAGCGGAAATAGGCCGCCGCGTCAATGCTTTCGATGGCCGGCAGAACCATGCCCAAAACTGTACCGTTCAGTTACCAAAAGACCTTGCCGCGCCTGATGTTGTGGGGTAGGCCCTTATCCATCAGGGAGGAATACTGATGGATGCAGGAAACGGCTTTCTTCATCCGGACCGGCTCTTTCCGGCCGATCCGGCAACACGTACCATCGCGCGAGATCTCTACGAGACGGTGCGCAATCTTCCGATCGTCAGCCCGCACGGGCACACCGAACCGGCCTGGTTCGCCGACGACAAGCCTTTCGAAGACGCCGCCTCGCTGCTGGTCATTCCCGATCACTATCTCTTCCGGATGCTGCACAGCGTCGGCGTCACCTTGGACGAGCTCGGCGTGCCGCGGCTCGACGGCAAGCCGGTGGCTGCGGGACGGGCGATCTGGCGGACCTTTGCCGCGCATTATCACCTTTTCCGCGGAACGCCTTCGAGCCTCTGGGTCGATCACGCGATGTCGGCCGTGCTCGGCTGCACCGAGCCGCTGACACCTGACAATGCCGATGCGCTCTACGACCATATCAATGCCCAGCTCGCCCTTCCCGAATTCCGTCCGCGGGCGCTGCATCAGCGATTCGGCATCGAAACGATCGCGACGACCGACGGCGCGCTCGACCCGCTGGTGCATCACCAGAAGCTGGCGGCAGACGGTTGGATCGGCAAGGTGCGCACCACCTACCGGCCGGACAGCGTCACCGATCCCGAAGCCGTCGGCTTCCGCGACAATCTCGTCAAGTTCGGAGAGATCACCGGCACTGAGGTGACGCGCTGGGACGGACTGATCGAGGCGCACCGGCGCCGACGCGCCTATTTCCGCCAATTCGGCGCCACCGCGACCGATCACGGCGTGCCCACAGCTTTCACCGCCGACCTGCCGCTTGCGGAAAAACAGGCGCTGCTCGACAAGGCGCTGAGGGGGCCGCTTTCGCCAGAAGAGGCCGAGCTCTTCCGCGGCCAGATGATGACCGAGATGGCCGGGCTTTCGGCCGAGGACGGCATGGTGATGCAGATCCATGCCGGCTCGAGACGCAATACCGACCGCGGGCTGTTTGCGACGCGCGGCCCGAATATGGGCGCCGATATCCCGAAACCCACGGATTGGGTCGGCGGCCTGGATGCGCTGCTTTCGAAATACGGCCATGCGCCGGGCCTGCGGGTGCTGCTCTTCACCCTCGACGAAACGACCTATGCGCGCGAGATGGCGCCGATGGTCGGCCACTGGCCCTGCCTGATGATCGGCCCGCCCTGGTGGTTTCACGACAGCCCGCTCGGCATTCGCCGTTATCTCGACCAAGTGGTGGAAACCGCGGGCTTCGCCAATATGGCCGGTTTCAACGACGATACGCGGGCGCTGCTTTCGATCCCGGCGCGGCACGACGTCTGGCGCCGCGAAGTCTGCGGCTTCCTCGCTGGGCTCGCCGCCGAGCATCGGATTTCCAAAGGGGAAGCCGAGATCGTTGCAGGTGAACTCTCCTATGGCAATGCAAAGAAGGCCTACAAGCTGTGACCGAACGACTGCAGACCCTTTCCGGCCTCGCCCCGACGGCGAAGCTTCCCGCCTATGACCGTGACCAGCTGAAAAGCGGCATTCTGCATCTGGGGCCCGGCGCGTTTTTCCGCGCGCATTTTGCGCCGTTTACCGATGGCGCGCTTGCAGCCGCAGGCGGCGACTGGGGTATCGAGGTGGCAAGCCTGCGCACGCCTGATGTCGCCGACAATCTAAGCGCCCAGAACGGGCTCTATACGACGCTGATCCGCGATACATCGGGCACGACGGCTGAGGTGATCGGCTCGATCCTGAAGGCGCATGTGGCCCCGCGCAATCCAGCCGGCCTGCTGGCGCGGCTCGAAGATCCGGCCATCCGCATCGTCAGCATGACGGTGACGGAAAAGGCCTATGGTTTCGATCCGGCAACCGGCGGCCTCGACCTCAAACACCCCGATGTCGTCGCCGACCTCGCCAATCGCCATGCGCCGCGCGGCGTCATCGGCTATCTGGTGGAAGGCCTTGCGCGCCGGCGGCAGAAGGGCATTGCCCCCTTTACGCCGCTCAGCTGCGACAACCTGCCGAGCAACGGCGCCGTGCTGAAACGCCTCGTGCTCGAATTCACCTCCCGCATCGATGCCGATCTGCATCGCTGGATCGAAGCGAATGTGCCCTTCCCGTCGACGATGGTCGACCGCATCACGCCGGCCAGCACCGATGCGACCTATGCCGATGCCGAGCGGCTGACGGGGCGCACGGATATGGCGGCGATCGAGACCGAGCCCTTTACCCAATGGGTCATCGAAGATCATTTCGCCAATGGCCGGCCGGCCTGGGAAAAAGTGCGTGGCGCGCTGATGGTCGAAGACGTCTCGGCCTATGAGAAGATGAAGCTCCGCATGCTGAACGGCGCGCATTCACTGCTCGCCTACCTCGGTTATATCGGCGGCTATGAATTCATCCGCGACGTGATGGATGATGACGCCCTGGCAGCACTTGCCTACCGCCACATGCATGCGGCGGCGAGAACGCTCGATCCGGTTCCGGGCATCGATCTCGACGACTATGCCAATGAATTGATAGCGCGCTTTGCAAACAAGGCGATCGCCCATCGCACCTATCAGATCGCCATGGACGGCACGCAGAAATTGCCGCAGCGGCTGCTGGAACCGGCCAGCGAGGCGCTGGCGCTTGGCGATCGGGCGGAGACCTATGCGATCGCCGTTGCGGCATGGATGCGCTATGCGCTCGGCGAACACGGCAATGGCGCGCGCTACGAACTGCGCGATCCCCGTGCGCAGGAAATCGCCGCGCTGATCGCCGATGTCCCGCGCACCGGCCCGGCGATTTCGGCGGCGCTTTTCACCCTTCCCGGACTTTTCCCGGCAGCGCTGACCGGACATCGGGCGTGGACGCAGGATGTGTCGGATAAGCTGGAGATTTTGATCCAGGATGACCGGCTGCCGTTGTTTTGAGATTTTCTGACATCGGAGAGGGTGTGCCGTGGCGGCCCCCCCTGCCGGGCATCTCCCCCACAGGTGGGGAGATCACAAGTGGCCAAACCTTCGGCACCGTCTATCGTTGTGCCGAGCTGTAACGCCAGTTGTTTGGGGAAGCCAGTGAGCCCAGCCGATCTCCCCACCTGTGGGGGAGATGCCCGGCAGGGCAGAGGGGGGTTCACACGGCATGCCGTCTCCTTGTCACCTATATCTCGGAGCGCTCGAGCGCACAGATTCGCCCCATCACGCCTTCACCCGCACCATGTCGGGATCATAAAGCGGCGCCAGCGAGACCTTGCAGGGAATGCGCTCCCTGGCGACATCCAGCTCATAGGTGCCGGAGAGGATGAAATCCTCCGTCACGCCATCGGGGCTGCGGACATAGCCGTAGCCGATCGGTTTGCCGAGTGTATAGCCGAAGCCACCGCTCGACAGCCAGCCGACGCGCTTGCCGGCGCGATAGATCGTTTCGCGGCCGAGCAGCACGGTATCGGGATCGTCGGGCACGAAGCAGGCGAGGCGCTTCTTCACTCCATCCGCCAACTGCCGCTCGATCGCCTCGCGGCCGCGGAAGGCAATGTTCTTCTTCATTTTTACTGCCCAGCCGAGGCCAGCTTCAACAGGCGTATGGTCGGGTCCGATGTCGGAGCCCCAGGCGCGATAACCTTTTTCCAAGCGGCAGCTCTCGATGGCGCGGTAGCCGGCATTGACGAGGCCGAGCTCGGCGCCTGACGCCATCAGCACGTCATAGACCGTCGTCGCATATTCAATCGGGATATGCAGTTCATAGCCGAGTTCGCCGACATAGGTGATGCGCAGCGCCCGCACCGGGCAGCCGGATATGCCGACGGTTCTGACCTTGCCGAAGGGGAAGGCCGCATTCGAGACGTCGCTGCCCGTTACCTTTTCCAGCACGGCGCGGGAATTCGGTCCCATCAGCGACAGTACTGAATAGGCTGAGGTGACGTCGACCAGCTCGGCATGCATCTCCGCCGGAATATTGCGGGCGATCCAGTTGAAGTCATGGGTGGCGAAACCGGTGCCGGTGACGATGTAATATTCGTCCTCGGCGATGCGGGCGACCGTCACGTCGCATTCGATACCGCCCTTGTCGTTCAGGATCTGCGTGTAAATGAGCGATCCCACCGGTCTTGCAACATCGTTGGCGGCGATCCAGGAGAGTGCGGCCTCGGCATCCCTGCCCTTCAGCACGAATTTGGCAAAGGAAGTCTGGTCGAAGATGACGGCCGCCTCGCGCACCGCCTTGTGCTCGCGGCCGACGGCGTCGAACCAGTTCTGCCTGGTATAGCTGTAGATATCCTTCGGCTCCTCATTGGCGAAGAGATCGGCAAACCAGTTCGGCCGCTCCCAGCCGAGTTTTTCGCCGAAACAGGCGCCCTGCGCCTTCAGCCGGTCATAAAGCGGCGATTTGCGACAGGGGCGGCCGCTCGAATGTTCCTCGAATGGCCAGGCCATGGTGTAATGCTTGCCATAGGCTTCAAGCGTGCGGGTGCGGACCCAGTCGGTATCGAAATGCGGCCGGCCGAAACGGCGGATATCGACCGGCCAGAGATCGTAGGGCGGTTCGCCTTTCGTCACCCATTCGGCAAGCGCCATGCCGGCGCCGCCGGCCGAGGCGATGCCGAAGGCGTTGAAACCGGCGCCGACGAAGAAATTCTTCAACTCCGGCGCCTCGCCGAGAATAAAGTTGCCATCCGGCGTGAAGCTTTCCGGGCCGTTCAGCAGCTGTTTGACGCCGACATTTTCCAGCGCCGGAACGCGGCCGAGCGCCTGTTCCATGATCGGCTCGAAATGGTCGAAATTACTGTCCAGCAGCGTGTAGTGGAAACCTTCGGGGATCCCGTCTTTCGCCCAGGCAATGGGGTTCGGCTCGTAGCCGCCCATAACGATGCCGCCGACCTCCTCCTTGTAATAGGTCAGGCGATCGGGATCGCGCAGCGTCGGCAGATTGGACGGCACGCCGAAGGATTCGGTGATGATATATTGATGCTCGACGGAGACCAGCGGCACATTGACGCCGAAACGCTGGCCGAAGGCACGCGTCCATTGGCCGGCGCAGACGACGACGCGTTCGCATTCGATGCGCCCTTGCGCCGTGATGACGGCGCGGACCCTCCCCTTGTCGATCTCGAGATCGAGGACCTCGGTATCCTCGAAGATCGAAACACCGGACATGCGGGCGCCCTTCGCCAGCGCCTGGGTGATGTCGGAGGGATTGGCCTGGCCGTCGGTGGGAAGGAAGGCGGCGCCGACGAGATCGTCTGTTGTCATCAACGGCCAGAGATCGAAGGCTTCCTGCGGCGTCAGCAATTGCATTTCGAGGCCGAAGGATTGAGCGGTGGTCGCCTGGCGCCTGACCTCGGTCCAGCGCTCCTCGTTGCAGGCAAGCCGCAGGCCGCCATTCATCTTCCAGCCGGTGCCGAGGCCGGTTTCCTCCTCCAGCCGTTTGTAGAGATCGACGGAATAACCGAGAAGCTGGGTGATGTTGGCGCTGGTGCGCAGTTGGCCGACAAGGCCGGCGGCGTGGAAAGTGGTTCCCGAGGTCAGCTTCTTGCGCTCAAGCAGAACGGTATCGGTCCAGCCGAGCTTGCCGAGATGATAGGCTGTCGAGCAGCCGATGATGCCGCCGCCGATGACCACGGCTTTCGCCGTCTTCGGTAATTCCCTCATCATTTATGATCCTGTTCAAAGGCTTGATAGGCGCGTTCGAAGCGCGCGAGATTTTCGGCCGTATAGGCGGCATAGTCGAAATCGATGGTGGAATGGACTTCCGAAATCATGCTCCAGAGCGTCTCGCGCAGCAGCGAGGCGCATTTCATCGCGCCGTAGCGCCGGCTGAGGTCATCGGTCAGCGGCCGATCGTAATAGATCTCCAGCATCATGCGCTCGGCCGCATTCGAGAGTTCGTTGTTCGAGGCCAATCCGCCGAGGTCGAACAGCGGCGTGTTGAAGCCGGCATAATCCCAGTCGATCAGCCAAAGCCGCTTGCCGTCATCGAGAAAGTTGGCGGCCAGCAGGTCGTTGTGGCCGAAGGCGATCTCGAACGGCCCTGCCGCTGCTTCCAGCGTCTCGGCACTAGCAACGAGCCCCGGCAGCAGCAGACGATAGGTGCTGCCTGCCGCCTTCAGATTGGCGGCATAGTCGCGGATGACATGGAAGACCCAGAAGATCATCGCCTGACCACGGAAATGCCGGGCGATGTCCTGGTGGCAGGCGCGGACCAGCGGCACAATGCGGGCCAGCGTTTCCGGCACTCTTATATCCTCCGGCGACAGCGCCCTCGCCTCGATGTATTCGAGCACCAGCACGCCCGGCGAATGGTGGAGAACGGCGGGCGATATGCCGGCGGCATGGGCCGCACGGCTTGCGGCAAGCTCGTTCTGACGGCTGATGTGGTGGATCGGAATATCGGTGCCGAGCCTGACCACGCAGCGCGCAACGGCATCGCTGACCAGATAGTTCCGGTTGGTAATGCCGCCGGATATAGGCGAAATTGCAATCGGGCCCTGCCAGATGCCAAGCGCATGAATCCTATCTTCAGGCGTCATGCTTATCCCCCAGAGCATGATGCCGAAAAGTGTGAGCGGTTTTCGGACGACAGCATGCTCTAACCAATTAAGTTAGAACCGAATTCATCCTGTTCTAACGGCCCCATCCGGAAATGATGGGGCAGAGGGGGATCTGCTGTCAAGAAGAGCGGTTAGATCGTTTTGCCGGCGGCATCGAAGACGTGACAGCGGGCCGGATCGAAGGAAGTCTTCACATTGGCGCCGCGCTCGACCTTCCGCTGGCCGTCGAGCGCAACGGTCAGGAGCTGGCTGTCGGGCGTCGTGGTGTAGAGCATGGTGGCGCCGCCGAGATTTTCGACGAGATCGATGTTGACGGTCGACAGCGCGATTGCGCCCTCGGCCAGCGAAAGATGCTCGGGACGGATACCGAAGGTGACGTCCTGACCGGCCTCGCCCTGCAGCCGGCGCGGCAGGCGGACGGAATTGCCACAGACATGGATGCTGGTTTCGGCCTCGCCGACCTCTTCGATGCGGGCCTTGAGGAAATTCATCTTCGGGCTGCCGATGAAGCCGGCGACGAAGCGGTTGGCCGGGTTGTTGTAAAGATCGAGCGGCGCGCCGACCTGCTCGATGCGGCCGGAATTCAACACGACGATCTTATCCGCCATCGTCATGGCTTCGACCTGGTCATGGGTGACATAGATCATGGTGTTGCCGAGGCTGCGGTGCAGGCGCGAAATCTCGACACGCATCTGCACCCGCAGTTCGGCATCGAGGTTGGATAGCGGCTCGTCGAACAGGAAGATACGCGGCTCGCGCACGATGGCGCGGCCGATCGCGACACGCTGGCGCTGGCCGCCGGAGAGCGCCTTCGGCTTGCGCTCCAGCAATTTCTCGATCTGCAGGATCTCGGCGGCGCGCTTCACCTTCGGCTGGATATCGGCCTTCTTGTAACCCGCCGTCTCCAAGCCGAAGGCGAGGTTCTTGTACACCGACATATGGGGATATAGGGCATAGGACTGGAAAACCATGGCGATGCCGCGCTTGGCGGGCGCCACCTCGTTCATGCGCTCGTTGTCGAGCAGCAGCCCGCCGCCTGATATCTCCTCGAGACCGGCGATCATGCGCAGAAGGGTCGATTTTCCGCAGCCCGAGGGACCGACGAAAACGACAAATTCGCCGGGATCGATCGTCAGGTCGATACCGTGGATCACATCGATCGCGCCGTAGCGCTTCTCGACCTTCTGAAGAACGACACTGGTTGCCATCTTCTCAAAACCCTCTCGTTTATTTACCGGTTACTTCGTTCTTGCGCGCCAATCGGCGTATTTCGGGCTGTCGGGACCGACAGGCAGCGGCACGTCGGCGCCGCTGTCGGAAGACTGGTAAATGGCTGTCACCAGTTCCAGCGCGCGGCGCGCATCCACCGTGGTCACCGGCAGCGGCCCATGGCCGCTGAGGAAGGCGTGGAACTGGCCCATCTGGGTGGTGAAACGCGGAGCGACCGGCTGCCAGTCGGCAATCACCCGGTCGATCTTCTCCCGCACGTCGTCATTCGCCGCGATAATCTTCCAGGGATCCTTGCCGGGTGTGTAGGGCTCGTGGCTGCTTTCGAACGTGACATTCTCGAAGTGCAGCCTCAGCCGGCTCAATTGTTCCTGCGAACCAAGCGTGCAGGAAAGCGAGACAAAGGCGCCGTTTTCCATCAGCAGGCTGGCAGAGGCGCAATCCTCGACCTCGATATCGTTGACGCGGGTGGCGACACGGCCGAAGACCCTTGCCGCCGGGCCCATCAGATGCATCATCATGTCGTGCAGATGCAGCGCGTGGGTGACGAGCACACCGCCGAGTTCGGTCGCCCATTTGCCGCGCCAGGGCACGGCGTAATATTCCGGCTTGCGTAGCCAGAAGGTTTCGACCGAGGCCGTATAGGCCTTGCCGGCAATGCCGGCATCGATGATCCGCTTGGCCTTCTGGATACCGTCGCCGTAGCGGTACTGGAAGATCGGCATCAGCACGCCTTTGGCGGTCTTTTCCGCCTCCATGATGGTATCGACGGCGGCCAGCGAGCCGGTCAGTGGCTTTTCGCAAACGACATGTTTACCGGCAGCGAGTGCAGCCACCACCTGTTCCAGGTGGATGCCGGGCGGGGTGCAGATATCGATGATGTCGATCGTGTCGTCGGCCAATAGCTCCGCGAAGGAGGTGGTGCGTCGTTCGATGCCGAACTCGTCGCCGACCGCTGCCATGCGCTCTCCGTTCAGGTCGCAGATCGCCACGACCTTGAACTTGTCGGCATGCGGCAGGTAACCCTCGACAATATGGGAGCGGCCGATGCCGCAGCCGACGATCGCGACCGTCCTGATACTCATGTCGCTCTTTCCCGTGATCGCCATCAACGCTTCATGCCCGTCGTGGCGATGCCCTCGATCAGCAGCCGCTGGAAGAACAGGAAGAAGAAGAATACCGGCACGAGCGTCAGGGTCGACATGGCGAACAGACCGCCCCAGTCCGATGCGCTGGTGGAGTCCACGAAGGTACGCAGGCCGAGCTGGATCGTATAGGTGTTCATGTCGTTCAGGTAGATCAACGGACCGAAGAAATCGTCCCAGGTCCAGATGAAGGAAAAGATGGCGGCCGTCGCCAGCACCGGCAGCGATAGCGGCAACATGATCTTCCAGTAGATGCGCCAGGCGCTGCAGCCATCCATCATCGCCGCCTCGTCCAGTTCGCGCGGGATACCGCGGAAGAACTGCACCATCAGGAAGATGAAGAAAGCATCGCTTGCCAGGAACTTCGGCACGACGAGGGGCAGGATGGTGTTGACCCAGCCGAGGTTGAGGAAGAGCACATATTGCGGGATCAGCGTCACATGATAGGGGATCATCAGCGTGCCGAGCATGATCGCGAACCAGAAGTTCCGGCCAACAAATCGCAGGCGCGCAAAGGCGAAGGCCGTCAGCGAACAGGCGATGACATTGCCGGTCACCACCAGCAGCGAGATGACGAGCGAATTCCAGAAGAACCGGCCGAAGCTGACGTCGAGACCGACCCAACCGCGCGCATAGGAGGAGAAATCGATCGACGACGGGATAAGCGAGGTCGACGAGAAGATCTCGTTTTCCGGCCGGACCGATGCCGAAACCATCCACAACAGCGGATAGAGCATGAGAAGCGAAGCGGCGATCAGCAGGACGTGGATGATCAGCGATGCCGGCAGGCTGCGTTTGGTGATGTCCGATGGCGGCCGGGCCGCAGTCACGGAAGCGGTCATCTCAGTCATCGTAATGCACCCAATAACGCGAGGTCAGGAAGGAGAAGGCAGTGAAGATCGCGATGATCAGCACCAGGATCCAGGCGAGCGCCGAGGCATAGCCCATGCGGAAATTGCCGAAGGCCTCCTGATAGAGGTAGAGCGTGTAAAAGAGCGTCGAGTTGATCGGACCGCCCGTGCCGCCGGAGATGATGAAGGCGGGCGTGAAGGCCTTGAAGGCATCAATCGTCTGGACGACGGCGTTGAAGAAGATCACCGGCGTCAGAAGCGGCAAGGTGATCTTGTAGAATTGCCGGAATTTCGAGGCGCCGTCGAGGCTCGCGGCCTCATACATATCCTGCGGGATCTGGCGCAGGCCGGCCAGGAAGATGATCATCGGCGAGCCGAACTGCCAGACGGACAGCGCCACCAGCGTGTAGATCGAATAATTCGGATGCGAGATCCAGCTCGGCCCCTCGATACCGATCTGGGCAAGGGCCGCATTGATGAGGCCGTCGCTGGCGAAAAGTTGGCGCCAAAGCACGGCAATCGCCACGCTGCCACCCAGCAAGGATGGGAGGTAGAAGATGGCCCGATAGATCGGCAGCCCACGCAGGCCGCGATTCAGCGCCATGGCGACAAGCAAGGCGAAGGTCAGTTTGAACGGCACCGATAAGACGACATAAGTCAGGGTGACGTGCATGGCGGCCGAGAATTTCGGATCCGCCGTGGCGATGCGCACGTAATTCGCCATTCCCACCCACCGCGGCGACTGAAGCATGTCGAAGTCGGTGAAGGAGAGATAGAGTGAAATCAGGGCCGGCCCGAGCGTCAGCCCGAAGAAGCCGACAAGCCATGGCAGAAGGAAGAGATAGCCGGGAGCATTGGCATTCCAGAGACGCCGGAAGCGTCCCTCGGCCACGGCCCCCTGATAGCTTTCCACGGATATGGCCCCTGCGGGCGTGCGCATCGCATTGCTCATACGGGATCAGCCTCGTGCGAGAATCTGCGTAATTTCAGAGACAAGTTGTTTGCCGCCGTCGGAAGGAGACAACTGTCCGAAACCAACCTGTTCGGCGATATTTCGCAGCATCAATTCGCCTTCACCGGCGCCGGCTGGCGGCGGCGGCGGCAATTTGCCGGCGAGATCGCCAAGGCCGCTGACATATTCCAGCGCAACCTTGCCATTGGCGTCGAGCTTCGCCGCCACGACCTCGCGCATGGCGCTCGATTCCGGAATGCCGCGTTCGACATCCAAGAGCACCACCGCCTCGGGATTTTTGACGAAGAAGTTAATGTAGTCCACCGCCAGGTCCACCGCTTTCGACTGGGCCGAAACCGAGAAGAACATCGAAGGCTTGCGATAGTGGCCGCCCTTCGAATCCGGCTTGATCCGCATGTAGTTGGTCAGCGCCAGCTTGTCCTTGCTCATTGCCTGATAGGCGACGAACTGGTTGGAATGGGCAAAACCAGCTGCCGACTTGCCGAGCGATACCGTGTTGGTTTCGATATCGTTCTTGTCGAGCGCCTGGACATCGGCAGGAACGCAGGCGCCGGCCGTGCGGAACTTGGCCCACATGTCGTACCATTCCGAGGCATCGTCCACGTCGAAGGCGATCTTGCCGTCGGCGGTGTAGAGCCCCTTGCCGCGTTGACGCAGCCAGTTTTCGAACAGCGGTTCACCGCCGCTGCCGTCGGCGAGGCCGAACATGCCCTTGCGTTTGCCTGCCTTGGTGATCTCGACGCCCATGCGGGAGAATTCCTCCCAGGTGGTCGCCTGTGTCGGCAGATCGACCCCGGCCTCCTTGAAGGCGGTGGTATTCAGAACCGTCGCGGCCGAGTTCGCGCCCAGGCTGACGCCATAGAGATGGCCGTCGACGCTGCCGCCTTCGATCTGCGCCTTGTCGAAATCGTCGAGATTGAGCTTGGCCGGCATGTAGGATTCGAGCGGGGCAAGCGCACCGCGCCGGGCATACTGGACGATATAGCGATAATCCATCTGGATGACGTCCGGCGCGTTGCGGCCGGCGACCTGGGTCGCAAGGCGCGGCCAGTAGTCGCCCCAGCCGAGGAATTCGCCGGTGATCGACGTACCAGCATTCTTCGTCTGATAGAGTTGGGACACCTTGTTGGTGCGGTCAGCGCGCGGCTGCGAACCCCACCAGAGGAGACGCAAGCGCGTTTCCTGTGCCAAAGCGCTGGTTCCCAGCGCCGAGAGCGAAAGAAGCGTTGCTCCTCCCGCAACGAAATTACGTCTGCTTACACGTAGGCTCATTTTTTCCTCCTCCAAAGGGGAAGCGCCTCCACACGCTTCCGATGTAGTTACCCTTGCACAAATAACTAATTGGTTACAAGCTATGAGCAAAGCGGCAAGCGTGTCAAGCGGGGTGTCGGTTCTCGCGGCCGCCCTTTTAAATTCGGTTTTTACAATTTCGCACCGAAGGCTTATGAGCGCAACATGCGAGAGGGAGGGGAACGATGAACGACAGCGGCGAAAACGGGGAGAAGAAAAAATCCCGGCGCCCTTCTCAGGAACGCACGGCCCAGCGCGATCCGGAGCGGACGCGCGCCGCGATCCTTGAGGCGGCCACGCGGGAGTTTGCCGAAAACGGCATGGGCGGAGCCCGGGTCGACGCCATCGCCGAGCGCGCTGGGACCAACAAGCGCATGCTCTATCATTATTTCGGCGACAAGGAGCAGCTCTACCTTAAAGTGCTCGAAGAAGCCTATGTCGGCATCCGCACCGCAGAGCGCGCGCTTCATATCGGCGACCGCAGCCCGGAGGAAGGCATCGGCGAACTGGCGCTGTTCACCTGGCGCTACTTTCTCAAGCACCCGGAATTCCTCAGCCTGCTCGGCACGGAGAACCTGCATCGAGCCCGCTGGCTGCGCCAGTCCGTCCGGCTCAAGGAACTGCATTCGCATCTGATCGGCGAGCTTACCGATGTTCTCAACCAGGGAAAGAAGCAGGGCGTTTTCATCGAGACCGCCGATCCCCTGCACGTCTATTTGACGATCGCCTCGCTCGGTTATTTCTACCTTTCCAACCAGTACACGCTGTCGACGATCTTCGGCCGCGACCTGCTCGAACCGACCCATCTCAATGCCTGGGAAAGGCATATCGTCCACGTGACGCTCGCTTCGATCAAGCGCTGAATTCCAAAAACAGTATTTGACTATTGACAGCCTCGGCGCTCTTCTGCCATCAAGTAACTGTTTAGTTACCGGCTTGGGAGGGTCGGGCCGGATGCTCGCTCCCGCCGCAAAAGGTTGCAGGGAGGAAAAAATGGCACGTCTTGGGATCATCTTGCACGGCGTTACCGGCCGGATGGGTTATAATCAGCATCTGGTGCGCTCGATTCTTGCCTTCCGCGACCAGGGCGGCATCACGCTTAAATCGGGTGAGAAACTCGAGATCGACCCGATCATCGTCGGCCGCAACGGCGCCAAGATGGAAGAGCTGGCGAAGAAGCACGGCATCAAGCGCTGGTCGACCGATCTTGATGCCGCTCTCGCCAATCCCGACGACACGATCTTCTTCGACGCCGGAACGACGCTGATGCGCGCCGAGCTGCTGTCCAAGGCGCTCGATGCCGGCAAGCATGTCTATTGCGAAAAGCCGATCTCCGACGATCTGCAAGTGGCACTCGACCTTGCCCGCAAGGCGCGCGGCTCCGGCCTCAAGCACGGCGTCGTGCAGGACAAGCTGTTCCTGCCCGGCCTGCGCAAGCTGGCACTGCTGAGGGATTCCGGCTTCTTCGGCAAGATCCTCTCGGTGCGCGGCGAATTCGGCTATTGGGTTTTCGAAGGCGATTGGGGCGTGCCCGCCCAGCGTCCGTCCTGGAACTACCGCAAGGGCGACGGCGGCGGCATCATCCTCGACATGCTCTGCCACTGGCGCTACGTGCTCGACAATCTGTTCGGTGAAGTGAAGGCGGTCTCGTGCCTCGGCGCCACGCATATCGGCCAGCGCATCGATGAGCAGGGCAAGCCCTATGATTGCGACACCGATGATGCGGCCTATGCGACCTTCGAGCTTGAAGGCGGCGCGATTGCGCAGATCAACTCCTCCTGGGCCGTACGTGTGCGCCGCGACGACCTCGTCACCTTCCAGGTCGACGGCACCCATGGTTCGGCCGTCGCCGGCCTGACGAAATGCTGGAGCCAGCACCGCGTCAACACGCCGAAGCCGGTCTGGAACCCCGACCAGCCGCAGACGATCGATTTCTACAAGACCTGGGACGAGGTTCCGGACACGCAGGCCTTCGACAACGGCTTCAAGGCACAGTGGGAAATGTTCATCCGTCATGTCGTCGAAGATGCGCCGTGGCCCTATGGGCTGGAAGCCGGCGCCAAGGGCGTACAGCTTGCCGAACTCGGCCTCAAATCCTGGGCAGAGCGCCGCTGGCTCGATGTTCCCGCACTGGAGTTCTGAGCCGTGACCACGATCAATCTCCCCCTTGACGGCAAGGTCGTCCCCTACACGCTGACCGGCACGCCGATCGCGCTCGCCAAGCGCGACGCCAAGGCCTTTCCGCGCATTGCCTTTGCCGCCGCTCATGTCGTTGCCGATCCGCTCGCCGACAATGATCCGTGGCTGACGCCAGCGATCGACTGGGACCGCACGCTCGCCTTTCGCCACCGGCTCTGGGATCTCGGTCTCGGCGTCGCCGAAGCGATGGATACGGCGCAGCGCGGCATGGGCCTCGGCTGGCCGGAAGCGCGCGACCTCATCCGTCGGGCGCTCAACGAGGCGGCCGGCCGCAAGGATGCACTGATTGCCTGCGGCGCCGGCACCGACCATCTGACGCCGGGACCCGACGTGACCATCGACACCATCCTCAAGGCCTATGAGGAGCAGATCGAAACGGTGGAGGCGGCCGGCGGCCGGATCATCCTGATGGCCAGCCGGGCGCTTGCCGCCGCCGCCAAGGGACCGGACGACTATATCCGCGTTTATGACCGCATCCTCCGCCAGGTCAAGGAACCGGTCATCATCCATTGGCTCGGCGAAATGTTCGACCCGGCGCTGGAGGGTTATTGGGGCAATGGCGATCATCTCAAGGCGATGTCCACCTGCCTCGAGGTGATCGAGGCGCATGCCGACAAGGTCGACGGCATCAAGATCTCGCTGCTCTCCAAGGACAAAGAAGTGGCGATGCGCCGGCAACTGCCGAAAGCCGTACGCATGTATACCGGCGACGACTTCAACTATGCCGAACTGATCGCCGGCGATGAAGAGGGCCATTCCGATGCGCTGCTCGGCATTTTCGATGCGATCGCGCCGGCAGCGTCCGCGGCGCTCGACGCGCTCGGCCGCAAGAGCAACCACGAATTCTTCGATCTGCTCGAGCCGACCGTGCCGCTGTCACGCCACATCTTCAAGGCGCCGACTCGGTTCTACAAGACCGGCGTCGTTTTCCTCGCCTATCTCAACGGCCTGCAGGACCATTTCGTCATGGTCGGCGGCCAGCAGAGCACGCGCTCGCTGACACATCTGGCGGAGCTCTTCCGCCTGGCCGACAGGGCGCGGGTGCTGGCCGACCCGGAACTTGCCGCAAGCCGCATGCGCCAGGTGCTCGCCGTTCACGGCGTCCACTAAGCACGCGATGCGGGATTGGAGAAGAACGACATGCAGGTCGAAGGACTTTCGATCAATCTGGCGACGATCCGCGAACAATGCGGCTTTGCAGAAGCCGTCGATATCTGCCTGAAATACGGCATCACCTCGATTGCGCCGTGGCGCGACCAGGTCGCCAAGGCCGGTCTCGACGAGGCGGTGCGGATCGTCAAATCGAACGGCATCAAGCTAACCGGTCTTTGCCGCGGCGGCTTCTTTCCGGCGGCAAACGATGCCGACTGGCAGAAGAACCTCGACGACAACAGGCGCGCTATCGACGAGGCGGCGGCATTCGCGGCCGATTGCCTTGTGCTTGTCGTCGGCGGCCTGCCGGGCGCTTCAAAGGATATCGTCGCAGCGCGGCAGATGGTTGCCGACGGCATCGCCGCCGTGCTGCCGCATGCCCAGGCTGCCGGCGTCAAGCTTGCGATCGAGCCGCTGCATCCGATGTATGCCGCAGACCGGGCCTGCGTGAACACGCTCGGCCAGGCGCTCGACATGTGCGATGCGCTCGGCGAGGATGTCGGCGTTGCGATCGATGTCTACCATGTCTGGTGGGATCCCGATCTGGCCAACCAGATCGCCCGCGCCGGCCGTATGAAACGCATCTTTGCCCATCACATCTGCGACTGGCTGGTGACGACGAAGGATATGCTGCTCGACCGCGGCATGATGGGCGATGGTGTCATCGACCTGAAGGGCATAAGACGGATGGTCGAGGCCGCCGGTTTCTTCGGCGCGCAAGAGGTGGAGATCTTTTCGGCCGAGACATGGTGGAAACGCCCGGCCGATGAGGTGATCGCCACCTGCGTCGAGCGTTTACGGAGCTGCTGCCAGATCTGATTTTAGAGTGTTCCGTTTTCCTCGAAATACGGGAACTGTCTCTTCGTTTTCACGCAATCATCACGCATGCAGGAGGATCATTCGATGGAGAAACGCCGTTTCGCCCTGATCGGCACCGGAAACCGCGGCACCACCATGTGGGGCAAGGATCTGCTTGCCGGCTGGCGCGAAGATGTGGATCTCGTCGCGATCGTCGAGAAAAACTCACTGCGTGGCGAGCGCGCACGCAACATGATCGGCAGCAATGCGCCGGTTTACGACGATATCGACGCGATGCTGGCGGAACAGAAGCCGGATCTGGTCATCGTCTGCACGCCCGATCACACCCATGACGACATCGTCGTGCGTGCGCTCGAAGCCGGCATCGACGTCATCACCGAAAAGCCGATGACCACCTCCGTCGAGAAAATTCGCCGGATTCTCGATGCCGAAAAGCGCACCGGCCGGCGCGTCGACGTCTCCTTCAACTACCGCTATGCGCCGACGGCGGCGCGCATCAAGGAACTGTTGAATTCCGGCGAGATCGGCCGGGTGACCTCCGTCGACTTCCATTGGTATCTGAACACCAAACACGGCGCCGACTACTTCCGCCGCTGGCATGCCTATGCGGAAAATTCCGGCAGCCTGTTCGTCCACAAGGCGACGCATCATTTCGATCTGTTGAACTGGTATCTGGACAGCGATCCCGAGGCCGTCACCTCCTTCGCCGATCTGCAGAACTACGGCCGCAAGGGGCCGTTCCGCGGGCCGCGCTGCAAGCTCTGTCCGCATGCGCATGAATGCGACTATTATCTCGATCTCGAGGCCGATCCCTTCCTGGATCAGCTTTACGAAGATCCTTCGAAGATCGACGGTTACTTCCGCGACGGCTGCG
The DNA here is from genome assembly GCF_000292525.1 of Rhizobium sp. CCGE 510. Lineage (GTDB taxonomy): Bacteria > Pseudomonadota > Alphaproteobacteria > Rhizobiales > Rhizobiaceae > Rhizobium. The sequence continues at coordinate 793,878 of NZ_AEYF01000044.1, forward strand.
TCTTCCGCGAGGATATCGACATTCCCGATACGATGGTGGTCAGCCTGCGCTATCGCAACAACGTCCATGTTTCTTATTCGCTGAACACCTTCCAGCCGATCGAAGGCCATCACCTCGCCTTCAACGGCACCAAGGGGCGCATCGAAATCCGCCAATATGAGGCTCAGCCCTGGGAACAGCCGAAAGAGGATACGATCCTCCTCATCCGCAATTTCCCGAACGGCAAGGAGGCTGTCGAGCGCATCGTCGTTCCGCATTTCAAGGGCGGCCACTACGGCGGCGACGACCGGATGCGCAACATGATTTTCAAGCCCGATATGGAAGACAGGCTCGGTCAGCGCGCCGGTACGCGGGCGGGCGCCATGTCAGTGCTTTGCGGCATCGCCGCGCTGACGAGTTCGCGCACCGGCAAGGTGGTCAATATCGCCGATCTGATGCCCGAGCTTGCCGATGACGGGTCGCCGAATTCGCTGCGAACATCGCGCTGATACCGGTCGCCCGAGCCGCTCGACGCGCCTCAGGCGATGCTTTCCAGATTTGCCGGGTGGATCTGGTAGAGCAGCGGCCTTCCGGCCACGAAGCGCTCGACCTCGTCCGCCGTCATCTCGCCGAGGCGTGCCCGTTCGAGCCCGACGGCACCGGCGATATGCGGCGTCAGAAAGACGTTCGGCAGAGCGTAGAATACCGAGCTCGGCTCCGGGATCTCCGGATCGGTGACGTCGATGACCGCATCGATGCGGCCGGTCTTCAGCTCCGAAAGCAGCGCCGCCTCATCGATGAGAATGCCGCGCGCGGTGTTGATGAGGGTCGCGCCGTCCTTCATCAGCGACAATCTTCGCGCATCGATCATATGCCGGGTCGAAGGCAACGACGGCGCGTGCAAGGAGACGATATCGGCGCGTCGCATCAATTCGTCGAGATCGACCTTCTCCGCTCCAAGTCCGGCGGCCTCGCCGGCATCGAGCATGGGATCGAACAGCAGCAGCCTGTAGTCGAAAGGTCTCAACAGCTCGATCACCCGGCGGCCGATGCGCGAGGCGCCGACGATGCCGACGGTGCGGCCATAATTTCCGATCGCTTGGCGCTGCATCGGATAGGTCCGGTCGCGGTTGCGGTCGGCGACGTAAAGATCGCGGAAACGGAAGGCCCGCTTGCCGGCGAAGATGATCGCGGCCAGCGTGAATTCGGCAACCGGCACGGCATTGGCCTCGGCCGCATGGCTGACGACTATGCCGGCTTCAAAGATGCTGTCGTCGATGACGCCCTTTACCGTGCCGGCCGCATGGACGATGAGACGAAGCCGCGTTGCTGCGGTTAGAATGTCAGGCCCGACATAGGGGGCACCCCAGCCGGTGATCAAGATTTCGGCTTCGGCCAGCAGGCGTCTGGCCCGCTCGTCGTCGAAATGCTGCAGCGGCTTGGAATCCAGCAGGCGACCGACGGTGTCGAGCCGTTGAAGCATCCCCTCCGGCAGGACGTGCTCGGTACGCGAGGGCTCCATCGCAAGAACAATGGCCGGGCGGCTCATGGCATCTGTCCCGGCGCTCCGATGGCGCTGACGCTCACGCCTCTTTCCCGCACCAAAGCCTCCAGCGTCGCGATATCGGGCGCTTTCGGCGGCTTCGTCCAGGCGGAGGAAACGGCAGCGGGATCATCGAGCGCCAGCACCGCCGTCACCAGGATGGTTTCACCGACCGGGATCTGGCCGCGCAGCTGCGGCACGATGGTTTTCGCCACGATCACATTGGTGTTGGGCTGCGCCTTTTGGGCGAGGCCGGCGCGCCTGATCGAAGAACCGAGATCGACAATGCCGGTGAAATCAGCGTCGCCGATCGCATAGGCAGCCCCGTCCGAAGCCGACAGCCTGTCCAGCTCGAAATCCCGGCGGCCGATGGCAAAGCCGCCTTCGGCGATGCGCAGCGGCCGGTCTGCCCTGATCCGGTGGAGGCGGATATGCCAGGGGGCTGCGGGCACCAGCCAGGTTTCGACAGCGACATTGGGGAAGGGCGACCAATTCGCATAGAGCACGTCGCCTGCGAGCTTTGCTTGCTCATTCGTTTCACGCACGCGGTAATGCAGGCCGTCATCGCTGAAGGCCAGCATCGAATCGAAGGCGGCAAGCGCGAAGCCGCGCTCATCGGATTCGACACTGAAGCCGTAGCGGGTGGAATAAGCGAACTTCGCGTATTTTTCCGTGCCGAAACGCATCTGCAGATTTTCCTGGCCCGTAGACAACGCCACGACATCGCCGCCCGCCCGCATCATCACCATGCCGGGATGACGTTGGGGGACGATAGAGGGCGCCTGTTCCGGCGCCTTTTCCGCAGCGGTCCAGAACGGATGATCCTCGGCGATGGCGAGCGGCAGGAAGGCCTTGAGCGCCCAATAGGGCGAGCCGGCGGAATTGTAGCTTTCCGACATCAGCAGGTTCGGATAGCCGAAACCAATCGACAGCACGCCGTCCCGATCGGCGATCGGCTTATCCTTCCACCAGCGCAGATGTTGCAGGCAGAGGTGCTTGACCTCGCCCCAGGGCAGAGCCTCGACATCGGCAAAGGCGAGCGCCGACCAGAAGCCGGCACAGGCAAAGCGATAGGTCAGGCTGCGGCCGAAGGGGATCGTCGCGCCGTCGGCGGCAAACCAGTGGCGGAAGTCCCGGGCAAAGAGGATGGCGCGCTCGCGGTAGCGCTTTGCATAATCGTCGTCGACGAGCTTGGAATAGATCAGACCATAGAAATGCATGGCGAAGGGAATGTAGTGGTCGATGCGGCGCACGTTGCCGTCGCGATACCAGCCATCGCCGATATAGAAACCTTCGAGCTCCTGCAGATATTGCCGGGTCAGGCTGCGGTCGAAATCGGCGCCGAGACGATCGAGCGCGATGTCGACGAAGATCCGGAAGAACTTCCAATTGTTGTCGGCATAATCGAACTGCCTGGCATGTTTGAGGTAGGCGATAACATTGCTGCGGGCGCGCGCGTCGAGCGGTTCCCAGATCTTTCCCGGCACCAGCGCCAGGGCAAAACCGAGAGCGGCAAGCTCGACCATCCGCTGATCGCGGCCGTTGACCGTTCCCCAATATTCGGGATGGGCGGGATCGGTGCCGTTTGCAAGACCGTCGGCAAATCGATGCCAGTGGGCGAAGTCGCCGTTGCCGGCACCAAGCGGCGCCAATCCCCAGAGCGGCCGAGCGAAGCCTTCGAGATCGGCTGCCGCCCGGTCGAAATGGGCAGCGGCGCCGCTCAGCCTGACGCGGGCATTGCCTTTCGAAAAACAGGCAAGCAGCGGATCGAAGAGAGCAAGCAGGGCCCGGCTCATATCGGCGCGGGTTTCGAGCGGATTGCCGGCGAGCGGGTTGGCGCTGGCGGGATCATAGGTCATCGGCATTACTCACGGTTCTAGAGCATGACGCCGAAAAGTGTGGGCGGTTTTCTCATGACATCATGCTCTAACTCTTTAATGTAGAACAGGATTTAGATTTCAGGCCGACGCGGCCTAAATTATCCTGTTCTAGGCATTCGGAACGGTCCCTCCCGCAACGGGAACGACAGCCTGGCAGATATGGCGCGCCGGCGCCGTCCTGTTGCGGAAACGGGACAGCATCAGCGAAACGGCCTCGCGCCCGAGGGCGGCGCGGTCGACGCGCATGGTGGAAAGCCGCGGATTGGTCATCAGCGCGCAAGGCAGATCATCGAAGCCGACGATCGCGAAATCCTCCGGAACACGCAGACCCGCCTCGGTGACGGCCTCGAGCACGCCGACGGCGATGAAATCATTCATGCAGAAGGCGGCGGTGAAACCGGCATTTTCGGCAAGGACCGCGGCCGTGCGTTCATGGGCCTCGCGGCTGGCGCTGCCCTCCAGTGCCAGGGGCACGAAACGGCCCTCAGCGTCGGGGACAGCTGCCACCGCCGCCTCAAAACCGCGGATACGCTCCCGAATCGTATAGCGGTGCGAACCACTCAGATGCAGGACGCGGCGATGGCCCGCGTTGATCAATCGGCTGGTCGCTTCATAGGCGCCGAAGAAATTAGCCGGTGAGACGCCGTCAAACTGCATTCTGGGATCGGTGCCGTTGACAAGCACGGCCGGCGTCATGGTGTCCTGCAGCCAGTCGCGCAGCATTTCGTTCGGATCGATGCCGACCAGAAACAGACCTTCGGCGCCTGCTGCCAGCATGTAATCGCGCACGGCATCCGGCGTGATGCGATCCTCGCGAACCATCCGGATTTCGAAGGGCATGCCCGCTTCGGCGGCTCCGGCGCGCAGGCCCTCGACGATCGCTTCATAAAAGACGCTGAGGCCGCCGGTGACGCCGTCGCTGGCAATCAGCGCCAGCCCGCCGGCGACGGCTTCGGTCGCAGATTTCACAGGATAGCCATGCTCGGCCGCCACTTTCAATATCTGGCGGCGCACGGTTTCGCTGATGCCGGGTTCGTTGCCAAGTACACGCGACACCGTGGAGACCGAGACGCCGGCCAGTGTGGCGATATCGGCCTGACGCGGCCGTCTGATTTTTTGGTCGTTGGTTTTTTGGTCGTGCATGAGCAAACATTATGCAAATTGCGCAAATTTGCAAGACAAACGTTATTTCTTGCAATAATTATTTTTTTGCGTAATCTGTTGCGAAATGCACGCCAACGCCATTGGAGGATGGCGGCGGGCACATTGCGACAAGGAGGATGTCATGCAGGTCAACCGCCGTTCATTCCTGATGGGTTCAGCCGGAGCAGCCGCCGGCCTCGCCTTCGGCGCGGGAAGCGCAATTCCGGCTTTTGCCGAGGACGCGTCGCTGCGCGCCATGTGGTGGGGGTCCAATGACCGCGCCAAACGCACGCTCGACGTCGCCAAGCTCTACCAGTTGAAGACACCCGGCGTCACGATCGTCGGCGAATCGCTTTCAGGCGACGGCTACTGGACGAAGCTCGCAACGCAGATGGCCGGCCGCGCCATCGCCGACGTCTTCCAGCTCGAGCCGGGAACGATCTCCGATTATTCCAAGCGCGGCGCCTGCATGCCGCTCGATGAATTCGTCCCCTCGACACTGAAGGTTCAGTCCTTCGGCGCCGACATGCTGAAACTGACGACCATCGATGGTAAACTCTATGGCGTCGGCCTCGGCCTCAACTCCTTCTCGATGTTCTTCGACACGGTCGAATTCGAAAAGGCAGGCATTCCGCTGCCGACACCCGACCTCACCTGGGATGAGTATGCCAAGCTCGCGGTAGAACTTGCCAAGTCCTCCGGCAAGAGCGGCGGCCCCTATGCCGCGCGCTACGCCTATGTGTTCGACGCCTGGCTGCGCCAGCGCGGCAAGAGCCTCTTTGCGAAGGAAAGCGTCGGCCTCGGCTTCACCGCCGACGATGCCACCGAATGGTTCGACTACTGGGAGACGTTGCGCAAGGCGGGCGGCACCGTTGCTGCCGACGTCCAGACGCTCGATCAGAACACCATCGACACCAATTGCCTTGGTCTCGGCAAGTCGGTAATCGGCATGGCCTATTCCAACCAGATGGTCGGCTACCAGTTGATCATCAAGAACAAGATCGGCATCACCATGCTGCCGCGGGAAAAGAAGGGCGGGCCGTCGGGCCACTACTATCGTCCTGCGCTTATCTGGAGTGTTGGCGCATCGACAAAGAACGGCGAAGCGGCCGCGAAGTTCATCGACTTCTTCGTCAACGATGTCGACGCCGGCAAGATCCTCGGCGTCGAGCGTGGCGTGCCGATGTCTCCGACGGTGCGTGAAGCCATTCTGCCGCAGCTCAACCCGACGGAGCAGGAAACAGTCAAATACGTCAATCTTCTCAAGGATCAGGTCGGCGAATATCCGCCGCCGGTGCCAATGGGCGCAACCCAGTTCGACCAGCGCGTGCTGCGCCCGATCTGTGACGAACTCGCCTTCGAACGGATTTCGCCCGCCGATGCGGCAACCCGGCTCATCGAAGAGGGTAAGGCGACGATCAAAGGATGATCGATCGCCCTACATGAGAGAAGAGGCCCGCAAACCCCGGCGGGCCTCTCTCTTTCCGGGCGGTCAGTTGGCCAGGCTTTCGACCACGCGCCAATCCGGCCGGCCGAGGTCGAACGGCCAGGCATGCACATCCCGGTCATTGAAATAGACGACCTCCTCCAGATTCGGGAAAGCGCTTTGCTTCAGCGTCGCGGTTTCGATCCAGGGCCTGACATAGGCGTCTCCGCCTTGATAACCGAGCTCCGCCACCCAGATCGGCTTTCCATAGCCGGCGACGAGATCGTAACCCTGCCTCAGCGCTTCCGAAAACGTCCGATGCTTGGCGTAGGCAAGCTCATCGTAGCGTTCCAGGCCAAAGACCGAGAGCCCGACAAGATCGACATAATCATCGCCGGGATAATAGTCCTGCAAGCCTGGCTCGCCCTTCGGCGACCACATGAGCTTAGTGCCGGGCGCCTCTTGGCGGACGATATCCATCATGCGCTTGTAGGCGGTGATATAGTCCTGCGGGTTCCATCCGGACCACGAAAACCGCCCGGACTTGTCCTCCATCTCCTGGCCCCAGCGGATGATCACCGGGCTTTTCAGCTGGGATATCATCTGCGCGATCGCACGCATGTTGACATCGTAGTCGCCGCGCAGGACCTTTTGGCGAAGCTGGCTGGAGGTCGGCCGCCAGTCGACATCCCAGGACCACGGCTCCACCGATATCAGCAGATTGCGGCCTCTGGCCTGCGCGTAAGCATCGGCCACGCGCAGCGTCTCCAGATCGACGTCCTCCCAAGGGAGGAACAGGGCTTCTGTCGCGATATTCGATTGTGCGCCGAAATCACCATGTGGATCGTAGGCGCCGAACTTGATGCCGTCGGCATGAAGAACGGGGCGTTTGTCGATGATCGTCTGGACGCCTGCTGCCGGGTTCGGGACAATGCCCGCATATTGCATCTCGCTTCGGCCAGGCATATCCGCGACACACAGCAGGAGCAGGGCTATCGCTGCGGTCGAGAGGTTTTTTTTCGTTAGCTTCTTCATGGCTCACCCTCCTTTTCGGGTTACTTCCTGGCTCTGCAAGGCCTGCTTCAGGTCACGCGCTTTCGCACTGACCGAATCCATGGGAACGAGCTTGCCGAACTCGTCATCGTCCCGAACCGACGCATGACGGAAGACATACCAATTGCCGTCCGGCTGGCGCCGCTGATAGATCGTATTGCCGATTTTGCGATGGCCGAAACAGGTGCTGGCGCGGGCCGCACCTTCGGCGTTCGTCCAGGTGGCGCGCATGCAGAGCTGGCCGAGATCGTCGACCACCCATCTGCCTTCGGCGAAGGATTGTTTGCCCTTGTCATCGGTCCAGGCGACGAACCGCCGGCCATCATCGACGAAGCGACCGGCACCGGTGTTCCAGATCCAGGTCTTGTCGCCGTAGATGCGGTAGAGCTCATAGGCGCTAAGCGGCGTCGCCGTCGGCTCCGTCTTGCCGGCTGCCTCGGCGCCCTGTGCCGCCATTGGCAGACACAGGCTGAGAGCAAGGGCTGCTCCATAAAGTTTCGATCCGATACGCATGACATCCTCCTGTTCGACACTTGCCGGACTGCCGGCTACACACCCTGTTCGTCCCGTCCCATGTTGCCGAACCCGTTCCATTTGAGACGAAATTTGGTGATCCGGGTCTTGCCGCCGCCGAGGCCGGCACCAGCCACGGCAAATTGTGTTTCGGTAAAGCTGATGAATGGCTGGCCATGGGAAAGAGCTTCGAGGCTGCTGAGGCCATGGCTGCCCAGCTGCATGCCGCCGGTAACCCAGATCGCAAACCCCATGGCAGTCGCAAGCCGCAGCCCGTGTGATTGCGGCAGTAGCGGCAGACCGTTCTCAATCGCATGGCGAACCACGATCAGCACCGCCAGGGACAGATAGACCGAGAGGTTCATCGCGGCGAAAATGTAAAAGCCCTGAGCGGCAGCGACCTCGCTGGCAAGCGCCATGGCGAGGGTGCAAAACCCGGCGAGCGCGATATAAGGGGCGACGACGCGTAGCGGCAAAGAATGCTGCTGCTGTTTTCCCTTGGGGGTGATGCGGAAGTCGACGAAGGAGCCGGAAATATGATCGCGAACGGCCGCAAGGCTGCCGGCGAGCGACCACGGCCAGCGCAGGAAGATGAAGGCCAGCCCCTCCCAGCCGAAAAGTTTCGCATCATGCGGCCTGAAGGTTCCCGTCGCCCGCCAGAAGACGGAAAACAGCGTCAGCACCCCCGATATGGGCAGGAAATGCAGCAGGAAATCCGGATAGGTGACGTCGACGAAGACATGGCCCGTCAGCAAGGCTGCAACCGGCAGCAGGAACATTACGGCCATGAAGGCGGAAAACATCGGGTACCACAGCTGCGAGAATACGAACTGAAATTTCAGCCGCCATGGCAGATGGACGATATAACGGCTGGAATGTTGCAGCAAGATGGTGACGAGGCTGCGCGACCACTGAAATTCCTGGACGACGAGATCGGCAAAATTCGCCGGGCCGTCGCCATGGGCGATCGCATCGGCGGCATGCACGCCGCGCCAGCCGCCGGCATTCATCATCAACGTCGTCGAATGGTCTTCGGCGAGTTCCGGGCCGAGGCCGCCGATCTGGCGAAGGGCTGCGGTGCGAACGGCATAATGGGAGCCGATGCAGAGCGGCGCCCACCCGTTGTTATAACCTGTCTGCAGCGAACCGTGCAGGCTGGCCTCGGCATAGAGCCTGCCGCGCGCAGCCCAGCTCGCACCGGCGTTCGCATCGCAGATGCTCGGCGCGGAGACATAGCCGATTTCAGGGTCAGCGAAGGGGCGCAGGATTTCCCGGAGATAGGTCGGCGTCGGCACATGATCGGCGTCGAACTGGGCGACGAAATCATAACGCTCATAGCCGAAATGGTCGTAGAAATAGGCAAGGTTGCCTTCCTTGCATCGCGTCCGGCGCGGCCAAGTCGCGCGATGATATTCCGCCATCCCCTTTCGGGTAGAGATCAGCACGCCGTGCTGCGCGCACCAGCGCCTGGTCTCCTCGGAAGGGTCCTCGTCGGCCAGCCAGACATCGAACTCGACGCCGGTCTGGTCGAGCATTGCCTGAAGCGTGGCGCGAACGACGGCAAAAGGCTCGGACGGCGCCTTGGTGACGACCATCGCCACCCGCCCTTCCGGCAGCCCAGCGCGAGGGCTGACCGTCCTCGCATCGAGGAAGATCAGGATGAAATAGGCGGGCACGAGAGTGATCCAGCCCAGTACGAGAGTAATGAGCACAAAGGCGGTCCAGGAGATGATATGGGCGGACTGGCCCCACCAGATCCAGAAAAACCCAAGTGCGGCCAGCCAGCAGAGGATGCCGAAGCCGTAGGCGACGCGGTTCCAGCCGGTAAAAACAGGCTCGAATGCATCCGCGGTGACCGCTTTCGCCGTCCTGGCGCCGTGGCCGATTTGCGAAACGTTGCTCACGCCGTCATCTCCAGTCCAAAGGTCGGGCCGGCGGTGCGGATGATCGTATCGATATCCGAGAGGGCGGGCGCGAAGCCGAGTTCCGCCTTGGCTCTTGCCGTGTCGGCAAAGAGGATCGGCGGATCACCGGCCCGGCGGGGGCGATAGCGGACGGGGACTTCGCAACCGGTCGCGCGATAGATGGCTTCGAGGATCTCGCGCACCGAGGTGCCTCGGCCGGAGCCGAGATTGATGCTGAGCGAGCCGCCGTCGGCCATCAGATGATTGACGGCGGCAAGATGCGCCTGCGCGAGATCGCTGACGTGAATGTAATCGCGCACACAGGTTCCATCCTCGGTCGCATAGTCGAGGCCAAAGATATCCAGCCTCTCCAGCCTGCCGGCGGCAGCGAGAAGGGCGCGGGGGATAAGATGGGTCTCGGGTTGGTGACGCTCGGCAAGCTCACCCTCCGGATCGGCACCGGCCGCGTTGAAATAGCGCAGGGCAGCGAAGCGGATGCCATAGGCGGCGGCAAAATCCTCGAGCGCCATCTCGAAGATCAGTTTGGTGCGGCCATAGGGGTTCACCGGCAGTTGCGGGCTTTCCTCGCGTATCGGCAACGAGGCGGGAACGCCATAGGTGGCGCAGCTGCTCGAAAAGACGATCCGGTCGATATCCTGGTCGAGGCAGGCCTCGAGCAGCGTCAGACTGCCGACGACGTTGTTGCGGTAATATTTCCTGGGCATCTCGACGGATTCACCGACATAGGCATTGGCACTGCAATGAATGACGCAATCCGGCGAAAACTCAGCAAGGGTCCGGTGCAGCGTGGCCGCGTCGGCAAGCTCGGCCCGAATAAGCGGCCCCCAGCGGACGCTGTCGGCATGTCCCGTCGAGAGATTGTCGTAGGTAACCGGGATCATGCCGGCGCGCGACAGCGCTTTGCAGATATGACTGCCTATGAAACCGGCACCGCCGGTAACCAAAATGTAGCGGGGCATCTCATACGACCTCCGCCTTCTCGGTTTCGGCGAGCAGCCCGTCGAAATAATCGACGGTGCGAGCCAGGCCGGCTTCGAGGCCGACGCGAGGTTGCCAGCCAAGATCGGCCAAGGCTCGGGAAATATCCGGCCGGCGCTGGCGAGGGTCGTCGGTGACCGCGGGCAGGTGAATGATCCGGGAACGGGAATTTGTCAGGTCGCGGATAATTTCCGCCAGGCGGCGAACGGTGATCTCGGCCGGATTGCCGAGGTTGATCGGACCGTGGCAGGCGTTGCCAGCGGCCGAGAACCGCAGGAAGCCCTCGACGAGATCGTCGACATAGCAGAAAGAGCGGGTCTGCTGACCATCGCCGTAGATCGTCAGGTCTGCATTGCGCAGGGCCTGCACGATGAAATTGGAGACCACCCGGCCGTCATCCAGACGCATGCGCGGCCCATAGGTGTTGAAGATGCGGCCGACCTTGATGTCGACGCCGTAAGTCCTGTGATAGTCGAAGAACAGGGTTTCGGCGCTGCGTTTGCCTTCGTCGTAACAGGCGCGCGGTCCGATCGGATTGACATTGCCGCAATAGGATTCGTGCTGCGGGCTCTGGCTCGGGTCGCCATAGACTTCCGATGTCGACGACTGAACGACGATCGCACCGGTCTTGCGGGCACAATCCAAGGTGTTGACGGCGCCGAGCACGTTGGTGAGCAATGTTCCCACCGGATCCCGCTGATAATCGGGCGGGGAGGCAGGCGAGGCGAAGTTGAAGATCAGCGACGCTTCGATATCGAAAGGCTGGCGAACGTCGTGCTCGACCATACGAAAACGGGCATTCGAGGCAAGGTGATCGACATTCACGCGGCGGCCGGTCGAAAAATTATCGAGGCAGATGACGCTGTGGCCGCGCTGCAGCAGCGTTTCGCAGAGATGCGAGCCGACGAAGCCGGCCCCACCATTGACAAGAGCGGTGCCTAGCTGCTTGAGCACCGGTATACGAGTTACTTCAGAATTTCCTTCGTTGGGAACGAAACTACGCATTACAAACTCCTTCCCATGTATTTAGTCTTTTTATTTAGTTATGCACTGCACGTCTCCTCATCCGGCTTTATATTCGTTGCATCGACTATATAAACATGAATAACTTTTGAGTTATTCTTTGTATTGCGGGATTACTATTCAAACAATAAGACGATTACAGCTAACGTCAACTTCAAAAAGCCTGGCTATCCAAAGTAACTATGAGGCTCTTCTTGAGAATAACAAGTGATTAATCACTTTCTGCTTGCTCTCCACACGCAACGGGCATCGCGACGTCGCTTAAGCCACACTCAATACAGCTGATATAGAAGAAATGAGGAAGGTTGGCCGCACTGGACTGCGCGACCGGTCTTGCATCCGGAAGCGCCATATGCGAGGGGTTTTGCCATGTTGAAAAAACAAGATGCAGCGCAGCCGAAAGGCTGGCGTCTATTTCGTTTTGCGATGTTCGCCTGGGGAACGACGCTTCTTGCGATCGGACCGAGTGCCCGCGCGGTCGCAGACGACGACATAGCCGTCGTCGCGAAAAAAAGCGTCGTCACGGTCGAGGCACCGCATGTCTCGAAAGCCCATGCCTATCCGGCAGATCGGCCCGAACGCCCTGCTGCGGCAACGGTTCACGTGGCCTATCACGGCTCAGCGCCTTATATCTGCTCGCCAAGCGGCTTCGGACAGAAGTCGCGCTGCTTCGCGCGTCCCTCGATCTGAAGCGACAGCGTTTAAAGCATGTCGCGCAGCATCGAGACACGCGCTTCGATCAGTTGCGCCACCGGCCGCTCATGTCGTCATCGCCGGCGGGATGCTCATTGAAGAAGCGGGACGCAGCTTCCGTACGGTTTCGGACGTTCATCTTTTTGTAGATGTTGCGGACGTGAACCTTCACGGTGTTTTCGGAAAGATGCAGCTTGTCGGCGATGATCTTGTTTTGCGTGCCCTTGCAGATGAGATCCAGGATCTGAACCTCCCGGGTGGTCAAACTGGAGATGCTGTCGCGTCTCAGCTTCAGCGCATTGCTGCGGGCCGCATCGACCGACTTTGTCTGATAGAGCGAGGGCTCCAGCTGGGCGTTCTTGTTGGTGAGGCGATTGAGAAGTGCTGACGGAAAATGTTCGCCGCCCTTCATCAGCAGATCCACCGCGGCCATGAAGACATCGAGACGCAGGTTGAGCGGCAGGACGCCATCGATGATTCTTGCCTCCACCAGCCGACTTACGTAGGGTTCGAGCATATCGATCGCCTCGACGACAAGTCCGACAGAGGTCTCCGGGTGGTTTTCGCGGGCAGCCTGCAATGCTTCATGAAGCTCTGGCCCGGGTATATGATAGAATAAAACGAGCTTGAGATCGCTGGTATCCTTTTCCAGCATCGGCTTTGTGCTGGCTATGCTTGCCACTTCACAGTTCGGAAACTTCTTTGCCAGCGCTTCTACCATGCATTCGGAAAACAGATCCGCCTTGGCCACAACCAGTATAGTATTTCCGGATGAATCCAACTTCCGTGCCTGATCAGTATTCTCCATCCCTGAGCCTGTCATGAACATATACGCCTCCCCTAGCGTTACACTTTACTCAAACGTGGAGCGATGGCGGGTATTAAATAGTATGAAATGCCGGCCCCGGATGTCACCGCTTTATTTTTTAGACATTTCTTAATTATGTTAATACGGATTGGGAAGGAAGGAAATGGCCCAAAGTGATTAGTTTTAGCGGGCAAAAAACGATAATATACTAAGCTTTGGTTGTATTTTTACTGTGATGGGTACTTCGAGGTTAAATCTGCTCCCAATATAGATCAAAGCTTGATGTAATATTTCAGTACAGATTGTTATATTTTCGTCCTGCATCGAGTGTCGGATATAAGGCGGCAATTGTCGAATGGTGTCTCTCAACCCAGCGGCGAGCGCTTGGAAGTTCTGGATTCCCGCTATCCTGCAGAGGACGTCTCAACGCTGCTGCGACAGGGGCTAGCCGGACGTGGCAAATCTGCCTTAGCCCGAATTGATATCTATCGGTTCCACATTTTTTCCAGCAATCTGTGATCGTCGTCAAAGTGGCGACATGGAAATGCCAGGTATCGGCGTGTGTTTTTGATACGTGGCGTCCCGTTAGGGCTACTCAACGACAATAAAACCTGGATACTCCTTTATCCCTTTCAGGATGCGGAGCTGGATATGTGCGACCTTGTACTGAATACGTACGTTCCCAATACCAACGATTTGACCAACAAATCGCGACGAACCGCAGATGACTTGTATCGAATACATCTGCCGATGTTAACCGCATCGGAGCGAGCGCGAGCAAAATCCCATTTGAGATGAGAGGGATTTCGAAAAGCTGCTCCGGTTTTTTTCTGGAGAAACTTCGATGTCCGACGACTATAAGCACGGCCCGTCCTCCGGTGATGATATCACCAAGGTCGGGGCGCTTGCCGACGGTTTTGCCAACAGCGCTATCAATTCAACGGAAGTCGACGACGGCTCGACCGGTTATGTCGGCGGTGTCGCCAATGGCGACAATCGTGACAACAGCGACAGCAGTGTGGATGTGAACGTCAATGCCGATGTCGATATCTCGGCCAGTAACGGCGATAACCGCGACAACGACTACGACTGGAGCTACAAGTCCGACGACGATACGAGCACCAAGACGACGACGATCACCGATACCAAAACCGACTACGACTGGAGCTATGACAGCAAGACGTACAGCGACAACGACACCAAGACGATCACGGACACCGATACGAAAACCGTGACCGACACCGACATCAAGACCATTACCGATACGGACACCAAGACTATCTCCGACAGCAACAATACCGCTGACAGCTTTAACAAGACCGATACCGACTTCGCGGTGATCGATGATGTCAAGGACTTCGACAACCTCGGCGTTGCCGGCCATGACCTCACCTTCAACCTCGGCGACGACTTTTCCTTCACGCTCGACGTGGACAGCATCTTGAACAATTCGCTGACCGGTGAGGGCAACGACAGCGGCTTCAGCGCCGTACAGGCGAACCATCTGGCTGACCAGGATAATGCCTGGAACATCAAGATGGACAACGGGGGAGCCGAGAACCACCTGAACGCCACTGCCGGCACCGCCGACAGCGCAGAAGGCATGGAGATGGACGGCAGGGGCTGGGATCTCAAGGTCGGCGACGACGCCACCGGCACGAGCACGGCCGATGCTTCGGCAATCCTTGCCAATTCCGGCTTCCACCTCGAGCTCGTTCAGGGTGCGAACCTGCTCAGCAACACAGTCGACTCCAGCGTCATCGGCGGCAATTCTCATGTCTCCGATGTTGGCGAAGATACCAGCACCGGACACTGACCTCCACAACCAAGACGGACTGCACCGGCTCCGGCCGGTGCAGTTTGACTGCTTGAAAACGGTTTGACGACCATACCATGGCGCCGGGAGGTGCCTCCAAGGCCGATCGTCATTTCGAATGGGAGGCCGAACCATGCATATCGAGAAGATTTCGGAAATCATTGCGCACTTCATCGGCCTTTTCGAGACGACCACCGAAGAGATGAGGGCGCGCACCAACTATGCCGAAGGCGCAGCACCCGGCGACGATGGACCGGCTCTGCCGGATCAGGACGCTTTTACCGCGGCCTTTTCTTCCAATCTCCAGCTCAAGGACTACGATCCCGCTATCATCTACAAAAGCGGCAGTTACGACATTGAATACGGCCCGGCGCGCCATCTGGGCCGCGTCTTCGAAGAGAGTATCGAAAAGCTGGCGGCGATTGCCGCAAGAGACATACCGTTACCGCATTTCGGCTCGCCCACCGATATCGTGCTCTCGGATGAGCCGGAACTGACTGTCTTTGCCGGGCCTGGTTCGGCGATCAGTCATGTCGTTCAGGTCAACGTGCTTTACGACGACGACTATCTCGACATGACCGACGGCATCCATGCCGCTCGGGACACGAGTTTCGTCATCGAGCGGCTGGCGGAGTTCAGCACCCAGGCCGAAATCTTCACCCCTTTTGCGGGCCTCCACCGGACCGATACCTATGACGGCGCCTTGAAGATCGCCCAGGATCTCGAAAGCTATATCCAGAATGCCCAGAATAGCGAGGACGGTGGGGACAGCGAGGACAGTGGCGCAACGCAGCCTAGCGCCGACGCCACGCATGATTTCATCCGCGTCGATCCCGAGATCAACACCGTGTACGTCAACGGCAAGGTCGAGGCCGAAATACCCGTCCTCGATGACTTTCTGCCCGACCGCGGTCTCGCCAAGCTCCCGGAGGAGCCCGACGACAGCAATTCATCCGTTGAGCAGACCGACCCGAGCGGCAACAGCCTTGAGGTGACCGCCGGTGCGAACTTCCTCGTCAACGTGGCCTCGGTGATCAACACCGGCGTTATCGCCTCGGTCACCGCTGTCATGGGCAACTACCACCAGATCGACGCGGTTTCCCAATCCTTTGTCTACAGCGATAATGACGAGATCGCCTCGGCGCTGCGCTCATCCGGCCATTCGGCCGAGGCGGCGGGAACTATCGCCAAGAATATCGCCGTCTTCCAACAAAGCACCTTCGAAGCATCCAGCCACACTGAGCCCGATGCCGCCGATCCGACGTTCCCGACCAGCTGGCGCGTCAGCGTCATCGACGGCGATGTCTCCTTCGTACAGTGGGTCGAGCAGTATCACTTCGTCAGCGACAACGACACGATGACGGTAACCACCTCGGGATCCGAAACGACCATTCTGACCGGCGGCAATACTTCCATCAACTTCTCATCCTTTTTCGGGATGGGCATGCAGTATGATCTGGTGATCATCGGCGGCAATGTGCTCGACATCAACAGCATCACGCAGATCTCGCTGCTCTACGACAATGACTGGGTGCGGGCGGGAGACGGCGCCGGTCCCGGCGCCGACATTGAGACCGGCGGCAATCTGATCTGGAATTTTGCCTCGATTCACAATGTCGGCACAGGCAGCCCGTTCGAGGCGATGCCGGACTATATGATCGAAACGCAGAAAGCGATCGAAGATCGCGATCCCAACATGCCGGAAGGGCTGTCCTTCGATGTGAACTTCCAAGGGTATGCCGGCCTCAACGTGCTCTACATCACCGGCAATCTCTACGACATGACGATCATAAAACAGGTGAGCATCCTCGGCGATTCCGATGATGTCACCCAGGCGGCATCGACGCTTCTCGCGAACAATCCCGACGCAACGGTGACGATCGACACCGGCAGCAATGCGGTCGTCAATATCGCCGAGATCGTCGATTATGACAGTTTCGGCCAGACGACCTACCTGGCAGGCCAGCTCTACTCGGACGCCATCCTCATTCAGGGCGGGTTGGTAGAGCATGACACGACTCAACCGCACCAGGCCGACGACAGGCTCGCCAACGAGGTCATCGCCTTTCTCAACGACGACGACCCTACGGGCGGCGATTCTGCCGATGGCGTAATCAATGCAGGGCATGACCTTTCGTGGTCGTCGGCGCATCCCGCCGACGTCATGCAAGCCATGATCGCGTGACCTTTAAGGATTGTGAGAGCATCACGATGAACCAGATTTCCAAACAAGTCTTTGCAGCGGGCAGCGCCCTCGATTTGAGGTCAGGCAATATTCCCTCCGCTGCGCCCTCTGAAGCAGCGAGGACCGATCTGTGCATCTCGGCGATCGACGAGGCGGTCGAGAACCTTCGTCGGCTCACCGGCGCCGCCGCTTCATCTCCATCTCCCGATTGCAACAAGGCGACGGCCGATTTTGCAGCAAGCGACGCTGCCGATATGGCGCGCGCAGCCGCGGTGCAGGTACCCCTCCCACAAAAGACGGTGATGCCGGAAGTCTTACCGAAAGCCTGGAATGCAGAACCGGCGCCTCCCGCCGCAGTGATGCAGGGCCCGACGCCAACAAAACCGGTGGAAGCAAAGCCGGTGGAAGCACCCGCCCAATCGCAGATCGAAGCGCGGGCGGTGCCCGAATTGCCGAAAGAGAAAATCGAGCTCAAATCGAGCCCGACGATGCCCTTCGCCAAGACCATCGAAGGCGAGAGCGGTCCAATCAGCGAGGTCGACAGGCGTCTCCGCACCGGCGGAGGCGGAAACGGTAAGAATTCCGATCCCGGGGGCGGGCGGGGCGGGGTGGGGGAAGCGGCGGCGGTTTTCACAAGCGCAGCGAGCCTGTGAATTTCGCCGCCAGCCTCTCGCGCGGCATGGCGGCGGTACGACACAACATGGTGGTCGTCATGATGTTCACCATCGCCATCAACGTGCTTCTGCTGGCCATCCCGCTCTATCTCTTCCAGATATCCGACCGAGTGCTGACAAGCCGCTCCATCGACACGCTCGTCATGCTCTCAATCGCCGTGCTCGGCGCCGTGTTGCTTCAGGCGTTCATGGATACCGTCAGGCGCTTCATCCTGATGCGCACCGCGGTGGAGCTCGAAGTGCAGCTCGGCGCGCCGATCCTCAGCGCCGCAGCGCGGGCCTCGCTGCATGGCAGCGGCAAAGACTATCAGACACTTCAGGACCTGCAGCTGCTGCGTGGCTTCCTGACATCCGGCACGCTGATTGCATTTCTCGATGCGCCGCTGATGCCGTTCTTCGTCGTCGTCGTTTATTTCGTGCATCCGCATCTCGGGATCATCATCATGACCTGCTGCGCGGTGCTTTTCTTCATCGCCTATCTGAACCAGAAATTCACCGCCCGGCAATTTGCCGAATCCAACGGCTATCTCAGCCGGGCGAATTTCCACCTCGATTCCATGTCGCGCAATTCGCAGATCATCAACGCAATGGCGATGATCCCCGAGGCCGTGAAGATGTGGGGCCGGGAAACGGCGGGCTCGCTGAAATCGCAAGTCGAGGCGCAGGACCGCAACATCATCTTCTCCGGCATATCGAAGGCCTGCCGCATGATCACCCAGATCACGCTGCTCGGCTGGGGTGCGCATCTGTCGCTCGCCGGTGAGCTGACCGGCGGCATGGTGATTGCGTCCTCGATCATTTCGGGACGCGCGCTGGCGCCGATCGAAGGCGCCATCGAAGGCTGGCACCAGTTCAACCGGTCGGCAGCCGCCTATTCCAGGATCAAGAGCCTGCTTTTGAACTCGCCGTTAAATTTCCCGCGGCTGCGCCTTCCCAATCCGGAAGGCCGGCTCGATGTCGAGCGGATCCTCTTCGTGCCGCCGCCGCAGAAGAAGGTCATTCTCAACGGCATCTCCTTCTCACTCAGGAAGGGCGAATCGTTGGCGGTCATCGGCAATTCCGGGTCCGGCAAGACGACACTCGGCAAGATGCTCGTCGGCTCGATCGTCCCGACATCGGGAAATGTCCGCCTTGACCTGATGGACCTGCGCAACTGGGACCAGCGCCAGTTCGGCGAAAGCATCGGTTATCTGCCGCAGGACGTGCAGCTCTTCCCCGGTACGATCAAGGCGAATATCTGCCGGATGCGCGATGACATCGAAGACCACCAGATCTACGAAGCCGCGGTGCTGGCCGACGTGCACGAGCTTATCGCGGGTTTCCCCCAGGGCTACGAGACGATCGTCGCGGCCGACGGCGCTCCGCTTTCAGGTGGCCAGAAGCAACGCATCGCGCTCGCCCGCGCCTTCTTCGGCAATCCTAAATTCGTGGTCCTCGATGAGCCGAATTCGAACCTCGATACACAGGGTGAGGCTGCGTTGGCCAAGGCGCTGATCCACGCCAAGAAGCAAGGCATCACCACCGTCACGATCACCCAGCGCCCGGCCCTGCTCCAATGCGTCGACAAGATCCTGGTGCTCAAGGAAGGCACTGTCGCCATGTTCGGGGAACGGATCGAGGTGCTGCAGGCGCTTTCGAAGAACAACGGCAATAACGGTCAACAGGCACCGCGCATCGAAAGGTGAAGGCTATGGGACGGAAAAAACAGGAGACCGCCGGTCCGGTGCAGCTCGAATGGTATAGCGACGTGCCGCGCTCGATCCGTGTGCACAGCATCGTCGGCCTGACGGTTCTCTTCACCTCGTTCGGAGGATTCGGCTTCTGGGCCGCAACGGCGCCGCTTGCTTCGGCTGTCATCGCCCAGGGAAGTTTCGTTGCGACCGGCAACAACAAGATCGTCCAGCATCTGGAGGGCGGCATCATCAAGGAGATGCGCGTCAGCGAGGGTGATGCTGTGAGGGAAGGCGATATTCTGCTGACCCTCGATCCAACCGCCTCTCGCTCGAATGAGCGTATGCTGCAGCTTCGGCGCCTGCGGCTCGAAGCCGTCGTCACGAGGCTCCGCGCCGAAGCGCAGGGTCTGCGGGAGTTTCAGCTTCCCGCCATCGTGACGAAAGAGGCAAACGACCCTGACATCAACGCGATCATCCAGAGCCAGAACATCGTCTTCCACAGCAAGCAAATTAAACTCGAAGAGCAGCTCAATCTGATCGAGAAGAACATCCAATCGCTGGGATACCGTTTCGCCGGTTATACCGGCCAGAAAGAATCCTTCGAAAGACAGCTATCGCTGCTGACCGAGGAACGCGATTCCAAGGCCCGGCTGGTCAAGGTCGGCTATATGCGCAAGACGGATCTCCTGGCAATCGAGCGGGCGATCGCCGATGCCATGGGCGACATTGCGCGGCTGAACGGCGAGATCAACGAGAGCGAGGCAGAGATCGCCAAATTCCGCCAGGAAGCTGTTATCGCCGTCAACTCCAACAAGCAGGCGGCACTTGATGCGCTCGAGACCGCCGAGTCCGATCTTGATAGCGTGCGTGAACAGATGCGCGAGGCTGCAGGCGTGCTTGAACGCACCACCATCCGCTCGCCAGTGTCGGGGACCGTCGTACGCTCCTATTTTCATACCGCCGGCGGCGTCATCACGACCGGCAAGCCGATCATGGAAATCCTGCCGGCGCATGTGCCGCTGATCCTGGAAGCGCAGGTGCTGCGAACCTCGATCGATCAGCTGCACGAAGGGGAAATGGCATCGATCCGACTGACGGCGCTCAACCGGCGCACGACGCCTGTTCTGCAGGGAAAGGTCTTTTACGTCTCAGCGGATTCGATCGAGGAGAATGCGGGTCTCTCGGTCAAGGATGTCTATATCGTCCGCGTCGCAATCCCCGATTCCGAGATTGCGCGGGTGCATAATTTTCATCCGGTCCCGGGCATGCCGGCCGAAGTGCTGATCCAGACCTCTGAACGCACCTTCTTCGAATATATAAGCAAACCAATCACCGACAGCATGTCCCGGGCTTTCAAGGAGCGCTGAGCGCGGACGATCCGGCAAACGACGGCGGTCCGCTATAAATGAGGGATTTGTCCGTTGTTCTGATATGCTGTCGGTATGTATCATCCCTTTGGGATGGATCATCCCCTCCGGGGAAGAAAGGGCGAGCATGGCGGCGATGTCCGATGTCCTGTTGCGGGTCGGCCGCTTGAATTATGTCTGGACGAACACCGAAAGCCTGCTGATCTACATCATCGCCCATCTCCTCCGGGTCGAAAAAGATGCGGCAATCGTCGTGTTCCTCACCCTCAACACGACACGCGCACGGATGGATCTCATCGAACGGCTTGCCAAGCTCGCCTCGACCGCGCCTTCCGACCGAAAGGCAATCCTCTCAGCCATGTCACGGCTGAAGAAGGAATCCAAGACCCGCAACAAATACAATCATTGCATCTATTCCTTCGACGAGAAGGGAGAGATCTCGAGCACGCAGCTGATGCGACTAGTCGAGGACGACAAGGAGATTCGCTACGGCAAGGTCGAGCAGATGGATGCCCGCGAGATCGACCATCTGGAGAAGTCGATCGCCGAAATCGTCGCCATCAGCCGGACGCTCTGGGCCTTCATCCATGCGAGCCCGCAGATCTCCGGCGAGCTCTGATCTAATCCATATGTATGTAGGTTGCCAAAATCAGCGCACACTTTCAGGCGATATAATGGAAGCGTAACACCCGAAGAACGTGGATGGCGCTATGTCTTTGAATTGATGTCTTTATCTTTACCAGAGTTAGACCCCGATTTTGGGTTATGTGCCGGCTAAGGACTAATCATATTTAAGCCGTACAAATCATCCGGACGGTTTATTTGAAGATCGGTGTTTCGCCTTAGAATGAAAGCTCCCGAGTAACGTATGGGGTATTGGGGGCAGCCATGCGAATAGATATCATCGACACCATTGCCGGGTTGGAGGCGGTACGCGACAACTGGGATCAGGTCTTCATGGAAGATCCCGATGCGCAGCATTTCCTCTCCTGGATCTGGCTGAAGAATTATCTTTCCCGCCGACGTCGCTGGTTCATCCTCGCCCTTCGCGAACGCGATCCCGAAGCACCCTATGTTGCTTTCTTTCCCTTGCGCCTCCTCACGCATCTGAACGAGAAGACCGGCCTCTTCTACGACGAGATCATAATGGCCGGGAATTTTGCGGCGGATTATACCGGCTTCATCGTCAGGCCGGATTACGAACATCATGCCATTGCCGGCTTTACTTCATTTCTCAAACATCAGAACTGGACCGACCTGAAACTCGAGTATTTCAGCGGCCCTGCCGGGCGGTGCGAGAAGATGATCGAGGCGCTGCGGGGGCCAGAGGTGATGTTTCGCGACAGCTCGCCGAAGAACAGCGAAAACATCGACAATACGATCTGCCCCGTCGTTCCCCTGCCGGCGAGCTTCGACGATTATCTCGAACAGCGCATGAGCAGCCAGACGCGCCAGAAACTCCGGCGGTTCCTGCGCAAGGTCGAAGGCGACGATATCTATCGGATCACGATGGCGACCCCCGAGACCATCAACCGGGACATGGACATCCTCTTCAATCTCTGGCGAACCAAATGGAGTGCCCGCAAAGGCGCAGAGCGGACCGAGCGGCTGATCATTACCACGCGTGAAATGCTGACGGACTGCTTCAACAGCGGCAATCTCGATATGCCGGTCCTTTGGCATGGCGACCAGCCTCTCGGCGCGCTTGCGAACATCGTCGACCGGCAGAAGAAAGCGATCCTCTTCTATATCACCGGCCGCGACGAGACCTGGAAGACGCCGTCCCCCGGTCTCATCCTGCACGGTTACTGCATCCGGCGGGCGATTGAGGCGGGCTTCAAGACCTATGACTTCCTGCGCGGAAACGAACCCTATAAATATATGTTCGGGGTGGAGGAAAGACGGATCAGCTGCACCCTGTTCCGCACCCGCAACGGTCAGAATCTGAATGGCGTGCTCAATCCGCGCAGCATTCGTTTCGTCTATGAACAGGCGCTCGACATGTACCGAATCGGTGCCCGTGGCAAGGCGGAAATTGCCTTCAACCAGGTCCTGCAATCCGCTCCTGGCCATACAGGCGCGGAGTTCGGGCTGGCCAATCTGCTGTTCGACCGCGGAAAGCTGACGGAGGCACTGGCTGCCTACAAGGCTCTCGCCGAGCAAGCGCCCGATCCGACCCCGATCCAGATGCGGCTTGGCGATACGCAGCTTGCCCTGCATCAATATGATCACGCCGCCGAAACTTTCCGCCAGGTCGGCGAGATCGGGCCACACCTCATCCAGGCGCATTACAAACGCGGCATTGCCCTTGCGGCCGACAAACGATTGGCCGAAGCGGAGACCGTCTTTGCTGCTATCCAGGATATGCATTCGGACGATCCGGCCGCACTCGACTATGCGGCAAAGGCGAGTGCAGCCCTCGAACGGATCCGCGCGAGCGTCGAGCCCGCGCCTCACAAGACCGACGTCGCGCAAGAGACCGTCCTCCGCTGGAATCGGGGATGGCAGCTCAGCGAGCGACGCCGGCCGCGTCTGCATTGACGAGATTTTCGCCGATTGGCAAAATGCGTTTGGGCGGTTCCTGAATGCGCAGTCGCCATGGTCTTTGATTTTGAGCTGCGATCGTTGCTAAAAGAGGTGCAAGCCTATTTTGCAACTCCTCAGTAGGAACTCATGCAGACCAATGCAGATGGCGCCGAAAGAGAACGGCTTCTGGCTATTCTCGATTTCTGGCACAAGATCGAGTTCTTCATTCCCTACGATCTCTCCACTCGTGTCGTCACAGGTGAAGGCCGAAGTGTCTTCTGGCTGCATGCAGGGACACTTGAAGATGACGGTGCCGCACTCCGCCGTCCAGCGATCCCCGAGGAGAAGCAGATCACAGGTTTTACCCTGTTCCTCGGCGTCTTCAGCAAATCCGAAGTCACCGACATCCGCAGGCGCTTCGATAGCGTTGCAGCCGATATCGCCGAATATGACGATGCCGAGCGCGGCGATCTCGATGGCGATACCTGCTTTGCCAGCCTGCAGCTCACGCCCTTGGGACAGCCGATCTTCGAAACATTTTCGGTCTCCACGCTTCCTTGGGCTCTCGGACGCGTACAGAAATCCGGCCTTTCCTCGCTCAGCTACGAGGCATTTGCCGACAGCAAGCGGCAGCTATCGGAACTGCTTCAAAATTTTCGGGCGCAGCGACATTTGCGATCGTCATCCTCCGGGGAGACGGACGATCAACCGCTCCACGCCGGTGAGATTCTGACACTGCATGAATTGCTCTGCGATTGGGCCGGCTTTGCCTCGCCTCGGGAGATGCCCATCGCCGCCGTTGAAGTACGCTACAAGGACAGGGCGGAAAGGCCTGAAGTCCTCTCGCTGCCGCCAGAGCAGGAGAGCCATGCGCCCGATGCCGAGGATGAGGAGGATGAGAGTGCGAGCGTCGAGGAAGAGATCGGCATTCTGAACAGCTTCTTCATCGAGGATATCGAGCGGGCGATGACGCGCGTCAAACACGGCGATATTCCCGAGCCACTCAGGCGATATCTCACCCCGCTTGCGCAGGAGAAGCGGATCGACCTCTATACGGAGGACGGGCGCCGGGCGATCGTTCAGGCCTTGCATCCAGCAAATATCAACCGCGGACGCTGGCTCAGCGAACCTCATGACGCGATGAGCCTCATGCAGCAGTTCGCGATCAATTCGGCGATCGGCGAGCTTTCCGAGACCGGACTGTTTTCGGTCAACGGCCCGCCGGGGACGGGAAAGACAACCCTGCTTCGCGATCTGTTCGCGGATAATATCGTTCGGCGCGCCCGCCTGCTCTCCTCGTTGAAGACGGCGCGCGATGCTTTTGACGGACCGGCGCGCCGCGCCATCTTCGCAGACCGGAGCACCGCGACGATATCGGCACTGATCCCAGCCCTTGCCGGTTTCGAAATGGTCGTCGCCTCTTCCAACAACGCCGCCGTTGAGAATATTTCGCGCGACCTTCCCAAGCAAAGCTCGATCGCCAGGGCGTCTTCATTCCACTATCTGCAGACGGTCGCGCACAAGATCGCTTGCCAGAAGGAAAATGGCGCCGCCGTCAAGCTCTCCGACGGCGACCGTCCATGGGGGCTGATTGCCTGTGCGCTCGGCAACTCCAAAAACCGTCGAGCCTTCAAGGAACGTTTCGCCTTCATGGAAATCGCCGAAAGGCCGAAGCCCGGCTGGTCCGGCGCGGCCAAGCCGCAGACCATTTGGGAATGGCTGAAGGGTTACGAGGGACCGAGCTTCGCCGAAGCATCGTCGGCCTTTGATGACGCCGATGCCCTGGTTCGCGACAAGATCGGTCAATATGCACGCTATGCCGATCTCTATGACGACATCGCCCAGGTGTCAGAGGGTATGTTCTGCAGTGAGACCCTTGAAGGGGTCGGAGAAGCCGCCGCCGACCTCCGGCGCGTGCAGGGCCGTTGCGACATGGTGGCGGCCGAAATGGCGCGTCTCCGGGAAGAATTGTCGGGTCTGAAGGAGGAAGAACAGCTGCTCGACCGCAGCGCGCCCGCGTGGTGGGAGCGGGCGCTGCCGAGCAACTCTGCCCGGCAGCATCGGCAAGACGTCGGCGCCAATGCGCGCCGGCAGCTGGAATTGCGCAAGGCGCTGGCGGAGGGCGAGGACCATCTTGCGAGAATCCATGAACCTCAGCTGGAACAGGCGTTGCGCAAACATCAGCGGGCCGAACAGGCACTGGGCTCGCGGCGGAAAGTCTGGTCCAGGAAAAGAGCGGAATTCGACCGTCTGGGGGAAATTCTCGGTCATCCCGCCATAGCCGGGTCTCTCGCCGATCTCGAGACCGACCGGTTCCAGATCGACGGCCTCTGGCATCAGGACGAATTGGCGGCTCTGCGATCGGCATTGCTGGAAGCAGCACTGAGGCTGCACGAAGCATGGCTGGCGGAGGTTGGCAGAAAGGGCGGCGGTTTTGGCGGAAACATCGTCGCCATCAGCAAGCTGCTGTCCAACAACAGTCCCGTCGACGACGAGCACATTACCTCGATCTGGCAGAGCCTTTTCATGATCGTTCCTATCGTCTCGACGACATTCGCCTCCTTCGCCCGGCAATTCCGCGGGCTCGAAGCCGGTTCGATCGGCTGGGTCTTTATCGATGAAGCCGGTCAGGCGGTACCGCAAGCGGCGGTTGGGGCCCTGCTGCGGGGGCGCCGCGTGATGGCAATCGGCGATCCCCAGCAGATCGAACCGGTCTTTACCCTTCCGAGCGCGCTGATCACTGCCGCTTCGGCTCTCTCAGCCCACACGGCGACGGGACAATATTCACCGAACCGGGCGTCGGTGCAGATGCTGGCCGATGCCGCCAACCGCTACGGCACGACAGTCCCCGGAGAGGAGGCGGACGGGCTCTGGATCGGCTGCCCTCTCCGGGTGCATCGGCGCTGCATCGATCCGATGTTCGGTCTCGCCAACCGGATCGCCTATCAAAACAAAATGGTATTCGGCCTGGAAATGCGCTGGCCGGCCGGCGACGTGCCGCCGTTTTATGGCGACAGCGCCTGGATCGATGTCAGGGGCAAGGTATCGGGCAAACAGGCGGTTGCCGAACAGACGAACTTCATCGTCGACGTTCTCACTGCCACCTATCGCCGCGATGGCGCATTGCCGGATGTCTATATCATTTCACCCTTCAAGGAGATCAAAAACAGTCTGAGGCAGGCCCTGGCCCATGCAACATGGGTCGATCGCGACGGAAATAGGCGTCCCCCATCGAAACTGTCCCGATGGCTGCGGGAACGGACAGGCACGGTGCATACCTTTCAGGGCAAGGAGGAAGAAATCGTTTTCATGGTGCTCGGCGCCGATGCCGATCATAGCGGAGCCGCAGCCTGGGCAGCATCGAAGCCGAACCTCCTGAACGTGGCGCTGACACGCGCCAAACGCCGCTTCTATATCGTCGGCGAGCGCCCTCTCTGGCAAACCTTGCCGTATTTCAGGGAGACAGCGAATGCCTTGGAGACGATACAGGCGGCAGAATTCCTGGCTCGGAATCGGCTGGCCGAAAGATGAAGACCTCCGACCGCGCCCCAGCAACGCAAAAAGCCCGCCGAGAGGCGGGTTTTTGGGTATTGCGCGTTGTGTTCGTGGAAAGGATTGGTTGCGGGGGCAGGATTTGAACCTGCGGCCTTCAGGTTATGAGCCTGACGAGCTACCGGGCTGCTCCACCCCGCGCCATTGCAGATCGGTGATCTGCTTGATTATTATAACACGAAAGGCCGCTTTGTGAGCGGCCTTTTGACGGCCTTGGCCGTTAGTTTTGTGCTGAGAAGATTGTTTTCAT
>NZ_AEYF01000045.1 GCF_000292525.1 Rhizobium sp. CCGE 510
CAAAAGCTTCACAAGCTCTCAGCATGAGGGCCGTTGGAGGATGCCGCGCCACAATAACAGGCGTTTGAGATGCCATATGCAAATCATGGGGGGCGGAGAATGTAGCGCCGGCGTTCAAGAGAGCCTCATCCTTGTACGTTGCCGTTGCTGTATAATGCGGCTGTGCGACGGGGATGCGTGTCATCCTTGGGTTTTGAACTCGTACCTCAGCAAGCATCTCCGTCGCCATATCTTCGCTCGAACGGTTGGTTGGGCTTTGAGCCCGCGTTGCAAGGAGGAGCACCCCATGCATGCCCCCAAAACTTTCATGGTCGGTATCGATGTCTCGAAGGCCCATCTCGATGTGGCCATCGAGGGTAAAGCCGCCGTTGTCCGCTTCGACAACGATGCGGCAGGCTGTGCCGCACTCGCAGCCGCGGTGATCGGCGCAGAGCTTGTCGTCGTCGAAGCCACCGGCGGTTACGAGATGGCGATCGTCAGGACACTGATGGCCGCCGGCATTGCCGTTGCCGTCGTCAATCCCCGCCAGATCCGCGATTTCGCCAGGGCCAGCGGACGTCTGGCCAAGACCGATCAGGTCGATGCCCGCGTCATTCGCCACTTCGCCAGAGCGATGCGGCCGGCACAGATCCCCCATATCGACGACGGCCGCATCGCGCTTGCTGCCCTCGTCACCCGCCGCCGCCAGCTCGTCGATATGGCGGTCGCCGAGAAGAACCGCCTCGAACATGCCCCTCAAGCCGTCGCCGTGTTGATTGCCGAGACCCTCGCCGCCCTCAAGGCCCAGCTCGCCCGCGTCGATGCCGCCATCGCGCTCGCCATCGACGCCGAGCCCGATATGACCGCACGCCGCGACCTGCTGCTGACCATCCCGGGCATCGGCGAGGTCGGCGCCGCCGTGCTCATCGCCGAACTGCCCGAACTCGGCGCCATCGACGACAAGAAGCTTGCCGCCCTCGTCGGTGTCGCACCGATGGCCCACGACAGCGGCACTTGGCGCGGACAACGCCACATTGCCGGCGGTCGCGCCACCGTCAGATGCGCCCTCTACATGGCAACGCTCTCGGCCATCCGCTGCAGCCCGGCCATCAAGGCCTTCTACACAAGGCTGCGCGACGCCGGCAAACCGCCCAAGGTCGCCATCGTCGCCGCCATGCGAAAATTCATCATCATGATCAACACCATCCTTAAAAGAAGCACACCCTGGAACGAGCCCAACAACACGGTTGCTGAGGTTCCCCGCAGGAGCCTCGAAAGACGAGGCGGGAACCCGCCCGTCAGGCAAGCAGCACCTTGCCGCCCGCTCGGAAAGGGAGGGCGGATTGCAGAGCCTGGCCGATCTTTTCCAGGGGAAAGACTTCCCGCACTTCAGTCGCGATGACCTTCGCAGCGATCTGTGCCGTTACTTCGGAATAGGCACGCTGGACATTGTCAACGGTTTCGGAATGCACCCATTCCCGCAAGTGGCAATAGGAAAAGACGATATCGGGATGTGAGGCCCAGAAGGACGGCGGGATGCTTTGGCCCGAGAGCAGGCCGTAATGCACGAAATAGCCGCCGGGTCTAAGCGCATCGGCGAGCACGGCGGCACGCGCGCCGCCGACGCAGTCAAGCACCGCGTCCAGTCCATGCCGGCTGGCAAGCCCCGCCGCCAGGTCGCCGTCCGCCCTGTCGACGATGACGGCCTCTATACGACCGCGCAGGCGCTGGAGGGATTCCTCGCTGCGGACGATTGCGACCGGCTCGACGCCGACGGCATTGGCCAGGCCGATCAGGATCGATCCGATCGAAGAGGCGGCGGCATTGATGGCGATGCGCATACCCGGCCTCAGCCCGATCTTCTTGTGCAGCATCAACCAGGCCGTCATCGGGTTGACATAGCTCGTGGCAGCCTCGAAGTCGGACAGCCCGTCCGGAACGCGAAGGCACCAGTCGGGATCGGTATCCTTGAATTCCTGCCATCCGCCGGCACTGCGCACCGGCAGCACGCGTGTGCCCGGAACAAGCCCATGGACTTCTTCGCCGCACGCTTCGATCACCCCGAAGGCTTCGAAGCCCGGAATGAAGGGCAAGGTCGTCCGCCCGGCATAGGCGCCTGAAATGGTGATGATATCGGACGGATTGATCGACCGCGCCAAAAGGCGCACGCGCACCTGGTCGCGCCGCAGCACCGGCAACGCGGCCCGCTCGATTTCGACGACCTCCTCGGCCGGGCCGAATTTTCGCACGACCGCCTGATATTGCATTGCATCCCCCAGACAACAGCGGTTAGAACACGCCATCGAATTTTCGGTGATCGAATGAGTGTTGACGACAGGCCTTTAGCATCGTTCCGGGTCTCGATGCGAGACATCGACATCTATGGTCATGTCCATAACTCGGTGTACCTCGATTATTGCGAGGATGCCGTCGTCGAATTCCTGCGGCACCGGGAAATTCTCAGCCACTTCCGCCACACCTCCTCGGGTGTTGCCTATCACGTGAAGAAGGCGGAAATTACCTTTCACAGTCCGATCGACGTCGATGATGTCGTTGAAGCGAAGGTGGCCGTGGAGAAAATCGGGCGCACGAGCCTCGCCTTCGCGATCGAACTCTTTCGCCGGCGCGACGGCGCCCATTGCGCCTCGGCCGGGCTTGTCTGGGTCTGCGTCGACCTTTCCGACAGCCGCCCGACGCCGATTCCGGACGCGACCAGAGCCGCCTTGGGCTGACGGCCGATCTTCAAACCAGCGGGTGTCCATGCCGATCCATGCGCAGCTTCTTCGACATGCCACGGACAGGCCGGACAATCCGGCGCTGGTGATCGGCGACCGCGTCTTGAACTATGGCAAACTCCATTCCCGTGCCGGGGCAATCTATGGCTTTCTCCAGGGTCTGCCGCGCTCAAACCGCCGCACGCTCGAGCTGCCCGGTGTGGAGAAGCTTGCCGCGCTCAGCCTCGGCAATCATATCGGCTTTGCCGAGTATTTTATTGCCGCCACCGCCGCCCCGAATGCCTGCGCGGTGATCGACCCGATGATGCCGCCGAAAAGGATCGAACGCATCATCGAGCAGTTGTCGCCGGATGTGCTTGTTGTCGACGACGATGCCGGGCCGAGCGCCGAGATCGGCCGCAGGTTCGGCGTTCCCGTTGTTGTCGCCGGAGCTGAGCCGTTCGATGGCGGCGCAGCGGAAGGCGAGTTGCCCAATGAGGCGGAAGGGATTTTCCTGATCGGCTTTACCTCGGGCACCACCGCCGAGCCGAAAGCCTATTATCGCTCGCGCGAGCAGTGGCGCCGGAGCCTCGATCGCGGACGTCTCGTTTTCGAACTCGAAGACGCGCCATCGACCCTATGCCCCGGCGCGCTGGCGCATGGGCTGGCGCTTTACGCCTTGGTTGAAGCCTTGGATGCCGGCGGCACCTTCCATTCGGTCCGGAAATGGGATGCCGATGCCGTCGCGCGCACGCTCTCGGCTGCAGAGATCGAGCGGCTGGTTGCCGTGCCCACCCACATAGCGGGCATTGCCAGGGCCTGGGCCGGCAAACCGGCTCTGACCTCCCTGCGTGATGTCCTGACCGCGGGTGCGAAACTCGATGTCAACGGGGTCGAATCGATGCGCCGTCTTTTTCCGAAGGCGCGCATCAGGGAGTATTACGGCGCCTCCGAAATCGGCTTCATGACGGTCTCGACCCTTGTCGGCGGCGCCATTGATTTTCCGGTCGATCGGGTGGGGCGGGCCTATCCCGGCGTGGATATCTCCATTCGCGACCCTGATGAAAACGACGTCGGCACCGATGTGCCGGGAACCATCTTCGTCAGGAGCGACCTGATCGCCGACGGCTATCTCTGGGGCGACGACGGCCAGGCGTTCCGGGTCACCGAGGCGGGAGCGACGGTCGGCGATCTCGGCAAACTCGATGAAAACGGCATGCTGCGGGTGATCGGCAGGGCGGGCGGCATGATGATATCCGGCGGCAACAACGTCTATCCCGCCGAAGTCGAAAGCGCCCTGAAAGCCTGCCCGGGCGTCGAGGATGCCGTCGTCTTCGGCCTGCCGGATGCCTATTACGGCCAGCGGATCGTCGCGGTCGTGTCGGGAGAGACGATGGACGCCAAAATCCTCGCCGATCATTGCGCGGATAGGCTCGTCAGGTACAAGATCCCCAGGCAATTCTACCATATCGAATCCTGGCCGATGACGAGCAGCGGCAAGATCGCCAGGGGGCAGGTGGAAGCATCGATGATCTCGGGAGACGGACTTGTCCTACGCCTATCAGCCTGATGAGGATTGGCAGCCGGTCGTCGTTGCCGCTTACCGCACGCCGATCGGCCGGGCTTTTGAATCGCTTTCGACGGTTGCGGCGGAAGACCTGCTCGCGCCGATCATCCGCCGGATCCTGTCTGAAACGGCGATAGCGCCCGAAGCCATTGACGACGTGCTGGTCGGCAACGCCGCCGGCGGCGGCGGAAATATCGCGCGGCTGGCAGCGCTCACCGCGGGCCTGCCCATGGCGGTTCCGGGTGTTTCGGTCGACCGGCAATGCGGCTCGGGCCTGGAAGCGATCGTCATGGCCGCCCGCCTGATCCAGGCGAAAGCAGGTTCATGCTTTCTGGCTGGCGGCGTCGAGAGCGTCAGCACCGCCCCATGGCGTGTCGAACGACCAAAAGCCAATGGGATGCCGCCGCGCTTTTATGGCCGCGCCCGGTTTTCGCCCGATGCAATCGGCGATCCGGAAATGGGCATTGCCGCCGAAAACGTCGCCCGTCAATTCGGCATATCGCGCCAGAGACAGGATGAACTCGCGCTGCGCAGCCACCGGCTCGCCGTCGCGGCGGCCGAAGCCGGCATCTTTCGACCTGAGATCGTCGAAATCTCCACCGGCCACGGATTGGTCGAACGCGACGAATGCCCACGCCCATCCACATCCTTGGAGGCGCTCGCAAACCTGCCGCCGGTCTTTCTCCGCGACGGTTCAGTAACAGCAGGCAATGCCTGCCCGCTGAATGACGGCGCCTGCCTGGTGCTTGTCATCAGCCGGGGAATGGCGAAAAGTCTCGGCATCGACAAGGGCCTCGCCTTCATCGACAGCGCTGCTGCCGGTGTCGACCCCAACCTGCTCGGCGTCGGTCCGGTTGCCTCGACCAAAAAGCTCTTGCAGCGCCAGCCCGGCCTCCCGCTCTCCGGCGTCGATGCCATCGAATTCAACGAGGCTTTCGCCGCCCAGGTTCTGGCATCGCTGGATCAGCTCGATATCCCCGCCGACGCGGTCAACAAGAACGGCGGCGCCATTGCCTTGGGCCATCCCTTCGGCGCATCTGGCGCGATCCTGGTTACAAGACTGTACAGTCAGCTGGTCCGCGCCAGCGTTCCCGGCGCCACCGGCCTGGCGATGATCGGCATCGGCGGCGGCATCGGATTGACGGCGCTGTTCGAGGCCGTCAGGCTTTCCTGAGAAGGACGACGTGCATCCGGCTCAGACTTCGGACGAAGTCGGCCTATTCCACTTTCTCCGTGGTCAGGCGAGGAGATCGGCGAGACCAGCCCCTCATCCGGCTGCCGCCACCTTCTCTCCGTAAACGGGGCGAAGGGAACACGCCGCAACCTCTCCGTCCCCATCTACATCTCGTATGGCACGTCCCCTCTCCCCGTTTGACGGGGAGAGGGTTAGGGTGAGGGGCAGCCGCTGGCACGAACCGGACAGCCTCGCCGCGAAAAGCCCCGCAGCTTGCACGACAATGATTACCTCCAGCCCTCACCTCCGCTCACCGCACCCGCGGTACGTCGGCCAATCCCTGCTGACGTGAAATTCCGCCATTTCGGCGAGGCAGCCTACTGCCTTCGCATAGGGCGACAACGACTGGAGGAGAATGGTTCGGGGCCGCGATCCGGCGCATTCTCCTGCCCATCGGTTCCGGCCGCCCGTACCCGAGAGACGGTTTCCATACCGATGAAGTCGCTTGCCTCGCCGAGGAGGCGATTTCGGCAGCCACCTCACGTCAACAGAGGAAATCCTCGCAAGGACAAGGAGACTACCCATGAAAATCGTCATTATCGGCGGCACCGGCCTCATCGGCTCGAAGACCGTGGAAAGACTGCGCAGCAAGGGGCACGACGTTCTGCCGGCCTCGCCCAATTCGGGCGTCGACACGATCACCGGCAAGGGGCTCGCCGAAGCGCTCGCAGGCGCCCAAGTGGTGCTCGACCTCGCCAACTCCCCCTCCTTCGAGGACAAGGCGGTTCTCGAATTCTTCCAGACCTCGGGCCGCAACCTGCTCAAGGCAGGGGCCGCCGCCGGCGTGAAGCATCACATCGCGCTGTCGATTGTCGGCATGGAGCGCCTTCAGGGCAGCGGCTACATGCGCGCCAAGATGGCCCAGGAACAGCTGATCAAAAGTTCCGGCATACCCTACACCATCGTTCATTCCACCCAGTTCCACGAATTCATGGCAGGCATCGCCCAGTCGGGCACGGTCGGACAGATGGTGCACCTGTCGCCGGCCTATGTGCAGCCGATCGCTTCGGACGATGTCGCCGATGTCATGGCCGAGGTGGCGCTGGCCACGCCTATGAATGGCACGATCGAAATCGGCGGACCGGAGAAAGTCCGCCTCACCGAAATCGTGACGCGCCTCTTCAAGGCGACGAACGATCCGCGCCAGGTGATATCAGATCCGCACGCCCGCTACTTCGGCGTCGAACTTGAGGACGATTCGCTGGTGACCGGAGCCAATGCGCGGCTCGGCCGGATCCGCTTCGACGACTGGCTGAGCCGGCAGCCGCCGCAGAAAAAGAGCGCCTGATACCCGGCGCCTGACGACCCATTCCCATCAACTGAGGAGACAGACATGCTCAGAAAAATAATCTCGGCAGCGGCGCTCGCCATTATCCTTGCCGCCGGCACGCAAGCTCACGCCGCAGGCGGCGACGCGAAGGTCCGCGTCGTTTTCGACCAGAAGCTTCCCAATGTTCCCGGTAAGAGCATGCGGGCGGTGCTCGTCGAATATGCGCCGGGCGGCTCGTCGCCCGGCCATACGCACCCGGCCTCGGCCTTCATTTACGCCACAGTTCTCGAAGGGGCGATCACCAGCAAGGTGAACGACGGGCCGGAGAAGGTCTACAAGGCCGGCGAAAGCTTTCCCGAATTTCCGGGCGATCATCACGCCGTCAGCAAGAATGCCAGCAAGACAAAGCCGGCGCGCCTGCTTGCGGTCTTCGTGCTGAATACCGACGAGACAGAACTGACGACCGACGACAAGTGACGTCACCCACGATGCCCGGCGCCGCCGGGCATCGTATCAATGACAGCATTCTACCATCGGCATCACGCCGACTGCAGTGCCATCTCCAGATCCGCCACAAGATCATCCGGATGCTCGATGCCGATCGACAGCCGGATTGTCGATTCCAGAACGCCGATACGCTGACGGACATCGGCGGGCACGCCGGAATGGGTCATCGTGGCCGGATGGCTCGCCAGCGACTCTGTTCCGCCGAGGCTGACGGCAAGCTTGAAGACCTGCAGCGCGTTCAGGAATTTGAAGGAGGCCGGCTGACCGCCGCGGATGTCGAAAGAGAAGGTGGAGCCGGCACCGGTGCATTGTGCGGCGAAGGTGCGCCCCAGCGGCGAGTCCGCATCATGATAGGGAAGGTAGTGAACCTTTTCGACCTTCGGGTGATCGCGCAGGAAATCGGCAACTGCCCGCGCATTGCTGTTTGCCCGCTCCATGCGCAGCTGCAGCGTTTCCAGCGAACGGCCGAGCATCCAGCAGGAATGCGGATCGAGCTGGGTGCCGATCGCGCCGCGCAGGGCCTTGACCTGCTTGACGATCCCCTTGCGCCCGAGAACGGCGCCGGCGATCAGATCGGAATGGCCGCCGACATATTTGGTCAGCGAATAAAGCGAGATATCGGCGCCGTGCTCGATCGGCCGCTGGAAAACCGGCCCGAGCAGCGTGTTGTCGCAGACGACGATCGGCGTATGCCCCTGTTTTGCGCCGATGGCGTCGGCGATGCGCCGGATCATCGCGACATCGACCAAGCTGTTGGTCGGGTTGGCGGGCGTTTCGATCAGGATGACGGAGACCCGGCCCTTGGCCATCGCCTCCTCAGCCGCCTTCTGCACCGACACTTCGCTGACCCCGTCGGCAAAGCCGATGGCGGCGACGCCGAGGTTCAGGAAGGTCTTGGCCAGCAATGTTTCCGTTCCCCCATAGAGCGGCTGCGAATGCAGGACCGCATCGCCCGGCCGGACGAAGGCAAGCAGGGTGGTGGCGATCGCCGACATGCCTGAGGAAAACAGCGCGCCGCTTTCCGTCCGCTCATAGACGGCGAGCCTGTCCTCGACGATCTCGCTATTGGGATGATTAAAGCGCGAATAGACGAGACCCGCTCCTTTCCCCTCAGGCGGCTCGCGGCGGCCGGAGACGTAATCGAAGAAGTCGCGGCCATCCTCGGCGGAGTTGAAAACGAAGGTGGAGGTGAGGAACACCGGCGGCTTGACCGCCCCTTCCGAGAGTTCGGGATCGTAGCCGTAATTCAGCATCTGCGTTTCGGGATGCAGAGCGTGATTGCCGATATGGGTTTTGGAAGGATGCGGGGCCGTCATGATCGTCTCCTCTGTCGGGACTGGCGAAGCATAAAGTACATCAAAACCGCATTGGAGAAGCAGTCATCTATGATGCTCCTCAACGATCAGTTGACGGTCTCGCCCAAAGTGTCCGCGACATAGGCGCCACGCGCGCCCATCGGCAGCGGCGTGCCCGTTGTCGTATCCCGCGCGGTCTGATGCTCCAGTTCGGCGTTGAGTTCTGCGCCGACAACGAGAATGACGACGGAAAGCCAGATCCAGATAAGGAAGCCGATCAGCGCACCGAGCGTGCCGTATGTGGCGTTATAATTGGCGAAATGATCGAGGTAAAAGGAGAAGCCGAGCGACATGGCCGCCCAGGCGACGGTCGTCAGAACAGCCCCCCACGTCATCCACCGCAGTTTGGCAGGCTCCCGGCTGGGGCCGAAGCGGTAGACCGATGTGACCGCCACCGCGACGACCAGCAGCAGCAGCGGCCACCGCAGGAGAAGGGCCATGTGTTCCTTGAATTGATCGAGCCAGAGATAGGAGAGGACGACAGGCATGATCCCGACAAGCGCCACCATGACCACCGTCAGAAGCATGGCGCTCAAGGTGAAGCAGAGGCCTGTGAGGTTCAGCCGGATAAGGCCGCGCTTTTCGTTCTCCTCATAGGCGACGTTCATCGCATCGAAGATCGCCAGCGTGCCGCTGTGCGTGCTCCATAGCGCGATTCCGAGACCGACGAAGAAGGTGATGCCAAGCGCACTGTCGCGCTTGTTGACGAGTTCCTTGATCTGATCGGCAAGCAGGTCGAAGGCTCCCGGCGGCATGAGGCCGGCCAATTCGCGGAGATGTTCGGATATGGTGATCGGATCGGCAACCAGCCCGTAGAGAGCCACCAGAGCCGCCATGGCGGGAAACAGCGCCAGCAGCAGATAGAAGGTCACGCCCGCGGCAATGAGCGTGACCCGGTCGTTCAGCACTTCATGGTAGACGCGCCAGAACACATCGCGAAGTCCGCTGAGCGGAATAGCCTCGGGCGTCGCGGCGCTGCGGCCATGATCGTCACCCACGCGGCGGGGTTCCGCAGCCGGGGCAACGGCACTGCGCTCCGTTGCCTGCACCAACGCAAACGCGCCGATCGCCGCAGCCACCATCGCCGCTGCGATCGACATCTTCTTGAGGTGAAGCACATCTGGCATGAGGATGCTCTCCGATCTGGTGCCGGGATAACGCAGAGTGCCGCTAAAGGATGCAAGCCGCTGCCCCCCGTGACCATTCGAGCGGGGCAAGATCATTCCGCTCCCCGAGCCGGTCGAGCAGCGGCACTTTTGGCCGATTGGGGCTTGTCAAATCGGTCGTTGCAGGCGAATCTATCACCCGGCGGCAAGGTGCATGTCGCAACTTTTCACATCTTAAACCATTGATATCGTTATCATCACTTCCAGTTGCGGAAGCAAATTCGCACTTTAGTTTCGTTACTGGCTGAGTGATCTTTTCGACAGGCCTGCCCGACAACCATCGTTGCGGTCTCAAAGACTGCGAATTCTGCCTCCAATGCGTCTGCAATCTTGCAATTGCGGTGCCTGCAGCGATCGACAAAACCATAACGGCAGTGGCAAATACCTGCAATAGCTGCCCTCGTCATCAACCGCGAATATTCCGACCCGACCGACGGAGTAGCTTTCGTCCGGCATCATCCCGCCTGCCCGCCGCGGAAGCCGGCGCAGTCTGCCCGCCATCGAGATCTCGAACCCTCAGTCGACAACGCATTGACGATCCGCGCGCTGCAAAGTCCGGTCTGCGGACCGGGTCGGCGCTGCTTGAGAAACAGCCCCTCCCCTACTTCATGACCATTCGGTTCGTCGCATGCCGAGGCCGCAAGACTGCCACGCAAATCGACCAGCCATCGCGCGCATGGATGTGGCGTCACATGGCAGAAGGGCAACCGGCTCGATATTTCCAGGCATCGACCGATGCAAAATGCAGGGTCACGTGCCACGACGGCGCACGTGATCACCTCGTCATAAACGTGCGGCAGCTAGGCCTCGGCCGGGTGACGCCTCGGCCAGAGGTTCTTCCCGGGACAAGGCCCGGAGTCAAGCGGCGGCTCCGTGAGGTCGGTTGCAGCTCCGCTTGTCTGATTGCCCGTTGTCCGCGGACAACTTGCAATCAGACGATGGCCGCGAAGCCCCTTCGGCACGCCCCGCAACTGGTGTGGACAGCAGCTAAATGCGAGGAGGTGCACCGACGCTGAATGCAAGAAGCAACGTTAGAGCACGCCCTTCGACGCTCCGGCCTTCGGCCTGCGCGCCTCAGAGCCTGTGAATGTTTGGTGGCGGCGGCGATTGGATTGTGATTCTGTTGGGTGATTGATTTGCTTGGGGGATGATCGTGAGCGACGAGCTGTTCGAAGGATTGCCGGTGCATGGATCGTGGCGCAGTGCTCAGGTGGGGCGCGGGGCGGCGCGCATGCGCGAGCCGGTGCGCGATCAGATCGAGTTGCGAGCCGTGGATATCGACAGCTTGATTGGCCAGGATCACGCAGTGCGCGTTATTTGGCGCTATGTCGAGGGACTGGATCTGAGCGCGCTTGAAGATCGGATCAAAGCGCGTGAGCACCGGCCGGGTCATCCGCCGATTTCGCCACGGCTTTTGCTGGCGCTGTGGCTCTATGCCAGCAGCGACGGCGTCGGCAGCGCGCGGGCGCTGGAACGGCTGTGCGGGAGCCACGACGTCTATCGCTGGCTGTGTGGCGGTGTCTCGGTGAACTATCACACGCTGGCGGATTTTCGGGTTGGTTGCGCCGATTTGCTCGACCGACTGCTGGCCGAGCATCTGGCGGCGCTTGCCGATGCCGGCCTCGTCGTTCTCGATAGTCTGGCGCAGGATGGCGTGCGGGTCCGGGCGAGCGCGGGGGCCGCCTCGTTCGGCCGCAAGGCGACGCTTGATCGGCATCTTTCCATTGCCGAGGCGGTTGTGGATCAGCTCAAGCACGAGGTCGATGCGCGTTCGGATGCCAGCACTCGGCGCATCGAGGCGGCCAGGGAACGAGCGGCGCGTGAGCGCGGCGAGCGGCTCAGAGCAGCCCAGGTGGCCCTTGACGAGATCCAGCGCCATCGCCAGGCGCGCGAAGAAAAGCGCGGCAATGGCAAAAAGCCGAAGGAGCCTCGCGCCTCCAGCACAGATGCACAGGCGCGGGTGATGAAGATGGCCGACGGCGGCTTCCGTCCGGGTTATAATGTGCAGGTTGCGAGCACGGCCGGTGAGCAGTTCGTGGTCGGGCTCGAAGTGACCAATGCCGGCTCCGACCGCGGCCTCATGCGGCCGATGCTGGAGCGGTTACGCGCGCTGAGCGGCCATCTGCCGCGACGTTATCTCGCCGATGGCGGCTTTTGCAGCGCTGAAGATATCGAATGGGCGCACGGCGAAGGGGTTGAAGTCTTTTGTCCGCCCACCCATTCCAAGCACGGAACCGATCCCTTCTTACCGCGGCGCGGCGACGGTCCGGGTGTATCAGCCTGGCGGGCCCGCATGGGAAGCGAGGCGGGCAAGGCTCAGTACAAACCCCGCTCGATCTGCGAATGCATCCATGCCCGCTGGCGCAACTGGAATCTGCGACAATTGACGGTGCGCGGCATCGAAAAGGTCCAGGCCGTCGTGCTCTGCTACGCACTCACCAACAATATCTTGCAAGGCCATCGGCTTGCCAATGGCTAAACCACTGCAATCACCCAGACACCAACACGCGACCACCCGAACGCACCTCGCAATCGGCTAACCCTCGATGACATCGGCCAGCCAAGACTGGCCAAGACCAACCAAAACCGCCCAAAATCGGCCAGAAACGCACCAGCTTCAAAAGCTTCACAAGCTCTCAGGTTGAGGGATGCCGGGAGGGTGGCGACCTCCACAAAAAGACACTGGGGATCCACGCCCAACTACGCGCGCTGAAGGAAGCCGTACCAGCCCCCCATCCTCAGGCGCCCCGAAGGGCTTCGAAGTACGAGGCGAATGAACCCACGCCGAATGAGAGCAAGGAGCAACGCTGAGCGCGTCCTTCGAGGCTCCGGCTCTCGGCCTGCGCGCCTGGGAAGTGCTGGAGGATGCCGCACCACCGCCCAGCCGAGAAGCCTCATCCTGAGATCCCCGCGAGGCCTCGAAGGACGAGGCGAGCGCGCCGTCATGCGCCGACGCCGAATGAATGCAAGGAGCAGCGCTGGAGCACGTCCTTCGGCGCCCCGACACCCGGCCTGCGGACTTCAGCATGAGGAACGCCTTGGGGATACCACACCATCTTCTTCAGAAGTCTCATCCTGAGGCGCGCCGCAGGGACCTCGAAGGACGAGGCGGGTGCGCCGTCGTGCGCCGTCGCCGAATGACCGCAAGGAGCAGGGCCGGAGCGCGTCCCATCAAGGCTCCGCCCGTCGGCCCGAGCCGCTCAAGAGGAAGCACGCCTTGAGGGCGACGCCCTCAACAAGGAACACTGGAGACCTGCGCCCAACAACGGCCTTGGAGGATGCTGTGCCGCAGCCCACGAGAGCCTCATGCTGAGGTGCGTCACAAGGGGTCTCGAAGGACGGCGCGGGTGCTCCGATACCGAATGGATGCAGCGCTGGAGCGCGTCCTTCGAGGCTCCGGCCTTCGGCCCGCGCGCTTCAGGATGAAGAACGCCCAGAGGGCGGCGCCTTCAATATGGAACACCGGGCATCCGCGCCCGACAGCGAGCGCTGGAGGATGCCGTGCCACCGCTGACGAGAGTCTCACCCTGAGTTACCCCACAAGAGGCCTTGAAGGGGAGGCGGGTGCTTCGGCACCGAATGACGCAACAAGCAGCGCTGGAGCGTGTCCTTCGAAGCTCCGGCTTTCGGCCCGCGCGCGTCAGGATGAGGAGTGTTGAAGGATGCCGCCCTCAACAAGGAACGCTGGGGATTGCACCCAATGACAGGCGTTGCGGAATCCGCGGCCCTGCCCCACGTGAGCCTCATCACGGGCGCCCGCAGGGGCCTCGAAGGGCGGGGCCGCTGGTCCAACGCCGGATGAACGCAAGAGGCAACGCCAGAGTGCGCCTTCGAGGCTCCGACCTGCGCACCTCCGAATGAGAGAGCCCTGGAGGATGCCGCGCTGAAGACGAGCGAGGATCAGGCATGCAAAGGGTGGATGGCGAGGATCCGCAAATAGTTGCGAATGGGTTGTCCGCGGACAACGGGCAACCATTCCAGATCGACGACATAACGCAAGTTGTCCGCGGACAACGCCATACAGAATCCGCGAGTCATCCATAAGCGGCGCCTATTCGACGTCCTCCAGCCCGTCACCCGCCATACCCAGCCCTCAAGCTTGAATTTACCGCACTGCGACACTACCTCGTGGTGGACCGAAGCGCTTAACCCCTCCGAGCCGCTTCGGTCCGACGGACAGCATTCCTCCTCCCAGGCTGTCGGTCACTATCGAAGCCCGGCGCCCTCTCCCGCGCCGGGCTTCTGTTGTTTCGGCAAACCACTGGAATCGCCGGACGGGCAACATCCTCCAATTCTTCCACTCCTGTCGATCAGTCCTGAAACGAGACGCGCCGGGATCGGCGGATCCAGCGGCAAACTCATTGCCTGCATCGCCAACTTGCGTCGAAGCTGCCGCGTTGCCGCCAGCAGTGGCGCGCAATTCAATATCTACTTTCGCCGGCATGGCCGTGGCGCGAATGCACGGCGCCTAAATCTCAAAGATCATAGACATTAAATTTCAACATCAGATTTTTGCGCATCACTGGGAAGGCGCCGGTGGCGAGCTTGCACTAAGCTTCGGAAAGATCGGATTTAAGGTCGACACTCCGAGTGCCATCGCTCCAACCGTCTCCGCCGGGCTTCGGATCTAGCATTTCGTCTCAGATCAAAACTGCGCCAACTGAACGCACCGGGTCAAAAGGCGAGGGGCATCGAGATCTTCGGCGCGGTGGTGCGCTGCATTGCTCATGTTCGCAAACGAGATGGAGCAGGCGGCTCTCTGGAATGAATGTCTCAGGGGTCGTCATAACAAAGCGCCCATTGGTCGCCGATATACCAGCAGCGCCCTATCCGCGGGTCCGTCTTCCAGAGCAGGCTTTTGATGAACTCGATGCCGCCGCGCTTGAACGCTGCTGTCAGCGCCTCGATCTCGTTCTCGTCGATCGTCAGTCCACCATCGGCGCAGACAAAATAAGCTGTGCCGATCCAACGCGCTGAAAATCCACTCGCGTCGCGCTCAATACGAAGTGCGGCGCCGTAAGACGCATGACGACCGCCATTCGTTGACCGGCCCTGGCGTGGTACGCCGAGTGGCAGCACAAGGCGCCCTCCGGGCCGCAACATTTCGATCCAGGGCGCAGCGGGACGCCCGACGGCGAAATTCACGTAGACCGCATCCATCTCTTGCTGCGGCCATTGATTGCCGTCGCCGGAAATGACACTGACATTGGCCCGATCGGCAAGCGCCGCGTGAGCGTGGCCCGCCAGATCGGGATCCATCTCGATGGCATAGACATGGCCGGTGGCGCCCACCAACTCCGAAAGAATGGCGCTATAATAACCGGTGCCGGCGCCGATATGGGCGATGCGGTCGCCGATCTGGACGTCCAGTTCCGCCAGGAGCCGGGCATGCAGCGACGGGCTGCCATTGTTGACGCCCTTGTCGGGCTGCAAGGCGAACAGCACATCCTGATAGGCCAGAACCAAATCGGCGGAGAGCAGCGGACGATATCCGCCACCCAGATTGGCGATCTGCCATGGCGGCGCCCCGAGGAATTTTTCGCGAGGCACGACGCCAAAGGCAGCCTCGATCCTCGGATTCGTCGTTC
Source organism: Rhizobium sp. CCGE 510 (assembly GCF_000292525.1). Lineage (GTDB taxonomy): Bacteria > Pseudomonadota > Alphaproteobacteria > Rhizobiales > Rhizobiaceae > Rhizobium. Next base: position 15,381 of record NZ_AEYF01000045.1, read on the forward strand.
CCGCGGTCGCCGCCACCTGATGGGCGTAAGCGCGGCGGATCACCGCAAGTTCGTCGGCCGTGAACATCGCAGTGGGCATGACTATCTCCGCACATGGCTTTGATCTGTTCAGTTTTGCGCCTTTGCGTCTGCCCATCTCTCAGGCCGTTATCGGATCACATCGACAGTGGATAGCATCCTCAATAAAGCGCGGGCATTCATGACGGAACTTAAGTACGATTTCACTTCCATTGTAGAAAACTTCGTTGTTATGTCACATGCTTAATATGCCGCACTCCTAAGTTGGAAATGTCGAGGCACCAAAGCTTGAGTGCGAGCAGGCAGCATCAGCCTGAGCCCGCCCGGCCTCCGGGTCTCACACTTTCCCAGGAGCGCCGTCGGCACGATCAGGCGTGCGGCGTCGTGCGGTTCATGGCGTTTACACTGAAACGTTTCTTGATCCTGTCGACAGCCGTCCCATCCTGGAGTGGAACCTGGGCGAGCCTGGCATAGGTCTCGAAGCCCATCTTCGCGTAATAGCCAAGTCCGCTGACATTGTCCGCGCGGATGGTCGCATTGATGAATTCGAGCCCGAGCTCTTCGGCTGCCGCCCGGGTCGCGGGAAAAAGCGCGCTGCCGACGCCTGCGGTCTTTGGGTTCATGCGGGCAAAGGTCGCGATGTCGGCGACGCCTTTCGGCGGATCGCCGTATGAGCTCAGCGATTGAAAGCCGACAAGCGCCTGCTTGTGCTCGGCAACATGACAGGCAAGGGAAAATTCGCCATCGATGAACCAGTCCGCGAACTCGGCGGCCGAAAGCGGAGTCTCGAGCGCTGTCGTCCCGCCCGCCTGGATAATCTCGTTCAGCAGAGCGCTCAACTTCTCCGCATCGGAGGACACGGCTTTTCGAATGTGCATGTCTTGGCCACCTCGTCGTGAGCCAACAACCTATCGGCGAGATTTTGAGATTACAAGCCTGAGCTAACCATCCCGGTGCCGAGTGAATTTCGCCATGGCCGTGATGATGACAACGGCGGAGGCAGCACCCGGATCGATATGCCCGATCACCCGATCCCCCAGCCGCGACGCCCGCCCTTTGGCGGCCGTCATATCTCTGGTCGCTTCACAGCCTTGGCGCGCTGACCGCTCCGCCATCTCGAAACATTGGGGAAGGGGCGTTCCCGACTGCCAGGCCTCCAGCGCCGCATCGGCTGCAGGCTTCCACGCATCGACCATCGTCTTCTCGCCGGGCTCCGCCTTGCCGCGTTCCTGAATGCCTTGCGCCATCGCCGCGAAAGCCCGCAGGAAATCGTCGTCGGTCAGCTCAAGCCGGTCCTTGGCCGCCGCTCCAGCGCGCATGAAGGCCGTGGCATAAAGCGGGCCGGAGGACGCGCCGACCGCATTCAGGAATGCCTTTGCCGCTGTGTTGAACACGGCCGTCGGCGCGGCCTGCGCGGAGTCGAGCGCACCAACGGCCTTGGCCGCGGCCTCACAGCCGGCATCCATGGCAAGGCCGTGATCGCCATCGCCGATGGCGCCGTCCAGCTCGCAGAGATGATCGCGCTGCGCCGAGATATCCTCTGCGATCTGGGCAAAGAGGTGCTGTAGATCTTTCGTCGCGATCATCATCGATTACCTCGCAAACATGGCGCAATCGCAAGGGTGGTCGATCAGCCGCTGAAGCTCGTCATCGAGATGCATGATCGTGACCGAGGCGCCGGCCATTTCGAGCGAGGTGCAGTAGTTTCCTACGAGCGCGGTATGGATGGTAAGCCCGGCTTCATCAAGCCGCGCCTTGACGCGCCGCATCATGATGTAGAGTTCCATCATCGGCGTAGAGCCCAGCGAGTTGACGAGCACGGCGACACGATCGCCCCGCTCTGCCTTCATCTCCTGGAGAATGCGGTCCATCAGTTCGTCGGTTACCGCGTCGGCCGTTCGAAGCGGCTCGCGGGCAACGCCGGGTTCTCCATGGATGCCCATGCCGATCTCCATCTCGTCATCGCCGATCAGGAAATTTGGTTTCAAGGTCTGGGGCAGCGAACAGGGTGAGAGTGCGACACCCATCGTATAGGTTTGCGCATTGGCATGGCGGGCGGCGCGCTCGACCTCGTCGAAAGAGTAAAGAAGATCGCAGGCAGCACCGGCGGCTTTGAAGATGAAGACGTTGCCCGCCACGCCGCGTCGCCTGTCCATCTGATCGGCCGGGGCGGACGCCACGTCATCGGTGGTCAGGACGGTGCGCACCTCGATCTCGTCAAGCGCCAGCATTTCGGCGGCCATGTCGAAATTCATCACGTCGCCGGCATAATTGCCGTACATGAAGAGCACGCCAGCGCCGCCGTCGACCGCTTTGGCGCAGGCGATGATCGGATCGGGTGGCGGCGAGGCAAAGACATTACCGATTGCGGCAGCATCGGCCAGCCCCTTGCCGACGTAGCCGAGAAATGTCGGCTCGTGTCCGGATCCGCCGCCGATCACCAACCCGACTTTGCCCTGGCGCGGCCCGTTTCTGGCAATGATTGCCCGCGGCATCTCCTCCACGGCATAGAGGTGCCTGGGATGCGCTGCCAAGACGCCTTGCAGCATCTCGTCGACGGCGTCCGCGCCTGCATTGATAAGCTTCTTCGTCTTCACGCCGATCCTCCCCAGAACGAGCTCCGACTGCATAGATGCGGCTGGCGCGCGGGACGTCAATCCGCCAGCGGCAAAACGGCGGTGGCAAATGGTGCGAGCAATAGCTCTTTCTCCGAATCCGCCGGCCGGCATGCACTGCAATCGATCGTCCGGTTTTCGCTGGTCAGATTGACGACGTGGAGCTTGGCTCCCGTGACATCCCGCGCAACGAAAGACAGCACCTCGGAAGGCGAGGCAGAGACGCACTCCTGCCAGGATGCACCCGCCAAGGCGGATAATGTTCGCACGGTGTCGAACAGCGGCCGCCGCCCGCCTTGTTCTGTCGGCTCATCAAGCCCGGCAATCAGCCCGAAAGGACCTGTGAGTGCCGAAAGTGTCAGGCATTCGAGACCAGCATCCAGCACCCGGATCGTGTAACCCAGCGCGAAGGCCGCCACGAAGCGTCCGTTGTGGCGCGGGTCGCGGTTGGCCATTGGTATGCGCCCGCCGGACGGATTGTCCATCGTCCGGCTGCCATAGGGGTTTTGCCGCATCGGGATGGTCGACGGGCCGATGCGATAGTGCTTGTCGCCGTAGATCGCGCGAACGGAGCGGGTGATGAAGGGCAGTGCTTCCAAGGTCTGCATGACGCTGAGATCGTCGGCCGTATGCACGATCGGATTGGTGCAATGGCTGACGAAGTCGATCTCGCCTGATGGCACGCGCTTGCGGTTGAGCTCGGTGAAATAGCTGAGCATGCCGCCGCCGATGCGTATGCCGGGAAAGGCGGCGCGGGCTGCGGCATAGATTTCTTCGAAGGGAGGGCAGTCCGGCCATTTGCTGCCGGGCGGCGTCGATTGCCGATCGACGGAGGGCGAGATCAGGATCGCATCCGGATTGAAGTCCGCGCGCTGCATCTGGCGGGCGATCTCGGCCGCCTCGCTTGCCGGCGACGCCTTGCAGGCAAGCGCGATCTCCAGCGTCGAGCGGCCGCGATGGGCGGCAGCGATCGCGGCGAAGTTTTTCAGCGCTTCGAGGCCGTGTCCGGCATCAGGATCGAAATGGAAGAGAAGCTCCCGGGGCGCGATCTCCGCGAGGACGGACTGCGCCGAAAGTGTCGCTTCCGCCTCCTCGGGGGTAATGATGACGCCGATCTCAGGCATGGCGCCGGTGCGCGCTCCGAGCTCGAGCTTGACGGCGCCAGTCGAACTCGCGGCTGAGCGCACGACGGAACGGCGAGTGTCTCTGATAACAAGCGACGTCTTCTGCCGGACGGATTGACTGATGGGCATCTGATAGGGCCAGGGCAGGGCGAGCGGCCGGACATAGGTCTTATAGGAGGCATCGGACCAATTCCTTTGATCCTCCATTTCGAACGTGTCGCCCTCCATCCGGCATTCCGCGGCAACGCCAGGCATCACCTCATGGGCAATGGCGCGCATATCCTTGAACGGCTGCCAGGGCTCGATGAGATCGGGAAAGCAGGTCGCGACGACGCGGCCGTCGACATGTTCGACGGTCGCCGGCGAACCGGCGACGCCGACGATCGGATGCAAGATGCAGAAGCCGCAGCGGTTGGTCTCGAAACCCGTTTCGGTCCTCGCTTCAGCCTCGAAATCGAGCCTGGTCGAGCCTCCTGAAATGCGGACGTCGATGACGAGCCTCGTCTCGCCAGGCCCATTGCACCGGGCGAGATAGGCGACCTCGAAACGATCGTCATGCTGCTCGATGCTGAGATCGGCGATCTCGGGGCTGTAGGTGCCCCAGTCCCGGTCGCGAACGAGATAGGAAATCGCCCGCAGGACCTCGACCCCATCGTAGCGGATGGTGCGGAGGTTGCCGTTGGCGAGATCGGCGGTCAGCTTTCCGGCTGTCAGGCGAACCGGCGGCGTTTCCACAGCGCGGGTACCGAAGAGCTGGAATGCATCGATCGTCATCGCAGCATCGCTCCGACATCGATCGTCTGCCCGCTTGCAGCACTGTCATAGGCGGCTTCGACGAGGGCGAAGGTTTTCAGATTGTCGGCCCCCGAGGTCGAATGCTCCGCGCCGCGCGCCAGCTGATCGACCCAATGCTGTTGGATCGCGTAGACGCTCTCCTGGATATTGTGCCAGGGCCGCGAGGCCCAGGATAGCAGCTTCGGCGAGACGTCCGTGGTGGTAGTGCCCTTGGCGTTGGTCACTTCCAGACTGTATCCCTGAGTCAGACGGATCGTGCCTTCGGAGCCGTCGAGTTCGATCAGAGTCTCGGGGAAGGGCTCTTTCGAGAGCTTGGTGGCGTAGCTGACGTCGACGACCGAAGTCGCGCCGCTCTCATGATCGAGCAGAATGGTCGCGACATCCTCGCCTTTAATACTGGGATTGACCCGTTTGGTGCGGGCCGAGAGCGATGAAACGTCGCCAAGGATATAACGAGCGATATCGAGTGTATGGATGCCGAGGTCTTCGATGATGAAGCGCTCACTTTCGGCGAGATAGGGCTGACCCGAAAACACGTCATAGCCCGAGCGGAAGGAGAAGCGGCCCCAGAAGGGCGTGCCGATGGCGCCGGTATCGAGCACCCTAAGCACCGCCTGGATCGGCGTCTGCCAACGAAAATTCTCGTGTACCATTAGCGCCACGCCGGCGCTGCGGCAGGCCTCGACCATCGCCTTGGCATCCGACAGCGTCTTGGCGAACGGCTTCTGGCAGATGGCCGGCACCTTATTCCCAGCGGCCATTTCCACCAGGGCGCGGTGGCTCTGAACCGTCGTGGCGATATCGACAAAATCGAAGCCGCCAGCGGCAAACAGGGCCTCGGCATCGCTGTAACGGCGTTCGATGCCGAACTGATCACCGACGATCTTCAGCCGCTCCGGATCGCGGTCGCAGATCGCGACGATCCCGGCGCCTTCGACATCGTTCCACGCGTGCATCTGGTTGATCGCAAAGAAGCCGCAGCCGATCAACGCGCCTTTCAGTTCGGTCATTTCAGCCTGCCTTTGCCATCTGCATCAGGGTGACCCGTTGCTGGAGACGGCGCTGCGCCTGGTCGACGACGACGGCGATGATGATGACGAGACCCTTGATGACCATCTGCCAGAAAGAGGAGACGCCCATCATCACCAGTCCGTCGGAGAGAATGCCGATGACGAAGGCGCCGATGATCGTGCCGCCGATCGTGCCACGGCCGCCGGACATCGAAGTGCCGCCGAGAACGGCTGCGGCAATCGCATTGAGTTCGAAACTCTCGCCGGTGGCCGGGTGGGCGGCCATCAGCTCGGAAGAAATGACGACGCCGACGATCGCCGCGCAAAGGCCGGAGAACATGTAGACGAAGATCTTCACGACATCGACGCGGATGCCGGACATGCGTGCTGCCCGCTCATTGCCGCCGACGGCGAAGATGTGGCGGCCGATCGGCGTCGAGCGGGCAACGTAGGCCGCCAGCAGCGCCAGCACGATCAGGATCCAGATCGAAACGGGCAGGCCGAGAATGCGCCCCGCGCCGAAAAAGTCGAAGCCGGTCGTCGCATATTCGGGCCGTCCGACGAGGTTCGGAAAGGTCTGGCCATCCGAAGACAACAGGGCCAGCCCGCGGGCGACATAGAGCGTGCCCAAGGTGGCGATGAACGGCGCGACATTGAGCTTGGTGATCAGCAGGCCGTTGATAAGTCCGATGGCGAGGCCGATCGACAGCGTGATCAGCACGATCTCGAAGAGGTTGAAATAGATGGTGTAGCCGATCGGCAGTTCGATGCCGTAAAGGATCAGCCCGCCGGCGACCATGCCGCACAGCCCGACGATCGAGCCAACCGAGAGATCGATGCCGCCGGTGATGATGACGAAGGTCATTCCCATCGCCAGGAAGGCGTTCAGCGCCACATGCTTCGACATCAGGATCATATTCGCCGTCGAAGTGAAGTTCGGCGCGAAGATCGCAAAGAAGATGATGACGGCGAAAAGCGCAATAAAGGTCCTGAGCTTCATCAGCGTTAGAAGCGCCGAGCCGTTGGCGCCCTTCGGCGCAAGAGTGGTGGAGGTAGCCGCCATCATGACGCGAGTTTCCCTTGATGTCCGTGTCCCTTGGCCGAAGCCGCGATGATCGCCTCTTCCGTGGCCTCGCTTCTTTCGAAGACGGCCAGGAGCTGGCCGTTGCTCAAAACCGCGATGCGATCGGAAAGCGCCATGACCTCTTCGAGGTCGGAAGTCGAAAATAAAATTGCGAGCCCGTTTGCCGCCAGCCGGCGCATGGTGCGGAAGACGTCAGCCTTGGCGCCGACATCGATGCCGCGGCTCGGCTCGTCCATCAGCAGCACCTTCGGATTGGTCATCAGCGCCTTACCGATGACGACCTTCTGCTGATTGCCGCCGGACATCGAGGTAACCTCGAAATCCGGATTCGGCGCCTTGATCGAGAGATCGCGGATCGCCTCCTGAATGGCATCCCTCTCGGCGCTGCGATCGATGTGGAAGAGCCGGGTGAAGCGGGAAAGGCTCGCCAGCGTCAGGTTGGAGGCGATGGAGAGCACCTGCACGAGCCCCTCCCGCTGCCGGTCTTCCGGGATCAGCGCAAGGCCGCGGCGGATGCGCCGCGTGGTGTCGCGGGCGCGCACCTCCTTGCCGTCGATGAAGATCCTGCCGGTCGAATGCGTGTGCCGCCCGATCACGCACTCGAAGAATTCGCTGCGTCCGGCGCCCATCAGGCCGTAAATGCCGAGGATCTCGCCTGCCTTGACCGACAGCGAGACGTCGTTGACCGCAAGCCCGCCGGTCGGCCTGGGAAGGCTGATGTTTTCGGCGCGGAACACCTCGCCGCCGACGGAATGAGTGACCGACTTGGCGAAATCCTTCGCATCCGAACCGATCATCGAGCGCACGATCCAGCGCGTGTCGATGTCGCGCACCATGGCATGGCCGGTGATCTGGCCGTCGCGCAACACGGTGATATAGTCGCCGATCCGCATCAGCTCTTCCAGCCGATGCGAGATATAGACGATCGCGACACCCTGAGCCTTCAGCTCAGCGATCACCTTGAACAGGATTTCGACTTCGGCCGCCGAAAGGGCGGAGGTCGGCTCGTCCATGATCAGGATACGGGCATTGAGCGACATCGCCTTGGCGATCTCGACGAGCTGCTGCTGGCCGATCGGCAGATCCTCGACCATCGTATCCGCCTCGATGCCCGCATCGAGCCGCCGTAAAAATTCATTGGCCTTCTCGATCTGCGCCTTGTGATCGATGCCGAGCAGGCCGCGGGTGATCTCGCGCCGGGCGAAGATGTTTTCGGCCACCGACATGTTGGCGAAGAGATTGAGTTCCTGGAAGATCATGCCGATGCCATTCGCCTGCGCATCGGCGGGACTGTCGAAGGATATGGGCTTGCCGTCCAAAATGATACGGCCGAGCGTCGGGCGCTCGACGCCGGCGATGATTTTCATCAGCGTCGATTTGCCGGCGCCGTTTTCCCCGACCAGGACATTCACCGCGCCACGGCGCAGTTCCAGATTGGCGCGTTTGACAGCGACAATGCCCGAATAGACCTTCGACACGTCGTCGAGGCGCAGGATGATATGGTCGTCCGGTACCTCTGCCGCCGTCATGGACCCACCTTCAGTTCCGACGGTGTGACGAGCGGAAGCTCGCCGCTTTTCGGAAGCGGAAAGGCCCCGATCACCGTCACAGTCTTGCCGACCAGACCGTCGCGCGGGACGGCGGATAGAAAGGCGGCGTTGGCCTTCTCGTTGAACGCTTTGCCGAACTGCGCCCATTCGATCTGGTTCTTGAAATCATTAAAATTGACGAAATCAAGCGTGTCGCGAAGCGCGGTGCCGCGCAGCGCCGGCCCGATCTGAACTTTCGCATCGACCTTGCCGTCGCCATCTGCGTCGACATCGAGCGTTGCCGCACGCGAGGCCGTGTCGGCCGCAACCACCTTGCCGGTGATCTTCACCGCATAGCTCCACGGAGAGCTGCTCTGCTTGCGCGGATTGCCATATTTCTCACCCGCGGCATCGGGATTGGAGGCGGCAAGTTGCGCGACGTCCTTCAGATCGCCGGCGCGCTTTTCGAAATAGGGAACGACTTCAGGCTGCCAGATCGCCTCGACCTTTGCATTCGGGTCGAAGGCGGTCTTTGCCGCAGCGGCCGCCTTTTCCTCGGCGGTCGGCGTCTTGATGATCTTGCAACTAGGCAGGGCCGCCGCCACGACGGCAGCGAGCAGGGCGCCCTTCATTCTCAACATGCGGATAAACCTCGACGTCTTGCAAAATGCATTGCGGAGGGCGCAACGCTGCACCCTCCGCAATTAGTACTGATCAGTTCGTCAGGGCAAAGGTTTCAAGCTTGCCGGAATTGTCGGCGTTGATGAGAACACAATCCATCAACTGCTTCTCTTCTTTCGGCATCGTCTTGTTTTTGATGTAGGCGTCGGCCTGTTCCACCGCCAGCTGAGCCTGTGCATAGGCGGGCTGCAGCACGGTCGCCTTGATGCCGCCCGCCTTGATGGAATCGCGCACGTCATTGGAACCGTCGAAGCCGACGACGATCACGTCCTTGCGGCCGGCTGCCTGGAGTGCTGCGATCGCGCCCATGGCCATGGTGTCGTTACCGGAGATCACGCCCTTGATATCGGGATTTGCCTGGAGGATGGTTTCCATCTTCGAATAGGCTTCCGTCTGGCTCCAGTTGGCCGACTGCTTGGCGACCGACTTCAGCTCCGGATAGTCGTCGATAACGTCGTGATAGCCCTGCGAGCGGATGCCGGCATTGGTGTCGGACTCCTTGCCCACCAGCTCGACGTAATTGCCCTTCTCACCCATCAGCTTGACGAATTCCTGCGCGCCAAGCTGCGCGCCCTGATAGTTGTTCGAGACGATCTGGGCGACGGCAACGCCTGTCGCGTTGATTTCACGGTCGATCAGGAAGGACGGGATGCCGGCATCCTTGGCCTTCTTGACGGCGGCAACAGAGGCGTCCGCGCCGGCATTGTCGAGGATTATCGCCTTGGCGCCGCGCCCGATGGCCGTATCGATCATTTCCGACTGCTTGTTGGCGTCGTCGTCGTGGGTCATGACCAGGGTCTCGTAGCCGAGTTCCTTCGCCTTGGCTTCGGCGCCGACGGCTTCAGCCTTGAAGAAGGGGTTGTCATGCGCCGGCGTGATGATGGCGATGAGATCGGCCGCAAAGGCCGGCATGGCAGTTCCGAGCGCCAGCGCGCCGGCAAAAGCTGCAAGTGTTAGTCTGCGCGTCAGTTTCATGTTTTCCTCCCAGTGGTGAATGAAGCTCCGTTCTCCTCGGAGCGGTTAAGAGGGAGGGTATGCCTCCCCAGGCCGGCTCAGGTGATGCGCCGGATGCTTTCGGCGATCTCCTGCGGTTCGAATACTTTCTTCCAGTCGTCGCGCATCAGCGCCGGGATGCCGAACTCGATCGCCTTGTTGCAGGCATCCGAAAACACGCCGTCGACCTCCTTGAAGATGACCGCGCCGAGCACGTTCATATGGCCGAGAAGGAAATCGCGGGCGGCCTCTGCAGGCACGCCGCGCGCAACGCATTCGTCCATCGCCTGGCGCATGACGACGAGCAGCGATGCACAGACGGTTTCCGACAGGCCGGGTTCGAGCATGGCGAGTTGGTCGACAGTGACCCGGTGCGAGCGCATGACCGGCGCCCAGATGAGCTTGGCGATTTCCTCGCCGAGCGCGTAGGCACTGTCGGGACCCTGCATCAGCGCCGAGACGATGTGTTGCTTGGCGAACAGGCCGCCGAAGTGATCCTTCTTGGCCTGCATGTCCGTCTCGTCGTTGAAGATCGGCGGGTGGCAGGGATGGGTGACGAAATAGGTGAGGTCGTCGCGCTTCGGCAGGTGGCCAGCAAAGGGCGCCGCAGCATCGAGCGCGACCACCATGGTGCCCGAGGTGAGCTTATCGACGATTCCAGCCGCGACCTTGCCGATCGCCGTATCCGGTACTGCGAGGATGACCACGTCGGCGCCGTCGAGGGCGGCATCGACCGGCACGCAATCGACGCCGAGGTCATTCTTCAAACGCGTCTTCCCCGCGTCGCTCACCTCGACATGACGCACGTCAAAGCGCGAACCCTTGAGATTTTTGGCAAGCCGGTATCCCATTTTGCCGCCGGCACCGAAGAGAGCAATCTTGGTCATGTTTTCCTCATTATTTCAGACTGGATAGGATCATAAACTGGTATGATGAGTCAATCACCATATCACTATTAACTTTGTCAGGACCCATGTTTTTCGGCGTCGAGCCGGTCGATCGCCTGCACGTTGCCGGCTGACGAGCCATCGGGGTCGAATTCGGAGGCAAGCCAGACATCGACGATCGACTTCGCCAGCTCCGGTCCGATGACCCGCGCCCCCATCGTGATGATCTGGGCGTTGTTCGATTTCGCCGCGCGTTCCGCCGAATAGGTGTCGTGGGTGAGGGCGGCGCGAATGCCCGGCACCTTGTTGGCGGAAATGCAGACGCCGATGCCGGTACCGCAGAAAAGGATGCCGCGCTGATGTTCGCCGTCGACGATCGTCTGCGCGAGACGCTGCGAAAGATCGGCATAGAAGCCGGATTGGCTGAGGTCGTGAACTTCGAGGTCTGCCTTGCCGGCCAGATGGGCGGCTATGACATCCAGGAGCGGTTTGCCTGCGCTGTCCGCGCCGATTGCGATCTTCATAGCCGTTTCCTTTCGCTCGCCCTCAGGCATGGAAATCACCGTTCGATCGCCACGCTGACGCGGCGGAGAATGTCGAGATAACCGTCGACGGACCAGGCGGAGCGGCCGATGAACAGCCCGTCGATATGCGCCTCGGTGATCAGTTCCGCACAGTTTTCAGGATTGACGCTCCCGCCGTAGAGGACCGGCACCGCACGGCCGAGAATGCCCTTGGCCACTTCGGCGATCTTTCCGTGCCGCTCCGACGCATAGTCGGCGGTCGCCGGAATACCGTTGACGCCGATCGCCCAGACCGGCTCGTAGGCAAGCAGCACCGAAGGCTCGGCCTCGGTGTCGACGCCCCGCAAGGCGGCCTCGACCTGCCGCCGCAAAACCGCGTCGGCCCGACCCTCCTGGCGCTCCTGCAACGTCTCGCCGATACAGATCAGCGGCGTCAGGCCATGGCGGACCGCAGCCGAAACCTTGAGGCCGACGGTTTCGTCGGTTTCGCCGAAATGCTCGCGCCGTTCGGAATGACCGAGTTCGACGATATCGAGTTCGCAGTCCTTCAGCATCACCGGAGAAATCTCGCCGGTCCAGGCGCCGGCGTCCTCCCAGTGCATGTTTTGGGCGCCGACCTTGACCGATGTCTCGGCAAGCAGGCGTTTGACCTCGCGCACCGCGGTAAAGGCGGGAATGACGAAGCGCTGGACGCGGATGTCGCGTTCACCGTCCGCCTCGGCGAGGTGGCACGCGAAGGCGAGTGCTTCCTCCATGGTCTTGTTCATCTGGAAACTGGTGCCGACCCAGACGACCATCAGCTTTTCCTCCCGTCGCGGATCTGCGCGAAATAGCCGTCCGTCCCGACCTGGCCGCCTTTCAGCGCAATCTGCAGGCCGTTGGTCGGCGGATAGTCGCCATGGGCGAGGCACAGCGGCGACCCGGGCGTTTGGGGAAGCGGCAGCAGCGTCGTCAGCGCGTCGATCTTCAATTGCCGGAGTGCGTGACTGGAGGTGTCGCCGCCGGCAACAACCGCACGCGACAACCCTTCCGCCTCGATCAGCCGGCACAAGATCGTGCCAAGCACACTTCCCAACCGATGACGCGCGCCGGGAAGCCGGTCGATGTCGGCGCCGCGGTCGGCCGAAGGGCCAAGTGCCGTGTAAAGGATGACGCTCTTGCCTTCTTTCAGCTTGCCGATGCCGGCTTCGACCGCCGCATCCACCGCGCCTTCGCCATTCGAGATCAGCGCCAGCGGATCGAGGGCGATGCTCTCAAAACCGTTCTCGACGGCGGTGCGGATTTGCCGCTCAGTCGTCGGCGAGACACTGCCCGAGACGACGGCGAGGCGATTGACCGGGCCGACATCGGGAAATTCCGTGCACGCGCCGATCAAGCCTGCCTGCCGCCACGCGCTGAGCAGAGCGTATTCGACCCCTGAGGAGCCGGCGACGAAGCTTGCCGAACGTCTGAGGACACGCAGCATCTGCCGGCCGGCTGTCGCCTGCGTTGCCTCGGAGTCGACATCGAGGAGCAGAATGCCTTCCGAGCTCGACGCCAGCGCGTCTATCCGTTGATCGGCGTCCGCCGCGGTGATCGCAACAAGATCGGCGAGCAGGACGGGGAGGGAGGTCTGCTTTGACAGATGCAGCGCAAGGTCCGCCTCGTCCATCGGGGTGACGGGATGGCGGCTCATCACGGGATGGCGGTCGATGCGGAAAACGCGCCCCCGGTAGGCGGCGAAGAGATTGCCGAATGCAGTGTAGCGCTTCAATTGCGGCGCGCCGACGATGACCGGCACGACCGATTGCCCGAAGGTCTTGCGGCCGATTTCGATCGCCTTGCCGATGCTGCCAATCTCGGGGCTGGAATCGAAGGTCGAGCAGACCTTATAGTGGCAGATGGCGGCGTCGAGCGATTTCAACCAGTCGAAGGCGGGCGCAAGATGCTGCTGCATCCACTCCGGCGCCTCGCTGCGGCTCGTTCCGGCGATGCCGATCGCGCGGCAATGCTTGAAGCGCGCAAGCAGCTCCGGCGTCGGAATGTCGAGGAAGAGCGCGGTTTCGACACCATTCGAGGCGAGCGCCTCCATGACATCGGTGGAGCCGGTAAAGTCGTCCCCATAATAGCTGACGAGAAGTCCATCCATATCGGTCACGCGCCCTTGCCGTCGCTGAATTTCGCGATCGAGGCGGCGAGCTCCGGATGCTCTTTTGCGTAGACCTCCAACGGAATGTCTGCGACGGCGGCCTGCCAGGCCTGCTGCACGGCACGAACACCGGCCGCAGGCCCCCCCGGATGACTGACGATACCGCCGCCGCAGAGATAGAGAAGATCGACGGTGCGGCCGGTGCGCCGATAGGTTTCCGGCGCCTGTCCGCCCCATTGGCCGGAGCCTGCGACCGGCAGCGGGCAATCGGCGGCGTCGAACAGCGGCGTGCTGACGGCCTTGAAGGACGAGACGAAGCTGTCGTCCGGCTCCCAGTATTTGACCCTGATGCCGTTGATCTGGAACTGGTCGACCCCGAGCAGCCGCCAGAACTGCTGGTAAACCCTGAAATCCATGCCGGCGCCCGGATCGCGGGTCAGCACATCCCAGCCGTTTCGATGCGCGTGCAGCACCAGGTTGGAGCGTTTGCGCAGAAAACTCATGCCGCCGAAGCCGATCGAGTTGATGTTGACGACGGCGCAGTTGCCGCCGGCCGCAGCCACGATGTCGTGGTTGCGCATCATCTCGTCGGGGTCGGCATGCGAGATGCCGAAGGCATACATCACTTTCTTGCCGGTCTTCTGCTCGTGATCGAGAATGCGCGGCATGATCGCCGCGACGCGGTCGGCGAGCGGCGAATAGGCCGGGCTCATCAGCTTCTCGTCGTCCTTGATGAAGTCGACGCCTGAAGCGATCAGCTCGCCGACGAGTTCCGCCGTTTCGTGCGGTCTCAGCCCAAGCGCCGGCTTGACGATCGTTCCGATGATCGGGCGTCCCTCCACGCCGGTAAGGCGGCGGCTTCCCGGAATGCCGAACTGCGGGCCGGGATGGGCGCTCCTGAAAGCCTCGGGCAGCTTCATGTCGACGATGCGGATGCCGGTCATGCCCTTGATCGAATAGACGCCGCCGATCGCGATGGTCATCAGCGCCGAGAGATCGGTGCCGATCGCCTCCAGCGGAAAGCCGATGTCGACATCGGCGCGGCGGAGCAGCGTGCCGGGAGCAACTTCAGGCCAGGTCGGATGGCGCCCATCGTCGAGCGGGCGGATGGCCAGCACGCGGGCGGCGACACGCGCTTTCAGTTCTTCGGTTTCGCCGGGGACCGGCACGAAGGTTCCGGTCGACTGATCGCTGGCGATCTTCTCAGCCATCGCCTCGATGCTGCCGGCCGTTTCGATGCGGTAGGTCAGGATAATCATCATAAAACTGACGGCTGCTCCTCTCGCCAAACGCAGATTGCCATGGCGTCAACTCGTGATCTGGTATAATGAGTATCCCAACCGTTGGAAAGCGGAATCTTCGGCTGCGCAATTTTCGATGGCGAGCTTTGTCCTTGGTCCGGAAAACTGTTAGGAGGAGACGTTTTGAGCCAGCGAGATGTGATGACCCAGCCCCTCGAACAGATCGTCCGCCGCAAACTCTCCGACGAAGTGTTTGATCGACTTGAGCGATTGATCATCTCAGGCGAGCTTCAACCCGGCGATGAAATGCCGTCCGAGCGGGTGCTGATGGAGCGCTTCGGGGTCGGCCGGCCGGCGATCCGGGAGGCCATGCAGTCGCTTGCCAACAAGGGTCTCGTCAACATTTCGCACGGCGAGCGGGCGAAGGTCTTGAGGCTGACGGCAAAGTCGATCTTCCGCCAGGTCGATCTCACCGCCAAGATCATGCTGTCGCAATCGGCAGACTCGCTGGAGCATCTGAAGAGCGCCCGCATCTTCTTCGAGCGCGGCATGGCGCGCGAGGCCGCGCAGCGCGCCTCCGCGGATGATATCGGCGACCTCAGGGAGATCATCGCGCGCCAGCGCAGCTCACTCGGGCAGCCCGAAGAGTTCATCGATGCCGATATGGAGTTCCACACCCGCATCGCCCAGATATCGGGCAACCCGATCTACGCCGCCGTCAGCGAGGCGATGCTTGCCTGGCTGAAGGAATATCACACCGAGATGCTGATCTGGACCGGCAAGGAAAAGTTCACGCTCGCCGAACACGACGAGATCGTCGACCGCCTTGAAGCCAATGACGTCGACGGCTCGGAAATGGCGCTCCTCAAGCACCTCGAACGCTCGCGCGCGCTTTACGCGAAATAGCCCGCAACTCTGTATGTGAGCGGTGCGCCGCCCACCTTCCTGCTGACGACGCCAACCCTCGGCCGCCCCGGCTTCCGAGCGGTAGCGCGCATTTGTACGCAGCAGCGGAACAATGATGTGCCGGCGAGGTTGTGGATAGGCCAAGCACGTAAAGATCCCCAAGGAGGAAACCACATGCGTATGAAACTCGTAGCAGCTTCGCTTCTCGCTCTCGGCATGGCCACCTCAGCCTTTGCCCAATCCAATCCGGCGCCGGCCGGCGCCACGATCGACAAGAACCAGGCCGATCAGGGCGGCGGTGCAACCAGCGACCCGAATACCAAAAAGCCGATGGCAACCGATTCCACCATGACCAATTCCACGACCGGCGGCACCATGAAAATGGACAAGAGCAAGTGCCCCAATCCGGTCAACAACTCCGCCAATCTCCAGACCCAGGGCGGCACCAGCAACGCCACGCCGATGGACGAGGCGTGCGCGGCCCATAACAACTGAACGGCCTAATAAAAAAACCCCGCTTCGGCGGGGTTTTTGCGGAGCAGCCCGGAGAACCGGGCTCTGAGTCTGGTCGATCGGGGTGTCCCGGTCTATCGGAAATTACCGGGCATTTTAATCGCGCCCTCGATCAGAATTCCGACCAGTTCTCCCCTTGGACGGCTGCGCGCGATCCGCCGAAGGCCGAAGCGATCTTGCGGCCAAGGTTGCGTGCGGGCGAGGCCACGGGCATGGATGCCGCCGATACTTCCCTGACGCCCGAATTGTAGCGAGAAGCTTCGCTATTTTTTGAAGACCCTAAATTGAATTTCGCCACCAGGCGCTGAAGATTTGCCGCTTCATTGGCAAGAGAGGAGCTGGCAGCCGTTGTCTCTTCCACCATTGCCGCGTTCTGTTGCGTCACCTGATCCATATCGTTGACGGCGCTATTCACCTCGGAAAGGCCAACCGATTGTTCCCGTGACGATGTGGCAATCGCCTCCATATGCTGATTGATGGTCACGACGAAACCTTCGATGGTCTTCAGTGCCTTGCCGGTTTCACTGACAAGCTGGACACCGTTGTCTACCTCGACCGAAGATGTGTGGATGAGCCCCTTGATCTCCTTGGCGGCTTTAGCCGAGCGTTGTGCCAGCTCACGAACCTCCTGGGCAACAACGGCAAAACCCTTACCTGCTTCTCCGGCACGGGCCGCCTCGACGCCTGCGTTGAGCGCGAGGAGATTGGTCTGGAATGCGATTTCGTCAATGACACCGATGATGTTGGAGATCTGGCTGGACGACTGCTCGATCCGGCTCATGGCGTCCATAGCGCGCGAGACAACCTCACCCGACTTCGATGCGCTGATGCTCGCTTCATTCGCGACCGTTCTGGCCTCATCGACACGCTTCGAAGAACTGCTGACGGTGGTCGTGATCTGATCAAGCGCTGTGGCAGTTTCTTCCAAGGAGGCTGCCTGCTGTTCAGTACGCTTCGACAGATCGCCGGCGCTCTGGCTGATTTCCCGCGCACCGCTATCGATCGTCGACGTGGCATGAGCGATGGCCGACAGCGTCTCGCCGAGTTGCTCAACAGACGTGTTGAAGTCATGTCGCAAAGCTTCGAAGGCCGGTGCAAAGGCGTCGGTGAGCTGGCAAGCAACGTCACCCGCTGCAAGACGTTTGAGGCCAACCGCTAGGCCCGACGTTGCGACCTGCAGCCGTTCGTTGGCCTCCGCCTCTGCCTGCTGCTGCGTCACAACCCGGTCCTGCTCAGCCTTTAGCCGGCTCTCGATCGCCTCTGTCTCCAGCCGCCTATTGGCAATCGCACCCTGTCGGAAGACCTCAACGGCACCCGCCATTTCACCGATCTCGTCCTTGCGGCCGCCATAGGGCAAATTAAGGTTCGTGTCCCCGCCTGCCAACCGCTGCATCGCCTCGGTGATCGCCCGGATCGGTCGGCCAACGCTTCGCATGAGCACCATTGCCGAAGCAACCAACACGACCATAATGGCTAAGCTTACCACAAGTGCGATTTCGTTTGCCCGCGACATGGCCTGATTCCGGGAATCGCTCGCTTGCGCGGTAAAATACTCTGCATTCTTTTTCGATTGAGCAATGGCAGACGCTGCGTGATCAATGATCTTGCTGGTATCGATGGCCGGAACCGACGCC
The DNA here is from genome assembly GCF_000292525.1 of Rhizobium sp. CCGE 510. Taxonomy (GTDB): domain Bacteria; phylum Pseudomonadota; class Alphaproteobacteria; order Rhizobiales; family Rhizobiaceae; genus Rhizobium. Next base: position 33,063 of record NZ_AEYF01000045.1, read on the forward strand.
CATGCTGCATCCCTTCTTTCTTCGTCCGACATTTGCGCGGAGGTTTTCTCGAAAGCGGAGACGAAGGCGGCTGCCTTTTCTTCCATGATCGCCTGATAGCCGCGCAGGCTGTCGTCGATATCTTTCAGGACATCCGGCTTCATCGCAACGCTGATCGGTTTTTCAAGCCCGTGGGAGCCGCTCTGGCTGGCATCCTTGACCTGCGTTATTGCTGCCTGAGCATCTTTTTCGGTCCCCGCCAGGTCAATCGCGCTTGCACCGAGTTGCATATGCGAGAATGCAAGTTCCGCATTCAGAATGCCGTTGAGGATCAATTGTTCGCGTTCGACGACCGTATTCGCGGTCGCGATTTCGGCGTTGTTCATCTGCTGATTGATGATCATTCCCACAATCAAAAGCAGACCAATGCCTGAGGAGATGGCGAGCTTTGTGCCCACCTTAGCATGCGATATCGAAAACATTTGTGCCCCTAAGTGGATACGGTGCCTCGAGAGATCTTGTCGTCGCGGGGCGCTCTGTAATGGGTGGATATGGCGGTTCGTATGGCCGTTCGAATGGCTAAGCGCGGCGGTGAACCGAAAGACAAACGACTAAAGTTCAACCAGCTTGAAATGTGACAAAGCGATCCGGCGCCAATCGAACGACTGCGCGGATCCTGGAACATTCATCATTTATCTCAGCTGGCTCGGATGCCGAGGGATGCGCAAGGCAAGTTTACTCTCCGATGGTTGCGACGGTCATCTTTAGGGTGCCGATCGAATCATTCCATCGAGCGCAAGCATTTCTAACGTGGATACGCATAGTCATTCTCTCTCGGTCAAAGCCGACGGAGCGACATCCGCGTCACGCAACTCATTTGCCAACGGAAGGGGTTAACGATGTATTCTGATACCGGAGGATCGCCATCTTTCCTGCGCCAATCGGACAATAAGTGCAGTTTCTGGATATGTTTGTCGACCGCAGGCGGTAACCATGTTGCCTTCTGCTGCGGCGATCGATGACCGCTTCCACCTCACACCGAAGCGCGGTGCCGCGTTTGGGCAAAGACCCGTCAGACACGACGCGAATGTCGGGGTCGCCGGTGGGCCGCCGGCTAGTCCTGATTGGCAGCCACTGGCAAACTGCCTTCGTTCAAATGACGGGTTTCGGTCTGCCGGGCGGCAGAGACGACGCGGCGCTTCGCGCGGATTGCGTGCCATTGCTGGTCGATCAGGACGCCGATAAGAATCACCCCACCCATGACGGCGAAATTCAGCGACGACGGGATGCCAAGCAGATTGACGAGGTTCTGCAACTCCTGGAGCAGAACCGTGCCGAGCACGACGCCGAAGATCGATCCCTCGCCGCCGCGGAGCGAGAAGCCGCCGAGGACGGCAGCGGCAATCGCATAGAGTTCATAGAACTGGCCATGGCTCGCCGGCGAGATCGAGCGTGTGTACATGGCGAAATAAATCGCCGAAAGCGCCGTCAGCAGCCCGCAGATGACATAGGCCGACATGACCATGCGGCTGGTACGGATACCGGAGTAGCGGGCCGCCTCCTCATTCTTGCCGATCGCGTAAAGATAACGCCCGAAGACCGAGCGATGCAGCATGATCCACATGACGACCGCAATGATCACGAGGGCAGTGAAGGTATTGGGAACGCCGTAAAACCGTCCGGCGGTCAGAAATTCGAGGTCCGGGAAATTTTGGCCGAAAGCAAAGCCCGCCGTTCCGTCGGCCGTATAGAAGCGCGCTGCGCCACGATAAATCAGCAGGCCGCAGAGGGTGACGACGAAGGGCTGCAGGTTGAGCCGGGTGATCAGCCAGCCGTGGACGGCGCCCACGACTGCGCCAAGCGCGAGAATGAGCGGCAGCGCCAGCATCCATGGCATATCCTGGACGGCGATGAAATCGACGAACAGCACGCCGAGAAGTGCAACGAGCGAGCCGACCGAAAGCTCGATACCGCCGGTAATGATGACGAAGGCCTGGCCGATCGACAGGATGCCGAACAGGCCGATCAGGTTGGCGGTGTTGGCGAGATTGATCGGCAGCAGGAAGCGCGGATTGATGACGGCGACGACGATGCCGACGACGACGATCAACAGCAGCAGTCCGAGATCTTTCTTGATCATTCGAGATCCATTCCCCGATACTTATTATATGGCCGCAGCCGCTATTTTACCCTTTTGCCGACCGCAAGCAAAAGGACGTTTTCCTGGCTGAAGTCGTCCTCTTCCAATATGCCGGCGATCTGGCCCTCGTGCATGACGGCGATCCGGTCGGACACGCCGATCACCTCTTCCATGTCGCTGGAAATCATCAGGATCGCCACCCCGGCATCGGCAAGCGCCCGCATCAGGCCGTAGATTTCGTTCTTCGCGCCGATATCGATGCCGCGCGTCGGCTCGTCGAAGATCATCACTCTCGGGCTCATCGACAGCCATTTGGCAAGCACGACCTTCTGCTGGTTGCCGCCGGACAGAGTGCCGGTTCGCGTCGAAACGGAGGGCGCCTTGATCCCGAGGCGAACCCGCTGCTTTTCGGCCGCCGCCGTCTCCCGTTCAGCAGAAAGCATGAAGCGGCTGGAAAGTTTGGGAAGATCGGAAAGGGTTATGTTCTGGGCGATCGGAAAATCGAGAAGAATGCCGTTGCGCTTGCGATCCTCCGGGACCAGGAAGATGCCGCGAGCGACGGCATCGCGGGCAGAACGGACCGAAATTTCCCGGCCGTCCTGCAGGATGGTTCCGCCGTAGCTGCGGTCGATGCCGAAGAATACCCTCGCAAGTTCGGTGCGGCCCGACCCGACGAGGCCTGCAAGCCCCATGATTTCCCCGTAGCGGATCTCCAGATCAACGGGACGGCCGGGATAGGCTTCGGTGCGCACGCCGCTTGCCTTCAGCGCAACCGAGCCCGGCGAGCGCTGCGGTTTTGCGGTCCGGGCAGCAAGCATCCGGCCGATCATCAGCTTGACCATCTGGTCGTGGCCGATGTCTTTTTTGGCGAGCGTGCCGACAAGCGTACCGTCGCGCAGCACGATGACGCGGTCGGCGACGCGCTCGACCTCGTGAAGGCGATGCGAGATGAAAATGACGCTGATGCCATCGGCTTTCAGCGATTTGATAATGCTGAGAAGCCGTTCGGTTTCGGCCAGCGGCAGGCTGGACGTGGGTTCGTCGAAGATGACGAGCCTGGCGTTGATCGACAGCGCCTTGGCGATTTCCACCATCTGCTGCTCGGCAAGAGAAAGCGACACCACCGGCGTGTCGGCGGAAAAATGAGCCCCGACGCGCTTCAAGAGCGGCCTCACCATGTCTCGCAGGCGATCGCGATCGACGAGTTTGAAAGGTCCGGCCTTCAGCGGCTCGCGGCCGAGGAAGATATTGGCCGCAACGTCGAGATTTTCAAAGAGATTGAGTTCCTGATGCACGAAGGCAATGCCGGATGAGATGCTCGATTCCACAGTGAGGGAACGAAGCTCCGCACCGTCGAGCAGGATACTGCCTCGGTCGGGTGCGATCACGCCGCCGAGGATTTTCATCAACGTCGATTTTCCGGCCCCGTTTTCGCCGACGAGACCGATGACCTCTCCCGGCATGATGTCGATCGACAGACCCTCGAGCGCCACGACGCCCGGATAGGTCTTGCCAACGCCGGAAAGCGAAAGGAACGGCGTTGCAAGCGGGTCCGGTGACGGTATGTCGGAGCTATCGTTCATCGCCTGTCCATGGCAGCTGATGCTGTGTCGGCATAAGACGTCTATCGCGGCAGCAGCGAATGCCGCCGCCGCGAAGGAGGGTTATTTTCCAGACATAGCCTTCAGGCTGGCGGCATACTTGTCCACGTCGTCCTTGCCGATGATCACCGTCGGAATGATGATCAAGCCGTTGCTGGGAACGCCTGATTTGTCACCCTTGAGGTAGGCGGCCATCAGCTTCATGCCCTGATAGGCCCATTCGAACGGCTGTTGCACGACGGTTGCTGCGATCGTGCCTTCCTTGACGCCGCCCAGCGTGATCGGGTCGTCATCGAAGCCGACGACGGTGATCTGGCCGAGTTTGCCGGCGTCGCGCAGCGCCTCATAGATGCGCGGCGTATTGTAGGAATAGAAGCCGACCATGCAGGTGACGTCGGGGCTCGCCACCAGCGCATCCTCGACGTTCTTCTTTGCGCGCGTCTGGTCGATATCGTCGCCGCGCACATCTGTCAGCTCGATCTTCGTGCCCTTCAGGCCGTCCTTCATGCCCTGGATACGTTCCTTGGCATTGTCGGCGCCGAGCAGGCCGACGAAACCGATGCACTTGCCGCCGTCCGGCATCGCCTTCTTGGCGATTTCGGCGGCCTGCATCCCGGCGTCGACATTGGATGAGCCGATATAGGCAACGCGGTTGGTCTGCGGCGCATCGCTGTCGGTGGTGAAGAGAGCCGTCTGCGAGCCGATCTTGTTCAGACCGTCCGTCTGGGTCTTGGGATCGACAGCGGAGACCATGATCCCCTTGACGCCGGCGCTGACCAGATCTTCCATCAAGCGCTGCTGAATGGCGACAGCCGCCTGCTCAGGGTATTTCAGCTCCATCTGGTAGTCCGGCATTTCACCCTGCGCCTTCTTCACGCCTGCCTCTGCGGCTTTCCAGAAGTCGGACGCTCCGTTGACGACGAATGCAAGCGTCGGCTTGTCGGCGGCATGGGATACGGCAATCGGGGCCGCGCTCAGCATCAACCCGGCGAAGAACAAGGCTGCATTGCGTTTCAGCTGTTTCATAATACACCTCCCGAGGGGCCTCAGCATGGGCCCGTTTGCAATTTACGGTCGGCTAAATGCGCCCCCTCCCAGGGCCGTCGCAAAGCGACGAGTGGCATTGTTTCCGATCGCCCTGCGACGGTATAGAAGAATTTTAATTAGTAAATAGTATTATCAATCCAGATCAAAACATTTCATTGCGTACGGAGTATGATGCAATTTTGTACTGGCAACTGGCAATAACCGCTGGCGTTGCAGCAATTGATGCAATTGCCAGCGCTTTCAGATAGATGCTAATATTAATTAGCCAGAACGACAAACGGTCGCCCTGACCATCATCTCAAGCAGAGACGATTTCCACGAATGCGACAACCTAAAACCCAAAAGAGCAACAAGCCTGCCGTGGACAAGTCCGCACGCGTGACGATGATGGACATCGCCGCGGCGGCTGGCTGTTCACAGGCGGCCGTCTCCTTCGTTCTCAACGACACGCCCGGCACCCGTATCTCACAGCAGACCCGCGACCGCGTATGGGAGGCGGCGCGCGCGCTCGGCTACACAGGGACGACTTACACGACGAAGACCTCTTATTCGGGACTGGACAACGTGATCGGTTTCGCCGTGGATCAACTCGCCACCAGCCCGGAAGCGATCGTTGCGATTGAAGGCGCGCGGCAAGCCTCCTGGAACGCCGGCAATGTCCTGTTGGTAGCCCAGACGCTCAGTGATCCCATCATGGAGCCGAAAGCCATCAAGGCGTTGACGAGCGGCGGCATATCGGCGCTCATCTATATGACGATCTATACCCGCCAGGTTGAGCTTCCTCCCTATGTCAGCAAGCTCAACATCCCGACGGTCCTCTTGAATTGTTATACGGCGGACCATGCTTTTCCGGCCGTCGTGCCGAGCGAGATCGCCGGAGGGCAGAGCTCTACCCGGCATCTGATCATGCACGGGCACCATCGCATCGCGACGATCACCGGTGAAATCTGGATGCAGGCCGCGCAAGACCGGCTGACCGGATATCGGCGCGCGCTGGCGACCGCCGATATCCCCTTCGATCCGGAATTGGTCATTGAAGGCGACTGGTCGGCCAGTGCCGGCTATGCCGCCACGATGAAACTGCTGGCGCTTCAAGAGCCGCCGACCGCGATCTTCTGCCAGAACGACCGCACGGCCATCGGGTGTTATGAAGCGCTCAAGGATGCAGGGCTTCGCATTCCCCAGGACATGTCGGTGGTGGGTTATGACGACGAAGAAATTTCACGACATCTCGTCCCCCCGCTGACGACTTCGGTCCTTCCACATCTTGCCATGGGGCAATGGGCGATCGAACATCTTAACCCGGAAACCATGCCGGGCAAACGCTATCCAATTGCCAAGCTCGAATGCTCGCTCGTCAAGCGTCATTCCGTCGCCGCGCCGCGGACTGAGGCGCGGCAGATGCTCGATGGCGTACATACCTCGCCATAGAATTCGTTGGGCGACGCGGTCGAAGACCGGCCGCGCGCGGCACTGTGCAGCCGATCACGCTTCGCCTGGGCAATGCCGCAGCCGTCCCATGAACACGGAACCATCTCCTGCCGCCGCTGTTTGGTAAGCATCTCCAAGCACTCTGTCCCACGGAGCGGGCCATGGCTATACTTTCCTCCAGTGACCGAGACGCGGCCGCCTACCCGATACAGTCGCTCTTTGTCCCGTTTCCCTTCGTCTGCTTCACGCTCGCATTCGCAACCGATATCGCCTTTTGGCAGAGCGGCAATTTGATGTGGCAGAACTTCTCCGCATGGCTGCTGTTTGCCGGACTGGTATTCGGCGCGCTCGCGATCCTGGCCGGATTGATGGATCTCATGCGTCCCCGCACCCGTCCGCTACGGCCTCCCGTCCTGTCGTTCCTCCTCTACCTGATCATACTGGCACTCGCCTTTGCCAACAGCCTTGTCCACGCCGGCGATGGCTGGACCGCTGTGGTTCCCTTTGGACTGGCCCTCTCGGCTGCCACCTTTCTGTTGTGCCTCATGGCGGCAACCGTTTCGGCCCGCAGGTATGCCAGACTGGCCTGGAGGATATGATGATGAAGTCCCAGATCCTCGGTGCTTCGGCTTTGTCGCTATCTATCGCCGGCGGCCTCGCCGCTTACGCGCAGAGCGGAAATTTTGACATGTCTCAACAGATCGGACCGAACCCGGTCCTCCCGGATCCGGCCTTCTCGCTGCTCCCGGACCTGAAAGTGGCGAAGGTCGTCGGCTGGAAGGATGGCGAGACACCGACCGCGCCGGATGGCTTGACGGTCACGGCCTATGCCCAGGACCTCGCCAATCCCCGGACAGTCCACACTTTGCCGAATGGCGATGTGCTGGTGATCCAGTCCCGCGGACCGTCTGGCGAACCGACCTCACGGCCGAAGGATTTCATCCGGGGCTGGATCATGTCGATCGCCCATGGCGATGTTGGTGAGAAGAAAGAGAGCAACATTGTCACACTGCTGCGCGACACGAACCGCGACGGCACGGTGGATGAGAAGCATGATCTCCTGAAGAAGCTGGATTCACCGTTTGGCGTGGCATGGATCGACAATACCCTCTATGTCGCCTCGACGGCCGCTATCCTCGCCTACCCCTATGAACTTGGGCAGAATGAAATCACCGCCCAACCGAAGGTCCTGACCCCGCTTCCAGGTGGTCCGATCGATCACCATTGGACAAAGGATCTGGCGCTCAGCCCGGATGGACAAATGCTCTATGTCTCGATCGGCTCTAACTCCAACATCGTCGAGAATGGCCTCGAAGCCGAAAAGGGTCGCGCGGCGATCTGGCAGGTCGATCGGCAGAGCGGTGCCGCGCGTGTCTTCGCCTCCGGTTTGCGCAATCCGAACGGCCTGACCTTCAATCCGGAGACGGGCGCTCTCTGGACCGTCGTCAACGAGCGCGACGAACTTGGTCCGAACCTCGTTCCCGACTACATGACCTCGGTCAAGCAAGACGGTTTCTACGGCTGGCCCTGGAGTTATTATGGCAAACATGTCGATCAGCGCGTGCATCCGTCCCGTCCTGACATGGTCGAAAGGGCGATCCCACCGGATTACGCCCTGTCGAGCCATGTCGCAGCACTCGGACTGACCTTCTCGATGAATTCGGCGCTTCCAACCGCCTACGCCAACGGCGCCTTCATCGGCGAGCACGGCAGTTGGAACAGGGACAGCTTCAACGGCTACAAGGTGGTGTACGTGCCATTCGAAAACGGCAAGCCATCCGGCAAGGCGCAGGATGTGGTCACGGGCTTTATCCAAGGCGACCTCGCCAAAGGACGGCCGGTCGGCGTCGGGATCGATGGCACGGGAGCCCTCCTCGTTGCCGATGACGCCGGCAATACCGTCTGGCGCGTTGCTTCGTCCGACGGCAAGATCTCGCCGCAGCCAATCGGCACCGACCAGGTCTCGGTAAACTCGCAAGCCTCGACTGATGCGAAAACGGGTCAGCTCTCCAATCCCGCCATAGGAATGGAACGGACGGGTTCGACTGCGCAATCGCCGGCGCCGCCGGCCTCGGCAGACGAAAGCCTGACCGACCAAGGCCCGCTTGCCGGAAAACCGGATACAGTCCAGCCCGCGCAAATGCAGATCGCCCCTGCCGCCGGCCCCTAGACCAACCTGCGCCTGGCTCGCATCGGCGGGGACGTTCGGCTCAGAGTATGATCGTATTCACCGTTGATGGGTTGCAGAGCGCGTCACCTGCCGGTCGAGCCCTTGACTGTAAACGCAATACCAACCGCACGATTCACCGCCGCCGCAAGGACGGACATGTGGGTCTCGCCGGCATAAAGCTCGAATTCGGCATGCAATCCGTCGGCAGTGCTTCTTAATCGCTCCGCCATCTCCCGCGCCAGGAGGACAGTCCGCTCCGCCTTCCTCTTCTCCAGACGAACGGCGGCATCCTCGTTCCGGTACTGAAAGGGCGCCAACTCGTCGCCTTCATATTCTCCGGCCGACAGATGCAGGAAGGGTGCATTACCCGGTGCGTCTGGACGCCGCGCCTCATTGTTGAGGATTTCATTGTTCTCCCAATAGATGGTTGGGCTGGCCGCAATCCAATTGGCAAACAGACCCGGACGCTCGAACAGGGCATAGAGGGTAAAGAGGCCGCCGAAGGAATGCCCGAAAAGCGATCGGCGCAGTGGATCCAGCGTCACCATCTCCGCAATCCGCGGTATCAACTCGTTCTCGATGAAATCCAGCAGTTTACCGGTCCCTCCGATGACAACAGGAGGACCGCCCTCCACGAAGGGCGGATAGGATTTGACCGGCGGAGGCCCGAGGTCCCAGGACCGGCGGAGCGCATCATAGGGCTCGTCAGTGGGGTAGCCGATCGCCGCGATCACCCCCCAACCGAGATTCGTACCCGTGGGATAGGGTGCCTGCGTGACCAGGCTGGCCACTGCGAAGGGAAAAGTGGCGTTGCCGTCGGTCATCACGAGGAGCGGCCATCCTGTCACCGGCGGTCTTTCCGCCGGAATGGACAGGAATATGCGATAAGGCTCGCCGCCTGCAGCCGGAGCCAAGTCAAAAAAGCAGGTTCCGGGCAATGAATAGACGGTGACAGGATCAGTCATGAGAATGTTTTCTGCTGTTTGCACAAGAGGATAGGAGAAGGAATACCTCTTAATCGACGATGACGTGCGGCACGAAACGCGATAGATTGGCGGTTATGCGCGAGCGGTCTTCGCGAACGGCAAGACCGCAGGCGCGATCACCGACAACCCAGCTGCCGAGCACGGCGAAGCCGCCATCGCTTTCGAAAAGCGGGGCGTAGGCCTGGATGACGAAGCCTTCGTCGCCGTAATCGCCGGGGGCGGACATCGATTCCCGGCCATCCCGGAATATGGTGACGTTCTCGCCCTCTCGCGACAGCAGCGGTTTGCGCACATAGTCGGTCAAGGTCGCGGCCGCCGGGTCGTCGGCGAAATAGCTGGGCAGCAGGTTGGGGTGATTGGGGTGACGCTGCCAGAGCAGAGGCAGAAGCCCCTTGTTGGAAAGCACGGCCTTCCAGGCGGGCTCGATGAAAACATCGCCGGAGCGCGCGAGTTCGCGGGCGAACGGCTCGCGCAGCATGAATTCCCATGGGTATAGCTTGAAGCAGCGGTCGATCACCCGATCCTGCAGGTCGGTATAGCGGCCCTCGGCATCGATGCCGATCTCGCGGATGTCCAGAAGCTCGACGCGATGGCCGGCCTGGACTGCGCAGTCCATCAGATAGACCGTCGTGCCCCGATCCTCCTCATTGTCGGTCATCACAGCGAAATGGAAGATCGGCCCTTTGGTAAATTGCTCGAACGCCTCGACCAGGCTTTCCTGCAAGGAATTATACTGATCGGCATCCTTGGGCAGGACGCCCAAAGCCATCTGGTCGGTCAGCCAGTTGTACTGGAAATAGGCTGTCTCGAACACCGAAGTCGGGGTATCGGCATTGTATTCGAGCAATTTGGCGGGGCCGGCGCCGTCATAGGCAAGATCGAACCGGCCATAGAGATGCCGGTCGCCGCGCTGCCAGGAGCGCTGCACCACATCGCGCAGATCCTCCGGAATGGCCAGCCTGTCGAGCGCCTCTTCGCTGTTGACAATATCACCGACCATATCCATGCACATGTCGTGCAATTCCTGGCTCGGCGCTTCGATCTGCGTCTCGATCTCATCGAGCGTGAAGCTATAGGCGGCATCGTCGAGCCAGTAGGGCTCGCCATACATCACGTGAAACCCGAAGCCGACGGCCCGCGCCTTGTCACGCCAGTCAGGACGGGCCGGAAGGGTGATACGCTTCATGTCAGCCGCCGAAACTGAATGACGAACGGCCGCCGAAGCCCTGACGGGCGACGGTGCGGGTGTTGACGTTGACCGGTTTGACGCTCTGGCGCGAGGGCGCAGTCACACTGTCTCCGCCCGCACCGCCTGAGCGAACCGTCGTTGTCAACGTCTGCCCCGCGCGATTGCGATAAATCGGCGTCGAACCGTAGTAGTAGCCATTCGCCTCCTGGCGCCGGCGATAATCGGAATAGTCGCTGATGTTGTTCAGCGCCGAAGACAGCATGTAGCCTGCCAGAAACGGCATGAAGACGCTGCCGCTACCGCCGCTATTGTTGGAGACTGAATTCGCCTGCTGTTCACTGCATTGGCCCGCGCCGTATTCTGCCTCGCAGGCGGCCATGCCGTTGAAACGCGGCGCGGCGGCGAGATGAGCCCGCATGGCATCCTGATAACCGGCCTGGCAGACCTGTCGATCCATGCCGGATGTCACGCATTGGTCGACGGAGGTGAACATGACCTCCGAAGGCGTCTGGTCGCCGCAACCGGATAGCGCCAGGGTCGAGGCGGCGATCGTGCCAAGGGCGAGGAAAGGTCGTTTGTGCCCGCTCTTACGTCTGCGCATCGTTCTCCTCCCCTCAATAGGTCATGCAGGCGGCGTTGAGAATACCGACAACCAGTGCGATGCCGCCGCCCCATATGCCCGCGGCGATATTGTCGGCAGTGATTTTCTCATGCAGGTCCGGCATGGTGAAATTGGCAATGTAGAACGCAAGGATCTGCGCCAGAATGCCGATCGCCGCCCATATCATGTAGTCGATGATGCTGACCGAATTGGCGGCGGCCGAAGCCAGTGGCAGGCTGAATCCGACAAGCGCGCCCAGGAATGCCGTGACGGCGGCGAGATTGCCGGCACGAATGAGCTGGACTTCCTTTTGCGGCGTCAGGAATGTGTAGATCACCGCGAAAACAGCGTAGGCGCCAAGACCGACGGCAAAATAACCAAGGAAGGCAGGCAGACCCGCCACATAATCGAGCATTGAAAAACTCCTCCGTCAAAAATCGATAGGGTGTCAGACGCGGCGGACATCGGCGGGAGCAAGTCCGTAACCGATCAGAAATTCCACCGAACTTCCCGCCTGGCTCTGTCCGAGGTCGAGGTCGCGCTCGACATTGATCAGAAGCATTTCGCGCGTCGAGCCAAGCGGGCGATAGTACAGCATGCAGGTCTGGTGAATGGAGCGCTGCGCTTCACCATCGTCGACCTTTTCGACAAACTCCACCAGTTGGGCGCGCTCCGGGCCTTCACCCCAGAAGCGGCTGTAGAGGATACCGTCGGCATCGTAGGATGGCAGGCCGATCAGGCCGCCCGGCCCGGTCCAGCGGTTCCATTCGCTCTGCCCGGCAGGCACGACGCTGTCCCAAGACTGATAAAAGCTGATGTCGTCGACGGCATCGCCCGGCTGGCCCGACGCCGACATCACCTGGATCATCCGGTGATCCTCATCGTAGTAGCGCGACAGAACCGTCGCGGCATCGAGCGAAATCTCGCCGTAGCCGGCAATGATGAAGGGGCCGCTGCGTGGCAGCGGCATGGCCGGCTCGCTCTCCAAAGCCTCGGCCTCCAGCGAGAGGAAATCGATCTCCAGCGCCCCGCCGATGGCGGCGCTCAAGGGGCCAAGTTCCTTGGGCAAGGGCTTTTCGTTCTTGTCTCTGCCGAACCAGCCGATCATGATACCTCTCCCATTCGAGCCCAAGCGATGGCAGCGGGATCTAGCCGCATTCCGCTGATGTAGTAAAGGGTCTCGCCGCCCCGCATCAGCACCTCGTCCCGGCAATTGAGGTCGGTTATGCCCTGGCTCAGCAAGCCCACCAGCGTCACGTTATGCTGACGCTTGAGGCTTAAAAACACGTCGCCATAGAGCAGCGGCTTTTGCAAAGGCGGAACCGGCAGGGAAAAGGCCGTATCGTTGGAAGCGGCCGACAGCAGCCGTGCGGTGATCTCCGAAGAGCCCGGATCGCGGGCTGCACGCGACAGCAACTCCTCGGCGAGCGAGCCCACCGCCTCGACGCGCGGCCGGAGTTGTTTGACCATCTGTGCCGTGCGATCGTCGGCGAAATAGGCGACAATATGGGCATTGGGCGCATGGTCTTCGGCAACTAGCACGGCGGCCAGCGTCTCGTCGTCATTTGCTCCGCGCGCGATGATTGCCCGGGCCTGCGCCACTCCGGCGCGGGCCAGAGCGTCGGCATCGGCGAGCCGTTCGGTCCTGATATAGTCGGCGAAATCGCTGGCGGGATTTTCCGCCAGGTCCTTGGCAACCAGAACGCTCATCGGTTCGTTGGCCTGCCGTTCAGCATGTAGCAGCCGCAGGGTCTGGTGTGTCTGCCCATCCTGCCAGCCCAAGACGATGATATGGCCGGTGCGTTCGCTATAGTCACCCAATCCACGCATACGGTTCCTCCAGATCGTGCCGATCGTTGTCAACAATTTGCCAAGAACAGCGGTGAAGATGGCAATGCCGCCGGGAAGAACGAACAGGACGGCAATGATCCGGCCAAATCCCGATTTTGGAGACAGATCTCCATAGCCGACAGTCGTTGCTGTCACCATATAATAATATAGAAAATCAATCGGATTGCCGACGAGATCACCTTCGCCGGCCAGCACAAAGAGCAGATAGGAGGCGGCCAGATGGATCACGAGAAGAATAAAAAGGGCGGACCAAGCCAATTCGCTGAGCGAGAGATATACACGCCGCATCAATGAAGCGATAAATGGCACGCGATTCGCCCCCGTTCCGGATGCGCAGCCTAGCGAAATTTATTTAGCGCGCCACCCCTTTAAGTGGCATATCGAATACCCAGATATTTTTCGAAATTCTAACCGATGGAGGATTTTTTGGAGACCTGGAACCTCACCACTTTAACGCGCCTGTTCGCCGCCGACCCGGAGGCACTCGGCGATGTGGATGTCGCCGTACCCGAACAGGGCGACGTCATATGCGTGACTCTCAAGGAAAAAGGCGATCTCGACGTCTTCGTCGCGGTGAGCGGGGAGCGCGATATCCTTGTCAGCGCCGTTCTGTTGCCGTGCAAGGATGTGCCCAAGCGCGAAGCCTTTGAACGCATGGTGCTCAAGACGCATAAGTTCGTGCCGCTCTCAAGCTTCGGCATCACCACGATCGATGGTGAGGAATGGTATGAATTGTTCGGTTCGCTGTCGGCGCACTCGTCGGCCGACACGGTGGTCGAAGAGGTCGCAATTCTGGCGGCCAATGCCGTCGACGCCGCACACATGATCGAAGAATGGAAAAGCGGGGAGATTGCAGCGTGAGCACCTGGGGAAAGATTTTCACCGCCATTCGCGGCGGCCTTAACGAGGCAGCGGAAGCCGCAGCCGACAACCAGTCGATGCGCATTCTCGACCAGGAAATCCGCGACGCCGAACAGTCGCTGCGCCGGGCGCGCTCCGATCTGGCCGGTATCATGGCGTCCAACAAGAGCGTTATGCGCCGACTGGACGAAAACCGCGCAAAGGAGAGCAAGGATACCGACAGCGCTCGCTCGGCGATCTCGGCCGGCCGCACGGATCTCGCCCAGGGTCTGGCGCAGCGCATTGCCACAAGCCGTGCCGAAGTGCAGCGCGACCAGGAAGAGCTCGATCGGCTGCTGCCCCGCCAGCAGCAAATGCTGCGGACTATCCAGGACACCGAAGCGCGCATTGCTCAGATGAAGCGCGAGGTGGAAAACGTCAAAGCCAACGAGTCGCTATTGCGCGCTCAGTCGGCGATCGCCCATAACCAGTCGGGCATCAATACCCGTCTCGGCAGCGCCGTCGAAAGTCTCGAACGCATCAAGAAACGCCAGGAAGTCACGGCCGGCCGCATCGAAGCCGGTGCTGAGCTCGCCGCACTGGAAAACGGCGGCGATCTCGATCGTCAGCTGCGCGAAGCCGGCATTGGCGGTTCCAGCCATTCGGCCGACGATATTCTGGCACAACTGATGCTGCCGAGACATTCGGCCGAACCCGTCTTGCTGCCCGCACCTGCCGGCAACAAAGACTGACGTTTTCGCGCGCGGCTGCCCGTCAGCAGATCTTTTCTTGAAGATGAAGCGACCGCGCGTGGAAACTCGCCTCAGATCGAGCATCAGTCCGATCCGCGGGGCCGATCAGTACGGGGCCTCTTTACTTCCGGGCGACGTGCATCAATTGAAGCTCGAGGTTTTGAGGAATTCTGCGAGCCGTTCGGTCTTCGGCCGCACGAACATTTCCTTCGGATCTCCCTCCTCGCAGATAACGCCCTGGTTCATGAAGATGACGCGCGATGAAACCTCGTAGGCGAAGCGCATCTCATGGGTGACGAGCAGCATGGTCATGCCGTCGGAGGCAAGCCCTTTGATGACCTGCAGCACTTCGCCCACCAACTCCGGGTCGAGTGCCGAGGTCACCTCGTCGAACAGCATCAGCCTCGGCGACATGGCGATGGCGCGGGCGATCGCGACGCGCTGCTGCTGGCCGCCGGAAAGCTGTCCGGGATAGTGGTTGGTGCGCGCGGCGAGGCCGACCCGATCGAGCCATTTTTCCGCAATGGCGCGGGCCTCCGGTTTCGTCATTTTCTTCACCTTGACGAGGCCGAGCATGACGTTTTCAGCCGCACTCATATGCGGGAAGAGATTGAACTGTTGAAAAGCCATGCCGGTCAGCGCGCGCTGGCGGGCAATTTCCTTCTCGCTCTTGCGGCGCCGCGTCGCGCCTTCGGCGCGGTAGCCGATCTCCTGGCCATCGAGGCTGATCGTGCCGCCCTGGAATTCTTCCAGCATGTTGACGCAGCGCAGCAAGGTGGTCTTTCCCGAGCCGGACGAGCCGATGATGGAAATGACCTCGCCTTCCTCTACGGCGCAATCGACGCCTTTGAGAACTTCGTGGATGCCGTAAGTCTTGCGCAGACCCTTGATGTCGAGAATGGTATTGGCCATCGGGAAGTCTCCTCAGGACGGCAGAGCGGTCTTGCGCTCGACATATTTGCCGAAGTGCTCGATGCCGTAGTTGATGATGAAGTAGAGACCACCAGCCAGGAAATAGAACTGGAGGCTCATGAAATTGCGGGAGATGATCTCCTGCGTGCGCAGGAGAAGCTCGGCGACGCCGATGACCGAGAGCAGCGTCGAAGCCTTCACCATCTCGGCCGCCGTATTCACCCAGGCCGGCAGGCACTGGCGCATGGCCTGCGGCCACAGCACCGAGGTGAAGGTCTGGGTAAAGGTCAGGCCGATCGCCTTGGCGGCTTCAGTCTGCCCCTTCGGGATCGCCTGAAGCGCACCGCGGACGATTTCGCCGACATGCGAGGAGCAGAAAACAGCAAGGGCGAGCACGCCGGCTGAAAACGGCCCGAGATCGAGGCCGACGGCGGCGGAGACATAATAGCTCGCCAGCACCAGCACCAGCACCGGCGTGCCACGGATGATATCGGTATAGGCGCGCACGGCCAGACGCAAAACAATTCCGCCATAGACGAGCGCCAAACCGACGAAAACGCCGAGTATGGAACCCGCGAGGATGGCCAGCAGGGAGATCGATACGGTCACACCGACGCCGTTGATGATGACGTATCGAGCGATCCAGAGTTGTTCGAGAAAGGTGTGGGACATCAGGTCTATCTCGGCAGGGCCAGGCGGCGCTCGACGAAGCGCATCACGGCGGCGATGAGGAAACAGGTCACGACGTAGAGCGCCGATGTGACCATCCAGGTTTCGATGACGCGAAAGCTCTCGACATTGATCTTGCGGGCAGCAAAGGTCAGCTCCGGCACCGCGATGGCGGCGGCGAGCGAGGTGTCCTTGAACAGCGAGATGATCGTCGAGGACAGCGATGGCAGCACGTTGCGCAGCATCAGCGGCGCGATGATCGAGCTGCGGATCTGCATTCCTGTCAGGCCGATGGCGAGGCCGGCTTCCGTCAATCCTCCCGGGATCGACAACAGCCCGGCGCGGAACACCTCGGCCAGATAGGCGCCGGAATAGAGGGATAGGACCAGGACGAAGCTTTTTATCTTGTCGAGGCGCAAGCCCATCTGCGGCAGCGCGAAGAAGACGAAAAGCACCAGCACGAGAATCGGCAGGTTGCGGATTACCGTGACATAGACCCGTGCAGGCACGACCGCGAAGCGGCTTTTGGACGTCAGCGCGAATGCCACGGCAAGGCCGATCGCAGCCCCGATCAGGATCGAGATCACCGCAAGGCCGAGGCTGAGCGCGAGCCCGCTCAAAAGAAAATCGAAATTGCGCCAGACGGCGCCGAAATTCAACGTGTAACCCATACGGGCCGCCCTTTCAGACTGAACATGAAGCCGAAAAATGTGAGCGGTTTTCTAGACATGCTCTCACTCATTAACTGACAACAGGATTCAGATTTCAGGCCGACCCGACCCGGCCTGAACTCATCCCGCGCAGCGGAGCGGGAGACCAGCCCCGCTCCGCCTAGCCGTTACTTGAATTCTACAGGAAAGCCGATCTGCGGTGGCGTCAGATCCTTGCCGAACCAGGTATTGAAGGACTTGGCGTAGAAGTCGAACTCAACGCCGGTCATGGCTTCGTGCAGGGCGGTGTTGACGAAGTTCAGCCAGTCCTGGTCGCCGCGCTTGACGGCGCAGGCATAGGTCTGCGGGTTCCAGCCGTAACCGGCGTCCTTATAGCGGCCCGGATTTTGGGTCATGTACCAGGCGAGCGACGACTGGTCCGTGGCGACGGCATCGGCCCGTCCCGACTCCAGGGCCTGATAGATCAGGTCGACGGAATCATACTGATCGACGGTCGCCTCCGGCAATGCCGCATGCACCATTGTCTCGGCATAAACGTTCTGCAGAACCGAGATGGTGACCGAAGAACCGGCCGCCTTGAGGGCGGCGTAGTCGGCATATTTGGCGTCCGCCTTGAGCATCAGGCCCACACCCTCGCGATAATAGGGAATGGTGAAGGCAACCTGTTGGGCGCGTTCGCCGGTAACGGTCATGAATTGGCAGGTGATGTCGACCTTGTCCGTGGTAATGTTCGGGATGCGGGCGTCGGACGACTGGTTCACATATTCGATCTTCTCAGGATCGCCGAAGAGAGCCTTGGCGATGATATGGCCCATGTCGACGTCGAAGCCCTGAAGCTTGTCGTCCGCACTTTTGAAGTGCCAGGGCGCGTTGGTGCTGCCCGTGCCGAGGACGAGGTGGCCGCGGGCCAGCACTTCATCGAGCTTGCTGCCGTCGGCCAGCACAGGCGTGGACAACATGGCAGCGGCGACCAGCGACATCACGCCGGTGCGAAAGGAAATGGTCATGGCGTTCCCCTTATGGATGGTTCCCATTGTTCCAGTATAATGGACGTCTGTCTGCTTTACTGGAATAGCCTATCAAGTGCCATGAAGAGTGAATTGTCAATGGGTGCTGCCGAAAAAACGCGCAGTGGAATGCATGGCGATTTTATTGGCAGTGCAGCATTTTCCAGTTGCCACCGAGGCTGATCGCCTGGGGCTTTGTGGCCGTTTCATTGAATGGATATCGAATCGAACAATACCGCGTCTCAGCGGTCGGCGATGTCTTCGTTGTCGGAAGCGAGGCAGACTTTGAAGCCGTCGGCATCGAGGATGCCCCCGCCTGCGTTGACGAGGCCCTGGCGCGCGGCGGTCTGCGTTCCCGGATCGACGATATTGATAGCCTGCTGATGCCGCCGAGCGCAGTCGATTTCTAGAGCATGATGCCGAAAAGTGTGAGCGGTTTTCTCACGACATCATGCTCTAACTGTTTAATTTAGAACAGGATTTAGATTTTAGGCCTACCGGGCCTAAAGTCATCGTGTTCGAATGCGCCGTCGCTATGATCGCCGTGACGTCGGCATTGATTTCGTGCGCCTGACTGGCGATCTTGGCTTCTCAGCAATCGCCGTGAAGGTTCCGCCACCCTGCACAGATCGTCCACGGAAGATCGTTTGTCATTTAGGCAGGCGAACGGTACTGGTTTTCGGCCTCCAGCCCGCGGACGGGTTCATTGCCGGAGGATTTGTCGTTTGCATCACGGGTTTCAGGATCGCGGCGTGACGGGACAAGCCCGAGCATTTGTTCGAGACGGACAGCATTGAGCGGAGCGCTTATTCCCTTGAAGTTCATGATCCATCTTTCGTCTGCGCATGGCTTGTGTGATGCCAGAGAAATTAAGCGCAATTCGAACCCGCCGAGAACAACCCGCGGCAGTTATCACCATCTTTTCCCAAGCGAAAAAGGGGAGAAGCCTCTGGAGCTGCCGCCAACCTGATTGGCTCTCCCCCCGGGTGGAATTGACCTATCGCGCCTTTGTTGCCTCTCGATTGGTGAAATGCGCGTTGCCCAGACCGGTACCGATCGTCAGTACCGCCCACCTCGACACGTCGTTCATGAAAGGAATCTGCGATAATCCCTGCACGACGGCGTCGTTGTGCATCATCACGAATGTGCTGTCGTCGCCGATCTCAGGTATGGCTTTCATCAGCGCGGCGGGAAGGTTGAAGCTGTCGCTCTCCCAGTTTCCGCCCGGCAGATTCTGCCCGCCGCGTTCGATGGAGCCATCGGCTTTAATAATCCCGGGGCAGGCGATCCCGATGATGGGCGCAGGTTTGAGATTGGCCTTCTCCGCCTTGCCGATCAGTTCGTGCAGCATCGCAGCCAACTTCTCGATGGTTGCGGTGCGACTTGGCTCATCATCGGCATGACGCCAGATGGCCGACTCCCATACGCTCGCATCCGCGAAGTTCGGCGCGTCGTCCTTTCCGAATTTAACGACGCCGGCGCGTACGTTCGTGCCGCCGATATCAACGGCCAGGATCGCCTCGTGGCCTTTGAACATCCAGCGCGGCATCAGATGCACCGAGCCGATCAGTCCAGCCTCATCAGGATGGTGAACGATCGGCACTACCTCAACGTCTATGCCGGCGGCCTTGAGGATAACCATGGTCCTGGCGATGGTCAGCTCGCCGAACCGGCTCTGCCGGAAGCCGCCGCCGACGACGATACGTTCCGTCTTGACCCAGCGCTTGTCCTTCAGGAATTTTCCAATCACGTCGGCGAAGTCCTGAGCGAAGTCTTCCACCGCTCCCATGACCAATGCCGCTGCCTCCATATCGTCGCCCTTGAGGAAGGCATCGATCTTTTTCTTGGAAAGCTTCGCCGTCGCGGTCTTGCCGATCGGGTCGTCTCCAACCTTGCGGATGCGTTTTCTCCAATCGTCGAGCTTCATTTGAAAAGTCTTCTTGTTGGCGTTGTCGCCAACGAAACCGTTCTTGTCCCGCAGCTCGTTATTGTAGTCGTCGATCGTCACCGATGGCAGGTTTAACGCGCCATGTGCTAGCGGGGCATTGACCTCGTCACGGGGGTCGGAACTGCTTTTGGCCATCAAAATACCTTCTACGGCGCGAGTGCTCGAACGGGCGGCGAGATACAACGCGGACCAGCCCCTCGATGTTCCGGAGTCTGAAAGCTCACCTTGCCCTCGTCGGTTGGCGACCTAGCTTCAATGACTGCAGCGTTTGGAGAATCCCGTGCAGGACGATAGCGCCACCCAGGAAATGCTTTCACTGGTCTTGGAAGAGCCGGATCGTTGGGCGATGTTTCTCGATATCGACGGGACGCTGCTCAATCTTGCGCCCACGCCGGACGCGATCGAAGTTCCGGAGTCGCTTCCCGGGCAACTTCACCGCCTGTCGAACAAGCTTAGCGGCGCCTTGGCATTGGTCACCGGACGGTCGCTTGCTTATGCAGACGCGCTGTTCAAACCGTTTGCGTTTCCGACGGCAGGCCTTCATGGCGCGGAAATCAGGAGCGCAGCGGGAATGCAGACAGTCGAGGCGACACCTGAGTTTCAGGCGCTGAAGCACGCGCTGACTGCGGAAGCCGAGCACTATCCGGGAGTCTTGATCGAGGATAAGGGCGCCGCCGTTGCCGCCCATTACCGGCTGGCGCCCGAATATGAAAAGGTACTCGAAGACCGCATGCACCACTATGCGGAACTGGCCGGGCCGAACTGGGCGTTGCAGCTCGGCAAGATGGTCTTCGAGCTGCGTCCCGCACGATCGAGCAAGGGCGATGCGCTGGAACGGTTTTTCCAGTCCGACCCTTTCAGGAACCGCTGCCCGATTGCCATCGGCGATGATCTGACCGACGAGTCGATGTTTGCGATCGCCAATGCCCGCGGCGGCGTTTCCATACGGGTCGGCGCGGTCGGCGCCCCGAGCTGTGCCACGAGCCGGCTGTCCTCCTCTGCACTGGTCAGAAACGTCATTGCGGCTTTGGCGGCCTGACACAATCCTCGGATGGTATGCATGTCGCTGCCGTCTTTCCGCCAGCTGCGGAGCGTTCATCATCAAAAAAGTATCAGTTTTGCCTGAGAATCGTGGTGGCGGGCGTGAGAAGTGCCCACTACACTCCGCATAACAATAAAGCCAAAAAGGGAATTTGGTGCGCGGGCTTACCACCCGTCCTCGGAGGAGGAACAATGGAACCTGACTTGGAAGTCATTCAGATCAGACCGGGCGAATCCTTCGCAACGAAGGCGCATGGCTATCCCTATCATACGGTTCGTTGGCACTTTCATCCGGAATACGAACTTCATCTCGTCGTCGCAACGACGGGGCGGTATTTCGTCGGCGACTTCATCGGCGAGTTCGAGCCGGGCAACCTTGTGCTTGCCGGGCCTAATCTTCCCCATAACTGGATCAGCGATGTGCCGAAAGGGTCGAGCATTCCGCTTCGATGCCAGCTCATCCAGTTCAGCGAGAATTTCATCAGCGACACGATGAGGGTGCTGGCCGAACTAGGGCCCTTCGATCCGGTTCTCGAAGCCTCCCGCCGCGGCGTGCTCTTCGGCGCCGATACCAGCCGGCAGGTTGCTCCCCTCATGAACGAGGTGCAGCAGGCTCACGGTGTACGTCGCATCGAACTCTTCATGATGATCGTCGGCCTGCTTAGCCGAGCGCAGGATTCCCAGCTTCTTGCCAGCCCGAACTATCTGCCCGATCCATCGGGCTATATGTCGGCCGGCCTCAACAAGGCACTCGCCTACATCAGGGAAAATCTGACCAAATCCTTCGACGAGGCCGATCTCGCCAGGATTGCCGGACAGTCCACAGGCGCCTTTTCGCGCGCTTTCCGCCGCCATACCGGCATGTCGCTGGTGCAATATGTGAAGCGACTGCGCATCAACCTCGCCTGTCAGATTCTGATGAGCGACGACCACGCATCGATCACCGATATCTGCTTCGAGGTCGGCTTCAACAATCTGTCCAATTTCAATCGGCAATTTCTCGCGGAAAAGGGCATGACGCCTTCCCGCTTCCGGCGGCTATTGGGCGACAATATCAACGTGGCGAAGGCGGCTTAATCAAGCCGGACGAGCACCGTTGTCGGGACTATGGCGGAAGTCCGCGTAAGAAGGCGATAGGGAGGACGAGGAGGAGGAGCCAAAACCAACATCGATTGAACGCGAGCGCGCAATCAGCGGTTCGCGAGAGGAGACGCTTGTCCTCAGAAAACTGCAAACCGCCGGGACAGGCGTGGCGGTTCGCTCAGCCGAACGGCCACAGCAGAACAATGCAACGACGAAGCTACACAATTTTTTCCAATGGGAGGATATGGAAATGATGAAATTCTCGACCAAGGTGGCAGGCGCGACCGCACTTGTCCTATCCCTGCTCGGCGGTACGTCCGCCTTTGCGCAAAACGCCGTTTCGGATGCGACGGTCGCATTCCTCATGCCCGACCAGGGCTCGACACGTTACGAAGAGCACGACCATCCGGGATTTGTCGCGGAAATGAAGAAGCTTTGCGCCTCGTGCAAGGTTCTCTATCAGAATGCCGACGCCGATATCGCCAAACAGCAGCAGCAGTTCAATTCGGCCATCACCCAGGGTGCCAAAGTCATCGTGCTCGACCCGGTGGATTCGGCAGCCGCCGCGTCTCTCGTCCAGCTCGCCCAGAGCCAGGGTGTCAAGGTCATTGCCTATGACCGCCCTATCCCGAAGGGCAAGGCCGATTTCTACGTCTCCTTCGATAACAAGGCGATCGGCAAGGCAATCGCGGAATCGCTCGTCCAGCATCTGAAGGCCAAGAAAGTGCCGACCGATGGCGGCGGCATCCTGCAGATCAACGGCTCGCCAACCGATGCGGCTGCCGGGCTGATCAAGGACGGTATTCACGATGGTCTTGCGAGTGGCGGATACAAGACGCTTGCCGAATTCGACACGCCGAATTGGCAGCCGGCGAATGCCCAGCAATGGGCAGCCGGTCAGATCACCCGCTTCAGCAAACAGATCGTCGGCGTGGTCGCCGCCAATGATGGCACCGGCGGCGGCGCCATTGCAGCCTTCAAGGCAGCCGGTGTCGATCCCGTGCCGCCGGTAACCGGCAATGATGCGACGATCGCGGCACTACAGCTGATCATATCGGGGGATCAGTACAACACGATCTCCAAGCCCAGCGAAATTGTCGCCGCTGCCGCCGCCGACGTCGCCGTCAAGCTCCTGGCCGGAGAAACGCCGAAGGCCGAAATGACGCTCTACGACACCCCGGCGCAGCTTTTCGTGCCCGCTGTCGTCACCGCCGAAAACCTCAAGGCCGAGATCATCGATAAGAAGATCAACACCGCCGAGGAGCTGTGCACCGGCCGCTACGCCGACGGCTGCAAGAAGCTCGGCATCACCAAGTAATCGAACCCAGGCAAGCGCGGCCGGTCGGCCGGTCGCGCTTGCCGTTTCGCTTCGGAAAGGCCAGGCGATGTCTGAAACCTCTCATACTCTTGCCCCTTCCCGCCAGCCCGTCCTCAGCCTGCGCGGAATATCGAAGAACTTCGGGGCGGTGTCGGCACTCACCGATATCGAACTCGATGTCCACGCCGGCGAGGTCGTGGCACTTGTCGGCGACAACGGCGCCGGCAAATCGACGCTGGTCAAGATCCTGGCCGGTGTACACCAACCAAGCTCGGGCACGATCCTGTTTGAGGGTGAGCCGGTGACCCTGCCGAGCCCAAGTGCTGCTCTCGGGCTCGGCATTGCAACTGTCTTCCAGGATTTGGCACTTTGCGAGAATCTCGATGTCGTCGCCAATATCTTTCTCGGCAAGGAGCTCAATCCTTTCCAGCTCGATGAGGTTGCCATGGAGATCCGTGCCTGGAAGCTTCTGAACGAGCTTTCGGCCCGAATCCCAAGCGTGCGCGAGCCCGTCGCCTCATTGTCCGGCGGACAGCGCCAGACCGTGGCGATCGCCCGATCGCTGCTGCTTGAGCCGAAACTGATCATGCTCGACGAACCCACCGCAGCGCTTGGCGTTGCCCAGACCGCCGAAGTGCTGGATCTGATCGAGCGCGTACGGGAACGCGGCCTCGCCGTCATCATGATTAGCCACAACATGGAGGACGTGCGCGCCGTTGCCGATCGCATCGTCGTCCTTCGGCTCGGCCGCAACAACGGCACTCTGCTGCCCGATGCTTCCAACGAAGAGCTGGTCAGCGCGATCACCGGCGCCTCCAACAATTCCGTCTCCCGCCGAGCGTCGCGCCGCCAGGCGCAAAGCCAGCAGAACGAGGAGGGCAGGCCATGATGAAGACCATCCAGAATGAACCGGCGTCACCTGTGCTCCTCGACCGGCGTGACGAAAGAGTGCGCCATGACGACAGTCTGGCCGGCTCGATCCGCGCCTTTTGGGACCGCGTCCGCGCCGGCGACCTCGGCTCGCTGCCGGTCATTGTCGGCCTGGCAATCATCTGGACGGTGTTCCAGGCGCTCAATCCGGTGTTTCTCTCCAGCGCCAATCTGGTCAACATGCTGTTCGACTGCTCGACGGTCGGCGTCATCTCGCTCGGTATCGTCTGCATCCTGATGGTGGGCGAGATCGATCTTTCCGTCGGCTCGGTCAGCGGCTTCGCCTCGGCCTTGGTCGGCGTCTTCTGGGTCAACCAAGGCTGGCCGGTGGTTCTGGCGGTCCTCGCCGCCATGGTCGTCGGCGCTCTGATCGGCTCTCTCTACGCCTTCCTGTTCAACCGGTTCGGCATGCCGAGTTTCGTCTCCACCCTATCCGGGCTGCTCGCGGTTCTCGGCCTGCAGCTCTATATCCTCGGAGCGACCGGTTCGATCAATCTCCCCTATGGTTCCTGGCTCGTGAGTTTCGGCCAGATCATGGTCATGCCGGACCCGATCGCCTATCTGCTGGTAGCCCTTGCCGGCATCGCCTTCTTCTTCTCCAGCTACCGCACTGCGGCGCGGCGGCGGGCGGCCGGCCTGTCGGCGAAATCGGCCCGCGGGCTGCTCCTGCGCGCCATCATTATCACCGCCGCCCTGGAAGCTGTCGCATTCTATCTCAACCAGTCGCGCGGCGTTCCATGGATGTTCGGCCTGTTCGTCGGGCTCGTCGCCGTCATGAATTATGCGCTGATGCGCACCAAATGGGGACGCTCCATGCATGCCGTCGGCGGCAACAGGGAGGCCGCCCGCCGCTCTGGCATCAACGTCTCGCGCATCTATGCAAGCGCCTTCGTCACCTGTGCTTTGCTTGCGGCAACCGGCGGCGTGCTCTCGGCTGCCCGGCTGGCGACGGCAAGTCAGCAGGCCGGCACCGGCGACGTCAATCTCAACGCCATCGCTGCGGCGGTCATCGGCGGCACGAGCCTGTTCGGCGGGCGCGGCAGCGCCTATTCGGCCCTTCTCGGCATCATCGTCATTCAGTCGATCGCCAGCGGGCTGACGCTTCTCGATCTGTCGTCATCGCTTCGATACATGATCACCGGCGCCGTTCTCGCCGTCGCCGTCATCGTCGACTCGCTGGCACGCCGATCGCGGATTTCGCACGGCCGGGCCTAAAACCAGTCAAGAAAGCAGAGGAAGAAAATGGGACAGGATCTGTCTGGAAAAGTCGCGGCCGTCACCGGAGCGGCATCGGGTATCGGCCTCGAATGCGCCAAGGCCCTGCTTGCCGCCGGCGCCCGGGTGGTGTTGGTCGATCGCAACGAAGAAGCCTTGAAGGAGATCTGCTCGAAACTCGGCGCCAACGCCATGCCGCTGGTCATCGATCTCACCGATCCGAAAAGCGTTGAAGCGATGATGCCGCAGATTCTGAAGAAGGCAGGTCAGTTGGATATCTTCCACGCCAATGCCGGCTCTTATATCGGCGGCGAGGTCCTGGGTGGCGACCCCGACGCCTGGGACCGGATGCTCAACCTGAACGTCAATGCCGCCTTCCGCTCGGTGCATGCCGTGCTGCCGCACATGGTCGAGCGCAAGACCGGAGATATCATCCTGACCAGTTCCGTCGCCGGCATGATCCCCGTCGTCTGGGAGCCAATCTACACGGCCTCGAAACATGCCGTTCAGGCATTCGTCCATACGCTGAGGCGACAGGTGGCCAAACATGGCTTGCGCGTCGGCGCCGTCGCTCCAGGCCCAGTCGTCACCGCGCTTCTCAGCGACTGGCCGCAGGAAAAGTTGGATGAAGCACTTGCCGCCGGCGGCCTGATGGAGCCGAAGGAGGTGGCAGAAGCGGTGCTTTTCATGCTGACGCGTCCGCGCAACATCACGATCCGCGATCTCGTCATCCTGCCGCAGAGCACGGATATCTGACGCGTTTGTACCGGCTCCGAAAATCACGGAAGGAAACGAGATGATCTTCGATAGGTTTCGCTTGGATGGACAGGTGGCGCTGGTCACCGGCGGCACCCGCGGCATTGGGCTTGCGATCGCCGAGGCGCTCGGCGAGGCGGGCGCCAAAGTCCTCATCACGGGAAGGACGCGCAATGCGGCAGCGGAAGACCGGCTCGCCAAGGCCGGTGTCGATTGCGATTTCGTCGCCGCCGACCTGATGAAGGACGATGCCGCCGACGCGCTCGTCAAAGAGACGCTCTTACGGGCGGGCAAGCTCGACATCCTCGTCAACAATGCCGGCATCGCCATTCATGGCGACAGCGGCGAATTCTCCGACGCGATTTGGCGCGAGATCATGACCGTCAATGTCGACGCCGTCTTCCGCGCTTGCCGCGCCGCGCTCGCCCCCATGCGGCGCCAGGGCGGCGGCGTCATCCTCAATATCGGCTCGATGTCGGGCATCGTCTCCAACATTCCGCAGAACCAGGTCGCCTACAACACCTCCAAGGCGGCGGTCCATATGATGACGAAGAGCCTTGCTAGCGAGGTTGCCGCCGAGAATATCCGGGTCAACGCCATTGCGCCGGGCTATATCGAGACCGATCTGTCGCGCGGCGGCATCGCCAATCCGGACTGGTTCCCGACCTGGCGCAGCATGACCCCGATGGGACGGGTCGGGCAACCGGAAGAGGTGGCGGGGGCCGCCTTGTTCCTTTGCTCGGCGGCGGCAAGCTATGTCACCGGCGAAGTGCTGGTGATCGATGGCGGCTATACGACACGATAATGGACTGACACTGGAGGGGAGCGAACTATATGCCCATGGGCGGCATATGCTTACGCCAAGCAATCGAGCATCCACTGGACACCAAAACGATCGGTGAGCTTGCCGTAATAGCTCCCCCATGGCTGGCCCGCGAGCGGTGTCGTTATCTTGCCGCCTTCGGCGAGCCGGGCGAAAAGCCCATCGGTCCTGTCGCGATCATCCAAGATCAGCATGTGGGCGGAGCCTCGCATCGGCTCCGCATCGTGATTGTCCGAGGCGAAGAACAGAACACCGGGCCCTTCGAAACGAGCATGCATCACCTTGCCCCGCATTGTTTCGCTGGCAATGGTCATTCCGTCCGCGCCGTGGCGCTTCAATTGCGTGACCCGGCCAAGCCCGCATTCGGCATAAAAGGCCAGCGCGTCCTCGCAGCCGGTGGAAAAGAACAGATAGTTGGCAAGCTGCATGATCTCGCTCCGTCGCGCCGCCGGACGGCGGCGCATTGCTGGATCTGGTTTGAAATTTCCGCGCATATGCCGCAACCCTTACAACACGGCGGCCGTACCCTGGATGGCGCCGACGAAATCGGCGTTGCTGTAGCTGCGGCCGGCTATTCCCCACGCCCCCTCGGGTGCATAGACGATGTTCGACCATATATGGTCACGCTTGAGCCGGCCTTCGGCGGCCTGTTCGACGACATCGGCGGCTTTTTCGATGAAGGCCTGTTTCGCTTCGGCGCTCATCAGCGCGACCTCCGGCAATTTGAGTTCGACAAACGCCGCAGCGATCGGCTTTCCCGCCGCAAGCACATGCTCGCGCGGCAGCACGTTGATCGTGCCGATGACATTGGCAGTCATGAAGGCATTACCGGTCAAACCTGCGACATCGAGCAATGCGTCCGTCAATCCGGCAAAGGCTTGCGCCTGGGCCTCCGGCGAGAGCAGGCCTTCCGGAACGGTGTAATAGGCATCGGATATCTCCCTCTTTGAATCGTGACCGCCTGTGATATACCGATCACTCTTTATAGATACACAGCGATCGCTCTCTTAGCAAGCAATAAAGAGCGATCACTCTTATTGAGGTATTCATGCGTTATAGCGCCGAACACAAATCAGAAACCCGCGCGCGCGTCCTCGCAGCCGCAGGACAGGTCTTTCGCCAAGAGGGCTATGGTGGTGCCGGTATCGATGCGCTGACGAAGGCGGCCGGCGTGACAAACGGCGCTTTTTACGGACATTTCAAATCGAAGGCCGAAGCCTTTCGCACAGCCGTGCTGGAAGGCCTAGAAGAGCTGCGGCAGGGAATCGCCGCATTGAAGACCAATCAACCGAAAGACTGGCTGACGACCTTTATCGGCTACTATCTCGGTTATAAAAGAACCTGCGATCTGGGCGAGAGCTGTGCTTTGCCGAGCCTTTCACCCGACGTGATGCGTGCGGACAATGAAACGCGAAGCGCCTATACCGCAGAGATCAAACGCCTCGTCGAAGAAGTCGCCGCCGGCCTGCCGGAGATAGAGGGCCGATCCGAAATCGTGCGGGAAGACCAGGCGATCTTGCTCCTCGCCATGCTGAGTGGCGGTGTTACCCTGGCGCGCGCCGTTTCCGACCCGGCACTCTCCGAACGCATTGCAGATGTCATCGCGCAGGCTGCGTTGGCAGCGATAGAGCCTCGAAACTGATCCGCATGCGGTGATGGCATTTGGGTTCAGCACGGCGCAGCCGTGTTCCCAACCCTGCGAGACTACAAGGGCATGGTGATTTCGAACTCGGCACCTGCGCCGGTCGTCGGCAGCAGGCGGATCGTACCGCCATGCGAGCTCAGCATGGCGCGAACGATGCCGAGACCCATGCCGGTGCCGCCCTGTTCGCGGCGGGTTGAAAAGAACGGCTGAAAGACATGCTGGCGATTTGCCTCGGAAATGCCGCCCCCGTCGTCTCGGATAAGAATAACGGTTGTCCGGGCATCGGTTGACGCGCTGAGTTCCAATCGCGTGGCGCCATGCTGAAGGGCATTCTCGGCGAGATTGGCAAAGGCGATACCGGCTGCTTCCTGGGGAAGAGCAATCGATATGTCCGTATCGCCTTTGCCGGAGATATCGAGGTTTGGAAATTGCCGGCGCAGCGAGGATAGGATGTCCATGATGCTGCTTTTGCCCTCGGCCAATGGGGTTTCTGCTCGAGCAAGTTCCCTCAGCCGCTGCAACAGCACATCGAGCCGGGCTGCATCGGCGACGATATTATCGAGAAAGTGCAAACGTTGCGCCTTCGTCATCGCCTTTTCGGCATCGTCGTCACGCAAAAGCTCCGCCGCACCGCGGATGGCCGTCAGCGGCGATTTCAGTTCGTGGGAGACATGGGCGGCAAAGGAGCGGACATATTCGGTGCGATCGACCAATCTTCCGGCGAGATCGAGGAAGCTTTGCGACAGAACGGCGATCTCGCGCGTTCCATAGCTTTCCAGCGGCCGGATTGCCCGCTTACCGCCGCGGGCAATCTCTTCCGTGCGGGCGATCAAGGCGTCGATCGGGCCGGTGATGGTGCGTGTCAGCACATAGGCGACGCCGAGCGTTAGGATGAAGACGACGGCAAGCGCCCCGATTTCCGCCGGCGCCATCCGGTTCGAACTCACCTCCACGGCGCGAAACCAGATGACGATCAGGATCGGCAGCGCCATGACGGCGAGAAGCACGACATAGACGATCAGCGCCAGCGTCGGGCGCCATTTCGTCCTGACTTTCGGCACCGGCATCAGGCCTTCCTCCCGATTTCACCGCCGAGTTTGAAGCCGATGCCGTGAACCGTCGCGATGATCCCCTGGCCGCCGGCCGCCAGGAACTTGGCCCTGATGTTGCGGATATGGCTATCGATCGTCCGGTCGGCGACATAGGTTCCAGCACCATAGGCCGCCTCCATCAGTCGTTCGCGGCTGAAGACCATGTCGGGGCGTGACAACAATGCCTCCAGGATGGCGAATTCGAGCACTGTCATCGCGACGGCCCTATCGCCGAACATGACCGTCCTGCCGTGGCGATCGAGGCTGAGCTCGCCGGCGACAAAGATGGCATGACGCCTTTCGGGCCCGGCTTCATTGCCGCCGCTGCGCTTCAAGATCGCCCTGACCCTGGCGACGAGTTCGCGCGGGCTGAACGGTTTGGTGACATAATCGTCGCCGCCGATTTCCAACCCCAGCACCCTGTCGATCTCCTCGTCGCGTGCGGAAAGGAACAGGATCGGCAATCCCGATGTCTTGCGGATCTGGCGGCAGACCTCGAGACCATCCATATCGGGCATGCCGATATCGAGAATGATGAGATCGATGTTGGCGCGCCGGAATGCCGTCATCGCCTCGGTTCCGTTGCGGACCGCAGTCGATGTCAAGCCGGCACGCTCGAGGGCGAAGCAGATCACATCGCGGATGTGAGGTTCGTCATCGACGACGAGAATTCGGGGCGCCATCACCAGTCCTGCATTGTTTGTCGTGCCTGTTGTTATCGTTCTCGTTCTATCTTGCAATGGCTGCAGGAGACAGAAGATGGGTCTCCAGCCGCGCCGCCCGGAAGGTCCAGCTCCGCCAGTCGCGCGGGCGCCGCTCGAAATCCCTGACGAGATAGTACCGGATAGCCAGTGCCTGATTCCTCTTGTCGATCAGTTGATCCGGCAACATGTGGAGATAGAGATCGAGCGCCGGAATGACGGAAGGGCCAAGGGAAGAGAGATAATCAAGATCGAGCGGCGGGCCTTCCGCAGTGATTTCCTGGCTGTGGGCGACATTGAAGCGGGCGATAATATCAGGGAAATCAATGAAGGCGCTGATGTAGACGACCACGATCAGAGAGGCGAGATTCATCGCGATCAGCCACTCGTTGGATCGGCTGAGCAGAATGCGCAGCAGGATCAAGAAAAGACCGATGGCGACGAGGCCCATCCAGAGACCGGCGGCAACACGCAGTTCGGTCAGCGAATAGACCTCGACGTAAAGCCCAAGCCGCAGCATCGACGACAGGCAAAGCAGAATGTTCTGGCCGATCCAGGCATGGACGAGGCTGCGGATCAGCGGGCTCTGATCGCCGGGACCGCCGCGCCGCATGGCGACCAGCACGAAAGCGGCGGCAAGGAGCGCTGTCGCAATCAGCGGATAGGCGCCGCGATGAGCATATTCGGCATGGCTCATGTGATCGGGCAGATCTGCACCGCCCCAGAGATAGACGAGATCGAGGAGCGTCTGCACGGCAAAGAGCGCGTTGAACAGGGCGAGCGACCGCAACAACGAAGCATGGCCAAGCGGCGCATTCCTGGTGGGTACGATCATGAACGTCCTGGCGGCCTGCGGCCTCGCAAAGCGACGCTTGAAGCGCGGCCGCAACATCGCCCAGACCACAATAGCGACGATCATCCAGAAGCCGATCCGCCAGAGATCGAGGAACTGCAGCAGAACGGCAAAATCGATGCTGCGCAGAGCGATCTCGATAAGTGGGTTGGCCGCCGCAAAGAGAGATACGAAGACCGCTGCGAGAATGAGCGGCATGATCCAGAGGCCGATGCTCTGGCGGGTTCCGGCGAAAGAGAAACGTTTCCCCGGTGTCGCAAGATATTTCCCGGTATCCTCGACAAGCCGCAGGGGAATGACGAGGGCGAAACGGAGGAAAACCAGGGGCAGGGCGGACAGGCGACGCGGCAGGAGCCTGGCGCTGACAAGCGCAACCGACATCAGGGCGCCGAGGCAAAGGGCAATGCCCGTAAACGAAGGCGATTCCAGCAGCGGCGCCGACGCCAGAACCGAAAAGCCGAGCAGCATGAACGCTTGGGAAAGCCGAGGTCTCTTGCTGGCCGAAAGGAGAGTGGCGGTGCAGACGGCGAGCGCAAAAAGGAAAAGATTTATCCCGGGTTCATGACCAAAGATCAGAAAATCTGAAAGCGCCACGAGCGCCAACAGCCCGGCAATTCGGCCGCCACCCCGCCTCATCGGCATTGCTTCCGTCAGGATATTTGTTGCGTCCATTGCTGCTCCTCTCGCAAATGCGGTTTTTCGATCATCACGAGCATGACTGCGGAACCCGCTTGAGAAGGCGGGCCTTGTGTCCCGCACGTCTCCGTCAGCCACCAACCGTCCTTGCGCAGGCGGTCCGGCAGGATCGGAGGTGTAACGCGGGGCGGCATGTCGTTCTTGCTCATGGCAGGAAGATGCCGCGCCGGATTGCAGATTTTGTGCAGAGAGTGAGGAGCAATTCAGGAATCGGCCGCGGGCCAAGAGGCAGAGAGCGTCAACCGATTGGCACGGTCTCGTTTGCCGGCCGAGCGGCTGGCATTTTTAAGAGGATCATCGAAGGAATGGAGGAGGCTTATCTGAACCTCGGTGCGCGCCTGGCATTGTGGAGTAGTTCGCAGGCTGTCGCGAATGGCCCGAAAAGTTTGAGCAACAGCGCCTGTTCCTCGGCATCTATCCGATGGCGAGCGCAGAACTCGGTTACGGACCAGACTTTCGTCAGCTCATCGGTCTCAATTTGCTTGGGTTCGATGTGTTCGGTCAAGGGCGTGTCCTCCGAATTTCGAGACTACGCCTCCCCGGCATTTATAAGAACTAGCTAAAAAGAATTATATCGACCGAATAAGCCAAGTATACGAAAACGCCCGCCGATTGTGCGGCGGGCGTCATGTTTCACAGATCTATCGCAACTGATCAGACGATATGAGCGTCGGTGCCGGTGATGTTCAGCGTCACCTTGGCAGTGTCGGTGTGGCCGTCGCCGTCGGAGATCTTGTAGTAACGGAGAACTTCCGTGTAGGTCTGACCCGCATCAAGATCGTGCGTCAGCTCGTAGGTGAACGTGCCGTCCGACTTGACATGGAAGGTGCCATAGGTGCCGGCAACGTTGGTTACAGCGTCGGCAGCGGCGTCGACCTTCGTGGTCAGGAACTGACGGAGGAACATCTTGCCGTTGTCGCCGGCAATGTCGTTGTCTAGAACGTTGCCGCCGATGGCGTGGCCTTCGGTGAAGCTGTAGACATCGTCAACTGCGATCGGCTTGACCTGGGTTACGCCCTGAATGTTCAGGGTGAACAGGCCGACGTCGGTATGACCGCTGCCGTCGGAGATCTTGTAGGAAACCTTTTCCTGGTACGATTCGCCGTTAGCGAAGCCGATCTTGGCAGCATCGCTCAGGACATAGGTGTAGCTGCCGTCCGGCTTGACGAAGAACGTGCCGTAGTCGCCATGGATTTCGGTGATCTGGCTGTTGCCGCTTTTGGCGCCAACGGTCTCGCCGTCGAAGGCGCGCAGGAAAAGGTGGCCATTATCGGATGTATCGTTGGAAAGGAGATTTCCGGAAATAACGTCAGTTTCTAGAAATGTTGCACTATCATCAGTTGCGTGTATCGGCGAAGCCATCGCTCTCTCCTCAAATTGTTATAGACGGGTCAGTTTCGACCTCAGCGAGCGGCTCCTTTAACAACCTATTAATAGTGCAAGTCAATGGGTTATTTAATGAAAGGTTAATTTCGTCACCGATAGGGGCGTTGCTTAATTCCCAGGCGAATAATTTCATTTTCACGCCAAATTGAAGAAAATTCGACCGGATCTATACCCGGCTAACTTGAACATCGGCAATGAATATATCTATGGATGATTCTGGACGCCAAACCGAGCCATCCGGTTCAGCTGTTGCAATCGCGCGCTCCGACAACTATTTTAGGGGCTAAAGCGGAAATCGAAGCCGTCGCCGGCTTGGGAACGAGACGCTTGTACATCGGCTGAATCGGCGCACGCCCTTGAGGCAGCGCGATGGTCAAATCCACAACAATCGATGAAGCCGGCAATGACCGGTAAAGGATTTTTTTGAACGACACAAATACAGCCACCGCGATTGGGGTGGTGAACTCGCGTGAGGGTGACGAAGCTGTCCGCCGCGCCGCCAAGACTTGGAAGCCGTATCCCTGTCTTCTCACACGCCGCGAATTGCAGGCGCTGATCGCCGAGCAGCTCGGCTGAGCGCCGAGCATCCTTTACATAGGAGAATTCGAAATGCAGGTACTCGTCAGAGACAACAACGTCGATCAGGCCCTCAGGGTTCTGAAAAAGAAAATGCAGCGTGAAGGGCTGTTCCGCGAAATGAAGGAACGGCGTGCGTATGAGAAGCCCTCCGAACGACGCGTCAGGCAAAAGGCGCAGGCGATCAGTCGGCAGCGTAAAGCCGCACGCAAGAAGCTGCAGCGTGAAGGCCTGATCGCCGGGCCGAAGCGGACGGCCGCCCGTTAACGGCCATCTCGGCCTTCCCAGGCTTCGACGACTACATTCCCCGGAAAGGACAGACAATGGACGAACTCAGTAGCCTCACCGTTTCAGAAGAACGCCTCGAGGATTGCCGCGATGTCGTGGAACCGGATCTGCAGGATCTAATCCAACGCGCCTTGACCTCAGGCTTTTCCCGCGAGGAGGTCCTCATCGCCGTCAGCGAACTGGTCGCTGAAGACTTTGCAGTGGTCATGGAAACCCCAAGCGTGCATTGAGGACATCGCAGGCAGCAGGAACATTCCATCCCGCCTGTCGATTGCGGGAATTGGCGCAGTAAATCACGGGAACATCGGCGTCAGCAGGTGGTTATTTCCTCTTTTGCACAGATGGAGATGACGATGGCCGAGCATGACGATGCGATACGGGTATGGGAACTGATCGACAGAATCGGGTTTTGCATGCTAACGACCCGCAACGGTGACGATCTTCGCGCCCGCCCGATGTCCGCCTATACCGCCCATTTGGAGAATGCGGTCTATTTTCTGACGGATGTGGCCAGCCACAAGGACGATGAGATCGCTCGCTGGCCAAATGTGTGCCTCGCATTTGCCGACACCAAGGGACAGAAATATGTTTCCGTGTCTGGGACGGCCGAGGTGCAGAACGATCGCGAGAAGATCAGGGAGTTATGGGCAACGCCGGCCAAGGCGTGGTGGGATAATCCCGACGATCCCTCTATCCGCATCCTGAAAATTACCCCGTCCTCGGCGGAATATTGGGATAGTCCGGGCACCATCATCAGCTATATCAAAATGGCAGCGGCAGCGGTCTCGAACAGCAAACCGGATATGGGCGACAACGCCGAGGTCAAGCTTTGACGGATCGCGGCGCTGTTCAAGCCGGCTTGGCCGATGCCTTGACGAAATCGATGAACGCCCGCAGCGGCGCTGGCACCAGCCGGCGTCCGGGATAATAGAGAAACGGCCCGGAAAAACGCTGCCACCACGGTTCGAGGATGGGCTCGAGGGCGCCGCTATCAATATACGGCCGCAGCCAGTCCTCGAAGACGCTGATGACCCCAGTGCCGGATATCGCTGCATCGATGGTGAGATCGGTCGCGCCGCCGACCCTGACGATCAACGGTCCTGAAGGTTCGACCCGCACCACCTCGCCATCTCGCTCGAACTCCCACGGCGTCGTCAGTGCACCACTGGCAAAGCGGCCCAACAGACAGGCATGGCCGAGCAGCTCGCTTGGATGTTGCGGCCGGCCATGGCGGTCGAGATAGTCAGGCGAGGCGGCGGTGGCAAAGCGCTGAACACGCGGGCCGATTGGCACGGCGATCATATCCTGCTCCAGCCGCTCGTCATAGCGGATGCCGGCGTCGCACCCGGCAGCAAGCACGTCGACGAAGCTCTCGTCGGCGATCACCTCCAGCCGAATGTCGGGATAGGCAGCGAGGAATGGTGGAACGATGGCGGGTAGCACCAGCCGCGCCGCACTGACCGGCACATTGAGCCGCAACGGACCGGCCGGCCTGTCGCGAAATCCGTTGACCACATCGAGCGCGGACTCGACTTCGGTCAAGGCAGGGCCGAGCCGTTCCAGCAAACCCTTGCCGGCTTCGGTCGGCGCAACGCTGCGGGTCGTGCGGTTGAGCAGCCTCACACCGAGTTCGGCCTCCAGCCGACGCACCGCCTCGCTGAGGAAGGAAGCGCTGCCGCCGCTTGCACGCGCGCCCTCGCGAAAACCACCGGCCCGCGCCACGGCAAGGAAGGCATTCAGATCACCAAGATCGACTTTCACTGTTCGCCCCTCCGCACAGCCCGTGCGGATTGTACCGAATTATCAGGCGCGCCGACAACGCCTATCTTGGCGTCATCTCTTGAAAGGAGTGAGATCATGTCCATTATCGATCAGCCCGGCACCTTCAATCTCGGCGACCGCAGCGTCAAACGGCTCGGCTACGGCGCCATGCAGCTTGCCGGACCCGGCGTGTTCGGCCCGCCCAGGGATCACGGAGCGGCCTTGGCCGTACTGCGCGAGGCGGTTGCGAGCGGCGTAAATCACATCGACACCAGCGATTTCTACGGCCCGCACGTCACCAACCGGATCATCCGTGAAGCGCTCCATCCCTATCGTGACGACCTCGTCATCGTCACCAAGATCGGCGCACGGCGCGGCGCGGATGGATCATGGATTCCGGCTTTCTCGCCAGAAGAACTGACGGCGGCAGTCCACGACAATCTTCGTAACTTAGGTATGGATGTGCTTGACGTCGTCAACCTCAGGCTCATGTTCGACGTTCATGGCCCTGCCGAAGGGTCGATCGAAGCACCCCTGACGGTGCTGGCCGATCTCCAGCGACAGGGTCTCGTCCGTCACCTGGGCCTAAGCAACGCCACATCGAAGCAGGTCGCCGAAGGGCGCAGGATCACCGAAATCGTCTGCGTGCAGAACCAGTACAATCTTGCGCATCGGGCCGACGATCGCCTGATCGACGAACTCGCCGGCGAGGGCACCGCCTATGTGCCCTTCTTCCCGCTCGGCGGCTTTACCCCGCTGCAGTCGTCCACCCTGTCCGATGTCGCCGCACGCCTTGGCGTCACCCCCATGCAGGTGGCCCTTGCCTGGCTGCTCCGCCGCGCCCCGAACATCCTGCTGATCCCCGGCACTTCATCCGTCGGCCATCTTAAGGAAAACCTCGCCGCTGCCGCGCTTGTTTTGCCGGATGAGGTTATCGACGAACTCAACCAAATCGGGAACATCATCGCCTGATCGCAGGCCGCGAGTTATCGCTACACCACGCTCACACGTGGTGTAGCGATAGCCGAAAACATCAGCGACGCTGGAACCCGCTCGTCATCTCCGGCCGTGAAGGCCGGTATGTTATGCCTCAATAGCGCTCCGGCACGAGCATTTCAGACGCAACCGGCGCCCTGTTGTAATCGGCATGGCGGATGCGATCCGGCAGCTCGATCTCCGGTTTGGGAACATCCTCGTACGGGATCTGTTCGAGAAGATGGGCGATGCAGTTCAATCGCGCCCGTTTCTTGTCCACCGCCTGCACAACCCACCAGGGTGCATCCTTGCTGTGCGTCCGCGCCAGCATTTCCTCCTTGGCCTTGGTATATTCCTCCCAATGGACGCGGCTTTCCATATCCATCGGTGAAAGCTTCCATTGCTTCAGCGGATCGTGGATACGCATCTTGAAGCGGAATTCCTGCTCCTCGTCGGTGATCGAAAACCAGTATTTGATCAGCACGATTCCGGAACGGACCAGCATCCGCTCGAATTCAGGCACCGAGCGGAAAAACTCCTCGAGTTCATCGGGGGTGCAGAAGCCCATCACGCGCTCGACACCGGCGCGATTGTACCAGCTTCGGTCGAAGAGCACCATTTCACCGGCTGTGGGAAGATGCGGGACATAACGCTGGAAGTACCATTGATGGCGTTCCCGTTCCGTCGGGGCCGGCAGCGCCACCGTCCGGCAGACGCGCGGATTGAGCCGTTGGGTTACGCGCTTGATCGCGCCGCCCTTGCCGGCCGAATCGCGGCCCTCGAACAGCACAACCACCTTCATCTTCGTGTGCTGAACCCAATCCTGCAGCCGCACCAACTCGTGCTGCAGCCGAAAAAGTTCCCGGAAGTAGGTCTTTCGCTCGAGCGTCGGCTCCGCCGCTTCCGCCATTCCTTCGGCAACCAGATCGTCCAGCCGATCTTCCTCCATCTGCATCTCCAGCTCCTCATCGAAGCTGTCGGCGATTTCGGCCTTTATCCGGCTGAGTTGGTCCTGATG
Organism: Rhizobium sp. CCGE 510; assembly: GCF_000292525.1. Lineage (GTDB taxonomy): Bacteria > Pseudomonadota > Alphaproteobacteria > Rhizobiales > Rhizobiaceae > Rhizobium. The sequence goes on from NZ_AEYF01000045.1 coordinate 71,013, forward strand.
GTTTTGAGACATGGGTTTTTCCTTCCTGCTTTTTTTGACAGGAGCACGCCATTGCAAAGGTTTTGTGACGACCACTGATCGAAAGCTGAAACGGTTCTTTGCGTCTCTCGTTCCAAGCGCGCCTATAGTTCCCCCGCCCGGTACCGGTCGACAAGATTCCGGCAGGCGCGGACCGTCAGAGCCATGACGGTGAGTGTGGTTCCGGCGATGCCGCTGCCGGGGAAGGCGCTGGCGTCGGTGACGATCAGGTTTGGGGCATCCCAGACCTGGTTGTAGGGGTTGAGCACCGAAGCTTCCGAGGTTTCGCCCATGCGCGCGCCGCCGGTTTCGTGGATTGCCGCGCCCATGCACATGGTCTTGCGGAACCAACTGCGGAACATGAAGCGGCTGAAGGCGTCGGCCTCGGGAAAGGCGCCCTTGCCCATCTCCTTGAGACCGGTGGGCGAACCGATGAATTCAAGATCGCCGCCAACCTCGCTGATCATGGCGATCAGCGTCTCCTCCTGCCGGCGAAGCAGCGCCTGCTCCTCGGCTTGCATCACGCAACGGATATGCGGAACCGGAATGTTCCAGGCGTCCTTGCGCCTGACATCGAGCGTAATGCGATTGTCGGCATAGGGCAGCATGCGGCCGAAACCGAAGAAGGCGAGACGCGCATCCGTGTCGCCGGAGACCGGCGCCCGGCCGACGCTTCCCTGGTAATCGAAATCGCCGCGGCCGGCGTCGCCCTCGCCGAAGCGGGGTATGAAGATCCCGCCCGACGGATTGTAGAACGGATCCGTCGGAGCCGAGCCATCGGGCGCCCAGCCCTTCGTCTTCGAAAAGGAACCGAAGGCGAGGCACGGAAGCTGGTCCATGAAATAGCGGCCAAGTGCACCCGAGCTGTTTCCGAGCCCATCCGGATGTTTTGCCGAAGCCGAATTCAGCAGCAGCCGCACGCTCTCGATCGGCGATGCCGACAAAACCACCGTCGCGGCACGGGCCGTCGATACTTGCCCGGTATTGCGATCGACGAACTCGGCGCCGATGGCGCGGCCGGTCTTCTCGTCCGTGGTGATGCGGCGAACGACGGCGTCGTAGCGCACCGTCAGTCGGCCGGTGGCCTTGGCTTCCCGCAGCGGTCGCGGCATACGTTCGGCGTCCGGCGCGATGTAGCGCCAGGAGACGACGTGCCTTTCCGGCCAGCGGCTTTCGACAGCCTGCTTGAAGATCTGTTCGGCGGGCGTCAGGCTTGCCGGTTTCGCATAGACGCCGTCCGGCAGGGTCGGCACATCGTCCTTGTTGCCGTAGAGCCCGAGATAGGTCTCCACTTCATCATAGAAAGGCGTTAGCTCGTCATAAGACACCGGCCAGTCCACGCCCTTTCCGGCGCGTGATCGGATCTTGAAATCGTCATCGGTCCAGCGCAGCAGCACGCGGCCGAAACTGTGGAGACGCCCGCCGCCCTGGCGGCCACGGATCCAGAGGAATGGTTCGCCCTTCGGCGTGGTATAGGGGTTCTTTCGATCGTTGACGAAGAAGTGGCTGAAACGCTCGGTAAAAAACGCCGCCCGCGCCTGGATCGGCTGGCCCTTGAGGGTCGCCCGCGCGCGCTCCCAGATATTGATGCTGCTTGCAGGCGCCTTCTTGCGGGCGGGATCGAAATCCTTCGGCCCGACGGCGGGACCAGCCTCGAGAAGCAGCACTGAAAGGCCCTGCGCCGTCAGTTCTTTGACCGCGAAGGAACCCGCCGCGCCGGAGCCGATCACCAGCGCATCGTAGACAATCTCAGACATTTCCAAATCCTGTCGTGGAGCAATTGCTCAAAACCGCGCGCAACGCGCCGGCAATTGCGGGAAAACAAAGGGACGGGGCATCAGAGCCGCGATCCGTCGGCGCCGAAGAGCGACGCCTTGGTGATATCGAGCCCGGGTGCCAGGGCATCGCCAGGCTGCAGGGTGACGTCGCCCATCAGCCTCAGCGAGAGGCTTTGATCCGCCCAGTCGAGCCAGACGACGGCGTCCGAACCCATCGGCTCGACGACGGAAACACGGCCGGGAATGATGGGCAGGCTGCTTACCGCCCCATCGAGCACAAGATGCTCAGGGCGAAAGCCGAGCGTTGCCGGTCCTTCCGCCGCGCCTGCGCTAAAGGAATAGCCGGAGAGATCGACGGCGAGCCCCTTGCTCCGGAAGAGCGGCGAGGCGCCGCCGCGTTCGATCCTGCCCTCGATGAAATTCATCGCCGGCGCGCCGATGAAACCGGCAACGAAGAGATTGGCCGGACGGCGATAGATCTCAGCCGGCGAGGCGAGCTGCTGGATCACGCCGTCGCGCATGATGGCGATGCGATCGGCAAGCGTCAGCGCCTCGACCTGATCATGCGTCACGTAGATCATGGTGTTGCCGAGGCGCTGATGCAGCTTCTTGATCTCGACGCGCAATTCGTTGCGCAGCTTGGCATCGAGGTTCGACAGCGGTTCGTCGAAAAGGAAGACATCGACTTCGCGCACCAGCGCCCGGCCGATGGCGACACGCTGGCGCTGGCCGCCCGACAGCTCGGCAGGGCGCCTGTCGAGCAGCGTGTCGAGATGGAGGAGCGCGGCCGTGCGGGCGACGCGAGCCTCGATCTCGGGTTTCGGCAGACCGGCGACGCGAAGGCCGAAGGAGAGGTTCTTGCGGACCGACATGCGTGGATAGAGTGCATAGGATTGAAAGACCATGCCGATGCCGCGGTCCTTCGGCTCCTCCCAGCTGACGTTCTTGCCTGAGATCCACACCTCGCCTGCGGTGATGTCCTGGAGGCCGGCAATGGCGCTCAGAAGCGTTGACTTGCCGCAGCCGGAAGGGCCGAGCAGCACCAGGAATTCCCGCGGGGCGATATCGATCGACAGCTTCTCGATCACCGTATGGTCGCCATAGGTGATCTTCAGGTCCTTGACGGAGACGGCAGACTGCATGGAAGCGTTACCCCTTGACTGCGCCGGCGGCGATGCCGCGCACGAACCAGCGGCCGGACAGGAAATAGATGGCGAGCGGAACGATGGCGGTCAGGATCGTCGCCGCCATGTTGACGTTGTAGGTCCGCTCGCCCATCGTAGTATTGACGATATTGTTGAGCTGTACGGTCATCGGCAGATTGTCGCGTCCGGCGAAGACGAGACCGAGCAGGAAGTCGTTCCAGATGCCGGTGAACTGCAGCATCGAGACCACGACCACCATCGGCACGGCGATCGGCAGCATGATCTCAAAGAAGATCCGCCAGAAGCCGGCGCCATCGACGCGCGCCGCCTTGCAGAGCTCCTCCGGCACGCTGACGAAATAATTGCGGAAGAGCAGCGTCACCAGCGGCAGTCCGAAGATGACATGCACGAGAATGATGCCGGCGAGCGAATTGTAGAGGTCGATATTCGCCATCGCCCGGACCATCGGATAGAGGAAAATCTGGTAGGGGATGAGGCCGCCGGCCATCAGCAGGCCGAAGAGCAGGTTTGCCCCGCGCGGCCGCCAGAGCGACAGCGCATAGCCATTGACGGCGCCGATGAAGACCGAGAGCGCCACCGCGGGAAGGGTGATCGCCACCGAATTCCAGAAGCCGCTGCGAATGCCGACGCAAACGGTCCCCATGCAGGCGCCCGACCAGGCGGTCCTCCAGGCGGAGAAATCGAGCCTAGCCGGCAGGGCGAAGATCTGACCGAGCCGGATTTCGTCCATCGACTTCAGCGAGGTGACGACCATGGTGTAGAGCGGCAGAAGAAAGAAAAGCGCGGCAACAACCAGGAAGGAATAGAGGCCGATGCGCCCGGCGGTGATCTGCGCCGGCTTCGGACCGTTCGGATGAGGACCTGCCATCACGCGCCTCCCTTCGCTCTGTCGCGCATGTGCATCGCGTAGCGGAACGGGGCGACTGCGATGATCACACCGAGGACAAGCACCGTCGCGCCGGCGGTCGCGAGGCCGAGGTTCTGGCGTCCGAACAAATTGTCCATGATGAATTTCGCCGGCACCTCCGTCGCATTGCCGGGGCCGCCATTGGTCATGGCGACGACGATGTCATAGGTCTTGATCACCCCCATCGCGAGCAGCATGCCGGCTGCCGCCAGCGCTGGCCCGAGCTGCGGCAGGACGATCGAGACATAGATCCGCCAGACGGGAATGCCGTCGATCCGCGCCGCCTTCCATTGCTCGCCTTCGATGCCGCGCATGCCGGCGAGCGCGATGACCATCACCAGCCCCGCACCCTGCCAGACGCCGGCAAGCACCAGCGCATAGATCGCCAGGTCGCGATTGACCACCCAGTCGAGGACAAAACTCTCCCAGCCGAGCGAACGCACGCTCGCCTGGATGCCGAGGGTCGGATTGAGCATCCATTGCCAGATCAGCCCGGTCACGACGAAGGACATGGCGTAGGGATAAAGAAATATGGTTCTGAAGGCGCTTTCAAAACGGATCTTGCGGTCAAGTGCTGCGGCCAGCAGGAAGCCGAGCAAAAGGCAGCCAGCAACGTAGAGCACACCGAAGATCAACACGTTTTGCAGCGATGCAAGCCACTTGGCGGAAGCAAACAGTTTCGAATACTGCGCAAAGCCGACATAGGTCGAGGATGGAAAGAGCGTCGAGTTGGTGAAGGACAGGCGGATCGACCAGGCCATGGTGCCGATGAAGACCACGACCGCGACGAACCATGTCGGCAGCAGCGCAATGGTGGCGGAAAGATTGGGCTTGCGTTTGATGGGCATCGGCCAGCTCGTTGACGGAAGGAAGCAGGGCGCACGCCGCCCCGCGAGGCAGCAGCGTCGGCCGCGGCGTCGGGATCAGGCCGACGCCGCAGGCACTATTCTACTCGAAGACGGCGAAGAAATTCTCCGCCCCGGAGGCTGCATCGTTTGCGCCACCGCTCCAGTATTCGTCGACGAAATCGTCAAGCGCGCCGACCTGCTGCGGAGTCAGCACGATCGCCTGATCCGGAACGATCGCACCGGCAGCCATCAACTCGGCACCCTTCTGGGCGCAGACATCGAGTTTCGATTTGTCGACGTCGGTGCGCATCGGGACAGAGCCTTTCTTCAAGGCGAATTCGACCTGCACCGCCGGATCCATGACGACTTCGGCGAGAAGTTTCTGCGCCTTGTCGGTCACGGCATTGCCGGTCTTCGGGAACCAGAGGGAGTCGGCGATATAGACCATGCCCTTGGACTCCGGCACGATCATGCAGCCATAGTCCTCGCCCGGCTCCTTGCCGGCGACAGTGAATTCGCCCTTGGCCCAGTCGCCCATGAACTGCACGCCGGCCTTGGCGGTGATCAGCATGGCTGTTGCGTCGTTCCAGTTGCGGCCGGCAGCACCCGCATCGACATAGCCGCGCAGCTTGCCGAGAATTTCGAGGGTCTTCTTCACGCCGTCAATGGAGGCCTGGCTCTTGTCCTTGTCGACATAAATCTTCAGGAAGCCGTCGATCCCGACCTGCGAGAGCAGGATCATGTTGAAGACCTTGGTCTGCTGCCACGGCTGGCCGCCCCAGGCAACGGGAACGATGCCGGCAGCCTTCAGCTTGTCGAAGTCGGCGAAGAACTCGTCCCAGGTCTTGGGCTCCTCGGCGATGCCGGCCTTGCCGAAGGCCTCCTTGGAATAGAACACCCAGCTTTCGCCATGGGCGCCGGTCGGCGCGAGATAGGCTTTGCCGTTATAGGAGATGAGATCATGGATCGATTTCGGCAGGACGTCAGCCCATTTGCCGGCACCGGCTACGTCGTCGATCGGATTGAACAGACCCTGGTTGATGAAATCTGCGGCCGCAAGGCCGATGACGCCTTGCTTGGCGCCGGGCGCGTCACCGGCAACGATACGGTTCTGGAAGGCGGCATCGGCGGCGCCGAAGCCGGCGATCGAGGAATCCTTCCAGACGCCGCCGCGCTTTTCGAACTCGGTCTTGATGACGTTGAGGGCTGCCGCTTCGCCGCCCGACGTCCAGGACGACATGATCTCGATTGTCGGTTTGTCCTCGGCATGCGCCGAAGCGAAGAGACCGGCGAATGCCACACCGGCAAGAAAAAGCTTTATCATTGTCGTCATTGTTCCACCTCGTGAAATGCCCTCTTTGCGGGGCGTTCGTTGTCTTGGGAATAATCGTCAGCGATAGATCGGCAGGAGCGCCTGCCGGACGAGAGTCAGCCCGTTGGCGATGTCGCGGACGGGATCCGGCGCGGCATCGAGTTCGAGAATTGCCCAACCTTCATAGGCGCGGTCGCGCAGCAGCCGGATCCAGGCCGGCCAGTCGACCCGTCCAAGGCCGAAGCTGCAGAAATACGGTTGGTGGCGATCGTGGATGTGCTTGTCGATCGGCGTGTCGGCAGGCATGGGCCCGATCGCATCCTTCCAGTGGGCGATGATCACGCGCTCGTGGTGGCGATCAACAAGCTGGATGGGATCGGAGCCGGCAACGATGATATGGGCCGTGTCCGGGCACATATGCACATAGGCTGGGTCGGTCAGAAGCATCATCAGTTCGACGTCGCGGGCGGCGGCAAAGATCGAGTGCGCCTCGGTGTGCAGCGCCAGCCGCACGCCCCTGGCATAGAGGGTCGCGCCGAGCCGGTTCAGGAAATCGGCGATCACCTTGGCACGGTCGAAATCGTAGAACTGCACCGGCTGGGCGCCGAGCGTCTGGCGAAGCGGGGCACCGATCACCATGATGTCGCTGCCGCAGGCTTTCAGGAAGTCGGCATAACGCTCCGCCTTGTCGATCAGCGCGCGCTGGGCCTCGGGCTCGGCGAAGTCGCCCGCCGCCTCCAGTTCGGCGAAGAAGCCGCTGCAGAGCGTCAGGCCGCGTCTTGCCAGCTCGGCTGCAAAGGCATCGACGGAACCATAGGTCTTGATCGCATCCTGCCAGTTGAACGGAGAAAACGTCAGCTCGACGCCGGTGACGCCCGAGGCCTGCACGCTGTCGAGAATCTTGTTCCAGAAGGCACGCGGTTCGGCGCGCGCATAGTCGATGATCGCGTCATGGCTATCGACACCCCAGAAGCCGGGATCGAAGAACGTCACGAGATCGACGCCGAAGCGGAGCCTGTCGCCAGTAGCCATATCCATTCCACTTCTTAAGGCATGACCTACCCGCGTGCGGAACAGCGGCTCCACAATCAATAAATCATGAATTTTCAACGCATTAAAGAATGGCAATCGTTTGCCATGCCTAGATGATAATCAAGCTGGTTTTTTAAGCAAGCGATTTTTGGCAAACGTTTGCTATAAATCGCCGGCTGCCTTAGAGTTGCAAATCGGAGCATCCGGGAGAATGAAACAAACGTGAATAAAAACAGGGATGTGGCCGCAGAGGAGCAGTCGGGTGCGTTGATGGCTGATGTCGCACGGCTCGCCGGTGTTGCGATCTCAACGGTGAGCCGCGCGCTTGCCAATCCCGGACGGGTCAACGAGAAGACGCGCGCCAAGATCAACGCGGCGGCCAAGCAGCTCGGCTATACTCCGAATGCAATGGCACGCGGTCTGAGAGTCGGTAAATCCAACATCATCATGATCATCCTGCCCGGATCGCTCTATTATGGCGTCTCACAGATCATTCCGCAGGTCCTGCAGAGTATCAACAAGTCGCTGATCCAGGGCGGCTACAACCTGATGATCGCCAACCTCGATCGCGACGAGATTTCCGAGCGGCACATTCTCGACCTCGCCTTCGGCGGCAGCGTGCGCGGAGCCATTATCCTGTCATCGAAGCTTCCGGAGGTCGATGGGCGCTCGCTGGCAAGTTCCGGCCTGCCGATCGTTTCGATGCTGCTCGACATGAGCGATGCGGGCCTGCAGAGCGTCGTGACGAACGACCGCGAGGCTGTGCGCGACGTAACCGCCGAACTGATCCGGCTGGGCCACCGCCGGTTCTTCTACCTTGCAGGACCTGAAGGCAATTATCATGACGTCGAGCGTTATGGCGGCGTGCTCGAGGCGCTTGAGGCGGCGGGATTGTCTGCGGAGTCGGTGCGTCGCTCGGGCGGTCGCCTCGATTATCAGCACGGTTTCGACATCGGCGTGCAGGCGGCAGACGATTTCGCTGGATTGGACGAGAAACCAACGGCAGTCATCGCCACCAGCGATGACATGGCCATCTCATTTGTCAGTTGCATCAAGCGCGCAGGCTTGAGCATTCCCGATGATCTGTCCGTCGTCTCCTTCGACGGTTCGCCCGTCTGCGAATTCTCCTCGCCGCCGCTCTCGACGATCGAACAGCCGGTGGAAGAGATGGGCCGCGCTGCAGTGGATCTCCTGCTCGACGCGCTTGGCCAGAGCCAAAACCCTGCTTCTGCGCCCACCGTCATCCGCAGCAGACTCATCCTGCGGGAGAGCGTTGCCCCTCCGAAGAGTTGACGATACCGGCACCGGCATCTCGATCGGATGGGCGCAAGACAAGCCAACTCAGCGAATTTTGATCTCGACCCGCGTTGGCATGAAAGCGATCTCTGATAGACCGGGCATCGAAAGCCCGTCGACCAGACTTTTGCGCCTGCCGGAAAGACGCTGAAATGCCTCATATGTCAGAAGGACATGAGAAGGTTTGCCGCGGTCAGTGATGATGACCGGTCCCATTTGGGCAGCCTTCTTCGCACTGCTGACATGGTGAATGAATTCATGGCTGGAAAGCGTAGTAATGGTCATGACATGCCCCGTGTATTTACCCACATATAACACTGTCAGCCGTCAGGCTGTTATAATCCGCGATCTAAATCCGCTCCGGGAGCTCTTACAGCCGAGAGGGAGATTTTAGTTGTCAGTAATACGATCGTCCGGCAACATTACTGGCTAGTTTCTCGAATTGAATAGTATTGCCACCAGCACGTTGGGGAGACGGGCATGTGCGCAGAACTTGTCGAGCGTCGATTGACAGCTATTCTGGCCGCCGATGTGGTGGGGTACAGCCGTCTCCTGGAGGCAAACGAAGAGGACACGCTCAATGCCCTTCGGCAGCATCGCCGCGAGCTCTTCGAACCGGCTGTCACGACCCACGACGGGCGTATAATCAAGGTGATGGGCGACGGTTTCCTGGTCGAGTTCGGCAGCGTGCTCAGTGCCGCCCGATGCGCAGTCGATATCCAGCGCGGCATGCTTGAGCGCAACATGGGGCTTCCAGCCGACAGGCATTTTGCGTTTCGAATAGGCTTGAATTTGGGCGACATCGTCTTCGACGCGGATGACTTTCATGGGGACGGCATTAATGTGGCGGTCCGGCTACAAGCCCTTGCAGCTCCGGGCGGCATTGCCTGTTCGGCGGCGGTGCGCCACGAAGTCGGAAACAAACTCGGCCTCGATTTCGCAGACCAGGGCGAAAAGACCGTCAAGAATATATTGCGTCCGGTGCATGTCTATTTTGCCGATTGGGGCAATGTCGCCTCCGGTGAAGGGATGCCGCTTACCGCAAACGGCCACACGCAGGCACCCGTCAACAAGCCATCCGTGGCAATCCTGCCATTTGCCAACATCAGCGACGATCCCGCCCAGGAGTTTTTCAGCGACGGCATTACCGAGGACATCATCACTGATCTATCGAATGTTTCAGGCCTGTTTGTCCTGAGCCGCTATACTGTCTTCACATGGAAAGGCCGGAGCGAAAACCTGCAGCGCATCGCCAGGGAGCTCGGGGTCGCCTATGTCGTAGAAGGCAGCGTCCGCAAGGCCGGCACCCATGTGAGGATCAATGCCGAATTGATCGACGCAGCCAGCGACGGCCACGTCTGGGCGGCGCGTTACGACCGCGACCTCACCGATATCTTCGAAGTGCAGGACGAGATCACGAAGGCAATTGTCGAGCAATTGAAGGTCAAGCTGCTCCCGGAGGAAAAGGAAGCAATCGAGCAAGCGCCGACAGAGAGCGTCGAAGCTTATACGCACTTCCTCAGAGGGCGCGAATACTACCATATTGCCTCGCGCTCGAACCATCTGATGGCCAGGCAGAGCTTCGCCCGAGCCATCGAACTGGATCCGAATTATGCCCGCGCCTATGCCGGCATCGCGGTTTGCGATGCGCGTCTGCGGTCTCAGTTCGGCGCCGAGATTCCGGTGGAGGACATTCTCGCGAATACGACGATGGCGCTCGTTATCGATCCCAATCTGGCGGAGGCCCATGCGGCCAAAGGATTTGCATTGGCGGTGGCCGGTAATCGCACCGAGGCGGTTTCTGCATTCGAGCAGGCTTTGTCGCTCGACGCCGATTGCCACGAGGCAAATCGGTATTATGCCGAATTTTGCGTCACCGAAGGTCAATTTGAACTCGCGGCTACGCACTTTCAGCGTGCCATGGAAATCAAGCCTGCCGACTATGGTGCGCCGATCATGCTTGTGAACGTCCTTCGTTCGCTCGGGCAAACAGACAAGGCCAGCAACTATGCTCGGATCGCGTTGAAAAAGGCTGAGGAAGAACTGCGGCGACATCCGGAGAATGCCAATGTTGCCTGTCTTGGGGCGACGGTGCTGGCCTTTCTCGGTGTCCGCGATCAGGCTCTGGAGTGGTTGGCCCGCTCCCTGGCGACGGATCCCGATGATATCAACATTCAGTACAATGCCGCCTGCACCTATGCACTGCTTGGCGAGATTGAGCGTGCGATAGACTTGCTCGAGGTCTGGATGCCGCAGGTCGGCATAGAGATGCGGCTGTGGTTCAAGAACGATTCCGACCTCGATCCCATTCGCACTCACCCGCGTTATTTAAGGTTGGTTGAGCTGCCAGAATAACGCCCCGTACATTTAGGCAGGCTAGTTCTAATTCTATTTTATTACTTGCTAAAATTCGTGCGAGCGCCGATCGTCAACTTAAACTGGCAAGCATAAAAGTCTTTTGAGGGGGAGCGGATGGGCACCCGGTTCAGGCTTTTTGTACAGCCTCCATTTGAAGATGCTCGGTCCAAGCCCGAGATCGTTGAAGTATCGTCTCCGTTGGGTAGCCTGACAGCTGGCCCAGCCGACGATCGCATGTTTGTTGTAGAGCCAGTCGGCAAGACCGGTCCTTACGGTTTGAACCGCGGGCCGCTCGGAACGCCGTACATGTATCTACCGCCCTGGACGGGGAAAATCCTCAAGCCCGTCACCCCCGACGTGTGCGGCAATTTCAACTATCTCCGACCTTCGATGGCCGGCTTCGAAGCCGCGCATGTTTTTGGATGCGTGCGTTTCACACTAGATGTCTGGGAGCGTTATCTCGGCCAGCCGCTCACCTGGCATTTTCGCGAGCACAATGACCGTCTGGAGATCTCCATTTTGCCGCAATGGGACAACGCACAGTACGGCTATGGTTTCCTCGAAGTCGGCAGCCAGTTCGATAAGGATGGAAGCATCCTTCCCTTCAGCCTGGATTTCGACGTCATCGCCCACGAGGTGGGACACGCGATCATCTTCAGCGTGCTCGGCGTGCCGCGTCCAGGAGCCGAGTATCCCGAATATCTTGGCTTCCAGGAGGCCTTCTCCGACTGCGGGTCGCTGATCGCGGCCATGCATTTTCCGTCCGTGATCGACAATGTTCTCGCGGAGACGCGCGGTAACCTCTACCGCGCAAACCGCCTCTCACGCTTTTCGGAATTTTCGCCGCATCGCCAGATACGGTCGGCAAACAACAAAAGGACGATGGCCGAATTCGCGCGTGGGTGGAAGGACGAGCACGAACTCTCGCAGCCGCTCACCGGCGCGATATTCGACATCCTCGTCGACATCTTTCACGAGAGCCTCGTGGCGCGCGGCCTGATCTCGGACGCGGTTGAAGACCTCGCAGATATTGCCGAGTTCGATCCGGCTGCCGAGGCGACGGTGCAACATGCTTTCGACCGCGCTTTCGCGCGGAACTCGGATGGTTTTGTCGAAGCACTGCTCGACGCCCGCGATATCGTCGGGACGTATCTGGCGGAAGCCTTGTGGGCTCTCGCTCCCGACTTTCTCGACTACGGCGACGTCGCGAGAACGATGCTTGCGATCGATCAGAACGAAAGTGGCGGTCAGTTCGCACGGATTATCAGTAGGAACTTCAGGCGACGGGCGATTGGTGAATTGCACGCTGGCCCGCACCTCAAAGGCGGCGAGCATCACAGTCATCTCCACTCTGCGCGGACGTTGCTGCCGATAGATTATCTGGAGCTTCCGAAGATGCCCTTTCGCGAGAAAGTTCTGCTGTCGAGATCAGGCATCGGTCAATAACCAGGTGGATGGAGGCAGACGTGGCAGACAACGAAACCTTATTAGGTGTATCAGCGGTGTATCTCTTCGGGCGTGAACTCAGTGACCTTCTTCTGAGAGGCGACGTTTATCAGCCTCTGATCGGAAATCCATTGGGGGCTAACAGTTTTCTGAGGGGCCAGCTCAGCACGAACGAAGCGACCCTCGCGCGAATCTATGCTTTCTCTTTCGAGGGGACTTTCGTTGAACTAAGCCCACCGGCTATTTTCGTCGTCCACGGTAGCGGCCTGAATCCTGACGATCCCCCTCCGCGGAACGTCGATGGCGACATCGAATACGACAGATTGTCTCGGTCCCCAGGATCGAGTGCACGAACGGGCCTCGGCTCCCAAATTGGAGCGCTCGCCAGGGATATGAAGGTCTGGATCTATGACAAGGACGATGTCTCGATGAGGCTTGATGCCCAAACTGGAACCCTTGAGCAAATCCTGCTTTCGGCCGAGGCCTCGGCTGATCCTCGAGGAATGGCAAGCGGCGGATTGTCCAGGTCGGGTGGCGCCTTGTCCCGCTCCGGCGGCGTGATGTCGAGATCAGGCGGATTCATCCCACGCAGATCGGGCGATGGTGATTAATTTTTACGGATAAGGATGGACCAGGGAGGCTATCATGGCCGCGAAAACTACTCTCGAAATTGTGCGCTTGGACCCCAAGTCTGTGCAAGCTCCGCTACGCACACGAACGCCGTTTACACTCATAGGTAACGGCTTTGGCGAGGGGATGGATGTCTATGTATCTACCAAGCAAGATGGCAGCGATAGAGTTGACGTCGAAGTACTTGCAGATGATTCTGCTACGAGCACGGACAAGGTATGGCCCGTCGTCGCTAAACCGGCGCTTGGCGCCAAGCTTACCGATACCACCAAAAAGCCGCCCGACCCACCCTTGTGGGTTGTGATAAAACTGAATGGCCAGAAGAGCGCCATACAAGGATTTTTGATCGTCTGATCGTTGAGAGGCCACGTTAATTCGAGCCGACGGTCTACGACTTGGCCAGCCACTGTCCTCATGCGCAGTCTGTTTGTCGGTCGCCCCGTCCAACGGATGCGACCCACAGACAGACCTGCGAGAGAAGCAGGTGCGATGAAGTGTGATTCATTTTGGAGGGAGGCGCGCTTTCAAAAACGCTTGGCTCTTCGATGGTTTCGCCCGCGCCGGCTGCCATCAAGGGCATTCGGCGATATCTCCCCATAGCGTGGATTGCGCTCCATCAAAACTTCGTCTGACCCCATCAACCCACACGTCATGCTACGAAAATCATAACGCCGGGCGATCTGAAACTTCAGGTCTGCGCGGTGGAATTTGAAATTCCGAGCACGCACATGGACCTCTCGAAGATCAAGACGCTGATCGACTTTGTCGGACGATCGAACATTACCGAGCTGACGGTGACGGAAAAGGACGTGACGGTTCGGATTTTCCGCACGTCGCCGGGAGAGGCAGCTGCTTCCGAGCCCTCGAAAGAGCCGACGACCAACCTCGCCCCTGACGCGCCTTCCAGCGTCGAGAAAACCTCCTATCCGGTGAAGGCGCCCCTCTTCGGCGTTCTGCATCGGGCTCCAGCGCCCGGCGAGCCGCCGTTCGTCGCAATCGGTGACGTGGTGGAGGAGGGGCAGACCCTCTTCATCATCGAGGCAATGAAGGTCTTCAACACGATCACGGCACCGCGGTCCGGGCGCATCACGCAGCTGACCGATATCGACAATGGTGAGGTCGAGACCGGCGACCTGCTGGCGGAGATCGCCTGATGCCGGAAACATCGGAACAATCCGCTGCTTCAGGGCGCCGCTTCGATACCGTCCTCATCGCCAATCGCGGCGAGATCGCTGCCCGGATTCAGCGCGCCTGCCGCGAGCTCGGCCTGAAGACGGTCGCCGTCTGCTCCGAAGCGGACAGGGAAGCGTCCTACATCAAAACCGCAGATCGTTTTCTCTGCATCGGCCCGTCGAGCGCGGGCAAGAGCTATCTCAATCAGGATGCAATTCTTCTCGCGGCACGCCTGACCGGTGCTGGCGCCATCCATCCCGGCTATGGTTTCCTGTCTGAAAACGCCGCATTCTCCGACGTAGTCGAAAAGGCCGGCCTGGTCTTCATCGGTCCGACGGCGTCATCGATCGCCACGATGGGCGATAAGATTGCGGCAAAACGGGCGATGATGGCGGCCGGCGTCCACTGCGTTCCCGGTCCCGATACCGCGCTGCCCGACGACCCGGCCTCGATCGAGCGCGTCGCGCTGGAGATCGGATATCCCATCATCGTCAAGGCGTCAGGCGGCGGCGGCGGACGCGGCATGCGCGTCGTGCTGAAGGCCGATCAGTTGCATGAAGCGATCGCGCTGACCCGGGAAGAGGCGCGCAAGGCCTTCGGCTCACCCTCGCTCTATATGGAAAAGTTCCTCCAGCATCCGCGCCACATCGAGATCCAGGTTCTTTGCGACGATCACGGCAATGCCGTTTGGCTGGGTCACCGGGATTGCTCGATGCAGCGCCGCCATCAGAAAGTGGTGGAAGAAGCGCCGGCGCCCGGGATCGCGCCCGATATCATTCAGCCGGTCGGCATGGCTTGCGTCCAGGCCTGCCGCCAGATCGGCTACCGTGGCGTCGGCACCTTCGAATTCCTCTATGAGGACGGCGCTTTCTATTTCATCGAGATGAACACGCGGCTTCAGGTCGAACATCCCGTCACCGAGCTGACGGGCGGGGTCGATATCGTCCAGGCGCAGATAAAAGCGGCTCAGGGTGACGTACTGGATCTCACCCAGGGCGATGTGACCTGCAAGGGCCACTCTTTCGAATGCCGCATCAACGCCGAGGATCCTGACAATTTCCTGTCGTCTGCGGGTGTCGTCACCCATCTGGTTTTGCCCGAGGGGCCAGGCATCCGCGTCGATACGCATATTCATCCCGGCTACAAGGTCTCGCCCTATTACGACTCGCTGATCGCCAAGCTGATCGTCCACGCGCCGACACGGGCGAAGGCGATGGCAAGAATGTGCGAGGCGCTTGCCGGCACCGAAATCGAAGGTATCGCCACGAATATTCCCTTCCTGCGCGCGCTTTTCGAGGATCACGCATTCGCACGCGGAGAGACCGATATCCACTATCTCGAACAATGGCTGAAGCTGCGGAGGGCCGCGGCATGAGCGCAATCGATTTCAGCGATCCTGCAACCATCGCATTCCTCACCGACGCACTGACGGCTGCCGGCGTGGACGGTCTCGAAATCTCCCGGCCGGGCGGACAGCTTCGCATCGTCATTTCAGGGGAGGGTGGCGCCCCGATCGGCGTACAGGTAGCCACACCCCGCGCTCCGGAACCCGCACCTGTCATCTTGCAGGCGCCGCTCGCGGGATATTTCTGCGCTGAACATCCGGCCGCCGCCGTCACGCCCCAAACGCTGCCGCGCTCCGTATCCGATGCGGATATCCTCGGCTTCATCAGGGTAGGGCACTTGCTGCTACCTCTTCGCGCCGGCCGTTCCGGGGTTTTGATCAGGCTGCTTGCCGAACCTGGCGCCCTGATCGGCTTCGGCGATCCTCTGTTCGAAATCGAGTTCCCATCATGATCGCCACAACGAACAGGCATGCATCGCAGCGCGAAATCGTTCCGGCCACCCAAAGCCGGGCACGGGTGTCCTCGATCGGGGCCAGATCCTTCCTGCTCGAGGCGCCGGGCGAGTTCGATCTCATCGCGCAGCGGCGGATCTGGGCGCTGTCGCAGGCGGTGAAGGGTTGGACGGACCTTGCCGAAGATATTCCCGGCATGACCAACCTGCTGGTGATCTTCAAGGAGACGCCAGAAGACTCCGATGCGGTGGTCACCCGGCTGCTGGAGGCATGGGAGAATGCGCAGAGCATCGATCTCAAGGGCAAGACCATCGAGATCCCCGTCATTTACGGCGGCGAGCATGCGACGGATCTTCCCGCCCTTTGCGATCTCTCCGGCTTGAGCGACCGCGAAGTCGTCCGCATCCACCATGAAGCGACCTATCGTGTCTTCGCCCTGGGCAGCGCGCCAGGTTTCGGCTATCTGCATGGCCTCGATCCGCGCATCTATATGCCGCGAAAGACCGTGCCGTCGCTGAAGATGCCGAAGGGCTGCGTGACCATCGGCGGCATGCAGACCGGCGTCGCCATGCTCACCGGTCCCAACGGCTGGAATTCCATCGGCTTCGCATCCCTGCAGATGTTCGACCCAGCCTCGCCGACCCCCGCCATGATGGCGCCGGGAGATACGGTGCGGTTCCTGCCGGCAAGGATCGAGCTATGATCGAGATCTTGGAAAGCGGCCCGTTCAACACAGTGCAGGATCTGGGGCGCCCCGGCTATCGCGACATCGGCGTATCGGCGAGCGGCGCCATGGATCCGCTTGCGGTCCGGATCGGCAATATTCTCGTCGGCAATGACGAGAATGCCGCCGCGATCGAGGTGCAGACCTTCCCGTTCAGTCTGCGTTTCGAGCGGCGCACCGTCTTTGCCGTGACCGGCGCCGACGGCAGTCCGCATCTCGATGGATCTGAACTCATTTCCTGGTGCGCCTATATCGCCAATGCCGGACAGGTTCTCCAGCTACAGCAGCCTCCGCGGCTTGCACGTTCTTATATTTCGCTTGGAGGCGGGCTGGATATTGCCCCTGTCATGGGATCGCGAAGCACGTCGCTGCGCGGCGGCTTCGGCGGCAATGCCGGCCGACCTCTGGCGAAGGGCGATCGGATCGCGGTCGGCGAGGATTTGGAAATTGCCATGCTCCCGGCCTCTGGCCTCGCCGTCGTCGAGCCGGCTGCAGCACTGTGCGATGTCTTTCCGGCCCCCGTCGACGGCGTGCTGCCGATCCGCGCCCTTCCTGCCGGCGAGCACGATCTTTTCACCGGAGACGGCGAAGCCTTCTGGAGCCAGACCTGGCGGATTTCCTCGCGCAGCGACCGGACGGGCTATCGCCTGTCCGGCGAGCCGATCAAGCCGACCGCCTCCATCGAGATGCGTTCCCACGGCGTCGTGCCCGGCGTGATCCAGGTTCCGCCCGGCGGCGAACCGATCGTGCAGATGAGCGATGCGAATACGGCCGGCGGCTATCCGAAGATCGCCGGCGTGATCGAGTGCGACCTTTGGCGGCTCGGTCAGGCCCGCATCGGCGCCCGCCTGAAATTCGTCCGCTCGACACATGCGGAAGCGCGTGCGGTCGAACAGGCCGTCGCCCGCTATGTCGACGATGTCAGGCAGACATCCCGGATGGTCAAGCGCGCCCTGAAGGCGATGGCCTAAGGGAGGCGAAAGGAGGAACTGATGAAGATCGATCTGAATTCCGACATGGGCGAAGGATTTGGTCCCTACCGGCTGTGCGATGACGAAGCGATGATGAAAATCGTCTCGTCGGCCAATATCGCCTGCGGCTTCCACGGCGGCGACCCCGATACGATGGGGCGCATGGTGCGGCTGTCAAAACAGAACGGCGTCGGCATCGGCGCCCATCCCGGCCTGCCCGACCGGCTGGGCTTCGGCCGGCGCGAAATACCGTTCCAGGCGGACGAGCTTCGCCAGCAGATGCTCTACCAGCTTGGCGCGCTGATGGCGATCGCCAGAGCCGAGCGGGTCACCGTCTCCCATATCAGCTTCCATGCGGCCATGGGCAACATGATCAACCGCGATCCTGTCCTCGCCGACCTGATGATGGACGCGATTGCCACCGTCGACGCCAATCTCGTCGTCTTCGTCACGGCAGGCAGCGAGATCCAGCAGGCTGCCAGGCGCGCGCGCCTGAAGACCCTGGCGCTTTTCCTTGCGGACCGGGCCTATGACGCCGAGGGCAGGCTTGTCACGCGCGGGCTTCCCGGCGCCGTCATCAAGGACGAAGCTGCGGTGCGCGCCCGCGTCCGAAAATTCCTCCTCGACGGAAACGTCGAGACGATTGACGGCGCCGTGATCGCCATGCCGGGGCGCTCCATTCTCGTCCACAGCGACACGCCCGGCGCCCTCGAGCTTGCCGGCATCGTGCGAAGCGAGATCGAAGCCGCGGGCGCGACGCTCGCTCCGGCTGCCGAACTCGCCGACTGATACAATCCGGATCGTCTGCGGGCGGTCTTTCTTCCAAAGTCTCATCGAAGGACCAACGTGATGTCCGCCATATCTGATCGCCTGAAAAACGTCTCCATATCCGCATCCGCCGCCATGACACAGCGCGCCCGGGAGCTGGCCGCCAAGGGAATCAAGGTCGTCAGCCTCTCATCCGGCGAGCCGGATTTCCCCACACCGGCACACGCGATCGAGGCGGCCCATGCGGCAGCGCTTGCCGGCGATACGAAATATCCGCCGATGGACGGGACGCCGGCACTCAAATCAGCCATCATCAGGAAGTTCAAACGCGACAACGATCTCGACTATGATGCCAGCCAGATCGTCGTCTCGGCCGGCGGCAAGCAGGTGATCTTCAATGCCATGCTGGCAACCTGCAATCCGGGTGACGAGGTCGTCATCCCCACACCCTCCTGGGTCAGCTACGCCGACATCGTCAAATTCGCCGGCGGCGTGCCGGTTCCGGTCCCCTGTCACGAGCAGACCGGCTTCAAATTACGTCCGGAGGATCTGGAAGCGGCAATCACGCCGCGCACCAAATGGCTCTTCCTGAATTTCCCGAATAATCCGACCGGCGCTGCCTGCACCCGGGCGGAGATGGCTGCCATTGCCGAGGTCATGCTGCGCCATCCCGACGTCTGGATCATGACCGACGATATCTACGAACACCTAGTCTATGACGACTTCCAGTTCTGCACGATCGCGGAGGTCGAGCCGAGATTGTACGATCGCGTCCTGACGATGAACGGCGTTTCCAAGGCTTACGCGATGACCGGCTGGCGGCTCGGCTTTTGCGCCGGGCCGAAAGACCTGATCTCCGCCATCAGCAACGTCAACGGACAGAATGGCGGCGGCATCGCGACGCTGACGCAGGCGGCGGCGACCGCAGCGCTCGATGGACCTCAGGAGCTGCTGAAGGAGCGGGCGGCGATCTACAAGACGCGACGCGACTTCGTGCTCGACAAATTGTCTGAGGTGGAAGGGCTGCGCTGCCATCGGCCCGAGGGCGCCTTTTACATCTATCCCAACGTTTCAGGGTTGATCGGCAAGACCAGCAAGGGCGGTCGAAAGATCGAAACCGACGTCGATTTCGTCATGGGGCTGGTGGAGGAGCATCATGTCGCGACCGTGCAAGGTGCGGCTTATGGAATGAGCCCGTTCTTCCGCATTTCCTACGCGACAAGCATGGAAAAACTCGATGAAGGCTGCGCGCGCATAGCCCAGTTCTGCGCGGACATGCGCTGACCGGGCACTTGCGTCTCAGGCTTTCAGCCGCGCCGTCAACTCAAGGAGGATGTCGCGGACGGCGAGGGCCGGTTCCGACAAGGGATTCTGGTCGGAAACGCACAGCGACAGGGTTTCCTCGATACGGGGCGAGACGAGCCGGCAAATCAGCGGCTCGCTCGATTCAGAGACGATGCGGTCGGCAATCGCCTTCGGCATGATCGTCGCGCCGAGACCGCCGTCCACCGCGCGGGCGAGCGTGCGGACGATTTCGACTTCCGCCACGACCTTCAAATTGGTGCGCGTGCGCGTGAAGGCGGTGTCGACAGCGCGGCGGACGAAATTATAGGCTGGCGGCAACAGTAGCGGTATCGCATCGAGAGCATTGACCGGAACGGGTTTCGTATCCGCTTCGATTGCGAAATCACGATGGGCGACCAAGAAGAATTCCTCGCTGAGGATCGGTTCGAACCGCACGCCCTTGATCGGTCCGGTCCCGTGGAGAAGCGCCATCTCCAGCCGGCCGTTCATGATCATCTGGCTATAGGTCTGGCCGACACTTTCGGTCAGATGCAGCAGAATGCCGGGATGCCGTTTCCGGGTCTCCGCCAGAAGGTCGACCGAGAGCGTCGCCGCACTGCTGAACGGCACGAGGCCGACGGAGACCCGACCGGCGAGCGAATTGCCGGCTGCCGATGCATCGGCCTGCGCCTGCTCCATCTGCCGAAGGATAATCTGCGCATGGCGATACACCGCGTGTCCCGCATCGGTCATGCTGACGCCCTGCTGGCTGCGGATCAGCAGCTTGTGGCCGAAATGCTCTTCCAGCGCCGCAAGCTGCTGGCTGAGAGCCGGCTGGGCGATATGCAAAAGATCCGCCGCTCGCGTGATGCTGCCGCTGTCGACGATCACGATGAAGGATTTGAGGCGTCTGATGTCCATGGGGATCGGGGTACCGTGCTGATCTGCGGATGGCATGTTTGCAGACGCGCATCGCTTTTGCAACGCGAGGCGGCCCGAGGCAAGGCCGCGAGAGAATGCCGGCACCGCCCGCTTTCTCTTCTTCGGCAGACCACACCGGCTCCATAACCGTTGCTTATTGCTCCAGAGATAATCGGTCTTAGGCAAGGGGTTGAAGCTTCGCTACTCTCTCTTTCAACAACAAGGGAACGACAATGCCATTCTCCGACTACAAGACCGCACTGGTGACCGGCGCATCCTCCGGTATCGGCGCAGCCGTGGTTGAGCGGCTTCGCCGGGAGAACATCGAAGTTCACGCCGTTGCCCGCAGCGCCGAAGCTCTGCAAAAGCTGGCAGAACGCACGGGCTGCGTCGCCCACACCATCGATGTGACCGACCGTCAGGCGATCGCCGAGCTCGCACGGCGGGTGGAATTCGACATCCTCGTCAATAATGCCGGCGTCGACCGGCCGAAGAAATTCCTGGAAGCCGACGAGGGCGATATCGATCTCATCATCGACGTCAATCTGCGAGCCGTCCTGCACATCTGCCGCCTGATCGTGCCGGGCATGGTGGCGCGCGACCGCGGCCATGTCATCAACATTTCGTCGATCGCCGGCGCCTATAATTTCGGCGGCAATTCCTCCTATCACGCCACCAAGGCAGGGGTGAGCATGCTGTCCAACCAGCTGCGCATCGACGCTTTCGGCAAGCGGGTGCGGGTCACGGAAATCTGCCCCGGCCGCGTCGCCACCGATATTTTCAATCACGTCCACGGCGATGATCCGAGCATCCGGGAAAAGTTCATCGACGGTTTCGAACTGCCTGAAGCGGCCGATATCGCCGACGCGATCGCCTTCGCCATATCGGCCCCCGTCGCCGTCAACATCGGACATATGGAGATCACACCAACGCTGCAGGTCATGGGTGGCCTGCAGACCGCAAGGCCGCAGCTAAAGACAGATCCATCCGGGGAGCCAACTCCGTGAGCGGTTTCGACCTTTCGGCAATCCTTGGAAATCCGGAATATGTCGCCATGCTGCTGCATGGCATCGAGATGACCTTCATCATCTTTGCCGGATCCTGGTCGCTGGCGATGGCGCTGGCAGTTCTGCTGCTCAGTTTGCGTCTGTCGCCCCTTCGCTTCGGCGATCCGTTGGTCGCTGCTTACGTATCTTACCACCGCAACGTGCCCACCCTGGTCCAGCTGATGCTGTGGTATTTCGGGATCTTCACCCTGATGCCGAGCGGGCTGGGAGAATGGCTGGCCATCCACAATGCCGAGGCCATCTTCGCGGTGATCGGGCTCGGGCTTTGCCAGGCGGCCTATTTCAGCGAAGATCTTCGTTCGGGCGTACGCTCGGTCGGTCCCGGCCAGATGGAGGCAGCTCGGGCGCTGGGCCACGGGTATGTCTCGGCGATGCGTTTCGTCATCATGCCGCAGGGCGTGCGCAACGCGCTGCCGCCGCTCATCAATCACAGCGTTTCCCTGTTCAAGAACAGCAGTCTCGCCGTCATCATCGGGGCTTCGGAACTGACGCATGCGGTCAAGGAAATCGAGAACCTCAGCTTCCGGACTTTCGAAATCTACCTGATCGGCACCGCTCTCTACCTCTTCTTCTCGCTCGTGATCATGGGCATCGGCGCCTATCTGTCGATGCGCGCAGATCCAGCCAGGAGCGCGCGCGCATGATCCACGATATGATCGCCATCATCCGAGACTATTGGCTGCTGCTCCTGATCGGCCAATATCCGAACGGACCGCTCGGCGGGCTCGCCAACACGCTGATCCTGTCGGCGCTGAGCATCGCTCTCGCCTTTCCGGTCAGCATCCTGTTTGCAATGGCGCGGCTCTCCAAGTCGCCGCTACTGCGTTGGCCGGTCACCGCCCTTGTTTATTTCACCAGGGGCGTGCCGCTGCTGATGCTCATCCTGTGGAGTTATTTCCTGGTTCCGCTGCTGACCGGCGCCGACGTGCCGAGCTTCGTCACCATGCTGACAACACTGGTGGTCTATCAGAGCGCGTTTTTGAGCGAGGTCGTCCGTGCCGGCATCGTCGCGCTCGGACCGGGCCAGATGGATGCGGCGCGGGCGCTCGGCCACGGTCATGTCGGCGCGATGCGCTTCATCATCCTGCCGCAGGCGCTCTACAACATGATCCCGAGCATTCTTTCCACCTTCGTCTCGACGATCAAGGACACGACGCTCGGCTACGTGATCAACGTGCCGGACCTGACCTTTGCGGCAAGCCAGGTCAACAATCAGCTGCTGACGCAGCCTTTCCAAGTCTTCCTCATCCTGGCGATCGTCTACTTCGCCATCTGCTGGACCCTGACCTACTTCGCAAATCGCCTCGAGCGGCGCATCACGCGGCGGCGTGCGGGACTTCTCAACGTCCCTCCCGCCTTGGTCACACCGTCGAAAATCGTATCGGAGCAGCTATGACCATGTCCGTTTCAACGCAGGAATCGCAGATGATCCGGCTTGCGCAGGTCTGCAAGAGCTACGGCGACTATCCGGTCCTGAAGGACATCGATGCGCAGGTTGCGCGCGGCGAGGTCGTGGTCATCTGCGGACCGTCCGGTTCGGGAAAATCCACGCTGATCCGCACGATCAATCGCCTCGAGGAGATCAACAGCGGAGCGATCACGCTCGACGGGCAAAACATTCACGCCGCCATGCGGGCAAAGGAACTCAATACGATGCGCAGCCGGATCGGCTTCGTGTTCCAGAACTTCAACCTGTTTCCGCACCTGTCCGTCGCCCAAAACGTATCGATGTCGCCGATCCGGGTGAAAGGCGTGTCAGCCAATGTCGCGCACGAAAAGGCCCTCAAGCTGCTCGATCGGGTCGGCCTCGCCGACAAGGCCCGGGCCTATCCCGGTCAATTGTCGGGCGGCCAGCAGCAGCGCGTGGCGATCGCCCGCGCCCTTGCCATGGAACCGCCGGTCATGCTGTTCGACGAGCCGACGAGTGCGCTCGATCCCGAAATGGTCGGCGAAGTGCTCGCCGTCATGAAGAGCCTGGCGTCCGAAGGCATGACCATGCTCTGCGTCACCCACGAAATGGGTTTCGCGCGTGATGTCGCCGACCGGATCTGGTTCATCGATGCGGGCCAGATCATCGAAACGGCGAGCCCCGAGGACTTCTTCAACAATCCGACCCATCCCCGGGCTCAGCGTTTCCTCGCTGATCTCAGGCATTGAAACCAACGACCAAAAACAAAGGAGAACAGCAATGAACTGGAAATACCTGAGCCTCACCGTCGCATTTGCCGGCATGGCGGCCGCCTTGCCCGCGAAAGCCGATCAGCTCGACACCATCATGTCGGCGAAAACCTTGCGCTGCGCGACTTTCGCCGACGTTCCCCCCTTTGCTTCGCCGGATCCGAAGACCCGCGAAATGGCCGGTTTCGACGTCGATCTCTGCGGCGCCATCGCCAAGGAATTGGGCGTCAAGGCTGAAATCAAGCCGGTTTCGGTCGAAGCCCGCGTGCCCGAGGTCAAGCTCGGCCGCGTCGACATCACCGTAGCCAACCTCGCCTATACGGTGAGCCGCGCCGAGCAGATCCAGTTCAGCGATCCCTACTATCTCGCCAAGGAGATGCTGATCGTGCCGGCCGACGATGCCGGCAAGAAGAAGGCCGATTACGCAGGCCAGCGCATCGCCTCGACCAAGGGTTCGACCTCGGAAATGTCGATCAAGCTCAACAAATCCGACCCGCTGACATTCCAGGATACCGCCTCGGCCTATCTCGCCGTCCAGCAGGGCAAGGCCCGCGGCATGGTGGCCAACACCATGACGACGACCAAGTTCGTCAATGAATCGAAGAGTAAGGGCAAGGAAATGCGGATGATCGAGGAGCCAATGCTCTATCAGCCGATCGGCATCGGCATGGCCAAGGATCAGCCGGCGCTGACCGCAAAGGTCAACGAAATCCTCCACAAGCTCGACACAGCGGGCGAGATCAACAAGATCTGGGACAAGTGGCTCGGCCCGGAGACCGAATACAAGATGACCCGTACCGATAAGGTCGTGCCGCTCTCCGAGCTGAAGTTCGACCCGATCCCGTGAGGCCAGCCGGCCTCAACGTCCTCAAGTGACGATTTCCAACCGAAATCAGACGGCGGGCATGCCCGCCGTCGACCAACGATCGGAACCATCCATGATCCATATTAAAGATATTCCCGAGCGGCCTGATAAAGCCGATATCGATGCCGTTTCGAAATTTTCGCCGGCGACGATCCACGAAGCCCAGGGACGCCGCGGCGCGCTGTCCTCCCGCCTCAAACCGGTCGACTACCGCATGAAACTGTGCGGTCCGGCCTTTACGGTGAAATGCGCGCCGCGCGACAACATCATGCTGCAGCTTGCCATCAACTATGCCAAGCCGGGCGATATCATCGTCGTGTCGGCCGGCGAATACGAGGAGGCCGGATCCTTCGGCGATGTGCTTGCCAATGCCTGTCTTGCAAAGGGCATCGGCGGTCTCGTCACCGACACCGGCGTGCGCGACACGCTGCAGCTGCGGGAACTCGGTTTCCCCGTCTTCTCGCTCAGCGTCTGCATCAAGGGCACGGTGAAGGAAACCATTGCAGCGGTGAACGAGCCGGTCATCGTCGGCGGCGAAACCATCAATCCCGGCGACATCATCGTCGGCGATGCCGACGGACTGGTGGTCGTACGCCGGCAGGAAGCGCCGGAAGTCGCCCGGCTCTCGCAGGCCCGCGAGGATGCCGAAGCCGGCTATATCGCCGCCTACAAGGCGGGCAAATCGGTCATCGAGGTCAGTAATCTGGCACCGGTGCTGAAAGCCAAGGGCCTCGTCGTCGATATTTGACATGCGGCGGAAGCATCAAAAGGTCTGCGCGCGAAAGTCACTCTGGACACTATTATGGACACATGTTCTATAAAGTGGACAGATCTGACCGGAGCGTGCCATGCATCTTTCCATGTGGACTTACCCCTGGGATATCCAGGACCAGGGGCTCGACGCGATTGCCGCCGAGCTTCGCGGCCGGGCCGGCCTCAACACGATCAGCATGGCGACCTCCTATCATGCCGGCCGCTTCCTGCAGCCGCGCAGCCCGCAGCAGAAGGCCTATTTTCCCGAGGACGGGACGGTCTATTTCCGGCCGGATGAAAGCCTGTGGCAGGACAAGGTGATCCGGCCGCTGATGGCGGGGAATGTCACCGAGCGCGGCGACATGCTGGATGCACTCGTCAGTGAGCGTGAGACGACGGGTCTCAAGGTCTCCTGCTGGACGGTCTGCCTCCACAATAGCCGCCTCGGCATGCTGCACCCCGAGCACGTGACGCGCAACGCCTACGGTAATCCCAACTACTACAATCTTTGCCCCTCCAGCCCTGCGGCGCGGGCGTATGCCGTCACGCTTGTCCGCGACATCACGGTGAACTACCGGCCTGATATGGTGGAGTTGGAAAGCCCGAACTTCATGGGCTTCGCGCATGAATACCATCACGAGAAGGACGGTGTCGGCCTGAACGTTGAAGACGATTTCCTGCTGTCTCTCTGCTTCTGCGAGCATTGCACGGCGCGCGCCGCCAAGGCGAGCGTGCCGATTGAAGGCGCGCGCAAGTTGGTGGCGCGCTTCATCGCGGAACTCTGCGAAAGGGCTGTGCCGGAACGGCAGTTCCCGGATTTCCCGGCGGCCGGCATCGATGCCTTCCGCGATTATCCCGATCTGCATGCCTATCTCTCATGGCGCAGCGAACCGGTGACCAGCCTGATCGGCGAGATCAAGGCGGCAGCCGATCCGGCGACACGCATCGTGCTCATCGACCTGAAGGACGGCTGGCTCGGCGGCGTCGATCTCGCAGCCGTCGGCAAGCTCTGCGACGGGGCGATCCTCTGCTGCTACGACATGGCGCCGGATGCAATTGGCGATGTCATCCGCACCGGCCGGGCAGCCGTTGGATCGGAAAAGTTCCTCGGGGTCGGCTTGCGCGTCTTCTATCCCGAGGTCGGCGAGCCCGCGATCCTTTCGGCCCGCGCCAAGGCGGCCGTCGATGCCGGCGCCGACGGCGTGAACTTCTACAATTACGGCCTCATCCCGGCAAAGCGTCTCGACTGGGTCAAGGCGGCGGTTGACGCGATCATCTAAGCTGCGCCTCGGCCTGGTGCGGAGGAGTCAGGATGCGACGGGTTCGGCGACCTGGATCAGGCAATCGCCGGCCTGGCTGTCGCAGTGCAATCGGTGGGAAATGACGATGCCGCCCTCAGCGAAGTGCAGCTCTTCTTCCGGCTGCTCAAGGCGTTCCAGGTCATGATACCATCCGGCCAGATCACCGGCAGAAACGATGGCTCCAAGTGTGACGGCTGGCTCGAACCAGCCTCTGCGGTTGGCATAGATGCCCTGGCTGTGGCGCGACAGCGAAAGAAGCTGCAACGGCCCCGGTTCGGCGAGGGTCGCTCGCGACAGAATCGGGTGTTCGACGATGCCGAGCGTTACCAGCAGCCGGTCGATCGCCGCCGCGGTGAAGGCCATCGTCGCAGGCGTCACGGTTCCGCCGCCGCCAAATTCACCGGAAAGACCGACGATTCCGGCCCGTGCAGCAGCACCCATCGATGTCGGCGCGGTCGGTCCGTTGTCGGCGATGAAGGCATGTGAGGCGCCCATCGCCCGCATCAGCGAGACGGACCGCTCGAAGCCGGCGGCATCGGCCTGCCGCTCGATCAGCGTGCAGGGCAAATGCGCCATCGACGTGCCGCCCGAATGCAGGTCGAGCATGACGTCGTGACGCGGAAAGAGTTCGTGTTCGAGGAAATGCGCCAGTCGCGCTGTCGGCAACCCCATATGATCGCCGGGAAAGGCCCGGTTGAGGTTGCCGCCGTCGAAGGGCGAGCAGCGTTTGGCCGCCATCACCGCCGGCAGGTTCGCCATCGGCAGGATGGTGACGGCACCGCGGATCTCAGTGACCTCAAGCAAGCGTATCAGCCGACAGAGCTGCAGTTCACCCTCGTATTCGTCGCCATGATTGCCGGCCAGCAGCAGCAAGGACGGTCCCTCGCCATTTTTGAGGCGAAGGATCGGGATGCGGATCTGATAATAGGGCGAACGATCGATCGAATAGGGAATGGCGAGATGGCCGGCCTGCCGGCCCTCGCGCGAAAAGTCGATCGGATTGACGAGGCCGCTGTGCATGATCTCTCCAGTGCGGGCGGTTGCCGTGCAATTATAGCGCCGCGACCGCGGTCATTTCGACGCGCAGATCCGGATCGGCGAGACGCGCCTCGACGCAGGCGCGGGCCGGCGGGTTTTCGATGTCGATCCAGCTGTCATAGATGCCGTTCATCGCCTCGAAATCGGTGATCGCCGGCAGGAAGACGTTGACGGCGAGGAGACGAGAGCGGTCGATACCGGCTTCCTTCAAAAGGGCGTCGATCTTGCCGAGCACGTCGCGCGTCTGCCCCTCGATATCAGCCTTGCGATTTTCCGCGACCTGGCCGGCAATATAGACGAGACCGCCATAGCTGACGGCTTGGCTCATGCGCGAACCTTTCTGGTAACGCTGGATCATGGAGGTTTCCTTTTCTTGGCTTTGCAGGAGGATTCAGCCGAAGCTGGTCAGATAGGCCGCCGTCACCGAATGGTCGGGGTCGAGGCCATAGAGGATTGCATGCCGGTCAAGGCAGGTGCAGGGATGCGAGATGCCGAACTCGATGACGTCGCCGACCGCGACATCACTGCCATCGGCAAGGATCATGAAGGCGTGCTGATCGTTGAGACGGAAAACTCTCGCGCCTTCGAGATCGGTGAGGCGCGCGCCGTTGCGATAGAGCCCCAGCGGCCGCGGCAAGTCCTGGTCCATCGCCACGTCGCGCATGCCCATGCCGGAGATGGCAAGCTGCGGCTCCGGCCGCGACAGGACCTCGGCCCAGACGCGCAGCGCCGGACGGAAACCGGCCGCCGCCGAAACCGTCTCGCCGCCGATACGCAAGCCGCCGCGCGCATCGAGACCGGCAAGGCCGCGCTCGTAGACGCCGTGATCGTGGAAGAAGATCGCACCGCTGCGCAGCACCAGCCGGCAGGCGGGATCGGCTGCGACGGCGGCTGAAAGCCGGGCCACCACGATGTCGAAAAACACCGAGCCGCCTGATGTGACGAGAAGCGGCCGCTCCTTGCCGATGCGGGCGCGTATCTTTGGCAGGAAATCTGATGTCATCGCCATCAGCGCGTCGATGCGCAGCATCGTCTCGTCCGCATTAGCGGTCGCGGCTGCGCCCTCATAGGCGGCGATGCCGGTCAGCCGGAAGGCGTGCGTCTCCACGGCCAGGATCGCATCGAGGATTGCGGTCGCGGCTTCAACGCTGCGGAGACCGGCGCGGCCGGCGCCGAATTCCACCAGCAGGCCGAGAGGCGGCAGATCCGCGCGTTCCAGCCAGGCGGAGCGAAGCGCCTCGACGAGCGCTGTCGAATCCACGAAGATATGGAACTCCGCATCGGGATAATGGCCGAGCAGGGCCGCAAGCCGGCGGGCGGCGGCGGCCCCGCCGATCTCGTTGGCGAGGATCAGCCGGCGCTGTCCCGCCTTGAGCAGCACGGCCGCCTGACGGATGTCGGCGACCGTCGTGCCCCAGGCGCCTGCCGAAAGAAGCGCGTCCGCCAGCGCCGTCGACATCGGGGTCTTGGCGTGCGGCGCGATGTCGGCGCTATGGCTTTTCACATAGGCCATCATCAGTTCGACATTGCCGGCGAAGGCCCGGCGGTCGAGCGAGATCAGCGGCAGGGCCATCCTGCCGTCATAGGGCTTCCATCCCTGCATTCCCACTGCCGCAGGTGAAAGCGGCGGATGGCCCGGCGGAAAGCCGCGCACCCGGTCGTCGATCAGGACGTTTTCCGTCGCGGCATGAAGATCAGACATGGCGGCCTCTCCCAATCTCGACCGGATCGGCCAAACCAAGGCGATAGGTGTCGTTGGCGGTGGCAAAGAACAAAACTCGCTGCTCATCGTAAGAAAGCTCGGCGGCGACCGTGCGGAAAACCTGATAGACCTCGTCGAATGAGGCGTGCAGGCCGGCGACCGGAAAGTCGCTGGCGAACATCGAACGTTCAGGGCCAAAACAATCGAGGCAATGCCCGATCACCGGCCGCAGGCTTTCGAGCGTCCAGTCATTGTCGTAGGCGACGAGGTCGGAAATCTTTAACCGCACGTTCGGCTCTTTGCCGAGCGCTCGCAGGCCGCGGCGCCAAACCGCCATGCCGTCCTCCGATCGGTCGGCGGGGCTGCCGCCGTGGTTGAGCACGAAAAGCGTTTGCGGAAGATCGCGCACCAGGTCCAGCGCCTCCGCCATCTGCCAGGGATAGAGCATCAGGTCGAAGACCAGCCCGAGCCGCGCAACCTCAGCCAGCCCCGCCCGCCAGGCGGCATCGACCATGAGATCCGGACGCGGCGCAAAACGCTTCGCCGCATCGGGATGCCAGCTCAGAATATCGCGGATACCGACGACGTTGGGATTTTCCGCCTCCGCTTCGAGCAGACGCACGGCGTCCGGCCCGTCGAGGGGAACCCGCGCGATATAACGGTGCGCCACAGCGGAGCTACGGTCGAGACCCTCCAGCCAGCGGCTCTCTTCCAGCGGATGCGCATCGGACCAGCCGGCTTCCACATGCACCGTCGCAACGATGTTCTGGCGCGCGGCGTCGGCGCGATAATCGTCGATGCCATAGTCGCGCAGGATCGGTGCAAGCTTTCCGAAAACCATCTCCTCGCTGGTCTCCCACGCCTTCTGGAGCCAGGGGTGGCGCTGCAGGCTGAGGTCCCAAAGATGGTGATGCGGGTCGATCACCGGCCCATCGTAGCGCTCCGTCATCTGCGCGCCTCACGGCCGGACACCAGCAGGAGGGCGAGGATCAGCGTGCCGAACATGATCGACCGCCAGCCGGGGGAAGCGTTGACGACGGTGATCAGCGCCGTCGTGGTGACGAGCAGGATCGCCCCCGGTATCGTCCCGGCATAGGTGCCGCGGCCGCCGAGGATGGAGGTGCCTCCGAGCACGACGGCGGCGATCGAGGTCAGCAGATAGGGATCGCCGATGCCGACATAACCTTGCCGGTTCATGCCGAGCACGAGAATGCCGGCAAGCCCGGCGAAAAAGCCGGACAGCGTGTGAACGATCAGCGTGTTGCGGGTGACGCTGACGCCGGAAAGCCGGGCCGCCAGCGGATTTGCCCCAAGCGCCAGAAACCGTGCGCCGATCGGCATACGATGGACGAGCAGCAGCACCACGACCGAGACGGCGAGCCACAGCAGGATGCCCGAGGGAATGCCCAGCGGCCGCGCCTGCCCGAGCAGAATGACCGCCGGATTGCTGACGGTGACGGCGCTGCCGCCGGCGACGATGACGAGCAGCCCCTGCAGGAAGGTCGCCATTGCAAGCGTCATGATGATCGGTGGCACGCGAAGATAGGCGGCCCCCGCACCATTCAGCAGGCCGATGCCGGTGGCGATGGCAAGGGCCGCGGCGATGCCCGCGAGGCCGGTCGGGTCCCAGGCGGGCGAAATCAGCGGCAGCAGGATCGCCGTGACGGTGATGACTGCCCCGACCGAAAGATCGATGCCGCCCATCAGGATGACGAGCGTCTGGCCGGCAGCGACAATGCCGATCACCGCGGCGAGCTCCAGCAGATAACGCAGATGGCCGTAGGCGCCGAAACCACGCAACGAGACGCTTGCAACGATCCAGACGAGCGCGACCAGTAGCACGGTCAGTAGTGGTGGATTGCGGAACGCGGACCTGATGATGTTCATCGCCTTGCCCTCCAAGCCCCAAGAAGTTCCGGAACGGCGACCGCACCGACGATGATCAAGCCTTGCGCGACATATTGCGCCACCGGCGGGAAGCCCAGGAAAAACATTACGTTGATCATCACCGAGAGCAGCAGGCTGCCGCAGATCGCGCCGCGCATCGTGCCCTTGCCGCCGAGGAAACCGACGCCGCCCAGCACGGCGGCGGCAATCGAGTTCAGCGTAAAGGGCGTGCCGATAACGGGATCACCCGACCCGGTCTGCGCGGCGACGAAGAGACCGGTCAACGCGGCAAGAAGACCGGATAGCGCGAAGGCTGCGACCTTCACCCGTTCGACCGGAACACCGGAACGAAATGCGCCGACCGGGTTGTCGCCGGCCGCATAGATGCCGAGGCCGAGCGGCGTTGCGAGAAAGGCTTTCCAGAGCATGAGGATGACGACCAACAGCAGGAAGGCAATGGGCGTATGACCGGCCAGCACCGTCGACAGCCAATCGGGAATGAAGCCACCCGGCCGCGGCAGCAAGATGAGCGCGACGCCGCCGATGATGAAGGAGCCGGCCAGTGTGACGATGATCGCCGGCAATCTCAGATGTGTCACGATGGCGCCGGTGACGGCGCCGATCGAAAGGCCGGCGACGGCGACGGCGATGATGCCGCCGGGCACGCCGAGTACCCCTTCCATCGTCGTCGCGGCGATCACCGCGCCAAGGCTGACGAGCGGCCCGATCGCCAGTGTGATGCCGCCGTTCAGCATCAGCAGCGCCTGCGCCATGGTGACCAGCGCGAGCGGAAACCAGTTCTGCGTGAACTTCGAAAAGCCGCCGATGGAAAGGATGCCGGGAAAGAGCACCACATAGAGGATGAGAAAGGCAGCGACGACCAGATAGAGGCCGGCGAGACCGCGGTTGCGGCGGAGTTGGATCGAGCCGTAGAGTCGGGATGCCGAAATTGTGCTCATGCCGCCTCTCCCTGCGTCGTGGTCGCAACGCCCATGGCGGCGCCGACGATCGCTCCTTCGCTGATCCGATCTTTCGACAGCGTCGCCGCGACGCGCCCCTCGCGCAGAACCACGACGCGGTCGCAGAGATGCACGAGCTCCGGCGTATCGGAACTGGCCAGAATGACGAGCCGCCCCTCGGCGGCGAAGGCGCGCAGCATCAGGTAGATCTCACGCTTGGTCTCGATGTCGACGCCGCGCGTCGGATCGTTGAGGAGCAGTACGGACGGATCGAGCGGCAGCCATTTCGCCAGCGCCACCTTCTGCTGGTTGCCGCCGGAAAGCGCCTGCACTGGCCGAGCCGCATCACCCTTGATCGTCAGCCGGCGCGCGAGATCGGCAACCAGGCCGTTTTCCGCCTTCGGGTCGCGCAGCCCATTGCGGGTAAGCCGCCCGAGCGAGGGCAGGATGAGATTGGAGGCGATCGAATGCGGCAGCACCAGTCCCTCATGCTTGCGGTCGGCCGGGACGTAGACGATGCCGGCCGCATTCGCCGCGCCGACATGGGCGGGCAGGTGGGGTTTGCCCGCGACCTCGGCCCGCGCCGCCGAGGCCGGAATCGCGCCATAGAGGCCGAGCAGCAGATCCTCCTGGCCCTGCCCGACGAGCCCGCCGATGCCGACGATCTCGCCGGCGCGGGCGGAAAAACCGATATCACGCACGATGCCGGCGGAAAAACCTTCGACGCTGATGCGTACCACGCCGGGTGCCGCGACTGGGCGCGGCGGAAACAGGTCGCCGGTCTCGCGGCCGACCATCAGGCGCACCAGGCCCTCGCCGTCGATGCCGGACAGCGACTGGTCCGCCGTGACGCCGCCATCCTTCAGCACGGTGACATGCGAGCAGAGCGCCTGCACCTCGTTGAGGCGGTGGGAAATATAGAGAAGTGCGGTGCCGCGGCCTTTGAGCGTCTCGATCAGCCTGGCAAGGATGCCGGCTTCGTGCGCGGAAAGCGATGAGGTCGGTTCGTCCAGGATAAGCACACGCGGCTTGCGGAACAGCGCCTTGGCGATCTCCACCATCTGGCGGCGGCCAAGTGCCAGGTCGGCAACCGGCATGTCGAGCGGCTCGGTGAGCCCGACCATGTCGCAGACTTCCTGCACGCCGCGATGCAGCGCTGCGTAATCGATCAGACCGAACCGGCGCGGAAAGGCGCCGGTCCCGATGTTTTCGGCAATC
Source organism: Rhizobium sp. CCGE 510 (assembly GCF_000292525.1). GTDB lineage: Bacteria > Pseudomonadota > Alphaproteobacteria > Rhizobiales > Rhizobiaceae > Rhizobium. The sequence continues at coordinate 104,411 of NZ_AEYF01000045.1, forward strand.
GACAGGCTGGCCGTCAGGCTCAGCTCCTGCTGAACGACGGCAATGCCAGCCGCGCGCGCCGCCGCTGGGCTGAAGCGCCCGACCGGCCCGCCGCCGACGAGGATGGACCCGCTATCCGGCTGGAGGGAGCCGGACAGAAGGTTGATCAACGTCGACTTGCCGGCGCCGTTTTCACCGAGCAGGGCGTGAACCCTGCCCGGCACAAGGGCGATGTCGACGCCCTTCAAAACGGGATTGCCGAAAAATCCCTTGAACACCTGCCGGGCTTCCAGCAGGGGTCTTTCTTCCGTCATGACGGTTTCCTCGGCTCAGGATTACTTGGCAAGCAGCTTGTCGAAGAGCGCCTGGTCATAATCCGAGTAGATATAGCCGTCAGCTGGGAACTTGTCGGCCCGTGCGAGGTAGCCCCCGATCGTGCTGTCGTCGATGACAGGCAGCGGCACCTTGACGAAAGCCGGCACGTCCTTGCCTTGCAGCGCCTGCACCGCGGTGTAGACGGAAAGCGCGCCAAGCCAGTTCGGCTGCATGGTCGCCCAGCCCTTCAGGCCCTTTTCCTTCCAGAGTTCCAGGAACTGCCTGGCGTTTTCGCCTGTCGTCGGCACCTGATCGCGGCCCTGGCGCTCGAAAGCGAGGACCGAGCCGGCCGACAGCGCGCCACCGAGCGACAGCACGCCATCGATTTCCGGATTGGCGAAGAGCAGGCTGGTCATCGCTTCCTGTGCCGGCGCGACGTTATATTCCGTATTTGTCTCGGTGATTACCTTAAGACCCGGGTTGGCATCGAGCACCGGCTGGGCGCCCTTGCGGCGGTCGTCGCTCACCGAAATGCCGGCCGGGCCGTTCATGATGATGATATTGCCCTTGCCGCCGAGCTGGCTGACCATCCACTTGGCTGCGGTCGCGCCCCATTCACTGGAGTCGGTATTGATCTTGGCGGTTACCTTGTCGGTATTGACCAGGCTGTCGAAGTTGACGATGGCGATACCCTTGTCGCAGGCATCCGATATGACGCGGTCGAGCGCATTGGAGGAGCCGGCGATGACGACGATGGCGTCGACATTGGCGTCGATCATCGACTGGATATGCTGGATCTGCGTCTGGGCATTGCCCTGCGCGTCGGTGATCATCAGGTTCTTGACGAGGCCTGCCTTCTTCAGTTCCTCCACCTCTGCCGTGATGGTGCCTTCGGTCTGTTTCATCCAGGTCGGCACCGAGTAGATGTTCGCCCAGCCGATCGTATAGGGCGCCTTCCGGTCACCCTTGATGCAATTGGCAGCGGCCGAGGCCGTGCCGGAAAAGACGAGGAGGGCGGCTGCGGCCGCAGCGCCTGCGAGAAGGCGGCGGCGCAGCGGTGCGGAAATGCTGTTTTCAAAATTCTTCATGTCGATCCCCTTTTTTGTGCGGCAGCCTTGACGGCTCGCCATCTACGTCCAATATATCGTACATGTGATCTGTATACCGGACGACGCGATCTTATGCCGAATTTTTCACCCCGCAAGGGGGGAAGGAAAATTTCATTCGCGATTGAATGACGGCATGAATTGACAGATACGGCGGACGGCTTGAAAAGCTTGGGCCTGATAAAAGCGGGCCGATAAACAGGGATGACAGCAATGGATGCAGTTCGGGACGAAGCAGCCGGTAAACGCGCCCGTGGGCTCGACCGCGCCTTCGAGATCCTCGATTTTCTGCGCCAGAAACGGCAGGCCTTGAAGCCGAACGAAATCGCCGCGCAGATCGGCGCGCCGCGCTCATCGGTCTACGAGTTGGTCAACCTGCTGCTCAGTAACGGCATTCTCGAATTCACCGGCGGCGAGGGGAGGGTCTATCTCGGCCGCAAGCTCTATTTCCTCGGCGCCGCCTATGAGAACCATTTCGATTTCACCCGCGAATGCGAGGCGACGCTGGAACAGCTTGCCGACGAAACCCGGGAGACGGCGCAGTTCTGCATGCTGGATGGAAACAGGTACACGGTGGTGCGCATGCGCGAAGGCGCGCGGCCATTTCGTATTTCGACGGATGTCGGCCAATCGGTGCCGATTCCATGGACGGCGTCGGGCCGTCTGCTCGTTGCGCATCTGTCGAATGAGGAAATCCTGAACTTCATTCCGCCGCAGGATTTTCGCCTGCCTGGCGGGGAATGGCTCGAACCCCAGACATTCATCGCCGAGGTACGCCAGGCCGAGCGAGAAGGTCTTTTCACCTTCAACAGCATCGTCGACAGCTTCACGCACTGTTTTGCCGTCCCGGTGCGCGGCGAGGAAGGTCATGCTGCCGCAACTCTCTGCCTGGTGACGCCACGTGACGACGGCATCGCGAACCGCGACCGCTACCTCGACTGCCTGAAGAAGGCCGCCACCGGCCTGGAGCACGCCCCTTCCCGGCCAAAGCGGGGCTGATGCTGGAACTCATGAACCAGTTAGTCGCTTCACGACATCATCGATCGTCTCCCTAACCGGGTAATAACTTGGTCCGCCGTCTTTCTGCAGCACGCAGACATAAATATGCGTGCTGCTGGGAAAAGGCCGCACGGCAACGACGTGTTCGGGATTGATGAAGACGAGGGGGTCGTTTGGCCCCGCGTAGTGGAATGGCACCAGCCTCATCTGTCATCTCCCGCGTATTCCCGCAATGAACGTGAAAAGCCGCGGTTGGTTTCAGAACGGCTGGCGGTTTCGACACCAGCAATGTTCGACGGCAATACGGCATGGCGAGGATGCCCCCTCCGCGGTCCCGCCAGTCCGCGTTCGCCGTCCCGGCCATTGAATTTCGAGTTTCCAGCCGATCCCGAAAATCTATTCACTTTTCTCCCGAATCTACGGAATTAAGTTTCTCTATAAAATTTATGGAGAACGTATCTTAGCGTCCGACAGCCAGATCGGCCCTGGAGCGAACCTGCTGTTGACGGCAAACGGAGAGGCGCGAAATGACACGGAAAATCAGGCTTGGGGCATTTCTTCCCGGTGGCGGACAGCATGTGGCGTCATGGCGGCATCCCGACCAGCCGGCTGACGGCGCGACCAGTTTCGAATTTCACAAGCAGCTCGCTTTGACAGCTGAGCGCGGCCTCTTCGATGCATATTTCCTCGCCGACGGACTGGCTGTCGGATTCGGGGGCGCCCGCGAAGGCGGCAACGCCCGCGTCGCCGGCTTCGAACCAGTGACATTGTTCTCGGCGCTCGCGCCTTTCACCACCCATCTCGGCTTCATCGCGACATCCTCGACCACCTACGAAGAGCCATACACGACGGCGCGCAAATTCGCTTCGCTGGATCTGATTTCCGAGGGCCGCGCCGGCTGGAATGTCGTGACCACGACAGGCGACCTCACGGCACAGAACTTCAACCGCGACACCCAGCTTCCGCATGCCGATCGATATAAACGTGCTGCCGAGCATGTCGACGTTGTCCGCAAACTCTGGGAAAGCTTCGAGGACGACGCCTTCATCCGCGACAAGGAGACCGGCGTGTTCTTCGATCCGACGAAGCTGCACGACACCGACCACCGCGGCGAGCATTTCAGCGTGCGCGGCCCGCTCAACATCTCGCGTTCGCCGCAGGGACATCCGGTTATCGTGCAAGCCGGCCAGTCCGACGACGGGCGCGGCCTTGCCGCGGCAACGGCGGAAGTCATCTTTACCGCCCATCAGCACATCGAAACCGCCCAGGAATTCTACCGCGATATCAAGGCACGCGCCCGCGGCCTCGGTCGCAATCCCGATCACATCCTCGTCATGCCCGGCGTCTCCGCTTTCGTCGGCAGGACCGAAGCGGAAGCACGCGAGAAGTACGACCGTCTGACCTCGCTGATTGTCGAAGAGGATGGAATCGGCCTCCTCAACGGCCTGACCGGCGGAACGCTCGACCTGCATGGTTATGATCTCGACGGGCCGCTGCCGCCAGCGCCGCCGACCGAAGGCATGAAGAGCCGCCAAGCCCTCATCCGCCAGATCGCCGACGAAAACAACTTCACCATCCGCCAGCTCTATCAGTGGATCGCATCGGCCCGTGGTCACTACACCATCGTCGGAACGCCGGAGAAGATCGCCGATACGCTGCAGCAATGGTTCGAAAACGAGGCAGCCGACGGCTTCAACATTCTGCCGCCCTGGCTGCCGACGGCGCTCGACGACTTCGTCGATCTGGTCATCCCGGAACTGCAGCGCCGCGGTCTGTTCCGCACCGCCTATGAAGGCAAGACGCTCCGGGAAAATCTCGGACTGCCTTTCCCCGCCAATCGATGGGCTGCAGGACATGCAGCTCTCCAGGCAGCAGAGTGAGGAGCTGACCATGGCCTATGAAATCAACCAGACTCTCCCGAGAAGCTTCGGCCGCCTGAAAAGCAGCGAAAGCCCTATTTCCGCTCTCGGTTCCCATGTGCGCAGGGTGCTCGCATCGTTTTTGCCGCGTTATGGCCTGCTCCTCGCCTTCCTCGCGCTCTGGCAGGTGTCGAGCACCGAAGGCTGGGTCAATCCGGCCATCTTCCCGCCCTTGAACGTGATCCTGTCCGCTCTTTGGACCAATCTCGCCAACGGCGCACTGCTGGATGACATCGCCATCAGCCTGCAGCGAGCCGGAACCGCCTTCGCCTTTGCCGTCGTGATCGGCATTCCGCTCGGCCTGTTCATGGGCCAGGTTCGTGCAGTCGAGCAGGCGCTCGATCCGATCCTGCAGCTCTTCCGCCAGACCTCGGCGCTGGCGCTCTACCCGATCTTCATCCTGCTGCTCGGCCTCGGCGAAACCTCCAAGATCTTTGTGATCTTCTGGGCCACCCTGTTTCCGGTGCTGCTCGCCACGATCGGCGGCGTCAAGGAGGTGGACCAGAAGCTTATCGAGATGGCGCGGACCTATGGCGCTGGATCGCTGACCATCTTCCGTCGCGTCATTCTGCCGGCGTCCGTCCCTGCAATCTTCGTCGGCCTGCGTCTCTCGGCGACGACCGCGCTTCTGCTGTTGATTGCCGCCGAAATGATCGGCGCCAACAAGGGCATCGGCTTCCAGGTGATGAATGCCCAGTACAATTTTCAGATCCCGCTGATGTTTGCGGCGATCCTGCTGCTCGCCTTTCTCGGGCTTGCGGCCAATGCCTTGCTCGTTCTGCTGCAGCGCCGCCTCTGCCGCTGGTCTCAACCGAGCCGCTGACCTGCTTCCACCGATTTCCTCTTCCGAAAGGCACCCGTCATGACATTTCATCCCCGCAATCTTCTCCTGCCGGCCGTCATCGCGCTCGGCCTTGCCACGCCCGCCGCAGCCACCGATACGGTGAAGCTGCGCTACCTCGCCAGCCAGGGTGGCCTTGCTGCTCATGAACTCGCCGACGCGCTCGGTTATTTCAAAGACACGGGCATCACGCTGGAGAATGTCGGCTATGCCCAGGGCGGCCCGGCCTCGCTCATCGCGCTCGCATCGGGTGACGTCGAGATCGGCAGTGCGGCTACCTCCGCGGTGCTGAATTCGATCATCGGCGGCAACGACTTCGTCGCCGCCTATCCGTCGAACGGCATCAACGACGAGGTGCAGTCGACCTTCTACGTGCTCGAGGACAGCCCGATCAAAAGCATCAAGGACATTGCCGGCAAGAGCATTGCGGTCAACACGCTCGGCGCGCATCTCGACTATACCATCCGCGAGGCCCTGCATTCCGTCGGCCTGCCGAGCGATTCCGCCAATCAGATCGTCGTTCCCGGGCCGCAGCTCGAACAGGTGCTGCGCTCCAAGCAGGTCGATATTGCCGCCTTCGGCTACTGGCAGACGACCTTTGAGGGGGTAGCGCTGAAGAATGGCGGTCTGCGGGCGGTTTTCGACGATACCGACGTGCTCGGCGACATTGCCGGCGGTTTCGTCGTCCTGCGCCGCGATTTCATTCACCAGCATCCGGAGGCCGCAAAGATTTTCGTCGAGCAGTCGGCTCGCGCCCTCGACTTTGCCCGCGAGCATCCGGAGGAAACCAAGAAGATCCTGGCCAAGGCGCTCGGCGAGCGTGGCGAGAATGCTGATATCGCCCAATATTTCCGCGGCTATGGCGTGCGCGCCGGCGGTCTGCCGGTCGAACGCGACATCCAGTTCTGGATCGACGTTCTGGTCCGCGAAGGCAAGCTGAAGCAAGACCAGCTGGCGGCCAAGGACATCATTTTCACACCCGATGCCAAGCCTGCCAGCAACTGAGGAAGCGTGATGAGCCTCGCCCAAGATATTCGCCGCGGTGAGGTGACGATCCGTCGCCTCTCCAAATCCTACACGTTGAACGGCACGCCGCTGCAGGTTCTCAGGGATATCAATCTCCACATTCGCTCCGGCGAAAGCCTCGCCATCGTCGGTGCCAGCGGGTCGGGCAAGACGACCCTGCTCAGGGTCCTGGCCGGTCTTGAGGATGCCGACACCGGAGAAGTGCTCGTCGACGGCGAGGTGGTGCGGGGCGTCGGCACAGAGCGCGCCGTCATCTTCCAGGAACCGCGCCTTCTTCCCTGGCTTGATGTGCTCGACAATGTCGCCTTCGGGCTGGAAACAAGTGGTCTCACCCGTCAGCAGGCGAGGGAGCGGGCACGCCACTATGTCAAGCTCGTCGGCTTGCAGCAATTCGAGGCCGCCTATCCCCGGCAACTCTCCGGAGGCATGGCGCAGCGCGTCGGCATCGCCCGGGCGCTTGCCGTCCAGCCCGAGATCCTCCTGCTCGACGAACCGCTCGGCGCGCTCGACGCGATGACCAAGATCGGCATGCAGCAGGAGCTCGCCCGGATCTGGCGCGATGAGGACGTCACCACCATCCTCGTCACCCACGATCTCGAGGAGGCGATTTACCTGGCCGATCGGATCCTGATCCTGCCGCGGGAGAAAGGCGGCGAGCCACGCCTGATCGAAATCGATCTGCCCCGTCCGCGCGACCGCAGCGCCCCGGAATTCGTTCGCCACCGCGAAGAGCTGCTAAATCTGTTCGGATTGCATTGACGGCTGCGCGGCAGCCTCGCCAGGACTATAGGATCCAGGGATCGATCAGTTCGATCCCCAAGCCGCCGAAATCCTTCGTGTTGCGCGTCGCGAGGGTGAGATCGTGAGCAACCGCGGTGGCAGCGATCAGGCCATCCATCGACGACAGGCCACGACCGCTCCGCTTTGCATGGCCCATGAGGTCCCCCCAGGCGAGCGCAACCGGTTCATCCACCGGGATGATGCGGTGCTCGAAGCGTTGCGTCAGGTCCCGGGCCAGCCATTCCGCCAGCGCGTCGCGTTTTCGTCCCTCGTCCATCAGGGCAACACCGCGCCGGATCTCTGCGACCGAGATGATACTGATGAAGGAGCGATCCTCGTCCAGCCTGTCCAGCCATTGCAAGACGCGCGCATCAGGCTTCGGCTTCGTCACCTCGGACAGAAGGTTGGTGTCCAGCAGAAGCCTCACAGCGCCGGATCATCCGGTTCGTCGCGTCGACGCTCGAGGTCAAGATCGGCGCCGCGCAGCGGCGATTCCATCAGAAATTCTGCAAGCGTCCCCTTGCGCGTGGTCTTTCTTTGCCATTCCTCGGCAGATACAACGACGACGCTCGGCTTGCCGTTTCGTGTAATTGTCTGAGGCGCGGATTGCGCGCGTTCGATGACCTCGGAAAGTTTCGCCTTTGCACTGGCAACGGTCCAGCTTTCATCGTCTTGCCGTGATGGGTGCATCGCTCAATTCCTGACCAGAATGACTATCGTGACTATATAGCCGAGACCGGTAAGTGACAAGTGACGCTGACGGGTCACCGGTTCAACTGACGGGGCTGAAAACCCTCGGCCCCGAATTGTGCTGAAAAACCAGAGGCGGCGATCAAGGCTTGCTCCTCACCCCAGCGGTAAGATAAGGCCGCCGATCCAGTTCCGCCGACCTCAAGGAACTTCTCAGCCGCAGCAGATCCTTGCGGGCGATCAAACCGCACAGCTTGCCAGAAGTGGGATCGACGATCGGAATGCGCCCATCGCCCGTCGACAGCATCAGGTCGGCGATAAAGGCAACGGTATCATCCGGATGCCCGACGGGAACGGAATCGTCCGTGATGTTTTCGGCAAGCGTCTGGAGGGCCAGATCCGTCTTCCCCTGCCAGAGCAGGGCATCGGCGCGCGAGACGATGCCCGCCAATCTGCCTTCCGCGTCGACCACCGGGTAGATCCGATGGGTTTTCTCCTGAGAGGCGAAGAAATCGCAGGCTTCCCCGATCGTCATGGTGACCGGAAGCGTGTCGACATCGCCGATCATGATCTCCCGTGCCCGGGACAGTTCGAACGGGTCGACGCCATATTCGCGGGTAATGTGCTGCCCGCGGCGCGCGATCTTCTCGGTGAGGATCGAACGGCGCAGCAGAAGGACCGTGACGGCATAGGCCACCACCGTTGCGGCGAGCAGCGGAACAAGCGTCCCAACATCGCCGGTGATCTCCATTGCGAAGAAGGTTCCGGTCAGCGGTGCGCGCATGGTTCCACCCATCATCGCCGCCATTCCGAGCAGTGCCCAGAAGCCGGGATCATTGCCCGGCATGACAAGGCCGACTAGCCAGCCAAGAGCGCCGCCGAAGATTAGAAGCGGCGCGAGCACGCCACCCGAAGTGCCCGAAGATAGGGCAAACAGCCAGATGACGGTCTTCACCAGCAGGATCGACATCACCGCCGGTGCGAGCAGTCGGTTGTTGAGCAGGCCATCGATAATATCGTAGCCGACGCCCATGGCCCGCGGTTCGATCAGGCCGCCGAGGCCGATGACGAGACCGCCAAGCATCGGCCACCACATCCAGTGGATCGGCAGTGCCTCGAACAGGTCCTCGATCCGGTAGAGCAGCGTCGTCAGCAATCCCGACTGCAGCCCCGATATGATGCCCATCGCCGCACAAGCGAAAATCCCCCACCAGGGCAAATCCACCTGGAAATGGATCGGAAACAGCGCGCCAGTGCCGAAAAGCAGCGGGCGCCAGCAGATCGACACGCAGGCGGCAACGGCGACGGGAATGAAGCTGCGCGGCTTCCATTCGAACAATAAGAGTTCTACCGCCAGCATGACCGCGGCGATCGGCGAGCCGAAGATCGCCGTCATGCCCGCGGCGGCACCGGCGACGAGCAGCGTCTTCCGCTCCGCCGCGCTCATGTGAAAGAACTGCGCGAAAAGCGATCCGATCGCCCCGCCGGTCATGATGATCGGCCCCTCGGCGCCGAACGGGCCGCCCGTTCCGATGGAGATTGCCGACGACAACGGCTTCAGGACCGCGACCTTCGGCGACATCCGGCTGCCGCCGATCAAAATAGCCTCGATCGCCTCTGGAATGCCGTGGCCACGGATCTTCTCCGACCCGAAGCGGGCCATCAGGCCGATGACCAGTCCGCCGAGCGGCGGTATTAGTACCACCCACAACGAGCGCGGCACTGAAGCCAGAGAGTTAGGCTGAATGCCAATCTGCCCGAACCAGATGACATTGGTCACCAGCGCGATGAGGCTGACGAGACACCAGGCCGCAAATGCGCCTGCCGTGCCGATGATGATGGACATGCCGATCAGGAGGAGCACCCGCCTGTCGGTGGTGAAATCGCCGGCCTCGCGCCGGGAAAGACCGCCCGTGAAATCGTGCGGCCGGTTGCTTTGTTGATGCTGCGCCATGGAAGCCTCTGCTACGCCGGAAATGGATACGCTTGAGGCGCGTCAATATATCGTGATACGATATAAATCAATGGGTGAAGCATGAAGGTGAGAATGTCTGTAAAGATGCCTCACTTGACCGGCTGTCGGATGCCCCTCTATTCGAGATGGCGGAACGGCTCCTCACCTTGGCAGCCGTTGCGGCAAAGGAGAATACGTTTGAAGAAAACCGTGCCGACGCTGAGACAGGAGGATTACGAGGCGCTCGCCGATCTCAGATTCGCGCTTCGGCAATTCATGGATTTCAGCGCCTCTGCTGCCCAGGTGGAAGGGCTGCCCCCGCAGCAGCATCAGGCGCTGCTGGCGATCAAGGGCCAACGCGGCGATGCCATGACCGTCGGCATGCTTGCCGAGCGGCTGATCATCGCGCCGCATACGGCGACCGAGCTTATCGGGCGGCTTTCAGATGCCGGACTGGTCGAACGCCATGCCGATCCGGCCGACAGGCGCCGCCAGACGATCCGCCTGACCGAGAAGGCCGACGCGCTTCTGACTAGACTGAGCGCCGCTCACCTCTCGGAAATAAGGGAAATGGCGCCGAAGCTGATCAAGCTTCTCCTCGAACTCCAGAGGACGGCGCCGAAAGCGGAATAAACGCGGCCGCAGCGGGGCTCACAGATTGTCGGCGATCAGCGGCTGAATGACGGGCTGGCCGCGGCGATCGCGCAAAACTTCGACATCCACGCCATAGGTCTGCGCTATCAGCGACGGTGTGACGATCGATTGCGGGTGACCGCTCGCCTTCATCGTTCCCTCAGCGATCACCAGCAGGTTGTCGGCATATTGGCAGGCAAGGTTGAGATCGTGCAGCACAACCATCGTCACCCATCCATTGGCGCGCGTTTCGCGGCGCACCAGGTCGAGCAGGGCAATCTGGTGCTTCAGATCCAGGGCGCTGACGGGTTCGTCCAGCAGCATGACTTTCGGCGCGCGCATCAGCACCTGCGCAAACAGCGCCATCTGCCTTTGCCCGCCGCTCAACGAAGCGATGTCGCGCCCGGCGAGATGAGCGATACCGGCCTGCGAAAGGCGAGTCATCGCCATCTCGAGCGTCTCGTCGTCGATGTACAGCGAGAGCTGGCCAAGCCGTCCGAGAACCACGACTTCGAGAACCGTCAGCGCAATATCCGTGGCGGTGTCCTGGGGCATATAGGCGAAGCTCTCACGCCATGACTTCAGCGCCCGCGCACCCGTCCGCCCGGCCGCAAGGCTGTCGCGGCCAAGCGTCAGCCTGCCCTCGGCGAGCGGCAAGTCGCCGAAGAGCGCCCGCAGAAGCGTGGTCTTGCCGGTGCCGTTCGGGCCGATGACGGCGTGGATCTTGCCGGCCTCCAGGCAGGTGTCGATACCGGACACTATTCTCTGCCCGCCGCGCTCGATAGCAATGTTTTCGAGGCGGATCATGCACCGGACCTCTTCGGCGCAAAGATCAGCCATAGCAGGAACGGCACGCCGACGATGGCGGTGACGATACCGACCGGAAACAGCGCACCGGGAATGATCGACTTCGACACGACCGAGGCCGCCGACAGCATCAGCGCACCGCTCACAACCGACATCGGCAGAAAGAAGCGCTGATCCTCGCCCACCGTCATGCGGGCAATGTGCGGGGCGACGAGACCGATGAAGCCGATCACGCCGACGAAACTTGTGGCGGTCGCCGTCATGATCGCAACGATGACGAGGACCTTCATGCGCAACAGCCGGACATTGACGCCGAGGCTTGCGGCCCGCATCTCGCCCATGCGCAAGGCTGCCAGCTTCCAGGAATCCGCCATCAGCATGGCGCAACAAACCAGCGTCACGGTGGCCGTCAGACCAAGCGTCGGCCAGGTTGCTTTCGTCAGGCTGCCGAACAGCCAGAACAATATCTGCTGGGACAGTTCCGGCGAGGAGAGGAACTGGATGAGCGACAGAAGCGACTGGAACAGGAACAGAAGGGCGATCCCGCCGAGAATGATGGTGTCCGTCGTCATGCGGCGCATCGAAGCCAGCGTGAAGAGAAAGAGCGCCGCCAGCATGGAGAAGACGAAAGCACCGAGCGGCACGGCGATCATCGCATTGAGGCCGAAACCGCCGAGCGCCAGAACGAGCGCTGCCCCGAAGCCCGCCGCAGCCGCCATGCCGAGCGTATAGGGGCTCGCCATCGGATTGTTGAGAAGCGTCTGCATCTGCGCGCCTCCAGCCCCCAGCGCCGCGCCGACGGCAAGCGCCATCAGCGCCATGGGCAGGCGCAGGCCCCGAACGATGGAATCCGTCATGGCTGCGCGCTCGCCAAGCCCCGTGAGCGACCGCATCACTTCCGCCGGCGACAGCAGCGAGGGGCCTGTGGCGATATCGAGAACCAGGCATACCGCCGTCAGAAGCACGAAAATCATCAGGCTGCGCCAGCGCCTGCGCTCACGCAGCCGGTGCGCGCCGATCGCTTCGGCATTGCGGGCGGTCACTGTCATCGGAAAACCTGTCTCGACGGGAAACGAGCGCCATGCGAGATGGCGCTCGCGGGGGTAGGTTAGGATCAACCCTTGACCGCGATGGCGAAGGTGCCTTCGGGAACCACCGGCAGATATTTCTTGTAGTAACCGAGGTAGTCGGCAACGGGGTCAACGTCTTTGAACTGCTCGGGATAGAGCTGCTTGGCGATATACTGCACCATTGCAAAATCCGACAACGTGCGGGACGCGCCCTGATAGACGCCGAAGAGCTGGCCGTTCTTGACGGCCGGCAGCTCGCTCCATCCCTGGCGGGTTTCGAAGGCTTTCAGCTTTTCGCGGGCTTCGTCAGCCTTCACATCCTGCCCCATCGGCAGCGCGGTCTCGCTCTTGTTGTTCTCGCGGCCGGAAATGAAGATGGCATCGGGCTTGGACGCCAGGACCTGCTCCGGATTGATCGGACCCCACCATTCGACGAAGGGTGCTGCGATGTTGTCGCCGCCGGCTGCGGTGGACATGGCGCCCCACATGTTCTTGCCGTAGGTGAAGGAATATTCCGATGGCCCCTTATTGCCGAATTCGACATAGACCTTCGGCTTCGGCTTGCCCGACGCGGCGACACGGGCAGCGATGTCCTTCAGCGCACCGGCATAGAAATCGGCGATTTCCTTGCCGCGTGCGTCCTGGCCGGTGAGCTGCCCGAAGAGCACGGTCGAAGCAACATGGCGCTCAATCGTCTGGGCATTGTAGTCGACCACGACGACCGGAATACCCTGCTCTTCCAAGCGATGGGCGTCCTGGCCGAGCGCCTGATACTGCCAGTCCGCAAGGATGACCAGATCGGGGTTGAGGCTCAACACCTTCTCGATCGAAAAGGTCTGCGCTTCCACTTCGCCGACATCGGCGATGTCGCCGAGCGAGGGGCGGTGGGCAAGGTGCATCTTCCAATTCGCGGGAACCCAACCTTCCCATGCCTCGCGGGAAATGCCGACGACGGAATCATAGGCCCTCTCGCCGCCGACGGCCATGTAGTCCTCGAAATAAAAGCCGAGAACGACGCGCTTGGCCGGAAGGTCGACCTTCACCTCGCGGCCGATCACATCGGTGATCGTCTTCTGTTCCGCCATGGCAGAGGATGCGAACAAAACAGCGGAAACGGAAACAAGCGAGGCAGCCAGCCAACCGGCTACGGATCTAAAATTCATGACGACCTTCCATCGGTTAAATACGAGGTCGAGTTATAAAAGATGATCAAATAAATCAAGTTATTTATCGACGGGCGCTTCACCCGGAAAAATATGAGTTCCGGCATGGAAAATAACGGCGCGCATCATCCCGATCGGTGTGCGGTAGCGGCGGCATAACGAACCGCCGCTCCCCCAGTGTTTCAGCGTGAGAGCGTCTTGCCGAGGCGATGGATATGGGCGGCGCCGATGCCGCAGCAGCCGCCGATGATCGTCGCACCGGCTTCGGCCCATGAGCAGGCAAAGCGCGAATAGGCGTCGTCGTTCAGATCGTCGCGGGTCTCGTGCAGGCCTTCATTGGCGGCGGATGTGCCTTGTTCGCCTTCGAAGGCGTTGGCATAGACGCCGATTTCAATCTGAGCGTGCGTCTTCCGGAACACGCCCGCTACCCTTTCCACCGCGCCTCGCATGACTTCCGGCTTGCTGCAATTGAACAGCAAAGCCTCCGCGCCCGATGAAACCGCCCAGGATGCCGCGTCCTCGACGCTTTCGCCGGAGCGAAGTTTCGGCTCCCCGCTTTCGATGTCTGCCTCGTCATCCGCCAAGGTGAAGGAAATCCAGAACGGCTTGCCTGACGCCGCCACGGCCTGGCGCACAGCCTCTCCCTCGGCGATCAGGCTCAATGTCTCGCCGAGCCATACATCGACGAAAGGAGCGAGGTTTTCGACCAGCACCTTGAGATAGTCCTGCACCCGTGAAGGCTGAAAATTCTGCGGTTCGTAGGAGCCGAAGATCGGCGGCAGCGAACCGGCGACCAGCACCTTGCGATCGGTGGCGGCATCGGCCGCCTCGCGCGCCAAACGACCAGCGAGACGGATCAGCGCCGCCCCCTCCTTCTGGAACCGGTCCTCGCCGATATGGAAGGGCACCAGCGCATAGCTGTTCGTGGTAATGACCTCAGACCCGGCGGCGATGAATTCCTTGTGCACATCACGGACGATGTCCGGCGCGTTGATCAGCGCAAGTGCCGACCATTCCGGCTGTTTCAATTCGGCGCCCAGCCGCAGCAACTCGCGGCTCATGCCGCCATCGAGAATTCGTGTCGTGCTCATGAAGAGGTTTCCATTCAGGCTGTCGCGCCGTCATCGACGGCGGGCTTTTTGTAACAAAGTGGGAGGATTGCAAGTGATTGGTGCGCGAAGGGGTTCATGGCCGGTTCCTTTTTCGTCGGCCTAACGACGAACCGGCACTTGCGCTTCGACACCTCGAAAGACGCGGGCAATCACTGCGGTTAAAACGAGATAGAAGACGGTGACGACAAGCAGCGGCTCATAGACCAGCAGCGTGTCCTGGCGAACCTTGTTGGCCACGGCATAGAGATCCATTACCGTCACCGTAAAGGCGAGCGGCGTCGCCTTGAGCTGCATGACGATCTCTCCGGCAATCGTCGGCAGGGCGATACGAATTGCGCGCGGCAGCCAGATGCGGCGGACGAGCTTCCAGGGCGACAGGCCGAACGCCCGGCCGGCCTCCAGCTCACCCTTGGGAACGGCCAGCAGTGCGCCGCGCAATACCTCTGCCTCATAGGCCGCATAGTTCAGCGTGAAACTGACGGCGGCGAAGAAGAAGCCCTCGCGCAGGATCGGCCAGAACAGGCTCTGGCGGATGCCGGGGACCATGGGCAGCAGCGAGCCGACCCCGTAGTAGAGAAGCCACAGCTGGATCAGCAGCGGCGTGCCGCGGAAGAAGGTGCAATAGCCGCGGGCGAGCAGCCGCGTCAGCCTGCCGCCGCTGACCTGCGCGAAGGCGAGACCGACGGCGATGGCAAAGCCGAACACCACGGAGATCACCAGCAGCGAAACGGTCTGCCAGGCGCCGGTCAGAAGAAGCGGCCAATAGGAGGAGATCCAGGTGAAATTCATGAGATGCTCCTCAGGCAAGCCGCGGCTGTCCCCGCCGCACCCGTCCCTCGATCAGCTTGAAGGCGACGTTGGAAACGAGCGTGATGGCGAGGTAGAGAAGGGCCGAAGCCAGGAAAAACACGAAGTAGTGTTTGGTGCTTGCCCCGGCGAGGCGGGTGGCGAGCGCCAGTTCCTGGTAGCCGACGACCGCGACCAGCGCGCTGTCCTTGGTGACCGACATCCACAGATTGGCGAGCCCCGGCAGCGCGTTCGGCAAAAGTGCCGGCAGCAGGACGCGGCGGAAGCGCAGCATCGGTCCCATGCCGAAGGCCTTGGCCGCCTCGATCTGGCCCGTGGGAATGGCGAGGATCGCGCCGCGCAGCACCTCGGTCATATAGGCGCCCTGGACGAAACCCAGCACCGCGACGGCGGCGACGAAGCCGTTCACGTTGATCGGCGGCAGGTCCAGTGCGGCCAGCAACCGGTTGAGGCCGTCGGTGCCGGCATAATAGAGGCCGACGATCAGGATCAGCTCGGGAACGGCGCGGATGATCGTGGTATAGAGATCGAGCACGAGGCGCAGCGGGCGATTGCCGGAAAGCTTTCCGAGCGCGCCGCCGGTGCCGAGCAGCAGGCCGATGGCGAAGGCGCAAGCGGAGATGGCGACCGTGGAGACTGCACCTGTCAAGAGAACGCCGCCCCATCCCGGAGGATAGGGAGACAGCAGGTCCAGAATGCCTTGTTGGGTGGTCGCCATCGCTGAGACTGCTTACTTCGCGCCGTAGATATCGAAATCGAAGTATTTCTTGTTGATGGCGTCATACTGACCGTTGGCGCGGACGGCAGCGATGGCCGTATTCAGCTTGGCTTTCAGCTCCGTGTCTTCCTTGCGCAACCCGCCCGAAACGCCAGCTCCGAGAATCTCCTTGTCGTCGGCGACATCTCCCATCTTGGCGCAGCAATCCTTGCCGCCGTCGCTTTTCAGGAAAGCGTCGAGCGCCAGTGAATCGCCGAAAACGTAGTCGATGCGGCCGGAGGCGAGATCCTGGAAAGCCTCGTCGAGCGTCTGGTAGGTCTTTTCCTCCGCGGCTGCGGCAAAATACTTCTTGTAATATTCAGACTGGATCGTCGACACCTGGATGCCGATGGTCTTGCCCTTCACATCCTCGGCAGTGGCGCCCGGCTTCTGGTCCTTCGGGCCGATCAAAGTGCTCGGCGTATTGTAGTATTTGTCGGTGAAGTCGATCACCTTCGAGCGTTCCGCGGTGTTCGACATCGACGACCAGATCACGTCGAACTTCTTGCTCTGGAGAGCCGGAATGAGACCATCCCAGGAAATCTCGACGATGGAGCATTTCTCCTTCATCTCTTCGCAGACGGCGTTCATCAGGTCGATTTCCCATCCCTGCCACTGGCCAGAGGCGTCCTTGGCGAAGAAGGGCGGATAGGATTCGTTCATGACGCCGAAGCGGACTTCGGCCTGTGCGGTGGCGGCGGAAAGCACAAGTGCTGCGCCGGCAAAAAGCGTGGGAAGCAGTTTCATTCGCAGGATTCTCCTGGTTAGCGTGTTATCGATGATGGCTGATGTGGATCAATGGCCGCCGAGACGGGTGAATTCCCGGCAGCGGGCGCTGACGGGCGAGCCGAATATCTGCTCGGGCGGACCTTCCTCCTCGATCAGCCCTTGATGCAGGAAGAGGACGCGGCTCGATACATCCCGGGCGAAGCGCATTTCATGCGTGACGATCAGCATGGTCCGGCCTTCTTCCGCGAGATCGCGGATGACCTTGAGAACCTCGCCGACCAGCTCCGGATCGAGCGCCGATGTCGGCTCGTCGAACAGCATGACATCGGGATCGACGCACAGCGCCCTCGCAATCGCCGCGCGCTGCTGCTGGCCGCCGGAGAGGAAGGCGGGATAGGCATCACGCTTGTCGAAAAGTCCGACCTTATGGAGCAGTGCCTCCGCCTTTTCGATCGCCTCGCGCCTTGATATGCCCATGACATGCACCGGCGCCTCGATGACGTTTTCCAGCACGGTGCGATGGGCCCAGAGATTGAAACTCTGAAAGACCATGCCGAGCCCCGTCCGCAGCCGTTCGATCTGCCGCCAGCTCTGCGGCTGCAGCCGTCCGCCGCGGCCGGCCTTCATCGCGACTTCCTCGCCGTTCACGGCAATACGACCACGATCCGGCGTTTCCAGGAAATTGATGCATCTGAGAAAAGTGCTCTTGCCGGAGCCCGACGACCCGATAATAGAGATCACATCCGACTTGTGGGCCTCGGTCGAGATACCCTTGAGAACCTGTTGCGAGCCGAAGCTTTTATGGAGATCTTCGACGCGAAGAGCAGGAAAGGGTTGATCCGACATGCATGGGTCCGGCTGAACTGAATTTGGGAAGGATAATGATAAAATAACGCGGTTTTTTCGCGCAATTATCACCTCTTTTGCATATTATGTGCAAAATAATCTTCCTCGCGCATCGATTACGGCAGAATGTATGAGTGCCGCAACTGGAATTGGACTGAATGATGGAACAGCTGGATCGTTTTGACCGTGACATTCTCGACATCGTTCAGCGCGACTGCCAGTTGAAGGCCGAAACAATAGCCGAACGGATCGGGTTGTCGGTCTCGGCCGTGCAGCGGCGGTTGAAGCGACTGCGCGAGGAAGGGATCATCAAGGCGGAGGTCGCCGTCGTCGATCGGAAGGCGACGGGAACATCGATGGTGTTCATTGTCGGGATGGAGATCGAGCGGGACAATTACGACGCACTGGCGAAGTTCCGCCTTTGGGCGGAGAAGCAGGATCATATCCAGCAGGTCTATTACGTCACCGGCGCAGTCGATCTGATCGCGATCGTCACTGCCCGCGACGTCGAGCACTA
Source organism: Rhizobium sp. CCGE 510 (assembly GCF_000292525.1). Taxonomy (GTDB): domain Bacteria; phylum Pseudomonadota; class Alphaproteobacteria; order Rhizobiales; family Rhizobiaceae; genus Rhizobium. The sequence goes on from NZ_AEYF01000045.1 coordinate 122,461, forward strand.
TGACGACATCGCTGCTCTGATCATGGCGGAAAACGCGCAGATCCGCCGCATGCATACCAATGTCGTGCTGCGCGACGTCAAGCTCGGCCTGTTCGTGCCCCTGGAATAGCGATCATCCTGTCTCACCGGCAGCGACTGGACTCATATAGGACAAAGGGCATAATTCCGCGTGCAGATCCCCGGGGAGGAATGACCGTTGACGTTACGACACCAGATCATCGCATTGGCGATCGTCCCGCTCGTCATCTCGATCCTTGCGATCACCACCTTCATCACCTGGCAATCGGCAAACCTCGCCAAGAACAGCATCGACACGTTCGAGCAGAACATGCTGAAGACCAAGGAAGCCGAGATCCTCAATCTGACCAACCTTGCGCTTTCCGCCATCCAGACAATTTATGACAAGGCCGGGGCCGACGACGAGGCTGCCAAGCAGCAGGTGGCAGCGATCCTGACTTCGCTCGACTACGGCAAGGATGGATATTTCTTCGTCTACGACTATGACGGCAACAATATCGTCCATCCGCGCCAGAGCTTTCGGCATGGGCACAATTGGCTCGATCTCACCGATCCGGACGGCGACAAGGTCATCGCCGAACTGATCGCCACGGCAAGAGCGGGCGGCGGCCTGCATCAGTATAAGTGGCAGAAACCATCGACCGGGCAGATCGCCGACAAGCTTTCCTTCGTCGTCAGTCTCGACAAATGGCACTGGGTCGTCGGTACCGGCGTCTATCTGGACGACGTCTTTGCCCAGAGTGCCGCCGCCAACAAGGTGACGCGCGCCAACATAAGACGGACCTTCGTCATCGTTGCACTGATTGCCGTGCCATCGGTGCTCGTCGTGTTTACCACTTGCATGCTGCTGACCTTTCATGAGCGCCGCATGGCCGACAGCCGGCTCAAGGCGCTGACGCAGCGGGTCATCGACACCCAGGAAGAAGAGCGCGCCCGCCTTGCCCGCGAGCTGCATGACGGCATTTCCCAGAATCTCGTCGGCGTACGCTATGCGATGGATCTTGCCGGCCGCAAGGTCAGGACCAATGTCGACGATGCGGCGCTGACCATCGACCGCGGCGTCGAGGCGCTGAACGGCGCCATCAAGGAGATCAGGCGGCTCTCGCACGACCTGCGCCCGCGCGTGCTCGACGACCTCGGCCTAAAGGCGGCCATCGAGGCACTCTGCTACAATTTCGCCGAGCGGACTGGAATCGACACTGAAATCGACGCCTCAGACTTCGCCGACACGTTGAAAGCCGAAGCCAACACCGCGCTCTATCGTGTCGCGCAGGAAGCGTTCAACAATGTCGAACGCCATGCAGGCGCCTCCCGACTTACAGTCAAGCTCTGGAGCGACGGCGGCCGCGCCCGCATGACCATCTCCGACAACGGCGCCGGCTTCGACGGCAGCAACGACGGCGCCCCAGGCAGAGCGGGACTCGGCCTACGCAATATGCAGGAGCGGATGGCGCATTTCCGCGGCCTGCTGTTGATCAATAGCAGCGAGGCCGGCACAACGCTGACGGCAATGATGCCGAAATCGGCCAATCTTGCCGCCGGCAAGCAGGCGGAAGCCGCATGAGAGAACGCCCGAAAATCAGGGTGCTGCTGATCGATAACCATCCGCTGGTGCTGGACGGCTTGAAAGCCGTGCTCGAAACATTCGACCATATCGAAGTCGCCGGCACCGCCGGCTTGGCGCAAACCGGGCTTGAGATCGCCCGGCAGGTCCAACCGCAGGTGGTGCTGATGGACATCAATATGCCGAAGCTCAGCGGTATCGATGCCATCGAGTTGTTCAGGAACGAACTTCCGCAAACCCGCGTCGTTATGCTCTCCATGCATGACAGCCGCGAGTATATTTCCTCGTCGGTCATGCATGGCGCCGCCGGCTACATCCTCAAAGACGTCTCGACGGACGAGATCGTCGCGGCCATCGAGACCGTTGCCGACGGGGGCACCTATTTTTCGTCGGGTGTCTTCGATGTGTTGATGGGCGAACGCGCTGAGGAAGGGAGCGATCGCCTGACGCCACGCGAACGCGACACGCTCGGGCTGATCGTTGCCGGCAGGAGCAACCGCGAGATCGCCGAAGTGTTGGGGATAAGCTCCGCCACCGCCGAAACACATCGCAAGAACCTCAAGAAAAAGCTCGGCATCGCCACCACAGCCGGCCTCATCCGCTATGCGCTCGATCACGGCATCGTCTCGAAAGCCGAAGGAAATCCGCACCTACCCACTTCTGGGTAGGCTCTGGTATTTCAGCGCCGCGCCCATCTTGTGAGGATAAAACCGACGGCCTAGGACTTCATCCACGGCTAGCCAAGTGCCAAGCCGTTGGGAGGAATTCACATGCGTTACATCAGCTTCCGATCGATCGGAAAAGCGCGAGCGACCCGAAGCGGGCTTGCTGCGGCGGCCGGCTGACACACCTGCCTTCCACGCCGACAACTGGAACATGGCGACCGCCGCCCGCGGCGCCTGAAAGGTATTCCGATATGGAAAAACCACGTAGCAAGGCAGCGCTCTGGCTGCTGATCATTCCGTATATAGGTCTGCTCTGGCCGCCATTTTACAATGTCCGCGAGCCGTCTCTTTTGGGCTTTCCGTTCTTCTACTGGTATCAGCTGCTCTGGGTGCCGATCACCGCGACGCTGACCTGGATCGCTTATCGGAGCACCCGCCATGACGACTGATATCAACGGCCAGGCGCTTGCCGTCTTCATCTTCTTCTTCGTCCTCGTCACCGTCATGGGCTTCGTCGCCAGCCGCTGGCGCAAGCCCGAGACGCTCGCCCATATCGATGAATGGGGCCTCGGCGGCCGCAACTTCGGCACCTGGATCACCTGGTTCCTCGTCGGCGGCGACTTCTACACCGCTTATACCGTGATCGCCGTCCCGGCGCTGGTCTATACGGTCGGCGCCTACGGCTTCTTTGCGCTGCCCTACACCATCGTCGTCTATCCCTTCGTCTTCATGGTCATGCCGGTGCTGTGGAAACGCGCCAAGGAGTTCGGTTATGTGACAGCCGCCGACGTCGTCCATGGCCAATACGGATCGCGCGGTCTCGAACTCGCCGTCGCGGCAACAGGCATCATCGCCACCATGCCCTACATCGCCCTGCAGCTCGTCGGCATGACGGCGGTGCTGAAGGCGCTCGGGTTGCATGGCGAATTGCCGCTCGCGATCGCCTTCATCGTGCTGGCGCTCTATACTTATTCGGCGGGTCTGCGCGCCCCGGCGCTGATCGCCTTCGTCAAGGATATCATGATCTATATCGTGGTGATCGCCGCCGTCGCGCTGATCCCGTCGAAGCTCGGAGGCTACGCCAACGTCTTCGCCTCGGCCGATGCGGCTTTCCAGGCCAAGGGCTCCGGCAGCCTGCTGCTCGGCGGCAATCAATATGTCGCCTATGCGACGCTCGCTCTCGGTTCGGCGCTTGCGGCCTTCATGTATCCGCATACGCTGACCGGCATCTTTGCCTCCAACAGCGGCAAGACGATCCGCAAGAACGCGATCATGCTGCCGGCCTATACGCTGCTGCTCGGTCTTCTGGCACTGCTCGGCTATATGGGCCATGCCGCCAACCTGAAGCTCGACAGTGCCAATGATGTCGTTCCGACGCTGTTCAAGACGCTGTTTTCGGGCTGGTTCTCCGGCTTCGCCTTTGCGGCGATCGCTATCGGCGCGCTGGTGCCGGCGGCGGTAATGAGCATTGGTGCCGCCAATCTCTTCACCCGCAACTTCTGGAAAGCCTATGTCGATCCGAAAGTCAGCGATGCGGGCGAAGCCAAGGTCGCGAAGGTGACGTCGCTGGTGGTGAAGGTAGGCGCATTGCTCGTCATCATCTTCCTGCCGACGCAGTTCGCACTCGACCTGCAGCTGCTCGGTGGCATTTGGATCCTGCAGACGCTTCCGGCCCTGGTCTTCGGTCTTTATACCAACTGGTTCCGTGCACCCGGCCTGCTTGCCGGCTGGTTCGTCGGCTTCTGCGGCGGCACCTTCCTGGTGTGGGATGCCGGTTGGAAGCCACTGCATATGATCAGCTTCGGCGGCGAACCCTTCACCGTCTATACGGGACTGCTGGCTCTTGCAGCAAACATCGCGGTCGCGGTGGTGATCAATGCCCTGCTTCCGACCAAGGTTCCAGCCCGGGCGTAAGGTCAATCAATGCAAAGGGCGGCATACGCCGCCCTTTGTAAATTGCTTTCCAGCAGAGGCTGGCGAGAAATCAGCGCGATTTAGAACTCTTCCCAATCGCCGGCCAATGCTGCGTTCCCCTGGGCCGAATTTCCCTGGCCCGCATTGCGCTGAAACGACCTGCCTACCTTGGCAATCATCTGACGCGCCGGCGAGGACACCGGCTGAGCATGCTGTGCTGCGGCAGCGGGCTGCGTTGAGCGCTTCGATGCCACTGCGCCCCCGATGCTGAACTGACCCAGGAGCTGGAACAATGCGTCGGCTTCCTTGGCGAGGTTATGGGCGGCGGCTGTCGCTTCTTCCACCATGGCGGCGTTCTGCTGCGTGCCCTGATCCATCCTGTTGACGGCGGTGTTGATCTCCTTCAGCCCCGTTGCCTGCTCTTTCGAAGCACCGACGATCGCGCCGACATTGCCGTCGACCTGCTGCACCTGTGCGACAATCTCTTCCAAGGCTTTTCCGGTCTCGCCGACCAAGGCGACGCCGTTTTTCACGTGGCCGTTCGAAGCGTTGATCAGTTCCTTGATTTCCTTCGCAGCCTTGGCGGAACGTTGCGCCAATTCGCGCACTTCCTGGGCAACGACGGCAAACCCCTTGCCTGCTTCACCGGCGCGGGCGGCTTCGACGCCGGCATTCAGCGCAAGCAGGTTGGTCTGGAAGGCGATTTCATCGATGACGCCGATGATGCTGCCGATTTCAGTCGCCGAAGATTCGATCTTGCCCATGGCGTCGACCGCGCCCCGGACGACGCTGCCCGAACGCTCCGCGCTATCCTTCGTCTTGCGAACGAGCTGCCCAGCTTCCTGGGCCTTGTTGCTTGAGTCGGCGACTGTGGTGGTGATCTCCTCGAGCGCAGCGGCGGTTTCCTCGACGGATGCGGCCTGCTGTTCGGTCCGCTTGGCGAGATCGTCCGAGGAAGATCGGATCTCCTGTGCGCCGGCCGCAATCGCGCTCGCATTCTGGGCAACCTTCTGCATGGCGGCGCGGAGCTTTTCGACCGCCGTGTTGAAGTCGGCTCTGAGCTTTTCCAGAGATGGGATGAACGGCGTGTCGATCTGCTGTGTGAGGTCGCCGTTGGCCAGCGCCTGCAATGCATCGCCAAGTTGGCCGACCGCCCGGTCGGTCTGCTCGGCAAGCGTGCGGCGTTCATCGGCATCCTGCTCAAGCCGATGCCGTTCCGCGACAGCCCGCTTGGCTTCCACGTCAGCTTCCCGTTCGGCCTTTGTCGAAATGGCGTCACGCAAGCCGGCTACGGCGCGCGCAAGCCTGCCGATCTCGTCACCTCGCGCTTCGAGGCGACGATCGCCATCGAGATTGCCCTCCGCCATCGCTTTCAATGAAAGCTGCAGTCTTCCCAGCGGGCCGACGATCGTGCGCGCGGTGATCGCAGCCGCAACGATCGAAAGAAGAGCCGCGATGCCCAGCGCCGTCAGCACGATCGGCTTAAAGCCGCTTGCCGTGCTGCGAACCTCGCCGCCAATCGATTTGTTGAGTGCTTCCTGATAGTCGATGAATTTGTTGATGGCGCCCAGCCAGGAAACGAAGGCGGGCCTTGCCTGTTCGAGCAAGATTTTGCGGGCTGCCTCGCCATCGCCCTTTTCCTGCAGCGCAATGATCTGAGCGACCAGTGGATTGGTTTTCGCCTGTATGTCGGCGATCTCGCCCAGAATGGACTTTTCCTGATCCGTAGCACCTGCCGGAGATGCAATCATATCCGCCATGCGCTTTTCATTGTCGGCGTAGGTGGCCGCCAGCTTTTCGATCAATGCCTCGGCCGCCTTGCGTTCATCGGCAGAGGTGACCAGAGTGACGTCGCGAATGGCAATCGCCCGATCGTGCACGCTGCCGCGATAGTTGATGGCAAACCGCTGCTTGACGCTGTTAACGTCGTTGACCGTTCCAAGGTTGCTATTGATCTCAGCGACCTGCATCGTCGCGTAGATGCTCAGGCCGGCCATCAGCGCAATCAGAAAGCTGAAGCCAAGGGCGAGACGCATAGCGATCCCGAAACTTTTACTACTATTCATTGCCAAGCTCCATCGTGTTGGCGAGGTTTAAAGGTGTCTGTGACCAGGATCTGTCCTCGAATGCGTCCGCCGGGCACCACTGCGCGCGTCGCGTCTAAAGCGGGCGAGCGTCAGGGTAACAACGTCGATTCCATGCGAGATTTCGGGATACCTGGCCGGCCATCATGGCGTAGGTGACGATCCTCAGAACGTCGCTCCGATATCCCTAAAAATAGGAGTAGATATTTTAGAGAGTGTAAACGAAGCCGCCAGGGCATCACAATGTTGCGCTTTTTGTCTATTTTGTCGGATTTTTCGCCTTGAACGGCCCGACGTCGGTGCGGAAAACAATACACCAAGTTGTTTTGTTTGAATTGACGCACATCTCCTGTTGCAAAAGGACCGTTTGGATCCACTTGCCAGCAGTGACGTTCGTCGATGAAATTCGCCGCTAAGCTCCACTGTTTGAGAATTGTTAGAAGTTCTCAAAGACTATGTGTTGAGGAAAGAACGGGGCAGAGGTGGCAAAACGGGCGTCTTCCGAGTCAAGGCACGATCAGAACCTGGCAGCGAGCTGGCAGGGACTGCTCGATTGCGCCGTGCGCCTAGACTGGGAATGCCGCACCGGCGAAGCGCTCGAGGTGGCGGAGACTGCCTATGAGGCAGCACTCGAAGCGGGTGATGTTGCCGGAGCTTTGCGTGTTTCACATCGACTGGCGCTCATCCATTTCAACAAGGAGACGCTGGCTGAAGGCCTGAAGATCTGCCTGCGCGCCGAAACCTGGCTCCGATATTGCCAGGATCAGGCTGCGATCATTTCCCTGCAATCGGTCCATGGCGGCATTCTCGTGGCGCTCGGCGATCTGGAAACCGGCTTCACCCTGCTGACCGATTGCCAGAAACGCACCAAGTCCTGCCGGGATCCGTTAGCCAACTGGCGGGCGCGAACCGCCTATGCGGTGGCGCTGTTCGATTCGAACGACTTCGATCGCGCCGCCGAGGCAGCGGCTGAAAGCCTCAATTATGCGGAGGCGAGCGGCCTAGCCAAGGACTCTGTGCTGATCGCCCGCTCAATTGCGAGCCGCATGGCGGCGCGTGCGCTCGGCGAACATCGGCTGGCACGACAGGACATCGACAAGTCCCTGCTTGCGCGCACGCAAGCGCAGCTGCAATCGATCCTGGCCGAGGCTCAGGCAGAGAAGCTGAGCTATGAGATTGCCGAATGCCATTGTTATCTCGGGCTTCTGGCCTGGACAAACGGCGATGACGCCGTCGCGGCGGGCCGCTATGTCGCCGCCATTGCCGCCGCTCGGGTCGCGCAGGACGAAGTGCTGGAGGCGGAAACGTCCTACTGGTACGCTTATCTTCTGGCAGGGCGGGGCGCTTTCGATGAAGCACAGTCGCTGCTTGCAGGTATCGAAGCGATGGAGCAGGTTCTGGCTGTGCCGCGCATGAAGCTGCGCCATTTCGACATGCGCTTCCGGATTGCGGAAATGGCCGGCGACTGGCAGGCGGCGTTTGACTCTCACAAGATCTTTCATGAACTGGTGGTCGAGGATTATCGGCGGTTGGCCTCGGCACGAGCCTATACGATGAAGCTTGCGCTCGACCTGGAGACGATGCGCCGCAAGGAAGACAGTGCCCGGCTGGAGCGCGAGCGTCTGCTGGAGGAAAACCTGCGGCTTGCCGCCGAACAGCGCGCGGCCGTGCTGGCATCGCGCACCGATCCGCTGACCGGCCTCGGCAATCGCCGTGAATTGCAACTTAGATGTAGGGAGTGGGTCGAATCCGGCGTGACCCATGCGGCCCTGATGCTGGTCGATATCGACTATTTCAAACGCATCAACGACATCTTTTCCCATTCCATCGGCGATATCGTCCTGCGCCGGCTTGCCGGGTTGCTGGGCGACACCGGACCGGAAGGCAGCCTGGCAATCCGCATGGGCGGCGAAGAATTCCTCCTTCTGCTTGCCGGCAAGACAGCCACGGAAACCTTTACCGATGCCGAGCGGCTACGGCTGCTGGTGCAGGACCATGAATGGTCTGAGGTCGACCCGAAGCTTGACGTCACCTGCTCCATCGGCCTGGCGGACTGGTCCCTGGCCGACAGCCTGGAGGCGGCGCTGCATGTGGCGGACGCCAACCTCTACCTCGCCAAGAATTCCGGCCGCAACCGATGCGTAGCAGCGGCGACCTGACGCTTCAGTCGCGCAGCAGCGGCAGAAGCTGATCGCCCTGCCGCTTTATCTCGGAGAGATAGGGCGTGTCGGACAGCACGAAATGCGTGATGCCGAGATCCTGATACTTGCGCAGCGAGCGGGCGACATCCGCAGCCGATCCGACCAGCCACGTGGTGCCGGCGCCGCCGCCACCGAACTTGCCTGGCGCGGTATAGAGATTGTCGTCGAGAACGTCGCCGCGCTCATAGAGATCGAGCAGTCGCTGCTGACCGACGGCGAGCGCGCGCTGGTGATCGTGCCAACCGACGCCCTTGCCTCTGGCCATCTCCGCCACCTTTGCCTCGGCGTCGGCCCAGGCCTGTTCCGTGGTGTCCCGAACCAGCGTCGTTATCCGCAACCCGAATTCTAGTGGCGGAAGGTCGCGATCGAGCGCCCGGCTCAGGCCCTTGAGCCGCCCGATCCGCTCCCTGACGCCATCAAGCGGCTCGCCCCAGAAGAGCTGCACGTCGGCGTCGGTGGCCGCCACCCGTTCGGCCGCCTCGGAGGCGCCGCCGAAATAGAATTGGGGGTGCCGGCGGTCGCCGCGGATCTCGATGCGCGGCACGACGGTCGACTCGGCGACGCGGAAGTGCTCGCCGGCGACGGTGACATTTTCTTCGGTCCATAGCCTGCGGACCAGCCGCATGAACTCCTTAGTGCGGCCATATCGATGCGCCTGCTCACCCTCGCTGTCGCCATAGGCGGCCAGGTTGTCCTTGCCCGAGACGATGTTGATCCGCACCCGGCCACCGGTCAAGTGGTCCAGCGTCGCCGCCGCAGACGCGAAGTTGGCCGGCCGCCAATAACCCGGGCGGATCGCAATCAGCGGCTCGAAGGTGGTGGTCCGGGCGGCAAGCGAAGCCGCGACGGTGAAGGTGTCGGGACGGCCCCAGCCGGTGCCGATCAGCGCGCCCTTCCAGCCATGCTCCTCCAGCGCCCGCGCATGGCTGGTCAGCGTATCGAGGCTACTATGATTTTCGACGGCGGAATCGCCGCGATGACCGGCTTTGACGTCGTTGGGAATATACCAGAGAAATTCGGAATGATTGCTCATGCGATGCCGGTTCTGCGCGATTGGAAGAAGGAGGCCAGTCTGAGGGCCTCCGGGAAGATCATACGGCTGCCTGTGCCGCCTGCGCCTGAAGCGCAAAACCGTTCGGCGGGCGCTGGAGGCCGAGGTTCTCCCGCAGCGTCGTACCTTCATATTCGTGGCGGAACAGACCGCGCTTGCGCAGGATCGGCACGACCTGATCGACGAAGTCGGTGAGCGCGGTGGGCAGGACCGGCGGCATGATGTTGAAAGCGTCGGCGGCGCCATTCTCGAACCAGATCTGCATCGCATCGGCGATCTGCTCTGGCGTTCCGACCACGGTGCGATGGCCGCGTGCGGTCGCGACCGCCAGATAGAATTGGCGCAGCGTCAGATTGTTGCGCGATACCAGATCGGAAACCAGCTTGAGGCGACTTTTGTTGAGTTCGGTATTATCAGGCAAGGGCGGGGCGGGATCATCGAGCGAATAACCGGAAAGATCGACGCCCTTATAGTGGCGGGCAAGGATATTCCAGGCGATGGCGGGATGAACCAACGATTGGATATGGTCGTAATTCGCCTGGGCTTCGGCTTCCGTGCCGCCGAGAACCGGGAAAATGCCGGGACTGATCAGCAGTTCGTCCGGTCTTCTTCCGTATCGGGCGAGCCGCCCCTTGACGTCGGAATAGAATTCCTGCGCATCCTCGAAGGTCTGGTTGGCGGTAAAGATCATCTCGGCGGTGCGGGCGGCAAGTTCGCGCCCCGGTTCGGATGCACCTGCCTGCACGATAACGGGATAACCCTGAACCGGACGGCCGACGTTGAGCGGACCGGCCACCGAGAAGAACTTGCCCTTGTGATCGACGAGATGCACCTTGTCGGGATCGAGATAGACGCCGCTTTCCTTGTCGCGGATAAAGGCATCGTCCTCGTAGGAATCCCACAATCCCTTGACCAGATCGACGAATTCCTCGGCCCGCTCATAACGGTCGGCATGGGCGGGATGGCCTGCTATCGAGAAGTTCTTCGAAACGTCGGCACCCGTCGTGACGACGTTCCATGCCGCGCGACCCTTGGAAATATAATCCAGTGACGCGAACCTGCGGGCGAGAAGATAGGGATCCTCGTAGGTCGTCGATGCGGTGGCGACGAAACCAATATATTTGGTCGCCTGGGAGAGGGCGGCCCAAAGGGTCAGGGGCTCGAAATGAGCGCCCTGGGCAATGCGGCGAAACGCTTCCGGGTCCTTGGCGCGTTCCCATCCCGCCGGGCTGTCGGCGACGAAAACGAGGTCGAATTTTCCGCGCTCGGCTGTCTGCGCCAGTTCCCGGTAGTGATCGATATTGAGGCCGGCATCGGCCTGCGCATCCAGATGACGCCAGGCGGCAATGTGATGGCCCGTCGCCATGATGAAGGCGCCAAGCCGCATTTGTCTTTTCGATGTGCTCATTGGCTTAATCCCAGTGCAAATTGAGTGGTTGCTGACTTCAGGCTGCCTTGCGGCCCCGGGACGTCGACCCCGAGCCGGCGGAGAAGCTGGATCCGGAATTCTGCAAAGCGCGGATCGCCGTGATCGCGTGGTGTCGGCAGGTCGATCTTAAGATCCTCGATGAGGCGCCCTTCATCGAGGACCAGGATCCGGTCGGCCAGCGAAATTGCCTCCTCGACATCATGGGTTACAAGCAGCACGGCAGGGCGGTGCCTTGCGCACAATTCCCGCAGCAGATCGTGCATTTTCAGCCGGGTCAGCGCATCGAGAGCGCCGAAGGGTTCGTCGGCGAGAAGCAGGGCCGGTTCGCGCACCAGGGAACGGGCAAGCGCGACCCTTTGCTGTTCGCCGCCTGAAAGCTGGTTCGGCCACGCCGTTTCCCGCCCTTCAAGTCCCACTTCCGACAAAGCTTTCCTGCCGGCCTCCCGGCCGGAAGGCCCATGCAGGCCGAGCGTGACGTTTTGGATGACGTTGCGCCATGGCAGCAGGCGGGCGTCCTGGAAAACCACCGAAAGGCTTTCCGGCGTATCGAGAGTGCCGGTCCCCTCGACACCGTGACCGAGACCGGCAAGCGCTTTAAGGAATGTGCTTTTGCCGGAGCCGCTGCGGCCGAGCAGGGCAACGAATTCGCCTTCCGCGATATCGAGATCGACGCCGTCCAGGATCGTCTTTGCCGCAAACCGGCGTGTGAGATTTCGGATATGGACGGCGTTAGCTGGGGACTTCAGTTTGCCAGGGTGCGGCGCCATGAAAGGGCCCTCCGTTCGATGAGGCGGACGAGGCTGTCCGAGACCAGACCCAGCAGCACATAGACCACCAGGCCGACGAGGATGACGTCGGTCTGCCCGTAATTGCGGGCGAGATCGATCATATAACCGAGCCCGCTGGTGGCGTTGATCTGCTCGACGACGACGAGGGAAACCCAGCAGAGAGTGACGGCAAACCGCAGGCCGAGAAGGAAACCCGGCAGCGCCCCCGGCAACACCACCTGAAGGATGAAATCTTTCCGGCTCATGCGCAGCGTCTCGGCCAGTTCGACATAACGGCTGTCGATGCTGCGCAGCGCATTGTGGGTGTGGATGTAAATCGGCACGATGACGGCAAGCGCGATGGTCGTGACCTTCATGCTCTCGCCGATGCCGAACCACAGGATCAGCAGCGGGATCAGGGCCAGCGTCGGGATCGCGCGCTTGATCTGGACCGGTCCGTCGATCAGGGCTTCGCCGATCCGGGAGAGGCCGGCGACAAGGGCCAGGATAGTGCCGACCAGCAATCCAATGCTAAGGCCGAGCAAAGCGCGGGTCGCCGAGGTCACGAAATTGTCCTGCAGGCGACCCTGTTCTATGAGCCTTGCGAAAGCCTCGATCACCGTCCACGGCGCCGACAGGATACGCGGGTCGATCCATCCGAGCGCCGAGCCGACCACCCAGGTCAAGACCAGCAATGCCGGCCCGATCTGCAAGCCGAAAGGTATGGCGGGCCCAGGACCCAATCTTCGCCGCACGCGGGGGCCGGTTTTGCCGGCGAAGGTAGCCGGGCCGGCCGTTTTCGCCGCGCGTGGACCTGGATGCGCAATTCTGCCGCCGGATGTCAGCGATAGCTTCGCCTCGTCCGCATCCCAAATGGTTGCCATGCTTCAGATCTCCTCCTGGACGGAAAGTGGAAAATTACAGGCTCTTGGCCAAAGCCGCCGCACCCAGCTTTTCGAAGCGATTGTCGAAAATCTGTTCCACCTCGAACGGCTTGTTGCCGAGCTCGTCCGCCAGCAGGTTGATGGTTTCCTGGTGGCGCTTCTTCACGTCGCTCCAATCGGAGGGAACGATCTGTTCGCCGGTCATCTTGACGAGATATTCCCCATCTTCCTGGCTGAGACCCTGCTGACCGACGTAATATTCCTTGATCCAGAGATCCGGGTTGCGGTTCACCCATTCGGTGGCGCGCGCCCACAGGCCGACATATTCGGCAAGAGCGGCCGCCTTGGCGGGATCGTCCAGAACCCATTGCGGCGCATAAAGATGGCCGGGATCATCCCGCAGGCCATGTTCAAGTAGCGTGGCGCCGTCAGGTCCGTATTGGGTGATGTAGCGCCGTATATAGACGGTGCCGAGCGGCGCGATGTCGACCTGCTTGCTCGCCAAGGCTTTCGGATAGACGTCGCCGGTGCTCGGCAGTTCCACCAGAGTGACATCGCCGCTCTTCAGACCTGCAGCGTGAAGAGCGCGCAGAACGAGCGTGCCCTGGGCTTGACCGGGGCTAAAGGCGATGCGCTTGCCGCGGAAATCCGCAAGCGTCTTGACCTCAGCGCCTGGCGCAATGCCGAAGCGGTAGATCGGATTGGCGATCGGGTCGCGGCGTTCGCGGTAGGCGATGTTGCGGACGGGCAGGTTGTTCCAGTTGGCGAAGATCGAGGGGATCTCGGCCACCGACCCGACATCGAGCGCGTGGGCCCGGAAAGCTTCCGACGTCTGCGGACCGCCGCTGATATTGGCCCATTTCACTTCGAACGTGAGCTCCTTATCGAGACCGGACACTTCGAGCGCCTTCTGGGTGACCGGATCGCCGATCGTCAGTACGGTGCCTGGCGGCACTTTGGCAAGCAGGGGAGCATCCGCCTGCGCCGCAGTGGGATTGTGCATGGCGCCGAAGCCGAGCAGACTGAACAACGCAATTTTGAATGTCTTAGCCAATGTCATCGTCGATCTTCCCGTTTCGATTGCTGATTGCAGGAACGATGCACGCTAAGATCGGGTATAATCTACTAAATCGATAGACTATTTAGTTTAATAATAACGCCTTCGATAAAAAATTGTCCTGAAAAGCCGGGCCGCCGTAACTGTTGGGTCCCGCATGAGGGCGCGTGTCCAGAATCGAAAAAGCGCCCGCAACTCGTCGCAAGCGCCTCCCGTTAGGTTTGGATCGTCGGATATCAGGCAATATGCGGTGGGTATTCGTTGGCCGAGAATACGTGATGATGCACCTTACCAGTGAAGAGTTGCAGCAGCTCACCGGTAACCTCGCGGCTTTCGGACCGCACATCGGAAAGAAGCGCCGCCTTCACCGCATCCATATCCGGATAACGAATGGCGAGGGCCATGGCGTATACCGGGGCGCCTTCGTCGCGCTCCATCCCGTCCAGTACCCGGACTTCCTCGGCGCCGGGAAATTTCGTCCAGAGCGGGACGAGCCGCTGTTTCACGAAGTCGCGGAATTCCTCTTCGCGGCCGGGATGGATTTCGCCTTCAAACAAAGCATAACGAATGATCATAAGTTCTCTCTTCCAAAACTCGCCAGAGCTGGATCGATTTGAAGCGATATCGTGAGGAGAGGGCATATCTGTCGATACGCCCTCTCGCTGTGATGCTTATTTGCCCCAGACTTTTTTGTACTGATCGCGGTAGCCGTTATCGGGATCGAAGCTGTTCTTCGGTCCACCGTCGAACTCGACGTTCGCGCTGGTCACCACATGCAGTGGCGACACGTAGCCCGACCACGGAACGCCCGCAAAGGCGCGGTTAAGCTCATCAACGAGCTGCCAGCCCTGCAGGTTGAGCGGCTCGGCAACCGTGACGGCCTGGAACTGCTTGGCGCGGATACGCTGGTAGGCGCTCTCCGAACCGTCGCCGGCTGCAACGTTCACCGGTTTTCCATCGCCGGCAATGCCGGCCGAAGCAAGCGAAGGCCCCATGAAGTCGTAATAGAGGTCGTTGATCGCCAGCGAATGTGTCCACTTGGCGCCATATTTCTGCAGCAGCGACGTGGTCAGCTGCGGCATGCGCTGGGAGGTTTCGGCGATCGGCGTGTCGACATATTCGAGCACGGTGCCGCCGAGATCCTCGATCTCCTTCTTCATGCGGTCGGCCTTGGCGATCGCGATGGCATAGGTCGAGTCGGTGAAGATGATAACGCCAGGCTTGCCGCCCGCGTCGGCGAAGGCCCAATCGGCGGCGGACTTCGAGACTTCCATCGCATCGGTGGTCACGTTTGCGAAGACGCCGACTTCGGGAACCGGACCGACAGCCGAAGCGGCGTGCCAGGAAACCATCGGAATGCCGGCCGCCTTGGCCGCTTCCATCGCCGGCTTCTGTTCGACGGCGTCAAAGCCGTTGATGATGATGCCATCCGGCTTCAGCGCCATCGCCTGGCCGAACGCCGCCGTCCGTCCGCCGATCGAACCGGCGCCGTCAAGCGCTTTCACGGTCCAACCCAGCGCGCCTGCCGCTTCCTGAACGCCGTTGACCACGCCGAGGATGCCGCCGTTCTTCATGTCGCCAGCCAGAATGACAATGTTCTTTCCGCTGGCGCCCTTAGGGCCGCTCGTCGGGCCATCCCAGGCGCTCACCTTGGAAGCATATTTGTCGACCACCGCCTTGGCGTCGGCCATCGAGTCGGCCAATGCCGGCATGCTGAGCATAACGGCGACGGTTGCGACCGTTGCCTGCAATAAAGTCCTGCGCTTCATGTTCACTCCTCCATTTTGTTTGTTGTGAGATGCCGGGCTGAGCCGGCATCCTCATTTGGATGCGGGTGTGATCCTCCTCACAGCTCCGCGCTTGCGCTGGGCGTAACCTGCAATGCCGATGGCAATCAGCAGGGTGACGCCGTTGAACAGCGGTTCGACGAAGAACGACCCGCCGAATTGCTGAATTCCCGATATGCCGACCGCAAGAATGATGACGCCGATCAGGGTGCCCCAGACGTTGACCCGCCCCGGCTTGATCGTCGTCGATCCCAAGAATGCGCCGACAAGCGCCGGCAGCAGATATTCGAGGCCGACGCTCGCCTGGCCGATGCGCAGCTTCGAGGCGAGAAGGACCCCGGTCAGAGCCGCCAGCAGACCTGATGTGACGAATGCGCCGATCACGAACTTGCGGACCGGAATGCCGTTGAGGGCCGCAGCCTTTGGATTGGCGCCGATAGCGTAGAGGTAACGGCCGATCGGCAGGTATTCGAGCACGATCCACATGCAGATCGCGATCAGGAGCACGTAGAAGCCGGTGATCGGCAGGCCGAACAGCATGGTGCCGTTCAGCGCATAGAAACCCTCAGGCAAGACCCCGACCACCTGCCGCCCGCCGGTGTGCCAAAGGGCAAGCGCGTAGAGAACCGTTCCCGTGCCGAGCGTGGCGATGAAGCTGTCGATCTTCGCAACCTCGACCAGCAGGCCGTTGATGAAGCCGGTGAAGACGCCGAGCGCGAGTACGATAAGGACCGCGACCGGCCAGGGCAGGCCGTAGGCCGTCTGCAGGCTGATGGCGAGAATGTGCCAGAGCACGATGCCGTAGCCGACGGTGAGATCGATCCGGCCCGATGCCATCGGGATCATCGCGGCGAGCGACAGAAGAGCAATGATTGCCTTGTCTGAGACAATCGAGCGGACGTTCAACACGGTCGGGAACGTATCGGGCAGCAGGATCGAGAAGATCACGATCAGACCGACGGTCAGGATCACCAGCCCGTAGACCGGGATCAGGCGTCCGATCTTCTGTCCTGTGGACAGGCCGGCCATTTCACTCTTGGTCGGCTCCAGCGCCGTGGATTCAATGGATTGCATGGCTGTTCTCCCGATGGCTCAAGCGGCTTCCGATGCGGAGGCGGCTGTGATGACCGCCTCCGTCGTCAGAGCGCTTGCAGTCAGTTCGCTGACGATTTTGCCGCGCGAGAAGACCAGCGCGCGGTGGCAGATATGGGCGATTTCCTCGAAATCCGTCGAGACGACGACGACCGCGAGACCGGCCTCGAGCGCCTGGGTGATCAGACGGTAGATCTCCGCACGCGCCCCGATGTCGACGCCGGCAGTCGGATCCTCGGCGATCAGCAGCTTGCGCCCGGTCGCCAGCCAGCGGCCGACGACCACTTTCTGCTGGTTGCCGCCCGACAGCGCCTCCACCGGCAGATCCGGATCGTTCGGCCGGAGGCCGACCGTGTGGCCGATCGCATGGGCAAGGTCGGCTTCGCCACGCGGCGACAGAAAGGAAAAGAGCCCGCGGCCAACGGCGCCCGGATTGAGATAGGTATTTTCCCGGATGGACAGCGACAGCGCCACGGATTCCTCCGTCCGGTCACGGGCGATCAGTCCGATGCCCGACGCCATGGCCCGCAGCGGGCTCGAAAGATCAGGGGCCTCGCCGTGCAGCAGAATGGAACCGTTGAAGGGCTCGCAGCCGAACAGCGCCCGGCCGATCCGTTCCTGACCGGCGCCTCGCAATCCAGCCAGTCCGAGAAGCTCCCCCTCGCGGATATCGAAGGATATCGGGCTCGTACCGGCGCAAACGAGATCGCGCACCTCAACGATCGTCTTACCAGGCGTGATCGCGGCCTTGGAAAAGAGACTATCGCTGCTGCGACCGATGATCATCGACACCAGCTCGTCGGGGGTCGTCTCGCTGACCGGCTTCTGTCCGACCATGCATCCGTCACGCAGAACGGCGACCCGATCGGCAATACGGAAAATCTCGTCGAGCCTGTGGGAGACGTAGATCATGCCGACACCGCGATCCTTTAACGGTCGGATCGCATTGAACAGCCGGTCGACTTCATCGGCGGGCAGGCTCGCCGTCGGCTCGTCGAGCACCAGGACATCGGCTTCGACGGCAAGTGCGCGGGCGATGGCGACAAGCGATTTTTCGGTGCGCGACAACGTCGAGACCCGCGTGGTGGGGTCAAAATCGCAGCCGACCAGTTTCAGGGCTTCCTTGGCGCGCGCCTGTGTCCTGTTCCAATCGATAAGGCCGCGACGCATCGAAAACCCCTGCGACAGGCCCATATTCTCGCCGACGGTCATCCACTCGATCAGACCGAGATCCTGATGGATGAAGGCGACCGGCTGCCGCTCGTTCGGCTTCGGCGGACGATGGTGGTAGCTCTCGCCACGGAAAAGAATGTCGCCATGATCGGGCTTGTAGATGCCGGCAAGCGTCTTGATCAGCGTCGACTTGCCGGCGCCGTTTTCCCCCAGCAGCGCGAGAATTTCTCCTTCGCGCAAATCGATCGAGACGTCACGCAGCGCCTGCGTGCCGCCGAAGCACTTGGTGATCGATTGGAACTCCAGCAGTCTCTTGGCTTCCACTGTGGCTCCTCCCAAAGCTGCGGTTGTCATTGGCTGTATGTTATCGATAACATTCGTCGATGGTCAAGCGGAAAGATGACGATCTCGAATTTCCAACGAAGATTGGCGTCAGCCGGCCTGAAGCCCGTCGAGAAGGTGCATCATTTCGGCGGAATCCTTCGGCCCGAGCCCGGCGGCGCAGAGCAGCCGGTGGATTTCGACTACCGCGCCGGTCATCGGCAATGGCGTCTTCGTTTTCAGCGCAAACGCCTGCAGCGAATCCAGGTCCTTCAGCATGTTGTCGATCCTGCCAGTCGGGGAGAAATCCCGGGCAGCGAATTTGGCCATGAATTCCTGCATGATCCGATTGTCCGCCCGGCCGCCGGCAAGGGCTGCCGGGATGGCTGAGGGATCGACGCCGCCGGCTTCGGCGAGCTTGACGGCTTCAGCGACGGCTTGAAACAGCACGGCGCAAAACAGCTGATTGATCAGCTTCGTGGTCTGCCCGGCGCCGGATGCGCCCATCAGCGTGTAATTGGCGGCAAGATGCCGCATCAGTACACGGGCCCGTTCGAAATCTTCAGGGCTGCCGCCGGCCATGATCGTCAGGCGCCCGCTCAGCGCACCGGGCACGCCGCCGGACAGCGGGCAATCCACCCATGCCATGCCCGTTTCCCGGCGCAGTCGCATCGCCATGTCGCCGGTGTCGGCCGGGTCGATGGAGGACATGTCGATCAGCAGCTTGTCGGCGCTCGCCGCCGCCGCAACGCCCTTCTCGCCGAAGACGACGGCACGGACGATGTTCGCATGATTAAGGCTGAGCACGCAGAATTCCGATGCCGAGACCGCAGCCTGCACGGAATTCGCCGCGTGCGCACCCTTGGCGGTCAATGCCGCAACCTTTTCGGCATCGAGATCGAAGACGGAGACCTTGTGCCCGGTTTCGATCAACCGGGTGACGATTGCCGTTCCCATGATGCCTGCGCCGATAACCGCGACATCGGCTCTGTAGTCATCCTGCATAATTGTCTCCTCCCTTGACGGCCGCGCCGCTCAGCCCTTTGCAAGCCAGCGCCACTATGTCGTCCAACGCATTATCGATCGCCACCGTCACCACGTGAGCTTCGCCGGCCGGCGGCTCCAGCGCCTGCAGCTGGCTATCAAGCAACGACGCCGGCATGAAATGACCCTTGCGGGCCTGCATCCGCGACAAAAGAAGGTCGCGGGAGCCCTCCAGGAAAACGAAAGCAAGACGCCCGCCCGCCGCCTGCCGCAACCTGTCCCGATAGGTTTTCTTGAGCGCCGAACACGAAATCACCAATCCCTGCGATGCTTTTTGCGCAGTGGCTATTTCCGCACCGATCCGGTCGAGCCAGGGCAGGCGGTCGTCGTCGGTCAGCGGGATGCCCTCGGCCATCTTCGCGACATTTCCAACGGGGTGAAGTTGATCGCCCTCGACAAATCGCATGTCGTATTCAGCGGCGATGCGTTCTCCAACCGAGGATTTGCCGCAGCCGCTTACGCCCATGACAACGACGGCAAGAGGCGGTGTCTTTCGTTCGAAGTCCATTGTCTCGTCTCTATCAGAGGCAGGTCGTGATGCCGCCGTCGACATAAAGCGTGTGGCCGTTGATGAAGGACGAACCGCCGCCCGACAGGAAAACGGCAGCGCCGACCAGTTCCTCGACATTGCCCCACCGTCCGGCCGGCGTCCGCTTCTCGAGCCAGGACGAGAATTCGGGATTGTCGACGAGCGCCTGGTTAAGCGGCGTCTTGAAATAACCTGGTGCAATCGCGTTGATCTGCAGACCGTGCTTGGCCCAGTCGGCGCACATGCCGCGCGTCAGATTGCGCACAGCGCCCTTGGTCGCCGTATAGGGAGCAATGCCGGGACGGGCGAGTTCGCTCTGCACCGAGGCAATGTTGATGATCTTGCCCTGGCCGCGAGCGATCATGGCTTTGGCGGCCGCCTGGCCGACATAAAACACGCTCGAAATATTGGTGCTCAGCAGCAGTTCCCATTTGTCCGCCGGAAACTCTTCCAGCGGGCTGCGAAACTGCATGCCGGCATTGTTGATCAGGATGTCGAGCGGCCCGATATCGGCTTCGACCGCGTCGATGCCCTGTTTGGCCGCATCCCTGCTGGTCACGTCGAAGATCGCCGCATGGGCAGACAGGCCCTGAGCCTTCAGGCTCTCGACTGCGCGTTTGACGGTTTCGGGCGTGCGGCCGTTGATGATGACCTCGGCGCCGTGCTGGGCCAGGCCTTCGGCCAGGGCATAGCCGATCCCTTGGCTGGAGCCGGTGATCAGGGCAAGCCGTCCAGTCAGATCAAACAGGTTCTTCATGCAAATAACTCCTCCAGTGTCGCTGCGAATGACCGCTTATACCGCCACTCGCGGTGAAACTCACTTGACATCCCACTTTCGAATTATATGTTATCGATAACATAATCAACTGGCAAAATGCGGGACGGAGACGGAATGGCTGAGGTAGAAATCTTGATGACCGGAGCCTATCCGGAATGGGATATGACCGATCTGGAGGCGAAGTATCGCGTCCATCGCCTGTGGGAAGCGACAGACCGGCAGCAACTGATCGCAAGGGTCGGCAAAGATATTCGCGCCATCGCAACGCGTGGTGAACTCGGCGCGTCCGCCGAACTGATGAAGCAATTGCCGAAACTGGAAATCGTCTCCTGTTATGGCGTCGGCACCGACGCAATCGACCTGTCTTATGCCCGCGCCAACGGCATTCGCGTGACCAATACCCCCGATGTGCTCACCGAAGATGTGGCCGACATCGCCATCGGCCTGCTGCTTGCCACGGCGAGACAGATCACGCAGGCGGATGCCTTCGTCCGCGCCGGCCAGTGGGGCAATATCGCCATGCCGCTGGTGACGCGCGTCTCCGGCAAGAAGGTCGGGATCGTCGGCATGGGCCGGATCGGCAAGGCAATCGCCAAAAGGGCTGCTGCTTTCGGCTGCGATATCGCCTATTTCACCCGCAACGAGCACGCGGATGTTGCCTATGCCTACCAGTCCGACCTGTTGGCGCTTGCCGATTGGGCTGATTTCCTGGTCGTCATCGTTCCGGGAGGGGAGGCGACTGTGAAGATCATCAACGCTGATGTGCTGAAAGCCCTCGGCCCCAACGGCATTTTGATCAATGTTTCGCGCGGGACCACCGTCGACGAAGAGGCACTGATCGCCGCACTGCAAGACCGCAGCATTCAGGCTGCAGGCCTCGACGTCTTCCTGAACGAACCCAGGATCGATGCGCGTTTTCTGGGGCTTCAAAACGTTGTGTTGCAGCCCCATCATGGCTCCGGTACCGTCGAGACACGCAAGGCCATGGGCCAACTGGTCAGAGACAATCTCGCTGCGCATTTTGCCGGTCGCGCGCTTCCAACTCCCGTCGTATGAGGATTTCGGTATGAAAGCCATCGTCATTCATGCCGCCAAGGATCTCAGGATCGAAGAGCGTGAGCCGGAGGTTGCCGGCGTCGGGCAGGTTGAGATTGCCATCGAAGCCGGCGGCATCTGCGGTTCCGACCTGCACTATTATAATCACGGCGGTTTTGGCACCGTTCGCCTGCGCGAGCCGATGATCCTCGGCCATGAGATTGCCGGGACGGTCAAGGCACTGGGCGCCGGCGTTGCCGATCTTGCCGTGGGAGACCGTGTTGCGGTTTCCCCGAGCCGGCCGTGCAACCATTGCCAATATTGCCTGAAGGGACAGCAAAACCACTGCCTCAACATGCGGTTTTATGGCAGCGCCATGCCGATGCCGCATATTCAGGGCGGTTTTCGCCAGCGGCTGGTGGCGGAGCGCTGGCAATGCCACAAGGTCACTGAAGGCATTTCCATTCACGAAGCCGCCTTCGCCGAACCCTTTGCCGTAACTTTGCATGCGGCAAACCGCGCCGGATCGCTGCTCGGCAAACGGGTGCTCGTCACCGGCTGCGGCCCCATCGGGATGTTGGCAATCGTTGCGGCGCGCGTTCTTGGCGCCCGCGAAATCGTCGCAACTGACGTGACCGATAGCGTTCTGACCATCGCCCGCACCAGCGGCGCGGATCGAACGATCAATGTCGCCACTCACGCTTCCGACCTTGCGGCTTACAGCGCCGAAAAAGGATATTTCGACGTCATGTTCGAGGCGTCGGGCAATGAGCGGGCGGTGCGCGCCGGACTGGAGACGCTGAAGCCCCGCGCCGTTCTGGTGCAGTTGGGCCTCGGTGGTGATGTCTCCATCCCACAGAACATGATCGTCGCCAAAGAAATCGAGATGCGCGGGACGTTCCGTTTTCACGAGGAATTCGCGCTCGCCGTCGAGCTGATCAACGCGCGCCGCGTCGATCTGAAACCGCTGCTGACGGGCGTTTTTGCAATCGACGAGGCCGTTGCCGCCTTCGAATTGGCAGGTGACCGCAGCAAATCGATGAAAGTCCAGATCGCCTTCTGATGTCGGCGTCCAACTATTGGAGCAATTCCAGGAAAAATGTGGCGCGGTTTCCCTAGGGTGTGTCGTCAGTTCCATGTCTTGCTGGGCAAGATTCCCAAATCGGATTTTATGTGATTCATAGCAGACCGGCCACTGGAGGGCTGGTTATGACACGTCGTTATGGATTGCGAGACGATCAATGGGATCGGATCAAGGACCTTCTGCCTGGGCGGGAAGGTCATGTTGGCGGCACGGCGGCCGATAATCGCCTGTTCGTGGAAGCTGTGCTTTACAGATACCGTGCCGGAATACCCTGGCGCGATCTTCCTGAGCGGTTCGGAGACTGGAAGATCGTCCACAAGCGGATGCGCCGATGGTGCGAAGGCGGCGTCTTCGAGCGTATATTCAAACACTTGGCCGCCGATCACGACAATGAATATATGATGCTGGATTCCACCGTCGTGCGCGCCCACCAGCATAGTGCTGGCGCGCAAAAAGGGGGGACCAGGCGATCGGCCGATCCCGTGGGGGACTGACGACGAAGATCCATGTGATCGCCGATGCGCTCGGAAATCCGGTTGCGATCTCACTGACCCCGGGCCAGACATCAGACCTGGCACAGGCCCAGCCTCTTCTAGAAGAAGTTGATCCTCAGGCATTCTTGGCTGACAAAGCCTATGATGCCGACGCACTCATCGACCATCTCAAAGCCCGCCACATCACCCCGGTGATTCCGCCAAAAGCCAATCGCATTACGCCCAGACCAACAGACTTCGCACTTTATTGCGAGCGCAATCTCATCGAACGTTTCTTTAATAATCTCAAACAATTCAGAGCTATAGCAACGCGATACGACAAACTCGCCGCCACCTTTCTCGGAGCCGTTCAACTCGTCGCCGCTTTCATTTCCCTCAACTGACGGCAGGCCCTAGGCAAAGCGCCAAGCACTTTTCCCGGGAATTGCGTAAAACATAAAGCTAGGCGCTGCGGTCTGTGCTTTCGCGCAGGACGACCCTGTAGCCGGTCAATGTGATATCGTCGCCGGTCGCCTCGCCGCTGCCCTGCAGCGCGTCCAGCAGGCGGGCGGCGGCCTGACGGCCGATGCCGTAACAGTCGACATTGATGGTCGTGATGCTGGGATGGCAGATCGACGAGATCTCGTAGTCGCCGAAACCGGCAATGGCGATATCACCCGGCACTTTCATTCCCCTGCGCTTGCATTCCATGATCGCACCGAAAGCGGAAAGGTCGGAGACGCAGAGAACGACTTCCGTGTCCGGCCAGCGCTCCAAAAGGCTGACGATCGCCTGGCCGCCCTGTTCCATGGTGATCGGCGGCACACCGAAGGAAATCATCCGTCCCGGTCCCAGGCCGAGTTCTTCGACAGCCTTCTGGAAACCGCTTCGTCGCTGGCTGCCGCGCGTATCGCGTGCCGTCGTTCCGCCGATATAGCCGAACTTCCGGTATCCCTGGCCGGCGAGCGCCCGCACCAGCAGGGCCATCGCCTCGCTGTTGGAAAAGCCGACGACATGATTGATCGGGTCTTCCGGAAGCTCCCAGGTCTCGACAACAGGAATGCCGGCTTTTGCGAGCATCCGCCGGGCGCGCGCCGTGTGCGAACCACCGGTCAGGATAATGCCCTCAGGACGACGGCGCAGCATCGCCTCGATCAGCTCTTCTTCTTTCTCCGCCGCATAGTCGGTATAGCCGAGAAGAAGCTGAAGGCCGGTGTTCTCCAGCGCATCGGTGATGCCGCGCGCGGTGTCGGAAAAATTCGAATTGTTGATGGAGGGCACCAGCGCGGCAATGAAGCCGCTGCGCCTTGACGAAAGACTGCCGGCCGACAGGTCGAGCACGTAGCCGAGCGCGTCGACGGCTTCCATGATGCGCTTTCGCGTCTCCTCGGAAACGCTTGCATCCTGGCGGAAGGCCCGCGAAACGGTCATGGCGGATACGCCGACATATTTGGCGACCTCCGCCATCGTCAGCTTTTGAGCGTCTCCCGGCTTCAGACGCTTGTCTTTCGGCTCATCCTCGTTTTTCACTGGTCTCCGCTTCCAATCACGCTTCCTGCGCTCGACAATCCAGACACGATAAAGTTATCGCTATCATCGCACAATCGATATTTTCACAAGAATGTGTCACTCCCCTCGGCAAAAACCAACGTTCCCGGCGCAAAGCACGGGAACGACGTCAGGTCGGATGGCTGTACGAAGCCTGCAAAACACGACATTATGATATCGATAACACTCGAAGCAATGGAGGAACAGATGTTCGGAGAAATTGACGGTACGGGTTTTGAGGTTCTCGACCCGCGCTTTGAAAGCTGCTTCGTCGGTCACGCACGCGTCGAGCGGCTTTGGACCGGCGGCCGCTGGCTGGAGGGGCCGGCCTGGTTTGCCGCCGGGCGTTATCTGGTTTTCTCGGATATCCCCAATAACCGAATGATGCGCTACGACGACACCAGCGGCCATACGTCGGTCTTCCGATCCCCCAGCGACAATTCGAACGGCAATACCGTCGACACCCAGGGCCGGCTCATCACCTGCGAGCACCTGACGCGTCGCGTCACGCGAACCGAGTTCAACGGCAAGATCAGCATCCTGGCCGATCGAATTGCTGGCAGCCGACTCAACTCTCCAAACGACGTTACCGTCAAATCCGATGGGACCATCTGGTTCACCGACCCGAGCTACGGCATCCTTCACGACTATGAAGGCGACTACGGCGAAGAGGAAATCGGCGGATGCCACGTCTACCGGCATGACCCGGCAACAGGCACGACAGACCAGATGACGTCTGATTTCGTCAAGCCGAACGGGCTGGCTTTTTCGCCTGACGAAAAGCTCCTCTATATCGCTGACACCGGAGGTACGCACCAGCCGGGCGGTCCGCACCATATACGAAAGCTCGCTGTATCCGATGATGGAAAGCTGACCGATCTCGGTATTTTCGCCGAATGCACCTCGGGCTTTTTCGACGGCTTTCGCATCGACCGGACGGGAAGGATCTGGACGAGCGCCGGCGACGGTGTGCACGCCTATGATCCGGATGGCACGCTGATCGGCAAGATCCACATTCCCGAGATCGTCTCCAATGTCGCTTTCGGCGGTGAGAAACTGAACCGTCTCTTCATTACGGCAACCACGTCCCTGTATGCCGTCTATCTCACAGCCAACGGCTCGAGACTGGGATAATCGCTGAGCCGCCTCTCAGGCGGCCTTGGTTTGTTGATAAACTCTCCTCCGTCATGCTCGGCCTTGTGCCGAGCATCTGACCACGTTAATTGCTTGACAGGAAACCGTTTATTTTCAGTGGCTTAATTTGGTCTGCGTAGATCCTCGGCACAAGGCCGAGGATGACGTCGCGGGTTTTGCAGTGGTTTGCCCGCAAGGCTGCGGCCGCCTTTTACCAGCGCACGGGCGCTTCTTCTCTATTGCTGGCTGAGGCCGTCAGCCAATCTGATAAGCCCGAGGAAATCCGACCTGTAGCCGAAGGCATCCGTTCCCCGAGATGCCGCAGCGAGATCGGCAATCGCCTGATAGGAATAGGCATCGAGGGCACTGGTACGGCTCAGTTTCTGGCCGAAGGCGGCGACGGCTACGGAGAAGCGGACATCCTGGGGTGCGGCGTCGATGGTGGCGACCGTGTTGCTGTCGCCGACGGGGGTGGTGATCAGAGCGCTTTTGTCTTCGCCCGGCCGTTTGTAGCGCATCTTGACGAAGGCGAGTTCGCCCTGATGCGTGCTATCTGAAGTCTCGGCCGGCACCTTGTCGGCTGCGCCATAACGCAGGTCGTCATTCATGACCGCAGGGCTTCCCTTGGGCGTAATCTCGTAGATCGCCGTAACGCTGTGGCCGGAGCCGATATCGCCGGCATCGACGCGGTCATTGTTGAAATCCTCGCGTTTGAGGGCGCGCGTCTCGTAGCCGATCAGCCGGTATTCGGCGATCCGTTCCGGGTTGAACTCGACCTGGAATTTGACGTCCTTGGCGATCGGAAACAACGTCGACCCGGCCTCTTCGACCAGCGTCTTCTGCGCCTCCGCCAGGGTGTCGATATAGGCGGCGCTGCCATTGCCGTTCTGCGCCAGCGTCTGCATCAACGCGTCGTTGAGATTGCCGCGGCCGAAGCCGAGAACGGTCAGGAAGATGCCATCCTTGCGTTTTTCCTCGATGATGCGCTTCAAATCCTCGTCGCTCGACGGGCCGACATTGAAGTCGCCGTCCGTCGCCAACATCACCCGGTTGACGCCGTCTTTGACGAAAGCCTGTTTGGCAAGATCATAGGCTGCCTCGATGCCCTCGGCGCCACCGGTCGAACCTCCAGCTTCCAGCCTGTCGATTGCCGAGAGGATCTTCGACTTCTCCTTTACGGGCGTCGGCTGAAGCACGGTGCCGGCATTGCCGGCATAGGTGACGATCGAAACGGTATCGTCGGCCTTC
The DNA here is from genome assembly GCF_000292525.1 of Rhizobium sp. CCGE 510. Taxonomy (GTDB): domain Bacteria; phylum Pseudomonadota; class Alphaproteobacteria; order Rhizobiales; family Rhizobiaceae; genus Rhizobium. The sequence continues at coordinate 149,341 of NZ_AEYF01000045.1, forward strand.
AGCCTGTTGACCAGCAGCCGGAAGGCGCTCTTCAGCAGCGGCAGTTTGTCCGGCTCATCCATCGAGCCCGAGACGTCGATCAGGAAGACCAGATTGGCGTGCGGCGCGGTCGCCGGCGCGATGTCATAGCCCTTGATCGCCACATGCATCAGCTCCGTGTCGTGATTCCACGGTGTCGGCATCACCGTCACGGTCGCCTTGAAGGGCTGGTCGGCCTTGTCGGGACCCGGCCAGTCATAGGGGAAATAATTGATCATCTCCTCGACGCGAACCGATTGCGGATCGGGCATCGCCCCACCCGTCAACGACCGGCGGACGAAGGAATAGGATGCGCTGTCGACATCGGCTGAGAAGGTCGAAACCGGATCGGTCGCGACACTTTTGATCGGATTTGGCGCAGCATTGGCAAAGCGCTCGCGGCCGGGGTCGAGCTGAAGCTGGACACCTCCGTCCGTCGGTGAAGCAGGGGAAGGGGCGACAGCAGCCATCGGTTCGGCCAACTGCTGCTGGGGGGCAATGCCGGGTGTAGCGGTCACGGAGCGTTTGGCCCCGCCGAGCGCCGTGGGGGAACCCTCCGACTTATTCAGAAGAGTCGACATTTCATCGGCATCGAACTCAGAGGTCTGCGGCGCCTTGGGTTTCGCGGCAGCTTGCTGCTCCTTGTCCTGCAACGCTTGAGCGTTGCCGGCCGCCGACGATCGAGCCAGTTTGTTCTCTTCGGCCGCTGCCTCGGGAAGTTGAGGCGCAGCCGCAACTGGGTCTGCAGGCTTGACTGCCGGTTCGGCCGGTTTCGACGTCCCATTCTGCGAAAGATTACCGGCAATCTCAGTCTGGGCGATGGTCGGCAATCCGTTTCGGGTCAGCTCGACTACGAGATAACCGGCGGCGGGAATGACAAGCAGCGTCGCGAGCGCTGAACCGGCAAGGAATTTCTTGTTCATGGCTGGGCTCCATATCCAGTTGATGATGGAGCTTTGACGCCAGCCTCTCGCATTTCCTTGGGCTGCCGTCGCATTATTTTCTGCGGCGTCGAAGGCCTGCATCGCCGCGGCAAGGGCGCGTGCGCGCCCCTCCGGATCGGCTGCCGGCGGAGTGAGGCGGGAGAGCTTTTCAAGTTCCTTGTCCACGGTCATACCTCTTCCTTGCCGAGCATGGCCTTCAGCCTTTTGCGCGCCTCATGTACCTGCCAGGAAACGGTCGTTTCCGAACAGCCCATGATATCGGCGGCGGCGGAATGGCTGAGGCCTTCGCCATAGACGAGCAGCACGGCGTCGCATTGCCGTTCCGGCAAGGCGCGCACGGCTGCCCATAATTCGCTCGATAGCTCATCGTCGTTTGCGGCCGGCGCATCCTGCTGCGGTTCGGCGGCGAAAGCGCGGAATGTCTGCTCTTCTCGCGCAAGCTTGCGTCTGTGGTCGCGGGCGGCGTTGAGCGTCAGCGTATAGAGCCATGTCCTGAAGCGGCTGGCGCCACGAAAGCCGCGAATGGCTGCGCCGAGTTTGACGCAGACTTCCTGGGCAATATCGTCCGCGTCGGTGGAACTGCCCGACCACCGCCATGCCGCCGCATGGACGAAATCATAATGGCGCGAGATCAGTTGCCCGAAGGCCTCCCGGTCGCCGCCCCGCGCTCGTTCTATGAGCTCCGCATCCAATGCGCACCTACCCCCAAGCTATCAAGCAAGATGCTATTTCGGAATTGAGACGTTTCTCCAAAGGCTTTCCTTGGGTCGACGACGAAAAAATATCGGTTTTTTGAAAAAAAGCCGAAACCTGGAAATGCGGGTTCAAAATAATGGAGTGTCGCGACATTCATGGGTCGCGGCCAGACAGATCGCCTCCGTCGCATTGACGCATGATGAGCGCAGAGTCGCCCAGGGACATGGGTCTGCATGTTCCAAATCGAAAGGACCTTCAATGTCCGCTCCATCGCCTGCGCCCACCGAAAAGGGCATCCTGCAGTTTCTTGAGATTTGCGATAGCTTCTATCCCGCCGACGCCGTTGAAGCGTCGGTCGAGCAACAGCGGCATTGGTATGACGCTCTTTGCGCCCGCTTTGACCGCCCGCTGCCCCCGGAGATGATCTTTGCGGACGGCATGCTCCAGCGCATAGCGATTCGGCGCTATCGTCCGCGGAAGATCCTCACGCGGACCATCTTGCTTTATTTGCATGGCGGCGGTTTCGTTGTCGGTTCGCTCGAGAGCCACCATGCCATCTGCGCCGAGATTGCCGATTTTGCCGGCGCGGAACTTGTTTCCGTCGATTACCGGCTGGCCCCTGAATATCGCTGGCCGGCACAGACGGATGACGGCTTTACGGTGTTGAAGCATCTGCTTTCCGCCAACAGCAAGGTCGTGCTGATCGGCGACAGCGCCGGCGGCAATCTTGCGGCCGGCCTTGCATTGCGTGCACGCAACGAGGGCCTGTCCGGCCTCGTTGGCCAGGTCCTGATTTATCCCGCGCTCGGCGGGGACCTTAGGACAGGCTCATACGTCGAGATGGCCGAGGCCCCAGGGCTGACGACGTCGGATATCGCCTACTACCGTGACATCCTGCAGGCGCCTGAAGGCAATGAGATCGCCGAGCCGCTGCAGGCAGCTTCGCTGGCCGGGCTGCCGCCGGCCTTCATCACGGTGGCGCATTTCGATCCTCTCCGCGACGACGGCCGGCACTATGCGGCGCGGCTCACCGCGGAGGGCGTCGAGGTCTGGTTCCGGGAAGAGCCGCAGATGGTGCATGCCTGGCTGCGCGCCCGCCACATCAGCGATGGCGCACGCGATGGCTTCCATGCCATCTGCGAGGCCGTCCGGCATTTCGCGGCGCCTTAGAGCTTTTCCTGGTTAGCATGAAGCATTCTGTTGGCTCAAACGGAGTCGGATGGTCGACCGGCCGGCGCGCGTCGTAGCGCGGCTCTACGGCCAAGCCGGCCGGTCGAGCAGGCGGCCCGTTTCAGCCAACCCTCCCGCAGATTTGCCAGGCAAATCTGCAAGACTTAGAATAGCCGGACGCACTTATCGCTTCGCCACAGCGAAGCGGTGCGGCCGGTGGGCCGGGCATCTCTAGCCAGGATCAGAGGCGATCGGCTCGGACGTACCAAGGGGTATGCCCGTCGCCAATCGCCTCTGCCCCTGACGAAAACCTGCTCCGGCAGAATGCTTCAATCTAACCAGGAAAGGCTCTCGGATCACATCAGGTCGCGCGGGATCCGCTTTTCCGCAAAGACCTTTTCGACGATCTGCACGTCGCCCTCGAAAGCGGTGACGACGGCGCTGATGATCCAATCGGTCGCAGTGCAGGCAATCCGCGCCGTGGCGACGGTGCGGACGAACCAATCGGGGCGGCGCATGTCGCAGGTCCAGGTCGATATTCCCGTCATCGACAGCGGGTCATCCGGTGAAATCGACCAGATTTCCTCGCGCAACTGCCGGGTCGACAGGCCCGTCTGCGGATGTTCGTGGAGCCCGGTATCCTCGTGGATACGATAGTCCGTGCGGTTGGCCGACAGGTCGCGAACGACCTGCCGTTTCGTCGCAGCCGCCGCATGCTCAATGTATTTTGGCAAAGGATCGGGATTGGCCGGTTCGTCGATTTCGATCCTGCGATGGTCGCCGAGCACTGGTAGCCCCAGGCCGAGCGATGCCATATCGATCGCGATCCCTTCATCCCCGGGCGGCGGTAGGATCATCGGCCAATAGGCCGTCGAAAGCGAAAGACGGATGCGATGCCCCTTGCGGAAGCGATAACCGCAGGCGTCGAGCACCAGCCGGATCGACACCGTCTCGCCTGGGATCAGCGGCTTGGGATCGGCATTGCCGTCACGGTGGGTAAGATTGATGACGCCGAAGGCGACACGCGTTGCCGTGCCATCCGGATGGACGTCGACGAGCCGGGCGCAGAGATTGCCGCCCGCCGCGCCGGGACGTAGCGCAAGCGTCAGCACCGGCCGGCCGAGATAATCGCAATCGCCGGCAAGCGGCATCGTATCGAAGACCAGCGAGCCGGCGTCGTCCGAGCGCTGATCGATCGCCATTTCGACATCGGGCTTCAGCGTGAAATAATCGCCGGACGCCGTCCCGGTGTCGAGCGGAGATCTCACATAGACGGGATGCTCGGGCGCATGCGGGATCGGCATGCCTTCGGTCAGCCTGCCGAATTGCTCGACGTAGAAACACTGCATACGCGGCGGCGTCCAGACGTCCCTGGCGATCCAGAAACCCGGATCGCTGTCGCGTCGCGGCGCTGGGCGGACGGCATCGAGAATATAAGCGCGGGCCTGCGGCAAGCGGTCGATGCCGTTGTCCTCGCCACGCAGCCATTTGTTCCACCAGGCGATCGCTTCGCCGTGGAAATCCGTACGCGGTTTCGGCCAGGCGAAGTGCGGGTATTTATGGACCCAGGGGCCGATCAGCGCCTTGGCTTTATCGCCGAGGCCCTCGACCGCCATCAGCGGCGTATTGCGGTAGCCGTCCGCCCAGCCGGCGATGACAAGCGTCGGGATTTCCACCTTCGAAAAATCCTCTGAGATAGATCCGTGCCGCCAGAAATCGTCGCGCCGCTGGTGGGCCAGCCACTCCTCCATGAAGAAGGGCTCGCCTGCCAAGCGCTCCAACCACATCTCCTTCCAGCGCTCGCCGACCAGCGCCGGATCGGGAGCGCGCGACTGGTAGCCGAGCATCGTCGCTGCCCAGGAAAGCTGAGCGGAAAGATGGCAGCCGTTCTTGTAGTGGATATCGTCATTGTAGCGGTCGACGGTCGAGGCGATCGAGATGACCGCTTTCAGCGCCGGTGGGCGCAATGCCGCGACCTGGAGGCTGTTGAATCCACCCCAGGAGATGCCCATCATACCGACCGAGCCGTTCGACCATGGCTGTGCGGCAATCCAGGCGATCAGCTCGCAGGCATCGGCGAGCTCACGCTCGGTATATTCGCCATCGATGACGCCATCGGATTCTCCCGATCCCCGGATATCGACGCGCACGCCGGCAATGCCTGCAGCCGCAAATACCGGATAGGTCGACTCATCCCGGGGGCTGGTTCCATCGCGCTTGCGATAAGGCAGGAATTCGAAGACGGCGGGAACGGGATCCTGCTCCGCGCCGTCGGGCATCCAGATGCGCGCGGCAAGCCGCGTTCCGTCCTTCAGCGTGATCCATTCATTCTCGATGGTGGCGAAGCCGCGCGAGCCCATGCTCATTCCTTTCAGTGATCGGCCCATTCAATTGCCGGCGCTCTCCATGCGTCGCGTCGCGAGCACACGTTCCAGCCAGCCGATTTCCATTTCCGGCACGGATTTCAAAAGCAGATCGGTGTAGTCGTCGAAGGGTGGCGACAGCGCCGTCGATTTCGGGCCGAAGCGCACCAGCTTGCCGCGATGCATCACCGCCACACTGTCGGCGATCGCCCGGACGATCGCGATGTCATGGGTGATGAAGACATAGGACAGCTGTTCTTCTTCCTGCAGGCGGAGCAGCAGCTTGAGGATACCCTCCGCCACCAGCGGGTCGAGCGCCGAGGTCGGCTCATCGCAGAGGATGAGTTCGGGCTTGGCGGCAAGGGCTCTGGCGATCGCCACGCGCTGCTTCTGTCCACCGGACAGCTCGGCCGGATAACGATCGATGAAGCCGTTGCTCATCTCGATCTGGTCGAGCAATTCCTTCACCCTTGCGGTTTTCTCGGCACCTCTGAGACCATAATAAAAGGTCAGCGGGCGGCCGATGATGTCGCGGACCGTCTGCCGCGGGTTGATCGCCGTATCGGCCATCTGGTAGATCAGCTGGATACGCCTGAGGTCGTCGTTCGGCCGGCTCTTGAGGCCAGGCATCAGCGGTCTGCCGCCAAAGACGATGCGGCCGCTGCTTGGCGGCAACAGGCCGGTAATAACGCGCGCCAGGGATGATTTTCCCGAACCGGATTCACCGACAACGGCGAGCGTCTGCCCCTTCGGCACGTGCAGCGAGACATCGTGCAGCACCTTGAAGCCGTTGGAATATTCGGCGCTGACATTTTCCACCTTGAGAAGGGCGGCCGACTGGTCGGCGGCCTCCTCGCGATAAGCCTGCCTGACATTGACGAGCGCACGCGTATACTCTTCCCGCGGCGCCTCGATGATCTGCTGGACGTTGCCATATTCCACCTGCTTACCGTGGCGTAGCACCATGATGTCGTCGGAGATCTGGGCGACAACGGCAAGGTCGTGGGTGATGTAGAGGGCGGCCGTGTGCGTCTCTTCGATGGCATGTTTGATTGCCGCCAGAACGTCGATCTGCGTGGTGACGTCAAGGGCTGTGGTCGGCTCGTCGAAGACGATGAGTTCGGGGTTGGAACAGAGTGCCATCGCCGTCATCGCCCGCTGCAGCTGACCACCGGAGACCTGATGGGCGAAGCGCTCGCCGAAGGTTTCAGGATTGGGCAGACCGAGGACGCGGAACAGATAAAGCGCCCGTTTGCGCGCCTCCTCCCTCGTCATCAACCCATGTTTGAGAGACGCTTCGATCACCTGATCGCCGAGCCGGTGCGCGGGATTGAAGGCGGCGGCGGCCGATTGCGCGACGTAGCAGACCCGGGCGCCCCGAATTTTTCGGATGCCGTTCTTGCCGAGCGGCAGGATATCGGCGCCGTCGAGGCGTACCTCGCCGCCGGTGATTTCGGCACCACCCCGGCCATAGGCCAGTGCCGAAAGGCCGATCGTCGACTTTCCGGCGCCGGATTCGCCGATCAGGCCGAGAACTTTGCCCTTCTGCAGGTCGAAGGAAACCCCGTCGACGATCGTCACCCGCTTGGGCGCTTCGCCGGGGGGATAGCTGGTTGCTTCGATCTTCAGATTGCGAACCGAAAGAAGCTCAGGCATCGCCGCGCCCTCCCTTGAGGCTGGATGTACGTTTCAGGAGCCAGTCGACAACGAGGTTGACGCAGACGGCGAGCACGGCGATCGCCGTGCCCGGCACCAGCGCGGCGGATATGCCGAAGATAATGCCGTCCTTGTTGTCCTTGACCATGCCGCCCCAATCGGCCGCCGGCGGCTGAATGCCGAGGCCGAGGAAGGAAAGCGTCGAAAGAAACAGGATCGAGAAGGCGAAGCGCAGTCCGAACTCGGCAAGCAGAGGCGACAGCGTGTTGGGCAGGATTTCGCGGAAGATGATCCAGAGCTTGCCTTCGCCGCGCAGCTTGGCCGCCTCGACGAATTCCATCACCGCGACATCGAGCGCCACGGCGCGGCCGAGACGATAGACGCGAGTGGAATCGAGGATCGCCATTACCAGGATCAGGACGATGATGTTCTGCGGCAGCACCGCAAGAACCACCAGCGCGAAGATCAGCGTCGGGATCGACATCATCAGATCGTTGAAGCGCGAGAACACCGTGTCGATGATGCCGCGTGAGACTGCGGCGGTGAAGCTTAGGATGATACCGAGCGAGAAGGAGATGATGGTGGCGGCGGACGAGACCAGCAGCGTCGTGCGCGCGCCGTAGATCAGCCGCGAGAGGATGTCGCGGCCGAGGTTGTCGAGGCCGAAGATATAATGATCATCCGGCAACTGCCAGACGTCGCCGAGGACCTGCGTCTCGCCATAAGGGGCGAGCCAGGGTGCAAAGAGCGCGCAGATGAAGGCGATGGCGATGCCGGTCATGCCGATCCAGGCGGTGATGGGGATGTCTCTCAATCTCATCGCGGATGCCTCAGCCGGGGATTGGCGACGATCGCCAGAATATCGGCCGTCATATTGAGGAAGATATACACCGCCGCGAAGATCAGGCCGCAGGCCTGCACGACCGGCATGTCGCGCACGGTGACCGCATCGACCATATATTGCCCCATGCCGGGATAGACGAAGACCACTTCGACAACCACGACGCCGACGACGAGATAGGCGAGGTTCAGCGCGACGACGTTGATGATCGGCGCCAGCGCGTTGGGGGCGGCGTGCTTGACGATCGAGCGGAAAGCGCTGAGGCCTTTCAGCTCGGCAGTCTCCATATAGGCCGAAGACATCACCGAGAGAATGGCGGCCCGCGTCATCCGCATCATGTGGGCGAGCACAACGAGCACCAGGGTCGCCGTCGGCAGCGCGATCGCCTTCAACCGCTCGACGAAGCCCATGCCGTCATAGACGGTCGCTGGAAAGGTGGCGATACCGAGCTTCACCGCGAAGAAGAGGATCAGCAGGTAGCCTATGAAGAATTCCGGCAGCGAGATCGCCGCAAGCGAGATCACATTGATGATCTTGTCCGGCAGGCGATTGCGGAAATGCACCGAAAACATACCGAGGCCGACGGCGAGCGGCACTGATATCACCGCGGCGAAACCCGCCAGAAAAAGCGAATTGCCAAGGCGCTTGCCGATCTGCTCGCTCACCGAATTCTTGCTGGCCCAGGATGTGCCGAAGTCCCCTTGAACGGCGTTGCCGAGCCATTCGACATAACGCGTCGTGACCGGACGGTTCAGCCCGAGATCCTGACGAATATTGGCGACAGCCTGCGGTGTCGCCGACTGGCCGAGATAGGTGGTGGCAAAATCACCGGGCAGGGCTTCCAACCCGCCGAAGATCAGGATGGAAACGGCGAAAAGCAGGACGATGCTGAGCACAAAGCGCTCGAGGATGAGGGCAAGCAGCGGAAAACGCTGCCGGAACCTCAAGCCCGGCAGGATTTTGCTCGGGGCAGGATTGGTCATGGCGAAGGCCTCTCGTAAAACGTCAGGAGGGACCGCAGGTTTTACCCGCGGTCCCGGCTTCGTCGGAGATCAAAGGGCGTTGCGCCCCTCAGGCGTCCAGCCAGACGCGGGTTGCGACATAACCGTTCGACATGTCATTGCCGATGTCGTGGACATAACCCTTCACCTGCTTGGTGGAGGCGTTCACGAAGTCGTTGAACATCGGCAGGATCACGCCGCCTTCGTCGCGCACCATCATCGCCATGGCGCGGTACATGTCCTTGCGCTTGGCTTCATCAAGCTCGGCGCGGGCCTGCAACAGCAGCTTGTCGAAGTCGGGACGCTTGAACCTGGTGTCGTTCCAGTCCGCAGTCGAGAGATAGGCGGTGGAATACATCTGGTCCTGCGTCGGCCGGCCGCCCCAGTAAGAGGCCGAGAACGGCTGGACGTTCCAGACGTTGGTCCAATAGCCGTCGCCCGGTTCGCGTTTGACCTCGATCTCGATCCCGGCCTTCTTGCAGCTTTCCTGATAAAGGACGGCCGCATCGACGCCGCCGGGGAAGGCGACTTCGGAGGTGCGCAGCAGCACCGAGCCGCTATGGCCCGACTTCTTGTAGTGGAAGGCGGCCTTGTCGGGATCGTAGACGCGCTGCTCGATGCCCTCGGGAAACAGTGCATAGGTGCTGTTGATCGGAAAGTCGTTGCCGACCTTGCCGTAGCCGCCGAGGATCTTCTGCACCATGGTTTCGCGGTCCATGGCGTATTTGAGGGCCAGGCGCAGGTCGTTGTTATCGAACGGCGCCTTATCGCAGTGCATGATGAAGACGTAATGGCCGCGGCCGGCGGTCGAGAGGATCTCGACGTTGGGCGCGCGCTTCAGCAGGTTGACGGTCTTCGGATCGACGCGGTTGATGTAATGCACCTGGCCGGACGAGAGCGCCGCGATGCGGGCCGTCGCATCGTTCATGCCGATGACTTCGATCGAATCGACATAACCCCGGTCGCTGCGCCAGTCGTCCTTGTTCTTCTCGAAGGTGGCGCGAACGCCGGCCTCGAAGCTCGTCAGTTTATAGGGACCGGTGCCGATCGAGGCGAGCGGATCGTCGACGCCGCCGTTCGGCTGGATGACCAAATGGTAGTCCGACAGCAGCAACGGCATGTCGGCATTGCCTTCGCTGAGCGTCAGCACGAGATTGCCGCCGTCGGCCTTGATCTCCTTGATCGAGCCGAGAACGCCGAGCGCGCCGGATTCCGACTTTTTGTCGGTATGACGCTTCAGCGTCGCAACGACGTCGTCGATCGTCAGTTCCTTGCCATCGTGGAACTTGACACCCTTGCGGATCTTGAAGGTCCAGGTCACCGCGTCTTTCGACGGCTCCCAGGATTCGGCAAGCGCCGGTACGGCGGCACCTGTCAGCGGGTCGGATTCGACCAGCATGTCACCCCAGCAGCGGCCGACGCAGAACATGAACTGCGACAGGAATTTTGCCGGATCCTTGGAATCGGTGGCCGCCCCCCCTTCGAGGCCGAGCTTCAGGTGGCCGCCGCGCTTCGGTTCGGCGGCTTGCGCACTTTCGGTGAAGAGCTTGTCGGCGACGGCAAGTGTGATGCCCGCCGCCATGGCGCGTCCCATGAATTCGCGGCGGCTGAGCCCGCCTGCGGTGACGCGGCTTGCAAGATATTTGGTATAATCGTTCATTCCCCAGTTCCTTCTTTATTGTGCGTTGACAGAACTTCCGGGCAGGGTCGCAAGCGGTTTCCTCTCCGCCTCCGGTGCCCGCATCATGCGGGAAAACATTGCGGTTGCGCCGCCTCGTTATTGTCCTTTCCAGATAGGGTTTCGTTTCTCGGCGAAAGCCCGCGCGCCTTCCAATTGGTCTTCGCTCGAATAGAGCCGGTCGACCGTTGCAAACTGCCGCTTGGTGACCTTGTTCATGGTAGTCTGGAACGTCGAACCCTCCGCTTCGCGCACGATTTCCTTGATCGCCGCAAAGACAAGCGGCGGCCCGCTCGCGAGCATGCGGGCAAGCTCCCAGGCTCTCTCCAGAAGCCGCTCGGCCGGCAAGACCTCGTTGACGAAGCCCCAGCGATGCGCCTCGTGAACGTCGAGCCAGCGTCCCGTCAAAAGCATGTCCATGGCGATGTGGTAGGGGATGCGCTTCGGCAGCTTGATCGAGGCCGCATCGGCAACCGTACCCGAGCGGATTTCCGGCAACGCGAAGGTTGCATGTTCGGTGGCGATGATCAGGTCGGCTGAGAGCGCGATCTCCAGTCCGCCGCCGCAACAGATGCCATTGACCGCACAGATGACAGGCTTGTTAAGATCGCGCAGCTCCTGCAGCCCGCCGAAACCGCCGACGCCATAATCTCCGTCGACCGCATCGCCTGATGCCGCCGCCTTGAGGTCCCAGCCGGCACAGAAAAACTTCCCGCCCGCGCCCGAGACGATGGCGACACGCAATTCAGGATCATCGCGAAAATCCCGGAAGATCAACCCCAGGGCACGGCTGGTCGCCAGGTCGATGGCGTTCGCCTTCGGCCGGTCGATAACGACTTCGAGGATGCCGCCGTCATGTCGTGTGCGAATGTGGTCGCTCAACCTATGCTACCTCCTCCGCCGTATTAGCGCATCGACTGCGGCAACGCCTTGCCCTTCGGGAAGAACCATCAACGGATTAATGTCCAGTTCCTCCAGCCATGCCGCGTTCCTTACGACATAATCTGCCGCTGCTGCGATAGCGACGGCCGCGGCGTCGAGATCGCCTTTTGGCCGCCCGCGATAGCCATAGATCAATTTTGCAAGTTTGAGACGAGAAATCGCCGCATAAATCTCGGTTTTCGTCGCGGGAAGCGGAAGAATGACCGAATCCTCAAGCAATTCAACGAGGATTCCACCCGCTCCGAGCGTGAGCGACAATCCGAAGACAGGGTCGCGGATGGCGCCGACAATGAGCTCGGCGACCGGTGGATCGATCATCTTCTCGACGAGATAACCAGGGTCCGACGCCATTGCCGCCGCCGCGTTCGACACCGCCTCAACATCCCTGAGGTTGAGTGCGACAGCCCCGGCTTCGGTCTTGTGCACAATGCCGAGACCTTTCAGCACGACGGGAAAACCGAGCCGTTCGGCCTGCTCGGCGGCTTCACGGGGAGAAAAAGCCTGCAGCCCCCGAGGAACAGGAAGGCCGCAGGCAGCAAGTTCGGTCTTCGCATCGGCTTCCGTCAGCGTCTCGATCTCGCCGTCCAAGCAGGGCACATCGAGCAGCGGCAGGGGAGGCGGTGCTCCCCACGCCTGGCCGATGCCGGCCGCGACTTCCACGGCCGCGATGGTTTCGTCGATGCCTGAAAAGGCAATGATGCCATTTGCCATCAGTCGATTGGCGATCGGCTCGGGCATATTTTCCGGAAGTGTCGCCAGAATACCGGCCAGAGCCCCGGTAGCAGAGGCAGCAGCGATCACCGCGTCTGCCGTCATCGCCCATTCGGAAGCATCGCAGCGGTCGCCACGAGGGAAGTCGAGAACGACGAGATTGAGCGCATAGCCGCCTTCGAACATGGCGCTGAAGGCTTCGGTCTGGCGTGCGAAATCACCCCAGACGAAGGTGTGGTAATCAAGCGGATTGGACAGCGTCACCATCTCGCCGAGGACCCGCCGCAGACGCGGCAGTTGTTGCGGCTGCAGGGGTGGGAATTCGACATTGCGGCCGACGGCGGCATCCGCCATCAGCGAAGCCTCGCCGCCCGAGCAGCTCATCGACGAGATCGAACGGCCTGCGAGCGGGCCGGCGACATGCAGCAGCTTCAGGATTTCCAACAGCGCCGGCAAGGTCTGGACACGGCCGAGGCCGAGACGAGCGAGCACGGCGTCTGCCACTGCATCGCTGCCGGCAAGCGAGGCAGTGTGTGACACCGTCGCGCGTTTTGCCTGCTCGGACCTGCCGACCTTCAGCACGACCACCGGCTTCCTCGATCGGCGGGCTGCGGCAGCCAGGCGTTCCAGAGAAGCAAGATCGCCGAAACCTTCGACATGAAGGCCGACCGCCGTGACGCGCGGATCGTCGATCAGGGCGCGGGCGACATCGGCAAGCGATGTCTGTGCCTGATTGCCAGCCGTGACCACATAGGCGATCGGCAGCCCACGGGTCTGCATTGTCAGATTGATGGCGATATTGGAGGATTGCGTGAGGATCGCCACACCTCGTTCGATCCGCTGCATGCCGTGCTGATCGGGCCAGAGCAGTGCGCCGTCGAGACCGTTGATCAGCCCGTAGCAGTTCGGCCCGAGGATCGGCATGTCGCCGGCCGCTTCCAGCAAGGCTTGCTGTAGCTCGACACCGTCGCCGAGTTCACCGGTCGCCTCGCTGAAGCCGGAGGCATAACAGACCGCGCCGCCGGCGCCGGCCTCGGAAAGGCTGCGCACGATCTCGACGGTCAGCGTCCTGTTGACGCCGACGAAGGCGGCGTCCGGCGCCGACGGCAGATCGGAGACCGAGCGATAGCAGGGCCGTCCAAGCACCTCGTCGAGTTTGGGATGGACGGGCCAGATCCTGCCTGAAAAGCCCATGCGGTCGCACTGCTCGATCACCCTGCGCGCCTCGCGACCGCCGAAGACGGCGATCGTTTGCGGTCTGAGCAGGCGGTCGAGAGGGCTCGCTGTCATCGGCTCATGCTCCCAGAGGCCGAAGCAGGTCGCGGCTGATGATATGCCGCTGGATTTCGGATGTGCCGTCCCAGATGCGCTCGACCCGCGCATCGCGCCAGAAGCGGGCAAGCGGCAGATCGTCCATCAGCCCCATGCCGCCATAGATCTGGATCGCCTCATCTGTCACCCTCGCCAGCATTTCGGAGGCATAAAGCTTGGCCGAAGCGATCTGCCGGTCCGCCGACAGGCCGGCGTCGAGCCGCCAGGCGGCTGAAAGCGTCAGCCACTCGGCCGCGTCGATCTCGGTGATCATATCGGCGAGCTTGAACGACACGCCCTGATTGGCGCCGATCGGCCTGCCGAACTGCTTGCGCTCGGCGGCATAGGGCAGGGCCATCTCGAAGACACGCCGCGCCCGGCCGACGCAAGTGGCGGCAACCGTCAGCCGCGTGCCGTAAAGCCATTGATTGGCAATATCGAAGCCGCAATGCACCTCGCCCAGCACCTGGGCTTCGGGAATGCGGCAATCTGCGAAGCTGAGCGTCGAGTTGTGGTAGCCGCGATGCGAAACGGAATCGTAGCCCTTCAGGATTTCAAACCCCGGTGTGCCGCGATCCACGAGGAAAGCGGTGATCTTCTTCTTGATGCCCTTCGGCGTTTCCTCTTCGCCCGTCGCGGCAAAGACGATGACGAAATCGGCGACGTCGGCATGGGAGATGAAATGTTTCGTGCCGTTCAAGACGAAATCGCCGCCGTCGCGGCGGGCAGCACACTTCATGCCGCGCATGTCAGAGCCGGCGTCGGGCTCGGTGATGGCAAGCGCGTCGATCTTCTCGCCGCGCACCGCCGGCAGCAGGTAACGTTCGCGCTGCTCGCCCTCGCAGGCCATCAATATGCCCGAGGGTCGACCGAAGTAAACCGTCAGCCCGAGCGAGCCGCGCCCGAGTTCGCGCTCGACCAGCGTGAAGGTGACATGGTCGAGGCCGGCGCCGCCGACCTCCTCTGGAAAATTGCAGGCGTAGAAGCCGAGATCGATGCATTTGCGCTGGATCTCGCGGCCGAGCTCCGGCGGGACGATGCCGGTCCGCTCGACCTCGTTCTCATGCGGGTAGATTTCGGTTTCGACGAAGGTGCGGACCGTCTCGACGATCATTTCCTGTTCTTGGCTGAGACCGAAATCCATCCCGATCCTCCTAGCGCTTCTGGCCGACGTGGCGGCCAACGCCTTCAGGCAGCGCCAACGCCGCATGGGCGTTCGCGATCGCCTTCGTCTTGTCGAGCACGGCGGCCGGCGCCGGCACAGTCCTGCCGGCCTTGCTGTCGACATGCAGCAACATGTGCTCGGCCGTTGCGAGAGCTTCGTTCGTCGCCGTGTCGTAGAGAGTATGGAAGAGATGCAGTCGCTTTTCGTCGACGGACAGGATCCGGCAGGTCGTATGGATTGCCTGGCCGAGCTTCGCCTCGCCGAGATGACGGATGTGGGTTTCCACCGTGTAATAGCTCTGCCCCGCCTCGACATAAGCGAGATCGACGCCGATCAGGCGCAGCAATGCGTCGGAGGTGTCGCCGAAAACCTGGAGGTAGCGGTGCTCGGTCATATGGCCGTTATAGTCGACCCAGGCAGGGCTGACTTTTGTCTCGATGAGCCGCAGTGGTTTCGACGGGTCGAAAGACGCGGTCGCACCGCCGCCTTCTGCCCAGAGCGATTGTTCGAACTCCTTCAGCAGCTTGCCGGCGCCCCAGCCCTTGCCGCCATCGCCGCCCTTCAGCGCCTGCAGGGTGCCGACGAGGTTTTCGTCGCGGATGCGTTCGAGTTCGCGGATCGAGAGACCGGCCGCCTGTTCGTCGGATTGCCGGCCGATCTTTTCGATCAGCGCATCGTCGAGATCGACGACATCGGTGAGCTTGGTCCAGGGCCAGGCAAGGCAGGGACCGAACTGGGCAAGGAAGTGGCGCATCCCGGCCTCGCCGCCGGCGATGCGGTAGGTCTGGAACAGGCCCATCTGCGCCCAGCGCAGGCCGAAAGAATAGCGGATGACGTCGTCGAGCGTCTCGACGGTGCAAATATCGTCGTGGATGAGCCACAATGCTTCGCGCCAGAGCGCTTCGAGCAGCCGGTCACCGACAAAGGCCTCGATCTCCTTGGCGATATGAACGCCCTTCATGCCGATCGGGACCAGTCTTTGCATCGCCGCCTGGATGGTCGCCGCCGAAGTCTTCTCGCCGCCGACGATTTCGACGAGTGGCAGCAGGTAGACGGGGTTATAAGGATGGGCGACGAACAGGCGTTCGGGATGCTTCATGTCGCGCTGGAGATCGGTCGGCAGCAGGCCCGACGTGGAAGAGCCGATCAGCGCGTCCGGGCGGGCGGCGGCATCGATCTCGGCCAGCACGCGACGCTTAAGATCGAGCCTTTCCGGCACACTTTCCTGGATCCAGTCCGCATCCGCGACGGCTTCCGCCAGCGTCTTGGTGAAGCTAAGCCTGCCGCGCGGCGGCAGCGGTGCGCCGGTCAGCATGGCATAGGCTCTTTCGGCGTTGGCGATCACCTCGCCGACGATGCGGCCCGCTTCCGGATGCGGGTCGAACACGTCGACGTCGATGCCGGCTAAGAGGAACCGCGCGATCCACCCGCCGCCAATGACGCCGCCGCCGATACAAGCCGCCTTGCTGATCCTTGTCATGCCGTCCTCAGCGCTTCGTCAGTTTGAGTTTCTTGCGCACGTCTTCCGGACCGATGATCCGCGCCCCCATGCCCTCGACCACCTGCACGGCCTTTTCGACGAGCTGCGCATTGGTGGCGAGCTGGCCCTTGCCGACGAAGAGGTTGTCTTCCAGGCCGACGCGCACGTTGCCGCCGGCAAGAACCGCTGCCGCCGGGTAAGCCATGGCGTTGCGGCCAATCGAGAAGGCCGAAAAGGTCCAGCTATCGGGCACGTTGTTGACCATCGCCATGAAGGTGTTGAGATCGTCGGGCGCACCCCATGGAATGCCCATGCAGAGCTGGATCAGCACCGGGTCTTCGATGAGGCCCTCCTCAGCAAGCTGTTTGGCGAACCAGAGATGGCCGGTGTCGAAAGCTTCGATCTCCGGCCGCACGCCGAGATCCGTCATCTTCTTCGCCATCGCCCGCAGCATGGCCGGCGTGTTGGTCATGACATAGTCGCCGAGGTTGAAGTTCATCGTGCCGCAGTCGAGCGTGCAGATCTCCGGCAGGCATTCGGCGACATGGCTGACGCGCTCGGTGGCCCCTGCCATATCCGTGCCCTTCGGATTGAGGGGAAGGGGGCTTTCGATATCCCCGAAGATCATATCCCCGCCCATGCCGGCGGTGAGATTGAGGACGACGTCGACATCCGCCGAGCGGATGCGGTCGGTGACTTCCCTGTAGAGATCGTTGCGGCGGCTGGCGGCCCCCGTTTCCGGATCGCGGACATGGCAGTGAACAACAGCCGCCCCAGCCTTGGCGGCGTCGATCGCGGAGGCGGCGATCTGCTTGGGAGTAATGGGAACATGGCTGGATCTGGAAATCGTATCGCCGGCGCCGGTGACGGCGCAGGTGATGAAAACATCGCGGTTCATCGCAAGAGGCATGTTTTTGTTCTCCCGTCTATCGACCATTACGCGGCAGGATGGGCGGAGATGCTTTGCATTCTCGGAACTCATCGATACATTATCGGAACAACAGGGAGGTGGTATTGCTGCAGCGATCGACGGAACGGCTTGATATCGACCTTCTCGTCCTGCCGGATTCGAACCTGATCCTGATTGCGTCTGTCATCGAGCCGTTGCGCGGCGCCAACCGCATCGCCGGCAGTGAACTCTATCGTTGGCGGCTGCTGACGCTGGACGGAGCGCCGGTCCCGACCACCAGCGACATCGCCATCCCGGCCCAGGGAACTTTCCAGGCGACGACCGTGGATACGCCGCTGTTTGTGCTTGCGAGCTACAACTGGCACCGCCACGCGACGCCGGCGCTGAAGATGCAGCTGTCGCAGGCCGCCCGCTACCGAACGACAATCGCCGGCATCGAATCCGGTACCTGGCTGCTGGCCGAGGCAAGCCTGCTCGATGGACTGTCGGCGACCGTTCACTGGGAGGACTACGAGGATTTTGCGTTGGCCTATCCCGAGGTGCGGGCCGTCAAGGATCGTTTCGTCATCGACGGCAAGCGGCTGACGACATCGGGATCGCTGCCGACCGTCGATCTGATGCTGGAGGTGATCAGGCAACGGCAGGGCTATTCGCTGGCGCTCGAAGTCAGCCGGCTGTTCCGTTACGAGCAGCCGTCTTTCCATGCGGACGAGCCGCTTGCCGCGGCTTCGGCGGGACTGCGCATGCACGATTCACGCGTGACGCAGGCGGTGCGGCTGATGGAGGAGCATATCGAGCAGCCACTGGTGCTTGCGCGGCTTGCCCGCAGAGTGGGCATCAGCGCCCGGCATCTGCAGGATCTTTTCCAGCAGAGCATCGGCGCGCCGCCACATGTGCATTATCTGGCGCTACGCCTGAACGCGGCGCGCCGCAAGGTGATCGAGACGACAGCCTCCTTCGCCGACATCGCCGCGGCGACCGGCTTCAATTCGGCTTCGGCCTTTGCGAGAAGCTACCGAGCGAGTTTCTCCGAAAGCCCATCGGAGACGAGGCGGCGCCTGCGCCGCCGCATCACGCCATCGCAGGCACCGCCATAGGCTGGAAAGCTTCGCGCAGCATCTCGGCAAGCACCCGGACAGCTTCGCTGGAGCGATACGTGCTGCGACGGAGGACGACCTTCGAGGAATCGACCGGCGGAAAACCGTCTTCGGCGGTCAGTTCCCGACAGCCGGGCGGGATGCTGCTGCGGGAAAGCGTGGTGACAGCAAGGCCTGCGGTCACGGCATTCTTCAGCCCCGAGCCGGTATCCGCGATGAAGGCGATGCGGTAGTTGCGGCCGATCTGCTCCAGCGACCGCAGCGCAAAATCGCGCGACCAGGTGGAGTTGCGATAGGTCGCAACGGGCAGCGGATCGATGTCGTGCAGCCGATGGACCATCGATGTGACCCAGACGGTGGGATCGATGCAGAGAACCTCGCCCTTGTTCTGATCGCTCCAGTCGAAAACGACAGCCAGATCGAGTTCGTCCCGTTCCAGGGCGGCAAGGTTGCGAACCGTATAGTCACAGGAAACGGTGACCTCGACTGCCGGATGGCGCACCGCGAAAGCCGCAAGGGCTGCCGGCAGCACCGTCTGGCTATACTCTTCGGGAATTCCGATACGCACCGGCCCGTCGAGCGGCTTGCTGCGGATTGTCACGGCGGCTTCGTTCAAGAGATCGATCACCCTGCGAGCATAAGGCACCAGTTGCATGCCCTGGCGCGTCAGCAGCACGCCGCGGGCGCCACGCTCGAAAAGACTTTCGCCGATCGCCTCCTCGAGCCTCTTGATCTGAGTACTGACGGCCGATTGCGTCCGCCCGATGCGCTGGGCAGCCGCGGAGAAATTCGACGTTTCGGCGACGACCAGGAAGGTCCTGAGCAGGTCGCTCTCGATTGATACTTGCATGAAATAGCCATAGAAAAAATCGATGACAGATATCACTACTATTCGTTTGCCTAATGTCAATTCCGGGCGCAGAACAGAACCGCGTTCGACTTCCTTCTTTGAGAATATCTGCGTGACCATTGAAAATCCGACCACGCGCCTCGCAGGCAGCGAGCACGAGAAGGGTGTGCTTCTCATCGTTGCCGCGACGCTCGCCTGGAGTGCGAGCGGCGTTTACTCGCGGTTGCTCACGACCGACGTATGGACGGCGATTGCCTGGCGGTCGTTGTTCGGCGGCCTGTTCCTGCTGATCCCCTGCCTTTTCCTCGAAGGGGGCATCTCGCGGCGGCAATGGCGTTCCGTCTTCCATCCCTCGGGTCTTGCGATGATCGCCTGCCAGACCTTCAGTCAGGGCTGCTTCATCGGGGCGCTCTACATGACCACCGTCGCCAATGTGGCCATGATCTATGCGACGACGCCGTTCATCGCCGCCTTGTTCGGCTGGCTCATCCTCAAGGAGAGGGTCGCCATGCGGACGCTGATTGCCGGCGGCGTCTCGCTCTTCGGCGTTGCGGTGATCGTCGCCTCGTCGATCGGCGGGGGCACCGGCTGGGGTGACCTGCTGGCGCTCGGCATGACCGCGTCGTTTGCGCTGGTCATCATCATTCCGCGCATCAATCCCGGCGTGCCGAGCCTGCCGCCGACTGTCGTCAGCGCTTTCCTGACCCTGGTCATCTTCGCGCCGTTCGGTTCGGTCGGCTCGCTCGACCTGCACAACTGGATCGTCCTTGCCGCCTTCGGCGCTACCAATTTTTCTCTCGCGCTGGTGCTCTTCCTTGCCGGTGCGAAGCGGATGCCGCCGGCCGAGGCAGCGCTGATCGGCACGATGGAAATCGTGCTGACACCCCTCTGGGTCTGGCTGCTGTTTTCCGAAAAGCCTCCCCTCGCCACCTATTTCGGCGGCGCGATCATCCTCGGCGCCGTATTCTGGCATACGGCAATCGACGCCAAGCGCAGCCGCCGGTCGCACGACGGCTAAGCCGGCCGGTCGACGACTCCCGATTGCCGGATCGGCGCAAGTGCCCTGCAGGCCGGACAAGGCCGCAGGACGAGACGTCCGCCACTGGCGGGCCGCCGTGGCGGCCTTTTCACCCCGATGGCAGGCGTCAGCCTTGCTACGCCAAGAGGTCTTTAGCCCCAATCAGCCAAAGAACGCACGAAGCTGAGCGAAAAAACCGCTTGGTTTGGGATCTGCGATCTTTCGTACACGACGAGCGATTACTGCCGCGCTGACGCTTTCACCAAAATGACAGAAGCAGACAAGCTCGTGCAACTGCTCGTCGCTGAGTTCGAAGAACCGTTTGGCTTCTCCATAACTATCATTTTCCATTCCTGCCGCCCGCAGAATGGGATCAGCGAATGCAACAGAGATCGGGGTATCGTCATCCCGCATGGCAATCCGATTTGCGATCGGCTGATATTCGGTTTCGTGAAGCGTCCTAAGAAACGGTCTGGGGCTGTGTTCGAGACTTTCGGCCCACCGTTCAATGCGTTCGCGCCGCGTTAGTTCAAGGCGCTTACAAGTCGTGCTGACCTTTGCAATCGTTTTCAACTGCTCCAGCGCATACTGTTCCATTTCGGCCTCCTATCTTCTCAAAAATAGATGGTCCGCTCCCAAAAATAGCGTCGCTCAGGTCGCAGCCGATGTCCAATCACGATTGAGACCGGCATCTGCCGTGGACGAACAGATTTGCGGCTGCGGAAGCGTGCATTGCACTTGCCCAAGCTATTTGATCGGAGGCTTGGATCAAATCTTCTGAAGCGATCCGGAAAACCGCCCCATTCCGGAGGCCAAGTCATTCTCTGGAGCGGCATGCTGCTGCGGCTTCGGCGACTGTCGTCTTTGAGTTGCACCCATGTCGTTTTTTCGGGCGCTGTTTTCCGCCGGGCATGGTTTCTTGTGGTGTTCAAAGCGCTCGTCACTGGCGACAGAACCGTTGGAAGGCCGACCGAAGATTCCAAGACGAATCGAAAGGAGGTTCTGGAGCCCGGAAACCAGCTTTTTGCGCAGCAAATCGGCGGATTGCGGCGGCGATGACGAGCGAACGACAGGCCAGGCCTATCGTCTTCACTCTTCCCCTCCATCCAATCTGTCCCCGCCTATTTGCGAAATTCGAGTACCGCCCGATGCGGCGTTGTGAATACCGGGCTGCAGAGGAGGCAGGCCGAGAGAAAGGGTTGCCATTGACTGCATCGGTTGCAGCTCGAGGCATCAACAAGTGGGAGGAATCCATGAGCAAGAATAGAGGCGTCGTTTATTTGAGGCCGGGTAAGGTCGAAGTTCGCGATCTCGACGATCCGAAGCTGGAAGCGCCCGATGGCCGCCGCATCGAACACGGCGTCATTTTGAAGGTAATATCGACCAACATTTGCGGCTCCGACCAGCACATGGTCCGCGGCCGTACGACGGCAATGCCGGGTCTGGTGCTCGGCCACGAGATCACCGGCGAGATTATCGAGAAGGGCATCGACGTCGAGATGCTCGACATCGGCGATATCGTCTCGGTACCCTTCAATGTCGCTTGCGGCCGTTGCCGCTGCTGCAAGTCCCAGGATACCGGTGTCTGCCTGACGGTAAACCCGTCCCGCGCCGGTGGCGCTTATGGTTATGTGGACATGGGTGGCTGGATCGGTGGACAGGCGCGCTACGTCACCATTCCCTATGCCGATTTCAACCTGCTGAAAATCCCTGATCGCGACAAGGCGATGGCGAAGATCCGCGATCTCACCATGCTCTCCGATATTCTGCCCACCGGCTTCCATGGCGCAGTGCGCGCCGGCGTTGGCGTCGGTTCGACCGTCTACGTCGCTGGCGCCGGCCCCGTCGGCCTTGCGGCTGCGGCTTCGGCCCGCATTCTCGGCGCTGCGGTCGTCATGATCGGTGACTTCAACAAGGATCGCCTGGCGCATGCGGCGAGGGTCGGTTTCGAACCGATCGATCTCTCGAAGAGCGACCGTCTTGGCGACATGATCGCCCAGGTCGTCGGCAGCAACGAGGTGGATAGCGCCATCGACGCGGTCGGCTTCGAGGCACGCGGCCACTCGGGCGGCGAACAGCCGGCGATCGTGCTCAACCAGATGATGGAGATTACCCGCGCCGCGGGTTCGATCGGTATTCCCGGCCTCTACGTCACCGAGGATCCGGGCGCCGTCGACAACGCCGCCAAACACGGCAATCTTGCGCTCCGCTTCGGCCTCGGCTGGGCCAAGGCGCAGTCATTCCACACCGGCCAGACGCCGGTACTCAAATACAATCGCCAGCTCATGCAGGCGATCCTCCACGACCGGCTGCCGATTGCCGATATCGTCAATGCCAAGGTCATCCCGCTCGACGATGCCGCCGCCGGATATGAAAGCTTCGACCAGGGAGCGGCGACGAAATATGTCCTCGATCCGCATGGAGACGTCGCGAAAGCCGCCTGACGCAAAAGACTGAAGACCAAACTTGCAGCGCCGCGCATCTTTTCAGACGCGCGGCGCTGTAACATTTTGAGTATCTCAATGACTAAGAATCTGTCGGCAAAACTACTCGATGCTGAACGGGAAATATTTTGCGTTGATCATGTCATAGGTCCCGTCCGCCTTGATGCTCTTTAACGCTTCGTTCAAGCGCGTCAGCCGCTCCTTGTCATCCAGGCGCAGCGCGATGCCGGCACCTTCGCCGAAATATGTGACGTCGACCAGATCCGGCCCTTTGAACTCGCAGCAGGTTCCGGCCTTGGTGTTGGCGATCCAGTCGTAGATGGCGAGCTTGTCCTCCAGGATGACATCGACGCTGCCGTCCGATAACGCTTTGTACAGTTCAGGCGAAGACCGGAAGACCTTCTTTTTCATCTCCGGATAGAGATGGTTGGCGTAGGATTCCTGCGCCGTCGACGACGTCACCCCGAGAATCTTGCCGCTGAGGGCAGCGGGGCTGACATCGCTGATCGGCGTTTCTTTCCGAGCGATGAACACGGACGGGCTGTTGTAGTATTTTTCAGTGAAAGCAACCTTTTGACGCCGCTCGAGGCTCATCGACATGGATGAGATGATCGCGTCGTATTTATCGGCAACGAGATCGGGAATTATGTCGTCCCACTTCTCGATGATGAACTGGCATTCGAACTTGCCGACCTCGCAAAGGGCGTTGGCAACATCGATGTCGAAGCCTTGAAGCTTGTTGTTTGCATCGAGGTAATTGAAGGGCGGAAAAGCACCTTCGACGGCAACCCTCATCGGCGTGCGATCTTGCGCAGCCAGCTGAAGCGGCAAGGCCGCAGTCAAGAATACACCCAACCCGCCTGCCATCAGCGCTGCGCGCAGTGTGGTTTGAATGGATATGCGCAGCATCGTCAGGGCTCCTTGGGGCGTATTCGATCTCGCCCATAATGCGCCGTAGCTTTTAATTCTACGTGAACGCTTCTTTGTTAGCGTCGACGCATGCGCCCGTGTCGTGGTGTTCAGGGGTCTAGGCTTGCATATCGTTGTTCCTTCCAGCTCCAATACGTTTCAGCAATCCTGGATCGCCTCGGGAAGAATTCTCTTTCTGATCGCCGTTAGCGGCCTTGGAGCGATTGGACTTGTCGTGCTTTCGGCGCTGTGGGCAGGAACCGAGAGTGACGCTGCCGCCCTTGATCGCCAACGCCAGCTTGTGAATGCGCGTCTGCGTGAACAGGTCGATCAGGTCGCGCATGTCATCGGCCAGTTCGGCAACGGCTACCTCACGCGTGTTTATCCTGCCGCCCGATCAACCGGAGGCTCCTCAAGCCTCGAGGCAGTGCTGACGGCGGCGGCCGGAAGCGCGATCAGCCAGACCGCAATGTCCGCCTTCGGCTACGACCAGGCTTTCGTCGTCGACGAGAAGGCTCAACTGCTCATGCTGGCGGACGCCCAGACGGAAAAACGTTACCGCTGGATGAAGCCTCTGTTTTTGCCTCTCCTTCAGGATGCCCGCCTTGGGGTCAGACAAGGGACGTATTCCGAACGAACGCCTTCCTCGATGGAAAGCCGCCTTGCGAGTGCCGCCCGCTCCAACCGTGCCTTGGCCAACCTGATGCGGCTGGAAGGCCGGCCGACGATCGTCGGCGTCGTCGCCATCAACGAGGCCGACCAGGGACAGCAACAGCCGACGCGGCAATTCCTGATCGTCGTTCGGTTTATCGATGGTGCGGCGCTGGACGAATTGAGCCGGCAGCAGGGGCTCAACGGCGCGCGCTTCGCGCGCACCGCCGATGCAGACGAGAACGAGGTTGCGTTTCAGATCGACGCCACGGCAAATGGCGAACCGATCGGCTTCATCGTCTGGCGGCCCGATCTTCCAGGTTCGAGGGTGATCGGCCGCTTGATGCCGGCGCTTTCGATTGCCGCCCTGGTGATCGCCATCCTGTTCTCGGTCCTGTTGGTGCGCCTGCGAGGCAGTCTCGGCGAATTGAAGAAAAGCGAGCTGCATGCACGGCAGCTTGCCCTGCATGATGTGCTGACCGACCTTCCCAATCGCGCCTTGTTCGCGATCCGGTTCGACGAGTGTCTGGCCGAGACAAAAAATTCAGCCGAGCGCTCGGCAGTTGCGCTTCTCGACCTCGACCGCTTCAAAGCGGTGAACGACACGTTCGGCCATGCGGCCGGCGATGAACTCATCAGGATGGCTGCGGAGCGGATCCGCTCCATACTGCGCCCAGGCGACACGCTTGCCCGGCTCGGAGGGGACGAATTTGCCCTGCTGCTCCGCGACATCAAAGACCATGATCAAGTTTTGCCGGCAATCTGCGAAGCGATCGTTGCCGAACTTGGCAAACCCTTCCCGCTCTTGCGGGGCGAGGCGGTCGCCCGCGTCGGCGGTTCGATCGGTATAACGGTCGTGCCGGATGCCGGCCGGAATGCCGACGACATCATGCGCTACGCCGACGTCGCGCTTTACGAGGCCAAGATGGGCGGGAGAGGTCAATGGCGGTTCTATTCGCCTTCCATGGACGGCGGCAGGAATGCGCGCGACATTCTCAAGAACGAGTTGCGGGACGTTCTGGCCAAAAGCATGGCCTCGTCCGCCGACGGTCTACGCTCAGATCCGGCTGCGAACAGGCCGGACTTCGGATCGCTCGAGGTCTATTACCAAACCGTGCATCGTGCCGAGGGCGGATACTCGGCGTCGGGCGCGGAGGCTCTGGTGCGCTGGCGTCACAGCCAGCGCGGACTGTTGGCGCCTGTCAGCTTCATCCCTGTCGCCGAGGAGGGCGGTCTCATCGATGCGCTCGGCTTCTGGGTGCTGCGCGAAGCCTGCCGAGCCGCCTGCAAATGGCCTGAAGATACGTTCGTTGCCGTCAACGTATCTCCCGCCCAGTTGAGAAGACCGAATTTTGCCGAGGAAGTCTTCGCCGTGCTTGAGGAGAGCGGCCTGCCGCCATCCCGGCTCGAACTCGAGCTCACCGAATCTTCGCTGATTGAGGATAACTCGGACGTCTATTCGGTGCTGAAGTCGCTGCGCAGCCGGGGCATCCAGATTTCGCTCGACGATTTCGGAACCGGCTTTTCATGCCTCAGCCACCTGATGCGCTTCGACATCGACCGCATCAAGATCGATCGCTCCTTCGTCTCGCTGCTCGGCACGAAAGCCAACGGGGCAGCGATCATCGGTGCCATCGTCGCGCTCAGCCGCAACCTCGGGATCTCGACGACGGCGGAAGGGGTTGAAACCGAATATCAACGCGACTTTCTGGCCGCCCTCGGCTGCACCGACCTCCAAGGCTACTTCTTCTCCAAACCCGTTCCTCTTCGCGAACTCGATTGTTTCCAGCAAGCTGAGAGCGCCGCTGGATTGCTGACGATCGCTCGAGGCGCCGTCGGCTGAAAGCCTGATGTCATCCGCCGGTCACCGGAACTTTCGCCGCAGGCGGAGGTTGACGCCCGGAGAACGGAGGATGTGATGGGCGAGATCGGGGAGTGGCGGCACCTTTGCGTCGACATGCAGCGGATGTTTGCCGAAGACACGCCGTGGCACGTTCCCTGGATGGCGCGGGTCTCTCCGCAGATCGAAGAGCTGGCCGGGCGGCACCCGTCCCGAACGATCTTTACCCGCTTCGTGCCACCCGAACATGCCGACGACATGCCGGGAAAATGGCGGGATTATTACCGGAAATGGTGGATGATGACGGGCGAACATCTTCCGCGCGGCTTCATCGATCTCGCCCCATCGCTGGCATCGCTGGTTCCGCCGGCAAAGCACTTCGACAAACGCACCTATTCGCCTTGGATTGACGGCCGCCTTCATTCGATCCTTCAATCGGAGCGGGTCGATACGCTTGTGATCACAGGCGGTGAAACGGATGTCTGCGTGCTTGCCACGACGCTCGGCGCGATTGATCTCGCCTATCGGGTCATCGTGCTGAAAGACGCCGTCTGCAGCGGCGCCGACGATACGCATGACGCCTCACTGGAACTTCTGCACGATCGGTTTTCCGTACAGCTCGAACTCATGGAAACCGAAGAGTTTTTGAGCGGGGTTATCTAGAGCTAGTGTGGCGATGCAGCCTTCGCAGCAATACTGCTCATCGCCGCGAATGACATGGAGATGACCGAGAGGTCGGCCTTAGCGCTTGCCGATCGATGTACTAAACACCATCAGGCTCAGGATCTCAAAGAGCACCTGTGCTGCAGCGTGCGCTGTGTTGGTCGTTGCGTCATATTGCGGGGCAACTTCGACGACGTCACCGCCCACCAGGTTTATCCCTTTCAGCCCGCGTATCAGTTCAAGGGCTTCACGCGTGGTCAATCCACCGACCTCGGGCGTGCCAGTGCCGGGCGCAAAGCTCGGATCGAGGCTGTCGACATCGAAGGAAAGATAGGTAGGGCCGTCGCCGACGATGGATTTTGCCTTGGCAACGACGGCCGCAATCCCCATTCCGCTGATGTCCTCTGCGTGGATCACGGTCATCCCCGACGCATAGGAGAATTCCCACAAATATTCCGCTGAACCACGGATTCCAATCTGGATCGTCCGTGTCGGATCGAGCACGCCGTCCAGCACCGCATTGCGGAACGGCCCGCCGTGATGAAACTTCGTCTGATCGAAGGCACCGCTTGTATCGCAATGGGCATCAATATGAATGAGGCCGACCGGTTGCTGCCGACCGATGGCCTTCAAAATCGGGTGGCTGATGGAATGATCGCCTCCGACGGAAAGCGGGGCAACGCCGGCATCGACGATCTGGCCGACGCGCTTTTCGATGTCGTCATGGCTGAGCTCCAGCCGGTAGCGGCTTTGGAACGATATGTCGCCGATATCGGCGACCCGAAGATCGAAGACCGGCGCCGTTGCGAGAACGTGATTATAGGGGCCGATCCTTTCGATGGCGCGAAGTGCTCGCGGCCCGAAACGCGAGCCTGGGCGATTGGTGACGCCAAGATCCATGGGGATACCGGTAATCGCAACCTGGAGATTGCCGAAATCCGGATCATCGGCTTCAACCTGCATGTAGGGTGCGCTGAGGAAGGTCGGCACTCCGGCATAGGGCGCCAGTCTCGTGCCGCTCTTGGAGATGATCTTCTCCGCCACTTTGCGAAACTTCTCATCGAATATCTCGCCGCCATTGGCATCTGCAAATTCTGCGCGCAGCTGTTCCAGCCGCATTTTGTCCCACATCATGCGCATATGTCTCCGCTTCAGGTCCGTCTCGTCAGACAAAGAGGTTGAGAAAACAATTGGTATCGTTGTAGCAATCGGTATCAAAGAGAAATCGATATGATCGCTGCAAAACCCAACTCGCTCGTTGCCCGCCTCTCTGCCCCGCCCATTCCTTCCGTCGCCGCCTGGAGCCGCGAATACAAAGGAGAAAAAGGGCCGCTCATCGATCTGTCGCAAGCCGTGCCCGGCTATCCCGCGCATCCGGAGATGCTTCGGCTTCTTGCTGAGGCGGCCGGACAACAGGCGATGACGGGATACGGGCCGATCGAGGGCGAACCTCTGTTGCGCAAGACCTACGCGGCTCACGTTGCCGAGCTTTACGGCGCCGACCTTTCCGCCAGTAATATCCACATTACCGCCGGCTGCAATCAGGCGTTCATGTGCGCAGCGATCGCGCTTGCGGGCGCCGGCGATACCGTAGCCCTGACCAACCCCTTCTATTTCAATCACGATACGACGCTGTCGATGCTGGGGATCGGGCGTCGATTGGTCGATTGCGACCCGGCCAGCGGCTTTCTTCCCGATCCGGGTTCAGCCGAGGCGGCCCTTGCGGCTGGCGCGAAGATGCTTGCCGTCGTGACACCCAACAATCCCACAGGAGCCGTGTATCCGCCAAGCCTGCTTCACGAGCTTTTTGTGCTTTGCCGGAAATATGGCGCCTGGTTGATCCTCGATGAAACCTATCGCGATTTCCTTGGCGAGGATGACGGACGGCCACACTCTCTTCTCTCCGAGCCGGGCTGGGAGGACACGCTCGTTCTTCTCTACAGCTTTTCGAAATCCTTCTGCATTCCCGGTCATCGACTGGGTGCAATCACGGCGGGCCCCAAACTCATCGCCGAAATCGCCAAGGTGATGGACAATATGCAAATCTGCGCGCCGCGTTCGGCTCAGATCGCCGTTGCATCGGCGATCCCCGCACTCGCCGAGTGGCGAGCCGGCAACCGGCTGGAGATTGCTCGCCGGGCGGACGCTTTGAGGCAGGTCTTTTCCGGGCTGGCGGATTGGAAGATCGGAGCGATCGGAGCCTATTTCGCCTTTGTCCGCCATCCCCACGCCGATCGATCGTCTTCCGAGGTTGCCGAAAAACTCGCCAAGGAATCCGGCATTGTCTGTTTGCCCGGAGCCTATTTCGGGGAAGGGCAGGAGCGCTACCTCAGACTTGCCTTTGCCAATGCGGGTGTCGCTTCGATAGGGCTATTGTCCGAGCGCCTTCGCTAGACCATTTTGATCAACCTCCGCCGGAAGTTCATGATAGCCGCCGCGCCAATATAGCAACGGCCCTATGCCCTGCCGGATTTCCATCGCGCAGACATGTCCGACCAAAACGGCATGGGAATTGTAGTGAAATGCGGTTTCGAGCTTGCAGTCCAGGACCGTCAGGGCATTTTCAAGGACCGCCGCGCCGGTCTTGAGGCGATACCATCCGGCGTTGCCGTAGCGTTCGGCGCCCTTTCTCCCGTCAAGACCGGCAAAGGATTGCGCCACCTGCTCCTGGTCGGCGGCGAGCACGTTGACGCAGAAGCAGCCGTACCGCTGCAGCGCCGGCCATGAGGAAGACGCTCGGTTGACGCTGACGATGACGGACGGCAACTCCGCCGAAAGGGAGGAGACCGACGTTGCCGTGAAGCCGGTGCGGTGTTGCCCGTCGCCGACCGTAATCACGCTGACGGCACCCGCCAGATGACGCATCGAAAGCTTGAAGTCTGCTTCGCTTATCAAAGCCTCGGCACTCATCGGGCTGGCGCCTGCGTTTTGGCAAAGCGGTTTACAGGCATTGAAAGACCGAGGTTTTCACGCAAGGTTTTGCCCTCGTATTCCTCACGGAACAGCCCGCGGCGCCGAAGCTCGGGCAGGACCAACCGCACGAAGTCGTCGAGACTCGACGGCAAGGTGGGAAACATCAGGATGAAGCCGTCGGCGGCGCGCGTCTCGAACCATTCCTCCATGAAGTCGGCAATCTGGGCCGGCGTGCCTGTCATGCCATTTCCGGTATGCTTCTCGGCATAGTGCCGGATGAGTTCGCCGACGGTGCGGCCGCTTCTGACGAAGTCAACCAGCTCGTCGAACAGCGCGCGTGATCCCTTCGGCGCCGCCGGCAGCCGATCCATGGGGAAGGGCTTGTCGAGAGCGACGTCGCGCAGGTCCGCCTCGAGGAATTCGGAGAGCATCAGCCGACCGACATCCGGATGCATCTTATCGATCAGATAATCCACCTTCGCCTTTGCCTCGGCTTCGGTTTCACCGACGTTGATCACGATGCCCGGCATGATTTTCAGGTCGTCCGGATCGCGCCCATGGGCCGGCATCCGGCGCTTGACGTTTTCGTAAAAGGCCCGGTTGCGGTCGATATTCGATGCGAGGCTGAAAACGATCTCCGCCGTGCGTGCCGCCATGTCCATTCCGGGTTCCGAGCCGCCCGCCTGGGCGATGACCGGGCGGCCCTGGGGCGTTCGCGCAATGTTGAGCGGCCCGCGAACCTGGAAGTGCTTGCCTTTGTGATTGAGCGTGTGGTGCTTGTCCTTGTCATAGTAGACACCGGTTTCGCGGTCGAGAAGCAGCGCGCCTTCCTCGAAGCTGTCCCAGAGGCCGAACACGACATCGACGAACTCGTTGCCGCGCTCGTAACGCAACGGATGCGGGTCGAGCCCTTCGCGATTGAAGTTGTAGCCGGTTTCGTCGTGATCGGAGGTTACGACGTTCCAGCAGACGCGCCCCTTGCTCAGATGGTCGATCGAGGCGAACAGGCGCGCGACATTGTATGGCTCGTAATAACTCGTCGACACCGTCGCCACGAGACCGAGATCGTTGGTGGTGACCGCGAGAGCCGAAAGCAGCGAGAGGGGTTCGAAGCGGTTCATCTTGGTCGGAATGCGGGCAAGCGCACTGGGATCGCCGACGGCGGCGGCGGGAGAATCCGCCATGAACATGAAATCGAATTTGGCCGCCTCGGATCGTTTGGCGACAGCGAGCAGATGAGCGAAGTCGTTGGCGCCGTTGACGTCGCTTGTCGGATGCAGCCAAGAGGCAGGATGAAAGCCGAACGTATAGACGAAAGTCCCGAGTTTCATCTTGTCGGTTCGCGCCATCGAGCTCTCCTGCTATGTCGGCCACGCCGCCAACGGTGGAGGGCGACTGCGCAAATTATCGCCAGGCTCAAATTTTCATCAATATCGCGTAGCTAGGTTCCGTTTTAGTTTTTCTAAAGTATCGGCTTAGGCGCGGACGCCAGGGCCTGCTGACGGGAAATAGCGACGACCCAATCGCGGAATTCGCGCCCGTGGGGCTTCTGCAAGGCCGCCCGATCCCAGGCGAGAAAATAGCTTTCGCGCAGTGCAATGCGCAGGTCGACGGGAATGACGAGCGTTTGCGCCTCGAGCTCATCTGATATCATCGACATTTGTGCGAGCGCGACGCCGCGCTTGTTGACAGCAGCATCAATCGCACTGCTCGATAGGGTGAAGGAAAGGCCCGGCGTCGACGCATCGAAGGAGACCCCGGCCTTGGCGGCAAACTCCGCCCAGCTGGGATAAGGGGTGAAGTGCCGCTCCCACTCGACATGAAGGAGAGGCTGTTCGAAGAGATCGCGAGCCGCATGCGCGCGATCCTGCATCAGCGCCGGCGAGCAGGCAGGCACCACCCAATCGCGGAACAGCTCGGTATAATGTTCGTGCTGCAGCACGTCCGACCCGTAGCTGACGCGGAAATCGACATCGTCGAAGCCGATCCGGGGCTCCTTGTCGCGTCCGATAATCCTCACTGGAACTTCGGGATGAAGCGCCTGCCAGTCGAAGATGCGCCTGCCGATCCATTTGTTGACGACGGAGGAAAGCGCACTGAGAACCAGCGCCGTCTCGTTGCGCGCCTTTTCCAACAATTGCTGGGCGAGCGCAAATTGCTCGAACCCCTTCGATATCTCCTGATGGTAGAGCCGGCCCCAGGCGGTCAGCTCGACGGTTCGCCCGCTACGCTCCAGAAGCGAAATTCCAAGAAAGCTTTCGATCTTGCGAATCTGCTGGCTGATGGCCCCCGGTGAAACCCTCAGCTCCAGTGCCGCGGCCGTCACGCCGCCGCAGCGCCCCACCGCCTCGAAGGCTTGCAAACTTTTCAGTGGGATCGCCTTGAGGCGCTCGTCGGTCACTTTCAGAACCTCTCGTGATTGGCGTCGAACTCAATTTGCTGCCGGATGAAACGTCCCCGCAAACTGGAACCGGTCGCCTGGATGGGTAAACTCGACATATGTCACCGTGCGGCCGTTCTGCCAGGTCTGGCGGATGAGGCTAAGGCAGGCCTCGCCCCTCTTCGTCTGCAGGATTCGGGCCGTCACGGTATCGGCCGAGACGGCACGAATGACATGTTTGGCCTTGGACCAGGGCACCTGCTCAAGCAGCCATTTGCCGGGCGGAATTGAAGCAAAGCTCTCCTCTCTCGCCCGTGGGACAGCATCGAGCATGATGATCCGTCGCTCGATGGCATTCGGTCTGCCGTCGACGATATGCAGGCATTGAAGCCTGAGGACCTCTGCGTCGGCAGGCTCCGACAGCTGCTGCGCCTCCGCCTCTCCAAGGCGCTCGATCTTGCGGGCGAGGATTTCGAAGCGGTGCTCGTGCCCGGCCAGTTCCGCTTCGGTGCTGATATCCTGGATATCCATCACCGTGCGGTCGATCTGGGGCGATGCGACGAACGAACCGGTCTTGCGCCGTCTGACGATCATGCCACGCTCGGCCAGCGCCGACAGCGCCTTGCTGACCGTCATGCGCGAACACCGATATTCGGCCACCAGCTCGTGCTCGACGGGAATGCGGTCGCCGGGCCGCCAATCACCGCTGATGATCTTCGTCTCGATATCCGTGAAAATCCGCTGATAAATCGACACCAAGCCCGCACCTCATTAGGCGTCAACGATCATGAATGCGGAACGGTCATGCCGGCGAGATCGCTGCCATCCGGCACAAATTTTGCGTTCCTCGTCTTTTACATTGACACTCTAGGCCAGCCTATATCTATTTGTATAGTCAAAAGCGGAGCACAGAAGTCCGCGCAGAGGAAATCGAAGTCGGGAACCAAAACTCCTCCGCCGGGGGATAAAACTGGAGAGATGATCATGAAGGCACATTCACTGCTGAAGGGTCTGGTCGGCGCTGCGTTCCTCATCGGAGCAGCCGTTTCCGCCCACGCAGCCGACACCCTGGCAGCCGTCAAGGCAGCCGGCACCCTCAAGGTTGGCACCGAGACGGCTTTCGCACCGTTTGACTATATCGATGCCGGCGAGCACACGGGCTTGAACGTCGACCTCTTTGCCGAGATCGGCAAGGAACTCGGCGTCAAGATCGAGTGGGTAGCGCTTCCTTGGGACGGCGTCTTCCCGGCGCTTGAGGCCGGCAAGTTCGACGTCGTCGCGGGTCCTGCAACGATCACCAAGAAGCGCTTGGAGCGCTATCGCTTCACGCCGCCGATTGCAGAAGCGACGATTGCCATCCTGAAAAAGGCCGGCGACACCACGATCAGCAAGCCGGAGGATATTGCTGGCAAGACGATCGGTGTCGGCAAGGCAACTGCCCAGCTCGACCAGCTGAAGGAATTCTCCGGCACGCTGCCGACCAAAGTCGACGTGCGCGAATATCCGGCCTTTACCGAATCCTACGCCGATCTCGCAGCCGGCCGTATTGCCGGCGTTGCCAATTCGCTGCCGAATATCGCCTTCGTCGCCAGCCAGCGAAAGGGCACGTTCGAAGTCGTCCTGCCCCCATTCGGCAAGAAGTCCTATTTCGGCTTCATCGGTCTCAAGGATGCCGATCATGCGCCTCTGATGGACGCGATCGATGCCGCGATGCTCAAGATCAAGGCAGATGGACGCATGGCAGCGCTGCAGACGAAGTGGTTCGGTGCATCTTTTGATACGCCGGATTCTGTCAAGGACCCGGCATTCTGATCAGCTGCCAGTGAAACGAACGCGCCCCGCCAGTGGTCGGGGCGCAATATGCCGTGGCATCAGAGTTCGCGGCCGCAGCGCCCAGGCAAACACCGCCCATGTCCATCAAGCTTTTCGAACTGCTTCTGCAAGCCGCGATCTACACGGTGACGATCAGCGTGGTTTCTATCCTGATCGGCTTTGCGATCGCCATCATTGTTTCCGCCATGCTGCTGTCGCGGCAACAGCTCCTGGCGCTGCAGGCGCGGATTTTCATCAGCTTCTTTCGCGGCGTGCCGCTGCTGGTGCAACTGCTGCTGATCTATAACCTGCTGCCGGCGATCGGCATCAACGTACCGAGCATTATTGCGGCCATCATTGGTCTTTCGCTGTGTACGGCAGCCTATCAGGCTGAAAATCTGCGCGGCGGTTTTTCCAGCGTTCCCGCGGGCCTTGTCGAGTCTGCCGAAATGGTCGGCATGACACCCGTTCAGATCTTCCGCCGTATCAAGGCGCCGATCGCCCTGCGCCTGACCTTTCCGGCGCTCGTCAACGAAGCGATCCTTATCCTGAAGGCGTCTTCGCTGGTCTCGGTCGTCGGGGTCATCGAGTTGACGCGCATGGCCCAGGACCTTGCCGGCAGCACCTTCCTGCCGCTCGAGATTTTCGCTTCCGCCGGGCTGATCTATCTCGTCATTAATTGGATCGTTGCCCTTGCGGGCGGCCTGATCGAACGCTCCCTGCCAGGAGTGCCACGATGACCTTCGACATCAATGTGATCTTCAGCAACTTGCCGGAAATCCTCAGCGGTGCATGGGTCACCATCGTCATCTGGATCATCACCACCCCGGCCGCTGCCGTGCTCGGCTTCCTTGTCGCCGTCGCCAGACGTTTTGGCGGGGTGATCCTGGACAAGGCGTTCGGCATTGTCATCGCAGTGCTCCGCGGCACGCCCTTCCTGATTCAGATATTCCTCGTCTACTACGGCGGGCCATTCGTCGGATTGTCGCTCGATCCGATCCCGGCCGGCATCATCGGCCTGTCCATCTACGGCGCGGCTTATTTCAGTGAAATATTCCGCTCGGGCTTTGCTGCGGTCCCGAAGGGACATATCGAGGCCGGGATATGCGTTGGCCTGACACAAGGGCAGATCATCCGACGCATATTGCTGCCGGAGATGACCATGCTGGTGCTGCCGCCGTCGGTCAACATGACGATCATCCTGATGAAGGAGACGGCCGTTCTGTCCATCATCACCGTGCCGGAATTGACGGCGACACTCAGCGCCATCGGCTCGCAGCAATATGCTTTCGTCGAGGCGCTCTTCGTGCTTGCGCTGTTTTATTGGGTACTGGTCGAAATCACCGGCTGGCTCGGCCATCTCGCCGAAACGAAACTCACCAGATTCAGGTTTTTCAACATATGAGCGTTCCTGCGATCGCAGTCAAAAATCTCGTCAAGACCTTCGGCGGCTCTACTGTGCTGCACGGCATCGACCTCGATATCGTGCAGGGCCAGGTTTCCTGCGTCATCGGCCCGTCGGGTTCCGGCAAGAGTACGCTGCTGCGCTGCATGGCCTTTCTTGAGGAATCGACCAAGGGGACGATTACCGTCAATGGCGAGGTGCTTGGCTTTGCGGAAAACGCCAAGGGCGTCCGGGAGCGGGTACCGGCCGCTACGAACCGGCAAATTCGATCGCAGATCGGCATGGTTTTTCAGCAGTTCAATCTCTGGCCGCATATGACGGCGCTTGGCAATGTCAGCGAAGCGTTGAAGACCGTTCACAAGATGAGCCGCAAGGATGCCGAGGAGCGGGCAATGGCCCAGCTCGTCAAGGTCGGCCTCGAGGGCAGGGCAGGGCACTATCCGTCGCAGCTCTCGGGGGGGCAGCAGCAGCGCGTCGCTATCGCCCGGGCGCTCGCCCTCAACCCGAAGATCATGCTGTTTGACGAGCCGACCTCGTCACTCGATCCCGAGCTGACCGGCGAGGTGCTGAACGTCATGCGCGATCTCGCCGCCGAGGGCATGACGATGGTCGTCGTCTCCCACGAGATCGGATTTGCAGCAACGGTCGGCCAGCAGATCGTCTTTCTCGATCACGGCAAGGTGCTGTTCACCGGCTCGCCGCAGGACGTCTTCAAACGACCGAGAAACCCCCGGCTCGAGCAATTTCTGGATACCTATATCGATCGTGGAGCCTCGATGCTGCTGTGAAGCTCATGTCCTTCCGGATCGTCGGGCCGATCTCCAAGACGGGTGCCGGGTTCAGGCAATTTCCTCTTCGAGTATTTTCACGGGCCGGTCCCACTGGATGAGCACGACACAGCCGGTATCGCTCCAGACCGAGTGTTCGCTGCCTGGCGCATTGACGATATAACTGCCACTGATGTAATCGCCCGTCTCGTCGGATTGGACGCCGTCGAGCACCAGGATGGTCTCGAGCCCTTCGTGGCGATGGCGGGGAACGGAGGCGCCGGGCTCATATTTCAGCAGCGCCACGCCCGGCTGATCACCTTCGAAGGGGCGGATCCAGTGAATGGTGACGGCATCGCGGAAGGGGCCGAATTCCAGCGCCTTCCAGCCGCCTGACGTCAGGCTTTCGCGGGTCGTTTCAGGCATGGGCGATGCTTTCCAGAATGTCGTCGACATGCGCGGTCCAGCCGACGATCGCGCCTTGGGCGCGGATCATGGCGATGGCTGCGGCTTTGAATTCGGGGAAGTAGCTCTCCGTCGCCTCCTCGGCGAGAAGGCATTCATAGCCGCGGTCGTTTGCTTCGCGCATCGTCGTCTGCACGCAGACTTCGGTGGTGACACCGGCAAAGACGAGCTGACGAATGCCCTTCTCTTGCAACACGGTGCCAAGTTCGGTGGCGTAGAAGGCGCCCTTGCCGGGTTTTTCGATGACGACTTCGCCCTTCACAGGAGAGAGCTCCGGCAGGATTGCGGTGCCGGGTTCGCCGGAGATCAGGACGCGGCCCATCGGGCCTTCGTCGCCGATCCTGAGCGAAGGATTGCCGCGGTTGCGTTTGGCCGGCGGCAGGTCGGAAAGATCCGGCCGGTGGCACTCCATCGTATGGATCACGGGCAGGCCGGCATTGCGGAAGCCCTGGATGAGGCGTTTGACATCGGGCACGATCCTGGTGATGCGGCTGACATCATTGCCGAGGCTTGCACCGAAGCCGCCGGGCTCGGCGAAATCGCGCTGCATGTCAATGACGATGAGGGCGAGCTCATCGTGCTTCACCGGAAAGGCGAAAGGTTCGGCTTTGATCTGTGCCATCAATGATGTCCCGCCATGTGGGCGCCGATCACGCCGATATCGGCCGAGCGCGCCGGCGTTTCGTAAACCAGCTTGCCTTCCGAAATGACCATGATGCGGTCGGACATCTCGAGCAGTTCGTCGAGGTCTTCGGAAAGCAGCAGCACGGCGGCGCCCAGATTGCGTGCCTTCATGATGCGGGCGCGGATTTCGGCAACGGCCGAGAAATCGAGACCGAAACAGGGGTTCGAGACGATCAGCAGATCGACATCGCCGGTCAGTTCGCGGGCGAGCACCGCCCGCTGCACGTTGCCGCCCGAAAGCGCTGCGATCGGCGAGGCGGAAGAGGCGGTCTTGACCTTGAAGTCGGAGATCAGCGCCGAGGCACGCTTCTTCATGCTGCCCTTGTTCAGCCAGATCGCGTCCTTGCCGTCCTGCTTCAAGTCGAAGGTGCGGAACGCAAGGTTCTCGCTCACGGTCATTTTCGGCGCACAGGCATTCTGCAACGGCTCTTCGGGGATGAAACGCACCCTGTTCTTGCGGGTCTCGTCGCGGGTGGCGCCATAAGCCTCGCCATTGACCATGACCTGGCCGCTATCGGTCGGGCGCTGGCCTGCCAGAATTTCGGTCAGCTCCTTCTGGCCGTTGCCCGATATGCCGGCAATGCCGACGATCTCGCCGGAGCGGACCGTAAGCGCGTCGATCTCGATGGTCTTCAGGCCGGAGCGATCCGGGGCCCTCACGTGGCTGACGGTCAGCACGGGTCTTGCCGCTTCCGCCACCGGCAGACGGCTGTCGAGCTCGGCGAGCTTGACGTCGCCGATCATCATGGCCGCCATCTCGGCGGTGGAGACCTCGCCGACCTTGCCGGTGCCGACCAGCTTGCCGCGCCGCAGGATCGAGACGGCATCAGCGAACTTCGTCACCTCGTGGAACTTGTGGGAAATCATCAGCACGGTGAGCTCGCCGCGCTCGGTCATCCCGCGCACGATGCCGAGCATCTCATCGGCTTCGGCGGGCGTCAGCACCGAGGTCGGCTCGTCGAGCACGAGGAAGGAGCGGCCGAGATAGAGCTGTTTGACGATTTCGAGCTTCTGCTTCTCGCCGGCGGCAAGCTCGCTCACCGGCCTGTCGAGCGGGATCTTGAACGGCATGCGCTCCATGAAGGCTGCGAGGTCCTTGCGCTCCTTCGCCCAGTTGATGATTGAAGGCACCTCGGTGCGGCTGATGACGAGGTTCTCGGCGCCTGTCAGCGAGGGAACGAGCGTGAAATGCTGATAGACCATGCCGAGGCCATAGGTCGCGGCATCCTTGGGTGAGGCAACCGCCACCTCGCGGCCGTCGACCGACAGCGAGCCTGACGTGGCGTGATAGAAACCCATGATGCATTTGACGAGTGTCGACTTGCCGGCGCCGTTTTCGCCGAGAAGCGCGTGAAAAGAGCCGGCCGGAACGGCGATCGAGACGTTGTCGAGCGCGGTGAAGCTGCCGAAACGCATGGTCATATCGAGAGACTCAATGCCGACGGCCTTGCCGGCTTGCGGAAGGGGCGTGTCGCGGACTGTGCTCACTTCATTGCTCCTTTTCGACGATGATGGCGACGGGACCGCCGCCGGGCGGACCCTGGTGTTCGGCGCCGCCGGACACATAGAGATCGGTAATGCCGAAGATGCCGGCGAGAACGCCGCCGACGAAGGCACGGGCATGGCGGGTGCCTGCAATATCCGAGTCATCGAGCATCGTGTGGCGCCTGCCGCCGATCCTGCCGGACGGATCCGGCTCGGCCTTGGCGAGAACCGCCGCCAGCCGGCCGTTTTCCGGCAGGCGTTCGCGGGCTTTCCTGACGGAATGCGCGTCGATCGCATCCCGCATGACCGCGTGGTCGATCGACAGCGGACCGGACCATTTTGCGCTCATGCCGAGGACGATGATTTCGTGATCGGTGAGTTCGACCCCGGACGAGGTTGAGGCGCAGCGGGAAAAGAGATCGAAACGTGTGCAGATGTCGGCATCGCCGATCGATGTCGCATCTATCTCGCCGAGGGCCACGGCGACGCCGAGAGCCGAAGCGCCGCGCGAGAGGCCCATGGATTTCAGCGTGTCGTGGGTTGCGACCGTCCTGCCTGCTGCCTCGGCCTCGGCAATCCGGCGCGAGGTGAGCAACGGGCACTTGATCTGCACGAAATGGACATCGGCGGGATCACCGATGCCGGCATCCCTCATCGCGGACTTCACGCCTTCGGCAACGAGCAGGATCTGTTCCCGGCGCCCGAGATGTTCGGTGGGCAGCGCGGGGGTACGCGACACACCAATGGCCAGCGCCCGTTCGCCCGGGGTTTCTACGGTTTCACGCGCAAAAACCGTCCAATGCGGCGAGAGCCCACCCTCGGTGCCGCCGGACATGATGATCGAGACGCCGTCGACGCCATATCTACTGAACAATGTCTCGAAGCTGCGGGTGGCATAACCGCGGGTAAAATCATTGACGCAGCCATTGCCTTCCGTCTTGCCGAGAACGGCGACAACGTTGTTCGCCTGAAGGCCGCTAGCAAAGAGCGCCTCGACGCCGGCAACGTCATCGGGGCCGTCGGCCGGCACGCGAAAGACATGGGCACGCAATGACGGCATCAGGGCAGCGCCTCGACTAGAGCCGCGGAACTGGAGACCGAGCCGAAGACGCCGCCCTGCATCTTCACCATCTTGATGGCGGCGAGGTGGTTTCCGTAGTCGGTCGCACCGCAGCAGTCCTCCAGAAGCAGGCATTCATAGCCGCGGTCGTTTGCCTCGCGCATCGTCGTCGAAACGCAGACATCGGTGGTGATCCCCGTGAGGATAATGTTCTCGATGCGCTTCTGGTTGAGGATGAGTTCGAGGTCGGTGGCGCAGAACGAACCCTTGCCGGGCTTGTCGATGATCGTCTCGCCTTCGATCGGGTAGAGTTCGGGGATGATGTCCCAGCCGGGTTCGCCACGCGTCAGGATGCGGCCGCAGGGGCCGGGATCACCGATGCCGGCGCCGATCCGCTGCGAGCGCCAGCGTTTGTTTGCCGGCAGATCGGCGAGGTCGGGGCGGTGGCCCTCGC
The DNA here is from genome assembly GCF_000292525.1 of Rhizobium sp. CCGE 510. GTDB lineage: Bacteria > Pseudomonadota > Alphaproteobacteria > Rhizobiales > Rhizobiaceae > Rhizobium. The sequence continues at coordinate 189,124 of NZ_AEYF01000045.1, forward strand.
GGGTGTGGATGATGTGGTAGTCCTTGGCCCGCATGGCCGCAAGCACGCGTTTGATGGGTTCGATCGGCGCCTGCACCAGCGACAGGTCGTAGCCCATATGGTCGACATAGCCGCCCTTGCCGCAGAAATCCGTCTGCATGTCGATGATGATGAGGGCGGTATTGTCAGGCCTCAGAGCGCCGTTATAGGGCCACGGATACGGATCGGCGTCGATAAAATGCCCTTTGGTTTCGACCATCGCGTCCATCATTCTCTCTCCTATTCCGCGGCAGGTTTGAGGGGTTCGCCGTAACGGCGCATCGGCTTGTCAAATCCGCAGGACGTGCCGTCCTTGACCTTTATCTCGTCTTCCCATGGCAGGCGGTATTTGCCGGCGACAAGGTCGTGCATGTAGGTGTAGGGCGCATCCTGGGCGCCGCCGGCGACGGCGACATAGCCGCGATGGCCGAACTGGTAGATGTTGTTCTCCACCCCCCAGCCGAGCCGGGCCTCCCGCACCAAGTCAGGACGCACCTCGGCGGTGATGATCTCGTTAGGCCGGCCGGAGGTGCCGTGGGCGATGATCGCGCCGTCGAAATTGCAGATCATGCCTTCACCCATGGAATCGAACGTGCCGTCCGAGCCGCACATGCAGACATTGGCGGTGATCATCAGGTTGCAGAAGGCGTTGGCCTGGTTGGTGAAGCGCCAGGCATCGCGGATCGGCGCCGTGTAGCCGGCGGTGCGGATCATGATTTCGGCGCCCTTATAGGCGCATTCGCGCGCCATCTCCGGGAACATGCCGTCATGGCAGATGATCAGCGCAAGCTTGGCGCCCCGCGGGCCCTCGATGACAGGGATGCCAAGATCGCCGGGCTCCCAGGGCTCGACGGGGATCCAGGGATGCATCTTGCGATAATAGAGCTTCAGCTCGCCCTGGTCGTCGATGACGATGCCGGAATTATAGGGCATGCCGCCGGGATTGAGCTCCATGATCGAGAAGCAGCCCCAGATCCGGTTGTCGCTGCAGGCCTGCTTGAAGGCCGCGACCTCCGGCCCGTCGAGCGTGCACATGATCTCCGGATTGATGTCCATGGAGAGGCCGTGCAGCGCGTATTCGGGAAAGATGACGAGGTCCATGCCCGGCTGGTTGCGCCGCGCCTTGGCCACCAGATCGACGATCACCTGCGTCTGCTTTGCCAAGTCCGCTTTGGTGACGGTCACCGGCAGCTGGAGCTGAACGAGGCCGATGCCGACGCCGTGTTCGGATTTGTTGAGACCACCAAGTCCGTTCATCGGAAAGCTCCGTTATTTCGTGAGCGACAGCGCACCCGGCGCACCGGCGAGCGAGCGGGTGGGCGAAGAAGTGGCGATCAGGATGACGAGGGTGAGCACGTAAGGCGCGGCGTAAAAAAGGTAGTAGCCTTGTGTGACGCCGACCGATTGCAGCGCCGGACCGAGCGCGCCGGCGCCGCCGAAAAGCAGGGCGGCGAGGAAGCAGCCGATCGGGTTCCAGCGGGCGAAGATGACGAGGGCCACGGCCATCAGGCCCTGGCCCGACGAAATGCCTTCGTTCCACGAGCCCGGATAATAGAGCGAGAGGTAAGCGCCGCCGATTGCCGCCAGCGAGCCGCCGGCGGCCGTCGCCAGCAGGCGAACCCGGTCCGGGTGGATGCCCATGGCCCGGGCCGCGTCGGTGCTATCGCCGACAACGCGCAGGATCAGGCCGATCCTGGTATTCTTGAAGGCCCAGAACAGGAAGAGGGCAAGTGCCGCGCCGATGAAGAACAGCACGTTGATATTGAGCGCCGCCTGGATCTGCGGAGTACTCGACCAGCCGCCGAGCGCGATCGAGGGCAGTTTCGGCGCCACCGGCTGAATGAAGGATTTGCCGAGGAAGAACGCCATGCCGAGACCGAACTGCATCATGGCGATGCCGATGGCGATGTCGTTGACCTTCGGGAACTTGCAGATCCAGCCGTGGATGAGGCCGAAGATCGCGCCCGCCACCATTGCGGCCAGCACGCCGAGGGTGGGCGAGCCAGTGATGACGGCCACCGCATAGGCCGTCATGGCGCCGAAGACGAGCGTGCCTTCCAGGCCGAGATTGATGCGGCCGGAGCGTTCGGTGATCGCCTCGCCAAGGCTGACGAAGATGAAGGGGGTGGAAACGCGGATGGCGCCTGCGAAGATCGCCAGCGGCACGCCCCAGACGCCGATGCCTGTCCCTTCCATCAGAGGCTCCTTTTCCAGAGGTCGGGATTGAAGATCTTGAAGCGGCCGTAGAAGGTCTCGCAGAACAGAATGACGATGAAGAGCGTGCCCTGCAGCACCAGAACCGTCGCATCCGGCAGGCCCATGCGCCGCTGGATGAGGCCGCCCGAGGCGTCGATGCCGCCGAGCAGGATCGCCACTGGAATGATCGCCAGCGGATTGTGCCTGGCGAGGAAGGCGACGAGGATGCCGGTATAACCATAGCCGGCGGCAAGCGAGGCATTGGCGCTTCCCTGCACCGCCGCCACTTCGATCATGCCCGCCAGGCCGGCAAAACTGCCGGCAAGCGCGGTAAATCCGGCGATCAGCTTGCCCACAGGCAGCCCCTGGATCTGGGCAGCGCGCACGTTGCCGCCGGCGATGCGGGCGGCAAAACCGTAGCTCGTCGCCTCGATCACGATCCACGAAACGATGCAGGCGAGGATGCCGATGACGAGACCCCAATGCACGTCCATGCCGGGAATATTGCCGAGCATGTATTCCGCCGGCAGCGGCCTGGTCGACGGCTTGTTGAGGCTCGCCGGATCGCGCAGCACCCCTTCGACGAACTGGTTCATCAGGGCAATGGCGATATAGGAGAGCAGCAGCGAGGAGATGGTCTCATTGACCCCGCGGTAATGGCGCAGGAAACCGGCAAGGCCGATCCAGATACCGCCGACCACCATGGCAGCGATTGCCATCAGAATGAGGGTGAGGAAAACAGGCGCGGTGCCGGCGAGCGGCAGAGCCATGGCTGCGGCGCCAACGCCGCCCAGCACGACCGCTCCTTCCCCACCGATGATGACGAGGCCGAGACGGGCGGGCAGGGCGACGCAGAGTGCCGTCAGGAGAAGGGGTGCGGCACGACTTAAGCTGTTCTGCACCGAAAACCAGCTGCCGAAGCCGCCGGTATACATCAGTTGGAAGAGGGTGGCCGGAGACTTGCCGACCGCCAGGATGAAGAGGGAGAAGAGCGCAAGACCGATCAGGATGGCCGAAAGCCCGATGACAACAGGCTCGGCTCGCCGCGCGATCCATTCGAGGACGGGGCGCAGGGAAGCCGGTTTTTCCACGATGGCTATTGCGGGATCATTGGCCTCTATGGTCATGGCGCTTCTCCCTTCGCGGTTTACGCCGTGGACCCGACGACGCCCTCGACCAGATAATTCATGCTCTCGAGCTCAATTGCGTCTTCGGCGTAGCTCTTGTCGGCAGCCACGACAGTGTCGCCTTTGTTGTCCTTCAACGGACCCTTGAAGACCGAGAAGCCGCCCTTCATCATCTCCGCCTGCGTGGCCTCAAAAGCCTTGCGGCCCTCCGCGGACACGGCGGGGCCGAGCGCGCTCATCTTCACGAAGCCGTCCTTCAGGCCGCCACGCACGAAATTGCCGAGCTTTTCGCCGGCCTGCGCCTTCTTGACGAAGTCGCTGTAGACGTTGCCCCAGGCCCATTCGGCGCCGGTGAGGTACTTTTCGGGAGCAAGCGGGCTCTGGTTGGCGTGATAGCCGCAGACGAAGGCGCCGCGGCCGGCAGCCGTCTCGACGACCACTTTGGGGCTGTCGACGTGGCAGGTGATGACGTCGGCGCCCTGGTCAACCAGCGCATTGGTAGCCTCGGCTTCCTTGACGGCGAGCGACCATTCACCGGTGAAGATCACCTGGCAGGTGATACCAGGATCGACTGCGCGCGCGCCAAGCAGGAAGGCGTTGATATTCTGCAGAACCTGCGGGATCGGCTTGGCGGCGACGAAGCCGATCTTCTTGCTCTTTGTCGCATGGCCGGCGGCGATGCCGTTCAGATACTGGCCCTGGAAGATATAGCCGAAATAGGAGCCCGTATTGGCCGGGTGCTTGCCTTCCTGCCAGAGGCCGCCACAATGGCGGAACTGAACGTCGGGATGTTTAGCGGCCATGGCCAGCATGTGTGGGTCGAAATAGCCGAACGAGGTCGGAAAGAGCAGGGTCGCACCATCGAGATTGATCATCGACTCCATGGTCTTCTGGACATCGACGGTCTCCGGCACATTCTCTTCTTCGACCAGCGTCACGCCCGGCAGCGCCTTGATGACGGCCGCGCCTTCCGCATGCGCCTGGTTATACCCGTAGTCGTCCTTGGGGCCGACATAGATGAAGCCGACGGTCAGCGCGGTTTGGGCTGCGGCGGAGGAGGCGATCAGGCCGGGCATGGCGCTGGCGAGTGCTCCGGCAGCGGAAGCCTGCAGGAAATTGCGGCGGTTCATGGAAAGGAGTTTGGTCATTGGAATGCTCCTTGCGGCGCTGGGCCGGTTGCGAAACAGGACAGCAAAGTGCATGCAATGCATGTGCCAAAAACCAACTTATTGTTTTATATATATTATTCCTGTAGAAGCAACCTGCGACGTTTAAAGTGCATGCAGATTGACCGCAGAAGCGCATAAAAAATAACCACGCTATCTTTTTTGCTCATTTTAGCTGCGGAGTCAGCGTGTCGGCAGCAGTTTCGGACTGCGCCTTGCATCGAAAAGTGAAAATCTAACAATATCTTCGCCACCTAGTTTGACTTATCGAGTGGTGAACGGCATCTGTATGCAGAGTGTTGATGTGAGCAGATTCGTATCGTGAAGCAGGCCAAACGCAGAGAAGTCATCCGCACCGGAACCACCGTTGAACAGATGGTGAGGGCGATTTCCGACATGATCGTCACAGGCGAAATCCTGCCGGGTGGAAAGCTGGACGAGGTGTCGCTTGCGGCTCGTTTCGACGTTTCGCGCACGCCGGTCAGAGAAGCCTTGCGTGAACTCAGCGCGATGGGATTGGTTGCGCGCGAACCAAACCGCAGTGCCGTCGTTACCAATGTCACCGAGGCCTACCTGCATTCGATGTTCGAGGCGATGGCGGAACTCGAAGCGATCTGCGCCAGGCTCTCGGCCGAGCGTATGACGGTCGATGAACGGCGGGCGCTGGAACTGGATCATCGGGGATCGGTGAAGCTGGTGCATGCCGGTGCGGAAGAGGAATATTCGGCTCACAACACCGAATTTCACACCCGGCTTTATCGCGGCGCGCATAACGATCATGTCTTCGAGATGGTGACTCAGACGCGGGCGCGGCTCGCGGCTTTTCGGCGGGCGCAGTTCCGTCTGCCCGGGCGTCTGGCGAAATCCTATGAAGAGCACGGCCGGATCGTGACCGCGATCATGCGCGCGGACGCCGCCGCCGCGGGGCAGGCGGCATATTCCCACGTGGAAATTGTCAGCGATGCCAGCGCGGTATTTGCAACGCCTGGGGAATAGAGAGGGCGCGACGCCTAAAATCACGCGTCCCGCACCCGCTACCAAGACAAAAATCACCACCGGCAAAAAGCCCGGTTGTTTCCCGGTTACTCCGCAGCTTCGATGAACCGGTGGCGTTCGTAAAGGAACTTCAGCACGGCTTCCCGGCATTTCAGATAAGTGCGGTCGGAGGCGAGTTCGATGCGGTTGCGGGGGCGGTGCATGGTCACATCGAGCACTTCGCCGATGCGGGCCGCCGGGCCGTTGGTCATCATCACGATGCGGTCGGAGAGCAGCACCGCCTCATCGACGTCATGAGTGATCATCACCATCGTGTTGCCGAGCCGGGCGTGGATTTCCATCACTGCATCCTGAAGATGCGCGCGGGTCAGCGCATCCAGCGCACCGAAAGGCTCGTCGAGCAGCAGGATCTTCGGCTCCATCGAAAGCGCGCGGGCAATGCCGACACGCTGTTTCATGCCGCCCGAAATTTCCGAAGGCCGCTTATCCTTCGCATGCGCCATTTGCACAAGATCGAGGTTGGCCATGACCCAGTCATGCCGCTCGGCTTTGGTCTTTGTTCGGTTGAAGAGTTTGGAGACGGCCAGATTGACGTTCTCGTAGACCGTCAGCCAGGGCAGCAGGGAGTGGTTCTGGAAAACGACGGCGCGTTCGGGACCGGGTCCGTTGACCTCACGATTTTCGAGGAGCACGGCGCCTGCGGAAACCGGGGTCAGGCCGGCAATCAGGTTGAGCAGGGTGGATTTGCCACAGCCCGAATGGCCAATGATCGAGACGAATTCGCCCGCGGAAATCGTCAGGTTGATATCCTTCAGGACTTCGGCGCGCACGCCGCCGCGATCGAAATGTTTGTCGATATGATCGAGCTTCAGATAGGCATTCATCGGGACGTTCCTTAGTTGGCGGTGGCGCCGCGAGTGATGAGTTTGCCGAGCCCAGCCACCAGCTTGTCGAGTGCGAAACCGACGACGCCGATATAGGCAAGCGCGACGATAATGTCCGGCAGGCGCGACGAATTCCACGCGTCCCAGATGAAGAAGCCGATGCCGACGCCGCCGGTCAGCATTTCGGCTGCGACGATGGCGAGCCAGGAGAGGCCGACGCCGATCCTCAGGCCGGTGAAGATGTAGGGGGCCGCCGAAGGCAGCATGATCTTCCAGAAAAACTCGAACTGATTGAGCCGCAACACCTCGGCAACGTTGCGGTAGTCCTGCGGGATATTGCGTACGCCGACGGCGGTGTTGATGATCACCGGCCAGATCGAGGTGATAAAGATGACGAAGATCGCCGAGGGATTGGAATCCTGGAAGGCTGCGAGCGATAGCGGCAGCCAGGCGAGCGGCGGAACCGTTCGCAGCACCTGGAAGATCGGATCGAGACCGCGCATTGCCCAAACCGATTGGCCGATGATCGCCCCGACGATAACCCCGGTGACGCCGGCAAGGCCAAAGCCATAGAGCACGCGTTGCAGCGAAACGAGCACGCGCCAGCCAAGCCCGATATCCTGGGAGCCGTTGTTGAAGAACGGATGGGCGATCAGGTCGTAGCTCTCCTGCCAGACCCGATGCGGCGAAGGCAAAGACGCATCCGGCGATGAACAGAGCGCCTGCCAGACGAGCAGGATGAGTGCCAGCACGACGGCTGGCGGAACGACGTTGCGAAACGCGGCGATTGCCGCATGACGAAAATCGATCCGTGATCTTTGCTTGCCGGACAATGGCAGAATTTTTGCCGCCGGCTTGGCAGAGACGGCAGTGGAGGGACTTACTTTATTTGCCAGGGCGGACATCGACGCGCTCCTCACATGAATGAAAGGCCGGCGCGCCGGTGGCGCGCCGGTGGCGGGGGTCAGGAGACAACCTTGATCGAAAGGCTGTCGAGATAGGCGGACGGATTCTCAGGGTCGAAGACCTTGCCGTCGAAGAAGGTCTCCTTGCCCCGGGAAGACGAGGCGGGAATATCGGCCGCCGCGACACCGAGATCCTTGGCGGCCTCGCGCCAGATATCTTCGCGGTTCACCTGGTTGACCAGCGCCTTGATGTCGGTACTCGCCGGCAGATTTCCCCAGCGGATGTTTTCCGTCATGAACCAGGTATCGTGGCTCTTGAACGGATAGGAGGCGCCATCTTTCCAGAACTTCATGTAGAGGTCGGTGGCCTTGACCTCGCGGCCGTTGCCATAATTGATGTCACCCTTGAGGCGGCCGAGCACGTCCTTGGTCGGGACGTTGAACCATTGGCGCTTGCCGAGGATATCTGCCATCTCCGCCTTGTTATCCATGCTGTCGCACCACTGCTGGGCCTCCATGACAGCCATCAGCAGGGCCTTGGCAGCATTGGGGTTCTTTTCGATCCATTCGGCGCGGAGCCCCAGCGCCTTTTCGGGATGACCCTTCCAGAGCTCGCCGGTGGTAGCCGCGGTGAAGCCGATGCCCTGGTTGACGAGCTGCTCGTTCCACGGTTCGCCCACACAGAAGACGTCCATGTTGCCGACCTTCATATTGGCAACCATCTGCGGCGGCGGCACGACGATGGTCGAAACGTCCTTGTTTGGATCGATGCCGCCGGCGGCGAGCCAATAGCGGATCCAGAGGTCGTGGGTGCCACCCGGGAAGGTCATGGCGGCCTTGATCTCTTTGCCTTCCGCCTTCTTTTTCTCGAACGCGGCCTTCAGCTTGGAGGCATCGAGCTGCACGCCGGTATCGGCATATTCCTTGGCGACGGAAATGCCCTGGCTGTCGAGGTTGAGCCGGGCGAGGATCGCCATCGGCACCGGCTTGTTGTTCTGCGTCACCTTGCCGGTATGCATCAGATAGGGCAGCGGCGAGAGGATATGGGCACCATCGATGCCGTTTGCTGCGCCGCCCAGCACGAGATTGTCGCGGGTTGCGCCCCAGGATGCCTGTTTGGCCACATCCGTTTCCGGAAGACCATGTTTGTCGAAAAAGCCCTTTTCTCTGGCGATGATCAGCGGCGCGGAATCCGTGAGAGCGATAAAGCCGAGCTTGACGCCTTTCACTTCAGGGCCCGCCCCGGCGGCAAAAGCGCCAGAGGGAAAGGCAGTCTTGACAGCGCCGATGAGGGCAGCCGCTGCGGTCGTCTTGAGCATGCTGCGGCGGGTGATGCCGGTTGTTGAAATCCCAGTGGTCGAAGTCTTCGTCATGCGCAGGTTCCCTCTGCTGGCCGAATTCGGACACAAAAAAACGCCGCCGGAATTTACGTCCAGGGATGGGAGAATCCTGGAGTGCAAAGACCTTGCGACGTCGGTGTCTAATGCAGGCGCTTATGCCGCGCCTATCCGCACCGGTCGCCGTTGACCGGTGCGTCTTAGAACTTGCAAGCAGCGTGCCAATTTCGAGAAGAGTTGGTAACGGTATGAAGCAAAAGGAGAAATGCGAAGAATTAATAAATGCCTATTTCTTGGGCGTTATTATTTTTGCTTTCGTTTTGTGCGATTACTGCCGTGACCACAGTCATGGGAGCGCTCTATTTGTGCAGTGCACGCAATATGGAAGTCGCGATGAGGCAGACGGGAGAATGGATTCTGCCCGCCCTATTCGTCGGTATTGCCACTGGGAGGGCGCAAGAGGGGAAGGCCAATGCGAGGTGATTGCCTCGCGATCACCTCATTTCATTGCAGCAAAGCTACGAGGCCGTAGAACGCTGCGGATATTGCCGCAGCCGCCGGCATCGTTACGATCCAGGCTATCACGATGTTGCCGGCCAATCCCCAGCGCACGGCTGAAACACGACGAGCCGCGCCCACTCCAACGATTGCCCCGGTGATGGTATGCGTCGTCGAAACGGGAATACCGAGCCACGTCGCCCCGAAGAGTGTCAACGCTCCGCCCGTCTCTGCGCAGAAACCTTGCATGGGGTTGAGCCGAGTGATCTTCGACCCCATGGTATGAACGATCCGCCATCCGCCAAAAAGCGTCCCGAGAGCCATTGCCGACTGGCAGGAAATGACCACCCAGAACGGCACGTAGAATGTCGGGCCAAGATATCCTTGGCTGAACAACAGTACCGCAATGATGCCCATCGTCTTCTGCGCATCGTTCCCGCCGTGGCCAAGCGAGTAGAGCGACGCGGACACAAACTGCATGACGCGAAATGTCCGATCCACCGCAAACGGCGTTTGCCGGACGAATAACCAGGAGACGGCGAGCACCAGCACGAGGGCGAGCAGGAAGCCGAGGGCTGGCGACAGGAAAATGGCACCGACGGTCTTTAGGAGGCCGTTCCAGACGATTGAGCTGAAACCTACCTTTGCCAGGCCGGCCCCCACCAGCCCACCGACAAGCGCATGCGACGAACTGGACGGAATCCCGAAAATCCAGGTGAGAATATTCCAAATGATAGCGCCCATCAGTGCGGCGAAGATCACTTGAGGCGAAACGATCACAGGATCGATGATGCCGGTTCCCAGTGTTTCGGCCACATGCAGACCGAAGAACAGGAATGCGATGAAATTGAAGAACGCCGCCCAGGCGACCGCATATTGTGGCCGCAGGACGCGGGTCGAGACGATCGTGGCGATCGAATTGGCCGCATCGTGCAGACCGTTGAGAAAGTCGAAGAACAGGGCGACAACGACCAGGCCGACGAGCAGCGGCAAAGCGAGGGTGGCATCCATCAGACGTTCTCGATGAGAATGCCGCTGATCTCGTTGGCGACATCCTCGAAGCGGTCGACCACTTTCTCCAGCTCTCCGTAGATTTCGCTTCCGATCAGGTAGGCCATCGCATTGCCGCTGGCGCCATGACGCACAAACAGATCCTTCAAGCCTTGGTCGTGGAGCTCATCGGAACGTCCCTCCACTCGGGTGACCTCCTCCGCGATGGCTGCGAGACGCTGCGCATTGGCTCCCAATTTGTCGAGAAGGGGTATCGCCTCGGCGACAAGATTTGCCGCCTTGACGATTTCACTGCCCATCTGCTGCATGAGCGGATCGAAGCAGGATTGCTCGAACAAACGGATCGTCTTGACGGTTTTGTGCATCATGTCGATTGCATCATCCATCGACTGAATAAGGTCTTTGATGTCCCCCCGGTCGAAGGGCGTGATGAAGCTTCGCCGAACGGCAAGAAGAACCTCACGCGTGACGTCGTCGGCCTCGTTTTCCAAGGTGACGATACGTTCACAGTTTTTCTGAACGTCATTGCCCTTCAGGAGTTGATCGAGGGCGTGCGCCGCGGCAACGACGGTCTTCGAATGCTTGGAAAACATTTCAAAGAATCTGTCTTCCCGTGGCATCAGCTTGCGAAAAATGCTCATCATGCCTGCGAACCTTTCTCGTGCGGCCGACTGTCATAAATGTGTCATAAACACGCCCACGCAATTGAAGCAACAAGCAAATCGGCTACTCCATCGCTATGACGCCTCGCAAAAAAGGCAGGAAGCCTCGACTGGACAAATCCCAGCCACTGCTGCGGCAGCTCGCTGCTGTTCCTGACACGTTGTTCGCCGGCGCATTCCGCCAACAATATGGCGCACTTTGCTTCCGCCATGGCAATGCCGGATCCGAGGTCGAAATCCTGGTGATCACATCGCGCGAGAGCGCACGCTGGGTCATCCCGAAAGGGTGGCCGATGAAAGGGAAAAAGCCTTTCGAAGCAGCAGCAATCGAAGCATGGGAGGAGGCAGGCGTGCGCGGGCTGGTGAAGAAGAAGCCGGTCGGACGCTATACCTATCTCAAAGAATTCGACAATGGCGACGTAGCCCCCTGTATCGTCGACATGTTTCAGCTTGAAGTCACGGAAATCAGCGGCGATTTCAAGGAGCGGGGTCAGCGTATTCTCGAATGGGTCAGCCCGGATGAAGCGGCACGACGCGTTCGCGAGATCGAACTCAAGTCGCTACTCGTCCAATTTGAAGTGCGCGGTCGCAAGAAACGCGATCGCGGCTGACCGCTGACACCTTTCCGCACGATGCTCTAAAGCGCGTCGCATATAACTTGATTCCTTCGACGCGCTTTAGCTCTTTGTTTTTATGCATGTCGTTATCCGGGAACCGCTGCACACTTCCCGGCGACATGCATTATCGCTCGAATGGTTCGCCGAGCGAAGCGACGCCGTTCAATTTCAGTAGGCGCCGATCGGCGGAGATGACGCCGAGCACGATGATCGTGACGAGATAGGGCAGGCTCGACAGTAGCTGCGAGGGAACGTCCAGTCCGGTTGCCTGGGCCGCAAGCCCCATCAGCGAGACAGCGCCGAAGAGGCAGGCGCCGAGGAAGATGCGACCGGTGAGCCAAGTCCCGAAGACGACGAGGGCGATGGCGATCCAGCCGCGTCCGGCGATCATCCCGTCAGCCCAGAGTGGTGTGTAGACGACCGCCGCATAGGCACCGGCGAAGCCGGCCATCGCGCCGCCGAAGGCGATGGCGAGGATACGGACCGATATCACCGAATAGCCGATGGCGTGGGCGGCCTTCGGGTTCTCGCCAACGGCGCGGACGATGAGACCAAGCTTGGTGTGGGCAAGTATGGCCCAAAGAGCGAGGGTCGCGGCGAGCGAAATCCACACCACGATGTCCTGGACGAAAAGGCCGCCAATCGCCGGCAGTTCCGAAAGCCCCGGAATAGCGAGCTTTGGAAGACCCTTGACCGTCAGGCTCTCATAGGTCTTGCCGAAGAGGGCCGAGAGGCCTTGGCCAAAAATGCCGATGGCAAGGCCGGCGGCCACCTGGTTTGCCCGGAACCCGAGCGTAACGAAGGCAAAAAGCAGGGAAAGCGCGGCGCCGCCAAGCCCTGCGACGATGAAGCCGAGAAGATGTCCGCCGCCATGATAAACGACGATGAAGGCGAGCACGGCGCCAAGGGCCATCAATCCCTCGACCCCGAGGTTGAGGACACCGGCGCGCTCGGCCACCAGTTCGCCGAGGGCTGCCAGAAGAAACGGTGTCGCAGCCGCAAGCATGCCGGCAAGGATGAACTCGATGGCGTTCATGGCAGGCTCCGCTGGGCGGTGCGGCGCCATTCAAGACGATAACGCACGAAGGCGACGGCGATCAGGTAGGCGAGAAGCAGACTACCCTGGAAGACACGGACGGCGGCAATCGGCAGGCCGGCCGAGACCATGGCATTGTCGCCGCCGATATAGATAACCGCCATGACCAGCGCCGAGACCACGATGCCGATCGGATGCAGGCCGCCGAGATAGGCGACGATGATGGCGGCATAGCCATAACCGCTCGCGACCGAACGCTGCAGCTGGCCGAGCGGACCGGCAACTTCGGCGGCGCCGGCAAGGCCGGCGGCAAAACCGCCGATCAGCAGCGAAAGCCAGATCGCCCACCCCTCCCTGAAGCCGGCGTAGCCGGCAGCCCGCGGCGCCAGGCCGCCGACCTGGAGCTTGTAGCCGATGAAGCTCTTCTGCATGAAGACCCAGGCCGCAACCGACAAAACGAGGGTGATGAGGAAGGAGACGTTGACGCGCGTACCGGCAATCAGGGTCGGCACCATCGCATCGTACTGGAACATCACCGACTGCGGGAAATTGAAGCCGTTCGGATCCTTCCAGGGGCCGAGCAGCAGATAGTTCAACAATTGCGCGGCAACGAGGCTCAGCATCAGCGAAACGAGGATCTCATTGGCATTAAGGCGCACGCGCCAGAAGGCGGTGAGAGAAGCCCAAATCGCCCCGCCGATGGCGCCGAGCAGCAGCATCACCGGCCAGATCCACTGGCCCGTCGCCTGGGGAAACCAGACCGGAATGGCTGAGGCGAAGATCGCGCCAAGGATAAACTGGCCTTCGGCGCCGATATTGAAAACCTTGGCGCGAAAGCCGATTGCCAGCCCCTGGGCGATGAGGAGGAGGGGCCCCGCCTTTAACAGCACTTCTGAAAACGACGCCCAGGAAAGGAAGGGCTCGAAAAGCATCGCGTAGACGACCGCGACGGGGTCGCGACCCATCAAAACGTAGAGCCCGAGATTAAGTGCGATCGCACCCCCGAGCGCGATGACGGGTGCGCCCAAGGCCGCAGCCAGCGAGGCGCGCTCCCGGCGGACAAGGGTGGGAACGGAAGCAGGGAACCAGACACTCATTATTGAACTTTCTCGGGCGAGGTATGTGCCCCGATCATATATCGGCCGACTTCCTCGGGCTTGATGTCCCGCGTTGCGAGCGGCGGGCTGAGCCGGCCGTGATGCAGCACCTGGATGGAATCGCAGAGCTCGAACAGTTCTTCCAGCTCCTCGGAAATGACGAGGATCGCCATGCCCTGATTGCGCAACGCGACCAGGCGGCTGCGGATGGCGGATGCAGCGCCGACGTCGACGCCCCAGGTCGGCTGCGCCACGAAAAGCAATTTCGGAGACAGCATGATTTCCCGGCCGACGATGAACTTCTGCAGGTTGCCGCCGGACAGGGTGCCGGCTTCCGCATCCGGGCCGGATGTGCGGACATCATACTGACGGATACAATCCTTGGTGAACGTCATCGCCCGTGCCCTTTCGATGAGACCACGCCGTAAAAGCTTGAGCGGGTGGGCCGTCAGCAGGCTGTTGAGGACAAGTGACATTTCGGGCACGGCGCCGCGTCCGAGCCGGTCTTCCGGAACGAAGGCAAATCCGAGCTGCCGCCGCGCTGCGGCATCGAGCCTGCCGACATCCATTCCCATCATGTAGATCCGGTCGCGTTGTTCGCGCCCCAGCATGGTCTCGCCTGAAATCAGCGCGGCAAGCTCGCTTTGGCCGTTGCCCGAAATACCGGCGATCCCGAGGATTTCGCCGGCACGGACCTCGAGGCTAAGGCCGGAGAGCGGCACCGCAAAAGGATCGTCGGGCTGGTGGTCCAGACCGATGATCTCCAGCCGCTTTTCCCCGCCAGACAGCGGCAGCGCCGAGGTGGGTGCGGGCATATCGCGGCCGATCATCATCCGGGCAAGGTCATGGGCATCATGCTCGCGCGGGTCGACATCGCCGGTCACGCGTCCGCCGCGCAGGATCGTCGCGCGATCACAGATCGCCCGAATTTCTTCGAGCTTGTGGGAAATCAGCAGGATCGAAACGCCACCGTCGCGCAACCGGCGCAGGGTGTCGAAGAGCTTCTCCACCAATTGCGGCGGCAGGACAGAGGTGGGCTCGTCAAGGATCAGCAGCTTCGGATTGGTCATCAGGCTTCGGATGATCTCCACCCGTTGCCGCTCGCCGACGGACAGCGCATGCACATGGGCAAGCGGATCGACTTCGAGGCCGAACTCCCGTCCAAGCGTCCGGATACGTTCCCTGAGATCAGATTTTCGGCCCGGCACCACCAACTGAATGTTCTCGATGACCGTCAAGGTCTCGAACAGCGAAAAGTGCTGGAAGACCATGCCGATGCCCTTGCGCCTCGCCTCCGCGGGGGAGGCGAGGCGCAAGGGTGTTCCTTCCCAGACGACATCTCCGTCATCCGGCTGCTCGACACCGTAGATCAGCTTCATCAGCGTCGATTTTCCCGCCCCGTTTTCCCCGAGGATCGCATGGATCGATTGCGGAGCTACGTCCAGATCGATTGCCTGATTGGCGTGGATCTGGCCGTAGCTTTTCGAAATGCTGCGCAGCGACAGGAGCGGGGTGGTCATGATTTATTTCGGCAGCGGCGTCGAGACGCCCTTGACGTGCCAGTTCATGGCGATGATCTCGGGGTCGGCCATGGTTGCGCCGGATGCGACACCTGCGCTGCCGTCAGCCTTGGTGAGCGGCCCGGTAAAGGGCGAGAAGCTGCCGTCGGCGATCTTTGCCTCGACCTCTTTGATCTTGGTCATCACGTCGGCCGGAATACCGGGGTTCCAGTCGACCACTTCGACGACCTTGTCGGCGACGCCGAGGAACGCATTGGCTCCCTTGAACGTACCGGCGAGATGGGCATCGACCGAAGCCTTGAAGAAGGGCGACCAGTCCGTCGAGACGCAGCCGAGATAGGTTTTCGGCGCATACTTCTTCATCGACGAGTTGAGGTTGAAGGCGTAGACGCCGGCGTCTTCACAGGCCGAGATGACGGATGGCGTGTCCTGGGCATTGGAGAAAATCACGTCGCACTTCTGTGCGATCAGCGCCTTGGCGGCCTCCTGCTCCTTGGCCGGGTCGAACCAGGAATTGACCCAGACGACGGAGACTTCGATATCCGGCTTCACCGCCTGGGCGCCGAGTGTAAAGGCGTTGATCGAGGTAATAAGCTCGGGAATGGCAAAGGCCGAGACGGAGCCGAGCTTGCCGGTCTTGGAAAGTGCTGCCGCGGCCATGCCGAGCAGATAGGTGCCCTGGAAATACTTGGCGGCGAACGGCGAGAAATTCGGAGCAACCTGGAAGCCGGAGGCATGCAGGACCGTCACGCTCGGATCACGGCGGGCGATCTGCAGGGCGCCGTTCTGATAGCCGAACGAGCCGGCAATCAGGAACTTGTTTCCGTCGGCGACAGTCTTGGTCATGATGCGGTCGGCGTCCGGGCCTTCGGCGATATTCTCAAGCACGGTGACCTTCACCTTGTCGCCGTAAGCGGCCTTGATCGGCTCGAGACCGGCGGCGAGAGCGTGACCCCAGCCGACATCGCCGATCGGCGACGGAACGACGAGGGTGATGCCGAGCGGCTGGTCGGCGGCGAAAGCAAGGCGGCTGCCGAGCGCGCCGGCAAGGCCGGTGGCGGCAGCGGCCGTCATCAGGTTTCTACGGGTCAGTTTGGTCATGTTCACGGGTTCCCTTTTTGGTTTTTAGAATTTCACGGCTGCGAGTGCAGCCTCGGCGTCGGCAGAGAGCTTGGCCTCGTCGAGACCGGGGAATTCCCCCTCCTGCCAGACGATACGGCCATTGATCATCGTCATATCGGTCGCCATGCCGATGCCAACGCGGGCAATCAGGCTCAACGGATCGTGCCGCGTACCGACATAATCCATGCGACGCGTGTCGATCGCAAACAGGTCGGCTGCCATGCCGGGCGCCAGCCGGCCGATGTCGCGTCGGCCGAGCAGGCTGGCACCCCCCGTCGTGCCGTAGCCGAGGAAATCGACGGGCGGTGGCACGGGATGGGCGCGGCTGGAGGATACCAGGCACTGCAGCATGTAGGCGGAGTGCAGGCAGTGCATCAGGTTGGAATTGTCGTTGGAGGCGGCCCCGTCGCAGCCAAGGCCGATGCGCAGGCCGAAGCCAGCCATGGCGGGAATGTCGGTGACCTCGGCGCCGACCAGATAGACCGGTTCGGGGCAGTGCGCCACGCCGGTGCCGCTGGCCGCCATCCGCCTCAGCTCGTCGTGGGTCAGCTCCCAGCAATGGGCATAGAAGGCGTCGGTCCCGGCAAAGCCGAGTTCTTCCAGATAATCGACCGTGCGCATGCCATGACGAACCTGCATGACCGGGCTTTCGCCCTCGCCGACATGGGTGTGCATCATGACGCCGCGATCACGCGCCAATGCCACCGATTCCACGAAGGTCTCGCGATAGCAATTCACCGGCTGGCAGGGCGCCACTACCACCTGGCGCATGCTGAACGGGTTGGCATCGTGGTAAGTGTCGATCAGCCGGGCGCAGTCGGCGATGAATTCGTCGGTCGTTTCCAGCATCTCGTCGGGAATGGTCGAGCCCTCCGACTTCGGCAGGGTATTGCCGCCGCGGCCGGCGTGGAAGCGCATGCCGAGCAGCTCGGCTGCCTCGAATTGGCGGTCGATCAACCGCTTCCCGGCGTGGCGGGGGAAATTGTATTGGTGATCCAAGGCCGTGGTGCAGCCATGTTTGATCATCTCGGCCATCGCTGTGACGGAGGAGTGGTAAAAACACTCCTCGTTGAGCTGCGAAAAGATCGGGTAGATCCGATCCAGCCACTCGATCACCGAGAGCTTCGTCCAGTCGAGATCGGCGCGATTGCGCACGAAGCACTGGAAAAAATGATGATGGGTGTTGACGAGTCCTGGATAGACGAACCAGCCGGCAGCATCCTGAACGGTCGTGCCGGCGGGAAGCGCGTCCGCCGCCAGATTTTCGCCGATCGCCACAATCGCCGGACCATCGGTCAGCAGATCGACATTGCGACGGACGACCGGCCCCTTGCCCTCGTCGACGATCACGGCCGCGCAGTTCTTCAGGAGATATCCAGCCATGTCACGCCTCGCCCGGTTCTTCGATATGAGGTTCGGGCTTCAATTCGTGCAGCCGGTGAATGCCCGGCATTTCGATAAACCGGTCGAGCGCGCGCAGCGCCCGCGACCAGAGCCGGATGGCGGGATAGGAATCCAGCGTCACGCCCCCGTCGGGCGCCAGCGCCACGTAGGGAAAGCAGGCGATGTCGGCAATTGTCGGCCGGTCGGCGGCGAGGAAGCGCATGCCGCGAAGACCCTGCTCGACAAGCCCCGCCTCGAGCTCGCGAAGTGCTGCGATGCCCTGGGCCTGCAGCACGCCGATATCGCCCGGCCGCAGCAGCATCTCATGAAGCCGCGCGCCGCCAAGGCTTGCCGTCAGCCGGCCGGAGAACGACAGCCATTGCTGAACCTTTGCCGCTTCTTCGGCCTTGCCGCTGCCAAGCCATTCGGGCGCTGCCTTGGCGGCGAGATAGACGAGGATTGCCGACGATTCGGTCAGGATCAGATCGCCATCCTCCAGGATTGGAATGGAGCCTGCCGGATTGAGGGCGAGAAGCGCGGAACCGCGATGCTCGGCGCCGGGATGGAAATCCACCGGCCGGAGTTCCAGCTTCACGCCGGTCAGCGCCGCCATCAGCCGCACCTTGTAGCAACTGGGGGAGAGAATGTAGTCGTAGAGCTTCATTGCGCCACCAGCTGTGCGCCATAGGTATAATTGTGACGCTTCAGCCAGCGCCGGTAAGCGATCGATGTGAGATCGGCCCGCGTCGGGATTTCCATGCCGGGATCGAGTGGCAGAAGCGGCGGTATCTGGTTTTCCAGGATCGAACGGTCCTGCAGGAAGATCGTCTGCTGGAAGTGGATGAGGTCGGTCATCGCGGTCTCGTCATCGAAAAGCGCCATCCACGGCCAGACGTCGCACAGGTCCTCGGCCAGCGGCTGCACGAAGAGCGTGATGACATCCCATTCGCTCGGGCGCGGCGGGCAGGTTTTGTAAAGCACGGAACAGGTCGGTGCCGGCACGCGGTACATATACTCCGTGGTGATCCCGCCGCTTGCCGATTTGGCGGCCTGCGGCTGGTAAAACTTCACCTGCGTTGCCCAGACTTCGTCTTCCTCCTCGCGGATCTCGACCTTGTAGTTCTGAACTTCGGTGTGCGGCTCCGCGCCGAGAATGTCGGTGTGGACGAAGGGGAAATGGGCGACGTCGAGGAAGTTCTCGACGGCGCGCAGCGGCGAGCAGCGTACCCGCACCACGCCGACGTCGACGAAACGGCGGCCGGGCTGGTCGGCCTCGGGGATCGGGAAAATTTCCTTCTTCGGCTCGCCGAGCGAAGACCAGACATGGCCGTAACGTACGCGCACCGGCAGAACACGGCCGTTGCCGCCCGTCACCCGCGCATTGCCATCGGCGTCGCGCGCCACGTCGATCGGCTCGCCCATCAGCGCCGTCTTGCGACCGGCGCTGTCGAGCTGACTGAAAAGCCCGACCGGATACCATTCGTCGATCATCGCCTGCATGCTCACCGCGCGATCTCCTTTTTCTGAAGATCCTCAGCCCCGCGGCGCAGGCTTTCGGCGGCCCGCGAAGCGTCGATGGCTGCAGCAGGGCCGGCGTCACCCTTCAGCAGCACATGGATCAGCGTCTGCCCGTCGTGCTGAGCAGATAATAGCAGGCAGAGGCTGCCGGTGGATGCGTCGATCTTGACAAGTCCGTCAGGGTTCGCCTTCGCGCCGGCTGCCGCCTCGATCGCGGCAATGCCGGCAAACGCCGTCAGCGAGCGCTGGGGAATGAGGCCGTCGAGCCTCGGCGGCTTCGACGCGGGCGTCCCGACGGCCACCCAGATCAGGCTGCCCGCTTCCTCGACTTCATGGGTGGCGACACGGATGGTTTCCGGCGGCGCCAGCCCTGGATGGGCGGGAATGCGCAGACAGTTTCCGGTCTGGCCATAGCTCCAGCCGTGGTAGATGCAGGAAAGCGCCTCGCCGCGCACGAAGCCATGGGATAAGCGCATGCCGCGGTGCGGACAGCGATCCGCCGATGCCGATATACGCCCCGAAGCGCTGCGCCAGAGGGCAATCGATCCGGATGCCGTCCGGGCCGGCATGACGGTTGCGGCCGGCAGATCCCGGGAAAGGGCGACTGGCGTCCAAAAGCCGGTCGTATCGGATGGCATAACTAGACTTCCTGAACCATACTATGTTTTGTCAAACGGAGCTCCACCTTGGCCTCAAGGCAGATACGCTCCAGCCCTCACGTTTGCATAGTTATTTCGCATTGGCAACATTGATTAAATAATATGCACATCGCAAAAACTCGCATTTGGTGTCAGGCCTTTTCGGCGATGATCGCCCTGCGTTCAATGCTCTCGACCCATATGTCGATCGGCCCCAGCGAGCACCCGACTTCCATCATATCGATCAAGTCCTCCGGTCCTGAAAGCTCGAGTTCGATCCGCATCGAACTCGTATGAGATATGGTGTGCGAGAGCCCGAGCTTGGCGGCGTGGCGCTGGATCCAGGGCACAAAGGAGGCCGCCTCGAGATCACCGACGATCGTCATCCGCTGCTGGAGGTGGCTTGAATCTCGTTCCATGCTCGCCCTGCTTTCCTGAACCATAGCGCCTGGATGAACTTGCAAAAGGGTACCGCCGAATCGAGGATACGCCGTCGGAGTTTGTCTGCAAAAGCCCTGCGACCCGCCACGATGCCCAGCTTGCATCGTGGCGAGCCGACAGGTCGATGACGCCGCCCTCGACGGCAAGCCATAGCCATGACGGCCGTTTCTCGAAAAGAACCGGAATCGTGGATGCGTTATGCTTGTCTCGGGCCTTCTCTTGGCCTCAGGCGATGCCGCCGAGGCAGACATATTTGATTTCGGTGAATTCCTCGATGCCGTATCTCGAGCCTTCGCGGCCGAGGCCGGAAAGCTTGACGCCGCCGAAGGGAGCTTCAGCCGTCGAGATCAGCCCGGTATTGACGCCGACCATACCGTATTCCAACGCTTCGGCGACCCGGAAGACCCGGGCGAGATCCTTGGCGTAGAAATAGGAGGCGAGACCGAACTCGGTGTCATTGGCCTGGGCAATCACATCGGCCTCGTCCTCGAAGCGGAAGAGCGGCGCCACCGGTCCGAAGGTCTCTTCCTTCGCAACAGCCATGCCAGGGGTGACGTCGGCGAGCACCGTCGCCTGATAGAAGCGCCCGCCGAGTTGATGGCGATGGCCACCGGCAATGACCCGGCCGCCCTTGGACAGCGCATCGGCGACATGCTCTTCGACCTTGGCAAGTGCTGCCTCGTCGATCAGCGGGCCGAGATTGATGCCCTCGTCGAAGCCGTTGCCGGTCTTCAGCGTTCCGACGGCCTTCGACAGCTTCTCGGCAAAGGCATCATAGACACCCTCCTGCACATAGAGGCGGTTGGCGCAGACGCAGGTCTGGCCGTTGTTGCGGAACTTGGCGATCAAAGCACCCTCCACGGCTGCATCGAGATCGGCGTCGTCAAAGACGATGAACGGCGCATTGCCCCCAAGCTCAAGCCCGAGCTTCTTAATGGTCGGGGCGCTCTGCCGGTAAAGCTCGGTGCCGACTTCGGTCGAGCCGGTGAAGGTCAGTTTGCGTACGATGGGGCTTGCGGTCATCTCGCCGCCGATGGCGCGCGCCGAGCCGGTCAAGACGCTGAAGAGGCCTTTGGGGAAGCCGGCGCGCTCGGCAAGGATAGCAATGGCAATTGCCGAAAACGGCGTCTGCGAGGCCGGCTTCAACACCATGGCGCAGCCGGCGGCAAAGGCCGGGCCCGCCTTGCGGGTGATCATCGCATTCGGGAAATTCCACGGGGTGATGGCGGCAACGACACCGATCGGCTGCTTCATCACCAGAATGCGCTTGTCCTTCTGATGGCCGGGAATGATGTCGCCATAGAGACGCCGCGCTTCCTCGGCAAACCATTCGATGAAGCTCGCGCCATAGGCGATCTCACCCTTGGCTTCAGCCAGCGGCTTGCCTTGCTCTGATGTCAGGATGCGGCCGAGATCGTCCTGATTGTCCATCATCAGCTGGAACCAGCGACGGAGGATGACCGACCGTTCCTTGGCGGTGCGGGCTGCCCATTCCTTCTGCGCAATCTCGGCTGCGGCAATCGCCGCCTTGGTTTCGGCGGCGCCCAGATTGGGAACGCGGCCGATGATCTCGCCGGTTGCGGGGTTATCCACGGCGATCGCATTGTCCCCGGCCTCGATCCAATCGCCGCCGACCAATGCGGCCTGCCGAAACAACGTTGCGTCCTTCAATTCCATGACTGTCTCCTCAGATAGACCATTTCTGTTTCTTCGAGTCGCAGGGATGCTCTATCTCTTTTCGTGTTTGTGCAACCACCACACAATTTTGCGGGAACGCGCTCGACACCTCAGGCACGCGATCGCGGACAACTGCCCATCCGGCTGCCGCGACCGACCGGGGTCGAGCCACGGGTCGCGACCCGTCCTTCGGACCCCGTAAACGGGCGAAAAGACATGCCGCAGCCTCTCCGTCACCAGCGTCTTGTAGGGCACGTTCCTTCTGCCCGTCAGAACGGGGAGAAGGAGATCCATCAGCGTAAAATTAGATTTCGCCAGTCCATCATATTAGCTTAGCGCATGGCCGGCCAAACCATAAACCGCCGGTTCGCCACTCTGCCTATTCAAGAAATTACGCCCCTTGGACATGGTCGTAACGGTATCGGAGACGGCGAGCCGGCTCTGTTGAAGGAACTCGGCGAACAGGCCTTTCGCTCGGGTATCAACACGTGCGAACCCGCCTGCCAAATCCTTGAGATGTACTGCGGCAAGATTGATCGCGTCCTGATCATTGCCTGCCACGATCGGACCAATCACATGGCCGCGCCCGAACTCGCGACACATGGAATAGCCGACGATTTCATCGCCTCGCCGGAGTGTGCAAATGGACGCCCCCTCAGCAAGCAAAGCGACCAACTTGCCGCGATCGGCGCCGAAGGCTCGCGTATCGAGAGCATTGATCTCCTCGATTTTGTCGCTGGACAGTTCGCTCAACTGCCCATTCAGCTCCGGCAGCGGAGGAAGCTTCGACCCAACATCGCCCTGGTATTGATAGACAATCGCCTCCTTGGTGAAACCGAGAGAAACATAAAGTCTGTAAGCTGCATGGGTTGAATTCAAACTCAGATTACGGTCGCCGCATTGTTCGAATACTTGGTCCATGAGCCATCGCCCGGTCCCCTGCGCCTGCGTGCGAGGCGAGGTGATCACCAGCCCGATCGTGGCGAAATCATCGCCATGCGGAAACCACATCGCACTTCCGAAGACGCGTCCTATGCCATCGACCGCAACGATACCCAGCCCAGCGCGCCGCAGGAGATCCCAGTCTTTGGGCCGGTGCGGCCAGCCGACGCCGATCGACAGCGCGTGAAGCAGGCTGACATCGACACTGTTTATATCCTGCGCGATCAATTCGAATGATTTCAGGCGCACTGATTTTTGCATTTTCGGATATCCGCTCCGTTCGCCGGATCAACAAGCTCCACTGGAGGAAGACAGTGTCTTTGATCATGCGCCGATTGCAACCAAGTCACAATATTGCACGCCAAGGCCGGCAGGATTGGCTTGTTCATCACCACAATTCAAAATCTTCAGCTGAACCGAAGCCCTACTCAGCAGGTAACACGCATCCCCGGCATTAGGTTAGGTAACATCTCGACCACTCTGAAGGCAACTTGCTCGCTCCCATGGACGTCAAAGAAATTCTTGCAAGATTGATCGCATTCCCCTCCGTTGTCGGCACGCCCAACGGCGAGATTGCCGACTGGGTACATGATTACTGTCAGAAGGCGGGAGCCGATGTGACGGTCCATCTCGGCCCGGAAGGTGACCGGTACAACCTTTTTGCGACTATCGGACCGCGCGATGGCCAAGGCTACATTCTGTCCGGGCACATGGATGTCGTGCCGGCCGGCGAACGGGAATGGAGTTCGGATCCCTTCGTCCTGCGCGCTGAGGGGGACAGACTTTTCGGACGTGGCACCAGCGATATGAAAGGCTTTCTCGCCTGCGCCTTGGCCGCATTGCCGAAGCTTGCCGCCATGAAGCTGCGGCGGCCAATTCACCTTGCCTTCTCCTATGACGAGGAGGCAGGCAGCCGTGGCGTACCGCATCTCATTGCGGAGCTGCCAAACCTGTGCAATGCCCCGCTGGGAGCGATCATCGGTGAACCGAGCCGGATGCAGGCAGTGCGGGCGCACAAAGGCAAGGCAGCCGTCCGCCTCGAGGTGATCGGGCGCTCGGGGCATTCCTCCCGTCCGGATCTTGGACTAAACGCCATTCATGCCATGGCCAGTTTGATCACCGAGGTTGCGGAATACGGCAAGTCCCTGACGAACGGTCCCTTCCACGATGATTTTGCGCCTCCCTACTCGTCATTGCAAGTTGGCGTCATTACCGGCGGCCAGGCGGTCAACATCATACCGGATCGCTGCACCGCCGATATCGAGGTCCGCGCTGTGCCGGGTATCTCCCCATCATCTCTGCTGGAGCCGGTAAGGGCTAGGCTCGCTGCTTTCAGAGACCAGGGCTTCGACGTCGGCTGGCACGAGCTGAGCGCTTATCCCGGACTTGCGCTCCCCGAAGGCAGCAACCTCGCAACGCTGCTGAAGGAATTGACGGGGCTGGAGCCGCTTGCTGCCGTAAGCTATGGCACGGAGGCCGGGCTCTACCAGCAGGCTGGCATCGTTTCCATCATCTGCGGACCCGGGGATATTGGTCGTGCACACCGGCCTGACGAATACATCGAAGTTGGCGAGCTCGCAGCATGCCAGACGATGATCGAGGAACTCGGCGCCCATCTTGCCGAAAACTGAACGAAGGCGATTTTTATGGCTTTTCTCTTCAACTCCGATGCCACACGCGGTGCGGTTTTCCAGGAGATTTTTGCGCGCGAACTGCCGGATCTGGAGTTCGTCGCGCAGGGCCAGCCGGTGGATCCGGAAAGGGTGCGGTATCTGCTGACATGGACGATCCCAGGCGATATGTCGCGTTACCGCAATTTGGAGGTTTTGTTTTGTATCGGCGCTGGCGTCGATCAGCTCAAACAGGAAAGCCTGCCGGACCACGTAGCGGTCGTCCGCATGGTCGAGGACGGCATTATCCGGATGATGCAGGAATACGTCACTCTCGGCGTCCTGACGCTCCACCGCGATATTCTCGCCTACCGGGAGCTGCAGAGACAGTCTGTTTGGCAGACGCTCGCCGCGCCGCAGGCCGCCGAGCGCCGCATAGGTTTTCTGGGCCTCGGCATCCTGGCGCAGGCGGCGATCGAACGCTTGAAGCCGTTCCAATTTCCACTCGCAGGATGGAGCCGAAGCAAGAAGCAAATTGACGGCGTTACCTGCCACCATGGCACGGATGGACTGGCGGACTTTTTGGCGAAGACCGACATTCTGGTCTGTCTGCTGCCGCTGACCGACGAGACGCGCGGCATCCTCAATGCCGAACTCTTCTCACAGCTGCCGGCCGGCGCACGGCTGTTGCATGTGGGCCGCGGGCCGCACCTTGACCACGCAACTTTGATCGAGGCTCTCGATAGCGGTCATCTTGCCGCGGCAATGCTCGATGTCACCGATCCCGAGCCGCTGCCGGCAGAACATCCCCTCTGGCAACACCCGAAAGTAGCGATCACGCCGCACATCGCCTCCGTCACGCAACCGGAAACGGCAGCGCAATCGGTCACCGAAAATATTCGGCGCCACCGCGCCGGCGAAAAGCTGATCGGCCTGGTCGATCGGACACGCGGTTATTAAACAAGGAAAATGACATGTCGCTTCTGTTGACCATCGATACCGATCCAAACTTCACCCCAAAACAGGCCGTGCCGGACGCAGAGCGGCTGATTTCAGGCAATCCCGTCTACAAGACCTGGGCGCAAGACGCCTCAAAAGGCGAGAAGGTGCTGACCGGCATTTGGGAAGCGACGCCCGGCGAGCACCATTCCATCAAGGGCACGGTCTACGAATTCTGCCACATTATCTCCGGTGTCGTTGAAATCGACGAAAAAGACGGCGAGACGAAGACTTATCGCACCGGCGACAGCTTCGTGATGAAGCCTGGTTTTGTCGGCGTCTGGCGTACCATCGAAACCGTGCGCAAGATCTACGTCTGCGTTTACGGCTGAGCGAGCGCCAATGGGGCGCGCCCGAAAGATGGGCGCGCCTGCCGAATAGAAGCACCCAACTATTGGCAGACGAGGCCGTGGATCCGGTTAAGTCTCCAGGCCTTCGACGATGGCAAAGATCTTCTTGAGGTTGCCGTGGATCGATAGGCGGTTGACGGTTCCGCGGCCGACGAAGATCGCGTCTCCCGCCTCGACCGCCGTTTTCGTGCCGTCTCCATCGGTCACATCAGCCTGGCCTTCCAGTATGTACATCAATTCATGGACGGGATGAGGGCGCGACAGCCGGACGTGCGGCGTCGTCGCCCAGACACCAGCCCGAAAGCCGGCGGCTTCGTCGGAAAATGCCCTGAAGTAACTGCACTGAGGCGTGTCCCCTTCCAGGAACTGCGCCGGAGGCGGCGGGGAGGGGGCAAGTGCCACATCCCTGTCGATCGTCACGACCCCTTGCGTGCTCAATGTTGGCGCAGTCGTCGCACAGAAGATCCAGCGAGTGCCTTTTTCCGCTTCCGCCGCGACGTCCTTGCCCCGGCCGATGACCGCGCTGTCGCCGGATGTGAGATCAAACGTTGAGCCGCCCGAATGCAGGACAAGTCGCCCTGCCACGACGACCAGGGATTCCGTATGAGGAAAGCTGGCGATTGAGGCTTTTCCGTTCCAATGCACCGATCCGGCAGAAACCCCGCCGGAAGCACTCCAGACGATATCGCGGCCGGCGCCGAATATGTCGTCTGGTCCTAAAGTGCTTCGCTGGCCTTCCGGAATGGTTCGGCTTTTCGCCTCGTAGAGGAGAATGGTCTTACCGGTCATCGTCTGACTCCCAATTTGGTGCGACATTCATATGTCCGGTGCTGGTGCCGATGGGCCGCAAGCCGATTTACCAGACCAGACCAGGCTCGTTCCCAGCCCTTTGGACCCGCCCCGATGCAGCAGCACTTCGGCAACAGTTGAGCATCATTGGGCATGGCCTGCTCCTGGAAGCCCGGGGGACCGAATTCTGCTTAGATCCTAATCTGTGGCTTCAAGGGGTGGGCTGCGGAGTTGGCGCATAAACAGAATATCCTTTGGTTTACTGCCCGCAACACAGGCAATTGTTGCGAAACAAGGCTGCCAGCGCCGCACCTCTCCAGCGCAAGCAGGCCTATACTTCATGCATCGGATCAGACGAGCATAAGGGCATGCGCCAATGAAATTTGCTTCCTACTGGCATGACACCTCGATCCCATTCGCCGGAGCCATCGCCGACCCCGTCTCGGGAGATTTCGAGGTTGCGGTGATCGGCGCCGGCTTCACCGGGCTCAACGCCGCGCGCACGCTGGCGCAATCCGGTGTGAAGGTCGTTCTGCTGGAAGCCGAGCACGTTGGTTATGGTGCGTCCGGCCGCAATGGCGGGCACCTTAACAGCGGTCATTTCGCAAGCTTCAGCGCCGCCAGGCAGCATCTCGGGGAAGACCGGGCGCGCCGCTTGTGGCGAGCCTATGATGACTCGATCGACATGATCGAACAGATCATCGAGGAAGAAAAGATCGCTTGCGATTTTCGCAGAGGCGGCAAGCTCAAGCTTGCCTCGAAGCCCTCTCATGTCGGCAAGCTGCAGGCGATGTCAGAAGAAATCCGCCGCGAGGTCGACCCGTCAGCCGAATGGCTGACGCGCGAGGACCTCCGCAAGGAGGTGGTATCGGATGCCTTTCATGGCGGGATTCTCTATCCGAAATCCGCCATGATGCACATGGGACACTACGCCAATGGCGTGGCGCAGGCCGCCTGCCGCCATGGCGCGGCGATCTGGGAGCGAAACCCGGTCACCGCCCGCGAGCCCGTGCCGAATGGATGGCGGCTGACCACCCCGACCGGCTCGCTCACCGCCCGCCAGGTCATCCTGGCGACCGATGCCTATACGCCAAGCGTCTTTAACTATTTCCGCCGAAGGCTGATGCCGATTGCTTCCTTTATCATCGCGACGCGCCCGCTTACCCCGCAGGAGGTCGCCGCGACGGTGCCGGGCAACCGCAACTTCACCAACTCGCTCAACATCGCCAACTATTTCCGCCTGACGCCCGACAACCGCATGCTGTTCGGGGGGAGGGCGAGATTTTCGGCTGTGTCGAACCAGAAAACCGACGTCAGCTCCGGCCAGCTTCTGCGCCAGCAGATGCTCGGCATGTTTCCGCAGCTTGCAGACGTCGAGATCGACTATTGCTGGGGCGGCCTCGTCGGTTGCACGCAAGACCGCTATCCCCGCGCGGGCAGCGCCGAGGGTGTGATTTACAGCATGGGCTATTCCGGCCACGGAGCCCAGTTGTCGACCTTCATGGGTAGTGCGCTGGCCAATATGGCGATGGGGCGCAAGGGCGCCAATCCACTCGACGGCTTCGCCTGGCCCGCCGTTCCGATGCATACCGGGAATCCGTGGTTCCTGCCGATCGTCGGCACCTATTACCGCATGAAGGACCTGCTGCCCTGACCGATCCTGGCGCCGCGCCGGTCGCGGCTAGACGGCCTCACCTGGGGACGGCCGACGACGTTATGGACGGGCACCCATGGTCCCTGCC
The DNA here is from genome assembly GCF_000292525.1 of Rhizobium sp. CCGE 510. Lineage (GTDB taxonomy): Bacteria > Pseudomonadota > Alphaproteobacteria > Rhizobiales > Rhizobiaceae > Rhizobium. The sequence goes on from NZ_AEYF01000045.1 coordinate 217,405, forward strand.
GATCCTCCGCGCAATTGCCGCATGAAGGACCTTGTAAGATGATCACGCCTCTCGAACACCTGTCCCGCAACGGCCGTCTGGACAAGTTCTTCATCGACGGCAAATGGCTTGAACCCAGGGGCAGCGCCAAGGGCGTCGTGGTCAATCCTGCCACGGAAGAGGTGGTGACCCACTTTGCGCTCGGAAACGGCTGGGATGTCGAGGCGGCGGTTTCCGCCGCCCGACAGGCCTTCGCCACCTGGAGCCGCACCAAACCGGAATACCGTGCGGGTCTGCTTGATCGTCTGCAGGCGCTGCTCGAAGCACGTAGCGAACTGTTTGCGCAATGCCTGAGCCTCGAAATGGGCGCGGCGATCGGATATGCGCGCACCGCGCAGGTGCCGCTGGCGATCGCCCATGTCAAGGTCGCTCGCGAGGTCCTGGAAGCCTTCCCCTTCGTCAAGCAGCGCGGCCACACCGCCATCACCCACGAACCGATCGGTGTCTGCGCACTGATCACGCCATGGAACTGGCCGCTCTACCAGATCACCGCCAAAGTTTCGCCGGCACTCGCCGCGGGCTGCACTGTGGTGCTGAAGCCCAGCGAGCTTTCGCCGCTCAACGCGCTGCTGTTTGCCGAGACGATCGAGGAAGCCGGCTTTCCCAACGGCGTCTTCAACCTCGTCAATGGTGACGGCCCCTCCGTCGGTTCGGTCCTTGCGTCCCATCCGGATGTCGACATGATTTCCATTACCGGTTCCACCCGCGCCGGTATCGCAGTGGCTCAGGCAGCCGCGCCGACCGTCAAGCGCGTTGCGCAGGAGCTTGGCGGCAAGTCACCAAACGTGGTCCTGCCGGACGCCGATCTCGATCGAGCCGTTTCCATGGGCGTAGCGGCTGCCTTCCGCAATCTCGGCCAATCATGCAGCGCGCCGACCCGGATGATCGTGCCGCGCGCACGGCTGTCCGAGATCGAGTCAATTGCCAAGAGAGCTGCAGATGAGATCGTCGTCGGTGATCCCCGTTCAAACGCCACCACGCACGGTGCGATCGCCAACCGCGCCCAGTACGACCGGATCCAAGCCATGATCGGCGTCGGTATTGCGGAAGGCGCGACGCTCATCACAGGCGGAGAGGGTCGCCCAGCCGGTCTGAATGCCGGGTTCTACGTTAAACCGACGGTTTTCTCGGACGTGCGCACGGACATGTGCATCGCCCAGGAGGAAATCTTCGGCCCGGTCCTCTGTCTCATTCCCTACGAAACGGTGGAGGAAGCCATCGCCATCGCCAACCATACCGTCTACGGCCTGGGTGCGCATGTGCAGGGCAAGAATATAGACGTCGTCAAGGAGGTCGCGTCACGGATCCGCTGCGGTCAAGTGCATCTCAACTATCCGGCCTGGGATCCACACGCGCCTTTCGGCGGTTTCAAGCAATCTGGAAACGGACGCGAATTCGGCATTGAGGGCATGCTCGAATACCTCGAGGTCAAATCCATTCTAGGCTATTTCTAGAGTATCGCATCGTTCTCTGCCGTGCAGGCCGCTGATATTCCTATCCGGCACCTTCTCGCCGACGCCGGGTTTCACCGGTTTATCGGCCCCTCGGCACTTCCAAAAGAAACTCTCGACGACAACTGCGGGAGCCTCCGGGCAACAGCCGAAGATGACTGTCGCATCGCCCAAAACGTTATTTTCCACCGCGCCGGCAGCCACGGTCGATGCATGCTGCTTGTCCTGTTTCGGTAGGCTTGGCTCAAACTGACGGTCAGAGAGGAAACGATATGCTTGAGTTGAAAGACAAAGACCTTTTCCAGCAGGCCGGCCTGATCGACGGGATCTGGTCGCGTGCAGCCTCGGGCAAGACGGTGGATGTCGTCAATCCCGCCACTCAGGAGAACCTCGGCATCGTTCCAGACATGGGAACCACCGAGACCCGCGCGGCGATCGACGCAGCCCGGGCCGCTTTCACCCTATGGAAGAAGAGGACGCATGCCGAGCGTGCGGTTCTGCTCGAGCGCTGGTATGCGCTGATGATCGAAAATCTCGAGGATCTGGCGCTTCTCATCACGCTCGAGCAGGGCAAGCCTCTCGATGAATCGCGCGCCGAGGTCCGTTACGGGGCTTCCTTCGTCAAATGGTTTGCCGAAGAAGCCCGCCGCATCGGCGGCCACACCATTCCCTCGCCGACACCGGATCGCCGCATCCTCGTCCTCAAGGAAGCGGTCGGCGTCTGCGCCATCGTCACCCCGTGGAATTTTCCGATCGCGATGATCACCCGAAAGGTGGCGCCCGCTTTGGCGGCCGGCTGTACGGTTGTCATCAAGCCTTCCGAGTTCACCCCCTATTCGGCGCTCGCCATGGGTATTCTTGCCGAGCGCGCCGGCATTCCGGCAGGGGTGATCAACATCGTCACCGGACTGCCGACGGAGATCGGCAACGAGTTCATGGAAAACTCAACGGTGCGCAAGATCTCCTTCACGGGCTCGACCCGGATCGGCTCACTTCTGATGCGCGGCGCCGCCGACAGCGTCAAGCGGCTCTCGCTAGAACTTGGCGGCAATGCGCCTTTCATTGTTTTCGATGACGCGGATCTCGATCTCGCGGTCGAAGGCACAATCCTGTCCAAGTTCCGCAACGGCGGCCAGACCTGCGTCTGCGCCAACCGCATCCTGGTGCAGGCCGGCGTCTATGATGCCTTTGCCGAGAAACTCGGTGCCCGCGTCAACGCCATGAAGGTCGGCCCCGGCACGGAACCTGGCAATGTCATCGGCCCGATGATCAACACGGCGGCGATCGAGAAAATCACCCGCCATGTCGATGACGCTCTGGCCAAAGGCGCCAAGATCGCCGCACGGGGCAATTCCGTGGCGGAGGGCTCGCAATACGCCGCCCCGATGGTGCTGACCGAGGCGACGACCGATATGCTGCTTGCCAGCGAAGAAACCTTCGGCCCGGTTGCACCGCTCTTCCGCTTCGAGACGGAAGATGAGGCGATCACAATCGCCAACGGCACACCGTTTGGTCTGGCTGCCTATTTCTACACCGAAAACCTGAAGCGCTCCTGGCGTGTCGGCGAAGCCCTCGAGTTCGGCATGATCGGGCTCAACACCGGCGCGATCTCGACCGAAGTCGCCCCGTTCGGCGGCGTCAAGCAGTCTGGCCTCGGCCGGGAGGGAGCGCAGGTTGGCATCGAGGAATATCTCGAAATGAAGAGCTTCCACATCGGTGGGCTGAGCTGAGCCTGAAACGATTACGAGATGAGAACCAGCGATGTGGCGCACGCGGGTGCGCCATTTTTTCTGCAGCCATCGCAACACACGGGCTTGGCAATCCTTCGGCTTCGGTCGGCCCGCGAGCACGGCCGACCACTTAAAGATAGCGCTGGCGGAAAAGCCGCCCGCGCTTTCCTTCGGCTTTAGAGGCCGAAAACACCGGGGAGGCCGGAGATGTCGGCGATCTCGACGTAACCATAGAACGGGTTGGCGGGCTCATGGCCGCGGTTCACCCAGACCTTGTTTTTGATGCCGATATCGTTAGCCGACATATGGTCGTAACGGAACGAGGAACTGCAATGGACGACATCTTCGGGGGCGCAGCCGAGCATGTCGAACAGGTATTCGAAGGCCTGCAGGCGCGGCTTGTAGGCTTGCGCCTGTTCGGCCGTGTAGACCGCATGGAAGGGAGCGCCGAGCTTTTCGACGTTCGACATGATCTGCGAATTCATCGCGTTCGACAGGATCACCAGCGGGATCTTCTTGGCAACCTTCGCAAGGCCAGCCGGTACATCCGCATGCGGACCCCAGGTCGGCACCCGCTCGTAGACCGTGCGGGCGTCTTCGTCGTTGAACTTGACGCCGTTGCGCTTGCAGGTGCGCTCGATCGAATTGTGAACGACCTCGGCATAGGGTTTCCAGTCGCCCAGGACCTCGTCGAGGCGATAGGCGGCGAAATTCCGGATGAACTCGGCCATGCGGGGTTCATCGAGCTGGTCGCTGTAAAGGTCGTGCGCCGCTTCCGCCATCTGGAAGTTGGTCAGCGTGCCGTAGCAGTCGAAGGTGATGTATTTCGGACGCGCGAGGGTCATGGGCATATCCTTTGGAGAGTGGACCGGGGCATTTGAACTCATGATAAACGCGGCCCGCCCCGCGGCTCGCCTGAATGTGACGGCTATCGAAGCAGATTATTTCGTGTCGAAAGCTGGCTTTGGCAGATGGTTGCGGGTTCCTGCCGCCGGCGGATGCGGAAGGACGGGGGACCATCGGCTAGGTCACCCTATGTTATATCCCTCTGTTTTGACCGGCTCGTCGCAGTAAGTGCAGCGAATTTTGCGCGCGATCCACCCCGTGAGCCCACATGCCAGCATAAGATGCGGCGGGCGATAAAGGGAAAACGATAAGATACCGCTCAGAGCGTAGCCTTCAGACGATTAGGCAACCGGCACTCCTTCACACTTCCACCCAGGAAATGAAGGAAGTGTCATGCAGACAAGCCAGATCGATTTCGCCGCTTTCGGCACCGAACACCTGGATGCCGCCCTCAACCTGTCGCGGCAGGCAGGCTGGCCCCATCGTCCGGAGGATTGGCAGATGGCGCTTGCCTTGAGCGAAGGCGTCGTGGCCATCGAGAACGACCGGGTGGTCGGCACCGTGCTCGTAACCTCCTACAAGCAAGACTGCGCCACGATCAACATGGTCATCGTCGATGAAGCCATGCGCGGCCGCGGGCTTGGCCGCAGGCTCATGGATGCTGCAATGGAGCTTGCCGGCAAACGCCCGCTCAGGCTTGTTGCGACCGCCGATGGCCTGCCGCTCTATGAGAAGCTCGGCTTCCGCCAGACCGGCCGCATTCTGCAGCACCAAGGCATCGCCGGCGAGGTCGTGGCGCCAAAGACCACCTCGGCCGCCGCTAAGGCCGATTTCACCCCTATTGCCGAACTCGATCGACAGGCCTTCGGCGCCGATCGCGCCGATCTGATCGCATATCTCGCCAAGGTCGGCGAACTTGCCGTGGTCCGCCGCAACGGACGGGTCACCGGTTTTGCGGTCCTTCGCACCTTCGGCCGGGGCGAGGTCATCGGCCCCGTCATTGCCGGCAACCTGGAGGACGCCAAAGCGCTCGTCGCTCACTTCATCGCCCGGCGGCCCGGCGTGTTTCTCAGGGTCGATACCACCGCTGCCGCCGGCCTGTCCGACTGGCTGGTCGAACAGGGCTTCGCCCATGTCGGCGGCGGCATCGCCATGATGAAGCCATCGATTCCAGACGCCGATTCCGCCGCCACCATCTTCGCCCTCGCCAACCAGGCGCTCGGCTGATCCGGAGAGTATGATGCACAGCAATTCCCTTGTCGAACTCGACCGCGCCCATCTCGTGCACCCCGTTGCCTCCTACCGCAATCATGAAAAGCTCGGCGTACGTGTGCTCGCTTCCGCCAAAGGCGCGACGGTGACCGATGCTTCCGGCAAGCAGTTGGTCGATGGCTTTGCCGGCCTGTGGTGTGTCAATGCCGGTTACGGTCATGAATCGATCGTCGAGGCAGCGGCGCGGCAGATGCGCGACCTGCCCTATGCGACAACCTATTTCGGTCTCGGCTCGGAACCGGCGATCCGGCTTGCCGCGGCATTGGCCGAACGGGCCCCAGGCGACCTCAACCATGTCTACTTCACCCTGGGCGGATCCGATGCCGTCGACAGCACGATCCGTTTTATCCGCTACTACTGGATCGCCCGCGGGCAGCCGCAGCGCGACCAGTTCATCTCGCTCGAGCAAGGTTATCACGGTTCTTCGACTGTCGGGGCAGGGCTGACGGCGCTTCCGTCGTTCCACGCCGGCTTCGGCATTCCCTTCGACTGGCAGCATAAAATCCCCTCCCACTACGCCTATCGCAACCCGGTCGGCCAGGATCCGCAGGCTATCATCAACGCTTCCCTCGCAGCATTGCGGAGCAAGGTCGAAGAGATCGGCTCCGATCGTGTCGCCGCCTTTTACGCCGAACCCATCCAGGGTTCGGGCGGCGTGCTGGTGCCGCCGAAGGGCTGGATGAAGGCGATGCGCGCGCTCTGCAGCGAGCTCGGCATCCTGTTTGTCGCCGACGAAGTGATCACCGCTTTCGGCCGCACCGGCCCGCTCTTTGCATGCGAAGAGGACGAGGTCGTTCCGGACTTCATCACCACGGCAAAGGGGCTGACCTCCGGCTATGTGCCGATGGGGGCGGTCTTCATGGCCGACCACGTCTACCAAACCATTGCGGATGGTGCCGGTGGCGCAGCCGTCGGTCACGGTTATACCTATTCGGCCCATCCCGTCAGCGCCGCCGTCGGCCTCGAAGTGCTGAACCTTTATGAAACCGGCCTGCTGGCGAACGGCCGGAAAGCCGGCGCAAGGCTGATGCAGGGGCTTGAAGGCCTCAAGGACCATCCCCTGGTCGGCGATGTGCGCGGCCGCGGCATGCTGGCCGCCGTCGAGCTCGTGGTCGACAAGGAGAAGAAGACGCCGTTGCCGGCGGCCGCCGATCCGGCTCGCCGGGTCTTCGACCGCGCTTGGGAAAACGGCCTGATCATCCGTGCCTTCGGCAACGGCGTCCTCGGCTATGCGCCGCCGCTCTGCTGCACCGACGCCGACATCGACGCGATCATCGAGCGCACGCGCAAAACCTTAGACGACACCCTGGCTGACCCCGATGTACGCGCAGCCCTGAAGGGCTGAGGGGGCGGGCAGCCGTTGCGATGATCCCTGCGCCGATGCCCATGTGAGCATCCTGCCCTTGTCGCCGCCGCGGTCACGCGCCCGACGGGGTCGACCACCAAAACTAGAGCGGAAACAGGCTCGTCAATGGCATGTGCGCCTTGACGATCGGCGACTTCAGAACGACGAAGCTGAAATACTTGTCGATGCCGATCTCCATGTCGGAGAGCCGCTCCATGATCGTCTGGTACTCGCCGATCCCGGCTGTCACGAATTTCAACAGATAGTCGTAGCCGCCGGAGACCAGATGGCATTCGATCACCTGGTCGATCTTCTCGACCGTCGTCAAAAACCGGGCGAAATCGATTTGCCGGTGGTTCTTCAGGGTGATCTCGGTGAAAACGGTCAACGTCTGTCCGAGCTTGGCGACATTGATCTGTGCGGAATAGCCCTCGATATATCCTTCCGACTGCAGCTTCTTCACCCGCATCAGGCAGGGGCTGGGCGACAGGTTGACGAGCTCGGCGAGCTCGACATTGGTGACACGGCCATTCTTCTGCAATTCATGCAGAATTTTTATATCGATCCGGTCGAGTTTCATCGCTCCACTCCGCCTGTCGAACCTGCCAACGCTGCAGCATATTGTGCCGCCACTTTCCCAACACTAGCACGTTGAAGGCTCGAGTCGATCGCGTTTCGGCAGGTCGCGGAGGGACGAACAAGATGCGGCTCGGTCTACGGCAGCATTTTATGCTGTCTGGCCGGCGGCGCCATGATGTGTGACACCACGCGGCCGTGTTCTAGACATTGGAGGAATGGATCGCGTCGCAGACGGCGTCCGTGACGTCTTTGGTCGTGGCGGTGCCGCCGACGTCGGGCGTGAGGATGCCCGCGCCGGTGACCGCTTCGACGGCGCGCATGAGACGAGCTGCGGCCTCCTGCTCGCCGAGATGGTCGAGCATCTGCACGGCGGTCCAGAAGGTCGCGATAGGGTTGGCGATGCCCTTGCCGGTGATGTCGAAGGCCGAGCCATGGATCGGTTCGAACATCGAGGGAAACCGGCGCTGCGGATCGATATTCGCCGTGGGGGCGACACCAATGCTGCCGGCAAGCGCACCGGCAAGGTCGGAGAGGATGTCGGCATGCAGGTTGGTCGCAACGATCGTGTCGAGGCTCTGCGGCTTCAGCGTCATCCGCACCGTCATGGCGTCGACCAGCATCTTGTCCCAGGTGACGTCAGGGAACTCTGCAGCCACCTCAGCGGCGATCTCGTCCCACATGACCATGCCGTGGCGCTGGGCATTCGATTTGGTCACGACCGTCAGCAATTTGCGCGGCCGTGCCTGCGCCAGTTTGAAGGCGTAGCGCATGATGCGGGTGACGCCGACGCGCGTGAAGATGGCGACCTCGGTTCCGACTTCCTCGGGCAGGCCGCGATGAGCGCGGCCGCCATGGCCGGAATATTCTCCTTCGGAATTCTCGCGGACGATCACCCAGTCAAGATCGCCCACCCCGCAGTTGCGCAGCGGAGAGGTAATGCCTGGCAGGATTTTGGTCGGCCGGACATTGGCATATTGGTCGAAGCCCTGACAGATCGGCAGTCTGAGCCCCCAGAGGGTGATGTGGTCGGGAACGTCCGGCGCGCCGACGGCACCGAAATAGATCGCGTCGAATTTCTTCAGCCGCTCAAGTCCGTCGGACGGCATCATCACGCCGTGCTTCTTGTAGTAGTCGGAACCCCAGTCGAAATTTTCGATGGCGAACCTCACGTCGCCGAGGCGTTTTTCCAGACTTGCGAGCACCGTGCACCCGGCGGCAATGACCTCTGGTCCGATCCCGTCCGCGGGGATGGCTGCGATTGAGTATTCACGCATTGAATTTCTCCAGTAACGTCTTCCGCCGGTCTTATCCGTTGAGGCTCACGCGCTCCTCGTGAAGCCTAATGCGGAGCGCTCGATTTACACAATGGCGGAGCATGTTCATTCCCGATGGCGCCATCGTCGAATGCCGTTGAAAATGCTGGCCGGCTTTGGGCAATTCAAGCCGATGATCTCTGCACAAGACGCCCGGGCAGAATAATCGTTTCGGCTTCGCGTTTGCCCGTGATCATTGCGACCATGGTGTCAATCATCTCATCGGCAGGCTGTTGGTAAGAAGTCAATTGATAGGCGGGAGCGGCGCCGAGCTCGATATTGTCGAAGCCGACGATCGCCAGGTCATGTGGAACGCGAAGCCCGAATTCGCTGCGGACCACATCCATTGCTCCGAGCGCCAGAATGTCATTCTCGCACATCAGCACATCGATGCGCGAGGCTGGGGAGGTGGCGGTCAGATAGGCGCGCGCCGCTTCTGCACCGGCGTCGGCGCTGTAACGTTCTGCAGTCAGCTCAACGACGCCTTCGACGCCCTTCCGCTGCCAGAATTTCAAATAGTGATGTCGTCGGCCGAGCGCGGTCGACAGGGTCTTCCCTCCCGTCATGAAGCCCGGACGGCGATACCCTTTCTCGAACAGGTAATTTACAATTTCGCCGAGAGCGAGTTCGGCATTGCAGGCGACGGCGGGAACGCCGGGGATTTGGCTGTCTCGTGCAAGAACGAACATCGGCGGGAAACCGGGGCCAAGCCGTTGCCCCCCCAGCGTTTCCTCACGAAAGGCGGTGCCGAACAGAATGACGGCGTCGAACTGCCGCTGATCGGCGTTGATCAGCGCATGAATGTGATCGAAATGGCGGTTGATGTTGATCAGTACGGTCAGCAGACCCTCTGCCTGCAGACGCTCGGTCAGCATCTCCAGAACGGGGAGCTTATGTGGGTTGGTGAAGTCGTCGACGAAGACGGCGACCTGATGCGTGATGTTCGTCGCAAGGCTGCGTGCAAGCAGGTTGGGTGAGTAATTCAGAGCCTCTGCCGCCTCAAGCACCTTCTGTCGGCTGGCATCTGTAATTGACGCACCTGGAGTGAAGGCGCGGATGACCGTCCATTTCGATACGCCGGCGGCTTCCGCCACCTCTTTTGCTGTCGCCCGCTTGCGCATCTGCCGCCTCCTCGATTGGAATGAATATTCCACAAAAAAATAAAAATGGAATGGATGCTTGATTTTTGTCGAGGATAAAGTAATTTCACTCGGCTTGCTACCGGGTGCAAATGGAGTGCAACCGGTAGCATTGGGAGGTCCACCCGGTCTGGATCATTTTGGGAGGGTAAAATGAAATTTGGTCTGAAATCACTTTTCGCAGGCGCAGCCTTTGCGGCCGCGATCATCGCGTCCTCGGCGCTCGCCAATGCCGCCGACATTCGCATCATTGCCGTCACCCACGGTCAAGCCAACGATCCATTCTGGTCCGTCGTCAAGAACGGCGTGACAGCAGCGGCCAAGGACATGGGTGCCAGTGTCGATTATCGCGCTCCGGAAACGTTCGACATGGTGTCGATGGGGCAGCTCATCGATGCTGCCATCAATCAGAAACCCGACGGGCTGATCGTCTCCATTCCGGACGCCTCGGCGCTCGGTCCTTCCATTAAGAAAGCCGTCGCTGCCGGGATCCCGGTCATCTCAATCAATTCCGGCTCCGATGTTTCGAAAGAGTTGGGAGCGCTTCTGCATGTCGGTCAGGACGAATATACCGCCGGCAAAGCCGCCGGCGCGAAGCTGCAAGAGCTCGGCGGCAAGGAAGGCCTGTGCGTGAACCAGGAAGTCGGCAATGTTTCGCTCGATCTGCGTTGCAAGGGCTTTGCCGATGGTTTCGGCGGCAAAGTCACCGTGCTTCCTGTCAGCAACGATCCGGCCGATGTTCGGGCGAAGGTCAAGGCAGCGCTGAGTTCCAACTCGGCCGTCGATACCGTTATGGCGCTCGGTGCCAGCACAGCTGGTGAGCCGGCGTTGGCAGCCGTCGAAGATGTCGGCATGACCGGCAAGATCAAGGTGGCAACCTTCGACCTCTCGGCTGATTTTCTGAAGGCGGTGGCGGACGGAAAGGCCGCTTTCGCGATCGATCAGCAGCAATTCCTTCAGGGCTACTTGCCTGTCGTGTTTCTGGCCAATTACGCCAAATACGGACTCATCCCAGGTGGCAACGTTCCCTCCGGTCCGAACCTGATCACCAAGGAAAAGGCCGCCCAGGTAGTCGATCTTTCCGCCAAGGGGATCCGCTGACCGAGATTGCCGAAAGGCATCCTCCCCGGAGTTCCTCCCCGTTATCGGGGAGGGGCTTTGGTTTGATGGAACGCGCTGCGAGGCAGCGCAGATGAAGCGCTAAATTACATTCACAGGGAGGAATCATGGCTTCGCTTGAGCAGAAAGCGGCGGTCGCGCCGAAAGCCGATGAGCGTATCAAGCAGGTGGGCTTTCTGACGCAACTGATGCGTCGGCCCGAGCTTGGAGCCGTGGCCGGCCTGGTGCTCGTCATCGTATTTTTCTTTCTCACCGCAGACCCCACGATGTTTTCGCTCTCGGGCGTGATGACGATCATGGCGCCGGCTTCCCAATTGGGCATCCTCGCTATCGCAGCCGCACTCCTGATGATCGGCGGCGAGTTCGATCTCTCGATCGGTTCTATGGTCGCCTTCGCTGGACTGGTCTTTGGTGTCATCCTGACGAACTTCGGTCAGCCATTGTCGGTCGCCATCGTGATGACGATGCTTTTCGCCGCCGTCATGGGCGCGATCAACGGACAAATCGTGATCCATACGCGACTGCCATCCTTTATCGTAACGCTGGCGTTCCTGTTTATTCTCCGCGGCCTGACGCTTGTCGGCCTGAAATGGGCGACCGGTGGCTCGACGCAGCTCCGCGGCATCAGCGACCATGTCAAAGACAGCCCACTGCTTGGAATTTTCTCTGGCGAAGCCCTGAAGGGCGCCTTCCTATGGCTTGCGGATCATGATCTGATCGACAAGTTCCCCAATGGCGTGCCGAAGGTCACGGGCGTTCCGGTTTCCGTCTTGTGGTTTGCAGCCCTTGCTTTGCTTGCGACCTGGGTCCTGTTGCGTACGCGCACCGGCAACTGGGTCTTTGCAGCCGGCGGCGATCCCAATGCGGCGAGGAACTCAGGTGTCCCGGTCCACAGGGTTAAAACCGGCCTCTTTGCGCTGACGGCATGTGCGGCAGCTCTCGTTGCGATCATCACCGTACTCGATGCCGGCTCCACCGACGCCAGGCGTGGATTTCAGAAGGAATTCGAAGCCATCATCGCGGCCGTTATCGGCGGATGTCTGCTCACCGGCGGCTACGGCTCGGCGATCGGCGCATTCTTCGGTGCGATTATCTTCGGCTCGGTTTCGATCGGTCTGACCTATACCAAGTTCGACTCCGACTGGTTTCAGGTGTTCCTGGGCTCGATGCTGTTGCTGGCCGTGCTCTTCAACAATTTCATTCGCCGCAAGGTTACCGGGGAGCGCTGATCATGGCTGACGTCAACATTCGAACTCCGGTCATCGAAGTGGCCGATATTGTCAAGCACTACGGTTCGGTGATCGCATTGAACGGCGTGTCCATGCAAGTCTCAGCCGGGGAGGTGCTTTGTCTTCTGGGAGACAATGGCGCGGGCAAATCCACGCTGATCAAGACGCTATCGGGCGTTGTCCGCCCTAGTGGCGGCGAGTTCCGGGTAGAGGGAAAGCCGGTCGATTTCAGGAGCCCCCGGGATGCCCTCGATGCGGGGATCGCGACCGTCTACCAGGATCTTGCGATGATCCCCCTGATGTCGATCACCCGCAATTTCTTCATGGGGCGGGAACCTCGCAGAGGCGTCTTCCCATTCCGCCACATCGACTTCGATCACTGCAATGATGTCACGCGCGAGGAAATGCGAAAGATCGGCATCGATATCCGCGATCCCAACCAGGCCGTCGGCACTCTGTCCGGCGGTGAACGCCAGTGCGTGGCCATCGCACGAGCCGTCTATTTCGGCGCCAAGATCCTCATCCTGGACGAACCGACCTCGGCGTTGGGTGTGGCGCAGACCTCAATGGTGTTGAAATACATCCATCAAGTCCGCCAAAGAGGATTGGGCGTCATCTTTATCACCCACAATGTCCGCCACGCCTATGCGGTGGCCGACTGTTTCACCATCCTCAACCGGGGTCAAACGCTTGGCACATACGCAAAGGCTGATATCGCCATGGACGAACTCCAGAACCTGATGGCCGGTGGCAAGGAGCTGCAGCAGTTGTCCGAAGAACTTGGCGGTACGGTTTAGCCGGCTGTCACACCAGAGGCGGTGTTCGACCATTGCAAAACAGCGACGCCCCTCATTCACGCAATAACGATGGAACACGATCATGACCGATCGATCACGAGACGACTTGCCAACGTTTACACTCGCCGCCTGTGCGGAAATGCTCTGGCGCGACAAGGCGATCGAGTGGCGGGCCTCCCGCCTCAAGGAAATGGGTTTTGGTGTTGGTCTATGGAATTGGCCGGATCACGATCTGAGCAAGTTGGAAACAACCGGCGCGACCTTCACGATCATGAACGGCTATCTCTCCGGCCGCCTGACGGACGACGAAGGTGCCGCCGAACTTCTCAAGACGGCACGCGAAACGGCGCAGATCGGTAAGCGGCTCGGCGTGCAAAGGCTCAATCTGCATGGCACAGGTCTGGGAGATAGAGGCCTGCCGGTCCGTCCGGTCGAAATCGTGACCGGCGCCATGTGGTTAAAGGCGCGCGACACCCTCTGCCGTGTCGTCGACATGGCCGAAGAAGAAGGCGTCATCTTTACGCTCGAGAACCTCAACCTGCCGGTCGATCACCCGGGCGTGCCATTCGGGCGCGCCGAAGACACGTTGGCGCTCGTCTCAAGCGTCAATCATCCGCGGCTCCGCCTCAATCTCGATCTCTACCATGCCCAGATTGGCGAGGGAAACCTGATCGAGCTTTGCCGCAAATGCCTGCCTTGGATCGGCGAAATCCAGGTGGCCGATGTGCCCGGCCGCTGCGAACCGGGGACTGGCGAGGTCAATTATAAGATGATCGCACGCGCGCTCAAGGACATGGGCTATCGCGGCGCCATCGGCATGGAAGCCTGGGCTTCCGGCGACGATGAGGTGGCGCTCGACCGCTTCCGCGATGCCTTCACGGTTTGAACGATACGACAGTTAACGCTTACAGATACGGAGAAATATCGATGATCAGGTTTGGAGTGATCGGCGCCGGCCGGATAGGCAAGGTACATGCCGCCACCATCGCGGCGAACCCGAAGGCAAAGCTCGTTTATGTGGCCGATGCCTTCAGGGCCACGGCAGAGGCGCTTGCTGCCCAGACGGGCGCCGAGGTCGCTGACGCGGAGGATATCATCAAGTCTCCGGCGGTGGATGCGATCCTCATAGCAACGCCGACATCAAGTCATGCCGATCTCATCGAGGCGGCTTCGAAGGCCGGCAAGGCGATCCTCTGCGAAAAGCCGGTATCCTTGTCGGTCGAACGCATCAATGCCTGCCTCGACCTTGTCGAGAAGAACAATTCCACCCTGATGATCGGCTTCAATCGCCGCTTCGATCCCAATTTCGCCGGTGTAGAGGCGCGGCTGCGTCGCGGCGATGTCGGCGACATCGAGATCGTCACCATCACCAGCCGTGATCCCGCCCCGCCGCCAGCCGAATACGTCAAATCCTCCGGCGGCCTGTTCCGCGACATGATGATCCACGACTTCGATATGGCCCGCTTTCTCATGGGCGAGGAATTCGTCGTGGTAAACGCGCTTGGATCGTCTCTCGTCGACAAGGCGATCGGGGCCGAGGGCGATGTGGACACCGCCGCGGTGCAGATGCAGACAGCGTCGGGTCGGATCGCTGTCATCACCAATTCGCGCCGGGCAACCTATGGCTACGATCAACGCATCGAAGTCCATGGTTCTGCCGGCATGCTTGCGGCGCGAAATATCCAGGCCACCAGTGTCGAGCTTTCCAACGCGAGCGGTGTCAGCGGCGATCCCGTCCAATATTTCTTCCTTGAGCGCTACGCGCAGGCCTACGCCAACGAGATCAATGCCTTCATCGACGCGATCGACAATGGCCACCGGTCGCCGCGGCCGAGCGGATTTGACGGGTTGCAAGCTCAGAAACTCGCCGAAGCCGCAACCAAGAGCTGGCAAACCGGCAAACCGGTGACGGTCGATTGATGGAAGGGAACGGGTGCGAGCCGATAGCGCTTCACGCGTTATCGGGCCGCACCCGACGCACCGCCCAACCTGTGCTGATCGTCGGGTGCTACGCATGAGCCGCAGATCCTAAATAGCGCCCTCAAGAGGCAGAAGCCAATGAAGCAGGCTCACGTTAGTCCTCCTGAGACATTGGAGGAGCTGAAATCGCTGATCGCGAGGCGCCAGATCGTCTTTCCCGATCGACTTGAGCAGGTTGCCAGACAAGTCATTGAACGCCCGGAGATGGTCGCTTTCGAAAGCGCGGCAGAGATCGCGCGCAGTTGCAAGGTATCTCAAACAACGGTTTTGCGCTTGGCGCAGCATTGTGGACTGCAGACATTCGCCGAATTGCGGTCGATGATGAGAAATCATCTTCAGAAGGTTGCCATGACCCACAGCGAGGTGACTGGGAGATCGAAAGCTTGCGCGGCTCCCGAGCTGGGGTGAACAATGGAAATCGCCAATCACTGTTCGTTGCGGCGCTGAGAGCGATCGGCATGCATTGATGCACGTGGATAATCCTCACCGGAAATGTCGATGCGGAACAGGAATGGCTTTGCTTGAAAGCTCGGCCAGAGCAATGTATATCCATGCGCATATACAAAGGAGTTCCGATGCCCCGTCTCCGGCACTACGAAACTACCCCGCCACGGGAGGCCAAGCTTTTCCGAAACAACAAAAGCCAGGCTGTGCGAATTCCGGCTGACTTTGAATTGCCCGGCGACCGAGTGATGATCCACCGGGACGGTGATCGGCTCATCATAGAGCCGGTGCGACGCAAGAACCTCCTGGACGTTCTTGCCGGTTTGCAGCCGCTTAGTCCCGAAGATCTGTTCCCTGATGTCGACGAGACCTTGCTTCCCGCGAAGGATATCGACTTGTGGCCAGCCTTTATATGCTGGACACCAACATCGTGTCCTTGCTCGAAACCCGAGGGGCGTTGTCGCTCGACGCATCGCTGAGGTCGGGTCGGACGCAATCTGCGTCAGCATCATCACGGCATCCGAGTTGCGCTACGGTTGCGCCAAGAAAGGATCCGCGAAACTTCTCGCACAGATCGAGGCCATCCTTGGGAGCATACCGGTGCTGGCACTTGGATGTGCCCGCCGACGCCCAGTACGGCGTCATCCGGGCGGAACTGGAGGCTTCTGGCAAACCTATCGGTCCGAACGACCTCTTCATTGCCGCGCATGCATATGCCCTTGGCGCAGTTCTGGTGACGGCGAACATGGGAGAGTTCGCGCGCGTGCGCGCTTTGCAGGTCGAGAATTGGTTGGATTGAATGAGATCGAACACCGGGACCTAAGTCCGTCGCCAGCGCCGAGTTCCATAAATGCCTTTTCCGCCACACACACTGAAAATAGCGGGTGGACGGTCTATTCCTTTCAAGAGCACCAACGGGCAGCGTAGCCTCTAGCAGAAGCCGTTGAGCTTGAGGATCTTATGGGCCTCAATCGTCGATCTGAGACTATCCTCTGACTTGCGATCTCCATCGTTGGCGTCGGGATGGTGCATCTTGAGCAGTTGCTTATAGCGGCTTTTGATCTCATCCGGCGTTGCATCAGGTGAAAGACCGAGCTTCTCGAAAGCTTTGGCTTCCAGCACCTTGAGTTTACGCAGGTGAACAGCTGCTCTGGCCGTTTGGCTTTGCGCAGCGTTTTTTCGTGAGTTTATCGCCTTCGCAGTCCCGGAGCGAACCAGGGAGGGGAGCGGAGTTTCCGAAGGCTGCTCTATCCGAGTCCCCAAAGTCGGGCGGCTTCCGCTTGCCGCTTCTCTCTGATAGCGGGCCGTCAAAGGGTCAGACAGCTTCGTCACGAAGTTGTAGCCTCGGCTGTACGCACTGACGTGCGTGGAACAAAACGACAGATACAGCCCCTCAGCATCCGCTCCGACGGGAGCGCGATGAGTGCCTTCCTTATCGCAGCCGTCCCATTGACATTTTCGGCCGCTCGGTTCGCGGTGTTGATCCGGCTTTTTACGGCTCAGCCGTAGACCAACGAAAATCTTTGAATCAGAAGTCATCGCGCCTTATAAGACTGCGCTGCCCGACCGGCAAGATATAAGGACATTGCCATCGGTAGACGCCGAACACTCGATTGTCATCCGAGCGAACCCGACCGAGTCCGCGGACCTGACAGACCCCTGATGCGCTCACATGTGGAGAAGCGGGATCAATAGTTCGCCCTGGCGCTGGTTTTCGCGAGATAGGGTGTGAAATGGGTGATGCCGGCGTCTTCGTATTTGAGCAGTGAGCGGGCGACGTCTTCGGCCGAGCGCTACGCCGCCGCCGAACCGACCCCGGGGCGGTGTAGATTGTCGTCGTGCACAGAAGCCGTTGCTGGCCGATTACCACTCCATGTCGATGATCCTGCCAGCTGTCGGCCAAGCCTTCCGCCATCCTGGCGACTTTTGCTTCGGCATCGGCCCCGGCCTGATCTGTCGTGTCTCTGACGAGAGTCGTGATCCTGAGGCCGAATTCCAGTGGCGCGATGTCCAGCCGCATAAACTCCTTCATCCTGATATAGCACTACTGGTCGCCCTCGTCGTCGCCATAGGCTGCAAGTTCGTCATGTCCGGAGACGACATTGATTCGCACGCGTCCGCCGCTCAAGCGGGTGGGTTGCCAGTAGCCGGGACGGATGGCGACCAGGGGCTCGAAGGCCGTCGTTCGCGCCACCGGCCTTTGCCTGGGCGGTAAGAGTGTCGATGCTGTTGTGGCCCTCGGTGGCGACGTCTCCGCGATGGCCGGCCTTAATGTCGTTGGGGATGTACCGGAGGAATTCGGAGTGACTGCTCATACGCGGTTTTTCCCGGCCGGGTCGGCCTATCCGACCTCGGTGATCTCACGTGATCCAGGCTGGCCTCCATCCCGGGCGAGCCTCGCCGCCGCCTGCTGAAAGGCTGAATTGAGTGGCGTCGCGACGCCGTGAAGCCGCCCTAGACGCACGATCTCGCCATTCAGGTAGTCGACTTCGCTCGAGGTGCCGCGCACGAAACTCTGCCAAGTGGATTGGCGGCCAGGCCCATCGCCGCTGCGCTTGATCTGCCAGCCGGAAATGTCGACTTTCCGTTCCGAGGCCGCGGCCGGGTCGTAGCCTGCGGCCAGAAGGACGGTACGGGCCTCGGCCCCAAGGTCGGTCGCGGCTTGTGCTCGGGCTTCCGGCGTGCCGGCAAACAGTTCGGTGGCATTGCCGACATTGTGCTGCAGCTTGGCGGCCTTCCAGCGGCGAATGTCGGCGCTGGCCTCAGTGAGATATCCGGCCTTTGTCAGGTCGGCGACGATTTCCGATGCCGTATCGTCGAGCCCCTGCGGATAGCGGCCGAGCGTAACGACGCCGATGTTAGGTTCGGCGTCGACGGTGACCTCGCCGATAACCGTGTAGCGCGCGGGAACGAGGATGCTCGCGGCATACACGCGGCTGAAGCGACGTAGTGCGATATCCTCGGCCGCCAGCCCGTTCTGAAGCGTCACCAGCGGCAGTTCCGATGCGAGGCCCCCGTCAACGACGTCGCGCCAGGCCCAGAAGTCGGTTGCTGCCTCGACATCCTGCGCCTTGACCGTGAGGATGAGAATATCGTCCGGCGTCAAGGTCGGTGGGGTTGCGGTGTCGACGGCGTTGAGCCGGAGTAGGCGGGTTTCATTCGGGCGGCGATAGGAAAGGCCGTTGAGCGCAATGTGTGCGATCTGCGCGCCACGTCCAACCAGAACATAGGGGATGTCGTGGGTCTCGAACTGGGCGGCAAGGCTTGCTCCAACCGCGCCTGCGCCAATAATGATGTAACGGGTCATGTGTTTCTGCCGGAATTGTGATTTGGTCGTTTGCAAATGGACGACGGGGAGAGCGATGCGCTTTCGCGAACTCATGCTTCAGCCCGTCTTGAGGATCGAGAGTTTTGCCGGATGCCGCGTGGCGGCAGCCTCCTCTTGGTTCCAGCGGTCATAGGCCGCGCGGCCGAGGATCGATATGCATGTGTCCTCCTGCGGCGCATGGACAAGCACGGCCTGAATGTCGCGAAAATGCCGCTCGAGCCCGAGGTCGGCTCCAAGGCCGGGATTGCCGAGGCCGCGAACCGCGATCTGGACGGCATCGCGCAATTGTCGCCCGGCGATCAGGCGCGCACGGATCAGCCTTTCGGGGTTGGTCAGGCCTGTCCTGAGCGCATCGAAAATGATCTCGCGGGCGCCGGAGATGAGAAGGTCGATCTCGCCTGAGAGTGTCACGATCCGTTCGGTACGGGCGATCGGATGGCCGAGATTGGCCGGGACACGCTCATGGGCAAAGCGGATGAAAGCCGCCTGCGCGGCTTCCGCCACACCGAGATAGATTGATGTCAGGGCCAGCGTAATCGCAGCATGGCCGCGATTGTCCTGCTGGGCCACGGAGGGATCGACGAGATCGAGCACATTTTCCAGGGGAATTTCGACATCTGTGTATTCGACGTCATGCGATCCCGTGGCGCGCATGCCGAGACTGTTCCAGCTCTCGATCACATGGATACCGGGCAGTCCGTTCGGCACGACGAAGGTGCCGACCCGAGGCGATGTTTCGTCAGTATGGGCCCAGACGAGGAAATGGGTCAGGCCATGGGCGCCGGTCACGAACATCTTACGGCCGGTGATCGACCAGCCGTTTGCGGTACGGCGGGCAAGGGTTGCCGGCAGGCCACCGCGCGCGGGCGATCCGAGTTCCGGCTCGACCCGCGCGGCGTTGAGCAACAGCGGGCGCTTTTTACCTTCCGCCAGCAAGCGATGATAGAGTTCTTCCGGCCAAAAGGCCCGTTGCGCCTGGGCGAGGTGGCTGAAGATCGTCATGGCGCTGATCAGCGCGACGGACGGGTCGCCCCGGCCCAGCGACGCCAGGATTTCCGCAGCTTCATAGAGCGTGGACCCATCCCCGCCGTGGCGGGCGGCGACAGTGCTCGAAAGCAAGCCGCTTTCATGAACGGCATTGATCCCGGCCCAGGGAAACCGCCCGGTGCGATCCGCTTCGGGGGCGTTCTCCGCAAGTATCTGCTCAGCGACTTTCAGCGCGTGCGTATCGTAAGGCATGGCGTTCAAGCTTTCTGATTGATCCGGCAGTGTGACGGCGCGACAGGAAGACGCGCCGCCACATATTGGCAGTCGACGTGCGGAGGATCAGGCGGCTGCCGACTTCTTGGTACCTTCACGCTCGCGAAGGCCCTCCCTCACCAGCGGCAGGATGTAACGGCCGTAATCGACGGCATCGTTGAAATTGTCATAGCCACGGATCGAGATGAGATCGCAGCCGAGATCGATGTAGTCGAGGATGGAATCGGCAATGGTGCGCGGCGATCCCACCAATGCGGTGGTGGCGCCGGCAGCGTTGGTCGCGGTCACAGTCGGGTACCACAAGGCGCGGTCATGCACATCGCCGCGAGACGCGATTTCGAGTAGCCGCTGCGAGCCGATATTGGCAGGGCGCGGGGCGGAAAGCGGCGAGCGCGACAGGCCCTTCTCGCGATTGTCGTTCAGCCGGTCCACGACCCTATGCGCCTTTTGCCACGCCAGTTCGTCGGTTTCGGCAACGATCGGGCGGAATGTTACCCAGATGCGCGGGCGATCCGTCCGGCCGGCCTTGGCGGCCTCGGCATAGACCCGGTCGATCTGTTCCTTGGTCTCCTTGAGCGGCTCGCCCCAGAGGCCGAAAATATCGGCGAGCGAACCGCCGATCCGGTAGGCGGCGTCGGACGAGCCGCCGACCGAAATCGGAATGGTGCCGTTCGTCGGGCGCACCGCGCTGCGAAACCCCTTGAACTGATAGTGTGTGCCTTCGAAATCGAAGGGTTCCTTCGACGTCCAGGCCAGGCGCAGGATGCGGATATATTCCTCCTGGCGCTCATAGCGCGCCTCCTTGTCGAGGAAGTCGCCTTCACGCGCCTGCTCTTCGTCGCTGCCCCCGGCAATGAAGTGGACCACGACACGACCGCCGCTCAGCTGGTCGAGCGTCGCGAGCGACTTGGCTGCGACCGTTGGGTAGACGGTGTTGGGGCGGAGCGCGACGATGATCTTGAGGTTCTTTGTGTGGGCGAGCACTGTGGCGCCCAGCGTGAACGGGTCGAAGGAGGACGAGGAATAGGGCAGCAGGGTGTAGTTGAAGCCATAGTCGTCGAGCGCGCGCGAATAGCGCTCGAGATAGCTGGGATCCACGGGAGCGTCCGGAATAGGATGCAGGTCGTTCGAGGCGTTCGGGAAGCTTACGCTAATGAATTCGGCGGACATGGGTGGCTCCTATGGGTTGCAATAGGGTTCGGTTGGGTTAAATCGCTGTCGTGATCACCAGGAGGCTGACCAGCCGAATGCCGGTGCGACAGTCTTTGCAAGGTCGGACAGCAATCGCACGTTCTCTTCCAGGCCAAAGGACGGAGGCAGGAAGAGAATGACCTCATCAGCCGCGGCGATGCCGGGATCGTTGAACACGGCTTCGATCACCTGGTCGGGCGTGCCTTGGAATACTGGTGAGATCTGTGCACCGGCCGGCGGCGGAGGCGGCGCAAGCGCGCCCTTCGGACGGGAGGCGGCAATGCCGACGGTGCGGCGCTCAAGGTCATAGGCGGCATATTTTTCGCGAAGTTCTGCGGTCGTGCCGACCAGGATCGAGGCGGCGACGGCAACCGGTTGCGGCTCTGTGCCCCACTTTTCGCGCCAGGTCGTGCGATAGGTCTCGATGATGCGCGCCTGGTATGCGCCGAACGCCTCACCTTCGGCATGGCCGTGCTGCACGGTCCCGGAAATCAACCCGATCCCGAGTTCGGCGGCCTGCACGGCGGAACCAAGGCTCGCGGCTCCCTGCCGGATACGCGAGCGCAGGGTGGGGCTGTGCGGGGTCACACGCAGTTCGGCGCCCTTGGGCGCGCCCTGGACCGGCGCGGTCACCGTGTGCAAGACCTCGCCTGAGATGGCGGCGAGGAAACGTGCCTGGCGGCGCCTAGCTTCCGTGCGGGCATCGGCGTCCACCGCGCCGAAGACGGCGTCGAACGCCGCATTGGCGCCGGTCGAGATGGCCAGTTCCAGTCGACCATCGATCAACAGGTCCGTCGTTCCCGCCGCTTCGGCGAGCAGGATCGGATCCTGATAGCGCATCGGAATGACCGCGGAACCCAGTGTGATATGCCTGGTATGCTGGCCGGCTGCGGCAAAAAACGGAAGCGGTGACGACAGATAGTGATCGAAATGCCGCTGATAGGCCCAGCCCGACTGGTAACCCAGCCGTTCGGCGGCCTTGTAGAGCTCGATCCCGTCGCGCAGCCCCTGGGCAGGGCCGGCATCGTCGTTGAAGGACACCCGCGTGTTGAAGCCTAGCCGGCTTTTCGGACGGAATGGCTGAGGTTGGGTATCGGCGACCAGGCTGGCGTTCATGCGATCTGTACCTGATTGACGATGCGCCTGGGTTGTGGCTGTGACGCACCGGAGATTGGCGCGGCGCCCGACGGGATCGATTTCAGCAGGGACACCGTGTAGGGCTGCTGCGGGTTGTCGAAGATGTCGCTGACAAGCCCCTGTTCGACCACGCGCCCACGATGCATCACCGATACGGAGTGGGCGAGCTGGCGCACCAGCGCCAGGTCATGGGAGACGAAGATGTAGGTCAGGCCGAGATTGGCCTGCAGCGACAGCAGCACCTCGACGATATCGGCCTGGACGCTGACATCGAGCGCCGACGTGGGCTCGTCGAGCACGATCACGTCAGGCTTCAGGACCAGCGCCCGTGCAATCGCCACACGCTGGCGCTGACCGCCTGACAGGGCTTCCGGCCTGCGGGAGAGCAGATGTTCGGCAAGCCCAACATTGGCGAGCGCCTCGCGGACGCGTTCGGTGCGTTGCTCGCGGGTTCCGATCTTGAACCGGTCGAGAGGCTCCCGGACCAATTTTTCCACGGTCCATGTCGGGTCGAGCGAGGTGAACGGGTTCTGGTAGACGAACTGAAGCTGGCGCCACACCGCACGCAGCGACTCCTGCGAGCGGCCGGCAAGCAGTTCGCCGGCGACCGAGATTTTTCCACTGTCGGGTTGGTCGAGCCCGAGCAGCAGCCGGATCGTCGTCGTCTTGCCCGAACCGGATTCGCCGACGAGCGCATGCGTTGTGCCGGCGGGAACGCTGAACGACACGCCGTCAACGGCGGTTATCGCCCTTCCGTCGACGGAAAAAGTCTTGGTGACGGCGCTGATCTCGATCTTCGGTACCTTGCCGGCGCCGGTCTTCAGCAGGCGGAAACCTGGATCGCGCAGCCGGGCATAGCGGTTCGGGTTGAGGGCAGGGACATCGGCGTGCAGTTTTCGGGCATAGGCCGAGGTCGGCGACGAGAAGACGGCCGCTGTGCTGCCGGCTTCCTGGATGACGCCATCCTTGAGGACGACGAGCGAATCCGCCCTTTCGGCCGCGATCGCCAGGTCGTGGGTGATGAGCAGCAGGCTGATATCCAGCTCATGCTGCAGCTTCGTCAGCAGGTCAAGAATGCGCTTCTGGATTGTGACGTCGAGGGCGGAGGTGGGCTCGTCCGCCACCAGCAGCGAGGGGCGCGGCAGGACCGCCAGCCCGATCAGCACACGCTGCAGCATGCCGCCGGAGAGTTGGTGAGGATAGGAATCACAGGCCCGCTGGGGATGGTCGAGCCCGACCTGGGCGAAGACCTCCAGAATGCGTTCCTTGCGGATCGCCTTGTTGGGCTCGTCGAGCAGGACTGCGGCCTCCAGCGCCTGCGCGCCGATGGTTCGCACCGGATTGAGCGAATTGCCGGGATCCTGCGGAACGAAGCCGATGGCGCGACCTCTGAGCGGACGGAACTGACGCTCCGGGAGAGACAGTATCTCCTGACCGCCGAATTCGACCTGGCCGGTCGCTAGCCCCCGGCTGGGGAGAAGCCTGAGCACCGCGCGGGCGATAGTCGACTTGCCCGATCCGGACTCGCCGATCAGCGCGAGACTCTTGCCACGACCGAGTTCGAAGCCGACGTTGCGGACAACCTCATTCGCGCCGTAGGAGACGGACAGGCCGTCGACCCGAAGCAGGCTTGTTGGTTGCGGCGTCAATATGGAAGCCTCGGGGCGGCGAAGAAGTGCCGCGGTCAATCTGTCTTGCGTAACCATCGGCTGATCCTGTTGACTGAGAGGACGGTGGCGATCGTGACGAAGGCGGGCGCGTAAACCAGCCATGGCCATTTTGGGTAATCCTTGCCGATCGAGATCAGCAGGCCCCAGTCGGAAGCGGGTGGCGGGTCGCCGTAGCCGAGGAAGGCGAGGCTGGCGATCACCAGGATCGAGTCGCCGAAATGCAGCACGGCGAGCGGCAGCACCGAGCGCGACGCGTTCGGCAACACGTGGCGCAAAAGGATGTGCCAGCGCGAGCCGCCGAGCAGATAGGACGCCTCGACGAAGGTCGCAGCCCGCGTCTTGATCACCTCCGAGCGCATGACGCGGGCAAAGACGGCGACCGCCGAGACACCGGTGGCAATGGCGGCATTGGTGGTGTCGAAGCCAATCGCGGTGACGACAATGACGGCCAGCAGGAATTTCGGGATTGCAAGCAGCACATCGACGAGCCGGGCGAGCGCCGTATCCACCCAGCCGCCGAGAAAGCCGGCCAGCAGGCCGACGATGCCACCGAAGATGACACCGATGACCACGGCGATCAGCGCGCTCGAAACTGACGAGGAGGTGCCATAGACGACGCGGGTATAGAGATCGCGGCCGAGGTGATCGGTGCCGAACCAGTATTCCAGGCTCGGCGCTCTGAGCTTGTGCGCAGGGACGCCGCTGGTCGGGTCGAGGCTGGTGAATAGGGTTGGTGCCAGTGACCAGGCGATCACGAGCACGACGATCGCCAAGGAGAGTATGACGGTCGGCGGCACCTTCAGGGCGGTCAGCCTGCTGGCAATGGCGGCGCGCGTGTTTTTGTTGGCGTAGTCGGAGGTGATGGTCATGGCGTCACCGCTCCGGAAATGCTCGCTGCGTTCTCGTCCGCCGTGGTCGGCCGCCGCTCGGCGCCGCCAACGAGTTTCACGCGCGGGTCGAGCAGCGGGTAGGTCAGGTCGGCGATCAGGTTGACGACCACGAAGACCACGGCCGCCAGCGACACGACCGCCTGCAGGACGGGCAGGTCCTGGGTGCTGACCGACCGCTGCACGAGGCTGCCGATGCCGGTGCGTCCGAACACCGTCTCGGTGATCAGCGAGCCGCCGAGCAATTCGCCGATGGTGAGCGCGAGGACGGTGACGACGGGAAGCGAGGACGGCTTGAGCAGGTGTTTGGCGAAGAGCTGCATCTTGCCGAGGCCGCGGCTGCGGGCGACGGTGGCATATTCCTGGCCCGCCTCGTGGTCGAGATTGGCGATCAGCACTTCAGCGATCTGGGCGGAAATCGGAATGCCGAGCGTGATCGCCGCGAAGACGGTTGCCCAAAAACTGTCCGGCTCGATCACCCGGAAGAAGCCGAGTTGGAAGCCGAAGATGTGGATAAGAACGAGGCCCAGCACGAAATTGGGCACCGACAGGAACAGCGACGGAAAGCCTCGCAATAGGCCTTGGCCGAACCGTTTGGGAACGAAGCGCGTGCCGTAGGCGATCGTCACCGCCAGGATCAGGGCAACGACGAGGCCGGAGAACGCCAGGATCAGTGTCGAGGGAAGCACTTCGCCGATCATAGTTGTAACCGGCCTGTGGGACCGCATGGAGATACCGAGATCGCCCATCAGGAAATTGGAGAGGGAAGACCAGAGCTGCACCAGAACCGGCCTGTCCAACCCTTGGGCGGCGATGATCTCGCTGATCTCGTCCTCCGTGAACCCGTTCTGCGGGTTGCGGAGGACGTTGGTGATCGGGTCGCCCGGCAGGACGCTGACGACCACGAAGGTGAAGACATAGGCCAGCAGAATGACAATGACTGCCTGGACGAAGCGCTTCAGCGCGTAGTTTCGGTAGGCACGGTTCATGCCGATCGCCTCCTCGCGATTACACGCTGGTTTTCGTCGCCGTGTAGTAGCTGGCATAGGCGACGCCGTTATAGGTCACCCCCTTGAGGTTTGGAGACTGGACATAGATGCGCTGGACGATCTGCGTGCGCGGAATGAAGTAGCCCTGCCCGAGGATGTATTTTTGCAGCTCGTCGAGCAGCGGCTTGCGGCTTTCGACCGAACCGGCTCCCGCGATCTTGTCGCGCAGGTCGTTGAGCACCTTGTCGTTTTCGTCGAGCGCGAACCAGTTCTCGCCATTGTTGGCGTTGGTCAGGATGCCGGCGACCGTGCCGGCGTCGATGAAGCTGCGGGTTACCTCGTAGGCGGGCACGGCGGCGCCGCCATATTTGACCTTTTCCCCGTAAGTCACGACATCATAGGCCTGGATGCGGACTTTCCAGCCGATTTTGCCGAGCTGCTGGGCGATGAGCTCATCGACCGACTTCGATGTTGCGAGGTAGGGGTTGGAGTGGAGCGTGATTTCCAGCGCCTTGCCGTCCTTGGCGCGGATACCGTCGGCGCCCTTGACCCAGCCTGCCTCGTCGAGGAGCTTCTCGGCCTTGCCGGGGTTGTAGGCCAGAAGGTCGCTGTGATCGGTCGCGCCGGGCACGTTGCTCTGGATGAAGGACGTCGGCAGCTTCCAGTCCGGCGTATAGACGGTGTCGATGATTTCCTGGCGATTGATCGCGGCCTGCAGCGCCTGGCGTACCTTCAGGTCATTGTAGGGCGCGAGCTTGGTGTTAACAGCCCAGCCATTGACGAAGCCGAGATAGCGCGGCGTTGCCACGGTGAAGCCCTCTTCCTTGAGCGACTGCAGCTCCTGTGGCGAAGCGTTGTAGGCAATGTCCGCCTGGCCGGACTGGACGGCGGCAACGCGGAGCGAAGGCTCGCTGACAAGCTTGTAGGTGATCGTGTCGAGATGGGCAGGGCCGGTATGGCCAACCGCCTCGGGACCCCAGTTATAGTCCTTGCGCTTGACCAGCTTGACGAAGTCGCCGTCCTTCCAGGACTCGACCACATAGGGGCCGCTGCCGGAGGCCTTGCTGAGATCTGCCTGCTCGGTCGCCGGGGTCGCGAGAGTCTTCGGCGAAATCAGGATCGAGCCGTGATAGCCGAGTGTCGGGATGAAGCCGAGTGTCGGCTTCTTGAAGAACACTTTCACAGTGGCCGCATCGACGGCTTCGGCATGGTCATAGGTCTTGGGAAACAGGCCGATCGGGTTGATGCCTTCCGCCTTGCGGCCGGCATACCAGATGTCGAGATTGGCAACGACGGCGGTTGCATCGAGCGCGGTGCCATCGGAGAAAGTCACGCCGGACTTGAGATGCAGGGTGAATTCGGTCGCCTTGTCGTTCTGCTCCCACTTCTCGGCAAGCCACGGACTGACTTTGCCCTCGGCATCGACGTAAAGCAGCTTGTCGGCCACATGGCCCCAGATATGGCCCTGGAAACTGGAGATCGCGCTGTTGTTCGGCACCCAGGTGTCGCCGAGCGAATCGATGAGAAAGGTGATGTCGCCGCCCTCTTGCGGGCTGTTGGCAGCAAAGGCCGGACCGAAACCCGCCGAGGCGACCACAGACGCAGCCGCCAATGCGGAGGTGGCGGTCAGCAGCCGGCGGCGGGAAAGGGAGAGCGGAAAGGGATGGTTGGTCATGATTCACTCCTGTCTTGTTTGCCGAGCAGATCACGTTTGCCGAGCAGATCACGACACCTAGCCTAGCAGCGCAAGCTTGGAGAGAAAGACTGGTTATTCTTTTTCTACTAAATATATAGAGATTATTTTCTGTGAACCCAAGTGGGTGGAGATCGGCTTTTCGGGTAGTGTCAGACTTGTGGGCTCAATCGGCCGCGGGCGTGACGCAAGGAAGGGCGCTGGGCGCTAGGATTGTTTCCGCCGCTCCTGCCCCTCTCCCGGTATCGAGGGTTGGCAAATGCCGAGCGATTGGGAGCGATCTAGCGATTTGCACGGCTCCGGTCGGCCCGCGATTGCTCGCTAACCGCACGTCATCAAGTATCCGCACTGGCGGCGGTTCGCCTTTGAATCGCTCGACCTCCACGCGGGTCAACTGTCCGGTGCAGGCCTGGGCCAATTGTGAGGTTCCGATATCGCGGGTGAGGATATTCGGGTTGCCATGGATACACATGGCCTTGTCGGCCTGCGGATCGTCCGGCTCGAACCACGCGCCTGTCGCGAGCTGCATAACGCCTGGTCTTACGTTTTCGCACAACACCGCTGCCGCCAGGCAGGCGCCACGCGCATTGTGGAGCCGCACGATGTCGCCGTCCGAGATGCCGTGCCTGGCGGCATCGATCGGATTGATCCGCACCGGCTCCCGTCCCTTGATCTTGGTCGAACGGCTGAAATCGCCATAGTCCAGCTGGCTGTGCAGTCTCTGGCGCGGCTGATTGCAGACAAGATGGAGAGGGTAGCGGCCGTCATTTGCGTCTGCTTCCTGTGTCGGCGGATACCATCGCGGATGACCGCGGCAATCGTCGTAGCCGAAGCTTTCGACCGTCTCTGAAAAGATCTCGATCTTGCCGGATGGCGTGGGCAGCGAGGCGGCCGCCGGGTCCTTTCGGAAGGCGCCTGCGGGCCCGCCGTCGTCTGGTTGAAGCGGCAGCAGCAACTCTCCGCGTTCCCAGAATGTCTCGAAGTCGAGCGCCTCATGTCCACCGGCTGCGAGCGCCTGGCGCGTCGGCTCGTAGAGCAAGGCAAGCCATTCCCTGGCCGTGCGATTTTCGGTGAAGGCTTCGGACGCGCCGAGCCGGCGCGCGAGCTCGGCGAAGATCTCGTAATCGTCACGCGCCTCGCCGACCGGCTCGATCAGCTTCTTCATCGCGACCATCAGCGGATCGCCCTGGGCTGCGCCGATATCGTCGCGCTCGAGCGTTGTCGTCGCGGGCAGGACGATATCGGCGTGGCGTGCGGTGGACGTCCAGGCCGACTCGTGGACGATGATCGTATCGGGCCGCTTGAACGCCGCCCGCAGCCTGTTGAGATCCTGATGGTGGTGAAACGGATTGCCGCCTGCCCAATAGACCAGCCGGATATCGGGATAGGCCAGCTCCTGGCCATTGTAGTTGAAAGCCTCTCCCGGATTGAGCAGCATGTCGGCAATCCGCGAGACGGGAATGTAATCCGAAACCGGGTTGCTGAACTGTCCGAAGGTGGGCAGCGGAACCGTGAGCTGCCGCTTGCCGGTATTGCCCAAGGCTCCGAGCGAATAGGAGTAACCGCCGCCGTCCAGACCGATCTGCCCGAGCATGGCGGCAAGCACAATGCCCATCCAGACCGGCTGCTCGCCATGGTCGGCGCGTTGCAGGGAGTGACTGACGGTCACCAGCGTCCGGGACCGCGCCATCGATCGCGCCAGATCCTTGATGACATCGGCGTCGATGCCGCAGATGCCGGATGCCCATTCCGGGCTCTTGTCGACGCCGTCGGCCCGGCCGAGGAGATAGTCTTCGAAAGGCGCGTAGCCGACGGTATAGCGGTCGAGAAAGCTGCGATCGTGCAGTTCTTCGCTGGCAAGCGCATGCGCCAGACCGAGCATCAGCGCGACATCGGTGCCGGGCGTAATCGGCAGCCATTCGGCATTGACCTCGGGCAGGAAATCATCGCGCAACGGGCTGACGAGGACAAAGCGAGCCCCGCGCGCACTGGCGCCCTTGAGCCTGTCCGGCACGATATGCCGGCTGTTGCCGCCGCCATGCACATCAGCATTCTTGATCGCCATGCCGCCGAAAGCGACGACCAGTTCCGTGCTCCGTTCGATCGCGTCCCAGGTAACGCTCTTGCGCTCGAAATGGTCGTAGGGTCCGAGCACATGCGGAATGATGACCATTGCCGCGCCGGAACTGTAGGTATTGACGGATCGCACATATCCGCCGAGCAGGTTCAGGAAGCGGTGAACCTGGCTTTGCGCGTGATGAAACCGCCCGGCACTGGCCCAGCCATAGGAGCCGCCGAACACCGCCCGGGGTCCATGATTGTCGTAGACGCGCTTGAGTTCATTGGCGACAAGATCGAGCGCTTGCGGCCAACTGACTTCCAGATAATCATCGACCCCGCGATTTTGCGCGTTGTCGGGGATGCCTTCCAGCCAGCCGCGTCTGACCGCCGGACGCCGGATGCGCACGGGGCTGTCGGCGACCGCGGGCAGGTTGCCCAGCAGCGGCGACGGGTTCGGATCGTCGGGATGGGCGCGGATCTCCAGCTTGCCATCCTGATAGCGTCCGGAAAACGCGCCCCAATGGGAGCTATGGGTCTTGAACATGGTCATCGCGGGGCTCCCAGAGAGACGGATCCTAGCCGGGCAGGATCTTGCCCGGATTCATGATCCCTTTGGGATCGACGGCATTCTTGATGACAGCCATGAGGCATCGCCGTGTTCCTGGCGCAGATAGGCGATCTTGCCGGTGCCGATGCCGTGTTCGCCTGTCGAAGTGCCGCCGACCGAGATCGCGAATTGCACCATCTTCTTGTTGATGGCTGCGACCTACTCCGAAGCAACGGTCAAGGTGCAGCACTCGGCGTCGGCGGGCGACGTACGCAGACCGGTTTGTCGTGGGATCAGGCGACGAGTTTTTCACCTTTGAGATGACGTTCGAGGAAGGGCAGACTGTCCTGCCCCCAGTAGAGTTCGCCGTCGTAGCGGAAGGTCGGAAGCCCAAACACGCCGGCGCTCTTGGCGATCTCGTAGTTGGCTTTCCAAACGGCCTGGACGGCGTCGCTCTGCGCCTTCCGTTCCAGCGCTATTCCATGGAAGCCGGCGGCATCAGCGACCGCTCGGCGAACGACAGGGTCGCCGATGTCCTCGCCACGCACCCAAAAGGCCTCCTGCAGTGCGCCGGCCAACCTAAGCCAATCTTCGCCGGCATCGATGGCGGCTAAGACCATGAACCCCGCCGGCGTCGGATCCGAGAGCGCAGCCCGGTTCTCAAACGCCAGAGTCTTACCCCGCAAGGCCGCCCAACGCGTCAGGTCCTTCAGCCAGTAAGCACGGCGTGCCTCCGGCCGGTTGCGAGAATAGATGCCGCCATTGTCTTCGATCAACGGGATGACATAGGGACGGATGGATACGTCATGCTGTTTGGCGAGAGCCACGAAGGGCTCGAGGCCGATGAAAGCCCAGGGCTAGCCAATGCCAAAAAAGTAATCGATGGTCTTTGTCATGGCGCAGCATTCTCGAGAGATTTGGTTGAACGGATTGCGGTGTCGAACATAGTCAGCGCACAGTCACGCGCCACGAGCACAGCTTGCGGATCGCGTCCGACGGCCACCGTGGCCAGCGCGCCTTCGTAAAGAAGGGCGAGATGGGCCGCCGTCTGGTCGGCGTTGATATCGGCCTTCGAGACGATGTCGCGGAAAATACCGGCAACCATTCTCTTATGCGCTCTCGCGACGGAAACGACCCGCTCGGAATCGCCATGCTCGGCGACCGCAAGCGCAAATGCGCAACCGCGAAATTCGGGGCTATCGGCCTTTTCGTACAGCCGCTCGAAAATCAGCTTGAGCTGGTTTCGCGGGGCTGCTTCGGTTTTCAAAGCCTCGTGAAGCGAGCCTATGACTCGATCGTGGCGCTGCTGGAGGTAGGCTGCGACGAGATGGTCCTTGGAGGGAAAATGGCGATAGAGTGTCGCCTTGGCCACCTTCGCTTCGTCGATAATTCTATCAATGCCGACGGCCCGGATGCCTTCGCTATAAAAAAGCGCACCGGCGACTGTAAGGATTTGATGTGAGATGGACTCTTTCATGGTCTACTTCGGGTTATTCATGCTTTCGGGATCGGCAGGAGTTATTGAGGCTTGCCACGAGCTTCGTCCTGACGGGTGCGATACATGTTGAACGACTTGCGGCGTCGAATCGACGAGAAATCGTGCCGGTCTGCTCGCGGTGAAGGCTGCCTCAGGGGATTTTCCTCCTTGTCATCGAGCCATTTGATTGTTGCTCCTTCCAATTGTCATGCCCATCGCCCAGCTACCGGCGGATCCCGCCTGACCTGTGAGACCTCAGGCTAGCGACGTAAATCGTTAGAAGAAAGACAGGTCATTCCTTTTCTACTATATTTGTAGAAAATGTTTTGCTGACCAAAAGGCGATTCTGGGCAAAACCGAATAAAGCTTGCGCGGAACGTGGACGCCGACGCTACCAGCGGCGGGCGTAGCTCTGCGTAGTGGGGTTGGGAGAGCGTCAGGTCAACGCGACCGCCAAAAATTATTATCTTACGTCCGCCCAATTCCTTTCAAAAGGCCAATTCCTGTCGTCAGCGCTGACGCCGGTCGTGCGAGCAGGGTCTGAGGTTCCATATTGGAAGTTTTTTCTGTGATCGAGGGGATATTTGGCATCAACGGGAATAGTCATCCAAATTTCCGTCCCTTATAGTCTATTAAATTAGTAGATTATAGCGCCGAATGCCAAGCGCTCGGTAGCTTGGCGAGGAAGGGTGACCGCAATGACCAGACAGGTGATCGAACATGCCGGCATTCCCGTCGGCATCATCATTCCAGACAACGGCTTGCTGAAGTTCATCGCCGTCAAATTTCATGTGCATGATCTTGACGGTCAGCGCTTTGCCTCTGCGTCGGACGTTTTGCGGGCCATTCATAAATTGATGTCGGCCCGCGGCGGCAGCATCCCGCGCGCTGCATAATCGAAGGGCAGGATATGGGCAGGCTGCGCCACTTCTTCCGCCTCTCTGCGCTGCGCGACGATCTCGAAACGAGGCTGCTTGTTCGCGAATACCGTCTCCTGCTCCTAGATGATCAGTTCGACGACGGCACCGACAGCGAACTTCGCGCGAGATGCGCGGAACTCTCCAACGAAATCTCTTCGGGCCTTTACCGGCATTTATAGCGCCAACCAGGAAGATAATGGATGCAACGCAGATTTTTCGCCAAAAGAGCTTCTTCATTGCGAACCATCATAAGGGCGGTAATTTTAGCTGCTGCCATCCCACTCGCATTCCAAAATGTGGCCGCCGCAGGCCAGAAGGTGCTTCTATCCTACGAAGCGACACCGTCTGCAGGTTTCCATCTGCCGCGGCTCGCCCAGGCCAGTTATGATGATCGGGTGGCCTTTTCGGCGGCGGTGCTGAAGGAGATCGTGCCGAAAATCATATCGGCAAACGGCATCGACCCTGCAACTCTGGAAACGGAAGTGACGCCCGGCGGATATCTTCTGAAAACCAACGCGTCGCTTCAGACCGAGGGTGAACTCGATGATGTCACGGCCGATCGCTTGGCAGGCTCCCTTGGCTACATCTTCCGCCAATATAGCGTCCTCGTCTCCCGTCTCGACGACGCACGCGGCAATACCGGCTTTGTTGTTGTTCGATTTCCCAAGGACAGTCTCAACGCTGCGGTTGCGCAGAAATTCTTTGAAACGGCCGATGCGACGAAAAAAGGTTTGGGCGGCGGCTATACGGCATTCGGAGACGAACAAATCTTTCTCAATGTCACCAATTCCGGAGGGAAGCCTTACAGCGGTCTCGATGACGCTGCCTTCCTTGACGGCCTGAAGCGAACGGCTGCCTCGTTTGGCGCCCCGAAACCAGAAATATCTGCTTCCGGCAAGGCAGTGGCACGATTTGTCGGCAATGATTGGGAAAAGTCCAAACAAGGCGAAGACTACATAAGCCTGCTCGGTGGGGCTGATTCCGGATTGGTGAAAAAGCTGGAAGAGATAGGCGCGGACTATGCAGCCCTTGTCGCCAAGGCCGCTGAAGGCAACGGCTGGAACCGAGACGAATGAGGACTCTCATATTGGTGTCAACGCCTTTAGCAGCCAGCCCGTCAGTTCTATAGATCGAATGGATATTTTGAAATGGTGCATCGAGCAGCGGTTTCGGAACGAATTCCGGCTATCCAATGACCAAGACACTGAGCGCAATCTAGCCAACGGATCGACCGGGCGGTGTCCTGATGCGGATACCGTCGCCGAAGCGCAGATCGTCACGGCAGAGGAAAAGATCCTGTCGACCGAGATCGCGATTGCTGCGACGAACATGCTGTTCGAACTGGCCGGCACCCGCTCGACGCTCGCCGAACACAATCTCGACCGCCATTGGCGCGATGTCCGCACCCACACGCTTCATGATCCCGTCCGCTGGAATTACGCCATTCTCGGCAAGTATCTCCCGAATGGAGAAAAGCCGCCGCTCCACGCTTGGAGCTGATGGGCCGCAGAGGCCTTCCACGTCTCGACGTCGTGGGAGGCTTCAAGGCGTCGTCAACCTGACCGTCAAGTGCGGGCGGGGCGAACGCTGGACCTCTCGCCGAATCTGGTATTGGAGCGAAGTGTTGCGTGAAAGTCGTCGGCGGTAGCGAATGCCTACCACCAGCTTCGTTTTGCCAAGCCCGAGAGCATCGCCTCGAAAGCCGTGAGCTCATGCTTTGACACTTCATGCGCACGGTCCGGCACGATGTCGCAGCGAAGCCGGGCCCGGGCACGCGCCAAGGCTTCCGCTGCACTCGCCATGGCATCGGCAGGAATCCAGGGATCCTTGTCCGAACCGGTCAAATAGACCGGCATTCCGTCAAGGTCGGCAAATGGCTTCTCGCATCGCGACGTCCCCACGCGGCAACCAGTCAGGTTGGCCATGGCGCCACCCCAAGGCCCGTGTCGCATCGCATACTCCATGGCCAGGCAAGCGCCCTGGCTGAAGCCACCGATGACAAGCGGTGTCGGATATTTTCTACCACCGGAAAGGCCTGCCACCAGTCCTCGGATGTACGCAACAGACTTTTCTAGCTGCTGTCTAGTCGCATCCGTCAACACATCCGTGGCGCGCGCGCTATACCAGCTGTTGCCAGACGCGCGTGGCAAAACATATGCCACGCCGGTGGTTCCAAGCCTGGAGATAACCTGCTCCTGCATGTCCTCGGGCGACTGGGTTCGCCCATGGATGAACACGCAATGGACAAGTGCCTCCTCGGGTGTGGCGCCGAGGAGCAAGGGTGTTTCGTGCGTTGACATCGACACGGCTCAGAAATTCGCCGGTTCCAGTCCGGCGATCAGCTCCTGCTTGCGGTCCTCGAACCACGGCGGGAAAACCAGCGTGGTGCCGATCTGGTCCGCCGGTTCGTCGAGTGCCCAGCCACCCTCGACGGACCACGCGATTTCGAACAGCGCGCCACCCGGCGAGCGGACGTAGCAGGACTTGAAGTAATTACGGTCCTTTTGGTCCGATACGTCGGTGAAACCGAGACCTTCGATATGCGCCTTGAGTTTGAGCTGGTTTTCCTCGTTGCCGGTATTGAGCGCGAGGTGGTGGATCGTTCCACCCGCCAGCGTCCAGGTGCCTTGCGGGCCGTTCGCCTCGTGCAGCACTTCGACCATACTGTTCGGTCCGCCGGGATTCGGCACGGAGAACATCAGACCTTCGTCGCTATCGGCTTCCTTTGTCATCGACATGCCGACGCCGAGGAAGTCGTCCATCGCCGTGCGATCGAAGACGGCGATTGCCGCACCATAGATGCCCTTGATGCCGTGCGCGGCAACAACGCCCTGCGCCTCGTTGACGATCGAGTCACGATTGTCCGCCGGGCTCTCGACCAGTTCATGCGGGATGCCGCAGGGGTGTTTGAAGGCGACGCGGGTGATGCCGAAGCGCGAAATCTTGGTCGCTTCGACGCTCTTTCCATTCAGTCGGTCGATCCAGTAGCCGGCGGAGCCGACGGGAATGGCCATCTGAATGATCTTGGACTGATTGGTGCCACGCCGGCCGAAAACGCCGGGCTTCCTGAACGGGAAGGTGGTGATGATAGTCGAGGCATCGCCGTTCCGCGAGCCGTAATAGAGGTGGTAGACGGGGATCGTGCCATCGAACAGCACGGTGCGCTTGACCGAGTACAGGCCGAGCACCTTGGTATAGAAGTCGTAATCTTCCTGCGCGCCGTCGGTGCAAAGCGTCAGATGATGATATCCGCTGATAAGGGCCATGTTTTCCTCCTCCGAAAACGGTCTCCAATTCCGGACGCGGATCCTCCCCCGCGTTCATCCGGAGCCACGCTTGCCGGCAGGTCGAGCCGCGCGTCGTGATCGTCCTGAATATAGCCCATACAATCGGCTGTTGATTGACATTATTCATAGTGGTTATAACAAATTGCTATGAAGATCGTGGAAGCCCATCTCGTCCAGCTGGCCGCCGTCATCGAAACCGGCGGCGTGACCGAAGCCGCCGCGATGCTCGGCATGACGCAATCGGCGGTGTCACGCACCATCTCCATCCTGGAAAAGCGTATCGGCGAGCCGCTCTTCGTTTCCGGTCGCCGGCCGATGCAGCCGACGCCGCTGGGTGAGCAGCTCGGACAGCAGGGCAGGTCGATCCTCGCCTCGTCACGCAAGGCGGCGGAGATTATCCGCAGCTTCAAGTCGGGATCGTCGGGCCGCGTGCGCATTGGCGGCGTGCCCTTCTTCATGGATGCCGTCGTGTCGCCGATGATCGCTTCTTTCCAGCGTGGCGAGCCGGGCATCATGGTGCATCAGTCCTATGGCAACTATCCCGACCTCGTCGCCGAACTGGATTCCGGCCAGATCGATCTCGCCGTGACGCCGACCGGTTCGGTGGATCTCCGTGCCGATCTGCATTTCGAGTCGATCCTGCCGGCACGCAATGTGCTCGCCTGTGGTGCCGGCCACCCGCTGGTACGAAAGCGCAGCCTCGCGACAGAAGACATCGTCAACTATCCCTGGGTGGCGCCGCTGCCGGGCTCGCCGCTGGTGCTCGACCTGCACAATATCTTGCTGACACTCGGGCTTGAGGAAGTCAGCCTGCGCTATGCCGGCGGCTCTCTGCTCAGCGTCGTGAACTATCTCGCGGGGACCGACGCGCTGGCCATCCTTCCGCATTCCGTGGCCTATGCCTTTCGCGGCGAGAGCAAGGTTACCATCATCCCGCTCGATATTCCGCAGCCCGAGCGCGTGCTGGGGATCATGACGCGGAAGAAGCCTTATTCGAACCCTGCCGGCCGCAAGTTCCTTGGTCATCTGCGCCGGGAGTTCTCGGAACTCCGCCGCGCGGTCGAAAAGCACGAGAAGACGATCCACTGGGTCCAGGGACCGTTCATGGGTGAGCGCGAGCGCAAGCCTGCGGCGGAGTAGGGCGGACGCGCCTCGGAATGAAGAAAAGAGGATGCGGCGTCCGCACCCTCTTTCTAGAGTTCTGCTAACAGGAGTTCTGCCCGTCCCCTCAGTCCTTGCGTCGTGCCAGCACGAAATTGTGGGTCACGTCCCAGAAACCATCGGCGAATTCGTAACTCTTGGCACGTGCGGGGTCATTCACCTTGTTGAACTTCGCGAGCAGACTTTCCTTGACGCCGAACACCGCATCCGAGTGGATATAGGGGTCGTCCGGGTCGAAGATATGCGTCGTCAGTGTCTCGAAGCCGTCGGCGCTGACGATGTAATGCAGATGCGCCGGGCGATAGGGATGGCGGCCGAGATTGCCGAGCAGTTGGCCCACCGGGCCGTCGTCGGGGATAGGGTAGTATTTCGGCTTCACCGCGCGGAACCAATAGTGCCCATCAGAGCCGGTCTTGAAGACGCCGCGCAGGTTGAAGTCTGGCTGGATGCCTTTTTGCTGTACGTCGTAAAAACCCTCGTCATTGGCTTGCCATACGTCGATTACTGCATTGGCGATCGGCTTACCCTCGGTGTCGAGGATGCGGCCTTCGATCACCATATCCTCGCCCTTGCTGTCGAGGCATATATTGGCGCCCATCGGCAGTTCCGGCGCATCGGCGACGTGGAACGGACCGAGCACCGTGCTCTCGGATGCGCCCGAGGGCTTGCGGTTGTTGATCGCGTCGACCAGCATCGAGACGCCGAGCACGTCGGACAGCAGGATGAATTCCTGCCGCCATTCGTTGCACATCTGGCCGGTGCGCGTAAGGAACAGGATGGCCTGCATCCATTCGTCTTGCGTCGGCTCCAGCTCCTTGACCGCCTCGTGCAGCTTGCGGGTGATGACCTCCATCACTTCCTTCAAGCGCTCGTCCTTCGCGCTGGCATTGCGGCCGGTCACGACGTCGACCGAATTCGCCTCGGTGAAATAGCCCTTTTCATGGGATTGCATGATCGCCTCACCTGTCCAGAATGGTTTTCAACACGCGGTGCAACTCGCCTGCCGGGTCGGCCGCAAGGCCTTCCGAGCGCCAGGCGACATGATGGTCGGGCCGCACCAGGATAACGCCGGCATCGCCGACCTCGCGGGCGCGCGCCCAATCGCCGTAATGGTCCTGCCATGGCTGCCGCGGGCCGATGACGTGGGTGGTGATCGGCAGGCCGAGTTCTGCCGCGAGCGCCCGCGCCGCATCGATCCAGGCGCGGCCGCCGATGCCGGTCAGGATGGTGAACTTGCCATGGCCGCAGAGGTCGAGCGTCGAGGCCTTCTTGTTGCCGTCGCCGAACAACCAGGCATGCGGCAGGCGCGCGCCGGGCCAGGTCGTCTGCTCGAAATGCAGCTCGCGATCCTGCGTGAAAGCGGGCTCGGGCTGGCCATCGGCGGCGACCGCCGATGATTTGTAGCGGTGGTTCATCTCCACGCCATGCGCGTCGAACTCGTAGACCTTGAAGGCGATGGCCTCACGCAAAGCCGCGCGCTGGGTTTCAGCGGCCGGCGTGTCGGAGCAACGCCCGTCCATGTTCTCCTGCATCTTCACCGGATCGATGGAATCGAGCAGGCCGAGCGCGCCGAAGATCGGGCCGAATTCCTCGATCGACTGGTTGGCGCGTGTCACGATCTGCTTGGCGATGGGCGCTCGCTCCTCGGTATAGGTTTCGAGCAGGCCTGGCCCGGCCTGGCCTTTGACGACCATGGCGAGCTTCCAGGCGAGGTTGAAGCCGTCCTGAATCGACGTGTTGGAACCCAGCCCATTCGACGGCGGATGGCGGTGGATCGCATCGCCCATGCAGAACACTCGGCCCTTGTGGGCGCGCACCGCGTAACAGTTGTTGACCGTCCAGGTGGAGACCGAAGTGACGTCGATGTCGATATCGGGGTCGCCGATCAGATCGCGGGCCACGCCCTCGGCAAAGGCATTATCGACATCGGGCACGCCCTGGGTGATGTCGTAGCCCCAGTTGATCAGCCACTCGTTCCACGGCCTGATCATCCGCACCAGGCCCATGCCGATGCCGCCGACATTCGAGCCGGGCTGCAGCACCCAGTAGAGCACCGAGGGACGATGGGCGACATAGCGGCTGAGGTCGGCCTTGAACAGGATGTTCATCGAGCCGGCGACGCCCATCTTGCCTTCGAAGGGCAGACCGATATGCTGCGCCACCAGCGAATTGCCGCCATCCGCACCGACCAGATATTTCGAGCGGATGGTAAAATCCTTGCCGGTCAGCCGGTCGCGGCAGGTTGTCGTCACACCCCCGGCGTCCTGCTCGTGGCTGACATATTCGGTTGACATTCGTGCTTGCGTGCCGCGCGAACAGGCGGTCGTGAACAAGAGCGGCTCCATGAACGTCTGCGGCAGGTCGTTCATCTCGGTCGGTGACGACAGGAGGTGCTCCGCCTTCGATTTCGGATGGTTGCCCCAGGTCTTGAGGCGGCCGAGCTCCTCGCCCGCGAGCGAGGTGCAGAACACGTTCTCGCCCATGCTCTCCTGCGGGCTGGCATGGAGATAGGCCTCGGCCTCGACCTCGCGGCCGAGGTCGCGCAGCACTTCCATGGCGCGCTGGTTGGTGATATGGGCGCGGGGCGTATTGGCGAGCCAACGGTAGCGGTTGATCGCCATGTTCTCGACGCCGTAGGTGGCGAGCAGTGCGGCCGTGGCCGAGCCCGCCGGGCCGGTTCCAATGATCAGTACGTCGGTTTCGATATCAGCCATGCGGCACTCCCTCGGTCGGCTTTGTCGTGGGTTGGCCCGCCAAAATACGTCGGACGGGAAAGAGCTGGAGGCCGGTTCGATCGGTGAAGAGGCCCCAGAGGCCTCGCGGCGCAAACAGCATGATGAGAATGCCGATGAGCCCGAGGATGAGGAGATACCAGGAGCCGAAGTCGGCCAGCAGATTCTGCAGGATGTAGAACACGATCACGCCGACGATCGGTCCCTCGATCGTACCGATGCCGCCGATGACGACGATGAAGATCACATAGGCCGTCCAGTCGGGAACGGAGAAGGCCGCGTCGGGCGAGATGCGGGCTTTCTGGACATAGATCAGCGCACCGGTGAGGCCTGTCGCCAGCGCTGCAACCAGATAGACGAAGGATTTGGTCCAGGTCGGATCGACGCCGACCGAGCGGGCAGCCTCGCGGTTGTCACGGACGGCGGCGAGCCCCAACCCCTGTTTCGAGCGCAGGAGCTTGTAGATCGAACCGATGGTGACGACGGCCAGCAACAACGCCAGCCAGTAGCAGACGATATCGGTGGCCTGCGGCCCGCGGACGCCCAGCAGGTCGGCGACGAAGCGGACGCCGACCATGTCGCGGCTCGCGCCAGAGGGCAGCGAGGTGCCGGTACCGCCGCCGAGCGCCTTCCATTGCGCGAGCGACAGCCGCACGACCTCGGCGATGACCCAGGTGCCGATCGCGAAATAGGCACCCTGCAGCCGGAAGACAAAGAAGGCCGTCGGCACCGAAAGTGCCAGCGCCGCCAGCCCGCCCAGCGCGATGGCCGCGAGCGGATCGAGCCCGAGCAGGCTGACGCCGGCGAACATCGCATAGGCGCCGAAGCCGACAAAAGCCTGCTGGCCGACGGAGACGAGGCCGGCATAACCGGCCAGCAGGTTCCAGCACTGGGCCAGGACCAGCATGGTCAGCATGAAGAACAGATCCTGGATGATCGCCCGTGATGCGAAAAGCGGCGTGGCGACGGCGACCACGACCAGCGCGAGGATCAGCAGGATCGACCCGGAGGAGCCGCGCGTGCGTGTCGAGACAGTCCAGCTGGATGAAACGTGATCCGTCATCTCAATCCACCGCCCGTGGGAAGAGGCCGCGGGGCCTGACGATCAGTACCAGCAGGAAGGCGACATGGCCGGCAAGGATTTGCCATTCCGGATTGATCGCCGCACCCATGGTCTGCGCCACGCCGATGATGATGCCGCCGGCGAGCGTCCCCCAAAACGAGCCCAGACCGCCGATGATCACGGCTTCGAAGGCATAGATCAGCCGCGCCGGTCCCATGGTCGGATCGAAATTGGCGCGGGTGCCGAGATATAGCGCGGCGATCGTCACCACCATCATGGCGATCCCAGTGGCCGTTGCGAAGATGCGTTCAGCGCGAATGCCCATCAGGCCGGCGGTGGCGCTGTCATCCGAGGTGGCGCGGAAGGCGCGGCCGAGCGAGGTGCGGTAGAACAGCAGGTTGAGCGCGACGATGACGCCGACGGCGGAAAGGAAGGTGAGCAGCGGCATCGTGCCGACGCTGATGGGGCCGATCTGCAGCGAGGCCGTCTCCAGCGCGCCGGCCGAGATGCGGCGGCTGTCCGCGGAGAAGCCTTCGAGCAGGCCGTTCTGGATGACCACCGAGAGGCCGAAGGTCACAAGCAGTGGCGGCAGGATGTCGTCGCCGAGGGTTCGGTTGAGCACGACATATTGCAGCGCCCAGCCGAGTGCGAACATGACGGGCAGTGCGACGGCAGCTGCGATGAACGGATTGAGGCCAAGCGCCGAGACGAGCAGCAGCACCAGGAAGGCGGCCAGCACGATCAGGTCGCCATGGGCGAGATTGACCAGCCGCATGATGCCGAAGACGAGACTGAGCCCGGCTGCGAAGAGCGCATAGAGGCCGCCGAGCAATATGCCCTGGACGATGGTGTCGAGCCAGCTCATCGTATATGCGCTCCGAAATAGGCCGCGTGGATGTCCTCACGGCTGAGCGAGGCCGGCGTGCCCGTCAGCGTCACCCGTCCTTCCATCACGCAGTAGACCCGGTCCGCCACCTTCAGCGCCTGGCCGATATCCTGCTCGATGATGACGACGGAGGCGCCAGTCGCGCGGATCTTCGGAAAGGCCGAATAGATGTCCTTCACCACGACGGGCGCCAGCCCGAGGCTGATCTCGTCGCAAAGCAGCACCCGAGGATTGGACATCAGTGCTCGACCGATCGCGACCATCTGCTGTTGGCCGCCCGAAAGGGCAGTACCGGGACTGTGGCGCCTATCCTTGAGCACGGGAAAGAGATCGTAGATCGCATCGAGCGACCAGGGGCCGTTGCGTCTGCGGGCATATTTGCCGATCAGCAGGTTTTCCTCGACCGACAGCGACGGAAACAGCCTCCGACCCTCGGGCACCATTGCGATGCCGAGCCGCACGACGTCTGGCGCGGCGAGCGCGCCGATCTCCTCGTTGTCGTAGCGGATATGGCTCGGCGCGTTGCGGATCAGGCCGGAGATCGAGCGTAGGAGAGTCGACTTGCCGGCGCCGTTAGCCCCGATGACCGCGACCGTCTCGCCTTCGTTCAACGTCATGTCGACGCCGAACAGCGCCTGGAAGTCGCCGTAGAATGCCGTCAGTCCCTGTGTTTCGAGCAGCGCCATCAGACTTCGATCCCGAGATAAATTTCGCGGACCTGCTTCGAGGCCATGATCGTATCATGATCGCCGATGCCGATCACTCGGCCGAAATGCAGCACGACCAGCCGGCTGACCACGGAAGTCAGCGCGTGCAGCACATGTTCGACCCAGATGATAGACACGCCACGGCGATGGATCGCCCGGATCGTCTCGACGAGTTCCTTGCATTCGCCTTCGGTCAGCCCGCCGGCGATTTCGTCGAGCAGCAGGATCTTGGGGTCGGTTGCAAGCGCCCGGGCGAGTTCGAGCCGCTTGCGCTGTAGCAGTCCAAGCGTCCCCGCCGGCTGGTTCGCCTTCGGGTAAAGCCCGGTTTCGACGAGAATGTCGGCGCATCGATCGCTGACGTCGCGCTCCGCCTTGCTGGAACCGAAGGCTGCTGCGACCAGCAGGTTCTCGAAGACCGTGAGTTTCTCGAACGGCTGCGGAATCTGGAATGTCCGGCCGATGCCGGCAAGACAGCGCGCCATCGGCGGCTGCCGTGTCACGTCGACACCATCAAGCCGGATGGTTCCGGAGTCGACACGAATGTTGCCGGTGATCAGGTTGAAGAGAGTGGATTTGCCGGCCCCGTTCGGCCCGATCACGCCGAGCGCCTCGCCGCTTTCCAGCGCAAACGAAACCTGATCGGCGACCTTCACGGCGCCGAAGCTTTTCGATAGCTGGTCTAGGGCGAGTATGGGCATCAGGATCTCGGTTTATAGGCTTCCACCGTGCTGACGATCCGGGGCTGAGTCCCGGGCCAGTATCGCGCGGCTGGTCCGCCGCCTGGGCGTTGGCTCAAGCGATCGCCTCCATCTTGCCGCCGGTTGGGATATTCGGCGCCGTCTGATTGTCGACGATGACGAGGTCGTAGCCGCCGCCGTCCTTGAGCCGCCACTGGCCGCCGACAAGCGGCGTCTTGGCGATGTTCTTGGTCGCGAAAGGCGGCACATTGACACCGTCCCAGGCGACCTTGCCGACGATCGTCTCAAGGTTCGTGGCGGCGATGGCCGAAATCACGGCCGCGCTGTAGGTCGGATCGGCACGCTTCATGACGTCGGCGGCCACTTCGAACAGCGCGTGGATGAAGCCGATCGGCTGGGTCCAGGGACGACTTGTCGCCGCTGTGAAACCGTCCGCAAGATCCTTGGAACTCTGGCCGGTCAGCGACGACTTGAACGGATGGCTTGCCGACCACCAGACTTCGCTCGAGAGGTTGTGGCCGTTCTTGCCGAGCGCCTCGACCGCCTGCGGAAACAGGATCGCCTTGCCGATGGAGGCGACCTTCGGCTTGAAGCCCTGCTGCTGCGCCTGGTTCCAGAAAGTGGTGAAGTCCGGCGGGATCATCACGCCGGTGATGATCTCGTTGCCATCCGACTTGAAGGCGTTGATCTGCGCAGAGAAATCGTCGGTCAGGTTCTGGTAGCGGCCGGGGTCGTTGAGCGTATAGCCGAGCTTGTCCAGCACCGGCGGAAAGCCAACCTGCTTGTCGCCCCAGGCATTGCCGTCGCCGTCATTGGGGAACAGGCCGCCGACCTTTTTGTTGGTGGCCACCTGGCCCCACATATTGGTATAGACCGCGATGACGTCTTCAAGGCCCCAGAAGAAGTGGAAGGCGCTGTTGAACGGCTTCCACGACGCCGGGTCGCCCGGATTGGCCTGCTGACCGATGAACCAGGGCTGCCACGGCGCCATGGTCGAGATGCAGGGCACTTCCTCGGCCTCGCAGGTGGTCGCAACCGGGTTGGTTGTCTCTGGGGTCGAGGCGACCAGCACCGCATGCACCTTGTCGTCGACGATGAGTGCCTTGGCGACCTCGGCGGCCCGGTTCGGGTTGGACTGGCTGTCCTTCACCACCACTTCGTAATTCAGTCCGGCGGCCTTGGTTGCCGCCATGAAGCCGTCGATGATGAATTTATCGGCTTCGGCGAAGGCGGCCAGCGGGCCGCTCTGCGGGCTGACATAGCCAAGCTTGATCGGGGCACCCTGTGCGATGGCTGGCATGGCCAGCCCCGAGGTTGCCGCCACTGCCCCAGTGGCGGCCGCAGACTTCAGCAAATCACGTCTCGTAAACATGTGCCTGCCTCCTCCCAAAAGAATTCAATATGGCGGACGGTGTCCGCCCCATGCGTCCTGCAAGAGCGCGCGGACCGATCCATGATCGATCGGTCGCGGGTTCGAGTAGGGATTGTTCGTGGCGATCTCGGCCGCACGGTTGAGATCAGCCTCGCCGAGGCCGAAATCCCTGAGCGCCATGGGCGAGCCGATTGATTTCGCAAAGTCGTAAAGTGCTTGCCCAGGCGTGCCGCCACCGAAAATGTCCGAGATCGGCTTCATAAGTTCTGGCACTGCTGATGCATTGAAACCGATCGTGTGCGGCAGCATGATCGAATGCGTTTCCGCATGCGGCGTGTCGAAGCTGCCGCCCAATGTGTGGCAGATCTTGTGATGCAGCGACATCGAGATTTGGCCGAGCACTGTGCCGCAAAGCCAGGCGCCGTAAAGCGCCTTCTCCCGGGCCGAGCTGTCACGCGGGCTTTCGACGAGGACAGGCAACGCCTCCTTGAGCGCCCGCATCCCATCGATCGCCATCATTGAGGCGATCGGGTTGCGGTCCGGCGCATAGAGCCCTTCCGCGGCATGTGCGATGGCATTCAGACCGCTGGTGACG
Source organism: Rhizobium sp. CCGE 510 (assembly GCF_000292525.1). GTDB lineage: Bacteria > Pseudomonadota > Alphaproteobacteria > Rhizobiales > Rhizobiaceae > Rhizobium. Next base: position 262,349 of record NZ_AEYF01000045.1, read on the forward strand.
CTCATGCCGACGGGCAGGCCGAGCGTCAGTTCGGGGTCATAGATCACAATCTCGGGTGTGATCTTTGGGCTGCGCACCGTGGTTTTGGCGCCATTCTCCGTCTGGCCGAGGATCGAGGTGACCTCGGAACCGGCATACGTCGTCGGCACGACGATCTGCGGGATGTCGGTGCGATAGGCCATCGCCTTGCCGAGTCCGGTGGTCGAGCCGCCACCGAGCGACACCACGCAATCCGCGCCAAGCTCGGCCGCGCAGGCGACGGCGCGCTCGGTGACCTCGACGGGCGTATGCATGGTCGCATCGGTGAAGGTGCCGACCGAGAGCGAAGCGAGCCGCGCCGACAGGGCTTGAGCATCCGCCGCCTGATGTGAGGTCGAGAGGACCAGCGCACGCCGGCAGCCTAACGCCTCGACCCATTTGCCGACATCCGCGCTCGCTCCGTTGCCGAAGACGATGCGTGCAGGGCTGCCCTGATAGCTGAACGACAGTGTCATGGCGAGCCCCGCCCCTTTTTGGCCCTCACCATGACAAACGTGAAGTCGAGTACTGAACTTTCGCCTTTGCCTGATGGCTTGAACTCGCCGATCAGCTCTTCCTTGACACCAAACAGGGCATCCTGGGCAAGATCGGCATCACCACCGTCATAGACATGCGTGCTGATCGTCTCGAAGCCATCCGCCTTAATCAGGAAGTGCAGATGTGCGGGGCGCCTAAGCGGAAAGCCGAGGCCGCCAAGCATCTGACCAACCGGCCCGTCGCAGGGCACGGCATAGCCGCCAGGCCGGACCGTGTTGTAGCGGAAGTCGCCCTTGGCGTCGGTGGTGAATACCCCACGAAGATTGAATTCGGGTTGCTGGTCGGGCTGCTGGTTCTCGTAGTAGCCTTCGTTGTTGGCTTGCCAGGTCTCGATCGTGGCACCCGCGACAGGCTGCCCATCGAGATCCTGAACATGTCCGGTCACTGCAAGCACCGGCCCCACTCCGTCGAGCGAGATATTGGAGTCGAGCGCCAATCTGGGTGCGTCAGCACGATAGAACGGCCCGCGCACCGTATTGGGCGTTGCGCCCTTCGGCCGGCTGGTATTGATCTCCTCGATGAGCGCGGTGACGCCCAAAAGGTCGGAAAGCAGCACCCATTCTTGCCGCCGGCCGTCACTGGCGTGACCAACCTCGGTGAGGAATTCCACCGTCCGTCGCCAATCGGCGTGGGTCGGACGCGTCTCGCGGATGAGCTTGTGCAGGTGTCCTATGAAGGAAACCATGAAAGCCTGCAGAGGCCCCTCCGCATGCTTGTCGAGCCGCTCGGCCACAAGCTGCGCAGAATTGCGCTCGCTAAACGTTATATCTGGCATGACTCCTCCCATGACGAAACCTTAGCAGCCCGGAACTGAGTGCTTGATAATTTTTTTCGCGATTTGTATGCGTATTTGTTATGAAGATCGATGAGCGACATCTGGTGCAACTGGCAGCGGTCGTCCAGGCAGGCGGCGTGACCGAAGGTGCGACACTGCTGGGTCTTAGCCAGCCGGGGGTATCGCGCACGCTTGCAATGCTGGAAAAGCGGCTCGGCGAGCCACTTTTCATCAAAGGCCGCCGGCCACTGCAGCCGACGCCGCTTGGCCGGGCGCTGGCAGACCACGGTCAGGCAATGCTCACGGCGTCGCGCAAGGCGTCCGCTCTGGTTGAAGGCTTCCGGCACGGCCGGACAGGGCTCGTACGCGTTGGCGGCACGCCTTTTTTCATGGATGCACTGATCGCCGGCATGATTGCCGGTTTCCAGAACGATTTCCCCGAAGTCCGTATCGAACAGAGCTATGACTATCTGCCCGAGTTGCGCGCAGCCATCATCGCCGACCGCATCGATCTCGCCATCTGCCCGATCGATATGCTTGACGAGGGGTCGGGTATGCGTTTCCAGGAATTGCTGCCGGGCCGCAACGTCGTGGCTTGTCGCCTGACCCATCCGCTCTTGCTCAAGCGCAAGCTCACCGGGCCGGAGCTGCTCGAATATCCCTGGATCGCGCCGCCGCCGGGCAGCCCGCTGCTTGCCGACCTGCGCAGCCTCGTCCTCTCTCTGGGCGCGACCGAGACCAAGATTCGCTATGCTGGCGGCTCGCTGACCAGCGCGATCAACTACATGAAGGAGAGCGACGCTCTCACCATCCTGCCGCACAGCGTGGTCTTCGCTTATCGCAACGACAAAGCGATCACCGCCCTGCCGGTGAACATCCCGCATCCGGAACGTGCGCTCGGCCTGCTCAGGCGCACGGGAGACCTGGGCGCACCGGCTATCGAGGCGTTCTCGGCGCATATTCGCAAAAGTTTTGAGAACCTGAGGCATCTGATCAAGCGCCACGAACAATCCGTGGTCTGGGGGATGTGAATCGTGGCTGGCGGCAGGGGCCGCCACGCCGATGTCAGAATGTCGCCGAGTCGTCCGGCCACAGCATGACCGGCGTCGAAACAGTATCGACGACGGGACCGAGGCCGTGCCAGGCACGGTTGGAATAGACCAGAGCCTCGGCCTGCCGTGCGGCATGTGCACCGGGCGAGACCGATGTCAGTTCGGCCGTGACCAGACAGGCCCCGGGCGTCTCCAGTCGGCCTCGAAGTTCGGCCCGGAACCAGAGTTCGACCTGAGGATAATAGGGCTCACCGCCTTCGAGGCGAGCCCATCGAACATCCGGCCCGAAGCGATCACTGCCCGATGTCGCGCAGAGCCGGGCGAGTTGCATGTCGGCGCGGCGCACGAAGTGGACGACCACCGATGCCGCACGCTCCACCACTTTCGCACTCGACGAGGCTGCCGAGAGCGAAAAGGCGACCATGGGCGGCGCGGCACTGATCGAGATCAGCGAACTCACCGTCAGCGCCACCGGACCTTCGCCGGCATCGGCGGTGATGATCGCCACGCCCGACGGGTGATGCCGGAACGCCGCCATGAAGGCTTCGGTGATGCCTTGGTCACCGCCAGCGGCACCCGTTTCGGGCGCCGCCACCTTGTCCGGCATGCCTTTCGTGGCCGCGCTCATTTCTTCTCGATCAGGTCGTAGAACTGCCAGACGCGATCGCTCCATACGCCGGCAATGTCGCGGCCCGCCGCGCCGACGACGTTCGGGTTGATCGTGAAATGGTTCGCCGCCGTCAGCATCTCGCGATAGATCCGCTGCATCACGCCGTAACGCAACGAAGCGCCGCCGAGCGCGCGATAGACGAAATGGCAGGCATCGACGCCGGCTTCGTGCACTTCGGACTTGGCGAGATGCACCAGGCTGATCTGGCGTGTCGTCATGCGGTTGCCGGCTTCGATCGAGGCTTCTACGTCGCGCCAGACCTCGAACAGGAAGGCGCGGGCGGCGCGGACTCGGGCTTCCGCCCGCCCGAAATCGAACCAGAACTTGTCGCTTTCGCCGAGCATGCCGGCACGGCCAGTCTTGGTCTTGGCATATTTGGCGGCTTCGTCGAGCATACGCCGCGCCGCACCGATCGCCCAGCCGGAATGGCCGATGGCAGCGAGACCCACGACGCCGAGGCTGAAGAACTCCTTCATGCGCTGTGGCTCGGCGGTCAGGATCGGGAACACCATGTCATCAGGGATGAAAACATCGTTGGCGGCATAGTCGATGCTGCCCGTCGCCTGCAGGCCGAGCGAGTTCCAGTTCCCGAGCAACTCGTGCTCTCCGACTGGCGCATGGGCGCAGAGCACGATCACGTCGCCCTTCTCGTCCTTCGCCGGGTGACCGTTTCCATCGTCGAGCAGCGCTGCGGTATGGGTATAGGTGGCGTGGTAGATGCCGCTGGCATAGGCCCACTTGCCATTCAGCCGGTAACCGCCGTCGACCTTCTTGAGCATGCCTGTCGGTGTGCCCTGCCCGGAGAACCGGTTGTCGGTCTTGCCGTCAAACAGGCGGCCGATCGCCGTATCGGGCAGGAAAGCGGCCGACATCGCGCCGATGCAGGTGTGCACCATCGAGATCCAGCCAGCCGCGCCGCTGTGATAGGTAATCGCCTCGATGAGCTGCAGCCCTTGCGTCGGCGAGAGCTGTGCGCCTCCAATATCCTCGCCGGCGAACACATGGCTCATCCTGAGCGGCTTGAGCGCCTCGAAGGTCTCCTCGTTGAGGCGGCCGAGCTTTTCGTTGTCCTCGGAATTCTTGTCGAGGATCGGGCCGACCTTATCGACATGGGCCACGAGGGACGCGAAGTCCGTCTTCGTGCCCCAGTAGCCTGATGCGTACTTGATTGGTGCGTTCATGACAATTCCTCCTTGATAGTCCTGATCACGCGGCCCGCCTGACGGTGCCGCTTCTGTGGTTTCACCCGGCGAGGAAGTCACCGATGGCAGTGACGGTGCCCGGATCTTCCTGCATCGCGAAATGGCCGACATCCTTGATGATCAACGTCCGCGCATTGGGAATGCTCTTTTCCCAGAGTGGCGCCTGCGAGGCCGGCAGCATGCGGTCCTTGTCGCCCCAGACGATGAGTGTTTCATTCGGAATCCGGCTCAGCCAGCGGCCGAGGTTGGGGTGACCGAAACCATGCGCCTTGAGAATGTTACCGAGCGCGGGCCCTTCCTTTTCGCGCGCCGCGACAAAATCCTCGACCGGGGGGCATTTCGAACCGCCGGGGAAATAGCGCGCCGCGACTTCGACATTATGGGCCAGATACCCGGGCAATTCCTGCGGTGGGACCGCGCCAAGATCGGCGCCGGGATGGTCCGGGTGATTGAGGCCGGCCGGCGCGTTCAGCACCAGCTTGCCAAACTGCTCGCCAGCCACGGCGGCGATTTCGGCCGCCATCCAGCCACCCATGGAATGTCCGACCAGATGCGGCCGGTCGAGGCCGAGCGCGTTGACGAGGCGAAGATTGTGAACCACCATGTCCTGCATGCCTGATATATGCGGCGCCTCGGCGCTCTCGCCGAAACCGGGATGGAAGGGTAGGTAGACGCGGAATCGGTCCGCCAGCCCGCGCGCCCAGTCATGGCCCTCGAGCGTCGCCGCGCCGTGCAGCGCCAGCACCGCACGGCCGCGACCGATCGCCTTCACCACCGTTCGGACGCCATCGATATCCTGCGTCAGCGTTTCAAATTCCATTGAGTATCCTCCTCATACAATCTGTCAGGCTGCGTCGGCAGCGATCAGCACCTTGCACTGCGTGGTGCGGCGCTTGAGTCCCTCGAAGGTCTCGGGCACTTCGCCGAAACCGATCCGCTCGGTGATCAACGCCTGGGGGCGATAGCGGCCCGGCCCGAGTGCCGCGAGCGCGGTCCGAAACTCGGCCATGTTGAAGAACACCGCGAAAATGAGCTGGATCTCCTTGGACAAAGCCGCGAAGGGATCCCAGTCATCGCCGCCGACGCAGAGGCCGACACCGACCACCGTTCCATGGGTGCGGACCAGGCGGCAGGCGAAGTCGATCAGGCCGCGTTTTCCCACGCATTCGAAAACTATGTCGGGCTCGCCACCGGCCTTGGCGCGGAACTCGTCCGCAAGGCTCGGGCCTGACATGGCAAAGCCGGTGGCGCCGATGGCGGCGGCACGCTCTTCCTGGTGACGATTGATATCGGCGACGATGACGTCGCGCGCACCATGCCGACGCGCCCAGAAGGCGACGAGCAGGCCAATCGGTCCCGCGCCGAGGATCAGCACGCGGTCACCCGGCTTCAGGCCCGACCGCATTATGCAATGAAGCGCCACGGCGGCCGGCTCGGCCAGTGCAGCCTCTGATATCGCCACGTCATCGGGAAGGATGCTGCACTGGCGCGCAGCCACGGTGGTGAATTCGGCATAGCCGCCGCCGATCAGCCGCATCTCGGCGCACCAGGCAGGCTCGCCACGCTTGCAGCTGTCGCAATGGCCGCAGCCGCGCATCGGTGCCACGGCCACCCGGTCGCCCGGTTTGAGCGTGGTGACGGCCCTGCCGCAGCTTACGACCTCGCCGGCAAATTCATGGCCGAGCACGTCATATTGCCTGAGGCCGAAAGTCTTGGGGTCCTCGGTCATGTGCAGATCGGAGCCACAGATGCCGCAGGCGGCGATCTTGAGCAGGACCTCGTCCTCCGCCGGCTCCGGCACCGGACGTTCGCCGACCGTCAAGGGAAGTCCGACACGATCAAAAAGCACGGCCTTCATGTCCGGTCCTCCATCAGGCGCCGTCGTGTTGGGAACCAAGGTGCATCGACGACCTTGCAGATCAGCCCCCAGATACCGCCGCGGGCAAAGAGCGCCATGAACAGCGTCATCAGGCCGAGCACCACGAGATAGGTCGCGCCATATTCGCCGAACCAGCGCTCGGCGAAGAAGTAGATCAGTGCCCCGATCAGCACGCCTTCCAGCGATCCCAGCCCACCGACCATGACGATGAAGATCGCGATATTGGCCCAGTTGGGATCATAGGCAGAAGGGGGCGTTATGCGGAGCTGCGCCATGAAATAGATGGCGCCCGCGAGACCCGTGCCGACGGCCGCCGCCACCCAGATCAGAAAGCGCAGCCGGCTGACATTGACGCCCTGGCTTGCCGCGGCGACCGGATTGTCGCGCATCGCGATCAGCGCCAGGCCATAGCGCGAGCGGAGCAGGAGATAGCTGCCGCCCACTGTCACCAGCAGCATCAGCGCGCAGAGCAGCGAAACGCCGACGGCGCGCTCCATCGGCGAGTAGGTGGTCATCACGCGCAGGCTCATGCCCGCGCCGGCATTGACATAACCGAAAACCGAGGTCGCGAGCCTAACCACCTCAGCCACCACCCAGGTGCCGATCGCGAAATACGGTCCGTCGAGCCGGTGCAGAAGGCCATATGTCGGGATCGCGAGTAGCGCCGGCGCGGTCATCGCCAGCAGCACGGCGACGAAGGGATTGATGCCCCAGAGCTGCGCCATGACGAACATCATATAGGCGGTGACGCCGACAAAGACCTGTTGGCCGACCGAAACCAGGCCGGCATAGCCCGCGAGCAGATTCCACATCTGCGCGACCGCGATGTAGCAGCAAAGTTCGACCACGTCGCGGATCAGGCCTTGGCTCGCCCAGAGCGGCATCGAGGCGACAGTGAACAGCACCGCAATGCCGATGACCATCGCGATGACTCCCGACATGGTCTGGCGTTGGACGCGGACTGGCGGGAGATCCGTGGTGTCGGAAAGGGTCGACGCCTGTACGGTTGTGAGCGTGTCGGTCAAGATCTCAATCCTTTCCGAGAAGGCCCTGCGGCCGCAATGCGAGAATGAGCAGGAAGACAAGATGACCGGCCAGGATGCCGAAACCAGGATCGATGCGGAAACCGATCGACTGACTGATGCCGAGCACCATCGCGCCGATGAAAGCACCCCAGATCGAGCCCATGCCGCCAATGATCACAGCTTCGAAGGCATAGATCAGCTGAAACGCGCCATCGGCAGGCGATACCGTCGAACGCATCGACTGGAACACGGCGGCAAACCCGAGAATCGCCACGGCGAGTGCCGTCGCGCCGGCATAGATAGTCTTGGGGTTCACGCCGGTCATGGCTGCGGCCTCGACATCGGCCGACGCCGCGCGCAACGACCGACCGAAACGGGTGTAGCGCAATGTGCTGGCGAGCCCGGCGGTCAGCACCGTCGCGGTGACGAGCACGATGACCGGCAGCACGCCGACGAAAAGCGAGCCAACCTGGAACGAGGCCTGCGCGATACCGCCACTCGGCAGCGAACGGGTATCGGCCGACCACACCTGCAGCATCGCATTCTGCAGGGCGATCGAGAGTCCGAATGTCGCGATCAGCGATGGAAGCGGATCGGCGCCGACCACCCGGTCGAGGATCAGACGCTGCAGGATGACGCCGATGATACCGCCGAGCGCAACCAAAATCACCAGCACCGAGAATGGGCCAAGCCCGAAGGTCGAGGCAAGGCTGATGCCAATCAAAGCTAGCAGGATCATCAGGTCGCCATGCGTGATGTTGACCACGCGCATAACGCCGAACATCAACGCCATGCCGAGCGCATATTGCGCATAGAGCCCGCCGAGCAGAATGCCTTGGACCAGTCCATCAAGCCACTGCATGGGATGCTCCGAAATAGGCTTCGCCGATCGCCTCACGGGACATGTCCGCCGATCGCCCGGTCAGCGTGACGCGGCCCTCCAGCATGCAGTAGAGCCGGTCCGAAGCAGACTTGGCCAGGCCGACATCCTGTTCGACCACCACGACCGCAGTGCCGCTCTTTGAGATGGACGGGATCGACTGGTAGATTTCGCGGACGACCTTGGGTGACAGGCCAAGGCTGATCTCGTCGCAGAGCAACAGGCGCGGCTGGTTGAGCAGTGCCCGGCCGATGGCGACCATCTGTTGCTGGCCGCCGGATAGCGACTGCACCGGAACCGCCTGCTTTTCCTTCAGGATCGGAAACAATCCATAGACGCGTTCGATCGTCCAGGCCTCGCCGTGGATCGGTGCCGCGTGGTCCATGGCGACACGGAGGTTGTCGACCACGGACATGCCCGAGAAAAGCCGCCGGCCCTCGGGCACGATCGCCACTCCGTCTGCCACCATCCGGTGCGGCTGGCTGCCGCCGACCGGTCTGCCATCGAGACGCACCATGTCGGGCTGAACCTTGAGCAGGCCCATGATCGATTTGAGAAGCGTGGATTTGCCGGCGCCGTTCGCGCCGATCAGGGCAACGACCTCGCCCTCGGCGATCTCGAGATCGACCCCGTAGAGCGCCTGAAAGTCGCCGTAACGCGCCTTGAGTTGATGGGTGGAAAGAAGTGCAGCGCCCGTCATACCTCGATCCCCATATAGACGCGTCTGACTTCAGCGTTCTTGATGACTTCGTCGGGCAGGCCTTCGGCGATCTTCTCGCCGAAATTCAGCACCATGATCCGGTCGGCCACGGCGAGCAGCGCGTGCAGCACATGTTCGATCCAGACGATCGTCACGCCGCGGTCGCGAATGCGCCGGATCAGCTGCACCAGTGCCTTGCCTTCCTCGTCCGTCAGCCCGCCGGCGATCTCGTCAAGCAGCAGCAGGCTCGGGCTCGACGCCAGCGCACGGGCCAGCTCCAGCCGCTTGCGGTCCAGCAGCGTCAGCGATCCCGCCGAGCGGTTGGCCTTGTCTGCCAGCTCGCAGTCGCGGAGAATCTGGGCGCAGAGGGCATAGCTTTGGGCTTCCGTGCGCCCACCGCCGAATGTCGCGGCGACGAGCAGGTTCTCGAAGGTCGACATGCCGACATAGGGGCGCGGAATCTGGTAGGTGCGGCCGATGCCGATCTTGCAGCGCGAATAGGGTGGCTGGCCGACGAGGCGCTGGCCGGCAAAGACGAGTTCGCCGGTATCGTTCTTCAGGTCGCCGCTGACAAGATTGAACAGCGTGGTCTTACCCGCCCCGTTAGGGCCGAGGATACCCAGCACCTCGCCGCGCCGGACATCGAAACTGATGTCGTGCAGAACGCGCAGGGCGCCGAAGGATTTGCTCAATCCTCTCGCTTCTAGCAATACGCCGTCCAACAGCAGCCTCCGCTTCCGGCCGAAGCAGGCGTGGATGCACGCCCGCCCGTCCGGTCTTCACGCATTCGGGATAGTCTTTCCGGTTGCCGGGCGGTCCTTGGATATCAGGTGCCGCCCCACTTGCCTGGGCTCAACTCGCCCAGGGGATGACCTTCATCTTCTGCTCGGGTTCGAACAGCTTGTTGACGGTGTTGTCGACGATCTTCAGGTCATAGGGCCACTTGTCGCCCTTGACCCACTGGCCGCCGAAGATCGGCGTCGTCGAGACGTTCTTGTGCGGACCGCTGGAGAAATCGACCTTGCCGATCAGCGTGTCGAGCTTGGTCGCCACCATGGCGTCGCGGTTGGCGGTGCGGTCGAGCGGGTTGGACGAGCGCTTGAGAATGTCGATCGCCACTTCCCAGATCGCGTGGCTGTAGCCGAGCGGCTGCGTCCACTGCTTCTTGGTCTCGCTTTCCCACTGGTCGGCGATGTCGCGGCTCACCTGGCCGGTCAGTGTCGACTTGAATGGGAAGGCAGGTGTCCACCATACCTCGGAAGACATGCCGTCGCCAAGCGGGCCGAGCGCCTGGACGCCGCCGGGGAACAGCAGCGCCGCCGCAACGGTGACGGCCTTGGGCTTGTAGCCCTGCTGGGCGCACTGGTTGATGAAGGTCTTGAGATCGTCCGGATAGGTAATGCCGCCGACGATTTCGCAGCCCGCTTCCTTGAAGGCGGCGATCTGCGCTGAATAGTCGTTGGTACGCGGCTGGAAGAAGCCCGGGACGGTGATCTCGAAGCCGGCCTTCTTCGTCGGCACCGGCAGGCCGTAGTCGTTGTTGCCCCAGGTCTCGCCATCGGCGTTTTGCGGGAACAGCATGCCGACCTTGCGGTTGGTGTCGAGCGTGTTCCACAGGCCGACGAAGGTGTTGAGCGCCTCGTCGAGACCCCAGAAGAAGTGATAGGTCCAGTTGAACGGCTTGTCGGCGCCGCCGCGTGGCATGATGATTGCCTGCCAGGGCGCACCGGTCGACAGGCAGGGGCACTCGTTGAGTTCCGCCTGGTCCGCCGAGGGGCTGACAGTATCGGTGGTCGATGCCGGCAACAGCAGATGCACGCCGTCGTTCAGGATAAGGTCGCCGGCGACTTCCGCTGCGCGGTTGGGATCGGACTGGCTGTCGCGGATCAGGATCTCGACGTCGTACTTGCCGGCTTTTGTCTCCAGGCCATCCTTCAGCAGAGCCTTGATCTTGTCTGCCGCCCAGCCGTCCGTCTCGCCGAACAGCGCGAGCGGGCCGCTTGCCGGCGTGACGAAGCCGAGCTTGATCGTGCCGGCCGCTTGCGCCCGGGCAATCATCGGCGCACCGAGCGCCGATACGGCCACTCCGGCGCCGATGCCCTTGAGCACGGTCCGGCGCGATGGTTGTGCAAATCTTGTCTTGAGCTCCACCTGGGTCTCCTCCCTCTGGTGTTTCGTCGTCTGCATGCGCATTGGTGACAGCCGGCCGTTCCTCCCTGGCCGGCAGTCACATTACTTGATGCGGTTCATCGCGCCGCCGTCGATGACGATCTGGCTCCCCGTCACGTAGGACGAGCATGGCGACGCCAGATAGAGCGCGAGGCCCTTGATGTCCTCGGTGTCGCCGATACGCCCGATCAGCGACTGCTCCTCGAAAGCCTTGCGATCGGCGGGGATCTTCAGCCGGCCGCCGGCGATATTGGTCATGAAGGGTCCGGGCGAGATACAGTTGACGAGGATGCCGAACATCCCTAGTTCCATTGCCATCTGGCGGACGAAATGGTCGACGCCCGCCTTTGCCGGCATATAGGACGTGCCGACGATCGCCTCGTTGATCTGTGCGGCGATCGAGGACGTCACGATGATCCGGCCGCCGCCCGATTTCTTCATGTGCCGGGCAGAATTCTTGACCGTCGTGTAGACCGATGTGAGATTGACCTCGATGCCGCGATCCCACTGCGCGTCATCCAGCGCGTCGATCGCGCCTTCCGGGATGCGTCCACCCTCCGTCGACAGGAAGCCCGGGCCGGGATCGATGCCCGCATTGGCGAAGACCACATCGATCCGTCCATGCCGTTCGGCCACTGCGTCGAAGGCATCGCTCATCCGGGGTCGGTCGGAAACATCCATGACCTGCCCCCAGACGTCACCACCATTGGCCTTGATTTCGGCAACTACCGTTTCCAGCGTTTCGGCGTTCAAGTCGAATATGCAGACGCGCGCGCCGTTGTCCGCCATGACCTCGGCATAGGCGCGGCCGATGCCGCTCGCACCGCCGGTGACAATGACCGACTTGCCGCGAACGTCGAACATGTCTTGCAATGTCGCCATTCTGTCTCCTCCCACTTAGAAGGCTAACAGCGAAAGAGCCATGCCTTAATAATTATTTTCAAGATTAATATGTCTAACTGTTATGAAGGCTTGGAGGCCCGGACATATCCCATCAAGGGCGCCAACGGGCAACCTAGCCTCTAGCAGAAGCCGTTGAGCTTGAGGATCTTATGGGCCTCAATCGTCGATCTGAGACTATCCTCTGACTTGCGATCTCCATCGTTAGCGTCGGGATGGTGCATCTTGAGCAGTTGCTTATAGCGGCTTTTGATCTCATCCGGCGTTGCATCAGGTGATAGACCGAGCTTCTCGAAAGCTTTGGCTTCCAGCACCTTGAGTTTACGCAGGTGAACAGCTGCTCTGGCCGTTTGGCTTTGCGCAGCGTTTTTTCGTGAGTTTATCGCCTTCGCAGTCCCGGAGCGAACCAGGGAGGGGAGCGGAGTTTCCGAAGGCTGCTCTATCCGAGTCCCCAAAGTCGGGCGGCTTCCGCTTGCCGCTTCTCTCTGATAGCGGGCCGTCAAAGGGTCAGACAGCTTCGTCACGAAGTTGTAGCCTCGGCTGTACGCACTGACGTGCGTGGAACAAAACGACAGATACAGCCCTTCAGCATCCGCTCCGACGGGAGCGCGATGAGTGCCTTCCTTATCGCAGCCGTCCCATTGGCATTTTCGGCCGCTCGGTTCGCGGTGTTGATCCGGCTTTTTGCGGCTCAGCCGTAGACCAACGAAAATCTTTGAATCAGAAGTCATCGCGCCTTATATGACTGCGCTGCCCGACCGGCAAGATATAAGGACATTGCCATCGGCAGACGCCGACCGACAGCTAAGACGGAGTGCCTGCCTCGCAGGGCCAGCGACGTTCTTAAAATGGATTGACGTAGTTGGTGATGGCAACCTGACGAAGTAGAACCTTGCGTATTATATGCGCTGCCTTCACCCTGGCGGTGAAGATCGCCGCCGTTCCCGTCGTGCCTGCAGGAAGTGTCGCAGCCAAGTCCGCGTTATCAAGCTTTATCCTGACAACGAACGGGGCGCTTTGGATTGCTTCGGACATTGCGGCAGCGCCGGATATCTTCACCTGACCCGTCGCCACGGCTTGTAGGACGCTTTCGACGGTGGCGGCGTAGACATGGCCAGGCATGAACTTGAAGGTGACTTCGACGGGTTGCCCCGCTTGGATGTATCGGGCGTTGATTTGGGGCACCTCGACGCCGATGATCGTCTCGGACGTGTCGATGAACGCCATCACGGGAGCCAGCGGCAAGGCGCTGACGCGCGCGCCCGGTCGAAGGGCTACATTGGTGGCATAACCCTCCGCTGGAGCCCGAACGACAGTTTTGTCGAGATTCCATTTCGCCCCGACAAGCTCCGCATTGAGCTGCTCGACCTCGGCTTGGCTCTGTTCAACATCGAATGTTCGCCCTGCTCCAGTCTTGTTGAGCCGGGTCGTTTCGGAAAGCCGAAGCTGGGCCAGTTCCAGTTGCGCCTGGAGCGCATCGACCTTCGCCTGGAACGGAACCGGGTCGATCCTGAACAGAACGTCGCCGGCTTTGAGCGGCGTATTCGCGGCGACAGGTACCTCGATCACCTCGCCAGCGATGTCGGGAACGATAGCGACGGAGTTCCTGACGACCAGGGCGGAGCCCTGTGGCGCACCCCAGTTCATGGGGATGAAGAGGCCGACCATCAGCAGCAAAAGGACGAGGACGGGAGAAATTTTCCAGAACAGGTTGAACCTGACGACGCCGAACTTCACGAGGCAAAAAAGAATGACAAGGTAGACGTTCAGGAGGACGGCAATCATTGGGCTACCTCCATCTTCGGCACGCGCGGGACATCAACGTATGCCCAGATCAGAACGATGGGCCAGAGCGCGAACCCGAGGAAAAGGGTGACCCAACCACCGATGGACACTGCCTGCGCCCAGGGATGGTTGCGCTTCCTCGCGATCACTCCAGGAAGCATGGCGAGAAAGACGAGGACTGCGACAGTACTCAAGACGAGTATGATCAGGACGATCCATGCGAAGATATCGAGTGCGCTCATGACTTTCGCTCGTTGGCAGGGGGCCAGAACCATTTACGGAAGATGACGGTCCTCAGACGATCGGACGAAAAGCCTGAGGGGATAACAGCTATCTCGTGGCGCACATCTGTGCGCCGCCGCGTCCAGATTCATTGGACGACTTCCGGCTCCGGGAATTTCCATTTGTTTTCCAGTAGCTCCGCACGCGGGCGGTAGAGCCGAACCGTGTAATTCCATCCCTTCATGGTTGGGATGCAGTTTGGCGTGGTCTTCCTGCAGCCACCGAACGCGATCGTGAAGCTGCCGTTCGGATCCGGTTTGGCAGTCAGGTTGTTTATGGAATAGGAGCCAAGCTCGTTCTTCTCGAAGAATCCGGCGGCGTTGTAGACGCTGATCGACCAGAACCCGTCGACTGGCACATCCTTCACGGTCAGCTTTTGGACTGTGGTGCCGCTGTCGTCTTTCGGCTTGCTGGTCACGTAAAGGGCTGCGGAACTCGGGTTACCGCCCCATCCGACGGCCGCGCCGATCAGGTGTCTCACAGGATCGACTTCGTTCCGGCTGCCAAACATGCGGGTGGAATCGGAGAGCGTCGATCCGAGCACCTTGAGGGCGTCGCGCACCTTGCCCTGCGATACCGCATCCCAACGCGGAACGTCCAAGTGTCCCATCGACGCCTGTCCGACGGTGATCTTGTCCTGCAGCTTGTGGACGTCGTCAACATCCTCCCGATCCTGTGGATCGACGAGCGTGCGGATAATCACGATCATGTAGCGAGTGCCGATTTGCTCCTTCGTGTAGGTCTTCGATCCCGGTGCATAGGCGATATCACGCGTGAAATGGTCTTCGTCGATGATCTGCGCCATCATGTACCGCTTCCCGGCATCCGGAAGGCCGAGAGTGACGGGTCCGGCATCCAGGTCGAAAATGCCGAACGAATAGAGGGTGTCGCGGTTCATCCTGACAATCTTCTGATCATCGATCGAGGCCGGGGTACGGGCATGAATAAACTTTCCCAAGCCACCTTCTTCTGCGTAGGCGGCGATCGTGACGTCAGTCTCCGCGCGGACGAAGTTTTCCACCGTAACCGGAACGCTCTCCGCGAGCGCAACTCCTGCAATGGCCGTCATCGCCAAGGCGGCGAACAAGAACTTCAGCATCATCACTGGAGATCCCCCATCTTCGTCAGCACCTCGACCGACTGCGGTTCGCTGGGCGGACGCCGCGATCAATGTCGACGCCGCAGTGACCGCAAGGCGCAGCCCTCTTGATCTCAACATTGCTCCGCCTTTCGTTGAGGCACCGAGGTGCCGACCAGGGGATGGTACGGGCGAGAACTGAGGTAACGGAAGTGCGTTACCGTAACGGAGACCGTAACGAACGCGACAATGGCCTACTTCTCGAACGCAAAGACCTTCTTCCAGTCGCTTTTCATGTCGACCAGAAGCCAGTTCCGGCGCCCCGCCTCATCGAGAGCCTTGTCGAGTTTGCCGACCGCGGATCTGCGATCGTATGCGTATTCCCGCTCCGCGTCGGTGTGATGGACGATCATCGCGAACCCAGGCCCTTTGCCCGCGGTCGTCCAGCGCAGCATCTCGTAGTCGCCGTCGGAATTGCCCGCGACGAAGATCGGCCGCTTGCCGATAAACTTGTTGATGCCCGCTGGTTTGCCGGGTCCGTCATCGACGAAGTCGATCTTCGCGAGGCGCTTCAGCACGGGCACGTCGTCGACGATGGCGTACTGAGTGGCGATCGTGCTGCCGATGACCTGTTGCGGCGGGATGCCGTAGAGCTTCTCCGAGATTGGCCGCATGAACTCGACCCCACCGCCGGACACGATGTAGGTGGTGAAGCCGTTTGCCCGGAGATAGTCGAGAAGCTCCCGCATCGGCAGATAGGTCATCTCAGTGACGGGTTTTCCGGTCTTCGGGTGCTTGGCGGTGTCGAACCAGTTCGAGACGATGTCCGCGAACTGATCCGTCGTCATCCCGGCATGAGTCGCCATGCCAAGTTCGACGACGCCTTTTTCTCCAGCCTTGGCGACGCCTGCCGGATCGCCCGCAAGGATGCTCTTGAACGGCTCCTTCGACTTCCACTCGCGATGCTGAGGAGCCAACGCCCTGACGCGGTCGAACATGAACTGAAGCTGAGTGTAGAAGGGCTGCTCGCACCAGAGCGTGCCGTCGTTGTCGAACACGGCGATGCGGTCTTCTGGCGCGACGTATCCCTCGCCGCCCTCGGTCACGGTCGCATACACAAAGGCTTCGATCCGCGCCTTTGCGGCCATATCATTCCAAGAAGGAAGCGTTTCCTGTGCGGCGACCGGCTGCATCGTAAGCAAGGCCGCCGCAGCGATGATCGAGGCGGCTATCGTCTGTTCAATTCGCATGCGGGTCTCCGAGGCGGGGAACTGATGACCCTGAGAATGACCGGAAATTCGGGCGTGGGAAGTACGTTACCGTAACGTGACTCGTTGATTCAGAGCAGTGGGAGACGGCGGGTCACCGGGAGGAGCTGCGCGGAACGAAGGAAGGAAGAACGCACCGGCGACAAGAAGCGGAAGCAGCGCCGGACAATGATCGGCAGCGGGTTCGCCTTGTCGACGAAAAGGGCAGAGGTCTTCAAGTCTCATCCGGCGGGCTTCCGGATCGGGAACTGGAAGTTCACGCCGGCGAAGATCTGCAAGCGCGGCGGGGCATAGAGCGCCATCGGGCGCGGAAAATCAGTTTCGTTACGGTTACAATGGACGTAACAACTACCAGTTAATCGAGCGGCGCATTCATGTTACCGTTACGTACTTCACTTTTGCACGCCGGGTCTCATGATCTCCGTGCGACCGTCGTCCGATGGCCGCAGGAGAAACGCTGTGGTCGGGGGTATCGCCGTGGCAGCTACCAGGTCGCAGCACCGGGGCATGGTCAGGCTAATGCTGAAGTTCCCGCGCGTGCGGGGCGCGCTCCAGCTTTTGGAGGTGCGGAAACCGACGGTCATCAATCTTTACGAGGCTTACGAAGATGCGTGCTCCACCTTGGAGACGCTTCAGGTCGCGGCACTGTCGGACCCCGTGCTCCTGGCGGAGTATGCTGCCCTTTGCACCGAGATCGAGACGGACGTGATCGCACTCTGTCTCGCGTTCGAACGAAACGGTTCCTAAGCGCCAAGCTTGAGACATTCAACCGTACATCCTAAATTAGCCGTTCGACATTCAACCAGTTGTAATATAAAAACGCATCCTATCAGGTCAGTACTGCCGCTGCGTATCATGAGGGGACATATCATGGATGCTGGTCAGACCGAATTCGAACTGGATGACGTACCGGAAGACGAGGCCCGCGCCGAGCTTCGGCGGATTCTGGCGGATGCCAGGTTCAAGGTTTCGGAACGCAACAGGGAATTCCTCCGATATATCTGCGAAGCCAGATATATCGACGGCTCGACGGGCGTGAAGTCCTACATCATCGCCGTCGATGTCTTCAGGCGGCCCGTCAGCTTCGACGGCACCAATGACCCTATCGTCCGCATCGAGGCCAACCGGCTGCGCACGGGGATCGACCAATATTACGATGCGCATGGGGAATCCGGTGGCCTGCGCATCGAAATCCCCAAGGGTCGGTACATTCCACTGTTTCACCGTATTCCAGACGTCGACGAGTTCCGGGCCGAGGAAGCCTGCCAAGTGGCCGAAGCCACGGGTGATGCGGTGGCGACGCCCGCACCCGAGCGTCGATCCCGTCTTGCTGCCTATTTCGCAACAGGCGCAGGCGTGGCGCTCGGCGCGGTGCTGGTTGGGGTGGCTTTGGCGGCGTTCGTCAGTGGGACCGGCCCCGAAATCTCCGTGAAACCGGAAGTCGTGTTTTCCATCTCGGCCGACGATCCCACGGACGGGCAGGAGGCTCAGCGAACGTTCGACTACCTGGTCGCCTCGGTGGCGAAGTTCCAGACGCTGCGGGTCGTCGACACGTCGCAGATCGGTGCGATAGGAATGCAGGCCGCTCTCGGACGCGCGCCACCGCGTTCCTACCGCGTCGCGCTCAAGTACTATGCCGAAGGCCCCGACAGGCTGATGTGGTGGCAGGTGTACGATCTTTCCGGCGGCCAGCTTATGGATTCCGGAATGGAGACGACGCCGATCGGCGACGACGACCCTCCCGCAATCCGCCAGAGACTGGCGAAAATCGTCTCCCAGAAGATTGCATCCAGCCGAAGCGCCATCAACCAGCAGGAGACGCATGAAGGTGACGACGCCACGCTCGGGAACGTCTGCGTCCTCAGGGCGGAAGCCTTGCTCGACGAAGGCCTTCCCGGCGATCTCGCGGTCTCGCGCCGCTGCCTCGAACGGACGATTGCCGCAGCGCCCGGCGACGCCGAAGCGAAGGCAACCCTGGCTCGCGTCTTTCTTGCAGAGCGCGGAACCAGTCCATCGAACGACTTGGTCGGGCAGGCGATCTCGCTTGCCTATCAGGCGGTCACGACAGCTCCGCAATCCGACCGGGCGCGAACCGCACTCATGACTGCCCAGTTCGCCGCCGGACAGCGCGACGCTGCGCTCGACACCGGCTACCGCGCGATGGCTGCCAATCCGAACAATGTAGACATCGCGGCCAGGGTCGGCATGCTTGCCTTCATCTCCGGGCAATGGACGGCGGGATCGAGTATTGCCGGACAGGCCGCTGCAACCGCCGCTCCACCGCGTGCCGCCATCCTGACGCTCGCCCTGGACGCCTATCGCAAAGGCGACTATCGGACGGCGCGTTCCTATGCCGAAATGATCAACTGCGAGGATCTGGTCGTCCACGCCCTTCGGACTGCGTCGGTCGCACGGCTCGACAAGATCGAAGGGGCGGATCGCTACAGATCGCTGCTGCTCAGGGACCCCGATTTCCGCGAGGAGCTGGAAAAGGGACTGCGAACTGCCCGCTACGATCCGGCGATCTCCGGCATGCTGCTGGACGGCGTGGCCCAGGCCGCTTCGGATGCTGCCGAAACCACTTTGGCTATACAGTGAAGCCTTCTTCGTAACCGTAACACGCTTGAAAACCGCCGCTGAATCGCGACCCTAGGCACAAGGCTCGGGACGGCTCTGCTTCCTAGCCTGCAGATGTCGCGACCGGGGTGGAATACATGCGCTACAATCTCAAGACTTCGACGCTCGCAATCATACTGGCGGCATCTGCCGCGCCTGTTGCGATGGCGGCTGAGGGTGGAGCGGGATTTTATCTTCTCGGCTCGAAGACCGTTGGCGCGGGCTTTACGCCGCCACCAGGCGTGTTCTTCTCGAACGACATCTATCTCTACTCCGGCGACCTCGGCGGCAACCAGCAGCTTCCGGCCGGTGGCAGGCTGGCAGTCGGCGTCGAGGGCAAGGCTGCTATCGACGTCCCGACGGCGCTATGGATCCTCCCGGAAGAACTTATGGGCGCACGACCGGGCCTGCTGCTCAGCGTGCCTTTCGGATGGAAGGAAACCAGCGCCGATGTCACGCTGGCGGGTCCGCGCGGCGGCGTTGCGACCGGGTCGGTCACCGATCCGGTCTTCACCGTGGGCGATCCCATCGTGGGCGGCCTGCTTGGGTGGGAAGCTGGCAACTTCCACTGGCAGATTGGGACGCTCGTCAACGTGCCTATCGGGGACTATCAGGATGGTGAGATATCGAACGTCGCCTTCCATCACTGGGGCGCGGACGTCAGCGGCTCGTTTACCTGGCTCGATCCTTCGATCGGACTCGACCTCTCGGCAACGGTCGGGATGACCTTCAATGCCGAGAACCCCGCGACTGACTATCGAACGGGCAACGAATTCCATTTTGAATGGGCTGCCGTCCAGCACTTCAACGAGCAGTTCGACGCGGGTCTGGTCGGCTACTACTACGATCAGGTGACGGGAGATTCCGGCGCCGGTGCGCGCTCCGACTTCAAGGGCAGAGTGGCTGCCATCGGCGCAACTATCGGATGGACGTTCAAGGCCGGCGAGGTGCCGATCTCGACACGCATCAAGTACTTCCATGAGTTCGCGGCTGAGAACCGTGCGGAAGGTGACGCCGTGTTCCTGACGGTCTCAATGCCGCTGGCCATCACCAAGCCCGTCTCGGCGCAGTAACCTAGCCCGCTGTCGAGGATGCGCGCCTGATACAGCGGAACCCTACGTGGCTCGTGGACGTATCCTCCTGCTCGGCATGACGGGCCGCGGGCCGATATCGTCTGCAGTAGTTCGGCGCGCAGAGATGAGAACCGCCCTTCAGAACCCGGCGCGGGATCGTTATCGCGGGCTGACGGCGGTCGTAGCTTGCGACGGGATCGCCGCCCCGAGGATTGTTCGGGATGCAGCATGAGTGTCTGGCGGGCTCGGGGTGGCGGGTCGACCAATAGTCGCTGGTCCACTCCCATACATTCCCGATCATGTCGTAGAGGCCATAGCCATTCGCCGGGAAGGACCGGACCGCGGAACTCCGTTCACGCCCTTTCGGCTTCGTCGACTTGGTCGGGAAGACGCCCTGCCAGGTGTTTGCCATGATGACGTCGTCAGGCATCATCTCGCTTCCCCATGCGAATTCGACGTCGCCGAGCCCGCCCCGTGCGGCGAACTCCCATTCCGCCTCGGTCGGCAGGTCCAGTCCCGCCCACCGCGCATAGGCCGTCGCGTCGGCATACGCCACGTGGACGACCGGATGGTCGAGCTTTCCCTTGAGGTCGCTAAGTCCGCCGAGCGGTCTGCGCCAGTTCGCGCCGAACTTGAACCTCCACCACTGGGAAATGTCGGAATCGTCGACCGTTTTCGGCTGGACGAACAAAAGAGAACCCGCGCGAAGCATCTCCGGGCGAGCACCCGGATAGTTTTTCGCGTCTGGGATCGTTTCGGCGACCGTGACATAACCCGTTGCCTTCACGAATTCGGCGAAGGCGCGGTTCGTAACCGGGGTTTCCTCGATCCAGAACCCGTCGACTTTCACCGGATGCGCAGGCGCCTCTTCGGGATAGTGCCGGTCGGAGCCCATGACGAACGTTCCACCGGGGATCCACACCATTCCGTCGATCCGTGCAAGCGCGCCGTCTCCGTCGAATGCCAAAGCCATACCAGCCTCCGTCTGTCCAAGCGCAGCTTGTCCGAGGATTCACTCAAGTGGAAGGCATGTTACGGTAACGTCGGCCGTAACAACGGCGGATTCAGCGGCGGCAGGGCGTCACGGTGCGAGGGTTGATGTGGCGACGCGGTTAGAGCGATCCGGGCGAGGGCTCTCCTGTCGACGACATCGTCGCCACCACCGAATAACGAGCGCTCGAGTTTTATGACCTCCGCCGCGACTGTTGCGGGCTGCGTCTTCGACCATGCGGACAGCGTCGCAAAATTCCATTCCCGGCTCCAGGCGTGCAGTGCGGCATACACTGTCGCGGCATCGCCCGAACGTATCATTCTCTGGAGTTGGCGCAGGCGATGTCCTGGCGAGGCGAGGTAAGCGTGTTGAATGGCTTTGGCGAGCGCCACCACTCGATGACGGTTCCACCACCCGAACAGCAGCAGTGCGGTCACGCTGAAGGTTGAAGCGATGATCGCCAAATCTGCCTGAGGCCCTGCATATTTCGCCTCCACGGAAGTGGTGGGGATGCCAGAACCGCGCTCGCTTTTCGAGACGTGGAACCTGATGGCGGGAAGGGTCGCTGCGGCTGGAGAATGGCCATCGACGTCGAACCATGGATACGACACTTCCGGAAGATCGAAGTCTCCGCCTGCCTGAGCGGTATAGACGATTGTATCCGTCCGTCTGCTGACCGTCTCGCCCCGTTCAGCCGGAACGCCGTCCTCGAGCTTCGCCGGCTTCGTGTACTGCTTGAGGCCGAAGGGCAGTCCGACATTCACGGGCGGCATGGCAAGCGACTGCGTCTCGGCGGCGGTGATAACCACCGTACGGACGACCGCGTCGCCAGCTCTCAGAGACGCCGGATCCCGATCAAACGACTGTCTCAGTTCCAGTCCGCTCGCGGCGAAGACGACGTCCTGCTGCGTCGTTGCTGCAACATCGAACGACAAGGGGGAGGTGACAACATTTGCTTTCGCCGGAACGCCTTCGTTCGACCAGCCTAGGGGGATCCTGATTGCCGGAATCGTGAAGGATCCAGATTGCTCGGGAACGACCGCGTATACCTTGCGAATGCCTGAATACTGAACGCCGCCAACTGTCTGCACGACGTTCTGAGCGCGCTCGCTCGAGAAGGTCACCAGAGCGTCGGGCACCTCGAACAGCGGAAACTGCGGCGGGGAAGTAAAGAAGTCGGGAGCGAACACCTCAACGACGACTGCGATCTGCTGGCCGGGAACGTACTGCGTTGTCTCGGCTAAGCTGGCCCGCCCGAAAGGCTCCGCTGCAAACGCAACGATCGGCGAGGCGAGCCATAATAGAATTCCCAACGCCCTCACGGAGAACGCCCTCCCGCCTCGATCGCGAATTTCCTCGCCATCAGATCGGCCGGGCTGACAACGATGTTCTTCACCCACATCTCGGATGTCTGTTCGGCGACGTTCACTTCTCCGGCCTTTCCTTTCTTGCCCTTGTCGTCGAAGCGGACGTCGTCGGGTTTTTCATTCGGCTCCTGCGGCTGGTCTTCGTCGTCCTGCTGCTGTTTTAGCAGCCTTTTTGCAATGGCGAGGTTGGCGTCGGCCTCCGCCCAGTCCGGTCTGGCCCGGAGGCTGTTTTCATATGCGGTGATCGCGTCTTCGAAGTTTTCCAAACGGAGGAGGGCATTGCCTCTATCGAACTGTGCCTCCGGAGTGGTCGGGACCGCGAAGGACTCGGCCGCCTCCTTGATGCGACCGGCCCGGTAAAGCGCGACACCCTTCCACATAGGATCGCGAAACAGATCTGCTGCGGACGCATAGTCGCCGCGCTCGAAGGCAAGTCGCCCCTGCTGGTCGGGCGTCAGCCACATATCCCGCCACCCGGCAGCCTCGGCAGCTGTGGGTGAAAGCAAATGGGCGGCCAACAGAAGGACGGAGAGCTTGACGACCCAGCCACGCCTAAACGAAAACGCAAAAAGAATGCTTACCGGGAAAAGCAGATACCAACCGGCGTCGCGCCATCTGTTTCCCTGCGACGCCGCGGACGAGAAGTTCGTACGGACCTGCCGCGCTATCCAATCGACATCCGCCTCGTCTGATGTGACCGTGGCGACCGCGGCTCCCGTCTTGGCACCGGCCGTCTTGAGCGCGTCGAGGTCGAGGCCGCCTGCCTGCGTGCCGATGCCGAGAACGACCAGCCCGGCCTTCGTCCCTGCCAGCGCCGGCACCGCGCCCGTCTCGACGCCATCAGTCAACAACAGGATGGTTCCCGGTGCGCCATCGCTCTGCAGCAAGCCCGCCGCCGTCTTGACCGCAGCCGCGGTGTCCTTGCCGGGCTTCGGCATGATCGCGATCGCAAGTGCATCCGTGTAGGTCTCGATGAGATCGGCGTCGTCGGTCAGCGGCACCACGAGATGCGCCGTTCCGGCATAGGCAATGACGGCCGTGCGGGCGCCGGGCCGGCTGGCGAGGATGTCGTGGATCTTCAATTTGGCGCGCTCGAGCCTGCTCGGGCTTACGTCTTTTGCGTCCATCGTCTTCGAGAGATCGACGGCAATGACAAGCGACGCTGTGTCGGAAACGAAGGGCGGAGGTTCTCGTTGCCATGTCGGACCGGAAAGACCAAGTACCGCAACGGTCAGAATGGCGGCGAGCAACCAGGACGGCCACGCGCGGATGCGGGCCTCTGGTTCGACGATGAGGTGGCCAAGCAGGTGATCAGCGATCATGCCCTTCCACTGGCCTTTGAGATCCTGCGAGCGGAAACTAAGCCACAAGACGAGAGCCGGAGCCAGCAGTGCCAAAAGCCACCACGGCCTGAGAAAGTGGAAATCTCCGATCATGCGGGCACCCTCCTGCGGATCATAGAGAGAAACCCCGCCGTTCCATGCCAGACGACCAGCAGGGCCACAGCGGCGGCCAGCGGCCATTGGAACAGGGTAGCCCGTGGCCGCCAGGACGTCGTCTTCTGGTCTTCGGGCGTAATCTCGTCGAGCGTCTTGTAGATCCCTGCAAGTTGATCGGCGTCGCCGCCGAAGAAATAGCGGCCGCCTGTCTTCGTGGCGATCTCCTGCAGCGTTGAGGCGTCGAGCTTATCCTCTCCCGTCGCCTCCGGGTCGCCGATGCCGACGGTGTGAACGACGATGCCCTTGGTCGCGGCGATCTCGGCGGCTTTCAAGGGCGGCATCTTGCTGGCCGTGTCGTTTCCATCGGTCAGCACGACAAGCACCTTTTCCGGAACCGTCGTCTTCTCGAACATGCGGATCGCCAGTCCCAAAGTGTCGCCCATCGCGGTACGCGGCCCGGCCATACCGGGGAGAAGGCCGTCGATCATGTCGCGTACCAGAGCGTGGTCCAACGTGAAGGGAGCAAGCGGGTATGGCGCATCGCCGAAAACGACGAGGCCGATACGGTCTCCCGGACGTCTCGCGACGAAATCCGACACGACCGCCCGCACCGCGTCGACCCGCGCCTCAATCTCGCCGCCCGACAGACGAAAATCCTTTGTCTCCATGGATTGTGACAGGTCGAGCGCAAGCAGGATGTCTCGTTGCGGCTCGTTTTTCTCGATCGGCGGTTCGACCAGCTCCGGCCGCGCCAGGGCAAGGACGACGAGGCACCATGCGGCTCCTTCCACCAAAGTCTGCGGCAAGGCGCGACGGGATACCACCGAGCCCGCCGAAGGCGTCACGCCCGCGGCTTCGGCGACCTTGTCGAAGAACGGCAGCCGGATCGATGCCGATGTCTCGCGATGGGCGGGCAGAACCCACCAGACGATCAACGGGACCGGGAGGGCCAGCAGCAGCCACGGGAAGGCGAGTTCATACATGGTGGCCGCCGATCCATCGCCGCGCATCTTCCGCGAGATCGTCTCCGAGGTCGTCAGGCAGCCGTTCGAGGAATGTTGCGTCGCGGTATTCGATGTCGTCGGCCATCTCGGAAAGGAGCGGCCGGCCACCGGGGCGGCCGTGCTCGGTCAGGAAGTTCGACCATTCATTGCCGGACAGTCTGGCCACCTTTTCCCGGCCCCATGTTTTGATCGCGACGCGCTTCAGAAGAACGCCGAGATCTTGAAGGGCAGCTTGCCTGGAGGTCGCCGAGCGGAGCCGTTGTTCGATCCCATCAAGAAGCTTCAATGCCTCCCGCCGGTAGGCGTTGCGTCGATAGCGCAAGATGGCGAACGCTACCCAGGTCGCCAGCGCCAAAACAGCGACGGATGCCGCCGCCAGCCATCCCCACGTCTGCGGGAGCCACGACACGGGTGACGGTAGGACGATGTCCTTCATCGTACGAAGAGCAGTCGCCGTCATTGGATCGAGAGATGGCGCGTCGGTCTCCATCAGCGTCGCCTCTGTTGCCAGGCGGACTGCTCGAGCAGGCGGCGAAGCTGCGGTGCAGTTTCCTCGGCAGCGGATATCGGCAGCATCGGAAGGCCGAGCTCCTTTTGCCAGGTGTGCAGTTCTCTGCCCCGACTCCGGGCGAAGGCGTCGATCGAGTCTCTGACGGAATTTCTGCCAAGAGAAAGCTCTGCTTGAAGCCCGCCGCCGCTCACCACCATGTCGCCGCTCTTCGGCAATTCCAGCAGAAAAGGATCGTAGATCAGCAGGCAGAGAACGTCGTTCGTCGCAGTAAGCCGCAGCAGCAGGTCGCGGGTCGTCTCGCTATGGCCGTCGAAATCCGTAACGACGATGACCAAATGGTCGTGATGGGCGATGTTGGCGACCTTTTGCAAGGCGTCATCCAGTGCCGCGGGCGAGGGCACACCTGAATAGGCGGAAAGCGATGCGTTTCGCTCGGCGATCCGGTCGGCCAGTGCGATCACGGCATTGCGGCTGCGATGCGGCTTGAGCTCATCCATGCCTTTGTCGCCGAAAACGAAACCGCCTACCCGATCGCCGGATCCCAGAATGCGCCAGGCGCAGAGCATCGCCGCCTCTGCCGCCGCGACCGACTTCATCGAGCGCCGGCTGCCGAAGAACATGTTAATGCGCTGGTCGACGACGATCAGTGCCGGACGCTCCTTCTCTTCGGAATAGACGCGGACAACGGGTCTCGCGGTGCGCGCCGTGACGCGCCAGTCGATCGAGCGGATATCGTCGCCCGGAAGATAATCGCGCAGTTCCTCGAACGTCAGTCCGCGCCCGCGCATTGCGGAATTCATCCGTCCTGCGAGCTGCTCGTGGCTGCGCGCCTTCTGTACGAAGCTCAGGTCACGGGCTCGGGCCTCGAGAGCGACGAGCTGTTCTGTCGAAACATAGACGCCGTCTCGCGCAGGCATGCCCCCTCCTTACGAGACCGCCACCAGATCGGTGATCCTTTCGATCACCTGATCCGGCGTCGTGTTCGATGCATGGGCGTCGTAGGTGAGAATAAGACGGTGTCGAAACACCCCGTGAACGATCGCTTTCACGTCGTCGGGCGTGACGTAGTCGCGGCCCTTCAGCCAGGCGTAGGATCTGGAGACCTTGTCGAGCCCGATCATCCCGCGCGGGCTTGCACCCACCTGCAGCAGTTTCGCGAGATCCTTGTCGTAGCGGTCGGGATACCTTGTCGCGAAGACGAGGGCCACCATGTATTTCTCGACGGGATCGGAGACGGTGACGGTGCCGATCTCCTTGCGGGCATCGAACACCGCCTGCGGATCGAGCTTCGGCGGAGGCGATGCTTTCGTGCTGCTATGAGCCTCGTTCTCCTCGTCGCGGTTGAGGCGCATGATCAAGGCTTCCGAGGTCTCGTCGGGGTAGCCGACTTCGACATGCATCAGGAATCGGTCAAGCTGTGCCTCGGGCAGGGGATAAATCCCCTCCTGCTCGATAGGGTTTTGCGTTGCCATCACCATGAAGAGGTCGGGCAGGGGATAGCTCTTTCCGCCGACCGTGACCTGCCGCTCCTCCATGGCTTCAAGGAGCGCCGACTGCACCTTTGCTGGTGCCCGGTTGATCTCGTCGGCCAGGATCAGGTTGGCGAAGATCGGGCCCTGCTGGAACTTGAATTCGCCCTTGCCGCCTTCGGAGAAATAGATTTCCGAGCCGGTGATGTCGGCAGGCAGCAGGTCGGGAGTGAACTGGACACGGGAGAGTTGGGAATCCAGGTTTTTGGCAAGGCTCTTGATGGCACGGGTCTTCGCAAGGCCGGGCAGTCCCTCGACCAGCAGGTGGCCATTCGCAAGCAGGCCAAGCAGGAGACGTTCGACCATCTGATCCTGGCCGATGATCGATTGGCCGATGCGCTTGCCCAGCGCAATAATGTCATCTCGTGCGGTCATGATGGTTCCGATGGATCGAGAAAAGCGGAGACGCGCAACGCGATGCGCGTCTCCTTCGTGCCTGTCACTTCTCGATACCGCGATCCTTGAAGGACTGGTCGATCGCCTTGTCCACCTGAGCGCGGACGCCTTCCACGTTGAAGCTGGCGACCCGCTGGCTCGGCGGATACTTGACGAAAGTTTCCAGGAAGCTGGCTGCCTTCAATTGTCCCTTGACCAGCAGATAGTCGTTGCGAACCAGCCAGTCATTATATTGGTCGGAGACGACGTCAGCCCGCTCGTAAGGGTCCATGCGCAGGTTGAAAAGCTTCGGAAGACGCCAGGTGACTAGCGGCGTCTGCCAGACTGCGAAGCCGCCCACCGCGGGCTGTTCCTTGAACACCACCTTCCAGTCGTCATAGCGAATGCCGACAAGATCGCCGTCGTCGTCGAAGTAATAGAAGTCGCTGCGTGCGCTCTTGTCGGACTTGCCCGTCAGGTAGTCGAGTTGGTTGTAGCCGTCGAGATGGTCCTTGAAGGTGCTGCTGCTGCCGGACGGCTGCCAACCGTTCAAAAGACGCGTTTTGACGTCTGCGTCGCCGGCTGCCGCAAGCAAGGTCGGGAACCAGTCGAGGCCCGAGACCATGCCGTTGACTATCTGGCCGGGTGCAATGTGGCCGGGCCACCTAACCATGGCGGGGACGCGGAACGCGCCTTCCCAGTTGGTGTCCTTTTCGCTACGGAACGGCGTCGTTGCCGCGTCGGGCCATGAGAACTGGTTCGGCCCGTTGTCGGTGCTGTAGACGACGATGGTATTCTCCGCGATACCGAGGTCATCGAGAGCCTTGAGCAGCTTGCCGACGTCGCCATCATGCTCGATCATGCCATCGGCATATTCGTTGCCCGGCATGCCGCTTTGTCCTTTCATGGAATCACGCACATGAGTGAAGACGTGCATGCGCGTCGTGTTCATCCATGTGAAGAACGGCTTGTTCTGCTTTGCCTGCCGCCCCATGAAGTCGATCGCGGCGGCAGTCGTCTCGTCGTCGATCGTCTCCATCCGCTTCTTCGTCAGCGGTCCGGTATCCTCGACCTTGCCGTCGGCGGAAGCCTTGATCACGCCACGTGGGTTATAGGCCTTGAGGAACTCTGCGTCGTCCTTCGGCCAGTAGGGAGCTTCCGGCTCCTCTTCGGCATTGAGATGGTAGAGGTTGCCGAAGAATTCGTCGAAGCCGTGGTTGGTCGGCAGGTATTCGTCGCGGTCACCGAGATGATTCTTGCCAAATTGCCCAGTCGCGTAGCCGAGAGGTTTGAGCGCCTGAGCGATCGTCATGTCGCCAGGCTGCAGGCCGACGGCGACGCCCGGCGCGCCGACCTTGCAGAGGCCGGTGCGCAGGCAGGTCTGGCCGGTGATGAACGTCGAGCGGCCCGCCGTGCAAGAATTCTCGGCATAGTAATCCGTGAACATCATGCCAGCCTTGGCGATGCTGTCGATGTTCGGCGTCTTGTAGCCAACCACGCCCATCGAATAGGCGCTGATATTCGTCTGGCCGACGTCGTCGCCGAAGATGACCAGTATGTTCGGCCTAGCAGTCGCTGGCGCGGCCGGCGTGGCCTGCTGAGCGGACGCCGCGAACGGAACCAGGGCGGTCGAGGCAAGCGCGATCGCGGCGGCGGCGGTCGCCCTGAGGATCGTCTCGTGAAGCCGCTTCATGGCCGGCCTCCGCAAATCTCGATATTGCACGGCATCGCACTCTCCTTCGGTTTTGACAGGAAACGGGCAGTCTTCGCGAGTGTCGTCAGGAACCATCCAATGGGAAGTACGATACGGTAACGGAGGGCGTAACATGGGGTTACATCGGACCCTTGGCCCTCAATTAGACAGTGCCTTGGGATCCGCGCCGCTGTGGAGTGTCTCGTCGACCCCGGACGGCGGCGGCCTCTTTTCCAATGCGGCGACGGGAGCGGTGACCGCAGTCGCTGCAACGGTTCCGATCGTTCGCACGGTTCCACCGACCACCGCCGTCACGCCTTCGCCGAGCGAGATGTTCGGATCGGTCAGAGGCTGTCCCGTCATGAGGCGCTGGCCGATAAGCTGCACGATTTGCGGGCTTTCAGCGAATTTTCCATGATGCAGCCCGTCTCCCGCCTTGACCTTCGTCAGGTCGATCGCAGCGATCCCGGCTTTTTCCAGCCGCGAGCGATATGGTTCCGCAGACGGGTCGATCGCGCCAAGCCGCGACACGTTTCCGGTGATGAAGCTGGAGGCGGCGAGCGCCCGGTCGTCCTGCGAGACGAAGATCGTCAGCTTCGGCGCCGGCTTGCCCATTTCGGCGAACTGCTTGGCGAACACCTGGATGTCGATGTCTGGGGAGGCGAGAATGACGTCCCTGATCTTCGCGTTTACATGGCCGTCGCGAATGCCCATCTGGCGTAGCGACTCCATCGCCAGCCAAGTTCCCATCGAGTGCGCAAGGATGGTGATGTCCTTGACGTTCGGATCCTGTGCAAGCACGCGGAGCGCTTGCTCGAGCGCCGTGCGGGAATAGTTGGTGCTTTCCTTGTCGTATTCATATCCGGTGAGCTGCGCCCGCGACGGCCAGGTGAAGAGTATGGGCGTCGCCTGCATTCCGCTGTCGTTGACGATCTGGGCCAGCCGGAAGACGGCGTCTTCGTAGCGATTGTTGAAGCCATGCACGAATACCAGCGCATGGCCGCCTTCGATATGCTGACGAAACCAGGCACGGCCCTCGGCGAGTGTGTCGATCTGACGAACGCGCGTGACCGCGAACTCCGTTTTTGGGTCGGCGGGCACGCGTTTCGGCCACTGGACCGTTCCGGCCTGACGTTTCTCCGGGATCGAGACGGCGACGTCCGTCAGATAAGGCTTCGGGCTGCGTTCGCCGTTGAACAACGTCGCCGGGTCGCCGGACGGCTGCCTCGTGGTTGCCACCAGCATGTCGACCTGCTTCGTCCCGGCGCTTGCGGCCGCTTGCGGAACCGGGGCCATGACACCGACGGCATGCCCGCAGCCTCCCAGCAACGGAAGCGCGGCTAAAAGAAATCGAAGGATGCGCATCGAAGCTCCATCGCTGTTGCCACGACACCCTAGATGCTGACGCGCCTCCACCCCAGCCATGTTACGGTTACATTCGCCAAACGGCCCGTTCGTTACCGTAACGTACTTCAGTTCTTCGGCATCGACGCTATCGTCCGCTCGACAATCGGAGAGTTGACGATGAAGCTGTTCGCTACGCTGACACTGATCGCGATGACGAGCCTTCCCGTATTGGCGGCGGAGCCGTCGCATGTTCTTGACCGCGAGATCGAACGCAAGGCCGTTCAGGCTGCGGTCTGGGGCATGCCCGCCGTCAACTACGACCTGATGCGCCAGGAGATGCTCGACAAGACCCCCGGCAAGGTCGGGCAGGTCATCTATTGGGGCAGGCCTCTCGACTGGCATAACCAGACGCTGACGCCCAATCCCGACGCCCTGTACTTCATGGTCTTCTTCACGACCAAGGACGGCCCGGTCGTCCTCGAGCTCCCGCCGGCCGAGGCAAAGGCCTCCTTCAACGGCAACATCGTCACCGCCTGGCAGCTTCCGCTTGAGGACGCGGGCCTGCTCGGAATCGATGCGGGCAAGGGCGGCAAGTTTCTCGTTTTGCCCCCGGATTACAAGGACACGGTGCCAGAAGGCTACATCCCGCTTCGATCAGAGGTCAATGGCGGCTACATGCTGTTCCGTTCCAACCTGACAAGCCACGGCGACGCCGACGTGAAGGCGTCTATCGAGTATGGCAAGAAGCTCAAGGTCTATCCGCTGTCGCAGGCTGCCAGCCCGCCGGAGACCACCTTCACCGACGTGAAGGACGTGCTCTTCGATTCGACCATCAAGTGGGACGCTAGCCTGTTCAAGCACCTCGATCGCGTCGTGCAGGAAGAACCCTGGATCGCTCGAGACCGGATTATGATCGACCAGTTGAAGACGCTGGGCATAGAAAAGGGCAAGCCATTCAAGCCCGACGCGCACGTCGAGAAGCTGCTCGCAGAAGGCGTTAGGGAGGCGAGGGCGCTGCTTGAAGCGAAATACGACGCTGGCTTCCCGCCATTCTTCTCCGATACCAGCCGCTGGACCTTTCCGACCTATCCCGACCTGATCACGGCGGCAAAGGCCGACTTCAACGAACCGGACGCCTACCCCGTCGATCACCGCGGCGTCGCCTACAGCTACGCGTATATCGGTATCAAGCGGCTCGGTGCAGGGCAGTTCTATTCGATCTCCATTCGAGACAAGGACGGCGACGCGTTCGACGGGGCCAGGAACTACCGCCTAAACGTCCCCGCCAACGTCCCCGTGCAGCAGTACTGGTCGGTCACCGCCTACGACCGTGAGACGCACGCGCTGATCAAGAACGTCGATCGCGCCAGCCGTTCGTCACAGATCCCGGAACTCGCCAAGAATGCCGACGGCTCGATCGACCTCTATTTCGGACCCCGGGTGCCGAAGGGCAAGGACACCAACTGGGTGCCGACCGACCCGAAGCGGAAGTTCGAACTGATGTTCCGCGCCTATGGCCCGACCAAGGACTTCTTCGACAAGAAATGGGTGCTTTCCGACGTCCTGAAAGCGAGGTGACCGGCGCCAACCTTCATCCGTCCTGGGACTGATCGCGCTCGCGGTCACCATGGGCTGCGGACGCTGGGTGACATGCTGGCAGCGCCAGCTGTAGAAGACGTTGACTTGCCGCTCCCGCCGCGCACCTTACATGCCCAGCCGGTCGGCCTATCTTGATGATGTTGCTCGATATCAATGTCGTGTCCGAACTGCGCAAGGTCGCAAGCGGCGAGGCTGATCCCAATGTCGTGGTCTGGAATGAAACCGTCGATCCGGCCCAGACCTTCATTTCATCCGTCGTCCTGCACAAACTGGAGATTGCCGTTCGGCTGGTGGAGCACAATGATGCCGTCGCCGGGCAGGTGCTTCGGAACTGGCTGGAAAATGCCGTTCTCACTGCGTTTTCCGGTCGCATTTTGCCTCTGGACGAGGCGGCGGCCGTTCAAGCGGCCCAATGGCATGTGCCTAATCCCAAACCGATCAACGACGCCTATATTGCGGCGACGGCCTTTACTCGCCGCATGACGCTGGTCACGCGCAACGCAAAAGATTTCGAAGGCATGGGAGTTGCGCTCGTGAATCCGTGGAATCTTCCGACATAGCATTCGGCATCAACTACCGAGGTTTCAAGAACAATGGAGACGTCCAGATCCGGGATTGGTCCCGCTGGCGCGCCGTTATGAACAACGGATGGTCGCGTTCCGGATCGAGCGCCAGTTCCTGCAGCGAGATCTCACCACCAAGATCCCTCGGCAGCGGTCGGTCTGTAACCCTTTCCACGATAAGACGCAGCTCGACGCCCGGCAGATCGAGTGTAACCGAGCCCTTCGCAATCAGATCCTTCCCACTGACCTCAAGCCTTGCTTCGGGGGCATGCACATGCGGTGGCGGCTGAAGCGGGTCGCCGATCTTGCTGTAGCCATGAAGGTCGGCGGCAATCGTGATGTGAGCGTCGTTTAGGTCGGATAGCGTGAGCTCGATCCCGTCGACATCGCCGTGTGTTGCCGTTCTAAAGCCGAGTTTGCCGAGGCCGGTGCGCCACACGCTCTGTTCGGGGTGGTCAAAGCCGACCCCACGCACGTCAAGGAGCGCCGCGCCGGTCACGGCAACCTCACCGCTCCAATAGGCAGCCCGATACCGATCCTTGATGCGTGCGCCGCCGAAGCGGATGCGTAAGCTCCGTTCGCTCAGACCGGCTTCCGCATGAAGGTTACGTCGCCACACCACGCGGTCGCCGTCATAGAGCTCGACCTCTTCCCAGCCGGCGTGGCCAAGCAGGCGATAGGAGAGCGGCGTCTCCGGTTCGACATCGAATACTTCGCCCATGAAATGCTGTCCTTGCCATAGGGCGGCGAAGCTGCGCTCGCCGGTCGTGGCGAATGTGCGCCGCGCCCTCAGCGCACTGCCGACGCCGGCACGGTCGAAACGATCGGCGATCACACCGGTCAGCCCGCCACGCGAGCCGAACGTTCCGGTTCCCGGTGCGCCGCCGCCGCACCGGCCCTGGTGCTCGTCGCTGGCCGCCGACGCGCCGACCCTGTATCCGCGCGCGAGCGCCTCGGTGTAGAGCCAATGGAATTGTCCCCAGGCGGAGCCAATCTCGATGAGCCGTTCCAGTTCCGGATGGTTCCAATCCAGAATGCAGCGCCGGCCGCCCACATGTGGGATCAGCAAATGGCCCTCTGGGTCGTCTTCATAGGCGGCATGAAGCCGGTCTACAGGCCAGGTGCCGGGCCGAATTGTTCCCGCCGTCGTCTCGTTCCATTCGAAAGAGCGCACGGAGCGGCCCGCTTCATCAAAGGGAAACCGGGGTTTGCCGTCACGAAGGAAAACGACGTTACGATCGCCTCCGGCCGCTGAGTTGCCGCACCACTCGGTGCCCGGATAACAGACGAAACGATCGGTCTCGTTGAGACCATGGATAATTTCCACGGCCTTGTCCCAATTCGCTTCGGTGATGTTGAAATCGTTGACGGTGTAGCCCACCACATCGAGCCCGGCGATGTCGCGTCCATAGGTGAGGTTGTAAGTCGCGTCGTTGGTGCCGACGGTGTCATCGGAATGAACGTGCAGATCCGCGTAGAGAGCGCGTGAGGCGCCTTCTTCGCTTTGCACATAGGCGACAGTTGGGGCGACAGTGGAGGCGACGGCGGGTTCGCCATTCAGTCGTGCTTCCAGCTTCCATTCGCCGGCCTGGGCAAATGATAGACCGGAGACCCGGGCGAACGTCCAGTCCCGGTCTGCGAAAGGAAAAATTTCCGTCCGCTGCGTTCCATCCGGGGCAGTGACAACGAGCGTGCCTGCCAGATTGCGATCACGGCAAGTATTGCCCCATATGTCGTCGACACGCACGATCGCGTCAAAGCTTTCGCCGGGGCTGACAAGGCGCGGTGCGATCAGTTGAAGCGCATTCGCCGCGCCCGGAACGATCTCGAGTTTGCTGTCACCCGGCACTTCGGCAAATTTCGAGCTGCCCAAGGGATCTATGAACAGACGGAAACGAAACGCCTTTTCCACGAACGTCTGCACACGCGTGCCGGCACCCCCTTGGCGCCGGTCACCAAGACGGATGATGATCCTGTCGCCGGGATTGAGATAGCCGTCGACAACATCGATGATTATGGCCTTCTGGAAGGGGCGCTCGTGTCCCTTTTGGTCGAAACGCACCTTCAGCGCCTGCACCGTCGCCGGGCTTTGGCCGGGGATCAGCAGGCCAGCGTGATATTCTGCGGAAACGTAGTTGGCGCCCTTCGGGTCCGTCGTCTGGAACAGTGCCCAGTCGGAATAGAACTTGAAGGCGAGCTTCAGCCACGCGCCGTCGGCAAGGCCGACAGCCCCGACCTCATAGACGAGTTCCAATTCGGTCCATTCGCCGGCAGTCAGCGTTTGTCTCTCACAGGTGAGACGGCCGAGAAAGGGAAGCGTGTCGAAGTAGGCGGCCAGGCCCGTTGGGGAGCGTACGGCGGTTTGGGGCGTCATGTGCAGCAAAATCTCTGTCATGGGAGAGGTCCGTTATTGTCCGCGCCAGCCTTCGTAGCGGCGCTCTATCCGTTGAAATACGAGGCTCTCCATGAGCCACGCCGTCAGTCCGATCAGCGTGATGCCGAGAAGCACCTGCGCCGAATTGCCGACCTGCCCACCCATTGCGACCATCCAGCCGATCCCTTGGGAGGCGCCGATCATCTCAGCCGCCACCAGCGCGCGCCATACCTGGGCAAAGCCGATACGCAAAGCGGCGGTCAGGAAGGGGAGCGAGGCAGGAAAATACACATAAGCCAGCAGTTGAAACCGTTTGGCGCCCAAGATACGCGCCGCGCGTACCTCCCCACTGCCGATCGACAGCACGCCTTCCTGAATCGTCACCGCCATCGGAAAGGCCGACGCGATGAAGATGACAACGGCGATCGAGAGATATCCGAGGCCGAAGAAGATCAGCGACAGCGGCGCCCAAGCGATTGGTGGGATCGCCATGAACAGAGCAAGCAGCGGCTGGGCGAACTCACGGAACGGCCGCCAGAGTCCGGCAGACACGCCGATGAGCAGGGCCGCCAGGATCGCCGCGCCGAAGCCGCCGAACTCACGTAACAAGCTTGCCAGAAGCTGGCGGCCGAGTTCACCGGACTGGATCCACCGCAGTCCCTCGGCTGCCACGTCCCAGGGCTGTGGCAGCACGTAAGAGGGAACCCTGCTGGCAGCGAGGCACCACACGGCAAGCAGGAAGGGAAGCGCCGCCCAGCGCCATGACGGCCGCGGGAAATGCCGCCACGCTGTCGATTTCTTCATCGATCGGATCTCACCGCTGAGCGGCCGCTTTGGCGGCAAAACTGTCGTCAATGATGTCGTCGACATTCAATGGCTTGTTGAGAATGCCGAGATCGACGGAGTAATTGATGAGCCGCTGAATGAAGGCGCGGTCGGATGGCTCGATCTCGGCGGACCAGCCAAGGCGTTTCCTGGCCTCTGCGACGATCACTTCTGGCGGAACGACGCTTCCATCGGCAGCCTTCACGGATTCCAGCTTGAAACTGCGGGCGATGATCCGATTGGCCTCTTCGGGTTGCTCACGGAGAAAGGCGATGGCCTTGGCATTGGCCCGCAGCAATTTGACGAGATCGTCCGGACGCTGCTTCAGCGTTTTTGCAGGTGCTGCCACGACATACCATGGATAACCGGGCAGGGCGCCGTTCACGTCGAAGACGACACGGCCTGCGCCGCGAAGCACCGACTGGCTGATGAAGGGCTCCCATGAAAAGGCGGCATCCACGACCCCGGTATCAAGCGCGGCGTTCATGTTGCCGACGGGCATCTGCGACAATTGAAGGTCGGCGTCCGGGTTGAGCCCGGCAGTCTCCTTCAGCACGAAACCGCGCAGCAGCACGTCCATGCCGCTTCCTCTGTTGACGCCAGCGAGCTTCTTGCCTTTGAGGTCTGAGAGCGCTTGAATGGAGCCATCGGCCTTCGCGATCAGGGCCGCCTGACCATAGTTCACTTTGGCGATGATCTTCGCCTCGAGCCCGCGCGCGGCCCATTGATAGACGGGCGGGGCGCCGATATAGGCCACGTCGATTTCCCCTCCCGCTACGGCCTGCTGAATGACGGGTCCGTCGCCGAACCCCTTGAGCTCGACGTTCAAGCCCTCTTCCCTGAAGTAGCCCTTTTCCTCGGCGATGAGGACAGGCGCATTTGCCATGGCCTGGACCCAGCCGATGCGAAGCGGCTGCGCCTCCTGCGCATGGACGGGCCAGACGGCAGCAAGTGCCAGAAAAGCTGCAGGTAGGATGCGTTTCATCGAATGGTCCCCTTCAGATAACACGTTGATTGCTGGTCATGACCGCGGCGATTTGCTCAGCGAGCCGCTCGCGCAGTTGCGCAAACAAAGGATTGGCTCGCGTGCCCCGCTGGTTGCGAGGACGCGGCAAACCGATTGTCACTTCGGCCGTGATGCCGGCCGATGGCAGACCGAGGACAAGGACCCGGTCCGCGAGATAGATC
Source organism: Rhizobium sp. CCGE 510 (assembly GCF_000292525.1). GTDB lineage: Bacteria > Pseudomonadota > Alphaproteobacteria > Rhizobiales > Rhizobiaceae > Rhizobium. The sequence continues at coordinate 299,084 of NZ_AEYF01000045.1, forward strand.
GCTTCATCGATGTCATGCGTGATGAACAGGACCGTCTGGCCCAGGCTCGACCAGATGCGCAGCAGTTCGTCGTTGAGGGCTGAGCGTGTCATGGCGTCAAGTGCTGCGAACGGTTCGTCCATGAGCAGCAGACGCGGCTCAAGCGCCAGCGATCGCGCAAGCGAAACGCGTTGACGCTGGCCGCCCGACAAACGGTGAGGCAGTTCTTCCGCGTGTTCTTCGAGGCCGACAAGCCGCAGAAAAAGGAGGGCGGTGGCCCTTTGCTCCTGCGGGGATCCCTTGCCGTTCATCCGAAGGCCGAAGCGAACATTTTCCAGTACGCTCAGCCAGGGGAAAAGATTGGGCGATTGGAAGACATATCCGAGTGTCGAATGCTCCGGCGCAACCGGCGCGCCGTCTATCGTGATGTGGCCCACTTGCGGCCGCAGGAAGCCGGACAACAGATTGAGCAATGTCGACTTGCCGCAGCCGGAGGGACCTAGCACCGCGACAAATTCTCCTGGGCGTGCTTCCAGGGAGAAGTGTTCGAATATGCTGCGTCCGCTTTCGGGATAAGCGAAACCCATGCCACTTACCGAGAAGGTGGCGCCGGATGAAGGCTCCGGGGCAAGAGAGATCGATACCATTTTGCGCTCGAGCGACTGAGGTTGGAATTGCCTCAATTTTTAATACATTATAATACAGGTTATCAAAGTGCGGTCTTCCCCTGTCCGGCGGCAGAAGAGAACGCTATTCCAAAGCCGCAGCGGTCCGTGGTCTTTTTAACCCTGATGGAAATGAGATGAGCCTGATACGCAATAACCCGGTGGCGATGTACCTGCAGATTGCCGATCGGCTTCGCCGCGAGATCGCCGAAAGAAGATACGAGCCCTCCGGGCGACTGCCATCGGAATCGCAGATCATGACGCGCTTCGACGTCAGCCGTGTCACTGTTCGCCTCGCCCTCGAGCAGCTCGACAAGGATGGGCTGATCGAGCGCAGGAAAGGCAAGGGCACCTTCGTGGCGGGCAAGCAGGTCCGCCACCAGATCGATACGCTGCGCAGCTTTCACGAGTCGCTGAAAGTACAGGGATTCGATGCCACGATGCGGATCGTCGAGCTGACCGCGATTGAAACGCCATCGGCCTTCGTCTCGTTGTTCGGGGCAAGATGCGCGCTGTTGGAGCGCCTTCACATGGTGGACGACGAGCCTATCGCTTTAGGCCGAAGCCTACTGCCCGTCGCCATGTCCGAACTGGTGTTGGAAACGGTCGAACAACAGCCGACTTATGCACTTCTTAAAGACAAGGCGGGTGCCGATATTGCCTCCGCCGAAATCGCGATAGGCGCGCGCGCAGTCCCGCCTAGAATTTCGTCGTTGATCGGCGCTGATGCGAATGCGGTTTTGCTCGTCCTTGAACGGACCTCATATTTCGATCATGGCGCCTGCGCCGAATGGTCGGAGTTCTTCATCCGGCCCGAGCGATACAAGTTTGTCCTCGGCAATCGAATGTCCGCCTGAGCATCGGTCCTCACCTCGTTGTGGCCTGTCAAGTAGGCCGGCATCAGGTTGATCAGGCTCTTGACGGTCTCAGTTCTTCAGCGATTTAACCAAAGACAACCACAGCTTCTCGCTTTTGTTTAAGGTCGACCGGTAGTGATCGCCGTCGTAGCTACCTGGTTGTGACGAGGGGCTTCTTCAAGGCATCTCGCAGCCTTATGCATTCCGGCCATAACCACGTTCGGTTAGTCACACTCGGAATTGTGCGCAGGATCGTAGGTGGGTATAGAGGGGTAGGCCGGTAATCCTTATTCCGCATGTACCAGCATATCACCAAACCATCCCGTGTATTCAAGGGCTTCTTATATTGAAAAAAGTGCAGCGCAGTTTTGCCGTCGAGTACAAAACCGGCAGGCGAAAACTCGATTCCAGCTCGAACTCGATCTGGGGCAACATGGATTTAAAGTCTGTCGCTCGCGACCTAACAGAAGAGGCAATGCCGTATCTGTCAGATAGCTCTCCGAGTGGCAAATCGGAACCAGATCAGGCCGAGCCGTTGTTGACTCCGCCTCTCGGCGCGTCAACAACTGCATCAGATACACAGGAGATGAGCATGGCCGACGAAACTGCTACGATAGTCAAAGCCGATGTACCGACCGTTGCCGAAACCCCCATTGCGCCGAAGAAACAGCGTAAACCCCGCACCAAGAAAGTCGCGGCACTCGAGACCGCGCCAGCTGTCGCAACGGCAGAGCCAGCAGTTGCTCAGGTCGGCGCCGGTGGTGGGAAGAGGAGGGGGCCCAAGGCAAAGGTGGTCGAAGCTGTGTCCAGTGCCAAACGTGCACCTGTGCGCCGTGCTCCGAAGTCTGTGCAGGCAGCCCCGGCCGCGCCCATGACGGCGATCGATGAAATGTCGGATCTCTTGCAGCTGGAAGAGGAAAATCAGCGACTGCGCAAGCTTCTGGCCGAAAAACTTCGCGCTGAAAATGCCGATCTGCGCAAACGGCTCAAGCTCGATTGATATAAGCAGCCGGTCAATCACCGGCCGCATTTCTATGCTTATCGAGACGAACACTTTGGCGGCGGTGATGCTGTTGCCGGACTTAGAACTCGCAGCCTGCTTGCGGGATAAAGCGCGAGGTCGGATAGATGGCGTCTCCCTGGAAATTTCTTGCCCGACTGATCTCACCGCGACGCGAACAAAAGAGAGAAAGCGGCTCGACCGAGAGGGTTGCGCCGGGCGCGTTGCCTATTGCCGGTCCGACTGACGCGCCTGCCGAGGAGAGTGTGAATAGCGCTGATCGACCGGCAAGCGAAGAGCTGCATCGTCAAAATCAATCTGCCGCAATTTCTGCAGAGCCCGTACGTTCCGAAACAGCCGAAAGCGATCGTCACGATAAGGTCGACGGCGAAGACGCCAAAATCGTCGAGCCCGCTGCTTCAGCTTTATTGGGCGGTACTGCTGATGCCGCCACCGCTGCGCATGCGAAGATCGAGCGAGCTGTCGAGGTCGCACCGCGCAAGCAAAGAAGTCGCAGCAAGGAAGCGGTAGCGGTTGCGAACTTTTCCCAGGTTATCCACATAGCAGACGAGATGAACCTCGATGAAGAGATCAGGGTGCTCAGGGGTCAGCTAGCCAGAAAGCTAAAGCTGCAAAACGCGCAGTTAAGGAAAATGCTGGAGCGGTTTGAACGGTGACCGTGTCGCGTGCCGACCAAGCGAAGCCGGAATGCAGTTGTAACGCATAAAAAATGGAAAGGAACATGAGTATGAGTCTTGTGGGAACCGGCGCCGTGGCGATCTGGCATGACATCGCCCCGGAGGGACGCGATGATTTCTACGCCTGGCATGGCGAGGAACATATGCCGGAGCGCGCCGACATACCCGGATTCATCCGGGGCCGCCGATATGTCGCCACGCGCGCCGGATTGGAATTTTTCAACCTTTATGAAACATCGTCACCCGAAGTCCTGAAGGGCTCCGACTACCTTTCCCGCCTCAATTCTCCGACGCCATGGACCACGGCTACGGTGAAGCATTTCCGCAACGTTGCGCGGTCTCTTTGTCGGGTCGAGTACACATCTAGTCATGGCGAAGGCGGGTTGATCGCGACATTGCGTTACGATGTGCCTCAGGCGTCGGCTGTCGATCATCTGACGCATATGAAGAATGTGATCCTGCCCAGCCTATCGCGTCAACCGGGCATCGCTGGGCTTCATCTGCTGGTTGCCGATGTCGGCGCGAGCGCGATCAGGACCGAAGAACAGAAGCATCGCGCCGAGGCCAATCGTATCCCGGCATGGGTTTTGCTCGTGGAAGGCTGGGGCGACGAACGGCCGTTCGAAGCGTGGTCCGACGCGACGCTGTCAGCGAATTTTTGGAGCGAAGCGGGAGCAACTGGCCCCGCCGATATTGGTTTTTATAGGCTTCAAAACGTCCGAACTGCCGTCAGCCGGGAGCCTTGATCGGAAATACCTGCTCGATCATCGATCGGGCGACACGTCACACTCAGAAGCATGTGCGGTGATTATTTTCTTTGCCGCCAACAATGCCCGTCGCGCCAGCTCCTCCGCCCCGAAACGTTCCATCATTGAGGTCGAGGGAACCTCGATGCCGATCACGGCATTGGCGGGAATAGCCGTGATGACCGGCTGGAAATCGATTTCCCCATCACCCGGCAAGAGGCGGTTGAAGCGCGCCGTGTGAAGGCGTTCTTCGTCACCGCCGCCCGCATATTTCAGAGCATCGCAGACATGAATATAATCCAGCCCGCCCGCGAGGCTGGAAAGCTCCTGCGCCGTTCCGCCCACACGGTCGAGATGGAGCGTATCGAGCAAAACACGCGCGTTTGGCTGCTGGCTGCTCTCGATCATCCGGCGTGCTTCCATTGGTGTTCTGATCACACTCCAAGGGATGAACTCCAGGTGAACCATCAGGCCGAATCCGGCCGCCGCTTCGCACAGAGCCGCGAAATTGTCGGCCACGCGTTCGGGATCCGGATCGTAGCATGATGCGAGCACCGTACGCGCCCCGAGGTCGGCCCCTGCCTGAAACAGCGGGAGGTAATCGTCCAGAGCCGTTGTCGTGTTCAAGCTGATCGACTCGATGTCGAAGACGCGCATTCCGGTATCGGCAAGGCGAGCACGCGTGTCGCGCATCAGCGCCCTATTACTCATCAGCGGATAAGCGATGCCACCAGGGCCTGACGGCAGAAGGCGCAGACCGATAAAATCATATCCCACTCGTGCGGCGATATCGACTGCGGCGGGTGGCGCAATCTGCAGCAGCATCAAATGCGAAAGCGAAAAGGTGAGGCTCAACGACTCTCTCCGGATCCAGGTCCAGCCCCAACGGCCGGATTTGAGGTTGACAAGTATCACACACTCAAGCATTTTGGAACAGTGTTCCAATTAGCGCGAGATAGAAAAAGGAAGACGCAGCATGCAGCACAAAGTTCTGATCATCATTGGCGATGCCACCGAGACGGTAGACACGCTTTACCCTGTCCTGCGCGTTCAGGAGGAGGGCTTTCAAGCCGTCGTGGCCGGTCCCGAAAAGCGGCGGTACAACATGGTCATGCATGAACATACGGAAGGCTGGGACATCACGCGGGAATGGGAAGGCTATAAGATCGACGCCGACATCGCCTTCCGCGATATCGACCCGTCGCAGTACGCTGGGATCTTTTTCAGCGGTGGGCGCGCACCGGAATACATTCGGGAAGATCCGGACCTTATTCGCGTTACCCAATATTTCTTCGAACACAACAAGCCGATTGCCAGTGTTTGCCACGGGGTCGAGATTCCGGCGCGGGCGGGTTGCGTTAAGGATCGTCGCATGAGCTGCGTTCCCAAATGCCGGTTCGACCTTGAAGTCTGCGGCGGCATTTACGACGAGGGCCCAATCTGCGTCGATGGCAACCTCGTCAGCGCGATGTTCTGGAACCACCACCACCTCTATATGAAGACCTGGATCGGCCTCTTGGAAGCTGAGCGCGAGAAGATGCGGCAGCGTGATGCAGCCTGAAGCGCCCCCCTTGGCGATTGCTGCAGCCGTGGACTTCGGCGGCACCAAGCTCGCCATTGGCTTCGTTGACGAGGCGGGGCGGGTCCTGGCGAGCACAAGGTTCGCCACGCCGGATGGCGGGCCTGCTGAGGTGGCCAGGGCTGCGGCCGACGAGCTTGCGACAATAGCGGCGCGTTTAGGGCTCGATCTGCTTTCGCTGGCCGGGGTGGGCGCCACGGTGCCCGGGCTTGCCGACACGGAAAACGGCGTGCTTCGCTTTGCGCCGACGCAGGGCTGGCGCGATGTGCCCTTCGCTCAAATGTTGTCGGATGCCGTAGGGCTTCCTGCATTCATTGCCAATGATGTCAACGCCTGCGCCTTGGCGGAACAGCGCTTCGGTGTCGCAAAGGGGTGCGCGAACTTCCTGTGGGTCACAGTGTCGACCGGCATCGGAGGTGCGCTGGTCCTGAACGGGCGATTGTTCGAAGGGCCTCGCGCGCTTGCCGGTGAGATCGGGCACATGGCCGTTGCCATCCCCGGCCCGCCCTGCGGTTGCGGCCGTGACGGCTGCCTACAGGCGGTGGCGTCCGGGACCGCAATTCTCAAGGCGGCGATCAAAAGCGGCCTTGAGGTTTCAAGTGGGCGCGACGTGTTCGACAAGGCTCTCGCGGGAGACACGCGAGCCGTCGAAATTGTCGACTCGGTGCATGTCCATATTGGACGTGCGCTTTCACATGCGGCCAACCTGCTCGACCTTGACATGATTGTCATCGGTGGCGGGGTGGCCGAGAGCCTTGATACCCGCAGGCTGCAAAGGGAAGTTTTGGCGCACGCAATCACTTTGCCCGAACACGCCCCTCCAGTTCTGCGAACAACTCTACGGGCAGAAGCAGCGCTGATCGGCGCGGGGCTTCTGGTATTTTCTAAGCAACGAAGAGAAGCGATATGAAACCGAACACCTATGTAACCGCCGTTCAGGATGCCCTGGGACAGACGGATTTCTCCGGGCTCGACCAGGCGGCAGAGGTTCTAAAAACCGCATTCCGCGAAGGACGCCAGGTCTTCGTCTTCGGAAACGGAGCATCAGCCGCTCTTGCAAGCCACATGGCGACCGATGCCGGCAAACTGCTGATTGCCGACGATGGAGCGGGGGGGCGTAAGCGGCTTCGAATCCTGAGTCTCAACGACAATAGCGCCTGGCTGACGGCCATCGGCAACGATATCGGCTACGATCGGGTGTTCACCGAGCAGCTGGCCAATTACCTTCGCCCGGACGACGTCGTTATCGGGATCAGTGGCTCGGGCGGTTCGCCGAACGTGCTGCACGCGCTGGAATTCGCGAAATCGCGCGGCGCCACGCTCGTCGGTTTTACCAGCGCGCGTCCGTCGGCGGAGAAAATAGCGGACCTGTGCGATGTCTGCCTGCGCGCGCCGCTCGAGATGATGGAGCAGATCGAGGATCTCCACGTCATCTATCACCACATTATCGTGCGTTGCGTCTACGATGCGATCACAGGACAAGCGGAAGCCTGACACGAGTGCCTACCGCATCGTCCGGCGGAAGACAGCGCCCCTTCGGGGTAAGCCAACCCGGCGTTTGGGGCGCCGCCCCCTCGGGCTACTTCCAACATCCCGCGACGCGTCGGTTTCCGCTTCACGACTCCGATAACGATGAAAAATGGAGGCCTCCGTGGACACGCCAGAAAAAACTACGTCGCATCCAATCCCCGCGCTGGATATCGACGGGGCAACTCGGTTGCTGTTTCTGATCGGTGATCCAATCTCATCGGTCCGCTCCCCGGCACTGTTCAACAGCCTGTTCGAGGAATCAAAAACGAACGCCGTCTGCATTCCCCTTTGCGTCTCAGCCGAGAATCTCGAGGGATTTTGGTCGGGCGTCCGCCAGACTGGAAACCTGGCCGGCCTGCTCGTTACGATGCCGCACAAGCGGCTCATGGCCAGTCGTGTCGATGATCTCGATCCGACCGCGCAGCAAGTCGGCGCGATCAATGTTGCCAGGCGCGAGGCGAACGGCCGCTGGCGCGGGGCGATTTTCGATGGCTGGGGTTGCGTTTTGGGCATGCTGTGGGAGGGGAACGATCCCACCGGCAAGCGCATCCTTCTCGTCGGGTGCGGGGGCGCAGGAAGCGCGATAGGATTTGCGCTGGCGCAGATGAATCCAGCGCGGCTTGCGATATTCGATCTCGATACGACGGTGGCTGGACGTGTCGCGGCGCAAATTTCGGCTGCCTTTCCACTTTGCCCGGTTACGGTCAGCGAACCCGATCCTACCGGCTTCGACATTGTCATCAATGCCACGCCGCTCGGCATGAACCCCGGGGATCCGTTTCCGGTCGACGTCGAGCGCTTACGTCCGGGGATGGCTGTTGTCGACGTGGTGACCAAGCCAGATCCGACGGCGTTCGGTTTAGCGGCGCGGGAGCGCGGTTGCCGCACGCAATCGGGGCGGGCGATGCATGAGGGACAAGCTGTGTATGCTGCCGCTTTTTTTGGACAGCGGTACTGGCCCCCCCACCGCGAGAAGGTGGTGCCACCCGGTCCGGCGGAAGACATCAGTCCGCAGCGACATGAACATTGACACAGGTACCTCTAATGCGTATTCTGGAACAGTGTTCCAAATGGATGGATAACAATGTCGCAATTGGTAATAGATCGGCTTTTGGACGTCGTTGAACTTCTCGTCGAGCATCCGCACGGCATATCGTTGAGCGAAATCAGCCGCCGTTGCGACATTCCGAAGGGAGCGGCACACCGATTGGTGACGTCAATGGTCGAGCGCGGCTATCTGGAGCAGGATGCCAGCAGCGAGTGGTATCGGCTTACCTTGAAAACCTCAGGCCTCGGCTTTCGGTTTCTTGCGGAATCGGGCCTGACCGACGTCACTCAACCTATTCTCAACCGTCTGGGCCAGCAGACAAAGGAGCTCTCCCGTCTTGCGGTCGTCCAGGGGCAGTCCCTGATGTGGGTTGCGAAGGCTCAGGGCTCTCCTTTAGCGCTCCGCTATGATCCCGATATCGGGACGCCGGTCGTGTTGCACGCGACGGCAGTAGGTCGAGCCTGGCTATCTACCTTGGACGAAGAGGAAGCACTCGGGATTGTCTTGAAGGCAGGCTTCGAGGTTCCGGCGCGCTTCAATCGAAATGTCATCACCAACGCGGCGGATTTGCGAGCAGAACTCGCCGCAACGCGCCGTAGGGGCTACGGCCTCGCTATTGAAGAGGGTGAGGTCAATACCGTCGCTTTCGCAGTCCCTGTGACAGTTCCCAATGGGAAGAGCGTCGGGACGCTCAGCATCGCCGGACCGATCATGCGTTTGAGCGCTGATCGTTATGAAGAAATCGCGGACAGCTTGAAGAAATCAGCACGCGAGTTGGCCCAAATCTGGCCGCTGCGCCAGTTCGTGGGTGCCTGAATGTAGTTTCTATCGTCTTGTTATGGGAGGAGACCATGATGAATAAACTTGCCTTTATTGCACTTTCCGCCGCTGTGGGACTTGGCTTTTTGAGCCCCGCCCAAGCAGAGGACAAATGGGATTCGCAGCCTTGGATCGATGGTGCTCCGGTCACCATGAAACTTGGCTATAACACGGTCCGCCAATACCCACATGCCCGCGCCATCGAGCGATTTGTCAACCGCGTCGCCGAACGCACCGGGGAAAACGTTCAGATCGAGACCTTCCCGTCGGAGCAGGCCGGCAACGAGCGCGCGATGCTCGACTCTCTGATGCTCGGAAATCTCGATATCGCCAAGATCTCCACGGGAGTCATATCGACGGTCGTGCCCGAGTTCGGGGTATTCGATCTGCCTTACGTATTCAGAGACCAGGACCACATGATGAAGGCCGTCAACGGCCCGGTCGGTCAGTCGCTCGCCACAAAACTCGAGGAAACGGGAGTGAAGGTGCTCTTCTGGATGGAGCAGGGCACCCGCAGCTTCTATACGGTGAAAAAGCCCATCGTCACGCCGGATGACTTGAAGGGATTGAAGATCCGAACGACCAACAGCGCCGTGATGGTCGATACCATGACAGCACTTGGGGCGACGGCCACTCCGATGGGCTTTGGAGATCTTTACCTCGGCCTTAAGACAGGCGCCGTCGACGGCGCCGAGAATGCGCCGGACGCTATCTGGTATGCCAAACAAAACGAGGTATCCAAGTATCTTTCGCTGACGAACCACTTCCGGACTCCGGTCGCCGTCGTCATGAACAAGGCGAAATTCGATTCCCTGTCTCCTGAATATCAAGAAATCATTATGCAGACGGCGAAGGAAACGCAGGAATGGTCTGGGACGCTCTATTCGCGCGTGTCCGATGCTCTTCTTGAGAAGCTGAAGACGAATGGCATGACGGTCTCCGCCGTCGATGAAGCTCCGTTCCGAAAAGCGGTTGAGTCTGTTTACACAAAAGATGCCGGCGATTTCGGAACGCTCTTGGACGAGATTCGCGCCATCAAATAGTGAATCGAAGGGGACGCACCGCGCGTCGAGCCGCGTCCCCTCAATCACCCATCCTTATTGATGCATGTTGCCATGCCGCTTTCGCTCGGCCAGATGGAATACGCAAATGCTGATCAAATACAGCTCACTCACCCGGATCCTGGAACTGTTATGCGCCACGATCCTGGTCGCCATCATCTTGATGATCTTCGCAAATGTCGTGGGGCGTTACTTCTTTCATGCGCCGCTGCACTGGAGCGATGAACTGGCACAATACCTCTTCTTATGGCTATCATACCTCGGTGCGCTGGCGGCGCTCATGAAGGGCCGGCACTATTCGGTCACGCTTCTCATCGACCTCTTGCCGAAACCCATGGCAATTGCCGTGAAAGCACTCAGCCACATCGTCGTGATCGTAATTTTCGCAATTTTGATCTGGTACGGCTGGAAGATGGTGAACATTCTCCAGTTTCAAAAAACCCCCGCCCTGAGAATGAGCGTCTACTATTTTTACATCGCTCTGCCGGTTACGTCCGCTCTCATGCTGCTCGTCGTCGTAAAGCAGCTCTTCGATACACTGCGCGGCCGACCATCGCCTGGGGCCGAAGAAAACGACGGCTACCTCGACGAACGCCCTTGAGGCTCTCCTGAATCGCAGACGAGGACGACACGCATGACTATTATCATCCTAATGGGCGCTTTTCTCCTTCTCATGCTCATCGATGTGCCAATCGCCATTGCACTCATGGGCGGGGCCATGGTTGCCATGCTTGCCACCGGCGAAGGCTTGATGCCTGCCGCGCAAAGCATGTTGACCACGGTAGATTCCTTCTCGCTCCTGGCGATCCCGTTGTTCATCGCTGCGGGCGACCTGATGAACCGCGGTGGCATCACTTCACGCCTGGTGGATTTGTCCAGTGCCATGGTCGGGCACATACGCGGATCCCTCGCACAGACGGGGGTGATCGCAGCGATGTTTTTTGGTGGCGTTTCCGGGTCCGCTGTGGCGGACACAGCCGCAGTTGGTTCGGCAATCATCCCGCCGATGGTGAAACAAGGCTACGACCGCGCATTCTCGGCGGCGCTGATCGCGACTTCGGGAACGCTGGGAATGCTCATGCCGACCAGTATCACTTTGATCATCTTCGCATTAACGGCCAACGTATCCATTGCGCGCCTGTTGCTCGCCGGGCTAATTCCAGGTGTCGTGACGGCCGTGATGCTGTGCGTCTATGTCTACTTCTATTCGGTGCGCAAAGGTTACACCGCCGGCGCCCCTTTCTCGTTTCGCCGACTGGCCCGCGCTTTTGGCGGGGCCATCGTTCCCGGCGTCACCCCAGGGATTATCGTAACCGGAATCGTTGGCGGGGTGTTCACGCCGACCGAAGCCGGTGCGGTTGCGGTCGTCTACGCGGCTTTGATCGGTCTATTCTATTACCGCGAGCTCAATCTGAAATCGCTGCTTGATTGCGCCGTTCACACGAGCCTGATCACCGGTCTCGTCCTTTTTCTGATTTTCACGTCTTTCGCTTTTAGTTGGGTGATCACGCTCGAACGCGTGCCGGAGCTTTTCTCGAACTATCTCCTCGGAGGAACTAGCAGCCCAATCGTCGTATTCCTGTTGATGAATTTGTTCCTGCTTGCCATCGGAACATTTTTGGACCCGACCCCGACTATCCTGATTACGGTTCCGATCTTCCTGCCGATCGCAGTCCAATACGGCATCGACCCCATCCATTTTGGCATCATCTTCGCGCTGAATATGGCGATTGCTCAGGTTTCGCCGCCGGCAGGCTCTGTTCTGTTTACCGCGTGCGGCATAGCTCGAGTTTCCATGGTGCAGGTCACACCCCCGCTCATGCCATTCATGGCAGTGCAGCTCATAAGCATGATCCTGTTCATTCTCGCGCCTTCACTCGTGCTGTTTCTGCCGAATTTTCTCATGGGCAATTGAAACAGCTGAAATACCTCAGAAATTCAAAAAGGATCATTAGTATGAAAGTTGCGCTTCTCGAAGTGAGCCACTGGCATGTGCCTCTGTACCTCTCGGCACTCGAACGTCCGGGTATCGAGGTCATCGCGGTGTCGGACAAGGAAAAAAGCAAAGGCGCCGCCATTGCTGCGCGGTTCGGCTGCCCCGAATATGATTCGGTTGAGAGCCTTCTGGCCAACGAACAGCCGGATTTTGCGTTCGCCTTCGGTCGCCATGCCGAAATGTCGCAGATTGGCAAGTTGCTGGTCGAGCGTCGGATTCCTTTCTCGTTGGAAAAGCCCTGCGCCACGAACGCCGATCAAGTCGCGGAGTTGCGCAAGCTTGCTGAAGCCGCAGGCGTTTATGTCGCTGTCCCGCTGATCTTCCGGCTGAGCGAAACGCTTGGCACGATCACGGACGTCGATCGCGCCGCTCCACTCGACGTGACCAACTACGCCATCCGCTTTATCGTCGGGCCGCCATCGCGCTACATCGACGCCGGTGCGGCTTGGATGACGGATCCGGCGATCGCCGGCGGCGGTTCCACCATCAACGTCGCAACCCATTTCCTCGACCTCTTCCGATACCTGACCGGGAAGCCGGTCGTTGCGGTCTCTGCCATGATGAGTTCCCGAAGCCACGGAGAGCCGGTCGAAGATCATTCGATCGTGACCATGCGGACCGAAGACGGCACGGTGGGCGTGGTCGAAACAGGTTACGCATTTCCGACGACACCCGATATTCAACGCGAGTTTACGTTCACGATCGGGTCGCGCAAGGCCTATTTCCAGGGTGGCAATGACCAGATCGCCTACCGGCTGCATGATCGACTGGATTTCGGAACGCAGACGCGCACTGCGCGGCTGGACACCGACATTTACTACCCGATCTTCGTCGACAAGGTTCTCGAAGAGGCTGCCGCCGGCGCTCAACCCTTTGTCGGGTTGAAAGAAGCGGAAGAGATGATGCGGATCATGGACGCGGCATATGCATCGGCTCGGGCAGGCGGGGCGCTGCAGATGGTCAAAACCTCCACATCGGTCCCCGGAGAGTAACGCATGGTACCTCGTGAAGCGGCTTACACGATCAATACCTACTCGTACACGTCGCAATACTCAGCACTGGCTTGTATCCGGCATTTGTCGGATATGGGCTTCACCAGTTTCGAAATGATGCTCATACCGGGTCACTTTTGGCCGAGCGTGGCCACAGCAGCCGAGCACAGGGAAATTGCGACTATTCTTGCTGAACGCGGTCTTCAGCTTGAAACACTCAATCAGCCAAATCTTGACATCAATCTTGCCGCGCTTTCCCCGGAATGCCGCGACTATTCCTGCGCCGTCGTCTCTTCGGCGATGGAGCTCGCGGCCGACTGGAACGCGCGCGCCGTGGTCGTCAATCCTGGAAAAACCAACCCCGTCTTTCCAGCCGGCGCCCAGGTGCTCGCGGACCGATTTAAATCATCCCTCGACATTCTCGTGCCGAGGGCGGCAGAACTCGGAGTGCGGCTGATCGTCAAGAACCACCCGTTGTCATGGCTCTATAAAGGTGCCGACCTGCTGGCGTTTTTCGACGACTATGGCTGGGCTAACATCGGGCTGGCATATGATGTTGCAAACGCCGCTTACGGTCGCGAGTCAGCGCTCGACACTCTCCCCAAGGTCGCTGAACACCTTTCGGCCGTCTACGTCGCGGACACGCCGCTAGACGAGTTCCGACATGATCGGGTGGGGGCGGGCGTTGTTCAGTTCACGCCTATCTCTGCGGCGCTTGCGACCATCGGGTACAAAGGCCCCACCATTCTTGAGATCGTGTCACCTGATCCGGATAGGGCAATCTCGCAGAGTGTGTCTGAACTCGAAAGGGTCAGCTGGCCGTCGCCGGTCTGAAAGGCTCGACCCACACACATATGATTGGATTGACGATGAAGACGATCAAAGGCCCGGCACTCTTTCTCGGCCAGTTTGTAGGCGACGGCGCCCCATTCAACTCCTGGGATGCCATCACCAGATGGGCTGCAGAAATGGGTTATGTTGGGGTGCAGGTGCCAACTTGGGCTGGCCAGTTGATCGACCTGGCGAAGGCCGCAGGATCGAAAGACTATTGCGATGAATTTGCCGGCGTCGCGCGTGAAAACGGAATAGAGGTGACTGAGCTTTCCAGTCATCTGCAAGGCCAGCTGGTCGCCGTGCATCCGGCCTATGACGAGTGTTTCGATGGTTTTGCCGCACCCGAGGTGCGTGGCAATCCGAAGGCGCGCCAAGCATGGGCGGTCGAGCAGGTGAGGATGGCGATAACGGCCTCGAGGCACCTTGGCATCAAAGCGCATGGAACTTTCTCCGGCGCGCTCGCCTGGCCGTACCAATATCCCTGGCCGCAGCGGCCGGCGGGCCTGGTCGAGACTGCCTTCGACGAACTTGCGAAGCGCTGGACGCCGATCCTCAACCATGCGGACGAAAACGGCGTCGACGTCTGCTACGAGATCCACCCGGGTGAAGACCTGCATGACGGCATCACTTTCGAGATGTTCCTGGAGCGGGTGAAGAACCATCCGCGCGCCAACATGCTCTATGACCCCTCGCATTACGTCCTGCAGTGCCTCGATTATCTCGACAATATCGACATCTACAAGGACCGCATCAAGATGTTCCACGTCAAGGATGCGGAGTTCAATCCGACCGGCCGCCAGGGCGTCTATGGCGGCTATCAGGGCTGGGTCGAACGGGCCGGCCGCTTCCGCTCGCTCGGCGACGGCCAGGTCGATTTCGGCGCGGTGTTCTCGAAGATGACGGCGAATAATTTTGACGGCTGGGCTGTGGTCGAGTGGGAATGCGCGCTGAAGCATCCGGAGGACGGCGCCCGCGAAGGGGCCGAATTCGTTGCCGCCCATATCATCCGCGTCACCGAGAAAGCCTTCGACGATTTCGCCGGCAGCGGCACGGACCAGGCGGCCAACCGGCGGATGCTGGGGCTTTAGCCTTTTGGCCCGGTGACGCCGTCACCGGGCCATGTCCTTTGAATATTTTCTCCCCGCTGGGGAGAGGGAATCGATTCTAGGAGCAGACAATGGCAATCGAAACATCCAACAAACAGACCCGCGAGCCGCGTATCCGGCTCGGCATGGTCGGCGGCGGCGCGGGCGCGTTCATCGGTGCGGTGCACCGGATCGCGGCACGCATCGACGATCACTACGATCTCATCGCCGGTGCGCTGTCAGCCTCGCCTGAGAAGGCGATCGCATCCGGCCGCGACCTCGGCCTCGATCCGTCGCGGACCTATTCCAGCTACCGCGAGATGGCAATCCGCGAAGCCCGACGAAGGGACGGCATCGAGGCGGTCTCGATCGTCACTCCGAACCATCTGCATTTCGACGCGGCGCGGGAATTCCTGAAACGCGGCATCCACGTTATCTGCGATAAGCCGCTGACCTCAAACCTCGCCGACGCAAAAAGGCTGAAAAAGGCAGCGGGCCAGAGCGGTGCCCTGTTCATCCTTACACACAACTATACCGGCTATCCAATGGTAAGGCAGGCGCGCGAGATGGTTGCCAACGGCGATCTCGGGAAAGTCCGCGTCGTACAAGTGGAATACGCCCAGGACTGGTTGACGGAAGCTGTCGAGCAGACGGGCGCGAAAGGTGCGGTCTGGCGTACTGATCCAATCCAAAGCGGGGCGGGCGGCTCGACCGGTGATATCGGCACGCACGCATATAACCTTGCCGAGTTCGTCACGGGGTTGAATGTTCGAAGCCTTGCTGCCGATCTCGATTGTTTCGTCGAGGGGCGAAAGCTGGACGACAATGCACATGTGATGCTGCGGTATGACGGCGGCGCCAAGGGCATGCTTTGGTGCAGTCAGGTCGCGCCGGGCCACGAGAACGGTCTGAGTATCCGTGTCTACGGCTCCAAGGGCGGGCTCGAATGGTCGCAAACCGATCCCAATTACCTTTGGTTCACGCCGTTTGGTGAGCCCAAGAGGCTGATCACCCGCAGCGGGGCCGGCTCCGGGCCCGCCAGCGCCCGCGTCTCGCGCGTTCCGTCCGGCCACCCGGAAGGCTATCTTGAAGCGTTTGCGACCATCTATACCGAGGCGGCCCGCGCTATAAACGCCGCCAAACAGGGCGTTAGCGTTGAGAAGGCCGTTATCTATCCAACGGTAGATGACGGCGTAAAGGGCGTTGCGTTCGTCCAGGCTTGTGTGACTTCTTCCAAAAAGAATGGCGCTTGGGTCAGCATGTAAGAGCAGCTCTTGATGTCGAAAAGTCAGGTAGTGTTGCGGAATTTGGCGAGCTTGAAGGCAATTGCCTTCGTCACACGGTCGGCGTGGTGCTGTAAGACAGAACCGATCTCGTGCCTTTTGCAGACGGGCTGGGCGCTGCGCGGTTGTCTGCCTTGGGGGGCTTATGACAAAGTCTGCCATTCAAAACGGGTTGGCTACACTGCGGCCTGGGTCCGGTCATTTCGGTGCAAGCCTGCATCCAGGCCGGGCGGTCAGCCCATTGCCGGACTGCCGATCGTCTGCCTGATCTGACGCACGTCGCGCACCGGCGGTGCGCCAAATTGCCGGAAATATTCGCGGCTGAACTGCGAGGCGCTTTCGTATCCGACCGCGAAGGCCACATCGGATGCGCTGTGATCGCCAGCGAGCAGCAATTGGCGCGCTTCCTGCAGCCGAAGCTGTTTCTGATACTGGAGAGGGCTGAGACCGGTCATCGCCAGAAAATGCCGATGAAGGCTGGCGCGACTCATGCCGCTGGCATTGCATAGCGCCTCAATGCGTAAACGGGTGTTGTGATTGTCCCTTATCCACGCCACCGCGCGTCGTATACGGCCCAGCGCACCCTCCGGCTGAGCGATCTGACGGAGCAGGCGTCCCTGCGGTCCCTGCAGGAGACGATAGAGCAATTCGCGTTCAGCCATCGGAGCAAGAACAGGAATGTCGGCCGGGGTGTCGAGCAACGACAGCAGACGCAACAAGGTGTCGCGCAGTGGCGCCGTCATAGGATTGATCGCTATGCCGATACCTGCCGGATCAGTGTCGCGCACCTGCGGCATGGTGGACGCCACATCGGCCAGAATAGCAGGATCCAGATCCAGTGAAACCGCGATATAGGGGCGACTTTTATCGGCATCCAATATCTGCCCGATCAGCGGCAGATCAAGGGCGCTGATGAGGTAGTGCGCAGGATCGTAACTCAACAGTTCGTCGTTGATCGCAACGTGCTTCGACCCCTGCAAAATGAAACAGATCATTGAGCGGTAGAGACATGGTGCCTTGCCGGTGGTTGCCTGTCCCATGCTGATCTCCAGCCGCGGGATCGGCGTGATGGTCGACCCTGGAGATGCGTGGCGCAGTGCGATGTCGATATGCGGAATGAGATGGTCGGTCATTGAGCGACTATGCCACCGTTGCTCGGCCAGGTAAAGCGATTGAGACAATCGGGCAAAACGTTGAGCGTATCGGGCGGGTCCGATGAGCCGTTGTCGAGTAGGTTAGGGACATCGAGACGGCGCCTTAGTCGCCGCTTCGTAACGCGACCATCCAACAAGGGCATACCATGACCGACAAAATCGCACTTATAACCGGCGCCAGCCGCGGCCTCGGTCGCAACATCGCGCTGCATCTTGCTAAACGCGGTGTCCACATCATCGGCACCTACCGCAGCGGCGCAGCGGAAGCCACCGCACTGCGCCAGGAGATCGAGGCGCTGGGCGGCTCCGCAGTGATGCTGGCGCTCGATGTCACCGATACGGCGAGCTTCGCGGCATTTGCTGAAAAGATAGCCGACACCCTTAAGACCAATCTCGGTCGCGATCGGTTCGACTTCCTGGTCAACAACGCCGGAAACGGCCTGTTCGCCAACTTCGCCGAGGCGACCGAAGAGCAATTTGAATCGCTTGTCTGCACGCATCTGCGCGGACCCGTCTTCCTGACGCAGAAGCTGCTGCCGCTTATCGAGGACGGTGGGCGTATCCTGAACGTCTCGTCCGGCTTCGTGCGCTTCACGATGGCGGGCTACAGCCTCTATGCGGCGGCCAAGGCTGCCGTTGAGGTGCTTACCCGGTACATGGCGGTCGAGTTGGGCGCACGCCGTATTCGGGTGAATGCGATTGCGCCCGGCGCCATCGAGACCGACTTCGGCGGCGGTGCGGTGCGCGACAATCACGATGTAAACGCCTGGGTGGCGCAGGGCATCGCGCTGGGTCGCGTTGGTCAGCCGGACGATGTCGGCGGCGCGGTCGCTGCCATCCTGTCCGACGACCTTGGCTGGGCGAACGGCACCACCTTCGACATTTCGGGCGGGCAGTTGCTCTAGGTCCGTCATTACATCGCACAACCCCTCGCCAGTACTCAGCGAGATCATCATGCCAGACATCAGCCTGACGCTTGTCAGCAATCCGCTTTGCCCATTCGTTCAACGGGCGGCGATTGTTCTTCTGGAAAAGGGCATTCCGTTCGAACAGATGCCTGGCAATTTCTCAACGCCACCGATCAGCCCACCGCTGATGCGAAGCAGGCATGTTCCATAATAACTCTTACGCAACAATTGGTATGTTATAACGGTACATTCTATCTCGAACTGCAACAAAGGCGCTAAGCTGCCTGCTTTTCGGGAGCCATGGTTTGATCCGTACCTTTTCGCATTTGAGTTTTGACGAACGCCGATCGATTTCCAGGATGTTGGATCAGAAGTTTAGCCAGTCTGAGATCGCCAGACGCCTCGGCCGGGACCGTGCGACCATCTCCCGGGAGATAAAACGCAACTACTGGCACGATCAGGAATTCCCCGATGCCGAGGGCTACTGGGCGATGACCGCCAACGACATGGCGCGCGACAGGCGCCGGCGGATCGGCAAGCTCTTTCGTCGCGAGGATCTGCGGAACGAAGTGATCGGAAAGTTGGAATCCGGCTGGTCGCCGGAACAGATTGCTGGACGACTGAAGATCGAACCAGCAGCCAAGGCAAGCGTCTGTCACGAGACGATCTACCGGTATGTCTATTCACCAGAAGGACGACGGCACCAACTCGCGCGGCTTCTCCCGGAACGGCGGAGAAAGCGCCGGCCGCGATATGCTCGCAAGCCGCAGAATCCAGTCTTTCCAGATGAGCGTTCGATCAAACATCGGCCGGAAGCCATCAACGATCGCAAGGAATTCGGTCACTGGGAAGCCGATCTCATGATCTTCGAAAGGGTTCAGGGCAATGCCAATGTGGCAACGGTTGTTGAGCGGACGAGCCGGTTCACCATGCTGTTCAAAAACAACGACCGGCAGTCCAAGCCGATCATGGAGCGGCTCATCGACGTGCTCAGCCCCCTGCCCAGGCATGCCCGGCAAAGTTTGACGTTTGATCGCGGATTTGAATTCGTCTCCTGGCGGCGACTGAAGCAAGGAATGGGAACCGATGCATGGTTCTGCGATCCGTCTGCGCCCTGGCAAAAAGGCTCCGTCGAGAACATGAATCGGCGGATTCGGCGTTACCTGCCGAGGGATACTGCTGTCCTGTCAGTTCCTGATGAATCGATACGATCACTGATCGATCAGTTGAACAATACCCCGAGAAAATGCCTTGGTTTCTGCACCCCAGCTGAAGTGTTCAGGCGTGAAGTGAACAAATGACGGCAAGCCGGGGCGGCGGATGGACTTCATGAACGATCCGGCGGTGATTGCGCGGCGAGAGAAAGCGTTATTGAGGCAGCCAGCGGCGGAATAAAGATCGTCAATGCACGCCGATGTCGCTTTGCGTATCCGATTCCAACTGCAGGCAAGCTGCCCAAAGTAGCGTCTTGTGGAAGGATCCGTCCTGTAGAAGAGTGAGCCCCTCTCGTGCCTCATAGAGCAAGCCGAGCCAGCATAAGCGTTGGAAGACGCCATACTGAAGATCGGATTTCAACTCCCAAGCTTCTATGGTCATTTCGGTGTCCGACAGAGGCGCCAGGTCTGGATAGAGAACCTTCACAACTTCCATTGGCGTGCAACCTTCTCTGGCCTTGATATTGAGAAGATTGAGGAACATGCGCCACCAGCGTAAACGCGCTAGGACCTCCTCTTCCCGCTCGGTGGCGTGGACATACGAATAGAGATAATCCGTCGCGACCAGATCGAAGAAGGCTTGCGGGTTCACCAAAAACTCCCGGCCGCGTCTGGTTGGCAGCAGCACATCCTTTTTCCGGCGAAGAAGCTTCAGATGATGGGTCATGTCGCGCACGACCCAAAGCGGCGGCATGTCGCTTTCATTGAGCACCTTGTTCATGCTGTAGAGGTCCTCGGCTGTGAATCCTGACCAGAGAAAGTGCACAGCGGCCCAATGCACGAACTTGCGGTTCATGGCGTCGGTCGCGGTCAATCCTATGCCACCCTCACCGTCAGCATAGGCAACGGACAGAAGCATGCCGCGAAGAAGTGGTGACAGCGCGGCGATGTCGACGTCACCTTGCAGGTTGATTTCCGGAAGCATCGTGCGGCTTTGATCCCCAACTGCGCCATGCAAGTCCCAGCGAGTATCGAGCGGTAAAAGAACAATTGCTACTGAGAAAGCTAAAGCCGAAGGGGTGCGTCATCACCCGCCCCCGCTCCGCCCTTTCAACCCGGCCCAGCCGGTCGGATCGGGGGCTGATCTCCCTGCCCTGTAGTAGCCTTTAAGCCCTTGTTGCATTTACATTAGAAGTCACAAACATACCAATTGTTGCAAGCTTGATCTTCTCCCGCTGGTTGTCATCCTTTCTTAATCGCTGCAAGTTTGCGATCGCAGCGACGGTCTGCGCACTTCCCTTACAGCGTGCAGTTTGTTGCTTGACTCAAAGTGAAGTAGAAAGTTTATTGGGCCTTTCGGGTCGCTGCCCGACATCCTTCCACGCTCATCCTCAGGGAGGCGAGCCATGGCAAATCACAAACCAACCGTGCCCAGCGTGTCGATCCACGACTACGCCCCAACGGAAGCCGTCGAGGGCAACCTCCTCGAAAGCGCTTCGGACGCAGATGGCGATCTGCTTGAAGTTCAGTTCGTCAACGGCATGAGAATCCCCAACAAAGCCGGTGAGCCCGGATATCTTACGGTAGAGGGCGAGCACGGAACGCTGACGATTTGGAGCAACGGCAGCTATGCTTACAACGTCAACGACCCGGCAAGCCTTGAACCTGGTGGCATATTTTCGGAGAGTTTTTCATTCAAGACCTCCGATGGAAAAGGCGGTACTGACGTCAGCAACCTCCACATCGCCGTCAACGCGCCGCCGCAAGGGATGTACTCCATCGATTTCGAAAACGCCCCCAGGGAATATCCCGGGCAGCCCGATATCGCCTCGGGCTATGCAGGCTTTAAGTTTGGCGACAAACTTGACGGCAATCTCTGGGCGGTCGCCGAGGCTGATGGTAACGAGTACGTCGTCAGCAATCCCTACAATCCCTTTTTCAATCACGCTGACGGCAAGCTCTTCACGATAAAGGACGTCGACGTCGCGACCAATTTCGACCCTGGTTACGAAGGGGTCGATGCACTTGTGACCTTTGAGGGCTATATCGGCGGCAACAAGGTAAGTGAGATGGCTGTTACGGTCTATGGAGACACGATTGCCGATGGCCAGCATATCTCCTTGGAAGCCCTCGGAGCAGTCGACTTCGTCCGCTTCGATATTCATCCTGACGTAGAGCCCACAGGCTTTCCGCAACTCGCGTTTGACAACTTCACAGTTCTGGTCTGACCATTTAGACAGAGGCGGGCTTCGCGCGATCCGCTTCAACTGGCTTGTGCTTGGCAACAACCCACTTATCGTCGTCTGCTTCCCGTCAAATATGCAGGGCATTCCCCAAAGCTTTCAGCGCCGCCTCCAGGACCGCTTCGCTGCGGGTCGGATGGGCGTGGATAGTGCCGGCGATGTCTTCCAGGCGCGCACCCATTTCGATCGCCAGCGCAAAGGCCGCCGAGAGCTCCGAGACCCCTGCCCCCACCGCCTGCAGGCCGAGAACGAGATTGGTGTCGGCGCGGGCGACGACGCGCACGAAGCCTTCTTCAGACAGCATCGTCATCGCCCGTCCGTTGGCGCTGAACGGAAACTGGCCGGTGCGAATTTCATAACCTTGCGCCTGCGCCTCCGCCGGCGAAAGACCGGCGCTGACGATTTCCGGATCGGTAAAGCAGATGGCGGGAATGCAGCGCTTGTCCCATGCCCGCTTCTTGCCCGCAATGATTTCAGCCACCATCTCCCCTTGTGCCATGGCCCGATGGGCGAGCATCGGCTCGCCGGTCACGTCGCCGATCGCATAGATGCCGCGCATCGAGGTGCGGCAGCGATCGTCGATCCTGAGATACGGGCCGGCGCGATCGAGATCGAGCTCTTCGAGACCGGAGCCTGCCGTCCGCGGACGCCGGCCGACGGTGACGAGGACACGGTCGGCCGGCAAGGTCTCCCGGCGGCCATCGGAGGTTTCGATGATCAACGCCTCGCCATTATCGGCAAGGCCGATCGCCTTCGCACCCGTCAACACCCGGACACCCCCTTCGGTCAGCTTGCGCATGACGGGCCGCACCAGCTCGGCATCATAGAGTGGCAGCACCTGTGGCGTCGCCTCGACCACCGTCAGTTCCGATCCCAGCTTGGCAAAGGCGGTGCCAAGCTCCAGCCCGATGTAACCGCCGCCGACCACCACGAGCCTCTTCGGCAGCTCCGTCAGCGACAGCGCTTCCGTCGAGGAAATGACGCGACCGCCGAACGGCAGGTTGGCAAGCTCCACCGGATCGGAACCGGTGGCGATCACCACGGTCTCGGCGCGGATGATCTGCTGGCCGGTCTCCGTCTCCACCTCCACCGTCTTGCCGTCGCGGAAGCGGGCTCGGCCGTGGACGATCTTGACCCGGGACTTCTGCAGCAAGCCCGAGACGCCGCCTGTGAGCCGGCCGACAATGCCGTCCTTCCAGGCGATCGTCCTCAAAAGATCGATCGAGGCGCCTTCGACGCGGATGCCCATCGGGTTTTTTCCGGCGAGCATCCTTTGCGTCGCGTCGAATTCCTCGGCCGCATGAATTAACGCCTTGGAGGGAATGCAGCCGACCGTCAGGCAGGTGCCGCCCGGCTTGCCGGCCTCGACGATGACGGTATCGATGCCGAGCTGGCCGGCGCGGATGGCGCAGACGTAACCACCCGGACCGGCGCCGATGACGAGGAGCTTGCAGAGAATTTCTTTCATGGCTCAGCCTTCGATGAAAATGAGCGCCGGCGTTTCGAGCAGCGTGCGGATGCGCTGCACGAAGGTTGCCGCATCCCAGCCGTCGATGATGCGATGATCGAAGCTGGAGGAGAGGTTCATCATCTTGCGCGGCACGAACTGCGCGCCGTCCCAGACGGGCCGGGTGGCGATCTTGTTGACGCCGATGATTGCCACCTCGGGATGATTGATCACCGGCGTCGAGACGATACCGCCAAGCGCTCCGAGCGAGCTGATGGTAATGGTCGAGCCCAAAAGCTCGTCACGCGTCGCGGTCCCCGAGCGCGCCGCTTCCGCCAGCCGGTTCATTTCCGCGGCGCAATCCCAGATACCGCGCGCTTCCGCATGCCGCACCACCGGCACGGTCAGACCGGCCGGCGTCTGCGTGGCGATGCCGATATGCACGGCGCTATGACGCGTGATGATGCCGGCATCGTCGTCGAAAGTGGCGTTGACGTCGGGCTGCCCGGAAATGGCCTTGACCAGCGCCCGCATCAGGAAGGGCAGAACCGTCAGCTTCGGATGATCCGGCCTGCGGTCGCCGTTCATGGTGGCGCGCAACTCCTCGAGCGCGGTCATATCCACTTCCTCCACATAGGTGATGTGCGGGATGCGCGAGGTGGACAGCACCATTTTTTCGGCGATGCGGCGGCGCAGGCCGGTCAGCTTGATCTGCTCGGTCGCCGTCTTCCTGGCAGAACCGTTCCTTGCCGCTGCAGGAGCGGTCCCTTGCGTCAGATATTGCTCGATATCCTCGCGCAGGATGCGACCGGCCGGCCCTGTCGCTTGCACCTGTCTGAGATCCACCCCCTTTTCCCTGGCAAACAGCCGCACGGAAGGAGCGGCGAGCGGCTTATCAACCGGCGCTGGCGCAGAGGCCGGCGCTGCTGGAGTGGGCTTTGCAATCTCGACCTTCGCCGTTTCGGCAGGTAGCGTCTGCGATATCCGCATTGGCTCTGCCTCGCCGACATCGCCCGCCGTCTTGATCCGCACCAGCGGCGCCTTGACCGCAATACGGTCTCCGACTTCGCCGGCGAGCCAGATGACCGTGCCGTTGACGGGAGAGGGAATTTCCACGGTCGCCTTGTCGGTCATGACGGCGGCGATCACCATATCCTCGCGGACGGGATCTCCGGTCTTCACGTGCCATTCGACAAGCTCGGCCTCGGCCACCCCTTCCCCGACATCCGGCATCTTGATGATGAATTCGCCCATGGCTCAGGCCTCCATGACTTCGGCAAGCGCCCGTCCGACACGGCCGGGGCCGGGAAAATAGTCCCACTCCTGCGCATGCGGATAGGGCGTGTCCCAACCGGCAACACGCACGACCGGCGCTTCGAGATGATAGAAGCAATGTTCCTGCACCAGTGCCGCGACCTCGGCGCCAAAACCTGAGGTCAGCGTTGCCTCATGCACGACGACACAACGGCCCGTCTTGGTGACCGATTTGACGATCGTGTCGAGATCGAGCGGCAGCAGGCTTCTGAGATCGATCACCTCGGCATCGATCCCGGCATCCTCGGCCGCAGCAAGCGCCACATGCACCATGGTGCCATAGGCAACCACGGTCACCGCCGACCCCGTGCGCCGCAGTTCGGCCTTGCCGATCGGGATGGTGTAATGGCCGTCGGGCACTTCTCCCAGTTCATGTTCCGACCACGGCGTTACCGGCCGCTCGTGATGGCCGTCGAAGGGGCCGTTATAGAGCCGTTTCGGCTCCAGGAACATGACGGGATCGGGATCCTCGATTGCCGCGATCAGCAGGCCCTTGGCGTCATAGGGATTGGAGGGAACGATCACCTTCAGCCCGCAGACATGGGTAAACAGCGCTTCGGGACTCTGGCTGTGTGTCTGGCCGCCGAAGATGCCGCCGCCGGTCGGCATACGCACAACGATCGGGCAGGTGAAATCGCCGTTGGAACGGTAGCGGATGCGCGCCGCCTCCTGCGTCAGCTGATCATAGGCCGGATACATGTAATCGGCGAACTGGATTTCGACGCAGGGCTTCAGCCCATAGGCCGCCATGCCGATCGCCGTGCCGACGATGCCGGATTCGCTGATCGGCGTATCGAAGCAGCGAGTCCTGCCGTATTTTGCCTGCAGACCTTGCGTGCTGCGAAAGACGCCGCCGAAATAGCCGACATCCTCGCCGAACACCACGACATCGTCGTCGCGCGCCATCGAGACATCCATGGCGCTGCGCACCGCCTCGATCATCGTCATCCTGGCCATGTCAGTACCCCGCCTTCTGCCGCTGGCGGCGGATATGCGGCGGCATCTCGGCATAGACGCCCTCGAAAATATCGCGCACCGAAGGCCTGCCGCCGGCATGCAGCGTGCCATGCGCTTCCGCCTGACGCTGCGCCTCGATCACCTCGTCGGCGATCTCGGCCTCCGCCTGCACATGCCGCTCCTCCGACCATGCACCCTTGACGATCAGATGTTTCTTCAGCCGCAGCACGGGATCGCCGAGCGGCCAGGCCTCCGATTCCGTCTTCGGCCGATAGGCGCTCGGATCGTCGGAGGTCGAATGCGCGCCGACGCGGTAGGTCACATATTCGATCAGCGTCGGGCCGAGATTGCGCCGCGCCCGCTCGGCCGCCCAGCGGGCGACGGCATGAACGGCGAGATAGTCGTTACCGTCGACCCGCAGCGCCGGAATGCCGAAGCCGAGGCCGCGGGCGGCGAAAGTGCCGGAGCCGCCGCGAGCAATGCCTTGAAAAGTGGAGATCGCCCATTGATTGTTGACGATGTTGAGGATGACAGGCGCCTTGTAGGTGGAGGCGAAAACGAGCGCCGAATGGAAATCCGATTCCGCCGTAGAGCCGTCGCCGATCCAGGCGGCGGCAATGCGGCTGTCATTCTTGATCGCCGAGGCCATCGCCCATCCCACCGCCTGCACATATTGGGTGGCGAGATTGCCGGAGATGGTGAAGAAGCCGTGTTCCTTGGAGGAATACATGATCGGCAACTGCCGGCCGCGTAAGGGATCACTCTCATTCGAGTAGATCTGGTTCATCATCTCGACCATCGGATAGTCGTCGGCGATCAACAGGCCCGCCTGGCGATAGGTCGGGAAATTCATGTCCCCCTTCACAAGCGCCTTGCGGAACGCGCAGCTAACGGCTTCTTCGCCGAGATGCTGCATGTAGAAGGAGGTCTTGCCCTGGCGCTGCGCCATCAGCATGCGGGCGTCGAAGGCACGCAGCTTCATCATGTTGCGAAGCCCGGTCAGCAGTTCTTCATCGGAGAGCGAGCCTGCCCAGGGGCCGACCGCCTCGCCGTCCCGGTTCAGCACGCGGATGATCGAATAGGCGAGCTCGCGGATGTCTTCCGAAGCGACATCCACCTCCGGCCGCGGCACGGCACCGGCCTTGGCGATCTTGACGTTGGAAAAATCGGGCTGGCCGCCCGGACGGACCGCGGGTTCGGGGACGTGCAGGCTCAAACGAGCGGAATCCACCATATGTTTTCTTTCCTCCCTTTGCCGACCGTGCGTCCCTCCCCGGAAGCAGGGCCGGATATATTCTTACAGATTGCGGGCGATCACCATCCGCTGCACGTCGCTCGTTCCCTCGTAGATCTGGCAGATGCGCACATCGCGGTAGATGCGCTCGACCGGATAATCGGCCATGTAGCCATAACCGCCATGGATCTGGATCGCGTCGGAGCAGACACGTTCGGCCATCTCCGAGGCAAAGAGCTTCGCCATCGAGGCTTCCGACAGGCAGGGAAGCTCCGCCTCCCTGAGGGAAGCCGCGTGAAAGACGAGCTGGCGCGCCGCCTCGATCCGCACCGCCATATCGGCAAGGCGGAAGGCAACGGCCTGATGCTCGAAAATCGGCTTGCCGAAGGCCGTGCGCTCGCGGGCGTAGTCGCGCGCCGCCTCGAAGGCCGCCCGCGCCATGCCGACAGCCTGCGCCGCAATACCGATCCGCCCGCCCTCGAGATTGGCGAGCGCGATACGATAGCCTTCGCCTTCGGCACCGAGCCTCAGCGCGGCCGGAATGCGCATGCCGCTAAAGGCGATCTGGCAGGTATCGGTCGAATGCAGTCCAAGCTTATCCTCGACGCGGATCACCTCGTAGCCTGGCGTATCCGTCGGCACGATGAAGGCGCTGATGCCCTTCTTGCCGGCATTGGGATCGGTGACGGCGAAGACGATGATGACATTGCCGTTCTTTCCCGAGGTAATGAATTGCTTGGCGCCGTCGAGCACGTAGTCGTCACCGTCGCGCCGCGCCCGGGTCTTCAGGTTCGAGGCATCGGAACCCGCCTGCGGTTCGGTGAGCGCAAAGCCGCCGATCCATTCGCCGCTTGCCAGTTTCGGCAGGAAGCGCTGCCGCTGCTCCTCGGTGCCGAATTTCAGGATCGGCACGCAGCCGACGGAGCTGTGCACGCTCATGATCGTCGAACACGGCCCGTCGCCGGCGGCAATCTCCTCCAGGGCGGCGGCATAGGCGACCACACCGGTATCCGAGCCGCCATAGGCCTCCGGCACCAGCATGCCGAGCAGCCCGAGTTCACCCATCTCCTTCAGTTCCTCGCGCGGGAAGAGATGCTCCCGGTCGCGCCTCGCCGCCCCCGGCGCCAGCCGGTCGCGGGCAAAGTCGCGGGCGAGATCTGAGATTTGTTGCTGGAGTTCAGAAAGGATCATCTGTTCAACCTCTCGCCTCGTGCCGCTCGATGGCGATGGCCGTCGCCTCGCCGCCGCCAATGCAGAGTGCCGCCATGCCGCGCTTCAGGTCGTATCGCTGCAGCGCCGAAAGCAGCGTCACCAATATCCGGGCTCCCGATGCGCCGATCGGATGGCCGAGCGCACAGGCGCCGCCATGCACATTCACCTTCTCATGCGGCAGGTCGAGATCGCGCATCGCCGCCATCGCGACGACGGCAAAAGCTTCGTTGATTTCGAAGAGATCGACGTCCGAGAGCGCCAGGCCGGTCCGGTCGGAGAGCTTCTGCAGCGCGCCGATCGGCGCGGTGGCGAATAGATTGGGCGCCTGCGAATGGGTGGCATGGCCGAGAATGGTGGCGAGCGGTTCGAGGCCGCGATACTCCGCCTCGGAACGGCGCATCAGCACAAGGGCTGCCGCGCCATCGGAAATCGAGCTGGAATTGGCGGCGGTCACTGTGCCGCCGTCGCGGAAGGCGGGCTTCAGCGTCGGGATCTTGTCGAACCTGGCCTTGCCGGGTTGTTCGTCGCGGCTCGCCACCTGCTCGCTCTTCCCCGACTTCAGCCTGACCGGCACGATCTCGCTTTCGAAACCGCCGTCCGCAATTGCTTTCTGCGCCCGCGTCAGAGAGGCGATGGCGTAGTTGTCCTGCGCCTCGCGCGTGAACTGATAGGCCTCGGCGCAATCCTCCGCGAAGCTGCCCATCAAGCGCCCCTTGTCATAAGCATCCTCCAGCCCGTCGAGGAACATGTGATCCACGACCCGCCCATGGCCAAGCCTGTAGCCGGCACGGGCTCGATCAAGGAGATAGGGCGCATTGGTCATGCTTTCCATGCCGCCTGCGACCGCCACCGAAGCATTGCCGGCGGCGATCAGGTCATGCGCCATCATCACCGCCTTCATGCCCGAGCCACACATCTTGTTGACGGTGCTGGCCGCAGTCGCAAACGGCAGGCCGGCATGGATGGCCGCCTGGCGGGCCGGCGCCTGCCCCTGCCCCGCCGGCAGCACACAGCCGAAGATGACCTCCTCGATCGCCTCGGCCTCGACGCGGCTGCGCTCAAGTGCTGCGCGGATTGCCGCTGCTCCGAGTTTGGGTGCTGTCGCCTCCTTCAGCTCTCCCTGAAAGCTGCCGATCGGGGTGCGCGCCGCACCGACGATAACGATGGGGTCCTGCAAAGCCATCTTTCCTCCTCGGGCGACGCTCACCGCGCACCCATCCGCAATGCGCCGTCGAGGCGGATGACCTCGCCGTTCAGCATGTTGTTTTCAAAGATATGGCGCACCAGCCCGGCAAATTCCGCCGGCCGGCCGAGCCGCGGCGGAAAGGGCACGCTTTTGCCGAGGGCGGCCTGCACCTCGGCCGGCATATCAGCCATCATCGGTGTCTCGAAAATCCCGGGCGCGATCGAGACGACGCGAATGCCGTAGCGGGCAAGCTCGCGGGCAACCGGCAAGGTCATCGCCGCCACGCCGCCCTTGGAGGCGGCATAGGCCGCCTGGCCGATCTGTCCATCGAAGGCGGCAACCGAGGCCGTATTGACGATGACGCCGCGTTCGCCTTCCGCATCCGGCTCCGCGTTCTGAATTGCAGCAGCGGCAAGCCGGATCATGTTGAAGGTGCCAATGAGATTGATGCCGATCGTGCGGGCAAAACTCTCCAGCCGGTGCGGTCCATCGCGGCCGATCACCTTTTCGGCTGGCGCGACACCGGCGCAATTCACTAGGCCGCGCAAGCCGCCGAAAGCCTCGACCGCCGCGGCAACTACTGCTGCTCCCGCCTCGCCATCGGTCACATCCGCCTGGATGAAGCGGACATCGCGCCCAAATTGCCGGGCAATCTCTTCGCCCGCTTGCCGATTGAGGTCAGCAATCGTCACGCGCCCGCCCGCCTCGACCAGCGCGCGCACCGTTGCCGCGCCGAGCCCGGAGCCGCCGCCGGTCACGATGAAACTTGCACCTGGGATTAGCATGAACCTGTTCCTCCCGCCGCCGCGCCGTCCTCCAGGCACAACCGGCAGCCGCGATTCTATTCGCTCCACCTATTGCAAGCGATGACAGAACTGCTCCATTATATCGGCCAGTTTTGCCATAGCGGGGATTGACATGGCCGAGATCGAGCGACGCATGATCGCGCCGGGTTTCGTGGAGGAAGCGCTCGACAGCCTGCGGCGGTTGGGCAAGCCGACGGCGGCGATCCTTGCCCGCGTCAACCTTCCGCCTGTCATCGACCAGCCGGTTTCGGCGGAGACCTATGGCGCGCTCTGGCTGGCGATCGCTGCCGAACTCGACGACGAATTCTTCGGCATGGGCGCCCGGCCGATGCGCAGCGGCAGCTTCACCCTGCTTTGCCATTGCGTGCTGCATGCACCGACGCTCGGTCAGGCGCTCCGCCGGGCGCTGCGCTTTCTCGATGTCGTGCTCGACGATCCCCGAGGACGGCTGGTCGTCCGCGACGGCATGGCTGAGGTCGAGCTCAGCGATGCCGGCGCCCCGCGTTCGGCCTTCGCCTACCGCACCTACTGGATCATCCTGCACGGCATCATTTGCTGGCTGGTCGGCCGGCGCATCCCGATCAAGCTCGTCGATTTCCGCTGCGCCGAGCCCCGCCAAGGCGCCGACTACCAGCTCTTCTTCGGAGCACCCGTGCGGTTTTCTCAAGCCATCAGCCGGCTCGGCTTCGACAGCGCCCTGCTCAACCTGCCAATTTCACGCAGCGAACAGGCACTCAAACAGTTCCTGCGCGGCTCGCCCGCCAATATTCTGGTGCGCTATCGTTACGATGCCGGCATCGCCGCCGCCGTCCGCCGGCGCTTGAACCTGGCAACGCCCTATGCCTGGACGAACTTCGCCAAGCTCGCCGCCGATATGCGGATGCCGCCCTCGACGCTCCGCCACCGTCTGCACGACGAGGGGCAAAGCTATGCCGCCATCAAGGACGACATCCGCCGCGACCTTGCCGTCGAACTGCTGCTGAGCACATCGAACACCATCGGCGAGATCGCCGTGCAGCTCGGCTATTCCGAACCCAGCGCCTTCTTTCGGGCCTTCCGGAAATGGATGGGCAAGAGCCCCGAGGCTTTTCGGCGGGAGGAAGCGGAAAATCGAAGCTATGTCAGTCGAACCGTTTGACGCGACCCGACTGGCTTCGCGCTTTCGCGAACGTGGCGGCAATCTTCATAACGAAGGATTTGCTGAAGCGACCAAGAGCCTCCTGATGAGGCTCGATGTACCAGGACTGCTCGATAATATCGTAATTATATTCGTCTACGACGATCCAGCTCTGATTGAGATCACCAAGACCGGCACGCCGGCGCTCGATATCAGGAATTTCCAGAGCAACCCTCCCCGCCTGCGGCGGCTGCGTTGTGATTGCCAGAAGCACAAGGTGCGTATTTCCATCGCTTGCACTGCGGATTGCGACAACGACACAAACTGGCCGTTGTTTGCGCCCTTCGGTCTCGCCACGTTGCTGCTGCCATGCCCAGAGATAGGGATAGGACACCACGTCCCCGGGGCGAAACTCATGGCTCATCGTCGTAGCCTTCACCCTTCGCCAGCCGCTCGATCGCCTCGCCGAACAACTCGGCATGTTCGTCCGGCATCTCCGAAAGATGATGAGCACGACGCGGGTCCTTGCCGTTGCGCATGCGCTCGTAATGTTCATAGCTCATCAGCACGAAACGCGGCTTGTTATGTCGAGTGAGAATGATCGGCTCCCGGCTTGCAGCATCGGTGACGTCGCCGACCTGCTTGTTGAGATCCCCTGTCGTGAACTGTCGCATGATATAAACTCCGACTTTATTTCCATATATTCCATATTTTCCATATTTTCAAGAAAACAGCACAGCTTCGATAGAAGGCTCTCATCCGCATCCAAATCAGAGACACTTTGAACCTGCCGCAACCCGCGCTACATATTTCAGCGGGAGGAGTGCCATGTTTGATTTTTCGCTCGGCGACACCGCGGACGCGATCCGTGAAACGACGGCGCGGTTTGCCGCCGATCATATTGCTCCGCTGGCCGCGGAGATCGACGAAAGCAACACGTTTCCGCGCCAGCTCTGGCCTGAAATGGGCGCGCTCGGCCTGCATGGGATCACCGTCGAGGAAGAATTCGGCGGTGCTGGTCTCGGTTATCTCGAGCATGTCGTCGCCATGGAGGAGGTTTCCCGTGCCTCAGCCTCCGTCGGCTTGAGTTACGGCGCCCATTCCAATCTCTGCGTCAACCAAATCCGCCGCTGGGCCGCGCCGGAGCAGAAACGCCGCTATCTGCCGAAGCTGATCTCCGGCGAACATGTCGGCGCGCTTGCGATGTCCGAGGCCAGTGCCGGTTCCGATGTCGTCTCCATGCGGCTACGTGCCGAGCAAAAGGGCGACCGCTACATCCTGAACGGCACCAAGTTCTGGATCACCAACGCGCCGCATGCCGACGTGCTCGTCGTCTATGCCAAGACCGATCCCGCCGCCGGCGCGAAAGGCATTTCCGCCTTCATCGTCGAAAAAGGCCTGCCCGGCTTCAGCGTCTCGAAAAAGCTATCCAAGCTCGGCATGCGCGGCAGCGACACGGCCGAACTGGTCTTTCAGGATTGCGAGGTGCCAGCCGAGGCGCTGATGGGCCGGGAGGGGGAAGGCGTGAAGATCCTGATGTCCGGTCTCGATTACGAACGCGCCGTGCTTGCCGGCGGTCCGCTCGGCATCATGCAGGCCTGCCTCGATGTCGTGCTGCCCTATGTGCGCGACCGCAAGCAGTTCGGCAAACCGATCGGCGATTTCCAGCTGATGCAGGCCAAGATCGCCGATATGTATGTCGCGCTGAATTCGGCGCGCGCCTATGTCTATTCCGTCGCCCGCGCCTGCGATGCCGGCCGCGCGACGCGCACGGATGCGGCGGCCGCGATCCTTTTTGCCAGCGAGAATGCCGTCAAGGTTTCGCTCGAGGCGATCCAGGCGCTCGGCGGCGCCGGCTATACCAAGGAATGGCCGGTCGAACGCTTTTTGCGCGATGCCAAGCTCTACGACATCGGCGCCGGCACCAATGAGATCCGCCGTTACCTGATCGGCCGGGAGCTTGTTGCATCATGACGGTGATTTCGACTGTGATCGACAGCGACAGCGACAGCTTCAAAGCCAATGCCGGCAAGAACAAGGCCCTGATCGACGAGTTGCACGAGCGTTCGGCGAAGGCGCGCCAAGGCGGATCGCAAGCAGCGCGCGAGCGCCATACCGGCAAGGGCAAGCTCCTGCCGCGCGACCGCATCCAGTTGCTGATCGATGCCGGCAGCCCGTTCCTGGAGATCGGCACGCTGGCGGCCAACGGCATGTATGGCGATGAGGCGCCGGGCGCCGGCATCATATCAGGCATCGGCCGCGTTTGCGGCCGCGAGGTGATGATCGTCGCCAATGACGCAACGGTGAAGGGCGGCGCCTACTACCCCCTGACGGTGAAGAAACATCTGCGGGCGCAGGAAATCGCCCTGCAGAACCGGCTGCCCTGCCTCTATCTGGTCGACAGCGGCGGCGCCAATCTTCCGCATCAGGCCGAGGTCTTTCCCGACCGCGACCATTTCGGCGCGATCTTCTACAACCAGGCCCAGATGTCGGCGGAAGGCATTCCGCAGATTGCCTGCGTGATGGGGAGCTGCACCGCCGGCGGCGCCTATGTGCCGGCCATGTCCGACGAAACGGTCATCGTGCGCAATCAAGGCACGATCTTCCTCGCCGGCCCGCCGCTGGTCAAAGCTGCCACCGGTGAGATCATCTCGGCCGAAGAGCTCGGCGGCGCCGAGACCCACGGCCGCCGCTCCGGCGTCGTCGATCATGTCGCCGAAAACGACGAACATGCGCTGCTGCTGATGCGCGATATTGCAGCAACCCTCAACAGCGTGAAATCAATCGATATCGACATCACGCCGCCGCGGCGGCCGAAACTCGATCCGGAAGATCTCTGCGGCCTCATTCCGGACGACCTGCGCTCGCCCTATGACGTGCGCGAGGTGATCGGCCGGATCGTCGATGGCTCGGAACTGCACGAGTTCAAACCGCTTTACGGCGCCACGCTGGTCTGCGGCTTCGCCCGCATCTGGGGCATGCCGGTCGCCATCATCGCCAATAACGGCGTGCTGTTTTCCGAAAGCGCGCTGAAGGGCGCGCATTTCATCGAACTCGCCTGCCAGCGCCGCGTGCCGCTGCTCTTCCTGCAGAATATCTCCGGCTTCATGGTCGGCGGCCGTTACGAGGCCGGCGGCATCGCCAAGGACGGGGCAAAGCTGGTGACGGCGGTGGCGACCGCCACCGTGCCGAAAGTCACCGTCATCATCGGCGGCAGCTTCGGCGCCGGCAATTACGGCATGTGCGGCCGCGCCTATCGACCGCGCTTCCTTTTCACCTGGCCAAACAGCCGCATCAGCGTCATGGGCGGCGAACAGGCAGCCTCGGTGCTCGCCACCATCCGCCGCGATGCGATGGAGGCGCGTGGAGAGGACTGGCCGGCCGACGAGGAAGAGGCTTTCAAAGCGCCGATCCGCGCCGGCTACGAGGCGGAGGGCAACCCCTATTATGCGACGGCCCGCCTCTGGGACGACGGCATTATCGACCCGCGCCAGACCCGAGATGTACTCGGCCTTGCCTTTTCCGCCTGCCTGAATGCGCCGATCCCGAAAGGGCCGCGCTTCGGCCTGTTCAGGATGTGAGGCGGCCATGATGGAAAGTCTTCTCATTGCCAACAGGGGCGAGATCGCCCGCCGCATCATCCGCACCGCCAAGCTGCTCGGCATCCGCACGATCGCCGTCTATTCCGAGGCAGATGCCGGCCTGCCCTTCGTCAGCGAAGCGGACGAGGCGATCGCCATCGGCCCGCCGGCGGCCCACGAAAGCTACCTCTCGCAGCAACGCATCCTCGAGGCCGCCCGGAAAACCGGCGCCGCCGCTATCCATCCCGGTTACGGGTTCTTGTCGGAAAATGCCGAATTTGCCGAAGCGGTGGAAAGTGCCGGCATCGTCTGGGTCGGCGCCCCTCCGGCCGCCATCCGCGCCATGGGGCTCAAGGACGCCGCGAAAGAATTGATGCAGGCGGCAGGCGTCCCCGTCACCCCCGGTTATCTCGGCCCGGACCAGAGCGAAGAGCGGCTGGCGTCCGAGGCCGATGCCATCGGTTATCCGGTGCTGATCAAGGCCGTTGCTGGCGGCGGCGGCAAGGGCATGCGCCGCGTCGACCGCCCGCAGTATTTCGCCGAGCTTCTCGCTTCCTGCCGCCGTGAGGCCGCCGCCTCCTTCGGCGACGACCGCGTTCTGATCGAACGTTATATCGCCAATCCACGCCATATCGAGGTGCAGATCTTTGCCGACAAGGTCGGGAATTGCGTTCATCTCTTCGAACGCGATTGTTCGCTGCAGCGCCGTCACCAGAAAGTCATCGAGGAGGCCCCCGCCCCCGGCCTCGATACCGCCACCCGGGCAGCGATCTGCGATGCGGCGGTGAAGGCCGCAAGAGCGGTAAACTATGTTGGCGCCGGCACCATCGAATTCATCGCCGATGCCTCCTCCGGCCTCAATCCCGATCGCATCTGGTTCATGGAGATGAACACGCGGCTGCAGGTGGAACACCCGGTCACCGAAGCCATAACAGGCGAGGATCTGGTGCTCTGGCAGCTGAAGGTCGCCAGCGGCGAGCCCTTGCCGAAAAGCCAGGACGAGATTGTTATCAACGGCTGGGCCTTCGAGGCCCGGCTTTATGCCGAAAATCCCGCCGCCGGCTACCTGCCCTCGACCGGCCGGCTCGACCATCTCAAGCTGCCGAAAACGGTCCGCGTCGACAGCGGCGTCGATGAGGGCGATGAGATCACCGCCTTCTACGATCCGATGATCGCCAAGATCATTGCGCATGGGCCGAACCGCGGCGCGGCACTGTCGAAACTCGCCGCCGCCTGTGGCGGCATCGAGGTCTGGCCGGTCCGATCGAATGCCGGCCTTCTCGCCCGCATCGCCGTCGACCCGGATTTTCGCGCCACACGGATCGATACCGGCTTCCTCGACCGTCACGGTGAAAGCCTTCTGGCGACTGAGCCTGATGAAACCGTGATCGACAGCGCGGCCACCGCGCTTGCAAAGAGCGCGTCTGATGAGCCTTGGTCCGCCCTCACCGGCTTTCGCGTCGCTGGGCCGAGCGACAGCCGCGTCCGGGTACGCGTCGGCGGCCACCTCTATTGGGGGGGGGTGCGCCCCGACCTCGAAGCAAAGACCATCGAGACGGACGAGACGACGGTGCTTTTCGACGCCGGCAACGCCTGGCCGATCAGCCTGCCCGTCGCAAGCGAGGTCGAGGCAAGCCACGGCGTGGGTGATGGCGCCATCCTGTCGCCCATGCCCGGCCTGGTCATTTCCGTGGATGTGGCCGAAGGCGACTCGGTCGCCAAGGGGGACCGTCTGCTGACGGTCGAAGCCATGAAAATGGAACATTCGCTGCGGGCCCCCTTCGACGGCATCGTCGGAAAACTGCAGGTTTCTCCCGGCATCAGGGTCTCGGAAAACCAACTGGTGGCCAGCGTCATGAAGGAGCAGGATTGATGGCCGGTCGCTACTTCGACGAATGGACGGTCGGCGATCGCATCGCCCACGCAATCCGCCGAACGGTCACCGAGACCGACAACCTGCTGTTTTCGACGCTCTCCCACAATCCGCAGCCGCTACACCTCGATGCCGTGTATGCGGCCGGCACCGAATTCGGCCGGATCGTCGTCAACGGCACCTTCACTTTCGCGCTGACCGTTGGCCTTTCGGTCGGCGACACCACGCTCGGCACGCTTGTCGCCAATCTCGGCTACGACAAGGTGACGATGCCGAAACCGGTCTTCATCGGCGACACACTTAGGGTGGAAACCGAGGTGACGGAGCTGCGCCGCTCGAATTCCCGCCCCGATGCCGGCATCGTCAGCTTTCGGCACATCACCCTCAACCAGCGCGATGAGATCGTCTGTCAGTGCCTGCGCACCGCGATGCTGAAGGTGAAACCGTCATGAGGCTGCGCTCGCTGCTCTTCGTGCCAGGCGACCGGCCGGAACGTTTCGAAAAAGCGCTCGCCTCGGGTGCCGATGCCGTCATTCTCGATCTGGAAGATTCGGTTTCGCCTGTGAATAAGCCAATAGCGCGCGCGAGCGTGCACGAATTTGCCCAAAGCCATTCCGGCGAAACCGCTCTCCTAATCCGCATCAACCCCCTCACCTCTCCGGCATTCGAGGACGACCTTGCCGCTCTGAGCGGCCTTCATCCTTTCGCGATCGTGCTGCCGAAGGCCGAGGGCGCGGCTTCCGTGCGCAAACTCGCAGCCTCGCTGACGTCTGCCTTTCCCATTTTGCCGATCGCGACCGAAACGCCGGCGGCAATCTTCGAGATCGGCAGTTATCGGGAGGTTTCCACCAGCCTCTGCGGGCTGACCTGGGGTGCCGAGGATCTGCCCGCCGCGATGGGGGCCACGACCGCGCGGAGGACGGATGGCCGTTATACGCCACCTTACGAGCTTGCTCGCTCGCTCACCCTATTCGCAGCCCATGCCGCCGCCGTCCCCGCAATCGAAACCGTCTATCCCGATTTCCACGATCTCAAAGGTCTGAGCGCCTATCTCGGCCGCGCCCGGCGCGACGGCTTTTCCGGCATGATGGCCATCCATCCGAGCCAGATCGAAACGATCAATCACGCCTTTACGCCGGATGCATCCGAGATCGCCTGGGCCAAGAAAGTCGCCGCCGCCTTTGCCGCCAGTCCCGACGCCGGCGTCATCCAGCTGGATGGCCGCATGCTCGACCTACCGCATCTCAAGCTCGCGCTGCGCATTCTGGGGAGCGTCGGACGG
This sequence comes from Rhizobium sp. CCGE 510, assembly GCF_000292525.1. Taxonomy (GTDB): domain Bacteria; phylum Pseudomonadota; class Alphaproteobacteria; order Rhizobiales; family Rhizobiaceae; genus Rhizobium. The sequence goes on from NZ_AEYF01000045.1 coordinate 336,724, forward strand.
TAGGCCAATTAGCCCGACTTTGCGGTTGGCTTGGAGGCGGCGTGCTCCGGCTCGAGGTAACCGGCACCGATGGCGACATAGAGGTCCACATAATCCTTGGCGACCTGCTGTACCGTGGCGGCAAGGCTTGCCTCGGCATCGGAGACCGAACGCTGCGCGTCGAGGATATCGAGCAGCGACGAAGCGCCATCCTTGTAGCTCGTGGTCGAAAGCGCCAGCGATTCCTGCGCCGTCTGTACCTGCCGGCGCAGTGGCTCCAGCGTCTGCGTGTCGCGCCGAACAGCCGACAGTGCGTTTTCGACCTCTTCGACGCCGTTCAGCACCGCCGCTTTCCAGGCAAGATATTGGGTCTTCGCATCGGATTTCTCGACATCGACATTCGCCCGCAATGTACCGCCATCGAAGATCGGCAGGCTGAGGGACGGGCCGAAAGACCAGTTGGTGAGGCTTGCGCCGCTGGCGCCCGACGATTTGACCCAGCTCGGCGAGATCGAACCGGAGAGCGAGATCGACGGGTAGAGCTGGGCTTCGGCTGCGCCGATATTGGCAACGGCCGCCGCCAGCTCGCGTTCCGCCTTGCGGATATCCGGACGGTTGCGGATGAGATCGGCCGGAATGCCGGCGCGAATGTCGCCGCGGAAAACCGGTTGGCCGGCACTCTTCTTCAGCTCGTCCACCAGCGAGGATGCCGGCATCCCGAGCAGCGTGGCGATGTGGTGGGCCGACTCCGTGAAGCTCTTTTCCAGGCCGGGAATATCGGCCTTCGTCGACTGCACCAGGCCCTCGGCCTGAACGACATCGAGGCGGGAGGCCGCACCGGCTTTCAGCTGCAGCTGCGTCAGTTCGTAAGTCTGCTGGCGGGATTTCACACTCGCTTGGGAAAGCGCGATGCGCTCCTGGTAGTAGCGGGCGTCGATATAACTCTCGACGAGATCTTTGAGGAAAGTGAGCTTGGCATTGTCGGCCGTCGCATAGGCCGCCCCCAGCGAGGCAATCGCGCTCTCCCTGGAGCGGCGATACTGGCCGAAAAAGTCGAGCAGCCAGGAGAGGCTGGCCTCGCCGCCTGATGTGTTCGTGGTGCCGACCGTCGTGCGGAGCTTGCCTTTCTCGCCGGATAGCGTGTGCGATGCGCCGACGGTCAGGCTCGGCAGGCCGCCGGCGCCGGCGACCGTGACGTTGGCCGCGGCCGAGTTGATGCTTTCGAGCGTCTGCAGCACATCGAGGTTCTCGCTAAGGCCATGGACCACCAGGCCGTCGAGCCGCTTGTCGCGAAAGGCCGTCCACCACTCAGCCGTCACGACATTGCCGTTGCTCTTGTCACCTCCCCCTGCGAATTTGGCAGGAAGCGGCATTTGCGGGGGAACGTGGTCCGGGCCGCTGACGCAGCCCGTCAGCAGAATTGTCAGTGCGGATGCAGCGTAGCGGAGGGATGATAGTCTTGTGGGAAACGACGTACTCACGGGCGAGCCTTCTGAACCGGGATCGTGGGTTCAGGCTTAGCGATGCTAGCGTTAATGGCGGTTAAGAAACTGTAAAGTTGGGTAAAATTCGGCACCGCCTCGTCGGGCTATGCGGATCAGGTTTCATCACTGGCCGCGCCATGGGGCGTCGGCCGCCTCGGGAGCTCCAGGGTAATCGCCAGGCCGCCGGCCTCAGGCAATGATGCACGCACGCGCCCGCCATGGCGTTCGATCGCCTGCCTGCTGATGGCGAGACCCAGACCGTATCCGCCGCTCGGCACGGCGTCTTTCCCGCGGGAAAACGGCTGGAAGATGCGTTCGAGTTCGTCCCGGCCGACACCTGGCCCCTGATCCGTCACCAAGATCCTGAGGCAGTCGGCCGCCGCCTCGCAGGAGACGGTGACGCGCGAATGCTCCGCCGTGTACTTGACGGCATTGCGGACGATGTTTTCGAGCGCCCGGTAGATCAATTCACCTTCGACCTCGGCGCGGAAGATGCCGTCGATGCTCGGCGTGATCGCGACCTCGCGCGCCTGGGCTTCGAATACCGCGTCGCCGAGAATTTCGTTGAGGAGCTCGATGATGTCGAGGGTCTGCGTCTTCAGCGGCCGGCCGGATCCCGCCGTCAGCCTGGCAAGGGTCAGAACCTCGCCCACCAGCGTATCGAGCCGTTCGACCTCCCGGTCCATACGGTCCAGCATGGCTGTAAGTTTGGCCGGGTTCTGCCGGAGCACGCCGACGGCCGCCTGCAGGCGGGACAAAGGCGAGCGCAATTCGTGGGAGACGTCATGGAATAGCCTCTGCTGCGCATCCTGGAGCTCCTGAAGCCGGGCGGCGCTGGAATCGAAATCATAGGCAAGTGCCGTGACTTCATCCTTTCGTCCGGCCATTTTATCGCCGATGCGGAAGTCTAAGCGGCCATGGGCAAGCGCGCTCAAACCGTCGCGCAGATGCACGACCGGACGAATGAGGTATCGGGCGAGCGCACCCGCCGCGATCGTGCTCGCGATCAGGATGGTGAACCACGGCATGAACGGGCCAAGGTCGTCGAAGGTGAAATTGGCCGGGGCCGACACGGAAAGCCGGTAACAGACCCCATCCTTCGGCACGGATCGGGTGGTGACCGTGTTCTTCTCGGCGCAGGCGTCGGCCTCCGCAGGCTTCGACAGGGTCAGGCCGAGCGGCTGCGTCTTCTCGCTCGTGGTCACGAAACGCCCGGCGGCGGCTTCGCCGTCTTCAACCAGAATGTTTGCAGTCAGGTTCAACACGAGCGTCCGCCGCTCCTGGTCCAACTCGCTTGCGAAGGGAACCGCCTGAAGGAGTTTGACGGTGAGGATAATGACAGCAAGGCTTGCCGCCAGTGTCAGCCAGATGATCCTGAAGAATTTCCAGAAAAGCCGGGGCATGATCAGTCCACGAGAAGTTGATAGCCCTGGCCGCGGACGGACTGGATCCAGGATTGCCCGTCCTCCCGCAGCCCGAGTTTCTGGCGAACGCTGCTGATATGGACGTCGATACGGCGGTCGAACGGCGTGAGCGGCTTGCCGAAGGCGCGCTTCGAAATCTCCTGCTTCGACACCAGCTGGCCGGCGCTGCGGGCGAGAACCCCGAGCAGGCTGAATTCGGTGCCGGTCAACTCCAAGGTCTCGCCGCGCCATTCAGCGCTTCTGCTGCCGGAATGGAGCACGAGCTGTCCTCCCCTGATCGTGTCGGTCGATACACCGGCCGCCGGCTGACCGGCGCGGCGCAGGATAGCCCGCAGCCTCGCCGCCAATTCGCCCGGCGAACATGGTTTCGGCACATAGTCGTCGGCGCCGAGATTGAGGCCCGATATCCTGTCGACATCGTCGCCTCTTGCAGTCAGCATCAGAACCGGGACTTGGCTCAACTTCCTGATCCGCTGCAGAACCTCGATCCCGTTCATCCGGGGCATCATGATGTCGAGCACGATGATATCGACCGTATTGCCGGCGGCCGCGGCAATGGCGGCGCGGCCGTCCGTATCCGTTACGACATCATATCCTTCCTCGACCAGATATTCCTGCAGAAGCGTCGTCAGCTCGGCATCGTCGTCGATGAGGAGAACCTTGTTCATTCACGTTATCCGTCTTTAATCCCGGCAATCCATACAGCCAAACGCGCTCGCGCGGCCAAGTTTTACCTAACTTAACACCAACTTGACCGCACTTAACATTCGCCCCGTTACCTATTCTGCCATGACATCGACGCGAGCTGCGATCGGATTGCCGTGCATGAGCCGCAATCCGTCATCGAGCTGATCGCGGATCGGGAAAGGCAGCGATGCCTTTGACCACAAGGAGTGCATCGTTGAGAAAACCATCCAAACCATTCGCCGCCGCGTTCGTTGCGGTCGCGCTTTTCTTCCCCCTCCGCGATGCCGCAGCCGAGCAGGTGGCAGCTCCCGCTCTCACCGTCTCTCTGACGGCGCCGGCGCAGCGGAACTGGCCTGACACCGTTCCGGCGAGCGGATGGCTGAAACCCTGGCAGGACGCGGTCATTGCCTCAGAAACCAGCGGCCTGCGCATAACCGATGTCCTGGTCGATGTCGGCTCCGTGGTCACGAAGGGACAGACGCTCGTCCGGCTTTCCCAAGAAAGCGTGCTCGCCGATCTTCGCAAGCAGGAAGCCGCCGTCGAGACTGCCAAGGCAAGTCTTTCGAAGGCCAAGGCCAACGCCGATAGGGCGCGGCAGCTCCGACCCTCGGGCGCGCTTTCCGACGAGAAGATCGTCGAATATCTGGCCGACGAGCAGACGGCGACGGCAAGCCTCGCCTCTGAAGAGGCGGCACTCGACAGCGAAAAGATCAAGCTTGCGCAGACCACCATTACTGCCGTCGACGACGGTCTCATAACGTCCCGGTCCGCCAATCTCGGCGCTGTCGTCTCCGCCGGCACCGAGCTGTTCCGCATGGTTCGCCAGCAGCGGGTCGAATGGCAGGCGGAAGTTTCAGCCCGTTACCTCCCACGCATTTCGGAAGGTTTGAGCGTCAAGATCAGCGGACCGGACGGCCATGCCATTGACGGCAAGGTGAGACTTGTCGGGCCGTCGGTCAGCACCGATACCAGCCGGGCAATCGTCTATGTGGCGCTTCCCGCAGACGTCCGTCCGCGCACCGGCCTCTATGTCACCGGCAATATCGAACTGCAGACCTCTCCGGCGCTGACCGTTCCCGAGACGGCGATCGTGTTCCGGGACGGCATCAGTTACCTCTTCACTTCAGGTGAGGATCAGCGGGTGCAAAAGGTCAGGGTGGAAACCGGCCGCCGCAACAATGGCGAGGTGGAAATCGTCTCCGGCATCGATCGCTCGTCGAAGGTGGTGAGCTCAGGCGGCGCGTTCCTGTCGGACAACGACCTCGTTAAGATTGCGGAGACAAACTGATGAACTTCTCAGCCTGGTCGATCCGCAATCCCGTACCGGCGATATTGCTGTTTGTGATGCTGACAGTCGGTGGGCTCTTGGCCTTCAAGCAGCTGCCGATCCAGAATTTCCCCGACATGGACCTTCCCACGATCAACGTCACCGCTACGCTCGACGGCGCGGCGCCGACGCAGCTCGAAACCGAGGTGGCCCGGAAGATCGAGGATAGTCTTGCCGCCCTTAGCTATCTCGACCATATCACCACGACGATCACGGACGGCACCGTTTCGACCAAGGTGTCCTTCAAGCTGGAAAAAGACAGCGAAACTGCCCTGAACGAAGTCCGCAATGCCGTCGACAGCGTCAAGGGCGATCTGCCGGCGCAGATAGAGACGCCGAGCGTCAGCAAGGTCACCGTACAGAGTTCCGCGCTGGTCACCTATGCCATTCGCTCGACCGCTCTCAACGAGACCGAACTTTCCTGGTTTGTCGACAATGATCTGACCAAGGCGCTGCTGTCGGTGTCCGGTGTCGGTCAAGTCAACCGCATCGGCGGGATCGACCGTGAGGTTCATGTGGATCTCGATCCCGCGACCATGGCGTCGCTGGGTGTCACCGCCGCCACCGTGTCGTCGCAACTAAAGGCAGTGCAGACGGATATATCGGGCGGGCTTGGCGAAATCGGCGGCACCCGCCAGACTTTGCGCACGCTCGGCGCCCTGCCATCGGTCGAAGCTCTAAAGGGGCTCAAAATCTCTTTGGCGAACGGCCAGCAGGTTCGCCTCGATGACGTCGCATCCATCACTGACAGCTTCGCCGAGCGCTCCTCGATGGCCTATCTCGACGGCAAGCCGGTGATCGCGGTCGAGATCAAGCGCTCGAACGGATTTTCCGACAGCGGCGTTGCCGCCGATGTCGACAAGGCGATCAAGCAGTTTGCCACCAAGCATTCCAACGTGCAGATCGACGAGGCTTACAGCACGATCGGCCCGATCATCGGCAACTACGATGGTTCGATGCACATGCTCTACGAAGGGGCGATCCTGGCGATCATCGTCGTCTGGCTTTTCCTTCGGGATTGGAGGGCGACGATCCTGTCGGCCGTGGCGCTGCCCCTGTCGGTCATACCGACCTTCCTTGTCATGTATTTCGCCGGCTTCAGCCTGAATATCGTCACGCTGCTTGCGCTGTCGCTGGTGGTCGGCATCCTCGTCGACGATGCCATCGTCGAGATCGAGAACATCGCCCGCCACCTGCAGATGGGCAAGCGGCCGGTCGACGCCGCCCTCGAAGCGGCCGACGAGATCGGACTTGCGGTCATTGCGACCACCTTCACGCTGGTCTCGGTCTTCCTGCCGACGGCCTTCATGAGCGGCATACCGGGCCTCATATTTCGCCAGTTCGGCATCACCGCCGCCGTCGCGGTGCTCGCCTCGCTTGTGGTCGCGCGCCTGCTGACGCCGATGATGGCCGGCTATTTCATGAAGGCGCATCCGACCGAGGAGAAGGATGGCCGGATCATGCGCGCCTATATCGCCATTGTGAAGGCCGCCATGAACCGCAGGAAAACCACGGTGGCCGTCACTGCCATCGTCGTGGCGCTCTCGCTTTCGACCATCCCCTTGTTGAAATCGGGCTTCCTGCCCGCGTCCGACGACGCGCGGACCCAGGTCACGCTGACCATGCAGCCGGGCGCCACCATCGAGCAGACGGATGCCACGGCCAGGAAGGCCGCCGATATCATCGGCAAGCTTCCCGACGTGACGCATGTCTTTTCAGCCGTCGGTTCGACGTCCTCGGGCGGCGGCCCCGACGCCAGCACCACCAGCGATGTCGGATCGGCGACGATCGTTGCCGTGCTGCCGCCCATCGACGAGCGCAATCGCAAGCAATCGGAAATCGAAAACGACATCCGACAGGCGCTCTCCGTCCTCCCTGGCGTGCGTGTGGAGGTCGGCGGAGGCGGCAATGGCACGAAGCTCGAGATCACGCTGGCGGGCGACGACGCAAACGTGCTCGACAGCGCCAGCACGGCGCTCGAGGAACAGCTCCGCTCGCTGCAGGGCATCGGAGCAGTGACGTCGACTGCGGCCAGACAGGCGCCCGAGATCCAGATCACACCCGACTTTGCGCGCAGCGCCGCACTCGGGGTAACGTCGAGCGCCGTCGCCGAGGCCGTGCGCGTGGCAACGAACGGAGAATATTCCTCCGACCTGCCGAAGCTCAACCTGCCTCAGCGGCAGATTCCCATCGTCGTCCGCTTCTCGCCCGAGACGCGCACCAATCTGGACGACATCAAGAACATGCGGGTGGCGGGAACGAACGGCAACGTCGATCTCGGATCGATCGCCGACGTGAGGATCGGCGGCAGCCCGTCGGAGATCGACCGCATCGACCGGATGCGCAACGTCATCCTTTCCGTCGAACTCAACGGCCGCATTCTCGGCGACGTCAACCGTGAGGCGCTGGCGTTGCCGGCGCTTCGTCATCTTCCCTCGGGCGTCACCCTGGTCAACCAGGGCGAACTTCAGCGCAGTTCGGAACTGTTCCAGAGCTTTGCGCTGGCAATGGCGATCGGCGTCTTCTGCATCTACGCGGTCCTCGTCCTGCTCTTCCACGATTTCCTGCAGCCGCTGACGCTTCTGATGGCTCTGCCGCTCTCTCTCGGCGGCGCGTTGGTGCCGCTGGTGCTGACCGGAACGAGCTTCTCCATGCCTGTTGTCATCGGCCTGCTCATGCTGATGGGCGTGGTGACGAAGAACTCCATCCTGCTCATCGAATATGCGATCATGTCGCGTCAGCGTGGCATGGCCAGGTTCGACGCCTTGGTGGATGCCTGCCACAAGCGCGCACGGCCGATCGTCATGACCACCATCGCCATGGCATGCGGCATGCTACCGGCCGCGCTCAGCCTGATGGGCGGGGATTCGAGCTTCCGCCAGCCGATGGCGATCGTGGTGATCGGCGGCGTGGCGATGTCGACGCTGCTCAGCCTCATCGTCATCCCCGTCATCTTCACCTTCGTCGATGATCTGGAACAGGTCCTCAAACGGCTGCTGCACCGGATCGGGCTGGCCCAGGACATCGCCGGAGATAAACCGCATGCGTCCAACGATCACGCGGCGATCGATTTCCAACCCGAGCAGTCAAGGCGAGGGCAAGGTCAGCGATGACCCACCAAACAACGGCCGGTGACGGCAACCTCTTCGGCCGCGTTCCTCTTCCCCGGAACAAGGCCGCGGGACGTATTCCCCCGCAGGCGGCCTCAAGCCGCCTGCGCGTCCTGCTATTCGTCGGATAGCGGCTTCATCGCTTCGAAATCGGGCAAGGCGCCGCTGGCATAGCCGATTGTCCCGAGCGAACCGATGGCAATCCGACCTTCTCGAATCGACAGCAACGGTCCGTCGGCGCCCTGCCCGTAGAGATCGGCATGGGCCGCGGCAAAGCGCGCTTTCTCCGCCTGCGGTGCCGCTTGCATGCCGGCCACATAGTGATGACCGTTGCGCTCGACGTGGGAGAGACCGAGAAGCGAGACCAGCGCCAGATCCTGCTGCACGGCAAGCCCGGCTTGGCACGTCAGATCCTCGCCCGAGAGGAACAACCCAGGCACCGTTCCTGTTTTGATGCGGATCGCCTTCAGCAGCGAACGGTAAATGCCCTTGCAGGTTTTCGAGGAGACCCCGGTATAGCCGAGCGCCCGGGCGCGGGCAAAGGCGCCATCGCCATCGTCGCTCTCGTCGATCAGGAACGGCGATTGCGCCACCAGATCCCCGAGCGGCGTTTCCATAGTGATCTCGCGCGAGAACGGCTGCTCGACAAAGGCAATGGCGGCGCGCAGCCTGGCCAGCTGGGGCATGGCCTCGATTTGCGCCAGCAAGGCGCCGAGCTGTTCGGCGGCGCCGAATTGTTCGTTGCCGTCGACCGTCACCCGGTAGTCGGGCAGGCGATCCAGCACGGCGGCAATCCGCGCCAGGCGGTCGATATCGGCATCGATCGTGCCCGAAAGCTTGATCTTGAACCAGCGATTGCCGTAGCGCGCGATCACCGCTTCGAGGCTCTGCGGCAGGCCGTCATCGACGGGATCGACAATCTCGCCCTCGGTGATCGGATCGAGAAGCCCGATCGTATGCCGGGCCGAGATCGAGCCGGCTGGGCGAAGGCCGGCAAGCACCGCAGAGGCGGCGTCGGCGTCGATGTCGCCCGGCAACAAGGGGCCGCCGATTCCGACGAGGTTTTGGCGCACCGCATCGAAAAAGGAAATGCCGGCAAGACGGCAATAGGCATCGAGTGCTGCGCGAGCGATAAGCGAAGGTCCGAAACCGGCGGCCAAAGGATTTCCGGGCAGGCGCCGCACGGTTTCCATCTCGTTCAGCCTTGCGGCGGCAAACAAGGTTGTCGGCGCGGAGGCCTCGAGCGACGCAGCCGCTGCGGTGCGGATCGAGCCGCGCAATTGATCGACATTCTGCGCCGGTGTCAGCGCCGGATTTTTGTCGAACCATTTCGGCACCATCATTTCGGCGGCAGCGCCGATGGCAGTTTTCCCCTCTTCATTCTCGACGCGCACCCTGAGAAAGGCCTGCGGCGCCTTTTCGAGCGTCGCCGCGCCGAAGCGGAATGGCAGGCGCAGGTTGATGTCGCGCTCGAAAGCGTCGATCTCGACGATCCTGACGCGCGGCGCCTTCACCGAACCTCCCGTGTTTCTGTCCATGCTCATGCCATCCGGTCGAGCATGGCGCGCGACACTTCGTGGTGAAGCGGTTCACGGCGGAGCAGCCGGCCTATCTCATCGACCATGGCCTGCCCCTGGGCGAGATGCGCCTCTTCGGTGTGGCCGGCGGCATGGGGTGAAATGGTGACATTGGTAAGCTGGGGGTCGCGGAACGGGCTATCCACAGCCAGCGGTTCATTGTCGAAAACATCGAGAGCTGCCTCGATGCGGCCGGACCGAATCTCGGCGAGCAGTGCCGCCTCATCGACCAGCTCTGCGCGCGCCGTGTTGATGAATAGCGCACCGGGGCGCAGCAGCGCCAGTTCGCGGACGCCGATCATCCGACGGGTTTCGGGCAGCACGGGCGCATGCAGCGAAATTACATCGCTTTGCTCAAGCATTTCATCCAATCCGGCCCTGACGACGCCGAGTGCGGCAGCCTCGCGGTCGTCAAGATAGGGGTCGACGACCAGCACCCGGCAGCCGAATGGAACGAGCAGGCGCATCACCGCCCGGCCGACATATCCGGCGCCGACGATGCCGACCGTTCTGGCGCCGAGCAATCTTTGCGGCACGGCGGCGCGAACGTCGAGCCACTCCCCGCCGCCACGCAATGCATGATGCAGCCGATGAATACCGCGCATGGCGAGAAGCGCTTCGGCAACGACAAATTCGGCAACCGAGGCGGCAATTTTCGAGGCGGCATGGCTGACGCGAAGGCCGTCATCGAACAGCCGCGCCGGGATCAGCGTGCGGATGCTGCCTGCCGAATGGGCCACGAGGACAAGTTGCGGATGGCGCTGCCGCGCGGCGGGATCGAAGGGCGGCGTACCCCATCCGGTCAGGCAGGCCGTCGCCCCTTGCAGCAGTTGGCCGACATCGCCTGTATCGATCGTGGCACCGGCCGGCCAGCGCACCGCGCCAAGGGCGTTCAACTGGGCAATCGCCGCATCGTCCAGCATCATCCGGCGGGTCTTTTCGGTCAAAAGGACGGCGATGACGGGAGCCTGTTTGTTCATGCTTCTATTCTTTCGCTGCGGCGACGAGGCGCCTGAGATGGGCAAGATCGGCGCGGGCCTTGTCGAGCGCCTGTTCCCGTGGAACCCGGTATTGGGAATGCATCGAGAGCACGCCGGCAAATCCGGTGGTCACCAGATGCGGGATGATGTCGTTCCAGGGGACCATACCGTCATCGAGCCCATACCAATCCGAGTGCCAGGCACGTTGGCTGTCGGCTCCGTAAGCGCCGGGAAACCAGCCGCAGTTCTTGACGCCCATGCAGCAGAACCACGGATCCAGAAGATCGAGGGTCAGACGCCAGTCCTCCGTTCCCTCGCGAATGAACTGATTGGCCGGGTCGGGATAGGCGCCGATCCTGGTAGGGTCGCGACCGGCCAGCAATTGCATCGCCAGCGCGCCCGAGGCGTGCAGCGTCCCGCCGTGAAGCTGGACCGTCAGCTTGACACCGAATTGATTTGCCAGGCGCTCGAAGCCGTCGAGATCACGCCGCGCCGCATCGACCTGCACCTGCCAGCGCCGCGACGGATCATAACGCCAGAAGCCAAGCCGGACCTGGCCAATGCCGGCCTCGGCGCAACAGGAAAGAAGCCGGGACGCGGCATCGTCGGGCCGTGTGGCGTCGATCGACGCCATCGGCGTGCGCAGGCCGGACGCGGCAAAGAGCTTGACGGCCTTGATGATCGCCTCCGGCCGGTCGGGGCAAACGGTGTGGCCATCGCGGACGAGGAGATCGGCACAGTCGAACCCTAGCTCCGCAGTGATCTCCGCCGCCGTCTCCAGCGGCAGGCCTTCCAGGGTTTTGGTGAAATAGGCGATATCCATGGATCAGATCCCAGACCGAAAGGCGCGCTGTTCAAGCGCGAGAGATACAAAGTTCGCTGCGGCGGCCGAATGCATCACGGGCGCACACCGCATAGCGTGCGCCTTCCGGCGGCGACATGTGCAGGAATGCCGTCGAGATCAGCGGCGCGGGACTGACCCTTTCAAAAGCCGCGCCGTCGGTACTGACCAGGACATCGTAGAAGACGGCGGGGCTGGTATCGCCGGCGGCCCAGAACAGCATGCGCTCCTCCCGGCCACCGAGACCGAGGTAGCGCTCGACGACGAGACCCGTGGGTGCGGCCGGGGGCGCGCCGATGTCGGGAACGACAAGCACCTGCGTCAGCGATGGCAACGGCACGTCGAGATTGACGCTGATCCGGCCTTCGTCGCATTCGAAGGTGCTGATCGGATGCAGCAAGGCGGGCTCCTGGGCGCGGCGCAGTTCGGCAAACTGCGCCTGCGTCGGCTGAGGCGGCGCGCAGACTGGTTCAAAAGGCCCTCGTGGATTGCTTTCGTCGCGCTGAGCCTCCCAGACCTCCATTGGATTGGTGAATTCCTCATCGATGCGCAGCAGGCACAGCGCGTGGCGGCCGGGAACCAGCCCGTTCACCTCGAGGCGCACAGCGGTCCGGCCTGAACGGTTGATGGCATCGACGCTATGGATGAGGCTGATGGAGACACCGCCGCCCAGCAGCCGCGTCGGCAGGATCGCCAGGCCGTCCTGGTCGGGAGCAAGCGGCGGTTCGGCGGTCACCTTGCAGACGGTATCTCCAAGAGTTGCCAGCAGTTCCATCGAGGTGAGGCCGGGCTTCTTGATGATGTCGAACGGTGGCGCGGCATCGATGTCGGTGACCAGCGTATCGAGATTGGTCTTGTGCTCCCATTGCGCCTTGGTGAAATTGCGCGAGCCGAAATAGGCAAAGATCGTGCGCTGGCTCCAGCCGCCGATGAAGGCGTGGTCATTGCTGAGGAAGGTAAAATCAGCCGCTTTCGGGGCGATGATCCGCCGGTCGTGCTGTTCGATGATGCGGGCGATGATCCCGGCATAGTAAGCCTTGCCGTGCCAGCTGTGATGATCGCTCCAACCGAGCTGCGGATCGCATTCGTCGTTGACTATCGGCAGGCCGGCAAGCCGCGGATGGTGCTCCTTGAGATAGTCGACGACGAGAAGCGTCCGATCGACGATGGCGTTGGTATTCGGGGTCAGGTCGTCCTTGCTGCCATTGACGCCCTTTTCGTGGACAGAGATGTAGTCGATGCGCGGCGGACCGTCGCCGCCCAGGCAGCTCGTGCCGCTGTCGCAATGGGCCGTGAGGGCGCGAAAGATCGGCGAGAGGGTGCGGGCAGTGCCGGGCCCGCCCATCGGCAGGTTCGGGTCGATGGCGTCGAGCCCGGCGACGCAGGCGTCGTAATAGTTGGTGTAGCCCTTGATCCCGTAAGTCCACCAGCCGGAATCGGCCTCGTTCGTCGTTTCGAAATACCATTTGCGCAATTCGTCCATGCCGTAGCGCGCGCCATAGCGGTCGACCGTCGTCGTCACGAGGTCCCGCCAGCGCTTGACCTGATCCATATCCTCATAATCGGTGAACAGACCCGACGGATTACCCATCAGCTCGAAAAACGGCTTCAGCCGATGTTCGATCACCACGTCGAGCGCGCGGTCGAGCAGGGACCAGTCATAGCCGCCCCCGCCCTTCGCACTCAGCAGATTATAGAGATAATGCACACGCAGGAACTTGATGCCCTCATTCGGCAGGCCGCCGATATAGGCGAGCATCTGGCGCATCTCGGGCTCCAGCAGCAGTTCCGCCGGCGAAAAGCCGGTGCCGCGCCAGAACCGGTTGAACGGGCGTAGCGCTTCACTGGCGTCGACATTTATTCGCGTACGATCACGCATGGGGTCGTCTCTCCTCGGGCGGAAGTCTGGCGGTGCGCCACAATGCCGGCACACGACGCCAGGAGCGGGATTATTTGAATTTGTCGCGCATCGCGTCGATACCGGGGATGGTCTTCGTCAGATGCTGATGGGCGGGATCGAAGCGCTGGATCAGCCCGCGGCGATGCTTGCCGACTAGGATGGTGAAGATGTAGCCGCGATGGCCTGGCGACGTGACGGTCGGGTGGTAACCGCGATCGACCAGGACGGTATCGCCGTTGCGGGTCATGAGGATTTTGACCGGACCGTCGTCGTCATAGGTGATCTGGCTGCCGAAGCCGGTCTCGGGCTGGAAGCGGTAGTGATAGAGTTCTTCGTGCAGGGTCTCGGCATCGCCGTCTTCGGTATCGTGCTTGTGGGGCGGATAGCCGGACCAGCAGCCCTCGCCGGCATAGAGTTCGCTCACCAGCAGGTTGCCGCAGCGGCCGTTCTGCCGTTGGCCGAGCAGGTGGACGATCCGCCGTTGGCTATGCGTGTCGGGCGAGCCGACATTGACCGCGTCGACCTCCTCGGGCGTGACCCGGAACGGGGCGTAGCGCGTGTCGCAGAGACCGCCGGCGATGGCGACTTCCGCCGGGCCGCCACGGGCCGATATCCGGACATTGGCGTCGACGGGCGCATACACCGCGTCCGCATCGCCTCTCCAGATATCGGCTCGCCGGCCCACAGCTTCGAACGTGATCTCATCCACCTCGATATCCACCTGCCCCGACAGCACGACGTAGAGGCTTTCGTGCAAGGGCAGCCGCCGCGTGTCCCGACCATCGGCCGGAAGCGCGACGAGATCGAAGTAAATGAGATCGAGCGTCCTGGAGGAGGTATCCACAATGGGACGCTGCTCGGAGCGTGGAATGAATTCGGGCATCAATTGAACTCCGGAACGGTACGATCGGCGAAAGGATTGAGGGTCAGGGATTCGGCGTGGTGACAGGCAACTTCGTGCCCATCGACGGTGACGGTGCGCAACGCCGGCAGCTCCTGCCTGCAAAGCTCGGTGGCGTAGCGGCAACGTGGATGAAAGGCACAGCCGGGCGGCGCATGCGCGGGGTCGGCAACCTCGCCCGCCAGCCGGATGCGCCGGCCGTGGCGGCGCATCCTCGGATCGGCGATCGGCACCGCCGAGAGCAGCGCTTCGGTGTAGGGGTGAAGCGGGCGCGAGAAGATCTGCTCCGTCGGCGCCTTTTCGACGACCCGGCCGACATACATGACGGCGATATTGTCGGAGATATGCCGGACAACCGAGAGGTCGTGGGCGACGAACAGATAGGTCAGACCGAACTGTTCCTGCAGGTCCTGCAGCAGGTTGATGGTTTGCGCCTGGACGCTGACATCGAGCGCCGAAACCGCCTCGTCGGCGATCACCAGGCGCGGATTGGAGGCCAGAGCCCGGGCGATGCCGATGCGCTGGCGTTCGCCGCCGGAGAAAGCGTGCGGATAGCGGCGCATATATTCAGGCCGCAGACCGACGCTCTGCATCAGCTCGGCGACCCGGTGCTCGAGTTCCCGGCCCTTGGCGATGCCGTTGACACCAAGTACTTCGCCGATGATGTCGATCACGGGAAGGCGCGGATTGAGCGAGGATTGCGGATCCTGAAACACAATGCGCAGGTCCCGATGGATTTCCTTGAGGGCGGGGCCTGACAGTGCCGCGAGATCCACCGTGCCGCCGCTGCGGTCGCGATAACGGATTTCTCCGCTGGTCGGCCGATAGATGCGCAGCACGGTGCGGGCAAGCGTGGACTTGCCGCAGCCGGATTCCCCGACAATGCCGAGCGTCTCGCCGTCTTGGACGCGAAGCGAAACGCCGTCGACCGCCTTGACATGCCCGACCACCTGCCGGAATGCCCCCTTGCGGATGGGAAAATGCATCCTGAGATTGTTCAGTTCGAGCAACGGGCTTGGCTGCGTCATGGGATCGGTCATCATTGTCTTCCCTCGTAAAGCAGGCAGCTGGCGACGTGCCCGTCACCGATGACGACGGATCCGGGGTCCTTCCGATCACAGAGACCCGCCCTCGCGTCTCTGCATCGGGGATGAAAGCTGCAGCCTTCGGGCCTATGGAAACGCGAGGGCACCATGCCGTCGATGGTCGCGAGCCGTTCGCTCGGTCGCCCGTGCATGCGCGGCACCGATTGCAGCAGCGCCTTGGTGTAGGGATGGACCGGCGCGTGGAAAATCGTGTCGACATCGCCCGCCTCCACGACCCGGCCGACATACATGACGACGACCTCGTCGGCGATCTCGGCCACCACGCCGAGATCATGAGTCACGAACAGCACAGAGAGCCCGAATTCGGCCTGCAGCGAGGCAAGCAGGTCGAGGATATTGGCCTGGGTGGTCACATCGAGCGCCGTGGTCGGCTCGTCGGCAATCAAGAGCTTGGGGCGACAGGCAAGCGCCAGCGCAATGCAGACGCGCTGGCGCATGCCGCCGGAAAACTGGAACGCGTAGCTTTCCATCCGCTCGGCCGGCCGGGGAATGCCTACCAGCGCCAGCGTCTCGATGGCATGTTCGCGCGCCTCCTTCTTTCCCATCTTCAGATGCAGGCGGATCACCTCCACCATCTGGTTGCCGATCGTATGGACAGGTGACAGGGCTGCCATCGGCTCCTGGCTGATCAGGCCGATCTGGGCGCCGCGGATTGCCCGCATGTCGCGGCCGCGCGGATCGAGCGACGCGAGATCAATGGCGGGTGCGGCCGGATCGGGCCGGTAGCGGATTGCGCCCGAGACGATCCGCCCGCCGCGGGGAACCTGGTTGAGGATCGAGCGGCCGGTAATGCTCTTGCCCGAACCGGATTCGCCGACGACACAGACCGTCTTGCCGCGGGGGATGGAAAAGGAAACACCGTCGACAGCCCGCACCGTGCCCGCACCGCCGAAGAAGTGGGTCCTGAGGTCGTCGACCTCGATCAGCGCGTCGCGATCGGCGTGCCCACCGCCGGCCGCGGCGAAATTGGAATTAGTATTCATAGGGATCTGCAGCATCGCGTAATCCATCACCGAGGAAATTGAGGGCGAGCACGGTGACGATTACCGCCAGGCCCGGAAGAAACAGCCAGGGCGCGCTTGAGACCGCGA
The DNA here is from genome assembly GCF_000292525.1 of Rhizobium sp. CCGE 510. Taxonomy (GTDB): domain Bacteria; phylum Pseudomonadota; class Alphaproteobacteria; order Rhizobiales; family Rhizobiaceae; genus Rhizobium. The sequence goes on from NZ_AEYF01000045.1 coordinate 353,131, forward strand.
GAATGTTTTGTGCCTCCTGAAGCAGCACGCCCCAGCTCACCACCGGCGGGCGCAGTCCGATGCCCAAGAAGGAGAGCGCGGTCTCGGCAAGGATCATCGTCGGGATGGCGAGCGTCACCGAGGCAATAATGTGGCTCATGAAGGATGGGACCATGTGCCGCCAGATGATGCGCATTCGCGAACAGCCATCGAGATGGGCGGCGATCACGAAATCCTCCGTCTTAAGCGACAGGAAGCGCCCGCGCACCACCCGCGCCAGGTCAGTCCAGCCGATCAGCGAGAGGATAATTGTGATCCACAGATAGACCAGGATCGGATCGGCGCTGATCGGCACGGCAGCCGCAAGGCCCATCCACAGCGGGATGGTCGGGATCGAGTTGATGAGTTCGATGGAGCGCTGGATCACATCGTCGACCCAACCGCCATAGAGGCCGGAGATTCCGCCGAGGATGATGCCGAGAATGAGGCTGATGGACACCCCGATCAGCCCGACCGACATCGAAACGCGGGTGCCGTGCACCGTCCGGCTGAAGACGTCGCGGCCTAGCCGATCGGCGCCGAACAGATAGAATGGTTTGCCCATTTCGATCGGGCCGATCAGGTGCCGGTCGAAATCGAACAGCCCCCAGAACCGGTAGGGTTCACCTTTGACGAAGAAGCCGAGCGGGATGACGATGGCCGGATCGGTCTGGTAATTGCGGCTGAGTGCAATCGGGTCGACCTTCATCGAATAGCCGTTGACGTAGAGCGGATGAAACTGCCCAGCCGCGTCGTAGCCGGCGAACTTGATCTGCTGGGGTGGCGCATAGGTGTAGCGGGAATCGTAGGTCTGCGATGAAACCGGGGCGATCACCTCAGCAAACAGGGCAACCAGGTAAATCAACAGGATGACGATGCCTGCCCCAAGCGCCAGCCGATGGCGACGGAAGCGGCGCCAGATGAGTTTCCACTGGCCGGCGACGGCATCGGAATTGCGAACAGGTTCAGGTATTAGCGCGATGGCTTGATCGGTCATCTCTATTGTCCCTCAGCCATTGCGAATGCGTGGATCGAGCCAGGCGAGCAGCAGGTCCGAGATCAGCGTGCCGATCAGCGTCAGCATGCTCATCAGCAGTATGAAGGTGCCGGCCAGGTACATGTCTTGGGCAAACAGGGCGTTGAGCAGCAGCGGACCTGTGATCGGCAGGCTGAGGACGATCGAGACCACCACCGAGCCGGAAACGAGGTGCGGCAGCACCCAGCCGACGGTGGAGATGAAGGGGTTGAGCGCCACCCGCACTGGATATTTGAGCAGCAGCCGGATTTCGCTCAGGCCCCGGGCACGCGCCATATCGACATAAGGCTTGTTGAGTTCGTCGAGCAGGTTGGCGCGCATGATGCGGATCAGCGCCGCCGTGGCGCCGGTGCCGAGCACGACGACCGGGATCCACATATGCGAGATGAGATCGCCGAGCTTGGCCCAACTCCAGGCAGCGTTGATATAGAGGGGCGAAAACAGCCCGCCGACGCTTTGGCCGAAATACTGCGCCGAGACAAACATCAGCACCAGCGCCAGCAGGAAGTTCGGAATGGCAAGGCCGAGAAAGCCGAAGAAGGTGGCGACATAATCTCCCACCGAATATTGCCGCACCGCCGAATAGATGCCGATCGGAAAGGCCACCGCCCAGACGAAGAGCAGCGTTGTGACCGAGACCACCATCGTCAGGCCCATGCGAGCCCAGATCAGCTCGCTGACCGGCTTGTTCCAATCGAGGGACTGGCCGAAATCGCCTCGCAGCAGGATGCCGCTGATCCATTTCCAGTATTGGACCGCCCAAGGCTGATCGAGGCCATAACGTTCGCGCAGGCCGGCGATGACGCCGGGATCGATCGTTTCGTTCTGCGAGGCCAGGCGCGCAGTCATCGCGGTCAGGAAGTCGCCGGGCGGCAACTGGATGATGATGAAGGTCACGACCGAGATCGCGAACATCATCGGGATCATGTAAAGCAGACGTCTGATGATGAAGCCGGCCATGGTCAAGCTCCTTCAATCGGCAATCGCCGATCGGATTGGATGATTGGGACTGGGCTGGTGCTGCTGAGGTGGCGCCCCTGAGACGCCATCCCTGTCGGTCGCGTGCCGTTATTTCTGGTAGTAGAAGGTCTCCGGCTTTGCCGGTCCCGGCGTCATGTAGAATGACGTGCTGGGAATGATCTTCGGGACGTTGCGCATGTTGGTCTTGACGATGCCGACGCGGTCCGGCTCCAAATTGGTGCCGATGACGTAGAATTCGTCGCGGGTGATCGCCAGCAGCTCCTTCATCGCGGCCAACTGCTTCTCGAGCGTCGGGGCTTCCTGCACCTGCCGGTAGAGATCCATCTGCTTCTTGGCAGCGGGGCTCGGCTCCTCAGCGTTCGGATCCTTGGGGTTCTGGTAATAGAGGCCCCAGGCCGTCGCGAAGCTCGACTCGTATTCGTGCGGGAAATACCATTTGGGATCGAGCAGGCCGAGGAAGTCGTAGCCACCGCCGCCAACCCATCCAAGGCCGTCATTCTCATTGTTCTGCAGACGGGAGAAGATCAGCGAACGTTCGGCCGGGCGGGGCTGCATGTCGATGCCGACGGCCCGCCAGTAGCGCTGGATCATTTCGAGCGCGTCGACCTGGATCGGGCTTCCGGTCAGCGCATCGATCGCAAAGGTTATCCGCTTGCCGTCCTGGCCGAGGCGATAGCCTTCGGCATCATGTTTGGTCAGGCCCGCCTTATCGAGATATTGATTGGCGAGATCGACATTATATTCCAGATACTGCGTCGCCATCTTCTCGTCGTAGAGGGCAGTGCCTTCACGCGGTGCCGCCTGATAGGGCTTTGCCTGTCCGGCATAGATCAGCTGGTTGAGTTCCTCGCGATTGATCGCGTAGCTGAGGCCGATGCGAAAATCCTTGTTGGAGAAGACCGCCCGCAAAGCCGGATTCTTGTGGGTCTGATTGAGAGTGATCAGCAGGGCGTTCGACCATGCCGGCCGGGCGACGAACAGTCCGTAACCGGCCTTCTCCTGGTTCTGCACGATGACAGGACGGGCGTCCGTCGTCTCGATGAAGCGGTTCTGCATGTCGATTTCGCCACTGATCGCCTTCAGGATGATGGCCTGGGTATCCTGCATCACATCGATGGTGATGCGATCGAAGTAAGGCAGCTGGTTTCCCGCCGTATCCACCTTGGCATAGTAGGGATTGCGTTCGGCAACGACCTGGGTCGTGCCGTTATAGGGCGCAGTCAGCACCCAGGCATCGAGCGTCGGACGGCCGAGATCACGCCAGCGGCCGGGAAAACCGGTCTTATTGTTGAAGAGCTGGACCCAATCGGTTGCACCGGCCGCCTTCACCAGGGCGTCGACGCCGTCGGGATTGAAATCCTTGTGGAACTGTTTGAGGTAATGCGCCGGTGCGGCTGCCAGAATATCGGAGCCGCGCACCGTCGCCATGTTCATCAGGAACAGGCCGTTCGGTGCGGCAAATTGGAAGACCACCTTGTCGTCGGCAAGCTTTTCGACCTTGACGGTCTGACCGCCTGCGGTCAGCCAGTCGGGCGCGGCAGGGGTGATCTTGGTGTTGCGCAGCACGTTCTCGTTCCACCACACCAGATCGTCGGCGGTAAAGGGCTCGCCGTCCGACCAGCGCGTGCCCTCACGCAGGGTGAACGTATACTCCGTGGCATTCGCGTTGACCTCGACACTCCTAGCGATGTCGGGGATCACCTCGGTCCATTCCGGGTTCCAGCGGACCAATCTGGTATAGCCGATCGAACGTTCGATCTCGCTGTCACCACCGCCAAAGGTGGCCGTGCGCCAGGTACCGCCATAGGTACCGACCGATTCAAGCGGCGTGAGCACCAGCGGCTCCTTCGGCAAGCGCTTTTCCACAGGTGGCAGCTTGCCGGCGTCGACCAGCGCCTTCAGGTCAGGCGACTGCTCAAATCCGAGCGCCACGCCGGCCCAGCCGGCACCCATGAGGATCGCCGCAGCAACGATCGAAACAACCTGCCGTCTTAGAACTCTGACGTGTTGCATTCTCTCCTCCCAATAAATTGCTCTAGGTTATCGTTAACGTATTCTCCTCTTCTGCGAACGTTATCGTTATCGTAACCTGTTGTCAAAAAGATTCGAGCCGCCTTATGTTTTGCCCGACGACGCTTGGCTTTCCCGGAAATCCTGTTAGTTATCGTTATCGTAAATTCTCTACCGTTCTCAGAGATAGCCCTTGAGCCGCCCCAAAGAACCAGACTCCAAGATAACCATCGCCGATGTTGCCCGCGCCGCAGACGTGTCGCCGATGACGGTATCGCGCGTACTCAACGGCCAGGGCGGCGCCAGCGCGGAAACCAGTCGACGCATCATTTCAGCAGCAACCGAACTCAATTACCGGCCCAACCCCTTTGCGCGCGGATTGCGGTCCGACCGGTCGAAGACTATCGGCCTTCTGGTTCCCGACATCACCAATCCGTTTTTTCCCGAGGTCATCCGGGGGGCGGAGGACGCCGCGAGCGCTGCGGGCTACAATCTGCTTCTGGCCAATGTCGTCGAAAACAGCAAACGCGAAGAAGAACTCATCGAAACGCTGCTGCGGCATCGGGTCGACGGGATCATCGTCTGCAGCGCCCGACTGCCCGATGCCGCGCTTCATAAGGCGCTGGCGCCCCACCGCGCCGTGGTGCTCATCAACCGCGAGGCGCCCAACGAGATCGCCGGGACGATCGTCACCGACTACGAGACCGGGGCATCGCGTGCCATCGACCATCTGGTCGAGCGCGGCCGCCACAAAATCGCGATCGTCGCCGGGCCGCGCAGCTCGTTCGGCGGCAAGAGCCGTCTCGTCGGTTTCCGCAAGACGCTGGCGGCCCGTGGGCTGAAGGCGCAGGGCATCGTCTATTGCGATCCGACTGCGGCCGGCGGGCAGACGGCGGCCGCGCAGTTGCTGGCGGAAACGCCCGGCATCGATGCCCTCGTCTGCTACAACGACCTTAATGCCATCGGCGCCATGAAGGCCTGCCGGGCAACCCACATCTCGATCCCCGAGCAGATCGCCCTGATCGGCTTCGACGACATCCCGACCGCCGAACTGCTGTCTCCGGCGCTCACCACGCTGCGGGTGCAGAAACGGGAAATGGGAGAGGAAGCCGTGCGCCTGCTGCTCAGCCGCATCGCCACCAAGAACCGTCAGCACGGCATCGTCATCGTGCCCGAGCTCATCGTCCGCGAAACGACCTGATTCGACTATCAACAGGAGGAATATCCCATGGATGGCGACAATCTGCATTCACTGGCCTTGCCCGAGGAGAAGAAGGCCTGGTTCGTCCACGAGCGGTTCGGCATGTTCGTGCACTGGGGACTCTATGCCCTGCCGGCGCGCCATGAATGGGTCAAGAGCCGCGAAGAACTTGATGACACCGACTACCAGAAATATTTCGATCATTTCGATCCCGATCTCTATGACCCGCGTGAATGGGCAAGACGCGCCAAGGCTGCGGGCATGAAATACGTGGTGCTGACGACCAAGCACCATGAAGGCTTCTGCCTCTGGGATACCAAGGCGACCGACTTCAAGGTGACCAACACGCCTTATGGCAAGGATCTGCTGCGCCCCTTCGTCGACGCCTTCCGCGCCGAGGGCCTGAGGATCGGGTTCTATTATTCGCTGATCGACTGGCATCATCCCGACTTCACGGTCGATCCACGCCATCCGCAGCGCAATCACCCCGATGCGTTGGAGATCAACGAAGGCCGCGACATGGAGCGTTATGCCGCCTTCATGCGGGAGCAGGTGCGCGAGCTGCTGACCGAGTTCGGGCAGATCGACATCATGTGGTTCGATTTCAGCTATCCGAAATGGAAGCTCGGTGATTTGGTCGGAAAGGGCCATCGGCACTGGGAAAGCGAGAAGCTGGTGCGCATGGTGCGCGAGCTGGCCCCCGACATCATCATCAACAACCGGCTCGATCTCGCCGGTTTGCAGCCCGACATCGTCACGCCGGAACAATATATGCCGCGCGCCTGGCCGAAACGCGACGGCAGGCGCGTCGTCTGGGAAGCCTGTCAGACGCTCAGCGGTTCCTGGGGCTATCACCGCGACGAGGACACCTGGAAAAGCACCGAGCAACTGGTGCAGATGCTGGTCGGCACCGTTGCCATAGGCGGCAATCTGCTGATGAATGTCGGGCCGACGGCACGCGGCACGCTCGACCACCGCGCGAGATCAGCCCTTGCCGCCTATGAGGAGTGGATGGCGCTGCACGAGCGCAGCATCGTCGGCTGCACCCAATCCGACTTCACGGCCCCACCCGATTGCCGCCTGACCCAGAACGGCGATCGCCTCTATATCCACCTCTTCAACTGGCCCTATAAGCATTTGCATTTCGATGCGCTGGCGGGAAAGATCGAATATGCGCAATTCCTGCATGATGCGAGCGAAGTCACCTGGCTGCGCCCCTCCGCAAATACCTTGTGGACGAACACCCAGTTCCCCGTCGGCGACGACGAACTGACATTCGTCCTGCCGGTGCGCCGACCAGGGATCGTCGTCCCGGTTATCGAGGTCAAGCTCAAGGCCGGGAAGTGCGACTAGTATTCAAGATTAGCGCATCGGCCGAAAATCGGCATCGATATCAGGAAGCACACGCGTAGATTCAAAGTTTTGTAGCGCCGCGCGTCTGAAAAAACGCGCGGCGCTTGGAACGTGGAAGACCTCTTCGGATCATCAGCTCCAAGCGTGGAGCGGCGGCTTTTCTCCATTCAGGAAATACTTGCCGAGAATGGCGTATTTCCAGCGTACGGGATCATGAAGCGTGTGGGTGCGGGCATTGCGCCAATGGCGGTCGAGATTGTGTTCGGCGAGCGTCGAGCGGGTTCCGGCCAGCTCGAACAGCTTGTTCGTCGCCGCAATCGCGATTTCGGTCGAGAGGATCTTTGCCTCCGCCGTGACGATCTGCGCTTCGGCGACAGTCTCCGCATTGGGATTGAGCACCGCCCGGTCGATCGCATAGCCGGCCTTTTCGAGAAGCGCTTGCGCCGCATGTAAGCGCAACGTCAAATCGCCGACAGCCTGGATCGTATAGGGGTCTTCCCAGGCATGATCCAAGCCGCTGTCCACCCACGCTCGGCTCTTGGTGCGCACGAATGAGACGGTCTCGTCGATGGCGGCCTGCGCGATGCCGGTATCGACTGCAACCTGGATGATCTGGAAGATCGCGCCATCGGCGGTCGGCACTTCATAGCCCTTGTATCCCGGCACGAGATGGGTCTTCGGCACTTTGACGTTGTCGAGCAGCACGGTGCCTGACAGCGTCGTGCGCTGGCCGAAGGAAGACCAGTCGTCGATGACGGTGAGGCCCGGCGCAGCACGCTCCGCGATCGCATACCAGGCCCGCCCCTGGTCATCGAGCGCGACGATGGGCACCAGATGCGCGAGTAGCGCGCCGGAGGAGTAGAATTTGCGTCCGTTGACGACGACATGGTCGCCGGCATCGGTGAAACGCGTCTCGAAATCGACTGCCCGTTTCGAGCCGAATTCCGAAAAGGCGTTACCGAAACGCGTGCCCCTCAGTACTTCGGCAAAAAGAAGCTTCTGCTGCTCGGCATCCGATACGGTCCGGATCGCGGCGACAACGCCCAGATGGTTCTGGGCGATTTGGCCGATCGAGGAGTCCGCCGCCGATATGATCTCGATGACCTTGGCAAGCGTCGCATAGGAGACTTCGGGGCCGCCGAAGGCCTTCGGCACGTTGATCGACCATAGACCGCTTTGCGAGAAAGCATCCAGCTCGGCGACAGGCCAGATCCTTTCACGGTCGCGCCTGGCCGATTCCTGCACGAATTCGGCGGCAAGCCGTCTGGCGACGGCGATCGCCTCGGCATCGTCCTTGATGATATGGGCAGGCTCAGCCGGACGCGGCACCGCCGGCACGGCCTTGGCTGCATTTTCAGTATTGACCTGTGAAAGCGTCATGATGATTTCTCCTGGTTGATGATGGGGCCGCTCAGGCCGATGGGAGGCTTGCTGTCGACACGGAGATGGGTGCTGCTGTCTGGCCGAGATAAAATGCCTTGATGTCGTCGCGCTGACGCAGCTCGGCAGCATCTCCCGAAAGCGCGGCGACGCCGTTTTCGAAAACGGTCGCCCGGTCGGCATAACGCAGCGCGATCGCGGAATTCTGTTCGGCGACCAGAATGGAAAGCCCGCTTTCGACATTCAACCGCCGCAGCGTTCGGAAAATGTCCTGGACGATGATTGGCGCCAGTCCCATGGACGGTTCATCGAGCACCAGCAGGGTCGGACGCGACATCAGCGCCCGACCGATCGCCACCATCTGCTGCTCGCCGCCGGAAGCAAGGCCGGACAATGCGCGGCGCCTGTCCTTCAGCCGGGGAAAAATCGCATAGATCCGCTCCAGATCGGCGGCAATTTCGGCGCGCGAACCGCTCCGTCCGAGACCGCCGGCAATGAGATTTTCCTCGACGGTGAGATTGCGAAAGCAATGCCGGCCCTCTAGGACCTGCACGAGACCGGCGCGCACCAATTCGGCCGGTTTTGACTTGGTGACGTCGCGGCCTTGATAAAGGATGCTGCCGGCGGTGATTTCGCCGCGCTCGGCCGGCAGCAGGTTCGAAATCGCTTTGAGCGTCGTCGTCTTGCCGGCGCCGTTGGCACCGAGCAGTGCCAGGATCTCGCCCCGGCGCAAGGTGAAGCTGACGCCGTGGAGCGCGGTGATTGCACCATTATAGGTCGCTTTGACCCCGTCCACGCTCAGCAGAACGTCTTTTCCAGCCATGGTCCACCCAATCTCAGTGTGGTTTCGTGGATGAGCCGGACACCGGCAGGAACGGCAGGACCTCTGGCCTGCCAATGCCCGGCGATCGGCTCAGTTCGTCACGGCCTGCGCATCTTCAGCCGTGCGCAGCTTGATGCCCTTTTCCTTCGCATAGGCTTCCGAGGACTTTTCGATGATCGGCCTCAGCAGCGCCCAGTCCGGTGCGATCCAATCGGATACGACGTTCCATTTCTTGCCATCCCACTGCTGGAAGGTCACGTAGCCATTGCCTTCGTGGTTGTCCCAGGTGACGTTGATCGAATGAAAGAGATCCTTGGCGCCGAGTGCTTCAACGCGGGCGGGGTCGAGTTGCAGATGTTCGAAGCCCCAGCGGACCTCGTCGCCCGTTAATGTCCGGTGACCGAACTTTTCCTGTGCGATGCGGATGGCTTCGACGTTCAGGATGCCGTTGACGATGCCAAGATTGTGGTAGACCGAACCAATCCGCTTCTTGTCTTCGAGATTGCCCTTGCCGTTGTCATAGAGCGTCTTCACGATCTCCTGGACCACCGGATATTCCGCGCCGGAAGCCTGCGTGGTGATCGCCGTATAGCCCTTGGCTGCGTCGCCGGCCGGGATGACGTCTTCTTCGGAGTTAGACCATACGTTGCCAATGATGTGATCGACCGGGAAACCCGTCTTGGCCGCCGTCTTGAGAGCGACCGGGTTCATCACGCCCCAGCCGCGCAACACGACATAATCCGGCTTGGCGCGGCGGATCGTCAGCCATTGCGCCTGCTGCTCGTTGCCGGGATGCGGCACTTCGATCTGCTGCAGTTCGAAGCCGTATTGCTTCGACAGCAGTTCGTAAATTGGGATGGTCTCCTTGCCGTAGGGCGAGCCGTGATAAAGCACGACGATCTTCTTGCCCTTCAGCTTGTCGGGGCCGCCGAGCTTGGAGGCGATGTAGTTCACAATGCCCGAGGTCTCGCTGTAGGGATTGAGCAGCAGCGGAAAGACATAGGGGAAGACGCGGCCGTCGGTGGAGTCGGTGCGACCGTGGTTGATGGTGATCAACGGCACCTTGTCCTGAGTGATGCGATCGATCATGGCATAGGCGATGCCGACGGAAAGCGGATTCCACGCGGCGATATTTGGATTGCTCTTGAGGCGCTCATAGGCCTCGACGCCGCGCTCGACCTCGTACTGCGTTTCCGCTTCCGACCAGGTGAGCTTGACACCGTTCACGCCGCCGTCGCGCGTGTTGATGAGATTGAGATAGTCGATGAAGCCGCCGAAAAACCCGGTGCCGCCGGCCGCATAGGGCCCGACGCGGTAGCTCTGCAGCGGGAAATATTGCTCGTCGGCGTGGGCGACCGGTATCGCGGCCGAGACGGCCAGGCCGGCCGCAAGGGCGGCGGCTTTCAATTTCGCAAGCATGGTCATGTCTAGATACACTCCGGGTATTGTCCGGTGCTGAGACCGAATCTGGTTGAATTGAGCGATGCGTTTGGTGTCGGAGCTTGCGCCCCGGTTTGGTCAGGCTCGTCTGCCGACGGCAGAGCCGAGCCGCCTTCGGATCTTGTCCCAGAGCGAGGAAAGCCCGTCCGGTTCGAGGATCAGAAACAGAATGATCAGGGCGCCGAGCACGATGCGTTGGCTCATCTCGAGCACGCCGGAATCGAAGAGATCGCCGAGCAGGAACGAACCCAGTCGCGACAGGAGGAGCGGGAAGACGACGATCAGGGCGGCGCCGAGAAAGGCGCCCCGGGTCGAGGCAAGCCCACCGATGATGATGATGAAAAGGATCTGGAACGACCGGTCGAGATTGAAACCGGCGGGCTCCACCGTTCTGAGATAGGTGAAAGCCCACAATACCCCCGCGACCGCAATGATGAATGAGGAGATCGCAAAGGCGAGCAGCTTGGTTCTCAGTACGGGCACTCCGATGATGCGCGCTGCTATCTCGTTGTCCCGAACGGCGATGAAGTTGCGACCGGTTTGCGACGTCGACAACCGATGGGCGAGGAAGGTCAGCACGACGACGACTGTAAGCGCAAAAAGGTAGCGGCCGACCGGGCCTGTAAACTCCATGCCGGCAAGCGTCAAAGGCGGCGCGTCGATAACTCCGGAGGCCGAGTCGTTCGAAAACCAACTGAACTTGGTGAGCGCCCACTGCACGAAGAACTGCGCGGCAAGCGTCGACACCGCGAGATAGAAGCCTTTCAATCTGAGGCTCGGCAGGCCGAAGACGATGCCGATCACCGCCGCCGAAAGACCGGCCAGCAGTATGCTGACGATGAGCGGCAAACCATCCACCCGCAAATTGAAATTGTAGGCGGCGAAGGCGCCGACGGCCATGAAGGCCGCACTTCCGAGCGAGACCTGGCCGGCGCAACCGGTGAGCAGATTTAGGCCGACGCCTGCCAGACTGAGCGCCAGGAATGGCAGAAGGATCGCTTCGAACAAATAGGTCGAGCCGATGAAGGGCACCACGAGATAGGCAGCGGCAACAACAGTGACGGGCGCCAGCCAGGGGCTGGAGAGACGGCGGGGATGAAGATCGGCGACAATGGCGGCCATATCAGACCCTTTCCACGAGCTTTTGCCCGAATAGGCCGGACGGGCGGATGAGCAGGAAGCCGAGTGCCACGACATAGGCGATCCAGCCTTCAATGCCGCCGCCGAAATATTCGCCGATGTAGACCTCCGCGAGCTTTTCGGTCGCGCCGATCAGCAGGCCGCCGACGATCGCCCCCAGAATGGAATCGAAACCGCCGAGGACGAGAACGGGGAGCGCTTTCAGCACGACCAGCGACAGAGAGAACTGGACACCGAGCCGCGCTCCCCACAACAGACCTGCAACGAGCGCCACGACACCGGCTGCGGCCCAGACGGTCGCCCAGATCCACGGCAGTTTCAGTCCGACCGCAAGCGCGGCGAACTGATCGTCGGCGACCGCGCGGAACGCCAGGCCAATTCGGGTGTAGCGAAAGAAGGCCGAGAGTGCCGCCACCATCGCTGCAGCGACTGCCGCAGCAAACAAATCGAACTGGCTGATGAACACGCCGCCGACATCGAAAGGAATATCCTCGATCCCGAGCTCCAGGCCGTGGACCTGCGTGCCCCAGATGAGTTGTGCCGCGCCCTCGATGATATAGGAGAGCCCGAGCGTCGCCATAAAGAGCGTAATCGGCGGCTTATTGGTCAACGGCCGCAGCACGGTGCGCTCGATGGCAATGCCGATCAGCACCATGACCGCGAATGTCAGAATGAGCGCCAAGGCGAAGGGTACGCCGCGCTCGACCAGACTAACGAAGGTCAGCGCGGCAAACAGCAACATCGCTCCTTGCGCGAAATTGAGGACGCCGGATGTCTTGTAGATCAGTACGAAACCGATCGCGACGAGCGAATACATCACGCCGGACAGCAAGCCGCCGACCAGCACTTCGATCAGGAACAGCCAGTCGAAATCCGCCATCAGATACCCTCCCCGTCCTCGTTTTCCGCAGCGACGCCGAGGTAAGCCTCAATGACGCGCTGATCGGCGCGGATCTCATCCGGGGTCCCGTCGGCGATCTTGCGGCCGTAATCGAGGACAGCGATCCGGTCGGAAAGCTGCATGACCACGCCGACATCGTGCTCGATGAGGATAATGGTTGTTTGATACTGATTGCGGGCAGCGCGAATGAATTCCGCCATGTCGGCCTTTTCCACCGCAGTCATGCCAGCCATCGGTTCGTCGAGAAGCAAGATCTTCGGTTCCGCCACCAAGGCGCGCGCAAGCTCCACCCGCTTTTGCAGGCCGTAGGGCAGCGTGCCCGCCAAACGATGACCCACATGGTCGAGATGCAGGAATTCAAGCACACGGCCGGCACGTTCGCGTGCATCCGCTTCTTCGCGCCGCGTCCGTCCAAGACCGAGGATCTGCCCAGCAAACGTCGAGCGCACGGTATAGGCTCGACCGGCGATCACATTATCGATGACGCTCAAGCCCTTGAACAAGGCCAGGTTTTGGAAGGTGCGGGCGACACCGAGCGAAGCTAGCCGTTCGGTCGGCACATGCCGGTAGGCGTTGGGGCCGATGCTGACATGACCGCGGTCGGAGCGATAGACACCGCTGATGACATTGATCAGCGAACTCTTGCCGGCGCCATTCGGCCCGATGATGGCGCGGATTTCTCCTGCAGCAATGGTGAGATCTATATCGACCAGGGCCGTGACCCCACCGAATGACAGGCTGATCCCGTGCAATGCGAGAGCACTGGTTTTTTCGCTCTGCTGCGGCCCGCCCGCCTTGCCGGTGCTCTGCGGCAATAGGCGGGCAATCTGGACACCGGTGCCCTGAGGCGCGCCACTCTCCAGCACGTCAAGGGAATAGGTCGCGGCGGGCATTCGGTGTCCTCCATACGGGCGTGAACGCAGCGCACAACTCCCTGTAACGTGGGCCGATCGGCCCACGCGCCGGTGATGCGTCGCTTGCAAGAGATATTCGAGGCCGCTGAGCCTTATTCGGCAGCCACTGCCTGCGCCTTGGCGGTCTCTTCGAGTTCGCGGACGAGCGGAATCACATGCTCACCGAAATAGGCGACCTCTTCCTGGAAATGCAGGAAGCCGAGCAGGATCAAGTCCGCACCTGCCCGCTTGAGCTCGACGATCCTTTCCGCGACCTGCCGGGGTGTGCCGATAAGGTTCGAGCGGAAGCCGTCATTATATTGAACGAGATCCTCGAAGGAAGACTTCGCCCAGTTGCCCTCGCCTTCGGGCGAGGCCTTGCCGGCGTTCTTCACCTCATGCCCGAAGGCGTTTACCGCTTCGGGATTGGCCTTCTCGATGATTTCGGCGAGAACCGCCTTGGCTTCCTCCTCCGTCTCGCGGACGATCGCAAAAGCGTTGACCCCGACCCGGACGGAATGCCCATTGGTCTCGGCCTTCGATTTAAGGTCGTCGACCTGCTTGCGAATTTCAGCCGGCGTATTGCCGTTGGTGAAGTACCAGTCGGAGACGCGTGCCGCCATATCGCGCGCCGCACGTGAAGAGCCGCCCTGGAAGATTTCCGGTTGCGGATCAATCGGCTTCGGCTTCAGCGAATAATCGTTGAAGCGATAGAAATCGCCGCGGAAGGTGAAGTTGTCTTCGGTCCAAATGCCGCGAAGCGCGCGAATGAACTCCTCCGACCGACGATAACGCTCGTCATGGTCGAGCCAATGCTCGCCGATGGCGGTGAATTCGCCGCGGAACCAGCCGCTGACGATATTGACGGCGACACGCCCATTGGTCAGGTGATTGATGGTCGCAATCTGCTTGGCGGCGAGAGCAGGATTCCAGGGACCGGGCAGGATCGCCGCGATTACCTTCAACGTCGTCGTCGATTCAAGCAGGGCGTGGCTGAACGAAACGGACTCGTGCTGAAATTCCGCGCCGTAACCTGCGGTGAACCGGATCTGGCTGAGGGCATAGTCGAAACCGCTCGCCTCGGCGATCTGCGCAAGCTTTCTATTGTATTCGATCGTCCAGCTTGTGCGCTGCTCGATGTCCGAAATCACCAGGCCGCCCGAAACATTCGGCACCCAATAAGCAAATTTGACCGGATCGTTCGAAGCATTGGAAAAAGTCATGTAAGGCTCCCTCTTGAATTTCGTTTTATGCTCTAAGCCGCCAATCCGCTGCGCTTGCCCGTGAGCGTCGCTTCGGTATTGGCCGCCGGCATGATTGCCGCGATCTCCTCGATGGCTCGGTCGATGCGCTCGAGGACGGCAAGATTTGTGAGTTCGTGACTGGCGAAGTCGTCCTCGAGCGCATAGACCGCGGTCGGGACGGTCATTGCATTGAAGAAGCCGAAGAGCGGCCGCAATTGGTGCTCGAGCATCAGGCCGTGCAATGGCGTGCCGCCCGTTGCGGCCAGGACAACGCGCTTGCCCGCCAGTGTTCGATAGTCGACGAGGTCGAAGAGGTGTTTGAGCGCGCCGCTGTAGGATGCGCGATAGACCGGCGACCCGACGATGATGATATCGGCGCCCTCGACCGCAGCGATGATCGCCTTGCCTTCGGTGTCGAGCTGATCCGCTCGAAGCGCACGAAACAGCACCGGGGCTGCGTCGACAAGCTCGATGGACTGCAGGTGGCCACCAATGCGCTGCCGCAGGCGATCGGCGATAACACTCACCAAGGACGCCGTCCGGGACGGTCTTTTGACATTGCCGCTGAGCGCTAGGATGTTCATGGTGCAGGCGTTCCCGTGTCTGATTAATTTAATCTATATATTTAGTGATCTAATGGGAGGCGAAGATGTTCTAATCTTCGCCGAAAAGCGGATCGAATTGCCGTAGCAACGAGCAGATTTCCGGAAGATTTTTCTCAAGAGGCGTGGGCAAGACACAGCAAGTCGATGCCTGCGAGGCCGTGCCTCAGCCGCCGCATCGCCGGTCCATGCGCCGCGTCGCCGGGCAAACCTGCGTCAAACCGGCAAAGCCTGCCAAAAACCAAGGGCCAAAGAGTCACAACGTCTGGCCGAGGTCCTCGCTGCGCCGAGCAGTTAAAACATGGCGCCCGCTCACGAGAACGGCTCGGTTGGTCCCGTCGCGGGATTGGTGAACCAGCGCGGTCCCTCGGCGGCCATGTAGATATGGTCCTCCAGCCGAATACCGAATTTCTCGGGAAAGACGATCATCGGCTCGTTGGAAAAACACATGCCGGCGGCAAGTGGCGTGTCGTTGCCGCGAACGATGTAGGGATCCTCGTGGATCTCCAATCCGAGCCCATGACCGGCGCGGTGCGGCAAGCCCGGCAGGCGGTAGTCGGGGCCGAGGGAATGTTTGGCAAGCACCTTGCGGGCGGCATCGTCGAGGCTCGAGCAGGCGGCGCCGATCCGGGCGGCGTCGAAGACGGCCTGCTGTGCCTCGCGTTCGATCCACCAAGCGCGTTCGAAGGCGCTGTTGCCGCCCTCCAGCATATAGGTTCGGGTGATATCGGAATGATAACCGTCGATCCGGCAGCCGGTGTCGACGAGGATGACGTCGTCACGGCCGAGGACCTGATCGCCGTCGGCGCCATGCGGAAGCGCCGTCGCGGCGCCGAACGAGACGATGCAGAATGTCGAGCCGGCATCGGCGCCGGCCTGGCGATGCCGACGATCGATGAAGTCGACCACTTCGGATGATTTGATGCCGGGTTTCAACAGCGCATGCACCTGCCTGTGGACGTCGATCGTCAGGTTCATCGCATATTGAATGAGCGCGATCTCGGCGGCCGATTTGATCCGACGCAGGTCGCGGATCAGCCGTCCGCCATCGACAAGCCTTGCCGCACCCATCGCCGCTGCCATGGCGTGAAAGAAGAAAAGCGGTAACCCATCATCGAGGGCGAGCCTGCCTCCTTGGCCGACAAGGCGCGCGATGAGAGCAGCGCTGCTCTCCTCCTCCTCCCAGATCAGCATTTCCCCCGGTAGATGCGGCAGGGTTTCGACGCGGCTGCGCTCGAAACCGGGAACGATGTAGGAAACGGCCGTCGGCGTAACGAGGGCGCCGAGAAACCTTTCGCTCGGATGCCACACGAGCCCGGTGAAATAACGCAGGCTTTCGGTCGATCCGAGAAGCATGCCAGCCAATCCGTGGGCTTCGATCAATTGCCGAAGCCTGCTGAGGCGGCTCTGCCGCTCCTCGTCGGTTATGCGGGGGACCGGGTGCTGCCACGACATTTCGTTTTCCTGCTCTTGCTGCGCGTGCTGACGAGACCGGCGAGTGCGGCCAGCCGCTGCCGTCTCACCTATCAGCGCTATTTCGTATCGGACCGGGCCAGGCTGGTGCGGCTGACCAGCGACGGTGTCTGGAGAATATGCTCGGATGCGGTGCGGCCTTCAATTCTGGAAATAAGGGCCCGGGTGGCGACCTGGCCGAGTTCCCTGCCCGACTGATCGATGCTGGCGAGATTGACAAGACCAAGGGCTGCGGTCGATGAGTTGTCGTATCCGATGACGGCGAGGTCTTCGGGCACGCGCACGCCCATCTCCATCGCCAGGCTGAGAAGGGTGATGGCGTCGAGATCGCTCCAGCAGAACACGGCGCGCGGCCTGTCTTTTCTCGCCAGAAATTTTCGCATCGCCTCTTCCCGCTTTGGCGAGGCCATGGGGATTTTGCCGATGGGCGCGGAGGCGCCCAACCCGCCGCGTTGCATCGCCCGGCGGTAGCCGATTTCGCGCTGACGGACGACGGAGACCGCGTGCCCCTCCCGCTCGCCGAGGCTCAGCATTTCAATGCCGCGATAGCCGCAGGCAAGAAGCGCTTCCACCGCGATTTCCGCCCCGCGCTGATCGTCGGCATTGACAGTATCGAAGGCCGTGGCGCTGGCATCGTGGTAACCGACCGCGACAATCGGTATCTGGACCGCGAACTTGGCGAGGATTTCCGAGGGCAAGCGCGGCGCCACGAGGACAAGGCCGTCCATCTTGTAGTCGACCATCGACTCGATCAACGACGTCTCCAACTGCACGCGCGCATCGCTGACGCCGATCATCGCCTGATAGTGCGACGGCGCCAGCACCCCGTTCACACCGGCGATCACTTCAGGAAGGAAGGGATTGCGGATATCGATCAACAGGACGCCGATGGTGAAACTGCGGCCGCGCAAGCCCCGTGCCGCCCGCGAAGGGCGATATCCGAGCACTTCGATGGCATCCGTCACCTTGGCGCGCAATGCCTCGCTGACGCCGTAGGCGTTTCGCATCACCTTGGAAACCGCCGCGACCGATACTCCTGCATGGGCTGCTACAGTCCGGATCGTCACGCGATCGTTTCGTTGCAGCTTTTGTCTGTCTTCGATGGACATGAAATCTCTGGCTTGCGGCTGCGAGTCGTCAACAATCGCGCCCGCGGAACCACCATGGCAGACCGGCAACGAAATTTCTATTACACTTCCTAAAAAAATGTAGAACGTTATATGGAGAACGTTCTACACTTCATCGGGAGCATTTGACGAACTTTCAGACGGCAGCCATCAGCGGAAAGTCTGAGTCCGCTTTCAATGGACGTGCCTGAACGGATGATTCAAGGGCCTTCATAGAATCTTCCGTAAATTTCTTCGCCGTAGTGAGAACCTGTTTCGCCGGCGCTACGAGTGCGCAAATAGATGGCGCGGTATTCCCTGTCCCAGTCGGTCCGCGATATCATCGCGTCTTCAATGCCTCGTGCCACCATCGACGGCACTGCACCTTGCAGAACAAAAGATAAATAATAATTCAAATACTTTTTCCTGCACACGTAGGCCTTAATATCCGTCACCATAAACACAGCCAGATCCGGATTTGCTGTATATATATATTTATATATTGCCGGTAGAACCTGGGAATAATTCAGATTGGTGTAATCGTCAAAGACAGCAATACCTCCTGGCGACAAGAGTTCATTGCACATTTTAATTTCCTGAAATGTGGTTCTATAAGCATGACTGGAATCGACATGTATGAACCGGCAATTCTTCCGGAGCTTCTTATAGTCCGGATAGCGCGAGCGAAACTCCTCCGATCTGCAGCGGATAAATTCCATGTCGGGATTTATTGCCCTTATTTTTTCCACTTCCAGGTAGTCGGCAACATCAACGAGAACGAACTTTTCCGATGGCCTGACTCGTGGCGCAATGATTGCGGCGGAGCGGCCTTTGTAGGTTCCAAACTCAACAATGCTACCTGAGATTTCGGGATTTGATGACTGAAGTGATAGCAAACTATCCATTGCGGCCATTGAAAACGGGGAAAGCATCCCGTCAATCTGATCTGCAACATTTCGCGAGGACAGGAACCGCTCTGCGTCGGATTGAACTGCCGTTCCATCCCACGCAAGCAGGTTCTTATGGCTGGGACTTCTACGACTTCTGATTGCCTCAATTATGGGCTTTGGCAGCACCGTTTTGGCCGCCGATATAATGTGCTGCTTCGTAGACACCCGATACTCCAAATCTTCAATAGTAACGTGTATGAAAATTCGACTTAACTCAGTTTAGCGCGAGAGGCAAAAGGGTTTACGAAACGAGGCCGCACATTTCGCTACGAGTTCGCATAAAGTGCGCCATAGGTCTCTTGCGCCACTGTGAGTAAGCCTAGGCCCGGTGGCAACCTGGCCGAGTTCCCTGCCCGGCTGATCGATGCTGGCGAGATTGACAAGGCCGAAGGCTGATGACGGCGAGGTCGTCAGGCACGGGCACATCGAACACGGCGCGCGAGGCCTGAGACCGGCAACGAAATTTCTATTGCACTTCCTAAAAAAATGTAGAACGTTATATGGAGAACGTTCTACACTTCATTGGGAGCATTTGATGAACTTTCAGCCGGCAGCCATCAGCGGCAATCTCGTTTCGCGCGCCTGGTCGGGAGAGATGATCGCGCCGCTCTCGGATGGCGGTCAGGGAACCGCCGCGAGCTTCGTCTGCAAAACCTTCGAACATGATGGCGCCGGGCTTCCGGTCGAACTGTTCATCTCCGCACTTGGCCTTTACCGCTGCTTCATCAACGGCGCCCGCGTCGGCGACGATCTGTTGACGCCAGGCTGGACGAACTACGACGATCGCATTGCCTATCAGCGATACGATGTCTCGCACCTGCTCAAGTCGGGCCCGAACCGCATCGAAATCTGGCTTGCCGACGGATGGTACCGGTCACCTTTGATGTGGGGCGCCAAAGCGATCCCGAACACCTGGGGTGACAGGATCGGCGCCATTGCCGATCTGCTCGGACCGGGCGGCACCGTTCTTTGCACCGACACCACGTGGCGCAGCGGCGTTCTGCCGATCTTGAAATCGGGAATCTATTTCGGCGAGATCTACGATGCCCGCGCGGAAAACCGCGTCGAGACCCATGGCACCGAGAGATTGCCATTCGACAACGGCCTGCTCGTCGCACATGAAACTGCGGCAGTGCGGGAATTGCAACCGCTCGCCCCTGTTGAAAGCTGGACCGACGACGATGGCAGGACCGTCTACGATTTCGGCCAGAATGTCGGTGGTTATATCAGGTATACGGTCCGGGGAGCTGCCGGCGCCGAAGTGCGGGTGGAGCATTCGGAAGTGCTCGGTCCCGATCGCCATTTCGACAATCGCAATTATCGCACGGCCGTGGCGCAGACCGCCTATACGCTGCGCGGCGACGGCGACGAAACCTATGCGCCGCATTTCACCTTCCACGGCTTCCGTTATGCCAGAGTGACAATCAAGGGCGATGCTAAGGTTGTCGCAATCGCCTCCATCCCGATCTCGTCGGTGCCTGAGCCGGCCGGCGGTTTCACCTCGGGCAATGCGCTCGTCAATCGCCTCGTTGAGAATACCATCTGGTCACAGCGCGCCAATTTCGTCGAAGTACCCACAGATTGCCCGCAGCGCGACGAACGCCTGGGCTGGACCGGCGACGCCCAGGTGTTTGCCGCAACCGCATGCTGGCTGAGCGACAGTCAGTCTTTCCTCCGGAAGTATCTGCGCGATGTGATGGCCGACCAGCGCGAGGACGGCGCCGTCTCGCATTTTTCGCCGGATCCGACCCGTCTGCATCCCGCTGATTTCCCGGGCTATGCCGGCTCGACCGGCTGGGGCGATGCGATCGTCGTCATCCCCTGGGTCCTCTATACCCATTACGGCGATCGGGCCGTCCTGGCCGAGTGCCTAGATTCCATGGTCCGCTGGGTCGATTTCGTCTGGTCGATCTCGGATGGGCCGCTGGTGCGCCCTCCATCCCGCTGGGGCGACCGCGGCTTTACCTTCGGCGATTGGCTGCAACCGGTCGGCGACAACCGCAAACCGCGACCGACAATCGCCGACGATTGCGCGGCCACACTTTATCACTTCATCTCGACCGACCTTCTGGCCAGGATTGCCGCCGTTCTCGGCGAACACGAGCTTGAAGATCAGATGAAGCGGCGCGCCGGCGAGATCCGGCAGACATTCGCCAACGAGTTCATTACCCCGGCCGGCCGGCTGGCCCATAACGACCAGACATCCTATGCGCTGGCCTTCCTCCACGACCTGATACCGGCCGAGCATGATGAGGCCGCCCGGCAGCATTTCCGGCAGGTGATCATCGACGCCGACTACAAGATCGGCACCGGTTTTATCGGCACGCCAGCCCTGCTGCCGGCGCTGACGAAGCTCGGAATGGACGATCTCGCCGAAAAGGTCTTCCTGCAGGAGGATGTGCCGGGTTGGCTTTATCAGGTCTCGAAGGGGGCGACGACGATCTGGGAGCGTTGGGATTCGATGGCGCCCGACGGCACCATCTACGAGCCCGACATGAACAGCTACAACCACTACGCCTATGGCGCCGTCTGCCAATGGCTGTTCGAATGCGTCGCCGGAATTTCGCCGAGCCCGAATGCGCCGGGATTTGCCGAGGTGGTCGTCGATCCCGCGCCGATTCCGTCCCTTTCGCCGGTTTCAGCCCATCATGACGTGAGCCAGGGCCGCATCGAGGCCGGCTGGCATTGCACCGGCAACGACGTCACCTATGTGCTGACGCTTCCGGAGGGATGCACCGGTCGGTTCCGGCCCGGACGGCGGCACCAGAACCCGTTGCTCAACGGAGAGCCTGTCGCCGAGGAAGCCGTTCTTCCCGCGGGAACGCACCAGCTGTTCTTTTCTCTAGCCAATTCTTGAAGAGAATACACGTCACATCGTTCAGAGGAGGAACGTCATGACACATTCGATAAAGCGCATTCTCGCGGGCGCATCCGCGTTTCTGGCCTTGGCCGCGGCCAGTCCGTCGCATGCGGAAGTCACGCTATCCTTCCTGATCGACAACAACCCCGACACGGTCGCCGCCGCCGAGGCATTGGTTGCCGCTTACCAAGCCAAGGCGCCCGACGTGACGATCGAGATCGAGCAGCGAGCAGGCGGCGGCGAGGGTGACAACATCATCAAGACGCGCCTGGCGACGAAGGAAATGTCCGATGTGTTCCTTTACAATTCCGGTTCGCTCTTACAGGCGCTGAAGCCCGCGCAGACGCTTGTCGATCTGAGCGGCCTGTCGTCGCAGGCGAAGGTGGACGAAGGTTTCAAGTCGGTGGTCCGCGCCGATGGCAAGGTCTACGGCGTTCCCTTCGGCACGGCGATGGCGGGCGGGATCCTCTACAACAGAAAAATCTATCAGGACCTCGGCCTCTCGGTTCCAAAGACATGGGCGGAGTTCATGGCGAACAACGCCAAGGTCAAGACATCAGGCAAGGTCGCCGTGGCGCAAACCTATCGCGACACATGGACCTCGCAGTTGTTCGTCCTGGCCGATTATTACAACCTGCATGCCGCCGTTCCGAATTTCGCCGCCGACTATACCGCCAATAAGGCGAAATATGCCGAGACGCCTGCAGCGATGAAAGGCTTCGAACGGCTGAAGGAAGTTCACGACGCCGGCCTGATGAACGAGGACTTCGGCGCAGCGAGCTACGACGACGGGCTCAGAATGGTGGCGACCGGCGAGGCGGCGCATTATCCAATGCTGAGCTTTGCCGTCGGCGCGCTCAAGCAGAATTATCCCGAGAACCTCGCCGACGTCGGCTTCTTCGCGCAGCCGGCCGACGAGGCGGCGACCAATGGCCTGACGGTCTGGATGCCGCCGGCCCTTTACATTCCCGTGACCAGCCAGCACGCCGAGGAAGCACGTAAATTCGTGGATTTCGCCGGAAGCGTCGAGGCCTGCAAGATCATGGTGGAAACCAACGCCGTTCAGGGGCCTTCGCTGATCGATGGCTGCGACCTGCCGGCCGACGTACCGCCTGCAATCAAGGACATGCTCCCCTATTTCGAAGCCAAGGACAAGACGACCCCGGCGCTGGAATTCGTGTCGCCGATCAAGGGGCCTTCGCTCGAGCAGATCACCGTCGAAGTCGGGTCGGGTATCCGCCAGCCCGCCGACGCAGCGAAACTCTATGACGACGATGTGCGCAAGCAGGCCAAACAGCTCGGCCTGCCCAACTGGTAGCGGTCTTTCGGGCCAGTTATCCTCGCTCCTGATGGAGCGAGGTTCCACCCGATCGAAGAGATAGATATGACCGAGACACGCCCCCGCTCGCGCAAATCGCCCTACCCGCTGTGGTTTTTCATTCCCGCCGCGATCATCTACGGCGTGCTGTTTCTGTTTCCGACGATATCGTCTCTCTGGTTCAGCCTGACGCGCTGGGATCTTTCGACGGCCGAATTCATCGGGCTCGAAAACTTCCAGCAGTTCTTTTCCGAACCGTTCCTGGTCAAGGGGCTGGTCAACACGCTGATCTATGCCGTAACGACATCCGGCCTGAAGACGGTCTGCGGTCTGCTGCTGGCCGTGTTGCTCACCAGCAATATCTTCGCCCGCGGCTTCCTGCGCACGCTGGTGTTCTTCCCCGTCCTGGTCTCGACGATCGGCATCGGCATCACCTTCACGGTGATGATGCATCCGACCAAGGGCATCATCAATGTCATGCTCGAGACGCTCGGCATGCCGGGACCTGGATGGCTCACCAATCCGGCGCTCGCGCTTTTTTCGGTGGCCCTGGTCGATGTCTGGAAGGGTGTCGGCCTCGCCACGCTGATCTTCATCGCCGGGCTTGCTGCGATCAGCCCCGATTATTACGAGGCCGCGAGAATTGACGGCGCCACGCGTCTCCAGCAATTTTTCCGGATCACCCTGCCGCTCGTGCGTCCTGCCACCGTCATTGTCGTGACGCTGTCGCTGATCGGCGGGCTTCGATCCTTCGATCTGATATGGGCCATGACCCGCGGCGGGCCTGGTTTCTCCTCCGATGTGATCGCCTCGGTGATCTACAAGCAGTACCAAGCGGGCTTCTATGGTCTGTCGACGGCCGGAAACGTCATCCTGTTTGCGCTGATCGCCGCCATCATCCTGCCGTTCACCCTATGGTTCAACCGGCGCGAGGTCGTTGAATGAGAAGCCTCCGCCCTTATGTAACCGGCGCGATAGCCCTTGCGGTGGCGGCCGTCATCTTCGTCATGCCATTCGTTTTCGTCGCTCTGCAGGCGGTCAAGTCGAAATCCGAAGCGTCCCGGCTCGATTTCGAATTGCCCGAGCATTGGCTGTTCTGGGATAATCTGATGGCTGTCTTCAAGGCGCGCGACTACCAGCTCGTGCTCGCCTATTTCAACTCCACCCTGATCACGGTCGCCTCGGTCACGATCCTGATCCTGCTTTCGGCAATGGTTGGATATGTCATGCAACGCCGCAAAACCGCCTGGAACAAGGTCGCATCGGTCGCGCTTTTCATGGGTCTGATGATGCCGCCGGCCGTCGTTCCGACAATCGGCCTGCTACAGGAGATTGGCCTCTTCAAGACCATGACCGGGATGATCCTGATCCAGGTCGCCTATAATCTCTCCTTTTCGATATTGCTCTACCGGTCGTTCATCTCGACCATACCGCGCGATCTCGACGAGGCGGCGCTGATCGACGGTGCCAAGCCCCGGCAGATCTTCTTCAGAGTGATCCTGCCGCTTCTGAAGCCGGTGACGGTCACCAATATCGTCGTGCAGTCGATTGCGATCTTCAACGATTTCACCAATCCGCTCTATTACCTTCCCGGCAAGGAGAACGTGACGGTGCAGCTGACGCTCTACAATTTCCAAAGCATGTACACGAGTCAGTACAATCTGCTTTTCATGAACATCCTCCTCGTGACGATCCCGCCGCTGATCGTCTTCATCTTCTTCAACCGGCAGATCGTCGCGGGCATGACGGCTGGCGGCGTAAAGGGGTAGCAAATGGCTGAGCTCACTCTCAAACAGGTTCGCAAGAGCTTTGGCGCCCTCGAAGTCATCAAAGGGGTCGATCTCGAGGTTGCCTCCGGCGAATTCGTCGTTTTCGTCGGCCCGTCGGGATGCGGAAAGTCGACGCTGCTACGCATCATCGCCGGCCTGGAGGACACGACCTCGGGCATGCTGACCATCGGCGGCAAGGACGTAACCTATGCCGAACCCTCCGAGCGCGGCATTGCCATGGTGTTCCAGAGCTACGCGCTCTATCCGCATATGACCGTCGCCGAAAATATCGGCTTCGGCCTTTCACTCGCTCGCCGCCCGAAGGCGGAAATTGCCGCCAAGGTCGCGGCGACAGCTGAAACGCTGCAACTCACCCAGTTCTTGGAGAGAAAGCCAAAAGCCCTCTCCGGCGGCCAGAGGCAGCGCGTTGCCATCGGCCGGGCGATCATCCGCGATCCCAAGGTCTTCCTATTCGACGAGCCACTCTCCAATCTCGACGCTTCGCTCAGAGCCCAGATGCGCCTCGAGATATCAGATCTGCACGCCCGCCTGAAATCGACGATGATCTATGTCACCCACGACCAGGTCGAAGCCATGACGATGGCGGATAAGATCGTCGTCCTGAATGGCGGGGTGGTCGAGCAGGTCGGCAGCCCGATGGAACTCTACCGTAACCCCGCGACACCCTTCGTCGCCGGCTTTATAGGCAGCCCGAAGATGAACCTCTATGGCGGCGAGACGGCGCAGCGGTTCCGCTGCACGACCTACGGTATCCGTCCCGAACATATCAGGCTTTCGGAAGGCGCCGGGCAGTGGCAGGGAAAGATCCGGCATGTCGAACGGTTGGGCGCCGACGCGATCCTCTACCTCGACGTCCCCGAGCTCGGCGAAATGGTCGTGCGCGCCGAAGGCGAGACACCGTTTGCGCCTGGTATGACGGTCTGGGCAAATCCGGTCGAAGGAGCGGAGCATCGGTTTTGAGAGTGGCGAAACGCGCCATTCTAACTCATTTTTTGCCACGCACCCGCTTTTCCAAACGCTACTACGCCACCTTGTAGATCTGCGATCAATGATTAATATGCGATCATTGATGAATGGAGGAAAGAGATGGCAAGCATGACGATCCGCAATCTCGATGACGGGCTTAAGCGGCGGCTGCGCATGCGCGCCGCAACACATGGCCGCTCCATGGAAGATGAAGCCCGGGATATTTTGCGAGCAGCGCTTGCGACCAGTGAGCCCGTGGCGCGCAATCTCGCAGATGCGATTCGCGCGCGTCTGCTTTCGATCGGCGGCATCGAACTCGACATTCCACCCCGCGAGCCAATCCGTGAGCCTCCGGACTTCGCCGCATGATCGTTCTTGATACCAATGTCATTTCGGAGCTGCTGACGCCCGTCCCGAATGCGGCAGTGATCGGCTGGCTTGCCGCGCAGCATCCTACGTCGATCTTTACGACAACCGTCACCGAGGCGGAGATCCTTTATGGACTGCGCCTCCTTCCGGAGAGCCGTCGCCGACGCAATCTCGAGGCAGCGATTTTGCCGATATTCAGCGAGGATATTGGCGGCCGCGTCTTGCCATTTGATCGCGACGCTGCAAACGTCTATGCCAGTATCGCCACCGACCGCCGCAAGGCGGGCCGGCCAATCAGCCAGTTCGATGCCCAGATTGCCGCCATCGCCATTTCGCGTGGCGCTTCGCTTGCGACTCGCAACGTTTCCGATTTTGCGGGAATCGACCTTCAGGTCGTCAATCCGTGGAAAGACAAATAGCGGCCCGAAGCGTGAGCGGTTTTCGGGCGTAAGCCGCCCGGCCTAAAATCATCCCGTTCCGAGGCAGGAGCAAACCAACCGACGCCGCGTCACGGTTGTTTGTTTAAGAGAGCCACCAAGTCCTCTTTAAGCCGAACCGGCAGATTCATCCGCTCGTGAAGAATGCTCATGACACCGAGATCACTATTCTGAAGCTCACGGAAGAACACATAGTGATGCTCGTAGCGGCCGAAATAGGCCGAACGCTTGATGTCTTCCGGCACCACCAGTCGTTGCGGGAGCTGCCGCCAGATCAGCCGATCCTCGCATAGGCGCTGCAAATAAGCATGCAGCCCGAGAATATACGCGTCCGCCTGCCTTTCTCCCCACGCCTCAAATGTATCGCGCCAAATCTTGTCCTGCGCGGCGTCAGCGCGTGGATAAAATCGATAAGCCGCCATGGCTATCGACGTTTATTGCGGCGGATGACGTCTTCAGCCGACACGGCGACAAACTCGCTGTCGTCGGCCCGCATTGCTGGCGCAAGCTCCTTCTGCAGCGTATCCCACGCCTCATCACGGCTGTGCAAGTCGCGGCGAATAAGAGCACGAATATACTCGCTGGCATTTTCATAGAGGCCGTCGTCACCGACCTGCTGCTGGATATGATCCTGCAACTGCCCACTGACCTTGACATGAATGCTACCCGACGCCATCGGCATACCCTTTCATTCCTACTTACCATGGGTAGCGTAGCATATATTGTCAATATTCATCACATCAGCCTTCGGACAGCTGGAGCTCTCGGTGGCTCAAAACCGATCGGGACGCAACCGCGTCAGATCGATGGCCGGGCTCTGTCCAGCAACCAGCTGAGACACGAGATAACCAGTCAAGGCCGACAGCGTCAGGCCGAGATGGCCGTGGCCGAAGGCATAGGTGACGTGTGGCATGCGGCAGGAGCTGCCGATGACAGGAAGTGAATCCGGCATGGATGGACGAAAGCCCAGCCACTCGTCGCTCCCGTCCCCGGCCGACGGCAGGAGCTTATTCACGCCTTTGCGGATCATCGCGGTCCGCCTGGGGTTCAAAGGAGCGGCAAGCCCGCCGAGTTCGACGGTTCCGGCCGCGCGCAATCCGTCCGCCATCGGCACCATGTAGAAGCCGTGCTCGGGATAACAGACCGGGCGCGACAAAAGATGACCCGCCTGCGGGAACAGGACGTGATAGCCGCGCTCGGCGTCGAGCAGGACGCGATCACCTGTCGATGCGATGAGCTTGTGCGAATGGGCGCCGGCAGCGACGACGGCGTGATCCGCAAGCATTGCCTCGCCCGCGATCCTGAGGCCGATGCCGTCATTGCGCGGTTCGATTGCCGCGACCTCGCCGCAGACGATGTCTCCTCCGCCGTATAAAAAAGCCTGGGCGAGCGCGAAGGCGAGTTGTTTGGGGCTGGAAAACACATAGGCGTCACGGAATAACACGCCCTTGTGGTAGAGCGGTGCAAGATTGGGCTCGATGCTGCGGATATCGGCTTGGTCCAACCGATCCATGGCGACGCCATGGCGTTCACGCAGATCGTTCTCGGCATCGGCCGCTCGGAATTGCGCTTCGGTCTTGTAGAGATAAAGGCAGCCGTCGTGCCGCTTCAACCGTTCGGCGCCCGCCTGCATCAGAAGCGGTTGCCAGGCGGCATCGGCATGAGACAGCAGCACCGCCAATGTCGCGGCGATCCGCTCGACCTCGGCCTTCGTGCTCGATGCCAGGAAGGCACGTAGCCACGGGACCAGTTGCGGCAGGTATTTCCAGACGATTGCCAGCGGACCGAGCGGATTGAGCAGCATGCCCGGCACGCGCCAGATGACGCCTGGTGTCGCGACGGGGACGACGCCGTGCGGCGCAAAAGTACAGGCATTCCCATAGGAGCAGGCCTGCCGATAGGACGCGTCGCCCAATGGCGGCGCCGGATCAATGATCGTGATCCGGTGCCCCATCCTCTGCAGCCAGAGAGCCGAGCAGAGGCCAACCAGCCCTGCGCCGACCACCGCCACATGCCGCCGTTCGGCGTCGGGCAAGGGTGAAAGCTCGGGGAGCGGTGTGTGCATGGCCTAAACCAAGCCGGCCAGAGCGCGGGGACGATCGTTCAGTGTGGCGGCGATGATGCGCAGGGCCGTTGCCAGTTCGTCCCGCGACGATGCGCAGCCGACATTGACGCGAACGGCATGTTCGACCGGCTGGCGGTCGCAGGCAAAGGCCGTTGCGGCCATGACCGCAACGCCGTGAGCGCGCAGATTGGCGGCAAAATCCTCGCATCGCCATGGCGCCGGCAGTCTGAGCCACAGAAACATGCAGCGCGGATCGGCGGAGAAGGAATGGCCGGCAAGGATCGTCGTGACGATCGCGTGGCGCGCCCGCAGTTCCGCAAGCTGAGCCTTCAGGATCGCTTCGGCCGTACCGTCCTCCAGCCAGCGAGTCGCCAGCAGCAGCGGCAGCGGAGAGGGCATCCACGCGGTCGTGCGGACCGCCTCGGCAGAGAGCAGCGCGCGGCCGGGCGGGCAGGTCAGATAGCCAACGCGCAGCCCCGGCGCCAAGGCCTTGGAGAGCGCGGAAATGTGATAGGTCCTCGCCGGCGCAAGCGTGATCAGGGCGCTCGCGCGAGTTCCGAGCATCGGCCCATAGACATCGTCCTCGATGATGACGAGATCATGCTTTTCCGCCACCTCGACCAGTTTCCGCCGGCGCGCCTCGCTCATGGTGACGACCGTCGGGTTGTGCATCGAGGGAACCGTGAAGACGGCGCGCACCGCCTCGCGGCTGCAGATGTCGTCCAGTTCTGCCGCCGACATGCCTTCATCATCACTTCCAATGCCGATAATGCGGAAGCGGAACATTTGGGCAAGCGCGATCAGGCCATAATAGGTCAGCCGGTCGCAGACGATGGTGTCGCCGGGCTCTATCAGGCTGCTGATGACAGCCAGAAGAGCATGCTGGGCACCGCTGGTGACCACGATATCATCCTCGGACGGGTCGAAGCCGTTGAGCCCTATCCATTTCTTCGCCGCGTGGCGTGCCCAGGCAGGCCCTTCCGGCGGCTGGTACTCCTGCATCTGGCGGAAGCGTTTGTCCGACGAAAGGTCCGGCAGGGACTGGGCGAGGCGCTGCTGAAAATCGTCGACGGCAGGCCGGTTGACCGTCAGGTCGATGATACCGGCCGGGCTCGCCGCCCGGTCGACCCGCGGCATGGCGCCGTCGCCGATGACGATCGTGCCGCGCCGGGTGCTGCCCATCACAAGATTGAGGTTCTGCAATTCGCGGTAGGCGCGCGTGACCGTGGAGACATTGAGTGACCGCTCCCGTGCGAGGTCACGTTGTGGCGGCAACTGGCTGCCCGGAGGCAAGGCGCCCGAGCGGATCCTCGCCTCGAGCTCGCTTGCAAGCTCCAGATAGGCCGGCATTCGCGCTTCCCGCTCCTGATTTGTCCGGTTTACTTGCGATATCTCAGACATACAATTCCTGTAACGGGGATACAATTTTCATGTGCATCATGAACCGTATTGGCTACCCGTGCTGCGATTCAAAGTCGTTTTGTGCCACATAGCACGCTTTTCCAGTGTTTTCGAGATCTACAACCACCACCATACAAAATTATTTGTGTGGCTTGACAAGCAGAAATAGACCGAGACAATATAGGCTGGCATCGAGACAAAGAGGCAGGGACCCGGCCGATGCAAACAGGAGGAATTCATGAGCGAACGCTTCATTGCTTTCGAAGGCGTGCGTAAATCCTATGACGGCGTCAGCTATGTCGTGCGCGGCCTGAACCTCGATGTTGCGAAGGGCGAGTTTCTGACCCTTCTCGGCCCCTCCGGCTCCGGCAAGACCACGACACTGATGATGCTGGCGGGTTTTGAGGCTCCGAGCAGCGGAAGCATTACCCTTGCCGACACCAGGATCGACAGCGTTCCGCCGCATCGCCGCAATATTGGTGTGGTCTTCCAGAATTACGCGCTCTTCCCGCATATGACGGTCGGCGAGAACGTCGCCTTTCCGCTGAAAATGCGCCGGCTCGGCAAGCCGGAGATTGGCGAACGGGTTCGCCGCGCGCTCGATATGGTGCGCATGGCGAGTTTCGAAACGCGTCGGCCCAACCAGCTTTCGGGTGGACAGCAGCAACGCATCGCGCTTGCCCGCGCTCTCGTCTTCGAACCGCAGCTGGTGCTGATGGACGAGCCGCTCGGTGCGCTCGACAAACAGCTTCGCGAACATATGCAGCTAGAGATCAAGCATCTGCATGCCCGCCTCGGCATCAATGTCGTCTACGTCACCCACGACCAGAGCGAGGCACTGACCATGTCGGATCGTGTCGGCGTGTTCAATGACGGCATCCTGCAGCAGATCGCGCCGCCGCATGCACTCTATGAGACGCCTGCAAACCCATTCGTCGCAACCTTTATCGGCGAGAACAATGCGATATCGGGCGAGGTCGTCGCGATCGACAATGCGGTCTGCCGAATTCGCGCGCCCGACGGTTCGATCATCACCGGCCGTGCCGGAGAAGGATTGAAGCAAGGCGCACGGGCAACTCTGGTTCTCAGGCCCGAGCGGATTCAGCTGGTGCCCGCAGCCGACATTGCAAACCGGTTCACGGCCACGCTCAAGGAAATCATCTATCACGGCGATCATGTGAGGTTGCGCGTCTCAGCCTGCGGCTGCGACGACATCTTTATCAAAGTTGCCGCCGCCCAGGACATTCCGGTTCAGGGCCTAGGCTCGCATGCCCTCATCGGCTGGGCGCCGGAGGATTGCCGCGCACTCGCGCTCTCCTGACCGGGTATTGATTCTTTCGTAAACGCAGCAACAAAAAGGGGAACCACCATGATGCGTTTCAACTGCATGCTTCTCAGTTCCGTCATGACTCTTGCAATCGCGGGAGCGGCGTTTGCCGAAGATACGCTGACCGTCACATCCTGGGGCGGCGCCTATACGAAGAGCCAGGAGGAGGCCTTTTTCAAGCCCTTCGCCAAGGAAACCGGCACCAAGATCCTTCAGGATGAATGGGACGGCTCGACGGCCAAGCTGAAGGGCATGGTCGAGACCGGCCAGGTAACCTGGGATGTCGTCGACGTCGAGCCCAGCCATGCGCTGCAAGGCTGTGACGAAGGCTGGCTCGAAACCATCGACTATTCGAAGCTCGGCGGCAAGGACGCCTTCATCGATGGCGCAGCGATGGATTGCGCCGTCGCGACGATCGTCTTCGGCACCATCTATGCCTACGACGCCGCCAAGTTCCCGAACGGCGGGCCGACAACCATGGCCGATCTGTTCGATACCGCCAAATTCCCCGGGCCGCGCGCCTTGCGCAAATCGCCGAAGACCACGCTGGAATTCGCGCTGATTGCCGACGGCGTCAAACCCGCCGAGGTCTACGACGTGCTCGGAACGCCGGAGGGCGTCGATCGCGCCTTCAAGAAGCTCGACACGATCAAGAAGGACGTGAAGGTCTGGTGGACCGCCGGTGCGCAGCCGCCGCAGCTTCTCGCCGATGGTGAGGTCGTGATGACCACGGCATGGAACGGCCGCATCTACGATGCCGTCAAGAACAGCGGCAAGAATTTCAAGATCGTCTGGGACGGCCAGGGAATGGACTTCAATCTCTGGGCCGAGCCGAAAGGCTCGAAGAACAAGGAACTGGCGGACAAATTCGTCGCCTTCACCGTCAATCCCGATGTGATGGCGCAGCAGTCCAAATATATCTCCTATGGCCCGACCCTGAAAGCGGCCATTGCCAAGGTTCCGGCGGACATTCTCGTCGATCTGCCGACCGCGCCCGAGAACACGAAGACCGCCTTTGTCGTCTCCTCCGAGTTCTGGGCCGACCATGATGAGGAGTTGACCGAACGCTTCAACAAGTGGCTCGCACAGTAATCTCGTCGGGCGGGCGAGTGCCCCCGGCTCCGCCCGCCCCTTTTTCTCTACCGCAAAAGGCAAGAGCGATGGTGATCGCGACAATGAACGACGGCGACGGCTCGACGATTGCCGCCAGCGTGCGGGTGAAAAGCCGCGGCAGTGCGAAAAACAAGGCGCAGCTGCGGGCGCTGCTGCTGGTCGCGCCTCTGCTGATTTTCCTGCTGCTCGTCTTCGTGCTGCCCATTGCCCTGCTGTTGACGCGCGCGGTCGACAACAGGGCAGCTTCCGCCGCCCTACCCTACACGATGTCGGCTCTATCAGCCTGGGATGAACAATCCCCGCCGGACGAAGCGCTGTTTGCCGCCTTTGCCACCGATCTGAAACAATCGCCCCGCGACCAGATCGCCGAGGTGGCCAAGCGTCTCAACTATTATGAGACGGGCATGCGCTCGATGCTGTTGAAAACCGCGCGCACGATCCGCAACGCCGAACCACCCTATAAGGCCGCCTTCATCGCCATCGATCCCAAATGGGAGACGCCGCATTACTGGACGCTCATCAAGAACGCATCGCCGCCCTTCACCGACTACTATCTGCTCGCCTCGCTCGATCTGGAGCGCGACGCCTCGGGCGCCATCGTCAGGGTCTCGGCGGAGAATGCGGTGCATGTCGATGTGCTGATCCGCACCTTCGTCGTCAGCGCATCGGTGACCGTGATCTGCCTGTTCCTCGGCTATCCCCTCGCCGCCCTGATCGCCCGCTCGAAAGGGGCGGTTGCCAATACGCTGCTGATCCTGGTGCTGCTGCCGTTCTGGACCTCGCTTCTGGTGCGCACCAGCGCCTGGGTCGTGCTGTTGCAGGGTCGCGGCGTGATCAACTCGGCGCTGATCTGGCTGGGCCTGGTCGACCCCGCACGCCCCCTCGACCTGATCTACAATCGCATCGGCGTCCTGATCGCCATGACCCATATCCTGCTGCCCTTCATGGTACTGCCGATCTACAGCGTCATGAAGAACATCCCCCCGGTCTATTTGCGGGCCGCCTCGTCGCTCGGCGCACCGCCGGTATCGGCCTTCTTGCGCATATACCTGCCGATGAGCATGCCCGGTGTCAGCGCCGGCGGCTTGCTCGTCTTCATCCTGGCGCTCGGCTATTACATCACGCCGGCTCTGGTCGGTGGGCCGGGAGACCAGATGGTGAGTTATTTCATCGCCTATTATTCCAACCAGGTCACGAACTGGGGCATGGCGGCGGCTCTAAGCACAATCCTGCTAGTGGCGGTGCTCATCCTCTACGCCGTTTACAATCGCATCGTCGGCATCGACAGGCTGAGGATAGGCTGATGACGACCTTCCTGTCTTTCCCGCGGCTGTTTTCGATTCTCCTGTGGCTGGCCGGCGGCCTGGTGATCCTGTTCCTGATCGCGCCGATCGTGGCGATCGTGCCGCTGTCCTTCAATGCCGAGCCGTTCTTCACCTATCCCATGCCCGGCCTGTCGCTGCGGTGGTATCGCGAATTCTTCGATTCCAATGTCTGGCAGCTGGCGCTGCGGAACAGCATCATCGTCGCTGTCTGCGCCACGCTTCTGTCGACCTTTCTCGGCACGCTTGCCGCAATCGGTCTCAGCCGCCCATTCTGCCCGGCGCGGACAACGCTGACCGCCATCCTGATTTCGCCGATGATCGTGCCGGTTATCGTTTCGGCGGTCGGCATCTATTATGCCTTCGCAGCCGTCGGACTGCTCAACAGCCTGACCGGGCTGGTGCTGGCGCATACCGTGCTCGGCGCACCCTTCGTGGTCATCACGGTGACGGCGACGCTGGCGAGCTTCGACTATAATCTGATGCGTGCCGCCTCCAGTCTCGGGGCGAACCCGGTGCAGGCGACGTTGCGCATCATGCTGCCGGTGATCGCGCCGGGCGTGGTGTCTGGAGCACTGTTCGCCTTCGTGACGTCCTTTGATGAAGTGGTTGTCGCACTGTTCATTTCCGGTTCTGAACAGCGGACCTTGCCGCGCCAGATGTGGAGTGGGGTGCGTGAACAGCTCTCGCCAACGATAGCGGCTGTCGCGACGCTTTTGATTCTCTTCTCAACGTTCTTTCTACTGATCATGCAGTGGCTGCAACGCAGAGCTGAACGCCAGAAACTCGTCCGTATCGACTAATTTACCCGGAGATACAAACAT
This sequence comes from Rhizobium sp. CCGE 510, assembly GCF_000292525.1. Taxonomy (GTDB): domain Bacteria; phylum Pseudomonadota; class Alphaproteobacteria; order Rhizobiales; family Rhizobiaceae; genus Rhizobium. The sequence continues at coordinate 387,474 of NZ_AEYF01000045.1, forward strand.
GAACATCACGCGGCATGAAACAGGCTCGCGCATGAGCCAGATTGTGACCTACGGGGGCTTCGTTTTCCTTGCCGGTCAGGTCGCGGTCAATGCCCCAAGTGCATCCACACGGGAGCAGACTCTCAATACGCTCGAGCGTATCGATACGCTTCTTGAAACGGCGGGGTCGAGTCGGGACAGAATCCTCAGCGCCATCATCTGGTTATCGGATATTTCGACTTTTCAGGAAATGAACGCGGTATGGGATACCTGGGTGCCGGCTGGGGCCGCGCCTGTCAGAGCGACAGTGGAAGCTAAACTCGCTGAACCACAATACAGCGTGGAAATCGGGATCATCGCGGCGCTCGCCGCATAACCAGGTCAAGTATCTGAAGCGCTCAAGGCTGCCTCGGGTGCCCATGGAAAGATAAACTGATGCCAATCTACAAGGTTCGCTCGACCGCAGAATCGTATGGGCACGACATCGGGATTCTACTGATCGATTGCCGCACGCCGTTCATTCCAGGCGACGTTGGCAACGCGAGTTCCTACCGCTACCCTGTCCTCTTTCGTACCGTCCCAGATGTGACCCTGGACCGCCTTATTGAGCAAGGTGACCTGTCTTTAACTGACAAGGTGATCGAAACGGCCAGAGGTCTCGAGGCGGCGGGTGTCACGGCGATCACCAGCGATTGCGGCTACATGATGCACTTCCAAGAGCAAGTGGCCGGGGCCGTTTCGATTCCGGTTATGCTGTCGTCTCTGCTGCAACTTCCGTTTATCTCGTCCCTGCTTGGACCCGACCAAGCTGTCGGCATCGTCTGTGCCAATCGCCGGCGCCTGACAGATGATCTATTGGCAAAAGCCAACCCGAACGCACGCATTCCCGTCCATACCGCTGGACTGGAGAATTGTACGAACTTCCGAGGCCCTATTCTGGACGAGACGGATACGCTGGATAGTGATGCCATTGAGGCCGAGGTTGTCAAAACTGCAGAGGCACTTTGCGAGGAGCACCCAGAAATCGGCGCGATCCTGCTCGAATGCTCCAATCTTCCACCCTATGCCCACGCGGTCCAGGCCAGGACGGGGCGTCCGGTTTTTGATTTCTTGACGATGACCGACTACGTCCGAGCAGCCGGACGCCGCCATACGTATCAAGGGAACTATTGATCAGCTACGCGGCTTGCTGGATGGCAAGGCCCTTGTGAAACGAAGATGAGTACAGTGATGACACCGACCTGCTTTCGCAGCATTTCCCTGGCTGATCGACTCGGCGAGCCACAGGGCCGATGGCCAGACGACATCGATCACCTATACCAATGGCGTGACGATTCGAGCTTCGAAGAGATGAATGCCGTCTGGGACGCCTAGGTGCCGTCCGGCCATGCGCTGGCGCGCGCCACCGTTGAAGCCGGGCTCGCCGCGCCGGAGTTTTTCCGCGGAGATCGGCATGATCGCGGCAATCCGAAACTGACGGTCTGTCCTTGCTGCGTTCGGCGACACGGACGCACAGCCTTGCGCAGCTCGGATTGTCTCTGCGCTATGGCGATAGCCCATCCGATTACGTGACGGGAGCGATCTATGAAGTCGGCTCCCTGCCGGCGCAGAGTTTCGTCAACAGGATGCCGCTCGGCCGAAAAGCCGGGCGAGCCGCCTTTGAATTGATCGCTGGCAGCCTCCTCGTCGCAACGATCTACTATCCCGGCGATCAAAGCCGGAGCTACATTCATCGCGACGCAACGGCGAAAAAGGGGCTAACTGTCCGCGGCGGTTTCGCGGAAGGTTTCGACATCCGCGCCGAGGTGTTGAAAAAGGCGCTCCGCCGTGAATGGAAACGGTTGGGGCTAATTCAGCTCCCGGGCGCATCGCTGGCAGAGCCGGGTATCGACGCCCACTTCGCCGGCACTCTGCCTATGGGTAAAGCCGGCCCATTCGGCACCTCCTCGGACGGCGAATTGAATTTCCATCCGGGTCTCTACGTCGTCGATGGCTCCATTCTTCCCGATCTGTCCTCGAAATATATCACCATGACGATTATGGCCAATGCCGATCGCATCGCCCATCGTCTCGCCGCAATGGAAGCACCCGCAGCACTCTGAAATCCGTTGCCTCTTCAAGCTCTCAATTGCGGCAATGCCTCACCGGCCAATGATAGAAGCGGCTCGTAGTCGGCTTCGGAAAGCACGGCAAAATCGGTGAGGCCGAGTGTGGCGCGCGTGGCTTCCAGCGATGGCTCGCTGACGGCGGCGTCGAGCGCATTTCGCAGCAGAAGGACCCTGTCGTCCGACGCATCGCCCGAGGTGATGAATGGCAGGCCTGGACCTTTGGGCGTTTCGACGATGATTCGGACCCCTTCAATCTGGCCGGGATCGAAGCGGCGGATATTGGCATAGGTGATACAATCGATCGCCGCACTGTCCGCCCTGCCCTCCGCGACGGCGGCGATGCTGCCGCCATGGCTGCCGGTCTCGATGATCCGGCCGAAGAAGCGACCGTCGCGAGCGAAGGGCGCCACGGCAGCGCGAAAGAGATTACTGCCGGAATTGCTGTCGGGGCTGTTGATCGCTGCCGTGGTGCCGCGCAAATCCTCCAGCGAGCGAAAGGAAGAATCCTTGCGAACGATGATGAAGCTGCGCATCAACGGACCATCGCAGCCGGGATAATCATAGAATGGCGTCGCCACCAGCCGAACCCTGCCGCGCAGGCGCCTCGCAAAGGGATAGCCGCATGTCTGCGAGAGGAAAAGATCCGGCCTCAGCCAGGCCTCGTCATAGGGCACCGTCTGGTCGAGCATCTCGGGCAGATCCGTCAGCCCGGCTTGTGAGAGATAGTGCCGGAGAAATGACCAGAGTTCGGCGGTCGCATCGGCAAGCGGAGGGGATGTGACATACATGGCAATGCTGACGAGGTGCATGCTGGTCTTTCTTTTGCGATAAGGCGCAAATGTCGACCAAGGTCAGGCAATGCCGCCGAGGCATACATACTTAAGTTCGGTGTATTCGTCCAACCCGTGCCTCGAGCCCTCGCGACCGAGACCCGACATCTTGACGCCCCCGAACGGCGCCTCCGCGGTGGAGACGAGACCGGTATTGACGCCGACCATTCCATATTCGAGCGCTTCGGCGACGCGGAAGACCCGCGACAGGTCGCGCGCGTAGAAATACGAAGCAAGCCCGTACTCGGTGTCGTTTGCCTGTTCGATGACATCTCGCTCGTCGCGGAAACGAAAGAGCGGTGCGAGAGGTCCGAAGGTTTCCTCGCGGGCGACCTGCATGCGGGCAGCGACATCGCGCAGAATGGTCGGTTCGAAAAAAAGGCCGCCGAGTGCGTGGCGTTTGCCGCCTGAAACGAGTCCTGCACCTTTTGCGACGGCATCGCTGATATGCGTCTCGATCTTGGCGACAGCATTTTCGTCGATGAGCGGGCCAAGCACGACGTCGCGCTCCAGGCCGTTGCCGACCTTCAACGTCGAAACGGCGGTTGCAAGCTTGGCGGCAAAGGCCTCGTAGACGCCGTCCTGGACGTAAATCCGATTGGCGCAGACGCAGGTCTGGCCGTTGTTGCGGAACTTGGCGATGATTGCGCCTTCGACGGCAGCGTCGAGATCGGCGTCGTCGAAGACGATGAAAGGTGCATTGCCGCCAAGCTCGAGGCCGAGCTTTTTGATCGTCGGCGCGCATTGCCGGTAAAGCAGCTCGCCCGTTCGCGTCGAGCCGGTGAATGTCAGCACCCGGATGTCACGGCTTGCCGTCAGCGCCCCGCCGATTGCCGCGGCGTCACCCGTGACGATGTTGAGCAGGCCCGCCGGCAAGCCGGCGCGCTCGGCGAGAACGGCGATGGCGATTGCCGAGAACGGTGTCTGCGGCGCCGGCTTGAGAACGACGGCACAGCCGGCGGCAAGTGCCGGGCCGACCTTACGGGTGATCATCGCGTTCGGAAAGTTCCAGGGCGTGATCGCGGCCACCACCCCCGCCGGTTGACGCAGGACGAGGATGCGTTTGTCCGGTTGGTGTCCCGGTATCGTCTCGCCGTTGATGCGTCTTGCCTCTTCGGCGAACCATTCGATGAAGCTCGCGCCATAGGTAATCTCCCCCTTGGCTTCAGCGAGCGGTTTTCCCTGCTCCAGCGTCAGGATCATCGCCAGATCGTCGCGATTTTCGATCATCAGGCGGTGCCATGCCTTGAGAACGGAAGCGCGCTCGCCTGCGGTCTTCTTCGCCCAAAGCTTCTGGGCGATGACTGCGGCCGCGATGGCCTCCTCCGTTTCCGCGGCTCCGAGGTCGGGGACCGCGCCGAGCGGCTCGCCGGTCGCCGGATTGCGCACCGTCGTCGCCGGACGGCCTTTCGCTTCGATCCAGCGGCCGGCGACCGGGCATGCCTGACGGAACAGCGAAGGATCATTGAGTTTCATCGGATCACTTTCAACAGAAGACGTGAGCGGCACCCGGATCGAAATCCAGATGGACCGTGTCGCCACGGCTGAGCCCGGTGATCGCTTCGTGGCCGAACGGCAGGCGAACCGCCAGCGCCTCGCCCTTCGCCGTTTCGGTTGAGACGTGGATATTGTTGCCGAGGAAAGTAATGTCGCTAACGGTGGCGGCGAGACCGGCTCCCGCTTGGGCGCGCGACAGCCGAATGCGCTCCGGCCTGAGCATCAAGGCTGCTTTCGCACCGGCAGCCGCTTTTCCATGCACCGGAATGCTGTTGAAGACTGTGCTGCCGCCGAGCGAAATCGTGGCCTGCCCGTCGGACGACGACAGCAGGTCACAGGAAATGAAGTCGCTATCGCCGATGAATTCGGCAACGAAGCGGGTCTTCGGATTGGCGTAGAGTTCCGGGCCGGTTCCAATCTGGTCGATGACGCCCTTGGAAAAGACGGCGATGCGGTCGGAGAGCCGCAGGGCCTCCTCCTGGTCGTGGGTGACGTAGAGGATTGTCACTTCGGTCTGCTGGTGGATGCGGCGGATCTCGTGCTGGATTTCCTCACGCAGCTTCTTGTCGAGCGCCGACAGCGGCTCGTCCATCAAAAGCACCGGCGGATCATAGGCAAGGGCTCTGGCGAGGGCGACGCGCTGCTGTTGGCCGCCGGACATCTGCGCCGGCTTGCGATCCTCGAAGCCCTCGAGCCGGACGAGGCGCAGCATCTCCTTCACCTTACTGTCGACCTCGGCCTTGGATTTGCGCCTGACCTTCAGCGGAAAGGCGATGTTTTCGCCCACGGTCAGATGCGGAAACAGGGTGTAACGCTGGAACACCATGCCGATGTTGCGCCTGTGCGACGGCGTGGCGAGCAGGGTCCTGCCCTCGAGCGTAATGTCGCCTTTCGTCGGATTGTCAAATCCCGCCAGAATGTAGAGCGTCGTGCTCTTGCCGGATCCGGACGGTCCGAGAAAGGTGAGGAACTCCCCGCGCCGAACGTCAAGTGTGACGTCGTGCACGGCGACCACGGGGCCGTATTCCTTGCGTATTCCGCGGATCTGAAGGAATGGTTCGTTCATTGTTTCAGTACCTTACGCACGACGGCTACCAGCGCCATCAAGATGATCGTCAAAAGGATGAGAAGCGTCGACGCGGCTGCAACAACAGGCGTCAGGTCTTGTCGCAGCGTCGCCCATACCTTCACGGGCAGCGTCTGCAGGGTCGGGCTGGACATGAAGATCGCCACCACCACCTCATCCCAGGATGTCAGAAACGAGAAGACGGCGGCCGAAAACAGCCCGTGGCTGATCGCTGGAAGGGTGACCCTGATTTTTGCCTCCAGGGGCGAGGCGCCGCAGAGTACCGCCGCATCCTCGATCGACTTGTCGAAACCTTCAAGCGCACTCGATATCGACAGGATCGAGAAGGGCAGCGCCAGCACGAGGTGCGAAATGACGAAGCCCGTCAAAGTGCCGCCAAGGCCGATCCTGAGAAAGAAGGCATAGAGCGCGACCGCCAGAACCACGACCGGCAGGATCATCGGCGTGAGGAACAGCGCTTTCAGCGCATCGCGGAACATGAACGAACCACGCACCAGTCCGAAGGATGTCACAAGCCCGAGCAGCACCGACAGAACGGTGACGATGACGGCGATCTTGAGGCTCGTGAAAGCCGATTCAAGCCAGCGCGGATCGGCGAAGAGTTCGCCGTACCATTGAAGCGTCCAGCCCGGCGGCGGAAAGATCAGCCATTGCGACGAGCCGAAGGACAGCGCCGCGATAAAGACGATCGGCATCAGCAGGAAGGCGGCGGTCAGCAGCGTTATGCCGAGAAGGGCGTATTTCCACCAGCCGAGACGGTCGAAATTGAGCAACATATCAACGCCCTCCCGGGTTCTGATTGCCGAAGAAGCGCAGCTGCACGGCATAAAGCGACAGGGTCACCACCAGCAGGACCAGCGCCGCCGCACCCCCCATGCCCCAGTTGACGAGCGACTGCACGAACTGCGCGATCAGTTCTGCCAGCATCATGTTGGAGGTGCCGCCGAGAAGCGACGGGGTGACGAAATAGCCGAGCGACATGACGAAGACCATCAGGGCGCCGGCCGCCATGCCGGGCATCGCCAGCGGCAGCAGAACCCGCGTCAGGCACTGCCACCGGTTGGCGCCGCAAAGGGCAGCCGCCTGTAGGGTCGACGGGTCGATCTTCTTGATCACGCCATAGAGCGGCAGGATGATGAAAGGCAGCATGATATAGGTCATGCCGATCGTCACGCCGGTCAGATTGTTGACGAGCGCCAGCGGCTGGTCGATCAGCCCCATACCCATCAGCATCTTGTTGATAAGCCCGGTCCGCTGCAGCAGCACCATCCAGGCATAGGTGCGGGCCAAGAGGTTGGTCCACATCGACAGGAGCAGGATCGCAAAGATCACCGAACTCAGCCGTCCCGGCATGATCGCCAGCGCCCAGGCGACCGGAAAACCGATCGCGAGCGAAATCACCGTGACGAGACCCGAGACGATGAAAGTATTGGCGAAAATCTTGAGATAGGTCGCAGACCCGATCAGCTGCGCATAGTTTCCCAGACCCGGCACCGGTTCCAGCACGCTTCGCAACAGCAGTATCGCGACCGGCACGATGAAAAAGATACCCACGAAGGCGAAAGCCGGAACGACCCCGCTGAAACCTGTTGGCCTGCGGACCTTTGGCAAGGGCGCAATTACGCCGGAGGCATCGCTATACGTCGACATGACAGTCCTTCCCACCCGTCAATTTCCGCGGGCGCCGAGGTGCAACCGATTGGCGCTGGCGCTGCGGGACACGGCGAACCTTCGCCGTGCCCTTGATCTCAAGTTTCAGCTTACTTCGCCTGCCAAGCGTACCACTTCTCGCCAATGGCATCGCGATTATCGGCCCAGTAGCTCATATCGGCGTTGACCTGGCTTGCCGTCTGCTGGTCCGGCAGGGTCTTTGCCGTTTCCGGATCCATCAGCTTGGCCGAGTCAAGGTTGATCGGCGCATATCCGGTTGCCTTTGCCAGGGCAGCCTGCGGTTCGGCCGAGGTGGCCAGTGCAATGAACTTCATCGCAGCTTCGATATTCGGCGAGCCCTTCGGCACGACGAGCGCATCGGCGGCGGTGATGTTCTGTTCCCAGGAGGTTTCCACCTTGATGCCCGTCGCCGCAAGCGCCGTCATGCGGCCATTCCAGACGCTGCCGAAGGGCGCTTCGGCCGATGCCAGCAGCTGCTGCGACTGTGCGCCGCCCGACCACCAGATGATATCCGACTTGATCGTATCAAGCTTCTTGAAGGCGCGGTCGAGATCGAGCGGATAGAGCTTGTCGGCAGCCACGCCGTCGGCAAGCAGTGCCGCTTCGATCACGCCGGGAGCCGACCACTTGTAGAATGTGCGCTTGCCGGGAAACTTGGCCGTGTCGAACAGGTCGGCCCATGTCTTTGGGCAGGCTTTGACGGCATCGGCGTTGCAGCCGATGACGAAGGAATAATAGAAGCTGCCGACCGAATAGTCGGTGACGAAACGCGGATCGAGCTTGGATTTGTCGATGACGGAGAAGTCGAGCTTCTCGAGCTGGCCAGTCTTTCCGGCCTGGGCGGCATAATCGCCTTCGACGTCGACGACGTCCCAGGTGACTTCGCCTGCCTCGACCATAGCCTTGAGCTTGCCGTAGTCTGTCGGACCGTCCTGCACGACGGTGGTGCCGGTCTTCTCGGTGAAGGGGCTCGCCCATGCCGCCTTCTGGGCATCCTGGGTCGTTCCGCCCCAGCTCGAGAAGACCATGTTGTCGGCGTGTGCCGGCGCGGAGACCGCGACGAATGCGGCAACCGCCGCGAATGCAAATGTCGTTTTCATGTTCCCTTATCCCTGTTTTGGTTTGTCCTACGGGTATGCGTTATGTCGTCAGTGCGCGTTGCTCCTGGGAGAAAAACTGGCTGGCTTCATAATCTTGTTTTCCGCCACCTCGATGAGGTCGCGAATCCTGGGCAGAAAGGCCTGCCACCGGGGATCGGCCAGAAGCCGCTGGCGTCTCGCCTCTCTGTCATCAAGGCTCGTGAAGGCCCAGATGTGGACGATCTCGTTGATCGTGCCGATCTCCGAGAAGAAGTAACCGACCAGCGTGCCGAGATGGCTCTTCTGGATCTCGATCCCCTCTTCCTCGACGACCTTGAGATATTGCGGGATCGTGCCGTTCTTCAGCCGATAGGTACGGATTTCGTAAAACATCGGCGTCACCTCATCACGAAGGGATCGGGGATCGGATCGTCCGAGGTCCGGAGCCAGATCGTCTTGGTCCGGGTATAGTCGAGAGCCGCGGCCATGCCGCCTTCCCTGCCATGGCCCGACAGGCCGAAGCCGCCGAACGGCGCGATCGGCGATACGGCGCGGTAGGTATTGACCCAGACGATGCCGGCTCGCAGCCCCTTCATCAGCCGGTGCGCCCGGGTGAGGTTCTGGGTGAAGACCCCGGAGGCCAGGCCGTAGCGGGTGTCGTTTGCAAGCCTCAGCGCCTCCGCCTCGGTCTCGAAGGAAACGACGGAGAGAACCGGACCGAAGAACTCCTCGGTGAGCGAGGGCGAGGCGACATCGTCGCAGTCGAGAATGGTCGGCGGGAAATAATAGCCTTCGCCATCGATCTTGCGTCCGCCGGTGACGAGCCGGGCGCCGCTTTCGATCGATCTCTCAACGAGGGCGCCGATATTGTCCTGCTGGCGCTTGGTGGCAAGCGGGCCGACTTCGGTCGCCATATCGAGCGGCGCGCCGATCCGGATCGCCTCGGCCTTCTCCCGCAGCAGGGCGACGAACTTGTCCTTGACGCTGCGTTCGACGATCAGGCGCGATCCGGCCACGCAGCTCTGCCCGGTCGCAGCGAAAATGCCCGCGACCTGAGCATTGGCAGCACTTTCGAGGTCGGCGTCGGCAAAGACGATGAACGGGGACTTCCCGCCGAGTTCGAGCGAGGTGGAGGCGAGGTTTTCGGCCGAGTTGCGAACGACGTGCCGGGCGGTTTCGGGACCGCCGGTGAAGGCGACATGGGCGACCTTCGGGTGACGGCCGAGGGCAGCCCCACAGGACGGGCCGAAACCAGTGATGATGTTGACGACACCGGCGGGAAAGCCTGCCTCGTGCACCAGGCGGGCAAATTCGAGAAGCGGCGCCGGCCCGTCTTCCGAGGCCTTGACCACCATCGTGCAGCCGGCCGCAAGCGCCGGGCCGATCTTGACCGCGGACAGGAAGAGCTGGCTGTTCCAGGGCACCACCATCGCAACGACGCCGATCGGCTCCCGGCGAAGCCAGACGTCCATATCCGGCTTGTCGATCGGCAGGTAGGCGCCTTCGATCTTGTCTGATATGCCGGCATAGTAACGATAGTATTCGGCGACATAGGCGATCTGCGCCGATGTCTCGCGGATGATCTTGCCGGTGTCGCGCGTCTCCAGCTCCGCCAGAATCGGGGCGTTGGCGGCAACCAGATCGGCCAGCTTGTAGAGCAGCTTGCCGCGTTGGGTGGCCGTCATTTTCGCCCACGGGCCGTCATAAAGCGCCCGGTCGGCAGCATTCACAGCCCGATCGACATCCGCTTCGCGGGCTTCGGGCATATCGGCCCAGACCACGCCGGTCGCCGGATCGATGCTCGGATAGGAAGCCTCGCCATCCGAAAATTCGCCATCGATATAGTGCTGGAAACGCCGCATGGTCTTACTCCTGAAATGCCGGCATGACCTCGGTGATGAAGCGTTCGAGCGACGCCTTCTTGCGCTCGAAACTCATGCCGGTGTCGATCCAGAAGGAATATTCGTCGTAACCGAGCGCCTCATAGGCCTTCAGCCGGTCAATGACGGTCCGGGCGTTGCCAACGACATTGTTGGTGCGCATGACCTGATCCGAAAGCATGGCGTTCGCTCGGATTTGCTCGTCCGCAATCCGTTCGATCAGGCCTTGGGTAACCGGCTTCTCATTCTTGAACCAGGCAAAGAAGTAGTTGTAATAAACGCTGAGTTCATGGGCCGCCTGGGCGACGTCGTCTTCCGACGAGCCGACATAGGTGTGGCGCAGCAACATGATCTTTGGGCGTTCGATATCCGGGTTCTTGGCGCAGGCATCGTTGAAGCGTTCCATCAGCGACTGAACCTCATCGTCACCCTGCCAGAGCGGTGTGACCTGAACGTTGCAGCCGTTGGCGACGGCAAATTCGTGCGAGTTCGGATCGCGCGCCGCGACCCAGATCGGCGGGTTCGGCTGCTGCAGCGGCTTCGGCGCCGAGGTGGTCGCGGGGAATTTGAAGAACTCCCCGTCATGCGCGTAGTCGCCGTTCCAGATGCCCTTGACCGCCGGGATGAGCTCGCGCATGCGCTGGCCAGCCCCCCAGGCGTCGAGACCCGGCAGCAGACGCTCGTATTCGAAGGAATAGGCGCCCCGCGCAATGCCGATGTCGAGCCTTCCGTCGCAGATGATGTCGGCCATAGCCGCCTCGCCGGCGAGCTTGATCGGATGCCAGAAGGGAGCGATCACCGTGCCCGTCCCGAGCCTTGCCCGCGACGTGCGGCGGGCGAGATCGGCAATGGTCACGAACGGGTTGGGTGCGATGGTGAAATCCATTCCATGGTGCTCACCGGTCCAGATCGCATGCATGCCGCCCTTGTCGGCGATCTCGCAGAGCGCGACGAATTCCTCGTAGAGGCTCTTATGGCTCTGGCTGGCGTCGAGCCGTTCCATATGGACGAAAAGGGAAAACTTCATGCTTTTGCGCCCTTGGCTGGAATGGGATGAATGGTGCCGCCGGTCTCGTCGCCGAAATAAACGCCGAAATTGCCGATCGAGCTTTCCATCGCGAAACGGTTGACGATATCGGCGGTCGAACTGGTCTTGAATTTGGCCGCAGCCAGCGCATCGGGTTTCACGAACCTGCCGCCGGCGGGCTCACCGTCTCCGGCAACGGCGTGATAGACGATGTGCTGCTTCCCATCGCTCTTGCCCTGATAGACCGAATAGAGAAAGCCGATGCTGACCTTCAACCCGGTGAGCTTCTCCAGATATTCCTGCAGCGCCTCGGTCGGGTTGCCGTCATGAGCGTCGACGCTCGGCAGGGAGAGCACATCGTCGCCGAGCAGAAAAACCTCTCCGCGGCGCTCGACGACGGCCGCAAGCTCGATATTGCCTTCGCTTGCCGCCGAAACCGCCTTGCTGGCGAGCGTCGGGGTGAAATAGCCGCCGCGTGCATAGCCGAGACCATTGCGGCCGCTATTGTCGAACGCTTCGATGCGCCCCATCAAAATAACGTGGTCGCCAGCCTCGACGACCTGATCCATGGCGCACTCGAACCAGGCCGCCACATTTGAGAAGATCGGGCAGCCGGCCGCCCCCTTATTCCATTCGACCGCTGCAAACCTGTCTTCGACCGGCCGCGCAAAAGTGTTCGACACGTCTTTCTGGGTTTCCGAGAGCACGTTGATCGCAAAATGCGGCGTGCCGGTCATGATGGCGAAGTTGCGCGACGTCTTGGCAAGGCAGACGAGGAGCAGGGGTGGATTGAGCGAGACCGATGTGAAGGAGTTCGCGGTGAAGCCAATCGGATTTCCATCCCCGTCGCAGGCGGTGACGACCGTCACGCCTGTGGGAAAAGCTCCGAACGCATCACGCAATGCTCTTGGGTCGACAGTTTGCATTGTCATCGTTCATCCTCCCCGAACGACAGCCACTCAGCGAGCAGCGAATTGACGATATCAGGTGCGGTCAGGTTCACCATATGGCGATGATCCTCCACGATACGGGCCCAGCCCCGGGGCGCGAGCGCCGCCATTTGCGTCGCCATCAAGGGCGTCGAATTCGGATCATCGGACCCCGTCAGGAACAGGGCCGGACCAGCCACGTCTTTCCAGCGATCGGCATAGGTCTCGTCTCCGCCGGCGAAGGCGGCGTAAGCGACAGCATATCCTTCCGGATCGACGAGGTTGAGCCATTTCCGTGTCAATTCCCGCGCAACGACGCTGTCTGCATCATCGCCGAACCAGCGCGCCAGGGGGCCTTCCTTGTCCACGCCGGTCACCGGAATGGCCGCGGCCCGTGCGAGCACGGCAGCCTTTGCTTGCGGGTCACGCCTGTAGACGCCGTTGAGGTATGCGACACGGCTGATACGTTCGCCGAACGTCGCCGCCGCCCCTCCCGATACCAGCGCACCCATCGAGTGGCCGGCAACATTCACCGTATCGATCGCCATCTCGTCGAGAAAGCGACCGAGCCAGGCGACGAACTCCTCGAGGCGGCTGCCCGGCGGCAGCTTTGCGCTCTCGCCATGTCCCGGCATGTCGACGGCGATGACGCGGTGGCCAGCCGACAGAAAGGCGATCTGCGGCGCCCAGGCTTCGAGCCGCATGCCGACGCCATGGATGAGAACCAACGGCTCGCCGCTGCCGGCCTCGTGATAGGCTGTTCCGCCTGCCGTCTTCTTTCGGGGCAGGTCACCGGCGGCGCTCTTGGCTGCAGCGGCGCCCGAGATCGATCCAGCTGTCAGCATCTCAGCGCCCACCCTTTAAACGCCGGCAGGATTGGCGACGTCCTGCCCCAGATCTTGCAGATCCTGGTAGCGGTCGCCGATGCGGTGATGAGGCCGCCCGCCGACCGAAGCGCCGAGCGCCACGACGATCTCGTCGGCGGCCGGCGCGTCGGGGATCGAGGTCTGGATGGTCAGATAGTGCGAACGGCGGCCTTCGTCGTTCTTGTCCATCAGCGGGATCATGATCGGCGCGTTGGCGGGGCCACGGGTGTTGCAGAAAGCGAGATAGGATTTGGCACCAACGGCATGGCGATAAAAGTTGCCGAAGCGCAGCGTGTGGATCAGCGCGGAGGCATGTTCGATCTCACCGTCGAGGCCAACGACGGCGGCCTTTCCATAGGCTTCGACAGCCTCGCCGGAACCGACCGCATCAATGATCATCTTGGTCAGCAACTCGCCGAGAACCGGAGCGCCCGCATGGATCTCAGGCTTGAGGTCTTCGACGAAGCCGCGGCCCGCCCAGGGGTTCTTCACGACAGCAAAAGCAGAAAACAGTCTTAGCGGCACCGCCGCGGCCTTGCCGCCTTCGATCAGCGTCGTTTCGATCTGCAGTCCCGTCTTGCGAATTTGAATGGCCATGAAACACCTCATTTTTCATTTTCGTATTATGGTATACCATAATATACGAGTGTCAACTTGGTTTCGACGAAGAGGAAATTCACGCCTTCGAAAGTGCGGAAGGGCTTATTTTTCAGCTTGTTTCAGAAACCCCAGCCGCCAGGCGTCGCAGCCGCGCGACACGTCAGGAAACCACGATTATCCCAATCCGTAAGATGCCGCCTTATGTATTATTGAATATGGCATACCATCACATCGGGCAAAGTTGAGGTCAAGCCTGGGCGCGCGGATTCTCCTGAATCTGCGGCGGACGGGATTATGAATGCAAACATGTTTTCGACAGAGGATCGAGGCAATACCGATTTGCCGAACGCCGATGAAGACCGGAGCGGGTCTCCGTCGCCGCCTATTCGGCAGGCTTCTGGGCGGAGAGAACAGCTTCGGCAATTGCGCTGGCGGCGGCGACATGATCCATCGCGGCGCGATAAGCCCCCTCGCCGTCGCCACGGCGGATGGCATCGACGATCTTCGACATCTGCAGCGGCCCCTCGATGCCGCGCCTTTCCGTCTTGATCGTCATCGAGCGCAGGTGGTTTATGCGCACAGTAAGGAGGTTGACGACGCCCCAAGCGACATGCCTGTCGACCCTGGTGAACAGCGTTTGATAGAAGGAGGAGGTATTGGTAAGCACAGCCGCCATATCGCTGTCGCGGTAGCCGTTGCGGATTGCGGTCAGGGATTCGTCGAGCGCAGCGACGATCTCGGGGCTGCCGCGCTCCGCACACAGCCGCGCCGCCATGCCTTCGAGCGCACCACGGATCTCATAGATCTGTTTGGCTTCCTCGATATCCAGCAGGGCGACGATCGGTCCCTTGTTCGGCAGATTGGCGACAAGCCCTTCCGATTCCAGGTGCCTCAGAACCTCGCGCACCACCGTTCGGCTGACGCCGAGCTGGGCGCAGAGGTCGCGCTCGACAAGGCGGTCTCCGGGGCGGAAATACCCGTTGACAATGGCTTCGCGGACCTTGTCGAGCGCCAGTTCCCGCAATGTCTTTGCAGGACGCTCGACTCTAATTGCGTCCTTCAGAACACCGCTCATGCTGTACCTCAGTATTGGATTGACTTCGCACGCTGAAATTCCCGGCGCAGCCGAATTCAGGAATCGTATTATGGCCTACCAAATACTGTAGCTGTCGGCGGCCAGCAATTCAACAGCACCGTGTCGATCCGCAGATCGTCAGCCTATGCCTCGGAATTAGGCCTTGCCCTGACTATCTCTTCGACCACGGCCTTCGCCTGCACCCGGATATCAGGGACGGCGGTGATCTCCCAGAATTGCCCCGCGGTTAAAGCGCCGACGGCAAACAGTCGGGCAGGCGTGATCCCAGACGGAGTCAGCACCTCGGAAACCGCATCCACCTGGATGCCGAGGCCGAGAGGATCGGGAACGATCAGCTGAAACCGGCTCATCTCCTTCAAAAGCGGCGAATGGTTGATTCCAGCACGCTCCATTCCGGTGCAGTTGACCAGCCAGTCTGCCCTGATCTCGGCGATCTCACGCTTGGCTCGTACCCTGTAGCCGGCGACGAGCCCGTCTTCCCAGGCGCCGAGCGTTCTCAGGAAGCCTGCATGGAAGCGAACGGTTCCTTCCGAGACCAGTTTTTCGAAGCCGGCGAACACGTCGGGCGCAACCCGATGGCGGTGGATGTTCCACCACGGGAGCGCATGCCTGAGGAACCTTGCCCGCTCCTCGCCCGGAAGCCGCTGCCACAGAGCCTGCGTGACCGGCCTCAGGCCATCCATCACGCTCCGCCAATCGGCGACCTCCCTGCTCTTTCCCCGCAAGATCTTCAACTGGCCGCTGATCGTAGCGGGAAGCGTCTGAACGTCGATCGGCAAGGGTGCCGGCGGCGTCCTGGCATGTCCGAGCGGTGCCAAGCCACGCCGCGAAAGCACCTCGATCCTGCCTCTATGGCCATGGGCGCGAAGGGCGAGAACCTGATCGATCATCGTCAGGCCGGAGCCGAGGATGCAGACCGCATCGGACGGTGCGACGCGCCTCAGCCAGGAGAGCCGCCACGGGTTCTCGATGATCCGTGAACGCAGAGATGACGGGACGCCAGCCGGATCGACCGGAAGGTTCGCGTTACCGACGCCGAGGCACAGCACGACATTCTTCCCGGCAATCTCGTCGCCGTTACCGAGTTGAAAGGCGAGCGTAGTCTTGTAGCGTTCCACGCATCCCGCCGCTTTGGCCTTGATGAAATCGACCCGGCAGCGGCCGTCCCGCTTCCGAAGCAGCCGCGCAAGCGTATCGCGGACATAAAGACCGTAGTCGCTGCGCGAGGCGAAATCGCCCGCCTGCAGCTGGCGTCCATGGCTTTTCAGCCAGTCGACAAAGTCCTCGGGATGATGGGGCAGCAGGCTCATGCGACCGGCGGGAACGTTGAGGCGATGGAGAAAGAGCTCCGTCCGATAGGCCGTTCCGCGCCCGAAACCGGGATCATCGCCGATGACGGCAACCTTCGCCGAAGCGGGAAGCTGCTCGATGAGATTGCAGGTCACAGCTATCGCTGAAAAACCGGAACCGACTACGATCACATCGTATATCAACGCATTCTCCCTGAAGCCTGGCAATCTTTCGTCATTCGGGTCCTGCCGTCACTCGCCGGTCCAACAGATCGCACAAGCGGCAGAATCACGAAAACAATTATCTGTATAGTCTATAAATATAGTTTGTTATTTCTCCCGCCAGCCCTTTCTCAACCTTAGGCTTTTGAGGGTGAGATTATGGAGCCGATCGGCTCTCAAACAACGGGGCTCAAGATGAATTTCAGAAATTTGGTTGCCGCAATTGCCGTCAGTGTCGGCACTCTGGCAACGGCAGTCGTCGCTGAAGCGGCGGATAAGAAGGTCGTCGTCGGCTATCAAACCGATGCCTTGCCGTCCTCGGTGGCGATCGCAAACGGCGAATTCGCCAAGGATACCGGATACGACATCGACTTCCGCAGGTTCAATTCGGGCGCCGAAATCTTTGCGGCCATTGCCTCCGGCGACGTACAGGTCGGCTATGTCGGTTCCAGCCCGTTTGCGGCTGCGGTTTCGCGTGGGCTGGAGGTCAAGGCCTTCTACCTCGCTTCCATCTCCGGCATCGACGAGGCTCTCGTTGTGCGCAACGGCTCCGGCATCGAAAGCCTGAACGATCTGAAGGGCAAGAAGCTTGCCGCCGCGCCCGTTTCCACGGACCATTATCAGCTCCTGGCGCTGATCAAATCGCTGGGTCTGACCGAGAAAGACGTTCAGGTCTTCGCAATCCCGCAGCCGGAAATCGTTGCAAGCTATAATCGCGGCGATATCGACGGCGGTTTCGTCTGGGATCCGGCTCTGACCGAACTCAAGAAGACCGGAAAGGTTCTGGTGACCTCCAAGGACGTCGCGGACAAGGGCGCACCGACATTCTCCGCCTGGGTCGCGACCTCGGCGTTCGCGGCCGACAACCCGGAATTCCTGAAGGGCTTCGCCTCGGTCATCAACAAATACTACGCCTCCTTCGCCTCGGACAAAGCCGCCTGGGGTCCCGACAGCGACAACGCCAAGTCGCTGGCCAAGCTTCTCGGCGGAACGGCCGAGCAGCAGGCCTCGGCCCTGAAGAACCTGACGCTGCTCACGCCTGAGCTCCAGGCATCGGACGCCTGGCTCGGCGGCGGCGAAAAGGCCGGTGCTGCCAAGATCCTCCAGGACACCGCATCGTTTCTGAAGGGTCAGGGCAAGGTTTCCGACGTGCTGACAAATTACGGCGCCTTCGTCACCGCAGACGCGCTTACCGGCGTCAGCAACTGATCCTCCCCGATACCGGCGCGCTGTTGCCGCGCCGGTATCGAACCTGCGAGCGCCACCATGCTTAAAGTCGACCACGCCAGCGTTTTCTTCGCAGCCCGCGACGGGCGGACCGTCCACGCGCTCGACCGCGTTTCCTTCGATATTCCCGAACGGGGTTTCGTCGTTGCGCTCGGGGCATCTGGATGCGGCAAATCAACCCTTCTCAACGCGATTGCCGGTTTCCTGCCGTTGTCCGATGGCCGGATCACGCTCGATGGCCGCGCGGTCGAACGGCCGGGCGCCGATCGCGGCGTCGTCTTTCAGAAAGATGCGCTGCTGCCCTGGAAATCGGTGACCGACAATGTCGCGCTCGGCTTGAAATTTGCCGGCGTTAACCGAAGGGAACGGCAGGCGCGTGCCCTGGAACTGCTGCGGCTCGTCGGCCTCGACGAATTCGCCGGCGCTTTTCCCTACGAGCTGTCCGGCGGCATGCGCCAGCGGGTCGGCATCGCCCGCGCTCTCGCAACAAATCCCGACATTCTGCTGATGGACGAGCCGTTCGGCGCGCTCGACAGCCTGACGCGCGAGCAGATGCAGGAACTGTTGGTATCCATCTGGGATAAAACCGCAAAGAAGGTTTTCTTCATCACCCATTCGATCGAAGAGGCCCTGTTTCTGGGCACACAGGTGCTGGTCATGTCGCCTCGGCCGGGGCGCGTCGTCGCCCGCTTCGATCTGGATTTCGTCCGCCGCTTCGCCGAGACGGGCGATGCCCGGTCGATCAAGGCGTCGCCGCAATTTGCCGAGCTGCGCGAGGAGATCCGCGCCATTCTCCACAGCAGCGAAGACTTGAGGAGTGCGGCATGAGCGATATCGTGCAGACATCGCCGGTAGCGGCGCGGAGAGAGGACGGCCAGGTCAAGCTGGTGAAGATGGCAAGCTTCGGCGCCGGCGAGAAATCGACGGTGGCCATCAGCATTGCAAGCGCCCTGGCGATATTGTTGATGTGGTGGCTGGTATCCGCGCTCGGCGTTGTCCCGCATCTGTTCCTGCCGCGTCCGGATGAGGTGCTGACGCAGATCGGCGCCATTTATCGCGACGGCTACGCCGGAGCGTCGCTGTCCGAGCATGTTTTTGCGAGCTTGTTCCGCATCGTGGTCGCAGCCCTCATCGCCGTTTCCGCCGGCATTCCGCTCGGATTGCTCATGGGCCTGAACCGCTGGGCAAAAGGGGTGCTCGACGCGCCGATCGAGTTCTACTGGCCGCTTCCGCCGCTCTCCTACCTGCCGCTCATGATCATCTGGCTCGGCATCGGCGAGACGTCGAAGATCACGCTGCTGGTGCTTGCGATGTTTGCGCCGATCTGCCTCTCGGCCCAGGCCGGCGTCCGTTCGCTGCCCATCGAGCGGGTCAATGCCGCGCGTTCGCTCGGCGCGAGCCGGCTCCAGCTCTTTTTGGACATCGTCCTGCCATCCGCCCTACCCGAAATTCTCACCGGCATCCGCATTGCACTTGGTGTCGGCTGGGGCACGCTGGTTGCGGCTGAATTGATTGCCTCGACGCGCGGGATCGGCTTCATGATCATGTCGGCATCGCAGTTCCTGGCAACCGACGTCGTCTTCGTCGGCATCGGCATCATAGCGATCTGCGCCTTCACCTTCTCGGCCGCCATCCGTTTCCTGGAGACTTACCTTGTGCCCTGGAAAGGCAAACTCTGAGGAAATGCACCCAATTCAAAACGTCAAGCGCCGCGGGTCTGAAAAGACGCGCGGCGCTTGACGGCTTTGCGTGACCCCGTTGAAGCCATGTATCGAGAGGAGTTCGGCTGCGACGAGTTCCTGAAGCCGCCACAAATTGCGATCGCGGATGCCGCGTTCTTCCGAATGCTTCACCGTTAGATACAGATATTCGGCGCAGGAACCCATGTGTCCGCAGGCTCGCGCAAGCACGTGCGCCACCACCTCCAACGGTAATCTGCGGGAAACGCGTTCACCCTTCGGGCCGGCCCAGAAGACCAGCGCGCGCACGAAGCCATGTGCGGTCTCGACAGGAATCCAGCGAACCGTCGCCGCATCTTCGATCGTGCCGACCTCCCGGCGGATCAACCGCCGAATCTGGCCAAGGCGATCGTCATCGGCAAGCTTGAAAAGGATGCCGTTGCAGCGTCCGCCGCGATCAAGCGCCATCATGAGGCCAGGCTGGGCCCGTGTTCCCCGCCAGCGGGTCATCTTCAGGCAGAAGGACCGATGCCAGCCTCGTGCTGCGCCCCGCTGCCATTCGACGGCATCGAAGTCCGGCTTCCATATCAATGATCCATAGGCGAAAACCCAAAGCGGCGCGCCATCGGATTCATGCAGGAGCCTTCTCGCGAATATCTCCAGCTCGGCGTCGGTAAGCTGTGTCCGCTGCGGCTCGGGGCCGGGGTCGAGCTCAGGGCGAAGGCTGAGCGACACGAGTTCGTCCGTGAGAGCCATCCCTGCCGCACCGTGCATTCGAACCTCGCTTGGTCGCTTCAAGTCCTGCTTATGCCCGGTGACATCGCTCACTTTTCAATGCACCGTAAATCTGGCCGCGTCGGCCTGCCGTCGCTGCAGGCTGCGGATCAGCATCGCGGCCTCCCTGACGATCGCCGAAAATGTCGTATCGTCGGCCTCGGCGATCCTCTCCGTCATCTCGCGGATGATCGTCGTCAGATGAATGATCGAATGACGATGCTGCGGATCTTCCGATCCCATTTCGGCATCGGCCATCGCGAGCAGCGTCTGCACCAATCGCTCCATCGTTTGCCGGCGTCGGCTTCTCGGATCGCTATTCGGATCTTCGCTGAGGCGCAGGAGATCGTCGACAATGTCGGACATTCCGTTTCCGCTCACATTGCAAAAGCCGGCCGCGGGGAAACGCTACGCCTTCGATCGCCAGGACGCGTCTTCAAGGCTTCCAGCAGCCGGTAACCGGTTCGCCAGCGGCCAAAACCGCTGGCGATATTGATGTGGCCGGCAAGACCGATATTCCTGGTCTCTGCGTTCCACAGGCGGCCGAACAGGGTCAACCGATCGACCGTCATGTAAGCATCGTTCATGCTGCCGACGACGATGCTTGGAAACGGCAAAGGCGCCGTCGGCATCGCGCCAAACGAGATATGCCCGGGATGCAGATTTTCCGTGGCCGGCAGATCGCAGGGAGCAACGAGCAACGCCCCTTTGACGCGCCGTGCAGCGCTTCGTCCGGCCAGCCTTGCGGCGAGAAGGCATCCGAGACTGTGTGCAACCAGATAGGCCTCACCCGCCTCTTCGAGCGCGCTTTCCAACCGCGGCAACCAGTTGTCGAGGTTCGGACGATCCCAGTCGTCCTGGACGACGCAACGGCTCCCCGGCTGATCCTGCAGCCAATGCTGTTGCCAATGCCCCTCTCCCGAGCCGAAAAGTCCTGGAACAATAAGGAGGTCGCTCATTGGATCAGACCGATCACCAGGGCAAACAGGAAGGTGAAGGAGCTGACGGTCGTGCAGATCCCGGCCGCATGCCTGAATTGCGACATGACGCTTCCCGTTGCTCTTCCCGTATCGTGCCGACGGAGGCCGGTCTCGACGACAATTGCCATTACACCACCGTCCTCAATACCAAAGTCCGGGCATGGTGCCCCAATAATGGAGTTCGTATTCGCGCGCGGACCGGTCCCGCTCTTCGTCCTGGGAGAACAGTTGGTTCTCCCGCAACAGGGATGCGGTTGCGGGTTCCCGCGCTTTCGTCTCGAGCAGGCTGACGACCGCGCGCCTCAGCCAGAAATGGAAATCAAGCTTCATGCGAACCTCCTGTCAGAGACCGATAGGTTAGGAAATCAGCGAGTGACGTTGCGCGTTGGCAAGAAGATCGCGAAGCGATGCAGTCGGTCCATAGAGCATCAGCAGGCGGTTCTCTTCCCGCTTGACGAGGCGATATCGTCGAGCGAATTCAAAGACGCTCCAGATTTGCTCGCTTGACCCCGGTCTTTCCGCATCGCTCATCGTGGCCTCCTGAGATCGAACCATGGCGACGATCCCTATTTGGCGGCCGCTATTACCGGTCTTGCCTCAGGGAAGAAGGCCGCCAATTCGCCGATGACTTCGCTGATGCGGCTCGAAAGCGCCTCTGATGAGACTGCATAATCCGCGAAGTCGCGATCGGACGCATAAACAGCCGTCGGCAGCGTATGAGACATGAAAAAACCAAACAGCGGCCGAAGCTGATGCTCGACCATCAACGCATGCCGGTCACCGCCACCGGTCGCCGTGATGATGATCGGCTTGCCCCGAAGTTCGTGGGGGTCGATCAGGTCGATCAGGTGTTTGAAATGGCCGGGATAAGATCCCTTGTAGGTTGGCGAGCCGATGATCAGGGCATCGGCCTGAACGATCTCGTCAACGACTTGCCTGGCCTGCGCGTCGAGATCCTTGCGCCACAAGGCGCTGCCCAGCGACGGACCGACATCATGCAAATCATAGGTCTTGCTCGTAAATCCGTAGCGAATGCTCGCACGTTCGGCGACGTGCCGCACAAGTGCCAGTGTCTTTGAAGGACGGTTGAAGCTGCCAGCGATGCCGACGAGTTTGAAACCTGACATGGTTTTTTCCTCTCCTTGGATTGCTCCAACTATTGTCTACAAAATTCATAGATTAAAGGAATGTGCATCTCTCCTTCTTCGCCTGGTTGAAAAAAACGTTCACCGCCGCTCCGGCACGCATAGGCTGCATGGTCATCCTCACAACGGATTGGCGATCTGGCGACCATTTCGGCATCTGTGCGAAGACGCCTTTTTTGGCATGGGCGCGCTGATGCGGACGCCACCATGATGTCGCGCGCCTGGCAAGACGCTCCTGCGAACGGCCTGCGATAAATGGCTTTGCCGCAAGGTTGAATATTATTGGTATAAGATTTCCAGTTCGGCGGAACGATTGGATGACACGCCCTGCCTTTTCCGCCGTGGAAAATATACGCTCCTTATAGATTTTAGCGGGAGCTTTTCATGCCAGTGCAGACGGCTGATGTCATCGATTTCCAGGCTTACCGGCAATCGCGCAGCAAAGATGCGCGTGATGCGTTGAAGGCGACTGCGCCCGTATCCTTTGCGATGCAGCCCGTTCTGATGTGGGTGCCGTATTGGGGTTTCGTCCCGGTCATGGCAATGGGCGTTGCGGGATATGGCGTCTGATCAAGCGCTTCTTCCCGACGGCGAAGCGAGAGACACCGCCGAAGAGATCACGGTTCAGACGGGACAGAATTTGCGGCGCATTCGCACGCGCCGCGGCTATTCCCTGGACCGGCTGGCAAAGATCGCCGGCGTCAGCCGCGCAATGCTCGGCCAAATCGAGACGGGCAAAAGCAGCCCGACGTTAAGCATCCTCTCGAAGATCGCGCTTGCCCTCGGTATTCCCTGCGCCGCATTGATCGCCGAACGCGGCGAAACCTCGATCATTGCCGTGCCTCGGGCAAGATCGAAAATCCTCGCCTCTTCGGAGGGGCGCTTCCAGACACGGGCTCTTTTCCCCTTCGAAGGCGAGCGGAGGATGGAATTCTACGAACTCAGGATCGCTGCGCATCATACCGAAAGTGCCGATCCCCATCAGCATGGAACGGTAGAAAATCTGGTCGTTGCCCAAGGCACCGTCGAAATCATCGCCGGTAAGCAGGCGCCGCATATCCTGGGTGAAGGCGACGCCATCATCTTCGATGCAGACGTGCCCCATATCTACCGCAACATGACGGGGACGGAAGCGATCCTCTACCTGGTGACGACCTATCTCGAAGATGTTCGCGTCTGACGCAAAAGAGCCCCCGTCTCCGGAGGCTCCTGGTCATTTTCTTTCAGAGGCGGATGGCTTACGCAGCCATCATGCAGCACATCATCATGCCGCCGCAGTTCATCATCACGGGCATGCCGCCGGACATCATCGACATCATGCGCTTGCAGCATTCCATGAACATGTCCTTGTCCATGCCTTCCATCGGCTTCATTTCGCAGACCATGCCCTCGGCAGTCATGCTGCACTTCATCGCGCCCATCATCATCATCATCGGCATCGAGGCCATCATCGGCATCATAGCGCCATTCATCATGGGCATGCCGCCCATCGGCATCATTCCACCCATCATCGGGTTCATCATGGCGGGCATCATGTTGTTCATCATCGGCATCATGTTCATGGCGGGGTTCATTGTTTCTCTCCGATCAATACAGCGGCGTTTCGCGTTTCAATGAAGCGGGAGATAAAAGAACTAATTGCAGCAAACAATGTAAAAAAATCTTCCCATATCTTTTCCTCCAATAGAATGGAACGGTTTCGGTGGGATTGCGC
The DNA here is from genome assembly GCF_000292525.1 of Rhizobium sp. CCGE 510. Taxonomy (GTDB): domain Bacteria; phylum Pseudomonadota; class Alphaproteobacteria; order Rhizobiales; family Rhizobiaceae; genus Rhizobium. The sequence continues at coordinate 411,153 of NZ_AEYF01000045.1, forward strand.
AATCTTGCCAAGATAACGGAATTCCGTCCGCTATCATCGCTTGAGCAGAGCGATGCTCGCTTCGCCGGCCAACGCTTCGCGCGAGGCACCTCGGCAAAGGGCGATTGGACTCACCCTCAGCAAAACTGAGCGTGGCCATGGCACTGGCGGCTCAGCCGGTGAGCATCGGATGCGATGGCGCCGTACCTGTTATGAATGACGGGGATGCGTCGGATCGTCGTGCGGCTTCAGGAAAAACCGACGCGCGATGTCCCAATAGCCATCATAGACAAGCCCGCCATTCGAACGGACGAGCGTTTCGCGGTTTTTGCGATAGACCGCTGGGAGGCGATACCAGGAGATGCCCGGCCGGCGATGATGGAGAACGTGCAGATTGTTGTAGAGGAACAGCAAGCCGAAGAGATGGCTGTTTTCGACGATGGCGGTGCGTTCCTCATGGCTTTCGGCATATCTGTGCTCTGCATAGGATCTGAGCCGGGTCATCGCAGCACCCGTATAGACGAAACCGAGATAAAGCCAAAGCGGCACGCCGCAAACGACCATCGCCCAGAAAAGGACGGCGGCAACGGCGATGCCGTGCATTGCCCACATCCGCCGTCGTCCCGGTTCGTTCGCCCGTATCTGCTGCCATTCCTGTCCAAGGAAACTCAACAGCATGACCGCAGGACCGATAGTCAAACGGCCGAACAGGGTGTTGTTCCACCGCGCCAGCAATCTGCCGGTGGCGCCGAGCTGCTCCCAGGTAGCCTTGGTAAAATAGGAGGATTCCGGATCTTCGATCGGATCCGTCAGATATTCGTCGCGATGATGCTCCAGATGGCTTTCCCTATAGATCGGATAAGGCAGCCACAGCGACAGCGGTATCGACCCGATGGTGTCGTTTATCCTTTGGTTTCCTGTCGGATGGCCGTGAATGACCTCGTGCTGAAGGGATCCGTGCCAGGCAATCAACCAACCTCCGGCGATGACGACCGCAATCCACGGCAATGATTGCCACCACCAGGTGAGCGCAAGAAATCCGCCATGGATGATGAGTGCGAGAATGACGGTTGGCCATTCCGTCGAACGCGACGGAAGAGTGGTTCCGGCGGCCTGCGAAGTCCTGTTGAGCATGCGTGTGATTTTTCCCCATCAACCACACCAATCTATCGCCGGGCACCGGCGATAGGGAATAAAGACTATCTATTTTATAGGCTTATCTGAAAAAATCCGTCTCAAACCCATCGGATTGCTCGCTCGAGCCTAAGGCCTGTCGCCGCGAAGATGGCGTTCGAGGAAAGGCAGATTGTCCTGCCCCCAGTAAATCTCTCCGTCATAGACATAGGTGGGAAAGCCGAAGACGCCGCTGTCGCGGGCATGCACACGGTCTGCCGACCACTTGTTCCGGACATCGTCATCGGCTTGCCGCCGGAGAAGCGCTGCGCCATCGAAACCCGCAGCGGCAACGATCGCCTCGCGCACGTCGGGCTTGCCGATATCCCTCGCCTCGCTCCAGAAGGCATGCTGCAGGGCCCTCGTAACACCGATCCAATCCTGCCCGTCGAGATAGGCGGCAATCACGAAGAGGGAGGCTGGCGTCGGGTCGCTGAGTTCTGGGCGGTGTTCGAGCCGCAAATCCTTGCCGTGCACGCGCGCCCAGCGTTTGAGGTCCCGCGTCCAGTAGGCGCGCCGGATCTCCGGACGGTTGCGTGAGAAGATGCCACCATTTTCCTCGACCACCGTCGTCAGATAGGGTGTGATGACGACGTCGTTCTCTGCGGCGAGTTCGGTGAAGGCGTCGAAGCCGATATAGGACCAGGGGGATCCAATCGAAAAGAAGTATTCTACCGTTCTGGTCACTGATGGCGTTCCTCGTAGATGATCGTTCTGGCGTCGAATAGGGCATCGGCTCGGTGGCCTTCAGGAAGCGGCCCGAGATTCCGGCCGCGCTTTCCATCCGAGTTCCGGTGCGACGGTTGTGACGAAGTCGTGGAGGATCTGGCGATATTCCTCGTGCTCGAACTCGTAAGGAAGCTCCAGCCGCAACTCGCTGACGTCAGGCAGGATCGGATCGGCGAAAAGCTGCTCCAATATCTCGTCCGACGTGCCGATGACATCGCGGGCGAACAAGGTCCGCCGTTCGCCCTGGGGCGAAAGCGTCCGTTCATGGCGGCCCTCGGCATAATCGCGGTAGCGGCGGCGCGTGACCGCGTCGGCACTGTCGAAAGGCACGATGACGCGGCCGAGCGCGACGCGCCGCGCGGTTCCGGCGGCGCGATGGGTTTTGATCAATCTGGATTGAGCGACGAAGAAATCGTCCGTCCCCTCACCCGTTATCACGTTGCCGGTCAACAGGTTGAAGCCATTGCGGCCGGCCCATTCGGCCGAGCGTTGCGACCCGCCGCCATACCAGATCCGGTCGATCAGACCCTTGGCATAGGGCTGCAGACGCGGCCGCTGCTGCCCGAAAGGCGTCTTGATAAAAGTCTGCTCGTCGCCGAGATAGGTGCCGCGCAAATTGCCGGCGAAGCGTAGTACGCGATCATGCGAGAAATCGTAACCGGCCCAGTCACCGTCGAACACGAGCGGGGCAATCAGCTCGGCATGCAGCGGCCGGCCGGCGCTGACGCCGATATTCAGCCGCCCACGCGACAGAACATCGACGGTGGCGAGATCTTCGGCCAGCCGGTAAGGGCTTTCATAGCCGATCGGAATGACCGCGGTTCCAAGCTCGATCCGGCTGGTTCGCTGCGTCGCCGCCGCCAGGAAGGCGCTCGCGGAAGAGATTCCAGGCTCCAGGTGCCGCTGGCGGACCCAGGCGCTGTCGAAGCCCAGATCTTCGCCATACTGCAGTTGCTCAAGCGTCTGCTCCAATCCCGACAGCGGATCTGCGTCGGGATAATTGCCAGGGGTGAGGAAGCCGATATGGCTGATGGATATGTTGCCCACTCGTGCCATCCGATGATCAGTATCCCGGCAGGCCGGGTGGATTGGTCTCGGATGCTGGCAAGGCCTCCTCGGAAAGATGCCAGTGGTCGAGGATTTTTGCGTAGGTGCCATCCTTGATCAGGCCGTTGGTGGCAGCAGTCAGCGCATCGGCCAGCCCGCTTCCCTTGCGGGTGGTGATGGCGACATCCGAGCGATCCGGCCAGCCGGCACTCAGCGTGCCGACGCGCTTGATGTTCTTGTCGCGCGCGGCGATGAAGACGAGCTGGGCATGCGGTTGGACGATGACATCGGCCCGGCCGGACCGCAGCGCGAGAAGGCTTGCCGCCTCGTCGTCGTAATATTGCAGCTCGATCGGTTTCAGGCCCGCGGCGACATCTTCCTCGCTCCACTTCACCAGGATGCGCTCCTGGTTGGTGCCGGCCCCGACGATGATCCTCAGGCCCGCCGCATCCCTGGGTTCCTTGATCGAGGTGATGGGACTGTCGGATTTCACGAAGAAACCGTGCAGACCCTGGCGGTAGGTGGAGAAATCGAATTTTTCCTTGCGCTGCTCGGTGACACCGACATTGGAAATGACGGCATCATACTTGCCCGAGGCGAGGCCGAGCGGCCAGTCGATCCAGGCGACCGGCACGATTTCCAGCGTCAGGCCGAGACTGTCGGCGATGGCGTAGGCATAGTCGGGATCGGCCCCGACCACGGTCTTGGCATCGGTGGCATAGGTGGCAAGCGGAGGACCGCCGGGGCTGACGGCAATGGTGAACTTGCCTGGCGTGACGAACTTGAAATCCCTAGGGACCGAGCCAATCGCCGCCTCGTTCCGGGCGGCATGCAGCCTGCCCGGCTGTTGCGGGCTGAGATCGAAATCGTCGGCCGAATGGGCCGCGCCGAAGCCGGCCAAGGCAGACGTCAGCGCCGCAAGCAGCAAGGCGCGGATTGTCGAGAAAATCGTCACGTTCGATATGTCTCCATTTGCATTGAGAAGCAGCGCCGGACCGGCGTCGAACGCCGGTCCGGCGGACAATATCAGGAACCGCTCTTAGGCAGGCCGGGAGGATTGGTCTTTGCTTGGTCGATCGCCTCGGGGCCAAGATTCCAAGTATCGAGGACCTTCTTGTAGGCTCCACTGGCGATCAGGTCGTTGACAACATCGGTCAAGGGAGCCGCCAGACCGCTGCCTTTGCGCGTCGTGACGGCGATCTCGGCGGTGATCGGCCAACCGCCGCTGACGGTGCCGACGAGCTTGGTCTTGCCATTGATGCCTGCCGAATAGGCCTGCGTCGCGTTGACGCTGAAGACGGCGTCGGCTCTGCCGGACTGGACGGCGAGATCCTTGACCGCATCGTCGTCATAATATTGCACCTCGATCGGCTTCAGGCCCGCCGCGACGTTCTCGCGGTCCCATTCCAGCAGGATCTTCTCCTGGTTGGTGCCGGCATCGGTGATGACCTTCAGCCCGGCAATATCCTTCGGCTGCTTCAGCGCCGTAATCGGGCTGTCGGCCTTGACGTAGAAGCCCAGCTCGTCCTTGCGGTAGGTCGAAAAGTCGAATTTCTGCTTGCGCTCTTCCGTGACGGTCACATTCGAGATCACCGCGTCGAACTTTCCCGATGTCAGCCCCAACGGCCAATCGGCCCAGGCAACGGAAACGAGTTCCAGCTTCAGCCCCAGGCTGTCGGCGATCACCTGCGCCAGATCGACGTCATAGCCGATGACCGTCTTGGAATCGGAGGCGTAATCATGCAGCGGCAGATTGCCGCTCGAGCTGATGCCGACGGTGAAGACGCCGTTTTCGACAAACTTGAAATCCTTGACTTCGGCAATGCGTTTCTCGTTCTTTTCCACCCGCAGCCGGTTCGGCTGCTCTGGGCTGAGATCGAACTTCTGCTGTGCCTGGGCCGACCCGAAACTGATCGCACCGATGGTGACGGCTCCCGCTATGAGAAGCCTTGCTCTATCTGCAAATGTCATGTCCCGTCTCCATTTTCATCTTTAGATTGTGGTTATTGTTATTCGACCGGAGCAGCCCGTCGCGGCCCGGCATTTCACCAGCGTTGTTCGGCGCTAGAGAACCTTGGCGAGGAATTCCCGCGTGCGGGGATGTTCCGCTTGGTTGAAGATGCGGGCCGGCGGACCGGCCTCCAGAATGCGGCCGCTTTCCATGAAGACGACGGTGTCGGCGACTTCGCGGGCAAAGCCGACCTCATGGGTGACGACGACGAGTGTCGTGCCGGTTCGGGCCAGTTCCTTGATGAGATCGAGCACTTCACCGACGAGCTCGGGATCGAGTGCGGAGGTCGGCTCGTCGAAGAGCAGCACCTTCGGGCGCAGCGCCAGTGCGCGGGCGATCGCCACACGCTGCTGCTGGCCACCAGAAAGTTGGCGCGGGTAAGCGTTGATCTTGTCACTGAGGCCGATGCGGGCCAGAAGCTCCTGCGCCAGCTGCACCGCTTCCTCGCGGCCGGCGCCGCGAACTTGGATCGGCGCCTCGATAAGGTTTTCAAGCACGGTCAGATGCGGGAAGAGATTGAAACTCTGGAAGACCATGCCGATATCGGCGCGGCGTTTGAGGATATCCTTCTCCTTGAGCTCGTAAAGCGTGTCGCCCTTCCTGCTGTAGCCGACGAAATCGCCGTCGACCGAGATGAAGCCTTCATCGACGCGTTCAAGATGGTTGATGGCGCGCAACAGGGTCGACTTGCCGGAGCCGGACGGGCCGAGAATGGCAGTCACGCTGCCTGAGGGCAGGCTGAGCTCGACTTTGTCGAGCACCTTCAGAGAGCCGAAACTTTTGGAGATGCTTTGGATGCGCACAGCACCGCCCGCGGCCCGCAGGACTGCCGCATCCTGGAAGCCAACCTTGCGCACAGCGTCGGCCGCCGGATCGAGGACGGGAAGCGGACGGCGGAAGCGTTCGAAGAACGCCTGAAAGGGCAGCGGAGTCGGATTGCGCACGGCGCCCTTGGAGAAATAACGCTCGATATAATGCTGGGCGATAGACAGCACCGTCATGATGATCAGATACCAGACGGTCGCGACCATCAGCAGCGGAATGACTTCGAGATTGCGGCGATAGATGACCTGCACCGTGTAGAAGAGTTCGGGCAATGCCAGCACGTAGACCATGGATGTGCTCTTCGCCAATCCGATGAGTTCGTTGAAGCCGGTCGGCAGGATGGAGCGCATGGCCTGCGGCAGCACGATGCGGAAGGCCTGGCGGCGGCGCGGCAGGCCGAGTGCGGCGGCCGCTTCCAGCTGCCCGTGATCCACCGAAAGAATGCCGCCGCGGACGATCTCGGCGAAGAAGGCCGACTGGTTGAGCGTGAGTCCGAGGAAGGCGGCGGCAAAGGGCGTCAGCAACTGCACCGTGGGATAGTCGATGAAGACCGTGCCGGTAAAGGGAATACCGATCCTGATCGTCTCATAGAGATAGCCGAGATTGTTCAAGATCAGCAGCAGCACGATCATCGGGATCGACCGCAGCAGCCAGATATAGCCCCAGGAAAGGCCGGATAGTAGCGGCGACCTGGAGACCCGGGCAAGCGCCAGAGCCGTTCCGAGAATGGAACCTGATATCGCGGCAAGAACGGTCAAAAGCAGCGTCCTGCCGAGCCCGACGAGCACCGGCTCGGCGAAGAACCATTCGGCAAAGACGTCCCAACCCCAGCGCGGATTGGTGAAGGTGGAATAGAGCACGGCAAGGATGACGATGGCGGCAAAAATCGTGCCTGCCAAACGGCCAGGATGGCGCGCCGGCACGATGCGATATCGGGAATAATCCTGCTTTGGTTCTGCCGTCCTGCTGCCGGGGTCGATGCCGGCGAAATCCGTCGTCAGTGCCATTGTGCTTCCCTTTTATGATTACCGGTCTTTGCCGCTCTCAGTGATTTGCGCCGGCAGCGTGCAGGCGTGGTTCGGCATCTTCGAGACCCGACTGCGCGAGATGGTTGATGTCCTTCTCGAAAGGCAGGCTCTTGTAGGTTTCGGGATCGGCGGAGGTGTCGAAGAGAGCCGTGTAGCCATAATTCAGGTAGAGGCCGACGGCTTCGGGCTGGCGGAAACCGGTCGTCAGATAAATGCGGGAATAGCCTTGGCGGGCAGCCTGGGCCTCCAGTTCCACCAGCACCCTGCGGGCAAGACCCTGACGGCGCAGATCGGAGCGCGTCCAGATGCGTTTGAACTCGGCCGTGCGTTCGTCATAGTTCTTGAAGGCGCCTCCGCCGATGGTTTCGCCATTGCGGATCAACAGGAGGAAATTGCCGTCAGGCGGCGCAAAGGCTTCGGGGGGATAGCGGTTCAACTCGGCCGCAGCACCTTCCGCATTGAAATAGGTGCCGTAGCGGCTGTCATATTCGTGGATCAACTCGTCGATCAGCGGCTTGGCGCGCGGGTCGATAGGGCTGGTATAAAGAAGCGTATCGCTCATTTCGTTCATCGCCCCTGATCATCAGTGAGGAAGGTTTCCGTGAGCCGCACCCAGTAGCGGGCGGCGGGCGCGATAATCGCGTCGTTGAAATCGTAGTGGGCGCTGTGGAGGGGAGCGCCGTCGCCGTTGCCGACGAAAAGGTAACTGCCGGGATTGGCCTGCAGCATGAAGGCGAAATCCTCGCTGGCGGTTCTTGGCCGGAAATCCTTGTCGATCGCCGCGGGGCCGAACGCGTCATATGCGACATCGCGGGCAAAGGCCGTCTCTTCCGGATGATTGACCAGCGCCGGGAAGCCGAGGCGGTATTTTACATCCGCCTCGGCGCCGAAGCTTTCGGCCTGGGCGCGGGCAAGGGCTGGAATACGCTCCTGCAATAGCTGGCGAACCGTCTCATTGAAGGCCCGCATGGTGAGCTTCATCTCGACGCTTTCCGGGATGACGTTGGAGGCGGAGCCCGCATGGATCGAGCCGACGGTCGCCACCGCCATGTCCTGCGGGTCGACATTGCGCGAGACGACGCTCTGCAGGGCGGTGATGAAGGAGGCCGAGGCGAGCACCGGATCGACGGCCCGATGCGGCTCGGCGCCATGACCGCCTTTGCCGATGATCTTGATCACCGCCTGGTCGACCGACGCCATGGCCGGTCCGGTAACGAAGCCGAATTGGCCGGTCGGCACACCCGGCCAGTTGTGCAGCCCGAAGACCGCATCGACCGGAAACCGTTCGAACAGGCCTTCTGCGATCATCTTGCGGGCGCCGGCGCCGATTTCCTCGGCGGGCTGGAAAATCAGCCTGAGCGTGCCGCTGAAATTGCCGCTCTCAGCGAGATAACGGGCGGCGGCGAGCAGGATCGAGGTATGCCCGTCATGGCCGCAGGCATGCATAACGCCGGGATTGCTGCTGGCATAGGCAAGGCCGGTTGCCTCCTCGATCGGCAGCGCGTCCATGTCGGCGCGGATACCGATCCGCTTTTGGCCATCACCGCGCCTGAGTGTGGCGACGACACCGGTGCCGGCAATGCCCGTCGTCACCTCATAGCCCCAGGCGGAAAGGCGGGATGCGACAAGCTTGCTGGTTCTCAGCTCCTGAAACGCAAGCTCCGGATATTGATGCAGGTCGTGGCGAAGCGCGATGATCTCATCGAGATAGGCGGCGATGCCCTTTTCGACCGGATCGTTGCTGCGCGGGTTCGGGGCGATGATGTTCATGACGCTTCGTCAGCGCCTCAGGCGCCGACGGCCTTTCCACGCTCGAGCTGATCGGCACCGGCCGCATACCGGCTTTCGCGGAAGGGTAGACCCAGATGGTCGCGCAACGTCTCGCCTTTCAGGACCGGGTCGAAATAGCCGCGCTCCGTGAGGATCGGCAGAACGTATCTGGAGAAATCGTCGAAGCCTTCGGCAATGACGGGAAAGCCGAGGATGAAGCCGTCGGCTGCGCCCTGATCCACCCAGCGGATGATCTCTTCGGCGATATGCACGGCCGTGCCGATGAAGGCGGTGCGCGGCGTTGCGGAATCAAGCGCGACCTGGCGCAGCGTCAGGCCCTTGTCCCGCGCCGTCCTCTTGATACGATCGGTGGTCGCGCGAAAATTGTTCCTGCCGATATCGCCGAGTTCGGGGAACGGCTCGTCGAGCGGATAGGCGCTGAAATCATGATGATCAAAGAAGCGGCCGAGATAGGCGAGCGCTTCCTCGATGGTGACGAGATTGCGGATTGCCTGGTACTTGGCTTCCGCCTCCTCGGCTGTCGCTCCGACGATCGGTCCGATACCGGGATAGATACCGACTTCGGCGGTGCTCCGGCCATGCGCAATCACGCTGTCCTTAAGCTGTCGATAAAAGCCTTGAGCCTCCTCGAACGGCCCGCCATTGGTGAAGACCGCGTCGGCATGCTTGCCGGCGAGCCTGATGCCGGAATCCGAGGCGCCCGCCTGGAAGACGACCGGTTGACCCTGCTTCGAGCGGCCGATGTTGAGCGGCCCCTCGACGCGGAAGAAACGGCCCTTGTGGTCGAGGCGGTGCATCTTGGTCTTGTCGACAAAGACGCCGGTCTCGCGGTCGCGAACGAAGGCGTCGTCGTCCCAGGAATCCCACAGGCCCTTGATCGCGTCGATATAATCCTCGGCGATCTCGTAGCGCAGTTCGTGTTCGGGATGTTCGCGGCTGTAGTTGCGCCCCGAGCCCTCAAGCGGCGAGGTCACCGCGTTCCACCCTGCCCGGCCGCCGCTGATGAGATCAATCGAGGCGAACTGGCGAGCGATGGTGAAGGGGTCGCTATAGGAGGTCGAGACCGTGCCGATGAGGCCGATTTTCGAGGTCGATGCCGCAAGCGCCGAGAGAATGGCGATCGGCTCGAACCGATTAAGGAAATGCGGGATCGATTGCTCGTTAATGTAGAGCCCGTCGGCGACGAAGGCGAAAGCGATGCCGGCCGCCTCCGCCTTGCGCGCCGTCTTGACGAAGAAGTCAAAATTGACGCTGGCATCCGCCGGTCCGCTTGGATGCTTCCAGGCGTTCATGTGACCGCCGGGGCCCTGCAGCATGATGCCGAACGTCACGTGTTTCTGAGCCATGGGATCAATTCTCCTTGCAAACGATCAGGCGACGAGGGAAAGCCGCTCCTCGGCGAGCAGCTCGATGGAAGCCAGGCGCTCGGCCGCGGAAAGCGCCGGTGTGTCGAGCACGAATTCCTTGACGCCGTAGTGGCGGTGAAACTCGTCCAATGCCTTGCGGATCTGCGTTGCGGTGCCGTGCAGCACACTCGGCACCTTCTCCTCGATGCGGTAATCGGTGACGCCGGCCTGACGGGCAAATTCGGCTGCCTGCTCCTCGCTGCCGACATTGACGGTCTGGCCGTTCGGCAGAAACACTTTGACGATGCGCAGATTGCCGACGCGCTCGCGGGCATAGTCCTCGCTTTCGGCGGCAAAGGCTGCGAGCGCCAGGATGGGTCGCTTGCCGCCGGATGCCTGCTCATAGACCTCGAAGGTCCTGCGCAGATTGTCGGGATCGCCGTTCAGGTGACCGGCAAAAACCAGTTCCCAGCCCTTCTCGGCAGCCAGTTTGGCGCTGTCAACGCTGGCGCCGAGCAGGAAACGTTCGGGAGCTGTCGGCGGAAAAGGCGTCGCCTGCGCACCCTCGTAATTCGGGTCAGCGGCGAGATAGGTGTTGAGATCGGCAAGCTGGCTCGCAAAATCCGGCTTCCTGGCCGGATCGACGCCAAGCTGGAGGGCGCGCGTCGAGAGCGGAAAGCCGCCCGGCGCCTTGCCGACACCGAGATCGACGCGGCCGGGCGCAAGCGATGCCAGAAGATTGAAGGTCTCGGCAACCTTGTAGGCGCTATAATGCTGCAGCATGACGCCGCCGGAGCCGATGCGAATCTTCGAGGTCTTGGCGAGAAGGTAGGCTATCAGTGCTTCCGGCGCAGAGCTCGCCAGATTGGTCATATTGTGGTGCTCGGCCACCCAGAAACGATGGTAGCCGAGTTCTTCGGCCCGGGCGGCAATCTTGACCGTCGCCCGCAATGCGTCTGCAGCGGTGAGACCCTGTTCGATCGGGCTTTTGTCAAGAAGGCTGAGGAGGTAGGTCATGACACCACGATCCGCTCGCTGGTTGCAAATTATAGTCTATAAAATCAGTAGACAAATATGATTATAAGAAATGACATTCTCTTTCGAATGCGCTGAGAGAAAAAAAGCGGCCGTGGCTATGATGGAATAGTGGTGGGGAACGTGTCCCCCTTGGCAGGCTGAGAGCGCAAATTGAAGCTCACGACGATCTTGCTTTTGACGTCATTCAAGCGCTGCCTGACGACAGATTTTGCGATTTGGTTAAGGATTTGTCGTAAGCTTCGTTCTCGTTTCCGGTGGCCCTTTGCCATCGGGCCAAACGCACTCACCACCGACGACGCCTGGAGACCGCAGCATGCTTAACCGATCCAAATGGCTTCGCGTCCTTGGCCTGACCGTCGCGGCCTTGACGACACCCGTCACTAGCTTTGCCGGTGCGCAATCCGCATCAGCGGATCTTCCGGACTGGTTGAAAGCATATGTCGGGGTGGCAAGCGGTCAAATCGCTCCCGTCGTCCTGGAAAGGGCCCGCGCGCTTTATTTCGACAAGCGGGCAAGCGGCGAGGTCCATAATTCCTGTTATTTTGCCATGGATGCAACACGCCCCAACGACCTCAGCGACGGACAATCGGGGGGACGCTTCTATGTAATCTGTGAGGCTACTCGAACATTTCGGGTGATGTCGGCCGGTCACGGCAGCGGGCTCAATCTTCCTGGCGTGGCCAACTTCGCCAACGGACGGGAGTGTGCGCGGAATTTCGGAAACGCCCAGGACTCCAATCTGACAACCGGCGGATCCTATCTTACCAGCGAGATCAAATGGTCGTTCAAGGGTTACTACAGGACGTCAGGCAAGCAGTTGGCGCTCCTGACGCGGTCATTTGTGCAGTTCGATGGCGTCGGCGACACGGCCAATGCTCGCGAGCGGGCGATCGGCGGGCATGCCGCGGCAAAACTTTCGCAAATCTGCATGCTCAAAAAGCCGGACAGTCCCTATGCGGACAGCAATGGCTACGTGCCTTTGGGCAAGCTCGTCACCTACGCCGGCGGGCGAAGCAACGGTTGCACCAGCTGGTCACCATCAGAGGCGTCGCAGGTGATCTCTGCAATCAGCGACAATCCGACGAGCCTTTATATCTATCCTGAATCGAGGGACGTTAACGCGGTATCCAAGGCCCTCGCATCGGGTCAGTCGCCGGCAGACAAAGGCCTCTACTGGAACTCCGCCTGCCTCGCGAAAATCTCCTCGCCCAAATACTGGTCCAAGAAGACCCTCGAACCGCTTATCGCGCAATACAAGGCAGACCATCCCGCGCCGCCATCGCATCCAGCGCCGATCTGCGCTACGCCGACCAACTGAAGTTCAGTACAGTCCTTTCGGGCGCCGCCACTCGCCCATTTTAAGATCGGGATGATCAACCCTCAGGACATGCCTTTGGATGACATGCCAATTGTTTTGTATGGCTTATGCCTGTTCATGTGCCAAGGACGCGGCTCTTCAAGAATGGACACTCGTCGGAGACCAAGAAGACGGCTGCCATCGGGATCTCGTCTGGCCTCGCGATCCTCCCGCCGGGATGCAGTTGCAAGGTCTCAGCGTTGGCAGCGGCTAGATTCGGAACGCTGCTCCAGTAATCGATAAGTGACGAAACTTCCGTCGGGTCCTCAGGAACCGGGGAGTAAATATCACTCAGCCGCTTTTCAATTGCGCCATCGCAAGCAGCGTGTCAGCGCTTATCGTCGCTGAGCCGGTCAGTATCGAAAGTGCTGTCGACGTGGTGCCCGTGCCGTTGGCCATGTCATACATGGCGGTGAAGCGTTTGATCAGATCGTCGACTTTGTCAGGATCCGCCAGATCCTTGATGTCGATGAAATTGTCGACCATCGCGGCTTGCTTGTCGACGTCCATGTTCGAGACATAACTGGACAGGTTGAAGGTCGTGGTAAAAAACTCGAAGAGTGCGCTGTCACCCAGAATGCCATAGGCGCTCGAAATCTCCGGCGCCTTGCGCTGGAAATAGAGCGCGAGGCGCACGCCGGTGTTGCTGTCGCCCTGATCGTCCTCAAGCGTCAGCCTGACATAGGAGTCGATGGTATCGAGCACATCGCCGCGCTGCTGCACCGTCCCGGTGGGATCGGCGGAAATATTGCCGTCCTGATCGAAATTGAACGAGCCGACGAGTTGGGCGAAACGATTGTCGTCCAGCTTGTTGACATAACTGTTTTCGTCGTCGAGATCGGAAGAAAACATCTTCTTCAATTGGTCCGACGTGACATCGTCAGGGTCGAGCCCCTTGGCCTCGAGTGCCAGGGAAACCAGGCGATCGTCGGCCAGAAATTCGCTCGCTGTGGTGATCGTCGCCATCTGCTCGCGAAAATAGCTGATCTCGTCATCCGCCGCATCGGTCGCCTCGGTCAGCTTGTCCCCTTCGAGGTAGCGCGTCTTGTTCTGCTTGTAATAGGCGGCGTAGTCGTCGACGACGGATTCCGACATGGCCTGTAGGGGAACGGTGACGTCGCCGTCGCTGTCGAAGTTGAAGGCTTTGCGAAAAGCGACGAACCGGTCATCGTTCAGGCTGTTGACATAGCTTTTGGCGTCCGTTGGATCGCTTTCGAGGATCTTCCGGACCTCGCTTCTCGAAACCTCGGTGGAATCGATGCCATAGGCGCGTAACGCCATTTCCCACATTTCCGGGAGATCGTCGTTGTCGTCATCGTCGTCATCGGCATTCGACACGAGGAAATCATCGATCGAGGTGACGCTAGCGATGCGCGTCGTATAGTTGTCGGTGGCGTCTTCCGTGCTGGTATTGGCGACCAGCACTTGATAATTTTCATCGAAGGTTGCCGTGGTGGTGGCGGTCTGTTCCGACGTCTGGGCGGTGTCGCCATCGGCAAGCGCGCCGTCCTCATCGAAATTGAAGGCGTCGTGCAGATCGGACAGGCCGATTGCATCGGCGATGTCGGCACTTTTCAGCGCCGCGGAAATGAAAGTGTCGGATTCGTCGTCGGTCAGCCCGTAGGCGATCCTGAGATAGCCGACCAGCTTATCGTCGCTCATCAACTGATCGACGGAGGTGACGTTTCCAATTTCTGCAGCGAAATAAGTGTCATAGGCCTCTCCGGTGTCCGAAGAAGCCGTGGTCGACGAGGCCACCGCATACCCACTCGTCACCAGCGAGATCTGGTCTTCCGACATCACGTCGCCGTCGGTCGAGCCGTCCTCGCTGAAGTTGAAGGCCTTTGCAAGGCTGAGATAGACGTCGTCGCCGAGCTGGTTGACGAAACTGTCGGGATCGTCGAGATCGCTCGTCAAAACCTCCTTCAGGAAACTGCTTGACGTATAGTCGGTGCTGAGACCGAAGGCCGTCAGCGCATAGTTCTTCAGTCTTGAACTCGACAGGAAATCATCGACGGAGGTGACCGACGAGATATTCTCTTCGAAATAATCCGTCTCATCCGCGATGTCGTCCGCCTCGGTGTCGAAGGACGTCTCATAGGCATCGAGCAGATTGTCCCGCTGCACGTCCGATTGCGCCGTCTTCGTCTCGCCGGAAAATTTGAACGCGGCTGCAAACTCGGCATAGCGGCTGTCGCTCAAGCTGTTGGCGAAGCTCGATGAATCGCTGAGGTCGCTTTCCAGCACCTTCTTCATGAAGGCCTTGGCATAAGTCATGTCGTCGAGCCCGTAGGCCTTCATGGCATAGGAGTAGAGCTTGTAATCGCCCATGAAGTCATCGACCGTCGTGACCTTGCCGATGTTTTCCGTGTAATAGGCGCTGTCGCGGGCAACCGTTGCCTGGGATGCGACGTTCGAAAGACTGGCACCGAGATTTCGAGCGACCGCGAGGTAGCTTACATAAGTAGAAACCAACGTCTGTCCCTCTTAAACTCTGGCGCTTACGCAATTCCAAACGCAAAACCCCCTGCGGCTTTTGCTGGATTTGCGCTAAGCACGGCGGCGCCGCGCGAAAGCCTGCCGGCAATCACGGGTGAAACTTTTCATCTCTGCGGGAATGTCGGCGCCGATCATGGCGAGGCACAGCCACGTCCATGTGGCCGAATCGATTTAAAAGAACTCCAGAGTTCTATAATTCATCTGATGCGGAATTGGAAGGGAAAATGCGACGCACTTCAGGCGGCGCCGACGCCGGCGGTAAAGATGGCGATGCACCGGCGAAGATGGGCAAGCAGCCTCGCCCGATCGGGCCAGGCCTGGGCGCGCCCCTCCGGCGGGCCCATACCGCCGAAGATCATGTCCATCAGCATGCGGGCCCCGCTTGCCGGGTCGTCGAGCGCCAACCTGCCTTCGGCCCGGCGATCGTTCAACCAGTCAGCAAGGTGTTGGCGGCTGGCAAGCATGCCTTCATGCTGCAAGATGTCGACAAGCTCGGGAAACTGCGCCGCCTCGCGAAAGACGAGTTGCAGGAAACCGGCACGATCCGCGTCCTTCTCCTCATCCATGTCGATCATGAAGATATGCTCGAGGCTCTCGGCAATCGAGAGATCTTCCGCGGGCCTGGGCAGATCGAGCATCATGCGCCGATGCGCGCCGACGACGGCGGCAAACAGCTCTTCCTTGCTCTGAAACAGTTTGTAGAGCGTCTGTTTCGAAACGCCTGCTTCGGTGGCGACGACCGCGGTCGTGCTTCCGGCATAGCCGCATTTTACAAAAACACGGCGGGCGATTTCGACGATATGCGTCCGCTTGTCCTCATCGCTGGAGACTTTCGGCCGGCCTCGCTTGCGCGGCTCATCTGCAGGCTCGTCAACAGCATCCATGACGATCTAGACCGCCTTACCGAAGCGCATGCCGACGAACCGGAAAAGCGGACTGCGATTTTTGATGGATGATTTTTTCAGTTGTGGCATTAGCAATTTCGATTTAGAGAACTCAGCAGTTCTGTAATGCGTTGCATCCCCACCCTCTAACGATGGAGCGCTTATGACGACCATTTCCGCCGCAACATCAATTTCTTCCTATTCCTATAGCAAGAGCTCAACATCCGCGTCCCAGGACATCCTATCCTGTAATACGGTTTCGGCAAAAAAATCAACCACAAGCCAGCAGTCCGACGAAGACACGACCAACAGCGCCGAGAAACTTATGGCGCAGTTGGTGTCACTGGCGATGAACGGTCTCACCGGTCAGTCCGGCTCCAGCCAAGATCAGGACGGCGGCGCGGGCATGGACGTTGCGCAACTGGACAGCGATGGTGACGGCTATGTGAGCAAGGCCGAGTTCGTCGCAGCCCGGCCGTCCGACGTGACAGTGGATCGGGCCGGCACGCTGTTCGACAGCTTCGACAGCGAAGGCACAGGCTCGCTGTCGGTCGATGCGCTGACCGAGGCCATGTCCTCTCAGTCATCCCAACGCCCCGGCGGACCGCCGCCATCACCACCCGCCGACGATGACCAGTCTGCGTCCCTGCTCTCCGATCTCGATACGAATGGAGACGGGCTCGTGACATTAGACGAATTCATGGCCGGCAGGCCGGACGACGTCACCGAAAGCCAGGCGAGCCAGCTCTTTGATCTGCTCGACACATCGGGCACCGGTTCATTGTCCACTACCACGGGCTGATAGCAGGAACGCCTGCATAGCCGTCAGTCGAACAAGTGGTGCGCCGCTATAGGCGCACCGACACCAGCGCCCGGATGAGCCGAAGCGCCTATCGCCATCACGGGGTCAGTCCAGACAATCAGATCATCGACGGGTGTGGGCTTTGCCCGGCGCCAGCGATGTCGTGCGCCCGCAATCCGGGATCTGGAAGCCTGTCGTCACATGGCATGTTCCCCAACCCTTAAGGATTGAGCCATGAGCATCTTTGGAAGCATGAAAACCGCCGTCTCCGGCATGAGCGCCCAGGCAAACCGGCTGAGCACGGTTTCCGACAATATCGCCAATGCAAACACGGTCGGCTACAAAGCCGTTTCCACCTCCTTCTCGTCGCTGGTCCTGCCGTCGTCTTCAGGCAATTATAATTCCGGCGGCGTCCAGACATCCGTGCGCCAGGCGATTTCCGAGCAGGGCGACATCTCCTATACGACTTCGGATTACGACCTGGCGATCTCTGGAGACGGCTTCTTTATCGTGGAAAGTCCCGACGGTACGCCTGTGCTTACCCGGGCCGGCGACTTCTCGGTCGACAGCGACGGCAATCTGGTCAACAGCGCCGGTTTTACCCTGATGGGGTATTCTTATGATTCCGGCGTGCCGGCGGTTGTCGTCAACGGTTTCGACGGCCTGGTGCCGGTTAACGTAGCCCAGTCGGGCTTGAGCGCGATCGCTTCGACCAGCGCCTATTTCAGCGGCAACCTGAACTCCGAGGCAACTGTCGTCACCGATACGACGACGCTGCCGAGCGCCAACTCGTCTGGTGTCACCGACGATACGCAGAAGATGTCGCTGGTTGCCTATGACAGCCTCGGCGGCACCGTCCAGTACGACTACTATTTCACCAAGACGGGTGTCACGACGGATGCAGCCGGCGCGGTCACCGGAAGCACCTGGGAGGTCGCGGTCTACCGCAATGCCGATGCAGCCACCGGCGGCACGACGTCCTTTCCCTACTCCTCCAGTGCGGTGAGCGTCGCGACGCTCTCCTTCGATGCCGACGGCCAGCTGACCTCTGCGACCGACACCGATATCGTCGATCCGGTCACGGCAAAGACGATCACCATGGACTATTCGGACTTCACCCAGCTTGCCTCCGATTTCTCGGCGACCGGCTCCGCCGACGGTCAGGCCGCAAGCGCCGTGAGCTCGGTATCGATCGGGACGGACGGCGTTGTGTCGGTCTCCTATGCGAATGGGGCGACGAAGGCGCTCTATCAGATCCCGCTTGCAACGGTCGCCAGCCCCGACAATCTGACGCTGCTCAGCGGCAACGTCTATAGCGCCAACGGAATGTCGGGCGTCACGGTCACCGGCTTTCCGCAGACGAACGGGCTCGGCTCCATCCAGTCCGGCGCCCTTGAGAGCTCGAACGTCGATCTCGCCGGCGAACTGACCGAGATGATCGAGGCGCAGCGCAGCTATACCGCCAATTCGAAGGTGTTTCAGACTGGCTCCGACATCATGGATGTCCTCGTCAACCTGAAACGATAGAGGGAGCGCCTCGATGTCGCTTACCTCCGCCTTGAACAGCGTCCAAAGCATTTTCAACAATACCGGCCAGCAAAGCAGCGTCGTTTCGACCAACATCGCCAATGTCGGAAATTCCGACTATGTCAGGCGCGAGGCGTCGATAACCACGTCTCTGTCCGGCGCACAGATCGTCAGCATCAGCCGGGCGCAGGAAACCGCGCTGCTTGCCCAGTTTCTGCAATCGAACGCCAAGGACAGCGCCCAGCAGACGCTTGTAACCGGCCTCGAAAGCCTGCAGTCGCTGATGGGTGGTAATGACTACGAGACTTCGCCGAGCACCTATCTCTCGGCATTTCAGCAGGGGCTGCAGACATTCGCCACATCGCCGAGCAGCACGACATCAGCGCAATCGGCCGTCACTGCCGCGCAGGATCTGGCCAATTCGCTGAATACCGCAAGCGACGGCGTCCAGTCGATCAGAGCCGATGCCGATGCCGAAATCGCCACGCAGGTCTCCTCGCTGAATACGCTATTGTCGCAGTTCGAAACGGCAAACAATGCGGTCAAGGCGGCGACAGCGACCGGCGCCGATACGTCCTCGGCCCTCGACGAGCGTGAAAAGCTTCTGAAGCAGATCTCCTCGATCGTCGGTGTGACCACCGCCGTCCGCGACAATAACGACATGGCGCTCTACACCTCTGACGGCACCGTGCTGTTCGAGACCATACCGCGCACCGTCACATACGTCCCGACGACAACCTACGTCGCCGGAACGGAGGGCAATTCCGTCTATATAGACGGCGTTGCGCTGGACGCTGGCGAGGGATCGACGACAAGTGCCTCGGGCAGCCTGCAGGCGCTGTTGCAACTTCGCGACGAAATCGCCCCGACATTCCAGGCTCAGCTCGACGAGATCGCCAAGTCCCTCATCCAGGCCTTCTCGGAAACCGACGGCAGCACCAACGCACCCGGACTTTTCGTCTGGACGACGGCGGCCGGAGCAACTGGTGGAACACCTGATGATTCCGACGATATCACCGGCATCGCGTCCTCGATATCGGTCAATCCAGCCGTCGTTACCAGCCAGGGCGGCGATGCGACGAAGCTCCGCGACGGGACGATCAGCGGCATTACCGATCTCAACAGCACGGGCGACAGCGGTTTCTCGGACAATCTCGACGCCCTGTATACGGCGTTGACGGAACAGCGCTCGTTCTCCTCCGACGCCGGTCTTTCCACAACGCAAAGCCTGATGGACTACGCCAGCTCCTCGATCGGCTGGCTCGAACAATACCGCAGCGATGCGACGGCGGCCTCGGAAAACACATCTGCGGCGCTATCGCGCTCCGACGAGGCCTATTCCAACGAGGCCGGCGTCAACCTCGACGAGGAGCTGACGCTCCTCCTCGATATCGAACAATCCTACAAGGCGGCGACAAAGATCCTGAACGTCATTGACGAGATGTTCCAGTCGCTCCTCGACATAGCGAGCTAGTCATGAAAGCCTCTTTTGTCTCATCATCGGCGATGCAGAACGTCCTGCGTCTGACCATCAGCCAGTCCCAAACCAAGCTGCAGCAGGCCTCGACGGAGGCGACGACCGGAACCTACGCCGATATCGGCGTCTCCCTTGGCGCCGGCGCCGCGAAAACGATCAATCTGACCAGCGCCATCGACCAGGCCGCCTCGTTCCAGTCGAGTAATGCCGTCGTCGGATTGCGCATGGATGCATCGCAGACCGCGCTTTCAAGCCTCAAGGATGCCGGCGACAGCCTGGTCTCGAACCTGACCGCGCTCCAGGCGAGCCAGGATACGACCAGCATCGCCGTTGCCCTGCAGGCGGCGGGCGCCACGATTTCTCAGCTGATCTCGACGGCAAACACCGAGGTGAATGGCGAGTTCCTATTTGGCGGAACGAACCTCGACAGCCAGCCTCTGACCGATCAGTCCTCTACGGTCTCGGATGCGATCGTGACCGCGCTCGGCGACTATGCAACCGGCCTCGGAAAAGACGTCAACGATCTGACCGGCGAGGAAATCGGCACGTTCATCACCGATACCGTCGAGCCGATGTTTTCCGAAAGCGCCTGGACGGACACTTCGGGAGGCTGGTCGACCGCTTCCAGCACCAACATGACAAGCCGGATCAGCGGCTCGGAAACCATCACCTCGTCCACCAACGCCAATTCCGAAGGCATGCGCTATCTGGCGCTTGCCTCCGTCGTCGTCTCCGCGCTCTTCGGCCAGGATCTCAGCGCCGACGCGCAGAGCACTGTGGCATCGAAGGCGATCGGTTATGCCGCGCAGGCGACTTCAGGCATCGTGACGCAGCAAAGCCAGCTCGGGCTCTCGCAGGAACGGGTCGAAAAGGCAAATGACGCGCTCGATGCCCAATCGAGCCTGCTCCAGGGAAACCTCGCCGATCTCCAGGGCGTGGATGCCTATGAGGCGTCGACGCTCGTCAACCAGCTGCAGACACAACTGGAAACGGCCTACACGCTCGTCTCGAAACTCCAGGGTCTGAGCCTGGTCAACTATCTCTGACGGATTGAAAATGCGGGAATTCAAACGGCTGCAAATACCGGCCTTAACCAGAGAGCCCAACACGAGCTGCTCCGAAATAGTGGCGGAGGCCGCCTTTGCGCTTGCCTCAGGCATCATCAATACGATCCCTTTCGTCGGCAACAAGCTCGACGAGCAACAGGCGCAGGCCTGGCCGCGTTCGGGGATTTTCACCGACGACGGCGTCGAGATGACGGGAACGCCCCCCGAAATCTTTGAGCTTTGCGAGCTCCTGGCCTCCTACATCGAGAAAGGCTCGTCATTCGACGTCTTCGAGGTTTTCCACAAGATTGCTCGAATCGACCGGTTGATCGACTGGCGTCAGGGCGCCTTGCTATCCCCAGAGTTGGAAAACACAAGGCATTGATAGGATATGCGAAATGCCGTCCGGAAGACGTTGTAGTCCCGCCCGCGCCGCCAAGGGGCATGGCATAGGCCGGGCTTGCATGTCGCCTGTGCGTTGCGGCAGGGTGGGCCTTGCCTTAGGGGAGACAGAGGCTGCTGCCGAAGGTCTTTCGGCAACGGTCTTTCAGGGACCGAGTGTGTTGTCGATGTCAAAGCCGCGCGCGAAGCTGCCATTCTCCGAAGAGACCTTGCAGGCCATGCTGGTCCGCGTGCTGCGCCCGCTGGTCAAGCTCGCTCTCGCCTCCGGTTTCAACTTCACGGCCTTTGCCACCGTGCTTCGCCGCCTCTATATCGAGGTGGCGGAGAAGGAATTCGAGCTGCCGAACAAGCCGCAGACGGACAGCCGCATCTCGCTGCTGACAGGCATCCACCGTAAGGACGTCAACCGGCTGCGCGGACTGGCGCTTGACCCCTCGTTCCTGACAGTGGGCGTTTCGCAGACGAGCCGTATCCTTGCCCGATGGCTTGCCGACCCGCTTTATTGCGATGCCGAGGACAGGCCGAGCACCCTGCCGCGCACGTCCAGCGATGGTGCCCCCTCATTCGAGAGCCTGGTCAGCGACATCACCAAGGACGTCCATCCCCGTTCCATCCTCGACGATTGGCTGGACCGAGGCATTGTCGTTGTCGATGAGGACGGCCGGGTCCGGCTCAACCTTTCATCGATCGTCCCGAATGCCGGCGACGAAGCGCGGCGGCACTATTTTACCCGCAACCTTCGCGACCATGTGCAGGCGTCGGTCATGAACCTGATGAACGACCCTCCTCCCTATTTCGAACGCGCCGTTCATTACGATGGGATGTCGCCAGCGCTAGCCGCCCGGCTCGACGAAATCGCGCGCGAGGAAGGGATGGCGATGCTTCTCAAGCTCAACAAGATCGCTCATCAGGCCATCAAGGACGATCCCGGCGGCAACAGCCGCTGGATCTCCGGCGTTTACGTCATGACCGAGGAGCCTGAGCCGGATCCTCAGGCAGATGCCGCTTCCGGGACGGAGGCGGACGAATGAGCCCGTCTACGATCTCGAGACGACAGTTTCTGCTGGGCGGAATTGCACTTCAGGTCCTGATACCGGCGATAACAGCCGCGCAGCCGACCGGCACCAGCGATCATGGAATCGGCGGATCCGGTCTTTCCATTCAGGGAGGCGGGGAGAACGAAGATCACGGGATCGGCGGAACCGGCATCGTCGGGACCATCCAGGGTTTTGGCAGCATCATCGTTAACAACGTCCACATACCATTCAACGCCGCGACGCCGATCGAGATCGATGGACGACGCGTTCCCGCCAGCGCGATGAAGGTCGGTCATGTCGCCCGGGTGCTGCTCACAGGAAAGCGCGCCGCCCGAATCACGATCGTCAGCGAGGTCCAGGGCCGTATCGACCGGATTGACAAGACCGGCATAAGAATACTTTCGCAATCCGTCGACACATCAGGTTTGGCGACGAAGGGCCTGCGGAAAGGCAAGCGGGTTGCCGTGTTCGGTATCCGCAAACCTGACGGTACGATCATTGCCCGCCGCATCGAGCCCCGCTCCGTTTCCGATGGCGCCCATGTCCGTGGTGTCCTCGTGAAGAGCGGCAATAATGTCCTGATCGGCGGACTTTCGCTTGGAAGCACGCACGGGTATCTGGCCGGCAAACAAACACTCGTGCGTATGAAGGCGGTCGCCGATCGATTGATCGTCACTCGTGTTCAGGCCGAACCTGTCGTGCCGGGCCTGAAACGCGGTACCGTCAACATCGAGACCTTCCGACCCGGGGACAGAGGCATGGCGGGTTCTGGACCTGGGGGTTCGCCGCCTTCCGCGTCGATGCAATTCTCCCCCGATGGTCATGGCTTCGTCGATATCGGCGTGCAGGATTCGAGCAGAATGACCGGTTTCTCCGGACCTGGTCCCGATGGCTTTGGTCCCCGCCCGCCGAATGGTCCTGGGGATGGACCGCGGCCCGATCACTCGCCTTTCGGCAGAGGCGGACCGGGCGGAGATTTTCCCGATCCGGGCAGGCGAGGTCCGCCACCCGGCCATGGCGGTCCCCCTCCCGGCTCAAGACCTCCCGGGTCGCCGCCTCCCGATCCGGGTCCGCACTGAAAACGCTGTCATTTACGTTGACAAATGGGAAATTTTCCCATTTTATTGCTCTTGCGAATCCTGCTTTGGGTGATTCCGGGAAGGGTTGCCGATTGGCTAACGGGTCCGCCCCATCCCGCTAGCCAATCGTTGATTTTCAAACGGTTTTTAAATCGAACCGTGTTCCCGCGTAATTGCAGAAATCGCCCACCGCCGACCCGACGGCGCCATCCGAACCAAGTTATCATCGCCCAAGAGGAATCAAAAATTGCTGTTGCTGGAGCGCGAACCGGATATTTCGATCGAGATGGACGAACCGACCGTTATTGCAACCTGGGAAAACCGCGCGCAAATCATCGGCATAATGAACAGCGCGCTCCAGATGAGCCAAGAATTCCAACAACTTTGGAATAGCAGCGGCGTAACGGGCCGGCTTAGCCAGGACGATACAGATAGATTGGTCGAACTGCTGCGCGAGATCGGCGATCTCAACGAAATGCTGATGCGATTGGCGTAAACTCTGACCAGAACGATCCGATCAAGAATTTAGACCTCTATGCCTTTGTGAATCTCGCGGCTTCTATCGACGACTGCTTCGAGATCGAGAGCCGGCTGCTTTGCGGAGAAAGGCGGGCATAGAAGGACATGGCTGGCTCCTTCCCGGCTTGACAGATCTCATAGTGTTCAAGAGCCCGCTCGACAATCTCGGCGATTGAACGATTTTCGCGCCGGGCAAGCCGTCATGCAAGATCACGCGCCTTTGAGCTTCGTACAGCAAGCCGAGATACGGCCATGCTGATCTCCTTTCTGATGAAAATAACCTTCATCATCCCGGCCAATGAGATGGCCGATGATGGCTTGGTACCAAAATAACCGAGATTGCTCATCAACACCCCAGTTTTGGACGGGTGCACCGGCCTTGCGCCGGCTAGCGAACCCCTGCCCGCGAAAGAATTAACCATATCTAAGCGTTCTTACGAAATAATGCTGCACGTAAATCAGGCGTCTTGAAGAAGAGAAGCCAAAAGTTATTTGGAGACGGTCCTTGGCCTTTACGATTGCGCGTAGTTTGGTGGCGTTTGGCGTCGCCGTTTCCGCCGGCCTCTTCATGTCGATCGGGTTGCAGCAATCGGCGCTCGAACGGCTGAAGGTCAACGGCCCGGTTTACGAGCAGGTCGTCTACGGCAAGGATCTGATCGCCGATATTCTGCCGCCGCCACTGTTTGTCGTCGAGTCCTATATGCTCTCCTTCGAGGCGAGCAAATTTCCCGAACTCACCGACACCAATCTTGCCAAGATCGCTAATCTCAAGGCCGCTTACGACGACCGCCGCGCCTATTGGAAAACCACCCGGCTGCCGCAGTCTTTGAAGGACGAACTCGAAAACGATGTCCTCGCCAAGGGCGATACATTCTGGGGCGTGATGGACCGCGAGATCATCCCGGCCCTGACCGCCAAGGATGAAGACAAGGCGCATGGTGCGATCGAGCAGTTGCGCGTCGCCTTCCATTCGCATCAGGATGCGGTCGAGAAACTCGTTGCAAATTCCGATGCCTTCCTGAAGGGCGAGGAGCGCAATGCCGCCTCGGAAATCGTCACCTGGACGATCTATGCGGGTGCCGCGGGCTTCGGCTCGTTTGGCCTGTTGCTGGTGGGTCTCTATCTTCTGCGTCGCCGGGCAATCGTCCCGCTCGACGGCATGAAGGCCTATATGGGCAATCTCGCAGACGGCGATTATTCGACAGACGTTCCCTATGCCGACCGTTCAGACGAGATCGGCGCCATGTCCAAGGCGGTGGCGGTCTTCCGCCGCAACGCGCTGGAACGCGAGGGTGCGCAGAAGCGCGAGACGGCGCTTCGCGATGCGGAATTCGAGCGCGAACGCAGCCAGATGGCTGAAAAAGCCGCCGAGGAGCAGATCCGCGAAACGGTGATCGATCAGCTGACACACGGTCTGGACCAACTGTCACACGGTAATCTCGATTGCCGGATCGCCACACCCTTCGCCGCCGCCTACGAGACTTTGCGCGCCAAGTTCAACGACAGCATGGACGCACTTTGCGCCTCGATGGCCGAGATCGCCCTGACCTCCAGGCAAGTGGGCAGTTCCTCGGACGGCATTACGGGCGCAACCGAGAGTCTCGCGTCGCGCACGGAACAGCAGGCCGCGATGCTCGAAGAAGCCACAGCTGCGCTCGATGAGATGAACGTCAAGGCGAAAGACGCCGCTGAGCATGCCGGCAAGGCAACCGGCATGATGGCCGAGACCCGCACCAGCGCCGAACATTCGGCCGCCGTCGTTCGCGAAGCGATCGCCGCCATGGAAAGGATCGAAGGTTCGTCCTCCCAGATCGGCGACATTGTCAACGTCATCGATGAAATCGCCTTCCAGACCAATCTTCTGGCCCTCAATGCCGGGGTCGAAGCCGCTCGAGCAGGCGAAGCGGGCAAGGGTTTTGCCGTCGTGGCACAGGAAGTGCGAGAACTCGCCATGCGCTCGGCCAACGCCGCCAAGGAGATCAGAGCCCTGATTTCCACATCCTCGGCGCAGGTTTCCAGCGGGGTGCAGCTTGTCAACCGCACAGGCAAGGCGCTTCTGGAAATCGAAGGACAGGTCGAGCAGGTCGCCGGCCTGATCGCCCGCATCGTTTCGGTGTCCTCCGAACAGGCAGTGGCGATCGGCGAGATCAACGCCTCCGTCAATGCCCTGGATGAAGTGACGCAACGCAACGCGGCCATGGCCGTCGAAACCGCCTCGGCCTGCCGGGCGCTCGGCACCCAGACGCAGACGCTGGAAGGGGTCGTCAACCGCTTCCAGGTTGGTGCGCCAACCAGTGGTTCAAGACCTCAGAGAGCGGCTTGACGTATGAGCCGCCGCCGCACCTCCGTTCACCTCAGCCTGTAACGACCGCCACGACGGCAACGCAATCGCCCGGTTTGACCAGCCCCGGGAAATGCCGGGCACAGAGAATGCCGCTCATGCCGGCGCGGATCTCTCGCGGCGCCACCCCGCTCCGCCCGGTCTGATGGATGCGCGCGATGACGGCATCGTCAGTGACGGCTTCACCGAGATCGATGACAGGTTCGATCAGGCCGCCTTCCCCCGCGAAGGAGAAACAGCGGCCGTCCGGCATATCGAGCCAGGTCGTCGGACCGGCATCGACAGCGCCCGCGACGATCCCCGCGTGGCGCAAAACGTTCATCGTGCCGCGCTTGGCAATCGCCGCACTTTTGGCCGTCGCGGTACCGCCGCCGCCGAGTTCCGTCGTGATGAAGACTTTGCCCATCTCCTCGGCCGCCGTGTCGTACATACCGACCGCATCGATCTCCAGCATCTTCATCGAATAAGGCGCGGCAAACGCCGTCACGAATTGGAAAGCCTGCGCCTCCTGCTGCTTGTTCGGCAGGATGTGGGCTGCGCAGAACGGCAGAAAATCGAGCGTCTTGCCGCCGGAATGGAAGTCGAGAACGATATCCGCCATCGGCAAAAGCACACGCTGGAAATAGTCGGCGATCTTCTCCGTCACCGTGCCATCCGGCCGGCCGGGAAAGCTGCGGTTCATATTGCCTTTGTCGATCGGCGAGGTCCTGGTTCCGGCCTGAAACGCCGGATAATTCATGGCCGGCACGATGATAACCGTGCCGCTCACCGCCTCGACCTTCAGCGTGCGGGCAAGATCGAAGAGGGCGATCGGCCCTTCATATTCGTCGCCGTGATTGCCGCCGGTCAGAAGGGCCGTTCGCCCCTTGCCGTTCCGGATGACCGTTATCGGGATCATCACCGACCCCCAGGCGGAATCGTCGCGGCTGAAGGGTAGGCGCAGGAAGCCGTGCTGGACACCCTCGGCGGCGAAATCCACCGTCGCGCTGATCGGCGACGGTCGCAAGTCAATCTCGTTCATGACAGCCCTCAATCCTTGACCATCAGTCTGCGCGGCACGTTGGCAAAGCACTCGACGCCGCTCTCGGTGATGAGGATGCTCTCGGTCGTCTCGAAACCCATGTCG
Source organism: Rhizobium sp. CCGE 510 (assembly GCF_000292525.1). GTDB lineage: Bacteria > Pseudomonadota > Alphaproteobacteria > Rhizobiales > Rhizobiaceae > Rhizobium. The sequence continues at coordinate 438,216 of NZ_AEYF01000045.1, forward strand.
TCGAGCCAGAGGCCGGTCATGAAGTGGAAGGTCATGCCGGGCTTCAGCTCCGTCCGGTCGCCCGGCCGCAGGCTCATGGTGCGCTCGCCCCAGTCCGGCGGATAGGAAAGGCCGATCGGGTAACCGGTGCGGTTGTCCTTGACGATGCCGTATTTTTTCAGGACCGCGAAGAAGGCGTTGGCGATGTCCTCGCAGGTGTTTCCGGGTTTTGCGACCGCAAGACCGGCCTCCATGCCTTCCAGCGTCGCCTTTTCGGCATCGAGAAAGGCCTGCGTCGGCTTGCCGAGGAAGACGGTGCGTGACAGCGGCAGATGATAGCGATTGTAGCAGCCGGCAATCTCGAAGAAGGTGCCCTCGCCCTTTTTCAACGGCCGGTCGTCCCAGGTCAGATGCGGTGCGGATGCTTCGACACCGGACGGCAGCAGCGGCACGATCGCCGGATAATCGCCGCCGATGCCGTCGACGCCGCGGGTGCCGGCGTCATAAATTTCCGCGACCAGATCGCATTTGCGCATGCCGACTTCTATTCTGTCGAAGATGCGGGCGTGCATGGCTTCGACGATGCGGGCGGCATTGCGCATGTACTTGATTTCGGTGTCGCTCTTGATCGCGCGCTGCCAGTTGACCAGCGCGGTCGCGTCGACAAATCGCGCATTCGGCAGGTGCTTCTGCAGCGCCGCGAAGGCTGCCGCCGAGAACCAGTAATTGTCCATCTCGACGCCGATCGTCAGCTTGCCGAAGCCGCGTTCGGTCAGTATCCCGGAAAGGAAGTCCATCGGATGACGTTCGGTCGACTGCACGTAATGATCGGGATAGCCGACGATGTTGTCATGCTTCAGATAGGCGGTGAACTTGGCGCCGTTGGCATCCTGGCCGCGGCCGAACCAGATCGGTTCGCCCTGCGGCGGCACGATCACCGCCTGGTGCACATAAAAGGACCAGCCGTCATAACCGGTCAGCCAAGCCATGTTCGACGGGTCGCTGACAACAAGCAGGTCTACGCCCTTCGCCTCCATGGCGCGCCGTGTCTTTTCCAGCCGCGCGGCATATTCGCCGAGCGAAAATTTCAGATTGGGCTGGGTCATGTTTCTTCCCTTCTCCGGCGAATGCCGGTCAGCTTTCGAATGGGGTCCCGGCATTCGCCGCGCCGGCTCGGGCAAAGGCGAGCGTGGCGATGGCGGTATCCTGAATGCCGGTTCCCGTGAGGTCGGCGATGGTGATCTGGTCGTCGTTCGTCCGTCCTTGTGCCTGGCCGGCAACGATCTGGCCGAGTTCGGCGAAGACTGCGTCGGCCGCGACCAGCCCGGCGTCGATTGCGTGATGCAGCTCGCCAAGACGCCGCGTCTGTTTCAGGCTGTCGGCGACATAGAGGCCGGCGCCGGCGATAGCGGCCGGGGCGATCTCGTTCTTGTGCTCCGCATCCGAGCCCATGGCCGTCAGATGCTGTCCGGGTTCCAGCCACCCGGCCTCAATGATCGGGCTTTCCGCGGGCGTGGTGGTGACGATGAGGTCGGCGCCGCCGATTGCATCCCTTGCGTCCGACATCGCGGTGACGGGAAAACCGAGCTTTCCCGCGAGTTCGGCTGCCGCGCCCTCCGCCTTGGCGGCATCGCGCGCCCAAATTCTGGCTTCGCGGATCGGCCGCACCAGCGTCAGCGCTTCGAGCTGCAGCCGCGCCTGAACGCCTGCTCCGAAAACGGCGGCGACGGAGGCATTTTCCCGCGACAGATGTTTCGCGGCGACGGCGCCGGCTGCGGCGGTGCGCATATCGGTGAGATAGCCATTGTCCAGCAGCAGCGCCTGAACCAGCCCGGTTCGGCTCGACAGCAGCACCATCATGCCGTTGGTGCTCGGCAGGCCGATCTTCGGATTGTCGAAGAAGCCGGGGCTGATCTTGATCGCGAAACCTTCGATGCCGGGCACATGGGCGGTCTTCACATCGACCTCGCCGCGATATTCCGGAATGTCGAGCCGCAGGATCGGCGGCATGGCGACGGCCTTGGTCGCCAGCGCGGCGAACGCCTGCTCGATGCAGGCGACCGCATCGCGATCGAGCGCGACGATCTTCCGCAGTTCTGCTTCCGTCAGAATGATCATCCGGCTCATCGCCTATCCTCCCCGAAGATTGACGTCTCGCCGTTGATCACCCGGCGATGTTGTTCCATGTCGACATTCCGCCCGGACAGGATCGCGACGACGGGACCGAGGGAGCTGATCTTTCCCGCAAGCAGCGCTGCGATGCCGACCGCGCCGGCGCCTTCGATGATCTCGCGTTCGCTGAAATAGGCGTGGCGCATGCCGGCGGCGATTTCCGCCTCGGTCAGCAGGATGACATCGTCGAGAAGTTCGCGGCACATGGAAAAGGTCACGCGATTGTCGAGGCCAATGCCGCCGCCGAGCGAGTCGGCAAGGCTCGGCACCTCCTCGATCTGCACCGGCCGCCCGGCATCGAGGCTCGCCTTCATCGCCGCACCCCGCTCCATCGTCAGGCCGATCACCTTGGTCTTCGGACTGACGCCCTTGATCGCGGCGGCAACGCCGGCCGCGAGGCCGCCGCCCGAGAGTGGCACCAGAACCGTGGCGGCGTCCGGCAAGGCATCGATGATTTCAAGCCCCAGCGTCCCCTGGCCGGCGACAACAGCCGGATGGTCGAAGGGCGGAACCGTCACCAGCCCGTCCTCGCGCACCAGCCGGTCGACCTCCTGCTGCGCCTCGTCCTGCGATCGTCCGCCGATGCGCACATCAGCGCCGAGGCGGCGGATTTCCGCAACCTTGTTCTCCGGCACCAGCCGCGACATGCAGATGGTCGCGACCGCGCCCTCCGCTTTTGCAGCATAAGCAAGCGCCCGGCCGTGATTTCCGGTCGAGGCTGCGACGACGCCGCGCGCACGCTCCGCCGGCGACAAGGACAGCACCGCATTGGTCGCCCCGCGCAGCTTGAAGCTGCCGGTCGTCTGATGATGTTCGAGCTTCAGCAAGACGGGAACGCCGGCAATTTCGCCGAGCGATGCCGACTGCACGATCGGCGTTTCGATCACCCGGCCGGCGATGCGCCGCGCCGCCGCACGAATGTCCTCCAGCGAAACAGGCAAGGCGCTGACCATGATCTCAGCCTTCCCGATAAGGCTTGGTCATCAGCTGACCGAGTTCGAGCCGCGGCCGATCATCGCCGCAAAGCCTGAGGCAAGCCCAAGCGGTCGCGAGATTGCTGGTGACCACCGGCTTGCCGGTTTCCGCTTCGATCCGTCCCGCGACCTGGGCGGCGCGCACGGCCGTGCAGGAGATGAACAGCGCATCGGATTGCGGCGCCAGTGCCTGGCGCGCGAAGGCTGCTACTTCATCCGGCGCGATCCGCGCCATCTCGCGATCGTCGCTCAGGCCGAGACAGGTGAAGCGGTCGATCGTAAAACCGATATCCGCAAAATAATCCGCCATCGGCCGGCTGGTCTCGATCGTATAGGGCGTCAGCACCGAAATCCGTCTGGCGCCGAGCGCCTTCAGACCCTTCACGGCCGCAGCCGTCGGCGTTACCACGGAAGCACCGGGTTTGGCCGCGCGGATCGCCGCTTCGATGTTGCGGTCGCCGATGACGACAGAGGCGGAGGTGCAGGAATACATGACGGCATCGAGCGCCTCATCCGGCAGGATCAGACCAGCGCTTTCCGTCAGCGACGGCTGCATCTTCAGGAGGTTTTCGGGTGTGACCGGATTGGCATAGTGGATGCGGCTGACATAGACGCCGATGCGGTCGCTGGCGACCATGCGCTGAAAGTCCGCCTCCGTCGTGTGGTCTGTCGCCAGAATAACCAGGCCGATGCGCTTTTCGAGCGGCCGGTCGTCCAGTCGCGGCTGCCGGCCGGCGGCGATGATGTCGATCATTGCGGGCATGGTCAGTCATCCATCCTGGCGTAACGTTCCTCGAGCCAGCGCAATCCCAGGACCGAGATCAGGCTGATGACGAGGAAAAATACCCCGACCAGCGTCATCGGCTCGATGTAGCGGTAGTTGCTGTTGGCGATGCTCTTTGCCTGGTTCATCAGCTCGAGCACGGTGATCGCCGAAAGCAGCGGCGTCTCCTTGAACATGGCGATGAAATAGTTGGCGAGCGCCGGGATCATCGGCGGGATCGCCTGCGGCAGGACCACGTGGATCCAGGCCTGGCGCGTCGTCAGATTGGTGGCCTTGGCCGCTTCCCATTGTCCGCGCGGCACATTCTCGATGCCGGCGCGATAGACCTCGGCGGTATAGGTCGCATAGTGAATGCCCATACCGATAACGCCGGCGACCAGCGGCGCCAGCCGGATGCCGATATCCGGCAGCACATAGAAGATGAAGTAGAGCTGTACCAGCAGCGGCGTGCCGCGGATGAATTCCGAGACGAAGCCGACCATTCTGGAAATGCCGGCGACCGGCGATCGCCGGGCAATGGCGAGCGCCAGGCCGACCACCATGGCGACGGCAGCGCCGAGGATGGTCGCAAGAAGAGTGATCTTGAACCCTTCGAGCAAGGTCGGCATAATCTGCCAGACGAAGTCCCAATCCCATTCCATCCGATCAGGTCCTTATGCCGTCGACGCCACGCGCCATCCGCCGCTCCAGCCAGCGCATCGTCGCGGAAATCGCCGAGGCCATGAGAAAATAGAGGAAGAGGATCGTGGCAAAAGGCACCAGCGTATTGCCGGTCTGTGCCCGCACCACCTGGGCCTGGAAGGTCATATCGGTCAATGAGATCAGCGACACGACGGCCGTGCCCTTCAGGAGCTCGATCGCATTGTTGCAGAAGGTCGGCAGCATCAGCGGCAGCGCCTGCGGCAGGATGACGTGACGCATGCGCTGATATCCCGACAGGTTGAGCGCAATGCAGGCTTCCGACTGTTCGCGCCCGACGGCCTTGACGGCACCGCGCACCACTTCCGCGCCATAGGCGCCGACATTCAGCCCGAGGGCCAGCACCCCCGCCTGCAACGGCGTCAGGGTCAATCCCGCGAAGGGCAAAACGAAATAGACCCAGAAGAGCTGGACGAAGATCGAGGTGCCGCGGAAGAATTCGATATAGGCGGTTGCCAGAGCCCTGACGGCAAAGAAGCGCGACAGACGGCCGAGACCCGCCAGGAAGGCCATGACCAGCGCCAGCGCAGAACCCATGACCGTCAGCTGGAGCGTCACCAGGGCGCCCTCAAGGATCAGTGTCAGATAGCCGGACCATACCGACATCGGCAACTCACTTCTTGGAGCATGTCGCGCAAAAGTGTGCAGCGGTTTTGCGATAATGACACGCGTAAAAACAGGGAGCTAAAGCGCGAGGAGCGAATCTGAAAGATCGCGACGCGCTTTAGGAGATCATTTCGGGACAATCCGACCATGCCCATGGCACGGCCGGCTGTCTGCCTCGATTACTTCGCCGCGGCGCAGAGCTTGTCGCGGCTGGTCGACATCGCCGCCTTGGCCGAGAAGCCGTAGGGCTCGATGATCTTGGCGAATTCGCCCGATTCCTTCAGCTTTTTCAGCTCGACGTCGAAGGCGTCGCGCAGTGCGACGTCCTGCTTGCGGAAGGCGGCGCCATCGCAATAGACCGGCGCATTGACGACGGGAGCGACGGTCTCGAGATTGGGATCGTTCGCCTTGACCATCAGCTCGTGGATCGACAGAACCGGGAGAGAGTAGACGTCGATGCGGCCGTCCTGCAGCATCTTGATGCCGCTCTGGCCATCCGGGACGACGATGACACGGTCGCGCGGCACGCCGGCCTCGAGCGCCAGCTTCTCCTCGGTGCCGCCGCCCGGCGCGCCGATCTTGGCGTCCGGATTGTCGGCGATATCCTTGTAGCTCCTCAGCTTCAGCGGGTTGCCCTTCTTCAGAGCGAAAGCCTCGGCGTCGCAGAGGATCGGTTCGGAATAGGCAACGGCATTGCAACGCTCGGGTTTCATGAACAGGCCCGCGGTAATGGCGTCATGACGGCCGGCCTGCAGGCCGGGGATCATCGCGCCATATTCCGAGATCGAAGCGACCACCTCCTTGACGCCGAGCTTTTCGAAGATCGCGCGCGCCACATCGGGCGCGGCGCCCGAGACCTTGCCATCGGCGCCGACGGCCGTGAACGGCGGCTCGTTGGCGATGGCGATACGGGCAAAGCCCTGCTCTTTCAGCTGCTCGAGCTTGTCATCGGCTGCGGATGCCGGGACGGCGGCCGCGGCCAGAAGCACCGACAGACCGGCGGCGCTCAAAAGATATCCTGCTTTCATCGTTCCCAACTCCTCTGGCTTTCTTTGAGTTTGTTCTTTGCGGACATTGCCTGAGGTCAGACGCGGTGCCCCGCCGCTATGATCTTGCGCAGGAAGGTCTGCGTTCTCTCCTGCGTCGGATTGCGAAAGATGTCGCTCGGCTTGCCTTCTTCAACGATCTTGCCGCGATCGAAGAACAGCACGCGGTCGGCAAAATCATGGGCGAAACCCATTTCATGGGTGACGAGGAGCATGGTCATGTCGGTCTCGGACGCCAGCTTCCGCATCACGTTCAACACCTCTTCGACCAGTTCCGGGTCAAGTGCCGAGGTCACCTCGTCAAACAGCATGATCTTCGGCGACAGCGCCAGCGCCCGGGCAATGGCGACGCGCTGCTTCTGCCCGCCGGAAAGCTGCGCCGGGACACTTTTCGCCTTGTCGGCAAGGCCGACCATGTCGAGAAGCTCCATTGCCCGCTTTTCGGCCTGCGGCCGCTTGATGCCCTTCGTCAGCATCGGCGCCAACGTCACATTGTCGAGCACGCATTTGTGCGGAAAGAGATTGAAGTGCTGAAAGACCATGCCGATCTTTTCGCGCATGTGGTGCAGGTGCCGCTCATTGGCTGCTACCAGCCCGTTGCTCTCAGGCATGTGGTAGAGCTGTTCGCCATCGACCTCGATATGGCCGCCGCTGATCGTCTCCAACGTCATCAGAATGCGCAGGATCGTCGTCTTGCCGGAGCCGGACGGCCCGATCAGAGCCAGCTTCTCGCCCGGCATGACATTCATCGACAGGCCGTCGAGCACGGTCAGCGGGCCGTATCTCTTGACGATGTTGTCGATGCGGATGATGGGCTGAAGCATTCATGTCTCTCCCTGTTGAGACAAGCAATGCCCTAACGATGACGGCCGATCAAAATCATGTCAATTCGTAAAATAATATCATGACAATTATTCTGCGCGTGCCCAAACCCATGGCAGCGCATCAAATCGCAAGCAGTAGCTCTTGCGGATTTCCCTGCGCCAGTGAGGCGACGATACCAAGCCCGGTTCGCAATTCGTCTTCCGTCGTCGAACCAAGCGAAATGCGCACGGCCGGCGTCCAGCCCTGGTCGGCGGTGCGGAACGATTTGCCGGGCGCGATCGCTACGCCGCGCAGCCTTGCCTGCGAGACGAACCCGTCTTCCTCATGGTTGCCGGAGAGCGGCAGCCAAACGTGCAGGCTTTGCGGATGCGCCCGGTAGGGCAGTCCGGCCAGCATCTCAGCTGCAATCGCATGGCGGCTCGCAAGGGCGCGGCGCTGCCAATTGACGAGTTCCATCGCGGTGCCGTCGCTGACCCAGCGGGTGGCAATCTCGGCCATGGCAGGTGTCGCCATCCAGCTGGAAACGAGATGCCGGTTGGCGACGGCGGCGACATAACGATCGGGTGCGACAAGGTAGCCGATCCGCAGCCCCGGCACGGTGATCTTGGTGAAGCTGGTGACGTAGAGCGTCCGCTCCGGCGCAAACGCCGCCATCGGCGGCGCGCGGTTCTCGACCATCGGCCCGAGAATGTCGTTTTCGATGATCGCAATGTCATGCTTGGCAGCCACCGCGGCCAGTGCCTGCCGGCGCTCCGCGCTCATCAGCGCCGCCATCGGATTGATCACCGAGGGCTGCAGGAAAACTGCCCGGATCGGCCCTGTACGGCAGGCTTCATCAAGCGCCTCCGGGATCATGCCTTCCTCGTCGATCGCAAGTCCTTCCAAATGCAAGCCGAGATAGCCGCAAAGCGGCACGAGCGTATGGTGGCTGATTGCCTCGGTCGCAATGGTCGAGCCGGGCGGCGCGACGCTCATCAGCGCCACCGTCATGCCCGAGGTCGCGCCGTTCGTCACGCTGATATTCAGCGGCGATACCTCCAGTCCGCAGCGCGCCAGCCATTCGGTGGCTACAGCACGGTGGCGCGGAAAGACCATGTTCGGCCGGAACGACAGGGCCGAGCTGGAAGGCAGGTTTTCCGAAAGCCAGCCGAAGGCCTGGCGCAGCCTTTCCAGATGGATCTGCTCGCAGACCGGCTTCAGGATCGACAGATCGATCACCTCGCCCAGCCGCTCCGGCAGATAAGGCGGCTCCAGTTCGCGCGGTCTGGTCTGGACGAAGCTGCCGCGTCCGATCTCGCCGGAGATCAGCCCCCGACGGCTGAGCTCGTCATAGGCGCGGCTGACCGTCTGCACCGAAAGATCCAGGTCGTCCGCCAGCTTGCGGTGCGGCGGCAATTGCGTGCCGTCGGAGAGCTTGCCGTCGGTGATCGCGTTGGCGATCTGCTCGGCGAGCGAGAGATAGGCCGGCCGGCGGAGTTGCGAGGGATCGGGGCGCCACTTTGTCATGATTTCAACACTGCTGAAAATCAGTTCAATTGACAATGCCAAAATGCGCTTCCATTGTCTTTTCGCTGCGTTTGAAATGATTTCTTTCTAAAGAAAGCACCATGAAGCTCGACGCCATCGACTTGCGCATTCTCGACGCCGTCCAGCGCGACGGCCGCATCACCAAGCTGGCGCTGGCCGAAAAGGCCGGCCTGTCGCCGACGCCGTGCTGGATGCGGCTGCGCAAGCTCGAAAAGGCAGGCATCATCACCGGCTACCATGCCCGCGTCGCGCCACGGCGCATCGCCCCGGTCGCCAGCGTGATGATGGAGGTGACGCTCGCCAACCATCGTCAGGCGGATTTCGAACGCTTCGAGCGCGCCGTCGCCGCAATCGCGGAGATCGTCGCCTGCTGGTCGGTCGGCGGTGGCGTCGATTATATCCTGAAAATCATCGCGCCCGATATCGACGCCTATCAGCGGCTAGTCGACGGGCTTCTCGACCGCGAACTCGGCATCGACCGCTACTTCACCTACATCGTCACCAAGACGGTGAAGGACGAAACAGTGCTTCCGGTCGCTTCCTTCGCCGCATCCGGCGAGGACCAGAGCGCGTCGTAGACAATCTCTCTATCCGGCGGCCGTGCTTTAGACCGTTTCTCTCTTTTCGCCATCGCCAAAGGACAATCTCTCGCCCGCTCCTGTGGAAGACTTTACGTCACCGCCACGAGGAGATTGGACATGACCGCCGTTTTTGCCCGCCCCGCCTATCACGACGCGCTGTCGCAACTTTCCGACCGCCATCTCCTGCGTGATCTCGCCTATGTCGGCGGCCGCTGGATCGCGGGCAAAACCGGCGAAAGTTTCGAGGTTACCGATCCCGCCTCCTCGGCGACGCTGGCTTGGGTTGCAAGCCTTGGCACGGACGAGACGGAGGCGGCGATCGATGCCGCGTCAGAGGCTCTTGCCGGCTGGCGCGCCATGCTGCCGCAGAACCGGGCGGTGATCCTGCGGAAGTGGCACGAACTGATGCTCGCGGCCAAGGAGGATCTGGCGCTGATCATGACGCTCGAACAGGGCAAGCCGCTGGCGGAATCGCGCGGAGAGATCGATTATGCCGCCTCCTTCGTCGAATGGTATGCCGAGGAAGGCAAGCGGGTGAACGCCGAAAACGTCACCAGCCATTTGCCCGGCACCGAAATGATCGTCCGGCGCGAGGCGCTCGGCGTCGTCGGTATCGTCACGCCCTGGAATTTCCCCGTTGCGATGATCACCCGAAAGGCTGCCGCGGCACTTGCCGCCGGCTGCACGGTTGTCGCCCACCCCTCTTCCGAGACACCGCTTTCGGCGCTTGCTCTTGCCGAGCTTGGCGAACGGGCCGGCATTCCGGCCGGCGTCTTCAACGTCGTCACGGGCAATGCCGCGAGGATCGTCGGACGCCTGTGTACCGACACCCGCCTGCGTGCCATCAGCTTCACCGGCTCGACCGGGATCGGGCGGCTGATCGCTGCCCAATGCGCGCCGACCCTGAAGCGGCTGGTGATGGAACTCGGCGGCCACGCTCCGCTGATCGTCTTCGATGACGCCGATATCGCCAAGGCGGTCGAGATCGCCATCGACGCCAAGTTTGCCACATCGGGCCAGGATTGCCTTGCCGCCAACCGTATCTTCGTCCAGCGGCGGATCGCTGACGACTTCGCCAAAGCCTTTGCCGCCCGCATCGCAAAGCTCAAGGTCGGCGCCGGGCTCGAGGATGGCGCCGAGATCGGGCCGCTGATGCATGAGCGCGCCGTCGCCAAGGTCGAAGAGCAGGTCTCCGACGCGCTGGCGCGCGGCGCCCGGCTCGTCACCGGCGGCCGGCGCCACAAGGCCGGCCGGCTTTTCTATGAGCCGACGCTTTTGACGGATGTGCCGGCGAATGCACTGATCATGCGCGAGGAAACCTTCGGGCCTGTGGCGGCCGTGATCACTTTCGACACCGAAGACGAGGTCATCGCCCGCGCCAACGATACCGAATACGGCCTCGTCGCCTATATCGTCACGGAGAACGGCGCCCGCCAGATGCGCCTCGGGCGCGCACTGGAATATGGCATGGTGGCAGTCAACCGCGTGAAGATCACCGGCGGCCCCATACCCTTCGGCGGCTGGAAGCAGTCCGGCCTCGGCCGCGAGGGTTCCCGCCATGGGCTCGAAGCCTTCACCGAGCTTAAATATCTCTGCATCGACACGGCGGGCTAAAGCTCTTTGTTTTTATGCATATCGTTGTCCCGGAACCGCTGCACACTTCCGAGCGACATGCATCAAGCCGCTCCATCTCAAGAAGAGGACACAACATGTTCGAGAAAAGCAACGAACTCACCGCCTGGGACCGCGATCACTTCTTCCATCCCTCGACGCATATGGGCATGCATGCGCGCGGCGAGACGCCGACGCGCGTCGTCGCCGGCGGCGAAGGCGTTTACATCACCGACACGACGGGACGCAAAAGTCTCGACGCCTTCGCCGGCCTCTATTGCGTCAATGTCGGCTATGGCCGCCAGAAGATCGCCGACGCGATCGCCGAACAGGCAAAGAACCTTGCCTATTACCATGCCTATGTCGGCCACGGCACCGAGGCCTCGATTACGCTGTCGAAGATGATTATCGACCGCGCCCCCGATAGCATGAGCCGCGTCTATTTCGGTCTCTCAGGTTCCGATGCCAACGAAACGAACATCAAGCTTATCTGGTATTACAACAACATCCTCGGCCGGCCCGACAAGAAGAAGATCATCTCGCGCTGGCGCGGTTATCACGGCTCCGGCGTCATGACCGGCAGCCTCACCGGCCTGGCACTCTTCCACAATGCCTTCGACTTGCCGCGCGCACCGGTGCTGCATACCGAAGCACCCTATTACTTCCGCCGCCCCGACCGGTCGATGGACGAGGAGCAGTTCTCGCAATATTGCGCTGACAAACTCGAGGAGATGATCCTCGCCGAAGGCCCCGACACGGTGGCCGCCTTCATCGGCGAACCCATCCTCGGCACCGGCGGCATCGTGCCGCCGCCGAAGAGCTATTGGCAGAAGATCCACGCGGTACTCGACAAATATGACATCCTGCTCGTCGCCGACGAAGTCGTCACCGGCTTCGGCCGTCTCGGCACGATGTTCGGCTCGGATCATTACAGCATGAAGCCGGACCTGATCACCATCGCCAAGGGACTGACCTCGGCCTACGCTCCCCTCTCCGGCACGATCGTTTCGGAGAAGATGTGGCAGGTGCTGGTGCAGGGGTCCGACGAGTTGGGGGCGATCGGTCACGGCTGGACCTATTCCGCCCATCCGATCTGCGCTGCTGCAGGCATTGCCAATCTCGAACTGATCGACGAGCTCGGCATCGTCGAGAATGCCGGCACGACCGGCGCCTATTTCCGCTCGGAACTGGCAAAAGCGGTGGGCAACCACCGCAACGTCGGCGATGTCCGTGGCGACGGCCTGATGGCGGCGGTCGAATTCGTCGAGGACAGGGACGACCGCAAACTCTTCGATGCCGGCCGCAAGATCGGCCCGCAGGTCGCCACTGCTCTTCTCGAACGCGGCGTCATCGGCCGCGCTATGCCGCAGGGCGATATCCTCGGCTTTGCCCCGCCGCTCTGCCTGACACGCGAGGAGGCCGACATCGTGGTGAAGGCGGCTGCGGACGCCATCGACACCGTCTTCAAGAACATCTGAGGGAGACGTTCAACATGACGATCCCGGAAAAGATGGCGGCGGTATTGCTGATCGGCCATGGCGGGTTGGAGAAGCTCGTCTATGACAGGAACGTGCCCGTCCCGAGGCCGGCGGACGGCGAGGTTCTGATCCGCGTCACGGCCTGCGGCATGAATAATACCGACGTCTGGGTTCGGCAAGGCGCCTACGGCACCGAGGACGATCCGTCCGCCGTCTCCACCTGGCGCCGGCAGGGCAATACGCTGACCTTTCCGCGCATTCAGGGCACCGATACGGTCGGCCATATCATCGCCGTCGGCGCCGGCGTCGATCCGGCACGGATCGGCCAACGCGTCATGGTCGACTTTTCGATCTACAACCGCGACGACGACAGCCTCGCCGATATCGATTACATGGGCCATGGCCGTGACGGCGGATATGCCGAATATATGGCGCTGCCGGCCGAGAACGCTCATGTCGTCGCAACCGATCTGACCGACATCCAACTCGCCACCTTCTGCTGCGCCTATCTGACCGGCGAGCGCATGCTGGAACGGGCAAGGCTTGCCGCCGGCGAACGCGTCCTCGTCACCGGTGCCTCGGGCGGCGTTGGCTCGGCGATCATTCAGCTCGCACGTGCCCGCGGCGCCGTCCCGATCGCAGTCGCAGGTCCCGGCAAGGAGGCGGCAATGCTCGAGATCGGCGCCGAAGCTGTGGTGACCCGTGGCAACGGCGATCTGGTCGAAGCCGTGCATTCCGCCAGCTGTGGCCAGCCCATCGATGTCGTCGCCGATCTCGTCGGCGGGCCGCTGTTCAACGACCTCCTGAAGATCCTGCGGCCGGAAGGCCGCTACACGACGGCCGGCGCCATCGCCGGCCCGGTCGTCCAGCTCGATCTGCGGACAATGTATCTGAAGCAGCTGGAGCTGCACGGCTCAAGCCAGGGAAGCCGCGTCGATTTCCGCCGGCTCGTCGGCTATATCGAAAGCCGGAAAATCCGGCCCCTCGTCGGCGGCGTTTATCCGCTGTCTGAATTCCACCGCGCCCAGACCGATTTCATGGCGAAGAACTTCGTCGGCAAATTGGTCGTGGTTCCCGACGAGAGATAGAGCGATCTCCGATCAGGCCGCAGGCGAACCTTATGGGTTTTGCGGCGTTTCACGGCCATGGACACGGGCAAAACGACATACCTCACCTCTGCCGAACTCGGGCGAATTCGCCGCGCTGCCGGGATCGCCCGTCTGATGGATACGGCGGTTCGATTGCCTTTCGTCGGCGTACGGGTCGGCGCGGACTCGGTCCTCGGCCTCATTCCGGCCGTCGGCGACATTGCCGGATCGCTGATCGGTCTGTTCATCATCGACGAGGCAAGGCGGCTCGGCCTTCCCGCCCACAAGCTCGCCCGCATGGCGGTCAATCTCGGCGTCGACGCCGCCTGCGGCACGGTCCCGCTGATCGGCGATATTTTCGATGTCTATTTCAAGTCTCACCGCCGCAACGTCGGCATCATCCTCGACCACTTCGGAATAAGCGAAGACGAGCTGAACCGGCGCATCTGACGAAGCCGAACGTCTCGGGATTGGATCACGGCCGAGCGACATCCTCAGCCAAGAACGCCAGAGCCGCCGCGCCGATAAGGCCCGAGTTCTGATCCAATGCCGCCAGCATCACCTTGACGTCCTTGAATGCCGGCATTGCCCATTGGCTGATATAGGCTTGAATGCCCGGTTGCAGCCGGTCGAACTCGTGGGAAAGCCCTCCCCCCATGACGATGATATCGGGGCTGAAGATATGGATCAGGCTGGTGAAGCCGCGACCGAGAATTTCCGCTTCCTCGTCGATCAGCTGATTGGCGAGACGATCGCCATTTCGGGCTGCGGCGAAAACGCTGCGGCTGTCGATGGCGCCGCCTAACGTCGTCTCGCGGCTTTCCATCGCCCGCATTTGGGCGCGCCGCGCAAAAGCCGGACCGGATCCATAGGCCTCGAAACAGCCCCGGTTGCCGCAAGGACAAGGCTCGCCGTTCGGTACGACCGACATGTGACCGACATGGGCCGCCATGCCCTTGCGGCCACGCACCACGCGACCGTCCGAGATAACGCCACCACCGATCCCGGTGCTCACCGTGACATAGACGAGGTTATCAAGGCCCTTGCCGATACCGAACTGCCACTCGCCGATCGCCGCGGCAATGGCGTCGTTTTCGAGATCGACCGAAAACGGAAAGCGCTTCTGCAACTCCGCCTTCAGCGGAAAATCGACGAAGCCGGAAAGGGTCGGGATATCAGTCGCAATACCTGCGACCGTATCGAGCGGGCCTGGAGCGGATACGCCGACGCCCACCACCGATGCGGGGTTCGATGCTGCAAGCAGCCGATCGGTGAGGCCGCAAATCTGAGCGAGCACCCGGTCGGGGCCGGCCAGCGCATCCGTTGGTTCAGCCAAGCGCGCCAGGATCCTGCCCTGCTCATCGACAAGGGCGGCCCGCACCTGCGTTCCGCCGAGGTCTATACCAATGGCAACCTGCTGCATGTGAAGACCAAGAGTTAGAGTGCGCGGACCCATGCCATCCGCTCATCGAGCGACGGCGCATTGAAAGCCAGGGAACCGAGAACCACTGTTTCCGCACCGGACTGGCGCAGGAGGGGCACAGTGTGTTCGCGAATGCCGCCATCGGCCGCCAGCACGATCCGATCGGCCGCACCGCAGCCGGCGATGATCTGCTTTGCCCGTTGAAGCCGGGCGCCGGCCTTTTCGTCGAGGCCCTGGCCCTTGACGCCGATCGCCGTGCCAAGCAGCGTCACAAAACGCAGCCGGGAAACATATTTCTCGATCCGCTCGACGGGGGTATCGATCTTGAGGACCATGCCAGCTGCAATAGCGCGGCGATCGAGAAAATCGAGAGCCTCATCGGCGACGCTTTCGTTTTCGACATGAAGACTGATCAGGTCGCTGCCGGCATCGGCGAACTGCTCGATCTGCGACAGGATGATGCTGTCGGCAACCATCAGATGAACATGGATCGGGCGCGCGGAAATTTTGCGCACACCGGCGACAAGATCGGGGAAAAACAACATTGCCGGCGCGAAATGGCCATCGGCGACATCGATGTGGAGGATGTCGACGTAAGGATCGACACGCGCGAGGTCATCGGCGAGACGCATGAGGTCGGCCGACCAGACGGAGAATTCGGCAATCAGCCGATCCTTAGGAAGATTGGCGATCCAGGTTTTTTGAGGGGTAGGCATTGCTTCAGAACTCCTTCAGAAAATTGCCGACGGCAAGGCGAAAGTCGGCGACATATTGCGGACGGCTCTCCGTTTTCGGCGTGATCTGCACGAAACTCGCGCCGTCAATCCGCGCGGCGAGAGCACGCGCGTGGCCAAGAGGATGAATGCTATCGCGATCATGGCCGATGACGAGCGTCGGCAAGGCGAGATTGCCGACGTCTGCGTCGGTCACATCAGGGCCGTCATTTGCGATCCTGGTCAGCAGTTCGGCGGTCACATCCAGAGGCGTGCGGGAGAAAAACCCGGCAAGCGAGGCGAGATTATCCGGCGCCTCTGCGGCGAGCCGTCCGCCGACGGGCCCGGCAAGAAATGCCTGCTTTGCCTCATCCGGCGGCAGGGTTTTCATGAGCCGCCCGACTTCAGCATTGGGCGCCATATTGTCCGGCGCCGATGCGGTCAACCAAGCCGGCCTTGCAATGATCAGAGCCTTGACAAGATCGGGCCGCTTGACCGCGAGACGCAAGGCGATCGCGGCCCCCATCGAGATGCCGCCGATCACGACCGGCACCGCAAGGTTTTTCTCGATGTAGGCGGCGATATCATCGCAAAAGGTCGAAATCGACAGTTGCTCCCGATTGCCGGCCCCCGAACGGCCGTGACCGCGGGCTTCGACCGTAACCCGGCGATAGCCGGTGTCGAGCGGAAAGACCTCATCCGTCTGCGCCGCGTCGCCGCATAGGCCGTGCTGGAATATTGCCGGTACACCCTCGCCCGCCATATCGACGTTGAGAATGGTCCCATCGCTGGTTTCGAACGATTGAACCCGTCTCATCGTCGTCTCCCCGCGCCTTCGCCGTCGAGGGCACTCTTCAGGAAGGTCGCCGTGCCCGCCGCCTCCGAGGCTGAGAGACCATGGGTTACAAGACTGCCGGAAAAGCCAATCGCCTTGAGGCGGCCGAGATAATGCGCATAGTCGAGCACGCCCTTGCCGGCGGTCGCGAAACTGCCGTCTGGATTGCGGTCTTTCGCATGCGCCATGACGATTCGATCGGCCAGAAGATCGATCGCGGAAGACACGACGCGCCGCTGATCGTCTAGCGTCGCAACCTCGAAAAGATTGGCCGGATCGAGCACGATCTTGATGCGGGGGCTCTTCAGCGCCGAGATCAGCCGATGGGCTTTCTCAGCCGAGTTGACCACATTGGCAAGCTCGGGCTCTATGCCAAGATCCACATCGTAGCGTTCGGCGATTGCGACGGCCGCTTCCATGGCTGCGAGGAGATCGCGCCAAGCTGCCGGCGTGTCGTTGTCGGCATGCGCCTTCCACTGGTCGATGGGGTCACGTGTGCCGGTGCAGAGCGTGATCAGGCCCGTTGACATGCCGGCGCAACGTTCGGCCAACGTCGCCAATTTTCGAAGCCCGGCCTCGCGCAGGGCCGGATCGGGATGGATCATGTTGTAGGTGCCGGATACGGCGACGATCTCGACGCCGCTGCTTAGCGCCGCCTCAGTGACCAAGCGCGCCTCAGCCTCGGTAATCGTCTCCGGCATTGGCGGCAGGCCCGAGCAGGCCATATTGTATTGCGCTGAGGTAAACCCAGCCTGGGCGACCGAATTGAGGACCGTCGAGGGCTCCGTTCCGTCGAAGGTCTTTGCGAAAATGCCGAGCTTCATCAAACGCCACCCGTGACGTCAGCCAGCGCGACCGCCTTGCCGCTTTCGACGGAGCGCGCGACGGCGACCATCGCCCGTACGGAGGCCAGACCATCATCGATGTCGGCGCCTTCCATCACTGCACCATCCAGAATGGTGCGGGCGAAGCCTTCGACCTGACGGCGGTAGAAATGACCGTCAGCACCGAGAACGCGATGGGTTGCGCCATCGGCTTCCCGGAAAATGTCGACCTCGCTGCTCTTGTAGTACCACGGGTTATAGGTCTTGCCCAAAATGCTGCCGTTCTTGCCGTAAATCTGGAAACCTTCATGCCAGTCCATGCGCACCTGGACGGTGAGATCGAGGTGGCCGAGCGTGCCGGAGGCAAATTCCACGTCGACGAACCAGCACCAGATACCGGCTCGTTCGGACAGACGAGCGGTGACGGAAACGATATCGCCGGCGAAATACCGTGCCGTGTCGATCAGGTGGCAACCATGCGCAAGCATGTAGTAGCGGCGCAGGTCGGCTTTTGGATTGGCGGAGGGTTTTCGCGCATTGGCGCTGCTGACGATCAGGGGCTGGACCGCGTCGGTCATCGGATAACGGTGGGTGCTGTCGCAATACCATGCTTTCAAAGCAACCATCTCACCCATCTCATCGCGGATGAAGGATTTCGCCGCCTGGAGCCCTGCGTCGAAACGCTTCATATGCCCGACTTGAAACACTTTTCCCGACCGATCGACCGCCGCCTTCAATTCAAGGCATTCTTCGACGGTGACACCGACGGGTTTCTCGCACAGCACATGCTTGCCGGCCTGAAGGGCGCGGATGGAAGCCGGGACGTGAAAGGCATCGGCGGTCGCGATGATCACGGCATCGAGGTCGGGATCGGCAAGCATCTTGTCGTAGTCGTCATAGGTTTTGCCAGCCCCATGAGTGATTGCCATACGTTCACGGAGATCCGCGGCGACGTCGCAGATCGCATAGAGATCGGCATTGGCAGCCTTCGTGCAGCTCTCGAAGTGCGCCGACTGGGCAATCTGGCCGGCTCCCAGTACGCCAATGCGGAGGCGTCGTTCCTGTATTACTGGCATCGATAAGCCCTTTGTCGGATGTTGAAGATGAACGCCGGTTTCGGCGCCGAATGGAGTGGCTTTCAAGACGTCAAACGCCGAAGACGTCTTTCGCCGGCCGAACCGCCATCAGCGCCTCTTGGCTTTCCCTGGTCAGTTCAAAGCCATGTGTGTTTGAGGATGGAAAAAATGAAGTTTCGCCGGGTCGATTGCCAGATTGATCGATTGGCCCGTCTCGACCGCACTGACAGCTTCGAAGCGGGCGACGGCGTTGGCGGCCCCGCTCAAGTCTTCGACGGCGTCGGGATCGCCCGAGTCGATCCGGACCGCGTCGATCTTCAAATGCACGATCAACTCCGAGCCGAGCTCCTCGATCGACTTCACGAGAACAGGGATCGTCGGATGGGACGCCCCGGACGGCAACTGGCTGTCGTAGAGATCCTCGGGCCGGACGCCAAAGATCAGCGCCTTTCCCTCGAAGGCGGAAAGGCCGGGAGCCCGCTCAAAAGCACCGTCGGACAAGGGGATGGAGAAACCCGGCAGATGGATCCGCATGCCCTCCAGACGCCCTTCGAATAGGTTCATCGACGGCGACCCGATGAAGCCTGCGACAAACGCATTGACCGGGCGGTGATATAGGGCCTTGGGCGTGTCCACCTGCTGGAGCACGCCGCCCTTCAGCACCGCGACGCGATCGCCCATGGTCAGGGCTTCAGTCTGGTCGTGCGTCACGTAAATCGTCGTCACGCCCAGCTGTCGCTGCAGGCTCGCGATCTCGGCGCGCATTTGAACACGCAGCTTGGCATCGAGGTTGGAAAGCGGCTCGTCCATGAGGAATGCCGCGGGCTCGCGGACCATGGCGCGGCCCATCGCAACACGCTGGCGCTGACCGCCGGAAAGCTGTGCGGGCTTGTTGCCCAGCAAGCTTTCCAGCTGCAAGATCTTGGCGATCTCGTGCACGCGCTTGGTTCGCTCGACCTTGGTCTTTCCGGCCAGCTTCATCGAAAAGGCGATGTTGTCGAACACCGTCATGTGCGGATAAAGCGCATAACTCTGAAAGACCATGGCAATGTCCCGGTCCTTCGGTGCGAGATCCACGACGTCCTGACCGCCGATGCTCAAGGTTCCACTGCTGATTTCCTCAAGCCCGGCAATCATGCGGAGCGCGGTCGACTTTCCGCATCCGGATGGGCCGACCAGGATCAGAAACTCGCCATCATGGATCGTCAGGCTCAGATCCTTGATCGCATGGTAGTTGTTTCCATAGGTCTTGCAGATTTTGTCGAGTACAACCACTGCCACGTCTCATCCTCCCGTATCAGTCCGCTCACGTCTTCAAACGGCGCTCCCCACCGTCGCCGATCCTTTCGACAAGAAGGCTCAGGCCTGAGCTTAAAAGTCAACAAAAGAATCGAGGCCATAGCGCCACGCTTTATCGATTACTCACTATATCTATTTGAATTTGTTTATTTTTATAACGGCAAAAATGATCTTTTTGCGCAATAATATTTTTTAACGCGCGTAATTTTTAAGATCAACACGGCAGCTGTTGAAAGATCTTTCAACCCTTACAATCAGCCGTGCGACTCCGCTCAGGCGGTGGACGACGTCGGCACGCACTACCTCGCGTTAATCGTGATATCCGGGGATCGGGCGCGGCTTGGGTGCATTTTCCGCCGCCATCCATGCCAGGCATGTCCGATTGTCTGGCAGGCCTCTGCGCCCTCCCCGTGCGGTCACGGAAATCGCAGCAGCCGTCGTCGCATAGGCAACGCAATCAAGCGGGCTCTTACCCTCAGCAAGCGCAAGAGCGTAGGCACCGTGAAAACAATCGCCGGCGCCGGTCGTGTCGACCGCCTGAACCTGATAGGCCGGCAAATGCCATCGGGTGGTGTCGCCTTTCTGGCGCAGGTAGCTCCCTCGTTCGCCGTCGGTCAGGACAACAGCGGACCGGTCCGTTGCCCAGAGCCTATAAAGAATGGCCGCTGGATCATCTTCACCGGTGTACTCTCTAGCGAAAGCGAGCGGCAGCACCAGATGATCGGCGAAGGCGAGGATTCGGTCCGTCGCCGCACCGACCGTCCATTCGATATCGGCTATCACGGCCAGGCCAAGCGCCCGCGCCCGCGCCACAACGGTTTCCGACTGCGTCGCGTAACCGTCGATCAGCAGGACCGAGGCCTGCATCAAAACATCGTCGGGTAGCGCGTCCGACGTGCCATGCAGCACATCGTCGTCATAGGCTATGAACCGGTCGCCGTCAGGACCGACCGTGATCACCGAGCGGATCGGCGCGGCAGCGGCATGGCGTGGCGCCAGGGAAATGTCGACACCCTCGCGCTCGAGCTCGGCACCGGCCAGATCGGCCGCAGGCTCATCACCGAGCCATCCGATGAAGCCGGCGCGCCCGCCAAGCCGGGCGACGGCGACAAGAGCCGTCGCCACGTTGCCGCCATGGTCCGTGGTCCGCTTCGTCACCTTCCCCTTGCCGGCCGAAAGCCCCCGATCGACATAGATGATGTCATCGATTGCGAGGGCACCGAAGCCCAGAACCTGGAGGGAGCGCGACATGTCTCACGCCCTGGCAGCCGCCAGTGCCTCTTCTGGCGCCATCCCCTTATGAATGACGAGCTTGAAGGCGCGCGCCGCCATGGTCGTATCGCCGTGGCCCCAAAGGTTGCGGCCGACGACCGCGCCCTTGGCGCCAGCGCGCAACGCTTCCGAGGTCTGGACGAGCGCTCCAAGCAGCGTATCGGTCTTCGGGCCGCCGGCGATCACCACCGGGATCGGGCAGGTCGCGACGGTTTCCCGGAAGGACTCGAAATCTCCGGTGTAGCCGACCTTGATCACGTCGACACCGGCTTCGAAACCGATGCGAACCGCATAAGCAATTTCATCCGGGGTAAACACGATCTTGCCGCCATCGGAGAAATCACGGGGATAGACGTGGGCGACGACCGGCATCTCGTAGCGGGCGGCGGCGTTGACCGTGTCGGTCAGCCAGCGGATGTACTCTCCTTCGGTAGCGCCACGCACCGGAATGGCGACAGCCAGGGCGTCTGCACCATATCGCACCGCGTCTTCCGGGGTCGCAATGAGCTGGCGAATCCGGTCGTCGGCGGTGAAGCAACCACCCTGAATGACGAGGGCTGCCTTCCCGGCATATTCCGACCACAGGTGGCGCGCAGCACCCGGCTGGATGCTGATGTAGTCGGGGCCTCCCGCCATGACGCGTCTGAGCGCGCCCGGCAGATCGGCAAGCCCGCCCTCGCGAACATTGCCATAACCGACGAAATGATCGACCGCGCCTCCAAACAAATGACCCGATGGGTTGGAGAACAGGCGTGCGAGGCGGATTTTGGTTCCGAGACCCATGGCGATATTTCCTTTTGCAATTGCTGGCTTTGCGATTGACGACTTTGGTGCTGGAAAAAACCCTAACTCGAAAACAAACAAATGTTCAATATTTCGAATTCTTTCGTTTCCACGCGGAAAGAAAATTTTTAACGTGCTTTTTTCCCTTCATAGAGCTATTTCTGCAGCAGAAGCCGTAAGAACACGCGGCTTGCTTTCGTTTTTCAAAAGTCGTGTTACCGCAACGGCGCGCGCGGGAGTCGGGATCGCACATGCTTGCAGAACAGAGGCGGCAGCAGATCATGCTGGAACTCCAACGGGTCGGCCAGGCCCGCACCCGCCAGCTCGCGGAATTCTTCGAGGTCTCGGAAGTCACGATCCGCTCCGACCTCGAGATTATGGATGCGAAGAAGCAGTTGATCAAAACCCATGGCGGGGCAATCGCTCTGCCGTCCGACTCGCCGGCCGCAGCCTTCGAGGAGCGCATGCAGCGTAATTTCGAGGCGAAGCGACGGATCGCCCAGATGGCCGCGCGGCAAATCATCGACAACCAGTCGATCGTGTTCGACAGCGGTTCGACGCTGCTGCAAGTGGCCATGCAGATGCCGCCGGTCAACAACGTCGTGGTGGCGACGACGGCGATGAACATCGCCCAGCATCTGATGTACCGGCCGGGACTTGACGTGCACATGATCGGCGGCCGGGTTTTTCCCAGCACCGTGAGCACGATCGTCTCGGACTCCGACAAGGCGGTCGGCGGTCTCGTCGCCCACCAGGCCTTTGTGAGCGCCCACGCGATCGATCAGGCCTTCGACGTCGTCGATGTCTCCGAGGACATTGCGCGGACCAAGCGCAACCTGGTTCGCATGGCCCGGCGCGTCGTGCTTGTGGCGGATTCGAGCAAATTCGACATCGGCGCCTCCTCCAAAGCCTTCTCGCTGTCGCGCGTCGATCTGATCATCACGGACAGCAACATGCCGCACAGCATTCGTCACCGGCTGGACAAGCTCGGCGTGGAGGTTCGCTACGCGTGACCGGCAGCCAGCCCCTCCGGTTTAATAGAGGGCCAGGAGAGGCTTGGACACGCGCGAAAGGTTTCTACCGACGCCTGGGGAAACGAGGTCGGCTAGAACCCCAACTGTCGAAGCGTCTCACGGTTGACGCGAACAGCCGCGGCCGGATCGGTTCCGGCATGGTCCGATTCTTCCTCCACCACGATCCAGCCTGTGAACTCCGGCGCATCCCGAACAGCCGAAATCACGGCGGCTACGTCGCAGACGCCTTCGCCGAGCATCGCCCAGGTCCCGCCGGCGTCGACATCCTTCAGATGCACGTAGCGGATACGGTCCCGGTAGGCCGAAAGCGTATCGTCGATCTGCTGGCCGCCACGCAGGATATGGCCGGTATCCGGAACCCAACCCACCCGGGGATCGAGGAGAGCAAACAGGCGGTCATAATCGTTCCGGGTGAAGAGGAGCGTATTGTGGTGCGAGGACGGGTGGACAGCCACGGTGACGCCGGCCGACCGTCCGATCTCGGTCGCACGATTGTAGCACTCCGCCGCGATGGCGAACTTCTCATCGCGCGGGCCATCCGAAACGACGGTCGCCGACCCCATCGACACCATCGCACCGGGAAAGTTCGCCACGAAATCCACCCATCGCCGCGCCGTCTCCAGATCGGAAACGATATTTTCCGCCATCGTGAAGCCGCTGGCGGAGCCAAAGGCAAAGGACACCAGCGTCAGACCGGCATCCGAGAGGGTGCGGGCAAAACCCGCGGGATCGAGCGCGTAGTGACCGATCATCGTGTCGGTGATTTCGAGACCGGCATATCCGCCATCGGTGATGGCGCGCACCAGATCGTCCGGCCCGCCGCCCCAACCCTTGCCCAGCATCTCCCAGGTGAATGTCTGGCAGCCGATCTTCAGCGCAGCATTGTTCATTTCTTGGTCCTGACCTATCCGATGGTGACAGCCGCTATACCGAAGCCGATGTTTTTCGCGCAGACGATCACTGGCGGCGCTTGGCGCCCGGAATTGCCGAAAAGCATTTTTCAAGGAGGATGTCGAACTCCCGAACGAAGGCCTCTTCGTCTGAGATTGCGACGCCTCCCAACGTCTTGTCATTTCGTAGGAGAAAATGTTATCGTGCGTCAACATAAATTATTGCTTGCGCGCAACTCTCCAAACATCAAACGACAAGGTCAGGTTCTCAATGGAAGGGACCAATGAAATGAAACTCAGGATCGGCGTTGTGGGATGCGGCAATATTTCGCTCGCCTATATGCACAATGCGCCGCTGTTTCGCGGCGTCGAAATCACCGCCTGTGCCGATCTCAATGCAGACGCCGCCAAGCGCCGCGCCGCTGAGTTCAACCTGCGGGCGGCCGACGTCGATGCCCTCATTGACGACGGGAATATCGACCTGATCCTCAACCTGACGATCCCGGCTGCCCATTTCGACGTTTCGATGCGGGCCCTGTCGGCGGGCAAACATGTCTTTACCGAGAAGCCGCTCGGCGTCACGGCCGCAGAAGGACGCCGATTGGTGGATGCGGCTGCCGAGAAGGGCCTCATGCTCGGTTCGGCGCCCGACACCTTCCTGGGGGCGGCCGGACGGCATGCTCGGCGGCAGATGGAAGCCGGCGCCATCGGCAAGCTGGTGACGGGAACAGCCTTCATGATGGGCCGCGGCATGGAGCACTGGCATCCGGACCCCAGTTTCTACTATCAGGCCGGCGCCGGCCCGGTGATGGACATGGGCCCTTATTACCTGACGATGATGGTCAATCTGATGGGGCCGATCCGGCGTGTGCAGGCCGTCGCCACAAGCGGGCAGGAAGAGCGGCTGATCACCGCCGAGGGGCCGAAGCAAGGCACCAGGTTCAAAGTGGGAACACCGACTAGCGTGCTTTCGCTACTGGAATTCGATTGCGGCGCCACAGTCACCTTCGGCACCTCCTGGGACGTCTTCCGCCACTCCAACCACCCCATTGAGCTTCACGGCACCGAAGGATCGCTGCGCCTGCCCGACCCTGACAATTTCGGCGGCCGTGTCGCGCTTTCCAGTCGTGGCGCGCCCTGGGAGGAAACCGATACATCAGGCGAACTCTTCGGTGCGGTCAACTGGCCGATCGCAGCACCGGACCGTGCCAACTATCGCATGCTTGGCCTTGCCGATCTCGCCCGCGCCATCATTGAAGGCCGTACGCCGCGCGCTTCGGGCGATCTCGCGCTGCATGTGCTTGATGTCATGGAAGCAATCCTTCGGGCAGGCGAAACCGGCGTCGCGCAGACCATTCCGGGTACTGTCGTCCAGCCAAGGGAATTGCGGGAAGACGAAGCACGGAGCCTGCTCGCATGACACAACTGGATGAATCCGCAAGACGCGCACTTGCGTGGCCGGGCAATCCGCAGGAGCCAGTGGAAAGCTGCACGCCGGCGCTGGCGCGGCAACAATATCTGGACGGCTTCGCAGACATCCAGTGGCCGCTCGAGGATGTGGCCGAGATGTTGGAAAGGCATGCCGGCGCCATCCGGTTGAAGATATGGCGCGGCCGCACCGCGCCGCGCGAGCGGGCTCCCGCCCTGCTTTATATCCATGGTGGCGGCTTTGTGATCGGCGCGCCGGAAACCCATGAGGACATCTGCCGGACGCTTGCCAATATGGCCGGCGCCGTCGTGATTTCGCCCGACTATCGCCTCGCCCCGGGACATCCCTTTCCGGCGGCGATCGAAGACTGCGCGGCCGCGCTCATCTGGATGACGGATCAGGCTGCTGCGCTCGGCATCGATCCGGCGCGAATTGTCGTTGGCGGCGACAGTGCCGGCGGAAATCTCGCCGCCGTCATCGCTCTGCTGGCGCGCGACGGACAGGTACCTGATATCATCGGTCAGGTGTTGATCTATCCGGTGACCGACCAGTTGCAGGCAACCGACAGCTACTTGCGCTACGACGAGGGTTTCGGCCTGACAGCAGCGGCGATGAGATGGTTCCGGGACCACTATCTGCCGGACCCTGCTAACAGGTCCGAGTGGCGGGCCTCGCCGCTTCGCGCGGCGTCACTGGCGGGCGTGGCGCCCGCCGTCGTGATCCTTGCCGGCCACGACGTGCTGTTCGACGAAGGGGCACTCTATGCCGAGCGGCTGAGTTCAGAAGCCCAGGCCACCAGCCACATCTGGCCTGGACAGATCCATGGCTTCGTCTCTAAGCGCCGGGCCATTCCGGAAGCGCAAGAGGCTCTTGAAGCCATTGCAACGGCATGGCGCACGATGGACCCGGCACTCACGCGTTGAACCGAAACGGCCCCCGGCCTCAAGCCGAGTCGCGCATCACCAAGGTCGCCTCCAGGATCACCCTGTTTGTCGGAGGGGTCGTACCCTCGTCTTCGCTTTCGATATGAGAAAGCAAAAGCTCCACGGATTTCGCTGCGATCTCCGGCGCGTTCTGAGCCATCGTCGTCAGTGACGGACAGGTATATCGGCTCAGCGGATGATCGTCGTGCCCGGCGATGCGCACGTCGCAGCCGTCGTTGCGGCCGATTTTCAGGCCGGAAGCGAATGCAGCCGCCATAGCGCCGAAAGCGAAGCGGTCGTTGGCGCAGAGGAGTGTTTTGCCGGGCAGGCCGCCACGCGCAAGAATTCTCTGCATCTGCTCGTATCCGAGACGCTCGAACTCCCAGGATGGTGGTGCGTCACAATCGATGACCAGCGGCGGATGGCCCTCCCTTGCCATGGTCGCACGGTAGCTCGCCTGCCGCTCGCCGGCGTTTTCCGTCAGATGCGGAATTTCCAGGAATATCGGCGGCTCACCGGACCGGCAGAGATACTGCACAATGGCTGCCATGCTTTGCGCGTTGTCGTTGCCGACGTAAGGAAGGTCGCCGCTGGCCGGATTGTCGAAGCAGACGACGGGGATTGCGTCCTTCAGCCTTTCCAGCGCGGAGCGGCGCAAGCCGGCTCCGAGCGGCGCCACGATCGCACCTGCAACCTTCAGCGAGAGCAAGGTCCGCACCGCCTCGGCTTCCAGCTCCGGCCGCGTGTGCGACGAGATCTGGACTGGCCAGAAACCTTTTTCGCGCAACTCCAGCTCAATCAGCGACACGACCTGCACATAAAAGGGATCCGACATGGTCGGGACCAGGATCCCAATATTTCTGGTCCGCTTGCGATTGAGATGCCGCGCGAAAAGGTTCGGCTCGAAATTCGACTTCTTCAGCGCCGCCTCGATACGCTTGCGGGTCACCTCCTTGATCTGCGAGGGATCATCAAAATATTTCGATAGCGTCGGACGCGATACGCCGGAGGCGGTCGCGAAATCGTCCATCGATTTATAACTTTTCTTGGCCATTCAGTTCCTTATCGGCGGGACGAGGCGCCGGATCAAAGTGATTTCACATCAACGGCAAATCCACTGACGCGCCAAATCACGCATGGGGCAATTTGTACAGAGCGATTTTGGCGCCCTGAATCGCCGACGATCACCGGTAGTTGGCGCTACCTAATATTTTCGACACACACCTCGGCTCCTTTCGAAAACCGAAATATTCCCTCCATCTGCGATTTGCGGCTCCTGCGCCTCGTGGTTGCAAAACGCCTGCTTCAGGCCGAAAATCGGGAAATTCGCAGTGACGATAACGGACTTCCGACGTTTCGATTTGTTGGGCAAACTTTCATTTGTTTACGAAAGTAAAGAAAAAATGAGTCACAAGCAACACAAATGCTCGAAAAAAATATTGATTACGAAAACAGATTTTATATCGGTTTATCAGTATTTTATCCTAAAATTTGCGGGCTGCGCGCACCTCTCATCCTTTCTCGATCGCAGTTCTTCGTTGACAGATAGGGGCATCAGGGAACCTACTTTGTCCACGGTCTTGAGGAGGATCGATTAACTGAAATCTATGGGAGGCACAGATGAATATCAGAAAATTCAGCGTGACGATGCGGGCGGCCGTGGCCGTGTGGGCGCTTTGCGCCACATCGGCATTTGCCGACACCACCATCGAATTCATTCAATGGTGGGAACCGGAGATGCCCTCCGGCGCGCTGCGCGGCATCATGAACGATTTCGAGGCGGCAAACCCCGGCATCAAGGTGACGTTGGTCAGCGGTCCCTATGCTACGACGCGTGACCAGATCGTCGTCGGCGCCGCCTCCGGAACACTCAGCGACGTCGTCGGCCTAGATGGCGCCTGGGTCAACGGGCTTGCCAAGCAGGGCGCGATCGCCTCCATGGACGAACTGATGGAGAAGGCGAAGTACGACAAGAGCCAGATCACCGATATCGTCAAGGTCGATGGCAAGAGCGTGATGTTCCCGCTGGCTTCCTTCGTCTACCCGGTCTTCGTCAACCTGGATATCGCCAAGGCGTCTGGCGTCGACAAATTGCCGACCACGCGCACGGAATTCGCCGAAGCCGCCAAGAAGATGACCGACGGCTCGAAGAACCAGTATGGTTGGGTTCTGCCGCTATCGCTGCAGTCCCCGAGCGGAATCCAGAACGACGTGATGTCCTGGGTCTGGGCCTCCGGCGCCTCGATGATGAAGGACGGCAAGCCCGATCTTGAAAATGACGCCGTCGTCGGCACGCTCGACTATCTTGCTTCCCTCAACAAGGAAGGCGTTATTTCTCCCGGCATTTTCGCCAAGAAGGAACAGGACAAGGTCGAGGAATTCGTCAATGGCCGCGTCGGCATGATGGTCGATTCCCTCGCGCATGTGAACCTCATCCGCGAGCGCAATCCGAAGCTGAAGTTCGGCATCTCGGCCCTGCCGGCAACCGACGGCTACACCGGCAAACGCGGCATGCCCTATGCTTCCTGGGGCATCGGCATCAGCGAGGGCAGCAAGCACAAGGAAGAAGCCTGGAAGCTTGTGGAATACCTGATGAGCCCCGACGTCAACGGCCGCCTGGTCTCGATTGCCAACGCCTTCCCCGGCAACGTCCATGCCAAGCCGGACTTCGTGGCATCCGACCCGATCTTCGCGGAAGCTTTCAAAATCTTCCAGAGCGGCTATCCTGCAAATGAATTCGTCGGCCTTCCGGTTGCCGAAGAGCTGATGCGGGACATGAACGTCGAAGTTCAGAAGATGTTCGACGGTGGCCAGTCGGCCAAGGACGCGGCTGCCAATACCGAGAAGGCCTGGCTCGCGAAGTTCTAAGAACGTCGCTTTCACGAGATCGCTTTCACGAGATCTCCGGCAGCGCGACCTGGCGCTGCCGGAGAAGGTCGTCAAATCTTCGCAGAATGGGAAGTCACAGCTCATGGTTCATTCCGCTCCGGCTCTGGTCGCTGCGCAAGGCAAAGCGCGAAGGAAAGGAAGACTTCGTTACAGCACCGTGAGGAAGCTGGTGCCGTATTTCTACGTGTCGCCGGCCACCCTGCTGCTCGTTCTGCTGATGCTGTTCCCCATGGTGATGGTCTTCAAATATTCATTGATGGACGGCGCCATCATGAAAAAGGACGCTGCGTTCGCAGGGGTCCAGAATTACCTGACCATCTTCGAAAATCCGGTATTCTGGCAGTCGCTCGGCCAGACGATGTATTTCACGATCATGAGCGTCGTCTTCCATTTCATCATCGGCTTGGCTTTCGCGCTGCTGTTGAACACCAACCGCGTCGACCCGCTTATCCGGAGCATCCTGCGTGTGCTCTTCATCCTGCCGTGGCTGTTCACCGCCGTGATCATTGCCATCATCTGGCGCCTGCTGCTCGATCCGAACGGCGTCGTCAACAGCGTGCTGATGGCGCTCCACATCATCAATTTCAAGGTCGAGTGGTTCTCCTCGACCCGCACCGCCATTCACGCTCTGACTTTTGCAAACATCTGGGCAGGTTATCCGCTCTATATGGTCAGCCTGCTTGCCGGTCTCCAAGGCATCTCGAAGGAGCTCTACGAGGCAGCCGGGATCGATGGCGCTAACGAGCTGCAAAAATTCTGGTACATCACCATCCCGCAACTGATGCCGATCATCATCAGCATCGCGCTGCTCGATTTCATCTGGACGATGCAGGTTTTTCCGCTCGTCTGGATGACGACGGGCGGCGGTCCGATCTATTCGACGGAAGTGCTCTCCACCTTCACCTACAAGCTTGCCTTCTCCCAATATGAATTTTCGCTGGCTTCGGCGAGTGCAATGATCATCCTCATCATTTCGATGAGCGTCACCTATTTCTACATCAAACACCAGCAGCGTAGGTGACCGGCATGGCAAAGCGTTCCTTCAAGAACTCGGCATTGCCGACCATCCTGACCTATCTCGGACTGGCGATCGGCCTGGTCTTTTCGACCTTCCCGATCGTGTGGATGTTTTTCAGCTCGCTGAAATCGAATACCGAGATCTTCGCTCTTCCACCGCGGCTTCTGCCGAAGGATTTTACCCTGGCCGCCTATCTGACGATCTTCAACGATCCGGTGAAGGTGCGGTTCTTCATCAACAGCTACTTCGTTGCCGGCGTCGTCACCTGCCTGACCCTCGTCATCGCTATCCTGACTGCTTACGGCTTCAGCCGCTATTCCTTTCGCTTCAAGAACACCTTGAACATCTTCATCATCAGCACGCAGACCGTTCCGCCGATCACCCTTCTGATCCCCTATTTCGGAATGGTGGTCGCCTTCAGGATCTTCGACACGTATCTGGCACTGATCCTCACCTATATGGTCTTCACACTGCCTTACGCAGTGCTGCTGATGACCGGCTATCTCAACACCTTGCCGAAGGAGCTGGACGAGGCCGTTCTGGTCGATGGCGGTTCGAGCTGGACGGCGCTTTGGCGCGTCATCGTGCCCGTCTCCATCCCCGGGATCGTTGCTACCGCGGTCTACACTTTTCTGCTGGCGTGGAATGAATTCCTCTTCGCACTGACCCTGACAAAATCGATGGATCTCAGAACCGTTCCGATCGGCATCCAGCTGCTAATGGGCCAGCATGCTTTCGAATGGAATGAAATGATGGCGATGAGCGTGCTCGGCTCCCTACCCCTCCTGGTGCTTTACCTCGTTGCTCAACGCTACTTCCTGGCGGGCATGACCGCCGGCTCGGTCAAAAGCTGATGGATGGTGGCGGGCTTGACAATGACAGGAGCGATCCCAGCCCACCGAGGTAGGACCAATTCTTTTTGGTCTTGAGATCAGCCAGGGCCTATTGCTCCGCCTGCACCCAGCGATTTGGTGCAGTTTCGCCGACCGCATGCAAGATCGAGCCGGCAATATCGGCAAATCCAAGTCCGGCGGGCTGCAGGGAGATCCATCTTGGCGCGTGTTGCAATTGCGCAAGGACCGGAATGATGTTGTTGACCCCGAAGGAGTTGCGGATAAAGCCGAACATCGGCGCATCGTTTCGAGAGTCGCCGACGAAGGCGGTCACGGCGGGCATGTCAGCCGGATCGATGCCGAACATCTCGGTTAAAACGCGCTCGCTCATCGACCGCTTGTCATAATTGCCGATCCACGTGTTGATGTGGATGGAACTGATCGCCACCGTTCCGCCCATGGCTCTGATACTGGACGCCAGGTCCTCGACCTCACGTGGATCGTGACCCTGGATGTCGATTGCGACATCGGCGAGCCGAAAGACCTGGTCATGGGCAATTTTGAACGTCCTGCTCTGTTGCGCGATCAGCTCTTTGATCGCCTGCAGGTGCTGCCGTTGGCGTTCCCCCTGCAGCCCGCCGTCTTCCCAATAGTCGAAGACGACTTCGCCGCTCCGGCGGGTAACGCAATATGCACCGCTTTCGCCGATGACGGCGGCAACCGGCCAAGCGCGAACGATATGTTCACACCAGCCGGCTGAACCGCCGGTGACCGGCACCACGGCAATACCGGCCCGGCAAAGATCCCAGAGAGCTTCGTAGGTTTGCGGCAGAAGCTTACCCTTCGTCGTCAGGGTGTCGTCGATGTCGGTAAAAAGGTAGCGGACATCCTGCAGCTCACGCGCAGATGGCGCCAAGTCTACGTAACTCATGTCATCTCCTCGCTGCATGTGACCACGTCCAAGCCACTTTCGATGAGAGCGTTGACAGCCGAAGCTTCGCCGGGCAGCCGATCCGTGTAAAAACGGCTGAGTTTGCTGAATGGCGCAACCCGCACCGAGGCGGTCCGCGTCCATTTGCTGACATCTGCGGCGAGAATCTGGATTTTTGAATTTTCGAGAAGCGCGTTGGTGATTTGGGCTTCGTGATAGCTGAAATCCATCAGGCCGGTGAGCGGGCTCAGAGCGCCTGCGCCGACCACTGCGTGGGTCGCATAGAATTTTTCGACAAATCGGATTACATCCGTGCCGACCACGTCACGGTCATCGTGACGCAAAAGACCGCCGGTCAAATGGACCTCGACATTCGGGGCGTCGCAAAGGCTCAAGGCAACGTGGATGTTGTTGGTGATAACCGTCAGACCCTGGTGGTCGCGTAGCGCATCCGCAACAAATTGAACCGTGCTGCCGATCCCGAGGAAGACTGTCGCGTCCGCCCCGATGTCGGCGGCGACGCGCCGCGCGATAAGCCGCTTGGCGCGCCGGTTGAGCTGGGCGCGGGCATTGAGCGAGATGTTGCTGCCCTCGACCGGCAGGTCGACGCCGCCGTGGAAGCGACGCGCATGCCCAAGATCGCATAATGCATTGATATCGCGACGAATGGTCTGCGTCGTCAAATCGTACCGGCGTGCCAGCTCCTCGATGTACTGGACACCTTCCGTTTCGATCAGCGCAAGGATCTCGCGTTGTCGGCTCGATATGATCCGCTGCCCCATCGCCGCTCCTTACGTGAGGTAGACACTGGGATCGTCTGTTATCACGCCGGTCAAACCCGCGTCCCAGAAAGACGCGAGCCACTTGGGATCGTTGCAGGTCCACGCTCGCACCTTGATTTCACGACGGACCGCCTCTTCAAGAAGCCCGATACTGAGGGCCTTGTAGTCAAGATGGACGGTCCTTGCGGGGATCGACCGAAGGATATCCCACCAATCGGCAGGCACCTTGCTCCACAGCATGGCGAGCTCGTAGCTCGGATCAATCGCGTGCATTCCTTTCAACGCAGCGGCATCAAAGCTCGAGATCATGATCTTGGTGTGCGGCGCTCGCACCTTCAGATG
The DNA here is from genome assembly GCF_000292525.1 of Rhizobium sp. CCGE 510. Lineage (GTDB taxonomy): Bacteria > Pseudomonadota > Alphaproteobacteria > Rhizobiales > Rhizobiaceae > Rhizobium. The sequence goes on from NZ_AEYF01000045.1 coordinate 470,882, forward strand.
TTGATCAACGACACTCACCAACTGGTCGAGCGACTTGTGATGGGCATGCTGCTTGATCTCGACATTGGCGTTGAGGCCGAGTTCGCCGAGCGCGGAAACCACGCGCGCCAATGTGGGCAGCGGCTCACCTTCGAATTGCGGGCCGAACCATGAGCCGGCGTCGATAGTGTCGAGGTCCGACGCGGTGAGGTCGGCGAGATTTCCCTTTGACGACGAGCAGCGATCGATGGAAACGTCGTGGATCACGACCGGGGTCCCATCGGCAAGGAGTGCAACGTCGAGTTCGACCCATTCCGCGCCTTGTTCGGCGGCTGCCCGAAAAGCAGCAATCGTATTCTCGGGCGCAACCGCGGAGGCGCCTCGATGCGCCTGTACCTCATTGCGTGTCGGGCCAGATCGCGCCTCTACGGTCGTCATTGTCTCATCTCTTTCAACGCTTCTGGGGTTGGGATGGAGAAATAACAAACCGGTGTCAATCTGTGCGTTTTCCGGTATTGCTATTGAAAGGGTGCATGGCGCCAAGACGTGCGAAGACGTCGATATTGGCATTTTCGGTAAAGTCCGGGCGTCCCGGCACGGTCAGGATGACCGTCTGCTGATTTTCACCCAATCGCACATGCAGATGACTTTCTCCGCCGATGGGCTCAAGCAATTCGACGGTCGCACTGAGACGAATCGAAGGCTCTATCGGCCGAGCGACGAGCAACGCGTCGGGCCGAAGGCCGACCACATCGGTGCCGGCAGGCAAGGCGAGCGTGCTTGCGTCGTCGGCGGCCCTCAGGATGTCGATCGGCACAAGGTTCATGGGTGGTGAACCGATGAAACTTGCGACAAACAAGCTGGCCGGACGGTCGTAGACTGCGACTGGCGTGCCGACCTGTTCGACAAGGCCGCCGTTCATCACAACCAACCGGTCGGCAAGTGTCATCGCTTCAAGCTGGTCATGGGTGACGTAGATGCTGGTCGTCTTCAATCGCCGCTGCAGCCGGCGTATTTCTACGCGCATCTGCACACGCAATTTCGCATCAAGATTTGACAGAGGCTCATCGAAAAGAAAGGCGGCCGGCTCGCGAACGATGGCCCGCCCCATCGCAACGCGCTGGCGCTGTCCTCCGGAGAGTTCGCGCGGTTTGCGATCCAGCATCGGGCCGATTTCAAGGATCTCGGCGGCTTCCGCCACGCGGCGGTTGATCTCAGCCCGCTCCGTGCCGCGGTTTTTCAAACCATATTCGAGATTTCCGCGCACGGTCATATGCGGATAGAGCGCATAATTTTGAAAGACCATTGCGATGTCGCGGTCGGCCGGCTCTGCCTTGTTCACATTGCGGCCGGCAATCTCGACCTGGCCTTCGCTGATCGTTTCCAGGCCGGCGATCATGCGAAGCAGGGTCGATTTGCCACAGCCAGAAGGACCGACAAGCACGATGAGTTCGCCGTCGGCAACCGAAAGGTTGATGCCTTTGACAGCCGGAACGGCACCATAATTCTTCTTGACGTCGATGATATTGATCGTGGCCATTTCATTTCTCCGTTTCGACCAGGCCTTTGACAAAAAGGCGTTGCATGGCGACGATGACGAGGACGGGTGGCAGGGCGGCCAGAATGACTGCTGCCATCACGAGGTTCCAGCGCGGCTCGGCATCGGCGACGGCTGCCATGCGCTGGATTCCCATGACGACGGTATAGAAGCTCTGGTCTGTGGTGATGATCAGCGGCCAGAGATATTGGTTCCAGCCGAGCACGAAGAGGATGATGAACAGCGCCGCGATGTTGGTGATCGACAGCGGCAGCAGAATATCGCGGAAGAACTTCATCGGCCCGGCCCCATCGACACGCGCGGCCTCCATCAGTTCGTCAGGGACTGTCAGGAAGAACTGCCGAAACAGGAAGGTTGCGGTTGCCGAGGCGATCAACGGAATGATGAGGCCGCCGTAGTTGTTCAGCATTCCGAGATCGGCGACGACCTTGTAGGTCGGCACAATGCGCACCTCGACCGGCAACATCAGCGTGATGAAGATCATCCAGAAGGCCAGGGTCCGGAACGGGAAACGGAAATAGACGATGGCAAAGGCCGAAAGGATCGAAATGACGATCTTCCCGACGGCGACGCCAACCGCCATGATCAGCGAATTGATCATCATTGGCCCGATCGGCGGCGCTCCCGAGCTTGTCATCCCGGATGACAGCATCGTCGAATAGTTCTCGATGATGTGGCTTCCCGGTGTCAACGGCACGACGCCTGACAGGAAGTCGTTTGGCCCATGGCTCGATGCGATGAACGCCACGTAGACGGGAAACACGACGATCGTGACGCCAAGGATGAGGACAAGGTGGGCCAGGAAATTTAGGAAAGGGCGATTTTCAACCATCCTGGGGGTCCCTCAATATTGCACGCGGCGTTCGATGAAGCGGAACTGCACAGCGGTCAGTGCAACGACGATCACCATCAGAATGACGGACTGGGCCGCCGACGAGCCTAGATTCAGTCCGATGAAGCCGTCGAAGTAGACCTTGTAGACAAGGATCTCGGTTGCGCGCGCCGGCCCGCCCTGGGTGGTCGCATGAACGATGCCGAAGGTATCGAACATCGCGTAAACGATATTGATGACGATCAGATAGAAGGTCGTTGGCGAGATCAGCGGGAAGACAATCGTCCAGAAACGCTTTATAGGACCGGCGCCATCGATGGCTCCGGCTTCCTGAAGCGAGCGGGGAACGGATTGCAGTGCAGCCAGGAAGAACAGGAAATTATAGGATATCTGTTTCCAGGTTGCGGCGATCACGATCAGGATCATGGCATCGTCCGGATTGATCAGATGGTTCCAATTGACGCCCATCGCGCGCAACATATAGGCGACGATACCGATCGACGGATTGAACATGAACCACCACAGAATGCCGGCAATCGCCGGTGCGACGGCGTAGGGCCAAATCAGCAGGGTCGAATAGATTCGAGAGGTGCGTAGCACGCGCATTGCCGCGGCAGCCAGGAGCAGTGCGATAGCCGTCGACAGCACCGTCACCAGAATGGCGAAGACGAGCGTGTGGCCGAAGGCATTGATGTAGATCGGATCGGCAAAAAGCCGACGGTAATTTTCGAACCAGACGAAGTTGGTTTTGAAGCCGAAGGCATCCTGGCGCAGAAAGGATTGCCAGAATGCAGTTGCCGCAGGCCAGAGAAAGAATACGACGGTGACGAAAATCTGCGGGGCAATGAGCAGATAAGGCAAAAGCTTGTTGGGAAATACGGTCCGTTTGGTTTGCATGAGCCCTCACACTGACGGATGGAAAACGGGGGCCGGTGTTCACCAGTCCCCGTTGCGGAGCTCCTTAGTTGGCGGACTGGAAATCGCGAAGCTGTTCGTTGCCGCGTGAAACCACCGCATCAACCGCTTCCTTCGCTGTCTTCTTTCCACCCAGCAATGCGGCAAACTCATCGTCGATGATGCCTCGTACCTGGACGTAGTTGCCGAAGCGGATGCCCTTGGAATTGTCGGTGGGCGTCACCCGCGTCAGTTGTTTGATGCCGATGTCGGCGCCAGGGTTCTTCTCGTAATAGCCCTGATCCTGACCAAGCTTATAGGCAGCTTCGGTGATCGGCAGGTAGCCGGAGAACTGATGCCAATCGGCCTGAACTTCCGGCTTCTGCAGGTAGGTGAAGAACTTCGCCACACCCTTATACTCTTCCGCCGGACGGCCCTTCAGCGTCCAGAGCGTGGCACCGCCGATAATCGAATTCAGCGGCTGGTTGATGACGTCGTCATAGTCGGGGAGTGGCGCAAAACCGACCTTGAAACTCTTGGCGTTGTTGATGACGCCGGCCCGGCCGGCCGATGAGTTCATGTACATCGCGCATTCCTGCGAATAAAACATCGGAGGTGCGTTGTCGCCGCCGCCAGGACCACCGAATTTGAAGAGGCCTTCGTCCTGCCACTTCTTCAAGTTGTCCCAATGGCGGATCGTAAGATCGTTGTTGAAAGTGAACTCCGCGTCCAGGCCGCCAAAACCGTTGGCCTTGGTGGAGTAGGGCTTGTCGTGCAGCGCATTGAGATTTTCGGTCTGGATCCAGGAGATCCAGGCGCTGGTGAAGCCGCATTTGGCAGCGCCTGATTTCATGATGGTCCGCGAGAAGGATTCCACCTCGGCCCAGGTTTTCGGCGGCGTCTCCGGATCAAGCCCGGCCTTCGTGAAGACGTCCTTGTTGTAATACATGATCGGTGTCGAGGAATTGAAGGGCAGCGACAAGACGTTGCCGCTGGTGTCTGAGTAATAACCGACGACCGGAGCGAGGAATTTGCTCTGATCCCAGCTCTCGCCTTCGTCCTTCATCAACTGGTAGACGGGATAGACAGCACCCTGTGCTGCCATCATGGTGCCGGTGCCGACTTCATAGACCTGGACGATTGCCGGCTGCTGGTTGGCACGAAACGCGGCGATCGCGCCCGTCAGCGTCTCGTCATAGGTGCCCTTAAAGACCGGCACGATCTCATAATCGGACTGCGATGCATTGAACCCCTTGGCGATCTGTTCAAGCTTCGCGCCATTCTCGCCGCCCATGGCGTGCCACCACTGGATCTTTGTGGCGGCCATTGCCGGAACGGCTAACGATAGGCTGGTCAGTCCTGCGGACAGGAAAAAAGCAATCCTATTCATTTTCACTCCCATTGCTCTCGGTCCGCAGCCTCCCGCTCCAGACGTTAGGCAATGGTAACAGGCATGGTTCACTTTGCAACCATCAAATGTTCAAATGAACATTTGCCTTAATGGGTTGGGACGCCGACATCGATGGATTGCGGTTTCTGTCAATCCGGCTGGGACTGGCCATGGCTTCTCCGATATTCGCAAGGCGGGGGCTTCCATGTGCCGCTCTGGGTCGTTCGCTCATGCCAAAGCGGAATGGCGCTCGGTACGCTTTGCGGCGGATGGCGGATGGCGGATCGTCCACATCATGGGATCGAAGATCCCCCGCCTCAACCCAATGCGGCCCCTGAACATTAAAGGGGCACGGATATTGAGAGCCCTTCCACGCATTTTTCGGGAAGATGGGCATCCAGATGACAACGGCGAATGCCGCCCTGGGGGCCAATGCAGAGCTTTTGTGCCGAAACCGGCGGAGCATTGACGCTGTTTGGCGGATTTTACACGGCAAAATATGCCTAGCGATCAATCGTCCTCGCCACCGCCGCGTCCCAACCCCGCAGCCCATCGTAGACCTCGGCTCTGGTCGGTGCGCCGATGCGTCCGCCGAAGACCTGGCATTTGAGCGCTGCCGCCATTGACGACAAGCGCATCGTCTCGGCAATAGGCATGCCTTCTGCGACGGCCAGAGCGAAAGCGCCATGGAAGATATCGCCCGCTGCAAGCGTATCGACGGCCCTCACTTTCGGAGCAGCAAGATGGAAGATTTCGCCGGCTCGCTCATCGAACCAGAAGGAGCCGTCTTCCCCTGACGTGACGCTGATGAAGGCGTGCTCGAACTTTCGCTTCAGAAGGCCAACGGCTTTCGGCGGCTCGGCAGCTCCGGTAAGGCGCTCGGCGGCCGGCTGTGAGAACACGATGTGGCTGGCCGACGGTGCCAGCATCTCGATCACGCCATCGCCTGCAACGTCGCCATCGAGAACGCCCGGCCTGCCCGCCTCTCTGGCTGCGAGCAGCGTCCGCAGCGCAAGCTTTGGCCAGCGGACGTCAACGAGTACCGCATCGAAAGCGGACACATCCTGCTTTGTCACCGGTTTGACCATCTCGTGCAGGCCCGCATCGTAGAAGGGCACAATCAGGCGCTCGCCCTGATCATCGACAAGGATCGTCGAGACCGCCGAGCGGGCGCCTGCCACATGCGCCATGCCGCTCGTATCTATGCCGCTGTTGCTGAGGTCGGCAATGATGCGTTCGCCGGTGGCATCATCACCGACCGCACCCCAGAGGCTGGCATTGCCACCCAGCCGGGCGATCGCAAAAGCCGCGCTCGACGCCATACCCTCGGCGACCTGCAGCATATCGTACGGGAGGATTTTGCCTTGGCCGGTCGGTAACGAGTGCACACGAAACAGCGTGTCGAGCACCGCAGCGCCGACACATAAAACGCTGCGCGCCGGACGAGAGCATGATGCCGAAAAGTGTGTGGGGTTTTCGGACGACATCATGATCTAACTCTTTAAATTAGAACTGGATTCAGATTCTAGGCCGCCTAAAATCATCCTGTTCTTGCAGGCGGGTCGAAGGCAGAAGAAATCGTCAAAACCGTTGTCTCACCCGCTTACTTGACGGCTCCGGCCGTCAGCCCCGCCACAATCTGCCGTTGCGCAAACACCGTCAATATCAGCACGGGCAACGTGACGATTAACGCCGCAGCAGCAAGCGGCCCCCAACTGACCTGTTCGAACGAAAGCATATTGTAGACCGCAACCGGCAGCGTGCGGGTCTCGCGACTGGCGAGCACGATGCCGAAGACGAAGTTGTTCCAGGAGAAGATGACCGACAGGATGAAGGCGACGACAATGCCGGGCTTGGCGATCGGCAACGCGACCAGCCGGAAAATCTGCCAGGGCGTTGCACCGTCGATGCTGGCGGCCTCTTCCAGTTCCATCGGCGTCGTCTCGAAATAACCGATCATGATCCACACGACGATCGGCACTGTGACGACCAGATGGATGATGATCTGCGGCAGGAGCGTGCCGAGCAGGTTCAGCCATTGGAATAGCAGGAAGAGCGGAATCAGGAAGGAAAGGCCCGGCGTCATACGCGCGATCATGATGACCATCGCCGACTTCTCGGCCTTCAGGCGCGCGATGCCATATCCGGCCGGCACGCCGATCAGCAGGGCCAGAAGTGTGGCGGCGCCTGTCACCACCACCGAATTCCACAGATAGAGGAAGAAGTTGTTCTCCTCGAAGACCTTCAGATAGTTCGACCAGGCAAAACGCTCAGGAATGAAGATCGGCGGATAGGCACCGCTGTCGATTTCGTATTTCAGCGACAGCGAGATCATCCAGAGGAAGAACAGGATGACCGGCGATATCATCACAAGGGCAACAAACAGCAGTCCGATGCGATCGAGCGTTCTGCGCTTCATCAGCGTGCCTCCCCGTCAGACCAGTTCGCACGCTGCCGGAGCATCAAAAGGACGAAGGACAGCAGGACGATGAGGATGAAGAAGACCACTGCCATGGCGGAGCCATAGCCGATATCGTAATAGGCGAAAGCTGTGTTGTACAGATAGATATTGATCGTTTCCGACGCCGTGCCCGGCCCGCCCTGGGTCATGGCATAGATGATATCGAAACTTTTCACCGCATCGATGCTGCGGATGATCACGGCAATCATCAGGAATGGCGCGATCATCGGCAGCGTCAAATAGCGAAATTTCTGCCAGACATTGGCTCCGTCGATTTCGGCGCTTTCATAGGGCTCGCGCGGAACTGCCGCCAGGCCGCCGAGCACGATCAGCATGATAAGCGGCGTCCATTGCCATGTCTCGACCAGCACCAGCGAGGGGATGACGCTGGTCTGATTATAGATCCACTCCTGCGGGCCGATGCCGATCAAGGATAGAAGATAATTGAGGACGCCGAGCTGCGGGTGGAACATCATGGTCCAGACGAGGGCGATGGCGACGGGCGTCGCCATCATCGGCATCACGAATATGCCGCGCAAAAGACCGCGGAGCGGAAATTGCGTATCGAATATCAACGCGGCGAGCGTCCCTAAAAAAAGCGGCGCCACCACGGAGAGCGTGGTGTAGAGCACCGTATGCCAGAGCGACTCCCAGAAGCGCATGTCCACGGCCAGGCGAGCATAATTGTCCAGTCCCGCAAAGACCTGCGACTGGCCGAGCGTCCAGCTGTTGACGCTCATCCAAAGGGTAAACACCCATGGAAAAACGATGACGGCCGCAATGACGATCAGCGCCGGAATGACAAACGGCCAGTAGTTGGGAGCAACGCGACCCGCGTTGCTCCTTGCCTTCGAGGCGGCCTTGGCGGCTGCGGCCGTTTCGATGCTTGCCGAGGCCATTATCCCTCGCTCTTCGCCAGGACGGGTTCGAACTGTGCCGTCGCAGCCTTGAGTTCGGTCTCTGGATCGCCGCCGCCGATCATGTTGGTAAGACCGACACCATAGATGTCGCGGAACTCGGTGACCGGAATGATCACCGGCAGCGCGAGCTGCGAGATCTTGCCGGAACCGGCAACCGCATCAAGCCATGCGGCCGGCATCTTGACGCCTTCGCGAACCTTCGCATCCGCGAGGATCGACTGGCGGAAAGGAACGCCGGCGCCGGCCTGCAGCAGACGTGCGCCCATGTCGTGGGAAATCGCCCATTGGCAGAAGAGGTAGGCCGCTTCCTTGCTCTTGCTTGCCGCAACGACACCAAGGCCGTCGCCGAAGGTGCCTGCGGCCTGTGCCTTCGGGCCTTTCGGCATGATGCCGTAACCGACCTGGCCGACGACACGCGACTTTTCCGGATTTTCGATCGGCGGAGCAAAACCGACGCCGTCGAGCCACATGCCGATCTTGCCCTGCAGGAAGGCCGACTGCGCCTCGGCCCAGTTGAAGCCGGAGACGCCGGGAGGGGCGGTTTTGGTCATCAGTTTCTGGTAAAGCTTGGCAGCATCGACCGCTTCTGGCGATGTCGTGCGCAGCTTGCCATCAGGGCCGAGCGGGCTCGAACCATAACCGAGCAGCAGCGACGTCCAGACCGGCGTATTGGCGTTCTTCAGGCCGCGGGCGACGAAGCCATAGGTATTGGTCGAGGGATCGGTGAGTGCCTCGGCCGCACTGGCCAATTCTTCGAACGTCGTCGGATAGGAAAGCCCCTTTTTCTCGAACAGCGCCTTGTTCCAGTAGATGATCCAGTAGTCCACCGAGAACGGAAGCGAGCGCAGAACGCCGCCCGAATCCTTGGCGAAGGTCAGGCCGGCTTCGGCGAAATCGCTTTCCGTGAGAGACGGATCGGTCAGGGACGGGTCCTTGAGAAAACCGCTGATATCGGCAAGCCACCCGCCCTTTTCGAACTGCCGCTTCTGGACGTGATAGCTCATGTGCACGACGTCGAAGCTCGGCTTGCCGGAGCTGAGCTCGATGGTCGTCTTCTGGCGCTGCTGTTGTTCGGGCGTCGCTTCAGCATTGACCTTGATGCCGGTCAGTTCCTCGAATTCGGGCAGGTACTTCAGAAGTATCTCGCTGCGTGGGCTCTTGACCAGGTTGACTTCGAGCGTTGTCCCGGCAAAGCGCTTCCAGTCGACGGCAGCGGCCGCCGAGCGCATGCCAAGCATGCTGCTGGCCCCAAAAGCGGCCGAACCCGCCAGAAAGCCGCGTCTCGTCGGATTCAAAAACGATGACATTTGATTGCTCCTCCTCTTGCCGGCGATCTCCTCACCCCCGGCTGCTTATTTTCCGATTATATCCTGAGCGCACGATCTCTTGCATGATTGATATGTGCGACAAGGCTGTTGACGGCATCCTCTGCCGATCGTCGTTCGATCGCCTCAAGCACCTTCAGGTGCTCACCCATGACAGGTCCGACGTGGCCGTCGATGCGAAAACGGTCCTGACTGATCAGGCGCATCTTGATCGAATTTACCCGGTAGGCGTTCGAAATGATGGTATTTCCCAAGGCATCGATAAAGGCGTCGTGCATGCCCCAATCGACGGCCTGCGCGTGCTGCTCCAATTCGTGCGATCCATCGCCGCCTCGAATGGCATCCGCGATATCGCGATGCTGCTTCAAGAGTCTGGCGACGGTCTCGTCAGATGCAGAGCGGGTGAAAAGCGCAACGGCTTCCTTCTCCAGGAAAACACGCAGCTGGAATGCCTCGCGAATGAGATTAAGGTCGATATGGGCGATCTGCAAACCGCGCTGAGGCACGGTCTTGATCAGCCCTTCGGCTTCCAGTCTCGGGATGAGTTCGCGGATGGCGCCCAGCGTCAGCCCGGTCAACTCGACGAGACGACGTTGCGAAACGAACTGGCCGGGGCGCACGTCACGCGCAAGAAGATGGCGCGTGAAACTCGCATACGCCTTTTCCCGCAGTGTCGGCTGCTCGTCCGTTCCGTCCATCGCCTCTCCCAGAAACATCTGTGCCCTATGCCGCCTTCGAGCGGAAAAGACCATTGAAAGCGAGAGCGAGCTCCGCCTGCCCTTCTGCAGATATTGAAACGAGAGGCGGACGAACCGCAAGCCATATATCTTCCGACGTCAGTTGAGCGACCATGACCTTCACCGCAGCTGTCACCGGAAATTTGAGAAGTTCGGCCACGAAGTCCACGACGCGGGAATCATCCTTGCCTTCCTCCGCCATCAGCTTGACTTCGCGCGGTATGAAATTCGCCATGCCCGAGATTGCACCCTGGCCGCCAAGCCGCACGCCCTTCGCCAGGTGACGTTCGTCCCCCACCAGGATGACGAGATCGCCATGGGCTTTCAAAAGTGTTTCCGTAAAAGGCCAGTCGCCCGAGGAATCCTTGACGCCTACGACGATATTGGGAAAGGCGATCCGCAACCGACCGATCAGCGATACGGTCAGCGGGACCATGGTGACCGAGGGGATGTTGTAGACGATAATGTCTCGCGCCTTGTCCCCGAGGGGGGCGAACACGGCCGAAAACCACTGAAAGAGGCCGTCGTCACTGACGTTCTTGAAATAGGAAGGGGGAGCAAGCAGAATGTTGCGAACCCCCTTGGAAAGAGCATGACCTGCCTGCGACGCCGCATCCTCGGCGGCGTCGACCAGAACGCCGACGACGATTTTGTTCGCTTCTATCCCACTCTCGAGTATGGAAGCCAGAACACGTTCACGTTCCTGCGTTCCGATGGATGACCCTTCACCCGTCGTTCCGAACAGCGTTACGCTCGAGCATCCGGCAGCGAGGCTTCGCTTTGCCTGTGCGATCATAACATCAATCGCGATATCACCATTGTTGTCGAACGGCGTGGCGAGAGCGACTGACAGCCCGAATTTCTGGGTCAAAGATACTTCCTCCCGATTACTAGGATGAGACGTAGCAGAGTGACATGTTAGTTGTAAAGAGATGATCGCAGACTAAACATAAAACGATTGTCGCGCAGGGATCACCCTCAACCGGCACGCCTGGCTGTCGGCCCGTTTGCCCGCACGAGCGCCATCAGCATCGGGCCGATTGCAAACTCGCCCCGCTCTGTCCTTCGGGTCAGATCTCTGAGATAACCCCCGGGGGAATTGATATGCCCTCCCTTCTCCAGGATGCAGGCGATCACCGTCGCCGCATTTTCCGGCCCCATGCCCAAGCAGGCTTCCTCATAGGCCGAAGGACTGACGCCGAGCATCGAGCGCACGATTACCGCCGCGGACATCAGATCACGCCAGTTGCCGATGGCTCCGCCGGGACCATAGTCGAGGATTTGCGGGCAGGCTTGCAGAACGAGGCCGAGCGGGAAGGATTTCAGGCCTGGCCCGGCCGCCGGATCGATCACCCCACTTGCTCTGTTGCTCATCCCGCCGGAAAGCTTCGGCTGCTTTAGCCTTCGCTCGTCAAGCGGTTCGGCGTTCGGTTCATTATCGGCCACAGCGCTTTCGCCCTGCTTCGGTTCGAAGCTTGGTTCAAGTTCATAGGTGGAGTTGGGGTTTGAATTCTGTTTGTGACGCTCAATCTGAGACTCATTGGCGTCTATTTTTTGTCTTTTAACATGCCTTTCCAGCAGGTTGACGACTTCGTCGCGCAACAGGCCCAACTCATCGAGCAATGAAGCCAGGTTTTCAGTCGTCGCCACACGGGGAATTCTGGCGACAAGTGCGCGAAACATCAGCGTCATCGTCTCCCAGTCGCCCGGAATCGCTTCGTCGAGCGCCACCGAAATCAGCTTGGAGATATCGCGTCGGCAAACCGTTAGGCGCTCTCGGGTCGCTCTCAGCAGTTCCCGGTCGGCGACCGCTAGGGCGGCCAGGCTTTCGATCTCGGCCGCGCGTGCGAGCAACGGCGCGATGCTGAAGCCAAAGGCTTCGCCGATGGCTCCTGCTCTGTCGCGGCGGGCGTATCGCTTTCCATTCGGGCTGTCCTTGCGCAGGATCAGACCGGCCTCGACCAGAACCGCCAGATGTCGCCGCAGCGTCGCCGGCGTCATTCCGCGGGCGCGGAGCGAAAGCTGCGCATTCGACGGGAAGACGATCAGGCCATTTCCCTCGGAAATTTCATCGTCGGGGTAGAAGGTCAAAAGCGCGTCGAGCACCGTCAGCGCCCGATCGGTTACGCCGAGCGCCGGCCGCGCCTCGCAGATCGCCCTGAACAGCTTCCACTTGCTGCGTTTCACTCCCGGCTCGATGGTCTCGGCCAGTTGCTGGCTTGCCAGCATGCCAAGCGACATCGGCCGGCGCCCGAAGGGCGTCGTCACATATCCACTCTCCATTTGCCTTCACCTTCGTTCAGGCAAAAGAAAACCATCCACCAATTTGGTGCCTAAAACGCTTGACTGTGATTCGTGGAAATGCGATTCTCGATGTGCTTAAGATCTGAGAAGGGCTTCCACGACGGCGTCGTTGGGGGCCTTTTTCTTTTGCGCGCTACGCTCCTCTGTCCTTGTTGAACTCCTGGAACAGGCCCTTCAGCCTTTCCTGGACGAACCGATCGAAACCGGGCGCTGTCTTGCCGTCAAAGACGAAGGTCGCACCGGACACTGTCTTTTTGATCATCACCGGCACGCCGCTAACCTGGGTTTGGGCAATCGCCTGTTTCGGCGCCGCCGTCCGCTTGGTTGCCAGCACAAGTGCCCGGTGAAACCGCTCGTCGCTTGAGATTTTCCGCGCGTCGTCCGCGGACAACTCGGCGATGATTTTCTCGATGTCGGCACCTTCAAGCCGCTCGCCCAGTTCCAGCCACCGCCGGCGACCGATATCGGGCGCCGCGCCAATGGCATTGACGAGATCGAGGGGGACCTGCCGTATGACGATCAGCATTCGCGACAGCGCCGCCTTATCGACGGCGAGAGCCGCCATGATCACATCGCGGCCGAAGCTGCGTTCTTCGAGCCTCGATGCGAAGAGCGCGCGCTCGATGTAGGAAAGATTGGTTCGAGCGCTGTTTTCCTGCCCCTGGCTGACGACCAGTTGCCCGTCCGTGAGCTCGCGGACGACCGCGCGCACCCTGATGCCGATTTCCCGAGCGGCGGCAAGGCGACGATGGCCGTAGGCAACCTGATAACGTCCCTTGGTTTCGGGGTGTGGACGGACGAGGATCGGAACCTGCTGCCCGTGCTCGCGAATCTGCTCGATAAGCTGTGCGAGTTCGGCCGCATCGATCGCCAACCGATCGCTGACGAAGGAGGCGTCGATCAGGCTGGGGTCAAGCTCGATGATGGTCTGGCCGGCAGCGAGCTGCCGTTCCAGTTCACTCGCCCGCTCCATTTTCTCCGTAATATTGCCAAGCGTCTTGGTAATGCCGCCGACCGGCGCCGCACTGCGCTCCTGCGGCACGAATCCGGCGATCGGACGATTGTCGCGCGGCTGCACCGCTTCAACTCTTGCTGGCTCAGCTCTTGCCATGCTCGGAGCGGAGATTTCGATGAGGTTTTTGCGCGCCATCTACTATTTCCTTCCCCAGGTCGAGCGAATATGCGCTTCGATCTCGCCATTGACGAGGTTGAGGGATTCGAGCGCCCGATCATAGGTTCCGCGGGTGAACTGCGACCGCTCGACTTCGTAGAGTGTCTGCTTGGTGACGCCAGCGTCGGCGACCGCTGTCGACTTCACCATGGCGTTGCGGAGCATGCGATTGCCGAAGATTGCCCGCATGAAGCCGGTCATCTGGCTCTGCGGTCCGTCGTTCGGTTCGAACCGCGTCACGAGATAGCGCATCCAGTCGTAGCTGGTGCGGCCGCCGGCCTTCTCCACCACCGACATCAGCTCACTCGTCATCGTCAGAAACTGCGACATCGACATGACGTCAAGCATCTGCGGGTGAACGGTGATCAACACCGAGGTTGCCGCGCAGAGCGCCGACATCGTCAGGAACCCCAGCTGCGGCGGGCAGTCGATGACCACGACATCGTAAAGACTTTCGATCTCCGTCAGGACCTCGCCGATCCGAGCAAAGAACATCGTTTCCGCCGTGCCCGATGTCATCGCCTTCGGGGTTTCGTGCTCGAATTCCATCAATTCGAGATTTCCCGGAATAAGATGCAGATTGGGGGTATAGGTGGCGCGCACAATGTCGGCGATAGGGCGCGGATCGTGATATCGGATCGCCCCGTATATGGTTTCGCCCTCTCCGACGTCGAACTCCGGCTGATGACCGAACAGAGCGGACAAAGAGGCTTGCGGGTCGAGGTCGACGGCGAGCACGCGGTAACCCCTGAGCGCCATGAACTGCGCCAGATGGGCCGCGGTCGTGGTCTTGCCCGAGCCGCCTTTGAAATTCATGACGGAGACGATCTGGAGCTTCTCTCCCGGCCTGCGGGCCGGCACATATTTCGGCGTTCCGTTTCGCTCGTCAAGAACCCGGCGAATCCGATCCATATCCGTTGCGCTATAGAGCCGCCGTCCGTTTGCCAGCGGATCGGGGCCATGGCCATCGGCAGCCACCTGCCGCAGATAACCTTCGCCGATGCCGATGAAGGCCGCAGCTTCCGCCGGCGAAAATGTTCTGATGGTCTTTTGGGAAAGCGGCGGGAAGATTTTTGCCTGATGCTGCTGAAGTTGATAGGACAACTCCTTCGCATCCGTTGCCAGAAGCGAGGGGAGATGCTCTTGATCGTCCTGAAGAGCAAGACTCGGCTGCATGATCTTTTTCCCAAAAAACTGCGCAATTTTGAACGAAAGCGCCCCAGTTGCGCAGTTACTATATGCCGCGATTCGTGACTGAATTACAAATGCTTAACAAAAAGGCGGGTCGAGGCATGCGAAACGGCTGCGGAAACCTGCCGGTTTTGCGGAGCAATCGGCTGGAATTGGCGGCTGCCCGAGCTGCAGACGAGCAAGGCCAATGGCCTCGTTGTGCATATGAATTCACCGGCGGCCGTAGCGATTTACACATCACCTAGAAGTCGCGACAGCATCCTGGCGTTCTTGATGGCGTAAGCGTCTCTGTCATTGTTGAAGTAGGCCCAAACGGTTTTAGCCCCGCTGCTCCTTATCCGGTCGGCCCAGATCGCAAGCTCGGCTTCGCTATAATCGTGACGGTACCATTGCGTGGTGCCATGGAAGCGAATGTAAATCTCGTCTGCGGTCTTCACCAATTCGTCTGGAAGACGCGGCCCGCTACATGAACAGAAGATAGCACCGGTCGCCTTGAACTGCCTGAACACCTCATCGTTCCACCAACTTTTGTGGCGGAATTCGACGACGTTCCGGCGGCACGGATCAAGCTGGCGAAGAACCAGCTGCAGGGTCTCAGGTGAATAGCGGATGCTGGGCGGCAGCTGGAAGAGGAAACACCCCATTCGCTTGCCGAGCATGTCGGCGATATAACCGAAATCTCTGATCAACTCGTCGCAGTCTTCGAAACGCCTGACATGGGTAATGAGCTCGCATACCTTGATCGTATAGACGAAATCATCGGTCGCCTGGCGAAGCCAGGTTTTCACTGCGGCGAGCGTCGGCCACGAGTAGAACGGAGCGTTCAGCTCGACCGTTTTGAACTCTCGTTCGTAAAAGGAAAACCATTGATTTCGAGGCGCATCGACCGGGTAGAACAGACCCTGCAAATGCCAGTAATACCAGCCGGAGCAGCCGATATGGACCTTACCCCCAGGTCCGCCACTGGATATCGCTATGCTTCGATCCTCAGAATGGATCCTGACCTCGTGCATCTTGGCAGCGCGTTCGATGTTCGCCTCGCGCTGCTTCTGACGCCGCTCCGCTCGCCGCGCCTTCCGTTTCTCCCGCTCATCTATCGACATTTCCGGCACGTCACGGGCCCATGTGTGTGGCGGCTTCAATAATCCTGCGCGTATGGCAACCGACCGGCTGGCGGCGGCCTAGATTGCGATTAACGTCGATGGAAATCATCTGTTCCGTGCAGACCGCGGCCAGGCCAGCATGAGATAATATCGTCGTCACACCACGACCGGACCAATGTTGATCCGGCCGCGGAACCGTACCGCTTATTTGTTGGACGCAGCGTCCTCGATGACCTTCGCAACTTTATCGGGATGGGAGACCATTACGACGTGCGATGCACCTTTAACCACGACCGTCTCTTTCGAGCCCGCTCTTTCCGCCATCCATGCAAGCGCTGCCGGCGGAATATTTTTATCCGCATCGCCGTAGACGAACCAGGAAGGGATATTCTTCCAGCTCGCCGAAGTCGAAGCCTCGCCAAGAGCCTTATCCGTGATCGGACGCTGTGTTGCGGCCATCAGCTTGCCCTCCGCCTTAGATACATCTGCGGCGAATTGATCGTGAAACTCGCCCTGCTTGATGTACAGGTCCTTTATTCCACCATCCAACAGCACCGGTTCGGCAAGGGTCGGTGCGAGCGTGCTTCCTGGAAACTTACCTGAAAGCGCGAGCGCCGTTTCTCCAACATCGGGCGCGAAGGCCGCAACGAAGACCAGCGATTTAACGTTTGCGCTGTGTGCTGCCGCCTCGTTGATGACTGCGCCACCGTAGGAGTGACCGACGAGAACAACGTCCGTCTTCAATCCGGCGACCGCTTTGCGCACGTAATCGCCATCGGAGGTGACGCTTCGAAGCGGATTAGCGACCGCCAACACCGGATATCCATCCTTTTCCAGACGTGTGATCACGCCATTCCAACTGGAGGCATCGGCAAATGCGCCATGAACAAGTACGATTGTCGGCTTTTCGGCGGCATGGACATTGGAAAGGCCAGCTGCGGTGATCACAGCGGCGACGGCAAACATCTTAAACATTCCTAATCTCCTTTATATCGTGTACGATTAAATTATACGCGATTGTTCACGAAGACAAGCCTCGACATCCATGTTCACTTTCATTTGAAAATCCCCTCGTGTTCACGAGGTAACGTCAACTTCGCTCGGTCGGTAAGAAACGTCCAAAGACGGTCGCGCAGCGATGGCGGCGATAGACGAGGTCGCTCCGAAGTTCCGGGGGGCTCAACGGATTTCGGCGTGGTTTTCGCCACCGGTGAAATGCCACCGATCGCCGGCCGAACTAATCCGCCATCGATTGGTAGAGCCAGTCGGAGAGCGTCTGCGCCGCCACCCGCGCGGCTGCGTCTGGAAGCAACGCGTCATCGGTCAACTCGACACCAAAATACGATGTAGACGGATCTGTTATCACCTGCCGTTCGTCCTCGTTGGCGGCCAGATAGATCCGCGCGACCTCGTCGACACTGAATTGTTCCGGACCGCCGATTTCGACGACACCGCCCAAAGGAGCAGCGAGGGTCAATTCGGCCAAGAAGGTGGCGACGTCCCCGGCTGCGACCGGCCTCATCAATGCCGGCGGCAGTCGAAAGACGTCGCCCTGCGCACCGATGTCGATCAATCCATTGATGAACTCGTAAAACTGGGTGGAGCGGAGGATCGTATAGGGGCGATTTGAAGCCCGGATAAGATTTTCCTGCACCATTTTCGCGCGAAAATAGTCGCTTTCCACAAGCCGGGGCGTGCCGACGACGGAGAGAGCGAGATAATGCCCGACGCCGGCCCCCGCCGCAGCCGCAAGCAAATTCTTTGTCGATGCCTTGAAGAAATCCAGTGCCGTGCTGTCGCCGAAGGATGCGGCATTGGTCACATCCACGATGACCTCGTTTCCCGCTATAGCGGCGTCGAGACCTTTACCGGTAACCGTATCGACGCCAAACGACAGGGATGCGGCCGTGACCTCGTGGCCCGACCGGCGCAGGCTTTCGCTGAGCCGCGTTCCGATAAGACCGCTTGCTCCCACCACGGTAATTTTCATGTCAGCATCCTCGGATCGATTGCACCGACAATGACCGGAAAGTCAAAATCCTTCCACCATGCGTGAGGCTTGGCGCCTTCGCCTTAGGTATAGCGGCGCAGACCCAAGGTATAGGATGACCCACCGAAACGGGAGCAGTCCTCCGGTTCCTCATTCGCGTCGAAGATCCAGCCTCGGCGCAACGCTACCTCTCCGCGCAATGCATGGATTTCCATGAGTTGCGGCTGTGGTTCCACGGGGTTACGGTTCAATCATGAGCTCGCCGATCCCGACATCGAAAACGAGTGCTGCACTCCATGCTGACGATCCCCCGGCTTTGTCCGTGCGGCAGGAACGGTTGATGATGAGCGTCTGGTCGCACCGCCCCCGATTCCTCTATCTCACGCTTTTTTTCGTTGCCTATGTGCTCGCCTGCGGCTTCGCCCAGCTGCTCGCGATCGTGCCGGGAACGGGTATTTCCATCTGGCCTCCGGCCGGCCTTTTCATCGCGACGCTCATCCTGGTCCCCGGGCGCAGCTGGCCATGGTGGATACTGGGGGGCTGCCTGGCCGAGCTGCTCAGCAATGCTCTGTGGTTCTACAGTCCGCTGCCTGCGGCCTTCCTGATGTATGTCGGCAATGCCCTTGAAGCGGTGGTCGCGGCATGGCTGATTAATCGGACCTTGAAGCGGCCGGCACAGCTGGAAACCTTGCAGGCGGTTCTCGCATTCGTCGTGCTGGGTGCCGGAATTGCGCCGGTCGTGAGCGCTACGGTAGGAAGTGCGACGCTTGCCTGGTTTGGCATCCAATCGCAATCCTTCGTGACGGCCTGGCCTCTCTGGTGGATCGGCGATGCAACCGGTGTCCTGATCGTCGCGCCGCTGGCGCTCGCCGTGGTCCATAACTGGCGCGGCAAGACACGGCTATCGCCCGCGCAGTGGGTGGAGGCATGCGTCCTTGGGTTGATCTTTCTCGGTGTCGCCGCTCTCTCGCTCAGCGGCTACCTTCCCTTCGCCTACATCATCATGCCACCCCTTCTTTGGGCCGCGGTCCGCTTCGAGTTCAAAGGCGCTGCCATATCGCTCGTGCTCCTCGCCCTGATCACGGCCGTCTTCACGATAACGGGCGCCAGCCAATCTGTTGGCGACCCCGAGTCCCAGAAACACAAGCAGATCATGCTGCAGCTTTTTTTGGCCATCTCGGCATTTTCGGCACTGATCGTGGCCGCCATATCCAGGCAACACCAACTGGCCGTGCTCACATTGCGCCAAAGCGTGGAGACGCTGCGCGAGCGGGAACAGGAGCTCTCGCAACTCGTCGACATGGTTCCGAGCCACGTCTGGCGTCTGTCACCCCGCGGCCAACCCACCTTCTTCAACAGACGAATGGTCGATTTCCTCGGTTTCGATGTCGCGGAATCGGACAGGCCGGGCATGAGCCGGCTGGAAGCGGTCATCGAGGCGATCATTCATCCCGATGATGCAGCCGGCTTCACGGATGCGCTCAACCATTGCCTCGCCACCGGCGAAAACTTCGCCATGCGGTATCGGCTGCGCCGCGCCGACGGCATCTATCACTGGATGTCGAGCCGCGCTGAGCCGATGCGGGATCAAACAGGAAACATCGTTCAGTGGTATGGTCTTTGCCACGATATCGACGATCAAGTCCGTGCCGAAGAGGCGGTGCGCCAGAGCGAGCGAGCGCTGCAGCAGATGATCGACGCGGTGCCGGTTCGCGTCTGGAGCGTGGAGCCGGCGAGCGGCACGGTCTATTTCAACAAACGTTATCAGGACCATTTCCGCGCCGTCATCACCGATTTCGACGCTCTCGGCGAACCGCGCATTGAAGACCTGCTGCAGCGGTTGATCCATCCCGAAGATGCGCCCGACGTTCAGCGCACGCTGCGGAACTGTTTCGAAAGCGGCGGCGGCTCCGCGATACGGTTTCGCTGGCGCGAAAAGGACGACGTCTACCGCTGGGCGGAATGCAGGGTGGAACCCCGGCGCGATGACGATGGAAAGGTCGTGCAATGGTACGGCGTTTCTCTCGACATCGACGAGGAGGTGCGTGCACTTGAGGCATTGCGTGATCGCGAGCGCGAACTCTCGCAGCTCGTGGACATGGTTCCGGTCCAGATCAGACGCCTGACACCTGCAGGCGAGCCGGTCTTCTTCAACAAGCGCCTGATTGACTTCTTCGGTCTCGACGTCGGCGATATGGATAAGTCGGGTGTGAGCCGTCTGTCGGCTGTCATTCATACCCTCGTGCATCCCGATGATACACCGAGGCTGCTGGAGACGGTCCACCGGTCGCTTGCCAGCGGCGATCCCTTCTCGATTAAATACCGCATGCGCCGTTTCGACGGAGCCTATCGCTGGGTTGACGGTCGCGCCGAGCCGTTGCGGGATCACAATGGCGCGATCACGCAGTGGTACGTGATCTCAGTTGATATTGATGATGAGATGCGCGCGCAGGAAGCGTTGCGCGACCGGGAGCGCGAGCTTTCGCAACTGGTGGACATGGTTCCGAGTCTGCTCTGGCGGCTTGATCCGGAAGGCACTCCGACCTTCTTCAACCAGCGCCTGATCGAGTTTCTCGGTCTCGACATCATCGATATGGAAAAGCCGGGTATCACCCGGCTGGGAGCCCTCATCGAGGCCGCCGTCCATCCCGACGATGCAGAGAGCCTTGCCGAGGCGCTGAGACATTCCTTCGCCACCGGCGAGCGCTTTTCGAAACAATATCGCCTGCGGCGCGCTGATGGCGTCTACCGGTGGGTCAAGGGCAGCGCCGAGCCGCTGAGGGACGAGAGCGGACGGATCATTCAGTGGTACGGCCTCACGCATGACATTGACGATCAACTTCGTATCGAAGAAGCGTTGCGCGAGAGGGAACGTTCGCTCTGGCAGATCGTTGAAACGCTGCCGGCAATGATCGATTGCGCAGCGCCCGATGGGGAGCCTGTGTACCGCAACCCTCAGCTCCGCGACTTCCTTGGATATAAGCTCGAAGAACTTGATGGAACCGGGAAAACCCGGCTGGACGGCACACTCGATGCCGGGGTTCATCCCGACGACGTGGCGGGGGTCAAAGAGAATTATGCTCATTCATTATCCACCGGCGAGCCCTATGCGCGCAGGCATCGTCTGCGGCGCCATGATGGGGAATATCGCTGGGTCGAGACGCGTGCGGCACCGATGCGCAACGCCGAAGGCGTCATCGTCCAGTGGAATGTGATCTGCCTTGACGTCGACAGTGAGGTTCGGACGGAGGAGGATCTGCGGCAGGCACGAGAGGGGCTTGCACGGGCGAGCCAAGTGGCGAGCCTTGCCGAGCTTTCAGCCTCCATCGCCCACGAGGTGAACCAGCCGCTTGCGGCGGTCGTCGCCAACTCACATGCCTGTCAGCGCTGGCTCATGGCGGAACCGCCGAATATGGAGCGGGCGCAGAGGACCGTCGAGCGCATCATCCGGGACGCCAACTCGGCGGCGGATGTCGTCAGTCGCATCCGCGCCCTGTTCAAACAATCCGCAGACCGGAGGGTCTACACGACGCTCGCCGGCGTCGTCGACGAAGCCCGCAATCTCTTGGCCGACGAAGCGGCGCGGCGGCGCGCCAGGATGGATGTGGAGTTCGATGGCAATCTTCCGCTGATCGCCATCGATCGCGTTCAGATCCAGCAGGTTCTGATCAATCTCGTCCGCAACGGCATCGAGGCGATGGACACTGTCGCCGGCGACAGGGTGATCGGAATGCGCGTGCGCCATATGGGGAATGCCATTCAGACCGAAATCAGCGATCGCGGCCAGGGGATCGAGCTTCCCGAGAAAATGTTCGAACCGTTCTTCACGACCAAGGAAAACGGCATGGGCATGGGTCTGGCGATCTGCCGCTCGATCGTCGAGCTGCACGGCGGACGCTTGTGGGCAGAGAAGAACAACCCGCAGGGAGCGACGTTGATCTTCACCTTGCCGATAGAAACGAAGGCGGCGTCATGACGGCCGATGACCATATTGTCTTCATCGTGGATGACGACGGACGTGTCCGGGAGGCGCTCAACGAGCTCATGGACGCGCACGGCATGCGCGCCATCGCCTTCGAATCCGCCGGCGATTACGTGAGAGCCGACAAGCCTGATGTGGCTGCCTGCCTCATTCTCGATATCGAGCTGCCTGACATCAACGGCCTCGATCTGCAGAGGCAGATCGCCGACGGCGATCATCCGCCGATCGTCTTCATTACCGGACATGGCGACATCCCCTCCTCCGTGCGCGCGATCAAAAGCGGCGCCGTGGATTTCCTGACCAAACCGTTCAGTGATGCGGATCTCCTGGCAGCAATCCAGGCGGCGCTCGCCCAAGATCGGGTAAAGAGATCGGAACGCGCCGAGCTCGATATGCTCAAACGACACTATCTCGACCTGACGCCGCGCGAGCGCGAGGTGCTGCCGCTCGTGGTCAGCGGTCTTCTCAACAAGCAGGCAGCAGCCGAATTAGGGATCAGCGAGGTCACGCTGCAGATCCATAGAAGAAATGTGATGCAGAAAATGGCGGCGGCGTCGCTCGCCGATCTCGTGCGGATCGCGGAGAAATTGGAAATACCGATTACCCACTCGCGCCGAGTGGGGGGGAATTGAACATGAACGAGATAAGACATGTCGTCGCAATTGTCGATGACGATCCAAGACTGCTGGAATCGATGGGCGACCTGCTGGAATCGGCGGGTTATGTGGCCCGCGGCTTCCCGTCGGCGGGCTCGCTGCTCGTCAGCGGACTGTCGGACCTTGATGTGCTCATCACCGATATCGGAATGCCCGGCATCGACGGCTTCGAGCTTCGTGACCTGGTGAGAAAATCACGTCCCGAGTTGCCGGTATTCCTGATCACGGGCCGCCACGAGATCGCGGATCAGGGCCGCGCTCAGGGAGGCGGTGGATTCTTCCGCAAGCCCTTCGATGCCCAGGCGCTGCTGGCGGCTATCGCCAATGCTTTACACCAATCGAGAAATGGAGGGTAACATGAGAGTTGACCAGCCGTTGCTGCGGAGATCGGCGCAGTTGTCATCGCCGTGCAAATATGAAGAGGATCAGCCGCTCGTCATTATTGTCGATGACGACGCATCGGTTCGCGAGGCGCTGTCGGAGTTGATCCTGTCGGCGGGTTTTCAGTCGGTCAGTTTTGCCTCGACCCGCGAATTGCTGGATGCCGATATCTTGGAAAACCCCGGCTGCCTGATCCTCGATGTGCGCATGCCCGGAGCAAGCGGCCTTCACCTGCAGAGCCATCTGGCCGAAAACGGCATTTCCAAACCGATCATTTTTCTGACCGGCCACGGCGACATTCCGATGACCGTCCAGGCGATGAAGGCGGGGGCTGTGGATTTTCTCACCAAGCCGGTGCGGGACCAGACGCTGCTCGACGCCATCACCGCGGCCATTGCGATGGATGCCGAACGACGGGCGGAAGCCGCAATCGCCAAACGCAACGTCAAACGGCTGGAGACGCTGACGCAACGCGAGCGCGAAGTTCTGCACGAAGTGGCGCGCGGACGCCTCAACAAGCAGATCGCCTTCGATTTCGGCATCAGCGAAGTGACGGTCAAGCTGCATCGCAGCAACGTCATGCACAAGATGGAGGCCGCCTCGATCGGCGAACTGATCCGGGCCTGGGAGACGCTGCCGGCGCAAATGCGGCAGGCTGGCTCGCGTTGATTTTCTGCCGGGCACTTTTTAACGGCGAGGAATCCGGCCTCGAACATCCGTTGCCTATCCATTTGATGCGCGCCGTATCCGATTTGCGTTGAAAAAGTCGGCGCGGCGCCGGCAATGGGTTTCGCCTTGGTGCCCATGCGTTATCTCTAAATTAAAGCTCAGGGATATGACCTCATGCCCGGCTTAGATTCACAAAGGAGATCACGCCTGAACAATCAATCACCAGCCTCGCCCTCCCCTGAAGCCAACGCCTTCGACATCGAAGCAAACTTCTTGTCGGCCATGGGGAACGCCAAACGGCTTCACATTTTGCATCTGTTGACCGAGGGAGAAGTCTCCGTGACCGTCCTGGCGGATGAAGTGGGATTGAGCCAATCTTCGACTTCCCAGCATCTGGCAGTTCTCCGGGAACAAGGACTCGTGCAGACGCGAAGATCTGCCCAGACGATCTATTATTCACTTCAATCCAGCACAGCCAGGACGATGCTCGATACGCTCACCGACATCTTCGGATCGCGCCGTCACTCCCCGGCAGAATGCGTCCGAGCCGAGACCTGACGAAATGACGAAGCCTGCCCCTGCCGCCTGATTGGTCTTCGATTCTGCTGAGGGTGATCTTGTAGGCAAGGCCGGGATGTAGTGGCACGGGATTCCTGCGGTGCTTTCGTCCACATGCCCGTCCGACACATCGATCCCTGATGGACGTTTGATGTACGCCTCCTAGACCACGGTGTGATTACGCCTCCATTGCGAATGGAGATAATCAACCACATCAGGAACGGAACAGTCAGCAGGAGGCGATCATGGACGTATATGAGGCAGTCACAAGCCGACGGTCGGTGCGTGGATTCAAAGACAAGCCTGTGGCCAGGGAGATACTCGAGCGCGTGCTGTCGGCCGCGGCTTGGTCGCCGTCAGGATCGAACATCCAGCCGTGGAATACCTACGTGATGACCGGCGCGACGCTTGCCGAGCTCAAGACATCAGCCGTCGAGCGCGTGGCCCACGGCGACGCCTGGGACAAACGGCAGTACGAGATGTACCCGTCCGCGCTCAAGTCCCCTTACGGGGAGCGCCGATCCGCCTTCGGCAAAGAGCGCTACAGCGCGCTCGGAATTGCGCGCGAGGACTGGGAGGCGCGCCAGCGGGCAGCAATCGCCAACTGGAACTGCTTCGGCGCGCCCGCCGCCTTGTTCTGCTACATCGACCGTGACCTCGGCCTACCCCAATGGGCCGACGTCGGCATGTATCTGCAGACCGTCATGCTGCTGCTGCGCGCCGAAGGACTGCACAGTTGCCCGCAGATGGCGTGGTCACAGGTTCGCGAGACGGTCGCGGAGGTCCTGTCACCCCCGGACGGGCTCATCCTCTTCTGCGGCATGTCGATCGGGTACGAGGACACCGCGGCAGGTTCAGCCCATACGGGCCGCGCCCCGCTCGCCGAGACGGTCACCTTCGTCGGCGATTAGTGACGCGCGCTCGAAGGACAAGCGGCCCTTTTTATGAATCTTGCGCGTGATACGTCCGTCATCATGCGTGATATTGGAGAACGCCATGACCACGCACAAAGTAGGCTATCTCATCGGCAGCCTCGCCAAGGGCTCGATCAATCGCAAGCTCGCCAAGGCGTTGGTGCGGTTCGCCCCGCCGGACCTTGAAATGTCGGAGATATCGTTCAAGGACCTGCCGCTCTACAGCTACGACTACGACGCCGACTATCCTCCGGCCGGCAGGGCATTCAAGGCGGCAATCGCGGCCGTCGACGCCGTGCTGTTCATCACGCCCGAATACAATCGATCCATACCTGGCGAGCTGAAAAACGCGATCGACTGGGCGAGCCGCCCGTACGGCACCAACTCGTTCACACGCAAGCCGTCAGCGGTGATCGGCACGTCGCCGGGCGCGATAGGCACAGCAGTCGCCCAGCAGAATTTGCGCAGCGTGCTGAGTTTCTGCAACTCTCCACAGATGAATGCCCCGGAAGCGTATATTCAGTTCACACCCGGGCTGATCACCGATGACGGCGAGGTCACGAACGACACCACGGCCGATTTCCTTCGCACATTCATGCGGGACTTCCATGTCTTCATCGCAAGGGTTCGCTCGGTGCTGCCGAGAGATGCTTAGAGCCACTTGGAACCAAGGATCGAGATATCCTTTGCCTTCCGCATGGAATTTGCCCCATTTTCGGTGTGGCGCACTGTCGGGAGCCGGATGGCGTTCGCGCCGGAAAAGTCGCTTTGGAAGAGTGACATGAGCTCGGGTCTCCTTGTGCGCCGGCGCTTGGCGGGGGCATTCAGGAAGGTTAGCGAGCGGTAATTTCGGTTGGTATCATCGGGAGGTATCGAAGCGGCTAGAGTCTGTCAGCGCTAATCGGAATCGTGCGGAGATTCCCTTGCCTTTGATTTTGTGATTCAAGGTCATTGCTGGTGTGGAGGCCGGCAATGATGGTGCGACCTCTTTCTCTGGATTTGCGAACGCGCATTGCGACAGCGTTGAGTGATGGCATGACGGTTCGCGCCGCAGCGGAGCGGTTCGGCATATCGGCTGCGACAGCGGTGCGGATCGGACAACTCGATCGTTCAGGTAAAGGCCTGGTGCCGGCGAAGATCGGCGGCTATGTCAAACCGACACTGAGGGGTGCGGCCGCCGATGCAGTGCGTCAGCGGCTACAAGTCAAGTCCGACTGGACGGTGCGCGCACTGTCGGCGGACCTGAAGGCTGCGGGGATCAACGTGTCTCACGACACCGTCTGGCGCTTTCTGCGCAGCGAAGGCAAGACCTTCAAAAAAAACGATGGTGGCAAGCGAGCAAGACCGCCCGAAGGTGGCCCGGTTCCGGATGCGATGGAAGACCCATCAGCACCGGCTTGATCCGGACCGTCTCGTCTTCATCGACGAGACTTGGGTCAAGACCAACATGACGCGCACCTGCGGCTGGTGTCAGCGGGGAGAGCCCCTCATTGCAAAAGTCCCTCATGGTCATTGGAAGACACTGACCTTCCTGGCCGGCTTACGCCGCGATAGCATCGTTGCCCCCTTCGTCCTCGATGGTCCCATCAATGGCATCGCTTTTACCGCATGGGTTCGCCAATGTCTGGTCCCGACACTCAAATCCGGTGACATCGTCATCCTCGACAATCTGGGAAGCCACAAGGGAAAGCCGGCCCGCGACGCGATCCGAGATGTCGGTGCACATCTCTTCTTCCTGCCGCCCTACAGCCCCGACCTCAATCCCATCGAGATGATGTTCGCAAAGCTCAAGACACTCGTCAGAAAGGCAGACGAACGAACCGTTGAAACAACATGGAGACGCATTGGAGAACTCTTGAAGGCGTTCAGTCCCCAGGAGTGCTCCAACTACCTCAGACATGCAGGGTATGGTTCAGAATAACCCTGACAGACTCTAAGCTTGCTTTGGTATCGGGTCGATATACATGCCGGCGACACTCCACTGCCTATATGCTGGTGCGCACCGACTGCGTGGATAAGGCCCTCTCCTCTTCCCGAAATAATCATCCCGGGAACATAGGCTTTGGTTTGCAGAACGCGGCCAACTGGCTCTATGGGCAAAGGCTGCGCATTCTGGGAATTTCCGACCGTGAGCTGTGTTAACCGAACGCGACGGGGATGATGAACGCAGGGGTTTTTTCGGTTTCACCCTGTGGCCGACGAATTGGCAGGCGAGCGTCCCACCTGTCCGGCTCCACTTTTTTGCTGTAGGACCGGCCGCTTCCATGTGGACAGCGGCCGGTCCTTCTTTCTGTGGATCAAGCGAAGGCGTAAGAACCGTCCGGCCGCTTCGGCACGCGCCGCTGCCAGTGGATGTAGCCTTCCTCCTCCATCGCCTTCTCGTCCATCTCGACGCCCCAGCCCGGCCGATCTGGGCGCAGTTCGAGATAGCCGTCCTTCGGCAGATAGGGATCGACGACGTAACGGGTTTCCCCCTCCCGCTTCTCGATATCATTGCCGCCATAGACGTAGGCCTGCCCCTTCGGCAGCCGGTATTCGAGGATGCGGAAATTCTGCGCCGCGGCCGAAAAATGCACATTGACCGCCGTTGCCAGCGGCCCCATCGGGTTGTGCGGGGCGACGCCGACGAAGAAGGCTTCGGCAAGCGTGGCAATACGGCGCATTTCGCTGATGCCGCCGACAACGCAGATATCCGGCTGGATGAGGTCGGCACCCTTGACCTGCAGCAGCCGCAGGAACTCGTTTCTGTTGTAGAGCGACTCGCCCGTCGCCAGCGTGCAGTTAAGACCCTGCTTCAGGTCGCCCCAGGCCTCGATGTTTTCTGGCCGCAGCGGCTCCTCGAAAAATAGCGGGTCGTAAGGGGCCAATGCATTGCCGAGCTGGCGAGCGGCGACCGGCTCGAAAATCTTTGCATGGGCGTCGAAAGCAATTTCGTATTCGTCGTTGACCGTTTCGCGAAGCGAGCGGAAATAATCCGCCGAGGCCTTTACGACATTGCCCCAGCGATTGGAGTGCATGTCGATCCGCCAGGGGCTGAGCTTGAAGGCGGTGAACCCCCATCCCTCCTTCAGACGATCGAACTCATCGCGGGCTGCCGGCGCATCCGGTGCAGTGTAGACCCCGGCATAGACTTTGATGCGGTCACGCACCTCGCCGCCGAGCAGCTTGTAGACCGGGACATTCGCCGCCTTGGCGGCAAGGTCCCACAGGCAATGATCGAGCGCGGAGATGGCGGCAAGGCCAAGCGCACCTGGCGGGAACCGGCTCTGCTGGATCAGCAGGTTGACCAGATACTCGACACGTGTCGGATCCTGGCCGGCCACAAAGGCGTAGAGATAATCGAGCAGCGGCGGCAGCGCCTTGTCGGGCCCGTGGTTGTAGCATTCGCCCCAGCCCGTCAGCCCGTCATCTGTGTCGAGCGCGACGATCACGCGCGGACGGTCCTTGTCGCGGGTCATGAAAACCCGCATACGGTCGATCTTCATCATTCTGTCCTTCTAGCGATTGAAATAGTTGCGACGCGCCAGGCGCGTCTGCACGTAGACGTGCTCGTTGCTGGTTCCGGGATTATAGACGCCGGCAGCTTCCGGTACCGAGACGTTGCCGCCACTGGGGAAACGCGCCACGAAGGCCTCGTCGATATCGCAGCCAAGTCCTGGGCCATCGGGAACGGCGATCAAGCCGTCGACCTGTTGCGGATGCGGCACGATCGTCTGGCGGCGCCCGTCCCAGTCGTCGTCGAGGCGCTCGAGAATGAGAGCGTTCGGGATTGCCGCAAGCAGATGCAAGGCCGCATATTCCGCCACCGGCCCGAGCGAACCGGAATGCGGCGCCATCTGGATATGATGGGCTTCGGCCATGGCCGCGATCTTCTTCATCTGGGTGATGCCGCCGGCCCGGCCGGTATCCGGCTGGATCACATCGACCAGTTCCTTCTCGATGAGTTCGCGCTCGCCGAAGATGGTCGCCGAGCGCTCGCCGGCTGCAAGCGGCACATGCGCTGCATCGCGGATACGCCGGTAGCCGTCGATATTTTCCGGCGCGATTGGATCTTCGACCCACATCAATTCATAGGGTTCGAGCGCCCGCACCAGGCGGCAGGCATCCGCAGGCGTCAGCCACGGCGGCCCATGCAGGTCGATGGCAATGTCCATGTCGTCGCCGACCGCGTCGCGCAGCGCCGCGACCTTGCGAACGGGATCGGCGACCCCCCCACACTTGATCGCCTTGATGCCGCGTTCCTTGAGGGCAAGCGCTCGCTCGGGCGTATTCGCATGCGAATAGATCGGTATCTTGTCGCGCACCTTGCCGCCGAGCAGCATCCAGACCGGTACGCCAAGCGCCTTGCCCTTGATGTCCCATAGGGCCATGTCGATGCCGGTCATCGCACCGCCTCCGACAGTTCCGAGCATACCATGGCCCATCATGGCGATATGCATTTTCTGCCACAGCCGTTCGATATGGGCCGGATCTTCCCCGATGAGGAGAGGTGCAAGGTCACGGATCGCGGTCTCGACGACACGCGGCCAGCCCGAGCATTCACCGATACCGGTGATACCCTCGTCGGTATCGATCTTCAGAAAGAGCCAGTTTCTGGTGCCGCCGAACTGCTTGGACGTAGCGCCGCCGGGACGATGATCGGAAGCCCAGTTCGAAGGGTCGGGCTGACCAACTTGCATGAGAAACGTGCGGATTCCGGTGATTTTCATCTCTGAGAACTTCCATTCTTCAGTTTGTCGGGCTTGAGATTGTCGGGCGCGACGTAGCGGAAACGCCTGGAATGATCGCGGTCACGCGGATCGGGACGTGGGATCGCTGAGATCAGCGCCTGCGTATAGGCGTGCTCGGGTGTGCTGCAGACCTTCTCCGCCTCGCCGATTTCGACGAGCTGACCTTTGTACATGACGCCGACACGGTCGCACATGTAGCGGATGACGCCGATATCATGGCTGATGAAGATATAGGCGAGGCCGAGTTCGTCCTGCAGGCGCATCAGGAGGTCGAGCACCTGCGAGCGCACAGAGACGTCGAGCGCCGAGGTTGCCTCATCCGCGACGATGACGCGCGGATTGAGCGTGATGGCCCGGGCAATGCCGATGCGCTGGCGCTGGCCGCCCGAGAATGCATGCGGGTAGCGTTCGCGCGCCCTCGGATCCAGGCCCACCTGCTCCATGAGGTGGCAGACCCGCTCCTCCAGCGCCCGCCCCTTGGCGACGCCATTGACGAGCAGCGGCTCGCCGATGATCTGGGAGACGGTCATGCGAGGATTGAGGGAGCCGAAAGGATCCTGAAACACCATCCGCAATTCGCGGCGCGCGGCGGCCAGTGTGGGACCCTTTGCCGTTGCCAGATCGATGATGTCGCCGTCGGCGCGGCGATAGAGGATTTCGCCGGCGGTCGGATCGAGCAGCCGCATAATCGAGCGGCCCATCGTCGTCTTGCCGGACCCGCTCTCGCCGACGATGCCGAGCGTCTCGCCCGGCAGCAGCGAAATCGAGACATCGTCGAGCGCCTTCACTTCACCGAAATCCATCGAGACGTTGCGCAGTTCGAGAATCGGCGCTTGGGTCCGGTCGAGCGGCGCGCGCGCCAGGCGGATCTCGGCCTTCTGCTCAAGCTTCAGCACCGAGCCGATCAGCATGCGGGTATAGTCGTCTTGCGGCGCATGAAAGATCTGCTCGACCGGCGCATATTCCTTGGCAACACCATTATGCATCACGAGCACATCGTCGGCGATCTGCGCCACGACACCCATGTCATGCGTGATGAACAGAACGGCCATTCCGTTGGCCTTCTGCAGGCGGGCGATCAGGTCGAGAATCTCGGCCTGCGTCGTCACGTCGAGAGCCGTGGTCGGCTCGTCGGCGATCAGGAGCTGCGGCTTGCAGGCGAGCGCCATGGCAATCATCGCGCGCTGGCGCATCCCGCCGGAATATTGAAACGCATACCGATCCAGCGCCTTTTCCGGCGAGGGAATCTCGACTTGCTTGAGCAGCGATATGGCTTCAGCGCGCGCCTCTGCCTTGCTCATCCTGGTGTGGAGGCGAAGCGCCTCGACGATCTGGTTGCCGACCGTGTGGATCGGCGACAGCGACGACATCGGCTCCTGGAAGATCATGGCGATGTCGCGGCCGCGGATCGCCCGGATCTGGCGCCCGCGCGGATTGAGGCTGGTCAGATCGGTCGAGCCGCCATTTTGATCGTTCAGGATGATCGATCCGCCGGATATGCGGCCGGGTGCATCGACAATCTGCAGGATCGAACGCGCCGTCACCGACTTGCCGGATCCGCTTTCGCCGACGACGCACAGCGTCTTGCCCGGTTCGATCGAGAAAGAGAGATCGCTGACGGCGCGAAAGATGCCGGTTCGCAGTGGAAATTCGACGGTCAGGTTTTTCACCTGGAGCAGCGGCCTGCCGGCGATGGGAACGATATCGGTCATGCCGGCCTCATTTGTTGTACGGATCGGCTGCGTCGCGCAGGCCGTCGCCGAGAAGGTTAAGCGCCATCACGGCAATCACGACGGCGCAGCCCGGCATGAACAGCCATGGCGCGGTGGCGATCGAGCGAATGTTCTGGGCCTCGCGCAAAAGCACACCCCAGGAGATGGTCGGCGGCTGCAGCCCGAGCCCCAGGAAGGAGAGAGAGGTTTCGGCAAGGATCATCGCCGGTACCGCAAGCGTGATCGACGCGATGATGTGGCTGGCAAAGCTCGGCAGCATGTGGCGAAAAATGATGCGTCTTTCGCGAACGCCATCGAGCCTCGCGGCGGCGACGAATTCCTCGGTGCGCAGCGACAGGAATCGGCCGCGAACGACGCGGGCAAGCTGCGCCCAGCCTGTCAGCGACAGGATGATCGTGATCATCATATATTGCAGCGTCGCCGGCCAATCCTGCGGCAGGGCAGCAGCCATCGCCAACCAGATTGGGATCGTCGGCAGAGACAGCACGAAGTCGATCACGCGCTGCATGAAGAAATCGATGCGTCCGCCGTAATACCCCGAGATGCCGCCGAGCACGATACCGAGCATCAGCGAGAAGAAGACGCCAACGAGGCCGATCGACAACGAGATCTGCGAGCCTTGCACCGTTCGGCTGAAAACATCGCGCCCAAGCCTGTCGGCACCGAAGAGAAGCAGCGGCGTGGTCTTGTCGGGCGAAGCGATCAGATGGATGTTTGACTTGAACAGACCGAACACCGAATACTCGTAGCCGCGCCCGAAGAATTGGACGTCGACACGCTTCGTCGTGTCTTCCTTGAAGATGGCGGCGAGTGTTTCCGGATCGCGGGTCAGCTTCATCGGATAATAATGCGGGCCGAAGGAGAAGCCGTTCTGCGTGTCGATCAGATGCAATCTCTGCGGCGGGTGAAAGGTCGCCCGCGCATTTTGCAGGTTCGGATCGTTGATAGCGAAGAAGCCGGGAAGCAGGGCAACGATATACATCATCACGGTGACGACGAGTGCCACCATGGCCAGCCGGTGCCGGCGGAAAGCCCACCAGATGAGCTGCCACTGCGATGCAACGGCGGCGCGATCCGGCTGAATATTTGTAACGGTGATGTCAGCCACGTGAGGCTCCTATTCCAACCGAATGCGGGGATCGACCAGCGCAAGCAGAATGTCGCTGATCAAAGAGCCTATCAGCGTCAGCGCGCAGATCAGCAGAACGAAGGCGCCGGCGAGATACATATCCTGGGCCATCAGCGCCTGCAGCAGCAACGGTGCCGCCGTTGGCAGATTGAGGACGATGGCGACGACGACCGAGCCGGAAATGAGATTGGGCAGCAGCCAGGCAATCGTCGAGATAAACGGATTGAGCGCGATCATCATTGGGTATTTCATCAGCAGCCGGAACTCTGACAGACCTTTTGCCCGTGCCGTCGTCACATAAGGCTTCGGCAGTTCGTCGAGCATATTCGCGCGCATGACGCGGATGAGACTGGCGGTCGAAGAGACGGCAAGGATGATGACGGGAAGCCAGAGATGCGAGAAGAGGTCGCCCATCTTGGCGAAGCTCCAAGACGCATTCTCATATTCCGGCGAAAACAGCCCGCCGACATCCTGGCCGAATTCGACCGCCGCGACATACATCAGCACCAGCGCAAGCAGGAAGGACGGGACGGCCAGGCCGAAAAAGGTGAAGGCGGTGAAGAAATAATCCCCGATCGAATATTTGCGCACGGCGGAATAGACGCCGATCGGCAACGCGATCGCCCAAGTGGCGATCAAGGTCGACAGCGCCAGAACAAGCGTCAGAGCCATGCGCTCCCAGATCAGATCCGAGACGGGCTGCTGCCATTCGAAAGAAATGCCGAAATCGCCGCGCGAGAGGATGCCCCATATCCATTTGAAATATTGGATAAGCATCGGATCGCCGAGACCGAAGCGCTCGCGCAATTGCGCCGCAGTGTTCTGATCGACGATCTCGTTGGAGGCTGCCAGGGTCGCGATATAGGTAGTGACATAATCGCCCGGCGGCAGCTGAATCAGCACGAAAGCGAGGAAGCTGACGGCAAAAAGTGATGGAATCATCCAAAGGAAGCGTTTGGCGATGAAGACCAGCATAGGGCGCCTCTTGCATTGAACGCCGCCCTCCGAAATGCCTTGTCGGCCGCCAGGGCCGACAAGGCATTTCGGAGGGCGAACTGAAAGAAAGCGCCGTACCGTCGGGCACGGCGCCGGAGATCCGAATCAGCTCGTGAAGGTGAATTGCTGCGGCAGCGCAGGCCCCGGATTAGGCCAGGACCAGCTATCCGGCTGCTTCTCGGGAACGTTGCGCAGGCTGTTACGGATGATGCCGAACCCGCCGACGGCGAGGCAAAGCCCAACAGTCTCGAATTCCTCTGCCGCGATGTCGAAGATCTGCTTCATGATCGCACCGCGCTTGTCGAGATCGGCCGTCGAACGCGCTTCGTCAAAAAGCTTCATGCGCTTCTTCTGGCTTTCCGGGGGTTCTTCGCCGCGTGCACCGTTGGAAGTGTACCAAAGCGTCCACGGAATGGCGTAACGCGAACCCTGCGGATGGAAGGCGAAGAAGTCGCGCGGATCGAGCATCGGATCGAGACCGCCTGGGCCTGGCCACACCTGCGCGTCATGGGCATTGTCGTCGCCGCGGGTGTAATAGAGCGCCCGCTCGATCGTGTTGACCTTCATGTCGATACCGATCTGGGCCCAATGCGTCTTGACCAGTTCCAGTGCATCGACGAGGTCGGGATAAAGCGTCGGGATGACGTCGATCGAGAAGAACACTTTCTGGCCGTCTGGCCGGAGGCGGAAACCGTCACCGCCTTTCTTGTAGCCGGCCTGATCGAGCATCGCGCCTGCCTTGTCGGCGTCAAATTCGGTGAATTGGCGCGCGTACTTCTCGTTATACCACGGATGGGTCGGACGCGGGCCGGCCTGGTAGGGCTCGCTCTGCCCGAAGTAGACGATATCGATGAGCTCGGGGCGATTGATACCGATCGACAGCGCCTGCCGGAACGACTTGTCCGCAAACATCTTGCGCATGGCCGGATCTTTGTGGGTGATATTGAAATAGATCTGGCATTGTTGCGAGGCCGAGGGCACGAGCGTCAGCAGGCGATAGTCGCCCTTTTCCATGTTCTTGGACAGCGTCGGCTTGTTGGCGAGCACGCTGATATGGCGCTCCTGGATGTCGATCTTTCCCGAGATGACGTTCAGCATCAGCGATTCGACGTCCTGCGAGATGCCGAAATTGAGTTCATCGATGTAGGGAAGTTGGTTGCCCTCGGTATCGACCTGCCAGAAATAAGGATTGCGGGTCATGACGACGCGCGTGGCGCCGCCGGCATAGGGTTCCTTGACCACCCATGGATCGAGCGTCGGCTTGTCGACATTGCCCCACCGCGACGGGATCTCGATATCACCGCAACGGCTGCGGAACAGCTCCGTCCAGCTGGTGACGCCGGCCTTCTTAGCATCAGCCTCGATATTGGGGTTATATTTCGGCAGGAACTGGCTGCAGTAATGCTTCGGAAAGAGCGTCGGATGCTGACCAAGCGGCGTGGCGAGGTTTTCCAGGTAAAGCGCGTTGGCCGCCGCGAAGGTGAACTTCACCGTATAATCGTCGATCTTCTCGACGGTGACCGGCTTGCCGGCAACAGCAAGCTGCGCCGGGGTCGAGCTGTAGAGCTCGGTGTTCTTGACGCAGTCTTCGATAGCAAAAACAACGTCATCGGCAGTAAAAGGATGACCGTCCGACCAGCGCGCGCCTTCGATGAGATGGAAGGTGAATTGCGTTGCGTCGTCGCTGACCTCCCAGCGTTCGGCAAGGTTCGGCTCCACAGCGGTGAACTCGAGATTCCAGCGCACCAGGCTCTGGTTGCCGACCATGCGCAAAATTCCGTTATGGTCGGATGAACCGCGAAGGCCGCGGCGCAGCGAGCCGCCATAGGTGCCGACCTTTTCGAACGGCTTGACCACCATAGGCTTTTTCGGCAGGCGCTCGGCGAGCGGGGGCAGTTTTCCATCTTTTACGAGCTGCGCAAGTGCGGGGGCTTCACCGCCTGCGGCGGCAGAGACGCGACCAGCGACGGACAGCGCTGCGACACCGGCCATGCCACCAAGCACGGCCCGGCGGGTAACGCCACGCGACAGTATTTCATTAGGCATCGAGTTCCTCCGTTTTTATGCCGGCGCAGCGTTTGGACCGGCTGATGCGGCGGGTTCCCGACCCGCCGCCAGCGCCCTCCTCGGCGCTAGGACCGAACCATAGACACGTTCCCAAATGATTACAAGAGTTGACAGATAATTACAAATTTTGTAGCGATGCCACATCAACACCTGAATTGCCCGCCCTGAAAACAAGGCTATAGCGGACAAAATACGGCGATCTGTCAGAAGCTGTGTGCTGCCATGGAGATATGATGTCGGCGACAGCAACAACCCACAGCGTTCAGAGAAAAGGACGATTATGACATTCGCGGTCGACGCCGTTTCGAACAGAGGCGCAACGCGCTTCAGCGACATCATCTACGAGAAGATCGTGGGCATGATCGCCGACGGCAACTTTCCGGTGAACGAGCGACTGCCGTCGGAAACGAAGCTTGCCGCTGATTTCGGCGCATCGAGACCGGTCGTGCGCGAAGCGCTCGAACGCTTGAGGGCCGATGGTCTAGTCGTTTCGCGCAAGGGGTCCGGCTCCTATGTCAGGCAGCGGCCGGATTCGTCGATGCTAAAAATGGTGCCGGTCGGGTCGCTCGCCGATGTCCAGCGGTTTTTCGAATTCCGCGCCGGTCTCGAAGCCGAAGCGGCGGAACTGGCCGCGCGAAACTGGCAGCCGGCTGACAGGGAGAGGATAACCGCCGCGCTTGTTTCGATCGAGCAATGTCTGCGCAACGGAGAGCTCGGCGCCGAGGAGGACCAGGTTCTGCATGATGCGATAGCGATGGCGACCGGTAACCAGTTCCATATCACTGTTCGCGAATGGTTCAGGCCGCATTTCGCCATCGGCCATTCCGTTACACGAAGCTTGAGCCTGAAACGGACGCTGGAGCAGATTCGCAG
This sequence comes from Rhizobium sp. CCGE 510, assembly GCF_000292525.1. Lineage (GTDB taxonomy): Bacteria > Pseudomonadota > Alphaproteobacteria > Rhizobiales > Rhizobiaceae > Rhizobium. Next base: position 507,425 of record NZ_AEYF01000045.1, read on the forward strand.
CGTCCAGGATGAGCACGCGGTGATCGTGGAGGCGATTTTCGCACGGCGGGAAACCGAAGCTCACGATGCAATGAAGAAACACATACTGAATGCTCGCGCCCGCATGTTCCAGGGCGTTTGAGCGAGAATGGGAGGAAGAACGATGAAACGGATCGCTGTGACGGGTGCTGCTGGACGTGTCGGGACCCTGCTGCGCCCGCTCCTTCGCGCGCATGGCGAGCACATCAGCCTGATTGATCTGCAGGAACCTGCCGGGCTTAGCGAAAACGAGACGTTCGTCAGGGCCGACCTTACGAAGCTTGATGAGGCAATGGCCGCACTGAAGGATATCGACGGCGTCGTTCATCTGGCCGGCATTGCAAGCGGAACCGACATGAACGCCATTCTGCACGCAAATGTGCTTGGAACCTACAATCTCTACGAAGCCGCACGGATCAACAAGGTCCAGCGGGTCGTCTATGCATCGAGCAACCATGCGACCGGCTTCTATCCGCGTGGCGAAATCATATCCCCGCTCGATCCCATGCGCCCCGACAGCCCGTATGGACTTTCCAAATGCTGGGGCGAACTGGTGGCGGGGCTCTACTACGACACGTCGGGCATTCGCTCCCTTTCCATCCGTATCGGCAATGCCGGCACCTATCCTAATAGCGAGCGATCGGTTGCGATCTGGATCAGCGCGCGAGACCTGGCGCAACTGGTAAGGATCGGGCTGTCCCACCCGTTGATCGCCGCGACAGTCGTCTACGGCGTTTCCGATACCGACGAGAAATGGTGGGACAACGATCTGGCGACCAGGCTCGGCTACCAGCCACAGGACCGGCCGCGCGACCACGCCCATATCGAACAGGGATCCGAAGGGCCGGTCGCGCTTGCGTTCCAGGGCGGCGGGTTCTGCGAGATCAATCACGACGGCACCATCCGCCTGCGTGACGCCGAAGGTTTGGCCAAGAGCCTGGAGGCGGTTGAATGACAGCGCCTCGGATCATCCACCCGCAAACCCGTTCCGTGATCGAGCCATCGCTGACGGTCGGTGAATCGCCGGTATGGGACGATGCGACGGGCACCCTTTGGCTGGTCGATATTCTAGCGCCGGCGGTCGTTCGGCTTTCGGCCTCCGGGCAAATCGACCGCTTCGACATGCCGGCGACAATCGGCAGTCTCGGGCTTTGCCGCGACAACAGGATCGTCGTGGGCCTCCAGACAGGTGTGCATCTCTTCGATCCCGTCTCGGGAAAAATCAAGTTTCTCTGCGACCCGGTCGGGCGCGATATGAATGGCCGCCTCAACGACGGAAAGGTCGGCCCTGACGGGCACTTCTGGATCGGCTCGATCAGCGAAGCTAAGCCGCAGGTAAATGACGCAGCACTTTTCCGCGTGGGCATCGACGGCAGCACGCGCACCGTCGCAACGGGGCTGACGAGCTCGAACGGTCTTGCCTGGTCGCCGGACGGCCGGCGAATGTATCACTCCGACAGCCGGCAATGTTTCCTGCAGGCATTCGACTTCAATCCCAAGACGGGCGATCTCGGCGACGGGCGCCGGCTTCGCAGCTTCACCGAAGACGACGGGCGGCCGGACGGGGCGACGACCGATCGCGACGGGTTTTACTGGAGCGCCGGCGTTTCCGCCGGTCGCCTCAACCGCATATCGCCCGAAGGCGAAATCGTCGAGATCTACATCCTGCCGGTCGCAGCACCGACAATGCCATGTTTCGGCGGGCCGGATCTCAGCACGCTCTTTGTCACCAGCCTGTCGACGGACCGCAGCGGACGTTTCGAGGCTGGCATGGTTATCGCCTTCGACGTGGATGCGGAGGGCATGCCGCCCTTCCGCTTCGGATGACGATCATCTGGATGAAAACTAACGGGGAAGAAAAATGAGCATCGCAAACATGCGCAAGGCGCTTACCGGCGTATCGGGGGTTCCCGTCACGGCCTATGACGGCAACGGCGAAGTTGAACCCCGAATCACGGCGAAAGTCTATGAGCGGGTGGCGGCAGCGGGCATTCACAACATCGTTGCTGCCGGCAATACCGGTGAGTTTTACGCCCTGACGCCGCAAGAGATTCGGATCGTCCACGAGGCGGCGGTTTCGGGTGTTGGCGGCCGAGCGCCGGTGACGGCGGCGATCGGCCGGTCGCTGCGCGAGGCGATCGGCATGGCAAAAGATGCGGCCGCGATCGGCGCCTCCGCCGTCATGTCGCATCAGCCCGTCGATCCTTTCGCAGCACCATCGGCCCAGATCGGCTATTTCTGCGATCTTGCCGATTCCTCCACCCTGCCGCTCATCGCCTATGTCAGAGCCGAGGGTTTCGGTGTCGACGATATCGTCCGTCTCGCCAACCACGGCAATATTGCCGGCATCAAGTTTGCGACGACCGATCTGATGCTGCTGTCGAGAGCGATTCCCGCGGCCGATCCGGCCGGGGCGCTGTTTGTCTGCGGCCTGGCGGAAAGCTGGGCGCCGACATTTACCGCGGCCGGCGCGCGCGGCTTCACCTCAGGCCTCGTCAATGTTGCGCCGCAGCTTTCGCTTGCCGTCCATGCTGCGCTCGAACAAGGCGATTTCGCCGCGGCAAGGGCGATCGTCAACCGGCTCGAACCGTTCGAGCGGATGCGGACCAAATTCCGCAACGGTGCGAACGTGACGGTCGTCAAAGAAGCCGTCATCTATTCCGGCCTCGATGTCGGCCCCGTGCGCGTGCCGGGGTTGCCGCTGCTCGACCAGCATGATCGCGAGGAACTTCATCGGTTGCTTCGAGGTTGGGAGGCCGACGGCGCCATTCAAATTGATCCGGACCGGCAGCAGCCTGCCAAGGCGGCCGGCTGAATTCGACTATTTCCGCAAACAACAGGATTGGGAGGTCTAGAGATGCTGAAACAGCTACTGACAACGATCGCAATTACCGGTGCCCTCGTAACGACGCAGCCTGCCATCGCGGCATCGCCGCCCAACATGCTGGTGATCGGCACCAATCTCACCGGTATCCGGACGCTCGATCCGGCCCAGAACAACGCCCGCACGGTTTCCGAACTGATCTCCAATCTTTACGACAACCTCGTGCAGCTGTCGCCTGAGGATCTCAAGACGCTGAAGCCGATGCTTGCGACGCAATGGAGCGTCTCGCCAGACGGCAAGATCATCACGCTCACCTTACGCGATGACGCCGTCTTCCAGAGCGGCAACAAGGTGACCGCCGAAGATGCCGCTTGGTCGATCCAGCGCGTCATCAAAATGGGCCAGGTCGGTTCCACCGACGTCGCACTCTGGGGTTTCACGCCTGAAAACGTCGAAAAGCTGGTTCGGGCAAAGGACGAACATACGCTCGAGATCGAACTGCCGCAGTCGGTGAATACCGACCTGGTGCTCTATTCGCTGGCCGGCTCATCGATCGGCATCGTCGATAAGAAGACGGTGCTGTCGCATGAGGCGAACGCAGATTTCGGCGGCGCCTGGCTTTCAGCGAATTCCGCCGGCAGCGGTCCGTTTAGCCTGGCGCAGTGGCGGCCGAACGACGTTGCGATCTTCAATGCGCAGCCGAAATATTGGGGCGGCAAGCCAGCCATGGCCCGCGTCGTTGCCCGCCACATTCCGGAATCCGGCAATCTTCGGCTGCAGCTCGAAGCCGGCGACGTCGATGTCGGCCAGTATGTGGCAAGCGGCGATCTCGATGCGCTGTCCACCAACAAGGATATGGTCATCGACAATGTCCCTGGTCTCGGCTTCTATTATATTGCCCTCAACCAGAAAGACCCGGACCTGCAGAAGCCGAAGGTTCGCGAGGCCTTCCAGCACGCCTTCGACTGGAAGGCGATCTCCGGCAACATCATGCGCCATACCGGCTTTCCCTGGCAGTCGATGATCCCGCGCGGCATGATCGGCGCGCCCGATGAGGCTACCGCCCGCTACGACTACGATCCCGCCAAAGCCAAGCAGCTGCTGGCGGAGGCCGGATATCCCAACGGTCTGAAGAAAGTGCTCAATCCGTCGGGTGCCCCAACCCTTCCCTTCGCCGAAGCGCTGCAGGCGAGCGCTCGGGCCGCCGGCCTCGAACTCGATCTGGTGCCCGGCGAATTCACGCCCGCCTTCCGCGAGCGCAAATTCGAAGTGTTGCTCGGCAATTCAGGCGCCCGCCTGCCCGATCCCTTCGCCGTCGCCACGCAATATGCCTTTAACCCCGATAATAGCGACGAGGCGCGCCTCGGCAGTTATTACCTCTGGCGCACCGGCATGAAGGTCGATGACCTCAACACCCTCATCGATCAATCGATGAAGGAGCGTGATGCGGCCAAGCGGACGGATATCTTCAAGAAGATGGATGGCATCTATGCCGACATGGCCCCACCGCTTGTCATCTTCTTCCAGCGAACCGACCCCTATGTCATGCGCGCCAACGTCAAAGGCTATCACGGACATACGACTTGGTCGACGCGCTGGCATGACGTGACCAAGGAGTAGAGCGCGTGGCGAACGCCGATCTGACATCGAAGCAGGAGAGCAGCCGTCATTCTCAGTCGGGTGGGTTTGCCGATGCGGCTCCGCACCCCCTGAGAAGCCTGCTGCGGCGCCTGGCGGGGCGTGTGGTGGCTGTCGTCACCACGCTGCTCGGGCTGCTTTTCCTGACCTTTTCGATGGGTCGCCTGCTTCCCGCCGACCCGGTGCTCGCCATCACCGGGCCGGAGGTCAGCAAGGAGGTTTATGATCGGGTCTTTAACGAGTTGGGGCTTGGGCAACCGATCTGGATGCAGTTCCTGTCCTATGTCGGGAAGATTGCCACAGGCGACCTCGGCACGTCGGCGACGACGGGCCAGCCGATCCTCACCGATCTGATGTCGATCTTTCCCGCGACGATCGAGCTTGCCATCATCGCCATGATCATCGGCGCCATTATCGGCATTCCCTTAGGCGTCACGGCTGCCGTCAGACGCGGAACGATCATTGATCACATAGCTCGGATCATTGCGCTTGCCGGACACTCCGTCCCGATTTTCTGGACCGGGCTGATGGCGCTCTTCATCTTCTACGCCAAGCTCAAGCTGGTCGGTGCATCGGGCCGGATCGACGTCTTCTATGAAGGCCTTGTCACGCCAATGACCGGCTTCCTTCTGATCGATGCGGCAATACAGCAGCAATGGGAGGTGTTTCAAAACGCGGTCGGCCACATCATCCTCCCCGCGGCGATCCTCGGCTATTATTCCGTCGCCTATATCAGCCGCATGTCGCGAAGCTTCATGCTGGAGCAGCTCAGCCAGGAATACATCATCACCGCACGGGCCAAGGGGCTCGGCACCCGCAAGGTGGTCTGGCGCCATGCGTTCAGGAACATTCGCGTGCAGCTCCTGACGATCCTGGCGCTGACCTTCGGCGGACTGCTCGAAGGCGCGGTGTTGATCGAGACGGTCTTCGGCTGGCCCGGGCTCGGCCAGTATCTCACCCGCGGGCTGCAGATGAATGACATGAACGTCGTCATGGGTTCGGTGCTGACGATCGGCGCCGCCTTCCTGACCATCAACATCCTGTCGGACTTTCTTTATCGCATTCTTGATCCGAGAACACGGTGACGCCATGACGATCTCCACCGAAGATGTAAACAGCGCCGATGCCGGCGGCTTCCGAAAATGGCTGCTGGCGCCGGAGCCTCGGGGCTGGTTTCAGTCGTCGACGCAGCAGATCCATCAGGGTTGGCTGAAGTTCAGCCTGCACCCGCTGGGCCTGGCAGGCCTCTTCATCATCGTGCTGTTGATCGTCGTGGCGACGGCAGCCCCTCTGCTCACCAGCTACGATCCGATCGTGCAGGATATGGCCGGGCGGCTGGCGCCGCCCTCGGCAGCCCATCTTCTCGGCACCGACAATTTCGGCCGCGACGTCTTTGCGCGGGTGATCTACGGCGCCCGCACGACGCTCTATATCATCATGCTGGTGACGATCATCGTCGCACCACTCGGACTGCTGATCGGTACCGTCTCGGGATATTTCGGCGGCATCGTCGATGAGATCCTCATGCGTATCACCGATATTTTCCTCTCCTTCCCCGGGCTGGTGCTGGCCCTCGGTTTTGCCGCAGCCCTCGGTCCCGGCATCACTAACGCGATCATCGCCATTTCGCTGACGGCCTGGCCGCCGATCGCCCGGCTGGCGCGAGCCGAGACGCTCAGCCTGCGCAAGGCGGACTATATCGCCGCCGTTCGCCTGCAGGGCGCGACATCGATCGCAATCATCACCCGTCACATCCTGCCGATGTGCATTCCCTCGGTGATTGTCCGCGTCACCCTCAATATGGCCGGCATCATCATCACCGCCGCCGGTCTCGGCTTTCTCGGCCTCGGTGCGCAGCCGCCCTGGCCGGAATGGGGCTCGATGGCGGCCAGCGGGCGCGAGTTCATGCTCGACAGCCCGTGGGTGATCGCCGCGCCCGGCATTGCCATTGCGCTGGTCAGCCTCGCCTTCAACCTCGTCGGCGATGCGCTGCGTGACGTCCTTGACCCGAGAGGTTCGGAATGACAGAGCCCCTGATCGATATTCGTAACCTCGAAATCGCCTATGGCGGCGGGCATATGCGGGCGGTGCGGGGCGTCAGCTTTGCACTCGGACAGGAAAAGCTCGGCATCGTCGGCGAGTCCGGATCGGGAAAGTCGACCGTCGGCCGCGCGATCATGAAGCTGCTGCCGCCGACCGCGATCGTCCGAGCCGAGCGGATGGCTTTCCGCGACGTCGACCTCATCAAGGCAGACGAGCGGAGGATGATGACGATCCGGGGGCGGCGGATCGGGCTGATCCTGCAGGACCCGAAATATTCGCTCAACCCGGTCATGCGGATCGGCGAACAGATCGCCGAAACTTACCGCTTCCATCATCCAAAGGTCAGCAAGGCAAAAACCTACGCCCAAGCGCTCGACATGCTCGAAGCCGTCCAGATCCGCGATCCCGAGCGCGTCGCCCGCCTCTATCCGCACGAGATATCGGGCGGTATGGGCCAGCGTGTGATGATCGCTATGATGCTGATTGCCGAGCCCGAAGTGCTGATCGCCGACGAGCCGACATCGGCCCTCGACGTGACGGTCAGGCTTGAAATCCTGGCCCTGCTTGATGAACTCGTTGCACGCCGCAATCTCGGCCTGATCTTTATCAGCCACGACCTCAATCTCATCAGGAATTTCTGCGACCGCGTCCTCATCATGTATGCGGGTCGCGTCGTGGAAGTGCTCGAGGCGCGCGATCTCGACAAGGCCAGACACCCCTATACCCAAGGGTTGCTGGCATCCCTGCCGACGATCGAGAATCCCCCTGCCCGGCTGCCGATCCTGAAACGGGATCCCACCTGGCTCGACGACCTCGCATTGGAGCAGCCGCGGTGATCAGAATAGACAATCTCACCATCCGTTTCGGACACGGCCAGCGGCCGGTTGTCAAAGATGTCAGCCTCACCGTCGAGAGGGGAACGGCCTTCGGCCTGGTCGGCGAGTCCGGCTGCGGAAAGTCCACCGTTCTTAGAGCTCTCTCCGGCCTCAACGCAAATTATGACGGCCGCATCGAACTCCATGGCGAGACGCTGGACCGGCAGCGCAGCCGACCCTTCTATCGCCGGGTGCAGATGGTGTTCCAGGACCCCTATGGATCGCTCCACCCGCGCAAGACCATCCGCTCACAGCTGAAGGAACCGCTTCGCAACCAGCAACTGGATACCAACTCCGTCGATCTGAACGCGGTGCTGAGATCGGTCGGCCTCGATCCGGCGCTGAGCTATAGATTTCCACATCAGCTTTCCGGCGGGCAGCGCCAGCGCGTGGCGATCGCCCGTGCCCTGATGCTAAACCCGGACGTCCTGCTTCTCGACGAACCGACATCGGCGCTCGATGTGTCGGTTCAGGCCGAAATCCTCAACCTGCTGCAGGATCTGCGCGCCGAGCGCGGCCTTACCTATCTGCTCGTCAGCCACGATCTCGCCGTCGTCTCCCACATGTGCAGCCGTGTCGCCATCATGGAAGCGGGCGAGATCGTCGAACAGGTCGATATCGAGGCATTGCGAAGAGGCGCGGTCGAACATCCCTATTCGCAACGCCTGCTGCGCGCGAGCCGGATGTACGGAAGGGCGTAGCCATCGATCGGCACGCCCCTGCTCTCTCGGGTCACCGCAAGTGGGCGTCGATAGCAGAAACGATCTCTTCCCAATCATTGGAATGAATTTCGTGGCCACCACCTTCGAGCCGAACAAGCTTCGCTGCCTTGACTGTTCGCGCCAGCAGTTCGCCGTGCTCAACCGGATAAATCGGGTCAGCCGTTCCGTGTATGACAAGGAGGGGCGCGGCAAGTTCACCCAATTTTCCTTTCAATGCCTGGCCGCCCTTCAGCATGAAATGATTGGTGGCACTGACGAAGCTTCTCGCCCGCCGGACGTCCCGTTCGACAAAGGCGCGCGCCCGCCGTTCGTCGTAGGGATGCGCCACACCGGCAATCATCTGAGTATCCTTGACCAGGAATTCGATTATCTGGGCATTGTCTGTCCAGTCGACAGTCTCGCCCGTCGCTGCGTGCGCCATGTAGGCATCGACGGTATGCGGCAGAGCACGGGTATCAATACCCATCGGCGTGGTGGAAATCAGCGTCAGCGTCTTGATGCGTTCGGGATGCGAGAGCGCTGCGATCTGGGCGATCGTGCCACCCAACGACATTCCGATCAGATTGGTGCTGGCGATGCCGTAGCCATCGAGTACTCTGATGGCGTCCTCAGCCATGTCGTCCATTGTGTAAGGTGGTTCCCCCGGCTTGTAGATCGTGGAGCGGCCGGTGTCTCGATTGTCGTAGCGAATGACATAAAACTTGTGATCGGCAAGTGTTTGGCAGAACTCCTCCGGCCACCACAGCATTGATGCCATGGCGCCCATGATCAACAGGATCGGCTCATGCGTCGGGCTACCAAATGCCTGCGTGGCGATCTCGACGTCCTCAAATCTGATAATGCGTTCAGTCACTTGTGGCATCCTTTATTTGTATCGGGTGAAGCGGCGAAGCCTTGGGTCCGGGTACCGGCAGGCATCCCCATGATGGGGCTAAGGCAGGCGTGCCGCATCGGGAGTTTTGAGTAGGACCGGCTCAAAACACTCGGGCAGCAACCGTCGGCGGCGCGCTTTCCCATCAAATCACTATTCCGGCCATGGAGGCACATCGCTCCTTTGCCGGTGTTCGTGGCGCGCAGGATGACTATGCCTCCATCTCTGCTAATCTCGAACTTCACGTATCGGAGGACTTCGTTGGCGACATCCCTCAAAAGGTCCCTGTTCTCAGGCCGGGCAGCAGAACTCGATGCGATGGAAACCGCATTCCGGGACGTCTCCGGCGGGCGGCAACGCTCCATTCTTCTCGGGGCGGAAGCAGGCGGCGGCAAGAGCCGGCTGGTAGAAGAATTCGCCGACCGACTGTCGGGCCGGGCTCTCGTCTTGAAAGGCGGCTGCGTCGAGCAGCGGGAATCGGCATTGCCCTATGCGCCGGTAACGGCTGTGCTGCATGAACTGGTTCAGCTGCGTGGCGGGACGGCCGTCAGGTCGCTTGTCGGCGCCGCAAGTGTGCGCGAGCTGGCGTGGCTTCTTCCCGAATTCGGCGAGACCTCTGAAAGATACGATGCGGCCATCGCAAGAGCGCGGCTGTTCGAGGCGCTGCGAAAATTGTTCGAAGAGCTTGCACGGGAAATGCCACTCGTCCTGGTCGTCGAGGACATACATTGGGCCGATCAGGCCACGTCCGATCTGCTTCGCTTCCTCACGACGCGGCTGGCAAAAATTCGGCTGATGCTGATCGTCACCTATCGACCTGAGAAGACCAGCGGCAGCAATGCACTGCGGACGACCGTTGCGGACCTCTCGCTATCCGAGGGTGCCGAGGTGTTAAACCTTCCCCGCCTCACGCGGGCGGAGGTCGCAGCACAACTCGAAGGGCTGCTCGGGCGCCCGCCAACACCTGCTGTCATCAATAAGGTTCATGCGCGGTGCTGCGGGATCCCGCTTTTCACCGAGGCCCTTATCGATGCGAGCGGAAACTTGCGTACGGATTTTCCCGGCTCGCTCATCGACTACCTGCTCAAAGCCGTCAGGGATTTGCCGGCGTTGACGGCCGAGCTGTTGAAATTGGTGGCGCTCGGCGGCCCGCATATCGCCCATGCGCTTCTTCGCAGCGTGGCGAACAAGTCCGACCGCGCGTTGGCAGAATTGCTGCGCCCTGCGATTTCGGCCGGGATCCTGGTGCCAGATGGTGATGGATATGCGTTCCGCCACGCCCTTATCCACGAAGCGGTGCGAGGCGACCTGATTGCCGGTGAGAGGATGGCCATTCATCGCGCCTATGCCGAGGTGCTCGAACGCGGCCCGGTTCCAAGCTACCGGGTTTGGCATTCCGTTGCGCTCGCCCGCCACTGGCACGGCGCCGACGAAGCCGAACATTGCCTGCGGTGGGCCTGGCAATCTGCTGCAGAAGCCGCCGCCACTTTCGCCTATGCGGACCAGATGGAGATGCTGAAGCTCGTGCTGGCGGCCTGGCCCGAAGTCGATAATGCGGCCGAACTGATCGGCGTGGAGCATTGCAGGGTGCTGGAACTGGCTGCCGATGCCGCCTGCTGGGCGGCGGAAGCGGAACAGGGACTGGCTTTTGTCGAACGCGCACTCGCCGAGGTGGATGCCGAGCGCGACGGCACGCAGCTGGCGGCACTTCTGCTGCAGCGCGCAGTGATGCGTCAGCACACACTCATCCCAGGCGAGATCGCCGACCTTGAGCGAGCGCTTGATCATGCGCCCGATCCGACACGGCTGCGCGCCGACGGACTGGGGCAGTTTTCCCGGTCGCTGATATTGCGGGGAGAGTTCGATCGCGCCAGGCTCTTAGGAGACGAACTGAAGGATCTGTCGGAGAGGCTCGATGACGAGGAGTACCGTATCGAGGCGCTGATCGTCGCGGCCTCTGTGGACATGGCATCGGACAGTTCCCGCATCGATGCCCATTGGAGCGTGGCCAAGCGCGCCGAGCAAGCCTCGATCGGCCGGATCGAGGTGCTGGCGGGCGCAGCACTGCTTCAAGCCCTGCTTGAGACAGGAAATTACGCTGAGGTCATCGAAGTCGGACCGGCGATCTTTGCGCGGACCGTCGAGTTCGGCCAGGCCCGGTATATCGGGGCGATCGTGGGTTCGCCTTTGTGCCGCGCCTTGCTCGCCGTCGGCCGCGTTTCCGACGCCCTTGAGACGTGCGAACGAATGGCGGCGTTGGATCCGCTGCCGCTCGGCCTTGTTCATGTTTTCGAATGCCAGGCGGAGATTGCGCTTGTCATAGGGGATTCGGATCGAATTTCCGCAGCCGCAAGGTCCTTGCGCGCTCTGCCACCGGGTCCTCAGGTTGCGAGCCGCGTAGCGGCCAACCTTCTGAGATTCGATATCGAAAGCGGCGCGCTGGCAGGCGACACGGATCAATCTGCGATACTGATAGGATCCGTTTCGACCCATTTCGAGAAGCACAAAAGCGTCTCGTGGCCGCTGCTGGCCTCGGCCATACGTGTTGCCGTCGATACGAATCAGAAAGATGCCGCCCGGCAGCTCGCGGACCTTGCCGCTCGGTTGCCGTGCCGCAACAGAGCGGAGGAAGCCGAGAGGCTGGGCATTTCGGCCGAGATCTCGCGCATAGCGGGGTCCGACCTCGATCTCTGGGAAGCGCTTGCCCAAAACTGGGCTGATTTGGGCCAGCCCTTTCGGCAGGCCTATGCCCTCATGCAGGCCGGCGGTGCTGCGGTGAATGCCGGCAAGCGCGCGAGGGGTGCGGGTCATTTCCGGCGAGGCGCAGATCTTGCCCATTCGATCGGCGCCCGCCTCCTCTGCGATCAGATCGAGACGCTGGCCGCAAAGGCTCGTATTGATCTTCGAGGCGGAACGGACGGCGGCATGCCGAAGCCACCTCTTGGCCTGACGGATCGGGAATTCGAGGTGCTCCGTCTTGTCGCTGCCGGACAAAGCAATCGCGAGATCGCCGACAACCTGTTCATTTCCTCGAAAACGGCGAGCGTTCATGTCTCCAACATCTTGAGCAAACTCTCCGTCCCCAGCCGCGGCGCTGCAGCCGCGATGGCGCACCGGCTGCGGATGGTTGATCCCGTCTAAATTTGAGCTTCCAGGAGGTTGCCTGGCAAAACCCCGATATTTGCCGCTCTCACGATGCCGGCATCGCATTCAATTCTATCGGTGCTTAGGCATTTTGCCTGATGTGCTCGTGCGGCCTTACGCTGAGCTTGGCGATATGAAGCGCTGAGCGGCGTTAGTATTCCATCATTCGGAGGTCAAAATGCCCATTTCTTCCGCCACCTTGGCCGCCACCCAACGCACGATCGACTCCTATGAAGAGTGTGCCGATGATTATAGTGGCATCGTTGATCCGTTTCCCTCGCCCAGTCTGGAAGCGGCATTGCGTCAGGTCGCGGTCGCCGCCGGCAATGGCGGCCGGATCCTTGAGATTGGCTCGGGCCTCGGATGGGATGCGGATTTCCTTGAGACCCAGGGCGTTTTGGTAAGGCGAACCGATGCCACGCAACGCTTTCTCGAACTGCAGGCCGCGCGCGGCAAGCAGGGCGAGTTCCTCAACGTCATCGCCGACGACCTCGGCGGCCCCTATGACGCCGTGATCGCTCTCTGTGTCCTCATCCACGTGCCTCGCGACCAGACCGGCCAAGTCGTCGAAAAGATCGTCGCCGCGCTGCGCCCCGGAGGCGTCTTCCTGGTGACGATGCGTGATGGCGACGGGGAGACCAGCGCTGCCTACCATATGACCTACTGGCGCCGGGACGACTTCGCGCTGTGCATCAAGGCCGCCGGTATGGAGCTTGAATGGGACGCATACCGCATGGGTCGTAACGACGAAGCGTGGAACACGTTTTTCGCACGACGGCCGGGATGAAGCCGCGCGTTTCGCGGTTTTCGGCGAGCGTGAAGGGCCTACCAAACAGCGCTGGCCCCTTTCTATCTCCAGCTCGTGTAATCGGCGGCGACGCAACCGAACGGCGCACGGTCCTGACCAAACCGCTTCTTGAGCTGCTCGCATCCCCATTCGTTTAACGGCGCCGGCATGAGATTGTTGATGTCCATGCCAGGCGATTGGAATGGCGTCGACGAGCTCATGACGTACCAAAGCCAGAAGCCGACCACACCGACGACGATTAGAAGCAACACACCGAAGAAAAGCTGCAGCCGCTTCCAGATCGACAGCGTCTTTTTGGGTCCTTCGATCAGCACCGGCACACTCTGATCGCCTGCTTGTTGGTGCACTAGAGGCGCAAGAGCAGCGGTGCGCTCGTCCTCCGTAAGTTCAACGCGCTGCAGACGGTCGTCCAGAAGCACTGGCAGGGCTGTATTGCCATGCCTGACAGCCAGTCCAATCGCCTTGCCATTGGCTTCACCGACGATCAGAGGCTCCTGTCCGCTCGTCATCCGCGTGTAAGCCGATCGGCCGGTTTTGTCGCCGGCAATCTTGTCATTGTAGGTGATGGAAAGGACGCCGCGTTTGCGGTCGAATGCGCTGATCTCAACCGGCACGGGGATCAGCCTGGCCGGCCGGCGCAATTGGCCCTTGACCCGCCAAATGCGGATGCCGAGAAAAATCATCCCCAAGCTCATGCCGCCAAGCAGAACCACAAACAGAGTGAGGGTGATGATCCTGTTCCAGAGCATGTCCAGACCCAGGCTCATCGTCGCGAGTTCCGGATGATCGGCGGAAATCACAAGACCGGTTTCGTAGTCGCCGGTATGGAAATCGACGAACATGACCTCGACCTCGGTGTCGTAGTTTCGTCCACCGTAGCTGTAGACAAGCCGTGCCTCGCAGTCGGTAAAGACCGCCTTGCGTGTCGTGCATTTCCCGTTTTGCACGTCGCCATCTTCGAGTACCAAAGGGTTCTGGCTGATTTGAAAATCGCGGATCACGCCCGGTGCTTCCGAGACGAATAGAAAGACGGCCAATGCCAGGATAATGGGCGTTGCCCAGAAGTAAGCGTTCGGCGTGGAGATGACGTTGCGCGCCAATGAAAGCGGGCGACTGGGGAGCACAATCGAAGACAATGGCGTCGGACCCCTTCATGTGACGGCGCCGCGCGCCGGTAAAGTTTCAGATAGCGACCAATGACGAACAGCGGCGTTGGCGTCATTCTGATCGGCTTGTACAATCCCGTTGTGTGATCCCGATCTACAACCTGAAGCGAGGTATTCGCAATCTCTTTTTTGCACGCGTGGGCAGCATTCCTAAGTCGATCCCGTTGATACGTGTTCGCATGACACCACCACAACAAGAGGAGTAATGTTGCAAGCCTGAATGCTTCCCATACGGAACCAAATCACCGCCGAGCGATTATATGACAACCCTCCTCCTCGATTAGCTGAGCGTCATGATGCCGATGTCCCGCGGGCCGAAAATTATCCACATGATCAAGGTCTTTACATGCTCCATCGCCATTGCGACCGGGTCGGGGGTCATGGCCGCCGGTGCCCATGCCGACGAATCAGTATTCTTGAAAACACTTGCAGGAAGTTGGAGCGGTAAAGGGACGGTGAAAGTGCGGACAAATGCGCCCACCCTCAAAGTCACGTGCCGCTTTAAGTCGGACACAAACGCAAGTTCCCTCGCACTCAATGGGCGCTGCACCAGCCTCATGGTTTTTTCCCGCATTATCAGCGCCAATCTCAAGGCGAGCGGTGACAACTACACCGGCTCCTATGTTGGGGCGGGAACCGGCACCGCGGGTCTTGGCGGAAAGCGCAACGGTGATGCGATAAACCTCGCGATAAAGTGGGCGAAGGAGGTCAATGGCGATCGACGTGCGCAGATGACGATCAGAAAAATCGGAGCGTCGGGCATGCGCCTCACCACGGTCGATACCGACCCCGCCACAGGCCGATCGGTTGTCACGAGCCTGATCGACCTTCAACGAAGCTAGTGTCTTCGCTGCTTTTGAATTGCGTCATCGGCATGAAGGTTGATAGAGATGCGTCGGCGGTATAGTTTCGCTTTCGCAAATCGACGAATGACACAAGGAATAGTTATCTCATGCCGACAGGTACGGTTAAATTCTTCAATGACGACAAGGGCTTCGGCTTCATTACCCCTGAGGATGGCGGACAGGACGTGTTCGTACACGTGTCTGCGCTGCAGCGCGGCGGGTCGCTTCGCGAAGGCGACAAGGTCAGCTTCGACGTCGGACAGGATCGCAAGACCGGTAAATCAAAGGCTGAGAACGTCTCAACCCTCTGATCAAAAGTCGAAGATTGCCCAGCCCGCGTTAAGCGGGTTGGGCTCGTTGTCACGGTCTGCAGGCAAGAACGCCTTGGCGCGATAGGCTGTCACGACCGTAATCAAGCGCTGCGCGTGTCGTTTTGGGGTACCGGGACGGCAAGGGGTTTCACGCATTCACTTTAAATGCCAAGAGTCATTACCCTGACAGGATACTGTCGGCGGCCTTCTCGGCAATCATGATCACCGGCGAGTTGGTATCGCCCGAGACGATCGTCGGCATGATCGACGCATCGACGACCCACAGCTTTGCCAGCCCATGCACCCGCAATTGCGAATCGACGACAGCCATCGTGTGCCCATCTTACAGGTGCCGACCGGATGGAAGATCGTTGTGGCGATATCGCCGACGCGGCGAATCAGATCCTCGTCACTTTGGTATTCCGCGCCCGGCAGCATCTCCTGCGGCCGGTATTTGGCGATGGCACCAGCCTCCATGAGCCTACGAGCATGCCGAATCGATTTGGTCGCAATTAATGAAGGACGCCGGCTTCTTCCGCCGCAATCTTGAATGCCAATGCGGCCGCGGATGAATCGGCCCGCCCGTCGACGGCGTCCGTGCAGATCTTCTTCGCGACGGCGAAGGATGCTGCTCTCTTACGCGGCCAACAGGTCATGAGATATGCAAGCGCGTCCCTGCTACTGCGGATACTCTTAAGGTGGTCGCCATCCCCAATGATGACCTCAACCGGCTGGTCCCAAAAATCGCGGCGCATCGACGTCTCCTCAGCTCTTTCGGCTATCGGCTGAACGTCATCTGCGCAGGCTCGTTCCAGCATAGGGCTTTGGTCCTATGAACAGCCGTCGGCCGGACCAAGACGCTTGGCGAAAATTCCATCGGCGAACGATCTGGCCGGTACACGCTGCGCGTCGTGGGCGGTTCTCGTCCACTGGATTGTGATCCTCCTTGGCTGTACAGCAAGGGAGGTATTCCGAGCCCATCCCATTGAGGTGCAATTCGTCGATGACAAAAAAAGTTTATCTGGCCGGTCCGGAGGTCTTCCTTCCAAACGCCCGTGAAATGCTCGACCGGAAGGCAGCGCTTGCCCGCGAGGCGGGACTTTTCCCACTTTCGCCGGGTGATCTGGAAATCCCGCAGACGAACTCGAAGCGCGAGCGGGCAGCGGCGATAAACGCGGTGGACGAAAAGATGATGATGGAGGCTGACGCCATCATCGCCAATCTGACGCCCTTTCGTGGCATTGCGGCCGATGCGGGCACGGCCTTCGAACTCGGCTTTATGTGCGCAAGTGGCAAACCGGTATTCGCCTACACGAATGTGGCCCGGAATCACAGCGAACGCGTGAGCGATCTGTATGGCGGGGCCCTCGTCTATGATGCGGAAGGTCGACTGCGGGACCCGAACGGCATTGCGGTTGAGGATTTCGGCTTGGCCGACAATCTGATGCTGCACGCCGGAATCGAGCGGCGCGGCGGCGTCCTCATCGTCGGAGACGCGCCTCGGGATGCGCTCTATACCGACCTTGCCGCGTTCAAGACGTGTCTCGCCATCGTCGTTGAAAAGCTGCGCTAAAATGCTTGGTTCAGGCGTTCGAGGTCGAGGTCGAGGATGAATCGCCCGAATTCGTTTATCATCCGCGCAAAGCTATGATTTGGTCCCGTTCAAGCGCTGGTCTACCCAAGTATCTGTTGCGGCAGCGTTAGTCCGAAGGCGGCGCGGGCCATCAGGCAGGCGTCATCTCCGGGAACGCATTCGCGACAAACGACAGGCCGGATTTCGTAGACGAGACAGGATGTCTCAAAACCGACCCGACCTGACAGCGCATCGCAACGCGATCCGCTACAACGCATTCCCGTCTCGTCTGCGGCAACAAAGCGCGGTGGCAGCAAGTCAAGAGCATCATCACTTTCCGTGGAAAATCTCGGCCAATCAGCCGAGAACGAGCAGCACGCACCGCAGGCTTGGCAATCTACATCGCTTAGTGAGTTCATACCCAGTTCCTACCACGACACCTGCCGACTACGCAAAGTGCTTGAAACGGAACTCGGATTGGATATCGGACGATGCGCTCGCTTCCGGCTGAAGGAGATGGCCGTCGCAATGGCGACGGCCATCAAGCACTCATCTTAGCGTAGCGAACGGAACGCCGCCCGAACTTCGTTGGTAAAGATCGCGGGCTGTTCCCAAGCAGCGAAATGTCCGCCGTTATCAACTTCGTTGAAATAGATCAGCTTGCCGTAGGCTCGCTCAGTCCACGACCTCGGAGCTTGATAGATTTCCCCTGGGAAGACGCTGACCGCCACCGGCAACGTCGGGATCTTGTCGAGGGCATTGAAGTTGTTGGTATGGTCTTCCCAGTAGATCTGGGCGGCCGAGGCCCCCGTCTCCGTGAACCAGTAGAGCGAAATGTCGTCGAGCATCTCGTCGCGCGTCAGGATCTTTTCCGGTTGTTTGTCGCTGCATGTCCATTCAGCAAACTTGTCGTACATCCAAGCGGCCATTCCGACCGGCGAATCGACCAGCGAATAGCCGATGGTCTGCGGACGGGTGACCATCATTTGCGCATAGGCGGCGCTATCTCGGTAGAAAATCGCCAGCTTATCGAAGCAAGCCCGCTCCTCCTCGGTGAAGTCTGTGGGTGCGGGAGCGCCAGCAGCCAGGATAGGCACGATTTCGCTTGGGACGATTGCAGGCATGGTAAGGTGAATACCTAGCAATCCGGGAACGTTCTGATGCGCCATGCGCTGTGAGATGACCGAGCCGCAATCGCCGCCCTGCGAAACGTATTTTTGGTATCCGAGCCGGTTCATGAGCGTGCTCCATGCGCGGCCGATGTGGTCGGAATCCCATCCCCGCACGTTCGGTTTGCCGGAAAAGCCGAAGCCCGGGATCGACGGAACGACCAGATGGAAGGCATCGTCGGCTGTGCCGCCGTGAGCAGTCGGGTTTGTCAGCGGATCGATGACCTTGAGCATTTCAAGGATCGAACCCGGCCAGCCATGGGTCATGATCAATGGCAGCGCGTTCTCGTGCCCGGAACGGACGTGGATGAAATGGATGTCGAGCCCGTCGATTTCCGTGATGAACATCGGAATGGAATTGAGCTTTTCCTCGACCTTCCGCCAGTCGTAACCGTCCTGCCAATAATTGACAAGGGCGCGAAAACGGTCGAGCTGTACACCCTGGGAGTCGTCGCCGACGTTTTCCTTGGCGGGCCATCGCGCGATAGCAAGGCGCTGCTTCAACTCTTGGATCGCGCTGTCGGGAATATTGACCTTGAAAGGTCGAACCTCGTCGGCTGCGCTGGCGGTCGCAAATGACATCGCAGGCTTTAACATCGCTGCAGTGCCGGCAATGGCGGCAGCGGCCAGAAAATTGCGGCGGTTAATATCAAGAGGAAAGGACGTCAAAGGAATACTCCGTTTTAGCGTTGAATTTGCGCCCCAAGACGGTGCCGTTTTCAAGTATCCGAGATATGTCCGAGGTCATGCAGATTTGTATCCGCAGATGTCTGGCAAAGTAGCGAGGACACCCCTAGGGGACGCAAGTGGAAAACTCTCCAATTCCAATGGACGGATTTGACGGGCGCATCGCGGCCCCAGCGACGACGGCGAATCAAACAAAATCGCGGACGAAACTAACCGTTGACATCGGCGGTGTTAACGCCGAAGCCGCCTTTCTTGCAAGGATGTCGATATGAAGACCAAGACGGTCGCGGCCAATGCCGGAAACCTGATCATGACCGGCGTCGTGCTGATGTTGCTCGGCGATCTGCTCTTTGCGCTGAACGATGCGATGGGCAAGTGGCTGGTCGCAAGCTTTGCCGTCGGCCAGGTGCTGGTAATCCGCTCCGTCGGCGCTTTCGTCGTGCTCGGGCCGATGATCGTGCGGCAAGGGCCGATGGCCCTGTTCCGCGTCGACCAGAAGGCGCTCCAGTTCATGCGTGTTGCCATGGCGACCGCCGATGTCGCCCTGTTCTACGCCGCCGTCGCCTATCTGCCGCTCGCAGATGTCATGACCTTCTATATGGCCGGGCCGATCTACATTGCGGCGCTCTCGCATTTTTTTCTCGGGGAAAAGATCGGCTGGCGCCGCTGGCTTGCTGTTCTGCTTGGCTTTGCAGGCGTCGTCATCGCGCTGCGTCCATCGACAGCGATGCTGTCGCTTCCGTCGCTCTTCGGTCTTGTCGGCAGTCTTGCCTTTGCGCTGTCGCTGGTGATGAGCCGCTACCTGCGTTCGACCAGCGACACGACGCTTGTGACATGGCAGACGGTGGCCGCGCTCGCCACCGGCATCGTCTTGAGCATCGGCCATTGGCAGCCGGCAACCCTTGTCGATTGGGCCGGCATGCTATTGCTCGGGATCGTCGCCTCCTGCGCCCACCTGCTGATCACACGCTCTCTGAAACTCGCGCCGGCATCGCTGTTGGCGCCGCTGCAATATACGCTGCTGCTCTGGGCGATCGTGCTCGGCTACATCTTCTTCAACGATATTCCCGATATGCAGATCGTCGTCGGCGCCGCAATCATCGTCTTTGCCGGTCTGTTCATCTTCCATCGGAAGAGCCTGAAAGAGACAGTTCCGGTCGAAGCCGTCCCGCCCGACGGCCATTGAGGGTACAGCGCCGCTTATCTTCAGCTTCGCACAGGACGCTGCTGTAACCCCTGGAATTCCTGCATACTTCCATCCTTAAACCTTGCGGGAATAGATCAAAAGGATGGAGGCTTATTCACGTAGGCTTTCCACGGAACAATTTGGACGCCTGCACGCTACTCCCGAGCACTCAAACCCGGGAGATCGCAATGGCGTCCATGTCCCTCGAAGACCTATCCTCACAACTGAAGAAGATCGATTTCTGCATGCTGTCGACGAACGCCGGGTCGGGCCGCATCTCGGCCCGACCAATGAGCAATAATGGCGACGTCGAATATGACGGGGATTCCTGGTTCTTTTCGTATGAGGACAGCAGGAAAATCACGGAGATCGAAGGCATCGACATCGTCTCGCTGACGTTCACGGCACCTCCCAGCCTCCTCGGCAAACCGGGGATTTTCATTGCTGTCGAGGGCTTCGCCTCGCTGGTGCGGGATAAGGCGGCATTCGAAGAACATTGGGTGCCCGATCTCGAGCGGTGGTTTCCTGAAGGTGTGGACACTCCCGGGATCGTTCTTATCAAAGTTTCGGCGTCCTCCATCCGGTACTGGGATGGTGAGGAAAACGGCGAGGTCACCCTACCCGGCTCAGCGCGTTAAGAGAGCATGATGCCGAAAAGTGTGCGCGGTTTTCGGGCGACATCATGCTCTACTCTTTAATTTAGAACAGGATTCAGATTCTAGGCCAACCGGGCCTAAAATCATCCTGTTCGAGTGGCATAAAGGGGTGGCTTACTGCGGGCGGCTCCTCCCAGCCGAAGACGCTCCGGCCTCCGAAATCGGCGGACTGGCGAAATTCGCCGGCGATAATTTCCTTGAGGTCAGGACCTGTGACGTAGCGTTCCATCTGCCGGGATTGGTCATCAAGGCGCTTCAGCGCCCGCAACTCTTCCTCCCGTCCGAGCTTGCCCTTCTGTACGGCCGATTTCATCACGGCGATCGTCTCGTCGTAGACCTTGAGCGGGACTGGAAAAGGATGGCGGTCCTTGCCGCCATGGGCGATCGAGAACCGCGCCGGATCGGAAAAACGGCAAGGCGCGCCGTGGACGACTTCGGCCACCAGGGCCAACGCATTCACGGTTCGGGCACCGACACCCGGAACGAGCAGCAGTTGTTCGAAATCCGCCGGCCCACGGTCCGCCGCTGCGGCCAGATTGCCGTGCAGGCGCCGCATAATCACGTCGCTTTCGCGCACATCGTGATGTGCCGGCATGATCAGGTGCGGCAACATCGGTTGTTCGGCAGGCTCGGGCGCCGGGTGCTCAATACGCAGTAGCGCGGCGGCCTCGCGAACGATCCGGTCGGGACCGAGCGTCGCCAGCAGATCAAGCTGGCCACGCCGGGAGCGCTCGGCGCGCCTGTCGGCCAGATTGACGATCTCGCCCTGGCTCCTTCCTTCGATGGCCGCATGCGGCGAGTCGACGAAGCTCTCCAGCCCCTCCGAGAGCCAGTGATAGCGTCGGGCCTGCCGCTTGTCGCCATTCATGCCTTGCTGCACCACGACCCAATGGCCGTCATCGGCGACGATGAAGCCGTGCAGATAAAGATCGAAGCCGTCCTGAACAGCCGCGCTGTCGACCTTGGCGATGAGGCGGCTCGTCATCGCGAGCCCCTCCCCATCGAGACCGACGCGCTCGCCGATCGAGACGAGTTCCTGCGGGGTCTTGCGTGACTGCGCGCCGCGGCCGCCGCAGACATGCAAGCCAAGTTCACCGGCGCGCGGCTTTAGCCCGCGTTTTAACGCGCCAAGAACGCTGGTGGTAATGCCGGAGGAATGCCAATCCATGCCCATGACGGCGCCGAAGGACTGAAACCAGAAGGGGTGAGCGAGCCTGCGCAGGAATTCGTCGCGGCCATAGTGATGAACGATCGCCTCGGTGATCAGCGTCCCCAGCCGCGTCATCCGGTCGCCCAGCCAATGCGGCACACGTCCTCCGTGAAGCGGAAGATCGGCACTGCCTGCTCGTTGTGACATCTGATGTCCCTGCACTTTCTCTCGCCGGACAAAGTCAGTCCGGGCCGCCTCTTCCGGCACCGCACGGAACCCAAAAATATTCCAAGCGTTTGTTTTCCCAGTTAGAGGCCGAGGCAATCATGACCGCAATTGAGACCGTCTTCAATCATTCGACGCTGACCCAGGCAAAATTACCGCCATTGGTCGACCATAAAAGGCAGGATGACAGGGACCTTGACCTGCAAGGGAGTGCCGCGCAGGCGACCTTCCTGATCAACGGCAACAGCTATTTTGCCGAACTGGCGCGGGCGCTGCGGCAGGCGCGGCGCACCGTCTGGATCATCGGATGGGATTTCAATCCCGACATCCTGATGGAACCCGATAAATCCGGAGAGACGCTCGCCGACCTGCTGCACGGTCTCGCGGCGGAAAATCCCGAGCTGGAAATACGCATCCTCGTCTGGGCGCTCGGCCCTCTCTATTCTAACAAGTCCCTGCAGCTGTTTCGCAAGAAGAATTTCCCGAAGAATGCACGGATCGATCTGCGCTTCGATTTTCAGCGCGTGTTCGGCGGCTGCCATCATCAGAAACTCGTCTGCATCGACGACGCGGTTTCCTTCATCGGCGGGATGGATCTGACGGCGCGGCGGTGGGACACCTGGCTTCATCGCGCCAAAGACAAACTGCGACGTGATCCCGCAGGCGTCTCCTACGACCCCCTGCATGATGTTCAAGCGATGGTCACCGGCGACGCGGCAAAGCTGATCGGCGATATCGCCAGGCGGCGCTGGGAAGCAGCCACCGGCGAAAGCCACCCGCCATTGGCCACGAGCGCGCCCTTCGTCTGGCCGGATGATCTGCCGGTTTCGATGAGAGATATTTCGGTCAGCTTCGCGCTGACAGAACCCTCGACGGCCTTGCGGACCGGCGTCAGCGACGGCATCGACATGACACTTGATGTGATCTCCCGGGCGAAGCGATCACTTTACATCGAAGCACAATACCTCGCCTCCTTCCGGGTCGCAGACGCCATCGCCGCCCGGCTTGAGGAGGACGACGGGCCTGAAGTCATCATCATCTGCACGCGCAGCTCTCACGGGCTGATCGAAAAGCTCGTCATGGGTAATAATCGCGACCGCGTCATCCGTCGCCTCACACGCGCCGACCGGGCTCATCGCCTGCGCATTTACTATCCCGTTGTTCCAGGGCCGGCTGTGCCAAGCCCCCCCGCCGCCGGGCGAGCCTCGCCCGCGAGCACCGAGGTGGAGGTGGAGGTGCTCGTCCACTCCAAGCTGATCATCGCCGATGACAAATTGGTGCGCATTGGCTCGTCCAACATCAACAATCGCTCAGAAGCAATTGATACCGAATGCGATATGCTCTTGGAGGCCGACGGCGAAGATCAACGCCAGGGGATCGTGGATCTCCGCAACCGCCTGCTTTCGGAATACCTGGGAAGGGCGGCCGAGACCTTTGCTGCAGCCTTCACTCGCACAGGATCGGTGATCGAAGCGATCGAGACGCTGAATGATGGTCGCCGCGGCTTGCGCGAGTTTACCGTCGACATGGCCGGCAGCACAAAGCCAGTCATGGGAACCGCGCTCTTCGACCCGGGCAAGCCCAAGACCCTGCTAAGCCGACTGGGCCTCGGCGCTCTCGTCCGCCGTCTCGCTCGCCCCACGTGACCGGCGGCGAAAAACGACCTCGCTGATCGCGAGTAGCGTTGCGCCAAGCGCCAGGGGAATGAAGAAATAGACGCAGCGGAAGGCGATCAGCGCGCCGATGGATGCTTCCTTCGGCACCGCATAGGAGACGGTCGCCTCGAGCACGCCGAGACCACCTGGAACATGCGTTACCAGAATTGCCGAGTTGGCAAGCACGTAAGCTGTTACCGATCTGAAGAAGGCAACGTCGCCGAAGGCTGAGAGCATCTGGTGGAGACAGGCAGACACAAAGACGAAATTGATTGTCCCCACCCCAACTTGCGCGACCGCGACCGAAAATCGCGGCAACTGAAAGGACCAGCGCCAAAGCCGCAGCTTGCCGCGGATGAAAAACGCCAGCCCCGCATAGACGACCGGCACGATCAGCGCCAGCAGGCCGAAGATGCGCACACGGGCAGGATCAAGGCGCAGCAGACGCCCGGCGTCCCCGGGATTGACGATCATCGCCAAGCCGCCAAGCGTGATCAGCCCCAGCCCGACGGTGACGCCACAAAACAGGATGATCTTGGCGACATCCTCGGTCGTCAGCCCCCAGCGCGAATAATAACGATAGCGGAAGGCGCCGCTGCTCAGTCCGGCAAAACCGATATTGTGGCCGAGCGACAGGCTGATGAACGATGCCAACGCGATTTTCGGATAGGGCAAGGATTTACCGAGTGAACGGATCGCCAGGAGATCGAAACATCCGAGACATAGATAGGATGCCGCCGCAAAGAGAAGGGCTACGCAGAAGTTCGATAAAGGTATGCTGCGAACCGATTGGACGATCTGCTCGAGGCTGTATTGTTGGAAGATTCGGTAGAGGAGGAAGACCGCTAGACAAAGGGCAGCAACGAGCAGTCCATTCCAGATCATACTTTTCAAGCTCATCGATTGTCCTCAGGCGTGCGAGCGCGATGGTTCGATAATCTGGAACGATTAAATGAGTTTTGTGTTCCCCCCGCGAACGAGATCCATGTCCCCAAGGGACAAGCTTCAGCAGGCCCATGTCGGAAAAAACGATCAAACTCCTGACCTACAACGTGCACAGCTGTGTCGGCAACGACCGCAAGCTCGATCCCGGACGCATCGCTTCGGTCATCGCCGCGGCGGGAGCCGACATCATCGCTCTTCAGGAGGTCGATGTCCTCAGGCGCAGGACCGGCGGCATCGATCAAGCCCATACGATCGCGTCGCTTCTGGAGATGCAGGCCCATTTTCATCCGGCACTGTCTATTGCCGAAGAGCAATATGGCGATGCTATCATCACGGCGCTGCCGACTGGCGCGGTCAAGGCCGGCCCGCTGCCATCCATCGGCGAACAGCGCGGCGCCCTTTCCGTCGAAATACTGGTCGGCGACAGAAAAATGCTGGTCGTCAACACCCATCTTGGCCTTCGCGGCCGCGAGCGCATGCGGCAGATGACGACGCTATTGAACTCGGGCTGGCTGCGCGGGAAAGGGGACGAGCCTCTTCCCACCATCCTTTGCGGCGATTTCAACGCCATTCCGGCATCGGCGACTTACCGACTTGCCACGCGGTCATTGAAGGATGCCCAGCGCGCAGGCAAGGCGAGGCCAAGAGCGACCTACCCCTCCCGCTACCCGCTGATGCGCCTAGACCACATTTTCGTTTCCGACGATCTCATCGTCAAACAGGCGACGGTCCTGGACAACCGCCTGACGAGGGTCGCCTCCGATCACCTGCCTCTCCTTGCGGAAATTACTTTCGCCTAACCGGACGCCGAGAGAGCAATTGAAGCAGAAGTGGCCGTGCCCGAGGTCCTCGTTACAGGATGATGTTGATCACCTGGCGGACTTCCGCTTCATCGCGGCCGCGACCAACGGCAGTGCCGTCGTCGACACGGTTCCGAGAGGCAGTCGCCTGATGCCTCTGGTGACGATGAATGTTGCCGCCATTGCGCCGGCCAGCTTGAGCCAGGGCTGATTGCCAAGCTGCGCGTGGGCGCTTGCATCGGCCCAGCGGACGTTCTCCGCAACGACGGTCGCGGCCTGATGTTGGATCACCTGAAGGCGGGCGCGGAGGCTTTCAAGTTCTTCTCTCAGCTCTCGCAGACGACCTTCCAGGGCATGATCATCGGAGACCAGCAGAGGGTCCTCGATGGTGCCTCCAACCGGAGCGTGACCACCGAGCGTCGCAATATAAGCCCGATATTCGGCCTCGCTCGCAAAGCCCTCACGCCTGATGAGATCGGGATTGGCGTTTGCGTCGTCGAAAGCAGCCGGTGCGGTGCCGGCACTGCCGCGCCTATTCATGTTTGTGCCGATGTCCCCGAGTTCGTCCTTGAACATGATGGATCTCCAGTTGTTCCTGGCGATAGAACGCTCGACGGCTCAGAAGGATGCATCGGCCGCCGCTCGCGGTTCGCAACGGCTGCCGTCGGACTTCCGATCCTTCCACGCCCGTCATCGTCGCGACGCGTTGAAACGTTCGGGCCGAAACTCCGCCAGCAGCGAATGGCGGCGTCCGGTGGCGATCTCGTCCGCCAGCAGTTCACCGGCGATCAGGCCGAGGGTGGCGCCACTATGGCTGAAGGCGACGAAGTAGCCCCAGATCGACGGCAGTTCGCCGAAGACCGGCTCGCCGTCGCCCGGAATGGGCTTTGGGCCGACCCCATAATCATCGATCTCGAGCGTCGGATTGCCGTCGAGAACTTTCGACGCTTCGCGCAGCAGCCCGTCCAGCGTCGATTGTCTGACTTCATAGCCGCCGTCCGGCTTCACTCCGACCTCTTCCTCAGACCAGGCGGCATCGAGGGCGAAGCCGCCATTCGGCATGGGCCGGATGGCGACGCGGGGGGTGTTGAGCACGGCCTTCAGCGAATGGCGGATCGGCTTGGTCCTGACGAGAAGCGCGACTGGCGTTGCATCGTCGATATGCTGGCCGGCTTCGGCGACGATCGCCGGAACGGCGGCGCCCGCGGCAAGCAGCACAGACTCCGCGTCCCAGTGCCTGCCGTCCGCCGTGCTGACGCCACAGACGCGGGCACCTTCGACATCAATCGTCGCGCGCCCGGCGTCCGTCACGACCTCGCCGCCGAGCGAACGGAATTCCTGCGCCAGAAGGCCGATCAGGGAGGGAAGATCGACCCAGCCTTCGCCGGGATTGAAGATCGCGCCCTGCGGCGTCACCGCACCGGCGTCGACACCGGGCGTCGCGCCGGCAATGTTTTCCTGGGCCAGCCATCGCGCGTGATAGCCGAGATCGCGCTCAAAGTCGAAGACCTCGGCGATCTCATTGCCGGCGTCATCGGCATCCCAGGTCAGGCCGCCATCGAAGCGCAGCCAGGGCGCATCCGGATGCCGGGCAGCGAGGGTGCGATAACGGTCGATGCCGGCGAGGCGCAGCCGGTGATAGGCATCGGAGCGTTTCCGGGCCGAATTGAGCCAGGCGAGCGAACGACCGGAGGCGCCATTGGCAAGCGGCCCGTCGCTGACGAGCAAGGTGGCAATGCCGAGGCGAGCGAGATGGACAGCCGTCGAGACGCCGAATATTCCGCCACCGATGACGACGACCTTCGAAGGTTTTGGGGAAGCATTCATGTCGATAACCTTGTTTCCTGCTATGTCGAACGAACTCCATGCATCCGTCGTGAGAGCCGGCGACGGCATGTCTCGCATCAGGGGCTAGAGGACTTCCGCAAGGAAGCGCTTCAGCCGCTCGCTTTTGGGATTGTCGAAGATCTGCTGCGGGCAGCCGGCCTCGACGATGCGGCCCTCATCCATGAAGACGACCTGGTCGGCAACCCTGCGCGCGAATCCCATCTCATGCGTCACGACGGCCATCGTCATGCCCTGGCGGCCGAGGGCCGCCATCAGGTCGAGAACGCCCTTGACCAGTTCGGGATCCAGCGCACTCGTCACTTCGTCGAACAGGATCAGCTCCGGATCCATGGCGAGAGCACGCGCGATGGCGACGCGCTGCTGCTGCCCGCCCGATAGACTTGCCGGGCGATGATCCCTGCGCTCGGCAAGACCGACCTCGGCCAAACGCGCCTCGGCGATGCGTCGCGCCTCTTGGCTCGACATCTTCTTGATCTTCGTCAGTGAAAGCATGACGTTCTCAAGCGCGGTATGATCGGGAAACAGGTTGAAGTGCTGGAACACCATGCCCACGCGCCGGCGCAACCGCTCCGGTTTCATGGGCAGAATGCTGTCGCCGTCGAGCAGGATGTCGCCGCCTTTCGGTTCCACCAGCCTGTTCATACAGCGCAGCAGCGTCGATTTGCCGGAGCCGGAGGGGCCGATGATGCAGGTGACGGTACCGGCGGCGATGTCGAGATCGACGCCCTTCAGCACATCGAGATCGCCATAGGCCATGGTGAGATCCCGGACGTACAGGGCACCGCCCTTGAAACGCGGTTCGGTCTCCTCGCCGGATTTTGCCGCGGGTTGCGGACCGGCGGCGTGCATTTCGCTCACCTCGACCAATCCACTCGCAACACCCGAGCCGCGGCCTTGTTTTCCCAGGCGCAGTCTCGCATCGATGTAATTGACCAGGTGGGTGAGCGGCACGGTGATGACGAGATAGAAGACGCCGGCCAGCAACAAAGGCGACAGATTGCCCGTTACGACAGCTTGATCCTGCCCGACGCGGAAGATCTCCCGCTCGGAGGCGAGCAACCCCAGGAAATAGACGAGGCTGGAATCCTTGACGTTTCCGATGAATTGATTGACCAGCGCCGGCAGAACGCGCCGAATACCTTGCGGGATGACGATCAAGCGCATGCCCTGCCCGTAGCTCATGCTGAGCGCTCGGCACGCCTCCATCTGGCCGCGCTCGACGCTCTGGATGCCGGATCGGAAGATTTCGCCGATATAGGCACCGGCGATCAGGCTGAGGGCCAGGATGCCGAGCGGGAATGGTGACGGACCGAAGATCTCCCGTCCGATCCTGGCAAAACCCTGACCGATGATCAGGATGGTGACGATCGCCGGCAACCCGCGGAAAATATCGGTATAGATGCGCGCGGGCAGCCGCAGCCAGCGGGACTGCGAGATGCCCATCACCGCAAGAGCCATGCCGATGCCAACACCGAGCACGGTCGAGGCGGCGGCCAGGATCAGGGTATTCTTCAGGCCGACGCTGATCATGCTCGGCAGCACTTCGGCCATGGCCTCCCAATCCAGGAAGCTGCGGCGCAGATTTTCAAGCCAGTTCATCGAGATCCCCATCGAAGCCCGTGCCGGGCATGAAACCGCCCGCCGAAGCGGACGGCCCGCGGTCCTACTTCTTGGGAAGATACTGGTCCGGCATCGGCGAGCCAGGGAACCATTTTTCGTAGAGGGTCTTCCAGGTGCCGTCCTGCATCGCATCGTGAAGCGCTGTGTTCAACGCCGTGCGGAAGGCATCGTTTCCCTTCCTGATCACGAAACCCGCCGGCGCATCGAAGGACGGGATGTTGACCGCAACCTTCAGCGCGGGGTAGCGCTCGCCATATTGTTTGGCGGCCTCATAGTCGAGAAAATGCGCATCGACCGTGCCGTTGTTGAGGGCGGCGACGGCCGAATTGTTGTCAGGGAATTTCACGAGATCTGTCTCACCGAAATTCTTGGCCGCATAGACTTCCTGCAAGGTCCCCTGCACGACGCCGAGACGCTTGCCCTTGAGGCCAACGGAGTCCTTGATGCCGGCATCCGCAGTCAAGACCGAGAGATAACCGGCAAGATAGCCGTCGGAGAAGTCGACGGTCTTCTTGCGGGCTTCGGTGGTTCCGATCGCAGCAACGGCAACATCGAACCGTTCGTTTGCCACCGACGGCAGCAGTGCGGAGAATTCCTGGCCCGTGAACGTAACCTTGTCTTTCGGAATGCCAAGGCGGGAGACGACGTTGAGAAACAGCTCGATATCGAAACCGGTGAACTGGCCGTCCGCCGTCGCAAACGTATAGGGCTTGGCATCGCCCATCGTGCCGACGCTAATCGTCCCGGGCTCGATGAGGTTATAGGGATTTTCGGCCGCGACCGCAGAGCCGGCGCCGATCGCCAGAAGGCAGGTCAGAAGGCCGGCCCGTAGTGGAGCCGCGACGGCCGCGACTGATTCAAATGGTCTCATGTTCGTTCTCCGCTCTGAAGGGATGCTCTTTTCGGCATTCGTTACCATCCGGTCTCGTCGCCTATGCGGCGAAGATTTCTGGACAGGAGACCGGTCTTCCATATAAAGAGACCGGTCTCACGGTATATTTGATATCTGTCAATTGACCGGTCGTCAACAACTCTTGTAGTGCTGCCCCATGGAAGATTCCGCTGCCCAGAAACGTTCAGTCACGGTTGCCGACGTCGCAAAGGCAGCAAGGGTCTCGAAGGCGACGGCAGCCCGCGTGCTCGGCGGCTATGGCGTCGTCAGCGACAAGATCAAGGACCGGGTGATGGCGGCGGCGGCCGCACTCGAATACCGCCCGAACGAACTCGCGCGAAGCATGAGCACCGGACGCTCCGGCATTATCGGCGTCGTGGTCGGCGACATAGAGAATGCTTTCTTCAGCCTGGCGGTGCGCGGAATCACCGATGCAGCCCGGCTTGCGGGCTTCAACGTCATCATCGCCAATTCTGGCGAACAGCTCGATGCGGAAAAATCGGCGGTCGACCTCCTGATCGGCAAACGCGTCGATGGTCTGATCGTCACGCCGGCTCGCTGCGATCGCCCAGATCACCTGCAGCGCGTCCGCCGCGCAGGCGTGCCATTGGTTCTGTTCGACAGGGCCATCCCGGAGCTGGATGTCGACGCCGTGACCGGGGATGACCGGGATGCGGCAATCAGCGCGACCCGGCACCTGGTCGGCCAAGGACATCACCGCCTCGCCTACGTCTCCGCCATGGAGGCCGAGGACGTCGGGCTCACCGATCTCGGGCGGATAACAAATTCCGCCGTACGCGAACGCATGGAAGGCTTCGTCAGCGTTGTGACCGAGGCGGGTTTGCCGGACCCTCTTCATTATATCCGGCTCGGCGCCACGAACCAGCAACAGACAGACGCAGTGATGAAACGGCTGCTCTCGGAAACATCGCCGCCGACGGCGCTGTTGGCATCGGACAGCCTCGTGGGCCTGCGCATTTTCAAATCGCTGCAATCGCTCGGCCTGTCGATCCCTCAGGATATCTCAATGATTTCATTTCTCGACGCCGACTGGACCAGCGTCACCATTCCACCGATCACCATCGTCGACCAGCGCGTCTACGAGATGGGCAAGCTTGCCGGCGAACGGCTCGTCGCCCGTATCGAACGGACCCCGCTTGCCGTCGAACGTCTGCGCGTCACCACAAGCCTCGTTGTGCGCGGCTCCGTAGCGAGGATCAGTCGGGAAGAACCGGGTTAATCGTAGAGCTCTCCGTGGCCAATCTGCTCTTGCCTGGCGGAAGCATCGCTGATGGCAGGGTCGTCGGCTGGATCGGGATCTTTCTTGTTGGCTTCGCTCAGAAACTGCGCGGCCTTAAGAAGCGCCGCGGCTATCTCTCCGGTTGCCCAGCCCGCTTCATTGGCGGCTGCAATCAGTCTTTCCAATGCTTCGCGTGCAGCATCGGTCGCCTGTTCGAAGCGTTGCGCGGGAGCTTCCGTTATCGGGGGCGGAAAGTTCATCTGCATTCCCTCCGTGGGTTGGCTGTTGGAGATGAACGCAGCCAGCGGGAAATGGATGCAAGATCATGCCGATTTAACCAGCGAATGTCTTGTCCACGCGGCGCAGAGGCGGCGACGGTTTTTCCGCGTCAGATGACCGTCTGCAACAGGAACGGAGAGCGCTCCAGCGGACGCTGGGCGAGGATCCTCAGCATCGCCGGGCCCTGTATGCCAGTCGTCGTCGTCGAACGGCCGTCGTGATAGACCACGGTCATGACTTGGCTGACGCTGTCATATCTGATCTCTGCGATCGTGCGTGTGTGAACCTGAAAGATGAATTGGTGGGGCTGAGATTTTCGCCTGGAGGTCTTCGAGGTCATCGTGATGCCCCATCGGAACAAAAACAGGATTGTCCCGGCCGTCCACGGCTCAGGACACGCGTGATAGTCGGCAGCACATCCCTCATCGAGTGTCTCCAATGCGCTCAAAAATTGATCAAACAACAGAGCGGCCGGTTCCGGCCATCAGACGACCGTCGCTAGGTCTGAGACCCGGGCCTCATCCCAACCACACCGATCAACCACATATTGTTTCCATGGTCGCGTGACATCGGCGTGACACGCACATCACGGCTCGAAAACCCGTCTGGAACGGGGTCCGTAAATTGTCACCTCCCCCTAGTCTAGGCAGCGACAGCACATCCCATCAATGCACTGTCCTATGCATGCCGTAGGCTCGGGCGGCCTGCGGCCAGCAGTCGACGGTACGTGCAAGTGCCCGAATGGCTTCGTCTATGACGAAAACCGCATCCCCCAGCCGTTCGATCTCGCAATCGAGCTCATACACATCGACTTCGTCAAGGTCTTCACTGTTCAGCAACTGCTTGCTTGTCTCGATCAGGCGCTCAGTACGCTGAACGATATCAAGAGCGCTCCGTATAATGATGTCGAGCATGCAGTTGCCCTCGCTTCGATGAGCAAGTGTCGGGCATAATCGCAATGCTGACAATCCTGAAATCTTGTCAGATGCGCTCGCGGATCGTGTCGTAGAGATCCCTAAATTCGCGCAGCGCCGATTGATGGCGATGGCGTGGTAAAGATGCGCGGCGTCCAGCGAAGGCCAACGCCCCCGCAACGGCCGCAACGAAGAGCAACGTCGAGGCCGGATAGAGCTTCACAGCCGCCTCCGTCTGACGAATTGCTTTCCGGGCACCTCCCTTTAACGATCGGGCGCCATCGAAGAGCTGCTGCTGCAGCACGTCGATTTGCTGTCGCAGCGCGCTCAATTCTTCGCGCAGCTCCTGATCAGGCTGCGGTGGAATGCCAACGGAGGCAGTCTTCATATCGATGATGGCTTTCGGCACCGGTTCGCCGATCTTGGCTCCTTTGGTGTCGAGGGTCGCCGTCTCATTGCTCTTGCGTCGCGGCATGATCAATTCTCCTTCCCAGTGCGGATTAGTCGTCGTCCAGCGCGAAGACCGGCCGATAGTGGCGCTCTGCAATCAGCAAGCTCCGGTCAGGCCGGATGATGTAAATCTCCTCAACCTGGCGTCCCCATTGATCTGTAAAGCTGTGCGGGAAAGAAGAACCTACGGGCGATTTCGTCAGCTTGGTGCGAGGCTGACCATGATAGGTGATGCTGCCGGGAATGGGGGCCAGTCCCGCCGACGCGTAATCTCCTGCACCGGTCGTGCAGCCCGTTAGCATAACGGCAAAGACCAGCCCAAACCCTATGCTCCGCTTCATGGAACCTCCAGCTGTTCCTGCCTTTTCGCCATCACATCGCCGATGTAACAAGAGACGAGAGAGATTGTTCCAAATTTCGGCTGGAGGCCTCGCAAGGACAGTCCCAGAGGTATCCCTCAGGCGGCGACGTTAGGAATAGGCAGGCCAAGGAGCTCGGCATATTTACAGAGCTTCTCCCAAGGAACATCGCCGACCGGCACGCCCTCTTCCAACGCCGCTCGGCGCCTTCTTGCTGCGCTGTCACCCGGCATGCGGACCGGGCCATTGTTCCAAGGCGCGGATGGGTTGCTGCGGCATGCAGCGGCGAGAAAATCGGATTGCAACGTGAAGGCATCCAGCCCGGCGAAAAAGGCAGGGTCGATGATCTGAATAAATGCGCTTTGCGAAAACACACCAGGCGGCGCGTTGGCCCGTCCCTTGCCGGAAAGCCCCTGCCCCA
This sequence comes from Rhizobium sp. CCGE 510, assembly GCF_000292525.1. Lineage (GTDB taxonomy): Bacteria > Pseudomonadota > Alphaproteobacteria > Rhizobiales > Rhizobiaceae > Rhizobium. Next base: position 540,759 of record NZ_AEYF01000045.1, read on the forward strand.
GCAATTCGACGATCAGTCCGAGCCCAAAGCCCTTATGCCCTTTCCGCTGGCCGCCCAGCGGCATCATCGTGCCGCCGCGTTCGGTTACCTCGCGCGGATCGTCGGTCGGCTCGCCTGCGGCGGTGAAAGCCCAGGCCTCGGGGAATTTCTTGCCGGCCTTCGCCAGGTTTTGCGTCATGGTCGTGGTGGTGATCGAGGCGGAGACGTCGATGAGAATCGGATCCTCGGATGTCGGAAAACCGGCCGCCATCGGGTTGGGGGTCAGGAGCGGCTTTGTGCCGCCATAGGGCGCGACCCGGCTTGCCGCGGGATGCGATACCGACAGCTGAACGATGAGGCCCCGTTCGGTAACCTGCCGCATGAAGGCTGAAAGAGCGCAGGTATGATGGCAGTTGCGGATTGCCGCGGTGACGACGCCATGATCGCGTACGCGTTCGCAGGCCTGGTCGAGCGCCTTGGTCAGCAGCCATGCCCCGGGGAGAGATTTGCCGTCCCACACAAAGGCTGCGCCGCGGTCATTGACCACCTCATAGCTACCCGACTTCGCCAGCGAACCGTCTTCCAACGCTTCGACATACCAGTTCAGGAGGCTGACGCCATGCGTTTCGTGGCCGATCATGTCGCCTTCCACCAGCACGGCGGCTGTCGTTTCAGCCTTGTCCGGCTCCATCCCGGCACGGGTCAATATCTGTTCGGCGAATTGGGTGAGGGCAATGCGGTCAATCAGAGGCATAGGCATCCATCCGTCATGTTCGGAAGCGCGGGCCATCTCCAAAAAGGCGGCCCGCGCTTCAGTCCGCACACCAGCTTACTTGAAGCGGATCTGCGACAGCTGCAGTTCGGAATTCGTCGCGATCGTCGGCTTGAAGTCGAGACGCGGCGAAACGCGGGTGAACCCGACCATGTGGAACATCGGGATATCAGCGATGATCTCGGTGTTTACCTTGGCGAAAAGCTCCTTCCAGAGTTTCGTGCGCTCGTCGCCGGTGGCTGAGGTTGCCTTAGCGATGAGGGCGTCGACCGCGGGATCCCGAACCATAGAGTGGGAGCCGTCGGTCGCGTATTTCACGAAAGCGGTGAAGACGGGATCGCCGGTCGCATTATCGTGCTGCGACTGCGTCAGCGTCGGACCGGAATCGGCGACGAAAGGTGCAACGAAGTAGCCGTTCCACACGGAAACGTCATACATGTCGAGCTTTACGTTCAAGCCGACCTCCTGAAGCATGGCCATCATCGCTTCCATCGCCTCCGTGGCGTTGGGGTATTGCCCATTGCGACCGATGATGCGGATCTGCTGATCGACCGGCACGCCATCAGCTTTCGCCGCCTTGACAAGCTCTTTGGCTTTTTCCGGATCATAAGGCCAGGCGGGAATATCGGCATTGTAGCCGATCGTCGTCGGCACCACGAGCTGTGTGGCGATCTTTGCCTGTTCGGGGAACAGCGTTCCGAGCATTGCCTGCCGATCGATGGCGAGGTTCATGGCTTCGCGTATGCGCCGGTCGTTGAGCGGCGCTGCACGCGTATCGATGCGCAGCGATGTCGTCTCCGAATTCGGATAGGCGAAATCGGTTTCCTTGTTGGTGGCATCCTGCACCGACACGGCCGGAACGATATCGGCTTCGCCGGCATCGACCATGGCGGCTGCCACCGCGCTGTCGGAACGGAACAGATAGGTCGCCTGTTCCACGTGCGGTTTCTCCCCCCAATAGTCCGGATTGCGCTTCAGCACGATCGACTGGCCGACCTCCCACTTGTCGAACGTATAGGGGCCGGTGCCAATCGGCTTGCGGGTGAATTCATCGGCGGGTGTCGCTTCGGCGGGTTCCACGGCCATCACCGTCATCAGCAGCGGAAGAATCGGCTGCGCCGGTTCTGTCGTAATGCGGATCGTGTTGGCATCTGGCGTCTCGAAGCTGAACTCAGTGCCGCCGAAATATTTGCCGCCGGTTTCACAGCTGAGTTTCTTATTCTTGTTGCGCTCGATCGTGAACTGGACGTCCTTGGCGGTAAACGGCTTGCCGTCGTGCCATTTGACATTCGGGCGCAGCTTGAACTCCCAGGTGTCGTCATCGATCTTCGACCATTCCGTCGCCAGGCGCGGTTTCAGGCCGCCATTGACGTAGTCGAATTCGACCAGCATTTCGTTGACGTTTTCAGAAATGACCCGGCCGACGTCCTGGCGCGCGGCCATGCAGGGTTCGACGACATCGACGGTTTCGGCAAGCACGACGGTTACGTTGCTCTTGGCGTCCTCAGCGTGAGCCGAGGCAGCACTCAGCGCCATCATCGTGGTTGAAAAGCAGGCTGCTACCAGGTGCAGTTTCATTTCGTTCTCCTCCCATGCGCCGTTGGCGCTCCTTGCAGCGAATTTTCGTCTTATTTCCGACGATCCCGGCCCTCGCCTCCTCTTGCGAGCGCGACTCTAATACACAAACGCACTAATATACCAGTTGAGATCGGCGATCAAGCGCGGGCTCGCCGCTCGAGCCTTCGCGCTATCCACGATGCTCGGATCTTACCCGGCCGAAGCCATCAGCTCGCGCATCATCTCGACTTCCTCCTCGGTGAGATCGGTCAGCGGCGCACGCACTGGCCCCGCCTCGAAACCGCGCAACCGCACGCCTGCCTTGACGGCGGATACCGCATAACCGGCTTTGCGATCGCGAATGCGGGCAAAGGGATAGTAGAAATCGCGCAGCATCTGTTCACAGGCTGCGTCGTCGCCGGCCAGAAATGCCTTGTGAAATTTCAGTGCCGTTTCGGGGACGAAGTTGAAGACGGCCGAGGAGTATGTCGGCATGCCGGCGCCGCGATAGGCCTGGGCAAACAATTCATGCGTCGGCATCCCGCCGATATAGGAAAGGCGGTCACCGAGCGCGATGGTGACACGGCGCACCGTATCGATATCGCCGGTCCCATCCTTGAAACCGATCAGATTCGGGCATTCGTCGGCAAGCTGGGCCAACTGCTCGGCCGAAACCCGCGCCTGGCCGCGATTATAAACGATGACGCCCATATTGGTCGCCTTGCACACGGCCCGTACCCGCGCAGCGATCCCATCCGCCGGCGCCTCGGTCAGGTAATGCGGCAGCAGAAGAATGCCGTCGCCCCCTGCCGCTTCGATCTCGCGGGCCATGTCGCAGGCAATGCGCGTGCCGTAGCCGCATCCGGCAATGACCGGCGCGTCACCGGACACGGCGCGGGCGGCCTTCACCACCTCGACCACCTCGCCCGGCGTTAGCGAGAACAGTTCACCAGTGCCGCCGGCAACGATCAGGCCGGCAACCGGGTAGGATGACAGCCATTCCAGATGGGCTGAAAACGGCCCGGCGGCAAAGCGGTCATCGGCATCGAACGGGGTGACGGGAAAGGACAGCAGGCCGTTGCGAATGATCTCGCGAAGTTCCGTCGGGGCGATCAATTTACTGCTCCTCGATTTCAGTTGCGCAGGTCTTCGGGCAACAGGCCGGCGGGAAAATTCTGGTAGGCGACAGGACGCAGAAACCTGCGGATCGACATGGTCCCGACGCTGGTCGCGCCGAAATTGGTCGAGGCCGGATAGGGTCCGCCATGCACCATGGAATCGACAACCTCGACGCCGGTTGGGAAGCCATTGACCAGCAATCTGCCCGCTTTCCTTTCGAGGATCGGCAGCAGGTCGCGAGCCAAGCCAAGATCGGCGTCGTCCATATGGATCGTCGCGGTCAGCTGTCCCTGGAAGCTTTCGGCAAGGCTGGGCATCTCTTCCGGCGAGCCGACGCGCACCACGAGGCCGAGAGAACCGAACACCTCTTCGCTGAGCGAATGATCGGCAAGCCAGGCCGAGCCATTGGTTTCGAACAGGTTCGGGGCAGCGTCCCGGCCATCGCTTTTTACAGAAAGAACCGGTGCGACTGCATTGCTTGCCCGCATGCGGTCGACACCATCGTGATAGGCAGTGGCGATGCCGTTGGTCAGCATCGTCTGCGCCGCCACCTTTTCGAGAGCCGATTTCGCAGCACCGGTGAACCTGTCGGCCTCCGGCCCGTCGACGACGACGGCAATACCGGGTTTGGTGCAGAACTGGCCGGCGCCAAGCGTCAATGAGCCGGCCCAGCCGGAACCGATCGCCTCCGCCCGGGCAGCGGTCGCGGCCGGCAGCAGGAACATCGGATTGACGCTGCCGAGTTCCCCGAAAAACGGGATCGGTTCAGGACGCTGGGCACAAAGGTCGAAGAGTGCACGACCGCCGACGAGCGATCCGGTAAAGCCGACAGCCTTGATAGCCGGATGCGTCACCAGAGCTGTTCCGACATCACGGCGCCCGCCCTGGATCAGGCTGAAGACGCCGGCCGGCATTCCTGTGCGTTCGATAGCCGCTGCGATGGCCTCGGCAATGATCTCACCTGTGCCGGGATGGGCTGAATGTCCCTTCACCACGACCGGGCAGCCGGCAGCAAGCGCGGCAGCCGTATCGCCGCCGGCCGTCGAGAATGCCAATGGAAAATTCGAGGCGCCGAAGACGGCGACCGGGCCGATCGGCCGCTGCACCAGACGGATCTCCGGCCGCGGCGCCGGCTGCCGATCGGGCTGCGCCGCATCGATACGGGCATCAAGATGCGCGCCCTTGCGGATATGCTCGGCAAACAGCTTGAGCTGGCCGGTGGTGCGGGCGCGCTCGCCATTGAGCCTGCCCTCGGGGAGCCCGGTTTCCTCAGTTCCGATGAGGGTGACGGCCTCGCCGCGCCTATCGATCTCCTCGGCGAGCGTCTCGAGGAAAATCGCGCGCTCCTCACGCGTCTTTGCTGAAAACGCGGCAAAAGCAGCTTCGGCAGCCCGGCAGGCACGGTCGACCAGTTCCGTCGTGCCGACGGCGAAGTCATGTGCCGGCCCGTGCGCCGGTTCGGAGCGAAATGTCGTCTCTCCTACGGTCCATTCGCCGGCGATGAAATGCCTGCCTGAAGGGGTCCAGCTCATTGTTATCCTCCTCGGCGGAGCCTCGCTCCGTCCTGATGCGGTGATCCGTTATTCAGTACACCGCCTTAGCGGCCATTCACCTTCCGCCATTCGGCAAAGAGCGTTAGATTGCTTTCGTCGGTGGCCGGATAAAGGCCAATGATCGTATGTCCTTGCTTGACGCGCTCGGTGACGAAATCCTCGTAAGCCGTCATCTCCACAGCTTCGTCGGCGATCTCGTCGGCGATCTCTGCCGGGATGACGATTACGCTGTCGTCGTCGCCAACCATGATGTCGCCCGGGAACACCGCCACATCGCCACAGCCGATCGGCACGTTGATGTCGATCGCCTCGTGGAGCGTGAGGTTGGTCGGGCTGGAGGGACGATGATGATAGGCGGGAATATCAAGGCCGCCGATGGTCACGGCGTCGCGGAAGCCACCGTCGGTGACGACGCCGGCGCCGCCGCGCATCATCAGACGGGTAATCAGAATGTCGCCGGCGGAGGCTGCGCGCGCATCCTTGCGGCTGTCCATCACCAGAACATGGCCGTCGGGACACGTCTCGATGGCAAGCCGCTGGGGATGTTTCGGGTTGCGAAAAACATTCATCGCGTTGCGGTCCTCGCGCGCCGGCATATAACGCAGCGTGAAGGCCGGCCCCACCATATTGCGGCCCTTGGGCTGCACGGGCCGGACATCCTGGACTGTCTGATTCCTCAGGCCACGCTTGAACAGCGCCGAGCAGAGCGTCGCGACGGAGACACCCATCAGCTTTTCACGGGTTGCGGGGTTCATATTTCCTTCTCCTCGTTCTAAATCAGCCGCCGAAACTGCGCGTTTCCACGGTCCAGTCACGGGCTTTGCCCGTCAGGCTGCAACCAAGCCCCGGACGTGCGGGCACGATCATCCGGCCGTCCTTGATGTCGAGCTGCTCGTTAAACAGCGGCGCCAGCCAATCGAAATGTTCTACCCACGGCTCGTGCGCATAGGCAGCCGCCAGGTGCAGATGGATTTCCATGGCGAAATGCGGCGCCAGGCGCATGCGTTTCGCCTCTGCCTGCGTGCAGATGCGCAGAAAGGGCGTGATGCCGCCGACACGCGGCGCATCCGGCTGAATGAAATCGACCGCATCGGCACGGATCAAAGCCATGTGCTCCTCAGCGCTTGCCAGCATCTCGCCGGTGGCGATCGGCGTGGCGAGTTCGCGCGCCAGTGCCGCATGGCCCTCGGCGTCATAGGCATCGAGCGGCTCTTCGATCCATTCGAGATTGAGTGGCTCGACCAGTCGGCCGAAGCGCAACGCCGTCGTGCGGTCCCATTGCTGGTTCGCATCGACCATCAGCGGCACGCGGCCATCGATATGGCTGGTCACGGCATCGAGCCGGCGCAGGTCGACCATCGGGTCCGGCTGCCCAACCTTGATCTTGATGCCGCCGATACCGGCGGCGATCGAGTGATCGATGGCATCGCGGATTTCTTCGACGCTCGACGACAGGAAGCCGCCGGAGGTGTTGTAGCAGGCGACACTGTCACGATGGGCACCCAGCAGTTTCGCAAGCGGCAGGCCGGCGCGTTTCGCCTTCATATCCCAAAGGCAGATGTCGATCGCGGCAATCGCCTGCGTTGCGATGCCGGAGCGGCCGACCGAGGCTCCGGCCCAGCAGAGCTTGTCCCAGATCCGCGCGGTATCGTTCGGATCTTCGCCTATCAGGTTGTCGGCAATCTCGCAGGCATGGGCATAGAGAGCGGGGCCGCCTGCCCGCTTCGAATAACTGAAGCCAAGTCCGCGATGGCCCGCCTCGGAGACGATCTCGCAAAACAGAAACGCCACTTCCGTCAGCGGCTTCTGCCGGCCCGTCAACACCTTGGCATCGCTGATCGGCCGCGCCAACGGCAGATAGGCGAGCGACAGGGTGACTGATCGGATGGCGTCCAGCTTGGACGGGCCGGCGGCGAAGCCAGCCTTGGGCGGTTGAGCGGGGATCGAGCGTCGATTGGGATCAAACATCGTGGCGCCTCAGTTGATAGCCGGTTCCGGAGTCTTGCCACCGAATTCCGTCGTCAGGAAGTCGAAATCGCAGCCTTTGTCGGCCTGCTCGATATGCTTGGAGAACATAAATCCATAACCGCGCTCGTAGTGCCTTGTCGGCGCCACCCAGGCGGCACGCCGCGCTGCGATCTCCTCTTCGGAAACCAGCATGTTGAGGCTGCGTGCCGGAATGTCGAGCTCGACCATGTCTCCGGTACTCAGGAATGCAAGAGGCCCGCCGACATAAGATTCCGGCGCGGCGTGCAGCACGCAGGCGCCGAAACTGGTTCCGGACATGCGCGCGTCCGAGATGCGCACCATGTCGCGCAGGCCGAGCTTCAACAGCGCCTTCGGCATCGGGATCATGCCCCATTCCGGCATGCCAGGCCCACCCTGCGGGCCGGCATTGCGCAGCACGAGCACAGTGTCCGGGGTCAGTGGATAATCGGGATCGTCGATGATCTTCTTCATTTCCGCATAACTGTCGGCGACCAGCGCCGGGCCGCGATGACGGTGAAATTTCGGGTCGCAAGCGGCTGGTTTTATGACCGCGCCGTCGGGACACAGGTTCCCCTTGAGCACTGCCAGCGAACCTTCGTGATAGACCGGGTTCGACAATGGCCGGATAACGTCGTCATTGTAGATCTTTACCTGGTCGAGGCCGTCCACCAAGGGTTTTCCCGTGACGGTGATCGCAGCCGGATCCAGCTTGTCGCCGAGCTGCTTCATCAGTGCCCGCAGGCCGCCCGCATAGAAGAAATCCTCCATCAGGTAGGTCGAGCCGGAAGGCCGGATGTTGGCAAGAACCGGCGTCGTGCGACCGATACGATCGAGGTCATCGAGTTCTAGCGGCACGCCGGCGCGTCGCGCCATGGCAATCAGGTGAATGATCGCATTGGTGGAGCAGCCGGTCGCCATGGCGACCGTCACGGCATTGTCGACGGCTGCCGGCGTGATGATCTGGTCCGGTGTCAGATCCTCCCACACCATCTCGACGATGCGGCGGCCACAGGCTGCCGACATGCGCTGGTGGTTGGCGTCGGCTGCCGGGATCGAGGAAGCGCCCGGCAGCGTCAATCCCATAGCCTCGGCGATCGCCGTCATCGTCGACGCCGTGCCCATGGTCATGCAATGGCCGTAGCTGCGGGCAATTCCGCCTTCGATGCCCTGCCACTCCTCCTGGGTGATCGTGCCGGCCCGCCGTTCGTCCCAGTATTTGAAACCGTCGGTACCGGAGCCGAGCGTCTTGCCGGCATAATTGCCGCGAAGCATCGGGCCGGCAGGGAGATAAACGAAGGGAATGCCCATGCTGACGGCGCCCATCACAAGGCCCGGTGTGGTCTTGTCGCAGCCGCCCATCAGAACGGCGCCGTCGACAGGATGGCTGCGCAGCAGCTCCTCGGTCTCCATCGCCAGCATATTACGATAGAGCATCGTGGTCGGCTTGACGAAGTTCTCGGAAAGGGAAAGCGCAGGCAGTTCCATGGGAAACCCGCCCGCCTGAAGGATGCCCCGCTTCACCCATTCGGCGCGCTCACGGAAATGCATGTGGCACGGCTGGGCATCGGACCAGGTGTTGATGATGGCGATGATCGGCTTTCCCTGCCAGTCCTCCGGCGCATATCCCATCTGCATGGTCCGCGACCGGTGACCGAACGAGCGCTGATCATCCGGCAGCATCCATCGGGTCGACCGCAATTGCTCGTAAGTTTTCCTCGCGGTCACGGCTTTCTCCCACCATTTTGCTTGCTGATCTGCGAATTCCTCGAACTGATATTTTAGTTTGCCATATATATCAACCGCAACTTTGCTTTCTTGTGCATTAGGTCACGCAAAGCTATGAATGGTGTAAAAGGATTTGCCGCACATGAATTCTCAGTTCGCCTCCACATTCGGCCTGACCGCACCCGGCTTTCCAGTCGCGGCCGGCAGCACCGTCCAGCGGGTCTACGATGATCTGCGAAAGCGCATCATCACCATTCAGCTGCCTCCGGACACGACGCTATCGCGCAGTGAGCTTACGGAGACCTATGAGGTCAGCCAAACTCCCATTCGTGACGCGTTACAGCTTCTCAAACAGGAAGGCCTGGTTCGGATTTACCCGCAATCCCGCACCGTGGTGACCAGGATAGACGTCCTGCAAATCTACGAGGCGCATTTCCTTCGCGTCGCGCTGGAATCGGAGGTCTGCCGCCGCCTCGCGACCGATCCGGATCCGGACCCGAGCGTCATCACACGCGCCCGCTCGATCATCAAAATGCAGTCGGCCGTGGCCGACGACGTCGATCAGATTGCCATCTTCCAGGAACTCGACGAACTCTTCCACCAGACCTTGTTCGCAGGCGCCAAGCGCAGCAGCCTGCACCAACTGGTTCGCGAGCGGTCCGGCCATCTCGAGCGCATTCGACGTCTGCACCTGCCCGAAAAGGGCAAGATCATGAGCATCCTCGACGGTCACCACGCCATCATCGACGCGATTGCCGCCCGCGACGAACAGGGGGCTGTCGACGCGGTCCGCGAGCATCTCAGCCGCACCGTTGCAAAAGTCGAAGACCTCAGGAAGGAATTCCCGGACTACTTCGTCTGAACCTGCCGCGCCGCGGGTTTCCGCCGGGATCAATTGACCGGCGTCAGCAGCGGCCTGCCTGCGAAGAAGGCGGCAAGGTTGTCGAGCGTCAATTGCGCCATCCTGTCGCGCGTCTCCTCGGTGCCGCTGGCGTGATGGGGATAGAGCACGACATTGTCGAGTGCTGCGAAATGCCGATCGGGATTGGGCTCGTTGAGATAGACATCGATGCCGGCCGACGCGATCCGCCTTTCCTGCAAGGCCCGGATCAATGCCGGCTCATCGACCACGGTGCCGCGGGCAATGTTGATAAAGCTGCCAGCCGGTCCGAGCGCGTTCAACACAGCAGCCGAAATCAACCCTTCGGTCGAGGCCCCGCCCGGCGTCGCCACGATCAGAATATCGGCCCAGTCAGCCAGTTTTACCGGCTCGTCGAAATAGGCAAAATCGTTACCGGCTTTTTTCGTCCGCCCGCAATAGCCGACCGTCAGCCCGACAGCTTCGCATCGTCTGGCAATCGCCATGCCTATACGGCCGAGGCCAACGATCCCGGCTCTCTTGCCCGACGTCGATGTCGTCAGCGGCATCATGCCCTTCTGCCCCCAGTCGCCGGAGCGCACATAGCGATCACCTTCCGGCAGGCGCCGGCGTGCCGCCAGCATCAGCAGCAGCGCCATGTCGGCAACGTCGTCGCAAAGCACCTCGGATGTGTTGGTGAGCTTGATGCCGCGCCGCGTCATCGCCTCGACGTCCATTTGGTCGTAGCCGGCCGAGGAGCAGGCGGCCAGCTTCAACGCCGGCAGTTGCGACAGCAGGGCTTCGTCGATGGTGACATGGCCGTTGCAGACCAGGGCCGTGCAGATCGGGCCGGCTTTCTGCAGCAGAGCATCCCGTTCCCCTCCTTCTGCAAGATCCAGCCGGTGCAGCGTATAGGTTTCCGCCAGCATCGCCATCTGACGGGGCCGGAGCGGATAGGCGACGATGACATCGGGCTTCATGCGGGAACGAGTCCTTCCTCTGTTCGACGTGCGGCGCGTCGGGTGGCCTGGACCTCCGGATCGGGATCGAGGCTGGCAGCAAGTAGCGCCTGGGTGTAGGGGTGGGAGGGCGCGTCGAAGATCTGGGCCACCGGCCCCTCCTCGACGATCTCGCCGGCCTTCATGACGATGACACGATCGGCGAAGTCCCGAACCACCGGCAGGTCGTGTGCGATGAAAAGGTAGGACAGGCCGAATTCGCGACGCAGGCCCTCGAGCAAGGCAATCACCTGTGCCTGGATCGACACGTCGAGCGCTGAAACCGCCTCATCGCAGATGATCAGTTTCGGCTCCATCGCCAGCGCGCGGGCAATGGCGATGCGCTGGCGCTGCCCACCGGAAAACTGATGTGGATACCGGTCCGCCATATCCGGTTTCAGACCAACCTTGACCAGCAACTCGGCCACTCTCTCCTTCCATTTCGCCTTCGGCAGGATATCGGGGTGAATGACCCATGCCTCGGAGATCAGCCTGAATACGGTCATTCTCGGATTGAGCGACTGGGTCGGATCCTGAAAGACCATCTGCAAATCGCGACGCAGCCCGAATATTTCCCTGGGGCTCATCGCAAGCAGATCCTTGCCGCGGTAGAGCACCTGGCCCTCCTGCGGATCGTCGAGGCGAACGATCGCCCGGGCAAGCGTCGACTTGCCGGAACCACTTTCGCCGACAACTGCAACCGTTTCGCCGGGCATGATAACAAGGTTCACGCCTCTCAGCGCCTGGAAAGCGCCGAAACTCTTCTTCAAGCCGATGGCCCGTAGCAGCGGTTCGCCCTGTCGGCCTCGGTCTTGCGCCATCGCGCCCTTCCCGGGTGCGGCAGCAATCAGCTTCTTCGTATAGGGGTTCTGCGGGTTGCTATAGACTTCGGCGGCATTGCCGGTTTCGACGACGCAGCCGGAATTCATCACCACGACCCGGTTGGCGATCTCGGCAACGACGCCGAGATCATGCGTGATCAGCAACAGGCCCATTCCGGTTTCCTGCTGCAATTCCTGCAGAAGTTCGAGCACCTGTGCCTGCACCGTAACATCAAGCGCGGTGGTCGGTTCATCGGCAATCAGGATGTCGGGCTTGCAGGCGATCGCCATGGCGATCATCAGACGCTGCCGCTGGCCGCCGGAGAACTGGAAAGGATACTTTCGCATCGCCGCCTGCGGATCGGTGATGCCCACTCGCGCCATGAGTTCGAGCGCCCTGGCACGGGCGTGCTCGGCGGACTGACCATGCGTGGTCATCATTTCGGTGATTTGCCAGCCGACGGTGTAGACCGGATTGAGATGCGCCAGCGGGTCCTGAAAGATCATGGCGATCTTCGCGCCGTTGATCGACCGCCGCTCCTCAGGCGTCATTTTCAGCATATCGCGCCCATTGAGGAGGATGGTGCCGCTGGTGATCTTGCCGGGTGGCATATCGATCAGGTTCATGATCGCCGAGGCGGACACCGACTTGCCGGAACCGCTTTCCCCGAGGATTGCCAGTGTCTCGCCGCGATCGAGATGCCAGCTGACGTCCTGCACTGCCTTGACGGTGCCGCTGAGGGTGTGGAATTCGACCGAGAGGTCACGGACTTCCAAAAGATGTTCAGCCATTTTTCCTGTCCCTCATTTCAAGGCGCCAGCGTTGCGTCGGATCGAGCGCGATGCGCAGCCAATTCGACAGAAGGTTGAGCGACAGCGTCGTCAGGATGATTGCAAGGCCCGGCCAAAAGGACAGCCACCAGGCATTGGTGAGATAAGGCCGCCCCTGAGCAACCATGAGGCCCCAGGTGATCTCAGGCGCCTGAATGCCGATCCCAAGGAACGACAGCGAGGATTCCGCCAGCATGACGAAGGCGAAATCAAGCGTGGCAATGGTGACCAGCGTCGGAAAGATCACCGGCAGGATGTGATGGAAGACGATGCGCCGGGACGATGCGCCCATGACCTTCGCCGCCTGCACGAACATCCGTTCGCGCACTTCCAGCACTTCGGCGCGGGTGGTGCGCAGATAGATGGGAATACGGGTGATCGCCAGGACAAGGACAATATTGGTGACCGAGGGTTCGAGCATATAGAGCACGATCACCGCCAGAAGCAGCGACGGAAAGGACATAATCACGTCGCCGAGACGCATGATCCATTGAGCGGCGGATGAACGGCTGTAACCCGCCACCAATCCGAGCGCCGTGCCAACGACAGAGGATGCAAGCACCGCAGCTGCGGCAACCAGGATGGTGTTTTGCGCCGCCACGACGACGCGGGCAAGAAGCGGCCTGCCCAGCGCATCGGCGCCCAGGACATAAAGCCATCCGCGGGTGATATCGAAGGGCGGCGCGTTTCGGCCCCGCAGGTTCTGCTTGGTGGCTATGCCCTCCAGCAGGAACGGGCCAAACAGCGCACAGAGAAGAACAATCAAGAGGAATAGAGCGGCGAAGAAAGCCAGCTTGTCCGCCCACAGCATGGCCAGCCAACGCCCAATCGGGCCACTCGGTTTTTTCTCGATCAGGATTTGTGTGTCGGTCATCGCCATCGCTCAATACCGGATACGCGGATCGAGCAGCGCATAGGCGATGTCGATCAACAGGTTCATGATGAAGATCGCCAACGCCGAGACCATGATGACGGCCAGCACGACGGCGAAATCGCGAAGCAGGATGGAATCGATCATCAGCTTGCCGATTCCAGGAAAACCGAACACCGTCTCAACGACGACCGCACCGTTCAAGATGGCCGCCGCCTGGTCGCCGATGACAGTAATCACCGGCAGCATGGCGTTGCGCAGCCCGTGAACGAAGATAATCGAGTTCGACCGGACGCCCTTGGCGCGCGCCGTCTTCACATAGGCAGAAGACAGGACACTGATCATCGAGCCACGCACCACTTGAAGGATCAGGCCGAAGGGCCGAATGAACAGCACGCTGACCGGCAGGACCCAGTGCCAGGCGGTTCCCGTTCCTGACGTCGGAAGGACGTGCAGTTTGACGGCGAAAATGACGATTGCCACGATGGCAAGCCAGAAATCCGGGGCCGCAGCGCCGATCAGCGAGAAGAAAGTAGCAAGACGGTCGAATACGCCACCGACGCGAAATGCTGCAAGCGACCCAATGACGATCGCAGCGACCGTGACCAGCGCCATGGTGATGGCTGCCAGCCAGAAGGTCCAGACGAAGGCCTCCAGCACGACATCCATGGCAGGACGGGCTTGGCGCAGCGACTGACCGAAGTTGCCCTGGGCGAGATCTGCGACATAGCGGCCGAACTGGATAATCAATGGGTCGTTGAACCCGTTCATCTCACGGAATTGCTGGCGCATTTCCGTGGTCGCATCGATCGGCAGATAGAGGTCCGTCGGGTCGCCGGTCAGACGGGACAGGAAGAATACGATGACGATAAGCACCACGAGCGATACGCCGCTGGCGATCGCGCGTTTGCCGATGAAACTTTTCATGCCACTCCTCCCGAGTGAAAATCCTTACGGACCGTCAGGTCAGATCTTCATGTGTTGCGATCCGCTCGCCATGCCATGAACTGAAATATTAGTTCATCTAGAATTTTTGTGAACCCCTATTCTCAAATCGTCAGCTTTTATCAACCGGCGGCTTCCGTCGCCACGCCATACCACCCGTACCAATGATGGTCGCGCCAATGATAACTGCCGCACCGATCCATGTCTGCGCCGCCGGCACCTCCGAGAAAAACAAGAAGGCCATCAGCGCCACGACCGGAAGCCGGAGAAAGTCGAGCGGCGCCAGAACGCTTGCGGGTGCCATGCCGAAGGCACGCGTGATCAACGTCATGTTGAGTGCGCCGAGCGCCCCTTGCATGGCGAGCAGCCCGAGTTGGCTCCAGCTCGGCATCGACCAGACCGGCAGCATGACGACTAGGCCAAGCGGCACCGTCGTGATCAGATTCCATGCAACCAGCCGGTCCGCGCTGTCCCTCAACGCCATCCGCCGCAGCATCAACTGGCTTGCCGCCGTCAAGACCGCTCCTGCCAGCGCAAAAAGTAGCCATTGATCGAAACTGGACGCTCCGGGCCGAATGATGATCAGCACGCCGATAAGGCCAGCTGCGATGCCCGCGACGCTGGCCAGGCCGACATGTTCCTTGAGCACGAGCCAAGCACCAAGAACGAGAAAAATCGGCATGGTGAAATTGATCGCCGTGGCATCGGCCAGTGGCGCGTGCGCAAAGGCGATGAACAAGGCGACCAGTGAGGCAAGCTTCAGACCCGCACGCACGGCATGCAGAACACGATAGGGAGAGGCTTTCAGACAAACCTGGGACACGATCCACGGCGAGACGACAAGAAGCCCGAAAAACGATCGGAAGAAGCCGATCATCAAGGGATGCACGTCACCGGCCAGCAAGCGGACGATGATGGCGTCAAGACTGTTCAAAACGGCGGCGGCCACCATCATGCAGACGGCAAGGCCGGTGCGACCGGGCAGCATCGCGCTTCTCCTAACTGATTGAATGAAATTATGCCCTAGGAGCGTAGGTCTTATCCCGCCCAAATAGCTGCCGTCCATACTAAAATACAAATATATTAGTATAAACCAGACGCAGATGGCCGCTGTTTTTCAATTGGGATTTTGGGGGACATGTCCGGGAGGTCGCAAGCCCGCATCTATGAGGTCCGAGCCCGACCAAAAGCCGACTACCTTAATTCCGGGAAAGGAATCCGTTTCCTGGGATTGCTCTAAAACTCGTCGCTGCGTCGCCTCACAGCATCCTTCAGAGCTACCATATGCCTTCGCCGTTCCAGCACGTAGTCGGCATATCCGACGCAGATGAACAGCAACGTCGGACCGGCGTAGACGATAATCACAGCCAATGCGATAAGGATGAATGCGCTCGTCATGGTCTTATGTTCCATCGATATTGGTCGCGCCGCGTGTGAATCGGCGAAAGCGGACGAGGATTCATCTCGGTGATCCCTGTCCCTATTCCTTCAAATTCGCCGGCTCCGTATTCGTTCCCTCCCCGATCGATTACATCCGCGCGGCAGGCCCGATCGAACGACAATCACGAAGCGGACGGCTTGCTCGAACTCTCACTTGCGCTGCCTTTCCTCCTGCATTGCCGCCGCCACGCGTCTAAGCAGCGGTCTCGACAGCAGGTCCTCCAGCAAAACCGACAGCTTCGGCTTCCAGTTCGGATAGCTGTCGCTGGTGCCCGGAATATTAGTCGGTTTTTTCTCGTCGGTGAGGTCGGCAAGCCGCACGGCGGCCAGAAGTGATGGAGTCCGAGCAATGAAACGGTAGGCGCCGACGGTCAGATCTTTCAGCGTCTCTTCGCTTGCCCTCGCCGCCGTGAGCCGGGGCGGCAGATCGAGGCCGGCGGCCTTGAAGACCGCTTTCAGGTATCTCCGCTCCCGCTTGCGGTGTTTGAGATGTTCTTGGGTGAGATCGGGCGGTACGATACCGTGTTCACAGCGGTCCTGAATATCGGCGCCGCGCCACCAGCCGGCAAGGGTCTGGTGGTCATGCGTGGAAATGCAGGCGAGCGCGCGGACGGGATAGGCATCGGCAGGCTTGAAGCCCTTCTCGTCCTGTTCGTAGGAAAGGATCCGGTAGGAGAGAATGCCGGCGGCCGCCAGATCTTCCTGCAATCCCTCCGGAATCATTCCGAGGGACTCCCCGATCACGAGGCATCGGTGTTCGGCGGAAACTTCGGCGAGGATCTGCAGCAGCCGATCCTCGGGATAGCGGACATAAGCGCCGCTCTCCGGCCTGTCGCCCAATGGCACCAGGAAAAGGCGGCGGATTGCCGGCGCGTGGTCGATGCGAATGGCACCCGCGTACCGCATGGCAGTACCCACCATACGCCGATAGGGCGACATCTCACCTGCGGCGATTTTTGAAGGCAGGTATCCAGCAAGATGCCAGTCCTGGCCGTCGACGGCGAAGGGATCGGGAGGGCTGCCGATTGTGGCGGTTGATACGTAGACATCAGGCTCGCTCCACGTCGCCGAGCCGTCCACCGCTTCCCCGACGGCAAGATCAAGATAGAGCCCGATGCGCAGGCCGGCTTTGCGCGCCCGATCTGCCGCCTGCATCAATTGCCGGTGGGCGAGCCACTGCAGCCACATGTGAAAACGAACATCGTCTGGGTGCGCGCGTTCGAAATCGGTGACCGCGGCGCTGTCGACACGCTGAAACTCGGCTGGCCACCGTTGCCAGCGAGCGCCCGCACCGCGCTCGACCATGGAAAAGGAAAGGCATTCGAAAAGCGCATGCAGCCGCAGGCTGTCGCCGCCTTGCGCGACAAAGGCGTCGAAATCGGCCGGGCCGTCAGAGGCGGCCTTGCCACTGACGCGACCCTGTCGCCATGCCGACCAGAGATCATGAAGCGCTCCAAGCTTGGTTCGCGCGACGCCGATGTAATCAACGAGATCGGATTGGCGAAGGCGTTCCAACTCTCGTTCGAGTTCGTGACTGTTGGTGAACCCCGGCACCTGGTCGACTGCGATATAGAGCGGGTTGAGATGCTGGCGGCTTGAGGGTTCATAGGGACTGCAGCGGTCGGGATCGGCGAGGAACGGCGCATGAAGCGGATTGAGGCCGATGAAATCGGCCCCGAGCGCCCCCGCCAGATCGGCGATATCGGCCAGATCCTGGAAGTCACCGATGCCCCAATTGCGCGTCGACCGGAGTTCGTAAAGCTGCAGGCTCACGCCCCAGACTCGTGTGTCGCACAGGAAATCCGGCAAAAACGACAATGGGATCTTCCTGCCGTCCGGCTTTGCTTTCCGCTGCGGCGCACCGGTCCCTTGATCGGCTGTCAATTCGATATTCAATGCCGAGAGTATCTTACGCTTGGTCTCGGCGGAAATCGCCACTTCCCGGCTGTCGGGGCTGGGCCTGGTCGGGCTGATGCCGTGGAGGCGGGCGAGCTTGTCCAGCTCAGCGGGTGTCATCAGTCGATCCCTTCCTCGCACCGCCGTCATGCCTGGCTCATGCTCCAGATCACTGTCCAGGGCGCGAGATCGCCGCCGTCGCTGCTCCCGAGACGGAATAACGTCTTGGCATCGTCCTGTTGCGGGTCAAACGCCGCCGCCGCCGCGTCGCCAAGATTGGCGCGCAGATGAAGGTGTCGGCTTTCTGCAAGGCTCCAATCCACCGCGATCGCATTTCCCGCCGAGCGGTAAACCGCGCTTCCGCCGGCCACACCCTTCAGCAGAGGGACGATCACCCGGTGTCGGAGATCGAGAAGTGTCCGGTAATACTCAAGCACGTCAGAGGTAGTGCGTTTCGACCAATCCAGTTTGGCCGCAGCAAAGGTTGACGGCGCCGTCGGATCGAGAAGATCGTCGGCGTCGAAACCCGGCAGACGCGAAAGCTCCTCGCGACGGCCTTTCCTGACTTTCTCGTTCAGATCCTCGTCGAAATCGCAGAAATACGGAAACGGCTCCTCCGCGCCCCATTCCTCGCCCATGAACAGCATCGGTATCTCCGGTGCCAGCAGGTAGATCGCGGTCACCGCCTTGACGGCATCGGCTGGGCTCGAAGCCAGAACCCGGTCGCCGAGCGCCCGATTGCCGATCTGGTCATGGTTCTGGATGAACGAGATGAAGGCAGTCGGCGGCAGGTGGTCGCTCGGCCTGCCCCGACTTCCCCCGCGATAGGACATGTGCTCTCCCTGGAACACGAAACCTTCCGCCAGCGCCCGGCCGAGCTTGCCGGCGTCGCCGGCGTAATCGGCATAATAGCCGAAGGTTTCACCGGTGGCGGTGATATGCAGCACATGGTGCATGTCGTCGTTCCACTGGGCGGTGAAGTGCTTCGCTTCGCCGTTTTCGTCACGCTTCAACAGGTCGCTGTCGTTCTCCTCGTTTTCGACGATCAGATGCACGAAACGATCGCCGGCCGCAGCCCTGACGCGGCGGGCAAGCTCGTGAAGCAGATGCTCGTCGCTATCATCCTTGATCGCGTGAACGGCATCGAAGCGGAAGCCGTCGAGCCTGAATTCGGTGATCCAGTAGATGGCGTTCTCAATGACAAATTCGCGGACCATCTGCGATCCGTCGCCGTCATAGTTGATGCCGTGGCCCCAGGGCGTCTTGTGGTGGTCGGTAAAGAGCGGCGCATAGGAGGGGATATAGTTCCCGTCAGGCCCGAAGTGGTTGTAGACCACATCAAGGAACACTGAGATGCCGCGCTGGTGCGCCGCATCCACCAGCGCCATGAAATCCTCCGGCCGGCCGTAGCTGCTGTCAGGAGCATAGGGAAGCACGCCGTCATAACCCCAGCTGTAACGGCCCGGAAATTCACTGACTGGCATGATCTGCAAAGCTGTGACACCCAGATCCCGCAGATGATCGAGCCGCTCGATCGCCGCCCTGAAACTACCCGCCGGCGTGAAGCAGCCGATATGCATTTCGTAGATCACCATCTCTTCCCAGGGCCGGCCAGTCCAGTCCCTCGTCTTCCAGCGATAGAAGGAGAGGTCGATCACTTCGCTCGGACCATGCACATCCTGCGGCTGGAACCGCGAGGCGGGGTCGGGAATTTCAAGGCCGGTCGGCAGGGCGAAGCGATAGCGCGTGCCTGGATGAGCGTCTTTGACCGTGCAATGATGCCAACCACCTTCCGCCGCCTGCATCGGACGCGGATCGGCGCCTTCAATCTTCAACGACACGCTTTCATGCAGAGGAGCCCAGAGGCGAAACAGAATCCCGTCTTCGGTGAATGCGGGACCGAACGTCATTTTGGTCAAGGGAAAGCCTTCGGTGAAGTGGATGGGATTTGGGTAACTTTTGCCGGAGCAAAAAGTTTCGTCCGCACGCGGAACACGCGAAAGCGGCCGCCGTCACCGGATGGCATATTCCACTGGCTTACAAGGGGCCGCCTCAGTCGAGCCAGGTCGATGGCTCGCGCATCCCGTGGACAATCACGACAATTTCAGCACCATAATTCGTGGGTTCATAGATGGCGATGTAGCGCCCCTCGATAACCAGGCGGGCAGCAGAGCTGATATCCGGTCGAGCAGGCCCCATATCGGGATGGGTGGCAACCAGCTCGAACTTATCGAAAAGCTTTTGCAGGAGCCTGTCCGCTGCCGGTTCGTTGTGAATGGCAATATTATGCCAGATATCTCGCATCTGACGCTGCGCACGCGGAGACAACTTGTATTTAGCCAGGGGCTGCGCGTTCTGCCTTCAGCTCTTGCAGGAAGCGCGTAGGATCAACCTCTTCGGGTTCGCCGCTAGCTTTACCCTCAGCATACTCTCGCCTGAGTTTTTCCAGCTCAAGCGCGCGAAGTTCTTCGCGCTGTTCCAAGAGCCGGAGGCTATCGCGCATGACCTCGCTGGCGCTGGCATAGCGCCCGCTTTCGACAAGCTCGCGGACGAGCCCTTCGTAGCGAGGGCCAATATTGTAGCTGGAGGGCATATCGATACCTTTCGTTCAAGCGACATTATCAGTTTTTGATAAACGCGACAAATAGAACTGACCGCCGGCCAATGATTGCAAAACGCTTGGACCGTCACGCCGCCGCGACCTTGCCGGAGAGCGCCTTATCCATCGCCGTCTGAAGCTGTTCCTGTGTAAACGGCTTCGTCATCCTGAGCATCCGCCCCAGGCCATGGTCTTCGGAAAACTCGGCATAGCCCGAGGCAAGGATGATGGGCAGGGCCGGAAAAGAGGAACGAAGGTGGCGCGCAAGCTCGGCGCCCGTCATACCCGGCATGGCATGATCGGTGATGACAAGATCGCAATCCTGTCCACCGGCGAAGAATTCCAAAGCCTGGGAAGCGGAGGACGCTTCCTGCGGCAGGTGCCCAAGATCCTCCAGCATCGCCACGGTTCCGGTCCTGACAAGCGCGTCGTCATCGACGACGAGAATGGCAAGCGGCCGCGACGCCGGTTTCAACGGCTCCGTCGCCGGAGGCTCGACGACCGGTTGCATCTCGACGAAGGTCTCGGCGACGGGCAGCCAAAGAGATACGGTCGTGCCGCTGCCCCTCGCGCTCAATATCTGGATCGAGCCGCCGGATTGCGCCGCCAGACCATGCACCATCGACAGGCCGAGACCGGTGCCCTTGCCGACACCCTTGGTGGTGAAAAACGGTTCGGCGGCGCGCGAGACGGTTGCCTCATCCATCCCCTCGCCATCGTCCGACACCGATATTCTGATGTAATTCCCGCCCGCGAGACCGGCCGGCCGGCCCTCTTCAGCGACCGCCGCGGCAACCGTCACGGCTCCGCCGCTTTCGAGTGCATCGCGCGCATTGACGAACAGGTTGAGCAGCGCCAGTTCCAGCTGGTTGCTGTCCACCAAAAGCGGCGCCAGATCTGCCGGAATGCGCTTGCGGATTTCGATGCGTGGCCCGACCGCCTTGGCGAGAAGATCCTCGACGTTTTCGAACAGCCTGAGGAAGTCGACCGCCTGCGGCTTGAGTTCCTGGCGGCGGGCGAAGGCAAGCAGACGCTGAGTCAGCGCCGTGCCGCGCTCGGCTGCCTGGATCGCATTCGTCAGCAGCCGTTCGCTGCGTTCATCAGCCGGAAGCCGCTTCTTCAGAAGGCCGAGGCTGCCGAGCACCGCCATGAGAAGATTGTTGAAGTCGTGCGCCACACCGCCCGTCAGGTGGCCGATCGTGTCGAGCTTCTGCGCTTCGAACAGCTGCGCGAGCGCCTCTTCGCGCTCCCGCGTCCTTTGGTCGATCCGATGCTCGAGCTCCTCGTTAAGCTCTCGCAACTGGGTGGCCGAGGCCTCGAGCTCGGCGGTGCGCTGGCGGACCCGGACCTCCAGCTCCGCATTCAGCCGCTCGAGTTCCCGTGTCTTCCTGTAGAGATCGGCAAAGACCCTGACCTTGGCTCTCAGCACCTCGGGTACGATCGGCACGGACACATAGTCGACGGCGCCCACCGCATAACCGCGCAGCCGGTCTGGTTCGGCCAGCATCACGGCTGAAACGAAGATGATCGGCGTATTTTGATACCGTGGGTGCTGCCGGATCATGCTGACCAGCTCGAAGCCATCCTGTTCGGGCATGCAGACATCGACCAGAATCACCGCGATTTCAGTGCGCAACAGATGCTCGAAGGCTTCACGCGCCGATTGCGCCTTGATGAGGTTCTCTTCGAGCTCTTCGAGAATGACCTCGTAACTCAGAAGCTTGGCGGGTTGGTCGTCGACGAGGAGGATGTTGACGGGGTTCATAGCCAGATCCTCAGCGATGCAGCCACATGCGAAGGGCCGACAGAAGCTGTTCGGTATTGACCGGCTTCGCCAGATAGTCGGAGGCGCCCGCTTCCAGGCATTTCTCCCGGTCGCCCTTCATCGCCTTGGCAGTCAGCGCCAGGATCGGCAGCCGCCGGAACCGTGGCTCCGATCGGATCACCTGCATCGTTTCGTAACCGTCCATTCCAGGCATCATGATATCCATCAGCACGATCGCGACAGAGGCTTCGTTGTTGATGACGTCGATGGCTTCGCTGCCGGTCGTCGCGGTCAGAACCCGCATTCCCCGACGCTCGAGGACGCTGCTGAGGGCGAAGATGTTGCGAGCGTCGTCGTCAACGAGCAGCACGCTCTCGCCGACAAGATCCTCGTCCGAGCTGTGCAGTTCCTGAAGCGTTGCCTGTTTTGCGGCGGGCAGGTCGGCGACGACCCGGTGCAGGAACAGAGCCGTCTCATCGAGAAGACGCTCCGGAGATTCCACGCCCTTCACGACGACGCTTCGGGCCATGCTGTGCAAGGTTGCGTCTTCCTCAGCGGAAAGCTCCCGGCCGGTGAATACGACCACCGGAATCTCACCGATCTCGGCGTCGTCGCGTATTTTCTCCAGGACTTCGAAGCCAGACATATCCGGAAGGGAAAGGTCGAGCACCACGCAGTCCGGCGGATCCTGCCTCAGAGCCTCGAGTGCTTCCGATCCGGAGCCGACGCTGGTGATGTCGATGTCGTCATGCCCGAGAAGAGCTGTGACGCTCAGCCGCTCGGCCTCGTTGTCTTCGACGAGCAACAGATGTTTACGGCGCGGTTGCGCATAGGCCTTCAAGCGCGACAGCGCCTTGCCAAGGCCCTCCGGCGTCGTCGGCTTGCTCATGAAGGCGAAGGCACCTCGGGTCAACCCATGCTGGCGATCTTCGTCGAGACTGATGATCTGGACCGGAATATGCCGCGTCTGCGAATTTTGCTTGAGCTGACTGAGCACCGTCCAGCCGAGCATATCGGGCAGAAAGATGTCGAGCGAGATCGCCGCCGGCCTGTAGTCCTGCGCGAGTGCCAGCGCATCGCCGCCACGCATCGCCACCAGAACCTTGAAGCCGTTGTCGCGGGCGAGATCGACTAGGACGCGGGCGTAGTGTGGGTCGTCCTCGACGATGAGCAGCACCGAGTCGCCGGCCGCTATCCGATGACGATCGTCCTCGACATGTTCGGTTGGTTTTTCGGCACGGCGGATGGCCGCCGCCTCGGCAAATTCCACGACGTTTGCCGGTGGGACGGATTTCGGCGCCACCGCGCCGGCACCGACATAGGTGAGCGGCAGATAGAGGACGAAGGTGCTGCCGACTCCGGGCGTGCTGCGCAGCTGGATCTCGCCCCCCAAGAGGTTTGCCAGCTCGCGGCTGATCGCCAGGCCGAGGCCGGTGCCGCCATATTTACGGCTTGTCGAGGCATCCGCCTGCTGGAACGCCTCGAAAATGATGCGCTGTTTTTCCGGGGGAATGCCGATGCCGGTATCGACGACTTCGAAGGCGATGACGGAAGGCGCATGCCGGAGCGAGGGATGATCCGGCGACCAGCCGCTCGCCGCCAACCCGACACGAAGCGTGACGCCGCCCTGCGCGGTGAATTTGAAGGCGTTCGACAGCAGGTTCTTGAGGATCTGCTGCAGCCGCTTCGAATCCGTAATGATGCTCTTGGTAATATCGCCGCCGACCTCGACCGCGAATGACAGGCTCCGATTTTCCGCCTCGTGCCGGAATGGCCGGGCCATCATCTCGAGCAGGTTGCTGATGAAAATCTCCTCGGCATCGACCGAGACCGTTCCAGACTCGATCTTCGACAGGTCGAGGATATCGCTGATCAGGTTCAGGAGATCGGTTCCCGCGCCGTGGATGGTCTTGGCGAACTCGACCTGTTTTCCCGAGAGGTTGCCATCCGGATTTTCTCCCAGCTGCTGGCCGAGGATGAGAATTGAATTCAGCGGCGTGCGCAGCTCATGCGACATGTTGGCGAGAAATTCGGATTTGTACTTCGATGTCAGCGCCAGCTCGGTTGCCTTTTCCTCCAGCGCGCGTCGGGCCTGCTCGATCTCCTGGTTCTTCGCCTCGACTTCGACGTTGCGTTCTTCGAGCTGCTGCGCCTTCTGCCCGAGCTGCTCGTTGGTCTGCTGCAGCTCGCGCTGCTGCGTCTGCAGCTCGGCGGCAAGCTGCTGGGACTGCTTGAGCAGGCCTTCGGTCTGCATAGTGGCTTCGATCGAGTTGAGGACGATGCCGATCGAGGTTGTCAGCTGGTCGAGGAAGGACAGCTGCAGCTCGGTGAATTCGCCGGCGGAAGCAAGCTCGATCACCGCCTTCACCTGCCCCTCGAAATGCACCGGCAGCACGATGGCGCTTCTCGGCAGGGTGGTGAACACGCCGGAGCTGATCGGAACGACATTGTCGGGAAGGTCGGTGACCAGGATGCGGCGAGCATCGCTGGCACACTGACCGACCAGTCCCTGGCCGAATTCAAGCCTTGCCGGGTGCGCCGCCTCGACCCCTTGCGCATAGACGGAGAGCAGCGACAAGACCGGCTGCCGCTCATCTGCATCCACCTGGTAGATCACTCCCTGATGCGCCCCGACCAGCGGCGCCAGCTCCGAGAGCAGCATCTTGCCGACCAGCGTCAGGTCGCGCTGTCCCTGCAACATGTTGGTGAAGCGCGCCAGGTTGGTCTTCAGCCAGTCCTGCTCGGTGTTGCGCTCGGTGGTCAGCCGCAAGTTGTCGATCATCGTGTTGATGTTGTCCTTGAGCTCGGCCACTTCGCCGCGCGCGTCGACCTTGATCGAGCGCGTCAGGTCGCCCTTGGTGACGGCGGTCGCCACCTCGGCAATGGCGCGCACTTGCGTCGTCAGATTGGCGGCAAGCAGGTTGACGTTGCCGGTCAGATCCTTCCAGGTCCCCGCAGTGCCCGGAACATTCGCCTGGCCGCCGAGGCGGCCTTCGACGCCGACCTCGCGCGCCACCGTGGTCACCTGATCGGCGAAGGTCGCGAGCGTGTTGGTCATGTTGTTGATGGTTTCGGCGAGCGCCGCCACCTCGCCCTTGGAAGCGACGGTGAGATTTTGCTTGAGGTCGCCGTTCGCCACCGCCGTCACCACCTTGACGATACCGCGGACCTGCTCGGTCAGGTTGGCGGCCATGACGTTGACGGTATCGGTCAGGTCCTTCCAGGTGCCGGCGACTCCAGGCACCTGCGCTTGGCCGCCAAGCTTGCCTTCGGTGCCAACCTCGCGGGCGACACGCGTCACTTCGCCGGCGAAGGCGTTCAGCTGATCCACCATGGTGTTGATGGTGTTCTTTAGTTCGAGGATTTCGCCCTTCACGTCGACGGTGATCTTGCGCGATAGGTCGCCGCGCGCCACCGCCGTCGTGACCTCGGCGATGTTTCGAACCTGGGTCGTCAAGTTGGCGGCGAGCAGATTGACGTTATCGGTCAGGTCCTTCCAGGTGCCGGCAACACCGGAGACCTGCGCCTGGCCGCCGAGCTTGCCTTCGGTGCCGACCTCGCGAGCGACACGCGTCACTTCACCGGCAAAAGCGTTGAGCTGGTCCACCATCGTATTGATGGTGTTCTTCAGTTCGAGGATTTCCCCTTTCACGTCGACGGTGATCTTGCGCGACAGGTCGCCGCGCGCCACGGCGGTCGTCACTTCAGCGATGTTTCGCACCTGGCCGGTGAGGTTGGAGGCCATGGAATTGACGTTCTCGGTCAGATCCTTCCAGGTGCCGGCGACACCCGGCACCTGCGCCTGGCCGCCGAGCTTGCCTTCGGTTCCGACCTCGCGGGCAACGCGCGTCACTTCCGAGGCGAACCGGTTCAACTGGTCGACCATGGTGTTCAGCGTTTCCTTGAGCTCGAGGATTTCCCCCGAGACCGACACCGTAATCTTCTTCGACAGGTCGCCATTGGCAATCGCCGTCGAGACCTCGGCAATATTGCGCACCTGCGCCGTCAGATTGCCCGCCATGGAATTGACGCTGTCGGTCAAGTCCTTCCAGGTGCCGGCGACGCCGAGCACGTTCGCCTGCCCGCCAAGCCGGCCTTCGGTGCCGACCTCACGCGCCACGCGAGTCACTTCGCCGGCAAAGCCGTTCAGCTGATCGACCATCGTATTGATGGTCTCCTTCAGCTCCAGGATTTCACCGGACACGGTGACGGTAATCTTCTTAGATAGGTCTCCCTGGGCGACAGCAGTCGCGACTTCGGCGATATTGCGCACCTGCCCCGTCAAGTTGGAAGCCATGGAATTGACGCTGTCGGTCAAATCCTTCCAGGTGCCGGCGACGCCGCGTACATTGGCCTGACCACCGAGCCGACCCTCGGTGCCGACTTCGCGGGCGACGCGGGTGACTTCCGAAGCAAAGGCATTCAACTGATCGACCATCGTGTTGATGGTTTCCTTCAGCTCCAGGATTTCGCCCTTCACGTCGACGGTGATCTTCTTCGACAGGTCGCCATTGGCAATCGCGGTCGAGACTTCGGCGATGTTACGGACCTGCGCCGTCAGATTGCCGCCCATCGAGTTGACGTTTTCGGTCAGATCCTTCCAGGTGCCGGCAACGCCGCGCACATTGGCCTGGCCGCCAAGCCGGCCTTCGGTGCCGACTTCGCGGGCAACGCGGGTCACTTCCGATGCAAAGGCGTTCAGCTGGTCGACCATCGTGTTGATGGTTTCTTTCAGCTCGAGGATTTCCCCCGACACCGTCACCGTGATCTTCTTCGACAGGTCGCCATTGGCGATCGCGGTCGAGACTTCGGCGATGTTGCGCACCTGCGCGGTCAGATTCGAGGCCATCGAATTGACGTTGTCGGTCAAGTCCTTCCAGGTGCCCGCGACACCCGGCACCTGCGCCTGTCCGCCGAGCCGGCCCTCGGTACCGACTTCACGCGCTACGCGCGTCACCTCGCCGGCAAAGCCGTTGAGCTGATCGACCATCGTGTTGATGGTCTCTTTCAACTCCAGGATTTCGCCCGAGACGTCGACGGTGATCTTGCGCGACAGGTCGCCGCGCGCCACCGCCGTCGTCACCTGGGCGATGTTGCGGACCTGGGCCGTCAGGTTGCCGCACATGGCGTTGACGCTGTCGGTCAGGTCCTTCCAGGTGCCGGCCACACCGGGCACCAGAGCCTGTCCGCCGAGCTTGCCCTCGGTGCCGACCTCGCGGGCAACGCGCGTCACTTCCGAGGCGAAGGACCGGAGCTGGTCGACCATCGTGTTGATGGCTTCCTTCAGCTGCAGGATTTCGCCGCGCACATCGACGGTGATCTTCTTGGAAAGGTCACCGTTGGCAACGGCGATCGTCACTTCGGCGATGTTGCGCACCTGCGCCGTCAGGTTCGACGCCATCGAGTTCACGCTCTCGGTGAGGTCTTTCCAGACGCCGGTTACTTCAGGCACCTGCGCCTGTCCGCCGAGTTTTCCGTCGGTGCCGACTTCGCGCGCCACACGCGTCACTTCCGACGTGAAGACGCTCAGCTGCTTGATCATCGTGTTGACGATATCGGCCGAGCGCAGGAATTCGCCTTTCAGCGGCCGCCCGTCGACATCGAGCGGCACGGTCTGCAGGAGATCCCCCTTGGCGACCGCAGTAATCGTGCGGGTGACGGCAGTCGTCGGCCATAGCAGATCGTCGATCAAACCATTGATCGATCCTTCCATCTCGGACCAGGAACCATCGGACAAGCCGAAGCGCACCCGCGTGCTCGTCCGCCCGTCCCGGCCGACGACTTGGCCGACATGCTCGAGCTGCTGGGCCATGCGCTGATTGGCAGCGATGATGTCATTGAGGGCGTCGGCGACCTTGCCGGTAACGCCGGTCAGATCCGATCGCATCCGCACGGAAAAGTCGCCGCGCCGGACCGCGACAAGGACCTCCAGAAGGGCGCTGGCGTCATCGAACGCCATCGTTTTATGGTCGTGCCCATTGACGCCGTCGGCCGCAACGACGTCGCGCGAAAATTCACTGGTCTGCTTGCTCACGAAATCCCCCTTGTTCGACAGGAGGTAAATTAGTGCTCAAGTGGAAAAAGGGTATGGTTGAGGCGCGCGGTTGCGGAGATCGCCGTATCGGGCATCAGCCATCAAACTTTGCCTGCGCTGGAACAGTTTCCGGCCGGCCGTCGTTTCCAACCTGATAATGGAGAGCGACATGTCGAACGTCTCGAGGACAGGCAAGGAAGAGATCAACAACGCGACCAGCCCGACCACCTTCGGAAGGTCGGTCGAGAGCCAAGCCCAGATGCAGGATGCGGCCGCGCAAGCCTCGCCCGACATCGGCGGCGAAATGCTGAACATCTACCGGCTGGAACCGATCGCTAAGCCCGACGATCCGAGATGGGCCAACGCTCCCGGACACGGCACTATCGTGGTGGCCGCCAGAACGGCGGGTGATGCGAGGATCGTCGCCGCGGCGCGCGAGCTCGACTTCATGGAAGTGGATGCAGCTCCCGCCGAAGATGTCACCACGGTCAATGCCAGCGCCTTCCGCGACGACAAGCTCTACACCGTCATCGAGATCGATCGGGATAGACGCGACGTCGAACGGGGGATCGTCGACGGTGTGGTTTCGGTCGAGACGATCCGCCCGGTCGAATCGGATTGAATTCCCCTCTCTCCATTGGAGCTCTCATGAATACGGCCAACCTGCAGCTCAAGGGCCTGATCATGGCAATGGTCTCGATATGCGACGCGATCGTCGAGAAAGAACTGCTCACCCATCAGGAACTCAATGCTGCGCTCGCGAAAGCCAGAAAGGCCGTCGAGGATGATGACGACAACGATCTGTCCGACTCCAACCGCGCCGCCATCCTGTTTCCCATCCGTGTGCTGATGCTCGCCGACGAGGCAAACAAGAGGGGCGAGCACTTCACCTTTTCAGACTATGCAAAGCTCGTGGGAAAGCTCACCTGAACATGTTCGACGGCTTTGCTCTCGCCCATATCGAAGTCGGCTCGGGCTCACTGCGAGTGCGGCACGGAGGTTCGGGGCCGGCAGTTCTACTTCTCCACGGCCATCCCCGCACGCATATGACCTGGGGCAAGGTGGCGGATCTTCTATCACCACACCTCACGCTCGTCTGTCCCGACCTCCCAGGCTTCGGCCGCTCCTACCAGCCGACTGACGCTCCAGATAGCCGTAATTCATCCAAGCGCGCCAAGGCTGTAGCTCTCGTCGAGTTGATGCAGCGACTGGGGCACGAAAGCTTCTTCGTCGCCGGGCATGATCGAGGCAGCCTGACGGCCTTCCGCATGGCGATGGATTATCCGGCCTGCGTGCGCAAGCTCGTGATCATCGACGGCCTCCCGGTCATCGAGCATCTCGAACGCGCCGACTGGAAATTTGCCCGCGATTGGTACCACTGGTTCTTCTTTGCCCAGCCGGAAAAGCCGGAGCGGGCGATCTCAGCCGATCCCTTGGCATGGTACGACAAGCTTTCGCCCAGCCTTATGGGTACGGAGGCTTATGACGACCTTGTCGACGTCATCCACGACGCTGGTGTGATTCATGGGATGATCGAGGACTACCGCGCCGGCCTTCGCATCGACCATCTTCATGACCGCGAGGATCGCGACGCCGGCAGAAAGGTTACCTGCCCCATGCTCTGTCTCTGGTCGCTGCGCGACGACCTGGAACAAATCTATGGTAATCCCGTCGCCATCTGGCAAAACTGGGCGGATGACGTGCGAGGCTTCGGGATAGACAGCGGCCACCACGTCGCCGAGGAAAACCCGGCCGCGCTCTCGCAAGCCATTCGAGAGTTTCTCGAAATGCGTTGAAACACGTGATGGCGCATTACACCATCAGCAAGGTCACTATGGCGATTTCGCGATAAGCTGATTTATTTAGTCTTGTTTTCCGGCCATTCCTGAGGCTATACCCCGGCCGCATACACTCACGCACCGGGGATTTCTTCGTGACCAGCCTCCAATCCATTCTGGCCGCCTGCGGCCTCTCCGCCCTGATCGGCCTTGCCGCAAATCCGTCTTTGGCCAGTTCGACGACCTACCCGCTGACGCTGGAAAACTGCGGCGCTGAAGTGACCTTCAAGAAGGCGCCCGAGCGGGCGATCGGCCTCGGCCAGAACAGCGCCGAAATCCTGCTGCTGCTCGGCCTTGAGGACAAGATGGTCGGCACCGCCTTCTGGCCGAGCAAGGTCCTGCCGCAACTCGCCGAGGCCAATGCCAAGGTCAAGCTTCTCACAGTCGAAATGCCGACCTTCGAGTCGATGCTTGCCGAAAATCCGGACTTTGTGGCGGTGGCCCTGCCGAGCCTGGTCGGGCCGAACAGCAAGATCGCCAAGCGCGACGATTTCGACAAGGTCGGCGTCGCCACCTATCTCTCGCCCAGCACCTGCCTCAGCACCAAGGATGTCAAGGACCAGTATGGCAGCCGCGGCGAGCTGTGGAACATGGATCTTCTCTACAAAGAGATCGACGAACTCTCTCAGATTTTCGACGTCGCCGATCGCGGCCAAGCGCTGATCGCCGATTTCAAGGCGCGTGAGGCCAAGCTCCGCTCCAGCGTGTCCAAGGACGGCAAGAACCTGT
This sequence comes from Rhizobium sp. CCGE 510, assembly GCF_000292525.1. Lineage (GTDB taxonomy): Bacteria > Pseudomonadota > Alphaproteobacteria > Rhizobiales > Rhizobiaceae > Rhizobium. The sequence continues at coordinate 571,079 of NZ_AEYF01000045.1, forward strand.
CCTATGTCTTCTGGTTCTCCGGCCCAAGCCCGCAGGCCGATGCCTATGTCGGCGGCAAGAACAGCGCTTCCGGCTTCATCGCCGACCTGCTCGGTGGGCACAATGCAATCGACGCGGCAGCGGAATGGCCGACCATCGGCTGGGAAGGCATCATTGCCGCCAATCCCGACGTGATCGTCGTCGCCAGCCTCGACCGCAACCGCTGGGAGCTCGACAAGCCCGAGGCCAAGATCAACTTCCTCAACACCGATCCGGCCGTCAGCCAGATCCCGGCCGTCAAGAACAAGGCGCTGATCGTCATGGACGGCCAGGCGATGAACCCGACCATCCGCACGATCTACGGCGCCGAGCAGGTGGCCGAGCAGCTGAAGGCCCTCGGTCTGTTGAAGTGACGGAAGCGGGCCGTCTCTTCCGGCAGCTGGGAACCGCCGTCGCGCTGCTCCTCGCCTCCTTGTGCCTCGTCGCTGTCGCCATTGGCGTCAGCGTCGGGATCGGCGACCTGCCGATCCCGCTTACGACAACATTTTCGGCCGTCACCAACCGGCTCGGATGGACCGCAGTCGAACTGAACCGCATCCACGAGACTGTCATCTGGGACTATCGCCTCAGCCGGGCGCTCGTCGCCGCCTTCTGCGGCGCGGGACTGGCGCTGTCGGGCGCCATCATGCAGTCGCTGCTGCGCAATCCGCTCGCCGAACCCTACGTGCTCGGCATCTCCGCCGGCGCCTCCACAGGCGCTGTCGCAATCGTCATCTTAGGCATCGGCTCCGGCGCGGTATCATTGTCGGCCGGGGCCTTTGCCGGCGCCTTCGCCGCCTTCTTCTTCGTGGCGCTGCTGTCGAACGGCACGCGCGGCGGCGCGGACCGCACCATCCTTGCCGGTGTCGCCGCCTCACAGCTTTTTAACGCTACGACCTCCTATATCGTCACGACCTCGGCCAATGCGCAGCAGGCCCGCGACGTGATGTTCTGGCTGCTCGGCAGTTTCGGCGGCGTGCGCTGGCCGGAATTCGCGCTGGTCTCGATTATCGTCGGCCTCGGCCTTACCGCCTGTCTGTTTTACGCCCGCGTGCTCGACGCCTTCGCTTTCGGCGACGAGGCCGCATCCTCGCTCGGCGTCAATGTTGGCCGCGCCCGCTTGGTGCTCTTCGCGCTGACGGCGATGATGACGGCGACGATCGTCAGCATGGTCGGCTCGATCGGCTTCGTCGGCCTCGTCGTGCCGCATGTCGCCCGCTTCGTCGTCGGACCGCTCCACATCCGCCTGCTGCCGGCCTGCGCCATCGCGGGAGCGATCTTCATGGTGTTCGCCGACATTGCCGCGCGCGCCCTCATTCCCGGCCAAATTCTGCCGATCGGCGTCGTCACGGCACTGGTGGGTGTTCCCTTCTTCTCGATTATCCTCTACCGGTTCCAGCGCGCGTCATGAGCATCAAGGCCGACAACCTCACCTGGAAAATTGGCAGGAAGACCATTCTCGACGGTGTTTCCCTGGAGGCGCAGCCCGGCCGAATGCTCGGCCTGCTCGGTCCGAACGGCTCGGGCAAGACCTCGCTGCTGCGGCTTCTCGCCGGCCTGAAGCGGCCGCATTCCGGCCGCGTCACGCTCGACCACAACGATATCGGCGCGATCAGCCGCCGCTCGATCGCCCGGCGCATCGCCTTCGTCGAGCAACATGCAACAACGAATGCCAATCTGAAGGTCGTCGACGTCGTCAAGCTCGGCCGTTTCCCGCACCGGTCGATGTTCTCGGGCTGGACCAGGGCCGACGAAGAGGCGGTCGAAGGCGCGCTGACGCGTGCCGGCATGGCGGAGAAACGCGACGATCGCTGGCAGAGCCTGTCTGGCGGCGAAAAGCAGCGCACCCATATCGCCAGGGCGCTCGCCCAGTCGCCGCATGAGCTGATCCTCGACGAGCCGACGAACCATCTCGATATCCAGCACCAGATCGGCCTGATGCGGCTTGTCTCCGGCCTGCCGATCACCAGCATCGTCGCCCTGCACGATCTCAACCATGCCGCCATGTTCTGCGATCAGTTGATCATCATGCAGCAGGGCAGGATCGTCGCCTCCGGCGCGCCGCAGGACGTGCTGAGCGAGAACCTCCTGCGCGATGTCTTTTCCGTCGAGGCCCGCATCGAAGCCTCACCCTATCATTCGCGCCCGCACATCCACTATCTCAGATGAGAGTAGCTGAAGCCGCTTTCACGTGACGATCTGCAGCGGTAAAGCAGTCGTTTTTTTGATCGTCTTGAGGACAATGCTTGACTTCACCGAAGCCAGATTGTCGGTGACCCGGATCATTCTTTCGAGAAACTGGCTGAGATGGTCGAGGTCGCGCGTCATGACCTTCATCAGAAAATCAGCGTCGCCCGTCTGCGAATAGCATTCCAGAATCTCAGGCGCGGTTTCGACGAAGCGGTGGAGCCGCTCGTTTCCGCCTTCCGTATGCGCGCGCAGGCTGACGAGCGTATGAGCGACGACGGCAAAACCCAGTTTTGCGGGATTGAGGATGGCGACGACGCTCTGGATGTACTGCTCATTGCGCAGCCTTTCCAAACGGCGGGCGCATTGGGTCGCGGAGAGATTGACTTTCTGCGACAACTCACCTTGCGTCACCTCACTGTTTTGCTGGAGCGCAGCGAGCAATTTGATATCGAATTGGTCAAGCATGGCCCACGCGCTCAGAGAAGGAGAATTTCCGCATAGAATAACCGAATGATGCCGAATGTCTGCATGGATGCGCCACGATAGGCAGATAATCGCAGAAATTCGCCGTAAGAGTTCAGTTAGTCTCCGGATAAAACATCGCAACGGAGGTGGACTTGTGTTTGAGAAACTGAATGGCCGGCCAGCCGACAGCCTGCTTGCCCTTATCAAGGCCTTTCAGGCCGACGAGCGCGCCGGAAAGATCGACCTCGGCGTCGGCGTCTATCGCGACGGCATGGGACGCACGCCGGTGATGCGAGCCGTGAAAGCGGCGGAACAGTTTCTTCTCGAGACCCAGGACAGCAAGAAGTATCTCGGCCCGGAAGGCGATCTGCAATTCGTGCGGTTGCTGCAGCCCATCATTTTCGGCAAGTCGCCGAAGTTCGAGCACCGCCTTGTCGGCATTCAGACACCGGGCGGGAGCGGTGCGCTGCGTCTCGGCGCCGAACTCGCCCAAACGGCAAATCCGTCGGCGAAGGTTCTGCTCGGGACGCCGAGTTGGCCGAACCACGCGCCGATCTTTGCCTCGGCGCATCTGGCCGTAAAGGACTACGCCTTCGTGGATCTGACGTCGCAACGGGTCAAATTCGACAGCGTCATCACTGCCTTGTCTTCCGCCGGGGAAGGCGACGTCGTGCTTCTTCACGGTTGCTGCCATAACCCGACCGGCATCGATTTCACCATCGAGCAGTGGCTAGAAATTACCGAGCTGCTCGTTACCCACAGACTGGTGCCGTTCATCGATCTTGCCTATCAAGGGCTTGGTGACGGCCTCGAGCAGGACGCCGCACCGACCCGCATGATCCTCGATGCCGTCGACGAGGCGTTGATCGCCTATTCCTGCGACAAGAATTTCGGTCTCTATCGCGAGCGTGTCGGCGCACTCTACGTCATGACCCGCAATGGGGATGACCTCAGGAAAGCCGAAAGCAACATGGCGGCGCTCGCCCGTGTCAACTGGTCGATGCCGCCCGACCATGGCGCCGCGATCGTCAGAACCATTCTCGAAAGCCCCGAGATGACGATAATGTGGCGCGCCGAACTCGAAGAAATGTGCCTGCGCGTCAACGGCAATCGTGCGGCGCTTGCCGCCGCTGCTCCCGATCTGGCGTTCATCCGCCAGCAGCGCGGTCTGTTTTCCAATCTCTCCATGTCGAAAGAAACGGCAATAGCGCTCCGAGCCAAGCATGGCATCTACATGGCCGATTCCGGTCGTATGAACCTTGCGGGCATGCAGCCGGATGACGCCGGCGCCATTGTCGCGGCGCTCCGAACCGAAGGCTGCCTGAAATCATCGACGGCGGCCTAAGCGAACTCAAGCCTTTGAGGTTCAAAAAATGAGCAGGAAAGAAACGACCGGCCAGGCGATCACCCGTTCGCTTATCGGCCATGGGATCGACACGGTCTTCGGCATCCCGGGCGCCCACATGTATGATTTCAACGATGCCCTCTACGGTGCCCGCGACAAAGTTCGGTTCATCCACACAAGGCACGAACAGGGCGCCGGATATATGGCCTACGGCTATGCCAAATCCACCGGCCGGATCGGCGCCTATACCGTTGTCCCTGGCCCCGGCGTTCTCAATTCCGGCGCAGCTCTGTGCACGGCTTACGGCGCCAACGCGCCGGTGCTTTGTATCACCGGCAACATCATGTCCCATTTGATCGGCCAGGGCAGAGGACAGTTGCACGAGCTGCCGGATCAACTCGCAACGCTGCGCGGCATTACCAAGACGGCGGAGCGCATCAATCACCCGTCCGAGGCCGGTCCTGTCATGGCCGACGTCGTCAGCAAGATGCTTTCCGGCCGCCAGGGTCCGGGGGCGGTCGAAGCCCCATGGGACGTGTTTGGGCAATCCGGCCCCGAGGCCGATCTTCCCCTGGGGGCGAGAGCGTCTCATCCGGCCGTTAACTCCGATCAGGTCGCTGCCGCGGCGGCGCTGATATCGGGCGCCAAGAACCCCATGATCATGGTTGGCGGCGGTGCCGTGGGTGCCGGCGCCGAGATCGCCGCGCTTGCAGAATTGCTGCAGTCGCCCGTCACCTCCCATCGCTCCGGCAAGGGCATCATCGCCGACGACCACCCGAACACCCTGAATTTCGTCGCCGCCTATGAATACTGGAAGAACACCGACGTCTTGATCGGCATCGGCAGCCGCCTCGAATTGCAGTTCATGCGATGGAAGTGGCTCCCTAAGGGCCTTAAGGTGATCCGCATCGATATCGATCCGACCGAGATGGTCCGCCTCAGACCGAATGTCGGCATTGTCGCGGATGCCAAGTCAGGGACGCAAGCTCTGCTCGATGCCTTGGCAGACTCATCGAGCCAGAATCGCACCCGCGAATTTGCCGCTCTCAACAAAGACGCCAGGTCCCGGTTCGAGGAGGTGCAGCCGCAGCTTGCCTATCTCGATGCCATTCGACAAGCGCTGCCGCGGGACGGCTTCTTCGTCGAGGAGGTCAGCCAGATGGGCTTCACCGCCCGGTTCGCATTCCCGGTCTACGGTCCGCGCCAATACGTGACGTGTGGTTATCAGGACAATCTGGGTTTTGGCTTCAACACCGCCTTGGGTGTGAAGGTCGCCAATCCCGACAAAGCTGTGGTCTCTGTCTCAGGCGACGGTGGCTTCATGTTCGGGGTCCAAGAGCTTGCCACCGCCGTCCATCATAAGATCAATGTCGTCGCCATCGTCTTCAACAATTCGGCCTATGGCAACGTGTTGCGCGACCAGAAACAGGCGTATCACGGCCGTTATCTCGGCTCGGACCTGACCAATCCTGATTTTATCGCCCTTGCCGAGAGCTTCGGCATCCGCGCATTCAAGGTGACGAGCCCCGGCGAACTGAAAACCACCATCGAGAAAGCCTTATCTCTCGACGAACCGGTTCTCATCGAGGTTCCGATCGAAAAGGGATCGGAGGCAAGCCCTTGGCCTTTCATCCATCCGGCGCCGCACGCCGAATGAGGCAGAGGTCCTGAGCCTTTTCAGGACGACGGTCCTTTGAGAAAGATCGTCGCCAGTGGCGGCAGCGTCAGCGACAGGGAGGTTGGCCTGCCGTGGGCAGGTATGGGTTCGCTCGACAGCGCACCGTTGACGAGCCCGGAGCCGCCATATTCCCGCGCATCCGTCGTGATCCGTTCGACCCACACGCCATCATTAGGCACGCCGATCCTGTAGCCGTAACGCGGCACCGGCGTGAAGTTCGAGACGACCAGGAGCGAGGAAGTGCGGTCCGGGGCAAAACGGAGCATGCCGAGGACGGAATTGACCGCATCATCGGCAACCGCCCATTCGAAGCCCTCGGGATGAAAGTCGCCGAATTGCAAGGCGGCTTCGTCCCTGTAAAGGCCGTTCAGATCCTTCAGCAGCCGCTGAATACCGACATGCTGAGGCCGATCCAGGACATCCCAGGTCACCGAAGCATCGTGGTTCCACTCGCCCGGCTGGGCGATTTCGCTCCCCATGAACAGCAGTTTCTTGCCGGGATGACCCCACATGAAAGCCAGATAGCTGCGCAGATTGGCGAATTTCTGCCATTCGTCGCCCGGCATCTTCGTCAGCAGCGAGCCTTTGCCATAGACGACCTCGTCATGGGAAATCGGCAGCATGAAACGCTCGGAATAGGCATAGATCATGCCGAATGTCATCGTACCATGATGATGGCTCCGATAGACCGGATCTTTCTCGATGTAGCTCAGGCTGTCATGCATCCAGCCCATGTTCCACTTGATGTCGAAACCGAGGCCGCCCTGCTCGGGCGGCTTGGTCACCCCAGGCCATGCCGTCGATTCCTCGGCGATCATCATCGCATGCGGGCAACGCTCGTGAATGATGCTGTTCAAGTGCTTGAAGAATTCGACCGCTTCCAAATTTTCCCGGCCGCCATATTGGTTGGGAATCCACTCGCCTTCGTTGCGGCTGTAGTCGCGATAAAGCATGGAGGCCACGGCATCGACGCGCAACCCGTCGATATGGTATCGCTCGAGCCATTCCAGCGCACTGGCAATCAGGAAGCCTTTCACCTCGTTGCGGCCGAGATTGTAGATTAACGTGTTCCAGTCCCGGTGAAAGCCCTCGCGCGGATCCTCGTGCTCGTAGAGCGCGCTGCCGTCGAAACGGGCAAGACCCCAGACGTCTGTGGGAAAATGGGCCGGCACCCAGTCGAGGAGGACGCCGAGCCCGGCGCCATGGCAGCGGTCGACGAAATAGGCGAAGTCCTCAGGTGTCCCGTATCGGCCGGTCGGGGCAAACAGCCCGAGCGGCTGATAGCCCCAGGAGCCGCCGAACGGATGCTCCATGATCGGCAGCAGCTCGATATGGGTAAAGCCCATGTCCCGGGCATAGGGAACAAGCCGCTGGCTGAGCTCGACCCAGTCGAGCGACCTGTTGCCATCCTTCTGGTCGCGGAGCCAAGAGCCGACATGCACCTCATAAACGGAGACCGCCCCCTCCAGCCTCGCCTGCCGGGATCGGCCCTTCATCCAGCCGTCATCGCTCCATCGAAATGGCGTCGACGATGCGACGATGGATGCTGTGGATGGGGCGGCCTCGCTCGCCCTCGCCACCGGATCGGCCTTATGTGGCAGGCAGGTTCCCGCAGCATCGACGATCTCGAATTTGTATCTTTCGCCGGGCGCCAGCCGGGGAATGAACAGCTCCCAGACGCCCGCCGACTGTCTTAGCCGCATCGGGTTGCGCCGGCCGTCCCAGGCGTTGAAGTCGCCGACAACCGAAACGCGCCGCGCGTTCGGAGCCCAGACGGCGAAACGGACGCCTGATATGCCGTCGATCGACATCGCCACGGCGCCGAGCGTTCGGCTCAAGCTATAGTGGGTGCCCTCCGAGATCAGATGGAGGTCGAGTTCTCCAAGCAGCGGGCCGAAACTATAGGGGTCCTCGGTGATCTGAACGGCATCCGGCCAGGTGATCCGTAGCCGGTATCCAGCCCTAGCGACCGTCGCCGCCGCAAACAGGCCTGCCGGGTGGGTGGTGCTGAAAGGCGCCACCACTCGACCGCTCGCCGCCTCGATGAGATCGACCGCGTCGGCGCCAGGCAGGTAAACCCGCACAATCGTCATGCCGCTGCTCTCATGGGGGCCGAGGATCGAGAAGGGATCGCCGTGGCGTCCGTCGATCAGGGCGTGGAGCTCATCCTGTCCGATGCCTGCCAGAAGTTCCGAGCGCTCAACATTCATGCCGGCACCCCTGCCAGACGCGAGACGATTTCGGTGAAGCCGGAGAGCGGAATCGGAAGCCATTTCGGCCGGTTGCGGGCTTCATAGGCGATCTCATAGGCGGCCTTTTCGAGAAGAAAGGCATCGAGAACCCTCCGTCGTTGACCGGGCGGCATGTCAAGCGCCTTCGATGCCGATACCGCTTGCGAATAGGCGCCAAGGAAAGCTTCCTCCGCCTGGCGCCCAAAGCGGGCGATGGCGTCGCGCCGGACGTCGTTTTCGTGCTCGATGATGGCGTCGTTGTCGAGCTGGGCGGTGGCCACGAGGTAACTCAGCGATCTCAGAAGCCCGGCGACATCGCGCAGCGGGTTCGTCTTGGCGCGGCGCTCGGCCAGGTTTTTTGCAGGCTCACCCTCGAAGTCGATGATGACGGCATCGCCCTCGCTGACGAGGATCTGGCCAAGATGGAAATCGCCATGCGTGCGTGTCATCAGCGTATGGCGTGCGGCCTCCGCCAGCGTCGCGGCGAGCTCGGCGAGTTCGGAGCGGCGCTTGAGCAACGGGGCTGCGAGCAGGTCGATCGCCGGATCGGCATTCTCCTCGCGTTCTGATAGTTTCGACATGGCATAGGCGACTTCGCCGGCAACCGCCTTCTTCATCGCGTCGACCTCATTGTCGCCAGCGACGACCGGGCTGAAGGCTTCGTCGCCGGTCTCGCCGGCGAGCACGACATGCAGTTCCCCGAGCCGCATGCCGACCATGGCGACGAAGCTGATCAGCGGCTGGAAGACGTCGTCGCCGGGTTGGACGGCCGGGTCGTTTAGCACGAGTTCGTCTGCCCCACGGCGCAAATTGTTCAACATCCAGTTCCAGGCATCGCCCTGATTGCGGATCGCGCCTTGAACGATGATCAATGTCGAGCGGCGTCCGCTGGAATCCGTGTGCGCGACCTCGCCCAGCAGAGGCGCGGTGTGGTCATAGCCGGCGCGGGTGAGATAGCGCGTCATCTCGACTTCCGGATGAATTCCGGGGAAGATGTGCCTGATCAGCTTGATCATCGCGAGGTCGCCGACGATCAGCGAACTATTGGACTGCTCGGCCGAGAGCCAATGCACCGGAAGGTCGTCGGTGACAGCGAGACGGTCGAGGCGCTCCGTGCCGAGAAATTCTAGGGTGCCGGTGCGGCCGGTGCTGCGCGAGCGGTCGCCAAGCCCGCGCAGGATGCCGCGCGCCATCGCTTCCACGGCAAATCCGTCCGTCAGGAAGCCGACCCGCCTGCCCTGGCGAATCCGTCCGAGCGCGAGCTGCTGGGTCAGTACGGAGGGTTGCGCATCGTCCCAGGCGACCGCCAGCGGTAGCTGGTAGGATTCGCTATGGTTCGGCAGCACGACCTCCAATTCACCGAGAACGATCCCCTCGGCAAACGGGATCGGCGTTGCGGAGATCAGACGCGCCGCCTGCAACGGCTGGTCCTTCGCCCCGAACCACCGCCGCTTGCCGAGATAGGCAGGCAGAATTTCATTACTGAGGACTCGGCTAAGCTTGGGTTCGTCAACAAGATCGAGCAGGCCACGGCGGATGACCATCGTCACCAGATCGGGAAGCTGCTCCGGCGGCGCGGTCCGCCAGGCCGGCGGGTCGGCATCGGCTTCCAGCTGGAACCAGAAAAAGCCGTAGGGTGGCAGTGTCAGCAGATAGGTCAGCTGCCCGATCGGGGGAAAGGGCGACATGCCGGTCAATTCGATCGGCACGCGGCCCTCGAAGCTCGACAGGTCGAGTTCGACGGCCTGGGGCAGCCGCGAGAGATTTGCGACGCACATCAGGGTCTCGCCTTCATATTCCCTGAGATAGGCGAGGATCTTGCGATTCTCCGGTGCGAGGAACCGCAGCGAACCACGGCCGAAGGCCGGATGCCTGCCGCGCAGCGCCAGCATCTTGCGCGTCCAGTTGAGCAGCGAATGCGCGTCCGTGCTCTGCGCCTCGACGTTGACGGCCTCGAAACCGTAAAGCGGGTCGGCAACCGGCGGCAGGACGAGACGCGCCGGGTCCACCCTGGAGAAGCCGCCGTTGCGGTCCGGAGACCATTGCATCGGTGTCCTCACCCCATCCCGGTCGCCGAGATAGATATTGTCGCCCATGCCGATCTCGTCGCCGTAGTAGATGACCGGCGTTCCCGGCATCGAGAGAAGCAGCGCGTTCATCAGCTCGATCCGCCGGCGGTCGCGCTCCATCAGCGGCGCCAGGCGCCGCCGGATACCGAGATTGATACGGGCACGCTTGTCGGATGCGTAAGTTTCCCAGAGATAGTCGCGCTCTGCGTCGGTCACCATTTCGAGCGTCAGCTCGTCGTGGTTGCGCAAGAAGATCGCCCATTGGCAATTTTCAGGAATCTCAGGCGTCTGCCGCAGGATATCCGTGATCGGAAACCGGTCCTCCTTGGCGATCGCCATATACATGCGCGGCATCAGCGGGAAGTGAAAAGCCATATGGCATTCGTCACCCTCGCCGAAATACTCCCGCGTGTCCTCCGGCCATTGATTGGCCTCGGCAAGCAGCATCACGCCGGGATGGGTGGCGTCGAGGGCTGCGCGGATGCGTTTGAGGATAGCATGGGTCTCCGGCAGGTTTTCGTTGATCGTCCCCTCACGCTCGACGAGGTAGGGGATTGCGTCGAGGCGGAAACCGTCAATGCCGGTTTCCAGCCAGAAGCGCATCACCTTCAGCAGTTCCTCCATGACGAGCGGGCTGTCGAAATTCAGGTCGGGCTGGTGGGAGTAGAAGCGGTGCCAATAATAGGCGCCGGCGGTGGCGTCCCATGTCCAGTTGGATTTTTCCGTATCGATGAAAATGATGCGCGTTTCCGGAAATTTCTGATCGGTATCCGACCAGACGTAGAAGTCGCGCTCCGGCGATCCCGCCGGCGCCTGGCGAGCGCGCTGGAACCAGGGATGCTGGTCGGAGGTGTGGTTGATGACGAGCTCGATAATGACGCGGATATTGCGCTGGTGGGCGGCATCGACGAAGGCGCGAAAATCCTCAACGGTGCCGTAATCGGGGCTGACATTGCCGTAGTCGGCGATATCATAGCCGTCGTCGCGGCGCGGAGAGGGAAAGAACGGCAGCAGCCAGATGGCGTTAACGCCGAGCGCTGCGATGTGATCGAGCTTCTGGTGCAGCCCGGCGAAATCGCCGACCCCGTCACCATTGGCGTCGTAGAACGACTTGATGTGCAGCTGGTAAATGATCGCATCCTTGTACCACAGCGGCTGATGCGAACCATCGGTATTCGTCGTGTCCATTCATGCCTCCTTTGAGCGAATACGCCAGATCGCATAGGGCAGGACGTGGGGATTAAGCCCGATGCTCTGCCATTTTCCGCTCCACTTGAAACGATGCCCGCCGATCAGATCTTCGGCATCCAGCGTGCCGCCATCCCCGAGTGCCCACTGCCAGAGCGGCAGCTCGACATCGCTTTGCTGGAAATTGTGGGGGTCGAGGCTGATGGCGATCAGCAGGACGTTGTCACGCGCACGGCTTGCCTTTTCGAAGAACAGGATATTGTCATTGCGCGCGTTCAGCAGCGTCAGCCCGAGATGCGAATGCAGCGCGGTATTTTCGGTCCGGATGCGGTTGAGCATGCTGATTTCGGCGATGATGTTGCCCGGTCGGTCGTAGTCCCAGGCGCGGATCTCGTATTTCTCGCTGTCGGCATATTCCTTGCGCTTGGCATCGGGCCGCCCCTCGCAAAGTTCGAAACCGTTATAAACGCCCCATAGGCCCGAGAGGGTGGCGGCAAGGGCTGCGCGGATCAGGAAGGCCGACCGCGGCGCGTTCTGGAGGAAATCCGGATTGATATCATGGGTGTTGACGAAGAAATGCGGGCGGAAGAATTCCTTCGCCGCCGTCTGCGTCAGCTCGCGCATATATTGCTCGAGCTCCCACTTGGCGTTGCGCCAGGTGAAATAAGTGTAGGACTGGGAGAAGCCAATCTTTGCCAGCCGGTACATGACCTTCGGCTTGGTGAAGGCTTCCGACAGGAAGACGACATCGGGATGACGCGCCCTGATATCGCCGATCAGCCATTCCCAGAACGGAAAGGGTTTGGTGTGCGGATTGTCGACGCGAAACAGCTTGACGCCCTGGTCCACCCAAAGCTGAACGACATCCCTGAGCTCAACCCACAGCGAAGGCAGCGCATCCCTGGTGTAGAAATCGACGTTGACAATGTCCTCGTATTTCTTCGGCGGGTTTTCGGCATATTTGATCGTGCCGTCGGGACGCCAGTCGAACCAGCCAGGATGCTCCCTCAGCCAGGGGTGATCCGGCGACGCCTGGATGGCGAGGTCGAGGGCAATCTCCAGGCCATGCCGGCCCGCCGCCTCGACCAGACGCCGGAAATCCTCGAATTCACCGAGCTCGGGATGGATGGCGTCATGGCCGCCCTCCTCCGACCCGATGGCATAGGGACTTCCGGGATCGTCAGGCCCGGCTTTCAGGCTGTTATTGCGGCCTTTCCGGTTGGTCGAACCGATCGGATGAATCGGCGGGAAATAGAGCACGTCGAAGCCCATGTCGCGAATGGCGGGCAATCTTGCGATGACATCGTCGAATGTGCCGTGCCGGTCCGGATCGCCGCTCTGCGAGCGCGGGAAGATCTGGTACCAACTGGCAAAGGCGGCGGCCTTGCGTTCGGCATCGACGGCGCTCGCCACGGAGCGAAGCCGAAACGGCCGCCTGTCGGCCTTGTTCATCAGTTCCGATGTTTGGGGATCAAGCAGGATCGCCGTGCGCTCGGCATCCGGCGCTTGTTCGAGCCGGCCGGCGAGGGCTTTCAATTCGGCGCCGAGCGCTGTGCTGGCCTGCGTCTCAGCCGAACGGACGAGGTTCACCCCCTCCTGCAGCTCGAGCTTCAGGTCCAGCCTAGCATCGTTCTTCTTCGTCAGTTCGTAGCGAAAGATCGCAAACAGATTCTTCCATGCCTCGACGGCAAATTCATAGCGGCCGGTGCGCTCCAGCAGGAATTCGCCGCGCCAGCGGTCGTTTTCGACCAGTTGCATCTCCGTTTCGTTCCAGTCTGCCGCATCGAGCGGCCGCCAGAGCAGGACTGCGGCGATCGGGTCGTGGCCGTCTGCGAATATATCTGCCTCGACGGTGACGATATCGCCGACCACTCGCTTGACCGGGAAGCGCCCCTCATCGACGCGCGGCAGAATGTTTTCAATGGCCAGCCGTGGCGACGCCGTCGCCTGCTCGATATCGAGAATGGGCCGGGATGTGATTGGCGCCGGTGCCTTGCCTTCGATAACCAGCGTCTCCCCTGCCCGCAGCCGTAGAGCCGCGCTATCGGCAGCCACGGGAAGAAAACCCGAAGCCGCTTCGCGAAGTGCCGTAACCGGAGCCGGCGCGCTTTTCCGAAGGTCCCTGTTGATTAGGATGAAGCGCACATTCTCCGCGCTGCGAAGGTCTTCCGCCTCGGATTGCAGAAGCGCTGAGACCGGGCCATTGGCGTTGCGGATGAGCCGAAGCGTTGCGGCAAACGCATCTGAGTTCTTGCCGACTTCGGTGTTTGCAAGGCGAACTTGAGAGCAGATATCGAAAGCGAGATCATGGCGCAGGCCCCGCAAGCCCATTCCATTCCCATGGGTCGGATCGAGCGGCGTGGCTGCGCCATATTCGAAGCCCATCGGAACCATCACGCCGCCGCCGAGCGCGGCGGCAAGGTGCAGCGCTCGGACGGCGCGCCGTTCGAGGATTTCGCGGCTCTCGGTTCCGTGCGCGATCCGCCGGGCGAATGGCGGCTCCGGAAAGGCGATCTGCCGGCCGAGCGGCGCCTGCACACGGTGTTCGTCGATAAACCATCTCTCGTCGAGATCCCACCAGGCCATCGATGAAAAACATCCATCGAAGCCTGCATCCTTGATCGCATCCCTTGCCCCGAAATCGGTGCCGGGTGTCCAGGCGAAAAATTGCGCGTCCGCCTTCTCGCGCACCGCCGAAATCAACGACTTAAAAAGCGTCGGCGCGGCGCGATCGATCCCGAGCACCCGATAGCCGGGGAGGCCCAGACCGGCCAGTTTTCGCAGCCGTTCGGTCCATTCTTCCAAAAGCCGGGATTGAGACCCCGCTGCCATCGCGGACATCGGCTCCGCCGGGTCTAATGGTGAGAGACGGGGGTCGACAGGATGAAAGCCCGCTTCGGGAGCCCGAGCCTTGCCGTCGAGCATCAGGTCCATCATCAAGGCGACGCCGCTTTTGCCGGCAGCCTCCGCCAAGCGCGCCACCCCATCCTCGACGGCGCTCCCGAGCGACAGTTGAGGATCGAGGCGATCGAAGTCCCGCGTGGCAAAGACGCTGCGCTCCCCGCCCCGATCGAAGAGAGGCGCCGTCAGCACACGATCGAAACCCGTATCCGCCGCATGGTCGAAAACCTCGCGCCATGCATCGATGCCCTGGAGTAGAAGCGGATTGACATAATAGATCCGGGGTGGGGTGCTCAACACACCCTGGTTCGTAGAAAATGGCATCGGCCGCCGCCTCGAGTTGCTTTCCATGCAAACTTCCCTTGGCGGTGGTTGTTCCACCGAAACCGCCAATTCGCGATGCACCAAGATCACCGACCGCATCGACGTTCGCTCATCAACGGCCCTCAATGCTGCGGAGAATACTTGAGGATTCATGCCGTTTTTGGGTAGTCTTGCCTCTCACAGGAGGGTTACCCATTTGGCTGCTGACGGCGCATCAGTGCTTCGAACGATACTCTTCACTGCAACCCTTGCAGCGTGCGTCCCGTGCCTCGCCGCCTGGAGCATCGACACCGATCGCTCTACCCCTGACAAGCAGGGCCTGTTCGAGATCCGCGAGGAGGCCAGGCGTTTCATCTCGCTTGAGAACGCCAAGGGGAGCGAGCAATGGCAAGCGTTGGAGCCCAACGCGAAGGTGCTGGTTCCTCGATGCGCGGTCCCGCTCCAAACACAATGGACGCCGAAGAGCCTCGGCCGTTCGAAACCCAGCGTCATGGTGATTTGCGCAGCCGCGGTGCCGAACACGGTGATGAAAACTTGGGATGTGCATGTCGCCGTAAAGCGGAAGCCGCACCATCCTTAAGGGCAGGCACCTGAGCAAGATTTGATGTACTGAATGAAAACACTCCGATTGCAATAGAGGCAACCAGACGTGGATGTATCGGTAGAACTGTGCTCCTATCCCGAACTCGACGACCGGATCGTGATCGTTCGGGCGGGCGACGAAGTCGATGGCGTGTTTGTCCGGACCGAGAGGTTCAACGTTCTGATCGATACGCTCGGGACGCCCGAATTATGCCGGATGGCCCTGGATCTGCTCGAAGAGAAGGCTGCGGCTCGCCCGCTGATCGTCATCAATTCGCACATGGATTGGGATCATTTCTGGGGAAATGAGGCCATTGCCGGCCGCGCTCCCATCATAGCGCATGCCGGGGCGCTCGACCGCTTGCGTGATCCCTCGGCGCAGCAGATCCTCAGAGACAAGGCGAGCCAAGATTCAAGGTTTCGGAATGTCGAGCTCGTCGGACCCGATATCACCTTCTCCGGCTCGATGGTGCTCAACGGTGGCGATCTGACGCTTGAACCGATCCATACGCCCGGGCACACGCCCGACCATATCGCCGTATGGATCCCCGAACTTCGCATCTGCCTGGCGGTCGACGCGGTCGAATACCCCATTCCCGAAGTCTGGAGCAAAAGTGCCGAAGACCTTCGCCTGATCCGCTCCTCGCTGGAGCGGATCCGTGACCTTGATGCAACACTGGTCATCCCGGCGCATGGCCAGACGTCTTCACCTTCGACGGTGAAGGTGAACCTCGGCTATTTCGAAGCCCTCGCTGCTCGTGTCGATGGGTTGAGCGAAAGCCAACTGGCGGATGAACTCAGTCGCTCAAGTGGCTTGCAGCTTGAAGATTTCGTCACCATTCCCGACGGGATGCCTTTGGATACACTGACATTCTACCGGAACTGCCACCAGACCAATCTTGCCGCCACGGTTCAGGCCCATATCGAAAAACGGAATCACGCATAGGGGATCGCATGCAGGAGACCATGACGTGAAACCATTGGAGGGCGGGCGAGCCGGGCAGATCTGGCGCAACGGCAACACTGTCATCAGACCATCAGGCGCATGGACGCCGACGGTGCACCGGTTTTTGCGGCACCTCAGAAGCGGAGGCTTTCTAGCGGCGCCGGAGCCCATCGAAATCTCTGCGGAAAACCAGGACGTCGTTAGCTTCGTCGCCGGGCGCGTCTGCGAAGACCTGGGTGACCCGCTTGTCGGATCGGAGACCATGCTGATTTCTGCGGCCAGGCTTCTGCGCGACTTTCATTCGGCATCTCACGGATTTCTGGAGGGGGATGGCGAGGTCCAGACATGGATGCTGCCGCCGCAGGAACCACGCGAGATCGTCTGTCACGGAGACTATGCGCCCTACAACGTCGCCACGGCGCAGCATGAGGCTGTCGGGATCATCGATTTCGACGCCGCTCATCCCGCGCCGCGCCTATGGGATCTGGCCTATGGGGTTTACCGCTGGGCGCCCTTGTCCGATCCCTCCAACCCCGGCGTGATATCGGGCCTCGATGAACAGCTGCGGCGGGCAGAGATCTTCTGCAAGGCCTACGGCACGACGGCAGAAGAGCGGCGCCAGCTGCCGGAGACGATCTGCAGGCGGCTTCAGGCGCTCGTCGATTTCATGCAAACAAGGGCCTCGGCCGGAGACAAGACCTTCGTGGAAGACGTAGCGGCAGGAGACGCTCGGCTGTATCTAAGCGACATCGACTACATCAGCAACCATCGGGATCGGCTGCTGCGCGCGCTGCGATGACGCGCCTCCAACAATTACAGCCACTTCCTTCGGCGGAAGAAACCAAACAGGCCCAGACACAAGACGGCAATGACACCCAGCACGAAGAAATAGCCATACTGGAATTTCAGTTCCGGCATATCGCTGAAATTCATGCCGTAGATACCGGCGATCGCGGTGGGAACAGCGAGGATCGCCGCCCAGGCGGCAAGCTTGCGGGCAATCGCCGTCTGCTCCGTCTGACCGATCATGACGCTCGCCTCGAAGGCGAAGGCCAGCACTTCGCGCAGCGCATCGATATCCTCCTGAACCCGGCGAACGTGATCGGTGACATCGCGAAACAGCGACTGCAGCGTCGGATCCATGCCCGGAAGGTCGACATGCTCGTATCGCTGGCAGACATCCACCAGCGGCACCACGGCATTGCGCAACCGCAGCAGCTTGCGCCGCAACAGGTAAAGCCGTTCGATGTCGGATTTTGCCAGCTGTTCGCGCAGCACCAGATCTTCGAGTTTTTCAACCTCCTCCTGCACGACCTCGATGACCGGCATGTAGTTGTCGACGATGAAATCCAGGATGGAATAAAGAATGTAATTCTCGCCGTGAGCCAGCGCCGTTGGCGTCGCCTCGCACCGCTGTCGCACCGACAGGTACGAGGATGAGTCCCCGTGGCGGACCGAGACGACGTAACCGCGACCGACGAACAAATGCGTTTCGCCGAAAATGATTTCGTCGTCCTTCATATGGGCGGTGCGAGCGACGATGAACATCGCGTCCCCATAGGTCTCCAGCTTCGGTCGCTGGTGGGGCTGAGCCGCGTCCTCGATCGCCAGGGCATGGAGATTGAACTCGGCCTGGACCTGGTGCAGCAGTACTTCATCCGGCTCGTGCAGGCCGATCCAGACGACGGCATTGTCCCGGCCTCGCCATTCGCCGGCCTCTTCTATCCTGATGTCGCGAATGCGTTGCCCATGCTGGTAAACGGCAGCGGCCACGACGCCTGGACGTTCATAGGGCGGCGATGCCGAACCGCTGCCGGCCCGAGGGGAAACACTGTCCAGATCCTTGAGCTGTTCCAAATCCTGCCGTCCTCGCTATTCCCGCACGGATCACCCATCCGTCTGCCGGTCAGACGGTCAACCCATCATAATGCTATTTCGTAAAACATGCATCCGCCTCGAAACCCAGGGCTGACCTAGCGCCTTCATCGTGTCAAGGCGCGGAGCAATCCATGAGCTGGAGATGATCGATAGTCGGTACGCCTTGCGATCGAAGTTGGGCGACGGAGCGGACTGTGCGTGCCTGCGCCTCATCGACAGGTTGCGAAACGGCGGCCTGCATCGGAATGATCAGTGCACTCAGCTCCGGCGACGAATCGCTAAACATTCCGGCGCCTTCATATTTTGCGCAAAAGCGGCTTCGGCTTTCCAAAAAGTGGTAAACGGCGTTTTACAAATTGAGCAAATCGTTAAATTGTTTTTGTTAGAAAATCCTCATCCAGTCCGGCCTGAAGCCGGAAGTTCGATCGAGGACTTTCAATGCGTCGCCCCAACATCAAATCAAGTTTACTGTTGATTTTCAGTGGCATAGCTCTTCTTTTCGGCCTTGTCGCCTATCTCGCCGTCGATGGTCTTCGGAATACGAACGGCTCGACGGAAGAGATTGCCAGCAATTGGCTGCCGAGCGTGCAGGCTTCGCAGGCGATCAATCTCGCCATGACGAATTTGCGCCTCGTTTACCGCGATCACATCATCGCGCAGACGGAAGCGGAAAAGAAAACACGCGAAGAGGCCATCAAGGTCGCTGAGGATGCGATTCGCAAATCGGCGGACGCCTACCTTCCGCTGGTTTCATCCGACCACGAGCGCGAGTTGATCAAGACGATCAAGGAAAGCGTCGAAGGCTACATCACCAGTAGTTCGCAGCTGCTCGATCTTTCTCGCGCCAACAAGACCGAAGAAGCCGGAGAATATCTTGGCGGAGGGATGCGCTCTTATTCGGACAAGCTCAAGGAAGCCACGGCGGCCCTGGTCGAATTGAACGTCAGCGGCAGCAAGACGGCTGCCGACCTCAGTAAGGAGACCTTCGCCTCCATTGAATTCTATCTGCTTGCAACGATCGGTGTTGCCGGATTGCTCGTTCTCGGCGCTGTCGCCTTCGTGCTGACGAGCATCGCCAATCCGATTACGGGCATCACCGCTTCGATGCGGGGGCTGGCCGAGGGGGACACCGGTTCGAAGATCCCGTTTGCTGACCGCGCCGACGAAATCGGGTCGATGGCAGGAGCGGTCGAAATCTTCCGCCAGGCCGCAATCACCAACAAGCGGATGGCAATGGAAGCCGAAGAGAATCGCATTAGAGCAGAGACCGACCGCGTTGCCGCGCAGAGGCAGGCCGAAGCTGACGCCTCGGAGCGGCTACGCATCGCCACCTCGGGCCTAGCCGCCGGTCTGAAGCGGTTGGCCGCGGGCGACCTGGCCTTCCAACTCAACGACGCCTTTGCTCCCGACTTCGAGGCGCTGCGCCATGACTTCAACCAGTCCGTCACGCAGCTTGGGACAACGCTTCGAGCGATTTCTGAAAGCATTGGCACGATCGATGAAGGCTCGCGGGAGATCTCCTCGGGTGCGGGCGATCTTTCCAAGCGCACGGAGGAACAGGCAGCGTCGCTCGAAGAGACTGCGGCTGCACTGGAAGAGATCACGGCGAATGTGTCGAACTCCAGCAAGCGAACCGAGGAGACGCGCACGGTCGCTACCGAGGCAAATCGCAGCGCCGGCATCTCCGCCGAGGTCGTGTCCCACGCCGAAGAGGCAATGGGGCGGATCGAGACCTCGTCGCAGCAGATTTCCAACATCATCAGCGTCATCGATGAAATTGCATTCCAGACCAATCTTCTCGCGCTGAATGCCGGCGTGGAAGCGGCAAGAGCCGGCGAGGCCGGCAAGGGCTTTGCCGTCGTCGCCCAGGAGGTGCGCGAACTCGCACAGCGTTCTGCAACGGCTGCCAAAGAGATTAAGGGGCTTATCCAGAACTCGTCGAAAGAGGTGGAAAGCGGTGTCAAGCTGGTGCGCGACACCGGCCAGGCCCTGAAGACCATCGGTGGCTTCATCACCCAGATCAATCACCACATGGATTCGATCGCCACCTCGGCGAAAGAGCAGTCGGTCGGCCTCAGCGAAGTCAACATCGCCGTCAATCGCATGGATCAGACCACGCAACAGAACGCGGCCATGGTCGAACAATCGACCGCTGCCTCCGATTCGCTAGCCCAGCAGGCCCAGACGCTGCGCGAGCTCATCAGCCAGTTCAAGCTCGATGACGTCGCCTCCAGCCAATCCTCAGCCCTTCGCTCCACCGCTAGAACGATGGAGCAACCAGTGGCCCGTGCAGCGGTGCATGCGGTTGCCGCTCGCCGCTGAACTATCTGTAACAGCAGCCGACAAAAGGCGCCCGGCAATGCCGGGCGCCTTTCGTTTGTCATGACGCGAAGGCTGGATTGCGCCGCGCGCCCATTCTCAGCACGAAATAGATCGCCCCGCCGATTCCGACGCCGAAGAACCAGCCATAGGTACCCCACCAATCCGGCAGGATGCTGGTGAAGGTCGGCAGGATCGAGGAGAACAGCGCGCCGACCGCGAATGCGATGAAGGCATTGCCGTGCCATCCATTCTGGAAGCGGAACTCGCCGTTCTCATGGTAGAGCGCCTCGACGTTCAGCTGGCTCTTGCGGATGAGATAGTAGTCCACCATCATCACGCCGAAGATCGGTCCCATCGTCGATCCGATGAAATTGACAAAGTGCGCTGCACCCGTCTCCCACGGGGCAAACGGGTAAAGCACGAGTGCAATCATGGCGGCGATGTATCCCCCGCGTTTGAAGTTGATCTGGCGCGGGAAGACATTGGCGAAGTCGAAGGCCGGCGACACGAAATTCGCCACGACGTTGATGCCGAGTGTTGCGATCGCAAATGTCAGTGCCGCAAGCAGCGCCAGGAACCAGCTTTCGAATTTCGCCGATATCATTTCCGGATGCAGCAGGACCTCCCCGTAGACGGTGAAGGCGGCTGTGGTCGTCACACCTGCGACGAGGCAGAACGCCAGGAGATTGATTGGCAGTCCCCAAAGATTGCCTTTCCTGAGCGCCTTTTCATTCGTTGCGTAACGCGAGAAATCGCAAAAATTCAGGTAGAGCGCCGCGAAATAGGTGATCCAGGTGGCAGCCACGGCGGCAAGCGCTGCGACCGAGCCTGGCTCGCCCGGCACGCCGGCATCCTTGGTCTTCTCGATCAGCACGTCCCGCGGGATCTCGGCACCGAAGGAGAAGGTCCCTGATTTGATGACCAGATAGACCGCAAGAATCAGCATCATGATCCAGACGGCCGGACCTGCCCAATCCTGGAACTTGCGAACCGTTTCCATCCCCCTCTGAATGATCAGCAGCTGCAGCGCCCAGACGATCACGTAGCAGATGACCTCGAGGGTCGAGTGGCCGAGGAAATGGCTGTTCTGATGAAAAGCGAGCAGGCTGTCGTTGCGGATCAGCAAGGCAACGATGGCGCCGGATGCGGCGGCGGTCTGCGCCCCGTACCAGAAGCAGGCGACCACGGCCCGAACCAGGGCCGGTACATTCGCCCCGAAAGTTCCGAAGGAGGCGCGCGCCAGCACCGGAAAAGGCACGCCGGTGCGCACGCCGGCATTGCCGACCAGGCTCATCAACACGAAGATGACCAGGGAGCCGATGCCGATGGCGATGACGAAATTGATGAAGCTGCCGCACAGCAGGAACAGGCTCGCCGCCAGATAGTAGCCCCACAGGCTGTGAACGTCAGATGTCCAGACGTTAAAGATACTGAATGCACCCCATTTGCGCTCCTCGGCGGGTGCAAGATCCTCGTTGTACAACGAGGGAGACGGATTTCGAATGCTCATGAATGCCCTCCCATATCCCCTGAGGTCAAATCGACCACAGCCGGAAGTCTGCTCCTCCTTTATGCATCTGACAATTTAATAGTCACATTATGCACATCTCTTGGCGATGCCTGAGAATTAGCCATCGCCGGAACTGGACCGGTCATTAGCCGAAGGCGTTCACTGCGCGCCGACGACACGTCCAGCCAGGCGGAACGGGCTTGCAACCGCGGCGCCTGCGGCGTCGAAGACGTAGGCGCCGACGTCACCGGCGGTCGAACGCCTGCCGCTCTCGAAGGAGGCGAGCTGCGCGCCGAACCTGGCGAGCGATGCGTAGCGGTCGTGCCCCAGCCCGTCGGACGCTTGGATCGAGGTGATGTCGGTGACCCGAAGCCTTTCCTTCACGGCAGCCTCCTCGACGACGGGATCGTCGATATCGAGGCGTCCGACGCGCGGACGCTCTCCGGCGATGAAACTCGATGCCACGAGCGCCCGGTCGTCCTTCGAAACGAGAAGCGATATCGGGATCGGCATCCGCCCGACGTCCTTCAGCTGGGCGCGGAAAACGTCGACATCGATGTCGGGGGCGGCGAGCAACACCGCCAATTGCCGATGACATCGTCGCGATGCTGCAGCTTGAGCTGGCGCACCGTTTCCATAACCAGAAACCCGCCCATGCTGTGTCCGAAAAGGACAATGCGCTTCACCTTGCCCGAAGCCGAGAGTGACGTGACGAGCGAGGCGAGTTCGGTGCGCGAGGCGAGCGCCGCATCGCGGTCGGCGACATAGCCGGCGACCGCCGCGGCCGACGGCCAGGAAAACAGAATTGGAGCACCCGGTATATTCGCATCCGCGGCGATCTGCGCAGTGCGAAAAAGCGCTTCCTGGTAACTGTAGTTGTAGCCATGCACGAAAATGCCGATGGTGCCGTCGGCCTGCACGGAACCGAGCGCCTGTTGCACGAAGGCATCCTTCGGCAGTTGCTCGCGCTCGATGACAGCAAACTGTCGTTCGGGATCCGGCTTCGCGGTCGGATAGCTGATCGCAGTATCCTTTCGGTCGGGAGGAACCGAAAACTCGTACTCCTCATAGGTGAGCGTCCCGGCCCATGCGCTGCCGAAACCGCCGCGCACGCTGTCGAGGCTCCGATTTGTAGCGGCGAGCACCCTCACCCGGTCCGGGGCTTTCTCGGCATGAACCTGCTCGCTCAGCGAAACGGATTTATTGAGTTGAACGGGTTGCAGAACATCCGGCGATGGCCGCGTGGCGCAGCCGCCAAGCATCACAACAGCGATACCGACGATGATGGCCGCAGCAATTCCCGGCAAGCCAGCAGGAGTTGCCTTCGAAAATCCTCGGGAATGCCGCTCAGCCACCGATCCATTTTCCCAAAGGCCGAAGGTGACCAAGCGTGTGACTTTGCCCATGTCGTCCCTCGGAACGCCATTCCTGCTCCCGCGTGGGATGGCAATCACTTGTGCCATCCCACGCATGGCGTTCCAGTCCGTGTTGCAGCCACGGCGGCATGAAGTAGCCATTGGCCTTCCTCACGCCTCTGCCGCGGCACCGGTCTGGACGCCGTTATCCCTCGGGATCCTGAACCAGGCGACGTAGAGCGCCGGCAGGAACAGCAGGGTGAGCGCGGTTCCGATGACGATGCCGCCCATCATGGCGTAGGCCATCGGACCCCAGAATATCTCGCGCGAGATCGGGATCAGCGCGAGAGTCGCCGCCGCCGCGGTCAGCAGGATTGGCCGCATACGATGTTCGGTCGCCTCGATGACAGCCTGCCAGGCCGGGACACCTTCGGCGCGCAGATGCTCGATCTGCACGACGAGGATGACTGAGTTGCGGATCAGGATACCGATCAGCGCCAGCACACCGAGGATCGCGACGAAGCCCATCGGCGCATGGCTCAGCAACAGCGCCGCAACCACGCCGATCAGAGCTGTCGGAGCCACCGCGAAGACCAGGAACAGGCGGCTGAAGCTCTGCAGCTGAATCATCAGGATCGTCGCCATCACGAACAGCATCATCGGAGCGACCGCCGCAATCGGCCCTTGTGCGTCGGCACTGGATTCGACCGCGCCGCCGATTTCCACCTTGTATCCCACGGAAAGGTTCTTCTGGAATTCCTCCACCTTCGGCTTTAGCTGGTCGACGATCGTGGCCGGCTGCGTCGAGCCGATGACGGCCGCCTTGAGCGTAATGGTGGGCAGCCGGTCGCGACGCCAGATCGTCGGCTGCTCAAGCTCGTAACGGAAATTGGCGACGGCCGAGAGCGGCACGACCTTGCCGTTGGAGGTCGAGAGCTGCAGATTCTCAAGCGTCTGGATGGAACCGCGCTCCGATGCCTCCGCCCGCCCGATGACATTGACCAGGTAGATGTCGTCGCGAATCTGCGTCGCCGTCGAGCCTTCGACGATGCCGTTGAGGGCGGTGGCGATATCTTCGGAGGAGACGCCGAGCTGGCGCGCCTTGTCCTGCAGCACATCGACCTTGACCACGCGGGAGGGCTCGTTCCAGTCCAGCACCATGTTCGACAGAAGCGGGTGCTGCCCGACGACGCCGGCAAATTGCTGGGAAATGTCACGCACCTTCTGAATATCGGGGCCGCTGACCCGGTACTGGACCGGCTTACCCACCGGAGGGCCGATATCGAGAAGCTTGACGAAGGCGTCGGTGCCGGGGAAGGTTTTCGCCAGATAGCCCTGCAGTTCCGCCCGCACCTTGTCGCGCACGTCGAGCCCTTTGGTGACGATCACCGTCTGTCCGAACGAGACATCAGGCGTCTGCACGTCGAAGGAGAGGATGAAGCGCGGCGCGCCCTGGCCGACATAGGTCGTCCAGTGATCGATGTCCTTGTTGCCGGCCAGCATCTCCTTTTCGAACCTCGCCATCTGCCTGTTGGTCTCGGCAATCGAACTGTTGTGCGGCAGATTCCAGTCTATGATCAGCTCGGGCCTGTCGGAACTGGGGAAGAATTGTTGCTGCACCAGCCCCATGCCGCCGATCGAGAGGCCGAAGACGCCGACCGTCAGAATGATGGTGATCCAGCGCCAGCGCATCGCCAGCCCCAGAAGCCAGGAGAAAAAGGAGGCGAAGCGGCCCTTCTTCTCGTGATGCGACTTCATGGTCTTCGGCAGGATGGTGACGCCAAGAAGCGGCGTGAACAGCACCGCCACGATCCAGGAGACGACCAGCGAAACAGCGATGACCACGAAAAGCGTGAACGTGAATTCGCCTGCGGCGCTGTTGTTGAGACCAACGGGAATGAAGCCCGCGACGGTGACGAGTGTTCCCGTCAACATCGGAAAAGCCGTCGATGTATAGACGTAGGTGGCGGCTTTCTTCAGATCGTCGCCCGCCTCCAGACGGGCCACCATCATCTCGACGGCAATCATGGCGTCGTCGACGAGCAGTCCAAGCGCGATGATGAGCGCGCCGAGCGAAATGCGTTGCAGTGAGATGCCGGAATATTCCATCACCACGAAGGTGATGGCGAGCACGAGGGGGATGGAAATCGCCACCACCATGCCGGCACGCAGGCCGAGGCTGATGAAGCTGATGACGAGTACGATAGCGATCGCTTCGAAGAGCGCTCGGGTGAAGCCCGAAACCGCTTCGTCGACGACAGCAGGCTGATCGGAAACGCGATGGACGTCGACGCCGATCGGAAGATCGGCAATGACACGTTTCATCTGCACGTCGAGCGCGTCGCCGAACTCCAGCAGATTGGCACCCTGCTTCATGCCGATCGCAAGCCCGATCGCCGGTTCACCATTGAAGCGGAACAGCGCCGATGGCGGATCGACATAGCCGCGCTTGATCGTAGCGACGTCGGTCAATGGGAAGAAGCGATCGTTGATCCGAAGGTTGATCGACCGCAGGCTTTCCTCGGAGGTGAACTGTCCGCTCACTCGCAATGCGATGCGTTCCGGCCCGGCTTCGACGAAGCCGGACTGGCTAACGGCGTTCTGTGCCTGCAGGGTGCTGATGACGGACTGCTGGTCGATGCCGAGTGCTGCGATCTGGCGTGTGGAGAATTCGAGGTAAATCGCCTCATCCTGAGCGCCGATCACATCGACCTTGCCGATATTGGGCACGGTCAGAACTTCGGAGCGGGCGTTTTCCACGAGATCGCGAAGCTGCCGCTGGGTCAGCCCGTCGCTGGTGAAGGCATAGATATTCCCGAATACGTCGCCGAAGCGATCGTTGAAGAAAGGACCGACGACACCGCTCGGAAAATCCCCCTTGATGTCGGCGATCATGTTGCGGATGCGCAGCCAGGTTGGCGCGACATCCTTAGCCTTGGTGGTCGGCAGCAGCTCGACGAAGACGGTCGTCTGGCCAGCGACGGTCTCGCTCTTGGTGTAGTCGAGCGACTCCAGTTCCTGGAGCTTCTTCTCGATCCTGTCGGTCACCTGCCGCGTCACCTCTTCGGCCGAAGCGCCGGGCCACTGCGCCGTGATCACCATCGTCTTGATCGTGAAATTCGGGTCTTCCTCGCGGCCGAGGTTCAGATAGGAGAAGGCGCCGGCGAGAATGAAGACGATCATGAAGTACCAGACGAGGGAACGGTGTTCGAGCGCCCAGTCGGAAAGGTTGAAGGACTTCACTGGCTGATCTCCTGGTCGATCCTGATGGCCTGGCCATCTTCAAGTTTATGCACTCCTGCCACAGCCACCCTATCTCCAGGGGCAAGCCCTTCTGCGATCCGCACGGTGCCGCCTTCGACGACGTCACCGTCGATCTTCACGCGGCGCAGCGATACTTTCTTGCCGGGCACGTCGACGATCCAGACGCTCGGGCCCTCGGTGCCGGCAAGGATTGCCGAGGACGGCAGCACGATCTCAAGATCGGCGGCGAGGGTGGCCGAGGCTGATATAACGGAGCCGAGCCTGAAGGCCTCGGGGGGATGGATAAGCGCGATCTTCGTCCTGCTCGTGCGAGTGGCCGTCTCGGCCTCTGGTGCGATCTCGCGCACGACCCCTGACGCCCGAATTGCGGGGTCGAGCTGCAGCGTCACTTCGAAGGGTGCGCCGATCTTCAGTTTCTGGGCGGCGCCCTGCGGCACGTCGACCACGGCGTCGCGCTTGTCCGGCCGCGCGATGGTCACGACCGTCTGGCCAGCCGATACGACCTGCCCGACCTCGGCCGAGGCCGCCGTCACCACACCGTCGAATTCCGCGCGAAGCTGCGCATAACCGAGCTGCTCATTGGCCTTGTCGAGATTAGCCTGCGCCTTGGCGACCGCAGCCGTGGCCGACCGTCTGGCCTGCTCGGCCTCTTCGAGTGAGGCTTCGGTGCCGGAGCGCGTTTCCACCAGCGCGCGCTGGCGCTGCTCTGTGGTCACCGCGTTCCTCAACTGGGCGTCGCTGTTTTCTACGTCAGACTGGGAGCTGCGCACGGCAAGCTCCAGCGCCACCGGATCGATGGCGGCAACGACATCGCCCTTCTTGACGACATCTCCGACATTGACGTTGCGGGCGATCATCCGCCCGAGAATCCTAAAGCCGAGTTCGGTCTCGATCGTCGGCTCGACCGTACCGGTCAGGCTGAGACTGGTGGCAGGCGTCTGCTTGACCGTCATCGACAGCACGGGACGGGGCGCTTCTTCCTTGTCGCCCTCTTGCCGCGTGCAGGAAGAGATCAGGGCCGTACCCATCATTAGTGCGACTATCTTGGGACGAATACTCACTTGGAAGCTTCCTTGACATAAAAAACAATTTCACCGGGCCTGAGGAACTGTGTCCCTTCAGTCACCACGACCTCTCCTGCCGACACGCCCGATTTCACGCTGAAGCTGCCGGTCTCGTAGCCGGTGACATCGACCGCCCGCACAGAGACCGCTGAGGATGCGGGATCGGCGATCCAGACGGCTGGCTTGCCGTCCTTGGCGGTCATTGCCGACCAGGGAAGCTGGATAACGTCCTGGGGGACGTAGTTGAATCTTCCGACGACGGGAGCGCCCAGCGGAATGGGAGCGTCGCTCGAGATCGCGACCTTGACCTTGATGGTGCCGGTGGAGGAGTCGATCGTCGGTGAAATCTCGCGAACCTTTGCCGTGATCTTTTGCGTCGGGTCCGACAGGAGGGCCACGGTCCCGTCGCCTTCGATCGGGCGCAGGAAGGCGCTTTCGACTACGTCGAAGACGGCGTCCCGGTCGCCGTCATGGGCAAGGGTGAAGACGACCTGAGCGGCCTGCGCCACCTGCCCGACCTCGGCGTTCCGGGCGGTGATTACCCCATCGGAGTCCGCCTTCAGCTCCGTGTAGGAGAGGGTGTCCTGGGCGGTTTCCAACAGCGCCAGGGCCGACTTGGTCGATGCCTGCGCGGTCAGAAGCGCCTCCTGCGCCTGGTCGAGTGCCGCGCGCGTTGTGACCTGCGTCCGAAACAGGCTCTGCTGGCGATCGAATGCCAGCTGCGCCTGGGTCTGCTGCGCTTGCGCCGACTGAAGATTGGCCGCTGCCACATCCAGATCGGCCTTCTGCTCTTCCGGATCGATGCGCGCCAAAAGCTGCCCGGCCTTCACGGACTGTCCGACCTCCACCAACCGCTCGACGATCTTACCGCTGATGCGGAAGGACAGATCGGTCTGAACGCGAGCGCGGACTTCTCCCGTGATCGCACCGCCCTGGACCAGCGGCTCAGGCTTGGCAACGACAACGCCGACCTCTCGCGGGGTTGGCTCGGCCGGTCGGCTGTCATCACTGCATGATCCGAGACCGATGGCGCATACGATCGCTGCGGCGACCAGAATGGTTCTCATAGTAGACCTCTTGCTCTCAACGGCAGCCCCATATAATTGACTGACGCTTTAGTCAATTAAACTTTGCGCCACGGGGAACGAGGGCGTGCACGACAAAGGGAGACGAGGAAAATGGCAGCTCAGAAGAAACTCACGCGCGCGGAACAGAAGGCGCTGCGACCCATCCAGATCTTGGATGCCGCTTTCGAGGAGTTCGTCAGAAGCGGTTTTGCCGGAACGCGTATCGAAGACATCGCCGACAGGGTCGGCGTCACCAAGGGCACGGTCTACGTCTATTTCGAAACCAAGGAAAAGCTGTTCGAAGCGATGATCAACCACTTCTCCGTGCCGTTTCAGGAATTGGTCGTGCTCGCCGATCGGCTCAGTGGCAGCGTTACCGACAGGCTGGCTTCGATTCTGGGCCTCTTCTACGAGCAAATTCCCGAGGACCGCGCGACGCGCGAGTTAACGCGCCTCGTCATTTCGGAGGGACAGCGCTTTCCCGAGCTGATAGATCGCCACCATGATCAGTTCATTGCGCCGATCATCGCCAAGATCGACGCTCTCATCCTGGAGGGTGTGGCCTCCGGGGAGTTTCGCCAGGTTCCAGTGGAATTTTCCGACATCGTGGTCGCACCCATCCTGACGACGACGGTTCTGCGGCTGATATTCGACGACCGCCGCGTGCCCACTCCCAACAAGGAGGCATTCCTGCGGACCTATTTCGACCTGCTGTTCAACGGCTTGCTCGCCAAGCCTCACTGATCGTCAATGGCTCCAGCGCCCGCGATCATCGCTCGCTTGTGGCAGCGCTGTAGCCGGTTTCGCCGAAAGCGGAAAAATAGGCGAAGGCGCACATAGCTTTTCTGAAGTTTTTATGTGAAAACATCGCGTTAGCTTGTGTCTTCGAAGGCACGACCTCAATTCGCGACGGAATAAAGTGGAACGCAAAGTCAATCTCAAGGATGTCGCGCGCGACGCGGACGTTTCGCTGAGCACGGCCTCGCACGCCCTGAACGGAACCGCGTCACTGACGATAGAAGTGCGCGAACGGGTTCTGGATTCGGCCAAACGCCTGGGTTACCTCGACCGTCGGCGAAAGAAGGCGACGATTGCGACGTTGCGCGTTCTGCTGCTCGCCATTCCCGACGATGCCGCGCCGGAGAGCGACCTCAACCTGGTGAGCTGGACGATCCTTAACGGCCTTCGAAGGGAGTGCGAGCGGCGCGGCATCCGGATCGTACCCTTCGTCAGCACCGGACGGCGGATCGACGGCGCTCATGTCCGGCAGATCGCGCTTTCCGAGCGTGCCGACGGCATCGTGGTCCTCAACGACGATCAGCCGGAACTCATCCGCAGTCTCGCCTCCCCCGATATGCCTGTTGTCATCGTCAACGGCGAGGATCCCGCCATGCTGGTCGATACGGTAACGCCCGAAAACCGCTTCGGCGCACGGCTCGGCATCGCGCACCTGCTGGCGCTCGGGCATCGCCGCATCCTGCACCTGACCTGGAAGGGCCGCACGACGATCCAGCGGAGATATGACGGCTTTTCCGATGCCTATTTCGCTGCCCAGCTTGCCGTACCGGACGATATGATTCTGGAGGCCGAGGGATATGAGCCGAGGCATGGCGAGGCTGCCATCAATGCCCTGCTCGATCGCGATCCTACACTGAAAGGGGCGACCGCTGTCTTCTGCGCAGCCGACAATCTGGCGCTCGGCTGCCTGAAGGCCTTGGCCGATCGCGACATACGCGTGCCGGAAGCGATATCCGTGCTCGGCTTCGACGATATCGTCCCCGGGGAATTCAGCCGTCCGCCGCTTTCAACGGTCAGCGTTCCTACCGACAAGCTCGGCGCTGCCGCCCTGGCGCTCATCGAACAGAGGCTGATCGCCAACGACCCGCAGCGGCCGGCCCATCGCCTGGAACTCGGATGCCATCTCGTCCTGCGCGGCAGCGTCGCGCCGCCGCGCTAAAAAACCTATCGAAGGGTTTCCGGATCTCGAGAAGCTCGAAAGCCTATAGCAAATTTGATTCGTGCGGCGCGCTCTAGTCCTTTGTTTTTACGCATGTCGTTGTCCCGGAACCACTGCACACTTCAGGGCGACATGCATTAAATTAACGCAAGCGCTCTGCCCGCAAGCGCGTATCCCGCGGGCTTTCACCAAAAGTGCTGCGGTAGATGATGGAGAATCTGCCGGCGTGACCAAAACCCCATATCGCACATATGTCGCGGACGGACCGCTGGTTCGTTGGATCCCGCAGTTGCTCGCGGGCTGCCTGCAGCCGGATGGTGCGCAGGTACCCAGCCGGCGAAGTTCCCCTGAATGCCTTGAACCCCGTCTGCAGCGCGCGAAGCGACACGCCGACGTCATTTGCAACCACCGTCATCGTGAGAGGCGCGGCGATATTGGCATGCATATAGTCGATGGCACGCCGGACATGCCAAGGTGCAACCAGCGACACCTTCTTCTTTTCCAGCTGGCCGGAAAGACGGTGGTGGCCAAATCGGATCACAAGGTGAGCGAGGGTCTCGCTCATCGTCGCCATGGCGAGAGGTGAGGACAGAAGCGGACCGCCGTTGCGCATGCCTTGGACGATTGTCTGAAGCAGATTGCCGATGAGTTGGCCCGGCTGTGTCGCAAGATCCAGAACGGGCTCAAGGTCGAGCGACTCGGAGAGCGGCGTATCCATAAGTGAAACAAGCATTCGCTTCACGACTTTCCAGTCGAGGAAGAGTACATCCGAAGCGTGCGGACCTTGGACGAAACGATCACCGGCCTCATGGTTGTTGGCCATGAGAAGATGACCCGCCCCACTTTCAACCGTCCTTTTTCCAATGGACACTCGAAAGGATCCGGTATGCGGAAGATAGAAGGCAAGGTGTTGCGGGCTTTCATCGAGCGTTCGAACTGTCCAGGAACTCTGAAAGGCGGAGTGAAGGACTGTGAACCCATCACCTCTTCTCAAGTCGGCCGCCCAGGCGAAGTTTCGATCGCTGCCTAGCGGCTGTGCGGCGAAAACCCCATAACCGGCCGAAAGTGTTTGAACCATCGATTCAAAGTCGCGGCCTTGATGCGTCGGTGCGAACCCATAGTCCTCGCGCTCAGGAGCGCGCGCCGTATTGTCGTATCGCGAGGAAATCATGCAGCTCGATCCTCTCTTTCAGCACCCGCCTCCCGCATGTCCGAGCGTTCCATCTCGCTCGAGCTTGCAGTGATGGCGAATGGGTTCTTCCAAACGCACGGACCCGCTTTTCAAGTCCCTAAAATGCGCTCATCTCGGCTGGCTTGGCCAATCTCGATGAGCTAAGCAAGCTCGGCAAACGGGGGATCGGATCCCCTGATTTGACAGAAGCAACACGCGCCTGCAATGTGCTTCACACTCACAGTGTAAATCAAAACGATCTGCAAATGAAGTATGATCCGCTAGAACATGTTGCCGCGCATTTTTTGCGCGATGCACAACCGGCCCGAGTCGCGTCCCGCAACGAACGGGACCTCTTGCGGCTGATCTGGAAATCTCCAGGGATTGAGCGCTCCGACCTGACCGAGCCGCTCGATCTCACCCAGCAATCCCTGCACCGGATCGTCGCGCGGCTTCATGAGCGAGGAATGATCGTCTTTTCGCATTCTGAAGGCCGGCGAGCGGGTCCACCCAGCCCTGAGCTGACCCTTCGAAAGGACTGGTGCCTGACACTCGGAATCTCGGTCAACGTCGGCTCGATCGGCCTTTGCCTCATGGGTTTCGGGGAACCTTCGGAAAACCTGGAAATCCAGCAGGCGGGCACTTCGCTGTCAGCTGAACTGAAACGGATCGAAGAGGCGGTCGAAGACATTCTGGCTCGCCGGGGCGCCAAACGCCGCGACATTCTCGGCGTCGGCCTGGCGGTCGCCGGCCACCGCATGCTGGAGACGGCATTCAATTGTCCTCTCCCACTCGCTCATTGGTCATTGATCGACCTGGCCCCTTTGCTCGGGAAGCAGCTTGGCTTGCCGGTCTGGGTAGACAATGTCGCCAGGACCGCAGCTTTGGCGGAAGCGATCTTCGGCGTTGGCCGTGATGCCGCGGATTTCGCTTATATCGCCCATCTTCACGGGTATGGCGGCGGCCTGGTTTCCGGGGGCATGCCGTTTCGCGGCAGTTTCGGTAACGCCGGTGAATTCTCCGTTCTCTTCGCGCGTCAGGACTACGACGACCGCCCTGCACTCGGCCAATTGCTTGAATATCTTCGCAGCAAAGGGCGCTCCGACTTAACCCTCAAAGATCTGAAGAACGAAGACCTGGTGCATTGGGAGGGCGTTCGCGAATGGATCGACCGCGTCACCCCAGCCCACAATCGCGCCATCAATGCGATCTGTGCGATATTCGACCCAGCACTCATTGTCCTTGGCGGCGAGCTTCCGCAT
The DNA here is from genome assembly GCF_000292525.1 of Rhizobium sp. CCGE 510. Taxonomy (GTDB): domain Bacteria; phylum Pseudomonadota; class Alphaproteobacteria; order Rhizobiales; family Rhizobiaceae; genus Rhizobium. Next base: position 603,866 of record NZ_AEYF01000045.1, read on the forward strand.
TCGCTTGCGAGAATGCTTATCGAGCGGACCGAATTCAATAATCTGCCTCGGCACGGCGTCTTGCGCGACGTTCCCAGCCTTGCCGTGGCACAGATCATCGATGCCCCAGGCGCAATCGGCGCGGCCTTGATCCCGCTATTCGAAACGGTTTTGTGATACCTTTGCCAGCAGCGCCTGGATGACGGAGAACTCCGAGACGTTGCCCAAGGTTTTGAAGGGGCCCGCGCGATCAAGCCTGTCGTGCTTGTCCGGCTCTACTTCCCTTCAATCTGAGCCTGCCCGATCAAGGAAATACTGCTCGATCCCGGCATCGTCGTTTCCTACGAGACCATCCGCCGATGGTACCGAAAACGCGGCCCCGATTATGCCCGTCGCTTGCATCACAAGGCGCCGGCGAAAGATGATGTCTGGCACCTCGAAGCCGTGGTGGAAGCTCAGCACTCTGTGGAATGCCCTCCACGACCACCTACAGGTTTTTCACCAGGTGCATTCATTCCCGCCAGGTGAGGACTATTCCTCCGCGCGCCGCGGTGGAACGCCTCGGGGACGAGCAGAAAAAGGCAGTCGATGGCGCACTCAAAGCGCTCGGCGTCTATTGACCGCTTGCGGTTCACGCGGCCCGTCTGGTTACACAGGGCGCGATTTATGGGCGGATCTCAATCTTGACGATGCCCGGCCCCGGAAATATCCGGATCAGGAGAGTGTTCCGACGATTGCGGAACTGCCGATAGATTGTTTGAAGTCTATCAAGGACATCGGCTTGCCGTAGAGATAGCCCTGCCCGGTGCAACAACCCAGCGTTTTCAATACGGCAGTCTGTTCTTCCGTTTCTACACCCTCCGCGACCACCTCCATACCCAAAGCATTGGCGATCAGAATGAAGGCCGTCACCAATTCCTTACCCCGCGATTTGCTATCCATTCCGCTGATGAAAGACCGATCAATCTTCAAGACATCGACCGGGAAGCGGTTGAGATACGCCAGCGCCGAATGACCGGTCCCAAAATCATCGATGGCAATCGAGACCCCCAGGGTGTGGAGTTGTTCAAGGGTTTCTTGAACGCAAGCTTCGTTCTCCAGAAGTAGGCTCTCGGTGATCTCGCACTCGATCCATGCCGGGTGACAATCGGTCTCCTCCAGCGCGTCCCGTACGTGGCTGGCCAGATCGTTCTTAATAAACTGACGGGGTGATAGATTAACAGCGATCTTTATCGCGTCTTGGCGCCCCTTGTTCAGGATGGCGGCGGTTTGCGCTGCGTTGCGGATCACCCAGCGACCGATGTCAACAATCGTGCCATTGTCTTCAGCAAGTGGTATAAACGAGGCAGGCATCAACAAACCAAATTCCGGATGTCGCCAGCGCAACAATGCCTCGGCTCCAATGACATGTCCCGTTTCGAGTTTTACCTTCGGCTGGTAGGCAAGTTCCAACTCGTTGTTGAGGCAAGCGGTACGAAGCGCGTTCCCCAGTCTCAGCTTCAGCTCAGTCTTCTCCGCGAGTGCCTCGTCATAGAACTGGAAATTGTTCCGCCCGCGGGCCTTGGCTTGGTAGAGTGCAGCATCCGCATGGGCGAACAATTCATCTGCCGTTTTGCCTTGATCGGGATAGGCAGCAACGCCGATGCTGGCCGAAATGAAGAGATCCTCGCCGGCTATTCGGAATGGCGGCGACAACGAAGCGAGTAGGCGTTCGGCAATATCCGCCACGGTCCGACGGTCTGGCAAGCTTTCCAGAATGACGGCGAATTCGTCGCCGCCGAGACGCGCAAGCATGTCGGCTTCGCGCAGACAGTCGCAAAGCCGAGCCGAGACGCCGCATAAAAGCTGGTCTCCCGCCAGATGCCCGAGTGTGTCGTTGACATCCTTGAAATTGTCTAGATCGATAATGATGAGGGCAAATATCGCTTGGTCGATACATGCACGGTTCAGAGCGCTTTCGCATCTGGAATTGAACAACGCGCGGTTGGGAAGCGCCGTCAACGGATCCGAAAACGCAAGCTTTTGTATCTTCTGATGCTGTTCGACCGTTTGCGTTATGTCGCGCAGTGTACCCACCATGCGCAGCGGCCGGCCGCTGTCATCGCGCTCGACGACCTTGCCGAAGTCATCGATCCATTTGTAGGTTCCATTCTTCTGCAATATACGCAATTCGCACTTGTGAAATGCTGTTTCACCTTCCAGATGAGCGCTGCGGGAGAGCTGATAAGCCGGCCGATCCTCGGGATGAATAAGCGCCAACCATGCCTCCTCCGTCTTGATTTCGGTGGGGCCGATGTCGAGAATTTCGCACGTGCGCTCCGAGTAGAAGCCGAGATCGGTTTGCGCGTTCCATTCCCACACACCGATGCCGGCACTGGTGACCGCGAGATCGGCACGAAGCTCGGACGTCTGCAGGGCCTGCTGCGCCGTGCGTAGCTCGGTCATGTCTTGAGCGAAACAAAGGAAACGCAAGTCTTCAGTCGGCCGCCGAATGTCCCCCGAAATCGTCGCAACTTCCAAGCGGGCGTCGATCGCTCTACCGTCACGGTGGATATATTGCTTCATCAGTGTTGCCCTGCCACCTCCCGCTTCAATGCGTTGAAACATTGCAGAAAGATCGGCGCTGACATCGCCAGCAACCGAGATGTCACGATTATTTAGACCCACAATTTCATGCCGTTGGTAGCCAAGCATGCGGACAAAGGCTTCGTTGACTTCAAGATAGCGGCCATCGGAATTTAAGATAGTTGCACCGACCGGGCCAAATTCGAAGGCTTCGCGAAACAGCTTTTCAGACTGGTTCAAGGCTGCCTTCATTCGCTCCTGCTCGGTGATATCTTCGATGATGCAGAGCCCTTGCACAGGCGTTCCGTCCGGGTCAAAATCCGTATGAACAACGTGGCTTTTCACAAGTATTGCTTGGCCATCACGGCGAAGGTAACGTTTAACAAGAGTTGCCCGGCCGCCCCCTGCTTTGAGCTGCGATATGACTGTTTCGAGATCGTGATACCGATCCTCGATCGGGGTTAAGTCAACAAAAGTTTTGCCGATGAGTTCGCCACGCTCATAGCCAAGCATCTTGCACAGCGCCGCGTTAGCATCGACGAGGGTACTGTCGCCACTGTAAATGGCAAAGCCGATCGATGTGTTCTCGAACGCCGTGCGGAAAAAACGTTCTGACCGTTCGAGCTTGTCCTGCAAACGCTTCAGATCGGTGATGTTGTTGGCCTCGGGCATCAGGAACGCGACCTTGCCCTCGGCATCAAAAATTGGCGCAATGGAAATGTCGCTTGTCAAGAGTTCGCCGTTTGTTGCCCGCTGGACGATTTCGAAGCGCACCGTTTCACCGGTTGCGGCTCTGAGAACGGCTTCTTTGATTTTTCGGCGATCGTCGTCGTTCAGCCACCAGTGGCCTTCCCAAAAATGGAGACTGCTGGTTCCCTCCGGCGTCAGTCCGGTGAAGGCATATCCAACAGGATTAGTGAGGATGTTCTTGCCCTCAGGAGTCAGCAGGGCGACCAGCCTGCTGGTATTCTCAAAAATGCCACGGAATCTGGCCTCGCTCTCCTGCGATCCCAACTCTGCCGTCTTGCGTTGATGGATATCACGCATCATGCCGGCCATTCGAAGCGGGCGGCCCTCACCATCCCACTCAACAACCTTTCCATGCGTGTTGAACCAGCGGTAGGTGCCATCTGCATGCAGCATGCGGTGGTCAACATCAAGCACTCCACCTTGACCTTGGAGACGTTGACCAAACATGGCCTCATGGGCACCCCGCTCGTCGGGATGAACTCGGTTGGCCCATTCTTCGGAGGATAGCCCCTTATGCTGCGCCCGCAGTTCTTCCGAACCTAGTTGTTTAGTCCCGGCATTTGATGGTGCATTATTTTCCTTGGCATGGAGGGAAGCACTATGGGCCAGGTTCTACACGGGAGCGCCACGACGACAGAGGCAATCCGTCGAGCAATACAAAATAGTGAAGAGAGCCTGAGAACGCTTTCGAAGCGATACGGGATCAACCAGAAGACCGTAGCTAAATGGAAGAAGCGGACATCGTTGGCCGACCTTCCGACAGGCCCGAAGGCCCCACACTCGACGACCCTTTCCCTCGAAGAAGAGGCCGTCATCGTCGCCTTCCGCCGGCATACATTGCTGCCGCTCGATGATTGCCTCTACGCTCTTCAGCCGACCATCTCACATCTGACGCGATCGTCGTTGCACAGGTGTTTGCAGCGCCACGGCATTTCACGTCTGCTGGAGGTCGGAGGCGACAAGGAACCGAAGAAGAAGTTTAAAAGTTATCCCATCGGCTATTTCCACATCGATATTGCCGAGGTGCAGACGGCCGAGGGCAAGCTCTATCTCTTTGTAGCAATTGACCGAACATCCAAGTTCGCGTTCACAGAACTCTACACCAAAGCCGGCAAGATGAATGCCGCCCAGTTCTTGCGCAATCTGATCGCGGCAGTGCCCTACACCATTCACACCGTTTTGACCGATAATGGCATTCAATTCACCAACCGAGCTTGTGATCGAAATGCCTTCCAGCACATCTTCGACTGGGTCTGCGACGATCACAGCATCGAGCATCGCCTGACCAAGGTGAAGCACCCCTGGACCAACGGACAGGTCGAGCGGATGAACCGAACGATCAAGGAAGCGACCGTCAAGCGCTTCCACTACGACGATCATGCGCAATTGAAAAAACATCTGGCCGACTTTATCGACGCCTACAATTTCGGGCGCCGGCTCAAGACGCTAAAGGGCCTTACGCCTTACGAGTTCATCTGCAAACAATGGACTTTGGAGCCAGATCGTTTCATCATCGATCCGATCCATCAAATGCCGGGACTAAACACCTAGTCCAAGAAGTTCCAGGCAATTTTCGATATGTGTTGCCTCGCCTCGAACGACATCCCATTCCCAGATACCGATTTCAGCTGCCTCGAGAGCAAACTGGCGAAAGGTGTTGATCTCCTGCTTTCGGCGTAGCGAACCAATGGGCGTGGCAATAGCCGACGTCGCATGACTATTCTTCCTGAAGGCGATACCGGTCAATCTGGTGATAGGTTCAGATTGGATATTGGCAAAACAAAGAAAGCTTATAGTGCTGGTGTCCTCGCCGGCTGATATCAGCACATCCAGCTGGTATCGATCCTCCGGAATTGTCATTTTGGACGAGATCGACTTTGCCCAGTCAGCCAGTCTCTGGCGGCAGTCACTAACAGCCATGCCTTGCGATACTGCGTTTCGCACCGACCAGAGGCCTTCAATCTCCTCGGACCACCAAACATTGCCTGTTGTAAGATCAACTGCCCAAGCGCCATACAACGCGGGCGACCTGGGTTGGGCTGGAGCGGCAATCACATTGTACACCGGGGAAGAAGGCGCAGATTTGCTCGACCGCATTTTCATCGCAGATATTCCGCCAGGAAGGCTGCGGCGGCACAAATAGCGATCGCTGGCCTACTTGCGTAGGTTGAATCGATGTAAGAATATTGAAGCGACATCATCTTTTCAGCTTTCCCGTGTGAGACAGCACAGCAAGACATCATGTCTTCCTCGATCTAGAGGCAATATGTTTCACCAGGGGAGTTCATTCCGCCGGAGATTTTAATAGGCGCCCCCCCGTGCCGGGACCCATTGCTTCTTATCTGAGAGATGGCTCGGGCAGATGGCACGCCCCAATACGATCTCTGGCTATCGCCTTCTGTCTTAGAAGAGTTTGGTTTCATTAACGAATCCTATGATTTAACAGGCGGCATACATTTAACTGCGTAAATCGGTACAGCGCTTCGTGTTGTGGATATTCAATGGTGTTTTGGTATCCGACAGGTTTCCTCCGTAGGTAGACCGGTAAGCTGCAGAAATGGAACAATCTCCATTTCTGGCAGATTGCTTTCACGGACTCCTGGTTCGACGGGTCGAGCAAGTCGCTTGGTATGGCGCGTGATCCAAGGGTCTGCAGATAAACTGCTGGGGTCGTTTCCCTGAAGCTGCCAAACCTCATTTCGAGCGCCCGAGCGGGGACGCCGATGGCTTCAGCGACTGTGCAGCCGCTCGGGGACAACGACGTGCTCAAAAACGATGAGCTAACGCGCGTCGCATGAATCAAGTTCGATACCACGCGCTTCAGATATTGATCCCCGCATACAAGGCGAGGCGGCCCAGGCGATCAAGCCTGAGCCGCTCCTATCCAAAGCGGGAGGCTGGAGACGCCCCGCGCTGCGATGCCGATGTCAGAACTCGGCCCATTCTTCCTGTTTCACAGCCACGTTGCCGCGCGGGACCGGACGGTTGGCGCTGACGCTGCGTGTCGGCGACGCCATGGCCGAAGCGGTCTTGCGGAAGGCTGTAGCTTGGTAGGCGCCGCTGTCGCCAAGCTGGAACCGGCCGATCAGATCGCGAAGGCGGCCGGCCTCGGTGGCAAGGGTTGCGCTCGCCGCGTTGCTTTCCTCGACCATCGCCGCATTCTGCTGCGTCACCTGATCCATCTGGTTGACAGCGGTATTGACCTCCGAAAGCCCGAGGGACTGTTCCTTCGCCGATGTGGCGATCGCATCCATGTGCTGGTTGACCGTGACAATATAGTCCTCGATCGTCTTCAGCGCCTGGCCGGTTTCGCTGACGAGCCTGACGCCGCTCTGCACCTCGACCGAGGAGTTGCGGATCAGGTCCTTGATTTCCTTTGCCGCCTGAGCCGATCTCTGGGCAAGTTCGCGTACTTCCTGCGCGACGACTGCAAAGCCCTTGCCGGCATCGCCGGCACGCGCCGCTTCCACGCCGGCGTTCAGCGCCAGCAGGTTTGTCTGAAAGGCGATCTCGTCGATCACCCCGATGATGTTGGAAACCTGATTAGAAGACTGCGCGATCTTCTGCATGGCATGGACGGCGTCCGCAACGACCTTGCCTGATTGAACAGCGCTGGTATTGGCCTGCACCGCCAGCGTGCGGGCTTCGTCAGCGCGTTTCGAGGAACTCGAAACATTTGCGGTGATCTGATCGAGAGCGGCGGCGGTCTCCTCAAGCGAGGCGGCCTGCTGCTCGGTGCGCTTGGCAAGGTCCTGAGCACTGATGCTGATCTCACGCGTGCCACTATCGATCTGGCCGGTTGATTGAGCGACTGCACGCAGGGTTTGCTGAAGCTGCGCCACGGCTGCGTTGAAGTCGGCCCTCAGGCTTTCGAAATCCGGCGCGAAAGACTGGCTCAGCTGGAAGCCGAGGTCTCCGCCTGCGAGATGCTTCAGACCGTCGGCAAGACCTGAGGTCGCCTGCGCCATCTGCTCGGCGCGCAGCCTGTCGGCCTCAGCCTTGTGACGGCGCTCCTCTTCGGACATGTTGCGGTTGGCTGCAGCCTCTTCCTCCAGCCGCTTATTGGCCAATGCGTTGGCCCGGAACACTTCGACGGCGGCCGACATTTCGCCGATCTCGTCGCCGCGGTCGGCGCCGGGAATATCGAGGGCGAGGTTGCCGCCGGCGACGGCGGCCATGGTTTCGGTCAGGCGGCGGATCGGCCGCACGATCTGCCCGAGGCTGATAGCGGTTGCGATGGCCAGCGAGATCAGCGCGGCGATCACCAGTACGACATAGCTCGTCGAGATCGTCGCGTTGGTCACGTCGCTCGCGGCATCGTTCTTCCGTTTCAGCTCGACCTTCGCCCAGGTGTAAAGCTCGGTTGCATCCGCGTCGAAACTCCGTCTCGCGGGCTTGAAACTGTCGGTTGCCAGCTGCAAGGCTGTAACATTGTCGCTCACCATCGACGCCTTCACGATGGGCGGCGTCGTCGCCTGCAATGCGCGAAGATCCGATTTGAGTTCGTCGAATCGTGCCTTTTCGTCCGGATAGCGGCTTGCAGCATCATCGATGAATCCAGAGGTTTCATCAAACACCTCCGCCAGCTCGCTTTCCGACTTTTTCATGCTGTCCACATCCGGCTCAGCAATGAGGCGATAGAGAACGCGGCCGATCGCGTCGGAATTGCCGGTAATTTCCGCCAGCTTATTCGTTCCGCTTGCATCGACGTCCAGGAGCGCGCTGTAGGTATCATCAATCGACCGCAGGTTCGACGAGACATAGACGCTGACCCCAGCCCCGACGAGGACGATGAAAATCGTCAATCCCAGCAGTTTCGGGCCAATTTTGAGAGACTTCAGTGAGATCATAATATTGTTCCAATGTGGTGTGCGTGAGCTATTTGATGACATCCAGAATCGTACCTGCTCGACATGCAGAGGTGACGGAAAAGCCCATCGGAAGCACGTATTCTTCGCTCCGAAATAATATATCGGCGGAATTATCGAATATCCGAACGATACGATTCGGAATTTCCGACACGGACAACCTGGCGTCTTTAACAATCCAGACGCGGATACTTACGATTCCAGGGAAATGACAGAAGTATTCGGCCGATCATGGCCGTATTATTGTTATGCCTGCCTGATACCAGAAATTGCATGCGAAAATTAAGATGGTGTAAACGATACAACAGTGTCGCCAACGGCGCTTTGTATTATGCGCATTTCGGATAGGCCTGTGTAATTCGTATAGCCTGACAGCAACGAAATTCGCTCAGAAAACAGGCATCGGCGTTGGCAGCCATGCGCAAAGATAAAGGCTTGAAGCGCGCCGGATCGATCAAGTTCGATGCGGCGCGCTCTAGCTGGCGAGGTGAGGTGGAATGCGGTCTTCAACGCTCGGGAGGATATTGCTCCACGTCTCCGGCCCCGATTTCGGGGTTGTGCGCCAAGTCGGTCACTTCATCCCCGTACCGGCAATGCCGGTGGTGATGTATTTCTGCAGGAACAGGAAGACGACGGTGACGGGCAGCAAGCTCAGGAACGTCATCGCCAGAATATAGTGCCACTGCACCGAGAACTCGCCCTGGAAGGCGTTAAGGCCAACCTGCAGCGTGAAATTCTCGCGGCTGTTGAGGACGATGAGCGGCCAGAGGAAATCGTTCCAACGCCAGAGCACCGAAAAAATTGCCAGCACTGCGAGCGCAGGCGCCGTCAGCGGCAGGATGATGCGCCAGAAGATGCAGAATTCGCTCGCCGCGTCGACGCGCGCCGCCTCGATCAGCTCATCCGGGATGGTCAGCATATATTGCCGCAGCAGGAAGACCGCCGTCGGAGAGGCGACCGTCGGCAGGATGACGCCCCAAAGATTATCGGCAAGCCCGACCCCGACGATGACGAGATAGGCCGGGACCATGACGACGGCGAGCGGGATCATCAAGGTCGAAATGATGATGACGAAAACCGTCGTGTCGCCGCGAAATTTGTATTTCGACAGCGCGAAGGCCGCCATGGCGTTGACGATCAGCGTCAGCAGCGTCGCAACCACGGTGACGAACACCGAATTCTTGAGGAAGGTCAGGAAGTTGAAGCGCGTCAGCGGATCGGTGTAGTTCTCGGTGGCGACCGTCAGATGCTGCACCGGCATCATCCCCTTCACGTCGACGCTGACGGGTGGTCCCGGATTTGCCGGATCGATCATTTGGGCCTTGAGGCCGATGCGCCTCACCATGGCCATTTCGCGCTGCTGGCCGTCGACGGTGACCTGCCAGAGGCTGAGCGGCTTGTCGAAGCCGGGCACGGTCCGCTCCACGGCGGCGCGCGGAAGCAGCGTTGGCGGAAAGCGGGTGATTTCGGCTGCCGGCTTCAGTGAGGAGAGGCCGGCCCAGACGACGGGAACGAGCACCGCGAGCGTGCCGCCGATCAGCCAGACCCATGACAGAATATCGGTGATGTCGATGCGTCCGGTCCGGCGCGTACGCGTCATGAAGCTGATCGGATTCATAGAGCTGTTCATCTCAGGACTCCATTCGCTTGCCGAGGCGCAGCTGGATGAGGGTGAGAACCAGAAGCACCAATCCCATGAGAACCGATGCGGCCGAGGCCAGTCCGAACAGGCGCAGGTCGCTGCTGAAGGCCATCTGGTAGATGTACTGGACGATGAAGCTGTTGGCCGTGCCCGGGCCGCCGCCATTGGTCAGAACCCAGGCCTCGTCGAAGATCTGCACCGATTTGATCATCAGCAGGATGAAGACGACGAGCAGGTTCGGGGCGAGAAGCGGCAGCGTGATCCTGAAGAGGGTGCGGCGCGGTGAAGCGGCATCGATCGATGCAGCCTCGTAAAGCTCCTTCGGGATCGCCTGGAGGCCGGCGAGCAGGATGAGGGTGTAGAAGCCCATATGGAACCAGACCGACACCACGACGACGAAGAAGCGCGACCAGCCGACGTCGAGCAGGAAGATTTCAGGGGGAACGCCGATCATCTGGAAGAAGGCGTTGAGCAGGCCGTTGCGATCGAGGAACCATTTCCAGATCAGACCGATGACGACGGGCGACAGCAAGACCGGATAGAAAAACATCGCCCTGAAGAAGCCGCGTGCAAAGATCGCCCGATTGAGGATCAGCGCCGTGATCAGCGCCACCAGCAATGTGGCGACGACGTTGAACCCCACGAACCAGAGCGTATTCCACACCGCCGTCCAGAACAGCGATTCCTGGCAGGTGCCCGGCTGCAGATAGTTGCCGCAGGAAAGCAGCGTGCGGAAATTGTCCAGGCCGACGAAGGGCCGCTCCGACACGAAAAGATTGGTGCCGCCGGTGAAGGCGTAGCCGACCGCGATCGCGATCGGAAGGAACGTGAAGATAGCAAACAGAACGAGATTCGGCGCCAGGAACAGCCATGGCATTCGTTTGCGACCGAAGATCCGCTCGATCACATTTATCGGGGCTTCGACCACCCTCATTGCCGTTTCTCCTGTCTGCGACAGCAATGCACCTGCTTTGAGAGCCGCCATATCAGCGCCTCCCCTGCCCGGGCCGCCGGGCGAAAGCCAGGCCGCTTTCGGGATCGAACAGATGAACCCGCCCCGGGGCGGCGTCGATCATGATGCAGTCACCCGGCGCCGGCGCGAAATGGCCGGGCTCATGAATGATGATCTGCTCGTCGTGGCCGGCAAGGTTGCCGTAGATATAGGTCTCGGTGCCGAGGCCCTCGTGATATTGGACGACGAACGGCAGGCCCTGCTCGCCGACGCGTGAAAAATGCGCGGGCCTAATGCCGGCAAAAACGGTTTTCCCGACTGCGATGCCGGCAGGATCGACATCGCTGACGATCTTGCCGCCGTTGTCGACATCGATCGCCACACCGCTTTCGCCGATAGCCGAGACCTTGCCCTTGATGATGTTCATGCGCGGCGAGCCGAGGAAGCCGGCGACGAAGAGATTGCACGGATGATCGAAGAGTTCCAGCGGCGCGCCGACCTGCTCGACCCGCCCGGCGCGTAGCACGACGATCTTGTCGGCCATGGTCATCGCCTCGACCTGGTCGTGGGTGACGTAGATCATCGTCGTCTTGATCTCGCGGTGCAGCTTGGTGATCTCCGCCCGGGTCTGGACGCGCAGCGCCGCATCGAGATTGGAAAGCGGCTCGTCGAAGAGAAAAATGTCAGGTTCGCGCACGATGGCGCGACCGATCGCCACGCGCTGGCGCTGACCGCCGGAGAGTTGCTTCGGGCGCCGGTCGAGATAGGGTTCGATCGCCAGCATCCTGGCCGCCTCGGCGATCCGCGCCTCGATCTCGACGCGTTTGAACTTCAGATTCTCCAGGCCGAAAGCGAGATTCTTGCGGACGCTCATATGCGGATAGAGCGCGTAGGACTGGAAGACCATGGCGATCTTGCGTTCGGCCGGCGACAGTGCGCTGACGTCACGGCCTCCGATCGCGATCGCGCCGGAAGTGACCTCTTCAAGGCCGGCGATGACGCGCAAAAGGGTCGACTTGCCGCATCCCGACGGACCGACGAAGACGACGAACTCGCCGTCCTTGATATCGAGTTCGACGTCGTGCAGGACCTTGACCGAGCCATACGACTTGTTGACGTTGGAAAGCTTCAGTTCTGCCATGCCCCACTCCCATCGGGTGTCGTCGTTTCGAAGACGACGTCTATTGCGTTCCAGCCTTGCGGCAGCGGTGTCGGCCTCGTAATCCGCACCTCGTTCATCAAAATTCCGGCAACCCCCGCCACGTAGACGGTCGGCATTCCTTCCGGATAGTCCTCAAGACCGATCACCCGCCCGTCCGCGCCACGCGTCCAGGCATTGGCGCGGCCGCCGCCGTCCGCCTTCGGGGCAAGATCGGCACCCGTCGGGCGCAGGTCGTAGGATTGCGCGGTGCCGAGTTGCCCTGGCTGCTGGTCTAGGCCGATGCGTCTCAGCAATACGTTGCGGATGCCGGCCGGCGCGGCCGCAATCACGGTGATCGCCCCTTGCATCTGCCCGCTGACGTCCTCGACGATCAGGTTCTCGATGGCGCCCGCGGGGCGCTCGGTGACACGGTCGACGACATTGACGGTCAGCGCCTCTCCGGAGCCCCAGAAGCCGTCGGGCGTCTCGTTGCAGTCTACTGCAATTCGCGAGAACCTCACGTTCGATATCCGGCCGCCGTCGCGGGAGAAGATGCCGAGCGCCCGGTTGGAAGATGAGATGCTGCAATCCTCGAACACGATGTTGGTGATGTCGCCATGCGTTTCCGTGCCGATCTTCAGCGCGCAGCTGAGGCTCTGAACGGCGCATCGGCGGACAAGAATATTCTCGCATCGGCCGATGGCGACACCATCAGGGCCGATGCTGGTCTTCAGGCAGATGCCATCATCGGCCGTCGAAATCTCGCAGTCTTCGATGACGGCGCCGCGGCAGGCATCGAGCACGATGCCATCCGTATTGGGAAGGCGGCGGTCGTTTTCGATGGTGACGTTCCGGACTGCGACATTCGTGCAGTCGACGAAGTGCAATGTCCACATCGGCGAGCGGCTGATATGGACAGAACTGATCTCGACCTCGTCGCAGCCTTCGAAGACGACGACGCGAGGACGGAATTCGGCCGGGATAAAGGTCCCCACCGTCTCGTCGTCTCCAATGATGAAGCTCTCGCAGCCGGCTTCGATGCGTCCAGGCCCGGTCAGGCTGATCCGCCGCGAGGCCCGCGCGACGATCATCCCGCGGTCCGATTTCTCGGCGATCACCGAAACTGTCGTGTGCCCGTAGGCGCTATAATCCGGAACGGGACGCAGGATCGCGCCGGCGGCCAGATGCAGGTCGATGCCGGATCTAAGCTGGAGCCCCCGGCAGATGTGGATACCGGCAAGCAGTTCCACCCGCCCGCCGCCGGAAGCCGATAGAGCATCGATCGCCGCCTGCAGGCGGGCCGTGTTGTCGCCATCGACCGCCTCAATCGAGACGAGGGATACCGCGCTCATTGGCGACGGCCGTTTTCGAGGATGACCTCGGTCAGCAACAGCATGGTCAGCGCTTGGCCGTAAGGCGTCGGCACGTTCGGGATGCGCCGGTAAAAATCGAGATCGTGGCCCATCGGCGTGCCGTCCGAGACGCCGTGGACCACGCCCTCTTCGTCGATCTGCGCCAGTACCGCCGCAAGCGCACGCTCCGCATACGCCTTGTCGCTCTCATCGAGAATGCCGGCATCGACAGCGCGCAATATGCCATAGGCAATGCCTGCCGTGGCCGAGGTTTCCAGCGGCGACGAGGGGTCATCCAGAAGGGTCGTGAACATTCCGTCCGGCCTCTGGTACTGCTTCAGCGAGCGTACCTGGCTGACGAGAACGTTGGAAAGGAAACGCCGGTCCTTTTCGCCGAGCGTCGGAACGAGATCGAAGAGCTCGGGAATGGCGACGGTGATCCAGGCATTGCCGCGCGCCCAGAAGGCATTGGCGAAATTGTGCCGGCCGTTGAAAGTCCAGCCGTGATACCACAGCCCGCTGACCGGATCGGAGAGATAGCGGGTGTGGATCACGAATTGATAGACGGCCTCGTCGATCCAGTCGCTGCGCTCGCAAAGCACACCGGCTCGGGCAAGAAACAGGCAGGCCATGAACAGCGTATCGTCCCACAATTCGCCCTCATTCAGGCGCTCCTTGACGACGTGCTGAAAGCCGCCCTCCTCGGTCTTCGGCAATTCCTTGACGAGCCATTCGGCCCAGTCCTCGACGAGCGCGCGGAAATCGGGGCGGTCGACGTGCTGGACGAGGATTGCCAGCGGCAGCATCGGCGCCGTGCTGTTGATCTGGCGCGGCGGCAGGCCGCGTTCGATCTGGCCGGCATACCAGGCGACGAGCTCCTCGAGCGCCTTCCGGTCATTGGTCGAAATCGCCCGCCGCAGGAAGCCGTAGAGGCCGACGCCGACTTCCCAGTCCCATTCGTCGAACTGGATCCCGGAGGTGGAGCTTCCGGTCACCAGACCTTCCTTGATGCCTCTGAGCCGGCTGAAAGCCGTCGCCACCCGATCGATCGTCGTCAGGAGGGCAGCGTTGTCGACAGATGTAGTGTTCATGCGGGAGAGCCCTATGCTTCAAGAGTAGAACGGTCCGTCAGTGCCGGCGCCGGAGGCCGCACTATCGTGGGTAAGGATCGGGTGCGGCTGATCATGCGTGAACGGCCGGGGCGTGCCGGCAATCGAAAGACCGTCGGCATAAGAGAGAGAGATCGCCGGGCCACCCGGCGGCGTCAGCGCAACGCATTGAAGCGCAGGATCGAAGGAAACCGCGGTCTGGCACAGGCGTTCGCGAAATGCCTTGAAGGCGTCGTCATTGCCGCTTCCAACGATGGCCGCCCAGCCGCAGATCGGCCCATAGGAGCGCACCTCACGGCCGGCCGTCGGCCCGTCGGTCACCAGTTCCAGCCCGTTCGAGGCCCAGAGAGCGGAGAATCCCCTACCCGATCGCGCGATGAGCCACTTGTCTTCGATGATGAGATCGTCGAGGCCGTCGCGGCCGATATAGGCGTGCGTCCAGGCATGCCGTGCGTCGCAAGTGTCTTCGATCAGCAGGGCGACGTCGCGATGCTGGGCAACGCGCGGCAGGATGCCGTTGCCGGCCCAATAGGACGGCCTTTGATTGCCCCAGGGGTCGTCCTCGCCAGGATGATTGACCCACAACCTCGCCATTGGATGGCCAGCCAGCCTGATATCGAGAACATGCTGCTGGTGCCCCTTCTGGCCGGTCTTGTGATCAACGACCGTCGAAAGCTGCGCTGCCTCGTTCTTGAACAGCACGAGTTTGCCGCTCTCGAGCCCCTGGCTGTAGCGCGCTTCGACGCTTCTCCCCCGCGAAAGCGCGGCAAGCTCGGTCAGATCGGCGGGCGGCTCGTAGCCGCCGGCGCAAAACATCGTCAATGCAGCTACACCATTGTTGAGCCAGCCGGTACCGAAAGCGACCTGAGCGAAAGGCGCGAGCTCGGTCAGCGGGCCGGCGCGCAATTCCTTGTCGTAAGCGCGGCCCTGCGAGCCGGCCGGAACGCCGGCCAGCGTGTGCAGGGCAATCATCCGGAAGATCAGATCGATCTGACCGCGGGCGCGATCGGCAATCTCGCTTTCCGCCCAGCGCTCCAATGCGAGCAGGCCGATGAAATCGATCGGGTAATAGGCTGCCGAATTCCACTCCGCCAGGCCATGAGCCTCGACGCTGTCGAACCAGCGCCCGAGGCGCGCGACGGCGAGCTCCGCCTGTTGCCGCCCCGTTCGTCCCGAAGCCGAGAATATTGCGTCGGGCAGCAGAAGTCCGGCCAGCAGCTGGCTTGTGTGGAAGCAGAGCACGTGGTTCTCACTCCAGAACCACATCGCATCATTGCCCGGCTCATCGACCCAGTAGCGATAGGAAAGAATGGAGTGTCGGATGCGTTCGACCGTCGCCTCGGGCATCCGGTCGCCATGGGCGCCGAGCAGCCACAAGAGCGGCACCATGATGAAATCCGAGCAATCCTCCCGTGCATCGATCGAGGCGAGCGTCGCATCGACGATGCGCTCGAAGCTTTGCTGGTCATGATGGCCGGTTTCCATCATCGCGATCAGGCGGCCGGCGCGGTTGGCGCCGAAGCGGGCGCTGTACTCCAACGCGCGGCGCTTGCGGGCGGCAAGCGACGTCTCGGGCGGCAACGGCGAAATGCTGCTCATGAAGGCGGCATCGATGACGCGGGTGACCGAACCAGGGCCGGAGCCGATCGTCATGTGGATGCCGTGATAACCATCCGCAATGCCGCAGACATCTTCGGCGGTCAGACGGCTCTGATGGGCGCGCAGGGTCAGTTTCGAATGGGCGAGAACGGGCCGCTCGTGGCCATGGCCGACGACCTTGAGTTCCACCGGCAGGTCGCGCTCCGGCGCCGTGTCGAAGATGATCTCCAGCGGCTGGTTGACAAAGACGTCGCGAGCCGGGCGCACGCCGCGCGAAAGCGCTTCCAGCTCGCGCACCTCGTCCTGATCAAGCGATACCGGCAGCAGCACTGAGACCGGCTCCTTATCCAGCATTTCGAGCTCGAAGAACCAGGTCGTGTCGCGCTCGGCGAGGTCTTCTGTATGGACAAGGATCTCATTGTCGCCGGCGTCGAGCGGCAGCACTATTTCAGTAGCGCTTTCCAGATTGCGCTTGAAGGGCTCGAAGCGTACCGCCTCCTCGCCGTTGACCCAGATGCGAACGCCGCCGCAGGTCTTGAGCGCGAGATTGAGCGTGCGCGGAGCTTGGGTCCTGAACGTGCCCTTCAGCCATCGCCTGACATGCGTTGGCACATGCCAGAAGCTGGTAAACTCGACGCGGCGGTTCGAACCGGGGAGATAGAGGCTTTCGGTCGGCCAGGACGTGTCGGCGATAAGCGCCCGCCCTACCATGGTCGACCAGAAGGCCTTGCGGCAGGGCAGGTCGCCGACATCGACGAAACCGTTGATGAAGCGATAGTTCACGCGATCTTCGGCGAGCGCCGGATCGCCGGGAAAATAGCTGGAAATGAGGGCCGAAACGGCCCATGCCGTTATCGTCTGGCCCTCGGCCACGCTGTATGCCGGCGCCATGTCGTCCGGCTGATTGATGCTTTCCGTTTTCACAGATCGCCTCCTCCGCAATCTAATGAAAATATTTTCATTAGCCTATTTGAGTGCGTAATTTTTGAAGATTGCCCAAAAACATCGCTATTCGCGTAGAAAATAGCTTGACGGGACGAATGTCAAGTATATGAAATTTGGTTATCGATGGCTAAGGCCGCGATTAATGAAAATGTTTTCATGGGAGGATGAAAATGAAAACCTATCTTTCAGGGGCTTTCGCACTGGCGCTTGCCACCGTTTCTTTTGCATGGTCGAGCGTAGCCATGGCCGAAACCCAGACGATCACCTTTCTCTTCACCGACGACGACCAGGCTTACGTCGAGCGGATGGAAGCGCTGAGCAAGGAATTCGAGACCGCGCATCCCGATATCAAGGTGAATTTCGTCTCGTCGGGCTATGATGCCGTCGCCAAGCAACTGCCGGTGCAGCTTGCCGTCGGCGAAGGCCCAGATATCGCCAAGATCACCGACTGGCAGCTGGCGCCCTACTACCTCGATATGCGCCCCCTGATGAAAGATCCGGATGGATTCGCCAAGCTGCACGGCGACAGCCTGAATACGCTTCGTTTCCCCGGCGTCAACGATCCAAACTCGATCAACGGCTATGTCGCGTCACAGACCTTCAACCTGCCCTTCGTCAACAAGACGCTGTTCGAACAGGCTAAGGAACCGCTTCCGAAGTCGACCGCCACCCTGAAGGACATCGTCGAAGCGTCCGCGCGCGTCGCCAAGGCGACCGGTGCCCAGATCCCCTTCACGATGGACCGCTCGGGCCACCGCTTTTCCGGCGCGGCCTTCTCCTACGGCTCCAACTACGTCAAGGACGGCAAGTTCGCCTTCCCCGACGATGCCGCCAAGCACTACATCACCGATCTCTACAACTGGACGAAGGACGGCTCTTTCCCGAAGGAAATGTGGGGAGCGGCCGGCGGAACCCAGTACAAAAACATGGGTGACGAGTTCGTCAACGGCAATGTCGTGACCTATATCGCCGGCAACTGGATGGTCAATCCGTTCCAGAAGAAGATCGGCGACGGCTTCGACTGGACGGCGATCAGCGCACCCTGCGGCGATGCCGGTTGCTATGCGATGCCGGGCGGCACCGCGATCGTCGGCTTCAAGCGCACCAAGTACCCGCAGGCCGTCGCCTCCTTCATCGAGTTCCTCGGCTCCGAAAAGGTCCAGCGTGAAATCGCCGAAAACTACGTCATCCTGACCGGCGCCGACATCAAGGACCCACAGTACAAGCTCGAAAGCAAGAACGCCAAGGACGCCATGGCCGTCTTCCTCGCAAGCCGCGACAGCGCGCCGAAGGCAGCCCGCGACCTGGAACGCCTCAAGGGATCCTCCGCCGTCTATCAGCTCATCGTCCAGCGCATGAGCCAGTTGATCGTCGGCGAGCTTTCCCTCGACGAGACCTTCAAGGCGATGGGTGCAGACGTCGACAAGGTCAACGTGGCGCTCGCCGCCAACAAGTAATCGGCCGCGCCTGCGCCCTCCGCGGAATGCGCGCTGCATCAGCCACGGTCTCGCAACAGGCCGTGGCTGATCGTTCTCTTGCTCTGCTCACATTGCCGTCCCTAACAGTTCGATCGATATCTAATTGTCGATGACCTGACCACGCCACGTCTTCCGATTGGGATAGCATCCCTCGCCGCCCTGTAACCTTCCCTCAGTAAAATCATCATCTGTCGCCCTAACAACAGCAATCGGCAGCGCGTTTCTCCTCCTCCGCTCCGATGGCGAGGCGTCGTGACACGAGCCTCGGGAGAGGCTATAGGCGTTGTCAGCCTGGGCCAGCCCGCAGGCGCCATGTCAAATCATAAGCGCCGGCAACCCGGTTATGTCCGGCGACCCAGCGGCTGTTTACCGTATAGAGGTGCATCTCCATGCCGATGGGTTCCGAGCATCCGCTGCGCAGGGAACTTCACGACGAGCTGCATGCACGGCCGTCGCTTTATTTCGAGGCCGACACCGACGTCTGGCACGTCGCCATAGTCGGTGAGAACGCCCCGCCTACGCTGCCGGCTTTCCTGCCGGGATTGGAAGACGTCTCCGCCACCCGTGAGGGTAACCACGGCATCGGCCGCTTCGGCGACGGCCGGTTGAAATGGGAGGCGCATACCGAGTTCCTGACCCTCACCTTCGTCGTTCCGGCATCCGCCGAACCCGGCAGCAACCCGCCTGAAGCCTTTCAGACCTGTTGCCGTCAGATCGACGGCAAGGTCATCGCAGCCGTTCGGGTGCTGGTGCGGGCCGAGATGGACGGACAGGGGCCGGAAAAACCAAAGCTCGATTATGTCGCCTCTCAGGTCGGCGGCGGCGACGCGGAGGTGCATTCGAACTTCCGCCTGACCGATAATGGTTTCGTGGAATTCCTATTCTTCAACCGCAGCCTCAACGCCTATCGCACCGGCCGGATGGTCCGGCGTTTCCTGGAAATCGAGACATACCGGATGATGGCGCTTTTGGCGCTGCCGAAGGCGCGCGAGACGGTCTCCAAGCTTTCAGCCTTCGACCAGCGCCTCGATTTGCTGATCACCCATATGCAGAGTGCCGTTAAAGTGGACAAGGCGCTGTTGTCCGAGGTGACCAGGCTCTCGTCCGATGTGCTCAACTTCTCGGCGCTCGCTCGCCACCGCTTCGGTGCGACGAAAGCCTATGCAGAGATCGTCGCCAGTCGGCTGTCCGAGCTCCGCGAAGAGCGGGTCGAGGGAAGACAACGACTGGGGACGTTCATCGATCGGCGCTTCCAACCGGCTGTGCGCTCGGTCTATGCGGCAGAGCGGCGCCTCGACGAACTGGCCGAACGCGTCAGCCTGGCCGGAGACCTGCTCAGAACCACCGTACAAGTTCAGCTCGAAGATCAGAACGCCTCGCTGCTGACGTCGATGGAAGAGCGGGCCCGCATCCAGGTGCACATCCAGCAGGCGGTCGAAGGCTTCTCGGTCATCGCCATCACCTATTACACCGTCGGTCTGGCGAAGATCTGCCTGGAAAGCATTTCCGAACTGGGAGTCGATCCACATATGGCAAAACTCGCCGTTCTCGCCGCCATCCCACTCGTGCTCTTCGCCGTCTGGACCGCGGTTCGTCACGTTCGCAGGAGTATTGCCGGTGCGCCGCACGGCCCGGCATCCGAAAGCCACTGACGCCGGGGCTGCCACACCGCGTCCACCGAAATAGGCGCCGCCGCCCATCCAAGGCGGCGGCGCTCCTAAATTATCTGCATCAGCAGAGGATCACGATGCCATTGCGTAATGGCGGTGGTCCGAAGCACGGCCGCTGCTCGTCCTGAACCGCAGCAGCAACTGCGCAAGGCCTTCGGTTTCCTGTGTCAGGCTCTGGGCGGCCGCCGTGGTTTCTTCGACCATCGCGGCGTTCTGCTGGGTCACCTTGTCCATCTGGTCGCCGGCGGCCGAAACCTCGCGCAGGCTCGTCGCCTGTTCGCGGGCGGCAACGGCGATCTCGGCCACGGTCGCATTCATCGCAGTGACCTGCTCGACGATCTGTTCCAGCGAGAGGCCGGATTCGCCGACCAGTTGGACGCCGGTCTTGACCTGTGCCGAGGAGGTGGAGATCAGTTGCTTGATCTCCCTTGCCGCATTGGCGGAGCGCTGGGCGAGTTCGCGGACTTCCTGGGCGACCACGGCGAAGCCCTTGCCGGCTTCACCGGCGCGCGCCGCTTCGACGCCGGCATTGAGCGCCAAGAGGTTGGTCTGGAAGGCGATTTCGTCGATGACACTGATGATGTTGCCGATCTTCGAGGACGAATTTTGGATCTCCGTCATCGCGTCGATGGCGCGGGACACGATCTCGCCGCCCTTTTCGGCATTGGTACGGGCCGTCGCCACGACAGCCTGGGCGCGGCCTGCGCCCTCCGCCGTGCCGTTGACACCGCGGGTGACGTCGCCGAGTGCGGCCACCGTTTCTTCCAGAGACGCTGCCTGCTGCTCGGTGCGGCGGGCGAGATCGTTGGAGGCCGTGGAGATTTCCGACAGACCGGACCGGATGGTGGCGACTGCGCGAATGACCGAGTCGACCGCTTCCTCGAGGCTCGCGACCGAATTGTTGAAATGATCCCGGATCCGGACGTAGCGATGGTCGACGTCGCCGACGCGGACGGTGAGATCGCCCTTCGACAACGCGTCGAGGCCAACGGAGATCTGACGGAAGGCATGTTCCATCACCTGCGCATCGCTGAGCCGCTCGGCCTCCTGGCGGAGCCGCTCTTCTTCGGCGGCCAGGCGAGCCCGTTCGGCATTGGCTTCGGCGATCAGCTTGGCGCGGCCTGTCTCCTGGAACACCTTCAGCGAACGCGCCATGGCCCCCAGTTCATGGCGATGCTCGACGCCCGCTATCGCGACCCCTTCCTCACCCCGGGCAAGCTGCTCCATCGACTGCGCCATGTTACGCACGGCCGAGGAAATCAGCCGGCCGACGAAGTAGGAAAGCACCAGGCCGATGACGATCAAGAGACCGCTGATGACCAGCGTCGTGCGGGTCGCGGAGGCAACCGTTGCGTCTACCGAACCATCCAGGGTCTTCTGTGCACCCGTGACAGTTGTCTGCAGGTCCCTGAAACCGCCTGATATTTTCGGCGCAAGCACGCTGAGCTGTGTCTGGCGGATGTTGCCCGAGGCCTGCAGGACGTCTTTCATGTCGCCGAGACGGGCGGTGTAGTTCTGCATGAGCTGGCCGGCGCCCATCAGGCGCTTCTTCTGCAGCTCGTTCTTCGCGGCCTTGGCGGCGGCCTCATTGAGGCTTACCGCTTCGGCGAGCGCTGCCTGCGCCGTGTCATAGGCCGCAAAATCGTTGGAATGCACGAAGCGCTCGGAGAAATAGAGGCTGCGGTTCAACGCCTCCAGCGTCGCCGCCGTCATCTGCAATACGGCCACATCGTTCTGGCGCCAGGCGCTTCGCACGACGTCGTTAAGAGCGATGCTGGTCCAGGGGCCGAACTCGGTGACCTTGGAGATCAAGGCGTCACGGCGGGCCTGGAGGGAAACGATCTGCTCGAAGGCCTTGCCATAGGCGGCAATGTCCTGGCGGATCGCCGCAAGGCCGGATTGCAGGTCCTTGTTGCCGGCAAAACGCGGGTCGTCGGCGTCGAACGCCTTCACGCCGGCACGGAAGCGGTCGACGACATCCTGCGTCGGCGTGGAGCGGAAAGCTTCAGCCGACATCTGAATCTCGTTCAGCTGGTCGCTGTAGTCCGATATGGCAAGGCTCTGGCCTGCCGTGGCGCGATAGGACGCGAAAATCGAGGCGAGCCCGTTCATGCCGGAGATCGCGCTGACGGTGAGCAGGCTCATCAGCAGGATCAACGGCACGAAGCCTGCGGTGATCTGCGCGCGAATACCGAATTTATTCCAGAAATGCAACATCATAGGCCTCTTTTGCTCACTGGCTCTTCGGCAGGTATTGGGCAATATTCTCAGGTGTGACGAGTTCGAAGGGCACGTTGTTTTCGCGCGGCACCTTTTCCTTGCCGATGAGCTTGACGGCAGCGTCGACGGCAGCCGCCCCCTGCCCAGTGGCGCTTTGCAGAATGGTCACATCGAGATCGCCGGCGACCATCGCGGCCAGTGCATCGTCGGTGGCGTCGACGCCGGCGACGACGACGTCCTTCATCGGGATATTGGCCTTCTTCATGGCGCGGATCGCACCGAGCGCCATCTCGTCATTGTTGGCGATAACAGCATCGAACTTGACGCCGGCCGCCAGCCATTCCTGCATTTGCTGATCGGCATAATCGCGTGACCAATAGGCCGCTTGCTGCTCGACGATCTCAAGGCCCTTGCATTCCGGCGTCGCGATGACATCGGCGATGTCCTGGGTGCGGGTGCGGGCGGCCACATGGAAGACCTCCCCCATCAGCACGACGACACGGCCCTTGCCCTTGAGGAGAGAGCACACTTGCTTCGTCTCCAGCGTACCGGAGTCTTTCTCATCGGAGGCGACAACCACTTGGTTGTCCGGCAAGTCCGAGAGATTGGAGGGCGTCGTGTTGATGTAGATCAGCGGAATGCCGGCATCCGCTGCGATCTTGGTCATTTGCGGCCCGAAATCACCATCAGACAGCATCATGATAATGGCATCGACCTTGTCGGCAACGAACTGCTGAACCTGCTTCTTCTGAAGTTCGTTGTCGCCCTTGGCATTCTCGGTGACAAGCTTGAGGCCTGATATCGTCTTCCCGTGCGAGACGACGCCGTTCAGAAGCATCTCTCTGAATTTGTCGAGATTGGTCATCGAAACCCCGATCGTCTGTGCATTGGCAACAGAGACCGATATCGCCAAGGCGATGGATGCAAGCGTGGCCGTTTTCATGAATTCCCCTGCGCAATTCGGACATGAATGCGTTATTTCAAATTTTGGTTAAATTTTACTTTTCGACGCGAAGCAAAAGTTAAGCGCGAGGGTATGATCTTGCGGCGCGGGAGGGCCATCTTCGGTGGCTACCAGCCGAACTTGACCAGCTTCGCGTCGAACTTGGCGCGGCACGCTTTAATCTCTGTTTATATAAATTATCGTCCGCCGAAGCCGGAGCTGACGCTGATGCCCTTGTAGATCACCTTCTGCAGCACGATCGCCAGGATGACGCCCGGCAGCATGGAAATCGTCGCGCCGGCCATGATGTAGTTCCAGGCCGTGCCTTGCTGCGTCTGGAATAGGGTGAGGCCGAGCGGCAGCGTGGCTTTTTCGATGCCACTGGTGGCGATCAGCGGCCAGAGGAAGCTTTTCCACTGGGCGATGAAGGTAAAGAGCGACAGGAGGCCGATCGCCGGCATGGCAAGGGGAACAATGACCGTGACCAGAATGCGCAGGCGGGAGGCCCCGTCCATCATTGCAGCCTCATCGAGATCTTTGGGAATGCCGAGGATGAACTGGCGCAGCAGGAAGGTGCCCAAGGAAGAGAAGGCGACCGGCAGGATCATGCCGTGATAGGTGTTGATCCAGCCGAGTTTGCTGACGACGAGGAAGAGCGGGATCACCAGCATCACCTGCGGGATCATCAGCGTACTGAGATAGGTGAGCAGCATCCCTTCGCGACCGGGGAATTTCAGCCGGGCGAAAGCGTAGGCGGAGAGGCAGGACACCACGATCACGATCGCCGTCACCCCGCAGGCGACAATAATGGAATTCAACAGGAAGGTTCCAAACGGCAGCGAAACCAACGCCTCGACGAAGTTGCCCCATTGATACTCCTCAGGAAAGATGCGGACCGGCACAGCCATGACCTCGGCATTGGAACGCACCGCGTTCGACACCATCCAGAAGAAGGGAAAGAGGAAAAGCAGCGCGACCAGCGAAAGTCCGGCGTAGCTGGCGAACGGGCCGATGCGCCGCAACAGGCGATGCCGGTTCGCCGAAACGGAATGCGGATGCCGTGAGGTCGGGTCAGTCGTCATAATGCACCCATTTGCGCTGAATGCGGAACTGCAGGACGGTGAGCGCCATGATCATGACGAACATCACCCAGGCAAGAGCAGAGGCATAGCCCATCTGGAAGTTGGTGAAGCCCTTCTGGTAGATGGCGAAGCCGAGTGTGGCCGTCGCCGAGCCCGGGCCGCCGCGCGTCATCGCAAAGATCTCGTCGAAGACCTGCAGCGAAGTGATCGCCGTCATCACGGTGGCGAAGAAGACGGTCGGCGAGATCAGCGGCAGGCGGATTCGCCAGAAGCGCTGCCAGGCATTGGCGCCGTCGATCGTCGCCGCCTCGAGATAGTGCTTCGGCACCAGGTCGAGGGCGGCATTGAACATTACGACGTTATAACCGACGTTCGCCCAGAGCGTGACTAGGATGATCGCCTGCATGGCCCAGGTTGGGTTCAGCAGGAAATTCGGCAGGCCGAGGCCGAGGGAGCGGATGACGGCGTCAGCCAATCCGTCCGGCGTGAAGATCAGCAGCCACACTACCGATGCGGCGATCGTCGGGGTGAAAGTCGGCAGAAAGAAAATCACCCGGAAGATCGCCTTACCGCGCTTCAGGCTCGATATCCACACCGCAAGCGTCAGCGAGACGGCGATGTTCAGCGCCAGATATTCGACGGCGAAGAACAGCGTGTTGCGCAAGATGGTGTAAAACGCCGGATCGACGGTGAAGAGCTTGATGTAATTCTGAAAGCCAACGAAGGACGGCGTCGAGATCAGTTGCCAATTGGTGAAGCTCAGCGCCAGCGACGCCAGGATCGGCAGAGCCATGAAGATCATGAAGCCGAGGAAGCTCGGCAGCAGGAACAGCATGGCGGTCTGCGTCTCGGGTTTCAGAAAGCGCCGCGGCTGACCGGGCTGCAGCGGAATTTCGGCGACGGCGCTTTGCGACATGTCTTCCTCCATGCGTGGCAATCCTGCCGCGGCGAGAGCTGGCGCATGACCCGTGAATCGAAATCAATTGTCCGAACGATCATGCGCAGATCCAAAGCAACGGCGCGTCATCTCAGACGCGCGGGCACTCTATTGTTGCGCAAGGCTCTGGATGGACTCCATCGTCTGCTTGGCGTCGGCACTGCCGCCGAAAGCCGGCGGAAAATACTGATTGAACAGATTTTCCACTGCGGCCCAGTTGTTGGTGATCACGTAGGGCACGGAATGCGCCAGGGAATAGTCGATGGCCTCGCCGCCATTGGTAATGTCCTTGGCCGCCACCTTGTACCAGGAGGCTTGCGAGGCCGTGCGCGCCGGGAGCGCACGGCCCTGTTCGGCGAGATATTGCAGTGCCTCCGGACTGGTCAGTACCTGGATCGCCTTCCAGGCCGCGTCCTTGTTCTTGCTCGTCGTGGCGATACCGAAACCTGAGCCCGCCGTGACGGCGGTAAGCTCTCCCTCTCCGCGCGGAAGGGTGGTGGAGCCAATTTTGAACTTGACCTTGTCCTTCATGCCGATGATCGACCAGGGACCATCGACATACATAGCCACATTGCCCGAGTAGAACCGGCCCTGGATGACCGTGCCGGCATCGGCGCTCGACGGCACCAGCGGCGCGACCTTGTCCTTGGCGGCAAAGCCGATCACCCTGTCGGCAGCGGCAATGGCGCCTGGATTGGTGAGGTCGAGCTCGCCGGCGTCGTTGACGTATTTGTCGCCCCAGGCCGAGGCGAGAACCGAATAGTTCTGCGGCGTGATGCCGAAACCGTACTTGCCGTCCTTCGTCAGCTTCTTGGCAGCGTCGGTAAACTCGGCAAGCGTCCAGCCCGGCTTCGGCAGCGGAATGCCGACGGCTTCGAGCGCGTCCTGGTTATAATAGATGACCCAAGGACCGACGTCATAGGGAAGGCCGTAAAGCTGCTTGTCGACGGACATGCCACCGATGATCGATGGCGTAAAAGCGCCAACGTCGAACTTGTCGGCCGCGATCCGGTCATTCAGAGGCTCGAGCAGCGAAACAAAATTCGGCATACGCAGCGACTGCATCGAAACAATGTCGGCGAGTTGTCCCGATGCCGCCAGCACCGGCAACCGCGTCCAGTAATCGACCCAGCCCGTCGTCGTCAGCGTCACCTTGATATCGGGATATTTGGCGGTCACCATCTCTGCCAGGTGCTGCCAACTCTTGGTGTCGGCCTCGGAGCCGGTCCACATCTGCCAGGTCAGGTTGACCTGTTCGGCCGATGCGGCTGCAGCAAAAAGGCTGCTGCCGATTGCGGCAAGCATAAGCGTTTTCTTCAGAACCTTCATGGGTTTCTCCTCCCTCCATGACGCAATGAACACGCGAGTACGACCGAGTTCACGCCTTGAGCACGATCTCGATCACCGGGACGATAACATCAGGTCGCCGGACCGGCAGTTCGAGCATGATCATCCCTTCCGGCACCATCACGCCGATATTGGAATCCACATCCCTCGCGTGGCTGAACCAGCGCACTTCGCTGGCATCGTGCAGGAACTGCGCATAGGCGATCCTGTCGGCGAGGCCTTCGATATGAACGTGGCGGTAGGGCCAGTTGTAGACATGCAGATAAAGGCGGTTGCCGCGCTGGGTGTAGCGGCAGCCGGCCGGCACCGGCAGCTCTGATGGCCCGGCCCCATAAATGGA
Source organism: Rhizobium sp. CCGE 510 (assembly GCF_000292525.1). Lineage (GTDB taxonomy): Bacteria > Pseudomonadota > Alphaproteobacteria > Rhizobiales > Rhizobiaceae > Rhizobium. Next base: position 630,785 of record NZ_AEYF01000045.1, read on the forward strand.
GCGCCCGTTGACGGCCATCCAGTTCTGGTAAACCTGCAGCGCATCGATGGCGCGCGCATCGAGCGTGCCGCGCCCGGTAGGACCGACATTCATCAGCAGGTTGCCGCCGAGAGCAACGGAATCGATCAGCAGTTGGATGATCTGTTCCGGGCTCTTCCAAGTATCCTCGTCACGGTGATAACCCCAGGAGCCGCTGAAGGTATGGCAGGCCTCCCAGAGTACGCCCTGGCTTGCGATAGCTGGCGCCACGCGCGGCGTATATTGCTCTGGGGTCGTCACATCGGGCAGCTCGCCCGGCGGCAGATCGAGACGGTTGTTGACGATGATTTCGGGCTGCAACTCGCGCACCAACTCGATCAGCCGCTCGCTCTCCCAATCGGCGCGCCCCTTGCCTAGCAGGCCGTGATATTTGCGGCCGGGATAGCTGAAATCGAACCAGATGATGTCGACGCGGCCGAACCCGGTCAGAAGCTCGCGCACCTGTTCGCGCATATAGGCGGCGTAGTTGGCGATCTTGCGGTCGGCATTCAGCGCCTCGGCGTCAGGATGGTTGCGCAAGGGATGGTGGACGTCGATCGGAAAGTCCGGGTGATGCCAGTCGAGCAGCGAATAATAGAAGCCGATCTTCAATCCCTCGGCGCGGAAGGCCTCGACCAGAGGCGTCAGCAGGTCCTTGCCGCAAGGTGTGTTGGTGGCCTTGTAGTCGGTGACCTTGCTGTCCCAGAGGCAGAAACCCTCGTGATGCTTAGTCGTGACCACCACGTATTTCATGCCGGCCAGACGCGCCCGGCGAGCCCATTCCTTGGGATCGTAGAGATCGGGATCGAAATTGTCGAAATAGCGCTGGTAGTGCTCGTCGCTCAGCTCCTCGCGGTTTTTCAGCCACTCATGGCGAGCTCCGAGCGCATAGAGGCCCCAATGGATGAACATGCCCAAACGGTCCTGGCTGAACCAAGCGTGCCTGTCCGATGCCGAATTTTCCAGCTGACGTGCCGCAATCGTCACAGGTTTCTCCTCCCTGTTTCCGGTTCGTTACACCATCGAACCGGTTCGGTAGCGCGATCATCCGCCTCGAGTTTTCGCCTGTCAAGCCGGAATCCGTCTCGTTCCAGTCTGGTTCTAAGCCTGCACCTCTGGCATTTTCCGGCAACGTGTTGCACCTGCAAATAAAATCTGGCATAAACAATTTATAGAACCGGTTCGATAAGAATGACGACCATACGAGATGTAGCGCGCCTTGCGGGGGTTTCGATCTCCACCGTCTCGCTCGCGCTCAACAGCCCGAAGCGGGTCGGCGCCGAGACGCTCGATCGCATCCAGCAGGCGATAAAATCGACCGGCTACCGTATCGATCCGGTAGCCCAGACGCTGGCGCGTGGGCGTAGTTCGCTGATCGGTTTTGTTTCGGCCAATCTCGGTAACATGTTCTTCGGAGACATCCGCCGCGAAATCGAACACCAGGCGCTCGATCACGGCTATTTCGTCCTGATCGCCGACTCCTCCGGCAGGGCCGATCTCGAACGGGCGCTGCTGGAGCGGCTGGAGGCACAGAAGATCGCCGGCATTGCTTTGGCAGCCAACGGGCGCGGCGAGGAATACGCCGTATTCTTGCGCGATTTCAAGACGCCGATCGTGATGTTCGACCAGAAGGTCGAGGGGGCGGGACGCGATTTCGTCGGCTCCGACAATCCGTTGACGACAACTATCCTGACCGAACATCTGCTGCAGCTCGGACATCGTCGCATCGGCTTCATCTCCGGTCCAAGCGGTCTGCACACCGCCGACGAACGCCTGAAAGGTTTCATGGACACGATGGCCGGCGCTGGCGCGGACATCGACCCCTCGCTCGTCGTCGAGGGCGGCTACACCAGGACCGGCGGCCATGCGCAGGCGATGCGTCTCTTAACCCGCCGCGACCGGCCGACCGCCATCATCGGCGCCAACAACATGACGGGGCTGGCTGCCCTGCAGGTGATGCAGGAAATGGGTTTTCGCTGTCCCGACGACGTGTCGCTGGCGATGGTCGACGATGTGCCCTGGAGCAACGTCATCACGCCGCGCATCACCATGGTCGTGCAGGATGCCCAAAAGCTCGGCGAACTTGCGGCACAGCGTCTGTTGGCAAGAATAGCCAGCCCCGAGGCCGCCGCCGAGCCGCCGCGGGATTTTATTCTGACGCCAAGATTCGTGCGCGGGGAGTCGACCAGGCGGCTCTGACTTCTATCACGGAGGCAACAACCGGCTTATCGCCATCGAGGCTATCGGCCCAAGCCCGTACAAACCGATGGTCGACAGTATTGCCCTCGTCAACGCTCACCAGCGCCTCCACCGTCAAGTGCCGACGCTTCTCTTTCTGCGAAAGCAACGACGTCCATCGAAACCTCCCACTCGATTTTTAGCGATCATAGCCATTAATTCCGGTCATACGCAACCACAGCTCCAGTCGACAAAACAGGTTATAGGAAAGAAGCAGTTGTGGACTTCATTGAAACATGGAGAGATTTGTCATACATGTGTGATGAATCGAAGATTTCGCATGCCGCCAATCTTGGCAGCATCCGGATCAAAGCCGATGCGGGGGTCAAGGCGTGGCTATTCATATGAAGGATCGCAGCAGAAGCTCGGGTTCGCTGGTCTCACGAGTTGGCGAAAGCCTTCGGCAAGCGATCCTCAGCGGCCAGTATTCCGCCGGCGACAAGCTTCCAAGCGAGCATGAGCTGACCGAGACGCATAGTGTCAGCCGAACCGTGGTGCGCGAGGCGGTCGCCGCACTTCGTTCCGACGGACTAGTCGAGGTGCGCCAAGGCGCAGGAATTTTCGTGATCGGCCCTGACCCGACACTATCTGGTCGGAAGGTGGACAAGGCCCGCGTCGCCTCCGACCTGGAAGTGCTGGAGATCCGGACGCCTGTCGAAATCGAGGCGGCCGGACTTGCCGCCCTGCGCCGCTCGCCGGCGCAGGAAGAAGCAATCTTCGAATGCCACCGGAAGATCCTCCAGTGCATCGAGTCGGATCAATCCATCCGCGAGGCGGATCTCGAACTCCATGTGGCGATCGCCGAGGCGACCAACAATCCACTGTTCAAGCACTTCCTTCAATCCCAGGGGTCAGCGATCATCCCGCAATCGAGGCTTGTCCCGGAAACAAGGACGGCCGAGCAGACCGCCTACCGAAAGCTGATTCACAGGGAACATGAAGCAATCATCGTTGCGATCTCCGACAGGGACGACCAGGCTGCCCGCAACGCCATGCGCGAGCACCTGGTCGGCAGTCAGACCAGGTACCGCAACCTGCTGAAGGACCTGCGGAGTTTTGCGACCTGAGTCCAACGAGAAGCTCCGCCGCACGGTGTAGGGAAGCGCGCGCAGCGCCTTTTCGGGCGTGACGCATGGATTGGACGCGCTATTTTGACCCTTCCGCGGCTGAAAGCTAGTTGAAAGCTTCGACGTCATAGGAAAGGGCAGCATCGTGGAGGAGCACGGTCAAGGTGGCCAGACAACGATGCAAGCACCAGGAGGAGATTTCCATGCGTTCTTCACGCAGCCTTTTTCAAACCGCAGCCCTTTCCACGCTTTTCGCTGCAGCATCTTTCGCCGCGAGCGCCGCAAACGCAGCCGACAAGATCACCATCATGGTCGGCGGCTATGAAAAGCAGATCTATCTGCCGGCCAAGCTTGCCGAATCGCTCGGGTACTTCAAGGACGAGGGTCTCGACGTCGAACTCCTGAACGAAGCTGCCGGCGTCGATGCCGAAAACCAGCTCCTGGCCGGCGCGGTCCAGGGCGTGGTCGGCTTCTACGACCACTGCGTGGACCTGCAGGCCAAGGGCAAATTCGTCGAATCCATCGTCCAGTTCAGCCAGGCGCCGGGTGAAGTCGAGATGGTCTCGAGCAAGCATCCTGACATCAAATCGCCGGCCGATTTCAAGGGCAAGACCCTCGGCGTCACCGGTCTCGGCTCGTCCACGAATTTCCTGACCCTCTTCATGGCATCCAAGGCCGGCTTGAAGCCCGGCGACGTCGTCACGGTTCCGGTCGGCGCCGGCGGCACCTTCATCGCTGCCATGCAACAGGATCAGATCCAGGCCGGCATGACGACCGAACCGACGATCTCGCGCTTGGTCAAAACCGGCGAAGCCAGCGTTCTCGTCGACATGCGCACGGTCGAATCGACCCGAAAGGCGCTCGGCGGCACCTATCCCGCAGCCTCGCTCTACATGGAAGCCTCCTGGGTCGACGCGCATAAGGACGAGGCCCAAAAGCTCGCCAGCGCTTTCGTCAAGACGCTGCGCTTCATCAACACGCATTCTGCCGCCGAGATCGCAGACAAGATGCCGAAGGACTTTTACGTCGGCGACAAGGACGGCTACATCAAGGCTTTGAACGACGGCAAGGGTATGTTCACCACTGATGGCGTCATGCCGGAAGACGGTCCGAAGACCGTGCTTGCCGTGCTCTCGGAGTTCTCCAAGAACGTCAAAGGCAAGCAGATCGACCTTTCCAAGACCTATACGACGGAATTCGTCAAGAACGTCAGGTAACGGGTGAAATCGCTTCCGGCTTCAGCCGGAAGCGGCCTCCGATCGATCCATGGGCATTGCGTGCACGCGCCCTCAAGGCACGCCTCAGGTATCATCATGCAACATGACAACAAGCAGATCCCGGCGATCGAGCTGATCAACGTCAGCCGGCGCTTTGTCTCGCCGACCGGAAAATCGCTCACAGCATTGCGCGATTTCAATATGACGGTTGACCGCGGAGAGTTTGTCGCCGTCGTCGGCCCTACCGGATGCGGGAAGTCGACGACGCTCAACCTCGTGACGGGCCTCGCACGCCCAAGTGCCGGCGAAGTCCGGCTGATGGGCGGGCCAATCACCGGCATTGACCCGCGTGTCGGCTTCGCATTCCAGACCGACGCGCTCTTTCCCTGGAAGAACGTCATCGACAATGTCATGGCCGGTCCACTGTTCCGCGGCAAGTCGCGCGCCGAGGCGGAAAAGAGCGCCCGCGACTGGATCGCCCGTGTCGGTCTTTCGAAATTTCTCCATCACTATCCCCACCAGCTTTCAGGCGGCATGCGCAAGCGCGTCTCGCTGGCGCAGACCTTCATCAACGAACCGGAAATCCTGCTGATGGACGAGCCGTTTTCGGCGCTCGACGTACAGACCCGCACCGTCATGCACGAAGAACTCTTGAAGCTGTGGGCGGAGCGAAAGGCCTCGGTGGTGTTCGTGACCCACGATCTCGAAGAGGCTGTCGCGCTCGCCGACAAGGTCTATGTGCTCACAGCCGGCCCGGCGACGGTCAAATCGGTCTACACGATCGATCTTCCCCGTCCGCGCGTCGTGTCGGAAATCCGCTACGAGCAGAGCTTCATCGACTATTGCAAGACGATCTGGGAGGACCTGCGCGAAGAGGTCGAGACCAGCTACCGCCGCGCAAGCGAAGCGGCCTGAGGGAGGATATCATGGCACACACCATTCTTGAGGCCGGTTCGGCCACCATGTTTCGGCCGGGTACGTCTGATACAGAAATCGAGGCGTCGGCGCTGAAGGCGATACGGCGGCGCAAATTACTGGTGCGTTTCTGGCAGATCGCCATCCTGGTCTTCGCGATCGGCATGTGGGAACTTTCATCCAGCATGCAGTGGATCGACCCGTTCTTCTATTCGAGCCCAAGTGGCGTCGTTCAGCGTCTCTACGAATGGGCAACGGAAGGCACCACCGAAGGGTCGCTCTGGTATAATCTCTGGGTGACGATGGAAGAGGCGCTGATCGGCTTCTTCGCAGGCTCGATCACCGGCGTTTTCGTCGGCATCGGCCTTGGCCGCAATCGATTCCTCTCCGACATCTTCTCGGTCTACATCAAGGCGATCAACTCAATACCGCGCGTCGTTCTCGCCCCGATTTTTATCATGATCATGGGCCTCGGCCTGCCCTCCAAGGTGGCGCTTGCCTTTATCATGGTATTCTTCGTCGTGTTTGCAAACGCCTTCCAGGGCGTGCGCGAGGCCGACCGCAATATGATTGCCAATGCCCGCATCCTCGGTGCCTCGGACTGGCAGGTGACCCGCACCGTGGTCATTCCTTCGGCGATGAGCTGGATCTTCGCCAGCCTGCACGTCTCCTTTGGCTTTGCGATCATCGGCGCAATCGTCGGTGAATTCGTCGGCGCCCGATATGGCATCGGCCAGCTGATCTCGATCGCCAAGGGCACGTTCGACGCGGCCGGCATGTTCGCCGCGATCCTCCTCGTCATGGTCGTCACGCTTATTGCGGAATACATCATGACGCTGGTCGAGAACCGTCTGGCGAAATGGAGGCCGCAACAGCACCTCGACACGCAGTAATCAGATCGATCCTCCCAGGGCAGATCGTACTGAAGGCCAGGCCCCATGCCCGGCCTTCTTTCATCGATGCAGTCAATCTTGAAAGGAACCTCGCCTCGGGTTCAGGTAAGCGGAAGCCGCACGGTGACGACAAGACCGCCGCCATCCGCATCATCGAGCGAGACTGAACCTCCCGCACCTTCGACGACCTCCCGGACGATCGCCAGACCCAGGCCGCTGCCCTCCGCTTCGGTCCCCATGATCCGGTAGAACCGTTCGAAAACCTGTTCGCGCTCCCCCTCGGGAATTCCCGGGCCGTTGTCCTCGACGGTAACGACGGCGTTGCCGTCCGCCTGCCCGACCGTGACGGTCACCCGTCCATTCGTGCAGGTATAGCGGATCGCGTTGTCTATGAGGTTGACCAGCATCTCGCGCAACATCGTCCCGTCGCCTTCGACGATGACCGGACCATCCGCTTCCAGACCGACGTCGATGTTGCGCCTCAGCGCCTCTTCGGCATGCGCCTCCAGGATCTCACGGGCTGCCTTGCTGAGGTCGGCGGCGTCGCTGCGCGGGCGCCGGCTTCCGGGCTCGGCGCGTGACAAGGTAAGGAGTTGGCTGGCCAGACGCGAAATCTGCTTCGTGCTGGTGCGGAGCGCAAATAGCGCCTCGTCGCGGCGAGCCGCATCGTCTTCGCGTGCCGCCACGCTCGCCTGGGTCGAAATCAGCGCTAGGGGCGTTCGCAGCTGATGGGCCGCATTCGATACGAACCGTCGCTGCGCGGCCATCTGGTTCTGGACGCGCTCCATATAGTCGTTAAGTGCGTGAACGAGCGGTTGCAGTTCGCTCTGCACCATCTCCGGCGGCAGCGGATCGAGACGGTTTCGACCGCGCTGTCGCACAGCGTCCCGCAGTCGCAGAGCCGGCGCCAGGCCCCGTTGAAGCCCGAGGATGGTCACCAGGCTTGCGACGAAGAGGAGCACGAACTGCTTCGAAAAGTCCGAGAGCCACAGCTGCCGTCGCATCGCGTACTGGCTGTTATGGGTCACGGCGACGGTCACGGAGATGGTGCCGTCATCGGGCAGCCCGACGACAGGATGGTCGAGCATCATGACGCGCACATCGGCGCCATGAAACGCGCGATCCTCGCCTGCGCGATGGATGGCCGGCAACGGCAAGTCGGGAACTCCGCTCACAAGACTGCCCCACGCAGTGATCACCCGATAGGACACCCGGTCGCCGAAGCCTGTATCGAACATCTCCAGCGCGGACGGCGGCACGTCCACTTGAACATTGCCGCCCTCGTCGACGCGGACGGCCTCGGCGATGACCCGGGCCGATGCCAGAAGCGTTCGATCCGTCACCAGCTTTGCCGTCGCGTCCGCCGTCCAGAAGCTGTCGTAAAGATTGAAGCCGATGGCGCCGAGCAGGGTCAGCAGCACCCAGCATAGCAGTTGCACCCTCAGGCTCCGGCTGAGCCGCGCGATCGTCGCCCCCACTTTTGTAACGAGGCTACTGGACATGTCTGAGGAGATAACCGAGACCACGCAACGTGGCGATCTGAACCGAGCTGCTCTCGAGCTTCTTTCGCAGCCTGTGAACGTAGATTTCGATGGCGCTCGGATCCGCCTCGTCGTCGAAACCGAACACGCTTTCAGAAAGCGTGGCTTTCGAGACCGTGGTGCCAAGCTTCATGACGAGCTGCTCAAGGACAGCATATTCGCGCGGCGTCAGTTGCAGCAGCTCGTCCGCGACGAAAAACTGCCGCGTCCCACCGGAAAAACGCAGGTTGCCGACGGTGATTTCCGACGATGCGCGATCCTGCCCGCGGCGCACCACAGCGCGGATTCTCGCTTCGAGCTCGGCGATTTCGAAAGGCTTGGCGAGATAATCGTCGGCGCCGCTGTCGAGTCCCGCCACACGCCCATCCAGGCTCGCATTCGCGGTCAAGATGATGACCGGCAGCTTGCTTCCCGACTGCCTCAATCGCTTCAAAAGCGTCAATCCGTCGAGCTTGGGCAGCGCAAGGTCGAGGATCATTGCCGAATACTCGGCCACCTTGAGCATATGCTCGGCGTCCTCGCCGTCATGAGCGATATCGATAGCATATTGCGCCTGTCGCAGGGCTTTCCCCAGCCAGGCCGCCAGATCCTTGTTGTCCTCCACCACAAGCAGTCGCATCCGACCTCCTTAGCATGGGCACATGCTCTGACGGAAGCGACGCGGTTTCCCCTGAGCCCCTATCGGCCGTGCTCTGCCTCACCCTTGATAGCAACGGCTGCGACGTCCCGGTCTCCGGCGCCCGGCGCCTCCGTTCCCCAGATTTCGATCTGCGTCAGCGCCGGATAGGGCGAGCCGTCCTCCGCCTTGATCAGGCCGTGCATCTCGACCCATTCGACGATGCATGGCTCGATGGAAAAACCTTGCGCGGCGCCGGATTTCACCAGCGGAAAAGAAGAGGTTCTGCCGTTCGAGAAGGTGACGCTGGCTTTCTCCCACCAGGAATCATGCGGGAAGTCGGCCCGGAGGTAGAAGACGATCTCGTCGATCCGGACGGGCCTGCCGAATTCCACCGTCAGCGCGGCTTCAGGATCGCGATTGATGCCCCAGCTGGTGTAAGGCCAAAAGCCATGATCGTCGTTGGCCTTTTCGCCGTCGATCGCGTTACGCGCCGCAAAGACCGCTTCGCCTCGGGTTTCGACGTTGGCGCGCGCATGCGGAAAAAGTGCCCGATTGGCGTGATCGTCCCAGGGATTCAGGGCGAGATTGCGCCGCGGGGCGATTTCGTCGGGCCGGGCGCTTTTTGCTGAAAGCCGATGGATATCTCCCTTAAAGGCATTCGGCGAATAGGACTTTCGCTTGTCGCCGAAGGGCACGGCGAGGCAATAGTCGCTCTCCCTGATATAGACGAGGCCGGGGTGGATCGCGCTGTCCAACGCCAGGAAGACATGCCCGGGCTCTGAAGCTTCCACGACGACACAGTCGCCATCGCGATAGGTCTGGCGAAAGACCAAAAACGTCTCGTCCTGCCCTGTGGCGCTTGCCAGCACGAAGCCATCGGCGTCCGTGATCTTTAGCGTCAATTCCATGCTCGCCCTCTCCAGAACATGATGCCGAAAAGTATGAGCGGTTTTCGGACGACATCATGCTCTAACTGTTTAATTTCGAACAGGATTTGGATTTCAGGCCGACCCGGCCTAAAACCGTCCTCTTCTAGACAATGCGCAATCTCAGGAGCCTGCCGGCAAACGGCAGGCGCAGCCGGTAGATTTTTTCGGGCCAAGCCGATCTCAGCCTGATGTCATCAACTTCGATCTCATCGATTTCGATCGGCCCAGTGCCGTCGGCGAAAATGCTACCGAGATCGGCGAGATCGATCCTGTCCGAGATGACGGTCGGTGCTAGGCATGTCATCAGCGACAGGACGGCCGCCCTGCCGCCGTCATAGGTGTCGACGATCTCCACATGGCGGCCGCGCAACAGGGAAACGAAGCGATGGTAGCTGTGCAGCTGCGCTTCGGCCGGATAGGCGCCAGATATATCGAGAGAGATGCGTGCGCTCACTTCGTCAAACCCGACCTCGACGTCGCGCGCGCCAAACGCTTCGCCGGCGGACTGCATGACGCCTGCGAAGGTCGGCAGATTGTGGAAAGCCGACTGCATCGTCCATATTTCATAGCGCCGCGCCGAAAAGGTCTTTGCGGTATAGGTCTCGACACCGACATCGATGAGCAACGGCCGGCCGTTCTTATAGAGCGTCACGCTTCCGACATCGTTGTGATTGTGGCCCTCACCGTTGTTGCCGCCCTTGACGGCAAGCGCAAACTGCTCGTCTCGAGCGATGAACAGACCGATGCCGGGGTAGAAAATATCGCGCGCGGATGCCGGCTCCAGTTCGGCAGCCGGGATCGTATGACCGACCAGCAGTTCCTGTACGCGATACCAGAGGTTCCATTCCCCGGGCAGGTGCGGTTTGTCGGCCGCTGCCCGGTCGGCTGCTGCGAACTCGGACAGCATCGGCGAGCCGACCGCCTGTCCGAACAGGCGTTCCCGCGCGCTGCAGGGTTCGACCACCGCGGAAGAATCGGCAAAGTTGAAATAGTAGCGGCCGGCAACATGCATGTTGGCGATATATTCGGCCATGTTGCGGATCTTCGGCTGCTGCCAGAACCTGGCAAACAGGCCCGGCGCCACCGAATCGAGGATGTTCAACGCACCATGGAGGCAGAGTGCTGCGTGGCGGTAGTAGACGACGCCCTCCTCGCAGGCGCCGTCCGCGGCATAGTCCTTCAGGAAAGCATCAAGACTGCCGAGCGCCTTTCTGACAACGGCATGGCGCGTAGCCTGATCTGTCTTCAGCGAAAAGACGGTCAAGAGGACGTTCTGGGTGATCCATGCCGTCCAGTTGTTCATCTGCTCATCGCCGCGGCCCATCCACCAGAAATGCCGGCCGAGATAAGGCGCAAGGATGCGGGCCTCGATCTCGCGTTCCACCCGTGCCGCAATCTCGGGGCTGATGCCGTCGAGTTCATCGCCGAGTAATGCGACGGCGGTGGCAAGCAGGGCGGCCGTTTCGGCGGCGAAGAGATCGACGACGGGCTGCGAACTGTCGGGCAGCGGCAAACGCGCACCGCTGCGTTCATAGGCATTATGCGCCGGAAGCTGCCAGCCGCTTTCCTCGGCGATCAGGAAGATGCCGTCAACGATCTTCGGCAGGAACCGGGCTGCGCCTTGGGTGAGTTCGCCGAGTACCAGATTGTTGAGCATCCGGCGCCGTGTGAAATAGAGCTCCTCGAAGCGCGAACGGTTACCCGTCGCGGTGAACTCCCGGTAATCCGACGCGGTGATAACAGGCCAGGCCCGCGCCAAAGTCTCTTCGGCCTCCCGAACGACCAGTTCGCGTGTCGCCTGGGGCACGGAATTCCATCTGGCGCGATCGGAGCAGATCGCCCCGGGCGTGAAATCGCCCAGCACATCCGGCAGCTCTCCTGAAATTGGGCTGAACATGTCTCTCCCCGTACCGGAAAAGCACCAACGGGCGTTTGCTTTCCTACTCACCTATCATATGTATTTTTCCATTTCCACAACATTCATATGACATGTCCAGAACTTGTTTGACCAATGTGGGATATGTGCTATGCCGGTGCGAGAGGAAGAGGAGGCATCTGTGTCCCTATCGAATTCGGTCATCATAGTGGATGGCGCTCCGGCAGCCTCCGGCCGAAAGGTCACGGTCCTGTCCAAGCGCCAGCGCAGGATACGCAACGCGCTTGTCGCCTACTCCTTTATTGCGCCGAATTTCCTCGGCTTCGCCATCTTCACGCTCGGCCCGATCCTGTTCGCCTTCGCGCTCGCCTTCATGCATTGGGACGGCTCGAACGCGATCACATTCGCGGGCCTCGACAATTTCTGGCGGCTGTTCGAGGACAAGGCCTTCATCTCGGCGTTCTGGAACACGGTTATCTACACGGTCGCCTCCGTGCCGGCGACGCTCGTCTGCGCGCTCGGCCTCGCCGTCCTCCTCAACCAGAAGATCGTCGGGCGCGATTTCTTCCGCACGGCGATGTTCTTCCCTTATGTCGCCTCGCTGGTCGCCGTTGCCGTCGTCTGGAACATGATCTTCAATCCCGAGATGGGACCGGTGAACATGGTCCTCTACACGCTCGGCCTCGACCCGAAGAACATGCCGGGATGGGCGGCCGATCGCCACTGGGCGATGGTGACGGTAATCCTCTTCGGCATCTGGAAGAACATGGGTTACTACATGGTCATCTATCTGGCCGGCCTGCAGGGCATCAATGCCGAACTCTATGAGGCCGCCGATCTCGATGGCGCCAATTCCTGGCAGAAATTCATCCATGTCACGGTGCCGCAGCTCGGCCCGACGACCTTCTTCGTCACCGTCATGCTGACCATCCAGTCCTTCAAGGTATTCGATCAGATCTACATGATCACCCAGGGCGGACCCGGCACCTCGACGCTGGTCCTCGTCTACCACATCTACAACGAGGCCTTCATTTCCTGGGATCTCGGCTATTCCAGCATGGTTTCGCTGGTGCTGTTCTTCCTCGTTCTCGCTGTCACCGTCTTCCAATTCCGGCGCCAGAGGGAGGACGAGGCATGAGGATCGCCGGACGCAGGGTGACCGTCGGGACGATCGCGATTTATGCCATCGTCATCGCCGTCACGCTGATCATGCTGATGCCCTTCGCCTGGATGATTTCGGCATCGCTGAAGCTCAGCCGCGACGTGTTCGCTTTCCCGATCGAGTGGATACCGTCCGTGCCGCAGTGGCAAAACTACGTCGATATCTGGACGAAGATCCCGCTCGCCCTCTTCATCTACAACACCTCGAAGCTGACGATCATCGTCACGCTGCTGCAGCTCCTGACCTCCAGCTTTGCGGCCTACGCCTTCGCCAAGCTGAATTTCCCCTATAAGAACACGCTGTTCCTCGGCTACATCGCCACCATCGCCATGCCCTGGCAGGTCTATATGGTGCCGCAATTCCTGCTGATGCGCGAATTCGGCCTCAACAACACCCATCTGGCGCTGATCTGCCTGCAGGCCTTCACCGCCTTCGGCGTCTTCCTGATGCGGCAGTTCTACATGTCGATCCCGACCGAACTTTGCGAAGCGGCTCGCATCGACGGCATGAACGAGTACCAGATCTGGGCGCGCATCATGCTGCCGCTGTCGAAGCCCGCGCTCTCGACCCTGACGATCTTCACCTTCGTCACCACCTGGAACGACTTTCTCGGCCCGATGATTTATCTGACCAAGACCGAGCTGAAAACGGTCCAGATCGGCCTGCGCATGTTCATCTCGCAGTATTCGGCTGAGTACGGGCTGATTATGGCGGCCTCCGTCGTCGCGCTCGTCCCGGTTCTCGTTGTCTTCCTTGCTCTTCAGCGCTTCTTCGTCGAGGGCATCGCCTCGACCGGGTTGAAGGGTTAAGCCATGAACGCCGTTTCCTCAGTCGCGCCGCAGCCGATCACCGACGAGGAGGTGAAAGCCGCGCTCGATCTCGCCGTCGATCAGGTCCGGCGCAACCTTCCCGATTTCACCCATGCCGCGCAGAACCATTCGAGCGTCAACAATTTCTATCCCGCCGTCGCCAACGACCAATGGACCGCAGGCTTCTGGCCGGGAGAGCTGTGGCTCGCCTTCGAGCACAGCGGCGAGGCGGTGTTCCGGGATGCCGCGCGGATCCAGGTCCAATCGTTCCTGCATCGGATCGTCAACCGCATCGAGACCGACCATCACGACATGGGCTTTCTCTATTCGCCCTCCTGCATCGCTGCCTGGAAGCTCGTCGGAGACGAGGATGGCCGCCAAGCCGCGATCCTCGCCGCCGACCAGTTGATCGAGCGTTTTCAGCCGATCGGTCAGTTCATCCAGGCCTGGGGCCGCAAGGGTAAAGCAGAAGAATATCGCTATATCATCGATTGCCTTTTGAACCTGCCGCTTCTCTATTGGGCAAGCCGCGAGACTGGCGATCCGAAATACCGCGAGATCGCGCTTATCCACGCCCGCACCACCCTCGCCAATTCGGTGCGGCCAGACGATTCCACCTATCACACCTTTTACATGGACCCGGTCACCGGAGCGCCAGTGCGCGGTGCCACCAAACAGGGGTACCGGGACGACAGCGCCTGGGCGCGCGGACAGGCCTGGGGAATTTCAGGCATGGCGCTCTCCTATCGCTATGAGCGCATCGAGGAATATCGCCAGACCTTCGACCGGCTGCTCGCCTTCTATCTCGACCGTCTTCCGGCCGACATGGTGCCCTATTGGGATCTCGTCTTTTCTGACGCAGACGGCGAGCCGCGCGACAGCTCGTCGGCGTCGATCACCGCCTGCGGCCTTCTTGAAATGGCCGATCTCGTCGAAGCCGAAGCCGCCGAGCGTTATCGCACTCTGGCGCGGCGGATGATGAAGAGCCTGGCCGACCACTATGCGGTCAAGGATCCCACGGTCTCCAACGGCCTGGTTCTGCACGCCACCTATTCGAAGAAATCGCCGTTCAACACCTGCCGCGGCGAGGGCGTCGATGAATGCGTCTCCTGGGGAGATTATTATTACATGGAAGCTTTGACACGCCTCTCGCGTCGCTGGTCTTCCTATTGGTGAATTCAGGAGGAACCGATGGCCAGCATTTCGCTTAACGCGCTGAACAAATCCTACGGCGCGCTCACCGTCGTCCACGATATCGACCTGGAGATCGCCGACAAGGAATTCATCATTCTGGTCGGCCCCTCCGGCTGCGGAAAGTCGACGACGCTCAGGATGATCGCCGGCCTCGAGGAGATCTCGGGAGGAGAATTGAAGATCGGCGGCGACCTCATGAACGACGTCCCCTCCAAGGATCGGGATATCGCCATGGTCTTCCAGAACTATGCGCTCTATCCGCATATGACCGTCTACAAGAACATGGCCTTCGGCCTGCAGCTCAGAAGGGTATCGCGCGACTTCATCGATATCAAAGTGCAGGACGCCGCCAAGATCCTCGACATCAGCCATCTGCTGAACCGCAAGCCGAAGGCGCTTTCGGGCGGACAGCGCCAGCGCGTGGCGCTCGGCCGCGCCATGGTGCGCAATCCGGCCGTCTTCCTTCTCGACGAGCCGCTTTCCAATCTCGACGCCAAGCTGCGCGGCACGATGCGCTCTGAAATCACCAAGCTGCACAAGCGGCTCAACGCTACCTTCATCTACGTCACCCACGACCAAGTGGAAGCCATGACCATGGCCGACCGGATCGTCGTCATGAAAGACGGACACATCCAGCAGGTCGACACGCCGCAGAACCTCTACGACCGTCCCGTCAACATGTTCGTCGCCGGCTTCATCGGCGCGCCGCAGATGAACATGCTGCCATCGACCATCCAGCGCCAGGGCGACGGCTATATCGCCGTCTTCGATGGCCGGGAACTGCCGCTGCCTGATCATTTCGACAAGGGCAGGATCGCACCCTATGAGGGACGCGAGCTGGTGCTCGGCATCCGGCCTGAGAATTTTCACGAACTGCCGCCGGCCGACATCTCCGCCGAGAACCTGGCGCCGCTGGATGCGGTCGTGGAACTTGCCGAACCGATGGGCTCGGAAGTGCACCTGAACATGGTAGCGGGCGGCCGCAATCTCATCGCCCGGGTCTCGCCGCGTTTCCGTCCGGCGATCGGCGAGACGGCAAGGCTCGTCGCCGACATGAGCAATGCGCAGCTGTTCGACAAGGAAACGGAACGCTCGATTCTTTACTGAGGCGCCTGCGGGAGAGGGCTATGCAGCGGTTGCGGGACATGTGGACGAGGGAGGGGCCGGGCATTCCAAAGGATGCTCCGAAGAGGACCGGTGTTGCGCTGTTTGCCGAGATCCTCGCCCGCGAATGGTGGGAGATGGTCAAGCTGAACATCCTGTTCATCCTGGCTTCGCTCTTCGTCGTAACGCTGCCGGCCGCGCTCGCCGCCATGGCCCGCGTCTCCGTGGCCTTCGTGGAGGATCGGAACACCTATCTCCTCAGGGAGTTCACGGAAGCTTTTCTGCGCTACTTCTGGCGCGCCACCGCCTGGGGCCTGACACTGACGGGCGCTCTTGCAATCTGCACATATGCGATCGTGACCTATGCCGCCGGCGCGCGGGGCAACCTCCTGCTGAGCGCCCCGCTGACGATCGGGCTCGCCGCCGCCGCCTTCGTCGCGGTATTCGCCTGCCATCTCATCGTTTTGATGGTGATGCGCGATTTGCCGGCTCTCCGACTGCTGCGGCTCGCGGCGCTTGCCTCCGTCATCCGTCCGTTCCCGGCGCTTGCAGCGCTCGCCTTCGCCTCGGTCCTGTGGCTGACGCATATCCTCTTCTATCCGGTTTCGGTGTTCATGCCGGCGACCTTCAATTTTTCACTCGGAATGTTCGCCGTCGCCTTCGGCGTCCATCGGGCGGCGGTGTTGGTGCTGGACTTGCCGGAGGCGACGCAGCCGCGCCGTAAACCGCATGCACAAGACGCTTCATACGATAACTGATGCAGAAACGATCCAGGGAAGGAGAACAGCAATGTATATGGATAAATTCGGGAGGACGGTGAAACTTGCCGTGGCAGGCTTCACGCTGGCAGCAGCAACGGCCGGCGCTGCACTTGCTGAAGACGCGGTGACGCTGAAATGGGCTTTGTGGGACTGGGACAAGACCGCCTATTACAAACCGCTGATCGAGACCTATCAGGCCAAGCATCCGAACGTGAAATTCGAGCCGATGGATCTCGGCTCGCAGGACTACCAGCAGATGATCTCGACGCAGCTAACCGGCGGCTCGAAAGATATCGACATCGTCACCATCAAGGATGTACCAGGCTATACCAATCTGGTGCGTGCCGGTAACATCGCCGATCTCAGCAGCTTCGTCACCGAACAGAAAATCGATCCGGCGCCCTATGGCGGCCTGATCGAGGAACTGACCATCGACGGCAAGCTCTATTCCCTGCCGTTCCGATCCGACTTCTGGATCGTCTATTACAACAAAGACATCTTCGACAAATCAGGCGTCCCCTACCCCACCAATGACATGACCTGGGCGCAGTTCGACGCGACCGCCGAGAAGCTTTCCGGCGGCATGGGCGCCAACAAGACCTATGGCGCGCTGCTGCACACCTGGCGTTCGACGGTCCAGCTGCCCGGTATCCTCGACGGGAAACACACGCTCGTCGATGGCGACTACGCCTTCCTGAAGCCTTGGTACGAGCGAGCACTCACCCTGCAGAAAGACGGCGCCATTCCCTCCTATGCCTTCCTGAAGACGTCGAACACCCACTATTCGGCGCTCTTCTTCAACGGCACGATCGGCATGCTGCCAATGGGCACATGGTTCGTCGGCACCCAGATCGCCAAGGTGAAATCGGGTGAATCGAAGAGCAAGAACTGGGGAATCGTGAAATTCCCGCATCCGGACGGCGTGGCGGCCGGTACCACGGCTGCGCAGATCTCGGGGCTGGCGGTCAACGCCAATTCCGACCACAAGGCTGCCGCGCTCGACTTCATCAAGTTCGTCACCGGCCCCGAGGGCGCGGCAGTCATCGCATCGACGGGCACCTTCCCGGCCCTCAAGACCGCTGACGTCAGCGCAAAGATCGCCGCGACGCCAGGCTTCCCTGAGGACGCGGCCAGCAAGGAGGCGTTGATACCGTCGAAAGCCTATCTGGAGATGGCGGTCAACCCGAATGCCGCCAAGATCGAGGTTGTGCTCAACCGCGTCCATGACGCGATGATGACCGACAACACCTCAATCGACGACGGCTTGAAGGAAATGACCGAAGGCGTGAAGGCCATCAAGTAGACCTCGCAAAATGTCAACGGCCGCGGATCATCACATGCCCCGCGGCCGATCCTATTTCAGGAAAAATCGAGCTGACGATGATATATGATCCCACCAGGGCCAACCCGCTTTTCGGCAATCCCCTGAAGACGCGCGATGATCTGGCAAAGGCAGTCAACGACCTCGTCGAGCCGCTTCTACCCTATTTTTCCGAAGGCGGCGCGCGTGTCCGCCTGGGTGCCACCGGCGCGATCTTCGACCGGGCGGCAGCGGATATGGAAGGATTTGCGCGGCCACTGTGGGGCATCGTCCCGCTGGCGGCCGGCGGTGGCCATTTCCCGCATTGGGATCTCTATCGGCGCGGGCTGTCGAACGGGACCAATCCTAATCATCCTGAATATTGGGGCGATCTTGCCGACCGCAATCAGCGGCTGGTCGAGCTGGCTGCCGTCGGCTTCGCATTGGCGCTGGTTCCCGAACATATCTGGGAGCCGCTGAGCGATAGTCAGAAGAAGACGGTCGCCGCCTATCTCGTCGCGGCACGAGAGCTGGAATTCATCGACAACAATTGGAAGTTCTTCCGCGTCCTCATCGATCTCGGGCTGGAGCGCGTGGGTGTCGCGTTCGACCGTGCGAAAACGCTGACCTATCTCGACGAGCTCGAGGCTTTCGATCTCGGCGAAGGCTGGTATCGCGACGGCCCAGTGCGGCGGGTCGATCATTACATCCCCTTCGCCATGCATTTCTATGGCCTGATCTATGCCGTGCTGGCGCGTGGCGACGAGGCGCGCAAGGACCGTTTCCGCGAGCGCGCCCGGACCTTCGCCGGGGATATCCGCCATTGGTTCGGCCCCGATGGCCCAGCACTTGCCTTTGGCCGCAGCCAGGCCTACCGCTTCGCAGCCGGCGGCTTCTGGGGCGCACTTGCGCTTGCCGGCGTCGAAGCGTTGCCGTGGGCCGAAATCAAGGGCTACTACATGCGCCATATCCGCTGGTGGTCGGCCATGCCGATTGCCGATCGCGACGGCGTGCTCTCCATCGGCTACGGCTATCCGAACCTCTTGATGAGCGAGAGCTACAATTCTCCAGGCTCGCCCTATTGGGCGCTGAAATTCTTCCTGCCGCTCGCACTTGCGGGGGATCATCCGTTCTGGACCGCCGAGGAAGCGCCGCAGCCCGAATTTCCGGAGCCGGTTACGTTGACGCAAGCGGGAATGGTCGCCATGCACACGCCGGGAAACGTGGTCGTGCTCTCCTCCGGCCAGCAGCACGACAAGATGCGCGGCGCCAACGAGAAATATTCGAAATTCGTCTACTCCACGCGCTACGCCTTCAACATCGAAGCCGACGACCGGAATTTTTCGGCCGCAAGCTTCGACGGCATGCTCGGCCTCTCCGACGACGGCGTTCATTTCCGGATGCGGGAAACCCTCGAAGAGGCGCTGATAGCAGGCGACCGGCTCTACTCGCGCTGGCGCCCCTGGAACGATGTCCCCATCGAGACCTGGCTCGTTCCCGCAAAACCCTGGCACATTCGCATCCACCGCATCGCCACGCCGCGGGCGCTGAGCACAGTCGAGGGCGGCTTTGCGATCGAACGCGCGGATTTCAATGCCGATCGATCCGAACAGGCAAAAGGCCGAGCTGTCTGGTACGGCCAGACCGACGTCAGCGCCATCGTGGATCTGTCTCCACATCCGAGGGCCGGCCACGCGATGAGCCCGATCCCAAACACCAACCTCATCCACGCCAAGACCCTGCTGCCGCAGTTGCGCGGCGAAATCGGCGCGGGGACAACCGTACTCGTCACCGCGGCGATGGCTTTGCCCAGCGAGGAGAACTGGGCAGAGGCGCTCGCCGTTCCGCCGGTTTGCCCGCATCTTGACGAACTGGAGCGGCACTTTCGCGAAAATGGCGTGCGCGTGCCGGCCTTTGCGCTGCTGATGTAGCTGCACCCCCCACCTCATTGCGCTTTCGCGCATCACATCATGGATCGCGCCACTGCAAGTTGGTTAGCGGTTGACCAACTTGCAGTTTGAAGCTTATCATCACTGAGATTTCGCAGGGTCGCTCCAGTGCTGTCCGCGCATAATAGATCAAACAACGAGAGAACCGTCATGGCGGTTACAGTCAAGGTCGCCGAAGCAAAGACCCATCTGTCCGAATTGCTGGCCAAGGTCGAAGCCGGTGAAGAGGTCATCATCTCTCGCGGCAACAAACCCGTTGCCCGGCTTTCGCGCATTCGCCGCGAAAACGACATCGACGCGCTGATCGCCGAGATCAAGGCGCAGCGCGCCGGCCGTCATCTCACGACTCAGGAAGAAATCCGCGAGTGGCGCGACGAAGGCCGACGCTACTGATGTCCTTTGTCCTCGACGCTTCCATCGCCGCCGCCTGGTTTCTTCCAGACGAACAGCACGAGGCAGCCGACCGACTGATGTCCGATCTCAGCACTACGGTTGGATTGGTGCCGACGTTGTTCTGGTTCGAAACCCGCAGTCTATTTCTGATGGCCGAGCGTCGGGGGCGGCTTCGATCCGGCGAGGCGCTCCTGCTCATGACGCAATTACGCGGACTGTCCCTGGAGGACGCCGGATCGGGAGGCGACAGCCTGATACTTGATCTGGCGAGCCACTACGGACTGACGGGATATAACGCGAGTTACGTCGCCTTGGCGAAAACACGGGACCTGCCTCTGGCGACGGCCGACCGAAAGATGGCGGACGCCGCACGTAGGGAAGGCATCACCATCCTCGGACCACTCGACGGTCGTGAGGCCTAACTGCGATTAGTCAGATCGGAATAGTAAGCTTCAGCGATCTGCTGCGCCAGTTCTGCCATTTGATCGTCGGGTATCTGCAGAACGCCATGTTCGCCCATCAACGCGTGGTATTGCTGCTCCCCAAGCGGCACGCCCGAAGGCAAGGGAACGACGTAAAAATGTAAATGGCTATTGGCTTGCTGACTGCCGAGCGAAAGGACATAAATTCGCTCGGCATCGAACACCCTTTTGAGGGCACGAGACAAGATATGCACCTTCTCCTGTAGTCGCAGGTATTCATCGGTCGACATGTCTCGCGCCAGATCCTCACGATGCTCCCTCGGACAGACAAGGCAATAGCCAGGTAAAGTGGGGTACTTGCTCAGGAAAATGATCGTCTCATCGTCTTCAAAAACGCGATGGTGAAAAAAAGCGGGGTCGTTCCTGACCAAGCCGCAGATAAAGCATGGCCTTGTTCCGATGTCGTCCACATAGGCTTTGAGATCAAATGCTTCGCGTTCGACCATTCTGAACCTCTGCCATCTCACCTGCGGCTGCGGTCGCGAACCCCGGAACTATCACAAAAGCCGTTCTCGGGAAACGAACACAGCGGCCAAACCCGCGGACTATAGTATATTTGGATTACTCCGGATAATTATATTTATATAATTGACGCACCGATCGTAAACGTCCGCTCAACGCAATATTGTTGAACCGCAACTTAGTAAAGCGT
The DNA here is from genome assembly GCF_000292525.1 of Rhizobium sp. CCGE 510. GTDB lineage: Bacteria > Pseudomonadota > Alphaproteobacteria > Rhizobiales > Rhizobiaceae > Rhizobium. Next base: position 651,904 of record NZ_AEYF01000045.1, read on the forward strand.
AGTGATGTACTCGGCTTTCATTTTCCAATCCAGAGGAGGAGGCAATGCCTACAATAATGGCCTATCACAAAGTCAAGAACACAAAACACTGGCTCGCTTCACCTATGCGAAAACAGGTATTCGAACCGATCGGCGTCACCAACATTCGCACGTTTATAGACCCGCAAACGTCTAACCGCGTCGGCCTGGTCATGGACGTCGCCGATATGGAAAAGTTGATGGCCTTCATGCAGACCAAGGCAGCGGCCGACGCGATGGCGCATGACGGCGTCTTGCCCGAGACCCTGGTTTTACTCGTTCAATCGTGACACGCGTCCCGACCAAACCTGAAAAATTCAACGCGGGAGGATGATATGACAACATTGTTCGTGCGGCACGAGGTCTCCGACTACGCCGCTTGGCGCAAGATATATGATGGGTTTTCTCCGGTGCAGAAGGCCAACGGGGTGATGGCGCAAGCCGTTTATCGCGCGATCGACAATCCGAACGATATTACCGTCACCCACGAGTTTGCCACGCTGGAAGCGGCTCAGGCATTCAGCAAGCTTGACGAGCTGAAAACGGCGATGCGTACAGGAGGCGTGCTCGGCGCCCCGACGGTTTGGTTTACCAACAAAGCGTGAAATCAGCCGATTGCCGAGCTCGGTGATGATCGCCAACGAACCGGGCCAATTTATTGCCCCTCAGGTCGCGCAGGAGATCCAGGCCGCGCTGGTATTTTTCCGTGTTCTTTCCGGCCTGTTCGGCCTGCCGGAGATTGTCTTCGAGGTCGGCCTGTTTGACCGGCAGGGCCAGCGGGTTTGATGCCGCACGTCTGACGAAGTCGTCATCCGGCTCGTCCGTCCGCCGCGTCAAAGCGTCCTCCGGCGAGATAATCGCCGGCGGGAAGCCTTGCGGTCTTATCAGCCTGCCCTCCATGCGCCCCGAGAGCGATGGATGGCGTGGTCGAGATGCTGCATGGAATTACGGCCCTTCGGTCTTCCTGATCTTCCGTTGAGACGGCTTTTCACCTGTCGTCATCTCGATATCGGGAAGGATAGTCTCAGCGACCCGGCTGGGCTTAGGGGGTTGAGGATAGAGATCGCCGCTCTCACCGGCGCCTTGAAGCAGCGCCGCATCATCCCTGTCATCTTCATCAAGCAGGTCCTGGAGCGTCTCATGCTCATCCTCGCCGGCCAGTTCGTCCCAGGCTTGCAGCCAGTGGCGCTGGTCGGCGCCATCTGGCCGGCCCTCGGCCTCCCAGATCTCGTAGGCGCGGCGACGTATCTGCTCATGCTTGTCTGTAGCCATGACTTCCTCCAAGCGCATTCAGCGAGCCGTTTGAATAACGGCCGGACTGCCGCTCAGGGCGTATTGATGGTAGGAAGAAAATCCTCCACCTGTTTGCGCTCATCCTTTGAAAGAGTCTCCACCCTGTCCTTCCAGAAACGCTCAGCCTCCGGCGGATCCTCATCCCACTGGCGGACATCGGTGATATTGTCGTCAATTTTTGACCGGCGGCGACCGCCGAGGCTGAGATATTTCTTCGCAAGTTTCAGGCTTGGGGTTTCGGTGTCGCTGTCTTCGTTTATCACCGCGCTTACATTGCTGCGGGCATTCTCCAACGTCCTGCGACGATCGTTCGCGGCCTGCTGCGTATCGGCGGAGCGCGCGTCGTCAGTGCCGCTTTCCGGCGGCACGGCGGATCTGGATATCATATTACTTGTCCTTCCGTTCATTCAAAGGATGTTGCAATCCGATAACCCTCGCGGTTAGCGAGAGTTCCGCCTACGGCAATGTTTTAAGCGGAGAATCGAGCGGGAGCACACGGCTGGTAATCCCAGCCATCAATGAACGGCCATGCTCACCATCCGATGGGGGTGCACGGCCTCGAACTGCGAGATCATCGCCGTTGCCTGCAACAGCACGCGCTCGGCATTCTCGGAATCGTCACGGGCCAGTTCATCGGCATTGACCCAGATCGCTTCGGCCATGTTGATGGAAAGTTCTGCAAACTGCGCATCGCCCTCGACAAGGGCCTCACGTGCCGTGTCTTCCAGCGTGCGAGCGATATCGACGAAGACTTCCTCGCGTTCCTCAATGCTGAGGCCTTTGATTATATTGGTCTTCTCTTCCATATCGCGCACTCCAAAAACATGTGTCAAAAGACTTGGGCCAAAAGACATGGGTCGGTAACCGAGTTCATCCAGCCTCGATTACTTCGGAGATAAGAACGCTGAAATGTGGATTCGAGCTTGAGCGCAGCTTGAACTCGCCTTTCAACACGGCACCATTCGCCTGGGCCGGGGCAACTAAACTATCATCTTTATTTCGAACGCCGGAGTCGATGATCGGTTCCCTTGATGCCGCATGACTGTTTCGACCAGCGGACGCGGTGAAGCAGGTCGGATCCGAATAGTGCTCGGACATCCACGCGTCATGCACGACGCATACCGGTGTCAGCGCGGGTGCCGTCCGGAGGATTTACCCCGAAGAACGGTCATTTGCTCCTGCTGCACTTCATTTCTATCATTCACAACGGCTCGCCAAAGCCTGTTGCCAAGCCGAAGCGATACCCGCTTGGTACCCTCGTGTTCAGCGGTGCCGATTTCCACGGTGCTGACGACGGAGCCATGCCGCATGTGGCGGCGGAGTTCGACAAGCGACAAACCGAACCGTTCCGCCAGTTCGGATGACTCCAGGATAAAATCCCCATTCGGATCGCGCTCGATCAACACCGGCTCATTTTCCCCGCTGCGTGACAATCCACGACCACCGCTCAGGCCACTGAGATCAGGGTGCTGTCGTTCGGCAACAGCCGCGCCACTGCGCTCAACAGGTCCGTCTGCGATATCAGGCCAAGGATGCGGTAGTCGTCATCGACAATGATGACGGCATGCGTACGGCCGTCGGTCAGAACGGGCAATAGCGACAAAGCGGCATCCGAAGGTCTCGCTACCGCCGGTCTCGAGATCGCGTGCGCGATGGTCTCCTTGCCCTCGGATAATTCCCGCAAGCCGACGGTACCGACGAGGCGACCCTCGGGATCCTTCACCGGCAGGGTACGGATATTATGTTTCAACAGAAGTTGCCGCGCGGCAGCCGGTCCTGCAGCTTCGCCAATGGCGATCACGTCACGCGACATAATATCGGCACAACTGATCTTGTCGTTCGAGCGGATGGTCGCCTGCAGCTCGACCTGCTGCAACAGCCGGCCGAGGTCTGCCCGGTCGATATCGAAAGTTTCGTTGAGCGCTTCGAGGGCTGCATCGACATCCTCCTCACGAAAACCCACCCGCACCGCTGATGGCAGGTCGATCGTCTGATGGGTATTCTCCGCCGGCTTTGGAACGACGTGCGGATAATTCCGCTTGGAAAGCTTGTGGAACAGCAGACCAAGGCCGACAAGGATGCAGGAGTTCAAAGCGACGGGCACGAAGGGAAAGAAAAACCCCCAGCCGGCAACGACCGGACCGCCGAGCACCGCGGTCAGCGCCGCCGCTCCGCCAGGCGGATGAAGGCAGCGCGTAAAGGACATCGCGCCGATGGCAAGCGAAACGCCGACGCCGGTCGCGATAATTGGATCGCGGATGAAGTGAGCGGCAACGATTCCCATCAGGGCGGAAATCGTATTGCCGCCGATGATCGACCAAGGCTGCGCAAGCGGGCTTGCAGGCACCGCGAAAAGCAGCACCGCGGACGCTCCCATCGGCGCGACGATCAGAGGAAGATGCGGCCCCTGCCCGAACAGATAGCCGCTGATGACGCCGGTGAAACCAATGGCCAGCAAAGCGCCGAGGCATGCAATCAAACGCTCGCGTAAGGTCGCGCCGGCCAGGATCGGTGAAAACAACCGGAAGCGGCGGAGGCGGCTTAATCCCACCTTCGGGGAAACGGGGTACGGCATGACAAGACCAATTTTAAGCGAGGAGGGCTGAGGGAAGACGATGGGCGGGCTAGTTTGCCAGCCTGACATCCCTGCCTTTCGTCGCGCTGAGGACTTCGTGGAATGCGTTGAAAGCGCGGGGACGATCGTTCTTGCGGTAGACCAGTAGTGTCTCCACGAGCCCCAACTGATGGGTCTGGACGGATGTCGGCCAGTGCATCAGTTCGAGAACCGATCTCGGCATGACGCCGGCAGTGTTGCCGGTCGCGACGCTCGCCATGATCGCATGGTAGGAGCCATGCTCGCTCGTCGGCAGGGCGCTCGATTTGCGCGCCCAGTTTTCGGCGATCCTGCGATAGGTGCAGCCAGGCTCCAGAGCGGCGAGCGCGCCGACGCGGAGGTCGGCAGCGGATTTGATCGCGGGATGCCCGGATGGCAAGACGATCAACAGGTCTTCGACAAAGACCGGCTCCATCTCGAGCGCCTTGAGTTCGGTATCGAAACCTGCGTCTTCCGAGCGCATCGTCTTCGGCGGCCGGGCAATAAGCGCGCAATCGAGCACGTCGGATAAAACGTCGCGGGCTAGGTCGCGGGACGCCCCCATCGTCAAATGAAGCGACACGTCGGGCCACATCTGGTTGAACTGCCTCAGCGCCGCCGGCAGCCTGCTTGCCGCCGTGCTCTCCATCGTACCGACCCGCAATGTTCCCGAAGGGGCGAGAGGTCGCACCGCCTGGCGCGCTTCGAGCGCAAGTGCCATCAGCCGGTTGGCGTAGGTTAGGAACGTCTCCCCCTCCCGCGTCAATGTCATCTTCTTGCCGTCGCGGCTGAAGAGGGAAACACCGAGGTCGTCCTCCAGCTGCCGGACACGCGTCGTCACATTGGACGGCACCCGCCCGACGGCCTTGGCAGCCTTTGTAACGCTGCGATCACCGGCGACAGCGAGGAATATTTCGATCGACGAAAGGTCCAATGAACGATCTCATTTCCGGAATTAAAGAGGAAGATAATTCTCCATACAAAAATCATCGCCGCCACTCAAGTCGTATTGCGATATAATTCATCCGTTCAAGCGAAGGGGAGCAGTTGCCGAAAAAATCAACGCGACGCCGAGGAAATAGCCACACAGAGCCCGGCATTGTCGTTATCGGACGGTAATTTGAAGGCTTACGGCTGGCACGACGTTTGCGTCTGCAATTCCATCTGCAGATCGATCGGCGACGGCCCCATGTTGCATCTTGTCTTGACCTGTCTTCTTCTAAGTGTCGCTTCAGGCTTGAGCATGCGGCGTTTTCTTCTGCCATACTTCCCGGGCGGCAATCTCGCCGACAAATCTGCGCCCGTGACGATCGTCGCAAGCGCCGTCTTCCTGGCGGCGATCGCTTTCACTGTCTCCGATCAGGATCTTTGGGCAATATCCGTCATCGTGATGCTCGGCCTTTTATTGGCGGCCATGTTCGACGATGCAAGGCCCAGGCTGACAATTGCCCTCTCCGCCGTCAGTTTGGCGAGCTATCTTGGGCTGCGTTCGATTATCTGAGCCGTCCAGCTTCCACGGGACATTGCAGCCTTATTGACGGTATCGAAGCCGGTCGAGACGCTGCATCCAGAGACAAAAATAATTCGCCGGCAGAGCTACATCGTATAGCCACTCCGAGCAAAAGCTCCCAGCCACTTGCTTCCTCCTTGCCCAGCTAGGCGCGAACTCTTTGCCGCAGATCTTCGAACGCCTTATTTGGAGGATAAGGCGCGGGGCAGTGCGATTCCGAATGCCATCGGTTTTCCATGGAACTCGCTCCCAACAACTGGGGCATACTGAATATATCGTATCACGATATATTCAGTATGCCTTGAGCGGGATCTTTCAAGGCTTGGCGCGATATAACCAGACGACGAGGATCGGTGCATTTTTTCGATATCGACGGGTTCGCCTGGATCGGAACAGATCGCTCGATACAATTCACTGGTGAGGCCGGCGCAGACACAACAATCGATCAAATCCTGGCCGCTTTCAGCAAATAAAGCCTGAGCCTCCCTCTACAGTCATTGCCGCGCGGCGCAATACGCAGTCCTGCGTCGACAAGCTTCGGACGCAAGGCCTATCCAAACCGCAAACAGAAGAGTTATCATCAGCCTGTGAGGACCTGCCATGAAGACCTACAAGATCGCCCTTCTGCCAGGAGATGGCATTGGCCGCGATGTCACGGAAGCAGCCATGGCAGTGCTCGAAAAGGCGGCTGCACGCAACGGATTTTCGCTCGCGACGACAAGTTATCCCTGGTCCTGTGACTACTATCTGGCGCACGGCAGCATGATGCCCGGCGATGGCATCGAAACGTTGAGACCCTTCGATGCCATCCTGCTCGGCGCCGTCGGATGGCCCCGTAAAGTGCCCGATTCCGTGTCGCTGCATGGACTTCTGCTGCCAATCCGCAAGGCTTTCGTGCAATATGCCAATATCCGTCCGCACCGACTGTTGCCGGGCGTGCAGGGACCGTTGCGGTCGGAGAACTTCGACATCCTTTGCATTCGCGAAAATACCGAAGGCGAATATTCCGGCGCCGGCGGCCGCGTTCATCAGGGCACCGACAGCGAGGTGGCTGTAGAGACATCGATCTTCACCCGCAAGGGGGTCGAGCGCATCCTGCGGTTCGGTTTCGAACAAGCGCGTGTACGCCGCGGCAAGCTTGCCTCGGTGACAAAGTCCAACGCACAGAAATATTCGATGGTTTTCTGGGACGAGATTACCCATAGGCTTTCCGCGGAATATCCCGATGTCGAGGTGACCAGCTATCACATCGACGCCATGGCTGCCCGCATGGTCATGGCGCCGGAAAGCCTCGATGTGGTCGTCGCTTCCAACCTGTTCGGCGACATCCTGACAGACCTTGGCGCCGCCATTCAGGGCGGGCTCGGCTTTGCGGCTTCCGCCAACATTAATCCCGATCGCTCGGCGCCGTCGATGTTCGAACCGGTGCACGGCTCGGCGCCGGATATCGCCCATCTCGGCATCGCCAATCCGATTGCCGCCATCTGGTCGGGCGCAATGATGCTGGAGCATCTGGGAGAAACGGCTGCTGCCGGAGAGGTGATGGCCGCAATCGAGGCGACGACGGCACGCGGCATCGGCGCAATTCCCGGCAAAGACAAGACGGACGCGATCACGGCATCGGTGCTGTCGGCGCTCGATTAGGACATGACGCCGACAAAGTGAGCGGGTTTGGCCGCCCGACCTGGATCCTGTTTGGCCGTTCAGTGGTCGTCGTGATCGTGATGCGATGGAAGGTCGAGGCCAAACGTGTCGACCAAATCGGCCACCTGCCCCGGGCTGAGGTAACGGGGATTGAGGTTGCGCAACAGCAGATAGAGCTTCGCCGTTTCCTCCAGTTCCTCGGTCGCAAAGACCGCCGCCTCCAGACTGTCACCGGCAACGACAGGTCCGTGGTTGGCAAGTAGCACCGACGAATACTTGCCCGCCAGCCCACGGATGGCGTCGGCCACCGCCGGATCTCCGGGGCGATAATACGGCACCAAGGCAGTTTCGCCGGCGCGCATCAGATAATAGGGCGTCATCGGCGGCAGGGCGGCGCGCGGATCGATCTCCGGCAGCATGGTCAGCGCCACCGCGTGGGTGGAGTGAAGATGAACGATGGCGCGGGCGCTGCCGCGTGTATCGTAGAGAGCCGTGTGCAGCGGAATTTCCTTGGTCGGCTTGTCGCCGGACAAGAGCCGGCCTTCGGCGTCAAGCCTGGAGATCCGTGCCGGATCGAGAAAACCGAGCGAGGCGTTGGTCGGCGTGACCAGCCAACCGCCGTCCTCCAGCCGTAACGATATGTTGCCCGACGAACCGGGCGTCAGCCCGCGCTCGAACAGCGAGCGGCCGTATCGGCAAATTTCTTCACGCTGGCGCGCGTCGGACATGACACTTCCTCCAAGATTACGCGGTTGCCCCCTCGATCAGTTCAAAACCGAGATCAACGGCCTGGGACGGCGCGTTGGCGACGACCAGTTTTGCGGCTATCTCTCCCGTCGCCACGCGCGGCGTCCGGACGGTCGACAAGGGCTGCGGTATCGCCCGGCCGATATCGAGGCCGTTATAGCCGAAAATGGCGAGCTTCGAGGGGATGGCGATCCCCTCAGCCAGACAGTGAAAATAGCCGCCTAGCGCCATATCGTCGTTGGAGAAATAAACTGCATCGAGATCGGCCGTCCGGGCAAGCAGTCGCTCCAGCCCCAGCCTGCCATTTTCCACTGATGAAGCGCCGACGAGAATTTCACGGGCGACGAGGGGCGCGCCACGGGCATCGAGCGTTTCGCAAAAACTTGAAAACCGCTTGCCGGCGCGGGTATCACGATTGAGGTCATGACCGACATAGCCGATCCGGCGGTAGCCCCGCTTGAGGAGGAAGGCAGCGCTCTCCCGACCGGCAGCGCGGTTCGAGAAGCCGACCGCGATATCGAGCGCATCTCCGTCCAGATCGAGCAGTTCCACGACCCGGCATCCGCTGGCGCGTAGCATCTTCACCGTCCCGTCACTATGCTCGTATCCCGCCAGCATAACGGCCGCCGGCCGCCAGGCGAGCATCGCGGCGACGAGCGCCTCCTCCTTGCCGGGATCATAGTCGGTGACGGAAAACACCGCCTGATAGCGGTTTTCCTCCAGGACGGCGCTGGCGCCGCGCAACACATCGGGGAAGACGATGTTGGACAACGAGGGAATGACGAAGGCAACGAGACGCGAACCCGTTGAGGCCAACGTCCCGGCGATCCGGTTCGGCACATAGCCCAACCTCTCGACCGCGGCCATTACCCGCTCCCGCGTCTTGCCGGAAAACGAGCCGTGATTGCGCAGCACACGCGACACCGTACTCTCGCCAACACCGGCCGCTTCCGCGACCTCGGCAAGCGTTACGGTCGCCGGCTGCTTCAATTCCATCGTCACGTCTGAAATCCAGTTTTTCAGGTGGTTGCGCGTTCGCCCGCTTCCCGACCGGCCGTTACTATTTTCACTGCTCCCGCCAAGAAGCAACGTTTTTTTGGCAGCGCTACCAATCTATTGTTGGCAGCGCTGCCAAAATGCGCTAATTAAAATGGCAGCGCTGCCAAACATAGCAGCACAGCGCTCCGCGAGAGCATCCGGAGGCGTCGATCTTCGCACAAGACTGGAGAACTTGCTCATGTCATCGCTTGCTGAAAACTCGGGCTCCACCGTGGTAGCGGCCGTCATCGGTCTCGGTTCCATGGGGCTCGGAATGGCCCGGTCGATGAAGCGTGCAGGGCTCGATGTCATTGGATATGACATCACGCCGGCAGCGGTGGACCGGTTCATCGCCGATGGCGGACGAGGTGCTGCGACCCCCGCCGGCGCGGCGAAAGAGGCCGACATCGTCGTCTCCGTCGTCGTCAACGGCGCGCAGACCGAGGCCGTGTTGTTCGGGCCTGACGGCGTCGCGAGGATGATGAAGCCCGGGGCCGTGTTCATCTCGTCAGCAACCATGGATCCGGCCGTCGCACGCGATTTGGCGCAAAGGGTTGAGGCCCTCGGCCTGCATTATCTCGACGCACCGATTTCGGGCGGCGCGGCGAAGGCGGCGCAGGGCGCGTTGACGATCATGGCTTCCGGCTCCAGACAGGCCTTCGACACCGCCCGTCCGGGTCTCGACGCCATGGCCGGCAAGGTCTACGAACTCGGCGATGCGGCCGGAAAAGGCGCGGCCTTCAAGATGATCAACCAGCTTCTCGCCGGGGTGCACATCGCAGCCGCCTGTGAAGCGATAACGTTTGCCGCCAAGCAGGGCCTCGACCTGGACAAGGTCTATGAGGTGATAACGGCCTCGGCCGGCAATTCGTGGATGTTCGAAAACCGCGTGCCGCATGTGCTGGCCGGAGACTATACGCCGCTCAGCAGCATCGAGATTTTCGTCAAGGATCTTGGTATCGTCCAAGACATGGCCCGCTCCGAGCGTTATCCAGTGCCACTGGCGGCAGCAGCCCTGCAAATGTATCTGGCCGCCGCCGGCGCCGGCATGGGCCGTGATGATGATTCCTCGCTCGCGCGGCTCTATGCCCAGCTTTCCGGCACTGAATTGCCCGGTTCCAACAAAGACCCGCAGAGCCTGTAAAAGGAACGCCGATCATGCCGGTTTTCGCCGCCAACCTGACGATGATGTTCAACGAATGGGCATTCCTCGACCGCTTCGACGCCGCAGCCGACGCCGGTTTTTCGGCCGTCGAATATCTCTTTCCCTACGAAGCTGCGCCGGAGGCAATCGCCGAACGGCTTGCTCGTAACAATCTGCAGCAAGCCTTGTTCAACCTGCCGCCTGGCGACTGGGCAGCAGGCGAGCGCGGCATCGCGGCTCTTCCCGGACGGTTCGATGCGCTGAAGGCGGATGTCGAGCGGGCATTGGACTATGCGGCGGCGACCGGCGTCAAGCGGCTGCACCTGATGGCAGGCATCGCCGACCCTCGTGATCAAGACGCCTCCTCCTCTTACCGGCGTTCCATCACCTACGCTGCCGGGCGGCTTTCGGAGAAAGGCATCGATCTGCTGCTCGAGCCGATCAACGGGCGGAACATGCCGGGATATTTCCTCAACGACTTCGCCGCGGCGGAAAGCCTGATTGCCGAATGCGGCCTGCCCAACCTGAAGCTCCAGTTCGACATCTATCACCGTCAGATCATCCATGGCGACATTTCCATGGCGTTGCGACACCTGCTGCCGATCATCGGCCATATCCAGATCGCCAGCGTGCCGTCCCGCAACGAGCCGGACGGGGAGGAACTGAACTATCCCTATCTGTTCAGCGAAATCGACCGCCTGGATTACAACGGTTTCATCGGTTGCGAATACGTCCCGCGCGGCCACACACTGGACGGCCTTGCCTGGTTCAGACCTTTTGCACGGAGCTAGACGATGGCTATTTTGCTCGGATCAATCGCTGACGACTATACGGGCGCCTCCGACCTCGCCAATACGCTGACGAAGAACGGTCTGCGCACGGTGCAGACGGTCGGCATTCCCGATCCGTCGCTGGCGCTGCCGGATGTCGACGCCGTCGTCGTTTCCCTGAAGATCCGCTCCGTCCCGGCGGCGGACGCGGTGACGGCCGCGACCAGTGCTCAGCAATGGCTGCGCCAGCGGGGTGCGGGCCACGTGCTTTACAAGATCTGCTCGACCTTCGATTCCACCGATGCCGGCAATATCGGCCCGGTCACCGAGGCATTGAGCCACGCGGCGGGCGGCGGCATCGTGCTGGTTACACCCGCTTTCCCGGAAACGGGACGCACCGTCTATCTCGGCCATCTCTTCGTCGGCGGACAGCCGTTGAACGAAAGTCCGCTCAAAGACCATCCCCTCAATCCCATGCACGACGCCAATCTCGTGCGGGTTCTCACCCGGCAATCGCATGGCTCTGTCGGGCTGATTGATCTCGCGACCATCGCGACCGGACCCGGCGCCGTCAAAGCAAGGCTTGAGGCCTTGCGCGCGGCAGGCGTCACCGCAGCGATCGCCGATGCAATTTTCGAGCGGGATCTGGAAACGCTCGGCGAGATCGCATTGGAAACACCGGTCTCCACCGGCGCATCCGGGCTCGGCCTCGGCCTTGCCCGCGCGCTCGTCCGCTCCGGTCGGATATCGCCCAGTGGCGCAACGCCGGTGGATGCCATTCGCCCCGTGGGCGGGCTTTCCGCGATCGTTGCCGGCAGTTGTTCCAAGGCAACGCTGCGCCAGCTGGACATCGCCGAACGTTCGATGCCCGTCCTGCGGCTCGACCCGGAGCGGCTGCTTGCCGGTCCAGATGAGATCGCCGCGGCGCTTTCCTGGGCCGGAGACCGCATCGCCGCCGGCCCCGTCGTGGTCGCTGCGAGCGCCGCACCCGAAACCGTGTCCCGGCTGCAATCCCTTTATGGACGAGAGGCATCCGGTCATGCGATCGAGACCGCGACATCGCTCATCGCCGCCGAACTGGTGGCAAAAGGCGTGCGGCGGCTCGTGGTCGCAGGCGGCGAAACCTCGGGGGCGGCGGTCGATAGGCTCGCCATTCCGGCATTTCTGATCGGACCGGAGATTGCGCCCGGCGTGCCGGTGCTGCGCACGGTCGGCAATACTCAGGGCGACATGCTTCTGGCTTTGAAGTCAGGCAACTTCGGAGGCGAGGATTTCTTTGCGGCAGCGCTGGCGATGATGCACTGACGTATCTCCAGATTGCAGAAGCGCCGGCGGAAGCGGAACCCACCGACGATCCCCTCTACCATCACGTCGCTTGATCGCGCGGCCTTTGACCTCGTCATTCCCCGCATTCGGCCATGGCGTCTTTGCCATGCGCTGCCGCGTGCTGCGCCGAAACGATAGACACGATCGTCGAGCGCTCCGGCGTTTCATCAGAACAAAACAGGAACAATACCGACAGACGCGTGGGCGATGCAGGCCTCGGAATATCGAGAAACGGTCAGATTCGGTATTTTGTGCCGCCATATGGCGCCTTTCAGGAGAATCCGGCGCGGTGCAGGTGACAAACTACAATCACTGAAGGGCTCGGATCCCGGCAAATGCGGGGCCTTCCAAAGAAGAGCGGGACAATGATCCTGCCTGCGGGACCAGAATATTCTTCTTCGAGAAACGCGCTCCCACTGGGAGCCGAACACTGGGGAATTCACGTGAGCAAGAGCCTTCCGGAATTCAAATACATGACATTCGATGTCGTCGGCACGCTGATCGACTTCGAGAGCGGCCTCAAAACCTGCCTCGCCGAGATCGCGGCCGAGGCGGGAGGCACCATCGACGGCGAGCAGGCGCTTAACCTCTATCGCGCAGCCCGCTACGCCGAGGATGCCGGCCTCTTTCCCGACGACCTCGTACGTGTCTACCTCGCGATCGCGCCGAAGCTCGGTCTGCCCGCCGAACAAAAATATGGCGAACGGCTACGGGACTCGGCCAAGAGCTGGAAGGGTTTTGCAGACAGCGCCGCGGCGCTGGCCAAACTTGCGAAGAGTTACCGCCTCGTTGCGATGACCAATGCCCGCCGCTGGGCATTCGATTTGTTCGAGAAGGAACTCGGCAATCCCTTTTATGCCGCCTTCACGGCCGACGATACCGGCACCGAAAAACCCGATCCCGCATTCTTCGAGACGGTCTTCGCCTACGTTGCCGCGGAAGGCCATTCGAAGGACGACATCCTGCATGTCGCCCAGAGTCAATACCACGACATCGGGATTTCCAGGGAACTGGGGCTGGCCAATTGCTGGATCGAGCGGCGACATGCCCAAAAGGGATACGGCGGTACGATCGAGCCGGTCGAGTTCACCAAGCCCGATTTCCATTTCACGTCCATGGCAGGCCTTACGGATGCCGTGGCTGCTGCACGCGCCTGACGTTAAAACCGCCACAGAAGAAAAGGGGAATGAGATGAACAACAAGATTACCAATTGGACCAGCTCCGACGACGCCATGGTCGAAACCGCCATCCGTCGTGGCGCGACCCGTCGCGAGCTATTGCATATGATGCTCGCGGGTGGCGTAGCCATGTCCGCCGGCGGGCTGGTACTTGGCCGCGCCGGCAAGGCGCTCGCGGCGACGCCCGTTTCAGGCGGCACGCTCAAGGCGGCCGGCTGGTCGTCCTCCACAGCCGATACGCTCGACCCCGCCAAGGCGTCGCTCTCGACCGACTATGTCCGGTGCTGCTCCTTCTACAACCGCCTCACCATCCTCGACCAGAGCGGCAAGCCGCAGATGGAGCTTGCCGAGGCGATCGAATCCAAGGATGCGAAGACCTGGACGGTGAAGCTGAAGAGCGGCGTCACATTTCACGACGGTAAGCCGCTGACATCAGACGACGTGATCTTCTCTCTGAAGCGCCATCTCGACCCCTCCGTCGGCTCGAAGGTCGCCAAGATCGCCGCCCAAATGACGGGCTTCAAGGCGATCGACAAACAGACTGTCGAAATTACGCTCGCCAGCGCAAATGGTGACTTGCCGACCATCTTGGCGATCCATCACTTCATGATCGTTGCCGACGGGACGACCGACTTTTCGAAGGCGAATGGCACCGGCGCCTTCGTCAAGGAAGTCTTCGAACCCGGCGTGCGCTCGGTCGGGATCAAGAACAAGAACTACTGGAAATCCGGACCGAACATCGATTCCTTCGAATATTTCGCGATCAGCGACGACAATGCCCGCGTCAACGCCCTGCTTGCCGGCGATATCCACCTCGCAGCATCGATCAATCCGCGCTCGATGCGCCTCATCGAGGCTCAGGGAGATGGATTTACATTGTCGAAGACAACCTCCGGCAACTATACTAACCTCAATATGCGGATGGATATGGAGCCCGGCAACAAGCGGGACTTCATCGAAGGCATGAAGTCCCTCGTCAACCGCGAACAGATCGTCAAGTCGGCGCTGCGCGGTCTCGGCGAGGTTGGCAACGACCAACCCATTTCACCGGCGAACTTCTATCACGACGCGAACCTGAAAGCGCGGGGCTTCGATCCCGAAAAGGCGAAGTTCCACTTCGAAAAGGCAGGCGTCCTCGGCCAATCCATTCCGATCATCGCTTCGGACGCGGCGAACTCGTCGATTGATATGGCGATGATCATTCAGGCCGCCGGCGCTGAAATCGGCATGAAACTGGATGTCCAGCGCGTGCCTTCCGACGGTTACTGGGACAATTACTGGCTCAAGGCGCCGATCCACTTCGGAAATATCAACCCACGGCCAACCCCTGACATCCTGTTTTCCTTGCTCTACTCTTCCGATGCTCCGTGGAACGAAAGCCAGTACAAGTCGGAGAAGTTCGACAAGATGCTGATCGAGGCGCGCGGCTCGCTCGACCAGGAGAAGCGTAAGACGATCTACAATGAGATGCAGGCTATGGTCGCCCAGGAAGCCGGCACCATCATTCCAGCCTATATATCGAATGTCGACGCCACCACGGCCAAGCTCAAGGGGTTGGAACCCAGCCCGCTTGGCGGTCAGATGGGATACGCGTTTGCCGAATATGTCTGGCTCGAGGCCTGATAAAACACGGGGGCCGGGCTGCAATCGCGCGCCCGGCTTCCATTTCATTGACTTGAACTTTGAACACCAAAAGGGAGCCGCGCGTGAACAACCAGGTCTTATCCCTTGTGCTGAGCAGATTGCTCATCGCCCTGATCACCCTGGTGATCGTCTCCTTCGCCGTGTTCTTCGCGACAACGCTCTTGCCGGGAGACACGGCGACGATCCTGCTTGGCCAGGCGGCCACGCCGGAAGCCATCAAAGGCCTTCGCACGGCCATGCATCTCGACGAGCCGGCGCTCTTTCGTTTCCTGCGCTGGTCCGTTGGACTGCTACAGGGCGACCTTGGCACGTCCTATGCCAACCAAATGCCGATCGCCGACCTCATTGTCGGCCGCTTCGTCAACACGTTGAAACTCGCCGGCGTCACCGCGCTCTTCTCCGTGCCGATTGCTCTGACGCTCGGGATCACCGCGGCGATGCTGCGCGGCACCGTTTACGACCGGATCGTCACCGTAATCACCATCGGCGTCATCTCCGTGCCGGAATTCATGGTCGCGACCTCCGCCGCGCTGATCTTCGCCGTCTATCTGAAATGGCTGCCGGCGCTGTCATTCGCCAATGAAATTCACAGCCTGGCCGACATGTTGCGCGTCTATGCCATGCCGGTGATCACCCTCACCTTCGTGGTCTCGGCGCAGATGATCCGCATGACGCGCGCGGCCGTCATCGAGACGCTCAACACACCCTACGTCGAGATGGCGTTGCTCAAGGGGGCCTCGCGGCCACGCATCGTCTTTCGCCATGCACTGCCCAATGCGCTGGGTCCGATCGTCAATGCCGTTGCACTTTCCCTGTCCTATCTGCTCGGAGGCGTCATCATCGTCGAAACCATTTTCAATTATCCCGGCATCGCCAAGCTGATGCTGGATGCCGTAGCCACCCGCGACCTGCCGCTGATCCAGAGCTGCGCGATGATTTTCTGCCTAGGCTATCTGCTGCTGATCACCATCGCCGACATCATCGCCATCCTTTCAAATCCGAGGCTCCGATGACCATGACCAGTTCCGAAACCACGTCCGGCCGGCTGTCCGGAACCCGGCTTGGCTATCGCTTCAATATCGTCGGAGCGATCGGCCTTGCCGTCATCCTTTCCTGGGCGCTCATCGCGATCTTCGCGCCCTTGATCATCCCCTACCCCGTCGGTGAGATTATCGATCTCGACTATTTCGGCCCGATGAGCCGGGACCTCTGGCTCGGCTCCGACTATCTCGGCCGCGACATGCTCTCGCGGATCCTGATGGGCGCGCGGTACACGGTCGGCATCTCGCTGGCGGCGGTAACGATCGCCTGCTTCAGCGGCGTCGTACTCGGCATGATCGCGGCGGTTGCCGGCGGCTGGCTGGACACGATCCTCAGCCGCTTCCTCGACGCCCTCAATTCCATCCCGAGCAAGCTGTTCGGCCTGGTGGTCGTCGCGGCCGTCGGTTCCTCGGTCCCGGTTCTGGTCATGACGCTATCAGTGATCTACATCCCCGGTTCCTACCGCTTCGCGCGGGCGCTCGCCGTCAACATCAATGCGATGGATTTTATCACGGTTGCGCGCATCCGCGGAGAAAGCACCCTCTATCTCATTCGCTCCGAAATCCTGCCCAACATCGTCGGACCGGTGCTTGCCGATCTCGGGATCCGCTTTGTGTTCATCGTTCTGCTGCTTTCCGGGCTTTCTTTCCTGGGCCTTGGCGTCCAGCCGCCCTATGCCGATTGGGGTGCGCTGGTGCGCGAGAACATCGGCGGCCTGCCGTTCGGCGCGCCGGCGGTGATGTTTCCCTCCCTTGCGATCGCCAGCCTGACGATCAGCGTCAACCTGCTGATAGACAACCTGCCGCATAAAATTCGCGACCGGAGCGTGTCATGAGCAATTTCATTGAAATCCGTGACCTGAATATCGAGGCCACCACCGATTCCGGCCGACGCGTCGAGATCATCAAGGGTGTCAGCCTCGACGTTGCCGAAGGCGAGATCGTCGCGCTGATCGGCGAGAGCGGCTCGGGCAAGACAACCATCGCCCTGACCCTGATGGGCCATACCCGCGCGGGCTGTCGCATCAGCGGCGGCAGTGTTTCGGTCGGCGGCAAGGACATGGTCACGCTCAGCGAGAAGCAGCGCGCCAAGGTGCGCGGAACCGAAGTCGCCTATGTCCCGCAATCCGCCGCCGCCGCCTTCAACCCGGCCATATCGATCATGGACCAGGTGATCGAAGTCACGCGCATTCACCAACTGATGTCGCCGGACGATGCGCGTGCCCGGGCAGTCGAGCTCTTTCGGGCGCTGTCGCTGCCTGAACCCGAAACGATCGGCAGCCGTTATCCGCACCAGGTTTCCGGCGGCCAGCTGCAGCGTCTGGCGGCGGCCATGGCGCTGATCGGCGACCCGAGCCTGGTCATCTTCGATGAGCCGACGACGGCACTCGACGTGACCACCCAGATCGAAGTGCTGCGCGCTTTCAAGTCGGTCATGAAGAAGGGCGGCATATCAGGTGTCTATGTCTCGCACGACCTTGCCGTCGTCGCGCAGATCGCCGATCGCATCGTCGTGTTGAAAGGCGGAGAGACCCAGGAAACCGGCACCACCAAGGAAATCCTCAACAATGCAAAGCACCCCTATACCAGAGAGCTGCTCGCAGCCTTCGAGCCGAAATCGCGCGGCGCAGCAGGACTGGTCGCAAGTGCGACGGCGCCGCTTCTGAAGATCGACGATCTCGTTGCGGGCTATGGACAGCGCCAGGCCGACGGCCTGCCCCTCATTCGTGCGGTCGAGCACGTAAGCCTGAAGGTGGAAAAAGGGCGCAATCTCGGCATCATCGGAGAATCCGGTTGCGGCAAGTCGACGCTCGCCCGCACCATCGCCGGCATCCTGCCGGCCGCAGTCGGCAAGATCGTGTTCGACGGAACGGAACTGCGCCGCAACGCTCGCGAGCGCTCGCGCGACCAGCTGCGGGAGATGCAGATCGTCTTCCAATATGCCGATACCGCTCTCAACCCGGCAAAATCGGTTGAGGACATCCTCGCCAGGCCCCTGGTTTTTTACCACCGCATGGATCGGCGGGCCCGAAACGCCCGGATCGATCAACTGCTCGACATGGTTCGCCTGCCCCGCAGCCTCCGCCATCGCCGGCCTGGAGAACTTTCGGGCGGGCAGAAGCAGCGCGTCAACTTCGCCCGGGCACTCGCCGCCGATCCGAAGCTGATCCTCTGCGACGAGATTACCTCGGCGCTCGACACGGTGGTTGCCGCGGCGGTCATCGACCTGCTCAAGGAATTGCAGCGCGAACTCGGCCTCTCCTACATCTTCATCAGCCACGATCTCTCAGTCGTGGAAGCAATCTGCGACGAGATCGTGGTGATGTATGGGGGCCGGAAGGTCGAGGAAATCACCCACTCGACGGTGAAGGCGCCGACGCACCCCTATTCGCAACTGCTGTTCTCGTCGGTGCCGACGCTCGATCCGGCCTGGCTTGATGGGCTCCAGCAGGATCCTGAACTGGTGCGGGCCTATTGTCGGCAATAAGGGTCGGCGAGCGATCGTTTTGTCCGGCAGCGTTCGCCTTCGTGACCGGCCCACCTAGAATATAAACGGAGACCCTGCCATGCCTGCACCGCTCGATCGCATCGACACTACGCCGGAGCTGCCCACTACCGCCGATGCGGTGGTGATCGGCGGCGGCATCGTCGGTGTTTTCGCGGCCTATTATTTGGCCCGGCGCGGATTGAAAGTCGCCCTTGTCGAGAAGGGCCTTGTCGGTGCGGAACAATCGAGCCGCAACTGGGGCTGGTGCCGCCAGCAGAACCGCGACGCTCGTGAACTGCCGATGTCGACGAAGAGCCTCGATCTGTGGGAGCGCTTCGCCGCTGAGACCGGGGAGGACACCGGCTTTCGCCGCTGCGGCCTCTTCTATCTCAGCAATAGCGACGAGGAACTGTCCGGCTGGGCACGCTGGCGGGATTTCGCGCGCTCGGTCGGCGTCACGACGCATATGCTGAGCGGCGCGGAGGCCACCGAACGCGGGCGCGCCACCGGCAATGCGTGGAAAGGCGGGGTGTTTTCGCCGACCGACGGCACCGCCGATCCGGCACGTGCCGCGCCGGCCGTCGCACGAGCAATCCTGAAGCTCGGCGGCACGGTGCATCAGTCCTGTGCGGCCCGCGGCATCGACATCGAAGGCGGCAGGCTCTCGGGCGTCGTCACCGAGCATGGCACCATCCGGACAAAAATCGCGATCCTCGCCGGCGGCGCCTGGGCCTCCTCCTTCTGCCGCCAGATGGACATTCGATTTCCGCAGGCATCGATCCGTTCGTCGATCCTTTCCGTTGCACCGGGTGCCACGGGCCTGCCGGACGCGCTGCACACAGCTGCGGTCTCGGTCACGCGTCGCAGCGATGGCGGCTACACGCTGGCGATCAGCGGCCGCGGCCGCGTCGATCCCACCGCGCAACAGTTCCGCTTCGCGCCGCAGTTCCTGCCGATGTTCGCCCGGCGCTGGCGCAGTCTCGCACCCGGGGGCTTGGAGGGGTTTCGTTCCGGTCACGAGTCTCTGGCACGCTGGCGGCTCGACAGGCCGACGCCGATGGAGCGCATGCGCATCCTCGACCCGGCGGTCAACCAGGCCACCATTGCCCTCACGCATGCGCGAGCACTCGAGCTTCTGCCCGCCTTGAAGAAAACGAGCATCAGCGCGGCCTGGGCGGGCTATATCGACAGCACGCCGGACGGCGTGCCGGGGATCGGCGAGATCGCCACGCTTCCGGGTTTCATCCTCGCCGCGGGCTTCAGCGGCCACGGCTTCGGCATCGGGCCGGGCGCCGGTCACCTGATTGCCGATATCGTCACAGGCGACGAGCCGATCGTCGATCCCCGGCCCTACCATCCCGACCGCTTCGGGGCGTCGGCCTGGGGCAAAGTCGCCGATTTCTAAATAGGGCCCGGTCCGCAGGACAGGCAAAGATATACCACTCAGGAGGCCAGGGACATCCGCTGGCTGCTCGCAGGCGAGGGCCTGCGACCGTCGGCCGTTTGAAAGTGGGAGATTCTTTCGTTCAATACTTCCACCTGCTGCCGAAGCCGATGAATTTCCGCGGTATTTTCCTCGACCATGGCGGCGTTGTGCTGGGTGATGTGCTCGACGTCTCGAACGGCGTTGTTCACCTCGTCGATCCCCTTATATTGCGTGGTCGTGGCAGTCGAGATGACCTGCACCAACCCGTTGATCGAGGTGAAGTGCTCCATGATCGAGGAAAGCGCCTGGCCGGTCTCCTCGACGAGCTTGACGCCGGCGCCGACCTGCGATGCGCTGGTGGAGATCAGATCCTTGATCTCGCGGGCAGCCTTGGCGCAGCGCTGCGCAAGCTCGCGCACCTCCTGGGCGACGACGGCAAAACCTCTGCCGGCCTCCCCTGCGCGCGCCGCTTCCACGCCCGCATTCAACGCAAGAAGATTGGTTTGGAAGGCGATCTCGTCGATTACACCGATGATGCTGCTGACTTTTTCGGATGACCGATTGATGGCGCCCATGGCGTCGACCGCCTTGGCGACGACGGCTGCGGAATGCTCCGCCTGGCGGTGGGCTTCGCCAACCGAAAGCGAAGTCTGACGGGCGTTTTCGGCTGTCGTCCGCACGCTGACGGTCAGTTCGCCCAGTACCCGCGAACTTTCTTCGAGAGACGCGGCCTGCTGTTCCGTGCGCCGCGCCAGATCGTCGGCGGCTCCCGAAAGGTTGGTGCTGCCCTCGGCAATCTCGTAGGTCGTGTTGCGGACCTCGGCGAGTGTCAGGCGCAGCGCATCGATGGCGTGATTGTAGGTTTTCGCCATGGCGACATAATCTGCGGCCAGATCCTCGCTCATCTCGGCGGCAAGGTTGCCACTCGCAAGTTTGCCGAGCATGTCCGACAGAGCATTGAGAGCCTCGCTCTGTTCAGCCTCGACACGCGCCTGCTCGGCCGCGCGGCGGGCCTGCTCCAATTCGTCCCGCGACCGGTTTGCTTCGGCGAGCTCTTCCAGCCTGGTCTTTTCGAGTGCCTGATCGCGGAAGACGGTGACCGATCGGATCATGTCGCCGATCTCGTCGCCGCGCTTGCCGTCGCCGATCGGCACGTTCAGATCGCCGTCAGCCAGCCGCATCATCGTCTGGGTGATCCGCTTCAGCGGTCCGCGCAGGGTTTCGATCAGCATGAGACCGCCGATGATCGCAAGCACGGTGCCGGCAATCATCGCCGCGAGCGACATCGTCGCCGAGCGCTGGCTGATTTCCTTGCCGCTCTCCTGCGCTGTGCTGACGAACTGCTCGAGCGTGTGGCTTGCCGAGGCTACGAGCTCGGTGGCCGCTCCCTTCTCTGCTCGCCACCGATCCGCGATCGAAATCAGAAGCGACGTATCCTTTTCGATCGCCGCAAGCGACGGCTCGATTTTTTTCGCGAGATCCTGCAGCGCGGCGTTTCGTCCGCTCAAAGGTGCAAGCTTCGCGGCGTTTTCGCGCAGCGCCTTGAGATCGGCGAGAGCCGCATCCCGCGCCGCGGCATCGACGCGTCTGTTCAGTTCGCTGAGATGCAGGCGCAGATCGTCGATCGATTTGAAAGCGGCGTTGACGATCGTCACCATCGAGCGAAGCGTTGATATGCTCGCATCCATGCCGGCGAAGCGCTCGATCGCGGTGTCCGCATTGCCGGAGGCGAGTTTTGCATATTGCTCCCGAAGGCCCTGCAGGTCCTGGTCGACGGGAGCGTAACTTTCGAGCGACAGGCCGCTGTCCTCGGCCATGACCGCAAGCTTGTCCAGCATCGGCTTTAGAGCTGACATCTGGCTTTGGGCTTTCTCCGACGCAAGCGCCCCGCTGTCGCCCATCTCCTTGACGAGCGGCGGCAGGAGGCTGCCGATGGCCTGGGCGAGCTTCTGCGGATCGGCCGCCCCTGCGGTCGCCTTGCGCAGTTTGGCAATGCGTCCCGCGAGGTTCTTATAGGCCGAGGCGTCGAGAAGAAGCGCGCGGACAAAGGCCTCCTTGCCATTCGCCTGATCCTGGAGAACGTCGAGCTGTTTGCGGGCGGTCTGGCTTTCCTTGATCAGCTGGGTGACCGCATCGTCGATCGCCTGTTCGTTGCCGGCGCGCTCCTGCGCCACCGCCCAGAGCGCGTCGGCGCCGCCCTGCATCTTGGCCCCGAGTTCGCGCACCGCAGCAATCTGCTGCTTCTGCGCGGGATCGATCAACATCGCATCGAGCGTCGCAGCGCCCTTTTTCTGATCGGAGATGCTGGCGATCAGACGATCGCGGGCGGCGGCACTCGGAAGATCGGCAAAGGCGGTCAGAGCGGATCGCAGCTGCTGAAAGCTGGAAAGGGCTTCGATCGTCTGCCGGGTCAGGGTCATCTGCCCGTTCAGCGTACCGGCGGTGAAATAGCCGAAAAGCCCGATGCCGGCGATGAGGACGATCAGCGGCACCACGAAAAAGAGGACCTTCGTCACGATCCGCATACGCTGCAACAGTCGATCAATCAACGCCATAAGCAAGCCCCCGCGCCAGGAAATAGGCACTTTTACCGGCGCGGATCCCTCGCCTCCGCAAGCATCAAAACCTCTATATGGGGAGCGATGACTATGCTGGACTTGCGAGAGTGGCGCCTGATGACCACGCTAGTGATAACTGCTAAAAAAATGGTCAATGGTGTCGAGTTTTTTTGGAGCCCCGGCGGCGGACGCTTCAGCGCCCTCCGCCGTTCAGTTATCCGATGGCCATCAGGCTGGCATTGCCGCCGGCCGCGGCAGTGTTGATCGAGGTCGACACCTCCTCCAGCAGCCAATTCAGGCAATAGGCCTCGGGATCGCCCGCCAATTCCTCGCTGGTCGCGGCCTGGACAAGGAGAAGCGGACCGGGCAGGGCCGCAATCCTCCGGTTGACGACCAGAACCCTGTCGCGATCCCCTTCTACGAGTGCGCCCGAGAACGGCCCGTCTTTTTCCCAATCCGACGTCCAGGTAATCCGGCCGGCGACAGCCGCCGGCAGATCCGCCAGGGCCGATTTCGATAGGGAGCCCGCATCCACGACGATGTGGTTGCCGGTCGACAGGGCGGCGGCGATCTGGCGATAGAGCCCGCTTTCCGTTTGCGGCACGGCAAGAATGCGGCCGCGGGGATGGAGCGCATAGAGATTGAGTTCGCCGACCGGGCCGGTGAGCTCACGTTCGAGCCCGAGCGCTGAACGGCTCGCATAGCCACGGGCTGCTTCCCCTTCGCCCGGCAAGCCCTTCTTGTCGAGCCAGACGATATAATCGCGAAGGGCAAGATCCGTATGAACCGAATCCTGCTGCGGCGGCACCGGAGCACGCTGCACCAGCCGGCCGATATAGAGCGGACCGCCGGCCTTCGGACCGGTGCCCGACAGGCCACGGCCGCCGAAAGGCTGCACGCCGACGACAGCGCCGATGATGTTGCGGTTGACATAGAGGTTACCGGCCTTGATACGGCTGGTCACATGCGCGATCGTTTCGTCAAGCCGGGTGTGAAGCCCGAAGGTGAGGCCGTAACCCGATGCATTGATGTCGTCGATCAGGCGGTCGAGCCCGTTTCGCTTGAAGCGAACGACATGCAGGACCGGGCCGAAGATCTCCCTCGTCAGATCCGACAGCGACTTGATTTCGATGATCGTTGGCGGAACGAAGGTGCCGGCCGCGGCACTTTCGGGCAGCAGCAGCTGATCCACCTTGCGGCCGATGCCACGCATCTGCTCGATATGCTGGTCAATCTCCGCTTTTGCGCCATCGTTGATGACCGGTCCGACGTCGACACTCAGCCGATCGGTGCGGCCGATCGTCAACTCGCGGAAGGCGCCCTTCAGCATGGCGAGGGTCCGGTCGGCGACATCGTCCTGCAGGCAGAGGACGCGGAGCGCCGAGCACCGCTGGCCGGCGCTGTCGAAAGCCGACGCGATGACATCGGCCACCACCTGTTCGGCCAGAGCCGAGGAATCGACGATCATGCCGTTCTGGCCGCCGGTTTCGGCAATTAGCGGGATCGGCTTGCCGGTCGAAGACAGGCGTTCTGCCAGCTGCGCCTGGATCATCCGGGCGACTTCCGTCGATCCGGTAAACATCACACCCGCCGTTTCCGGTGCCCCGACCATGCCGGCGCCGAGGCGCCCGCTGCCGGGCACGAACTGCAAGGCGGCCACAGGAACGCCCGCCTCGTGGAGGATCTTGACGCTCTCCGAAGCGATGATCGGCGTGACGCCAGCGGGCTTCGCCAGCACGGGATTTCCGGCCACCAAGGCTGCCGCAACCTGCCCGGTGAAAATCGCCAACGGGAAATTCCACGGGCTGATGCAGACGATCGGGCCGAGAGGCGCATGCGACGGCCCGAGGGTCTTGCGCGCCTGTTCGGCATAATAACGCAGGAAGTCGATCGCCTCACGCACCTCGCCGACGGCATTGGCGGCTGATTTGCCGGCCTCGCGCATGATGATGCCCATCAGCGTCTTGATGCGGGCCTGCATGATGTCGGCCGCCCGTTCCAGGCAAGCCGCACGTTCGGCCGGCGGCACGGCCGCCCATTGCGGCGCATGCTCGGCCGCCATGGCAACGATCCGGGCTGCTGCCTCGACCTTCAATTCGGTGACGGTTCCGACGACGTCACGGTGATCGGCAGGATTAAGGACGTCACGCGTCACCCCGTCCGTGGAGCCATCGGCAAGAATCGGACCCGCATGCCATGGGCTCGCAGCCGAGGATACAAGCGTCTGCGCCAGATCGGAAAGGGTCGCCTCGTTCGATAGATCGAGACCGTCGGAATTGGCACGGGCGCTGCCGTAAAGCGCCTTCGGCGAGGCGATCTGCGCGTGCGGGGCGCCGACGACCGGCATGGCGGCAACGGTCTCTGCGGGATCGGCAATCAGCGCCTCGACGGAGACGTGCGGATCGGAGATGCGGTGCACGAAGGAGGAATTGGCGCCGTTTTCCAGAAGCCGGCGTACGAGATAGGCAAGCAGCGTCTCATGTGTTCCCACCGGCGCATAGATGCGGCAGGGCCGGTCGAGCTTTCCCTTGCCGACGACCTCGTCGTAGAGCGGTTCGCCCATGCCGTGCAGACATTGGAACTCGTATTTGCCGACTGCGAAATCGGGACCGGCCAGATGATAGATCGTCGCCAGCGTCTGCGCATTGTGGCTAGCAAACTGCGGGAAGACGGCGTCGGAGGCGTTCAGCAGCTTGCGCGCGCAGGCGATATAGGCAACGTCGGTGTAGATCTTGCGGGTATAGACCGGATAGTCGTTAAGACCGTCCAGCTGGGCGCGCTTGATCTCCGCATCCCAATAGGCGCCCTTGACCAGACGCACCATGACCCGGCGCCCCGAACGGCGCGCCAGATCGATGACATAATCGAGCACGAAGGGGCAACGTTTGCCATAGGCCTGGACGACGAAGCCCAGCCCGTTCCAACCGGCGAGATTGGGGGCAAAGCAGAGTTCTTCGAGCAGATCGAGCGAAAGCTCCAGCCGGTCGGCCTCCTCGGCATCGATATTGAGGCCGATATCGTAGCTCTTGGCGAGAACGGCCAGCGCCTTGACCTTTGGCAGCAACTCGCCCATCACCCGGCCGGCCTGCGCCCTCACGTAGCGGGGATGCAGGGCCGAAAGCTTGATCGAAATACCAGGGCCGTCATAAATGCCGCGCCCGTCCGAGGCCTTGCCGATGGCGTGAATCGCCTTTTCATAATCCTTGAAATAACGTTCGGCGTCGGCGGCCGTCGTCGCGGCCTCGCCCAGCATGTCGTAGGAATAGCGAAAACCGCGCGCTTCGAGCGGCCGAGCGCGTTTCAGCGCCTCCTCGATCGTTTCGCCGGTAACGAACTGCTCGCCCATCATGCGCATCGCCATATCGACGCCGCGGCGGATGACCGGCTCGCCGGCGCGCGCGATCAGCCGCGTCAGCGCTGCCGAAAGGCTGCGGTCGTTGACCGTCGACGTCAGCTTGCCGGTGACGACGAGGCCCCAGGTGGCGGCGTTGACGAACATGGATTTGCCGCCGCCGATATGCGAGGTCCAGTTGCCCTCGGCAATCTTATCGCGGATCAGCGCATCGCGGGTGTCCGTATCGGGAATGCGCAGCAGCGCTTCGGCAAGACACATGAGCGCCACGCCTTCCTGGCTGGAGAGCGAATATTCCTGTACCAGACCTTCGACACCGGTGCCCTTATGCTTGGCGCGCAAGGCCTCGATCAGCGTGCGGGCCGTGCTGCGAATGTCATAGCGTTTCGCCTCGGAGACGCGCGCGGCGGTAACGAGTGGCGGCAGGCATTCGGTTTCCGGGCGGCGATAGGCCGCCGTAATTGCCTGGCGGAGCTCGGATTGCGGCCGGATCGGCGGGGCGAAACCGGAGAACGGCGCACCATTGGCGGGATCATTGGAGGATGCGGGGTCGATCGCTGCGTTCAACATGGGAGTCCCTATCAAATCGGTGTCTGATCTAACGGATAAATGGAACACTGGGCTCATCGTCCCAGGCATCATCCGTGAAAACTGGGCCGGAATATTCCGTCTCGCGAAGCGGGCGCACATCCGGCTTGTCGCGCTTGACGGTGAATGCCGCCGCCACGACCCTTATCGCCAGCGGCCGGTAATGAACGAGCAGGTCCGGCTTTTGATCGTCATCCGGTTCACCTCCGTGCATGCATAATCCCCCTTTTTCGAGGGCCGAGCCAATGCCGATCTGACTATATGCCAGGTGGTTGTGCCCTTCCTCCGATTGCCGCTGCACAATCTATCACAGTCGCAAATCGCGATCTCACTTGATTTTTTCGTTTTTAAGGCTGTATGAACTTATTAACTCACCAGAGAAAGTTCAAATGGCTATCGATACCGACATCTTTAGTGAATTGGACCAGTTCGACAGGAAGATTCTCTCCGAACTCGCCGAGGACGGCAGGCTGTCGATCACGGATCTCGCGGCACGTGTCGGGCTATCGAAGACGCCGTGCCAGATCCGTTTCAAAAGGTTGATCAGCGACGGCTACATCGAAGGCTTCAAGGCCGTTCTCAATCCGTCAAAAATGCAGCTCGACCACATCGCCTTCGTCGAGGTGAAGCTCTCCGATACCCGCGAGGATGCGCTGAAAAGCTTCAACGACGCCATCAAGAAGATCAGGGAAGTCGAAGAGTGCCATATGATCGCCGGCAGGTTCGACTATCTCCTGAAGATCCGCACCCGCGATATCGGCCGCTACCGCCGCGTTCTCGGCGAGCGGATCTCGACACTGCCTCACGTTGCCAGCACGTCGACAAATGTCGCGATGGAGACGGTCAAGGAAAGCTGGGACAAGTTCGGCTCTAGTCTTTCCTGAAGGCCATCCGCGGAGATTATGGTCACCGGACGGCTATCAGCACCGAATCAACGCGGCCACATTCGAGCGACGCATAATCCGGTCATTTGCCGTCGATTGGTGGCCCGAAGCGGCTGTTTGTCATCCGAACATCGGGTGCGGGAATGGTAGCAATCGAGCCACCGGCAGTTCAGCCGCCTTTCGCTTTCCGACCGCGTGCGCTTGGTCTCACCGGTACGCTTTTGCCATGCTCGTTCCACCATGCCGCTAAGGCTTCCATCGTGGGTGCGAGGCCCCGCGCTTTTGGTGTGATCTCATATTCGACACGCGGAGGAACCTCCGCAAAGATGGTGCGCGACACGAGGCCGTCCGCCTCAAGCTCGCGGAGTTGCACCGTCAGCATGTGCTGCGTGATGCCCGGAATAGCCTTTCTCAATTCGCCAAACCGGTAGATCCGCTGATTGAGCAGCCACATGATTTCCAGCTTCCATTTGCCAGAGAGCAGCGAGAATGCGCGCCTCATTTCCTCATGCATATCTTCGGCCATAGTCTGCTTTTCCATACTAACTGCAAATAATTCATCCTACTTGGAAAATTAAACCTTAGACAATATTTTCCATCCGTGCATCAGGGGGCGCAGCGAAATAGCGCTCTCAACATAGCAACCGACAGAATCGACGAGAGGAATGTTGCTGCGCTAGCAGCGACAGGGATAAGCTTATGCTTGAATTTTACGTGTACTGGATCAGCACGACACTTCTATCCGCGCTCTACCTTGCTTCAGCCTACCTGTATGCAACAAAGGGAGACTGGGTTCGTGGGGCTCTGACGGACCTTGGATTCAAGGCTCCCTATCTCATTCCACTCATGATCGCCATCAAGGTTCTCGGCCCGATTGCGATCCTTTCGCGCGTCAGCGTGCCGCTCAGCGATCTCGCCTATGCCGGCATCTTTTTTCACCTACTGCTGTCGGGCCTCGCGCATATCGGCGCTCGAAAACCTTTCGGCGCTTTGCCGGCGGCGATCGGCCTGGCACTACTGGTCGCCTCGTTCACCACGCAGAACGACGCACGCGACCTTCCCTCCCCTTACGTTCAGGCCGCGGTCGCGCGCTGTCTCGATGAATCCCAAACACTATCGAATGGAGATGTACATGGGTAGACTCAATGGAAAAGTTGCCATCGTCACCGGCGCAAGCCGCGGCATCGGCCGCGCCACCGCAAAGCTTTTTGCGGTTGAAGGCGCCAAGGTCGCAGTTCTTTCGCGAACGTCCGAAGGCGTAGAGCGCGTGGTTGCCGACATTATTGACGCTGGCGGCACCGCGCTCGGCGTCGTCGGCGACGTCGGTGAAGCCCATCAGATCACGGCCGCGGTGGATTTGGTTATCTCTGCATACGGCCGCATCGACATTCTGGTAAACAATGCTTTCGACGGTTCTGCTGTCTTGTCTTCGGTCATCGACCTTTCCGTCGAGCAACTGCAACGAAACTTAGATACAGGCCCGATTGCATATCTACGCTTCATGCAGGCTTGCTATCCTCACCTTAAGGAAGCAGGAGCAGGCCGGATCATCAACTTCGGCTCCATGGCCGGCACCATCGGCTTGGCTGGTTATGGTCCTTACAACATGGCCAAGGAGGCAGTGCGCGCGCTGACCCGCACGGCGGCACGCGAGTGGGGTGCCGACAATATCACCGTGAACAACGTTCTGCCGATCGCGGACACCTGGGGCGCCGCGGAAAATGACGCTCCTCCGCCGGCGAACGCGCTTGAGCGTTTCGGCTCACCGGAAGATGACATTGCACCGGTCGTCCTGTTCCTTGCCAGTAAGGATTCGCAGTTCATCACCGGCTACAGTCTTACTCCCGACGGTGGCGCCATCATCGACAGCGCTCGGTAATTGCCGGTGAGCTAGGGGGGCAACGGCTTGCGCCCCTTTTTCCATTGGAGCGGCCCGGCGTGTTTTAGGGCTACCTGAGACGGTAGCGAAAGGCTTCCACGAAGGCAGAAAAAGCGGAAGATGGGTGGCGCCGGCTGGGATAGTAGAGATGATAGCCTTGAAACGTCGGCGTCCAGTCTGCGAGCACTTCGTGCAATTCGCCGCTGTCCAGATATTGCCGGACCAGATCCTTCGGCACATAGGACAATCCCACGCCATCGCGAGCAGCATTAATCGCCGGTTCCATGGTGCTCAACACGAGTTGGCCCTCGACCCGCACGCTGAATTCGCGGCCGTCCTTCTCGAATTCCCAGGCGTAAAGCGCGCCTGACGTGGGAAGCCGCAGGTTGACGCAATTGTGGTCTGTCAGGTCTTGTGGCGTTGCAGGCATCGCCCGCCCAGCAAAATATTCAGGCGATCCGACCACGGCATAGGAGACGTCGGGACCGAGACGAACGGCCACCATGTCGCGCGCGATTGATTCACCGAGCCGCACACCAGCATCGAATTGGCGTTCGACAATGTTTGTGAGGCCGTTGTCGACGATGAGTTCCACTGTGATGTCAGGATAGTCACGCAGAAATGCCGGCAGTCTCGAACGAAAAACCAGTTCGGCGGCGTCGTCGGGACACACCAGCCGAACCAGACCTGAAGGCTTGTCACGCAATGCACCGAGAGCGCTGATACCGGCGGCGATGCTCTCGAAATGTGGCTGGATGCTTTCGACCAGACGAGCGCCCGCTGCTGTTGGCGCAACATCCCGTGTCGTCCGCGAAAGAAGACGGACGCCGAGCCGCTCTTCAAGCGCGCTAACCGTGTGGCTCAGAGCCGAGCGGGTGACGCCCAGCTTTGAGGCGGCGCGCGTAAAGCTTCGCTCCTGAGCCACCTCAAGAAACGCACGTATCTCAGTGAATTCGTCCCGACGCATTGTTGAATGCTCCTCACCACGACATCCAGATTATAGCGTCTACTCACGCAAAACCACCCGGTTTATCTATCCCTAGCAGACAGTTGAAGAGGTTGCGGCATTGGCCAACCAGGAGATCACCATGCGACAAGGAATCGAGAACAAAGTCGTCGTCATCACCGGTGCAAGCAGCGGACTTGGCGAAGCCACGGCGCGCCACCTCGCCGAGCGCGGCGCTTCGGTCGTCCTGGGCGCGCGCCGAACGAGCCGGATCGAAAGCTTGGCTAAAGAACTGAGGTCCAAAGGCCTGAAGGCGAAAGCAGTCCAAACCGACGTCACGGATCCACATCAAGTCACGACGCTCGTCGACATGGCCGTCGAAGAATTCGGTCGGATCGACGTGATGCTGAACAATGCGGGACTGATGCCGCTTGCGCCGCTCGAACGGCTTAAGCTGGATGAGTGGGATCGCATGATCGACGTGAACATCAAGGGCGTGCTTTACGGTATTGCAGCCGCACTGCCCCGCATGAAGGCGCAGAAATCAGGGCACATCATCAACGTATCCTCCGTCTACGGCCATGTGGTCGATCCGGGCGCCGCCGTTTACTGCGCCACGAAATTCGCCGTTCGCGCGCTTTCGGAGGGGCTGCGGAAGGAAATGAAGCCATACAACATCCGCACCACGATCATCTCACCCGGTGCGGTGAGAACCGAGCTACTCGAGCATATCAGCGAGAAGGACATCCAAGCCGGCACGCAAGAGTTCGTCAGCAAGATCGCCATCGGCGCCGACACCTTCGCCAGAACGGTGGCGTTCGCTGTGAACGAGCCGGACGATGTCGATATCAATGAAATCCTGTTCCGGCCCACGGCTCAACCGGTCTGACGCGAGGCAGCGATGTCGACGACATCCCAGTTCGTGAGCCGGCGGGCGATGTTGGGGCTAGCCCTGACGGCGGCGCCATGCCTCGCCTGGCGACCGCGCCGCAAGGCGGCGGTCCGGCGAACCAGGAACCCACCGCCTTCAGGATCAGGATCAACGATCTGGCCCTGACAGCAACACTTTATGACAATCCCTCTGCGCGGGATCTTGCATCCATGCTGCCTTTGGACCTCAAGATCGAGGACTACGGCAACACCGAGAAGATCGTCCATCTGCCGCGCAAGCTCACGGAAGAGGGCAGCGGCCTCTTCGGCAACGAACAGCCGGGCGATCTTTGCTACTTCAAGCCCTGGGGGAAACCTCGCCCTCTTCTACGGCGATTACCACTGGGACGGACTGATCCGGCTCGGCCGCTTCGACACTGGTTTCGAGCTGCTGCTCGTGCGGGGAGAATTTCCGGTGCGTATCGAACGGATCTGACCATCCCCGCCGGAAACACAGCCTGACGGCTTGATCCGGTCTTGCTTTCGCACGCATCACACCATCTGATGCACTGCAAGGCAGGATCGCTGAAGCCAGACGGACGTTCGGGCGGTCGACATCGACAGTGAGGATCAGATGGATCACGCCAACAGCCCGCAAGCATCGGTGAACGAACAACGGGAAGCGCGCAGACTTCGATATCTTCCCTGGGAACGTGTCGCATCGGATCTCAGCCACCCCACCCATCTCGTCCGCAAGGCAGAGCTCAGGCGCTCATGCGGCGCCGAATTGGCCGAGACGTCCTATATCGCCGAAGAGGCCGCGATCTTCACCGAAAGCCTGTCGATGGGCGAGCGGTCCTGGATTGCCGGGCATGCCCTCGTTCGTGGCGATGTGATCCTCGGCGACGATTGCACCGTCAATCCTTATGCCTGCGTCTCCGGCAAGGTCACCTGCGGCAATGGCGTACGGATCGCCTCGCATGCGTCGATCGTCGGTTTCAATCATGGCTTCGACGACCCGGATCGGCCCATCCACCGCCAAGGCGTCGTCAGCCTCGGCATAGTCATCGGCGACGATGTCTGGATCGGCGCCAATTGCGTGGTCCTCGATGGCGTCACGATTGGAAGTGGCGCGGTGATCGCCGCCGGGGCTGTGGTCACCCAGGACATTCCCGCCCTGTCGATTGCCGGGGGCGTACCGGCAAAGGTGCTGCGGCGCCGAGGCGCGCCGGCCAGGAAATCCGGCATTGCAGACGTCGAAGATCAATTGGTCGGGCTCGGTCAGAAAGCGCAGGAGCAATGGCCTGATATTCTTGCACGCTGGAAAACGCCTGAGACCTATGAATCGTTGGAGGCGGACGGCGTCAGGAGACCGGCAATCCGGCATCTGTGCGACGCAACCGAGATCGCGGCCGGCTTCGGCCACCTGCCGCCCGGGCTCGATCCGGCGCAGACCATCGAGCTTCTCCAAAGCCTCCAAGACCAAGAGAGCGGCCTTTTCCCGGAAGAACATTCGCGAGTCCACGACAAGGAATTACGGGATGATCCGAAGGCGCTCTACAACGTCCTTTCGGTTGGCTATGCGCTTGAACTGCTTGGCACCAGTCCACAGCACCCCATCCGAGCGATGCAGCTCGGCGCTGAAGAGCTGGAGCAATGGCTAAGCGCCCTGCCCTGGTCGAGCCGGGCATGGCACGCCGGCAGTGTGGTCGACGCCATCGGAACCGCCATGTACTTCAATGCCAAGTATTTCGGCATCAGGGATTCACGCCAACAGCTCTTCGAGTGGCTGAGCCGCAATGCCAACAGCGTCTCGGGCCTGTGGGGCGAGCCGACGGTGCTCGAAGGATGGCTGCAGCCGGTGAACGGCTTTTACCGTCTGACGCGCGGCACCTATGCGCAGTTCGGCATGCCGCTTCCGCACCCGCATGCCGCGCTCGAAACGGTTCACCTCAATTATCGCAATCACAAGGGCTTCGTGGCTCAGAAATACAATGCATGCAACCTGCTCGATACGATCCATCCGCTGCTGCTGATTGCCCGCCAGACCGACTACCGGCGAGCCGATGGGGAGGCGATCGCCCGCAATCTCATCTCGAGGGCTCCGGATAGATGGTGGGATGGCGAAGGCTTCCCATTCGCCGACGGCAGTGAACCGAGCCTGCAGGGAACGGAAATGTGGCTTTCGGTCATTCACCTGGCGGCCGATTTCCTCAGTCTTTCCGATCGCTTCGCCTTCGTCCCCAAGGGTGTGCACCGAACGGCGACCGTTGGACTGGGTTTGTGATTGGGGGCAACCGTGCAATGATGCCGCCAGCCAGGTGGCGGCAAGGTCGCGGGTATTGCTGCGTTTGAAAAGACGCAGGCTCTGATCATAGCCAAGGAAGCGGCTGACACTTTCCCGCGGGAAGATAGTTGAAGTGCGTTCAGTGCGGTCTCGACGCCGCTGCACGATGCTGCGACGGGGTCTGCCCGAAGGTGCGCTTGAAGGTTCGCGTGAACTGCGAAGCGTTTTCGAAGCCGACATCGAGCGCGATCTCGATCAGCGGCGCCTTCGACTGGACCAGGATCGATTTCGCCCGCTCCATGCGAACGCGATTATAGGCCTTGGCCGGAGACATCCCGGTCTTGTCGAGGAAGATCCTCTCCAACTGCCGCCTGGACAGGCCGACCATGGCGGCAAGTTTTTGGATCGAGATGCTGCCGTCGACGAACTGTTCCATCGTAATCATCGCCGCCTTGACGCGGGCGTCGTCATAATCGTCGTAGAGCGGGCGGCGGGGTTGGATATCAGCCGGTGCACGGGCCTTCTCGATCTGAAGCACCTCCAAGGCATTCCGTTCGGCATCGCGGCCTATATATTTTCTGACCAGCAATGCCGCCATGTCGGCGGCGCTGCTGCCGCCGGCGCAGGACCCTCGCTGGCGATCGAGATTGAAGAGCCGGTCGGAACGAACGCTGAGATCGGGAAAACGCTCGCGGAACTCCTTGTAATGCAGCCAGCTCACACAGGAATCGTGCCGCTTCATCAGCTCTGCCTCGGCGAGAATGAACGAACCGGTGCAGACGCCGATCAGCGGTACCTTCTTGGCGTCCGCCTGCCTGAGAAAGGCGATGGTCTGCTGATCGACAGGGTTCGTCACCGTCAGAAGGCCGCCGACGACCACGATGTAGTCGAATTTCGACGGATCGACGAAATCCGACGTCGGAGCGACCTGGACGCCGCAGCTCGACGTGATCAGATGCCGCGTGCTGCCGATCACCTGCCAGTCGGCAAGCACCCTGCCGGAGCGGTCCTGCTCGTCGCTGGCAAGCCGCAGCGTGTCCACGAAGAGCGCAAAGGCCGACAGCGTGAAGGAACGCGCCAAAACGAACCCTACCTTGAGCCGGGCGTCGGACTTCGCGGCGCCGTCTGCCTGCCGATGCTGCTCCGGTCGCATATTCATCTCCTTGCCGCCCCTCAGACCTTGGAAAACACGCTCATCTTATATAAAAACCGTACGCTAGCGGATCAACGAAAACGGTCTTGTTTCCGACACGCCCAGCCGCCTATGCTTGGAAGGATGCTGGAACCGATCAAGGGCTTCATTGTTCTTACTCCTGGTTTTCGTTCCCATTCTCATCGAAGTCTGCGGAGGGCAGTCTTAATATTGCGCAGGCCGAGGGATCATCCCTCACGGCCGGCACGCAATTCCTGAAAGCGGATGACCGAGTTGACGCCGAGCCACGCGATTGGCTCCGGAGGCAACCTGGTCGGTTCCGGCTGGTTCTTGTATTTCTCAAGTTCGGGGCTGGCGGCGCCTGTCGCGAGATCGACGGCCATCATGCCGGCAAAGGTGCTCTTGACGGTGCCGAGACCATTCTCGCAGCAGGCCGAAAAAAGCCCTTCCTCGACCTCGCCGAATGCCGGCACATGATTTCGGCTGAGACAGAGCGCGCCCGCCCAGCTATATTCCATCGGCAGGCGCTCCATCCCCGGGAAACGGGCATCGAACGACCGGCGCTGTTCGGCGGCGATTCCCGCGACGCGCTTCTCCGACACTTTCAGGCTCGGGTCGTAGGTGAACCTCGTCCTGACGACGATTCTCGAAAGCCCGTCCTTGGTGATCTTGCGCACCGTCGCGCCCATCGGGTCGGCCGGCAGCAGCGCCCAGCGATCCACACCGGTGACATCGCCTGCAAATTCGTTCTGTGAAAAGGCCGACGTCATCGACGCATAGGTGAAGATGTGCATCAGCCGTCCGCGGAAATGGCCGAAGCTTTGAATATGGCCGTTCACACCGAGAATGACCTTGGGTGCCGAAACGGAGCCGCGGGCGGTTTTCGCCTTCCAGTTCTGGCCTTCGCGGGAAAGCTCCAGCACCGGCGAGTGCTCGTGGATGGCAACCTTCGAATGGAGCCCGCCTGCGAGGCCAAGAATATAGTCGGCCGGCTGAATCATCACGGCGCCCGGGGTGTAGAGGCCGCCATGATAGTAGCGAGAACCGGTCATCTCCCGCAATTGATTTGCATCGAGAACGCGATGATCCTCGCCGATCTTCTCAAGCGATTTCTTATAGTTATCGTTGAGCCTCATGCCCCGGTCCGAGGCTGCGGCATTCACCTTGCCCGAGGGATCGAAGGTTTCCCGGGACAGGCCGTATTCGGCCGCCACATCGGCTGCGAAGGAAATCGCCAAGCGGTTCTGCCGGATCTCCTCTTTGGTCGCCTCTTCATCGGCCACCGAATACTCACCCGACGACAGGTTGTGCGGCACATCGATCATGAAGCCGGAATTGCGCCCGGCCGGGCCCTTGGCGAGCTCGCGCGCCTCCAGCACGACGATCTTGTCCTCAGGCCGCAACTGCGAGAGGCGGCGCGCCGCCGACAGACCGGCAAATCCGCCGCCGATGATTAGCCAGTCGGCGGTAATGTGGTGTTCAAGCGCCGTTACGGGAAAGGCGCGTTTGCTGGTCGCCTCCCATCCCGAAACGCCGGTGTCGGTCGGCAGGTGCTTGATCACATGGCGGCTCATCGGATGGTCTCGTCGACCGACCGCTCCGAGATATCGATCCAGATGGTCTTGAGTTCGCAGTAATTATCGTGGGCGAAGACCGACTTATCGCGGCCGCCGAAGCCGGACTCCTTGTAGCCGCCGAACGGCGTGGTGGCGTCGCCTTCGCCGAAGCAGTTGACGGTGATCAAGCCGGCCCGGATGTCGCGGCTCAGCCGGATCGCATTGCGCAGGCTGCCCGTATAGACGGATGCTGTCAGGCCGTAATTGGTGTCGTTGGCCAAAGCGGTCGCCTCGGCGAGCGTGTTGAACGTCGTAACCGACAGGATCGGCCCGAAGATCTCCTCCTGGAACAGGCGGCTGGCCGGCGTCACGCCCTCGACCAGCGTCGGCTCGATGAAGATCCCGTTATAGGTTTCACCGCCTTGGGTGACGGATAGCTTCTCCGTCTTGGCATCGTCGAGGAAGGACTTCACCTTTTCGAAATGCGCCTTGCTGACCAGCGCGCCGATGCGGTTTTCAGGATCGAGCGGGTCGCCCGTCTTCCATTCGCGCATATAGGCGCCGATGCGCTTCAGCAATTCGTCCTTGATCTTGGAATGAACGATGAGACGCGACGTGGCCGAGCAATTCTCGCCCATGTTCCAGAAGGCGCCGTTGACCACCTGCTCGGCAACGAGATCCAGGTCTTCGGCATCTTCGAGAACGACCGCCGGGTTCTTGCCGCCGCATTCGAGCACGACCTTCTTCAGGTTTGAGTCCGCCGCATAACGCAGGAAGCGGCG
Source organism: Rhizobium sp. CCGE 510 (assembly GCF_000292525.1). GTDB lineage: Bacteria > Pseudomonadota > Alphaproteobacteria > Rhizobiales > Rhizobiaceae > Rhizobium. The sequence continues at coordinate 688,619 of NZ_AEYF01000045.1, forward strand.
ACCGGTCGGCGTCGAGCCGGTGAAGGCCACCATATCGACATCATTGTGCAGGCCGATCGGCTCGCCGACCTCACGGCCCGAGCCGGTGACGACGTTGAAGACACCAGCCGGAATACCGGCTTCAAGCGCAAGCTCTGCGACGCGCAGTGTGGTGAGCGTCGTTTCCTGCGCCGGCTTGACGATGACCGAGCAGCCGGCGGCAAGCGCCGGGCCGATCTTCCAGGCCAGCATCAGCAGCGGGAAATTCCACGGCAGCACGCATCCGACGACGCCGATCGGCTCGCGCACGATCATCGTCAGCGCATTGGCGCCGACCGGGGCGGTGTTGTCATAGAGCTTGTCGATCAGCTCGGCATGCCAGCGCAGCGTATGAATGGTATCGGGAACGTCGACCGTCTGGCATTCGCGTACCGGCTTGCCGCTGTCGAGGCTTTCCAGGACGGCGAGCTCATGCCTGTTGCGCTCCAAGAGCTTGGCAAGTTTCAGAAGCACCTCCTTGCGCTCGCCCGGCGAGCGAAGCCGCCAACGTCCGTCGTCGAACGCTTGCCTCGCTTTCTCAACGGCGAAGTCGACATCGCTGGAATCGCAGGCGGCGATTTCGGCAAGGACCTCGCCGGTCGCGGGGTTCGTCGAGGTGAAAGTCTTGCCGGAATTTGCCGGACGAAATGCGCCGTCGATGAAGGCATTTGTCGGAAACTGAAGCTCGGCGGCGATCGCCTTATATTCGGCGGCGGTCAAGGGTTCATGCATGATTGGCTCCCGACGTGATCTGGGCGACCGTGCGCTTCAAGGTGGCGACCACGGTCTGAAAGGTTCTTTTTTCTTCGGAGTTGAGCGGGCGCAGCGGCGCGCGGACCGAGCCGACATTCAGCCCGATCAGTTCGCATCCGTGTTTGATCGACTGGACGAATTTGCCGCATTCGAGGAAATCCATCAGCGGCAGCATCGCGCTCATGATCGCCCGGCCCTTGTCGAAGTTCTTTTCGAGGACGCAGGCCTCATAGAGGGCGACATGCTCGCGCGGGAGGAAGTTGGAGCCGGCGCAGACCCAGCTCTTCGCGCCCCAGGCGAAGAATTCGAGCGCTTGGTCGTCCCAGCCGCAGGACAGCGCAATATGCGGAAACTTCCGGGCGAGCCGATGAAGATTGCCCATGTCGCCGGAACTTTCCTTGATGGCGATCACATTCTTCGACTTGCCGACGCGGGAGAAATACTCCTCACCCATCACCACGCCCATGCGGGCCGGATAGTTGTAGAGCATGATCGGCAGATTGGCGGCGCGATCGACCGTCAATGCATGGACCGCATTCTCCCGTTCGGTCGGCAGCGCATATGGCGGCGACGACACCAGGATGGCGTCCGCGCCGATTTCCTTCGCCGCCTTGGCGTATTCGACCGAATCCTCTGTGCGTGTGGCGCCGGTGCCGACGATCAGTGGCAGCCGCGTGCCGATGACGTCCTTTGCATAGGCTGCGAGCTCGTAACGTTCCTGGCTGCTCTGGGCGTAATATTCGCCCGTCGAGCCGCCGACGATGATGCCGTGGACGCCCGCCTCGATCAGCGACTCGAGCACGGCGGCAAATCCGGCCCGGTCGATCTGACCATTCTTGTCGAGCGGCGTCACCGCCGGCGTATAGATCCCCTCAAACTTCACGGTGCCTTCTCCAATAATTGCGTGGCCGGACCGCCGAGGAAGGCGTCCGCTTTCAGGCCTTGCGGGGCGATGAACATCTCCATGTTCTCGCGGGACAATTCCCAGTGTTCGAAAACGAGATCGACGACGGCATTCTCATCATGAGCGCCGAGCGCTGCGATAAAGCTGTCATGATGGTCGACCGCCACCTGCAGCCGCCGCTTCGTGTCCTCGTTCCTCGGCCGGAAGAACGTGTGGCCGATGCGCGCGTGATCGATGAGCAGCCGACCGAGGCTCGGCTGCAGATAAACGTTGCCCGACATCTCGCCGAATATCTCGTGAAAGCGATTATTCTCGACAACCATCGCCAAGGCGTCCATGTCCTCGCTGGCAGCGAGGAACCGCTCCTGGGTCTGCTTCAGGTCGACAAGCTGAGAGGGTTTGAAGTTCTGCACGGCGAGACGGCCGATCGCCGCATAGATCATCGGTGCGACGAGAAAGAAATTGCGCAGCGTGGAGTGGTTCATCGGGATGACCCGCGCACCCCTGTTCTCGCGAATATCGATATAACCCTCACCGGCGAGGCGGCGGAATATGTCGCGGACCGGCGTCCGGGAGAGCCCATATTTTTCGCTCAGGCTGACCTCGTCCAGATCGGCGTCCGGGTCCAGTTCCATCGTCAGAATCCGGCGTTTCAAATCTTCGTAGAGATTGCTCTTCGGTGTCCTCGCCAACGTCGATCTCCAGCCATTGTTGCTCTACGCCATGAGGATGGCACGGCTCTCAGAGGGAGTCAAATTATTGTGTACTCTGCGTACACAATAATTATTCCTCAGATACACAATATTGCAAGGCCGCGCGGAATCATTGCCGGTCCGGCGTCATTTCAATTCCAAGGTTGGCTTGCGACCGAAAGCGGATTTGGCCGAAACTGCGGGCAATTTCTTCTGGAAGCCCGCGTCGGTCGTCGGAGAGAGTTCTTCGTGACGGGTTGTCAGCGCCTTCGGCGCGTCAACGCCAATCATCGGGCGTCGAAAGCTGGCCGCGGCAAGGCGGCGCGCCGCCAGCTGCGGATATCACGCTGATGGCGGCGGTTTTGTTGGGACCGCCGAGCTCGGCGTCCCCATCACATCACGAGGCGAGGACGCCGCTCTTCTTGGCCGTCCAGGTTGCGATAGCATCCATCAGGCCGGGATTGAGGCAATCGTACGGCTCGAGGCCCGATGCCTTCAACTGCGCTCTGACGGCATCCATCTTGGCGGGATCGAAGCCGCTTTCGATGATCGACGACACGAAGGCCGCAAAGCCCGGCTTTGCCCAGCCGCTTTCCTGGAAGCGCTCCGGATGGATGAACGACAACCCCTGGAACGCATGTTCACGCTCGACCGGGCCGTACAGATGCACGCCGCATTGCTTGCAGGCATGCCGCTGGATTAGGGCCGCGGCATCGACGACGGCAAGTTTGTCGCCGTTCTCCAGCACTTCGACGTTCTCGGTCGGCGCGACTGCCACGACCGAAAAGACGGCGCCCTCGGGCTTCCAGCACTTGGTGCAGCCGCAGGCGTGATTGTGGGCGATATCGCCCGTGATCCTGACCTTCACGGGATTGCTCGTGCACTTGCACACCAGTGTCCCGCCGGCAAAGGCAGCGTCAGTCGCCTGAAAGCCCGAATCCACTGCCGGATGAATAGCTATCCTCATTGTTTCTCTCCTTCCCTCCCTGGCCGTTTGCGTTATGCCCGGCCGAGCTCTGCAATCAATTCCCCAACCTCTGCGCATGCCAGCGCAGATGGTCCTCCATGAAGGTCGAAATGAAAAAGTAGGAGTGGCCGTAGCCTTGCTGCATGCGCAGCCGCAAGGGAATGCCCGCCGCTTCGCAGGCTTGCCGGAGCTCGTCGGGACGCAAGCCGTCCTCCAGGAAGCTATCCGCCGTTCCCTGATCGACGAACAGTTCTGGGAACCGGTGTCCGTCTTCGATCAGAGAGCAGGCATCATAGGCCCGCCAGGTCTTTTCATCAGCGCCCAGATATTTCCGCAATGCCGGTTTCGACCAGCCGGAGACAGAGGGATGGCTGATCGGCGCGAAGGCCGAGCAACTCTGGAAGCGGTCGGGGTTCTTGAGCGCGATGGTGATCGCGCCATGTCCCCCCATCGAATGACCGAAGATTCCCTGGCGTCCCATGTCGACCGGGAATTCCGCGGCAAGGAGGCCCGGCAGTTCGTCCGTGATGTAGCTGTACATCCGATAATTCGCCGAAAACGGCGGCTGGGTGGCGTCGACATAAAAGCCCGCGCCCTTGCCGAACTGCCAATTGTCGGCTTCGTCCGGAACGTGATCACCGCGGGGGCTGGTATCCGGGCAGACGATGATCACTCCGAGCTCAGCCGCAAGCCGCCGATACTCGCCCTTGTCCATGACATTGGCATGCGTGCAGGTCAGGCCGGACAGGTACCATAGAACCGGGCAGTTGCCCTTAGCCGCCTGCGGCGGCACGAAGACCGCAAAGGTCATGTCGCAATTACAGACCTCCGAGCGATTGACGTAGACGCCCTGAGTGCCGCCGTGTGACTTCTCTGTCGAGATGGTTTTCATGGCTTAATACACCACCACGCCGCGGATGCTCTTGCCCGAATGCATCAGTTCGAAGCCCTTGTTGATGTCGTCGAGCGGCATGGTGTGGGTGATCATCGGGTCAATCTGGATCTTGCCCTGCATGTACCAGTCGACGATCTTCGGCACGTCGGTGCGCCCACGCGCGCCGCCGAAGGCGGTGCCCATCCAGTTGCGGCCGGTCACCAGTTGGAACGGGCGGGTGGAAATCTCCTGGCCGGCGCCGGCAACGCCGATGATGATCGACTTGCCCCAGCCGCGATGGCTGGCCTCGAGCGCCTGGCGCATCACCTTGGTGTTGCCGGTGCAGTCGAACGTATAGTCGGCGCCGCCGATCAGGTCGCCATTGCGCTTCGTCAGGTTGACGAGATAGGGCACGATGTCATCGCCGACCTCCTTCGGATTGACGAAATGCGTCATGCCGAATTTTTCGCCCCATTCCTTGCGGTCATTGTTGATGTCGACGCCGATGATCATGTCGGCGCCGGCGAGCCTCAGGCCCTGCAGCACGTTGAGGCCGATGCCGCCGAGACCGAAGACGATGGCGGTCGAACCGATCTCGACCTTGGCGGTGTTGATCACCGCACCGATGCCGGTGGTGACGCCGCAGCCGATGTAGCAGATCTTGTCGAAGGGAGCGTCGGGATTGACCTTGGCCAGGGCAATCTCCGGCAGCACGGTGAAATTGGCGAAGGTCGAGCAGCCCATATAGTGATGGATCTTGTCCTTGCCGATCGAAAAGCGCGAGGTGCCGTCCGGCATCACACCCTGGCCCTGGGTCGAGCGGATGGCGGTGCAGAGATTGGTCTTGCGGCTGAGGCAGGAATAACACTCGCGGCATTCCGGCGTGTAGAGCGGGATGACGTGGTCGCCCTTCTTGACCGAGGTGACGCCGGGGCCGACATCGACGACGATGCCGGCGCCTTCATGGCCGAGGATGGCCGGGAACAGGCCTTCCGGATCGGCGCCCGACAGGGTGAAGTCGTCGGTGTGGCAGATGCCGGTCGCCTTGACCTCGACCAGCACTTCGCCGGCCCGCGGGCCGTCCAGCTGCACGGTCATTACTTCGAGCGGTTTTCCGGCCTGAACGGCAACGGCGGCGCGAACGTCCATCTTGATATCCTTCCTCTTAAATTAAATACTGGCTGCTATATATTTCGATAGGCTGGCTTCTCAGCGGCCTATTTGGCCGATCGCTGCCAAAGCCTCATCACGTCTCCCGCTCAACCTGGCACCAGACTGCGAGAAGCGGCCTTGCCGTGCATCTTATCGCGAAGGATTGCCCTGCATCGTTCGCGAAGACCGTGCCAGTCTCACCAGAGAACCACTGCGAATTGCCAAGGCAGATTTCTCCGGGCGACAGAAGAATGAAGGCGCGTGGCTGCGTCTGAACATGATCGGGAAACCGGGTATAGCGGTCCATATAGATCACGCCGACCCTGAGATCGGCGCGTTCCTCCATGCCACCGGGGCCGATCACCACCGCATGAGAATGCGTATTGCCGAAATTCAGGCTTGCAAACGGACCGGAGCGGCCGCGTCTCCAGAGCAGGCTGTCGGCAAGACTTCTGAATTGGCCGGCGATCGCCTCGTATTTCCGTCCTGATTCAGCAAGATTGCCAATGGCGTCATCAAGCCCTTCGGGCGCGCCGGGTAGCGCAGGCCCGCCCTCCGGCGGGCGCACCTTGCCGGTCTTGAGCAGCTTCTGGAGAACCTTGCCGGCAACGAAACTGGCGACGGCAGGAGCCTCCGCCGACAGCATCAAGCCGCCGACGTCGTTAAGGAATTCCTGCAGCGGCCGAGGACGCCTTTCCCTCCCGATGTCGTGCAGCCGTATATAGGCCGGCTTTTCCTCATCGTTCAGAAGAAGATCGGCCCCACGTTTGATTGGACGTCCCACCGCGCGCGCCACGTTCAGTCCCCTCGCTTAGAGCGCCTTTTCCAATTCCGGCAGGGCCTCGAACAGATCGGCGACCAATCCGTAGTCGGCGACCTGGAAGATCGGCGCCTCCTCGTCCTTGTTGATGGCGACGATCACCTTACTATCCTTCATGCCGGCCAGATGCTGGATGGCACCGGAGATGCCGGCGGCGATATAAAGATCAGGCGCCACCACCTTGCCGGTCTGGCCGACCTGCCAGTCGTTCGGCGCATAACCGGCATCGACGGCAGCACGGCTGGCGCCGACGGCAGCGCCGAGCTTGTCGGCAACGGGAAGGATGACCTCCCGGAACTTCTCGGCCGAGCCGAGGGCCCGGCCGCCGGAGATGATGATCTTCGCAGACGTCAGCTCCGGACGGTCGGAGGCCGACAGCGCATCCTTGACGAAACGCGAAAGCCCCGGGTCCGAAATCGCCGGGATTGCCTCGACGGCAGCCGAGCCGCCTTGCGCTGCTGAAGCGAAGGAGGCGGTGCGCACGGTGATGACCTTTTTGGCATCACTTGCCTGTACCGTCTGAATGGCATTGCCGGCATAGATCGGCCGCTTGAAGGTGTCGGATGAGATCACTTCGATGATTTCGGAAACCTGGGCGACATCGAGCAGGGCCGCGACGCGCGGCAGCACGTTTTTGCCGGTCGAGGTGGCAGCCGAGATGATCGTGTCGTAGGAACCGGCCAGCGAAACGATCAGGTCGGAAAGCGGCTCGGCCAGATTGTTGGCGAGTTCGTCGCTTTCGGCCAGCAGCACTTTCGCCACACCGGCGAGTTTGGCCGCGGCATCGGCTGCAGCCTTGGCGCCCTTGCCGGCAACCAAAACATGAATGTCGGAGCCGATCTGGCTTGCCGCCGTCAGCGCCTTGGCGGTCTGGTCGGAAAGGCTTTGATTGTCGTGGTCGGCCAGAAGAAGAATGGTCATGATGGTGTTCTCTCTTTCCTGGCTTAAAGCACGCCGGCTTCGTTCTTCAGTCTGTCGACCAGTTCAGTGACCGACTTGACCTTGACGCCGGCCTTGCGGCCCGACGGCTCCTCGGTCTTCAGCACTTTCAGCCTCGGCGTGGTATCAACGCCGAAATCGGCCGGAGCCTTCTTGTCGAGCGGCTTCTTCTTCGCCTTCATGATATTCGGCAGCGAGGCATAACGCGGTTCGTTCAGCCGCAGATCCGAGGTGATGACCGCCGGCAGCTTGATCTCGATCGTCTGCAGGCCGCCATCGACTTCGCGGGTGACCTCAGCCTTGCCGTCTCCGATCTCGATCTTCGAGGCGAAGGTCGCCTGGGCCGAGCCGAGAAGCGCCGCCAGCATCTGGCCGGTCTGGTTCGAATCGTCGTCGATCGCCTGCTTGCCGACGATGACAAGACCCGGCTGCTCGGCATCGACGATGCCCTTGAGGATCTTGGCAACGGTGAGCGGCTCGACCGCATCGTCGGTCTCGACCAGGATCGCCCGATCGGCGCCCATCGCCAGCGCCGTCCTCAGCGTCTCCTCGGCCTTGGCAGGACCGATCGAGACGACGATCACTTCCTCGGCCTTGCCGGCTTCCTTCAGCCGCAAGGCCTCTTCCACCGAAATCTCGTCGAACGGGTTCATCGACATCTTCACATTGGCAAGCTCGACACCCGTGCCATCCGGCTTCACCCGGATCTTCACGTTGTAGTCGACAACCCGCTTCACGGGCACGAGAATCTTCATTTGCAAAACCCCTTATTTTCTAGACTGCTGGCCGTCAGTGCGGCCGTTCGGCAAGCAGCGCCCAGAAGGCGAAGAGCGGTGTGTCCACCGACCTCATGGCATGTTTGACTCCAGGGATGTTGTAGAACGATCCGCCGATACCCGGCGAGAACCAGTCCCCCTCCCCTTGCTGAAATTCTCCCTCGGAAAGCACCAGATAGACTTCCTCGGGCGCATGATCATGGTCCGGATAGCGCACGTGAGGCGCCATCAACGTCACACCGAGCCACAGATCGTTCCGCTCCTCCAATCCTCCCGGGCCGATGATCATGGCATTGGTATGCCCATCGACAAAATTGTCGCTGGCCGTGTGGTCATACTTGGTGCGCCGACGCCATTCAAGCATCGGCTCAATGCCTTTAAACCCCTCGATTAATCCCGTCAGCGAAGGATAGGACGTATCGATCGCGAGCGCCAGATCGAGGTGATGACACACGGGCAACCGGCTCCCCTCTCCCGCACGTGCGGCTCCCGGCCGCTCCAACGCCGCAAAAAGCTGACCGATCGAGCCGCGCGCTTCCGGGAGCTTCGCGAATTGGTCGAAAGCCGCAGACGCTGCATCCACGAAAAGCTGGAGGCTTTCTCCGCGTAAACTCATATCATCCCCCCGAAATGAACGGCCGGCGAGCGGCCGCTCTTGCGATCATATATCCTTGGCGATGCGCAGGCCGTCATAGATGGCGGCATGCGTGTTGCGCGCAGCGACAGCATCGCCGATCCGGAACAGCTGGAACTTGCCCTCGGGATTGCGCATGACGGATTGAGGTTTCCCGGAAAGAAGCTGGCCGTGCGACATCTCGCCGAGATTGCTCGAGCTGGGTTTCAGCTCAAAATAGAGCTCGTCGAGCGGGATGGTCCCGTGATTGACGACGATCTGGTCGAAGCTGCTCTGTTTCGCAATCCCGCCGTAATCGCTGCCGACATGGGCGACGAGTTGATTGCCGCTCTTCTCGACGGCCTCCAGGCGATAGGTGACGGTGAAGGTCACGTCGTGCTTCTGCAGAGAACGCATATAGGGCACCAGGTTCATGGCCATGACCTCGGGCGCGAAGGACCGGTCCGGCGTCATGATCTCGACCTTGGCGCCGGATTTGGCCAGAAACTCCGCCGCCTGAAGGCCGGCATGGTCGCCGGCATCGTCAAAGATCAGCACGTTGGTTCCAGGCTTCACGTCGCCGGAAATGATGTCCCATGACGAGACCACCAGCTCGTTGCCGCGCGAGAGAACCTCGGTATGCGGCAAGCCGCCGGTCGCGATGATGACGACATCGGGGTTCTCGACTTCAATCGAGTGAGCTTCCGCCCAAGTGTTGAAGTGGAAGGTGACGTCGTATTTCTCGCACTGGCTGATGCGCCAGTCGATGATGCTGATCATTTCCCTGCGGCGCTCGCTTTGAGCGGTGAGCCGGATCTGGCCGCCGGCATTGTTCGCCGCTTCGAAGACGACCACCTGGTGACCACGTTCTCCGGCCACGCGCGCCGCTTCGAGACCGGCCGGGCCGGCGCCGACGATGACGACTTTTTTCCTGACATCGGCTTTCGCCACGATATGCGGCATGGTCTGTTCGCGGCCGGTGGCGGCATTGTGGATGCAGTAGGCGGCCCCGCCCTGATAAATGCGGTCGAGACAGTAATTGGCGCCCACGCAGGGACGAATATCCTCCTCCCGCTTTTCGATGATCTTGCGAACGATGTGCGGGTCGGTCATGTGGGCGCGGGTCATGCCGATCATATCGACCTTGCCGGAGGCGATCGCGTGCCGCGCCGTGGCGACGTCGGGGATCTTCGCGGCGTGGAAGGTCGGGAAGTCGGTCGCGGCGCGGATCTCCCCGGCGAAATCGAGATGCGGCGAGTTCGCCATGCCCTGGATCGGGATCACGTCGGTCAGACCGGCGTCGGTGTCGATGTGACCGCGGATGACGTTGAGGTAATCGATGAGGCCGCTATCCCTGAGGCGCTTCGATATCTCGAGGCCTTCGGCCTTGCCGGTGCCGCCTGGAAGACATTCGTCGGCGGTATAGCGCACGCCCAGAATGAAGTCGTCCCCGACCCTTTGCCGGATCGCCTTGAACACATCGAGGCAGAAGCGCAGCCGGTTATCGAGCGAGCCGCCATAGGGGCCCTCGAGCTCATTGGTGAGCGGCGACGTGAACTGATCGATCAAGTGGCCGTAGGCCTCGAGTTCGACGCCGTCCATACCACCCGCCTTCATGCGTTCGGCTGCGTCGGCGAAATCCTTGATGATGCGCTCGATGTCCCAGTCTTCCAACTTTTTCGGAAAGGCACGATGGGACGCCTCGCGATGATGCGATGGAGCCAAAACTGGCAGCCAGTCACCCTTGTCCCAGCGTGTGCGCCGGCCGAGATGAGTGAGCTGGATCATGATCGCCGCCCCCTCTTCGTGCACGGCGTCGGTCATTTCCCTGATCCACGGAACGATTTCATCCTTGTAAGCCAGCAGATTGTTGAAAACCGGCGGGCTATCCCGGGACACCGCGGCAGAGCCCGCCGTCATCGTCAATGCCACACCGCCCTTTGCCCGCTCCACCGTGTAGGCACGATACTTCTCCTTCGGCATGCCGTCCTCGGGATAGGCCGGCTCGTGGGAGGTGACGATGATACGGTTACGCAACTTCAAGTGCTTGAGCTGATAGGGCTGAAGGAGAGGATCGTTCGACATGGGCCGTGGTTCCGATTAAAAATACCAGAGGGGACGCTAGGCGTAATGTACATATGTGTCAATATTGAAAACATTTTGGTCTCTATTTTGGACACTTATGTACATTTTTCTTGTGCGCGGCCTCGGAATTTGATAGGAGTTAACCTATGGATCAGGCTTTGAACGACACCGGTTGGCGCGGATCACAGGAGGGATGGCTGGAAGCAGCTTACCACTCACTGCTGGAGTCCGGGGTGGATTCGGTGAAAATTCTGCCACTGGCGAAAAAGCTAAATCTCTCGCGCACGAGCTTCTACTGGTTCTTCAAGGATCGGGAGGAGCTGTTGAGTGCACTCGTGGCGCTATGGCGCGACAAAAACACCGGCAACATCGTCAGGCGAGCTGAGGCTTATGCGGAATCGCTCGCCGAAGCGATGCTCAACGTCTTCGATTGCTGGCTCGATAACGATCTGTTCGACGCGAAGTTCGAATTTGCCGTGCGCAGCTGGGCGCTGCAATCCAACGAGCTTCTCGCGGAGGTCCAGCAGGCCGATCAGATCCGGCTGGAAGCGCTCAAGCGCATGTTCATGCGGTTCGGGCTACCAGAAACGACATCGGATGTCAGAGCGCGTACAACTTACCTCGTCCAGATCGGGTACATCTCCATGCAATCGAGGGAGGAAGTCGCCGTCCGCATGAAACGGATTCCCGAATATATCGCGATCTACACCGGCGAAGTGCCGCAGCAGAGGGAGCTCGATCGCTTCTTCTCCCGGCATGGCCACAAGCCCGATTAGAGGAAAGCCCGAGATGAGCGTTTCCTTGAAGATCGGTATTATTGGCGGCAGCGGCTGGCTTGGCGGAGCCATCGCCGCCTCGATCCTCGACGCGGGTTTGCTAGAGCCTCGAAAACTCTCTCTCTCTTATCGTGGTAAACAGCCGGATCATTTCCCGAATGCTTTCTGGACGACCGACAATCAGGCGCTAGCCGACCGCTCGGACGTGATCTTCCTCTCTGTCCGTCCTGATGACTGGCGTCCCCTTGATGTCGACGCCGGCGGCAAGCTCGTCATTTCGGTTATGGCGGGTATTGATCTCGCCGCCCTTTCGCAACACCACAAGACCGGCCGCGTCGTCCGTGCCCTGCCGAATGCGGCTGCCGAGGTGGCTAAGTCCTATACGCCCTGGATCGGGACAAACGAGGTCACGGAAAATGACAGGGCCGTCGTTCGCGCCATTTTCGAGGCCTGCGGAGCGCAGGACGAGGTCGCAAGGGAAAGCGACATCGATTACCTCACCGGCCTTTCAGGCTCCGGACCGGCGTTCCCGGCGCTGCTTGCGGCTGCCATGATGGATGACGCCGTCGCCCACGGCCTGCCGGCGGAGATTGCGCGCCGCGCCGTCAATACGGTGATGACAGGAGCCGGTCGCCTTTTGGAGCGCCGCGACCAAAGTCCCAGGGACGTCGTTCAGACCTTTCTCGATTATCGCGGCACGACGGCGGCGGCCATCGAGGACATGCGCGCTGCGGGATTTGACGCGTCGGTCGCCAGGGGTTTGTCGGCGGCATTTGAGAAATCGGTGAGTATGGGAAAGGTTTCCTGACGACCGTTGGGGCGGGCACTGCGGCACCCCGCTCGGCAAGACAAGCCGCTAAACAGAGGGAACGACAATGAAAAAACTACTCGCAACGACATGTCTGACATTCGGCCTGATGGGCGGAGCGTCTTTCGCCAGCGCCGCCGAATGCGGCAGCGTGACCATCGCCAGCATGAACTGGCAGAGCGCCGAAGTTCTCTCCAACCTGGACAAGTTCATCCTGAACGAAGGCTATGGCTGCAGCGCTGACATCACTGTTGGCGACACCGTCCCGACGATCACCTCCATGGCCGAAAAAGGCCAGCCGGATATCGCGCCCGAAGCCTGGATCGACCTTCTTCCCGACGTCGTCAAGAAGGGCACGGAGGAAGGCCGCATCGTTCAGGTCGGCTCTCCGCTGCCGGATGGTGGCGTGCAGGGCTGGTGGATTCCGAAATATCTCGCCGATGCCCATCCCGATATCAAGACGATCGGCGACGTGCTGAAGCATCCGGAACTCTTCCCCGATCCCGAGGATCCGAAGAAGGGCGCCATCATCAACGGCCCGCAGGGCTGGGGCGGTACTGTCGTCACCTCGCAGCTCTACAAGGCCTTTGAGGCCGAGAAGGCGGGCTTCACCCTCGTCGATACCGGCTCGGCCGCCGGCCTGGATGGTTCGATCGCCAAGGCTTATGAGCGCAAGGAAGGCTGGGCCGGCTATTACTGGGCGCCGACCGCGCTGCTCGGCAAATATCAGATGGTCAAGCTCGAAGCCGGCGTGTCGGAGAATTCAGCCGAATGGAAGCGCTGCATCACCGTTGCCGACTGCCCCGATCCCAAGCCTGCTTCGTGGCCGGTCGACCACGTCGTCACCCTGGTTGCCAAGCCCTTCTCGGAAAAAGTCGGGCCTGAGGTCATGGGCTACCTGGCAAAGCGCTCCTGGAGCAACGACACGGTCAACAAGCTGATGTCGTGGATGACCGACAACCAGGCGACCGGCGAAGACGGTGCCAAGCACTTCCTGAAAGAAAATAAGGACATCTGGATCAAGTGGGTCTCGCCTGAGGCCGCCACGAAGATCGAAGCTGCTCTTTAACACCGACTATCGCGGTGCGCGAAAGCGCACCGCCTCTCACAGCCGATAAAATCAAAAAGACTGCCGCGGCTCTTTAAAAAAAGGGGATCCGAATGGAATGGTTTTATAAATTCCCGCATATGGATGACGACGCGCTTCGAAATCTGAAGAAGGCGATCGATGACGGTTTTCGTGGATTTACCCGCGCCTACGGCGACGGCATCGAAACCCTCTTCGTTCCGCTGCAGCATTTCCTCATCGCCGCCGAACGCTTCATGACGCAGACGCCGTGGCCGATCATCACCGCGATTATCCTCGCCATCGCCTGGCTTGGGAGCCGCAGCCTGAAGATCGTCGTCGGCTGTCTGGTGACGCTGATGCTGATCGGCTATTTCGACATGTGGGACGATACGATGCGGACGGTCTCGATGATCTTCGTCTGCACGATTCTTTCCATCGCCATCGGCATACCGATGGGTATCCTGATGGCACGCTCCGACCGGTTGCAGCGCGTCGTCAATCCGATTCTCGACGTCATGCAGACCATGCCGAGTTTCGTCTACCTCATCCCGGTCGTCATGCTGCTCGGCATCGGCAAGGTACCCGGCCTGATCGCCGTCGTCATCTACGCCATTCCGCCGATGATCCGCCTGACCGATCTCGGCATCCGGCTGGTCGACAAGGATGTGCTGGAAGCGGCGGACGCCTTCGGAACATCAAAGTCGCAAAAGCTGTTCAAGGTGCAGCTGCCGCTGGCGCTTCCCACCATCATGGCCGGCATCAACCAGACGATCATGATGGCGCTTGCCATGGTGGTCATCGCATCTATGATCGGCGTACAGGGCCTCGGCCAGCCGGTGCTGAAGGCGATTGCCAACCAATATTTCACCCTGGGTATTTTCAACGGCCTTGCCATCGTCGGCATTGCCATCATCTTCGACCGGGTCAGCCAGGCGTATGGCAAGAGGCTCCAGAAGCATCGGGAGATCGTCCATGGCTGATCAACGTTTCGGCGGCATCAAGATCCGCCATCTTTACAAAATCTTCGGCCCCAACCCCTCCACGCATGTCGATGCCGTCCAAAAGGGATTGTCAAAGACGGAACTCAACGAAAAGCACGGTCACGTGCTGGGCCTGAGAGATATCAATGTCGAGATTCCCTCCGGCCGCATCCAGGTCATCATGGGGCTTTCGGGTTCGGGCAAGTCGACGCTCATCCGCCACATCAATCGCCTGATCGATCCGACTGCCGGCGAAGTGCTGGTCGACGGCGTCGATGTCGTGAAAATGAACGAGACGGAATTGCGGGCATTTCGCCGGCACCAGACGGCAATGGTGTTTCAGAAGTTCGCACTTCTGCCGCACCGGAATGTTCTCGACAACACCATCTTCGGCCTCGAAGTACAGGGCATCGAGCGCTCGAAAGCGACCGATGTCGCCATGCGCTGGCTGGAGCGGGTTGGCCTGAAGGGCTTCGAGCAGAAATATCCCAACCAGCTGTCCGGCGGCATGCAGCAGCGCGTCGGCCTGGCGCGGGCTCTCTCCAACGATGCGCCGGTCCTGCTGATGGACGAAGCCTATTCGGCGCTCGACCCTTTGATCCGCACGGATATGCAGACGGTCCTTCTCACCATTCAGAAGGAGATCAAGAAAACCATCGTCTTCATCACCCACGATCTCGACGAAGCCCTTCGCCTGGGCGACCAGATTGCCATCCTGCGCGACGGCGAAGTCATCCAGCAGGGCACCAGCCAAGACATCGTTCTGCGGCCGGCCGACCAATACATCGCCAACTTCGTCAAGGAGGTCAATCGAGGCCGGGTCATCCATGTCGAAGCCGTCATGACGGCGCTGCATCCCGGTGCGGGGCCGGTTGGACTGGCGATTGCGGCAGGCACGACCGTCGAAGAGGCCGTCAGGATGCTGTCATCGGCGCCAGAGGGCGATGCCAGGGTGGTTTCGCCCTCCGGGGAAACATTGGGGCTCGTCACTTTCCGCCAGCTCGCGGGCGCGATGGTGAACTCGCAGGAGGTAGCCCCCCGACACGACAGTGCCCTGTCGGTTGCCCTCTGACACTCCAGATGCGGCCGTCTTTCTGTTTGCTTGGCGACACCGATATCGGGCACGCCGTCATTTCGGGAACTGGAAAGTCGGCCGCCTGACGGCCTCATATGCAACCAGATGTGCTGAGGCCGGCGGTCGGGCGATTATAAATCCTATGACGAGGCACCGGATATCGAAGCCATCGGCGCAGATATCGTCATCCTGAGCCATCTTAAGCGAACCCGTCCTGCGTGCGCACCCGCGGCGCGAACAACCTCCCGCCAGCGCTTTCGTATACATTTTGCGCAAGGCCAGTCCAGACTGCGTCGCGAAAAGCCGCTTAGCCGACTTTATCGGGGTCTGACAATTGCTCCATGGCCACGGAGCAATAAGATGACTTTCGACCAAACCATGATGGTTCGCGGTCCCAAAGCCAAGCCCGTTCATCCATCACCCCCCAAAAAGGATGGAAGGGATCATACATACGCACCCCATCCCGTGCGTATGCCTGCATGCATGTCTGCCTGCCGAAGGCTATAAGCGGTCCACTATAGAATCTTCGGCAGGCGACTGCGCAGATCCCGGATTGGAGCGTTTTCCTTAGCTTCAGATGGTGATGCGCATCAAGTCCAGGCCGCTACGTTTGCAGCCTTTCGTGGCCTCGCGGATACACCCCATAAATTTGCCCCTCTGCGTAATCGTTTCATCACCCGCTTTTCGTCATAGCAGGTGGCGCGAAGGCTTGCCTATTGTTCCGAGGTCTGCCAGTTCCGGGCTTCAGGTTGCGGAGAACTGACTGAATTGGAACTGTCGACAATGCATTTCACTGGTTGGTTTTTTTGACGCCCGCCACACCCCAGCTTGAGCTGTATCGGCTTGCACATGGCGCTGATCCGGCTGCCGATACCACGCGGAGATCCACCTGCTCCGCCGAGGCCTGCTGCGTTCTAGGTCCCGATCGGCTAAGATATAGCCAAGCATCGCCCATCACTCCCGCCCGCAGGCGCTGACAAAGCGGAGGACACCGATCGATGGCGACCGGCGGGACTGAAAGAGGTACGCACATCAATCCGTCGGCACGGATCGCGCATTGCGTCGGAATCTGCGAGCGGTTGAGAAGGACAAGTCAGCGCCGCCACATTGAACAATGGGGGCAGCATGTCGGAAAATAGCACGCCGCAATTCTCATTTCGATTTCGCGGCTCGTCCTTCGACAACATGGTCGAAACCCTCGGAGGCGCTTTTGGCGCATTCGATGCCGAGCCTGTCGGCCGTGCTCAGGAGTTCCACTGGGGATTGGATTTTGCCGCGACTGACAATGCGGTGCTGCTCACCGGTTATCATGAGGCCGAGTTTCAGTTCAATATCGAGCCGACCGTCGATACGGCGGAGTATCTGTCGATCGTTGTGCCACGCAGCGGCGGCATGGGTGTCACCTATGGACCCCGCGTCGCCGAGGCCGGGCAAGGAAAACTGCTTCTTTACAATAATTTCGAACCCAACAGCGTCATCATGCATGGGCAATCGAACGTCATCGACGAGTTGCTGATCAACTGGCCCGTCATCCTGCAGACGATCGGCCAGACCTTCGAGATGCCGTTCAGCGGCTCTCTCGACCTGCTGCCCGAACTGGATCTATCCAAACCGGCCGGCCGGATGATCGGCAACCTCACGGAAACCATCATCCTGGGGATGCGCGACGACGGCCCCTTGCTGCAGTCGCCGATTGCCATGGCGCATCTGACGCAGGCGCTGGCCGATCTGGTCGTGCGCCTGGTGCCTCACCGGCTGTCGCATTTCCTGGAGAACAGGCCTGGCCTGATCGCACCCCGGCATGTCCGCAAGGCGATCGAATTCATGCACGCCAATATCGATCGCCCAATCACCATGCCGAAGGTGGCCGAAGCGGCCGGCGTATCCAGCCGGGCGCTGGAAACCGGTTTTCGTGCCTTCAGGGGCACCTCTCCCGCCGTCTACCTGCAGACGCTGCGTCTGCGTGCCGCGCGCCAGGATCTGCTCGATGCAGAGAGCAAGGACACAATGAAGGCCGTCTGCCTCAAATGGGGCTTCTTTCATTTCGGCCGGTTTTCCGCAATTTATAAGACGACATACGGGGAATATCCGTCCGAGACCAGGAAGCGCGCGATGCGGCGATAATGGCCGTGCATTGCCGAAGTGAAAAAACATCCGGGCCACCGACGCGATGGTTCGATGGAAAAAACCAATCAGAATGAGCGGATTTGGCCGCGTCCGTTGACGTAGCGGCCTAGCCAGCTTCCTTCATCGCGTGCCGTTCGCCGCTGGGCGAATGGGCCATAATGCGATTGCGGCCTTGCGTTTTGGCCTCATAGAGGGCGGCGTCGGCCTCGGTCAGGAGACGGTTGGGGTTGGTCCGCAGGACCGCGCCGGTCGCACAGGATACGCCGATGCTGGCCGTCACCCGTCCGAATTCGCTGCCGGAATGAACGATACTCTCTTGAGCCAGGCGACGGGCGAACTGCTCGGCAACGATCATTGCCCCTTTGGCGCTGGTGTCGGGGAGGAACACCACGAATTCCTCTCCACCGTAGCGTGCGACGATGTCCGCTGGTCGGCTGACCGACTGGCGCAGACACATGCTGACGACACGCAGGCATTGATCGCCGGCGGGATGACCATAGGTATCGTTATAGGCCTTGAACCGGTCGATATCGACCATCAGAAGGCTGAACGGCGTGTTCTTCCGGGCGCTGCCTACGGTCTCACGTGCGAAAGCTTCGTCGAAGGCGCGACGGTTGACCATGCCGGTGAGCCCATCGGTCTCGGCAAGGCTCTTAAGTTGCTCCGCCGATAGCCTGAGCGCGATTTCCGCTTGCTTCGTCGCCGTGATGTCGGAAACAACCGCCATCGCCGTGCCATCTTCCGCGAGCCTTGTCCGGATGCTGCGCCAGTCGCCGTTATGAAGCTGAACTTCTTCGTCCTTGTTGCTGTGCAGTGAAGCAGTAGCGGCCTTGATCCAGTCCTCGACATCCCCTTCCGGAACACCGGGTCGCTCACCGGTTTCGGCGACGCGACGCAGGATGTCGCTGATATGGGCGCCGACCACGCGGGTCTCGCCGGAGAGCGGGAACGCATTGCGATACTGATCGTTGCAAAAGAGGATAAACCCTCTGCTGTCGTACATGGCGATGCCATCGGACATGCCGGCCATTGCATGCGAGAGCAGGTTCTTGCTTTCGCGCAATTCCCGCTCCAGGGCGGTTCGCTCCGTAACATCTCGCGTTACGCCTGCGAGGCCGATCACACGACCCTGCTTGTCCCGCAGCGGAACCTTGGAGGCGAGCAGAAATCTGCCTTCGATATACTCGGTGGAATCGATCAGCGGCACCCCGGTATCGATGACCTGCTGCTCGAGATGATATAGTTCCTCGGCGAGTGGTCGCGACATCAGATTGAAATCCGACAATCCGATCATCTCCGCCGTCGTCCTGAAACGGAAGAGGCGGGTCATGTTTTCGTTGACAGTGATGAACCGGCTGTTTCGGTCCTTCACATAGAGATAGTCGGGCGACTGCGAAAATGCAGTCACCAAGATGCTTCGTTCCAACTCCCATTGCTGCGTCTTCAGGAGAACGAAACCGCCCAGAACGGTCGCAAGGCAATTCAATGCAGTCAGGGGAAAACCGACGCCGGCCAGCACATCGGCATTCACCAAGGTGGGAAGCATCGCCATCGACAGCACCAATGCAAAGCCGAGTGCCAGGCTCAGCAGCGCAACATCCTTGAGCCCCGGAGATCTCTTACGGGTCCAGGCATGACCGGCCAAACCGATGCCGGTGGCGACGGCGATTGTGATGATCCCGTCGACCATCGCCGTACCGCCGACGGCAAAACGAAAGGCCATCGCCAGCGCTGCGGCAAAAGCCGCCGCGATCGGCCCGCCGAACATACCGGCCAATGCAAGTGGCGAAAAGCGCAAATCGATATAGATGCCAGGATGGAATTCAATGGCCAGCAATATGGATCCGATGGAGGCGCCGCCGGCTATGATTCCAAAGGCGATTTTTTCCTGCCCGAAGGCACCGCGCTGAAACTGGATGGAAAAAAGCGCCCACAGCGAAATTGCCAGGCACACGAATGAAAGGTTGCCACCGAATTGCGTCCAATTGCCATTCACCGCGCTGGATCCACCTTCCAAGCCATGTAACGAGGCTGTCATACGACAACACTAGTTTGAGCTTCGTTAAACTGAGGCCTGTCAGCCTCATTCGTTTGCTGATGCGCCTGCGCTCGGCACGCCTATCTAGCGCAGCAAGGCATCGATCTCGGCGCGCGAAGGCATGGCGGGGGCCGTGCCCGGCCGGGTCACGGCGATTGCCGCCGTCGCGCAACCGAAGCGAACGGCCTCGATCGGCGCATATCCTTCGGAGACCGCTGTCGCGAAGCCGCCCAGGAAGGCATCGCCGGCGCCCGTGGTGTCGACGACGTTGCCCGCAGAAAAAGCGGGGACAAATTCGCTCTGACCGGCCGTGTGATAGAAAGCGCCGCGTGCGCCGAGCGTGATGATGACCGCTCTCGCTCCGCGATCCAGCAAGGTCTGGGCCGCGGCTCGTGCCTGGTCGTCCGTGTCGATCGCATGTCCCGCCAATTCGGCCGCCTCCACCTCGTTCGGGACGATGAAATCGCACAAGCCATAGATGCTGTCCGGTAGGGCGCGGGCAGGCGCCGGATTGAAAATCGTGGTGACCCCTGCCCTTTTCGCCATCGACAGGCCATGGATGGCCGCCTCGAGCGGTTGTTCGAGCTGGGTCATAAAAATCGCGGCGCTTTCGATCTCCACCCGGTTCGCATCGACATCGTCTAAGCCGATTAGACCGGCAGCACCCGGCGCGACGATGATGGCATTATCGCCGCTCGCTTCGTCGACGAAGATGAAGGCAGCACCGCTGGAGACGCCGTCCATCTTCATCACATTGGCTTTGACGCCGGCCGCTGCGTAGGCCGCAAGGGCCATCTCACCGAACGGGTCGTTGCCGACCCGAGAGATGAAGGTTACCGTGCCACCGGCCTTTGCCGCGGCTATCGCCTGATTGGAGCCCTTGCCTCCCGGACCGAGCGTGAAGCCCGATCCCATCAGCGTCTCGGCAATATGGGGCAGGCGCTTGGCCTTATAGGCGGTGTCGGCGGCAAAAATACCCAGAATGACGATTCCGCTTTTCCCGCTCATCTGACCGCCTCCTCCGCCGGGATGACGCCCTTGGTCAGAAGGAAGCATCCGTAAAATCGCAGTTCCCCCGTTGCGATCACACAATAGGCCTTTTTGGCGATGTCGTAGAACGCCATCCGCTCGACCGGATACATGGGCGATGACTTGCCTTCGGCGCGATCGACGATGGCCTGGACTTCCTGTTGAATCTGCGGGATTTCGTCAGGCTTGCCGATCACTTCCATGCGACCCGCCGAAGGCTGAATCGGGGTGTCCAGCGGGAAGACGGAGAGGACCGCATCTATCGCCTGCGGCGCGGAAATGTTTTCCATCGTCAGAAGCCTGCCCAGACGCGTCTGGCGGGCGATCGAATCCGACGGAAAGTTCGTGTCGGAGATGACGAGATAGTCGCCGTGTCCCATGTTGCAAAGTGCTTGAAGAATATCGCCGTTGAGTTCGGCCCTGATTCCCTTGAGCATTCGATCTTTCCATTCCTTATAATGGCCGAAATGCCGGCCTTGCTTCAATTTTTATGCCCGGCGACCCTGGGCTGCGCGCACGGGCCACTCGAACCCCGCACGATCAGCGATCCGTCGATCATCTCGTCTCCTGTGCCGGGCGGCTCCTCAAGGAGAAGGCTGACCGCGCGCCGTGCCAGCGTGTCGGCCGGCTGGCGTATGGTTGTCAGCCGTGGCACGACGAGGTTAGCGAGCGAAATGTCGTCGAACCCCGTCACGGACAGCTTGCGCGGCACGTCGATCTTGAGGTCGCGTGCAGCGCGCAGGGCGCCGATGGCCTGCTGGTCACTGGCAGCCGCGATTGCTGTGGGCCGGCCCTGTGGTGGGCGCGAAAGCAGGTCACGGGCAACTTTCTCACCGGACTCATAGTCGAATTTGCCATACGCGATTTCGAGTTCAACTGCCTCGCCGGTCTTTCCAAACAGGTCAATGCGGCTGACGAAGCCCTCTTTGCGCATGCGCCCCGCCTCCGTGTCGGGTGGCCCAGCGATGTAGGCGATGTGGCGGTGGCCTAACCCATAGAGATGGTCGGCAATAAGCGCGGCAGCTTGCGCATGGTTTGTCGACACCAAGGGGAAGCTGCCGAAGCGCCGGTCCAGCGATATGATCGGAACCGCTCCCTCCAAGGGGAGGCCCGAACCGTCGCTCGAAGCCACCACGATGATGCCGCGCACCGACCGGTCGAGGAACGCGAAAACATGGCTCTGCTCCGCCTCGCGATCGTCATGCGAGCTAGCCAGCATGAGGCTATGCCCGCATTCCAGCGCGGCGCGCTCGACGCTTGCAGCAAGTTGCGCGAAGAATGGGTTGGTGATGTCGGGAACGACGAGGCCAATAACGTCGGTTTTGCTGGTGCGCAACGCTCTCGCGGTCACATTCGGCCGGTATCCGAGCGCAGAGATGGCGGCGCTGACCTTTTCGCGCAGCACAGGTTTGACCGCCGCTTCACCCGACAGCACGCGCGAAACGGTGCCCACGGATACGCCCGCATACTCGGCGACATCCTTGATTGTAGGCATCTTTGACATCTCGAACGTCCCGCAGCTACTTTACCGCTCCCGCGGTCATCCCGGCGATGATGTGCTTTTCCAGCATAACGCCGACAACAACCAATGGAAGGATGCCGGCGGTGGAAAGCGCCGCCATCGACCACCAATTGATGCCCTGGCTGCCCGTCTGGCTGGCAATCATCACCGGCAATGTATTGGTATTGGTCGAGGTCAGCAGCGCGGCGAAGAAATATTCGTTCCAGCACAGGATCAGCGCCAGCAGAAAGGCGGCCACCATGCCCGGCAGAACGAGCGGCACGATGATGCGGGCAAACGCGCCCCAGATCGACAGTCCGTCGACAAGCGCTGCCTCCTCGAGCTCCACGGGCACCGTGGCGAACTGGTCGCGCATGATCCAGACGACAATCGGCAGAACCATCAGCGTATAGACGGCGATCATTCCCACATAGGTGTCCAGCAGCGCCAGTTCCTTATAGAGAACGAGGAATGGTAGGGCGAGAACGACGGGCGGCATTATGAGCTGCGACAAGAAGAAGAACGAAATGTCGGAGTTGCGCATGTGGCCGAACCGGTATGAAAAGCGGCTGAGGCCGTAGGCCGCGAGCGATCCGAGCACGACCGCAAGTGCAGATGCCACGACCGAAATGATGATGCTGTTCCAGAGCCTGCGCATGAACTCGTCGCGCACCGTCGATATCTCGAAAATCGTATCCGGGGAAAGCCCGAGCGAGCGCCAGCCCAGCCAGTTGGGGGCAAAGTTCAACCAGGGGATCAGATTGCCGCGCATGACGTCAGCCGCTGTCTTGAACGAGGTCGAGACCGTCCAGAACAGCGGGAAAATGCAGACAAATGCCCAGGTAACCAACAGGCCGTAGATGGCGAAACGCATGGCCCACCAACGAATGCGCTGGCCGCGCGCGTATTTTTCGAAATCGATCCGAACCATCAGAGCCTTCCTGTCATGCGCTTCACGATACGGTCGGAAATCTTCATCAGCCCGGTCATGCCGAAAACGATGATCACCAGATAGACGAGCGCGAGAAGGGTGCCGTATCCAACATTCGAACGGTCGCGATATTCGCGATAGATGAAACTGGTGACGGAATCGGTCGCCCCGCCTGGACCTCCCGACGTCACCGTGATGATGATGTCGGCGAGCTTGAGCTTGAAGATGATGCGGATCATCACCGCCGTTACCGAAACCGGCAGCATCAGCGGGAAAATAACCTTCCAGAAGCGTTGCCACTTGGTGGCACCATCGACTTCGGCCGCCTCCAGCACCTCCCGCGACAGGCCCTGCAGTCCGGCGAGCAGCATGATCATCATGAACGGAATGAAGGTCCAGGCATCCATGATCATGATCGAAAGCCGCGCCACGAGCGGATCGCCGAAGAACGAGGGATTTTCCCAGCCGAGCCAGCGGGCAAACCGCGCGACCGGGCCGAAGCGGGTTTCCATCATCGACTTGCCGACCATCCAGCTCACCGCGACCGGCGACAGCATCAAAGGCACCAGAAAGGTGACGCGCCAGAACTTGCGAGCCAGGATTTCCTGATTGAGGAGCAACGCCAGGCCGAACGCGATTGCGTATTCGACGACGATCGCCAGGCAATAAAGGATCATGTTGAGCAGGGCATTGCCATAGAACGGATCGGTGATCATCCGGCGCACATTGTCGAGCCCGTTGAAGCGCCGCCCCGACGAAGAGGCGAGGTTCCAATCAGAAAAGCCGATCCAGAGCGCAAAGATCAGCGGAAAGACCACCATCGACACGACGAAAAGCGCAGCCGGCAGAATAAAAAGCGCCTTCTTGCCCGACTCGCCGTAGATGACAACGCGGGTGATGCAGAGAACTGCGGCCCAGAGAAAATAGGCATAAAGAACCGGGCGCCAGTTCGAAAAACCCCAATCGGTCCAGCCCAACGCATGGGCACCCTGCAATGCAAATGACGTTACGAACCATATGGCGCTCAGCCACAGAACCGCTTGGCCCCAGAAACGACGGCTCGCAGAAATGGAGCCGGCTTCGACCGTGTGCAGCAGGTCGCCTTCGACTGTCGACATATTATTCCTCGCCCGAACAGAATGGGCGCTGGCGAAATCGTTGCCGATCCGCCAGCGCGCTTACGGCGCCGCGCGTCTGAAAGACCCGCAAAGGACGCTGCACGCTTTGAATTGCTGCATAATTTATCCCCAAATCGATCCCGATCTAAGAAATTATGCAGCAGTCATCGATCAGAGCCCGAGGCTCGTCCGATAAAGTTTCAGCTGGCTATCGCGGCCGATCTGGTCGGTGATCTTTTCCCAGGCGGCCGCAATCGCATCCGCGGTCTCCTGTGCCGACTTGTACTGTCCGGCAAAACCCTTCGCCAACTCGTCTTCGGCGACGGAGTAATACTGGAAGATGCCGGGGATACGCGGTTCGATGGCGGCGTTCGGGTGGTTGTAGCTATCGACGTTCGAACCCAGATAGTCCTCGATATAGGCGCGGTCGTAACCTGCCTTTTCCCATTCGTCATAGTTGAAGTTGGACTGACGGTAGGGTTGGAAGCCGGAGGGATAGGCCGACGTCCACAGAGACAGATCCTTGCCGCCGAGATGGGCAGCAGCAGACCAGGCGGCCTTGCGCTTCTTCTCGTCGCTGGAGACCTGCTTGGTAACGTAAATGCCCCAGCCCAGATAGGCCATATTAGGCGCTTCGTTGTACTTGTCTTCCCACTGCCCGGTCTTGCGGTTGTAGACACGGTTGGAGCCGCGGTTGATGCCGAAACCGACCACATCGCCGACGACCGAGGTGTCGGAAGTGCGTGCGCTGGAACCGACATCGCCCCACCACATCAGCATTGCGCCGGTGCCGGCCAGGAACTGCGAGAAAGCCGTGGTGCCGGGGTCGGCATTGATCTGGTCGGCGGGATAGGCCTTTGCCGCAATCAGATCCAAGACGTCCTGGATCGCCTGAACCCATGCCGGGTTATTGACCAGCGGCTTCATGTTTTCAGGATCGAACAGCCAGGCCGGGTCGCCCGGATATTTAGCATAGGCCGTTGCGCGGTTCTCGATGAAATAGAAGCCGAAGCCGCCCCATCCCTTGAGTGGATCGAGATAGCCGTAGGCTGGCTGGCTGGTCAGCGGATCGGTCTTGCCGATCAGCGCCTTGGAAGCCGCGTTCACTTCCTGCCATGTCTTCGGCGGCTCCGCCATGCCGCTGATCGAGCCTTCGCCGAAGTAATCCTTGCGGTAGGCGAAGGTGTGGCAGTCGCCGTCGATCGTCACGCGATAGGTCTTGCCGCCCCAGGTGCCGACCGGTGGCTTCAGGTAGCTCACCATGTCGTCCGCCTCGATCTGCTTTGCAACCCAGTCAGGCATCTCGTCCAGAAGCCCGCGTCCGGCGGTGTCGCCCTCGAAGGGTGCACCCATCTCCAGGAGGTCGAAGTCAACCGTGCCGGTTGCGATCGATTGCTGAAGTCGAGCGTTGTAATCAGCCTGAGCAAGGTCGATCCAGTTGATCTTGGCGCCGGTATAGGCTTCCCACGGCTTCAGGAAACCGCGGAACAGGAAGTTGTGGAGGTTCTGGTTGTTGAGCCCCATGAAGGTCAGCTCGACACCGGCGAACTCACCTTGCTTGACATTGGCCTTGGTCGGACCGAGGCAAAGCTCGCCGACCTTCTGCCAGTCTGCGTCCGTTGGCGAGCCCTTGCCGACACCTGGAATTTTCAGGATCTGGGCGCGCAGATCATCGGCGGCAAACGCCGTGCCGGCAATGCCGCCCATCGCGCCAGACAGCCCGAGCAGTGCTGCGGCACTTGCCGTTCCACGCAAGACGTCGCGGCGACTTGCCTGACGGCGCATCAATGCATCATATATTTCAACTCTCATATTTTCCTCCTCCACGTTTCGTTGTGCTGCCGCCACCTGGCCGTGCCGGGCTGGCTCCAGTGCGATTTTACACTGGCCTCCTGCGGAACTATCTGGTAGCAAGAAAATGAAACGTTTCATATCTTGCCTGAAACCGCTCCTCCCGGTCTCGATTTCGAGAATTAGACGGCAGGCGGAAAAAGTCAACAGGAAATGAAACGTTTCATGGAGGAGGTCTGACAGGTAGTTTCAAATCGGCAAAAGGCGGCTCGTCGGCCCTCTTGCAGGAAGCATCTGTCGTGAAATGCACAGCCCTTGGGGAGCGCCCGGGGCCGGCAGAAAGCGAGTGGGAGGCACATGGCTGAGGTCAATATTTCGGGGGCACGCAAGGCCTACGGCACGTTAAATGTCCTGCATGGCGTCGATATAGAAATCCGCGACGGCGAGTTTGTGGTGCTCGTCGGTCCTTCCGGTTGCGGCAAGTCGACTCTGTTGCGCATGGTCGCAGGGCTCGAAAGCATCACCGACGGCACGATTTCGATCGGCAGAAACGTCGTCAACAATCTCCCGCCGAAGGACCGCGATATCGCAATGGTCTTCCAGAGCTATGCGCTCTATCCGCACAAAACCGTTGCCGAAAACATGGTTTTTGCGCTTCGCCTGCAGAAACAGCCAGCCGACGTTATCAAACAGCGCCTGCAGGCGGCGGCCGAAACACTCGATCTCGTGCCTTACCTCGACCGTTATCCGCGCCAGCTTTCGGGTGGCCAGCGGCAGCGTGTCGCGATGGGGCGGGCCATCGTCCGATCGCCGCAGGTCTTTCTGTTTGACGAACCTTTGTCGAACCTCGATGCCAAGCTGCGCGTTCAGATGCGCAAGGAGATCAAGGAACTGCACCAGCGGCTGAAAACCACGACCATCTACGTCACGCATGACCAGGTCGAAGCGATGACCATGGCCGACAAGATCGTGGTGATGCAGGGAGGCAAGGTCGAACAGATCGGCACGCCGCTGAAACTTTACGACCGTCCCAACAACACGTTCGTGGCAACCTTCATCGGCTCGCCGTCGATGAACCTCCTGAAAGGCCGGTACAAGGCCGATGGCGCTATCTTCGTCACGGAGACCGGCGACGAGATCGGACTTGGTTTCACGCCCGAAGCAACAGACGGGCAGTCCGTGCTCCTCGGCGTTCGCCCCGAACATCTGTCGCTCGCCGAACATGGCCTGAAGGCAACGGTCAGCGTCACCGAACCCACCGGCCATGAAACGATGGTGTTCCTGCGCTACGGGCCGGGCGAACTTGTCGCCGTGTTTTCGGAACGCCATGAGTTCGAGCCGGGGCAAGTCGTCACAGTGGCTCCCCGAACGGAAAAGCTCCATCTATTTGATGCTGGGTCAGGCAAGACGCTACGGCTCGATTGAGCCGCCACGCCTGCGGACAAGGGACGCTTGACGGTGCATCGCACCAACAGGGAGCGATGACCTCGCAACGATGCGACGCCATCGCTTCTCTGATGTGTCGTTACTTGCAGATCGCCGCGGCCAGGAAGCCGCGCATCGCTTCGCCGAAAGGCGGGCGTATCATATATTCGGCCTCCACCATCTTGCTCTGGTGATAGACGGCGCGCGGATGCGAGAAGGCGAGGAAGCCGAACTTGCCGTGATAGGCGCCCATGCCGGAATGGCCGACTCCGCCGAAGGGCAGGCCTTCCGCCGTGACGTGGCTCATGCAGTCGTTGACCGTCACCCCGCCGGAGGTCGTATTGTCGAGCACGCGGCGTTCCTCTTCGCCATCCTGGCTGAAGTAATAGAGCGCGAGCGGGCGCGGCTTGGCGTTGATCCGATCGATGACGTCGGCGATATCGCGATAGGCAATCACCGGCAGCACCGGTCCGAAGATTTCCTCCTGCAGCACGCGCATATCTTCGGTGGGATCGAGGATCAGGGTCGGCGGCATGCGATGGGCCGATTGCTGGGAGAAATTCTCCGCCGCCGGGTTGATCTCGATGACGCGGGCGCCCTTGGCCCTGGCGTCGTCGATCAGGCCCTGGACGCGGGCATGATGGCGGGCATTGACGATCGAGGTGTAATCAGGATTTTCCTTCAGCCCCGGATACATTGCAACGACCGCCGCGACCGCGTGTTCGGCGAAGTCCGTCACACTTTCCTCGGGCACATAGACATAGTCCGGCGCCAGGCAGATCTGGCCGGCATTCAGCGTCTTGACGGTCATGACGCGGCGCGCGGCGTCCGCGATGTCGGCCGAGCGGCCGATGACGACGGGAGACTTGCCGCCAAGCTCGAGCGTCAGCGGCGTCAGGTTTTCCGCCGCCGCGCGCATGACGTGATGGGCGATCACGGTGCCGCCGGTGAAGATCAGATGGTCGAAGGCCAGTGACGTAAAGGCCGTGCCCGTGGCCGGCCCGCCCTGCACGACGGCGATTTCCGTTTCGTCGAAAGCGTGGGCGATCAGTTCCGCCATCAGTGCTGACGAAGCCGGCGTCACCTCCGACGGCTTGATCATGGCGCGGTTGCCGGCGGCGAGAATGCCGGCAAGCGGCGCCAGGGCCAGCTGATAGGGGAAATTCCAGGGGCTGAGGATCCCGACCACCCCCTTCGGCTGATAGCTCACTTCGGCCACCGCGTCCGGGAATAATGCCTCGTGCTGCTCAGGCTTCAGCCATTCGGCGAGATGGCCCTTGGCGTATTTGAGCGAACCGACGCAGGTGAAGACATCGAGAAGCAGGCTCGCCTCGACGCTGCGGCTGCCGAAATCCTGCGACAGCGCCGCGGCGATCGCATCCTTGTGGTCGACGAGAAGAGCGATGACGCGATCGATGCGATCCGTACGGGTCTGGATGCTTGGCGGCCCGTCCCTCAGGAAGGACGCCCTTTGCCGGTCGAGCAGCGTCTTCATGGCATCAGGACTGGTATCGGTGGCGATTGGGGCGACGGTGTTCATTTTTTCCTCCCTTGAACGGTGTCAGGCGGCCGGCTGGCGCACCACCGGTTTTAGCACGATGCCCTTTTCGGCATCCTCCACCGCCCGGTTAATGTCGGCGAAATCGTAGAAGGTGACGAGCCTGTCGAAGGGGAAGCGGCCCTGTCTGTGAAGGTCGATCAGCAGCGGGATCAGCACGTCGGGATTGGAGTCACCCTCGACGATGCCGCGCACCCGGCGCCCGCCGGAGAGAATATGGGTGAGGTCGAGCGTCAGCGTCGCGCCGTGGGGCGAGGCCCCGACGATGCCGCAAGTGCCACGCGGCGCCAGGACCCGCACGCACTGGTCGATGACGGCGGGCACGCCGGAGGCATCGATCGCATAGTCGACGCCGACGCCGGTCAGCGCCATGATCGTGGCGACGGCGTCGCTCGCTTTGCCGTCGACGATGTCGGTCGCGCCGAGTTCGGCGGCAAGCGCCAGCCGCGCCTCGTTGACGTCGACGGCGATGATGCGCGAAGCGCCGACGATCCGCGCCGCCATCACGGCGGCGAGGCCGACGGAACCCATGCCGAATACTGCAAGCACTTTTCCCGGTTCGACCTTGAGCGCGTTCATCACCGCGCCGGCGCCGGTCTGGATGCCGCAGGCAAGCGGCCCAAGTAGCGCCAGATCGGCATCTTCAGGCACTTTGACGATATTGCGCTCATGGCAGAGCGCGTGGCTGGCAAAGGAGGATTGCCCGAAAATATTGCCGTTCACCCGCTCCCCTCTGTAGGAGAGCCCGCTCGAACCATCGGCGCGCGCACCGAAGAAATTGCGCGGGAAGAATTCGTGGCAATAGGTCTCCTCGTGATCGTTGCAGCTCGGGCAATGACCGCAGGAATTGAAGGTCATGACCACGTGGTCGCCCGGCTTCACCTTGGCGACGCCAGGCCCGACACGCTCGACGATGCCGGCACCTTCATGGCCGAGCACCACCGGCTGCGGCACCGGCAGATGCTGGTCGCGCATGACGATATCGGTGTGACAGACCCCGGTCGCGACGACGCGAACCAGGATCTCTCCCTCGCGCGGCTCCTCCAGATCGAGGCTTTCCAGCGAAAACGGCATATGTGGCGCACGCGCCACCGCGGCATTTATCTTCATGGTTTCCTCCTCCCGATGATTTGCCCACGAAACGGCCCGGCATGCCGGGCCTTGAGGTCAGCGGTCGCGCTTGTAGGCGCCGAGCCCCGGCTGATAGGTCTTGTCGTCGAGGAACTGCTTCAGCCCCTCGTCGCGCCCCTTGGTCTTATCGAGAAACAGCATCTGCTCCAGCTTGGCGTAGATGTAATCGTCGGCCAGATCCCAGGGCAGGTTACGCACGCGCTTATAGGTATCCTTGGCGGCCTTCAGCGTCACCGGGTTCTTTTCGAGCAGGCTGGCGCAGATCTTGCGGACCCGGGTTTCAAGCTCGGCCAGCGGCACGGCCTCGTTGACGAGGCCCATTTCAGCGGCCTTGCGCCCGCCGAACAATTCGCCGGTCATGATGTAGTAGAGCGCGTCGCGATGGCGCATCACTTCGGCAACCGCGCGGGTGACGTTGCCGCCCGGCAGAATGCCCCAATTGATCTCGGAAAGGCCGAAATTCGCTTCTTCGGCGGCGATGGCGAGATCGCAGGAAACGAGCGGTGTGAAGGCACCGCCGAAACACCAGCCATTGACCATGGCGATCGTCGGCTTTTCGAAATACATCAGCCGGCCCCACCAGCCGCCGGATTGGCGCCGCGCCTTCAGCGTGACATCGCGCGGCTTGTCGTCATTGTCGCGGAAATATTCCTTGAGATCCATCCCGGCGGACCAGGACTCGCCGGCGCCGCGCAACACCAGAACACCGCAGCGCTCGTCACCCTCGAGTTCATCGAGCACTTCCATCATCCGGGCGTTCAAAGCCGGATTCATCGCATTGCGCTTTTCCGGGCGGTTGAGGGTCACGAACGCGATGCCGTTGTCGAATTCGACCAGAACCGGCGATTGATTTTCTGTCATGGGTTGCTCCATTGGTTTCGGCGTGAATGCCGGAGGCGGCTTCACAAGGCCTGTCGTTGAAGGGTTTCGTCGGAATGGGACTGGCGCAGAATATGTTTCTGCACTTTGCCGGAGGCTGTGCGGGGAATGGTCTCGACGAAGAGGATGCGCGCCGGGCGCTTGAAGGCGGCGAGCCTTGCCGCGCAATGGCCGGCGATCTCATCGCCCGTTGCCGCAGCACCCGGCCGCAGCACGACATAGGCGACGCCGCATTCTCCCCACCTGGTATCGGGCATACCGACGACCGCGACATCGAGAATATCGGGATGGCTTGCGAGCGCTGCTTCGACCTCGGCGGGATAAACATTCTCGCCGCCGCTGATATACATGTCCTTCAGGCGATCGACGATCCGATAGAAACCGTTGGTTTCGCGGCGGCCGAGATCGCCGGTGCGGTACCAGCCGTCGGTGAAGGCGGCAGCGGTCTCCTCAGGCTTGTTCCAATAGCCGGGCGTCACCGCCGGCCCGCGCAGCCATAATTCGCCGATCTCATCTTCCCCGACATCGCAGCCGTCGTCGCCGACGATACGGATGTCGAGCAAGGGCGCCGGAAGACCGACACTGCCGGGATTGTCCTGGACGGCACGCCGGTCGATCGGCACATGCAGCACCGTGCCCGCCTCGCTCATGCCGTAACCGTTGACCAGCGCCACACCGTCATCGAGATAGCTTTCGATCAGCGCCTGCGTCAGTGGTGCACCGCCGACGAAGAGCGCGTGCAGGCCGGAAAGAGCCGTGGCGCTATAAGCGGGGTCGTTGCGCAGCGCGAGCGCGATCTGCGGCACGGCGAAATAATGGCTGATGGCACGCTGCCGATCAGCAAGGGCTGCAAGTGTGCGCGCCGGCGTGAACCGGTCGGAGACGACAAGCGTGCCGCCCTGCATCAATGTGGTGCGTGCCACGGCGATCAGCCCGATCGTGTGGAAGAACGGCAGGTCGCAAAGCGCGACGGATCCCGGCCCGATCTCGCCGACGAAGGAAAAATTGACGGCGGCGAAAAAAGCGTTGCGGCGAGTGATGACGACGCCCTTCGGCTGTCCCGTCGTGCCCGACGTGTAGAGCAGGACGCAGGGGCCGTCGGCATCGGCAATCACGGGCGCGGCCGGAAGGCTCGCCTCGATCAGGGCGGCCAGCCCGGCCGGACCGCCGGCGGTCGATATCACCGTCATCTCCGGATCGACGTCCACAAGGCTCGCCACGGCTGCCGAAAACTCTTCGTCGTGGACCAGGAGAGCCGGTGCGCAATCGGCAAGGATCGGCCGAAGCTCGGCGGCGTTGAGGCGCCAGTTGAGCGGCACATAGATGGCGCCGGCGCGCTGGCAGGCAAAGGCAAGCACGATCGAATCCATCGAATTGCGCGCCAGCATGGCGACACGCGCCCCGTCGCGACGCGCTCCCAGCATATCGCCGAGGAAACCGGCACAGCAGGCAATGCGTGCATCGAGCTCGGCATAGGTCAGCTCCCGACCGGTGGCGATCTCGAACAGAGCCGGACGATCCGGCACGATGCTGGCGCGGTAAAGGATCGGATCATCCTTCAGCAGACCGCAGTCCGCCGACGAAGCCATCCCGGAAAAGGATTGCGTCATTTTCTCCTCCCATGCCCGCCGCTCCCCGCTGCAGGCATAAATTTGTATGCAACACATACTAATATTTTTTGAGTGAGATGCAAGAGGCTGTTTCTAGCAAAACCGATCAACCCAGATAGACGCGGGGAATCCGCATTGCGGATATTGACTAACCCGCTGATTTTGATGGTTATGACACCTGGACGAGGTGAGAACGAATGATGGCTGCAAAACCACCGCAGGACGATTTTGAGCGCGAAGATGCTCCCTTGACACCGGCGCTCGACGTCGGCCGGCTTGGCGATCTCTTGGGCTTTCATCTGCGCATGGCGCATGTCGCGATCTATCGCGACTTCGCCGAAACCATGGAGGGACTGGGGCTGACGCAGAAGCAGCTCGCGGTGATGGAACTCACCGCCGGCAATCCCGGCGCATCGCAGATCGACCTTGCCAATACGCTCGGCACCGACCGGGCGACGATGATGGCCCTCGTCAACCGGCTGGCGGCCCGCGACCTGATCGAGCGACGTCCTTCCGCGGCCGACCGCCGCCGCCAGGAACTTCATCTGACGAAGGCGGGGCGGGCAATGCTCGCGCGGGCGCGTGATCTGATCGACGCACATGAACGGCGTTTCATCGGCCTGTTTTCGCCCGACGAAATGGATGGGCTGCTGATGGCGCTGAAGCGGATCTATAAGGGGAGTTGAAACCCGCTCGAGCTTGGGGAAGCGAGCGGCATCCAACTGATAGATTTCTCTTGGCAAAGTCCCGTGTTATGATCCCGGTCCTGGCGTCGTCCGCCGTGGGTTCTGCACGGGGAGACTTGTCTCATGAGTGAAATGGACGTGCTTTTTGCCACCCTGCGACAGGCGGCTGACCCGCAGACGGTCGAGTGCATCGAAAACGTCGTCAAGCATGGCTCGGATCGCGATCTCAATCGCATCAATGCGCTCGCCTTCGCCAAGACGCATCATCTCGATGAAGAGAAAACGATCGCAGCACTTTTGCATGCAGCCCGCATAGGCGCGTTCGAGATGACCTGGAATGTCCTTTGCCCGGGATGCGGCGGTGTGCTCGACAGCGGCGCTACTCTCAAAGGGGTCGTCCAGGACACCTACCATTGTGCGCTCTGCGCCGCCGGATACGAACCGACCCTCGACGAGATGGTCGAGGTAACGTTCACAGTCAGTCCGCGTGTTCGCAGGATCGCTGCCCACGACCCCGATCGGCTGCCTCCGCTTGAATACTACCGCCAAATCTTCTTCAGCTCCGGCGTCGACTTGCCGGAGGATCTGGAAGCGAGGTTCGAACGCATCATGCTGGAGATGATCGAGCTGGCTCCGGGCGAGAAGGCTTTCGTCTCCCTGCAACTGCCGGCGCAGTTCGTCATCATCTTCGATGCGGTCACGCATTCGGCGCAGTTCATCGACGTGAAGGGTGAGCCCACCGACGAACGTCAAAACCTCGCAATGGTCATCAGTCGAGGGCATGCACTGAACGAAACGGTCACGCTGCGTCCCGGCTTGCTGCGGCTGACCCTCGAAAACCACACCGATCGCAGAGTCGTCCCGAACGTTTGCATCGCTGGAGACGACCTTCACGATCTGCTGGGTAGCCGGCGCGCTTTTCTGACAGCCAAACGCCTGCTGACCAACCAGAGTTTCCGCGACATCTATCGGACCGACACGCTCGATGTCGACCAGCGCCTCAAAATCACCAGCCTGACTTTCCTCTTCACCGACCTGAGGGGCTCGACCGCGCTTTACGAGCGCGTTGGAGATCTTGCCGCTTTCGATCTGGTGCGGGCGCATTTCAGGGTTCTTCACGAGATTGTCGCAACCGAGGCCGGAGCAGTGGTCAAGACGATCGGCGATGCCGTGATGGCGACCTTCCCGAGCCCGGACCGCGCGGTGGCGGCAGCCCTCAGGATGCGCGAGGCGATGCTTCGGTTGAATGCCGAACACGGCAGCGACGACCTTCTCCTGAAGATCGGCATCCATGAGGGACCATGCCTCGCGGTCAACCTGAACGACCGGCAGGACTATTTCGGCCAGACCGTCAACATCGCCTCCCGCGTCCAGGGCCTTGCCGATCCCAATGTGATCATGACGACGGAGGCGATCGTCGAAGATGCCCAGGTTTCAGAGATCCTGCGTGACAGCGGCATCAGCTCCGCCTCGCGGATGGCTGAGCTTCAGGGCATCGGGAGAGAGGTGAGGATTTTTGCGCTGTCGTGAGGTTGGTCTGCTCTTCGGCGTCACGCCAGTTAGAGTAGTTTCCGCTGACGGCCGGCCAAACGAACTTTTTTCGTTGTCGAAGGATAAGGCTGCTTTGCGCCTCCATTTTAGTCCTTCAGACGGCCATCGCGTCTGCCGGAAAGCGGATGCAGTCACATTGGCGGCGTCAGGTCGCATTTTGAGACATTATCCTGAAGTCGCTCCATGTGTCATTGCGGTCTCGTTTGCTGGCTCAGTATGATGCCACTCCTACTCGTTGTAGTGTCAAAATTACCCTCATTGGCGCAGCAGCTTTTTGATGGCGCCCGAACTGCTTTACGCCAACCACCGGGGCCCCCAGTCCACCTTGCATTTCAAATTCCCCATGCTTGAGTTGGCCACAACAATTTTGTTGCACACCCTTGTAGACAACAAAATCGTTGTGTATTTGTACGCTATGAGTTCAGGAATCATCCTCAATGAGAAAGAGCTGCGCGACACCAAAATGCGGGTATCGCGCCTAATCGATGCACTCTCCTCGGAGAGTTCGGTGAAGAAGATGACCGGCGGCCTTCCATCGGAGGTTGTTGTCCAGGTTACGGAGATGATGAAAGCCGAGCGTAAGAATTTGCTTGGGTCCATCGAAGCTTACGAGTTCGCCAAGGAGACTGGCAACGCAACGCTCCTGCAACAACGTGCGTCGAGCGATCCGGGCGTCACCCTCATTGTTGCACGGATCGCCAAGGGCTATTCACAGCGCGACCTGGCTTGGCGGCTGGGCGTCAAGGAGCAGCAAGTCCAACGATATGAGGCGGATCGGTACAGCTCGATCAGCCTAAAAAACTACGCGCGTGTCGCAGCTCTTTTAGGTGTGCAGATCAGAGCAACCATCCAGGAAAATCCGGAATTCCGAGGACTCGACGCGATCATCGCTGACGTATCGAAGGAGGACATTAAGAAGATACTGCGCCATGGCCGGACAAAGGGATGGTTCTCAGAAGAAATGAGCGAGGCCCAGCTTCGTCAATATATCGCTGAGAACCGTATTGAGTTTGGCAGTCCGTCGCTGCTGCGGACAGGCCTTAACGTCACCGATCATAGCGAAGACGTCCTCCTTCACGCATGGCGAGCACGCGTCGCCGCTCGTGCTCGGGACGAGATTTCAAAGGAACTGACAAGCTTCGATCCACTAGAGATAGGTTGGTTGCCGGAACTCGTCGGGCTTACCGTCCTCGACGATGGGCCGAATCGCGCGATCAAGG
Source organism: Rhizobium sp. CCGE 510 (assembly GCF_000292525.1). Classification (GTDB taxonomy): domain Bacteria; phylum Pseudomonadota; class Alphaproteobacteria; order Rhizobiales; family Rhizobiaceae; genus Rhizobium. The sequence goes on from NZ_AEYF01000045.1 coordinate 724,515, forward strand.
TGCTGGCCGAGCACGGGATCATAGTCATAGCAGAAGCACAAATTCCTGGCCTTGCCATCGATGGAGCAGCATTTCTAGAACAGGGTATTCCGGTAATTGGTCTCACCATCAGGAAAGACACGATAGACAATTTCTGGTTTACCCTTTTACATGAACTGGCCCATGTTATTCTCCACTATAGAACTGGGCTTTCAACTGGCTTCTACGACCAGGACGAGGCGACAGCCAGCGATGAGCAAGAGGCCGAAGCTGATAAGTTCGCGGGAAATCTGCTAATTCCTGGGGAAAGATGGGCTAGGTCAACCGCAAGGATCGCAAACTCGCCGGAAGTAATCGAAAAATTTGCCAGCGATCTGGGGATACACTCGGCAATCGTATTCGGCCGCATTCGCAAAGAAAGACGAAACTATACTATCTTCGCGAACAAGATCGGGACAAATTCAGTGCGTGCGCAACTAATGGAGCAGTCCTAGAGAAAGGAAATTCCATGCAGCCTTATCATCCCGCGCTCCGTGTCAAGCAGGGTGAATGCACAGCCATTGCCAAGATAGCGCGAGACATTCAGCGCCAAATTCAACCACGGTTCATTATCCCTCCGCCGAAGGAAAGTGATCCTGCGAAAGGTAGGCCACTCACGCCCGATGAGATCGCCTACGAAACAGGCCGTCGTATTGGGAAGAATTGGCCTTTCGAGGTAGCTTTTCTCGATGCTCAGTATGTCGCGTCCTTTCTCGGTGATTCTGGACTAAGGACGCTATTTCGCACTGCGCAATACCAGAACGGCAAATTGGTGGCCGTGGCGACTGTAGATGATCTGTTCAACCCAACTTTCGCTGCGTTCCTCCGCGCATCGGCTCCGCGAGTTGCGATTTTCGTTCCCTATGAAAAGGTGGACACTAAGCGGATACTGGATGGCATGAAGTCCCTCGGCTGCGCACCCGAGGATTGCGTCATCTTTGTTGACTTCAACAAAGCGCCTTTTGAACTTGAAGGCATAGAAATCGCCGTTGCTGCAATCTTCGACGAAATAGCCGCCGCCGCGCAATGGCACCGTATTGTTTTCCAGGGCTCGTCTTTCCCGAAAACCAATCCGGCAAAGGCAAAGGGAACGTTCACAGTCACTCGCCACGAATGGGATGTCTTCCAGGCGGCCATCAAAGAGTGCTCGGTTTCACCCAACTTGATCGGCTACGGGGACTACGGTCCAGATAGCAGCGAGATTAAGTTTTCAAAAAAGAAAGGTGGTGCCGTACCTTACCGGCATATTCGCTACACCATTGATGGCTCGAATCTTGTGGTGAGAGGTAGCGATACCGGCGCCCAGGCCAGTGCAATGAAGGACGTCTGCCAGACAATTTTGACGTCTGGAAAGTTCCTGGGCCGCGACTTCTCATATGCTGACGAGGCAATTTATCAAATCGGCAACGGGCGTTGGTCTGCGGGTACACCCAGCATGTGGCGGGAATGGAACATGGCGCACCATATGACCTATATCGTCCGGCAACTTGGTGCACAGGAGGGTAAGACCTTCGAATTTGGCCGCTTCAGTAAGGACGCTGAGCAATCCTCCTTGTGGCCAGAGACCGAAGACGAGCCGTCTGGTACTGGCCCCGAAGTCGCCGTCGGCGGATAGAGCGGAAATGTCCGCTTCGCGCGCCCAAGTCAGTCGCTACGTTACGTTAAGCGCTCTTGAGAAGCGGGCTTAGTTCTGCTCGGAGAGCGATACGACCATACTGACGAGTGAGCGGGACTTACTGCGCGCGTGTAAGCTCATATTCAAGCCTTCGATGGATTGCGCTACGAAGGTTCTTTATCTGACGCGCGATTGGCTTTCCTAACGCTCCCATCGTTTTTGATGCTCGTTTGGCGTAGGTGGTGAATGTCCATGAGCGATAGTCAGCGGCCTTCATATGGAAATCTTCCACCGAACCGAACGCCTGAATGAGCTTCTCGATGTCGGTCAGAGCAAGGATGTCGTGGGTTAGCTTTCCCTGATATCGCTTGACCTGACGAATGGCAGTCGCCCTACATACGGACGCGATCTTTCGGTGAAGATTGCTCATCGTCTTGTCACGAATGAACACATGTCTCCCGTCGTACCGAAAGCCGAGATACTCGAACGGCTTGTTCGGCATGGGTCTACCATCTTTATCGCTGGCCTTGATCGTGCGAACCTCTTGCCTCTCGCCTTCAACCTCGAAGCGATGAATAGCGGACTTCTCCTCCTTTATCAGAAGCCCCTTGCCGTAGGTTGTAATCGCGCTTCGGATTTCCTTTTCAAGGACGATTGCATCTGCTTCCAAAATGGGCGCGATGACCAAAATGTCGTCTGAATATCTGAAGAACCGGCCGCCGAAGTTGATGCAGATATCACGAAGGTATTTGTCGAATTCCAGGAGGTAGGCGTTTGCCAAAAGGTCGGACAATGGTGCGCCCTGCGGGACACCTATACAAAGCTTATTGACTTCAATGATTGATGACTGTGTGGCGGATCGCGCGATCTTCGCCTGAAAAGTCCGTCCATCGCAGAGTTGAACAGGAATTTCACTCCTGGCTTTCAAGAAGCCAGGACGGACTTTGCCGTTACGGTCCGTTTTGTCGCCATAAAACCCGAGCCGAGTATAGGCCTTGATGATATCCACAAAAGGATACCGCGTTATCGTCTGGTAGACCTTGAAGTGGTCAGCAGGTAGCCGAGAGACCCCAAGCAGTTCAGCCCAGACATCGCGAAGACGGCCATGATCGAGTGTCTCGAAGAAACTGCTGATGTCGAGCGCGATGGCGCAGCAGTTTCCTTGAGACTGAATGGCCTCGACAGCAGAAAGAGCGAAATCAATGTTGCTTTGTCCGCCGCTGCCGCCGGGTTTTGAGATACGGCGATAAGCAACAACGGAGTCGGACAGCCCTTCGGTCTGAAGCCGAGCCTCATATGGCACAGACAAGATGTGTCTGTAGTAAGAAAAAATGCAGCTATCGAGTCTGGCTGCAAAACGGATAGGCCGATCCTTCCGCTTACCGTGTCTGCCTTTCTTGGCATAAACGGTCCAGCCCTCGTCGTACTTTAAAAAAGGATAGAACGTATGGGTCGCAACACGAGCCGGATCCGTCGCCAAGGCCTCGGCTTCAGCTACGGATATGACGGGATCAAAGTGAGGGTAGCGCCTGACGGAAGCAGTCCATGCCTTCACGATAGTCCCCAAAGGCGAGAGGGGGCAAAAGGACCGTTGTGCATCCGGTTATCCTTCGCCCCCAACTGTTTAGAACGGGTATGGAATACCCTACGGCACAAGTAGTCGAGATAGTGGACTATATTAGCTGCATGTACGATTGCTCGTCATGTACCTTAAGCGTCCAGTTTCATGCGGAGGTCCGGATGGACATCATGGCATTACTGCTGGTGGCCTTCGGGCTTGACAGCTTCAAGTAATTCTCCGCTCCCCCAAGTCGCCCATCGTGATCGGATACCGTAAATATCGAAGCGAATGGATGAAAGTTCAAGACGGATGAGACGTTACGAACAAGAAAATCAACCGCCGAGTGAGATTTAAAACCACAAAGAGATGGTTGAATATTGGAGGGCTGCTTTGCCTGCGTCCCTTTCCATAGCTATCTGTCTGCTTCCGCCCCTATGTCGGCCATTGCCGATTGCGACGCGCAATGACCGCTAATGGCGCATTGCAGTCCTCGCCGGCGTGGGATTCCACGTCAGCATGATTTGCGATCCAGGACTGGCAAATTCCGGCTTTAAACAACAAGCCCCGAGCCTAAGGCCAATCGGCATAGCCTGAGGACAGCATGCTGTTTTCCGAGCCGGCGGAGGCGCGGGCGATCTCACGGTAGCCGGCGGGGGAAAGGCCGGTCTTGCGTTTGAAGAAATGACTGAAATAGGTCGGGTCGCGAAAGCCGAGACTGTCGGAAATTTCCTGGATGTTGCGGGCCGAGCGCTCCAATCTCAGTTTTGCCTCCTGCACCACGCGCTCATGCAGAAGCTGGATCGGCGAGCGGCCGAGCGCCCTTTGGCAGATCGCATGAAGCCGGTCGGCCGTGACGCCCAATTCCGCGGCGTAGTCGCTGATCGGCCGGTGCTGGCGGAAGCCGGCCTCGACCAGCTGCCGATATCTTTGCAGGATCGATCCGGTTTCGCCCCGCCCGCGCGGCTCGCTTCTCTCGCCGTCCCCGCGCCACAGCGCCATCAGAATCAACCTGATATAGGCAGACGCGACCATCCAGGAGGCGCGCGAGGGATCACTGAGCTCCCGCACGAAGCCCAAAATCAGCGGACTGATTTCGACAATCAGCAGAGGATCCAATGCCTCGACCAGCCTGCGCTGCTCGGTGAAGATTCGCAGCGAGTAGGATTCCACCTTGTCGCCAATCGCATCGACCATGATTTGCGGCGAGGTTCCGACGAGATGGGCCGCGGTTCCGGCAGAAATCGACAGGTCGCAGCGAGCCTGAGGCGGCAGGAAGGCAAGCAGCGGACCCTGCAACGGCCGATCCTCGCCACTGTCGAAGTGAAGCTCGGCCCGCCCCTCCCCGAGCAACAGGAAATGGTGGAAATCGGCATAAAGCCCCTTCTGAAGACGGATGCGCCGATGCGACAGCGACGGAGCATGCCACTCGCCCCTGGCATAATGATGAATGCCGCCGTCCGTCGCCAACGCCTCTCCTCCGCTTCCATCAAACATTGCAGCAATCGCCGAATAATTACAATATTAACCCAATAAATCGCATTCCATCCGCAGATGATCGGCGTAACCTTGTCGTCGTCAGCCTTTGGGAGGAGGCATTCCGACAGACGCAGCAACGCTTAAACAGCTTTCGGGCTGCGGCGTCCGCTCGTCTTCTCCCCATGGCAACAATGCGGAGTGAAACGGTGTTTTCGGCAAAGCTGATGATCAACAATGAGGCGCTGGAGGCTGCCGAAGGGACCACCTTCGAACGCATCGATCCGTTGACCGGCGATGTCGCAACGATCGCTTCGGCTGGATCCGTCGTCGACATGACGCGGGCAGCCAATGCAGCCGCTGCCGCCTTTCCCGATTGGTCACAGACCGGCCCCGGCGAACGGCGCAGGCTGCTGAATGCCGCGGCCGATCTGCTGGAGGCCCGCGCGCCGGAGCTTATTGCCGCCATGACCGGCGAAACCGGCGCCACCGCGCAATGGGCGGCGATCAATTGCGGGCTCGGCGCCGAAATTCTTCGCGAGGCGGCGGCGATGACCACGCAAATATCAGGCGAACTCATTCCGTCGGGCATTCCCGGCAACCTCGCCATGGCCGTGCGCCAGCCGGCCGGCGTCTGCGTCGGCATCGCCCCCTGGAATGCTCCGATTATTCTCGGCACCCGCGCCGTCGCCATGGCGCTTGCCTGCGGCAACACGGTCGTCCTGAAGGCCTCCGAACTCTGCCCGAAGACCCATGGCCTGATCGGCGACATCATGCGAGATGCCGGTTTCCCGCGCGGCGTCGTCAATGTCGTCTCTAACGCGCCGAGCGATGCCGCCGTCGTCGTCGAGGCCCTCATCGCCCATCCGGCCGTGCGCCGCATCAACTTCACCGGCTCCACCCGTGTCGGCAGGATCATCGCTGAAGCCTCCGCACGCCATCTGAAACGCTGCCTGCTTGAACTCGGCGGCAAGGCGCCGTTCATCGTGCTTGCCGACGCCGATATCGACGAGGCCGTCAGCGCCGCCGCCTTCGGGGCCTTCATGAACCAGGGGCAGATCTGCATGTCGACCGAGCGGATCATCCTCATGGACGAGATCGCCGACCAATTCGTCGGCAAATTCGGAACGAAAGCCGCGACCCTCGTCGCAGGCCACCCAGGGGACGGCAACACGCCGCTCGGGACGCTGATCAACGCAGAGGCCGTGCGCCGCGTCAGATCGCTGATCGACGACGCGCTGCAGAAGGGTGCCGTCCTTGTCTGCGGCGGTCAGGCCAACGGGACGCTGATGGATGCGACCGTGATCGATCACGTCACGCCGGCCATGCGCATCTACCGCGAGGAGAGTTTTGGCCCGGTCGCTGCGATCATTCGGGTCGGCAGTGTCGACGAGGCCGTGACGGTGGCCAACGACAACGAATACGGGCTTTCGGCCGCCATTTTCAGCGCCGACGTCAATGCCGCGCTTGCCGTCGCCATGCGGCTCGAATCCGGCATCTGCCACATCAACGAAGCCACCGTTTCCGACGAGCCGCAAATGCCGTTCGGCGGCGTCAAATCAAGCGGCTACGGCCGCTTCGGCGGCAAGGCCGCGATCGATGAATTTACCGAGCTCAGATGGATCACCATGGCATCGGGAAAACGACAATACCCGATCTGAATTCAGATCGGAATAAACAATGTGAACGGGCTGGGAGGCCCAAGAGGGAGGAATGATTTCATGAACGGCATTTTCCGCAGCGCAAAATTCAACGCGGCATCGCTCACCCGCCGCTCTTTCATCGCATCGGCCGCAGCGGGCGGAACAGCACTGGCGCTTTCCGGTCGCACAGCCTTCGCTCAAAGCAGCGATACGCTGAAGGTCGGCTTCATCAGCCCGCGCACCGGCCCGCTCGGCGGCTTCGGCGAGACGGACGGTTACGTGCTCGACCTCGCACGCAAGGCGCTGGCGAACGGCCTGCAGGCCGGCGGCAAGACCTGGAAAGTCGAGATCCTCGACCAGGACACACAGTCCGATCCCTCACGCGCCGGCCAGCTGGCGAAAGATCTTATCAACAACCAGGCGATCGACCTGATGCTCGCCGTGTCGACCCCCGAAACCATCAACCCGGTGGCCGACGCCTGCGAAGCGGCCGGTATTCCCTGCCTCTCGACGGTCATGCCCTGGGAGGCCTGGTATTTCGGCCGCGGCGCCAAGCCGGGCGCACCCTCGCCGTTCAAGTGGACCTATCATTTCGGCTTCGGCGTCGAAGAGTTCCACAAGGCCTACGTCTCGCAGTGGAACCTGATCGAGACCAACAAGAAGGTCGGCGTCATGTATCCCAACGACGCTGATGGTAACGCGATCCGCGCCCATCTGGCGCCGGCGCTTGCGAAGGAAGGCTTCACCATCGTCGATCCCGGCGCCTATGAAACCGGAACCACCGATTTTACGGCGCAGATCGCTCTCTTCCGGCAGGAGGGTGTGGAGATCTTCAATTCGTTCCCGATACCGCCAGATTTCGCCGCCTTCTGGCGTCAGGCGGCGCAACAGGGCCTCACCCAGCAGATCAAGATCTGCCAGGTCGCCAAAACAGGCCTGTTTCCGTCCGACATCGAGGCGCTCGGCGATCTCGGCATAAACATTGGCAGCGCCGCCTACTGGCATAAGGCCTTCCCGTACAAATCGACGTTGACGGGCGTGTCCGGAACCGAACTCGCAGACGGCTATGAAACCGCAAGCGGCAAACAGTGGACACAGCAGCTCGGCGCCAGCCTTGCACTTCTCGATGCCGGCTTCGATGCGTTGAAGGCCAGCACCGACGTCAAGAGCAAAGAGGCCGTGGCCAAAGCGATAGCCACGCTGAAGACGACGACGATCGCCGGCAAGGTCGACTTCACCAGCGGCCCCGTCGCCAACGTCTCTCCTGGGCCGATCATCGGCACGCAATGGGTGAAGGCGGCCGAGGGTTCGAAATTCGCGCTCGACTATGTCGTCACCGAAAACGCCACTGACCCCAATGTTCCGGTCGGCGCCAAGCTCATCGCTTATAACGGATAACGCGCGGTGCAGCAGCTAGCTCAAAATCGGCCGGGGGGAGCCTTCCTCTCGGCCAAGGGGATCCACAAGCAGTTCGGCGCGCTCGTCGTCCTGGAGAATCTCGATTTTTCCATGGGCGATGGCGACGCGGTCGGCATCGTCGGGCCGAATGGCGCGGGCAAGACCACGCTGCTCAGTGTGCTCGCCGGCGCCTTCCCGCCAAGTGCGGGAAGCATCACCTTCGATGGCGCCGACGTCACCAGCCGGACAGCGGCGGAGCGCTGCCGCTCCGGGCTCGTTCGGACCCATCAGGTTCCCAAACCCTTCAGCGGCATGACGACCTTCGAAAACGTCTTCGTTGCCGCATCGCACGGCAATGCCGCAAGCCGCGACGAGGCCTATCAGCGTGTGGTGGATTCGCTGTCGCTCTGCGGCATGCTCGGCGTCGCCAACCGCCCGGCCGACACGCTCGGCCTTCTCGATCGCAAACGCCTGGAGCTTGCCCGTGCGCTGGCCACGCAGCCGAGGCTGCTGCTGCTCGACGAGATCGGCGGCGGGCTGACCGATGGCGAGGCGAGCGAACTCGTCGAAACCATCCTCGAATTGCGCCGCCGCGGCATCGGCATCGTCTGGATCGAACATATCGTCCATATCCTCCTGCAGGTGGCGGAACGGCTGATCTGCATGGACGCCGGCAGGATCATCGCCGATGGCGAGCCGAAAGCGGTCATGAGCAATGCGGAGGTGGTCAAGGCCTATCTCGGGGGGACACCCGCATGAGCCTTCTCTCCATCCGCGACCTCGACGTCCGCCACGGCCTGCTTCAGGCGGTGCGCGGCGTCAGTTTCGATATCGCCAAGGGTGAGGTGCTGGCACTGGTCGGCGCCAACGGCGCGGGCAAGACGACGCTGCTCAGATCGATCGCCGGCGCCCATCTTCCATCCTCCGGCCAAGTCCTTTTCAACGATGAAGATCTGGCGGCCGTCCCCTCCCACAAACGGATCGCCAAGGGCATTGCCCTGGTGCCGGAAGGCCGGCGGCTGTTTTCGCAGATGACCGTGGAAGAGAACCTGCTTCTCGGAAAGAGTTGCGGCCGCAAGGGTGAATGGAGCGTCGACCGCGTCCTCGACGCTTTCCCGAACCTCAAACCCCGCCGCCATGCCAAGACCGGACATCTCTCGGGCGGGGAACAGCAGGCGACTGCCATCGGCCGGGCGCTGATGAGCAATCCCGATATTCTTCTGCTGGACGAAGTCTCGCTGGGACTTTCGCCTCTGGTCGTCGATCGCGTCTACGCCCAGTTGCAGGCATTGCTGACGTCGGGAACGACCATCGTGCTCGTCGAGCAGGACCTTGCACGCGCCATGAGCGTCGCAAGCCGTGTCATCTGCATGCTGGAAGGACGCATCGTCCTCGACAGGCCGGCCGCTGCCGTCACCCGCGAGCACGTCACCCAGGCCTATTTCGGATTGCACCGGGCCGCCGGCGAAAGGAGTGCATCATGATCAACACCCTGATCCAGGGCATCTTGCTCGGCGGCTATTACGCCGTCATCGCCTGCGGCCTGTCCTTCATGTTCTCCGTCATGCGGATCATCAATCTCGCCCATGGCAGCCTGGCGGTCGCGGCCGCCTACGGGCTGTGGCTGCTTGCCGCCAAAGCCGGGATTCCGCCTTTCGCCGGCCTGCTGATCGTGCTGCCCGTCATGGCGGTCCTCGGCTGGCTGCTGCAGCGCTTCATCCTCGAACGCAGCGCCCGCGGCGGCACGCTGCTGCCGATCCTCACGACCTTCGGCCTGTCGATCGTCATCGACAACCTGCTGTTCGAGCAGTTCGGCGCCGACACGCGGTCGCTCGCGCCCTTCATCGGCAACCTTTCCTATGCATCCTGGCAGCTGCCGGGCCACATCTTCGTCGGCAAACTTGCCGTCATGATGATGGTGACGGCAGTCCTCATTCTCGGGGGGCTGCAGTTTTTCCTTGGCCGCTTTGCGCTTGGCCGCGCCATCCGCGCCACGGCGGAAGATCCCGATACGGCCGGATTGGTCGGCATCGATGCACGCAGGGTCAATGCCGTCGCCACGGCGATCACCATGGTCACCATCGGCATTGCCGGTGCCTTTCTCGGCATGCGGGCAACGTTCAGCCCCTATGCCGGCGGCCCGCAGCTTCTCTTCGCTTTCGAGGCCGCTGTCATCGGCGGAGCAGGATCGCTGTGGGGCACACTTGCCGGCGGCATCATCCTCGGTCTTGCCCAATCGCTCGGCGCGCAATTGCATCCGCAAGGATTCCTAATTGGCGGCCACGCCGTCTTCCTGCTGGTGCTTTTCATCAGGCTGTCCCGCTTCGGCATGCCTCAACTCGACAAGCTCGGTGCGTTTTTCAACCTTCGCGCACGTCTCCGGAGCCCGACATGACCCTTGTCTCCAACGGCATATCGATAGAACGCTGGACGAAATCGTCGCGGGTGGCGCTTGGCGCCATGGCCGCGGTGCTTGTCCTGCTGGCGCTCGCCCCGGCCGTGCTCGGCGCCGGCGCGATCGACCGGATGACGGCCCTGTTCATCTATGTAATCCTTGCTGCCATGTGGAATGCGCTCGCCGGTTTCGGCGGGCTCGTTTCGGTCGGCCAGCAGGTATTCTTCGGGCTCGGCGCCTATTTCACCATTCGGCTCGCCGATGCCGGGCTCGATCCGTTCATCGCGCTCTTTGCGGCCGCGATCGTGACCGGCGCGCTGTCGATCCCGCTTTCGCTGTTCATGCTGCGGCTGAAGGGCGGCGAGTTCGCAATCGGCATGTGGGTCATCGCCGAACTCGCCCACCTGCTCGTCAACCTCGACCGGCTGATCCAGGGGGAAACCGGAACCTCGCTGATCTCGCTCAACGTCTATGACAGCGGCACGCGCCGGACAGCGATCTACTGGCTTGCGCTCGCTTCCATGGCGGCCCTGCTCGGCGCGCTCTTCATGCTGATGCGCAGCCGCGCCGGCGCTGCCATGCAGGCGATCCGCGACAATGAAGAGGCGGCGACCTCGGTCGGCGTGCGCGTGATTGCCACCAAGAGGCTGCTGTTCGTGCTCGCCGCCTTCGGCATCGCCATTGCCGGAGGCCTTTGGCTGGCGACCGCCACCACCTTCCAGCCGAAGACCTATTTCAGCGTTCAATGGACGGCCTACATGATCTTCATGGTGCTGGTCGGCGGGATCGGCAAGTTTGAAGGCGCGATCCTCGGCGCCGTGCTGTTCTTCATGATCGAGACATTCTTCGGCGCAGCCGGCGTCTGGTACCTGATCGGCCTCGGCGCCACCGCCCTGATTTTCTCGCTCTATCTGCCGCGCGGCCTTTGGGGCGAAATCGAGCGCCGCTTCGACCTGCAACTTCTTCCCGTCGGCTACCGGCTGAAATTGCCCGGTCCGAACAAGATCAAATGGGAAGAATGAGCCGGCTTCCGAATTCTGTTGTGAAAGGTGATGTTCATGCTTTTTGGTAAAACAATCCTGGTGACCGGCGTGGCTTCCGGCATCGGCGCCCGGACGGCGGAACTGGCCGGTCAGATGGGCGCCGAGGTGATCGGCATCGATGTGCGCGAGCCGGTGGTTGGAAGTGGCGCCTTCATCAAGGGTGATCTGTCCACACCATCCGGCATTGCCGAAATCGTCGCCCGACTTCCGGCCCGCCTCGACGCGCTCGCCAATGTCGCCGGCCTCTCAGGCAATACCGGCATCGTCGCGACGCTCGCGGTCAATTTTTACGGCCTTCGCGCCCTGTCTGAAGCCGTGGCGCCACGCCTGCGCGAAGGCAGCGCCATCGTCAGCGTCGCCTCGATCGCCGGCTATGGCTGGCGCGCCAATCTCGAGCGGGCAAAGACCTTGACCGGTATCGAAGGCTTTCCTGATGTCGCCGCTGTCGTGGCCGACCACGGACTCAAGAACGAGGAGGGCTATCCGCTTTCCAAGGAGCTGCTGCTGCTCTGGACCATGCGCGCCGCTCACCAGCCGCTGTTCAAGAACCGCGGCATCCGGGTCAACGCGGTCAGCCCCGGGCCGGTGGAAACGCCGATCCTGAAACAGTTCCGCGCCGTGCTCGGCGACGCCAGGGTCGACAGCGACATCACCCGCGTCGGCCGCGCCGGCACCGCCGCCGATATCGCACCCGCCGTGCTCTTCCTGTGCTCGGACGGCGGGCGCTGGATCAACGGCGCCAATCTAGCGACCGACGGCGGCCTCGAAGCATCCATCAACGCCGAAGTCCTCGGCTTCTAGTTCTTTTCCCAAGGAGACACCCGATGAATATTTCCCTCCTGATCAACGGCGCTGACCGCGCAGCCTCCGGCGGCCGGACCTACGACCGTCTCGATCCCTTCACCGAGAAGCTCGCAAGCCGCGCCGCCGCCGCCAACCTGGAAGACGTTGCCGCCGCCGTCGACGCCGCCGCCGTCGCCTTTAATGCCTGGTCGAAGACCGGCCCCGGCCAGCGCCGCGCGATTCTGATGAAAGCGGCAGACATCATGGATTCCAAAGTGGGCGAATTTACCCGGCTGATGATCGAGGAAACCGGCGCCACCGCGCCCTGGGCCGGTTTCAACGTCATGCTTGCCGCCAACATCCTGCGCGAGGCCGGCGCCATGACGACGCAGATATCAGGCGAAATCATCCCCTCCGACAAACCCGGCACGCTTGCCATGGGCGTCCGCCAGGCCGCCGGCGTCTGCCTGGCGATCGCTCCCTGGAACGCGCCCGTTATCCTCGCCACCCGCGCCATCGCCATGCCGATTGCCTGCGGCAACACCGTCATCCTCAAGGCATCCGAACAGTGCCCGGGCACGCACCGGCTGATCGCCACAGCGCTGACCGAAGCCGGCCTGCCCGCCGGCGTCATCAACGTCATCACCAACGCGCCGGAGGATGCGCCTGAGATCGTCGCCGCGCTGATTGCTCATCCCGCCGTCAGGCGCGTAAACTTCACCGGCTCGACCAAGGTCGGCAGGATTATCGCCGAGACCTGCGGCAGGCATCTCAAACCCGCCCTTCTCGAACTCGGCGGCAAGGCGCCGCTGGTGATCCTCGACGACGCCGATATTGACGGCGCCGTCAATGCCGCCATTTTCGGCGCCTTCATGCATCAGGGCCAGATCTGCATGTCGACCGAGCGGATCATCGTCGATGCGACCATCGCCGATCAGTTCGTCGCCAAGCTCGCCGCCCGCGCCAGCCAGCTGCCGGCCGGCGACCCACGCGGCCATGTCGTGCTCGGCTCGCTGATCAGCCTCGATGCCGCCAAAAAGATGGAGGAGCTGATCGCCGATGCGACCGCCAAGGGGGCAAAACTCGTGGCCGGCGGCAAGCGCTCCGGCACCGTGGTCGAGGCGACACTGCTCGATCACGTCACATCCGACATGCGCGTCTATGCGGAAGAATCCTTCGGCCCGGTCAAGCCGATCATCCGTGTCTCCGGCGAGGAAGAAGCGATCCGCATCGCCAACGATACCGAATATGGCCTGTCGTCCGCCGTCTTCAGCCGTAACGTGCAACGGGCGATGGCGGTTGCGGCACGGATCGAATCCGGCATCTGCCACATCAACGGCCCGACGCTGCACGACGAGGCGCAGATGCCCTTCGGCGGCGTCAAGGGCAGCGGCTACGGCCGCTTCGGCGGCAAGGCGGCAATCGCCGAATTCACCGACCTGCGCTGGATCACGATAGAGGATTCCGCCCAGCATTACCCCTTCTGACGACGAAAACACATCAACGCGCCACAACGGCTATTGCGGTTGTGGCGCAGCCATGTTCAGGCCGAGAAACCATCCAGTGCGTCGGCGAGCTTCAGCCAGAGATCATGGGGAGGTGAAGGAATCGCTCGCGAATCTTCATCGGAAACCCGGATTTCGACAGCGACCCCGTTCGATCTAAAGCCCGCCAGCATCCGACGAAATCTCGTCGCCTTGTCCGCGAACTGATCTGAACCACGTTCTCCCAGCACTGCGCGGATCGTCACCAAGGCGAGATTGAAGTTCTTCTGCAATTGTCCGAAGGCGCCGCGATGCTTGTCCCGCATGCCTCCATGGAGATCCCCGTGGGCGAGAGCAGCCATCGCGTCGTTGAAATCGGACAGATTATCGCCAATCGATACGATCAGCTCATTGAGGATAGCGGCTGAACGGGAGAGATCCGGATCGGCATAGTCGGCTTTCATTCGCCGCGTCAGATCTCCGCCCTGGACAGCCGTCGCCAATGCGGCGATCTCCGCGGAGAATCTGGCTTTCTGATCGTTGAGATCGGTTGACGCTTTAATGCTGGCGGCATCGTCAGGAACTCGATCCTGATACGCCGCATTCGACCCCGAGCCGTTCGTTGTCTCGACCATGCACATGGAGCCTTAACGCAAAGCACCGCAGCCGTAAGACCAGCCGCGGATCATAAGGGCATAACTGCTATGGACCATGTCGAATTCCCGCATCCCTGCCGACCAATCGTGCCGCTCCCAGATTACCTGTGACAAGCGCGATCCAATCCAAGGCCGCAACGCTTAAGAAAGTCCTTCGCCGTCGCCGCAGTTGGATCTTTCGCGCGCAGTCCGGATAGTATCTGCGTATTTCGATCGTGATTGCGCGGCCCGCAAACGTCTTTCGAAGGCGGCAGCTCGACATAACATTGGCGCGCTAGGGCTAAAACAGCAACTCGCCCATGCAGAGCTTTCTCAGCGCGACGGCGATATTGGCGAGCAGCGCTTCCTTTTTCGGGCCGCGATCAGGATAGCGGGTCATGTTGTCGCCATTGTGCATGAAGACATATCCCCCGCGGCCCGTCGGGGTTGGAAATTGCCAGATCCAGTCCGCCGGCTTCGGATCGTGCTCGGGGCCGATATCGGTCAGCCAGATCGCGCCGGGCGGCGGGTCGGTCCATCCGCGCACATACTGGCCGAAAACGCCTTTCCAGCCGTCGAAGCCCTCCCCCAGATCGGAAAAGATCCCGAAGCGGTCATCGCGTATGCGAACCTTGATATTGGTGAAAGGACGCGGGGGAACAGCGTGAAACGGCGCCATGAAGGGCAGCCAGGGCTGGCATGGTTCGGCCGCGATGATCAGGTTTCCGCCGCGCTCCAGAAATGCGATCAGATCGTTCGCGCGGCTCTTGAGGAAAAACTCGTCATGGCTGCTTGGGATATAGAGCGTGTCGGTCTTTCCAAGCAGTTCGGGGCCGAGCTGATAAAGCGGAGCGAATGCGGCTTCAAAGCCGGCGTGTCCGAGGCTGTCCTCCAATCCGTCTGGATGCCATTCCGACGGGACATGCGAGCATTGCAGATAGGTGAACCGGTTCCTCGCCGGCCGCTCGATCCCGAGTTCGCGGTTCAGCCAGGGATAGAAGGAGCGGAGGAACCGCGTGGTCGCCGGCATAAAGCGCTGGCCATTGTGCGAATGCGGATCCAGCGTTGCGAGCAGCAGGCGTCCGCCGCCCGGCAGCGACGGAAAATCGAGAAACAGACTGCCGGCTCCATCGTTGATCTCAAGAATGGAGCGCGCGCCATCTGGGACATTGTAGGAGCCGCCCCAATGCCAGCTCATGTGCGAGAGCGGCAGGCTTTCGGTGATCGGGTGGTGCGGTTCGGAAAGCCTGACCTCCAGCTTTTCGCCCTTCGTCCACCACAGCCAGTCGCGACAGTTTCCAGGCGTCCATTCAAGCCCCGGAATGTCGAGCCAATCGGCATGGCCCTGCAGGCAGACGACGAGAAAACCGCCGCCTCCGAGATAGGCGTTCAACTGTTGCGCGTGCGGAAGCGCTGCGGCTGCATCCATCGCATCCGGCATGACGACGGCGGCGTAAGGCGACAGATCGACCTTCGGCAGGTCGTGGATGTAGATGAGATCGTCGATATAATGACGGAAATCCTGGAAACTTCGTAGCTGCCAGCTATTGCCCCAATGGATATAGGCGATGCCTTTTCCCGGCGAGGTGGCGTCAGCCATCGAAACGGGCTCCTTCATGACGGAAGACGGGCGCGTAGGTGTGCTTGGCCAATCCATCGAAATCCGCGCGCGCGACCGGCAGATCGTAGAGATCAGTCAGGTTCTCGGCGCTCAGCGCATCCGCAGTCGGGCCCAAGACATAGCGGCTGCCGCTGGTCATCAGCAAAACGTCGCTCGCAATCTCCACCGCGTGCTGCGGCATGTGGGTGGAAAAGGCGATCGTCATGGCATGCAGATCCCTCAAATGCGCGAGCAGGCGCAGGACCTTGTCTTGGTTCTTGTAATCGAGCGCGGCGCAGGGTTCGTCGAGAACCAGGAGTTCGCATTCCGATGCCAAAGCCTGGGCGATCATCACCAGCTGGCGCTGGCCGCCGCTCAGCGAATTGAAGGCCTGCGGTTCGAGATCTTCGATATCGAGCATCTCGAAATAATGCCGCGCGATCTCGTAATCTTTGCGGCCCGGCGCGCCGAACAGCCCAAGGTGACGCGCCCGTCCCATCAAGACGATATCGAGAGCGGAGTAGGAAAAGGGCACTTCGAAAAGCTGGGGCACGAAACCGACCTGCCCACCGATCGAAAGCCGGCCCGACTTCGGCTTGATGACGCCGATCAGCGTATTGATGAGGGTCGTCTTGCCGACGCCATTGGCGCCGAGCACGGCCAGGATCCGCCCCCGCTCCAGGCGGAGGCTATAATTCTTCAGGATGGTTTTGCCGCCGCGCTCGACGGTGAGATCGCTTGCCTCAATCACCGGACCAGCCTCCCTTTGCATGCAGGCGGCGCAGGATCAACGCGAAAACAGGAACGCCAATCAGCGCGGTGATGATGCCGAGCGGGATCTCGGCGGTGCTTACCGTTCGCGCGAGATCGTCGACGATCAGCAGATAGATCGCGCCGATGACGCCGGAGACCGGCAGCAGCCGCTGGTGGTCGGCGCCGACGAGCGCGCGGGCGACATGCGGGATGACGAGGCCGACCCAGCCGATGATGCCCGAAGTCGCGACTACGCCCGCCGAAATCATCGCCGAAGCCAGCAGGACGATCCACTGCACCAGCACGACCTTGGTGCCGAGCGCCCTCGCCTTTTCTTCGCCGAGCGACATGATGTTGATTTGAAAGCGGAGGAGATAGATCGCAACGGCGGACGGCACGACCGCCACCGCTATCAGCAGAACGTCCCAATAGCTGCTGGATGCGATGCTGCCCATCAGCCAATAGGTGATGGCGGGTAGTTTCTGGAAGGGATCGGCCAGTAGTTTGGCAACCGAAATCGCCGCCGAAAAGAAGGCCGATATGACGACGCCCGCCAGAACCAGCGTCAGCATGCTGGTGCGCCCCCTGACCGTCGACAGCAGCTTGACGAGGAAAATGCTGCCCATGCCGAAGAGGAAGGCCATCGCCAAGAGAATGTAGTCCTGCAATCCGATGAGGATCGCCAGCGTCCCGCCGAAACCGGCCCCTGATGTCACCCCGATGATGCCGGGATCGACCAGCGGATTGCGGAAGAGGCCTTGCAGCGCCGCCCCCGAGATCGCCAGGCCGAAGCCGACGACAACGGCCGCCATGATGCGCGGCAGGCGGACCTGCTCGACCACGACCTCCTGCACCGGATCCCAGTAAGGCGTGACCAACGGATGGACGTTGTCGATCAGGATATAGGCGACATCCCGCACCGACAGGTCGTAGCGGCCGATCGTTACCGAATAGAGGATGGCTGCGGCCAGCAGGACGATCAGACCGGGAAGGACGGAAACCGAAGCCAGTTTCCGTCCTGGCAAGCCAGGCACAGTGGCGCTTGCCGGCCGCCCAGCTTCGCTTGTCCGCCGCGCAGCTTCGCTTGCGCGGGGGTTAGCCGAAGAATTGGACATATTTGTCCGCCGGCGCGTTGCTTTCGGATTCGAGGATCGCCTTCAGTTGATCGTCCGTCAGCGCGGCGCCGTAGATTAGCTTGTAGACATCGCGGATCTGCTTTCTGAAATCCGGCGCGAAGTCGGCGCCATGGGCGACAGCCGCCAGCCATTCCGACGTCAGGAAGATCTCGGGCGCATCCGGCGTGCGGGCAAAGACCGGCTGCTTGTAGACGCGTTTCTCCTTGACCGCCTTGAGATTGGCAAGGACCGGGTTGTCGAAGAAATCCTTCGGATTGAGGTCGGTCGCATAGGCCGGAATGATGATGATGTCGGGGTTCCAGACCAGCAACTGTTCGAAATCGACAGTGCGCCACCATTCGCCGCTCTTGTCAGCCGCCGGATTGGTCACGCCGCTGAGCGAGAGGTCCTGCGAACCGTTGGCGATGACCTGGATTTGGTCGGCCACCTTGTCGATGTGCAGGACGGAGGGAAGCGCTTCCTTGTCAAGCTTGGCGACTTTGCCGTCGAGCGCCTTCAACGTGTCGGCCTGCGCCTTCAGGATCGCCTGGGCCCGGTCGTTGCGGCCGGTCATGGCGCCGGTCAGCGAGATATAGTCGAGGCGATCCTGCTCTGTGCAGCACCGCCAGCCGACGACGGTGAGGCCGACACGCTCCAAGGGCTCGATGAGCTTTTCATCATGGTTCCACTGGATGACGGCGTCCGGCTTCTCAGCCAGGATCGCCTCGACATTCGGCACGAAACCGTCCTGGGCGGCGCTGGCATTGATCTTCGCCATTTCAGGCAGCATCTCGGCATAGATGCCCTTGGTGAAATAACGCACCAGCGAGTCCCTGTTCATGCCGGCGATATTGTCCGCCTTCTCGTCCACGGCGCGATAGATGATCGGCGCCGACCGGACGATCGTCACCACCCGTTCCGGCGGCTTTTCGAAGGTGATCGTCTTGCCGCGGTGATCGACAAACGAACTTTCGGCATGCAGCGTTGCCGGCAGGAAAAGCGACAGGGACATTGCCAAGGCAGAAAAAGCCTTGCGGCGGCGGGACATGGACCACTCCTTTGACTGGCACCCCCAGCTCCTTGGCAATCGGAGCGGCGGCGATAACAGGTAAATAACATGAGTTCTCTAGTCATGTTATTTACCGCTGTCCAGCACAAGTTGGACGCGGCAATCTCCGGGAACCTTTTGCGCAGATCTGCGTCCAATGCCTGCTTCCAAAGGCGCACCACCGCCGCGGAAGGCATTCCGTCACACGGACACAAAGGAGACAGATCATGTTGAAACAAATTTTCGGTGCAGCACTGATAGCCGCCTCGCTCGGCACGGTTTCGATCGCCGCCGATGCCAAGCCGACCGACCCTCAGATCGCTCATATCGCCTATACGGCGGGGCAGATCGACGTCACCGCCGCGGAACAGGCGTTGAAGAAAAGCAAGAATGCCGAAGTCATCGAATTCGCCAAGACCATGGAGCGCGACCACAAGGCCGTCAACGATCAGGCGCTCGCACTCGTCAAGAAGCTGAAGGTGACGCCTGAAGACAATGCCATCAGCCAGTCGCTGTCGACACAGGCGAGCAAGGAACTGACGACGCTCGGCGCTCTCGACGGTGCGGCTTTCGATAAGGCCTATGTCGAAAACGAAGTCGCCTATCACAAGTCGGTCAACTCAGCGCTTGCCAAGGTGCTGATCCCCTCGGCGCAGAATAAGGAACTCAAGTCGCTCCTGGAAACGGGCCTGACCTTGTTCAAGCAGCACCAGATGCATGCCGAGCATCTTGCCTCGATGATGAAGTAGGCTTGCGATGAACCGGCTGATGAAATCGCTGCCGCTGCCGCTTGCGCTGTTCTGGGCAAGCAGCAGCGTTGCCTCCGCCGCGGAATATCAGGTCACCATTGCAGGAATGAAATTCAGTGCGCCACCTGCCGAACTGCATGTCGGCGATGTGATCGTCTGGCGAAATGATGATATATTCCGGCATACGGCAACAGCGCGCGACAAAAGCTTCGATATCGATCTGCCGCCGAAATCGGAGGGCCGCATGACGATCAGCCGAGCGGGAGCGGTCGACTTCTACTGCCGCTTTCATCCCGCCATGACGGGTAAACTGAACGTCCGGCCATAGGGGCGGGCGTCAATCAAAGACGGCAGGCAGGCGGAGGATTCCCATGACAGCCATTCCGGTTCCGGTCCCGCGACACCGGCCGTTTCAGCCGACACTTTCCGACGCCGACCTCGTGCCCCTCGCAAAAATGGGCGACGAGCCCGCTATCCGCGCCATCATTCAGCGCCATAACCAGCGCCTGTTCCGCACCGCGCGCGCCGTCATTCGCAACGATGCGGAAGCGGAAGACGTCGTTCAGGCGTCTTACATCAAGGCCTTCACCAACCTGACGACGTTCCGGGGTGAGGCGGAGCTTTCGACATGGCTGACCCGAATTACGCTCAACGAGGCGCTGGGCCGGGTACGGGTTCGGAAGAACACCACCGGGCTGGAGGAAATCGACATGCAGGCAACGTCCGCGAGTGGGCAGATAGTGGTGCAGTTTCCGTTTTCCCTATCCACAACAGATCCGGAAACCGAGCTGTCGCGGAGCCAGGCGCGGCATCTCCTCGAACAAGCAGTCGACGAACTTCCCGATGATTTTCGCGCCATCTTCGTGCTGCGTGATGTCGAGGGTATGAGCACCAACGAGGCCGCATCCTACCTCGGCATAAGACCCGAAACCGCGAAGACGCGGCTCCACCGGGCGCGGAAATTGATGCGCCAGTCGATCGAAAAGCGGCTCTCGGGCGCATTCTCGGCGCTATTTCCATTCGATGGCGCCCGCTGCGCTTTCATGGCCGACCGCGTCATCGCTGCCCTTCGCCAGCCGTCATAATACTGCCGCCGTATCGACGGCGCGCCCCCGCCCGTCGCTATGAGGCAAGCGCCTGCCTGATGCCGGCGAGGCCGCGACGCAGGAACGGGTCCGAGTGAATGTAGAAGAACTGCACGCCCTTCTCCCGCCAATGCGGCAGTTCCTCGGCGGTCACGAGTGTACCGGCAATCTTGCCTGCGGCGCGAATCTTGCTGACGGCACGCGCGACCTCGTCCAAGACGGCTGCCGGGCGCGGCTCGCCGAACGGCGGAGCCGGCGGATACCCCATATCCTGGGAGAGGTCGCCGGGACCGACGAAGAACACGTCGATGCCGTCAACACGAAGCATCTCGTCGAGATTGGCGATCGCATCCTGCGTCTCGACCATGGCGATCACCAGCCGCTTTTCGTAATCAGATGGCTGGGCATAACGGACGGCATCGACAATCGCACGCGCCTGTTCTGAAGTCTCGACCATCGGCACCATGATCCCATCGGCGCCGGCATTCAAATAGCGGATGATGACGGGACGTTCGTGCGAATGCGGGCGGACGATCGCAGCGCCGCCGGCAGAGCGAACGATCTGGGAGGTCATCCTGACATCCTCGAAGCTCCAGGTGCCATGCTCGCAGTCAACGAAGACCGAATCCGCGCCAAGTTCCACTAGCCGGGCGGCCAGGCCCGAAGAGGAGTGGTGGGGCGTAAACATCGAGATGGCTTCGCCGGCCTGCAGCCGGGCACGCAGCTTTGCGCCGTTCATGATGTCCTCCTATTTCCTTGGTTTCGGCATATCGGGCGTATCGGCCGGCGCGCCGACCCAGCGCGCGGTCTCGATATCGGCGGATGTGTCCCGCATGAAGGTCGGGCAGATGTGAAGCTCGGGGATGACGGCGCCCTTCTGCAGGCTTGCGCAGAGCGCGATTGCCCTCGCCACGTCATGCGGATCGAGCATGACGGCACGCTCGCTTTCGAGCGGCGGCCGTGCGCGGTTGTCCATGATCGGCGTGTTGGTTTCGCCGGGAAGGATCGTCGTCGCCCGGATACCCTGGTTTCGATAGGTGTTGTGAACGAAGGTCATGAAGTTCTTCACGCCGGCCTTGGCAGCGCCATAGGCCGCTCCGCCCAGCAAGTTCGGATTGAGTGCGGCAAGCGAGGAAACGGTGATCACCGTGCCGCCGCCATTGGCGATCATGTCGGGCAGGACGGCCTGGGTGAGGTTGAAGACGGCGGTCAGGTTGACGTTGACCGTGGAGTTCCACTCCTCCTCGCTGAGGAAACGCGCACTCAATATCTTACTTGCGCTTCCGGCATTATTGACGAGGATATCGACCGGGCCGATGCCGTCCTTGATCCACTTCACGCTTTCGAAGATTTCCAGCCGCGATTCAATGTTCAAAGGCCGGGTGAAGGCCTTGCCGCCCCGCTTCTCGATCAGACCGGCGACCTCCCGCAGCGGCGCCATCCGGCGGCCGGTCAGAACGACGGTGGCTCCTTCCTCGGCAAGAAGGATCGCGGCCTCGCGACCGATGCCCGTTCCCGCTCCGGTAACGAGCGCGATCTTTCCGTTCAACAGGCCCATGATGGCTTCTCCTATTCCGCGGCCACCGCGGCCGCGCCCTTGTAGCCATATATAAGCTTCGCAGCCCTTGGCGTGATCAGGCCTTCGGCTAGATCCTGTTCGATCAGTGCGGCCGGACGCTCGCTCACCTTGCCCCATCCGCCGCCGCCCGGCGTTTCGACCTCGAGCCGCTCGCCGGTCTTCAGGACGACCTTGCCCTTCGGAAATTGCGGCCGGCCTTCTTTGCTGACCTTGCCCGGGGCGCCGTCCTGCCCGTCGACGACACCGAAGCAGGGATGCCGGACACGCTCGGATGCGAGATAGATGTTCATTGCCGAGCGGCCAAGATTGCGCAGGATTGCGCGCTGCCCCAGGCCGCCGCGATATTTGCCGGCTCCGCCGGAATCGGCGATCAGCTCCTTGCGCTCCATCAGCACCGGCACGGCGATTTCGAACATTTCGATGGCCGTCACCTTGCAGTTCGATGGAAAGCTCAGCGTGTCCAGCCCGTCGAACTCCGCGCGGGCGCCCTGACCGCCATGGAAATTCTGCACCGATCCATATTGCGAGCCGTCGTCCCTGCGGCCGACGCAGTTGGCCGCCCATATCGGCGCGCCGCCGCTGTCGCCCATGACCTTGTCAGGCACTACGCCTTCGAGTGCCCGGAAGATCAGGGAGGGGATCGCATGGCCGATCAGGTTGCGGGAATTGCCCGCCGTCCACTGCTCCGGATTGAGAACGGAGCCCAATGGCGCTTCGTCGGTGATCGGCGTGATGCAACCCTCATTGTTCGGCGTATCAGGATCGAGCAGGCATTTCAGCGCATAGACGGAATGGGCATAGCGGTAGTTGGTGCGGCAGTTGATCGAATGGAGAACCTGATCGGATGTGCCGGCGTAATCCACATGGATGGAATCGTCGCCGACGATGACCGTCGCCTTCAAGGTGATGTCGGTCTCATAGCCGTCCAGCGTCATCTGCGCCGAATAGCGGCCATTCGGCCACGCCTTGATCGCCTTGCGGGTCTGCGCCTCCGAGCGGGAATGGATCGCTTCGGCGAGGCCGTCGATATCGTCGAGGCCGTATTCGTCGAGGAACTTCACCAGTTCGCGGCCCATGACATTGTTGGCGGCGATCATCGATTCCAGATCGCCCTGGACTTCGGTCGGAAGCCGCACCGAGGCGGCGATGATGTCGAGAACGTCCTGATTGGGAACGCCGGCCTTGTGCAGTTTGACGATCGGGAAGCGGATACCTTCCTCGAAGATGTCGCTCGCTTCCGCATGAAGCGGCGCGCCGCCGATGTCGGGCAGATGGGCGATCGAGCCGGCATAGGCAACCACCTTGCCGTTCTTGAAGATCGGGGTGATCATCGTCACATCGGGCAGATGGCCGGTGCCGATCTCCGGATCGTTGGTCGCGAGAACGTCGCCTTCGGCAAGCGTTTCCGCCGGAAACTTCGGCAGGAAATATTTCTGCGCCGCGGCTGGCAGCGAGGTGATGAAGACGGGGATAGACCAGGTGCATTGGGCAAGCGCCCGCCCCTTGCTGTCGAGCAGCACCGTGACGTAATCGTGGTTCTCGCGGACGATCGGCGAGAAGGCCGTCTTGCCGAGCACGTTGTCTGCCTGATCGGCGATGAAGATCAAGCGGTTCCACATGACCTGCAGATTGATCGGATCGTTGAAATCGGTAGCGGTGTTCGACATCGGAATTCGCCTTACTGAATGTTAATCACGAGGTTGCCGTTGGCATCGACGTGGAAGACGCCGCTTGGCCCGACGACGGCCGTGGATTCGCGCTGTTCGACGATCGCCGGTCCCGCAAATTCCCGATCCACCGGAAGCTTGTAGTGGTCGTAGACAGGCGTCTCTGCATAGGCGCCGAGTTCTTGGAAATAGACTTGGCGTTGCCCCTTCAACGCATCGGCGACCTTGACTTCATGAGGCCGGGTCACCCGATCCTTTTCGCCGCTGGCGCGAAGCCGCCAGGTGATGACCTCGACGGACGCCTTGACTGTGCGGCCGAACAGCTCGCGATAGAGCTTGTAGAAATTGGCGAGCAGCTGCTTGAGGAATTCCTCCTTCGGCAGGCCGCGATCGGGCAGAGCCACGGTGATCTCGTGGCCCTGGCCGACATGGCGCATATCGACCGTGAAGCGGTTGGTGATCGTCTCCTTGGCGATGCCGGCGGCGGAGACCACCTCGGTGCCCTGCGCAGCCAGATCGTCCAGCAGACGGTCGACCGCCGCGACATCCCAATTGTCGACCGGCATCGGATGACTTGCGGAGAGATCGACGGCGACCGGCGCGATCAGCAGGCCGATGGCCGAGGTGACGCCTGCCCCCGTCGGGCAGATGATGCGCTTGATGCCGAGCTTGCGGGCGATACCGTAGGCATGCACCGGGCCCGCGCCGCCGAATGCCACCATCGGCAGCGACCGCGGATCGACACCGAGATCGGTGGCATGCATGGCCGCCGCCTTGCTCATGGATTCATTGACGAGATCGTGAATGCCCCAGGCGCAACGGTCGACGCTGACATCGAGGGATTTGGCAAGTACGGCCATCGCTTCGCGCGCGGCGTCCTTCGACACTTTGAAGGAACCGCCGACGAAGGACTCCGTCCCCATATATCCGAGCAGGATATCCGCATCGGTCACCGTCGGCTGCGTGCCGCCACGCTGATAGGCAGCCGGACCGGGCATCGCGCCTGCCGAATGCGGGCCGACATCGAGGAGGCCAAGCGGGTTCTTTGCTGCGATCGAACCGCCGCCGGCACCGATTTCGATCATCTGGATCGACTGGATCTTCAGTGGAAAGCCCGAGCCCTTGCGGAAACGCTGATAGTGGGCAACCTCCAGGTCCGTTCCGACGGTTGGTTCCCCATTCGGGATCAGGCAAAGCTTGGCGGTGGTGCCACCCATGTCGAAGGAAAGCACGCTTCCCTCGCCGGCAATGCGCCCGAACTCGGCAGCAGCGACGGCGCCGGCCGCAGGCCCGGATTCGATCAGACGAACAGGAAGCTCGGCCGCACGCTGGCTCGGCACCAGACCGCCCGACGAGGTCATCCAGAGAACTTGACGGTCGATGCCTTTCTTGGCGAACTCACGCTGGAGATGGGCAACGTGACCGGCCATCTGCGGACGCGTATAGGCATTGACCACCGTCGTCGATGCGCGGTCGAATTCCCGCATTTCAGGGCAGACCTCCGACGACAGCGATACGAAAATATCGGGGTCCTCCTCACGCAGGAGGGCGGCCACGCGCTGTTCATGCTGCGGATATTTATAGGCGTGCAGCAGGCACACGGCGACGGAACGGATGCCCTTCTCCTTTAGACGCGACGCGATTTCACGGACGGTCTCTTCCTTGAGTTCCGTCATCACCGCGCCATCGGCCGCGATCCGCTCGACGGCGCCATGGCTGTTCGACCGCGTGACCAGTGGATCCGGATATTTGATATTGAGATCGTAGAGGTCGTAGCGGCCTTCGTTGCGGATGCGCAGCATATCCTGAAAGCCATCGGTGGTGATGAAGCTGGTCTCGACGCCCTTGCGCTCCAGCACGGCATTCGTCACCACGGTCGTCGCACCCAAGACCTGCAGACGCTCGATCGAGATGGCGGAGGAGAATTGCTCCAGGAGTTCCGACACGCCCTGCACGACGGCTTCCGCCGGGTTCTTCGGCGTGCTCAGCACCTTGTGAAGATGGAGATCGCCATTATCGTCAAGCAACGCGAAGTCGGTGAATGTGCCGCCAGTGTCGAAAGCCAGTTTTGCCATGTTTCCCTCGAAGCAACGGTTGGTCTCATGCGGTTTCGGAGACCCTTATGTCTACTGAGGAGGTTAGGTGATCGGCGACCGGCTTGGCTAACACAGTTGCCGTCTGCCGCCATAGGGTTTGCTTATGGCAGGCGAGGTTGAAAAAACGGGTCGGCTCTACACCGTCTTAATACCCTGATGCTGGCTGCTCATCAGCTTTGCAACGATCTCCAGCAGGACGGCTCGAGCCGCGAGGGCTGGCTCCGACAGAGGCAGATGGTCGGAGACGCAGAGGGAGACGGTCGCTTCGATGACGGGCTTGGTCAGCGCCCGCACCTGCGTACCGGCGAAATAGGAGGTCTCGGTCACCACCGATGCCGGAAGAATGGTGGAGCCCAGCCCTTCCCGTACCGCAGCGTCGAGCGCCGGCACCGACTCGATCTCGGACACCACCTGCGGATGGGCGCGGGCGCGGGCGAATGCTTCGTCGATGAGCCGGCGAAGCAGATGGCCTTTGCTCGGCAGCAGCAGCGGCAGGGCGTCGACCGATTCGAGCGGCAAGGGCTCGGAAGGATCGCCGGGCAATTCCGCGCCAGGCGGCGATACCAGGAACATCTGCTCGCGGAACAGCGGCTGGAGCGTCACGCCTTTGATAGGATCTGCGGCATAGATCAGCGCCATGTCCATCTTGCCGGTCATGATAAGTTCGCTGAGAATATGGCCAAAACTGTCGTTTATGTGGACGACGACGTCGGGATGACGGGCTTTCATTTCCTTCAGGATTGGAAGGGACAAGGCGCTCGACGTCGAATAGGTCGCAAGCCCTATCGACACCCGTCCGGCCACCGACTTTGCGGACTGGTTGATATCGGTCTGAGCCTGATCAATCTGCTTCAACATCAGCTGGGCATGCCGATAGAGGATCAGGCCGGCCTCGGTCGGAGTGATGCCGACATTGCTTCGGATCAGAAGCTTGTGCTTGAAGTGGGCCTCCAGCGCGGCAATCTGTTGGGAAAGCGCAGGCTGAGCAGTGCGAAGCAGGGCCGCAGCGCGTGAAACGCTGCCGGTATCGACGATCTTGACGAAACTTCGCAGTTTTCTGAAATCTACGCTCATGGCCTCAAGCTTCGGTTTTACGGAACCTAAGACCTCGGGCGGGAGACGCGCAAGCCCCTCCCGCGTGCTGCAGAATTCAACGCAATTCGCCGACCGCCCGCTCGATGCGATCACAGGCTTCGGTGATGGCGTCCATCGAGGTGGCGATCGACAGGCGGAAGTACGGCGACATGCCGTAGGCCGCACCCTGCAGGGCCGCCACGCCGACGCCGTCGAGAAGATAGAGGACGAAGTCGAGGTCCGTCTCGATCACTTTGCCTTCCGGCGTCCTCCTGCCGATCACGCCGGCGCAGTTGGGAAAGAGGTAGAAGGCCCCGTCCGGCACCAGGCACGACAGGCCCGGCACGGCGTTCAGACGCCGGCAGGCATAGTCGCGGCGTTCCTTGTAGACCTTGACGCTGTCGGTGACGAAGCCCTGGTCGGAGGCGAGCGCATGCGCGGCCGCCGCCTGGCTGACCGAGGACGGGCAGGATGACATCTGCGACTGCAGCTTGTTGATCGCCGCGATCAGCGGCGCCGGCCCCGCTCCGTAACCGATACGCCAGCCGGTCATGGCATAGGATTTCGACACGCCGTTGGTGAGGAGCACCCGGTCCTTCAATTCCGGCACAGCTGCGACCAGTGTTGCCATCGGCTCGTCCTTGAACCAGACCTGATCGTAGATGTCGTCGGAGAGGATCATGATCTCGGGGTGCCGCAGCAGTACCTTTCCGATCTCCCGCAGTTCGTCGCGGCTATAGGCAGCGCCGGTCGGGTTCGACGGCGCGTTCAGGATCAGCCACATGGTCTTCGGTGTGATCGTTGCTTCGAGGGCTTCCGGCGTCAGTTTGAAGCCCTGCTCCTGCGGGCACTGCACGATGACCGGCTTGCCCTCGTTGGCGATCACCATATCGGGATAGGAGACCCAATAGGGTGCTGGAATGATGACCTCGGCATCGTTCTCGACGCTGGCCATCAAGGCGAGGAACAGGATCTGCTTGGCGCCGCCGCCGACGCAGATCTCGTTATCGGCATATCGCAATCCGAGACGCCGCTCGAAATCGCCGATGATCGCCTTGCGCAGGGAAGGCGTGCCGTTGACGGCGGTGTATTTGGTTTCGCCCCGATCGATGGCGGCATGGGCCGCGGCCTTGACGTGATCCGGCGTATCGAAGTCGGGCTCGCCGACCGTCATGTCGACGATGTCGCGGCCTGCCGCCTTCAGCTCGCGGGCGCGCGCTGCCGCCGCCGTGCTCGGCGAAACCTTGATTCTGGAGACACGTGAGGCTGGCACGAAAGTGCTCATGGATATGTCCTTAGTTCTTCCTAGGGTTCAGTGAACGGCTTCGGTCTCGCCGCGCATCTTGCCCGTCAGGAAAAGCTCGCCGAGTTCGTCGTGGCTGATCTCACCCGGCAGGCCGTCCCAGATGACCTTGCCGAGCCTGAGGATCACGGCGCGTTCGGCGACCTCCATGGCCTTCTTGGTGTTCTGCTCGACAA
Source organism: Rhizobium sp. CCGE 510 (assembly GCF_000292525.1). Taxonomy (GTDB): domain Bacteria; phylum Pseudomonadota; class Alphaproteobacteria; order Rhizobiales; family Rhizobiaceae; genus Rhizobium. The sequence goes on from NZ_AEYF01000045.1 coordinate 752,808, forward strand.
GGAGAATGGTCTGCCCGGCGGCATGCAGGCGAAGCAGCTCGTTGAAGACGATGCCGATCGCCGCCGGTGAAAGGCCGACCGACGGCTCGTCGACCAGCAGCACCTTCGGGCGCTGCAGAACGGCCATCGCCACTTCGAGCAGCTGCTGCTCGCCGCCCGACATATTGCCGGCCAGCGTCGAGCGCCGCGTCTTCAGGATCGGGAATAGATCGTAGACATAGTCCCGATCCGCCTTCACCCTGTCGTCGCGCAGCGTATAGGCCGCCATCTGCAGGTTTTCGTCCACCGTCATGACCGGAAAATTGCAGCGACCCTGCGGCACGAAGGATATGCCTTCACCGAGAATCGCGCGCGAGTTGAAACCGGCGATATTCTTGCCCCGCCAGCCGATGCTCCCATCCTTGATGGTCGTCATGCCGTAGAGGGTCTTCAGGAGCGTGGATTTACCGGCTCCGTTCGGGCCCATCAACGCCACGAACTGGCCTGCAGGCACGTCGAGATCGATGCCGTTCAGGATATCGAGGGAGCCGTAGCCGGCATGCAGGCTCTTGATCGAAAGGTTTGAATCAGCCACCGAGATAGGCCTCCCTGACCCGTTGGTCGTTGATGATTTCCTGCGGCAGGCCCTCGGCGAGCTTGCGCCCCTGGTCGAGCACGATCACCCGCCGGCAGATGCTGGTCACCACGTCGATATTGTGTTCGATGATCAGGAAGCTGACGCCGAGCGACTTGTTGGCGTAGAGGATGGTCTCGACCACCCGCTCGATGATCTTCGGATTGATGCCCGCCATCGGCTCGTCGAGCAGGATCAGCTTCGGCTCGGGCATCAGCATCGAAGCAAACTGAATAAGCTTCTGCTGCCCGCCGGAAAGATTGCCGGCCGGCTGTTTGCGCACGTCCCACAATCCGGCCATCCGGATCAATTCCTGCGCCCGTTCGCGCAATCCCGACACTCGGCTGCGCGACAGCTTGCCGATCCCGAAGGTGGAGAAGAGCGACGGGAAGCTGAACATTTGCCCTGCTATGATCAGGTTTTCCTCGACGTCGAGTGATTTGAACACGACCGTCTTCTGGAAGGAGCGCAGCATGCGCCCCTCGCGGGCGATCCGGTTCAGCGTCCATCCGGTGATATCCTGGCCGTCGAGCCTCACCTTGCCGCGATCGGGTTTGCCGAGGCCGGTGCTGCAATCGAAGAAGGTCGATTTGCCCGAGCCGTTCGGCCCGATCAAGCCGGCGATCTCGCCTCGCTCAACATGAATGCTGACATCGTCGACCGCCTTCACCGCGCCGTAGGATTTCGTGAGATTGCTGATTTCGAGAATGGGAAGACCGGTCATTTCGTGCTCCCGATCGAATCCCAGAGGCGGTTGATGACCGGCGCAAAGCCTTTTTTGAACCAGAAGACCAGGACCAGCAGGCAGAGCCCGTAGGCGATCATCCGCAGTTCCGGCGTCACACGCAGGGCTTCCGTCAGACCGACGAACAGCAGGCTGCCGAAGACGACGCCCGAGATCGTCCCGGCGCCGCCACCGAGCACGATGATCAGCATCGTCGTCGAATAATACATCTGGAAGGTCAGCGGGCTGACCACCGTCAGGTAATGCGCGTAGAGACTGCCGCCGACGCCGGCGAAGACCGCGCTCAGCATGAAGACGATCAGCTTGTAGCGCCAGGTGGGGATGCCGACGGATTCGGCCAGCGTCTCATTCTCGCGGATGGCGATCATGTTGCGGCCGGCAGGCGAGCGGACGATCATCCAGACGGCGAGCGTTGCCAGAATTCCGACAGTCAACGCCAGATAATAGAAGGCCGTCGTGCCCGATACGGTGAAGGACAGCGGCCCGAGCGCAAAATACGGCTTCGGTATGCTGGAAAGGCCCATATCGCCGCGGGTAAGCGAAATCCAGTTCTTGGCGATCGCCTGGCCGATGATCACGAAGCCGAGCGTACACATCACGAAGGATGTCGAGCGCAGCCGCAGCGCCGGGATGCCGAGAGGCAGGGCGATGGCGCCCGCCGCCAGCCCGGCGGCGGCGACATTGACGTAGAACGGCGTGCCGTAGGTGACGGCCAGTAGGCCCGAGGCATAGGCGCCGATGCCGAAAAATGCGGCCTGGGCAAGCGAGAGCAGGCCGGTATAGCCGACAAGAAGATTGAGGCCATGCGCCGGCAGCATAAAGATCAGCGCGATGATCAACGCATGGACGACATAGGTGCTGGCGACGAAGGGGGCGGAGAGCGCGACCAACAGAAGCAGCAAACCGAGCGGCAGGCGAAGATCGCGGCGTTGCTGTGATTGCGAGACTTCAGTGAGAGACATAGCAAGTCCTCAAATTCGAGAAAGGTTCGGCGGAGCGCGCTCAGAAGCGCGCCTGCGTCGAGAACAGCCCGTGCGGGCGCCACATCAGCATCAGGATCAGCGTGGCGAAGCCGACGGTGTCGCGGAATTGCAGTCCCACATAGGTCGCAACCAGGCTCTCGGCGATACCGAGGATCATCGCCGCGAAGAAGGTGCCGCGCACATTGCCGAGGCCGCCCATAATGATGATCGGCAGGGTCTTGAAGGTGATCAGCTCACCCATGCCGCCATAGACGCTGACATTGACCGGGGCCGTCAGCACTCCGGAGAGGGCGGCAAGTGCGGCGCCGAGAATGAACGTCCTGAGCACGACCTGTGGCACGTCGATGCCGACCACCTCGCAGCATTCGACATTCTGCGAAACCGCCCGCATGGATTTGCCCATCCTGGTGTAGGTCACCATCATCTCAAGGCTGACGAACACGATCAGGCAGACGATGAGTACGATGACGCGTTGCTCGGCCAGGCTGAATCCGAGGATCGACACGGGCTCGATATAGCCGCCCGAGAAGAACTTGTAGCCGCCGCCGAAGACAAGGATGACGGTGTTCTGCAGAACGAGCGCGATGCCGAGCGTGGCGAGCACCCCGGATTCCGCCGGGGCCCCGACCATGCGCTGCATCACGAATTTGCCGACCACATAGGCGATGACGATCGTCGACAGCACGCCGACCACGATCGAGGCTTCATAGGACAGGCCGAGGTAGTCGATGGCAAACCATGCACCGAACGTCCCCAGCATGTAATATTCGCCATGGGCGAAATTGATGGCCCGCAGCACCCCGAATATCATAGTCATGCCGACCGCAACGATGGCGTAGACGGAGCCTGTCACGATGCCATTGATGATCTGCTCAAGGATTGTTGAGAACATGGTCGTATCCCCGACGATGGATCAGTTCGCAGGATACTGGATATCCGCCGCGTAGGCACCCTTGATGCTCGGCTTGCCATCCTCGATCTGCAGCAGGATCATCGGCAGGCGGGCCTGATTGTGATCGTCGAAGGTCACCTCTCCGACGGCACTCCTGTATTTGATCTTCGAGAGCGCATCGCGCACCTTGGCCTGGTCGGGGCTGCCAGCCTCCTTAATCGCTTGAGCGAGAAGGTGAACCGTGTCCCAATGGACATAGGCGTGGTTGTTTGGAGCCTCGTTATAGGTCGCCGTGAACTTCTCCACGAAAGCTTTGCTCTCCGGGGAGTCGAAGGCCGGCAGCCATGCCGCGGCTTCGACCGCGCCCTCAAGGACTTTCGGCGCTGACTTTATGGTCTTTTCGGTGTTGAACTCGCCATTGCCGACCAGGGTCAACTTGCCGGCAAGGCCGAGTTCGAGCATCTGGCGCGCGATGATCGGCGTGGTATCGGCAAGGCCGTACATGATGATCGCCTGAGCGCCACTGTCGCGGATCTTTGCGAGAACGCTGCGGAAGTCGACTTCGCCTTCCTTGTAATAGTCCTCGCTGACGATCTCTCCCTTGAAGTCGGGCAGATATTTCTTGGTGAAGGTAATCGCCGAACGGCCGTAGTCGCTGTCGACCGAGAGAACCGCGAACTTGGTGAAGCCGCGCTGCTCGGCAGCATATTTCGCCACGATCAGCGCCCGGTTCTCGTCTGTGGGATAATTGCGGAAGGTCCACTTGAAGCCGCCGACACCGGCGCCGTAAGTGATCTTCGGATTGGACGAAGCAGCATTTAGGAGAAGCACGCCCGCATCTTCGGCAACTGGCTGCATCGCCAGAGTGACCGAGCTCGAAACATCGCCGATGATGTAGTTGACCTTATCCTGGTCAATCAGGCGCCGAGTTGCCGAAACGCCTTCGACCGGCGTTCCTTGGCTGTCGGCGGAAAAGATTTCGATCTTGCGGCCGTCAATGCCGCCGGCATCGTTGATTTCCTTGACGGCAAGTTCGGCACCATGCAGCGAAAACGCACCGTAACGGGCATTCGGCCCGCTCATCGGCGATACGAGGCCAAGCCTAATCTTTTCATCCGCGGCGAGAGCGTGTTGCGAAACACCCGTCATGAGCGCGGTCAAGGAAAGGATTGCCGTGGAAATGCAAAATGCCCGGCGCGTCATAGTCTTGTTCATGGTTCCCACTCCGTTTGTTGGACACGTCTGATCGGCCCCTGCCGTCGTGTGCTCAAATGCCGCTTTGCCGCGGTTCTTGTTGCGCCAGTCTTCTGCTGACGCTGTCACAGTAGGTTCATCCCTTGGCGCGTGGCCAACACAACTCGCTTCTGCCGCCATAGCGAATCTTTATAGCGAGGAAGGTTTCGGAAAGTTGACGATAGCCGCTGACAAGCAGCGTTCCGACGTCGCTGAGAGCCGGCGCCCATTGGAAGCCCACACCAGGAAGACACAGAAGTCGATCCAGACTTAGCAGGATCGTCCTACTATCAAAATGGACCGTACGCGCCCGGCGCCAAGGCGGAAATCCCCGCGCTGCCAATGGCGTAGGTCGACGTCATTCACGCAAGGTTTGCAGCTTGCCGCTCGTTCACGTCTTCAATGGCGAGATCGTCGGCGTGAGAGCGTATGCAGATCCCGTCAACGAGCGGAGCCAATGCCTTCCGCGTTCATGCAGCCATTTGCATTCATTGTTTCGTTGTTCTGGCGGACAGGAGACGCTCATGTCTCCAGATCCGATGGCTAAAGGGGATACGGCGGGTTTTATTGCCGATCGACCGGAGCGCAAGAAGTCATGACTGATTATGCAGCTCAACGTTTAATCTGTCGAGCTCGTCCAATACTTTTTGGATCCGGGCACGCGCCTGCAGCATTTTATCCAGATTGTCAGGCGCTTCGCCTGCGACCTTCAAGTCGTAAACGTCGATCGAGGCGTTGGAGACTGGATTTGGGAACGGTATGATTTCAGCCATGAGCATTCTTTATTTGTTGTGTTATGGGAGGACAGGAAACCTTTTTTCATCTCGACGGGTTGCTTTGTCCGTATGGCACTAAACAACTCCTCATCCTTAACAAAATCCTACTTCGGCGCGCGGGGCGGCGGACTTTGCGGCTTTGCCGCGCCAAATGGACAGAGATGCGAAAAACGGATACGGCAACCCCGAATTTAAAACATCGCCCTTTGCCGGCGATTTTTATGACTAAAAATTGAATATTATTTCTGAACACGCTTAGATCGAAAGCCAAAACCAAGGAGAACGCCGGTTCTCCTATCGCTCGGCACGCTCGGGCCGATGATGGTGTCGGCGTTTGCTCCAAGTTGGAGCGTAGTTCCCGATCCGTCATTGGCGCGGCATATTGGCATCCTCTTGCTGCGGCCCCACAGGATGACATTGATACGCAGCCGGATCCCGAGTCAGGGCCGGCAGCAGCGCGCCCACCCGGCTGGCGAAATCGATGATACCCACAAGGCGCAGAAACCACGCGGGGAGCGTCGCCGAGCCATACCCACTTTGCCACCAGTTGGCCGATCGGCATAAAAACCTCATGCAGCCGAACAGCGTGAAGGCAATTAAAGAAGCACCTGGGCGACCTATCCGATGCGTATTCTTAAGACGCAATTCACTCGCAACGGCTCTCTTAGATTGAGATTACCGACCCAGAGAATGCAGCCATACAGCGATGATTTCTGCTTTTGGCACAGCTTTGCTGTAAAGAAACCCCTGCGCCGAGCCGCATCCATTTGCAGCAAGGAAGGCTGCCTGCTCGGCAGTTTCAACGCCTTCCGCCACTACGTTCTGTCCGAGACAACGCGCGATGGAGAGGATCGCCTTCACGAGCTCCTCGTTCCGTCTGTCGACGCTGTTGATGAACGACCGGTCGATCTTCAGCGTGTCGATCGGAAAGCGCGCCAGATAGTTCAACGCCGAATAACCGGTGCCGAAATCGTCGATGGCGATCGAGAATCCCATGCTTCGAAGTTCGGAGAGCATCTCCAGCGTTTCATCCTTCTGATCCAGAAGAAGGCTCTCCGTTATTTCGATTTCCACCCATTCCGCGCGGCAGCCGGTCTCGTCGAGAATCTCTGCGATCGACTTTACCAATCCGGCGGATTGGAATTGCTTGACCGACAGGTTGACCGCCACCTTGTGCGGTGACTCGCTGTCGGCATTGAATTCGGCCGCTGTCTGGCACGCCTCGCGCAGCACCCATCGACCGAGTTCCACGATCAGCCCGGTGTCTTCAGCAATCGGAATGAAACGGGCGGGAGGGATCATGCCCATTTCGGGATGGTGCCATCTCAACAAGGCTTCGCAGCCGACCATTGCGCCGCTGGTGAGAAGCACTTTCGGCTGGTAGTGCAGTTCCAGTTCGCCGCGCTCGATTGCCCGGCGCAATTCCGATTCCAGCCGCATCCGCTCTTCGGCGCTCGCCGTCAGATCTTTTGAGTAGAAGCGAAAACTGTTTCGCCCCGACCGTTTGGCGAGGTACATCGCCGAGTCGGCGTATTTCACGAGGTCGTTGGCATCGGCGCTGTCATCGGGATAGAGCGCGATGCCGACGCTGCATGAAATGAAGACTTCCTGGCCATCCAGCAAGAAGCGTTCTCGGAACTTTTCGAGGATATTATTGGCAATCCGGCCAAGACCGTCGCCTTGGCTGATATCCGGCAACAGGATCGCGAATTCGTCGCCGCCCAGGCGGGCGACGGTGTCGTAGTCTCGAACGCTGGCATTGAGGCGGGCCGCCGCCTGACAGAGCAATTCATCGCCGACGGGATGGCCCATCGTATCGTTGACCACCTTGAAATGATCGATGTCGATCAACATCACGCCGGCCCGCTGACCGCGGGAAACGGCTGAAGTAATCATCTGCCGAAGCCGATCATTGAACAGCGATCGGTTCGGCAGCGAGGTCAAAGGATCGTAAAAGGCCATCTGATGGATTTTCTGACGCGAGGCGTTCAACTCGGTAACGTCGCGCGACACGCCCAGAACCCCGGCAACTTCTCCCCCGGGGGCCAATACCGGAACCTTGCGTGTTTCAAGAAGAACAGATTGACCACTCTCCCGGGAGATGACCCATTCCTCGCTGACGAGGATACCACCAGCCTCAATCGCCGCTTTGTCCGACTCTCGGAAGGTCTGAGCCCTTTCTGTCTCGAACAGGTCGAAATCCGTCTTTCCGACAACGTCGGATTCCGCCTTCCCGGTCAGTCGCTCGAAGGCGTGGTTGCACAAGAGATAGACGCCATCCGTGTCCTTCACCCAGACCATATCGGGCATGGTCTGAAGCACGCTGAGAAGCTGCATCCGTACGGAGTTGATGGCTTCTTCCGCCTGTTTGCGCTCGGTAATGTCGCGCGAAAGCGCAAGCAGTGTGGTAGTCGGATCATCGCCCGGTCGTTTCGCTACGGAGAGTTCGAACCACCGCGTCTCGCCGTTCGGCAGGGAGATGCAAATGCATCGGCCATAGGCAACGCCCTCTTTGCCGGCCTCGCGCAGAGCCTCCATCGCGATAGCCGCCTGATCGGGTGCAAGGACGTCATTGACCGTCCTGCCGAGCAGCATCTCCTTCTGCTGAGCCAGCAGTTGTGGATTTCGCGTCCAGACTTGAAGATAACGGCCATCCTCGTCCATCTCAAAGAGAACATCCGGAATTGCGGTGATGATCCCCTCTGCAAATTCAAGCGCCTTCTTGAGTTCCCGCTCCGCTTGCCTGTGTTCGGCAATGTCGACGATAAGGGCCGGTTGCGGAAACGATTGCGACGACGTCATGATGGATCTCCTCACCATGGGCACAACCGGATGCATCATTCATCCAATCGACAATTTTCTAGGAAAGGCCGCCCAAGTCATTTGAAGCGAAACGATGGTGGAGGATGTAGTCGCAACGGCACCGGTCCGCTGCAATCGAGTATGTCGGCTCAGTCTTGGATTCTGCGGGTAAAAACTTAAGAGATCGCTGCAGTTCCGGTCTACAATGACTTTCAACGCGCGATACGGATCAGAGTGCGTAATGTGGATAGTCCTGACCCTCGCGCAGTGCCCAACTTTGCCTTCCTCATCGCTTTACCAGCGTTACGCGATGTCGAAATCGGGCGCTCTGATGAGGGCTTAGGCACCAGAGCGGAAAGCAGCGCGCCTTTATCCGAAATCCGAATCCGCTGGCCACATCACGACATTTTCATACCAGGCTTCCTGCAAGGAACTGGTTTTGTTTCATTTTTACAAAAGCGTTTACGCTTATTAAACGAAACCATCGACAATTTGGGTTATCGAATGAGGTGCTGCTTACCTCTCCTTCAGTTGCCGGCTCGCTGAAAGAACCCCACGGCAGCGTTGCTAGCTGACGCTGCTCGCGAGGGCGGTTTCGTGAATCTTCTGTTTCCCGGCGCCAATGCTCGACGCGCCGGAGTCCGGCCATGATGGCTGATTTCTCGGTAAGCGTAGTGAAGTAGCTGTCGACACGTCGGAGTCGACCGGCTTGTGTTTTCGTGATGGAGCGGGATTGGTGGGGGTTCGGACTTGGAAAATACGGTGAAGCCGCCCGGCGAGTCTCATTCTTCCGTGGCGAGATATATCCGTTCCATCGGGCGGCATTACGTCGTCGCCGTCGTCGTTATGACGGCTCTGATCGGCGCGACTTTCCTGACGGTCAAAGTGGCACTCGATCGCCATTCCCTACAGCAGAACATCAGCTATTTGATCGGGCGCCAATTCATACGCTTCCAGCAGCTTGCCAACCAGACGCGGGCGATCATGCGCGCTTCGGCCGATCCGAATATGCCGGAATATATCGTCAGGCCAATGGTCGAAGACGTTCAGACTGCGATCAATGACATCCGCGCCATGAGCGTACAGCTGAACGAGTTGAACGATGAGGTCGAAGCAAACCTTCTCGAACGGCTGAACGGCCGGGATGCAGCGTCTGAAAAACTGCGTCTGGAACTTGACGGCCGGCTTGAGGATTTTCTTCAAAGAGCCGAACACGTCGTGTCCGCGAAATTGCTGGATCGGCGGGAGCGTTACAGCTTCTGGGGGCCAATCGACTTCGCCGTTTCATCCGACAGCATGCTCATGCGTCAGTTCAGCGCCTTGATCGAGAGCGCGCATGACCGGAGCGATATGAGTATCAATCATACCCGCATCATCAGCGCCGTCCTCCTCGGGCTCACGGCAGCCACACTCATCCTGGCGACCCTCATCCTCTTCATACCGCTCCTCATCAAGTTGCGCACCGAGCATCGCAGGACTCTCGATTTCGAGATCAAGCTGACACATCTGGCCCATACGGACACGCTGACAGGCCTCGGCAACCGATCTTCGTTCAATGAGACGCTGAACGGGCTGTTTGCTTCCCTGGAGCGGACGGGCGCTGGTTTTTCGATGCTGCTGGTCGATCTCGACCACTTCAAGGCCACCAACGACAGTTTTGGCCATCCGGCAGGCGATGCTGTTCTGAGCCATGTCGCGAGCGCGCTACAGAAGACTATTCGAGCCGGCGATGTCGTCGCACGGCTTGGCGGCGATGAGTTCGCCGCTCTCCTTCCCGGAATTTCGGATGCGGCGACGCTTGAGGGAATTGCCCAGCGTGCGATTGCCGCGATCGCCGCGGAATGTCATTTCGAGGGTCGGCTGCTTCCGGTTTCCGCAAGCGTCGGCGGCGCGGTGGTACCCGGCCATGCATCGGAGGAGGCGACCCTCATGCGCATCGCCGATCTGGCGCTTTATGCCGCAAAGGCCAAGCGCAACACAGCCGTCATCTTCGATGAGGCATCCTTCGCCCAGCGTATGGAGCAGAATCGGCTTGCAGCCGCCCTCGCATTCGCTGCCGATCGCGACGAGTTTGTCGTCTACTATCAGCAGAAGGTCAATCTGCAGACTGGCAACCATCTCGGCTTCGAGGCATTGGTGCGCTGGCGCCATCCACAGCTCGGCATCCTTCCGCCCGGCCGCTTCCTGCCGCTCATGGAGGGCCACGTCATGCAACGCATGACGCACTGTATCGTCAATACGGTTGCCCGCGACCTCAGAGCGTGGAAGGCAGCGGGACTATGCGTCGGGTCGGTCGCCATCAACCTGCCGGAAGCCCTGCTGGTCGGCCACGATGGTTACGACCTCATTGGTGCCGCGGTCAAAGCGAACCAGCTCGACTGGCGTGATTTTGCCATCGAAGTGACGGAAGACGTCTTTCTCAATCGCGGCGCCAATCAGATTGTCGAGACCATCTCACGGTTCCGAAATCAAGGGGTCTCGGTCGCGCTCGACGATTTCGGCACGGGCTTTGCGTCGCTCGTGCATCTGCGCGACTTCCCGTTCGACGAACTCAAGATCGACCGCAGCTTCGTCGCCGAGATCGGCAAGGATATTCGCTCGGAGCAAATCATCCGGGCGATCATTGACCTGGGCCGCAACCTCGGCAAGCGGTGCGTCGCGGAAGGCATCGAGGATGAGACCCAGCGTGATTTCCTCCTGAATGCCGGCTGCGAGATCGGCCAAGGCTATCTGTTCGCCAAGCCGGAACCAGCGTCGGCGGCGGTCGCACGGTTGGCGCCCGGGTCCAGCGCTTCCATTACCGTGCGCAAGATGTCCAGGCGGATCACGCAGGTCGTGGGCTGAAACCAAAACCTGAGCGCCGACCAGAACTGGCGAGACAGGACACATCAATGAAAGAAGATAGCGAATGAAACAAGGAATGGTGTGGGCGTGGCTTGCGACTGTTCTCGCAGCCACGGCTCCGGCAGCAACAGCGTTCGCGGGAGAAGGCATGGCGGTGGACGTCGTGCATTTCTGGGTTTCTAAAAGCGAGACTGCAGCACTCGACGTTTTCCGAAGGGCCTGGGCAGCCGCCGGCAACCAATGGGTCGACATGCCGGCAGAAAACAAGGTCGCCGTCCAGCGCGTCGTAAGCGATCGTATTGCCAACGGATATGCACCGGCGGTGATGCAGTGGAATGCAAACGAGGGATCACGCGAACTGCCGGAAATGGGTATCGTGCTGGATTTAGACGATGTCGCGAAGGCGGATCATTGGCAAGACGTCATTCCTGCCACGGTTCTTGACCGGATCTCCTACAAGGGAAAGGTCTATTTTGCACCGACCAATATCCATGCCGAAAACTGGCTCTGGACAAGTAAGGCAGCATTGGCCGAAGCCGGCGTGAAGACGCCGCAGTCCTGGGACGAGCTCTTCGATGCGGCCGAAAAAATCAAGGCGACAGGACGTGTGCCGGTAGCGCTCGGCGGCACACGCTGGGAGGTGTCTCTCATCTTCAATGACATCATCTACCACAAGTTTGGTCCGGAAGGTTATGCCCGTCTCATGAGCGGCGATGCCGATCTGGTGCTGGACCCGCGCATGCTGGAAGCCCTGGAATTACTGTTGCGCCTGTCCAACTATGTGGAACCGATCGAGCAGCGCAAAGACAAGACATGGGCCGATGCCACGGCGGCAGTGGGCCAGGGCAAGGCCGGCATGCAATTCATGGGCGACTGGGCCAAGGGTGAGCTTGTGGCGCGCGGCTACAGCGTCGACAAGGATTTCGATTGCAGCCTCGTTCCCGGCACATCCATCGCCTATTTCATGGTAATCGACGCCTTTGCCTTTCCGCTGACCAATCGGGACGGTACGGCGGAGGCCCAGCAGGCTTTCGCACGCATGGTGCTCGATCGCGACAATCAGGTTGCATTCAGCCGGATCAAGGGATCCTTGCCGGTGCGCACCGATGTCGATCCGTCTGGACTTGATCGTTGCGGCAAGCTTGGGTTGGAGATGATCAAGGCAAAGAAGGGCGAAGTGAGCGCCCAATCCCAGGCCATGCCAACCCAGATGTCAGAAGGCTGGATTGCCGTGGTGGGCGACTTCTTCAATAATCGGAGTATGCCTCCGCAAGACGTTCAAAAACACCTGCATGACCTCCTGATGCAGCGTTGACCCCCCGACAGCCGTTGGACTTCCACGTGTTCAATCAGTCGCCGACGAACTGAGCCGCCGCCCTGGACCAGAAAAGTGTCAGCGGTTTTCGGACGACATCATGCTCCAATTCTTCAAGCCACAACAGGACGACACTTAGGCTGGCCCAGCCTGAATGTCATCCTGTTCTAGCCACGCGCTGAACAATGATCGTTGAATAGGGGAGGAGACATCGTACCAGCTCGAAGAGATCAGCGCCGTGAAACACGATGACGTGGCGTTATGCGAATATCCAAAATTCGCAGACTTATCCAATACACGCAGCAAACGATACGTAGGCAGCTCGTTTCCGGTCAGAACTTGCAAGATTTAACAAAGACTTAAGCTTCCTGGATACATCTTGCATTAGTATTTTTTCATGCTGTGCGACGGTGGTTTTTTTGAGGTCAGTTCTTTCATTTTCATTGGGTCGATGTTTCCGTACCCTTCGCGGCCTCGGAAGAGACAGAGGCGGCAACGTCGCGATCGTCGTCGCCCTCACCTTGGTCCCGATGATCATCGCGGTCGGCGCGAGCTTCGACTACATTCGCACCTACAACATCCGACAGAGGATGCAGAGCGATCTTGACACTGCCCTGATTGCCGCTGTCAAAGAAATCGACACCGACGACAGCACCGCCCTCAAACAGAAAGTGTCCGACTGGTTCGGCGCGCAGGTGGAAAGCAGCTATACGCTTGGTGACATCAATATCGATACCAGCAACCATAAGATAACCGCGACGGCAAGCGGCACCGTTCCGACGACGTTGATGAAGATTGCCAATATCAATACCGTTCCCATCAGCGTCGGCAGCGCCGTCAAGGGGCCGGCCACCTCCTACCTTAACGTCTATATCGTCATCGACACGTCGCCTTCGATGCTTCTGGCGGCAACGACTGCAGGTCAGGCCACCATGTATTCCGGGATCGGTTGCCAGTTCGCCTGCCACACGGGAGATTCCCACACTGTCAGCAACAAGACATACGCCAACAACTATGAATACAGTACGGCGAAGGGCATAAAGCTGCGTGCCGATGTCGCCGGTGACGCCGTCAAGGACGTGCTTGCTTTGGTCGACACGGCCGATAGCAATCATCAACGGATCAAGGTCGGATTATACAGCCTCGGCGATACGCTGACGGAAGTTCTAAGCCCGACGCTGAGCACCGACACGGCGCGCAGCCGCCTCGCAGACTCGAGCTACGGCCTCACCAGCGCAACCTCGAAAGCGGCCACCTATTTCGACGTGTCGCTGGCGACGCTGAAGCAGAAGGTCGGCACCGGAGGGGACGGAACCACCTCAGGCACGCCGCTCAAGCTCGTTCTGCTGTTGACGGATGGCGTCCAGTCGCAGCGCGAATGGGTTACCGACAAGGTGACTTGGGACAAAAACGGAAACGCCACATCTGGGGCATATTGGAATAAGGTCGCGCCGCTCAATCCAGCCTGGTGTGCCTATCTGAAAGATCAATCCGACACGATGGCGGTGCTTTACACCGAATACCTGCCGCTCACCTCGGACTGGGGGTACAAAGCGACCGTCGGCTCGACCATGGCAAGCGCCAACTGGAAAAACACCTGGGGTGGCACCATGCAGAGCGGCGTGTCGACCAGCATCACGAGACGCGACTACATTCCCTATGCGCTCTCGGACTGCGCATCTTCCAAGAGCCTGTTCATTTCAGCAGCGTCGTCCACAGAAATCACCGCGGGCCTGTCGGCACTCTTCACACAATATCTCTCTTCCGTTCGGCTGACCCAATGAGGCGAAGGAAATCGTTTGTCCCGTTGCGCCGCCTCATGGGGGATCGCGATGGCGTCGCCGCAATCGAATTTGCGATCCTGGCCCTGCCGCTCTTCATCATCATATTCGGCATTATCGAAGTGTCACTGATGTTCTTCGTCAACGCCGCGCTTGATGCTTCGGTGCACAAGATGTCCCGGATGATCCGCACCGGCGAGGTTGCGTCTTCGAAGATCACATTGGCTGATCTCAAAGCCAGAATTTGCAATGACATGCTCCTCTCGTTCAACTGCTCCAGCGATCTCCTGGTCAAGGTGAGCGTGCTTTCCAACCTGTCGTCCGCGGCCAGTGGCAATCCAATCGACACCAGCGGTAAACTCGCCGTCACCGAGACCTACAATATCGGTCAGGGCAGCGACTACATCCTGGTCCAGACCTTTCTGCCCTGGACGGCCGTCGTCAACTTCCTCAGTCTTTCGAGCGCCAAGCTTTCCGACGGCCGCTATCTCATCGGATCTTCCGTGCTGTTTCGTAACGAGCCTTTCTGAGATGATGATAAAGCGGAACCCGTCCCTCTTCCGATGCGTGGCATCCCGCATCCTCCGTCTTACGCGCGACCGGACAGCCGCCTCGGGGGTCGAATTCGCGCTCGTGCTGCCGCTCCTCGTGATGTTGCTGTTCGGCACTGTCGACCTAGGCCATGCGCTCACGGTCAGCCGCAAGATAGACGAAATCGCCTCCACAACGGGCGACATGATCTCGCAGCAGAACACCTGGTCGACGTCTGACGTCACCAAGCTTCTTTCCGGCGCGAGCTTCATCCTGCAGCCCTATGACACGACGGGTCTGACGATAACGGTCACCGTCAACGATATCGGCAAGACCGGCAACGCCACGGTCAACTGGTCTGCCGCATTCAACACCACCGCGCTCAAATCCGGCACCGCGAGCGTGATCGAAATCCCGTCGCAAATCCAGGATCAAGGCGTTCAGGTCGTACTGACGCGGGTGCAATACAAATTGACGACACCCGTCTCGGCGTTCTTTTCAAGCTTTACCGGACAGACCGGCTACAGCTTCGATCAGCATTTCTTCAATCGACCGCGGACCAGCGATACGATCACCTATAAATAGACCGTAAGTCACGACGGCATGGTGCAGAAGCGTAACGGGCGGCGGCCGGCCGCGGCGCCCCCTCGTTCTGCCGACCACGCTGCGTTCGCATATGTCGTCGGGGCATCCCGAGATCGGCAATGGCCGCATGGTCCCGGCAGCCGCTGCAAATGCGTGGCAATGGCCTCCTTGACCAGGGTCCACCCCTGGATCTGTGTCTGGCCCCGCCGGATGGTGAGCGAGCCCGGCAGTCTCTCAATCCGATGGTTAAATCACGCGCTCGTCTTCCTTTCTGACGCTATTGTACATTTTTCTGTTGGCGGTCCCCTGCTTTTGCTAGGACGGTCGAGCCACGGCGCCGATCGTACCGGATGCCCTGAAAGATCGGAGATTTGGGATGTCGGATGAGGTCGTAGTGCAGCAGGCGGAAGCCGAGGCTTTAGCGATGCGGGCCTGTCTGGCAGCAGGCGCCAGGGAAGCCACTGCCCGCTCTCTTGTGAACGCCACCTTGTCCGCCGCACTCTATGGACCTTCGACACTCGGATTTCCGCACATGGTGGATTACCTCGACAGCTTTCGCGAGGGCCGCATCAACGGCGATCCTGCGCCGACCTGCGAGCGTCCCTATCCCGCCTTCTTCGTCGCCGATGCCGATCAGGGCATCGCCCAGCTCGGTTTCGATCTAGCGTTCGACGATCTCACAGCAGCGGTGCGCAATTTCGGGCTCGCGATCTTCACACAGACGAACAGCTATACGGCAGGAGAACTCGGCTATTATGTTCGCAGGCTTGCCGACGAAGGGATTGTCGGCATCGCCGCAACCAACGCCAATGCCATGGTGGTCGCCAAACCAGGCGGCCCGGCTGTCTACAGCACCAACCCGCTGGCCTTCGGCTTTCCGCTTGGAGAAGGGTCGCTGCCTCTCATCATCGATCAGGCCTCCAGCGCCACCGCCTATGTCAATATCGTCGCAGCAGCAGCCGAGGGGCGCAGCATCCCGGAGGGATGGGCCGTCGACGAAGCGGGAATGAGCACCTCGGATGCCGCAAAAGCGCTCGGCGGAGCCCTGCTTCCCTTCGGCGGGCGCAAGGGCGCCAATGTGGCGCTGATAGTGGAAATGCTGTCGGCCGGTCTATCCGGTGGCCCCTGGTCATTGGACACGCCGTCTTTCAGAGAGGGGAGCGCCAGCCCCGCAGTGGGCTTGACGGTCGTGGCGATGATGCCCGGGCGCACTGATGATGGCCTTGTCGAACGCGCACGTCGGCAGACAGCCCGCCTCCAAGAGCACGGCGTGTTCATGCCTGGTGTCAGCGGCATCGACTATCCCAGGCCAGGGTCGGAAGGGCTGAAAATGCCGCGTGCGGTATTCGAGGCCATCGTGAAGATTGCGGGAGCCTGACGGGTCCCCGCCGATCGTGGACCACGGCACAGCGGGGCTTTTTTGCGGGCAGATGTTCGAGGAACGATCCGGATGCAAAGCCGATTGGCGCTTTCACGCCACGGCTTGCGCTCCGGTGATTTCCACCAGCGAGCCGCACATGAAGGCCGCTTCATCCGATGCCAGGAAGGCAACGAGCGCTGCCACCTCTTCCGGCCTGCCGATGCGGCCGAAGGGAACGAGTGTGTCGAGATCGGCGATCGTCCGGCCGGAACGGGTAACGCCCGCTTCCAGCATCGGCGTGTGGATTTCGCCGGGGCAGACCGCATTGACCCGAACCTTGTAGGGCGCATAGTCGCGGGCAAAATTCTGGGTGAAGGCGGCGACCGCCGCTTTCGTCGTGTTATAGGCGATGTGGTTCGGCGCGGGGTAGAGCCCCCATTGCGAGGCCGTGTTGACGATCGCGCCGCCGCCGGCGATCATATGCGGCAGCGCCGCGCGGCAGAGATGGAACATAGAATCCACATTGACGGCGAAGCTCACGCTCCAATCCTCGTCCGATAGCGACAAGAGATTTCCGCGCCGGTTGATGCCGGCATTGTTGACCAGCACATCGAGCCGTCCCTTGATCGCAAAGGTCTTCTCGATGAGGTCGACGCATTCCGATTTCCGCGAAATATCGCCGGGCTGGAGAGGTCGGCCTGGACGATCAGGCCGTTTCCGCCGAGTTGATGAAGCAGGGCTTCCGCCCGTTGCCTGTCGCGGCCGTAGTGGATGACCGGCCGCGCGCCTTCGGCCGAAAGGCGCTCGACGATGGCTGCGCCGATTCCGCCGGATGCCCCGGTGACGAGGACAGTCTGGCCGGTCAGAGGTTGAAGATGAGACATTGCAAGCTCCTAGCCGAGCAGGCCGACCTGCGGCCCCCATGTGTCAGAGAGCGCAAAGCCCGTGGCGAAGGGGTCGTCCTCGGACATGCGCAGCTGCTCGCGGCCATAGACATAGGCGCGGCCGGTTATTCTCGGCAGCACGGCGCGGCGGCCGCCCACCTCGGTCTCGCCGATCGCTTCTGCGAGAAACTCGCCGCCGATGATCGACCGGGACGTTCTGCAATCTCCGACGGCGATCTCGCCGCGGGCGTAGAGTGTTGCGAGGTTGGCCGAGCTGCCGGTGCCGCAGGGCGAACGGTCGACACGGCCCGGCTGCAACGTCGTGCAGGTCCTGACCGCACCGTCAGCCTCGCGCCCGCGGAACATCACATAGGCGATCTCGTCGACGCCGGCGAGAATCGGGTGGGCGACCGAGACCTGGCCAGCCAGAAGCGATTTGAGCTCGATGCCGGCTTCCGCCAGCAGCCGGGCATTGGCAGGCGCGATGTCGAGGCCGAGCTGGTCGACATCGACAAGCGCATAGTAGACGCCGCCGAAGGCGACGTCGATCCTGATGCGCCCCCATTTCGGGGTCTCCACCTCCCGGTCCAGCGCTTCCGCAAAGCTTGGCACGTTGTCGAGGCTGACGGACAGGCACCTGTTGTCACGACAGGCGGCACGCGCGACGATCAGACCAGCCGGCGTGTCCAGGCGGACGATCGTCTCAGGCTCCGACATCGGCACCCGTCCGCTTTCGAGCAGTGCGGTGACCACACAGATGCAGTTGCTGCCGGACATCGGGTGGGCGCGGTCGGCCTGCAGTACGATGAAACCGGCATCCGCGTCGGCGCGGGTCGGTTCGACCAGCAGGTTCACCGACATGGCGACATTGGCGCGCGGCTCGAAGGTAACGAAGCGGCGCAGGCTGTCGTCGACGGTGTTGATGTGGTTCATCTTGTCGAGCATGGTCGCGCCCGGTATCTTGGGCGCCCCCGCCATGAGGACCTTGCCGATCTCGCCCTGGCAGTGGACCTGGAGGAGATCAAGGCTGCGGTCCCAGTTCATTCGGCCGCCTCCGGCTTGATGTACCAGCCCCAGGGATCCTCGCCGACGAAGCGGGTGATCTGCTTGGTTTCGAGATAATTGTCGAGGCCCCAGCGGCCGAGCTCGCGGCCGATGCCGGATTCCTTGTAGCCGCCCCAAGGCGCTTCGGTGAAAGTCGGCTGCGAGCAGTTGATCCAGACGATGCCGGCACGGAAAGCGGCCGCGACGCGCTCGGCTCTGGCATCGTCCTTCGACATGACGGCGGCGGCAAGGCCGAAGCGGGAATCATTGGCGAGGTCGACCGCCTCCTCCTCGGTCTTGAACGGCCGGATGCAGACGACCGGTCCGAAGATTTCCTCCACCCAGGCGGCGCTGTCGAGCGGGACATCCGTCAGAACGGTCGGCTGGAGATAGTAGCCCGTGTCGAATCCTTCAGGACGGGCGCCGCCGCAGGCAACCGTTGCGCCCGCCTGCCGGGCCGCGTCGATCGCCGCAACCACCTGCTCATGCTGGCGCTTGGACACCAGCGGCCCCAGGAGGACGCCCTCGTCCAGACCGTTGCCGATCTTCATCTTGTTCGTTTCCTCGATGAGACGCGCAAGCAACCGTTCGTAGATGGTGTCCTGCACGAGGACGCGCGATGTCGCGGAGCAGACCTGGCCCTGGTTCCAGAAGATGCCGAACATGATCCATTCGACGGCTTTGTCGATATCGGCGTCCTCGAAGACAACGAAGGGCGACTTGCCGCCGAGTTCAAGGCTGACGCGCTTGATGTCGCGGGCGGCCGCGGCCATGATTTTCGAGCCGACCGGCCCGGAGCCGGTAAAGGCGAGTTTATCGACCTGGCTGTGGTCTATGATCGCCTGCCCGGCGACAGACCCTACCCCCGTTACGATGTTGAGCACGCCGGGCGGCAGCCCGGCTTCGTCGGCGACATCAGCCAGTTCAAGCGCCGTCAACGATGTCAGCTCGGCGGGCTTCAGCACCACGGTGCAGCCGGCGGCCAGCGCTGGGGCGACCTTCCATGCCGCCATCAGCAGCGGATAGTTCCAGGGAATGATTGCGCCGGCCACACCGAGCGGCTCGCGCACCGCTTTGGAGGTGAAACGTGCGTCGGGAAGCGCGATCGCCTCCTCGGGATTGTTATCGAGCTGTTCGGCGAGGCCCGCATAAAAGTCGAAGCAGCCCGCCGCGTCGGCGACGTCCCAGTCGGCCTCGGGGAACGGCTTGCCGTTATCGAGAACTTCCAGCCGGGCGATCTCGGCCTGGCGGGCACGGATACCGTCGGCGATGGCGCGGAGATAGCAGGCGCGCTGGGCGCCCGTCAGCTTCGGCCAGCCGTCCTTGTCGAAGGCGCGCCGCGCTGCCTTGACGGCAAGATCGACGTCCTCAGCCGTTGCGGCTCCGATCGTTTGGATCACCTCCTCCGTTGCCGGGTTCGTCACCGCGCAGGTGCCGCCCTTGACCGGCTTCACCCACTGTCCGTCGATATAGAGTTCGCTTCGCATGTTCACTCCCTTTCTCCTTGCGCCGGCGCCGCTCTTAGAAGCGGTCGACGCGATAAGGTTTCATGTCCACGGGCGGCTGGACGCCCATAACGAGGTCGGCCATCAAGCGGCCTGTCGTGGCGGCATAGGTCAGACCGAGATGTCCATGGCCCGTCGCGTACCAGACGTTGCGGCGCTTGGCCGATGGACCCATGACCGGAACGGTGTCGGGCAGTGCCGGGCGGTGCCCCATCCATTCCGTCACCCCTTCGGCCTTCAGCTCCGGCAACGCTTCTCGTGCACGCTTCACCAGGATCTTTGCCCGCCGATAATCCGGCGGCGCGTCGAGGCCGGCCATCTCGACCGTGCCGCCGACGCGGATGCCCCCCGCCGTCGGCGTCACCATGAAAGCGCGTGCCGGCCAAATGATCGAGTGGCGCATCGAAATGCCGGGCTCCATGATCTGCGTGTGGTAGCCGCGCTCGGTTTCGAGCGGAATATGTTCACGCAACAGAGCGGAAACCCGGGCGGTGAAGGCCCCGGCAGCAAGCACCACCTTATCGGCCGCGACGCTGCGCCCATCCGCCAGGCGGAGGGCCGAGACCCCGGCCTCGTTTTGCTCGAAACCGACGACATCGCCTTCAACGATGCTGCCGCCGAACGCCTGGAACTTTTCGGTAAGGGCCGTGACGAGCTTGTACGGATCGGTGATAGAGCGGTTGTCGGGAAAGAGCACCGCCTTGCCGACCTTCGTCGTCAAGGCCGGCTCGAGATCGCGGATGGCGTTGCCGCCGAGGATTTCGTGCCGGAATCCGAAGCGCTCCAGGATGTCAATATGCTCCCGATCCACCCTGAATTCGGCCTCGTCGGTATAGAGGCTGAGGCACCCATCGGCCGTCAGCATGTGGGTCAGGCCGGTCTCTTTGAGCAGGACGTCCAGATCTTCATAGACACGGCCGCAGAGCGCGGCGCCGGCCGCTTCCAATTCCCTCAATTTTGAGGGGCGGCTGGCGGCGAGGAACCTCAGGAACCACGGTGCCAGTTTCGGCAGATAGCCCGGCCGGATGCGGACCGGCCCTTCCGGGTCGAGCAGCCATTTCGGCATCTGCGCCCAGATGCCTGGGCGTGAGGCCGGCATGAATTCGGTGACGGCGATGCTCGCCATATTGCCGTAGGAGGCGCCCATGCCGGGGGCGGCCTTGTCAACCAGCAGGACGGCCTGCCCGCGGCGCTGGAGTTCATAGGCAATGACGACGCCGATGATGCCGGCGCCCACGACGACCAAAGGGGCTTTATTTACGCTCATATCCATTCTCTCTCACACCGTCGTCATCCAGGTGTCAGCCACGGTGAACCCCTGCTGATAAGGATCGGTCGGATCCATGCCCATCTGATAGAAGCCCGTGATCCACGCCTGGCCTGCGATTGCCGGGATAACGGCATTATATCGTCCAACCTTGGCCAGCCCGTCGATGGCGCAGGTGAAGCGGCTTCCGGTGATCGATTCATGGATGAGGGTTTCCCCGGACGCGATCAAACCCTTGACATGCAGCAGGGAAAGGCGGGCTGACGAACCGGTACCGCAGGGCGAACGATCGCAGCGGCCAGGAGAGACGACCACGCAGTTCTTCGAGATCAGCTGGCCGTTTTCACGGCGAATCGGTCCCATGAATTGGGTGTTGGTAATGCCCGGGATTTCGGGATTTTCAGGATGCTCCACCGCAAGCTGCTCGGCGGCGGCGAATTTGAGCTTCTGCCCGATCTCGCAAAGGTCGCGGGCTTCCGAGGGATCGATCGAAAAGCCGAGAGCCGCGGCATCGACCATCGTATAGGTCATTCCGCCATAGACGATATCGACCCGGACGGTTCCGAGACCTTCGACTTCGATGTTGCTGTCGAGGTGGTAGCAGAAAGCCGGCTGGTTCACGAGCCGGACGCTCGTGACCTTTCCGTCTGAACATTCGCAGCGGACCCGGATGAGACCCGCAGGCGATTCCAGCGTCAAATTCGTTACCGGTTCCTGCATCGGAAGAATGCCGGTTTCAAGCAGCACCGTCGCCACGCACATGGTGTTCGAACCCGACATGGCCGGATATTCCGTCGTCTCCAGGATGACATAGCCGAAATCGGCTTCCGGATGATTGGAGGGCAGAACGATATTGGCGTTATGCCACACCGCGCCGCGCGGTTCGAAGAGAACCATCTTACGGATATCGTCCATGTGGGTTTCGAGATAGGTCCGCTTGTCGAACATGGTCTCGCCCTTCACCTGGCCGACACCGCCGACGACCACTTTGCCGCTCTCGCCTTCCGCATGACAATCGACGACGGACAGAACCTTCTTGAATCGCATCGCTACAGCCTGCCAATTCCTGGTGGGGAACGCGGGATCGGCCCTTGCGATCCCGCTGTCTGCAATGAAAAATTCTACCAATTGAGGATCGGCTGCATCGCAGCCCGGAACTCGGCCTTCTCCTCCGAGGTCAGCTCGCCGAGCGGCGCGCGGCACTGACCCACGGGCAAGCCCTGAAGCTCGCAGCCATACTTGATCTTCTGCACGAATTTGCCGCTTTCGAGGATGTTCATCGCCCGATAGAGCGTCTTCATCATCTCGCGGGCCTTGCCCAGGTCTCCCGACTTGTAGGTTCGGTCGAGATCGCAGCAGGCCTTGGCCATGCAGTTGGACGGGCCGCAGATCCAGCTTTCCGCGCCCCAGAACATGAAGTCGAGCGCGATATCGTCGGAGCCGCTGACGAGCTGGATCTTGTCCTCATAGCGGCTGGCGATGTCGATCGCCCGCTGCAATACGCCCGAGCTTTCCTTGATCCCGATCACCCGCGGATTGTCGGCAAAATGATCCATCAGCTCAAAGCTGATGTCCGAACCATCCTTGGCCGGATAGGAATAGAGCACAAGGCTCACATCGACGGCGCCGAGCACGGCTTCGTAGTGCTTGGTAAGCTCTGCTTGGGTCGGACGGGTATAAAATGGCGGCGCCAGCAGGACGGTGTCATAGCCGATATCCCTGGCCAACGCCGTCTGCTCGATGACCTCGCGGGTGGCGGGAGCGTTGGTGCCGGCGATCAGAATTTCGCCCGGCCTGGCAAAATCCTTGACGAACTGCAGCACGTCACGGCGCTCTTCCCTGGATTGGCTGAAATACTCGCCGGTCGATCCGTTTGGAACCCAGCCGGTGACGCCTGCCTCACGCAGATGGGTCAGAAGCTTTTCGAACGCCTTGAAGTCGATCTTGTTATTTGCGTCGAAGGGGGTGATGAGCGCGGGCATGACGCCGGAAAGTTTCATGGGATTTCTCCTGTCTTGGGAACGACGGTTTTCAGATTGCAAGCTTCTTGAGAATGCGCCCCTCGATGAGGGAGACGGCCCGTGTGAGGGGAAAGGCGATGACGAAGTAGATCAGGGCGACGACTGTCAGCACTTCGACGGGACGGGCGGTATTGTTCGAAATGTTCTGGCCGACAAACATCAGGTCGGCCATCCCCACCGCCGAGACGAGCGCGCTCTCCTTGAAGAGGCTGATGCAGTTCGACAGCAGCGTCGGGATGGCGCGCAGCACGGCCTGCGGCAACACGACGTTCATCACCTGGGCGCTGCGCGGCAAGCCGAGAGCCACGCAGGCGTCCAGCTGTTCCCGGCCGATGGACTTAAGGCTCGCCCGGAAGGTTTCGCTGGCAATCGCTCCCATATAGAGCGTGAGCGCAATGACGCCGGACTTCAGGTTCGAGAGCTCGACGCCAAGGATCAGCGGCAGGCAGAAGAAGATCCAGAAGAGCTGGATGAGGACCGGCGTGCCGCGGAAGAATTCGACGTAGAGGCTCGAGGCCCCGCGAAGTACGAGGTTGCGCGACGTGCGGGCAAGGCCGACGAGAAAGCCGAGAGAACATCCGAGCACGATGCAGATGACCGTCAGTTTGATCGTCATCCACAGACCGAGCAGCAGCGCGTGCTCGAAGCGCAGCAGGATCGAGAAGTCGAGCGTCATCATGCTGGGCTCCTAGTTGACGAGGATCTGGCGGCGGCGTTCGAGAAGGCCGACGATCTGGGTTATCGGGAAGGACACGGCGAAATAGATGAGAGCCACGACAGTGAAGGTCTCGATCGGACGGTAGGTTTCCGTCGCCAGCGTCTTGCCCTGGTACATAAGGTCCTGGATCGCCACGATCGCGACCAACGCGCTCTGCTGGAAGATGACGATACCGTTGGTCAGAAGTACCGGAATCGAGGCGCGGAACGCCGTCGGAAACACGATGTAGAGCACTCGTTGCAGCGGATTGAGCCCGAGCGCGATGCCGGCGTCGAGCTGCTCGCGCGGCACCGCCTGGATGGATGCCCGGTAGGCCTCGGCATTGAAGGCCATCAGATTGAGCCCGAGCGCCATGATGCCCATCGTCATCGGATCGAGGAAGACGTCGAACAACATCGGCACGCAATAGAATATCCAGACGATCTGCACGATCGCCGGCGTGCAGCGGAAGAATTCGACGAACAGCATGAACGGCAGCCGCACAACCTTGATCGGGCTCATGATCAGCAAGGCCAATGCGAAGCCCAGGACGATGCCGATGAGGTTCGCAGCCGCCGTCAGCTGCAGCGAAACCCACAGCCCCTGCAGAAGCGGAGCAATGGAGACGGAATTGAAATCGAACGTATAGTTCATGTGTGCCTCCCTACTGCTTGATGTGGAAGACGCGGTCGATGAATTCCTTGGTGCGCTCCTCGCGCGGGGCACCGAGCACCTGCTCGGGCGGACCGTCCTCGACGACCACGCCGCCGGCGCAAAAGATGACGCGCGAGGCAATGTTCTTGGCGAACCACATGTCGTGGGTGACGATCATCATCGGCATATTCTGGGCAGCGAGTTGCAGGATGACCTGCTCCACTTCGCTGACGAGCTCCGGGTCGAGCGCCGAGGTGACCTCGTCGAACAGCATCAGCTTCGGGTCAAGCATCAGCGCGCGGGCGATGGCGACGCGCTGCTTCTGGCCGCCGGAAAGCTGGGCCGGATAGGCATTGGATTTGGCGCCGAGCCCGAAGCGCTCGAGCAGCGCCTTTGCGCGGGCCGTGGCCTTTGCCTTGCTTTCTCCACGCACCTTGCGGGGAGCGAGGATCAGGTTCTGAATGACGCTCAGATGCGGAAACAGCGTGTAGTGCTGAAAGACCATGCCGATCGAGCGGCGGACATTCGTGTCGATCTGGGTCTTCCTGGCAGTGCCGTCGGAAGAAATATAGGCCTTGCCATCGAAGCTAATCGAGCCGCTGTCGATCTGCTCCAGCCCCATCATCACCCTCAGCAGCGTGCTCTTGCCACCGCCGCTCGGACCGATGACGACGACGCGTTCGCCGGGCTTCATTTCGATGTCGATGCCCTTCAGCACCTGGATTGCGCCGTCTCCGTAGCTTTTGTGCAGCGCCTGCATTTTCACGAGGGGAAGGCTGAAGGACGTGGTCATGGCCAATCTCCGATGATCGAAGCTGGAAGGGCCGGCGCGATCCCCGCTCCGGCCCGGCGAGGTTACTTTGCGCCCTTGAGCACGTCGTCGACCGCCTTGTGAATCAACTCGTCGATGTGACCGGTGGCGACCCTTTCTTCGAGGAAGATATTGATCACTTCGACATCGGCGGCCGAAAGCTGGTGCGGCAGGCCGAAGGCGACGCCCTGTTTGGCCAGCGCCGGCGTCGGGTTGAGCGCAACCGCCCAATCCGGGTTCGACTGCGTGAAGAGCTGGTTGGTGTCGGAGGCGTCGACCAGGATATCGGCGCGCTTAGAGCTCACGGCAAGGCGCGTCTCGTCGTTGCCGGGAAGACGCATGACCGTGGCGTTCTTCACCGCTGCGGAAATCGCCTTGTCCTGGGCCGTGCCCGACATGACCGCGAGCGTTACGCCCGCCTTGTCGATATCGGCCACCGAAGCGGCGCCGGCCGCAATCTTCGGATTGTTTTTGTTATAGGCGAGCGAGATCTGGTACTCCATCGCCGGGATCGAGAACTGCACGGCCATGGCCCGCGTCGGCGTGCGGTTGAGCGCCAGCGACAGATCCCATTTTCCGGCCTGCAGGCCGGCGACGATATTGTCCCAGGTTGTGTCGACAAATTCAGGCTTAACCTTGAGGACGTCGGCAAATTCCTTGCAGAGATCGGCAAAGAAGCCGGAGTATTCTCCGGTCGCCGGGTCGCGCATGACATAGGGCGGCGCGACGGCCGCGCCGCAGCGCAACGTGCCGGACTTCTGCACGCCCTGCCAATATCCGTCATTGGTCTGGGCGTGTGCGGCGGTTGCGGAAAGACCTCCCATCAGGGCGAGCGCGGGCAGCGCCCGCATGGCGGACGTTATGAACTTCGAAAGCATCGGCATTCCTCTTTGCTGTGCGCGAAGCGCGCGGTTCCACTCGTCGGCTCAAGCCGTTTCTGTTTTTATTGTCGGCTACGTGTCGACTGAAGAGAATATGTCAACAGCGTGTCGACAAAGTCAAGCGTAAAAATTACGTTGCCGACACAGTGTTTTTCTGGCCCAATGCCGAGCGCATCTGGAGAAAGGGACTTAAGTGTCTGATGAATCGGAAGTGAAACGTATCCGCGGGACCGGCTGGAAGAGCGTCTACGAGACGCTCCGCAACGAGATCCTGTCGCTCGCTCTGCCGCCCGGTCAGCTTCTCGACGAGATGACGCTCGCCGAACGCTTCGACATGTCGCGCTCGCCGGTGCGCGAAGCCCTGATCAGGCTCGGCGCCGACGAGCTGGTGGTGACGCTTTCCAACCGCAGCACGATCGTTGCGCCGATCGAAGTGGCGACCTTTCCCAAATATGTCGAGGCGCTCGATATCGCGCAGCGCATGAATACGCGGCTTGCCGCCGCACTCAGGACGGAAACCGACCTGAAGACCATCGCCAAGCGGCTGAAAACTTTCGAGGCGGCAGTCAAAACCGGCAATCACCTGGCCATGTCGGAGGCCAACAAGGAATTCCACATGGCGATCGCCCGTGCCGGAAAAAACCAGTATCTCGCCTCTTTCTACGAGAAGCTCCTGTCGCAGGGCCAGCGCATGCTCCACCTGCATTTCGAATATCTGGAGCGGACACATGAGGGTTATCTCCTGACCGACGAGCACACGCTCATGCTCGATGCGATCAAGGAAAAGAACGTGGATCTCGCCGACGAACTCGCCCACGCCCATACGCGTCAGTTCCAGGACAATTTCATCAACTTCATGCGCGAGAACTACACGACGGATGTCGCGCTGGGACCGTTGCGGGCCGCGGAGTAATCGCATGACAATCAACAGCATCGGATTCGTCGGCACCGGCGCGATCACCGAAGCGATGGTCCGCGGACTTCTGACCGAACCGGCCTACGCCTCCGAGATCCACGTTTCCCCGCGAAGCGCCCACATCGCCGCGACATTGGCAGAAGAGTTTGCCTCCGTCAGGATAGCCGGGGACAACCAGACTGTCGTCGATCGCAGCGAGATGGTGTTCCTGGCGATCCGGCCGCAGGTCGCCGAGGAGGTGGTGCGCGCGCTTTCGTTCAGAAACGGCCAAGCGGTCATCAGCCTCGTTGCAGCGACGGAGCGCCAGGCCCTTCTCGATTGGATCGGAGCCGACGTGCACCTCGTCCAGGCGATCCCATTGCCCTTCGTCGCACAGCGGCAAGGCGTCACCGCCATCTTCCCGCCGGATGCCGCCGTCGCAGCGCTGTTCGACACACTCGGAACCGCCGTCCAGTGTCAGTCGCGGAAGGAATACGATCTTCTCGCAGCCGCAAGCGCTGTCATGTCGACTTATTTCGGCGTCATGGAATCAGTTGCCGGCTGGTTGGAGAAAAGCGGCCTCGAAAGGGCGAAGAGCCAAGCCTACATTGCCCCGCTCTTCGCAAGCCTGGCGCAGAAAGCCAACAGCCCCTGTAACGAGCCGTTTAGCGCGCTGAGCCGCGAATTCGCCACCAAAGGCGGGTTGAACGAGCAGGTTCTTTCGGACTTCGACAAGCAGGGCGGCCTTGCCGCGCTTACCGCCGCGCTCGACGGCGTGCTTGCCCGCATCGAGGGCCGCAGGAGCTGAAACGCATGGCATCGACATGGCTGCGAATAGGCCTCGGCGCCGTCCTTCCGGCCACCGCGGTCCTTTTCGGCGGAACCGTCTCGGCAGATGCCGCGGCGGCAAAACGACCGGCCGTTTCCACCGTCATTCTCTCCCTGTCACCACGGACCGTGCGTTGGGCCACCATTTATAAGGTTCCCGATCCCGCCGATCACGATCCCTATTACCATGTCGAGGTGATCGAGAAGGAGCGGCATACGCCGCCATGGCAATTCCAACGTCTTGCCACCCATCTCGTCGTGACGGCGGAGGCTTTGGACAGGAGCCGCCTCAAACAGAAAGCAAAGACCTATTTTTACAAGGACATCGAGTTCCGGATCTCCTACCGGGCCTGGCGCGAACAACCTCCGGCGCAAAGGGAGGCCGTGGTTTGCCGTACGGCAATTCTCGAATGCATCAAATCCGATTCAGAATAAGATGTGACGCGCTTCAGAACGTCGGCGGCGTGCAGGCGCTGATGACTTCGCAGGGCACCGGCCCGACGCAGCGGAACCGGTGCGGTCGCCGGCTTTCGAAATAATAGGCATCCCCCGGTCCGAGGATACGCCGCTCGTCATCGACTGTCACCTCAAGCCTTCCGGAGAGCACGATCCCGCCCTCCTCTCCCTCGTGAACAAGCGGAATCTTTCCGGTATCGGCGCCCGGCTGATAACATTCCTTGAGCATTTGCAGGCTGCGCCCGAACAGGCTTTCCCCGACCTGCTTGTAGGAGATGGCGCCCTTGCCGATCTCCACTAGCTCTTCGGCCGCATAGAAGGCCTTCCTCGGACGGTCGGGCTCGAAGGCGAAGAATTCCGCCAGCCCGATGGGGATGCCGTCGAGAATCCGCTTCAAAGCGCCGACCGAGGGGTTGGAGGCGTTCGATTCGATCAGCGAAATCGTCGAATTGGGCACGCCCGTGCGCTTGGCGAGTTCACGCTGGGAAAGCTTGTGGGCGATACGGAGATGGCGAAGGCGGCTGCCAATGTCGACTGACATGATACGGTCCGTTTGGGTTGTCCAGAATATCGAAAAACATACCTAGTCATCCGTTGAATTTCAATAACTTGCGCTATCAAAGAAAAGGACTTGTTTGAAAAGGAAAAATTGCCATTGTCGGCGCCAATGACAGGAGGCCAGCATGGATCAGATCAGCAAGACGAACGCGCCCGTACTCGAGAATTTCTGGATGCCGTTCACCGCGAACCGGCAATTCAAGGCGACGCCGCGCCTTCTGGCGGCCGCCGAGGGCATGTATTACACCGATGTCGATGGCAACCGGGTACTTGACGGCACCGCCGGGCTCTGGTGCTGCAATGCCGGCCACGGCCGCAAGAGGATCGCCCAGGCGGTCGAGCGGCAGCTTTCGACCTTGGATTATGCTCCGACCTTTCAGATGGGCCATCCGATCGCCTTCGACTTCGCCGCGAAGCTAGCCGCGAACGCGCCGGGCGGCCCGGAAGCCAAGCTCGACAGGGTGTTTTTCACCGGCTCGGGCTCGGAATCGGTCGATACGGCGCTGAAGATCGCCATCGCTTACCAGCGTGCGATCGGCCAGGGCACGCGCACGCGGATCATCGGGCGCGAGAAGGGATATCACGGCGTCGGCTTCGGCGGCATTTCCGTCGGCGGCCTCGTCAACAACCGCCGGGTCTTCCCGCAAATACCGGCCGACCATATGCGCCATACGCTCGACGTCGAGCGCAATGCCTTTTCGAAGGGCCTTCCCGCCCACGGCGTCGAACTGGCCGACGATCTCGAGCGCCTGGTGCAATTGCACGGCGCCGAGACCATCGCCGCCGTCATCGTCGAACCGATGTCGGGATCGGCGGGCGTGGTCCTGCCGCCGACGGGTTATCTGGAAAAGCTGCGTGCAACCGCCGACAAACACGGCATCCTGCTGATTTTCGACGAGGTCATCACCGGCTTCGGCCGTCTCGGCACGCCTTTCGCGGTGGATTATTTCGGCGTCGTGCCCGATCTCGTCACCACGGCAAAGGGCCTGACCAACGGCGCAATCCCCATGGGCGCGGTCTTTGCCAGCCGCAAGATCTATGACGGCTTGATGGTCGGCCCGGAAAATTCGATCGAACTGTTCCATGGCTATACTTATTCCGGCCATCCGGTCGCCTGCGCAGCCGGGCTCGCCACCCTCGAGATCTACGAGGAGGAAGGGCTGCTGACCCGCGCATCCGAGCTTGCCGATTACTGGCAGGGAGCTCTGCATTCTCTGAAGGGCCAGCCTGGTGTCGTCGACATCCGCAATCTCGGCCTGGTCGGCGCGATAGAGCTGGCGCCCCGAGCGGCAGCGGGAACCCGCGCCTATGACGTCTTCGTCGACTGCTTCAACAAGGGCCTGCTGATCCGCGTGACCGGCGACATCATCGCGCTCTCGCCGCCGCTCATCATCGAGAAGGCCCAGATCGACACGATCGTTTCGACGATCGCCGACGCGCTGAAGCGCGCCGCTTAGACCTGCGTCCGGCATGGCATTCAGCGCTTCAGGACCTGTGACGGCAGTCGACCGAAACGCTTGCGGTACTCGGCTGAAAATCGACCGAGATGGGTAAACCCCCATCTGAGCGCAATGTCGGAGACGGCCTGTCCCGGGCCGGATTCAAGCAGATCGCGATGGGCGGCAAGCATCCGGAATTCATGCAGGTAGGCCATCGGCGTCGTATTCCTGAACTGCCGGAAACCCTGTTGCAAGCTGCGGACGCTGACCTTGGCTGCGGTCGCAATGTCGCTCAGCGAAATCGGCTCGGCCATATGTTCCCGCATGAAGTCGATTGCCGATTTCACGTGGCGAGGAGCCGGGGCCGGAGCAGGGAGCGCAAGCGCCTCCGAATAGCGATGGGGACAGGTCTCCAGAAGCAGGTACATCATCGCGTCGCAGAGCGCGCTCAGAGCCAGCGGCGACTGCTGCAGCGGCCCGTCGCCGCTAAGCCCGCGATAGAGGTTTACGGCGAGTTGCTGCAAGACGAGCCCCGAACCTGCCGTCAGATCGATGATCGGATGGAAATCGGTGTCACCGATAATCGTCCGCTCGAACATATGCGTGAGCTGTCTGTTGATCCTCGCCTGATCGACGAACAGGCCGAGATGACGGCGCGGGCCGACCAGGCGGGAACCCGAGGCGCGGCCCGCTCCGAGAATGGAGCCGCGACCGGGAATCGAATGGATCTGCTCCTTCCCGACATCGAAGACGGCATTCCCCTCCATCGGCAGGAATATGATCACCTTGCCGCTGGGCGCTTCCCGCCTGATCGAGATCAGGCCATCATAGGCACAATCGGCTATGGTCAGCTCCTCCGTCGAGACGAAATTGCAGCGGTAGGCGATAGGCGCGCCGGCTTGCGCCGCAGCCTTGATCGGGGAGCTAGGCGTCGACAATATTTCCGAGAGTGCGTCAGGGTCTGTACCCTTGAAGGCCGTCTTCCAAAACGACGGGCTCTGCCTCGCCGGATCGTGGGGGAAGCTGCCATTGGCGGGCACAGGGGAACGACCGGACATTCATAACCTCGAAGACAATGGCCATCGGTGATAGGCGATTTGCGCAATCAACTCTTTTCATTTAGCGGCGTCGGATGCGGTTTCAGCCGTAGCGATTGATTGCGAGATCCCGCGCATCGATCTCCGGCGTGCGGCCGCCGACCAGGTCGCTGATCAACCGCGCCGAACCGGTGCTCATCGTCCAGCCGAGCGTGCCGTGGCCGGTATTGAGGAAGAGGCCGGCGATCTTCGTCGCGCCGATGACCGGTGTGCCATCCGGCGTCATCGGGCGCAGGCCGGACCAGAAGGAAGCCTTAGACACATCGCCGCCGGGGAAAAGATCGGTGACCGAATGTTCCAGCGTGCTGCGGCGCGCGAACCCGAGATCGTTGGTATAACCTGAGATTTCAGCCATGCCGCCGACCCGGATACGGTCGCCGAGCCGGGTGATTGCGATCTTGTAAGTTTCGTCCATGACGGTCGATTCCGGTGCGCGCGACGCATCGGTGATCGGGATGGTGAGTGAATAGCCCTTGACCGGATAGACCGGCAGGCTGATGCCGAAGGGCTTCAGCAGCAACGGCGAATAGCTGCCGAGCGCAACCACCACCGCATCGGCACTCATCCGTTCGCGCTCGCGATAGGTGATGACGCCGCGCACGCGACCAGCCTCGACATCCAGCGCCTTGATCGTCGTGCCATAGGCAAAGCGGACGCCGAGTGCCTCGGCTTTGGCGGCCAGCGCATTGGTGAATTTGAAGCAGTCGCCGGTTTCGTCCTTCGGCGTCAGCAGGCCGCCGACGATCTTGTCGCGCACGTGCTTCAATGCCGGTTCGACGCGGATGCAGCCGTCCCGGTCCAGCACTTCATAGGGAATGCCGTCTGCCGCCAGCGCCTTGACGTCCTTGGCCGAGGCGTCGAGCTGCTGCTGCGTGCGGAACAGCTGCAGGGTTCCCTGCATGCGTTCGTCATAGGCGATGCCGGTCTCGGCGCGAAGCTCGGCAAGCGCGATACGGCTGTAGTCGGCAAGCCGCAGCATGCGGCTCTTGTTGATCGCGTAGCGCTCGGAGGTACAGTTCGACAGCATCCTCGCCATCCAGGAGAGCATCGCCATGTCGAGTTTCGGGCGCAGGATGAGCGGTGCATGTTTCATGAACAGCCACTTCATCGCTTTCGCTGGAATGCCGGGCGCTGCCCAGGGTGAGCAATAGCCGAAGGACACTTCGCCGGCATTGGCGAAACTCGTTTCCAGCGCCGGGCCTATCTGCCGATCGACGACGATGACCTCGTGGCCTGATTTAGCCAGCTGATAAGCGGATGTGATGCCGACAATGCCGGCCCCCAGAACGATGACTTTCATGATCTTCCCAATAATGGAGCCGACGGGCTTTCAGCGATATTGCCTGTGATAACGATCGCCGAGACCGGTTAGGATTTCGTAAGATATCGTGCCGGCATCCCGCGCCACGTCTTCGAGCGTCTGGTTCGGGCCGAGCACTTCGACGAGACTGCCCAGTGTCAGGACACCTTCGGGGAGCGCCGAGATGTCGACGGTTACACTGTCCATCGAGACGCGGCCGACGATCGGCAGGCGGGTGCCGTTGAAATAAACGGCGCCGCGATCGCTGAGGCTGCGCGGCAGGCCGTCGGCGTAGCCCGCGGCAATGGTGGCGAGACGCATCTCCCCTCGCGTGACATGCGCGCCGCCATAGCCGACCTTGGCGCCTGCCGGCACCGCGCGCGTCTGCACGACGGCGACGTCGAGGCTGACGACCGGCTCCATCGGGTTCTTCTCGCCGGTGTTGGGCGCACCGCCATAAAGCGCGATGCCGGGCCGGGCAAGCACACCGTGATAAGCATCGCCGAGCAAGACGCCGCCGGAATTGGCGAAGGATATGTCGAAGCCGGGAAATTCATCGGCGATGCGGGACATCTCGGCAAATTGCTCGCCGTTCTGCTCGCTCTCAATGTCGTCGGCCGAGGCCAGATGGCTCATGATGAATAGGATCTCGACATTGGTGCCGTTGCGAAGGGCTGCGGCGAGTGAGGGGCGTTCCTCCCGGGAAAAGCCGAGGCGCGACATGCCGGTGTCGAATTGCAGGACGGCAGGCAGGCAGCGCTTCAGAATACGTGCCGTCTCCGACCATTTCCGCCACTGCGCCAGCGAATTGAGAACCGGGACGATGCCCATCTCAGCGCAGGCGATCTCGTTGCCCGGCTGCAATCCGTTCAGCACGAAAATCTGGGCGTCCCGCGCAAGAGCCGGCCGCAGCCTCACAGCCTCGACGAACTGGGCGACAAAAAAATGCCGGCAACCTTCGCCGTAGAGCGTTGCCGCAACCCGCTCGGCGCCGAGGCCATAGGCGTCGGCCTTGACGACGGCGCCGGCGCGGACCGGCGCCAGCATCGATGCGAGCGTCTGATAATTGCGGCCGAGAGCAGCCAGATCGATCGTCAGATAGCCCGTGGCTCCCTGCGCGGTCATAGCGGTGCGTGTGTGGGAAACCAGAATATCGCTATCCATCTCGAGCCCTTCTCTATTGGCTGGGAGTCTATGAAATAATGAACGAAATTGCCGATCATTTATTCGTTGATTATTGCGTTATTGCGATAATGTCCGCATAATCTGCTCATAATTGGAATGATCAATCATGCCGGCTCTCGACGCGACCGACCGCAATATACTGAGACTGCTGCGTCTCGACGCCCGTATGAGCAATGCCAGACTCGCAGGCCAGATCGGCCTGTCGCCGTCGGCTTGCCTCAGGCGCATCAAGATCATGGAAAAATCAGGCGTGATCCGCGGCTATACGGCGCTGGTGGAGACCGGCAATGCCGATGAGATGATCGCCGTGATCATCAACATCACCCTCGAACGGCAGACGGAGGACCATCTCGACCGCTTCGAGGCGGCGGTCCGTCGGCATCCGGAGATTCGCGAATGTTTTCTGATGACGGGCGGCTCCGACTACCTGCTGCGCGTGGAGGTCGCCAGTGCCGGCGAGTTCGAGCGGATCCACAAGGAGATACTATCGACCTTGCCCGGGGTCCTTAGGATTCATTCCAGTTTCTCGATCCGCAATGTTCTGGCGACGCGCACCAGGGGCAGGCGCTGAACAACACCGCGCTGGTCGAAATGCACAGGGCGCCACCGCTCATGCCTCCCGGCATATCTGCTCGAATGATATTCCTATCTGGACTTTACCTTCCGCCTGCCGGCTCCCCGGTTGAGAAGACAATTTCGAAGACGAGCCCTTCGGGCCGGTAGTCCGACCTGGATTGCGCCCGCGCTTTGGAGGAAAAGGCCCGCTCTATAAGGACGGAGCCGAAGCCTCTTTTCGTCGGCGTCGACACTGCTGGCCCACCGGTTTCCGTCCAGACGAGAAGGACACGCTCATCATCGTGCTTCCACTCGATGGCGACGCTTCCCTGCTCGCTCCCCAGGCTCCCGTACTTCGTCGCATTGGTCGCCAGTTCGTGGAGTACGAGTGAAAGCGGCAGGGCGATGTCGGCGGGAAGAACCACGTCGGGGCCATTAAGACGAATACGTTCCTCCGAGGCGATGTGCGCCCGCAAGGCGGCGGCGATGATCTCCCCGATGGGCGCGGCCGATCCCTCCCGCGATAAGATCAGATCATATGTGCTGGCGAGCGCCGCCAGCCTTTCGGCAAAGGCGCTGTAGCTTTCCGGATTGGAGCGCGAGAAGGTCTGCCGGGCGATCGCCTGAACGAGGGCGAAGCCATTCTTGACCCGGTGCGCCATTTCGCGGACGAGCAGGGATCGCTCCTCCTCGGCCTGCTCGTTGCGACGTCTGCGCTCGTCGAGTTCGTCGAGCAGCCGATCGAAGGTAGCGCCGACGACCTCCAACTCGTCCGGCCCCCTCATGCCGGTGCGCGCCGTCGTCTGGCCGCCGCGCCACTTCTCCATCACCTCGGCGATCCTGGAGATCGGCACGAGGATGAAGCGGTTGCCGATGAAGATCGCGGCGAGGAAGGCGAAAAGCGCGCCGCCGATGATGGCGAGCGTATTCATCAGCGTCGCCCGGTTGATTGGGGCGAAAGCCTCCGGTTTCGAGAAACCGGCGCTGACATAGAGGGGACTGGAAGGCAGCGCTATCGGTCGATAGCCGAGGATGCGCGCTGTTCCATCCTGGCTCATCACCTCGATCACGTCGGGCTGTTCGGCGTGGATCAGGTGCTGGTAGTCGTCGGGTATGACAGTGCCGACGAACTGTTCCGGAGCGGGAACGCGCGCGACGATGTTTCCCTTGCCGTCGGCTATCGTCACCGCGTTACCCGGCGCGACGCCGCGCTCGGTGACGCGGTTCTGCAGCCAGTCCAGCCGGATGCCGCTGACGATGACGGCCTTGACGGTCTCGCCTTCCATCAAAGGCATCGCAAGCGGCAGGACGGGGCTGTCGGATAGGCGGCTCTGCGTGTAGGTGCCGACGGAAAAGTGTTTGGTCTCGATCGTCTGCTGGAAGTAATCGCGATCGGAGAACACCACGCCGTCCGGAAAGGCCATGCTTCCGCAGACGGGTCGTCCATCGAGGCCGACGACGAAGATGGTGCGAATGTTCGGAATGCTTTCGGCGACCGACTTGAGAGCCTCGTTGCAAGCCTGGATGTCGAGATGGCGGACCGAAGGCATGGCCGACACCGACACGAGAAGGGCATGCAGGCCCTCCACAATCCTTTCGACTTCCGACGATGCTTGCCTAGCCGCCTGCGCTGCTGATGCGCGCACCTCTTCATTGCGCTGATGGCGGAGCGCGACTTCGTTGTAGGCGAGCATCGCAACCACCGGCGCGAGCGCCGCGACCGCAACTGCAACCAGCTTGAGTCTCATCCTGTTCCCTCTCGGACGAGGGTTCGTAGCATGATCGAGACGCTCCGGCCCAGATCACGCGGGTTAACTTGTTTACAAAATATCAACGCACGAATCCGGACGTCCGCGCGCAAACCTTGCCGAACTTTCGATCGCGGCTAGATAATCCAAGAATGAATGATGCCAAAAGCACGCCCTCCGAAGGTTCTGCAGCCGGGTCTTTCTCGTCGCGGCCCCTGACTGGTGCGATGGTGGATGAGGTCGAACGTCTTTTATCCGGCCGAACCCGTGATATCCGCCTGTCAGGAGATCTGCGTCGCCGATTCGACGAAAGGTCATGGCGGCAGACGGCGAAGGTCATCCGCTCCTGGATGATATGGGTGGCATTCGTCGATGTTCTGACGCTGGCGCTGAACGCTATTCTGCTTCCCCACCCCGTCGTCCTGTCGATGGTCGCCCCCGCCTGCCTTTTGCCGCCGGCAGCAATTTGTGCGGCGGTCGTCTGGAGTAAACCGCGCGCCGCAACGGTTCAGCGAGCGTCGCTGCTTGCGGGAATGTCTGTCATTCTTCTCTCGGTCGCACTCGTCGGCGTCTTTGCCGGAGGGGAGTTTTACGAGCGGCATTTGAACATCATGTTGTTCGTCGCAACAAGTGCAATCACCATCTTTAGTGTGCCGTTGCCATGGACGATCGCGATCGCCTGTTATGCCCTCTGCCTCTATTTCATCCTTCAATGGTACAACCCCCTTTTGGAAACGGGCGGTGTCGTCGCCGCGACGTTGTTCTTTTCCTGCGGGATCATCGCGACCGTCGTTGCCCGGCGGACGATGAACATCCTGGCGCAAAAGACATTTCTGCTGGACTGCAGGGATCGGAACCGGGTCGCGGAGCTTGCCGATGCAAATGCAAGGTTGGAGCGGCTGGCCAGAACCGATCCACTGACGGGAATTGCCAATCGCCGCTGGATGATGGAAACGCTCGAGGGTCTGTGGCGCGACGACCGTGAAACCGGCGTCGTCGCAGCTATGCTCATGTGCGACATAGATCATTTCAAGGCACTCAACGATAAGCTCGGTCACGGCGAGGGCGACCGCTGCCTCGTCAAGGTTGCCGGCATTATCCAGAGCTGCGTGCGGGCCGATCGCGACCTCGTCTCGCGCCATGGCGGCGAGGAGTTTTTAATCGTGCTTCCGGATGCCGAAGAAGAGGAGGCCGTCGCGGTTGCAAAGCGAATACGCGAGAGCGTGGAAGCCGCCGCCCTTCCAAACCCTTCCTCCGGTGTCGGCCCGTCGGTGACGCTGAGCGTTGGAGTAGCCCTGAAATCGGCTCTCGATACCGACATTTCACTGGCCAATCTCCAGCACCAGGCCGACATGGCGCTTTATCGGGCCAAGGAAGCGGGACGCAATCAGGTCTGCGTCTTTCGCCGGCCACAGCAGGCTGTGCCGTCCGCCACGGAGCAGATCGCCGCCCGCCGCTAGAACAGGGGCGCTCGACGATCGCGGGACGTTCTCGTCTGTGGCCACCGGCTGATCGACGTCATCGGATCACCAGGATCGCAACCATGGCGACTGCCGAGACGAGGCCCGCGGCGTTGAGCCCGAACATCAGATATTCCGCTGCTTTTTGTCGGGGATGACCGGGCTCCACGTTTCCGAAGACGGCCGTCAGCCCGCCGGCGATCCAGCTCGCCAATGTCAGGGCACCGAGAAGAAGCGCCCACTGCGTTGCCGTATCCATGTCCTGCTCCAATGCGGATGCACGCCCGGCACGGAAATTCTCCTGCGCGGGTTGACCGGTAACGACGCGGGGGCCTTTTTGTTTCGGTACGGTATCGCACCTTATCGTGAGACCCCTGAGGCGACCCTCTAGGCCGATCTCGGCCGCGTCTACTGCCGCCTGGCCGAACCGGTTTCGCTGCCGCCGCAGCCGCTGACGACGATCGGCGCCAGGAGTCATCGGGCTTTTCGCGACTGGGTGCCGGCGGCCGGCCCAACCGCTAAAACGTAAGCTGGACCTTACAGGCGGCGCTGCGGTCACCAGCAAGAATGAAAGCTGCAGTGGCCTGTTCAAGCGGCAGGCTGTGGCTGATGATCGGACGGACGTCTATTTTGTGGCTCGCGATCAGGTCGACAGCGGTGGCGAATTCCTCGTGGAAGCGCTGCGTTCCGAGGATGTGAAGCTCCTTGCCGACGATGGCGTTGAGAGGGATCGGGATCTCTCCTGTGACGCCGACCTGCACGATCGTGCCGCGTGGCCTGATGGCGGCGATGGCGCTGCGGATGGCGGGTGCGGCGGCCGAGCATTCGAAAACGAGATCGAAATAGCCCTTCCCTGCCTCGAATTGCGCCAGCGCTGCGGCATCCCGGGAAACGTTGATCGTCTGGCTGGCACCCATCGCCTTGGCCCTCTCCAGCGCCGCATCCGCGAGATCGGTCACCACGATCTCGGCTGCACCGTGATAAGCCGCGACGGCGACCGTCAGGGCGCCGATCGGGCCGGCACCGGTGACGAGGACGCGTTTGCCTGTGATATCGCCTGCGCGCGATGCGGCATGCAGGCAGACCGAAAGGGGCTCGCTGCAGGCGGCTTCCGCGGCGGTGGTCGCGGCCGCCACCTCGAAGCACTGCCTGGCCGGCACCACCAGCCATTCTCGGAACATGCCCTGCTCATGCGGCAGCCGCATCGCGCTGCCCATGAAGCGCATCTCCAGGCAATGGATCGGCAAGCCCTTCTCACAATACTCGCAATGTCCGCAGGGCTGGCTCGGATTGACCGCCACCAGCGTGCCGGCCTTGAGGTCGACGCCCTCGCCTGCCTGGCTGACGACTCCCGAAGCCTCGTGGCCCGGTATGATCGGCTCGCGAACCCTGACTGGCCCAAAGCCGCCATCCTGATAATAATGCAGATCCGAACCGCAGATACCTGCGGCCGCCATTTTGAGAAGCACCTCGCCCGGAGCGGGGACCCGGACGGTGTCGGTTTCGATCCTGAGATCGCCCTTCTGGTAAAGCCGCGCCAGACGTGTGTGCATCGTGTCCCTCCTATCTCAGCAGCCCCATCTGCTCCGGCAGCCAGAGCGATATGGAGGGCACGAAGGTGATCAGAATCAGCGCCAGGAAGAGCGGCACCAACCATGGCAGGATCGCCATTGTCGTGCGTTCGACCGAGAGTTTCGCCACCCTCGACAGCACGAAAAGCACCATGCCGAGCGGCGGATGCAACAGGCCGATCATCAGGTTCAGCGTCATGATCAGGCCGAACTGCACCGGATCGATGTCGAACTTGGCGACGATCGGCAGCAGGATCGGCACGAGGATGGTGATGGCCGCGATCGTATCCAGGAAGCAGCCGACGAAGAGCATCAGCAGGTTCACGAGGATCAGGAACACCCATTTATTGTCGGTGATCGACAGGATCGCATCGGACAACAGTGCTGCGGCTTGGCTCACCGTCAGCAGCCAGGCGAAGACGGAGGCGGCGGTGACGATGAAGAGAACCGATGCCGTCGTCTCGATCGTATCGAAGCTTGCCTTGGCAAGTGTCGAGAATGTCATCGTGCGGTAGCGCACGAGCCCGAGGAACAGCGACCACAGGACGGCCGCGACGGCCGCCTCAGTCGGCGTGAACCAGCCCATCGTCATGCCGCCGATCAGGATCACGGGTGTCATCAGCGCCATGACCGCAGAAAAGCCGAAATACCAGTCGAGGGCGAGAAGCGCGGCAAGGGCTATGCCCGCCGCCGCATTCATCGATACGCCCGCCTGCATCAGCAGGTAGATTGCTGCGGGCACCGCCAGAACGACGACGATTTCCATTCCCGCCGACAGCAGTTGCTTTACATCGAAGGGCGCGTCCGAGCCCCAGCGCTTCCAATAGGCAAAGGCGGCGACGGTGATCATCATCAGCAACGTCATGACGATGCCGGGCAGGATGCCGGCCATGAAAAGTGCGCCGATCGAGACGTTCGCCATCATGCCGTAAATCACGAAAGGCAGCGAGGGCGGGAAGATCGGCCCGAGCGTTGCCGACGCCGCCGTCACACCGACCGCGGCCTCGACCGGATAGCCGTGGTCCTTCATCGCCTTGATCTCGATCGTGCCGATACCGGCCGCATCGGCAAGTGCGGTGCCCGACATGCCGGAGAAAATGACGGAACCGATGATATTGACCTGCGCCAGCCCACCCTTCATCCAGCCGACGAGTGCGACCGCAAAGGAATAGATGCGACCGGTGACACCCGCCGAATTCATCAGATTGCCTGCCAGGATGAAGAACGGCACGGCCAGCAACGGGAAGCTTTCAACACCGGCGATCATGCGCTGGGCGACGATGATGTCGGGCGCAACGCCGTAGAGAACGATGTAAAGCACAGACGCAACGGCCATCGAAATTGCGACGGGCACGCCGATCAGCATCAGCACCAGAAACGAGCCAAGAAGCAACAGCATCGGATCAATCCTCGACAGTCTGGAATTCTTCCGGGCGCTCCAGAACGGAGTAGCCGCGGCGGATATTGGCGATGAAGACGATGACCGCGCGGATCAGCATCAGCACGAAGGCGACGAGAACGGAGTAAAAAACGATGTTGCGCGGCAGCTCGACGGTGACCATCTGCTCGTCGGCGACAATATCGACATAGCGCCACATCAGGTGGCAGCCATAGGCGAAGAAGCCGATGCGAACGATGTCGACGACGGTCGCCAGCACGCGGGCAAGCCCCGCCGGCATGTAGTGATAAAACACGTCCACCTGGATATGCCGCGAGGTGCGCACGCACATGACGGAGCCAAGAAAGACCACGCCGATCAGGCAGTTGATCGCGATCTCCTCGGTCCATGCATAGCTGTCGTTCAGCACATAGCGCGTGAAAAACTGCAGGAAGACGCAGCCCGCCATCAGCCAGAAGACGATCAGCGTGATCCAGTCTTCGATGGCGTAGTCAGCTATGTTTGCGGTCGGCGCATGCCCTTCGAATTCGTGACCGATTTCCTCGGCCGTGATTTGCGTGTGTATTTCTTGCGACATGATCGGCCTTGTTCCGGTTGGGGAAGAAGGGCGCGGCGATTGAGCGGCGCGACCCAAGTTTGTTGATGAATCCTGTCCCTTGCCGGGAGGTGCGGCCCCTCATCCGGCTGCCGCCACCTTCTCCCCGCAAACGGGGCGAAGGGGTGACGCGGCAACCTCTCCATCCCTCGCCAACGTCTCGCGGGGCACGTCCCCTTTTACGGGGAGAGGGTTAGGGTGAGGGGCAGCCGCAGGCGCGAACCGAACGGATTTAGTGGATCGCGCGGATAGCTTCCCAATCGGCCTTCTCGTAGCCGAAGTCCTCGAACTTGACCTTTTCCATCACGGTCTTCTCGAAGTCAGATTTATCGACCTCGGCAACGTTCAGTCCCTTTTCCTTGAACGTTGCAATCAGGCTGTTTTCCTTGCCGGCGATCGTCTTGCTCGTGCGCTCGGCTGCCTCCTGCATGACGTCGCCGAAGATCTTTTTGTCTTCGTCGGACAGGCTCGCCCACCGCGTCTTCGAGACCACCGTGTTGAGGTGATCGACGATGTGGCCGGTGAGGATGATGTTCTTTTGGACTTCGTAGAACTTCTTCGCCTCGATTGTGGTCAGCGGGTTTTCCTGTGCCTCGACTGTGCCGTTCTGCAAAGCGAGATAGACCTCGGCGAAGGCGATCGGCGTGGTGTTGGCGCCGCAGGCCCGCGGCATGGCGAGATAGGCCGGAACGTCGGGTACGCGGATCTTCAAGCCCTGCATATCGGCACATTTGGCGATCGGCTTGTTTGCGGTCGTATGGCGCGTGCCGTAATAGCTGACGGCGGCAATATGGTTGCCGGTTTTGTCCTCATAACCTTTGGCTAGGCGTTTGAAGACATCGCTCTTGGTGTAGGCGATCAGGTGA
Organism: Rhizobium sp. CCGE 510; assembly: GCF_000292525.1. Lineage (GTDB taxonomy): Bacteria > Pseudomonadota > Alphaproteobacteria > Rhizobiales > Rhizobiaceae > Rhizobium. The sequence continues at coordinate 794,984 of NZ_AEYF01000045.1, forward strand.
TCGGGACCGCGAAAAATATAGGGGAAGTAGGTGACGCCGATCGGCTTGTAGTCGCGTGCGGCAAAGCTCGATCCCGAGATGATGATATCGACCGTGCCGAGCTTGAGGCCCTGGTTGATATCGGCTTCCTTGCCGAGCTGCGAGGCCGGATAGACCTCGATCTTGTAGCGCCCGTCGGTGCGCTTGGTGATCTCTTCCGCGGCCCAGAGGGAATCCGTGTGGAAGGGCTCGGACGTTTCATAGACATGCGCCCATTTCAGCACTGTCTCAGCATGCGCGACCGCCGTCGTCGCCATGATCGCCGCTGCGGTGCAAAGTATCGTTGCCAGTCTGCTCTTCATCGCTCTCTCCTCCGAGTTCAGTTAAGTCTCAAGTCTTGGCCGTTCCTTTCGCAGGCCGCGTGCTGCGGCCGCGCTCCTCCTCTCCCGAAAACTCCTCCCCGAAGCTCTCGGAAAACCTCTTCTGCGACATCGTGAGATGGGCGCGCATGGCCGCCTTGGCGCCCGCGGCATCGCCGGCGGCGATCGCGTCGCGAATGGCCCGATGCTCGTCCACAGCGATGCGCCATGTTCCCGGCCCCTCGAAGTGGCTGGCGAGCTTGGCGAAATAAGGCGTCATGCGCATGTCGAACATCTCGCCCGTTACCCGGATCAGGGTCGCATTGCCGACGATTGCGGCAATGCCGGTGTGGAAGGCACGATCGGCGGCAAGCACCGTGTTCGCATCGTTGACGCCGCCGCTCATACGCGTCAGTGCTTCATCGAGCAGGGCGACGCCTTCGGGCGAAGCGCATCCTGCGGCTTCTTCGGCAATGGCGCATTCGATGATGGCGCGCGCTTGCAGCAGCTCGAAGGGCCCCTCCACCGGCTCGCGCTCGCTCCCAGCCACACTCGCCGCATGCTGGCGCAGCACGTAGATGCCGGATCCCATACGGATATTGACGAGACCTTCGACCTCCAGGACGATCAGCGCTTCGCGGACGGTCGGGCGCGACACCGACAGTTGTTCCGCCAGGTCGCGCTCGGCGGGCAGCCGCTGACCCACGGCAAGCTCGCCGCTGCCGATCATCAAACGGATCTGGTCGGCCACCTGCCTGTAGAGGCGGCGTGATTCAACAGGCGAAAACATCCTGGGCCTCCCGGCGAGCTTCTCCTCAAGCACGCATCTGGTCAACTGGCCTGACCAATTGGCGCATAGGTATCATCGCCGAGGTTGTGCGTCAATCTGCCGCATAAAACTTAAACAGGAGTCTGCGCGAAAGATCGGGATGCCGAGCGTCAGTCCGACCTGCCTGCGAGTTAAATGCCGGCATACCATTCGTAGCCGCGATCCTCCCAGAACCCGCCATTGCCACCGTAAAGCCGACCGAGATCCGCGACCGCTTCGATGCGGGTCAGATACTTCGCCTGCTTGTAACCGAGCTGCCGCTCGACCCTCAGCCTCAGCGGCGCTCCATGCGCTACTTCCAGGTCACGGCCGTTCATCGAATAGGCAAGGATCGCCTGCGGATGGAAGGCGTCGACCAGATCGACACTCTCATAGTACCAGCCGGTACCATCCAGCGTCTTTTCGTATTCATCGGCGCAATGGAACACGATATAGCGCGCCTCGGGCTTCAGCCCGACCGATTGCAGCAGGGCGCCGAGCGGCAGGCCCGTCCATTTGCCGATGGCGCTCCAGCCTTCGACGCAGTCGTGGCGGGTGATCTGGGTGCGCGACGGCATCGCCTTCAACTGGGCAAGCGAGAGCTGAGCCGGTTTTTCCACCAGTCCACCGATATCAAGTCTCCAGGTCGAAAACTGCTGGCTCATCCATTCGAGATATTGCGGGTTGTCAGGCATGCTGGTGCCGTTCGAGCGAAAGACCGGTGAGAGATCCGCCTCGCTGAATTCACGGGCCAGCGCCTTGTCGCCTTGCAGGAAGCGCTGTGCCTTCATGCTGAACCCTTCGGCGATTTTCAGGACCGACTTCGTCCGGTCGCTTTCGACCAGTGCGTCGCAGCCGCTCAATCCCAGTGCGGACGCTGTTAGGGTCGAACCGATCAGGAAGCGGCGGCGGCTGATGAGGCGGCTCATTGTTCATCTCCCCGTTCGATGGCGTAGTAGCCGGTGATCATCGAACGCAGATTGTTGAAGACACCCGATAGGATCACCATGGCGACATGCACCACGACGAAGGCGACGAGCGAGAAGGCCGTGAGGAAATGCAGCGTGCGGGCCGATTGCCGCCCACCGAATATATCGAGCAGCCAGGGCGCCACGGCATTGAAACCCGGCGACATCGTCAACCCCGTCGCAACCATCAACGGCAGCAGCAGAAAAATCACCACGAGATAGGTCAGCTTCTGCAGCGTGTTGTAGTGGCGTGCCTCGGCTCCCTTGGGAAAACGCAGCCGGGCATGGTTGACGACCTCATGACCGAGATGCGCGAGTGTCAGCTCCGCGCCCTCAGGGGCGAGATCCCGGCGGAAATGCCGGCTGATCAGCCCATAGAGGAGATAGGCGAGGCCGTTGAGGACGAATAGCCAGGCAAAAAAGAAATGCCAGTGCCGACCAGTCGACAGATCCTGATAGCTTGGAAGGGTAAGCCAGCTGGGAAACCCCCTCGCTGTCGCCTCGCCGTCGACATTCGAAAGACCGAGGACGCCTGTCGTATCGAAGGTGAGCGAACCGACATGCGTCAACCCCTTCACCTGATTGCCATCTTCGACGGCTTCCAGGGAGAGGAAGGACGGGTCGTTGTCGGCGCCATACTGGCCCCAATAGAGCGCCGGATGCGCATTGAATATCTGCAGGCCGCTGAACAGCAGCACGGTGAGGCACAGCACGTTCACCCAATGCGACAGGCGCACGGCAAGGGTGTGGCGGTAGACAAGCATGCGCCCGGTTTTCGTGCCGGCATCGATCGTCGCCATGATTGTTCTCCGGATGAATGGACATTTTGGGACAAGAAGACGCGGCCGCCGACTGCTGCATAATTCAAGTGCTACAGCGTCCTTTGCACGTCTAAAAAGACGCGCTGCGCTGTAGAAAGTTTCAGCGGCCGCGCAGATAGGAAACGCTTATTTCATCGCGTCGCAGGCCTTCATCATGTCGGCCTTTTTCATCGCGTCTTTTTCCATGCCCGCCTTGTGCGTGCAGTCCTTTTTGGTGCCCGACATCTTCATGGCATCCTTCGACATCTTGCTGCTCTCCATAGTGTCCTTCTTCATCGCATCGGTCTTCATCGCGTCCTCAGCCGATGCGACGCCTGCGAGCGACAGACCGACGACAAAGGTGCAGGCTGCGAGGCTGGAAAAAAGCTTGGTCATGGAACTCTCCTGGAAATGGATTTCGTGTCCGCCGGCGGCCTGCCGATGGCTCACACCAAGCTATTCGAGAGAGCGTCGGGATGCGTTACAGTCTCACGCGCATGTGATAGAGCTGTGATGCCGTTACTTTTTTGATCCTTCCCTGTAACCGATTGGCCGCTTCCAGCGAATGAACTCCCCGACAGCATGACAACCGCCCATTCGGAAGAAGCCCTGAAAGCATTGATGCTTCTGTCCCTTGACGGGGACGAGGCGGCCTATCGGCGTTTGCTGGCGGCTTTGCGCGTGCTGCTCGTCGGGTATTACAGCCGCAGGATGGCCGCGGCGACGAAAGCGGATATGGAAGACCTGATCCAGGAGACATTGCTGGCACTGCATTCCCGCCGATCCACCTATGACCGAGAAAGACCGTTCACGGCCTGGTTCTTCTCGATCGCCCGCTACAAGCTGATCGACCATCATCGCGGTCGCGGCGGACGCAGGCTGGCAGAGACCGAGCTTGGCGAGGAAATCGAAGGCGACTTCAGCGAGGATAGCTTGACGGCCCGCATGGACGTCGAACGGTTGCTCGACGGCTTGCCACTGAGACAGCAAGAGCTGATCCGACTGGTGAAATTGGAGGGCCAGTCGGTTGCCGACACCGCAAGCCGCACCGGCCAGTCTGAATCGGCGGTGAAGGTCGGCATCCACCGGGCGCTCAAGGCGCTGGGAGAGAGATTGCGAGGCGCATCGTGACAACGACGGACGACATCATCGAACGCCTGGTGAGCGACCTGACGCCGGTGCCGCGCTATGCGCTGTGGCGGCGCTTTGTGCTCGGCATCGTGCCAGCCCTCGGGCTCTCCCTGCTATTGATGCTGCTCGTTCTCGGTCCGCGGGTCGATATGCCTGACGTGCTGATGCTGCCGGTCTTCTGGATCAAGTCGGCCTATAATGCGCTGATTGCCATAGCAGCCTTCCTCACCGTCTATCGGCTCTCCCGCCCCGACGGTTTCGAGGGTCGCTTTTTCGGTTGGCTTGCCTTGGTCATCGCCGCCATGGCAGCTGTGGCAGCCGCCCAGTTGATGATGGCCCCGACCGAGACTTACCCGGTGCTGATCCTTGGCTCCTCGGCGCTCCATTGCCCGCTGCTGATCCTCGGATTCGCGATGCCCGTTTATGCCGGCACCGTCTGGTCACTGCGCCGCGCGGCGCCCTCGGATCTGCGGCTGACGGGCTTCGTCGCCGGCCTTGCCGCGGGAGCCGCCGGCGCCTGGGTCTATTCCTGGTTCTGCACCGAGAACGGCATGCCCTTCGTGCTGATCTGGTATTCCCTCGGCATCCTGCTCACCGGCGCGCTCGGCGCCGTCACCGGCCCGCGCCTGCTGCGCTGGTAGATCTTCTCCGGCGCATCGACGTCGGGTAGGCTGCAAACCAATATCGACGTCGAACACGACAGCCCTTTGTCGCTGAGATGCAAGAGCAGCTCGGTGCTGACCGTATCGGCCTCGCGACAAACGCAGGGCGGTTTTCTCGTGTATCTGATCGGACGTCAGTCGTGCTCATCTTTGCGTTACGCGTCGCGGACCGACCAGCCGGATTGGCATGTTGCCTTCGAAGGCCCGCCCGCCGCGCTCCACGCCCGCTGCGCTTTTGTCGCCGTCCAATTGGAACTGATTGACCAGATCCCGCAGGCGGCCTGCCTCGGAGGACAAAGAGGCGGCGGCAGCCGTCGATTGCTCGACCATCGCGGCATTTTGCTGGGTCGCCTGGTCCATATGATTGACGGCGGTATTGATCTCGGCAAGTCCAGTCGACTGCTCGCGCGCCGAGGTGGCAATCGCATCCATGAGCTGGTTGATCTGTACGACGTGCTCGCCAATCGACTTGAGCGACGTGCCGGTTTCGAGAACCAGTTTCACGCCATTTTTGACGTCGGTTGACGACTTTTGGATAAAGCCTTTGATCTCCTTGGCTGCCTGAGCAGCGCGCTGGGCAAGCTCACGGACTTCTTGTGCGACCACGGCAAAACCTTTGCCCGCCTCACCGGCACGGGCGGCTTCAACGCCGGCGTTCAGGGCCAACAGGTTGGTCTGAAAGGCAATCTCATCGATGGCGCCAATGATGTTCGATATCTGCTCCGAACTATCCTCGATGCGTCGCATGGCCTGTTCCGCCTCCGCTACGACAGTTGCCGACCGCTGAGCGCTGATATCGGCCTCCTGGGCCACATTGCGTGCCTCGTCGGTGCGTTTGGACGCCATCGTCACATTCGACGTGATCTCATCCAAAGCTGCGGCCGTCTCCTCGAGAGAGGCTGCTTGCTGTTCGGTACGTTTGGAAAGGTCCTGCGCAGCGGATGCGATCTCGCCGCTACCACTATCTATGTTGTGTACCGTCTGGAGCACGGCCCCGATCGTCGCGCCCAATTGCCGGAGCGAAGCGTTGAAGTCTTCGCGCAAAGTTTCGTATTCGGCGGCAAATTGCTCCGAAAGCTGGAAGGAGATGTCGCCTGCTGCAAGCCGGCGCAGGCCTCCACCCAAGGTCGTGGTTGCGAAGCGCAATTGTTCGGCCTCGCGTTCGGCGCGCTGCTGGGCTGCTGCGCGCACTGCTTCGCTCTCGCTGCGGGATGCCGCCGCTTCCTTCTCAAGCCTGACGACATTGAGAGCGTTCTGGCGGAAGACTTCGACGGCGCCGGCCATTTCGCCAACTTCGTCGGCGCGGCCGGCACCGGGTATGTCGCTATCAAGGTCACCGTCCGACAAACGCCTCATGGCGGAGGCAATGCTTCGGATCGGATTGGCGATGCCGAATATTGCAAACAGGATGCCGGCCATGGCGATGAGCACGGCGAGCGCGGCGATTGCGGCTGTCAACATGAAAGCGGACGTCGCGGAACCATCGCTAGCGGCCACAAAACCTTCGGCCTGGCTGCGGATGAAAGCAACCAGATCGCCCACAGCCCTGTCCACCAGCTCGGATTGCGGTTCCATATTCTCCTTGAAGAAATGAGCCGCGTCGGATGCCTTGTCACTGTTTTGCAGCGCAATCATCTGCTCTGCCAATCCGCGATACTTGCTCAGTTCAGGTTTGATCTGATTGATCAGTTCGCGACCTCGCTCGGTACGGACGCCCTTTTCGTATTCGGTGACGACCTTGTCGACGCCGGCGCCGGCGGCATCGACTTTTTGCCGTGCGACGGTCCGTCCCTCCGCCGTATCCTCCAGAAGGTACTGAGCGTAGACCAGTTTCAGCTCAAGGAAATTATCCTTGATCTCGCGAGCGGTCACGAGCCGCTGCATCCAGAAGGTCCCGATCTGCTCGGTATTGGCACGGAGTGTCGAAATCGTGCTCAGCGAGACATAGGACAGGCCTACCATGAACAGGCTGATGATCGACAGCTTCACGATCAGGGCTTGCTTGATACTGGGGCGCTTCATGCGGGTCTCCTCGAAGACAGATGGGATGACCGGGTTGCCGGTTAGTGCAAAATCTCGCACCAGATTCAATAATTTAGTATTAACTAAACAATGAACCGGTGTCGTTTTTAGAAAACTTTTGCGCTGACCGACACTTCCGCGATTAGTTGGAATCGCAGCACGACTTAGAGTTCCTGGAAACTTCAAAAAAAAGCAGCCATGGCGAGCGAAATGTCTCGCCTGACGCAATTCCCCTGCCGTTGGCAAGCACCTACATGCTTGCCAACGGCTCCGGGGGACACATACTGGATCCATGCAGCAATCAGAGAACCAACCTGCCGGCATTGAAATCGCCCTCTGGCACTATTCCAAGAACGAACGGGACTGGAACCGCTGGATGCAGTCACTTTCAGCGGATGAACGGGAGCGCGCCGCGACCTACCGGTTTGAGCGAGATCGGGCTTCGTTCGTTGCCGGCCGCTATCTCTTGCGGCGGCTATTAAGCGTGCATAGCGGGGAATTGCCGGGCAAGATCCTGTTGTCTCCGGACAAGCACGGCAAGCCGAGGCTCGAGGGTCGCGATACCCCACAATTCAGCCTCGCCAATGCGGATGGCCTTGTGGTGGTCGCGGTCGCGTCAGGATGTGATTGCGTTGGAATCGACTGCGAACGCGCCGACGCCGAGATCGAAGAGGCGGCATGGGAGAGCTATTGCAGTGTGAACGAACGGCACTGGCTCGCGCAATTGCCTGAGCACGAACGCGCGCGGGGGGCTATTGCACTTTGGACACTCAAGGAGAGCCATCTGAAGGCACTTGGCGTCGGGCTGCGCGAGGATCCCCGCAACATTGCCTTTTCCTGGAAGGATGGCATCCCTTTCATGGCGGGCGGCGACCGCGATCGGCGCTGGCATCACCGCATGGTCGAAGGCGGCAGCCAGCACATCGTCGCACTGACTGCTTGCTCGGAAGCCGGACTGCCCGGCATTTCTACACGGATATTTCAGGACGACAGCATGCCGTCCGAATAGCCGGCCCGGAGCAGATGCGGCATCGCGGAAGCCGTCTCCGTCGCGAAGGCCAGCTGAGCATTGTCCGGTTCCGCATCGAAATGCTGCCGGCCGAGAAGCGTATTGACGATCATCGCGCTGCGCCAGGCCATCAGGCTGAGCTGAGAGTCGGCGATACCATGCGAGTATCGGCCCGCATTCTGTGCAAGCAGCCGGTTTGCCCGCGGGCCGGTCCATTGCATCGTGTAATCGTCGTTGAGGACGGGGTAGCCGTTTCTGTCGAGCGTTATCCGTTCACCCAGCGAGCCGAGAGCATCGGGCAATCGGAACCGGTAGCCGGTTGCCAGCACCACCGCATCGGCGTGAAGCACCTCTATCCCCCCATCGAATTGATTCCTGACGATCAGCCGATAGGCGCTGCCGTTCCGCTCCATCTGGATCACATCGCGATTTGGCGCCAGTGAGGCGTTGAGATCGTTCGGTTCGAGATAGCGCAACGCATAGAGACGCCGGTAGATCGAATGAATCGTCGAAATCGACAAGCCATCGCTGGTCAGGATCGAGTTCTTCAAAGCTGCCTGCTTCTGCTCGCCGGTGAGCTTCAGATAGGCTTGCACATATTCCGGTGAGAAAACCTGGTTCGAAAAAGGCGTGTCGTTGATCGGCTCGAAATTGTGACGTCGGCTGATCCATGTCAGCTCGCTGATGGAACCGGCATCTGAAAGCAAAGCTTCGACGACCTCGCCGCCACTTTGACCGCCGCCGACCACGATGATGCGGCCGGCGCCGAGATCGCGAAGACGCGATTTGGCTTCGCTGTTATGAAAGCAATCGGCACCGATAAACGGTTTTGCCCAGTCGGGCACGAAGGGCGAAGATCCCGTGCCGATCACCAGGTTTCGCGCTTCCTCCTGGCCGTTGTCGAAGCGCAGAACAAAGCGGTCATCGCGGTGCTCGACGTCGCGGATCTCCGCGCCAAAACGTAAGCCGTCGACGCCGTTGGCGACCCAGGCGAGATAACGTGCAAACTCCTGCCGGGGAACGGCGTCATAATTGGCGTTCAGGAAAGCGTAGAGCCGCTTGTGGGCAACCAGGTAGGAGACGAACGACCAGCGGCTGGTCGGCAGGACCGGGGTGACCAGATCTTTCAGAAAGGACGACTGCAGCTCGACGCCGGGCATCATCATGCCGGGATGCCAGTCGAACGAGTCTCGCTGCTCGAAGAAACGGCTGCCGACCTCGGGCACCGACTCCAGCAGGCAGGCGAGGCTTAGATTGGAGGGACCGATACCGATGCCGGCAACGTCGAGCGGCTCCTTGAGGGCGTCCCTGCGGGCAAAAGCGACGGTCATGCGATATCCTTCTCTGTTTCCTTGAGACGCAGGGCAAGCCTTGAGTGGAAGGCGGGAGACCCGATCATATGCAGATGGTTGGTGCCGGTGATGATTTCGGCCGCCCGCGCCCGCGGCGACAGGCGCCGCCAGTCGATCAGGTTGAGGCCGCGGTTGAGGCTGTCGTCGGCAGCCCAGGGATAGATCGGCACATCGTGCGGAACGAGGCTGTGCTTGCGGAAGATCAGGGCATTGTCGATCAGCACCCAGAACGTATGTTCGCGGCTGCTGATATCCGGCCCGTCGTCCGGCAGCGGGTCCTTTTCGTCGCCGACGAAGCGCAGGAACTGGTCGTAGGTATCGGCGTCCATCGTCGACAGCAGCCGGTCCCATTCGGGGCGCATCGCCGTCTTTTGAAGCCATGCCTCGACGTCCCGATGAAGCGCGTCGCGCTCGCCCGGCCGGAACCCCGGCTTGGCGCCGATCGCAAATTCCGATCCGAGGTCGCAAACATCGACCATCGCCATCATCCTGACGTCGACCTCGTTGCCAAGGGCGCGCGCGGCCTCATAGGCCAGAAGCCCGCCCCAGGACCAGCCGAGGAAAGTGCAGGGCGCGCCTCGGCTATGGGTCCTGATATAATCGACATAGCTCCCGATGATGTCTTCGACCGGCGCGCCGACCTCCTTCTTTTCAGACAGCGAATGGCAAATGAAGCCGGTCGCCGGCTGGTCGGCGCCGAGATAATCGACCAGCTTCACATATTCGCGGGTGCTGACGAGAAGGCCCGGAAAGCAATAGAGCCGCGGCTTGGCGCCGGAAGCGCGCAGCACGATGACCTCCGACAGATCCCGTTCGGCGCCCTGCTCCATCACGCCGGCAAAGGCGCGGATGGTTGGGTTGTTGAAGATATCGACGACGGTGAGCGGTGTTTTCGGCCGCCGCTGCCTGAGCTGCGAGAGGATGCGGATCGCGCCCAGCGAATTGCCGCCGATCGCGAAGAAATTATCCTCGACGCTGATGGCTTCCAGCTTGAGAATTTGCCGCCAGACATCCAGCACTTCCTCTTCGAGTGTGGTCGCCGGCTCGACGATTTCGCGCCGGACCGGCTGCGGTGCAGGCAACGCGAAACGGTCGAGCTTGCTGTTCGGATTGGTCGGCATCTTTTCCAGCCCGACCACGGCCGCCGGTACCATATAGGAGGGCAGGCTGCGTTCGAGGCCGGCGCGGACCGTCTCGACGTTTAACGTCTCGTCCTTCTTCGGAACGACATAGGCGACCAGCGCCTTCTCGCCGGCATCGTCATCGCGCAGGACGACCAGGGCTTCGCCGACGCCGGGCTGCTGAAGGAGGGCCGCTTCGATCTCGCCGAGCTCGATCCGGTAACCGCGAAGCTTCACCTGATGGTCGACACGGCCGACGAATTCGACGGTTCCGTCATCGCGCCAACGCGTCAGGTCGCCCGAGCGATAAAGCCGGCCGCCCTCCTTGGAGAACGGATCGGGGATGAAGCGATCCGCCGTCGTGTCCGGCTTGCCAAGGTAACCGCGCGCAATCCCCTCGCCGCCGATATAGAGCTCGCCGGTCACGCCGATCGGGCACAGATTGAGGTCGGGGTCGAGCACATAGACGCGCCGCAGCCCGACCGCCCGGCCGAGCGGAGCATAGACCCCCTGGAACTTCGTGCCCGCCCTCACCTTCCAGACCATCGGCGTCATGATGGTTTCAGTCGGTCCGTAACCGTTGATCAGCCATTCCGATTTCAGCGCCCGCGACAGCAGATCGAAGGTCGGCTGCGCCAACCCCTCGCCGCCGAAGGAGTAAAGCCGCATCGGCGGCGCGCCGTCGGTAACATCCGCCCATTCCGCCAGTTGCTGCAGATAGGTCGTGGGAATGCTGGCATTGTTGGCGCCGTGTTTACGCATCGCCGTCAATGTTTCTTCCGGCGTCCAGAGCGGCTGATCGGGAAGGATGATGCTGCCGCCCTCCATCAGCGGGTTCATCCACCGCTCATGCCCGCCGTCCGAGCTAAAGGGCAGGAACGGCAGTTCGCGGGATTCCGAACTCATGCCGTAAACGCGCGAGGTGTTTTGCAGATGGTGTGTCAGCGGGCCGTGTTCGACGGCGACGCCCTTCGGCAATCCCGTCGATCCCGAGGTATACATGACATAGGCGAGCTGATCCTTGTGGGTGGGAATATGGAGCGGCGTATCCGGCTCGCCGTCGAGGTCGAGCTTGTCGAGCTCGAGGATAATGGTGTCGAGCTCTTCCGGGAGCCGATGGCGCAACCAGCTATGGGTCAGAACGATCTTGACGCCGCCGTCACGCAGGATGTGATGGTTGCGGACCGGCGGATGATCGGGTTCGACCGGAATATAGGCGCCGCCCGCCTTCAGTGTCGCGAGGATGCCGACGACGGCCTCCGGCGAACGCTTGATGAATATGGCGACCGTCACCTCGGCGCGAACGCCGAGATGCCGCAGCCGATGCGCGAGGCGATTGGTGCTCGCCTCCAGCCAGCCATGGCTCCACTCCTCGTCGCCATAGACGATCGCCGTTTTCTCCGGCGTCTGGCGCGAACGAGCGGCGATCAATTCATGCACCGGCCTGTCATCGTTGACGACGTCGTCTTCGTAAGGCGCCGACAACCAATCGAGCTCGTCGTCCCCGACGAGTTCGATATCCTTGATCCTCAGATGCGGCCGCGCGACGACCTGCTCAAGCACGAGGCAGAAATGTCGAGCGACGCGGGCAACCAGGGCGCCGTCATAGAGATCCTGCGCATAATCGATCAGCCCGGATGCGGCCCTATCCAGACGCGCTTCGACCACCAGGGACAGTTCGCTATCGGCGCGTGCACCCAGCGGCTCCAGATTTGTGGCATGGCTGGGTACCGCATAGGATTCACGGAATTCGAACAGCGCCTTGACCACCGCTTCCTGGGCAGCCGCCTCGTCGACGACCAGTTCCTGGGTAATGCGCTCCAGCGGCACAAGCCGGCGTTGCCCCTCTTCCGTCGCCGATGAGATCGCCGCGATGACATCGTCGAGAGAACTTCTCGATGCCAGCGACAGAATCAGGGGAAGCACCTGTTCGGCACGGCCGCGGTCAGCAAGATGCTGCTTATGGGGTCGCGCGACCAGAAGCCCGGTCTGCAAAGCATAGCTGCCGCTGTAGCGTGCCAGCAGCACGCAAAAGACGGCATGAAGCACGCGTTCGACCTGATGCCCTTTGTGCTGCGCATGTCGTTCGAGCTTGCCCCAGAGATCCGGCTCGATCGCGAATCGATGCTGAGCGCGCGCCACACCTGCAAGCCCGCCACTGTTGAAGCGGGTGGGAAAGGTCGAGGCGGCGGAGTCGAAACCGATGATATCCTTCCAATAGGAGAGGGATTCTTGTGCCTGATTGGTCTGCAGCCAATCAGCCTCCCGCAGTCCAGCGGAGATTTCCGGCGGGTGCATCTCGCCGGGTGCGCCATCGAGAATTTGCGTCAGGGAGCCGGCAAGAATGGATTTCTCGCGATCGTCGCAGATGATGGGATGGACAACGATCGTCAGAAGCGAATGCCCGTCGGCAAGCAGGATAATCTGAACACGGGCCGGCGGACCGCCGAGGAGATCGAAGCGCCTGTCGCGGAAGGCTCTGTCGGCGGCCAATGCATCCGGCTCGTCAAGAGCGGCGCTTTCGCCGACAATCTCGATCGGCACTGCGGTTGACATGCCGCTGTACTGCTCGACGCGGCCACCGGCCAACCGGCGGAAACGCGTCGCAAGCGACGGATGTTGCGCCACGAGCGCCCGGCAGGCCCCGGCAATCGTCTCAAGGTCGACCGCCGGGCTCAATCGCAACCCGATGATCTGATCGGGAAAGACGATGTAATTGCCGATCTGCTCCAGCGACCAGATCCGCTTCTGCGCGATCGTCAGTGGAAAGCTCTCGAAGACCGCATCCATTGCAGCATCGGTCGGGGAAGCATCGGCGAAATTGGTGATTTGCTTGTTCATCTTGACGATCCGGACGTTATTCAGGGACGCGCATCGCCGGCCATTGCCGAGCGCAGCGAGAGGGGGCGCGGGTCCGTCCAGACGTCACGGATATGGGCCAGGCATTCCTGGCGTGAACCGGCAAAGCCGGCCGGCTCCCAGCCCGTGGGAATCTGTTTGTCCTGCGGCCAGGCCGAGTAGTGGCGCTCGGTGTCGATGACGGCGATCCAGAGATCGTCGTGAGGCTCAAGATTATCCATTCGCATCTCCTGCGGTGATGATGGTCTTGCGCAAATGACGGATCCCGATGGCTGCAGTTTAGAAAATCGCTGAGAATTTTTTTCTTCACTTACCCCTAAATCCGCCCGGAGATGGATCGTCATTCTACCAAATAGGCACAAGAGCGGGCTTCATGCTCGCGGCATCAAAAACCCCTATCGGCCAAGGAGAACATCATGGATTTCGACGCCGCCAAACAAGGGCGCGTTCTGCCGTCGCGCAGCTACATCAGCCTTGCACCCAATCTCATCCATCTGAAGACCGCACACGGGCACCACGAGGCCGCGTTCGAGGTCGAGGGCGGCACCGCGACGCTGACCTTCTACCATGGTGATTCCTCGCGATCGGCGGAGCTTCTGATGGCGGCGGCCGAAGCCGTGACGGCAGAAGATCGCTCGATCAAATCAATCGTCTTCGAGGGGCATCAGACCAGCCTCCCATCGCATATTTCGGGCGCCGGCGGCAGGCTGGATTCAGAGATCCTGTGGCAATGGCCGTCGCTGTGGCTGCCGCAGCTCTCCTATCCGCTGCCGCCCGTGCAGGAGATAACGGCGGGCCGCTATCATCCGCGCCGGCCGGCAAAGCCGAAGGGCACGGTTTACCGGCGGTTCATCCCCTGGCTGGAACGCGATATCACCTTCAGGGTGGCCGACCCTGAGACCGATCTCGCCATCTTTCACCGCTGGATGAACGACGAACAAGTCAACACGATCTGGGAGGATGCGGGCTCGCGCGACAAGCACCGGGAGATCCTGCAGGAACGGATCGCAGATCCGCATGTCCTGCCGCTGATCGGCAGTTTTGCAGACATCCCCTTCGGTTATTTCGAAGTCTACTGGGCCAAAGAAAACCGGCTCGGTCCCTTCTACGACGCCGACGACTACGATCGTGGGTGGCACGTGGCGATCGGCGAGCCCGACTATCGCGGCAAGAAATGGATCAGCGCATGGCTTCCCTCGCTGATGCATTTCATCTTCCTCGACGATCCGCGCACTAGGCGCATCGTCGGCGAGCCGCGCGCCAGTCACGAGCAGCAGATCCGCAACCTCGATCGCTCGGGCTTTGCCAAGGTCAAGCATTTCAATTTTCCGCACAAGCGAGCGCTGCTCGTGATGCTGACCCGCGAGCGTTTCTTCGGCGACCATCTCTGGGTGCCGGCATCATGAACGACATGAGCGAGATGAGCGGCAGCCTCCGCAAACGGCGCCTCGCACCTGAGGATCTTGCCAGCCCCCATCTTCTCAGGCTGCTGCTACGGCTTGGACTGCCGGCCATGTTCGGCCTGTCGATCAATGCCGCGCATCACACGATCAACATGATCTTCGTCGGCATGATCGGCGAAGACCAGATCGCCGCCATCATGATCGTCCTGCCGATCCTGATGCTAATCGCCGCCTTTGGCGAAGGAATCGGTGTCGGCGTCGCAACCGAGGTCGGGCGGCTGCTCGGCGCCGGCAACCGGTCGCGGGCCGGTGCCATTGCTTCGATCAGCCTTGCGGCCGGGGTCGTGTTCGGCGCGGCAAGTACGATCGCCATCGTCGCATTCCCGGATCTACTGCTATTCGGCGCCACGCCAGCCCTCCAGCCGCTCGCACAGCACTACTTGATGATCATTGCGATTTCGGTGCCGCTGACGATGGCGCAGATCATTCTCGATTTCCTGGCGATCGCCGAGGGTAACGCACGCTTCAGCATGTGGACGCTGGTCGCCTGCTTTGCGCTGAACATGATTCTCGATCCGATCATGATTTTCGGTTTCGGCCTCGGCCTGCAGGGCGTGGCAATCGCCACCATCCTGTCCCAGCTTGTCGCGCTTTCGATCTATGGTGTTTACCACATCAGACGGCTTGGGACGGTCCGGCTGACGCTTGACTGGCGGTTGGCAGATATCCGCACTCTCAGACCTGTCCTTGCTGTGGGCGCACCGACGACGCTGACCAGTCTGACAACCGCGAGCGCGATTGCGATCCTGGTGTCGCTCGCCGCCACCTATCACGGGGAAGCCGGCATTGCCGGCATCGGGATTGCCTTGCGGCTGCTCGCTGTTGGAACACTCCCCGTTATTGGCATTTCACTCGGGGCTCAGTCCATTTTAAGCTTTGCCTGGGGTCGAGGCGATATGGCCAGGGTGCTTTCGGCAGCCCGCATCCTGACGGCGGTCACCAGTGCAGTGAGCGGCGCCTATGGATTGGCCGCGATCGGTTTCTCCCAAGAGCTTGCCTCGTTCTTCACGGACGATGCGACAGCGATCGGGATCGCGGGACAAGCGATCGTCGCCACCCATCTTCCACTCCTGCTGTTCGGCCTGCGGCAAACGGTGCTGATCCTTTTCCAGGCTCAGGGCCGACCGAAAGCGGCGACTGCCATCGGCTTGGCGCAGAATGGATATCTGCTCCTTCCGCTGCTTGCGCTCCTGCCGCCGCTCTTCGGCTTTTCAGGCCTGCTGGCCGCCATGTTCCTGGCCTCCGCCCTGACCGGCATGCTGTCGGCCGTCTGCCTAGCGAGGTCGCTCGGCACGCTCAGGCGATCACTGAACTCCATCCGTGCCACTCCCAGCTTTTGTCCATGAGAGGATGACCATGAACCAGTCGATCAACCCGCACGACCTTGCCGCCCATACGGTCGCCGACGATCTCTTTACGCCTGTCGATCCGGCGGCATTCAACGCCGTGTCGCCGCCGATCTTCCAGACGTCGCTGTTCACCTATGACAGTTACGAGGCGATGGAGGATGTTTTCGCAGGCCGCACGCGCAACTACATCTATTCGCGCGGCGACAATCCGACCGTTCGCGAATTCGAACTGCTTGTCGCCCGCCTCGAGGGCGCAGAGGATGGACGTGCCTTCTCGAGCGGAACGGCCGCCATTACCTCGACAATCCTGAGCCTCGTGCAGGCCGGCGACCGGGTCGTTGCGGTCCGCCATCTCTACAATGATGTCTACCGCCTTCTGGTGAAGCTGCTCGGCCGGCTCGGCGTCGGAGTGGATTTCGTCGATCCTGCCGACCATGACGAGGTGCGCAAAGCGCTCTCCGGCGCCAAGCTGCTCTACCTCGAAAACCCCACATCCTTCGTCTTCGAGCTGCAGGACATTGCAGCGCTGTCGGCCATGGCAAAGGAGGCCGGCGTTACCACCATCATCGACAATTCCTGGGCGACGCCGCTCTTTCAGAAGCCGATCCAGCATGGCGTCGATATCGTCATTCACGCCGCCTCGAAATATCTCGGCGGCCACAGCGATACGGTCGCCGGCGTCGTCGTCGGCTCGAAGGAGGCCATCGCCAGGATCAACTCGACCTCCTATCCCTATGTCGGCGCCAAGCTCTCGCCGTTCGAGGCCTGGCTCTTGCTGCGCGGCATGCGCACCCTGCGTGTTCGGCTCAAGGAGCATGAGCGCAGCGGGCTGCTGCTGGCGGATCGGCTGAAGGCGCATTCGGCAATCGCGCGCGTCCGCCACCCGGCCTTTCAGGATCATCCCGGCCGGGCGACGCTGTCGGGCTATGCCGGGCTATTTGCCTTCGACCTCAATCCCGATATCGATGTCGCACGTTTTGTGAACAGCCTTCGCGACATCCGCCTCGGTGTCAGTTGGGGAGGACCGGAGACGCTGGTGGTCCCCGCCAAGGTGGCGCTGCAGATCCCCGACCGGATGACCTCCTTCATCCGGTTCGGCGTGAGCGAGCAGACGGTTCGTTTCGCCGTTGGTCTGGAAGAGCCGGAACTGCTGTGGAGCGATTTGCAGCAGGCGCTGCACGCGGCAAAACGGTAGGCTCTTGTCGGTGCGCATGATCAGGGCGGAGAGCAGGTTCGGCGATCGCCAGATGGCAATGTTCCTCTGCCGCCTTGATCATGAAGTTGACGAGGGTCCTTGAGACGCCGAGTTCGGCGGCAATATCCTTCTGCGGCACGCCGTTGAGGCGGTGGCGAATGAAGGCATCGTTGGTTCGCTTCGGCAAGGCCTCGAGCGAGGCAAGCACATCGCGCAGGGTCTCGGCAGCGACAAGCTGGTCGAGCACGGTGGGGATCGGAGCCGTGATCTCCTGAACTTGATCGATCGACCTATAGTTGTTCATCTGCTGACGGCGGCGGCGGCTCTCGTCGAGTGCGAGATTATAGACCATCCGGAACGCATAACCGATCGGGCAACGAATGCCTTCGATATTGACCCCGTAGGCTTTTATGACTCCATCCTGAAAGATATCCTCGGAATATGACCTTGATTTGACAACGCTTTCAATCGTTTTAAGGAGTTTGTCCTTGTTTTCGATCATGGCGTTGACCACGGCATTTCCGTTCACATCACGATGCAATGCTTGCATTGTCCTGTACCCTTTTTACAAATGGAAAATCAGGCTCTGTCGTTGCTGTCGATGCGGTCGTGGCGCTCCTTTTTGGGAGGAAAAGTACACGACTTGATTGCAGTGTCTATTTTAAGCTGATAATAGGAGTCAAGTTTAATTCGACGGAGTGAAAGCGAGAAAAAATGGGAAAGACAGTTGAGATCCTGACGGGCAAGGCGGAGCTTTGCCGCTCGATCATGGGGGCCTTGCCTGATTGGTTCTCAGAACCGGAGGTCATCGCGGCGAGTGCCGAGGCGATAGAAGACCTGCCGGTGTTCGGCTATGTCGAAGCCGATGTCGTCACCGCGTTGATGGCCCTGAAGCCGCACCTGCCCGGCGCCGTCGAAATCGCGCTGATCGCGACACGACCCGAACATCACGGCCGCGGCGCCGGACGTCATCTGATCGACGAAGCCGAACGATTCAGCCATGAAGCGGGTGCCCGGTTGCTGACGGTCAAGACGCTCGCCCCGCGCGACCGCGAAGAGCCGCAATTCGAGGCGACGCGGCGCTTCTATGACCGGAACGGCTTTATCAGCGCGGAGGTCTTTGCAAAGCTATGGCACGAGGACCACCCGTGCCTGTTCATGGTCAAGCCACTCGCCGGCGTTCAGGCAGGTGAGACGACGCGTTGAGACGACGAGACTTTCTGCTTGGCGCGCTGGCAATGACCAGCGCACCCGCGATCGTGCGCGCTGGCGATGGCGCGGTCGTTTCGCTCGACTATGGACTGGCATCGACGATGCTTGCGCTCGGCCAGACGCCACGCGCCGTCGTTTCCTTGAGAAACTGGTCGGAATGGGTGGTCGTGCCGACGATGCCGACAGGCGTCATCGACCTCGGCACCACGTCGGAAATCAATCTCGAGGTGCTCACCAGCATCCGGCCGTCGCTCATTCTCAGCACCCCTTTCCTGGCGGCACTGGACGAAAAACTGTCGCGGATCGCGCCGGTGGAGAGGTTCACCATTTACGCCGAACAGAACGAGGCGCTCGACTGCTCCTACGCCGAAACGCTGCGGCTCGGCGCTATGATCGGACGGGCAGAGCAAGCAAAGGCATTTCTATCCCACGCCGATGCCACTTTCGATCGGTTGCGGGAGCGGACAAAAAACCTGTCTGCGCCTCCGGTCGCCGTCATCAACTTCATCGACAACAGGCATGCGCGCATCTACGGCGGCCCCGGGCTTTTCAGCGGCGCCATGAAGCGCATCGGCCTTGAGAATGCCTGGAAGGGCGAGGCCAGTTACTGGGGATTTCAGACGATCGGCCTAGAACAGCTCGCCGAGCTCGGCGAAGACGCGCATCTGATCATCGTTTCGCCGCTGCTTCCACCCGACGTCCTGACCCAGCTTTCCGAAAGCCCGCTCTGGACCAGCCTTCCCTTCGTCAAGCGTCAGCGGCTCTCGGTCATTCCAGGCGTTCTGATGTTCGGAATGGTTGAGGAGGCGCTGCGGTTTTCGACCCTGGTCGTCGATACCCTGGAGGCCTCAGCCCGATGAAGGCCAGATTGTCTCACTTCGGCGCACCCGTACTTGCGGGCCTCCTGCTCTTTTCCGGATTGGCCCTTGCCGTAAGGGAGATTTGGGCGGCACTCCCCCATCTCGAGGCGACCGGCGGTTATGATGCCGAGCGCCTTCTCCTCCTCTATTCGACGCTGCCGCGCATGGCGACGGCGCTGATTGCCGGCGCCGCACTCGCACTCTCCGGCACGATCCTGCAGCAGGTGCTGCGCAATCCGCTGGCCTCGCCGACGACGCTCGGCATTTCAACGGGCGCCAATCTGGCGCTGGTTTCGGTCATGCTCGCTGTTCCCTCGCTCGGAGGGTGGGGCCGGGACGCGGTCGCGCTTGCAGGCAGCTCTGCTGCCGCCTTGGCCATCTTTTCAATCAGCGCCCGGCATGGCTTTTCGCCTTTTTCTCTCATCCTTTCAGGCATGATCGTCGGCCTCTGGTGCGGGGCGGCGGCGGCCATCCTGGTGCTGATGAACGACCAATATCTCTCAGGCATCTTCATCTGGGGTGCCGGATCGCTGTCGCAGCAGAGCTGGGTGATCCCGGCGTCGCTGCTGCCGAAAGTGACGCTGCTGGCGGCACTTGCCTTTCTGGCCACGAGGCCCCTGGCGCTGAGCCAGCTCGGCGATGCCGGCGCAACGAGCCTCGGCCTGCCGATCAAATGGGCGCGGAGTTTGATGCTGGTGATTGCCATCGCGCTCAGCGCCCTCGTCACCAGTGCCGTCGGTGTCATTGGCTTCATCGGGCTGGTTGCGCCGCAGATCGTGCGGCTCGCCGGCGCCAGGCGGATCCTCAGCCAATTAATCTGGTCGCCCGTTGCAGGCGCCGGGCTTCTCCTCCTGACGGATCAGACGATCAAGCTTGTTGCTCCAGGCGATTTCGTGCCGACGGGGGCAGTGACGGCACTGCTCGGCGGCCCGATCCTGATTGCGCTTCTCCCCCGCCTCGCCACGGCCTCGCGCGCACTGCCCCGCGTGGCGGCATCCCAACATGCAACCAACAACAGAATGGCGTCCTTTGCTGCTTTGCTCGTCCTGGTCATCATCTTGGCAATTGCCGCGATCTTCTTCGGCCGTGCACCCGACGGCGCCTGGGCCTGGCTGCCGACCGCCTCCTGGGACGAAATCCTTCCCCTGCGGCTGCCGCGGGTCGGCGCCGCATTCGGGGCCGGGACCGTGCTCGGCGTGACGGGACTGATCCTGCAGCGGCTGACCGGAAACGAAATGGCGAGCCCCGAGGTGCTTGGCGTCTCGGCTGGGGCAACGCTCGGCGTTGCGGCCGCCATGTTTGTCTTTGCGGCACCCGGCCTGGCGGTCCAGCTTGCCTTTGCCGGCGGCGGATCCCTTGCCGTGCTGACGCTGATCTTCCTCTTGAGCGCCCGTTCCGGCTTCGGCCCAAACCGTGTGCTGCTGGCCGGCATCGCCTTCGGCGCGATACTCGACGCCGGGGTCGGCGTCCTTGCCGCGAGCGGCGATCCGCGAGGCCTGGCGCTGGTACGCTGGATGGCGGGCTCGACCTATTTCGTCGACAATGCGGTGGCGGCAAGCGCCCTTCTGATCGCGCTCGGCTGTCTGGCCGCAGCCTTTCTTGCCAACCGCTGGCTTGCGCTACTGCAGCTTGGACCCGAGACGGCAAGCGAACTCGGCCTCAGGATCGTTCCGGCACGCGCGGTTTTGTTCGGGCTCTCGGCGATCATGACGGCGGCGGCAACGCTCGTCGTCGGCCCCTTGAGCTTCGTCGGCTTGATGGCGCCGCACCTTGCCCATGGGCTCGGTCTTCGCCGGCCCGCCGCCCAACTCCTCGCAGCCGCCCTCATCGGGGCCGCCCTTCTCGTCATCGCCGACTGGACGGGGCGGATGATCGCCTTTCCCTATCAGATCCCCGCCGGGTTGATCTCGGCTCTTGTGGGAGCCCCGATGTTGCTCATCGTACTGCGCCGGCGGGCATGAATTGCAAAGTGTTCGTTTTGATGCCTCGGATAACGCAGGCTTTATCACCCGCCGATGGTGGACGTGACCGAATGGCGCCCGTCCGGCAGCGGGGCCAGGCTTCGCCGCAGTGGTTGATGCCCGGCAGGTTATAGCGCAGGCAGCAGAATTTCCGCCGGGCGATTTCGAGGTGGCAATCCTGTTTGGCCAAACGAATCCTATCGCCCACCAGGCCGTCAAGGTGGACGGCCGGGCGGGCGATAGGAGGACCGCAATCGAAGTCGGGCGGCCGAGGCGGCCCGCTGTCTTGGCGGCGAGCCTTACCAGCGATACTTCAGTGTCCCAGTCATGTTGCGGCCCTGGCCGAGATAGCAGAAGCCTTCGTTGCAGACCGTGTCGCGCTCGTCGGCAATGTTGCGGATATTGAAGGCCGCCGTCAGCCCCTCGTATTTCTTGTCGACCGCCCCGAAATCATAGGCGGCGGATGCATCGATATAAAAGCCCGATGGGTTCTTCGAGGTATTGGCGGTATCCGTCCAATTCTCGCTGACGTAGCGGACACCCGCGCCGACCGACAGGCCGTTGAAGGGATTGGTTTCCTGGAAAGTATAGTTGGCCCAGAGGCTTGCGACATGCGCAGGCGTGACGGCCGGAGTGTTGCCCTCGTTGTCGCCCTCCGTCACCTCGGAATGGTTGTAGGTGTAGGCCGCAATGATATCGAGACCATCGGCCACTGCCGCACGAGCTTCAAGCTCGATGCCCTTTCCCGTCACCTCGCCAAGGGAGTCATAGGCAAGGGTCAACGCATTGACCAGCACCGGCTTGTTCTTTTCGACGATGTAATAGGCGACCGCCGACAGCAGGATATCGGTGCCGGGCGGCTGGTACTTCACGCCGAGCTCGTATTGTTCGCCCTCTGTCGGCTCGAGGATTTTGTCGGATGTCGACCGATTGGTCACCGGATCGAACGAAGTCGCATAGGAAACGAAGGGCGCAATGCCGTTGTCGAAGAGGTAAAGGGCGCCGGTCTGCCAGGAGAAGGCACTCTTGTCGACGTCTTCGGAGTCGCTCAGACCAAAGGAGGGATAGATCGTATCACGCGTCTGATTCACCCAGGTCTGGCGGCCACCGAGATTGAAGCGCCAATTGCCGGCCTCGATCTGGTCCATCGCGTAGACGCCGACCTGCCGCATATCGGCATCGGCAACGATGAAGTTATAGGCCGGCGTGGCTCCCGAGACGCCATAGGTTGGATTGGCGATATCGAAATCGAATGCCGAATTGACGGCGCCGATGCCGTAGCCCCAGTTTGACTGGAGATTGGTGTAGTCGAGCCCGAACAGCATCGTGTGGGCAAGCGGGCCGGTATCGAACTTCGCCTCGAGCTGGTTGTCGATCTGGAAGACATTCATCTCGTCGCGGATCGAACTTGCGTTGCGATGCGCGACGGTCCCGGTCCAGCTGGAAACGCCGAGGTAACGAGCCCTGAGATCGAGATGCGAATAACGCAGGTTCTGGCGGAATGTCAGGCCGTTGTCGAATTCGTGTTCGAATTGATAGCCGACTTGCTGCTGACGGACCTTCTGGTAGTCGTAGTCGGGGTCGCTCTGCCTGATGTCGAGAATCTTACCACCCGCGGTGGTGATCGCGCCGACGTTGGAGTCGGTCTCGTCCGATTGCGCCAGACCGTACACCGTGAAAGTCGTGCCCTCGTCAGGCTTCCAGGTAAACGACGGCGCCAGGAAATAGCGGTCGTCGGCAATAT
Source organism: Rhizobium sp. CCGE 510 (assembly GCF_000292525.1). Classification (GTDB taxonomy): domain Bacteria; phylum Pseudomonadota; class Alphaproteobacteria; order Rhizobiales; family Rhizobiaceae; genus Rhizobium. The sequence goes on from NZ_AEYF01000045.1 coordinate 817,838, forward strand.
CGAAATTGGTGTCGCCGCGGCGGGCGAGACCGACGATGCGATAGAGGAAATCGTCGTTGCCCTCACTGATAGGCCCGCCGAAATCGAACATCCCCTGCAACCGGTCCTTGGTGCCGTAGGTAATGCCGACTTCGCGGATCGGCTCCTCGGTCGGAAGCTTCGATATTTTGTTGACGAGGCCACCCGGCGATCCCGAACCGTAGAGAACGGAAACCGGTCCCTTGATCACCTCGACGCGCTGCAACTGATAGGGATCGGTGCGGAACATGCCGTAATTGATATAGGGCTGGCGCAGGCTGTCACGATAGTCGCCGACCGTCGTGACGTTGAAGCCGCGAATGAAGATCTGATCGAACCGCGGATCAAAGCCGTTCGGCCCGGTCGTCACACCGGCCGAATAACGCACTGCCTCGATGATGCTTTGGGCGCCACGCTGCTCGATTTCCTTCTCGGTGGTGACCGAGATGGACCGCGGCGTTTCGACGAGCGGCGTGCTGATCTTGGTCGCGCCCGAACTGTTCTTGGCGGTGACCGACGTCCGGTCGGTCTTGCTATCAGAGGCTGCACCTTGAATGACGATCGGTTCCAGCGCCGTTGCGGTGTCAGCTGTGGACGCGCTCTGGGCGGCAGCCGGTAAGGCTGCGATGCCGGTCGCGATCAGAGCTGTCGTGGCAAACAGGCTATTCCTGTAAATTCGCGGTATAACATTAGAAACATTCAAAAAAACACGCGCCATTCTTGGTCCCTACCTCACGGATGCGGGCGGAAACTATGGAGCGAAAGAAGCCTTGTCAACATAAGATGATTATTTTAGTCATCTTTTGTTGATCAAATCCACAGCGTCCGTACTCCCGAACAGGTTGCACGCATCACCGAGGCTCGGCACGACGCCCAACCGTGTGTTTCAACTGCAAAATCCGGACATCGAAGTGTGAAGGGCTCTCGCCGGACGCTATTTTTCACGGGCGATGTGGCCGCAACGACTTTGCCAGACGCACCACTATCAACCTGACCATTTGACAGATATCCTACAAGTATATATGCAACAGGCATCTTATCGGCGATATGAGAAAGCGACCCGGCATGACATTGAAATCGATGAAGCCGCTGACGCGCGCACCGCTTTTGCACGTCTCCGTGCAGGAAAGTCTGCGCGCCTATATCGACGATAATGGCCTTGCCCCTGGAACCTTGCTTCCGGCGGAAGGAGAGCTTGCCACCCAGCTCGGTGTCAGTCGCAATTCGCTGAGGGAAGGCATCAAGGCGCTGGAATCGCTCGGCGTGCTGGAGACACGACGCGGCGTCGGCATTTTCGTGAAGGCCTTTTCCTTCGAGCCGCTTCTCGACAACCTCGCTTACGGCCTCGGCGGCGCCCTACGGCAGATCGAGGAGGTTCTCGAAATCCGACGTACGCTGGAAGTGGGATTGATCGGCAAGACGATCGATGTGATCGGCGAGGAGGACATCGCCGAACTGCGCGCCACCGTCGATCGAATGCGCACCCATGCCGAGCGCGGTGAAACCTTCGCGGCAGACGACCAACTGTTCCACCGGCTACTGTTTCGCTGCCAGGACAATGAGACGCTCGTACGGTTGATCGATGTCTTCTGGCTCGCCTTCTACAAGGCATCGGATTTCGTCAATCTTGAGAATACCGATCCGATGGCGACGTGGCGCGATCATGCCGCGATCGTCGATGCGATCGAGGCAAAGGATCTGGAGGAGGCGCGCAGACGCCTGGATCGTCATTACGAGGGTATTGCTCGGGTGATTGCCAACAACAAGACAAGTTCAAACGTGGGAGGAACACATGAAAAGACTGTCTAGATTATCCGCTATCGCGCTTGGCGCCCTGCTGTCGACAACAGCCGTTCCGGCTCTTGTCGTTTCGGGCGCTACGATCCAGGCTCAGGCAGCCACCCTGTCCGGCGGCTTCGATGTCGGCCCCGGAGGCTTCCAGGGCAACTTCAATCCGCTTGCGGCGACCGCCGGTTTCACCTGGCTCAGCATCTACTACGAACCGCTGATCACCTATGATGAGAAGCTGCAGAAGGTCGTCGGTGCACTGGCAAGCTCTTACGAGGTCAGCGCGGATCAGATGGCCTACACGTTCAAGCTGGCGGACGCCAAATGGCATGATGGCAAGCCCTTCACCGCCAAGGATGCGAAATTCACCATAGGCCTTGCGATTGATGCAAAGACCGGCTCGGTGCTCGCCGCCCGGCTGAAGGGCATATCATCCGTCGAGACGCCGGACGATCACACGGTCGTCATCAAGCTCGGTGCACCCAGCAGCAGTTTTCTCGACACGATGACCAAGGTGATGATGCTGCCCGAGCATGCGCTCGCCTCGATACCGGCCGAGCAGCTGGCGAAGAACACGTGGTGGTCGACCGCGCCGATCGGCACCGGGCCGTTCAAATTCACCAAATACGTCTCGGATCAGTATGTCGAGCTTGCCGCAAACACCGATTATCGCGGTGGCAAACCCGCACTGGAACGCGTCATCAACCGCTATTTCGCCAACCCGGCCGCGGCGATCGCGGCGCTGAGATCCGGCGAGATCCAGTTCACCTATGTCGATTCCAACGACGTGCCGACCTTCAAGGACAACGAGGACTTCAAGGTCATCGAAGGCAATTCTTTCGTCGTCAACTATCTCGGCTTCAACCACGATTCCCCGATCTGGAAGGATCTACGCGTCCGCCAGGCGGTGATGTATGCGATCAACCGCGACGCCATCATTCAAAGCCTCTATGGCGGTGCGGCCAAGCCAGCCAACTGCGCCTATGTCGCCGAACAGCTGATACCCCAGGGCATCGACACCTATGCCTACGATCCCGAGAAGGCCAAGAAGTTGCTGAAGGACGCCGGCTGGGACCAGCTCAACGGCGGCAAACCGATTACGCTTCTGACCTATTACACCACGCCGCTGGCGACCAACGTGCTTGCCGCAGTCCAGGCGATGCTTGCTCAGGTCGGCATCAACATCGTCCCGCGCGCCGTCGATGCGCCGACCTATAACAGCATCGTGCTCAATGCGACGCCGGATATTGCCCAGTTCCAGATGGTTTATGCCGGGCTGCAAAACGGGCCGGATGCCGGAAGCATCAATGTCGGCCTCAACGAGAAGCAGATCCCTCCGGCCGGACCGAACGTCGCCAGGGTTCGCATGCCTGACCTGACCAAGGCACTGGATAGCGCGCTTGCCGAGCCTGACAGCGCCAAGCGGGATGCGGACTACCAGGACGTCTGCAAGGTGATGAACGCGAACCTTCCCTGGGCGACGCTTTGGGTGGCAAACCGTTACGGCATCGTCTCGACCAAGGCGAAGGATTTCGTCTGGACGCCGGCGCCGGGTGGTGGCCCCTACCAGGCCGACCCGCAGAAATGGTCGCTCGCCGAATAGGCGTTTCCGCAAAGGCTCAAGGGTCGCTTCGGCCACCCTGACAGGACGGTCTGATAAGACGGCCCGACGAGACGGCCCGACGAGACGGATTGACGATGCTCCGATATAGTCTTAGACGCCTGATCATAGGGGTAGGCATGCTCGTTGCCCTGAGCATGCTGATCTTCCTGTTGCTGCGCCTGACACCCGGCGATCCGATCGATGCCTATATCGATCCGAACCTGCCGATGTCGCCGTCGGATCTTGCCGATCTGCGCAGAAACCTCGGGCTCGACCAGCCGCTGCCCGTCCAGTATCTGGGCTGGCTGCAGCAGGCAGTGACGGGCAATCTCGGCTATTCGATCAAGCGCCTCGACCAGCCGGTTCTCGGTCTGGTGCTGTCGCGGATCGGGCCGACGGTGCTGTTGATGGGCACCGCACTTGCCTTTGCCATCGTCATCGGGATTGCCTGCGGGGTGATCGGCGCCGTCCGCCGCAATTCGCTTGCCGATCTCTCCTTATCGGTTGTTGCACTTGCCGGCATTTCAAGCCCGGCATTCCTCAGCGCGCTGATCGGTCTTTATATTTTCTCCGTCCGCCTGCGCTGGATGCCGTCGGGCGGCATGCTGACGCCGGGCGAAGAATTCTCGATCGGTGATCTCCTCCACCATCTGATCCTGCCGGCCGCCCTTTTGTCCGTCGCGCAAGCCGCATTGATCATGCGTTACATGCGCGCTTCGCTGCTGGAAGTCCTGAACCAGGATTACGTGCGCACGGCGCGCGCCAAGGGCGTTCGCGAGTTCTGGGTCATCGCCAAGCATGCCTTGCGCAATGCGCTTCTTCCGATCGTCACTCTGATCGGCTCGACCATCGGGCTTGCCATCGGCGGCGCCATCTTCATCGAGAGCGTCTTCAACTGGCCGGGCATGGGGCTTTTGCTCGTCGATGCGGTGCAGACCCGCGACTATCCCGTCATCATGGGAGCGACGCTCGTTATCGGCACCTGCGTTATCCTGGTCAATCTTCTGACCGACATCACCTATGCGGTCGTCGACCCGCGCATCAAGGTGGGCTGACCATGCTGGCACGCTCCCCCCAACGCCGCAGCCCGGGGCCGCTTGCCCGCGCCTTTAGCCGTTTCCTACTCAACCGCGCAGCGGTTGCCGGCGTCTGCATGGCTGTTCCGATGCTGCTGCTGATCCTTTCCTATCCTTTATGGTGGGCTTTCCAGCCGAACGACATCGATCTTCTGGCGATGAACAGCGGCCCGACGACAACGCACTGGTTCGGAACCGACGGCGTCGGTCGCGATGTCTTTGCGCGCGTGCTCGAAGGCGGTCGGATTTCGCTGCTGGTCGCCGTTGCATCGACCGCATTTTCCGCAGTCATCGGCTTTCTCTTCGGGGCCATCTCGGCGCTTGCGGGACGGTGGACGGACGCGATCTCGATGCGCTTCGTCGATCTGGTGATGACCCTGCCGCCCGTCATCTTCCTGCTTGTGCTCGCCTCGATTGCCGGCACCGGCATCTGGCCGACCGTGCTGGTCATCTCGCTGCTCTCGTGGCCGCTGCTGGCGCGCATGATCCGCTCCCGGCTGCTGGAATTGCGTGAGCGCGACTTCGTCATGGCCGCCCGCGGCATGGGCGCCGGCATCGGACATCTGCTGTTTCGCCATGGGCTGCCGAACTCGATTGATATTCTCGTGGTCTACGCAACGCTGCAGATTGCCAATGCCATCCTGCTCGAGGCAGGTCTGTCCTTCCTCGGTCTTGGCATCGCCCCGCCGGCGGCCAGTTGGGGCAATATGCTGAATGCGGCGCGCTCGACGGCTGTGCTCGAACAATATCCGTGGCAATGGCTCTTCCCCGGCGGCGCGCTGATCCTTGCCGTGCTTGCCATCAACTTCATCGGCGATGGCCTCAGAGATGCCTTCGACCCGCGTGCCGAACTGAACTGACAACCGAAAGAAGCGAAAATGACCAAATTCAAGGGTGTCGTCCCTCCCGTCGTAACGCCGCTCAATCCGGATCTGACCGTCGACTACCCTTCCTATACCAGGGTGCTCGAACATCTGATCGATGCCGGCTGCCACGGCGTGTTCGTGCTGGGGTCGACGAGCGAAGTCATCTTCCATGACGAAAAGACCAGACGCGAAATCATCGAGCATTCGGCCAAGGTGGTGAATGGCCGCGTGCCGCTGATCGTCGGCGTCATCGATCCGACCACCGATCGGGTGGTGGCCCATTCGAAGGTCGCAAAGGCCGCCGGCGCCGACGCCGTGGTGGTCACGGCGCCATTCTATACGGTCACCAGCCAGTCCGAGATCCTCGACCACTTCCGTTATGTCAGAGATGCGGTCGACATCCCGCTGATCGCCTACGACATTCCCGTCTGCGTTCACGTCAAGCTGCAGCGCCAGACCGTGGTCACGCTGGCCAGGGAAGGCGCCATCATCGGCCTCAAGGATTCCAGCGGCGACGACGGTAATTTCCGTTATGCGCTCCTCGACCTTGCCGAGCACAAGGACGTTTTCCTGATGACCGGCTCCGAGATCGTCGTCGACACCGCCCTGCTGATGGGCGCCCACGGCGTCGTTCCCGGCATCGCCAATGTCGATCCGCACGGCTATGTCAGGCTCTGGGATGCCGCCCAGCGCGGCGACTGGGCCGCCGCCAGGAAGGAGCAGGAACGGCTCTGCCGCCTGTTCGAAATCGTCTGGGTCGCACAGGGCCGTGTCAGCGGCGGCGCAGCGGGCATCGGCGCCTTCAAGGCCGCCATGCAGAGCCTCGGCATCATCGACAGCGCCGTCATGCCGCGGCCGCGCGCCTCCCTCAACGATGCCGAAACCGCACGGATCGACGAGATCCTGCGCGCAACCGGCCTGCTGAACTGAGCCGGCCGATGCAACAGGCGACCGAACCGGTACTCGACATCAGGGGATTGCGAACGATCTTCCGCATCCGCGGCGGCGAGATCACGGCGGTCAACGATATCGACCTGACCGTTGCTGCCGGCGAGACGCTGGCGCTCGTCGGCGAATCCGGCTCCGGCAAGTCGGTCACCAGCCTGTCGGTCATGCGGCTGCTCACCCGCAACATCGGTGTGATCGCCGCAGGCAGCATCCGCCTGATGACGAGGGGCGGCACGGTTCGGGATCTTGTTTCTCTTGATGAAGAGAACATGCGCAGGATCAGGGGCGACGACATCGGCATGGTGTTCCAGGAGCCGATGTCGAGCCTCAATCCCGTTTTCACGATCGGCGACCAGATCGCCGAGCCGATCCGCATCCATCGTGGGGCGGGCCGCAAGGCGGCGATGGATGCAGCCGTCGCCTTGCTTGAAAGCGTCGGCATACCGGACGCCCGACGCCGCGCCGGCCAATATCCGCACGAATTGTCGGGCGGCATGCGGCAGCGCGCCACGATCGCCATGGCGCTCGCCTGCGATCCGGCGCTGCTGATTGCCGATGAGCCGACCACGGCGCTCGATGTGACGATCCAGGCGCAGATTCTCGATCTGCTGCTCAAGCTGCAGCGCGAGCGCGGCATGGCCATGCTCTTCGTCACCCACAATCTCGGCGTGGTCGCCGAAATCGCCCATCGCGTCGCGGTGATGTATGCCGGGCGGATCGTTGAAGAAGGGCCGGTCGGCGAGGTTTTCCTCAATCCGAAGCATCCCTACACGATGGGTCTTCTTGCCTCCATGCCGCGCCTGGGTGACGCCGCGCGGATGAAACACGCGGGCGAAAAACTCGCCGCCATTCCCGGCATGGTTCCGAGCCTGATGAACATGTCGAGCGGCTGCGCCTTTTCCCCGCGCTGCAAATTCGCCGTCGATGCCTGTCGCGCGGCCATTCCCGCGCTCGAACAGGTCAATCCGCAGCACCACAGCCGCTGCATCAGATGGCAGGAGATCTAGATGAGCGCGCCACTCCTCTCCGTCCGCGACCTTTCGAAACATTATACCTCCCGCGGCACGCGGCTGAATATTCTTGAGGGCATCTCCTTCGATATTGGCAAGGGTGAAGTGGTGGGGCTTGTCGGTGAATCCGGCAGCGGAAAGACCACGATCGGGCGTTCCGTCCTCCGGCTCGTCGAACCTTCGTCAGGCAGCGTCCGCTTCGACGGGAATGAACTCACCGCACTTTCCGCCGCAGCGCTCAGGCGGCAACGGCGGCGCATGCAGTATATTTTCCAAGACCCCTTCGCCAGCCTGTCGCCGCGCATGACGATCGGCGAGATCCTGACCGAGGGCCTGAAGATCCAGGGGATCGGCACCACCCGCGACAGGCTCGAACGGGCACAGTCGGCCTTGGCAGAGGTCGATCTACCCACTGAGGCGATCAATCGATACGCGCATGAATTTTCCGGTGGCCAGCGCCAGCGCATCGGCATCGCCCGGGCGTTGACCTTGCAGCCCGAATTCATCGTCGCCGACGAGCCGGTCTCGGCACTCGACGTATCGATCCAGGCGCAGGTGATCAACCTGCTGCGCGAGCTGCAGCAGCGGCTTGGCCTGACCATGCTGTTCATCTCGCATGATCTGGCCGTCGTCGAATATATCTGCGACAGGGTGATCGTCCTCTATCTCGGCCGCATCATGGAAATCGCGCCGAGTGCCGATCTCTACGCGAGGCCGCAGCATCCCTATACGCGCGCGCTGCTCTCGGCGATTCCTTCACCCGATCCGGATGCCCGCCGTAACAGGCAGATCCTGAAGGGTGATATTCCAAGCCCGGCCAATCCGCCGAGCGGATGCGTTTTTCGCACGCGCTGTCCGAGCGCGCTCGAGGCCTGCGCCGGCACCGTTCCGCAATTGCGGGAAATCGCGCCCAGCCATTTCAAGGCCTGCATTCGCGACGACCTCGACTGATCCGTCATCCACCGGGGAAAACAGATGAACGCGAAGACGCCGCATTCTACCATCGGCGGAAACTGGGCGAGCCTGCTTCTGCCGATCGCAGCCGATGACAGCATCGAATTCGACGAGCTCGGCGAGGAGATCGACACCCTCATCGATGCCGGCGTCGACGGCATCTATTCGAACGGCACCGCCGGCGAATTCCACAATCAGACTGAGGAGGAATTCGACAGGATCCAGGCAATGCTGGCCGAACGCTGCAACGCCTCCTCCATGCCATTCGTGATCGGCGCCTGCCAGCCCGACCCGCTGATCATGCTCAATCGCGTCCGCCGCGCCGCCGCGCTCGATCCCCGCGCCATTCAGGTCATATTGCCCGACTGGTGGCCGCTTACCGATGCCGAAGCGATTGGCTTCCTGAAACGAGCAGCCGAGGCTGCCGACGGAATTCCGCTCATCCTCTACAATCCGCCGCATGCAAAACGCGTGCTGGCACTAAAGGAACTCGGCGCGATCTGTGCGGCAGTGCCTGAGGTGATCGGCATCAAGCTCGCCGATGGCGATGCCTCATGGTATGCCGAGGCACGCCGGCATTTGACCGGGCTTTCGCTCTTCGTCCCCGGCCATCATCTCGCAACCGGCACTAAGGAGGGCGTTGCGGCAGGCTCCTTTTCCAATGTGTCCTGTCTTAGCCCCCGCGGTGCTCAGATCTGGACGGTGTCGATGCGAAACGGACTCGATGCCGCGCTCGATCTCGAAAGACGCATCTGCACGTTTATGGACGCCTATATCGTCCCGTTTCGGCAGGAGTTTGGCTATTCGAATGCCGCTCTCGACAAGCTTTTGAGCGCCATCGGCAATTGGGGACCCGTGGGTACCCGTCTGCGGTTTCCCTATCGCTCGATAGACATGGCGGAAGCGGTCAGGTTGCGACGCATCGCCCGCTCCGAACTCCCCGATCTTTTCCCCTGAGTTTGCTTAAAGAAGGGGCTTTCCGATATGGCGCGGAACGAAAAGCTCTACCATCCCAGGCGGGCCGATATCTTGCTGGAGGCCTCCTTCAGCAGAACGATGAAGCGGTCGACATCGCTTTTTTGCGTGCGAAAGGCCGGGGCGCCGACATTCACCGCGGCGATCACCGATCCGTCGAATGCCAGAACCGGCACCGAGACGGAGACGAGTTGATCGCTGACTTCACCGTAACTCACACAAAATCCCTGGCGGCGGATCTTATCCAATTCAGCAACCAGCTTGCCACGATCGGTGATCGTGCGCTTGGTCAGCCGCGGTAAAGTCTCGGGGATCATTTGCAGCTGCACCTGGGGGTGGAGATAGGCGAGAAGCACCTTGTACGAGCCGGCCGTGAGCGGCCGTCTTCGACCGATCATCGCCTGCACCCGCAAGTCGCGCATCGGTTCGAACTTTGCAATACACAGAGATTCGCCATTGTCGATGATCCTGAGCTGGGTCGTTTCGTTGGCCTTCTGGCCGACTTCTTCAAGAATAGGATTGGCTATTCGCACCAGATCAACCTGTGTCGAGGCAGCGGTCCCGAGAATGATCGCAGTCGTCCCCAACCGGTAAGTGCCTGTATCGCTCTTCCGCACCAGGCCGCGCCGTTCCAGTGTGCGTAACATCCGCAAAATTCTTGGCTTGGTTTCCCCGAGGTTTTGCGCCACCTCGGTCAGTCTGATGTCCGGGTTTTTGGCGACATTCAGCAATACCTCGATGCAGACGTCAACAGATTGTACGATATCGCTTTTTGATGATTGTCTTTTGTCCATGGGACCAGAATTTTCTCCGCGACCAAGGCTGAAGGAGGGGCATAATTTTATATTACGCCTATCGTAACGCGCTTGTTTTCCGTTTGACAGCCCCCTTGAGGCGCCCTTACCAATTTGTGTCAAGAGTGGACGGGAACCTGCTCGTACCGACCAAGCAAGGTCGGCCCAAGAACGCTAAACAGGAATGGAAGAAATGGCCGCAACAACATTGACGCGGGCAGCGATTGGGCTGCTTGGAACGATTGCTATTCCTGCAATGGTCGTGGCACAGGAAGCCCCGCTGACGATCGGGATGTCGACGACACCGACGACGCTGGATCCCCATGAAGACAGTTCGGCGCCAAACAATGCGACCTCGCGCCATATCTGGGACAGCCTCATAAATCTCACCGGAACGTCGGCAAATGCGCCGGAACTCGCCACCGAATGGAAGGTCGTCGACCCGACCCACTGGGAATTCAAGCTGCGGAAGGGCGTGAAATTCCATGACGGCAGCGAGTTCAACGCCGATGACGTCATCGCTTCGCTTCTGCGTGCCCGCGACAAGCCCAGCCAGAGCTTTGCTTCCTACACCCGCAATATTGTCAATGTTACGGCCACGGATCCCTATACCATCGTCGTCGAGACGAAGGTTCCGGATCCGATCCTGCTGAATTCCGTCAGCCGAATTCGCATTATCAGCGCCGACTGCAAGGAGGCGCCGGTCCAAGATTTCGACAACGGCAAATGTGCAATCGGAACCGGGGCCTATTCCTTCGTCTCCTATTCGCCAGGCAGCAGCCTGACCTTGAAGCGCAATGACAGCTATTTCGCTGGCCCCCCGCACTGGTCGAACGTCACGCTCCGCTTCCTGCCCGATGACGGCGCCCGTCTGGCATCGCTTCTTTCCAACGAGATCGACATTGTCGAAACCCTTCCTGCCGATGGAATGGCACGCGTGGAAGCGAGCGATAATCTGCAAGTCATCAACGGCCTGTCTTCCCGCTTCGTTTATCTTGGCCTCGATGTCAGCCGCGATGTTTCGCCTTTCGTGAAGGCTGCGGATGGTTCCGATCTCGACAAGAACCCGCTCAAGGACGAACGGGTGCGTCGCGCAATGTTGATGTCGATCAACCGCCCGGCAATCGTCGACCGCGTCATGCAGAAGAACGGCACGGTGGCCGATCAATTCGTCGCCCAAGGCTATGCGGGCTACTCCGAAAAAGTCGAGAAGGTGGGCTATGATCCTGCCGCCGCTAAGGCGCTTCTGGCCGAGGCCGGTTATCCCAATGGCTTCAGCCTGACCTTGCATGGTCCCTCTGGCCGCTACGTCAAGGATGCCGAAGTTCTGCAGGCGGTCGGCCAGATGTTCACGCGCATCGGCATCAAATCGAAGGTCGAGGTCCTGCCCTGGTCGATGTACTCGGAAGCCTATTCAAAGGGCACCTACAGCACCTATTTCGGCTCCTGGGGCGTGAACACCGGCGAAACCACCAATCCGACTGTTGCGCTCGTCGCGACGCGCGACGAGAAAAAGGGGACCGGCAGATATAACGGCGGCGGCGTGTCCGATCCGAAGATCGACGAGGTACTGGCAAAGGCCAGTTCGACGCTCGATGAAGCCCAACGCGCGCCCCTGCTCGAGGCGCTGTCGACCGAAACCTTCAACAACCTCTGGCTCCTCCCGATGCATTACGAAAACGTCGTGCTGGGTGCAAAGAAGACCGTGTCCTACACCCCGCGCGGCGACAAATATACGCTCGCTTACGACGTGAAGCCGGCGGACTAATGCATGTCGCCCAAAAGCGTGCAGCGGTTTTGGGCCAAATAAAGATTTGAAGTGCGTCGCATCGATCCATTCGATGCGACGCGGTTTAAGACAGCAGCATGGGGCCGCACCAGGGCCGTCCCTTTCTTCATCTCCCAGGAGACATTCATGCAGGAACTTGGAACGGGCGAAGCCGTCGCCCGGGCGAAGGCCATCTATGACTATGGCCAGACGGCCATCTTCGCCTCTCAGGCCGATCCCCGCCTGCATATGGTGCTTTATGTGCCACCGACGGCGGCAGATGGCCGCAAGCTCGACCTTCTGGTCGCGGTCCACGGCACCGGCCGTACGTCGGCCATCGACTTCCGCGACGGTTTTGCCGAATTCGGGCTCTACAACGACTGCGCCATCCTTTGTCCGATCTTCCCGGTTGGCGTTCTCGGCGATGGCGCGCGTTCCGGCTACAAGTTCCTTGAGGAAGGCGACATCCGCTACGATCGCGTCGTCCTTGCCATGGTCGCGGAGATGGCCGACAAATACCGCCAGGACTGGTCCAAATTCGCGATGTTCGGCTTCTCCGGTGGCGGCCATTTCGTGCACCGTTTCACCATTCTGCATCCGGAAAAGCTCTGGGCGGCATCGATCGGCGCACCTGGTTCCGTCACCCTTCTGGATCCGACGCGTGACTGGTGGGTCGGCATTCGGGATCTGGAGGCGCGCTTCGGCAAGGCCTTCCGGCCCGAAGATCTCGCCAAGGTGCCGGTGCACATGATCGTCGGCGACGCCGATCTGGAGACCTGGGAAATCACGCATAAGCCAGGTGGCAAATACTATATGGACGGCGCCAACGATGCCGGCAAAACGCGGCCCGAGCGGCTTGCCGCCCTGGCGAGCTCATTCCGCGAAGCGGGTGTCGATGTGACATTCGATCGTGTTCCGGGCGTCTCTCACGACCGGATGAAAGTTCTCGGTAACGTCAAGGCCTTCCTGGCGAGGGTGTTGAAAGATCGGCGCGCGAAATGAGAAATGCAACGATCGTGGCGCCTCAGCCGGAAGCTGTCGAAGCCGGCGCGGAAATTCTTGAGCGCGGCGGCAATGCCATCGACGCAGCACTCGCCTGTGCTTTCGTCCAGGGCGTGGTCGACCCGCAAATGGCCGGCATTGGCGGCTTCGGCTCCATGCATGTCTATATGCCGAAAAAGGGCGTGCACGAGATTCTCGAATTTTATGCGCGCGCGCCGTTGAAGGCCGCGCCGGACATGTGGCTCGACAAAATCAAGCACCAGAGCCGCGACGGCTTCGGCTACGTGCTTGAAGGCAATATTTCCGATATCGGCTACCTTGCCGTCTGCACCCCCGGTTCGCTCAAGGGCTATGAGACCGCGCTGCGCGACTACGGCACCTTCGATTGGGCCGATCTCATCAAGCCGGCCATTCGCCTTGCCCGTAACGGTTTCATGATCCGAAACCACATGCACTGGTACTGGGCCAAGGACCAGTCGAACGACGGTTTTGCCAACACGCTCGACAAGCTGCGCTTTTCTGAAACGGGCCGGAAAGTCTATTTCCACGACGACGGCACGCTCAAGAATGTCGGCGACCTGCTCGTCAACAAGGACATCGCAGAGACCCTCGAACGCATCGCGCGAAGCGGCGGCTCGGACATCTTCTATCACGGCGAACTGGCCGAACAGATCGCCGACGATTTCAAGGCAAATGGCGGCTTGATCGATCGGGAAGATCTGGCGCGCTACGAATTGTCGAAGGTCAAGCCCGTTTGGGGCGACTATCGCGACAACCGCATCGCCACCTCGCCTCCGCCAGGCTCGGGCTTCCCGATGCTGGAACTCCTGCATATCATGGAGCAGTTCGACGTCGGTTCGCTGCAGCATGGCAGCGCCGATCATGTCCGCATCCTGTTCGAAGCCATGAAGCGGATGACGATCGACAAGGACGCGTATATGGGCGATCCCGCCTATGTCGACGTGCCCTATGAAAGGCTGCTGTCGAAAGAGCATGCGAAGGCGCACGCCGGCGCGATCAAGGCGGGTGAGATCGCCAGCGTCTCGCGGCTTGATGGGTCGCAGCGTGACACCACCCACATCTCGGTGATCGATAAGGACGGCAATGCCGTCGCGATGACCCACACCCTCGGCAGTCCCTCGGGCGCGATCACCGATGGCCTCGGCTTCATGTATAATGGCACGATGAGCCGCTTTAATCCGCTTCCGGGCAAACCCGGCTCCATCGCGCCCGGCAAGCGGCGTCCGAGCTCGGCGGCACCGACGATCGTCTTCAAGGGCGACGAGCCCAGCATCGTCATCGGAGCGCCGGGCGGCAGCTATATCGCCCCCGCCGTTGCGCAATGCCTGATGAACATGATCGATTTCGACATGTCCGTGCTCGAAGCCGTCTCGGCGCCGAGAATCGTAGGGGTGTCAAACACGATCGACATCTGCAATCGCATTCGACACTCTGTCGAAAACGAGCTGCGGGCGCAGGGCTACCAGGTGGCGCGGTCGCCGCAGACATATGCGTTCGCCGCAGTCCACGCGATCAAGATTGACGGCGGCATCTCGAAAGGCGCAGCCGATCCGCAGCGCGACGGGATGGCGATTTCCGTCGCCTAAAGCATGTCGCGCAAAAGTGCGCAGCGGTTTTGCGACAACGACATGCGTAAAACAAAGATGTCGATTCAAAGTGTTACAGCGTCCTTTGCGGCTCTCGAAAAGACGCGCGGCGCTGTAGGAGAGGTTCAATGGTCACATCCATTATCAGGCGGTTGATACAGGCGCTGTTCGTCATTGTCGCGATGACGATCATTGTCTTCATCGGCGTCAATGTGATCGGCAACCCGGTCGACATCCTCATCAACCCGGACGCCAATCAGGCGGAGCGGGCACTCGTCATCGCGCATTACGGTCTGGATCAGCCGCTGTGGAGACAGTATTTGCTGTTTCTGCAGGGGCTTCTGCACGGGGACTTCGGCAACAGCTTCGTTTATGGGCGGCCGGCGCTGGGTCTGATACTCGAACGTCTCCCGGCGACGCTCGAACTGGCGATCACGGCTCTCGGCATCGCGCTGCTGTTCGGCTTGCCGCTCGGGCTGTATGCAGGGCTTTACCCCAATCGGATCTCCTCCAAGCTCATCATGAGCGGCTCGATTCTGGGCTTCTCGCTTCCGACCTTCTGGGTCGGTCTCATGCTGATCATGGTGTTTTCCGTCGAGCTCGGCTGGTTGCCGACGAATGGCCGCGGCCCGACGCAGGAGCTGCTTGGCGTACAATGGTCGTTTCTGACCGGGGACGGCATCCGGCACCTTTTATTGCCGGCCTTCAACCTGGCTCTATTCAAGACGTCGCTCATTCTTCGGTTGACCCGCGCCGGCGTGCAGGAGGTCCTTCCTCAGGACTATGTGAAGTTTGCCCGCGCCAAGGGATTGCGAGAGCGGCGGATCATTTCCGTGCACGTTCTCAAGAACCTGATGATCCCGGTGGTGACGATTATCGGGCTCGAGTTCGGCTCACTCATCGCCTTTTCGGTCGTCACCGAAAGCATCTTTGCGTGGCCGGGCATGGGCAAGCTCATCATCGACTCGATCAACCTTCTCGATCGCCCCGTCATCGTCGCCTACCTGATGATGATGGTGCTGCTCTTCGTCGCCCTCAATTTCATCATCGATATCTGTTATACCCTTCTGGATCCGCGGGTCCGGCTGGAAGGAAAGGCTTGACCCCATGGCCGAACCAAACACGCAAGACACAAGCGCTCCAACGCCCGAACCCAGTCGCCTGTCGAAAGGGATCGCGGATTTCTTCAGCTCTCCGGCAGCCGCGATCGCCTTCCTCACGCTGGTGATCATATGTTGCCTGGCACTGTTTGCGCCATGGATCTCTCCGCAAAATCCCTATGATTTGATGCAGCTCGACATCATGGATGGACGACTGCCGCCGGGGTCCGAATCCATGACTGGGCTTGTTTATCACCTCGGTACCGACAGCCAAGGCCGCGATATTCTGTCCGGTATCCTCTATGGTCTGCGTACCTCTTTGCTGGTGGGCGTTCTATCGGCTCTCGCTGCTGCCATCATCGGAACCTCAGCCGGACTGTTTGCCGCTTACATGGGAGGGCGCACGGAAACCGCGATGATGCGGCTCGTCGACCTGCAGCTCTCGTTTCCCACCATATTGATGGCGCTCATGATGCTCGCCGTGCTCGGCAAGGGCGTGCCCAACGTCGTGATCGCACTGATCATCGCCGAGTGGGCGACCTATGCCCGCACGGTCCGCGGCACCGCTCTGGTCGAGCGCGAGAAGGAATATATCGAGGCGGCCCGGATGCTGCGCCTGCCCGGCTGGCGCATCCTCTTCAAGCACCTGCTGCCGAACTGTCTTGCGCCGGTCATCGTCATCGCCACCATGCAGATCGCCCGGGCAATCAGCCTCGAAGCAACTTTGTCCTTCCTCGGTCTCGGTGCATCCGTGACCGAACCCTCGCTCGGCATGCTGATCTCGACGGGCTACCAGTACCTTCTGACAGGCCTCTACTGGATCAGCTTCTTTCCCGGCATTGCCCTTCTGGTCACGATCGCGACGATCAACCTTGTCGGCGACCGGCTGCGCGATGTGCTCAACCCGAGGAACATGTCATGACGCCATTGCTGCAAGTGAGCAATCTTGTCACCGAATTCGGCGACGGCAGGGGACGCCCCAGCCTTTGCGCCGTCAACGATGTGTCGTTCACCGTGGAGCGCGGCAAGGTCCTTGGTCTCGTGGGAGAATCCGGATCAGGAAAGTCGGTGACCGGCTTCTCGATCATGCGGCTCCTCGACAAACCCGGCCGGGTTGCCGGCGGCCAGGTCATCTTCGACGGCGCCGACATCGCGAAATGCTCTGACGAAGAGATGCGGCAGCTGCGCGGCAAGCGGATCGCCATGGTATTCCAGGATCCGATGATGACGCTTAATCCGGTCCTGACGGTCGGGACGCAGATGGTGGAAGCCGTCCAGGCACACGAGCGAGTCTCGAAGGATGCCGCCCGGCAGCGAGCGCGGGATGCTTTGGCGCTGGTCGGAATACCAAGCCCTGAAGAAAGGCTTGCCGCCTATCCGCATCAGTTTTCCGGCGGAATGCGCCAGCGCGTGGCCATTGCCATCGCGCTTCTTCACAAGCCGGACCTCATCATCGCCGATGAACCGACAACGGCGCTTGATGTGACGATCCAGAGCCAGATCATTTCCGAATTCCAGAAGCTCACCGAAGAGGGAAATACGGCAATGATCTGGATCACCCACGATCTGGCGGTGGTTTCAAGATTGGCCGACGAGATCGCCGTCATGTATGCCGGCCGCCTCGTCGAGACCGGACCGGTGGGCAAGGTCCTAACCGATCCTCACCATCCCTACACTGCCGGTCTGATCGCGTCCGTTCCTTCGCAAAACAGACGTGGAGAACCCCTTCACCAGATCCGCGGCATGACACCGGCCATCAACCGCCTCCCGCAGGGATGCAGTTTTCGTACGCGCTGCGATCGGGCAACCGACGGCTGTCTGGTCATGCCGGCGCTCATGCCGGAAGGCGATCGCTCCTTCCGCTGCATTCATCCCGTAACGAAAGAGGTAGCATGATGACGGCGACCGCCGCGCCCCTGATCGAAGCGAGGAACGTGTCGCAGCGCTTCGGAGCCAAGCCCGACCTCGCCGCCAAGATCGCGCTCAAGCTCAAACTGGCCAAACCGGCGCCTGTTGTTCATGCGCTTGATAATGTCAGCCTCAGCATTTGGCCCGGAGAGGTTGTCGGCCTTGTCGGTGAAAGCGGCTGCGGAAAGTCGACGCTCGGCCGCGCCATTGCAGGGATCACCTCCCCGAGCCAGGGCCACATTCTCTGGAAGGGGATGGACCGAAGCGTCATGTCGAAAGGCGAGCAGCATCAGTTCGGTCTCGCCAGCCAGATGATCTTCCAGAACCCGATGGCGGCTCTCAATCCGCGCATGACCGTGGAGGAGCTTATCTGGGAGGCGCCCCGAACGCATGGGCTTGCCCGCTCGACGGAACGCGACACCTATGTCGACAGATATTTGATGCTGGCCGGTTTCGACCCGGCCATGAAAAAGCGATACCCGCATCAGTTTTCCGGTGGCCAGCGGCAACGCGTCAATATTGCGCGCGCGCTCGCCGTGCAGCCGAAGTTTCTCGTCTGCGACGAAAGCGTCGCAGCGCTCGACGTTTCCATCCAGGCTCAGGTCATCAACCTGTTCATGGAACTTCGTGACAAGCTTGACCTGACCTATTTGTTCGTCAGCCATGATCTCGGCGTCGTGGAACATATTTCCGACCGCGTTGCGATCATGTATCTCGGCCGCATCGTCGAGGAGGCGCCCGTCGAGGAGGTTTTCAGGCGGCCCAATCATCCTTACACGAAAGCGCTCTTGGCCGAGGTGCCGCGCATCGAACCCGGCAAGCGGCAATTCAAGCCCGTCGATGGCGAACTCCCCAGCCCGATAAACCCGCCGAAAGGCTGTCACTTTCATCCGAGATGCCCGTTCGCGATCGACCGCTGTCATATGGAAGTACCGGTGAAAAAGGAAATTGCACCGGGGCACCTGTCGGCTTGCCATCTCAATGATGAATGATCTCAAACGACAGGACCGGTGACAGCGATCTGTCGCGCAAGCGGCCCGCGGGTTTGCAAGCTGGTGTCATCTTTTTCAGAGCAACGATCGGAGCAAAATTTATCCAGAAGACCGGCAACCCGATCTCGGTCGTTTAAGAGCAGAAGAATTTTCTGTTGTCGCAAATGAAAAATCTGATTTACTGACGTTTCGCTGCTTGGCTTTAAGGGGGATATTGCCGATGGTGGGGACCCGCAGGGATATTTTGCTTGGTGGTTTGGCGTTACTTGGCGCCGGTGCAGTCGGGAAACCGGCGCTCGCCGCCGCGTCTTCCTATTTCGATGGCACCATGGTCGATAATGCCGTGACGTTTCGAAGGACCAACTTCGCCAAGATCGATAAACAGTGGCACCGCCAGGTCGTCAAATATTTCAGCAGCGAGCCGATCGGCACCGTCGTCGTCGATACCAGGCACCATTTCCTCTATGTGATCATGGAGAACAAGACCGCCATCCGCTACGGCGTCGGCGTCGGCCGCGAGGGGTTCAAATGGTTTGGCCGCGCCACCATCGATGCCAAATCCCTTTGGCCGCGCTGGACGCCGCCGCCGGAAATGCGCAAGCGCCATCCCGAACTGCCCGAATTCGTCGCCGGAGGTTCACCGAAGAACCCGCTCGGGCCCCGCGCCATGTACCTCCATCGCGACGGCGTCGACACCGGCTACCGCTTCCATGGCACACTTGAGCCTTGGAGCATTGGCAAGGATGCCTCCAGCGGCTGCATCCGCATGTTCAACGAAGACGCCATCGACCTCTACCAGCGTTGCCCGATCGGCACAGCGGTACAGGTTCTGCCGCATATCGCCGACCAGGCCGAAAGCGCCGCGCAGGTCAGCCAAACCATCCCGGTCGAATAAGGAATATCACCTGATGTCTGCTACGACCGGATACACCAGCCGCCTTCTCGCCGTGTCCATGCTCCTGGCGCTTGCCGCCTGCTCCACCACCGAGATCGCCTCCCTGGAAGAACCCACTGCAGCGCCGACGACCGGCCAAACCAACGAACCAGCGCCCGGTTTCGAGAACGTCGCGGCCGGCAGCGAAGAGGATTTTATCCTCAATGTCGGGCGGCGAATCTACTTCAAGCAGGACTCCGCCGCGCTCGATTCCGTCGCCATGGCAACCTTGGATAACCAGGCCAATTGGCTCAACAGGAACCCGAGCTGGCTGCTCAAGCTGCAGGGATTTGCCGACGATTCCGGTTCTGCTTCCAAAATGGAAACGCTGTCGCAGAAGCGCGCCGATGCGGCGATGGCCTATCTCACCTCGAAGGGTGTGGATGCCAAGCGCATGTGGGCCAAGGGCTATGGCAACGATCGCGAAGTTCGCGACTGCACGGATCGCTCCTGCAAGGTGCAGAACAGGCGCGTTGTCACCAACCTCCGCACTCAGCCCGACGCGGCTTGATTGCAGATCGAACCACTCAACGCGCCTCCAGCCTGCTGCTAGAGGGCCGCCACTCATAGCTCGATGGCGACGACAGATCGATGACGAACCTGATATCCGCGGCATTCGCCGCCACGACCAGCTGATAGTCACCCGGTTCGGCGCGGAAGGCGCCGGCCTCGATGTCGAAATAAGCGAGATCGCGCGGCAGGATCTTCATTGTGGCCGTGCCGGTCTCACCGGGCTGCAGCGATAGCTTTGCGAAAGCGCGCAATTCCTTGTCCGGCCGCTCCACCTTGGTCTTCGGTGAACGCACATAGAGCTGCACCAGTTCCGAGCCTGCCCGGTCGCCGATATTGGTCAGATCGACGCTGACCGTCACGCCTTCAGTATCCATTTCGCCGGCCGACACCCGCGGTGCACTCCAGTCAAAGCGCGTATAGCCAAGGCCGAAACCGAAGGGGAAGAGCGGCTCGACGGCGTGTGTGTCGTGATGACGGTAGCCGACGAAGACGCCTTCGGCGTAACGCACATGCCCGTCCTTGCCGGGATAAACTACGGGATCACTTGTGATGGAGGAATTGTCGGCAAGCGCTTTCGGGAATGTCTGCGGCAGGCGTCCGCCTGGCTCGACGTCGCCGAACAATACGTCGGCGACGGCATTGCCCAGCTCCTGCCCGGGATACCAGATCTCAAGCACGGCGCGAACCTTGCCGAGCCAGGGCATTTCCACCGGGCCGCCGGTCTGCAGCACGACGACGGTATTGACGTTAACAGCTGCCACCCGCTCGATCAGCTCCTCCTGCCGGCCCGGAAGCCGCATGTCGGGCAGATCCAGACCCTCGGTGTCCCATTCACCGTCGCGGCCGACGAAGAGAAGCGCCACACCGGCATTGCGGGCCGTCTCGACGGCTGCGTCGATATCGGCGTCGCCGAGCGGCTTTTCCAGACCGAAACGCACGGCGATGAGGTTGATGCCATCGCCGCTCGCCGTGGACGGCTCATACTCGACAGTCAACGCATAGGCGCGGCCGGCATCGAGCGTCACCGTTCCGCGCTCTTCGTCATTGGCCGTGCCGAAATAGTTCTCGCCGCACGTCCAGCCGTCGTGGCCGTCGACGGTCAGTGCGCCATCGACGAAGAGCCGCGCCAGGCCGGCATTGGTCATGCCGAAGAGGTGCTCGCCGCTCTCTTCCGGCACGAATTGCATGCTCATCCTGGCCGAGAAATCGGCGGGGTCGAGTTCGCTCGACGGCAGCTCGAACCAGAAGAATTCACCCTTGTCGACGATTTCGACATGGAGCGGGTCGCCCTTGCAGCCGCGGCCCTTGAAATATTCGACGGTGATCTTTCCCTTGAACACGTCAATCAGACGGTTGTGGCGGCAGGCGACCGCATGGCTGATGCTGTTGGCATTGGAAAGGGCGGCGCGAATGCCTTCAAGCGGACTGACCGTGTAATGCGCTGCGATCTGCGCGCTGCCGCCGCCCATGACGCGCGCGCTTGCCGCATTGGGTCCGATGACGGCAATCCGGTCGAGCGAGGTCTTGGCAAGCGGCAGGATGCCATCATTTTTGAGAAGGACCGCACCCTCTGCGCCGAGGCGCCGGATCAGTGCCCGGTCTTCCTGCAGATCGATCGCCCGCTCGGTGAGATCGGGCTTATTCTCGAATGCACCGACCCGCTCGAGCAGACGCAGCATCCGCCGCGCCGCCGCCCGCACAGTCGCGGCCTCAACCTTGCCCTCGCGCACGGCGGCAACCAGTTTCTCGCCGCGATCGCGCGCCGGACCCGGCATTTCAAGATCGAGACCGGCATTGATCGTTTCTTCAGTCGAATGCGATCCGAACCAGTCGGACATGACGATCCCGTCAAATCCCCATTCCTCGCGCAGCACCTTGGTCAATAGCCACTCGTGCTCGCTCGTATAGGTGCCGTTGAGGCGATTATAGGAAGACATGACCGCCATCACGCCGGCACGGCGCACCGCCTGTTCGAAGGGCGGCAGATAGATTTCGCGCAGCGTCCGCTCGTCGATATCAGAAGACATGGTCTGCCGCTCGATCTCGGATTCATTGCCGGCGAAATGCTTGATCGTCGCCGCGATCCCCTCGCCCTGGACGCCGTCGATATAGGAGACGGCGAGTTCGGCGGTCAGCATCGGATCTTCGGAGTAACATTCGAAATTGCGCCCGTTGAGGCCGGAGCGATGGATATTCACCGTGGGCGCCAGCAGTACCGCCGCACCCTTGCTCTTTGCCTGACGCGCAAGCGCCGCCCCCATCTGCTGGACGAGATCGGGATTCCAGGTGGCGCCGAGTGCTATGCCGACGGGAAAGCAGGTCGCCTTGACACCCGCGACCAGCGAACCCGCGCCGCGGGCGCCGTTCGGCCCGTCCGTCACCTTGATCTTCGGCACGCCGAGACGCTCGACGGGAACGGTCGTCCAGAAATCAGCGCCTGACAACAGCGAGACCTGCTCTTCGAGCGTCATCTGGTCGAGAATGGAATCGATCATGCAAACCTCCTCTGGCGCCGCTGCTCTTCCGTTAAACCTACCGATTACTCGGTATTTTTAAGATGTCAACCGGCCCGGCCTGATGTATGTATAAAGGGCTGCAGGGTTGCCGATCGGCGCCCTGCCGCCAAAGGAGGCTGACCGGAGAGACGATGACAGACGAGAAGGCCACACAGGATGAAAAGCGGCGGCGCCGATCCACCAAGGGAGAAGCGCGCCGAGTAGAAATCCTGACGGCGGCGATGCGGCGCTTTGCCGACGACGGCTACCAGAACGCCCCCATCGCCGATATCGCCCGGGATGTCGGCTTGTCGCTGCCCGGCCTTCTGCACCACTTCCCGACCAAGGTCGATCTCCTGCTCGCAATCCTTGCCAAGCGCGATCTCGAAAGCGCGGATTTCATCGGACACTATCGCGCCGATCTGCGCGGCCTGCTCAACGGCATGGTCGCCATCTTCCGCCGCAACGCCGAAATGGTCGAGGTCGTCAGGGCCTTCGCCATCCTGAATGCCGAGAGCCTGATGAAGGACCACCCCGCCAAGCCCTGGTTTCTTGCTCGCGCCACCCAGATGCAGAACGGCGTCGCCTCGACCTTCGAACGAGCCATCGCTGATGGCACGATCGACGCCAAGATCGATGGTGAGACGATGGCCGCCGAACTGATCGCAGTAATGGACGGCCTTCAGATGCTCTGGCTGCGCGATCCCACCCGCTTCGACATGGTCGGCGGCTTGGAAGCCTATGTCGGCCGACTGCTGGCAAGCCTCGGTTTGGAAGGCTGATTGGATTTATCTTCCATCAAAGCGGGCCAACCAATCCATGATGCGGCTTACCGCTTCGTGATATCTTTGGCCGACCAGCAAACCCGTATGTGTCGTCTCCTGAAGACCCAGATATTCGCCGCCGATGTGCCGAGCCGTCGCCCGGCCTCGGCGATCATCGGCTTCATCGTTGGCGGCTGAAATGACCACGCTGGGGCAGGTGATCTTCCGGCTTTCAATGGAAATCCCCGCCGCCCCGAAATGAAATGAAATGAAATGAAATGAAAATGCAGTGAATGCCTTCGCAGATTCCATTGACAGGTATTTCCGCTGGAACTCGATATCTTCAAGCGTTTCATCGGCGCTGCTTTGCCCGTCGCGCGCCGGTGCCGGCATAATGAGGCCCGGCATTCGTGACGCAAGATCGTCATAAGGCACCTCGTCATGCACTTCCCTGCAAATGCTGGAATGGATCAACACCAGCCCGGCAGCCGTGGGCATTCCATAAGCCGTACGAGCGGTTGTTTTTGCCGAAAACCCTGACACTCAACAATACCGATGCCGGGCTGCGGGCGGCACAGAACGGTCTCGGGCTTGCGCATCTGCCCGTCTATGTCGCGCAGGCCAAATCCGAGCAGGTAACCTGGTCCCCGTCCTCACCCACTTCATGGCGCCCTTCGGCTCGATCTCGCTCGTCTGCCATCCAACCGCCAGCTCTCACCGAAAGTCCGCGCTTTCGTGGATTTCGTCGTCGAGAATTTTGCCGCCCGACCTGAGGCGTCTCTACCGGCAGCAGACTTGTCATGATGATTGCTGCTCCGTGCGTTGCGACAGATTTCCTGAGGCGATCCGCATCTCACCGGCGCCGCCGTCGATAAACATGTAATAAAAGGTTCCGCTTTCACCGAGCCGGGAACTTGAATGCGCGATCGGGATGGTGAGCGCCGGAAGTGGATAAGACTGGCGACCGCTCTCGCGATCTTGCTGACTGGGCGCGCGCCGTACAGTCCTGGGATGGCTCGAGCGGCTGCAGCCGAAGATCGAGAGCCAGCACCGCCGCAACGGAGCGGCGGTGCTGGCTCTCTCAAAAAAGAACCATTAGGCCTTTTGCAGTCTCCAGGTCCTGATTTCGAACGGCATGATGTCGGCAGGCCCCTTCCGCTCCATCGGCTCCTCGAGAATGTTGAGCGGTTGCGACGCCGACCATCCGGAAGGCAGGGCAAGCGCGAGCCGGCCGCGCCGGCCGGCGGGTTCATAGAGGCGCAGGATCAGGCCATTGCCCTCTTCTGCCGGTTTCAGGCCCGAGAAGGCGACGGGGGTGCCGGCGATGGTGAGTGGCGTGATATTGCCGGTGGAGAGCCCCTTGGCTTCGGTCGCGACGAGCGGCTGGTTGAGATCGATTGCCTCGTCGAGGACGCCGCCCTCATGCCAGGCGCCTTCATGCGGCATCAGCGCATATGTAAAGCTCTGCGCGCCTTCGTCTGCTAGCGGATCGGGATAGACCGGCCCGCGCACCAGGCTCATGCCGATCACATTGCAGCGGGCGCTATGGCCGTATTTGGCATTGTTGAGCAGCGCGACGCCGAAGCCCGGCTCGCTGATATCGACGAAACGATGGGCGACAGCCTCGAACATCGCCTGCTCCCAGGAGGTGTTCGTGTGCGTTGCCCGCTCGACGACGCCATAGGCACATTCGAACGTTGCCTTCCGGGCCGTTACGTCGACCGGGTTGAGCGTGCGCAGCAGGGTGCGGCGGTCATGCCAGTCGATCGTCGTTTCGATGTCGAGCCTTTTGGCGTTGGCCGTCAGCACATAGGTTTGGGTGACGCTCGAATTTCGGTATCGGTGGACGACGCGGATCGCCGCGCGGTGCGGGCCGCTTTCGACGAGGGAGATGCTCTCCGGCACATCGAGGCGAACAGCCTTTTCGGCATAATCCGCATCGATATCCCAGGCGTCCCAATTGCGCGGCTTGTCGGCCGGATAGACCCAGAGTTGGTTGGCCGAGCCATCGACCGCTTCGCGGCCCGTCGCCTTGTGGATGAGGCTCGCAACCGCGCCGTCCTTGCCGATGATGATGGCGAGATGGGCGTTCTCGAGGCGCTCCGGGCCGGCCTTCAGCCCGCCCGCCGGCTGGAGTGCGCGCTTGTCGAAGACCGCGACGGACAAGGGGGCGACGATATCGGCGGCCGAAACAACAGTGCCGTCGGCAAGCATGGCACTCAATGGCCGCGGCGCAAGCGACGGATTGACGACGACGAGCGCATCGCCGACCCCGCCCTTCGGCAGATTGGCTGACAGCGCTTGCAATGCATTTGCCTGCTCGATCGTAGCATTGTCGATGACGCCGCCGAGTTCCTGCTCCGCGTCCTGATAGACTTCACGGATGCTCGAGCCCGGCAGGATGTCGTGGAATTCGTTCTTCAGCACCACGCGCCAATCCGCTTCGAGGCTTTTCGGCTTGTCTGCGCCCAGCAGATGTGCGAGCGACGCCAGGGTTTCAGCGGTGATCAGCGCCCGCTCCGCCTGGCGATGCTTGCGCTTGACACCGCTTTGGCTCGTCAGCGTCGCACGGTGCAGTTCGAGATAGATTTCGCCGTCCCACACGGGGAGGCTCTTTTCCCTCGCGGTGCGGTGCGCCTGCTCGTAGAAGCCTTTGACCGTGCCCCAGCGTGCCTGCGGGATCGCCGGGAAATCGCGCAGCTGCACTTCGCGCTCGACCATTTCGGGCGTCACGCCGCCGCCACCATCGCCATAGCCGACAGCCAGAAGCGAGGTCTCGTGCTGCGTCTTGCCGCGAAAATTCTTCCATGTCGGCACGTAGCAATCGGCCTGCACGAAGCCGTTATAACCCTGCATCGGATTGTCGAAGGTGTGGGTCAGCACTTGGCTCCCGTCGAGCCCCTTCCACCAGAAGAGATCGGAGGGAATATGATTGGTCTCGCTCCAATTGACCTTGATGGTGAAGAAGCTGTCGATGCCGCCCTGCCTCAGGATCTGCGGCAGGGCGCCGGAGAAACCGAAACAATCCGGCAGCCAGCAGACCGTGTGGCGCGTGCCGAAGGTCTTTTCGAAATAGCGCTGGCCGTAGAGAACCTGGCGGACAAGACTTTCGCCGGTCGGCATGTTCGTGTCCGGCTCCACCCACATGCCGCCGACGGTTTCCCACTTTCCTTCCGCAACCTTCCGCTTGATGCGTTCGAGAAGCTCCGGGTCTTCCTCTTCCATCTGCGCGTAATAATGGGCGGTCGATTGGTTGAAGCGGAAATCGTCGGAACGCTCCATCAGCGACAGCGCCGTGTTGAAGGTGCGCCGCATTTTGCGCCGAGTCTCGCGATAGGGCCAAAGCCAGGCGAGATCGATATGCGCATGGCCGGTCAGCAGCAATTCGCCATTCGGGGGAAATCGCTTCTGCAGCGCCTTCAATCTTTCCGTCAAAGCCTCGAAGGCGGAGGCCGCCGAAGCGCTCTGCTCGTCGGTCAGGCCCGCCGGATTTGCCTCAAGCTCCGGCAGCTCCCAGATCTTCTGCTGCATCACGGCGTCAGACGTGCGGGAGACGTAAGCCGCCGTATCCGAGGGCCAGTCGAGGCTGCGAAGCGCATGCTCGGCCGCCTCCATCAGATGCGGCACGACATCGTGCTCGCCCAACACGTCGATCGCTTCGGTAACCTGCTTCAACAGAAGATGCAGGCGATGCGCAGCACCGTCGAGCCAGATGAACCGGGCCTTGTTCAGCCTCGGCGCCCGGTTCGGCTCCCCGAACGGAAAACGGGCGACGCTTTCCGTCGCAATCTGGAAGCGGCGCCCCTTGACCGGAAATTCCTGATGGTAGGGATCGAGCCCGAATGTCTCGCTCTGGCCATCGGGATAGGTCAGCGTGATCAGGCTCTCGCCGCCGAGATCTAGCTGCAGGCGGATATCTTGGAGAGGCCAGCCCGCCGGGGCTTCAGCGCTCGCGGCAAAATGGACAACGCCCCGACGATGCGGCCAGTCCTGCTGATGGCCGATCGGCTCGCCCTCAAATGTCCAACCCTTGATCGCCGCGCTTTGGCGGTCCCGCCAATGCGCTAGTTCGGCAATGCGGACTTTAAGGCCATTAAGGCGTTGGGTAATGGTCAGAGACATGGCTTATCCTGTTGAGAATCGACGGCGAACGATCCGGAATCATGGCTTTGGGCGATGAAGATGGTGCGACAGAGACCGCTAGAGATCGGTCCCGCTCCTCCAAGAGTTCCGAGCTCGTTAGATTAAGTAACTTTGATTTCCCGTCAAGCCCGAAGGAAATTCATTCGACGCAGTTCTGGCGCGGATGAATGCTGCGAGCCATGATTTGCGATCTCAAATGTCACCCGATAGCTCGGGTTACGCCGTCAGTGAGCGCAAGTGGCTGATATGGACGTGTCCAAAGGGTCCATGAGGATGAAATTCGCGGAAACATTGCGGGGGGTTGGGGCTAGCCAGCGCTCTGTGGAAAAATACGTCCTAGTCCTCACCTGCGAACCTGAAGTCGCCTTAAGACCAAGAACAAAATCAAAATTATTTCCGCTGCCGGCCTCGCGCGTGAAGCTGAGATAGGAGCCGAACCGTTCGTCTTCGACATTTCGAAGGTTTTGGATCGACGCGAGAGTATCCTCGAAATCACGCCAGCACGCCTGCCTGACAATGATCTCGAAAATGCGCAGGACTGCCGGGGCGAGACGCCCTTGGGCATCTGTCGTCGGTCCAACGATCTTGGCGCGGATCTCAAGAATATCGCCAACTTCATTTCCACGAACCTTGACGAAGGTGGAACTGAGCGGACGCACCTCGTCCCGTTCGTAGATGCGCTGAAAATAGCATTCATAATTGCGATTGCGCATCGATGCGGCTTTCCATTCGCTCATCTCGATGCCGGCCTCTCGAAGGGCACCGCAAATAACCCGCCCCGAGACGCGCCACGTCCGCAGAAACTGACTTGCCAACTCCGGCTTCGGGACCTCGATCAGCCGCAGCGAGATTGACATTGGCGGGAGAAGAGAAGCAGCCGCCGTAACAGTACGGACGGCTACGGGCGCCGATCGGGCAGCCTTGTTGAGAGCTCGATTTTCAGAGAGCCCGACCGGATCTTCGAGGTGGTGAATTTCACGATAAAAAACAACGCCGGCAACAAGCAAAACGGATATCAAAAGCACTGGCCAAAGCAGCCAGCGGCGGTTGCTTCGCAATAGGAGATTCCTGTGCCGAACTGGGATGTCGTGAGGCGGATCCACTGCTGATAACACCTTATCCACGGCGCGACCTCACGAGCAAAATAGCAGCGGATTCGAGTTCGAACTCAATCAATCTCGTTCTGTTTGCGACCAACCGGCGTCGGTCGGCGCATGAACCAATCAGCCTCTGCCGGCTACTCCTTCTGAAGTGAGAAACAGCTGTGAAAACGGCACAGTCTGTCCGACTCACCTTCGACACCGTGAGTGTGAGGTCGTGTATGGGGGGCGTCAAGCAGCAACCCCGGTGGACGGCATACGCCCCCAAAATTGAAGTCACTCGGGATCTCGTTCGGGGCGAACCAATCCGTCGCGTCCTAAGGTTCGCGTATTGCGCTATCGAGGCCACGCAGCAACGGATACAGGAAATAGGAGATCACCGTGCGGTTGCCGACCTTGATTTCCGTGGACACGGTCATGCCGGGAAGCAGCCGCACCGGCACATCTGCGGCATTCAGCCTTGTATCGGCAAGCAGAATCCGGGCCTTGAAGAAGGGGGCTGCCGGCTGGCCGGGGGTGGCAGTCTGTTCCTGTTGGCCGGTGAGGAATGTGTCCTGGCTGATGGTTCTCACCTCGCCCGTGGCAGTGCCGTATTTCTGGAAGGGATAGGCGTCGAGCTTGATACGCGCTTCCTTGCCGACGGCGACGCGGCCGATATCGCGGGTGTTGATCGAGACTTCGGCTTCAAGCGGCACGTTGATCGGCACCAGCGTCACCACCGGTTCGGCCTCGCGCACGACGGAGCCGATGGAGCGCTGCGCCAGATCGAGCACGACGGCATCGGCGGGTGCGGTCAGCGACACCATGTTACGGCGCAGTTCCATCTTTTTCAGTTCCTCGTCAGCCATGTCGCGCTGGCCGCGCAGCTCCACCAGCTGTTCCATTGCGGCGCGGCGGAAATCCTCGATAAAGGCCTGGCGGTCGGCTCGGAGCTTGGCATACGAGTGGGCGGCCTCGTCGGCCCGGCCGCGGACCGCGGTCAGGTCGGACTCGACGTCGAGGCGGGCGTCGCGGGAGCCGAGCAGCGTGATCAGCGAGCCGCTCTGGGTGTTATAAAGCCGCTCCCGCGCTGCCTCGATCTGCGAGAGCCCATCGCGCCTTTGGGTCAACACCGCTTCCTGGTTCTTGCTGGCGGCGAGCGATGCCGACTGGCCGGCGATCTGCTGCTCGAAATTCTGCAGCTGCGCCGCGTAGAAGGCCCGTCGCTGGCCGAAGAGCTGCGCCTGCAGTATCTGGTCGGGCGTATCTCCCGCCATCTTCGTATAGTCGTCGCCGGCAAGCTCTGCCTCGATGCGTTTCACCTGGGCGTCGAGTGCGGAGAATTTCGCCTGCTGCTGGTCGACATCGGCCTGACTGAAAGTGGCGTCGAGGGTCGCCAGCGTCTGGCCGGCATGCACCACTTCGCCGGCCTTCACCTCGATCGTACGGATGATCGAGGTTTCGAGCGGCTGAACGACGATGGTCGGCTGGGTGGTGACGAGCTTGCCGGGCGCAATCACCACCTCGTCGATGGAGGAGACCGAGGCCCAGGTGATCGCTGCGGCAAGCAGCGCCGTCACGCAGTAGAGCGTCATGCGCGCCACCCGCGGCGGCGCGCGTTCTTCGAGCTCGACGGCATCCGATTGGAATTCGGCAATTGCCGGCGGCAGCGGTGGGCGGGCGGTTAGTGCCCTTCCCTTGTCTGGGGGGCCGCGGTCTGAAGGGGCCTTATTTGAATGGACCGGGAGGTTTTCGCTGGGTTTTCTAGCGTGCGCGTTCATGCGACCTGCCTCATTTGCTGGGCCCACAGGTGGCGATAGGTCATGCAGCGCGATACGAGCTGATCGTGCCGGCCGATATCGGCGACCTTGCCACGGTCGACGACGAGAATGGCATCGGCATCGACGAGCGTCGAAAGCCGGTGCGAGACGATGATGACGGTGCGGCCGGCAGCGATGCGGCTGAGGTTGTCGCGGATGATCGCTTCGCTGTCAGGGTCGAGCGCGCTCGTCGCCTCATCGAAGATCAGAAGCTTCGGATCGGTGATCAGCGCGCGGGCAATGGCCAGCCGCTGCTTCTGGCCACCGGAAAGGTTGGAGCCATTTTCCTCCAGCATCGTGTCGAAGCCGCGCGGCAGGCGCTCGATGAACTCCTCAGCGCCGGCGATGCGGGCGACTTCCATGATCTCCTCGATGCTGGCATCCGGCTTGGCAGCGGCGATATTCTCGCGGACCGTGCCGCGAAACAGGAAATTATCCTGCAGCACGACGCCGATGCTGGTTCTCAGATGCACGAGGTCGATCTCGCGGCTGTCATAGCCGTCCATGCGCACCAGCCCTTCCTGGCTTTGATAGAGCCCCTGGATGAGCCTTGTGATTGTCGTCTTGCCCGAGCCGCTCTTGCCGACGACGCCGAAGACGCAGCCCTGGGGAATGGCGAAGGAAACATTGTCGAGCGCCGGCGCGCTATCGGGGGCATAGCGGAAGGTTACCCTGTCGAATTCGATGCGGCCCTGCAGATGCGGCCGCACGCCACGCCCGCGGCCCGCCTGCTCCGGCCGCTGGTTCATGATCTCGCCGAGCATGCGCACGGAGAGCGCCACTTCCTGATATTCATGCGCCATGGTGACGATCTGGACGAGCGGTCCGGAGACCCGGCCGGCCAGCATGTTGAAGGCGACAAGCGCGCCGATGGTCATCGTGCCGCTGAAGACATCGAGCGCGCCGAGGCCGATGATCGCGACACTCATCAGCTTCTCCAGCAGTCCGGTCATTGCCTGGGCGATAGTCGAGATCTTGTCGACCCGGAACCGCACGGAAATCGATTGGGCCGAATAATCGTCCCACACCTTGCGCTGGCGCGGCTCCAGCGCCAGCGATTTGACGGTGCGCATGCCGTGCACGGTTTCGACCAGCAATGCCTGCCGGTCGCCTTCCGCCTGGTAGAGTGCCTGCAGGCGGCGCTGGAACGGCCCGACCAGCAGCATCACCACCAGCCCGACAAGGGCTGCAAAACCCAGCACCACCAGCGTCAGCTTGACGCTGTAGAGAAGCAGGATCGGCACGAAGACCAGCAGCGAAACGCCGTCCAGAAGAGTGAGGAACAGCCGGCCGGTCAGGAATTCGCGGATGCGGCCCGTCTGCTGCATATGCTTGACGAGAACGCCGGCCGAAGCCTGCTCGAAAAGCGCGATCGGCAGGTTCAGAAGATGGCCGAAGGTGCGTGTCGCGACGCGGATATCGATCCTGTTGGTCGCGTAGAGCAGCAGATAACGGCGCAGGAAGGTGAAAGTCGCGTCGAAGACGAGCGCGATTGCAATGCCCGCCGTCAGAACCGTCAGCGTCGCATAGCTCTGATGCACGAGCACCTTGTCGATGACGAGCTGAAAGAAAATCGGCGTCGTCAGCCCCAGCCCGTAGAGCACGAAGGCGGCGAGCGCGACATCGCGGAAGAAGCTGCGCTGCTTGATGATCTCAGGGACGAACCAGCGAAAGCCGAAGGGCCGGTCCTCATCGGACATGCGATAATTGCGCTTCAGCATGATCACCGATCCGAGCCAGGCCTTGGCGAATTGCTCTTCGCTGAGCATCATCACTTCGGCGCGTGACGCCAGCGGATCGAGAACCCGGATCCTCTCCTCCTCGCCCTCCCCGACGGCGCCGGCGATGACCACCCAGTTGCCGTTCGTCAGTTCCGCGAGCACCGGAAAGGCCTCGCCGAGCTGAAACAGGGATCGCCAGCCGAGCGTCAGATGCCGGGCTCTGAGGCCTGCATCCTTGGCCATGCGCAGCAACTGCCGCACGGCAACGGGATCGTTGCCGACGGCATAATCGTGCTGCAATCGCTCAGGCGCAAGATCGACGCCGTGATGACGCGCGACGAGCGCTAGACAGTGCAGGTTGGTATGCAAAAAACCACTCATGGCCCACCCGAAACAATACGAGACCGAGGATTAGTTTCAAACAGTTAGAGCGTCCTTTGTGCGTCCGGATGGACGCACGGCGCTCTAGACCTGTTTATCAGTTGAAGTTCGGCGAAGCGTTAGAAGCGCCGCCCTGCACCGACTGGATATCGGCAGCCGCCGCCGCTGACATATCGCCGATACGACGGACCGCACCCGCCTCGACCAACCCGCCGAGCGCCTTTTGCATAAGATCGACCGCATTGGCGAAGGCATCGACAGGCATGATGATGCGCTGGCGGAAGACCGGCTTTGGGTTGTTGTTGGCGTCACGATCGGTTGCCGAAAGCGACATCAGGTCGATGCGCACGATCGTTCCCGTAATGGTGATTTCGCCGATGCCATCTGCATAAAGTTCGTCGCTCATTGTTCTTTCCTCCGGTTGATAATCAAAACGTCTTCACATTAGGCCGTCTTACGCCCACTATGGCACTCTAACTATTTGAATGTGCATGGATATGCCCGTGCTGCCATGCCGGAAACGGATCGCGAAGGCCGACAGCGGTCTGCGGATCGAAACCCGTCTCCTCCCCGGTCAGGCAATCGCCGAGCGCAGCGCGGATCGCTTCCTCGTCGAAGCCGGAACCGATGAAGACAAGCTCCTGGCGGCGGTCGCCCCAGACATCGTCCCAATGCCGGTCGAGGAGCTGGCGGAACTGCGGAAAGCGCGGCCATTGCACCCGTGGCACCGAGGCCCACCAGTACCCCCTGGTCTCGATGCGGCACTGCGTGCCGGCAATCGACAAAAGGCCGATCTCGTCAGGCCTCGTCGCCAGCCAGAAATGGCCCTTTGCGCGGATAAGGCCCGCCCATTTCCGGTCGAGGAAATCCTTGAGCCTCAGTGGGTCGAAGGGCCGGCGGCTGCGATAGACGAAGCTTGTTATGCCGTATTCCTCGGTCTCCGGCACATGATCGCCCCAGCCGAAGAGTTCCTTGTGCCAGAGCGGATGGCGGGCGGCCTTCGCCTCGCTGAAGAGGCCGGTATCCAGGATCGCGCCAAGCGGCACCTGGCCGAAGACCGCCTCGACGACCTGGGCATCCGGATTGAGCGCCGCGACGACCCGGCGAACCTCGGCAAGGTCGGCGCACGGCACGTCGCCTGCCTTGTTGATGATGACGACATCGGAAAATTCGATCTGCTCGACGAGCAGGTCCACGAGCTTGCGCTCATCGTCCCCGTCACGCCTTTCACCGCGATCGGCAAGGAACTCGGCGCTGTGGTAATCGGCGAGAAGATTGACCGCATCGACGACGCAGACCATCGTGTCGAGACGCGCCACGTCGCAGAGGGCCGCCCCGCTCTCGTCGCGGAAGGAGAAGGTGGCGGCGACCGGCAGCGGCTCAGCAATGCCGGTTCCCTCGATCAGCAGATAGTCGAAACGGCCGGCGGCTGCGAGCCGGCGCACTTCGCTGAGGAGATCGTCGCGCAGGGTGCAACAGATGCACCCGTTGGTGAGTTCTACCAGCGTCTCGTCGGTGCGCGAAAGGTCTGCACTCCCCTCGCGCACGAGATCCGCATCGATGTTGACCTCGCTCATATCGTTGACGATGACGGCGACCCGGCGACCATCCCGATTACCCAGGACATGATTGAGCACAGTCGTCTTGCCGGCGCCGAGAAACCCGGCGAGAACCGTTACGGGCAATCTGTTGTCTGCACCCATCATCGAAACTCTCACTCTTTACAGCATGCTTGGCCTTGCATCCTCGCGGCTTTACGCCGCGAGTTGCGGTTTGAACGCCACATCCACATAGTAGTTCGTGCTGTTATAGCTGGCTGTCGGGAACAACCCGCCCGCCCCGTAGGCATAGACGCCGTTGCTGCCGCCCGGCGCCTTGAGATCGCCGTTCGTCACGTCACTGGCAAAGTAATTGCCGGTCGCCGAGTAATTGCCGTTGCTCGAATAAGAAACGACGTAAGCCGTATCCGCCTGGATGGCGATCTGCTGGGTGAGCTGCGCAGTCTGCCAGCCGCTGGCCGTCTCGTTGTTGAAGGTGACGCTGCCGAGCAGCGTGCCCGAGGCGGTCCAGAGATAACCGTTATGCGAGCCGGTATTGTCGGCCCCCTTGTAGAATCGGATGCCGGTAATCCAGCCTGACGTATCGGCCTGGAATTTCATGCCGAGATTGATTTGCTGGTTGTCATTGATGGAGACGATTGACGGCGTTGCACCGGCGGCAAAGAGGTTCTGCTCCGGCCCTGCCGTCTGGCCGCCGTTGATGGTGAGGGCAACCTGCGCCGACGCCGTGCCACCTTTGCCGTCTGCAATCGCGTAGCTGAAGCTCGCCGGTCCCGAATAGCCTGCCGTCGGCGTGAAGGTCACCGTCTGGGCCTGGGCATCGTAGGCGACCGAGCCGTTGACGGCGCCGCTGACGCCGGTGATGACAAGCGGATCGCCATCGGCATCGGCGTCGTTTGCCAGGAGCACCGAGGCCTGAATGGTGATTGGCGTGCCGGTA
Organism: Rhizobium sp. CCGE 510; assembly: GCF_000292525.1. Taxonomy (GTDB): domain Bacteria; phylum Pseudomonadota; class Alphaproteobacteria; order Rhizobiales; family Rhizobiaceae; genus Rhizobium. The sequence continues at coordinate 852,596 of NZ_AEYF01000045.1, forward strand.
TTGGTCGAGAAACCGCTGTCATTGGCGGCGACTGGTCGCGCATTCTGCGCGCCGCCCTGCTGATAGAGCACGTCGACCCAATAATTGCTGGCATTGTAGGAAGCGGCCGGGAAGAGGCTGCCCGAGCCGTAGGCATAAAGGCCATTGCCGCCGCTCGCCGCACTCGACGGCGCCGTCAGCGCACCGTTCGTATGGTCCGTCGTGAAGTAGTTTGCCGTTGCGGAATAGAAGCCGTTCGAATGGTAGCTCGCCACATAGGTGGCGCCGGCCGTCACATTGATCGGCTGGGTGAAGGAAACCGTCTGCCAGCCGCTCGCCGTCTCGTTGATGAAGGTTGCCTGGCCAACGAGTTGGCCGCTCGCGGTCCAGAGCGAGCCGACATGCGTGTCGGTATCCTGAGCGCTCTTGTAGTAGGTGAGCCCGGTGATCTGGCCGTTGGCCGATGCGATGAACTTGACGCCGAGTTCGACCGAGTTGGGGTCATTGGCGGCGGCAACAGCCGAGGTGTCGGCGCCGGTGAACAGGCTTGCGGTCGTGCCGCCGCCAGGCTGCGAATTGACCGCGAGGCTGACGGTGGCCGACGCCGTGCCGCCATATCCATCCGAGATCGAATAGGAGAAGCTTGCCGCGCCCATATAACCTGCCGTCGGGGTGAAAGTGACGGACTTGGTCTGGCTGTTGAACGACACGGTTCCGTTGACCGCACCAGTCGCGCCGGTGATGCTGAGCGGATCGCCATCGGCGTCATGGTCGTTTGCGAGCAGGCTGGCTGCGCCAATCGACAGCGCGGTGTTGGAATAAGTCGTGTAGCCATTGTCATTGGCGGCGACCGGCGCGGCATTGCTTGTCTGGCTGTAGACGACATCCACCCAATAGTTCGACGACTGGTAGCTGGAGGTCGGGAAATCGGTGCCATTGCCGAAGACGCCGTTGCTGCCGGCGAGCGCCGTCAGCGCGCCGTTGGTATGGGCTGAGGTGAAATAGTCTGATGTCGCCACATAGGAGCCCGTTGTGTGGTAGGAGGCGACATAGGTGGTGCCGGCGGCGATGTGCACCGGGTTGGTGAATGTCGCGGTCTGCCAGCCGCTCACCGATCCGCTGTCGGCGAAGGTGACGGTCGCGACCAGCGTGCCGTCGGCTGCCCAGAGGGAGCCGGTATGGGCGCCGGTATCGCCGACCGCCCTGTAGTAGCGGATGCCGGAAATCATGCCGCTAGACGACGCGACGAACCTCATCCCGAGCTCCAGCGACTGACCTTCGCTGAAGCTTGCGCCCGTCGGCCCTTCGCTTGATGTAAACAGTGTTTCCCCAGCAGGGCCCTGGTTTACGGTGAGGCTGACGTTGCCCTGATCCGTGCCGCCGCGCCCGTCCGACAGCGTGTAGGTAAAGCTTGCCGGCCCCGAATAATTGTTGGTCGGCGTGAAGATGACGGTGCCGTTCTGCCTATTGAGCGTCACCGTGCCGTTGACGGCATTGCCGACGGCCGAAATCGTCATTGCGTCGCCATTCGGATCCGTATCGTTTCCGATGAGCGAGGCGATCGAGATGACGACGCTGTCGTTGCGGGTGATGGTCAGCCCCGTATCGTCGGTCGCAACCGGCGCGCTGTTGGGCCCGGCATCGAAGACTACATCCACCCAGTAATTGGTGCCGGTGCCGGGGCTTTGGCCGGGGAACGTGCCGGCAGTGGTGCCGTAGGCGAAGACGCCGCCGCCATCGACAGCCTTCACCGCGCCGCTGGCATAGGTGCCGCCGGTGAAATAATTGTTTGTCAGCGAGAAGAAACCGCCGCTGTGATAGGAGGCCACGTAGGTCGTGCCGGCGGCAATCTGGATCGGCGAGGAGAACATCACTGTCTGCCAGCCGGAGAGCGGTTCGTCGACGGACACTCCGGTCGCCAGCAGCGTGCCGTTGGCGCTCCAGAGGCTGACGACATGGTCGCCGATATTGTAGAAGCCCTTGTAGAAGCGGATGCCCTCCACAGAGCCTGCCGTCGTCGTCTGGAAGCGCAGGCCTAGCTCGACGGAATCGCGATCGATCGCCACTTCGACCGCCGGCTTTTCCGCCAGCGTCCAGAGGCCCTGCGTGCCCGGCAGGGTGACGGTAACCTGCTTGCCGCTCGACGGCGCCTCCAGATTGACGCTGTCGTCGACCGCCCGTGACAAGATCGTATAGGTTCCGCTTGCCTGGACGACCCAGTTATAGCTCCAGCTCTCGCGGCCGGTGGCCTTGAACCAGTGCTGGCCGCCATCGGTCGAAACTTCCACGCCGGCAATGATGCCGCCGCCGAAATCCTGCGCCGTGCCGGTGATCGTCACGTGCTGCCCTTCGACAAAGCTTGCGCCGATGATCGGCGAGCTGATCGACGAGGTCGGCTTCAGCGCGTCGGTCGATTGAGTGGCCAGGATCAGGCTCGCATCGAGCGTGGTCGGCTGGATACCCATGTCCGCGAACATGTTGACCATAGCCTGCTGCACGTTGCGATCGGTCGACGTCGCCGGGCCCTGGTGGTTGTCACTCAGACCCCAGGACCAGAAAACCGTGCCGGCGCCGAAGACCAGCGCGCCGCTTGCCGCCCGGTACATGGTCAGGCTGTGGGTCGCCACCGCATCGCCGACCGTGGTGCCGTAATCGCGCAGATAGGTGCTCACCGAGACCGAGGAGAGCGACAGGTTGATCAGCCCATCCGGACGGAAGCCATTCTCGACATCGGAATCCCATTCGTAGCCGAGCAGGTTCTGCACGAGATTATAGCTCTCGCCCTGCTGCAGCTCGGCGACATCGGTGTTGCGCCAGAAGCGCAGGTTGGAATAGTCGTAGGGGATGGAGATCGTATCCTGGCGGTAGCTGTCCACCTGGAACATCGTGCCTGTCAGCGAATTCTCCGGCTCCTGGCCTGCATCGGCATAGCGCGGATCGCGCCAGGTGCCGGTGCCGACATTGCTCGGATCCGAGCTCGTGCCCCAGGTTTCCTTGTAGCAGACCATAGTGCGGTAGGCCTGGCCGCTACCGTCGATGCTGCTTTCCCAGCGAACCTTCCAGTAGCACTCATTGCCGCTCCAGAAGGCGAGGTTGACGCCGGCATCGCGCGCCGCCTCGACATTGGCGCGCTGTTCGGCAGACCAGTATTCGTCGTGTCCCACGGAGAGATAGGCATCGTGGTTGAGCAGCAGGCTGCCGCTGCGAGCAGCATCGACGCCCGAAATATAGGACACGTCGTAGCCGTTCTGCTCCAGCCACGAGATGGCGGAGGATTCGACGCCGAAGATGTAGTCGTGCGAGCCGCCGATCGGGCTCGTATTGGTAATGATCGGCCTGTTGTAGCTGACCGCCGAGGCACGGCCGATCGCCTGCAGGCCGCAGCTGCAGTTCGGCGGCAGGTAGCCGATCATGGCAGCCGGATCGACGGGCACTTCGCCATAATAGAGGCTGGCGCCGCCCCAGGCATTATAAGCCTGCCATGTCGTGTCGGACGTCTGGAAGACGATATTGCTGGTGGAGGCGTCGTCGCGCACGACGAAGGGAATGATGCTGGCGTCCTCGGTGCCGTCCTCCCGCACCAGCTTGGCAAAATAGACGCCGGAGACCGCGTCGGTCGGAATCTGCCAGCTCGCCGAGACCGACCAGTTGCCGCAATCGATGAGGCCGAGCGACATATCGACGATCGGATGCGGCTGGATCTGCGCCGTGGTCAGCGATTGTTCGATCGAGTCGACCTTGCGCGCGCCGTCGCCGCCATAATAGCCCATTCGGTAGATATCGATGCGGTAATGGGTGGAATCGGTGGCGATCTTGAAATCGACCGTCTGGCCGATATTCGTGCTGATTTCGGTGGCGAAGCCCTGGATGGTGCCGCCGCCGTCGCCCTCCAGACCCCACTCGCTGATCGGGTTGCCCTGCTTCAGGTTTTCGAGGGCGATCTTGTTGGGCGTCGCCGCAGCCGAAGCCGGCGCCACCGGTGCCACTAGCGCTGTCGGGGCCGCGGTCGTCTCAGCAGAAACATCCTGGCTCGGCTCCACCGAGATGGATGCTATCGAGGCCTGAAGGCGCAACGAAGCCGTGCCGACACTGCTGGAAGAACCGACCGGCGCCGCCGTATTGACACTGCCGGTATCGGCATCGCTAGTAACACCTGTAAGCGCGGGCGCGGCAGGCAGTGTCGCAGCCTCCTCGGACGGATCCGGGCCAAGCACCGTGCGTTGCAATGTCGAGGCAGGCGTCTGGAAGACCGTCGCAACCGACGCCGTCTTTGTGGACGTGTCCTGTGCACCGCCATCGCCAGCAGGTGCCTGCATCGTCGTCGACGATGCAGGGGACGATTGCATGTCGCCTGATGGTATCAGGGAAGATGTGACCGTGCTTGTGAAGGAGGATTGGACGGTTGCGCTGCCCTGATTGGCAAAGCTTGGGGAACCATCGGTACTTCTCGACGACACGACCGTCGCGGATGCAAGGACTGCGCTCCAGGCGGAGGGTGCACGACAGATACTCAACACTCCACCAAATGTACTCAGATACTCACGATTACTCACATGAATTCTCCGCATCAGCGGCGTCCCCTTCCGCATCGCCGGCCCTTCGACCGCCATAGCAAGACGTTCATTCTGGCACCTTTGCTAAGGGAACGTACGACAGCAATCCGGGGTATGAGGGAGGTATTCCCTACGCCCATAGGATGATGCTCACCGCATACCGGCCGACCCCAAAGCTGCCTACGGATCTGCCAAGTGGCTGACGCTGATTGAAAGGAATTCTGATTTCGTATTGTTTCGCCGGTCCCGCTGGTCAACTCGAGCGTTGTTCTGCGCCGCCCCGTGCTACCAGGCCGGAAACGGATCTTCGAGGGCGGCCCAGTCGCGCGGATCGGCGCTGGCGAGGCATCCGTCCAGTGCGGTCCGCACACTTGTCTCGTCCATATCAACGCCGATAAAAACCAATTCCTGCCGGCGGTCGCCCCAAGCGCTGTCCCATCGGCTCTGCAGATGCCGATGAAACTGCTGATGGCTCGGCCAGTCCTGTCGGGGCACGGCTGCCCACCAGAGCCCCATAGGCTCGCAGCGCCTTTGGACCCCGGCAGCCGACATCAGGCCCACATGGCGCGGGCGCGTGGCAAGCCAGAAATGACCCTTGGCGCGCAGCACTCCCGGCCAGGGCTCGTCCAGGAATGCCCGAAACCGCATGGGATCGAAGGGACGCCTCGTGCGATAGACAAAGCTTGAGACCCCGTATTCCTCCGTTTCCGGAACATGCTCATCCGGGTTGTACAATTCCTTGTGCCACAGGGGATGCGCAGCGGCCTTTGCTTCATCGAAGAGGCCTGTATTCAGGACGGTTGAAAGAGAAATCGTGCCGAAATCCGTCTCCACCTGGCGTGCGTCCGGGTTGAGAGACGTAACTATCTTGCTCACCTCTGCGCGGACCTTATCAGTCGCGTCCGAGATCTTGTTGATCACGACGACATCGGCAAACTCGATCTGATCCACCAGCAGGTCGATGAGTGTGCGCCGGTCCTCACCGTCGCGCTGCAGGCCGCGATCGGCAAGCAGATCGGCACTGCTGTAGTCGGCTAACAGGTTTGCAGCGTCGACCACGGTGACCATTGTGTCGAGCCTGGCAAAATCGGCGAGCGAGGCGCCGTTCTCGTCGCGGAAGGAAAATGTTGCCGCAATGGGGCGTGGCTCGGCAATGCCGGTGCCTTCGATCAACAGATAGTCGTATCGCCGCTCTTCGGCCAGTCGTCGTACTTCCGTCAGGAGGTCGTTGCGCAGGGTACAGCATATGCAGCCATTGCTAAGCTCGATCAATGTCTCCGTCGTATGCGAAAGGTTGCAGCCGCCGTCTCGAATGAGACTGGCGTCTATGTTCACTTCGCTCATATCGTTGACGATGACGGCGACCCGCAGGCCCTGACGGTTATTCAGCACATGGCTGAGGAGCGTCGTCTTACCAGCGCCGAGGAAGCCGGCCAGCACGGTTACCGGGAGCCGCTCGATCCCGTTCATCGGCATCCCTTGAACGTGAGCGGCCCGAGGGACCGTCGCCGCGGCGATTTGCGTCGTATTAGCCTCATTTGAACCCCGTTCGTAACCTTGTCCTTGCTTCACCCGACGAGCTGCGGTCGGAAGACCACGTCGGCATAGTAATTCGATGAATCGTAGGAGTTGGCCGGGAAGAGACCTGCGGTGGCGGATCCGCCATACGCATAGACGCCGTTGCCACCGGCGACCGCGCTTGATTGGGCCGTCAACGGACCGTTGGTGACGGCACTGGCAAAGAAACCATCGGTTGCCACGTAGCCACCGGTGGTGTGGTAGGAGGCGACATAGGCTGTATTGGCGGCGATGGTGACCGGCGTTGTGAAGTTCACCGTCTGCCAGCCGCTCCCGGTGGTGCCGGCGAAGGTGGCGGTGGCGAGCTTGGTGCCCGTCGTGGTCCACAGGTCGACGACGTTCTGGCCGTTGTCGTTGGCGCTGCGGTAGAACTTGATGCCGGTAACGTCACCGGCAACGTTCGACTGGAACTTGACGCCAAGCTCGAGCTGCTGACCATCGTTGAGGTTGGTCTGGGTCGGCGTGCTGGAGGCGGAGAACAGGCTGTAGGTCGTTGCCGTCGCCGACACCGCGACATTGAAGCTTTCGTTGGCGGCAAGGCCGCCAAGGTCGGTCGCCGTCACTTTGACGCCGTAGGTGCCAGCGGTCGTCGGCGTGCCGGAGAAGGTCCTCGTCGTGGCGTTGAAGCTCAGCCAGGCAGGCAGCGCCGTGCCATCGGCGGCCGTTGCCGAGTAGGTCAGCGTCTCGCCGCTGTCGACATCGGTGAAGGTCGTGGTCGGCAGCACGAAGGAGAAGGCGGAGCCGACGGTGGCATTCTGGGCCGCCGTCTGGACGGCCAGCACCGGCGCATCGTTGGCGCCATGGATGGTGACGGTAAGATTGGCCGTGGCCGTGGCGCCGGCGGTATCGCGCATCGTATAGCTGAAGACATCGCTCAGCGTGTTGGTCGACAGGCGCAGAGCCTGGACGGCGGTATTGGCCTCGTTGACCGCATAACTATAGACGCCCGATGCACTGAGCACGAGACTGCCATAGGTGCCATTCAATGCCGTGCCGAGCGTGCCTGATGTCGCACCGAAGACCACTGCCGTGACGGTCTTGGTATCACCGGCATTCGGATCGGTGTCGTTGGTCAGCACGTTGCCGCTCGCAACCGCACCACCCGAACCGTTTGCCACCCCGCCCTTCTCGGTCGCGTCACCCACATCGGCAACTGCCGTCGGCGGCGTATTGCCAGGCGTCGACACGGCGATGTTGAAGCTCTCGTTGGCGGCAAGGCCGCCAAGGTCTGTCGCCGTCACCTTGACGCCGTAAGTGCCTGATGTCGTCGGCGTGCCGGAGAAGGTCCGCGTCGTGGCGTTGAAGCTCAGCCAGCCGGGCAGTGCCGTGCCGTCGGCGGCCGTTGCCGAATAGGCCAGCGTCTCGCCGCTGTCGACATCGGTGAAAGTCGTCGTTGGAACGACGAAGGAGAAGGCAGTGCCGACGGTGGCATTCTGGCCCACCGTCTGGACGGCCAGCACCGGCGCATCGTTAGCGCCATGGATGGTGATGGTGATATTTGCCGTGGCGGTCGCGCCGGCGGTATCGCGCATCGTGTAGCTGAAGACATCGCTCAGCGTGTTGGTCGACAGGCGCAGAGCCTGGACGGCGGTATTGCTCTCGTTGACGGCATAACTATAGGCGCCCGATGCACTGAGCACGAGACTGCCATAGGTGCCATTCAATGCCGTGCCGAGCGTGCCTGACGTCGCACCAAAGACCACTGCCGTGACGGTCTTGGTGTCTCCGGCATCCGCATCGGTATCGTTGGTCAGCACATTGCCGCTGGCAACCGCGCCGCCCGAACCGTTGGCCACTCCGCCCTTCTCGGTCGCGTCGCCCACATCGGCAACCGCCGTCGGTGTCGTGTTCGGCGTTGTCGATGCCGGGCGGAAGACCACATCGGCATAGTAGTTGGCGGCGTTGAAGGTGGCATTCGGGAAAATGCCTGCGGTAGCGGAGCCGCCATAGGTGTATACGCCGTTGCCGCTGGCTGGCGCCGTCAGCGGTCCGCTCGTCACATTGGCGATGAAGTAGTCGGTGGTTGTCGAGTAATTGCCGGTATTGGTGTGATAGGATGCCGTGTAGGTCTGCCCGGGCGTCAGGCTCACTGGGCTGGTGAAATAGGCAGTCTGCCAGCCGCTGGCGGTCTCGTTTGTGAAGGTGAGGGTCGCAATCCGCGTCCCAGTGCTCGACCACAGCGAGCCTGTATGCGTCCCCGTGTCCAGGCTGCCCTTGTAGAAACGAATACCGGTGACGGTGCCTGCCGCGGAGGTCTGGAATTTGACACCGAGCTCGACGGCTGACGAATCATCGGTATTGACCACCGCCGGTGTCGCCGCGCCAAAGAGAGAGGTAAAACTTGCCCCGGTTACGGTGACCGTGCGTCCGGCCGAGGGTGTTTCAAGGTTGATGTTATCGTCGACGGCCCGCGACCGGATAGTGTAACTGCCCGCGACCTGCGGCGACCACGTATAAGTCCAATTCTCATCGCCTGTCGCCGGATGCCAGCTCGCCCCGTTGTCGGTCGAAACCTCGACACTGGCGATGACACCGCCGCCCGTATCGGTGGCGGTACCTGTAATCGTGACTGTGGAGCCAACGGTTGCCGCTGACGGCCCCGTTATAACGGAAGTCGGTGCAACATGGTCCGTAGAACCGGTCGTGGCGACGAGTCCGGATTGCAGCGTCCCAGGCTGAATGCCCATGTCGGCCAGCAAATTCACCATCGCCTGCTGCACGCGGGGATCGGTCGGGGTCGCCTGATTATCGTGATTGTCGCTCAGCCCCCATGTCCAGTAGACTGTGCCGGCCCCGAACACCAGTGCACCGCTCGGCGCACGATAGAGCGTCAGATTGTGGGTGGCGGTCGCGTTGCCGGTCGTGTTTCCGTAGTCGAGCAAGTAAGTGCTGACCGGAAGCGTCGTCGATGACAGCTTCACGAGGCCGGCCGGATCGAAGCCGTTATCGGGCGCTTCGTCCCATTCGTAACCGAGATAGTTCTTGGTGAGCGTCGCCGTCTGGCCAGGCTGAAGATTGGCGACGCTCGTATTGCGCCAGAAGCGCAGGTTGGCGTCGTCGTATCCGACCGTAATCGCGCTAAGATTGCTGCCGACATCGTCGACCTTAAACAACTGCCCGGTCAGCGAGTTTTCCGGGTTTCCGCCACCGATAGCAGGGGGGCTTAGACGCGGATCACGGAAGGTGCCCGTCCATTGGTTGGTGGGGTCGATGCTGGCGCTGGGCGACCATGTCTCCTTGTAGGAGATGAGGGTCCGATAAGGCGTTCCGTCAGCGCTGTAGGCATTGCCCCAACGGGTGCGCCAATAGACCTCGTTGCCACTCCAGAACATCAGGTTGACGCCGGCATCGCGTGCAGCTTCGACATTGGTCCTCTGCTGTCCAGACCAGTATTCGTCGTGCCCGGCATCGATATAGGTCTTGTGATTGAGCAGAAGACTGCCATAGCGGTCGACGTCGACGCCCGACATATAGGAGACGTCATAGCCGTTCTGTTCCAGCCAGTAGATGCCCGCATATTCGGCGCCGAACAGATAGTCCTGTGGGCCTGCATAGGTGCCAACCCCGCCGCGGGTCGCAATCGGCCTGTTGTAGCTGACAGCATAGGCGCGACCAGCGCCCTGGCCCGTCGCGGGGCCGTTGCCGCCATAGAAGTTTGCACCACCCCAGCCGTTGTAAGCTTGCCAGGTCTCGTCTGCGGTCTGGAAGACGATGTCGCTGTGGCTGGCATCGTCGCGCACGATGAACGGGATTTGATTTTCGCCAGAGGTGCCATCCTGGCGCACGAGTTTGGCGATATAGACGCCTGAGACGGCATCATCAGGTACGGTCCACGAAGCTGAGACCGCCCAGTTGCCGGCATCGACGGTGCCGGTCGTAGCATTGCGCAACGGGCTGGGCTGGGTCTGCAATCCGGTATGCTGCATGGTCGCGACCTTGCGGGCGCCCATGCCGCCATAATAGCCGAGCCGGTATATATCGATCCGGTAGTTGGTGGAATTTGTGTTGATCTTGAAGCTGACGGTCTTGCCGTTGTCGACGCTAATGTCGGTCGCAAACCCCTCGATGTTGGTGCTGCCGGCACCGTCGATGCCCCACTCGCTCTCCGGATTGCCCTGCTTCTGGTTTTCCAGCACGATCGCGTTGCTGGTCGCCGCCGCAGCGGCCGCCAGATCTTGCGTCGTCAACGAGCGCTGCGCAGAAGGTTGAGGCGGTGTCATCACCGAGCCGGAAAGGATGCCGACACCCTTCGTGGTGGTGCCCTTTCCGGTCTCTCCGCCGCCGGGCAACGATCCGTTCAGGGCCGTGGATTCTGTCCAATTTGCGGTTCCGGTCCAGCCCGAGAGAGGAGACAGGCTACGATCGAGAAGCGGGTCGCTAACCGAGGCTCCGATGGCCTTCTTGATCGACTCCACATAGTCCGGCCCTTCGGTCAGCCGTGTTCCCGGCAACTGACCATCTTGCTGAAGCAAGGCGCCGCCATGGGCCCAATCGAGAATCCGTGTGGGAGACGTATAGTAGCCGCACCCGCACACACCAAAGGGCATGCCAAACGCCAGCGCATTTGCTCCAGCATGCTGCCCGGTCGACTGCGCCGACGGGCTCGACTCGAGAATGACGACTTTGCCCGAGGACGCACGCCCGCCCGCTACGGTCGCAGAACCCTGCACCGAAACTGTCGGTGCAGGGCTTTGCGGCAGATACGGAGCCAAAGGATCGTCGCCGATGAAGCTCATTCCAGCGTAGGTGCGATAAAGCGACGATTGCGCTCCCAATGCAACCCCGTTCGCGTTCCGCTCGAAACCTGCAAAACCAGGCGTGTGAGCGGACACCCGAGACGCGGCACTGTCACCGCGTCGAAGCTCCGTCTCCCGATTTGCTTCGAAAGCGTCGGCTAAGGCCGGCGGTGTGCGGGTGATATTGGCCCGATCGTCCGCTTCGCCGATCACACCCGCTCTATGTTCAGCGTCATGCTCGTTGAGCGCCGCGTTGTTGTCGGGACTGTCGACAAGCGCACCATGCTTGTTTCCATCCGTAGTTTGGACGGATGCCGCAAGTTGAGCACTATCGCCGCGCTTTTCGGCAGGCTTGTGCGGCTTTCCCTTTCCGCTGGCGGTCAACCAACCGGGAAACAACGAATCCACCAGGAGTGAGCGCGAGGTCCATCGACGAGCGTTGCGATACATGGCAGACACCTCTCGTGAAATTAACAGGATCGAATCTATGAGGACCGTTCGATACGCGGCCCTGAATTGTAGTCGAAAAATAAGCGAGTATATCCTACGCCTTTCGCTCTACAGGCGGCATCCTTTGGGCAAACGGCCGTGTTGCGTCGCCCACGCGATGGATCAGATGCGCCAGGGCAGAAATTCGCCGCTTCCTGGGCAAGGCTCGAGGCCGCAGAGGTAGCGAAGCGGCCGGTCATCGTGCGGTAAAATCGACGATCCCGAACATAAAGGCACTGCCGGAGCGGTTGCGCTTTACCGAAGCGAGCGCGCCTATTTCTGCGTGCAGAACCTGTTGATTTTCCGAGACGACGCCTGTGTGTGGCACCGACGATATATGCTTCTACTCACTTTAGGCCGGAGCACCTCCCCACCTCATCAATATTGATGTGGCAAAGCAAACGACCTCCACCTTCCTCAAGGCTTCGCCAGACTGCACACTGGCGATGCAGCTTCGGAATTAGCTTCCGGCGTTCGAGCAGAGTTCAAAGTATCGTATCAGCGTCCGTGTAAGAATGTTTGCAGGCGAGACATGTATATGAATCCATCGCACCGCGCCCCTCGCGTGTTCCTCCGCGCGACGTCTGTCATCAGCGCACTCGTCTTTCTTGCCGGAGCAGTGTCGCCAGCGCTCGCCGATAGCGCCCCCTTGGCTCCACAAACGAGAATCCGCCTGACGATCGTCCAATGGATCCAGTCCAAAGGCCAGTTTGAGCGATGGGAGGGGATTGGCGGCGACTATACGGTTTCGGATGCAGGTACCGTCTCCCTGCCCTTCCTGGGGTCGCTGGCGGTTGGAAATATGGATAATGAGGGCCTCACCAACGAGATCGGCAAGCGCCTTCAGGCGAAGATGGGTCTGGCCCAGGCACCTGCGGTGACCATCGATATCCTCGACTATCCCTCCATTTACATCGTCGGAGACGTAGTAGCGCCGGGAGAATACAAGTTTCGCTCCAGGCTCAGCGTCCTGCAATCCCTGGCCATGAGCGGCGGCCCGTTGCGGGCTGCCGCACAGCAACAATCGCAGACGATCAGGCTTGCCGGCGATTTGCAGGAAATCGACCATTCGCTGCTGCGCAGTTCGGCAAAGCTGGCGCGGCTGCAGGCGGAGATGGCCGGGGAGAAAGAGATCGTCTTCGATCAGCCGCCTGCTGTCGATCGGCAATATGCCGAAAGTCTCTACCAGGAGGAGCGGGTCATTTTTCAGGCCCGTGCAAACGCGCTGGACAAGCAGTCGGTGGCACTCGTCGAATTGCGCAATCTCTTGACGGCGGAAATCGAAACACTGGAAGAAAAGCTGAAAGGCTCGGATGACAATATCCAGTCGGTCGAAGAGCAACTGACGAGCGTGAAGACGCTGGTCCAGAAGGGTCTGACGATCACCTCACGCCAGATGGATCTGGAACGGTTGCTCACCACCTATCGCTCCGACAGGCTCGATCTCGTCACCGCCATCATGCGGGGCCGCCAGGCGATCAACGAGACGACGCGCAGTCTCGAGGGACTTTCCGACACGCGCCGCAGCGAGATCGCTTCCGAGGTGCAGGCTGAGAAAGCCAATCTCGATCAGCTCAAATTGAAGCGCGACACCACGCAACAACTGCTTCTCGAAGACGTGTCGATCGGCGCCAACGCGAAAAGCCGCGTTGAAGAACTCCCCCTGACGTTCATCGTGAACCGGCGGGACAAGGGTGAGGTCAATCAATTCCAGGCCTCCGAAACGACCGAGCTGGCGCCCGGTGACGTGGTCAGGGTAACCCGGGCCCGCATCGGGGATGCGCCGTCCGAAGACGCCGCAGCTCTGCCTGTTCAGACAGAGGCGCATGTCAGTCAGGTAAGCCGGTGATAAGCGAAAAGCATGTGCTGCAATCGAGCCTGCGGCGGGGATTGAACGCCGGCACGGGAAACACGGCTGGGGGCTTCCGATGACTTTGCGCATGACCCCACCCAGCAGCCAGACCTACACTGAGATCCTCAGGTCGACGATGCTGATGGGCGGCGCTTCGCTGGTGAATGTCGCACTCAGCATTATCAGAAACAAGGCGATGGCCGTCCTGCTCGGGCCGGAAGGCATCGGGCTTATGGGCCTTTATAGCTCGATCGTCGATATCGCGCAGTCTATCGCGGGTCTGGGCGTCGGGGGCAGTGGCGTGCGTCAGGTCGCGGAAGCTGCCGGCACCGGCGACGCAGCGAGGATTGCCCAGTCGGCGACCGTACTGAGACGCATATCGGTGGTGCTGGCGTTGCTTGGCGCGCTTCTTCTCGCCGCACTTGCATATCCTGTCTCAAGTTTCACCTTTGGTGATTACCAGCACGTCGGTGGCATCGTACTGCTGTCGCTCGCCGTCTTCTTCCGGCTGGTGTCTGCGGGGCAGAGCGCATTGATCCAGGGCATGCGCGGCATTGCGGATCTTGCCCGCATCAACGTGCTGGCCGGGCTCTTCGGTACAGCCGTGAGTATCCCGCTGATCTACCTGTTCGGGATCCAGGCGATCGCACCGTCGCTCGTGGTGATTGCAGCTGCCTCAATCCTTCCGACCTGGTGGTACAGCCGGCGGATCTTCCCGCATCCCTCGCCAATGCCGACACGCCAGTTCAGCCGGGAGGTGTCGGCGCTGCTCCGGCTCGGGTTCGTCTTCATGGCAAGTGGACTTCTGACCTTCGGTGCGGCCTACGCCATCCGTATCATCGTGCTGAAGGAGGGCGGCGTCATGGCGGCGGGACTGTATCAAGCGGCCTGGGGCCTCGGCGGTCTCTACGCCGGTTTCATCCTGCAGGCCATGGGAACGGATTTCTATCCGCGCCTGACCGCAACGATCGACAACAATGCCGAATGCAATCGGCTGGTCAATGAACAGGCCGAAATCAGCATGCTGCTCGCTGGCCCCGGCCTGCTCGGGACGCTGACGCTCGCGCCGCTCATGATGAGCCTATTCTATTCGGCTGAGTTTCATGGGGCAGTCGAGCTTCTGCGCTGGATCTGCCTTGGAATGATGCTGCGGATTATTTCCTGGCCGATGGGTTTCATCGTCGTGGCGAAGCGTACCCAGGCGATTTTCTTCTGGACGGAGGTCGCGGCGGCAGTCGTCCATGTGGGGCTTGCCTGGCTCTTCGTATCGCTGCTCGGTACGCAAGGAGCCGGCATGGCGTTCTTTGGCCTCTATGTCTGGCACAGCATCCTGATCTATGTGATCGTGCGGAAGCTGACCGGTTTTCGCTGGTCCGCCGCCAATCGCAGACACGGACTGCTGTTCTTGCCCGCATCGGGACTGGTATTCCTGATGTTCTCGATTTTGCCGCTATGGCCGGCGACGGTGATTGGCTTCGTCGCCGTCGTTCTCTGCGGGCTCTATTCGCTGCGTATGCTGATCGACCTGCTTCCACCGGAATCCGTGCCAGCAGCCATCCGCAGATGGATCACTAAATCGGCATAACGAACAATGCGCGCATCCGGGAGATACGCGCATTGTTCGTTATGCCGATTGTTATGTGACGTCAGGCAAATGCGGGTTCAGGCGACAGCGACATCCATGACACGTTGCGCGCTCGCGGCTCCGACGGTCGCTTCCGCAAGAGCTGCGCGAAGTGCCTCGACAACCCGGTCCAGGTCAGACACCGTCATCTGGGCATAAAGCGGCAGGATGAGCGTTTGCTGCTGCGCAGATACACTTCGCATCAGGCTTGTGGCAGCGCGGTGGGAGCTCGCACTTGAATAGGCTCCCTCCAGATGAATGTTCATCACACCACGCCGGGTCGATATACCCTGATCGAGCAGGGTCTGCATGACAGCCCGCTGGTCGACCGTATCGGGCAATCTCACACAGAAACTCTGCCAGTTGCTGCGAGCCCAGCCCGGTTCGACCGGCAGAGAAAGCCCGGCAATCGTTGACAGACGTTCGCAATATTGCTCGGCAAGCAGTCTGCGCTGGGCAACCAACTCCGGCAGCCGGCGCAACTGCTCGCGTCCGACGGCCGCCTGAAGATCGGTCATCCGGTAATTGTAACCCAACTCGTCATAGTCTTCGAAGATGACCTGTTTCGAGCCGTGACGAACGGCATCGGTGACGCTCATGCCATGCTGGCGCCAGAGCCGAAACTTCCGGTCATATTCGGGATTGGCGGTGGTCAACATGCCGCCATCGCCCGTCGTGACGACTTTCCGCGGGTGGAAGGAGAAGCAGGCGATGTCACCATGCGCTTTGCCGATCTTTTCCCAACGCCCGTCCCACAGGATTTCGCTTCCCGTCGCGCAGGCTGCATCCTCGATGACCGGTATCTGATGGCGCTTGCCGATCTCGACGATGGCGCGGAGATCGCAAGGCATGCCGAGTTGATGGACGCAGAGAATTGCCTTGGTGCGGGGTGTGATTGCCCTTTCGATCAGGCTGGCTTCGATGTTGTAACCATCCTCTTCGATATCGATGAAAACGGGCACCGCATCGCAGTACCGAACCGCGTTTGCGGTCGCGATGAAGGAATGGCTGACCGTGACGACTTCATCACCGGCGGATACGCCGACCGCCTTCAGAGCCAGATGCAACGCGGTCGTGCAATTGGACATGGCGCAGGCATGCGCGGCGCCGACAAAGGCAGCGAATTCACGCTCGAAAGCCGCGACTTCCGGCCCCTGCGTCACCCATCCCGACAGAATAACGCGGCGCGCAGCCTCAGCCTCTTCCTCCCCGAGGACGGGTTTGGCGACTGGAATTGTGGCCAGAATTGCGGATTGAGATGAGCTCATGCTGCCTGCCCCCCTGCGTCGGTCTGCTTTTGCCACCAGGCAACGAGATCACGAAGCCCTTGCTCCATAGAGATCTCCGCCTTGAAGCCGAGGAGCCGTTCGGCCTTGCTGATATCGGCAAGACGACGGGTCACGCCGTTGACCGTTCGGGCCTCTTTGTGCTCCGGCTCGAGTGAAGACCCCATAATGTCGCTCAGCATCTTCGCGAGTTCCAGCAGGCTTATTTCCTGGCCGCTCGCGACGTTGAACACTTCATCCGTGACATCGCTTTTCGCCGCCAGAATGTTTGCGCGGGCGATGTCGCGTGCATCGACGAAATCCATCGTCTGGCTACCGTCCCCATAGATGAGGGGCGGCATTCCCGCCACCAGACGTTCCATCCAACGGATCAGAACTTCCGTATAGGCGCCGTAGACGTCCATGCGCGGGCCGTAGACGTTGAAATAACGCAGCGCGACATAGCGCAGGCCGTACATCTCCGCAAAGCTGCGCATCAGCCCCTCGTTGAATGTTTTCGCCGCGCCGTAGATCGTCCGGTTATTGTACGGATGATGCTCTTCGGTCGTTGGAAAGCTTTCGGCAAGCCCCAGCACGGAAGCCGAGGAAGCAGCAACCACCTTCGAGACACCTGCCTTGACGGCAGATTCGAGAACGTTGAACGTGCCCTCCGCAAGGACATCGAAGGCCAGCCGTGGATCTTCCGCGCATTGCGTGATGCGGATGGCGGCCTGATGAAAGACGATATCGACGCCTTCGAAGGCTTTTACCAGAAGCGCTCTATCGCGGATATCTCCCTCGATGATGTTAACGACCCCACTGGCAATTGCCGTGCTGAGATTGTCCCTGCGTCCACGCACGAAGTTGTCGAGGATGATGATCTCACGCGGTTTTTCCAATGCGACGAGATCGGCAATATGCGACCCGATCAGGCCGGCTCCGCCGGTAATGAGCACCCGTTGATTTCTCACGATCTTCCTCCATGCGATATATCCAGCACAGGATCGGCTTCCGTGCGCCAGCGTACGAACTTCGCCGGCACACCGGCGACAACTGAAAACGGCTCGACATCCGAGACGACAACGGCGCCTGCGCCGACGATCGCGCCCTTCCCGATGGTCACGCCGGGAAGGATTGTGGCGTTGGTACCGATGTCGGCCCATGCGCCGATACGGACCGGCTTGATTTCGAGATCCGTGCGGATGATTGGCTGATCCACCGGCAGGGCCGTGTGGGTCGAGCCAAGCACCTTGGCGCCGGGCCCCCAGCCGACACAATCCTCGATCACCAGGTCGCGCGCGTCGAAATAGGCCATCGGGCCGATCCAGACATTGTTGCCGATCACGCAAGTACCGTCGAAGCGTCCCTGGATATAGGCCTGGGCGCCAATGAACACTCCATCACCGATTTCGAAAGTTTCCGGATGTTTGAAACCGGCACCGCCTGCAACCTGCAATCCCGTGCCACAGCTCCGCGTGATCGCTTGCCAGATGGCTTTGCGCATCATGGTGTCGACGACACCATCCCCCGTCGCGAAGCGAGCGTAGAGTTCGATCAGACCAGCGCGCCCATAAGACACCCTGAGTTCTTCGGCCAGACCGGCCTGGTAAGCAGGGTCCGCCGGTCTTTCATGACGGCCGTGGACCGCCTGCACGATCCGGGCCTCCCCTGCACGACTAGCTGACATAGGCGTGCTCCAGCGCGGCGGCCACCTGATCGACATGCCACGCAGGCATCTCGGGATAGATCGGCAGCGAGAGGACCTCCCGTGCGGCGGCTTCCGAGATTGGGAAATCGCCGGTTTGGTAACCAAGGTCGGCATGGGCCTTCTGCAGATGAACGGGGATGGGATAGTGCAGCCCGGACTGAATGCCGTCCGCGGTCAGTACACGCTGAAGCTCGTCGCGATCGCGGCTTCTGATGGCATAGACGTGATAGACGTGGCGCCGGTCGGCGATTTCGACAGGCGTCCTCAAATTCGTCGAACCCCCAAGCAGTAACGAGTAGCGGCGTCCATGGGCGCGCCTTGCTTCGGTCCAAGCTTCGAGATGACGGAGCTTGATCCGCAGGATCGCACCCTGAATGGCGTCCATGCGGTAGTTGAAGCCCTTCAGCAGATGGTGATAGCGCTGCTCCTGCCCCCAGTCGCGCAGCATACGCATCGTCTTGGCGTGATCGTCGCTGTTGGTGACGACGATACCCCCCTCGCCGCAGGCGCCGAGATTTTTACCGGGATAGAAGCTGAAGCAGCCGGATGTGCCGATGCTGCCGGCGCGCGCGCCTTTATATTGCGCTCCGTGCGCCTGGCAGGCATCCTCGATGAACGGTATCCGGTAGTGGTCGGCAATCGCTTTGATCGCGTCCATATCGGCCATCTGGCCATAAAGATGGACGGGAATAATGGCCTTGGTTCGGGGTGTAATCTTTGCCTCGAGCTGAGCCGGGTCCATGGTGAGCGTCACGGGCTCGACATCGACGAAGACCGGTCGTGCACCTGCGTAGCAGATCGCCGATACGGTGGCGACGAAGGTGAATGGCACGGTGATGACTTCATCACCGGGGCCGACGCCTGCCGCAAGAAGCGACAGATGCAGAGCACTCGTTCCGGTATTGACGGCTATTGCGTGCTTGACGTCGCAATAGTCAGCGAACTCCTGCTCGAGACGCGCAACCTCTTCGCCCAGTATGTATTGCCCCGAGGCGAGAACACCGAGCACCGCGGCGTCGATTTCGCTCTTGATCGATTGATATTGTGCTTTGAGGTCCAGGAACGGGATCATGCAATGCGCCTCGCCTCTTCAAGTTCGATGATACGACCGCGCTGGGCGAGCGACCGGCTCGCGGCTTCAAGGATGCGGACGACACGCAGTCCGGCGAGCCCGTCGGTAATGGGCCGCGAATTTTGCTCGATGCAATCGACGAACTGATCTAGTTCGCGTTTCAACGCTTCGGTCATATCGAGCTTGGGCGCCCACATGTCGCCGCTGCGGTAACCCACCATCATCTGATGCACCTTCTCGCCGTAGGCCTGAGAATTTGGGTTCAGCGTGATGCCCTTGTCGTAGACCTTGATCTTTTCGCTGGGCTCAAGATCGTCATAGACGACCATCTTGTTGCTGCCGCCGATGAGCGTGCGGCGCACCTTGACCGGCGCGAGCCAATTGACGTGGATGTGTGCGATGAGCTTGCTCTCGAAGAACAGCGTCAGATAGGCGATGTTCTCCGGCTCACCGAGGACATGGCTCATGCCCGTCGCAGAAACAGCCACCGGCTTTTCCTGCAGGACATGGTCCAGGATGGACAGGTCGTGCACCGCGAGATCCCAGATGACGCTGACATCATGCTGGAACAGCCCCAGATTGACCCGAACCGAGTCGTAGTAATACATGTCGCCCAAGCCGCTTTCGACCAGTTCGCGCATCTTGCGGACGGCGCCGGTGTGGACGAAGGTGTGATCTACGGCCAGCACGAGGCGTCTGCGCGCGGCTTCCTCGACCATCCGCGCGGCTTCCTCCGTCGTCGATGCCATCGGCTTTTCGACAAAGACATGCTTTCCGGCCATCATCGCCTGCATTGCGAGCTTGAAATGGGTCGAGACCGGCGTTGCGATGGCGATTGCATGCACTTTCGGATCGCGCAAAAGTTCCTCGAAATTGTCGGTGATCGTTACCGCGGGATACCGGCTTTTAACGGCCGCCAACCGTTCGACATTCAGATCACAGACCGAAAGGAGCTGTGCGCCGGCCGCTTCCGAAATGTTCCGAACCAGATTCGGACCCCAATACCCATATCCAACAACAGCAATGCCGATCATCGCATTCCTCCCAACGCTTGCATGTTAACTGACCGGTCATGAACGCGACCGGTGATCCTCGCCGGAACGCCGGCAACAATGGCCCCGTCAGGCACATCCTTCGTTACAACCGCGCCGGCACCGACCTGTGCGGCCTCTCCGATGGTCACGCCGGGCAGAATGGTGGCGTTGCTGCCGATCGACGCATGGCGCTTGACCAGGGTGGGGATAACAACCCAGTCGGCCTCCGTCTGCAGACTGCCATCCGAATTGACGGCCCGCGGGTAGGTATCATTGGTGAACATGACCCCGTGGCCGACAAAAACGCCGTCCTCCAGCGTCACGCCTTCACAGAGGAAGGAATGGCTAGAGATCTTGCAGTCTTTTCCGACGATGACGTTTTTCTGGATTTCAACGAAGGTGCCGATGCGCGTTCCCGCGCCGATCGTGCAGCCGTAGAGATTTACAAGATCCCGATGGTGGATAACGCAGCCGTCACCCAGGTTGACGTTCGATGCAATCATCCCAACTCGCCCCCTACTCTTCAACAGACCCTGACTTGGGTGAAACCGACAATCGCAAGAATGAATGCAAGGTTTCGTTTCGTCAGAGCAAATATTTCTTCGCTTCAAAAAGAATTGTTTTCTTCATCTTAGTAAAGAAACAAAACGTTGAAGCTCGTCCACCTAAAGGCGTATCTGCTTACGAAAATTGGATGATGATCGCATGCGAACGTCTATGCCAACGAACATCCGCAGCGACACGTCACGCGACGATCGATCCTGATCCTCTACGTCGAAGACGGGCATGCTTTACATAGGTTTAGCGAGGTCGAATGAATATTCGTAGCAACCTCATCGGTCGACATACAAATGAATTAGATACAGATTGGTCAATTTCAACGAAATAACCATTTGTATCTCTGCATGGAACTTATGTGCTGAGGTAACCACTATTAATTAGTTTAACATCCTCGGAACTGTGGTATTAAATTAGCACTTCTGGTAATTAAACTCCCATATTTACAGAGGAGTTTGATGTTCGACTTTGAAGTACCGCGTAGAAAAAGACTGGGAGGATGGGGCTTTGGATACAATAAATATAAACCACAGGCAGGAAAACGTATCTCTTCCGTTAGAGATCGAAGACGGCTCGACGGCGTTTGCCGGACCGTCAAAGTCAAAGCACTCGCTTGTTATTCTCGACAAGAGGGAACTTGATCGGCACTGCCTTGCGCAGTGCATGGCCGCTCACACGGCAGACTTCGCGATTCTGGCATTCGGATCGATTGAAGAGTGGAAGCAAAGGCGCGAGGAATATCCTCCGCTTTCTGCAATCCTCTTGAACGTCGGCGGCAAGACGGTCGACGACCCTGTCGTTTCGGAGCAGATCAAGAGCCTTTCGTCGGAATTCGTGTCGACACCGGTCATCATATTGTCTGATAGTGACGACTTCGCCCAGATCGTGAAGGCGATCGACTACGGAGCCAAGGGTTACATACCTGCCAGCGTCAGCATTAGCGTCTGCATGGAGCTCATTGCGCTATCGGTGGCAGGCGGACTTTTCGTGCCTGCAAGTGCCCTGTTCGCCATGCGTCACTTGCTGCAGTCGAACAACCCGACAGCGCACCCACTGGCCGGGATATTCACGGATCGCCAAGCCGAAGTCGTAGCGGCACTGCGGCGCGGAAAGGCGAACAAGATCATAGCCTATGAGCTCAACCTGCGGGAAAGCACCGTCAAGGTGCATGTCCGCAACATCATGAAAAAGGTCAAGGCAACGAATAGGACGGAGGTTGTCTTCAAGCTTAACGACTTGTTCCAAAATGCTATTCCGGCATTGGCGTGAATAAGACGTTGTTCTGACACTACGGCTGGAGCAAATCTTTTCTTCAACCACATTCTTGCTCAAATCACCCGGTGGCGCGAATGCGTCACCGGGTCTTTTAATGCCGGGGCAATCTATTACGCTTCCCACGACCTTGGCATGAAAAGCGATCGAGCCCAACTACGGACTGTTTTTCCGCACTTGCGGATGAACTAGCTCGGTCCGATGCTGCCTTATGCTACAACTCTTCGCCTCATAGAATTCAAGGCGTACCAGTACTTTGGCCCGATCGTTTTTTTGCAGACCAACTTGATCCAAGGGAACGAATTCCGCACATCAGGAGAAACCTCCAGCGCAAAACGCTGGATAGCCACGGCCGTCGCAACGTCGAAGTTGTTGAACGCGATTCCAGCCAGTTCAAGCGCCCGATTTGCGAGATCTCTGGCAAGAAAGCGTCGTAACATCTCATCTTTCTTGAGACCATCGGCCGCTTGGCTAAACAGGGTATCGAAAGCCTTTTTTCTTTGCAGAAGGTCGGAGAGAATATTTTCTCCATAGTATTGCCGCGACATATTCGAAGCATGTTGGCGATATACTGCTTGATCATCATTGATAAAGCCTACGCCGGCATGCGATGCGAGCCGCAGCCACATTTCCATGTCGCCGGCATGCGGCAGTTCCTTGTTATAGCCGCCGACCTGCTTTTGCAGCGCCGTCCTCACAACAGCCGTTGGCGTTGGAACGAGATTGCGCGCTCCACTCAACCGCATGAATTGCCCACCGGAAAAAATCTGCATCGGGTGCACGTAATTGTCGCCGAGAGGATCAGCGCGCTTGCTCATCGTGCCATCCGGCTCCGCTATGAGCGCGTTCCCAAACGCCAACCCCACATCCGGATAATTGCGCATCAGCTCCGCCGAGCGGTCCAGCGCGCCCGGCAGTAGATAATCATCCGCAGAAAGGAGCAGGAATAAGTCACCGCCTGCCCAATCGATCCCCTCGTTATAGGTGGCGATGTGGCCCATGTTTGCCGTGTGCCGTCGATAGGTGACCCGCTTGTCGCGGGATGCCAGGGCCATTCCGACTTCCGGCGTATTGTCTGGTGAGCAGTCATCTATTATGAGCACGCGCACATCGACGCCCGCCTGCGAAAGGACGCTTTCAACGCATTCCTGCAAGAAATGTGAATAGTTATAGCAGGGAATTACGACATCAACACGTTGCAAATTTCTTCCTCCGTGCGCACTGCGTCACTTGGTTTGACAGATCTTCCGGACGTCAGATCGTTTCGTTGTTATGCGTTGTCTGCCGCTTCATTCTCGCAGGCGTCGAGAAATGTTTTCGCGCGCGACCAGACGATCCCTAACAAGGCGGGCCG
This sequence comes from Rhizobium sp. CCGE 510, assembly GCF_000292525.1. Taxonomy (GTDB): domain Bacteria; phylum Pseudomonadota; class Alphaproteobacteria; order Rhizobiales; family Rhizobiaceae; genus Rhizobium. The sequence goes on from NZ_AEYF01000045.1 coordinate 875,670, forward strand.
GGTAAGAAGACGAGGGATTACGGACTCGGCAAGACTTTCAGTACTCATGTTTGGCGCCGAGATAAGAGTAGGGGGAGAGCCTTGACAGCGCATATTGGCCGATCAGCTTTGCCACCGTGCGCCGCCTGAGCGGAAAGCCGAAATCCTGCCAGATGCGCCAGCGGTCCCGAGCCGGGAGAGACTTGAACCAGTAGTACGGCTGGTCGGTGAACGCGAGGGTCTTGCTGCCCGCAGGGGCAGGCTCTCCTATTCGCTTGTAGTCGGCTTCCCACGTCGTGCGGTAGCATACCGTCGCGGTCGGTTCATGAGCGCACGACAGCCGAGAGCTCCGGATCGAGCTCCAATAGACGGAATCTCCGACTGGATAGAGTTCCCTCGGCATGTGAGCCCAGCGCGCAATGATCGGCAGGGACGGTCGCGTAAGAAATAAGCAGTTGGTATCCACGTGCGTACGGCCGTCGCTCTTTAAGTCGTCGAACATGTAGGTGCCGTCCGCACGGTGCATCGAACGCCTCGATGTGCAAACCGCAGCACCGGTACGGCGGTGAAGTTCGAGCAGGCGCTGGATGTGGTCGGATTTGTACCAGTTGTCCGCATCGAGAAACGCTACCGCGTCATAGCCCTGGGCAAAGGCACTGAGGCTGCCGATCACGCGAGCCATGTTGCCTGCGTCGCCGTGAGCATTGGGCAGGATGAAATGTTTTGCGCGCCAGCCACCGACGACAGCGTTCGGAAACCCGTCGGCAACAAAAACATGGTCGCATGCAACGGTTTGGTCGAGAACGCTCGCCCGGCATTGCTCAAGGAGCTCGTTAGGCTCCTTGTAGTATGGCGTAATAACAGCAATGCGCATGCTTCATGTCCTCAGTGTTTTTGCGGCGATTTGCACGTCCGACGGCGGCCGCTCTTTTTGCAAACCGCGGTTTGGGGCTCGGTTCATTGAAAGAAACCGAGCCTTGGTTTTCGCTTTGCCGTTGCTGTTCACGTTCCCAGGGGCGCCGCTTGCGGAACAGGAAGGCCGACGGCCGGGGTAGGCAGATAGGTGTAGGCCGTTCGCGAGGACCGGACGCCAGGCACGCTCTTGGCTCCGCCGGAAAGCTTCCACTCAAAATACGCGATCGTTTTCTCAAGCCCCTCTCGCAGGTTCACTGTCGGCTGCCAGCCCAGGTCCTGCTTTGCGCGACTGATGTCGGGCTTGCGCTGTGTCGGATCGTCAATCGGCAGAGGATTGTAGACGATGCTTGATTTCGATCCCGTCATCTCGATGACCATTTCGGCCAGTTCCCGGACCTGGAATTCTCCCGGGTTGCCGAGATTGATCGGACCCGTAACGCCGGCCGGCGTACCCATCAGGCGGATGAAGCCCTCGATCAGATCGTCCACATAGCAGAAGGAGCGCGTCTGCGTGCCGTTGCCGAAGATGGTGATCGGCTGGTTTTGAAGCGCCTGAACGATGAAATTGGAGACGACGCGGCCGTCATTGGTCTGCATGCGCGGCCCATAAGTATTGAAGATCCGCGCCACGCGGATTTCCACGCCATATTGACGATGATAGTCGAAGAACAGGGTTTCGGCGCACCGCTTGCCTTCGTCATAACATGCCCGCGGGCCTATGGGATTGACGCTGCCTCGATACTCCTCGGGTTGGGGGTGGACAGCCGGATCACCATAAACTTCGCTGGTAGAGGCCTGGAAGATCTTCGCCTTGGTGCGTTTTGCCAAGCCGAGCATATTGATGGCCCCGTGCACATTGGTCTTCACGGTCTGCACGGGGTCGTGCTGATAGTGGACCGGAGATGCCGGGCAGGCGAGGTTGTAGATCTCGTCGACCTCCACATAAAGCGGGAAGGTAATGTCGTGGCGAAGAATCTCAAAGCGTGGGTCGTCGAGAAGGTGCAGCACATTGTCGCGCGAACCGGTGTAGTAATTGTCCACACAAAGGACGTCATTGCCCTCTCGCAAAAGCCTTTCGCACAGGAATGATCCCAGAAAACCGGTGCCGCCGGTAACCATAATTCGCTTTTGACCGTGCATTGGTGTGCTCCGTTGTTGATGGTTGCCTCGTGGAAGCGAGGATAGTCAGCAGGCTCCCCTGCGCTTGAAGACCGCAGGGATTGTGCCGAGAAGAATTCGGCAGTCGAACCACAGGGACCGGTTGTCGATGTAGAACTCGTCGAGTTGCTGCTGCAGCTCGATGTCCGCATCGCTTCGTTCGGATATTTGCCAAAGGCCCGTGAGCCCCGGTGTGACGGAACGGCGCTTGTCCCGAAATTCGCCGTCCATCGCCGAAAGGTGATACTCTGGGAACGGCCGTGGTCCCACGAAGGCCATCTCGCCCGCGATGATGTTGGCTAATTGCGGGAGCTCATCGATGCTCGAAGAGCGCAGCATATGTCCTATAATTGGAAGGACGCGCGGATCCTCCTTGAGCTTGAAGTGGCTCAACCATTCGGCGCGCATCGTAGGATTGTCTCGGAATAGTGCTTCAAGGCGCTGTTCTGCATCCTGGTACATCGTCCTCAATTTCAGGACGTGCACCGGCTTGCCGGACCGCCCTTCCCTGGCATGCCGGAAGAAGACAGGGCCTGGATCGATGGCATAGATTGCAGCGGCGGCAATCGCGATGAATGGCGCGACCACGATCGTTGCAGGGATGGCGATTGCGAGGTCGAGGATCCGGCGAACCGGATCCGAGTTGACCGAGTTCCCACCGGTGGTGAGGCGAATACCGATCTCTCCGCCGATATCGGCAGGTCGCAATCCGCTTACCTTGAGGCTCGGCGTGTCGGACAGCAAGATGACTTCGGCAAACTTCCGGCGCATCGCCGCCAAGTCGGGCACAAGCGAGCCGGTGTCGCCCGCAATCACGGCAATGGATGGTCCGCCATCGGGCAATGCCTCCAAAGTATCCGTGGAAAAGGGCTCCGGCCTGATGCCATACTGCCAATGGTCGTTGAAATGTGCCACGAGCGCGGAAGCAAGGTTGCGCCCCCCTATGACCACCGCGCGCTCCCCCCAGATTCCAAGTCTCCAGCACAGGCCGCGTGCAAGCCAATGCACAAATGGCTGAACAATCAGCCCGAGGCCGAGGAACACAATAATGGCAAGCAACAGCCGATCCCCCTCCGGCAGGATAATTGCTCCGAATGCCGTCAGGACAGCCACTTTGACGGCAGCTATAGCGCGCCGCCGCAGATGTTCGTGGTCATACAGCCGATATCCAGGATAGAGGCCGGCCGATGCGTAAAGAACAATCGCAGCCAGTGCTGCGACCGTGAACGCACGCTCCACTATCGCGTCCTCCGAACCACTGGGAAGAAAGGACAGGAGAACGAAATAGGCAATTAAATAGCTTGCGATGTCGCCGGCGATCAGGAAGGACGACGTTGCAAGCCGAGGAAGCCGGCGCCGTAGTGCGACGGGCAAATCCAGCCCTGCCGGTACAAACGGATCGGCGGTCTTGGCTGCTATGGGCGGCACGGACCCTGCCGCAACCGCCCGCGATGTCATGTCATTTGGTGTCGGTGCCTTCGATCGACCCGGTGTCATCGCTGACGGCGCAAATGAGAACATGACGCTTTACCCCTCTACTGCATTTGTCCCGAGGCACCCGATCCAGAAACCGCGTCTTCGATCGGAAACTTGCGAAGTCCCAGTCTCTGGAATGCTGTCAGGGAGATGAAGGTCGGCACGACGAGCGCATAGCGCCGCCACAGCCGTCGCGGCTCGCACAGAAGACGAAACGCCCATTCGAAGCCGCTTCTCTGAATGATCCTTGGAGCCTGCCGCTTGAGGCCCGCATGGAAATCGAACGCAGCTCCGACACCGATGAGCATCGATGCTTCCAGACGATCACGCATGCGTGCCATCCAGAGTTCCTGCTTGGGACTGCTCAGCCCGACCCAGATGATATCGGCGCCCGACCGATTGAGCCGGTCGGCAATATCCGTTTCCTCCTGCGTCGACAGCTTGCGAAAAGGCGGCGCATAGGAGCCGACGATCTGTGCTTGCGGAAATTTTGCGAGAAGGCGCCCCTGCAGTTGTTCGAGCGTTTCGGCCGTCGCGCCATAGAGGAAGTGGCGCAAGCCCTTGGCGCTGCCGGCATCGAAAACGGATAACATGAGATCGGGTCCATAGACCCTGTCGCTTTCAATATGACCGGCATGTCGCAGCGCCCAAACAAGCGGCATGCCGTCGGGGGTTACAAGGAACGCCCGGTTATGTATCGACCGGAGCTCGGGATCATCCTGACATCGGACGATGCCATGTGCATCGCGAACGCACACATATTCCTTCCTGCCGTCGTCGATCGCCCTTTGGATAAATCCAGTCGCGGTTTTGAGATTGACTGCCGAAACGCGAACACCAAGGACATTCGTCCATCCTGAAGGGTCTTTTGGATGAAGAGCTGAAGTTTGGCTGCTGCCCACTGGTTGATCTCTCATGACCTGCGCTTTCGCGACTGAAACTGCCATCAGAATATCCTGGCAGGCCGATTGCCTCCATACTTACCGCTCCAGCTATTGGACGTAGAAGAGACTTCACGTTTACGTCTTACGCCGGGATGACGTACGATATTCGAAGTAAGTCCATGTACCCCGTGGCTTGCCATGTTGCTCCTTTTGATGACCGTAGAGCCGCAGAACATATTCGCTCGCGCGTGAACAAAGCCGGGGGATCGCGGCCTATCTCGGGGATCAGAATGAAGACGCGTCAGCGACATTGAAGGTTCGGCCGAAATCTCATCTCAAGGGCCTGGTAGAGACCTTGCCAGAGGAGAGCCCGGGCGTACGAGCGGCGATGCCGTCATCTTTGATGTGCGGATCGAACATGCCGGGCAAATGCCGACGCTGGCTGATAGAAGCCTACTAGAAGAATTTTCGGACGGATCCGGCTGCGGCTTCTCCTGACCCTTGAAGGCCTTCGCCTTGACGCGAGCGATTAATCCACGGTTCGGCGGGCCCCTGCCGGCTTTATCGCCGCAGACACCGCTCGTCGCGGCGCCTTTTGTTACTCGGGCGGCGCCACCACACTTCCGGTGTCCGCCCCAGCCTTCTGAAGATCCCCTAGACTGCCAAATTCCCCCGAACGCATGACCCTCGGATCTATTCGGAAGCTCTTTCTGTTCAAGTTGCCGCTGTAGCGGTTGCGCGCGAATTGCACAAATCCGAGTCCGAGATCGGGAGCGTTGACATAGGCGACAATGCCGCTGTCACTGCCAACCGATACAATATTCTCCTCAATACGATTGGGGCGTGCCCATGACGGACGCCACCCTCTGCCGGTGCCGTCATCAACGCGAAATGCCGCGCCCGATCCGTGTGTGATGACGTTTTCCGCCACCAGGTTGCTCCAACCGCCGTTGATACCGATCGCCGCGACGTTGCCCGAGAGCGTATTTCCTTCGATAAGCAGCCCGCTCGCCTTCCCATCCGTATAGATCGCCCAGCTGATAGGAGACGGCCATTCGCTGGAATTCTCATATCCGGGAGGCCAGAACGTCCCATCGGCCCTGTTCATGAGATGCCCGGTCCCGGTCACGAGATTGGAGCGGATGGTGCTGTTTAAAGGGTCGGCCTGCTCGCCCATCATTTTGATGGCGCCGCCATCTGCTGTCTGCTGATTGGCGTTATGGATCACGTTGTGCTCGATGACAGCGTTATAGACGGCATCATTCGAACCCCACAGCGAACCGCCGGCAATTCCGAACTGGGACGTGTTTTCGATCAGATTGTCGGCGATCCTGACATTGTCAGCCGCCTGGAACCATATTCCGGCGGTTTCAATGTAAACCTTTCCGATGTCATGGATATGGTTTGAAAGGATCCTGGCGCCGTTCGACTTGCCGAACGTGCCATAATTTGTGCCGACGTAGATCCCGTTGCCAGCCACATCCGCAATGACATTGGCGGCAATCAACGCATCCTTGCTTTCGGTCACATGGATCCCGACGCCGACATTTCCGATGCTGTTGCCGACAATCTTGACGCTATCGGCGTGTTCGATCCGTATGGCGCCAAATCCTCTGGTTTCTGTATCGAACTTGCCGCTGCCTTCAGGAGCTCCGTCTCTAAACTCAAGTCCTGATACAACCATCCCATTGGCCCCATCCAACTTGAAGAATGTCGGCAGAATGCCGGCAACGACGACGGAATCGGGTAACGACTGATCAACAGGGATATAATGAAGCTCGCCCGCGACAAGGTCATACCACCACTCTCCGGGAGCATCGAGCAAGGCCCTGGCTCCGGTCAGGAAATAGCGGCTGCCTTCTGCGGTAAAGAAATAGCCTGTGCCTTCCGTATGGACAATCCGGCCTGCGTCATCGATGGATACAACCGGAAGCGTATCATTGCCCCACTGGCTTCCGGGTTGATAGCCTCCAACGATGTCCACGACCAGTCCACTTGTATCACCCACTGCCGGAAGATCGCCGGCATGGAAACAAAAGCGCGTGTTTCCTTCCGACACGTCGATGGCAGGCTGGCACTTTGCGGCAAACAACCATCCCTTGCGTGGATCGCCATCTGTGGGGGCGTTGGGGAACCGTGCCTTGGTTTGGCGTATCCCATTGACGAAAAGGTCGCCGACCCCTTCACCCGGTGGCAATTTCAGCGGCACCGTCCAGCGGCTATCGGCCTGCTGCGCAAAGTCGCGCACGCGTAACCCCCCATGCAAAATCGGCGCTTCATTGCATCTTGCCGTGAGGGTCAAGCCCGCATCGCGGGAGTCAAAGACGATCGGCTGAGTAAGATAATAATCGCCTTTACCCAGCGCGATTGTGTTGGTGCCGCCCTTTTCACGGGCAGCATCCCGGGCTCTTTCAATGCTGGCGAAAGGGCCGTCGACGCCCTGCTGATTTGTCGTGGGAAGGAGGCCACTCCAGGTGTCGTTGCCATCGGGAGAAACGTAAAATATCGTCCGCACCCCGGTGCTGCTGCTCAATACGCCGCTTAAAGAAGTCCCATTCAACTTGGCTGACATGGTCGCGAAAGCCTCCGCGCACGTCGCCTCCCTGACGAGCATCTGCAAGCGCTCGGGCGCATCTATCTCTGTCCCCACTGGAGCCGGATTGCCGGACTGTGGAAAGAGCATGACAGGCAAAATGCTCAGGATCAGTCCAAAACGCCGCCTCATGATGTCTGCAACCCGCTCGTAAGGCCACGCGCGGGCGCCTGCCAAGATGGAGAATGGCTGATCGAAACGACGGGCGCGTACAGCGAAAACATGATGATGGCTGTGGTAAACAGGATAAAGATGGCGTCATTCTGAACGAAGAAAATACTTTCGGTCAGATTCATCACCAAAATCATGATCGTAAGGACATTGAGCCAGAGCCACCCGTACTGCGGATCGTGACATTGAAGAAACCCGCCCTGGCGAATTGCATAGGGCACCATCAGAACAAACGGAATCATTCCCATGATTCCAAAGCTCAACAAGATATCGCGGTATCCATTATGCGCGTGGGGCGCTGGCCATCCGAGCTTTAACCACATATGTGTCGCTTCGGGGTTGGCGACTGTCCAGAAAGCCTGGTAACCATAGCCAAGCAACCAACGGTCGGATATTTCGCGATCAACCAGTTCCCACAATGGCACCCGACCCGTCAAAGTCGCGTCCTTGCCGAGCGCTTCAAGGGCCGGAACCAGGAATTCGTGCAGCGAAATCAGAATGCCGAGAGACAGCTGAACGAAAAACAGGACGATGACGACGCGGCCAATGCTGCTGCTTCTTTGCAGCAGGGAATAAAAGCCGATCAGGCAATAAGCCACTGACGTTGCAATGATCGCGGTCATCGATCCGGAGCTTGCAAGGCAGATCACCCCCGCCGCCAACAAGACGAACGCGGTTCGCCGCAGGCCGAGCGTCCCGTCTATCAGCACGGCCGTCGCCACCAGGATCATCAGCGCCGCGTACCACCCGAGGACGTTCTTGTGAATGAAGACGCCCCGCATCGTACCATCCGACATGTTGGCGAGGCTTGGTGACACCACTGAGATAACCACACTGAGGCCGATACAGGCTCCCAAGGTTACAAACAGCAGGAACAGCAGTTGCCTTGGCGTAAAACGTATCGCCAGGACATAGGAAAGAAGCACGCAAAACAAAAGGCCGATTGCGCGCCTCAAAGTCGTTGGAGGTGAGATTGACCAAAGGGTAGACAAAAACGGCAAGGCAAGCATCAAGGGAACAATCAGATTTCGCCTGAGCGCCGTTAGAAACTGCGGAAAATTGCGTATCAGGATCACGGCTGTAAATACATATATAGGAATGCAAGGCAGACGCAGTATGGATTTGGCAGATTCGCTGAGCGTTCCGTCGGCATCTGCCAGGACAAGAGGCAGAAAAGCGCCTGTCTGAAGAAAAATTGATATGCCGGCGCCCCAACATTCTATGACCCGCCAACCGATGGTTGGTCCGCTGGCAGTTCTTAGGCTATCTACTCTCATTATCCGTCCCGACTGAGTTGAACAGACAAGCGACTGTTGATCGTGGCAGATCAAAAAACAGGTGTCGGCCTTCGTGGCTGCGCTGCTCAAGCAATCATCCGGCCACATCCGCGGTCAACCTGTTCTAGTGAAGGGCGGCCTACGCCTAATGCACCTTCGCTTCACCCAAAGACGGTGTTGCGCCTAAGCTTTCAGCCGGCATTTACCCAAAAGACGGGTCTTCATGTCCGCAAATTGCCCTTAAGAGCAGATGTTGCGCTTGTCCGTTCACCGGTACCGTGGCGATGAATCTCTTGTGAAGCGTGGTGGGTAAGCCGCGGTTTCACTGCAATGAGGCAACAATTCTGACAGGGGCTATCTCTGCAGTCGAAGCCTGGAAGGTTAGGATTACTATGTTTTTGCGTCATGATCCTAGTTCTCTATGCAACACGACGGGCGCTGTACTCGTCGTGGCATTGTCAGCGGCGATCTCATCGGCTCTGCGCGAAATACTATTCGCCCGACAAGCTATATTGGATATAGCCATCACCGAGGCTCCAAACCGCGATGGCTGCGTAAAGGTCGACCTCTTGAGCAACTTTGCGCTGCTGTACAGCAGTGCATCGCGGCACCCCGCCTGAGAGCGCGCCATGGAGCGGCCGGCCCTCAGTGTCCTCATCAACAATTACAACTACGCTCGCTTCGTTGGACGGGCGATAGACAGCGTGTTGGGCCAAGACGCGCGCAACGTCGAGATAATCGTCGTCGATGACGGCTCTACCGACCAGTCGCGGTCTGTTCTGGAAGCGTATGACAGCCGCGTGAAGGTGATCTTTCAGGAGAATGCAGGACAGGCGGCTGCGATCAATACCGCTGTGGGATCAAGCATGGGCGAGATCCTCTGTTTTCTGGATGCCGACGACTGGTGGGCGCCGAGCAAGCTGTCGGCGACGGCTGCAGCGTTTCGCGCAAACCCTCAAGCATCGCTCGTCTATCACCGACTGCAGCCAACGCTTGTCGATGGCACGCCGACTTCCAAGCCGATCCCACGAACCCTGTGTTCGGGCGCTTTGTCGCCGCTGCTCACCAGATCGGCTGGTTGGTGGCCTTTTCCGATGACGTCAGCCGTCGCGGTACGACGTAGCGCATGGAATGCTGCAGGCAGCATTCCCGAACAATTCCGCATATCAGCCGACGCCTGGCTCGTGGGGATCTATCCGTTTCTGGGGGACGTCATCGCCATGCCGGATCCGCTTGGATTCTACCGCATCCACAATAACAACTGGTATCGCTCGACCGAGGATGCCACCACACTAAGGAGGCGGATGACGCACTGGCAGCGTACTGTTGAAGCGACGAACCTGTTTCTCTCAACCCATGAACTGCCGGCAAGACTACGTCTGACAGATCACCATCCCTATCGCATCGCGTCGGCAAAGCTGCAGGGAGCCGATGCACGCACCCGGTTCAAGCTTGCCGTCGAAGGCCTCTTTTTTGCCGGCGAACCGAACCTGCTCAGGCGGACGCGCGATAGTTTGCGCTCTGCGCGTGACCTGTCACGGCTCGGCCTAGACGTCGGCCTGTCGGAGGCAGCGAAATGAAGGCGCTGCTATTGGTTTCCGAACTGGAAGATTATACCATCTCCTTCGCCAGCGGCGTTGCCCAACACCTGGACGTTGTGCTTGCCGTGCCGCGCCGGCGCTATGCACATCTCGCCTCTTCCATCGATCCGGCTGTCGATCTGCACCTTCTGGACTGGCCGCGGCACCGTTCTCTCTCCAATCCCTGGTTCCTGTACCAACTTACGCGTCTGATCCGGCGGGAACAGCCGAACCTCATTCATCTCCTCAGCAATTCTACACTTTGGCTGAACCTTGCCGTGCCGTTCTGGCGCCCGATCCCGCTTGTGACGACTGTTCATGACGTGGAAATCCATCCCGGCGATTCCGATACGCGGACGCTGCCCGACTGGGCCCCTGAATTGATGGTGAAGCAATCCGGACATCTTGTCGTCCACGGCGAGGGACTGAAGCGGCTCGTCCTCGATCGATATTCAAAATCGCCGGACTGTGTCCATGTCCTGTCGCATCCCTCCATCCTTCGTTATGCGGAACTCGCCCAGCGACAGAAGATGGCGCCGCGCGAAGCGGATGGAACCATACGCGTCCTGCTCTTCGGACGGATTTTTGCATACAAGGGCCTGGAACATCTGGTCCGGGCCGAGGCGATGCTCAAGGACGTGCTTCCCAACCTGCGCATCACGGTCGCAGGCCGTGGCGACAATCCGGCGATATTCCAGTCGCTCATGGGGGATGCCGGCCGCTACGATATTCGCAATCGTTTTATCGAGGATGCAGAGGTCGCCCAGCTTTTCCTGGACACCGACATCGTCGTGCTTCCCTATACGGAAGCATCCCAAAGCGGTGTGCTCAACCTTGCCGCCGCATTTGGCAAACCGGTCATCGTTACGGATGTCGGCGAGTTGCGGGCCACCGTGCAGCCCAACGGGTTGGGAATGGTGGTCCCCCCCGGAGACGCCGAAGAGCTCGCGGCAGCGATCAGGACATTGGCAGATAACGGCGAGCTGAGAAACAATTTCGGTGCCAATGCGCTCGAATGGGCCAAAGGACCGAACTCGCCTGAACGGGTCGGTGCCCAGGCCGCGGCCGTTTATCGGGAGGTAGTCGGGACATGCTGACAGAGGCCCTCACGGACAGAAGTCGAATGGCAGCACGCAGCGCAGCCAGCGTCCGCCACTATGTTCCGGGCGGCTGCGAGAACGGCGGCGGCATTGGCAGGCTGGTCGGCTATATAACAGAGACGGCGAAAGAGACCGGCACGAAACATTTCGTCACCGATACCAGAGGGGCGCGATGGTCCAAGGTGACGTCACCCGCACGCCTGCTTGGCGCCATTCTGACGATGGCAAAGGACCGGATCGTTGCACCCGACCGCATTCACCATATCCATATCGCCGGCCGCGGCAGCACTTCGCGAAAACTGATCCTGACCGGGGCTGCCCGTTTGTTCGGGTGCTGCCATTTATTGCATCTACACGATTACGATTACGCCAGCGACTTTGCGGAACGCTCGCCGCGCCAACAACGGCTCATCCGTCGGATGTTTCAGAATGCCGATTGCGTTGTGGCGCTGGGCCTGCGCGATCGCATGACGCTGACGACACTTCTGGGCGTTGACGAGCGCCACACCGTTATTGCCCATAATTGCGTCCCCGATCCCGGGGCGCACGAAATTCGCGTCGGCCAGACACCGTTGATCGTATTCCTCGGCCGGTTGAGCGAACGCAAGGGCGTCACGGAGCTTCTGTTGGCCCTCAGCCACCCGGTCATGAAAGAACTCCAGTGGCGGGCTGTATTGGCAGGGGACGGACCTGTCGAGGATTATCGCCGTCAGGCTGACGCCATGGCGCTTTCCGATCGGGTAGAGATGCCCGGCTGGCTCGACGCCGATGAGGCGCGAGCCCTGTGTGCGCGTGCAGATATCCTGGTTTTGCCTTCGCACGCCGAAGGTCTGGCAATGGCCGTGCTCGAAGGGCTTTCCCACGGGCTAGCCGTCGTCACCACGCGTGTCGGGGCGCATGACGAAGTCATTACCGACGGTGAAACCGGGATCTTCGTCCCCGTCGGAGATCCGAATGCCCTGGCCGCAGCGCTGGCGAAACTGGTGACCGATCCAGAAATCTGCATCCGCCTCTCGGTCCAGGGGCGTGCGCATTACCTCAACCATTTCAGCATGAGAGCCTATATGCGGTCACTCGAGAAACTTTACGAAACCGTTTCCGCGAAACCTCAAGCAGTGGTTGGCGCACGATGACGATTTCCACTGTTCCGCCGGACCGCAACCTTCCGATCTCGCCGATGCGCTATGATCCTCGCTTTCAGGTAGAGACCAAGGCGGACAACTTCGATTTGGCATCCATTTACCGTCTCGTTCGGCGGAGGATGATGATGATCATCACGATAACCATGCTGCTGATGGCGCCCGCGGCGATTATGATCTTTGGGCTGAAGCCCACCTACCAGGGCGGGGCTCGGTTGATTGTCCACCAGCCGCTGGCAACATCACTTGATGCGGAAGATACCAGCCGCAGTGATCTACTTGACGCGAAATCGGAGAGTGAGCGGCTTTTATCCAGAGGCATCGCAGAGCGAGTTGTCCGCGAACTGCAGCTTAACGTGCGGGAGGAATTCAATCCAGCCCTGCGGAAGATCTCGCTCATTGAAAGGATCCGGGCAAAATTGCGCGGCCTGTTCGACACAGAAAAACCCACCGCGCCTTTACGGGACAACATCAACGCCATCATCCCGGAATATTATAGGGCGCTCGGCGTGTGGCATGAAGATAAGAGTGACGTTATCCAGATCAGCTTCAATTCGACTGATCCTGAGCTCGCAGCCGCGGTTCCGAACCGGATCATCGACATCTACCTCGATGAGCGGAAGGAGAGTGTCCGTGGCCGCCTGGATGCAGCGGAAGAATGGATACGACAGCGCATCACCGAACAGCAGGTTCGCGCTGACACTTCTCGCGACGCTGCCCGCGACTATCAAGAATCGATGGACGTCGTCTCGAAAGAGGACGCTCAAGAAGAACGGATCAAGTCATTTCTGGAACTCACTGGCCGAGAAGGAAAAATCGAAGAAAGCCGGGTTGAGGTAGAGGCGGTGATCTCGACGCTGGAAACAGCCGATAACGCTTCGGTCGCTGCGCAGAATATCGTCGTCCCCGACAGCATTGCTGTGAAGCAACGCGATCTTCGCGGACAGGAACAGGATCTCGCCCGTCTTCTCGAGACATATGACGGCAATGCCGAGGCCGTGGTGGAGCTACGTGGAGAGATCCAAGAATCCCGTGCCGATCTCGAACTTGCGACCAAGCAATATCTCCAGACAATGCGGACCAAGCTCGTCGCACTTGATCATGAAGCTGAAGCAGTACAATCCAGGCTGGTTGTTGCGAATGAAAAACGCATACGTGATGCGCTGGTGCAGACGGAATTGTTGCGACTGCAGAAAATCGCCGAAAAGGAACAAACGTCACTCGACAAGCTCGAGAACCAGCGCCGCGACCTCGCCGCGAAGGCCATGCTGCCGGGGGCGGAGTTGGAAGTTTTAACACCGGCTACAGTGCCGCTCGCATCACAGGGACGCGGACGGCTTTCCTATCTGGTGGGCACCCTCCTGGCTGCGATCTCTGCCGCCGTAACGGCTGCTTTCGTGATCGAAATGTGGGACCGGACGGTCCGGAGTTTCGATCAAATAGCTGGAATGGCGCGCACCGTACCGGCTGGACTTATCCCGCGTCTGGCGCGGAGTGAAAATTCGAAGACGATGTTCGCACATATGCCGGTCCCGATGTTTGACGAAGCAATCCGGACCGTGGTGCTTTCACTCAAGCAGTCCAATAGCGGCAAGTTGCCGAACAGTATCGTCGTTACCTCGGCTCACAGCGGAGACGGCAAGTCGCTTGTCGCGCGATCGCTGGCTATGGAACTTGCCGCCGCCGCGATTCCGGTGCTGCTGGTCGATGGCGACCTTCGACGGGGAAAACTCGATACGTTTTTCAGGTCGGGGGTCATGTACGGACTGAACGAATTCCTGAATGGTCAGGCCGATTTCCGCGACATCGTCTACCACCATCCAAGCGGCATCGATTTCATTCCATCTGGAAAATTCAGTCTCCAGCGGCGCGTCCGTCCGAACGGCCTGGCAGAAATCGTCGAGATGGCGGTCGCTGCTGGCCAGATCGTCATCTTCGACAGCGCGCCTGTGCTCGCCTCGACAGATACCGTCCATTTGACTGCCCTGGCGGAAAGAACATTGGCAATCGTTAGATGGGGAAAGACGAGCCGCCGCGCCGTCGAGTTCAGCCTTCAGCAAATGAAAAGCTCGCGAAATTCGGAACTCGTTGTCGCGATCAACAACGTAAACCCCGAAAAGCATGCATTGTATAATTTCAGCGACTCGGAGCTATTTTCGAAATCCCTGATGAAATACTACAAATGCAAAGCATGAATACATCGAACGCGATGCTTAAACGCTCTCTTTTTTAAAATTACCCAAACCGCACAGCATAATTTGCTTCGCTTTAGTTCGAGTTGGAGGAACCATGGATACCGGAATGAGAGAGAACCGAAAAGTTGCGCTGATTACGGGCATAACAGGCCAGGACGGTGCGTATCTGGCCGAAATGCTCTTGGAGAAGGGCTATATCGTTCACGGCCTCAAGCGACGCTCATCGTCCTTCAACACCAGTCGCATCGAGCATCTCTACGAGGATCCCCACATCGAGAATCCTCGCTTTATCCTGCATTTCGGGGACATGACCGATTCAACGAATCTCATCCGTGTCGTTCAGGAAACCCAGCCGGACGAGATCTACAATCTCGCCGCACAGAGCCACGTTCAAGTCTCTTTCGAGACGCCGGAATACACGGCCAACGCGGATGGAACCGGCACCCTGCGGCTACTTGAAGCAATTCGCCTCCTGGGGCTGACCAAGAAGACCCGCTTCTATCAAGCCTCGACCTCAGAACTCTACGGCAAAGTCCAGGAAGTCCCGCAGAGCGAAACGACGCCGTTCTACCCTCGATCACCTTATGCCGCGGCTAAGCTCTACGCCTATTGGATTGTGGTCAATTATCGCGAGGCATACGGCATGCACGCCTCGAACGGCATCTTGTTCAATCATGAAAGCCCTATCCGCGGCGAAACATTCGTGACCCGCAAGATCACCCGGGCGGCGGCGGCCATCCATCTTGGCCTGCAGGAAAGGCTCTATCTCGGCAATCTGGATGCCAAGCGCGACTGGGGACATGCACGGGAATATGTCCGCGGCATGTGGCTGATGCTGCAACAGGACGAACCGGAGGACTATGTCCTGGCGACCGGCGAAACGCACTCGGTTCGTTCCTTTGTCGACAAGGCTTTTGCCAAGGTGGGCATGGCAATTGATTGGCGTGGGAACGGGGTTGAGGAAAAGGGATACGACAAGACATCCGGTCAATGTGTGGTGGAGGTCGATCCAGCTTACTTCCGTCCGACTGAAGTTGATCTTTTGATCGGCGATCCGACGAAGGCGCACACCAAGCTTGGCTGGAAACACGAGACCAGCCTTGATCAGCTGGTTGCAGAGATGGTTCGCGAGGATCTGAAAATCATGGCACGAAATGTTCCGTCGGTAAGCGCAACCAAAGGCTTTGCTCATGCCTGAGGTGATCTATAGCCTTGCCGGAAAAAGGGTCTATGTCGCGGGCCACCGCGGCATGGTGGGCTCTGCGATCGTCCGGTGTCTCGCTTCAGAGGGCTGCGAGATCTTGACGGCCACCCGCGCCGAGGTCGACCTCAGGCGGCAGGAGCAGGTCGAGGCCTGGATGAGTAAGAATCGTCCCGACGCGGTCTTCCTGGCCGCCGCGAGGGTCGGCGGCATTCTCGCGAACGCTACCTATCCGGCCGATTTCCTTTACGACAACCTAATTCTCCAAGCGAACGTCATCCACGCAGCCCATAGAGCTGACGTCGAAAAACTGATGTTTTTGGGCTCGTCCTGCATCTATCCAAAATTCGCCGATCAGCCGATCGTTGAGGACTCGCTTCTGACCGGATCGCTTGAGCCCACGAATGAATGGTATGCGATCGCCAAAATTGCCGGATTAAAGCTCTGCCAAGCCTATCGCAAACAGCACGGCAGAGATTTCATCTCGGCCATGCCGACCAATCTTTATGGTCCCGAGGACAATTTTGACCTCGGGTCGAGCCATGTCATGCCGGCGCTCATACGCAAGGCGTATGAGGCCAAGATCAACCAGCAGCAAGAGATATGCATCTGGGGTACTGGCACGCCGCGGCGCGAATTCCTGCATGTTGACGATTGTGCCGACGCCTGCCTCCATCTCATGAAGACCTATTCCGCCGAAGGTCATGTGAACGTCGGTTCCGGCAAAGACATATCCATCCTCGAATTGGCACAACTCGTCTCCAAGGTCGTCGGCTTCGAAGGCAAGATCACGCGCGACCTCACCAAGCCAGATGGCACGCCACGTAAACTCTTGAGCATCGACAAGCTTCGCACTCTCGGCTGGTCTCCCAAGATCGGTCTGAAGGAGGGCATCGCAGACGCCTACCGCTCCTTCCTTGATGGTCATTATCTCGAACGCAGCAACAGGGTGATGTCCGGCGATTTGATCGGTCAAAGCGACATCGGTTTTGAGAGAGCCAAGCCTTCGCCGCGGCATTCGTCCACGCTCTCTTCGGTCGCACATCATCCTCGCGCATAGCGAATCTGCGCGAGGCACAATAAGCTTTTGTCTCGGGGGGGACGCATATGCTGGGATGGAGCAAATAATGCAACCAGTAGAAATCAGGATTATAGCGCTGATTTTCCTGATAGTCGTGTGGGCGGTGATTATCGGTATGGCAATGGATTTTTTCGCGGTCGAAATGCCGATATCGCTTGTGGCTCTATTAAATCGATAATCCAAGTCGGATGGCGCCGCGAGATTACCTCGGCTGGGCTGTCGGACGACAATCGCTGCGGTAAAGACGGCAGGCGCGGCCGTACCGACATGCGAACCGCTGCTCGGACCGCTTTGCCAAACGAGCCCGACTTTGCCGGGCTGCGCTTTGCGACAGGATGGTTTCTGATACAATAGAATCAGTTGGTTACGCGCATCCAACGGCCTAAAATTTGAATCCTGTTCGACATTAAAGAGTTAGAGCATGATGTCATGAGAAAATCGCACAGACTTTTCGGCATCATGCTCTAGGGAAGACGATCATACGGTATCTTCGATCAGGGCCGCGTCGGCTTCAAACCCAGGACATGGGCGCCCCGCGCGTGAAAACAATTGGTCTCAGGTCCGGTGAAATCGCCGATCGGAATATTCGCGTCATCCTGGAAGCCATCCGCCGCCATGGTCCGTTGACGCGGATGGAGCTTGGCCGGCACAGCGGCCTGTCGGGCCCCGGTATTACCAATATCCTTCGCCGATTGGCCGACCAGAAGCTTGTCACCTCCCATCGCCGCAACGGCCTCGGTAGCGGGGCGACCGCCACCGAGTTCGCCTTGCGTCCGGAAGGCGCCTTCTCGATCGGCGTCAAAATCCGCCAGCGGCGCGGCGAGATCGTGCTCATCGATCTCAGCGGCCAGGCTCATGATCGGGTCTATTTCAGCCTGGACCCCGCAGACAGGGTCGGCGCGGTGCATGCCGCGGTCAAGGATATCGCCGATCGCCACGCCGCCTTGCCGATCCTCGGCCTTGGCATCGCCGCCAACGACTGGACGGACGAGCAAAGCGATCAAATCGCCGCACTATCGTCGATCGCCCGTCCCTATGTCGAGAACGAGTGCACGGCGAGCCTTCTCGCCGAGCGCACGATCGGCAGCTTTACGCGGGAGGGCGGGCTGGCGATGATCATCATCGATGATGACGTTCAGGCTGGTTTTCTCATTCGCGGCATTCCCTATTCCGGCGTCCATGGCCGGGCGGGCAGCATCGGCGAAATGCTGACCGGCCCGGACAATGTGCAGCTGAACACCGTCGTCGGTTTCGAGTCGCTGCGGTCGAGGATCGGCGACCAGGAATTCACGCGGCTGCTGGACGGGGAGGAATTCTCCTCGCCGTCATTGTCGCAATGGATCCGCGAGGCCGCCGGCCATCTGCTCGACCCGATCATCGCCATGGCCGGCTTCCTTGCGCCGAGTGTCGTCATGATCGGCAGCGATCTGCCACAAGGCGTGATCGAAGCGCTGATCCATCAACTTTCGATCGAGCGGCGCGACACTTCCACGAGACCGTTGCTGACACCGTGGATTTCGCCGATGAAACCGGCGAGCTTCAGCGGCGGCGTGGCACTCGGTGCCGCGCTCCTGCCCTTCCTCAACACTTTGCTGCTGCCGCCGGCTTCCGCCTGACGCATTCGCATCCTGCATCACGCCAGCGCTTCGTCGGCGTGGCCGAGATCGGAGGCCAGCGCCTTATCGAGGACTTTCTGGATGTTGGCGGCGCGGCGGAACGACGGTTCCTGCGTCCTGCCGGCCCGCACGGCCTGGACGAAACGCTGGTAGTTGGTCTCGACAGGATCGAACGGCACGTCGCGCCACGTCGCGGTGTGCACGTCTTCGCCGAGACAGGCGCGCAGCGTTGATTGTCCGGTATCGTAAATCATCTCGATCGAGCCGGTTTCGCCGTAAACCCTCAGACGCAGCTGATCCATCTGGCCGGCTGCCGTGCGTGTCGCCTGGATCGTGCCGATCGCGCCATTGCTGAAATCGACATTCATCGTGAAGCTGTCATTGGCATCGAGATCATATTCGCCGATCTTGCGGCCGGGCGCCTTGTCGAAGGTCTTCAGCCGCGCGAAGACATGGGCGACGTCGAGCCCACAACCGTATGAGGCGAAGTCGACGATGTGGATGCCGATATCACCGAGTGCGCCGTTCGATCCATGCTTCTTGCTCAGCCGCCATAGCCATTTGCTTTCGCTCTTCCAGTCGCCCCAGTGTCGACCGACCAGCCAGCTTTGCAGGTGCGAGGCCTCGACGTGGCGCACCGCGCCGATTTCGCCGGCGAGCACCATCTGCCGGCCTTTCTGCAGGGCGGGCGAATTGCGATAGGTGAAATTGACCATGCCGACCTTGCCGGATCGTTCGATCGCCTCGGTCATCTCCATCGCCTTGAGCGCATCGGTGGCAAGCGGCTTTTCGCAGAAGACGTGTTTGCCGGCGGCGATCGCCAGAAGCGTCGTCGGGTGGTGGATGTTATCAGGCGTGACGTTGGCAACCGCATCGAACTCGCCCCAGGCGAGAGCCTCTTCGAGGGTAGTGAATTGATTGGCGATGCCATGTTCGGTGCAAAAGGCAGCAAGCCTTTCCGGAACGACATCGACGCCGCCGACGACGCTGACGCCTTCGATCGCCTTGAATTTTGCGGCGTGCTGGTTGGCCATGCCGCCGGTGCCGAGAATGAGTAAGCGCATGTTTTCCTCCCATAGAGTTACAGTTTCCGGCCGCCTCCGCAGCCGGGCAAGACGGCCCGGGCCGTCGCGGCGATCCGCGATTGCCTCGTGCTCTTCCTCTGGAAATTGCCGGAATATGCGCTAGCTGCTGTTGATCGTCGCCAGCATCTCAACCTCCCAAGGTCTGGCCTGCCAAAGCTCTGGCTTGACATCAAATCAAAGTAACTTAATCTAATTAATGCAGCACGGAAATGAGGAGAGGTCAACCGACCGCCAGGCTGTATTCGTTCCAAATGGGGAGGAGACCCATCATGAAGAGCGCCACCGTCAGCGCATTTGCGCTGAGCACAATGTTATTTTCAGCATCCGTTTCATATGCCCAGGAACTTGCTACCAAGGACAGGATCGGCCTTGCCGATGCCCCGAAATCCCTTGTCGTCCGTCTGACGAACGACAGTCCGAACAATGCGGATCCGGCGATCGCCGAGGGCTATCAGAAGCTCTTCGTCTATTTCATCAAGAAGCATCCCGACTGGAAACTGCAGATGCAGTTCATGTCGTCTGATATCGGCACCGAACAGGCCAAGATGCTGGAGCAGGCCAAGGCCGGCAATGCGCCCGATTGCGCCGCAGTCGACTCCTTCGTGCTTTCGCAGTTCATGGTCAATCACGTGCTGGCGGACTTCACGCCTTACTTCTCGAAAGACGAAGTGGCTGACCTCTTCCCCTTCATCCGCAGCGGCATCACCGACAAAGACCAGACGGTCCGGGCATGGTGGTGGGACACGGACCTTCGGGTGCTCTACCGCAACAAGTCGATCGTCGCGGATGCGCCGCAGACCTGGGACGATCTGAAAAAGGCCGCGCTCGCCTCCACCAAGGAAGGCATGGAAGGCGTGCTCTTCAACGGCGGGCGCTGGGAAGGGACGACCTTCGACTGGCTCGCAAATTATTGGGCGCTCGGCGGCAAGCTCGTTGACGACTCGGGCAAGCCGGTATTCGGCGAAGGCGAGAACAAGGAGAAATTCCTCAAAGCACTGAATTACTTCAAGGATCTCGTCGATTCCGGCGCAGCGCCCAAGCGCGTCAGCACCATCGCCAATTACGACGACATGAATGCTGCGGCCGCAGCGGCGACGACGGCGCTCTTCATCGGCGGCAACTGGCAATATGCGCAGTTGAAGACCACGCTCGACGAGGACGAGTTCAAGAACTGGACCTTCTCGCCAATCCCTGGTCCCAGTGCCGATCAGCGCTCGACCGGGACCGGCGGCTGGACGATCGCCTCCTTCAGCAAGGATAAGGACAAGGTCGAGATGTGCGCCAACCTCGCACGCGAGGTCTATATGGGGCCGGCAAACGCGCTGCAGCAGCAGCTGCCGACCCGCAAATCGCTGTTCGACAAATATGAGGTGTTCTCCACCGAAGCCAACAAGACCTTCGCCGCGGCTCTGGTCGACGGACAGGCACGCCCCGGCGTGCCGATCTACCCCGAGATCTCCAACCAGATCCAGATCATGATGGGCGACGTTCTCTCGGGCACCAAAAAGCCGGAGGACGCTTTGAAGGCCGCCTTCAATGCGGCAATGGAGGCTTACAAGCGTCTGTGATGCTGTGCGTGGCCAGCCCCTCATCCGGCTGCCGCCACCTTCTCCCCGTAAACGGGGCGAAGGGACAAGCCGCGAGTTCTCCGTCCCTCACCAGCGCCTCGTAAGGCACGTCCCCTCTCCCCGTTTTACGGGGAGAGGGTTAGGGTGAGGGGCAGCTATCTCCAACGCCTCAGACAACGGCCGCGCCTGCCCGTAGGCGTCGCCGGCTTTGCCAAGTCAGGACAGAGAAGCCAATGAGCCCTATTGCCATCGAGGCTGACATCCCGCCTCAAAGCAGATCGTTCATGCGCCGTTTCGCCGGGGCGCCCCTGCCCTGGATCATGCCGGTGATCATCGTCATCGGCATTTTCTATCTTTATCCGGTCATCGACGTTTTCAGGCTGTCATTTACCAATGCGACGCTGATCGGCGACAATCAGGACTATACGCTGGGCTCGATCGTCAATGCCTTGAGCTCGCCGCAGCTGCCCGACATTTTATGGGCGACGCTGATTTTCGTCGGCGGCAGCGTCATCGGCCAGCAAATTCTGGGTATTGCCGTTGCCGTCGTGGTTATCCGCGGCGAAAAACGCGGCCTGTTCGGCACCACGATCCTGAGAACGACGGCGCTGATCGCCTGGGTCGTCCCCGGCATTGCCGGCGGCATCATCTGGCAGATGCTGTTTTCCGAAGCGCCGTACGGCGCGCTGAACAGCATCCTGCGGCTGATGCACATGCCGACCGTCGCCTGGCTTTCCGATCCCGCAATTGCCCCATGGTCGACGCTGATCTCCAACATATGGCGTGGCACGGCCTTTTCGATGGTCGTCATGTATGCGGCGCTGAAGGCGATCGATCCCTCGCTCTACGAAGCAGCCGAGGTCGATGGCGCAACCGCATCGCAGCAGTTCTTCTTCATTACCCTTCCGCAGCTGCGCGCGGCGATCCTCGTCAATATGATCCTCATCACGATCCAGACGGTGAATACCTTCGATGCGATCATCACGCTGACCGGCGGCGGTCCGGGGCGCGCGACCGAGGTCATCTCGCTCTACGTTTTCAATATCGTCTTCAGAAACTACGATCTGTCAGGCGGCAGCGTGCTCTCCGTGCTGATGCTGATCATCAGCCTCGGGCTTGCCTTCGTCTACGCGTCATTCCTGCCGAAGGAGGAGGAGCAATGAGCGGACGGACCGGAACGCGGCTCGGCGATGCCTTCAGCTATCTCTTCATGCTGGTGATGTTCATCTTCTTCGCCGGCCCCCTCACCTATCTCCTGTCGATGGCGATGCGTGACAAGCGCGAGATCTATCGCGGCGCGGCGCGCTATATTCCTCAGAACCCCACCATCGACAATTTCATCACCGTTTTGAACAACAGCTATTTTCCGGTCTATCTCTGGAACGGTCTCAAGCTTGCGGCCTTGAGCGGCTTCGGCGTGCTGATCGTAGCACTGCCCGCGGCATACGCCTTTTCCCGCTTTCAATTCCGCGGCAAAGGCCTGTCGATGATGGGTCTGCTGCTTTTCCAGATGATTTCGCCGCTTGTCATCATGGTGCCGCTCTACCGCTACATGAACCGTCTCGGAATGCTGGACACCCATTTTGCCGTCGTCATGGTCTATATCGCGCTCGGCGTTCCGCTGGCGACCTGGCTCTTGAAAAGCACGGTCGACGGCATTCCGCGCAGCCTTGACGAAGCCGCGATGATCGACGGCTGCAACAGGTTTTCGGTGTTCTGGCGTATTGTTCTGCCCTTGTCGGCGCCGGGCATCGCCTCGGTCTTCATCATCACGGTGATTGCCGGCTGGTCGCAATTCCTGGTGCCTTTCCTGTTGCTCACCAAAAATGACCTGATGCCGATCGGCGTCGGAATCTTTAACTTCCGTGGCATGCAGACCGACTCGTCCATCCAGCTTCTCGCCGCCGCCTGCCTGATCTCGGTCGTTCCGGCGATCGTGGCCTTCCTGTCGCTCCAGAGGCTGATCCTCGGCGCGATGACCAGCGGCGCGGTGAAGGGATGAGGGTCGGTCAATCTCCATGCGTGAGGAAGGATTCGACCCCATGAACCAGACGCTCGGCGCAAGGCCGTCGCCAGATCTGACCGGCGCCAATGTCGAAGATGCAGGCGAGCACAATAGGGCCGTCGTCCTGCGCTGCATCCATCGCCAGGCACCGATCTCACGCGCCGAAATCGCTCGGCAGACGGGTTTTACCAAACCGGCGATCGCCCGGATCGTCGATCGCCTGCTGGATGAGGGGCTGATCATGGAAGCCCGCCGGCGGCATGGGTTGAGAGGGCAGCCGGCGATCGAGCTCGAGATCAATCCGGATGCCTGTTTTGCGATCGGCATCAATATCGATCGCGATCATCTGACCGTCCTGGCCGTCGATGCCGTCGGCAATGTTCGTGCCCGCGTGCATCATGAAAAGCGCTTCATCCTGCCGGCGGAATTCCTGCAGCTGACATCAGATGCGATTTCGCATTTCCAGCGCAGCCGGCTGATCGACGACGCGCGCCTGGCCGGCATCGGTCTGGCGATGCCGGATTGGCTTGGGGAGATTTCGCTCCTCGGCAAACCCAAGACCTATCAGGAATGGACGGCATTCGACGTGCGCGCGGCACTGGAGAACCTGACACAGCATCCTGTCTTCATCGAAAATGAAGCCAATGCCGCAGCACTTGCCGAGCTCGATTATGGACTGGGTGCCGAAAGCAGCAGCTTCTTCTACATCGCCATCAATGCCTGCCCCGGCGGAGGTCTCGTGCTTGACGGCAACGGTCATCGCGGCGCCATGGGCCTCAGCGGCGAGATTGGCTGGCTTCCAATTGCCGATGGCAGGGACGAGAAGAGCCATAAGGTCCAGCTCCTCGGCGAGATATTCTCGCTGTTTTCGCTTTACGATTTTCTTGCGCGGCATGATGTCGAGGTGAGTGTTCCACACGACCTCCTGACCCTGGACGCGCATGGCAGGCGCCTGGTTTCGCAGTGGCTGAAGGAAATGAGCGCGCATCTGGCCGTTGCCGTCAAGCATATCGGCATGATCGTCGATCCCGACGCCGTCCTCGTCGGCGGCAGGCTGCCGATCCGCATCGTCGACGAGTTGCTGCGTTATGTGCACGAGCATCTCGACCCTGAGGATAGGAACCTGCCCTCGCTTCATCGCGCGTCGCTCGGCGAGGATGCTTCGGCGATGGGGGCGGCGGCCATGCCGATGGCGGCGGCGCTGATGCTCGCATCGGCTGACGCCGCTCAACGTACCCGGTCGCCGCTCAAAAACATGGATCGCCTGAACAGCTGAAACGGCCGGCACGGACCCAGTGATTTTGGTAGGGATGGGAGGATTTGATGAAGATCGGCTTTTATACCTCGACATTCAATGATCGCCCATTCGAGGAGGTGGTGGATTTCGCCGCATCGGCGGGGTTCGACGCCATCGAAATTGATGTCGGCGGCCATATCAAAACGCCGGATCAGGTGCCGAACGCCGTCGCCCTCGCCCGCAGCCGCGGCCTGTTCGTCTCTTCGATCACCTATTTCGGCAATCAGCTCGACGCCGACCGCGACAAGCGCCGGGAGCTTCGGGCGAAAACCGCCGATTTTGCCAAGGCAATCGGTGAGGCCGACGTCCCGATCTTCGTGATTTTCCCCGGCCGCGACGACAGCGCCGGCGAAGACGCCAATTATGACGACTTCGCCGAATTCGCAATCAAGCTGATCGCCGAGGCGCAATCCTCCGGCCTGATCTTCGCGATCGAAAACTGGCCGGGTCCTAGGGATAATTTCATCGGTACGACGCCGAGAGGATGGCAGGAGCTTTTTCGGCGGATCCCGGATCCTCGCTTCGGCTTGGAATTCGACCCCTCGCACCTCATCCGCATCGGCGTCGATCCCTATCAGGCGATGGAAGCGGTGAAGGATCGCATCGCCATCCTGCATGCCAAGGACACGGCAGTCGATACAGAGGTCCTGCAGGCCGTCGGCTATCACGGCAAGGGCTGGTGGCAATACAAGCTGCCGGGGCAAGGCCTCATCGACTGGCCGCGGTTGCTGCGCCAGGCGCGTGGGGCCGGCTTTGACGGCACGCTGTCGATCGAGCACGAGGACGCCGCCTATGGCTGGCCTGGCAAGGATCTGTCGGCGCGTAAGGAGGGCGAGCGTCTCGGCCTCGATTATCTCAAAAATGTCTTGAGCAGGCTTTGATAGCGATTTCAGGAGGACTGCAATGGCCCATGTTTCGGTCAACAATGCGCGCAAGGATTACGGCGCTTTCAAAGCCATCAAAGGCGTATCGGTCGACATCGGCGACGGCGAGTTCGTCGTTCTGGTCGGCCCCTCGGGCTGCGGGAAGTCGACGTTGCTCAGGATGATCGCCGGCCTGGAGGGCATCACCTCAGGGCAGATCCAGATCGGCAGGCATATCGTCAACGAGCTTGCGCCCAAGGATCGGGACATCGCCATGGTGTTCCAGAATTACGCGCTCTACCCGCACATGACCGTTGCCAAGAATATGGGTTTTTCGTTGCGGCTGAAACGAATGCCGAAGACGGAAATCGATCAGCGGGTCGGCAACGCCGCCAAGATCCTCGGCCTGGAAAGTCTGCTGGAGAGATATCCGAAACAGCTGTCGGGCGGCCAGAGGCAGCGCGTCGCCATGGGTCGGGCGATCGTGCGTGACCCGGCCGTCTTCCTCTTCGATGAGCCGTTGTCGAACCTCGACGCCAAGCTCAGGGTGCAGATGCGCTCCGAGATCAAGGAACTGCATCAACGGCTGCAGACGACCACCATCTACGTCACCCACGACCAGATCGAAGCCATGACCATGGCCGACAAGATCGTGGTGATGAAGGACGGGGTGATCGAACAGTCGGGCTCGCCGCTGGAATTGTACGACCGCCCCAACAACCTTTTCGTTGCCGGCTTTATCGGTTCGCCCGCGATGAATTTCATCGGCGGCAACATGACCGAGGACGGGTTCCAAACTGCCGACGGGCTGCTGCTTCCAAGCGAGCGCCGCCCGAGCGATGCCGTGACCTATGGCATTCGTCCCGAGCATATTCTCCTGGATCCCAGCGGCATCGAGGCGACGACCGTCGTCGTCGAGCCCACGGGTTCGGAAACACTGGTGATCGTCCGGTTGGGAACCCAGACACTCACCTGCGTCTTCCGGGAGCGGATCAGGGCGGCTCCCGGCGAAGTGCTGAGGATTGCTCCGATCCATGATGCCGTTCACCTGTTTGCCGCCGATGAGCAGCGGATCACGTCAGGGGAAACCCCTGTGAATTAAGCCGGCCGATGCCCCCTCCCCTTCGGCCGGGTGGCGGCCGGGGGCGCGCTTTCCGTGCCCCCGGCCCCGAAGTTTTCAGTCCCTCCCGACATTCATGCTGCATCGGCCAAGTACCTGGACGAGCACCGAAAAGGTTAATATGCGTTAACCTTAAAATTCTTGGCCGGCATCGGAGAATCGCGGATAATAACGATTAGAAGGGCTTTTGAGCCCGAAAATCGTTATCCGAAAGATTGCTGCCGATGAACGCTAATTTGACCGCCTTGAACAAGGCGCCGTTGCAATTCGAGGATCAGATTCTCGAACAGGGCGACGTGATTTCAAAGAAGCTGCATCTGCTCAGCGTGCAGCGCTTTCCGCCCAATGCGCAGAAGACGCTGCGCCGCTTCTCCCTGGCGGAGGTGGCGAATTATGTCGGCGCCTCGCAAAGCACGTTGAAGAAACTGCATCTCGAAGGCAAAGGCCCCTGCCCGCAGACGTCGCCTTCCGGGCGCCGTTCTTACACAGCCGAGCAGATGCTGGAACTGAGGCGATATCTCGATGTCCATGGCCGCTCCGAAAGCCGGATGTATGTTCCCCATCGCCGCGGTAAAGAGAAGCTGCAGGTGTTGGCCGTCGTCAATTTCAAGGGTGGCTCCGGCAAGACGACGACATCAGCCCATCTTGCCCAGCATCTTGCGCTGACCGGCCACCGCGTGCTTGCCGTCGATCTCGATCCGCAGGCATCGCTGTCCTCCCTGCACGGTTTTCAGCCGGAGTTCGACCAGGCCTCATCCATTTACGAAGCGATCCGCTACGACGGCGAGAGGAAGCCGCTCGCAGACATCATCCACAGGACGAATTTTCCCGGCCTCGATATCGTGCCGGCCAATCTCGATCTGCAGGAATACGAATACGACACGCCGCTCGCCATGGCCGACAAATCGACCAATGAGGGCAAGACGTTTTTCACCCGCATCTCGCGCGCCCTTGCCGAAGTCGACGATCGCTACGATGTCGTCGTCATCGATTGCCCACCACAGCTCGGTTACCTCACCTTGACGGCGCTGACGGCGGCAACAAGCGTGCTGATCACCATCCATCCGCAGATGCTCGACGTCATGTCGATGGGCCAGTTCCTGCTGATGCTCGGCGGCATCCTGAAGCCGATCCGCGCCGCCGGCGCCGAAGTGAACCTCTCCTGGTATCGCTATCTGATCACCCGCTACGAGCCGACCGACGTGCCGCAGGCGCAGATGGTCGGCTTCATGTCGACGATGTTCCACGAGTTCATGCTCCGGAACCAGATGGTCAAGTCGACGGCGATCTCGGATGCCGGGATCACCAAGCAGACGCTCTACGAGGTGGAGCGTTCGTCGATGAACCGGGGAACCTACGATCGGGCGCTGGAGGCGATGGGTTCGGTCAACGCAGAGATTGCCGATCTCATTCACCAGGCATGGGGGCGATGAACTTGTCGGCTGACAAATTCACCGTTTCCTTGAACCGAATCAATTGATTGACCGCAATCGGAGGACGTGATGGCACGAAAGAATCTTCTGGAAGGGCTGGCCGACATGCCTGACGAGAGCGCTGGCGCGCCCAACTATCCGATGCGCGGGGCCGGCCGGTCGCTTGTCCGCTCGCTGGATGAACTGGCCAAACAGGCGGAGAAGTTCCTGGAGGGCGAGGCGGTCGTCGATCTTGATCCGGATGTCGTCGAGGCCTCCTTCGTCAAGGACCGCCTGTCCGAGGACGACGAGGAATTCCGCGCGCTGGTCGAAGCGATCCGCGCCCGCGGGCAGGATACGCCGATCCTGGTGCGTCCCCACGGCAAGATCGACGGCCGCTATCAGGTCGTCTTCGGCCATCGGCGGCTGCGCGCGGCCCGCGAACTCGGCCGCAATGTCAGGGCGGTCGTCAAGGCGATCGACGACCGGACTCATGTCATCGCCCAGGGGCAGGAAAATTCGGCCCGAGCCGATCTTACCTTCATCGAGCGCGCGCTCTTCGCCAGGCGGCTGGAGGAGCTTGGCTACGATAGGGAGGTCATATCGACAGCACTCGCCGCCAATGCAGCTTCGATCTCGAAGATGATTTCGGTGACGGATCGGATCTCACCGGAGGTCGTCCAGGCGATCGGCGCAGCGCCAGGTATCGGCCGTGAGCGCTGGGTGGAGCTTTCGCTGCTCGCCGGCAAGGCATCCAATGCGGCGGATATCGTCAAGGTCCTGAAAGGCAACGACTTTCTTGGATTACCCTCCGACAAACGTTTCGAAGCGCTCTACACGGCGCTGAACAAAAGCGACCGGCCGGTGAAAAAATCCCAGGCCGCGGCAGGCAGGGTCAAATGGCAGCCGGGGGACAAGGCAATCCAGGCGGAAATCAAGAATGACGGCAAGGCATTTTCGCTTTCGATGAAAGCCAGGAATGCCGGCCGCTTCGGAAAATTTCTCTCCAGCAAGCTGGATGCGCTCTATGAGCAATTCCTCGCCGAGGAGAGCAATCAAGGAGACTGAAACCGCAAAAGAAAAAGGCCCCCAAACGACCAGGTCGTGGAAGCCCTTCTCCTATCCTTAAGCAAGACAGAGAATCGCATTTTCACGAATTCCAGTCAAGAGTCGGCACCGTTTGGTGAGCGGATTTCTTTTGCCTGATTGAAAGGTGAAGGAAATGGAGAGTGAATGTGTGACGACGCCCTTCGGGCGGCGGCCGATGTCGCTTGCCATGCTGCTGAAACAGCGGCGAGGCGAAGCGATCGAGGCCGGAACGAGGCGTAACAAGTGGAAGCTGTTCAGATCGGTCTGCGAGGCCCGCGCGAGTCTCGGCGTGAGCGATCGTGCACTGACGGTGCTCGATGCGCTGCTGACATTTTTTCCTGACGACGAGCTGTCCGGCGAAAAAGGACTGGTCGTCTTTCCCTCGAACATGCAGCTTTGCCTCAGGGCACGCGGCATGGCCGCCGCGACATTGCGCCGGCATCTCGCTGGTCTCGTCGAGGCCGGGCTTGTCTCCCGCAAAGACAGTCCGAACGGCAAGCGCTATATCAAGCGCAACAGGGAAGGCGGGGTCGACGAGGCCTACGGCTTCAGCCTGGCGCCGCTTCTTGCCCGCGCCACCGAGATCGAAACGATCGCCGCCCGCATCGCCGCCGACCGGCAGATGCTGCGCGCAATGAAGGAGCGGCTGACGATCTGCCGTCGGGATATCGCCAAGCTTGTCTCCGCGGCCGTTGCGGAGGCGATCCCCGGCGACTGGGAGCGCATCTCTTCGATGCTTCATGGGCTCCTGCAGCGCATCCCGAGGGCAGCAACACTCGAAAATCTGTCGCCTATACTCGAAGAACTCGAGGCGATGCGACTTGGCATCATCAACACATTGGAATCGCAAGAAGAAAGTCAGATAGCGAGCACCAATGAATCCCATATTGAGCGCCACATACAGAATTCGAACCCTGAATCCACATCTGAATCTGAACCGAGCTTGGAAACGCGGCAGAAGGCGAACCGAGACTACGAGCCGAGGGCAGGGCTGGAAAGGCGCGAATCCGGAATGGCGGGGAAGGACGGGGAGGGATCGCGGGCCATTGCCCGGAAGAATGCTGCGGTATTGAAATCTTTCCCGCTCGGCATGGTTCTGCAGGCCTGCCCTGACATTGTCGACTATGGGCCAGGCGCCACGATCGCCAGTTGGCGGGACCTGATGACAGCGGCGGTCGTCGTGCGCTCGATGCTGGGCGTAAGCCCGTCAGCCTATGAAGAAGCGGCGAAGGTGATGGGACCGGAGAACACCGCCGCCGTCATGGCCTGTATTCTACAGCGGGGAGAGAGCATCAACTCCGCCGGCGGCTATCTCAGGGATCTGGCGCGCCGCGCCGAACGCAGCGAGTTCGCGCTCGGCCCGATGCTGATGGCGCTATCGCGGGCGAGGGGCTCATCTCCCTCGCACCCGCTCAGGCAGCGTCGCGATAGCTCCGTGCGCCGGGTTCCGTCCTGCCCAGTTCGAACTGGGTGACCAGTTCGCGCAGGCGCTCGGCCTCGCCGGCAAGCGTGACGCTGGCGGCTGTGGTTTCCTCCACCATCGCGGCATTTTGCTGCGTCACCTGGTCGAGTTGGTGCATGGCCGCATTGACTTCCGACAGGTTGGTGGACTGTTCGCGCGCCGCGCCTGCCAGTGCTTCCATGAACCGGTTGATATCGACGATGAAGCGGCCGATGTCGCCAAGTGCTGCGCCGGTCTGACTGACCAGTTCGACGCCGGTGGTGACCTTGGCGGACGACCGCCCGATCAGGTCCTTGATCTCCTTGGCGGCCTGGGCCGAGCGCTGTGCGAGTTCGCGCACCTCCTGGGCGACGACGGCAAAACCCTTGCCGGCCTCGCCGGCTCGGGCAGCCTCGACACCGGCATTGAGCGCCAAGAGGTTGGTTTGGAAGGCAATCTGGTCGATGACGCTAATGATGTTGTTGATCTGCTTGGACGATTCCTCGATCTGCCCCATGGCCTCGACCGTCTGGGCCACGACCTTGCCTGAGGCCACGGCGCTGCGATTGGCGCTGTCGGCGACACCGCGGGCCTCTTCGGCGATCTTGGAGGCTTCGTTGACCTTGGCAGTCACGGCGCTGAGCGCCGCGGCGGTCTGTTCGAGCGTCGCCGCCTGCCGCTCGGTGCGACCGGAGAGTTCATTGGAGCCGTTGCTGATCTCGCGAGTGCCGGAATTGATGATCGACACGCTTTCGGAAACGGAAAGGAGCGTACCGCCGAGCTGCTCGACGGAGGCGTTGAAATCATTTCGGAGGGGTTCGAATTCCGGCGCGAACCGGTCCGAGAGCTTGAAGGCGAGATCGCCCTCCGCCATCCGCTTCAGACCGGCCGCGAGCCCCGACGTGGCAACCGTCAACCGCTCGGCCGCGCTCGCCTCCGCCTGCTCCTGGTCGGCAAGTCGGTTTGCCTCCGCAAGCCGCCGGTTCTCCGCGGCTTCGCCTTCGAGCTGGGTGCGGGCAATGGCGTTTTGGCGGAAGACTTCCACCGAGCCCGCCATCAGGCCGATCTCGTCGCGGCGCCCCGCATAGGGGATCGCCTTGTCCGTCTCGCCGCTCGCGAGCTGCTGCATGGATTGCGTGATGCGCTGGATCGGGCGCGACACGTGCCGGGCGATGGCGATCAGAATGCCCAGGCCGACGACCGCCGCAAGGCCCGCCAAGGCCAATTCGATTTCGATCTTCGTCTCCAGCGCGCTGCCGGCGTCGGCCACACTCTCTGTCGCAATCTTGTCGACGATGGCATTGACGGCAGCAATCCCGGTCAGGATCGCCTGCTGCGAACGCACCAGCTTTTCGGTCGTCGGGACCTCGTCCGCGTGCTGCAGCCCAAGGCTGATCCTGACATCCTTTTCCCAGACCTCATGCGCTTGGCGGAGGGATCGTACCCCCTCGGTCAACGACGTCGCTAGATCGATGCGGCCAAGCTCATCGAGCGATTGCGCGAGCGCACCGTCGGTCGCGTCAAACTGAGCCTTGACCTCGGTCGCCGGTACGAAGTTCGTCATCGATAGCACCCGCTCGACCACCGATGTGGCCTGCCGGAACTGTTGTTCGATATGAGCGGAGGCCAGCTTGGCGTTCACCGCCTCCTGCACCACCGCGGCGACCCGGGTCTGGCCGGTAACCGCCTGGTCGCCGATCAGGAATGCGCTGCCGAAGCCGACGACGATCGTGACCACCATCGGCACGAGAATTTGCATGCGTATGGAGAGTTTCATTGCCTGCACCTCAGTTCGGCAGCGTCGGCAAGGGGATGTCTTGCTTTTCGGCGGTCAAAGTTCCCAGAAAGGCGATCAGATCCTTGCTCTCCTCTTCCGTCAGCAGGAAGGGCGACATCGCCGGATCGAGCGATGGGCGGCTGACGCCGCCGCTTTCGTAATGGACGATCACCTCGTCCATGCTCTTCAGGCTTCCGTCATGCATGTAAGGGCCACGGTAGAGCGTGTTGCGCAGGCCCGGCGTCTTGAAAGCGTATTTATTGCCAGGGCTGCTCGCATCGATCTTGTAGCGGCCGATATCGTCGCCTGGCAGGCCGATGTCATGGAATTTGTTGTCGGTGAAATTCCAACCCGTGTGGCAGGAGGAACAGCCCGCCGTGCCGGTGAACAACTCGAAGCCCCGCTTGGCACTGTCGGAGACCGCCTTCTCGTCACCGTCCACCCAGCGATCGAAGGGCGACCAGTTGGAAACCACCGTCCGCTCATAGGTGGCGATCGCCGTCAGAAGGGTCTCTTTGCTGATGCCCTTGTCGGGAAACACCTCGCCGAACCAATTCTTGTAATCGGGTATGTCCTGCATTTCGGCCACGGCGTCGTCGAGCTTGCCGTTCATTTCGGCGGCAGCGGTGATCGGCCCCGCCGCCTGCTGCTCCAGGTTCGGCGCGCGGCCGTCCCAGAAGAAGGGTGACACCCAGGCAACGTTCAAAACCGTCGGCGCCTGGCGTGCCAGCGCGGTATTGGCCGCGCCGATCGGGGTCTTCACCGGCGTCTCGAAGCCGAAGGAAGGATTATGACAGCTGGCGCAGGTCATGTTCTTGTTGCCGGAAAGCCTGGGGTCGAAGAACAGCATCTTGCCAAGCGTCGCCAATTGCGGGGAATAGGCCGTCACCCCCTCGAAAGGGACCGTCAGCGGCCGTTTATAGGCGGAAAGATCGGCGGCCGCGCCGGGCTGGACTGCGGCCAATGCGAATAGGGAAGCTGCAATCAGGAGACGCGTCATTCTAACAGGTCCGAAGGAGGTTTCTGACTGATGCTAAAATTAGCGCAATTGCATTAACGGTATGTAAAGCAAAATATACTTGAGGCCGGCATGAAGGTTTTGCCAGCAGTTCGGATATTATCTCCGGCGAAATACAACACCAGGTTCTACTTATATCGGTGTTGCAGACGCACGAACGGCTTGAAGGATGTCGGCAAACCCATTGTCATCCTGCTCTGGCTGACGCGCCCTTCCTGCCGAGAAGGGCTGCGCGGATCTGTTCGCTCTTGCTCAACAAGGGAGGGGGAACCGGTGCTGCCGGCTCGGGCGCGTCGACTTTACCGGCGCTTTGCTTGAGGCTCAGGAAGCGTTTTTGCGCGACCAGCCGGTCTTCGGGCGACATTGGTTCGACCGGTTCGCCGTCAACGCCATGCCGCACGGAATCGGGCTGGGCGCTTGCAAAATAGTAGCGCCGGCAGTGAACATAGGCGGCGGTCGCCCGCCTCAACGTCGTCACGCCGCCTTCGGGCTTCAGGAGCGGGCGGAGTTCGTTGAAGAGGCCGACGGCAAAGGGAAGGATCGGATCTCCAGGCTTGGCCGGAAGCACGCCGACCGGCCGGATCAACAGCATATTGATTGCGGTTGCCTTCTCAACGTCGAGCTCGGTTGCCGCAATCGGTCCACGGCTGATCTTCCAGGGCTTGTCCATGCGTCCTCCATGTAACGTCCATAGCGACCGACTATGATGGTATCTTGACGAAAAGGGCGAGTGATGGAAGTCGCACATCGTCGCTCGCGCTGCAAGCCGCTCGGAAGCGGCGCGGCAGCCCTGTGGCGAAATGCCGTTTCCCCGGCTGATGTCCCTCGGCGTTTCGGAATGTCGTTTCATCTAATCGTTTTTATCAAGCAAATGCATTGACCTCCAGCATCGATTACAGTCCTTATCCGCGCCCAAGATGGAGTGACCGGCCGCGGGGAGGATATATGCGGGTTTTCTCGAGTATTGACGAGCTGCGCCACACGCTCGATGCGCTGAAGCGGCAGGGCAGGACTGTCGGTCTCGTTCCGACGATGGGCTATCTTCATGCCGGTCATATGGAACTCGTTGCGCGCGCGCGCGCCGAGAACGACATCGTCGTCGTCTCGATTTTCGTCAATCCACTGCAGTTCGGCCCGGCCGAAGACCTGAGCAAATATCCGCGCGATCTGGAACGCGACGCAGCCATGCTGAAGCAAGTCGGGGTCAATTTCCTTTTTTCGCCCGGCGTCGAGGACATGTATCCCCAGCCGATGCTGACCGTCGTCGACGTTCCCGATCTCGGCCGCGAGCTCGAAGGGGCGGTCCGGCCCGGGCACTTTGCCGGTGTCGCCACCGTCGTCAATAAGCTTTTCAACATCGTGCAGCCGCAGACCGCCTATTTCGGAGAGAAGGACTACCAGCAGGTCGTCATCATCAAGCGCATGGTGGATGATCTGGCTGTGCCGGTGCGGGTGATATCGGTGCCGACAATCAGGGACGCCGACGGCCTCGCATTGTCGTCGCGCAACGTCTATCTCAGCGAGGCGGAGCGCCGCGCCGCGGTCATCGTGCCTCAGACCCTCGACGAAGCGGAACGTCTCGTCGCCGGCGGCCTGACGGATCCGGGAGAGCTCGAGAAAAAGCTGACGGCGTTTCTCAGTCGCGAGCCTCTGGCAAAGCCAGAGGTCGTTGCCGTCAGAGATGCTTTGACGCTGCAGCCGGTCGTTGCGATCACAGGCCCCGTCGTCGTCGCGCTCTTCGTGCGGCTCGGCTCGACCCGGCTTCTCGACAACAGGGTCGTTGGGGATAACAGGGTGCTCGCGGGTAACAGAGTGATCGGCGGGCGGAGTTTGCCGGGAAAGGGAGTGACCAGATGAGCGCGGCCGGAATTCAAAAGCGCCTGACACCAGCGCGCATCTCAGCCATGAAGGGCGGCAAGCCGATCGTCTGCCTGACCGCCTATACGACGCCGATGGCGCGGCTGCTCGATGAGCATTGCGATCTGCTGCTGGTCGGGGATTCGCTCGGCATGGTGCTCTACGGCATGGAGAGCACCATCGGCGTCACGCTCGACATGATGATCGCCCACGGCAAGGCGGTGATGCGCGGCGTCCGCAAGGCCTGCGTCGTCGTCGACATGCCGTTCGGCAGTTATCAGGAATCGAAAGAGGTTGCCTTCCGCAATGCCGTCCGCATCCTGCAGGAAACCGGCTGTGATGCCGTCAAGCTGGAGGGGGGCGAGGAGATGGCCGAGACCATCGCCTTTGTGACGAAGCGAGGGGTCCCGGTGATGGGGCATATCGGCCTGATGCCTCAGCAGGTTCATACCGCGGGGGGCTATCGTTCCGTCGGACATTCGGAACACGAGACGTCGAAGATCCGGCGTGACGCGCACGCCATCGGCGGCTCGGGCGCCTTTGCCGTCGTCATCGAGGGCACGGTGGAACCGCTCGCCCGAGAGGTGACGGCGGCCATGCACATCCCGAGCATCGGTATCGGCGCCTCGTCAGCCTGCGACGGCCAAGTCCTGGTCTCCGACGACATTCTCGGGCTGTTCAACGATTTTACGCCGCGTTTCGTCAAGCGCTACGACGAACTCGGCAAGCGGGTCACCGAGGCTGCGGCGACCTATGCCGACGAAGTCCGGTCGAGAAAATTTCCGGCAGCCGAGCATACGTTCAAACGGCGACCTTAAGGCGAGGGGTCGACGCGCCCGGACGTGGGCGCTCGCAAATCTCTGGACCTATGACCCTGTGCAGTCGGCGCGTAAATTGATACGCGCTGCATTCGTTTCGACACATCCCGCAGAGCGGGTCCGACGTTCGTTCAAGGGCTCAGCCGGATGGAGCTCAACCCGCTCGGGCCTTTCCGGCGAAGGCAATGAAGCGACGTCGATCAGCGCCGTATTATCCAGAATCAGCACTATTATACGATTCGCGCTTGAAACTTTCGCCTATCGTTTGCCGACGGCCCGGCATTTCCCGGTCGTTAACGGTGTCGCATTAGCCCTGCCTCGGGAGGACATGAGAGAACTGAAGATCGTTTGAGCTGATGCATATGAAACGCCGTTTGTCTTTTCTTTCCCGCCTGATCGACAATCGGGACGGGGCCGTTGCAATCATCTTCATCTTGGTCGCGGTACCGCTCCTTCTAGCGGTCGGCGCCTCCATCGATTTCACCAGAGCTTATAACGACCGGATAGATTTGCAGTCGGCCGCAGATTCCGCAGTGCTCGCGGCCGCATCGAAATATAAGCATGGAATGCCGGAGGCGAGCATATCGGGCACGGTCAACGCCTTCCTCTCCGCGAATGGGGCGCTCAAGACCGCCGTCGTCGGCAAACCAGAAGTCTCGAGCGATGAGGCGGAGTTATGCCTCAACGTGGCGGACGCCGTTCCCACCACCTTCATGCAAATGGCCAATATCGCGTCCGTTCCGATCAGTGTCAGATCCTGCGCGGCCTTGCCGGGAGTGAAGCAATTGGAAATCGCGCTGGTTCTCGACGTGTCGAGTTCGATGATCGAGGAGAACCGCTTTGCGCCCATGCAAACCGCCGTCGGCGGCTTCCTGCAGGCCTTTTCGTCTAACGCGTCGCTCGTCGACAAAACCAAAATCTCGATCGTGCCTTTTTCCAGCCGCGTCAATTTCGGCATGGCGAATACGGCCTGGCTCAAATCGTATGGTGGAACAGCTGCGGTTCCCAAACGCTGGACCGATCCCACATCGGTCTACAATTCCCCCGCCTATACGCTCGGTTATTGGATCGATGGCATCACGCCGGTCATGTCCACGTCCAAGAATTATTACTGGATGGGCTGCATCGAGCCGCGCGCCGATGTCGATGTCAACGATACCGGCGCGATCGGCGCTTACGGCATGAGCGATGCGCCGCCGACCACCTCTGCCTTCGTCGCAATGGATGCCAACCCCAAATCGGGAACGAGTTTCTGTCCGCCGCCGATCACCCCGCTGAGCGGCGACTTCTCCTATCTAAAAAACGTCGTGACCCAGCTGACATCCGAGGGCTCCACCCGGCTGGACGCCGGCGTGGTCGCGGGATGGTACACGTTGTCGCCGAAATGGCAGGGCCTGTGGGGAGACAAGTCCTCGCCTGCAGTCGCATCCGATTCCGTGCAGAAGATCATGGTGTTCATGACCGACGGGGCAATGAATACGAAATATAACCCGAACGACAAGTTCGACTGGATCTGTTCTCAAACCCAATCGTCAGCCTGCAACAAGGTTGCCACTTCTGCGATGCTGGCCGCATGCTCGGCGATGAAGAAGAGTGGCATTGAAATCTACACTCTGTCCTATAGCAGCGATGCCGATGTGGTGAATATCCGCAACTGCGCCACCAATACCGCACATTTTTTCACGGCATCGCCGGCCACAATCAAGACCGTCTATGAGACGATCGCCGCAGCCATTCGCGGAGATACGTTGCGGCTCACGCAATAAAGCAGAATGCCAAAAGCGGTCGGCAGTTTTCGGCATCATGCTCTAGCCGCGGCGGCTGGCCTGGCTCGTCACGGGGCCGGCATGCTGTGCGCGCATCGTCTCGGCCGAGCGGCGAACCGCCTCGGAAACCTGAAGGAGCTGTTTGGCCATCGGGGTGGAATTGCGCCAGACCATGCCGATCGTTCGCGACGGCTGCGGCGACGGGAAGCGGGAGATCGAAACGTGCGCCGAGCGCGTTTCCACAGGAACCGCCATCTCCGGGATCAAAGTGATGCCGATGCCGGCGCTGACCATCTGGACCAGGGTGGAGAGAGAGCTGCCTTCCATGACTTCCCGGGGGCGGGCCGACCCTATCTTGCAGAACGACAAGGCCTGATCGCGGAAGCAATGGCCTTCTTCCAGCAGCAGCAACCGCATTTCGCGCAGAGCCTCGCGTTCGGGCACCGGTTTGCCTTCGTCTTCGGGCCGCCGCACCAGCACGAATTCTTCCTTGAAGAGCTCGAGTTCGGTCAGCGACGGTTCCGACACAGGCAAGGCAACGATTGCGGTGTCCAGCTGGCCTTGGGTAAGCTCGTGAACCAGCTTTGCCGTCTGTGTCTCGCGCACCTCGATCTGAATGCCGGCGAAAGTATTGTTCAGATCGTTTATGATAACCGGCAACAGATAAGGCGCGATCGTTGGTATGATGCCGATGCGCAGCCGCGTCAGGAAGGAGTGGCGCGAGGCGCGCGCCAGCTCACCCAGCTCGTCCACGCCGCGCAGGATCTCGCGGACCTTGAAAGCGAAGGTCTGGCCGAAGGCCGTCAGCTTTACTTCACGCGCGTTGCGCTCGAAAAGCGCGCTGCCCAACTCTTGCTCAAGTTCCTTGATCTGCATCGAGAGAGCCGGCTGAGAGATGGCACAGGCATCGGCAGCGCGCCGGAAACGGCCATCCCTTGCTAGGGCTTCAAAATAACGCAGCTGTTTCAGGGTCAGGTTCTTCATAAGATCAGCTTATCGCAGCAATCAGTAAATCCAACTTAAAATTATCATAGGCTTCGGATATGAAGATGCATCGCAGAGTGAGCGCCGGCTCTGGGCTCATGTTGGACCGTAGACAGATCAAGCAATAAGGAGACAATCATGGACAATCCCACTGACAGCACAGGCAAATGTCCTGTTGCACATCACAAGGCTCCAGCCGCCCGCGCGAACCGCGATTGGTGGCCGAACCAGCTGAACGTGCAGATTCTTCACCACAATTCCGGCCGCGCCGACCCGCTCGGTCAGGCCTTCGACTATGCCGAGGAGTTCAAGAAGCTCGATCTCGAGGCGCTGAAGCAGGATCTTCATGCGCTGATGACCGATTCGCAGGATTGGTGGCCGGCCGACTTCGGTCACTACGGCGGCCTGTTCATCCGCATGGCCTGGCACAGCGCCGGCACCTACCGCATCACCGACGGCCGCGGCGGCGCCGGTCAGGGCCAGCAGCGTTTTGCGCCGCTGAACAGCTGGCCTGATAACGCCAACCTCGACAAGGCCCGCCGTCTGCTGTGGCCGATCAAGCAGAAATACGGCAACCGGATCTCCTGGGCCGACCTTCTGATCCTCACCGGCAACGTTGCGCTCGAATCCATGGGCTTCCAGACCTTCGGCTTTGCCGGTGGCCGTGCCGACGTGTGGGAGCCCGAAGAGCTTTTCTGGGGTCCTGAGGGCACCTGGCTGGGCGATGAACGCTACAGCGGCGAACGCCAGCTGGCAGAACCGCTCGGCGCCGTGCAGATGGGTCTCATCTACGTCAATCCGGAAGGCCCGGGCGGCAATCCCGATCCGATTGCTTCGGCGCGCGATATCCGCGAAACCTTTGCCCGCATGGCGATGAACGACGAAGAGACCGTGGCGCTGATCGCGGGTGGTCACACCTTCGGCAAGACGCATGGCGCGGGCGATCCGTCCCTCATCGGCGCCGAGCCGGAAGGCGGCGTCATCGAGGACCAGGGCCTCGGCTGGAAGAGCAGCTTCGGCACCGGCGTCGGTAAGGACGCTATCACCGCCGGCCTCGAAGTGACCTGGTCGCAGACGCCGACCAAGTGGAGCAACTACTTCTTCGAAAACCTGTTCGGTTTCGAGTGGGAACTGACGAAGAGCCCGGCCGGCGCGCATCAGTGGCAGGCCAAGAACGCCGACGCCTCCATTCCGGATGCCTATGATGCCGGCAAGAAGCATCTGCCGACGATGCTGACCA
The DNA here is from genome assembly GCF_000292525.1 of Rhizobium sp. CCGE 510. Taxonomy (GTDB): domain Bacteria; phylum Pseudomonadota; class Alphaproteobacteria; order Rhizobiales; family Rhizobiaceae; genus Rhizobium. Next base: position 915,375 of record NZ_AEYF01000045.1, read on the forward strand.
GCGACCTGGCACTGCGTTTCGATCCTGTCTACGAGAAGATCTCGCGCCGCTTCCTCGAAAATCCCGATCAGTTCGCCGACGCCTTCGCCCGCGCCTGGTTCAAGCTGACCCATCGCGACATGGGACCGAAGGTGCGTTATCTCGGCCCCGAGGTTCCGGCAGAAGACCTGATCTGGCAGGACGTGATCCCGCCTGTCGATCATCCGCTCGTCGACGACAAGGACATCGCCGAGTTGAAGGCAAAGGTTCTGGCAACCGGTCTTAGCGTGCAGGAGCTGGTCTCGACCGCCTGGGCGTCCGCCTCGACCTTCCGCGGCTCCGACAAGCGCGGCGGCGCCAATGGCGCGCGCATCCGCCTTGCCCCGCAGAAGGACTGGGAAGCCAACCAGCCGGCGCAACTCGCCAAGGTACTCGGCGTTCTCGAAGGCCTTCAAAAGGACTTCAACGCCGCCCAGACCGGTGGCAAGAAGATCTCGCTGGCCGACCTGATCGTCCTCGCCGGTGCTGCTGGCGTCGAGAAAGCGGCAGCCGCCGGCGGTCATGCCGTCAGCGTGCCGTTCACCCCGGGCCGCACGGATGCATCGCAGGAACAGACCGACGCGCATTCCTTCGCGGCGCTCGATCCGCGCATCGACGGCTTCCGCAACTATGTGAACAGCAAACGCCTGCAGTTCATGAAACCGGAAGAAGCCTTGGTGGATCGTGCCCAGCTGCTGACGCTGACTGGACCCGAAATGACGGTTCTCGTCGGCGGCCTGCGCGTCCTGAAGGCGGGCACGCCCGATCATGGCGTCTTCACCTCCCGCCCGGAAACGCTGACGAACGACTTCTTCGTCAACCTGCTCGACATGGCCACGCAGTGGTCGCCCGCAGCTGGCAACGAAGGCGTTTACGAAGGGCGCGACCGCAACACGAACGCAGTCAAGTGGACCGGTACCCGCGTCGACCTGATCTTCGGCTCGCACTCGCAGCTTCGCGCCTTTGCCGAAGTCTACGGCCAGTCCGATGCCAAGGAGAAGTTCGTCAGGGACTTCGTCGCCGCCTGGACCAAGGTCATGAACGCCGACCGTTTCGACCTCGTCTGATCGGTAAGCATTTCGCCCGGACGCAGCTTCGGCTGCGTCCGGGCTTTTCTTTATGAATGCTTCTTACCGCCGTGCGGATCTTTCCTGCAATGAGCGCATCCTCGGCAGTGAGACAGCTGGGGCGGCATCCCCAACGTCCCTCATCCTGAGGCACGCGGGCCTAAGGCCGGAGCCTCGAAGGATACGCCAAGACGCCGCTTCTTGCGTCGATCAGGGTAAGGCTCTCTTGGACTACCGGACTACCGGCCGACTGTCCAATCCTCGAGGCGCAGACCATCGACGCGCCGGAATTCTCCGACATTTTCGGTGACGAGGACCAGATCCCGGGTTCTGGCCTGGGCGGCGATCAGCACATCATAGGGGCCGATCGGCCTTCCCTTTGCCGCCAATGCGGCGCGGATCTTCCCGGCGGCCAACGCATCCTCGCGTTCGAAACCAATCGCGGGGAAATCCGCCATGAACAGGCGCAGGGTTTCAAGATTGTAGGAAATTTTCGCGCTCTTATAGGCGCCATAATAGAGTTCGTGCATGACGACGGTCGACAATCCGATCGCCCCCTCATCGCTGTCCATCACGCGGCTCAAGAGCATGTCGGACTTCCGGCCGATCAAAGCGATCACCGCATTGGTGTCGATGACATGCGTGATCACTTGAACAGGTCCTGGAGACCGGGGCGTTCCTGCTCCTCCGGCTGCTCGCGTCCTTCCGCCATGAAATCGTCGCTAAAGCCGCGTTCCAGTGCGCTCTGCAACGACGCCCAGCGCACGCGATGATCGGTTCGCGGCCGCAGGATGACGGCATCGCCTTCGCGTGTCACCTCCACCTGGTCGACGTCGAAGCGGAACTCTTTGGGAAGCCGAACCGCTTGTGAATTGCCGGATTGGAATATGCGCGCATATTGCGGCATGGGAGTCTCCGCGTTTTGTATATATTTTGCCGTATATACGCGATGCGGCGTGGTTTTACAAGAAGGCGAAGACCCCGTGTGGGGTGAACACGGGGTCTCCCTGCCGGACCAACAGGTCGATGAAACCTTACTTCTCCGGCATCATCGACGAGTGGTGCGAGGTGATCAGCCAGTTCCCGTCCTTGAACTCATAGGTGTAGGTATAGCGGGCGGGCACCTTCGAGCCGTCCTTCAGGGTGAAGGTGTAGGTGCCGGTGTCGACGGCCCAGTTGCAGCCGAGCTTGATGTCACGGCTGTCGATGTGGCCCTTGGGCTCCTTTTGCAGGAAGTGCGTGAAATAGTCGATCCGCTCTTCCGGGGTCAGGCGCGGCTTGTTCGCGAGCGTCGCCAGCAGCACCGAGTCTTCGCTGTAGTTCTTGGCGACTTCCTGGGGGCTCAGCGTTGCAAGCGAGGCGTTCCAGCGGTCGAAAAGCTTGGCGACCTGCTCTTCGCTCACCGGCGCGCAAGTCGCCGTTTCGGCCGCTGCAGCCGACTGGACCTGAACGAAACCGAGGACGAGGGCGGCAGCAATGATGGTACGCATATTTGGCTTCCTATCTGGCGGTTCCGGCGGATATCGCATCGGTCGACCGCATGACCAATATTTAAGAGCCTGCCGCCGCTGCTCCCATCTGCCGGGTGGCTTCGATCCGATCTGCCGAACGGCATAGATGACATTCCCGCCGGAATGACTATCGTGCCCGCGTCATTCATTTCAGGAGCAGTCCCCTTGGGCCTGGAGCATAACACAGACACGGCGCATTCGCCTGATGTTGCGGAGATGAGAGCCCTTTACAGGGCGGCGGAAGCGCGGGCGGCGCGGCTGCGTTTCATCATTGAAGTGCGGAACCTTCTCGATGCGCAGACATTCGAAACGGCCGCCCCGGAGGTTCTGTCGCGGCTTGCCGATTTCGCGGGAGCATCGCAGGCCAGGCTGGTCTTTCCGTCGTTGCAGGGAGAGGCTCCTGTGCAGCTGACGGTCGGGCAGTCGAGGAGCCCCGAAAACGACAGCATCCGGTTTGCCTCCGACGACGGTTCCGATCTCTTGCTGACGCTCATTGGTTCGTCGAGTGGGCGCGCCGTCGATGCCGACGACCGGCAAACCTTGGAAGTGGTGGCCGGGCAGCTCGCCGATGCCTGCCATCTCGAACGGCAGGCAGCGGAAAAGCAGGCGCTGCTAAGTGATCTCCAGCGGCAGCGCAGCGAACTTGCCGCCCTGGTCGCACAGCTGATCCAGGCACAGGAGCAGGAGCGGCAGCGGGTGGCGCACGATCTGCACGACGGCTCGGCGCAGCTCGCCGCCGGCCTCAGCTATCGCCTGCAGGACCTCGCCGCCCGTATCGGCGAGGTGCACGCGCTGAAGCCGGAGATCGATCAGCTCGCAGCACTCGCGCGCCAATCCGTCGCCGACCTCCGGGCGGCCATTGCCGATCTGCGCCCGCCGGAGCTCGACGATCTCGGTGTCGCCGCGGCGCTGCGCACGCGTCTCGATGCGATCGACGGCATGGCGGTGATCGCCGATCTCGATGCTCGCGCCGACCGCTGGCCGGCATCGACCGGGATCATTTTCTACCGCGTCGCCCAGGAAGCGATCGGCAATGTGATCAAACACGCCGAGGCGAGCCGGCTCATCGTGCGCCTCTTCCAGGACGGCGAAGGGCAAGCGCATCTCGAAGTGATCGACAACGGCAAAGGCATCGGCGAGCTGCGCAAAACCAACATCAGGGGCGCCCGGCTCGGCATCGTCGGCATGCGCGAGCGTCTGGCGCTGCTCGGCGGCCGCATCGAGATCGGGACTGGGTCTTCAGGCGGCACCTATGTCCGCGCCGTCGCCCCCCTGCAGCAGGAGACGCTACCAGGATGACCGCATCCATTCTCGTTGCCGACGATCATGACATTGCCCGCGCCGGTCTCATCGCCATGATCGGCGGCCAGAACGATTTCCATGTCGCCTTCGATGTGCGCGACGGCGTGGAAGCGGTGGAGGCCTGTGCGACCCATAAGCCGGATCTGGCTTTGCTCGACATTCGCATGCCGCGCATGGATGGCCTCACTGCTACGCGGGAGATCCGCCGGGTGTCGCCTGGCACTCGCGTCATGATCATCACCATGCATGACAGCCTCGATTACCTGGAAGCGGCGATTGATGCCGGCGCCACCGGCTATCTGCTGAAGGATGCCAGCCGCGACGACATTTTGCGCACGATCCGGCGCGTCCTTCAGGGCGACGCCTTTTTCGACGGGCCGCTCGTCGCAAGGCTGCTGCGCCGCGCCGCCACCAAGCCGCAAACCAACAGCAGCGCCCTGGAGACCCTGACGGCCCGCGAGCGGGAGGTTCTGGCGAAAGTGGCCGAAGGCCTGACCAACAAGGAGATCGGCCGAGCCCTGAAGATTTCGCCCGGCACCGTCAAGATCCACGTCGAGCGCATCATCGGCAAGCTCGGGGCCGGCGACCGGACGCAGGCCGCGGTCATGGCCGTGCGCGGCGGGCTTGTCGCAACAGCCAGGGAGGAGCAGCAATGACCGTGACTGGGCGCCGGCGGGCGCTGCGCTTCGCCGATCTTCCGCTGCGGGCAAAGGGCATCATCATCATCACGGTGCCGCTGGCGCTGTTGCTTGCAGCGCTCGCCTCGGTCTTCGTCGCCGACCGGCAGAGCCGGATCGCCGAGGATCAGGTGCGGGTGACGCTGGAGATCCAGTCCGGGATTCAGGAGATCCACGCCCTGATCGCCGAAGCCGCGACCGCCGTGCGGGGGTATCTGCTGACCGGCAGAGCCGATTTTCTCGATCCGTTCAGTCGGGCCGAAGACAGGCTGCCCGTCGTGCTCGACGAAGTCAGCGGCCGATTGCGGGATCAAGAGCAGAAGGACCGCCTCGACCGCATTCGCGCGCTGGTCGAGGCGAAAGTCGACCGACTCCAGCTGCTGAAGCAGGCCGACATCCTGCGCGCCGGCGGGCGCGAGGATCTTGCCGCCAAGCTTATCGAGGGCAAACAGGTTCTCGACGTGCTGAGACAGGAGATCGACGCGATGAACCGGCGGGAGGCCGATCTCCTTCACGCGAGGACAGAGGCCGCCGACCGAGTTCGCACCCTGTCGCGAAGCCTGATGATCGCTGCCGGCTTCCTCGGTTTTGCCGGCGCGCTCGTCGCCGTCTTCCTGTTTTCGGCGAGCATCGTGCGCCGGGTGCATGCGCTGAAAGCCCAGGCGCATCGGCTGGCGCAAGGCGAGGTCGTGACAGTGGCCGATCCCTTCCGCGATGAACTCGGCAGCCTCGAACAGGGGCTGGAAGATGCGAGTGTTCTCTTGAAAAAGCGCGAGGCCGATCTGACCGAGAGCGAGGAGCGCTTCCGCCAGTTGGTCGAGGGCGTCAGCGACTACGGCATCTTCGGGCTCGATCCCGACGGGCTGGTGGTGAGCTGGAACGCCGGCGCCGAGAGGATCACCGGCTACGGCGCCGACGAGATCGTCGGCCAGCATTTTTCCCGCTTCTATCCGGCGCAGACCAGGGACATATTTCCGGCTGAAGAGCTTTCCAAGGCAACGCTGAACGGACGCACCGAGGCGGAAGGCTGGCGGGTGCGCAAGGATGGCTCCCGCTTCTGGTCGCATGTCGTCGTCACCGCGCTGCATGACGAGACGGGCCGGCTGCGCGGCTTTTCCAAGATCACCCGCGACATCACCGAGCGCAAGCAATTCGAAGAGGCCCTGCTTGCCGCCCGCGAGGATGCGATCCGGGCCAGCAATGCCAAGAGCGAATTCCTGTCGCGCATGAGCCACGAGCTGCGCACCCCGCTGAATGCCGTTCTCGGTTTCGCCCAGCTTCTGGAAATGGACCTCACCGATGCCGATTCCCGAGAGAGCGTCGCGCAGATCTTAAGGGCCGGCCGGCATCTGCTCAGCCTGATCGACGAGGTTCTCGACATGGCCAGGATCGAGGCCGGGCGAATGGATCTTGCCGTCGAAGCGCAACCCGTCGCCGAGGTGATCGATGAAGCCGTGTCGCTTGCAAAACCGCTCTGCGGCAAACAGCAGATCCGGATCGAGGTCCTCGAGCCGGCCGAGCCGGATCTGACTGTGTTTGCCGACCGGCGGCGTCTGCTGCAGGTGTTCCTAAACCTCCTCTCCAATGCGGTGAAATACAATCGGCACCTGGGAACTGTCACGGTCAGTCACCGCGCGATGGGCGAGGATCGCATTCGGATCGAGGTCAGCGATACCGGCGCCGGCATTCCGGCCGAACGCGTTGCCCGGCTTTTCACCCCGTTCGACCGGCTGGGGGCCGAACGGATCAGCCAGGAAGGAACCGGCCTCGGGCTTGCGCTGTCGAAACATCTGATCGACGCCATGGGCGGCGTGCTCGGCTTCAGCAACCGCCCGGAAGGCGGCGCTACTTTCCACATCGATCTGCCGCGCGTGCATGCGGTGGTGCAGGAGGCCGGGGCGCAAGACGTCGCGGTATCGTGAAAAGCTCTCCGTCGTCATGCTCTGCCTTGTGCCACTACTGTCCGGTTTAAATTTTGTCACCATTGGAGGCTCATCTGGCCGGGATTTCCGGGGGGACTGTGGCTTGGTTTTATCAGGCGGTCGATCCTTTTGCGGTGCATGAGGTTGGCGCGCACCAGGCGAGCGAAGGCCAGCGGGCTGGTGACGATGCTCTGGTCGGCCTTTGCCATCTGCAGCAGCAGATAGGCGATGAGAGCGACGGCGATCTGGATGCGGACGGCATTTTCGCTGTTACCGAGGAAATGGCGGATCTTCAGCGTCTGCTTGACCCAGCGGAAGAACAGCTCGATGGTCCAGCGGCGCTTGTAAAGCGCGGCGATCTCCTCGGCCGGGGCGGTGAGATCGTTGGAGAAGATGCGCAATATCTTGCCGGTTTCGATCCGCACGCCGATCTCGCGCACCGGCCGGTTCATCGGGTTGCGGCGGCTCTTGGCCTGGCGCTGCGGCAACAGGCCGATGCGGTCGAACAGGATGCCGGCATCCTCGTTTGCCGCCTGCTCACCGCCAGTTTCGTGTGGGATTTGAGGCGGCTGACGATGCGGCAGCCGGCGGCGTCCAGCTTCGCCCACCAGCCGAAGTCGTAATAGCCGAGGTCGAAGACATAGGTGGCGCCCGCCTCGACCGGCATCTCTTTGGCGGCAGTAATGTCGTTGACATTGGCCGGGGTGACGGCCGCATAGATCGGCCGTTCGGCGTTGGCATCGTAGACGACGTGCATCTTGGCGCCGCAAGCCTGATCGGAAAAGCGCGCCCACTGCGATCCCGCCCCCGAAAGTGGCAGACTGCTGCCGTCGATCAGATAGACCGCCTCGCCGACAGCCCGCTTGAGCCCGCGCCCGGAGCGGGCCACCATCTGCGCGAACAACTCGGCAAAAACGGCGCTCGGACGCAGGCCGTTGGCATCGGCGAACGTCGAGCGCGACACCGGGCGAGCGCCGAGGTGGTAAAGGCGCGCGCCATGGCTCTGCATGGAGCCGACGATCTCACGCAGACTGACGGCACCGGCAAGCTGGCCATAAAGCAGCGCGATCAACTGGCTCTTGGTCGACAGCCGCCGGACATGCTTGTCGGCCTGATGCTCCTCCACAAGTCGGTCGAAGACCGCCCACGGAATCCGCTTCAACAGATCATAGAAAGACGCTATTGTCATGCCGCACGGTGTTGCCCCTCTTTCGTGTCCGAGATCGTCGCCAAACGCTCGAACATGAGTAGAATCAACACCGTGCACCATGTCCACTAAATTTAAACCGGACAGCAGTGGCCTTGTGCCGAGCATCTGACCACGATAATTTCTGGACAGGAAAACATTTATTTTCAGAAACTTAATTGGGCAGGCGTAGATCCTCGGCACAAGGCCGAGGATGACGTCGCGGGGGGCTTGGTCCATGACAGATTCCACGGATATCGTGCGTCGATCGACGATCCTGATCATCGATGACGAACCCGCCAATGTTTCGCTGCTGGAGCGCATCCTCAAGCGGGAAGGCTTCACGACGCTGATCAGCACGACCGAACCGCGCGAGGCCTTGCGGCTGTTCCGCGAGCATCCCGTCGATCTCGTTCTTCTCGATCTGATGATGCCCGATCTCGACGGTTTCGCGCTTCTCGAAACCTTTGCAAGGCTCATTCCCGAAAACAGCTACCTGCCGATCCTGGTTCTGACCGCCGATGCGACCCTGCCGACGCGTAGGCGGGCATTGTCTCTCGGCGCAAAGGATTTTCTGACCAAACCCTTCGACGCGATAGAAGCGGTCCTGCGCATCTTCAACCTTCTCGAAACCCGCATTCTGACCTTGGAACTTGCCAAACATGGGCTGGCGACGCCGAAATCGGAACGTCCGTGGGTCGATCCACCCCTATCTTGACGGGGCATTGGTTGGCTGATGACGTGTCGGTGCAAGGTGTTGGCCAATGCCGCGCCAACCCAAGAGAG
>NZ_AEYF01000046.1 GCF_000292525.1 Rhizobium sp. CCGE 510
CGATCGAGCCAAAGAAAAGATCTCTTTGGTTGGGTTTCAGGAAGTTAGCCCGAGCCAGCACAGGAAACTGGCCAACCAACCCCAATGTCGCCGACAAGACAAAGCCGACAGACGGTGTCGTAAGGGCATCACTTGCACCGCTAGGTCGACCGCGCGGCAGGGCGACCGCGACTATCAGCAGGATCAAACGAAGCTCCGAAAACTGGAGACAATCCTCATCTCCCAATTGTAACACCTTTCATCCTATAAAGCTAAGATCTGGAAATGCAGGGACATACAACCGCACTGGCTCCTGATCCTTCCACCTCCCGTGATTTCGCCCGGGTCGGCCTCACGCCACTTCGATCGACCGAAGGAAAGCAACGGTTCGGCCGAACATCCAAAATGGCATCGAACGCTTGGACGCCTTCTGAACATCGGGGCGAGCGCTGTTGTGCCCTGGGTCAGACGTGGCAAGAAGCGTTGACGTTTGAGCAACCCTTTGAAGGTGGAGATCCCGGGTTATTCACCTGGTGGATCAATGCCATACAAACAATTAATTTTACGAAGCCATGGGATGTTATTAAACACCTCGACTATGAATTGGGAATACCATGATGTTGCTCCACCGGAGAGCAGCCGAGGGCTAGGTCACAGACCTGGCCGATAAATGGAGACGAATATGGCCAACGTGGAAATGCAGAACGCGCTCTCGTCTACCCATCAAGTGCGAGCTCTGGGTCCTTTCTTCGCCTACTGCAAGAGCCTCGTCGCATTACACCGAATACCAGCCATAACCCGTTCGGGTCGCCACAAAAGCTGAACAACCACTATTCGAACTTCCCAATCCTTGCGTTCTCAAAAGTGAACGGAGCTGTGGGTATGCGAGATGGGGTGTTACTCGCCGCGAAGTCATACAGGGAATATGAAGGATCCAATATCATTTCAGCGTGAGCATTATGTTCAGCTCATCGGCGTCAGCATCGTTTTCAGAGCCAACGGCTTTACGAAGAGAACAGCAAGGATGTTAAGTATGGGTGAGGTAGTGAGCCTGGCGCTTTCGGAGCGGGGCTTTCGATCACCCTTTCGAAATTAACTTCCCACTTTTTAGGGCCCGGGCGGGTAAAAATGGAAGGTTTTGGCAAAGGGAATTAGAACGGAGAAATGTATACTGGTAAATGTTTCCGAACGAAGCACTTTGCCATTCCATATGCGTGAGTATCGGTACGGCTACGCAGATAAATCCATTGATGAAACTGTAGACTGCATTCTTGGAGCAGCCACCTGATTGCGGACGCGAGAGCCGTCGCCAGCAATCGCATGCTCTCAGCGGTAGATGAAGCGGGTGGCGTCCTAGTCTAGGGGGTGAAAGCTGAGCAGGTTCAATAAACTCGAAGCCCCAACATTTATCGGCTCTGGATGTGCGGCCTCCAATCCTGCCAGACCCTCAAACCACCTAGCGCAACGGGCTTCGGATAGATTTTCCGGCGCCGCCGTAACCATTAGATAATTCTGTGCAAACTTAAGAACGGCGAATAATGCCTGGCGAAAGACATCGGGGCCACCCTCCGGTTCTGGCCACCGAAAACTCGCCGCCAAACTTGGAGACATTCAGATGACAAACTCTCTTCCCGCAAAGCTGATGGTTGGCATTTTCGACCATTTGGACGAAGACGGCAGAGAGATTGCGCGCCAATATGAAGATCGGATGAAATTGGCAGAGGTTTGCGATCGCCTTGGCTTTTTTGGATATCACGTCGCAGAGCACCACTGTACCCCCCATGGTAGGGGACCTTCGCCGAATCTATTTCTAGCAGGCGTAGCTCAGCGCACGCAGCATCTTCGTCTCGGTCCGTTGGTTATGCTGTTGAACCTTTATCATCCGCTACGTGCGTTTGAAGAAATTTGCATGCTGGATCATCTGAGTGGTGGCAGGCTCGAGTTGGGCATGGGACGCGGCTCCTTACCAATCGAATGGGGCTTTTTCGGTATTGAGGAGGAGGTGGCGACATCGCGCTATCTCGAAGCCAGCGAGATCGTCATCCAAGCGATGAAGGGAGGAGCTCAAGCACTTTCCTACAAAGGCGACCACTTTGAACTAGACAAAGTCCCGTTGATGTTGAGGCCACACCAACGTCCTCAGCCTCCGACATGGATTACAACCAGTCGTCCTGAGGTTGCGCGCTGGGCGGCTGAGAACGATACAAATCTTGCCTGCGGGGGCCCTGCTTCGACTGTTCGCCAGATCACTGATGCCTACCGAGCACACGAGAGACATACCGCCGGGGGCAGGAAACGGGCGCCATTCCTTGGGTTGGTCCGAATGGTGGTGGCCGGCAGCACGACGAAGCATGCCATTTCGCTCGCGGCCCCGGCTTATCAACGGTGGCTTCGGAGCTTTAAGTTTCTGTACGAGATAAACGGGATACAGACTCCTCAGAACCTCCCGCCAGATTTTGATGCAGCAGTAGACTGTCAGTTGTGCGTAGTTGGTACTGCGGCGTCAGTTAGGCAAGATCTTCTCAATCATGTCGAGGAAGCAGGTGCTAATTATCTTCTTTGCCAGCTGGCGTTTGGCGATTTGCCATTGGAGGCTTCCTATTACACTGCAACGAGCGTTCACCCTGGAGTTATGGCTTAATCTGGACTGGCCTCAGGTTGCTTTCCGAGCACACAGAGTAAGTCTCTGTGGCCGCGCCCTCAAATCGGTTGAGGAGCGCCAAGGCGAATTCAGCCATCGCCGTAGGAACAACCGTTGTGGAAGGGCTGCATTATTGGATAGTTAAAAGATATGCGATTTAAGGGCCTCGATCTAAATCTCCTTGTCGCGCTCGATGCACTAATGATTGAGCGCAACCTTACTGCGGCGGCACGTAGCATTAACCTGAGCCAGCCCGCAATGAGTGCAGCCGTCCGCCGGCTCCGCTCCTATTTCCGCGATGAACTTTTTACGATGCGTGGTCGTGAATTTGTTCCAACGCCGCGTGCGGAAGACCTCGCGCCTGCGATTCGGGAGGCTTTACAGCATATTCGGCTCAATATCATATCCTGGGATAAATTTACTCCTGATCAATCAGATCGTCATTTCAGAGTAAGCTTGTGCGATTTCGTTACATTTGTTCTTTTTCAGAAGATACTGGAGCGTCTTGCGCGGGAGGCACCCGGCATTAGCTTTGACTTGCTGCCGCTTACTGACAATCCGGACGAGCTCTTGCGACGCGGCGACGTAGACTTCCTTATTAGCCCACCGTTATTCATGTCGAGCGCGCATCCTAAGATAGATCTATTTCAGGAACGACTGACTTGCGTCGGCTGCAGTAATAACAAACAACTTGAGGAAGCCCTTACTGCAGAGGAGTATTCATCAATGGGGCACGCGGTAGTTAGGTTCGGTCGGACGCAGCAGCCTACCATAGAAGATTGCTTCTTGCAGGAGCATGGCCTCAAAAGGCGGGTCGAAGTCGTTGTTTCAAGCTTTAGCATGATCCCCGCCGCCCTGATGGGCACTGATCGCATCGCAACCATTCCGTTACGATTAGTTGGGCTTTTTGAGGACAAGATACCGTTGCGGATGACTGCGCCCCCGATAACACTACCGATATTCACCGAGGCGGTCCAATGGCCGGTACTTCACGACAAAGATCCGGCAAATATCTGGATGCGAGATATAATGGTTCAGGAGGCAGCGCGATTGCCGTGACCATCTTAAAACCTAGGAAGCTGGGCTGCATTGGAATCGATCGACCCGCGACGTGCCCGATTAGCTGAATGCGGCACCACCTGTGACTGACCCGCAGGCCATTTTATCGACGAAGCTGAGCGCCGCGTCCGTCGCCGGTCGGCCGGCCTTCGGACGATTGGGCGACCTGCGGTCTAGCACCTTCGGCGGAAAAGCGAAGGGTGCTGGGGGACCACAATTGCTGGTATTGTTCGTTTCTGATGGTTCTTGGTTTTTGGTGGCATCCGCCAAGCTCGGACGCTGCTCCTACGTAAGCAGGGACGGAGGCCTCGGGAATGTGGCCAGTGTTCGCGTTTAACCGCTTCACAGGCGATTGGATCGCCGACTTCTAAACTAGTTTATGATAGCAGCCTTTCTAACCGCGGCTTCCTCAGCGATCCTATGCGAGCGCCCCACTGTGAACTTTCATACGTTTGGGCTCTGAAACGCCTGTTTGGTGGGTGCAGTATCATGACTTTCGGCCTCGGCCGCGAATTCTCCGCGTTAGTTGAACTTGTTCGGACTCCGTACTCAAGCAGGAACCTCCGTCAGGAACCGGATTATTGCAGCGAGCCATGTATTTTAGGTGCGTTGGAGGAAATCATATGGGAAGCTTCCTCAACCAATATCTCCCTAAACCAGATGCTCCCTGGATCGGCATTATGTAGCGCTGGCCATTGAACAGCTTCGGTGAAGACGGGAAGCGGTAACGGAAGGTTGATGATCCGCAAAGGGAAAGTACTTTCGTAATGCTCGACTAAGCGAAGCGGTAGGTTAGCTATGCGTTTCGTGCCGCGCAGGACTGATGGTATTAAGCTAAACCCTTGCACGACGACCTCCACCCTCCTCTGAATCCCATTCTCGAGCAAGAACCAGCCCTCGACCGATGGCTTCAAAAAGCGCCCAAACGCGGCAGCGACGTGTCCCATGGAAACATATTGCTCGATCGTCAGCGCTGAAGGTAGGTCCACGTTTGTCGAACAGGCTACGCATACAAATTTCTCTGTGAACAGCTTTGCGCTCGGGTGTGCGCCCGAGAGAAAAAATTCAGGCAGGATGAGGAAATCGACGTCACCGCGGCTAAGCATTTCGTACGGATCACTATCTAAAGGCAGCAACTCGAAGCTGACTCCGGGCGCTTCTCGAGCAACGCGCTCAATGATTTTATTGAAGTATATCAGCATCATGAAATCGGACAGAACTATTCTAAAGCATCTGTCAGACTTCGACGGGTTAAATGGCTCCCAAGAGATGATTGAGCATTGTACTTGCAAGAGAGTTTCGCGCACTGCCGAGGCAAGTCCTTCGGCACGTGGCGTCAGCCGAAGTTCTCGACCATTCATTGTAAACAATTCGTCGCGGAAATAGTCTCGCAGCCTGCCAATGGCGGCACTCATGGCTGGCTGACTTAGATTGATACTACGTGCGGCAGCCGTTAGGTTGCGCTCGGTCGTGAGCGCGTCCAGTGCAACGAGCAGGTTTAGATCAAGGCCCTTGAAACGCATCTTTAGTCACATCCAAACAACGGGTATTTTATATCCAAACAATCAATTTTTCCAGTACAGAACCTTCCAGCCTAGATCTAATGAAGGTTCGTCAAAACGGCTTAGGTTAGCTGGATGATCTATTAAGTAGCGTGCATAGTTACGATAGACGTTATAGTTGCAGATAGTCTAATTTAAGTATGGAAAGGCGCCTTAGCAATAGGCGATGTGGAGCAGCGTCACCGAGCGACATGACATTCGGAACGCTAGTGAACGGAATGGGCGGAAATAGGTTCATCATATCGCGACACCGGAGGGGCTTTGGTGATTGTCTATGGTCGCTCGCGGCGGTCGGGCGCTATGCGCAACGGATGAGCCGCACGCTGGCTATCGACGGGCGGGGCTCCTTCTGTTTGGAGTCGGTTCAAGATATTGGTGGCGTGCCGGTAATCTGTGATGAAAAGATCAACGCGCCTGAAGGCGCTTGAGGAAGAGCCGACATGTTCACGAAGAAGTTGGAGCGCGGCCGCTTCATCTGGCCGTCGGCAGTCGACGGCAGATCGGAACGCATCCATTGGACGGATGAGTTCCATCCAAACAAATGATTTCACCAGCTTATACCGGTGCCACTAAAAGCGCTCTAACAGGTGCGTATCAAGTAGTTGCTCTGTCGACGCCTGGACAGAGTATTAAGTGGAGGTCTAGGTATGAGCCCTCAGGTGCGGTGGAAAGTGTGCTGGGAAAACGAGTTGGAGCTCTCTGACCACACGGAGCTCGCAGATTTCTTTCGGAAGACCTATGGGCCAACTGGAGCTTACAACGCCCTTCCATTCGAAGGTGCTCGTAGTTGGTCAGGAGCTAGGCCCGAGCTTCGCGTAATAGGCTATGATGCGCACGGTGTGGCCGCTCATATGGGGTTGTTGCGTCGTTTCGTTCGGGTTGGCGAGGTCGATCTACTCGTATGCGAGCTTGGATTGTGGGGCGTGCGTCCAGATCTTGAGGGGTACGGCATTAATTCAATGCGCATTGTTTACCCAGTGCTGCAGCAACTTGGCGTTCGGTTTGCGTTCGGCGGTGTTCGGCAGGCGTTGCGCAACCTTGTTCTCAGGCTCTGCCGAAATGGTCTTGCGACTGTTTTGGAAGGGGTACGCGTGCGATCCACCCTCGCCGATGTTTATCTCAACCTCCCTCCGACGCGCTGTGAAAACGTAATTCTGGTAGTATTCCCAATAGGATGCTCAATGAGTGACTGGCCATCGGGGACCTTGATCGAGCGGAATGGCCCTGAGCTATGAAAGAGCATGGTCCCATAGCTGAAGCTATCCGAAGAGACGGTGGCAGCCCAGTGATCGGTGCGTATTGGACCCCTCATTATCTACAAGACGCCGTTATGTCGATCCGCATTTCCTCTTCCGAAGAAAGAACCTAACCTTGGTCACGGCCTCTCTTTGATAGGTGACGGAGTCGTTAGGTTTGGGTCGCCCGTGCACGCGTCTGCAACGGCTGCCCGATCTTCCAAAGCATGCTTGTGTCGATCTCAAGCTCGACTCCCAACTTGCCCGCACCTGTGACCACGGTAGGATAAGCAAAAAGGGCGGTGTCAATCAGGACGGCGATCTTCTGGAGACCGAATGGTGATACGCTTCCTGACGGGTAGCCGAAGAGATCCAGTACCTGTTCTTTCTGAGCCAGTTCGGCTCGTTTCCATCCATACGTGCCAGCAACCGCTTTCATGTCGATCTTTGCAGGTGACGGCAGCAAAACGGCACAAAGGTGGCGTCCAGGATCCAATCGGCGCATCACATCGTCTGCTTGCTGCTCCGCAACAATCATTGTCTTTGCAACGCGTCCGACGGGAAGGCCGATAGCAGAGGCTAAATCTGAAGGGGATGTAATAGGGGTGGCGAAATCACTATATCGCCACAATCGTACCGTCGACGCTCCGATCTGGTGCAGTTCAGCAAGTACGTTCGGATGAACATCCAACATAGTCGTTTCCTTCCGTTTCATATGGTAGGACGATCGAGCATGGCTGTTTGCGACTGCGAGTACACCCGGTTCGCTCCAAAAGTTGCCTAATGCGGCGGCGACCCTCGTCACCAAAAATACTGAAGTAAGCCTCCAGGCACTTATCGCTGCCAAGCATGAAAGGAGCATCATATTTGGTGATATGCCGAATAGCCAAGGCTGGAACCGGCGTGTCGAGCGGTCGAAACATCCTATTGTGCAACCCAGGTTCCGGGCAACCTGGATAAAATTCACCGATCATGAAACCTTCCTGAATGAAGTCGGGTTTCAGCCGTTTCTGCAGTTGACCTATCATGTTGATCTCTCCTTCATCCTGAATTCCAGGAAGGGCAATAATAATCGCCTTATAGATCCAGTCGCCCGTTCGATCGTTGAAGGACATAACGGGTTTCATCTGGCTGAAGACGGCGAGCATACGCGCCATCTCATTTTCAATTTCGTCAACTGCAACCACTTGCGACGCGGCAATCCGTAAGAGTCCCTTCGTCAGAGCTTCGGGAACGAAAGGGCAAACGCTCCCGTCCCGACCCAAACGAGGATGCGGATTGGAGAGGAAGTCCGAGGCATACCGAGCAAATTTCTGAAGAGCTGCGTTTGTATACTCATCGTAGGCATTGTATCCGGCATCAATGTTCTTTTCCAGAATTTCGCCCACTGTCATCAATGGACCGATCGTCCCGAACGGTTGGCTGTAATCTGTCCAGACCTCTTTAGTCATTTCGGATCCCTCGTTCGAAAAGCCACACGTTCAAAACGGAAGGTCGGGCTCTTTCATGCCAGCTCGGGCGGCGGGCGAGCTGGGTCGGGGGCCAACTAAGAGACCGACCTTCCATCGGAAGCGAAGCTCCCGAATTTTTTGATAGCACTGATAGTTACACTTGTGTAACTGTTTTTTTAAATGGATGTGAAAACAAGAGCGGGGGCTCGTGCACCCTGAAGGTCAGTCGCACGACCGCCAAGAACTCTATATTCGTCGTAGTTATAAAAACATACATATGATAAATGTCGCCGCGATGGGATCCGGTAACAGGCTTTGGGTGAAAACAGAACGACCCATTGCGCAGAGGCGTGGCCGTGGCGAAGACAACACGAAGAGTAATATATACGCCAGAACAGATCGACGTCGGCGTAAAGCATAAGCTTGAGAAAATTGACTCGTTTTTGTCAGATCTCTTTAGCGAAAATTCCGAAGAAAAACTTTTCCTGAGGAACATTCTTGGGTTGCTGCTTAAAGTATATCATATGCATGCTAATAACAGACCCATGACGAAAATGCAGGCGTGTCGCTATCTACCTTTTAAAAACCAGACTGTCTGCCAAAAGTATGTCGAGGCAGCGCATCTGCGTGGGTTCATCGACATCACTCGGGACAAAACGGACAAACGGCGTCTGATTGTTGTTCCAAAAGAGCCGTTGGTTGTCTATGTCAATGAATATATAGCTAACTTCCTTGATGACTGCCGTAGAGCGATTGACAGTGCCGCTCAAGTAGCTACGCTTCCTGAGGAAGGAATGGCAACGGCACGGTCTTCATCTATTAATAAATCGCC
The DNA here is from genome assembly GCF_000292525.1 of Rhizobium sp. CCGE 510. Taxonomy (GTDB): domain Bacteria; phylum Pseudomonadota; class Alphaproteobacteria; order Rhizobiales; family Rhizobiaceae; genus Rhizobium. The sequence goes on from NZ_AEYF01000046.1 coordinate 8,760, forward strand.
AGCGTCTTCTGGAGCACCTGTGGGTTCCTCTCAAAAGAGAGCCGATCTAAAAGCCCAGGCAATTTTAGCGAGTTCTGTTGTGGGGAAGCAAAAGTAAGAAGCCGTCTCGCGCGCGATTAGCCTTTCATCAATCAAATGTCCCCTCCGTATACAAGCTTCATCGAGCTAACCCACTTCGCCCAGCCGGCCAGGCGGCCGGTGCAGGCGCTGCTACGGGGGAGCGGCTGTAATCGTCGTTTCTGCCAGGAAACCGCGCGGGAGGTTCGGCGGCGTCCTCAGGCGCATACCTTGGCATTTACGCTGTCTTGACCTGCCACTGAAT
>NZ_AEYF01000047.1 GCF_000292525.1 Rhizobium sp. CCGE 510
TGTCAATCACGATATTCCCTTCCTCCATATTCCCGTGACCAAAGAAAACAAGCCGCACGCTGAAGCCAAGATCATGGAGATCGTAGAGTCGACGTCCACGGAACTCGTCGTCCTGGCGCGCTACATGCACGTACTTTCGGACACGATGTGCGAGCGGATGTCCGGCCGCATCATCAACATCCATCACTCCTTCTTACCGAGCTTTAAAGGCGCGAACCCTTACAAGCAGGCGTATCAGCGCGGCGTGAAGCTTATCGGCGCAACGGCGCACTACGTCACAGCCGATCTCGATGAGGGCCCGATCATCGAGCAGGACACCGTGCGGATTACCCATGCTCAGTCTCCAGACGATTACGTTTCGCTGGGACGCGATGTCGAAGCCCAGGTTCTGGCGCGAGCTATACACGCACATATTCACCACCGGGTCTTCCTCAATGGAAGCCGTACGGTCGTGTTCCCGCCAAACCCCGGATCCTACGCTTCCGAGCGAATGGGATAGAGCCTCTTTAGAGCATCCAACGTGAGGATCCGATGAGCTCAATACTTGCACTTTCGGTGGGTTCTTGCGGCGCCGGCACGTGACACAGTGAGACATCGCCCAACCAGGGAGCCGTCGTTCCAGGAAGTCATTCGTCTCGCCGCGTTGCGGTCGTTTACCAACCGCGCCGCCGTCTTATCCATCGGGGTAGGGGCGTTCTGAACGCGAAGCGTAAACCGTGTCTGGGGTTCCCTGGGAACCCACGCCCCGCAGAGTTTGGGGATCGTCAAGGCCAATCTTGGTGCAGGCGATCCAAGCCAAAACGGTATCGAGGAGAAGAACCATGACCGATAGTGACCTGCCACTGAATTTTCATCCGGCGGCGATTAGAGCCTCGGCGGTTTTGAATACGCCAAGTGGCGCGGTGTGAGCAACCGGCGGAAACGCGAAGCTTTCATCTCGCGCAGCGTTGGAGCCGGTTGCGGCAATTGTATCGGCATAGCTTGCCGGGGTCTGGTATCCGAGCGATGAGTGCGGCCGGAAGTGGTTGTAATCGTCGGCCCATTCAGCAATGGCGCTTCGGGCATGGTCGAGGCCGAAGAACAGGCTTTCGTTGAGCAGCTCGTCGCGCATCCGGCCGTTGAAGCTCTCGACATAGCCATTCTGCATCGGCTTTCCCGGCGTGATGTAGTGCCACTCGACCTTATGATCTTTCGACCAGGCAAGGATGGCATTCGAGGTGAGTTCCGTGCCGTTGTCGGAGACGATCATTCCAGGTTTGCCGCGCCGTTCGATGAGGGTCGTCAGTTCGCGAGCGACGCGACGGCCGGAGATCGAGGTGTCCGGGATCGCCGCCAGGCATTCGCGCGTCACGTCATCGACGATGTTGAGCACGCGAAACCTCCTTCCGCAGGCGAACTGGTCGTCAACGAAATCCAGTGACCAACGGGCATTGGCCTTTGCCTCGATCAGGATCGGTGCACGCGTGCCGACAGCACGCCGCCGGGCTTTCCGCTTGCGAACGGAAAGCCCTTCCTCGCGATAAAGGCGATAGATGCGATTGACCCCGGACGGTTCTCCCTCCCGCCGAAGCAGGACGAACAGCCGCCGGTAGCCGAAACGCCGCCGCTCATTGGCGAGGTCACGTAGCTTTGCCCGCAGTTCTACCTCCGGCGGTCGACTTGACCGATAACGGATCGTCTTGCGGTCGGCGGATATGATCTGGCAGGCCCGCCGTTCCGAAAGACCCATGACGGTCTTCAGATGCGTGACGGCGTCACGCTTGGCGACAGGCCCTACCATTTTTTTGAAAGAAGCTCGCGAAGTGCTGCTGCGTCCAACATCTGCTCGGCCAGCAGCTTCTTCAGCCTCGCGTTCTCGTCCTCAAGCGCCTTCAGCCGTTTTGCCTCGGAGACTTCCATGCCACCGTATTTGGCTTTCCAGTTGTAAAACGTCGCTTCCGAAATCCCGTGCTTGCGGCAAAGGTCGGCCGCCTTCGCGCCAGCCTCCTGCTCCTTCAGCACCGCAATTATCTGCTCTTCGGTAAATCTCTGCTTCTTCATTCGTCCGTCCTTTGATGGGCCGGACTCTAATCAATTCTGGAGGAAATTCGCAGGGGCAGGTCAGTCATCACTCATCGGTTGAGGACCGTTCGTGGGGCGGACAATATTGTGGTCCTGGACAAGGGGCGGGTCATCGAGGAGGGAAAGCACGCTGACCTGCTGAAAACTGATGGTCCTTACGGTCGATTGTGGCGGGCGCAAAGGTCTTGATCCGTGTAGGCCATGTCGGCTCGAAGCCGGGATTTTGTCCAAGTTGAAAAACGGTTGCGAACGTCATGGTTTATCGGCGACTGTTCGTCCTGCTTCGGCGGGAGGGAGAGCCGCCTGGGGTCAACCGCATCTACCCGCTCTATTGCGAAGAAAGACTTTTCGTTCGCAACCGGAAAGCCAGGCGGCGTGCTATCGGCGCGCGCGCCCCGATCCTGGTCGAAGCGAAAGCCGATGCCCGCTGGTAGCTGGATTTCGTTCACGACCAGTTCGCTTGCGGAACGCGGTTTCGCGTGCTCAACATCGTCGACGATGTGACGCGCGAATGCCTGGCGGCGATCCCGGACACCTCGATCTTGCGTCGTCGCGTTGCTCGATAGCTGACGACCCTCATCGAACGACGCGGCAAACTCGCAATGATCTCTCGGACAAGACCTCGAATGCCACCCTTGCCTGGTCGAAAGATCATAAGGTCTAGTGGCACGACATCACGCCGGGAAGCCGATGCAAAACGCTTATGTCGAGAGCTTCAACGGCAGATGCGCGACGAGCTGGTCAACCAAAGCCTCTTCCTCGCCCGCCAAATGCCCGAAGCGCCATTGCCGAATGGGCTGAGAACATAAAACAAAGGGCGCAGCCAATACACGTCGCTTGATCAGTGCTTGTAAGATACGCCGGAGCCAAGAGGAGCCGTAACGAGTAGTGAACGCACTGTCATGCGGGCTCCTCCATGTCGCCCCCCGCGCCAAGAGCTGTAAAGGTCCCCTTTGATCGGCTTGATTGCTGGCCAGATTAGCGAAGAATTCCGCCCTATATGAGCCATTTCAACCGCACTCAAACGCGCGCTACATCTGAATAGGTCTTGATTGTTGTTAAGCCATTATCGACCAGGCCAGTTCCCGCCTCGGCAAGCTTTCGCAGGTTGTCGAAGCCAAATCGATGCACGTCGCGGAGCGTCTTCGACAGTACGACGAGCCGCCCAGCCGTAAGTAATATCCGACCGAATCCCTCATGGTTCACAGTCAACACCGGTGACGCGATCAGTCCGGACTGCTCCTCTATAGCAAGTGCCACAGCGGCATAGAAGATCTCAAGCCGCCACTGCACCTCCAGGTCAGGTCCCCCGATGAGAGGAATCGCCCTACGCTGCTGCCTCGTCACGATGAAATCACAGACCAAATCGGTGTCCGATTTTTCTTGCCACAATTCAAAGGTGTCTTGAGCACGCATCAGTCGCAAGAGACACTTAACGAAAGGCGTGCCGAGAGCGTCTTTCTCATCTAATCGAGCATTGTCGGGGACAGGGGTGACGTTTGACATCAGCTTAAAATCCTCCTGAGTGCTGGATGCGGTTTAACTACGGCCACACCCGCCTCCGATAACACCTTCCTTAAAATGGTGCGACAAATGGGACCTGTGGCGAAACGCAACTTGGCCCGGACGAAAGACATAGCCCCCTCGAAGCCGGGCGGCCGCAACACCGGCAAGCGGCTGGCATGCGCCGGCGGGGTTGACGAAAAGCGCTTCACAAGCGAGATTTCCGTCTCGATATTTCAGTGGCGGTATGTTTCTCCGCGAACTCCAGATCCTCAACGGGACCTATTCGCCGCCAGATCTAACACCGTGTCCTGGGCTTTCGGATTTAGAATTAGGCGGGTGGAATCAGCTTCTCGAGGTCGACAAGGGCAGTGGGAGTATTTTGAGAGGCAGTGAACTTGCCGATACCCCCCTTTCCGTAGAGTGCGAACTGACGCAGACCTGCCATGTATTTCCCTTTCAAGATTCAAAAGACTTCCACCGTACGCGACACGTTCCACCAGGGGGATTGCTCGCCGCCTAGTTCTGGGAGTTCAAGACTCATGCCAGTCTCCTCCGGTGAGTTTCGGAACACGGAATCTGTAATGTTTTCAACCTATTAGCTAGCCTGTGAAGGATTAATCGAGGACAGCATTGTCGTGAACCGGACAAGATGCGGTGGGGATCGTAACGGAGATGTAACATTGAAGGAATGGCATACCGGTGCAGCGGCGGAAGCCTATCTCTCCGGCCACGTCAGCAACCAAATGCCACTTAGGCGCAATGTCCGGGCGCTTGCGAGGTGCAGCCGGCCGATCTTCGCTGCTTGGCGATTAAACGGCGCGTCCCAGTGCTCCCTGGATCCCGGATCCCGGCTTTAGACATGATCTCCTTCGTGCGTGAGACGATGGGCTCCGAAACCCGCATGCATCACTGGCCGAAGCTCCCCTCCTCGATAGTTGGCGCCGTCGTTGGAGGGGAATGCCGCGGGCATATGGAATGCGGCATTGGCCGCCGCGACGCCGACAACAGCTCACCAATGCTATGAATTCCCACAGTGAACGGCGCTTGTTAGACGTAGCCGGCAAAGGAGAAGCTCACGAAGGTCAGACGGCCTTTCTGGGCTGGGCCTGGTCCGATGCCGACCGGATCGACCGGCTGCAAGGTTTGTAAAGACCGTTTCAACAACCAGCCCCTCGGCGCTCCGGCAGCGTGTATCTGAAGCTGCTGGCGTGCATCGGCCGCGTTCACTCTCTATTCGCACCAGAACACGGCACCTGGGGAATCATCGCATCCGGCACGACCTAGCTGGCCGGTTCCGCCGGCGCCGGCAAGAGGATGACTATGGCAGCGGCCGTCATGGAGCAGCCCCGGCTCGGCATGACCGCTGAGGCGATTTTCGCTGTTCCCGGTCATTTGCTTTGCACAGCCCGGAAGAGCGTTTTGGGTACCTAATGCGAACGTTCGCAACTTTATCAGGGACAAGCGGGACCTGGCGGCAAGCGGGACGCCGAACGATATCGACTCCACCATCTTTGACGTTGCCAAAGATACGGTTTACTTCGCGCTTGCTTGCTTGCTGATGAAGTTTACGGTGATAATTGGACACCGCTAGTTATTCGCAGGATTGCTCGGCAAACGAACCAGACGGGGTGGCGCTCCAAGGATGAGCTGGGACAGATAGGGAATGTCGCGCATGCTCCAGCGAACCGCTAGTGCGACGGCAACGATCATCGTCCCGAGAATAAGCGCCGCGGCAGACTTCATTGTGGGAGTCCATCCTTCTCCATATTGTATCGAATCCATGAGGCGAAAGACCGTACCCTGCACCAGGTACAACAGGAGCGTGCTCTGTCCCACTTCCGCGGCGATAAAGCGAACCGCGCTGCTCGAGCGACCAATTTTCCATGATTGAAGCAGAACCTCGATCATCACTGCCGAGGCCGCCGCGGAACCACAAAACATTAGAAGGATATCTTTTGCCGACTGCAGATTCTGGATCAAGACGAGATTGTTGTAGACATAAGTGTCCTCGCGCCACGCAATGAAGCACAAGATAGCCGCGATAGAAGTGAACATCATCAGGAGCGGCTTATGAGGCCGCATTATGCTCGTCCACCATTCTCGCGACTGCGCAAATGAGAACCCCACGCAGAAAAACGGGTAAGTGTACTTTATGAGAGGGAATATTGAAAACGTCACGGGTGCAAGTGCGACCAGTATGACTGAGACAAGCAAAGCGCGCGACGACCAAGAGTTGAATATTGAAATAAGTTTGACAAAAAGAAAAGAAGCAAACGCAGCCCAGATGAACCAGTATGTGCCGACAAAATCGTGCAAGAACTGCAAAACGTTGTCTGGTGCGGTCGGCGGCCGGGGCAGCATGATCAATTTGACTGCCTCTAGAAGAGTGCACCAAAACAGCGTCGGCACCAGGAGCTGCATCACGCGATCAACGATGGCTTGCCTGAAGGGTTTACTTAGTAGGGCTGATCTACAGAGATATCCACTTATCGCCATAAAGAGAGGCATGTGAAACATGTAGATCCATCTGAAGCATGCCGAATCCCAGAAGCCATCGCCTTGGTAAAAGATATACTGTAGCAGGTGACCGAAAATCACCAAGATGATGAGTATTCCTTTGGCGAAGTCTAAAGCTAGATCGCGATCGCTGGCTTCTGGCGCCTTAAGCACTGTATTCCCACCTACAATTTGTTTTTCGTATGTCGGCATTACTTTTCTTTTGCAAGCCCGAACCAGCTTACCTTGCCTACGGGCACCGTCCGGAAGCGGCATCTTCGAACCCCGTTTCATCATGCTGGTTAATTCAACTTCCGATCAGCGCTCCGACATCATCGGCATGCTGAACAACGGTCGACCCGTCGCGAAATTGCGGGGATCTTCCCAGTTCATAGGGCGACCGTGGCGCTAAGGCCAAGCAGCCGTTTTCCGCCTGTCCTTCAATTGCCTGTTTTCGCGGCGACATTCGCACCGCCAAACTCGGTGCCGCGCAACTTCCCGCGCTGCCACCCGCCGAAGTCTTTTACGGCACATTTGCGCGAATGCAGATAACGCTGCCTACTCTGCAATCGGCCATTGCTGTACTTGCATTAGGTGCTTCCATGACCCGTCTTCACGTCACAACCGTGTTGGATAAACAAAAGAACATATCGCAGATACCATTCAACGGCTCCTCGCCGCATTTAGGGTATTGTCTATCGCCTAGCCGGCGCCTTGGTGCGGATCGGTAGCCCGAAACCTCAGCGCCGAAAGTGTGGCATCGCCAATGCAATGCACCAGGCCGCTCGCCGTTACAAAAGCCAATATCTTGATTCGAATTCGCTCCATTAGGTTGGCGCCCTCAACGTCTCCTATATGGCAGCCTCACCATTGTAAAATTCATGCGACCAATGGGACGCATCTACAGGATGGATGAGTATCGCGCGGAGCGCCCGATAACGCGGCAATCTCGCCTTAACCGACGCTGTGCGCACTTCGACGGCTGGCTTCTCCCGGTCCCGCGGACCTCTACCGCAATGAAGCGCAAGTGTCTTTACCCGGTCGTTACCGGAGATTTCCTTACAGGGCGCGGGATGAATTTGTGCTCATTCACGAAGTCTTCGAGGAAGTTGTTCCATTCGTCAGCGGTGCGACGAGCATGGGCAAGCTTTGCCCCGCTTCTCTGGCAAGCCGCAGGTTAGCAAGCCATCATGATGTGTCGGATGCATCATCTGAAAATCCGCCAGCTCTTCAAGGAGGAACTGGTTATTACATAATTAGGCGGCTCTCGCTTCTGGCAAGGTGACAATAATTTCCGTAACCATAGAGCTGGCTCGGTTTGTCTGAACAGTTCCGGGCGTTTCGCTAAGTGGATTTCCGCCTCGATTATGCCGCCGCCATCATTGGCGCCAGCGCGTTGAAGTAGGCCTGATCCGGCGTCTTCCGGTCAAGGGATGAATGTGGGCGTCGGCTATTGTAAAAGGTCAGATATCGGCCAATGCCGACGCGGGCCTCGGACACGGTCTTGTAGGCATGGAGGTAGACTTCCTCGTATTTGATCGAACGCCAGAGCCGTTCGACGAACACGTTGTCCCGCCAAGCACCCTTGCCATCCATCGAGATGGCGATTTCCGCCTTCTTCAGCACCGCCGTGAAGTCCATCGAGGTGAACTGCGAGCCCTGGTCGGTATTGAATATGTCGGGCTTGCCAAAACGGGCCAGCGCTTCCTCGACTGCTTCGATGCAGAAGGCTGCTTCCATCGTGATCGACAGCCGCCACGACAGAACCCTCCGGCTGAACCAGTCAACGACGGCGCAGAGATAGACAAAACCGCGAGCCATCGGAACGTACGTTATGTCCATTGCCCAGACCTGGTTGGGCCGGGTGACCGCCAGCTTTCGCAGGAGGTAGGGATAGATTTTGTGACCTGGCGCTGGTTTGGATGTGTTCGGGCGACGATAGATCGCCTCGATGCCCATCTTTTTCATCAGCGTGGCGACGTGCAGCCGCCCAGTTTCCAGCCCTTCTCCCCTCAAGAGCCCTTGCAACATCCGACTTCCGGCAAACGGGTAGTCGAGATGCAGTTCGTCGATCCGCCGAATCACGGCAAGATCGCCGTCAGGCACGGGATGAGGCAGATAATAGACGCTGCCACGGCTGAAGCCGAGAAGCTTGGCCTGGCGCACGACGGATAGCTTATGCTTGCGGTCGATCATTTCTTTCCGCCCAGCAATCCCGCCTTGCCGAGCGCACCGGATAAAAAATCGTTCTCCAGTGTCAGCTCGCCGATCTTGGCGTGCAGTGTTTTGACATCCACGGTTGGACCCGCCGGTTCCGCCTTCGCTTCATCACCGAAAACGCCTGTCGCCCCCTCAAGGAGCTGGTCTTTCCACTGTTTGATCTGGTTGGCGTGCACGTCAAACTGCTGGGACAATTCCACCAGCGTCTGCTCGCCCCTGATGGCGGCAAGCGCCACCTTTGCCTTGAAGGCCGGGCTGTGGTTCCGGCGCGGTCGTCTCGTCATGGTCTCTCCTGTTCCCGGCATCTAAGCCGAAGTCAGGCAGAAATTCCACTTATCCTAGCTGTGTAGATTTCCCGAGCCAGCTCCAGATCTCGCTACGAAACGGTCGGTGCTTGAGGGTTCCGGCTGACGTGGAGCTAAGGGTGCTCGGGTCGTTGATCGCTTGCGTGGAGGCGGCATGATCGGGCCTTCCGGGAATGTCCGGGTCTATCTTGCCTGCGGAGTGACCGACATGCGGCGTGAATTGATGGACTGTCGGCGTTGGTCGAGGCGGCTATCAAGGAGGCGCCAGGTTCCGGCGCGATCTTCGGCTTCCGCGGAAAACGGGCCGATCGGATCAAACTTTTATGGTGGGATGGCCAAGGGTTCTGCCTGTTTTACAAGCTTTTTGGAACGCGGATACTTTCCGTGGCCAACAGCGAAAGAAGGCGTTGCGCACCTGACGCAGGCGCAGCTTTCG
>NZ_AEYF01000048.1 GCF_000292525.1 Rhizobium sp. CCGE 510
TTTGAAAGCGCCGGCTACCAGTCCTGCCGGGTTGGATGGACGACAATGTCGTTGATCGTGATCTCCGGGGGCTGATCAAGTGCATAGACCACAGCCTCCGCCACCGACGACGGCGGAATACCCTGCTTGTTGAGTTCTCCGGCGATCTTTCTGCCCGTGTCGTCATGAACCTTGTCGGCCCAACCGGTATCGATCACGCCAGGGCTGATCAGAGATACCTGGATCCCGCTTCCCACGCCCACCTCCTTTCTGAGGCTTTCGGTGATACCGCGTATGAAGAACTTCGTGGCTCCGTAAACACCAGCCGCCTCGCCGACATGAAGCCGGCGATAGAGCTCATATTCAGGATGCGGCCGGACCGGCGCTCCAACATCGACGGCAGCACGGCGGCGATCGCATGCAGATAGCCACGCAGATTGGTATCGATCATCTTGTTCCAATCGCCGACGGCGGCATCCTTCCAATAGGAAAAGAGCATGAGGCCGGCATTGTTGACCAATATATCCACCGGGCTGTACGTCGTTGTGGCGAACGCGACGAGCGTCTTGGTGCTTTCAAAGTCCGTCGCATCGGCAACCTGGTAGCTGGCAACACCTCCCGAGTCGGCTATTTCTTCGACAATCTGACTGAGGCGTTTCTGATTGCGGCCGGCAAGGACGACGCGCGCACCTTTTTCCGCCAATCCTCTGGCGGTCGCTGCTCCAATGCCCGAGGAAGCTCCTGTGACGATGGCGACCTTGTCTTTCAGATGTGACATGACGTGCTCCTTCACTGCGGTTGGGTCAGTTCGGCTTGCCGGGCGGCTTTGACAGGCTCGGGGGTTGTCCGGTTTTCCAACACCTGCCGCTTGGTTTCCTGGTCTCCGCCGACGACATGGTCGATGTCGTTCATGAGAGCCTCGAACCCCTGCTTCGCGACGAGCGTCTTGTCGTTTTTCTGTTGGCCACCGAGCTTCGTACCGCCCATTCCAGCGTTCGCGTGGAAGTCGCTATTGGTGGCGCCCGGAAGGAGTGCCGTCACCGTGACCCCGGTCGAGCGCAACTCCTCGCGCAGAGATTCCGCGAACATATAACCGAAGGCCTTCGAAAGGCCTTGTTCATCGCATCCTTGGTCAACTGCGCGGTTCGTCGCGCTGCAGGGATCAGTGGTATCGTCAACTTGAGTGCTGCCGCCTGCGCGAGGACTGGCGAGCGAATCCGTGCGCGGGAAGCACGACATGGCGGGACATTATGGGAAACGAATGCTCCGATAAGTGGTAGAGCGATGAATTTGGTTGCTCTCGCAGAAATCGAGGACCTCAAGGCAAGGCGGAGGTGCCTAAACGCATCGGCGAAATGCAGCAAATTTATTCTCCCTTGCAGATCACAGCTTTTCGGCCACGTCTCGCGGATAACGTCGGCGGGCTCAAATGGGGGTAGCTGGGGGCAGCGTCATTGCGGATGGCGATTGGACGCCGATTTCGATCACACTTCCCTGATTGCTCAATACTAGCGTCCGAACTACCGCCTCGGCAACAGCGCCAAAAAACAGCCTATTTGAAGCCATTGCTTTTTGGCTAACTTCGAAAATCTATGGTCTATCGTCTAACACGGAGGTGCGCTGCTCAGTTCAGTGCTTCACCAAGGTCTTTTGGCTGTGGTTTTTCCGGTCCAACCTATGCCGCCCGAATTAAAGTCATGCAAGTCACACGACGAAACAATCGGCTTTTCTACCTGACTATCCCGCTGGCAAAATTGTCATCTTCGTGCTACATATTGGGCCAATCTGCAGTGCGAAGGTGACAAATGCCTACACCTCATAACCCTCCGGCCGCTGTGCGGCGCGCGCTGCGCAAACTGGGCGCAGACATCCACGACGCACGTCGACGTCGCCGCCTGCCTATGGCGGTAGTAGCCGAACGTGCCTTCACCTCACGCTCAACGCTTCAAAAGATCGAGGCCGGCGACACCAATGTCAGCATCGGCATCTACGCAGGCGTCCTCCAGGCACTCGGCCTGCTAGTTGGGCTGAGCCAAGTCGCCGACATCAGTAACGACAGCGTCGGCCAATCTTTGGCCAGTGCGGAGTTGCCCAAGCACGCTCACCCAAAGCGATCGCCGGGATCGTCACGCGATGGCTGATTTTGAAGTTCATCTCGACCTTCACGGTCACACCCGTCCGATCGGACTGGCGCGAAGCAATCGCGTCCGTGGTGCCGAAACGATCGTGTTTGAGTATGACCGTGCCTGGCTACAGGACCCCGGCCGCTTCTCGCTGGAGCCCGCTCTAGCTCTGAGCCGGGGAGCGTTCGCCCCGCCCGCCGGCCTCGCAAACTTTGGCTCTATTGGTGACTCAGCACCCGATACGTGGGGCCGACGCCTCATGCAACGCTCGGAAAGGCGCATGGCTGAGCGCGATGGCCGGGCCGTTCGCACGCTGGCCCAAAGCGACTATCTGCTTGGGGTCGCCGACGAGACACGGCTCGGCGCGCTCCGGTTCCGCCGGGTTGGCGACGAGGAATTCCAGGCGCCGATCCGTGCCGGCGTTCCCGCCCTCATCGAGCTCGGCCGCCTACTGCAGATCACCGAACGTATTCTGCGCGATGAGGAAACCGACGAAGACCTCCAACTTATCTTCGCGCCTGGCTCCTCGCTTGGTGGAGCGCGTCCGAAGGTTTCTGTTATCGATCAACATGGCCATCTCTCGATCGCCAAGTTTCCTAAGGAAACCGACGACTACAGCGTGGAGACATGGGAAGAGGTCGCTCTGCAACTGGCTGAACAAGCCGGCATTGTCACGCCCCTCCACGAGCTCATCGACGTCGCCGGCAAGAAGGTCATGCTCTCGCGTCGCTTCGACCGTGATGGTGCTGTCCGGATCCCCTTCCTGTCCGCGATGGCGATGATGGGCGCAAAGGACGGCGAGCGTGGAAGCTATCCGGAGATCGTAGACGCCTTGGTCGAACACGGCGCGCAGGGAAAGACCGATGCGCACGCGCTTTATCGCCGCGTCGCCTTCAATGTGCTGATTTCCAACGTCGATGACCACCTGAGAAATCACGGCTTTCTGTGGCGCGGCAAAGCCGGCTGGTCGTTGTCCCCTGCCTATGACCTCAATCCAGTGCCTACTGACGTCAAGGCGCGCGTCCTGACGACCAACATAGGTCTTGATGAGGGCACCTGCTCCCTTGATCTGCTGGAAGAAACTGCCGGGTTCTTCGCCCTCACGCTCGCCCAGGCTCGCGCGATCATTAAGGAGGTCGCGACCTCCACAGCAAGGTGGCGCGAGACCGCAAAGGCGGTCGGTGCGCGGTCAGCCGAGATCAACCGTATGGCCAGTGCGTTCGAGCACGATGATTTGCAGCGAGCGCTAACTCTATGAAGAGAGCCTTACTCCAAAGTTTCGACCCGCCCTCGGCCAGCCCGATCACTGAACCAAACTGCGGCATCGTTGCGTTGCAAAGATCGGATGTCCGATAGTAGCCTTCCGATGGTGCCTCAGTCAGCGTCTAAACCAGCGAGCGGTGGTTGCGAGCCCCTGACGGATCCGCCTTTTGGTCCTCTTTATTGTTGCCTTTTCATTGTAGAGAGCCCAGGTGCGGCCTCTCAGTCACGGACCGCCAAGGCGCGGTCGCGGCCAGCCACTGTCGTGTGCGGGCTTCGGGATCGGGGTTGCGGGTGATATCGGTGACCACGGCAGCGGTATCGGCGCCGTTTTCCAGTACCAGCGGCGCGCGCTCGGCGGTGATCCCGCCGATGGCAACGAGCGGCATCGGTCCGACACGCCGCCGCCAGTTCGCAATGCGTTCGACGCCTTGTGGGGTCCATCTCATCTCTTTGAGCACCGTGGGCCAGACCGGTCCGAATGCCACGTAATCCGGACGGGCGGCCAGCGCCGTCTCTAGTTCCGCTATGTCGTGCGTGGAAAGGCCGAGCTTCAGGCCGGCGCGGCCGATTGCAGCCAGATCGGCTGCCGCCAGATCCTCCTGCCCGAGATGGATGAAATCGCATCCCTCATCGATCGCGAGCTTCCAGTAATCGTTGACGATCAATCGGCAGTCCGCTGCCGCGCAGGCGGCTTTCGCACGCCGGATCTCCTCGCGAAGCACCGGCTCTGGCCGGTCCTTGATGCGCAGCTGGACGAGTTTGACGCCGAGCGGCACGAGACGTTCGACCCAATCGGCGCTGTCGACGATGAGATAGAAGGGATCGAGCTTCATGAAAAGACGGCCTTTCCGATGACGGGAGTGGAAGGAACGGCCATGTCGCGCGGCTCCAGCGGCACGGCGCCATGCGCGATGCGGCCGGCATTGATGGCAAACGCGAAGGCCTCGGCCATGGCGGCGGGATCACCCGCGCCGGCAACGGCGGTGTTCAGAAGAACGGCATCATAGCCGTATTCCATGACGGCGGCGGCATGAGATGGGCGGCCGATGCCGGCATCAACGATGAGCGGCACATCCGGAAAATGTGCTCGGAATGCCCGCAGCGCCATCGGGTTCACCGCTCCCATGGCAGAGCCGATCGGCGCGCACCAAGGCATCAGGACGCGGCAGCCGGCGTCCAGCAGCCTTTCGGCGACGACAAGATCGTCGGTCGTATAGGGGAAGACGTGAAAGCCCTCGCCGGTCAGGATGCGTGCCGCCTCGACGAGGCCGAAAACATCGGGCTGCAGCGTATCGTGATGGCCGATCACTTCGAGCTTGATCCAGTCGGTGCGGAAAACATCGCGCGCCATCTTCGCCGTCAGCACAGCCTCCTGCACGCTGTGGCATCCGGCCGTGTTGGGAAGCACGCGCACACCAAGCTCGCGGATCAGCTCAAAGAAGGCGCCGCCCGCCTTGCCGCCGACGGCCTCGCGCCGAAGCGAAACAGTTACAATTTCGGTCTTCGATCGTCTCACTGCTTCCGCAAGCACGGCCGGAGACGGGTAGCGGGCGGTGCCAAGCAGCAGCCGGGAATGGACCTCGACGTTGTAAAGTTTCAGCATCTTAGCCTCCTTGCATCGGTGAGAGAATTTCAATTCGGTCGCGCTCGCCAAGCATGAAATCGACGCGATCCTCGCGGTGTACCAGTTCGCCGTTCACCGCGGTTGCGAGCCACCCGCCTTCGTAGTCCAGAGCGAGAAGCAGATCTGCGAGCGTCGCGGCCGCGACCTGTTGTTCCTCGCCATTGATGATGAAGGTCATGGCGCCCTCCTTTCCGTTTGTTCTGTTAGAAGAAGCCGCGCCACCTCTCCGGCCATGGCCGGCGCCAGCAAAAAGCCATGGCGATAGAGGCCGTTGACATGGAGGGTGTGTTTCTCCTGCGTCACGCGCGGTAGATTATCGGGATAAGCGGGCCGCACGCCTGCGCCTGTTTCCGTGACACGTGCCTCGCCGAAGGCGGGATGCATCGCATAGGCAGCATTCAGCAACTCCATCAGCGAACGCGCGGTAATCGGCCCCGCATCGTCACTTTCGATCATCGTCGCACCGACCATGAAGCAGTTCTTTTCGCGCGGCACGATATAGATCGGGTGGCGCGGATGCAGCAGGCGGACGGGGCGAGAAAGGCTGACCTCGCGCGTTTCGACGCAGAGCATCTCGCCTCGAACACCACGCAATTCGGGCAGTTGGCCAATCTGGGCGGCACCGGTGCAGTCGATCACCCGGTCATAATGGGCAACGTTCGCATTGCCCGTGACGCCGAACACGAGAAGCACGCGGGCGTTCTCCAGTCCTGCGGCAAGTCCCGAGAGCGCCTGCCGTGGATCGAGGTGCGCTTCCTGCCGGAAGAACAACGCCCTGCGGAAGCGGCCGGCGAGATCAGGCTCCAGAGCTGCGATCGCCGCCTCGTCCAGCCATTCCCATCCGCTTGTGCGGCGGGAAAAGCGGTCCAGCTCGGCGGTATCTCGCCCACCCGCGACCACCAGCGTTCCCCGGCGTTTGACGTGGCCGGGCAATGCTGCCTCCCACCAATCGGCGGCATTACGACCGAGCGTCAGCACCGGTTCCTCCGCACTTTCCCGTTCGCACCACGGGGCGAGCATGCCGCCGGCAAGGCCGGAGGCGCCGCCCCCGACCTTGTCGGCCAGCTCCGTAAGGGTGACGCGGAAGCCTTGGCGATAAAGCTGCCAGGCCACGGTGAGGCCGGCAACGCCGGCCCCCTTGACAAGAACGCGCATGGTCATCCTCCAATCGGTATTTTAGCGGCCTCTACGACCGACATGTAAAGATCGCCGCCCTGTCGGTATTTCGCCGCCATCGCGTCCAGCCCCTCCTTCTGCGCCTCGGCGCGGATGTTGTGCGATATGCGCATCGAGCAGAAATGCGCCACCTTGTGCGCTTCCTTCGGCAAGGTCTCGTCACGGTAGCTGCGGGCGGTGTCGGGATGGGAGGAATCATAGACGACGAAAGGCGGCTCGCCGGCGGTCGGATGGACGCTAATTTCGCGCGTCGGCACGCGGATATGACTGTGGATAACTCCCGGTATGGATCTTCCGCGACACTGGCAGCGGGCCGGTGGTGACGGTTGGGGTGAAGTTTTTTGCGGCAATGTCATAGTTTGAGGCTCCAAATTGAAAGTTGGAGACCCAGTCAGCCGGAATGATGAAAAGACGCCGGCATGGATTCCACGCGTGAATCCGAAGCCTTCGAGCGCTTGCACCGTCCCTACGCCAGTATGAACTGGATCAGGTTCAACGGGTCACTGCGCCACAACAAGCAACACCTTATTGTTCAGCAGTATCTCAGCCCCTTGCCGGGCCCCCCTGGTGAATGCCGCCATGAAAGACCGGAGCTGCCCTTCTGTCAAGCAAGGCCTAACGCATATTTTTCTTGCTCGTCAAGCATGACGGCTTCCCGTCTAAAATCGCCGTTGAAACCGGAAGTCTCTGTGCCTCAGCTAATTGCATTTCACAAGTGCGATATGCGCGCCGCAATAGGAACCTAACTGGCGGATATTCGCCACCTCCACCGAGGCGAGAAATGCCGGGCCCGCCCGTTCCTTAAGACAGGTTCCTTCGGCCCGCGAAGGTGCTTTTAGCTTTGTCGATTGCGCAGGCTCTCAGTGCGCGAGCGCTTCCGCCACCCGAATCCCACCGGCTGGATCCGAATTGACCCCACAAGCAGCGCGATCACGCCGTCCCCGACGATCCATTATGCGATCTTCCTCGTCCAAAACGTGAGCTCCATAGCAACAAGCCGGAGCGCTGGCCTCGAAATCTCTCGCCGTGCCACGACGTAGGAACGTCCTGAGCGGAAGCGAATGTCGACTGTCCTCTAGGTGTTTAGTCCCGGCATTTGATGGTGCATTATTTTCCTTGGCATGGAGGGAAGCACTATGGGCCAGGTTCTACACGGTAGCGCCACGACGACAGAGGCAATCCGTCGAGCAATACAAAATAGTGAAGAGAGTTTGAGAACGCTTTCGAAGCGATACGGGATCAACCAGAAAACCGTGGCGAAATGGAAGAAGCGGACATCGTTGGTCGACCTTCCTACAGGTCCGAAGGACCCACACTCGACGACCCTTTCCCTCGAAGAAGAGGCCGTCATCGTCGCCTTCCGCCGGCATACATTGCTGCCGCTCGATGATTGCCTCTACGCTCTTCAGCCGACCATCTCACATCTGACGCGTTCGTCGTTGCATAGGTGTTTGCAGCGCCACGGCATTTCACGTCTGCCGGAGGTCGGAGGCGACAAGGAGCCGAAGAAGAAGTTCAAAAGCTATCCGATCGGCTATTTCCACATCGATATTGCCGAGGTGCAGACGGCCGAGGGCAAGCTCTATCTCTTTGTAGCAATTGACCGAACATCCAAGTTCGCGTTCACAGAACTCTACACCAAAGCCGGCAAGATGAATGCCGCCCAGTTCTTGCGCAATCTGATCGCGGCAGTGCCCTACACCATTCACACCGTTTTGACCGATAATGGCATTCAATTCACCAACCGAGCTTGTGATCGAAATGCCTTCCAGCACATCTTCGACTGGGTCTGCGACGATCACAGCATCGAGCATCGCCTGACCAAGGTGAAGCACCCCTGGACCAACGGACAGGTCGAGCGGATGAACCGAACGATCAAGGAAGCGACCGTCAAGCGCTTCCACTACGACGATCATGCGCAATTGAAAAAACATCTGGCCGACTTTATCGACGCTTACAATTTCGGGCGCAGGCTCAAGACGCTAAAGGGCCTCACGCCTTACGAGTTCATCTGCAAACAATGGACTTTCGAGCCAGATCGATTCATCATCGATCCGATCCATCAAATGCCGGGACTAAACACCTAGAGCCAATATCGGTTTCTCGGGGGAAGCTTCATGCGGTCGAGGCCTCATTTTTTTGGATATGGTACGCGCGTTGTACTATCTTGGCGGGAAATCCGGAGAGGGGCATGCAATATGGCCAAAGGTTGGTGCTGTGAGCAGCACCTCGGCTGATCATCGGGGCTGCCGCAGTAGGCGCTTCGGGCGGTATAGCCATTGCAGATTTCGAAATTCCTGAACTGTAATCGCCGCGCTGTTTGAGGGCGTTATCATTGGCATGGCCGTTGAGCAGTTCCTAGCTACGATGAGCAAACAGGCTTGGCGGAAGAAAAACAGGTGGCGCTCGGAGGGAACGCGCTGGAATGAGCGTGCCGTACTCGGACCCTGGCTTAAGACACCAGCTGCGGAGCCATTACGGCCGGTCGACGCCGCGGATCAACTGCGTATCGTGATGCGCTCGAAGTTCACCATCCAGCCATTGCTGAACAAGAGCGGAGCCTGGGTAGGTTTCGCATTCGTAACGTTAGCACCTATTTCAAGCTGAGGCTGAACATCAATGATCAAGCGATGACGCGGAACGTTGCATCAGGACAGCGGTTACGCTGGTTCGCTGCCCAGGCGGTTGGTTCATCTGCTGGTTCTTAGCTCTCTACCGGTCGACTTTCTCCGCTGCTTCAAGCGAAAATTCGGCGCGCAATACCGCCTTCTGTGCTCGCGAAAAATCGGCGGCGGCTTGTTCTGCCCGCTCTTGCGCGGCGCGCCGGGCGTCTTTGCGCTGCGCAAGCGATCGGCCGGCATCGGCTTCATGGCTGCGCAATACGGATTGTCGCATCAACGCGTCCTGAAGCTTGGCGGCGGAGATAACGCCGCTCTTGCGCAATTCGTCGACGATAGGATTGCCTGCGGCCCGGCTTGCTGCGATGTCGAGCGCTTCGGAGGCTTTCGCTTCCCGCTCCCGCGCGTTTTCGGCGTCCGCCCGCGCCTCGGAGAGGCTGCGGGAAAGATTGTCCGCCCGCAGGCTGCGGATCTCCAGTAACTGCCTGAGAGACTTCAGCGCCTTCATATCAGCCGCTCAGGCACCGTTGTTCGTCGTCAGGATTTCCAGCTGGCCGCCCTTGATGACCTTGATGCTGTCGGCTTCCTGCCGGCTCAGCACGTCTTCGACGGCCTTGGTGAAGACGGCGGGGCCGCGCACCAGCACCAAGCCGCTGGCGGGATCTTCACGCAGTGCATCGTCCGGCAGTAGCGGGAACAGCGCGCGAATGGCGTTTTGCTCGGTCTTCCAGCTGCGGTCGCCGCGATCGAGGACAACGGTGGAGACCTCCTGCTTAGGCGCGATGATGATGCGGCTGCCGTCATAGGCGACGAAGAGATTGCTGGCATCGCCAAGCTTGACGAAGGCCTTGGCTCCGCTTTCTCGGACGGACCAGTGCTCGACCTTGCCGCTCAGCGTCCCGACTGTCGTGACCGGGATGCCAGACATGAAGGACAGCGTCTGGACGACATCGCCAAGCGGCAGGGAGACGACATCCAGGCGCACCTCCCGCTCGCCGGCGCCGGCTGATGGAGGAATGAAGACCAGCATTCCGATAGCGGCCATGTAAACAAAACGCGCAAACATCTGAGTTTACCTCACGATCCGGATGCCGCCCGACAACTAATGAACGAAGGAAATCAGGGGGCTGCGAAATCCAATCTATTAATGATTATCTGATCTACTGTTGCAGATCATCGGTCCGCTGGGAACAGGACGGATATCCATTTCGCGCAGTTGTTGTACATATTGCGAATTAATAACTTTTTAACATAAGCTATTGAATTCGATCCGGAATTCTGCAAGGTTTTGGCCGCCAAAACCATGCAAGGAGTTCAAGACATGGCTACCAGCACTAGTACTTCGACACTTGATGCGGGTATCGGCTCGGCGATTTCCGCCTTCAAGTCGGCCCAGAACGAAGCGACCGCGCAGAGCCTGCAGGTTGCAACTGAAATCACCAAGATCAACGGCGTCGCAAACGCCATCAAGAAGATCGGCCCAGGCTGATTGAAACAATGGCGCGACGGGTTCGCCCGTCTCGCTTCCCCGCTCTCGAAGACAATAAAAGCCGCTCGACGGACGGTTCGGGAACAAGATGGCTATGAATCTAGATCCCTCTTCGCCGACATTCAGAGGTAACGCCGGCAACGCTGCGTCAGGCCGCGGCGGACCGGTCTTGCGTATCACGCGCGCCGGGCGCAGCTCCATTCTGCCGTTGACGGCGGAGCGGCAGGTTGTCGGCGGCAGCGCCGATTGCGACCTGATCATCCTCGGCGCCAAACCGGAACCCGCCTTTGCCGTCAGTCTGCAGCGCTCCCGCGGCTCCGACGCGGTGTCGTTGACCGCGCTGCGGGATGACGTGGTGATCGATGGTCATTCCATCCCGCGTGATCGAACGATGAGCCTTACAAAGAGGCAGACCATCTCCTTCGACGGCACGGCCTGCGAACTCGAAGGTCTCGGCGCCGGGCGCGGGCGGTTCGCGCCACGCCGGATTGCGGCTGCCGGCCTTCTCGGGCTGGCGGCGATGCTTTTGCTGGCCGGCCTTTACAACAGCGACGCGCCGGCTCACGAAGGCCCGCCCGTCAGGGTTTCCGCCGCACCCGAACCGGCGCCGTCATCGGCGGCGATCGCTGCCGAAATCCGCCAGGCCATTCGTATGGCTCAGATTCCCCAAGATCTGAGCATCGTCGCCACCGCCGACGAAATTCGCATCGGCGAAGGATCGCGACCTCTCGGCCTGCCTGACAAGACGAAGCTGCGTAGCATCATCGCCTCGATGAGCCGGCGCGGTTCCGTTTCCATCGTCGATCTCACCGCCCTCTCTTCCGGTCTCGACGGCTTCGTCGCCGCCGCCGGCTATACGCCAGTCAGGTTCATCATCGGCTCCGACGGCCGCCGCTACGAGGAAGGCGATGTCGTTGCGAGCGGCTGGCGGATCAAGGAGATCGGCAACGACCAGATGATCGTTTCCCGCGACAGTGAGGACGATACGGTCAATTTCGTCTCCGCCGGCAATGCCGAACCGAAGCTCGCCGAAATTTCCAGCAGCGAACAAGAATAGGCGATGGCGTCGGAAGCCGGATCATGAAGGTAAGGTCATCCGCCATCGCCATGCTTGCGCGGCGCACCGATATGCTGCTTGCGGTGTTTTGCGCCTCCGTCGTGACGATGATGGTGCTGCCGCTTCCGACAATCGTTCTGGACGTGCTGATCGCCTTCAATCTCTCCTTCGCTTTCGTGGTGCTGATCACCACGACCTATCTGAAGAGCGTGCTTGAAATCTCGACCTTTCCCGCGGTCATTCTGATCGGCACGCTGTTCCGCCTGGCCTTGACGATTTCCTCGACGCGGCTCGTGCTGGCGGATGCCGATGCCGGCGAGATCATCATGGCCTTCGGCGATTTCGTCGTTGCGGGAAATGTCGTCGTCGGCCTGATCATATTTCTGATCGTGGCGCTGGTGCAGTTCATCGTGGTGACGAAGGGCGCCGAGCGTATCGCCGAGGTCGGCGCGCGTTTCACGCTCGATGCCATGCCGGGCAAGCAGCTCGCCATCGACAGCGACCTGCGCAACGGCCATATCACCACGGAAGCTGCGCAAAAGCGCCGGTCGCGTCTCGAACAGGAGAGCCAGTTCTTCGGCGCGATGGACGGCGCCATGCGCTTCGTCAAGGGCGATGCGGTCGCAGGATTGGTGATCGTCGCCGTCAATCTCATAGGCGGCCTGGCGATCGGTATCTTCCAGAAGGGGCTGAGCTTCGCCGAGGCTGCCCATCTCTATACGCTGCTGTCGATCGGCGACGGTCTGGTGTCGCAGATTCCGTCGATTCTGATGGCAGTCTCGGCCGGTATCGTCGTGACCCGCGTGTCCGATGACGGCAACGGCAGTCTCGGCAGCGATATCGGCCGCGAACTCTTCCGGGAGCCCCGCGCATTGGCGATTGCGGCGGCGCTGGCGATCTGCGCGGGCTTCGTCCCGGGATTTCCGACGAGCGTGCTCGCCGCGATCGGCCTGTGTCTGGCGGGCCTAGCCTTCATGATTCATCGCCGGCGCGCGGGCCCTGCCGCGGCCGGATCGGCGAATGCCGTGGAAAGCGCCAATTCCTATCCGCTCGACAGGGCGAAATATGGCGATCCCGTCATCGCCACCGTCGCGCTGGAAACGCTGGCGCGGCTTGAGGCGATGCGGCTCGGCGAAATGCTGGACGGGCGGATTCGCCTGGCGGCGCGCGCCGTCGGCGTCTCCGTGACAGTGCCGACGTTCAACGCCGATCCCCGCATGGCCGAGGATCTGATCCATCTTCAGGTCGAAAATGTGCCCGCCGGCCTCGTCAACTGCGGTCCTGAACGGACGGCCGAACAGATTGCCGACGACATCGTGCGCATCGTCCGCCGCCATATCGGCGCCCTGTTCAGCGTCGACGACGCGGCACAATGGCTGGGGAGCCTCGAACCGCGTCTCGGCAAACTGGCGATCGACGTCGCCACCCAGGTGCCGCTGATGCTGACGGTCGCGGTCGTCAGGCGCCTGCTGGATTCCGGCGTGACGCTTTCCCAGCCGCGCGGACTGCTGGAAGTGATGCTGCAGGCCGGCACCGATCACGCGCCGGATGCCGTGGCCGAAATGGCGCGCGCCGCGCTGGTCAAGCAGATCGCCTTCGGGCTTCTCGACCGGCGCGGATTGCTGCCGGCGCTGGTGCTTCCGGCCGAATGGGACCACTTCATCCGGTCCTATGATGCCGCTGGAGCGACCGAGAAGATCGAGATAGCCGAAAGACTGCGCCTGCTGGCCGAAAAAGCCAGGCAGGCTCTCGAGGACACCAACGAGCGGGGTTACGATCCCGTCATCATCGTGCCGGGCGAATGGCGCCTGCTCACCCAGACGCTGATGATCCACCACAACTGCCGCATTCCGGTGCTGGCGGCGGCGGAGATCGACAGGGATATAACGATCGAAACCGTCGGAGAGATCGGGCAAATCCGGAACGCTGCCAGCTCCAAACAGAGGCCAGGCTCATAGAGCAGGTGAAGTAGACGAGACCAACTGGGGTGAATGCAATGTGTGGCGTAGATGGACAAAGGCCCATAGACTTCGACAGAACGTCCCGTTTCGACCTTGAGTCCGGTTGCCTTGGCGGCAGCAATAGGGCCGACACGGATTTCACCGCCATCCGAACCCGCAAGGTTTCGCCCTTCGAAGATTTCTCCGGCAACCCGCCGATGCTGACTTCCTATGTGCCGAAGTCGCGGGAAACGTCGGAAAACGGCACTGAGTCCGATCCCAAGGATGTGCTGCGCAAGCACATCAACTGGCAGTCAGACTCCAAGAAGGTGGATCCATCCGACGAGAAACAGGCCACGACGGAAAAGCCGGACCTCTCGAAAGAGGGGAGCGTCATCGTGGTCAATGAGCCGATCGTCGTGGATGGAGGCGTGTTCGACGGCAAGGGGGCGACCTATACGGCCTCGTCCAAGCTCGGCGATGGCGGCCAGTCCGAAACCCAATCGCCGCTGTTCATTTTCAAGAACGGCGCGACGCTCAAGAATGTCAATCTCGGCGAGAATGGCACCGACGGCATTCACGTCTATGGCGGCCCGACGCTCGAAAACGTCAATTGGCAGAATGTCGGCGAGGATGCGCTGACGGTAAAAAGCGCCGGCGACGTCACCATCGATGGCGGGGCGTTCTCCAACGGCAGCAACGTCTTCCGCACCGACAGCTCGCTTGCCGGCGCGACGTTCCTGTCCGAGATCACGCTGGACGATGTGAAGAATTGTACGCGTGTGGGTGACAATCAATCGGGCGTTTGAGACGCCCGACGACTGGAACCGCAAATTGAGACCAAGCGGGCGCCTTAGGCTCCCGCTTTTTCATTGCCGGCCAGGCCCTTGCCTGCGCGGCGAGCTGCTACGCATTTCCGCGCCGATCTGCCGGCGCGCCGATTTCAGCTTCGGGTCGCCCTGAGTATCCTTGTATTCGCGCCGCGCCTCCGTCCTGGTCATCCGGTGTTCGTGCCTGAACAGCGCGCGCGAAATGCGGATATCGAAAAACGCCGCCGCCACCATGATGCCGGCGGCAATGACGAGGATCGAGCCGAGGAGATGGGCTGTCGTGGAGAGCGTGCATGCTTCTCCGCAAAGAGGCGACCAGAAGATGCTGTTGAGGAAATAGAGGATCGCACCGCCGCCGGCCGCCACAAGCAGGACAAACTTGACGAGCCCCTTGACGAACTCCGCGATGCTCGCGAGCGAAAAAAGCCTCTTGATGCCCTCGAACGGATTGAGCCGGTTAAAATCGAAGCTCATATGTTTGAACGATACGGGAAACCCCTGCCCGTCGAGGATCGCGACCAGGATGGTTGCGGCAAGACCCATGGCAAGCGGCAGCCAGATGAGATCGAGCAGCGCCACGCCGGTTTCGCTCAAGCCGACAGTGACGGCGTCGGAGGGGTCGGCCCGCGCGGCGGAGTGTAGGCCGGCATCGAAACTGCGAGTGAAATCCTCGAGGATATCAGGCAAGCCCCAGCTGACGTAGACGGCGATGGCCAGGACGGAGATCGCAACCGGGATTTCCTTCGAGCGGGGAACCTGGCCCTCGCGCCGAAGACGATCGAGCTTCACCCGGCTCGGCGGCAGGGTTTTTTCCTCGGTATCGTCATTTTTGGCCATCGGTCACCTCCAGCATGGCTTTGACCTCGTTGAATCCATCGATCCAGAGATCGTGGAAATAGCTGGAGATGAAGGCCGTGTAGATCACGAGGATGACCATGACCGCGAAGTTCTTGATGGCCGGCAGGCTGTCGTTCAGCGGGAATTGTTTGGACGAGCGGCCGACGAAGGCCAGCGATAATTCAAGCGCGCAGGTGACGATCATGAACGGGGCGGCGAGTAACCCGGCCGCTTTGCACAGCCGGCCGAAAACACCTGATATCATGTCGAGCGGATCGTCGGGGATAGTGGGCATGAGCTTGAAGAGCGGCCAGAGCTCGAAGGACTTATAGAAGATCGTGACCAGATCGATGATGCCGCCGGCGCTGACGAAAATCACCAGGGCGATCGACATCATCAGCGAGCCGAGCGGCGCGGTTTCCAGCGCGTTGATCTGGTCGAAGAGATTGGCGGCATTGGCGCCGCGATAGACATCGGTCATATCGCCCGCCGCCTGGGCCGCCCAGAAGGGAATGCCGAGCCCCATGCCGATCAGCGCCCCGAAGCAAAGCTCCTTCATCGAAAGGGCGGCCAGATCGAACCAGGACGTATCTCCGAGAGCCAGCACCGAATAGGCGAAGGCGACGGAGGGCGCCGAAAGGCCGATTGCCAGGCCGAAACGCAGAATGCCGACGATGCTAAACAGCGAGAAGATCGGGAAGATCAGCAGGATCCCGAGCGCACGGGCGGCGCCGAGCATGGCTGCGGCCGGTGCCGCGACCTCGATGCCGACGAGCGGAAGATGATCCGGCCCCATCCGCCTCGCCTCACTGAACCATGGTCGGGAAGTCGTTGAGGATATGAACAGAATGTTCGATCAGCGGCGTTGCCAGCACCCGACCGAACAGCAGCAGGGTGATGGAGATCACGAAAATCTTGACGATCTGCGCGATGGTCTGCTCCTGGATCTGCGTTGCCGCCTGGAAAATGGCGATGATCAGCCCGAGAAGCGCGGCCAGGCCCAGAATGGGGCCGGCCAAGGCGAAGGTCGCCATGACGGACATGCCGATTTCGGCTGCGACCTGGTCTTCACCCATGACGGCAGGCCTTTCGCGTGGGCGCGGCAGACACCCGATCCAGGGCTTTCGTGAAGGGGCGATGCTCACTGCGCATAGGACAGCACGAGACCTTCCAGCAATCGCCGCCAGCCGTCGATCGAGACGAACAGCAGCAGCTTCAGCGGTGTCGACACCACGGTCGGGGACATCATCTGCATGCCGAGCGCCACCAGAATGGCGGAAACGGCAAAGTCGATCATCAGAAAGGGCAGATAGATCAGAAATCCGATTTCGAAGGCCCGCGTCAGTTCCGAAACGAGGAAGCTCGGCGTCAGCACGGTGATGTCATCGGAGGCAACGGGGGTTGTCGGCGCGTTTGCCCAGATCTTCTGCGACGCTTGGACGAAAAAGTCGCGCACCTCGGCGTCGGAAAATTTTAGCATGAAATCCTTCAGCGGTGCCGCCACCTTGATCATGCCGTCCGCCATGCCACTGACCGTGCCGAAATCGCCGCTATGGGCGAGCAGCAATTGCCAGCTGTTTTGCAGCACCGGGTTCATCACGAAGGCCGAGAGCACGATGGCAATCGCAAAGACCAGGAGATTCGGCGGCGTCTGTTGGATGCCGATCGCATTACGCACAATCAGCAGGACGACCGAAATCTTGGTGAAGGAGGTCGCGATCACGGCAATAACCGGCAGCATCGAGAACGCCGCCATCGCCACGAGGCTCTGGGCAAGAGGAAAGCTCTGTTCCATCAGTCGTGCAGCGCCGTGACGCGAACGGCGCTCAATCCATCCACGGAGATGATTTCGCCCCGTCCGATAACGCGGCCTTGGGCGATGATATCGACGGCGTCCGACAATGGCCTGTCGAGGTTGAACACATAACCCTCGCCGATCGTCTCGAGTGTGCGCAGCGGCAACTCCAGCCGTCCTGCATCGAAGACCAGCTTGATCGGGATGCTGTCGACAGGCGACGGACGCGGCTCGCCCTGCAATTCCTGATCGACGGTTTCATTTGTCATGAAATGCCTCATTGGTCCGGTTGGCGTCGACAGGAGTGGTCCGGTGAGGACCGCGCCTTTGTCCGATCGCATGCAGGTTGCAAGGTAACGTTCACCCGTGATCGCGACCACGGTCTCCGGTGCCCCCCCGTCGATGACGATGCCGTCCCCCAACCGCAGGGATTTGATTTCACTGACCGACAGCACGGCATAACCGCGACGGATGCTGACCGCCGTCGTCAGGACATTGAGCGTGCGGCGCGGCAGGCGGCTTGCCCAGCCGACCAGGCCGGCAAGGGCGGTTTCATCGAAGCGGCCGCTCAAGGGCAGGCTCAAGCCGTTCCAGCCGATGTCGAAGCCGAAATTGCCGCTGACATCCGGCTGCGTCTCGGCGCCGATCTGCAGCAGCGACAGGCTCATGCTGATCCTATTCTCGATTGCCTCGAAAGCCTCGGCGAACAGGTGTTCGAGCACGGCCGCCTTTTCAGACGGCGACAGTTTTTCCCATAGGAGCAGCGGTTCCAGTCTTTCCGCCAGCAGCCGCAATGCGCCGGCCGACGCAATCAGCATCTGCTCCCGTTCACCGACGCGGCAGAGAATGCCGACCGGATCGGTGGTCCGCGCGGCTGCGATATCGGGGGCCAGCGGGCGAACGGAAAGCGTCTGCTCCCGGACCGGAATTTGCCAGGCGGCGCGCATCATCGTGCCGGAACTGGAAAAGAAGTTCCCGGCCATCGATGCGTGGGGCCATGCGGGCGCGGCGACATTCATCGGACAAGCTCATCGAGGGCTTCGACGATCGCGCCGAACGGCTGCGGCTTGCCCTGGCCGTCAAACAGGAAGCGCTGGATGAGGCCGTGTTTGGCGACGGCCTCGTCAACGGCGGCATCGCGCCCCTGGCGATATTCGCCGACGCGGATCAGCAGTTCCACTTCGTCATAGAGGGCAAGCAGGGCGCGCAGCCTGTCGGCTGCCTGGCGATGGCTCTCGCTCACCACCGCGCTCATCGTCCGGCTTCGGCTGGCCAGAACATCGATCGCCGGAAAATTGCCCGCCCGGGCAATCTTGTCGGAGAGCACGATATGGCCGTCCAGCAGCGACCTGGTTTCTTCGGCAATCGGATCGTCCTGCTCTTCGCCTTCGACGAGGACCGTATAGAAAGCCGTCATCGTGCCGTTTGCGCTGTTGCCGGCGCGCTCGAAGATCTGCGGCAAGACGGCGAATACGGAAGGCGGAAAGCCGCGCCGCACCGGCGGTTCGCCGGCAGCAAGCCCGACTTCGCGCAAGGCGCGGGCCATGCGGGTGATGCTGTCGATGACGAGCAGCACATGTTTTCCCTGCTCGCGAAAATATTCGGCGATCGCCGTTGCCGTCATCACCGCCTTGAACCGCTCCAGCGCCGGGCGATCGGATGTGGCGACAACCAGCGCCACATTCGAGGGGACGCCTTCCGGCATGTTGCCGGCAACGAATTCGCCGACCTCGCGTCCGCGTTCGCCGACCAGGGCGCAGACGATCACATCGGCCTTGTTGTTGGCGACGATCTGGGACACCAGCGTCGACTTGCCGGCGCCAGGCGCGCCGAAAATACCGATGCGCTGGCCCTGGCCGCAGGTCAGCAATCCGTCCAGGGCGGCAATCCCCGAGGTAAACGGCTGGCGGATGGGGCGCCGCGACAGAGGATCGACCGGCTGGCCGTAGAGCGGCTGCAGGAAACGCGCGTCCTCGCCGGCGGGGTTGGCGGAGGGACGCAGGATATTGCCGTGTGCGTCGACGATCGCGCCGAGCAGGAAACTGCCGACGGAGACGGCCGGTTCCCGGCCGGTCGGGACGATTTCCGTGCGCTGGGAGATGCCGCGGGTTTCGCCGTGAAGCGAGAGAAGCGCCGTCTCGCCGTCGATGCCGACGACATCGGCAAGGCCGATGCGACCTCGGCCCGGCTCATGCAGTTCACAAAGCTCGCCGATCCTGACCGAGGGGATGAGCGCCCGCACCAGCAGGCCCGAAACACTCTTTACGCGCCCGCTCTGCGGCCGCACGTCCGTTTGTTCGAGTCTCCGCTCCATCCGAAGCAACGCGTCAACCATGGACGAGGGCCTCGATCACTGTGGCGAGCTGGTCTTTCAAGCCGATCTGGCTGCGTCCCGCCGACGTCTCCAGAATAATCTCGCCGGCAGACATCAGCGGATCCGTCTCGATAGTGATGCGGTGATCGATATCCGCAATTGCCCGGGCGATCATGGCGGCATCGTCGGGGGCGACATGCAGGGCGATCTCCTGGGCCTCAGCGGTCTGGGATATGGCGTGGCGGACCAATCGCCTCGTGCGCTCGTCGGCCTCCATCGATCCGAGGATCAACCCGACCGATTTCAGAACCACCGCCTCGACCCAGCTGTCGAGATTGGCAATTTCCTGTTCGGCTTTTCCAAGCGAGGCGGCAAGCCGTGTGGCGGCATCGCGAACGCCCTGTTCGAACCCGTCGCGATAGCCGTTTTGGGCGGCCTGCTCGCTGGCGGCGGCAAGTGTCGCCTGGGATTGGGCGGCGTCCCGGTGGGCAGCCTCCAGAATCTGCGCCGCCTCTCTGATCTGGCCGAAATTCTCCGCCGGAATGATGCGGTCGTGGCGTGCAAATCCCGAGCTCATCGTCCGGCGCCTTCCTTCAAGGCGGCGACCTCGTCGACGGCTGCCGCCGCCAGGGCGAGCGCCGGGCCCTTTAGGAGGGAAGCCGAGCCGTTTTCAGCCATGTCGCGCCAGCCCGCCGACCGCCAAGCCGCCGAGATCCGGTATTCGTCTGCCAGAAGTGCCAGCATCGACCAGCCATCGGCCTCGATGACCTGCCTTGCCTGCTCGCTCAACAGAGCGAGCGGCGGCGTTGCCGCGGAAAGATTGATGTGGCCGAGAGCGAATGCGACCGCTTCGTCGCCGTAGGCGGCCCTGAGCCTCATAAGGGTCGGGCGATCGACCGCGGGGCAGAAGGCTGCGAGATGATAGGCGAGGCCCGCCCGGAGCGCGGCCGTTGCGCGTCCGTCCGTGGCCATGGAAGTCAGGCGGCGGGCGCCGTCGGCAAACGTGGCGGGATCGCCATGGGCTTCCGCTATCTCAGTGAAAAGCCGCCAATGCAGCCGCGGCGACAGGGTGGATCCATCGGCAAGGAGCGGCGCGATCCCATCCCATCGAGCGGCCGTCAGCATATCCGCGGAAAGCAGCGCTGCCTTGCGGATCCTCGCCGCATTCGAGATCGCCTCGCCGTCCGCACGCGGCGTGCGCATGCTCAGCGCTCCTTCCGCTGCGGAAACAGCAGCAGCAGGCATGCCCCGATGGCGAGGATAATGGCGCCGATCACGGCAAGATTGGGGCCTTTGAAAGCCGAGAGAGCGCTTTGCACCATCGAGAATGGCGCTGCGGCGGGTGCCGACGTCACCGGTGCCGCCGGGGCGGGCGCTGCCGCCGGAGCCGCCGGCGCACCGACCTCCGACCAGGGACTGACCACCACCGAAACATCTTCGTAAGAGAGATCACGGATGCTGTTGACCAGAACGGATCGGCTCTTCATGTCGATCTCGTTGAGATTGGCGCCGGGGCGATATTGCAGCACAGCGGCTGCCCTCGCCTTCTCCTTGATGGGCCCGCGGCCGTTCTCCTCCGGCAGCACCACATGCACGCGCGCCGTTGCCACGCCGTCAAGCCCCGAAAGCGTTTCGGCAAGCTGCTGCTCGATGGCGTAGCTCATCCGGGCTTTCTGTTCGTAAGGCGTCACGAGGAAGCCGTTGCCGGGAAAGAGTTCGGCGACATTTCCGAACGACTGACGCGGCAGCCCGGCGCCCGCCAGCAACTCGATCGCCCGGGCATGATCGGCTGATTCAGCGGCGATCGCATAGGTCCCGCCCTTTTCGCTCTTCATGGTGACGGAAATGCCGGCGCGTTCGAGCAGCACCTGGGCATCCAGCGCATCGCGCTGATCGAGCCCCGTGAGCACGTCCTGGCTGCAGGCGGCGAGGAACAGGCAGAGGGCAAGCATTGCGGCCTTCGGAAGGACTTTGCGCGCGGGCGAAGAGATCGATGATCTCGAAAGGGCCGATGTGATCATGATGTTCACTGGCCCTGCGTCAGCCGTTTGGATGACGACATCACCGACTGGGTGAGCGACGACAGCAGCGTCGTGCCGGTTGCGAATTGCTGTGATTTCTCCAGCCGGTCGATTGATGTCGTGATGTCTTCGATCTTCGGGCCGCTCTGATCCTTGTCCGCGGCAAATCGCACCAGCGGCGTCTCCGGCTGGCCGTTTCCGGCCACCGGCATGAAGAAAGCCGACAGCCGGTCGAGAATGCTGGAGGGCGTGGGATTGCCTTCCGGTGAATAGGAGGGCAGGATGGCGTCGGACTCAGGCGCGATCTTGCGGCCCTGGGAATTGGGAATGGAGGTGAGTTCGGTTGGCCGAATGCCAGCGAGATCCGCCGGCTGCAGCCCGATCCGCTCCGCCACGATCTCCGAGGTCTTCAGGACATTGCCCGTCGATACGCCATCGAAGGGCGGCGTGAAGGCGCGGCCGGAAAGTACTTCTCCACTCATTGCAATTCCTCAACTCGGTACATGTCAACTGCAAACGATGAACAGGAACGCTACTCGTCGCTGCCTTCGTCGATCGCCTCCTTGGCGAAATTGAAAAGCGAATTGTTCAGCATCAGGGTGTTGGAAATCATGCCCGGCAGAAATGCGTCCACAGCAGCGGAGAGAACCTCGCTCTCGCTGTTCGGATCGACCTTCTTCGTCGTGCTGCCGGTGGTGCCTGTGGAACCCGTCTTATCAGTCGTCAGCTCCACCGGGAAAGGGTTTGCAGGCGCCAGGTTCAGGTCGGAATTCACTGCATCTACGGCCATATGAGCACTTCCATCAAGGAATTATCAAAATGAATGCATGATTTGATATGGATAAAAAAACGGCTGGTCAATTGTTTAAACTTAACCGATGGTTAATTTCCAGAACGTACAGTCGGCTATGATAAATTTAGCGATCTTTATATTAAAATGGAACGTTTTATCCATAAAACGCAGCAGATATCCAGATTGCGCATGAAATTTATACTTAAATTTGTTCGAATGTTCACAGGCCCGACCGCCTCTACGCCAACGGGCCTGTGAACACTCAAATATTTGGTGTTGCGAAAGCGTCCCGGATCAGCCCACCGCCGTACCGCGGCGCTTCTCGACATCGGCGGTGATCGCGTCCCAGTTCTCAGGCGTAAGCTCGCGCTGTTCCGGGTCGCGGGGCGCGGGGGTGACGCCGCCCTTGGCGCCGACGATCGGCCCGGTCTTGGCGTAGATGCCGACCGTGTCGTTGACCGTGCGCTTGAGCATGTCGTTCATCATGTCGGTCTGCTTGTGGAAGGCCTTTTCCTGCTTGATGCTCTGGTAGATGGTAAAGCCTGACCAGGCCGCCCAGGACACTGCGCAAGCAACGGCAAAACCGAGCGAGAAGGCGCCGGAGACCAGGGCAACCGTTGCGCCCGTGCGCCCGAGGAAGGTGGAGTTCACCAGCATGTTGGCAACGCCTGCAATGCCTTCGATCGCGCCGACCGTGTCCGCTACCGTTCCGATACCCATGAAAATGAGATCGACCGGGTCGCCCTTGCCGCTCGTGAGCCCTTGCAGGAACTGGTAATATTCCACCGGCAGCCAGGCGACCCCGGCAACGGCGCCGACCGTCGTCCCGGTATTCTTGAAAAAGGCGGAGAGCACGCTGCGCTGTGCCCGCGCCAGCTCGTCGGAAACGCCGACGAGCGAGCCGATCCCATCCAGCAGCGAAAAATTCGAGGCTTTGATCGCCGAGCCGAGCGCACTGCCCATATGCGCCAGCGCACCAAGGGCGTGCAGAACGACGATGCCGATGCTGTCCCAGGTCGGGCTCGTCACGTTGAGGCCGGCATAGATGGACCGGGAGGCTGTGAGCACCGACATCACGCCGGAAGAGAGCGCCGCCTTGTATTTGACAGGATCGACCCCCGCTGGCACTGCCGTCGCAGTCTTGTCGATCAGCTTGGCAAGGTCGGCCTTGATGGTTTCGACGCTGCCGCCCGGGCGCATCGTCGCCCAAAGCGCGGTGAAGATCGTCGTGAAATTGGTCTTGTATTGCGCCATGGCCTCGGCATTGCCCTTGAACAGGGTTTCCGCCAGCGCATCAAGGCTCGGAGCGATGATCTTCTTGATCGCCTCTTCGGCTGTCTTGCCGTCGACCATGATCGGATCGATCACATCCGTGCCGGGCATCAGCGTCTTCATCAGCCCCGACATGGAAAGTTCCATGTCCTTCAGGCTGGATGTCAGATATTCGCTGTCTATATAGGGCAGATCGAGACTTTGGATGGTCTTGCTCCAGCCATTATCCTTGGTGGCGAACATGCGCTCGGCGATCCAGGCGTCGCCGCCGCTGCCGGCGAAGAAGCGTCCGTCGCCTGAGCCGTTGGCGGCAATGCCCTTGCCGGCAAGCCCGGTGCCGATCATGATCGCCGCCATGACGTCGTTGAACGAATAGCTGGCGAGATTGCTGGAGGGCAGCGGCGAGACGCTCTTGTCCCACTCAGCATTGGCCGACATCTTCGAGACAAGGCTGGCGCCCATGACGAGCCCTTCGAGCGCGGTCTGCACCGCATGGCGGTAGCCCCAGACCTCCTTGCCACCGGGGGCGGGCAGCTGCGAGGTGATGCGCTCCAGATTGCCGGCGAGATC
Source organism: Rhizobium sp. CCGE 510 (assembly GCF_000292525.1). GTDB lineage: Bacteria > Pseudomonadota > Alphaproteobacteria > Rhizobiales > Rhizobiaceae > Rhizobium. The sequence continues at coordinate 23,702 of NZ_AEYF01000048.1, forward strand.
GCCGATGCCGATTTCTCCGGCGCCTACCTTGTCGAGCAGCGGACCGAGAAGCGCCTTGACGTCGGCCTTGAACTGATCGCGCACCTCGGGGCTGTCTCCCCCGTAAAACTGGTTGGCCATCGCCTGGATGGTCGGGTTGAACAGGTGGGTGATGTTGTTGGGAACGGTGCTGCCGAATTCGGAAGCGGCAACCTTTTTCAAACCGTCGAGGTCGATCTTGAGATCGGGGAACAGGCTGCCGCCGAGCCCGAGCGACTGGTCGAAATCCACAACCGGCAGGATGGAGCCGAGCCCCTTCAGTTCCCGCTCGGTCTTGTTGCCGGCCAGTCCCATCCGGATCAGGCCATCGAGCGCCGTCGTCGGATCGGAGATCGTCGGCAGCACGTTCTTGTCGAAGAATTCGGCATAGGTCTTGTCGGCAATCGCCGAGCGCTGCTTCACGAAATCGTCGGGAAGCACCATGGAATAGAAGCCGAGGGCGGCATTATATTCCTTGAGAATGGTGGTGACGTCCTTGCCGGATTTCAGTCCGTCATTCAGCAGGCCGCCATTGACGATGTCGCGCTCAAAGGCATCCTCGACCTTCGTACGCAGGTCCTTCATCTTCTCGTCACGGGTGATCGTGTCGTTGATGATCTCGAAAGCGTCCTTGTTGGTATCGGCCGGCGCGACGCGATAACCGGAGAAGATCAGCTTGAAGGCCTTTAGCGCCTTCTCCGTCATCTGCGAGTTGACGTCGGGGTCCGAGCCCAGGATGGCGATCGACTTGTCGAGATCCTTCAGGATCTCCTGGTCGTTGTAGATGCCGCGCTGGTTGTCGCCGAGGCTGTCCTTGTATTGGCCGAAGGTCGCCTTGGTCTGAAGCAGATCGAGATACATGATCAGTTTCTGCTCGGCGGTGTAATTCTGAGGGTTTTTGACGACGTCGATGCTCTCGAAGGACTTGTCCTTGTCCTTCAGCCCTTCCATGAAGCCCTGATTGATCTCGCTCATGAAATCGGAATTGAAAAGGAGATCGATGACCGGCTGGATCGGTGCGGTAGGGCTGGAATCGCCATTCGACGTGGCGGCCTGCGAAACGAACTTCGGGCTACTCGTCTGCGCCGATGTGGAGGAGAGAATCGTCAGGCCCGCCGTCGTCGTCCCGTCAGAGGTAAAAGGCGATGCCTTCTTGACCGTGGTGCTCGCGGTCTTGCCCTGGCTTGTCGAATTTTCGGACTTCGGATCGGAATTGGCGTTTAGCCTGAGAAATGAAACCGTATCGATATCCGAAGATGCTGGTGCGATGGATGACATGCGTTCCCTTTGATTTTCTTGTCCGCTTTTCGAGGATGAGGTCGTTTACCTCACGTTAGGCATAAGATCGACCTTTGCGCGATAATTCAAGCCCGATCGCAACATCGCGGTTGCATAAATGCAGCAACCTCGCGCGGGGAAATTAAATCACATTTTTACCAGGCTCGCAGGGCATTTCCCAGGCTTTTCCGGGGTGGCGGTCATCGTTGCCGCCGACTATGCCTTTACCAGATGAATGACGGATCCGGCCGGAATTCGAGATGCACGGACTCGCCGGTGTAGCGCTCAAGCTTCTCGTTCAGCTGCTTTTCCATCTTGTCGAGCTTCTTCACGCCATTGGCCATATCCCACAGGCCAAGTGCCAGCCCGACGGCCGAGGCAACGAGGCCGGTGACCAGTCCGGCCGCCGCAAGGCCGGCTTTGGCGGCGTTGCTGAAGATGGTCACCACTTCCGGCGCCACCGTTTCGAGTCCGGAAAAGGCGCGGGACATGACGTTGGTCAGATAAAGCATCGCTTCGGAGAAACCGATAAGCGCGTTGCCGGTACCGGCTATGCCGCCGATGATTTCGAGCGCGCCCTTGGCGCGGTCGCCGTCCTTCATCGACCGCGACGCCAGATAGAAGCCGAGGCCGGCCATGGCGAGGCCGCCGGCGGCACCGAGAATCTTGCCCGCCGCTTCCATCGTCTTCGGCGAGAAGCTCATGGAGATCCCCTTGCCCCAGCTGCCCGGCTGATTGCCGAAGGCGCTGAACGGCTTGCCGGCAACGTCGAGGTTCTTGCCGAGACCCTCCATCGTCATGCCGACGATCTGCGTCGCCGAGCCGACCGCAGCGGCGATATCGGCCGGCGTCCACTTGCCGCCCACACCGAGGCCGCGCGCCACCAGCACGCTCGACATGCTGAGCATCTGGACCGCATGGACGAGGCCGGCCTTGTACACTTCGGCATCGATGCCAACAGGTGTGCGGGTCTGGCGCGGCAGGTCGAGCGAATCCTTGAAGGAGGCGACCGCGGCGTCGAGCTTCATGCCGCCGCGCACCATGCGCAGAACGCCGTCGACGTCGCGTGCTATGTCCTGCACCAGATTCTGTTTCAGCGTTTCGCCGCCATCTGCCGGGCCGTTTTTGCTGATGAAATCCTCGGCGAAGGTGTTTGCCAACTGGCTGATGGCGTCATTCGTTGCGCCGGGCACAAATGTGTCATCCGGACCCGACAGCAACTGCTCGAGATCGACACCCTGGCCGTCGCCGATATAATGTTCCTTGATGATGTTTGAGAAGGTGACGTTCGCGGCGTCGAGATGCGCGTCGATATAATCCTGGGGCAGGAGATCGACGAGCGTGTTGAGTTCGGAATAATAATCCTTCAGGGCATCTTCGAAGCTCTTGCCGGCGCTCAGCGCCCGGTCGATCGCCTTGCCGCCGCCGATATCGATCAGATAGGCGTCTTCGATGTTGGTGAGCAGATCGGAATTCTCCGGTTGCTGCAGATATTCCTTCATGCCGCTTGCGAAGATATGTGAGAGATGCTGCTGCGTCGCGGGATCGGCCGTCAGCTTTTCGATCCGCGCGTCGAGGTCCTTGCCGACGCGCTCGCCATCGGGCACGCTGTCGCCATACTGGTTCATATAGCCGTTGAACTGCTGTTTGATCTCGATGAGATCGTAGAGCAGCGTTGCCTTCTGTTCCGGCGCCAGCTGGTCGAGGTGGTCCATATTGTGGGGCGCTACGAAATCCCGGTTCACGTCCTTCACGGCGTCGCCGAGAATGCCGTATTTGAGTTCGTCGAGCTTCTTCAGCGTCGGCTCATAGGCGGTCGACGGAGCGTAACCGCGCAGCACCTTGCTTTCCAGGATGTCTTTCTCGTCGATCGGGCGCTCCACGACCGGCTCGATGGCATCCGAACCCGACATGACAAGGTCCATCTTCTTGAGGCTGGATGTCAGATAGTCGCTGTCGATATAAGGCAGATCGAGACTTTGGATGGTCTTGCTCCAGCCATTATCCTTGGTGGCGAACATGCGCTCGGCGATCCAGGCGTCGCCGCCGCTGCCGGCGAAGAAGCGTCCGTCGCCTGAGCCGTTGGCGGCAATGCCCTTGCCGGCCAGCCCGGTGCCGATCATGATCGCCGCCATGACGTCATTGAACGAATAGCTGGCGAGATTGCTGGAGGGCAGCGGCGAGAAACCGTCGAGGTCGATCTTGAGATCGGTGCCCGGGTCGGTTTCGGGCGTGCTCGCCTTTGCATCGACCAGGATCGCGGCGCCGCCGCGTTTGCTCGGCGTAAACCCGACGAAGCCCCGCGCAGCGGAGATGTCGAGTGCCTGCCCGTTGCCGCTCGGCGCGATCTTGCGTATTTCGCTGGCGTCGATGGTTTTTGCCGATGCAGAACGGCCGGTCACGTCTTTCTGGCCGAGGTCCACGACCAGGGTTTCGACCTCTTTCGATCCGCTGCCAACACGTTCCAACATGATTTCGTCACTCCTGATCGACGGCCGCACCCTGAGCGGAGGCCCCGAAAGCCTCGTTAGGTCAGAAGTTTTTCAGTGATGTGACAAACGGGACTATTCGGAGCGGCATACCCAACTCATCCCTCGCCGTGATGGGAATCGAACCGTTGAACCGTGATTTGGCAAAATGAGATCTTGATAGAACAGCTTGTGTCGAGATTATATGATTCTCTAGTTTCGACATGTGGGTCGTCATCCAACCTTTGTTTCATCATGTCATAACAGCGGTGGCAATCACCTCAGTGAAAGCCGAAAGCTGGTCAGCGTTTCCCGTAGGTTTCTCGCGAAATGTATGCGTTATCTCGAGGTAATGCCATTCCGCTTTTCCCGCGATTTTAGATATTATTTGGGGCGATGCCAGCGAGAGATTGGCCAGGCGCCTTTGCTTCGGCTGAAATCTGGTCTTGATCAATTCGAAAACATTATTGCCCTCGATGATCACCATCTACCAAATCGCCCAGGCACTTGGTGTGAGGTACATCGAGCTCTTTGCTCCAGATAATCAACCCTAGGCGCGATGTCTCAGATTGACAGGACCGATTGCTTTAGGCTAAGTGTCCTCAGTCCTAGGACAGAGGACACTGTTTATGAAGAGCCAAGATATCGTCGTCCTGCTAAAGCTGGTAAGCCTGCAAGACCAGGAACTCGCCAATGGCATCGATCGGTTGCGATCGGAATCCGTGGGGGGAGACCCATATTCCGTTCGGAACCTAGAGGCGCTACTCGGTATCAGCAAGACCGAAATAGCGCAGTCGATTAAGCGCAGTGTCGCATCAGGCATCGCGCGAAAAGACAATAGCAAGAACGAGCCTCGGCCAAGCCGAAGGAACCTGTTCGGCTTCATTACCACCGGGCTAAAGTTCGTCTTCCCCGCCCAAGTTGGGCCGATGCAGCGCGGCATACCGACCGCCTTCGCCGCACCTATGCTCACGGAACTCCTGATCAGCGGCGGGACGTACAACTACGTTTGGCCCTATGCCAACGGAAGGGAGATGGGGCAAGCGGTGGAGCCGCTCTTCAAGACCGTGCCGGACGCAATCCTGAAGGACGACGCACTCTATGAGTACCTCGCGTTGGTCGATGCGATCCGGCTCGGGAACCAGCGGGAAGTTGGTCTCGCGACCGACCACCTCAAGTCAAGGATCATGAGCAAATGACAGCGATCCGCGCTCAACTGCTGGAAATGATGAAAGCCGTTGCCTCGGCCCTTGGCGAAGACCTCCGCTCGCGCCTGGTCTTCGTTGGCGGATGCACGACCGCGCTATTCATCACTGATCCGGTCACGCTCGAGGATGTGCGTGCGACAGACGACATCGACCTGATCGTTGACCTGGCGGGCCTTGCCGCCTGGGCCCAGCTCCAGGAAGAGCTTCGACACCGGGGCTTCATGGAGGCTGCTGACGAGGAGGTGGTCTGCCGCATGCGTCTCGGCAAGCTTACGGTCGACTTCATGCCCGATGATCCGGCTATCCTCGGATTCGGAAATCGATGGTACTCGAGCGGAATCGAGACGGCGCAGCACTACCAGCTCTCGGAAGACCTCACGATCCGGATTCTGACGCCGCCAATGTTTCTTGCAACGAAGCTCGAGGCCTATGCCGGAAGGGGAAACGGCGACTTGATCATGAGCCGTGACGCGGAAGACATCCTCCTTATTGTCGACGGCAGGGAGGAGCTCCTTGCCGAGGTCACGGCGGCCGACAACGACGTTCGAGATTTCATCGCCGGACAGTTTCGTGCGCTCCTCGATCAAGGTGACTTCGACGATTTCCTCGATGGAAATATCCGCGGGCCCGCCGGTCGTGTAGAAATCGTCCGGGACAGGTTTGTCTCGATAAGCCATTGTGCGGATGGCCCGGCACAATGAAGATCGAAGCCCGATGGTTGAGCCAAAAAGGAACGCGCACCGACGACAATCGCGACCATGCGGGGATCGCGGAAAGACATGGCGAATTCCTTGCTATCCTGGCTGATGGCGCCACGCACGGCTCGAACAACGGGGGATATGCACGGGCAATCGTTGAAGCTGTCGCCGACTGGTTTGCCGGAACCGGCGATGCGTGGGGCCACGAGCTCACGCAAGCCAAGCTTCGGGAGATTCATCAAGCCCTTCGCAAATCGTTTCCAAGGGGTTCCGCCAGCGTTATCCTCTTTCACGTAATGGACACAGGCTCCTTGACGGTCCTCCACTCAGGAGACTGCCTGCTTGGCAGGCACGACGGCCAGGTACACTGGCAAGTCACGCCCCATACCCTTGCAAATGCCCTGGCGGACATGCCTCTCGATTCCATCGCAAAATCGCCCACGAGGCACCTTCTCACCCAGTGTTTTCGTTCCAGGGAGTTCATGGCCCCAGACGTCCTCGCAGAAGAGAAGGCCAGCGGCACGCTTCTTCTTGCCACCGATGGCTTTTGGGCGGAATTGACAGAACGCGAGCAGGAAGCCTTCCTTGACGGCGGCCAGTCAGCTGCTCCAGAGAGAGATGATCGCAGCGTGCTACGATTATGGCTTTCTACCGAGGGGCCGTCCGAAATCTTGCTGGACAATGGTGGATCGGCCAATTTTTACGTGCGGACTCAAGCGCCCCAGAAATAACCAAGGAGCAGTAAGCCATGGAAGACGGGACATTTGTGGGCGACACGCGGCCGAGCTACGAAGCAAGGATCCAAGCGATCTTCGATAGAATTGTCGCAGCGTCCAGCGTTAATCCTCCTCCCAATCTGGAGTTCACCGAGGCGCACTCATCGGATGCTTTTCAAGTGCAAGTCAAGCGAGGCCTCGGTGACTGGCACGGAATTGCCAGCCTCTGGGCCATGTCGCAGAGCGTCGGCCGCTTATATGCAGCGATGTTCAACGCCCGTCGCTCCGGTAGCGCAATCCGGCCCAGCCGCAGCTGCTTTTCGATCCGATGCCCAACCGCGTCGAACCCGCGCTGGCGCACACGCCTGATGTCGGAAAGTACGCGGCTCTATGTCGACGAAACCACGGCTGCGGTGCTGGATCCGGGGCGCGGCAAGACGAAAACTGGTTATCTCTGGGCTGTTTTGCGCGACGACCGCGGCTGGAACGGATCAGCGCCGCCGGGCGTGGTGTTCCATTATCGACCCGGGCGCGTAACGGCGAATATGCCGCAGAAATCCTCGATGGCTTCAATGGCACGATTCAAGTGGATGCCTATGGTGGCTACTCTCACCTCGCCACGCCCAAACGCACGGGTGGCTAGTCGTTGAGGTTGGGCCTTCTGCTGGGCAGCGGAAGCTTCCTGAAGAATGTTTCTACTTCCTCACGTTTGAGCCTGCGCCGAATGACGGCTTTCCCAGTAGGATCCGCCGCGTGAACCTTGAAAACGGACTTTGCAATATCGAGACCAACAACACTGACATGAGCTTCCATCATAAGCCTCCTGGTTGATACACCCTATCATCTCTCGCGGCTGGCTCCGGCGGAAGGGGGCGTCCATACCATCATGGCCGCAGACAGCTGATCAAGGCAAAGCCGAAGAAGGGTTCGCCCATCGTCGACGAGGCGCTGTTGCGCATCGCTGCTCCCGGCGGGGCCATCGGAACCCGTCTTCCGTCAATCGCTTCAGGATCATCACAAAACCGGACCGATCGAAGAACAACAACTTCATCCGGTCGCGGCGGCGATTGCAAAAGGCAAAGACCGCAGGCGCAAACGGGTCGAGCTCCATCACCTCCTGAACCAGGACCGCAAGGCTGTTGATGCCGGCGTGAAAGTCGATCGGCTCGCGGTGCAGGTAGACCTTGATATCAGCGCCCAGTCTAAACATGACCCAGAGCTCCGATGATTGTCCTCAATGCATCCGCATCACCGCATTCCAGCGTCAGCTTCACGCCGTTCGGCAGCAACGCGCTCACTTTGGAAGATCGAGACAAACGCGCCGTCTTCTCCAGTGATGCCGGTTGGTCTTCACCACACGCGACCGGCATATCCAGCGAGCAGGTCCCGACAGGCAGGCTGCAGTCTGCTACGACGACTGGGATAAACGCCGAGCTTGCAGATACCGCCGGCCATGCCAATGTCACGTCCCTCGTCGAGCGCAAGAGCCGCTATACCGTTCTCATCAAGAATCCGAGCCGGCACTCGCGCCCTTTCATTGACAAGATCATCAAAGCGTTTCTCCTTTGCCGGCCTTCGCGCGTCAAAGCTTCACCTACGTCGGTGGCAATCTGCTTTTCACGTGTGGCCTTCGAGCCGCTCATGAAAGCGGTGATAAAAGGCAATTTTGTCGGTGAGGCCTTCGAGCATGCTGCAAGCCACGACGCGGCGCCCATCGACATGGTGCTTGGGACAAGAGCCCAAACATGCAGGCAGCATGCGGCATCCACGACACCCACCGCTGTGGAAGGGGTTGAAGCGCTCAAACGGCATCTCAGTTGTCGTCACGTCTTGCAGTGTTCTATCCATGTCGTCCGGTAGAATACGCGCGAATGTCGACTCCGAGGTGCCCATAGCGGGGATGCACTTGCCAAGATTGCCGTGCGGATCAACCGTGAACGAGTTTCGTACAATCGCGGTACAAGGGTAGCGTTTTGACTGCGGCATGCCGAACACCATGTAACCCTCGGACTCGAGGAAGTGACGAAACGCTAACTCCTCTTCGGCGAACTCAGTGTTGGTGAAACAGTCGTGCGGAACGCAATCAACAAGACCTCGGCTAACATTGAGGAAACCGAGGCGGAAATCGATGCGAGGATCTGCGGGGTGGTAGCTTTTGAAGAGGCGGACCACGTATTTGGCCTCTTCAACATTGTCGCGATCCACATTGATGCGTATGGTGAGAGAGCCAGTAGCCTCGACGAGGTCCTGCAAGTGACAGGCCAGGAAGCGATAGTAGGCCTGCGCCTTTGATATGGGGACTTGGCGCCTCGCCGAATAGGTCTCGGGCATGCCATCGAGAGATATCTGCAGCGCCTTGACGCTGAGTTCGGCCAAGGCAGCCACCCTTTCCCGCGTTAGCAGGAGGCCGTTCGTCAGCATCTCAGCGTAGTACTCAATGCCACGCTCTGCGCAAATTGCCTTGAATTCCCGTGTCATGAAAGTTATCGCGGCGTAGGCGATTAGCGGCTCGCCGCCGAACCACTGGACGACAAGCTGGCGGCTGTCACCCAGTTTGCGACGGACGAATTCGATGATCGCCCTCTGGATCTTTGCGGACATGATCTTTGTCTTGGGCGTATTGCGTTGGAAGCAGTAACTACAACGCTGGTTGCAGGCCATAGTCGGTGCAATGGTCACAAATAAGCGTGATTCGTTTGCCTTACTGCGATGCAGCCGCTCCTCCTCTTCCTTGAACTCGTCTACTTCTGCGGGAACCACGAAGCCAAGAGCAGCCAGACACCCCACAAGCTCGCGGTCCAGCCCCATGTCTTCGTTCTCGAGGTAATCGAAACAACTTTGAACGATGGCCCATTTGGTTCTGTCCAATTCAAGCGTCTGGCCGTTTTTCGCGTTGAAGAGCAAAGTAGTGTTATCTGACTCGCAGAGCGGCACGTTGAAACTCGATGCTTTCCATTTCCGTGTCACAGTCATGCCTAGCGCTCCCTTTAGCTGAGCCGCACGCCCTGTTTGTCGTTAGAAGGACAAAGTGGGGGCGTCGTATGAACGGAGCCGTAGGAGAAATATGCGTCCCGGTAACACCGGCCCCTCTCCCACATGCACCTCTCAAAGGATGGACAGGTCTCGCAACATGACCCGCTAAACTGCCTGCGACTTGGGTAGATGAAGTTCAGCAGTCGGGAGCCGGTCCAGATTTCGCGCAACGATTGACGGCGGGCGTTGCCGACCAGGAACCGCTCTTCGTAGGCCATCTGCTCGCAGAGGAAGGCGCCGCCGTCAGGACCGATCCCCAGAGCATGCCACCCTCCGCCACAGCCAATCCGTTGCCTCCAGATCTCCTGCTTGCGCTCGGGCGTCAGCTCTCCCGTCGGCGCCGGGGCCTGCGACAGATTCTCGATTACTTTGATGTCCGGATATTCGGCTCGTATCGCCTCAAATTGGTTGGCAAGAGTCGCGTGATGTGCTCCAGTGACAAACAAATCGTCACTGTGGCGGTGAAACGAACGGGCATATCGCACGAAACTGAAAGTGCGGGCACCAAAAGGGTAGAAGAAATCAACGATTTTCTTCGGCTGATCCACGTTGATTCCGGTGATAACTGCCTTGATGATAGGCTGTATACCGAAAACCATAAAACTTTCGAAAGTCCGAGCTGCCATTTCCGTTCGGGGTATCTTGACATTTAACAGGCGCGAATTCAGGTCCTCGTCGGCAGCATCGAAGCTAAGCTGCACAGGGCGCTCAACCACCCCGTTGATCTTCTCCTTGAAACCGGCGTCGACTAGCCGCTCGACCGCGTCGCGATCCAGAAACGCTTTCGTCGAGAGGAGAAACAGCATCCTATGCTCGACCAAGAGATTGAGAAAGTCGATTCCATCCGGCCGTACGAAGGTATCACCATTGTCAGGCGAGCACATGCGCACCCCCATAGCGGCTGCCTCGTCGATCAGCTCGCGCCAACGCGCAAGATGCATTTCTTTGCCTCTCTTTATGCGTCGGTCGGCGTAGCAATAAAGGCAGTCGGTTTGACAGCGATGCGTGAACACTGTGTAGAGGTTAATGGGCGCCTTTAGACGAAACCGAGTCTTGACCCCCTCCATCACACGCGAATAGGCCCGTGGGTCGATGACGAAGCAGCGCGGATCGACGCGAATCGCCTTCGTAATCGGAGCATCGGCAATTTCCAGGACGCCGTGAGCACCGATACCCGCGGGCGATACGGTTGCGCGCACCAGAGCGTCGACACTGGAGAGTGTCTCGGCGAGGGTCCCGGCGTCGGCGTCGGGGAAGAGGTGATGGAAGAAGATTTCGATCTCGGAAAAACGCGAGGCACCGTCCAACAGCGACAGCGCCAATCCCTGGATCGGCGTTAAAAAATGGATGTGCGTGTTGATGTAGTCAAGAGGATAGAGAATTGGTCGATCGCCATCTTTAGTTAAGACAAAGTCGCGTCGCACTGCGACAAACTGATCTGACCCTATGGACAGCTGCGTCGTCATCCTGATCCGCCTCTCGAACTCTCCCAGAACTGCTTAGTTCTCCCTCACGGCGTACTGCCCGGACGCGCCTGCACACGGACAGTGCCAGACCACTGGCTCCGATTACCAGCAGATCATGCAGGGACAGACGGTGCAGCTACTGCAGCCGTTGGCGAGCGGCTCGCTTAACCCATCGTCTCGCAGGACGAGGTCTACTTTGAGGCCCTTCTTCTTGATCAGGTTCTGCATTTCCTGGACCAACTTTGCCGATTCGTACTGCTTAACCAGCCCTCCGATATCGACAGTTCGGCTTTCGCTACTATTTTTGGGATCTTCAAGCGTCTTCATTTCTACAATCTCCATCAGATGTGTGAATGAACTACGAATGCAGGAGGGAGGCTAACATTCTTCTGGCTGAAGATCTTTGATCTCAGTCAATGTTCCTGACGGTTTCTGCGGCTCTGTTGCAAAAAGTTTGGATTTCAAGGAAGTTCCCACTTTCTCCATTGTCAGGCGGTTTGAGTTTCGAGATCCGGGCGAGCAGAGCCACGGCTTCCGTCAATGCGCTCGGACCAATGCCGAAAGCCTGTTCAACGATACGAGCTTCTCCTCGAACGTCGCCGGTCAGGTTGAAAATCGCAGCCCGCCCCTTGCGCAGCGCCCGCATCACCTCGAAACCTTTGATGGTCGCATAGGCCGTTTTCAGTGTCTTGAACCCTCTGACCGGCCTGATCAATTGCTTGAGCTTACCGTGATCGGCCTCAACGATATTGTTCAGATATTTCAACTGCCGATGCAAAAGCTCTTCAGGGCATTTGCCTTCTGCCTTCAACTCTGAAATCGCAATGCCGTAGGTCGGTGCCTTGTCGGTGTTGATCACAGTCGGTTTTTCCCAGTCTTTCAATCCATTCAAAGCCTTGCCGAGAAAGCGTTTGGCCGCTTTGGTATTGAGAGTTGGCGAAAGATAGAAATCGATCGTGTTGCCGAATTTATCGACGGCCCGGTAAAGATACGTCCATTGGCCGCGGACTTTCACATAGGTTTCATCAACCCGCCAGCTTGTTGACTGTGGTCGGCGCCAATGCCAGCGCAGCCGCTTATCAATCTCTGGCGCGTATTTCTGGACCCACCGATAGATCGTGGAATGATCGACAGCGACACCTCGTTCACCCATCATTTGTTCAAGGTCGCGGTAGCTCACCCCATAGCGGCAATACCATCGAACCGCCCACAAAATCACTTCACCCTGAAAATGACGCCATTTGAAATCGCTCATCAAAAATCTCGCTGAAAATCACCAGCGCTCTTTCGGTGATCAACCGATTTTTTGCAACAGAGCCATCACGCCGGTAGCAATTGGCGAGAAAGCCGAAGTGGCGCATGCGGTGAAAGCCGTCTGGAAGGACATGCAGGAGAAAGCGCCGCATAAACTCGTTGGGATGAAGGCGCATGATCTTCTCACGGTCACGGCCGTTGCCACGATAATCCTTCCATCGGAAGGCGACATGGTCGCCATCGGCATGAACGATGCGGCTGTTTGCGATAGCAACGCGATGGGTGTATCGGCCAAGATAGGCGAGCACTTGACCCGGTCCGCCGAATGGCGGCCTTGAATAGACGACCCATTCGATGCTGCGGGTGCGGGCAAGATAGCTGGTGAACGTGTTGCTGTCGTTGAGATGAGTGAGTTCGTTGAAGAATTGCAGCTCACCCTGGGCGAAGGCTCCCGCCAGAGCAGTCAGAAAGAGCCGCCGAAACAGCCGTGACAGCACGCGAACGGGTAGAAAACAGCCCGATCGGCAATTGATCCACCTTGACCTGTCCGGCGAGAGACCTCCACCCGGTACGACGCAATGGACATGGGGATGGTGGGTCATCGCCTGGCCCTAGGGGTGAAGCACGGCGGTGACGCCGACCTCGGCGCCCAGCCATTTGGAATTGGCGGCGATCGTCTGCAGCGTCTCGGCCGAGATCCGCATCAGCAATGCATAGACGACCGCCTTGTTCTGGAAGGCGATCTCGGCGACGGCCGGAGGCAGGGTGAAGACCACATGGAAGTATGGGACCGGCAAGAGATCGGCGATGCGTGCGTCGACCCACTCTTTGCGAGCAGCCCCTGACACTTCGGGCAGTGGCGATTGCGGCAGGAGTTATAGGAGATGCGGGTCCTGCCGCACCCATCGCAGGCATCGACGTGTCCCCCGAGCGGGGTGTCCGGCAGGCTTCTATCGCGCCCATGACGCGTCGTTCGGCGCGGCCAAGATGACCGGCGTTCTCTCGCCTGTAGGAGCCTCCATGTCGTCGAAAGATGTCGGCGACTTCGAAGGTAGGGCGCAACCGATGACGATTCCGGCGGCGTCACCTCCAGCCGTAACCGATCGAGCGGGCTAGCGGTCGACCGGATCGTGTCGGTGGAAACCTGCGTATAGTGTGCCGTGCTCGACAGATGGGCATGGTCGAGCAGGACCTGGATGATCCGGATATCGGTGCCATTCTCCAGCAGGTGAGTGGCAAAGGAATGCCGCAACGTATGCACGGTAACGCGCTTTGAAAGGCCTGTTGCCGAAACCGCCGACCGACAGGCGGCGTTTAACACTGTCGGTTCAATCGGCTTGTCAGCATCACGCCCTGGAAAAAGGAATGTCATGGGGCGCGATAGACGCCAATAGCTGCGCAGGATCCCGAGCAGTTCGGTTGACAGCATAACGTATCGGGCTTTGGCGCCTTTACCATGGCGAACATGCATCACCATGCGGGAGCTGTCGATATCCTCGACCTTCAGTCCGCAGACCTCACCGACCCTCAGGCCAGCGGCATAAGCCGTGGTCAGCGCCACGCGTGCCTTCAGACTGGAGACCACCTCAAGAAATTGCACCACCTCGTCCGCCGACAGAATAATGGGAAGCTTCCGTGGGGCGCGCGCATAGGGGATCCGATCGGGGATACGTCCTGGCCAAGCGTGATCCCATAGAAAAATCGAAGAGCACACACGATCTGGTTTAACGATGCCCACGATATCCCAATTGACACCAGGTGAACCTGGAAGGTGTGGATATCGGCTGGGCCCAGCCGATCGGGCGATCGGCCGAAATAGCGGCTGAACTTCTGGACTGCATTGATATAGGATCGCTGGGTCGCCGGGGAGAGATTGCGGATCGTCATGTCCTCAATCATCCGGCGGCGAAGAGGGCTCATCTCAGCCATCGGGGCTCCTGTCTGAAGGGTGGGTTGCAACACCACCACCATCCTCTCAGTCAGGGCGCTCTCGTCAAAGGCGGCCGCAAGTCGCCGCGATCAGCGGCTTAGTTCAATCCCACGCGATTCCGATAAGCAATGAACCGCTCTAGAAGGGAGGAGCGTCCAGGAGCGACATTGTGTCCCGCGATTGGAGGCCGTGCAAAAAGTAGGCTCTGCGAATGGAATGTTGGTACTCGTGGTCCATTTCCAATCGGTGGCCACCTCGGACCAACAAAAATCGGGCTTTCGGATAGGCTGACACGATAGCTTTGCCTATTGCTGGAGAAAATACGACATCGTCCCTCGCTGCGATGACCAGCACCTCCCCTTGATAACTGTTTCGATCCAACTGCAAGTTCGGCAGGAGCGCATGCTGATGCATAAAATTCCACAGCATTTCCATGGACCACACGTACAGGGGGAGATCATAACCGTACGAGGTCTTCACACTCTGCAGATCGCTTCCAATTAGCTCGTACATCCGCACTTTCGCGGCATCGGCATTGGGCAGGCTTAGCATCGCGCGGCTGAGCGCCCAGTTCAGGCTCGGGTGCAGTTCATACCAAGCGTACGGCACAGGGTTGTGGTTTAGCTCTCCTCGAACGATTTTACCGATTTTTGCCAAGCCCGACCGTCCTTCCCGCCCGAGTTGGAAGAGCATATACGCCAAGCTTGGCCGAATGCCATCACGACTTGCAATCTCCGTCAGGAAGACAGCGTCTTTTGGATCGACCTCAGCGAAGTTGCGGGCGTAGGTCCAGCCATGCGTACGGGCCAAGTCCGGCGCTCCCGTGGTGACTAGCAATGCCCTAGTCACGTGTTCTCCATACCGGTGCAAGTACTGCTGGGCAAGCACGCCCGCGCCTGACGCTCCGAAAATCATGATACGCCCGTCAGACGAAAGCAGGTTGGCGGATACCATGTCCTGCCGCACGCGTTCTATATCTTCAACACGCTGCCAGGAGCCATAGAGGCGCATTGCACGGCCCAAGTCTAGCTTGCCGTTCGGATAGACCTCTGGGAACAGCGTCGGGTAATGGCCGCGATGGCCGATTAGCACATAGGACACACCCGGAAGCTGTTTATCGAAGAAAGAGAATTCCATTCCCGGGTATACCAACTCCATTTGTCCGTCTGTCAGAAAAAAAATTACAGGTCCTTTGGGGCTGAAGTTGGGGCTTAATAAATAGAACGCGCGAAAGTATTTACTGCTTGCATCTGTATAGTCCGTCGGAAGATTGAGATATCGATGGTGCGCATCCGGCGGCATGTCTGCATAGTGCGCATCCAGCGCGAGCCGCGCGTCCGCTGACTTTTGCGCTGCGCACCAACGCGTATAGCCTCCTATCCCACTTCCCGCGACAAAGAATAAAAGCATGACAAATGTGGTCCAAATCCATCGACGCGAATTTTTCATGATCGAACACGGCTTTGGTGAGAGTACGCCAGATTTAGGAGAATAGAACTCCGTCCTTAACTGCCCACTTAAACACTGTTCGGTGAACGAAATCAACAAAGCCTATACCGCGACGATCAGGTTGGAAACGCCGCATTGCCTCATTTGTGAATGTTCCTGATCCATTTGATCAGTGCCTGACAAGGTTGCGCGTTTCTGTGAAGTTGAAGAAATGCCCAAGTGCGCAGCTTTGCCATGCGGTTCCGCAGCGCAAATTCCGTGAAACTTGAAAGGTGGATTGATGATGCCATAGTCCCTGGCGTTACCTCGCTTGCTCGGTTCGCTCGCGTTCTTCGCCGTGACATTGACGCCGTCCGCAATGCTATCGATCTCGCGTGGGGCAATGGCCAAGCGGACAGTCATATCAACCGTTTGAAAACGACCAAACGTGCAATGTAAGGCAGAGCTGGTCCAGAGCTTCTCAGGCCACGGATAATGCCGCTCAAAAATGTCGAGCACCACACAAATTGAGCAAAAAAAACCAAGATAGGACAGTTGCCGTCCTTCCCCAGAGGGCATATGTGCCAAGATGATAGTTCATTAAGCCACCGAGTGGAGAGGAAGGCGGAATGTACGATATTGGATTGATCTGGGAGGCAATTTCTCAGGTTTATTGAAGCGCAACCGCCGTGCGTCGCCGCTATGGAGTCGTGCGGAAGCGCGCATTTCTCGGCGCGCGAGCTGGTGCACCGAGCAGCTTCATGAAGAGCGTGTTGGGCGAAATGAAAAACTGACCCCTAACGAAGCGAAGAACTGCCCCCCTCGTCTCAAGACGAGGAGTGATGGATGACGAGCACGATTTTATCGCATCCTGCATTGTCGCGAAGGATGCAGGACGGGGATATGCTTCAGGCGGATGAGCATCTGTGTTTGGTGTCAAGGTGGATTTGGTGTCCAGATGCGGTTTTTAGTGATGAGGGTATTTGCGAGCACGATGAGCTTTCTCATGACGGCGACGAGGACGACCTTATTGGGTTTTCCGGCCTTCTTCAGTCTTTCGGCGAAGTGCGCGAGGTCCGGGTTGTGACGGGAGGCGGAGAGGGCTGCCATGTAGATGGCGTTCCTGGGTGCAGGGCGTCCGCCCCTGATGGCGCGATGTCCGGCCCGCTCGCCACTTTCGCAGGCGAGCGGCGCAAGGCCGGCCAGCATGGCGGCCTGCTTGCCGGAGCAGGCGCCAAGTTCGCAAAGGCCAGCGATAAGGCTTGCGGCGGTGACGGCTCCGATGCCGGGAATGGAGATGAGGATGTCGAGGCGGCGGCGCATCTCGGGCTCGGTGCCGATGCTGCGCTCGATCTCGGCATCGAGTCTGGCGATATGGGTGTCGAGCGCGGCAAGCCGGCGCGTCGGTTCCTTGCGCAGGAAGGCGGTCGCGGCTGTCTTCATCCGGTTGGACAGGGCGGTGCGTTCGCTGGTGGCCGCAGCTCGGGCATTGACCAGTTCCTGCAGGGCTTCCAGGGCTTGGCCGGGCGGCGGGGTCTGTGCGGGCTTGAGGGCTTCTCCCATGATGGCCAAAAGCCGGGCATCGAGCCGATCGGTCTTGGCGAGGAAGCCGCAGGCTTTGGCAAACAGCCGGGCGCGCAGCGGATCGACGACCGACACGTAAAAGCCGTCGGCATGCAGCGAACGCAGAGCGGCGCGATGCAACTTGCCGGTCGCTTCCATGACGATATGCAGCGCCGCGCGCGGCATCTGGCCAAGCGCATCGAGCTCCCGCTTGAGGCGGCGCAGGCCGGCCGTGTCGTTGGCCACCCGAAAACTGCGGCCGAGAGGATGCAGATGAATATCCAGCCACTCTTTACAGACATCGACATCGATACCGACATAAACTGTCGCCATCGCGGTGCGTTCGGACGATACCTTGCCTTGCATACGGGACGTGCTCCCCACTATCTGTTCAGGACAAACGCGAAGGACGGGCGGACCAAGCTCATCCCCGGTTCAGGCCAAGGGGGTTACGGTCCCGCCCGTCCGACCCCTGGGGGATGGCCATCCCCCAGGGGTCGCACCCATCATCAATGGATGCGGTTTGAACATGCAAGGTGGTGGCGATGTTGCGGCTTCACGAACTTGGTTGGGGCGCCAAACGTCTATCGAAGGAGTTCGGATGCGCCCGCAATACGGTCCGCCGCTATCTTCGAGAAGGCGGAGTTGCACCGTTCAAACAGTCTGTTCGGCGCACGGCGTTCGACGGGCTTGATGATTGGCTTCGCGAGCGTTTTTTTCCGGCATGACGGCAATGCGGATGTAATCCGCCAGGAGTTGGCGAGCGAGCATGGAATCACCATCGGCCTGCGTTCAGTTGAGCTTCGAGTTCGGCAGTGGCGGCGAGAGCTAAAAGCAAAGTTAGCTTCTCGCTTTAAAGCCTGGCGCCAAATATTAGATTTCTGCCGACTAGCCGATTCCTAATGCACGCCTTGACAGGACTCGAACCGGCGGCTCACTCGGAAAACGCATTGTCCAACAGCGCCGAAACTTCCCGTAAATGGTCTGAAAAACCGGGACCGAGGCGGAATGCTTTTGTCCTCGGATAAGGCTCGGAAACAACGACTGAACCGATGATGCGGCCCGGTCTTGCCGCCATAACGACAACGCGGCTGGACAGGTAGATGCTCTCGGTGGTGTTGTGGGTCACCATGACAATCGTGCAGCCAGTCTCGCTCCAGATGCGCAGAAGATCGTCGTGCAATCGCGCCCGGGTGATCTCGTCGAGTGCGCCGAATGGCTCGTCCAGTAGGAGGAGTTGCGGCCTGGTAATCAGCGCGCGGGCGATTGAGACGCGCATCTTCATGCCACCCGAAAGTTCGCGGGGGTAAGCGTCCGCGAAGGTCTCGAGCCCGACCATGGTGAGACAACGAATAACCTCCGATGCCAGATCCACGGCGGAACCCCGCAAGGTCAGTGGTAAAGAGACATTTTCGGCGACCGTCGCCCACGGCATGAGACTTGGCTCCTGGAACACGAATCCGATCGAGCCAGTGCCGACAGCCTGTCGGCCATCGCCCGCCAATTCCACGCGACCTGCCGTGGCATTCACCAAACCCGCAAGAATATAGAGAGCCGTCGACTTGCCGCAGCCGGAGGGTCCGAGGAGACTGACAAACTCGCCCTTGCCGACTGCAAGGTCCATTCGGTCGATCGCCAGTGTGCCGTTCGGATAGCGCTTGGTCAGGCCCTCAAGCCGGGCAGCAATGACACCACCATTTTGCTTGCGCTGTTCAAGCATCATCTTTCAGCTCACTTTCGTGCCAATGACCGAGCAATATCGAGGACAGCCGGCTCATGACGTGCCAGAGCACAACCCCAAAACCTGCAAGCAGGAAAAGCGCTGCAAACATCCGGGGGACATCGAGCATCGTGCTGCTTTGGACGATCGTCCAGGCAAGGCCCGTCGAGGTGCCACTGCCGGCGACGAATTCCGCCACGACGGCGCCGATGACAGACAGTCCCGACGAAACGCGGGCGCCGGACAGAATGAAGGGCAATGCCGCCGGCAATTGCAGGCGCAGGAGCCGCTGCCAACGCGTGGCGCGATAAAGGGTGAAGACATTCTGCAGCCCGCGGTCGACGGATTTTATGCCGACGACGGTGGCCGAGAGCATCGGGAAGAAGGCAACCAGCCAGGACAGGATCAGCAGTGCAAGCCATACCCTGGAAAGCCCGGCCCAGATGATCACCAGCGGCGCAATCGCAATGATGGGCGTCACCTGCAGCGCCACTGCGTAGGGCCAGACGATCTTTTCCATCGTCTTGAACAGTGCGATCAGAATGCCGAGGGCGATCCCGCTGATGGTCGCGAGCGAAAAGGCGCTCAGCGTCACCAGTGCCGTGTTTCCCAGCGCGCGCATCAGCCCGCCGGCATTCGTCCACAGCGATTGGAAGATAACGCTCGGCGCTGGCAGAACATAAGGCGGGATACCCCGCCAGCGGACGAAGAGTTCCCAGGCGACGAGGAAAACCACGCGGGCGATCAGGGGTGCGAACCGGCCGAGCACAAGACACAGGGAAGCACGCTCCCTTGCGATAGTGTCGATGACAGCATGTCCTATGGCGTCGTTTTGTCGAGCGGGTATCGTCACAGCTTTGGCCTCTCTTTCCAACTCGGCAATGCCGCCTGGAGGATCCTTGCCACATCGAAAAGGCGCTCCTCCTCATGCCAGCGCGCCACAAACTGGATGCCGACGGGAATGCCCTCTGAAGTGAACCCGCAGGGCACCGATATGGCCGGGTGTCCGGTAAGATTGAAGGGATAGAGCGCTGCCGCCCAGGCGGCATAGTCTTCGCCATGGACTGGACAGCGCGCATCAGCGGGCCCGGGTGACCGCGTCAGGCTCGGCATGGCGATGACGTCTACATGCCGAAAGGCATGCTGCACGCGGCGGAACAGTGCCGTGCGAGCCTCTTGAGCCTGTGCGAGATCCGCAGCACTAAAGGACATGCCGAGGTCGACGATGTCTCTGAAGGTCTCACCCCACATTGATCGCGCGGAATCTTCTGCTTCACGGACCTTATCGTGGACTCTCTGCTCTTCTCACTCGCGCTTGCGGTCGGCCTGACGCCGGAGCTGCTGCCTGCGATCATCAGCGTGGCGCTCGCGCGCGGCGCCCGGACGATGTCGAAGTCTGGTGTGATCGTTCGCCGCCTAGATGCAATGGAGAACCTTGGCAGCATGGACGTGCTGTGCACGGACAAAACGGGGGCGCTCACCGAGGGCGTCATCCGCCTCGACACTTGTGTCGACCCGCAGGGCGTCGTCTCCCCTGAAGTGAGGCGGCTGGCGCTTCTCAATTCAGCGTTTCAATCGGGAATGAAGAATCCTCTCGACGACGCCGTGACGGCCACGATCGCGGCTGGAGAGGTTTCTTCCGACGCCCGCAAGCTCGCCGAGATCCCCTACGATTTCTCGCGCAAGCGTCTCTGCGTAATCGTCGGCGGACAGAACGGCCCGCCGTTGTTGATTTGCAAAGGAGCGGCCACCAACGTAATCGACGTCTGCCACCATCATGACCGAGGGTCGCCAGCTGCATTGGACGACCATGTCCGCAAACAGTTGGACGAAGTCTGCCGGCAGTGGGGAGAAGCACGCATGCGCGCGCGCAGCCGCCACCCGCCCCATATCAGAAGCAACTTCCAAGATCTCGCGGGAAGACGAATCCGGACTGTGCCTGCAAGGTTTTCGCTCTTCTCAGATCCGCCGAAGACCGACATTTCAGCCATAGTAGCAAGCCTCGCCGAACGAGGGGTGCGGCTCAAGGTGATATGGGAGACAACCGATATGTCGTCCGGCATCTCGCGCCGCATGAGCAACGACGCACTTTTCAGTCCCGCGGAAAAAACCGACCTGTTCGTCGAGATCGACCCAAATCAGAAGGAACGGATCGTGGCGGCCCTTCGCAAGGCCGGACACGTGGTCGGATATCTAGGAGACGGGATAAACGACGCGCCGGCCCTTCACGAGGCGGACGTCGGGATTTCGGTGGAGGGCGCGCCCATGTCGCCCGCGAAGCTGCCGACGCCGTCCTGATGCGGCACGATCTCGCCGTCCTTTCCAAAGGTGTTGACGACGGACGCAGGACCTTCCCCAACACGATGAAGTACATATCGATCGCGACCGGCGCCAACTTCGGCAACATGATTACGCGAAGTCTGAGAATCCTCATCCTGACCGCCTTCTATCGCATGCACCATGCCTTCGCTGACGTCACGCATGATAGCGACCTTCGCCTCGACCCGGCGATTGATCGCGGCCTGCAGCCATGAGATTTATCAGAAAGTTCATGGCGTACTTGTAGCGTAGATCTCCATGTTGGCGAAGAAGATCGCTCCAATGCAACATCGGGACGAACGCAATCTGCGGGGCGAAGGTGGCTGCGACGGCCATCATCATCAGCGGCTGGAGATAGAGCAGATAACCGCCTACGGTGACAAGGATGCCGATCTGGAGCAGCGGCTCGGAGATGCTGGTCCCAACGTTACCACGCCGCCGACGCCGCGGATGCTTTCCGCCGCCACCCTGGCCGCCGAGCATTCCAGCTCCGTCTCGACCTCTCCCCGCAGGGTCACGGCCCCGTTGGAGACGGTCGCATTGACCATGGGGAACCTTATTTCGAGCTCGGTTTCCAGGCGGCTACGAACGGCCGTCCCTAGGGCCTCGTCGCCGGAAGCAGTACACTGCCGTGGAACATCGAGAAGCGCTCGCATCAAGTCGTGACGGCTGATCATGCCGGCGAGTCTGCCGTCCTCGACGACAGGCAGGTGTTTGATGTCGTGGGCCTGCAGGAGTTCTGCGAGCTGGCTCGCGGTTGCGCTCGGGGCGCCGCTGACGACAGGCGTCGACATCACGTCCTTGACGCGCCAGCTTCGGGCCTTCACATAGTCCGCCAATGCATCTTCGCGGTCGCGCGTGTGCGGTACCGCCCGTCTCGCCCAGGATGACGCCACCCGGCGCAGCAGGTCTTTCCGGTGACGATGCCGGTGAGCCGCCCTTCGCCATCGATGACGGGCACCGCGCCGATCTTTCTGGCGTTGACGATCTCGACGGCTTCCCTGACGTTGTGCCTCGTCGAGCGTCCTCACGGGGGTCGCCATGATGTCTCTAGCAAGCATCGCGCTGTCTCCTTTTCGATCGGACAATTACGGAGCCAACACGTTGAGCGCATTGACGTGGATCAAGGCAGACACGAAGCCGCGGGAGGCATCCTTCGCGCGTCGTCGTCTCTGAAGCCTTCCGACGAAGTGCGGCGTCAGGCTCGCCCGCATTGCAACCTTATTGAGGATCAAAGCGTAGTTCGGTCTCGTCCTCGCGCGGCGTACCAAATTCTTCCCGCGCCGTCGCAAGGAGTCTTATGCAGCATTCCGTCAAGCTGGTATCCGTCGGTACCGCCGTTCCGCCACATGTCATCGACCATCGTGACGCGGCGCGAGCCTCGCACGCCGCGTTCTCATCGCGATTTGGCGATTTCGAAAAGCTGGCAAGGGTGTTCGAAACCTCGGGAATTCGGCGCCTGCCGTCCGGCCGATCGAGTGGTATCTCGAGACGTCGGGATGGCCCGAACGAAACCTCGCTCACATCGAGGGCGCGGGCGCAATGTTCGTCGCCGCCGCCAGCAAGGCTCTCGCGTCGGCGGGCCTTGCAGCAGGCGATGCCGACACGATCGCAACCGTCTCCTCGACTGGTATTGCGACACCTAGTCTGGAAGCGAGGGTAAGCCGAGAACTGGGCTTCCGGGACGATGTCGAACGGGTTCCCGTGTTTGGCCTCGGCTGTGCCGGCGGAGTCTCTGGGCTTTCAATCGCGTCACGGCTGGCGGCATCCCGGCCAGGCTCAGTCGTTCTGGTGGTCGCCGTCGAGACCTGCACGTTGGCATTTCGTATGGACAAGCTTACGAAGGCGAACATCGTGGCGACCGCCCTCTTCGGCGACGGGGCCGCCGCCTGCGTGGTGCGTGCCAGTGAAACCGGTCTGGCCGAGGCCGAACTTGCAGGCCAGCATACGTGGCCCGACACGCTAGACATCATGGGATGGAGCGTCGATCCGGACGGTCTGGGCGTGATCTTCGACCGTGCGATACCACCGTTCGCCGAAACTCATGTGCTGAAGGGCGTAATGTCCATACTCGCCCGATCAGATCTTACTCCTGCCGACGTTGACCGGTTTGCGTGCCACCCCGGAGCCTTGGAATCGGCGCTTAAACTAAACCAGGGAACCCTCGACCAGGAACGTGAGGTTCTCTCGGACTATGGGAACATGTCCTCGCCAACCGCGCTGTTCGTACTCGAGAAGCTTCTTGCGCAAGGACTACCCAGGAGAACTGTCCTGACGGCGATGGGACCGGGCTTCACCCTTAGCTGCTTCTCGTTGACGGCTGCAGCATGATCCGGCGATCATTCTCTACGACGTTTTGGGATCGCATCGTCTGCAGAGCGAAAAGGACTCGAAACAGGCTGAAGCTGACGCTGCAAAGGCTGCGCTTGCCGTTGGGACACCCCAAGTCGAAGGCGAGGTTGCCACCTCGCACTCGAATCCTCTCTCCTGCGTGCCAGCGTGCTGCGGCAGTATGCGGTGGCAGTCGCTACCCAAATCCGGTCATCGGTGGCGCTAGGAGGAGCGTGCCCAGCGCCAATTCTGGATTTCCGGCATGTCTTCTCCACGCTCCCGCACGAACGCCCGGTGCTCGTCGAGCTTTGCATACAGGTCTGCCACCACATCTGGCACCTTCTCGGCGAGATCGGGCACTCGCGCGATCGCCTCGGGAGCGAGATGATACCTGTCCAGCTCGTTCAATACGGTCATGTCGAACGGCGTCGTCGTAGCTCCCTCCTCCACGAACCCGCGCACGTGGATGTTGCCGTGATTGGTGCGCCGGTACGTCAACCGGTGGATGAGATAGGGATAGCCGTGGTAGGCGAAGGTGACCGGCCTGTCCTGCGTAAAGATACTATCGAACCGTGCATCATCGAGGCCATGAGGATGCACCTTCGGACCTTGCAGCGCGAGTAGATCGACGACGTTGACCGTCCTTATCTTGAGATCTGGTACCGCCGCGTGCAGCAGCATGACGGCCGCGAGGGTCTCCATAGTCGGCACGTCGCCCGCACATGCCATCACGACGTCCGGCGCGATTGTATTGTTTTCGAAGCTTGCCCAGTCCCAGACGCCAATGCCCTCTTCTGCTTCACCGCCTCGTCGATCGTAAGGTACTGGGACTCCGGCTGCTTGCCGGCAACGATCACGTTTACGCGGTCGTATGTCTTCAGGCAGTGATCGCCGACCCACAGGAGGGTATTGGCGTCCGGCGGTATGCTGCTAATCCTATCTCACTGCGGGCGTCGGTCACTGCTGGCCACAAAATGGATGACGAGTTTTCCCTGCCGTTGTCCCGCCTCCGCCCATGCGCGGGGTGCAAGTTCCCGTTGCGGTGGTCCAAGATCTGATCGCCTGCGCCTCCCACGTGAACCACGGGGGTCATCCGTCAACGCCGAACCACAGCCGTGCAGTTCAGCACTCATCTAGATACATCCGGCATGCCAGCAGTAATTTTCCGATGGCTGCTAGATGCCTGTCCCGTTGCGGCAAATCGAAATGCTCCTGTATCGTCACGGGATAAGCCCAAGGTATATGGACAAACAGGGCCTTCGCGGTCGACGCCACTTCGTCTAAGCGTCTAAGTACGCGGTAATAGATATAGTTACAGACGTAGTCGCCCGCGTTGTTCGACACGCAATAGGGGATGCCAGCCACCGCCAGCTGCGCTCCGACACGTTCAAGATTGACAGAGGTCCCGTATGCGCGGGGGCCGCCATCGACAATCGCGACTCCACTGCGAACCTCGCCGCGATTGTCCGCTACGCCACAATCGGCTACGTTGATGGCAAAGCGCTCAAGCTTAAGCCTATCTGTCGACACAGACAGGCCAAGCATTAGGATTAGATCTGCGTCCAGGGCGAGATCGAGGCTTCGCTCGAGCCAGTTGTCGACTCCCGCGTATGAAGTTGGAAGGACCGAAAACTCGATCAGATCGAACAGGTCGTTTGGGGGATGCCGTCTTAGGCTTTTCAAAATCTCTTCGGATGGGTTAAACGGAAGCCCGGCAAACGCGTCGAATCCGGTCACCAGCGCTTTCATTGCGGATCCCTCCGGAAACAATCTCTTCGCTCGACTGCTCGGTTCCCCCAATCCTTCGCCCATGTGGACCGTTGCAGCAGGCGGGCTCGCGCTCCCGCATCAAGGTCGAGTCGGGTGGCCTCGTGTTTCACACGGCTCAATCCGAGCCAGAAATCCCGCCGGAACTTAGGGCAGAGCATCAATGGTCTGACCGACCGGAAATAATCGTCCAGCTCTTGATCCGCGCAGGTGCATATATGCCCCTAACCTCCGCACGTGCAAGGAGTTCCAACATCTCTATCTGCAACTCAGGCGCCTGAATATTAAAGATGGCGTCCTCGATCTCCACAAATCGCACACCGGAGGCTATTCCGTCTACCGCGAGGAATATCCAGCCAAGCCTTGACCAAGGTAATTCGAATGCCGCAAAAGTGTTGCACGAAGTCGGCCTGCTCCCCCAAGGCGAGCCAAGCTGCCGCTTTGTCCGCGTTTCCGAGCAGCGCCCTATTCACGGCGATCGCATGCACCATTTCTGCGGTGCATGGCGCCGTCACCGCCCGGGGCTTGATCCATGCTCGTTCGTGGTACTGCACAGTCTTTTCATGGTCCTGCTCGATCGCTGATAGCTCTCCGCAGAGCGCCATGTAGAGAGACTCGTGTTCGTTATTCATGCAGAGTTTCTGCATCCCGCGAAGGAGTTCGCGAGCTTCATCCAGTCTCAGCTCGCAACAGGTCAACGCAGTCCACCATGACAGAGCGAGAGATGTCTATTCCCAGCCGGTCGTACATCTCGGATAGGCGGTAGAGAGGGATATGATCGTCGAATTTGGCGACCATGATATGGGCGAGCAATCCCGGTCCGGGCTTGCCGCGTTCGATCGGCAGGGTCGGCATCTGACCCGCTACCGTCGTCTCGCACTCCCTGCAGATCATGCGCTTTTGCGTTAGCCTTTTAGAAGACGAAAGGACATACTCAGATCGTGGCGTCAGGGAGACTACACTCTCGACGCGCGCGAGTTCCCGACCATGTTCGTAAATGAACATGGTTCCATGGACGTGGCCAGGGTCAAGGGCTGGGTGGTTCTGACTCAGACATGCGATATCGTGAACTTCGCTGAAGGACGCGATCTTGTTGCTGTTGCACCATTAGTCAAAGCCAAGCTGGGCTTGATGCAGGCCGTTGCCAAAGGCACGACGCCCGCTGCGGCCCAACTTGAGAACTCGCCGGGCGAGAACCTCGTTGTTGACCTGACGAAACTCTGTGCCGTCCAAAAGAAGGCCCTTGCAGGCATGAGACGCGCCATAGGCTTCAATAGCGATGAAACACGCTGCACGTTCGCTCAGACCTTGGAGTCGGTACGGCCGCTTCGCATTTCCCGACGCCCTGGATTGATGGACCCTTAATTGCGATCCGCAACCAATCGAAGGACAAGCATAAAAGGAATTCTGATTCTGGGCGAGTTTACAGATCGCTTCGTTGCATTCGAGTCTCAGCATCTCCTGATTTCAATACAAGAGGGGCTGAGATCCAGTTTCTTGCGGTGCTTGACGAAGAAGCACGGCTCGAGGCTACGACAACGGAGATAAAGAAGAACTCGACTCCGTCGCAGCGTCTTCGAAGTTCAATTGGCCGGAAGAATTTGAGCGCGCCGTTCCGCTTTTTAGGGTGTGACACCGGACTCCATTAGCGCTCGCGAGTGGTTTACCAGCCAGCAAATTGATCTTGATTTCCTCTCTCCCCTCAAAGATTCCTGAGCGGAGGCGGAAAACATGTGCCGCAATTACGCTTGATTCATTATGCGATCTTCGTGGCCTAAACCGGTGAACGCCATAGCAACCAGCCGGACGCTAGCCTCGGCAACTCTCGCCGTGCCAGAACCGTTGACCCCCTAGGTCAGTGGCGTAAGCATATTTATCGAACTGCCTTTGACACTAGGAATATACATTATGGAAAGCCGTTCGGCATGTCACCTGAGATGGTTCGCCATAATCGTCGAGATGAAAAAGTAAGAATGATCGTATCCTTCGCGTGTTCAGGGTCCCGTTCGCCGCTCCAAGTGAAAGCCCGCTTCAGCGATTTGTCGCGTCGGATGAAGGGATCAATCGCAAGATAGCCCCGCTTGATAGTCGGATGGCCACTCTTGCCGTGTCGGGATCGGGATCATCGCAGTGTCTCCAGCCCGCGCAGGATTCGCAGCAGCGCATCGACGTCGACGTCACGGTCGACAAGGACGCGCCGGCCGTTTGCGCTCCGCACCTCCATGCGACGGCTACCCACTACCGGAGTCGATGGAGCCGACACGGGCGTAGGCACGTCCGGTGTGATCAGCGCGGGCACGAAGCCCTCGATCCGATTGCTGCCAAGATTGCCGGCCTGCGCCAACTGCCGCCAGCGGTACAGTTGTGCGCGGGAAACCCCATGCTTCTGCGCCGTCGCGGAAACCTGGCGACCATCGCCAGAAAAGCCTTCCTCGAGAATTTTGAGCTTGGCCGCGGCGGTAAAGCGCCGCCGACGCCCTGGGTCGATGATTTCAAGCCGGCTCACCGGTGTCCGAAAACTGTCCATATGCCTGTCCATAGCGACAAAACGACAGATTCATCCTACGCGCGCAAGGCGGCGCATCCTCGGATGCTCACTTTTGTCCGGAAAGCTTGCCGTTTTGGCCGCATTGAACTCATCAAATAGGATTTGCGCCGCGCGGACGAGCACGCGGCGCTTTTATTCGGCAGGGAAAGCAGCTTCGTCTAAGCCTTTGGCCATATTCGATGAATTCTTGCTCCACAATCTCCGACGGGCCAGCGCCGGCAGGGCAGAGGAGATTAGTCCTTCAAGAGGCTTTTGTTCTCGGTCGTCGGCACGTACTGGAAAGTGTCTTGTCCTTGCTCAATGGCCGGTCCGGAGCCGCCTTCGTAAGCGAGGTTCCAGCTCGTAACTATCTCAGTGTTGTTGCCGTTGACCTGTGCGTAGCCGGTCCATCCGGTTGCGGAATTGCAGTTCTCCGTCGAATTGTTCCAGCCGACCGAAAATGCGATGAACGTCCCGTTTACCCTTCCTGTTAGCGGATAGGGCGAGTTCTGGCATCCGGTGCCCTGTGCTCTGTTTACATATTGGCCGGAGACATTTCCGAACGAGTCGACTTGAATGATCATCGTCGAGCCGGACTGGTTCTGCCAACTGCTGGAAGCCGGTGCGATGCTTGAAAAATCCTTGAAGTTGCTTGCATCGAAAGCAAGAGCTGAGGTTGCTACAGCAAACACAAGTGCTGCAACTGCAGTAGTACGGATCATGGTTTTTCCTCCTGATGTGCGCCGACCGTCGGCGATCGTACCGAAGGTTGCATATAATCTCGTAATAATCAATCAATCCGAGTAGCAATTTACCGGGTTGAGAAACCCGAAAGACGGGCCGCGCCTTGCGCGGCGCGGCCCGAGAACGAGCATCGGGAGTGAAGACTTACACCATGCAAATTACGAACGGGATAGCGCAACGCTAATATCTTGACCATCATTGAAACGGACAAACTGCATGGCCGCAACCCCGAGAGCTACCTCACGGACGTCCTAACCCAGATCAAAGATTCACCGGTAGATAGGCTTGAAGACCTGTTGCCGTGGAATATGCTCCCGACGGTCTCCACTGCGCAAAAGGCCGCCTGATGGCTCGTTCGATGCATATCTGCACGATCGAAGACGTCGCCACCATGACCGGCGAGAACCTCGAACTGCTCAGAGAGATCGTATCCATCCGAGCAGGGCCGCGGGATTTTGGGCGCCGCGCGTTGTCACCAAGCGCTCCGACCGAACGACGGCGTATGTCGTTGGCGAAGGCTCGGCCGAACTTCTCCGCCCACGGTCGGATCGTTTGATGCGAGACAATGATCCCGCGGCTGCCAGCATGTCCTCGACCATCCGTAGGCTGAGAGGAAAGCGGAAATACAGCCAAACGGCATGAGCGATCACCTCGGCGGGAAAGCGGATCACGGTGTGTCATAGCCCGTGATCGGACATCGAAATCCAATTTCCGTTAGTTTACGATGCCATCTCCTCACCTGACGGTTGGGTGTTGCCGCCCTCGAGTGGCGAAATCGCATTGCTTGACATTCCTATCAGGGCGTCTGACGTTCGCGTTGGCATGATGGGCGTTGGTGAAACCCCGCTGCGGCTTGAAGAGATCGAGGGCATCATCGAGGGGACGGATGTTTCCGAGCCGGTTCTCGATACGGTGGCGGATCGCCTGGCTGGAATCCTCACGCCCAGCACGGATATCCATGCCTCTGCAGATTACCGCAGGCATCTCTCAGGCGTCCTTGCCAAACGCTTCGCGCCGCCTGGAGCCGCGCGAACCACGAAAGGCTTCAAGCGAGATGAGTGAGAAGACGATCACCGTCAGCGTCAACGGAGCGTATATGACGCGCACGATCGAAGCACGAACGCTGCTGAGCGACTTCCTGCGCCAGGACCTTTGCCTGACCGGAACCCATGTCGGGTGCGAACATGGCGTTTGCGGTGCCTGCACCGTCATTCTCGATGGAAGGAGCGCACGCTCCTGTCTGACGCTTGCAGTGCAGGCGACGGGAGCGAAATCGAAACCATCGAAGGCCAGGGAAGCGTCGATAAACTCGGACGAATCCAAGAAGCGTTCCGCCAGCATCATGGCCTGCAATGCGGATTTTGTACGCCCGGTTTCATCGTGGCGATCATCGACCTTCTTCGCCACCATCCGCTGGAAACCGATGAGAAGATCAGGGAAGCGCTGTCGGGGAACATCTGTCGCTGTACGGGATATGAAAACATCGTCAATGCCGTCCGCGAACTGGCTAGGGAGAGAGGACCTCTGAGATGAAGATGCATTTTCTTGAAGGCGGCCGGCTCCGTATGCGCCGGTCCATCTACGTCCCCGGGGCACCGAAGGAAGAAGCGATCGAGTTGCCGGTTCACGCCACCCTGGTGCGCCATCCCCAAGGCAACGCGCTGTTCGACAGCGGATGCAGTCCGGAGGCCGCCATCGATCCAGGCGCGCGATGGGGCGGGTTAAGCAAGGTTATGACTCCGATCTTTTCACCAGAGCGGACGGTCGTTCATCAGTTGAAGACTCTTGCTCTAGATTCCGAGGACATAGATGTTGTGATCTGTTCACATCTCCATCCCGATCATTGCGGCTGCAACTCGTACTTTCGGCGCGCAACGATCCTCTGCCACGAAGCGGAGGCGCAGGCCGCCACGGCAAGCGATGCAGAAAATCAAGGCTATCTTCGAGGAGAATGGGACCAGCCCCAGGGTTTCCAGACCTTCAATGCGGAGCATGACGTCTTTGACGACGGGCGCATCGTCTTACTGCCCATGCCGGGTCATACCCCCGGAATGACCGTCGCCCGTGTCGAGCTGGAAAAAGATGGTTCATTTATACTCGCTTCAGATGCTGCGCCGCTCCAGGCGAACGTCGACACCGGTATCGCTCCAAGAAATACTTGGAACAACGAGCTGGCCGCAGAGGCACTCGCTTGCCTGAAAGCTCTTCGGGAGCGGGGAGCTACCATCATTTCCGGCCACGACGACGCGCAGTGGCAAGGGTTGCGAAAGGATGTGGAGTTCTACGAATGAGCCAGCAGGACCACTCCGTCCAGCTGCGGCCCAAACTTGTCGGCAAGCGGGTCAAGCGCACCGAAGATCCACGTCTGCTGACGGGTGTTGGTCAGTATGTCGATGACATGGCGCCGGCCCGTATGTTGCATATCGCACTGCGACGCTCCGACCAGCCACATGCCCGAATCTTGAACATCGATGTCGGCGATGCGTTCTCGGTGCCCGGCGTCGTCGCGATCTATGACGCGAGCGACCTGGAAGGAGAGATCAAACCTGCCATATCGACCTCGCGTATGCCTGGTTATTACGCCACCCCCCTATGGCCACTTGCACGCGGGAAGGTTCGATATGTAGGCGAGCCGGTCGTCGCCATTGTGGCGGAAAGCCGGTACGCGGCGGAA
Organism: Rhizobium sp. CCGE 510; assembly: GCF_000292525.1. Lineage (GTDB taxonomy): Bacteria > Pseudomonadota > Alphaproteobacteria > Rhizobiales > Rhizobiaceae > Rhizobium. The sequence goes on from NZ_AEYF01000048.1 coordinate 54,844, forward strand.
GACGCGCTTGAACATATCAGTATCAAGTACGAGCCACTGCCCTTCGCTATCAATGCGGTCAAGGACGATGCACCCCTCCTGCATGAGGAGGCAGGCACCAACACGATCATCCGCCGCGAGTTCAAGCGTGGCGACGTCGACGCGGCGTTCCAAGGATGCAGCGGTCACCGTGAAAGGCAAGTTCCGGATGACGCGGAAGACCGCGGCTGCCATGGAGAACCGGTCCTATCTCGCCGAATGGGAGAGCCGGAAACAATCGCTCACGCTACACGTCCTCCAATATTCCGGGCGTGATCCGCGATGTGCTTTCGGGTTGCCTCGGCCTCCCAGGAAACACGCATGCGCGTCGTCGCCCCCGATGTGGGAGGCAGCTTCGGCGGCAAGGGCTCGCTCTAAGGCGAAGAAATCCTTGTCTGTGCGCTGGCACGAAAGCTGAAGCGGCCGATCAAGTTCATCAGCGATCGACTGAAAGATCTTTCCGCGACCAGTCAGGCCTTCGACGAACTGATCGAGGCCGAGCTGGCGGTATCGTCCATACCGAAGCAAATCTGCCGAATAATATCGGCGGCTTTCGCGGCATGGGCGAAGGCGGCACGATCGGCGCGCCGGCGGCGATCGCAAGCGCCGTCTCGGACGCGCTTTCTCACCTCGGCGTGTCGGTAGAACGCTGCCAGTTACTCCAGAGCGCATTTTCCAGATGCTTCGCCATAAGAGACTGTTCCCCGATACGCCGGATTGACCCCGAACATCGCGTTTTTTGGAAATCCCTATGGGACAAGAGACCCTTCAAAGGTCAAATGGGTACCTCAGGATATAGTCGGTGTCCTTGGAGGAGATGGGCTTCTTGCACTCGGAGCAGACCACAATGGCGGAAAAATCCTGCCCGCAGGCCTTATGCCGAAGCCGCATCGGTGGCTTGCCATCTGAGAGCCACCTGTCTCACCAAGCCATCATGACGAGCATGGGCTTGTACAGATCGAGGCCGATTTCCGTAAAGCGATACTCGAAGCGTTCGCCCGCATTATAGGGAACTTTGCGCAATACCCCTGCCTGTACGAGCCGGGCGAGACGGTCCGCGAGAATGTTGGTCGCAATGCCGAGATTCTCCCGCATTTCCTCGAAGCGGCGAACACCGAACCAGCCTTCTCTCAGAATGAGGAAGCTCCAACGATCGCCAATGATCGCGAGCGTCCGCGCGACGGAGCATGGCCGCACTCTTTCCAAAAGTGTCGAATCTGAGATTCTGCGAGATGTCGGGCGCGTCTCGACCGGAGCATACCCCGCGCCCGGTCCGTCGCGAGGCGCAACTTCTTTAGCCGTGAAAGGTTCGAGACACTCGCAGCAGACAGTGATGGGATGGCATTCACACCCACAACTTTTATGAATCAACTGTAGCGGGGCTTCGTTGCCCCCTGTCAACCACTTGTCGCCGAACTCCATGAGCGAAAGCATCGTCGGAAAAAGATCTTTACCTCGGAGGGTTAGAAAATACTGTTGCCCCGGCTCGTTGGGCCGCTTTCCGGTGCTGAGGATCTCATTTGCCACAAGGCTCGAGAGTCGGGACGAAAGCGTTTGCCGTGGAATTCCCAAACGCTCTTGAAATTTGTCGAACCGACGCACACCGAAATAGGCTTCTCGAAGAATCAAGAAGTTCCAGGTCTCGAAAACAATTTCCATGGTTCGACGAACCGATGATTGCCGCTGCATTAACAGGGGTTTTTCAACATCGGGTGAGGACGCAATGTTCATGGGCAGCTTTATAAAATTGTTCATCGGACGAGGCCGAATTGATGATGGTTCACAATATAGAAAAGGCATCAGGTCTAATATTGAAAGCTTCGGACCCATAAGAAGCGGCGATCCGATCGCAGGCGATAAGTCAGAAAGAAGGTCTGCAGGTACTCACACAATAATCTTGTCATCAGGTGCGGCGTGACCGCATTAAACACCCGCGGCAACTGGCACTGACGCTCACGCCTTAGCCTCAAGGCGCCGGTGGGGCTCCGTCTGGGAAGACCTGCAGCACCGCTGGCGCTCGCGCTCTTGGGGAGGAAGGTCAACCAACCTAGACGTTGCATTAATCAGAGCGACGAACTCGCCGGTGAAACCAAGTCCGTAGGTGGCGACATACGTGCGATCGGCGCAAGGAACGCTGGTCATGCTGGCCGACATGCCTGGGTTTCAACAGCTGACATAAACTCGCTTATTGAGGCTTTCTTTGCTCATCGTTGTCGACCGATTATTGTCGCGACCTGCGGGAGCGTTCGCGGGAATCCCGTGATCCTTCCCAGGTCTCTCTTGGGCGAGGTCGCCAATCTTAAGGGCGACCTTGGAGCACGAAATATTATCCGAGGCTCCAATCTGCCGGTCGTAGAAGTCGATATCGGTCCCTCAGCATTGCACGATGTCGACACAATGGAAGCATTGGTCGCAGCTGGCGGTATCGTATCCTGATCCTCAGCAACAGCGAAAGTTGTTTGTCGCCACCTTGTCCCGGAACTCACGTATTGAGAACGAGGAGCCGAGGGACATCACAATAGCGGCGACGGCCAGATCTACGGCGCTTTGTCTATGCCAGATCCACGGACAATTGCACATCATAACCGACTTCGGCGGTAGAACATATGGCTCGCCAGCGGACAGTTCCGCATTGCCCAAAGATCTATATCATTTGCTAGATGAGTCCACAAAAGCTCACAGACAGGGCAACAGGATTCAGTCACATTGTCGGTATATTAATGAATTCCGAAAATCGAGAGCAAACCAATGTCCCGACCTCTTTCGCGTCCGCGCGACCGGATTTCCGTACTTCTGCTTGAAGGCATCAGTCAGAGCGCGGTGGACTACTTTTCGTCATCCGGCTACGTCAATCTCACGCATCTGCCGAAGGCTCTGGATGACAAGGATCTTAAAAGTCATATAGCCGAAGCACATATTGTGGGAATTCGCTCACGCACGTATCTGACAGAGGAAATCTTCAGATCGGCTAAGAAGCTCATGGCCGTCGGCTGTTTTTCTGTGGGGACAAATCAGGTCGATCTGGATGCGGCCCGCCGACGCGGGATACCCGTGTTCAACGCTCCCTATTCAAATACGCGCTCGGTCGCCGAGCTTGTGATCGGTGAGATCATCATGCTGACCAGGCGGATCTTCCCGCGTTCGGCTTCGGCTCATGAAGGCGGATGGGAAAAATCTGCCGTCGGCAGTCGTGAGGTGCGCGGGAAAACGCTGGGCATCGTTGGCTATGGCAATATCGGTTCGCAGCTTGGCGTTCTTGCGGAAAGTATGGGCATGAACGTGCGCTATTTCGATCCCTCGGACAAGCTTCGCCACGGCAATACAGAATCGATGGCGACGCTCGGGGCACTGCTCGAAATCTCAGATTATGTGACGATGCATGTTCCAGAGACCAGTTCAACGCGAAACATGATCACTGAGGCTGAACTGCGCCGAATGAAAAAGGGAGCCGTTTTTATCAACAATTCCCGCGGGACCGTGGTCGATCTTGAGGCGCTTGCGACGGTTTTGAAAGAAGGGCATCTCGCAGGCGCGGCTGTGGACGTGTTCCCGAAAGAGCCGGCATCCAATAAAGAACTTTTCAAGACGCCGCTACAGGGTTTGGACAATGTAATTCTGACGCCACATATTGGCGGCTCAACCGAAGAAGCCCAGGAGCGCATCGGAGGGGAAGTCTCAAGGAAGCTCGTCGAATATTCGGACGTCGGTTCGACGCTGGGCGCGGTCAATTTTCCCCAGGTTCAACTGCCTCCGCGACCGAACGGCACACGTTTCATCCATGTTCATGAAAATCGCCCTGGCATCTTGAACAGTTTGAATATGATTTTTTCGTCCCGCGGACTGAATATCGTCGGCGAATTCCTGCAGACCTACGGCGAGATGGGTTATGTGGTGATTGAGGCCGAGAGCATTGGCCAGAGAGCGGATGACATCCTTGATGAGATTCGCCAGATTCCGGGAACGATACGCGCTCGATTGCTTTACTGACCCGGTGGATTGTGCGTCATTTCACTTTGGCCTGAACGTTTGCGAATTCACGCCTTAGAGCCCGATTTAAAAGAAGTTGAGCGATAACAGGCAGTTGTGATTCCTATTGGTGCTAAATCAAATGAGGTTTCGATGAGCTGGACTGCTATCGCTCGCCGTGGGCATGACTGAGACGTGCTTCGTTTTCCAAGTGATTTGAAGGACCGGGAATGGGCGTTGATCAAACCGCTGATCCCGCCAGCGCGTCGTGTCGGGCGGCGTCGGACGATGAATATGCGCTCGGTCGTGGAGGCGATCCTCTATATCGCCTCGAGCGGCTGCCAATGGCGCATGCTGCCGGGCGATTTTCCGCCGGTTTCGACGATGCGCGGTTATTTTTATGCTTGGCGCGCGATCGGACTGTGGCAGAGCATCAACCAGCTTCTGGTGATGGCGGCGCGGGAAATCGAGGGACGGGAGGCGCAACCGACGGCAGGGATTATCGACAGCCAAAGCGTCAAGACCACGGAAAGCGGCGGAATATCCGGCTATGATGCAGGCAAGAAGATTAAGGGCCGCAAGCGTCAGATTGTCACCGATACGCTTGGATTTCTGATCTTCGTGTTCATCCATGCTGCCGACATACAGGATCGCGACGGCGCACCCCATGTCCTCAAGGCGATCCGCCGCCGTTTTCCGTGGCTGCGCCACATGTCACTGGCGGCGTGACTGCAACACCAAGGGCGACCAGTCCACCGGGCCCTTAAAGTGCATCCCTGACCGGAAACGTGTCTTAACCGTAGTGGTGAAGCCGCGCCTGATGCCGCCGGCTGTTCAAAAAGGGAAAGCACCAGCCCTACCGAAACCTCTTCTGGTATCTACTGCAATGGACTTGTAATCGACAACGGGCAGGCCTTTTAAACTATGTTCGACACGCCCAGACTAACGACTTTCAGCGGATCGTTGCCATGTATTATCTATGACAATTTCGTCATCGATATCGATATCGATATCGCATAACTCAATGCGCGAGCAGGATGAGTTGAAAATGTTTAGCTAACTGACTGAAGCGTTACGTGCCGCATCCCTCGAATTACATGGCACGGGCTCCAATGAACGTGCCCGGCCAGCCACATAACTGCTCGTCCGAAGGTTTCGACAGCTCGCCGGACGTTAGCGTGGTCAGGATGAGAAGCCCATGTGGGGTTCTCTTGAAAATGAAAATTGCCACCGGACTGTCCGGAAAACGGCGCATGGGTCGCTATAATCGCAGGGCGCTGATCGGACAGTAATGCAACTTCCAGCGTGGAGAAGCGTGTTGCCTGCAGCCAAACGTCATAATCCGGCTTCCCTTCGGAATATGACCTTTCCCGCGAACGCTCGGCAAGATAGTACTCGACACAGTACCCGTCGGCATTCTACTTAGTGACTGGCACGGTTGTTGCGTCGTCTCACGAAAGACAGCCGTTAACGAGAGGTCACGATGATTGACGTATGCTCGATGGGGATCGTGTTGTGCGGTGGGTACCTTCTTGCTGCATCCGCAGGCAGACTCGGCGGCGCTGAGAATGTCTTATCTGACTCGCCATTGTCCGCGGCTGATGTATCGAGTTTCGAGACTTTCATAGTTCGCAGCCCACCGACATCACTCAATCTGGATCCATTTTATGCCAAATATGCTGACGCAGCGGGCATACCTATTATTTCGTCAAACAAGGTTCCAGACACGGCACTATTGATCTCACGTGACATTGTCCTCTACATGTTGTCAGAACGCCGTGATGTCCGCGATGCTTTAATCCAGGCTGGAGCGCGGGTGGGCGTCATGGCAATTGACGAGACGACGACTGATATTCCCGAGCAGCGGGATTGGAAGAAGCCTCTTCCCGATGATCCACGTCTCACCCCTGACGAGCGGCGGGATTACGCCAACACGATCGGCAAGATGACTGCCCGAGACTACTGGGCACAAAGGGCGCGCGGCATGGGCGGGCTCTACACGACGGGAGCTGTGGAGAATTTGATGGGCGTGCCGGGCACGCGGTATTACGGCGGGAACATTCTTGTTCACGAATTCTCACATAATATTTTCTACGCGCTGCGCACGGTAGATCCTGATCTCGTTGCACGAGTTGAACGTGCCTATTCGCACGCCTACGAGAAAGGCCTCTGGGCGTGTTCCTATATGGAGAACAACGTCGATGAGTATTGGGCCGAGGGCACGCGATTTTGGTTCAATACGAACTTGGCTTACAGCCGAGGCAATCTCACCATTGCTACATCAGAAGAGTTCGAGGCTCACGATCCAAGCCTCTATAATATCATGGCCGAAGTCTACCGCCATGACCACCACATTCTGGCGGATGTCTATTACCGGCATTCGGCGAAGTCGCAGTAATGTCCTTTGGTATTGACTGCCGGCCTCATGCTGCAATCCCGCTGGAGACCCGAACTATCGCTGATCGTCCGTGATTTGTCAGAGCCAGCCATAAATTTGAGTTTCCGTTCAATTGAAGCGCCCATGTTGTTCCCACGGGTGCATACCAAGTACTTCGTGACCGCTGGAATTGGCTCCTTGTGCAACATCGAGACCAAAGGCGTAAACTTCTCCCCATGACGTCTGTCCCCTTGCTGGCGACACCGGCCGCGGCGCAAAGGGCGATGTCACCGGCTTGAACATGCCACGCCGAACCCATCCTGGTTTAGCGGTGCTGGAGATGATCAGTGTTGTTAAGCCGTTGAACGTTTCGTGGGCCTATTCTGGCGCATCTTCGAGGAGGCCGTCATAGACTTCCATGAGCGCGTTGTTGATAGCCTGTCCAAGAGCATGCTTCCCGGACTGCGTCTTCGGTTCCATCACGCGCGGCCTTGGCTAGATCAAAACCCTGTTTCGCCGACAATCTGCTTGGCGACCTCGATCGCCCAGTTACCAAAGCCATCCCGATTGTCTATATTGATGCATTCTTCCATTGTTCGTCTCATCTATCTATGCGGACCTATTTTGGTTCGGCCTGATCCTATGGGCTGCTTTTCTCTTGAGGGCGCGGATGGTTAGGGAAAACAACTGGATCAGCTCCGATCCGCTCCTTAACCGTCTGCAAATACCTAAACCCTCTGCTTTTCTGAAAATGCCTATTATTCTTTTTGGAATTGCTGCTGTCTCGCTTTTCGCGATTGTGGGAATTCTATTGCTCACAGTCGACGAGAAATGTGCTTACCTGCAGAGCAGTCTCAACACCTGCATGCCTCTTATGAAAGATTTCGCATTAAGATTTTTCCCGAAAGAGATATTGAAGCTATTCTCAATTCTCGTAACGACGGTCGTTTTTCTAGCGCTTACGGAGAGGATTTCTACCAAGATCTCCCTGTTTGCTTTGGTGTTCAAAAGCTTAGCGGTGGTCGCGCTGTCATCCTTTTTGTTTGCGCTTTACACGGTAGTCAACGACACATCAATTCCTTACGGAGCCACTAAAGCTCCGCCGCTGCCTGTCAGAACGGGCTTTCTGGCTACAGTGATCGCAGCGATAACTATATTTTGGCTAGTATTCATTCCATACTCGTCGCTGCGACAGCGAAAGCTCCTTTCACGCCGAAAGGGTGCCGACTCTGTAATTGTCTAAGCATTATTGATCAATGCCATCCGAATATGCTGATCACCTCTTACACCTTGATCACAACGCCTTCGACACACATCGCAAACTTTGGCATCGACAGTGCAGCTTTTTCTGACGTCGGTCGTGTGCCCGAAACCATGACCGCCTTGAACCAGTTCGAACTACCGACCCGTTGATTCTCAGCATCGAGAGCAAAGCCTGGCTCGTTGGCAAAGTGTCTGGCCATTCCTGCGCGCCATGGAGGTAAAATCTCCTGTTTCTGCAAAGTTGGAATGTCACACTCCCCGCGTCTGACTGGCGCCAGGGAGATGCAGATGGGATTGATTGCGATGAGCGAACGTGATCTGCAGCGGATCGAGGTTCTGTCGAAGGTGATCGCCGACCGGATGACGCTGGTGTCGGCGGCGCATGTGCTTAATCTGAGCGAGCGCTAGGTGCGGCGGCTGCTGGACCGGATCAGCACTGACGGTGCGGCGTCGATCCGGCACATGGCGATCGGCCGACCGCCGAACACCCGGATCAGCGATGGTGTTCGGGATCATGCGGCGACGCTTCAGCCTGGTGGATACCATTAGCGTTTGGAGTCGTGAAAATGCCGCCTGCAAAGGCGTCTGCCTATTTCGAACCTCTGGACGAGGGGTCTTATTACCGAGTCTTCCTAAGGCTTCGGAAAAGACAGGAGATCTTCGGACGATTGGAACGGAAAATTTCGCCCTCGTAATCTCGGCGCCTCCACACGATCAGCCTTGGACCTGACCGTATCCTCAGCGGAGCAGGTGACCAAAATCTCGCCGATCAGTTTCCATTGTGCTATGCGGCTTTCGCCGCCGCCTTGGCCTTTATGGATCGAGGCGGCCACCGGTAGACCTACTTGCGCAGATAGCTCTTCCTCCCACTGTCGGTCAGGCAATAGCGCCCTCCCCTCGGTCCCGTGCAATAGCTCCCTCCACGGCAGGAGCATTCTCGGGAGACGCTCGGCTCCATCTCCTCTGTGTCAGAACTCAACAGTCCGGCGGGGCCCATCGTCGCTTCGCAGGACTTCTTGCTGGCACTGACGGAGCCATCACGGCAAATGAAGGTCTCACCTTGGCAGTGATCGACGCCTCCCTTTCGTCCGCTGCAAGGAGTATTCCCGTGTGACGCCTGCACCGCCACGGACGCGACGAGAAAAAGGCTCGTGGTCGCGATCTTGGTCGCGCGGGTCCAGAACAATCCAACGTTTTGAAAACGATATTTTTGCGAAATCATATTAAAGTTACCCGCACCAAGGCCTTGGAGTTGGGGGGCAACCGGTCGCTCCGCATACAAAGGGAACGGCGAGGCCCTCACTGATCAAGATTTGCCCGACGTCGCGACCGTCAACCTCAAGCTTGCCGCAACTCCGACCGTAATTGCATTTCTTGGTCCCTTGGGTGCCGGGCTTACACGAACACGCGCAAGCTAACGTTGGTCGACGCCGCGTGGCCTACCAGTTCCCGCAGCCGCTCAGAGGCACGGTTCCCTAGCTTGGCCTCGTTTGAACACATCGGCTCGAACTTCTCCGGCGTATTGAAGCCAACTAACCTCACTCGTGTCCCATTGTTCAAACGTATTGTGTCTCCGTCGGTGATCGTGAAATTCGCTCTACCTTTTGAAGTCGGAGATGACACATTGGTCACGGTACTTGGTTCACTTGGAGTCTGAATATTGCCGACGTTGCCGCCGAAAAAGCTGGCGATCAAGCCGACGACGAGGATGCATCCGATTACAATCAGCAAGCTGTCTCGCCCCGCACCAGAGACTGAGCGAAAAGGATAGCGTGGGCGAAAGGGATTCCGGCTCCGGAAAGGATTTCTCGGGCGGAGCGGATTGCCGAGAGGGAAAGGATTGCGTCGGCGTGATGTTCGAAGGAGCGGCGCCCGTGGTGAATTTATTTCGCTCACAGGCTCTTGGCGCGGCTGACGTGGAAGTGTTCCGGCTTGAGAGATCACTTCGAATTTCGGCGACTGCTCGTGCGTGAGACGTTTCAGTATCGCGAATTGTTTTTCACTCACCTTTGTCCGGACCCCATAGCGGCCCAACTTCTCGCGCATGTCGCTTAGAAACTGTCGCTGCCATTCTGTTGCACGTCCATCCTGGAGTACCTCGCCAATGCGCCGCCGGAGGTACGCAATATCTTGCTCGCTCAGCATATCCTGCCCTGATGCGACCTAAACAGAGCAACTACGCTGGGGCGCATACGGCAGGCACAATCAAGGCTCACTGAGCACACGGGGCCCTCGACCCGTCGATCCCGGACGACTGCGCACGTTCGACAGAGGGGATCGTCGCGGCGTGGTCATCGATACGGGGTGTGAATGGTATGTGATGACGGACACCGGTCGCTCCGATAGGTATCAAGGATCAAACGAACCTTGACCGTCGGCCAGCGTGCGCTCGAGCGCACCAACACGATCGCGCAAGAAGCAGCAGACGAGGAACGTCGCCGCCGCGAGGAGAAGACCGACGGCTGCGCAGGCTTAGGCTCGCAGCGGCCGGGGCGACGCCGCAGAAGTAAACAGAGGGAATCCCAATCGCGATTCCACCTAAAATCATCCCGCTCTAGCGTTTTCGCGCATAATTCGCAGTTCAGCCTGACTCGCAATATCTGTTCTCCATTGCGATGTTCATACCTCGATGCAATCGTCAAGCAGCCCGATCTGTCAAAGCCGCGACTATCTCTTCCAGCGCAAATCTCAGGCCATCACTCAGCTTTCGATCTTTTTGCCAGATGACGACGTAGTGATATATTGCCCCTGGCTGAAATCGGCGGAACGCGACGCCGAAGTCAGCATATTCTCTCGCGATGATCTCGTTCGTAATCGAAACGCCGATCCCTGCCATGACATAGCCAATGTCGTGGCCATTCGCGTCATATTCCACGGCGATGTCAGGAGCGGTTCCCATATATCGAAGGGCATTGACGCTCATTTGATGAGAGGCAAATTGCGGGTCGATGTCGATGATCGCCTCGCTAGCAAGATCTTCCGCAGTGACAAGCTGCTGTGCCGCAAATCGATGGTTGGCCGGAAAAAGACATACGTTGGTGGCCGAGCCGACCGGCATCCAATCAAGGATGCGCTCGTCAAGAGGCAATCGGGAGATGCCAAGATCCGAGCGGCCGCTTAACACGTGATCTGCGATCTGCTGATACGTTCCTGTTTTCACCTGAACGGCGTAAGAGCGGCTTCTCTCCCGGATCCTTTTGACCACTCTCGGCAAGGTCGCGAAGGAGAAAGCGCTTGGCGCCGCGATGCCGATCATTCGCGTATCGTTGTTCCGCAGGAAGTCGATTGACGGTCCGATCCGATCAAGCCCGGCAAACGCCGCGTCGATTGTGCGCAGAAATTCCCATGCCTTGACGGTTGGAACCAGCCTGTTGTTTTCCCGGCGGAAGAGCGCGAAGCCGACGGTCTCCTCTAGCTGCTTGATGTTCTGGCTGACCGCCGGCTGGGTTATTCGCAACATCTGCGCTGCAAGCCTTTCCGAGCCGGCGCGCATGACCTCCCGCAATATTTGAAGGTGGCGGATCTTCACTCCGGAGTCGGTGATGTCCATGGCCGAAATCTCAATAGTGATAGAGCGACGCGCCTCATAAGTTGCGCTTATCAAAACTTCCTGAATCTTATAAATTGACGGCGCCAAGTCAAAGTATATTTTTGACATACGCCAAACTTAGAGCGCTGGTTAAGCTAATAAATCCAATCTACCCTCGGTTAAATCTCGGCAAACTCCTAGTATATTCCGGGAGAATACCTTTCCGATTTCGGTGCGCTCGCAAGCATATTGGAGGACTGCATTGTACGCATTTGTAGATCAATTTTTATCTGGATTGAAGAACACACTTTTAGTGTTTGCCTTGAGCTGCGCTTTCGGGACCCTATTAGGTTTGCTTATTGCCGTTCTCCGCAACTCGACCCGCAAGTCGGTTTCATCGTGCATGCGGGCCTACACGGGCATCATCCGGGGTGTTCCGGAACTTCTGATCATCCTCCTGACGTATTTCGGCGGAACCGCCTTTTTGAGCGCGATTGCCGGTGGCTACATCGAAATCAATGCATTTGCGGCCGGTGTCGCGGCATTGACCGTCGTGTTCAGTGGGTACGCAGCGGAAATATTCCGTGGTGCGATCAACGCGGTTGCACCAGGCCAACGCGAGGCTGCAGCGGCGCTCGGGCTTTCGAACTCGCAGATTTGGTTTCTGGTCATCATTCCCCAGATGATCCCGATCGCTCTGCCGGCATTCTGTAACCTTTGCATCTCCTTGATAAAGGATACATCGCTGATTTCCGTCGTCGGGCTGACGGACGTCATGCGCGTCGCCTATATAGGCGCTGGCTCACTGCGCGCTCCACTCCCCTTCTATCTCGCAGCGTCGGCAATCTACCTCGCCCTCACAAGCCTGTCCCTTCTTTCGTTCCGGCTATTGGAGCGCCGCTATTCGCTCCCGGCGATGAAAGGTTGAGGCGATGAGCACGACCATCGCGCTTGACGCGTTTCTCACCCTTCCCCGCGGCCTTCTTCTCACTCTGGTTCTTACATTCGCATCGCTTGCCGCAGGCTTCGCCATCTCGGTCCCGCTCGCCTTCCTACGGGCGTCATCAAATCCGTGGGCTTCCGCGCCCGTGCTGGCATATACCTATGCGTTTCGCGGTACGCCGCTGCTGGTTCAGCTTTTCTTGATTTACTATGGGATTGGTCAGCTTCCCCTCGTCCGCCAAAGCTTTCTATGGGCCGTGATGCGAGAGCCATTCTGGTGCGCCTTCATTGCTTTCACCCTGAACAGCGCCGCCCATACGACAGAAGTTCTGCGCGGCGGGATCCAGGCGGTCCCGTGTGGGCAGATTGAAGCGGCCAAAGCCTTGGGGCTATCCCGTTTCCACACTGCCCGTCTTATCGTGTTCCCTTTGACCCTGAGGATCGCTCTTCCCGCCTATGCAAATGAGGTGGTTGGAATGCTGAAGGCAAGCTCGCTTGCAAGCACCATCACGCTGCTTGAGGTGACCGGGCTCGCCCGACAGCTGGTGTCGGAGACATTCGCCCCATACGAGGTCTTCATTGCCGCGGGGGCTTTCTACCTGCTGCTTACCCTCTTGATCACGCAAGGTTTCCAGATGCTGGAGACGCGTTGGACGCCGACGGCTAACCGTCCATCGCCGGCGCAACCTGTACCTCGAAGAGCGAACGGAAAGCCGCCTCTCGCCTCGGCTGAAACTTGACGCCAGCCCACATCCCGGACGCCAACAATCAAACTCAGCAATGAAAGGAACATCGTTGTGAAACGAACACTTCTGCTTGCCCTGTCTCTTGTCGTCTGCGCCAACAATGCGGGGGCAATGGACAGGAAGACACTGACAATCGCCTCTGAAGGTGCTTCGCCGCCCTGGAATGCCATCACTCCCCAAGGGGAGCTCGCCGGCTTTGACATCGACGTCGGCCGCGATCTTTGCCGGAGGATGAAGTTCGAATGCACTTTCGTGCCTCAGGACTGGGACGGAATCATACCGGCGCTCACCGTTGGAAAGTTCGATGCCATCATGTCGGGGATGGCGATAACTGAGAAGCGGAAGAAATCGATCGCTTTTTCCAAGCCCTACGCCGGAGGTTTCAACCAACTCGTCATGCGCAAAGACCTCAATCTTCCGCCCACGGATACGTCGGCCGAGCTCGACCTCACAACTATCGACCCTGAAAAGCAGGCAATGATCGAGACGCTTAGAGCCGCTCTCAACGGCAGAACTCTAGGCGTGTTGCGATCATCGAATTCGGAAGCGGTGCTCAATGAACTGTTCGGAAAAGTCGCGACGATCAGGAGCTACGATTCCCAGGACAACATGCATCTCGATCTCGTAGCTGAGCGCATCGATGGCGGCCTTGCCGACTATTTCACCTGGAAGGCCTTTCTCGACAGCATGGATGGTGGGATTGCAACGCTCTACGGCCCGCAGCTCTCCGGTGGCCTGTGGGGCCCGGGGGTCGGGGTCGGACTTCGGCAAGACGACGGCGAACTCGTTGCGGCATTCGATAGTGCCATCGAGGCGGCCACGAGCGACGGAACCTTGAAGCAGCTGAGCGAGCAATGGTTCAAGATCGATGTTTCGCCGCAGACATCCAACTAGACACTGGCTCGAAGACACGCATTTCCCCCGAAGCCGCAGCGCGTGAGCAATCAGCAATCCCAAAGATCGAAGGTAGACCATATGTCCGCACCCTTTTCCATTGCTGTCACCGGCCAGTCGCTCATTCGTCATGATCTTCGAGCGATCGGCGATCCACGGCTCGCTGAAATCGCCGAGATTCTCAAAGCAAGCGATGTTGCCTTCACCAATCTCGAGACGACTATCTATGGTCGTCATGGTGGATGGCCGCTCAAAGGCAGCTATTTCGGCGCCGCAGCGCCGGATGTCTTAGCTGCGTTAAAGGAGCTCGGTTTCAATAGCCTGGCTCTGGCAAATAACCATGCTTTCGATCTTGGACCGCCGGGGATCCTGTCGACATTGGAGGAGGTTGCGGCGCACAATTTCCTGCATGCCGGCATCGGACACAACAAGCATCATGCTTCCACGGCACAGAAAATGACCTTCGGATCCCGAAATGTTGCGCTGATTGCCATGGATGCCGGGCCAGGCCCGTCTTTCATGTACGCCGAGGACGCAACTGAGGGCAGGATAGCAAGGCCCGGCATCAATAGTCTGAAAGTCTCCAGGGTATTCGACCTGGACGCGGGAACATTCGACCAGCTTCGCTCCATTCAGGAACGTCTTCTAAGTTCGCCCTTGGAGCGCGCGAATTATGCCCAGCCGGAGGATCCGCCTGATCTTCATGGCCAAGACGAAATCGATTTCTACGGAACCGTGTTTTGCAGATCAGATGAGACAGCTCGCCGCATCGTGGTGGACCGGCACAGCGCCTCGGCTCACCTTTCGGCGATTGCGGAAGAAGCGGGCCGCGACACATTCGTCATCGTGTATTTGCATCATCACCATTGGGAGCCGAACTGGCAGCAAGTCCCCGCCTGGGTCCGGGAATTTGCGCACGATTGCGTGAACGCGGGCGCAGGCCTCTTTGTCAGCCATGGCGCTCCGGTCCTTCAAGCGGTTGAGATATATCGGAATACGCCAATTTTCTACGGCCTTGGTAACTTCCTCTTCCATACGGAAAAGGACGAACAGCAATGGAGCCCGCCGGAAGTGTGGAGGAGCGTCATCGCTAGCTGCAATTTTGGATCTAGCGGACGGCTGGAAAATATACGCTTGCGTCCGATTGTGATCGGTGGAGCCGAGGCATTATCGAATCCTGCACACGATCGCCTCCCCTTCCCTGTGCTTGCCGATGGCAGAGTGGCGGCAGACATCCTTGACGATCTTGCCAACCGCAGTGCCGGTCTTGGCACTGTGGTTGACCGAGAGAAGAACGTCGGCCAGATCGCTTTTTAGATGCGGGATACACCCGCAGTGCGCGACGAGAACTTTACTAACCGCTGACCAATTTGCGGCCGCGCTCTTGTTGTCTTTTCATCGGGAAACCTCCTTGTGTTCTTCCATCTCTTCATCGACAATCGAGCTGACAAGGGCAACGACGCGGCTGCGCACACGCGGTGAAAGGAGCAAGACGTCGTCTATCAGACGCCGTCCCTCCGCCGTGGAAATGTAGGCAATCTTCTCATCGATCTCTGTTATTAATTGCTGGCCCTGAAGGGTTTCCGGATCTGGAAGGCCCTCGAAAAACCTCGAAACAGGGATCTTGAGGCAATTGGCAAGCTCGTAGAGCATCGAAGCGCTGACGCGGTTCTTGCCGCTTTCATATTTTTGCACCTGCTGCAAGCTCACCCCGATGCCGGCGCCAAGATCCCCTAGGGATACATTCGACTGCATTCGACGGATACGGATTTGCTGTCCGACATGCCGATCGACCGGATGCACCGACTCGCGTGCAACATTCGACAGTTCGGCTTGCGCCGGCCTCGAAGTCCGGACCTGGGCTGCTGCATAGCGCTTCATGGTGGACACCCCGATGGCGAGTTTCACGCGGTGCGCCCCCGCGGAATAACTCGCTCAACCCACTGATCGGGGAGTTAGAACACCGTACGAGACGGCCCTATGGCCTTTAGTTCCGAGGAACCTGGACATACGCCACAGGCTCCTCGACCGAAGGTCAAGGAGTGTGGTGCCGAATCGGCCGGCACCAACCGCTCGTAGGGGGTTCTAATCCCCAAGGCAGCGCGTACTGCCTCGCTGCGAAACCTAGTTGAAATCCGCCCGCCGCGCAACCGAATTCTTTACAAGATTCAATAGCTTCGCTTTACGCGCGGACATTTGTCTCAAGAGCGAGAAGTCACGCTTCGGGCGGTAAAGTGGTCAGAAAACCAAAGGAGGTGCGATCAGCGGAACGCCCATTGCGAGGATTGTCTGCCCACTCTCCCGGAGGAATAGGCCACCGCAAGCTCCGCCCATAGGGGGTCCTGGGTGAAGCTGGAAAAGGGCCCGCAAGCGTCGATAATGCTCATCTTGCCGAACTGCTCGATAAGCGTTTCAATTCCCCCACGGCTAAAAGCATTCAACAGCGAAAACGGCTCGCACGGCGAGGAGATGATGCGATGGCCCCAAACCCCCGGCCGTTCGTCCTTTGACAGTGCGTTGAGAAGCTGTGTGTCACGATGGTTGTTCCTCAACGCCTCGCAGAATGCCCAGCGCATCAACGGATAATAGATCGTATGCCGACTTCCACCCAGGACACGCACGCCAGGCAGGATCGACGTTACGATGAACATCAGCAGAAGGTTCGGAACGATCCGGCCAGTTCTCAGGGCCTCCACAAGACTTGGCGGCGAGAATTCAACACAGACATCATCTGTCGCCTTAGACCGGAGGACCCTGCCATCCAGCCAAAGTGGAAAAAGCCGCCCTTCAATGCAGCCCCAGAAAAAATGCGTCGAGTTTTTCAGCCAACCTCGCCAAGCCGTGTCAGCGAGTTGATCGATGCAATGAGTGAGGCGCATCGCGAATGCTCGGTCCTCGATCAACGAGACTCGCAGCCAGGACCGGCCATCGGAAAGGTGATCCGCGACCAGATCGGCAACGTCGGTATCGTCAAGCTGAAGAAAATCGACCTGGCTGTCAGAATACCGCTTCCAGAGGCAAAGATTTGCCGCTTTGATCGCCTCTGCCGCCGACTGGAATTCGCCGCGAGGCAAAAGGTCTCGCAAGCACGAAATTGCCTCCGAGTCGTGACCGGGCCTGTCGACGTTTTGAAGATGGAACCTGTAGCAGCCGTTTCTGCCAAGAATGCTGTAGGGGATCATTTTGCTGCGCGACAGCCCGAAGACATTGACTGCATCGCCATCGACGTGGAGCCAGGCCGGACCCTTGCGACCGCGTTCTACGAACTTCACTGTCGAGCAAGCGTAGGAGATATAGGATGTCCTGCCATGCGCGCGAAGTCCCATCAGGGAGAACAGATGGGTGTAAAATGCGTCAGGCTCGATCAACAGGTGGAGGTGGGGGCCACACTGCAGCACCGGAGCGACTTCGATTTCGGTTTGAAGGCGCGATGCGGCTTCTGCTGAATAACTCTGACGTTGCGCGACGGACGCCACGCGTGACCGCAATAAAGACATTGCCTGGCTTCGCGCGACGCACCCCGATCGATCCGATCCAACCGAGAAGGCCGCCTTTGCGTAGTCGTTCAGCGTTGCCTGCTCAAACTGACGCAACCAAGGGAATAATTCAAAAATGAGGGCCAACACCTCACCTTTTGAAACCAGGTCACTATTGGGCGACGTCTCCATCCTCAGACGAACCGCCTTTCCACCGGCGCTCCCCGATCCATGTTAAAGTGAAAGAAGAGCGCGACGGTCACCATCAGCGCCCCGAAGAGGCCGAAAATCCCGGAAGGTGGAATTGCGTCTCCGATGGTCCCGAAGATGCCATACGCAAGAAGCCCTATCGAAACACAGAACGTGTGGATCTGGCTTCGCGCCCGCCCCAACATGTCGATCGAAACAGTCGATTGAACCCGTACATCGATCAGGATCCGCGTGACATTGTAGCAGAAGCCAAGCAACACCATTTGAACGAGCGCGGACAAAAAGCTCTGGAAAACAGCAAAGCCCAACAGAACAATGCCAGCGAGCGCCGACTGGAAGAGGATGCTTTGTCGTCGCGAACGCGCCCTTCTGAGAAGAAGGGTTGAACAGCCCGCAATCGAACCGAGGGCCCACCCTGCCTCGAGATAACCGAACTCTAGCGCCGACCCCTTGAGTTCACGGGTGACATATGCGGCGCCCAACACACTCACAAGCATGCCCATCGCATAGGTCAGCGCATACATGACGGCGATGGTCTTCAGTGTGTGAACGGCGAAGGTCGTCGGCAACAGATCCATCCGACGAATGCTCTTTGCCTGCAAATCCGATCGAGAACGAGAAAGCGGCTGTCGGCCGAGCAGTGCCAGCAGCCCCAACAGTGATAGGCCGAAAAAGGCGCTGGGCAGGATCGACGTCAGATTCATCCCGATGGCGGTTAAGCTGTACCCGGTGACGATGGCGGCGATGAGATTGCCCGCCTGCATCGCAATATAAGACGCCGAGTTGAATGGAGTGAGGTTCTTAGGACGCACGATGTCTGGAATGATGGCCTGCAGCGCAGTCGAATAGGTTCTGTCGATGAACGCGAAGATGGTCCACGATAGGCAAAGAACACTAAGTGGGTCACCGAACGACAGACCAATGCCCGTTGAAAAAATGAGGATCAACCTGGATAAATCGCAAGCGATACAGACGAAGCGACGATCAAATCGATCAACTAGAACGCCGCCAACATTGCTGGTGAGCAACTCGGCGGCACTGCCGAGCGCCAAAAGGATGGCAAGAGTGCTCGCGCTCTTGCTGACATCTGTCGCAACCCATGCCGCCAGCACGAAGTAGACATTGCGGCCGGTGGCCGACGCCAGAACACAGAAGAGATAGATGCCGCGAGAGGCATAACACCCAATGCCGCTGCTTTCTGTTGCGCCCACTTCACCCACACTCCCTACTGGCAGGTTCATGCGGACATGCTATTCCTTCGAATAGCTGGCGGCTTTCACGAATTTGATATTATCTCCCGTTCAGAACCAGGCTATTCCTTCCAGAGCGCCCGGTACTCCGCGGGGGAAAATCCCGTCTCTCGGCGAAATCTGGTCGAGAGGTGGCTCCCGCTGGAGTAGCCACAGGCGATTGCGATCTCGGTCACACTGATCGCAGTCGTGCGGAGAAGGTCGGTCACGCGTTCAAGACGGCGATGGTTATAGAAGCCATAGGGCGTCGAGCCTTGCGACTGCTTGAAAGCGCGGGAAAAATGCTCGTAGGTCAATCCCGCCTCTTCAGCCAGAGCGCGCACGCTCGGAGGTCGATCGATGTGAGCTTCAATTCGCGCTATCACCCGCTTGAGAACCGTAGGCGACAATCCTCCTCGAGACAATCTGCCAGATGTGCCGGAACGGCGCTGCAGAAGTCCGAAGATAGACGCGAGATGCCCTTCAACGATCAGGCCCCCCATGGAATCGTCGTGTGAAAGTTCTCCGGCAATCTGCCGCGCCAAGCATTGGATTGGCAGATCTCTAAATCCAAGCTCCGGACGTAAGGTGCCTACGCGCGGCAGCTTAGTCGTGAGGTTGGAAAAAAAATCCTGCGTCACGGTTATCATAAGATAACAACCCTCAGCATCCCCTTCATCCCAACCGCTCCAATGGCAACCGGGGGGAATGTAAACAAGCGAGCCGTCTGGACGCGGACTGAACTCGACTCTTCGTCCGTCCAGAAAGTTTTCGCCGGATGCCGCCGTACCCCTTATGTTGAGGAAGATCAGGTGGTCATCCGCGACAACGTCGATAACCTGTCGCCCGAGACTGCGCCGGCGAACGACATCCGCGCGGGCATGGCTCCAATGGCCTTGCTGGTGAAGGATGATCTCCCCTTGTGACTTCTTCATCCTCTCGGGGTGAATTGATGGAATGATCCCCACTCGAAAGCTGCTCCCCTGAAAAACCGGTGTGGTAGCGACCCTACCTCACCCCAAGTTGTCGACAAGCCAGGCTTTAACCTCAGGTCGAATTTCATGTCAATTTCATGAAAACCAATCAAAATCGTGGATGCGAAAACATGACGTTCGCGATCATCTTCTGCCGACATCATCGCTGACGGCAACAATCTTTTAAGATGCGCGATTTCCTCCTGAAACCCGGAAAACGCGATGGTGCGAGAGAAAGGCAGGCTTTCGCATGCGTGAATTTGCCGACTTCATTGAGGAGTGCGACCGCGCCCCTCGTCTTAACGAGCTTACTGAGTTTTTTTCGACGACCGCATCCGGTGAGGCCGGAATGCCTATCCGTCCGCCTGAGCTCGATCGCCGCTTGTTCCCAGTGGACATGACGTTCAGGCGCTTTTCAGCCCTTCATCCGCTGCGCCAAGGTCCGTTTGATAAGCACTACTTGAGCAGCATACCCTACCGGCTCGAAGAAGAGTGCCGTTTAGGCAGCGCGATCCTCAAATACGCGCGGGCCAGAAAGGGTCAACTGCAGCTCTACACGCTAGGTACAGCCGAAGGGACGATGGCTCGTGTGATCGGCGAACTTGGTAATGGCAGGATAGAAACACTGTCCTGCAGTCCCAACGTCGAGAACCTCAGAAGCTTCTATGCCTATGGCGTTCCTCCTCACGCCATGTTTTTTCACGGACCATTTCATCATTTGACATCGCAAAGGGTCCAAGAAGACGTGGAGCTCCGAAAGTTTGGCAGCGGTTTCGATATCATCCTCGAGGACACGACTTTCCAGATGTATTCGCCAAATCGCTTCGATCAGATCCGTTTCGTCTCGCAGCATCTCAAGACCAACGGGCTCTTCATGTTCGTCGAGAAGTTCAGGCATGAAGACGACGAGGAATATCGGCGGCGGGAACGCCAGAAGGACCATAGCTTCAAAGCTCGCTTCTTCAGCGCGTCAGATATTCGCGCGAAGGAAGACACGGTGCTGACGCGAATGGATCGAAACGAAGTCACCCTTTCGGAGATGAGCGAAACACTAAGCCGGTTCTTTGGACACTCATTCGTCACCTGGAACAGCGGCAATTTCTACACGCTTGTCTCCAGCAACAGTCAGCAGAATCTCGACCTGTTCCTATCGAAGCTGTCCCCACCCGCGATTCCGGCAGAATATGTCTATGCGGACCTTCCTTACCGCCTTTACCCGGAATCCGAAGCACGGCGGCTATCGGGGCGATCCTGGACCCTTTAGCGACTCCTCATCGTCACCGTCGCGTGAGCGCAACTGCGTCACGTCTTCACGAGCCTCAACGGGAACAACGTTCGCGTCAGCAGAAAGCGCTCCATCACGTTGAGCAGCCCTCAGCGCTTTGCCATCTCGAAAAGCCTTTTTTCTTCAAACAGGCAGGAACAGCATGAAGAAATCGATTGGCGAAATCCGTCACTTCGTTGAGCTGAGCCCGCCGGGCAACGCGCATCTGGTCCTTCCACGAGGGCCATCAATCGCGGGTGAGGAAGATGTTCCAAAGGGCGTTCATGTCGCCGAAGCGTGTGTCGCTATCTCGCGCACGCAGCACGTTGCCGACAAGATCTGCACGCAAATCGAGGACTTCTACCAATCCCTCGTCTCCGTGGGACCTGACAGGTTTATAGCTTTCGAAGGTGGAGGCGCGATCATAAGGCCAACCAGTGAAAGCTTGTTCTTCAGGGTCTCAGCGCGAGACCTCGTCACATTCTGTGGCATCCGCGCGCTGTTGGAAGCAGGCTTGTTTCTGGCCACGTCCGTGTCCGAGGGGGCTATAGAGTGGCGTCACGCAGACGACACGCGATCTGGTGAGACCTGCAATCGCCTCCACAACGACCGCTGCGGAAGCGACGAACAATAGCTTCGTCCAACTTCGCCACCCAAAGGAAAATCGATCTCGGGACAATCAGGTCGTAGTGCTTTTCCAATCTACCAACCATTTCGTCACCCCGCTTTTCTTCGAGTCTCAGAGGTTGATGCCGCGAGCGCGGCTAGCAGCCCTTTGGCGCCGCTCCGCTATGATCTGCTCACTGCTCTGCAGACGGACAGTCTGCTGCAGGACCTTCAACCGCTCCTGCATCGCCGCGAAAGCTCGGCGCTGCGGTGGCGGCACGCGGTTGACAAGATCCTTGTCACCTCGGACGAGGGCATTGCGACCAAAGCGCTCGTCGAGCGCCCGGCTGACGGCCGCAAACTCCCGGCCAATGCCCTGCTCGAGGGAAGCGGCGGAAACACTCAGCTTCCTGCTGTCCTTCCTCACCTCGACCGTCAGGTGCGCCAACGCCTCTTCCGCAGCTTTCGAAAGAGCTGGAATGGCAACCGCCATGCGCCGCCGTTCGTCCGTGATAGCCTGGCGTTCGGAATCGAGGGCATTGAGGTAGGCCGCACCGAGCGCGCGCAGACGCGCTGCAGCTTCCGGCACGGTCCGCGTCGCCTCTTTCCGCTCTCGGCCAGAGGCCAGCATCCGGTCTACGAGACGGTCGGAACCGCGCAAGGCCGCGTAGGCCGCCGGGTCATTGGCCACAGCGGCAGCGATGCGATCGGCGGCAAAACCTTTCCCGAGCAAATCTTCGACCTTATCGACGAAGTCGGCTGGATCCCGCCATACCATGCCTGCCGCTTCGGCCAGCGCGGCGCGCCGCTGGCGATAGAGAGGCGAAGCAAGAGCACGAGATCGCGCCTCGTCGTCGACGGGGACCTTGAACTCGGTGACGGCGGCAAACATGGGCGGCATGACATCCTCCTTTCCTGGCTCTTTGCTCAAATCGGCACTCGCGCCGGCGACGACCTTCGAACGATCCCGACGTTCGGCGAGGTGCTGCTCGTCGGCAAAGCGCCGCACGGCGTCGAACAGCGGGGTCAGCTTTCCCCGCCGTTCATCCGTCAGGTCCTCCGGCATGCGCTCGACTATGTTGCGTTCAGCGATCACATCCGCCTTCGCGCTAAATGCGCTCCAGCCAAAGCGGGCCGTCAAAGCTTCGCTCACCGCCTTGATCTCCTGCACCACCGATCGATCTTTGGCGGTAAGCGCAAAGGCCGTCTTGTAGGCATCGTCCCCGCCCTGGCTGCGCACCGCCTCGATTTCCACAAGACGCGCCATGGCGCGTTCGGAGAGCGTCGGGATCGACAATGACATATGCGCGCGGCGCGTCTGCTCGCGCAGTTCGAACCGTTCGGCGTTCCTGCGGAACTCGGTCGCATGGGCACGGGCCATCGGAAGCAGTTCCTTCACGGCCGCGACAGCGAGATTGCGCTCTTCACGCGCCGCGCGTCCGTCGACGATCAGCTCGGAGCCACGCAGCCGGCCAAGCCGACCAGGGGCTGCCGCAAGGTCGTCGGCGAGCCTGCGGGGTGCGACTCCGATAACCGACGCCAGTGCATTCAGGGAGACGAGCGCTGCATCCGGATCCCGGTAGATCTTCTGCAGCAGCGGCCGCAGGATCACCTCCCGCTCTGTCCAGGCCGGCGACGCAAGCTGCGCCAACCGCGCATCCTCCTCGACGCTGCTGACAAAGGACGTGGCCGGCGGGATCAGATAGCGTGTTTCAGCAGCACTTGCGCCCGAGACGGAGTGGGATGCAGTTCGCGCGTCACTGGATGTCGCTTCGACCATCGTCTGGCTCCGTTCTTCATTGTAGGCGACCCGCCGTTCCCGCTCGATGGCAAAGCCGAGCGCCACGCTTGCCCTCTCCCAGAGCTTCGCCACCTGCTCCCTCTTTTCGGCAATCCACGCCCAGCGCCGGGTAAGGCTTTCCTCCATCTCGGCTGCGGCAAGCGAGAGATGATCGAGCCCGCGGCGCCGGGCGAAGTCGTTCGCGTGTGCGCGGTAACTGGCCTCGCTCTCAAAATCGAGCGTCGTCGTCTTGGCACCGGAGCGCGACAAGCGTTCGACGAGCGGATTGAAGAGTTCCGGCCGATGACTTTCCCGCTCGATGCGCTCCTGTCGTGCGCTAGCGGTCTCGACCTGACTGGCTGTCCAGACGTTGCGATCGACCTCCCTCTCCTCGTAATGCTTGTGACCTGTCTTCTCGTCGACTACGGCAATCTGGACCTTGACCCGCTCGACACCATCCTTTCTGAGCATCACGGTGTCGCCTTCCTGGATGCCGGCCTCCTCGAGTGCCTTCGGCAGGCTCACGCCCCAAAGCCGATGGACGGTTCCGTCGTCCGCCCTGACGTCGGCATAAGGGCTGTCGTCGGCATCCTCGTCATCAGGCCGGAATTTGGCTTCGCCGGTTTCGACAAGCTCGCCGGTGACACCCGCGGCATGATCGACACGCGGCTTGCGTCCCCATTCAGGTTTTGCCGCAAAATCTTCTTTGGCCGCATAAAGATCGACGCGGTCGCGATGCCTCGTCATCGACACATAGGTCAGATGCTGGTCCATCATCCCGGTTGCCAGCACGAAGGTGCGATCGACCGTGGCGCCCTGCGACTTGTGGATCGTTGCGGCATAGCCATGATCGACATTGCGATAGCTGTCCTCGCCGAAGACGACCTTGCTGCCATTGTCCAGACGCACCGACAGCAGAACCTCGTCGCGCTTGTCGCCGGTGGAGACGACGGTGCCGAGCATGCCGTTCTTCACATATTGTGGCCCGGCGTGTCTGTCCCGCGGCTCGAGGAAGCGAGCGTTCTCCAGGAAGATGATGCGGTCGCCGGCCCCAAATTCCCGTACGCCGCGCTCGCTCCGGAAGCTGCGGCTTTCACCGAGCGCTCCCTCTTGCGTCATCACCCCACGCAGCGCCTGGTTCAGCTTGCGGACATCGTCGTTGGTGTGGGCGAGCACCAGCAGTTCATCACCGCGAAGGCGACCATCGCGGCCCTCAGACGTTGATCGCTCTATCGCCTCTCTGCGCACAACCGCCCAGTCGGAGACGATCCGATCGATCGTTTCCTCGCGTGTCCCTGCCTCGACCAGATGGCCATGCCGGGCATAGGCGTCGAGGCCCTTCTCGACCTCGCCGCGGGCAAACAGCCGCGAGGCATCGCGTGCCCACGCCTCGCGCTGGCGGCGCACGCCGGCAAGCTCGGCAAAGCCGATGCGTTCGGTAATTGCCCGGAAGGCGGCACCGGCCTGGATCGGCTGCAGTTGCATCGCATCGCCGACCAGCACGACCTTCGCCTCAGCCTCCTCGGCAATCTTCAGCACACGGGCCATCTGCTGCGAGGCCACCATGCCGGCCTCATCGATCACCACCACGTCGCCGCGGTGCAGCGTCTCGCGTCCATTGGCCCAGGCCAGTTCCCAGGAGGCAAGTGTCCGCGACCGGATGCCGGAACTGTCTTGCAGTCCTTCCGCCGCCTTGCCGGCAAGGGCAGCGCCCATCACCCGGCGACCTTGGCTTTCCCACGCAACACGTGCGGCAGCAAGCAGCGTCGATTTGCCGGCGCCGGCAAGGCCGACGACGGCGGCAATGCCGCTGTCACCGGTGACATGACGCACAGCATCGACCTGCTCAGCATCGAGCCGGAACGGAGTTTTGGGATCGCTGCTCTCGACGCGTTCCATCGCCGCTTCCACATTCCGCCCGGAAACACCGAAGCCGCGACGCTCCGACAAAACCCGCGCCGACTGCGCCATGTCGTATTCGATGCGCAGCATCTCCCGTGTGGTGAACACGGCAGGCTCGGACACCTTCCCTGTCTCTGCTTCGATCTCCTGCGGCTTCAGTATGACCAACTGGTCCGACGCCATCAGCCGGGCACGGATGTTGGCAAAATCGGTGGGATCATCGACAGTGCGGAGCAGCGCCCGGGCAATATCTCTCTCGTCGAAGGTGGAGCGTTCATTGCCGAGCTGCTTCAGCAGAAGCTCCGGCTCGGCCAGCAGCCGGTCGGCCATCTCCTGGCGCCTGGCGAGATCGGCCGGCGCGAAGTAGAGCTCCTTGCCCTTTCTGGCCAGTGCCGCCTTTTCCGGTCCGAGATGTTTTTGCGCGATGCCGTCAAGGCCTTGTTCGGCATAAGACCGGCCGTCGAGGTGGATGTCATGGCCGGCAAGGGCCAGGTGCCGATTGGCCGCCTCCGCCCAGGCA
Source organism: Rhizobium sp. CCGE 510 (assembly GCF_000292525.1). Taxonomy (GTDB): domain Bacteria; phylum Pseudomonadota; class Alphaproteobacteria; order Rhizobiales; family Rhizobiaceae; genus Rhizobium. The sequence continues at coordinate 80,540 of NZ_AEYF01000048.1, forward strand.
ATCTTCCACGCCTTCATTGTTTCCTTGTCGCCCGCCCAGACTTTATAGACGATCTTGCCGGTTGGGCGGTCCGGCGTGACGACACGCAGCGGCTTGCCACCCTCTCCCAGAACGGCCACTTTCTTCGCCCCGAACCCCTCCTCCGTCAGCGGCCGCAGCGTCGTCATCAGATGGATGTGCGGATTGCCGTCCTTGTCGTGATAAACCCAGTCGGCAATCAGCCCTTTCGACGTCAGAGTGTCGCGGACGAATTCGCGCACCAGCGCGATATTCTCCGCCCGTGTCAGCTCCTCCGGCAGTGCGATGATCAGTTCGCGGGCAAGCTGTGCATCTGCCCGCGTCTCGAAGGCGTCAACGGCATTCCAAAACACTTCGCTGGCCTTGCTGACGGACTGGCCCGATATCGCCGACCGCAGCCAATCCGGGATCTCATCCGGCAGCGCCACCTCCTCATGCATCAGTTCGCCCGCCCCGCCCCGATAGCTGAACGAGGTGCCGGCCAGTTCGTCCATCATCCGGGCGCGGTGCCGATAGGCGGCGGCCGAAACAATACTACGTCCGGCTCCTCTGCTGATCACCTGCGCTCTGACGAACATGATCGCCACTGACGTCTCCAGACCTTCCAAGCACGTCGCGGCAGCGACGTATATTGCGCCCTCAAACCGATCGGACCGTAGGGCCGATGCCGCTTTTCCGGTTGCACAGTAGCGCATTTTACTATTTTATTCTAGTTAGTATAATCGCACCTTCGACATCAAAACGGAAAAGGAGCCGGACATGGCCACCAAATCATCGATTTCCGATCTCGACGCCCAGATCGACAAGTTGCGCGAACGCAAACGCCTGCTGATCGTTAAATCGGCGGAGCGTTTTGCCCGCGCCGCAACGAAGTCCGGGCTGGCGGAAATGGAGATTGCCGACGACGAGGTCGATCGGATCGTCGAGGAGATCGCCGCGCGATTTCGCAAAGGGGAAAAGAAAGGCGCCACTGGCCCCGCTTCTCAAACGCGTCGACCAGCAGATAGCGGCGCTGCAGCGCAGGAGCAGGTTCCAAATGACGGCTGAGCGCAAGCGCGACACGCGCGAGAAGATCCTGCTCGGAGGGATCGTCAGCAAAGCCGGGCTATCGAAGGCAGATCGGGCGTTCCTGCTCGGCGGCCTGATGGAGATGGCAAGGCTCGTCCCAGGCTCCATCGAGCATCGGCGGCTAGGCTATATCGGCAAAGAGGCTTTCAAGGCTCCCTCGCTAACGAACGGTTCATCGCATCTCGAGGAGAAGGAAAGATGGGCCTAAGAGGGAAACCGCATCCGAGCCTGTTACTTGTTTTGGTGCCTATAGCCGTCACCACCATCACAATCTACATTGTTGGCTGGCGTTGGCCGGGGCTCGCCGCCGGCATGTCGGGAAAGACGGAATATTGGTTCCTGCGGGCAGCACCTGTGCCGCCTCTACTGTTCGGACCTCTTGCCGGACTTCTGACAGTGTGGGCCTTGCCGCTGCATCGGCGAAGGCCGGTCGCTATGGCAAGTCTTTTCTGTTTTCTCGGCGTTGCCGCCTTCTATGCGCTGCGCGAATTCGGCCGGCTTGCACCGCCAGTGCAGGCCCGGGTCGTTTCGTGGGATCGAGCGCTGTCCTATCTTGATATGGTCGCAGTCATCGCCGCCGTCGCCGGCTTCATGGCAGTGGCGGTGTCCGCCCGCATCTCCGTCGTCGTGCCAGATGAAATCAAACGTGCCCGGCGTGGAATATTTGGAGATGCCGATTGGTTGTCCATGGCGGCAGCGAGAAAACTGTTTCCGCCGGATGGGGAAATCGTGGTCGGTGAGCGCTATCGGGTCGACAAGGAAATCGTCCATGAGCTTCCCTTCGATGCAAACGATCGCAGCACATGGGGACAGGGCGGGAAGGCGCCATTGCTCACCTACAGACAGGACTTCGATTCCACCCATATGCTGTTTTTCGCGGGATCGGGCGGATACAAAACGACCAGCAACGTCGTGCCGACGGCGCTGCGTTATACCGGGCCCATGATCTGCCTCGATCCTTCCACTGAGGTCGCGCCCATGGTCCTCGAGCACCGCACCAATGCGCTCGGGCGGGAGGTCATGGTGCTCGATCCCACAAACCCAACCACGGGCTTCAACGTGCTCGACGGAATCGAGACGTCGAGCCAAAAGGAGGAGGATATTGTTGGCATCGCGCATATGCTGCTGTCGGAAAGCGTGCGCTTCGAATCCTCGACAGGCTCCTATTTCCAGAGCCAGGCGCACAATCTACTGACCGGGCTTCTGGCACACGTCATGCTGTCACCGGAATATGCCGGGCGGCGGAACCTGCGAAGCTTGCGGGAGATCGTTTCCGAGCCCGAGCCCTCGGTGCTCGCCATGCTGCGTGACATCCAGGAAAACTCGCAATCGGACTTCATCCGCGAAACGCTTGGCGTCTTCACCAACATGACCGAGCAGACCTTCAGCGGCGTCTATTCCACGGCATCGAAAGATACGCAGTGGCTCTCCCTCGACAATTATGCCGCTCTGGTCTGCGGCAAAACCTTCAAGTCGCGCGATATCGTCAGCGGCAGGAAAGACGTCTTTCTGAACATCCCGGCACCCATCCTGCGCTCCTATCCCGGAATCGGCCGCGTCATCATCGGTTCGCTGATCAATGCCATGATGCAGGCCGACGGCGCCTTCCGGCGCCGGGCGCTGTTCATGTTGGATGAGGTCGATCTTCTTGGCTACATGCGCGTGCTGGAGGAAGCGCGAGACCGCGGCCGCAAGTATGGAATATCGATGATGATGATGTATCAATCGGTTGGCCAGCTGGAACGGCATTTCGGAAAAGACGGCGCGACCTCATGGATCGAGGGCTGCGCCTTCGCGAGCTATGCCGCGATCAAGGCGCTCGACACCGCCCGCTCCGTCTCGGCCCAATGCGGCGAGATGACCGTCGAGGTCAAAGGCAGTTCACGCAACCTCGGTTGGGACAACCGGACCGGTGGCACGCGGAAATCCGAGAGCATCAGTTTCCAGCGGCGGCCGCTGATCATGCCGCATGAAATCACCCAGTCGATGCGCAAGGACGAGCAGATCATCGTCGTGCAGGGCCACAGCCCGATCCGCTGCGGACGCGCGATCTACTTCCGTCGCAAGGATATGGATGCGGCCGCCAAGGCAAACCGCTTCGTCAAGTCGATTACTTGAGGATCAATGCGACACCGTACCCTTGTCGCCGCAGATCAGCGGAATCGGCTGACTTCCGTGGCCGACTTGCGGCGGCTGATGAATTCGCGCAGCAGCGGCAGGAAGAAGGCCTTGCTGAAGCGGCCGGACGGCGGCTCGAGCTCGAGATAGAATGAATTGCCGACGATGTCGGTGTTGAATTCATCGAAGATGATCCAAAGTCTGCGATCGGCATCGAAGGCCGGCGCGGCGCTTTTCGATCACAGGCACTTCTACAGCAAAGCGCGACGCCCCCGGCTGCTTGGTGGTGATGGGAAAGAAGAGAACCAGATCCCCGTCCGGCCGCGGCATTCTTACGCCGACCGCGACCGGCCGCTCCTTGCGCCCTTCCGTCTCTCCGCGCTCGGCCTCCCGCGCCCACAGGTAGGGATAGCGTATGACGCTTGCGGTCTGGATCAGATCATTGCTCACTACCGACTTGCCTCATCCTCACCAGCATAGGTCTCAACGGCGTTTTCGAATTCAGCGAAGAATTCATCCGGCATGGTCTCGATCGTGCCGGCGGATCGACGGTCGGATTGTTTCATCAGCCGCTGATAATCCTCGATGTTAAGGAGGACGAGACGCGGCTTGTTACGCTGGGTGATGGTCACCGGATGGCGCAGGGCCTCCGCGATGATGTCTCCGGATTTGCGGGAGAGATCGCTGGTAGAATAGGATCCGCTTGACCTGGGCATTGGTGGTCCTCTATTGCTGCATTTACTGTTATATACAGCATTTCCAACAATGCTGCAAATCGCGTCTTTTGGCGGTTTCGCAGGAGGCTGCCATTCGAGAGGCGGCAGCCCGCCACCTCTCAGTATCTGAGCTGCTTTATGCAAAGGATTAGATGGCGCGTACTGCGTGGACCGGAATTCCCGTTTCCTGCGTGATGTTCTTTATGATCGGCGCCAGCGAGCCGAGCTCCTCCTCGGACAGCGCGATCAGTTCCGGATAGTCGGCTTCGACACCGTCATCATCCGCCGCCACCACGATGATCCAGCTGCTGCCATTGATGCGGTATTCAAACGAGTCGAAATCGAATTCGAGCGTACTCAGCAGATTGATGCTGAGTCGATTGAAAATCTCGGTCTCACCTTCAAGCCGATAGGCGGCGAACTCATCTTCGCCGGCGAAAACGCTTCGCTCCAATTCCATGATGACCTGGATCCGCGCAATCGCCGCTTCAAGTCCTTCAACCAGACGATCATGAAGCTCTCGCGAGAATTCGCTGTCGCAGCCGAAGCGATCTGCGAGGACGACGAGCCGGAAGCCGGCAAGCTTGGTGTAGAGCATGAGGTTCTGATCGGTTTTCATGATGTGATCTCCTTCGTTGATGACGGAGATCGGCCACTCTGTAGCAAAGAGGGGTCAGGGACCGCGGAACGCGGCTCGCAAGCGGGGGAACCGATTTTTCTGAGAAGCGCAGCGGCGGAAAAATTGGGGGAGACCGCGCCGTCCTTGACGCCGGATTTGCTGGAGTAAAATAGGACGGAAGAAAGAGAAGAGACCCGCGGGCCCGGAGGGACCGCGACCGTTTCCGGCGCGAGCCGGCGGGAGTGTCGAGGGATGAAATCCCTGACAGCCTGGCGGCCGGTCGATCCGGCCGCCAGGCTCGCGAATGCGGCAAGAAGCCTCCGTCAGAACGGAGGCTCGGCGTCGATGCGGCCATCCTGTTCGGCCCAGATCACCTCGCGTTCGGCCAGCGCCAGTTCGAGCTCGCTCTCGATCTGGCGGCGCTCGGCAGGATCGGCATTCCGCAGCTCTGCGCCCAGCAGTTCGATGATTTCGTCGATGCAAGTGGTCATTGTCGTCTCCTTGACGTTGTGAAAGACGAGCGTCCCGGTCATGGCGGGATGGAGGGGTCAAGGATTGCGGAGCAACCGGCGGAGCCGGCGAGTGGGGGAGCCGATTTTGTCGGAGCGGAGGGAACCGGAGCGGAGGCAAAATTGGGGGAACCGCTCGTCCTTGAGGCCTTCATTTCGCCATGGCACCCTCGGACGGACTGAGCACACTTCCCCTCTCGTATGGCACCAGAAAAGCCAGCAACGGGCTCGATGCCCGTTGTCGGCTGTTCGTAGGGAAGAATGAGAGCCCCGCCCTGTGGCGGAGCTCCTTGGGCTGGGATCAGGCCTCCCGCTTCGGGCGGTTCCAGATGAGGGCGTATTCCCCCTCCTTCTCGCTCGGCCAAAGTGCTGCGGTGATCGGGGCGTTGAAGCTCGGGTCGTCCAGCTTGACGGAGATGTATTCCTCGCCGTCGTTGGAGATTGCCTTCCAGCCTGCCCCGACCTCGACGCCGTTGCCGGCGGTGATGCGGAAGTCCGGGGCGTCGCGCGAGACGCGTTCGATGGGGTTCAGGCGCGCCTTCATGCTGACGGTGAGCGTGCGGACGTTGCCGACGATGGAGTTGTTGCCGTTGGTGGTGAATTCGCCGATGACTGCCATGATTTCGTTCCTTCCAGTTTGTTCGAGCCGCGCCCATCGCGGCCTCGATGGCGGTGTATGGACCGGCGGCGATCGACACCGCACCTTCGGGCCGGAACGAAGTGGAGGGCGGCCGGGAGCGGCTTTCTTGGGTCGCGAGGAATGCGAACGCAGTTCGCAGGGGAAGAAAGTTGCGGAAGGCCGTTGCGGGATGTCTATCGAGACGAACGGCGTCCTTCGGTCACACCAGATCCATCGAGGGCTGCGTGGGTGCGCCACGGCTTCAGAGGGGAAAGGCGTCGATCATGGCCGGAGTTTCAGCAGCGCGCTGAACGGCGAAAACAACAGCCTTGGCGTCATAGATATGAGCACTTCGGCCCGCGACATCGGTTCGCCAATTTTGTCGAGAGCTCGGCCGGCGTCCCCGTCCGTCTCATGTCTGCGATGACATCGCCAGTCGAAGCAGATTGATGGTCGCATCCAATTGAGGTGGTCCTCGAGCGCGCGGGCAACCCAATCGCCGGCCGGCCCCCTGCTCCGGTAGCGGTCGGGCCTGCGGCACTGAAAGGTTAGCCTTCGGGCGTCGGCCATTACTGGGCCGTGTAGAACGAAGGACGCAGCTTTCGTGACGACGGTGTGCCAGATCAGTTTGGTCGAGCTTCTAAAGTGCATTCCTGATCGGAAACATGTCTTCCCCGTAGTGGTGAAGTCTCGTGTGATGCCGTCGGCATAACCACCGCACCCTTAAAGGCTCGTCGTATTGATCATGATGGGCATCGACCGCTTCGACCCCGCAAACCTCACACGTCTGCTTTTCCAGCTCGCCTGCCTTCACGGCTCGTTGCACAGCGAGGTGAGCATCGTATTTGCCCGGATTGGCACGACGCCAATTCGCTTGCCGGGTATCGGTCTTCAGCATCGCCGCATCCTGCCTTACATAAGTCTGCGCTCTCGCCTGAGCTGTATCATGATTTCGCGTTTTGTTCCTTGGCTTTTGTCGCAGAACTCCCGACTTTCGCCGCAGCGCTACTCGCGGTTGGAACAAAGCTCCATATTGCCGCCGCCAGATTTTCGATCTGATGACTCCCAATTATCATGCTGATGACTTCTAATTATCATGATCGCTAGCGCCGAAACTTCAGGGTTGGAGAGTACCGTAGAGCAGAGTTCCGACAAGCGCCCCTTATACTAACGAATTTTCTATAGTATAATCCGCCGCACCTATGATACGCCTTCCTATGCGGCTTGATCAGCTTTGCAGGCAAGCGAGGGACAATGTGCGACAGTTTTTGATTGGCAACCAGGCGTTCGATGAAAGCTCCCCAGACTTTCAGGCGCATCTCGAACGCGCCTACGAACAGAAGCTCAGACCACTTTGCAGGTGTAGGGAAGCACCGGTACCGATGTATATCGCCCGGATGGATGGCCAGTTCCTGATCAAACGGATGCCGCTTTCAGGACGAGATCACGATCCCGGATGCCCATCCTACGAACCGCCATATGAGCTGTCGGGTCTTGGTCCATTGATCGGCAATGCCATCCAGATCGACGCAGCGACGGGCGCGGCTGTGCTGAAACTCGATTTCTCGCTGTCGAAACGAGGGAACCGATCGGCTTCAGCCTCGTCCTCGGAGCCGTCGGAAACGGTGCGAAGCAACCCCAAAAAGTTGTCGCTCAAGGCCATGCTCCATTATCTCTGGGAGACAGGGGAACTGACTGAGTGGACGTCACTCTGGGCCGGGAGACGCGGCTGGGGGCGCGTCCGCAGCAGCCTGCTGAGCGCCGCGCGACAGATGATTGTCCGTGGCGGTCCGCTGAGCGACATCCTTTTCGTCCCGGAGGTGTTTCATCAGGAGGACAAGGAAGGGATTTCCGCCAGGCGCGCAGCGATGTTGGCCGGCGCCCAGGCAACCGCTCCCGGTCCACGGAAACTGATGATGACCGTCGGAGAGGTGAAGGAGTTTGCGTCGGCACGCGACGGCCAGAAGTTACTGGTGCGCCACCTGCCCTTCCCGTTCATGCTCGATGAGGGTGCGTGGAAGCGGTTGAACGCCCGGTATGAAACCGAACTGGAGCTGTGGCGATCCAACGAGGAGTTTCATCTTGTCGTCATCGCCACGTTCGGCATTTCCGGAGCGGGGATCGCTTCGGTCGAGGAAATGGCGCTGACGGTAGTCAACGAGAACTGGATCCCGTTCGAAACCATCCATGAACAGCGCCTCCTGGAGCGGCTCTCCAGCCTGAAGCGAAGGAGCGTCAAAGGACTGCGGTTCGATCTTTCGCGCGACCAGCCGATTGCCTCCGCGACCTTACCGGAGGCACGGCCAGCGCCGATCGCCATGTTCATTGTTCCGACAACGGCCGACGAAGCCTATGAGGTTGCCCTGAATGAGATGATCGCCGCGAGAGCCGAGATGACGCCGTGGATCTGGCGTGTGGCCGACGGCGAAATGCCGCGGCTGCCATGATCCACACTAGCTTCCTTGGTCAGCGACGTAGGCGCCCCAAAAAGGATGGCCATCGCGCGGGCGTGACTGCGTGAAGCTATACCGATCAAATCGGCCCAGAGAACTCTCTGCCATTTCTGCATAGCTGCACTGCACAAAAAATGTTTTACCAAGCGGTCAAAATATGAGCATATTGCCTCCAGTTGATGCAGTCGATGGTTTTCCTCTCAGTGCCATCGTATCAGCTGTTCCCCTCTGGAGGTTATTGACCTTCACACCTTGATGGGCCCTGGTTTTCCAGCGGCCCTATTTTTCTGCATAGTTGGTGAGGCGGCCCCCTTTGCATTGCACGATCACATCGAAAGCGGAGCGCTTGCCGTTGGCGGGTAACCCACGCTTCAAGTTGGCGGGTCGAGCTTGTTCGCCGCGCGCTCCTATGGCACCCAGAAATCGGAGATGGAACGCGGAGGATATTTCAGTTATTGCAGTTATGAGCGACTTGCCCTATATACATGGTCAGAGGTGTTCGCCATGACCAGCCATGTTCTTCAATTTACCAAATTGTCGGATCGCGACCGCAAGGCCGTCGCGCCTATGCCAAATCTGGCGGAGGGCGACCAACTGGAACTACGGATTCGCCGTGAAGGTGGACAACTTCAAACCCTTTCTCTCCCAGCCTCGGCTCTCGCGCCTGTCGAAGCACTCCTCGATCATCTGTTGCGCGGCAAGCGTGTTGCCGTGCTCACGGAAGATCAGGAATTGAGCCCGACCGACGCCTCCACCATCCTCGGCATCTCACGTCCTCTCGTGGTGCTGCGCATGGATCGCGGCGATCTGCCCTTCCGCTATGTCGGCAAGCACCGCCGAGCCAAGTTGAAGGATGTTCTCGCGCTCAAGGCCAAGCTCGATGCTCGCCAGAAAAGCCTCGACGCGCTGGCCGAGGACACAGAGGATCTGATCGTCAATCATGGCCTCTAAGCCGCCTGTCGCGGTCTATGATGCCTGCGTCCTCTACCCTTTCCATTTGCGTAATGTCTTGGTCCAGTGTGCTTTCGACGGTCTCGTCGACGCACGCTGGACCGACGACATCCACGCCGAGTGGATTCGCAATCTGGCCATCGGCTCACCCGAGATACCCTTCTCCCGTCTGGAAGCGACCCGTGATCGGATCAAGGAAGTTTTGCCCGATGCCGATGTCGGCAACCACCGAATTCTCATCCCCGACCTCTCGCTACCGGATCCGGATGATCGTCATGTTTTAGCTGCAGCCATCGCCGGAAAGGCTTCTGTGATTGTCACGTGGAATCTCAAGGATTTCCCAGCCGCGGACCTTCGGCCTCATGGGGTGGCCTGCGTATCGCCAGACAATTTCCTCGTGGGCCTCCATTCCGCCTTTTCGAGCGCATTGATCGACAGCATCAGGCGCGCCCGGTTGAATTTACGGAAGACGGTGCCGGCGGTTCACGAATTCATTGATGCACTGGACCATCAGGGGCTCCGCGCGTTTTCAGTGGTCCTGCGTGAGAAGGCCGCACAATTGGACTGACGGTCGGGACCGACAGAATTGTTAGAGGCCCGGACGCAACCCGTTAAGCTCGATCCGACGAAGAGCGGCCGAGGTCAGTCGCGGCGTCTCGATAGTAGATCTCGCTCACCCGAAACCGGCCGTCGATCCGCTTGCATTGGATGATGATGTCGACCGCGATCGTCAACATCTCGCGGATGTCGTGCCGTTCGAGGTCCCCACCACCCTCCGACTCCTTGACCAGCAAAGTCAGCTGCTCAAAGGCGAGGCGGGCCGAGTCGGCATGGACCGTGGTGATGGAGCCAGGATGGCCGGAGTTGACATTGCGGATGTAGTAGAATGCCGTCCCGTCCCGCAGCTCCTGCAGCAAAATGCGGTCGGGCCGCATGCGCAGGCAGGATTCGAGCAGGTCCTTCGCGCCGACCTTGGCGAGCCCCTGCCCGCCTTTGGAGTAAAGGAGCCGAACATGGTTGGGCTGCGGGACCACCAGCTCGGGAGTGTCTTCGATCGAAATAATCCGCTCGCTTTGCGGAATGTGGCGGATCAGCGCTTTCGATAGAGTTGTTTTTCCCGACCCGGTGGCGCCGGAGATGATGATGTTCTTTCTTGCAAACACCGCCTCCCGGAGAAACGCTTTGTAGGCGCCAATGCGATAGTATTCCAACAGCCTTTGGTCCGATCGGCTCCCGTCGCCGTCGACCCGCAAAACGTCGGCGAACAATCCTCCATGATCGAGATCCTCAAGGGTCAGCGACACGGAGGACGGCTTGCGGATGGTGATGCTGACGGTTCCCTTCGTCGTTGCCGGCGGGATGATGATCTGGATCCGCTCATCATCCGGCAGGGTCGCCGACAGGATCGGCCGCGTCTCGTCGATCGATTGATCGGAGAAGCTCGCGACGGCGCGGGCGAGACGCATCAGCCGGTCGAACGAAAGTTCGGGCATCTCATAGGTCTGCCATCCGTCCCTACCCTCCGTGACGACCTGTCCCGGCCGGTTGACGATGACCTCATAGAGCGTCTTGTCGCGTAGGAAGCGTGATAGTGGCGAAAGCAGTTCGCGCACGACGCCGGAGACGGCAGCTTCAGTCATTGCCGAACCTATTTTGTCACGAGCTTCGAGGAGGGGCTGAAATCCCCAAGGACAGCACGGTCGTAGATGCGGTTGCGGGGCTCGGTCACACGAAGCCGGTAGACGCTGGAGAAATCGAGGTCGCGGGCGACGAAGATCGAAACCAGCTCGCCCTGATGTTTCATGAGCGTCGGCGGAATGTTGATCGATTGCTCGACGGCGATCGCCGCGGCCTGCTGACCGGCGCTGGTGGTGTTTTGCGCTTCGACGTCGCTGTCCTGCAGCCGGCTGCTGGCATAGGAACTGGCATCCCCGACGATCGACAAGAGCATTGCGCTGCCGAACCGCTCCCACCAATGGGTATCGACATAACCATCGATGCCGGTCCGGCCAAGCGCATCGGTTGCCGGCGATGCCAGAGTGATAATCACGCCTTTCGGCGTCTTCGCTCGGTTCCAAAGTACGAACAGACGCTTTTGTCCACGCCGAATGCCGCCGCGATATTCACCGACAATCTGCGTGCCTTTTTCCATCAACACCACGCGGCCGTTATCTGAGAGAACGTCCCGGTTGATGACGCAGCTCGTGAACCCCGGCTGATCGGAGGAGAGCGCGGTCTCGAGAACGCAAGGAATGGATGTCCCCATGGCGACGATGAAATCACGATTGCCCAGCGTGCCGGCGCGCGATCCCTGCAATTGCGTCGGCGTCAGCAGGCGGTTGAAGCGCTGGTCCTCATTTTCGCCCTGCGAGGCGAAGCCGCCGGGATTGGCGCCGAGCGGCACGTAATTCGAGGCCTGATCCGACGCCTCGCCCTGATCCTGCCGCCGCGTTGCCGGCGATTTCTCGCCGCCATAGGCGATGACCGGCGCACGGCGGGCAGCATCGAGCAGCTTGTCGCCGTCGGTCGGCGCCTGCTCGGCGGCGACAGGCGTCGGGAGCTGGACCTGCGTCGGTGTCGCCACCGGCTGCGGCTCCTTCGCCGGTTCGAAATCCGATGTCTGCCGGATGACAACGCGCTCCGGCTGGGCACCGTCTGACGGTTTGTCCTGCCCTCGCATCGACCAGAGAGCGAAGGCGACAAAGACGACGATCGCCAAGGCGACAGCGCCGCGTTTGAGGATCGGGTTGTTGTCGAGCCGGCCGCCGGTCGACGTCTTGGCCCGCTCGCCCGGGATCTGGGTAATCTCTTCCTCGGCCATGTCACCTCCTATTGCGCCGCGCCCGGCGGCACTTTGACGACGCGCTCGACCGATGGTGACGTCGTGTTGGTCTCGGGATTGATGCCGACGCGATCGTAGGCTTCGTTGAAGACGCAAAGCACGTCGTCGCCCCGGCGCAGTATGAACTTGCGGCTGATCGCGTGAACGAGGACGAGATTGCCGTCGACGGACTTCGGAACCAGGCTTTCGCTGCCGTCGGAGTTTTCCATATAGATCGCCGGCATTTCCTGATTGCCGGCAAAGGCGAAGGTGGTGACCTTGCCGTTGTCATAGACCGCTTGCGGTTCGAGCGCCTGGGATCCCTGCGCCGAATAACGCCAATTGCGCGGTCCATAGGCTTCGTGAAAGGCAAGCACGCGATCGGCCTCGCTGGCCTGCGCCGCCTGCGCGCGGACAGCTGCGTCCTGCCGGCGCCGCTCCGCTTCGTCCGTGGGGTAGCGGTATTTCACATAGAAATAGGTGTTCTGACCGGCTTCGACGCTGCCGTCGCGGACGGTGAGTTCCATCTGATAGCTGCGGGTCGAGCCGTCCCGTCGTGTCGTCACGACTGAGATATTCGTCACCGGCTGATTTTCCCTGGGCTTCAGGAACAGGATGTTGCCGGCCGGCGCCACTTCCCAAGCAACGCTGTTGCCAAGCGCCACATTAGCGACTTCCTCGTCGGCGGCGAATTCGATTTGCACCGAAGACCGCAGCGTGCCGACGACTTTGGTGATGTTATAGGGCTGGTAGTCGACGAAACGGATGCGGCTGTCCTGCGCGGCGCCGCGTGGCGTCTCGAGGGCGAGCGCTGCAGACGAAAACCCGGTGGCCAGGATGAGCGGAAGGAGAAAGTGCGGTCTCAATTGATGGCCTCCGGATCGGCGCGATATTCGCTGACGACGAAGCCGAGCGGATTGGTCAGCCGGTCGGTCGAGGACATCGGAGCGTTGGCATAGGAGAAGGTTAGGGTCGCAACCCAGTGCGTGGTGCGCACCTCGTCACCGCGGGTCACGGTCCTCATATAGCGGACGGATGCCACATTGGCGTTGATCAGCGAGATGGAAACAATGTTGATCCGCGACGTGGCGCTGCGGCCATAAATGTTCTGCGGGGAATCGGGATTGCTGCCGCGGTAGACTGCGGCAAATCGAGTCTGTTCCGGCTGCGTCGACAGCAAGGCGACGGTGCGGAAATTCTCCTCGCCCTCGCTCCAGACGTAGCCCTCGCGGGCGCGGACATATTTGGCCGCGAAATATTTGGTGACGGCCTCGTCGTAGGTGCCGGCGGTGGATGTCAGCGCCGAGACCACGTCAACAATGCCTGTGGAATTGTCGACACGCACGACGAAGGGCTCGACGGTTTTCAGAGGCGTGAGGCCGGCAATGGCAAATACCGAGACGCCGGCAAGGATGCTGGCGCAAACAGCGACGAACCAGGCGATGCGGGCGGAGCGCTCGACCTGGATCATCCGATCCTGATCGAACCGGCGGGCCTTGTCGAAGTAACTTTTGAGGTTATCCGTGGTCACCATGTCACCCGCCCTCGCATGGACGGTAGGAACCAGCGACATCGAACCGTGCGAAGGCGGCCGGTGTGATTGAAGATGGTTGCGGCACATAGGAGGCAGCGTGGCTTGTCGGCTCAGCGGGAACGGCCCCGGTCGCCGGCTGCTCGCCTCCACTGTCCTTCCACTGCCACATGGCGCGGTTCAGCGGCCGGCGGGAATAACCGTCACATTCGGGCAGCGGGTGGGAAATCGAACCGCAGCCTACGAGACCGGCGGTCAGCAAAAACGATAAAACGATACGGAGCATCCCTAAAACCTGTTCAATTGTCTGAAGCGTTGGTGGCCGTCATTCGGTCCGGCCTGGCGTCAGGCGGCGGCCAACGGAACGCGCGCCGCGGCCGACCGCTCTGACTGTGTGGGATGTAGCCCAGGCGAGCGTGCTTTCATGCGCATCGCGGGCGGCGCCGTAGCCGTAGGTGAGCGACGCCCCGCCCGCCGCAAGAGCCGAAGCAATGCCGGGCAGTTGGTAGAAGACGTAGAGAGCGGCAACGCAGATGGCGCAGAGCGCGATCGGCCGCATCAGCACGTCGCTATAGCTTTCGATCGCCGTAAACGTCGTGTCGATGCAGGTGATCAGCAGCGAGCCGATGGCAACGACCAGGACCTGAAGGATGACGAAATTGACGAGCTGGCCGATCCAGGATTCCGTGAACCGGCGGGTCGACTGGAACATGGCGAGCGCGATGAAGATCGGACCGATGGCCAGCACGATGGCAAGCGCCAGCCGGGCATAGAGCGAAACTATATAACCGATCGCCGCGACAAGAAAGCTTGCGCCGATAACCAGTAGGCCGCCCACGCCGGTGACGATATCGATAGGCCAGGAGCCCCGCGACCATATCTCTTTGGCGCATTTCTGGCCCTTATCAAGCAGGCTGTCGAATGTGGAGGCGCTCGGCGCTGCGCCGGAGTTCAGCGCCTGCGAGATCTCCCTTGGCAACGCATCGAAGAAGATGTTGGTGACATAGGTCTGATAGTCGCCGGCATTCCTGACCAGCATGACGATGATGGCGAGCTTTATCGCTCGGAAGGCGAATTCGAGGATCGGTTCCTGCACGGAGCCGCGAAGAACGAGATAGCCGTAGAGCACGACATAAAGCGTGAGTGCGGCCGTCAGCGGGCCGCTGACCCAGCTGGCGATATTTGAGGTGCCGGAGGAAATGAAGTTTTCCAGCGGTGTCTTGAACTGTCCGTCGACGAAGCTGAAGACCTGATACATCGTCAGCCTCCCAACGATTTGCCCATCCGCTCCAGCCGCAGCTTGCCGTCGGCTGCCTCGGCGTTGCGGCAATTGGGCGTATCGCGGAGTTCTCCGGGATTGTTACGGCATTCGCCGATAATCCTAGCGAGCAGAGCATCGTCCGCCATGAGCTCATCGACGGTGTAAATCTTATCCGCCTGTGGGGAGCAGGCCGCCAGAAAAAGCATGGCCGTGCCGGAAAGAAACCACCTCATTTGAGCGCCGCTCCCATCGTGTCCATGCGCTTGCGCCAGTCCTCAGCCTTGCGTTGGTCGTCGACCTGCACCTGGGCCTGCTGGACCATCTGCAGGCCCTGCATGCGCAGGACGTCGGTTTGCAGGAAGGCGGTCTCGGCCTGGAGGCGGGCCTGAAGATCGGCGATGTCCTTGGCGTCGGCCGCATCGGAGATTTTCTGGCGAAGTTCATCGATGCCGTCGATGCGCTTGGTCGCTGCATCGTAGATCTGCTGGCCGATACTCATCTGCCCGGCATTCTGGTTCTGGATGCGCGACAGCTCCTGCGCATAGAAATCGTCGGCTTCGGTGCGATAGCTGGAGTTGTCCTGTAGGAATTTCGAAGCGGAACTGCCGAAGACGCCGCTGCCAGAACCTTTGAACAGCCCCTCGATCGCGTTGAAGTCCTGCGGAAGCGCCTTGCGGATCGACGGATCGTTCAGCAGGTTGGCGACGTCAGCCATGTTGGTGATCTTGTTCAGCGAGCCATAGAGCTGCTGGGCCTGCTGGAGCTGCTGGTTCAAGGCGTCGAGCTGGGACTTCAGCTGCGTGATGCTCTCGATATGCTTGGCGATCGATGTCTGATCGATGACGGGAATGCCCTGGGCCGACGCCAGCACCGCCGACGCTAAAAAAGCGACTGATACAAACAAGTGCCGCGTCGTTCCTGTGCGGATCATGCTGTCTTCCTTCTCTGGTGAAACAAGGTGAGCCAGTCCTCCGGTCCCCCGCCGATCTCCAAACGGATAGCATCGGCAAGCTCGATATTGGCCGTCCGGCCGGAGAGGATGGCGAGTTCGTCGTCGAAGCCGTTGAGGTTCAGTTCGGCGACGACGCTGTTGTGCCCCTGCTTGACGATGAATCGGCGGCTCTCGACGGAGAGCTCGCGCGAGACGAGCTCGAATTCGCGCTCGGTCAGCTTGAAGCCGTCGACATAGTCGGCGCGGTCGCCGCGCGGGTTCGGAAGAAAGATCTGGGTCGGGCACTGCTCGATGATCGTGTGGGCGATCGGCGATACGATGGCGTCGCGCGGGCTCTGAGTCGCAAACAGCATGAGACCGTTCTGCTTGCGGATCGTCTTGAGCTTGTTCTGGGCGAGATCACGAAAACCTTCGTCCTGCAGCGCCTTCCAGAACTCGTCGATGACGATGATGATGCGACGCCCGTCGATCAGTTGCTCGATTCGATAGAACAGGTACGCCATCAACGGCGTGCGGATCTCCTCGTTGTCGAGGAAATCGGTCATGTCGTAGCCGATGAACCTGGCGCCGATGCCGATATCGTCGGCTTCGTTGTCGAAGACCCAACCAAGCGGCCCGCCTCTCTCCCACCGTCGGAGACGTGCGGCAATGCCCTCGGGATCGGTGTTGTTGAGGAAGGTGCGCAGGGCGCCGATGGAGCGACGCTCCACCGGCAGGTCCGCCACCCCGTCGATCGCCGAGGCGATGTCGCGCAACTCGGTGATCGATAATTCGCCAGATCCGGATCGGACAAGCTTGGCGATCCAACTGGTGAGGAATACTTTGTTTTCCGCAGTGAATTCCAGTGCTTTCAACGGCGCGCAGCCGGTGGCGACACCATTCCTCAGCGGCAGATAAGTACCGCCGGCCGCGCGTACGAAGAGATCCGCGCCGCGGTCCTTGTCGAAAAAGACCATATGCGGATCGTGCTTTTCGAGCTGCGACAGCATGAAGTTCAACAGCACTGTCTTGCCCGCACCCGACGGGCCGCAGACGAAAGTGTTGCCGAGGTCGCCGTGGTGAAAGTTGAAATAGAAGGGGGAGCCGGACGCGGTCTTGAGCATGGCGACGGCCGGTCCCCACTCGTTGCCGTCCTTCTGACCTGTCGGATAGGAGTGATAGGGAGCAAGGGCTGCGAAGTTGCGCGACGTGATCGCTCCCGAGCGCGCGCGATAGCGGAAATTGCCCGGCAATTGCGCCCACCAGGCGGCCTCGAGACCGAGATCCTCGCGGGCGACGACAGCGCCGCCGCTGGTGAGGTAGGCGCGCGCCTTCGCCATGTGATCGGTCAGTTCCTTGTCCGAGGGCGCGAAGACGGCAAGTGCAAGGTGATGCTCTCCGAGAACGAAGCGATTGGATTCGAGATCGTCCATCGCCTCGCCGAGTTCCTCGATCTGCGAAGCCGCCTTGTCGCCGGCGCTGACCATCTGGTTCTGCTTGCGGCCCATGATTGTTCGGGCATCGGGCTTTGAGGTGAAGGCGAAGGACTGCGTCAGGATGAGCTCGAAAGGTGCGGTCAGGATAGGATCGAGCATGCCGCTGCGCGTGGTCGCCGGATATTCCTTGAAGCCGAATATGCCGGCATAGCGGCTGTCGGCCTCGTGACGGATCTCGACGGTCTCGCGCCCGAAAATCACCCGGTCGGAATAGATCACCGAGGAAATTTGTCCCTCCGTCAACGGGATCGGTTCCCGCCGGCCGCCGACGATCTGGTGGAGCACTTCGCTCAGCTCGGAGAAAAGGATGCCGTCCTGTTCGTGGAGGGTGAGCAGCCGCGGCTCGAAGCGCTGCAGGCCGGCGACGACATCCGCCACGCGGTCACGCAGATGCTTCAGAGCCTGCCCGTCAAGCTCGGTATCGGATCGACGCGCCTTGCGCAGCCGGGAGAGAAGCTTGGCTGCCATTTCGGCCGGATCCCGGCCGGGATGCCAGACAAGGGTGAGGTAGAGATCGTTGCGAAACAGGTCCTCCCTCACCATCCGCTCGCGATATCGCGCATTCAGACCGGCGGAAAAGGGATTGGCGAAGTGTCCCTCGGGATAGGCATTGTCGCGGCGGCGTACCACATGCGTCCAGAGCGCCAGCCGCTCGTCGGCGATATTGCGATAGAGCGTGTTCAGGCTGCGGTGCAGGCCGTTGAGGTCTCTGACGTCTGATGTTTCGAAGGAAACGCCGTCGAGAGCGATCATTGTCATCAACGCTCGGGATTCGAGCGCAATGGTCGTCTCGTCGACATGCCTGACATAGGGAATGAAGGTCTCCGGCCCGAGCTCGCGCGACCGGAGCGTCGCAATGTTAGACAAAGCTGAGATCCCTTTCGTCATAGCGCCGGGTGAGCGTCAGAGGCGATAGCGTGGCGCCGCCCCAATAGGCGGCATTGCGGGAGCGGCCACGGGTTTCGATCCACGCAATCAGGATCCGAAACATATTGTGGTCGTGCTTGACGAGCGCGCGAAACAGGACATGGAAGACGATCCCGACCAGCGCGTAGGCGATCGATCCCGCAGTGATATAGAGGATGGTCGTCAGCATGATGTTGACGCCCATCGCCTCCATCGTCACGCCAGCGATCATTGCCGGGCGCGTGCAGGCGAGAAACAGCGTGTCGTCTTCGAGACTCGGAATGCTCGCCATAGCGCTCAATTCCCAACGATGGTGTTGACCAGCTCGGTGGCGCCGAAAATGCCGCCGATCCCGATAATCCAGAAGCCGGCCCGCCTCAAATCCATGTAGCCAAACATCCAGGCGATGCAGATGATGATGACGGCGATGACCGCCAGTAGGCGGGCGATATTGCCGGTCAGCATGTCGACGATGTTCTGCAAAACGGTTTCGATACCGGCGGCCTGGGCGAAGGCTGGCTCGACCAGGCAGATGACAATGGCGGCCGCCATGAGCGTGGATGCGGCAAGGGGGCGAAGAGGGGCTTTGGAGATCATTCACTTTGCTCCGATCGATCATTCTGGAAAACGAGAACCGAGGATTGCCGCCCTGAGCTGAACACATCCCAGGATGGAGCCTCGACGGTTTGGGAGGGTTGTAAAGGCGGTTCGGGAAGTGCTGGTACCACCTCATCCTGTGGCTGCCCGCCAGACCCGGCCTGGTCACCGCGTTCGCCAATGGTGAGCGAGGCAAGCGTCGGCGATAACTGCTTTGCTTCCTGGCGTACCTGCTCGTCATATTTGACCATGGCGCCGAGGGATGGATCATCGCGGCCATAATAGGACTGGAGCATCACCCTTTCGGCCTGAGCCGGGTCCCCCGCGCGTAATGCGGCGCGGTAGTATCCGTCGAGAAGCGTGGCCGTGGCCTTGAGGTTCCGGCAGGGATCGAAGGCGTCGGCGACGGATAGCTTCAGTTTCTGAAGGTGCTCGATGCCAATACCGCCAAGGCCGATCTGGATATCCTGGCGATCGGCAATCAGGGACGTGGCAACCTCGATCGCCTCGGCCTTCGATGCGGGTTGGGTGGCCAGCGGCGGGCCCGTGTTGATGCGGATGGCGAAGGGCTGAAACCGGCTTTCGAGGCTGACAACGCCGGCCAGCGTCTGCACCTGAACCATCGGCGCACAGGTTTGCGCGATTTCGACGAATGCAGCACCCATCGGTCAATACCAAACGCGCTGTTTACCGGCGCCGTCGATGGTGACATCGACATAGTGCGGCTGCGATCGCACATTCGGACGGCTTATCGGGAAGCCCGTGCATTGGCGGCGCCCGTCCACGCGCTGCCAATGTGGCGACAGGACCGAATTGTCGCGGGAAGTATCGTCGTTCCCATCCCAGCAGAGGCTGTTGCTCACCGGCTGCGGCGATGTCGACACGCAGGTTGCTTGCCGACCGCCGCGACCGCTATCAGTCGTGAGCTTGTACCCCGCATCGCAATAATAGGGTTCATAGCCCGGCCGCGAACTCTGAAAACCGACGCCACTGCATTTGGGGAACACATGCCCCTCGGCAAGCTCCCGCCACAGCTTCTGGATCGGCGGCCGGCATTCGGCATATTGCGTCGGCCCGCCGGGATTGGAAAGGCATAGGATAACCTGGCATCCCCAATCCTCGGCCAGCGCTTTGCTGCCGAAAATAAGATAGGGTGGCGCAACGAAGCAGACCGTAAGCAGTGAATTCAGGAGAAGGCTTTTCATGAACAGGATCCTTCGAGACGATGGCGCCCTATTGCGTTTCGGGAGACCCAATCTGCCTGCCCGCATTCATACTGTCGTATATAACATAGTTAAATGACATGACAAGCGCGATTAAAACGCAATGGCACAACCTTGCCTTCTCGGGACTCATTCTCCATGAGATCCTCGACCATCCGCTGGAGGACGAGACCCCGCAGGCGAGGCTGAAGCAGATCGGCATGATGACGATCCTCTATACGATGACTCAGGCCCATCAGAAGCTAACCCTCTCTAATATAATTGAGATTACGGAGCTGACACGCAGCGGTGTGAAGGAGACGGTCGACCTTTTGGTAAAGCGGGGAATGCTGGTGGAGACGATGGGGAAGAACTCCATGGGCCGGGGGACGGCGCGGCAATTCGAGATCTCTCAGGACCTCCTGAGCAAGCTGAGCTCTTTCCGTACCAGCCAGGAGGCGGGGTTAAACTGACTGATTTTCGCCTTTAATAGAGTGAGATGCGAATCATCTGGCAGTCCCGATCGTATGGTTGCCGGCAGCGATCAGGGATAATGGGGCAACCCGCCCGCAGGCGGGTTCCAATCAAACAATAAGAGTATCGGAGAAATCAGCATAGCGGCGCCGTCAGGCGGATTTCGGGAATTCTCGCCACGCTAAGGGCGGAACAAGGGCAGCCGCAGGAGCCTCAGCATAGCGGCCGGCAGGGAGGCGGGACCGACTGCCCACGCCCGTGCGTTCCGTTTGTCTGCAAAGTGTTTTGCACGCTGTAATCTACGCCCGCGCAAAAGCACGCCTCCTGATGAGAGGTAATTGACGACGATTTTGACAAGGCTGGAGCCTCGCCCGTTGTGGCTCGATTGAAATCCGCCATCTGCAGTTCGGATGTTCGCCGAAGGGTTTGTTGAGACCCCGGACATGGGCTCTGAGCCATCCGCCAAGCCGAAGGGCAAAAACTGTTGTGATTACGTCGCTAAAGACAAGCCATCGGTCGCCAGTTTTTTCTCCAATTCCCTATAGGCAGAGATAAGAGCGGCGATATTTTCAGGATTGCAAGCAGCGATAAATTCGCGATTTTCAGCGGCTTCCGACGAGTGCGATCTAACGTCGGCGATCGCTTTGAAATTTATATCCTGGTAGGGTGTTGTCGTCGCAACGCATCCACCGCCATAACTTTCGGAACCCTTAGATCCACGACCTTACCATGGTCCTGGAGTCGCGCTTTCAATAACGCGCTCTATTGCGGCGATGATTTTCGTAACATTCATTTCGCATCAGCTCCAATTCCGACCAAGCCATTTAAAACCGTAAGGCGTTAGCAAACGTGATCAGTGATTGGTTTTTGCGCCATCGCCGCTGACGGCAAGGCGCTCCGCTTCGGCTATCGCGGTTGCTTTGGTTTTGAAGGGACCGATATCATGCTCTTCAGTGTCGGGCAGCCATTCCGCGAGGAACCACCATCCGCCAGGGCGGTAGCTGGCACTGCTTCTCACCGAGCCGACCCCTTTTGCGAAGAACCAGCCGGAGTCGATTCCGTCCTGCTCCCACGAGATGTTCTGATCTGTCACGGCACACTCCACGTTCGTTCTTTTGTCGGGGGTAATAACTCGTCGTCGGCAATGCGCCGTGGGAAAGCTGCCTCCGAGAGGCGATTCCGGGTAAATTTTCTCAATTTTGTGGTGGCCATTGTCGGCGGCGTGCAGCACACGCTGGACGCGGACCGTGTAGGGATCTTCCGTGTACACAACGATGTAGTTTGCTCGCACAATCATTTCCCGCGTACCTTCGACCCGACCGGACCGGTAAAGTCGGGGATGCTCCGGCAGCTTCGCGGCTTTGGTCTCGATATCATCTTTCAACCTTTGCGCGGCGTCGGGATTGTCGTCTGAGATGTAATCGACAATCGCCAGCAGATCGGCTCGAGCTGCTTCCGACCATTCAAGCTCGGGCACGGCGCTTCCTGTCGATCAATGCTTGTGCCTCATCCATGACCTGCCGATGCGGCACGCCTGGCCGAGTATCGGCCAGAGCCTCGCGCACCTTGGCACGGAACCATTCGTCGTGGGCTTCCGGGTCGCTCGTCAGGCCGGCCGGCAATCCGCCCTCCTTGGCGACGCGGGTGAGGAAGATCCGCACGGCGTCCGAAACGGACAAGCCGAAATTGGCGAGCGTTTCAGTGGCGTCGGCCTTGAGCTTGTCGTCTACTCTAATGTGCAGCATGGATGTATGTGCGGCCATCGCCGTTTCTCCTGATCTCAACGTTCACGCATATATGTATCTCAATTGAGAGATATTCAAGAGTATGCCATACCTTGCCTTCGTTCCGGTGGAGTGTCGCCGCAGTTGCATGTTCACCGATCCGGAGTATCGCTCATTGCTCTCATCGCGCAATCACCCAGACGCTGATTCACCCATCTGCCGACATCGCGTTTGAGATAGCGAGCCGAGCATCTTGGCAGCTTTCCTCTCCTCCGTGCAAAGGAAGGCCGGGATCCGGCATCCATAGCGTCTCGATGACAATCGCCCCTCGGGCGAAACGGCTAATGGTATACCATTAGCCTATCCTGGGGGGGGCATCACAAACCAACTGGTCTGGACGCCGTGACCGAGGCGCCAATGCTGTTGCGAGTCGTCAGACAAAGCAACAGCGATCACAGGCTTGGCATGTGATCCGCGCAGGAGGAACAGCGCGGTGGCCAGAGCAGTTGGTTTGTGATGCTGAAGCGAGCCGTCGTCGCGAGCTGTCGGGATGTGCGTGACCGAAGGGAACGGGCATCGATGACATGCGAACGATGAGACGGCGAGCGCACCGCAGGAGAGGATGGACACCTGGAGCGGATGCCCGAAGCATGAGGATGTAGCGCAAGGTGTCCATCCTCTCCGTCGTATTTGAGAAAGTCGCGGCAGCGTCCGTCTACCGGCCCGAAAGGCCGGGCGGGTCTTAACCCGCTCCACAGGGAGAGGGGAGTTTGAGGGGAGAGGCGGCAAGTCTCTTCCCTCAAGATAGCACGCGGTTGTGTGCGTCAAGTTCAGCAAAATGGGGCAGTCATGAGACTGGTCATGCGGCGTTGCGGAGAGCGAGTTTTTTGTGCTCTCTGAGGTCGTCCATGTTGATGTAGCGGTTGGCCTCCATCCAGTTTTCATGGGTTTCGACGGCAAGCGCCCGGACTAGGCGCAAGCAGCTGTCGGTGTTGGGAAAAATACGCACGACATAGGTTCTGCGCCGGATCTCCTCGTTGAGGCGCTCGAGCATGGTGCTCTTGAGATGCTTGTGGTGAGTGCGCGGCAGGCGGAAGAAGGTGAGCGTCTGCTCGATGGCCTCCTCGACCCAGCCGGTGAGGCGCGGATATTTGCCGGACCATTTGCCCAGCCAGGCGGCAAGATCGGCCTTCGCCTCGTCGATGTCACGCCGGTCGTAGATCCATCGCAGTTCCTGCAGGCAATCGTCGCCGTGCTTGCGCGGCAGGTGGTCGAGCGCATTGCGCAGGAAGTGCACGTAGCAGCGCTGCCAGGCGGCTTCCGGAATGACTTCGCCGATCGCCGCGACCAGGCCGGCATGATCGTCGGAGACGACGAACTCGATACCCTTGAGGCCGCGGGCTTTCAACCCCAGTAGGAAGTCTTTCCAGGCCGAGCGGCTCTCGCGGCCGGCCATCTCGACGGAGAGGATCTGCCGCCGGCCATCCCAATCGATGCCGACGGCGATCAGCACCGCCTGGCTCCTGACGACGCCGGCCTCTCTGACCTTCTCATAGCGAGCGTCGACAATGAATAGGGAAAGGGCTCTTGAAGCGGGCGGCAGGCAAAGGCCTTCAGGCTTTCGTCGAGGCGCTTGTTGATTGCTGAGATCGATGACGCCGAGAAGGCGTGACCGCACAGTTCCTCGGTGATCGCCTTGACCTTGCGCGTCGACACTCCCTGCACATACATCTCCGCCAGCGTCGCCACCAGCGCCCGCTCCGAGCGCTGGTAGCGCTCGAATAGTTCAGTGGAGAAGTGCCCGGAGCGGTCCTGCGGCACCCTGAGCTCCAACTTGCCGACCCGCGTTATCAGCGTGCGGCCGTAATGGCCGGAGCGGTAGCCGAGCCGCTCGGGTGTGCGTTCGCCTTTCGCAGCTCCCAAAGCCTCGTCCATCTCGGCTTCAAGGACCTCCTGCATGACAGCACGGATCACCTCGTGCAGCCCATCGGGGTTCGAAAGCAAAATATCTTTGACGGCGCCAACGGCAGTCTTATCTTCAGTCTTGGTCATGGTGGCGTTCCTTCCAGGGAATCAGGTGACGTTGAACATCACCAGCCTGCCATGGCCGCCCCTCTCAGCGAAATTTGCAGAACCTTCCGCACACTACCTAGCACGCACGTTCGATACCAGGTGCCGTCAGTCACGAAGCGAGAACCGGGAGGCGGCAACTTCATTAGCGGTGGCCGCCGATCAATCGGGCCCGAGACCGCTGCAGGATCCGGTGCAGGCGAGAGATGGTAGGAGCCGCCTCTCGCCCTGCAACCTCAGTGGTAAATGACGCGCCCAACGCTGATGGCGACGCCTGTTTCCCATGCGATATCGCGGATGATAGCCGCGAGGGGACCGAGTTCGGTGTCGCTCAGAGGGACCGTTGTCGGATAGCGGATCTCGATGCCGTCGCAGTCTGCCGACAGTGCGCAATGCCATTCGCCGCCGTTCACCCGATATTCGTTGGTGTCGTAATCGATCTCCAGTTCATCGAGCAGGACGATTGTGCAGCCGGCGAGGATTTCCTCCTCGCCTTGAAGCTGGCACGATATCGTCCCCTCGGGATCGTCCACGGCCATCAACTCACGCTGCAGGGACATGGTGTGGCGCGCCGATTGGATCGCACCGTCGAGACCGGCCAGTAGCCGGTCGTGCAGCGTCTTTGAGAATTCATGCTCGCAAGCGATCCGGTTCGCGCTCACGAGAAGCTTGAAGCCGGCGAGCCGGGCATAAAGCATGAGAAAGTTGAAATCAGACATAATCAAGTCTCCTTTTCGTTCTGACGAAAAGGCGTCCGCATTGGCGACCCAAGGGGTCAAGGATCGCGATAGCGACCGCCAGCGGCGGCGAGCGGAGGAACCGATTTTTCCGTCGTGTCGCGTGAGCAGCGTGGCGGAAGAATTGGAGGGGTCGCGATGTCGTTGAGGACGCCGGGGCGAATGCGACAATGGGAAGTCAGAGAGAGATAGACCACGGCGCCGCCAGGCGGCGTGACCGTTTGCCGAGCGCAGCCGGCCTTGCGACCTTTCCATTTTCCCCGAGACCAGACAATCGCGCTGACGATGCGGCAGCCGCGAGAGGGGCGTCACCCGCATGGGCGGAGAGCGCTTGCGGGCTCCGTGAGCGGAGCTTATAGCACCGACCGCCGCAGGCGGCTCGCCCGGATCATGCTGCTCGACTACAACCCATCATCGTCATGAATCGATTGAGGGCGACCGATTCAAATATCTCGTTGGACGCCGAGCCTGCCCTGCACGATTCTGCTGCCATGATTGCGCAACGCTACCAGCTTTATGTCGAACGCACAGACGCCACCAAAAACATGGCCCGCTACTATGCCATGTCGATCGAGCCCACCCTCTTCGGCGAAACATGCCTGACACGGCGCTGGGGACGCATCGGTTCCGGCGGTCAGAGACTGGTGCATCATTTTCATCGAGAGGAGGAAGCAGTCGGGCTCTTCCTCGAACTTCTGAGAAAGAAACGGTCGCGCGGATACCGACCGAAACCGAACTCTCGGCAAAAAACCGTCGCCTGCTCGGCGGCGGATGGAGAGCCGCCAAACAGCATGGAAACCACCGATGATGAAGCAGAGCTTCGAGCCCGACGCGCCGGACGATCCGGCGCGTCAGGCCTTGCGACATGGCAAAAGCCTCCCTTAGAAGGGAGGCTCGGCGCTGATGCGTCCTTCCTGTTCCGCCGCGAAGACCTCCCTCTCGGCCAGCGCCAGTTCGAGTTCCGCCTCGATCTGGCGGCGCTCGTCAGGGTCCGCGTTCCGCAGTTCGGCCTGCAGTTCCACGATGGTCAGGTCCAGTTCGTTTGTCATTGTCGTCGTCTCCTTGACGTTTGTGAAAGACGAGCGCTCCGGTCATGGCGGGATGGAGGGGTCAAGGATCGCGTCAGCGACCGGCGGAGCCGGCGAGTGGGGGAGCCGATTTTGTCGGAGCGCAGGGAACCGAAGCGGAGGGAAAATTGGGGGAACCGCTCGTTCTTGAGGCCTTCGTGCCACCATGGCATCATCGGACGGACTGAGCAGACTTTCCCTTCCCGTATGGCACCCGAAAAGCCAAAGGCCGGCTCGATGCCGGCCTTTGGCTTCCTCATGCGGAGGATGGCCCCGCCTTGCGGCGGGGTCACTGGCCGGGATCAGGCTGCTTCGCGGTTCGGGCGGGACCAGACGAGGACGTAGTCGCCGTCAGCCTCAGTCGGCCACAGCGCCGCGTTGATCGGAGCATTGAAGCTCGGGTCGTCGAGCTTGAGCGAGATATAAGGCTCGCCGTTGCCCGAGATCGCCCTCCAGCCGGCTCCGACTTCTGCGCCGTTGGAGACGGCCCGGAAATCGGGAGCGTCGCGCGAGGTGCGCTCGATCGAGGTCGGGCGAACCTTCATGCCGACCGTGAGGGTTCGAACGTTGCCCTGAATGACGTTGCCGTTGGTGGTGAATTCGCCGATGACTGCCATGACTTGGTTCGTGCGCCAAGAGTGACGGCTGGAAACCGTCACGCGCACTTGTTGCCCCTGCGGGGTGGGAGACCCCGACGCCAACGTGCCGCAAGCACGGGGGGTGAAGCAGACGGGTGAGGTAAGCCGGGTGCCTTCGGCGAGCCATAAATCAGCAGAACCCGTCAAAGTCGGACGACCAGGGACTTCCGCCCGTGGCCGGTCCGGCAAGCATGCCTGCTATGGGAAGAGTGATCGAACCGATGTCTGACGCCTCGTTGCAACATGGAACCTGCCAAACCGGAAGTGGGCAGGTCGGTCGAAAGACCGGAGTAGCGCCGATCTCCGTTGAATCACCGGAGATCAGGGGCGTGCGCTATCGCGCACGTCAGCCAGCGGCCCAGCTTGCGGTGGCCGATGGTCGGAGTTCTCACGGGGTAGAGTCGGTCCCTAAGGCAGGCGAAGGGACATCAGGTGAACTTGGGAACCTTGCCGTGTTCTCTCCCGCCGGACGGCGCGAGATGATCGAGGCGACCGATGATCGGTACGGCAGGGGGCGGAGTCTTCGTAGTAGTCCGAGGACGGGAAAGCCGTCCACATGGCGAAGGGAGACAGTGAGTGAAGCAAGCCGGCAGGAGGTGGGCCGATGAAGCCCGATGCGGTGAACACCGTGTTCGTCCTCGACATGCAGCGCAAACTTCACAGGTGGAGTGTCGCGGACGCCAACAAGGTGTTCGCGGATCTGTTCAACATCGTATGCGACCGCAGGACGCTCTCGGAAAGTTGGCGACGATTGTCCCGTAACAAGGGCAGTCGAACACCAGGAACCGATGGCGTCACGCGGAAAACGGTCGAAGAGTGGCCGGGCGGCGCTACGCAGTTCATCGAAGATATTCGAAACGAGCTGCGCGGCGGCACCTATCGGCCCGAGCCTGTCCGGCAAAGGCTGATCCCCAAACCGGGCAAACCCGGCAAGGTGCGTCCACTCGGCATTCCGACGCTCAGAGACCGACTGGTACAAATGGCTTTGAAGCTCGTGCTGGAACCGATCTTCGAGGCGGACTTCTATCCGTCCTCATACGGTTTCCGGCCCGGCAGGAGCACCCATGATGCGCTGGCGAACATCCAGCGTCATTTGCACCCCACACCCAGCGGCACCTCCGAGTACCGCTTCGTGATTGAAGGGGACATCAAGGGCTGCTTCGATGCCGTCAATCATCACGTGCTGATGGAGCGCGTACGCCGCCGTATTGGGGATCGTAATGTCCTCAGGCTCGTACTCGCCTTCCTGAAAGCTGGTGTCATGATCGAGGGTTCCGTCCATCACCCTGTCACGGGTACCCCGCAGGGCGGCATCATCTCGCCGTTGCTGGCCAACGTCTATCTGGCTGCCATCGACGAGAGATATGGACGGTGGTCGATGCGTCCTCGCGAGCGTCCGCAGAATGCAGCCGACCGGCGGCTCTATGACCGCCGGAGAAACAGGCCGACATTCTTCGCCGTGCGTTATGCCGACGACTTCGTCGTGCTGACGGATGGGACACTCAAGGACGCCGAAGCCGAAAAGCTGGCGCTGGCGCAGTTCCTCAAGCAGGAATTGCGAATGGAGCTATCGATGGAAAAGACCAGGATCACGCAGGTCGGGGAAGGCTTCGACTTCCTCGGCTACCGGGTGGTGCAGACCAAAGCGCGCCGCACCGGTCGTATGGTCGGCAATCTCTTCATACCGAAGAGCAAGCTGAAGGATCTGCGCCACAAGATCAAGGTCAGGGTGAAGGAGACACCGACAGGTCAATCCCTTGCCTATCTCATCGAGAGCCTCAACCCGGTCATCACCGGCTGGCGAAATTATTACCGCTACGCCACATGGGCTACGCGGGAGTTCTCCGGTCTGGATTGGTGGTTGTGGGAGCTCATCGGGCGCTGGTTGCGCAAGAAGCATCGGAAGGCAACATGGCGTGAGCTATGTCGCCGCTTCCGTCCAACAGCGCCCGACAGCCGCTGGCGATGGGTCGACGGACCGAAATCGCTGCGGTTCTTCCGGGAGGGCGGGTCAACCCGCTTCCCGTTCCGGGGCACACGCATACCGAACGGATGGAACGATCCCGACGAGAAGTTCCGAAAAGGAGCTGATCGCTTCTGGGCATCGTTCAACACCCTCATGTCCGTGTGAGGGCCACCCGTGGCGATCGCCACGCACGGAGAGCCGGTAGCTTGGAAACTTGCACGTCCGGTTCGGCGAGAGGGGCGCAGAAACCACCTGCCGCGAGGCAGGCAGGCGCTGTGCTCCTACTCTACCTTTCGTTGCCCGGGCCGCGCCCACCGCGGCCTCGATGGCGGTGTAAAAACCGGTGGCGATCGCCACCGCACCCGCAGGGCTGGAACAGAGTGAAAGGCGGCTGGACAGGGCTATTTTGCTTGGCGATGCAAAGGCGGGCTTGCCCCGCCGGCGGAAAATAGTCCGGGCCGGCCGTTGCGGTCAGGCGGTCGAGACGCAGTCGCCCCCCGGTCACACCAGATCCATCGAGGTCTGCGCGGGTGCGCCGATGTTCAGACGATAAGGAACCTGGCAGAGCGCGAGACCATCTGCGATCACTCACCCGCGAAAGCAACGTCATTCCAGGCGGGTTCGTTGCACACCACAGCAGATCCGGGCGCCTGCCTTGTCGAGGCCTTTGCCGATGTTTCCGTTTCCGATCGCTCTTTCCGGCACTGAGTCCTCACCGGGATAGGGCGACCTCAAAGTAGATCGGCAAGCTTCTCGGTCATGCCCACCAGCCGTGTGCTTGCCCTCCAGTCAACGGGCGCGGCTCCGCGGAAAGTGACGAGACCCCTTCATCTGATCTGGCTACCAGCTCTGCTGATGGGTTCCCCGGCCTTGTCTCAAGGCGGGGTCATCCCGCACCCTCATCGGCTGCGGGCGATCCGCCCGCGACGGGCGGCAAGGACCGGTCGCAGCGCCTCGGCGACAGTGCCGCCTGGCACTCGCGATGTTGTTGCCGAGACCGTCATCGCGTTTGCGCGGCGGTCTCCCAAAGGTTCGCTATTTTCTGTCAGCAACGAAGCGGCTCATTCCTCCTCCCGCCGAGCGCGGTGGCGGCATAGACGACACGCTCCGCTGCCCTGATACTGCCAGTCTGGCGAGCGGCTTCCGCCCAGACGGAAATCGGAAGGAGACCGGTGAACAGAAGGTCTCGCTCGATGCCCATGCCCAAGGGCAAGCGGATCGACGACATTTCGCGGAGAGAAAAACTACCGAGTTCGGGATAGCCAAGATCGGCAAGCCCGAACATCGTGTCGCCGTCCTCGTCAAGCTCGGTTGCCAGCCAGACGCCGTCGCCGAATGGATTGAAGAACTTCACCACCGGCACGTGATCCGCGCCACGGTTGCGACCATTTATCAGTAGCGTCGCGCGGATTTCAAGCGTCAGGAGGCGCATGTGTGCCTCCCATCGTCCGACGTAATGGAGCGCGTATCCGTTGGTCTGGGCGAGAACCGGACAACCAGCGGCGTGTGGGGAGATTGCGTTCCGACCATCATGCTGCTTCCCGCTCTTCGGTTACGGCCGGCTGCAGGCTGTGCAGAAAGGCGACGGCGCGCTGGGCATGGGCAGCCGCCTGAAAAATCGCCCGTTTGTCATCGGAAAGCACTTTCAGCCAACTTGCCAGGTACGAGGCATGATCGGGACGCGGCTCCAGTTCCGGAACGATCCCGAGATCGGCGCAAACGAGGCAACTGCCAATTTCGGCAATGAGCTCTTCTCTGGCTCGTTCGGTTTTGTCCTTCGAGTAACGGCTGAGATCTCGTCCGACACGATCTGGACGAGCGGTCCAATGAAGAGATTCGTGCGCTAAAACAGCAACATAAGAAGCCGCGTCGCGGAAACTTTCGAACACAGGCATCTGGATGAAGTCGCCGGCCGGAGCGTAGTAGGCTTGCGAGCCGCCATGCCGGATCACCGCGCGCGTATTGGCGAAGAAGCGGTCGGCGTGCTCGATCCGTTCGACAGGATCGATAACCCGCGGCGACCCGTGATAATACTGCTCCGGCAGCCCGTCGATCTGCTCAACGTTGAAGACACTATACGTTTTGAGGAACGGGACATCCCGCTCGACTTCGTCGCCGGCGGCGTCGGTCTCCATCCTGGTGAAGCGGCTGGCATAGACCACTGTGGCTCCGCCCTCCCCCTTTCGCACATGCGCCCCAAGTTCTGATGCTTGCCGGAAAGTCATCCAGATCGGAGCGGTAAAGCCACACGCCACACCCTCCGACCATAAGAGCAGCACGTTCATGCCGCTATATGGTTCGCCATTGTGGCGTAGCGGACGGCTGATCCGGCCGGCCGTGTTGGCCGAATTCCATGGCTGCACCCATGGGCGCACGCCCTTTTCGAGATCGGCGACGATGCGCTCGGTGATGCGCGTGTAGATGTCGATGCGATCGTTTCTTTCCTTGCCTGTCATTTTCGGTAACCTCCATTCTGGAGGCCGCGCCCATCGCGGCCCCGTCACGAGGTCCGAAGCCGGGGATGTCAGGCAGCAGGCGCACCCGAAGGGCCGTAACGCAAGTGGAGGACGGCGCAGCAGTTGCGCGTGTTGCCGGCCCCGGCAGGACCACCGTCCGGGACGGGCCGCAGGGGCGACCACGATCCTTCCTTCCCCCTTCCTTTTCCTTTCGTCGTCGACGGCGATCCCGCGCCATGCCAACAGGCCGGTTTCGCGCGAAACCGGCCTGTTCAACGTGATCGGAGAAGTGGTAGGTGGCGGGGCCGAAGCCCCGGCGATGGCGGCTACCCGAAGGCAGCCATCTGCACTTCGGTCGCCTTGTGGTCGAGGCTCTGGCCGGGATTGTCCATCGGGCGATCAAACGGCTTCCAGGCCTGTCCGACGATCTCCTCATAGGCGGCTACCGCACCTTCTGCGGCCATGCGCAGCGCATAGGCCTGCAAGCCCATGTCGGCGGCGAATTCCCGCTTGCGCTGGGCATTACCGGTGAACCCGACCGGCCCGTCGATATCCTCATCGCGCAAGTCGTTGGCGGCCTTGGCTGTGGCGTCGCGCGCCTCGGTGACGGCTCTGCTGTAGAACTGCCCGGCACCGTGGGCCGAGCCGACGAAGGCACCGACGATCCGCTGGAGATGGATCTGCATGGCGCGCTCGCCAAGGCCTTCGGACAGGAGTGCCGCGCTCTCGACGAGCAGATTTTCGTGGCCCGACCGAATGCCGTCGCCGTCGACGACAACCAGGCCGAAGCTTTCTGAGATCAGGGCTGCTTGGGCAGTATCCGGGCACGTGAGCCGGACCATTTCGAGGGTGGGGCCGCGGCGGGTCGCCTGCGGGCGGGCGGCAGGTCTTGCGGAGCGCGTGTTCTTCGTCATGTCGAAAATCCTCTTGAGTTTGCCAAAATTCCGAAAGCGTCCGGCCCTGCCGGCGTCCCCTCGGGTGCGGTCAAAAGGAACCGGCGGAACAGATCGGGTCAGGGTCCGGGGTCTGCCAGGCGAGAAAGGCAGGTCTGCGGGAAAAGCGGGGCCAAAGGCCCTGCACAGACCGCGGGCCGCCTTGCGAGGTCGGCGGGCTCCGGCCGCTTTGCGGCGCGGCACGCGGCCTTGAACCGATCTGCCGTCCGGTTCAGACCGCACGAACCCGAGGAGACGCCGACAGGCTGGCTGCC
This sequence comes from Rhizobium sp. CCGE 510, assembly GCF_000292525.1. Taxonomy (GTDB): domain Bacteria; phylum Pseudomonadota; class Alphaproteobacteria; order Rhizobiales; family Rhizobiaceae; genus Rhizobium. The sequence continues at coordinate 112,695 of NZ_AEYF01000048.1, forward strand.
ATGGTAACGAGGCAAGCCGGATTTCGACAGGAAGGAGAATGCAAGCTCGCATCGACGACCAAGCTGCGGCGTCTCCCACCTCACCCACCCGGCAGATATGCCGGCCGCGCGCCGAGGGTGGGGTGGTAGACGACGAAGAGATCTTCCTCGTCGTCGCGGGCGAGGCGCCATCCGAAGGCGAGCGCGGTGATCTTCCAGTGCATCAGCGCCTCCTACCGGTTCCAGCCGACGAAACTCGACGGACCGTCATATAGGCGGTGGCGCGTTTCATCAATGACGAAACCGAACCGACCGCGTCCTGCATATTCGTCGCTGGCGACCAGGAAGCGCCGTTCTTCCGAACGCCGATTGCCACCGAGCACTGCAACGACCTCGACGAAGCCTTTCTCATGGGCCGAGGTGATCGCGGAAATCACGATCCAGTCGCCGACGTGTTGTTTCTCGAAATTCCGGCGGTCCTTCTCCATCGACTCACAGGCGCCGAGGACCCGACCGTGAATTGCTTCCCACGCGTCCGGAAAGGATTCGCGAATCGTGCGGTCGGCGGATTTCTGCTCATAGGAAGTGAACAACTGCGGGAAGGTCAGCGCGACGATTGCCCACTCGACATCCTCCTCGTACCAGCCGCTATTTTGGCGAAGCATCGGATGCACGAGACGGTTCCGCTCAGTGGAGAGTTTGAACCCGCCATGACCCGCGGCAGAATGAGAGGCGATGCCCTCAGCATAGATCGTCGCGCCCTGCGACGCGCCCCATGGGGTATTGCAATGGACGCGCGCATCCCGGCGGTCGAGCCCACGCAGTTCACGCTTGTGTTCGGCCGTCTCGAACACGCGTTCCCGAAACGCCGCCTCGTCCGCCAGCGTCGACCCGTAGATATAAAAGTCTGAACGAGTCAGCTCGGCGAGAAGTCGTGACACGCGCCAGGCGCTGGCAAGCAGGCCTTCGCGATCCTTTCGTGGAAGCATGGCAAGCAAGGTGTCGCCGACACGAGCGACGGGGAATCCCTCGGCGCTCTGGCCGAACTCCACCCCTGAATATTCAGGGGTGGGTTGGTCGTGAGGTTGGTTGGCAAGGGCCCTCATGCTGCCCTCCCGTTGACAACGGCAGCCGCGATCTCGTCGGCGGTCACGTCTTCAAGAACGGCGTTCGGATAACCGTGCTGCTTGAGCCAAGCTTCGGCCGCTTCGCGGTTTTCGGCGAGGTGGACCAGCTCCGCATATTCGCCGGCTCGGTCAAAAATCCGAACCGAGCCGAGTGGCGGACGTTCGAGAACCTTGAAGATCAGGTCGGAATCGATGCCGAAGGTCCGGTGAACGCGGATGACGATCGTGCCATTGCTGCCGATGTCGCCTTCGTGGATGGTGAAATCAGGTTTTGCGACATAGCTGCCGGTGGTTCTCTCGCCGTGCTTGCGGAGCAGCCGTCCCTGGCTGTTGCGGGTCTTCCATGCGGAGAGCTTCTTCTTGTGCCGCTCCGGCGGCCGCGAAGTGCTGTCGGACCAGGCAACGATGGACCCGATCGGGGCGAGATCATAGATGAGAGATGCAGACATGCGCTTTCTCCTGTTGAATTGCGGATGATGGAAACGGAACCGCCGCCAGCTGGATGCCGGCGGCGGACGTCATTCGGATTGTGGAACCAGCGCCGCTATTCGGCGGCGACCTGGTAGGGATCAGCGTCGCTCCCGCTCTCTTCCGGGGCCGGGCCATCCTCAGACAGATCCTGCACACTCTCCTGCTCGTCAGGATCGACCGCACCGGTTTGGTCCGTCGGGGCCGACGGCTCCTCGGCCTCGTCGTGGCTGGCAACCGTGTTGCTCAGCAGCCAATCCATGAGCTTGGCCGCATCGGGTGCGAAGAGTGCGGAGGAATGGACGAACCGCTCCGCCTTGAAGTGCTCGGCGAGTGCGGTGCGCGTCTCCCTGACCTTCTGGCGCGGCGTCACCGACGTCTCCGCGCAGGAGGCTTCGAGCGCCGGTCGCGACAGGCAGGACAGGAACTCGTCGGTGCCCATGTTCGGAAGGAAGCGATCCGCGCCAATCGCATCCCCGGCGACGCGCGCGACAATACCGCTATTGGAGGCGTTCTCCCGGCACGACAGCACCTCAGTCAGCATGCCGCGGGCGGCGAGCTGCAGCGTCTCGCGGTCGAAGGCGAGCTTTCCCTGCTCATCGAACAGCATGACCGCGTGACGCGCAAAACGCTTCATGCCGAACACGCCACCCCCAGCGCCCGAATGAACGGAAACGTTGAGGCCGGCGAGTGCCAGCACCAGCAGCGCCGTCAGCGTGTCGTTCTCGACCGGTGCGCGGGCGAGCGCATCATGCAGTGCATCGGTGCGATAGTCGCCGATCATCTCGATGCCCATGCGGGTGACGTCGGGCCGCGGCCTGGAGGTAACGATAGGTTCGTCAGAACCGCTTGCATCGCCGGATCCGTCCTTGTCCTTCGCCTTCTTCGGCGGCTCGGGCATGCGGTAGTTCACCGACTGCACGCGACCCTCGCGATCGAGATACATGGCCGTGTGGTCGGCCTTGCCTGGCTTGCCGTGAACGCGCTGCGCTTTTGGCGGCAGTTTCACCTCGCCGTAGTTTGTTACTTCGGCGATGGTGCCGCGTTTGGGGAGATTCTGGGTCATCCACTCCTGCTGCGCCCCGAGAAAAGCTTCGACATCCGTGGTATAGCGGCCGTCCTGATCGCCCTCGGCAAACAGATCCTCGACCCATTGGATGCCATAAGCGGCTGCGAGATCGTCTCCGAAGCTCGCATCGTTCGCATACATGCGCTTTTTCGTCAGCGCCTGGGCGACCGACCACCACGTGACGTGCGGATCGACCTTAGACGGCTTGTGCTTCTTCCAGACTTCCTTCTGTTCTTCTTGCCGCGCCGCCGCGATGGTGCGCAGCTGCTGCTCGTTCGGCATGTCGCCCTTGGCAAACTGGTCGAGGATTGCCGGCAGGATGTTGGCGCAAAGCCGAAGCTGCTTGATGCGGCGCACCGGCAGCGACAACGCGATCCCGATGCCCTCCTCGGTCCAGCCGAGTGCGACCAGCCGTTCGATCGCCCGCCACTGATCAACGGGATTCAGGGTTTCGCGCGCGATGTTTTCGACGACGCTGCGCATGGCGCCGTTGTCGTTGGCAGGCTCGTCGACGAGAATGTCGATCTCGGCGAGTTCGGCGGCGATTGCAAGCCGGACGCGTCGATGGCCACGGTCGATGACGAATCCGTTGCCGCCATCGCTTCGGGGAACGACGACCGGCGGCTGTACGAGGCCAACAGCCTTGATGGTCGCCAGCATCATCGCATCGGCTTGGGCGGTTGCCGGTGTGTGTCGCGACCTGTCGGGATTTTCCTCCAGTGCTCGCGGGTCCACTTTCATGAGATACATGGAATGCTCCTTTCGGGATGTGGGAGGCAGCCTTCTGGCCGTCCTTTTCCGTCTTCTCTTCGAAGACACCCCCCAGGCCCGCGGATCGGACGGCCCGGCACAACTGCGGCCGAGCATCCCTGTCCGGCTGGGCAAGCAGGGCTGACAGCCCTGCGAAGGACGACGGGCCGGGATCGCGGGGTGGGCCGCGGTTGAGCATCAGCGCTGCCGGGTCGACCGGTCTGCGAGCGGGATTTGCTTTCTTTTCCTCCCCCGCTTTCCCCCGTCCTTGAAATCGGCGTATATTATGGCAATATACAGCAATGATTGATTGGGAACGGATTACCAGCTTCGACTGGGACGCGGGAAACGCCCGCAAGAGCGTCGAGAAGCATGACGTCAGCCAGGCCGAAGCGGAGCAGGTGTTTTTCAACGAGCCGCTGCTGATGGTTCCCGACGCAAGGCATAGTGTCGAAGAAAACCGCATCCACGCTCTCGGGCGCACCGACGACGGAAGGTTGCTGCACATCACCTTCACGCTTCGGCACAATGAGACGAAGATACGGGTGATCTCGGCCCGGGACATGAGCCGCAAGGAGCGGAGCTATTATGAGCAAGACGCTTAAGCCAGTACCGGAATTCAAGACGGAAGCGGAAGAACGCACTTTCTGGGAAAGCCGGGATTCCGACGATCATGTCGACTGGAGCAAGGCGGAGCGTGTTCGCCTGCCGAACCTGAAACCATCCTCGACATCGATCTCGCTGCGGCTACCGAACGCTCTGCTTGAGCGGATCAAGGTCGCGGCCGGCAAACGCGACGTACCCTATCAGTCGCTCATCAAGATCTGGCTTGCGGAAAAGATCGACACTTCGGGTCCGCAACGATGACGTTTACGGGATCCACACGAGCACTGCACCGTGGCAGGCGCCCCTTCGTCGTGACCTATCGCGGAAGGAGCATGACCGTCGATCTCGCCGGCTACTATCCTGAGGATAGCGACGAAGGAATTCATGTCGGTGACGATATGGCCGTCACCGACGCGGCTCTTCGGACACTGGAGGACGAACACGCCGGCGAAAACGGTTAGGCGGCAATCACCTTGGCGTCATCCGCGCCTTCGATATCCGCCCTAAGCGCGTCTTCGACTCCGGAGAGTTGACGATATTTCTCCTTGAGTTCGTCGGAAAATGCGAACTCCGCGCCTTCGCGCGACCGATAGGAGGCAAGCCTGCGATGGGCATCGGCCAAACGTTGGCGATAGCGTTCCCGTTCCTCCTCGAAGCCGTCCATCGCATGTTCGAGGCGTGAGATCGCGCCGAGCGGCGTCACCGTGACGGCAAGATCGATTTCATAGTCAGCGCCGGTGCGCATCAGCATGGTGGTGTAGCGATAGCCACCCTTGCCGAAGCGCTCGCCGGTATATTCGAGATCGAAACCACCGATGGAGGCAATGACAATGTCCCCTTCCTGCTGTAGCTGGACGAGGGTCAGTATCTCCTTCATCAGCGCACGGCCCACGTTCTTGCGCTCGTCGTAGGCTTCGGCCATGACGGTCATCGCGAAGGCATCGCCGGCGGTCGGAAGGAGGCGGCCGATATCCTCGCCGATTTCTTCGATGCGCCGCGCCGAAACCTCGATATCGCGCTCGGCGTCGCGGATTTGCCGGCGAACGGCATATTGATCGTCGTCATGGGCGGCGCGAAGGCGCTCGAGGCGGGCGATATCCGCCTCGAACCCTGCTTTCTGCATCAGCCGCTCGTCGCCCGAGGCAATCGCCTTGGCCATGGCGAACTGGTTGGCCTGTCCTTCGCCGAGATCTTCCAGCCTGCGGATCGAGGTGTCGCCGGACAATGCGGCGGCAATGAAGCGGGCCTTGCGCTCGTTGTTCTGCCACATGGTCGCGTCGAGGCTGCCCTTGGTCGCATAAGCATAGATGTCGACCTCGTCGTGCTGGTTGCCCTGGCGAACGATCCGGCCCTCGCGCTGTTCGATCTGCGACGGCAGCCACGGGACGTCGAGATGGTGGAGCGCCTTCAGCCGCAATTGAGCGTTGACGCCAGTGCCCATCGTGTCCGATGAACCAAGCAGGACGCGCACTCTGCCGGAGCGAATATCCGCAAAGAGCCTCTGCTTTGCCTCGCTGCGCTTGAAGTCCTGCATGAAGGCGATCTCCGCCGGCGGCACGCCCATGCGGACAAGCTCATCGCGAATCCAGCGATAGGCGCTAAAACCCCTGCTCTTCTCGACGCTGATCGTGCCAAGGTCGGAAAAGATCATCTGCGCGGCACCGCCGAGCTCGAGTTCTTTGCCGTCGGGGCGGACATAGGTGTGTCCCGACGTCTCCTTCCAGATCCGGTGGGCGTTGCGAATGAGGAGATTGATCTTGTTGTCCCCCTCGTTGTCGCTCTCGACGTCGACCAGACGTAAGTCGATTGCAGCGTGCCGGCCGTCGGTGATGACGGAGAGCAGGATGTCGTCGCCGGGCTGGGCCGGACCGTCGCGCATCTCGATCGCCTTGATGCGGGCATCGAGGATCTGCTGATAGGCCTTGAATGCCGGCGTCGGCTCGGCCGTTAGGATCTGGCGTCGGCCTGTGGAGATCGCCGGCACCTTGACGTGTTGGTGGAGGTCGGCCGGCATGACGACATCGGCGAAGCTGCGGAACATCGAAATCAGTTCGGGGACGTTCACGAAGGATGCAAACCGGCTGACCGGCTTGTATTTGCCCGACGGCTGCAATTCGAGCTCGGTCGTCGTGTCGCCAAAGGTCGACGCCCAGGCATCGAACTCATGCAGGCCGCGTTCGGCCAGCGCTTCGTGGCCGAGCAACCGCTGGATCGAGAACATCTCGCCGAGTGTGTTGGTGATCGGGGTGCCCGACGCCAGAACGAGCGCACGGCCGGGGTTTTTGGTCTCGATGAACCGGGACTTGACATAGAGATCCCACGCGCGCTGCGAGCCGTTCGGATCGATCCCCTTCAACGTGCTCATGTTCGTGGCAAAGGAGAGCTTGCGGAACTCCTGTGCCTCATCGACGACGATCTGGTCGACGCCGATTTCCGAGATGGTCAACAGGTCGTCCTTGCGGGTGGAAAGTGCCAGCAGCCGCTCTTCGAGACCCTCCTTCAGGCGTTCGAGGCGCTTACGCGAAACACGATCCTCGCTGTCGACCTTGCCGAGCAACTCCTCGTAGAGCCCCAACTCATCGTGGATCATCTGTTGTTCGAACGCGGAAGGGACCGCGATGAACTTGAAAGCCGAGTGGGTGATGATGATCGCATCCCACGTCGCCGTGGCGGCACGGCTCACGAACCGCGCGCGCTTGTCCTTGGTGAAGTTGGTTTCGTCGGCGACCAAGATATTGGCGGAGGGATAGAGCGCCAGGAACTCTCGCGCCGCCTGTGCCAGGCAATGGCCGGGAACCACCAGCATCGCCTTGGCGATCAGCCCGAGCCGGCGCTGTTCCATGATGGCGGCCGCCATCGTCATCGTCTTGCCGGCGCCGACGGCATGGGCGAGATAGGTGGCACCGGAGGCGATGACCCTCCAGATGCCACGCTTCTGGTGGCCGTAGAGCTGGAAGGCACCGCTCGCGCCGGGCAGCTTCAGATGGGATCCGTCGAAGGCACGCGGGGCGATATTGTTGAACTTGTCATTATAGACGCGCGCCAGCCGGTCGGTGCGATCCGGGTCGGTCCAGATCCAGCTCTGGAACGCCTGCTTGATCTTCTGCAGCTTGTCGCGGGCCGCCTCGGTATCGACGACATTGAGGACGCGGCGCTCACCACCCGTATCCTTGAACACATCGAATATCTGCGGGACACGGCTGTTCAGTGCGTCGGCGAGCAGTTCACCGGCATGACGGCGCTCGGTCCCCCATTCCGAGGTCCCGATGGCGCTATAGGCGAGCTGACGGGCTTCGACGGTCCAGGAGCCGAGCTCCGGCATATGATGGATGCGGATGCCGACGTCCATCGTCTCCTGGGCGAAGGCGACGACGTCGGCGGCCGGTATCCATGGCGCGCCGAGGCGTGCGGTGATGTCGGACGGGCGAAGATCAGCAGGCTGGACAGCCTGAAGGGCGCGGACATTGCGTTCGAATGCCGGATCGAGATCGGCGGCAGCTTGCGCGGTCACCAGCTTGGCGCGCACCGGTCCGGAGAGATAGTCGTCCGAAGTCTGCCAGGAGCCGCCGGCGGGATCGCGGAAGATCGCGTCACCGAGGTCATCGATCACTGCATCGGCGTCGCGGTGCAGCAGTTCGGCGACATGATCGAGGTCGACGTGGCCGGCTTCGTTCAGCACGACCGCGAGCGCGTCCGAGGCGCAAGTGATGACGGGCGGCGCCGGCGGCGAGATTACACGCTGGCTGAAGATCGGCCCAGGCTTTGCAGTGTCGGTTTCGAGATCGTAGTCCTCGATTGAGGCGACCAGCCAGCAATCGGGGTCGTCCAGAAAGGGCTGGAGGTTTGGACGGCGATGGGTTTCGCGCACCTCACCGCTCTCATCCTCGCTGATGGAGACGGTGGTGTGGTTGATTGGTCCGAAGTCGCGGACGAAACTCGACCACGCGATACGCAGCCGGACCTGCAGGTCCTTCCACGGCCGGTCGAGTTCCTGGGCCTTCAGCAGCTCTCGCACGGCATCGCGGATCGGGATCAGCTTCACGATGATCCGGGCGTGCTTCTCAGGCACGCCGTCGGTACTGCGGCCCTTGCGCACCTTGATCGAGACAGGGGCGCCGCCGACCATCTGCACGAGGCCCTGCCTGACGTCGACGAAGTAGCTGCCCTCACGGACCCTGGAATTGTCCGGCCGGTGATCGACGATTTCGGCAAGCTCATCCTCAAGATCAATGTCGATCTCGGTCGGCTCGCCGTCGTAGATGCCTTCAGGAAGGCGCTCGATCGCCGAGGAGAGTGCGGCCTCCAGATCCTCGCCCTCCTGAGCCTGGCAGGTATACATCTCGCCGAAAGGACCCGACGTCAGCGCATGCGTGCCAAGCACGAAATCCGAGTGGCGCGCGAACCAGCGATTGACGCGGATCGGTCCCTCGTCCGCGGTGGCCGCCCGAACCTCCTCGGTGTCGAGCCAAGTGAGATCGCTTGTCGGTTCAGCCGCCTTGCGTTTGCGGAAAAAGAGGAGGTCGACGACGACATCCGTGCCCGCATCGGCGCGGAAACTGCCTTCGGGCAAGCGGATCGCCGCGACGAGATCGGCCGTCCTGGCGATATGCTCGCGCGCCGTCGCGTCGGCCTTGTCCATCGTGCCAGCGCTGCTGACGAAGGCGGCCAGCGCGCCCGGCTTCAGCAGATCGATGGATCTTGCGATGCAGTAGTCATGCAGCCGCAGACCCATGGATCGATAATGGCGATCCGATCTGACCGTTCGGTCCGAAAACGGCGGATTGCCGATGGCAAGGTCATAGATGACCCCGAGATCGATGCGGGCGAAATCCCCATTGATAATACGCGCCTTCGGCTGCAGGAGCCGGACGATCCGGGCGGTCACCGGATCGAGTTCAACACCGGTGACATAGGATTTGTCGCGCAATCCCTCCGGCATCAGCGCCGGAAACAGGCCGGTTCCGATCCCCGGTTCCAGGACGCGACCGCCGCGCCAGCCGAGACGCAGGAGACCGGACCATATGGCGCTTGCGATAAATTCGGGCGTAAAATGCGCATACTGCGTGCAGCGCATCAACGAGCCGTAGTCCGTCTCCGACACAGCACTTTCCAGCGATCCGCCGAGCGCTTCCCAGCCGTCGCGGAACTCGATTTCGCCGGGCAGCCGGAACATGCCATTGGCGAGCTCCGAGGCCCCGAAGCCGGTGAAGCGGATCAGCTTCTCTTGCTGCTCCCGCGTCGCCGGCCTGCCGTGCCGCTCGATTTCGTTGGCGGTCAGGATCATGGCAACGTTAAAGCGGGCTCGCTCCTTCCAGGTTTTCGCAAGGCCGCGCTCGCCATCGAGGTAGAAATTGGCGCGCTCGCGCTGCTTGCGAGCCGGAACGGGGACCGCCCTGGCCGGCGCGGGCGCCGAGGGCGTCGGGTCCGGATCGTTGTCGTTACCGGGACCATCATCGAAGCCTCCGGGAAACGCCGTGATGCCGAGGCCCGACGAAAGCACTGTCGAGCCGAACATGTCGAGGGTGAAAGGGTCGTTCTGCGCCATCGGAAATATCTCCTGTGTTAAAGGCGCGCGCCATCGACCGGACGGACGATCCGGCAGGGTGCGATTGCCGCGGTGGTTTCGGGGATGGTGGCCGGTCGCGCCGGCCCGCAAATGCGAAATCCGGCGCTGTGGCCGGGCCTTCGATGCTCAGGTGGGAGCGTCCTTGCGCATCCGCTCGAGCATGTCGTCGGTCGAACTGTGCTGCAGGGCGTCGGCGGTGATCCGCGTGACGCTGCCGCCGTAGCCGTCGAACCCGATCTTCGTGCCTATGAAGGACCTGATCAGCACGAGCTCGCGGATCTTCAGTGAGCGCCGCACAATGTCCTGGAGGATCTCGGCGATGCCGACCGGCCCAGCGGTCAGGTGGATGTCGACATAAGAGGTGCGATCGACCTCGTCGGTCGCGTCGAACGCCGTAAGGACGTTGGCGACGGCCGCGTTGAGCCGGCTGTCAATCGCTTGCGAGGCGACCCAGGCGGAGCGCAGGTCGTCGGGGTCGATCGAGACACTATCGCTCGCTCCCTCGAAGCTATGGAGACCGACGCCGTCGCTTCCTTCGACGGCGTCCATCGCAAGCGACAGGACCAGTCGTTCCAGCGGCGTCAGATCGGATTCCGGGATCTCGGGGACGACGGCGGTGGCGGTGTGAAAGTCTTCCATTTCGTCCTCCCGTCATGCCGCGATCGCATCGGGGAGATGGCGCAGTTGCACCGGCAGCTTGGCCGCGATCTCCACGTCCGAGAGATCGCCGAGCAGTTTCAGGAACGTGCCCGCCTTGCCGCCATAGAGCTGGACGGTGCGTTGGCCGCGCATCGCCGGTGGCCACCTGTCGCCGGCATAACCGCGATAATCGTCATGTGCGGTGCTCCAGATGTGCTCAAGACGTTCTTCGCGCGTCATCGCCTTCATCGGCCGGGACTCGCGGGCGATGATAGCGTCACGCATCCGCTCCGGCGAACCCTTGTCGGCAAGGTCGCAGTAGGCATGAAAATGGCGCCTGCGGCTATCCAGCCTCAGCGTGAGGAAGACGCTGGTGACGCTGCCAGTCATAAACTCGCGCATGGCGAACATCTCGCCACGGATCCAAAGCGGCGGCAAGACGTCGAGCATGTAGTCGCATTGCTCCTCGGCGATTTCGAACCACTCGCCGGCGTAAAGCGCTGGCATCGGCCTCGAAACGGTTCGGGCGCTGCTTGTGACGGTCGAACATGCGGAACATTTCTGAGCGGGTGGCAACACCCTGGAAGACTTTGCGGATGGGGGTGGGGATCATTGCGGGCTCCTTTTGGCCTCGTCGGACCGGAGCGCGGCGCATCCTCGTGGATGTCCATCCTCTCTTCGGCCTTTCCTGACCCCTCCCCTGCGGCCGCCATCCGGTCCGGTCGGGTCAAGGGCCGGCTTCAGCCGGGCGAAGCTTCATCCTTGACGCGACCGGCGGGCATGCGGCAGTTCTTCCTCCCTCTTTCCCCCTGCCTGGCCTCTCATTGCCTTGAGGTCCTCATTCCAGTCCTCACCGAATGGCCGCAGCCGTTCGTAGCCGCAGGCGGCATCGCGTGTAATCGCCGCTATCCGGCCGGCGTAGATATCGCCCTGAACGTTGTTGTCGGTCGCTGCCACCAACAGCGTGCCGGGACGGGCTGCAAGCACACGGATCGCCGCCTCTGTAGCCGGAGCCCAGCCGCCGCCGGTGCTGACATACAGACTGTTGGAGAGCCGGCGCTCGATCGCGGCGAGGCTCATCGCGTCGATCGCAGCTTCGGTGACACATGTTCGCGGCGCATCCTGCTGACCGAACCGAAAGAGCACCTTCGCCCCGCCGTTGGCAAAACCGCGCCACTGCGGGCCGCGCTCCTCCCAGCCGCTGACGATGCCGTGATCGTCGGTGTGAGCAGCCCACATGCTGGCGTACGGCCCCTCGCGTAACCGTTCGTGCCTAACGGCCAGGCGGAGAACGTCATCCGCCAGAAATCGCTCATCGGTGAGGTATCGCCATGTCAGTGAACCAGGCCAGGGCCGGCGTCGCCGGCGCCAGCGCTCGTGGATCGCGATGTCCCGCGCCCTCGCCTGCTGCCGCTCCCATGCGGGTTGCTCAGGCTCATAACCGACCAGCTCGGCAACCCGATAGAGTCCCTCGGAAAAACTCACCCCGGCCAGATACCCGACCAGTGAAAACACGTCGCCCTTGGCCCCGGCGCTGCCCAGGGGATCGAACCATCCCTTGCCGCCGTGGATGACAATGATGATGCCGCCGTCGCGGCGATATTTGACGGCGCGACGTGTGCTCTCCTTCAGATCGACCGCAAACCCCGCCTTATCAAGCACGGCGGCACACGGTACCCTGTCTCTCAATTCTTCAACTTCGTTCCTGTTCATCCTTGCCTTCCCGCACCTCTTGAGTGCCGGCCTTCCCTGTTTCGGTTCCCGCAGACCTTGCGGACACCTCCGCAGAGGCCGCGAAGAGGGACGGAGGCAAGGGCGCGGCTGGCCGCCAGGAATTCGGGATCCGCCATTCGCTTCAGCACGGGCCAGATGCGGCGCAGCTTCCCTTGCCGCCGGCTGCTCGCAAGCGGCACGCGTCCCTCAGCAACCGCGGTAAGGCCGGCTCGACGAGCCGGCCCATTGGAAGGAGAACGTTCTTCACCCATACGATCGGCCGCAAAAGTCCGTTAGAAACGGACATTTTTCTCCATTTTCAAAGCTATCTTGCCGGATACTTTAACTACTGTTATTTTTGTCCGTCATGAGCGATCAAAAACGCGACAAATTAAAGTCAATGCTGGATGAGGTTCCGGCAGGTTTCATCGTGGATTCCGCTTGGATGCGGAAAATGGAAATCCGCCGGAGCTCCACATATGATTATCTCCGCCGCGGCTGGCTGGAACCCGTCATGCATGGTGTCTATCGACGTCCCTCAGGGCGCGATGGTTTGGCAAAAGAACGCATCGACTGGCGCATTGCGGTCATGTCTGCCCAGACGATCATGGATTACCAGTTCCATGTTGGCGGCCGCACGGCGCTGGGACTTCGCGGGCATGTGCATTACCTGGCGCTGGGGGCCGCCGAAAAAAATTTTCATCTATGGCCATGCGCCCCGATGGCTTGCGAACCTCCCCACCAATGGCCTCCCCGTCCTCCGCAGCACGCGGCTTTTCAAGACGGCGGATCTCGGCATCGAACCGCTGGCGGCGGAACCGGACGGCAACCACATCCTGTCTCTACAGAATTGGACGATACGCGCATCAACGCCGGAGCGGGCTATTATCGAGGCGCTGGACGAACTGCCCGAAAACGAGAGCTTTCACAACATCGATACGATCTTCGAGGGTCTGACCACCCTTCGTCCGCGCCGTATAACCGAACTTCTCACAGACTGCACGAAAGTCCAGGTGAAACGGCTCTTCTTCGTCTTTGCCGACCGCCATGATCACCCCTGGCTCAAACATATTGACCGGTCGAACATCGATCTTGGGAGCGGCGACCGCTCATTCATCAAGGGCGGCAAGCTGCATCCCACATACCGCATCACCATCCCAGAAGAGTACCTTCCAGGAAAGCCAGAGAGCGCCGGTGGCCCGTGACCAGTATCTTTCCCAGCTCGATCTCCTCGTCCAGGCTTGCCAATAATTGCCGACGAGCCGGCTTTCGCATTGAAGGGTGGAACCGCCATCAATCTCTTCTACAGAGACCTCCCCCGCCTCTCAGTCGATATCGACCTGACCTACCTTCCGCTCAAACCGAGGGACGAGAGCTTGGCCGAAATCGACGAGGTCCTCGACCGGGTCGCCGCCAAGGTTGAAAGGATCAAGGGAGTCCGAGCAAAGCGAATAGCTGGCGGTGGCGGCGGCGATACGCGCGTCGAAGTGAGGCGGGGCCAGACCGCAGTCAAGATCGAGACCTCTCCGGTCGCCCGCGGCACAGTGCACCCCGTCGAACGACGCAGGGTCAGCGAGCGGGTCGAAGACCAGTTTGGTTTTGTAGAAATGCAGGTTGTTGCCTTCGAAGACCTCTTCGGCGGCAAGATGCATGCAGCAGTCGATCGGCAACATCCGCGCGATCTCTTCGACATCAAGTTGCTTTATGAAAACGAGGGACTGACTGACCCGCTGTTTCGTACTTTCCTTGTCTACGTGGCGAGTTCCGGCCGGCCCCCGCACGAGTTGCTGCAGCCCAATAGAGTCAACGTCGTACATGTCTTCAATCAAGAATTCGATAGAATGACAGTCGAGAAGGTCTCACTGGACGAATTGCTGTGTCCGGGAGCGGTTCCTGAGCGACATCCAGGCGCGCCTTGATGATAAAGCCCGAACGTTTCTGCTGTCCCTTCACGATGGCGAACCCGACTTCGAGGTTATCGGCTTGCCGCACGCCCTCGCCTTGCCAGACGTCCGCTGGAAGATCCTTAACCTGCAAAAGCTAACGAATGACAATCCGGTCAAACACGCCGAACAGCGCGAGGAGATCGAGCGGCTATTCACACGATAATGCGCCGTTGGCCGATCTGCAGGATCGATAATCCGACGACTGGCTCGCCTCTCCCGCAGCTCGCCGCCGCGGCCTATCGGGAAGCCCTGTTAATGGCGGCCAGCTGATCGAGGTGGTGAGTGCGCCTGCGAGCGTTATACCAGTAAACAACGGCCAATCCGTCGTGAGCGATCGTGGCCTGAAACAAGGCGACTTTAAACCGGTTTTCCGAGAGCGGATAAATCAGCGCAAAGTCAGCGCCGATGGCGCTTTCAGTTGACCCGATTTGCAATCTGCAAAATCAAAACTAAATCTACCCTCTCCCCAAGCGTCGGATCCAACGCTGCGTAGACGCTGAGGTTGGCCCAGAGCCTTCGAAAAGCGCAGCCGTTTAAAACTCCTCGTCAAGCCCCACTGCTCGCGCAAAGCCCCGAAACTTCCGCCACACTTTGCTCAACCGCCCGGTGAAGAGCCTAGTTTTGCCGTGCAGAGAAAGCACCCTGAAGAAATACCGCTCATCCCGCAGGAGATCTCCTTGCCCTTCATAGGCTCCCAGCTCCCGGACAAGCAGCGCCTCGTGATCCAGTAGTCTTGAGTATAGACGGTAACAGTAATTCTGGAACCTCTCTTTGTGCGGCGGGAGACGGTCGCTGTTCATGAGCGTCGTCCGCTCCGTGCGCATAGCTAGTACGGGTGTGGGTTCCATCTTTCGGCTCCTTTGCCATAGGGCCTACGGTGAACCGGTGAACGCTCCTCTAACAGACGACCGTGGATTGACGCCGATCGGCCGATGGACTGGAACATGCCAACTGACGGTGCCGATACCATGCTCGCTTTCGGCCGCATGCGGGCAGGATGTTGCACTTCAACTCCTGACACTCCGCTCGACCATCTCACGGTTGCTCTCTCGGACGACCAGAAATCGCGGCAGTCGTCGATTTAGTATGCAGAGTAGCTGCCGACCGCAATGGAGCTCGAAGCCTCCAACTCGAAACAGCGCGAACCTGGCGGCCCGGGCGGGGGCAGGCCGTTGTTCACCATCTAAGATGGCCTGATTTCAATGGCTTGGCGCGGTTAGTCACGACTAACGACCGATGGGTCCACTCGGCGAGAGCCTGTGATCAGTTTCCGGCCAGCATCCGCCAATGCCTGTCTTCTGCGCCAAAACGGAGAAGTGGAAGACGAACGCTTTGAAAGTCTTAAGCACTGCCGGGTCTCTGCCTTGTCCACGCCCGACACCCGCAGCGGACAGCCAAGAGCTGGATATTCCATCCCTTGAATATCGCAGTTCGGCGCCTTTGATGCCAGATCCAGATTCGTTGATCGAAGGCACGGCCGTATCAAGCAATCCGGAAACCAATGAATTTTCAGAGATTTAGCGTAGTTAGTCGCAACTAACACCATTATCCCGCTTTATCGACCTTTTCACCATTGCTGCGAAGTAATGCCATAATAACCGGCCCGAGAGAAAACTCACCCCGCTCTGTCCGCCGCGTCAGATCTCGCAGATAGCCACCGGGAGAATTGATCAGATGTGCGCGCTCCAGAATGCAGGACACTGCGACAGCGGCGTTTTCCGGTCCCATGGCATCGCAAGCATCCTGATAGGCGGACGGGCTTACGCCCAGCATCGATCTTACCACGACGGCGGCCAACATCAGGTCGCGCCAGCTCCCCACCGCTCCGCCCGGCCCATAGTCGCTGATTTGCGGACAGGCTTTCACCACAATCCCAAGTGGGAACGCTTTTAGCGGCTCGTTCTTCGGCCGGCGGGTCATCTCCAATTTCCCGCCCTGCTCTTTTCCAGAGCTAGGTTCAAGTTCATTGGTGGATTCGGGATTTGAATTCTGTATGTGCTGCTCAGTATGAGCATCATTGGTGCTATTAGATCGTGAATCTGACTGCATATCCAAGCGATTAAGGATCTCCTCGCGAAGAAGCTCCATCTCATCGAGAATGTTTGTGATGTCTGCCATGGTCGGTGTCCGCGGGATGCGGCCTACAAGGTCCACATACATTGTTTCAACAGCCGCCCAGTTGCCGTCGGCGCCCTCCTCCATAGCAGCCGAAATCAGTTTGCGGACGTCGCGCCTGCAGATTGTCAAATTCTCCTTGGCCTTCCTAAAAGCTGAACGCGCCGCGACGACCTTCTGGGCGACAAGCGCAAGTTCTTCGGCGCGGGCAAGGATCGGCGACAGGTCGAAGCCAAAAGCATTGTCGATCTCGCCTGCGCCGTTCTTCCGAGCATAACGTTTGCCGTTGGCGCTGTCTCTGCGGACAATCAGCCCGCAGTCCACGAGAAATGCCAGGTGGCGCCGAAGCGTCGCCCCAGCCATGCCGTGGGCGCGAAGGATCAATTGTGCATTCGAAGGGAACACGACCAATTGTGCGCCCTGGCGAAGTTCGGTTTCCGGATAGAAACTCAGCAGCGCGTCGAGAACAGCGAGGCTGTTTGACTGCAATCCAAGCTCTTCCCGGGCTTCGGAAGCGTCCCGAAAGACCTTCCACTTGTCGACGGATTTGCCTGCCTTGATCTCGTTTGCGGCAACTTGCCGCTTCACGAGAGCAAGCGTCATAGGCCGCCGCCCAAAGGGCGTCGTCACACTTCCTGTCTGCATCGTCTTTCACCTTTCAGAAGGCAAAAGAAATCAGCTCACCAAATCGGTGCCAAAGACTCTTGACGAATATTCGTGGAAGTGCGATTCTCAGGTTGCTTAGATCTGAAAGAGGTTTCCACGACGGCGACGTTTTGGGGGCCTTTTTCTTTCTCCGCTTAATCTCCGTTATTTATTTGCTCTAGAGCGCCGCTCTTGGAGCGATGCTCCTCAAAAAGGGCCGGCAACCGTTCGAGGACGAAGGCCGCGAAATCAGGCATCTCGCGTCGATCGATCGAGAGGTCCAACTTGGTTTTGCTCTTCGTCACCTGGGCCAGACGCACGCCCGTGGGCGTCGTCAAAAGCTCTGGAAGACCCCGTTTTGCAGGTTCCGGTTTCAGGTGAGCCAGAAGCGACTTGAACCGGTCGGGGGAGGGAAGGGCTTTCGCCTCCGCAGATCGCAAGAAAGATGAAGCCTGTTCAAGAACGCTGTCGCGCGTAAGAAGATCGGCGAGGCCCACCCAACTTTTCAACCCGATCCCGGGCGCCGAGCCGATCGCGTCGACAACATCTGCGGGAATGCGCGTCACGACCGACAGCATGTTCGACAGGTCGCTTTTGTAGACGGACAACGCGGCCATTACCACATCCCGCGAAAACTGTTCATTCAGTCGAGAGGCGAAGCGTGCCTTTTCGATGAATGTGAGGTCCTGGCGTTCATTGTTTTCCTGGCCCTGAGCAATGACGAGTTGCTCGTCGGTAAGGTCCCTGACGACCGCCTTGACGGCACGGTTCAGTTCCGTGACCGCACGCAAACGACGATGGCCGAAGGCAACCTGATACCGGCCCGGTGTTTCCGGGTGAGGGCGAACGAGGATCGGGATCTGCTGGCCGTGTTCTCGGATCGCTTCGACGAGCGCAGAGATATCACCGGGCATCCGGTCCTGAGCGAAGGACGGATCAATGCTATCGGTATCGAGCTCGACGACCGCCTGGCCTTCGGCAAGACGTTTTTCGATTTCTTCTGCGCGCTCGAAGCGAGCCTTGCCTTCTGCGAAGGCACCGCCAACCTGGGCGGTCAGGCGCGACGACGCCGGCGCTGGTTCGGCTGGAGTGGTGCCGAGGAGTGGAAGAATGCTTCGGCTTTTGACCGGTCTTTCAACTGGCGCGGGAACAGCACCGGTTGTCCTCGGGGCGCGGAGTATATCCTTCCTGCTCATGGCTTTCTTCCCCATGCCTTCTTGATCAGGGACTCGATCTCATCGTTGACGTTGTTCATCGCCTCCAAAGCGCGGTCGTAGGTGGCGCGGGTGAATTGACCTCTTTCCACTTCGAAAAGGGTCTGGTTCGTCAGGCCTGCGTCCGAAACGGCTGTCGTCTTCAGCATTGGGAAATTCAGGACATTTTCCCCGAAAATAGCCCTCAGGTAGCCGACCATCTGGTTTTGTGGGCCGTCACTGGGCTCGAAACGCGTCACGAGATAGCGCATCCAGTTGTAATCAAAGCGGGCGCCGTGAGATGAGATCTCCCGAAGCAGGTCCGATGTCATCGACAGGAACTGGTTCATCGACATCACGTCGAGCATCTGGGGGTGCACCGTGATCAAAACAGAGGTTGCGGCGGTCAAAGCAGACAGGGTGAGGTAGCCAAGCTGTGGCGGGCAATCAATCACCACGACATCGTAATTGGGTGCGACCTGGTCAAGCACCTCGCTGATCCGATGGAAGAACATCGTATCGCCGACCTTCCGCTTCATCAGCGCCCGCGGCGTGTCGTGTTCGAACTCCATCAGTTCGAGGTTGCCGGGGATCAAGTGAAGGTCGGGGATATAGGTGGCGCGAACGATTTCGGCCATCGGACGTGCGTCGTCGTAGCGTATCGCACCGTATAGCGTCTCGTTTGCGCCGACATCGGTCTCTGGTTGGTTGCCAAACAGTGTGGACAGGCTCGCCTGGGGGTCGAGATCGATGGCGAGCACGCGATAGCCCCGAAGGGCGAGATACTGGGCGAGGTGGGCAGCCGTCGTCGTCTTGCCGGACCCGCCCTTGAAATTCATCACGGAGATGATCTGGAGCGCTTCGTTGTCACGGCGATGGGGAAGATAGCGGCGATTTCCGCGACCCACCTGGTCGAGATGCTTTCGGATCTTATGCATGTCCTCGACGGAATAGGACCGACGACCGGTCGGACTGGTGCTGACCTGCAGACCCTCGAGCTCGTTTGCGAGTTGACGGAGATATACCTCTTTCACACCGACCAGCTTTGCTGCTTCCGCCGGCTGAAACGTGCGAATGCCTTTTTCCGCCGTGGGGGGAAAGGTCGCGAGCTGATGCTCTTGCAGTTGCGCCGACAAGGAACGAGAATGGCGCTCAATCAAGCCCATCAGGTCTTCATCTTTTGGCGGTAATTTTGCAGCGATTTTGGGCATCCCCGAACCTGATTTCTTAAAATAGCGCTTCTGAGCGGAAATTCCCAATCACTCCGCTGCTGACAATAAGCATCGATTCTAACAGACTGGCAAGCTATTTAGGGTTAACAAACCTTAACGCGCCCGCCTGGTAAGAACACCGCTCGCCAGGTATGTCGTTTACAAACAGAGCGTTAGAGCCGTCGCGCAAATAAAGCGGCTCGAATCCGTCAACTGGATTCTTTGCACACCGTGCCAGAGCAACTGACGTCCAACCCAACGACGTTGATAATTTGGCACATTTGCGTGGCTGGTCTTTGCGACTCAGTCGACAGGGTGGACCGGGGACACGCGACATAACGCGTGTACAGCCTCATGGGGATGGCATCCGAAACAGCACGACTTCCTCCGCACGTTAGCAATGCCTTTCGGCATTTCGAGCTCGAACCAGTCCTCAAAGATCATGATGCCTCATTACCGAAGCGGGTGACGCCAGTCTTAAAACTTCGCCCGGAGACCGAATATCGACAGCTCGCCCGCGACATAATTGAGAGCCAGGATTGGAACGCCCTACCGCCGAAAACAGGACGCGCAAGAAATTGCGCGATTGGAAGGTTGATGTGCACCGTGCCCTCAATGACGGACGAGACCGAACCGATGCGCCTCATCCAGCAGGTGGCGGACAGAAGACGGCTGCCATTTGCGCCCACCGCGCGCTGGCCGCTCGCCCATCTGATCCAATTGGGCGGCGATGTCGCGCAACGACAGGGCGGGATCGGCAATGGCAATCGCCGCGACGAGCTTCATCAAATGATCCTCTGGCGCCCGGCGGGGCGAGCGAGCCAGCAGCTCGGGTTCGGCCAGTTTCTCGCGAACCATGCGATGCACGGCGCGGCGCAGTCTTTCCACCGTCCAGTCATGGCCTCGGCGATTGAGGACCCGCACGACATTGTCCCAGCTATGCTTTGGGCGAAGTTGCCGAACGGTCGGAAGCCAGGTCTGGGCAGAGGAGATCAGCTCGTCGAGATAGAGTTTTTCCCGAGCCTTCGATACCGCCTTGATCGCTTCCGGTCGCCTCTCCCGAAGGCCTGGATTGCCCGGCAGCTTGCCGCGGGCTTTTGCCGCCTTGATGCCAGCCTTGGTTCGCTCAGCGATCAGCGCTCGTTCGAGCTGCGCGACGGCACCGAGGACCTGGAGAGAAAACATGCCCTGTGGTGTGGACGTATCGATCGGATCGCGGATCGACCGGAAATGGACGCCGCGCTCTTCGAGATCTTCGATCACCTGCAAGAGATGGCTGACCGACCGAGCGAGGCGATCCAGCCGGACAACGACCAGCACGTCGCCGGCGACGAGTTCGCCGAGCAACCTCGTCAGAACCGGCCGCGCCCGAGATGCGCCGGATCCATGCTCTTGAAAAATCCGCTCGCAACCGGCGGCGCCCAACTCGTCCATCTGCGCGTCATGGACCTGATCGTCAGTCGAGACGCGTGCATAGCCGATAAGACGTTTGGGGGCCCGCGATGGATTGGTGGCTTGCCGTTTTGCCATAATTTTCTCACGCGATTTTCAGGTGCTTGTACAGATAAAGAATGCGTGAGAAAATGACCAGTTGCAAGCGTGTTTTAGAGCCTAAATGCAGCCCCGTCAGACTCGAAATGCGACGCCGAACGGGCATCGGGCCATAACCTGCGTGAAACTCGCTCTGGCGGCCATCTGCGGCGGAAATGCCGGAAAACTGCGGAGTTCGGCGGAGGGGAGGGGTAAGAGGTTGTCGCCTGAGAGAATAATTACAGAGAAATGCGCATTCGCTCGGGTGGGGAGGGTGGCCGTGAGCGGCCCTCATAACAGTCCATATTCCGCCGATCCTCGTCGAAATCTTCCTGAAAGGCCGGAAAACCAGGCGTTTCCGGCCATCCAAGGCGACCGACACGCTGATTTGCGGCGTTATAGCAATCACTTCCGATAAGCAGTACTTATCGATGGTTAGACATCTCTCTGCCGAATGCAGCATGTGACGAACTCTAAATACCATATAGCATTCGTTTAGCAAATCATTTACCATGATTTCAATGTCTTACGATCTTGCCAAATTGCCCATCTCAAGCCTGCTGCGTCCGATTTCGGACGCTGGCGCCGCACTGGCGCGGTTGGACGAGCGCATCGCCCGCTCGCCGGTAGGGCAGGGTTGGATCGAACGCTTGCATTTTTCCGACGCCTGCGCCTCGCTGTGGATCGACGGCGAGCTGGTGCATCTTGAGGACCTGGTCCTGCACGACGCCGGCGCCGACATTCGCGCCCCGACCCATGAGCTGACCATCGCCCGCGACGTCCTGAAAACCCGACGGCGGATTGCGGCGCAACCGCCCCGCTGGGCGCTCAGCGCTGACGGACTGAGGAGCCTACGCGGCCAGGGTCACATCGTGGCCGATGGCGGCACCAGCGAAACAGTCGAGGCCGATGGTGCTCCGATACCGGCTGACGAGACAGAGAACGGAGGAGGGGAGGGTGCCGATGTTTCCGATCCGCTCGCGGCAGAGCTGGCGGCGATCGACGCCGTGATCGCTCGTTCCGAGGCGGCGCTCGCGGAGGCGGGGGCGCCCAACCACTCCAGTGGCCGAGAAAAAGATCCGCTCGTCTATGATCTCGACTGGGATGAGGACGAACGGCTCGACGAATGGCGGGTGGTGCTGCGCGATCTCGACGGTCTGCCGCCCGTTTTGCAGGCGATCCTCGCCCTCGACGCCTGGAATGGTTTGGAGGTCCTGCAGCATGCACCCTGGCTCGGCCGGCTGCTGGCGGCATCCTGCCTGCGCCAAGCGGGGCTCACCACGGCGGCACATCTGGCCGCCTTCAATCTTGGGCTCAAATCCATACCCGTCGACCGCCGTCGGAACCGCGATCGCGAAACCCGCTTGCTGGCCATTCTCGCCGGCATTACTGCTGCTGCCGAACTCGGGCTCAAGGAGAACGACCGGCTGACCCTTGCGCGGCAGTCTATGGAGCGGAGGCTGGTCGGCCGGCGTCAATCGTCGAAACTACCGGAGCTGATCGACCTGGTGCTGTCACGGCCGCTGGTCTCGGCCGGCATGATCGTCAAGGCGATCGGCGTGACGCCGCAGGCGGCGATACGGATCGTCGGTGAACTCGGGCTGCGCGAGATGACGGGGAGGGGGAGGTTTCGGGCGTGGGGGGTGCTGTAAGGACCAAATTTGGTGAACGCTCCGGCCCTTCCATACCGTTGTAGTTGTGGAGTTTGTGGCGCTTCTCGTGTAACTCAAGAGTTGCAACCGTGTACCGAGACATCATGCATAAGCAAGCGCCGCCAAAGGCCACATTGAACAAATGGCTCATCAGCTATTCCTCGTCGAAAAAGGGCTACGGTCATATTCTGCTGGAACAGATCGTTCCCGGCGACGCAACGATACGCGAGGGCCTCCGACCGTATTTCGAGTCCGCGCATTCGGATGCTCGCGAGTACTTTCATGCCTATGCGGGTATGAGCCTCCATCCGGATGCCGGAGCTCCGGGATGCAACGCAAAATATCCAAACTGCCTTCCTCCGAAGGCCAGGCGGGGCGTGTTTGGAGAGGTGATGTCGGGGCTGATGACCGAGGCGCTGGACTTCGTCGGCAATCACGAATGGATCGTCCCGGTATTTCTCTTCCGCAACCAAGAAGACGCAAGGCAATATATCTATGTTCTTTCGCGCGATCCCGCGCGCAAAAGAGAGGTTCTCGGCCGCAAGGGCGACGATTTTATCGGCATCGTCGTCAATGACGACGGCGCAGTCACGCGTTTCATTGCCGGCGAGGCCAAATGGCGCAAGAAATGGATACCCTCCGTTCTTGATGACGTGATGCTTGGCACGAAGATTGAGGTACCGAAAAAGTCCGGCAACCTTGTCCACGATGGCAAGGGTGTATGGTTCGAAATCAACCGTGCCCTCGATGTGCCGATTGGGGTGAAGCAGCTGCAGGACATTCTCCAGGAGCTGGCGCCCGATGAATACGCCAACGTCATCCTCTCCCTGGACAAGATCCAGCAACTGCAGAATCCGGCGCCGTCCGAGCGCACCGATCTCATTCTTTTGATCGGCGGCAGCGCGGCCGGTCGGGGTGAGGGTGAACCGTTACTGGAATGGGAAACCAAACCCTCCCAGCATCAGAAGAACAGGGACCTTCAGGTCGTCGAAATCATCCTGTCGGATGGCGATGCACTGATCGACGCGCTCTATGACAGCCTGTGGCCCTAGGGGAAATCCATGCCGATCACAGATGCAGAACGCATAGCAATCGCGACCCGGACACGAAACGCCATTGGCCAGGATCAGCTACTGACACCGAGGCAGGCAAGGGCTTTCGTCAGGGCGATACAGACTACATGGGACGTCGAGACCATACAGTGGTCCGAAAACGATTCTGGGGAAACCCTAACAGAGGCCTACAGACTCATCCATGCCGGAGGCGTCCTGCAGTCGGTCGCGGGCGGAAACCCGGTGGATGCGAGCTCAGCCTTTCGTCGGGCAGGCGAACTCTTCGAATGGCTGGCCCGCTCGGAGGACAGCTTGGCTGAAGTCGTGCCCTTGGCACTGTTTGCGGCGGGATCCTACCAGCTGGGCGGATTGCCTGCCATGGCAGCGGGACTATTACGGCAAGTGAAGTCGAAGGACGACGGCATCCTGTTGTTCGCTGACTTCCTGAGTGCCGATTTCGACAGCGTGCTGCAGAGGGTTGCTGCGTTCTGGAACGCGCATCCTGAGGCGACCGTGCCGGACGCCTCAAATGCGTTTTTCAAGGCGGATGTTGACTCCGATCTTGCGTGGTTGACGACGCTCGAGCTGATCCGATCGGTTGGGCTCGCGGCCGACAGCCTGCGCCGGGGCCAGGTCGACAGGCTGGAGGCCGCTATGACCCACCTTCGCCAGGTCGAGCGCTTTCTGGTGCGTCTTGCCCCAGAGGACGTCGCGACGCTGGCCTTCTTTATCCGGTCCGCTTGTGAGCGTTATACCAAGGCGACGATCTATCAGCCTCTTCGGCGATTGGCCGCAACGCGTCCAGGGCATCTGGCGTATCTGGATGGTTTTGCCAGGCGGCAATATGCCAGAGGGCGGGGCGTGCTCTGGCAGTCGCAACATCAAGGCATAGAGCGGCTGCTCCAGAACTCTTCCTTCGCCCTGTGTACGCCGACCGGATCGGGGAAAACGCTCGTCGCGAACCTGGCGATCGTAAAAGAGCTTCTCCTGCTGAGCGACGGCCTTCTGGCACCGCTTGCCCTCTACATCGTTCCCTCCCGTGCGCTCGCCGGCGAGGTCGAGGCGAAACTCACCGGCGAACTCGGCCGCGAATTCATCGTCACCGGACTATATGGGGGAGCCGACTGGGGCATCACCGACGCCTGGCTGACCGCCGATACCCCGACTGTGCTCATTGCAACTGTCGAAAAGGCCGACGCGCTGATGCGCTATGTCGGACCGATGCTGCTTGCGCGGTTGAAGCTCCTGCTGGTGGATGAGGCCCACCAGGTGGTCGTCGAAGACACGGTTTATGAGCAGGAAAGCCTCGCAGAACATCAAAGCCGTGCGGCGCGGCTCGAGGCCTTCATTTCCAGGCTGTTGGCCCGCAAGCCCGACGTCGTCCGCATTGCGCTCACCGCGGTGGCAGGCGGGGCCGCCGGACCAGTCGCCCGCTGGATCGAGGGAAATCTGGCCGCGGAGGCGGTGGGATCCTATTATCGCAGCACCAGGCAAGCGATCGGCACGTTCGAGGTTCGCCCCGGCGCGCCGCCAGAGATCCTCTTCGACATGCTCAACGACCGCGTCCTCGCGGTGCGCGGCCGCGGTCAAAACGTCTACATGCGCCTTCGCATTGCGCCAATGCCGCAGGCGCCGGCCACGGTCAGAGGCAGCCTCAATCACAACACGCAGCTGGCGATCCTGTGGGCGGCCCTTCACCTGACAGAAGGTGACCGACGTATCCTCGTGTCAGTGTCCCAAAGTCCGGAAGACACCATTCGCTGGTTTGCCCAGGCTTTCTCGCTCAAGGGATGGGACGCGGTTCCGGCATTCGTGCCGCCGGCCGATGGCCCTGACGCGGAGCTCTTTCAGTCTGCCAGGATGGTTTGCGCCGATTATTGCGGCCAAGATTCCCACGAGCTTAAATTGCTCGACAGGGGGGTTGCGACGAACCACGGCCAGATGCCACAACGTCTTAGGCGCATGATGGTGGCGCTAATCGAGCGCTCGATCTGCCGCATCACCGTGGCGACCGCCACTTTGACCGAAGGCGTCAACCTGCCTTTTGATCTGATCTTCGTGCCCTCTGTGATGAGAAGTTCTTTCGATGTCGCGACTGGCCAGCGAACGGAACATCCGATGTCGACGGCGGAATTTCGCAATCTTGCCGGACGCGCCGGCCGCCCGGGTGCTGCCAAGGGTATGGAGGGCATGACGCTTGTCGCGCTTCCGGTTTCAGAATCGACCACCGCGAATGCTCAAAGACCGATCCAGCGTAATCAGATCCGCGCCCGCAGGGGCGAATACGACAATCTCCTCGGGGGGTTGATCGCGGACGCTGCAGGGGGCGGCCAGCATCACAGTCCGCTTGCAGTGCTGATGCGCTCCATATTGCAGAGAGCCTACCTGCTTGGCGCGGCGACGCCGGCTGATTTCCTGACCTGGCTGGAGGTTGTCATCCCGGAAACCCTCTCTCCACAAGCGGGCACGGCGTCGCCCTCGGCAGCTGCCCGGCTGGCAGACAGCATCGACGAGCTGGATGGCATCATCCTCTCTGCGATCGAAGAGCTGCAGGCCATCGAGCCGGCCCAGCTGACCCAAGCGCAGATTGAGACGGCCATTGCCAACATCTGGCAGAACACATTCGCGCGCGTGGCTTCCGCCTATGAAGCCTGGATGGAACAGGCCTTCATTCAAAGAGCCAAGGGTCTTGTCGGGACAGTCTATCCAGACGCCGATGAACGGAAAACCCTTTACAGTTTCGGCTATACCCCTTGTATCGGCCGGCGCTTCCGGCCTGCGGCAGAAAAGTTGATTGACATCCTGCACTATGCGGACCGCTATGGCGGAATGCAGGACGACGACCGGCTGTCGTTGTTTCGGCAGATGGGAGACATCATCGCGACGGACCGCGGCTTCGGCTTTGCGGTCAGAGACACCGTCATGGGGCGCGATCTCTATGCCAGATGGCATGAGGTGCTGGCTTGGTGGATGTCGGCTACCGATGCTTCGGAGCCTCCGGTCGACGATCCTCGCGCGTGGCAAACATTCGTTGCGGACAATCTGGAATTCCGGCTGGGCGTTGCAATCGGAGCCGCCGTTGCTCAGCGGTGGACCGAAGAAAATCCCGATCCCTTCGCGACACCGGCCCTCGACACGTGGAAAGACACGGCGGACCTGCCGTGGTTCGCGTTCTGGGCGAAGGAACTGCTCCGCTGGGGGACGCTCGACCCGTTCATCGCGTTTGCCTTGTCGCAGGGCATCGCCCGTTCGCGCGATGATGCCGTCCCTCTGAAGCAGGAGTTCCTGGATTGGATGGAACAGCGGGATGAGCCGGTGGCAGACGACGAGGATCTGATCGATCCGCGACATTTCCTTGAGTGGTCTCGCAGCAGAAGAACAACTACGGCTGAACTGGTTGTATCCCGATCAATACGGGCCGGCCTGTCCGGCACCACCGGTGCCAAGGGAATATATTCAGTCATCCCAATCCGGGTCGCCGATGGCCTGCGCTGGATCGATCCGGCCGGATTCGAACTGGCCGTATCGCCAGACAATTCGGCAATGCTTGGCCCAACCATGTATAGCCAGGACTTCGATCTCGTGATGAGCCAAGGCCCAGAGATAGTCAGAACATTCTGAGACCAGGCACAGCGACCGTCGTCGCCCCCCCGCGCTTTATCCGTCCGGCAGTGCATTCCTCCGTGACACTAGCGTGATTGGTGCGCTCCCCTACGCTGTACGATCGTTTGACTTAAAATCCGTCGATTGATTTTTTGCTTCCAACTCAACTGTCTCGCCGAGAGTTTCCGTTTGAGTTTTGTTTGCTTGAGAAAGCGATATTCCTTGTCATCAAACAGATATCCCATCCGGTAGGCGTGCTCGATGAGATCGTCGTTGGCATTGGCAGAAAGATCCGCCTGAATGCGCTTCAAACCTTCAAAGAGGTTTCCGGTGTCAATTCCAACGAACCGGTTGATGCAGACATTGCCGACATAGGTCGTGGCGCCATTGAGTCGATTGCGAATGTAGCAATGTTCGAGAATATCCTGACCGCAAGGGCATTGATCATATTCTTCACTGATCTCGACGCCGACCAAGTCCCATTCAAGTCGAGCTGTCTCGAATGACTTCGAGTTCGACAGGGGAACGATGTGGGCTTTTAGGCGCTCGAAATTATGGCCTTCCATCGAGATCAATCCCTGCGATATCGCTCCTGTTGAGCACGCCACCGGTCTCTCGTCGTCATATCCTCGCTTTCTTCCTCCTCGTCCGCTGCACTTTCGTGCCATAGCATGATCAAGGCAAAGCCGTTGTTCTGAAGGCAGACCTGTTCGCTGAGGGCTGGGGCGCGCTGTCCGCGGGGTACGTCAATCCAGAGATCGGGCAGACGGCCGTCAATTTCGCTCGGAACGCCGATCCGCATGTTCCTCTGGTAGAACAGCGAACCGTGTGGGACGGATCTGTTGCGGCTTGCTACGACAAAAGGGAAGCGCTTTCGATTGTGGTAGGCACGTCCAACCTTCCCATCTTTGACGACAATGAAGGCCAGGGATTCGGGGTGATATTCCGCATATGCCCGTGCCATCGCTTCTTTGCTGACACCAAATTGATCAGCCAGCTGGAAGACATGTTCCAGGCTCGGCGAGGGATGCTTCTTGAAGGCCTCACGCAGTCTCGGCGGCGGCATCAGGATCAGGGAAGAGAAGCGGTTCGCTTCGACCTCCATTTTCGCCCGACGGTCGCCCTCTTTTGCCGAGAGCACACGGAGGTCTTCCCTTGAGCAAAGAAATTGACCGTCTTTGTCTGGGATATGGTTGGCGATCAGGAAGTGGCCGAGCTCGTGCCCGATAGTAAACCGGCGACGCGGCTGGTTTACCCCCTTTTTTACCAGGATAATGCCGCGGCTCCGAATTGTGTCGGTGATCAAACCGCCCTCAAAGCCCTCTGTCCGTAACTCGGCGATTTCTTCGACTTCGAGCTGAAGCGCCAGTTCCTCGATCGGCACGGGAAGCGGAAGATTTGGCTCATGCTTCAGGATCAGGCTGACAAGCCCTTCAGGCGACCCTGTATCAGCCAAATCCATCCGCAAGATATCCATTTCTACTTCCCCTTAGGCTTCAGCCTGTCCATCAGCATCTGGATGGTTTCTCGATCTTGCGGAGCCAGGGATTTGAGATCCCTATACATTGCGACGAGGCCGGGTTCTTCGTCTTTTCCTTCCGGGTTCTCCCCGACCAGATCGGCGATGGCAACACGAAAATGCGTCGCGAGTTTTGTGAGAAGTTCAATCGATGGGTTCGTGCTGCGGCCGGTCTCAAGATCGTAGATGTGAGTCTTGGACGCTCCAATCGCATCCGCGACATCCTGCAGAGACTGGCGGTTTTTTCCCCTGAGTTCTTTGAGCTTGGCAGCCAAAGACATGTTTGAAGTGCTCCCTTGAATCGCTGAAGGCGCGTGCACTCTCGTGCCGCGCCGTTCGGTTAATCTGTACGAAAATATAGCACAACGCTTGACGATGGCAAGCGTTCGATTTATCTGTACGAAATTAGGCGAACGAATCTTACGGCGAGATCCCTTTTCGGGCGCAGGAGGAATGCATGTTTCATGATCACCGACTTATCATGCGGGACGGGATGCTCATCGGCGCTCTGGAGCGGATGTGTGCCACATTCGAAATCGCGCCGAGCCAAGCGGAGCTCGCGAAGGAGCGCTACGACGGCGTCGGCGGATGGTTGGCGGAATCGGAGGATCCTTTGCTCAAAGCAATGGGAATTTTTCTCCAGGGATCGACGGCGATCGGAACGACTGTGAAGCCGATCGGCAGCAATGAACATGACGTCGATCTCGTAGCCCATGCGCCAAACCTTGGAAATTGGGTCGAGCCTGTCGCGTTGAAGAAGGCAATCGGCGATCGGTTGAAAGCCAACGGCCATTACAAGCCGCTGCTGGTGGAGATGGCGCGCTGCTGGCGGCTCGTCTACGCCAACGAATTCCATATGGATATCACCCCGTCTATTCCGAACCGGGGCTGCAACATGGGTGGCGAGCTCGTTCCCGATCGGGCGCTCAAGATTTGGAAGCCATCAAACCCTAAAGGCTATAAGGCATTGTTCCTTGAACGCGTGAAGTTGGCGCCTCGTTTCCGGGTAGCAAAGAGCTTCCATGCGGAAGATCGCGCGCGTGCCGACATCGAACCCTATCCGGAGCAGGTTCATTTTAAAGGCCTGCTGCAGAGGGTCGTCCAGATTTTGAAGCGGCATCGGGACGTTTTCATCGCGGTCAACGAAATCGACATGTCTCTGTCGCCGATTTCGGTGCTCGTTACAACGTTGGCGTCTCAGAGCTACGAATACTGCGTGAAGACGTTTACCTACGACACGGAACTAGACCTGCTCTTCGACGTCATCCGCTACATGCCGGACTTCATCGAGGCGCGCAGCGTAAACGGTCGAATGCACTGGTTTGTCTGGAACGAGACGACCAAGGGCGAAAATTTCGCTGAAAAATGGAACGGTGATCCCAAGCGGGCAGAGATATTTTTCACCTGGCACTCTCGCGCTCTTGCCGACATCAGCAGGCTGAAAGATGTCGAGGGACTTGATGGCCTGAAGCGGCAGCTCGGCGACGCCTTTGGCTCCGGTCCGGCCAAAGCCGTAGTGGACTCGATCACCGAGGATATCTCGACCTCTCGCCAGAACGGCACCCTTGGCGTAGCACCCCGTATTGGCCTTGTGACCGGCATCACCACGGCCAGCGTAACGCCCGTACGCGCCAACACTTTCTTTGGGCGGTAGCCGCCATGCGTTTTTCCGATCCGAAGCCATTGACCGCTGCGCAGCAGTTTCTTCTTTTGACGAAGAACCCGCTGTCGACTGGTGACGGTGAACTCGGATCGGGGCGTCTAAGGTGGCATTACAAAGCATCGCCAACACCTCTTTCCCGCATTTATGACGCGCGGCTGGAGTTTGCGCCTAACCACTCGCCGAGAGTGTTCATAGACGGCCCTGATCTCCTGATGCTGTCGGAAGGAGAGGATCTTCCACACGTATACGACCAGAAGCCCACCCGCCTCTGTCTCTATTTACCACGAACCTATGAGTGGCAGCCATGGATGCGGCTCGATCAGACTATCATTCCGTGGACGTCACTTTGGCTCTTCTATTTCGAGGACTGGCTGATCGATGGCGAATGGCGGGGAGGGGGAGAGCATCCGGAGCATCGTAATGTAGAGCAGCGTATCAGCCGAAGCCGCTTGCAGCGGCGGCACGCACCTGGTCGAAGGGATTGAATGAATGGCAAAGTCCAAGATTCCCGACAAGGTCCAGCGTGCGCTTTGGGCGCGTGCGGCAGGCCGTTGTCAGTTTCGTGGCTGCAACTGCGAGCTCATAGGCGACCTCCTCTCAGGAAAGGAGGATAAGATGTTTGGCTTTGTTGCCCACATCGTCGCCGACTCGCCTGAGGGAACCCGCGGTCATCCGACCAGATCGGCACTTCTCGCCAAGGATCTCTCCAATCTTATGCTTCTGTGCGCCAAATGCCATCGCTTGATTGATAATGAAGCGCCTGACGAGCATCCAGAGGAACTTCTGCTACTCATGAAGGAGGAGCACGAACGGAGGGTGCGCTTGGCAACAGGTATCCAGCCGGATCGCGCTTCACATGTCATTCGTTTCGGTGCCAACATTGGCAAAAACGAAGCGCTCGTCGCTAGAGACGATATTTTTGCATCAATGCTGCCGGATCGCTCACCTGCATCCTTTGAAACGATCGATCTCGAAATGCTTGGTCTGTCGCTTGATGATGCCGATGAGCAGTATTGGCAAATTCAGCAGGGTAATTTGCAACGTCAGTTCGCCGACAAAATCAGGGGGCGAATCGAACGGCAGCAAATCACCCATGCCAGTGTTTTTGCGCTGGCACCCCAGCCGCTCTTGATCGAGCTCGGACGGCAGCTTTGCGACATTCTGCCCGCCGAGGTTCATCAGCGACATCGTGAGCCCGCCACATGGAAATGGCAGAATGATACGCCTTCGATCAAGTTTCAGACCGTGACGCCGAGCGAGATCCACCCGACGGTTGCGCTTATTCTGGGCCTCAGTGCTTCCGTTTCCCAGGACCGGATCGTTTCCGTTCTAGGGGATGAAGTTTCAGTTTGGTCGATAACTGCGAAGTCACCACACAACGACATCATGAGGAACGCTGGCGACCTTTCCCGCTTTCGCCAGGAGCTGAGACGGCTCTTTGGCCGAATAAAGTCGGTACACGGAGAAGGGGCAACGATAAACGTTTTTCCCGCCTTGCCGGTCTCGGCGGCGGTGGAAGTGGGGCGCGTGTGGATGCCAAAGGCTGATTTGCCTTTGAATGTGTTTGATCAGAATCGCAGGATCGGTGGTTTCGCATCTGCTCTGACGATCCAGTGACTTCGCTGCTAAGGCCCACCAAAACAAGCTTCACCAAGTAGGGGCGAGCTAGTTGAAGTGGTTGCTATCTGTGGTAGATTTTTGGCGCATTGAGGGGAGACTAACGATTTGCCCAAGAACATCGTCGTCTGCTGTGATGGAACCGGCAACGAAATCGGCGTGAACATGTCCAATGTTCTCAAGCTGTATAGGATGCTTGAGAAGGATGACGATCAAGTTGTGTATTACGACCCTGGCGTTGGAACGTTGGGTCAACGAAAGACCTGGGGGAGAATTAGCCAGAACGCAAAAGGCGTTCTGGGGCTTGGCACAGGCTATGGCCTGGACGACGATGTGCTTGGTGCCTATCGTTTTTTGGCTGAACATTACAGTGAAGGCGACCAGGTATTTCTTTTCGGCTTCAGCCGCGGCGCTTACAGTGTCCGTGTCCTTGCTGGCTTCATTCACCTCCTCGGTTTATTGCACCAGGACCAGCTGAACTACGTCGGCTATGCGTTCGCCGCTTACAAGCGCGCCGCCATGGACGGTGAAGATCTTTCGGTAGCTTGGCACTTCCGGAGAATTGTTGGCGGACGGACGATACCGATCAAGTTCCTTGGCGTCTGGGATACCGTTGCATCCGTCATCGTGCCGCGACCTGACCGCTTCTACATCCCGAGTTTGGAGACACTGCCTTACACGCTGCAGAACCCAAGCGTTGAAGTCTTCCGTCAAGCAATTGCCATCGATGAATTTCGCCGGATGTTTCGATTGCGTAGATGGAAAGAGGGCCAGGAATTCAAGCCAAATCGCTTTTCGACGTCGCAGCCTCGAAAGCAAGACAGCCGCCAGGTTTGGTTCGCGGGCTGCCATTCCGACATCGGCGGTGGCTATCCGGAGGACGAGAGCGGGCTATCAAAATTCCCGCTCCGCTGGATGATTCAACAAGCCAAGGCAAACGGGCTGAGCGTAAACACGTCGATGTTCAATCACCTCGTGGAAGGAAAGGCGAGGAGTGATAGTGAACATGAGTACGCTGAGCCCAGCGTAAGTGCGAAGTTGCACGTATCAGCAACCGGCGCCTGGCGTATTCTCGAGTGGGTGCCGAAGAAGATGAAATGGCGAGAATGGCCAAAACGCAAGGGCCTGCTTGGCTACTACCTGCCCCATTGCGAGCCGCGAGTCATTCCTGAAGGAGCGAAGATCCACGAGTCGGCGCTCCATCGGAAGGAAGCTGTGTCATCCTATCGCCCGCAGAATTTGCCTGCGGCCTATGACCTGGAAATGTGAGGATGCGGGACGGTTCGATGTTATTTCATCACGTGCCGTTGCTGGCGCGCTGACGAATGGGGGAAAGTTAATGGCACTGTCCAGCGATCAATGTACGCCTTACTTGTCGGTTTCGATCTACAAAGCCACCAACGGAGAGGCCGTCTCATCAAATGAGCTGCTTACCGCCATCCGCGATCTCGCAAAAGACAATGCTGACAAGAAAGGCACGGAAAAACCAAGATTTCCTGCGGTCCAAGACCCGTCCATCGAAAGTGGCGGAACGACGATTGCCTGGGCGCACTACGTCGAAAAGCGATCACCGAGTTGGTTCTCCGGTGAGGGCATTGCAGACACGCTCAATCAGCTGATCATTGTTGCCAAACGCGGTGATTTATACGCGTTGCAGTTCTCGGATAATGGTCTTCGAGGTACGGTAGCAAAGAAAATTCTGCGCGAGACCAATGGACCTTTCACGAGAATTAGGCGGCTTAGTTCGAGCGAGATCAACAAGGCATTTGTCGAGAGCCAGGTTCGCACGCTTTGGCTCAGCGGCACCCATCGCCGAACAACGATCAAGCCTGACTCGAAAATACTGTCGGGACTTGAGTTGGAGACTTCCCTCGATCCACTTGGGGACCAGACCTACTACTTCAGCTCGGTCCGCAGCACGATGTCCTTGTCGGAACAGCTCACAAGTGCAGTAGTCGGCGCAAGTCCAACCGGGAGCAGGATCTGGATTGGACCCACACGGTCTTGGGAGGAGTTCATCGTCAACGTCGGTCTAATCCTTGATCGAGCCACAAACTGCATAAACGATGCAGCGCGAGCGGACATGCCGCTTCCTATCCTCGCTTCGGCTATAACCACACTGGAAGGAATTGAGCAACCTTACGATTTAGCTTTCATTGTCCCCGAACAGGTGAATGATGGAGTCGGACACGTAGGCGAAGACGAACTTCGATGGCTTCAGCAGTTCGGCGATGCCGCAAGGTTTGAAATTACGGCGACGGCCGAAAGCGCCAACTTTGAAGCCGAAGTCTACTGGGCTGATGTAAGGCTCGGGCGGCTGGCCTACGAATTCGAGCGAACGCTGGGTTCCGATGTTCGTCTCAAAATTCGGAAGGTTGACGGCTTCGACAACGCGGACCGAGATGTCGAGATCCTTAAGATCTGTCGGCAGCCAGATAACATCACGGCTTATTTCGACACTGGTCACACTTTCTCCCGTGGTCATTTCTATGAAACCAGGTTTCGCGACGCCAAGTTCTCGGACTGGCAATGGGTCTCGATGGCCCATGATGGAACTGCGTTCTGGCAGGAAAAGCCGCTGGATGGGCAACGCTTTGCTGTTGAAAATACCGGCAATGCTGAGGACAGTTCTCTCTTTGGCATGGTTGCCAGACACTGGCCCAATCTGGATGCACGGGGCCTGCAAACTGGATGGCTAGTCTGCGACGACGGCGCGATGGAATCTGCAGATTTCATCCATTTAAACGACATAAGCGATCCGCCTGAGTTGACCCTAATCCACGTGAAGGGCAGCGGTTCCGACAATGCCAATCGTGGGATTTCCGTTTCTGACTATGAGGTCGTCGTCGGGCAGGCGGTTAAGAATCTGCGCCACGTTGATCGCGGATTGCTAAGAGAGAAGTTGGCAAAGAATGCCGATGGGGTGCTCCAGAATGCAGTTTGGCACGACGGGCAACGTCAGGAAAATAGGGGAGCGTTACTCGCGATTCTCGATGGCCTGGGCTCCAACCTGAAAACAAAAGTGGTCGTGTTTCAGCCCCGTGTCCGTCGCAGCGTCTTAAATGCCATTCGTGGCAAGATGGCTGACGGCAACTTGGTCGATTCAGATGTTCGGCGCATGCAGCAACTGGACGCCCTTCTTCTTGGAGCGCGAGCTGATTGCTTTTCACTGGGGGCAGCCTTTGCGGTGATTGCGGATGCCGACGATGCTTAGGGCCCGTGCAACTCCAACACGAATTTATGTCGTTGATGGTATACCAATGGCGATGGATAGTCTCTGCGCCGACAAGACTACTACCGACGGGACCAAGGGGTTATTTTGAAAGAGCTGGACATCGTCGCGCGAGACTTATTTGGCGAGCCTGTTACCGAACCAACGCGTCGCGATGGGAGGAAAAGGCTTCCCTATCGATCATCTCCAGATCCAGTCCCGCCGCCCCCCGAACCCGATCCCCGTAAGTTTAGGCTCTCAATTCCTCCTTTCGTTTCTATTGACGGCTCGATTGATAGGAATCCACTGCGCCAGTACGCGTGGAAGGGAAGGGTTCTTGAGGGTACGCTGGAACCGTTCTCTGTGAAGCGGCTGAGCGGCTTTCGCTTCCGGTCGATTGCGGGCGAAACGATTGTCATAGTCCCGAGGAAAACGCTGACAGTAATGGACAATGAACCGGTGCTTCTGGTGGCTGATGCGGAAACGCCTGAAGCCATACAGGACGTGCTCGAAACAGGCCGCGGAACCTGGTTGTCCCCGAAACCTGCTAGGCCCGCGACGATTCCGCTCGAAGAGGCGCGTGAGCTCTGCCAAAAGCCGCTCGAATCATGGCGCGGCAGATTCACTTTTCGGGAAGGTCACCGTGCAACAGCAACTACGGCCGCTGTTGCGGGCCTGAGAAGGCCCCAAGTAGGCGCTCTTCATGCGGCTCTCGCCCATATCACCAGCTCTTTAGAGCCGGCAACCATTGTCATGCCTACAGGGACCGGCAAGACGGAAACAATGCTTGCGATCTACGCTCATGAGCAGTTCGAGCGCCTCATGGTCGTTGTGCCTACGGACGCCCTGCGGGACCAGATTGCCAGCAAGTTCGAAACTATGGGGGTCCTGCAGGATCAGGAATGCCTTCCGGTCGATGCAGGATATCCTGTTGTTTTGCGTCTGGAACACATCCCGAAATCTACCGAAGACGTGGAAAAGTTGTTCGTGCGCTCGAATGTAATTGTGACGACAATGTCGATCGCAGGAAAGGCGAAGGCGGAAGTCCAGGAACGCATGGCGCAGATGTGCGGCGCGCTGTTTATCGATGAGGCGCATCACATAGGAGCAAAGACGTGGCGAGCATTTCGCGCGTGGTTCTCTGAAGCGGCGTCAGACAAGCTCATCTTCCAGTTTACGGCGACGCCGTTCCGCGAGGACGGCGGAAAAGTTGATGGCAAATTCATTTACTACTATCCACTGTCCAAGGCGCAGAATGAAGACTACTTCGGGAGGATTGCCTTCCGCGCCGTCAGCGATCTGGATGGCGATGAGGCCGATGATGAAATCATGCGCCTTGTCGGAGAGACACTGGACCGAGACATCGCGGCGGGACACAGCCACCTTGCCATGGTACGTTGCAAGAAGATTGCCCGCGCCAAGGATCTACACAGGAAGTATGCCGCCGCGCTGGCACGCTACAATCCGGTCATCGTCCATAGCGATCAGAGCGATACAGAACGTCGCCTGAATCTTGCTGCTCTTCGCCGTTTTGACAGCCGGATCATCGTATGTGTCGACATGCTCGGCGAGGGTTTCGATCTTCCGGAACTGAAGATCGCTGGCGTTCACGACGTTTTTGCCAGCGTCGCGGTTACTCTACAGTTCGTGGGGCGGTTTGCCCGTGGGCGGGACGATCTGGGTATCGCAACAGTGGTCGCCAATACCGATCAGGATCGCGTAGATCGCGCGCTCGCCAAGCTTTACGCTGAAGAGGCGGACTGGAATATTCTGGTATCAACTATCAATTCAGATCGCTTCGGCCGCGAAATGGGGCGTGCCGAGGTGCTTGCGGGCTTCACCGGCGAACTGAGAGAGATCCCGCTTCAGACCATCGAGCCAACGATGAGCACTATAGTGTTCCGGGTGAAGGAGTGTGAAAACTGGGACCCGCACAGGATCGAGGACGTTGTGCCGGTCGGATCGTTTATAGGCATGAAACTTAATCAGAAGGAGCGCATCGCCGTCAGCATTCTCCGGCATGAGAAGATTGCCAAGTGGACGACATCAGCGACAGCGACAGACGTTGTGTGGGAACTGGTCCTCGCGCACTGGGACGAGAATACGAGCCTCCTCTATCTTACCAGCACAGGAGGTGCAGCGACGGACTTTCTGGCGAAGGCTATCTGCGGCGATCAGACGACACGTATTAGGGATCAGGCTGTGTTCCGGTGCTTCCACGATTTCAATCAGCTGGTTATCCGCAATCTCGGTATGACGCACCGGCAGGGCGCCGGGACCCGCTATTCTATGCTGATGGGTATCGACGTTAGCGACGGCATCGACAGTTTGATGAAATCCGAGCGCATTCAGAATAACATCTTCGGATCGGGGTTCGAAGGCGGAGAACCCCGGACACTGGGGTGCTCCATAAAAGGAAAATTCTGGTCACAGTCACGCATCCATGACCTGACAGACTGGACCGAATGGTGTCACCGCATCGGGGCTTTGCTCGACAACGATAGCATTCCGGACTCTGCGGCCTTCGCGTCAGCAATGAGGCCGCAGTTAATAACGACACGGCCCGACGCCCATCCTCTAGTTATCTACTGGCCCATGAGCCTGCTTCTTTCGTTCGAAGAGCGAGTCGAAATTTCCTTCGGCGACGTTTCCCACCCGTTCGCCGAGTGTGAGGTTGCGCTCTCAAGCAACGATCGCAGCGGCCCATTGAAATTCGAGGTGCGGGCTCACGATACCAGCGCTTCGTTCGAGATTGGATTCACGGCGACCGATGCAACGTACACTCAGACATCCGGACCTGCCTGCCGCATCAAAACGCCGCGTCACGACTTGTCGATGGCGGAGTATTTTGCGGACGATGCTCCGCAGATTGATTTCGGCGATGGTTCGTTTCTCATATACTCGCATCTTTATGTTCCACCTAAGGAACTGGACCTGGCTTCCATCATGGACAGTGCGGTCGTGCCTTGGAATTGGACGGGCACCAATCCCAGGATCGAGTCACAGGGACCGGAGCGTCGGGCAGACTCGATCCAGTACCGGGTCATTGAGGAATTGAAGAAGGGAGACTACGACATCATCTTTGATGATGACGGAACTGGTGAATTCGCGGACGTGATCGCAATCAAGATTCGGGAAACAAAAGTCGAAGTGCTGATGTGTCATTGCAAGTACGCGCACACCGATACCGGCGCGGCGCGGCTGGACGATCTGTACGAAGTTGCCGGTCAGTCATTGAAGTCAGTTCAGTTCTGTCACAAACCAAAACGCTTCCTCCGGAATATGATGAATCGCGAGAAACGCCGTCTGGAAAGGGGAGAAACAACCCGCTTTGACCGCGGCACGCTCGGCACGTTGCGAAAGCTATACGCCAGCTGGGATCAGTACCGGTTCGAGTACAGGGTTTGGATTGTGCAGCCGGGAATATCAAAGAGAGCTGCAACCCCGCCGATCCTTCAATTGCTCGGGCTGGTGGAGAAGGCGCTGATTGATCATCGTCGTATCCCTTTGACAGTCATTGTCCGGGATTGATCCTTAATCAACTAATTGCTCTCCTTTCGCCTACATCAATGTCTCGCGCCTGCGAAGCCGTCTGCTTACTCTGCCTAGTTTCATGATTATCAGTGACTTAGTGTGCTAAGATTCGTTATCAATGGTTCGAATCCTTTCAAGGCGAACGCCCATCAGGAATCCCCCCTTGCAGCAGACCTCGCCGACCGGGTTCCAACCTCAGACGAAATGCGATCCGCGCCTCGCTAGACTTCGATGCCTTCACTAACGGAGGAGAGTTTGGCAGCTCTGGCCGAGGAGCACGCGGTCGCACCGTCCGGAAATCAGCGCGCCCGAGCTCGTGTCGATTCCCCAATAGGCGCCAAAATTGGCGTGTGATCGAGTGGCAACGAGCGTCGCCTCATCGGTAGCTTTACGCCCAGGCTGCAACTGTTCGCTCAGGCTCCTGCGACGTGAGCGTCCGGTGAACCCATTTTCGCGTGGTTGAGGGAGCGAAGCTATAGGACGCGTTTCATTTCATCTGCCATGACGCGCTCGATGATCTCGGGGTCGCATTGTTCGTCGACGAGGAACTGGTGGATACCACCATCCCACGTCCTTATGTCGGTTAGGAGATTTTGAAGTTCGTCGATACCATTCTCGGTCAGACCCTTCGTGCCATCTTCAGTGCCATCGCTGACGTAAACCAGTTCTCCCTCGGAGATGTTGTCCGAGTTGGCGGTCACCTCTTCGATCAGTTCGAGGTTCTCGCCGATCATGGCGGCGACTTGCTTGAGCGTGTAGATGAATCTCGAGCGTGCCATCACACAACCTCGCATCGGTCTTTCGCTGGCGGCCAGTTCCAGGGCAATAGGTCCTCAAGTCGGTCCTTGGGGTGATCCTGGATCCGGGTCAGGACGTCTTTCAGATAGACCTCCGGATTGTGGCCGTGCAATTTGACCGTTTCGATGATGGTCAGGATGTTGGCGATGCGCTCACCGCCCTTATCCGAGCCGGCGAAGAGCCAATTTTTCCTTCCAATTCCAAGTGGACGCATGGCTCGTTCAGCTATGTTGTTATCGATTTCGACACGGCCATCGTCGATGTAAACGCTCAACGCTGCCCATCGAGAAAGGGCATATCGCATTGCCTCGGCCAGCTTCTGCTTCTGCGGCAACATCGAAAGCGTGTCTTCGATCCAGACCTTCAGTTCTTCCAGAATGGGCCTGGCGTGTTGTTGGCGCAGTGTACGCCGCTGGTCGGCCGGCATGCCGCGGATACGATCCTCGATATCGTAGAGCGCGCCGATGCGCGACAGCGCTTCGTCAGCGATCGGCGATGGCTTCAGCTTGATCACGTCATGGAACTTGCGGCGCACATGCGCCATGCAGGCGGCCTCGACGATCTGGTTGCCGTAGAGCTTCTTGTAACCCCCATAGCCATCGGCATGCATCACGCCGCTGAAGTTTGCGAGATGGTCAGCCGGATGCACGCCCTTTCGGTCAGGGCTATAGTAGTAGGCGATTGCTCCGGGAGTGGGATCTTGATAGCCACTGCCGTCGAAGACGTAGACCCAGACCCTGCCGGTTTTTGTCTTGCCCCGTCCGGGGTCGAGAACATCGACGGGGGTATCGTCCGTATGTATTCGGTCAAGCGCGGCGATATGGGCCCTGATAGCAAAGACGAGCGGCGCAAGCAGACCCGATACGCGGCCGACCCAGTCAGCCATTACGGATCGGGAGATGTCTATCCCCAACCGATCGTACATCTCGGACAGGCGGTAGAGGGGGATGTGATCGTCGAATTTGGCGATCATGATATGGGCGAGCAGTCCCGGTCCGGGTTTGCCGCGCTCGATCGGCAGGGTCGGCATCTCACCCGCTACCGTCGTGTCGCACTCCCTGCAGATCATGCGCTTTTCGACATGGCGAACAATCTTGACCGACGCCGGCACGTGCTCCAACACCTGGACCACCCTGTCGGCGGCCTTCAGGAACGAAGTGCCACCACAGGTCGGGCAATTGCAGGGGCCCGCATAGACCATCTCTTCGGTGGGAAGACCATCGGGCAATGGTTTGCGCTTCGGCTTGTCCGGCGCGTCGTCCAATTCCGGCAGAGGAGTTTTCCCGGAGCGCATTTCAGCCTCGGCACGGGAGGCCTCAATCTCCTCCAGCATCAGTTCAAATTGCTCTATCTTCCGGTCGATCTTTTCCGAAGACGCGCCATGCTGCCGGTGTCGGAGCAATTTCAGTTGTGCCCGCAATAGCCCGATTATGGAGTCGCGCTTGATGACCTCGGCTTCCT
Source organism: Rhizobium sp. CCGE 510 (assembly GCF_000292525.1). GTDB lineage: Bacteria > Pseudomonadota > Alphaproteobacteria > Rhizobiales > Rhizobiaceae > Rhizobium. The sequence continues at coordinate 153,362 of NZ_AEYF01000048.1, forward strand.
GGCTCTCAAGTTTCGCCGCCTGTTCCGCGACGAGTGCGCGCAAAGCAGTTAGCTCGTCCTGACTGTCCAGCGGCGATGTTTCCATACCCGAAAATCTAGCCGATTTGCCCCTGGCACGCCACCAATATACCCCGGATGCCCCTGCAAAATATAGCTTTTATCCCGTTCGACCGGGAGCGGAAGTCCACGCCGGGCGTCGCCAATCGATCCCCTCAACGAGCATCGAAAGCTGCGCCTGCGTCAGGTGCGCCACGCCCTCTTTCGCCGTCGGCCAGGGAAAGTATCCGCGCTCCAAAATCTTGTAGAACAGGCAGAACCCTTGACCGTCCCACCAAAGAAGCTTGATCCGATCAGCGCGTTTTCCGCGGAAGCCGAAGATCGCGCCGGAGCCCGGTGCCTCCTTGATCGCCGCCTCGACCAGCGCCGATAGACCATCAATGCCACGCCGCATATCCGTCACCCCGCAGGCCAGATAGACACGCACATTCCCCGAAGGACCGATCATGCCGCCTCCAGACAGGCCACCAGCGACATAAGCAGCTTCAGTTCAACGTCAATCGGAACCTTCAAGCACCGACCGTTTCGGAGCAAGATCTCGACAACCGCTGGCCCCGATAGCGTAGTAGACGCCTGGCTTACGCCCACCTCCTCGGTGATCTCAACCGGAAGGAACATCGCCGGTCGGTCAACATAGCTGAATGACTGCCGCCACAAGCGGATCTGCCCAGGATGAATGTCATGCCGGCGAGCCACATCACCAATGCGAGCACCAGGTTCATCCGCCTCCACCAATATCCTCAGTTTCGCCTCGTCCGACCAGCGCCGTCTGCGCTCAGTACCGGACATGATCTCAATTCGAGCCATGAAACCTCTTTGATCTGGTATTAATGTCAGCACTAACGCCGGTTCTAATGCCAGAACATCGCCTGATTTGCCCGATCAGCAAAAACCGATCACCGGACGCTCACCCTGCGACGCAGTGCTCTCACCTGATTGTCCGTCACGTCGAGAATGCGCGCAGCTGATCAGCCCAGCCGTCGCCAACCTTCGCGTCGCGGCTGAAAGGTGCCCCACCGTGTCGCTCGTTGGCATCATTGCATTGGCGACCTGGCAAGGGGCGGTTGGCACGGATCAGTTGCTCGCAGCTTCTCATCATTGGCGTTCCCTGTTCGCTTGGCCGATTGGAACCTTGCTCGGACAGTTGATGGGTTTTGGCCAACGGAACCGCATCATGAATGACATGGTATCCGCCTCGCGGGTGTATCCACGCCACAGGCCAGGGAAGCACTTCGAGTCCTTGCTGACATCAGGACCTTTGCAGCCATCGCTCCGCTCACTATGTGCTACTGGTTTGCGGGATGGTGGATTGCCTGGAGCCTCGGATTTGCAAGCGCATATGCTTCGCTCTGGAAAACGCAGTTCTTCATCCTGTGGATCGTGTCGATAGCGCTCTTCGCTTTCGTCGGCATTGTACCGGCCCATAGCTTCAAGAAAACGGTCTCGGAATTGTCTGGAGGAGCCGAAGGTCGGGCGTCGCGCGAGGAACAGATCACGCAAGCGCAAAATGACCTTGAGCAGTGGCATCAATCATGGGCCGATCGCTCGCGTCATCAGCGACAGCGGGTAGACGAGCTTGAGGACTTCATCAAGAACCTCAGGGAACAGCAGATCGAATACAGGTTCCTGAACACGAACCTGCTGATCGCGCTGCTCGTCGTCAATCTTTTCATCCTGGCTGCACCGATTGCGGTCGAACTGTTTGCCGCCCCGGTCCTCAATCCGGCTTTTCAGGGGACGAAGGCATGACTAGCGCGATATCGATCACCTTCCCACCGGCGATGGCGACTGTTTCTTCGTTGAAGCCCGCAGCTTTCGTTTGCTGATCGATGGTGGGAGATCACAGACGGGGAAATTGCGCTGCCGGCCTTTCTGGCAAACCTGCCGGCCAGAGCCGGCAAGCCGACAATCGACCTTATGGTGCTAACGCACGTCGATGCCGACCACATTGCGGGCTTGTTGACGTTTCTCGCCAAGCCCGGAGGTGTCACGATCGGGGAGGTCTGGTTCAACGGTCTTGACCATCATAAGCGGTCGGCCTGTTGTGCCGCCGCCAGCTCCCATCCCCAAGACACCTTTCGGTACGTTGAATGTCATCCAAGCCCTCAATTTTCATCAGCTCGTGCAGGCACTGCAGATACCATGGAACCAGAAAAGCGCGGGCGGGGCCATCATGATAGAGCAATGCTCGCCGCTTCCGCGGTTTGACCTGTGCGATGGACTTTCGCTGACGCTGCTTGGCCCGCCCAAGCAAAAGCTTGCGAAGTTTTACCCACAGTGGGCTGCGGCCGTCCGCGACTTGAACGTACCGCCAACACTTGCGGCGAGACCAAAGACTATCCCAACCGTCTACACTGGCCATTCTTGCCAGTCAGGAGGATACCGAAGATTAAACTTTGCCGAACGGCGCGAGCATCGCGTCGCCCTAAAGGCCAGCGAGGGCAAGACAATCAAGCGCGTCCTCTTTGCCGCGGATGCCCATCCCGACGATACTATCGATGGCGCTCAAGCGCTACAGCAGCGATGAGCGCGTTTTCTCGACGCGATCAAAGTATCACACCATGGCAGCGTGAAAAATAATACCTCAGCCCTGATCGCCTGTCTGTCTTGCCCGATGGCTTGTTTCCACCGACTGTTCACGCCATAGTCATCCGGACCCTGAGGGATCGCACGTATCGTCTTGTCGGCGGAAAGGGGAAAGGGGAAAGGCACCCATTGTCATTTATCGCTCGCCGGTCAACAAGCACTGGGACGGTGACCAACTCAAGCGAGAATTTGGATATGAGACCTGTTATGGCAGTGGAAAAACGCCGTTGACGATCGATGTATAGTCAGTCGCCGACAGGCGGAGCGGTCCCTCGCGTTATCCAGGTTTGCGCCGGATTGAGATCCCTGATCACGAGAGTTCGGTTTGTCACGTCCCACTTTGCTTGACGAACGTTGTCAATCATGGCGCTCCTCAACATCGCAAAACCGTCCTCGGACTCTATGAATGACGCACTCGATGAAAACGGCACCCTAGCTGCAATCTGACTCTGAGTAGAAGAACCAGAGGGAGCGGCGAGGACCTTGAGAAAATCACGTCCCGAATTTAGGTTTACGGCGAAAATCCAGCCATCACAGGTATTCGGGATGTCCTCTATTTCCGGAAAGATCGGGTCGCGCCCTATCAGAAAATCCTCACCCCCGCAGGCGACAATCCAGAAGCCCTGGTTTTGTCGCTCGGCGTCAGGGTCATCGTCAAAGCTGTCAATGGCGTTCACCACATTTGGAGCATTCGCGAGCAGGAATACTGCCCGGTAGTTTCCTCGCCTCAAGGCAGTCGACACCATTGTCGTCACTGTCGAGGAAGTGGTCGGCGTGGCCGGCCCCGTACCATGCGCAGGTTCGGCAACCGCGACAAAGGCGGCTGTGGCTGAGGTGGTTGCGCCTGGCATGGCCGCAAATGCCAACGCATAGCCGTGCTCGATCGATGCGAAGGGTCCGCCACCTGCCGCCATTGGAGGGGGTACCCGATAGACATAAGGATCGACTTGTGCCGCAAACGCGCTTTTTGCTCGGCTGTCCGCGCCAGATTGGGACGCCGATGTCGTAATCGATCCCTTCGCCTCGACCAGGACATGCTCGCCGCTGACATATTCATAAACGAAGTCCGCCAATCCTCCTTTCGCGGGCCTCTTGATCAACTGCTCCGAAACGTCGCGCCAGACATAACCGCCCAGCGACTGCATGAAGAGATCCGTGACGCCGGCGCCGACGCGGCCCGAAAACGCGGTCCTTTCGGCGTCGGCCAGATCCTTCACGTCATCAATGAATGCAAAGACGGCGGCAATGTCGTCGACCAGATACCGGAGCAGGGGTCGGCAGCTTACCAACAGCGCCGTCGTCAATCCGACCGGCGCTCTCTTCATCGCCGTGCAGCGCGCAATGCTCTGGAAGAGGTCCGGAGCGTGAAAGCTGAAAGTCGACGGGATCGCCGGCGGTACAAAACTGCCTCTTTTTGTGTGGGTCGTTGAAACCCCGTGCCGACGTGGCTTGAGATCCTTATGCGTTTTTGCCCAGGGTGTGGCCATCCGTCAGCTCCCGTCAGGTGCGATTGGTGGTAATTACTGCGCTTGCGACTGCGAGAAGGACTGCCATGCCCCCAAACGCCTAATCGTTTCCTTGTCAACGATGCCCGCCGGCCAGCCGGAGAAGCCTGACGCCAGGTGGACATCCCTCCAGCTCGATCGGCTGGCACCTGAGGTTCATAAGACTGTCGGCTCCGTCATCGTCGGTGATCACCGTCAGGGAGCTGTGCGCGGCAAGCAATTCCTCGACCGAAGCAGCCAAGGATGTTGCCGAGCCAAGCTGATTTGCTACAATCCAGTCTCGCAATGCCGTGCGCCGAAGTTTTCCTCGAATCTCTTTATCGATCAGGTAGAAATCAAGTTCTTCATACTCGGGTTGACCGATCAGCGCCTGGAACCACGCGCTCCCGAGGATGGACGACATCGACGCCGAAACATCGAGGGCCACTGCTTCGGTCGTACCGAGCACGTTTGCCGCAGACGCATTGACGAACGGTTCACCGACGACTACTCGGACCATGTCGCGGAACTGCAAACAAACAGCTTTTGAGTCGGGATTGAAGTGCCCAAGCATCACGCACCGCGTTTTGTCGGCGCCCAACAATTCGATATAGTCGGCTTTCATCGGTCCGTAGTTGACAAGTATGACCTTTGCCTTCGGATGGGCTCGGGCATAGTCAGATAGGGCCGCACCAAAATTCGAGACCGATTCCTTCTTGTAATGCTTGACCTCGATCACGAGCGGGCACTCGGAAGGGGCCGGCCCTTTCGTCCACATGCTGAAATCAGGCTGAACTCCCGCCTTTCTAGATTTTCCGATGGGGTCACTCAACGGCGTCCAACGCTCCGTAAAAAGGCTGAGCAAAGGGATGGAGCTCGCTATTTCGGCAAGCCGTGTTTCCGAGAATGCAAAGCTCAGGACGCCTTCGGCATGATTGACCCTAATCTCATGTCCTTCAAAGGCATCGACGATGCGCGTGCCTACCCATACACCAAAGAACTCGTAGCGGCGCTTCCAGGCCGGCAGGGAGAGGATGCGCTCCAGCGTCCGGATGTCGAGCTTCGTGCTGAAACGACGTCTATCGAAGGTCGAGTATACCTCCGCGAGCCGTGCTCCGAATGCCTTCCTCTGGTCCGCAGGCTCTTTCAGGAGGTTTCCGAGGTATCGTACGTGTGACTCCAGCCAATAGTCGGTCTCTGATTGCGCGACCGTCCAGGGATGAAAGGCGTCGGATGCGTCAGACTGGTAGTGCCGCGCCCTGTGCTGTTCACGCATCTCTTCCTGGCTTAAGCCGCTTTGCTTTATGACGTGAAGGGCTGCCATGGTCACCCTTGCCGCATCATCCAGACCTAGGGGCTGCCGCTCTGGCGCAAGACTGTCGGGAAGCGGTAGATACTTGCCCGCCCGATAGGCTGCCAGCCACTCATCAACGTCCGGTATGCCAACCGCAGCCGACCGGCTGATATCGGGGCGCTCCGATCGAAGATAGTCGCTCCCGCCTATTTCCCATCGCAGTGAGTTGAACGCAAAGGCATGTTCTCGGTCGAGCGCCGGTACATCGATGTCGAAATCGACCTCTGCCCATGTCTCAAGGAACTCCTCGAAATGGCTAAGTTCAACCAGGTCGTCGCCAACGGCAAGCTTCCACTGGCCCTGTCCAAAGCGTGCGCCCGAGGTCTCGAAAAACGACAATATGTCCTTGAACATTGACGCAAACGGTTGGATTGAAGCCAGCAGCGCGGATACGAATTCAGCCAGCGGCACGTTTGCGAGAGCGGCATCAAGGTTCGAAGCGTCGGGGTTCAACCGTCGCTTCAAATCGTCGGCGAGATCCTGATCTCTGCCTGACGGCTCCAGCCCGCCAACTGCCGAGAGCGACCGCCAGGCACTCCGGCTGTCGCGATGGATTTTTTCGTCGCTCATGACATCCCCATTTCCGGCTCCTTCACAAAGCGCGGAAGGCGCGCATTTCACGACTTTGCCCTGGCGCAGGACATTAGCACACCGCAAAAGGTTTGTTCGGTGCAATCTATCGATGCTCATGTGGCTCATCGATGCAAGTTAGACGGCAGACATTCAGTCAAGACATCTGGACAGGGATTGGTGCGCTCGCTAGCTCTGCAGCTGGACCGTGGGGGATAGCTGCGGGTCGCGGTTTGAATAAAGCCCTGCCGGCTAATCCAAAAGGAGATACCTACCCCGTTTGTGCGAATGGACTGGGTTGCATAAAAATGTACAGTTCATCATCGGTTGCGGCTGATATCCTCTGCTGCACCAAAGGCTGATCGTTCAAACGATCTACAAAGGTAACAGCTTTTCGGCTCCACACGTCCAGCGAGGTCTCTGACATGGCTCATGCTGACGACCAGCAAAGGTTGACGAAAGCAGTGAACACTTTCTCGACGGTCAATCTCGCAATTCAGGACCAAGCCTGGCCGGCCAACGTCAAAACCGCGCTGCAACAAGTCGACGAGGTCCGCAAAAAACGCGCCCAATATTACGAAAATCTACGCGAGGCCAGTGCGCGCTGGGTCCACGGATCGAGACGGTTTCTCGCCATTTCCGGTTCTGTCGCTTTTCTATTGACGGCGACTGCAGCCGCTGTGCGCTTCTTTCCACCGGCCGCGCAATCTATTGAATATGACAAATGGCTGCTGCTCTGCGCGCTGGCAATTTATGCCCTTATGGGCGCGGTCAGCTTCTATGAGAACGCCACAGACCGCGCGAGTGCTTATTTCCGACACGTCACGATCATCCTACAAATGCGCGACCTGTGGGGGAAATTCCAGTTTGAGGTCTTCAAGGAAATTCCCGTGGCCATCGGCGACAATAAGGATGTCGCCGCCGCGAGTGCGGCGCAAGCCAGGATCATCGGCCTTTGCCAAGCGCTTTCGGCCGATCTAGACAAGATGACCGAGACAGAGGCAGGCGAATGGCGGGTGGATTTCATGGCCTCCCTATCCGAGCTTGCGACGGCGACCAAGCAGGGCAGCACGGCGACGCTCACAGGCCTTGATGAGCAGCTCAAGCGGGCAGAAAAGGCCGCACAGGACGTAACGGCGGCAGCCTCACGCGTGGAGCAGGCGCTTCGCCCGAGCCACATCAACCTGACTCTCACGGGCACCTTTGATGGTACGGTCGTGATCTCGATCGATGATACCGAGGTGGCGCAAACGAGCGGCAAGCAGATTGCGCTTGCAAATGTAAGGCCTGGTTCACGCAAGCTCGCGGCCCGAGCCACCAAGGGCACGGCGCCCCTCGAGGTCTCGCGCATGATCGATGTCGCCGCAGGTACGCAGGACGTGACCCTGGCGCTGGCCTGACAGAAGGCTATCTTGCGGCGGGGAAAAGAGGCACGACATGATACTCAGCTTCGGAGGGAGCCAATGGATGATAGAGACCTAATATCAAAGCCTATTTCCAGACGACTCCGGATCTTTTCCTTTGATCCGAGCGTGGCGGCGCGTTTCGAGCTGGCTCGGATTGGTGAGATCACTATTTCCATCCCGTGGGAGGACCTGGCACCGGGTCCTGTGGGCGAATATATCGAAGTCGTCGACGTTGATCCGGAGAGCGACGTTATCTATGCGCCCGTCGACTTGGATCAGGCTTGGCTTCTGGCCCAGGATGGCCATGCACCATCCGAGGGCAATCCGCAGTTTCACCAGCAGATGGTCTACGCGGTGGCGATGACGACGGTCGGTCATTTCCAGCAGGCGCTTGGCCGCACCGCACTTTGGTCGCTCTATCGGGAGCCGGGCAATCCGCGGAAATATTTCGTCCGGCGGCTGCGCATCTATCCGCATGCGCTGCGCGACCGCAACGCCTATTACAGCCCAGACAAGAAATCGCTTCTGTTCGGGTATTTCCCGGTCGACCGCAAGGACAAGGACAACACGCCGGGCACGCTCGTACATACCTGCCTGTCACATGACATCATCGCGCACGAGACGACACACGCTCTGCTCGATGGTGTGCATCCGCGGTTCAATGAGCCGGTCAATCAAGATGTCTTCGCCTTCCACGAGGCCTTCGCCGACATCGTTGCCCTCTTCCAGCACTTTACCTATCCAGCAGCGCTGAGGGACCAGATCGCCCGCACCCGAGGCGACCTTGAGGCTGAAAGCCTGCTGGGCCAGCTCGCGCAACAGTTCGGCCTTGCGGCCGGGCGCGGCGGATCGCTGCGCGACGCGCTTGGCAAGCCCGATCCGGTAACAAAAGTCTGGACGCCCACCAGGCCAGATGTTCGCGCACTCGAAAAGACAAGCGAGCCACATGCCCGTGGCGCAATCCTTGTCGCCGCCGTGTTCCGCGCCTTCCTGACGGTCTATAAGGCACGCAGCCGCGACCTCGTGCGGATAGCCAGTGACGGTACCGGTGTGCTGCGCGCTGGCGACATCCACCCCGATCTTGCAGCCCGTCTGGCAGAAGAAGCGGCGCGTTGCGCGGCCTACGTCTTGCAGATGTGTATCCGGGCGATCGACTATTGCCCGCCGGTCGGCATTACCTTCGGCGATTATCTTCGCGCCTTGGTCACGGCCGATACCGACCTCAACCCCGAAGATCCGTTGGGATATAGATTGGCCTTCGTCGAGAGCTTTCGCGCATGGGGCATCCATCCGCGCGGCATCCGCTCGATGTCGGTCGAAAGCCTGCTATGGCCCTCTGCCAAGGACCTAATCACGGAGCTCATCTTCGCCAGTCCACGCGAAGGGGAAAATTCCAAGGATCGCATCACGCGCCTAAACCAAGCCCTTGGTTTCATGAGCGCCAAATATGAAAGTGTCCGAAGCGACAGCCGCTGGAACGAGAAGAAGCCGGAACAGTCCGTGTCGCTAGCGGCGCGGGCAGCTCCTGCCAATTTCGAACCGCTGCCTTTCGACGACACGGATCGCTATCAGATATGGCGTGATGCCGAAGACATGTCGCTGTTGTTCTGGAAATGGTTCGACGACGACAATCAGGTTCTTGCCCATGCGCTTGGCATTATCAAAAATGACAATGCCAGCCTCATTCGCTTAGACAGTGACAAGGTGCCGCGCAAGCCGACGGTCTATCAAGATAATGCGGGATACAAAGTCGAAATTCATTCGGTGCGCACCGCCAACCGCCGTGGGCGCCAGGGGTGGACGACGTCCGAACTGGTGGTCGAGATCACCCAGCGGCGGCGCGGTTATCTCGACGAGACGAAGCAACGCCAGATGGATGCGAGCGCTACGGCGATCGCGGAAAAGGAACGCGGCGACTTCTATTACCGGTCCGGCTGCACGCTGCTGATCAATCCGAAAACCATGGAAATCCGCCGCGTCATTCGCACGGCCGGGACGATCGACGACGACGTCGAGCTCTCCCGCGTGCGCGATTTCCTGACCGGCGGCGGGTTTGAACCCGCCAATGCTTTTGCCATGCCGCGCAACGCGATACGGGCGCACGAACCATTTGCGATGCTTCATAGGTAGGAGGAAGACAATGGCGAGACGGCGAATTTCGGTATCCAAAAATTCTGCGTCCACCGATCGTCTTGTTCCGCCACCAGGCGGCGCGGTCGTGCGCATGTATCGCATCGGCCACGGCGACTGTTTTCTCATTGCGCTTGCCGGCGAAAAAGACGATGCGCCGGCCTATATCCTGATCGACTGCGGCTACAAGCCGGGCTCGACAAAGATGATCCGCAAGGGCGTCCCTAACTCCGACGGCAGTGTGAACCTTTTGCCGGCAGCCGATCAGCCGACGGTCAAGGAGATCATCAGCAACATTATCGAAACGACTGGTGGACGTGTCGATGTTGCGATCGTAACCCATGAGCACCAGGATCACGTCAACGCGATCACCGAGGCCAATTTTGGCGATAGTGAAGACGGGCTGCAGATCGGCGAGACATGGTTCGCCTGGACAGAAGATCCAGAAGACGACGTCGCCAACGATTTGCGCAGGAGGTTCAAGGACAATCTGCTGGGGCTGATCGGCGCCCGGCAGCGGCTGAACCAGCTGGCCTTGGGCGTGCCCGCGGGCGAGGGCGGCGCGCTCGTGGAACGAGTCAGACTGATCGATGACATGCTGGCCTTCGAGCTTGGCGGGGAAGAAGAAGAGCCGTTTGCCGACGCAGGAGTGGGCGGTGCAATTGGCGCCTTCGGAATGAGCATGGCATTCGGTGCTGCTGCCTTTGCCGCATCTAAGAACAAGACGTCGATGAAGCTATTCAGGGACAAGGCACGAAACGGTGTGCGTTATATCCGGCCGCATGAGGCGATCATCAACGTGCCAGGCGCCAGAAGTGCACGTGCCTTTTCGCTCGGACCACCACGCGATCCGACGCTTCTTGCGACGTTAGATCCACAAGGCGAGGAAGAATTTCATTTCGGCGCGCGGCTGCGGCTTGCCGCCGACACGTCCGCGCCAACTTCCGCCGACATTGCGCATCCGCGCAGAGCTGAAGGCGCCGGTTCGCCCTTCGCGGCCAAATATCGCGTGCCGTTGTCGCAGGCTGCAACCGATCCGAGGACAGGCAGTTTTTTCCAACGCGTCTACGGCACCGAAGCCGCAGTTGCAAATGTGCCATCGACGGCGCCCGGCGAGCCTTATCACGTTCTTGATAATGCAAAATTCCGCCGCATCGACGACGACTGGCTGGACACGGCAGAGCGTATCGCCCTTGACATGAACGACCAAACTAACAACGCTAGCCTTGTTCTCGCCTTCGAACTCGCGCCCGGTGGCAAGGTTCTGCTTTTTGCCGCCGACGCCCAACGTGGCAACTGGCTATCATGGGGCGATCAACCGTTTCGAGACGGCGAGAATGAGATCACCGCTCAAGACCTTCTAGCACGAACGGTCCTTTATAAATGCGGTCACCACGGAAGCCACAACGCCACACTGAACGGCGCTGTCGATGATCCGAAGCCCAATCTGTCCTGGATGGGCAAAGGCGAGCACACGCGCGAATTTACCGCCCTGATCACGGCAGTGCGAGCCTGGGCTGAAACGCAAAAGGGGTGGGACCATCCGCTGAAGGCGATCAAGGATGCCCTTTTGAAAAAGGCGGCCGGTCGAGTATTCCAGACCGATACCGATATGAGTCAGATGATCAAACCCGATGGTGCCAGCGATCAGGAATGGGCGTCCTTCATGACCAGGCATCACGGTCAACGGCTTTATTTCGATATCTGCATATCGCCCTAAAAGGTGCGTGGTCCCACGTGGAAGTGGCGCGGATTGTACAACGTCGGACATGGGATCTATCTTTTCTCAACGATTTCTGCGCTTGAAATTGTGGATTGGCGGAGCTTGGTCGCGCCAGTAATAATACAGCATATCCGGCAGCAGCTTCAGAAACCCCGGTTGGCGGGCTTCGATAATCTGCCGCGCCATCTCAAGATAGGGCTGGTCATCAGTTAAATGTCGCGCAAGGGCGCACAAATGATAAGCCCGCCGACGCTCTATATTCGGGCCCGCAGGTGATTGCATTTCTTCTTCGAGGCGTTCGAGCTCTCCGAGGATTCTGAGGGCCACGTCGCGACGGGCGTCACAGAGTTCTGTCCGATCAAGAGCAAGTATCCTAATCGTTGCTTTACCGCGCGGCGACGGCGTTCCGTCGCGTAACGGCTTGGGTTCAATCTTACCGTCTCGAAAGAAAGCAAGATGCTTCGACGGAGGAACCTTTCCACATGGATCCAATAGCAGGTGGGATTCACGGTTGACTCGGCTGCGCGCAGCGTATTTTGGAAGCGGCGGCGTAGTGCCCATCAATGGAAAGTCATTCCCCTTACCACCCGTAACTGTTACACCACCAGACTCATATCGGTTTGGGCGATTACACAAGATACATGAGGGCAGCAGGTTGTTCCACGAGCTGGCAAGCCAATAGTAGCCAGGCTTTATCAAGTCGCGCCCGATCCGGATTGCGTTCTTTGGACGGAAATGATCGATATCGATCGGTTGAACCACCATCATCCTCGATTCGCAATAAGCGCATTTTTTGTGAAATAGTCGTTTCAACTCCTCGGCGACAGTGGGGTCCTTGTAAGCAGTAAACGTCCACGACGATTTGGGAGGTGGACAGCCGTAAAAATCTAGAACCTTTGGAAGTTCGATTGCAGCCGCGGTTTTAAGGCTCGCAGGAATGGCGCTACGGCTGACTCTGATCATCAGGCGCCCTCCTGTCCCCGTTCGCTATTGGCACCGGCGCGATCTCCCGCCAGAGCCTTGCCAGCGAGACTTTGGTTTCTTTGCGGGCTTCCGACCGCTCGCCACCATCGGCTAAATCGCGTTCCTTCGCGAGATATTCGTCTATTGTTTCAAGCATGAGTCGTTCTCGCCGATCATTGCCGAGCACCGAGCGACTCTTCAACTCCTGGGAGACGCGCGCCAATCGTTCGCTGCCTGAGGGGGGCGCACCAGACCGTTTTGCGTTAATATATTCATTGAACCAGGCATCGAGCTCCGGATCTGTCGTGCTATAAAGTCCGAAGAGTTCAGACGTGAGCAATTGTTCAACGCGCATCCAGCCTGGGAACGGTGCCTCCAGAATAGCGAACGTTTCGCCTTTGGCGTTCGCACGAAGGACGATGACCTCGCCGTTTTCAAGGCCTCGCAGGCATAGCGGATCGTGTGTGGACGCAATGAACTGAACACGGGGAAAAGCATTGCGCAGCCCCGACACGACGCGCAATCTCCATCGCGGATGCAAATGTGCCCCAAGCTCGTCGATAAGAACAATGCCCTCGGCTACCTCCATTGCATCCCAGTAATGAGACAGGACACGCATGATGTCCGTGGTGACCCCGATAACCGATTGATAGCCATCACTCAGCTGGGAGAGTGGAATATCCCCATCGGTTGTCCTTACAACAATTTTGCCGTTGGTGCGGATCAATTGCTCGGGGCCGTCAAGCACGAAAAACAGCTCCTTCAACGCTCTGGCATAATCGTCGAACTTGGCTTGCGGAATTTTGTTTAACCAGGCTTCGGCGTCGCCGACGGGCTCGAATGGATCAAACAAATTCTCAAGCTTTGCATAAGTGGCGACAAAGCGAGGGGGTGCTGACTTGCGTGGTAAGAGCCGGGTTGCTCCATAACCGAGGATAAGGACTTTAGCCTGGTCTGCAGAGGCGTGGAAACCACGCGCGTCGATGCGCAGTGTCAACGGCTCAGCGAAATTCGATAAGACCACCTTGATGTGGGCCTCGCTTGTATTCCGTCGTAGAAAATTAGTTGCTTGAAGATCCAACTCTTCCAGGTACTTGGCACCGCACAGAGTCATTGCGATGGCCTGCAATATGCTGGATTTTCCTAAGCCATTATCGCCGAGGAGCATAGTCCAAGGTGCTCGCTGGGAATCGCCGGACTGGAAGTCAAGTCTAAGGTTCTTAATTTTTCGGAAATTCTTGATCTCGACTGACTGGACTACACGCGTCCTGGCAAAAAAAGACGGGCTGCCCGTGCCGCTTTCGACTGAATAGAGCGATTCCTCAAGTTCGTTCAACAAGTAATCTTTGACCAACCGCTTCATTTGTCCCGCCGCCGGAACGATGGTTGGCAACGAGGAGACGAGGGACATAACGGAAGGATCCCGCAGCATCTCGCTAGCAACGCCCAAGAGTTTCCCCACCACCTTCCGGAGAGGCAATTCGCGCGAGCCCACGCCTGCCGCTTTCTTAAGTTCGCGTGCGACTACCTGCCGCTTGGCTGCGAGAAATGGTTGGCTTGGGTCAGAAACGATCCGTTGCAGTTCATCGAACCATCGATCACCAATGTCGTTCAGGTTGCGTTGGCGCAAGGTTTCGAGCAGCTCGGCAAGTGCGGCGCGGCGTGCCATCACCAACTCGTGGCGGTTGAGCGCCAAGACCTCGATAGTTGTCGCACCCTGCTTGCTCAGCGGCGTGACAAGGCCTTTTTCGTCGAAGGCGAGATGAGCATCGGGATCATCCCGACAGGGGTCGAGCAGCAGCGCCTTTTCTTTTGCATCGATCTCAGAAGCAGGTGTTTCCTTCGGCGCACGCGGTCCATCGACAGGAAATCGGCGCCCCTTACATCGCCCACATGCTGTGCAAGCCGCGTAGAGATTGCTCCATTCGTAGGCCAGCCACCAATAGTGGTCTTGCGAGATGGAGCCGTCCAAGTTGGACGAGAAACCACGTGATCGGTATCTGTCGACTTCACCTGTCGCAACCGTGCCGATCGGCGATTCACAATAGGCGCATTTGCCGTTGAAAAGCGTATGAATGGCAGCGCGCACCTCCGGCGCGTAGATTATGTCTGTATTAAAGCGGAAACGCGTCTGCCGCCGCCTCGTTGGCGCGCGGCGGAAATGTTTTTCAGCCCGTTCGCGCTCCTCGATCAATTCGCGGCTGTCGTCCGCCAGTATTTTTGGTACAGGAACGCTTTTGCGATCGATCACTATCATTTTGTGCCCCCAAATAGGTTAAGCTATTACCGAGTCCACACGTTTCAGGTTGAGCGAGCTACGGCAGAGTGATTGGGTAATTCTGTAGGCCAGGCTTGACCTCTACCACTGCAGATTGATTGATGTCCTGGGTTCCTTTCTTCGCCCGGACCTCAATTTCACGTATTCCAGGTACGATGCCGCGGAGGGCGAACTTCTTCATCACCGGCTTATCGTGCCGTTTCGCCTGGTCGACCAGCACGACGAGGTTTCCGTCAAAGTCGCCGCTCACGGTCACATTGATATCTCCCGGGACCAGCGCGGCTTTCGCCTGTTCCGCGGCGGCCTTTGCTTCTTCGGCAGCCTTCGTAACCTTATCCATCGCAGTTTGGAGGTCGGCGTTGACTTTACCAATGCCCTCCTTGGCAGCCGTATCCAGTTCTTTGAGAGATTCAATGAATTCAGTGCGCCATTCGGTCTGTTCGGTCGAAACCAAGGTGTCGAGATCCTTGCAGAGGGCGCGTGCGAGTTCGATCGCCCTATCACGCGCCGCATTTGGGTCGTTTCCAGCAATTTTATCCAGCCCCGGATATTCCTTGAGCATCGTGAGCTGAAACTCGTTCCACAAGTTGCGGATCGCGATCGTGATTGTCAGATGACGAAAGTAGGAGGTACTGAGATCTGTTCCACGCTCGAACAGAGCGATCGCACCCATGAATGCGTATATGATGAAAGCCCCAATCAAGCTCCTCGTCTGCCATTCTTTTAGCCAAGTCTCTTGTGATCCGGCAACCGCCGCGATTCCGGCAAATGCCGTTAGAAGCAGGGCAAAGGCTCCAAGCGTGGCGAGGGTCCTGCGTGCGGCATTGATCCACCCCGAATTCCTGTTTCGAAGCGTGCGATAGAAATTCTCTCGATCACTTTTGAGCTTTTCTGCTGCCTCATAGAGCCACTTGAAAAACGCGGCGAAATCCTTCTCCGTGATCTGAGCCAATTGGGCATCAAGCGTACTGAATGTATCCCCATTTTCTTCCTGCGACATCCCCAGGACTCCTTTCGGACCAGTCACGAACGGCATCTTTACGTCGTCTAGTCGAACGTCACATCGATGAATCCATTGTTCCTGCGAATACGCTCGAAATCCGTGCGCGGTGGCTGCAAATTATTTAGCCAGTCGCGCTCATATGCATCGAAGTCGGCGGCATCTTTCGGCTGGTAATTGCCCAGGTCGTCAGCATAGCTCGTGGCGCCGGCGACCCGTCGTGCGATTTCCTTTAGCAACTGGCCGCGGGGAATGGTGCGGTATTTGCTGCGCTCGGTCGAAACCACCGCGCGGGCAGTCGGTGCATTTCCAGCTTTGGGCAGCGGAAGGATCGCGTCAAGGATCCTTGCTTCCTCGGTAATCGCGCCCGA
Source organism: Rhizobium sp. CCGE 510 (assembly GCF_000292525.1). Classification (GTDB taxonomy): domain Bacteria; phylum Pseudomonadota; class Alphaproteobacteria; order Rhizobiales; family Rhizobiaceae; genus Rhizobium. Next base: position 169,284 of record NZ_AEYF01000048.1, read on the forward strand.
TCCCATGTCCCAGGGGGTGGCGTTTTCACTGCCATGATGACCGATTTTCAGGAACTCTACGGGTTGGGCTAGCAGTTCGTTTCGCTCCTTCCACATAACGTTCCAGGAGCCGTTCATCTTCCCTTCTTTGAAAGCGCCGTGCCATTCGGCATCGCCGACGAATAGCAGCCGCTTGCCCTTCCATTCGATCAGCAGCACAACACTGGAGTTGTTCTTCAGCTTGCCGTCGAGGTCCGCGAAGGCAAGTGCGTTGGATTGCATGCGGGCGCGCAGAGCGCGAAACGCCGCCGGTCCGATGTTTTTCGGTTCAGGTGTTGTTTCGGTCGGGGGTGTTGACGCAGTTTCATTCTCGACCGAGTTCCCAGCCTCCACCTCATCCTGCGCTGCGAACGCGGTGGCACCGATTATCCCTTTCAAATTGGTTTGGACGACTTCGCCGAGATAGAACCGATCGAAATCGAATTCCGGCGCCAGAACATGAATTTTCGCATTCGGATGCAGCTCGATCCCGTGGTCCTTATGGGTCTGGCCGGCGTGGACATAAGTTGGCTCTCTGTCTTCCCCGAGCAAGGCGTGGCGAAGTGTGTTCATGGCGCCTGCATTGCCGATCTCGAAAACGGACACGAGTTCGGCAAGCCGCGGACTGAGCGCCGGACCGAGCGATGTGAGGCTGGCCATCGCTGTCTCCGCCACCTTTCGCACCTTGCGTGTCTTGCCTGCCTGCGGATGCTTCGGGTTCATCGCGCAGTTCATCCAGACATTGCCGACGGCAAATTCGTTCCAGAGCGTCGGGTCGAATCCTGCGATGTGGTCCTTGTGTTCATGAGTGACGACAACCAGATCGAGGCGCTTTTTCACGCCGTCGGATGCCGTCGGAAGTTCGGTCGCCAACTGCTTGAGTGCCGCGGCGAGGAGCGTTTCAGAACTCCAGGTGCCACAGTCGATCAGCATGTGAAAGGCGTCGTTGTAACTGTCGCTGTCGCCGGGAATCCGCACGTAAATGCAGTCACCCAGGCCGACGTCGTAAACGCGTATCAGGAGCTCGTTTTCCATCGCAGACCCCTTAAGCTGTAATCGTAATGGTCATCATTTTTATTTCTATCTTTATTGCCGTGGTCATCGTCATCATCGTGGATGTGGAAATGCGGGGAGAGCTCGAAACGCAACTGGCCTCCTGCCTCGCGGACGATGAGCGGCGGCGTAAGCGCGCCGACCAAACCTTCCGGACCTGCGAGTTCTTCGCCCACCATACCTTCGTCGATACGTCGCTCTAGTGCCTCGAGATACGCGGCCCGCCGCTCTTTGCCGGCTTTCCACTCCGCAAGGGCAAGCGCTTCTTCACCGTTCGGTTTTCTTCCGGCGTCTATCTTGGCCTGGCCAGCTAAAGCCTTGGCCGAGGGTTCACTGCCGGGCTTGCGCGCCCACGAGAGCATGCTGCCGTTTTCGTCAAGAACCATGGTCGCGCCACACAGGAGGCTGGTGGTCTGGCCGTTATAAGGGCCGAAACGCTCGCCTTCGAGCGAGACATCCTCGCGCCAAAGGTATTGGAGGATCACCTGCTTGGGCATGAAAAGCCCACGGCCGACCATCTTCTTCGCCGTAAAGACCTCGTCGACGATGATATCGACTGAGGCAGGGATATAGAGATCATCGCGATTGTCATCGAGATAGCGATAGGCTTCAGCGCGGGAACTTGCGATCACTGTCGGATCATGTGTGATATCGCCCGGCACTCGATCATAAAGTCCGGCCGGCTCCAGCAGCTCGTCGACCTCTTCTCGAGTGAGGATTTCCCGGGTCAGGAAGGCCTCGGCGATCATCTTGCGATAGCCCCTGGGATCGGTCGGATCGGCAATCAAGAGATTGCGCAGCACTGCACTTGCATAGTCATTGAACGTAACCTCGACTGGCGGCAGGAGGTCGAGCGATTGAATCGCAATCATCTGCATGCGCGGCACGGAAAAGGCAAGTGCCTGTTTGGCCGATAGTTTCTTGCCGTCGGCTCTCTCACGATCAAGGTATTGCTTGGTTAGCTTGATCAGTATGTCGAACATGGTACCAGTCAGCACCGTGGAAAGGGCATGGACCTCCATCTCGTTCTTGTATTTGCTCAGCTTGTCCTGATTGGCGCCACTACGCAAATATTCCTGATTGCCTACCGCTCGACCAAACTCTGCCGCGACTGACGACAGCAGTTCACCCTCGGATTTGCGGTCGAGAAGGCCGCCGGTGCGTTCAGCCAGCTTCTGGCGGAAGGCGGTGTTGCGTAGCGACATCAGGATCGCCGTTAGGTCGCCAAGGAATTCGTGGAACGCGCCGGTCTGAGGCGACACGGCTTCGAGGTAGTGAGGCCGAATTCCGTCGAGCAAAGCGTGGGTAAACTCATGGTTGACAATATCGCTGGACAAGCACGTGCGAACGCGCTGGCCGTTCTTGTCATCGAAATAGTAGAATTGTAGCGAGTGGCTCTTACGATCGTAATAGGCGTTGGCGCCGTAGCCGGCGTTCGGGACGATCAGTAAGCGGTTGCCCTCGAATGCCCAGGAGATGCGCCGGCCAAGTCCGCTTGGTCCTTCGAAATAGTTCAGGGTATTTTGCACTATCGCCCAGGTGCTGACTTGCCGAAATTGGGGTGACTGCTTGATCGCTGCGTCAATCGGAAGCTCGTTTGGGTCGCGGAATAGTTTGGCGTCGCTATCCCATCGGGACGGCTCGTCTAGTTTGTTGGTAGTACTGTCAAAGTCGACGACGGCGAAGCGTGCGCTGGTGGGTCCGTCGCCAATGCCGGGCTCCCATGGCACATAAAAATTCTTGTCAATCTCGAGACCAGGATTCTCTTTTGCGACCAAAGGATCCTTGTAATAGACGTCAAAGCGGCGCTCGAGCCCTAACTTTCGCCGCGTTCCTTCATCGAGAAACCGGCGGGACGCGTAAAGGTCGCGCAGATCATCAGGGCTGAGTGTCAGCGCCCCGTCTACTATTGGTTCCACCGCCATGTATCCTCCCAGGACGTTTGGTGCACCTTCCGGCGCAGCAATATAAACCTGCAGCACAAGCTTGCGTCACGGATGTAGTCAAATTCCGCCCGCAGGCGGAGACACCTACCGGCCGTGCGAGCCCAGCGTAGCTACCACTAGGCTCACCGCAAAACTCCACCTGCAATCAACGATCTAGAGACCCTCTTTAGAAAAGTTGTGCTCTCCAGAATTCACCCAACCTTTGCCCACGGCGATCGTGCCCTTGCGGTTGATGACGACGTGGCGCCAGGTCGGATTCGCCGTCGCCGAACGCAGGTAGGTCAAGCACAAGAGCTCCAGTCGTTCGTCGCTGCTATCTCTCCAGAGAACCGCGTTCTTGTGTGCATCTTTCACGTGGCCTGATGAGCCCTTCAAGCCAGCCAGATAATCGCAGATCAAATCATCGACTTTGTCCGGCGTGTTGAATGACATGAAGTCCGCAACCTTCTTCGGCGTTTGGCCCTCGAGCGATCCGTTTTGTGTAGCGAGGTCGAAAAACCAGCAGTAGAGCCGCTTGCTCGGAGCGGTGTTGTCACGGCCCTTGGCCCAGGCTGTGGCCATTGTTAGAGCCGTGTCTGCCTTTACACCGATCTTTTTATCCTGCTCGGCGCGCATTTCCAGGGATCCCATCAGCGCCATTAGTTCCGCAAGAGCGTCCTTAAGAAGCTTTTTCTTGGATTGCCATCCGCGCACAATCGTCAGGCCATCTTTCACCGTTCCGGCACATGCCTCCCACATTTTCGCACCATGAGTGGGCATCAGCGTCTGCACGCGCGTCTTGCCAACGGCCTTTACCATCGGCTGCAAAGACTTCATGCCGATGTTCCACTGCAAGGCGCCGCAAGAGATACCCATACCGTCGAAATCACCCACGACCTTGGTATAGGGATCCGTGCTCGACGTTTCGTATCCGCAGGTTATTGCAACGCCGGCCGAGCGCCAGTCATCTGGAAGGGCAGCTGATGCCATTTGAATAGTCCTCCGTCGTGACTTCGTGAATACAATCCGCAGGCATAGTGGCAGTCATGCCACCATGTTTCGCATCAGCATGAAAACTGTGTTGTCGCTCTTGAAGCTTCCGCCGCTGGGACCAGTGAGGTGCCCCGTGCTGTTGATCGTGTATTTCTTTCGACCAACCGTATCCGACTCGACATTGGCGCCGATTGCGTAGAGGTATCCAGATTTGATATCGCAGATGACGTCTGTGTGAGACGTAAAGCCGGCACTTTGCCCGGCGCTCTTATAGTCTTGTTGCGTTCCGCGCCATTGACATACGAGATCGCCGACACGGACGGCCTGTTCGTTCAATTGATACCCCCAAAACGGGGCGTCCGGATCCTTCGCTTTTCTCGCGACAACGCTGTTGTGAATGTAAGTCGCATGCAATCTGCTGAATTGGAAGTTCTTATAACCTTTCGCGCGGCGTATGAATGCGCTCATACCGGCTGCCGACCACGGCCAGTCCGGATGGCTCGTATTGTAGACGTCGTTGCCGTTCTTGTCCTTGAGGACCTTGCCTTTCTCGTCCCTCTTGAAGGGTGGCATGCCCTGACCAAGCTCTTTCCAAATCTCTACGACAAGATCGTAGTATGGACTGGTGTCCTCCTTACCCCTTCCAAAGGCAAAGGCTTCCCAATAGTGAGCCGCAGACTGGATCAATCTTACGATCGCGTCACTTGCCGGGACTTTCAGGTTTTTGTCAGACACATATCCTTTTTCACCGTTAGCGGTTTCAACGGATTTCCATTTTCCTGTGGAGCCCGGAATAGACGTGAGTGCGGTCCCAAATGGCAGATTTCGCTTTATGGCGCCGGAATCGGGTGCATCCCGTAGATTGGCGCCGCCATCGGTATTGCTGACGATATAGTCGACCATCATTTCCCCCATTCGGTGCAGTTGTCAGTCGCATATGCAGGCTATCAAGTCGATTTCATGTAGTGGTTAGAGTCGAACGATATATTCCCGCGGGCCTCCATCCAGGATGCTGTCGAAGAGCACGAGCAGATGCAAACTGGTTGCATCGTCCTTAATGACAAGCACAGTTTCAGCCTTCTCCGAAGGCGCAATACCGGGCAGGGTCCCGAGCTTTGTGGGCGTGGCGCTCGTACCGTCCCAGAGCCACAGTGATGGCTCGCCCTTCGCCTCCCCGCTCGGGCCTGCAAGCAAGAGGACACCGCTTTTCGCAACCGCCATGTCACGGATTCCGAGACCTGGCTCAAGCTTGAGAGTGTGCAACTTCGCTGCCGGCTTGCCTTTGCCAAAAAGTCTATTAGCGTCGACGCGGAGAACAACTGCGTGATCCTTGCCGGCACCGACTAATGGTGCCCGGAACCCGAAAAGGAGATCGGAGCCCTGGGCGGCAATTCCCTCGATATTTGCACCGTTCTTGTCGAGCTTCACCTCGGCAAATGGTGCCAGTTCGGCCTGATCCTTGATGATCCCGCGGAGTTTCGGAGTGGAGTCGATTGTTGGAGCCACGTCGTCATCGTTAAACTCAAACGCTGGCAAGCCGGCGTTGGCATCGACCGCGAAGCGGAAAACGTGAAAGATCGAGGGCTTCAACTCTCCCGTCTTCCGCGACAAACCGTGGGAGCCGGTTATGTAGAAGGAGCCATTCAGGAAGACGACGCCCTCGGCGTCGATTTCGTCCATCTCGACGCCGTCAACTGTGTCCGGTAGAAGCTTGATCACTCGACCTGGTCTAAGGAGATGAGGGCCGATCGTAAAAAACTCGGCATACTTCTTTTCATCGTTAACGATAAGGCATTGATTTGTGTCGGGAACACAGGCAGCTCCGCTCAAGGCCAGCCGGACCTTGTCGGTTTTCTCGAATTTGGGATCAACGGACCATGATTGGTCAGTGGCGCTGATTTCAGCCGCATTTCCGGCAGAAGCGAAAAGTACCAACGCGGCGATCAGACCAATCTTCATGGAAATCTCCATAGGTGAGCATCATCTCAGCGTTCCTGCGAACGGCTTTCACGCGTAATTGCTTTTTGCGTCTTCCGTCATGTCTCCGATGCGGTTGCAATTGTCAGGCTGCTCGCGAAGGCGCGGTTATCTCGATAGCGCCAGTCGGCTTTGGAGAAGCGCCATGTCAATGAGATAGATCAGCAGGGAATCACCGTCTTCGACAGCAATGCGTTGGACTAGCGAGATGGTGTTTGATGGGTTTGCTATATTCCATGTGATCTGTCCCCCAAGCAAGCGAACCGAATTGTCCGCATAATTGGGATCAAAGCGGATCATCGTGATTGCAGCGTGATTTTTTCGGGGACTGACCGTGAGTTCTGCACTTTCGCGCTAAAATAATTCCCTACTTTCAATCAATTAGAGATTGCCTCGATAAGGCGAATGCGCCTCAATGTTGTTGCCGGATAGTTGCTGTCCAAAAGACGGCCGATGTGAACGTCCGGCTCCAAAGCCCGCATCCGCGTCATGACGCGCTGCAGGCCTGCCGGTCGGCCAGCGTGTTTGTAGAGCGCGATTAGTAGCGCAGGATCGCTCATGCAGCGGGCCCTTCCGCTGGGACGATGTGCTTAGTTATCAGCCAATCCCCGTTGCGGGATACGGAAAGCCCGAGGGAGCATCAATGCCCGTGGCCCAATAGCGCCGCAAGCCCGCATCGGAGACGGCATAGCCCCAGTTGATAAGGCGTTCCTGCTGGATGTTGTCCATCCGGCGCAGTCGCGTGGGAAAGGCGGCGATCAACGCAGTCTTTGCTTGGGGGCAGGGCAACGCATCAGCCAAGCCATAATCCTCAATATTGGTTCGCGTGCTCCAGAATGCACCGTGTCGTTCCTGCCGTGCAAGCGAGCCGACCACCTGGATCATACGTAGGTTGCGGACTTGTTGATCGACCACCTCCAGTACACGCAAGGACTGGCGCGCCCAATCGCCCGGCGGTGAAGAGTCGTCTGCTATGTGACCTCCGCCGTCGGATACGAGTACGGTTTTGCACCGACCCCACACCTGCTGAAGGCCGAGATTGTCGTACACTCCGCCATCAGACAGGGTGATCTCGCTGCGAAAAGCATCGTCGGCAATCTCGCCAGGTGCAGGGGGATCGAAATCACTCGGATCAACATCCAGAACGAACGGCGACAGTACTGGCGGAAAGGCTGAGGACGCGGCTACCGCATCGGCGATCCGCAGTGTCGGAGCGGCAATGCGGCCAATCCGCCAGTCGCGAATTTCTGCGCGCGAAAAGCGGAAGAGCGATCCCGTCTCAAGATTGGTGGCGTTGATGATGAATTGTGGCGCTTCGGGCAGATTTTGCAGCGTGTTCTCGCCAAATAGGTGTTTGGCATAGGATTGCGCAACATAGTGGCCGGCACTGCCCGGCAGAAGTAGTGCCCCGATCACTGATCGCGCATCGATCGTTACCCGCGCCAAATTTCGTAACGGTTCGACAACGTCGCGCTTAAACGCCGGCATGCCGCCTGCCTTCAACCCGTTCCAAGCTAGCGCAAGCACCGCTGCTGTGATCGAGCCGCCTGATACGCTTGAAACTCGTGTAATCTCAAACAGCTTGCCTGAATCCACTAATCGCCACAGCGCTCCGACGTGGAAGAGCATCGCGCGATAACCGCCGCCCGACAGGCAAAGCCCGACCCCATCCACCGGCGCGCCGGCCACCAAAACTGGATCTTTTTGAGGATATTCAACGGAATCAACCATGTTTCGCGCCTTCCGAGGACAATGGTGTGCGTAGTCTAGTCTACATAGGCAGTCCCTGTCGGCAGCGCCGAATCGTCCATTTTCGCCGTTCGCGAGCAATGAGAAGAAATACTATCACAAGCTACAGCCTTTCGATGAATTCTACTAGGTATTTCTCGTGATGATGCTATCCAGTGAAGTAAACTTATGTTCTGTATTCGAGCGTTGTTGACGAGCAGGTTGTTTTGGCAAAGGAGTCTTTAGCTTTGGAACCTGAGCAAATCCTAACGCGGCGCAGATGCGGTGGCGGAACTCACGGGCAACAATCCCCGGCGTCGGCGTGATGCACATTCGGCACGCTTGCTAACGCAACGTATGGTCCGCCAAATCAAGAGTTACCGGGTCAAACGCGGTCGTATACTCACTACTCAATCGCCAGAATTCCGTCTTCAGTTGCGTGGGTGAAACGGTGATGAAGAGGTAGCCAAGCGATGAGAGCGCTGCGTCGTAAGTCGTCGTACGGCTCTCATCTGCTGGAGAGCCTGTCGCCGGCTGCACATGCTGTGGATTTATCCCTCCGGTACCGGTAACGTAGTAGGGAACCTGCCTGCCACCACCCCTTCGTGTGTATCGCTGATAATTGTGGGCATGACCTGAAAGAAAAGCGTCAGGGATAATGCCGACCCGATCCGCAATCTCAATGATGCATCGGTGCATCTCGGTGCTGCCGCTATGTCCGCTCTGGCTATAGGGTGGGTGATGAGTGGCAACAATCAGGGCCTTTTGCTGTTGCTCACCCGTGATTTCGCGCAGCACGGCTTCAAGCCATTGCAACTGGGATTTATCGTCCGACCCATCGGCTTGCAATCCTTCAAGATAACCCGGGTTTTCCAGTCGGTTTGAATAGAGACCTATTATTCGCACGAATGGTGCGTCGAGATACCAATAGGCGCCAGGCAGGGTCATTGTCTGCCGAAAGATACCGCTTCCAGAAGCCTGCGGAGAAATCTGAGGCTCCTCCGTACAGAAATTGGCCAAGAAATCTTTGAGCGAGGGGCTGTCTGCGTCAGATTTCACTTCGCCGTCGTGGTTGCCGGGAATAGCAATGATCTTTCCCGGGTAGCGGCGATACGGCTTGTAGAAGCGTTCGCCGTAGTGCGTTCCTTTACCTGCGCCGTAGACAACGTCTCCCAGATGGAGCAGAAACGCGGGATTGAGGCCGCCAGCACCAGGCTTGAAGTCCGCCGCCATGTCTTCGGCCACCTGCTCAGCTTCTTCAGCATGATTCACGCCGCTGTCGCCCAGTGCATGGAATCGAATTTCTCCAAGTTCTTCGATCTCGCGCACGCCCTCATCGCCAATGATCTCGTTCAACGAAATTCGGCCCCCACGAAGAGGCGTGGGTACTGGTCCCAGCTGTGTTTTGCTCCAGTCCGTAATGCGCCGGCGTGTGTTCAAAAGCTCGCGTTCAGCTGCACCTGGTTCGAAGTAGGGATGGGCGTATCTATCGACGAAGTGTCCGGTCGCATCTCGGCGTTCGCCACTTGTGTCACCGCCGTCATTCAAGGTCATTTCCGCCTCCATTGCTCGAAAATGTTGAACGCTAGGTCATGAATTCACCCGTGATTGTCCCATCCACGCAATTAGTCGGCACTGTGGATCGGGAATGCACACCCATCAAAAAGGGGGCGCTAAGGTGGGGTCAAAGTACCGTTGGCGTCGATGTCTTCTCTTCGCTCACTTCGCACGTAGTGATCGAGGCGAGTGATCGTCTCGAAGTCTGTATGGTTCCGATATGCGCCGAACTTGAAATACTGGTTTTGGTCGGGAAGGAACGGCTTGAAGCCGATGACACCTTCGGTCTTTGAAATCTTCTTTCCATTCGCCCAGATCTCAATCAGACCCTTTTCATTCGGGATCAGACGCAGATGATAGACCATCGTGGTCCATTTTCCGAAAGGGTCGGGTAACGCGTTGTAGCGGGTAATCCTCAGACCCTTCGAACAGCCCGACAAACCAGCGAGCAAAAGCGGCGACGTCCCATGCACGACATCATCGACATCATGCCCCACCGAAAGGGGTTGGTTGTTCGTGTTCATCATCGAAAATAGCTGTGTCGGAGCCACCAGATTGTGCGCATCTCCAAAGCCGGGCTCCACCGGAGCCGAAGACTGGGAAGCGATGTAGACCCTGCACAAAACATCTTCCTTTGCCCGATAAGGATCGGAGTTATCCTGTTCAATCGTGACCGTGAACGCGCGACCATTGAAGCGTTGTGTGAGGATTGGAGCATCTTGAGGAGAATTCTTCTCCTTCCATTGTCCGATCACGAATCGGCCCGTCGTTGGCTTGATGCTCGCGTCGATGTACATATCAAAGCGATACCAGATATCGGTCCCCATTCGGGCGAGAACCTTTTCGCTTTCCCAGAGTTCGGAGCGTTCATAGCCGTCATGTTGGTACGGCCCATCCTCGTGCGCACACCCCTTCGGCAGCATGACGAAGGCCAGGACGTTGTTCTCCGGGAGTGCCTTGACGACCTGGCTGGCCGCGGTCCGACCTTCGCCAGCGATCTTACCGAATGAGAAGCTGTTTTCGTCCCGTTTGCATGTGAACCAGTTCTCGGACACCGATGCGGAGTCGAATTCTTCGGCAATTGTCGCTGACGCTGCCGCAACGGTGGACGTATGTCCAAGCAAACACAAATAGGCAGCGCCTAGAAGCAGACTACGCAATACTGTTTCCTCCTCAGTCCATGTTGACAGCGGCCGTGCGTAGATCGCTGGACGTAGTCGATAACGTTACAGAGCCACGCCGACGTGTCAGCCTCGAGAAACGAATGTCGCTCCAAGGCTGCGGTCCTTGTCTCCCGGACGGTGGCCCGGGCTTGTCATCTCTCGCGCTCCTCAGCAATGAGCGATTTATCAAATCTCCACCCCCGCCCATCTCAGTGCTTGCCGATACCGCGGCAAGTACTCCGGTCTTCATGCTGTCACCGCGGCGATCGCGACTGCCGCGTTGGCGGCTTGGCCGCTTGTATGGAATGGGCTCATAAACTTTATCGGAGTGCCGTTGATTTCCGTCAGTGTACCGGCCCAAGCTCGCTCATAGAGCTTGCGGAGGTCGGCTCGATCCGCATCTGTCATTCTGCTCGCGTCGCCATAGTTCATGATGCTGAATTTGTCATGCGTGCCGAAAATCTCGGAGGGCCAGGCTGTCTCGTTGAGAACCGCAAAAAAGTGCCGTAAGCCGAATACGTGGCCGATTTCATGGGCCATTGTCTCGACCTGTTCAGTACGATTTTGTGCGAACATTTCCGGGTAGATGGTCATCTGATGCTGCCCGGCATCCGGGAAAAACGCGCTGGCGAGCACGCAGCCGCTGTTCGAGCAATCGTCGGCATTACGCATCACGACCTCGAAGTCCCATGCATCGTCCCGATACGCAAACTTCACGGGTGCGGCATCTCCCCACAACAAGATAGCTTCGGCTATTAGCTGGGTAACTGCTTGTTTTGCGGCGGCTGGATCGCGAAACACCTGGAATGACCGCTCTTGAAAGCGCCAGCGCAGTGTGGTGCTCGGCCCCCATAAGGGTATAAATCCCTCTGACGCATCAACCACTATTTCCAGCGGTGAACGGCCGCGACGCATCGGGAAGCCACGACGCTCCGTATCGCAGCGGATACCGGGACGAATAATGTGGACGTTGCTATCCTCCTGCGCGTCCGGCATTAGAGCGAAAGGGTTGTCCTTATCCACCTTTGCGGCGGCTGTTTTGTGTTTTAACTGTACCATTGTTCTTCCTCCAGAATGCGCCACGTCAGCACTTAATGCACTCGAAGCCACAGATGTCGTTTCAAATGATGTGCCTCTGATCGGCGGCCTGAATAGTGCCGAAGATTCAAGCATTATCAGCAGCAAAAACCCACACCGCGTAGCGATTTTCCTCGTAAGAAGAACGTTGCCCAGCGAACTGAGATCTTGTTCCTAGAGGTCACAACAGCCGGACTCACGATCAGATTTTCATTCGCTGACACCGACATAGTCACCACTCCGATACAGCTGTGATTTTTCGGTTCAGCCCACGAAGGCTTCCAAAGCCGATTGCGGCGTCATCGGCACAATTACGTCGATGGATTCTGAAGTATTGGTATCCCGAATTTCGTAGAAGTGTCGTATCGATGAGATAGAGCAACGAGGGTCGCCATTGTCGGCCGCAAGGCGGTGGACGATTGCGAGATTATTTTTAATAAGGTCTCTATTGTCCATGTGAACCGTCCCCAAGCCGGCGGCAAACCGAATTGTCCGCGTGATTAGGATAAAAACAGACCATCGTGATTGCAGCGTGATTATTTCGAGGACTGATCGTGAATTCTGCGCCCCACTCGAAAATAATTCCATATTTTCAATCAATTAGAAATTGCCTCGATAAGGCGGATGCGTCTTAATGTTGTTACCGGATAATTGCTGTCCAAAAGACGACCGATGTGAAAGTCCGGCTCGACAGCTCGCAATCGCGTCAGCACTCGCTGTAGGTCGGCCGGCCGGCCGGCGTGTTTGTACAAGGCTATCAGGTACCGAAGCGGCGCGCGAAAACGTGGCCGCAGAAATAATGCCGTTTCCGCGTGGTCTATGGCGACTTGATAGTCGCCCAATGCCGCGGCAGACATGCAGCAAAAAAATTCGACGAATGATCGGTGGTCGCCGCTTCCAGCAAGATCCAGTGCAACAAGCGCCAATCTCCTGCTTTCCACGAAGTTGCCGGTGACGAGCTCGGTGTTTGACAGAATGGCATGCGTGATCGCATTTAATGGATCGAAGCCTACAGCCCTCCTTGCAAGCAATAGGGAGTTTCGAACCGAGCCCCCCGACAGGTACTCGATGTGCGCTCCCACGCTCAACGCGATCGCACTGCTAGGCGCCTGATGTATGGCCTCGCGCGCCAGCGTCTCGATATCGATGGGATCATCGAGAAAGCTTGAGGTCCGATGCTGGAAATTCGCCAGGTTACGGAGAAACGACCGCCAGGCCAGATATTGTGGTGCTGGCCGAAACTGATAGGCAAGTTGAAGCTGCCGGTCCGCCGCGGCAAGACTGTTCCTGTCGATCTGGAAGAGCAGGCTTCTGCCGCGATTGGCAAATATCGCCGCACAATCAGGAATGCAGAGATCCTCGGTTCTGGTTCGGAAGACGTTGAGAATGGCTTCAAGGATTTCAGCGCCGATGGCGCAGATCAGTTCTCCTTCGCGAGCGCTGAACGATGAATTGCCTGCAAATGTCTTCGTCCAGAATATCCTGCCATCGGGGTGCCGGATTGCCGCATACAAAAGAGACCCGGTGAATGCCGACACAGCAGCAATCGACACGACGATGCCGTGCGTCGGCGGCGGTTGGCCAGCAATCGGCATCAACCCGAATTCGTGGAAAATCTGAAAGTCCGAGAAATCGAGCAAGGAGGCTGTCGTGAGCGAGAAGATGGTTCTGATTGTGTTCTCACTGTTGTCATCGACGATCCCTTCCTGACGAAAGAAGATTGCCAGTCTGGTTAGGCGCCTTGAGTTGGAGCTATTGTCAATGCGTCTGGGAGAGGGCGCCCAAGACAGACGCTGATTGCGGATCCAATGCTCGAATTCGCGATCGCGGATGCTCAGATCACTGAAGAGTTCTAGATCGGATTCATCGCGGGGGAACGAGCTGGCCTGAGATGGCTCGATCGCGAATTGCCGGGGATCAAGAGACACCTTTTCTCGATCAGAGCGAAGGATATGCGCGTATTCGCCCAATGCGCGGCGAATGATTGTCAGTGTCTGGCGCAAGCTCTCAGAACCTTGCTTGGAATCCCGATCACTCCACAATTTGTCCTGCAGCCACTCTCTCGCTCTGCAATGATCAGGCGCGAGTGCCAGCATGGCGAGCACGCCGCGTGCTTTCAGACTTTTGGGTGTCAGGTCCTCACCGTTTTCACCGGTGAGGCGAAACCTGCCATATATCCTGAGTGAGATCATGCCTGCCTCCCTGGGACAGTGATTGAGATCTCTGCGGACGCTGCTACTTGGTAAAAAGGTCGTTGTTCATAATCGTGGTGCCCGCCTTGAACTCGTCGGTTGCGAGCGCTGCGGGGTTTGCCGGCGTATTTTCTGCCGTCGAGGATTTGAAGGGGTAGGGCGTAATGTCGGTGGTCGAGGCGGCATGATCCGGGAATTCGGTGAACACCCAGTTTCTGAACGCCGTCATGCCTTTCGAGACCTGAAGGGTGTAATCAAGCGATTGGGTATTTGGCACCGGGGAGTCTTGCCCGATATTGCGAAAGTATGCCTTGGCGGCAGCATCGTCGAAAGGATCGTAGGGCACGTCCGGAAGCAGAGCGTTTGCCTGTTCCTCATCGGGCGATTTGGGCAGCACGGCCCGTCCCCAGTCCAATGCACGTTGGTGACAGGTAATGCAGGCCGACTTCGGATTGTCGACCGGACCATTGGCTCGGCCGAACAGCCCGAGATTCTGGCGCGGCAGCGCATAGAAGCGGGCGGCCACGGCCGGATTGACCCAGCCTTCTTTTGCAATCGCTGCTTTCTCGAGATAGGTAGTGGCAGAGAGATCAGGATCACTGCCCCAAATCAGGCCGACTGGAACGAGGCGCTCATAGACCGTATCCCCGGGTTGGGTGGCATCATACATGAATGTTCCGAAAAACCAGCCGTTCGGCGAGCGCTTGTCTTTCACCGAAATGTCCATTTGCAGCATGCGCATCGTCATCGTGCTGCCGTCGTCAGCGGCCGCGACGGTCCATTCCTTCGATCCAGTCAGATAGGGCACCTGGGACGGCATGGCTGTCGTAAATAGCATTTTGATACCGAGCGCGCCGTCCGGAAAACTGAAGTCCTTTGTTTTGGGAAAGGTCGGATCTTTCCAGATTGTGCCAAGGCCATAGCACGCCACGTCATTGTAGATTCCGACCGCCCAGTTGCGCGCCCAGTCCTTTTGCAGTTTGTGCAATTCCAGTGGGCGTGACCAGCGCTCGCTGGTCATGCCATGCAACGGCTCGCGCAGGGCCTGAAACCAGGGCGCATGGCACCAGGACTCCACTTTATTGTCTTCAATCCTCCAATCGATATCAGGCTTTGCATTGCTCTTCGTCGCGTAAATGAGAATGGCCTGCATATAGGAGGCCGGCTCTCTAAGAGGATCGATGGTCAGCCAGGGCAGACCGCTTGAATCCGGTGTGGTCTGCGGAAAGTCATAGTGAATTTGAAACTTCCGTTCCTGCTCCGCGCCTTTGAGCGGGCGCGCACTGGAACAGTTGAAGAGAGCGGTGGCGACAGTTGCAAATTCCTTGTTTTCCGGCTCCGGACAGGCTGCCTGCGCTGCCGAGGTCCAGCCGAAAATCGAGAAGCCCAAGAGAAAAAAGGCAGTTCTGTTCATTGTGCGAATCCCTCTGTTCGCCAAACGGCTAGAAATCATCATGCCCCTTGTGATTGTATACTACTATAAAATGCAGTTAGTGTATAGTTACGCAAACACAACCAATCAAGCGCGCGATTTATTCGTGACGGTGTCGCTGGAGACGCTATTGCCGGTCACGAGTTGATTGTTTCCGTAAGAAACACCGAAGCACAATATCCGCCAATAGCCTGAAATTGCTGAAAAACGCTAAATTATTAGATCGCAGAACTGTGTCGTCACTTGCGACAGCATCTTTGTCTAGAAACATAACGCCGCGCTCCGTGATCGCCCGCCGCTCGGCCAAAGCCTTTACCCGCTCACTCTCGATTTCTTTGTCCATGAATATCTCCCCGCCGCCTAGCCTCGGTTCGGACAACTCGCGCAGGCCCGCCTCACTTTTGCGGTTGGCGTCCTTTATGCGAATACCGTTGTCACGCTCCAGCATTTCGACAACTTTGACTAGCGCATCGAAAGATGCTCAGCTAGTTGCTGCCGAACTGATAGCGTCCCGCCATCAGCACCTCCGGATCGATATCCGCAGGGACATATCGGCGCTTTAAGCTAAGGCTGCCAAGTGCGAGCTCTCCGATTACGGCCGGATGGCATAAGAGACGGTCGTCCTCAATAATCCTACGCAGCTCTGAATCGGCATGCCGAAAATGATCGATCCAGATGGACGTGTCGGCAAGTATCACTTGGCAGCTGCGCTCCGGCGGCGTGGGGCTGCCTCCACATCCGGCATAGTTCCGCCGAGGGCGATAAGGCGTTTTCCCGACTCCACATGTTGAGGACAAAGAAAAGGCCGCTCACAGAGGCGGCCTTTCGCGTTTTTGGATAAGGTGAGGGTCTGCGATTAGCCGGCGGCCTTGATGCTCGAGTTGCAGAGGCTCCAGTAGCCGCCGCCTTTCTGGATCCACTTCAAATCTCCGAGCGATCCAGCGTCCTTGGCAGCATGATAGGCGTCGACGCAAGTGTGAAGCCGGCCCTTAGCGGGCGCCTCGCTCGAATATTTCTTGTCGATCGCCTTCGGGAACTTGACGCTCTTCGGCGCCGCGGTCGTCGCCTTTTCAGGCTCTTTGTCGGTGGTCTTTGCGACGTCCGCCTCGTCTTCCTTATCGGCGGCAGCAGCGTCCGCGCCACAGAATTTGGCGCGGAAATCGTTCCACTTCTTATCTTTGGCGGAGCCGTCACCTTTGGCCGCCTGATATTTTGTGCTGCATTCCTTCATCGTCAGCGCGTGCGCCGGCGTCACACGATAAATGCAGCAAGCAACGATCCGGCAGCGGAGAGAAGCAATTTGTGCGACATGTGATTGGCCTCTGTCGATGATGTTGACGTTTCAAATCTTCTCTTCCGCCTACGCTATGGAGCCGATGACGGAAGGGCTCCATTGGGGCTCCTGCTCAATTAACCTGTGATGAACAGTCGTGCTGACAAATCGTCGCAGCCACTGCCCTCGCGGGCGGCCCAGCAAGGTCTGAACGTCGAAGATAAGCCTTTTGGATAGATATTCGCGGCGTTCTACCGCGGTTACAATCTTCGCGCGAAAGGACGAGGATCGGGCATGCGTGCCAGTTAAAGCGATCCGCAGGAGAAATCCGCACTGTTCAGGGCGCGGGGCTTGGTCATCGGCGCGATCGCATTTGGTGCAGCCGGCGGCATGATCGTCAGCGACTTGCTCGCTTCATGGAATGCTTCCTGCGGCGCCGGACAATCGTGCAAGAGCACGGGGAATGTCAGCATCGACACGGGTGAGCGCATCTTCCACGTGCCGGGGCAGCGATACTACGCACAGACGAAGATCAGCCCCAGTATGGAGAACGGTGGTTCTATTCGGAGGCCGAAGCTTCGGCGGCCGGTTGGCGGAAATGAAAGGCGCAATGAAATGGGGATTTTGTGCCGCGTGCTCTCGAGGCCGCTGGCTTGCTGGTTGCGGTGGTGTTCACGTTCTGGCCGAAGAAGATCGTATGATGGATCGAGAACGGATGCTGATGTTCAAAGGCCAATGAGTTCGCGCTCCCTCTTTTCATCAGTAAACGACGGTTAGTGCAGCGATACCCGCCTCATCGGCCGCACGCAAAAAGGCTTCCCGAAATTGCTCAGGCGCAATCTGCCCGCTGATCGCAACGACGCAGGCCTTCACCGCGCTGACGTATTCTTCGCCGTCATCGGAGGGCCAGTCCTTGATCAGCATATGCGCTGCATCGCCGAGCGTGCGCACGACCTTATGGGTTGGCTGACCGCCCAGGGCAAGCCCGACGGGCGTGAATGTCGATGATGTGTTCCAGTTCATTGCCCTCGACCCCTCAAGGCGCGGATGCTGTGATCCCAAGCGGACTATACACGTGCATTCTAAAATTCTGAATTAACGAATTTGGCTGCTTCGTCGTGCGACCAAAGTCTGCAGCACGAGAGGAGAGGGGCGCTCGACGACCTGAGGCGTAAGCCGCCGCTGGCGTGATGACGGATGAAGTTCATTGGGCTTTGGGCAGATCGCTCCACCTTATCCTCAGCAGAGGTTTGGCCGTTTTGGGAAGCTTCGAGCGATCAACCATGCGCGATGAGACTTCAAAGTCGGCGTTGATCTTTACGACGAGCAGCTTGCTGAAATTCCCCGACACCTTAACGGAAACCTGGTCCTTTGACTTGAACGGCGTGATGGTTTTGATCTCCACGTGATCATTACCAAGCCGACCGTCGGCACCCTGCGCGTAGGTCTTGTTCAGCTTAATGCCGTAGGTGATGGCGCCGAACAGCTCACCAATGACCCCATACACGTCAAGATGACGACCTGTCTCACGGTGATGGCTTCCGGCCAATGCCAAGAGGTCCTGAAAATACGGGATCAGATGTCGGATCGCATTGGGATATTTGGCACGCCACTCGTGATATCGGAGTTGTTCTTCCACGTCGGACCAGGAAACCCACTCGCCGTCGTCATAGAAGGCTCCATTCCAGATATCAGCATCCATTTCAAACCTCTTGGAAGCCGATTTTCGCGACGCTGCCCGCGCGATCTTATGATCTATCCATGCAGAAAGCTCGTCCCAGAGCGCTCGGTCTCGGCCGACTTGGCGGGCGATTGCACTGATCTGCTGGTAGGAGATAGGCGTGATCGCCCCTTGGCCACCGAGACCAGGATCCATCAGGCCTCGTTTCACTTTTCGCGCCGTTGAAAAACTTGGGTGATCGGCAAAGGCTACCAGGGCCGTGGCTTGACGGTTGCGGTGCTTGCCGATCGCCGCCGCCAACACGGCGTTGCGCATCCACTAATAGGCGTCTCCCTTAAAAGGGCAGGGCGCTTAGTCAGCACCCGGATCGAGCTCGAAGATATTTGGGATGTATTCCCAGTAGCGGATGCTCTTGCCTGCCAGAGCGCATCGCGACCGCACGCCATTGCCTGGGTTGGTTTGGTCTTTGTAGCTACCGCTGCATGGGCGTTCGCCCGAGCGAGAAACAGCCGTTTGGCTACATTGTCCTCCTGGTTCGGTGAACTTGCACTCGATGACGAGTGCTGCCGCAGATCCGACGGCAAATGCATCGACTTGCGTGGGCCGGGGTTCTCCCAGAAGCCGATCGGTATCGGTCCACTCGAGTGTTACAGTCCATGGGCCACCCGGTGCCACTCCCACACGCTCGGCTATGGCGTCGAAGACGCGATCGCGATCCGTGCTCATCTTGAGTGTGCCGAACACATCGATTGCGATGGCTTGCGACGAATGCGCCTTGTAGGCTTGAATTCGATTGGTTCGATCACGATGCCAAGGGAACGCCGCCCAGTCCTCGATCGCTCCGCAACTGGCCGGAAACAGATTTTCGCGAACTGCCTGGAGATCGGAGATCATCTCGGATGCGCCTCAATTCCATCAAGCCAAGAAGATGGTTTGCTCCAATCGAAGAGACTCGACCGTGCAGGCATTCGTGATGGGACCGCTTTAGGTGGCACTCGGCTTGTCCACCAGCTTCTCGACCAATCGTCTGAGTTCCGACGGGGTCGTTTGGCCTGCCACCACCTCATAATAGCCGATCCCGGCGCGTCGCAGCGCCTCTTTCTTTACGGCGTCGCGTGCGGTCGCTGCGGCTTGATGATGCGCTCCGCCCTGGTATTCGATGACGTGCCGCGGTTGGCAGTTACCGTCCACGAGGAGCAAGTCGACACGTTTGGAGTTGATGCAACTGTAGGCGTCTGCGTCGGCACTTCGCAGGATCTCGCCCATTGAAACCTGTGCCATCACCTGCCAGGAGGAATTGCAGCCGATCACGACGCTGTCGAGTTCCCGAAACACCCGGGCTTCGCTTTTGTTCAGCAATGGTTGAATGGCGAAATCCGAGCGCATGACGATACGCAATTGATCCGCGGCGTCGACTGGTCGTGATGGCACCGCAGCTGGCGTCTGAAGCCATGGCCTCCGTACGATGCGCTCATTCCAGCGCTGTTCCTCCGAGCGCGACTTGCTTCTCTCCAGCCACGTCTGTTTGCTCATCGTGGCGAGGAACTGCTCAACGGTCATGCCGATAATAATACCGACAAACAGCGCGGCGATTAGCAGTTCCGGCTTTTCGAAGTCTGCAATGGTTATGCCGCCCGAAGCGCCGACTGAGGCGGCCCCGATGATCAGCCAAGGTGCTGCGAACAGCACCGACCTTTGGCGATATTGCATGCCCCTCTCCGGATTTCCCTCCAAGATAGTATGGCGCTTTTACGGCGCGCGGAAAGTTATCCAAAAGAATGAGATCTCGAAGGCATGAAGCTTCCAGCGAGGAACCGATATTGGCTCTAGCGGTCCGTCTATATCCGCCTCGGCCCAGGACGTTCCTACGTCCCTGGCATGGCGAGAGCTTTCGAGGACAGGGGTCGGCTTGTTGCCATGGTGTTCACGTTCTGGGCTACGAAGATCGCATAATGGATCGATCGGAACTCTGCGCTCAGGCGGCTCACGACCAGCATGAGTGCTTCGATACAGCATTTAGTTTCGCGCGTTGGCAGGGGTGTGCAGTGAAGCCCCCGCCTTTTCGGCCGCTGCCCGCAGACGCTTGTCTCTGGTCCATAAGGCCGCTCGTTGATCGAGGAGAACTGAGGCCATCAAGTGGGCATCTGTGTAGCCAATGCCAATACTGAAAATGGCGTGGCGATCAATCATCATCATAACTTCGTCGTGCGTCGCGATGAACGCTTCGCGCTGGTCCGCCAGGAAAGCTATCACGCTACTGCGATCCCGAAGGCTGCCAAGTGCGAGCTCTCCGATTACGGCTGGATGGCATAAGACACGGTCGTCCTCAATAATCCTACGCAGCTCTGAATCGGCATGCCGGAAATGATCGATCCAGATGGAAGTGTCGGCAAGTATCACTTGGCAGCTGCGCTCCGGCGGCGTGGGGCTGCCTCCGCATCCGGCATAGTTCCGCCGAGCGCGATGAGGCGTTTTCCCGACTCCACACGAATAAGCGTCTCCAACGCTTGGCGGACCAGAGTGGCGGTTTCTTTCGTGCCGGTTAGAGACCTAGCCCTTTCCACGAGGGTGTCGTCGAGATTGATAGTCGATCGCATCGTTTGGCTTCCTGATTATGGCGTTATAGATAGCACCATTTGGTGATAAAATCTACGCCTGATGTCCACTCCAATACGTCGGTCGTCGGCGCAACCCACTGCAGGGATCAACGACAGCCAGCGTCAAGACCACGGAAAGTACCGGAATGTCCGGCTATGATTCAGGCCAGACCGCGACAAGCTGCGTTCGCGCTGAGATTAAAGGCCGCAAGCGTCACATTGTCACAGATACGCATGGATTTCTGGTCTTCGTGCTCATCCATGCTGCCGACATACAGGATCGCGACGGCCCTCCCTATGTCCTCAAGGCGATCCGCCGCCGCTTTCCCTGGCTGCGCCACATCTTTGCCGATGGCGGCTACGCCGGCAGCAAGTTGAGGCAAGCAATGCGTGGCCATGGTGACTGGACGATCGAAATCGTCAAGCGTTCGGATCAAGCCAAAGGCTTCGTCGTCCTGCCTAAGCGATGGGTGGTGGAAAGGACTTTCGCCGGGTTTGGACGCTGCCGCCGTCTCGCCAAGGACTGGGAGAAATCGATCGAAAGCGCAACCGCATGGGCGCGAATCGCTTCAATCCGAATGCTCACAAGGCGCATCGCAAGGTGTTGGATATACGAATGAACTTTTGAATCAGGCTCTTAGATCGTGTACTCCGGTTCAGACAAGGTTTGGTCCATCGTGATGCCGGGAAGGTTGAAGTGGCGCTTGCCCACCTGCCTCGCCGGAATGCCGGCGACCGATGTATAGGAGGTAACGGCATTGACGACCACGCTGCTAGCACCGACCTTGGCGCCGACGCCGATTTCGATGTTGCCAAGGATCTTGGCTCCCGCTCCAATCAGAGCGCCGCGCCGCACCTTGGGGTGCCGGTCGCCGGTCTCCTTACCCGTTCCTCCCAATGTGACATTCTGGAGTATGGATACGTCGTCTTCGACAACCGCCGTCTCGCCGATAACCAAGCCGCTCCCATGATCGAGCATGATGCTCCTGCCCATCTTTGCGGCGGGATGAATGTCGACACCGAAAACCTCAGAAATACGGCTCTGGATGTGGCGCGCCAAATGGAGGCGGTCGTGATGCCAAAGCCAGTGGGCGACGCGTTGACCCTGCAACGCGACAAAGCCCTTGAAATATAGGAATGGCGTCAGGATTTCCGTGTTCGACGGATCACGTTCCTTGATCGCCGTCAGGTCCGCGGCGGCATCGGCGACGATATTGCGATTGCCGATGAACGCCTGCGCAATCACCGCCAGCAGTTCGTCGTGATCGAGATCGTGATTGGCCAGTTTGATCGCGACCCGCTGGGCGAGCGCCTGGGCGAAACTCGCGTGATAAAGCACCGCCGAATTCATGGCGCGCGTCAGTGCTGCATCCTTGGCCGAAGCGTTGACGGCCTCCGCGCAAAGGGCCTCCCATATTGCGGCAACCTGAGGCGAGGGCAGGGGCTCCGTCGACAGATTGCTCAAGCTGACCAGTGGAACCGTCATGCTGCCTTCCTTCTGCATGCCGGATGTCGTGGGCACCCGGAACGCAGACGTTAAGGTAATACTGCCCCCGATAGATGGTTTATAATTACGCGGAACTTCGCAGTCGCTCTAAAATTCCTCTCTTTTTTCGCAAGGACCTGGAAAATATTTCCAAGCCCGCCGCATCACCCGTCACCGGTACTCCCGGCTTGAAGCCGGCATCCGCAAGGGGAAGCCAAGCGCCGCCAGACGCCAAGCCACGCCGTCATCATTTCAGGTCGAATAGGGCTTGCGTTCCGGATTTCATTTTCTATTATTTTGGTAGAGAATTATGCGGCCGATCGGAGCTGGCGGATACAGGGCCGGGCGATCCAACGCAGAAGGAGCCGATGAATGACTCTTCTCTCGTCACGTTCTTCGAATTCGGAGGACAGGAATGCCGACCATCTCGCAAGGATTGCGATTATCGGTCGGGGTTTTACCGGGATCATGACCGCGATCGCTCTTTTCAAGAGAGTTGATCGGCCCTTCCATCTGGTGATGTTCGACCCGCGCGCAAAGATCGATATCAGCGATGGCATCAGCCAGCCGGCGTCGACCGTGCTGACCAGCCGCGTTCGCGACCTTTCCGTCGATCCCGGACTGCCGGACGATTTTCGCCGGTGGCTGGAAACGGATGACACGTGGCGCGATCGCCTGATCTCGGATCCTGCCGGTCTCGAACACGCCTTCGTGCCCGGGGAAATCTTCAGCACCTATGTGTATAAACGCTTCTCCGAAGCCCTGACGCATCGGCCTGATGTCATCGTCCAGTTTGGCTCGGATGCCGTGACGGCGATCGACAGGCATCCGGGCGGAGGATATTCAGTTTCCCTTGGAGCTGAGCAGCGGACACACTTTGATGCCGTGTTTCTCGCGACTGGTTACGGCATGCGGGAAAATTCGGACGTGGCTCCTGCCGGTGGGGCGCAGAGCGCTGTCGTGATCGGCGGTGGCATCCACGCGGTCGACAGGGCGCTCGGATTGCTGGCAGACGCCAAGATCTCCCATGTCACATTGATTTCGGAATCGGGTTTCCTG
The DNA here is from genome assembly GCF_000292525.1 of Rhizobium sp. CCGE 510. GTDB lineage: Bacteria > Pseudomonadota > Alphaproteobacteria > Rhizobiales > Rhizobiaceae > Rhizobium. The sequence continues at coordinate 192,495 of NZ_AEYF01000048.1, forward strand.
CCTCAGTCGCATGCTCCCGCCGCAGTCGGATCGGTTGTCACCGATCAACCCGTGCCGGGCACGCTGCGCGGCGCGTTCCGCTTTCTGCGGGAGGCTGCGAGCAGAGCCGATCTGGAAGGTTCGGGATGGCAGGGCATCATGAACGGCTTTCGTTCACGCGCGCGCGACCTCTGGGCGGGACTGACGCCGGAAGAGCGCGCACGGTTCAAACGTCACGTGAAGGCCATTTACGACAGCCATCGTAACCGCTTGCCACCTGAACACTATCAGCGCCTGCATCATGCGATCGCCAGTGGCGCGATTACCGTGAGGAAGGGGAAAGTGGATCGTATCGCCACGAACGGCGTTTTGTTTTCGGCCTCGACCGGCCTCGAGGTCCTTCCCGCGGATCTGACGATAGACTGCCGCTTCCGGCCATCCGGGACCGATAGCCCGTTGGTTCGCTCGCTCATCGTTGCGGGTCTTGCGACGCGGGACGAACTCGAAATCGGGATCGTCGTAGACGAAAGCGGGCGTACTAAGTCGGGCGCCTTGCATGGGCTGTTCGCAATGGGTCCACTCGGCCTGGGCAGCCTCCCGGATATCGATCTGGTGCCTCAGATCGTGTCGCAAAGCCATGCGGCTGCGTCATTGCTTAACGGTTGGATTGGCGAGGTGGCTAAAACTCACGACGTCGTCAAAGTCTTCGACGACGTGTGAGAGTTACCTGCTTCTTTCCAAGCTGGGAATGGCTTGCCGTCAGGCCGTTCGCGATGCTTGGCCGACTGCCGGCGGCGCAAGCGGCGGCGGCTCCAGATTGGAGCGGAAATCCTCTCCGACATAATCGGTATCGATCAGATGACGGCGCCGCAGTTCCGGAAGCAATCTATTCATCGGGATTGCCTAGGCCGTGCAGCGACAAGACATCGAGAACGCCTGACTTGACGCGCTCCTCGATCGCATCTGCCAACTGCTCCGGCGTGCCGGCAATCGACCAGTGGCCGGTCTCCTGCGCCTGAATGCGGTTGATGCTGGTCACCTCCGGCAGCAATGTATCTGGCAGCGGCCTGTGCTTGCCGCCAGCCATGCCGACCTGATCTATTCCCGCCACGGCTCGCTCGAAACCGGGCAAGCCTTTTATGCCGATGTGAAGCGTCGTCTGACGAAATACGGCCGAAGCCCGGATGCGCTGAAGATCCTGCCCGGCGCCAATTTCGTGATCGGCGACACGCAGGCGGATGCCCAGGAGAAGCTGAGAGCAATCCGTCTTCAGCAGGTCAGCCCGAGGAATGCGATCGTCTTTCTGGAGCAGGTCTGGAACCGGGATCTTTTGAACTATGATCCGGACGGACCTTTGCCGGATATCGAGCCGGATATTTCCGAGACGCGGCTGGCACAAGGGCGCGCCAACAATCAGGACGTCGCCGGCAGGCTGGAAACGGCGCGTGTGTGGCGCGAGCTGGCCGAGAGAGACAAGCTCAGTATTCGCCAGTTGATCATTCGCGTCACCGGCCGGCAGCATTTCGTGGGTACGCCGGACGAGATCGCTACGGAGATCAACCACTATGTGCAGGCGGACGCTGCCGACGGATTTGTCTTCGCACCGCACCTGACCCCCGGCGGCTTCGACGAATTCGTCGAACGGGTCGTGCCGATCCTCCAGGAAAGAGGGGTCTACCGGACCGACTACGTCGAGGCCACGCTGCGTTCCAACCTCGGGCTGCCGGATCGGCTTGCGCAATATTCGACGCCGAATCTTGCCGCCGCCGTTTAGGGCGTTTGCCCTTGTCGCCTGTTCCAGCGGGCGCCAATGAGCAAGCAAGGACGCATGCGCCGATGAGGTGATGACTGGGACGATTTCGATCGCCGCTCACACCGACGGCCTTCGTTTCACATTTTGACGACGGCGAAGGACGCAACCCGTCATGTCGGTAAAGAGGCCGCTTTTCCAAAGCTCCCTGACAAAATTCTTGCGGAACGGATTTTTTCATCCGCGGGCGCAAACGAACCAGAATGCCTTTAGTCTATAAATTTAATAGACAATATATGTTCACGCGCTGATTGTTCATCGACGCATGAACAGCCGCCGGGCCAGACCTGAAGCATCCAACTCCGGGACCAGATATGACCGTAAAGACTTTCAAGACATTGCCTAGACGAAATCCCATTGCCTTTGCACTGACATTTTCCCTTCTAGCATTTGCAGGCCCACAAGCGCATGCGGCCGAGAGCGCAAAGCCGGTGGACGGCGGTACTTTGACCGTCGGGCTAGCCACGGACACGGCGATCATAGATCCCTCGATTACCGGCAGCTCCATTACTGCCGTCATCACCCGAAACCTCGTCGATTCCCTCGTTGGGCAAGCCGAGGACAACAGGTTTACGCCATGGCTGGCCGAACGCTGGGAGATCAATAGCGACAACAGCGTCTATACGTTTCATCTCAAACAGGGTGTGACCTTCAGCGACGGCACGCCGCTCGATGCCGCCGCGGTCAAGTACAACTTCGACCAGATCCTGGATCCGAAGACGACGTCGAGCTACGCAAAATCGCTGCTCGGCCCGATCGACAAGATCGAGGCGGTCGATACCGGCACGCTCGTCATCCACTATAAAAAGTCCTTCGCGCCGCTGCTTCAGGGGCTGAGCCTGCCCTATCTTGGGATCCAGTCGCCGACCTATCTGCAGAAGGCGACGAGCACGACCAATACGCTTGTCGGCTCCGGTCCTTATATTCTCGAAAGCTTCGTCAAGGGCAGCGGCAGCAAGCTTACGCGCCGCGCCGATTACAATTGGGGGCCGGGTTATGCCAAGCATGCCGGCCCGGCCCATTTCAATGGGATCGACTTCAAATATCTGCCGGAATCATCGGTTCGCCTCGGCGCCCTGGCAAGCGGCCAGGTTCAGGCGATCGACGAAGTTCCGCCCGCCAATTACCGCTCCGTGCAGGGCGATGAGAAGCTTCAGGTCGTGACCAGGGAGAATCCCGGCGTCAACAATTCCTATTTCCTGAACACGTCCAAGGAGCCCTTCCAGGACACCAAGGTCCGTCAGGCGTTCCAGAGCGCCGTGAACGGCGCGGCGGCGGTGAAGGCGGCCTATCTCGGCACGCTCAAGCCGGCCGACAACATTCTCGGGCCGTCGACGCTCTATTACGATAGCGGCGTGGCGAGCAAATGGGGCTTCGATCTCGCCAAGGCGAACAAGCTGCTCGACGCGGCCGGTTGGACGAAGAAGGATGCCGACGGATTTCGCACGAAGGACGGCCGTCGCCTCACCGTGCATTATGTCTATGACAGCGCCTCTGTCGGCGCATCGAATGTGACCCTTGCGCAGGCGGTGCAATATCAGGTCCGTCAGGCCGGGTTCGAATTCCAGCTCGATCCGGTCGACGCCGGTGGTTACACCGCCCGGGCCAACAGCAATGATTATGATCTGGTTTCCTTCTTCTATGTCCGGGCAGAACCGGACATACTGCGCACCGTGTTCCATTCCGCCTATGTGCCGCCGAACGGATCCGACTACGTTCGCGTCACCAGCCTCGATGAGAAACTGAGCAAGGCCATCGGCGCGAGCGATGCGGAACGGAAGCAGCTCTATGGCGAGATCCAGTCTGAGATCGTCGGGCAGGCCTATGCGGTGCCGCTCTTTGTGGCAGCATACCAGCTCGGGGCGTCGAAGAAGCTTCACGGCATCAGCTGGGCAACAAACGCAAAGCCGCTTTTCTATGATGCCTGGCTCGAGCCGTAATGTGATCCGCGCCGTGCTGAAGCGGCTCGGTGTCGTCATCGCGGTGCTCTGGGGCGCCGCAACGATTGCCTTTGCCGCCGTACAGCTCATTCCCGGCGATCCCGTATCGGTGCTGTCAGGCGGCGAGAACGTCGTCGATGCGACTGAGCGCGCCGTGCTGACGCAACAATATGGATTGGATCAGCCGCTCTACGTGCAATACGCACGTTATGTGCTCAGCGCCCTGACCGGCGACTTCGGTGAAAGCTACCAATATCGCCAGCCGGTTACGGAACTCGTCTACGAGGCGGCCGGGCCGACATTGCAGCTCGCCGGCAGTGCGATTTTCATCGCGTTGATCCTGTCGTTGAGCATTGCGCTCGCGACCGCCGGCCGACGCAGGGGGATCGCTATTGCCGTCTCGGGGATCGAACTGGTCCTCCTCAGTACGCCTGTCTACTGGATCGGAATCGTGCTGCTGTCGGTCTTCAGTTTTCGGCTGCAATGGTTTCCGGTGACGGGCAATGCCGGCTTTTCCGCGCTCGTTTTGCCCGCCATTGCGCTCAGCCTGCCGCTGGCGGCGCTGCTGACCCAGGTGCTGCGGGATGGTCTGGAGGAAGCCCTGCTCCAACCCTTTTCGCTGACGGTTCGCACGCGTGGCGTCGGTGAGACGGCTCTCCGGCTGCGGCACGGCCTGCGCCATGCAGCGCTTGCCGCCTCGACTTTGACGGGGACCCTGTTTGCGAGCACCCTCGGCGGTTCGATCCTCACCGAAACCGTCTTCGGCCGCTCCGGTATCGGGCAGATTACCCTTCAGGCCATCAAGACCCGCGACATGCCGCTCGTCCTCGGGCTGGTGATGCTGTCCGCCTTCGTCTTCGTCATGATCAACCTTCTGGTCGATGCCCTCTATCTGCTGATCGATCCGCGCCTGCGAAGGCGTGCAGCATGAGCAGTACGGAATTGTTCGATACGGTGCTGCGCGGCCGTACGGCTGCCGGTTCTCGCCGCAGGCATCCCTGGCTTGCGCCGGGGCTGCTGCTGCCGCTTGCCGCGGTCGTCGTCCTCGCCTTCGCCGTCTGGGTGCCGCAATGGTTCACGGCATTCGATCCGGACGCGATCGATACCAATGCCATCTTGCAAGCGCCAAGCGGCATTCACTGGTTTGGAACCGATGAACTGGGACGCGATCTCTTTTCTCGCATCGTCTACGGAACATCGCAGTCGCTGACGATCGGGATCGGCGCCACGCTGATCGCCTGTTTCGGGGGCGTTATTCTGGGGACGGCTGCAGCCCTGTCGCCGAAGCCGATAAGCCGGCTTCTGGTCCGCGTCATCGATATTCTTCTGGCCTTTCCGGAAATACTGCTGGCGCTGCTGGTGATCGCCGTGCTCGGGCGCGGCCCCCTCAACACCCTGTTGGCCGTCGGCCTCTCCTCCGTCGCCGGTTACGCCCGCCTGATCCGCTCGCAAGTCTTGCAGGTCAAGCTTTCCGGCTATGTCGAGCATGCCGTGGCGCTTGGTGAACATCCCTGGACGATCATTATCGAGCATATCGTGCCGAACGCCGTTCGGCCGCTGGTCATCCTCGCGACAATCGGCGTCGGCGCGTCGGTGCTGACCGCCTCGGCCCTGAGTTTTCTCGGCCTCGGCGTCGTGCCGCCCGCCGCCGAATGGGGAGCGCTCCTGGCGAACGGCCGCAATTTCATCGACATTGCTCCCTGGACAAGTCTGCTGCCGGCCACCGTGGTCGCGGTTTCGGTGATTTCGATCACTCTTGTCGCTAGGCGATTGCAGACGCTTCTAGCCCGGGGTGACGCCTGATGAACATACGACCCGGTCCGCGGCCGCCTGTCCTCGCCTCGTCCAGCCCAGTGCTCCTCGAGATCGACGGGCTGCATGTCGCTTTCGACACGCCACAGGGCGTTATCGAGGCCGTTTCGGATCTTTCCCTTCAGATCGCGCCGGGCGAGATTTTCGCCCTTGTCGGCGAGTCCGGATCAGGCAAGTCGGTGACGGCGCGCACGCTGGTCGGCCTTGCCGGTCCACATGCGCATGTCCAGGCTCGCAAGATGGTGCTGGCGGGACATGACGGCCGGCCGCTGGATCTGCTGCGGCAGTCGCAGAGAACTTGGCGGGAGATCCGTGGGCGGGAGATCGGTTTCGTGCTGCAAGATGCCCTGGTTTCCCTCGACCCGCTGCGCCTGGTCGGGCGCGAGATCGCCGAGCCGTTGCTCGCGCATCGGCTCGCGGCGCGATCGCAGGTGGCCGCGCGCGTTCGCGAATTGCTGATCCGCGTCGGTATCGCCGATCCGGAGATCCGCGCCGCCCAGTATCCGCATGAGCTTTCCGGAGGGCTGAGGCAACGGGCCCTCATTGCATCAGCCCTTGCGGCGGAGCCGTGTTTGCTGATCGCCGACGAGCCGACCACGGCGCTGGACGCGACCGTACAGCAACAGGTGCTATCGGTCTTCAAGGGTCTTGCCAACGCCGGCTTCGGCGTTCTTCTCATCACCCATGATCTCGCCGTTGCGGCGCAATTGGCCGATCGTGTCGCGGTCATGCAAAATGGCCGTCTCGTTGAATCAGGCCCGGCGCAAGACGTCCTCTCCGCCCCACAGCACGCCTATACTCGCCGTCTTCTCGCCGCAGTCCCGACCGGCGCCACGCGCGGCCGGCGCTTGAGCGCACCAGACGCTGCGCCAGCCTGTAACCGCGCGCCGGTGGATGGAGAGCCGCTCATGGAGATCCGAAACGTCTCCGTCAGCTTCCGGCGTCCCGATGGTATCCTGCTGGAAGCGGTGAGGGACGTATCGCTGCAGATCGGCCGTGGAGAAACGCTGGGCATTGTCGGCGAATCCGGCTCCGGCAAGACGACGCTCGGCAAGATTGCGCTAGCGCTGCGCAGGCCGGATAGCGGTGACGTGCTCTTCGACGGGCGCCCCTGGAGTGCGCTGACAGAAGCCGCCCGCCGACCGGTGCGAGCCGGCCTCCAGACGATCAGCCAGGATCCGTTGAGTTCATTCGATCCGCGTTTTACGGTCGAGCGCCTCATAGAGCAGCCGTTACGGCTGCGCGGCGACTTTGATAAAGCTGCCCGCCGGCGGAAGGTGGTAGAGCTCAGCGAGATGGTAGGCCTCGGCCCGGAGTTGCTCGTCCGCCGTCCGTCAGCACTTTCCGGCGGGCAGCGTCAACGCGTCTCGATTGCGCAGGCGCTCGCCGCAGAACCGAAGCTTTTGATCTGCGACGAGCCGGTTTCTGCGCTGGATGTGACGACGCAGGCACAGGTCTTGGATCTGCTGGCGAATCTTCAGCAGCGGCTGGCGCTTTCGATGGTGTTCATCTCGCATGATCTGGGTGTCGTCCAGCATATGAGTCACCGGATCGCCGTCATGAAGGACGGGGAGATCGTTGAAAGCGCATCGGTGGAGCAGGTGTTCGACCATCCTCGGCATTCCTACACGCGATCGCTCATCGCGTCGGTCCCGAATTTGGCGGCCGATCAGACGCATTTCTGGTCGAGTTCCGGAGCCGCTCCCCAGCTCAAACCGAAGGCTACTGCATAATTCTTCAGTTCGCCGATAGTGTCGGCCCGACATTCTGGCGGACGACGATATTCCTGCCAAAGGGATTGAGAGCGACGAGGCCGAACATGGCCGCGAGCAGGATCATGGTTATGATCGAAGACATATTCAGCTTCAAGGGCGGCCCCCGCGCCAGATGTGTTAATGCCAGCGTCCTTTGGTGAGCGCTGGTGGTCGACGTCTATGTTGCCTGCGCGTCCAAAAGGTCCGCGTGATGTTCCTGCGCCACATCGGGATGCGAACGCAGGCGCGACTTCAGTACGTTGCGCCCCACCTCGCGGAACAAGGGATTGAGAGGATCCTGTGTCACGCCCCGCACCTCTGCAAGAAGCGCCGGCGGCAAATCGAGAACAGGAATGGTGGCGGCCAGATTGGCGCCGAGGAAGAACGGGATGGATAGCCTGTCGCCGGCCGGCGGGGTGACGACGCGGTGGATATTGGCCTTGAGGTAACCGTTGGAGGCGAGTTCCAGCAACTCTCCGACGTTGACGACGAAGGTGCCTGGGATCGGCGGCGCGTCGATCCAGCCGCCTTCGCCGTCATCCACCTGCAGGCCGCCAATCACGTCCTGCAACAGGATGGTGACGAAGCCGCCATCCTTATGGGCGCCGACGCCCTGGTCGCTCTGCGTCTGGTCGCGACCGGGATAACGCACGATCTTCAGAAGCTGGTTCGGACCATTGGCGTAGATCGGCGCAAAGATATCCGGGCTCTGGCCGAGCGCCTCGGAAAATGCCTGGATAACCTTCAGGCCGACGGCGGTCACCTCTTCGATCCATTCGAGCACGGCCGCACGCATTTGCGGAAGCGCTGAGGGAAATTGGTTTGGGCCGAACAGCCGCTTCCATGGAGGATCGCCCGGGCCAATCTCCAGCCTCTGGCGCTCAGGACCAAAATCGACCTGCTCGCGCCAATCCTGCTTGCCGCGCGTATATTCGAACCCGGCCCTGTTATAGCCGCGGAAATGCGGCGACTTTCGCATCTCGATTTCGAGCTTCTGCTCTTCCGGCAGCGAGAAGAAGCGGCGTGCGAGTTCGGTCAGATCGTCGATCCGTCGCTGCGGAATACCATGTCCGGTGAGATAGAAAAATCCGAGCGTCCGGCTGACGTCACGAAGCTCCGCCAGCGCTTGTTCTCGTTCCGGATGAGCGGATGCAAAACGCCCGAGGTCGAGTATCGGAAGCGTCCTCGCTGCAGCGGTCACGGCATTATCCTTCCTGCTGGAAATGGCGTCGAGCCTGTGACGGAAACGGCACATTCGACTGTTACAATGTCCCAAGCTGCAGGACGATATTCAAAGAGAGCTGATGCGATAAATCGGCGATCCGGGAAAACGCATTTTATTTTTCCAGCAAATTTGTAGATTATTCGCCTGTCGCCGGTCGCGCCGCAATCTTTCCGCACCGAGGGATGGCGGCGCGTCGACGGCGTGAGGCTGGCCCGCCGCCGGCGACCGCTGCTGGCCGGAGCCCACAGCTTTCGCCGTCCGGCTGCCTGGAGAAGGATAGTTTTCCGCAATGTGCCCCGATCATAAATTGCCATTTCTTTAATCCAGTAATTTTGTAGACAATACTATTTCAACGAAAGGAAGATCGATGCTCGTCCTCAAAATCGTTGAAATAGCAGGTCGTTTTAATCGCCTGTCCAAGACATCGCCGCCGCCGGACCAAGAAAGATCAGCCAGGGAATATGAGCTCTCCTTTTGGAGAGCTGCGACCGGCTTCTGGTATTGAGGCAGCGATCCATGGCCCTCGTCTATGACCATCAGCGCTACCTTTGTCGCCACCGGGGGATCGCCTGGCTTTCATCGGTATGTTCCGGCCTTCATGTCCTGGCGACCATAGGTTCATTTGCCTTCGTCCTCGCCCTGGTGATCGGATTGATATGATTGAGACCTGCACGGGACGGCGAGATAGGGGTCGATACCGCGTGAAGGCGGCTCTTCCTCCATGCGGTGGGCGACATGGCCGATAGCGATATCGAAGACGCGCCGCTCGCTGATGCTCCTCGCGAAGCGACGCCGCGGGACCGCCGTCGCGAGATGGTCGACAAGATCGTTCTGACGCTGGGCGAATTTATCAACGATCTCGACACACGGGATGAGCGCTGGCGGGCTTCGGTAGGCCAGTTGGTCGCCATCCTGCAAACCATGTCGGATAGCATCGCATCGGCCGATGACAAGACCTTCACCGCTATCATGAGGGAGGCTGCGTTGCTGATGCGAACCCTGAAGGAACGGCAAGCCTATTTTAGCAAGTTCACCGTCCACTGACATGAGAGCGATCTCCGAAAACGATCTGCTGACGGAAGGCGCCGTTGTCGGGCGAAGGTTGGAACGGTATCGTGGAAGTGCGATGGCTCTGACCGATGAGCTGGTCTCACTCAGCCTCAGGCTGGAGGCAGATCCCGGACCGGATCCCAGCCGTATCCCGCTGAGTGACGGGCAGCTGGAAAATCTCGCCGAACGTCTGTATGGCGAATCCCTCGGCAGGCCGCTATGGGTGTTTGCTTACGGTTCGCTGATTTGGAAGCCGGATTTCGATGCGGTGGAGTGGCGGCGCGCCGGCGCTCGAGGTTGGCACCGATCCTTCTGTCTGCATATGACGCGCTGACGCGCGACAGAGGCCCAGCCCGGCCTGATGATGGCGCTCGATCAAGGCGGTCAATGCAATGGTGTAGCCTTCAGGCTCGCGGAACGGGATCGCGTCGGTCAAATCCGCCGCATGATTCGCAGGGAGGTCGGCAGCCTGGACGATTCATCCTCCGTCCGCTGGATTACCGTCGCAACGCGGGAAGGGCCGTTGCGCGCCCTGGTCTTTTGGGCCGGGCCGAAAGGAGAGCGTGTCCTGCGCAGGCTGCCGTTGGCGACCGTCGCGGAGACCTTGGCAAGAGCCTGCGGCCACATGGGATCCTGCGCTGAATATCTCTACCTCACGGTCAAGCACCTCGAAGAGAAGGGTATTCGCGATCGCAATCTCTGGCGGCTCCAGGCATTGGTCGCCGACGAGATCAAGCGGATCCACGGCCTTGCTGCATAATTCAAAGTGCTACAGCGTCCTTTGCGCATCTGAAAAGATGCGCGCTGTAGTCCCGAGCAACGTCAACGCAGGCGGGCACATTATTCATGCGACAGCGACTTATCCTTACGGCGGGTATCAATAGTACCGGATATCTTGCCGATTCCTGGCGCCACGTCAGCGGCTCGCCGCTGGCTTTCGCGAAGTTCGACCACTATTTGCAGACGACGAGAATTGCCCATGCCGGCAGGCTCGATGCGGTGTTCTTTTCAGATCATCCGGCACTCGGCGCCGATCCCGCACAGCGGCCGCTGCACAGCTTCGAACCGCTGACCTTGTCGACGGCGCTTGCCGTCGCGGTGCCCGATATCGGCTTCGAGATCACGATCTCCTCCACATACAGCGCGCCCTACGATCTGGCGCGCCGGCTGGCGACGCTCGATCATATTTCCGGCGGCCGCGTCATCTGCAATATCGTCTCGTCCTTCAATCCCGCCGTTGCGGCGAATTATGGTTCAGCACCCTTGCCGCCGCGCGAGGCACGCTACAGGCAGGCGCATGAATTCATGGCGGTGGTCGGCGCGTTGCTCGATAGCTGGGAGTTGCGTCGGCCGGCCGATCCACAAGCTGGGCTTTGGGACCCGGATTTTGCCCGTCCAATCGGGCACAAGGGTGAATTCTACAATGTCGCTGGGCCGCTTAACGTGCCTCGCGACCGGAAGCGGCGCGCCCTCATCGGGCAGGCGGGAGCCTCCGGGCCGGGGCTCGATTTTGCCGCGACATATGGCGAGATCATTTATTGTTCGCTGCTGTCGCTGTCGGCGGCGCGCAGCTTTCGCGACGAACTTCACAAGCGGGCAGTCGCGAAGGGCCGTGATGTCGGCTCGTTGCGGGTTGTTCCCGGTCTCGTTCCGATCATCGGACGCAGCCGAAAGGAGGCGTGGGAGCGGCACGAGGCGGTGTCAGGGGCGGGCAGCGAGGAGGGGCTGTTGCGGCGCTTCGCCGGGGATGCCGGGATCGACTACGGCGCGCTTGATCCCGATGCGCCAGTTTTGGCCGATCTTTTCAGGACGACGGTCGATCAACAGCGCCCGGCGGGCTTCACGCAGGCTCTGGCCGAACTTGCACGCCATGAGCGCGTCACACCGCGGCAATTCGTGCGGCGGCTGGAGGGAGGCCACCGGCTGGTGGCCGGCACCGCTGACGATGTCGCGGCCGATATCATCGCTTGGTGGCGCTCCGGCATTGTCGATGGTTTCAACATCCAGGCGCCGGTCCTGCCGGACGATCTCTCTGACTTCGTCGAACAGGTCGTGCCACGCCTGCAGGATGCCGGCATCTTCCCGCGGCAATATCAGGATGGAAGCCTGCGGGAGCGCTTCGGGCTGACGCATGAGGCGGCAGATCATTATCTCAAGGAAGGCAGCAGCGCATGAGCGGCAAATTGGACATCGTCGATATTCACACGCACCTCTGGCCGGCGGAATGGGGTATTGATGGTATCAGGCGCATATCGTCCGGACTTCCTGACGATATCCTGCGGAAGATCGTCGATCCCGCCGCGCTGCTCGGCGAATTCGAGGCAGCGGGCATATCGCTTGCGGTGTTGAGCACGACGGTTGAAAGCCTGTTCGGCGTTGCCGGACCGGTCGATACCGGCGTGATCTCGGGTGTCAACGACTGGCTGGCCGGGCTCGTCAAAGCCAATCCCGGGCGCTTTGCGGCATTGGCGACCGTCGATCCTTTTTCAGGCGAGATCGCCGCCCGCGAGGCAGAGCGAGCGCTCGGCGAACTTGGCCTGTCGGGCCTCGTCATCGATTCTTCCCGGGATGGAAAATTCCTCGGCGACGCCAGCGTGCGGCCGACGCTTGCGGTCGCAACCCGGTTCAAACGGCCGGTCTTCGTGCATCCGGTCAACGCCCCGCAGGCAGATATTCTGATTGCGGGCGCCGGCAAGCTCGGCAATTCTCTTGGCCGGGGGCTGATGAACGGCGTCGCCTTCCTGTCGGTGCTGGAGAGCGGCCTGCTCGATGAATTTCCCGATCTCGATTTCGTCTTTGCGACCCTTGGCCTCGGCGCCATTGTGCAGGCGTCACGCGGCGGCCGTTACTCCAGGCAGAACCGCGCCGAGGGCCGAAGGCCGAACATTTATTTCGATACGATGGGCGACGATCCTTCGATCATCGCCATTCTGGCGGAATTCTTCGGTCCTGAGAGAGTGCTGGCCGGAACCGACTGGCCGATCCTGCCGTCGCTCTCGCAACAATCCCTGAGCCGGAGTTTCGAGATGGCCGGCCTCGACGCGGCAGCGCAGGCGCTTATCGCCGGCGGCAATGCGCGACGGCTGCTCGGTCGCCTCGAGCAGTAGAGCCACGGCTCGCAGATGCTCGACTGTTGTTGCAGCGATCCGGCGACAGACGCGAAACGCTGACAAGCTTTGCTTTCAAAGCGCGATAGAAAATCTGCCTTTGAGTTCCAGGGTTGTGAAGGGATCATCCGGACAGCGGGGCATGGGGTTCCGTTCGCGGTCTGCCGCGTTTGCGCCTTCGGAGCAGCCTATGTCGATCAATCGCCGCCAGTTCAATCAGTTGCTACTCGCCAGCGGAGCGGGCCTCGCAATGGCCGGCCTGCCTCGTTTTGCCGAAGCGGCGGCTGAAACACCGGTCAGGGGCGGTACGCTCAACTGGGCCTACTATCCCGATCCGAGCGCGCTGATCGCGATCAACACGTCGTCGGGCACCGGTCAGGCGATCGGACCGAAGATCAATGAGGGCCTGTTCGATTTCGACTACGACCTCAATCCGATTCCGTTGCTGGCGACGGAATGGTCGGTCGGCGACGACCAGTTGCGCTACACCTTTAAACTGCGTGAGGGCGTAAAGTGGCATGACGGTGCAGACTTTACCGCTGCCGACGTGGCTTTCTCCATCCTTCGATTAAAGGAAGCCCATCCGCGCGGCCGCATCACCTATCAGAACGTGACAGCCGTCGAGACGCCTGATCCCCATACGGCTATTATCGTCCTTTCCAAACCCGCGCCGTATCTGATCACGGCGCTGAGCAGTTCGGAATCGCCGATCGTGCCGAAGCATGTCTATGAAACCTTCAAGCCGGAGGAACAGCCCAAGCTCGCGCAGACGATCGGAACCGGACCCTTCATCCTCAAGGAGTGGGTGCCGGGCAGTCATCTGATCTTCGACCGCAACCCGAACTATTGGGACGCGGGAAAGCCCTATCTCGACCGGGTCGTCCTTCGCGTCATCCTTGATCCATCCGCCCGTGCCGCCGCGCTCGAGACCGGTGAAATCGACATTGGCGCCAACCCGGTGCCTCTGTCGGACATCGAGCGCCTGAAGGCCAATCCAAACCTGGTCGTCGATACGACGACCTACGCCTATTCCGGTCCGCAGCAGCAGCTGTTCTTCAACTATGAGAACGAGATTCTCACCAAGCGCGAGGTTCGGCTGGCGATCGCGCATGCCATCGATCTGCAGAAGCTGCTGGATATCGCGCTCTATGGTTATGGCGTCGTATCGCCGAGCCCAGTCAGCACGGCGCTGCCGAAATGGTATGATCCGAGCATCAAGGCCCGGACGCTGGATCCGAAACTGGCGGAAAAACTGCTGGATGAGGCCGGCTATCCCAGGGGCGCAAATGGCAGCCGTTTCAAGCTTCGTCTCGCCTATAACTCGTTCCTCACGCCGTCTTATGCCGACTTCATCAAGCAATCGCTCGCCGTCGTCGGTATCGAGGCGGAGATCCTCAAGTTCGATCTCGCGACCTATCTCAAGACCGTTTACACCGATCGCGCATGGGATCTGGTCATCGAATCCCTTTCGAACACCTTCGATCCAAGCCTCGGCGTGCAGCGCGCCTACTGGTCGAAGAACTTCAAGATCGGTCTCGTTTTCTCCAACGCCAGCCACTACGTCAATTCCGAGGTAGATCGGCTTCTCGAAGCGGCGGCAGTCGAGCCCGACGAAGCGACGCGACGCGACCTCTGGTATCGGTTCCAACGCATCATTCACGAAGATGTCGTCTCCGTCGATCTGGTCGCGGCAGGCTCGCAGATCATTGCAAGCAAGAAGGTCAGGAACTTTGCGCCGGGCGCGCAGGGCATCAACAACAGCTTCGGCCAGATATGGCTCAGCCCGGAGAGCTGATGCTGGCGGTCGCACGACGACGCAGGTGGTGAGACGTCTCACGCCTCACCACCCATGTCGAGGCGGCTGGGCGGTATCGTCCACGGCGAAATCATTGACAATCCTGTCGCGGCAGATGTGGCAGAATCGAGTTCGCGCTGGTCTGTGCATTGCATCGTCGTCGCAAGTCCCGGCCGTACCGATACCCCTGCAGAGATCAACATCAAAGAGTGACGGAGGCCCAGCATGACCCAGAAAACAATCTCACGAGACACATTCCGCAACTGGCTCGCCGATGGTGAAGAACTGGCGGTATTCGACATCCGAGACCCGGCGGCTGTTGGCTATGCATCGCCTCTCTTCGCCACCAATTTGCCGACTGAGTTCGTGGACAGCCAAATCGGCCGCTTCGTCCCACGTCCCGTCATCCGCACCGTGTTTGCCGATGGCGGCGATGGCGCCGCTGCCCGGCTTGCCGAAAAACTGGAGAAAGCAGGGCGCGCGAATGTCTTTGCGCTCGAAGGCGGCATTCCCGCCTGGACGGCGGGAGCGGAGGTTTCCCTCCCGACATTCGACATACCGGGCGTCGATTTTTCGCTTGCCGTGCGCGACGAAAAGAACACGCCGGTCATCTCGGTTGAAGAGTTGAAGCGCTTGCACGACGCCGGTGAAGACGTCGTCGTCATCGATACGCGCACTGTTTCCGAATTCAGCCGCGATCATGTCCCCGGCGCGGTCAGCGTGCCGGGCGCGGAACTGCTATTGCGCTTCAAGGACGTCGTGCCGTCCGAAAAGACCAGGGTCGTCGTCTCCTGCGCCGGGCTGCCGCGCGCAATCCTCGGCGCCCAGACGCTGATCGATGCGAAAGTCGCCAATCAGGTCTCCTATCTGCATGACGGCACGAAGGCCTGGACCGGCGCCGGGCTGGAACTCGAAACCGGCAGCACCCGTATCTACGGCGAGGCAAGTGCTGCCGCGCTGGATTTCGCGCGCGAGCATCTCCAGGCACTGAGCGCCGATGACCGTTTTCCCGAGATCGATATTGCCACCGCCCGCGACTGGGCGAACGATCCAGGCAGGACCACCTATCTTCTTGATGTGCGCACGCCGGAGGAGTTCGAAAAAAGCCATCTCGACGGGACGCTTTCGTCGGAGGGCGGCCAGTTGCTCGGCGTTGCCTATCGTACCATCGCCGTTCGCGGTGCGCGCGTCGTCCTCATCGACGATCCGCTCGGGGTGCGGGCACGCACCGTTGCGCATTGGCTTCAACGCCGCGGTTTTGAAATCGCGATACTGCTGGTTGATTTCTCGGCCGAGCAGCTGAGCGCGGTCGCTTGATGGAAAAAACCGGGGGACCTTGCAGCGAGGTCCCCGCTTCGGCGCTAGAGAATGTGAACGACTGGAACGGCCAGACTCTTCAGCCTTCGTCAGATCCCCGTCGCCGCCAGGCGTGCAAGCGCGTTCTTTGCGGCGAATGTTCGGATCATGTGGTTCTGAGGTGCGTGCGAGCGGGCGGTCATCGCATCGCGATGCTGGCGTTCGAGCTGGAAGTCGCGGTTCAGGCCGGGATTGCCGGCGAGGTCAAGAGCCAGGCTCGTCACCGCCACGCTGTTGTCGATGACGACATGGCGGACGTTCATGCCATCCATGCCGACTGTCTTGCCGGCATCGACATCTTCGCCGAGCGATCGGAGCAGCCTGGCGCTGGTCGCGAGCCGGACTTCGATCTCGCCCAGCCCGTCCTGGATGCGCGGCACTGTCGCAATCGGCGCACCGAGGCTTGCCGGCGCATGGCGGGCGGCAAACGACAATACGCGGTCGCGCGCGGACAAGGCAACGCCGTGGTAGACGGCGCCGATCAACGAAAAGAAGAAGGCCGTCGCATGTTCTTCGCGCCGTATCGGTTCCGATGCGGGTTGGGCCTCGATCACATCTGAAAATGGGATGACGACATCGTCAAGAATAATGTCGTCGCTGGCCGTCGCATGCATGCCGGCCGCATTCCAGGTCTTCTCTATCCGCAGGCCGGGACTGTCGGTGGGCACGAGGAAGGACGCCAGACGCGGCTCCGGCTCGTCGGTGAGCGCCAGCAGCGACACCCATTTCAAGATCGGAATACCCGTGACGTAGGTCTTGCGACCGGTGATCCGCCAGCGGTCGCCGTCGCGCCTGGCGATCGTTTCGGGAAGGGCACCATGGGCGGGTGAGCCGATGCGAGGTTCGGCCTGGGCGGCGTTGATGAGGGCAGGGCCGAGGCGGTTGGCCGACAAGATCCGCTGCGCCAGATGCTCCGGCCACTTTCCGAAGCGGCGCAGGCCGTAATGGCTGTTGTAGTGCATGGCGAGCACCAGCGCGGTCGATGGTTCCCCGCGGGCGATCTCGCTGATGACGGCCTGCGCTTCGACCAGGCCGCCGTCAAAGCCGCCATGTTCGCGGGCCGTCACGAGGCCGAGCAGGCCAGCCTCGTGAAGAAGGGTGAAGTTTTCGAAGGGAAACTCCCCCGTCGCATCGAAATGGGCCGCGCGCTCGGCGAAGTCGATGGCCAGCCGCCGAGCCTTGCCGACGAGATCGATTGCTTCCTGCAACATGGTCTTACATGCCTTTCTTCTCAGGCTACGGCGCGCTTGGCGAAAGCCTCGAGATGACGGTGATCGACCCACTCGGCTATATCGAAGTCGGCAGCGAGGAAGCCGAAATCGCGCAGGAAATCCTTGTAGTGGCCGACGGCCTCGACCAGTTCGGGCTGTAGACCGAGGCCGAGGTGGCGGTGGACCTCCGGACCATTGGCGGCAAGCACCTGTTCTTCGGTCGCGCCGGCTTCGCGGGCGACAAAACGACGTGTCTCTTCCGGATGCGCTTCGGCCCAGGCGCTCGCCTTGAAGATCGATTCCAGCAGCCGGTGAACCAGATCGGGACGTTCTTCGGCAAGCAGTTCGTCCACGGTCAGCACGCGGGGTGAGCCGGAATTGATGCGGATCTTCGGGTCGGGATGAAAACCGAATTCGGCAACCTGAACGGCGCCGACCAGATTGGCGACGTTGATGCCCGCCGTTCCCTTGACATAGATCGCATCCACCTCGCCGCGAATGAGTGAAGCGATCTCCTCGCCATAAGCCTGCTGGCGCTTTAACCCGAAGAGAGAAGAGCCTTCCTGGCTCGCAAGGACGGAATCGGTAAGCGCGATGTCGATGACCTCGACATCTGCAAGTTCCAGCCCTTCAAGCGAAAGAGCCGAGACGAGGCCCTTCAGCGCGGTCGCCCGCATGAAGTCGACAATGCCCTCCGGGCGTCGGGCGATGCCGAAGCGGCGGCCTTTGAGATCCCTCGTGCTCTTGATGCCGGTCTGCGGCAGGGTGATGATCGCCTGGAACTCATCCGTCCAGGTAATGCCGACCAGCCGGGTTTTGCGGCCTTCCGATCGAGCGCGGATCGGCGGCACGTTGCCACCGTGGCGGAATGACCAGTCGAGCGTGTGGTTGAAATGGCTTTGGCGGATGCTGCGATCGGGCGAGTCGATGATCGATTTCAGCGTCACCCCTTCCGCGCGGAAGTTCTCCTCGAGATAGCCGAGCTGTGCGGCGAGGCCGACCGGCGTCGGCACTGGGCAGCGGGTATACCAGATTTCCGAAATGGCATTGCTCGTCATGATCGTCCCTTTCAGTGGCGCAGCCCCGCCTGTTTCATCAGCGGCAGCACCTCGCTGCCGAAGAATTCGAGATCGTCGCGGAAGTCGAAGAAGCTCAGCTGCAGACCGTCGACGCCGGCGGCCTTCAGCTTGACAAACTGGTCGACCACACTCTCCGGCGATCCGATCACCCTGATATTGCCGCCGACGGAACGATAGGCGTCCTGCGGATCGCGGCCCTTCCATGCTTGCGCGTCGGAGTTCAATGACTGGAAACCTTGTGGCGAACGCTGATCGGCATGCGCGACGATGCGGTCGGCGAAGTCCCATGCTTCCTTCTCGGTCGGACGGCAGATGACCATCGGATTGAGCAGCGTTCGCACGGTGCGGCCGACGTCGGTCGCTGCGTCCTTGACCCGTTTTGTGTGGGCCGGCAGCGACTGCAGCGCGCTGTCGATGTCGGCGCCCGTCGGGCTGGTGATGAAGACGATGTCGGAGTAGCGCCCGGCAAAGGCAATGCCGGCATCCGAACCGGTGGCGTTGACGAGGATCGGCCGGCCGAAATTCGGTTTCGGCGTCACGAAGCCGCCCCCGAGCTTCCAGCTGCTTTCGCCTTCGAAGGAGAAGTTTTCCGTATCGCTCCAGAGCCGCTGCACAACTTCGAGGAATTCGGCCGCAAGTTCGTAGCGCCTGTCATGTTCGATGCGCGGCCAGCCGAACATCTCGTGCTCGACCGCGCGGTGGCCGGTGACGACATTGATGCCCCAGCGGCCGCCGGTGATGTGATCGAGCGTCGCGCCGAACTTTGCCAGATGCAGCGGATGCCACGGGCCGTAGAGCACGTGCATGGTCGAGATCAGCATGATCTTCTTGGTTAGGCCGGCAAGAGCTGCTGTGGAGACGAAGCTGTCGAGCGCCTGGCCATCGAAGACGCCGCCGTAACCACCCTTCGGCAGCCATTGCGACAGGGCAAAGACGAGATCGAAGCCGAGTTCCTCGGCTCTGAGCGTGAGCGCCTTGTTGTAGTCGAACCGCCAGTCGGTCGAGCGTTCGAGCGTCGATTGTGTCCAGCCGCCCGCCTGGATCGGCAGGAAGAGGCCGAGAAGAACCGGCTGCTTGAGAGCCTGCGACAGCGGGCTTTCAGGAAAATCGGTCGGGGTTGAGAATTTCGGCAGACCGACGATGGAGCCGGGAAGATGTTGAACGGACATGCTTGTCCTCCGCGTGATCGTTGGCTCGTCGCTCAGGATGCCGCCACATAGGCGTAAGCGAGGCTGCCGGAAACCCCTTCGCCGCCGACCGTGTGATCGGCGATGCGCTTGTTATAGATGGTCAGCTCCGGCTGGCTGACGATATCGATCGCGGGCAGGTCTTCGACGAGGATCTGCTGGATCTCGCGCCACTGCTCCACCCGCTTGTTTGGATCGACCTCGACTGCCGCGGCTTCCAGAAGCGCGTCGACCTTGGGATTGCTGTAGGCCGAGCCGTTGGAGAAGGGGACGCCGGGCTTGAAATTCTTGCTCCAGTAAAGGCGCTGCACACCGACGGTCGGATCGAACAGGTTGCTCATTCCCTCGAAAGCGAAGTCGAAGTCGCGGTCGGTATAGATGCGCTTGGTATAGGTGGCGAAATCCTGACTGCGCACCGTCGCGTCGATACCGACCTTGGCGAGCGCCTGGCGGATATATTCCGAGCCGCGTGGGTAGCTTTCTCCGCTCGGCACATAGTCGAGATTGATGCGAGCGCGAATGCCGTCGCTGCCGCGCGGGTAGCCGGCCTCGTCAAGCAGCTTCTCGGCTGCCGCCAGATCGATAGGATAGGTTTTCAGATCCGGATCGTACCATTTCGTCAGGTTGGGACTTATCGGGCCGGGAATGGCGCTGCCATAGCCGTAGTTGATGGTATTGAGGATGACCTTCCTGTCGATGACGTGCGCGAAGGCCTGCCGCACGCGGATATCCTTGAAGAACGGACGCTCGAGATTGAATTCGACGCGGCTGATGCCGTTGGCATACTGATAACCGCGCGGTTCAAAAGCGATGTCGGGGAGGGACTTGAAGCGTTCCAGGTCGCTGAGCGGCACGGGCGTAGAGGGCGCAAGATCGATTTCACCGGTCTCGATGGCGATCGAGCGTGCAGCGGCGTCGGGAATGAAGCGGACGATGAGCTGATCGAGATAGGGGCGCGGCTGATCCCAATACTCCGGATTGCGCTCGTAGACGATGTGGCTGCCGCGGATCCATTCTTTGAATTTGAAGGCTCCGGTGCCGATCGGCGCAAGATTTGCCGGGTTTTCGGCCACTTTGGTGCCTTCGTAGATGTGACGCGGCACGATCGGCGTTTCGGAAGCCGCGAGCGCCGTGATCAGGTAGGGCGCCGGCTTGGAAAGCCTCAACACAGCCGTGAGCGGATCGGGCGTCTGGACGTCCACCAGGTTGAGGAACGTGTTGCGGGCGCGCGGATGAATTTCCTTCAGCGTCTTGATGGAGAAGGCGACATCGGCCGATGTGAATGGCTGGCCGTCATGCCACTTCACTCCGTCGCGCAGCTTGAAGGTATACGCCAGTCCGTCCTGGCTGACCGACCATTCCTTCGCCAGAAGCGGCTTTGGATTGAGATCGAAGTCATAGGTCAGCAGTCCTTCGATGACTTTCGGCGAAACATAGACCGAGTTGAAGGCCGTGTTGGCGATCGTCGTCAGCACCGGCGGTTCTGCCGAAAGCAGAAGCGTTGCCGTACCGCCGCGCGCCGCTGCCGCCAGGGCTGGGATGCGGGCCGTCGCCGTCACGCCGAGGGCGACGGAGGCGAGGAGAAAGCTGCGGCGCGTGGATGCCGGAAATACTGCCATAGGTTCAACCCTCATCTGAGGCCGCGAGGATGCCGGCGGCCCTTGCTGTTTCGACTTTCCATGGACAGGCCCTCTCGTAGGGTTTTTTACCTACCAGGAAGCAATCCGTAATAATCCGTTCCGAAGAAGGACACTTAAGCAACAAATAATTCCAAATGATGCCAATATTTTTGGCTATCTTGGAATTATTTACCAATATGGATTTGACAAAACCTACAGATTTAGTCAACTACTATTGCATCGCGAAGCCGAAATCTTCTCAAGCGGCGGGGAAAAGGCAATGTCAGCTTCCAGGCGGGTCGGCCGCACCATCAGAAAGACGGTCCTCCAGGCAATTCCGACGATGCTGGGCATTGTCGTCTTGAATTTTTTCCTGCTGAAGCTCGCGCCTGGTGATGCCGCGGATGTCATGGCGGCTGAATCGGGCTCGGCGACGGTCGAGACCATGGCCGCCCTGCGGGAACGTTTCGGGCTCGATAATCCTATTCTGGTGCAACTGGCTAACTACCTAAACAATCTCGCGCATTTCAGTCTCGGCTTTTCGCCGCGCTATGGAATGCCGGTCGCCGACCTCATCGGTCAGCGTTTGCCGGGCACACTGATGCTGATGCTGGCCGCGCTGGCGATCGCCATCACTGTCGGCCTGCTCCTTGGCTCGCTGATGGCGACATTTTCCGGCCGGGTTACCGATCGGGTGATCTCGATCGTCTCGTTGCTTTTCTATTCCATTCCCGGCTTCTGGATCGGGCTGATGCTGATCCTGCTCTTCTCGGTCAAGCTAGGCTGGCTGCCGAGCGGCGGCGACAGCACCATCGGTTCGCGGCTGACCGGGCTGCCGGCGCTCCTCGACCGCGTCCGCTACATGGTGTTGCCGGCCACATCGCTTGCCCTCTTCTATCTCGCCATCTATGCGCGCCTGACGCGCGCTGCCATGCTGGAAGTGAAATCGCAGGATTTCGTTCGTACGGCCCGCGCCAAGGGTGTGTCGCCATTTTTCCTGATCACACGCCATATTCTGCGCAATGCGCTGATCCCGATCACCACGATGGCCGGCATGCACTTCGGCGGCATGCTTGGCGGCGCCGTCGTCGTCGAAACGGTCTATAGCTGGCCGGGTCTCGGCCGGCTTGCTTTCGAGGCCGTCATGGCGCGCGATTTCAGCGTTCTTCTCGGTATTCTGCTGCTCTCTTCCTTCATGGTGATCGTCGCCAATGCGGCGGTCGATCTTCTGCAGGCCTGGATCGATCCCCGAATTGGAGCAAGTCGATGAACAGTCATAAACTTGGAACCTATGCGGCAGAGACGATCGATCTCGCACCGCCGGCAAGGGCAGAGGCAGCGCGGCCCGCAACTAATCCGGCAGCCCATCCGCGCTGGACCCACATTCATGCGCCGGATGTGCGCGCTTCCGCCGTTCGCGGCACCGCCTGGCGTGGCTTACGCCGGGAGTTCAAGGTTTTCCTGTCCAATCCCAATGCACTGTTCGGCGTCGCTTTCCTGCTGATCGTCGCCCTTTCCGCACTTCTCGCTTCGGTGATCTATCCCGGCGATCCGATGGAAATGGTGGCGAGACCGTTTCTCTGGCCCGGCCAGAATATGGCCTACCCACTCGGGACGGATTCCATGGGTCGCGATGTGCTTGCCGGAATCCTGCATGGGGCGCGCATTTCGCTGACGGTCGGCATCGCCGCGACATTGCTCGGGCTTTCGGCGGGCATACTGATCGGTGCGACCGCTGGTTATTTCGGCGGGATTATCGACGACATCCTTGTCAAGTTTGTCGAGATCTTTCAGACAATTCCGAGCTTCGTCCTTCTGGTGGTGCTGGTCGCCATCGCTCAACCGACCACCGGCACAGTGACGGTGGCCATCGCGATCGTCAGCTGGCCGACCGTGGCGCGGCTGACCCGGGCGGAATTCCGCGCAATCCGGGAGAAGGACTACGTGCTTGCCGCTCGCAGCCTCGGTTTTGGCCATGCGCGCATCATCTTTCGGGAAATCCTGCCCAACGCGCTGCCGCCGCTGATCGTCACCTCGTCGGTCATGGTGGCGAGCGCAATCCTGATGGAGTCGGCGCTCTCCTTCATGGGACTTGGCGATCCCAACCGCGTTTCCTGGGGCTCGATGATCGGCGCCGGCCGGGACGTGATCCGCACCGCATGGTACCTCACGGCCCTGCCAGGCCTGGCGATCGTCTTCACCGTGCTTGCCCTCAACCTTATCGGCGACGGCCTCAATGACGCGCTCAACCCACGTTTTTCGGAGGAGCGCTGATGGCGGCCTTGCTAGATGTCCGCGATCTCTCGGTTCGCTTTCCCTCCGCCGAACCGGTCAAGGGCGTGAGCTTTACCGCCAATCCCGGCGAGATGCTGGCGATCGTCGGCGAATCCGGATCGGGAAAGTCGCTCACGGCATTGGCGCTGATGGGGCTTTTGCCGAGGCAGGCTCGGGCCGGCGGACAGATTTCTTTCGACGGCCGCGATCTGCTGTCGCTCCGCGAGAGGGACCTGCGGCGCATTCGCGGCCGCGACATCGCGATGATCTTTCAGGAACCGATGACTTCGCTCAATCCGGTGCTGACGATCGGCGATCAGATCGTCGAGGTGCTGCGCATCCACGAGGACCTCAGCCGCCGGCATGCCCGCGCCAAGGCGATCGAACTGCTGGAGCTCGTCAGCATCCCCGACCCCCCCCGGCGCATCGACGACTATCCTCACCAGCTCTCCGGCGGCATGCGCCAGCGGGTGATGATTGCGATTGCGGTTGCCTGCAATCCGAAGCTGCTGATTGCCGATGAAGCAACGACCGCACTCGACGTGACGATCCAGGCGCAGGTGCTGCAGCTGCTCGACAACCTCCGCGTCAAGCTGAACATGGCCGTCATCCTCATCACCCACGACCTCGGCATCGTGGCGCAATGGGCCGATCGCGTCGTCGTCATGTATGCCGGACGCAAAATCGAGGAAGGCTTTCCAGGTCCCGTCTTTGACATGCCATACCATCCTTATACGCGCGGGCTGCTCGCCGCCTCGCCACGGCTGAAGGCCGACTATCACTATAGCGACGGCCCGCTTTCCGAAATCCCGGGTTCGATCGTCTCGGCGTCGGGCGAAAAAGGCTGCTCCTTTCGCCCGCGTTGTCCGGTCGCCCGGCCGGCCTGCGCTCTTGCCGTGCCTGAACTGCTGTGGGTTTCCGCCGAGCGGCAGGTCGCCTGCCCCTATGTTCCCATCCCTTCGGAGGTAGCCCATGTCGCTTCTGTCGGTCGATAATCTCTCGACCCATTATCCCGGGGCTGCCGGTACGGTCAGAGCCGTCGACGGCGTATCGCTGGAGATTGCCGAGGGTGAAACGGTGGCGTTGGTCGGGGAATCCGGCTGCGGCAAGTCGACGCTCGGCAAGTCTCTGATGCGCCTGGTCACGCCCTCGTCCGGCCGCGTCCATTTTCAGGGGCGTGACGTCAGGGCGATGTCGTCGAAGGAATTGCAATCAATCCGCCGCAGCGTTCAGATGATCTTCCAGGATCCCTTCGCTTCGCTCAATCCGCGCCAGACGATCCGCACGATCCTGACGGCGCCGCTCGCCGTCCATGGCGTCAGCGGCCGGAAGCGGCGTGAAGAGATCGCCGCCCAGATGGTGGAGCATGTCGGCTTGCCGGCCGACGCGCTGGATCGTTTTCCGCATGAATTCTCCGGCGGCCAGCGCCAGCGCATCGGCATCGCCCGCGCGCTGATCCTGCAGCCGCAGCTGGTGATTTGTGACGAGCCGGTTTCCGCGCTCGATCTCTCCATCCAGGCGCAGATCCTCAATCTCCTTGTCGAGATGAAGACTGAACTGTCGCTTTCCTACCTGTTCATTTCGCATGACCTGTCGGTCGTCCGCTATTTCGCCGACCGCGTGCTCGTCATGTATCTCGGCCGAATCGTCGAAAGTGCGGAGACGAGCGAACTCTGGCGCGGCGCGAAGCACCCCTACACGCAGGCGCTGCTTGCCGCCGTTCCCGACCCAAGCCGCCGCAAGCAGGCGGCTCCCATCACCGGCGATTTGCCGAGCCCGCACAATCCGCCGGCCGGCTGTCGTTTCCACACCCGCTGTCCGCTGGCCACCGACATTTGCCGGACCGAGGATCCAACCTTCCGCCAACTCGCAGGCGGCCACGCCGTTGCCTGTCACCACGCTCAATGAATGGAGAATGAAATGGTCGATTATCGCTATCTCGGACGCAGCGCGCTGAAAGTGTCGCCGCTCAGCTTGGGAACGATGATGTTCGGTGGGCCGACACCGGATGACATCGCCTTCCGAATCATCGACAAGGCGCGCGAGCAGGGGATCAACTTCATCGATACCGCCGACGTTTATCACGACGGCAAGTCCGAAGAGGTGGTCGGGCGCGGTATCAAGGCGCATCGCGATCACTGGGTGCTGGCGACCAAATTCGTCAATTCCCACACCAAAGGACCGAACCTCGGCGGCCATTCACGCAAATGGGTGATCGAGACGGTCGAGAATTCGCTGCGCCGCCTCAACACCGACTATATCGACATCCTCTATTTCCACCGCGCCGTCTTCGATGCGCCGCTGGAAGAACCGCTGCGCGCCATCGCCGACCTCATCCGCGCGGGCAAGCTGCGCTATTTCGGCGTTTCCAACTTCCGCGGCTGGCGCATTGCAGAGATCTCGCATCTTGCCGATCAGCTCGGCATCGATCGTCCGGTGGCAAGCCAGCCGCTCTACAATATCGTCAACCGCACCGCCGAGGCCGAGCAGCTTCCTGCCGCGCAATATTACGGTCTTGGCGCCGTTTCCTATTCGCCGCTCGCCCGCGGCGTGCTGACCGGCAAATACGAGCCCGGCAAGGAGCCGGCCGCCGATACTCGTGCCGGCCGCGGCGACAAGCGCATTCTCGAGACCGAATGGCGTCCGGAATCGATCGCCATCGCCAAGGAGATCGCAGCGCACGCGACCCGCAAGGGCATCAGCCCGACTGAATTTGCTCTGGCCTGGGTGCTGAACAACAAACTGATCTCGGCTGCTATCACCGGTCCGCGCACCGAAGAACACTGGGACAGCTACATCAGGGCGCTCGACGTCAAGCTCGATTCCGAGGACGAGGCGCTGGTCGATCGGCTGGTCGCGACCGGCCACCCCTCGACGCCCGGTTTCAACGATCCGAGCCATCCGGTCGAAGGCCGCGTGCCGCGCAGCCTGGCGTCCGGCGCCGACAATGTCGTGCCGCTGACGCGCGCCGTTGCCTGACAGCCCAGGCTGGACCCGCCGATCGCGGATCCAGCCTGTCTTTCCAGTTGGTGCCGAGAAGGTTTCCGCCGCATGCCGAACACCGCCCTGTCCCCCGTTTCCGGGTCCGCTACAACCGATCTTGCCGCGCTGCTCGCCAAGGTGCCGGAGCTTGCGGCCGAAATTGCCAGGGAAGCGGCGAAGCGCGATCTCGAGCGAGAGCTTCCCTTCGAGGCCTTTCGTCAGTTCAAGGAGGCCGGGCTCGGGACGCTGCGCATTCCGGTTGCGCTCGGCGGGCCGGGGGGATCCGTCGTCGACTATATCGAGACGATCATGGCGCTCGGCGCGGCCGACTCGAATGTCGCCCATGCGCTCCGCAGCCATTTCAATTTCACCGAAAGCCTGCTTCTCAATCCGAATACTTCAATCGACCGCACCCAGCTCGGGCGTGTGCTTACTGGCAAGCTCTTTGGCGGGGCGCACACCGAGCAGGGCACCAAACGGCCGGGCGAGGTGACGTCACGGTTGACGAAATCCGGCGAAAGCTTTCGGCTGAACGGCCGCAAGTGGTACGCGACGGGAACCGCCTTTTCCGACTTTGCCTCGTTCAGCGCATGGAACGAGGAGGATCAGCTCGTCAGCCTCCTCCTGCCGGTCGACCGCAAGGGCATCACCATCCTCGACGACTGGGATGGGATGGGCCAGCGGCTGACGGCAAGCGGCGGTGTGCTGCTAGACGACGTCGAAGTGTTGCCGCACGAAATCTCCACACGCGGCCTGAATACGCTGATTGGGCGCCACACCTCGACGCTGCGCCAGCTTCATCTCGCCGCTTCCATGGCCGGCGCCGTCCGCGGCGCCGTCGCCGAGGGCACCGACTACGTGCGCCGGCAGGCGCGCTCAGCCGCCCATAGTGCAGCCGAAACCGCCAATGCCGATCCCTTCGTTCAAAAGATATTGGGCGAGATCGCCGCCGGCTCGTTTGCCGTCGACACACTGATCCGCGAGAGCGCTCGCGCGCTCGACCGCTCAGTCGAGGCGTTCGGCGCCGGAGATCCGGACGGACTGGAAGCGGCGCTGATCGAAAGTGCGTTGACGACGGCACGCACTCAGATCGTCGCCTCGCAGATCGCCCTTGCCGCGGCCACCAATGTCTTCGAACTCGGCGGCGGTTCGGCCACCTCCCGCCATCTCAATCTCGACCGGCACTGGCGCAATATCCGTACGGTCCTGAACCACAATCCACTGCTGCACAAGGCGCGCGTGGTCGGCGACTATTACATCAATGGCACGACGACGCATCTGGAGGAAGGCAGGGTCTTCTAGCCCCGTCGCCTGCTGGGAAAGGCTATTTCATGACTTCGGAATTCATCGGGCATGTCTCCAACCGCGAAGGTTCGGATATCGTGCCGCCGCAGGGCCCTGTCATAGACAAGGACTATATCCTGAGACATGCCCGGGCGGCTGAAGAGGCCGGTATAGACCGATTGTTGATCGGTGCTTTCTCGACCTGGCCCGACAACAACCAGATCGCCGCTCATGTCTTTTCCCACACCAGCCGCATCGGCGCGCTTCTGGCCCACCGCACCGGCTTCATGGCACCGACCCTGGCTGCCCGTCAGCTCGCGACGCTCGACCAGTTTTCCGACGGCCGGCTCTGGGTCCATATCATCACCGGAGGCTCCGACGCGGACCAGCAGCGCGACGGCGATTTCCTCGATCACGATCGACGCTACGAGCGCACAGATGAGTATCTGACCGTGCTCAAGAACGTCTGGGAGAGCGAGGAGCCTTTCGACCACGAGGGCGAATTCTACACATTCAAAGGTGCATTTTCGCAGGTCAAGCCGGTCCGCGGCCACCGCATCCCGATCTCTTTCGGCGGCTCGTCTGACGCAGCCTTCAAGGTGGCGGGCAAGCATGCCGATATCTATGCACTCTGGGGCGAGCCGCTGGACGGCGTGCGCGAGACGATCGGCAAGATACGGGAAGCGGCAGCGCCTTTCGGCCGGGCCGGCGACGTTCGCTTCACGCTCGCCTTCCGCATCGTCGTTGCCGAAACCGAGGACAGAGCATGGGAAAAGGCCGACGCCATTCTCGAGCGGGTGAAATCGATCGCGCGGCCGAGCGGCAATGGCGAAAAGCTGCCGTCCAACGTGGGTTCGGTGCGGCTTCGCGAGGCCGCGGCGCGCGGCAGGGTTCTCGACAAGCGGCTCTGGACGGAGGTTGCAGCGGCAAGCGGGGCCGGCGGCAACTCGACGGCCCTCGTCGGCACGCCGGATCAGGTCGCCGAGGCAATTCTCGACTATTACGACGCCGGCGTCTCCAATTTCCTGATGCGCGGGTTCTATCCGACCGAGGATACCGTCGTCTACGGGCGCGATGTCGCGCCGCTGGTCAAAGCGGGCATTGCGGCGCGCCAGGCGCGCACTGTCGCGGCAGAGTAATGGGCCGGGAAGGGACGGTCATCCGCTGCTTCCATATTCCGATCTAGTCCCCTGCAGCTGGCAGGAAGGAGTGTTCATGCGCATCGATCATAGTCTCCACCATTCCATCGTGATCGTCGGCGGCGGTTTTGCGGGGGCTTTGACGGCGCTCAACCTCCTCGATCGAACGGCAGTGCCGCTCGCCATCACCATCATTGAACGGCGCGAAGAGCTCGGTCGCGGCGTCGCTTACAGCACGACCGACCTCGTACATCTGGTCAACGGACCGGCGGACAATTTCTCGCTCTACGCCGACGATCCCGGGCATCTGTCGCGATGGCTGTCGGAAAAGGCCGAGGCCAACGGCTGGTTGCCGCCGGAGAATATCGGCTCGAGCAGTCCGCCGCGTTATCTCTATGGAACCTACGTGCGCGACGAGCTGAAGCGTGCCGTCGGCGAGGCCCGGTTCGGGTCCAGCCTGCACCATATTCGTGCCTCGGCGTCAACGTTGTCGTCCACCCCGCATCGAATTCGGGTTTCGACGAGCGACGGCACGGTGGTCGAAGCGGACGAGGCGGTGCTGGCGCTCGGGGTTTTTGCCCCGGATGAGGCCCCGCATGGGAGCGCGATTGCCGGCCATCCGCGTTTTGCCGTCAATCCCTGGGATGCGGCGGCACTCGACAGGCTGCAGGACTGCGCGCAAATCCTGCTCATCGGCGCAAGCCTTTCGATGGTCGATGCCATCGCCAGCATGGAGGCAAGAGGCTTCCTTGGCCGCTACAAAGCGATATCGCGGCGCGGCCAGTTCGTCGAAGGCAGACGGGATGTCGCGGCGGCACGAGACTTCCTCGCCGACAACCCGCTGCCCTCGACCGCCCGGTCTCTGCTTTCGCTTGTCAAGACCGAACGGCGTGCGATCGCGGCGAGCGGCGGCGATTGGCAAGGCCTGCCGCTTGCCATCCGCCCGCACATCCTGTCTCTCTGGCAAAAGGCGAGTGACCGGGAAAGGCTGCGTTTCACCCGCCACCTCCGGGCATTCTGGGATGTGACGGCGCACCGCTCCGCTCCCGAGAGCAACCGGATCGTCGAGACGGTTCTTTCGCAAGGCCGCCTGTCTCACGGCGTGGCGCGGCTCATCGATCTGACCGTCGACAGGAAAGGCATCGCCGCCCGGGTGAAAACGCGGGCCGGCACCGAAAGACAGGTGTTCGATGGCGTGATCGATTGCCGCGGCCACCAGCTGCACGACTGGCGGCGCATCTCCGATCCGTTCATACGCCAGCTTCTCGCCGGCGGCGAGGTGCGTCCGCATTCCACCGGCTTCGGCATCGACGCCACGCCGGAGGGCGATCTCATCGATGACGAGGGACGTGTCCATCGCAACCTCAGCGCCATCGGCCATCCGCTGCGCGGCGTTGCCTGGGAGTCGAGTTCGATCACGGAGCAGCGAACGCAGGCGATCGCACTTGCCGATCGTATCCTGTTGAAATTCACGCCTGCCCGGGCCGCATCCTGACGGCGTCATCCGGCACACGATAAAAGGGGCGCATCTGCCGATGCGCCCCTTTTATCTTGCAGGCGGCCGCTATTGCCCGCTCAGCCTTGCCCGTCCTTGATATAGAGCTCGGCGAAATTGGCCTGAACGCCCTCGGCGCCGATCGTATGGTTCTTCACCCGCTTGTTGAAGACCGTGACGTTCTCGAGTGCGATGAGGTTCACGACTGGAACCTCATCAGCAATGATCTTCTGGAAGGCATTGAATTCCTGCTTGCGCTTGTCGTCGTCGATTTCAACCGACGCCGCTTCCAGAAGACGATCAACCTCGGGATTGGCATAGTGGCTGGCATTGGAGAAGGGCAGGCCGAGTTTGAAATTCTTCGACCAATAGACGCGCTGCACGCCGAGCGTCGGATCGAACTGGTTGCCGAGATATTCGGCCGTTACGTCGAAGACGCGCTCCTTGTAGACTTTCTGGATGTAGGTCGAGAAGTCATAGGAATCGATCGTTCCGGCAATGCCGATGCGCGCCAGGTTCTGCTTCAGATATTCGATGACGCGTTTGAAACCGTCATTGTATGAATTATGGGTCAGCCGCAGCTTGAAGCGGATGCCGTCGGCACCGCGCTTGTAGCCGGCCTCGTCGAGCAGTTGTTCGGCAGCCTTGAGGTCGAAGGCATAGGGTTTGATCGATGGATCGTAATAGCGCGGCAGGAAGACGCTGATCGGTGTCGGAGAGATATGGCCGTAGCCATACCAGACGGTGTTCAGGATGACGTCGAGATCGATGGCGTGGGCAATCGCGCGTCTGACTTTGACGTCCTTCAGATACTCGTTGTCGAGATTGAAGATCAGCTGGGTCAGGTCACCCTTGGTTTCGTAGCCACGAGAATCGACGCTGATATTCGGCAATGCCTTTATCCGCTCGAGATCGCTGAGCGGTATCGGATTATCGCCGCCGATGTCGAACTCGCCGGTCTCGAATCCGGCCGCGCGCGCCGCGCCGTCCGGCACGAAACGGATGGCGATCTGATCGAGATAGGGCTTGCCGGTGTCCCAGTAGTTGGGATTGCGCTCCAGGATGATATGCGAACCACGGACCCATTCCTTGAAGACGAAGGGACCGGTTCCGATCGGGGCGCTGCCGTTCGGATTGACCGGAACGTCGGCGATCGCGACATTGTCGTAGACATGCTTCGGCACGATCGGCGATTCCGCCGCATAGAGCGCCCGCAGCAGATAGGGTGCCGGCTTAGAAAGGCGGATGACGGCCGTCAGAGGATCCGGCGTCTCGACCTTCGTGACATTCGCAAAAGTTCCCCGACCTCGCGGATGAACCTGTTTCAGGAGCTCGATGGAATGGGCGACGTCGTCTGCAGTAAAAGGCTTGCCATCGTGCCATTTGACATTCGGGCGAAGTTTGAAGGTGTAGCTCAGCCCGTCATCGGCGATCGACCACTCCGTCGCCAGTTGCGGCTTCGGCGTCAGGTCGAAATCATAGGTCAGAAGCCCCTCGGTGATCTTGGGGCTGACCTTCTGGGTGCCGCCTGCCGTATGCGCCAGCGCAAGGATTGTCGGCGGCTCCGGCTCGACGATGAAATTGAGTGTTCCCCCGCTCTGCGGCGTCTCCTGGTTCGCTTTGGCGCCGAGGGATGGCAACAGTGTGCCGGCTGTCGACAACAGCAGCAATTGATTGAACCGGCGTCGATTGATGCTCATCGGACCATTCCTTGTCATCGTCAGGCGTTCTTGAGGATGTAGGCGGAGGAAAGGCTGCCGGAGAGGCCGTCTGCGACGACCGTATGGTCCTGCACCTTCTTGTTGAAGATCGTCAGCTGCCGGAAGGAGACCAGCGTAATGTCCGGCAGGTCGCGGGCGATGATCACCTGCATGCGATTGAAGAGCTCGACGCGTTTGGCGCGGTCGTTCTCGACCGCCGCCTGTTCGAAGATCGCATCGATTTCCGGGTTGTTGTAGCCGGAGCCGTTGGAGAAGGGCACGCCCTTCTTGAAGTTCTTCGACCAGTAGAGGCGCTGGACGCCGATCGTCGGATCGAAGGTGTTGCCCATGCCGTTGGTGACAAAGGCGAAATCGCGATCCGTATAGACGCGTTTCAGCCATGTCGGCACGTCCTGACCGCGCAGGTTGACCTTGACGCCGATTTTCGACAGCGCGTCACGCAGATAGTCGCCGATCCGCGTGTAGGTATCGCCGTAAGGCATGACGTCGTGCGGCGCCTCGAAACGAATGCCGTCGGCTCCTCGCGGGAAGCCAGCCTCGTCGAGAAGTTGTTCCGCTTTAGCGGGATCGTAGGCATAGACCGGCACGTCGGGATTATAGAAGGCCTTGAGGAAGGGGCTGATCGGGCTTGGGGCCGGCACGGCGTAACCATAGAAGGCGATGTCGGCAATCTTCTGCCGGTCGATTGCGTGGGCGACCGCCTGGCGGACCTTGTCATGTTTGAAGTAGTCGTTGGCGAGGTTGAATTCGATGCGGTATACGGTCGGCGAATAGTCGTTGCCGCGGTCGTCGACGGCAAGCGTCGCCGACGCCTTCAGGCGATCGATTTCGCTGAGTGAGACCGGGGTGTCGGGCGCGATATCGACCTCACCTGTCTCCAGCGCCGCGAGCCTGGCGCTGGCATCGGGAATGAACTTGATGACGATGCGATCAAGATAGGGCTTGCTCTTGTCCCAGTAGTTAGGATTGCGATCGAGGATGATGTGGCTGCCGACGGCCCATTCCCGGAAGATGAACGGTCCGGTTCCGATCGGCGCGCGGCCGTTCGTATGGCCAGCAAGGTCTTTCGAACCGTCGTAGACATGTTTGGGAACGATCGGCGATTCGCTGGCCTGCAAGGCGCCGATCAGGTATGGCGCGGGTTTCGCAAGCCGGATGATCGCCGTATGGGGGTCGGGGGTCGCGACCTCCTTCACGCTGGAGAAGGTGGCCCGACCGCGCGGATGGACCTCCTTGAGCGCCAGGATCGAAAAGGCCACGTCCTCGGACGTAAATTCCCTCCCGTCATGCCACTTCACGCCCTCTCGCAACTTGAAACTATATTCCAACCCGTCGTCGCTGATATGCCATTCGGTGGCGAGCTGCGGGATCGGCTTGAAATCGAGACCATAGGCGAGCAGGCCCTCGGTGACCTTGCCGCTGACGCGGGTCGTCGGCCCTGCCGTATGGGCAAGCGTCACGAGCGTCGGCGGCTCCGGCTGGACGAGAAGGTTGAGTGTCCCGCCCGCGACGGGTTCCGCGGCTTGCGCAAAACCCCGGAACGGCACGATGGCACTGAGTGCGCTCAAAGCGAGAATCTGATTAAGCTGACGCCTGCGTATGTCCATCGATACCCCCTGATCCGGAACGAGCCCTTTCGGGCAATGCTGTGTCGGGGCGCATCATCGGGCGGGAAAAGCGGAATCGCGAAGAATGTTTTTCTGCCGGCGACCGAAAGAAAAGCTTGCGCTCACAGAGGATTCGCCGCCGCGCACGGAGCCTATAGTCTAGTAATTATATAGACAATTTGCAGGTTTTAGTTTTTGCGTCTCAGTCGAGCGGCCAGGGAAGAAGAAAATGTCCCCGTACGCGAGCCTCACGCAAAGCATGTGCTCGTCTAGGTCGGGCTGTTTGTGGTGCAATCGCCTCATGAACACGTCCGTCCAACCCCGCAAGACAGTCATCCAGCCGACGCTCGCGCGGCTGCCGCCGCTGACTTCGCTGCGCGCTTTCGTTGCGACGGCGCGGCATCTGAATTTCATCCGCGCAGCCGAAGAGCTGCATGTCACCTCAGCCGCCGTCGGCCAGCAGATCCGGTTGCTGGAGGATTATCTCGGCCAGGCGCTGTTTCACCGCGCGCGCGGCCAGCTGCAGCTGACGCCGGCGGGCCTGGCATTGGTGCCTGGCCTCACCGCGGCCTTCGACACCGTGCTGTCGGCGATGACGCAATTCGTGACGAGCGACCACGAACAGCCGATCCGTGTGTCCGTCGCTCCTTCCTTCGCCAGCAAATGGCTGATCCCACGGCTCGATGCGTTGCGTCGCGCAGCGCCGGGCCTGCAAATCCTCGTCGATGCTTCGACACAGCTGACCGATCTCGATGCCGGCGATGCGGACTGCGTCATCCGCTACGGCAGCGGCGCCTATTCTGGGCTCGCCGTCGATTATCTCCTGTCCGAAGCGGTGCTGCCAGTCTGCAGTCCCGAATTCGCCGACCGCCACGGGCTCTGGAAAGGTGCGGAAGCGATCGAGGGCGTGCCGTTGCTGCACGAGGAGGGCGCCGAACACGACCACTCCTGCCCCGATTGGCACAGCTGGCTGCGCGCGGAGGGACTTTCCTATCAACCGTCGCAGGGCGGCTTTCACCTCAATCAATCCTCGCTCGTGCTCGATGCGGCAATGGCAGGGCAGGGGCTCGGCCTTGGCAAGATCAGGCTTGCGGAGGCCGAAATCAGGTCCGGCCGGTTGGTCAGTCCCTTCGGCGGGGCGCAGCCAGTGAGCTTTTCCTATTTCTTCGCGACAACGCAGCACAAGGCGCGGTTGATGCGCGTCGACCTGTTTCGTAACTGGCTGCTTGCCGAAGCGCGCGCCTCGCAGACGATCGATGCAATCGCGATGCGCAGCATCCGTCCGGCCCTCGGCTTGATCGCGGCCGAATAGGAACCTGCGTCAAGCCGGGGCCGATCGGTCTTCACTTCAGTTTGAAGCCAAGCCTGCGCGTGACCTCTCCGAGGACATGACGGCCCTTGAGAGATTCGACGGTGCCGATGCGGCTCAGCACCTGATCGGTCCAGTCGATCGATGGCATCGCCTGCTCGCTCTGGAAGCTGCGCAGCACCCAGTTATAGTCGGCAAGATCATCCTGCCGCAGTTCCGGGCGATAGGTCTCGCGATGCAGGACAGTGCTCTGGGCCAAGCGCGGCTTTACCCCTGCCGGCACCGCCGGATCGGGAAAGCCGACCGTCAGGCCGAACACGGGGAAGACGCCGTCCGGCAGGCCAAGCTCACGGGCGACGGTTTCCGGATCGTTGCGGATTGCACCGATGTAGCATGTCCCGAGCCCGAGCGATTCAAGGGCAACGACGGCATTTTGCGCGGCAAGGGCCGCGTCAATGACGCCGAGAAGAAAGCTCTCGATATAGTCGAGGCCTTCTGCAGTTGAGCCGCGCTCCGTCGCAATCGCGCGTGGCCGGGCAAGATCCGCCAGCCAGATGAGCAGGAGCGGCGCCTGTGCGACCTGCCGCTGATTGCCGGCAACGGCATTCAATCGGCTGCGGCGGCCCTCATCCTCGACGGCGACCACGCTCCAGGCCTGCAGGTTGGATGAACTCGGCGCCGACTGGGCGGCGGCAATTGCAAGCTCGACCGCTTCGTGTGGCACCGGGGTGGGCAGATATTGACGCACGCTCCGATGGCTGAGGATCGTATCGACAGTCTCGTTCCAGCGTCCCTCGAGGCGCTGGTCATTGCGATAACGCTCGCCAGCAAGCTGCTTCAGGCGATCGCTCTCATTTGGCTTGGTCGCTGCGGAAGGGGCCATCACGTTCTCCTTGTTGATCTCGTCATTGCGCCGCTGCGGCATAAGGGTTGGCCGGGCGGGCGAGACCAAGGTGTTTCCGCAAGGTCCTGCCGGTGTATTGCCGCCGGAAAAGGCCGCGTTGACGCAGGATCGGCACGACCTCGTCGACGAAGACTTCCAGGCCATGGGGCAGCACATCCGGCATGAGATTGAAGCCGTCGGCGGCCCCGGCACTGAACCACCGCTCGATATCGTCGGCGACATCCCTAGGCGTGCCGACGATGGTGCGATGGCCGGTGCCGCCGTTGAGCGCCCGGATCAGACCCCGCGCGGTCAGGCGCTCGCGCCGCGCAAGCGCCAGTGTGGCGCGGAAGAAGGTATGGCCACCATCCGGTGGAAGCGGAATATCATCCGGCAGCGGCGCATCGAGATCGAGGCCTTTTGGATCGAGCTGCAGCACCCCTGCAAGCCGCGACAGGCTGTATTCCAGCGGGATCAGTTCGCGGAGCTCCTCTTGACGGCGACGCGCCTCGGCCTCGGTGCTGGCGATGATCGTCGCAAGCCCCGCCAGGACCAGGAGACTGTCCGGCGAACGTCCGAAGCTGCCGGCGCGCCGTCTGAGGTCGGCTGCGTACTCAAGCGCTTCCTCGAAGGACTGCGAGGCGGAAAAAACCGCCTCCGCATGTTCGGCAGCAAGTTCTCTTCCGTCATCGGAGCCGCCGGCCTGGACGAGAACCGGATGGCCCTGCGGGGGGCGCGGGATGTTGTGCGGCCCATACACGGAAAAGTGCTTTCCGCGATGGGCGATCGCATGCACTTTTGCCGGATCGACAAAACGCCCCGTCGCTGCGTCGCCGACAAAAGCATCCTCTTCCCAGCTGTCCCAGAGGGCCTTGACGATTTCGGTGAATTCGCCGGCGCGCTCATAACGGCTGCTATGGGCGACCGGTTTTTCCAGTCCGAAATTGCGGCTCTGAGACAGGTCCGCGCTGGTGACGATGTTCCACCCCGCCCGGCCCCCGCTTGCGTGATCGAGCGTCGCGAACCGGCGCGCGAGATTGTAAGGTTCGTTGTATGTCGTCGACGCCGTGGCGATCAGACCGATCCGCTCCGTATGGGCCGCGACCAGAGCCAGCACGATGGTCGGCTCCAGCGACGTCAATGGCCGGAAGTCCACCCGATCCGAGATCGCCGCCTGGTCGGCGAGGAAGACGGCGTCGAAGGTGCCTCTCTCGGCGATCCTGGCGACGTTGATGTAGTGGTTGACGTCGAACGAAGCGCGGGGATCGCTGCCCTCCATGCGCCAGGCCGCGGGAGAAAAACCGGAATGCAGGATGTTGATGTTGAGATGAAGCTCGCGCGGGCTCATTGAAAGATCCCGGGCTCGGGATAGTCGCCTGTCAGGAACCATGACCCGACATTGCGGGTCTTATACTCTGCCGGATTGTGCAGCGTGTGAATGCGGACGTTGCGCCAGAAACGATCGAGACCGTAGGGGCGAACCGCTGACCGCGCTCCCATGACCTCGAAAATCTCGCTGGTCACTTCGAGCGCGACGCGACCGGCAAGGACGTTCGCCGAGGCGACGGCGATCGCGGCGGTTCCGCGGTCCGCATCCGTCAGGTCCTGTCCTTTTTCATAGACCGCGTCGACCGCCGTCAGGGCGCGGTCGGCGAGCGCGGTCGCCGCCTGGACCTTGATCCAGAGCTCGCCATACTGGCGCTTGATCCAGGGATCGTCCTGATGACGCTCGACACCGGAAAAAATCCAGGGGCGAGACTTGGTGACGCTATAGTCCCGCGCGGCGATAAGCGCTCCCTGGGCGCTGCCGATGAAAACATTCAACAGCACGCTCTGTTGCTGCAGCGGCGCAAGCAGGGCGATCGGATCCCGCGGCCGCTCGGGCACGATCTCATCGGCGTGGATTTTCACATCCTTGTAGACGACCCGGCCGCTGCCCGTCTGCCTCTGCCCGATGCCATCCCAGTCGTCGGCGACGGTGATACCTTCGCGGGTCGGCGGAATATGCGCGATGCTGCGCGCGTTGGTCTCTTCGTCCTCCCAGGCGACCAGCAGATAATCGGCCACATGTGAGCCAGAGGTGAACGGCCTGAACCCATTGAGGACAACCCCATCCCGTTCACGCCGCCCGAAGAGACTTTTCGAAAAGCTGTTGCTGGTATTGCCCCAGAACCAGCTTCCGGCCGCCGAGCGACGAAGAAGATCGCGGGCGTGAGCGTCCGGTCCGGAGTTGATCGCATTTTGCAGCGGACTGAAATGGTATCCGAACAGATGCCCGAGCGATCCGTCGACCTTGGCGAACTCGCGAACGATCCGCATCGCTGTCGAGTAACGTTCGCCGATGCCGCCGAATTCCTCGGGGATCAGCAGGTTGACCAGCCCGCTTTCCTTCAGCAGCCGGATCTGCTCTTCCGGCCGGCCGCCGGCTTGATCTCGCTCGATCGCATCCCGGGCGAAAATATCGCGCAGCTCTGTTGCCTTGGCGATATTGGGGTTCGTTCTATCCGGCTCGAAAAGTTCAGGCGAATGCACGGGCTGCTCGAAACCGGCGGGTTTTACGGTCATGGCTGGTCACTCCTCATTTGTGCAGGCGCGGAAACCCGTGTCGTTCGGAAAGCAGTTGGAGAATGCGATCAGTCGTGTTGACGAAACGCTTGCCGCGCCAGTCACCCGCGTCCGGCGGAGCCGCGTTGGCAAGAATGAAGACCGGCAGGGACTGATTGTCTTCACCGACATCCTCGATGACTTTGCGTCGCGGACGAGGGAA
Organism: Rhizobium sp. CCGE 510; assembly: GCF_000292525.1. GTDB lineage: Bacteria > Pseudomonadota > Alphaproteobacteria > Rhizobiales > Rhizobiaceae > Rhizobium. The sequence goes on from NZ_AEYF01000048.1 coordinate 230,880, forward strand.
GGGGACCCGCTCGACGTCGATGCCGGCTGCAAGCTGCGGAAAGCTGGCGAGCAGCCCCTCGATCGCGTTGCAATGAGGGCAGACAAAGGTGATGCCGGGATGTTTCGGGTCTGAAAAGCCGGGCTCGATGAGGTAGAGCTTGTCACGCGCCATTGATCTTATCCTATTCTGCAGCGGCCGCAGTGCCGGCGGCGAAGCGGTTGACCGGACGTTTGAGGCCGAGATTTTCGCGCAGCGTCGTTCCCTCGTACTCGGTGCGGAAGAGACCGCGGCGGCGCAGCTCCGGCACGACAAGCTCGATGAAATCGACAAGGCCGCCCGGCATGATCGGCGCCATGATGTTGAACCCGTCCGCGCCGTAATTTTCGAAGCGCTCTTCCATGACATCGGCGATCTGAGATGGCGTGCCGACGACCTGCCAGTGTCCGCGCGCGCCGGCGATCCGCAAATAGAGCTGGCGGATGGTGAGGTTTTCCCGGCGGGCGAGTTCGAGCACCAGTTCCTGCCGGCTCTTTCCGGCATTGGTCACCGGCAGATCGGACGGGATCGGCCCGTCGAGCGGATAGGAGCTAAGGTCGACACCGCTCAGCTGTGACAACAGGTTGAGGCCAACCTGCGGCTGGATCAGCTCCTGCAGCGCCTCGAACTTCTCCTGAGCCTCCGTCTCGCTGCGGCCGACGACCGGAAAGATGCCCGGCAAGATCTTGAGATCGTCCGGGGAGCGGCCGTATGCGCCGAGCTTTCCCTTGACGTCGGCATAGAAGGCCTTGGCTTCTTCGAGCGTGATGTGCGCGGCGAAAATCGCCTCCGCGGTGCGGGCGGCAAGCTCCTTGCCCGGCCCCGAGGCGCCGGCCTGAACCAGAACCGGGCGGCCTTGCGGCGAACGCGGTATGTTCAGCGGTCCGCGCACTTTGAAGTGGCGGCCTTTGTGGTCGAGTCTGTGCAGCTTTTCCGGGTCGAAATAGCGGCCGCCAGCCTGATCACGGATAAAGGCGTCGTCATCCCAGCTGTCCCAGAGACCGAGCACCACATCGGCAAATTCCTCGGCCCGCTCGTAGCGATCGGCATGCAGGATCTGCGTTTCATGCCCGAAATTATAGGCGGCCTCCGGGTCTGACGAGGTCACCAGGTTCCAGCCGGCGCGGCCGCCGCTCAATCGGTCGAGCGATCCGAATTGGCGGGCAAGATTATAAGGGTCGGAGAAACTGGTCGATGCCGTGGCAATCAAGCCGATGTTGCGCGTGACGCTTGATACGGCGGACAGGAGCGTGATCGGCTCGAAAGGATAGACGCCGCTATGCGCCTTCCGGCTTGCGGCTTCGACGTCCTTCAGCCGCGCCGCCACGCCGTCGGCGAAAAAGATCGCGTCGAATTTTGCCGCTTCGGCAAGCTTGGTGAGTTCAATATAGTTCTCGAGGTCGGTGCCGACCGAAGCCTGCGGATGGCGCCATGCGGCGACATGATGACCGGTAAACAGGAGGAATGCGCCAAGCTTAATCTTATCTTTACGTCTGCCCATGAGATGTCCCTTCAGCGGTACATTGCCGGCACCGGGAATTCGCCGGAAAGCAGCCAGGTGCCGATCGTCCGCCTTTTGTATTCAGCCGGATTATGGAGGGTGTGGGTGCGGACATTGCGCCAAAACCGGTCGAAGCCATTGGCATTGGTTGCCGACCGGGCGCCCATGACCTCGAAGATTTCGCTCGAAACGGCCAGGCCGGCCTCGCTCGCATAGACATTGGCTGTTGCGATATCGATTGCCGCGGCGCCCCGATCACCTGCTGTCAGGCCAGGTCCCTGGTTGAAGGCGTCATCGAGGCTACGGGCAGCCTTGTCTGCAAGTTCGGTCGCGGCCAGCGTCTTGATGTAGAGCTCGCCGTATTGCCGTTTGATCCATGGGTCGTCGGTGTGTTTCTCCACGCCGGAATAGATCCAGGGACGCGACTGGGTCGAGGTATATTCCCTGCCTTCGTCCAGAGCGCCTTGGGCGCTGCCGACAAAGACGTTGAGAAGGACGCTCTGCTGCAGCAGCGACGTCAGCGACGTGTAGGGTGTCAAAGGGATATTGGGCGAGCTGATCAGCTCTTCGTCGAGGATTTCGAGATCTTTGAATCTGACGGTGCCGCTGCCCGTCTGCCGCTGGCCGATACCGTCCCAGTCGTTTTCGACGACGATGCCGGTCCGATCGGCGGGAATAGCGGCGGTCAGCCGCTCTCCCTCCGGATTTTCCCATGAAATCTGGATGTAGTCGGCGATGTGGGAACCGGAGGAGAACGGGCGCGAGCCGTTCACGACCCAGCCATTGTCGATGCGCCGGCCCGACGAAGTCTTCGACATTGCATTGCCGGAATTGCTCCACATCAGATGTCCAGCGGCTGACGCGCGCAGCCAGCGGTCTTTCTGTGCGCTCGAGCCACGGAAAAGCACGAGGTTGAGGGGAAGATGGTGATAGCCGTAGAGATGGGCCAGCGAACCGTCGGTGCGGGCGAATTCTCGCACGACACGCAGGATCGATAGCCAGGAGGCCCCCCGTCCGCCATAGCCGACCGGGATCTGGGCCGATGGCAAGCCGCTTTCTTTGAGAAGCCGGATCTGCTCGATCGGCCTGCCGCCCAGCTTGTCGCGCTCGACCGCATCTTGATCGAAAATCGCCGCCAGCTCGACAGCCTTGGCAACGAAGGGATCCGTTACATCGCGTTCGAAAGACATATCAGCCCCATGTTTGTCGGCTTTGCGGGCCGCGCTTCGGGTTCAAAGGTTTGGCGAATGTCGGTTCAAGTCCAGCAATATCTATTTGAGTTCACGGCAAGAGATTCTTTCTCGCCAACTTCAAGCGACCGGTTTACGGTTGCGGGTCGGCCTCGAGTTGGCGATACGCCCGCTTGCACAAAGGGCGATACCGTCGTTTGCCATGTTGGCAACGAATGACGCCATGCGGTTGCAAGTTCGATACGTTCAGCTGAACTGGATCGGACAGCAGTGGGTCTGCCTCAGCCATTTGCAGGACTGCAAAAGCCATGGAAACGGTCAGCGGCTTGCTCGTGGATGCCTCTACAGTTCCTCATTCATCTCGGTTCCAGCCTTTGCTTTCAGCTGTCTTTGCGACGAGGGATGCATAGTCCTTGCCGATCTCGTCGAGCTTTTTGACCAGTTCACTATCCGCTCCACCGAGCAGGCTTTGATAGTCCTCGCCTCTTTGTGCCTTCTCCCAATCATTCCCGATGAAGCGTGCGGTGGCCTTGCCGGAAGAAGACACCTCTGATCCAGGATTGCCAAAGGATGCGGCAGTGCGTTTCAGACCGTCTTCGAAAGTCGCGTCATCAAGGCCGCTGTAAGGCTTTCCTTCGGAATTCGTCACATTGAGGAAGATTTGTTCGTCTCCGAATGCGGTGTAACCGCCGCCCAAGCCCTTTTTCGTTGCGTCCGCTGCCTCGAAGAACTTCTGCGCGACGGTGGCGTTGAGGCTGTCTTTGGGGAACCGCACGACCACAAAGCCGGTCTTACCTTTCGTGTCGTCAAGGCGGGAGGCAAGGACGCTATATTGGCGGAAGACGTAGCCCAGCGAACCGGCAAGTCGATCAGCCGTGGGGTCATCAAGATCCCCCTCGGTCTGAAGCGATGCATTGGTTTTGAGCAGATACCCGCCTGGCGTTACCTCTGTCTCCAAGGTCGCAGGGTCGATGCCGTTGGCTGTGACGATTTTCGGCACGATCTCTTTGAGCACTTCGGCTGCAAATGCCGCTCGATCATCATAGCTGGCCTGGGAAAGCCGCGGCAAATGGAAACCTGCGGAAGGCGTTGCCTCGTAGGACAGAAGCACCTTTTGGTCTGCCAGCGCTGTATTCTGGAATGCAAACGGGATGACGGCAGTCAGAACCGCTGCTCTCAATGTGGTTCGTAATGCGAGGGCCCTTTGGGCGAAAAATCTGTTTTGCATGAATTATAGTCCTGGTTTAACCAACTTCCTTGTTGTCGATACCGTCGACCTGATTGGGCTCGTGGGGTGTTTGTATTGACCGCATTCTTGACTGGGTTGCCGCTGGTAGAGTCACCATGCGGAGGGCTCACGGACGACGGCCTTGGGCATGCTCTTTCAATGGCGATGCCTGTAGTGGCGCGAACAGATTTCGGTGGAGAGCTCAGCGCATTTCGATTGGAGTTCCTTATGGGTGCCGTCTTCGAAATGATCGTCGAGGAGCAGGGCGCGATACTCCTGAGCAAGCAACCTCGTTTCGAGATCGTCGTGCAGCGCAGAGAGCCGGAAGAACTGGCGTAGTCTGCCCATGGTGTCTCTCCGATTAGGTGGCGTGATGAACGGTGTGTGATGCCGACATCAGTTTGTGGATTGCCCGCAGAGCCTCAAACGGCGAGGCAAAGTGCTGACCATCGAGATCATGCACGTGGAACTTAACGGCGATGAATTTCAGCACGTCCTTGTCCGGAACGACGATGCCGACCGGAACGCCGGCGTATTCGATCACTTGTTTGGCCATTGCGATCATCCGATAAGATCTGCCCTTTGGCGAAGGTGCCATTAGTCTATCAATTTAATAGACTATATAAAGGCGTCGGGGGAATGACTATTCCGTTTGGTACCAAAAGACGCTGAGAATTGAAGAAAATAATTCTAACGCGAGAGCGTGTAGCAGTTTGGCCGCCTCATGACGCCGGCAGCAATTAAGGCGCTGCCGCCGACGAACCCTTGAGCGCGGTGGATGTGAGACGAGACCTCCGGCGGTGGCTGAGGGAATCCGCTGATGGTCCCGATGACGTCTTCCTGCTTCCGAACGATCTAAAACATGGTCCGACGGCGCTCGGCTCAGGATACCGGGAACCGTGACGCGGGTTATCGACAGACCGGACTGTCGCCAATTTCTGACCTCGACCGGTACCGGCGACACGCTGGAACTGGATGTGCCCCGAAATTCGCCATCCACACGGTGATTAAACATGACATCACGACTCCAAACGCTCATGGTCTCCACCCGGCCGAAGGTCGTCATCCTTGCTCCAACGTCGACGTTGACCAGCGAAAGGCGAGAGTGTCGCATCTGTAATGGGCTAACTGTCGCATTACCAAATGGAGTGCGGCGATACGTTATAACATATCGCGTAAGCAGATTTATGGAACATCTGGGCGGTCATTCGGGAAGTGTTGTTTTTCCCTCTCGATTTTCCTGATCGGTCAAACTTTTGGTTAGGATCGTTCAGAAAACATTGCCTGTCTTTGGAGGCGCAGGCGGTGTTTGGCCATGCCATCAACCAAGCACCTGTTTTACTGAGGCATTCTGTCACTCAACTCACCCAGCTTCACCGCCAAAACTGCATTCGTTGGAACTCAACCACCGCCCAATGTGGTCATTGATTTGCGGCACATTCAGAGCGCCAAGACAGCACCCTTTTGCGTGACAGTTACAATCAAACGGATGTCGGTGGCCGAGAACCCAGCCATCACTGCAAATTCCCCCGCCTCTATCCGCCAGCGCCGCTCGGTCGTGTCGAAAAAGGCAAATGTTCGGGCGTCGAGAACGAAACTCATCTTTCGTTTCTCACCGGGTTCCAGGGCGATTTTCGAGAAGGCTTTCAGCTCTTTAACCGGTCTGGGTACAGATGTTTCAACATCGCCGACATAGATTTGCACCACTGTCGAACCTAGCCGCTCGCTGATGTTGGTCAATCCCAGCGTCACTGTCACCGCGCCGGCAGCGTCCGGTAGCCCTACCGTCAGGTCCGACATCGCAAAGCTTGAATAACCGAGACCATGACCGAAGGGGAACAGCGGCTTAGTGCCATGGCGATCGTAGTGCCGATAACCGACGAACACACCTTCGTCATAACGCACATGGCCATCCTTGCCTGGATAGACCGCGTCATCCTCGGTATGTGTGGGATTGTCACCCCAGCGCACGGGGAAGGTCTGTGCCAGTCGGCCCGAGGGCTCGGCCTTGCCCAGGAGCACATCGGCGATCGCGTTGCCAGCCTCCTGTCCGGGATACCAACATTGCAGTACTGCACGAGCACCCGAAAGCCAGGGCATTTCCACCGGTCCACCGGTTTGTAGTACGACAATCGTGTTCGGATTGGCCGCAATTACCGCCTCAACAAGCTGGTTCTGCAGACCAGGAAGTGCGATGCCGCGAAGATCGGAGCCCTCGGTATCCCAGTCGCCCGTTCTGCCCACGAAGATTACCGCATGATCAGCCTTTGCGGCGACGGCTGCTGCCTCGGCAATCTCCGCTTCGGCCGAAAACCTGCCTATTCCTACCCGAATTGCGGCGATATAGAGGTTGATGTGATCGTGCCGGGCGTACTCGGCGACGACCTCGTATGTACGGCCGGCTTCGAGCGTGATGTCACCCACGACCTCTTCGCAGCCTTCTTCAAAGAATGTGGTACCGCGTGTCCAGGAAGCCCAGGCGTCCACCACAAGCTTGCCGTCCACATAGACCCGGCCAAGGCCAGCCGAGGTCAGCCCGACGCGATAGACGCCCGCTTCTGACGCCCTGAAAGTGGTGCGCATCCGGGCCGAAAAGCGATGCGGATCGACCGTGCCCTCGGCCACGGGGGGCAACCAAACACCAAGGCTCGACGGTTCCTCGACAACCTTCACCGGCTCGCCAGCAAGTTCCCTTCCTTGGAAAAATTCGAAGGTTGTCGGGTTTTCGATCAGCGGCTGAAACCGATAATTGCTGCAACCCTTAGCGTGGAACAGGTTTTCCTCACCCAGCGCGTCCACCAGCCCCTGCCACGGACTGACGACATAGTGAGGGTTCAACTGTGCCGAGCCACCTCCCATAACCTGCGCGATCTTAGCATTGGGGCCGATGATGGCGACCGTACCTTGCTGAGCCAATGGCAGGATGCCGTCATTCTGCAGCAGAACTGCGCTTTCCGCTCCCGCACGCCTGATGAGCGCCCTATGTTCCGGGCGATTAATGGCGTACTCCTTAAACTCGCGATGATCGTTGATTGCACCGGTGCGTTCCATCAGGGTCAGGATATTGCGCACACAGGCGCGGATCGTCTCGACACTCACCTCGCCGCCTTTGACCGCGGCCAGAAGCTTGGGGCCGCGGTCGCGGGTCGGGCCAGGCATCTCCAGATCCAGCCCCGCATTCACGGTGGGTGCGGTCGAACGCGAACCGAACCAGTCCGACATCACCACGCCGTCAAAATCCCAGTCACCACGCAGAACCTCGTTCAATAGCCAGTGGCTTTCCGCCGTGTAAATACCGTTTAGCTTGTTATACGAAGACATCACGGCCCAGACCTTTGCCCGCTTCACCGCCGCCTCAAAGGGTATCAGGTAGACTTCGCGCAGAGTGCGTTCATCGATATCTGAAGAGATGGTTGTACGTTCGACCTCGGACTCATTGCCGACGAAATGTTTTATCGTGGCACCGACTTTCCTGGACTGCAGACCTTCGATATAGCCGACGGCAAGTTCCGCCGTCAGTATCGGATCCTCAGAGAAGCACTCAAAGTTGCGGCCGTTTGTGACGCTGCGCTGGATGTTAACGGTGGGGGCTAACGAGACGTGGGCACCTTTTGAAAGAACCTCGTCACCTAGGGCACTGCCGATTTCCTTGGCTAGGTCCGGATTCCAACTCGCTCCGATGGCGATGCCCACCGGGAAAGCCGCTGCAGTCACACCTCCGACAAAAGACCCCGCCCCGCGGGCGCCGTTGGGGCCGTCGGTCAAGCGCAATCTCCCTATCCCTAGGCGGTCGATGGGCGGTAAAGACCAGAACGTATCGCCGGAAAGTAGCGAGACCTGCTCGGCCAAGGTCATATTATCGAGCAATGCTTTCGTATCAATCATCTTTTCTGCTTCCTCAATCTCAACACTTATCTTTCCCAGATCGGCATCTCGAGATGCATATTGGGAAGCTGGTGATCTCGGCGCCATGGAGCCGTCCATCCATGAAAAGGACGGCCCGTTTGTTCACCAAGGCGTCGCGTCCCGTCGTCGCGAGGACGACGACATCTTCGCAGCCTTCACATAGCCGAGATGCGGTCACCGCTTTCCACTGAAAACAAGGACATCGCGGTTTGATCGATGTCAGCAGTGAAAGATGTGCCGGCTGCGGCAGCGCCGGTTCTGTTACGGAGTTATTCCTCCGCAAGTTCATGAGACAGTTCGAACCTTAGCAAGCTTTATCAGACAATCTGTTGACAGACAATCCTCGGTCGCGCAGCTTTCGTGTCGTCATTGATGATTCGATGCTTCCATCGGAGGCGGATCCCGATTGATGAAGTTTCTTCACCGCCTATGGACAAGGATCGACCACAATGGACAGGCTGTTGTCCCGTTTCCGGCTACAGACCAAAGTAATCATTTTCGTACTGCCTTTCATAATCAGCATTTGCGCGGTGGGGTTTTTGGGACACTACGCCGCGGGTCTCCTACAAAGCCGCCTGGAAACCTCGAGCCAGGTGATGCAGGTGCTCTCGGGTTTCCGTGACGTCTCCGCCTCGATGAGAGAGTTTCTCGACGAGGCGTCGGAAGAAAGGCGCGATCGCGTGAAGGCTGACCTGCTCGCCCAGCAATCGCATCTGCAGGCTTTAGTGACGAATGCCGGAGCTACGGGGGAAAGCGAAGGCCTCCTGTCGGCAAACGCGATCATGCGGGACGTGGTGGACAATTTTGGCTCTCTCTGGAGCATCCATGAAAGCGAAGAGCAACTGATAACCTCGATCGCCAATCATTCTGAATCGCTGGTTTGGTCGCAGGATGAAATGCTCAGGCTAGCTGACGAGTTGAGAAAGTCCGGCGAGCAGTCCGAGGGCGCCGCCAAATCGATGTTGCGCGATGCCGACAGGGTGACAGGCTATGCAACCTTCTTTCTTGATTTTGCCGCGGGCTACCAATCCGCCGGAACGACCGAGCTGAAACTCGAATATTTGCGCGGCAAAGTGGGCGAGTTGCGTCGAAGCGCCCGAAATCTGCGGGCTTCCTTGCCGTCGGACGCTACCAAACTGTCGAGCTCGGTCGACGGCGCGGTGAAAAGCGTAACAGAAATTCTGTCGCAGGGCGCCGCATCGGACAACGCCGTAGGCCTCGACACCGCAATGTCCGCGTTCAAGGAAATCTCCGTCGGGATCAACGCGGTGGCGAACCAGCAAACAAAGAAAGCAATCGTCGAGTTCGCAGGTCTCGACCAACGTTTGGCCAAGATCAGCAGCGCCCTGGACGGCAGCCGAAGACTTTCGGACTCCAGCTATCTCATCAGGATACACCTTGCGCGCTTCATAGCCGACCCTACCGAACAAAACCGCGCGCAGCTCGTCCAGAACTTCGACAGGACGAAGAAGGAGATATTGGACATCTGGAGTGCCGCTTCCGATCTCGACCTTTTCAAGGCAGTCCAGAATACGGTCCCTCCGGCGGTAGAGGGTATGACGCAGGACAGTGCGAAGCTCGTCGAGATCTCGGAAGTCAGGCGTGCGCAATATAGGCAAACGACAGACCAGTTGAACACCATATGGGGCCACCTCACGACGTTTGCCGAGGCCCAGCGTGCCAGGGCCATCGAAGAGACGGCCCGTGCGAACGGCATTGCCCTCATAACGATATTTGCAGGCGTCCTCGTCGCGCTTCTCGCTGGCTTTGGGATGATTGCGACTTTCAAGAAACCTGTCGTCCGGTTGACCGACGACATGCGGCGTTTGTCCGAAGGGGACCTTGACATCGAGATCGGCGGTTCTGAGCGCGCTGATGAGCTCGGAGAAATGGCCCGGGCACTCTGTGTCTTCAGGGAGAATGCTGTAAGGAAAATCGAGATCGAGAACGACGCGGATCGTCAACGATCAGCTTCCGAAGCTGAACGTCGGCACAGCGAGGCGGAGAAAGCCCAGATCGACAAACAGATCGGCGACGCCGTCGACAGTCTTGCCGCTGGGCTGGAGAGGTTATCCAACGGTGATGTTTCGAGCACGATCGATCAACCGTTCTCTGGGCGGCTGGAACAGTTGCGAAAAGACTTCAACAATTCGTTGCTGCGCTTGCAGGCGACGATGTCGGAACTTCGCGGCAACATCGTGCTCATTCGGCAAAATGCAGACAATCTCAGCAGTGGCGCCGATGATCTCTCCCGCCGCAGCGAGCGTCAAGCCGCATCGTTGGAGGAGACCGCGGCTGCGGTTCATCAACTCACCGCGACGGTGCGTTCGTCGACAGAGCAGGCGCAAGCCGCAGCCCGGCTTGTAAAGGAAACCAAGCAGGCCGCGGATGCGTCTGCTTCAGTAGTCACGAACGCGGTCGACGCTATGGGCCGTATAGAAGCGGCTTCTGGCCGCATTTCGCAAATCATCGGCGTTATTGACGAGATAGCGTTCCAGACCAATCTCCTGGCACTCAATGCTGGTGTCGAGGCCGCGAGAGCTGGGGAAGCGGGACAGGGCTTCGCTGTCGTCGCCCAGGAAGTCAGGGAGCTTGCCCAGCGGTCGGCCCTAGCCGCCCAGGAAATCAAGGAACTCATCGCAAGATCGACCGAGGAAGTCGCCTCGGGATCGCGATTGGTGAACGAGGCGGGCAAGGTGCTGATTGCCATATCGTCGAATGTTGCCGGAATTTCCGAAAGGGTTGAGCTTATCGCTGCGGCGAGCAGGGACCAGGCTGCTTCGCTTATCGAAGTGAACCAGGCCGTTGGCGAGATCGATGACAGCACCCAGCGAAACGCTGCCATCGCCGAGCAAGCCCACGCCGCCACTCAGGAACTTACAAAAGAGACCCAGCGGCTGATGCAACAGATCGAACAGTTCAACATCGGCAGGCCAAGGGGTCACGTGCTTTCGGTTGTTTCCTGACGTCATCACGACACCAATATTGTGTTGACAGATTTTCATACAATCTGTCAAATAGTGCAGCCAATCTGGGAGGATAAGCGGCGTGCTCAATGACCAAGCGCATCAGACTAAGTTGCCCTATTTCTATCCGTTCAAGTTCGGAACCGGCGAAATAACGGTACTTTCGGACGGACCGTTGGAGTTGGGCGACCCGCGGGAGAATTTCCTCGGGGTCGACGCGGCCACGGTGACGGAAATGCTCAACAGGAACTTCCTGTCCAGTTCGTCGGTAACCCTCGAGCAGAACATCCCGCTGGTCAAAATTAACGGAAAGACCATCCTGTTCGACACCGGGATGGGGACGTCGAAGATTTTCGGGCCGACGACCGGCCGCTTGCTGAAAAGCATGCAGGAGGCAGGCATCGACCCCTTGGAAGTCGATACCGTGGTGTTGTCCCACGCACACATCGACCACACCGGCGGACTTTGCGATCAGGACGGCAAGCTTAATTTTCCGAACGCGGAGATCTTCATAAGCGAAAGCGACTTCGATGACTGGACCGACGGAGGCAAGCTTGATGACGGTTTCAAGGCCCAGGTGGAAAATGCCCGGAGGAACCTTCTTCCACACCGTGATCGGATAACGCATTTCGTGGACGGTCAGGAGTTTCTGCCGGGCGTGCAGGCGGTGCACGCTCCAGGCCACACCTTGGGCCACTTCTGCTTCCTCATGCAGTCTGACAACGATCGGCTCTGCTTCCTCGGCGATCTCACCCATCATCATATCCTGCTGATGGAACGCCCGTGGATGGAGTTCAAGTACGACACCGATCCCAAGCTCTCGGCGCGGTCGCGCACCCGGGTGCTGGATATGCTCGCGACAGACCGCATACCCGTGATGTCCTATCACTTTGCGTGGCCCGGGCTCGGCAACGTCGCTCGGGAGCGGGATGGCTTCCGCTACGTACCCACCGCCATGCAGATGCTTTCGCGATAGGAATACACGACAATGCAGATGAAATCAGTCATTCTCCGAGAGTCAGGGCTTCCCAAGCCGTATGCAAGTTCGCGACCTCTCAGTGTCGAGACCGTCGATCTGACGCCTCCCGGCAATCTTGAGGTCCTGGTCAAAATCAAGGCCGCTGGTGTGTGCCACTCCGACCTGTCGGCGATAAATGGCGACCGGCCCCGCCCGCTGCCTGTCGCGTTGGGGCATGAAGCATCCGGCATTGTCGAAGAAATCGGACCCGGCGTCGATACAGTGAAGGTTGGCGATCACGTCGTGATGTCGTTCCTGCCGATCTGCGGACACTGCGATTACTGCGCGGGAGGACGCGCTAGCCTCTGTGAGCCTGGCTATCGCGCAAACGCCGCCGGGACATTGTTGAACGGTAGCAAGCATATCCGTCTTCGCGGCTACGATATCAACCATCACAGCGGCGTATCGGCGTTTTCGGAATACGCGGTCGTGTCGGCGCACTCGGTCGTCAAGATCACCAAAGACGTGGACGTCACGATGGCGGCCCTGTTCGGATGCGCCGTCATGACAGGCGTCGGTGCGGTCGTAAACACGTGTGGCGTGAAGCCGGGACAGTCGGTCGCCGTCATCGGCCTTGGGGGCGTGGGCTTGTCGGCGGTCCTCGGAGCGGTGACCAGCGGGGCAAGCGAGATCGTCGCCATCGATTTGATGCCGGAAAAGCTTGAGCTGGCTAGGTCGCTGGGCGCGACGCTTACCTTCCTGGCAACCACGCCGGATGTCATCGGCGAGGTCAAGGAAGCGACACGCGGGGGAGTGGACTACGCCATCGAGATGGCAGGGTCGAGCAAAGCGTTCGAAACCGCTTATGGCATTACGCGGCGCGGCGGCACGACGGCGACAGCGGGTCTGGCGAACGTGAACACCAAATTCGAGATCTCGCCGCTTCCTCTTGTCGGGGAAGAACGCATCATCAAAGGCAGCTACATGGGGTCTTGCGTGCCTTCGCGCGATATTCCCCGTTATATCGACCTGTTCCTCAAAGGTAGGTTGCCCGTGGAGAGACTGCTGTCCAGCACTGGCCCGCTTGAGGAAATCAACGAGGCCTTCGACCGGTTAGACCGTGGCGAGGTGATCCGGCATCTGCTGGTTCCCTGAGCCTGCGGAAGGAGCGAGAATTTGAGCGACTGGAAAGTCCTGGCGATACATTACGGCACTGCGGTTCGCCCCGTTGGCGAACTCGGCCTGGAAGCAGGAGATCCCCACGACGCCCCAGGCAGGATCGAGTATTTCGTCTGGTTGATCCGCCACGGTGAACGCCTGATCCTGGTTGATACCGGGTTTAGCCCGCAGGAGGCTGAAAGGCGCGGGAGGACCATGTTGATCCATCCGGTCGAAGCGCTTCGCCAGCTCGGGATTTCCGCATCGTCCATTACCGACGTCGTCATCACGCATCTCCACTATGATCACGCGGGAAACCTTGCGGACTTCCCCGAAGCCCTGTTCCACTTGCAGGATCGGGAGATGGCCTACGGTACAGGACGATGCATGTGCCATGATCGTCTTCGGCGTCCCTTTGCAGTGGACGCCGTCGTTGATGCGGTCCGCCTGACGTTTTCCGGCAGGATGCGCTTCCACGACGGGAACGGCGAGATTGTGGAGGGGCTCACCATCCATCTCGTCGGCGGTCATTCCAAAGGCCTTCAGGTCGTGAGGCTGGACGATGGCGATGAAGTCGTCGTCATCGCATCGGACGCACTCCATTTTCAACGCTATCTGGAGCATGACGACGTCTTTCCGCTTTTCGCCGATTACGCCGACGTACTGGAGGGATACCGAACTCTCCGTGAGCTATCAGGACCGTCCGGAGTACTTGTTCCAGGCCACGATCCCGCAGTCCTGACGGGTTTTCGATCGCTGTCACCCGATCTCGCTTTTGCAAAGGTTCTGCGGTAATGGGGACGCGTGGAATGTCCGGTAAGAGACAAAGCTAGGGCGTTCTTCGCTTTTGTCAGACAATCGGGTTGTCTCATCAGGATAACCCACCATATAGTACCATGACTTGCGCGGCCGCTTTCGGCCTTGGTAAAACGGACTTTTGGATCCGATGGGTGATATGGATTTACAGATTGCACGACAGAGTGCCACATTGCGCACTCAGGTAGAAGATAAACTGCGGCAGGCGATATCAAGCGGCCGTTTCAAGCCGGGTCAGCGCCTCGTTGAGCGAGAGCTCTGCGAGTCGATCGGTGTAGGACGGACATCAATCCGCGAGGCGCTTCGACAACTCGAGGCCGAGGGCCTCATTACCAGCTATCCGCACCGCGGTCCCGTCGTCAGCACTATCACTTACGAAGAAGCCGCTCAGCTCTACAGCGTCAGGGCTTTGCTAGAGAGCTATGCCGGAAAGGAATTCGCTGAAAACGGAACCGCCCAGGATATCCATACACTCAATGAGGCGGTTGCTGAGTTTGCGGAAGCGGCGGCAAGCGGCGGTGGGAGCAGGCTCATCAAGGCGAAAACCGCGTTTTACGATTGCCTGATGCAAGGGAGTGGAAACGTCTTCGTCAAGCAAATGCTGACATCGCTCCACAATCGGGTGACTCTCCTGCGCATGACGTCGATGACGCAGCCGGGGCGCTTGAACCACAGTGTGGAAGAGATAAAGGAGATCGCTGCGGCCATTACTGACCGAAACGGAGCGAAAGCCGCCGCAGCCTGCAAGTACCACATCGATATGGCGGCTAAGGTCGCACTGGACTACCTTCGTAAAACCTCCGAAAACGACGGCGATTGAAGAAGCGGCAACAGCCGGTATTGACAGATTGTCTGATAATCTGCTTATTCGAAGTCATGGCGCTGCCGACGCGTGCGGCCTGGCGCTCGTTCGAACAGGGAGGTTGCTTTGGGCACTTTTAATGAATTGCGGTCCCGCATAGCGGAGGCTCTTGGGGATCGGGAATTGCCCCGGCTCACTCCGGACCTGACAATGGACATCGCCTTCTACGTCGGCGATCAGGTGATCGCCCTCAATTTCGCTGAAGGCGGCGCGGCGATCTCGGGGGAAAGCGATAATCCCCAGGTGACAGTGAGGGCCACTGCGGACGCCTGGGAGCAGGTTCTAATGACGCCGCCGCCCGCCACCTTTCACTCCTTCACAGCGTTGCAGCTTGCAAATCCTCTCTTCGAGATCGCCGGCTCACCGCTCGCCCTTGCGAAAGCACGCCCGGCTCTGGAGCGGGTGTTCGAGCTCGTCGTTGCGTCCCCCGAGATGAAAGCGGAGCATGCTCAACGCGACCTGCGTCAAATCCGGGGGCAGTATGCCGTCGTCGATATCGATGACGTCCCCCATGAAATATATTACGAAGAAGCAGGCGAGGGGGTGCCGGTCCTGTTTCTTCACACCGCCGGAGCGGATAGCCGCCAATTCATTCCTCAACTGGCGGACACCGAGCTTGCGAAAACCTACAGGCTGATCGCTGTTGACCTACCATTCCACGGTCGGTCCATGCCGCCGCTGACATGGGATGGAGCACCCTACAAGCTCACGGCATCGCTGTACCTGAAATGGTGCACGGCCATACTCGAACAGGTCGTTCGCGAAAAGGCGATTGTTGCGGGTGGGTCCATGGGCGCGGCAATGTCGCTGGTTCTCGCCGCGGAACGGCCGGAGCATGTCCTCGGGATCGTGGCGATCGAGCCACCTTTCCGCTCCAAGGGACGCCGGAACCCATACCAGCATAACGTAAACGTACACGGCTCACTTCATAACTCGGCGTATGTCAGAGGGATCATGAGCCCACTTAGCCCCTCAGGCGAGCGCAGGAGGTCAAGCTGGATCTATTCGCAGGGAGCACCCGGAGTTTACCCAGGGGATCTTTCCTTCTACAGCGACGAGTTCGACGGAGCAGTGACAGCTCCCCGTATTGACCCATCACGCACCCCGGTGGCGCTGCTCTCGGGCGACTATGACTACTCAGCCACTCCGGACGACGGTGCCAAGCTCGCCGAACTCATTCCGGGATGCCTCCACCTCGTCATGGACGGTCTGGGTCACTTCCCCATGTGCGAACACCCGAACTTCTTCCGGAGCTATCTTGTAAAAGGGCTCGAGTTTGTCCGGCAAGCCGCGCGCTAAGCGGTCGGACTGGCCGCCCGGTGCAGCACGCCGGGCGAGCGAATGCGAAAGTGGGCGGGCGCATACCGAGGCTTTGCAATTAGCGTGCCGGCGATGGCACAGCCGGCATCGTCACGCGCTCCCGAGAAATTCCGGTATGAAATTGGAAAAATTCACGCGATATCTGGGTGAAGAATCAGGCGCGGCGATGCGTCTATAAGGTGCCGTTGCGACGTCTGATCGCAGGATTATGATCACGCAGCCTTGCGCGTGATCTCTATCTTTTCCCACCGCGGGTCTCTGTGTTTCCGACACGTAATGCCACAGTAAAATTGTCTCCCGTGGTCAAGAAGGAGGCACCCGTCAGCACCTACGTGCTTTAGCGCACCAAGTGGTTTCCGATCGACGATCCTCCGTCGACGGTGAGAATGCTTCCGGTCGCAAACCGCGAGCGGTCCGAAGCGAGAAAAAGCATCGCCTCGGCGATCTCTTCCGGGTTGCCCATCCGGTGCAGGGCTGCACGGGCGTTGAAGTCTTCCCGCAGGGCTTGCGGGTCTGCCGCGTCGGCGAAAATCTTGGTGAAATAGGGCGAGTCGATCGTTCCGGGGGCGACAGCGTTTACGCGGATCCCGTCTTTTGCGTGGTCCAGTGCCATGGCTCTCGTGAGTGCCGAGATCGCGCCTTTAGACGCCACGTAGGCCGTACGGTTCGCGATGGCTGACACGGCCGTGTATGAGGTCGTGTTAATAATCGATCCGCTGCCCTGTTCCGCCATAATGGGAACCACGTATTTCGAGCATAGGAAGATCCCCTTCACGTTTACCGCCATGATCCGGTCCCAGTCGGATTCGGCGATGGTCGTGACGTTTCCCGTCATCCCGAACCCCGCGTTGTTGACGAGAACGTCGATGCGCCCCCATTTTTCCTTAACTGACCTAACCATCGCCTCGACCTCGGCGGACAAAGACACATCGGCCTTTAACGCGATCGCATCTGTCCCGATGTCTCGGGCAACGTCTCGCGCGGCATCGATGTTGACGTCGACGACGCCAACCCTAGCGCCCTGGCGCGCAAATAGTTCAGCAGTGGCGCGGCCGATCCCGCTGCCAGCCCCGGTCACCACACAGACTTTCGATTCCAGATCCATAATCGTCTCCTCTTTCACTGCCCCGAGAAAACATTTTCGCAGACAATCTGTCAATGATGAATAAAACATGTTGACAGATTGTCTGATAATCTGCTTATCTTTGATCACGAATGACTTGGGGAGGTAACCATGGCTGGTGCTGAAATAGCAGCGCAAGCGGCGTTCAAGACCGCTTTACGCCGGTTCACATCGACAATTTGCCTGATCACGACGGAGTGGGAAGGTGCCCGTTACGGCATGGCTGCAACCGCCGTCCAATCAGTGACGGCTGACCCGCCGACCCTCCTGGTTTGCGTCAACCAATCTGCTTCGATCAGCGGCCCGCTCAAGCTCGCCGGTAAATTCGCGGTCAACATGCTGCATCTTAGCCATGCGCCTTTGGTTCCGCTGTTCAGTGGAAAACTGAAGGGAGAGGAGAGGTTCGCACATGGTGAGTGGGTCACGGCTGGCGGAGTTCCCATCCTTGGCGACGCCCAGGCCGCATTCGTTTGCAGCCTCAACTCCGCCGTTACCGTCGGCACCCATGACGTCGTTCTCGGCGAAGTGGTCGAGGCCCGGTTTATCGAGAATATTGCCCCACTCCTCTACGAGGACGGGAAATTGGTTAGATCGGCAGCGCTGATCGATGCTGCCGCCTGAAACGTTTGGCCGAGCTTTTCGGCCTATGACATCCACCAAATGCCTTTCGGCCGATAATGAGGAGTTTGATCCGTGACTATTGCCACCGATGTGAAATCGCAAGTGAATGGGCGTCCCGTCAGTGAACGGTTCGAAAAGGGTCTGCAGACCCGTCGGGAGGTTCTCGGCGGCGCATATGTCGACGCTTCGGTAAACAAGGCGACCGAGTTCAACTGGCCGATGCAGGAGCTTGTCACCGAGTATTGCTGGAACGAGATCTGGAACAGGCCCGGCCTCGACCGCCGTTCGCGCAGCCTTCTCAATCTTGGCATGATTTCCGCCCTTAACCGTCCCCACGAGCTGAAGCTGCACGTTCGCGGCGCGATCAATAACGGCCTGAGCAAGGATGAGCTTCGCGAAGTCTTCCTTCAGGTCGCGATCTATTGCGGCGTGCCGGCGGCGATCGACAGTTTCCGCGTCGCGCAGGAAGTCTTCGAGGACATGGGCATCTAATCGGTATCCCGGCTTTCGGGCCGGGAACAGACAAACTCTGTGGAGGAGACTTCAATATGACGACCAGCGATGATTTCCGCGCCGCCGGAAACCCTATGTTTAACGGCAACAAGCTAAAACTTGGCGTATTTGGAACAAATTGTTCCAGCGCCTGCGCCATCACCACCGCGGAATCAACGTTCGAGCCTACCTTCGAACACAATGTCGAAATTGCCAAAAAGCTCGAAGCGGCCGGGTGGGAATGCATGGTGCCGATCGCCCGGTGGCGCGGTTTCGGCGGGCCGACGAACTTCAACGGCGTGAACATGGACACGTTCACCTGGGCCGCGGCACTGGCTGCCGTGACCACGAAGCTGCAGTTTTTCTCGACGACGCATATCCCGACCCTGAACCCGATCGTCGCGACGAAGATGGCGACGACGATCGACAATATTTCGAAGGGCCGATACGGCCTGAACCTGGTGACGGGTTGGTTTACCCCGGAAATGGAGATGTTCGGCGTTCCGATGATGGAACACGACACCCGCTACGAATATGCCACGGAATGGATGGAAATCGTTGACACCTTGTGGAAGAAGAACGGCGTCACCTATGACGGCCAGTTCCTCAAGGTGAAAGACGCGTTCAGCGAGCCGAAGCCCTACAACAAGGAGACGGGTCGTCCGGTTCTCATCTGCGCCGGTTCCTCGGGCAAGGGCCTGCACTTCACCGCCAAGTTCTGCGACTTCAATTTCGGCTTCATGCAGGACATGGAATCGGGCGCGGCCTGGGTGAAGAAGGTCAAGGAGCTGGCTCGCGAGGAATACAAGCGCGAACTGGGAACCTTCACCGCGTGCCCGGTCGTCGTTCGCGAGACCGAAAAGGAAGCGCAGGACTACTACGACTACTACGTGAACCAGAAGGGCGATTGGGAAGCCTGCGAAAACATCTGCGAGGTTCTCCAGGTTCAGTCACAGAACCACTCGGAGGAGATGTACCAGAAGTTCAAGGAGCGCTTTATCGCTGGCTGGGGCGGCTACCCGATCGTCGGAACGCCGGAACAGGTCGCCGACAAGCTCGTCGCATTGAGCAATACGGGCGTCGACGGCGCACTTCTCACAATGGTCGACTACAACGAAGAACTGCCGTTCTTCAACGACCGCGTCATGCCCCTGCTGAAACAGGCTGGCCTCAGGAACTGACCGTTCCGCGGACGGTGCAAGCCGCCCGCCAACAATCCGAAATCGAAACACGTTTCACCAATTCCGTGGCTCGACGCGAACGGCGTCGACTGCTGTAGCGGATGTACGAAGGGGAGGAGACCCTCACATGCTGAAGAAGGTTTACACCGCATTGAGCGTGATCATCGGGCTAGGCCTGATGACCACCGCCGCATTCGCGGACGGCTTAGACTCGCTACCACCGGACCAAAAGCAGCTTTACCAGCTCGTGGACCCGGCAATTCCCCTCGGCGGTACGCCGCTCAAGGATTTTGTGGCCAAGCGGCCGCCGCCGTGGAAAATCGGCTACGCGTCCACTTATGCCGGCAACACGTGGCGTGCCCAGATCCTCACTGAAATGAACGAGGTTCTGCTTCCGAAATACAAGGAGGCTGGACTGGTATCTGACCTTGTCGTCACGCAGTCCGACCTGAAGGACGCGACGCAAATCCAGCAGATGCGCCAGATGGTCGACGACGGCGTCGATGCCATCATCATCTGCTGCTCGAACGTGACGGCCATCAACCAGACCATCGAATACGCGCATTCCAAGGGCGTTCCGGTATTCTCCTTCTCGGGTTACGTGACATCGCCCTACGCGATCAATGCGACCGAAAACAACACCCAGGGCGGCTACACGGCCGCAAAATGGCTGGCGGAGGAAATCGGCGGTAAGGGCAACGTCCTGACGGTTTCAGGCATCCCGGGCTTCGCATCGTCCGACAGCTTCAATGTCGGTGCCAAGAAGGCGTTCGACGAGTACAAGGACATCACCGTCGTGGGCGATGTCGCTGGCAAGTGGACCGATCAGGTCGCCCAGGTCGAAGTCCAGAAATTCCTCGCGACGAACCCTACAGAAATCGCAGGTATCTTGGTCCAGTCGGCGTCGGAAAACGGTGTCGTCAACGCGGTCCAGCAGTCCGGGCGCGACATGATGCCAATCGTCCTCGGCGGCGAGGCGTCAGCGGCGTGCTACTGGCGTAAGAATCCCGACTTCATCAGCCAGAGCTTCCATTTCTGGCCGCCGCGGGCCGATGCTCGCCTGGTGTGGGACGTGATGATGAGGACACTCCAAGGCCAGGGGCCGAAGATCCAGTCGATCCTGCGACCGGCTCTTCCCTACACGATCGACGATGTGAAGGAAGCAATTCCGGAAGATTGCGATCCGAACTCCACGGCGTGGATCGAGCCCAAGGGCGATGCATGGTGGCCCGCGGACGTAGCAGCACAGTACTTCGAGCGCCCGGAAGATCCGCTGGCCTGGCGGCCGAAGAAGTAATCGACGACCTCCCAAGTTGTCCCGCGACCTCCGCGCCGGCTTCATCCGTCGGCGCGGAGGACCTACGATAAGGAACCAGAAGTTGGAATTCCACAAGATACAGCGTTTGCCCCCTTACGTCTTCGACCAGGTGAACCGTCTCAAGTCCAGCGCGCGCGCGGCCGGAGCCGACATCATCGATCTTGGAATGGGCAATCCGGATCTTCCCACGCCAAGCTGGGTTGTGGACAAGCTGTGCGAAGCGGTGCAGCACCCGCGCACGCACCGCTATTCGGCTTCCAAGGGCATTGTCGGGCTTCGCCGCGCCAAGGCTGCGTATTACGCCCGCCGGTTCAATGTGAAGCTTGATCCGGATACCCAGGTTGTTGCGACGCTTGGGTCCAAAGAGGGGTTTGCGAACATGGCGCAGGCCATAACCGCCCCCGGGGATGTCATTCTCTGTCCGAACCCTTCCTATCCGATTCATACGTTCGGATTTCTCATGGCAGGGGGCGTGATAAGGTCGGTACCGGTCGAGCCGGATGAGACCTTCTTCCAAGCTCTCGAAATAGCGGTACGGCATTCGGTACCGAAGCCTCTGGCGCTCATCATAAGCTACCCGTCGAACCCCACCGCTCGCGTCGCGACGCTCGACTTCTATAAGGACGTCATCGCCTTTGCGAAGAAGCACGATCTCATCGTTCTGTCGGATATCGCCTACGCCGAAATCTATTTCGACGGTCCGCCGCCACCGTCTGTTCTCGAAGTCCCCGGCGCGATCGACGTGGCCGTCGAGTTCTCCTCGATGTCGAAGACATTCTCTATGCCCGGTTGGCGCGTTGGGTTTGCGGTGGGCAACGAACGGCTCATCCGGGCGTTGACGCGCGTGAAATCGTACCTGGACTACGGAGCATTTACGCCAATCCAAGTCGCCGCCGCTCATGCCCTAAACTCGGACGGGGAGGACGCCGCGCGGGCCCGAGACATCTACAAGACGCGCAGAGATACACTGGTCAAGACCTTTGCCGATGCCGGTTTCGACGTTCCGGCTCCTGCGGCGACGATGTTCGCATGGGCGAAGATACCCCCGGATTTCCGACACCTTGGCTCGCTGGAGTTTGCGAAACTCGTGCTCGAGAAGGCACAGGTCGCGATTTCGCCTGGTATCGGTTTCGGCGAGATGGGTGACGAATACGTACGGCTGGCTTTCGTGGAGAATGAAGACAGAATCCGGCAGGCTGCACGGAACCTGAAGCGGTGGCTTTCTGCGAGCGCGCGACCGCCACAACTCGATAAAGCGATGAAAGGATTTTGAAGATGCCGATCCTCGGATCTTGCCAATGTAAAGCGGTCCAGTACGAAGTGTCGGAACTGGACGGCCCGATGTGGAACTGCTTCTGCCAGACGTGCAGAAAGTCCCATGCGGCCGATCATAACACTGCCGCCAAGGTGAAGAGTGAGAACTTCAAGCTGACTTCCGGCCAGGAAGTCCTTCACAGCTTTGAGTCGACCCCGGGAAAACTGAGGTGGTTCTGCTCACGGTGTGGTTCGCACGTTTACGCCGAACGGCCTGCCAACCCGGAAATGAAGGTGCTGCGGGCAGGCACTTTTGACACTGATCCTGGTTCGGTTCCTATGTCCAACGTCTGGCTGTCCCACGCCAGGCCGTGGCTTGCTCACGACCCTGCGAAGGAAAACTTCGAAGAGTTCCCGTGATCCTTCCACGGTTGCGCGCGCCAGGGGCAGATCGACCATGAGTTCGATCTGCCCGCCCCCAGCGTGGAAGGACTGGACGATCGAATGGCACGTGCCGCGTTCGATGCGCGGAGGTTGGGATGTTCCGTATGGCCCAATCCAAACGGTCGCCTTCATCGGAGAGGGGTGCGATGGTCATTCCGATTACCGGACACCCTCAATAGCGCTTTGGTCCTGTCTTGATCGCGCAGGCCGCCAGATCGCTTCCGATGCGGCGGAACTCCGATCGAGAACCTCTGACCGACGTCAGGTGCGTGACAACATGCTTTTGCAACTGGGAGGGCGTGGAAACGACCAATCGGTTTCATCGAAATCAACTCGACATCTCAGTGTCGGCATGACGGCACTATTGACAGATTAGCAGACAATCTGTCATTCTATAGTTCACCGAGCGAGTTCTCGGAGCATTCAAAGACGGCAGTCGCAATCCAGCAAGAGGCCCGGGCATCGGATGACCTGGCGCAATTTGCTGCTGCCTAAAGGGAGGATCGGCATGACGAATGACGTCGCCGTAAGCATGACGGCCGTTGCCAAATCGTTTGGCGAAACGAAGGCTTTGAAGAAATGCGATTTTGTCGCCAGGGCAGGAGAGGTGCACGCGATCGTTGGTGAGAATGGCAGCGGCAAGAGCACCATGGCGAAGATCATGTCCGGCGTTATCGCCGCCGATGCAGGATCTGTCCTGATCCTTGGCAAGTCCATCGCCTCGCCAGTCGATGCCAAAGACGTTGGTCTCGCTACGATCTTCCAGGAGGTCCTTGTCGCCGATGAGGCGAGTGTCCTCGACAACCTTTTCGTGGGAAGCGAGGACCTGTTCTCGCTTCGGAAATCCTCCAAGGAACGTGAAAGCCTTGCGCAAAGCCTTCTGGACCGCCTGGTGGGAAAGCCGGTCGATCTCCGGCAGAACGTCGGTGACCTTCCGCTCAGCATCAAGCAATGGATCGTTATCGCCCGCGCCGTCCTGAGGAAACCCAAGGTCTTGATCCTGGACGAGTCCTCGGCTGCACTCGATCTCGACGCGACCGTCCGGCTCCACGACGAGATCGATCGGCTCCGGTCCGAAGGGTGCGCGGTCATCATCGTCACGCACCGCATCGCTGAGCTCGTCCGTATCGCCGACCGGGCGACAATACTGAGAGACGGTTTCACCGTCGGTGTCCTTGAGAAATCCGAGATCACCGAGGCGAACCTCCTCCGCATGATGACCCCTCAAGACCGCCAGATTTCCGCCGCCGCTTCAACGTCTGCAGCGGGCCTGTCGGGTGATCGCAAGGAGGTTCTTTCCGTGCGTGGCGCGCGCCCCCAAGAGGCATCACAACCCTTCGACTTCGTCCTCCCACAGGGATCTATCGTGGGAGTTGCGGGTCTGGACGGCCAGGGCCAGGACGCCTTTGTTCGACTGGTCGCAAGGATTATCTCGCCGTTCGGAGGAGAGATCCGGATCCTGGATCGGGAAAGCACCGGTCTCGTCAAAGTTAGCACGCTCGACGACGCCGCGAATAAGGGCATTGTGTACGTATCCGGAGACCGGAAGCGGGAAGGAATTTTCCCGCAGCAGAGCATTTTCGAGAACCTCGCCATCGGTATCTATCAAAAGAACTTGGGGCTGTTCGGTGTCATCAAGCGGAAAAAGCTGAAGCTGACGTTTGCCCGGGAGGTCGAGCGGCTCCGCGTCAAGATCGGCCACCCGGACAACCGGATTACGTCCCTTTCCGGTGGTAACCAGCAGAAGGTCCTGATCGGTCGTGCCTTCGCCAATGATCCCAGAGTGATCGTTCTTAACGACCCTGCTCGAGGCGTGGACCTCAACACCAAACGCGACCTGTATCGCGAGCTTCGGCTGTTTGCCGAAGGTGGCGGCTCGGTAATCTACCTTTCAAGCGAGATCGAAGAGTTTCTCGGTTTCGCCGATCGCGTTGATGTCTTTCACAAAGGGAGCATCCATCGTTCCCTCGACGGCCCCGACATCAACGAAGAAACCATTCTCGCTGCAATGTTCGGCCGCTCGGTTGCCGACACCATGGAATTCTCCAAAGAGAGAAAGGCACACTGATGTCGCAACGTTTTGGATTTCCTGCGCTCGACAGGTCGCTGACCGTACCGCTCGTTCTTTTCGGAGTGTTGCTCGTCGCCGCAGCCGTGCTCTCGCCGCGGCTGTTCACCGCAACCGGAATGGGCGGAGCAATCATCGTCGCAGCACCTTTGATCCTCACGACGCTGGCCCTGACACCGATCGTGATGGCAGGCCGCGGTTCGGTCGACCTTTCCGTTGGCCCGCTGATGGGTTTCGTGAACGTCACCCTGATCGGCTGGCTCTCGGCAAGGGGTTACACGTCTCCACTCGCGGTGATTTGCTGGGTGGTGGCAGTCGGCGCACTGTACCAGTTGCTGCAGGCGCTCATCATCATCTACGTCCGGGTCGCCCCCATCATCGTCACGCTCTCCAGCTTCCTCGTCCTTTCAGGCTTGAACCTCATGGTCATGTCAAGGCCGGGCGGCGTTGCGCCGGACTGGATGATGACGTGGGGAGCAGGAACGACGATCTTATCTCCGGTGCTGATCATCGTCTTGGCGGCGTTGGCTCTTTGGGCCGTTATGCGCCGGACCACCTTTTACTCCCACCTCCGCATGACAGGCGCTGACGAACGGATGGCCTACACGAGCGGAGTGAAAGTCGACACCGTACGCATCTGCGCCCATCTCCTCGGCGGCGTCTTCGTCGGCCTTGCCGCGCTCAGCTATACGGCATTGATCTCTTCTGGCGATCCTACCCAGGGAAGCAGCTACACGCTCCAGGCAATTACCGCCCTGGTGCTCGGTGGCGCAAACCTGGCTGGCGGGAGAGGGGGAGTTTTGGGGTCCACGCTTGGTGCGCTGAACATGTTCCTCATCTCGTACCTGCTTTCCGCCTTCAGCTTCGGAAGCGTGACGGGGTTCGTGACGCAAATGGCTTTTGGCCTGATCCTCGTGGCATCGCTCCTCGTCAACGTATTCATGACGGCCCGGCGCACGGCTTTCTAGGGAGGACTGGTTATGACTTCACTCGCAACGGAACAGACGATGAGCCAAATCACAGGACGATCGGTAAAGCTGCAGCGCAGCATCGTAATTGGCTTTGGTCTGCTTGCTGCACTTCTCGTGCTGGGTACGATCCTCGTTCCGGGGTTTATCTCGCCCCGTAACGCGCGTTCGATATTGCTGCTTGCCGCTTTCCTGGGGCTTGCATCGTTGGGACAGACGCTATGTGCCATGGTCGGCGCGCTTGATCTCTCCATTCCATATGTCATCGGGGGAGCGAATATTCTCTTCCCAAGCCTGTTGGTCACCGGGATGCCTGCCTGGCTGGCCGTGATAGTGGTCGTTCTCCTGGGAGCAGCAATCGGGCTTGCGAACGGCTTTTTGAGCTTCAAGCTGCAGGGCCAGGCTCTCATCATGTCCCTAGGGGTCGGCTTCGCATTTGTCGGCGCGGTACAACTCTACACCTCCATCGGTTCCGACTACGGCGGAACGGTTTTCGCCCCCGTACCGGACTGGCTCCGGAATATCGCCGCGTTCAACGGGAAGACCTTCGGGCTGCCCCTGCCGCCCGTGGTGCTGGTGTGGCTCCTCGTCACGCTCGTCACCATCTGGGCTCTGTATAACACATGGTTCGGCCGCTCCATCTACGCCGTCGGCGGCAGCAGGACTGCAGCGGCACGGCTTGGCATTTCCGAAACCAAGGTCTGGACCAGCATTCACGGTATCAGTGGGGCGATGTCGGCACTGACGGGCGTATTGCTGCTCGGGTTTTCCGGCGGCGGCTTCGTTGGCGTCGGAGACCCATATCTCTTCACCACCGTTGCGGCCGTTGTGATCGGTGGCACCTCGTTGCTCGGTGGCGCAGGCGGATACGGGGCAACCGTTCTCGGGGTACTCGTATTGACCATATTGACGTCCCTGCTGGTCGGGCTCGGCCTCAGCTTTGCCGCGCAGCAGGCGATCGTGGGTCTGCTGATCGTGCCGATGGTGGCCGTCTACGCGCGTACCCCGCATATCCGCAACCAGATCTGATCGGAGGGCCGGCAAAATGAAGATTGTCGCGATAACCGGCAATGTCTCGCGCCCCTCGAAGACGCGGGCGCTCGGGGAATACGCACTCTCGAGCGTCCCGCCCGGCCACGCCCGGTATCTGTTTGACCTAGTCGATGTTCTCCCGGTGTTAGGAACCACGCTGTGGCGTTCGCAGGCTCCTGCTGAACTTACGAACGTTCTTGACGCAATCCAGTCTTCAGACGTTCTCGTTGTGGGGACACCGGTCTTCAAGTCCTCGATGACCGGTCTTCTCAAGCATCTTTTCGACCTCTTCGAAATGACAGCCCTGCAGGGGAAACCCGTTTTGATATTCGCAACGGGTAAGGCCGAAGCCCATGGCGAGCATGTCGAGGCGCACCTGCGCTCATTGATGGGCTTCTTCAAAGCCGAGGTTCGCGGTGACTTCATCTATGCGATGGACGAAGACTTCCCGGATTCGGCACCGTCTGCGGAACTTCGGGAGCGGGTCGACCGCCAACTCGCACGCACTCTGGGCCATGGTTAGTTCAAGGAGAAGAACATGAAGTTTGCTGCCATCGAGAGCGCGGTTAAAGCAATCGCCGCCGGAGAGATGATCATCGTCGTGGACGATGAAGACCGGGAAAACGAAGGCGACATCCTCGTTGCCGCGGAGAAGGTGACGAATGATCATGTTGCTTTCATGATGCGTTATGCGCGCGGCCTGATCTGCGTGCCGATGAACGGGGACCGGTTGGACGAACTGGATATCCCGCTGATGGTGGAGCGCAACTCGGATTCCATGCAGACGGCGTTCACGGTCTCGGTGGACCTGATAGAAGGCGTATCAACCGGTATTTCCGCAGAAGACCGCGCCAAGACCATTAGGGCGCTTGCCGACGCATCGACGATGCCGGAGGACCTCTCCCGGCCAGGCCACATATTCCCCCTGCGGGCAAACCCGTCCGGTGTTGTCGGACGCCCCGGCCATACGGAAGCCGCGGTGGATTTCGCTCGGCTCGCCGGGCTCAAGCCAGCGGGTGTTATCTGCGAAATCGCCAACGACGACGGCACTATGGCGCGTCTTCCCGAGCTCAGCGAATTCGCCGCGCGCCACAACCTTCTCATGGTGACCATCGAAGCCCTGATCGATTATTGCCGCGAGATCGATGAACGCGGCCCTCGTGTAGAGGACGCAGCCGCGGCGGAGGCGCTGTCCAATGTTTCGTATCTGGCAAGCAGACGTTCTACATGCCCCCAACGGGAGAGCGGAACTACTGCGTTTGCAGTCTCCGATACAGCACAAGAAAAGCGCGTTTCGCAGGTGCCAACGGGGGAACGGACCTTGGGTTCGCAGTGCGATGATTGGGCATGACAAACCGTGACCTGCTTTATCGCCCCCGCCGCTTTCCTGCTGAAATTATTGCGCACGCGGTGTGCGCTTTCTTTCCGTTTTGCTTTTGCGCCTGCGGGTGATCGAGCACATGCTGGCCGGTCCTGGGATCATTGTCTCGCACCAGACGATCCGCCTGTGGGCAGACTAATTTGGTCGTACCTTCGCCAACAACAAGCTTCGATCCTACCACGCTGTAAAACGAGAGTTCATGCCGGATGTAGCGCTTCGGCTCCACCCTGTTCCACACCCCACCCATGGCCTCACCACGAGCCATCGTCGCGAACTGGGAGTAGCAGCGATGAACCTAGGGCCCCAAATTGCTCGCGCATCACTGACAAAATAGACCGGCGTCATGGGCTCGCCTCTTTGCCCTTAAGTCTAAGGTTCCCGTCGAAGTGACGGCGAGGACCGGCTGCAACCCCTCAATTGCCCTGTTCGCCCGTCGATGGCGAAAGGCCGACCTCATGCTTGGATACCGTTTCGGGAAGGAAGTGATGATGTGGAGAGTTGAGAGTGTCCCCTATAAGATTGACCATTTCTCGCTCAAAGGCACTTGCAGCGAGGAACTCGCGGAAGCGCTTTCCAGGCTTTCCCCGCAATCTCCAGCGCATGTAGAGGGCGATAAGACGACCGCCTACGATATACATGCGATTGCCAATGGCCCGATTGCAGTTATTGCCGCGCATTACGAGGGCGACCTAACGGTCCAGCACCAGGGACCCGCGGAGGCAAACATTATCATGCTTCCACTATATGGGCGATCGGTCGTTACCGTGGACGGCAGACAAATCCTGTCAGAGGGAAGGCGTGGCGTTTTCGTGAACAGTATGTCGGCGAGTACAACCCAATTCATTGGGCCCAGGAAACATTTGGGTCTTAGGATCTCCCATGATGAGCTGACGCGCCGTTTAGCACGTCGGCTCAATACGCCAATAAGAGGCAGCCTCGATTTTTCGGCAGAAATAGACTTATCGGTCGGGTTCGGCTCCCTTTTGGTGCAACTGGTAGCAGTGCTTTATGCTGGATTACGAGAAGGAACCCTCCTTGAATCGCCGATAGCACTTAATCACCTCACCGAAACGACGATGGAGCTTTTGATCGAAGCTGCGCAGCATCGCTACTCACCTGAGTTATGCCGCGTTGCTGAACCACCCTTACCCAAGGCCGTTAAGCGGGCGGTCGACTATATGCGTGCCAATATTGCTCGGCCGCTATCTCTTGATGAAATCGCAACGGCTTGTGGCGTAAGCCGACGCACTCTTCAGAGCGGTTTTCGCAACTTCCGAAATACGACCCCTCTGGCATTTCTGCAGCACCTACGGTTGGAATCAGTGCATCAGGAACTGATGACAGGCGAGCCTGGCCTCTCGGTCAAGCAGGTCGCTCTGAAATGGGGCTTCATTCATAGAGGCAGATTTTCTGCGGACTATCGCAAGCGCTATGGAGTATATCCCTCTGAAACATTGCGTATATCAGAGGCGGATTGCGCTGACTGACCTACGATCAGCCAGCGCGCTCGACCGTCTTCGTGGCTTGATAGCAACAGAACTCTCCAGTAAGCCGACTGGCTCGGCCCAAGATCTTCCTTGCAGATGATCCCCTGAACGCAACGATGTTCCGATTTGCGCAGCGCAGTTTCAAACCAGTACAGGGTTTAATCATATGGTAAGTCTGCCGCGCTCATCTCACACGTGGCGGTCGATTTCACAATGTTGTTGACCGCGTCGCTAATGGAAACCGGTGTAATTTATAGCCCATGAGGAACGCATGTCGAGACTGCCGCTATCCCTACTTTTAATGGTTTTGGCAATTATCCCGTTGACGGCGTTCGTACTCATCGGAGTATCAACATCACTGGGATATTACCACGAATACTCTACGTTCCGAAGCGCACAAACAACGCAGCAACTTGGGCGGGAAGGCGGGTTCCTCGCCCAAGCTATAGCGGCGGAAGCGTTTGCAGGCGCCGACGTCCGTCGGGCAAAGCGAGCCGCATCGGACAGCGCATTTACAGCAGTCTTTTCCGCTTATGACTCTTGGAAAAAGGCATTTGACGATCCGGCCATAGAGCGGGCAGTACAGATCATTCGTGAAAGGCGGGAGAATATCGACAGCTTCCGCCGGCGCGTCGATGACGGAACGGCTGGCGAGGCGGAGGGAGCCGTTGCCTTGCGCCCAGCAGCCGTTGCGGGCTTGGAGCTCGTCCGTCGCACTGGGGCGACTGTCAATAATTTGGATTTGGCACGCCAAATTACCGGTTTTCACGCGCTGATGCAGATCACGGAAGCTAGTTTGCTGGAGATCAGGCCCGGCCGAGCCTACATCAAAAATTCAGTGATGTCCGTCGATCTATTCTCGTCCCTCTTACAGTCAAAAAATCTAAAGCAGCTTTATGTGCCTACGATGCACGAATTTCTCCCTGCCGATCTCGTCAAATCTTATGACGACTTCGAGGCCGGCGCCGCAGGCAAGTTCATCGCGGGCGTTCGCGATCAGATGTATGCGAACCAGCCGGGCGTTTCCTTCCCCCCCGAGACGTCGGATCGATGGAATGAAATCACCCAACAGCGGGCTGCTTTGTTGACCGAACTCATAATGCGCACCGGCGACAAGTTGGACGAGATGGCATTTCAGCGGTACGCCGATCTTCGCAATGCCTTTATAGGCTACTCCGGCGCCACGCTTCTGATCATGTCTACGGTACTCATTCTGTGCATTTCGGTCGTTCGGAGAATTTCAAGTTCCATTCGGACTCTGACAAGCCGAATGAAGGCACTCGCAGAAGGCGATACGTCGGCGCCGGTGCCCTTGACGATCCGACGCGACGAGATCGGGGACATGGCGCGTTGCCTTGAGTTTTTCCGCGGCGCGGCCATACAAAAAAATCATTTAGAGACATCTGCGGAAGCTGAGCGCATTCGTTCTGAGAAAGAGAAGCTGGATATTCAGATAAGGGCTGAAAAAGAAGCAGAAGAGCGCCTCGTCCGAGCGACGACGGCATTGGCAACCGGGTTGAAGCGGATGGCGGATGGAGACTTGATTTATGAGATTGAGGAGCCGTTAGCGCCACAGTTTGAAACGTTGCGCGGGGATTTCAACGCTTCCATTCGTCAGCTCCGGCACGCGCTTGTTACCGTCGGCCATTCAGTCGAAACGGTCACGAATGGCAGCTCGGGCGTCTCGGCCGCATCTGAAAATCTTTCAAGACGCACTGAGCAGCAGGCGGCTTCGCTCGAGGAAACTGCAGCGGCATTGGAGGAAATAACCGTCAACGTTGCGTCGACCACAAAGAGGACGGCCGAGG
Organism: Rhizobium sp. CCGE 510; assembly: GCF_000292525.1. Lineage (GTDB taxonomy): Bacteria > Pseudomonadota > Alphaproteobacteria > Rhizobiales > Rhizobiaceae > Rhizobium. Next base: position 261,980 of record NZ_AEYF01000048.1, read on the forward strand.
CGCGCGGAGCCGTCCAACAAATGCGAAATCATGCGGAAATGTCCGGTCGGGTTGTACGCAATGCTATCGGAGCCATGCATCGCATTGAGAACTCCTCCAAACAGATTTCGCAGATCATCAGCGTCATCGACGCGATCGCCTTCCAAACAAACCTCCTGGCGCTGAACGCCGGCGTCGAAGCAGCGCGTGCTGGCGACGCGGGAAGAGGCTTTGCGGTTGTTGCCCAGGAGGTCAGGGAGCTTGCGCAGCGCTCAGCGACAGCGGCGAAAGAAATCAAGGTTCTCATCGCCAATTCAGCTCTGGCGGTCGACGAGGGGGTAAGGCTCGTGAGCGAAACCGGATCGGGCCTGAGAACGATTGAAGAGCTTGTGCAGGATGTAAATCTTCATATGGACGCAATCGCAACGGCCTCCCAAGAACAATCGTCGGGCCTGCGCGAGATCAACGGCGCGGTTAATCATATGGACCATGCCACTCAAGAAAATGCGAGCATGGTCGCGGAGATGAATTCTGCAGGATCACACCTCGCCCAAGAGAGCCAAAGCCTCGCCGCGCTGTTGAGACATTTCCACTTCGAAGAAAAGAGCGCGGATTTTCAGCCACAGACGGTGACGGGCGAACTTGGAAAGATGTCCCCGACCGGTCAGACAAGGGTTGACCGCGGAAACTATCCGATGCGCCGCGGTAACCTGGCACTCGCGCCTTCGAACGATGATTGGCAAGCGTTCTAAAGCGTATGGGCGGCGTCGCCGACGACAGTCAAATACGCATCTTTGATGAATGTGAATGAGAGCGATATCCCGGTGGGGTAGCGGCCGGCATGGTACTCCGCCAAATGACTTGTGCGGTCCTAACAAAACCTTGGCTTGACGCATGATTGTTCAGCCACGTTACAAGAGGACTTGGCACATGAAACAGATACGTCAATCGGAACCAACATCCCGCCTCGGACAGCCTGTGGAAACGCAGATGGCGACTGATGCTCAAAACATCGAGGGGCGTCACGCCTTACGCAATGCGGTCAATGCCAGTCCTCCGCTTGCCACGGGCACGGCACCGCCATTTCCGGAGGCCTCCATTGTCCGGCCATCGCACGGTCACGACGAGGATGTCGCGAGGCTGGGGCAACCCTTTAAGAAGTCTTTTCGGGCGCCCCCCCGGCAACCTGAGACAAACGTCGACATGCCATTCAACGCCGAAGAGATGTCCAGTGCCGTCGTACTCGACGCGATCCCGTTACCCGTCTTCTTCAAGAACAGGGATGGGGTACACCTTGGTTGCAACAGGGCGTTTGAAAGCTTCTCCGGTCGCTCAAGAGCAGAGATTATCGGAAAAACCGTTTTCGATTTGGTACCCGCACCCATAGCCGAGACGTATGCCGCGTTGGACGAGGCGCTTTTTGCAAATGGCGGCGTTCAGCAATATGAAGCAAAGGCCACCGCCGAAGATGGTGGCGTAGTTGATCTTTTACTCAGCAAAACAGCGATCACTGATATCGCCGGTAACAGGATCGGCTTGGTTGGCGCGATGTTAGACATCACAGAACGAAAACGTGCGGAGCATGATCTCAAAGAGGCTCTTGAATTCGCAGAGGGAATTATCGCCGCCATTCCTGACGTTCTGTTCGAGGTAGATGCCGACGGTCGCTACCTGCAGGTCTGGGCAAGGGATCAGGAGCTCCTGGCGCAGCCAAAAGAAGTGCTGCTCGGCAAGCTTGTCCGCGATTCGCTCCCCCCAGATCAGGCCGACATCGCTATGCTGGCTCTTGAAGAAGCCGATGAAACCGGCGCCTCCTACGGGCGATGTGTCCGTATCGCTCTTCCAAATGGCGAATCCCGCTGGTTTGAACTGTCGGTGGCAAAGCGACCAAGCAGCAATCACTCAACCGTCACTTTTCTTGTGTTATCTCGCGATATTACAGAGCGAAAGCACGCCGAGGGAACAATCATTGAAGCTCGGACTCGCCTCCTAAGTGTCCTGCAGACCATTCCGGACATGGTATGGCTGAAAGACGTAACAGGCAAATATCTGTTGTGCAATCATGCCTTCGAAGGATTGGTCGGCAAGGCAGAAACGGAAATCGTCGGGAAAACGGATTATGATCTGTTTACTGCCGAACTCGCCCAGTTTTTTCGGGACAAGGATAAGGAGGCTATGCAAGCCGGCCGTATTCTCATCAATGAGGAACGGATCACCGCTCACGAGGATGATCAATCGGTGCTTTTGGAAACTCGTAAGGTTCCGGTATTTTCGGGGGGAAAGCTGACCGGGATTCTCGGCGTGGCCCGCGATATCACCGAACTTGACACGTCCCGTAAGAAAATTCGTCAGATGGCATTCTATGATTCTCTGACCGGCCTGCCTAACCGGACACTTTTCAATGAACAGTTACGCGAGATGATCAGGGACGCGGCTTCGGCGGGCCAGCGAGCCGGGGTGATGCTGATCGACATGGACCATTTCAAAGCGATCAATGACACTATGGGACATCCCGTCGGTGACGATTTGCTGCGGCAGGTGGCGACCCGCTTGAAAGAAGGCGTCCGTGCCAGCGACACAGTGGCGAGACTCGGTGGCGATGAATTTGCAGTCTTGCTGCCGAATGTTCAGGACAATGACGATTTGGCTCAAATTGCCAGCAGAATGCTCGCCGCATTCGGCGAACGCTTCATGCTTTCCGACAGGGAGATCTTTGTATCCTGCAGCATTGGGATATCGGTATTTCCAGATGACGGCGACGCACCCGACGATTTGGTGAAATATGCAGATTCTGCGATGTATTTAGCGAAGCGCTCGGGGCGTAGCAACTTCCGATTCTACTCAAGGGATCTCACGATTGGGGCTGAAAAGCGCCTGGCGCTAGAATCAGACCTACGCCTAGCTATGAAACATGGGCAACTTGAACTCCATTATCAGCCAAAGGTCCTATTGGACAACGGAAAGGTGATTGGTTCAGAAGCACTGCTTCGATGGCATCATCCGAAGATGGGAATGATCCCTCCGGGAGAATTTATAGGTGTCGCCGAGGAAACCGGACTGATCATCGATCTCGGACGATGGGTGCTGCATGAGGCGTGTCTGATGGCTGCCGCCATGAATGCAGATGGACTGCCCCCACACAAGATCGCGATAAATTTGTCTCCTAAGCAGTTTCAATGCCCACATTTGTCGCAAACGGTGGCGGACGTATTGCAGGAAACCGGTTGTCGTGCGGAGTGGATCGAGGTCGAAATAACTGAGAGTCTCCTGCTCCACAACTGCGAGGGCGTTTCGACGACACTCTCTCAATTGCATGCGAGCGGAATTTCCATAGCGATCGATGATTTCGGCACCGGCTACTCATCTCTGAGCTATTTGGCTAACTTTCCCATTGATACCCTCAAGATTGACCGGTCATTCATCACTCGATCGGATAAGCGAAGTCGAGAACTGGTGAAGGCAATTCTTTCGATCGCGCGCTGCCTAGGGCAAAATGTGGTCGCTGAGGGCGTGGAGACGGTCGATCAAGAAAAATTCTTGGTTGAAAGCGGCTGCGCTGTGGCACAAGGGTTCTACTATAGTAAGCCCGTCCCGAAGTCCGAACTTCTCGTCGCAAACGCGCGCCCCAAGGCATCGAAACGTTAACGGACCTTGCGATTCGCTGTGCGATGATTGAGCATGGCAGACCGTAACCACTTTATCGCCGCCACCGCTTTCCTGCTGAATTATTGCCCACGCGGTGTGGCTTTATCTCCGTTTCCCTTTTGAGCCTGGAGATTGTCGAGGACATGCCAGCCGCTCTTGGAATCATTGTCTCGCACCAGACGATCCGCCTGCGGGCAGGTAAATTTGGTCGTACCTTCGCCAACGACATTCGCCGCCGCAGTTCCGGCTCGGCCACAAGTGGCATCTGGATGAGGCCGTTGTTTCGATCCGTGACAAGGAGCACTGGCTCTGGCGAACCCTAAGTCAGGACGGATTTGTTCTGGATGTGCTCATACAAAGCCACCGCTATACCAGGCGGCCATGCGGGCCGTACATCAGTCTGCTGCTGATGCTTGTTTCCATTCCAATCGTGATTGTTGCCGTGGCGCTGCTGATTGTGCGCGTGAAGCATGCGCTCGAGGCCGAAGCATAAACGTCACCGAATGTGATGTTCCGATGTGAGGGACGAGGGCGGACCGTCATTTTCACGCCATTGGTGGCGCAAAAAATCGAACGTTATCCAATTATTATAGAGGCTTAGCTAGCTAAAATCAGGTAATCAACAGAGCGGAACTGGCGGTTCGAATCCGTTCAAGACGAAAGGTGTCTGCCGGGGCTTCGGGAAACGGGACTGACGCGCTCAACGGCGGCTTTTGCGCCCCTTTTCGGCCATAGAGGCCGTCATCGCCCGTGCCCCACGCAAGCATCGTTAGCGGAGGAACGTCGTCAGTGCGCCAACAGCACTGATCTACAGAGAATGATCCGCCGGTGACCGATCGAACGCTACGCTGGCCCGGACCCGACCATCCGCGCGGCCCGTGCCAGGGCCTGCGTGTCGACGTATTCTCGGATGCTGGTCAGTCTCCCGTCCCGGACGGTGATGGCGAAGATCCAGTCATCCTCGAACATCTTGTTCGTGGCTTTGACCTTCCCGCTGGCGAAGCCGACGACGAGAACCCGGTCTCCTTGCGCGACAAACTCCCGGGGTTCCGTGGAGGTTTCCATCGACCTGGATGCCGTCTCCAGCAAATCTGCCAGTCCCGCGTGGCCCAGGTAGGTGCCGGCCAGCGGCCAGTCCTTGCCCGGAATGATCCACTCGATATCTTCCGCGACCAGCACCAGCAGTGTCTCCTTGTCGCCGCGGCCGATCGCGGCGAAGAAGTCCTTCACGATTTGGATGTTTTCTTCAATATTCATGGGTATGTCTCCATTTCGCTGGGATCGGATCGCGCTCGATCCGATCGGCACATCGTGACCCTGGCGTGGGGACGTCGTTTTAAAACTCGACCAGGTCCTTGAAGATCAGATGACCCCAGCTCTTTCCGCGCGCCTGGACCAGCAGCCCGCCTTCCGACAGCCCGCCAAGTTTGATCGGCGCGAAGCCGAGATTTTCCGCAAGCGCGCCAATCTCCTCGGCGGCAGCGTCGTCGTCGCTCGCCAGGAACACGACTCTCCTGCCGCCCTGCACCGCTGGATCTTGGGCAAGGGTGGCGGCGGCGAGATGGTTGAAGCCCTTGACCAGCCTTGCGCCAGAGAAAGCCTGCCCGACGGCTTTGGAAGAAGGCTGTCCTCCCGGTTGCTCAGGGGGCACGCCGTAGGCATTGATCACATCGATGATAGTCTTCCCCTGCCAGGTGGAGAGCCTCTTCGCGACATCTGGATGCGACTCCAAACGGACAGCCAAGAAGATGATGTCCGCCTTGACGGCTTCCGCCAGTGTTTTGGCCATAACCTTGGGCCCGATCGCGGCCGCATCAGCAGCAAAGCTTTCCGGGTCGCGCGTGGTTGCAACCGTTACATCGATGCCGTTGCGGGAAAACGCTTTGGCCAGGGCATTGCCGATATTGCCGAAGCCGATGATTGCGTAGCTCATAATACTTCTCCGATCCTGTGTTAAAGCTGGGTCAGACCTGCGCCCAGCCACCATCGACGGCGAGATCAATACCGGTGATGTAGGAGCTTTCATCGGAGGCGAGGAACGTGAGCGCAGCCGCGATTTCCTCTGGCTTGCCCCTGCGACCCATTGGGATCTGTGACGCAAACTGTGCGACCGCGTCCTCGGCTTGCTCGGCGGTAAGCCCGGTCGTTGTCGCCAAGTCGGGGGTCTCGATCGCGCCGGGGCTCATCGTATTGACGCGGATTTTGCGGTCCTTCAGTTCCTGGGTACAAGACCGCGAGAAGCTGCGAACAGCCGCCTTGCTTGCTGCGTAGGCGCTGAACGCCGGCAGCCCCATCACATTCGAGACCGAAGAGTTCAGGATAATCGAACCGCCGTCCTTGAAGAGAGGAAGGGCCTTCTGCACCGTAAAGAATAGACCCTTCACGTTAACATCGAAGGTCTGGTCAAAATGGGCCTAAGTCGCTGCTGCGAGCGGCGCGACCGTACCTGCGCCCGCGTTTGCGAAGAGAATGTCGATGTGACCATGTTTCTCCTTCACAGTGGCGTAGAGCCGGTCTAGATCATCCAGGCGCGAGACGTCGCCGACGACTGTTGTCACGTTTTTCCCGATAAGGGCCGCGGCCCCTTGCAAGGCTTTCTCGCGTCGCCCAATGATCACCACCTGCGCACCTTCTTCCACGAAACGCTTGGCTGTGGCCAAGCCAATCCCGCTGCTTCCGCCGGTGATGACTGCGATTTTACCTTCGAGTGCTTTCATAATCTTTTGTCCTATGTTGTGTGTGAGTTAGCCACGGAACCGCGCTGGGGGTCAGAGTTGCGCCAGGCCGCCGTCGACGGCGACCTCGCTGGCGGTCATGAAGCTGCTGTCGTCCGACGCGAGGAAGGCGGCCGCGGCCGCGATCTCTGCCGGATCGGCCATGCGCCGGAGCGGGGTCATCGCCCCGTAGGCCTTCTGACCCTCCTCTCCGAGCGCTTCCTTCGCGAGTTCGGTCGCCGTCGCGCCGGGCGACAGCACGTTGACCCGGATTCCGGTACCCTTCAGATCCTCCGCCCAGGTCCGTGCGAGATTGCGCACGGCTGCCTTGCTGGCGCTGTAGGCAGTGAATGCCGGGGCGCCAGTGGTCCCAGCGCTCGATCCTGTCAGGATGATCGAACCGCCTGGGCCCATCAATGGTAGCGCCTTCTGGACCGTGAAGATCGTACCCTTCACGTTGGTGCCGAAAGTGTCGTCGATGTGCTTGGCGGTGATCTGGCCGAGAGGAAGCGGACTTCCGGCCCCGGCATTGGCGAAGACGATGTCAAGGCTTCCGCGCTCGGCTTTCACCGCCGCGTAGAGCCGATCCAGATCGGCCTCATCCGAGACCGAGCCCTTCACCGCGCGGGCGTTAGGTCCAAGCTCGGCCACAGCCGCATCGAGTGCTTGCTGCCGACGGCCGTAAATGAAGATGAAGGCACCCTCCTCGATGAAGCGCCTTGCAGCCGCGAGGCCGATCCCAGTGGCGCCGCCCGTGATCACGGCGGTCTTTCCATTCAATCTGGTCATGTCATGCATTCCTTGTGTCGCGTCTCGGGTCATCGCTTTGCGGAGACATCCTCCGACAGCCGTGATATGGGGTCACCGGCGCCCGGCGGTGAGTGCGCAATCGCGCGCATCCATGGTGCGAAAACGATCCACTTACGTGATCGAACGCAGCGACGATCATGCGCAATCCGGCCGAGTAGGGTAGATTGGTCTTCGGAAGCCGCGCGATGCGGCGCGGGAATGGACCATGATCGACTGGGATGACGTTCGCTACTTTCTTGCCGCCGCGCGTGGCGGCTCAGTGCGGGCTGCCGCCAAGAGCCTTGGGGTCAACCACGCAACCGTGCTGCGACGCATTGCTCAACTCGAGGAGCACCTCGGGGCGCAGATGTTCGAAAAGCTGCCTTCGGGCTACCGCCTGACGGCCGCGGGCGAGGAGGTTCTCGAGTTCGCGAACCAGATGGAAGCCTCGTCGCACCAACTGGAGACGCGCGTCTTCGGGCGCGATCAGAGCGTACGCGGGCTTCTGCGGGTGACGTTGCCCCGTTCCTTGCGACACACCTGCTCATGCCGGATATCGCAGATTTTGCGCGTCTGCATCCCGACATCGAGATGGAGATCGTATCAACCGGCGAGGTCGTGAATCTGACCAACCGGGAAGCGGATGTGGCGATCCGGATGGTCTCCAATCGCAAGACCCTGCCGCTCAATCTTCATGGTCTGAAGGGTCCGGATCTGCTTGCGGGTGTTTATATGTCCCGCGATAGACTGGCCGCGTGGCGTGCGGGTGCGCCGGATCCAATCCGGCCCATCGTCATCGGCGGTCAGGCTCTTCCGGACTGGGTCGACGAAGGGGAGTTTCGCGCTACAGGGGTCCCCTTCAGGACGCCGGACGCCGACGCGCAGATCGCTGCGGCAAGGCAAGGGATCGGCATGACCAAACTGCCCTGTTTCGTCGGAGATGCCGATCACCTGCTCGCGAGAGTTCCCGGCATTGATGTGAAATCACGTGCGGCGATCTGGCTTCTCACGCAGGGGGAGACACGCAAGACGAAACGCGTGCGGCTGTTCACAGAGTTCATATCCCACCGACTCGCCGCGTACGCTCCGCTCCTTGCCGGGCGGTCCATATCGCGCTGCTGACGCACGACCGATCGCCGCCCGGCCACGCCATCAGCGCTCAGCGCTCGATCGTGCCCGTTCGTCGTATTTTCTTCTGCAGCAAAAGCACACCATAGAGAAGTGCCTCCGCCGTGGATGAAGGCTCATCAGGACAGGCGCGACACCGGGCGGGGATGGAAACCACGGCGCAGTCGCTCTGAAGGGGTCGACGATTGAACTTTGCGAACTCTGTATCATCCTTAATCAGCTGGAGCCAGCATGTCGGTCTCAATAGTGCGGCGGCCGAGCCGCGTAACTACGGCGGCAACCGACATCTCTCCGTCCCAGTCTAACCGACTTGGACCGGCTCGCCTATCCTAGCTGCCTGGTCCGTTGTGTGTTGGAATAGGGTTCGCTGGATATGGGGCCGGACCAAACCAGTCGGCTCGAGCATAGATAGGGCAGTACCCAATATAATAAGTATTCGGGATGTCGGCGTCAGCGTCGCTCGAGCGTCCTTGGGAACATCAAGACCGTCCGCGCGCGCTGTTCGCCTGGACGAGCTTTTGCATCCATAGGCCCACCCGCAGAGCGAATTTCCACCGCCCCAGTTTGGAAAACACCACAGGAGATAAAAGTGTCTGCATCAGTGCTCTTCATGTCTATGTCGCTGGATGGGTATATCGCGGGGCCCAATGATGAAGTGGGCAATCCCGGCGGCGATGACTTTATGCGGTTGCACAAGTGGTACGGGGATTTTTCCCGACCGACCGGACCGGTCGGACAATTGTGGGACGAATGGAACGCGCCAGGTGCGATTCTGGCGGGTCGGCGAACCATGGAGCAGGTCGATCACTGGGGCGGTGACAATCACGGTGTCGCGATCTTCGTACCCAGTCACAGGCCGCCCGGACCATCCGTCGCGAATTATCCGTTGGTCAAATACGTGAACGACGGGATCGCGAGCGCAATGGCGCAAGCGAAGACCGCCGCCGGGGACCGGGACGTGTTGGTGCTTGGCGCGTATACGGCGCAACGGGCTCTGGAAGCTGGCGTGCTCGACGAACTGCAAATACACCAGGTTCCAGTCTTGTTCGGATGTGGCCGACGAATGTTCGAAGTCTTACCATCGCGCGTCGAGTTGGAGATCGTTCGGGTGATTGATACACCCGAGGCCACGCACATCCGCTACCGCGTCCGCCGCTGAGCCCGCCGACCCAGCCGCCACTCGTTTGTGGTCGCCAGCATCAAGGCGCTCCCCGGCGCTGGGCTCTGATGGTACAGCGACCTCACCGCAGATGCGGATCACTGCCTTGCTTGTTGCGCGCGGCCATGATGCCACCAAGCTCGGGCGCAAGTAGGTCGTGTCTATCTGCGAAGGCGACAAACACGCTTCGCGCCGTCTCCGGGTCGATGGCGCAGTCGATGGCGGCCTTGCAAGCTCTCAAAGCGACTGCATGGGCGGCGTCATGGATTGGTGTCGGCCATTCCAGCAGAAATCTATAGGCATGCATCACTGAGTGGATTGGTGTAGGAATACCCAGGCCGGTCAAAATCGTCACTGGCGTTTCGAACATATCGGGTTTCATGGTGCACTCCTTTCAAAAGCCCGATCGTTGAAAGGGAAGGGGCGCCGGTAGACAGCGCCCCCGCATGTTTTGGTCGTCAGGCGGCTTTCTGAGCCTCGATCTGCGGTGCATTCGCCTTATTTGCGAGTGTTGCATTCGTCTGTATGTCGATCTTGCGCGGCTTCATAGCCTCGGGGATTTCCCGGACCAGATCGATGGATAGGAGACCGTTTGTCAGATCGGCGCCCGAAACCCGAACGTGATCTGCCAGTTCGAAGCGGTGCTCGAACGGACGGCCGGCTATGCCGCGATGCAGATAGCCATCGCTCTGCGTCTCGCCCTTATTGCCGATGACGGTCAACAGGTTCGACTGGAATGTCAGGTTGAGATCGTCCTGCGAGAAACCTGCGACCGCAACTGAGATTCGGTATGTGTCGTCACCCGTCTTGATGATATCGTAGGGCGGCCAGTCGCTGACCGAGCGGGCACGCTGAGCGTTCTCGAGGAGATTGAAGACCCGGTCGAAGCCAACGCTCGAACGGAAAAGCGGTGCATAGTCGTAAGATGTTGCCATAGCCATATCCTCCTTGAAGCAACATGGGTGGCGCCGAACGCGCGGCGCCCCAGCGAATACTGGCCCTTTCGGCGTCCAGCGAAAAATATCTGGTTTTCCAGAAATTAGGTTTCAAGACTTTGCTTGAGAAAATTTTGAGACTGCCGCGGTGCATCTCGGAGCCTCGGCAAGTGGTGACGTGGGACCTTTCGGGCGCCAATTCTGATCACGGATGAAGGGTAACAGTGCTTGTCCCGCGCGGCGGGGCTTGTCGATCCCGGTCCCGGCTTCGCCGGCGCGATGCTGACCCTCCTGCGGCAACCTTCTAACCGGTCTTGCGGCAGGCAAACGGTTTTTGCGGTTCCCGCTCCAGCTGAGTGCCGGTGGTCAAACTGACAACCGGTCAATGTGCGGGCTGTTCATCGAAGGTTCATTGAGCAGAAGCCCCAATGTAGCCCTTCCGTAATCGGCATTACAGCTCAGACGGAAGAGAAGACTGAAACGTCAACATCATCGACCGAGGCTAATCACATGTCGCACAAATTGCTTCTCTCCGCTGCCGGATCGTTGCTTGCTGCTTTTATCGTGTCGACGCCGGCGCACGCGCTGACGATGAAGGAATGCAGCACAAAATATCAGGCGGCTAAAACCGATGGTTCCGCCAAAGACATGAAGTGGAACGATTTCCGCGCCAAGTTCTGTGGCGCGGATGCTGCTGCCGCTGATAAGGAAGACGAGGCGGACGTCACAAAGACAACCGACAAAGAGCCTGAAAAGGCAACGACCGCAGCGCCCAAGAGCGTCAAGTTTCCGAAGGCGATCGACAAGAAATATTCGAGCGAGACGCCCGGAAAAGCTCGTCTCCATACCTGCGTCGATGCCTATCATTCGGCCAAGGACGCCGGCACGCTTGGAGATCTGAAGTGGATCCAGAAGGGCGGCGGCTATTGGAGCCTTTGCAATACGAGCATCAAGGCCGCTGGCTGAGCTCACATTACGCGAGAAGCCAGGCGGTTTACCTGCCGCCTGGCGACGAAAATCAAAACAGGCGCTACTCCACCGTAAACGTTCCGGCCCCCTTGGAGTATTTCTTCCCACCAAGGGAAGTGATCGTTGCGCATTTTTCCTTGTCGAACTTCTCGCACATCTTGTTGCCTTTGATGCTCCATGTGCCGTTGTAGGTGGCCTTGTCTCCGTCGACAGTCGCTTCAATCGTTCCGTCTGGCTTATAAGTTGTGACGCCTGATTGCGTTTTTGACTTCCAGTGGATTGGGTGGCCTACCAACTCGCTTTTCAGCTGCTCCGCCGTCATGGTTGCGGCATATGCAGCAGATGCGAAGGCTAGCATAATGAGGCCAGAAACCGTGATCGCTTTCATCGTTCACTCCCTTCTCCTCGACGAGAGAAGATTGTAACCGCGTCAGGGCACGGCGGATATCTATCCAAAATGCTTATCTCTACATTCAAACATGCTGGAATTCGCCCGTTCCGCGTGGGCAGGGCGGGCTCACCAGCTAATCGCACCAGTCATTCCGTTGCCTCGGGCCCCAGGTCCGCGCGAAGCCTTCCCTCAGCAGTTTCTTCCCTATCTCTTCGCCATTCGTTCGATAGATGTTGACGAGAGGCCGATGCGTTTGTGTCTTGTCCACCGCGCCGCTGAACATCACCCGCAAACCCTTCTCGGCCAGTAGCTCTTTCAGCCGGCCCTTGGCGATCAGCGCCAGCTTCCGTTCCGTGATGCATTTCGCATGGGATCCGATCTCAGCGTGTCGATGCCCGACACGAACGGAACACCCTCTCCCAGCAACCGCATGTTCTGCCCATCGCATTTCACGGTATCACCGTCAACGACAGTCAACGATGCGCAGACAATCAGACCAGCAATCATTGAGCCATATCCCCACTCTCGGCTGCCTCAAGCTTCCGTTTGAGCGCCTGTTCTTGTTCATTTGACTTATGCGGAAAATGCTCAAAGCACCACCAGCGGGTCGCGACAGCCGGGGAAGGGGTGTCACCCCGACTGGCCCCACCCCTGGCATCCCTCGCGCTCGCAATAATGGACATACATCAGCGCCGCATTCGTCAGCGCCGGCCTGTCGATGTCGCTCACGTGACCTCCTGAAGCTGCCATCCCGTTTTCGGGACCGGCCGGCCTTTCTTTGCTGCCCGGAAATCAGCTTCCATCTCGGCTTTTGCCTTCGCTGCCGTAGGACCAGTTGCCCAGACAGTGATGCGCATGCGGCCCGCCCTGAAAACGAAACGGCGCTCGGTGGCGTTCTTACCGGCGGTATATCCTGCGCGAAAGCAAGCGCGTGCAGCCGACGGGCTAATGCCGTCTCGGAAAGATCCTGGTTGCGACCGCCACCAGTCGTTAAACGCGACTTCGAAGGCAACGGTTTTTGGTTGCGGACGGTCAAGCATGTCAGTCTCGATCGTAGCTCGGCCGCCAGCCACGCGTGATGCCGCGGCTCATAGCGCCCTCTGCCAGTGCTAGCTGCCGGCGGAGGTGGCGGATATCCTCCAGCAAGGTTCCGACCGCCGCGCGCGCGTCGCCCCCATGGTAGGCGATCACTTCCTCGCCCTGATCAACCACGGCTTCTCCGATCGGCGGCTCGCGCATATCCGTGCTCCATTCTTCGGTTCAGATTGGCGGCCGCCTCGCCGATGTTCTTATTATGTTCGCACGTGGAGGGGAGTCAAGAGCGCGTGAGAGATTCGGCTACGGTCGGCAACGAGCGACTTCAGCGCTTCTGTCGCTGCTGCCACGGGATGAGATTGCCTTGCTTGTCCCGTAACCCCAGCTCGCATTCATCCGAAATCCTTTGCCGATGCTCCTCGTGCTGTGCCTGCAACAGGTAGAAGCGTTCTAACAACACTTGAGCCTCTTCGGTTGGGTAAGCCTATCCGGCGTTACCGCTCAATCAAAGCTGTCTGGTGAGCGAGATGCTTCTCGCCCTCCAATACGTGCCTTGCTACCATCTCCGCCGGCGTCTCATAGGTGCCCATGTGACACTGTACCCCGCCACCATTCTTTTGGCGACGACGGACTAATTCAAGCAATTCGTGACGGTTTCGTGGATCTCCGTAATCCAAACACCTGCTCGGGTGCAGCCGACAGCGCCGGTGACTGTGAGGAAGAAAGGCCCCACGATTGCGGGGATTAAGCGGAGGGGGTGTTTTCTAGTAGCCGCGCCAGCGCGACCAGGAGAATATCGCTAAAATCCCTTAGATTTGCAATAGATACTACTTTTTAACCTCCCGATCTCCACGTTTTGATCAAAGATTCGGAACAGACTCGAATTGTACGTGACCGTGCAGAAGAAGAAATTCCAGATCTATTTGCCCGATTTTATTATAGCCGACATATTAATGTGATACTTCTCATTTGGCCGCTCAACGTTAGTTGCTAGACCCCAAGCAGTTAGATCTCCTGTGCGTTGGGCGGTCATCTAACCTATGAAGAGATCTGTGCAGCAGATCAGCCTCCGCCTAAGAAATACTGACGTTTCGCGTGGCGACGGGGCGCAATAATCAATCTTGGTCAATTGCTTTTTAAGGCATTGCTGATGTCATTCCGGCATGACGAAGCCGCCTCGCAAGCCCTCCAAGCCGCTGCTCGGTGACGTTGACGCATCAATCCGCAGCCGGGCGCGCCGCCGCCGCGATCCCACCCAGCCGCAACTCCCCCTTGATCCTATGCCTGCTCGCATCGATCCGTGCCTCGCGCTGCTGAAGCCACGGCCACCGAAAGGCCCGCAGTGGGCCTTCGAGGTGAAGTGGGACGGGTACCGCCTGGCCGTCCACATTGCGCCATCTGGCGTCCGGATCCTGACGCGGGGAGGGCATGACTGGACCGATCGCTTCCCGGCCATTGCGGCCGAGGCCAAAAGACTCTCAGTTTCAACAGCTATTCTGGATGGCGAAGCCGTCGTTCTCGACCACCATGGCCGGTCGGATTTCGGCATGCTTCAGCAGTCGCTCGGCGGGCGCGGCGGCAAGCGGACGTCCAGAGAGGCAATCTTCATGGCGTTCGATCTTCTCTACTTCGACGGCCATGACCTAACCGAGACGGATCTCGCATCCCGGCGTCATCTCCTCGAGGGGCTGGTGCCGCTCGCCGGGGAGGATGCCATCCGGCTTTCAGAAGAGATCGATGCGGACGGCGAAACGCTTCTGCGCATCGCCTGCGAACACGACCTGGAAGGCATCATCGCGAAAGACCGCAACAGCACCTATCGCAGCGGCCGCCTCGGCGACTGGGTGAAGATCAAATGCGTCCAGAGCGATGGCTTTTTGATCGTTGGGTATGAGAAGTCGAAAGCGTCATTCGGGGGCATCGGGCGGCTGCTGCTCGCCGCGCGCAAGGGAAACGAGCTCGTTTATGTCGGAGGAGTGGGAACCGGCTTCAACGAACGTTCCGCGGGCGAGCTTCGGAAGCAGATGGACGAGCTGATCATTGGCAAGGCCGCGGTCGACACAGGACGGAAGCGTAACGCGGTCTTCGTCGATCCGACGATTGTTGCCGAGATCGAGTATCGTGCCTGGACACATGATGCGAAGCTGCGGCATGCGTCATATAAGGGGTTGCGGGATGTGGCCGATGAGGCGACGGTTTACGAGCTGGAATAGCTCGGGATGCTATCGGCGCTTCACCTCGCTGCGGGTGTGGGTGGCGTGGACTTTTCGCAGGAGCGTCCTATATCCACTTTATCGTCAGCAACCGAAAACGTAGGCGCTGATGGCCGAGGGTTACGATGTGCTCCCGCCTGCGAATAGCGGTGTGCACCCAATGCGCAAGTCCCCTCTCGAAACGACCTTGTCAACCTCCCGTGCTCTTCTAATCCGATCATACGAGTTGCTGAAATCAACCGATCGTCTTGTAGTTGGAGGACGCTCATCCTCGGAATTGCCGGCAAAAGGCGATCCAGATCCCGCGTCAAGGCAAAGCGACGTCAGCTCCGCCGAAAAGGGATAGCGGGTCGTCGCCCGATGACGGGAGGTTCGCCAGCATAACGCCGATCAGGCATTGCCCTCGACATCTCCGTCTTCGTCCAGGTGATGCACTGGCAGATAGCTGTTCTTCTCCATCCACTCCCGGACGATAAACCTGATCGTGTCGTTGCGCGTCATGCCGAACTCGCTGGCAAGGTCGCGGAGAACTTCTTCCACATCGTCATCCATCGACACGCCGGCGGCATTCCGCAACCGCAGCGCCGCGCGCCGCAACATGATCTGCAAATCTGCGCGCGAGATATCCGCGATACGATCGGCGGCGTCTTCGAGCAGTGCGGCGGTGTCGGCCGTAGTCATGGCGTCTCTCCCCGGCGTGGTTCTGTATCGCGGGCCGGCGCAGCGGAATTCATGATCCACGACGACCTGCTTATCAACAGGCAATCAGCCCAAGCGCGGGTATGGAGGAGCGCAGCCGCCGAGGAGGGGAGCCAAAAGGGTCATGTAAATGAAGCGAGCCATCATTTTGCACTACAACGACTGTTGCGACTATTGTAAAGGCGTCGCTAACACTTGGCTTATCAAGGAAATTCGTGATGCGCACCGGCAAACTTGTTTTTGCAATCTTGTTTGTTGGATCGCCTATTTCAGCGCGCGCATCCGATCCCAGCGTTTGTAAGGTAGTCGCTCCGCCGATGGCAAGCTTCCTGCCGGATCTGCGGGCATTCGTAGATGGGATGAAGCGGGCGGACACTGCCTTCGGTGTCGCAATCCCCATTTTGAGGGAGAGGAAGCGGAGAGTTTGCGGCAGCTCAGCGACAAGGAAAAGGTGGCGTACGCAGCGATGAAAGAATACGCCGCTCAGATGGAGGTCACGACCCGTCTACTGCAAACGTGCGCTCAATAGCCGTCTGAAAATTCGGTGGATGCGCTGCTGTGCGTCGTCAATCTGCCCAAGGATCTGATTTGGCCTCTGGTTTTGCTCGCGCGTTTCGGAGGAACACCTTAACTCGACGCCAAAAACTGCCAGCAGCGAGTAGTGGGTATGGACTGGCAGTCTGGTAACCGTTATTCCGGATGTACCAGCATATTACCAAACCATCCCGTGGATCTTCCAAGGCCTCTTATATTGAAAAAAGTACAACGCGGTTTTGCCGTCGAGTACAAAACCGGCAGGCGAAAACTCGATTCCAGCTCGAACTCGATTTGGGGCAACATGGATTTAAAGTCCGTCGCCCGCGACCTGGAGGGAGAGGCAACGCCGTATTTGTCAGGTAGCTCTCCTAGTGGCAAATCCGACAGCGAAATGTCTTTATCGGAACCAGACCGGGCCGAGCCGTTGTTGACTCCGCCTCTCGGCGCGTCAACAACTGCATCAAATACACAGGAGATGAGCATGGCCGACGAGACTGCTACGATTACCAAAGCCGATGGACCGACCGTTGTCGAAACGCCCATTGCACCGAAGAAACAACGTAAACCCCGCACCAAGAAAGTCGCGGCACTCGAGACCGGGTCAGCTGACGCTACGGCAGAGCCAGCAGAAGCTCTGGTCGGCGCCGGTGGTGTGAAGAGGAGAGGGCGCAAGGTCAACGCGATCGAAGCCGCGGCCAGTGCCAAACGTGCACCGGTGCGCCGTGCTCCGAAGGCTGCGCAGACAGCACCGGCCGCTCCGCTGACGGCGGTCGATGAGATGGCAGACCTTTTGCAGTTGGAAGAGGAAAATCAGCGACTGCGCAAGCTCCTGGCTGAAAAACTTCGCGCTGAAAATGCCGATCTGCGCAAACGGCTCAAGCTCGATTGATAAGCAGCCGGTCATCGCCGGCCGCATTTCCATGATTATCGAGACAAACAATTTGGCAACGGTGAATGCCGTTGCCGAGGCTCGAAATCACTGCCTGCTTGCGGGATAAAACGCGAGGTCGGATAGATGGCGTCTCCCTGGAAATTTCTTGCCCGACTGATCTCACCGGGACGCGAACAAAAGCGAGAAAACGGCTCGACGGAGAAGGTGCCGGCGGAGGCGGTGGCTATTTCCGATCCTACTGAAACGCCTGCCGAGGAGAGAGTGAATGGTGCTGCTCGAACGGCAAGCGAGGAGCTGCCTGGTCACGGAAAAGGCACTGCCATTTCCCTCAAGCCTGTGCATTCCGATAAAGCCAAAAACGGTGGCCGCGATAAGATCGAACGCGGTGCCGCAAAGATTGGGCAGGACGCTGATCCGGCTTTATCCTGCGGTA
Organism: Rhizobium sp. CCGE 510; assembly: GCF_000292525.1. Classification (GTDB taxonomy): domain Bacteria; phylum Pseudomonadota; class Alphaproteobacteria; order Rhizobiales; family Rhizobiaceae; genus Rhizobium. The sequence goes on from NZ_AEYF01000048.1 coordinate 279,498, forward strand.
CTGGTATCGACGTCACCGCTGCACATGACACTACCGAGATCAGGCGAGCTCTCGAAGTCGCACCGCGCAAGCAAAGACGTCGCAGCAAGGAAGCGGTAACTGCGGTTGCGAACGTTTCGCCGATATCCCAGGTCGTACATACTGCAGAGGAGATAAACCTCGATGAAGAGATCAGGGTGCTCAGGGGGCAGTTGGCGGGAAAGCTAACGCTGCAAAACGCGCAGTTAAGAAAAATGCTGGAGCGATTTGAACGGTGAAAATCCGCGCCGCTTCCCCCTTAAGGCCGGATGAATTAAGCCTGTTGCAGGTGAACAATTCTCGATTTGAATAGGGTGTCGGCGGTTCGATTTCCTCGAGGCGATGGGAGACCCGAAAGCGGCCTCCCATCGCAAGACGTTTAACCAGACGCGCGTCGTCATGAGCCAACGGCGAAGTCGGTCGAGACCGAGACGGTGCGCCATTCAGAGAGAATGGCGGCGTCCTGTGCATGCTTCTTTTCGATCGCTGCGACGGTGTCGCTACCGAGCGGCAGGCGCACCGGCGGATTGGGGGCGTCAGTGAAGGCGATCAGGACCTCTGCAAGCTTTTGAGGATTGCCAGGTTGGTTATGGCTGAGATCGGCCGCTATGGTTCTCACCTTACCGACAGTCGCTTCGTAGTCGCCGATGATGTTGCCGCTGACCGACAGCGACGTGGCGTCGAGGAAATCGGTGCGGAAATAGCCCGGCTCTACGACGGTGACGTGGATGCCTAGCGGCGCCAGTTCGTCATGCAGGGCTTCGCTCAGCCCCTCGACGGCAAATTTCGTCGAGGAGTAGACGCCGAAGCCGGCCGCACCGCGATAGCCGCCGATCGATGAGATATTCAGGATGCGGCCGGAGCGCGCCTGCCGCATGAAGGGCAGGACGGCGCGGGTCACGTTGAGGAGACCAAAGACGTTGGTGCGGTAGACAGCCTCTATTTCGGATGCCGTCGCCTCCTCGACAGCGCCCATCAGTCCGAAACCGGCGTTGTTAAGCAGGATATCGATCTGGCCGAAGCGATCGATCGCGGCTTTCACCGCCGCGGTCGACTGTTTGTCGTCGGTCACATCGAGGGCGACCGGAAGCAGGTTGGGGTGTTCACCGAACCGCTCGGTGATCGCCTTTGGATTACGGGCGGTGGCGACGACGGCGTCGCCCTGAGCAAGAGCGCGTGTGGTGACGAGGGCGCCAAAGCCACGCGAGGCGCCGGTGATGAACCAGATTTTCATGAGGGTGTTTCCTTGATGTCGAGGTTGATGGGGACAGTGTTGTGCCGAGCCTCAGGCGCGCGGCGACGTCATGTTGCAGAATGTCAGCTCCATCTCGCGGGCCAGCAGTTCCGGAAAGCGCGCCATGACGGCTTTGGTGTAGGGCTGCTGGAAATGCGCATCGAGATCGGCGCGCGATCGCCAGTTCTCATAGAGAATCCAGACCGCGGGATCGCCGCTGTCGCGGTGCAGGTGATAATCGATCGATCCTGTCTCGGCGCGGGTCGGGGACACGAGGGCCTGGAGCGCTTCGCCAAGCACCGCGGCACTGTCTGGTTTGGCCGTCAGCCTGGCAATCAAGGTCAGTGTATCGGTCATGTCAGTCTCCCTTGAAGGCGTTTGCGGGGTAGACGGTTTCCCAGCCTGAGGTCGGGTCCGTCGCGAGCGTCCAGATCGTCTCGGCCGCCTCTCTTGCTTCTTTCGATCCGGGGTCGACGATCGTGGCGATTGTCGCCATCGCGATGTGGATGCCGCGTTCGGCCAGAGAACCGGACAGGCCCTCGACGACATTTCTGAGCGCCGCCTTGCCAAGTCCGAGGCTCGCATAGCTGGCATGCGGTGAGACGGCGAGACCGCCACCTGTAACCAGGATCGTGCCGCCACGCGCACCGAACAACTCGACGGATGCCCGGATCGTGTGAAGGCCGGCAGCGACATTGATGGCGAGGTCGTCCGTGATCTCATCGTCGCGCATGCTGAACAGATCTTGTTTACGCACAACGGCCGCATTGAAATGGACCGCCGTCAGCCCACCGGTGATACGGTTGGCCTCGGCAATCGCCTTGCGCAAGGCCACCGGGTCGGTCGCATCCGCCTGCAGGGTGGAGACGTGGAGACCTTGTTCGGATAGGGTCGCGGACAGACCGGCCAGACGGGCGGCATTGCGCGCGGTCAGCACGACGTGCCAGCCTTCCCGGCCGAATTTCTCCGCGACGGCCTCGCCTATACCGGGGCCAGCGCCGATAATCATGATGGAGTTCGCCATGGGATATGCTCCTGATATGGTGGCCACCGAGATGTCCGGGTGGCCAACCGGATGGGAAAAGCTCACGGCAGGACTTCTGCCAGTTCGATCAGATTGCCGAAGGGATCGCAAAAGAAGGCGAGGCGGCGGCTGATTGCCAGAAGCTCGAACGGCTCGGTGACGATGGTGACACCGCGTGCCCGCAGTTCCTCGACGGTGGCGTCGACGCTTGCGACACTCAGGCAGAAATGGTGGTAGCCAGCATATTTGAGGCTGTCGCCGAGATCGGTATACGGGCGGACGTCTTTCGGCGCCGGATCGCCGCCACCGAGGATTTCTACGTAGAAATGGTCGTCCGTTGCGGGTGCGAGGTAGGCGAGTTGCTCGTCGGCATAGTCCCATTCGGCGACGACGCGGAAATCGAGCTTCTCGACATACCAGCGCTTGGCGGTTTCGAGGTCAGGTGTGCGAACGGCAACGTGATGGCCGCGCATGTCAGCGAAGGGCGATGCCGTGTTGTGGGCGGGAGGAATGAAGTCGGCCATTGTCTTGTCTCCTGTCTGGTCCGGCACCAGCGCCGGTTTGCGAGGAGAAATCTGGACCTTTTCGAGATTTAGGATTAGAGAGATAATATTCCTCTCAATAATGAGTGAAATTTGATAATGCGCAGCACGGATCTCTCGGAACTGGCGGCTTTCGATGCGGTTGCCCGTCACCGCAACTTTCGCCGCGCAGGCGAAGAGCGCGGGGTGACCGCTTCAGCGATCAGCCATGCGGTGGGCAATCTCGAGGCACGCGTTGGCATTCGTCTGCTCAACCGGACGACCCGCAGCGTGGCCCTGACCGATGCCGGCGCGATGTTGCTTGCGCAACTGTCGCCGGCCTTCGGGGATATCAGCTCGGCGCTCGACGCGCTCAACCAATTTCGTGATACGCCGTTTGGCAAGGTGCGCATCAACGCACCCAATTCGGTCGCGCCGTTCGTTTTCCGGTCGGTCATTGGCCCGCTGATCGCGAAAAATCCTGGTCTCAAGCTGGAAATCGTCGCCACCGATCGCCTCGTCGACATTGTGGAGGAGGGGTTCGACGCCGGCATTCGTCTCGGCGAAAGTCTGCGCGATGGCATGACGGCTGTGAAGATCAAGCCGCGGCTGCGGTTTGCCGTCGTGGGTTCCTCTAGCTATTTCGAGCGTCATCCGCTCCCCAAAACCCCGGACGATCTGCGTCAGCATGTCTGCATCCGCAATATCTATCCAAGCGGCAAACCCTATGCCTGGGAGTTCAGCCGCGCCGGCAAGATCATCGAATTCGAGCCGACCGGGGCTCTGTCGCTCGATGACCACGAACTGATGGTGGAGGCAGCGCTTTCAGACGTGGGGTTGGCTTATGTCTGGGAGGAAAGGGCGCGTACCTGTCTCCAGAATGGCAGTCTGGTCGAATGCCTGGCATCCTGGAGTGCGCCCGAGGACTGGCTTTATCTCTACTACCCGACGCGAAAATACCTGTCGGCCGGCTTGCGCGCCGTCATCGAGGCACTTCGTGTTTGAAATAATCGAGCAATGCGCCGACGGTCTGGCTTTTATCAGGAACTTGCAAAGGGCATATCGTCCGGCCGTCAGATCACCGCAAGCCGCCGATAGCCGAAACGCCCACGCTCATTGGCGAGGTCGCGCAGCTTCGCTCGCAGTTCTACCTCCGGCGGTCGACTTGACCGATAACGGATCGTCTTGCGGTCGGCGGATATGATCTGGCAGGCCCGCCGTTCCGAAAGACCCATGACGGTCTTCAGATGCGTGACGGCGTCACGCTTGGCGACAGGCCCTACCATTTTTTTGAAAGAAGCTCGCGGAGTGCTGCTGCGTCCAACATCTGCTCGGCGAGCAGCTTCTTCAGCTTGGCATTCTCATCTTCAAGCGCCTTCAGCCGCTTGGCCTCAGAGATCTCCATGCCGCCGTATTTGGCTTTCCAATTGTAAAACGTGGCTTCCCAAATTTCGTGCTTGCGGCAAAGCTCGGCCGCCTTCGCACCAGCTGCGTTTAACCGAGTTCAACCGGGCGACGGTTCTGTCGCAGCGGTTCAACGGCAGCCGATCGTTCAATGAAAGCCGATGAACTGTTTTAGCTCAGGAGTCTTCGGTGCCGTGAAAACCTCCTCAGGTGGTCCGATCTCGTGAACCCGGCCCTGGTGCATGAAAACCACGCGCGAGCAAACGTCGCGCGCGAACTTCATCTCATGAGTCACCATCATCAGCGTCATGCCTTCGGCAGCAAGCTCGCGCACCACGGCCAGCACTTCGGCGACCAGTTCCGGGTCGAGCGCCGAGGTGATTTCGTCGCAGAGCAGCGCGATCGGCTGCATGGCCAGCGCCCTGGCGATGGCGACGCGCTGTTGCTGTCCCCCGGAAAGCTCGTCCGGATAAGCGTCGAACTTGTGGCCAAGACCCACACGCTCCAGCATCCTGCGCGCCATCACCTCGGCGTTCGCCTTCGAGGTCTTCTTGACCACCATTTGCGAGAGCATCACATTCCCGCCTGCCGTCAGATGCGGAAACAGGTTGAACTGCTGGAAGATCATGCCGACCTTTAGCCGCAAGGCTTTCAGATGCAGTTCGTCGGGCAGCAGCTGGGCTCCCGCTACCGCGATCGATCCGCTGTTGATCGTCTCCAGCCCGTTGATGCAGCGCAGCAGCGTCGATTTTCCCGATCCACTCTTGCCGATAATGGCGATGACCTCGCCGGGCTGCACGTCGATATTGATGCCCTTCAGCACTTCATTGGTGCCGAAGCTCTTGCGGACTTCAGTGATTTCGATGAGCGACATTGAGCTTCCTTTCGAGGATCTGGCTGCTTTTCGACAGGGGCCAACACAGCGCGAAATAAATGAGAGCGACGAGGCCGTAGACGGTAAAGGGCAGGAAGGTGGCATTGGTCACCATGGTGCCTGCCTTGGACAACTCGACAAAGCCGATGATCGAGGTCAGGGACGTGCCCTTTACCACCTGGACGGAGAAACCGACCGTCGGCGGAACGGCGATCTTGAGCGCCTGCGGCAGGATCACGTAACGCATCTGCTGCAGGTACCCCATGCCGAGACTGGATGAGGCCTCCCATTGCCCCTTGGCGATGGCCTCCACGCAGCCGCGCCAGATTTCGGCGAGGAAGGCCGCAGTCCACAGGATCAGGGCGGCCCCGGCGGCGAGCCAGGCCGGCACGTCGATGCCCAGAAGGCCAAGCCCGAAGAAGGCAAGAAACAGCTGCATCAGCAACGGCGTGCCCTGAAACAGCTCGACGTAATACTTGGACAAGATCCGGAGCGCTTTGCTCTTGCCGATCCGCATGAACAGCAGCAACACGCCGACAACGCCGCCGCCGACGAAGGAGACGATCGACAGAAGGATGGTCCAGCGGGTGGCCAGCAAAAGAGCGCGGAGAATATCCCAAGTGCTGAATTCGGTCATCGTTGCGCCCTCCTGGGAAAGATCATCGTCCCGGCCAGTAGCAGCAGTTGCCGCAGCAGGACGGCCAGCAGCAGATAGATGAGGGTGGAGAGGAAATATGCTTCGAAGGCGCGGAAGGTGCGCGACTGGATGAAGTTCGCCGCAAAGGTCAGGTCCTCGGCGGCGATCTGCGACACCACGGCCGAGCCGAGCATGACGATGATCACCTGGGACGACAGCGCCGGCCATATCCGCTGCAGCGAGGGAACCAGGACCACATGGCGAAAGGTTTCGAATGGGGACATTGCGAGGCTGGCGCCGGCCTCGAACTGACCCTTTGGGGTCGCCTGGATGCCGGCGCGGATGATCTCGCAGCTATAGGCGCCGAGATTGATGATCATGGCGAGATTGGCCGCCGACAATTCGCCCATCTGCACGCCGAGTGACGGCAGGCCGAAGAAGATGAAGAACAGCTGGATCAGGAAGGGGGTGTTGCGGATCATCTCGACATAAACGCCGACCAACGGCTTTATCCAGGGAGGACCGAGCGCGCGTGCCCAGGCGCAGGCGACGCCCAACGCGGTACCGCAGATGCCGCCGACCGCAATCAGTTCCAGCGTAATGAAGATGCCTTTCAAAAAAACCTGATAATATTCGGCAAGCCAGGAAAAATCGAAAACATAGGTCATGGATGCGGCACCTCGCTGGAGGATATCGGGAGAGGGTGCCGGGCCGGCGCGCGGGCCGACCCGGGTCAGGACATCAAAGGTCTGCGGGCAGGCCGGCGCCGAGCCATTTCTGTGAAATCGCCTGAAGCGAGCCGTCCGTCTTGGCGGCCGCCACAATCGCGTTGACCTTTTCCAGCAAGGCAGCCTCGTTTTTGTTGAGGCCGATGTAGCAGGGCGAGTTCTTGATCAGGAACTTCATTTCAGGCCGCTTCGGCGGATTGCGGGCGAGAATGGCAGCCGCGACCACGTTGCCGGTGGCAACCATTTCGACCTGGCCGGACAGGAAGGCGGAGATCGTTCCGTTGTTATCCTCGTAACGCTTGATGGTCGCGTCGGCCGGAGCGATCTTGGTCAGTTCCAGATCCTCGACCGCGCCACGTGTGACGCCGATGGTCTTGCCGGAAAGGTCTTCCGCCTTTGCGACCGCGACGTCAGACGGTGCGAAGACGCCGTTGAAGAACGGGGCATAGGCCGACGTGAAGTCGATGACGGCTTCTCGTTCGGCATTCTTGCCGAGGCTTGAGATGACCAGATCGACCTTGTTGGTCTGCAGATAGGGGATGCGGTTGGCGCTGGTGACCGGTACCAGTTCCGTCTTCACGCCGAGCTTTTCGGCAATCAGGTTGGCCATGTCGACGTCGTAGCCCTGGGGCGCCATGTCCGTGCCTACGCTGCCGAATGGCGGGAAGTCCTGCGGCACGGCAACGCGCAGCGTGCCGCGGGCGGTGATGTCGGCCAGGGCGTCTGCATGGGCGGTTTGCGGCGCCGTTGCCAGTGTCAGCGTGGCGAGGATCGCCGAGGCGGCGAGGATCAGATGTCGGCGGTTGAACATTCAATCAGTCTCCTTGGTTGGTGGGAAAGGGTGTCCCGGCACTCTGCAGTGAACAACTCCGGGATGTCGGCAGTGAGAGGGAGTGGCGAAGATCGGCCAGGGGATCCGGGCGCACGGTCAGGTCGAGCCCGGCTTCCACCTCGTCGAGATGTTCGATCGAGAGCGCGGCCGCCTTGGCGACGTCGCCAGCGATCAGTGCAGCGGCAATGGCGCAATGGCCCTCATGCGACTGGCGGGCGTGAAAGTCCGACTGATATTGCAGCGAGATCAGCATGGTGCGCGCCGTCAGGTCGCGCAGGATATCGACCAAAACAGTATTGCCCGAAAGTTCGGCGATGCGGATGTGAAAATCGCCCATGAGATAGGTCAGGCGCTGGCGATCACCCGAGGCGATGGCGGCCCGTTCCTGATCGAGATGGGCTTCTAGAATGGCCGGGCCGTCGGGCGGCAAGGCGGACAAGGAACGCATCATGCCGGACTCCAGCGCCCTGCGCGCGCCATAGACCATCATGGCCTCCTCGGCTGATGGCTCGATGACGTACCAGCCGCGCCGCGGGCTGACCTGAACAATGCAGCGTGCTTCCAGCCGCATCAGCGCTTCGCGCACTCGGGTGCGGGACACAGAGAAGACAGTCGCGAGCTGGCTTTCGCCGAGCCGGGTCCCAGGCTTGATTCTCCCGGAGAGAATGCCCGAAACGATGGCTTCTTCAATTTCCGTTTTCTTGTCTGTGGCGATAGGGCTGTCTTGCATACAAGAAATGAACGCAAGCCTTGTGCCAAGACAAATTAGTGAGGTTTAACAGAGGCCTAGGCGGCATTCCTCGCGATCGTTGCTTATCTGTGTGCAACGAGGCTGAGATTTAAACACCAGCGTCCAGGATCAGAGCTGGTAGAACCTTTCCGCATTTCGATAAAAGAGGATGTGCCGCTCGTCGAGAGTGAACGAGCCGGTGATTGCCTTGAAGGCGTTCCAGATCGCGTCGTAGCTGGAGAAGAGCTTGTCGACTGGGAAGTTGGACGCGAACATGCAACGGTCCGTGCCGAACGCATTGATGGCCTCCTCAACATAGGGACGGATGCTCTCCGTCGTCCAGGTCCAGTCGCCCATGCCCAGTCCCGAAATCTTGCAGGCGACGTTTGGCGCTTGCGCCAAGACGTTCATGCCGGATCGCCACCCTTCGAAAAAGTCCGGTCCGTCGACCTGCATCCCCGTATGATTGAGAATGATCTGCACCTCCGGGAACTCGCGTGCAAGCTCGGGGAATTCCTCCACTCTGCCAGTAATAGAGCTACAGGTTGAAACTGAGCCCCCGTTGGTCAAGCTCCCGAAAGCCGCGCCGCCATTCCGGCGTGCGGCAAACTTCGGCTGGTCAATCCGTTTGCCGGGAAATTCCGGGACAATCGATATATCGGGCACTACGTCGCCTATTCGAAATCCGGCAGCCAGAGGCGACTGGCCCGCATTTTTGCCGACTGGCTGACCAGCCAGCGTTGCTAAGCGACAATACCCTTTCGTTCGGCGTCGTCTGGACTATCTGGCCGCCATGCTCGCGACCAGATCGCTGAACCTTTCGCCCTGAATGCCGACATGCCCCCGCAACAGGCGGCGGGCTTCCTCTCCGTCTCCGGCAAAGATCGCATCGACGATGGCGCAATGTTCAGAGAAGGAGGTCGAGAGGCGGTTGCGCACGCGCAACTGCAGGCGGCGGTAGGGGCGCAGTCGCCGGTGCAACTGAGTGCATTGCTTCTCGAGAAATTCGCTTTGGCTGTGGCGGAGAAGTTGAAATGTCCGTCGTTGCGCAATGTTAATATGTCACTTTGATCCGCATCCGGCAGGCCGACCAGCCCCGATCTGAGCGGCTGGTCCGGGTTGCAAGATCAGATCGGGGCGGGTGAGGGGCAGCCTTCGGCTTTAGGTTTGAGACGATGCGATCGACGCCTCACTCGGCAGCGTCAAGCTTTGCCAGCTCGGCTTTGCGGCGTTCGATCACCGCCGGATCGTTCTCAGTGCGACCTGCGCGAAATTCGAGATGCGCTATGTCTTGAGGTGATGTCCTGGCTGTCATTTCAACAGCGATGTGCGAAAGTGTTCCATGTTTTCCTCGACGCTCTCGCGGCTGAGGTCACCGGTCTTTCTGTCTCGGATCATTTCAAACATGTGTTCGTGCAGATCGACTGCGCGCCATTTGCCACTGACCTCCAGCGATTTTTGCACCCAAGGCGCAACCATCGTCAGCACGAAGTCGGCGATCACGACGATCAACGGGTTTCCGGCAGCTTTGTATATTGCTCGGTGGAAATCGAGGTCGGCCTTGAGAAGATCTTCGATCGCGGAGTTCGAATCCTCCGACAGCCTTTTTAGTCGGTCGATGCACTCTCTCATAGCGGCGAGGTCTTCGTCCGTGCGCCGCAGGGACGCGAGTTCTGAACAGTTGCGGTCGAAAACGTATCGCAGCTCCATCAGCATCTCAGGCGTCGAGCTCTGAAGATAGAGCTGAAACATCGCGAGTGGCATCGCCGGAAGGCCTTCGTCCTTACGGATGTAGTTTCCAAAGCCATGGCGCGTCTCGACAAGACCCGACACCGCGAGCGTTTTGATCGCCTCTCTGATTGGAGTGCGACTGATGCCGAGAAGCTGGGCCAGCTCCTTTTCATTGGGAAGCTTGTCACCAGGCCCGAAGTTGCCTTTGGCAATTTCGCCCGTAATGTAGTCGAGCGCTATGTCCAGCCGGCTTGGGATTTTCTTTGGGTCAACAGACAGCATTCCTGGTCACGCTCCAATCAGAAATCGAGAAGGTACGAGGTCATACCGCGTTTTGCCGCTTGCGACAAATGCCGAACGTCGAGCTGTCCACTTCTCCAGGTTATTCGCTGATTTGTCCCAGCCGCTTGGAGGCTTTCGGATCGAATGGGAACATAAGGCCAGCGGCTAGGAAGCCGCCGTCGACGTTCAGGGTGTGCCCTGTAATATAGGCAGCATCGTCGCTCGCCAGGAACACCGCGGCGTCAGCGATTTCCGATGGTTCGCCATAACGGCGTTGCGGAACGAGCCGATGATAGGCGTCACGCGTTTCGACCGTGTGCATTACTTTCGAGACCTCGGTCAATATCGGACCCGGTGCGATGTTATTCACGTTGATTCCCGCTTCGGCGAGTTCCACGGCCATCACCTTCGTGAGAAGTTCAACGCCGGCCTTCGAGGCACCATAGGCCGAACGCCCGACACCGCCCTTCTGACCGGACAGCGAAGCGATATTGATGATTCTCCCATAACCCTTGGCGGCCATAATCCGAGCAAAGGCTTGCGCCACGAGGAATGTTCCGGTCAGATTGATCCGGACGACGCGTTCGAATTCCTCCCTTGAACTTTCGAGAAACAGAGTGGTCGCGCCCACGCCCGCATTGTTAACGAGTATGTCGACCGTCCCGAACCGGCCAATCGTTTCCTTAACGATCGTCTCAACGTCTTCGTTGACGGAGATATCGGCGCGGACGGCCAAAGCCCGCTCCCCAAGCCGCTCGGCGGCTTCGTTCGCCACTTCCAGATCGCGGTCGACGATAACGACATTCGCGCCTTCGCGAACATAGGCTTCAGCGATGGCCAGTCCGATGCCCCGGCCAGCGCCCGTCACTACGGCAGTGCGCCCAGAAAGTCTCATCTCGTCGTCCTCCAATTTTCTCGATATGAGGTATAAGGTATAAGGTATGATCTTGACAGAGTTATGAGCTGCTTCTATGAGTATTGTCAAGAGTGAGGCCCGGCTGATGATGGAGGAAGATATCATCCGCCGGGATATTGGGAGGATCCAATGACATCAGCTGGCAAGCTCAAGGCCGTGTTTTACGGCGACGACTTCACGGGTTCTTCCGAAAACCTGGCGCAGTTCCATCGGAGTGGAGTAAAGGGAAAACTCTATCTCTCACGCCCTTCAGCACAGACGGCGGCGACAGACTCTCGGTCTTATGACGTGCTCGGCTTCGCCGGCACCGCACGGGCGTTGTCCGGCGTCGAACTCGACGAGGAGCTTGACAGCGCGTTTTCGATCATGCGCACCCTCGACAGTCCGCTTATCCAATACAAAATCTGCTCGACATTCGACTCTTCCCCGACGGTTGGAAGCTATGGCGCTGTCTTGGCGCGCGCCGCTGCTCACTTCGGCAAGAGGGACGTTCCAGTCCTCGCCGCGACCCCGGACTTCGGGCGCTATACCTGTTTCGGAAACCATTTCGCGCGCTTCGCCGATGGGATAGAGCGGCTGGACCGTCATCCAAGCATGTCGCGCCACCCTAGAACGCCGATGCTCGAGGCAGATCTGCGCATGCACCTGGCTGGGCAGACAGATAAGGAATTCGTCAACGTCACGCTTCCCGCAATCCGGAACCGCTCGGCAATGGACGAGCGCGTGTTCAAGGCCTTCCAAGAGGGGGCGAGGGGTCATTTTCGATGGGCTCGAAAACGCGGACCTTGCGGCTATCGCCGATCTGCTCTGGGCACGATATCCCGCACGTCCGATGTTCGCGCTTGCAGCTCAAGGTCTAGCGCAACAACTCGGCGCTCTTTGGGCCCGCTTGGGCCTGCTATCGTCGGTGGAGCCTGTCAAGACGGAGATTGCCGGAGTCGAAAATCTACTCGTATTGTCAGGCAGCTGCGCCCTGCAAACCGGGCGCCAAATCGCTGTGGCCGAAGCTTCCGGGTGGAACCTTGTCCACTTGGATGTCTCCAGAATCCAGTCCGATGAGGATGCCAAGGCTGTTGCGCGGGATGCTGCTCTCAAGGCGATCGAGGGCCTTGATCGTGGCCGCCCTACAATCATCTACACGGCTCGCGGGGAGACCGGCCGTGTGGCCGGCGGCGATGTTCCCGCGGAACGTTTGGGAGCCATCTACTGCGACGTTGCGCGTGCCGTGCGCAGCGCGGTTTCCTTGCCGCGCATCGTGTTTTCCGGCGGTGACAGTTCGAGCTATGCGGTGCGGACAATTGGCGCCGAAGCGCTGGAGATCGTCGTTTTTGACGCGGTTCAAAATTGCCACGTCTGCCGTCTGGACGCACCAGGCGACGCCGACGTCGATGACCTCGAAGTCATGCTGAAGGGCGGGCAGATTGGTGCCGATGACTTCTTCCTCCGGGCCAAGGTGGGCACGTCGGGTTATCTGGCGGCGTAAGGAGCGGAAGATGCAAAAGAAAATCATCCTCGAAGCCAGGGTCAACGAGTACGCGCCGCGCACATCCAACCCTAATATCCCATACACCGCCGACGAGATCGTTGAGGCCGCCGTTGCAGCCCGCAAGGCGGGAGCGGCGATCCTGCACTATCATGCCAGGACACCGGACGGCGGTGCGACAAACACCGTTGAGGCAAACGCCGAAATCATCCGCGAAGTCAAGCGGGCGACCGATTTGCTGATCCTACCCACTCTCGGCTTTATCTCGAATGATGCCGACGCCAAGAAGCGCATCGACACGGTCGCAACCCTGGCATTGGACCCGGCGACGAAGCCAGACATTGCTCCGATCGATACCGGTTCGGCCAATCTCGAGCTTTGGGATGCCGAGCAGCGCAGGTTCGAAAATCCCGAGCGGTTGTATCTCAACACGACCGAAAGTCTCGCGCACTACGCGCGAACCTTGGCCGAAAGGGGCGTAAAGCCGAAGCTGGTTTCCTGGTCTGTTGGGTTTACGCGCCGCGCGATTGCTCTGATGGACGCGGGCCTCGTGAAGGGTCCTGCCTACTTTCTCCTCCACCTGACGGGAGGGCGATACATCACCGGGCATCCGCCGACCGAGGCCGGTCTCATGGCGCATCTTGCATTTCTGCCTGATGACAGGCCGATCGAATGGACGGTCAATTGCCTTGGGGGCAATCTGTTGAACATTGCTCCTGCGATCTGCCGTCTGGGCGGCCACATGGCTATTGGAATCGGCGACTACCCCTATCGTGAGTTCGGCACCCCCACGAACGCGGAAGTCATATCGCGCGCTGTTGAGATCGCCCAAAAAGCCGGGCGTGAGCCCGCGACACCCCAAGAGACACGTGCCATCCTCGGATTGGCCGACGCGTAGAACCATACGGCATGCGACCCGCACAGGCGCGGCATAGTTTTGAATTTTACAAGGTATGACGTCATATCATGGTCAACGCAACTGAGAAGACAAAAGTTCAGACAACCGCGCAGTCGTCGTCAGCACGCCTGCTTCTCCGGGCCGAGGGCGTGGAAAAGTCGTTCAACGGCGTCCCAGCGCTCGTTGATGGCCGATTGACTCTAAAGGCCGGGACCGTCCACGCTTTGTGCGGCGGTAATGGCGCCGGCAAGTCGACTTTCCTCAACATCACGATGGGACTGCTCCGCCGCGATGGCGGGACTGTTGAGATCGATGGCGAGCAGGTCGACTTTAAAAGCGCCGCTGACGCTTTGCGTCACGGCATCGCGATCATCACTCAAGAGCTTTCCCCGGTTCCCGAGATGACCGTCGCCGAGAACCTTTACCTTGGCCGCGAGCCGAAGCGGTTTGGTGTGCTCGTCGATTTCAGCCAGATGCGCAGGGACGCCCAGGCGTTCCTCGATGAGCTCGGTTTCGAAGTCGATGCGACCAGAAAGATGGGCGAACTAAGCCTCGCCCAGATTCAGCTCGTCGAAATTGCGAAGGCTCTGAGCTATCGGGCGCATATCGTCATCATGGACGAGCCGACATCGGCTATCGGCGAACACGAAGTCCATGTCTTGTTCAACGCGCTCCGCAAGATCACTGCCCGCGGTTCCGCAATCGTCTATGTCTCTCACAAACTCACTGAGATCTTTGAGATCGCGGATGAATATACCGTGTTCCGCGACGGCCGCTTCATCGAGACCGGAAGCATCAAGGATATCGACCGCCGTCATCTTGTGACGCAGATCGTGGGCCGTGAAGTCAAGCTGGTCGAGAAGGGAAAACCTCTCGAAGATGCCCCGATCCTGCTTTCTGTCTCGAACTTGGCGCGTGGCTCTCATTTCCGGGACATTTCGTTGGACGTGGCGTCGGGCGAAGTGGTCGGCATCTATGGATTGCTTGGATCCGGGCGAACCGAATTTTTGGAAACAATATTCGGGCTTCATTCGCCGACGGGAGGCGAGATTGTCTTCGATGGCGGCAAGGTCAAGCCAGGCAGTCCGAAGGACGCAATCCAGCGTGGCATGGCGATGGTGACCGAGGATCGCAAGGACAGTGGTCTCGTGCTGTCGGCATCGATTGCCCACAACATCACGCTTTCTTCGCTCGCCTTGATGGCCATCAGCGGTTTCATCCGCGGAGACAAAGAGCGCAGCGCAGTCCAAGACATGATCGTCTCACAGAGGATCAAGTCGGCGTCGCCGGATGTTGCCGTCGAAACTCTGTCAGGCGGCAACCAGCAAAAAGTCGTGCTGGCACGATGCCTTCTGACGAATCCGAAGCTGCTCATCTGCGACGAACCGACGCGCGGCATCGACGAAGGTTCCAAGCAGGAGATCTACGCGTTCCTGCGGGACTTCGCGGCAAAGGGTAACGGCGTCTTGGTGGTTTCGTCGGAGGCACCGGAGATCATGCAGCTCAGCGACAGGATCGCGATCTTCAAGCAGGGGCAGCTCGTCAATTTAATCGACGGTGCCGAGGCATCACAACAGACGCTCATGGATTTGGCGAGCTGATCGACAGCCCCAATCCACCAATGGGAGGATTTGCAAAATGAGTACAATCGCTTTGGAAAAAGCGGGAAGCTTCCGTGCCGGCGAGTTGATAAGGCAATTCAGCATTGTCTTGGTGTTCTTGCTGATCGTCGCGTTCTTTTCGGTTGCAAGCCCCTATTTCATGAGCTGGCCGAACTGGCTCAATCTTGTCCGACAGTCATCGATCAACGGTATTCTGGCGATCGGTGTCACCTTCGTGATCTTGACCAAGGGCATTGACCTGTCCGTTGGCTCGGTCATGGCTATTTCCGGCATGATCGCCGCCAGCCTGGTCACCGAGACCAACGAACACTTCGTGCTCATCGGAATCTTGGCCGGACTGGCAGTTGGCGCAGGCCTCGGCCTCGTGAACGGCGTCCTCGTTGCCGCAATCAAGGTTCCGCCGTTCGTGGTGACGCTTGGAATGCTGAGCGTAGCGCGCGGTCTCACGTTGATCTTCTCCCAGGGAAGTCCGATCCCCAATCTTTCCGACGCCTACAAGTGGATCGGCTCCGGCCAGGTCATGTACATCCCCGTTCCGATCATCATTCTGTTTCTCGTCTTCATCATTGGTTGGGTCGTTCTGCATTACACGACCTTCGGACGCTACGTCTACGCCGTCGGCGGCAATGAGAAGGCGGCGCGCACCAGCGGTATTTCTACCAAAGTAATCGTCGGCGCCACCTACGTTATCTCTGGGTTCCTGGCTGGCATGGCAGGGCTTGTGTTGACCGCGCGGACAACCGCGGCGCTGCCACAAGCGGGCATCGGCTACGAACTCGATGCGATCGCCGCCGTCGTCATCGGCGGTACCAGTCTCGCAGGCGGCCGCGGTTCATTGCTGGGTACTCTCATCGGAGCGCTGATAATTGGCACCATCAACAATGGCATGGACCTGATGGGGGTGTCCTCCTACTACCAGCAGGTGCTCAAGGGCACCATCATTGTGGTCGCGGTCATCGCCGACCAGTTCCGCAAATAGGAAATTTCAGAATTGCCGCCGACGTGGTCGGCGACAATGCCCGGTCATGCAAGGCGTGTTCGGGCACTTTCAAACCAGAGGAGAACAAGAAATGCAGATGTTTAGGAGGAGCCTGCTGACGGCAGGCGCGGGATTGGCACTCGCTGCGGTGACACTGACAGGCCCCAAACTGGCGTTCGCGCAAGACAAGATCCGGATCGCGGCGTTGTCGTTCGGCGAGTCCGGCGAATACATGAAGGCCTGGTCGACGGAAATCCAGAACCATCCCGCCGTCAAGTCGGGCGAGGTCGAGATCACCGTTTTCGACGGCAAATATGATCCGCTGACACAGTCGAACCAGATCGACACCGCGATCACCCAACAGTTCAACGCGATCATCATGTCACCGTTCGACCTTGAGGCCTCGGCGCCGCCGATCGAAAAGGCAGCGGAGGCGAAAATCCCGCTGATCGTATCGGCGCTCAAGACGAAGTCGACGAAATACACCGCGTCCATCATCGTTAACGACACCGAAGGCGGCCGGATCATCGCTGAGGAACTCGCCAAGCGCCTTCCGAACGGCGGCAACGTCGTGCTCATGGAAGGTCCGATCGGCCAGTCGGCCCAGATCGAGCGCCGCGCAGGCATCGACGCTGGTCTTGCCAAATTTCCGAATCTCAAGCTCATCGAAGACAAGACAGGCAACTGGAGCCGCGCCGAGGGTCAGGCGCTCATGGAGAACTGGTTGCTCGCGCATCCAGGTCAGATCAACGGCGTTCTTGCGGAAAACGACGAGATGGCGCTTGGCGCGATCGAAGCGATGAAGAGCGCGGGCATCGATCTCAAGGCCGTTCCTGTTCTTGCGATCGACGGCATCCCGGACGCAAAGCGCGCCGTGAAGAAGGGCGAGATGGCGGTCAGCCTCTACAAGTACGCCCGCGCCGAAGGCCAGGGCGCGGTCGACCTCGCACTGCGGGCGATCAAGGGCGAGAGCTACAAGCCCCAGTCCGACATCTGGGGCTCGCTGATGGAATGGAAGGGCGGCACCGAGAAGGACTACGTCGTGCCGTGGCTCGTGCTCGATTCCGGCAATGTCGAGAAGTACATGTAATCGAACGATGGCGGACGGCCCATGCGGCCGTCCGCTCTGCACCAAGGAAATAGGATCGATCACCATGTTGAAAAGAAAAGTTGGAAGGACCGATGTGACGCTGACCTCCCTAGGGCTGGGTACCTCGCCGCTCGGTGGGTGCAATGTCGATGTGAGCTTCCAGACTTTCGAAGCGGTCGTCCTCAAGGCATACGACTTGGGTGTCCGCTATTTCGACACCGCGCCCCTTTACGGCCTTGGAAAGTCCGAGCATTCCCTCGGCCATGTCCTTCGCAACAACGATCTCATCGGCAAGGTCGCGGTCAGCACCAAGGCGGGGCGGATACTCAAGCCGGAAAGCCGCGCAATGCGCGCTGAGAGCCTTTACGGCATCGACTGGGTGAAGGCGCTGCCGTTCGTCGACGACTACGACTACTCTTACGACGGCATAATGCGCGCCTTCGAGGACAGCCAACAGCGACTGGGCATGGACCACATCGACATCCTTTATCTCCATGATGTCAGCGGCGAATGGCATCGCGAGGCTTACGACACTCACCTGTCGGCGCTGAGATTGAGTGGTTACAAGGCGTGTGACGAGCTGCGCAGCACAGGCTCCGTGAAGGCCATCGGCCTCGGCGTCAATGAAACGGCGTCGGTCCAGCAAGTCGCGGAGGAATTCGATCTCGACTGCTCCATGGTCGCCGGGCGCTACACCCTGCTCAACCATGGCGCTCTCGACCATTTCTATCCAGAAATGCAGCGTCGCGGCATCGGCATCATTGCGGCTGGCATCTACAACTCCGGCATCCTCGCCGAGGGCAGCAAGTCGATGACACCGACCCGCACCTACGATTGCCAGCCCGCGCCTGAAGCGATCGTCCGCAAGGTCGAGGCGATCGAAGCCGTCTGCGAACGCCACGGCGTCTCGCTTCCGACCGCAGCGACACAATTTGTCTACGCACATCCGGCGGTGACTGCGGTGGTGCAGGGAGCGCTGACGCCCGAACACGTCGCCGCGAACGTTGCCGCGATCTCGACGCCGATTCCGGATGCGTTCTGGGCTGAGCTGAAGTCGTCCGGCCTCATCCCCGACGCAGCCCCAGTTCCGACGGCGTGATAGCGATGGATCTGGCTGAGCGGAGGCCTTCGGACATTCTGGTCACCTATCGGATCGAGACCGCCGGGAGCGCCGAGGCCTTGGCGGTCAAGATCGCGAGCGACCAGTCGACGGGTACATTTGTTGACCTCCCTGGAGAGACGCCGCAACTGAAGGCGCGAGCGGCAGCGCGGGTTGTTGCGTTCAACAAACTGGATTCTCTCAATGCTCCCTCGCTCCCGGCAACGGGGAAAGTCTTTAACCGGGCGGAAGCAACGATCGCCTATCCTTTGGAGGCCGTCGGAACTGACCTTTCGGCATTAACCACTATTGCATTGGGTGGGGTCTGGTCGATCAAGGAGTTTACCGGGCTGAGGGTCGTCAGCCTGCAGCTGCCTCCAGAATTTAAAGGCGTCTACGCGGGTCCTCAATTCGGGATAGAAGGCTCCCGGCGTCTGACCGGCGTCTACAATAGGCCAATCATCGGCACGATCATCAAGCCCGCGCTGGGCTTGACGCCCGATGAGACGGCGCACGTGGTTGCCGAACTTGTCGCGTCCGGTGTCGACTTCATCAAGGACGACGAGAAGCTGACGTCGCCACCTTACTCCTCGCTCGAGGCGCGGGTGAAAGCCATCATGCCGATCATCCGTGACCAGGAGCAGCGGACCGGCAAGAAGGTGATGTATGCGTTCGGCATTTCCGACGTCGATCCGGACGAGATGGTTCGCAAGCACGACCTGGTGGTGCGCGAGGGCGGCAACGCCGCCGTTATCAACATCAACTCGATCGGCATGGGCGCTTTTCTGTTTCTGCGTCGACGGTCGTCTCTGGTCTTGCATGCCCATCGAAACGGCTGGGATCTTCTAACTCGGCATCCGGGCCTGGGATTCGATTTCTCGGTCTACCAACAGCTTTGGCGGCTGCTCGGTGTCGATCAATTCCAGATCAACGGCATCGCTGCCAAATACTGGGAACCGGACCGCTCTTTCGTCCAGTCGTTTCATGATCTCCAAAAACCGATCTTCAGTGACGCCGACCGCCCGCTGCCGGTCGTTTGTTCGGGTCAGTGGGGTGGACAGGCACCCGAGACCTATCGCAGGACGGGCCAGACGGTAGACCACCTTTATCTTTGTGGCGGTGGCGTCGTCAGCCATCCCGGCGGACCGTCGGCGGGTGTCAGGGCAGTCCGTGCGGCGTGGGACGCCGCAGTCGCCGGAATCGATCTCCATGAATATGCCAAATCTTATCCAGAGCTGGCGCAGGCGCTCGCCAAGTTCGGCTCGAAAACCGTATCAGAAGGAAGATGACAGATGGAATATCGTCAGCTTGGCCGGTCAGGTCTGAAAATTTCGCAACTGGTTCTTGGTTGCATGAGTTTCGGCTTCGCCGATCGCGGCAACCATGCTTGGACCTTGTCCGAAGACGACAGCAGGCCCTTTATCAAAGAGGCACTTGAACAGGGCATAAACTGCTTCGACACGGCCAATGCCTACTCAGACGGCACAAGCGAGGAGGTCGTCGGCAAGCTGCTCAGGGAGATCGTGCAACGTGATGAGGTCGTCATTGCCACCAAGGTCTACGGCAAGATGCGCAATGGTGCGAATGCGGTCGGACTTTCCCGCAAGGCAATCATCGCGGAGGCTGAGGCCAGCCTCAAGCGGCTGGGGACCGACTACATCGACCTCTACCAAATTCATTTCTGGGATAACTCGACGCCGATCGACGAGACGCTGGAAGCGCTGACCGATCTCGTTCGAAGCGGTAAGGTTCGCTACATCGGCGCGAGCAATTGTTACGCATGGCAATTCGCGCGCGCGCTCTACAAGTCGGACGCTGCCGGATGGTCGCGTTTTGTTTCGATGCAAGCTCAGATGAACCTCCTTTATCGCGAGGAAGAGCGGGAAATGTTGCCGCTCTGCAAAGCTGAAGGTGTGGGGATCATGGCGTTCAGTCCGCTGGCTCGCGGGCGCCTCAGCCGGCCTTGGGAGGAAAGCAGTTTGAGGTCCGAGACCGACAATGTCACAGCTCGGTTCTACGGTCACGCGGACGAGGCGAATCGCCGTGTCGTAGACGTCGTCGCAAAGATTGCAGACGACAAGAACGTCTCACGATCCCTCGTTGCGATGGCGTGGCTAAACAAAAAGGCTGGCGTGACGGCTCCTATAATCGGGGCTACGAAGCTTCAGCATCTGAAGGATGCCGTCGCTTCGTTGGCCGTCAAGCTAAGCGACAACGAGGTCCGCGAACTCGAGGAGCCATACGTGCCCCACAGCGTAGTCGGCTTGAACTGAGTTTGGCTTGGCAGGGACGACGTGACTGTCAGGAGGCACGCCGAACCGAGCCTCCTGAACCCTCAATTGGCCTTATCGATCTCTGCTCCGTTCCAGAACCAGCGCGAGGAAAAAAGATGACCGCCATCCGTCGTTTTGACGTCAGCGACAGTGCGATTGAAGCAGCAGCCTGGCTAATGCGAAATGGCGAAGTCGTCGCTTTTCCGACAGAGACGGTGTACGGGCTCGGCGCGGACGCCAGCAACCCGGCTGGGATCGAGCGCATCTATAAAGCCAAGGGACGCCCGCGGCATAACCCCCTAATTGTCCACGTTTCGGACGTGGAAATGGCGCGCAGGATGGCACATTTCAATCCGAAGGCAGAGTTGGCTGCTGCCAGCTTTTGGCCGGGACCTCTGACATTGCTCCTGCCAAAGCGGGAAGACTCGGGGCTCGCAACAGCAGTTACCGCGGGCATGAAAAATGTCGCAATCCGATTTCCGTCGTCAAGCATCGCCCAGCGGCTGATCCGAGCCGTCGGATTTCCGGTGGCAGCGCCTTCGGCCAATCGCTCCGGGAAGGTCACGTCGACGCGCTTTGCGGAGGTTGCCCGCCAGTTGGAAGGACGAATTTCGGGGATCGTGGAAGAAGACACATGCGATCATGGCCTTGAATCGACCATTCTGTCTTTGGTCGGCTCTCCGACCATTCTACGCCACGGGTCGGTTACGCGGGAGGCGCTGGAAGCTTTGCTCGGTCCGATTGACGAGGACAGCGCTCCCCAGAAAGTCTCGGCTCCAGGCCAGCTAAAGAGCCATTATGCTCCCGAAGCTGCAGTTCGGATGAATGTCGATCGTCCTTCCGGCAACATGGTTTGGGTCGGTTTCGGTCCAGAAAGCGAGGGCTGTCAGTTCACGCTGTCTTCTTCTGGTGACCTTCATGAGGCTGCCCGCAACCTCTACGCCGTCATGAGTGAGGCCGACGCTTGGGCTGGGCCAAGTGATGTAATCGCATTCGCTCCAATCCCGCTCACTGGCCTTGGATGGGCGATCAATGATCGTCTGCGAAGGGCAGCGGCACCGCGCCCGGCTTAGACTAACGAGTTTTCAAGCAGTTTGAAATTCTGGTTGCCGCTGCGTAAAAAAGACTTGCTCGGATAGGTATGACCTTATACCTTAGGCCTTGCTGATCGAGGAGTCAGGCTGGAGGTCTATCAAGCATTTCAGGTGTGGTTGGGCGAGGAACGCCAGCGCGACCTGACGCGCAGCTGGAACACGTTACCCGAATAATGACGGCATGGCCGAGCTCAGATCCTCGCAATGCCTCCCAACGACATCGAAGGATGACCACATGACCGAACTCGAAACTAGACCGCTAGGAAAAAGCAAAGTGCGGGTGTCCTCGCTGGGGCTAGGCACTGTGCCGCTCTCTGGCTTCAACGCGGATGTCTCCTATGACGAATTCGAAGCGACGATCCTCGCCGGCTACGCGGCCGGAATCCGCTACTTCGATTGCGCGCCGATGTACGGCTTTGGCAAGTCGGAGCATTATCTTGGCCATGCCCTCAGGGCGAACAAGCTACGCGAAAACGTGGTGGTGAGCACTAAGGTCGGTCGCGTATTGAAGCCCGCCAGCAGGACGAAGAAGCTTGAGACCGTCTACGGCATCGAGTGGATCGACCCGCTTCCGTTTCTCGACACTTACGACTACACCTACGACGGCGTGATGCGCGCATTCGAAGACAGCCAACATCGCCTCGGCCTAGACTATATCGACGTTCTTCTCGTGCATGACGTTGGTCGGGCATGGCACGGCGACCAGAGCGAGTTCTATTGGAATCAGCTGCGGGCCTCAGGTTACAAAGCCCTGGACGAACTTCGCTCCACCGGAGCCGTCTCGGCCATTGGTCTGGGTGTCAACGAGACCGAGTCTGTCGTTGGTGTCGCCCGTGAATTTTCGATCGACTGCTCGTTGATCGCGGGCCGCTACACCCTCCTGAACCACGCCCCGCTTGAGGCCGCGTTCGACGAGTTGCTCCAGCGGAACGTCTCCGTGATCGCCGGCGGGATCTTCAATTCCGGGATCCTGGCAACCGGCGTAAGTGGTCCCGCGGCCACTTACGATTACGGCAAGGTTCCTGCGGCCGTCGTCGAAAAGGTTAAGGCCATCGAGAGCGTTTGCTTAAGATATGCGGTGAGCTTGCCCGCAGCGGCGATGCAATTCGTCTACGCGCATCCGGCAGTGGCCACGCTGGTCATGGGTGCAAAGAGCGCATTCGAAGTCGATCAGAACGTCAAGGCGATCAACGAGACAATACCCACTGCATTTTGGGACGCTTTGACTGAAGCGAACCTTCTTCCGTCAAATGCTCCGCTGCCGACGGCTGCGCGATAATGGCCAGCGGAGGCACCGTTTTCGGCGGCTTCCGCTGTGAAGCGCTCGTGGGCTCGGGGTCATCGCCGGAGGCTCGCGCATGCCTCAAGGCGCTCGTCAGGACATATGGCGAGCTCCTCGCGATCTACTCCTTCATGCATATGGCATTGAAGGAGAAGAGCATGCGCCTCTTGATTGGCGAACTCGCCGATCGCGCCACAGAGATAAAGCGATCCGTCCGCTCCTCGCCTGCGGGCTCACCCGGTCTCGCGGGGCAGGGCCACGCACTCTCCCATCTTGGACGGGCAGATCGCCTGCTTGTCGAGGCGGAGGAGCACCTGCAGCGCGGTGTCCTGGTTTCAGATGCACCCCTGCTGGGGCTGCTTTCAAATGCGGCGATCGAGCTGAAACGATCAGCCGCCATCTTAGGCACGACGACCTTCGACACGACAGCATGCTGTGGAGGGTCCCTACTTGGACATGGGGAGGAAGACCATGGGAGCGCATTCGATCTGGGTGCTTGAATACTCGCGAAGCCCGGTGCACCCGGTCAGCGGGGTTTTTTACGGCGCCCACAATCAGGGCACGATGAATCTGCCGTTCGCATACATTCTCATCAAGACAGGAGATGCAGTCGTTCTGGTCGATGCCGGTCACGACGCCGCCGATTTCGGAGGCCAGATCGCCAATTCAATCGGTGTCACAGGTTGGACGCCTCCGGACCTTGTTCTGGGCGAATGCGGGATCAGGCCCCAGGACGTCACGCATGTCATCCTCACGCACGCGCACTTCGATCACATCGGCGGCCTGAAGTTCTTCCCAAATGCGAAAATTTTCATTCAGAAAAAAGAACTGGAATCCTGGATGTGGATTCTGACAAAGGGCCGTCGCTTTCGTTCGTTGCAGGCCGGACTGAATCCGGCCGATATCCTCTACCTGACACAGGCGAATATCGAAGGCCGGCTGAAACTGGTGGAGGGAGAGCGGGAGAACCTGGTGCCAGGCGTTCATGTCTATCCGGCATTCGACACCCACACCGCAGGATCGCAATATGTGGTGGTGGAGACCGCCGGTGGAGACGGCAAATTTGTCCTGTCCGGCGACGTCATCTACACCTACAGCAACCTCACGGGTGGGGACGCCAACGATCCCTGCTTCGTGCCGCCGGGCCTGGCCAATGGCAGCCAGACACGCTTGATCGAGTCCGCCGAGGAGATGCTCAAAATCGTCGGTATGGACGAACGACGAATCGTTCCCATGCACGAGGAGCAGCTCTCAAAAATCTATCCGTCGCGCCAGACAGACCGCCAGCTCATGCTCGTCGAGATTTGTTTGGCCGACGGAGACGTATCAAGAGTTTGATGAACTCCGAGTATCGCGAACGCCAAAGCATCGTTCACAATCGTCCTCCCAAGGCGATACGCAGAGAAAAGGCCGGATGTCAGTGACCCGGCCTTTTCCAAGCACCTTGCCCTGCGCGGTGATCTGCCCAGTGAAGAAACCCTATATTCGCGCCCGCTTTGATGACGGCCCGGTAGCCCGCGATATTTGCCATGGAGGACAAGGCCTCCATCTTCTTTGCGCGGCTGACGCGCGGGACCATCTCCATGGCGATGACATTTGCGCTTGAACCACCGTTTCGTTAGAAAATGAGCGCTTTCGGCCATGCATGGAGCGGTGGAATCGCGCCATCATACGTCTTAACGTGTCCCATTATGCCAGCAGCGCGTTAGCGTTGTCGAATAGAACAACACAAACTAACGAAAAATGATGTTTGTATGTGATTTTATACGGTGCGGACCTTGATGTTAGAAGGTCGGTTGCAGTGCGCGCCGGAGGATTAGAATATGAAGAGAGATGATCGGAGGCAGTCCACTATGGACCTGTTGGTCGCGCAGAGGGTCGTGGATCTGGACGAGCTATCCGATCGGTTCGCATATCCAAGATGACCAACCACCAGGATCTGGATGATCTTGAGCAGGCAGGGATGCTTCGCAAGGTCCGTGGCGGGGCAACGATCGAGGCAGGAGGCCATTTCGAAAGCGATTTTCGGTTTCGCCAGCAGCAGGAGGGCGAGGCCATGCGCCGGATGGCCGAGGCCGCCCTTGAACTCGTCGAGCCGGGCATGACGGTGATGGTCAACGACGGATCTATGGCGTCGGCGCTCGAGGAATTGCTGCCACAGAAGAGGCCGCTGACTGGAACAGGCCAAGAGATCGATCGTGCTGTCCAAAGCTTCCCGTTTAGATCTCTCATGCATCGGGTCTTCTTAAATCGCAGGCGGAAATCCTACCTACGCGATGCGCGGAAGGCGGCACCTATCCCGAATCTCAAGCTGGGCTCACCAATGGGGGAGCCCTTCCACAATCTTCTCCTATGGACGTCTCTTATGGACGTCCAACGCGATATCTCAGATGCACGGAGCCGAGGCCAGCGGCTTCGGCGCTGATAAACGTGAGCCTCGCCCTGCCGGCAAGCCCATCCTCGCCGCCCTCGAATATGGCCGGTGTATTCGACTTGCCTCCGATCGCAGGGAAGATGACCAGGCTGACCTCGTCAACAAGACCCGTATTCAAGAAATTGCCATTGGTTTGCGCCCCGCCTTCCAGCATCAAGCGCTTCACAGCGAACTCGGTTCCGAGAACGTCGAGCGCGTTTTTCAGATCGACGCCATCTTTCTCGGATACGATATAGGAAACGCCAGCCTGGGTGAGGCCCGCCAGGTAAGCAACATCCACGTCAGATCCTGTCAGGACGACAAGGTGAGCTCCCTCAATGTCGTTCTTGTCCCAGCGTAGCCGACCGTCCTTATCCACGATGACAGCGAACTCGCCGGCGTCCGGGTTGGCGATATGGATCGGTCGCGCGGCTGTGCCGGTTGCTTGATAGGGGCGGTCGACGGCGTCCGCGAACTCTTCTCCCGTCGCTCTTCCCGAAAGCCAGGCGTCGGCGCCGATCTTCTCATGCAGGCCGTCATAGATCTTCACGAGCTCATCGACCGAATGGCCGGTTGCCTCGGCCCAATCATTGACGATCAATCGGCCATCAAGCGGCGACATCATGTGACAGATTACATAGGGTCTGGGCATTGGATTACTCTCCTCTACAAACAGTCCACCGTCAGTGGCCTGTCTTCAACCAGGCTGCGAATTTATCCATCCAGTCGGGGTGCCAGCGTGAAAGCGCCGGCCGGTTCAGGATCATGTCATCGGCCGCCCAGCGGATCCGTCTGGCGTCTATCGCAGACGTAACCGCGTTATCAGGACAGATGATGTAAAAGTCCTCGTCGAGCAGACGGGCCAGGAAGTATTCCACCAGCTGCTCGGCGGTCCATGCCTCATCGGGCTTGGCAGCGCCCTGTGGCTTGAGTGCGATGTTCATGGGTGTCCACGTGTAGCCAGGGACGAGGAGATGAGCCGATACACGACCTCCCGTCTCCTTCAAAAGCTCGTGTGACAGCTGTTCGGTCAGCACCTTGACAGCTGCCTTTGCCACCGAATAGGCGGCATTGCCTGGAGGAGTTGTAATTCCTTCCTTGGAGCCGAGGTTGACGACCGCCGATGGTCGGGCTGTGTTGATCATGTAGGGCACGAAGACGTGCTGTGCGGCTAGAACACCTCCGAAGTTTACATCGATCTGGCGTCGCCACTTTGCAGGATCATCCCAGGGGCCGGCTCCTTGCGTAATGCCCGCGTTGTTTACAAGGATGGCCACGTCGCCAAACCGAGAGGCTGTTTCGTCCTGCAACCTCGCCAGTGCGGATATGTCCGAGACGTCGCCGCTCACAACCAGAGTGTCGGTATCGAGTGACGAGGTAACATCCTCAAGTGCGTCGGTGTCGAGATCCAACAATGCGAGCTTCATGCCGCGGGCCGCGAGAGCCCTCGCGATTGCCAAGCCGATGCCCTTCGCTGCTCCCGTGATGACCGCAACGCGGCCAGGAGCAACGATGCTGTTCATTCTCTCGCTCATCTTTGTCTTTCCCGTCATTGGAGTCACCGCTGGAAGGTGAGCCGGACACGCCGTCGCGGTGGATTTTCTCGGCCGACAGCACCAGCGCAAGAAGTGCATCAGCGATACACGGGCGCGCTTGGTGGTAGTCGGACCATATCTGCTGGCTGCGAACGACAGCTCAGTCCCCAAACAACATAGGGCGCACCGCCTGCCACTTGAAGTGAGCTGGATCGCACGCACCGATGAGCCGTGTTCACTCTCGGGTGCCTTCGTGACGTAGGGAATGCCTCGTCGGGCTTGGCAGCGCCCTGCGGCTTGAGAGGTAAGGCACTCCTGGTCTCTGCCAGATCGGTGGATGATTTTCACTCACCGCCCCGATCGATTTTGCTCATGTAACCAATCGGCTCCACGGGCATTTGGTCACCAGCGCCTCGAGGCGATCGTGGTGCTGACAAAACCAAAGGAGTGAAATCATGACAGGGAATAAACCACTCGCAATGGTCACGGGCGGCTCATCTGGAATAGGCTTCGAGCTTGCCAAACAATTCGCCAAGAACGGATTCGACGTCGCCATTTCAGGCTCAAGCGACAAGGTAAACGAGGCCGCCGATGCGCTACGAAGCCTTGATGCCGAAGCATATCCGTTCAAAGCGGATGCCTCGACATACGATGGCGTCGAGGGGTTCTGGACCTTCACGCAGGGGCTGGGGCGCCCCTTGGAAGCCGCGGCTCTGAACGTCGGTATTGGAATTGGCGGCGCCTTCGTCGATAACGATCTCGAGGATGAGCTTCGCCTGCTTGCGATCAATGTGACCGGGACCGTCCATATGGCCAAACGCGTCGTCCAACATATGGTCAAGAACGGCCGTGGCAGGATCCTCATCACCTCCTCGGTTTCGGCGACCCTGCCCACGCCATACGAAACCGTTTACGGCCCGTCGAAGGCATTTGGTTATATGTTCGCGGAATCTCTGCGCGAGGAGTTGCGCTCGACCGGGGTCACGGTGACGGCACTCCTTCCGGGCGCCACCAATAGCGACTTCCACGCGAACGCTGGAATGGGCGGTACGAAGCTCGGTGGCCAACAGAAAAACGACAAGACGCTCGTCGCGAAGCAGGGGTTCGAGGCTCTCATGAACGACATCGACCATGTCGTCGGCGGAGACCAGGAAACCAAGCGGCAGGTGTTGGAAAACCGGACAACCCCCGAGCCTGTCAAAGCCGCCCGGCAAGCCGAACTGACCCAACCGCAGTGAAGGAGCACGTCATGTCACATGTGAAAGACAAGGTCGCCATCGTCACAGGAGCTTCCTCGGGCATTGGAGCAGCGACCGCCAGAGGATTGGCGGAAAAAGGTGCGCGCGTCGTCCTTGCCGGCCGCAATCAGAAACGCCTCAGTCAGATTGTCGAAGAAATAGCCGACTCGGGAGGTGTTGCCAGCTACCAGGTTGCCGATGCGACGGACTTTGAAAGCACCAAGACGCTCGTCGCGTTCGCCACAACGACGTACAGCCCGGTGGATATATTGGTCAACAATGCCGGCCTCATGCTCTTTTCCTATTGGAAGGATGCCGCCGTCGGCGATTGGAACAAGATGATCGATACCAATCTGCGTGGCTATCTGCATGCGATCGCCGCCGTGCTGCCGTCGATGTTGGAGCGCCGGTCCGGCCGCATCCTGAATATGAGCTCTATCGCCGGCGTTCATGTCGGCGAGGCGGCTGGTGTTTACGGAGCCACGAAGTTCTTCATACGCGGTATCACCGAAAGCCTCAGAAAGGAGGTGGGCGTGGGAAGCGGGATCCAGGTATCTCTGATCAGCCCTGGCGTGATCGATACCGGTTGGGCCGACAAGGTTCATGACGACACGGGCAGAAAGATCGCCGGAGAACTCAACAAGCAGGGTATTCCGCCGTCGTCGGTGGCGGAGGCTGTGGTCTATGCACTTGATCAGCCCCCGGAGATCACGATCAACGACATTGTCGTCCATCCAACCCGGCAGGACTGGTAGCCGGCGCTTTCAAAAGCTCAGAACTTGAACCTCCGGGACTGTCAGACCGCCCGCGCGGAGGTGGTATCCGTTCCAACCGGTGCCGTCTTTCGTGGCTGTGGACACGAAGATCTTCATTGCATGACCATCTAATCCCGGAGGTTCTCGTTTTTCAGCGACCGGGCCATCGCCGCCGTCCTTCCCAGGATCCAACATGGATCAGCTAAGGTCAAATTTTTGACTGCTTCCTCGCCCATCACATACCAAAGACAGGGACAGTTGAATAAGAATTGAAGATGCCAGCCGCCTGAAGCAAGGTCGGCGTCGGCAAGGACGATCTTTTTCAGTACAAGTGCGAGTATCCATCACTCATGGTATCGACGCGGGCCGATCTGGCCGACCTTGAAACTTTCGTCGCGATCGCGCGGGCGGGCGGGTTCCGAAAGGCCGCCGCGCTTCGCGGCGTTTCGGGCTCCGCTCTCAGCCATTCGATCAGGGGTTTGGAGGCCCGTCTGGGCGTCCGTCTGTTTCATCGGACAAGCCGGAGCATTAGTCTTACCGCCGCCGGCGAAGTGCTGCTTGCCGAACTGGAGCCCCGTTTCCTCGGCATCCAGGCTGCGATGGACCTCCTGGACGGCTTCAGGAGCGGGCCCACGGGCAGGGTAAGAGTGACCACGCTGCGTGACGCCGCCGAGCTGTTGATCGCTCCTCGACTGCACAGTTTTCGCAGCAACTACCCAGATGTCGAGGTCGAAGTCAGCGTCGAGGATCGCTTTATCGATATGGTCGCCGAAGGTTTTGACGCCGGTATCCGTTATGGGGGAACAGTTCCCGAGGGGATGATCGCGTCGCGTCTGACGTCCGAACTTGAATGGATCGTGGTCGGTTCTCCAACCTATCTCAACAAACGAGGGCGGCCCGCGCGGCCGGACGATCTCTTGACACACGAGTGTATCCGGATCCGAACCGGTACGGATCACCTCTGCAAATGGGAACTTGGCGACGGCGATCGCATGGTTGCTCTCGACGTTCCGGGACTGCTCACGCTCGGAGATTCGGAACTGTCCATCCGCACGGCGGAGGAGGGAGGCGGTCTCTTTTATTGCCTCCGGGCCCGGGTCGAGGACAAGCTCGCCGCCGGTTCGCTCGAAGTCGTGCTGCCGGACTGGTCCTCTACTGGGCCGGGTTTTCACGCATACTATGTTTCGCATCGTCAGGTGCCGTCCGCTCTCCGGACGTTTCTCGACCACCTCAAGGCGCCGGTTGCGGACGGACGGCCCGACGGCACAGTCTCAGCGCCGGAAGTTTGAGTGCCGGCAGAAAGCTCGCTCGCAGCCAGTTCAAATTTACGGGCAGCAGGATCGCCTGGCGTTCTTTAACATGCCGGGAGCGTAAAAATACGTTAGCGCCACCGGTCGGTCTGAGCCTTGCCTCGCAATTTTTCTCAAACAGTCTGTGATTGTCTGTGCGCGGCGAGCTGCCATTGATTGCCTATATCAGCTGCCGTAACTCCCTCACCACCGAAGCACGCGCTTTTGATCTCTCGATATTTGAATGTGCAGACGAGCAGGCAAATCTATAGCGATAGGATCAACTGATACTGGTAGCTCTCAGACAATCTGGATTGATATTAAGCGCGAATGGCTGCATATGTAGAGAATGATTTAAGCACGGTGTGAGCCGTTTACAGGTGTTGGCGGGGCGATGCAGACGGACCTACAGATATCCAAACAGAACGCGACGTTGCGCTTTAAAGTTGAGGAAACCTTACGTCAGGCGATCGTCAGCGGGCGGTTCAAGCCCGGCCAGCGACTGGTTGAGCGCGAACTTTGCGAAATGCTGGGCGTCGGCAGAACCTCGGTTCGTGAGGCCATGCGACAGCTTGAAGCTGAAGGCATCATCACAAGCTATCCCCATAAGGGGCCGGTGGTCAGCACGATCACCTACGAGGAAGCCCAGCAACTTTATACTGTGCGCGCACTTCTTGAGGGATTCGCGGGTCAGCAGTTCGCCGAGCATGGCACCGCCGCCGACATAACGACCCTTCAAGCCGCGGTGGTAGAATTTGAAGCCGCTGCCGAAAGTGGCGTCGGCACACGGCTGATACACGCGAAAAACGCATTCTACGACTGCTTGATGGACGGAAGCAAAAACGTGTTCGTAAGGCAGATGCTGACAGCTTTGCATAACCGGATCAATCTCCTTCGGATGACATCCATGACCCAGCCGGGGCGCCTTTCGCATAGCATTACCGAAATCAAAGATATCGCGAACGCAATCAAGAATCGCAACGGTCCGTTGGCGGCGGCAGCCTGCAAATTCCACATCGACCAGGCAGCGAAGGTGGTGCTTGAATACCTGCGGAAGAACGCCGCGCCAGAATCTTAAGATTTCGATTGACAGATTGTCTGATAATCCGTTTAATCTCCCCTGACGAAAGGTGAGCTTTGTTGCTCGCGTGCATTCGGAGGAAAAATTGTCAGCGACAGTCGACGCAACTCGCGTGGCCTTTATCGGGCTGGGCGCCATGGGCCAGCCGATGGCTCAACATCTCATCTCAGCAGGCTTCGAGATCGTCGGCTTCGACCTTTCGAAAGACGCCAGGGTAAAGCTCGCCGATGCGGGCGGGCGAGCCGCCGAAACGATTTCTGAGGCCATGGTCGGGGCCAGTTTCGTGATCACCATGCTTCCGAACGGCAAGATCGTGCGCGACGCGCTTCTGGGCGGCAACGCCTGTGGCGGCCTCAAGCAAAATGCCGTCGTCATAGACATGAGTTCCTCTGCTCCAAATGATACAAGGGATCTCGGTCTCGAACTTGCTTCTCGTGGTCTTCGGCTGGTTGACGCCCCGGTCTCCGGAGGCGTCAAGCGAGCCGTTTCTGGCACCTTGACAATCATGGCCGGTGGGGAGGATGCTGATATCAAGGAGGCCGAGCCCCTGCTGAATGCAGTGGGGCAACAAGTGTTCCGGACGGGGCCAGTTGGCTCGGGTCACGCGATGAAAGCGATTAACAACTTCGTATCTGGTGCAGGTGTGCTCGCGGCGATCGAGGGTGTCCTTCTGGGACGTGCCTTCGGCCTGGAGCCGGAGACGATCGTCGATATTCTCAACTCGTCGTCTGGGAAGAACAATGCCACCGAAGTGAAGATGAAGCAGTTCATTCTTTCTGAGACGTTCGGGTCGGGATTTGCCATTGGCCTGATGGCCAAGGATATTCGCATCGCCGCCGATCTCGCCAAGACGCTTGGTCTTCGCCTCGACGCTCTCGCCAGCACGGCAGACGCCTGGGATGCTGCACAGAAGGCGCTGGGTCCTTCCGAGGACCACACCCGCATCCTCCGATACGTCGAAGATCACAATTAGCCGCGGAAATCCGCTCATTGCAGTGAAATTGACAGATTGTATGAACATCAGTTCATTTTGCTGAAAACCGGAAAGCTAGGAGTGTCGTTGAATGACCGCAACGAAAGAAGCGACAGTGAAAACATACGGCAAGAAGCGGCCTGTCCCTTCGGAACAGTTCGCTCAAGGGCTGGCGACGCGTCGTGAAGTCATGGGCGATGCCTATGTCGACGCAGCACTCGGTAAGGCGACCGACTTCACCTGGCCTATGCAGCAGCTCGTCACAGAGTATTGCTGGAACGAGATCTGGAACCGACCAGGCCTCGACAGGCGCGCGCGGTCCATTCTGAACCTTGGCATGATCTCTGTTCTCAATCGTCCGCATGAGCTCAAGGGCCACGTGCGCGGCGCGATCAACAACGGCCTCACCAAGGAGGAAATCCAGGAGATTTTCCTGCAGGTCGCGATTTACGCCGGCGTACCGGCGGGCATCGACAGCTTCCGAAACGCCCAGGAGGTCTTCAACGAAATGGGCATCTGAAGCCGCCGCTGGGCGTGGCGGAAAATTTTGAAAGGCGTGGATCGGCCGCGCCGTTTTAACTAGGGAGGAGCCGAACTTGGCCATCGATCTCGAGAAGTTCAAAAAACTGGCGCTGGAGGACTTCGAGTTCAAGCGCGAAACCCGTTATCTCAACGGCATTATCAAATGCGATTTTCCGACCCGCAGCGTCGCACTTCACTTCGAAGACGGCAAGATGGCGAAGGTCGAAGAAGCCGCCTACGACGACGAGAAGTGCACGATCGTCATCCGGGGCACGGGCGAACAGTGGGACGCGCTTCTCCAGAAGAAGCCGCAGCCATTTTACCAATGCCTGCAGTCGTCGAATATCAAACACGGTCTGTACCTTAGCAACAATCACGAAACCTTCGCGTATCTCCCTGCGCTCAATCGCATGACGAACCTGATGCGCGAAGCCCGTCCGGAAGGAGTAGCAGCATGACCAGGCATGATCCGATCACCGGCCGTTACGTCTACCTGACGATCGAAGGCATCGAATATCGCGTCTACTACGAGGAAGCCGGAGAGGGCATTCCCTTGCTTGTCGGTCACACGGCGGGCTCGGACGGCCGCCAGTACCGCCACACGCTCTGCGACGAAGAGGTGACCAAGAACTTCCGCGTCATCGCGTTCGACCTGCCTTATCACGGGAAGTCTCTTCCCCCGCACGGCGTTCGCTGGTGGGAGAAGGAATACAACATGACCAAGAAGTTCATGATGGACTTCCAGCTGGAACTCTCGAAAGCCCTTGGTCTGGACCGTCCCGTTTACATGGGTAGCTCGATGGGCGGACATCTGGCAATCGATCTGGCGTCCAATTATCCTGACAACTTCCGTGCGACCATCTCCGTCGAAGGGGCACTGCGCTCGGCTGCCGAATATGTCGATGTCGGCATGGCAGGCATCAGGAAGGAATTCGACAACCCGAACGTGAATCGTACCTCCATCGGCGCGGCAATGATGCTCAACATCTCGCCGTATTCACCAGAAGCCAATGTCCGCGAAATCCAGTGGGAATATAGCTGCGGGGGTCCGGGCGTCTTCGCAGGTGACCTCTATTATTACTACTACGACCACAACGTCTCGCCCGAAGAGGCGAGCAAGATCGATACGTCGAGGTGCATGCTGTACTTCCTGACGGGCGAATACGATCCCAACACCTCCCCGGCGGATACCAAGATCGCCGCGGATCTCGTCAAGGGCAGCAAGTTCTGGACGATGGAGAAGCTTGGACATTTCCCGGTCACCGAAGACTACACCGAATTCAGAAAATACCTGCTGCCGATCCTTGAGGAAATCCAGCAGGCTTCCGCAACCAGGGCGAAAGTCGCCTGAAACAATCTCTTGGGAGGACCATCCAATGAGACGCTGTTTAACCGGAACCATGGGGGCGCTGATCGCGGTCGGCGCCCTGACGACCACGACGTGGGCTGACGGCGTCGACCAGCTCCCCGCCAACGAGAGGACAATCTATGAGGTTGTCGACCCGCAGATCCCGCTCGGCGCGAGTGCCTATAAGGACTTCAAACCAAAGAAGGGACCACCGTGGAAGATCGGCTACGCCAGTAGCTATGCCGGCAATACGTGGCGCGCAGCCGCCCTCGATGCCGTCATGAATGACCTGTTGCCGCGCTCCAAGGAAGCGGGGCTCGTATCCGAAGTCGTGGTCACGCAGTCCGACCTTAAGGACGCTGTCCAGATCCAGCAGATGCGCCAGATGGTTGATGATGGTGTTGATGCCATCATCATTTGCTGCTCGAACGTCACCGCTCTCAACCAGACGATCGACTACGCCTATAAGGCAGGCGTCCCTGTCTTCTCGTTTTCGGGATACGTGACGTCGCCTTACGCGATCAACGGCGCTGCCAATCACGCGCAGGGCGGCGGCGAAATGGCGACATGGCTCGCAGACAAGATAGGCAAGAAAGGCAACGTGCTTCTCGTGTCGGGCATCCCTGGCTTCGCCTCATCAGACAGCTTCGACAAGGCGGCCAAAGATGCGCTGGCAAAGTATCCCGACATCACCATTGTCGGCGAAGTGGCTGGCAAGTGGACCGACCAGGTCGCGCAGGTCGAAGTGCAGAAATTCCTGGCGACGAACCCCACCCAGATTGACGGTATTCTGACACAGGGCGCGCAGGAGAACGGCGTGTTGAACGCCATGCTCCAGTCGGGCCGTGACATGGTGCCGATTACGCTGGGTGGCGAGGCTTCGGCGGCATGTTACTGGCGCCAGAATCCCGAATGGATCGATGCCGGCTTCCATATCTGGCCGCCGCGGCGCGAGATGCAGCAGATGTGGGAGATCATGCTTCGCACGCTCGAAGGACAGGGGCCAAAGGTACAGTCCTTCCTGCGCCCTGTCCTGCCGTTCACAATCGACGAGGTTCGCGCGGCGATCCCCGAGGGTTGCGATGTGAACTCGACGGATTTCGTCGAACCGAAGGCGGACGGATGGTTCCCAAGTGCGATTGCCGACCAGTACTTCGAGCGTCCTGCCGATCCCTGGAAACCGGCAGCCCAGTAAGCCGGATCCGCCCGGTGGCTTAACTGCCGGGCGGACCGTTGGATGATCGTAAAGCCGCTTTGGCGGATGTTGCGGGTGGGAGGTTTGCGATGGGCAGCGAGATAACAGTCAGAATGATAGAGGTCGCCAAGGCGTTCGGGGAGACGAGGGCACTCAAGAAGTGCGACTTCGAGGCCCGCGCCGGAGAGGTGCACGCCATCGTCGGCGAGAACGGCAGCGGCAAGAGCACGATGGCCAAGATCATGTCGGGCGTTTTGCACCCGGACGCAGGCAAGGTCACGATCCTGGGTGAAAAGGTTGCCTCGCCCGTCGACGCCAAGCGGGTCGGCCTGACCACCATCTTCCAGGAAGTCCTGGTTGCCGACGAGGCCAGCGTGTTCGAGAACCTTTATGTCGGTCGTGACGGTGTCTTTCGGTCGCAGTCGACCGGCGATCGGCGGATCGAAGCGGCTGAAATCCTGGCGCGGCTCGTCGGAAAATCCGTAGACCTCGATCAACTGGCAGGCAGCCTGCCGCTCAGCATCAAACAGTGGATCGTCATCGCACGGGCGATCCTTCGCAGGCCGCAGGTGCTGATCCTCGACGAATCTTCGGCCGCGCTCGACCTCGACTCGACCCTCCGGCTCCACGCGGAAATCGACCGCCTTCGTGCCGAGGGCGCGACGATCCTCATCGTCACTCACCGGATCGCTGAACTCGTGCGTATCGCCGACCGTGCGACGATCCTGCGTGATGGGATAACTGTCGGTACGCTCGGAAAGGACGAGATTACCGAGGAAAACCTGCTGTCCATGATGACGCCGGCAGATCGGCGCGCCAGCGATGCGACAGAATACGCCTCCCGAAAGAAGGCGCTATCGGCCCCTCTCATACTAACCGCGACGGGTCTCGCCGCGCACAGGTCGGCGCGCCTATTCGATTTCGACCTTCCCAAGGGGAGCATCGTCGGCGTAGCCGGGCTTGATGGGCAGGGGCAGGACGCTTTTATCCGCGCCTTGGCCGGCATCATCCAGCCGTTCGGTGGCGAGGTGAAGGTCCGCTCGGTGGATGCGGACAAGATGATCGCCCTGCGATCGCTCGGCGATGCTGCCAACCTCGGTGTTTCCTACGTCTCCGGGGATCGCAAGCGCGAGGGTATCTTCCCGCAACAAAGCATCTTCGAAAATCTCGCCATAGGCGTCTACAGGAAGAAGCTCGGCCCCCTGGGCGTGATCCGCAAGCCCACGCTGAAACCGATGTTCAAGCGCGAAGTGGATCGTCTGCGCATCAAGATCGGCAGCCCGTCGAACAGGATCACCTCGCTGTCGGGCGGCAACCAGCAGAAGGTGCTTATCGGGCGCGCCTTCGCAAACGATCCCCAAGTCATCCTCCTGAATGACCCCGCCCGCGGCGTCGATCTCGGCACCAAGCGCGACCTCTACCGGGAGCTCCGTCTGTTCGCTGAAAAAGGCGGCAGTGTCATCTACCTGTCGAGTGAGATCGAGGAGTTCATCGGGTTTGCCGATCGCGTCGACGTGTTCTTCGGGGGAACGTTGTTTCGATCCCTGAACGGCGAGGAAATCGCCGAGGCACCAATCCTCGCCGCTATGTTCGGAAAAGCCCGGGACGCTTCCGTTCATTTCGATCTGGAAAGGACCGCATGATGTCCGCAACCGCTTTCCGTCAAGTCACGCAGGACCGCTCGTTGTTCGTTCCGGCCGGACTTTTCCTCGTCCTCCTTTGCGCTGTCGCCTTCCGGGGCCAGGGTCTGTTCACGAACAATGGTCTGGCCGGAGCCATTCTGGTTGCAACGCCGCTGATCCTGACCACGCTCGCGATAACACCGATTGTCATGGCGGGCCGCGGAGCGGTGGACCTTTCCGTGGGCCCGCTCATGGGCTTCGTCAACGTCACGCTCATTACGTGGCTGGTCGGCAACGGCATCACGCACCCCGTGGCCATCATTGCCTGGGCGGTGGGATTGGGAGCGGCGTTCCAGCTGGTGCAAGCACTTGTGATCATCTATGTGCGCGTCGCGCCCATCATCGTCACGCTCTCCGGTTTCCTCGTTCTGTCGGGCGTCAACCTGATGGTCATGTCGCGTCCCGGCGGTGTCGCTCCAGACTGGATGCTAAGCTGGGGCGCGGGAACGAGCGTATTTTCGCCTGTCCTGTTGCTTCTGCTCGGCGCTTTCGCAATCTGGGGCGTCCTGAGGGGCACGATGTTTTACCGCAACCTGCGGATGACAGGCGCTGACGAGCGGATGGCCTATACCAGCGGTGTGCAGGTCGACGTCGTGCGCATCATCGCCCATATGGTCGGCGGCGTTTTTGCCGGGCTGGCCGCATTGAGCTACACCGCGCTGATCTCATCCGGCGACCCGACCCAGGGCAGCACCTACACGCTGCAAGCGGTGACGGCGCTGGTCCTTGGCGGCGCCAGTCTCTCCGGGGGCCGCGGCGGTGCGCTCGGCTCGACGCTCGGCGCCATCAACATGTTCCTCATCTCGTATCTTCTATCCACTTTCAACTTCGGTACGGTTTCCGGCTTCGTCACGCAAATGGCCTTTGGCCTGATCCTCGTTGGGTCACTTCTCGTGAACGTCTTCGTCATCAGCCGCCGCACTGTCGCGTAAGGGAGTAAGGAAATGATCTCCACTGCCTTGAACTCAGAAATCGGCGCGGCCCGTGGTGCCAGCCCTTTGCGCAAGCACAAGAGTATTTCGATCGGCTTTTGTCTCCTTGCGTGTCTGCTCATTCTTGGAACCCTGCTCGTGCCGGGCTTCGTGTCGCCGCAGAACGCGCGATCGATCCTCCTGCTTGCCGCCTTCCTGGGGCTGGCGTCTGTCGGGCAGACGCTCTGCGCGCTCGTTGGAGCGCTGGATCTTTCCATCCCATACATCATCGGTGGCGCCAATATCCTGCTTCCAAGCCTCATGGTGGCGGGTCTTCCCGCCCCCGTCGCCATGATCGTCGTGCTTCTCCTTGGCATTTTGGTCGGGGCTTGCAACGGCGCCCTCAGCTTCCGGCTGCAGGGTCAGGCGCTGATCATGTCGCTCGGTCTTGGTTTTGCCGCCGTCGGGGCGGTCCAGATCTACACCTCGCTCGGATCGCAGTTCGGCGGTACCGTCTTTGCGCCCGTCCCCGGATGGCTTCGCAACCTTTCGGCATTCAACGGCAAGTTCTTCGGTCTGCCGTTTCCACCGGTTATCATTATATGGGCTGTCATTGCCGCAGCTCTGGTCTGGATCATGCACAACACCTGGTTTGGCCGCAGCCTCTACGCTGTAGGCGGGAGCCGCACGGCCGCCGCCCGCCTCGGAATCTCGGAAGTCAAGATCTGGACAGTGATCCACAGCGTCAGCGGGGCGATGTCGGCACTGACCGGAATGCTGCTTCTTGGTTTTTCCGGCGGCGGTTTCGTCGGTGTCGGCGATCCCTACCTGTTCACCACCGTGGCGGCGGTCGTTATCGGCGGAACATCTCTTCTGGGCGGTGCCGGCGGGTATGGGGCGACAGTTCTCGGCGTCCTCGTGCTTACTGTCCTGACCTCGCTTCTCGTCGGCCTGGGGCTCAGTTTCCCGGCACAACAGGCCGTCGTAGGGTTGCTGATTGTCCCCATGGTCGCGATCTACGCCCGCTCACCACACATCCGCAATCAGATTTGAACGTTGCATCGAAAGGAATACCAATGGCTATCTCCACCGCTCTACTTGATCGCCTGAAAGACCCCTCGCTGGTACGCGAGGAAATGCTGGTAGGAGGCGACTGGCGAAAAGAGGGCGCGAGCG
The DNA here is from genome assembly GCF_000292525.1 of Rhizobium sp. CCGE 510. Classification (GTDB taxonomy): domain Bacteria; phylum Pseudomonadota; class Alphaproteobacteria; order Rhizobiales; family Rhizobiaceae; genus Rhizobium. The sequence continues at coordinate 318,367 of NZ_AEYF01000048.1, forward strand.
GCAAGACGATCCAGGTCCACAATCCCTCGACCGGGGACGTGATCGCGAGCCTCCCGGGCGCAGGACTCCAGGACGTCCGCGAAGCCATCGACGTCGCCAAACTCGCCCAGAAAAAGTGGGCCGCACGATCGGGCAAGGAACGTGCCGGCGTCATGCGGAAGTTCTTCGACCTCGTCACGGCCAACACCGAGGACCTCGCGATCATCCTGACATCCGAGATGGGCAAGCCTCTGGCCGAGGCACGCGGCGAGGTGGCCTACGGCGCTTCCTACATCGAATGGTTCGGGGAAGAAGCCAAGCGCGTTTACGGCGACACCATTCCGGGGCATCAAGCCGACAAGCGCCTGTTTGTCATCAAACAGCCCGTCGGCGTGGTGGCGGCCATCGCGCCCTGGAACTTTCCTTCCGCCATGGTCTGCCGCAAGATCGCCCCGGCGCTGGCATCCGGCTGCGCCATCATCTTCAAGCCGGCCGCCGAAACCCCATTGTCGGCCCTTGCTCTTGCAATCCTCGCTGAGCGCGCCGGAATACCCGGCGGCCTGTTCAGCGTCCTGCCGACAGACAACGCCCGGATGTTCGGTGAAGAAGTCTGCTCGAACCCCATCGTCAAGAAGCTGACCTTCACAGGGTCTACCGAGGTCGGCCGCATCCTGATGGCGCAGGGCGCACAAAAGATCATGAAGCTCAGCCTCGAACTCGGCGGCAACGCTCCCTTCATCGTCTTCGACGATGCCGACCTCGACGAGGCCGTGGAAGGAGCGATGCTGTCCAAGTTCCGCAATGCCGGCCAGACCTGCGTTTGCGCCAACCGTCTCTACGTCCAGAGCGGGGTCTACGACCGCTTCATAGAACAACTGGCGGCGCGGGTTTCCGCCCTCAAGGTTCTTGACGGTTTCGAGGATGGAGCCACCATCGGTCCCCTGATCAACGAGGATGCAGTGGCGAAGCTCTATAGCCACATCGAAGACGCGGTCGGTAAGGGTGCGAAGGTCGTTGTCGGCGGCGCAAGGGACGAGCGTGGTGGCACCTTCGTCCAGCCGACGCTTCTCTCGGAAGCCACAAAGGAAATGAAGGTCGCACGAGAGGAGACCTTTGCGCCGCTCGCCCCGGTCTTCAGGTTCGAAACGACGGACGAGGTCATTGAACTGGCCAACGACACCGAGTTCGGTCTCGCTGCCTACTTCTACGCCAACGACCTTCGAAACGTGTGGAAGGTTACGGAAGCCCTGGAGTACGGGATGGTCGGCGTCAACACAGGCCTGATCTCGACGGAGGTCGCACCGTTCGGCGGCGTCAAGCAGTCGGGGTTCGGCCGCGAGGGCTCAAAATACGGCATGGATGACTTCCTTTCGATGAAATACGTCTGCATGGGCGGCATACAATCGTAGTCCAACGGCGGGTGGCGGGTCTTAACGCTCGCCACCCGCAATGTTTGAGCTGGTCACGGAGGCCCGATGACGCCTTCTGCAGAAGGCGGGGAAACTCTTGGTCAAGACCGCGCCGGCAGCCTTCAAAACGAGGCGGTCGACCGCGAGCAGGACCCGCAGGCGAACGTCGAGGGCAGAACGGCAATGCGCTTTGAGGCAACGTCCGATGACCCGGCCGACAGTTTCGTCGGTGTTTCTCGACGGGACGGAGACCGCGCGCCACCGGCCGCTCGCTGGCAAGATCATCACCGGTATGTCTGCTTTCTGCTGGCGGCACGTCGACGCAAGGCTCGCGCGTCGGGACCCTGAAGGTGCGCGGCGCGGTGACGATATGAGTCAGACTGCGCAGGATAGGCGACACAACATAATCCGGAATGTAGCCGACGTAGCCATCGAAATCGGCCTTCACCTGTCCGCACGAGTGCTCTTTTGGGTCAAGGGCTGCACCCGGTGGAACCTAACTTCCCACTTGCAGATTCTGCAATGGCGTGCGGGTTCGTCAACTGCCGCAAGGCCTCGATGCGGCGGTCACGGATCGCTGAGACATTGCGCCGTCGCCGACAAATATTTTGACGTGGAAGAGCTCACATCGTTACCGCGACCTAGTCGCGTTGCAATGATGAAATGAGGCGGCGCCTCATACCTGCATTGAAGAGTGTCCGGGCGAGACCGTGACGACCACCGCCCCGCCCGGACGTTGCCCTGGGAGGCTGACTTCTGGACTGTGTTTGCCGCGAGAGCTTAGTGCTTCATCCGCAGGATCGGCTTGATGACCTTCCCGCTCTCGGAATCGGCCATTGCCTCGTTGATCTGGTCGAGATCGTAGAACTGGACGAGTTTGTCGAAGGGGAACCGTCCCTGCTGCCAGTATTCGATTAGCTCGGGTATGAATTTGGAGGGAATGCTCTGGCCTTCGACCACGCCGACGAGCGTACGGCCGAACAGAAAGTTGCCGATGTCGACGACGCCTTCCGTTCCGAGCGCGGACGATCCGACCAGTCCACAGGTTCCTGGCGTGCCGAGGCAATCGACCGCCTGGCGAAACACCTTCGGCGAGCTCGTGCATTCGAGACTGAAGTCTGCGCCTTCGGGAATGATTTCCCTGATCGCCTTGACGCTATCCCCATTGCGGGCGTTTATGATGTGGGTCGCACCGAGTTCAATCGCCAGTTCGAGACGTTCGTCGTTGAGATCGATCACGATGATGGTCGAGCATCCGGCGATCTTCGCCGCCATGACAGCCGCCATGCCGACAGCACCCGCGCCGAACACTGCAATGGAAGATCCTGGTTTGGGCTTGAGGCAGTTGAGAACCGCACCGGCGCCCGTTTGCAGCCCGCAGCCCAGCGGTCCCATGAGTTCGAGTGGAACATCTTTGGAAACCTTGACCGCATTGCGCTCGCTGGCGATGGCGTAGGTGGCGAAAGAAGACTGCTCGAAGAAGCACCCGCTGATCTGGGTACCGTGTGAATCATGGAGCGGGCAGCTTCCATCCGGCCGGCTGCCACGGAAATTTCTGCCGAAAAAGTCCTCACAATAATAATGCGTGCCCCCCCGGCACTTCTCGCATTTCCCGCAATATGCGTAGCTTAGAGCCACGTGGTCTCCGGGCGAAAGCCCTTTTACATCGGCCCCGACCACTTCCACGACGCCGGAGCCTTCATGGCCGAGAACCACGGGCTGCGGTACGTCATATCCTTGATCGCGAACAACCATGTCGGTGTGGCAGACACCGCTCGCCACGATCCGGACGAGGATTTCGTCGCGACGAGGTTGATCGATACCGATGCATTCCAGAACAAGAGGCTTTGCCTTTTCGCGCGAAATTGCCGCGTATGCTTCTTTCATAAAATGACTCCTTCAGTGCGCGCTCGGCCGACGGGACGTTTGTAGGCGCTAGCAGACAATCAGTCAATTATGTTCCGTAAAACCAACACCCGCTGAGGCCATGCCGGCGCTACACGGGTAGGCAAAGAGACAAAGTGTTATAATATCAATCGATTGTCTTGTGTCTGCGGCTGAGCTACATCAGGCTAGAATGGTCGCCTGTCATAACATCCGTATTCGCTTGACAGATTGACTGAGTCTTACGCACTTCATTGAAGGCTCTAGCTGAAAAGGTAACGCCCTTTCTTTCCTGTCCAAGCGGCCTCATTTTTTGGGCGGATGGTAAGCGGCACCGGCTCGAAACCTCACTTCCATGAACTTCGTCGGAGAGGCAATCCCGTCTGTTGCTAATTGACGCGCCCGTTGCATGAGGAAATGACGCGGCGTTGTCTTATAGTCGTATTGAACCAAAGTTCGATAAAAATCACTATATAATCAAACAGATAAGGCAGAATGTGCGTCAAAAAGTTTGTCTTCTACATAGCTGATTGACAGATTGTCTGCTTATTTATAATGATGCGATCTGCCGTTTAGGGGAGAATCCGGCGACGGCTTGAGGACAAGGGTTTTAAGGACGCAGACAAATTCGGCCGCGTTGGGTGGCAAGAGGAGGAGAATTTCGATGAAAAGACGTACATTCCTACAGACGGGCAGCGCCTTAATTGCAGCTGGCGCATTCGGAATACCGGACATCCTGCGGGCAGGGGATACGATCGCCCTGCTGCCCGACACCTGGCCGTCCGAAGGGGAAAACCCCGTCGTCGAAGCTGGTAAGTTTGCCAAGACAGGCCCCTGGAAGATCGGTCACAGCCACTATGGCCTGGCCGGTTCAACGCACACCTATCAAACCGCATTCGAGGCCGAATACGAGATCAGCAGAAACAAGGCCCGTGTCGCCGACTATCAATTCCGGAGCGCCGACCTCAACGCCTCCAAACAGGTCGCCGACATCGAAGATCTGATCGCACAAAAAGTCGATGCAATCATCATTGCGCCGCTTACGACAGGCTCGGCCGTGGAAGGCATCAGGAAGGCGAAGGCTGCCGGCATTCCGACGGTCGTCTATCTCGGTCGCGTCGACACCGACGAATTCACGGTGCAGGTCCAGGGCGACGACTTCTACTTCGGCCGGGTGATGGCGCAGTTCCTGGTCGACAAGCTCGGCAACAAGGGAAAAGTGTGGGTGCTGCGCGGCGTCGCCGGACATCCGATCGATGCTGATCGTTACGCCGGGGCGATGGAAGTCTTCAGCAAGTCCGGTCTCCAAATTACCTCAACCCAGCACGGCAGCTGGTCCTACGAGGACTCAAAGAAGATCGCCGAAAGCCTCTATCTCTCTGACCCCGACGTCGCTGGGGTCTGGACTGACGGCGCAAATATGTCGCTCGGCGTCTTGGACGCGCTGCAGGAAGCCGGGGCTTCCACCATTCCACCGATCACGGGAGAAGCCCTGAACGGTTGGATGCGTCGTTGGAATGACGAAAAGCTCTCTTCGATTGGGCCCATTTGCCCTCCGGCTCTTTCGACGGCAGCCCTGCGTGCGTCCTTCGCGCTTCTCGAAGGCAAGCCGATCCAGCGCAACTGGACCAACCGGCCCAAGCCGATCGTCGACGGCAATCTTGCGCAGTTTTACCGCCCCGATCTCACGGACGCTTACTGGGCCCCAACAGAAATGCCGAACGAAAAGCTCCTCGAGTACTTCAGGGCCTGACGCATGGAGGGCGCGGACAAAGCGCGCCCTCTTCACCCTCGCAGATGGAAGTGTTCATGAGTATGCTTGTCGAGATGGTCGGCATCAACAAGTCCTTTGGTGCGACCAAAGTCCTGTCGAATGTTCAATTTTCGCTTGAACGCGGCTCCGTCCACGCATTGATGGGCGAGAACGGGGCGGGGAAATCCACGCTGATGCGAATTCTGGCCGGAGTCTATCAACAGACCGCTGGACGCGTCCGTCTGCGAGGAGAAGAGGTGACCTTCCGGTCCCCTAAGGAAGCGCGTCTCGCCGGCGTGTCGACGGTGTTTCAGGAGTTCACCCTGATCCCCAATCTCACGGTTGCCGAAAACATGTTTCTGGGACACGAACCGCGGCGTGCCGACGGGTCGATAGACAAGGTCGAGGTCGTCGAGCGATCCCGCAAGCTACTTGCCGACGTTTTCCCTCAACTGGACGCGACGGCGATTGTGGAAACGCTGACGGTTGCCCAGCAGCAGGCCGTGGAAATCGCCAAAGGTCTGACATCCAATGCCGATGTCTTCATTTTTGATGAGCCTACCGCGGCACTAAACTCGACGGACGTCGCTCATCTCTTCAAGGTCATCCGCGATCTGAAGGCGCAAGGCAAGGCTGTCGTCTACATCTCGCATCGGATGAACGAGGTGTTCGAACTGTGCGACACCATCACCGTCATGAAGGACGGGGCTTGGGTAAAGACAGCCAGGGCAGAAGACTTCAACCTCCAAACGCTTGTGGCAACCATGGTTGGACGTGAGCTTCAGAATTTCTTTCCGCCGAGGGCGCAGGCCATTGGATCGCCGATGCTCGACGTGGCAGGGCTTCGTCTCAATGACCACGGCCCGCCAGTCGGTTTTTCCGTGCGCACGGGCGAGATCATCGGACTGGCCGGGCTGGAGGGCCAGGGGCAGCGCGAAATCATGCGTGCAGTCGTCGGGGTCGAAACCGCCGCAGCCGTGACCGTCCGGCGTCGCCGCGACGATAGCATGATCGGTGTGAACGTATCCTCCGGCTTTTCGAGTGCTATCTCAGCCGGCATCGGTTTCATTCCTGAAGACCGCAAGCAGGAAGGCCTGTTTCTTCGCCTTCCGATCTACGACAACATCGCACTTGGCAAGCAGTTGAACCGGAACATGGCGAGCGTTGCATGGCGTTCCATCTCCAGGGTTCACGATGTCATAAAGTCGCTCCGCGTTGCGGCCGCCGACCCAGCCTCGCCCGTCGGCAAACTTTCGGGCGGAAACCAGCAAAAGGTCCTTCTTGGACGTTGGCTGCTGTCGGGGGTCGATATCCTTGTCATCGAGGAGCCGACACGTGGCGTCGACGTCGGCGCGAAAGCGGAAATTTATACGCTGCTTCGCGATTTTGCCGATCGTGGCGGTGCAGTGATCGTCTCGTCACGCGAGCACGCCGAACTGATCGGGCTCTGTGACAACATTCTGGTCGTTCACGACAAGAAGATCGTCGGGCAGATGCCCGCGCTTGATGCCACAGAGGAAACCATTCTGGGAACCGCACTCGGCTCGAACTCCGCGCACGATCCGCGCGCTGCTGTTCATTGAGGAGGATACATGAATACCGTCCCAAAGTTCCTGAAGACACCTTACAGGGCGGGTGCGATCCGGCTGTCGATCGGGACGCTACTCGTCCTTGTGGTCGCCTCGATCATCCTGCTTCCAGAATTTCTGGCGCCGGAGAATCTGTCGAACCTGCTGGCCCAATCGACTGTTCTTGTCATTTCTGCGCTTGGCCAGACCTTTGTGATCCTGACGGGCGGCCTGGACGTATCCGTTGGTTCAATCATCAGCGTGACGACCACGATCATGACACTCGACATGCCCGAGGTTATCCGTGTCATGCTTTGCATTGCGGTTGCGATCGCATTCGGACTGGCCAATGGCTACGGCGTAGCCAGGCTCAACGTCCACCCGATCATCATGACCCTGGCAACCATGGGTATTGGCCAGGGATTGGCGCTTATCATTCTTCCTATCCCCGGCGGGAAGGTGCCTGAATGGCTTTCGGCCTCAGTCGCAGGTTCGGTCGGGCCCGTGCCGAACTCGCTGCTCTGGCTGATCGCTGCCACCTTCGTTGCCGCCTGGTTGCTTTATCGCAGGCCGTTTGGCCTCTACCTGTTCGCTTCGGGGGGTAGCGATTTCAATGCCCGCATGAATGGCGTCCCGGTCGAACGCACAGTCATCAAGGCCTACATCCTGTCGGCGCTATTTGCTTGCGCTGCCGGGATGTTCCTCGCAGGCCGCCTCGCCTCGGGCGATCCCAAGGGCGGCGCCACATTCGGAATTGAATCCGTTACCGCAGCAGCGCTCGGGGGTGTTCACCTGGCTGGCGGTATCGGCAGCATCCTCGGCACTGTGGCCGGCGCGGCTATCCTCGGCATCGTCAACAACGTGATGAACCTCGCCAACGTCTCGGCATTCCTCCAGTCGGTCGTCAAGGGCCTTCTGCTGCTGGCGCTCGTCGTCTCGCAGCGTCGCAAAACGATCGGACTTTGAAAGAGATGGACCTCTCGATGACCACAACAGATGCGAAAATTGAGACGCCATCCCGCATGCTCACCGCAAGGCGCATTCTTTCCTGGGTGCTCGGTTTGCCCCCGGCATATTACGTGCTAGCAATCCTGATTGCGGTGGCCCCCGCTGTAAGCGCGACGCTGATCAATCCGAACTATTGGTTTGTGATCCTGAAACAGTCAGCGCCGCTCGGGATCGCGGTGCTGGCGCAATCTCTTGTCATGCGGGTGCGTTCGATTGATCTCTCAGTCAGTGGCGTGTTTGCTTTTTCGATCTATCTCGCCAGCTCCGGGCTCCTCAACAGTTACCCGCCCTTCGTTACGGTCCTGATGCCAATCGGCATCGGCCTTAGCGTCGGTCTGATCAACGGCGCCCTCGTGGCCTATGTCCGCGCCTCCGCGGTCATCGCGACACTGAGCGTATCGGCGATCCTCATAGGGATGGTTCAATTCATGAGTTCGGGCCGTGCACCGGGTTCGACACCAAGCTGGCTTCGCGTCCTGACGAGCGGGAACATCTACGGCCTGTCTTACTCCGTGATCGTCTGGATCGGGATTTCCGTCCTTGTCGCACTGGCGTTCCGCTTCTTGATCCTCGGGCGATACTTCCGCGCTGTCGGCGACAATCCGAGGGCGGCGGAGATAACAGGCATACCTCTGGCCCGCACGATTTTTGTCTCCCATACGCTTGCGGGCACGCTGACGGGCATCGCCGCCCTGGTTCAGGTGTCGGCGCTGGCCGTTGGCACGATCAAGCCCGGCTTCGACACGTTCATGAACGCGCTCGCCGCGACGATTCTCGGTGGGGTGACGTTCGGCGTCGACCGCGGCGGCGTCGCGGGGCCTTTCGTGGCGGTCGTCGCCTTCAGTTTCCTCTTCGCGATGTTGACCGTGTTCGGCATCCAGGAGCCCGGCAAGCTTATCGTCCAAGGCGGGATCATCGCTCTTGCTGCCATCATTTACGGAGCACGCGCCGGTCGCGTCTAGGCCGTACAGGATCTGCCAAATAGGTCATCCCCAGCGTCAACGCGGGAGAATGCAGGAGAAAAGCATGATGAAGATAACAGCGGCCGTCGCCGTGAAACCGAAAGCTCCACTTGAGTTTCGTGAACTTGAGCTGGCGGATCCAGAAGGCAATGAAATTCTCGTGCGGACGGTCGCCACGGGCATCTGCCATACCGACCTGTTGCTCCGTGATGGGATCTTTGGGCCTCCCGCCCCGGTCATACCGGGACATGAAGGTGTTGGCATCGTCGAGGCCATCGGGGCGGACGTCCAAGGGTTAAGGGTCGGCGACCACGTTGCGCTCAGCCAGAGTTCATGTGGCTTCTGCGGCGACTGCCGGCGCTCGCACCCGATGAATTGCCAGAACTACACCCAGTACAATCTGACGGGGCTTCGTCCGAACGGCAAGAAGGCCTTGCTCTGTGATGAAGTCGGCATCGGCAGCAACTTTGTCGGCCAGTCATCCTTCGCAACTTACATCCTGGCGACTGAAAACAACGCCGCGCAACTTCCCAAGGATTTCGACCTGACGAATGCGGCCCCGCTCGGTTGCGGCATGGCAACGGGAGCAGGAACCGTCATCAACGCCATGAAGCCGGAGATCGGACAAACCATTGCTGTGTTCGGTGCGGGAGCAGTCGGCATGGCTGCGGTGATGGCCGCCAAGGTTCGGCGGTGCAGCAAGATCATCATCATCGACCTGAATGAGCAGCGTCTGGCCATGGCCAAGACGTTGGGCGCGACCCACGCCATCAACGGCAGGGACCCAGACGTCGTGGAGCAGATCCACGCCTTGACGGGTGGCGGTGCCGATTTTGCAATCGACGCCGTGGGGATCATTCCGGTCATCTTGAATACGATCAAATGCACGCGGGCAGGGGGCCAAATCGTCCTCCTCGGGCTCGACGCGCTCGGAAAGGACATTCCAATTCCGCTGGACCTCATGGTCTTCAACCGGAAAATTCAGGGTGCCATCCTCGGAGACCAGATCCCGCAGCTCTTCATTCCCCAACTGGTCGAGCTGAACCAGGCCGGCTTATTCCCGTTTCAGAAGCTGATCACAAAGTATCCGTTCGAGAAAATCAACGAGGCCATCGCCGATGCCGAAGCTGGCCGCGTGATCAAGCCCGTCATCGTCTTCAACTAGGAGCTTCCCACATGCCATCGAGCAAGTCCGACGAACAGCATCTCATCGTGGAGTTTAAAACATCGACGCGTAACCGGGACCGTGTCAACGCACTGCTCCAGGAGTTTGTGGGCCCTGCCCGCGAGGAAGAGGGCTGCCTTTACTATAATCTCTATCAGCGCTCCGACGAGCCCAATACGTTCTTCATTCTCGATGGTTGGGCAAACGAGGAGGCAGCCGCGCGTCACGGAGAATCTGCGAACGTCAAGCGTGTCCTCGAACCACTGCTTCCGTTGCTGGTAAGCCCGCCTTCCATCATTGTCAGCAGTCGCATCAGCGACTGAGTTTTTGATCATGCAACACCGAAAGACGCGCCCGATCCGAGGCGGGTTTTTCCAAACGCTCGCGGGAGGGCGAAATGGAGCATCGAGTTGTCATCGTGGGAGGCGGTTTCGCCGGTCTCCAATTGGCCAAGGATCTCAAATGTCCAAACCTTTCGATCACGATCATCGACAGACGTAATCATCACCTGTTCCAGCCACTGCTCTATCAGGTCGCGACGACGGTCTTGGCGACCTCCGAGATTGCCTGGCCCATTCGCGCAGTATTCCGTGGAAGGAAAGATGTCACGACGCTTCTTGGCGAAGTCGTGGGCGTCGATGTCGAAAAGCGGCACGTTTCGCTCAAGGGCGGTCATGCTATTCCCTACGATACCCTTGTTCTCGCAACAGGGGCCCGTCACGCGTATTTCGGTCGGGATGAATGGGAGCCTTTCGCGCCCGGACTGAAGGCGTTGGAAGACGCCACCACCATCCGCCGTCGTCTTCTCCTGGCGTTCGAAAAGGCGGAGCTGGAAACCGATCCCCATGCGCGGGCCGCAATGCTGACCTTCTCGATAATCGGCGCGGGGCCGACAGGCGTCGAGATGGCCGGGATCATCGCCGAACTGGCTCAAAGGACGCTCGTCGAGGAATTCAGAAACATCGATACGACTTCGGCGCGCATTCTTCTTGTAGAAGCAGGGCCGCGTATTCTGCCTGTTTTCCATGAGGCGCTATCGCAATACGCCGAGCGATCCCTTTCGTCGATGGGCGTCGAGGTTCGCACGGGAAGGCCCGTAACCGACTGCAACGAGGAAGGCATATCGATTGGGGACGAGTTCGTCCCGAGCCGCACCGTCATATGGGCGGCGGGTGTGCAGGCATCCAAGGCCGCCGTATGGGTCGGGGCGGAGATGGATCGAGCAGGGCGGGCTATCGTGCAGCCCGACCTCACGGTCTTCGAGCACCCGGAGATCTTCGTTGTCGGCGATACCGCGAGCGTTAAGACCGGCGCGGGAATGCCGGTTCCTGGTATCGCGCCTGCCGCAAAGCAGCAGGGAAAATACGTCGCCCAGGTGATCAACGCCCGCCTCAAGCAGCGCCCAGCGCCGCCTGCCTTCAAGTACAGGCATCTTGGTAATCTTGCGACCATAGGGCCAAGCTCCGCAGTGATCGATTTCGGAAGGCTTCGGCTCAAGGGCTCCATCGCCTGGTGGATCTGGGGCTTTGCCCACATCTACTTTTTGATCGGAACACGGAGCCGCATGGCGGTCGCGCTGAGCTGGCTTTGGGCATTTACCTCCGGACACCACTCTGCCCGTCTTATTACCCAGAAGGAGACGCTGAAGGACGAGGTCTAGCAGGGATTCATCAGTGACGTGGCGGAAGCACGCCACGCATTCGTGGGTATTGCGCGGAAAGACCTTGTCACCGGCAGCTATTGAAGGAACGACACATGAGCGAGTTTTTGAAAGACAGCATTATCGTTCCACCGACCTCGACCGTGGAACGCGAGAATGGCGAGTGCCTATCTGAAGACCAGTCTGCAATAGACGTTGACGCGCTCGACGAGGCTGCGCGTGCAAGCGTTGAGGGCCAAACGAATGCCATACGCGTCAGAGAGCCGCGTGTGAAAGCGTAGGATTTTTCGGAAAGATGCCGTTTCCCAGAGACATTCATGGGCTGTTCCATCGAAGGTCCAACTGTGGCACGGCCAGACTAAACCGACGCGCGCGCCAAAGACCTCGTGAAGCCGGACGTCGAAAAAGCCGACGGATCCGTCGATCATCTTTCCATGTCCTCGTGGCTGCTTGGAGTCGGAGAGGCGGGACACAACGTGATTTGGAGATAAGTGTGTGGTGGTTTCCCTGTTGAGATACGAACGAGTTGCTGGATCTCACGATTTCACACATGGACCGTTTTCCGCGTGAAACCAGGATCTAAGACTCACAACGCTTGCCGGACGCCGCCGACGGAAGGGTTTATCGAAGGAGGACAGACCGATGACGGCTCTCATGCAGGCAAAGTATGCGTGTTGGTGGGCGCGTCAAACCCGGTCGGTTTCTGTCTTGCGCAGTCTTTCCTGGAAACTGGCTATCGTGTCGCCGTAGGTGACCTCGACCCTTCAGACTTCAGTTCATTAACCGCAGTCTCGGGGGCGAATTTGTTTCCGGTTAAGGTCAATTTGAACAGGGACGTGTATGTCAATTCAATGGTCGATCAGGTCTACCTACGCTGGAGCCGGGTCGATATTCTGGTGAACATAGCCTTCCGTCGCCGTGAATGCGCCGATCCGCTTTCCGCTGCGGATCTTGGGCTTGATGCCGTCTCCAATCTGATAAGGGTGACAAGTGCTTTCGGCTCCCGCCTCCAGGGAGAGGAGCTCGCTGTTGTGAATATCGCGTGGTTTGACGAGCAGTCGCTGCTAGAGGCCGACCGCGAAGCTGTGCTCCAAGCGGCCTTGCGAACCACGACGAGTGCGATGGCGAAGAAGTATTTCGACTCGGGGCTTCGGATAAACGCTGTTCATACCAGAAATGCGCGTTCGACATCTTACGTTCAAAGTGAGACGCTTAGGACACTTGTTCAAGCTGTCCAATTCCTCGCAAATCCAGAACTGTCTGGAAAGCTCACGGGGAACGTCCTGCACATCGACCTGAAACCTGACGATAGTCTTTTCCGAGGATAATTCGTAAAGAAATTAACTTGTCGTTAAGGTTGATAGTTTGAGCGTCAATTCGACGTGGAAATCCTAACAAGATGTAAAGCACTTTGCAGCTCCGCCTTCGAACATTCTTCCTCTTCGTTTAGGTCGAATAACTAAAACTCCAGAAATGGGTGGCAGTGCCCGCTTTAGTCATTTGGAGGTCCTATGTTCGTCGATCGCTTGCTATCCGCTTTTAGCATCCGAGCTAAAGTCTTATTAGTACTGGTGCCGCTGGTCATGATACTGGCGGCCGTCGGTGTCGTGAGCCTGCAGGCGACCGGATTGCTGCAATCTCGCCTTCGGCTATCGAGCGAAGTTCTTGAGACTTTGAGCGGATTTCGGGACGTCTCTGAGAGCATGAACCGGTTTTTGGCGCAGAGTTCGACGGAGAACCGCGATGTGGCCCTGGCAAGTCTAAGCGGGCAGGGCGCCACGATGCTGTCGCTTCAGGAAGCCGCCGCTGACGTTGGTAGTGACACTCGTGCTCTTGAAAGCAGTGAGTCCGCGATGTCCGCTATTTCTGACAGCATGGACCGCATGTGGTCCCTGCACAACGATGAGCTGTCCATTCGTCGTGACGTTGCCGCCAGCTTGACCGAGATCAAGCAGGTCGCGGCCGACCTAAAGCTGGCCGCCGTTAAAGTCCGTGCGCAGGTCCGCAACGAGGAGAACTCTGGCAAAACGATGCTCAGAGAGGCTACCCGCTCAATCGACACGGCGGCAATCATGCAGCGGTTGTCGGAAAATTTGGTGAACCTGCAGGCCAGCGCGATGCAAACCCCCGAGGCACAGCAACAAGCGCTCATGATTAAAAAGGCGATGAAAACTGTCAAGCGCGTCGTTGCAGCGGGCGATGATGGACAAGCAGTCGCAAACTTGGAACAGGCAATCTCCAGGGTCGTCGCTAATTCCGGGCTGGATAGCGCTTTCCTTCACAGCCTTGAGATCGACCTTAGTGCGTTTGCCCCGCGACTGCGAGATGACGCCATACAGCATATGATCGAGGGAACCCATGCAGTTCGAGCCTTGGATAAGCCATTGGCAGAATCGGAGACGCTCGTTGCGGCAGTGGCATCAGTAGGCCAGGATGCCAATTCGATTGAGATTGAGATAAACAACCTGTTGCAGGCGGCCAGCACGGAAAACCAGCAGCGACTCGTTGAGCAACTTACGAAACTAACGCGTGACACCGTAGCGGTTGGAGGCGTAGCCGGTTCATTGCCAGACTTCCCCAAAATGGAGGAGACCCTCTACTCACAGGGGGATGCCATCGAACAGAATACCGAGAAGTTGGTCAAGATCGCGGAAGGGCGGCAGGCGCAGTACGCAGAGGCCGAGAAAACCGTCCAGTCGATATGGAAAAATCTCGTGTCGTTCGCGTCGACGCAGGAACATGACGCTCACCGGGAAAGCGATTTCGCCCGACTGTTGTCCGCAGCTGCTACCGTCTCGGGTGTCTTGGTCGCCCTCTTGGCTGGAGCCGGCCTGATGGCGACGTTGCGTGCGCCAATCGCACGGATCGCAAGGCGCATGCAGGGGCTAGCAACCGGTGATCTTCAATCAGACATCGTTGGCTGCCAGCGGAAAGACGAGATTGGCGATATGGCTCGCGCGCTTGAAGTTTTTCGCGGAAATGCGGTCTCCAAGCTCGAAGTTGAAGCACATGCGCAAAACGACCGGAAAACGGCTGATCAGGAACGGACGGATCGTGAGTTTGAACGTGCTCAGCTTGAGAAAGAAGTGTCCAGCGCTGTGCAAACACTCGGGGAGGCACTCTCTAGATTGGCGCGGGGAGACATTTCGCAAACCATCGACCGCCACTTCCACCCCAATCTCGAACAACTGCGGCGTGACTTCAACCACTCACTGTCCGTCCTCAGGGATACGGTGTCCCATATCGACGAGAACACCCAACAAATCAAATGGGGAACCAACGAACTTTTCAAAGCCTCTGATGATCTGTCACGCCGGACTGAACGACAAGCTGCTTCTCTCGAAGAAACCGCCGCAGCCGTTGAGCAAGTGACTGCGACGGTGAGGAACTCCTCGGAGAATGCCTGTGAGACACAAGCGTTTGTTTCCGCAGTCAAGGAACATGCAGAGGGCGCGGCCATCATTGTAACTGATGCTATAAGCGCCATGGGGCGAATTCAGGATGCATCTTACAAGATCGGTCAGATCACAGGATTGATCGACACGATTGCATTCCAGACGAACTTACTTGCGCTGAATGCCGGGGTTGAAGCAGCTCGTGCCGGCGACGCTGGAAAAGGCTTCGCGGTCGTTGCACAAGAAGTACGCGAGCTTGCCCAAAGGTCGTCAGCCGCAGCGCTCGAGATCCGGCAGTTGGTTTCAGAATCTTCGTCAGAGGTGGCTGTCGGTTCGGATTACGTCGGCAAGACCGGGGAGGCTCTGCACAGTATAGCGGCATCCATCGTGCAGATTTCTGATCGCATCGACCAGATTGTGAGTTCCAGCCGCGAACAAGCGACTTCGCTGGCCGAGATCAATAACAACGTCAATGTTCTTGATCAGGGGACGCAACAGAATGCAGCCATGGCTGAGCAGACAAACGCTGCAACGAAGACGCTTTCTGATCAGACTGTTGAACTCAGCGAACGGCTTGCTGGGTTCAAGCTATCAGATGACAGGCCGCCTCATCGGGTAGGTCTCGCCGCATAAGGCAGGCGTAGTCAGGTTCGAAGCATTCCGATGGCGGGCCATGCGGCCATTCGATCGAATGAAAGTCACATACCCCAGCGCACGATTCCGCTTCGATGCGCCGGTCTCTCTCCTGGTAGCTCTTTGTCGCGCAGGATTCAGCACGGCCCGGGCCAACCTTAAGACAACGAAACTATCATCCAGTGCTCAGACTTTGAAAGGTGTCTATCCGTGTGCGTACGTAAGTTGATAATTGGATTTTTTCTCGCTGCAACCCTGGCCATGCCGCTGACGGCGAAGGCTGGCGGGCTCAGTGAACTGCCGCGGGAAGAGCGAAAGACCTACGAGTTATTGGACCCGCGGTTGCCCACGGGAGAGTCTGTGTTTCGGAATTTCAGAGCAAAGCGAGCGCCACCGTGGAAAATTGGTTACGCCTCAAGCTACGCTGATAACACATGGCGTGCGAACGTCCTTGATGAATTTACAAACAAGCTTCTGCCGACTTTCAAGAAGGCTGGGCTGGTATCCGAGCTCGTCGTTACGCAGTCCAATCTCGATGATAGCGCCCAGATCAGCCAAATGCGGCAGATGGTAGATGGTGGTGTCGACGCCATAATCATATGCTGCTCCAACCTTACAGCGCTCAACCCGACAATAGAGTACGCCCATTCGAAAGGCGTTCCTGTTATCTCATACTCCGGTTATGTGACGTCGCCGTTCGCAATCAATGCGACAGAGAATAACATGCAAGGCGGTTTTGAGGCGTCAAAGTGGTTGGCGGAAGAGATCGAAGGCAGCGGCAATGTGCTGCTTGTGTCCGGAATCACTGGCTTCGCCTCCTCAGACAGCTTTCAGGCCGGCGCCACAAAAGCCTTGGAGTACTATCCCGAGATCAACATCGTCGGACAGGTTGACGGGAAATGGACAGACAGCGTCGCACAATCCGAAGTTCAGAAGTTCCTTGCCACCAACCCTGGCCGAATTGATGGTATTATTGTTCAGTCGGGAGCCGAGTCTGGTGTGATCGACGCCGTCCGCCAGTCCGGGCGCGAGATAGTGCCGGTCGTGCTTGGCGGAGAGGCTTCGGCATCATGCTACTGGCGTAGGAATCCTGAATTTGTGAGCAGGAGCTTTCACTTCTGGCCGCCGCGCTCCGAGGCTCGTTTCGTATGGGACGTGATGATGCGTACTCTGGAGGGCCAAGGTCCGAAGATACAGTCCATTCTGCGACCGGCAATTCCTTACACGATCGATGATGTAAAAGCGGATTTGCCAGCCGATTGCGATCCCAATAGTGAAGACTGGCTCGAGCCGAAGGATGCAGCTTGGTGGACTGCTGACGCTGCCGCTAAATATTTCGACAATCCAGCAGATCCGCTTTCTTGGAGGCCAACAAACTGATCTTGTACGCTGTATAGGCGGCGAAAAGCTACCCCGCCCGGCCTGGGGCGGGGTTGACGACATGAGGGGATGCCGCTGGTCGCGTCAGCAGGAATTCTAAAAACGATCCGGTTCCGATGGAACGTAAGCGCGAATTTCTGCGCACCTTCTGAAGCGCAGTGCTCTCAGGAATGAAGTGTCCACCAAAATAGGTGGACACCAAATCATGGATGAAGATGCTCCTAAACTGCAGGTGCGGCTTGTTGGTCGCGACGGCCGCCGTCGATATGACCCTGCCTCGCGAGATCAGCTTGTCGCAGCGTGTTTAGAGCCCGGCGTTTCGGTCTCTCGACTGGCGCGGGAACACGGCGTGAATGCTAATCTCGTACGCAAGTGGATGAAGAAGACCGGGCTCTGCACGGCGACACGGACTGGATGAAACTATTACTAGCCGAAAAATTGTTTCCCGAGACCGGCGGCGTCGTCATCGGCGAGCGCTATCGCGTCGACCGCGACAGCACTGCATCCCAGCCGTTTCGCGCCGGCAGTGCCGAGACCTGGGGAGCAGGTGGCAAGTCGCCGCTGCTTTGCTTCGACGGCTCGTTCGGCTCGTCTCATGGCATCGTTTTCGCCGGATCGGGCGGCTTCAAGACGACGTCAGTCACGATTCCGACGGCGCTGACATGGGGCGCTGCGCTCGTCGTCCTCGATCCGTCGAAGGAGGTCGCGCCAATCGTGTCGAAACACCGTGGCAACGCCAACCGCGACGTCTTCGTCCTCGATCCGAAGCAGTCGGAGATCGGTTTCAACGCGCTCGACTGGATCGGCCGCTTCGGCGGAACGAAGGAGGAGGATATTGCCTCCGTCGCATCGTGGATTATAAGCGACAGCGGTGGCGCCCGTGGGGTTCGCGACGACTTCTTCCGCGCCTCGGCCTTGCAATTGCTCACCGCGCTGATTGCCGACGTTTGCCTCTCCGGCCACACGACGGAAAGCGACCAGACGCTCCGGCAAGTACGCAAGAACTTGTCCGAGCCCGAACCCAAACTGCGAAAGCGGTTGCAGGAAATCTACGACGATTCAAGTTCAGATTTCGTGAAGGAAAATGTCGCGGCCTTCGTCAACATGATACCGGAAACCTTCTCGGGCGTCTATGCTAACGCGGTCAAGGAAACCCACTGGCTATCCTACCCGAACTACGCCGCCTTGGTGTCGGGAACGAGTTTTACGACGGGTGATCTTGCAGACGGAAAAACGGACGTGTTCATCAATCTCGATCTCAAGACGTTGGAGACGCATTCGGGCTTGGCGCGGGTCATCATCGGTTCGTTTCTAAACGCGATCTACAACCGCAACGGCGAGATGCGGGGGAGGGCGCTCTTCCTCCTCGATGAGGTGGCGCGCCTCGGCTACATGCGCATCCTGGAGACCGCACGCGACGCCGGCCGCAAATATGGTATCATGCTGACCATGATCTACCAGTCGATCGGCCAGATGCGCGAGACCTACGGCGGTCGCGACGCTGCCAGCAAATGGTTCGAGAGCGCAAGCTGGATATCCTTTGCAGCGATCAACGATTCCGAGACCGCGGACTACATCTCGCGCCGTTGCGGCATGGCGACCGTCGAGATCGACCAGATCAGCCGCAGTGTTCAGTCGAAAGGATCGTCGCGCACGCGATCGAAGCAACTCGCCGCCAGACCCCTTATCCAGCCGCATGAGGTGCTGCGCATGCGGGCCGACGAGCAGATCGTCTTCACCGCTGGCAACCCGCCGCTCAGATGCGGACGCGCGATCTGGTTCCGCCGCGACGATATGAAGGCCTGTGTTGGGACCGAGAAAATTCTACCGGTCAATTGCACTAGAGAGTAAATTGGCGGCAGCCTCAGCTTTATGGTGCGCGAGCAGTCAAAATCTCGAAGCGAATGTGTCTGCGCTCGCTTATCCTTGCCGCGCTTCCGGTTCTACAGCACCGTTGCGAAAACTGGGGCCGGGCGAGGGCAGACCGATATTTAAGCTCGATGGGCCGCACGAACTTTGCGCAGACTTTACGGCTTGCTTGACGCGAGGATCCCCCTGAGCTGAAGAAGGCCGGCTGCAACAGCGCCGAGCATTGGCGCAAATATATAAAGCCACAGTTGAGAGAGTGCCGCCCCTCCTGCGAAAAGTGCTGGGCCGATCGATCGTGCTGGGTTCACAGAAGAACCAGAAACCGTGATACCGCCAAGGTGGATCGCAACTAAGGTAAGTCCAATCGCCAATCGTGCGACAGCGCGCAAACCTTGTCCCAGTCCTGCTGTTGCGCCATGATAAGCGCGCGAGGGATACGTTCACGAAGAAGTCGAGCTGCCCCCGGTCAAGACAGGCACATGATCCTTGAGCCTCGCCGTAGTTCCAATCCGGTTCAGCTGTCTCGTGGCCCTCGACGATGAACCGATTATCCGGTTTCCAAGGCAGATGCCCCGTGATCGGATCGCCACACATCGTGACATTCGTGCCCCATGCCGGTTCCGCGGATGCGGATGCGGCGGTTTCTACCCAGATGACGGCCGGTGTAAAGAAGGCACTGCGCTTGCACGCAATGTCTCGCGCAAGCTGACCGTCAAGGCAAACACCAGTGCGCGGCTGACGGAGGCACTTGCGGCGAGGACCGCAACTCACTTTCCACCCCGCAGGCTCAATACGATCCGACACAGGACGATCCTGAGCGCGATTGAATTACATGCTCATTCGCTTGTCCCGATCTCAGCTGTCCACATGTCTCGCAAATGTCGGGCACCCGACACCTATTGTCGGATTGTCGAGATTAGAACGTTTGTTCGCCGGTCTCTCCGCCAAATACCGATCAATCCGCCCATCGATAAACGAAACTCATCTTCTTGGAGCGTCTGAGCAGTTGGCATGGTGTTTGCTGATCCTGGTTACAAGCGGCAGAAAGCAGTCTGCATAATGCCGGTTCATGAAACGAACGGAACGGAGGCCACATGACGGTTCGTCATCGAACCGACGTTCTACCAAGCGGCCATGCATAGTCCGCCGGCGGAAGGGGTCAATCCCGACGTCACAGCTTGCAACCAACTCAATGAGAAGGAAAACGCTATGACCAAGATTTCCGAAAGATCCTTTGAAACGATCGAAAACCCGGCGTCATCGCCGCTCAAGGTGCCAGATCAGTTGGGCGCATCCGTTGAAAAGGGGAACAAGCAGGTGACAGAGGCTTTTTTGAAATTTGCGTCCGGCGCTGAAGCGACACAGAAAATGCTGCCTCCGATCCTCGAAACGACAAGTCTGTTCGGCAACGAATTGTCGTGGAAGACGATCGCTGCACTGCAGGCCGACGCCGAGGCCGGCTTCTCGCATCTGCAAGCTTTGCTTAGCGCAAATTCGCCGTCGCAGGTCCTCGAACTGCAGTCGACCTTCCTGCGCAAGCGGGTTGAGACAAGTTTGCAGCACGCCAAGGAATTCCGGGTACTCGCAAGCAGGACGGTGGAGGAAATCTCAAAGCCGGTCAAGGATGCTTTTGACAAGGTGCTGACGGACCTCAAGGCGACGTAAAACTGAGGAGACACCTAAATCGCCTGGACGGATCGTGATCGAAGCTTCTTTTGAGGAGTTTAAGACTATTTTTGACGAGTTGGTCATTGGGAGAGGATAGCTCCGCGGCAAAGACACCAATCGCTATGGCAACGATAGCAGCAGCCGCCCTTTTTAGGGCGGCCCACTTTATCAGTCGTCCATTTCAAAGGTGCGGTATTCGCCGCTATCGTTGTCGTAAACCTCGACCTCGACCTCGACCGAGCCTCCAGAACGCTGGATGCTTTGGACATCAACGTCACGGTACTCGCCCGCTTCGTAGTCGTAAACCTCGACGGTCTGTCCCGATCTGACTAGATTGCCTTTGCCAATCTCGACCGCACCGCCAGAATCGCTATCTACACCATCCCATGCGAAGGTGTTCGCCGGAAGCGATAGCGTCAGGACGGCGGCCACCAACAACGACTTCAATGGCAATGGTAATCTCCGGTCTTGTGATTGGTGTGGCAGCCGTTTGAATCCGTTCCGCCACTGTGAGCGGAAGCTGCCGAGACAGACAGCGAGAACGTGGACCATGCGACCAAGATTGCAATTGCGATTGCGATTTTCATTTCTAACCCCGACGGCAACAGGTAGGTGCGAGTTAGCTCGCCGCGCCTCGCGGAGTTGCCCAGAGAGTTGGATGCCCCACCCAAGAACATCTAATTCGATTTACACTAATGAGTCGAGCACATTAGTACGAGGAACTACAATTTTGAGTATGGTAATTCGGTGACGTTCGATCCAACCTCGTGAACAGCCTGCGACGGAGTTACCTTTCGCAACAAGATCGTGCACACGCCGCGCGCAGCGGATGTCTGGTCAGGACTGGCATGGTCCCTGCGTTATCGCTTGCACCACGGCCGAGGCTCCGGCGGGAAGCTCATGCTGACAGACAAAGGCCTTGCGGTCAGAATGCCATGAAGGGGTGCGCGGGCACGAGCGCGTTGTCGAAAGCAGCAAACCCCGCAGAGAATTCGTTCGATCGAGCCGGTGCGCAGTGCAACGAGCAAGGCCGATCAAGAGTCGTTTAATCGCACCTCCGTCAAGCTTGTTTTGATCGATGCTTTCATTCGGTGAATATGACTTGTCTTTGAATTGCGACGATGTCGTTTGCCGGATACAGAGTCGTTTACGCGGTCGAGACGACCCGCCGCAGGATGGTTCTTCGTGGAACGGATCTTCCAATGTATCGGACGCACTCAGCTGCCAAAATGACAGCAAGTGCAACTCTTCTAAGCGGAATGATCCTGTCCGCGTCCCGACAAGGACGATCGTCGCGTCCAAAGCGCGGACGCAAAGCATTGAATAGTCAGATCACAGGGGCACTGCCCTGGTATCTTGTGTGCATGTCAGGCCTCAGCAGAGTTAGAGCTCTCGAAGAGCTCGTCCGTTCGGAGCATTGCATGCATGATCACGGCCAGCTTTCGCGCGACCGCAACGGCTGCTCGCTTGAACCCGATCTTCTCCTTGAGCTTCAGGCCCCACGCACGTAACGCGCTGTCGGCTCTGGTGCGCGTGAGGATCACGGTCGCCGCTTCATACAGCAGTCCGCGTAGATGATTGTCGCCCCGGCGGGATATATGACCGTCGTAATCGACTTCTCCCGATTGATAGCGCCTGGTGGTCAGGCCGATCCAGGCGCCAACCGAACGCGACTTTTTAAAGTTTTCCGGATCCTCGATCGCTGCCACGAAGGAGGAAGCCGTCACCGCGCCGACACCCGGAATTGACGCAAGCAGCCGGCATTGCTCACTCGCGCGGGCCGAGGCGACAAGCTGTTTGCTCAACTCGGCAGCGCGGGCACGCATGCCTCTCCAGGCATCGAGCAAGGGCCTGATAATCTGTTCGAGCCCGGCATTGGTCGCTAGCAGGTTGCGCACATGGTCCTCGAACACGCGTCCTGCGCCTTTGGGTACGACAAGGCCGAACGTCTTCATCAGCCCTCGGATCTGGTTGGCCAACTGCGTTGTCATCTTGACCAACTGATTGCGCGCTGCGACCAGCGTGCGAACCAGCATGCTGTCAAAGCTCTTCACGCGCACCTCGCGGTAGAAACCGACTTCGGCAAGATGAGCGAGCCCGTCGGCGTCATTAGCGTCGGTCTTGTTCGGCGCCATATCCAAGGCCGCCTTGGCATGACGAGCATCAATGCAAATCGCCGGCAACCCCTCGGTCGTCAGCGCATGATAGAACCAGACAGACAAGGGGCCAGTTTCGAACACGACGCGCTCCGCATTCACTGCGCGCTTGCGGATGACCTCGGCTATCAACGCCGGATCAGACGGGCATTTCCCGCGCCAAACCCGCTTACCTCCTTCGCGCACCGAGATGAAGGTATTTTTCAATGACACGTCAAGGCCGATAAACTGCGTCATGGTTGTCTCCCCTTTGATGCTGGGCCCGTCTAACCAGTCGAGAGCCCGTTCTTCATCCTATCGGGGGGCAACCACCTTTCCAACGCATCGCAACCACGCCGGCGTTCCCGACCCCGCGATTACACCATGTATCGGAGAAATCAGCATAGCGGCCGCACGAAGGGCGGGATTTCGGGAATTCTCGCCGTGCGAGAGCGGGAAACAGCGCAGCCGCAGGAGCCTCAACATAGTGGCCCGAAGGGGAGGCGGGACCGCCTGCGCCCCGCTCGCGCACACCATATTACCGACCCTACTGAAGGTCGAGGCCGAGAGTCTCCATAAACGCAGATGAAACCGGGTCCGAGATAGGTTGAGGAAAGCAGGAGAGGAGCGGGCAAGTGGCGAATTCGAATGTGGTTCCGTTCAGGAGGCCGCGGAAATCCGGTGGCAAGATCGATCGCCGTAGCCCGCAGGGAAAACCTCGAACGGGACAGAGCGGTCCGCGCAAATTACTGATGGCAGTCATCTCAGCCATCGTCGTTGCTGCGGCAGGCTGGCTTGCCTTCGGCGGCGCCGGCAACCTCCCCGGACTGCCGGCTGTGGCCAAGACACCGGTAACGGACTCGTCGTCGGCCGCGTTTTCAATCTGCGGCGGCGGCCGTCATGTGAATTGCGTCGTCGACGGCGAGACGTTCTGGTTCCAGGGGCAGAAAATCCGCATCGCGGATATCGACACGCCGGAACTCAGCCCTCCGCGCTGTGAGGCGGAGCGGATCAAAGGCGAGGCCGCGAAAGCCCGCCTGCTTGCGCTGCTCAATGGAGGCAACTTCTCACTGGCGGCCAGCTGGCGCGACGAAGACAAGTATGGCCGCAAGCTCCGGACCGTAATGCGATCAGGACACTCGCTCGGAGACACTCTCGTCAACGAGGGCCTTGCCAGGCGCTGGGACGGTGCCAGACACGGATGGTGGGGTTGAGGACCCGCGAGAGGATCGTTGCCGGATGGCCGAAACCGCCCCGCGGGTTCGGGGAGCATAAGCGAGTAGAGCCGTGCGCCGAAGGCGTCTCGCCCAAGTCTGTCATGACCGTTCACCTATCATCACCGATGTGAATCGATCTGTGCCGACCACTTCATAAGTGTCGTTGGACGCGATTCCCAGGATCAGCGATTCTAACCTCATGATCTCGCAACCCTACCATCTCTATGTCGAGCGCTCAGACGCGTCCAGGAACATGTCGCGCTACTACGCCATGTCGATCGAACCCAACCTGTTCGGGGACGTCTGTCTCCTGCGTAAATGGGGCCGCATTGGAGCCAAAGGCCCGATGATGGTCCATCATTTCGGACGGGAAGAAGAGGCCGTCGAACTGTTTCTCGATCTGCTCCGACAAAAGCGCAAACGCGGCTATCGCCCGCGCGCCTCCGTGGCGAATTGAGAAATGCCCGCCGAAGCGGGCCTTGAACTCTCCTCATCAGCGCCGGTTCCAGTCGGTCTCGAAGGACACCTCGATCTCGACGAAGAACGGGATCTTGATCGCAAGCTTCAGGCCGAGCTTGCCCTTGCGGAAGAAGTGGCTGATCACCTTGGCGAGAGTCCGGAGCCGGCGGCCGGTATCCGCGAGGAGCCGCAGAAGGCGGCGGGGAAAATTCTGGCGGCGGCAGGTTGCGTCGTGACGAACGGGTTGCAACATCCCCGATGAGAGATGACGGCAGGTCGAAAGGAAGAGGCTCAACTGGTCGTTCTCGCGATCATCGCGATGATCTCGTAGGCATCCCAATGAAAGGCGGCTCTCGCCGCCCTTCGGATGGTCGAGCCCTCAGGATTGATTATGATGCTGGGCACCTGATGTAGCTGACACGGGAGGCACTTACCGCGATACCGGTTTCCCGCGTGATATCCTTGATGATCGGCGCTAGCGAGCCGAGTTCGTCATCGTTGAGCGCACTCAGCTCCGGATAGTCGATGTCGACGCCGGTATTGTCCGCCGTCAAAGCGCTGGACCAATCGCCGCCGTTGACGCGGTTTTCGTGCGTGTCCAAATCGATGTCGAGTTCATCCAGCAGATTGATGGTGAAGCGTCCGAAGATCTCGGTCTCACCTTCCAGCCGGTACGCGGCATATTCGTCGTCGCCGGCAAGAATGCTCCGCTCCAATGCCATGATGGTCCGGATACGACCGGCAGCCGCCTCGAGCCCTTCGAGCAGTCGCTCATGGAGCTTTCGCAAGAGGTCGGTATCGCAGCCGAAGCGGTTTGCCCGGACGACGAGCCGGAAACCGGAAAACTTGGCATAAAGCATGAGGTTTTGATTGGTTGTCATAATTTGATCTCCTTCATCTTGATGACGGAGATCGGCCACTCCGTGGCAAAGAGGGGTCAGGGACCGCGGAACGCGGTTCGCAAGCGGGGGAACCGATTTTTCTGAGAAGCGCAGCGGCGGAAAAATTGGGGGAACCGCGCCGTCCTGACGCCGGATTTGCTGGAGTAAACTGGGACTTCAGAGAGAGAAGAGACCCACGGTCCCGGAGGGGGCGTGACCGTATCCGGCGTGAGCCGGAGGGGAGCGTTGAGGGGTGAAATCCCTGACAGCCGGGAGGCCGGTCGATCCGGCCGACAGGCTTATATTCCAGCAGAATGAGAGCCGCCTCAGAAAGGTGGCTCGGCTTCGATGATGCCGTCCTGTTCAGCAAGCGCCACGGCCAGATCAGCCTGGGCGAGCTGAAGCTCCGCTTCGACCTGGCGCCGCTCGACGGCGTCGCAGGCGCTCCTCAACTCGGCACGCAGTTCTTCGATGTGCTGTTCGATGGTCATCGTCTCATCTCCTTGAGTTCGTGAAAGACGAGACGGCGGGGCGGGACGATGTGACGGGGTCAAGGAGCGCGGAAGCGACCGGCGGAGCCGGCGAGTGGGGGAGCCGATTTTGTGGAGCGGAGGGAACCGGAGCGGAGGCAAAATTGGGGGAAACCGCTCGTCCTCGAGGCCGGCTTTTCCTTGTGGCCGGTTGGCCCTGCCTGGCCGGCGGGGCCTGTCCGGATCTCAGTCCCGGTTGGGACGGGACCAGATCAGCTGGTAGCCGTCCTCGCCCTCGACCTCGGTGAGCGTCGCGTAGATCGGAGCGGGGAAGCTCGGGTCGTCGAGCTTGACCGAGAGGTAGTCGCGATCCTGCTCGGAGCGCTTCTGCCAGGCCGCACCCAGCTCGACGTTGCCGGCGTAGATGCGGTAGTGCGGACCCTTGTCGGAGGGATTTTCGATGCGGGCGATGCGGGCCTTGACGTTGAGGGCGAGCGTGCGGATCGAGCCGTTGAAGCCGGTTTCGGTGGCGGTGAAGGTGCCGATGACTGCCATGACTTGGTTCGTGCGCCAAGAGTGACGGCTGGAAACCGTCACGCGCACTTGTTGCCCCTGCGGGGTGGGAGACCCCGACGCCAACGTGCCGCAAGCACGGGGGGTGAAGCAGACGGGTGAGGTAAGCCGGGTGCCTTCGGCGAGCCATAAATCAGCAGAACCCGTCAAAGTCGGACGACCAGGGACTTCCGCCCGTGGCCGGTCCGGCAAGCATGCCTGCTATGGGAAGAGTGATCGAACCGATGTCTGACGCCTCGTTGCAACATGGAACCTGCCAAACCGGAAGTGGGCAGGTCGGTCGAAAGACCGGAGTAGCGCCGATCTCCGTTGAATCACCGGAGATCAGGGGCGTGCGCTATCGCGCACGTCAGCCAGCGGCCCAGCTTGCGGTGGCCGATGGTCGGAGTTCTCACGGGGTAGAGTCGGTCCCTAAGGCAGGCGAAGGGACATCAGGTGAACTTGGGAACCTTGCCGTGTTCTCTCCCGCCGGACGGCGCGAGATGATCGAGGCGACCGATGATCGGTACGGCAGGGGGCGGAGTCTTCGTAGTAGTCCGAGGACGGGAAAGCCGTCCACATGGCGAAGGGAGACAGTGAGTGAAGCAAGCCGGCAGGAGGTGGGCCGATGAAGCCCGATGCGGTGAACACCGTGTTCGTCCTCGACATGCAGCGCAAACTTCACAGGTGGAGTGTCGCGGACGCCAACAAGGTGTTCGCGGATCTGTTCAACATCGTATGCGACCGCAGGACGCTCTCGGAAAGTTGGCGACGATTGTCCCGTAACAAGGGCAGTCGAACACCAGGAACCGATGGCGTCACGCGGAAAACGGTCGAAGAGTGGCCGGGCGGCGCTACGCAGTTCATCGAAGATATTCGAAACGAGCTGCGCGGCGGCACCTATCGGCCCGAGCCTGTCCGGCAAAGGCTGATCCCCAAACCGGGCAAACCCGGCAAGGTGCGTCCACTCGGCATTCCGACGCTCAGAGACCGACTGGTACAAATGGCTTTGAAGCTCGTGCTGGAACCGATCTTCGAGGCGGACTTCTATCCGTCCTCATACGGTTTCCGGCCCGGCAGGAGCACCCATGATGCGCTGGCGAACATCCAGCGTCATTTGCACCCCACACCCAGCGGCACCTCCGAGTACCGCTTCGTGATTGAAGGGGACATCAAGGGCTGCTTCGATGCCGTCAATCATCACGTGCTGATGGAGCGCGTACGCCGCCGTATTGGGGATCGTAATGTCCTCAGGCTCGTACTCGCCTTCCTGAAAGCTGGTGTCATGATCGAGGGTTCCGTCCATCACCCTGTCACGGGTACCCCGCAGGGCGGCATCATCTCGCCGTTGCTGGCCAACGTCTATCTGGCTGCCATCGACGAGAGATATGGACGGTGGTCGATGCGTCCTCGCGAGCGTCCGCAGAATGCAGCCGACCGGCGGCTCTATGACCGCCGGAGAAACAGGCCGACATTCTTCGCCGTGCGTTATGCCGACGACTTCGTCGTGCTGACGGATGGGACACTCAAGGACGCCGAAGCCGAAAAGCTGGCGCTGGCGCAGTTCCTCAAGCAGGAATTGCGAATGGAGCTATCGATGGAAAAGACCAGGATCACGCAGGTCGGGGAAGGCTTCGACTTCCTCGGCTACCGGGTGGTGCAGACCAAAGCGCGCCGCACCGGTCGTATGGTCGGCAATCTCTTCATACCGAAGAGCAAGCTGAAGGATCTGCGCCACAAGATCAAGGTCAGGGTGAAGGAGACACCGACAGGTCAATCCCTTGCCTATCTCATCGAGAGCCTCAACCCGGTCATCACCGGCTGGCGAAATTATTACCGCTACGCCACATGGGCTACGCGGGAGTTCTCCGGTCTGGATTGGTGGTTGTGGGAGCTCATCGGGCGCTGGTTGCGCAAGAAGCATCGGAAGGCAACATGGCGTGAGCTATGTCGCCGCTTCCGTCCAACAGCGCCCGACAGCCGCTGGCGATGGGTCGACGGACCGAAATCGCTGCGGTTCTTCCGGGAGGGCGGGTCAACCCGCTTCCCGTTCCGGGGCACACGCATACCGAACGGATGGAACGATCCCGACGAGAAGTTCCGAAAAGGAGCTGATCGCTTCTGGGCATCGTTCAACACCCTCATGTCCGTGTGAGGGCCACCCGTGGCGATCGCCACGCACGGAGAGCCGGTAGCTTGGAAACTTGCACGTCCGGTTCGGCGAGAGGGGCGCAGAAACCACCTGCCGCGAGGCAGGCAGGCGCTGTGCTCCTACTCTACCTTTCGTTGCCCGGGCCGCGCCCACCGCGGCCTCGATAGCTGTCGCAAGGATCGGGGACGATCGGACCGCACCCGGAGGGCCGGAACAAGGTGGAGGGCGGCCAGGGAAAACTTTGTTGTTCCGCGAGGAATGGGCGCACCGCGCTCAGGGGAAGAAAGTTTTGGAAGGCCGTTGCGGGAGGACGATCGAGGCGAAGCCGGTTTTCGATCAGACATGCCTCATCGAGCCCGCGAAGGACGTGGCCTGGCTCAGTGGCCAAAGGTATATGGCGATGGCAGCTGCGCCCCGACTGCCTGCCGGGTCCCTGCGACGGTGGATCCGCCGCCCTGTCCAATTGTCAAAATCAGACGTCCGGGAGCAGCCGAGCGAGGGCGTTGCGTTGGCCGTTCTTCGCGCTATCGTCGTGCTCGCGATTCGTCGCCAGGAGGATCTATGCGTCAGCAGGCAAAGCCGTTTATCGTCGAAATCAAGCCGTCCCGGAAGCTCAAGCCGATCGACCGGAAAACCTCTATCTGGGGCAAACTGGACCTCACGGCTGATCCCGACACGCTCTCCGCGTTGAGGCCTGAACAGGTGCCGGCCGCTGGCGAGACAAACGACCGACGCTGATGGTCCTCAAGCGGCGAGCCGCTCGCCAGCGGTTTCGGGCTGCAGGGAGTGCAGGAAACTGACGGCCCGCTGCGCATGCGCCGCCGCCTGGAAGATCGCCCGTCTGTCGTCGGCCAGGACCTTGAGCCAGGAGCCAAGGTACGAGGCGTGATCGGGGCGGAGCTCGAGCTCGAGCTCGGGAGCAATGCCAAGATCGGCGCACAGGAAGCAGCTGCCGAGGTCGGCGATATATCCTGACAGTCAAGGAATATCGACGTCTGTCGCCCGGAGCGGAAATGAATGGGATGAAAACTTCCTCGCAAAATAGTGACTTCTGCGAGCAATTATAGCCAACTTAGGAGTTCTGCGGCGGCTGTCGCCGCTTGTGAGCGTCCGACAGGCCGGCTCCACCATATGCCGCCAGCACAGCTCCTGCGAAATAGATCATCAGACCCATCATCGTGGCCGGCGCGTAAGCCACGCGACCTTCAATGATTTGGAACAGGAAAACGAATAGTGGACCAAGCGCCGTAATCGCGGCCAGCGACAGGGTGGACATCAGCGAAATGGCCTTTTGCATCGCAAAAACTGGAAACGCCATGATCGCGAATCCGATCATGATGACAGCAAACAGCCCACTGAGATCGACCGGACCTTTCCCATCCAGGCCGAACCACGCGGCTGGGAGTGCCATCATTACGTACAGCGGAAACCGCAGCCCATATTGAGCAGCCGGTGCGATACCGAGGCCGTTGAGCCGCTGGCTGTAGACCATCATCGCCGTGAGGCTAACGGCAGACACACTGGTCAGCAGCAATCCGGCCATCGCGGCAGCCCAGCCGCCTCGCACGAAGCCTGATTGTCCGAGCATCGTGATCGTCGCCAGATAACCGACGCCGATTACTATGGCGATCAAGCCGACCCCTTCGACCCGGTTGCGCAACGGTGACGCTTCCGGAACCCCGCAAGCGAAGGCAACTAGGACGCTAACAGCTATAAGCCCTGAAAACACTGTGAAGACCACAGCGGGTTCGATCATTTGAAGCGCGAAGAAATATGTGATCCAGACAAGGGCCGTCGAGAGGTTCAGACCGAGCACACTGGCTCCGTTGGCCCATGCCGTCTTCAGTTGATCCGGGGTCCGCATCTTTGCCCAGATCAATGTTCCGGTTGCCGTGGATCCAAAGACCGCTCCGCCGATCAAGAACGAGTCATAGTCCTGAAACACGCCGCCGAAAAACACAGCTTGTGCTGCTTCCAAGATTACAAAGGAGAAGGCCCAGATCAGCCCCAACGTTGCACTGTTCATACATCACGATCCCGGTTTGCTATTTTATATGGAGAAATTGGCGGATAAGGTGACCAAAATATTGTAGAAAATGGTGTTTTGGACCACGAGGCACTCCAATGGATGAACTGGATCTCCGGATCGTGGCTGCGCTTCAGGCAGATGGTGCGCTCACCAAGGCAGAGTTGGCCGAAGCGGTCGGCTCGACGCCTTCAACCTGCCTGCGTCGGGTCGCAGAGCTGCGACGAACGGGCGTCCTGAAAGCCTGCGTCTATCTCGCGGACCCGGTCAAGCTCGGGCGCAGCATTCGGGCTGTCATCACTGTCATAACACGCAACCACACCAAGGATGTGCGGTCATCCTTCGCGTCGCGCATTTTAGAGGAGCCCGCAATCACCCAAGCATTCGGTGTTACGGGTGATCTGGACGCGGTGCTAATTGGCCACTTCTGCGACATGGAGGAATATCAGGCGCTCTGCGACCGCCTCTTTGACAATGATCCAGATGTGGTCCGCTACACAACGCTGTTTGCCGTAGAAACCTATAAGGAGACGACGAAGATCGCGCCTCAAGATGCTTCCCCCAAATGATGACGGCGAGCCGCCGTCGCAGAACAGGGAGTTTACAGACAGCCGCTATGTCATCTTTCGATGGCGCGATCCGGCAGAGGTGATACCGTCTCCTTAGTTGTCACCAGGAACAGTCAGACGAGAGCTAATCACGCAGCCAGGGTCTCGCTCTGAGGCTGCTGCGCATGCATCCAGTCGGCTGCCTGCTGCGCTTTGCTTGCTGCGGTGAAGATGGCTTTGGGATCGTCCTTCAGGACTTTGAGCCACGAGGCGACATAGGCAGCATGATCGGGGCGCGGATGGTGAGCGATTCCAAGATCAGCCAGGACGAGCCCGCTCAGAATTTCTACGCAGCATTCTTCGGCGGCGTAGGCGGCTGACCCGAAACGCCCGGAAAGATCGCGATCGAGCCGGTGCTTTGAACCGCTCGCATGCCCGCACTCATGCAGCCACACGCCATAAAATGACGCGGCGTCACGGAATGACGCGAACGGCGGCATGGCGACAGTGTCGGCCGAAGGGCGGTAGTAGGCATCCGACCCTCCGAACACGGTCTTGACGCCCAGGTTCGCGATAAACGCTTCCGCATGGGCCAGACGGTCGGCCTCGGGCAGCGTCGAAGTCTCCGGGCGCTCGTAACCGTTCACCTGTGCAATGTTGAACACCGAAAACGCGCGGGCAAACATTCGCTGCTGGCCTTCACCGTCGCCATCGTCATCATTGGCATGTCGTGAAGCCTTGATCTCGGTCCATAGGACGACCGTCGTCGCACGCTCTCCTTCGCGTACTTGTGCTCCGACTTCCTGCCATTGCTTGTAAGTGCCCCAGAGCCCGTCGTCATATCCAGCGACGAAACCCGCGGCCCAGAGCGCCAAAATGTTGATGCCTCGGTATCGTTTGCTGGATGCGAGATTGGTCGGTCGGGCAATGCTGGTCCCGTTGTGGAACCATGGAGCACGCCATTCGCCGGCACCTCGCTCGATTGCCGCGATGATCTCCGCGGTGACGCGGGGCATAGGGGGTCGAACCATCCGCGCCCTTCATGCGTGACTATGACAATCTCACTGCTGCGCCGAAACTTCACTGCCCGACGGGTGCTCTCCTTGGCGTCAACGGCAAAACCGGCCTCTTTCAGCACCGCGGCGCAGGATACGGCGTCGCGAAGGCCCTCTATCTCTCTTCTTTTCATTTTCCTTCCGATCACGAGTGATCGCCTCCTGCTCGTCAGCGTTATCTATCAGCCGCTTCAGCGGCCGCGAAGAGCAAAGGCCGCAAAGGCGCGGCTGGCAACCTAGTGAATTATACAAAGTCGGCCGCGGCGAAGCCTCCCTTGCGGCCTGCCGCTCGCAAGCGGCACGGCCGCAGGCCATGTCGCCGCCCGCTCAATGCCAAGGCGTGTATTCATGGACGATCTCAAGATCGTCGTCGACGTCGATTTCGTCGGACGGCAGGACGCCGTATTCGCCGACGACGGAAAAGATGGTGGCGGGGGCCATCAGGTCGGGAGAGAGCTGGAAAGTGCGTCTTAGCGATCTCGATAGCTCCAGCTAACAAGCTCCCGAAAACAGATCGCGGGCACCCGGCGTGACATATCGGACGCTTTCAACTGGCGAAGAACCCAGCAACTTGGTATCTCACCGCGTAGGCGGCAGGCCGAGCAGGGAAGTTGGTAATGGATTCACGCAGGGACATAGCCGAGCGGGTCATCGCGCGTTGGAATGCACGGGGAATTCGGCTCGATGAAGACCCGGGTTTCATGGAACTGGTCGCTCTTTGGACGGCAGGGAGGATTGCGTCCGATGAAATGCGCCGCCGATATTCTGCGCTTCAGCGCGAGCGGTCGCTGTCCAGGTCAAATCCACTTGGTGTGAATCGCTGCGACGAAGGGGCGGATGTCGATCATCGGTCGATTGCGATTCCAGACGATGGACCGGATGACCGGGGAGGTCTCGGACTGCCGCCGCAAGGATAACTTTCACGAAGGGGTCAAGGAAGAGAAGCTCCTTCGCCGAGTTGCTTCGCGCGGGAATGCCGAGAATAAAATCGAACACCGGTTCCGGATTTCCTGGAATCGCGACCTAAAACAGGCGGCGTTCCCGCGGCTCCTTCCACCGTGCGCTCGAATCCGAATTTTCAAAGCCTCAAGCAGCGCGCCGAAAGATCGCCATCACTTCAAGCTGTCTTTTCGATCATACGAATGGCCGCCTCAATCGAGTCTGCGCCGAGCAGCACCAAAGCATCCTGCAGGCATCGCTCGATATCGACGACGGTTCGGTCCTCGATCCGCGCGATCTCTTCCAACGTTCTGCTCTGTTTCAGCCATCGGAGGGAGGCCAACTGGAGGGGGCAAAGCTTCGACGTATCCATCATCGAACGATCCTCTCTTGCTGGATGAGTTGCCTCGGAGTCGCATAGCGTGCTCATTTCTGGGAAACGTACGGCACGGGCGTGGACTTGCGCGCAGCCGTCGGGCGCTCCACCAGAACGATTGTTCGCGGGAGGTCGGATGCCACGCTCAGCGACTTGAGCTCATCGCCCAGGCGCTTGTCCGCTTCGTTGAGGCGGTGATGAAGGCGATGGTAATCCGTCCAGGTTGGCGTCCGAAAGGTCTCGAGCCATCGCGAAGGCTGCTGAACGTCGCGCGTGAGGGTCCAATGGCGTGCGCCGGCTCGGCTTTGAACATGCCGCCGTCTGCGCATGATCTCCAGAAAGACAGCGGCGTTCTCTTCCGCCACAGCGTATTCCGTCGTCACCAGAATTGGGCCGCTTCTCGGCTTCAGATCGAGTGCAGGTACTGGCGCATCGAAGGCGCCGGAGGCTTCGAGTTCAGACTCCAAGCGGTTGCTGATCGGCAGCTTGAGCCCAAGTGCGGCGACCAGCAACGAGGCGGCAGCAGAACATGCCAAGGATAGGGAGAGGGAATGGTTTTCGGCGATAATTCCCCAGAGCCAACTGCCAGCGGCGATCCCCCCATAAGTAAAAGCGCTGTAGATGGAAATCGTGCGGCCCACCACCCAGCGCGGGCTTGCCAACTGCACGTTGACGCCGAACCCCGACCATCCGGTTACCCAGCCGGCGCCGCCGAAGGCGAGGCAGACTGTTGCGATGATCAGGGAAGACGTCAGCGCAAGTGAGATCGCACATACCGCGCACGCGACACATGCCAGAACAATCAGCAGTTCCTGCGTGACCGCGCGCCTGAGTGGTGGGTTCACGAGCCCCGCGATCAGCGCGCCGGCGCCGAAGCCACCCATGAGAATACCGTAGTCGATTGGGCCGCCCTTCAAGAGGTCTCTTGCGACGAGCGGCAGGAGCGCCAGCATCGAGGTTCCGGTCAGCCCAAACAGCGTACCGCGGACAATAGCTGCCTTGATTTCCGAGGATATCGCCGTGAACCGCAGTCCATCATAGATCGCCGTCATGAGCGCTTCGCGAGGGAGGGGCGACGCTTTCACGGTCCACTTGTTTCGCCACAGAGCGGTGAGGGGCGCGACGAAGCCAAGCGTGGTGAGCGCGAAAGTGACGAGCGGCCCAAAAATCGCGACGATGATGCCGCCAAGCGCGGGACCGACGCTACGGACCGTGTTGAATCCGACATTGAGAAGGGTGACGGCCGACGGCAGATGGCGGCGCTCCAGCATGTCGCCAAGCGAAGCGCCTACGCGGGATCGCTGAGTGCGATACCGCAGCCGTCAAGGAAACTGAAAGCCAGGATCATCCATGGATCGGTGATGCCGAAAGCCATCAGGATCATCAGCATCGCCGAGGCCGCCATCATCAGGCTTCGGCCGACGATCATGACCATGCGCCGGCTGTAGTTGTCGGCAATCGCGCCAACGAAAATCGCAAGAAAAAAGGCAGGCAGGGTAGACGAGGCCTGGACGAGGGCGACCATCACATCCGAAGTGGAAACGGTGGCCATCAGCCAGCTGAGGGCCACCGTCTGCATCAGCCAACCCAGGCTGGAGAGCTGAGACGCGAAGAAAATCGAACGGAACGTCGAATTCTTCAGTGGCGCCAGTAGGCCTACGGATGCTGTCCCTTCATTTGATGGCATGTCATTCGGTCTCTTTCGGACGGGGCACTTCTGCCGTCTTTGCGGGGCGGCGGCGATGAGGGAGGGCAGTGGGAACTGGGTTGGCCTTACTTCCTCTCTCCGGCCTTGAGCCTGTGAGCAGAGGGTCGCAAGTTCCGCTTCGGCGGGCTGCGGCAAGACCACAATCAAAAACAGAGGAAAAAGCGGCTGTCGTCGACCAGGGATCGACGACAGCCGAGTGAACCTGGATGGCAGGGGTTGATGCCACTCCCAGGCCAGGAGCCGTGTCGGACTTGCGGCTATTCTCCGCAGTCCTAGTGATCGTGAGGTTTTGTTTTTGGTCGGCGCCGCCTTTTAACCGTTGCTGCTCGACGGATGGTCTCATCACTCATCACCTCACGGACGCAAAACGCGCGGGACTGGATGGCTCCGGGTTCGTCGCGCGTCCGTTGTACGTTCAATAACGAGCTCAGTTTCCGCAGGCTTTTCACTCAAATGCAAAGCGGCGAGAAGCTGGGAGACGTCCTGATCCGATAGAGAGAGGCGATGATGCAGACGCCGGAAACTCATCCAGGCCGGCGTGCGAAGCGTTTCCGTCCAATGGGAGGGCTTTCGAAGATTTCGCTGGAGCGTCCAGTCGCGCGTGCCTGCGCGAGCTAAGGCGTATCTGCGAGTGCGCATGTGATCGAAGAAGCTGTCCAGGTCGCTTTCGTCTATGGAATACTCTGTCCTCGCTGCAATCGGACCGCTTTGCGGCTTCAGATCAAGCGCCACCGATGGAGCCGGAAAAACCGAGCTCTGCTGGTCTCCCTCCGCCCCCAGATGCACCTGCAAGACGAACCCTGACGCAGCAACAAGAAGCAGGGCGGCCGCGGCCAGCTCGAGAGAAGAAGCGAGCGAATATGACTGGGCAACATTGCCCCAGATCCAGCTGCCGGCTGCCATGCCGCCGGATAGGAATGCATAATAGATCGAGAGCGTGCGGCCGACGACCCAGCGCGGACTTGCCAATTGCACCCAGACGTCAAAGCCGGTCCAGGTGATGACCCAGCCGGCGCCGCCGATAGCAAGCGCAAGTGTTGCTAAAGGCACAGAGGAGGTGAAGGCAAGTGAGATGCAACACACCGCGCAAGCGATGGAAGCAATTGCCATCAGCCATTCCTGAGGAATAACTTTCCTTAAGAGCCGGTTGTTCAATCCGGCCACGCAGGCGCCCGTTCCGAAACCTGCGAAAAGAACGCCGTAGGCGATGGGGTCGCCGGCCAAACGATCGCGGGCGACGAGCGGCAGAAGTGCGAGGATAGCAATAGCGGCAAGGCCGAAGAGGGTTGCGCGCATGATTGTCGCCCGGATATCGGAGGAAAGCGCCGTGAACCGGATGCCGTCTCGGATTGCTGTCGAGATACACTCCGCAGGCAGAGGAGACGGGCGCGCGTGCCACTTGTTACGCAATACCGCGGCGAGAGGCGCCAGGTTGCTGCATGCGGAGAAGAGAAAGGCGGCCAATGGTCCGAGAAAGGCGAGAATAACCCCGCCCAGCGCCGACCCAACGCTGCGCG
Organism: Rhizobium sp. CCGE 510; assembly: GCF_000292525.1. GTDB lineage: Bacteria > Pseudomonadota > Alphaproteobacteria > Rhizobiales > Rhizobiaceae > Rhizobium. The sequence continues at coordinate 354,735 of NZ_AEYF01000048.1, forward strand.
TTATGTTATATCCAATAGACATAAGCGTCACCGCGGCCGGGATATCCCGCTTGTCGAGGATATCCCCCACGGAGGCGTGCCAGGCGGGGTCATTAAGCGCAAATCCGCAGCCTGCCATAAATCCCAGCGCTAGAATGAGCCAGGGACTGAGGAAGCCGAAGGCGGCGGCAACTGCCAGTGCGACAGACGCTAGCGCGATCAATGACAGTCCTATGATCATCACCGATCGGCGGCTATGAGTATCGGCGATGGCTCCGGCGACGATGGAGAGTATGAATGCCGGAAGCGTTGTCGACGCCTGTACGAGCGCGACCATCAGATCGGAAGCGGTGATCGTCACCATCTGCCAACCAATCGCGACGGTCTGCACAAGCCATCCCAGATTTGCGACTTGCGCTGAACTCCAAATCGAACAGAATGCCGCATTGCGCAGTGGAGCAGGGGTGGTTGCCCCGGTCATGGAAACGTCTTCGATCTGCATCTGCATTTAGGTTACTCTGACGCTTCCCATCATCTCGCTGACGAAGGAGCTTATCCGGAACCACGATACGATTTCCGGCGTTATTCAGCTGCTTGGCGCAGGAACACTGCGTCGAGCAGAAGGGACACCAGGCACGTAGCGCCGGTGTGAAGGCGGGCCGCCTGATATTCACCCTCGCGAATCTTTGAACCGGCTGCCGAAATTTGTCCCTTCAGAGTTCACGCACGGCACTGCCGGTTCGGCCAACTGCCAAAGGCTTTCCCAGACCTCATGCGCCTCCCATACTAGCCCGGATTGAAGAGGTTTGGCCCCAGACGGAATCGTCCGAGTCCACAGATGCCCCTGTTGCGAGGCGCAACGGCCCGGCGTGGCAGCCGAGGCTCGCTAGTCCGACGCGCACGGGATGCGGCTGCCGACCCGGAAGCGAGCACAATCCGTAACAGAGGTGAGTTACGGGGCGGCGAACTTCGCAGCAGCCATAACCTATCAAACAGTACCCCGGAATCGCTAAGGATCTCACGGGAGGCTCCCCGCCAGGTCCGAAACATCGGCCCGGATACCTAGAAATGAGCAGCGAAAACCTTAATTCAGTTCGATGGCTTAAAAATCAGGCCAAACATATTGCGGCTGGCACTTCGTCGCCTTAAAGGTTTTTGCAGTGGCGATCTTCTATGAAAGCGTGAAGGGTTTTGTTCATGGCCACCGGCACAGTTAAGTTTTTCAATGGAGACAAGGGTTTTGGCTTCATTACGCCCGACAATGGAGGCGCTGACGTGTTTGTGCATGTGTCTGCTTTGCAGGGTGCCAGCAATCTGAGCGAAGGACAAACAGTGAGCTACGATGTCGGTCAGGATCGCAAGACTGGTAAATCGAAGGCGGAAAACGTACGCGTTCTCTGATTTGCGATCGTCTAGTTTGTCCATCGGCCGAAGCGCGAGGCCCACGGGTGTGAGCGCTCCGATGAACTCGCTGTCCGGCACAAGATCCGTTTTTGACAGAACCTGAAGGACCGTGCTTTCGGGACCGGATTTCGATGCGGACGATCTCCTTGATCAGGAGATACCGGCGTGCGAGGGCAGGACGAGCAGTCAGTTTGAAGTGATACATTTGCATCATCCTTACTAAACGTTCAGCTTCGTGTTGTCGGGATCGAAGAAGTTCCGATTGCACACGCGGCCGCGCATAAACTCGCCGCGAAGACCGTTCCAGATCTGAACTTCTTCCCCATGCCGCTCGGATCCGCGGCGAACCAGTGCCAACCCGATCGTCGAACGGGTGTGGGCCGAGTAGCTCGAGATTAGATACCTCTGGTTGTTTTCGAGCGCAGGGTCCGCAGCCTTCTCAAGAATGTGCGACCCGTGCCGCGCCGCCGCGGGGACAGGCAACCGAAATCCACCGCGTGCTCCGCGACCGGATCTGCCTGCTGCAATATCGCCCCGGCGAGCTATAGTTGAAACGGAGCTTGCGGTTGAATTCAACGTCAGCCGCACGCCGATCCGACAGGCGCTGCAGCGTCTCGACTACGACGGCTTGGTAGAGACGCGAAACGGCGTCGGGACCACGGTCACGGGAGTTGATTTTCAGGAGTTCAAGGATGTGTATGCATTTCGCCTGAAGCTTAGCGAGATGATAGGCGATTTCGGAAGGCCAGAGCGCGTTTCGAGATCGCTTAATGAAATTGAGGCACTCATCCCGCGCGTTGAAGCGCTTTTGCAGTCACGCGATTTCGAGCAGTTCTGGCAGATCAACCACGAACTCCATTTCGCGGTCAACGCGCTTATCGGAAACTCGGCGATGCGCGATAGCCACGATCAACTTTACTTTCAGGCCTCGCGTGTGTGGTACACGTTCGTGGATCGCATGTGGGACGACGAGGTGCGGTTCCTCAAGGAGGAGCTTGACGAACTTTGCCGCGCTCTGCGGGCAGGGGATTTGAAGGCCGTCGGCTTTGTGCAGCGGAACTACATCTCTTACGGCTTGTCCCGCGTCGCCAGATACATCTCCGCGGGCTGAAACCACCCATTTCGACTGTACTGCCCTCATGGGGCAAGCGGACTGCTGTTCCCCGCCGCGCTGCGGCCAACTACCCTGCATCACCGCGATGCGGGGCTTTTTCCTCATGCCTAAAGAGAGAGCCATGACGAGATTTGTCCTAACGGCAACCTGCAAGTCAACACGCGGCATCGTCGCCGCGATATCCGGATTTTTAGCGGAGATGGGCTGCAACATTGTCGACAGCTCTCAGTTCGATGACCTTGGGACGGGTCAGTTTTTCATGCGCGTATCATTCTTTTCCGAACTAGGTAAAAAAGGAGAGGCGCTGAGCGCTGGTTTAAAGCCGCGGAAAAGTTCGAGATGGAAACCGAACTGCACGACCATTCGGAGCGTATGAAGGTCGTGTCATGGTCTCCCGCTTCGGCCACTGCCTTAACGACCTTCTTTACCGCTGGCGAATTGGCGCGCTGCCCATCGACATCGTCGGCGTGGTCTCAAACCACTTCGACTATCAGAAGCTCGTTGTCAATCACGATATTCCCTTCCTCCATATTCCCGTGACCAAAGAAAACAAGCCGCACGCTGAAGCCAAGATCATGGAGATCGTAGAGTCGACGTCCACGGAACTCGTCGTCCTGGCGCGCTACATGCACGTACTTTCGGACACGATGTGCGAGCGGATGTCCGGCCGCATCATCAACATCCATCACTCCTTCTTACCGAGCTTTAAAGGCGCGAACCCTTACAAGCAGGCGTATCAGCGCGGCGTGAAGCTTATCGGCGCAACGGCGCACTACGTCACAGCCGATCTCGATGAGGGCCCGATCATCGAGCAGGACACCGTGCGGATTACCCATGCTCAGTCTCCAGACGATTACGTTTCGCTGGGACGCGATGTCGAAGCCCAGGTTCTGGCGCGAGCTATACACGCACATATTCACCACCGGGTCTTCCTCAATGGAAGCCGTACGGTCGTGTTCCCGCCAAACCCCGGATCCTACGCTTCCGAGCGAATGGGATAGAGCCTCTTTAGAGCATCCAACGTGAGGATCCGATGAGCTCAATACTTGCACTTTCGGTGGGTTCTTGCGGCGCCGGCACGTGACACAGTGAGACATCGCCCAACCAGGGAGCCGTCGTTCCAGGAAGTCATTCGTCTCGCCGCGTTGCGGTCGTTTACCAACCGCGCCGCCGTCTTATCCATCGGGGTAGGGGCGTTCTGAACGCGAAGCGTAAACCGTGTCTGGGGTTCCCTGGGAACCCACGCCCCGCAGAGTTTGGGGATCGTCAAGGCCAATCTTGGTGCAGGCGATCCAAGCCAAAACGGTATCGAGGAGAAGAACCATGACCGATAGTGACCTGCCACTGAATTTTCATCCGGCGGCGATTAGAGCCTCGGCGGTTTTGAATACGCCAAGTGGCGCGGTGTGAGCAACCGGCGGAAACGCGAAGCTTTCATCTCGCGCAGCGTTGGAGCCGGTTGCGGCAATTGTATCGGCATAGCTTGCCGGGGTCTGGTATCCGAGCGATGAGTGCGGCCGGAAGTGGTTGTAATCGTCGGCCCATTCAGCAATGGCGCTTCGGGCATGGTCGAGGCCGAAGAACAGGCTTTCGTTGAGCAGCTCGTCGCGCATCCGGCCGTTGAAGCTCTCGACATAGCCATTCTGCATCGGCTTTCCCGGCGTGATGTAGTGCCACTCGACCTTATGATCTTTCGACCAGGCAAGGATGGCATTCGAGGTGAGTTCCGTGCCGTTGTCGGAGACGATCATTCCAGGTTTGCCGCGCCGTTCGATGAGGGTCGTCAGTTCGCGAGCGACGCGACGGCCGGAGATCGAGGTGTCCGGGATCGCCGCCAGGCATTCGCGCGTCACGTCATCGACGATGTTGAGCACGCGAAACCTCCTTCCGCAGGCGAACTGGTCGTCAACGAAATCCAGTGACCAGCGGGCATTGGCCTTTGCCTCGATCAGGATCGGTGCACGCGTGCCGACAGCACGCCGCCGGGCTTTCCGCTTGCGAACGGAAAGCCCTTCCTCGCGATAAAGGCGATAGATGCGATTGACCCCGGACGGTTCTCCCTCCCGCCGAAGCAGGACGAACAGCCGCCGGTAGCCGAAACGCCGCCGCTCATTGGCGAGGTCACGTAGCTTTGCCCGCAGTTCTACCTCCGGCGGTCGACTTGACCGATAACGGATCGTCTTGCGGTCGGCGGATATGATCTGGCAGGCCCGCCGTTCCGAAAGACCCATGACGGTCTTCAGATGCGTGACGGCGTCACGCTTGGCGACAGGCCCTACCATTTTTTTGAAAGAAGCTCGCGAAGTGCTGCTGCGTCCAACATCTGCTCGGCCAGCAGCTTCTTCAGCCTCGCGTTCTCGTCCTCAAGCGCCTTCAGCCGTTTTGCCTCGGAGACTTCCATGCCACCGTATTTGGCTTTCCAGTTGTAAAATGGCGCTTCCGAAATCCCATGCTTACGGCAAAGGTCGGCCGCCTTCGCGCCAGCCTCCTGCTCCTTCAGCACCGCAATTATCTGCTCTTCGGTAAATCTCTGCTTCTTCATTCGTCCGTCCTTTGATGGGCCGGACTCTAATCAATTCTGGAGGAAATTCGCAGGGGCAGGTCAATAGTCCCCGATATCGCGTTCAGCACCAGATTTGGCACCGCTCAACTCCTGTGTCGAGTTGGCATCCTTGTCCTTGCACCTCCGCCCGCTAAACTAGACTCGGTCCTGTGGTCGCCAATTCTTGGATTTTGGCAGATCCCGCTGTGTTCGACAATTTATTGTCTTCCATCAGAGTCTCCGGCTTGCGCAAATTGCCCCCGATGAGGTTCGTCCGCCCGGTCTTCCGCATGGGAAACGCGTGTTCCCTCAAAAACGCCGGTGCGCCATGCATAGGTCGTATCGTCGATGATCTGCGGCTAGACCTCCTGGTTTTGTCGGACGGCCGTACCATTTGGTGACGATGCGGGCGACTTTGGCGACGAGCGCGGTACCCATGTGAAGGTTCGAGTGTGCATCAAACATCTCCGGTGCCAAATAGCATCGAGACCTCGTTTGGGCGAAAGGTTATTCCTTTGCTGCAAAGCCAAGCTCAACGCGGCTTACATCCAAGATCGCCCGAAGGACGTCGATGCCGAATTTGAGGCTTTCCACCTCGACATCCAGCGAGATGCCCTCGGTGACTGTGCCTTTTGCGTTAGCGATTACCACCTTCTCCAGGTCTTCGAACCACTGAGGACTGTTCCCTTTGTGAAGCTTCGATAGTTCCGCAATTGCGACACTAAATGCCGATTGGACCGCGATTAGAGCGGCGCCGAGCTTTCGTTCGTCTACACCCGAGATGCAAACAATGGGGCTGTTTTTCTCATCCATGGGCTGTCCCTCTGCTGGCTCGCCACGAAACCTATTTCAACTGGTAGGCGACAGAGTCCTCGATCGCCGACGAATCCAAAAAGGCCCGTAGGCTGAAGTCTCGGGTAGTTAGATCAACGAATACGCGATGCTGGGATGTGGGAAATGGCCGATGCGCTTGAGGACTGTTGGCATCGGGTCCAGCTTGCGAGGTTTCCAACCGGCAGCAAGGCCTCTAGGGCCATAAGCGTCGCACCTTCTGATACGCGAGAGCGGGTAATCCTTTGTACAAAGTGGCTCGCATGCAAGGTCGCATGAAGGACACAAGTGCCGAGCCTGGGCTTTCCGGCCATGGTCTTCAGCGAGACGTCTGTTGCTTCCACAACTCAACACATTCCGACGAGCGGCATAAACCTGCAAACTCATTGTTTTTGATCCGCACGCGTCATACCTGGCCTGCACCCCACCGTCATGGCTTCGGCAAAAGGCTTTTACTCAAAGCGCAGGGACCTAGTTAGGCCCGTTTCTCAGGCAGCGTCACAAAAAGATCTGCGGAAGGCTCGTCCCGCTTTGCGCGCTCAGGTGCGCCCGCAGTCGATCTGGGAGCGGATTGCTATTCAGGTACACTTTGCAATCACGACCAAGCCGCGACAGAATGTGCGGCAGTGCAGTTCGCGCGTCGCCATGTCCTCTCAGGTTGTTTCCACGAACGCTAAGCTCCTCCAGCCCCGTCGGCAGGTTAGGGGGCAGGTGGCTCAGTTCATTGCTGTCGGCGCTGAGCCACTTTAGGGTGGCCGGGAGGTCCTCGGGTAGGCTAGTCAGTTCATTGTGAGTGACTTCGAGCCTCGTGAGCTTTGCGGGAAGGCGCTCGGGCAGGCGAATTATGTTATTGAGCTCGGCGCGGAGATCCATTAATTCGAGGGGGAGATTCTCCGGCAGGTGCGCGATTTCGTTGCGGGTGACATGAAGCTCCCTGAGCTCAGGCGGCAGGTTATCGGGCAAACTGGTCAGCCGGTTGTGGTTGACGTAGAGATACTTTAGTCCGGAAGGAAGCTCGTTCGGCAATCTGGTCAGCCGGTTGCCGTCGACGCAGAGCGTCTCGAGCATGTCCGGAAGAACCTCAGGCAGCGTGGTCAGCTGGTTGTCGCAGGCAGAGAGCTCTCGCAGACCGGGCGGGAGGTTTCTGGGCAGCCTGCCCAACCGGTTGTCATTGGCGTTGAGCCGCTGGAGGCCGGCCGGTAAGGTGGGGGGCAGTGCCGTTAGGGACAGCAATGTCAAGTTCAGGGGGGCACGGAAATTGCGGGTTTCCGTCCAGGCCTCGATCCGTGCCATTGCCTCGTGCCGGTCCTCGTCCTGCTCCTGCTGCCCGTCTTCCGCCCAGGCTAGTAAAATTTCTTTCAGCGCAGCTTCGCCGGACGAGGAGCCAGTCAAGCCTTCAACCCGGTTAAAAGTCTCTTCACCACCTTGTTCGGAACTATTGCCACCACCCCCCTGCCTTCTGCCGTACATTGCGTCGCTCCTTAGGTCATTGCGTCACTGCTGATGTTATTTCCGTCGCGACCTTTCCTTCCAATACCAAATTCGTATCACGTTATGCTTCGGGGGCATGGCCAGCGTCCTTCCTCGAAGTGGACAGCGCATAATTCTTACCGCGACGTTGACCAATCCCACCATTGACATGCTGCGCGAACTCGGCCTGACAGGCATGGCCAGCGCCTATCAGAAACGCGAAACGCAAACGGAAGCGAGAGCCCTTCAAGCATGGTGAATGGCTTCGACTGCGCTCGAACGCGAGGCGGCTTCCGCCAGTAGTGCTTCGAGGCAAGAGCCCGCCCTGCAAAGCAGCGCTATGACGCCAGATCGAGAACGCTGATTTTGCGCCGCCCGCGCCCTGATCGCAATTTCGTGACGCCGAGTGATAAAGGTATTTCATCCTCATGATGGGCTATACTCCAGCTTGGTGGAGACATAAACTAGACGCATTTGGAGCCGCTTGCGGCCGATTTCGCGAGGCAACTCCATCAACTGAGGCGCAAGTTCCCGGAACAAGTGCTCACGCACGATAACCTTCCCTCATTTTCGGGCAATCTCGCGGTGTCGCGTTGATTCGGTAGGTCAGCTTACGACGCCAAAGCCGTTCCGCTGTTCATCTCTACGCCTGCAGGGCCCTGCCGACTTAAAGGCAACGACTGCCGGACAGCCGAGGCCCAGAACCAGTTCACCTTGACATCGTGTCACTCGGGCGTAACAGGCGGCAGCCCGAGTGTCGCAATAAGCTTCATTATCGACGGCGTGGGTGGACCCGGTGTCGGCGGCGGCATGGAGACGATGGACCCGAGCCGCGGAGGCGTTGCCATAACGCCAATCATCGTGCCGATAATGGCTATCCCATCGGCGCTGATTTCGATGGCCTGGGGGCCGGTTCTGCCCGATACTACAAGGCGGATCTTGTCGGGTGTTACCTCGACGCGGCTACCCAAGGCCGCTGCGGCAGAGGACGCGGGCGCGGCGACGCCCGAGGTCAGGAGGAAGTGTCTCTTGACGTCGATGCTGTAGATATTCCCGACCTCGACGGTATGATTCTTCTGCGCCTTCAAATAGACCTCCTCACGGCCTTGCTTGTCCTCAAAGCGCAGTTCATTGTACGCATTAGCGGCGCCGCCATCGGTATGCGTCCGGAAAGTCGACCGCGTTTTGTCAGTCGGCAGGGTTTCAGGCGGCAGATTTGAGCCATTGTATACGACGCCGGTCACCAGGGGCGTGTCGGGATTGCCGTGGATGAAATCAACGACGACCTCATGGCCGATCCGTGGGACGACCAGGTTGCCAAAACCCTTACCAGCGAAGTTTTGGGCCACCCGAATCCAGCAGGAGCTGTTCTCGTTCTTTTCGCCTTCTCGGTCCCAGAAGAACTGAACCTTCACACGGCCGTACTTATCCGTCGCGATCGACTCGCCCTCGGGGCCTACGACGACGGCCGTCTGCGGTCCGTGAATCAACCGCGCCGATGTGCGGCGCCTCGGGCGGTACTGGGTGGTCGCGGGGATAATCTCTACGTTGCTGTGATAGAGGAAGCGCTCGCCCTTCCCCCCCACGGTGTCCGCAGTGAGATCGTCCCCCACCTCTCCAATCACAGTGAACTCCTGTCCGACTGCCAGAAAGCGATCGGTGGGTTTCGGCCGGGAACCTACCTGGCCGTAGTAGAAGGGATTTGCGGCCTTGAATAATGACCCGGTCGTTATCTGGCGCGCAGTGCTTTCGATCCGCGCGCGATAAGCGTTGCAGGCGAGTTCCTCGGCACGGATGGTGGCGTAGAAATCGCCATCGCTTTTTTTTGTATAGTGGCCTGGATACTCGAAGACCTCCCGCATTGCCGTGCAGCCGCTGCTTGCCGACGAGGTCTCGCCCGTTCTGACCGCCACGCTCTCCGGCGGTCGGGTGATGGCGCTTCCCGTGAGCTTGCGGGGCGGAATGCCGCCTGTCCTCACGGGAGGAACGCGCGCGACAGACGTGAGTTCTGCCATCGGCTTCTCATGGTCATAGTCCCTGAGAACGACCTTGTTCGGCTGTAGCGAAACGACCTCGTCCCAATGCAGGATGACGTCTTCTTGGTAAAGACTTCGGGCGGGCCTGAGATTGTGGTGGGTCTCCACGATCTCAGGCGTGCAGGCCATGTGGCTCGCGGCGTTGTCGACCAGCACGAGGTCATGTTGGTCCTCAGCATGTTCAAAATAGTAGTAGATGCCGTCCTGCTCCATGAGGCGGCTGACGAAGGCCAGATCCGTTTCATCGTACTGGACGCAATATGGGCGCTGTGGGAACCGTCGGGCGGTCTGATTCTTGAAATTGCCTTTATGTTCTCGAAAAATCGTGGTGATGATCTCGATGCTGGTCTTGTTCTGAAAGACCCGACTGTTTGAGCGATGCTCGAGCAATGAAATCCACGGGCGCACCTGCGCCACGTAGTTGAGGTGCTCGGTATCGTCGAGGCCGAGATATTGGAAGCGCGTAACAACACCGTTGAAGAAGCGCGTTTGCGAGTCCTTGAGCTTAAGCCCGATTGTCAGGCTTTGACCGGGAATCGTAGCAAAGTTCTGAACTGGATTGCGGCTGGCGAGCTTCACCTCGTAGAGGAAAGGTTCCCCCAGCCGCTCGGTGCCACTGAGCCGTCGGAGAGAGATTTCATTCAACTCGGACGCGGCCGAAGTGACCGCAACAAAACGATTGTGCCTTAAGAGACTCTCGATTCTTGACAGGACCATGGTGGTGTGTGTTCCGCAGATTTGATGAGAAGGCGCGGTTGCGCCCGATAGCGTGAGTAAGATGCCGCCGAAGCCATCGGCGAAGATGCAGAAAGGCGTTTATCTCGTGCATCGAAATCGCCGACCGTTGCTCAGCCAAGATGGCTTGCTGGCCCGCATCGTCAGAGCCAAGCGGGGGGGGGCGGGGCGAAGAAAGCGTGTGGGCCTCTTTGAACTCACCCACGCTAACTCCCACCCAAATCTCGCCATGCGGCCTTAGAACATCGATGAGTTGGCGGATTCCGGCGGTGCTAGCGACGACGTATCTCCTGGAATTCTCAGCCAGGCCCAGGGCGCAGCGCCCTAGCGGACAACCACGGTGGTCGAATTTCGCCGCGATCGTCGCCTCGATCGGCCTCTCCGCTGCTGAAGCCTCAAGGGCGTCAAAATGGCGAGAACATTCCAAAGAGGCGTCACGGCGAATTTTGCAAAGGGCCTTGGCGGTCTCATTGCAGTTTGCGTTGAGCTTACTGAAGATAGTCTGGCTTCCGATGCTTGTCATAACGGGCCTTCCAAGCCGCCGCCCGCCGTGCCGCCGCACTTGGCATCGAGGGCACGTAGGCCATTCATCCGATCCAGATCGATCTCGCCAACGAGATCTTCTCCCCGCCCGAAATGAAGGTCGAGCGGGCCCGCCGCATCATGGATGTCCGTTTCGGGAGAGTGCCATGCGGCAGCCGGTGGGCCGCGATCAGTTGGGGTAGTTGTCAAGTCATCGGCGTGCTGGCGCCTTTTCCGCTTGCCCATCCAACTGGACCAACCGAGTCTGCCGCAGCGACCCAACTGCACTTCCGGGACCTGCTCCTGACGAAGAACGAGGTTAATCTCCCAGTCCAGTTCATCTCCAAGGTAGTTGGAAATGATCTGCGCTATCGACTTGAGGCCGGGAGCTGCGGGCAGAAGCGACTCGTAATGAGCCAAGCTGAGGGGACCCACAATGAGTCGGAACCGATGGTGCCACACTTTGATCCTCGCACCCGCAACAGCCGTGCTGTTCAGCGTACCCGTGCCCGGGTCGCGGCCCAGGAGGCAGAGCGATATGCGGGGCAGCTCGACCCATTTTGGGACAAATTCACGGATATCAACCGGCGCCTCGACGAAGCTGGCGAGGATGGCAGCGAGCCCCTCGGCGTTGCGGGTGTGTGAGGCGAGACGGCCGGTGAAGTGGAGTTTGGCCAGATCGGGCATAGCATCCCGCGCGCGCAGGGAGGTCATCCCGAAGCCGGCTAGCGCGCCGAGCTGAAGGGCAAATCGATCTTCTTGTGGCCTGTCATAGCTCACGGTCGGTTCGCCCTCCGCCCATGCGCGGAAGAAGAACGAGGCCATTCGATGATGAAAGGTATCAGCAAATCGGATCAGCGTCTCATCCGCGGAGTTGTGCTGCCGGAGAAGGGCGTACTCCGTCAGATGCAGTGGGAGGGGACCGTGGGGTCCAAACAAGCCGAAGGCGTAGGTGGAGATTACGGGATCGTTCTCCTCGTGAGCAGTCACGCCCGCGATCGATCGAGTCGGAAATGCAAGGGAGGGCTGCTGGGCGATCCGCACACGATCCAGGCTGGGACCGCTCGATTCTCCCAGCCGAGGCCGATCTGAGCTGATTGCATCGATCCGCCGCAGAGCCTGGAAGAAGTCGCAGGCATGCGGCTCGGCCCCAAGCGAGCTTAGGAAGTCGCCGAGTGCCCCCGAAATCAAAGGATCGCCCGGCGGCCGGCCATCGTCGGCCATCGCATTACCTCCCCGCGCTGTAGCGTCGAGACGACCATCTCGGTGAAGCTGTTGATGGATACGTATTTTGCGAAGAACTGGTTGAGCACGGAGGCGAGCGGAAAGATGCCAACGCCTTCGAAGGCCGCTTCGTCCAGGATGATAGCAACCTCAATCCCACGTGCTACGGCGGCTTGTCCACCGCTGGACAATCGCCTGACCGCAGGCCTGGACCGGATCTCCCGGATCCCGTCGATCTGCCGTGAGGCGAAGGCATTGACTGGATCGACGTAGAGGCGGAGGAGTTCACGCAGCGCTTCTGCGCCCCGGTGGTCGTTCCTATCGGAATTGCTGATCGAGAGGTAGTTCAGTGAGAGATGGCTAATTAATCGCCAGGTGATATCGCCATTGGCGAAGGAGTGGCGCGGTCGGCTCGGGGGCGATACGCACCGGGTGGCGGTAACTGGAGCGCCGATTTCCAGGGTGAAGTCTGTCTCGTCCCGGCCAATCGGCAGCAGCAGCGCCAGATCCCGGTTCGAGCACAGGCAGTTTACAGACAAATGCCGGAGTTCTGCCGAATAGGGAGCCGCCTGGCGATCAACTAGAGAAACGAACGTCTCGCTGCCGATATAGCCAGTCCGCGCGCCATTTAGACGCTGGTGCTCCGACATGAGGCGCTGCTCCCGGCGGATCGCGTAGTATCTGGAATGCTGCTCCTCCTGACCGTGCGCGCTGATGCTATAGAACGGGTAGAACCTCACGGGAGCCGCTTCGTTTTTCGCCCCGTCTCCGCTCATCTCGAGGATCGAGTGGACCTCAAAGTCGAGCGGCCTCATCCTGTCAACAATCACATGATGCTCGGTGTTCTTGTCGCTCACGTGGACGAGATCTGCCTGGCGTTCGAACAGATTAATCGCGGGCGTTGCGAAGAGAACGATATTTTGGGGTCCGAGCTGTCGTTCCAGCCGTGGCTCGACACGTCCAAGTGCGAAGACGATCTCAAGGGTCTCGGCAGTTGACAGGGCTACTGCGTCTGCCAGCCCGCTAACCTCGACGAACAACGTCCGCTCCGCGAGGGCGAAATACTCCTGTAGGAGACGGTACCCGTCGAAAGAGCGTGGCACCTCGGGCAGGAGAGCACAGCTCGGCTCCAAACCGCGCTGCTGCAGCGCATGAACCGGAATCTTTTCCTGCCAAGGGATGGGCCGGCCGACCGGACGGGCTATGATATTGCATGCGTCACCGAGAAGCTGTTCGGCGAGTGCGGCGCCGATGCCACCGGGGCCTGTTAGGTGCAGTGTGAGAGCGTCTAGTGCGAGTCTATTGAACGGCATGCCATTCGTGGTGCGAAGGCGTAGTCGCAAAGCAGCCTTCGCATCTTGCCGGGCCGGAAGATCCAGTGCGGCGATCTGCCCCGGCGTCGAAAAATAATCGGCAGCGCTTACCACAATTGGCCAGAGATGCACATCATGGGCCGTGCGGAACTCGCAATGTGTGACGGCACCCGGAGCAAGACGGCCCAAAAGCTTGGTTCCCCGCGGCACGACGTATCCATTCTCAAGTCGTCCGGCCTCCTGATCGGGCTCGAAGCGCACGATCGTCATCGACGGGAGCGGCGGTAGAAAATGCGGATAGACCATTTCCAGGAGGTGCTGGGTGAATTCCGGAAAGCGAGACTGAAGCTTCAATTGCACCCGCGCCGCCATGAAAGCGAAGCCTTCCAGAAGCCGCTCGACGTAGGGGTCGGCGACCTCCACTGATTCCATCCCGAGCCGGGCGGCGACCTTCGGGAATGCGCGGGCGAACTCGGCCCCCATCTCGCGCATATAGGCAAGTTCATCGTTGTACAGTCGCAGGAGCCGGGGATCCATCAGCTTATCTCTGTACCGAGATGAAGGACGCGGGCGGATTCGAGCTCGGAGTTTACCTCCGTACGCATCACCATTCGCACCGGCAATGGCTGCGCCCACAGATCGGCTTCGATCCTAAAGCGAAAAGTGCCGCAACCCTGACCATCGTCCAGGACCGTCACCTTGAGGGTGTCCGGTAAGAGACGCGGCTCAAAGCGCTGAAGGCTCTCGATTATCGCTTCGCGCAATGCGCTCTTATCCATGCCTTCGCGAATTTGTCCGCTGAGAGGCCAGGCACCATAATTAAGTGCACTGGCCGCTACGTGTGGGTACGCTTGTAGATCTACGGTTGCACCCAATTGGTTGGTGTTCAACAACCAGGAAACATCGCGTAGAATCACCTCTTCCAGTTGGCGAACAGAGAAACTGCGCTTGTCCTGCGCTTCGCACGAGCTGCGGGGCTCATCGTCCGTAAGCCGGTCCAGGAGGGATGGTTGCACGAGATCCCGCTTAACATCTCTGCCCATGTTACAATCTCCAGGTGCAATATCGAAGAGGCGATCCGCCGTTTTCGCGCGCGCCCGGAATATTCCACTTCCCGATGGCGCCATCAGCCGACGAGCCTATTGAAGTCGGTGCTGTTCGCGATCTGGTTCCAGATGCCCTCGCCTGCTTTGGTAAGAGCGCCTTTTTCATCCTGCCTGTAATAGATGACCTTGCAGGCGCCGAACCGGAATGTGATCGTCTCCTCGGGGGCCTCTTCCGCATAGGACCACTCGACCTTCTCGACTACCAGCATGTTGAAACTCCAGTGCAAGAACAGGTTCGATTCTGATGTAGCTTGTCCGCTCCCCGTCGCTTTGAAAAGTTTTAGTTCAACGTTATTGAAGTGGGCGCCGCGACCGCAGGCAACGTACAAAGAGGGCGATGACGTATCCACCTGCTTCTTGATAGTGAAGACCTCGAATTCGGCCTTGCCCGCGCCCGCCCCGGCGGTATGAGGCCCAATGTTCAGCTTGTTTTCGAGTGAAAAGCTCCATTCGTCCGCTAGCGTGATACCGTCCTTTAGAATTATAGATTCGCCCTTGGGCAAAATGCCGTCCTTGGACGCCTGCGTGAACTTTATAACCGCGTCGAACGCCATGATGGATTTTCCTTATCTCGTTGATCTGATTGGGCCTGGATTGCATCAGCCAGCCCAGGGCAGCCATTCCCGAGTTTTGGCGCCGAGAACGGAGCACAATCATCTGCGGGTTTTCTCAGCCCTTGCGGGCGGATGGCAGGCGCGAGACCAGTCTCAAAGAGATGGTTAGGCCTTCGAGCTGATAGTGTGGCCGCATGTAAAATCTCGCAACGTAATATCCGGGATTATCTTCGACCTCTTCCACCTTGACCTCGGCCGAGGAGAGCGGCTGCTGTGCCTTACTCTCTTCGCTCCCAAGCTCGGGCGAGGGGTGGACGTAGCCCTGAATCCATTGGTTGAGCCACTCCTCGACCTCGTGGCGCTCCTTGAACGTGCCAATCTTGTCCCGGACCATACACTTCAAATAATGTGCGAAGCGGCAGGTTGCGAAGATGTAGGGTAGCCGGGCACTGAGTTCGGCGTTCGCTGACGCGTCGGGGTCTTCGTATTTGACCGGCTTGTTAATAGTCTGAGCGCCAATAAATACGCCGAGGTCCGTGTTCTTGCGGTGCAACAGCGGTAGAAGACCGTTTTTGGAGAGTTCGGCCTCACGGCGGTCGCTGATCGCGATCTCAGTGGGGCATTTTAGGTCGACGCCACCGTCGTCGCTGCGGAAGGTATGTACCGGCAGGCCCTCGACGAGGCCGCCGGATTCGACGCCACGAATTCTGGAGAGCCAGCCATAGAGCTTGAACGAGCGCGTGATATTTACGCCCATGGCGTAGGCTGCGTTCGTCCAAAGGTATTTCTCGCTGTCGCCGCCGTCTGTGTCCTCCTCGAAGGCGAATTCATCGACCGGGTTGGTTTTGGCCCCGTAGGGCAGCCGGCCAAGGGTGCGTGGTAAGGTCAGGGCCACGTACCGCGAGTTCTCGCTTTCGCGGAACGCTCGCCAAGGAGCATGTTCGGGAGTGAGGAAGATTTTTGTGATGTCACGCGGGTTCGCAAGCTCACGCCAAGAATCCATCTGCAGCAGATGTGGTGAGACGGCAGATATAAGCGGTGAGTGGCTCGCCGCCGCGATCTGCGCGAGTCCCGAAAGCAACTCTACGTCCGGTGGGGTATGGTCGAAATAGTAGTCGGCAATCAGGCAGCCATAGGGTTCACCGCCGATTTGGCCATATTCGTCTTCGTAGATTTTTTTGAATAGCGGACTCTGATCCCAGGTGACACCCTTATATTTCCGCAAAGTTCGGGACATCTCCACCTTTGAAACTGGGAGAACGCGAATCTTTAACGTCTCATCGGTTTCGGTGTTGAGGGCAAGGTGATGCAAGCCCCGCCAAGCTGATTCCACGCGCTGGAAATTTTCGTGATGGAGGATCTCGTTGAGTTGCGCAGAAAGCTTCTGGTCGATCGAAGCAATCATTTTTTGGATAGTCGCGACGACATCGTCGCTGATCAGCGACGTGTTTTGAAGTGCCTGCTCGGCCAGTGTTCGGACGGCACTCTCTACCAAGTCACGGGAGTGGTCCGAGCGGATCCTGAACTCGAATCGAAGCATGCGGGTGAAATCGCCGAGATCAACGGTGGCGACCTGTACATCTGTGGCATCTGCAGGCGTCACGATCAGTTCTCCTCTGTGTCTGGGGATGCCAATGGCGGAGCGGCAACCACTCCATCAGGCTTCTCAGTCTCGATGCCACTGCCGAGGGCGCTTAGCAGTGCCGAATCGGCGAGGAAGTGGGTGAGCAACTCTTCGGCGCCGTTCTTCCCGTCCATGTAGGCCAGCAGATTGGAGAGCTCCGTTCGCGCTTCGAGCAGCCTGCTAAGGCTGTCGACCTTGCGCGCCACGGCCGCCGGCGAGAAATCTTCGAGCCGCTCGAAGGTCAAGTCGACAGCGAGTTGGCCTTCTCCGGTCAATAGGTTCGGCACCCGCATCACCACCCTGGGCCTCAGCGATCTGAGCCGATCATCGAAATTGTCGATATCGATCTCCATCATCTTACGCTCCGCGACAGGAGCAAGCAGCTCGGCAGCATTGCCAGCGAGATCGGACATCACGCCGACCACGAAGGGAAGCTGAACCTTCTTCTGAGAGCCATAGGTCTCGACGTCGTATTCGATCTGTACGCGAGGCGGACGAACCCGCGCGATGAACTTTTGACTACTCGCCTTTGTCATGTGTTCCACTCCTGATTAGGAAGATTACGCACGTCACGTGCCCTCATCGACCGCCAGGCCGGCAATCGAGCGGTACTGGGCAACCCCTTCTGGCGCCAACTCTTTGACAAGAGCCATGAAGTCCTTCGAGACAAGTCGCTGCGCGCGCTCCAGAAGGGCTGATAGCGGGCTCGCGGGTTCGTTCACCTGGTACCAGTGGCAAATGCGGCCAAGGATTTCGACAACGTCATCGCGGTTGCGGATCACGTCGGGGTATGGGGCCTTGCTGGAGTCTGGCAATGGAGATGCCGCGGCTGCAGGCTGGGCCCTTTTCCGATGGACGTCGACCAGATCCTTGGCCTGGGTGAGTAGCACTATCAGAGGGTCGAATCGAACGGCCTCGTCACTCGCAACGTGCCGCCGAACACTCGCGTCTAGATCGGTGGCGGCTGCTAGGCTGGCGTCGAGACCAGTGCTGATCTGCTCGAGCTGCAGTGGGTCGGTGTCGGTGAAAGCGAGCTCGATAGTCGAACGATCAACTTCCGCAGACTGCGACCGTAGCGCACCAGCCCAATCGCGGAGCGTAAATGCCCCGAATTGCCTGGAGGCGGTGAGTGGAACTTGGCGTATTTCCGCCAAGATCCCGGAGAGATCGCAGAGGCTTGCCAGAGCGTTGAGGCGAACGGTCTGATCTCCGTCATCTTCTGGATCCGGTCGCGGATGTAGCTCTGACCAGTAGAGCTCGACATAGGCCGCGAGCAGCTCAAGCCCCTGACTTAGACCAGGGAAGCCGAACTGACTGAGGGCGGATCGTGTGAGCAAGATGCCGACTCTTAGATCCTTCGTGCGGGCAGAAAGGTCGAGGCCAAGCCGCCACACCTCTGTCCAATTGGGAGCTTCCTCGGTGGCGATGGAGTCGCCTATCTGCTGGTGCGGCTTGCCATGCGACGCGATCTCGAGCTCCAGGAAGCTCAGATCGTAATCGAGAGCATCCCCGCATGCGTTGCCGTCGCTGATCGGTTTTAATAAATGATCTGCATCGAGCATGACCAAAATCCCAGTTTTCCCGACATTAAAGATCGTCGCGCCTCTGTTTCTCAACGTTTAGCAATGAGCAGACGCGATTGCTCATGCACAATCGACATTCGTATATGTCGTGAATGCTTGGGGCGTGAACGCCGCCGCTTCGGATCTTGATGGAGCTATGTGCTGAGGCGCAAAGGACACCTTGTGAACCACAAGAAGCTCTTCCGGCTCCATCGGGAGGAGAAGCTCACGATGCGCAAGCGCCGTGGCCGGAAACGAGCGAAAGGAAAGCGTTGGTGTTGATCCCGCTGGCTGCCAATGATCGTTGGTCGCTGGACTACGTGTCGGATCAACTCACCGATAGCGCGGGGGCAGTCGTTGCAAAGGGCAACCTGCGGGGTACCGTTGCAAACGTGAGCCTGAAGGCCTCCAACTACGGAGTCTTCGCGCGGCCGCCTCCGCACCAGCACCAGGGTCCGCACCAAGGCGACGGGCGTGGTGTGATACATGTGAAGCTCAACGCCAGCTGGCCTCGAATTGACCTGATGAGGTATAAGAGATTGCCGACGTGCGAGGTCCACGGCACCCGGTCAAACGCTTCAGCTTGCTAGCGCGAGAAAGCCTCGGAGCTGCAACCATTCGGCCGTCTGCCGCTCTGCCTAGCGGAGGATTCGAAGCGCAGAGGGTGCAATGGGTGCTGCATAAGGTGGATGGCCTCGTCGGCGATCGGTCTTGGGGGTGTCGGGGCGCGGACCCACATCGAACGAGCGGCCAGCCGGCGGGTCCATCGCGCGTGCAGCGACCCGGCGTCAGTGGTAGAACGGCTCGAGCACTTCAACGGCATGTAATCTCCTGCGCTCCGCCGGACCGCCGCACGAGGCTTATAGGGCGACAATCTAGATGAGATCCGTATTGACCGCATGTAACGATGCTCCCCGAGATTCGCACGTTGCCTCATTCATTTTGCTTCCAGTTGGAGCGAAGGAGTGGGGTGCGGAGATGGCGGGGTTTCGCAGCGGCCGGCCTCCTTCGCGAGCGCCATTGCCGTTTTCGACGGAAGTCGAAGTCTAATAACCATCGTCGCGGTATATTCTATTGACAATGGGTGTGATGCGGCTTTGCGTGGTCTTCTAAAAGGAATCGAATCCCGCCGCCAATCTCCCGTTCTACCGCGCACCTACCGGACCCCAACGTGACTGTCGACCCTGCTTCCATTAATCGTGCAGGGCAACCACGCGGTCTCTCGTGCAGATCCCTGCGATTTCGAATTGACGGACACCGAACCCGTTAGACGGTCGTGGAGTGCACGCACTTAGTCACCCTAGCCGCCCGGGCACTGCAACCCCGCTGTACCGATCCTTCTACCTCTATGCTAAAGAACGTTTTGGGAAAACTTGCCTCCTCGTCATCGTTCGACGGCGGCCTTGGCGCCAATCTTGCGAGGAGCAGGCCGATGGTTGCAGCGGCATGCGAGCCGACATTCTGCGATCCGCGCCGTCGAAGACGAGGTCGCTCTCGGCGTGTTAGTCAGCCGGAATGCGCCGGCAGTCGTGCCCCTAAATCTCGATCTCGAGCCAGGTATTGGCCTCCAGGCCGAAGAAAAATTCGGCGCTCTCACATGCTCATGCAATCCCGTGGTGGACAACCAACGCACATGATGGTGCAGTTCCTAGGGAATGTGGTGATGAGCCACATGAGCCGCCCTATATCACCTTGAACGCTGCCCTCCTGGCTATCCGTTTCTTTGAGGCACCCACAATTATGGCGGCATCGGCGGCGCTGAGATCGGGATGGGCCGCCTTCAGCGCGTCCGCCCACGCCCCCTTGCTCTGCCCCGGCAGCTGCGGTGTCTGCCTAGCGATTTCGTCCAGCCTCGCCTGGTCGTGAGCCGACACCGTCTGGAACGCCGTCCTCACGGCGATATCGCGCCTTACGGCACCCACGATTATGGCGGCATCGGCAGCGCTGAGATCGGGATGGGCCGCCTTCAGCGCGTCCGCCCACGCCCCCTTGCTCTGCCCCGGCAGCTGCGGTATCGCCGCCTTGATCTCGTCCAGCCTCGCCTGATCCTGGGCCGACACCGTCTGGAACGCCGCTCGATCGACGAGATCGCCCGTTGAGGCCCCCACGATTATGCTGGCATTCGCGGCGCTGAGATCAGGCGCCAACGCCAGCGGCCTTTGAGCATATAACCTCTGCTTGCGGCTGGGCCTGGGATCTGCCTGCTTCTCAGTAGTCCGCCTCTTGCGCCCGCCACCGGTCGGATCGCCGGGCTCCGCGGGCACCTCGGACTTGGCCGAATGCTCCTCTCTTTCACCTGTCACCTCGGTCGGCCTGGCAACCGCCGAAGCTTCAAAATTATAAAACTTTTGCTTGCGGCTGGGCCTGGGATCTGCGCCCTTCTCAGTAGTCTGCCTCTTGCGACCGCCACCGGTCGGATCGCTGGGCTCCGCGGGCACCTCGGACATGGCCGAATGCTCCTCTCTTTCACCCGGCATCTCGGTCGGCCTGGCAACCGCCGAGGCTTCTAAATTCCCAAGGCCATGCAGCCCCCTGCGCTGAGGGCCAGTCTCCAGCGGCTGGCCCTCGACGAGGTGAATAATGCGATCGGCATTATTGTATTCATCTGTTGTCCTCGTGAGGTTGAACGCGGTCTCTGCCGGGACGACCGGAACTCTCATCAGTTCCGTCATGTCAGCCATCATTTGCGGGGTTAGTTGTTCAGGGCCTTGAAGCTCGGTCGGCGGGCTTGGCTGCTCGACGCTTATCGCAGCCCAAGAGGCCGTTTCAGAAGGCTCCAGCCAGAAGTCCTGCGAATTGAAGCTGCCGGCTGACAGCGGACCGGCTTGATCCGCCGCCTGCCAAAGCTCCTCTTGATCGGCAGACGCCACTAAAGGCTGCGTGCTTTGATCCGTTGGCTGCCGAGGGCTGGCTCCGGCCGCTGTCGCGCTCGCGAGGTTGAACGCGGTCTCTGCCGGGGCGACGGCTACTCGGGTAAGCCCCGTTAGCCTTTCCACGTAACGCAACATCGGATTCTCTTGCCAGATGTCGTCCGAATTGAAGTTGTCGGCCACGTGATCGACACGCGCCACTGAAGACTGCGCTCTTTGATCCGCTGGGTGCCGGCCCTCCTTCGCGCGCGAAGTGCCCTGCCCTTTAGTCCGAGGGTCCCTGTCAACCATGCTCACCCCCCTGGGATATGGCCTTCAGGAAACAAGGGGTCAGCTGTCGAGCACCGACTGCTGACGGAAGGTCAGAATTTATCAGGGGCTCAAGCGACTTAACCAGATCGCAAGGGACGCGACTGCAACCATCGACCGCTCCAGGTTGCCGAGCCTCGTTCGGACGCCGCTCAATCACCGTGGGTCCCGTTTTCTGCTGTTGTGGCATGGGGCGGCTCTGCGGAATCGAGCTCAGGTGACGGGAGGCCGGCAGATCCCGAAGACATGGCCAGGCCGTTGATAGCTGGTGGCGTGAACGCATCATTGCAGCAGAACCTCGAAAACCACGGAGAAGAGCCCGCGATTCAAACTAGCGCAGTCCCGGTATTGGATTGCATGCACAGGTGATATGCTCGCATCCAGTTAGTGAGCGGCTATGGCGCAGCTCCTGCGTGAACCCGTAACGACAGCGGCGATCCTTCGAGAGATGCAGCGACGACCCGTTCTCCAGACCGGAGGTCCGTGCTTGATGTGGCGATCGGCACGGATTGCTATCAACGCTGACGGCCGCCGGTGCCGCGCAAGCCAGTTACGACGCGAACATCGACATAATCTCTTCTATGGTGGGATTGATTGGCCCACCGATACCAGGGTAGTGGCAACTGTCGCCAATTGCGGCGCCAGTGAGGTCGGCCCTTCGTCTTCGAACTCTTTGCTGGCTTCCGCTAAACAACGCGGCCTTATCACAAAAGACTGGGAGATTTAACGATAATCCCGGCATCCGGACTTCTGCGCATTGCCGGCCGGTAATAGCGCGAAAGACTTGCAGCAATCGCAGCGCCGGCGGCACACGTGACCAGTATCCGCACTGCCTGGCTCGTAACAATGCGCTGTGACCAGCGGAAGCCGATCTCGTGGAAAGACAAGGCATGCTGCGGGCTGATATGATGAAAGACACCGGCAATGGTGCGGCGGACCCGGGGCTTGAAACCTCCCACCGAGTTGACGTGGGCGGCGTCTCGAACGAATTCGCGGCTCGAATGCTTTACGTTCTCATGCGTAGCGAAGCTCTTGCCAATCGCCATGAACGCCTCACCGCCCATCAAGCAGGCATGCGGTTCGATCCCTTTTCGCCGTCGCGCGCCCTGCACGTATCGAAAGGCCCTTTCGGCCCCGTCCAGGCGGTAGACCGTCCGGACTCTTTCTCGGTCGCTCACCGAGATGAAAACGGTCGATCTCCACCGTGCCATCGAGCATGTGCTCGCGCGCCAACATGAGGCGCAGCGCATATCCCATTCGCTAGCTATTGGGCATCACCAAATGTGCAAATGCCTATCTTCGCCGCATGAATGATCCATGCCGCCAGGGCTGCTATCCCGCACCTGGCGCGAACCGGGACTGCAACCGGTTCGTGGATCGTGTCCAGGAGGTGGTTGTCTAATCGCTAAACTAGTCGTCAAGGTGCTTTAGGGGCGGCGGCGCGTGAAGACGATGTTGGCGGCGGCACATGCCTTCGGCGTATTCAGGAACATTTTCGACGAGGCAACGCGCATCACGTGTCACCTTGCCTGTTGCGCTGCACTTTTGGCCCCGTACTTGCGGCGCCGGCTCTCAAGGCTTCCGGGCGATCATTTGCAAGATTCATCCCGTACGAGCGACAGGACAGGCCGAATTGGCACGTAGTAGGTAAGTGTGAACATGAACGACCAATAAGGCTCTGACGGCAACGGGCTACTGAGCGACAGTCTAGATGAGATCCCTTGCTTGTCGCGCTGCAAGGGGGCTCATGACCAATCCTGATGAGCTTCGGCACTTGCATATCTGAGCTGTCTCGACACGCGATGCTCTTCTACCAGCGCATTGTTGGATATCAGATGTGCATGCAAGGGGGCAGTGAAGCTCTGCTACTTTTTACGGAGAAAGCCGTTCTGTCAGGTGGACGCGAGGCGAGTCTTGAATGTCGTGGAATAATAGGGTCGTCTGGTCGGAGGGCTTATTCCTCCGCCCGCAGCATTTTCAGCAGGCCGATCGTCACGTCGAACAGCTGGTGCGTAGCAGGACGGCGGTTTTGCATGGGTACGGGTGGGGTATCAGCGAGCTGCGGCTCAATCGAGAGCTACTTGGTCTCGGCAAGATCGCCATCGAAGCGGCTCGCGGCGTCTTGGAGGACGGCATGCCCTTCAGTATTCCTGACGAAGCCAACCAGCCAACTCCCTACGACGTTCCGCGGGATTTTCGAGATTCGCTTATTCACTTGGCGGTACCGTTTTATCAACCCGGCGCTCTTGAAACCGACGCGCAAGCGGGAATTGACGTACCTATCCGCTTCGCAGTCTCCACTGAGGATGTTGTCGACACCAACGCTGGCGAGCGGGGCAGCGCCTCCATCGACGTAGCGCGGCTGGATTTTCGACTGCTGCCGGACGCGGCAGACCGGTCTGGCTACACTTGCATCCCAATCGCCCGTATCATAGAGGTCCGGGCCGACCGACAGATCATTCTGGACGAGACGCACGTGCCGCCAACCCCCGACTGCGCCAGCTCCCGGGTCCTCTCGAACTACATCACTGAGATCACCGGCCTGCTTCACCATCGTGGTGAAGCTCTGGCTACGCGGGTCTCCCAGTCGGGCACGAACCGGGTTGCAGAGCTCGCGGACTTCCTTCTGCTGCAGGCGATCAATCGGTACGAGCCCTACTTCTGCCACCTGTCCAAGGCCGCCGTTGTAAATCCGGAATCGCTGTATGTTCTCATGCTCCAGCTGGCGGGTGAACTAGCCACGTTCGCCCGCCTCGATAAACGTGCCCCGACCCTTGGTGTTTACAAGCACGACTCTCTCGCGGAGGCGTTTTTGCCAGTGATCCAGTCGATCCGGGCTTCGCTGGGTGCAGTGATTGAGCAGACTGCGGTCTCCGTACCGCTGCAGCGGCAAAAATACGGTATCCATGTGGCTGAGGTGGCCGACCGCTCTCTCTTTACGACCTCGAGCTTCGTGCTGGCTGCTCGGGCTGATATTGAGGTCGAGCGCCTCCGGCGCGAGTTCCCGTCTCAGATTAAGATCGGCCCGGCGGAGAAAATCACGGAACTCGTCAATGTCGCACTGCCCGGCATTATCATCAATCCCCTACCGGTCGCGCCGCGCCAGATCCCGTTCCATGTTGGATTCAGCTATTTCGAGATCGATCAAAATAGCCGCTTCTGGAAGGATATGCCCCAATCCGCCGGCTTGGCGCTGCACGTTGCTGGCGACTTCCCAAATCTCGAAATGGCTCTTTGGGCCATCCGAGCCGGACAGAACCCAAATTTGAGTTAGCCCACCAATGCCCCTCACGCTACGTGTACACAGCAATAGATGCAGTTTTCCGGAATATCTCGTGCCGGGCGACGCGGCTGGTGGGCTGACTACCAGCCGAGCAGGCAACAGCCTCGTTCTGCCGGATGATCAGCAGATGGTCTCGAAATACCACTGCTCAATCGAATGCATGGCACGGCGATACGGACTGATCGACCGAGGCCGCGGCAACACATGTCTGAGTGACGAGGCTGTGCGGCTTCCGTCAGAGGCGCCGGTCGCCCGGAAAACCAGCGATGTTATTCAGATCGGCGCCTATAGGATCGATGTCGTCGCGGTGTTCCTCCGCGGAGACCTGGCCGTTGAGCAAGCCTTCGTCGACCGTGGGACGCATGACGTGTTATTGGCGGCTGTACAGAAGGCTCCGTCCAGCGTCCGTGCACGCTTGTCCCTAGCAGGGATCGAGAAGGCGATGGGGCGGACCCGTTCCCTCTTGCACCGCAACCATAAGGCGCAAAACCGGAGTGCGTACGTGCGTGTCTTCAATGACGTCGTATCGAACATCGAAACGGATTTGCTCCGGAGCTTCGGCGCCGACTTCGCGCGCCCAGTGCGAGAGCGTCGCCGACCCGCCCGCCGATCCCACGATGAGAGCGTCCGCTCCGAAGGGAAGTGGGCGGGTTGATGATGGTGATTGAGGAAACGATGCCAAAATCCCAGCCACTCGTCCTCCTCCACGCCGAGGAGCAGTTGGCTGTCCCTTCGCCGTCATCGCCAGTGCCGGACGAACTTACCTGGGAGATGCTTGCGCTCGACCGACTTAATCCACTGGTCGCCGCCGCGGCGGCGCTGCTGGGTCTCAGCGCTCAGCTCAAGAGCAGTGCTAGCCATATCGACGTTGAAGCACTGCGCCTTAGAGTGCTGCAGGAGATCGATGCTTTTGAGCGTCGGATCACGCCGCTCGGATTGCCATCGCGAGCGATCAAGGTCTGCAAATACGCCCTCTGCGCGACCATCGATGACATCGTTCTGAACACAGCCTGGGGCAGCAACAGCGTCTGGACGACGCGCAGCTTGGTGGGATCGCTGTTCAGTGATACCTGGGGCGGCGAGCGTTTCTTCGATCTGCTGACGCAATTGAAAAATGAACCGGCCATCAATATAGAACTGCTGGAGCTGCTCTACTACTGCATGAGGTTGGGCTTCGAAGGCCGCTACCGCGTCACTGCGGGAGGAGCCGCAGAGCTCAGTGTGCTGTGCGAAGACGTCTACCGCCTGATCCGAGCAGCCCGTGGTGACTTCGAGCGCGAACTATCCCCGCACTGGCGGAGGAACTCTAATAATCCGAAGCCACGCCGCACAATCGTTCCAATCTGGGCTGTCGTAGCGTTTGGGGCAGGGTTACTCCTCTCGATCTATACCGGACTTCTGCATGCATTAAATGCCCGCGCCGATGCTGTCTTCAACGATCTCGCGACATTGCCGCCGAACGGCGCTGTCAGATCGGTGAAAATCGTATTGCCGCCAAAGGTTGTGATGAGCAGCGGCCGACTGCGTAACTTCCTCGAGCCCGAAATCCGCGAAGGGCTTGTCACTGTGTCCGAGGACCCACAGCAGATCGTCGTTACCATTCGCGCCTCCGGGATGTTCGATTCTGCTAGTCCGGAAGTGAAGAAAATGTTCCTGCCGCTTCTTTTACGAATTGGTCGTTCTCTGAACGATGAGTCGGGAGCAATCCTCCTGACCGGGCACACCGACGCCATGCCGGTGCAATCGCTCGCCTTCCCTTCAAACGATTCCCTTTCGCTCGCGCGTGCGAGGACAGCTGCCGAGATTATCAAATCCATCATGGATGACCCAGGCCGCGTGCGAGAAGAGGGCAGAGGGAGCGGTGAACCGGTCGCTTCGAACCATACGCCCGAGGGCCGCGCGCGGAACCGTCGGATTGAAATCATCATCACAAAGACACGATGAAGGCAGGCCATGCAGTCAATCAAAAAAGCGCTTAGGTGGCAATGGCTCCGTGTCGGCGGGGCAGGGATCGTGTGTGCCTTAATCTTCACGCTCGGACCAAACATCTCGGTCGGAGGATTTGCGCCGCTTGACAGCCTTCGCAGCCAGATCGCGGCATCGATGCTGATTCCGGTCGGATACACCGTGATCTACTTGATCCAGTCCCAGCTTTACAAGGTTCAGGCCTATTTTGAAGACCTCGTCCAATCACGAGTGTCGGGAGCCCTGGACGAGGTTGGGGCCGAGCAGAAGAAGGGAGACCCAAGGCCTTCCGACCGAAGTGTGGGCCAAGCCAGCACGCTTGCTGAAAGAGAGCTTGAGGCGATTCGTCATCGTTTCCGCGAGGCCCTTACCACACTCAAGGGGCGCCGCTACGCAGGAGGTATCAGCAGGCGGTGGCTCTATCAGCGGCCATGGTATGTGATGATCGGTCCGCCCGACTCGGGGAAGACCACAGCAATAGTCAATTCCGGGCTCAGCTTTCCGCTGGCGGCAAGGTCCGGTCTGAGAGCCGCCGGTGGGGTCGCGGGTACGGAAAACTGCGACTGGTGGATCACCGATGACGCGGTGTTCGTCGACACTGCTGGGCGCTACACGATACAGGAGGGTGATGCAGACCGGGACAAAGCGGTTTGGCGTGGCTTGCTTCGTATGCTCAGACGCTCCCGGCCACGGCAGCCGCTGAACGGGGTCTTAGTCACGATCGGCATCAGCGAGCTGAACTCGACATCCGAGGAAGTGCTGGCCGATCGCGCGCGCTGTATCCGTGAGCGGCTCCTCGAAGTTTACAGGGAGCTTCGCCTGCAACTGCCGATTTATGTGCTTTTCACTAAGAGCGATCTGCTGGCGGGATTTGTTGAATTCTTCGACGATCTGGGTCGCGAGGGGCGGGAGGCGGTGTGGGGGTTCACCTTTGCGCAAGAGGCTTCGGAGGACGAAGGCGATCCGATGGCGTTTGCCGCAGCATACGATGCGCTGGTTGGCCGCCTAAACGAAAGGCTGCTTGAACGAATGCAGTATGAAAGCAACCTCCAGCGTCGCGCGCTCATGTTCGGCTTCCCACAGCAGGTCGCTAGCCTCAAGCACCTGACGCAACAGTTCTTGAAGGAAGCCTTTGGCGGGAATTCGTTCCAGGAACCGCTTATGCTCCGCGGCGTCTACTTCTTAAGCGGCACGCAAATTGGCATGCCCTTCGATCGAGTTGCGAACGCCAGATCCCAGACCTTCGAGATCGCTCAGCCGCCCTGTACAGCGCTTCGTGGCCCGGGCCGTGGTTATTTCATCAGCCGGCTGCTGCGCGAAGTCGTTTTCGCCGAAGCTGGGCTCGCCGATGCCAATCACCGCTTCGATCGGCGCCAGCGGCGGATCCGGTATGGCGCCTACACGATGATAGCGGCGGTCATCGTTACCGCCGGCGTCTTGTGGACGTTCAGCTATATTCGGAATGTTGAGCGGATCGAGAGCGTTCGCCTAATGGCTGGCAGCTATGCCAGAGGGGCCGAAAAGCTGAAGCTCGACCGGGTTGAGAGTGGCGATCTTCGACCCATCCTGCCACTGCTTCAGCAGCTGCGTGATGCCAACGGCGACAGCGCGGGCGGCCGCCTATCAAGTTCGGGTCTCGACCAGAGAAAGAAAATCAAGGTTCAGACGCTCGCGGCGTACCGCCGCGCCGTGAACACCGTCCTGCTGCCGCGGCTGATGTTCCGGTTGGAAACCTTATTGGTCGAGCGGCACGACGATGATCAGTTCGTCTACCAGGCGTTAAAGGTTTACCTGATGCTGGGTCAGCAGGGTCCGCTCCAGCGCGCGGTCGTCAAGAACTGGATGGCTGCCGACTGGCGAGTGATGTTTCCGGCCGAAGCCGATGCCGGCCTGCGCAGCGCGCTCGCTGATCACTTGGATGCGCTCATGGAAGGGCCGCTGCCCCATAGTGAGCTTAATGGCGAACTGATCGAGAGGACCCGCGCGAAGCTCCAGACCGTCTCAATGGCGCGCCGCGTCCTCGACATCATCGCGACCAGTCCCGAAGCCTCGCGGGCGCCAACCTGGCGTCTGGCCGACCATGCCGGGCCGCTGGCGCAGGGCGTCCTGGCTCGCAAATCAGGACAGCCGCTCAGCGAGGGGGTTCCTGGCATCTACACGAGGGCGGGGTTTTACGGAACCTTCCTGCGATTGCTGCCGCAGGTGGCTGACGCTGTCGCTGCAGAAGGCTGGGTTCTCGACGCACAGGTAGTCGCGCCGATCGCAGCCGGTGATGTGAGCCAGAAGCTGCGGCGTTCGGCGGCGGATCTCTACGCTCAGGAGTTCGCGTTGCGCTGGGACCAGCTCATTGGCGATATGTCTATCCGCCCGTTTGGGGGCATCGATGACGCGCTGCGCACCTTGAACACGCTGTCCGCGCCGACGTCACCAATGCGCCTGTTCCTTTTCGCGGCGGCGCAGGAGCTAAAGCTCAAGCTCAAGCAACCACCGGCTCCCGAGAACGGCTTGACGAAAGGTGACAGTGTCCCCCAGGGCGAGGTGTTGCCAAGCGAGCTCGAGGCACTGTTCCGCTCTCAACCGGCCGCGGACACGCCTGAAGCTCACGTCCAGCTCTATATGGGCGATCATTTCCAGTGGCTGCACCAGTTGGTCGAAGTGCCGTCGAACAGCCAAGCGGGCGCGCAGGCGCCGATCGACAGTGCTCTCCGGGATCTGGGCGAACTGTATCGCTCCCTCAGCCAGGCGCAGGGGCTGGCGGGTTCGAACATCTTGGAACACAACGGGCAGGCGGGCGTCGCCATCCACCAGATCGAGGCGGGGGCGGCCGATCTGCCCGAACCCATCCGGCAATGGATTCTCGGCCTCAGCCGCCACAGCTCGGACCTAACCGTCAGCGGCATGAGGCGCGGGTTGGCGAGCGGTTGGGCGGGCGGCCCCGGCGATTTGTGCCGGCGGGCTACCGAAGGACGGTATCCCTTCGCGCGCGGATCCCCCCGGGATATCCCTTTGAGCGATTTCGCCCGGCTGTTCGGCCGCAAGGCGGAGATCGACACTTTCTTCGCCGAGAACCTCTCTCCATTCGTCGACAAATCCAAAGGTACATGGCAGTTTCGGCCAACGAGCGGTGTCGATTTCCCTATCGGCCGCAATACCTTGACCCAGTTCCAACGGGCAGCCACGATCCGCGACACCATGTTCGAGGATACCGGCCAGTTGTCAGTTGGATTCCTGCTCACCGTCGCCGAGACCGATCCGTTGACAGACCAGGTGGTGGTGGACATCGACGGCCAGCGCCTCGAACATCGACGAGGAACGGCCGCCGCGGCAATGCATTTCCATTGGCCCTCGGCCAGCGGCGTCGGCGGCGCTTCCGTCGCTTTCATCGGTTTTCAAGGCGCCATTCTCTCCAAGAGCGGCCATTGGGCGCTATTTCGCCTCTTAAATGAGGCGGACAAGCGGCCCTTGGGAGGAGGGGACCTTATTCAGGTACGACTGGTGTCCGGTGACCATTGGGCGGTTTTTAACCTCCAGCCTGACAGCGTGATGAGCCCGTTGTCCCGCAATCTGCTGTCAGAATTCCGATGTCCAGATTTCTTATGACCGCCGGGATAGCATCCGACTTGCGCTGGGAAGGCCCTATGGGATCACGAGACGCCCACGCAGGTCTGCGGCGGGAGAGGTCGGCATTTCGGTTGCCGGCCGGATCGGAGGCGGTCACGGCTGCGACTGGCGGCGATCGTTGCTTGATCTCGGCGCGCCGCTTTCCCGCTCGACTAGACCGCTGGAGAGCGCGGTCACCTCCATCAGGCAGATCTTCGGGAAGTTGGGTGATCAGATCCTGTCCCATCCTATCAACCGACGTACACTGATCTAGAACAGGAAACTGGAGAGATATAATGGCCGGAATGAAGCACAATAGGACAAGAGCGAAGAAGTTTATGCAGTTGATCGACCAGACGAGGAACAGTGCGGATTTGGAGTTCTGCTTTGCGGTTGGCACGGTTGGCGATCTGCGGAAGCCTGCTGTCCTGGTGAGTAAGAAAAAGCTCAATGGATTGGCACAAACTTTGAAAAGCATGCCTTTTGAAGATGATGAGGATAGTGGTAAGGAGACCTTTTCGCTTCTGCGGAGAGGCACGGGCAGGATGAACGAAAACGGCGTTATCCTCGTCAAGTTGGCTGATGGTGGAAAGGCCGGGTTCCCGCAGGTCCAAAAGGTGATGAAGAAGTATTTCGTGAACTTCCGCATGAGGCTGCCTGACATGCAGGAAGCAGGAATTTTAACTGAAGAAGACATTCAGCAGTTTGAGATGAACGCCGAGGAGAACTCTCAATTTCTTCCACCCGACGACTCTGAAGAATTAAATCGGCCGATGGCGGCACTGGATAGCGCGGAAGGGAACTCCGCAGGGAGTGTTGAGGAAACTGAAGAGAGAAGCAAGCGTGAAGGCGGAGCTGAGCTCCTGGAGCAGCTTCTCCCGGAAGTGAAGGAGGGCATTGCCGCCGCGGCAGCGACCATTTCCAATCACGCAGTAAGTCTCAGCGCGCAAATTGGCGCGGGACAGACCGCAGAGTTGTCCCATCTGACCACGAAGATCGCGGATTGGCTGCAACGTGTGCTGGCTGCGACGCCTCCGGAAGAGCAGGAGGCAACGCTGCACAACTTCGCCGGCCGGCTTCTGTTGATGCTGGCCTATCCTGAGAATCTGCGAAATCTTCAATATGTGGATGACATGCCCGATGGGGCGGGGCAGGGCGAGACAAACGGCGACCGCCGCGAAGAGGTCGTGGTGAATGGGATCGATCTGAACAGAGTCCCAACGGGTGCTCTCGATCAAGACGAGGTAGTAGAGTCCTTGTTCCGTCTGATCAAGGCAAAGGCTCAGGAGCGACAGCTTTCTTATCCGCTAGAGAACGCGAATTCTGAAAGGATTGCGAAGATAGTGTCGTCGCAATGGCCGAAGGAACTAGGCGATGTAGCCCGTAGGCGCGTGGTTGTGGAGCGTCTGATCGCAGCGGTGGTCCCGCGGCTCGGTAACGATGATCAACTTCTGGTTCTTCTTGGCATCGCAGACCAGCCCGAAAGGACCAAGTCCGTCGAAAACTCGGTCGAAAGTATCATAGCTGCATGGCAGGCTCATCTCGACACTGCCTTGACACTGAGGGATGAGGTAAAGAGCAAGATCAACCAGATGGTCGATGTGGAAGCCCGCGGCGGAACGTGGAGGTATGTCGACGACATCTTCCTGCAGTTCGGTGGAGAGCTTTCGGATCAGCTCTCCGCCATCACCGAACGCAACGGTGAGGCAATGTCGAGCGCGACCGAGCGTGTCAGAACCACAGTTCAGAAGAAGCTCGACTATCTCAACGGCAGCGACATTGTAGCCATGCTTGACAATCCTCCAATCGACATCGGTCCGGGCACTATAGGGCAGACGCTGCGGGAAGGGCTCGCCGCCATCACCGATGGACTGAAGCGCATCGAAACCTCGCACGCCGCGCCCGCCGCGTAGTGATCGCCTGCCTCGATGCCGGTCGGCCCACCGGAAGGCCGGCCGAGCACGCCATCAAACGGCTGCATCAGCGACGGAAGGAGTTCGCCGCTCAGGTGGATCAGCGAAGCGGTGAAGGAGCGGCGCACCAACAGAGGCTTCTTCTTCATCGGCTGCCGCTTCAACGACCAGATGCTGCGCACCTACGCCCGACAGATCACGAAGCGATCCAACGCCCCACGTTTGGCGGTGCTGGATGCGGCAGCGCTGACCAACAAAGGACGCCGTTTCTTTGCAGCAAGCCCGATCACGCTTATCGACGTGCCGACTGGCGAAGCTGCGGCTCGGCTTGTCGGCTGAAACTAGAGTAGAGCAGGAGTATTGCGGATGCGACGATACACAAGGATTTCGTCGGTCGGTCGGTCGGTCGGTCGGTCGGTCGACACCGACGTCGGAGGCGAATTTGCCGTAAACGTTGATCATCACGGCCGCCATTTGAAAGGAAGGATGGTAGTGCCGCTCGCCTTCCTATCAATCCACCCATCCCTTTTTTGCACGCATTCCATCCAAACAAACAATTTTACTGGTCAAAACAATTGCCCTTAGAAAAAACGCTGAAGAGCGCTGTGCAGAACGATTGTGTGGAGTTCTAAAAATGGGTCCTCAGGTTCGGTAGAGACTGTGCTGGAAAACGAGTTGGAGCACTCTGTCAGTTGCCTGGCCTCGATTGTTATCACGTTGGACGTGATCGGGCAAATCTTGGCCGTTGCTTCTGCCGTTTCAGTGCTAATGGGCTCTCACAAGAAGCACTGTTGCCTGGTCGACTAAATCTGTGAGTGCATCCCTCACAATGACTAGAAGCCAGAGCAGGCGCGCTCGCAGCCGCAAGGACATGATCTGCGCCTTTTGCAGGAACACCAAACCTCGTGATGTTTTCTTGCGGCTGTCGGGCCGAAATATGAAGGACTGAGTAATGTGGATAGGTTACGTGGCAGTTCTGCTGCAAATGCTTCCGTCAGGGTTTCCGTGCG
This sequence comes from Rhizobium sp. CCGE 510, assembly GCF_000292525.1. GTDB lineage: Bacteria > Pseudomonadota > Alphaproteobacteria > Rhizobiales > Rhizobiaceae > Rhizobium. The sequence goes on from NZ_AEYF01000048.1 coordinate 387,701, forward strand.
GCGTCGCAACTATAGCATCAAGAAGGTTGCGCAGCATCGATTGTCGGCAATGTCGCCGAGCCGGTCGCTATTAGTATCGGCTTCGCCTGTGAGCTCTATCTGACACGTCAAACACAAGCTTTGAACTTACGAAAGCCGGCGGTCGGGCCAGAGCGACCTACCTTTCGAAACGGACTGGAGAGCAACATGCTGTGTCTAGGGCTGAGTGGGCGTCTAAGCAGAGTCTACGAAAATTCGTTCGATCTACCGAACAGCTTTATGCACAATGGGGCTGCGGTTCGCGTTCGCGACGGCCGAGTGATAGCGGCAGTCGAAGAGGAACGGCCTAACCGAATCAAGCACTCCAACACGCTACCAATTCGTTCGATTCAATATTGCCTCGCATCTGCAGGTGTTCAGCTCAGCGACATCGACCGCATCGCGTATTATGCAACCGAGGCCTATTGCAACGCTGTGCTCGAGCGCGTGCGCCTCTCTCACCCAAGCACCCCAGTATCGGATGCGAGGCTGTTGCAACGGGCTCGGGGAGGTCGACACGGGCTCTATATTCCTGTGGGACACCCCGATGTTCCATGTGATCGCCATCGTCACACAGATCTGGCCGCCCATTGGACGCGTGATGGCACAATGCCATGGAGGTTGTCACCCGCGCTCCACCGCCGAGATGAACTCGAAAACGTTGGACCCGGAATTGATTGTTGAGGAATGAACTTCATGAAACGCAATGTAGAACAAGAGGTGACGGATCAACTCGCTTATAGGCGAAAGATGTTGCAAGATTGGAGAGGAGAGCGCCTCACTGGACACCAGATAAACCTAGCATCAATAGACCTCAACCTCCTGGTGGCGCTCGAGGCTCTGCTCGAATACCGGAACGTGACGCACGCGGGCCAGCACATCGGGCGGAGTCAACCGGCGATGAGCCGCGCACTGGGAAGGCTGCGCGGCTTGTTCAATGATGATCTCCTGGTGCGGTCTTCAACGGGTTTGATCCCAACGCCGCAAGGCGAACATTTGGCTCAAAGGCTGCCGTCGGCACTGCGTACGATCCGAGAGATGGTGACAAGCCGCAGCGTAATCTCAAAAGAATCGGGGAGGGGGGCAACGCTGGCGATCCCCGATCATCAAGCTTTGGCTGTACTACCGCGCCTCCTGCCGTGGTTACGCGAGCGTGCCCCTCATCTCGACACACTCGCCTGTTTGCCGTTTGATCGTGCCGTGCGGGGGCTTGAGCAAGGTGATATTGATTTGGCCGTTGGGCATATCGACGTGCAACTGCCTGGCTATTTTCGGCGCAGTCTTTATACAGACCGCTTCGCGTGTTTGTTGCGCCACGACCATCCAGCGCTGGCGCAGGAATGGACGATCGACAACTTCGCGACCTTGCGTCACGCTGCCATCAGTACGGACTCCCCCGACCACTTCGGCCCGATCTACGACCACTTGCCCAACCTGCGAGCGGATCGTAGTCCCATACTGTTTTCCAGCGTTCTCACGGCAGCGGTGGTAGCTTCGGCAACGGATTTGGTATTGCTCGTCCCGCGCCGCGTTGCGACCCAAGTTTCCGCGATGCTGCCGCTTAGGGTTGTTGATCCACCCCTCGAGCCGGCACCGTATAAGGTCATGCTCATCTGGCACGAGCGGTGCCATCACGACCCGCAGCATAAATGGCTGCGCAAGGAGGTCGCCGCCGCGTTGGAGACGGGAGCGGACTGACACAAGAAGCGGGTGATCGGGATGCTCCTGAAGCATCAAAGAGAGCAACCGGGCATTTTGCGCGGGGAGATGACCAAGGCCCCAGCGCTGCTGCGACCGAGAGTGCCAGGCATGTTGGACGAATATCGAGACTTGGCTGCCTATGTGCTCGCGGGGCCTGCTTGTGTCCGGGCTTCTGCTGAGCTGCGGCACGGCCCGGCAGTGGCGCGGATATCTTCGCGCCGACTCTCGGATCGACCATGTTGATGGTGATCGTCAAGTGATCAACATTCATGTCAGCAAGCTCGCCGACACGGTCCGGCAGTGCCAGACCGTTGGTTGAAAGACACAGCTTGATATCGGGGATCTCTGTGGCTCCGCGTTCAAATGTCGCCTTTGTCTTCTTCCGGTCATAACAGGCATCGCTTGGTCCGGTGATAAAGAGCACGGAAAGCTGAGGGACTTCATTGGCGACCGCAACGACCTTTCGCAGCGCCTGGTCAGGCGTCAGCTTTTCCGAGACGACCCCAGGCCGGCTTTCGTTGGCGCAGTATTTACGATCGCAGTAGTTGCACTGGATATTGCAGGCTGGTGCGGCTACGACGTGCATGCGCGCGAAATAGTAAGCTTCTTCTGAATAGCAGGAAAGGTCCTTGATTTTCTCCCACACAGCCGGCTCGGCGTGGTGCGGCTTTGCGGACGAACCGCACAATGACGCGGCGCAAGCAGTGGACTTCGCTGTGGCCAGCAGTTGGTTCATGGTTGTCGTGCTGGTCAGGCTCTTGAGCGAAATCATTGGTGGGGACATTGAAGGCTCCGTTGCTGCTTAACATCGCGGTTCAAAAAGCAAGGGCCATGCCAATGAAACTAGCTATGTTTTTCAACTGGTTAGCGTTTTTTGTCCGGTTCCCTCCATTTGCGACCCGACATAGGGTTGTCAGGCATTTGACAATAGACAGACACCGGTAAAATGGCGGCTCGCCTCGAGTGCATGAGTTGAGGAGGGCAGGTCGGGCCGTTCGACCACACCAGGCTTAGAACTTTCTTTCACCCCGATTTGATGCCCGCGGATGGCATAACCAACCTAAGGTGGGGTGAGGCCGAGAGGCGAGCCGCCTGGCCTGAACCCACCCAGATTTCTCCATCGCGTCGATCAGCCGTTCCCGCTCGGTCAGACGCGCACCGATTGCGAGCCAGGAAGGATCGTTCGGATCACAGGCTTTGGAGGAGGCTTCGCCGAGGCAGGCGCCGGCGCGCCCGGCGGCCGCAAACGGGGATCCAGTCGACATTGGGCTCGTTCTGGCGAACTCGTCAATCGCATTGTTGCCGAATGGACCGTTAGCTCCCTTCCACACAAGCGCAGAGAGGCACTGGCTGTTCTTGCAGGCAAAATCCAACGGAGCAATGGTCCTTGATTGCGCGAGAGTTGCTGTCTTACGCACGCGGTTTCAAGTTCACAGACGTTCCCTGGGAAGCGGCATTGCGAGGCCAGGTCAAGCGCCGACGGCGCGAATGTCCGTTCGCAGATGCACCGAACGCCACTTTCAACTCAAGACTAGACTTGCGACGGGCCGTGGACCACGAGAAAATGGTCGAATTGCATGATCGCGAAACGATCCGCGACTGTCTCTATCGGTATTGCCGCGGGATAGACGGGCGGACGAGGCGGCGCTGCGCAGCTCCTTCTGGCTCGCGCAGGACAATCACGGAGCGTATACGGGCTCCGCCGAGGCTTCATTGAGTTCGCGCTTGGTGTCTTCAAGACCGAACCGCCCAACATCCACCAGATCACGAAAGTTCTGATTGAGTTTATCAGCCCGACTGAAGCAGCTGTCGAGAGCTACTTCACAGTGCAGCATGAGGCGGGCCGTCGCAGACAGTCGCAGCAAGATTGCAGTCTCTAATCTTCGCCTGCGTCCTCGTAATAGAGGGGCGTATCAATTCGGCCGGCGGCGCAAAAAGTCATCACGATGACGGCAAGCTTTTATTCGCGGTTCAAATTGAGGTGTTCGAAGTACCAAGACGGGTCATCATCGGATGAATCTGTCTCGACACTGGCTTCACTCGAATGCCCCTCGACACCTGCTTCATCGTCGCTAAGATAGTCCACGGTTTTAGAGAGATAACTCCAAGGTTTGCCTGCGCGCTGCCATCCACCCTTGCTATTCTTTGTCCACTTGTCCGGATGTTGCGTAGGGTCGAGCACCCAGCGATTTTGACCCACGTCAACGAAACCCATCTGCTCTAGACGGGCTCCCATCTCTGGCGAAGCGGGACGTGACATGATTAACGGCTGTTCGCCGTCGAGTTGAAGTTGATGTTCGAGCAGAATATCGCCTGCGTTCTCGACAAGCGGATGAGTAACGCGAAGGTCTACAATCGAAGTGATTCTTTTTCGACCGGGAAATAGTTCCCGCCACGGCTCGTTTTCGATGCTAAATCCATCCTCTGTTCTTAAAAGCCCAACGCTTCGTTCTCCCAGATCATAGCTGAAATATCGCGCGCTGGGCGTATCATTGTCGGTGCCGCCGTAGAGTCGAGCGATGGTAGCCGTACGCAGGGCTTTAGAGGACACGAAGGGCGAGTACTCTTGTGGATTGACGGAAATGTGCTTGATATCATCACCGTAAAATTCCCTCACTTTTCTGGCAAATGTCGATCTGTCGAGCACCTTAATTGGAGGTTCGGAAGAGAGCGAGTATGGCCGCGTTGGCGACGAAGGCGAACGAGCATGGGGATCTGACGTTGATCGGGACGGCATGCCCGTAAGTGTTTGTGCCCCGGTCATATTCTCGATCCACCCCGCCATGGCCCGGGTGCGATCATCTTCCTCGGAAATGTTGTAGCGCAGCGATCGTTCTGAGTAATCCATGGCGGTCTCTCCTGAGAGTGAAAGGTGTGATGAAGCGCATCCTTTTCAGTCGCTTCACATGTGGGAACGGTGCGCTCACATGTCCGGCCTATAAAGCGGATACGTGACTGCTAAGCTTCGATGAAGCGGGGGGTACGCGTTGCATGCGCGGCTCCTGGTCTCGCCTAGAGGGGACTAAACTTCCGCGAACTGGGCGGAAAGACGACCTGCGGGGCCCATATAGCCCGATGCGATCACTGGTTCTGCCAGCGTCGTCCGGACCCGCTCGGGAAGCTGCTCACAGCCGGTTGTCGTCCGCGAGCTTCTGGAGCTCTGGCGGAACAGTGCCGGCGGCTTGGCCAGCCGCAGTGATTGTAGTTGCATTAACATCGCCAGCGTCCATCCACGTTATAGTTCGTCTTACCGCCTCCAGCCGCTCCTCGTCTCCTCCTGATCCCTTTCCTCAGCCAAGCCTCGAGGATTCGTGAAAGCGTGGTCCCTTCGCCAAACCATCGTCGAAGTCCGTCGGAGGTGTCTGCGCCGCGGCAGGGCTAAGATTAGCTTGAATGTTAGAGGTGTCCTCGGAGGATTTACCGCCCCGCGGGCCTGTTCTGTGTTCACCGTTGTTGGTCTCCAATTGCAGATTACGCATATGCTAGTGCAACCGGACTGGCCGCCATCATGCAAAATCGATATTCCAAAATGCTTTGGAAAAGCGGATCCACGGAGTCCCCTTAGGTGGTGAAGGTTCTGAGGAGTAGGTGGGCATCAGTGGTTTTTCGGCAGGGTCTGGTTGTTCAAGCACAGCCCGATAGAAGGCGACTGATGACCAATGAGATGATGGACCTCCGCTCGGGAATACGTCATGCCAAGCTGATAGCTGCTTGGCGGCGCAAGTCCCATCCGGCCAAAGTCACAGCGGCGAAGCCGGGGCGAGTCTTGCGGGCGTCGCGGTAACGGGGGAGCTGAAGTGTAGACAGATACGGGTGCGGGAATGAGCCTCAAAAGTTGAATGATCACGGAAGGCCGAGTGGGTTCTGTAGAGCGACAATCTGGCTGAGTCTCACCTTGTTTGTCGCCGCGCACTGAGGCGGCGAAATCAGAAAGGCCGGCGGAAAGATTGGTTGGAATCGGAAATCCTGACGGCACCCTTCACGCTGCATGTTCCACACATCACCCGAAACTGCTTAAATGAAGGCCAATTTTAGCGGGCTCCGCATGGCAAGCGG
>NZ_AEYF01000049.1 GCF_000292525.1 Rhizobium sp. CCGE 510
TTTTTTACCCCTTTCCCCATACCCCGAAAAGGTAAACCAAGGCCAATTGTGGCGGCCTCCCCATGGCCAGCGGCAAGCTCGTGAGGCTCCGTGACGGCCCGATGGTCGAGTGCACACGATTGTCTGCACACCCTCTCCATATGGTGTTTGGCCCTGCCTTGAGGGCCTGATTGGTTTTGGCTTTTGCCTGGTGGGGGGCGGTTGGCCGGCCTTAGGATTGAGGTTCCGAATTTGAATTTCCGGAGGACCGGCATCGATGTACCCAAGACGGAACCAGCCGCGCGATGACGATTCTCGCGAAGTAAGTGGGTGGATCGAAGGCGTGACCGGAGCTGTCGAGACGGACGCCTGGATCGAGGACTACTATCCAGAGAGCCGAGACATGGAGCAGGATCCGACCGACTTGCGCCTCGGTTCGCACGATAGTGACGCCGGCGATCGTGTGCCGCGTCGCAGTTCCGTGGGCGGTTCGATGCGAGTGACGCCGCAGTCGCTGGCGCCGGAGAGGGGTTCGGGGCAGCAAGAGGTTGATGCCGCAACGGAGGTCTCAACCGAGGTTCGCGTCGGTGCCAAGCGTGGTCGCCCCGCCGACCGGGACATGCATCCCGATGACGAGTCCCGCATCAACCAGTTCGCGGAAGCAGTCCGAAACTACGAAATTCTACCCGACGGTAGCATCGGCCGAGGGGACGGAAGGGTTCCCGAGCGTACCTTGACGACCAATTTAGGGATTCTTAGGGGGTTCGCTCGTTGGCTCCGAGCAGCGAACAGAGATTCGATGGCTTCTCGGCTTTTAAACGATCCAGATTCACTAGCCGTTGATATCGCGGATTATTGGGCAAGCGGTGGGGATGGTCAGGACCGTCTTAAGTCAGCACTGTCTCATTTCAGGAGGCTCGCGCCTGAGGGGCAAGAACTCCAAGCCGTTGGACCTGGGCCGCGCCTGATGGGGCGCCAGATACATGATCCTTATCCCGACGACGCCCGCGTCATTGATAGCTTGGCCAAGGAAGAGCTGAGTAAGTTCGGACCGGTCCCGACTTCTCGGAATAATACCAGTGGGCAACGAAAGTTTAGCGCTTGGCTCCAAAGGGAGGGCAGGGAGAGCATAGTCAGCCGACTCACCGGTACTGATCAGCAGCAACAGTCGTTGCAAAAAGATTACCAAGACTTCATCGAAGCCATGGGAAAAAAGTGGTCGTGAGTTTAGATCGGCTGCGGCAGTATCTAGGCGCCGAGTCGCAGTTGAAACAGCATCATCCTTATCCCGACGACGCCCGCATCATTGATGACCTAGCCAAGGAAGAGCTGAGCAAGCTCGGACCGGACTCGACTTCGCAGAGGAAAGTTATCTGGAATCTGACCAACAATCGACGGAGGTTTGGTAATTGGCTGCAAACCAGGGGTCGGGAGAGCATAGCGAGCCGGCTCAACGGCAGTGATCAGCAGCAATGGTCGTTGAAAATAGATTACCAAGACTTCACCGAAGCCGTGGGAAAAAAACTCAATATGTCTTTCAATCGGCTTCGGCAGTACCAGCAAGTCGTTGAGGCGAACGCAGCATCGGGGTTGTCCCCTGAGCAGGCAGGTGGCCGGGAACCGGCCGGTCTGGACGGCCGTTCGGATCCACGTGCCGAGTTCAGATCAACTTCGCCGCTGCAGCAGGTTGATCCATCGATCGAAGGCCGCAGCGGATTGTCGCTCGACCATACCGAATGGCTGGGCGACCAGCATATCCAGACGGATTATGAGCTGCTAATGCAGGACTTGCAGCGAAACGATCCGGATCTCGCAGCCAGGACGCGGCTTATCGATCCCCTGATAGCCCATTATCATCTGCGCCTGGGCGATGAGAGCACCGCGCTGAGCGCTTTCCAGCGCATCGTTAATGATCAGAATGGAAGAGATACAGCCGACTTCCTGTTCCTTCCAGTGAGCGATGCCAGTGCTTCGGATCCTGATCGCCGCGGCACCCATTGGTCGCTGCTACTCGTTGACCGTCGCAACCGCGAGGGGCCGGCTGCCTATCACTATGACTCCTTCCGGGGCCAGAACGACGAGTTTGCAGCAATGCTCGCACAAAGATTGGGTACCCGTCTGGAGCCCGTCCGCATGACCCAACAGCGCAACGACTATGATTGCGGAGTCTTCGTGGTTGACGGCACGCGGGCGCTCGTTAGACGACTGGCGCGAAGAGACCGGCCAGCCGTGCTGCACCTCGACAACCTCGTCGCCGATCGGGAGCAACTCCAACGACGTCTGAGCCCCGCGCCCAACAGTGCTCGAGCGGGGGCTGCGGCGGCTGGACCGGAGTCCTCCACACAGATCGCCGATCCCGCAGAGTTTTGGCATGGAGTGG
>NZ_AEYF01000050.1 GCF_000292525.1 Rhizobium sp. CCGE 510
AAGAGAAAAGGCGTCTTGAATCTGGCCAGCAATCAACGGAGGTTTAGTAATTGGCTCCATAAGAATGGTCGGGGGAGCATAGGCAGTCGACTCACGGGAACTGATCAGCAGCAACAGTCGTTGAAGGACGATTTTAAGGCCTTTACCAAGGCTGAAGGAAAAAAATAAACGTAAGTCTCGATCGGCTGCGGCAGTATCTAGGCGCCGAGTCGCAGTTGAAACAGCATAATCCTTATCCCGACGACGCCCGCATGATTGATGGCTTCGCCAACGAAGAGCTGAGCAAGCTCGGATCGGACTCGACTTCCAAGAGAAAAGGCGTCTCGAGGCTGGCCGGCAATAAACGAAAGTTTAGTGATTGGCTGCAAACCAAGGGTAGGGAGAGCATAGCGAGCCGGCTCAACGGCAGTGATCAGCAGCAATGGTCGTTGAAAAAAGATTACCAAGACTTCACCGAAGCCGTGGGAAAAAAACTCACTATGTCTTTCAAGCGGCTTCGGCAGTACCAGCAAGTCGTTGAGGCGAACGCAGCGTCGGGGTTGTCCCCTGAGCAGGCAGGTATCCGGGAACCGGCCGGTCCGAACGG
>NZ_AEYF01000051.1 GCF_000292525.1 Rhizobium sp. CCGE 510
GCCAGCATCCCAAGAGGCGACGACTGTCGCATCTCTCTCATGTCGTATGCAAGCTCTTTAGTCATGCCTTTTTCCTTCCGGCTTTGACGACGAAAGCACCGCGTGAAGCTACTGAGCAAACGAGGGAGACAAGGCATTTTGACGACGGCTCCCTTCCCAGACCATCGTCGAAACGGCTGACAGCCGGCGGAGGTGTCTGCGGCGCGGCCGGGCTAAGATTAGCTTGAATGTTGGAGGTGGCCTTGGAAGATTTCCCGCCCTGCTGATAGCTGCTTGGCGCGGCGCAACTCCCATACGGCCAAAGTCACAGCGGCGAAGCCGGGGACCTAGTCTTCTGGGCGTCGCTGTAACGGGGGGTCTGAAGTGTAGACAGATACGGATACGCAAAGAGCCTCGAAAGTTGGATGTTCACGGAGGCCAAGTGGGTTCGGTAGAGCGATAATCTGGCTGAGATCACGTATTGCCGCATGCCCAAGCTCTATTCCTTTATGCGGTCGTTCGTGAATTTCTTTCAGCCATCATTCAAGCTGAAAGAAAGCACCGTGACGGGGCCAAGGTGATCAAGCGCTATCATCGCCCCGCCCAGCCCTATCAGCGGCTGCTTGACGATGCACGCACGCCGGAGGATACATGCCTTTGGCTCAAGGCGATGTACCTGACGCTCGATCCGGTCCGGCTGCTCCGCGACATACGCCTGGCACAAGAGAGATTGGTCGAAATTGCTGACAAGCCTGATGGTTCGCCTGCCACCGACGGCGAGGCCTTACCGCTCGAAGACTTTCTGTCTGGCTTACGGATTGCTTGGCGGGGTGGTGAAGTGAAACCGACTGCCCGCTCCATGCCAGCGGCCAAGCGAGAGCGGCGGAAGCCCGATCCTCTACTCGCCGTCACTGCCGAACTCGAGGAATGGTTCAAGGCGGAGCCTTGGCGAACTTCGCGAGAGTTGCTTGAACGCTTGCAGGTCAAATATCCCGGCGTGTATCCCGACGGCCTCATTCGGACCGTGCAGCGCCGAATGAAAATCTGGCGCAGTACACAGGCCAATGCGCTGGTGTTCGGGCCATTCGCCGATGCCGCGCGGCAGACGGAAATTATTGAGGTCGTGCAGTGAGATCATTACCGAACAATACAGGATCGGCATCCGCGCTCTTACCGCCAGGTTGGCCTTCGACAACCGACCCTACCGGAAAACATGCCCGCTCGCTACAGCGCTATTGAGGGCGCGCTCGCGAGCGGCTTCGCTACCTCCGTCACCTGCACCAGGTGCGGGGACTCGATCGGAACAACCCGTGAGGCATTCGAGAACATCCGAGTGAGGCAGCGGCATTATTCTCTGGGAACACTCTTGGGTGAGGCAATACGGCGTCTCGTCCTGATCGCCGCGCCATAGGTCGCATAACTATCAGGCGCGCAACGGGTTCTGTCAGCAGCTACACCGCATATGGTTCCTTTGCCTGAGGCGGTGAAATCAGAAAGGCCGGCGGATGGATTGGTTGGAATCGGAAATTCTGACGGCACCCTTCACTCTGCATGTCCCACACATCACTCGAAACTGCTTAAATTAAGGCCAATTCTGGCGGGCTCCGCATGGCAAGCGGCAAGCTGGCGAGGCTCTGTGACGGCCTGATGGTCGAGTGCAGACGATTGTCGGCAAGCCGTCGCCATATGGTGTTCGGCCATGCCTTGAGGGCATGATCGGTTCTGGCTTTTGCATGCTGGGCGGCGGTCGGCAGGCATTAGGATCGAGGTTCCGAATTTGAATTTCCGGAGGACCGGCATCGATGTACCCAAGACGGAACCAGCCGCGCGATGACGATTCTCGCGAAGTAAGTGGGTGGATCGAAGGCGTGACCGGAGCTGTCGCGACGGACGCCTGGATC
>NZ_AEYF01000052.1 GCF_000292525.1 Rhizobium sp. CCGE 510
GCCAGCATCCCAAGAGGCGACGACTGTCGCATCTCTCTCATGTCGTATGCAAGCTCTTTAGTCATGCCTTTTTCCTTCCGGCTTTGACGACGAAAGCACCGCGTGAAGCTACTGAGCAAACGAGGGAGACAAGGCATTTTGACGACGGCTGACATACTCTTGCGCGGGCTGGGTACCGCGGGCTGTCTCTATCGAACGTCGCAGGGAGCGTTATCGATCATGACGCGCTCGACGGTAATGCCGAGGGTATTATAGTAGGTCAGAGCCGCCTTGAGAAAGGCGACCGCGCGCTCCTTCTTTTCGTCTGGCAATATCTGCGAGAAGGCAACCCGCGAGGCGTCATCAATGGCGACGTGAACGTACTCCCAGCCAGCGCCCCAGCCTTTGCCCCTGCGCGAACTTTGGCGGGTTCGATCACCCGTGATGCGGTGGCCAACCTGGCTGAAGCGGCCAAGTTTCTTGATGTTGATATGGATCATTTCGGCAGGCCGCTCGCGCTCATAGCGTCACACTCTCGATATCCTTCAGCCGGGAAAGACCGGCGCGCTTGAGAACCCGGCTCACCGTTGCCGCCGACACGCCCGTCTGCTTGGCGATGTGCTTGCCCGTCAGCCGCTGTCGGCGCAACACTGCAATCTCGCCGGCAATGTTGGCCGCGGTGCGTCTCGGACTTGTCCTCGGCCGCGACGACCGGTCCGCCATGCCGGCGGCGCCATCCGCCAGAAATCGCGCCTTCCAACGAGCGACCACCTTCGACGGCACTCCGCGCAGCCTCGGCTTTGGAACAAGCGCCCTCAATAACGGCGCGCGCCATCTCCTCTCGACGCCGCGGTGTCAAACGGGCATTCTTGTGAATGTTCATTCGGTTCTCCTGCGTTTTCATCTCGACGGCGGGTGCTGCATGGTTCCCGACGGGCTCGATTTTCGTCCCGATGCGGCCCGGCTGGGCGATGCTGTGATCATCCCAGACTCCATCTGTGACCACGGTGTCGCCGTGATGTCGAAGCGCGAGAACCTGGAATTCGATAGAGATATCGTCTCCGCAGCGCAGCGCTGAACCAGCTCGTAGCCGTGATGGTCGCGGCGGCGGGAGGCATATCCGGTTGATGCGGATCCAACGCGCGGCGGCATCGCCGTACCCCTGAACGAAATCGCCAGCCAGTCGAAAGCCGGCTTTCGCATCGAGGAGGATGCGATCCCCTTTTCGTCAGGCCGAAGGTATCGGAGACCACGACATTTTCATGATGCGTCGATGGTACAATACGGAAATCACACCGTAGAGATTCAGTCCTTGCTTTAGAAGCAAGTCAGCCCGCGGGGGTGCGCGTGCCAATGGGGGCGCCACTATGACACGCGCACAACCCACAGACCTGTCCGCGGCAAAGGAGGTGTCCGCTTGTTTAGAAGCGGAATGTTAGTCAGCCGTCCAACCATATTGCCTTATTTGCACCCATAGGCCGAGATGAAATCTAAGTCACCGTGACAGCCGCCTGTGCGATGCCTTCGGCCGGCTTACTGCGACGAATGCGTCTTCAAGGGAACGTGCGTCGCGGGGGAACCCGTGGACCACGCGAGCGAGTGAGGTCGCCTCATCGCGGCCATAAAGCTTGTCGTTGTCGCCACCAAGGAGGGCCGCATCCAGGTTGCGAGGCTTAACGCGACCCATGTCGCCGTAGAAGTAGTCGTTGCCCTCGTCGCCAAAGACGTGATCATTGCCCACGCTACCGAATACGCGGTCATTATCCTCGCCGACCGAGATGGAGTCTTTTCCGGAGACCACCGTCGATCCTGAGATCTCAACAAGAGTTCTGCCTTGTGCCAGCCTTGTTCCGAATGAACCACTTGAGACGCAATTGCTCATTTCTGGGAAACGTACGGCACGGGCGTGGACTTGCGCGCAGCCGTCGGGCGCTCCACCAGAACGATTGTTCGCGGGAGGTCGGATGCCACGCTCAGCGACTTGAGCTCATCGCCCAGGCGCTTGTCCGCTTCGTTGAGGCGGTGATGAAGGCGATGGTAATCCGTCCAGGTTGGCGTCCGAAAGGTCTCGAGCCATCGCGAAGGCTGCTGAACGTCGCGCGTGAGGGTCCAATGGCGTGCGCCGGCTCGGCTTTGAACATGCCGCCGTCTGCGCATGATCTCCAGAAAGACAGCGGCGTTCTCTTCCGCCACAGCGTATTCCGTCGTCACCAGAATTGGGCCGCTTCTCGGCTTCAGATCGAGTGCAGGTACTGGCGCATCGAAGGCGCCGGAGGCTTCGAGTTCAGACTCCAAGCGGTTGCTGATCGGCAGCTTGAGCCCAAGTGCGGCGACCAGCAACGAGGCGGCAGCAGAACATGCCAAGGATAGGGAGAGGGAATGGTTTTCGGCGATAATTCCCCAGAGCCAACTGCCAGCGGCGATCCCCCCATAAGTAAAAGCGCTGTAGATGGAAATCGTGCGGCCCACCACCCAGCGCGGGCTTGCCAACTGCACGTTGACGCCGAACCCCGACCATCCGGTTACCCAGCCGGCGCCGCCGAAGGCGAGGCAGACTGTTGCGATGATCAGGGAAGACGTCAGCGCAAGTGAGATCGCACATACCGCGCACGCGACACATGCCAGAACAATCAGCAGTTCCTGCGTGACCGCGCGCCTGAGTGGTGGGTTCACGAGCCCCGCGATCAGCGCGCCGGCGCCGAAGCCACCCATGAGAATACCGTAGTCGATTGGGCCGCCCTTCAAGAGGTCTCTTGCGACGAGCGGCAGGAGCGCCAGCATCGAGGTTCCGGTCAGCCCAAACAGCGTACCGCGGACAATAGCTGCCTTGATTTCCGAGGATATCGCCGTGAACCGCAGTCCATCATAGATCGCCGTCATGAGCGCTTCGCGAGGGAGGGGCGACGCTTTCACGGTCCACTTGTTTCGCCACAGAGCGGTGAGGGGCGCGACGAAGCCAAGCGTGGTGAGCGCGAAAGTGACGAGCGGCCCAAAAATCGCGACGATGATGCCGCCAAGCGCGGGACCGACGCTACGGACCGTGTTGAATCCGACATTGAGAAGGGTGACGGCCGACGGCAGATGGCGGCGCTCCAGCATGTCGCCAAGCGAAGCGCCTACGCGGGATCGCTGAGTGCGATACCGCAGCCGTCAAGGAAACTGAAAGCCAGGATCATCCATGGATCGGTGATGCCGAAAGCCATCAGGATCGTCAGCATCGCCGAGGCCGCCATCATCAGGCTTCGGCCGACGATCATGACCATGCGCCGGCTGTAGTTGTCGGCAATCGCGCCAACGAAAATCGCAAGAAAAAAGGCAGGCAGGGTAGACGATGCCTGGACCAGGGCGACCATCACATCCGAGGTGGAAACGGTGGCCATCAGCCAGCTGAGGGCCACCGTCTGCATCAGCCAACCCAGGCTGGAGAGCTGAGACGCGAAGAAAATCGAACGGAACGTCGAATTCTTCAGTGGCGCTAACAGCCCCGAGGATGCTCGCTCGCGTCCATGTCGATCAGTCTCTTTCGGGCGGGTCGGCTTCGGTGAGACCGAACGGCGTTTGGTCATGGTGGTGGGCGTCCGTCATGCGCGTTACCGCCAGCGTTGGAGAAGCCGCACGCAAGAAGTCGGCCAACTTCGCGTCGACGCAACGCGGCGAGACCGCGAATCGAAATCAATGACAGCGGGCCGTCGTCGAAGCAGGTTGAACGACAGCCGAATGAACCGAGCATCGAAGTCCGCCATGAACGCCGGCGCATAGGCTTTAGCCCCGTCGATCGTGTCGATGCCGCGCAGCCGCAGTTCCTTGACGATCCTGCCGATCCGGCGAACCGCAGATGCAGACGAGCGGTTCTTAACCACCAGCGGTGCAAGCCGTCGATCTGGATGAGTTCACCGAAACAGTCGCGCCAGTAATTTTTGAATGACTTCGAGGCGATGCAATTCTTTCTGCGACATGGTGATCAAACAGGACATCACGCCTCCGAACGCTCCTGGTCTCCACCAGGCTGAAGTCGGCATCCTTGCTCCCAACGTTGACGTTGACCAGCGCATCGAGAGGCGAGACTGTCGCATCTCTAACTGGCCCAACTGTCGCATTACTAAATAGCCGTGGAGAAGCTAACCCAAGTGCATCATGCCAGTTTTGCAGGATAGGGGATCACCTGTCTTCGTGCAAATGCGCCATAAACACCTCGGTCGGTGTCCTGTATCCGAGGCACTTGCGCGGTTGATCGTTGATATGGCGCGTGAGGTGGAGAAGGTCGCGTTGCGACACAACTGCCAGATCTGTGGTGCCTGGCAGGAAGCGTCGAATGCGCTTGTTGGTGTTCTCGACGGTCCCTTTTTGCCAAGGCGCACTTGGGTCGCAAAACCAACTGCACGCACCGATCCCTTCTTCCAAAGCCCTGAACCCGGCGAACTCGGTACCGCGATCAAATGTGAAGCTTTGACGCGCGAAGGCCGGTAAAGGAGAAAACGCTTTGATGATCTTGTCCATGATCGGGCGCGAATGCCGGCGGTATAGCGGCTCTTGCGCTCCACGAGGGAAGTGACATTGGCATGGCCGAGTGGACGTTCGAAGATGAGGAGGTCGCCCTCCCAATGCCCAAACTGGCAGATAGCGATAGAGGCCTAGCCCATAACCTTCCTTGCTGTAGATGAAGCGATAGATTGTCTCTTTGCAGACGCGAACAAGACTTAGCCCCTCCGACAGCAGGCGTCCGGCAATCTCCAGCGAGCCTCCAACTGGTTGATGATCTCTGTGCGCAAATTCGGGTGACGCCGCAGCTTTCTCAGCCGGCGCCGCCGCTCCTTGGAAATATCGTCAGCAACCGTGCTGTAGTAACCGTCGTAGTCCGGCAGTTCACGATCGCGAAACGGGTTGCGCTTGATCTCGCGGTAAATGGTCGAGCGATGACGGCCAAGCTGACGTGCCATCTGGTCTATCGGAACTTTTGCCGCCACCAAGTGATGCAGGCGTCGGCGATCGGCGAGGGTGATCTGCGTATAGCATCGAGACATGCCAGAATCTCCAAAGTGAAGCCATTGAAATTACTGGCGTGTCGCACTTAGAAATAGAATGTGCCCGCGTAATGTTATAACATTGCATAAGAGTTATTATGGAACACTTCTGCGTGCGTACTGCTTGTTCGACTTAGCGAACGCCTCACGCGTCAAGCGATCAACAGGAGGATAAGGGCACCGGGAATGGGCATTGCAGTCGTTGAGTGAAGGGCTGGACCACCTTGACAAGAGCGTCCGCACGTCGAATGCCGGGCGAGATTTGTCCCGCCTCAACGCCGGCGCTCGGCCCAGCGGAACCCTCACTGGATCCTGACCTGGAACCACGGCACTAGGTGTACATTCCGCCGCCAGCTGACCCATCTCATGTTCGAACAGATCATGACCAGCAAAATGATCGGGTCGATAGCTTGGACTAAATTCCGCTCGCTTCACCCTTTCCTCGTCGGACCTAAAGTAGTCGACTAGCATTGATTTGGAACATTGCGCAGAGGGGTCGGCAAATATCGTCGCAGAACCGTAAGGCGCCCAACTGGCTTCCAGACCTATGGCGGCTCCTTGGATTCGTCGCTCTGGTGTGACCTTGCAGCCAATGTGTGGAACCAATCTAAAGAATCAAGCGACGGCTCTCGGCGCTTGGACCAGTGCAAGTTGGCCGGAAAGAAACAAACAATTATCTGCAATCATTCAATGGCTTAAGAGCGTGCGCGGTATCATAGAGGACATCGCCGTGTCTCGGCCTCGAGAAACTCGACAGTTCGTTGATTGGCTCTTTCAGAGGAAACAACCGGACCTGACGCTGCTGGGGGAAGTGGATTCCACGCGCTGTTCAGTCGTTTCAGCGTCGTTCGAAGAGAGGCATTCTACATCGCGGTTTCAGAGCCATGGTTGGTGGTTCCCGTTGGCACGGTACATGCATTGACATCCGCTGATACGTCCGCGTCACCTTCAGGAGAAAGAGTCTCATGCTCAAGCTCACAGAGGATATCGTCACATTGGGTTGGGTGGTCCTGGTCCGAGAGACACAACAGCGCGCTGGCAGTTGCCCCGCGCGGTAGGGCACGCGCAATGCAGGTGACTCTGGAAACCGCGCGACTATATTTGCGCCCGCTAACCACACCATGGGACCTGCTGCGATTTCATGCACTTCATGCCGATCCTTTCGTTGCGAATGCCATATATGACGGCAAGCCTCCGTCCTTTGCAGACACATGTGCCGAGTTCATGAAGTCCCGTGCCGACTGGGATAGGTATGGAATCGGTCTCTTTGCAGTATTCGAACGCGACAGCGCCAGCCAGGAAGGCCGCTTCCTTGGACAACGCCGCCTAGGTTTTCTGCCGGAAAGCGACGATCTCGAGCTCAGCGCATGCTTTCACCAGGCCGCATCCGGCAATGAATATGCTCCAGAAGCGGGATGTTAGATGCCCGGCACATGGATGTGATCGGGATCGAGGTTGCCGACCGGCACGATCTACTCGACTTCGGCGACGCAGATCCTGCCGCAGGTGGCAGCCGGCGGGTTAAAGTTGCGCGCGGTCTTGCGGAAGATGAGATTGCCCGATGTGTCGGCCTTCCAGGCCTTGACGATCGACAGGTCGGCGACGATGCCGGTCTCGAGAACGAAGACCTCTCCATCAAAGACCTTGAGTTCTTTTCCTTTGGAAACGACGGTGCCAACACCGGTCTTGGTATAGAAGCCGGCAATGCCGGCGCCGCCGGCCCGCATCCGCTCGGCAAGCGTTCCCTGCGGATTGAACTCGAGCTCAAGTTCGCCGCTGAGATATTGCCGCATGAACTCTGCGTTCTCACCGACATAAGACGAGATCATCCTCTTGATCTGCTTGGTCTTCAGCAGCAGGCCGAGGCCGAAGTCGTCGACGCCGCAATTGTTCGAGGCGATCGTCAGGTCCTTGGTACCCGCCTCGCGGATCGCGTCAATCAGCAGTTCCGGAATGCCGCAAGGGCCGAAACCGCCTGCGGCGATGAAAATGCCGTCGAATAGCAAGCCCTCAAGCGCCGACGTCGGATTGTCGAGGATTTTGTTCATACTCTTTTCATCAGGTTCAACTATTGGGGCGCCTAGGCGCCGCCTGAATTCATTCCCTTAGTTTCGGAAGACCGGCAGCGGTATCAAACAGCGGCAAGGTCTCGTTCACCCACGATTGATGCAAACCACCTTCGGCTGGGTCATATCTTCATAGGCGAAGCGCACGCCCTCCCTGCCCATGCTGCCGTATTTGGAGCCGCCGAAAGGCATGGCATCGAAGCGATAGTCTGAGGAGTCGTTGATCATCACTCCGCCAGCCTCGACTCTGCCTGCGGCTTCAAGTGCGACAGTGAGGTTGCTGGTGAAGATGCCGGCGTGCAGGCTGTATTCGGGTTCATTGGCCAGCTCGATCGCTTCATCGAGCGTCGCAAAAGGCGCAAGCATGACCAAAGGCGCAAACACTTCCTCGTGCCACAGGCGGCAGGTGATAGGCGTGCCTTCCAGCACCGTCGGGTGATAGAGCGATCCTTCTCGCTCGTGACCGCAGAGCAGTTTCGCGCCGGCGGCGATGGCGTCATTGACAGCGGCTTCGGTGCGTTGGGCCACCTCCTTGGAGATCATCGGACCGACATCTGTGTCCTCCTTCAGCGGATCGCCCGCCTTGAGCTTGTTCGTCGCGGCCACGAAAGCGTCCCGGAAACGTTCATAAATCTCTGTCTGCACCAAAACACGTTGGGCACCGATGCAGTTTTGGCCAGCTGCCCAGAAGGCGCCGGACACGCATCCTTCGACGGCCTTGTCAAACTCGCAGTCATTCATGACGATGACTGGCGCATTGCCGCCAAGCTCCATTGCGAGCTTCTTGAGGCCCGCTTTACGGCTGATTGCCTCTCCCGTGGCAAACCCACCGGTGAAGGAAACCATGCGGACGTCCCGTGCAGAGATGAGAGCTGTGACGATTTCGCGATCGCCGTGAATGACGGTAATGATCTCCGGCGGCAAGCCAGCTTCGTTCAGCACAGCGACAAGATTGATCGAGGAAAACGGCGTCAGGTTCGATGGCTTCAGCAGCACTGCGTTGCCGCCGGCGATCGCAGGGCCAAGCTTGTGCGCGACCAGGTTCAGTGGATCATTGTAGGGTGTAATCGCGGTGATGATGCCGAGCGGCTCGCGGGTGAACCAACCCTGCCGCTGTTCCGATCCGACATAGGCATCAAACGGCACGATCTCACCGGCATTGCGCTTTGCCTCTTCAGCAGACAGCTTCAGCGTGTTGACACAACGAAGCACTTCCTTGCGCGCCTGAACAATCGTCTTGCCGGCTTCGCGCACGATGGTTTCGGCAAACGCCTCGCGGCGGCTCTCGATGATCTGCGCGGTCCCTTCCAGGATGCTGGCGCGCCTGTGTCTCGGCAGCTTGCTGCAAAGCTCAGCCCCGCGACGAGCGCGGGCCAGGAGTTCGCCAATTTCGTTTGCAGCAGTGGCGTCAACCGTTCCGAGCACAGACCCGTCATAGGGGCTGTGAACAGTGATCGGCGCCAAGCTGGTGGTTATATGAAGTTTGGCAGCGGTCATAGGCCGGCTTCCTCTCGCGCGATGATGCACCATCTGTGCGACGGGCAGAGTTTCTCAGCCAGGGCACGGAGAATGCCTGCCCTGCTCTCAATTCAATGGATGCGATGGCTGCGGTCGGAATCTGCCGACCGCTTGTCCGTCAGATCTTCTGACCGTCGCGGACGAGATCGTCCATCACCGAGCGCACGGCCTTTTCGGCAATGGAGACGATCTCGTCGATCTCTGCCTTGGTGGTGACGAGCGGCGGCGCGAAGCCCAGGATGTCGCCATGCGGCATGGCGCGTGCAATGAGGCCACGATCGCGAGCAGCCTTGGAGACGCGGGCACCGACCTTCAGTGATGGATCGAAGCGCTTCTTGTTCTCGCGATCGCCAACGAACTCGATGGCTCCCATCAGGCCAACGCCACGCACTTCACCGACGATCGGCAGCTGTGCGAACTTCTCCTTGAGCTGGGCCTGGAAATAGGCGCCAACCTCGCGGGCATTGCCGGGCAGGTTTTCCTTCTCGACGATATCGAGCACCGCGTTTGCGGCCGCCGCGCCGATGGGGTGGCCGGAATAGGTGTAGCCGTGCGAGAAGGCGCCGACCTTGTCAGCCCCCTCTTCCATGACTTTGTAGACCTTCTCACCGACGATCGAGGCCGAAAGCGGGAAATAGGCCGAAGTGAGGCCCTTGGCGACGGTGATCAGGTCGGGTTCGATGCAGTAATGCTGCGAGCCGAACATCGAGCCGGTGCGGCCGAAGCCGGTGATGACTTCGTCGGCGATCAAAAGCACGTCGTGCTTTTTGAGCACCGCCTGGATCGCCTCCCAATAGCCTTCCGGCGGCGGCGTGATTCCACCAGTACCAAGCACCGGCTCAGCAATGAAAGCACCGACATTGTCCGGTCCGAGCGTCTCGATCATCTCATCGAGCTCGGCCGCACGGCGGGCCGAGAATTCACGTTCGGTCTCGCCCGGGTTGGCGCCCCAGTAATGGTGGGGAACACCGGTGTGATCGATCTGCGGCAACGGCAGATCCATATGGTCGTGATAGAAGCTCATCCCGGTCATCGAGCCTGAGACGACGCTGCAGCCGTGATAGCCCCGTTCGCGCGAGATGATCTTCTTCTTCGTCGGTTTGCCGCGGAGGTTGTTGTAGTACCAGACGAGCTTGGCCTGGGTCTCGTTGGCGTCCGAACCGGACATGCCGTAGAAGACCTTGCTCATCTTGCCGGGTGCCATCTTCACCAGGCGATCGGAGAGGATCGCAAGCTCGTCGGTCGTATGGGCGGCGTAGGAGTGGTAATAGGCCAGACGATAGGCTTGGCGGGAGATGGTCTCGGCGACCTCGGTGCGGCCATAGCCGACATTGACGCAGTAAAGACCCGCAAAACCGTCGATCAACTGATTGCCGTGCGCATCCTGGATGCGGATTCCTTTTCCCGTCTCGACGATCGTCGGCTCGCCAAGTTTCCCGGTCGCAAAATCCCTGAGTTGCGTGAAAGGATGCAGGACCGTATTGCGATCCTTGTCAGCGATGTCTTTGATATTGATGGCCACTGTTGATCCTCTTGGCTCGCGATCTAGGCGCATCCGCACCGTCCAAATTTTGTAAAGTTAACTTAAACCCTGCACAAAGTCTTTGACGGTTGTTTAAATTGGATTTATGCAGGATTCCTGCATTTTTTGTTTTTTTACGCAGGATTTCGAATGACCGACCTTGATCGTGCAGATCTCTCGCTTTTACAAGCAGTTCAGAGTAACAACCGTCTTACATCAGAAGAGCTGGCGGGTTTGGTCAATCTTTCCCCAACAGCATGTCAGCGTCGCTTAAAGCGACTTCGGGCAAAGGGCGTGATTGAGGCAGACGTCTCGATTCTGTCACCAAGGGCTGTGGGTAGACAGGTCACTATGATTGTGCTTGTTTCGCTCGAGCGCGAAAGAGCGGATATCGTCGATCGATTCAAAGCAGCTATACGCAATACAAGCGAAGTTATGATCGGATATTACGTCACGGGAGATGCCGACTTCTTGCTGATCGTCACTGCGAGGGATATGGAAGAGTATGAACAATTCACCCGTCGTTTCTTTTACGAGAATCATGATATCAAGGGTTTTAAGACGATGGTTGTCATGGATCGCGTAAAAGCGAGTTTTGCTCTGCCGATCAAAGTTTAATCTGATTCTTGCATCACTGAGCCCTCGCATGTTTTTCCGAAGATGAAGCAGTGCTGAGCTATGACAACCAAGTGAGCATGCCCCCACTTTGTCGGCATTGAGCCCCACTTGGGAGCGATTTCACCTCGTCTAAAAGAGCGTGGAAGGACTGAGAGTCGGACTCGAAAAGGTTTCAATGATATCCGTATCCTGCCAGCCGCCTGGTG
>NZ_AEYF01000053.1 GCF_000292525.1 Rhizobium sp. CCGE 510
CGCTGTTTCTTCGGCGCATTAGGCGTTTCGACAACGGTCTGTCCATCGACATTGGTTGTCGTATTAGTCTCGTCGGCCATGCTCATCTCCTGTGTATCTGATGCAGTTGTCGACGGGCCGAGAGGCGCTGTCAACAACTGCTCGGCCTGATCTTGTTCCGGCAAAGACATTTCGCTGTCGGGTTTGTCACTCTGAGAGCTACCTGACAGAGCAGGCAATGCCTCTTCCTCTAGATCGCGCGCGACTGACTTTAGATCCACATTGCCCCAGATCGAGTTCGATCTGGTATCGAGTTTTCGCCTGCCGTTCTTGTACTCGACGGCAAAACTGCGTTGCACTTTTTTCAATATAAGAGGCCTTGGAGAATCCACGGGGTGGCTGATGTTATGCTGGAACGGCACGAATAGCGCCTACCGGACTTCCAGTCCATACCCACGGACTAGCCTGCGGCCAATTTTTTAGCCCCGCGTTATTTTTTTGAAGTACCGCGCCTCTGCCGATTTATCGTCGCCCCCGGGGAAGCGCTCGCGCATCCGCCACCGCATCAAGGCAAGTATCGCCGCAGAGGCCTCGGAAGTACTTTCCGATGATGAAATCGTCGCTTGGCTGAAGGAAACCGGCATCAGCATTGCGCGCCGCACTGTCACAAAGCATAGGGAGGCAATGGACAGCCAGAGCTGGCTCGGGGAAATCTGCACAGCTAGGATAAGTGGAATTTCTGCCTGACTTCGGCTTAGATGCCGGGAACAGGAGAGACCATGACGAGACGACCGCGCCGGAACCACAGCCCGGCTTTCAAGGCAAAGGTGGCGCTTGCCGCCATCAGGGGCGAGCAGACGCTGGTGGAATTGTCCCAGCAGTTTGACGTGCACGCCAACCAGATCAAACAGTGGAAAGACCAGCTCCTTGAGGGGGCGACAGGCGTTTTCGGTGATGAAGCGAAGGCGGAACCGGCGGGTCCAACCGTGGATGTCAAAACACTGCACGCCAAGATCGGCGAGCTGACACTGGAGAACGATTTTTTATCCGGTGCGCTCGGCAAGGCGGGATTGCTGGGCGGAAAGAAATGATCGACCGCAAGCATAAGCTATCCGTCGTGCGCCAGGCCAAGCTTCTCGGCTTCAGCCGTGGCAGCGTCTATTATCTGCCTCATCCCGTGCCTGACGGCGATCTTGCCGTGATTCGGCGGATCGACGAACTGCATCTCGACTACCCGTTTGCCGGAAGTCGGATGTTGCAAGGGCTCTTGAGGGGAGAAGGGCTGGAAACTGGGCGGCTGCACGTCGCCACGCTGATGAAAAAGATGGGCATCGAGGCGATCTATCGTCGCCCGAACACATCCAAACCAGCGCCAGGTCACAAAATCTATCCCTACCTCCTGCGAAAGCTGGCGGTCACCCGGCCCAACCAGGTCTGGGCAATGGACATAACGTACGTTCCGATGGCTCGCGGTTTTGTCTATCTCTGCGCCGTCGTTGACTGGTTCAGCCGGAGGGTTCTGTCGTGGCGGCTGTCGATCACGATGGAAGCAGCCTTCTGCATCGAAGCAGTCGAGGAAGCGCTGGCCCGTTTTGGCAAGCCCGACATATTCAATACCGACCAGGGCTCGCAGTTCACCTCGATGGACTTCACGGCGGTGCTGAAGAAGGCGGAAATCGCCATCTCGATGGATGGCAAGGGTGCTTGGCGGGACAACGTGTTCGTCGAACGGCTCTGGCGTTCGATCAAATACGAGGAAGTCTACCTCCATGCCTACAAGACCGTGTCCGAGGCCCGCGTCGGCATTGGCCGATATCTGACCTTTTACAATAGCCGACGCCCACATTCATCCCTTGACCGGCAGACGCCGGATCAGGCCTACTTCAACGCGCTGGCGCCAATGATGGTGGCGGCATAATCGAGGCGGAAATCCACTTAGCAAAACGCCGCAAACTGTTCAGACAAACCGAGCCAGCTCTATCTCGATGACCGCTGGCGTCGGTGGCGTGTCAGGTGCCTGGGTAGCGCTCACCTCCTCGGTGATTTCCACCGGAAGGAACATCGCTGGTCGACCGACATAGCTGAACTGCCGCCACAAACGGATCTGGCCAGGATGAATGTCATGCCGGCGAGCCACATCACCAATGCGAACACCAGTTGATCGTAAGCGCTGTTCTGAGGCCACGGCCAAGCGAGGAGATTAGTGCTACGTTGCGAGCTGGCGAGCAGTTAGAGCCTCTGCCTGTGCCATCGCGGCAGCCTTGGTTTTGAAGGGGCCGACATCGTTTTCTTCGGTGTCAGGTAACCACTTCGGAAGGAACCACCAGCCTCCAGGACGATAACTGGAACTGCTCCTCACTGAGCCGACATCCTTGGCGAAGAACCAGCCGGAGTCGATTCCATCCTGCTCCCAGGAGATGCTCTGCACTGTCATGACATATCCAATCGCTGCCGATTTTATCGGAGCATTTTATCCGTGCGATATGCCCAGGGCAATAACTCGTCGATCCGACTATTGGGGTGGCCGTTGACGATCCTGGTGAGCACGTCCGCGAGATAGCCGAGCGGTTCGACATCATTGAGCTTGGCGGTCTCGACGAGCGAAGCGATGGTCGCCCAGTGTTCCGCTCCGGCGTCGGAGCCTGCAAACAATGCATTCTTGCGATTGAGAGCAATTGGCCTGATGGATCGCTCGACGGTGTTGGAGTCGATCTCGATGCGACCGTCGTCGATGAACGTGGTCAGTCCATCCCAGCGTGACAGGGCATATCGGATCGCTTCGGCCAGCTTTGTCTTCTGGCTGATGAGGCCGAGCTGTTGGGCGAGCCAGGGCGCAAGGTCATCGGTGATCGGACGGCTCTTCTCTTGCCTGATGGTACGACGATCATCCTGCGTCCGGCCGCGCACCTTGTCTTCAATCTTGTAAAGTTCGGCAATGCGCCGCAGCGCCTCGGTGGCAATGGGTGCGGGACCGGCTGCGGCCAATTCGTAAAAGCGCCGACGAACATGAGACCAGCAGAACGCTAACGAGATGGTGTTCTTGGCGGCCAACGGGCGATAACCACTGTAGCCGTCGACCTGAAGAATGCCGACGAAGCCGTCGAGATGGGTCATCGGGCGCTCGGCTTTGCGGTCTGGTGCATAGACATAGACGACACCGGGTGGATCGGCTCCCAGCCACGGCCTGTCGTCGCGGGCATAAGCCCAAAGCTGTCCCGTCTTGGTCTTTCCTCGCCCTGGATCGAGCACCGGCGCTGTCGTCTCGTCGGCAAATAGCTTTGATGATGTCTTCAAAACATCGAGCAGCCTTTGATGAATGGGCCGCAGATGCCAGGCAGCGCGTCCGACCCAATCACCAAGTGTCGAGCGGTCGAGGTCGATCCCTGGTCGCTTGTAGATTTGCGCTTGCCGGTAGAGCGGTAAAATGATCGGCGTATTTGGAGACCAGAATCTGGGCGACGGTTCCCTCGGTCGGAATACCACCTTCGATCAGCCGGGCGGGAGCAGCGGCTTGGACGACCACATCCTCGCAGGCACGGCAGGCATACTTCGGGCGGCGCACGACTAACACACGGAACTGGGCGGGAACGATGTCGAGCTTCTCGCTGACATCCTCACCGATCCGATGCAGATCATGGCGGCAGCCTGGGCAGGCATGGTCATCGATATCGACGATCATCTCGATGCGCGGCAGATGGGCGGGCAAAGAACCCCGGTTCGCTCGCCGTTTGGCAACGCGCGACTGGCGCACAGCGATCGAGGCCTCTTCCTTCGCTTCGAGACCATCGGCCTCGACCTGTTCGGCTTCTTCTAAGCCTAAGAGAAGCTGGTCTTCGGGAAGCGTTTCGGCGCGACGGCCAAAGCGATGACGCTGCAATTCCTTGATGATCTGGCGTAGGCGGGCATTCTCTACCTCGCGCGAAAGCACCATCGCTTTCAGCGCGTTCAGATCATCTGGAAGCTCGTCCGCCCTTATTGTCATGGAGCAAGCACAGCATATTTTTCCTCCCAGAACGAGGTGTCAGATAGCGATGATTCAATTGGTCGCGGGCCCTTACCCGGCCTGAACGGGCGTGCGCGTTTCGCTCGGCGCATGCACGCGCTTCCAATCCAGTCCCTCAAACTAGGCCGAGAACTGGGCGGATGTCAGATGCATCGCACCGTCTTGCATCCGGGGCCAATGGAACTCGCCATCCTCAAGCCGCTTGGCGACCAAACATACGCCGCTGCCATCCCAGAAGATCAGTTTGATGCGGTCGGTTCGCTTGGCCCGGAAGACGTAGATCGTACCGGAGAACGGGTCGGCACCCATCTCGGCCTTCACCAGCGCCGCCAACCCCTCTGCACCTTTGCGGAAGTCGACAGGCTTGGTGGCGATCATCACTTTTACCACGCCGGACGGGCCAATCACAATGATGCCTTCAGTGCTTGGATGACGGCCGCAATCGTCGCGGCGTCCATGCCAGATGCGATCCTGAGTATCGCACCGTCGATCTCTAACTCGATGGCGACTGTTAGAGGCGTACTCTTCGCTATCGTCTTTCGCCGCCTCAAATGCATCTTTGCCGGAGTGTCGATCACCGCCGGTACGAACATCGACGGTGATGTTAGCTCGGGCTCGCTCCGCGATTGCCGCCACCAGGTGAATAACTGACCAGGCGACAAGCCATGCCGTCGCGCAACTGCACTGACCGACATCTCACCGCTATGGCTCTCGGCCACAATCTGACGCTTTTCCTCGTCGCTCCAGTCGCGACGGCGGCCTGCTCCAGTGAAAACCTCAAACCGCTGCACCGTCTCATCCGTCTTGGTGCTAGGCGTAAACCCTGTAATCGTCATATGTCGAAGCCCTGTTCGGGCATAACATCAACAATCGAACGCCGATCCGGAAGGTGGGACGAAAACAGCGCTTACGGTTGATCCGCTTCTGTCAATATCCTCAGTTTCGCCTCATCCGACCAGCGCCGCCTACGCTCAGTGCCGGACATGATCTCCATGCGAGCCATGCAACCTCTTCGATCTGGTTCTAATGCCAGAACATCGCCCGATTTGCCCGATCAGCAAAATCCGCTCGTCGGGCGCTTACGATATATTGACGAGGTACCCAACTGTTAAAATATTACTTTAATGCCTCGTGGGTATTGCCCCAGAAGGATGGCCTTGCTCGGTCTTCAAGCAAGAGTTCCGCACGAGCGTAATGGGAACTAAAAGCAATCGACTTGGTTACGCACTGATTTCCGCTTCTATGATAGCGGCGCGCGAGAACCGCATACCGGGTAACCCGACTCGGTCGGATTCTAGACTGATGATCATTGACGCTTGCCGCGCCGTCTCGTCGCCGTAGCATTCTGCTATAGCTCTTCCGTTCTAAAACGGGTATGGCCGTGCATGATTACACCTGGTACAATGACGGCACTCTGTTGGAAGGATCCAGTTCTTCACTATAGCCCGCTCCACCGCCGGTACTACTTCCCGACATGACAATAAACCTTCGTTCATGAATTCTGATTGGCGGCGCGCACGGCAGTAATCCGACTATCTCTCCTTAGCATTCAATGCTTTAAGACCTGACTGAGAAACAGTTTTGTTCTTGGGTGCTGCGGATTCGCGAAGAAGTCATTTGGAGCACCCTCCTCGACGATCTGACCTGCGTCCATGAAGATGACGCGGTCGGCAACAGATCGTGCGAAACCCATCTCATGCGTTACGCACACCATCGTCATGCCATCCTGGGCGAGGCTTGTCATCGTTTCGAGAACTTCTGACACCATCTCCGGATCGAGCGCCGAAGTTGGCTCGTCGAACAGCATCACGGCTGGTTCCATGCAAAGGGAACGGGCGATGGCAACGCGCTGCTGCTGTCCCCCGGACAGCTGAACAGGGTATTTGTTCGCCTGTTCGGGAATGCGCACACGCTCCAGGAATTTCATCGCAGTCTTTCTGGCCTCGGCTTCCGGAACACCCTTAATCCACATCGGACCCGCCATGCAGTTCATCAGCACGGTCATGTGTGGAAAGAGATTGAAGTTCTGGAATACCATGCCAACGCTTTTGCGAACCTCAGTCACGTTGCGCATCTTGTTGTGCAATCTGACGCCATTGACGGTGATCTCACCCTCTTGATGTGCCTCGAGCCGATTGAAACAGCGGATCAGCGTTGACTTTCCCGACCCGGAGGGCCCGCAGATAACAACGCGTTCACCCTTACGGACACTGAGGTCGACGTTCGTCAATACTCTGAAGCTGCCATACCACTTAGAAACGTTTTTGGCTGTAATGACATCCTCACAAAATTGATCCGAATTTAACTTATGCGCTACATCTTGGGCGGTGGCACAAGTTTTGCTACCTTCTAGGTCCATTTGAACTGTTTTGGTGATCATCGCATCTTGCTCCTGTGGTAATAGCGTTCAATCCTTGATTGAATCAGTTCGAGACAACAGGATAAAACCCAGTAAATCAACGAAGCCGCTACAAGCATCTCCATATTGTGAAAGGTGGGCTGGCCAATCGTGCGAGCCAGGAACGTCAGTTCCCATACGCCAAGGACGGACACGAGCGAGCTATCTTTCAGCATCGAGATGAAGGTGTTCCCCATCGGTGGAACGATAACGGGAAGCGCCTGCGGAAGTATAATCCTTCGCATTGTCAGACCGAAGCCGAAGCCCATGGACCTGGATGCTTCCCATTGCCCGCGGTCGATGCTCTGAATTCCAGAGCGGAAGATTTCCGTCATATAGGCGCCGATACAGACTGAAAGGGCCAATATTCCTGAAGGCACCGCGTTCAGAACGATACCGAACTGAGGCAAACCGAGGTAGATGAGGTAAATCTGCATCAGCAGGGGGAGACCGCGGAAGAACGACGTGTAGAAACTTGCGATCCCGTAAGCGAAGCCGTTACTCGAAAGCTTCGCAACAGCGGCGATGATTGCGATGAGCGACGCAAAAAGCAGCGAAATTGCCGACACATACAACGTCGTAAACACACCCTGCGTTATCAGAAAGGGAAGGTTCTCCCGGATGAAAGGCAGACTGAGCTCAAACGACTTGAAGAATGCTAGAATGAGCAGGAGCAACTCAAGCCAAACCAAGATGATTTGGGCTTTTATCGGCGCGAACCCGATGAGCACGAGATTGAGACTGAACGCAACCGCAATAACAAAAGCGATCGCAAAGCGGCCGTAGAGGCCGCTTTGCGACGGATCGCCGATGACGGGGCGCATAAGCTCCCCCATGGTTGTGCCAGTCAGGTTATACATCAGAAACAGAGCGAGCACGACAGCGAAGGTAGAGGCCACAAACCACGGCTTGTGAACCAAGACCTCGGAGTCAATTGTATCCTGATAAAGCATTACGGCGTCCTTCGATAAGGTTGCTCAAACAGAGGTTTCCAACCTATTCAACGGTGCTATCGACACCATACCACTTAATTGAGAGCTTAGAGAGCGTACCATCAACCCTCATGCTTTTGATGGCGGCGGATATCTTGTCAGAGAACTCTTTGTCTCCCTTTGAAATTGCAATGGCTCCCGGCGTTGGGAACAATGCATCACCGAGGACTTTCAAGGGGTAACCAGCTTTGATCACACCGTGCGCACTCACTTCGTCAGTGATCACTGCATCGAGGCGAACTCCATCACCTAGCCGCAGGTCATCCACCTGCAACGAGGTATTCTCATAGTTTCGCATTTCGCCCAGTGTAAACTTGTATTCTACCGGCTTTTCGTCCGCCCAATCCAACGTCAGGTTATGACGGGCATATGCGATTGCCGCATCATCACCTGTTACGAGGCCGATCACCTTTCCATCCAGGTCGGAAAGTTTGGTTGCTTTACTGTCTTTGTGAATGACAGCAACGTTCCTCGTGTAAAAGTAAATGGCAGGAAAATCGAACTTTTCCGCGCGTGCCTTGGTCGGAACCATCTGGCCCATCGCCATATCCCAACGGCCTGCCCATTTGCCTGCAACTATGACGTCCCAGCCCGGCGTTACGAACTTGACGGAGACCCCAAGGTGTTTCGCCACTCCCTTGGCAACCTCGATCTCAAAACCATCGAGTTCCTGTTTGTCATTCAGAAACGAACTGTTAGGCCAACCGCTAGAAGTCGCTACTGTGAGCGTCTTTGCCGCCTGGACTTGATCGAGAACGGCGCCAGCGTTCGCTGGCAAAGCTGTCGACACAACCGCAATCAACGCCGCAGTTGCAGCTGCAGCTGAAATTAAAGATTTGCTCATGTGATGTTCCTTTTGTGTTCCCCTCGGCCGGTGATGCGACCGTGTTAATCTACCCAGTTCAAACCAGACGTGAGGCTCTAAGCCGCAGTCTGAAGCGATCGCCTTGCAGTCAACGGAGCATCCCGTCGTCCGAAGGTCGAAAGCGCCCGCCGATATTCACTCTCGCTGCGACGCGTTTTCGATCATTCTGTTTCACCAAAGGCTCCCGCCTTTCTGTGATCTCAAATGTGACGATCTGAGATATATTATTGCATGATTTGAGACCTGTCAACGGCGGCGCGAGGGCCAACACGAAGGATGCGATATCACGCAGAGCAAGTCCTGTTTGGGCTTGCCTCGATTCACGAAGGGATCTTTCCTTCCATCTTCACGTGAGGCGCGGCCGCCACGACGACATCGGTTCGGCACAGGCGGCTTCCGCATTCGGCTGGCCAAGACGGTGTGGTCAAGACAGACCTCGGCGTGGCTCACCGGCAGCGGGTGTGCAGCGAGGCAGTCAGTCGGGCCCGATGGCGAGGCGCCTACTTAAATTGCTCCAAACAGGCCAGAAAGAGCCAAAAAGCCCCTCTAAGGACGGTTTATCCGGCTTCGCGCCGCCTAGCCGGCGATGGCAATCGGTGGCGCGGCGTTGATGGTCTATACCTGTCATAGACACGCAGCCGGCCTCTCTATGCGGCCGTTGGAAAAGCCGAGAGGCTTCTATTCGCCGCTAGTATCATGGGCATGACGATGCCGCCCCAGTCTTATCGTGCAGGTTAAATTCGCAGACGACGCCAAACTTCCCGTCGCGCGCTGTGCGGTATTGAAATTGAAGTAGAATGGTATAGGATTCTCGTAAGGTTGTGATGCCAAATGGTGCATACTTGCATTTCGTCGAGCGGGTCCGCAAGTGCGGCCTCGATGCGATCGTGTTAGGAGAATGACCGAAAACTCGGTTGCGCGAGACAGCGTTGCATCTCGTAAAAATGACCGCCGGGACCCCAGTCCAAAACAGATGCCCGCGGGCCACAAGGATGGACTCTGCAGGCGGAGCGCTCGGAACCCACCAGCTTTTTTGAGCTAACAGTAAACACGTAGGAGACCTTAATGACTGCGCTACCTGCCGTCTTGCACCACATCGATACCGAATGCGACGCTGCGGTGTCGCGCCTTTTCAGCCTTTTGCGCATAAAGTCGATCTCCACTGATCCGGCCTACAAAGCGGATTGCCAAAGGGCTGCGGAATGGCTTGTGGATGATCTAGCCTCGATCGGCTTCGAAGCCAGCATACGCGATACTCCAGGTCACCCAATGGTCGTCGCTCACCATGACGGACCCCCCGGTGCTCCGCATGTCCTCTTCTACGGCCACTATGATGTTCAGCCGGTTGATCCCCTCGAGTTGTGGACCCATGACCCGTTTGACCCCGCCGTGCGCGAGAGCGAGGATGGCTACCAGGTCATTGCCGGACGTGGCGCTTCGGATGACAAAGGTCAACTGATGACGTTCGTGGAAGCGTGTCGTGCTTACAAGGCGGTGGGTGGGGTATTGCCCTGTAAGGTTACAATCCTTTTTGAGGGTGAGGAGGAGTCTGGCTCTCCCTCGATGCGCGCGTTTCTGGCGGCCAATGCGGACGAATTAAAAGCAGACTTCGCGCTAGTCTGCGACACGAGCCAACGCGACGCGATGACTCCTGCCATCTGCGTTGGCATGCGTGGACTGGTGGAAGAAGAGATGACGATCCATGCCGCCAGCCGCGACCTTCACTCAGGCATCTACGGCGGCGCGGCGGCGAACCCTATCCGAGTGCTTGCGAAGATCCTTGGGGATATCCACGACAACGATGGCCGCGTGACAATTCACGGCTTCTATGACGGCGTCGAGGAGACCCCGAGCCAAGTCTTGGCCTCGTGGGAGGCCCTCGGGGAGACGGCCGAAAGTTTCCTCGGACCAATCGGCCTGTCGGTTCCTTCGGGTGAAAAGGGGCGCTCGATACTCGAGCTGGTTTGGGCGCGTCCCACGGCCGAATTCAACGGGTTTTCCGGTGGCTACACGGGTAAGGGTTTCAAGACAGTCATTCCGGCTGAAGCGTCTGCCAAGGTTTCGTTTCGTCTCGTACACAAGCAGGACCCAGCCAACGTTAGGGCCTCGTTCCGCAAATTTATCGAGGAGCGCCTCCCGGCAGACTGTAGGGTGGAATTTCAATCGCACGACTGCTCGCCGGCGCATCAGCTTCCCTACGACGCCCCATATCTGGCTGCCGCCAAGTCAGCACTGGCCGACGAATGGACAAAAGCGCCGATCATGAGGGTAGTGGGTGGTTCGATACCTGTTGTCGGCGAGTTTCAGGCATATCTGGGGCTGGACTCACTCTTGGTGGGCTTCGCGCTCCCTAACGATCGCATCCATTCGCCCAACGAGAAGTATAATCTGACATCCTTTCATAAGGGTCAGCGATCCTGGGCGCGGATACTCAACGCGCTGACGAGGAACTAACACACAACGCGAGGCAAACCGGGAAGGAAGAGAGGCCGCTTTTTTTAAATCTAGTCGTTGACCGGCACCGTATTACTTCGCCCGGTCAACGAAAATACGGGGCATCACAGTGGGGACGTCGGAACGATGCAAATCCTGCCTATCGATGGACCTTCGAGAAGCAAAAGAGCTCAAGGGGAGAACTTCTATTCATCACTGCCTCACGTACACGATCCAGGACTGCCTCTGAAGGCTTTTTACTCCCGAGTGCGCGCACCTCGACAGGGTCAACGAGAAAATAGGCAAATCTGCTCTAAGCCCGTTGGCGCCCTCCAAAGACGGTGCCAGTGGCTAGCTAAGGTGTGAATAGGATGATTTTGAGTCTGCAGCGTCTTGTTACAGATGCGTCGTCGATTTAAATGATTGATCAAAATAAGGAAGCCAGAGGTGGGAATTTGATCACGCCGACAACCGCCGTTTTGAGAGACCAGGTTTATGACCGATTAGGAGCGCTGATCCGCGGTGGCCATTTCTCTCCGGGCGAGAAAATCACTATTAGAGACCTTGCCAAGAACCTGTCTATGAGCCCGACACCTGTTCGTGAGGCTCTCTATCGCTTGATATCCGAGGGGGTCCTACAGGGTGAAGTGAACAGGTCCGCGGTTGTCCCCCTATTGATGCCCGAGCAAATCGCCGAACTTAAGGATATCCGTCTGCACATTGAGTGCTTTGCCGCAGAGCGCGCTGCACTTAAGGGCACGCCAGAGACTGCAGACGCGTTACGCAAGACGTCGGAAAAACTGAAAACGGCTCGCGCTGCTGGCGATCGGCGTACCGACATTGCGCTGGTCTATAAATTTCAGTTTGAGCTCTATGCTGCGTGCAGCATGCCCGACCTTATCCGGATCATCAATTCCCTTTGGCTAAAGACGGGACCATATCTGAATTTGCTGTACCCCCACTATATTGCCTCGATATCAGCCGGGCGCGGCGACTGGCGGGAAAGGATCGCGAGCGGGGTCGAGAAAAGAGATGCCGCAGCCGTTGCCGAAGAGATACGGCTGGATATCGACCAGGCGCTGACCTACATCTCCAGTATCATCACGGCTGCGGCATTGTTGAATCAGACACGCGGCTAGCGTTGTAATTCACTCGGGGAGTAGCTGCCGCGGGTCCAGGTTACTCAACGTTCAATCCTCATTTGGTCCCGTAGGTTCCAATGAGGGAACGATCAAAGGATTTTTCGCCCGCGTTGAGCTGAGCAATAACGTCCCGAAGGTCCGTTAAATAGGCCTCCACCACTTCCCCAAAAGCGAGACTGAGAATACCCAAATTGATCGCGGGTGGATTGAGAGACGGTGCAACAGTATGCCAGCCCTTGTCAGCGAGACCTGCCGCAATATCGGCCGCGTCCAGCGACTTTGAACCGTAACTCATCACCGTAAGTTCGGGATCACCGTAAACAAACAAGTCCTCGATTGTCGGGATCTCGCGCATAAGCGTTTCACGTATCGTCCAGATTTGTTCTGCGATTTTGCAATAGCCTTCATTACCCAAGAACCGCATCACGGCCCAGGAAGCAGCAATGTTGGCGCCAGAACGGGTGCCGGCGAATGTGGATGTCACGTACCTTCCACGCGACCAGTTGTTGAAGTCAAACACCTGGTACTGCTGATACTCGGCATCTGAAAAGGCGACAATCGAAGCCCCCTTTGGAGCAAAGCCATATTTGTGCAAATCTGCAGAAATCGACTTTACGCCCTTTACTCGAAAGTCCCAAAGCGGGATCTGGTGTCCATTCTGCTCGGCGAATGGAGACAAAAAGCCGCCGACACAAGCGTCAGTGTGAAACCAGATATTTCGCTCCGACGCGAGGGCAGCAAGTTCTTCAATCTGATCGAAAACTCCCATGGTAAACTGCGGCGCCGATCCTGCCATTATGATCGTTTGTTCATCTAGAGCTGCCTTCAGCGCGGCGATGTCCGTTTTGAAGTCGTCACGCGGCATAATTCTCACGACTTCCAGGCCCAGGTACTTTGCTGCCTTGTCGAAGGCCGGGTGCGCACTGTGGGAAATGAGCATTTTCGGCTTGGTGACCTCGGGGCGAGCAACTTTTGCCCACTCCCGCGCAGTCTTCATAGCGATGAAAATACTCTCGGTTCCCCCCGACGTGATGCTCGCCACACCGCCAACCCCGTGAAAAAGGGAGAGGGCCCATTCGGCAACTTCCGACTCGAATTTCTTGATCGATGGAAATGCGCTGAGTCCCAACGCGTTTGTCGCGTGGAATTTTTCCAGAGCGATTTTACCGATGCGATCAACATCATCATTGGCGAAATGAACGTAAAAGCCCGGCAAACGTCCCGCTCTCCAGTCCACGTCGCCCTGCCTCGCGCACTCCATCGCCTGCCAAATTGCCGCTTCTTCCAGGCCTTTTTGCGGGAAAGTCATCTTTTTCGTCATCAGCTCCGTCTCCATTGGTATGCCAAAGCTATAATAACGATATTACAATTTCAACGAAAATATATATCCTTTCTCCGCTGGGACAACGCATACGCAGCACGCTTGAGGGCAAACTTGGTCACCTGGCGACAGGGCTATAAGTGGTGGCGGCGGTAGCGGTTATATGTGAACCGGAGCTCCCTTCCGCCAATTTACAGGGCTTCTTGGCGGCAAAAGGCGCATCGGCGCCAAAGATGGAAAGCGTACAGGACAGCGAGAAAGCCAGTCCACGCCGCCGGCGGTGCATCTTCATAGCGTGAATGCTGTGACCTGTTTCGAGATCGGCCAGTCAATTGTTCGGGCAGGCATTGCCGTTGACATGCTTCGAAACGAGGAATATTGTATCTCATAATAACAAATTTGTGATCACAGAAGGCGAGGAGCAGCGATCGAGCGGATCTTGGGAAGGCGCTATCGTCACGAGTCGAATATGGTTGAGCGCTTGCGACCTGTCGGCCACGGCTGAGCTGGGTTTGCGCTTCACCTTCGACCGGGTGCCGTCCTTTGTCTGAACACGAGACCTGACAAAGCCTGGAGGTATCAAAGCCATGATCAGCACCGCGGCGCGCGACATCTCTCGTGCCGCGGAGATGGCTGAAAGTGGTATCTGCGCGAGAGGCCTGCCGAAATGCGTACACGAGACAACTTTAGGGGAAAGTACTTCATGACTTCACGAACGACACGGTCTCTCGGAATTCTAACCCTCGAACGAGGGGTGCCGCCGGGGGGCAAGCCGCCGACGCCCGCGCCCGGCTCGATACTCAATCCGTCTTCGTTTGAATCCCCAGCGATCCAGGAGATCGTAGCGGGAGCTTGGGTTGAAAATGTCGTTTCTGGTGATCCGGCACTCGAGCCAGCCTATATAGCGGCCGCCAACCGCTTGGTCGAACGAGGTGCTGTCGCGATAAGCTCAACTTGCGGCTTCTCAATCCGACATCAATCGGCGGTGGCGGCCGCTGTCAAAGTGCCTGTTGTTATGTCAAGCCTGATCCTGTTGCCAGCACTGCTACGGCAAGTGCCGTCGCCGGGCAAAATCGCTGTCTTGACCTATGACTCGAAGCATCTGAGTGAAGACTTGCTTGGGGTTGCTGACCCAGCCGAGCGGGCGCGGGTCGTGATTGGAGGCATTGAAGGCGGTAAGTATTGGCATGACGAGCTAAAGCGTCCAGCGCCACCAATGGACGTTAAAGCGATCGAGTCAGATGTTGCCGACTGCATCGCACGGCTCCGGCGCGCGCATCCCGAGATAGCAGTTATTCTGTTCGAATGCGCGGGATTTCCGACGGTCGCGTCCGCGATCCGGCGAACCGCGAACCTGCCCGTTTACGACATCACCGATCTTTGCCGGATGACAATGGCATCCATAGCCTGAGTTGCGCAGAAAAAGGTCGGGCTGGGTTTCCGAAATCAGTTCACAATGACGCAGTGAGAGCTTGTTCGTTCAACTGCAATAAGAAAGGAAGTTACCTCATGACAATGCCAAAAGGACCGCAAGCGTTTCCACGGGCCGAGTATCTGCGAAGGCTGGCCCTTGTTAAGGCTAAAATGGAACAACGCGAGGTCACTTCGTTACTGATCACCTCCCCTG
The DNA here is from genome assembly GCF_000292525.1 of Rhizobium sp. CCGE 510. Classification (GTDB taxonomy): domain Bacteria; phylum Pseudomonadota; class Alphaproteobacteria; order Rhizobiales; family Rhizobiaceae; genus Rhizobium. The sequence goes on from NZ_AEYF01000053.1 coordinate 14,761, forward strand.
CAGACATCACTTATCTATGTGGTTACACAGCCAAGTCGGCGTACATTCCACAAGGCCTCGTCATCTCCTTGAAAGATGAAGAGCCAACTTTCTTGACGCGTCGTATGGATGCGCCGGCGGCGGTGCATCAGACGTTTATGGAAAGGGACCGGGTAATTGGCTACCCCGAAGCTCTGATCGCTGACCCTGACAAGGACGGCTTCGACGCTCTAATTAATTTCCTGCGAGACGACGGCCTCGGTGGTGGGAGATTAGCGCTTGAAAACAACTTACTCTCGGCGAAGTTGATCGACAGGTTCCAGGCCGGGGCTCCGGGGACAAAATTAGCAGACTTCAGCAACGAAGTGCCCTGGATCCGACTGGTCAAGTCAGATCTTGAAATCGAGATGATGCGAGAAGCCGCCGCGATTACGGACGCAGGAATGCTGACAGGGAAAGAAGTAATGCGTCCGGGCGTAAGAGAGGCGGATGCTGCTGCAGAAATCATCGCGACGCTGGTTCGCGGCGTCAATGGCAAAGTCGGCACAGATTTGAGGCGAGTTTTCATTTGTGCCTCGCCGCGTTCGGGCACTGCGCACATTATCTGGACCGAAGATGTTTTCCGCCAGGGATCGCAAATTAACCTTGAGATGGGCGGTGTACGTCACGGTTATGTCTCGGCCCTGATGCGGACCTACTCGATCGGTAAGCCGTCAGATCGCCTTCGCCGGGTCCACCACGCCGAGGTTGCTGGCATGGAGGCCGCACTTTCTGCCGTCAAACCGGGCGCCACCTGTGGCGATGTCGCCGTCGCTTTCAACACCACGCTAAAGAAGCATGGACTAGAGAAAGAATCGCGATGCGGCTATGCGATCGGGATTGACTGGACCGAACCTACGGCCAGCCTGAGGGAGGATGACCATACGGTGCTTCAGCCGAACATGACGTTCCACCTGATGCTAGGGAATTGGATTGACGAAGACTTCGGCTACGTGATCAGCGAAACATTTCGTGTTACCGAAAGCGGTGCCGAGACCTTCTCCGCACTTCCGCGGGAGATTTTCGAAATCTAGACCGCTTCCATTTTCAGCTGAATCGGTAGGAATTTCGATTTTTAGCTATCTGTGATTCAAGATGCTGGCTAGAGTGGAAGCCAGCATCCTATGACTCGACCTCATTTCAAATGATCTTCATAATCGTGTTGTTGATGCAATTGAAGCCGGCGAAATCTGCCGGTCGGTGGTGGCGCGGTTCGGTATTGCGGTGTCTTCAGCGATGAAGTGACTTAACGTTACCGTCCCAGCGGATCTGTCGCGCCTGGGAAGATGGGCGGTCACCGCAAGCGTGTTCCTGAGTCGTACCGGGCGTTTATCGCCGAAGGTATCCCACGACACCGTATGGCAATTCCCGCGGCGCGAGGGGCTGCGGTTAAGAGCTGCCCCAAAAAGATTTGAGTGATTTCAGCCAGTTGTGATTCCTTCGGATTTGCGAAGATTCGATGGAGTGCACAATGGCCTGGACTGAAACCACCCGACAGCAATATGTCCGTCGGACGAGCCGATATGCAAGCGATGTTACCGATCGCGAATGGGAATTTATTGCGCCGTTCATGCCCGCGCCACGGCGTCTGGGCCGGCCACGCAAGACCGATCTGCGCGAGGTTTTAAACGCCCTTCTCTATATCGCCTCGACAGGCTGCCAGTGGCGGATGCTGCCGAAGGACTTTCCGCCCTGTTCAACGGTGCAGCGGTATTTCTATGAATGGCGGGCAATGGGTCTTTGGCCACGGATCACCATCACCTTGTCATGGAGGCGCGGGAGCTGGATGGGAAAGAAGCTTCACCGACGGCTGGTGCCATTGACAGCCAAAGCGTCAAGACTACTGAAAGCGGTGGTATTCGGGGCTTTGACGCTGGCAAGACCGCGACAAACTGCGTTTGCGCTGAGATCAAGGGCCGCAAGCGTCATATCATTGTCGATACGCTCGGGCTGATGGTTGGTCTCATGGTGCACAGCGCTGATATCCAGGACCGCGACGGGGCTCCCGATCTTCTGAAGTCCATCCGCAACCGATGGCCGTGGCTCCTTCATGTCTTCGCCGATGGCGGCTATGCGGGCGACAAGCTGAAAAAGCGGCTGCAGAAAAGAGGAAAATGGAAACTCGAAATCATCAAGCGTACCGACAAGGCCAAGGGTTTCGAAATCCTACCGCGCCGCTGGGTCGTCGAACGGACGTTTGCGTGGTTGGGTCGATGCCGCAGGCTGGCCAAGGACTTCGAGACATCCATCGCTTCAGCAGAAGCCTGGATAACCATCGCTCACATCCGAATGCTCACCAGGCGGCTGGCAAGATACGGATATCGTTGAAACCTTTTCGAGTCCGACTCTACCGTTCGCCCTTGAACCGGGGCGTGCGGACATCGCGAGGCAACGACAACACTAGAGTCTGTCAGGTTTATTATGAACCATACCCTGCATGTCTGAGGTAGTTGGAGCACTCTTGGGGACTGAACGCCTTCAAGAGCTCTCCAATGCGTCTCCATGTTGTTTCGACGGCTCGTTCGTCTGCCTTTCTGACGAGTGTCTTGAGCTTTGCGAACATCATCTCGATGGGATTGACCAGACACTGCCGAACCCATGCGGTAAAAGCGATGCCGTTGATGGGACCATCGAGGACGAAGGGGGCAACGATGCTATCGCGGCGTAAGCCAGCCAGGAAGGTCAGCGTCTTCCAATGACTATGAGGGACTTTTGCAATGAGGGGCTCTCCCCGCCTAACACCATCCGCAGGTGCGTGTCATGTTGGTTTTGACCCAGGGGTGAGTAGGCCGGAGGGATTTTACCTAGGTCGGGGCTGTAGGGGGCAGGAAGAAGGTAAGCGCGATTTTCGATGCGCATTGACGGCTGCGGCACTGAACCGCCCTCACATCGGTAGCGATATCCAGCTCTATTAGGCCGCAGAGTTTTTGGAGAAGTTGAACGGTAGCAGGTCGACGATGTTGGCCGCTTCGTCGCGCTGCGGCAGCTCAGTTAGCACATGGCGCAGCCAGGTGAGTGGGTCGATCCCACAGGCGCGGCAAGTGAGCATCAGACTGTAGATCACGGCGCTGGCCTTGGCTCCGTCAGCGGTGTCGCTGAACAGCCACGATTTTCTGCCGGTCGCAAAGCCCCGTTCATTCTGCCCATGTCGGCGATGAAGTCGAGGTTCACTATCGCTGGCATCCATATTTTGGCCAGAGGGTTTCCATTCGTCGCGTCGAAGAACGAGCGACGGGTCGGTTTCTGAAGGTTTTGGGGCCGACAGGTGTCGTGGTCTCGATTTCGGGCTGGATGATTGATCCTGTGGTGTGCGGCGGCATGACCATGGGTCTTGCACGTGTCGATCTTGGGGCGCTGATCGAACTGAACAGGCTGGTCACCGGCGGCGACAAGCCTGCACTCTTCCGAGGTGGACGTAGAATCACTCAGGAGGAAGACGATGAGATCCCGCAATACGCTGGTGCCGGCATCACGCCGGCAGCTCGACCTGATATTCAAATCCCGGACGCTCGACGGACTGAGCGACCACGACCGCAAGAAGGCGATATTAACGGTAGCTTGCCTGCTGATGCAGGCGGCCGGTCAGGTCGTCGAGGAGCTTAACGATGACCAGCACTGATTGTTTCCGACAGCGCTGCTCGCGCGCAAGGCCGTCGTTTATGTGCGGCAATCCACGCAGTCGCAGGTTATGGCCAATCTGGAAAGCCAGCGACGGCAGTATGATCTTGTTGACGTCGCGCGACAACGCGGCTTCAGCGACATTGAGGTCATCGACGACGACCTCGGACGCTCCGCCAGCGGAACTGTCGCCCGCCCCGGCTTCGACCGTCTCGTCGCGCTGTTGTGCGCCGGCAAGGTTGGTGCCGTTCTGTGCTTTGATGCATCACGCCTTGCACGGAACGGACGTGATTGGCATCATCTGCTCGAACTTTGCGGCGTTGTTGAAGCCCGCGTCATAGACCATGATGGTGTCTACAACCCATGTCGACCCAATGATCGTCTGCTCCTGGGAATGAAGGGCAGTATCAGCGAGTTTGAATTGGGCGTACTGAGGGGCCGCATGCTCGATGCCGCCAGATCAAAAGCGAGCCGTGGCGAATTACGACTTTCCGTTCCGTTCGGCTACATTTGGCATCGGGAAGCCGGGCTTGGGCTGGACCCCGATCTGCGTCTGCAAGACGTGATCCGATCCATATTCGCCCGTTTCCAAGAGCTTGGAAGTGCGCGCCAGGTGCTGCTGTCGATGACGAAAGATCAGATTCACTTCCCCCGGCCGTCGGATGAAGGGCGCATGACCAACTTCGTCTGGACGCCGGTCCGTTATCGCAATGTGATCGGCATCCTCAAAAACCCTTTCTACGCGGGGGTCTACGTCTATGGGAAGAGTGAGAAGCGGACTGCCATCGTCGATGGACGGGCGCGGCGCAGTTACGGGCATGGCAAGCCCGCTGGTACTTGGGAGGTGATGATAAAGGACCACCACGAGGGTTATATTAGCTGGGACGAGTACGAGCGCAACCAACAGCAACTGGCTCTCAATAATTATGGCCGCTGGGACGGGACTAAATCGGGCCGCGGCGGCAAAGCGCTATTGTCGGGTCTCCTAACCTGCGGACGGTGTGGGCGGCGGCTGAGTGTTGCCTATACGGGCAATCCGCAAAGTCCTGTCTATCGATGCTATAAGCAGAATCTGATGATGGGCCTGCCCCGGTGCATGACGTTCGGCGGCCCGAAGGTCGATGCGGCGGTTGCGCGCGAGTTGTTGCGCGCGGTAGAACCATTAGCGATCGAGGCGACTTTTGAAGCAGAGCGGATGCACCGGGAGCGACAGGAAGACCAGCGCCACATTCACGATTTGGAGCGACAACAGGCCCGCTACGAGGCTAGCCTCGCCGAGCGCCGCTATGCGGCATGCGATCCCGACAACCGCCTGATTGCGGCGCAGCTCGAGAAGAATTGGGAAGCTGCATTGCGCCGCGTGCGGGATCTGGAAGGGCGCAAGCCTGCCGATAGTCCTTCGACCATCGAGGTCGACCCAGGCACCTTCGCGAACTTAGCCGACAATCTCTTGGCAGCCTGGGATTCGCCTGATGTGACCATGCGGGTGCGCCGCGCCAGCCGAGAGACCGAAACGCCGGGCTCTAAACACGCTGCGACAAGCTGATCTCGCGAGGCAGGGTCATATCGACGGCGGCCGTCGCGGCCAACAAGCCGCACCTGCAGTTTAGGAGCATCTTCATCCATGATTTGGTGTCCACCTATTTTGGTGGACACTTCATGCCTGAGTGCACTGCGCTTCAGAAGTATCCATTCGGTGGAGGCCGCGACAGTTATGATTTCGGCTCGTCTGCCATGATGCGTTCGATCTTTTCAGGATCGCATTGCTCGTCGTTGAGGAACTGCCGAACACCGCCCTCCCAAGTGCGGATATCGGCGATAAACTCCTTCAAGCTCTCGACGCCGCGTTCGGTGAAGGTCGTGATGCCCTCGTCGCTGCCGTCATAAGCGTGGATCATCTCGCCATAATCGATGTTGTCGGAATTGCTGGCGATTTCCTGGAGGAGTTCGAGGTTCTCGCCGATCAGCGTGGCAACGTAACCGATCGTGTAGACATGCGTCGGCCGCGCCATCAAGCGGCAACCTGCCTGGCATGGCCTGCGACAGACCAGTTCCAGGGCAACAGTTCCGGCAGCCGTGATACGGGAATGCCGGGCATGCGGGCGAGCACGTCCGCCAGCCAGGCCTGCGGATCGATATCGTTCATCTTTGCCGTGACGATTAGGGAATACATGAAGGCCGCACGCTCGCCGCCGCGCTGGGAACCGGCGAATAGCCATGCCTTTCTTCCGAGAGCGATACCGCGCAGGGCGCGTTCGGCCGCATTGTTCGAAAGGCAAAGCCTGCCGTCGTCGAGGAACCGGGTGAAGGCTTCCCAGCGTCCTTCCTTCTCGAACATGTAGTTGATCGCCTTGGCGACGGGATTGTGCTTCGACATCTGGGCACGCTGGGCCATGAGCCAATCGTGCAGTTCCTCGACGAGCGGACGAGCATGCTGCTGTCGGGCAGCAAGCCGATCCTTGGCAGGCATTCCGATTAGGCCGCGCTCGATGTCGAAGAGCGCGTCGATGCGGGCCACGGCATCGAGCGCGACGGGCGATATCTCGTGGGCAGGTTTGCCCTTGCGCACGTTGCCGGCGATATCAGCGAGTTCGAAGAACTTGCGCCGCGCATGGCTCCAGCAGAGCGCGCTGTGGACCGGCGCAGGGCTGCGGTCGGCACGATAGAGGTCGTTGTAGCCACCGTAGGCATCGGCTTGCAGGGTGCCATGCCATCCGGCGAGATACCTATTGGGATGGGTCTTCTCGCGATCGGGAGAGAAGTGGAAGAGGGCTGCGGGAGGCGCGCCGCCCGCAAAGGGACGGTCATCGCGGACGTAGGTCCACAACCTTGCCTGCCGTGTTGCGCCCCGAGCCAGAAGCGGCACCGTGGTGTCGTCACCATGCACCCGTTCGGCGGCAAAAACATGGGCACGGATCAGGTCATGGATTGGTTGAAGCGCCGTCGCGCACGCCCCGACCTGGTCAGCCAACGTGGAGAGGCTGAGATCGACACCCTCCCTGGCGTAGCGCTCGGCCTGACGGTTCAGTGGTTGATGCTGGCCGAACTTCTCGAACAGGATCGTCGCCAGTAAATTCGGTCCTGCCCATCAACGTGGGGTCGCATGGAAAGGTGCCGGCGGCTGGCTGATCTTCTCGCAATCCCGACAGGTAAACTTCTCGCGCACTGTCTGGATCACCTTCCACTGGCGCGGGATCACCTCCAGCGTCTCGGTGACGTCCTCTCCCATCTTCACAATCCGGGCTGAGCCACAGCAGGTGCAAGTCGAGGGAGCTTCAATGATCAGGCGCTCTCGGGGCAGGTGATCAGGAAACGGCTTGCGGGCCGGCCGACGGCGTTCGAAGGCGGAAACACTCGTGATCTTTCCCGCGACGCGTTCCGCCGCGATCTCATCTTCGGTGGCGTCTGCCTCGAGTTCTTCGAGCTGCAGTTCCATCTGGTCGATCAGCCGGGCGCGGCGTTCCGAACTTTGGCCATACTGCTCGCGGCGCAACTTGGCGATCTCGAGCTTGAGGTGCCGGATCATCGCCTCCGATGTCGTAACGACAGCGCGCACCTGTGCGAGATCAGCCTCGGCAGACGCGGCACGCGCTTCCGATGCCGCAAGCGCGGCGCGCAGTCTGGCTATCTCCGAAGCAGCATCATCCATGGGAGAAAGCTATCATGGAAGTCGCTGAAAGCCCAACAAAAACAGGGTAATGCGAGCGATCAGCCTGCTCTGGAAGGTCGTTGCGTCCAGCGCGGATTGCGCCAGTCGATCCCTTCCAGGAGATAGCCGAGCTGCGCCGCCGACACCGGCACGGCGGAGCCATTCTGGCTGACCGGCCAGATGAACTTTCCAGCTTCCAGCCGCTTCAGGTAAAGCGACATGCCGACCCCGTCATGCCACAGGACCTTGATCAGATCACCCTTGCGACCACGAAAGCAGAAGACCTCGCCGCCATGAGGGTCACGGCCAAGGCCTTCCTGCACCTTCAGCGCCAAGCTGTTCATACCGCAACGCATGTCTGTCACGCCGCCCGCGATCCACACCTTCACCCCAGCCGGAAACGCGATCATGATGCATCCAGGATCGGCAACAGGCGGGCAAGGATGGTCGGATCAAGCGAGGCTGGGATCGTCAGTCGCCGGCCATTCGGCAGGCCGATCTCGATCAACTTATCGCCGTCCGCCTGGAGTGGAGCCATCATCTCGGAAGATGCTGCAGGCGGCGGCAAAATCGAAAGCGGCACGAAGCTCGTTGATCCGGAAACGCTCAGAAGCCCGCTTCGGTACTCCCGCCGCCAGGTCGTCAACAATGACCGCGACAATCCATAACGCCGGGCTGTCGCCGAACCCTGCCGGTATCCGTGCAGACTTTCTTCGACAATCCGCACCTTCTCTTCATCCGACCAATCTCGACGGCGACCAAGATCGTCGACGGACAGAACCTCAATGGGGGAAACGACTGTAGCGCATGACATAAGGCATGGACTTAAAGCCAATCAGCAAATCAAGACAGACGGCCTTCGCCGGATGGATACCTTCAGAAGGTGCGCAGAAATTCGCGCTTACGGAAGAAGAGATGTGCACCGACGTCTCGGATCGCATCGCGGGCGGGCTTTCCCTTGTGGCTTCCCAGATTATCGAGGGTGACGATGTCACCGGCTTTGAGTGTTGGGAACAAGCGGCATCCAGCCTTTCGGCGCGAAGGATATGGGAGCGTTGTCCGGTATTGCCCGTTTCCCTGTACGATAGAGATCGGCAATCACGGAGAGCGCCCGCAAAAGATTCGCCGCCACGGCGTGGCCGCGGAACACGAGTGTCGAGAGGAATTGCAGCGCTAGTTTCCGGATCGTCGGATAGCGCTGGATCATTTCGATTTTGCCGTCGATGACATCCGGCGCGATCAGCGTGTCGACCGCCTGGACACTGGCGGCAAAGGCTGGCCATTGAACGACCTGTTCGAGCGCCTTGGCGATATCCTCCCCTTTCTCCTTGGCCTTGATGATCGCATGGCAAACTTTCGAAACGTCCTTCAGTGGCTTCTGCACCTCCCGCACGGAGCGGGTGACGCGGGCGGCCGCCTGATTGTCGGCCCGCCGCGTCAACATGCCCATGAGCTTCTTGAACATGTCGATGGCGCCGTCGGTCAATTGGCGGGAAAGATACAGCACCGTCGCCGCCAGCACAGCATACCGGCGTTCTGAGTTGAGGTCGCGCAGATGTTGGGCGCTCGTGCGCATCCCCTCTGCGGCAAATTCATCAAAGACCTTGGCCGGAATGCGCTCCATCAGCGTCACGGGCAGGTCTAGGGACCGAAGAAAGCGAATTCGCTCGGCTATTCTGTCGAGATTGGCGGCGGCTGGCGATAATGCTGGTGTCCTCGCCCAAGCGAGGACGGTGACGCTCGTCCCCTCACGCGGGTCGAGAAGTTTGTCCAGGTCGAGCTTGTGGCCCTCCGACAATCCGCCCGCCAGCGCCCGGTAGGCGATGCGGACCCCGTGCCGGATTGCCAGATGAAGGATGGCTTCAAGGGCGGGGCGCGCAGGCAGGAGAATGCGGCGGCGGCGCAATTCCTCCACCACCATATCCGCCAATGCATGGCCTGGCGCAGGCTTTGCGCGGCAGGCGTCAGCCAGCCGGTGAGCGCTTTCACGTCCGCGGGCGCAAAAGGGCGCATTTTCATCCTGTCGAAAAGCAGGGCGAGATGCTCGCGTCGTGTCTGCGGGCGCTCGAAATAGCGATCGATCTCGCGGTGATCGACGCCGATCTGCCGTGCCAGAAACCGCAAAACGCCAGACGGCAAGACCTCGCCATCCGCAAGCGGTCGGCCGGGATATCGCAGCAAGGCCATGACACAGGCAAGGCCCAGCCTGTTCGAGGCCTTGTTCTGCCGCATGATCAGGTCGAGATCCGGCCGGTCCAGCGTGTAATGTTTGGCGATCTCCCTTTCGTCCTGCAGGATGGTTGTCGCCTGTAGCCACCATATCTCGCTCAGCAGTGCTCTTCGTGCCATTGTTTCGGCTTCCAGTTTCGTTGCGGAGACCGCAGCGAACTGGAATCCATGTCCGACAAACGACCGTTTCGCGGCATCCACAGTTTTTGTCCGCAAACCTTGTTCTTGAACGGCAAATCGGACAAACCACGTCTCATGACCTCTATCGGCTATGCAAGGGTCTCCACCGGCGACCAGGACACCGCCCTGCAACTCGACGCTTTGCGCAAAGCAGGTTGTGAAAGGCTGTTCGAGGATAAGGCATCCAGCGTGAAGACTGACCGGCTCGGATTGGCGGAGGCGATCCGCTACGTTCACGACGGCGACACGCTCACGGTCTGGAAGCTCGACCGCCTCGGCCGGTCGATGAAGCACCTCATCGAGATCATCACCGAACTGGAGGCCAAAGACGTCGGCTTCCGGTCCATCACCGAAAACATCGACACCACGACACCCGGCGGTCGCCTGGTCTTCCATCTGTTCGGGGCGCTGGCACAGTTCGAGCGCGATCTGATCAGGGAACGAACACGTGCCGGTCTGCAAGCCGCAGAGGAGCGCGGCCGGCGCGGTGGCCGACAAGTTGTCGTAACCCCGGAGAAACTTGCCAAAGCCCGTCAGCATCTGGCGGCCGGTTTGAACGTCCGGGAGGCCGCGGCCCGCGTGAAAATCGGGAAAACTGCCCTCTACGAAGCTCTCAGGGCCGAAAAAGCTACGACGGCCCCTGAACATCATTAATGGGCCTAACCGGCCCGAATGTGCGATTTTGGCCATTTGAAAGAACAGAAGGATCTTCTCTTCATCCGTCCCATCCCGCCGACGGCCCAGGGCATCGGCAGGCAGAACCTCAATTTGTGAGACAACTGTAGCGCATGACGTAAGGCATGAACTTAAAGCCATTTATAAAATCAAGGCAGACGGCCTTCGGCGGAGGCATGCGGTTTATGCGGCACTTGGGCACGGCATCGGTTGCTCCCTTGCAGATCAACCACCCGAAGTGTCAGCCGGCTCCTCCGCCGCAAACGGGGTTTCCGACGATGTTGAAACGCCTTCTTCCTGGCATGTCCCCGGCATTAATTCGAAGTTCGGACTGAATGTGTCCAGAGCGTTCGCGAGTTTGTCGAACGGGGCGCGATCGCCGTCGAACTTGGCTTTGCCGGCCTTGATCAGATCGTCAAACGTTGCTGTACCCGCCATGATGGTTTCAAGATCGGTACGATTGACCGTGATCGTCAGATCAGGATCCTTGGCCCGTTGCCCCTTGATGTTTGTGAGGAACGCATTGCTGACCTCAACCACATATTCCTCGCCATTGTCAGGCGTGATGAGGTTGATGACGTATTCAAGACCTTCGATCTTGCTGCTGTCGAGGCGAATTCCGAGGAAATTGAGCCAGAGTTCGGTGGTCATCCCCCGGATCGTGTCGACCCCACTGCTCTTGGGCGCAGTACCTTTCGGCATGCCGTGGCGAAGTTCGTAGGCGGCGGCGAGGAAGCTGTTGCGCACGCTCGGGCTCTCTTTTTGGTAGCCGATCTGCTCAAAGATATCCGCCAGAAGATCTTTCGCTGGTTGCCGGGCTCGGCATAGACGAGCTTGTTCATGATCTCCATTGCCTCACGATATTTGCCGTCGCCGTAGAGCTGTGTACCCTTGGCAATAATTTTTTCCGCGCCGCCCATCATCTCGACATACAGGGGTGCAGACTCGCGTGGCGATAGCGGGATCAAGGTCGCCGGATTGCCATCCCAGTAGCCGAGATAGCGATTCAGCACAGCGCGGCTATTATGCTCCTCAGACCCGTGATAGCTATGCGCTGCCCACTGTTTCTGAAGGCTGGCGGGCAGCTTGTAGACATTTTGGATCTCGTTGATCGTGACGCCCTGGTTGGCAAGGTGCAGTACATTGTTGTTGAGATGCGCATAGGTGTCGCGTTGTGCCCGCATGACCTCCTGAATGCGTTCGTTCCCCCAGCGACTATGGGCGGCAAACATGAACTCTGCCTCTGTCCCGTAACGGTATAGAGCGGTGTTGACATGCTTCGACCAGGCCAGCGCATCGCGCACGAGGGCGCAACGTGTAGATATTGTGGATGGTCCCGGTAATGTTCTCTGCCGCCCAGAAAGCCTTGAACTGCGGAAACCATGTATTCATCTCCGCCGGCGCTTCCGTGCCCGGCGTGTTCTGGAATTCCATCGTGACGCCATCGATCGTCAACGTCTCGAAATCTTTCTCGATGTAGCACGTCGGCTGGATCAGGCCCAGGTTACCGGCGGCAGTATTCTTGCCGATAGACTGGTCCACGTGACCGAACGGGCTGCGCGGCAGCAAGACGCCATACTGAAAGAACATGCGCCGGTTCATCGCGTTCCCCGCATAGACATTCTCCGAGACAGCATGTTCCATGAAGCCGGCTGGCGCTATCACCGGCACCTTTCCGCTCCTCACGTCCGCTTCGTCCACCACGCCGCGCACGCCGCCGCAGTGGTCGGCATGAGAGTGGGAATAGACAACCGCAACCACGGGGCGTGCGCCAAGCTTCTCGTTGATGAAGTCGAGTGCTGCCTTGGCGGTTTCCTTCGCCGTCAATGGATCAAAGACGATCCAGCCCGTATCGCCTTTGATGAAGCTGATATTGGCGAGGTCGAAACCGCGAACCTGGTAGATCTTGCCCGGCACCACCTCGTAAAGTCCGTAAGCCATGTTCAGGATCGCCTGACGCTGCAGCGATGGGTTGATGCTGTCGAAATCCTTGCCCTGTAGCAGAAACTCATAGATGCCCATGTCCCAGGCGACGTTGCCGGCCTCGGCCATGATGCTTTTATAAGGAGGTGCAGCGATGAAACCCTTACTGGCCTCTTCGAAATCACGCTTGTCCTCAAAAGGCAGCGACTTGCGCTGCGCCTGCTGAAGTTCGATCGTATACTTTGACGGCATCTTGCCCTTGGGATCGAAGTGCTTGCCTTCCATGGCCCCGGGATCCGCCACGGTTGCCCCTCCTCCGGCGGCAAGGGCGAGCACGGAAATTCCCGAGACGAGCGTGGCAGCAAAGGCCACGACGAGTTTGTTTTTCCTCTTCATAGGTGGTCTCATCCACATTGAATCCGATATGGGCGCGTCCGCTTCAGTTCAGCGGTGTCTAATCTATACAACCAGCAGGGGCTCACAGATTTGATCTGCGTCAATGCGAGTTGCGCGCGAAGGAGGCCATAATTAGAAGATGTGACGCAAGGGGCTGCTAGGTTGCACGGGGCGAAAGGCGGCCGTGGGGTTTGTCGCGATTATCCCGACTTAAAATGAGATTTTGCGTCAGATTATTGTAGCGTTTCTATCGCCCATGATTGGTATTGGCGTATTGTTCAGGCCGCAAGCCATCCGAAATCTGGTGGCGATCTTGCCGAAGAAGACGAAGCTGTTGGCACTGATCCAGTTTTCAACAACGTTCAAGCCTTCGTGGATTTCCCGCCTCTTGGCGTAGATAGCGGCACAGAAAGATGGTTTTGACCGCGCGGCCGAACTCGCTCAGAGCCTTGTAGGTCGGATGCATGCGTGAGAATCCGAAGACCGCCCTCTACGAAGCTCTCAGGGCCGAAAAAGCAACGACATCCACGGTTAAACTAACCTGAGTTCCGGATACGTTCTCAAAAGTCGGACAGATTCACCAGTTCGTGTCGTGACGCCCTCATGGGAGCGCCACGACGACAGAGGCAGTCCGTCGAGCGATACAACATAGTCAAGAGAGCCTGAGGACGCTTTCGAAGCGTTATGGAATCAATCAGAAGACCGTCGCCAAGTGGCGGAATCGGTCCTCGGTAGCGGACCTTCCGACCGGCCCGAAAGAGCCGAGATCGACGGTGCTCTCCGTCGAGGAGGAGGCTGTTATCGTTGCCTTTCGCCGGTATACGCTGTTGCCGCTCGATGACTGCCTCTATGCACTGCCGCCGACAATCCCGCATCTTACGCGGTCTTCGCTGCATCGTTGCTGCAGCGTCACGGCATCGGCCGCTTGCCAGATGTCGACGGCGACAGGTCGGCGAAGAAGAAGTTCAAGAGCTACCCGATCGGCTACTTCCACATCGACATTGCCGAGGTGCGCACCGAACAGGGTAAGTTACACATGTTCGTTGCCATCGATCGCACCTCGAAGTTTGCCTTCATCGAACTGCACGAGAAGGCGACCACCGCCGTCTCGCGCGAGTTCCTCCTGCGCTTGATTGCAGCCGTCCCCTACAAGATCCACACCGTGCTCACCGACAACGGGATCCAGTTCACCACGCCCGGTGCTGGAGGCTCCGCTGTGCCGCTGATCAAAGAAGCAATCGCCAATGGCGAACCTTTCTGGCCCATGCCTTCGAATATACCTGCGCCACTAACGATATCGAGCGCCGCACCACCAAGGTAAAGCATCCATGGACCAACGGTCAGGTTGAGAGAATGAACCGAACCATCAACATTCAAAAATCATTCAACAAAGTTTACAAATTCTTTGCAATTATAGATCGCGGACAATGGTACCTTCACCTCGAATCTGGGCCAGGCACGAACAAAGGCTGATGCCTGCTGATCCTCAGACCGCCCAAAGAGTGCAACGGAGGTCATCGCCAATGGCAAGAAGGACGCTCATCCTGCTTGAAGGCCACAGAAGTATTGGCCCAATGTACTTAAAAGAAGCCCGAGGACTTGGCCTCAATCCAATTACTCTGTCGGCTGATCCAACCGAGTACGATTATCTTGCAGCGGAAGGAGTCGACGTAATCCAAGTGGATACAGAAAATCTCGGTGCACTAATCGACGAATGTTCCCACCTGCGCGCGAAGCATGACATAGCTGGCATCACCGGCTTTACGACCCTCGACGAGTCGCTCTATGCGACAGTCGGCAAACTCTGCAGGCATTTCGATCTCCCGGGACCCAACCCTGCATCGATTGAACGATGCTGCGACAAATTCGCTCAACGTCAGCTTCTCGCGCAAACCGGTGTGCCGATGCCTGATTATCGCTTGGCAGCGAGCGCGACGGACGTAGAAAGATATGCTGCGGAGATCGGCCTGCCGGTGGTTGTTAAGCCAGCCGCGGGTACGGGCAGCAGCGGTGTCCGATTGTGTCGCAGTGTCAATGAATTAGCGGAACACACAACTTATCTATTGAGCAGAAAGCACACATGGAAGTCGTTGCCAAGGATACTAGTTGAAGAATTTGCACAAGGTCCTTTCTATGGCGCTGATATAATGGGAAATGAGGTCGTTGGGATTGGCACCGCTGATTTTGCCTCCCCGCCCCATTTCATCTTTCGTGAGTGCACCTATCCGGCACCGCTAACTGACGACGCGCATAAGCGTATTGCCGATGTTTCGCTAGCCTGTCTGCAAGCTCTCGGCCTTGATTGGGGCCCAACGAGCATTGAGTTCCGGTGGACGAAGCGTGGTCCAGTTGTCATTGAAGTCAATCCACGTCTTTCGGGTGGGACCAATCCTCAAAGGGTTCAACTGGCTTATGGTGTCGATCTCGTTGCCGAGCACATCAAGGTTGTCATCGGCGAGGAATGGAATTTGCGCAGAAGCCGTTCAGACGTTGCGGCCACACGGTACCTTATTCCTGACCGCGACGGCACCCTTGATTGGATCGATGGCGGCAGTCGGGCGGCGGCCGTACCAGGTGTCGCTGAGGTCAAATTGTATGTTGAACCTAAGAAGACGATCGCCAGGAACGGCGATTACCTTGACGCTATTGGACATGTTATTGCAGCCTCACCCAGCCTTGCCCGGACCGAGGCAACACTTGAGCGCGCGGTCGACTTAATCAGTTGGTCGATCGCACCATCTCCGACCGAACAGGAAAAACCAGAGGCCCCCCACCTCTCCGCACCAGCACAAGTGCCCCCAGCTAAAAGGTGATCATCGCCGAACATCGGTCGAATCGCTAGAGCAAGTCCTGCGATCGATGAATCGATTGTGATGTGACGGCGTCCATCGAAGCTGATTCAAACATCCACAGAGAAGAGGTGGATGATGGGACAAGCACTGAGCGATGATCTTCGAATACGGGTTTTGAAAGCGTCTGCGGCGGGAATGTCGGCTCGACAGGCCGCAGCTCGGTTCGGAATTGGGATTTCGACGGCGATCCGCTGGATTGCGAGAGCGAAAGAGGGTGAGCTGACTGCTCGGCCGCAAGGGTGGAGACGCCCGTCGGCGGTGGATGCACACGAGGAATTCGTTGTCACACTGATTGAAGAGCGTAAGGACGTGACGCTCGATGAATGGTCGAACGTTTGTCTGTCGAGCGGCAGGTGAAGATCAGCCGCAGCGCACTTGGCGCTTGGCTTCGAGGCCGCGGATGGACCTTTAAAAAAAGACCGCCCACGCACTGGAGCAGGACCGGCCGGATGTCCTAAAGCGCCGGCGTGTCTGGTTCGACGGCCAACTGGATCTCGATCCAGAAAAGCTGATCTTCATCGACGAAACCGGCCTTTCGACCAAGATGGCACGGCTACGCGGACGTGCACTTCGAGGTGAGCGTTGCCGAGCTGGCGTGCCACATGGCCATTGGGATGACCGCGCCGTTTGTCTACGATGGCGCCATGAACGGTAGTGTCTTTCCTGGCTTACGTCGAACAGGTATTGGGGCCTACCCTGGAGATCGGCGACGTGGTGGTCATGGACAACCTACCGGCTCACAAGACAGCCGGTGTACGCGACTCCATCGAACGTGTCGGCGCCACGCTCATGTTCCTGCCCCCTGACAGCCCAGACTTCAATCCGATCGAGAACGCCTTCTCCAAACTGAAGGCGATGCTGCGAGGTCGGGCAGAGCGAAAGATTGACGCCCTGTGGGATGCAGTTGGCGCCTTGATACCCCGCTTCACCCCCGCAGAATGCGCCAATTACTTCAAGGCTGCTGGATATGATCCGAATTGAACAGGATTTGCTCTAGACGCGAGAGATGCAGGTCGTTGATCGTACTTTGCTGTCGGTTAGTAATACCTATCACGCTGTTCTTGCCGAACCGAGATGCTGTGTTGCTGCGAGCGGAGTGATCACGATTGAGCGCTCCAAAAGCCTCAGCCGATTGAGGAGGAGTGGGAGTGAACTAGTTGCAGCATCGGACCCAGGGCTGAAGCCGATTCGGATCCGCAGGAGCCAGTATTTGAACAATCGGATCAAACAGCACCATTGACGCATCAGGCGCCGAGTCTGGCCGATGCTCGGCTTCAATCGACGCCCACCGCCCCACCCTTTCCGGCATCGAAGATTCACATGATGGCAAGCGACAGGAGGGTAAGCGCGTAGCCCCGTGCTGGCGAATCTCTTTCTTCACTACGCGTTCGATCGCTGGATGCAGAGGGAGTTTCCGACCATCCCGTTTGAACGCTATGCAGACGACGCGATCTGCCATTGCGTAAGCAAGGAGCAGGCGCTTGAGTTACGTCAAGCGCTGGAACGGAGGTTTGCGGAGTGCCAGCTACAGCTGCACCCGCAAAAGACCAAGGTTGTCTACTGCAAGGATGCAAATCGCCCGGGAGACTACCCGGAGCGATCGTTCGACTTTCTCGGCTATACATTCCGGTCGAGAGTAGCGATCGGCCGCAACCACAAGCGCTTCGTCAGCGTCATTCCCGCTGTCAGCGATAAGGCTGCCAAGAGAATGCGGCTCGAGGTGCGCAGGTGGCGACTGCATCTTCGGAGCGACCTTGATCTGGAGGAAATAGCCAAGTGGGTTCGCCCCGCTCTCGTTGGGTGGGTGCGCTACTACGGCCGTTTCTATCCCTCCAGGCTTCGTGAGGGACTGCGCACGATTGATGCGTTCATCGTGCGATGGGTGTCTCGCAAATACAAACGGTTCCGGGGGCACACGTTGGCGGCCTGGGAATGGTTACGCTCGCTTCGGCGACGCAACCCCAAACTGTTCGCCCACTGGACCATAGGACGAGCGGCTGGATGATGGGAGCCGGATGAATCGAGAGGTTCACGTCCGGTTCTGGGAGAGCGTGGGGCTGCAATGCCCCGCGCCACTCACCTACCTCCATGCTTACAAGACCGTGTCCGAGGCCCGCGTCGGCATTCGCCGATATTTGACCTTTTACAATAGCCGACGCCCACATTCATCCCTTGACCGGCAGACGCCGGATCAGGCCTACTTCAACGCGCTGGCGCCAATGATGATGGCAGCATAATCGAGGCGGAAATCCACTTAGCAAAACGCCGCAAACTGTTCAGACAAACCGAGCCAGCTCTGTGACATCGCCGCGAAGCTCCTGGGTGCGATCCTTTCGCAGCCCAAGGTAAAGCGGCTGCTGTCAACGGACCACTTCTCTGTCGATGGCACGCTGATCGAAGCCTGGGCGTCGATGAAGAGCTTCAAGCCGAAGGACGGCCCAAGGGGCGATCATGGCGAACCACCATCGGATGGCGGTGGTCGGAATGCAGAAGCAGACTTCCATGGCGAAAGGCGCTCCAACGAGACGCATGCTTCAACGACCGACCCAGATGCAAGACTTGATAAGAAAGGAAAGGGCAAGGAGGCCAAGCTGTCCTTCATGGGGCATGGGCTGATGGAAAACCGCCATGGCCTGCTGGTCGATGCCTGCCTGACTGAGGCCAGCGGATATGCCGAACGGGTCGCGGCGCTTACCATGATCGAGCCCTTCACTGAGCGGACACAAGCGATCACGCTGGGTGCCGACAAGGCCTATGACACAAGGACTTCGTCAAAGATTTGCGGTCGATGAAGGTGACGCCGCATGTGGCGCAGAACATCAATGGTCCCCGCTCGGCCATTGATGGGCGCACGACGCGCCATTCGGGCTATGGGGTCAGTCTGCGCCTCCGCAAGCGCATCGAGGAGGCGTTCGGCTGGATCAAGACCGTCGCGGGGCAGGACAAGACGAAGTTCCGTGGCCGCGACCGCGACCGCGTCGGATGGGCCTTCACCTTCACGGCCGCCGCCTACAATCTGGTGCGGTTGCCGAAACTGATGGCGGTGTCGTCATGAGCGCGGCCGCGAACTGCCACCTGATTGGCCGCTGGCGGATCGTCGCGGCCGATCTATGGGATCGGGATTATCTCGACCTGGTTGAGCCCGCCACAATCACCATCGGGGCCAATGGCCATGGCGAAATCGGCTTCGGTGCGATGCAAGCGAGCCTCGATCTCGGCTACAGCCCGTCCATGGTCTTCTTCCGATGGGCCGGATGCGACGAAATGGACGAAGTCTCCGGCGACGGTCATGCCGAGTTACTCGATGATGGCGTGATCGAGATCACTTTTGCATACGACAGCGGAGACGAGGCCATCCTAAAAGCCAAACCAGAGACTTCTTCAACAGCCTGCTAGAGTCTGTCAGCGCTAGGAATCGTGCGGAGATTCCCTTGGCTTTAGTTTTGTGATTCAAGATCGTTGCTGGAGGCCGGCAATGATGGTGCGACCTCTTTCTCTGAATTTGCGAACGCGCATTGCTACAGCGTTGAATGATGGTATGACGGTTCGCGCCGCAGCGGAGCGGTTCGGCATATCGGCTGCGACAGCGGTACGGATAGTAGGACGTCGCGAAGGTGTCATAACCGACTGCCTCGGGTGATGTCGAAAAACTGACAACTGCTGTCGTTTGGTTCAAGATGCGACACGATCACGTTGGAACGAAATCCTGCTGTGCGAAACTTAGCCTTGAAAGATCTACAGATAATCTGTTCTGGCGCTCCCTCGGCGGAGTTGGCACGGCTATTGATACTCCTTGACCAGCTACTAGGATTGGCTTGAAGCCGGGACTTGGTGCTACGGGACATGAGGTGCAGACCCGCTGTTATGCAGGCTCCCTCAGAACGGCCTAACGACGTTGCCGTTTATGAACTTTGAGCCGCGGTGTGATGGGATTGAACGTTGACCGCTTAAGATAAAACAAGCGCAGTTATCTTATGGTCATGTCGATGGAGAGTGACGTGAACAAGCAGAGATTCCGTAATCTTGCAAGTGTGATTGAGAGGTCGAGATCAGATTTCGACTACGCGTACTCCAAAGGAATAATGACCCTGTATGCTCGGTCGCTTGAGCATCGACATGTGGAGATCGGGCCGGGACGATCAGTTATCGACTTCGCGAGAGGCAGCTATCTCGGGCTTGATAACCATCCACTGATCGTGGACGCTGCAATAGCAGCATTAGCGTCATATCGCTCAATACAATGGTCCGGTGCGCGCACGAGATTGAATTTTTCGCTAACTGGAGATCTCGAAAACAGCTTATCTGAACTTTTCGATGCTCGGATAGTCGTTTACTCGTTGGTTCTGACGGCGAACATGAGCGCGCTCCCGTTGCTCGCATGCGGGGCTTTCACCAGAGGACGTGAGCCGGTACTGGTCTTCGACCGATTTGCACATGCCACTTTGGCATACCATAAGGCCGTTTTGGCCGAAGATGCGCAGGTTCTGCAAATTAGACACAATGACGTTGAGGAACTGGAGGGTATTTGTCAGAAACACACTTGCGTCGCCTACATATGCGATGGTGTGTATTCAATGGGCGGAAATGCCCCGATCAGTGAGCTATTGCGTCTCCAAGAACGTTATGGGCTATTCATCTACATCGACGATGCGCATGGCATCTCAATCCGCGGAAGGCATGGCCAAGGATATGCCAAATCCCAAATCGCAGATCTCGGCGAAAACACAATTATCGCGGCTTCTTTAAGCAAGGGCTTTGGAGCGACCGGCGGTGTTCTCATGCTTGGGACGGACGAACAGGAGAAACTGCTTAGACGTTACGCCGTCCCGCACGCATTCTCAATGGGGCCAGACTTGGCCGCAATTGCGGGTGCCTTAGCATCAGCAGAGATTCATCGTTCTACGGAATTGGGTGAGCGCCAGGCCCGCCTGAGTAGGGTTATTCAAGCTTTTGACGAAAGAACCCCGACGCAATCATCAGGTGACGGAATGCCGATCCGGATGATTCCGATTGGTGAGTCTCGGGCAGCTGTGGATACGGCGGCCGAGCTATTGCGGCGCGGCTTTTATGTGGCCGCAGCATTCTATCCAACGCTACCCCGAGACAAGGCTGCTTTGCGCGTATGCCTGACTGCGGACCACAGTCAGGATGAGGTCACCCAGCTCTGTGCGTCCATCCGGGACATAGCTAGTGCCCGTCCATAACACCCGTCTTTCGGGTATTCCCGTGGGTAAATTGCGCGTTCGAGCCGATCTGCAGTGCATGTCGTCACGGAGTGCGCGGACCACGGTCGCGGAGGGCCGATGAGATGAGGCGAGAACGACTGACATTTGCATGCCCGATTTGTGATCCCCATTTAGACCCATATACTGTTTGTTTCACGACTTCTGGAATGCCCCCGTTGCGAGGATCTGAAAGCTGGAGGATAATTTGAGCACCTCAAGATCCGCTGTCCTGAGAGACCATGTTTACGAGGAATTAGGTGCTTTGATAGGCGGCGGGCAGTTTCCTCCAGGCGAGAAAATCACCATCCGAAACCTAGCCAAAGACTTTGCAATGAGCGCAACTCCTGTCCGTGAGGTCCTCTATTGCTTGATATCCGAGGGTGTTTTACATGGTGAAGCGAACAGATCCGCCTTCATACCGCTTCTAACGCCCCAGCAAATTGCGGAACTCAAGGACATTCGTTTGCACATCGAGTGCTTCGCGGCAGAGCGCGCTGCGCTAAGGGGTACAACGGAGATTGCGGCAAGGTTGCGCGAGACATCGGCAAAACTGAAAACGGCTCGTGCCGCCGGTGACCGTCGTGCGGACCTTGCGCTGGTATATAAGTTTCAGCGCCAACTTTATGCCCCATGCGCGATGCCAAACCTTATTCCAATCATCAATTCACTTTGGCTAAAAACGGGGCCATACTTAAATTTGCTTTTTCCTCATTACATTTCTGGGATACAAACCAACCGCGGAGATTGGCGCGAAAGGATAGCTGCTGGCGTTGAGAACAGAGATGCCGCAGCAGTTGTGGACGAGGTCAAGCAGAGCGTTGATCAATCTTTGACCTATATCGCCAAAATAGTTGCCGCCGCGGCAATGCTAAAGACTTCGGACGGAAACTTACTACCGCGTCCGATCACTAAAGAAAGGAGACAAGTGAATTTAATCACCATCGAGTGCCCTTCGCGCCGATAAAAAAGAACCGCATCAAAGTCCGGTCCAATCATGCTGACTTGAAAGCATAGTGTCGGCGGCCAATCATTGCGTCGGCAATCCTGTCTCCCATACTATGTAATCAAACGTCGCCTTATCAGTCGCAGCAGAGTGCTCTTCGTGTCCAAAATTCAAATTCGACAGAACCACAAATTGAGCGGCAGGTCGAAGGCAAATCTGAGGGGTCTACGATGTCGAACGACGCTACTAATACGGGTTTCCTGCCGCCGCCATTGGTACTGATCGCCGCGGCAGACGACAGCTTTCGCACGTTCTTGGAATATACCGTAAAGAGCAGGGGCCTCTTTGTAGCCGGCGTGAGCGATAGCGAAGCACTTGCGAAGCGCCTCCAGACAACGGCGCCGGATCTGCTGCTTCTCGAATCACGTATACCCGGTGTGGAGACGCAGACACTCTGTGAACGCCTCCGCCTGGACCGCCGAACCCAGTCAATGTCGATTATCGCGCTTGCGGCCGAAGGTGACGAAGCAAGTCGAAAAGAGATGCTTGAGTCCGGTGCCGACCAGTTTCTGAGCAGACCATTGTCGCCCGAGATACTCATGACAAGTATTGGCGCGATCTGGCACGAGGCGAATTGGGATCCCGCCCCCAGCAAAAGAGAACTCTTGACCTTTCTCGATCTCGAACTGGATGTCAGCAGCTATCGCGTGCGGCGGAATGGACGTACGATTCATCTTGCTCCGATGCAGTTTCGATTGTTGCGCCACCTCATGAAGAACCCGCATAAGGTATACTCCAGGGATGAACTGCGGGCCGCGGCTTGGCCGCGCGCTGTTCATGTTGGCCCCCGCACCATAGATGTCCACATTGGCCGCTTGCGAACGGCTCTCAATAGCATGGGCGAACAGGAACTCATACGCACAGTATGGTCCATCGGATACGCACTTTCCGACTAGGCATTTCAGGTGATTTGTCTACGGTAGCTTTGTCGACCTGCGCCCTCCCCCCGCGCCCTCGATTCCACTGATGTTGGAGCCGTTGCGCACCATCGAATCTGCTTTGAAGTGACTACTATTCAAATGCCGGGAAAGGATGAAAGCAAACTCAATGTTTGCTCATTTTCCTGCTTTTTACGCGTTGCCCACGCGCGGAGAGGACCGACAGCCTCAAGCGGCGGCCCCATCCGCTTCGGCACCCCTGAACGGCCTCATTGCGAATTTTTTGGCGCGTAATTCGGACCGATGAGGAGCGAACTATGAGCGGAGCGCTGCTTAGCCGTTCTCGACGCTACTGGTTCGCCGTCTGTTCCGGGATAGATTCTTTCATGGATCTCGCGCGCCCGGCAAATCGCCCGCGTATAGTCGTCTTCCAAATAGATGCGCAACGTTGAAGAATCTAGCTCAGTCACTGCAGTTCTTGAGGCAACGGAAACCGCGCGATTGCCGGCCAGCGCGACAATCCGAAGGGCAAAATCAACGTCGCTTAAGATGCATAATCCGGCCCCGCGGTTGTCCTCGGTACAGATTGCGCTGACGTCCTCCTGATCAAGAAGCACCCGGAGCTTGTTGCGTTCCGCAAGGTTGCCGCACGATAACACCGCTGCGTCGCGAGCCAGTGTCACTGAGGGGGCATTATCATGCCCTGTGACAATTGTGCCACTAACTACTCCGTCGCTTGTAAGTGATTTGCAAGCAATGGTGACCGAGTAGTTTTCCGCATGCTCCACCGCCCTGTGGTGCAGTACTTTTGCGCCATATCTCGACATTCGTGCGATTGTCCCATAGCCAATCTTGGGTATCAGTCTCGCTCCCGGCACAAGATAGGGGTCTGCTGTATAGACGCCCGGAACGTCCGAGTATATTTCACAAGAGCGCTCTCCCAACATGGAGGCAATCACGACAGCTGTCAGATCAGAGCTATTTCTGCCGAGAAACGTTAACCTGCCAGACTGATTGATTGCCTGTCCGCCCGTGGCAATGACAATGTCATTTTCCTTTAGTGCTGCAATAATTGAATCAGGATCTACGCTTTCTATTGAAGCGCGACCAAAGCTTGAATTCGTACATATGCCAAGAGAATAGCCGTTTAAAGACATCACGGGAATCCCTTGCCGGCTCACGGCGGCCTCCAGCAGGCAGGCACTGAGCATCTCTCCAGTTGCGAGTGCCGCATCGAGGTTCGATGGTTTTACTTGCTTATTGACGCCGAGCATGACTGATTTGAGGTTGTCGGTCGTACCCGACATTGCACTGACCACGGCAACGATTTTGTCCTCCCCCGCCGCGAGTCGCTCGGCTAAATGCCGAGCGACTCGACCGAAGTCTTCAGGGTGCTGAAAACTAGAGCCTCCGAATTTCAGAATTGTTGCGTTCATTGGCCACCAATCACGTTGTTGGAAATTGCAAGCTTCAAGATGAGAGGTGCGTTAAGCGCCGCACCTTAAGATTATCTGCAACGATCCAGAGGCA
The DNA here is from genome assembly GCF_000292525.1 of Rhizobium sp. CCGE 510. Taxonomy (GTDB): domain Bacteria; phylum Pseudomonadota; class Alphaproteobacteria; order Rhizobiales; family Rhizobiaceae; genus Rhizobium. The sequence continues at coordinate 38,937 of NZ_AEYF01000053.1, forward strand.
GTACGGATTCTCGGGGTTTACTTTCACGCGCGCGACGTGAACAATCGCAGGATCTGTGAGATGGCGCGGCGTCGGATATCCTACATGAGGTCCGCCAACAGAGAGCCGAAAATCGGGCTCTAACGTCAGTAGCTCACGAACCTGTACGACATGAACGGACTCTTCTAGCTCGAGATAAACCGCCTCCGGATGGCCATTTACTACGGGAACCCGAACGCAGCTGGAGGTTAACCGCAGATGAGGCAGACCTAAGAGTTTTCGAGACTCTTGAAGGCGCTTGCGTTCTTCTAAAGTCACCCCCTCCGAGGTGATCTCACCAACTTGCGGTATTACATTGAACGCAAGGGGAAAAGGGAAATGCTTCGCGCGTGGCGGCGCGCGTCCAGCCAGTGCGGCTCTGGATCCTTCCAATAACTCGTCGATCCCTTTCAGGCCGCCCCCCGAGGCCGCCTGATAAGTGGTCAAAATGATCTGATGAACATGAAAGGCTGTTACCAATGGTCTGAGAGCTCGGACAAGCTGAATCGCGGAACAGTTTGGGTTTTCCACTATCCCCGAACGCGGGCGAGCCGCGAGCGCATTAGGATTAATTTGTGGTACGAGGAGCGGTACGTCTGGGTTCATTCGAAAGGCGTTCGAGTTGTCGATCACTAGGGCGCCCTGGGCTGCGAACAGAGGACCGTATTTGGCGCTTACCGCGCGCCCTGCCGAAAAGAATGCGATATCGGCTTGGGTGTCGTCGATCTCGTCGAGTGGCTCCACGATGCAGATTTCATCTCGAAACCTCAAGCGGCGACCAACCGAGGTGCGGGACGCTAGCAACCGCAAACGAGAGACCGGAAGCTGGCTCGATTCCAGCAACTTGATTAGCTCAGCTCCGACGGCCCCCGTGGCTCCGATGATAGAAATATCTATGGCTCTCATGATACTCGACCTCCAGAGGGCACTTCCGGGCACTCGCTGCCCGCGTGGCTATGTTCGCTGCTCCTATAGAGGCTGTATCGGGCCCTCGACTGGGGTATGATGGACGATTGCCGCCCACACTCTATGTGATGGTGGAATCATTAAAAACTACTATGTTCGGTAGGGGAGTAAAATGCACCCGCTGTGCATCACACAGAAAACCTTCAGCATACGCTATTTGTTGCAGGCGCCCTGTCACTGCCGCCGTTGGTTCTAAATTTCCGAGACTCACAAGAGCACCTTCGTGGAGCAGTGCGATCACTTGGCGGGTGCGTGCGCCGCAACATCGCCTGACGTCAGCCGTTGCGAAAGATATAGCTGTAACCGTTGATCGCCGGAGCGCCACCCAGATGCGCATAGAGGACCTTCGATCCCTCTGGAAAAAGCCCTTCTGCACGAGATCGACCATCCCTTGCATTGATTTGCCCTCGTAGACCGGATCGATGATCATGCCCTCCAACTGCGCGCACAGGCGGATGGCCTCCTTCGTTTCCTCTGACGGAATGCCATAACTGGGATACGCATATCCCTCGAGCAGAAGCACGTCGTCGATTTCCTCGCCGAGCTCAACGAGCGTTGCAGTATGCCGGGCAATTTTAGCACTTGCGCCTTGGCTTGGGCGGGGGTAGCGGAGGCATCGATCCCGATCACGTTGCGCTGTCGCCCATCTCTCGCGAACCCGACCACCATGCCGGCTTGCGTCGAACCGGTCACCGTGCAAACCACAATATAGTCGAAGCCAAATCCAAGCTGCTTCTCCTGTGCACGAACTTCCTCGGCGAAGCCGACGTAACCGAGACCACCCAATGTGTGAACGGATGCCCCGGCTGGTATTGCATACGGCTCAAGAAAATATTTCCGACTCGGTCGTAAACGGCATCTTCATGTGGTACCCAGCTCTCTTCTACAAGCACGCATTCATGCCGATCTTGGCGGCGACCGCCGCGACCATCCGCGTGTGGTTGGACTGCACGCCTCCGATGGAGACAATCTTATCGGCTTTCGACGCGATCGCAACGGGGATGATGTATTCGAGCTTAGGAAGCTTGCTTCCACCTTTCCCCCTAGATGCTTGCCGAGGCGGTCGAGCTTCTCGATAGCGTAGGTCCAAAGGTGAGCGGGTATCGTTCGAACTTTTTCAGCATGTTCTCTCCGGTGACTTACCTTGATCAGACTTCGACTATTCGCCGGCTACCCCGGGTTTTGATCTGACAGGTGGGAACAGTTTCCGCCGACGTTCCAGTTCTCGGATGAAGCCTCAACCGCCGCATGGGACCCGGCGGTAGGTGGAACCAATCATCCCCGCCCGATAGGCCTCAAGATCGATCTGTAGCGATTGTGCCAGCCGGTCGCTGCGCAGATCAAGGAACCAGTGATCGTCCTGATGCGCGATGGAAGCGGTGATTTCGGCCTCATGAAAGGCATTCGTCCTGCCCAAGGGGAAATAGAAAGCTTCCGCGATCAGCGCCTCGGTGTCGGGCGCTATGAGACGCGCTACCGTGACGTCATGCGACGGCGGGCCGAAGCGGAAGGCATAGGTGGTGTCGAAGAAGGCGCCGAGGAGATCGGTGCAGGCGATCTTGCACTTGGCGCGGGCTTCGATCGAGAGGCCAAGCTTACCGCTCACCACTTTTTGCCGGCCATCGCGCAGGCAGCGGACCTCGAGATCGAGGTCGAGCGTCACATTGCTCTCGTTGACCACATGCACATCGAGACCGTTATTGCCTTCGTCGGTGAAAAGCACCTGCACGGGCCGAAAGCCCGGGGCAGCGCATACCACGTTGGCTTCGGTTCCCGGGTCGAATCAATACGCCCCAGCCGGGCCAGGCAATAAATCCTGCAGCGTCCAGACCAGAGCGCCGTTGCAGCCCGAACCCTGCCGCCGCCACTCGGCATAACACTCTTCCGCGACTTCGCCGGTGACCGCCTGCGACAGAGCAAGATAGAGATCGGAATCCTCCCGGCGCAGCCGATCCGACCCGAAAATCATAGAGCTCGCGGAGATAATGATCGCGCACATCCTCAAAATCCCAGGAGGTGCCACGATCGCGCGGCACACGCTCCTTCCATAGCGGGCTTTGGACTGGAGGAACCGACAGATGCCGCGACAGCGTCCGGGCCTGTGGTACATGCGCGAAACCCTAGCTTTCCGCCGCAAAGCGGACATCAGCGCGGCGTGAGTCATCGAGAGGGCGCAAATAGGCTCCGACGCCGTATTAATGCGTCACCCCTTAATTCGGAGAAAACGGCATGGCGCCGCCGAAGGGCGAATTGACGACATAAGGACATCCGGCCGAAGCGATCGGGCAACCGCCGGTATGATCTCCTCGACGATGGGGCTCGGCCAGATTCGCTCCGGCAGGCCGAGCATCGCCGCCTGCTGGTGGATTTCGCTGCCGCCGCAAACGACGGCGAGTGATGGCGTGGCGGAAACGAACTGCGCCACTTCCGCCTCGACATGGGCGTTCAAAGCCTTATCGTCTTTCGGATAGTCGAAATTGGCGAACATGAAATCCTGCCAGACCAGCAGGCCGAACTCATCGCAGAGGCGGAAGAACTCCGGCGTCTCATAGGCCATAGTGCCGCCAATGCGGATCAGGTTCATACTGGCCTCCGCCGCCAGCCGCAGCCACGGTTCGTAATCGGCGCGACCGCCAGGTAGGCGCACGATATCGGCTGTGATCCAGACCGCGCCACGGCAGAAGATGCGTTCGCCGTTTACCATCAGGCCGAAATCCTGCCATCGGGGCCGCGATCGATCGTCAGCCGACGAAAGCCGGCGCGTCCGAGCGGATGCTCGACATCATCGATGATCAGCGTGACCTCATGGAGGTGCGGTCTTCCATGCGTGCGTGGCCACCATGGCGTCACACTAGGGATCTTCAGGATCGTCGTGCAGCGGCCGTGGCTATCCCGCTCGAAGGCCTGCTTGATCTCGCCGCAGCGAAGGGTGACCTCGCTGACATACCCTTCGATCGAAGCGAGGCATAGAGCAGTCCCTCGCCATCCTCAAGCAGATCAGACCGCAGCGAAAGGTCGCGAACGATGGGCTTATGCGGATGCAGCAGCGATACCGGCCGCCAGGGTCCGACGGCCTGTCTTTCCGGGCACCAGCCAGGCATATGGCCGAGCAGGGTCGTGCGCACCAGCCGCAATCCCTGCGGCGTGATCATTTGCGGCCGCCAGCGGGCGCGCGGGCCGGGTTCGCCAAGGCCCGGCTCCAGCGCACGGAAGCACAATGCCAGTTCGTCGCCGTCATGAAGGTGAACGGCAAGATCATGGGTTTCGAACATGCTCTCGGAGACGAGAATTTTCTGGCCGTTCAGGAAGACTTCGCAGAGCGTTGCCAGACCTTCCAGCCGCATACGGCATCGCCGGCATTAACATCGACCAACCGGCAGAGATACCAAGCGTCACGGTCGTTCAACGGATGCGGTTGTTCTCGGCCGAAAAGCCCGGCCTTTTCCAGCGCTTCCGCCACAGTGCCCGGCACAGGTGCCGGGATGAGACCAGCCGAAGGCGATAGATCCGAAGGCGAAGCGCCGGCGCCCGCATCCGTCAGAACCAGATTCCAGCCATCGCTCTGCAGCGCGTCGCCGCTGATATCAGCCAAACGCCCTTGCATTGGATCCCCCAACTCAAAACATGATCCCGATAAGTGAAAAGCGACTTTTGGAGGAGATCATGTTCAACTACAGCTTTTGTTGAAGCAGGCCCATCATGGAATCCCATGCATCCACGGCCGGCTCAAGCGCCATCTGCAACGGCTCGAATTTCTTGCGCGTCACCGCTCGGGCAAGCTGGAACTGCACCGATTTCGCCACTTCCGAAATCCGCCGTGCCTCACCAGCCGCCTCAGCGAAATCCGCCGACAGCCAATCGAGATGACTGCCCGCCAGCTCGAAATTGGCCCCGAGTTGGCGCAGCGTATTGAAGGCATATTTATGGAAAAAGCCGAAGGACCGCTCGGCCACCGCTTCCGCCTGCGCCGGGAAAACCGCTGCGAAAGCACGTATGGGGTTGGCCGTGGGGCGGCGGGAGAAATGGAAATCCAGGAGCTGCCGCGATGTTTGCCGAATGGCGGATTCTCCCGGCGCCTTTTCCGGGAATTTAGCAAATTCGGTATAGGGCAGGAACGGGGGATCCTCTTCCGTAAGCTGCAACTGCAACAGTCCGTCGAAATCCTCGCCCGAAAGGCTGAAGAAGCCGCCATTGTGAAAATAGTCGATCGAACGGCCCGCGATATCAAGCCGATTGATCGCCATCGTCGTCTTGCCGTGCTCGCAGCGATAGCCGACGCCCTGCGTATCCGGCATAAAGAAGGGGTCCATCTCCACCAGGCAAAGCCGGCCACGACCGATCTGTTCGGCAACGTGATGATGGACCTCGTCGTAGATCGCCAGCTCCGTGCAGCGGATGCCGTAGATCGCTTCGAGATCTTCGAGCGGCACCTTGAAGAAGGGGAACTGGTCGCCTTCGAAATCCAGGGTCACAGTGAAGCCGAGCATCGCTTCCGGAGGCAGCCAAAGCGTGTTCAGCACTTCGATCCAGAGGTCGACATAGCAGTTGGTTTCCGGCCACATGCGCTCGCTGGCGTGCAGCGCGTGTGACTTATGGGTAACGGGATCGAGGTCCCTGAAGACGGAAGCCATGATCAACTCCACAGTGCCTTGCGCACGCTCTCGGGCCATTCCACGGTATCGAGCCCATGATGATGGAGAAGCGCAAGCGCGATCCGCTCCAGTCCGAAGCCGACGCAGGCGGTGTGCGCGACACTGCCGTCCTCGAGATTGAGACCCCACTTCGTCCCGAAAGCGTCCTGATGGTAGTTAAAGCTCATGCAGGCAGTCGGATTTGCGGCCGAGGTGATCGGGATCAGCAGTTCGAATTTCAGGTTCTGGTCGCGCTGGTTGTTGGCAAGCATCTTGCCGGCGCGGCCGAAGAACGGATCGTTGGCGACGTCGATCGTCACGTCGAGGCCGACGGCCTTCATCATCTCGACGCCGCGATCCATCCAGCGCTGGCGGAAATCGGTGACATGCTGTTCGGTACCCATGCAGACATATTCGCGCATGCGGAACAGCTGCTGGCGGGCCGGATCCTTCGACGGCTCGTGGCGGAAGCAATAGGATTGCAGGTCGAAGAGGCCGCCTGTCTTCGGCAGGTTGCCGCGCTTGGCGATCGTCGGATAGAGCGGATAGCAGGCAGCCGGCGTCAACACGATATTGGTCGCCTCCTGTCCCTTGGTCCAGTCCTCGCCCACCTCCATGCATTGCAGCAGGCTGACATGATCGAGTTCGCTGCCGCAGAAGCTGTGCACCGTGCCGGCGAGTTGCGGAAAGCTCTTCATGTAGCCGCTCTTTTCGAAGAAGGCGCGGTTCATGCCCGGCGGAAAGCGCATGGCCTCCGCGCCGTCGGCGCCGCCGAACGTGTCGACCAGGCGCTCGAAGGCAGCGATCACCTCTTCGAACTGGCCGCTGCGGCCATAGAGCCCGTCGATGCCGGTATCGATCAGCAGGCCGGATTCGAAAAGCCGGTCCAGAAACGAGGTCTGCATATCCATGACTGTCACCCCAGTAGGCTAGTGTCCTGCTTATGGACAAGAAGCATGCTCGACGTATTGCCGAGGATGCGGTCGTTCGAAATCATCAGCTGTGCGGAATGCGCGTCGCGCAGATGGCGTCCGAGGCTGAAGGGCGTGCCATTCTTGTAGCCCATGATGCCGCAGATCAGCATGGCATGGTTGACGATCTCCAGGATCGTCTCGGACGAGGCGATCTTGACGTTGTTCATCGCCACCGCAAATCCCATCGAAGATAGCCTGTCGGCATCGGCCTTGGCATCTTCATAGGCCTTGAGGCCGGCAACCACGTTGGATTTCACCATCTGCAGCAGGTTCGAAACCTCGGCAAGGCGCAGCGCGCCCGGCGGCTGGGCATCCGGCGCCTTGCGGGCAGCGGCGCGCACGAAAGCCTGGGCGCGCACAACGGCATCGACGGCGATGCCGTACCAGACGCCGCTCCACAAGAGGTGCGAGGAGGCAAGCATGGATTGCGCCGCGATCTCCGCGAAAGGCTTCGGCAGGATCTGCTGGGCCGGCGCCTGCCCCTTGAAGAGGAATCCGTCGGAGCAGGTGCCGCGCATGCCGAGCGTGTTCCACGCGACCGTGCGCTCAAGCCTGTATTGACCCCTGAGGAAAACCGTTAGCACCTGGTCGGACGAGGCGGCCTCGGGATGGCTGCGCGAGGTGATCAGAACCGCATCGGCATGGGCGCCATAGGAGATGACGGTCGCATCCTTGTCCAGAAAGCAGGTGCCGTCCACGACCTTGATGGCGCAGATGCTGTTTCGCAGATTGCCACCGATCCCGCCTTCCGTCGTCGCCGAGGCCAGCAGAAGCTGTTCCTTGGCGATACGGCGCATGAGATCGCGGTGCCAGTCACTGCCGGCGGCGTGTTCGACCAGGCTCGACAGCTTGATCTGGTGCATGGCGAAAACCATGGCGCTGGCCGCACATTTCTGCCCGAGGATCGAGCAAAGCTCGGCGATCTCGCTGATCGACGCACCCCTGCCGCCCAGATCGGCGGGAATCTGGATCGACAGCAGCCTTTCGGCGCGCATCGCATCTACAGCTTCGCGCGGGAAACGGCCTTCGGCATCGACTGCATCAGCATATTTGCCGGCGATCGCCGCGACGCGTGCGGCGCGCACCGCCGCCGCGTCTCCGGCCCTGGCTTCAATCAGAGCGCCCGCGACGTTCATCAGACGACCTTTCGGCTATCCAGGATCATGCCAACCGTCTTTTCGATGGCGACGATGCTGGCAAAGGATTTACGGTTCAGCAGATTCTCGGGAAACTCGATATCGAAAGCCTCTTCGATGCGGAGCATGAGTTGCACCGACGCAAAGGAAGACAGCCCCGCCGCATAGAGATCGGCGTCGTCGGCAATCTGATCCATTGTGACGGGGAGCGCAGCACACTTGGCCAGCAAATCGCGAATAGTCTCATTCATCCTGGAGTCCCTCTAGGCAATCGCAAACACGGTAACGGCGTCTTATCCTGAGCCGAGAGGTAATAGTGAAAGGCCACCCAAGGGAGCGCCGATACTCGGAGGGTTTGACCCGGTTGGAGCGCGTCGGAGCATTCATTTGTCGCCCTCATGATACGCTTGCGACTGATAGCGTCCTTCCTGGCAATGATCGAACGCTTAGCCCTTTGGCGACCGCTCTGAGCGCGGCTAGACCGCCAGATGAGAAAGAGCATGCTTGCGAAATAAGCCACTTGAAGAAGGAGCCAAGCACCCATCGTTGTGACCATTACGATGCGGATGGAATGCGAGACGAAGTAGCTCGTTGGGGCGCTGGCGCCGACGACGAGCAGCAGGAGGAGACAAAAGATTCTGAAGGGCAACACTGTTCTCCTGATTTGTTCGCAAGATCACGCAGCAACCTTGTCTGCGGCAACATGAGTCTGGCAGTTCTTCGGGCAGACGCGGCCACAGGCTCCGCAGCCAATGCAACGGCCGGCATGGTCGACGACCATCATCATGCGATTGAGCTCGCCATCGAAGTCGTCGTCCTGGCCGTCGCAGATGCCGAGGATTTCACCGGTGTCATCGATTCCGTGAAGGTGCATGACCTCGCGCGAGCAGACCTTAAAGCAGCGGCCGCAACCGATGCTGGTCGTGCCATCGATAGCGGTCAGATATTCCGGCATCCATCTGGAGCCATAGCGGGTAACGAAAATTGGGCCCATCATCGTGAGTTCTCCAATGCGCCGAGCTCTCGTTTCGCAGCCTCCAGCTCGGCAAAAATCCCGAACGTCTTCTCGGCGGCCGCCTTGATCTCGGTCCAGTTGACCGGGAGGTCCTCGGCTAGGTCGTGCAATTCCATCTTCGCAGTGCACGCCCGCGACTGCAGCTTGCGGACCTTCTTCAGCTGCTCCACAATGTTTGGCATGATCTCTTTCCTCGAAAACTGATTTCATGATGCCCGCGCCACATTGGGATAGACTTCGATGACTGCGATCGCATCGTCGACCAATTTTGTGCCGACCTCGGCGAGTTTCCCAAGCGTCTCAAAGCCGAACCGGTGGACATCGCGCAGGGTCTTCGACAGAACGACCAACCGTCCAGTCGTGAAAAGCACGCGGCCGAAGCCCTCATGGCCGATCGTCATGATCGGCGATGCCAATAGGCCTGTGCACTCTTCGATCACAAGCCCCACGCAACTGTAAAAATTCTGGAGCCTCCACAGCACATCCGGATCGGGATCGCCTATGATCGGGATCTTACGGCGCTGCTCCTTGGTGAGGATGAAGTCGGCCAGCAGGTCAGCGTCCGATTTGCCCTCCCACGCCCCATGGGCATCCTGAGCGCGGATGAGCCTTATGAGGCATCTGAGAAAAGGGGTGGCGAGATCCCCATCCTCGTTGATAGCAGGGCCATCGGTGATGCCCGTGAGTGTGGCCATTTTTTTAGTCCTCCTCGTCGAAAGGTTTCTTTTCGGTGGCGCCTGCTTCGGCTAGCACCTTGCGCAACCAGGGCGGTGGAGTCGTCCTGAGCATCGCCCGAGTTTGAGACAGTACGTCTTCAATCAATTGAGCATCGGGTACTTTGATCGGGTGGATTTTGGCCGAAACGACCCTTGCTGCCGAAGGCCCGCCAATCGCCAGACAGAACAAGAGGTGACAGCCTTCCAATGCCTTCACCTTGGGGGCAATGCGATCGTCGCCCTCGTTTCGATGCATTCCGCTCTCATCGGAAACGTCTTCGAAACACAGGACCTCCACGAGTTTCCAATCGTCGGGACTGACGTCAAAGACCGCGAAGCGCTTGGCCGATCCGAAATGGGCGTCAAGACATTTCATATCTTGGGTGGCGATTGCTACGCGCAAGGCGCCAGCCTTCCGCTTCGGAGCTGCCGAGTGAGCCCCGTCAGAGACGATGGAGAGGCGACGGGCGGCGGTCATCTAGCCAGTTCTCCTTTGCGGGAGGGATCAAGCGATCCAGGACACGGCGCGCGCTGATTGGCCTGGAAGATGTTGGAAGCATCGAAGATCAGGTCGCGCGTTCCCTGATAGAGACTTGTGATCTTATGCTGGCTGCCGAGTCGGTCGAAAATCGGGAAGCCCACCCGCATAAGCGGAATGCCAAGGCGCTCCGCCGCTTGTCGTCCATGCGAATGCGTAACAAGAAGATCAGCGTCGACGGCAAGTTCTTCGAGATCGCCAAGATCACCCACCTGGAGCGATTCGACCGGCATTTCCTGGATTATTTTTGAAGTGCCGGTCGTGGTGACTGCCGCCGTAATCTTGGCGCCCATGCCGGTGAAGAAGGTAGCGAATTGGTAGAGCTGGTCCGGCTCCGCAGCAATTGCGATCTTCTTGCCGCCGAAATGGAAATGCCCGTCGAGCAGGGCGTCCTGCAGCTGTGCTCGGCGACGGCGAATGTTTGCTGGCACCGGCGCACCTGAAATCCTTGAAAGCAACGAGACGAACCGGTCGGCTCTTTTCAATCCTGTCAGCGACTGGAACAGTGCGTAAGGCACTCCCGTCCGGGTCCGCAGTAGCTCTGCGGGGCGGCGCATATGCTCGCCGATCGCGATGCATTGTGCCGCCGTGCCAAGCTCTTGTATCTCGTCGACGGGAGTACCGCCATAGGTGGTCGGCACCCAACGATCGTCGGGCACCGTGCCGTCGAGCGAGCCGGAAATGTCCGGAAGGATTACCGGCTTCAGACCGAAGCTTTCGACCGTTTCGCGCAGAAGCTCGATGTCGGCGACTGTCACATGCCATCCTGGTAGGATCGCAATCTTCTTTTGATCGTGGCTTTGCTCGCCTTGCGTGGTGATGCGCTCGATCATAGAGGTGACGGCCTTCGCCCATCCCTCTTCGATCGCTCCCTCGAAATCCGGTGTGCTCGCCAGCACGATCTCCGTACCCGCAAGCTCATCGGCACGATCCCGCTTGATGTTGGTGAGATCGCCTGCAAAATCTTCGCCGCGGGTTTCCACCAGGGCTGTCGTGCAGATTCCGATCAACTTCGGTTTTGCGCGCCTCTTGAGATTGAGTATCGCCTCTTCCAGATTGCCTGCGCCGCCGAGGATCGTCGCCACTGCGTCCAATGCCGTTGTCTGCAAGGGAATGGCTTCCTTGAAGTGCCGGACTAAAAGTACGAGAGCCAGGCTGGTGCAGCCCTGGCTGCCGTGGAACAGCGGCACTGCACGCTCGACACCAAGAAAGGCGAGCGCGGCGCCGAGCGGCTGCGACGATTTCAGCGGATTGACCGCAGCTGATTTGGTCTGGGGAAAGACTTGAACCATCGGCTTTCCTCAACGCTTGCCGAAGCTGCCGGCGACCGCGCCGACAAAGTTTTGCAAGGCGTACCCAGTCTCGTTCTCGCTCTTGGTATTCGTCAGTTCTTCTTCCACCGCATGCTGGCATTCCCACGGTGCCGGCTCCCGCACCTCCATCCAGATCGGATTGTGAATAGCAAGATCGATCTGGCGAACGAGCTCCACCATGCCGTCATAGCCGGCATAGGGCTGGTGGCGTTCCTGGTTGATATCGAGCCAAGGTGTCTTGGCCTTCAGCGCGATGAATTGCGTGCGTCCGCCAGACAACATGATGTCGGCTTTACCGTCGGCGAGCATGTTATAAAGCTCGCGCGGCGCCATCGACTCGAACAGGTGGTTTTCGTCTTTCAGGAGTTGCTTGATACGTTCCTTGTCTTCAGGCGTGGATTTCTTAACCGAGGTGCCGACGAACTCGATGCCCACCTCCATCAGTGCATGGACAATCGACCAGGACTTCACGCCGCCGGTGTTGAGCAACACGCGCTTGCCTTCAAGCCTTGGTCGATATGCTGCGAGTTTCTTCCAGGCAATCGCCTCCTCCTCCGCGATCAATGCCTCGGTGCGCTCGAGGATTTCGGGATCCGCCCCCTGCGTCACGAGCAGCTTGGCGATCTGCCTGAGTGCTTCAGAGGTGTCGGTAATGCCGTAGAAGGAGCCTTCGAAGAACGGGATATCCCAGAGCTCCTCCATTTTGCGGGCGAGGTTGATGAGTGCTGTCGAGCACACCAACATGGACGCCTTGGCGCGATGCGCAGAAGCAATGTCAAGATATCGAGCGTCTCCTGGAATGCAGGCCCGCACTCTGATCCCCAGCCGGTCAAGAAGCGGCTTCACCAGCCAAAACTCGCCGGATAGGTTGAACTCACCAATGATATTGATGTCGTAGGCGGTCACGTCGTTCGGCTCTACGCTGCCGATCACATGATCGAGCAACGCTTCACCGGCGAGCTTATTGCCAAGGTTCTTGGAGCCGGCAAAGCCCGGTGCGTTGACCGGCACCACCGGAAGGCCGAATTTTTCGGCGGCCCGCTTGCAGACCGCCTCGATGTCGTCGCCAATCAATGCTGTCACACAGGTCGAATAGACGAAGACCGCCGGTGGAGCATAGGCCTCCTTGATCTCGCGGATTGCTTTAAAAAGTTTCCGCTCGCCGTGCCCCATCACCACGTCGGTTTCAGTGAGGTCGGTCGTGAAACTCGTGCGCCAGAGCGTTGGACCTGAGGAAGCCGATCCTCGGTTGTCCCAGGAATTGCCCTCACAGCCGAGAGGCCCGTGGATCAGGTGCGCGACGTCGGTGACGGGCTGCAGCACGATCTTGGCGCCATCGAAAGCGCATCCGCCGGCTGCCGCCCCGGGGATCAGCGGCTTCGAGCAGCCGTTCTTACGCGCCTTGGAATCCTTGCTGCGGTTCTTCTCGCAGGCAGGCTCGTCGAAGACATCCTGGACTTTAGCATTGAGCGAGGGCATTGCGGTCTCCAAGTTCAGATGAAGGCGGCCGGCCTCACAAGGCCGACCGCCGCCGCTCCTAGCGGGTCAGGTCGTAAGAATAGTCCGTCACACCCGGCTCGCTCGTCTCGCGATCGAGCGTGTCGAAGATCTTGTCGAGGATCGTCGTCACGACGCGCAGGCCGCCCTGGTAGCCCATGAGCGGGAAACGGTGATGATGGTGCCGGTCGAATATCGGAAAGCTCAGCCGGATCAATGGGGTGCCGGTGTCGCGCTCAAGATACTTGCCATAGGAATTGCCGATCATAAGATCTACCGGCTCGGTAAAGAGCAGCGAGCGCAACGCCCACAGGTCCTTGCCCGCCCAGACCTGGGAAGCCTTGCCGAAGGGCGAGGATGCGAGCAACGCCTTCATCTCGGCTTCCCAGGCCGACGTGCCGTTGGTAGCAAGGCAGTGGGTCGGCTCACCGCCGGTTTCCAAGACAAACCGGGCAACAGCGTAGACGAAGTCAGGATCGCCGTAGATCGCGTATTTCTTCCCGTGCAGCCAGGCCTGGCTATCTGCCATAGCGTCGACGAGACGGCCGCGCTCCAGGCCGAGTGCCGGAGGAATTTCCTTGCCGGTAATCTCCGAGACCTTCATCAGGAATTCATCGGTCGCCTGGACACCCAGCGGATAATGGAACGAGGCCGTAGCCTGACCGACCTCCTTGCAATATTCCAGCGTTTTGCGCGTGTTATAGTGCTGCAGCGACAGGGTCGCTTCGGCGTTCAACGCCGTTTTCACGTCCTCGATCTTCGTGCCGCCGTCATACATGCGGTACGTGCCGTCAGACGGCGTGTCGAACTGGTCGGAGGCATCCTGGATGAAGATGTAGGATACGCCCATCATGTCGAGCAGGCGCTTCAGTTCGCGGTTGTTGCCGACGCAGAAGCCGTCGAAGCCGGGAATGATGTTGATGGCTTGAGCAACCTCCTTCCGCTCGTTGCCTTTCCAGAAGTTCTCCAGAATGCCCTTGATCATGCCGTCATAGCCATCGACGTGGCTGCCGACGAAGGCAGGCGTGTGGGCAAAAGGAACATCGAAGTCGTGCGGGACCGATCCTTCGTTCTTTGCGTTTTCGATGAAGCTGTGGAGATCGTCTCCAATGACTTCGGCCATGCAGGTGGTCGAGACGGCGATCATCTTCGGATCGTAGAGCTTGTATGTATTGGCGAGCCCGTCGATCATGTTCTTCAACCCGCCGAACACCGCCGCGTCCTCCGTCATCGAGGACGAGACCGCCGATGAAGGCTCCTTGAAGTGACGCGACAGATGCGAACGGTAATAGGCGACGCAGCCCTGGCTGCCGTGGACGAAGGACATCGTTTGCTCAAAGCCTGCGGCTGCGAAGACGGCACCGAGCGGCTGGCAGGCTTTGGCCGGGTTCACGACCAGGGCTTTGCGGCCCAGGTTCTTTTCGCGATACTCCCAGGTCTTCGTGAAGTCGTTTTGATCGGCAACGACCTGATCCGGGTGGGGGCATTCGAAATTGGCTTTCTTCTCGGCGAGCATCTGCCTGTATTCCGGCTCGCGGAACAGGGGAGCATGGTCGAGAACTTTTTCCGCCGACTGCGGCATAGTAAGCACCTTTCTTTTCATCGCGCCGCACCGGTGGCGGCAATGGGATGTCATCTGTCACGAGTGCGGATCAAGGCGATGGAAGTGCCTGGCCTGCCCCCTCCCAAGACAGGCCAAGCTCTCATTCGGCCGCAACCGCCTCAGCTGGCGCGGCCTTTTTTTTCCAGGGGACGTCGTAGAGATCCCACACCGGATTATTGATGGCCAGATCCATGTCGCGGGCGAATATGGCAAAGCCGTCATAGCCGTGATACGGGCCCGAATAATCCCAGGAGTGCATCTGGCGGAAGGGGATGCCCATCTTCTGCACCGGATACTTCTCTTTGATGCCGGACCCAACAAGGTCGGGGCGGATGCCTTCGATGAACTTTTCCAGCTCGTAACCGGTCACGTCGTCATAGATCAGCGTACCCTTGTTCACATAATGGCCGGTGCGCTGATAGTCGTCGTTGTGGGCGAACTCGTAGCCGGTGCCGACGATCCGCATGCCGAGGTCCTCATAGGCCGTGATGACGTGGCGAGGACGCAGGCCGCCGACATAGAGCATCACCGTCTTGCCTTCGAGGCGCGGCCGGTACTTGTCGACGACAGCATCGACCAGGGGCCGGTACTTGGTGATGACAGCCTCGGTCTTGTCGACGATTTCCGGACCGAAGTGCTTGGCTATTTCGCGCAGGGAGGTTTCGATCTGGGACGGACCAAAGAAATTGTATTCCATCCACGGGATGCCGTACTTTTCCTCCATGTGCCGACAGATGTAGTTCATCGAGCGGTAGCAGTGGATGAGGTTGAGCTTGGCCTTTGGCGCGCGCTCGACCTCAGCGAGCGTGGCATCACCCGACCAGTTGCCGACCACGCGCAGCCCCACCTCCTCCAATAGAATGCGCGTAGCCCACGCGTCGCCACCGATATTGTAGTCGCCGACGACGTTGACGTCATAAGGGCCGGTCTCGAACTCGACTTCGTTCTTGTCGAAAACCCAGTCACGGATGGCGTCGTTGGCGATGTGGTGGCCGAGCGATTGCGAGACGCCGCGGAAGCCCTCGCAGCGCACCGGCACGATCGTCTTTTCGTGCTCCTTGGCCTTCTTGCGCGACACCGCCTCAATGTCGTCGCCAATCAGCCCGATCGGGCATTCCGACTGCACGCTGATGCCGTTGTTGAGGGGGAAAAGCGCCTCGATCTCGTCGATGACCTGTTCAAGCTTCTTGTCGCCGCCGAACACGATGTCCTTTTCCTGGAAGTCTGAGGTGAACTGCAGCGTCACGAACGTGTCGATGCCCGTCAGGCCGACGTAGTAGTTGCGGCGTTGCGACCAGGAATAATGACCGCAACCGACCGGCCCGTGCGAGATGTGGACCATGTCCTTGACCGGCCCCCATACCACGCCTTTGGAGCCGGCATAGGCGCAGCCGCGGATCGTCATCACGCCCGGAATGGACTTGATGTTCGATTTGACGTCGCATTCGGAAAGCGCCTTCGGCTCATCGCCAGGCTCGTCGCCGCTCGTTGCGACGCTGAGGTGCTTCTTGCGGCGCTTTGCCGCCTTGTCTGGATATTGCGCTAACACTTCCGCAATGAGCTTTTCATGCAAAACGCTGTCATTCTCGTAATCAAGGCTCATGGGCCCCTGCCCCTTTCAAGGTTCGGGTTATGTCGTCGTCGACGAAGCGTCTTTCGTGGAAGGACGCGCTGGCTCAAGGGCCAGCGCGTCCTGTCGACAGCGGCAGTTATTGAGCCGCAGCCACCGCTGACTCCTTGGCCTGTAGTTCGGCCAGCATCTGCTCGTCGCTCTTCATGATGCCGAAGTCGAGCAGCATGTCTTCGAGCTCTTCCATGGTAATCGGGGTCGGAATGGTCCCTTGGCCCGAATTGGCATGGATCTTCTCGGCTAGCGCCCGATATTCCCCGGCCTGCTTGGAGTCCGGCGCGTACTGGATCACCGTCATCTTCCTGAGCTCGGCGTGCTGGACGATGTTGTCACGCGGCACAAAGTGGATGAGCTTGGAATTGAGCCTGGCAGCCAGCGCCTCGGAGAGGTCGAGCTCGCGGTCCGTCTGGCGCTCGTTACAGATCAGGCCGCCGAGCCGCACGCCGCCGGAATGGGCATATTTCAGGATGCCCTTGGCGATGTTGTTGGCGGCATAGAGCGCCATCATCTCGCCGGACATCACGATGTAGATCTCCTGGGCCTTGTTCTCACGGATCGGCATCGCGAAACCACCGCACACCACATCGCCAAGCACGTCATAGGAGACGTAGTCGACATCGTCATAAGCGCCGTTCTCCTCGAGGAAATTGATCGAGGTGATGACGCCGCGCCCGGCGCAGCCGACGCCCGGTTCCGGACCGCCGGACTCCACGCACTTGATGCCTCTGTAGCCGGTCTTGAGCACGTCCTCGAGTTCGAGGTCTTCCACCGAACCTTCCTGCGCTGCCAGATGCAGAACCGTGTCCTGTGCTTTGGCGTTCAGGATCAGCCGGGTGGAGTCGGCTTTCGGGTCGCATCCGACGATCAGGATCTTCTGCCCGAGGTCGACAAGCGCTGCGAGCGTATTTTGGGAGGTGGTGGACTTGCCGATCCCCCCTTTGCCGTAAAATGCGATTTGACGCAAATCTGACATATCGCCTTCCTTCTTTCGTTCCATCCATCGCTGAGTAAAAGGCCGGCAGCTCGCGCCGCCTCCCATGGCAATCTTCAAAACCCGTGCCATGTGGGCCGATCGAGCCAAAGAAAAGATCTCTTTGGTTGGGTTTCAGGAAGTTAGCCCGAGCCAGCACAGGAAACTGGCCAACCAACCCCAATGTCGCCGACAAGACAAAGCCGACAGACGGTGTCGTAAGGGCATCACTTGCACCGCTAGGTCGACCGCGCGGCAGGGCGACCGCGACTATCAGCAGGATCAAACGAAGCTCCGAAAACTGGAGACAATCGCACCCAGCTCCCAATCGAAAAATGGTGAAGCTTTCGATCCCGCAAAACGTCGAGGGCGATCAAATCGCGAACAGTATTGAATAGGCCCGTCCTGCGCCCGAGCTTCTTTCTTGAGTGGAAGACGCCTCGCGACTTGATCATCGGGCAGTTTCCGCCCCTGCCAGGTCGCCCACGAACGGTAAGCCCGCCAGGGAACGACAAACTTTCCGCAATATTGCTCGGCCCCAAACCGCTCAGGAATGGCGCGGAAGTGTTGCACGGCTGCCCAGCCGGCGTGGACAAAAGTTCTTCAAATAGAAACCGCCGCTCAAGCTCACCACGCCCCGCAGCGACGGCAGCTCCTTTGCAATCGTTGGAAGCAAACAAAGCCTGGTCGCCCGGGCTACAGGGACTCGATCAACTGACTGCGAACCGCCGAATCTTGTGTTCGCCTTGAGGAATCTGCGACACCCACTCTGTCGCTCGGTCGAGCAACCAGCTTGACCGACGACGGCTGCATTCGAGGACGAATAGCGTGTCGCCGAACGCTCGTTGCGCGATTCCCTCAATGGATAAACTTCGCTAGTTCCAACGCCGCGGCCGGACATGGGGCAACCATTGCTCGATTGACCCCCTGTCTCCAACTTAAGTGGCTCAGCTCTCTTCAATGAGCCCACAGCTAGCAAGGGCAGAGACGAAATCGTGAACGTCGCATTTGGTGACGTCATACCGTTCTGCTTTAAGCTCGCTCAGTATCCTTGGTAGTGTATGCTCGCCGTCCAGTTTCGAAACCAAACCGGCGACCCAAGGCGGAGGAGATTGGATGATCTTTCTTGATTTCCGGGATTCCTTCCCGATCCAGATACTCCCGTCCTCGGCTACAAACACCTGATGAGAACGCTTTAATAACGGCTTAAAGTAGTGCACGAGGGACCTCACTCGGTACGAGGGGCGACATCGCACCTGAATTTGCAGCCGGGACAGACACACCGTCGCCCTTGTTGCAGTTTGGCGTCTTCTTCGCCAATGGCAGAACCGCGGTGGACGGTCCGAAACATAATGCCGTTCATGCTCTTTTCCTCCTCTTCGAGCCTTTCATTTGGCCCAACCCATCGCTGGCGATTTTCCAGTTTGTTAAGAAGTATCCCTTAAGGCGGCTTCGGGAGGCCCATACGGTCGTATGAAGCCCCACTTCACGATTACGGTCGACTCGGCGACCAATTGCTGACAAACAAAACTCCAATCCCTCGGCATGTGGGAGATCCAAAAATCGTGCCAGCTGCGAAAAGAGCCTCAGAAAAAGATTTCCGATTTGTTCAGAGCCTAAGATGCGACTGCATCAACAGCGCCCGAACAATATCGCGTCGCGTTTCAACAAATCGGCAGCGCCGCATGCGCGCCAATCAACCGCAGACGAGGGAGAAAACTCCGAGCAGCTCCGGCGGTGTTCTGGTACTTGCGCACCTAGAGGCAGGCGCAAGCAGGACGGGCGGTTCTGGCTCCTCGCTGTTGCAATTGGTCTATAAGATTGGAGAAATTCACAATGAGCAGCCGCGCATGACGAATGTCGTGAGATCCATTAAATGCAGTTTGGTCGGGACCATAGCGCCGGCCGCCCTGCGAATGACACAGTCGGCGGGGGAGCAGCCTACAGGAATTGCAATGCGCGACCGCGGTCCGCCGCCAAACGCGAGCGGAGGTCGGCACTTCCGCATTTCTCGATTCGATTGACGCGATGTCCAACATTTCCTCTTCTAGGCGTGCCGCAACGGGAATAAGCCGAGAACGACCTTTAGGCCCTGCCGTTGGGCAGCAGGCAACGTCGTCCTGTTCCCCTGCTGTTTGGCGCATCTCGCCGGAAACGGCGGACGTGTCGACCGCAGCGGGTAATCGGGACACCTGCCAGCCGAGAGTGAGTGCCAAGCGTGTTGCGGGTGCAGCGGTAGGCCGGCCCACGAAGACCGACCAGAGGTTTCTTCGATCGGTGGGCGCCCAGGCAAAGGGCCTTTGTGGTCGATGTCTTGGGGTCGAAGACAAGGATCTCAGGGTCATCTAGCTTCGAGGGGGGATCTATTGCGGTTATCCCTTCGTAATTTTGATCGCAGAGCACACCGCCGAAAAAGCAGTTACTCTGCCACGTCAGGCCGATGCCCGAGCGATTTGTTGACCTCCGGGATGATCTTGTCTCCCCAGAGCTCGATCTGCCGCAGCATCGTCTTCTGGTCGAAATCTCCCATTTGGGTCTGGATCGCGATCTGGGTTGGTTTCACGATATCTATCTCTTCCAGTAGCCGATCGATGACGCGATTGACGCTACCAATCGGCAGGTTCTCGCGCATCGTCTCGAAGGAGAGGTCCTGCCGCGTCGGTGTTTCATGCAGCAGATAGCCATCCAGGCTTTGCTGGCGGCGCAGAAGCAATACTTCGGAAAGCCGCCGTTGGAAGCGGGCATTATCGAGATAGCTGTTGATCTCCGCCTCCTCATCGCTGGCATAGCAGTAGCGTAGCAGTGATATCTTCGCGTCCGAAACATTCTTCCCTTTAGAAATTGCGGCTTCTTCGATGCGTTCGCGCAGCACGCTCAAACTGTCCAAGCCGTCGTGGAATGCTGTGATCAACAGATTGTGTCCCTCACGATAGGCCCGCCCCATGCTGTTTCCGGACGCCGTAGCGATCCAGATTGGCAGCATTGGCCTCTGGACCGAGCGGACGGAAATCGCTGTCGGAGGTATCTTTTCGAACCGTCCGTCGTGCTCGAAGATCCTCTGATTGAGACCCTTGACAAGAATGTCCAAACATTCCGAAAAAACAGCCGGCGCCTCTTCGACATTGACGCCGAAGCGCTCGAACTCGAACTGCTGGTATCCACAGCCGACGCCGAGCTCGAGCCGGCCGTTGGAAACGATATCGGCCAATCCAATCTCGGAGAGCAGGCGAAGCGGTTGATAGAGCGGTAACACACAGACGGCGGTGCCGAGGCGAATGATGCTCGTCAGGGCGGCGCAGTGCGCCACCATCATCAAGGGCGACGGAACCAGGCTGTAATTGTTGAAGTGATGCTCGGCAAACCATGCAGTTTGGAAGCCAGCTTGCTCTGAAAGAACTACCTGTTCGATGGAGTTGCGGATGATCTCGTCGGACGATTGATGATAACCGCGCCGCGCGGCCAGGAGGAACGTTGCAAATTCCATGATGATTCCTTTTGCGGCAGATTTGCGACCGGGGTTCGCCAACTAGAAGTGGCGTGTCGGTTATCCGCTCCTCACCCCGCTCACCGAAACGGCAAACTCAGAAAGCTCGAACGCGTCCGTCTGTTTCGCTTCTCGATGAATGCAGTGCCTCGATCGGAAGCGCTCTGGGAGCATCGTGCACCGGAGTTGCTCTCCTACGACATTGTCGGCTCCGATGGGCCGCAGCCGGCTGTTTGGTGGATAGTCGACGATCATTGTGCAGCCTTCGCTAAATGATGAAGTTCGCCGGCAAATGCCGCATCCCCGGCCGAGGTCCACCCGCCGTCAACGTAAAGGGTAGAGCCGGTCACGTACGATGCGTCAGACGATGCAAGGAAGAACGCTGCGTCAGCGACGTCTTCCGGCCGTCCCATCCTTCCCATCGGGATGCGCCGCCTGATTGCTTTCGGATCGACGTGGCCGAGTTTTTGCATGTTCGCGACGGCAGGCGTGTGTATGTAGCCCGGAGCGACGGTGGCTGTGCGAATGCCAACCGGACCAATGCGTCAGGATTTCCACGCCCGCTCCGGAAGCATCGTAGGCGTGGCGCGGTGCAAAGGGCAGTAATGTGTTGTTCGGTCCCAGATTTAAGATAAGGCTTCCCGGACGCATTACCTTGATCGCCTCGCGCGCAGGTGAAGGCGCCGGTGAGATTCACATCGAGTACGGGCTCGATCTCTGTCGGCATTTGTTCGACCTCTGACACATGATTGTTGGCCGCATTATTGACGAGGACGCCTAGCCGGCCGAAGTGCCTTCGCAATTCCTCGAACAGCGCCACCACGTCACTTTCGACGGCGATGTCAACGGACCTCGCGATATGCTTGCCACCGAGGAAACCGGTAAGCTCTGCCGCTGCAGCGCCATCTTTGTCGGCAATTACAAGCGCGTCGCCGTTTTCCGCAAAGCGGCGCACAACGGCAGCGCCTATGCAGTCCGCCCCGCCCATGACAAGCGCAATTCGCGCGGTGGAGTGCTCGGCAGGAGGGAAGAGTTCGGCTCGTGGCGTCCCGGGCACTGGCGGGTGCGCCTCGCCCGGTTGATTGAAAGATCTCCAGCCACCGTCGACGGTCAGCACAGACCCGGTGATGTAACTCGCTTGCGCGCTGGCGAGAAAGCGCACCGCTCGGGCAATTTCGTCTGGACGCGCCACGCGACCCATTGGCACCCGGCTGCGCACCGCGGCGAGGTCTATCTTGCCCGCGCGTTCAAGTTCCGAAACCATCGGCGTGCGTACGTACCCGGGTGCTACCGCCGTAACGCGAATGCCGCACGACGCAAACTGCCATGCCAGCGATTTCGTGAACGAGATCAGGCCCGCCTTCGAGGCAGCGTAGGCGTTGCGTTTGGGATTGCCGAGCACGCCGGCCAGCGAGGCGACATTGACGATGACAGCGCCTGAGCTCATCCGTCGCGCTGCTTCGCGGGCCATTGCAATGGGCCCAATCAGATTTACTGCCAAGATGCGTCGGAAGCCGTCGATAGTCGTATCAACGGTCGCAGCCATAGTAGGGCCTATGGCCGCGTTGTTGACGAGCACACCGATTTGCCCGAATTGTCGTTCGATCCGATCATAAAGCGCAGGGATATCCTCCTCTCGCGAGACATCGAACTCTAGCCCAAGATGGGCCGGCCCGAGACCACGGGCCAGTTCAAGCCCGCCGCTGCCAGGCAGGTCCACGGCGACGACAGTATCCCCGCCTGCGGCAAGAGTGTCCACCAGGGCACGGCCTATCCCGCCCGCAGCGCCTGTGATGATGACGATACGTCCGGCTTGTTTCATGAGATAAAAGCTCCCTGACCAACGTTGACGATCTCGAGGCATGAATCCTGATCGATCAAGCCTCACTTTCATCCTCTTGAAGGAATGCAGTCTTCCTAAATGCGTAGACGGGGTCATCGGGACATGATGCTCCGATCGGCTGCCGGCGGCCGAACTGCTCAGTCTCGGATGCCGCGGCCAAGATCTGCTCCTCGACCAGATCATAGACCACCGTCCGTTCGGCAATTCTCCAATCCCCTCCCTTTTTCAGGAACAGATCGCAATAGCGGCCGCAGATCAGGGCCTGACTTAGCGTTCCGGCGTTGTCCGGTGCGCGTTGCAGTGCGGCGAAGTAACTTTCGACGGCGGCTTTTTCCGGGCTGCTGAACTCAATCAGAATGTTCGTGATTTGATGGATGTTGCGCGGTCCCGTCTTGAAGACACCGAGGGCGAACTCGATGAAGCCCTCGGCCGAACCGGAATAGGCCCCGTGATTGTCACGTGCATCGGGCCAGTAGGAACTGCGCAGCGCCCATTCATCGGCGCGGTCTATCCCGCGGCAATACCGATAGAGGCAGTCGCGGATCACCTCGCGGTCGAGCAATTCGGTAATTTTTTTGTGTTTCATCGCTTATCGCACATCTGATATCGGGGGCGCTTACCCATCCAGTGACGCAGCCAGCTTTCAACTGCTCGGCTGACGTAAGGAAAACCCTCTCTCTGCTTAGGCATGCATGTAAACAACTGCCCTAGAAGTAGACACCACTGGGAGAGCTGCGGGTAAGGTGTTTGGACAGCGACGGCGCCGTCATGCACTAGTTACGTTGCGTTTCAACCCCCACAATGTTGGTTGAACAAAAGGCGATCAAGCAACGCATCGGACGTGCAATCTATCTCCAGCGCACGTTCGGGGCAGGATCGAGCGCCTCGCGATGCGAACAATTCGTCCTTCTCCTCAACATCGATTGCACCGGGGAGTATGTATCCCTCGTCGTCAAGATTGAATATTTCGGGCGCTTGGGCCCAACATCTTGCATGACCTTGGCATTTGGCAGTGTGTACTATGATGCGCATGCGGTACTCCATGTCTTTCCTCCTCTCAATTATCAGGACCAGTCCAGGATCAGATTCTCCATTCCAAACACGTGGCCACCATAGGTGATGGGCGCGGTACCATCCTTGATACGGAAGTCAGATGCGGGACAGCCACTCCTCCAGGGCGATGACGATCTCCTGCCGGGCAAGGTGTGATCCAAGACAACGATGGGGACCGTACGCAAAAGCGGTGTGGCGATTGTCTTCTCGTGCCAAATCGATCGTGTTCGGATGCTCGAATTCCGCCGGATCACGATTGGCAATCATTGTGGCGCAGGAAACGAAGTCCCCCTTACGGATCGGCGCGCCTTCGAAATTGATATCTTTCGTTGCCACACGGATCATCTGCACGGTCGAATAGGCGCGAAGCAATTCTTCGGCTGCGAGCACGATTCGATCCGGTTTACTCCGCAGCAATTCCTGTTCTTTGGGATTGCGCGCGAGATAGGCGAGGTCAAAGCCTATCGCCGTTGCGACCGTGTCCAGTCCGGCGACGAATAGGAGCACGCCAATACCATGGATTTCCTCGTCTCTCAACGCGCGGCCATCGACCTTTGCCTGCACGACGAAGGTCATGAAATCGTCGGTCGGTTCTTTGCGGCGCATGGCTGCGAGTTCATCGATGAACGCCAGAATCGTCCGGGCGGCTGCCGTTTGTTTGATGCCGTCGCCGTGGAGCAGGTCCCTGCCCCAGCCCACAAATGTATCGAGGCGCTCATCGGATAAGCCGAGCAAACGCAGGGAGATACTAACCGCAAAAGGAAAGGCGAAGTCCGTCAAGACGTCGCAGCTTGTGCTAGACGCGGAAATCTTGGAAATCAGCGCAATCGCCCGATCACGGACAGCCGGTTCAAGCTCCGTTATCCGCTTGGGCGAAAGCAGCGGATTGAGTAGCGAGCGAAACACGCTGTGAGCCGGTGGGTCGAGTTCAAGCGGGATCAACGGCCAATTTTCGCCAAGCGCCGAGGCGAAAAGGCTCCGATGGCTGGAAAAGGTTAAGGTGTCCTGCAGCAATTCGCGTTGGTCCTGGGCGCGCGTAATGACCCAAGTACCTCGTCCATCGCGCGTATTGCAGGGAGAATAAAAGATCCGCGGCCCATTATGGAGGCAAGCGACAGCTGCGTGCGGATCCCCGTTTGGCATGCGCTCCATGCCGGGCGACGTGAACAGGCTGAAGTCCTTCACCATTTCGGGAGGGACATGTTCTGGAACCCGAATGGTAACCACTGCTTTTCTCCTGCCGTCAAAGACCCTTCGCCGAAAACGAATTTTCCTCGCAGAGGAAACGAGAAAAATCGTGGAGCGCCAGACTACCAACCTCCGCAGCGTGACGCGCCGATAACATGCGATGCAGCGATCAGATCGTCGTGCGGCTCGAAATTTACGCTGGGTTTTGGCCGAAGTCGAAATTCTTAGATGCCTCGCCCGCCTTGCCGATCGGCATCGGAATTTCACGGGATTCCTCTCTTCCGGTAGAATGCGATCTGAGCAAAACATACATTTTGATTTCCTTCGCTCCATGGCAGTCACCAAAGAAATGAGTACCGGCCGACAGCTCTTGCCGCCCCGCAAGAAGAACTTCCAAAGTTCGTGCCAATTTGATTGATATGGCCGGCAAAAACTTTTTTGATTGCTTTCCCAGCTATTTAGCTTGAGCCAGAACAAAGATTGGCCTGCTCAGGCCCGTGTCGCGTATTTAACAAAACCCGACATCAGGTGTCGGATGCCATTTATTCAAGCGCGACTAATTTTCCAGCCACCACAGCCCGCAGTCAGAGACCTGAAGCGCGACTCGTAACGGATGCCTGATGTACAGCGATGCAGTGGGATAGCTTGAGGCTGTGGTAGCTTTGAATTGCGGCATCGAGCTAAGCGGCCGAATTCCGGGGAACAGCTCGACGCGTGCAACTCCTCTGTCCTAGGATATCAGTTCTACCAGCCCCGGCGACGCCACCCTGAGAGGACATCGCGGCGGCAATTTGCCGATTGGCTGTTGCCCAACAGCAATGGAATGGTGGCTTTTGCCGTCAGCCGAAACGGGAGGCGATGCCGCAGAAAGCCCGCTCAGCCGGCGGGGCGAAGATGCCGTCCGAATAAAATCCACAAAGGGCCCTGCCTCGCACGGCAAGAGCGTAGGTATGAAGACTTGATCTGGATCAAATCGCAATCCCAATGAAATTGATAGGCATCAAAGACGCGCTGGAAGAAATCGGGATAGCCGAAGTCGCAACGACCGCGTAGTCGTCTCGGCATGCCCGGCATATGCGGTTTTCGAAGGGATCGGGACATGGACGTCGCACGCAGTGAGGTTCTCGAGATTGGCACTTTCGTCGCTTGCCGTTCCTGCCAGGCGCGGCACGGCGTCGTTTGCGGCGCCTTGTCGGCTGGCCAGCTTAGCGAACTCGGCCGCCACTCGCTGCGCCGCAAGGTCGATGCGGGCTGCGAGATCATCGCACAAGGGTCGGAAAACTCTTTCTATTCGAACATCATGCGCGGCGTGGTGAAGCTCTGCAAGGTGATGCCGGACGGGCGCCAGCAGATCGTTGGCCTGCAATTCGCCCCCGATTTCGTCGGCCGGCCCTTCGTGCGTGAAAGCACGCTGTCGGCCGAGGCCGCGACCGATGCGGAGATCTGCGTGTTCCCCCGCAATTTGCTCGAACGCATGATATTGGAGACCAGGGAATTGCAGCGTAGCCTGCACGCTCAGGCGCTGAACGAGCTGGATGCCGCGCGCGAATGGATGCTGACGCTCGGCCGGCGGACCGCCGAGGAGAAGGTCGCAAGCCTGCTCCACCTCATTGCCGCCCACGCCGAGACGGCGACGGCGACGAACACCGCCTTCGACCTGTCGCTATCGCGCGCCGAAATCGCCGATTTCCTCGGGCTGACGATCGAAACCGTCAGCCGCCAGTTGACCCGGCTGCGCAAAAGCGGCGTCATCCGCATCGAGAACATCCGGCATATCACCGTGCCCGACATGGATGCGCTCGCAAAGAAAATCAGCGGGTAATTGCCACCCGCATATTGGCAGGGCCGGCTTGGCGCGCCAGTGTAAAGAACTGGGCCGCATCATCGGGATGCAGAAGGACGTGCCGCGCGCCGCCACATCGAGCATTCCGGCACAAAACTTTTAGCCCCGGAGCCGCCGGCTTGCAGCTCGGGATAGCCGCCGGGCAGGTGGATGGCATCGCCATCGGCGGCCGGCGTCGCCAGCGAGCGGTGAGAGGAGCAAAATATCAGCCCCGCGGCGCCGCCAGCCGAGCAACATATGCTCGTAGGCCAAAGACTACATCGCGCGCCACGGCGACCCGGGTGCCGATCGGCATCAGCCGATCGATATTGGCGGCTGCGAGCTCTTCACGCCGCGCCCTGCGATATTGGCCATCGCCGTCTGCGTGACGAAATCATCGGAGCAAGTCGCGTGCCTATTCGCGCACCGTTTGCGTTTCACCATTTTCGATGCACGGTCCGAGCCTGGCGACGCCTTTTTGTCGGGCCTCAAACATTCTTGTCCAGTTTCAGACAAGAAAAGGTGCGCGGGTAGACATACGCACGAGCGGAACCTCAAACACCGTGACCCGCGCCGGCTTCGTTTCCCGCCGCGACCGGATTGGCGGGCAGCATGCCAAGGTTCTGGAAGGCGGCAGAGACCCTGATCGAGATGCGGTCGGAAGTAGCCAACACAGCGCCCTGCCGTCAGCGCGGGACAAAGGCTTCACAATTCACCTTGCCCGCATAGGCAAGCGCTCGAATACGGCGACGAAGGCTCTGTGCTGACCGCAAGTCCAGTTCCTTCAGGTCAAATGGCATGACGCTTGCTCCCCCCGGCGTGTGGGCCGAGGTCGGATTTGTTTCGTGACCGAGAGGCCGCACATAAATCTTCCTAGAGGAGCTTCATTGATGACCATGGAAAAGCAGGTCCCTATTGTCACCTTTCGCACGCGGGTTCGCGACGAGTCTATATCCGGTCCCAACCCCTACCGCTGGGAAGACAAGACAACCGACGACTATTTCAGCGGTAAGCGGGTAATCCTTTTTTCCCTGCCAGGCGCCTTCACCCCCACCTGCTCCACTTTCCAACTGCCCGACTTCGAGAGTCTTTATGTCGAGTTTAAGAAGAAGGGCATTGACGAAATCTACTGTCTCTCCGTCAACGATGCCTTCGTCATGAATGCTTGGGGCAAGGCCCAGGGGCTGAAAAATGTCAAGCTTATCCCGGACGGCTCGGGAGAATTCACTCGCAAAATGGGTATGCTCGTCGCCAAGGACAATCTCGGATTCGGTCTGCGCTCCTGGCGCTACGCTGCCGTGATCAATAATGGCGTCGTGGAGGAGTGGTTCGAGGAGGAAGGCTTTGGCGACAACTGCGCAACCGATCCGTATGGCGTCTCTTCACCGCAAAACATTTTGAAATGCCTCAAGACCCCAGCCTTCGCATGAGCAGAGAAGCCAACGACCAGTAGCTACCACTTGTCGCGCACACCTGCGCCGAACGATAGGAGTTTGCTCGAACCATGAAGTCCTGTACAAGCCTTCATCAGCGTCAGCAGCAATCGCTGGTTATTACACCCCAGCTCATCGAGTCTATTCGCATGCTGCAGCTGGCGCACACCGAACTGAATCAATTCGTGGAACAGGAAATCGAGAAGAACCCATTTCTCGACCTGGCGTCGAATGACAGCGGGGCTTCTGGCGAAGTATCGCCGACTGTGGCGGATAATCAAAATATCAGCGCGCGCGAAGACCACGCTGATGGGCCGGCCAGGACGGACATGCCTGAGCTGTCGAGTCCCTGGAAATCAATCCGCGACACAGGCAACCTTTCGCCGGGGGAAAGGCCTTCTCTGGATGAGTTCGCCGCCTCGACTGAGACATTGCACGAACATGTCGCCCATCAGATCGCCCTCACCGCCTTCACACCCCAGGAGCGGCTGATTGCTGGCGCGCTTGCCGATCATCTGGATGACACTGGGTATCTGCAAGTGAACCTTCTGGAGCTAGCAGAGAGGCTAAATAGCCCTGAGGCTAGAGTGAAACTGGTTCTTGAGTCTTTGCAGCTATTTGACCCACCGGGCATTTTTGCGCGAAGTCTGACCGAATGCCTCGAGATTCAGCTGCGCCAGCGAGACCGGTTCGACCCGGCCATGGCAGCTCTGGTCGCAAATCTCGAGTTGCTTGCGCGACGCGATTTTCGAGCACTGAAGCGACGTTGCCGGGTCGATGAAGACGATCTTCTCGATATGTTGAACGAAATCCGTGCCCTTGACCCAAAGCCTGGGAACCAGTTCCAGTCCGCAGGGTCGGAATCCATCATACCCGACGTCTTCGTCCTGCCCTCGCCGGGAGGCGGATGGCAAGTCGAACTTAATCGGGAGGTTCTGCCCAAGGTACTCATCAACCAAACCTATTTTGCGCAAGTTACTCGCCTAACCGCCCAAAGTTCGAAAGATCAGTCGTTCCTCAACGAATGCTTCCAGAACGCGAGCTGGTTGGTTCGGAGTCTCGATCAGCGCGCTACGACAATCCTCAAGGTGGCGACCGAAATCGTGCGCCACCAGGATGTCTTTCTGGAAGATGGCATTGCCCATCTTCGGCCTCTCAATCTTAAGACCATCGCTGACGCGATCGACATGCACGAGTCCACTGTAAGTCGGGTGACGTCGAACAAATATATTCTCACGCCCCGCGGCGTGTACGAACTCAAGTATTTTTTCACAGTTGCGATCCCCTCCTCACAAGGCGGTGACGCGCACTCGGCCGAAGCTGTGCGCCATCAGATTAGGGCAATTATTGCCGCAGAAACGCTCGATAATGTGCTGTCCGACGATGGCATCGTTGCGAGGCTCAAGGAAACTGGCGTCGACATTGCTCGCCGCACAGTCGCCAAATATCGCGAGGCGATGAACATCCCCTCGTCCGCGCAACGCCGGCGGGAGAAACGGTTTGTACTGGCGGCCGCGGAGGGATAACGGCCTTCGTACCATGGGTCACGTCCTTCCGACAATCCGCAAACCTGAGGCACATGTGACATCATGCTCTGGTCCTTCTCCATAGATCGATTTGATATGGGCTGGCGACCGCAGCCTCGTCACGGGGAGCTTCAAAAGTTGTGCCGGCTGCTTAAGAAATTCTAGAAAAGACTAGATGTCTGTTCCATAGCTCAAGCGCTTTGGCGGCTAAGCGGTTAATCACGAAGCTCGTGCCGAATTTTGATGTCGCGCAATCGACAAATCTGAAAGTAGTTGTCGGCTCCCATTCATTTTCCGCCGAACCGCTAAAATTTCGGTGCGGCGGCAACGAGAGCCTCAACCGGAAATGACAAACGGAGCGACGCGGGCAGACGTTCTGGAGTTGACGCGTTTTCGGGATGTCCGATGTTCGACGACGCAGGAATATAACACACGGGCCGGTGGAGCTCTTGGTCTTCCTCACCGCTTGGCACGGTGCATGCACGGTAATCCGAAATGCGCCATCGAACAGAAAGGAATCATCCCATGATCAAGCTCACAGAGAATGCCGCTGCCATCATGAACGTCGCGCTTTCCCGAGCCGAGCAGGCGGAAGGCTTTCGCATCGCGGTCGAGGCAGGTGGGTGCGCCGGCTACAAATACCTGGTGGGGCTGGAGAGCGTCCAGGGCCAGGGCGACGCGGTGATCGAAACAGATGGGGTCAAGGTGTTCGTTGACGCAGGCTCCCAAGCACACATCAACGGCATGACGATCGACTTCGTGACGGGGCCTGAATCCTCCGGTTTTGTCTTCGACAATCCCAATGCGCAACAAAAGTGCACATGCGGCAAATCCTTCGGCTGATCATTGGGAAAGGGAGAGAGCCCATGTGGAATTATAGCGAAACGGTCATGATTTCCTTTTTCTATCAGAAGAACGACGGCATACAGGAAAATCCCATCATTGAGACCGGGGCAGTTTCCGATGGTAGAGGGCCTGAATTGATCATCGGAGTCGACCCAAAGGTGGAAGCATTTCCGGTGACACCGTCGTCCTTGCGTTGCCACCCAGCGACCGCCTCCTCGTCAGCGCTGGCCGAACTCATAACCCGAAAGCCCGCCGATAAAGCGCCTCGGACCGTCCGTCAGGAGACAGCAGGCTTTTTAGACTGTTTGCTGCCGGAGAAAAACGTCTGCTCATCCACGGATTATCCTGAGGCAGCAAAATTTCGTGGCGGACATCCGGGCAAGGATCACGAAGGTGACGCCCCATCTGCAAACAGTTCCGTGCCGATGAAGGGTGAGCGAAGAAGCGTGCGTGTCAAGAGGCTCGATTTCATGACCAAGTCGCTCACTTCGCTAGGTCTGGCTGTAGCCGGACGACACTCGTCCAAGCCGTCGAAGACGTGTCATGGGTTTATACAGTACTGGTCGTCGAAAGCCTCGTTCCGGCAGAAGAGGACCATCAGACCGCCACAACAGAAATCTGAGGCCTTAAGAAGTTGGCAGGGTCGAACTCGATGTTGTAGCCGACAATCGCGTCGGGCAGGGTCAAAAAATCGCCGCCGCCTGCAACAGTTCAGTTCTCAGCGACAAGCTAGGCTGACGACCCACCTAGTTAAGCCGCCGCGGCGAATCCAGCCATTGGAAACGGCGCGAGCGCAAAGCGTTCCTCCCTTTCTGCTGATGGCGGCGATGCGACATTATCGACGCCAACAAGATCGCGCGACGCGCCATCGCACGACTCCAGCCCGCGCTGGCTGCCCGAGGCCAGCAAACAACAGCATGGACAAGACGCTGAAGCATTATCACCGCGTCCCCTCAGTCGAGATTGACCCATGAGAGCGATCTATCTCGACAATAATGCAACGACCAGGGTCGATCCTGAAGTGGTTGAAGCCATGCTGCCGTTCTTTGCGGATCAGTTTGGAAACCCTTCGTCGGCGCACGCTTTTGGCTCCTCCATCCGCGAGGCGGTGAGGAAGGCGCGCCGGCAATTGCAAGCGCTGATCGGCGCCGAGTTCGATCATGAGATCGTGTTCACCTCGGGGGGGACGGAAAGCGACAATACAGCGATCCTTTCGGCGCTGGAGGTGATGCCTGAGCGCACAGAGATCGTGACCTCCGCAGTCGAGCATTCAGCGGTGCTGACACTCTGCGGCCATCTGGAGAAGACGCGCGGCGTGAAGGTACACAGGATCCCAGTGGATCGGCATGGACGTCTCGATCTTGACGCCTACGAGAACGCCCTCACTCATCGCGTAGCGATTGTTTCGATCATGTGGGCGAACAACGAGACGGGAACCATTTTTCCGGTCGCTAAGCTTGCCGACATGGCCAAGAGGATCGGTGCACTTTTCCACACGGACGCGGTCCAGGCGGTCGGTAAGGTTCCAATGAACCTCCAACCTACTGCAATCGACATGCTGTCGTTGTCCGGACACAAATTCCATGGACCAAAAGGAATCGGCGCACTCTATCTTAGACGGGGCGTATCTTTCTCCTCACTGGTCAAGGGAGGTCATCAGGAGCGCGACCGACGCGCAGGGACAGAAAATACGGCCGGGATTGTAGGTTTAGGCAAGGCTGCCGAACTCGCCTTGAAATCAATGGACGACGAGACGACCCGATTAAGGTCGCTCCGAGATCGATTGGAGAACGGCATCGTCCAGCGTGTTCCAGGCGCCTTCGTAACGGGCGATCGGCTTAAGAGGTTGCCGAACACGGCGAACATCGCCTTTCAACGTCTCGAAGGCGACAGTATGCTCCTTCTTCTCAATCGCTATGGCATCGCCTGCTCTTCCGGGTCTGCCTGCTCCTCCGGTTCGCTGGAGCCGAGCCATGTCTTGAGGGCAATGGACATCCCTCATGCCGTGGCGCACGGAACAATCCGCTTCTCGTTCTCGCGCGATAACTGTGAGGAGGATGTCGACCGGGTGCTCGAAGTTTTACCTGGCATCGTTGAGAAGCTGCGGAGCCAATCCCGTTCCGGCCACGTGGCCGACACGAGCAGCCGGGTTCGTTCAGGGGAGTAGTAGCAGGCACGCTCATGAAACGGCAATTCCTTCTCACCGATACGACCTGCATTACGGCGAACCTTCACCGGCATCGTATGAACGATCAGAGAAAAGCTGGGGCTCGTTCAGTCACACAGATCGCTGGTTCACCGCCAATGCGTGTTCATGAGGGCGTCCCGCGCCACATCATCTTATTGGATCGCTCGACACCATCGGTGGATCGATTTCGACCACCAGCCTATGCCGATTCCAGTAGCAACGCGACTGCCTTGCGGGAAACCGCGTCGAACCGCGCATTCCGTATGTTGCAGTTTAACCTACGGGAGAACGGTCTCGAGATCACCGCTCACGACAAGGGGAAATCTTATGTGCCGTTGCTCCGCTGACAGCAGTCCCATCAATGTCGAGGATATCCTCAATCGGCTGAAATGTCTCTCAGCTGCGGAGGAGTTCTTCGCAGCCCTAGGGGTCCGCTATGACCCGAAGGTTCTCGATGTCTCACGACTCCATATCATGAAGCGTATGGGCCAATACCTCGCGGCAGAGGACTTCTCCCATCTCCCTGACCAGGTAATCGCTGCTCGTGCCCGTGCCATACTGGAAAGGGCCTACTGTGATTTCGCCACCTCCGCGCCGCTCACGCACCGGGTCTTCAAGGTGCTCAGGGACCACAATCCGGACAGACCTGTCACACCCGGCCGCACCATTATCCCGTTGGACTCCTTCCTGAAGCCGTTCGAAAAGGAATGAGCACGGTTGCGACACGACAATGTCGGGAAGCCTACAATTCAGTCATATGCTAGCAACGCCGGAATTACAGCCGTTTCAAGGGGATAGCGAATGCCAAACGGTTGGCACGAATGATGCACGCAAGCATATGTACTGACAAACCGGCCACCCATAGAGGGAGGGAGTAAGAAACCGCCATGCACATAGTTATCTGTATCAAACAGGTACCGGACTCCGCACAAATACGAGTGCATCCGGTGACGAACACAATCATGCGTCAGGGGGTGCCAACCATCATCAACCCCTATGATCTGTTCGCCCTTGAGGAGGCACTCCAGTTGCGCGACCGCCATGGCGGCGAGGTGACCGTGCTCACCATGGGGCCGCCCATGGCAGAGGACGCGTTGCGCAAGGCGCTCACTTACGGCGCCGACCGCGCCGTACTCTTGACCGACCGTCATTTTGCCGGCTCCGACACTCTGGCAACCTCGTTTGCTCTTTCGCAAGCCATCGCGAAGATCGGAGAGGCCTTCGGTACGCCCGATATCGTCTTTACGGGCAAACAGACCATCGACGGCGATACCGCCCAGGTTGGGCCTGGCATCGCCAAGCGCCTGGACCTCCTGCAGCTCACCTACGTGGCGAAAATCGTCTCTGTCGACATCAATGGGCGCGAGATTACGGTGGAGCGCCGCTCGGAAGGGGGCACGCAGACGCTGTTGAGCAAGCTCCCTTGCCTGATTACAATGCTCGAAGGCACAAACGAAATCCGCCGCGGCTCGCTCGATGACGCGCTACGGGCCGCGCGCAGCCAGATCGTGAAGTGGAATGCGGCCGACGCTGGCATAGAGGACCTCACCAAGTGCGGCCTGCGTGGCTCGCCAACAGTCGTTAAGAGGGTCTTCGCCCCTCCTGAGCGGCCGGAAAAGGCGGAGCAGATCGATACCGCGGAAAAAACGCCGCGCGATCTCGCGGAGGAGTTGATCGCTGGGATCTTTTTGCGCCAGCCGGCGCTCGAAAGCGAACTCGCCTTTGACGGCGAAGCGTAAAGGCAAGGAGCGACGATGTTGAGCACGAATCGAGAGAGCCCTCCTCCAGCCGTTGGCCGTGCCGCCATGAAGAAAGAGCTGCCCGATCAGTTTAAGGACCATCGGCACGTTTGGGTCTTCATCGAGCTGGAGCGCGACCAGGTCCATCCCGTCTCCTTCGAGCTGCTCGGCGAAGGCCGCAAGCTCGCCGACAAGCTGGGCGTCCAGCTTGCCGGCGTCGTTCTCGGACCGCCGGAAGAGGCCACGTGGTTTGCCGTCGCCGAGGCTTTTGCATATGGCGCCGACCTTGCCTACCTCATCGAGGCCCCACTGCTCGCCGACTATCGAAACGAGCCCTTCACCAAAGCATTGACGGATCTGGTTACTAACTACAAACCGGAAATCCTTCTTTTAGGGGCAACGACGCTCGGGCGCGACCTTGCCGGTTCCGTGGCGACGACCTTGTTGACAGGGCTCACGGCGGATTGCACCGAACTTGATGTGGATGCGGACGGCTCGCTTGCGGCGACCCGGCCGACTTTCGGCGGCTCCTTGCTGTGCACGATCTACACGCTCAACTGCCGGCCGCAGATGGCAACGGTTCGGCCGAGGGTCATGGCCATGCCGCCGCGCGGGAATAATAAGATCGGACGCGTCATTCGACACAAAGTGTCGATGATCGAGGAAGAGATCGTCACTAAGGTCCTCGGCTTCTTGTCTGATGGTCAGTCGGAGACGGCGAATCTCGCCTATGCGGATGTCGTGGTTGCTGGAGGCCTCGGTCTCGGCGCGGTGGAGAACGTGAAGCTTATGAAGAAACTCGCGCGGACGATCGGGGCCGATTATGGCTGTTCGCGCCCCCTCGTCCAAAAGGGCTGGATGCCTGCTGATCGGCAGATCGGCCAAACTGGCAAAACCATCCGGCCGAAGCTCTACATAGCGGCCGGCATTTCCGGCGCCATCCAGCATCGCGTTGGCGTCGAGGGAGCTGATCTTATTTTAGCCATTAACACCGATCCTAACGCGCCGATTTTTGATTTCGCTCACCTTGGCGTGGTCACCGATGCGATCCGTTTACTGCCGTCATTGACGGAACTATTCACCCATCGACTGTCGCCGCACAGTCGCGATAAGCTTGCAAACTGAGGGCGCCCCATGACCGAGGAAAACTTCGACGCCATAGTTATCGGGGCCGGCATGGCCGGAAACGCAGCTGCTTACACGATGTCGAGCCGCGGCATGAAGGTGCTGCAATTGGAGCGTGGCGAGTATCCGGGCTCCAAGAATGTGCAGGGCGCCATCATGTACGCGGACATGCTGGAGAAAATCCTGCCGGACTTCCGGGATGATGCGCCACTGGAGCGGCACTTGGTCGAGCAGCGCTTCTGGATGATGGACGACTCATCCCACATCGGTATGCAATACCGGTCGGACGACTTCAACGAGTCAAGACCCAATCGCTACACGGTCATTCGCGCCCAATTCGACAAATGGTTTTCACGCAAGGTGCGCGAGGCCGGAGCTACTCTTCTATGCGAGACGACCGTGACGGAACTCGTTCGTGATCCAAAGGGCAGGGTGACTGGCGTTCGCACCGACCGCGCCGGCGACGTGATCCTTGCTGACGTGGTCGTTCTCGCAGAGGGCGTCAATGGACTGCTCGGCACGCGGGCTGGATTGCGTGACACGCCGAAGCCGGAAACTGTCGCGCTCGCCGTCAAGGAAATGCATTTCCTGGCCGAAGAGGTGATTGACCAGCGGTTCGGCCTCAAGGCCAATGAAGGCTGCGTCATCGAGGCAGTTGGCACGATCTCTCGCAACATGGCCGGGCTTGCCTTCCTCTACACCAACAAAGAATCGATCTCGATCGGGATTGGCTGCCTTGTCTCCGAATTCGCGGCAACAATGGAAAGTCCTTATGACCTGCTCGAAAAATTCAAAACCCATCCCTCGGTCAAGCCGCTGATCGCAGGATCGGAAGTCAAGGAATATGCGGCTCATCTCATTCCAGAAGGTGGTTACAAGGCAATTCCGCAGCTTTTTGGTGACGGCTGGGTCGTCGTCGGCGACGCGGCACAGCTTAATAATGCGGTGCACCGCGAGGGGTCCAACCTCGCCATGACGTCGGGGCGCATCGCCGGCGAAGCAATCGTCCAGATCAAGAATCGCAAGAAGCCGATGGTCAAGGAGCACCTCTCCCTTTACAAGTCGATGCTTGAAAATTCATTCGTCATCAAAGACTTGCGGAAGTACAAGGACATGCCTGCCCTGCTGCACACCAATTCCCGCAATTTCTTCACGACTTATCCAAAATTGCTGTCGCAGGCCGCACAGAACTTTGTGCGAGTGGACGGCACCCCGAAGATCGACAAGGAACGGGCGACCACGGCCACCTTCATCAAGGCACGCTCGCGCTGGGGGCTGTTTGGTGATGCGGTCCGCTTGGCGCGCGCGTGGCGATAAAGGAAAGATGAGATGACGGTTGCAGTGACGAACATACGCGTAGAGGACAAGCTTTACCAAAATCGATATGTGGTCGATGCCGGACGTCCGCATATTAGGGTGCGTCCACACGAGTGGCCGAGCGTAAATCTGTATGCCCTGACAGGTGTCTGTCCGGCCAAGTGCTACGAATTGAATGACCAGGGCCAAGTGGAGGTTATCGCCGACGGGTGCATGGAGTGCGGCACGTGCCGCGTACTCTGTGAGGCAAGTGGAGATATCGAGTGGAACTATCCGAGAGGCGGTTTCGGCGTTCTCTTCAAGTTCGGATAAAGGTTTGCAACTCAACGACTCAGAACCAACTTGGGTTTGCAGACAGGCGCATCGGAAACTTGCAGAGGTGCGCGTTGCGGATTGGCATTAGAAATTACTATAAATACATGCAAGCAGGGGTTATAAGAAACGTTAGACAACCCAAGGCCATATAATGACCCACATGCCCGCGCGATCGGTCGATGGAGTGGAGCCCCTATCTGCGCTACCTGCTGAACCCATGCGCCAAGCGGGCAGCGGAATCTACGAGATATCAAAGGTTCTAACTGCCCCCGCCCGGCTAGAGATCACGCTTGCCAACGTCGTGAACATCCTCTCTTCCTTTCTGCAGATTCGACAGGGAGCAATCGTTGTTCTGGACGCTGGAGGTCATCCCGAGATTGCCGCAACTGGCGACATCCCCCCATCCTCTCAATCAGCCGCTCGAGGCGTTATACCGAAGGCCGTAATCGACCATATCGTGACAACCGGTATGCCCTTTATCGTAAAGGATGTTGGCAAGTCCGAATTGTTTCAGGCTGATCCGCAACCGCCTTGGAGCAGCGGCACCGTCCCGATTTCTTTTGTTGGCGTTCCGGTAAAAGCCGATAACAAAATAATTGGCACAATATCGGTCGATCGCGTCAGGAACGACGCCGCCCCCTTCCCCGCCGACGAGGACGTTCGCTTTCTGACCATGGTCGCCAATCTGGTCAGCCGGACGATCCGGCTTCATCGCTTCCTGAACCTGGAGAGTCGGCGACTTATCGGCGAACAAGAGAGACCGGAGAAGCCGATCAACACGCAAAGGGGCGCCCCGGGCCGACATCCACCCGTCAAAATCGACGGGATTATCGGGGATAGCCCGGCTCTCCAGCAGGTGGTTGAAACCGTCTCGGTCGTGGCAAGGACGAATTCCACCGTGCTTCTGCGGGGCGAAAGCGGCACCGGCAAGGAATTTTTTGCTCAGGCGATCCATGAGCTTTCCCCTCGTAGAAACAAGCCGTTCGTCAAATTGAACTGCGCCGCGCTGCCTGAAGGCGTCCTGGAATCGGAGTTGTTTGGGCATGAAAAGGGCGCTTTCACCGGGGCCATCGCGCAGCGTGCCGGACGCTTCGAACTGGCAAATGGCGGAACGCTTCTGCTTGACGAGATTGGCGAGATTTCGCCCGCCTTTCAAGCCAAGCTGCTGCGCGTCCTGCAGGAAGGCGAACTGGAGCGAGTGGGCGGGACCAAGACGCTTGCGGTCGACGTCCGGCTCATATGCGCCACGAACAAAAACCTCGAAATGGCTGTTGCAAACGCCGAATTCAGGGCCGACCTGTATTACCGCATCAGCGTAGTTCCAATTGTCCTGCCGCCGCTTCGAGAGCGACCCGGCGATATTCCACGCCTTGCGAAAGCTCTTCTTGACCGATTCAACAAGGAGAACCAAAGCGAGCTTACGTTTTCGCCGTCGGCGATCGAGGTGATGTCGCAATGCTATTTCCCAGGCAACGTCCGGGAACTCGAAAACTGCGTGCGAAGGACTGCTACCCTTGCGCGTTCAAGCTCGATCGTTTCGTCTGATTTTGCCTGCAAGAACAGTCAGTGCCTTTCGTCGCTCCTCTGGAAAGGAACCGACGGGTCGCCCAGCGGCAATACCATCGATGGGCGTGCCCGGAGCAATGTGATGCCGGCTGCATCGCCGCGCTCGAGCGGGAACGTCGGTGCGTCGGACGAGGTGTCTTCCGTCAAGGCCTGTGATCCGAACGGTTCCGGTTGTCCCGCAATGGAGTCGCGCCTCACACAACGGGACCGGCTGATCGAGGCGATGGAGAAGGCCGGGTGGGTTCAGGCCAAGGCGGCTCGTATCCTCGGCCTTACGCCACGTCAGGTCGGCTATGCTTTACGCCAGCATCGCATCGAGGTGAAAAAGCTTTAAGCGTCCAAGTGCCGTTTGGACCTTCTCGCATTTTCAATGCCTGGTTTGGTGGCTTCGGCCAACTCCTTTGTCGACTGTCGAAAGCTCGACAAATCTGTGTCAGAACACGGTCGGAATCGAACAACAATAAGCAAATTATTGAAGCGAAATCCAATGCTTGGGATGGCATGGCTTTTGCGTTTTGAAACGCGACGTCAACTAGCAACGGAGCATTCAATGTCCGCACCGATGATTTCGCTTGAGAGTGTGACCAGCACGACATCCTCGGATCAATTGCTGGTGACCGCGAAACCGAGTGGCTGCACATCCTCGTCATGTGGCGTGTCCACAAAGCCGGCCGACATGGACCAGGCTATCTGGGCGAAGATCAAAAACCACCCCTGCTATTCAGAAGAAGCTCACCATTATTTCGCGCGCATGCATGTCGCGGTCGCACCAGCCTGCAATATCCAGTGCAACTATTGCAACCGTAAATATGACTGCGCCAACGAAAGCCGGCCTGGGGTAGTCTCGGAAAAGTTGACGCCAGACCAAGCGCGGCGCAAGGTCATTGCCGTCGCCAACGAAGTGCCGCAGCTTTCCGTGCTGGGTGTCGCCGGACCGGGCGATGCCTGTTACGACTGGAAGAAGACAAAGGAAACGTTCGAACGAGTCGCGGGCGAGATCCACGACATCAAGCTGTGCATCTCCACCAACGGGCTTGCGCTGCCGGATCACGTCGTCGAACTTGTCGACATGAATGTCGATCATGTGACAATCACGATCAACATGGTTGACCCTGAAATCGGCGCAAAGATCTATCCCTGGATCTTTTACCACAACCGTCGTTACACCGGCATCGAAGGCGCCAGAATCCTGCACGAGCGGCAGATGTTGGGCCTGGAGATGCTGACCGCGCGCGGCATCCTCACTAAGGTCAATTCGGTGATGATCCCTGGCGTCAACGACGAACACCTGGTCGAGGTAAACAAATGGGTCAAGGAGCGGGGGGCGTTCCTGCACAACGTCATGCCGCTTATTTCGGATCCGGCCCATGGCACCTACTACGGCTTGACCGGACAGCGCGGCCCGCGGGCGCTCGAATTGAAGGCGCTCCAGGATCGTCTCGAAGGCGGCGCAAAGCTGATGCGCCATTGTCGGCAGTGCAGGGCCGACGCCGTCGGCCTGCTTGGGGATGATCGCGGCCAGGAGTTCGCACTCGACCAGATTCCCGGAGAGATCACCTATGACGCCCATAAGCGCGAGGCCTATCGGGAAGTGGTCGCGCGCGAACGCGGCGATCACGCGACCGCCAAGAGCGAGGCAATCGAGACAGTCAAAGCAGCCGGCGACGGGTCCCTCCACGTCGCGGTCGCGACAAAGGGTGGCGGTCGCATCAACGAGCACTTCGGCCATGCGAAGGAATTCCAAGTATACGAAGCTTCGTCGAGAGGCATCACCTACGTCGGGCATCGCAGGATTGAACAGTATTGCCTCGGAGGCATGGGCGAGGAAGCCACCCTCGACGCCATCATAACTGCGCTGGAGGGCATTGACGTCGTGCTATGCGCCAAGATCGGGGAGTGCCCTAAGAATCGGCTCATCGAGGCCGGGGTTCGGGCAACGGATGCTTATTGCTATGACTACATCGAGACCGCCATCGGCACCCTTTACGCCGCCAAGTTTGGCGTCGAACCACAAGCGGCGACGGCGTGAGCGCTCTTAATCCAACATCTTCAGGAGTTTTAAAATGGCCTTCAGGATCATAGCGTCCCAATGCACCCAGTGCGGTGCCTGCGAGTTCGAATGCCCCTCCGGCGCGATCAGGTTCAAAGGAGAGATCTACGTTATCGACGCGGAAAAATGCACCGAATGCAAGGGCGCCTTTGAAACGCAGCAATGCGCGGAGGTTTGTCCCGTGCCGAAGACCTGCGTCGCCGCCGCACCTGCGATTTGACCTTCAGCATGGTCGGGGCTCCTGCGGAGAAGCCGCCTTCAATGACATCCTGCAGCTCCCAGAAGGAGGAACGCCGATGGGCCTTGGACGTGAACAGGAGGTCGAAATCCACAAGCCTCCACGATTTATACCCGGCGAGCGGGTGAGGGCCAGACTTCACGTAAAGAATGACGGCACCTATGCTGGCAAAAACATCGGCGAAAATTTGGTGCGGAAGGGCGACGAAGGCTATGTGCGCGACATCGGCACCTTTCTCCAGCAGTTTTACATCTATGCCGTCGAATGGGTCGAACATGGCACTATCGTCGGCATGCGTGCGCGTGAACTGACGAGCCTGGACAACGCCGCTGCTTGCGGCGCTGCTGAAATCGCGGGGCCCCCAACGAAGGAATAGCGACATGAAGATAATGATTCGCAGAACGAGCGCCGGCTTGTCGGCTTACGTACCAAAGAAAGATCTCGAAGAGCCGATCGTAGACGTCGAGACTGATGACTTGTGGGGCGGCACGGTCACACTTAGGAACGGCTGGAGGCTCGTCCTGCCCAAGCTATCGCGGGATACGCCTCTGCCGATCACCGTCCAAGCAAGGAAGATTCCTGACGAGGACTGATGCTGCAACGACAGACAAGAGAAACCAGCATGAACACAATCTTGACCTCGGACCGTCTCCTAATCGTTCGCAACGGTGACGCGGAAAAAAGACTTAAGCTGCTTCAGGAAGCGCTCGCTGCGGATCGGATCGTTCCCTATCTCGGTCCGGATCTCCTTCGGCTGCAATCCACGGAACCACCTGTACCGGACACCCCGGAAGCCGTCTCCGCGGCACTCAACAAACGCACACTTGCTCCCTCCAGGATACGCAGCAATATGTGGTCAGTCGCGCAGTTCATTGAACAGCGACGGCCGGACGCTTCAGACCTGGATGGCAGAAATATTTGGAGCACCCGTGGCGCCGACGGCCCTCCACGACTGGCTCGCGACGTTGCCGATCTCCCTTATCGTCGACGGCTGGTACGACGGGACAATGCGTGCGGCTTTCGCGAAGACCGGTCGAACGGATGTCGTCGAGATGCAAGGCGTCACGCGTGCGAACGGCGGCGGCGACATTTGGACAAAAACCTACGATCTCTCCGGGAGAGACGTCGAACGCGTCTCAGCGCCAAAGACGGTCCTCTATGCGCCGCACGGCAGTGTTATGCCAGCCTCGAACTTTCTAGTGTCCGATTCCGATTACGTGGAAGTCCTAAGAGTCGGACTCGAAAAGGTTTCAACGATATCCGTATCTTGCCAGCCGCCTGGTGAGCATTCGGATGTGAGCGATGGTTATCCAGGCTTCTGCTGAAGCGATGGATGTCTCGAAGTCCTTGGCCAGCCTGCGGCATCGACCCAACCACGCAAACGTCCGTTCGACGACCCAGCGGCGCGGTAGGATTTCGAAACCCTTGGCCTTGTCGGTACGCTTGATGATTTCGAGTTTCCATTTTCCTCTTTTCTGCAGCCGCTTTTTCAGCTTGTCGCCCGCATAGCCGCCATCGGCGAAGACATGAAGGAGCCACGGCCATCGGTTGCGGATGGACTTCAGAAGATCGGGAGCCCCGTCGCGGTCCTGGATATCAGCGCTGTGCACCATGAGACCAACCATCAGCCCGAGCGTATCGACAATGATATGACGCTTGCGGCCCTTGATCTCAGCGCAAACGCAGTTTGTCGCGGTCTTGCCAGCGTCAAAGCCCCGAATACCACCGCTTTCAGTAGTCTTGACGCTTTGGCTGTCAATGGCACCAGCCGTCGGTGAAGCTTCTTTCCCATCCAGCTCCCGTGCCTCCATGACAAGGTGATGGTGATCCGTGGCCAAAGACCCATTGCCCGCCATTCATAGAAATACCGCTGCACCGTTGAACAGGGCGGAAAGTCCTTCGGCAGCATCCGCCACTGGCAGCCTGTCGAGGCGATATAGAGAAGGGCGTTTAAAACCTCGCGCAGATCGGTCTT
The DNA here is from genome assembly GCF_000292525.1 of Rhizobium sp. CCGE 510. GTDB lineage: Bacteria > Pseudomonadota > Alphaproteobacteria > Rhizobiales > Rhizobiaceae > Rhizobium. Next base: position 81,652 of record NZ_AEYF01000053.1, read on the forward strand.
GCGTGGCCGGCCCAGACGCCGTGGCGCGGGCATGAACGGCGCAATAAATTCCCATTCGCGATCGGTAACATCGCTTGCATATCGGCTCGTCCGACGGACATATTGCTGTCGGGTGGTTTCAGTCCAGGCCATTGTGCACTCCATCGAATCTTCGCAAATCCGAAGGAATCACAACTGGCTGAAATCACTCAAATCTTTTTGGGGCAGCCTCTAACCGAAATTGATATCCAGACGCCAATACCTGAAATGGTGAAAGAGCGGCGTACAGATCGCGGTTTTCTTTTCATTGGCTGCCGCTTCAACGATCAAATGCTCCGGATCTACGCTAGACAGATCATCAAGCGCTCCCACGGCCCCCACTTTGCAGTACTTGATGCGGAAGGCCTTACCAAAAACGAGCGGCGTTTCCTTGCAGCGAGCGCAATCACGGTCGTCGACCTGCCGACCGGCGAAGCCGCGGCTCTGCTTGTCCCATTTGGCATTAAGACGGATGGTGAGGAAGGCCACACGGCTTCCGGTTCGAATTTCCGTAGCGGCTAGGGTGTAGCCGCAAATAGAAAGTGCTCTGTTCCTGCTAAGTTCGAATGTCATACTGCCCAGGTTTGCTGACGTGGTGGCGATGAGCGCGCGTGATCTCTGCAGCGGATCGAGGCTCTGTCGCAGGTGATCGACGGCAAGATCGGGGACGACCGCAGATTTACTGTTCGCTAAATGCCATGCGGAGGACCGATGGTTATCAAAAAAAACCTAAACAATTCCCACTACGCGGCAGAACCGCGGCCGGAATCGCCAAAGATAAGCCCTCGCATCGGCCACCATAATCAAGTTGTACGCTGATCGGCCGAAACGAGAGACCAAGGTTTGTCTTTAAACGCTCACCCGCACCGACTTCTCCAGGATGTCCAAACCGCGTTGGACAGTTTGACTGTCGATAGTCAAGGGAGGAAGAAGCTTGATTACCTGGTCTTCCGCGCCGCATCGCTCTACCACTAGTCCTTGTTCGAAGGCTTGGCGGACGATTTTCTCCGCTAGTTTCCCCGTACGGCAGTCGAGCCCCAGCATCATGCCTCTTCCCCGCACGGCAAGTTCAGAACGTTGGTTGCTTTGAGCAACTTCCCGAAGGCGCTCCATGAGCTGGCGTCCTGTTTCGATAACGCCCTTAGATAAGTTTTCATTTGTCCAGTATTTTTGCAAAGCAGCACTTGCCGTCACGAGTGCAAGGTTATTGCCTCTGAAAGTCCCAGTGTGTTCACCTGGCTGCCAAACGTCCAATTCGGATTTGAGCAGCAGAAGCGATAGAGGTAACCCATAACCGCTGAGGGATTTGGATAAAAGCACGATGTCTGGGGATATACCCGCAGACTCAAAACTGAAAAATTCGCCAGTTCGGCCGCAGCCTGCCTGAATGTCGTCAACAATCAGTAGGACGTCGTTCTTTCTGCAAAGCCGCTCAAGTGACTGCAGCCAGTCTGTGCTTGCAGGGTTGATACCTCCCTCGCCTTGAACAGTTTCCAGAATAATAGCTGCCGGCAAGTCGACTCCGCTACTACTATCAGCAAGCACCTTGTCCAAGTAGTCGGACGTATCGTTGTCGGCTCCCCAGTAGCCGTCGTAGGGCATGAAAACTGCGCCGGCAGGGGTAAGACCTGCTGCATTTCGGAAATATCGATTGCCGGTTACGGCAAGGGCCCCCAAACTCCCTCCGTGATAGCCGTTTGTGAACGAGATTACGTTGTGCCGGCCGGTTGCCTTACGTGCGAGTTTCAAAGCAGCTTCAACAGCGTTGGCACCCGTGGGGCCGGTAAACTGAAATTTGTACGCCAGCCCGCGCGGGCGCAAAATTATATGGTCAAAATTTTTGATAAATTCTCGTTTCGCTGATGTTGCCATGTCTAACGCGTGGACAATCCGATTCGATTGCAGGTATTCCACTGCAGCATTTCGGATGTAGGGGTCGTTGTGACCGTAGTTAAGGGCACTCGCGCCGGAAAGAAAATCAATGAACTCACAACCATTCTCGTCTTCGAGGATGGCTCCTGCCGCCTTTCTGAACACCACAGGGAAGGATCGTGAATATGACCTCACATTTGACTCGAGGGTTTCAAATTCCAGTAGCGAGTTAGAACTACACTCTTGAGGCATGATCTTCCTCCATAAGAAACTTGCAGAGTCTCATCGAGTCGTGAACTAGTCGATCCGCTCCCGGTCTGCCTTCACTAACCCTTTACAATTGGAGGCTGGCATCCTAGCCGACAACGGCGACCCATTGCACCTACCTGCAAAGGGAGTATCGTCATAGACCGTTTCTTGGTTACAGGCTTAGCGCCTGCCGGATACACATTTGGAGAATTGCCGTTACTGCCGGACGGCAGCGTTGTGCCCAGTCCAACATCAGCAGTTGCGATATGACCGAAGACAGGTTCCGATGGCCGCCCCGCAACGGCCGGACGCGGGACCACACCCCGAGTTGGTCCTACAATTCGATAATTCCAAGGCTTGCTGCTTTCAAAGCCGCGACCGTTCGGCTACTGACATCCAACTTCCGCGTTATATTTTTTATGTGAAAATTTACAGTATTCTCAGAAATATCAAGTATCCGCCCTATATCCCATGAAGACTTCCCCCTTGCTACCCAGAGAATACACTCTCTTTCTCTTGGAGTAAGTTTGGGGCATTTTCCCGCAACCCGCTGTTTCGCAAAATCCGCGACACTCAGATGGAAGTGCACAGCCGCAAATTTCAGATATGTAACCATTTTATTCTCGGGCTCGCAGGACGAGGGCCGAGCAAAGCTCATAATCGCAAAACTACCTCCGGGACCGTGCAATGGAACACTGACCCCTGACCTCAAACCGAACGCTGCAGCCTCCTCGAAAAATCGCCGTTCCAGTTCCGATTTGCTCATGTCATTGTGCGCTTCACTCCAACGGAAAGCGTCCGCCTGCTTTCGGCTCTTTTTGATGATGGGATCAATTCTGTCATAGCCCATCTTGGCATAATGATCCTGCCACTCATCAGGATAGCTGACGACAGGCGGATTGCAGCGGACCATCTTTAGGATTTCATCGCCCGATTGACGATGATAGGCGACCCATGGGAATTCGAGAATCCGAGCAAATGAACACAACAATTCGAAAAGCTTCGGGGATCGAATTAAGCCCTGAGTTTTTTCGAGGAATTGGTAAAATTCAGCTGCATGCGCTTCTTCGATTGATTTAGGGAATTGCATGAGCGGAACCAAAAGAAAGCTGAAAGGATAGGTACCTGTCGGCTCCGCGGCCTCGACAGAATGCATTCACCCAAGTTCTGTAGCTCTGCCGCCGCATCCTTTGCCTCCAAACATCGTCACCGTCGTTACAGAGTTTTCGATGCAGAAACTCCGGCGTTGCTGCCGGAAGGGCTACACAACTTGCTCTGACCACGTGTGTTGCTCTTGGACTTGATTCCAGGAGTATCAAGAGCTGTGCCAATTCAGATCCGGGAGCAATTGCCGATGTTAATCAACGATTCGACCGCTTGGGTGCAAGGCTGGACATACCAAGTTTTGTCGTAAGTCGATGAAACCCGACAAAAATAGCCATTGAGCGGCCCATCACTAACAACCATGTTTGACCCATCGCCTCTCCAGCCATCCACGCAAGGGAATGGTGGTGACGTATCCCCACGTGCTCATTTCCGAGTACGCTTACGATTTTGGGATCAGAACCGCGGATGCCATCTTCGATCCTGTAAAGAGCCGCGATACGCAGCAACGCCTCGTCGACGATAGGCGAGCCCTTCTTCGGCTTTGCCTTGATCAGCTTTCCGGCGCCATGAGCCCACCAGAAAGCGAGCCTCAGCGGATTACCGCGCATGCGGTCTGGCGTAACCAGGTGAGAGTAGCCGCCATAGGCATCGACTTGGATCGCGCCGTTGAATCCGTCTTAATTTCTGCAGCATATTCGCCGTTACGCCCAGGCCGAGCACCCCGCCGGACGGCAAAGATCCGTTCCAGCCGCGGTCGCAGCCCCAGAGATAGCTATTTTCGTCCTGCCGCGCCCCGGATCCAAACAATGGAGCCGTGGTCTTATCTACATAGAGCCGTTTAATTGGCCATGTCGTCTGTGACCGGGTGCTCCACTCGTGCGCTAACAACACGCGTAATCAAGGGAATCGAGACTGCGCATGCCTTACTGTGTTGCGCCTATTTGTGATCTTATTGCCACGTGACAAGCAGTGAGCAATAGTTCGAACCGGCTAGCTCTGCGTCTTCATGCTTCCAGAAATGATGTCCCTGGCAGCTGAAAGGAACGCATCCATTTGGGTTCTGGTGCCGATGCTGACGCGAATATAATTTTCCAATCCGGCATCGGCAAAGACGGCTACAAGTACGTTCTGCCTAGCCAAAGACGCTTGCCACCATTTGCCATCTTGTGCGGGGGGCACCCGAGCAAGCAAAAAGTTTGTGTGGGAGGGGATCACAGAAAAGCCTAATTGAGACAAGGCAGTCGTCGTTCTGTGTCTTTCATGTTTAATATATTTGTGGTTCTCGTGGTAGTCGGCGCGGTGCGAAAGGATACTAATGCCCACCGCATGGCCGATTACGTTCATATTGAAGACATTTTGGAGGATGCGGAGCCTCCCAATAAGCTCAGGATGACCAAAGCCGAAACCAACACGTATTCCAGCGGCTGCAAAGCCTTTCGAAAATGTTCTCAATATCAGAAGGTTTGAATGGCGATCGACGAGGCGCAGGGCATCATCGGGCGCAAAGTCGACATACGCTTCGTCCACCACTATCAATTGGTCCGATTGCGCGACGAGGCGGTCGATTTCGTCCACGGGAACGAATGTTCCGGTCGGATTGTTCGGATTGGCCAGCAGTATGAATTTTGCATCTCTTGCTGGACCGAGAAGCAGCTGCTCGATCGGCAGAGAATAAGACTCGCCCCATTCGATTTCGAGAAGTCGAGCACCCTGCAACATGGCAAGTTTGCGGTTAAAGGAAAAACCTGGCGATATCATCGCCACGCTATCTCCCGGGTCTAGGAATGCTCTGTAGATGAGCCCGAGCAGCTCAGACGAGCCGTTCCCGGCGATCACCTGATCCTGGGAGAGGCCATACGCATTGGCGGCTGCGTCGCGCAAACTCAGATTGTCATCTTCGGGATACAGATAATGCCGTTCGAGGGCCGCCAGCGCACTTTGCATCACCATCATCGGCAACGGAAATGGATTCTCATTCGTGTTTAGTTTAACGCATTTTGCATCTCGCCCCGGTTGATTGGAGGGTAGCGCATTTAGCTGTCTCGCCACCGGCGAAAGAGCCGAAAGCACGCCCTGCAGCTTTGCATCAGACATATCTTTTCTCCGTTTCAGTAAGCCGGCCGTGAGCGCGTGATCGGCTGTCTCCTGCTGAAGCGAACATAGCATCGGACGTTGGCGCGGCCGCCTGGGGGCTGCAATGACCACCGCGTAGTTAATAGCCAAGGACCGCCGCGGCCGCCTCAAGCCGCCAATGCTCAAGCCTCCGCACTCTCACAATCATGCGGCACTTTGCTCCATTCGCCTTTCGAGGAACTGTTCGATCTCAAACGCCAACGCCGCAGGGTCGTGGCCAACCGTTTCGAGATGCAACTCAGGGCTCTCAGGGATCTCGTACGGTGAGGAAACGCCGGTGAAATTGGCTATCTTGCCAGCGAACGCCTTCCGATAAAGCCCCTTCGGATCGCGCCGCGCGCATTCCTCGAGCGGCGTGTCGACGAAGATTTCGATGAACTCCCCCTCCTCCATCAGTTCGCGAGCCATCCGGCGTTCGCCGCGGAACGGCGAGATCAAGGATACGAGCACGATCAGCCCAGCATCGGCCATCAGCTTAGCGACCTCGGCGACGCGGCGGATGTTCTCGACACGATCAGGCTGGTTGAAGCCTAGGTCGCGATTGAGCCCGTGGCGCACGTTGTCGCCGTCGAGCATGTAGGTGTGCTTACCGCGGGCATGCAGCAACCGGTCGAGCGCATTGGCGATTGTGGACTTGCCGGAGCCGGAAAGTCCGGTGAACCACAGGACGGCTGGCCGCTGGCTCTTCATCGCCGCGCGCGCGCCCTTGTCAAAGCCGGTCGCCTGCCAATGCACGTTGTCGGCGCGCCTTGCCCAGCTTTGGCTACCGCTGAAAAGCTTTGTATTGAAGACCCCGGTCGGCCCATAGTCTTTGCGAAAGAACTCGGGAGGATCGACATGGTCGATGATGTCCAGCTCGTTTTCCCAGCACAGCTTCCACCGCACCTCAGAACGCATGCAAAGACCTCCTTTGGTATTTCTTGCTGCTGTTTTGAAGCACGCATTGTTTGATCGAAGCAGCGGTCACTCCGCTGCAGGTCGGCGCCGTTGCTCGGGTTCGCGATATAGCCAGTCCGGACCGTCGAAGGTTTCGCTGTCACTCGCGTCTGAGATCAAGATTCCTAATGCACCATCATGGGAGATTGGTAAAATTAATTGTATCAATGGAATCATCGATGCTTTGGATGATGAATAGACTGGTTTCTTAGGCTTTGACGTGACCTTCCTGGCACTTGCCGCGTAATACCAGCCGTCATTGAGCGTGACTCGCGTGGGGATTCCCAACGGCCAACGAATCTGAATCTTTGGCGTAAACAGGAGGTTTGCGATGGAATCAGCGCTTTCTTTGCGTTCGGATTTCGACGGGTCCATGTTGCGGCGTCTGGCCCGTCAGACGCGCGATGCCGATCAGGCGCGGCGGCTTCTTTCGCTCGCATCGATCTATGATGGTGGCTCACGCGCCGATGCCGCCCGGCTTGGCAGCGTGACAGTTCAGATCGTGCGCGATTAGGTGGTGCGCTTCAATACTCGCGGTCCCGACGGGCTGATCAACGGCAAGGCTCCGGGAAAGCCTTCTCTCCTGAACGACGAACAGCGAACGGCGTTGGCGCAAGCCATCGAGCGCGGACCGACGCCTTATCTTGATGGCGTCGTTCGGTGGCGTCTGTGTGATCTGGCCCAATGGATTTGGGAAGAGTTCCGCATCTCAGTGAGCGAGGAGACCCTGGGTCGCGAAATGCGTGCCATGGGGTATCGCAAGCTCTTGGCTCGCCCAAGACATCATGCGCAGGATCCGGAGGCGGCGGAGGCATCTAAAAAAACTTCCCCGCCGCTGTGGCAGAAATCACCGCCGGTCCCGCCAAGGGCAAAGTGATCGAAATCTGGTTCCAGGACGAAGCGCGGATAGGCCAGAAGAACAAGATCACCCGCCGCTGGGCCAAGCGGGGGTCAAGGCCCTCCGCGCCGCACGACCAGCGAACCCGGTCGGCCTATATCTTCGGTGCCATCTGCCCCAAGCAGGGCAAGGCTGCCGCTCTCGTCATGCCGTGGTGCGACACTCATGCCATGAACCAGCACCTGATAGAGATCTCCCGCAACGTTGCTGACAATGCCCACGCCGTTCTCATCATGGACCAAGCGGGATGGCACATGTCCAACAATCTCGTCGTTCCTGAAAACATCACCATCCTGCCACTACCGCCAAAATCGCCCGAGTTGAACCCGGTCGAAAACATCTGGCAGTTCATGAGGGACAACTGGCTCTCAAACCGCGTCTTCAAGTCCTACGAGGATATCGTCGACCACTGCTGCTACGCTTGGAGAACCCTCCAGGAGCGCCCATGGAACATCATGTCGATCGGAAGACGCAAATGGGCGCAAGGGTTCTGATCAATGACGGTTGGTATAAGACGACCGCGCAACCCCTTCAGCGGCCGAGAGCAGGGATGAGTTGGACCGATTGACCCAACATGCGCCTCCCCGTTTACCCAACTATGTCCCGCAGAGATTTGGCGATGAATGGTCGGCTGTAGTCCTAACCGCGCGCAAAGCTCGCTTCGGCAACTTGCAACGGCGCGAGCGTTTGGTTGCGGTTTCTGATAGAACTTCATCAGGGACGGACGCACGTTCTGTTTCTTGATGCGAGCGATCTACGTCCTATTCGCGATCGTCTGCAGTGGCGCTGGTAGACGCGACTTTCACGCCACCATCGCCGCTATCGCTACCGGTCTCGTCTATGCGGCTTAGTAAGCTGTAAATATCTTGCAAAATCTCTTCATCGAAAGTCCGCAACTTCACGATAGTAGCCAACAGCAGAACCGCTTTGGTTTCAGTTTCGCCCCAAAGATAAGGTGCCGCCGGGGCGATAATCTCTTCCGGAGTCGCATCCAAGACCTCACACAGATGAATCAGTCGGCTCACGGTCAAGCGGGATACTCCATTTTCGTACCGGCCGTAGACCTGCTTAGTGATGCCAAGCAAGGGCGCCAGTTTCGAGCGCGGGAGTTTTCGCTTATCGCGGGCTTCGCGAAGGCTGACGCTGATCAAGTTTTCGAGTTCGGCGCTAAGTGCAATCCGTCCGTCAAAAGGTTTTCGATAGACCGGCTTGTCTATGCCTGGATCATCGACTTGTTGCAAACCGAGTTCATCAATCCATTGCTTCAATGATGGTCCTGACATTGCTCCGACTGAGGTAAATGCGCCAGAGCTCTTTATCCGGAAAGTGATGTGCTTGGAACCACCAATGTTTCGATTTCGGTCTCATTTGGCGCATTTTTGTCCACGCGAACCTCACCCGATAGCTATCGTTCACTCAAATATATCAGTGAGCGCGAGTACATAGATCTAGCCAACACCGAAATCGCTTCACGCAAGGATTATCCAATTGCGCCAAATTGGCTATGAACACCTTCCGGGACGTCGTGTGCGGGCATGGTGGTCTTTTGTCCTGCACGTGGAGACTCTCGGCTCACGGCCAACCAATCACGGCTGCGCGTGTCGGCTGCCCTAGGCGATGCCCTCATAGTACCTCTGAAGGGCGGCAGCCATGAACAGCGAGGTTTGTCTAGCTGCGTTTCCCGTCTCGGCGACTCGACCCCTTTTCGCGGAACCTGATCCGTGATGTCGAAAGGCTATTTCCGAGCCGAATGGCACAAAGGGATCGGCGCGATGAAACAGAGGCGCGGAGAGGACAGGCTTCGATTTAGTAATTGAAAAAAGCATGCGCGCCGGCAGCTCGAATACCCACATGGCATTGAGCAGGAGAACCCAATGTGGGAGTTAATCACAGACCCTACTGTCGAAGCAAAGCGCATGCAAATAGACTTGGCGTCGCTCGTCGACGGATCGCTCGAGCATCGAGCAAGATCGACGCCAACCAACGATCGAATATTGCGCAATCGGCACGTATTGTGTTCAGACGGAAATGCGAGTGAAAAGCTAAGTTGTGAGATTGCGGGTGTCTGCACACCGACGACAGCGCGTCGGCTGCGACACCCGGCTATCACCAATACTGCTACTGGTCGGGGGCGTCATAGACAAACCCAGCTCACTTCACGGTCTCCGCTACATCACTGATACCCCTGTCGCTATCGTCGTCATCGGGGATCATTCGCTGCAGGAGCCGAATAAGATCGCGCGTCGTGCCCTTCGGAAGCCTCCTGAGAACCCGAGCCAGTGTGAGACAATCCTCGGCCTCCTCCGATGTACGGCCCCAAAGATGTGGCGCAGCTTCAAAGATCATATCGATAGGCATAAAGCCAAGAATCTCACACAGATGGATCATCCGGGTAACAGTCATTTTGGAAAATGCCCGCTCATAGCGTCCGTATACAGGGATGGACAGACCAAGCATTGGAGCAACGTCCGCACGAGACAGGCCTTGCGCTTCGCGTGTCTTTTTCAGGAACGCGCTGATCAATTCCTCCATGTGTCCCAGGGATGTAATTTTGCCGTCGAAACCTGGCTTTCGACAGATCGGCTTGTCAACCTCCGGATCGGCGGTGCTGACGAGGCCTCTCGAACTTCTGTAGCTTGTTAGATCTTCCGTCACCGCACGTCCCTGTTTTCCTGCCACTCGTTGTAAGCGTGCGCCAACTGAACGGATTTGAACCACTTGTCATCGCCACACTACAACCGTTTTAAATACCCATTTTGGGCATTTTTTGCGTTATAGCAAATATTTAAGGGTTTAGCCAAATTGCTTCAGGAATGCATGCAAAACAGGCGCTGAGACCGGTCGCCCAGTTCCGTGAAAGATCTGTTGCTATGGCCGAACCCGCCACTAAATCATCTAGGTTAGCGTCGAATTTGAGCGAAAATTCACATTCAATGCTCAACATCTTCTAGGAGTTGTGGACACTTACCTAAGCCATAGGATTGTTGCGGCCAGAGCGATCATGGCCCGGTAGTTTCGCACGGTTTTCTCATATCGTGTGGCGATGCGTCGAAACTGCTTGAGTTTTGAGAAGCAGCACTCGACGAGATAACGTTGAGCGTAGAGTTGCTTATCGAGTGGGTATTTGCGGGCGCGGGACGGATTGTTGGGTATCACCGCTTTCGCGCCCTTGTCGGCAATAGCCTGGCGTAGCCGGTCGCTGTCGTAGGCGGTATCGGCCATGACGACCTCGGCTGGCATGCCCTCGATTAAGGCGTCGGCTTGTGGTGCATCGCCTTTCTGGCCGGCAGTCAGCACGAAGCGAACAGGGCATCCAAGGCCACGCACTGCCATGTGAATTTTGGTGCTCAAGCCGCCGCGGGAACGGCCAAGCGCCTGATCTTCAGCCCCTTTTTTGCACCCGCGGCGTGTTGATGAGCCCGGATGATGGTGCTGTCGACGATCAGATATTCAAAATCACTGTCATCCGACATCGCTTCGAAAACACGCCACCAGACACCCTTCTGGCTCCACCGGCTGAAGCGACGAAACACGCTGTTCCAATCGCCGAACGCGTCCGGCAGATCGCGCCAAGGTGACCCTGTGCGCACGATCCACAAGACCGCTTCGACGAACATGCGGTTGTCGCGACCCGAAGAACCACGCGTTCGATCATCGCCGATAATATGCTGCGACAGCCGATCCCATTGATCGTCTCGAAGAATCAAACGGTCAAAAACACCCATGACTGCCTCCAAAAAGCAGTCTTGAATCACATCATAGCTCTCTTGGGAATCCCAAGAGTCCACGCCTCCTAAGCCGTCATCGTTGAGGACGAAAAAAATAATCTCGAAAACCGATCCATTTCCCCGTCCCAGGATATCCCATTTGGCTAGCTGGGAAAGCTCCGCCGTGCTGGAGATCACCCAGCCAAGAACCCATATCGGTTACCGCTCCCGCAAGCGTGTAGGTTCGAAATTCCGCCTCCTTCAACCAAGCTATCGAAAGAGAGCGCTGCATATCCACCTGCTCCGACCTTTTAGTCCGCTAGCAAAAGGCGGTCGGGGAACGACTTCTCGAAGCGGTTTCCTGCCGGCCGACTAGGGCTACGGCAGCGCCGAAATCCTCGCCAAGCCGGTCGAGTGTAAGGCTTCGGCAACATCGCGCCGAAGAGCAACAGGAAGGGCTCAGTCGTCTTCTCACGCTGGGTTCTATCGGCAGCGTAACCTCGTGAAGCGTCAAAAGCATTGGTTCGATCGCAATTGACGCAAAGATAACAGTCGCGTGCGATCTCGCACATTGACAGGTTGGCATGATGCAAGTGCCGACGTGCACTGTGAGCTCGACCCAATTCACTCCCAATGCTGGGTCGGCCTTCGGACGGATCGCTCGCAAGGTTGACGGCGTTCACATACTAGGCGGAGTGGCACAATCTACGACTCCCGACACACGGTGAGCACCGGAAGGCGCCTTCTGTCGCCATTGAAACATTCACTAACAATGCTCTGGTGGCACACCAATTGCTTGTAAGAGCCCAGATCTCTGCCGGCAATGGTTCCGGTCCAAGCTCCAGTGGTTACTATCGACGATGACCAACACTTTTAGATGTAAGGCCCATCTTCGCCCATGTCGTACCCTACGAACGGAGCTCGTCAGCGATCATCACGCGCGGCGGCGTGCAGCCGATCCAAAGAGCTTTGTCACGAGCCACCGCTCAGCGCGGGGGCCTCTTCGGCTTTGGATCAAGACGTCTAGAGCAATGCCATTCTGGCCGACAGCGCCGCCAGAGCCAATGTTTTTCGCACGCGATCGAAATAACGGAATTCGTCCAGATGTCATGTCGCCGCGAATGGGACTGCTTCGAGGGATTCCAGCGGGAGATCGCCTTGCCGAGTTAGGGCTCCCACTGGCACGCGGGTTCATTGGTGACGCCGGTGCCGCATGTTGGCCGCCGCAACCCGCTAAACTTAACGGCGCCCTGGAACCTGAAGAGACACAGCGAAATTGGCCTTTTGTTTGGCACCGGTTGGACTAGGCCCGATGTTCGTTTTCGTCTCAAAAGTGGAGATGCGATATGATTTCGAATCACCAAGCCGACGTCGTTGGCGATAGCGACAAGCTCATCGAGCATGCGCTGCAAGCTGCCATGGATACTGCTCTAAGTCCGGCTGCGCCGGCTCACCTGCGTGGAGCGCTAGACGCGGCAGTGTTTCCAGGTGGCTCCCGGATGCGCCCCAAGCTCTGCTTGAAAGTCTCCTATGTGTGCGGCGAAAGACATCCTGAGCTGGCGACAAGAGCCGCGGCAGCAATTGAATTGCTACACTGTGCCTCGTTGGTGCATGACGACTTGCCTTGCTTCGATAACGCCGCGTTACGCCGCGGCAGACCGACGGTGCACCGGCTTTTCGGAGAGCCTATCGCCGTTTTGGCTGGCGATGCCTTGATTGTAATGGCTTTCAAATACCTCAGCTTGCAGGCTGCGCTAACACCTGAGTTGGGCGCGCGCATGATCGAGGTGGTTGCGGAGGCGGTCGGCCCCAGTCACGGACTGATCGCCGGACAGTCGATGGAGGCAATGACGCACGTCCCAATCGACCGCTATCACCATTACAAGACCGGCTCCCTCTTTGTCGCAGCGGCCACGTGCGGTGCCCTGGCAAGTGATGTTGATCCGGCCCCATGGTCTAAGGTGGGGGAATTGCTCGGGCATGCGTATCAGATCGCCGACGACATCGCAGATACAGTCGGTCGCGCCGAAGTGCTTGGCAAATTGCCTGCCGTGGACACGCAGCTGAAGCGGCCCAGTATCGTTCGCGGCGAAGGATTGGACAGCGCAGCCGCCAGATTTTACGCGTATCTCGAACAGATAGGTGACACCGTTCCTGCCAGCCCTCACAAACGGTCCTTCGTTAACTGGCTGAATCATGCACTTTGCAAAGGCGTGGCGGGACCGGGAAAAGCCGGGCTAATTCAACAAGCGGCGCTGGATTGCGCACCTTTATGAGCTCCGAATTCCGTTACGCATAACCTAGCTAACCGGCGGCATCATTACCGCTTCATCGTCGACAGCTGCCTCATGAACACTTCGTTCCCTGTATCGAACCCGTGGGCCAGGTGGATTAGAGGTCTAGCTTTAGCGTTAACGGTTTTTGCAACCAGCTAGGCGCCGGCCGACACGAGCGAGCGACGCCGGCATCATCCAGCTGGCGGATGCGCGGAGGGCAACAAGCGCGCCTGGCGCAACGTCGCCAGATCAGGTGAGCCGGTGCAAAAGCAGGCGACGGCCAACTGGCGGATGACGACCTCGAAATGCGCGACGACCGCTTCGGTCGATACCGTAGCCGCTGGCAGCACGCCGGCTGCCTGCCCGGCGATGTCCGCGCCCAGGCGAATGGCCTTGGCCACGTCGACGCCATCGCGGATCCCGCCGGAAGCGATAAGCTTCACCGTTGGCAGCGCCCGACGTACCGCCTGCAAGCTGGCCGGTGTCGGGATCCCCCAATCGGCGAACGCCATCGCCACTGCACGGCCGGCGGCATCGCGGGCGCGCTCGCCCTCCACCGCGGCCCAACTGGTGCCGCCCGCTCCGGCGACATCAATCACCGCAACACCCGCCTCGACGAGCGCGCAGGCCACCGAGGCGGACAGGCCCGACCCCACTTCTTTGGCCACGATCGGCACGCCCACGCTACGCGCGGCGCGAGCCATCTGCGCCAGGACGCCGCGCCAGTCGCGGTCGCCATCCGGCTGTAGCGCTTCCTGCAGCGGATTGAGATGGACGATCAGCCCATCAGCCTCCAGCGCATCGACAGCCCGGCGCGCCAGATCAAGGCCGTCGGCCTCACGCAGTTGCGCGGCGCCGATATTGGCCAGCAAGGGAATGTCAGGCGCCAGGCGGCGAAGCGCGCGCGTCAGTCCCTGGGAATTGCGCGATTGCAGGCTCACGCGCTGCGAACCGACGCACATGGCGATCCCCAAGGCTTGCGCCGCCTCGCTCAGATGCCGATTGATGGCCTCGGCGCGTGGCATTCCGCCGGTCATGGAACTGATCAGCAGCGGCGCACGCATGGGCTTGCCTAACAGCGAGGTGCGCAGTCCGATCTGCGTCAGGTCCAGCTCGGGTAGTGCGCAGTGTTCGAACCGGATTTGCTCCCAGCCGGCGGCGACCGTGGCTGGCGCCGTTCGCCGATTAAGCACGAGGTCCAGATGGTCGTCCTTGCGCCGGGTCAGGGCGTCGTCGCACATGCTCGCTCTATCCGCCGTATTGGGCGTTGGCGTTGCGTCGGATCGGACCGAGGGCGCTACGCGCACGCCGCCGCCTCCCGTGCGTTCACGCCGGCGCACGCTGGCCTCCCCCCGCAGCATCGTTGCCGTAGCGGCTGATCGAGGTCTCGTAGTACTTCGCGCGAATGGCCGCCATGGCCTCGATTAACGGTCCCCATGGCGCAGGAAAGCGTTCCTCCACCATCACTCGGTGCAGCATGCGCTCATGGCCGGCCAGCTCGTCGTTGAGGAAATCCTCCACAGGCATAGCCGGATAACGCTGCAGGAGCAGGATGGCAGCGTTGTCGGCCTCTCCCGCCGACCTATCCTTGGCGCGTCCATGCAGATCGTTCTGCAGGCGCCCTATCGTGGAGATGAGCCGCAGTACCTGGCGAAACGCCGGACGCGCGCGCAGGGTCGCCATGTCCAGCCCCCAAAGCAACGACAGGCAACAGAACACGTTCGCGTAGGCGATCGAATCGATGGAATTGTGCAAGTATTCGGCGTAAGACCAGCGTTGCGCCCCCGCCGCCTGCGCGTGTCCGGCGCGAAGCGCCGCGCAGTAGCACTGGGTATCGTTAAGAAGCTGAGTATAGTCGCGCCTATCGTAGGCGAGCGCGGCCAGGGAAGCGCGCAGCACAGCGCAGCCCTCGAACCCGGGGATCGCGCATGGGCCGCCCTGCCCCAGCGCCTGCTCCACCGCGGCCAGCTGCTCTGGCGCGATCAGGCCAAGGTCGTTGCAATCGTCGAGCCAAAACAGTAGCGCCAACTCGCGATAAAACGCCACGATCAGCTTTTCGTCCTGCGGATCCCGGCCGGTGCGGGCGCTGGTATCGTGCAGGCTCGGTTGGATACGCTGCAGGATGTACTGTCCGCCCCTAACTGCTTCCACGGCATGCTCGTCGGCGAATCCGGTTAGAGAACGCCCCCACTCCAGTACTTGCTGCAGCGCGCTTTCGGTCGGGATCATTGCGCTATTCCTCCTGCTCCCTCGGCCGGGATGCGCCGCCCCCAACGAAGAGCCAGCCACAAGCCGGCGAGTTCGATCACGCGCACGACCCGGGTCGGGCAATACAATTCCTTGCCGATCCACAGCGGCGTCTGCGGCAATTCATGCGCCTCATGGCGAGCGAGCATCCACTCCAACGCGTGCGCGACCGCCAGCGCGATGCGGGCGCGCCCTGTCGGCTCTTCGCGCCCATCCATCACGTGCAAGGCGAACAGCGCATAGGCGGTTTCCTCAAATGTTGACGCGCGACCGGCGCCCCAGCCGCCGTCGTCGCACTGCGCCTGCAACAGCGCCGCCAGCGCGCGCTCGTCGCGCCACTGGGGCACGCCTTGCGCGAGCGCAGCAATTGCATGCGCGGTGGGATACAGCCACGAAACGTGCCATTTTTCATTGTCCCATAGACCGTCCGGGTTGCGATTGGCCTCAAGGTAAGCGCTGGTGCCGGCGGTGGGCTTTCCCAACAGTCTGAACGCATGCAGGGCGTGGATGTTGGTCGACACCGAGGCATTGCGCTCGCCGGGGAAGGTAACGAACAGCCCGCCGATTTCGAAATGGCGCAACGCGTCGGCAGCCGGGTTGCGTCCTGCTAGGCGCAGGATGCACAACGCAACGGCGGTGTCGTCCGCATCGGCCGCGAAGTGCAAGGCCGGACCTAGACCGCGCACGCCCAGACAGGCATCGAGCTGCGCGACGATCACGCCTACCGCCTCGGCGAGCGCGGGATGCGAAAACAACCCGGCCAGATGCAGGGTGTACAGCGACCAGCATGGCTCGAATACGTTGATCGGCCAGACGCTAGGAACGACACCTTCAATGCCGCTACGCGCCGCGCGCGATGCGGCCTGAAGATACCTGTCGGCACGCCCGACCTCTGGCGCGCTCGCCTGTGTGAGGGCGTGCGCACGCCACGCGGCGGTTGCCGCCGGGCTGATGCCGATGCTGCCGTCGTCGTCCAGGCATGCCGTGGTCGGCGACGTGCCCCAGGCTTCCCAGGAGTGCAACAACGGATGGCCGCTCGGCAGCGGTCCCACCGTCCCCAACTTGGCCAGGCACGCCTGCCGCAACGGCAACAGCGCCGGGTAGCGCGGAAACACCACGTCGTCCACCAAGGATGCGGCCTCGCCGGAGATCTGCGGCAGGATCAGCTCCGCGCCTACCGGCGCGTCTTCCGGCACCGCATCTGCGTAGGGATCCGGCTGGCGCTCGAGGAACCGCGTTGCAGCCTGAACTGCGTCCGCAGCGCCGGGAAGAGGATCGGCACGCTGCAATGCAAGCAACGCCGCCCACGTGGGTGCATGGCGGAACAGTGGGAAGTCAGCACTTCCCCACCCGCCATCAGCCTGTTGCTGCGCCATGAGCCACGCGTATGCGTTCTGCCGACCGGTGACGTTGCCGCGGAAGTGCAAAACGCGCGCCGTGTCGTAAACGGAGGGACTGACGCTGCCGCCATCGCGCGTCTCGTTCAGCAGGTGGCGCAATTCAGAAAGGATCTGTTCGGACAGCGCATTCATGCGGGATGTTCCCTCTGCAGGCAGTTGACGAGAAGCAGGATGGGGCGGACGCCGGGCACCGCCGCGGGCCCGTCGCGGCGAAGCGCACCTATGCTGGCGGCGGTCCGCCGGACAGCGCGGCGGACCGCGGTGGGCAACCGCTGCGATCTGCGCCGTGGAATCGGACACAATGTAGCATCTAGCGCTGCCGCCGGCGGATCGCAGCGGTACGGCGGCGCCTCCGTGCCGACCGGCGCCCATGCGCACGGCGCGTGCTTGAACAGATACCCTTTTGGCCCGCTGCACGGCCTGCGCCAACCGCTCCGCACGCGGCCGCAGTGGGGTGATGGCTTCCTCGGCCTCGGGCCATAGGCCCGGCACTGACTGGCGCGCTGCATGCAGCTCCGTGATCGGCACGCCGGTTGCATTCTTCTCCGCCACATGCTTGCCGGGGGCTTGCCCAGCGTCGTGTCATCCGCTGGCGTGTCATCCTCGACCACCTACGATCCGAAACAGGCGCGATAGCGATCCAGCGCGCGGAACAGCGTAACGCGCGGCATCCTCCGCGACGGCGCATAGCGCGACCATGCGTACGGACGCGCGCACCGGCACTCCGCCGCACGCCTGCGCGCCCAATCCGCCGAACGGGGAAACGCCAGTTCGGTCGTCGTTTAGCATGGAACCCGTCTGCATGTTGTTCATCTCCTTGTACGTGACAGAGAATGCCGCGGCGAGCGGCGAGCCGCGGTGTTGCCGGCGTCGCACCGGGCGCGCGCGCCGAGTGCAGTAATGCCGCCCATCGCCGGCGCCGCTGCCTCCTGACACGGGGCAGACGATCCCAGCTCATGAGAATCCGATGCGGATTGTCATGGACGGATGTGCGGTCGGGTAATAGCGCCGGCCATTTTCGACGCCGCTCATCAACCGCGGCCGCACCCCGGCCTCCTGCATGGTCAATGCCAAGGCGATGCTGAACTGCACCAGCTCCAGCCATACTAGATGATAGCCCATGCAGACGTGTGGGCCGGCACCGAACTGCAGCATGTCCACCGGCCGGATCGGCTCCGTGCGTTTTAGCCACCGTCCCAGACGGAACTGATCAGGCGCTTCGTGCAGCAGCGCCGAGGTCGAGAAATGCAGCAGTGGGATGCACAAATGAGTGCCCGCAGGAATGCGCCGCTGGCCGAGTTGTAATTCCTGCATCGCGCGACGCGGTACGAGCGAGGAAGCCGGATGCATTCGTAGCGTCTCCCGAAACAGTGCCTCTGCGACCGGACATTGCGCCAGGTCCTCGTGCCCGGTCGGCACCGCGCCCACGCGTTGCGCCTCTTCGACCAGGGCGTCCCACAGCTCTGGCTGCTGCGCCAGCTCGATCACCATCCAGGCCATCGTTGAGGCGGAGGTCTCGTGGCCGGCAAGCAGCAGCAAGCGGATATTGGCGACCAGGACGTCATCGGAGAGTGCGCCGTCGCTGCGATCGAAGGCGCTCACCATGTCGTTGATCAACCCGGTGCGCGCGGCGCGCGCGCGCGCGTCCCGGATGAACTGGCGCGACTGCGCGTCGATCCAATCGCGGGCGGCGCGGCCGCGCCGCAATGGCATCCCCGGCAGGTCGATCGGGGGCGCGACCATCAATTGTAGCAGTTGTCGGTACTTGCGATGCCACTCCGACAGGTCTTGGGCGGGGATGCCCATGAGACTGAAGGTGAGTTTAAGCATCAGGTTGCGGGTGTCTGGCAGGATAGCGACTTCACCGCGGTCGCGCCACGCCCTGACCTGAGCCCGAATAATTGGTTCGAACAGCTCGCCAATGCCGGCCTCGGTCAGACCCCTGGGCAGAAACGCCGCCTTTATCCCATCGCGCGCCTGCCGGTGCGCGCTACCGTCCAAAGTGACCAACGTTCCGCCAAGGATGTCGGGCGCCATCTCTTCGATCAGTGCCGAGGACACTTCCTTGTGCCGGAGCAATGCGAGCGCATCCGGATCCAGGCATGTCATCAGGTGTCCGGCCGGGCCGAAATCCAGCCAGAAGTGGCTGCCTAGCGTCCTTTCGGCGCGCCGCAGCAGGCGCGGCAGATCGCAGACGATGGCGGGAAGATGCCCAACCAGGGGGAAAGCGCCAGGCATGACCGGGATGTCGTCCCGTAGCCGGTGCCAGCGGTTCAGCGGGTTGAGCAGCATGTCCATCACCAGTGCGACGTTGCGGCTGCTTGGGCGGCGTCACCGGCCGGCAGAGCCGCGCTGTTGCCACCGTCGGCGTAGGTTGGAACATGCGACAACATGCCGCCGTCGATACACAACACCTGGCCGGTGATGAACGCAGCCTCGTCGGAGAGCAGGAATGCGACCAGCGCGGCTACGTCCTCGGGGCGGCCGACGTGCGGCAGGAGCTGGTGCCGGTGTAGATGCCGTTGCATGCACTCGTCCAGCTTGGCGAAGAGGCGTTCCGTCATGATAAGACCTGGCGCAACCGCGTTGCAGCGGATCTTCGCGTGTCCGTACTGGGTGGCAAGCGAGGCCGACAGCATGTTCATTGCGGCCTTCGACGCGGCGTAGGACGTCAGTGCGGTGTCGCCGCTGAGCCCTTGGCACGATGACATGTTCACGATCGCGCCACCACCGCGGGTGATCATTTCTGGGATGGCCTGCCGGCAGCAGAGGAGCGTGCCGCGCAAATTGGTCGCCATGGTCTTGTCCCAGACCGCCACGTCCAGGTCGAGGATCGCGCGGTCGTGCGGGGTCAAATACATGGCGCTCGCATTGTTCACAAGCACGTCTACCCCACCGAAGCGCCGCTTCGCCGTTTGGAAAAGCTCTGCCACCGCCTGCGCATCTGCGATGTCCATGGCCACGGCCAGCGCTTGGCCCGCTTCGGCTGCGATCTGTGCGGTGCAGGCGATGGCAGCGGGGCCATCAATGTCGGCCACCACCACTCTTCCGCCCTCGCGTGCGATGGCGAGGGCGCATGCCTTGCCGATCCCGGCGCCGGCGCCGGTCACCACGGCCACCTTGCCTTTAAATCGTTCCATCATGTTCTCCTGGATTGCGTAGGTCTTTCGCTGCATGTCGCTCAGCGTCTGCCTGAGAGGGCGTAGGGCCGGGGTTGGTGCAGTGGTTATCGCCGGCTTCGCTTTCGATCACCCGAATGGCCGCGACCGGGCACTGGCTTTCTGCTAGCCGCACGGCGGCGTGCAGCGCCTGCGGGACCGTCGCCATGCACACTTCGGCCACGCCGTCCGGTTCGCGCTGACGAAAGGCGCCCGGCAGCGTCAACACGCACTGACCAGTGGTTCCGCACAGGTCCTGGTCGACCACGACGCGAACCTCAGCCGCCGCCTGCGCGTGCAGCCGCACCGGCAGCGCGCGGAACGTCCTAAGGAACGCTGAGGGCTCCCGGGTCGGCTGCTCGGCCAAGGCCAGCGTGGGGAAGCGCGCCTGGATCTGCGGCAGGCTCTCGGCCAGCTGCACCCTGGCGAGTTGCGCACCTAGGCAGAAGTGGATGCCGTGGCCGAAGCTCAGCATAATCTTTCCGTCGTTCGACATGCCAGGCCTGGTGCCGTAGAACCGCACCGGATCGAATCGGTCGGGATCAGCGAAAGCGTCCGGGTCGCGATTGCCGGCCGCGATCAGCACGCGCACGTCCGCGTCCTTCGGGATCACCACGCCACGCAATTCGATGTCGCGCTGGGCGATACGCGGAATGGAGCTGAACATGGCGGGCGCCTCGCAGCGCAGTACTTCTTCCACGAATGCCTCCACCCCTGCGGCGTCTCCCTGCAGCCAGTGCCGCTCCTCGGGGTAGGCCAGCATCGCCAGCACCGCATGGTCGATAGTCGCAGCAGTGGTGGCGAAGCCGCCCAGCAACATGCCCCACAGCATGCTGATCAACTCCGCGTCCGAAAGCGTGTCGGCATCGTCGCTGTGTGCGCCGACCAGTGTCGACACGATGTCGCGGCAGGGATCGGCGCGCTTGCGCAATATGAGGTCGGCGAAATAGGCCTTCACCCTGGCGCTGGCCACGTCCGCCGCGGCGAGCTGTGGATCGCTGGCGTGCGGGCTCAGGCCTTCTAGAATGGCGCTGACGATCCCTGAGAGCTCGAAAATGTCGTCTTGGGGCATGCCGAACAATTCAGCGAAGACAAGCATGGGCAAGGCCAGTGCGAATTCCCGATGCAGGTCCACCGCCTCTCCTCGCTCTAGTGCGGGCGCCATGCCATCCAGGCGGGCTGCGACGATGCGCGCGATGCTCGGCCGCAGGTTGTCGATATGGCCCACGGTGAAATCGCGCGAAATCAGCCGGCGCAGACGCGTATGCGTCGGTGGTTCCTTCATGGCTAGCGTGGACGCCAGCAGATTGAGCGACAGGCTGCTCGCCGCACGCGGGAAATAGCGCGCCAGTTCGGATGGCGCCGGTCCCCGAAACGCATCGCCCGTGGCCTTGAACGCCCAGTAGATGTCGGCGTGGCGGCTCAACAGAAAGATGCCCGACGCCGCGCGGTGCACCGGATCGTGCTCTTGCAACCACCGCATGAACGGGTACGGGTCTTGGATGCATGCTGGCGACGCCAGCTCGGCGAAGGCGTCGTGGCATGCTGCCTTGGTTTCTTGCACGTCCATCTTGGTTACCTGTCGGGTGGCTGATCTGACCGGCGCGCGCCAGGCGCCGTCAAATGAGAAAATTGCGATACCGGGCGGCGTCCGCACCAGATCACCGGCATCTCCTCGAACCCGCCGGTGATGATCTCCTTGCGCAACTTCAGTTCTTCGGGCGCCACGGCCAGGCGCAACGCGGGAAAGCGCTGGAAGATCGAACCGAATACGGCCTTCAGTTCCAGCCTGGCCAGCGCCGCCCCGATGCAATTGTGCTGCCCGTAGGAGAACGCCAGGTGGGGATTTGCGTCGCGTCCGATGTCGAAGACTTCCGGGTCTTTGAAATGGCGCGGATCAAACGAGGTCGCCGGCAGGCCGACCAGTACTTTGCTCTCCGCGGGTATATGCACGCCTGCGATGGTCACGTCGGTCCGGGGATAGCGCATGATGCCGTCCCAGCCCGCACCAGGCGAATACATGCGCAGTATTTCCTCCACCGCCTTGTCCACCAGGGACGGATCGCGGACCAGGCGTTCGCGCTGTTGCGGATGGCGAAACATGGCCAGCAGGCCGAATTCGATCTGCGCGACGGTGCTCTCGTGCCCCGCCACCAGCACGCCCGCCGCGAGGCCGATCGCCTCTTCCTCGGTCGCTTTGCCCTGGTCGACCGCGGCGAGCAGATCCGTCAGCAGGTTATCGCCCGGATCCTGTCGCTTGCCCCGTATTTTGCCGTGAATGTAGGCGCGGAGCTCTTCCCAGGCCAGGCACGACGCGCTGCGCGGGCCGCTTTCATGCTGGTGCGTCATCACCTCGTCGGAGAGTCCTGCGAAAAAGGCGTGTTCCTCGAAGGGCACGCCCATCAGCGCGCTGATTACCTTGGCCGGAAGCGGAAAGGAGACATGGCGTCGCAAGTCTGCGGGCTGGGGCTGAACCGCCAGCGTATCGAACAACTGCACGGTGATCGCCTCGACCTGCTGCGTAAGCAGCTTCACCCTGCTGTTGCTGAAGGCCGGCGCCACGATCGTGCGTAACCGAGCATGCTCGTCCCCTTCGTGCGAGACCAGCCATCCCGGCGAACCGAGAATGACCGAATCCGGGGTGAAATCCGCCGGAGGCATTCCCGCGGGCCGGAATGCCGCGTCAGACAGCACCGCCTTGGCCTCGTCATAGCCTGTCACCCACCAGCATTCGTGCCCGGACGGAAGGCGCACGCGGTGGATCGGACCTTTGGCACGTAGCGCCAACATCTCGGGCGAGGGCTCGATGTGATCGACCCGCCACATCGGCAGCGCCGGCAAGGATTGTTCGGACATGGTGACGCTTTACTCTCTGAGCCTGGAAGGGGCGGAAGATGATGGGCAGACTGCGGGCAGCAAATGAGTTGAGACAGCGCGTAGACGACGTCCTCTGCGGCGATTACCAGCGCCAGATCGTCCGACCGCACGAACGGCGGGGGGAAGGCACTTCCCAATTCCGGGCGCGCCAGCGCAGCGCCCAGGCACAGATACAGCCCCTAGCCGAGCGGCAGGTGCGGGTTGTGCAGCCGGTTGAAATCGAACATGTCGGTATCGCCATAGGTCGCCCGACCGTAGGAATTGGCGCAGCAGGTTCGACCGCACCCACCTACCGACCCGTCCGCAAACATAACTTCCAGACCAGTCCCACACCCCCGGCCTCCCTCCTGGCTCAAGGTCTGCCGCTTTGGCTGTACCGCCCGCGACGTGGGCGATCGTTGTGGCTCGCAAATGAAGAACTCTAGATCGCATCCAACACTCCTGAGATTTTCCCGGTCACAACGGAGCCACTATCATTGCCACAGCAAACCATCGGGACCTCACGAGACGCGAACAGCGACGCACCGCCCGAAGACCATCGCGCTGCGATTGGCGACATACCGTGACCATAGCAAATCGCGTGCCGAGGTGAATTCGTGGGCTCAGCAGGCATTTCGTAGCAGCGCGTAGTGTCAAGCTCCCGCCATTCAGTCTCAATGCCGACAACCGCTGAGTACATGTCTGACAAAAGCCTGCTCTAACGCCGGTCTGCGTCCGATAGTCGGCGACCTGCATTGGGATGTCCCCGCGGCAGGCTTTCGTGCAACAATCCGCGCCATCTTCGACGTCGAAGTTGCCCCGCCAGTTTTCGTCCGATGGGCGGGAACGTCGTCGACTGCGCCGAGGCCGCCGCGTTAAAAGCGCCGGCCCTGGGCAAATCTCACTGGACCCGCCTCGACTCACCGTCCGGAACACTGCAATAAAGTTTGCGGAGCTTATTTCCGCCAAATGCAAGTTGCGAACTTGCAGTCATCTCGTTTGACGTTGTTCTCAATGTTTCCTCCCCCGCGCTTACCGAGACGGTCGAGCTTCTCGATCGGCGTAGGTCCAAAAGGCAACGGGAAACGCTCAAATTTTCGAGGCATGTTCTCTTCCGGAAACATGTCATCTAATCAGAAGCGGCGGTCGGCAACAGTCGCCTTAGTCGGAGGTGCTTTCTAAACCAGACGATGCCCCCCAGAAGCCTCCTGCCGAAGATGAAGCAATCGAGAGACCAATGCAGCATCTCATGGACCGCCGCACCGTGGTGAAGAAAGCGGTCCTCGGTTGCTGGAGGTTGTTGACTAGTTCCATGACATCGAATTGAGCTTAAGCCTGATGAATTGGGTCAATACCTACACCGCTAAGAGCCTGACTCGAAAAGGTTTCAACAATATCCGTACCTTGCCAAGCGCCGTGTCAGGAGCCGGATGTGGGCGATAGTGATCCCGGCCTCGGCTGGTGCGACGGACTTTTCCCAATCCTTCGCCAACCGTCGGCATTTGCCAAGCGATGCGAAGGTGCTCTCCACGACCCAGCGACGCGGCAGAACCTCGAAGCCCTTGGCCTTATCGGTCCGCTTGACAATCTGGAGCGTGAACGCAGCGATCTTTTGCAGTGTGCCCTTCAGCTTCGGTCCGGCATAACCACCGTCGGCGAAGATATGTCTCAGCCACGGCCAGCGCCTGAGAATGGTTTTGAAGACGGCAGGCGCGCCGTCGCGATCCTGAATATCGGCGCTGTGAACGATGAGGCCGACCATCGATGACGCTTGCGTCCCTTGATCTTCTTGCCCGCGTCATAGCCCGAAATTCCCCCGCTTTCCGTGGTTTTCACGCTTTGACTATCGATTACGCCTGCAGACGGCGAGGCTTCCCGGCCTTCCAATTCAGGCGCCTCCATCACAAGATGATGGTTGATCCGACCCCATAACCCTGTCGCTCGCCATTCGTAGAAATAGGACTGCACAGTTGTAAAAGACGGAAAATCCCTGGGCATCATCCGCCACTGCCCGTCGTAGCAATGTAAAGCAACGCATTCACGACCTTGCGACGATCGGTGCTGCGCGGCCTGCCCAATCGCCTCGGTCCAGGTAGACAAGGCGAGATCGATCCCCATTCCCGTTCCGTCAGATCGCTTGCATACCGCATTGCGTGTCGGGCATATTGCCGACGGGTGAAAAGTCCAGCCCATTGTGGTCTCCGTTCGTCCTAAGCAAACAAACAGAATCACAACTGGCTGATTTCACTCAATTCTTTTTCGGCCAGGCTCTAAGAGCCCGATTCAAAAGTTCATTCGTATATCCAATATCTTGCGATGCGCCTTGTGAGCATTCTGATTGAAGCGATTTGCGCCCATGCGGTTGCGCTTTCGATCGATTTCTCCCAATCCTTGGCGAGACGGCGGCAGCGTCCAAGCCAGGCGAAAGTCCTTTCCACCACCCATCTCTTGGGCAGGACGACGAAGCCCTTGGCGTGATCCGAACGCTTGACGATTTCGATCGTCCAGTCACCATGGCCGCACATTGCTCGCCTCAACTTGGCTCCGGCGTAGCCACCATCGGCGAAGATGTGGCGCAGCCACGGAAAACGGCGGCGGATCGCCTTGAGGACATGGGGTGCGCCGTCGCGATCCTGTATGTCGGCAGCATGGATGAGCACGAAGACCAGAAATCCATGCGTATCTGTGACAATGTGACGCTTGCGGCCTTTAATCTCAGCGCGAACGCAGCTTGTCGCGGTCTGGCCTGAATCATAGCCGGACATTCCGGTACTTTCCGTGGTCTTGACGCTGGCTGTCGTTGATCCCTGCAGTGGGTTGCGCCGACGACCGACGTATTGGAGTGGACATCAGGCGTAGATTTTATCACCAAATGGTGCTATCTATAACGCCATAATCAGGAAGCCAAACGATGCGATCGACTATCAATCTCGACGACACCCTCGTGGAAAGGGCTAGGTCTCTAACCGGCACGAAAGAAACCGCCACTCTGGTCCGCCAAGCGTTGGAGACGCTTATTCGTGTGGAGTCGGGAAAACGCCTCATCGCGCTCGGCGGAACTATGCCGGATGCGGA
>NZ_AEYF01000054.1 GCF_000292525.1 Rhizobium sp. CCGE 510
CACGAAGATCAGAAATCCAAGCGTATCGGTGACAATCTGACGCTTGCGGCCCTTAATCTTCTTGCCTGCATCATAGCCGGATATTCCGCCGCTTTCCGTGGTCTTGACGCTTTGGCTGTCGATAATCCCTGCCGTCGGTTGCGCCTCCCGTCCCTCGATTTCCCGCGCCGCCATCACCAGAAGCTGGTTGATGCTCTGCCACAGTCCGATCGCGCGCCAAGCATAAAAATAACCGCGCACTGTCGAAACCGGCGGAAAATCGCCCGGCAGCATGCGCCATTGGCAGCCGCTCGAGGCGATATAGAGGATCGCCTCCACGACCGAGCGCATATTCATCGTCCGACGCCGCCCGACACGACGCGCTGGCGGGATCAGCGGTTTGATCAACGCCCATTCCCGGTCCTTCAAATCACTTGGAAAACGAAGCACGTCTCGGTTATGCTCACGGCGAGCGATAGCAGTCCAGCTCATCGAAACCCCATTTGATTTAGCACCAATAGGAATCACAACTGCCTGTTATCGCTCAACTTCTTTTAAATCGGGCTCTAAGACATGTTCCACCTCGATATCGGAGAATACTTTCGGTTGAAGCGCTTCCACAATATTAGGATGCGTTATTCTTGTTCCAAGAAGACGCTTGTGCTCGCTAATATCGATCCGAGATGGGCGAAATACGTCGCGCAACGCGGTGATACTCGCGTACGGGTCTAGCGAACCACAAAAAAATACGTCTATCGCGACCATGCGTTCTTCGTGCCAGGTATTTACGCAAATGTGCGATTCAGCGAGAATTGCGAAGCCCGTGACGCCCCCATCTTCGCTATATTTTCTATAACTCGATTCCAACATCGTTGCGCGGCAGTCATGAACGGCTTGCGCTACCGCCGCCTCAATCGCTTCAGCATTTCCCGTATTTTCTGCGTCCCACATATCGATAAAGAGATGGGTTCCGGCGCATACTCGGTCTGAGCTAGGGTAATTTATTCCGCCTTTAGGCGCTCCGTTCAGCATATATATGCTCCGCTTCTTGCTTTTGCATTGGGTGTGCAGGCGGCATAGCCATGATCTCCGTGGTGGCTTGAAGAATATCCTTTACCGAGGCTTCGTCTGGGTTTGTACCGCCGGCAATTGGATAGATCTCAGAGGCTTCGCCAAAATTCCTTAACAACGACAGCATGGGACCGGGCGACACCGCCCAATCCAAATAGGTATATTCATTCCCCTGAACCGTGTTTCTCAAAGGGTGTTGGACGGCCCAGTTCATGCTGATTGTGATCAGAGAGCCCGTTTTCCGCCAGCTTTCTAAGGCCGAAAACAATTGCTGCCTTTCAGCAGCTCCCTCGCCCATGCCAAATAGGAGGGATACCCCAACCTTGATTCCGGCTTCGGACAAGATCTCAACTGCTTTGTCCGCGCGTTCCATCCACGAACCCTTCTTGGTGGCGATGTTCTTGTGAAGACCTCCAACAAGTTCTGGGCGCGGTGTCTCGACCCCGATGAAAAGATATTCCAGGCCCATGCGGCCTAGTCTTCGTGCAAGGGCTGGGTTATTAATGATTTGGTCAATGGTCGCTTGTCCGCCAAGCCGCACAGGATTTTCGAGTGGGTCGAATACCTTTTCAAACTGAGCTACGAGGGCCGAATTCCATCCAAGAAGAGTTGAGTCTTCAATGAACGCCGAGACAGGAAAGTTTTCGCCGTAATCTGCCTTGACTACGCGGTGGGCTGCTGCGAGCTGGCCGCATAACCGGTGGGGGCTTGTCTTGAACTGTCGAGGAGGCCCGACAACGCTGATCCTCTCACTGCAGAAGATACAATCATAGATACATCCACGCCCGATGTCGCTGAAGACGTGCGCGGTAGGCGCGCCACCAAACACGTCAAAGCTAGTTGTAAGTCCGAACATTTCGGCTGGGGATGGCATCCCATTATAATCGAGCGGCATGCCCGAAGAGCACACAGTGTGGACCTGATCGTCCATGATTGTGCCGGCGATCCAGTGCCCCGGGGTGGTCGTCAGGTGGCCCAATGAGAATTTCGCCTCCCTTGGCAAAAAACCTCTTGCTTCCAAGGAAGCTACGACGCACCCAATTTCCGCGATAAAGTGTTCACCATCTCCGGAGAGCACGATGTCGAAACAGTTGGAAACTTTTCCGTCAGCAATTAGTCGCAGAGGGGATGCTAGATGATGTCTTACACGATTTTCGTCATCCCGATATATTGTTTCGGTGGCGTGGCGACCGCCAAGAACGATACAAACGTCATCGCCTAGAAACTCTCTGATGTATTTCGCTGTCTCAATCGCACCACGGAAGCATATCGACATCGCTCCTATGAGAACCAAATTGGGCCGGACCCGGACTAATAGCGGCGTTAGCCTTCGCTGCACATCGTCCATGTCAGATAGCAGAAGCGTTGATTGTCGCCTGTCACTCCTGGTGCCGCGCCAATTGCTTTCGCCCCATGCACCTTCCGCCTTGGATGCCAGTGACGCAGCATATCTGCAGGCATTGTAGAGGCTTGCCGGATCGGCGCTTGATAATGCCATTTCGCCCGCCTCGCCGTGAGAAAACTGGGGGGCAGAACACGCGATTACACGTAAGCCCACGGGCTTCCTCCACTATCTATAATATTTTTTTGAAATGATTCGGGCGGTTAAGCGATCCTTTCTTCGGTATTGGACTTGGTCGTATCCGATGGCATAAGTATTGATACAGCAAATAGGATCGTATAACCGCGAAGCACGCAGAATACACCAAGTGGTAATGCCCGGTATATTTGATAATCCGTCCTCCGCCGAAATTGCCTTAAGGGGTGCGCCGTTTACGCCTTGGGTCAAGCTGGGGGACGTTGGACTGCTCAGTTTCATCGCGATCACGTTTTTGTGGCTGGTCTGCCTGCCGAGTTCCTGAATGTATCGACCTGTCGCTCTCGCGCGTGGGCCGGAAGGACATAAATAGCAGGCTCAAGAAATAGATGACCTGAAGGAAAAACGAAGCCGCTAAGGTTACGGCGAACGCTTTGAAGATGGAAAGCGAGGCAGCGTAAGCCGAAACAGCACTGGTGCACGTGACCAGCAGCAGGATGCAAAAAAAGGTTCTAAAGGGCAAGGTCTTGCTCCCCGTTCGTTCGTCCAATGATTCAACTGCGTCAACGCCGACGATTTCGCCCGATTCGTCCACCCTATGAACGTGCATGACTTCGCCGTGAGCAGGCGTTGAAACAGCGTCTGCAATCAATGCGGGCTGCGCCGTCGACAGCGATCAAATACTTCGGCATTCAGCTGGTGCCATAGGTTGCCAAAAGCCGGGTAAGCGCGAATACGCCAAAGTGGCGACTTCTTCCTTCGCGGCTTCCAACTCGGCAAATGCAATGAATGTCTTCCGCCCTTCAGTGTTGACCTTGTCCAGTGGAACGGGAGGCCTTCGGCAACGTAGTAAACGCCGCAATTTTGAGGCGTCAGCTTTCCGTTTCTCGTGCCCATGGCGCCACGCTCGCGGACTCTGAGCGAACCGGCGCGATAGAGTTCATTCTCGCGGATCCTATCATTCGTCATTGCGCTCATAGGAGCACCGGGGAGCGGCGATCAATACGCACTTGCAAGCTTTCCAGTGCGCCCGCAACGATGAGGCCCTTGTTCACTACTCGGTCCATCGGAACAAACACAGGATCAAGCACCGGCCGGCAACATTCAAAACGTCGCGCGGCTTCCGTCATCATTATTGACGGCGAACGATAAGGTTTACTACCATCGCCTCCCAAAAGCGCTATTTTCCCGGCAAGAGGGATCGGGTACCCGTCAAAGATCGTAAAGGCGGTTAACCCAGCTCGCAAAGCTTCTTCCCCAACAAATAGCGAGTGCATGTCGTCGAAGCGGATCATCTGAATAAGATCACTGCCAATTAAACCGGAGATCGATGCAATGCTGTTGCGATCAGGGAGCTCAGCGGCGCGAAAGATCGCACTTTCCGACTCCAACAGATACACAAAATTTTCCATATCCTTGCCTTCTAATTTCTTGAAAAGAGCCCGTGCCCAGCTGCTTTTGGCTGGAGCGAAAGCGACTTGTCCATCAACTCGGGATAGCGACAACGCGCGGCAATATGCAGATTTCAGTGTGCTGTGTAAATGGTCCTGCGCCAATTCGGTTCAGCTTAAACCAAGCTTGGCTCCGGACGCGGCGCTCCGATAGCGATCATCATGTTGTATTTATTGTGATATTCTGATTGTCATGTTTTTATTCCGGCACGCCCCTATACAGAATTCGCGCCAAAAATGTACGCGACGATGTTAAACCGCGGCGGCCGCGCAGTCGACCAGGGCGGGTTCAGCAATCGAACGTGGCGGCCATCGGCGTCGCCGCTCGTATGGCTCGACATTTGTCCCACTTTTGCGGAACGGAATCCCGACCTTGGGCAGATTATGCAAACGAGTGCGTGTTCCAGATTTGACGAGATCTTTACGTTGTACGAATACCCGGCAGAATTAGAAACCATCTCCCACCGCTGCAGACGCGAGCGCCTGAACTCGAAGCTGACGAGTGGAGCTTCTATCAATGCACTCCTTACGACGTTGAAAGCAGAAAGAAAATCTGCAATCGGCGAGTTCCATCCGAGCATCACGACATTTGGCTAGCGCAACCGGGGCAACAGCCGCGCTCACTGTTGGCTTACTCAAGTGCGCTGAGTGCCGCGGTCGCGAATTCGCCCTCGGTCCCCAGGCGTTTTTGGTGCCGCGTTTTGAGCGTTATTCAAAACGAAAATGATGACATCCAATCAATCTATTTTTCCTGATTGGCGACCTTGGTGCATGACGGAGGTGTCTAACCAAGGAAGCCGATCGCGACCGCAGCGGAGAGCGTACAAAAATGCAATAGATAGGAAGCGGCAGATTTTATTGCGTATCCCGGAGAGATACTGGCGCCGCCTTGTTGCTCGCTATGGCGGCGGCCTTCGGAGCGCGGCGAACAGGCCCGATCTCCAACTACTCTGAGGACTATAGAAGAGACATATGGATAACTCTATCGGCTAACGCGTCTTTGCGCAGGCGTTGATCTTTGATCTTCGCTCGGATTGCTGCATTCAGACTGCTCGATCGGCGCCGCAGATTGAAAGCCTGCGTTTGTCCGTTTGGCGACCACTGGAGACGGGATCGCCTCCCCGCTGCACGGGCGATCGAGGCTTCAAGTGTCACTTGCTCAAGCTGGCACAATCTTTGAATGTTCGCCTTCCGAGGGCCAAAGCAGCCAACTGAATTCGATTTTTGGAGAAAGCGACGAAGCGCATGCCAAATGTGCATCACATCGGGGTCTCGACGGTAGCGGACGCAGCACGTCAAACCAGCATAGCCGTCGACCACTGCGACGATTGCCAAACACTCTATGTCAGCCGACCATGCCAGATGGGTCTTAGGTTATATTTTGATGACTATGTGCTCTTCCGCGTTTTTTCGCGCGCACTTGAAGAAATTGAGATGGGGATTGTCACCGCGACCGAGGCAACCGGCCTTTCGCTTAGGGAGCTGCGGGATATTCCAACCCGCAGTTTCCCGGCAAGGCTCATCCGCGCCTTTGCCCTGCAAGAGGCGAGTGATTGCGTGCCTGATGCGGAGGAGCAACTGTTGCGCGATATGCTCCTAGCGCATGTCCGGCCAGGCGACCCTGAGGGCGTGCGTTTCGCTAAGATCATTGCGCGACGTTCCATGCGTGAAGACCACCTCTGGCGGGATCTCGGCTTGCCTGACAAGACCGAACTTGGCAGATTGCTGTTCGCGCATTTTCCGGCGCTGGCGGCAGGCAACACCAACAACATGAGGTGGAAGAAGTATTTTTACCGCAAGATTTGCGAAGCTGAAGGCTTTTCCCTTTGTAGCGCTCCCAGCTGCAAGGAATGCGGCGATTTTAATGAATGCTTTCTGCCTGAGGAAAGCGGAAGTCTTTCTGGAGCGGCAGAGTTCGTCGGGCGCCAGATCTTGAAAACGTGAAGGCCCCAGATGCAACCTAGCGGGCTTGTCCGGCGACGTTGAACCGAGAACGGGGATCCTTGCTCCCGATATTTGCGACTGTGCGGCACGCGCAAATGCCACTTCCTTAAAGATGAGCGGTGATGTCGTCGTCGGATGGTGATCATCGGGCGATTTTGATAGCACCTACTAAAATTGCCATAAGCTCTTCGCCGTATTCGACTACGCGATCCACAATTTGTCGGAGCTGAGCGTGCGCCTGGAAAAAAGCATCCGCGACTAGCGCTTTTACTTGATACCTTGCTCACGATCTTTGCTGTAGCCTTCGAGCATTTCCTCAGAATCTGACCCGCTGACGATCGAAACCGGCTCTGTTGTCAATCTCAGCCTATGGCGAAACAATCCGGCCGCAAGACTGCAGCTGCCAAGCTGGCGGCATTCCTCCTATGTGTTCATGGAGACAGCATAACAGCGAGTTTGTTGTACGCGACAATCTCTACTGTGCCTTCATCTGCGTTCTGCTGATCATCCGGCCTTAATCTGACGCGTGGTGCGAAGCCGATCGGCCATCAAGATGGTATCGATCTGTTTGGCTCTACGACTTGCACACTACTTCTGTCCCTTCGCTTGGGATGTAGGGATACGGACGACATTTGTTGATCTTTGACGCTAGCGATTTCCAACCGACAAAACCTCACAGCCGCTTCGTCCAGTTTGGCGGCTTCGGGACAAGAGTTTGTCGAACCCGCCTTCGAAAGTTTGGAATTAAATAGCTGAAGATCAGCAAACCAACTGTTTTATATGCTGCTGCCCACATGGCACGGGTTTTGAAGATTGCCATGGGAGGCGGCGCGAGCTGCCGGCCTTTTACTCAGCGATGGATGGAACGAAAGAAGGAAGGCGATATGTCAGATTTGCGTCAAATCGCATTTTACGGCAAAGGGGGGATCGGCAAGTCCACCACCTCCCAAAATACGCTCGCAGCGCTTGTCGACCTCGGGCAGAAGATCCTGATCGTCGGATGCGACCCGAAAGCCGACTCCACCCGGCTGATCCTGAACGCCAAAGCACAGGACACGGTTCTGCATCTGGCAGCGCAGGAAGGTTCGGTGGAAGACCTCGAACTCGAGGACGTGCTCAAGACCGGCTACAGAGGCATCAAGTGCGTGGAGTCCGGCGGTCCGGAACCGGGCGTCGGCTGCGCCGGGCGCGGCGTCATCACCTCGATCAATTTCCTCGAGGAGAACGGCGCTTATGACGATGTCGACTACGTCTCCTATGACGTGCTTGGCGATGTGGTGTGCGGTGGTTTCGCGATGCCGATCCGTGAGAACAAGGCCCAGGAGATCTACATCGTGATGTCCGGCGAGATGATGGCGCTCTATGCCGCCAACAACATCGCCAAGGGCATCCTGAAATATGCCCATTCCGGCGGCGTGCGGCTCGGCGGCCTGATCTGTAACGAGCGCCAGACGGACCGCGAGCTCGACCTCTCCGAGGCGCTGGCTGCCAGGCTCAATTCCAAGCTCATCCACTTTGTGCCGCGTGACAACATCGTCCAGCACGCCGAGCTCAGGAAGATGACGGTGATCCAGTACGCGCCGGACTCCAAGCAGGCCGGGGAATATCGGGCGCTAGCCGAGAAGATCCATGCCAATTCGGGCCAAGGGACCATTCCGACCCCGATTACCATGGAAGAGCTCGAAGACATGCTGCTCGACTTCGGCATCATGAAGAGCGACGAGCAGATGCTGGCCGAACTACAGGCCAAGGAGTCAGCGGTGGCTGCGGCTCAATAACTGCCGCTGTCGACAGGACGCGCTGGCCCTTGAGCCAGCGCGTCCTTCCACGAAAGACGCTTCGTCGACGACGACATAACCCGAACCTTGAAAGGGGCAGGGGCCCATGAGCCTTGATTACGAGAATGACAGCGTTTTGCATGAAAAGCTCATTGCGGAAGTGTTAGCGCAATATCCAGACAAGGCGGCAAAGCGCCGCAAGAAGCACCTCAGCGTCGCAACGAGCGGCGACGAGCCTGGCGATGAGCCGAAGGCGCTTTCCGAATGCGACGTCAAATCGAACATCAAGTCCATTCCGGGCGTGGCACGTGCCCAATAGGACCCAGCTTTCGAGGGAAAAAACGTGTCAAATATTGAATGTGAACGTGACACGGACTGCAGGCGAAAGTCTGTGCGCGCACCGTCGTCGATTTTCGTTCCGAACACAAATAGCGGGGCGCAGTTGCCTTGGTATACTATCTACCCAACAATACAGGAGTTTTCTCCAGAAATCGGCGCCCACACTTATGAGCAATGGCTGAGAAGCCAGGGAACTGATGACGCTGTCTCGCTCTATCTCCACATTCCATTCTGCCGCTCGATGTGCTGGTATTGTGGTTTTCCGACTAGCATCACTCGTCGGGATACTTTGATAACCGATTATCTAGCAATGCTGCGCGAGGAACTCCGCCTGGTCGCCGAGCAAGTGCCGCAGGCACTCTCCGTGGGTGACGTGCACTTTGGCGGCGGATCCCCGACCATTATGCCATCGGCAGACTTCCTGTCGCTAATGGAACTCCTGCGCGGCCGTTTTGCGCTTGAGCGAGGTGCAACCATTGCCATTGAGGTCGACCCGCGCACGTTCACCACCGATATGGCCGAAGCCCTAGAAAGAGCCGGTGTGAATCGCGCAAGCGTCGGTGTGCAGAGCTTCGATCCCGTCGTACAAAAAGCGATCAACCGGATTCAGAGCGAGGCGCAAGTGATGACCGCCGTCGAAAACCTCCGCCTGTATGGGGTCAGGCGTATCAATTTCGACCTGATGTTCGGTTTGCCGAACCAAACCGTCCAGTCCTGTCTAGAGAGCGCAATGTTAGCTATTGCGATGCGTCCCGACCGCCTCGCGGTTTTCGGTTATTCCCACGTTCCATCTTTTCGAAAAAATCAGCGCTTGATTGACACCGCAGCACTGCCCGATATAGCCGCGCGAGCTGAGCAGGCCTCAGCCATGGCCGATACGTTAGTTGCAGCAGGCTATCTGCAAATCGGTCTCGACCATTTTGCTTTGCCGGATGACGAGCTTGCAATAGCACAGAGAGCTGGTCGTCTGCGCCGCAATTCGCTTGGTTACTCTGCCGAAACCTGCCCAACTGTCATCGGTTTGGGCGCGTCCGCCATCGGTCGTTGCGGCGACGGTTACGTTCAAAACGATCTCACGCAAAGCTGTTATAACCGACACATAGCATCCGGCCGCTTGGCGATCTCAAGGGGCTACCGTTTAACTACCGAGGATCGCGTAAGAGCTGCAATCATCGAACAGCTCATGTGCTACTTGGAGGCGGACATATCAGCAATCTGTACGGCCCAGGGATTTGATCAGACCCATCTAGTGAGTTCAGCTAAGCAGCTAGAGATTCTGGCTGAGGACGGGATCGTTGAGTTTGACAACGGTTTAGTCCGTGTGCGGCACGAATGTCGCTCTGCCCTTCGCCATGTCGCTGCCGCGTTCGATGCTTATCTTGGCCGCCAGCCCATCTAGACTGGCAAACGGAGGGCCTTAGAGTGATCACATAATCGAGCTCGAGTTCGTCGAGATGTTAGGCAGGAGGCAAGCCCCCAATTGCTCGATTTAAATCGATCGCTGAATTCGAAGTCCATGGCATGTGTCGGTCTCGATCGCGTCACAGTTCAGCTCTCGCCACTGCCAAAGAAATCCGCCGTCAGATCGTGAAAGGTCTGGCGCAGAACGGCTTCACCGGCTCGGTTGCGCGCGCCAACTTGAAGCAGGCGACACCTTCGTTCAAAGCGCCGGACCAGACGCCCGGACAGTTCAGCTTGACGTCACCAATGCGGCTTCGATTGCGCAAGCGGCGGAGACGCGCATCAAGAAACCTGCGGCAGGCTCGATGTCCACGGTGGCGATCGAGCGCGGTTAAATGCCTAGAACATGGCCTAAACACGCTTGTCGTCGATCTCGACGAAATGGGACCGTGCTTGGAACCCAGTTATTTGTCCTACCCGTACACAGGTGATGCTGCCGCTGGCTCCGCGAAGCACCGGCGGCAAGAACCATCAACATGCCCAGGGCGACAGGTTGCCTGACGCTGAACAATGATCCTTCGACGTGGCCTAGGAGAACGCTTTCAATGCCGTCACTTGCAATAAACCGGGCTCAACGTGTTGCACTGCGACAGGTCACCGTTCAAACCGCTCCAGCATTGTTCTCAACTGCGCGTTTTGCAGCCTTAGCTTTCTGGCTAGCTGCCCCCTGAGCACCCTGATGTCTTCGTCGAGGCTCATCTGGTCCGCAGTGTGAATTGCCGGGGCCGCGTTTGCAATCGCGGCTGATGCCTTCTTACGCGGGGCGACCTCGAGAGTTCGCACGAGCTTCGTAGCATCATGCCCAGCGACGATGTCGGTACCAAGCTCGCCGAATGGAGGTGGATCAGCCGCCTCAACGATTTTGGCGTCTTGGCCGTCGACCTGATCGTGGCTGCGACGAGAGATGGCCTCGTCAGTCTCGTTCATGCCGATACCGATTCCGACTTCTTTGGAAACAACAAACTCGGTGGAAATTGCAGGAGAATGGCCGTGACGGGGAAGCCCCTCGCTTGCCGGTCGAACGGCGCTAATCAGGCTCTTCTCGGCAGGCGTTTCGGTCGGACCGGCAATAGCCAACGGGTCCGGCGTAACCTTTTGGTCCGAGCCGTTTTCTCGCTTTTGTTCGCGACCCGGTGAGATCAGTCGGGCAAGAAGTTTCCAGGGAGACGCCATCTATCTGACCTCGCGTTTTATCCCGCAAGCAGGCAGTGAGTTTTAGGTCCGGCAACAGCATTTACCGTTGCCGAATTGTTTGTCTCGATAAGAGTGTAGATACGGCCGGCTAAATGACCGGCTGCTTATATTAATCGAGCTTGAGCCGTTTGCGCAGATCTTCATTTTCAGCGCGAAGTTTTTCAGCAAGAAGCTTGCGCAGTCGCTGATTTTCTTCTTCCAACTGCAAAAGGTCTGCCATCTCATCGATCGCCGTCATCGGGGCGGCCGGCGCTGTCTGCACAGCTTTTGGAGCGCGGCGCATAGGTGCACGTTTGGCGCTCGCCGTGGCTTCGATCGCCTTTGTCTTGCGCCCTCTCCTCTTTACACCACCGGCCCCGGCCAGAGCAGCTGCTGGCTCTGCCGTAGCGTCAGCGGACGCGGTCTCGAGTGCCGCGGCTTTTTTGGCGCGCGGTTTGCGCTGTTTCTTCGGCGCATTAGGCGTTTCGACAACGGTCTGTCCATCGACATTGGTTGTCGTATTAGTCTCGTCGGCCATGCTCATCTCCTGTGTATCTGATGCAGTTGTCGACGGGCCGAGAGGCGCTGTCAACAACTGCTCGGCCTGATCTTGTTCCGGCAAAGACATTTCGCTGTCGGGTTTGTCACTCTGAGAGCTACCTGACAGAGCAGGCAATGCCTCTTCCTCTAGATCGCGCGCGACTGACTTTAGATCCACATTGCCCCAGATCGAGTTCGATCTGGTATCGAGTTTTCGCCTGCCGTTCTTGTACTCGACGGCAAAACTGCGTTGCACTTTTTTCAATATAAGAGGCCTTGGAGAATCCACGGGGTGGCTGATGTTATGCTGGAACGGCACGAATAGCGCCTACCGGACTTCCAGTCCATACCCACGGACTAGCCTGCGGCCAATTTTTTAGCCCCGCGTTATTTTTTTGAAGTTACCGCGCCTCTGCCGATTTATCGTCGCCCCCGGGGAAGCGCTCGCGCATCCGCCACCGCATCAAGGCAAGTATCGCCGCAGAGGCCTCGGAAGTACTTTCCGATGATGAAATCGTCGCTTGGCTGAAGGAAACCGGCATCAGCATTGCGCGCCGCACTGTCACAAAGCATAGGGAGGCAATGGACAGCCAGAGCTGGCTCGGGGAAATCTGCACAGCTAGGATAAGTGGAATTTCTGCCTGACTTCGGCTTAGATGCCGGGAACAGGAGAGACCATGACGAGACGACCGCGCCGGAACCACAGCCCGGCTTTCAAGGCAAAGGTGGCGCTTGCCGCCATCAGGGGCGAGCAGACGCTGGTGGAATTGTCCCAGCAGTTTGACGTGCACGCCAACCAGATCAAACAGTGGAAAGACCAGCTCCTTGAGGGGGCGACAGGCGTTTTCGGTGATGAAGCGAAGGCGGAACCGGCGGGTCCAACCGTGGATGTCAAAACACTGCACGCCAAGATCGGCGAGCTGACACTGGAGAACGATTTTTTAGCCGGAGCGCTCGGCAAGGCGGGATTGCTGGGCGGAAAGAAATGATCGACCGCGAGCATAAGCTATCCGTCGTGCGCCAGGCGAAGCTTCTCGGCTTCAGCCCTGGCAGTGTCTGCCCTCCTCCGTGCAACACCGCCGCGATGTAACGTACGGCTTCAATGTCGATCGAAGGAGTGCCCATGCGGGGCCGGTCAGACTTCCTCTGGTCCGAAGCAACTCTTGAACTCGTCGCACTCCATGCAATTCGAGGCGGTACAGTGGGAAAGCCTCATCCGGCGACATCTGGGCGAAAGCGATTTGTTGGGAGGGAAATCGGACTGGGGTCAGCGGCGAAGACCGCCTCTATATTGCAAACGGCAGCGTCAGGCCGGCCGCAAACCTCTTAGTCGCAAATTCCGACTATATCGAAGTCCTGACCGATATCGATACTCAGAGCCCGATCCCTGAAGTGGTGAAGGAGCGGCGCACCAACCCAAACTTCTCCTTCGGCTCGCGCTTCAACGACCAGATGCTGCGCACTTACGCTCGGGAAAATGATGAAGCGCTTGGCCTACGTTTCGCGGCACTCGCTGCGGCAGTGCTCACCAAGACCGAACGCCGTTTCCTTGCAGCAGGCGCGGCTATCACGCTCATCGACGTGCCGAGAGAACACGCGGCTTGGCTTTGTCGGCTGAACAAGGTTAGCGAAGGAGTGTTGCTTATACGACTAGACACGAGGAGTTCGTCGGTCGAATGTCGCAGGCGGATCTGCCTTAACACGGCCGCCATTGAGAGAAGGATGGGGGCGCCACCCGCTTCACTGCTGAGTCACGCCATCTTTTTTATGGATGCATTCCATCCAAACAATCGATTTTACTAATCGAAACGGTTGCCATTAGAAGACGCTGAAGAAGCGCTTTGTAAAGCGATAATTCGGAGTTCTTGAAATGGGTCCTCGGGTGCCGTGCAGACTGTGCTGGGAAAACGGCCTGGGGCAGTCCGTCTGCTGCCTGTCTCGATCGTTATCTTGCACTCGACGTGATCGGCCAGAATCTTGGTCGTAGCTTCTCGACGTTTCAGCGGGCTCTCAAGGGACGCACTTTGCCCCGGTCGATGCCGCCTCCTATTCGTCGAGTTTCACCGCGCGCGCTGGTCATCTTTCTACTGCTTCCCCTTAAGGAACACGCGTTTTGCACATTGAGCGCAGATTGGTTCTCACACCGTGGCCGCCGTTCAACGTGATTATCAATGGCGGTCCCACCGCCAGGGAGCTGAGTTCGGTACTGGCGCATATGCGGGTGATGGAGACCGGCGGCGGAACTCTGTTTGCTATGCCTCGGAGCCAACGCAGGCGCACTAGCCGTTGCAAGGACACGGTCTACGACCTTTGCAGCGACGACCAAACGTCGTTGATTTTCCCTTGTGGCTGTCGGGCGGAAAGATGAAGGACTGGGTAATGTGGATACGTAACGCGGCGTTACTGCCGCAAATGCTTCGGTCTGGGTTTCTGATAGCGCCGATTGTCGGCAATCTCACCGATCCGGTCACGATCTGATTTCGGCTTCGGCCCGTGAGCTCTCGCTGCACTGTCAAGCACCACCTATGAAACTACGAAAGCCGGTGGCCAGGCCAGAGCGACCTACCTTTCGAAACGAACTGGAGAGCAACATGCTGTGTCTAGGGCTCAGTGGCGGTCTAAGCAGAGTCTACGAAAATTCGTTCGATCTACCGAACACCTTTATGCACGATGGGGCTGCGGTTCTCGTTCGCGACGGCCGAGTGATAGCGGCGGTCGAGGAGGAGCGCCTTAACCGGATCAAGCACTCCAACAAGCTACCAACGCGTTCTGTTCAATATTGCCTCGCATCTGCAGGTGTTCACCTTAACGACATAGACCGCATCGCGTATTATGCGACCGAGGCCTATTGCAACGCTGTGCTCGAGCGCGTGCGCCTCTCTCACCCAAGCGCCCCAATACCGGATGCGAGGCTGTTGTTGTGTGGATTACTCGGGCAAGAATTTGGTGCCGAAATTGATCCCTCACGTGTCTCCTTCGTGAGCCACCATATGTCGCACGCCGTGAGCTCGTTTTTCATGTCGGGCTTCGAGCGAAGTCTGGTCCTCTCAATTGACGGCGGTGGGGACTTTCTTTCGGGGCTTTTGGCGGTTGGTTCCAGCACGGAGATTGAGCCACTCGTGGCATTCCCGGAGAACGATTCTCTAGGGCTGCTATACTTGGAAACGATCCGCTTCCTAGGTTATGGCGCGTTCGATGAATATAAGGTCATGGGACTCGCACCCTACGGTAATCCCGCGTCATACCGCGCGATCTTCCAACAATTCTACGAACTCCTAGACGACGGTGGTTACCGGGTCTATCTCGACCGAGTTGGTCCCACGTTGCTCAGCAACATCCAAATACGCCAGAAAGGCATGCCGTTCACGCAGCAGCATAAAGATGTGAGTGCTTCACTGCAGGAAGCACTGGAACGGATCGTGTTCCACGTCCTACGGTATTACACCAAGGTTACCGGCATAGAACGACTGTGTTTGGCCGGAGGAGTGGCTCACAACTGCACTTTGAATGGCAAGCTGCTGTACTCGGGGATGTTTGAAGACATCTTCGTTCAACCGGCTGCCCATGACGCTGGCTGCGCACTAGGCGCCGCATTGATGGCGTCTCATGATCTGGGGCATCCGGCACCTCGTGAGCGTTTGCAAAACGTCTATTGGGGACCCCACCTGGGGAGCGAAGGAAGCGTGGAAGAGGAACTTGTTGCTTGGGGCCAGCATCTCGACATTGAACGCAGTGATGACGTGACAGGCAAAGCAGCAGAATGGATTGCGGATGGCGCCGTGATCGCTTGGGTGCAGGGACGTTCGGAATTCGGTCCACGGGCGCTGGGCAACCGAAGTATTCTTGCTGACCCGAGGCCGGCCTCAAACAAGGATCGAATTAATATGATGGTCAAGAAGCGGGAAGGCTACCGCCCATTTGCTCCCTCGGTATTGGAGGAGGACGCCGCGAAATTCTTTGATCTGCCGGGTACCTTGCGGGAATTTCCTTTTATGAATTTTGTAGTGTCTGTGCGCGAATCCAAGCGTAGTTCGCTAGGCGCCATAACGCACGTAGATGGTACGGCTCGTTTGCAAACGGTGTCACGCGAGACAAATCCCGCATATTGGGACCTAATCAATGCTTTCGGGAAGCGAACCGGCGTTCCGATCTTGCTCAACACGTCGTTTAACAACAATGCAGAGCCGGTAGTGGATTCGGTTAGGGATGCCGTAACGACTTTTTTGACGACTGACCTGGATGCACTTGTGATTGGTTCATTTCT
Organism: Rhizobium sp. CCGE 510; assembly: GCF_000292525.1. Classification (GTDB taxonomy): domain Bacteria; phylum Pseudomonadota; class Alphaproteobacteria; order Rhizobiales; family Rhizobiaceae; genus Rhizobium. Next base: position 15,538 of record NZ_AEYF01000054.1, read on the forward strand.
CGTCAAGAAGCGAACCTCAACGATGGAGGAGTGGAATAAACTAGCCGTTTCCTTGCCGCCTTACGCAAGTCTCCATCAAGTGCGTACATATTCCACCCTGGATCGGCAAGAGACTGTTTGCGAGATCCGCACAGGTCCCTCCAACCAGCCGGCCGTGCCTATTTCACCGGAATTGTTTGAACAGCTAATTAGGATTGAGGGAGAAGCCCTGGTTGGCGACATTTTGGATGGAATCGCGGCGGATTCAGGTAGCCGTGAAATCTTCCTCAATGAACTGAGGCAGATTTGGGGGCAGCGGTGCATATGCTTAAGCCCGGTACGCGGCCGCAGATCACAGGAATCCGTCCCCGCTGAAGCCTCGGTAACGAGTAGGCTTTCAGCATAGCTTGTGATCGCTCCGTTACGACAAACGATCTAGCGAAATAACAAAGCCTGAGACCGATAATGCCCCGTGCCCACCTAATCGCACCGCGAAGCGTCAACAACTAAGTCGAAAGGAAGTGCCAAATGGACATGGCTCCATGTCAGCGATATCCTGCCCGACCTCGCAGCAGGGGCACGTCGAAAACTTAAGGAGACTCTGATGGATCCGGTGTGTGACTTAAACGTACATCGACAGATCGTTTCGCTTCTGGATAAGCCTGACCCTGTAATCTTTGACATCGGGTGCAATGACGGAAGCGATGCTCAACGCTTTCTGCGCCTTCTTCCGGGCGCCCAGCTCTATTGCTTTGAGCCAGACCCCAGACCCGTTGCACGCTTTAAGGAGAATGGGTTCTCATCGGGATCGGATGAGGCTATCCGAAGTTGCGATCAGCGACCGAAACGGAATGATCGAGTTTCACCCCAGCAATGGAAATGGCAGCGCTAAGGGAGGGGATCTCTCGGGCTCGATACGCCGTCCCAAGAACCACCTTTCTGAGTATGCGTGGGTTCGGTTTGACCGTCCGATTTCCGTTGAGACGAGAAGGCTGGATGACTGGTGCAGCGAAGCTGGCCTAGGTGTTTAGTCCCGGCATTTGATGGTGCATTATTTTCCTTGGCATGGAGGGAAGCACTATGGGCCAGGTTCTACACGGGAGCGCCACGACGACAGAGGCAATCCGTCGAGCAATACAAAATAGTGAAGAGAGCCTGAGAACGCTTTCGAAGCGATACGGGATCAACCAGAAGACCGTAGCTAAATGGAAGAAGCGGACATCGTTGGCCGACCTTCCTACAGGCCCGAAGGCCCCACACTCGACGACCCTTTCCCTCGAAGAAGAGGCCGTCATCGTCGCCTTCCGCCGGCATACATTGCTGCCGCTCGATGATTGCCTCTACGCTCTTCAGCCGACCATCTCACATCTGACGCGATTCGTCGTTGCACAGGTGTTTGCAGCGCCACGGCATTTCACGTCTGCCGGAGGTCGGAGGCGACAAGGAGCCGAAGAAGAAGTTCAAAAGCTATCCGATCGGCTATTTCCACATCGATATTGCCGAGGTGCAGACGGCCGAGGGCAAGCTCTATCTCTTTGTAGCAATTGACCGAACATCCAAGTTCGCGTTCACAGAACTCTACACCAAAGCCGGCAAGATGAATGCCGCCCAGTTCTTGCGCAATCTGATCGCGGCAGTGCCCTACACCATTCACACCGTTTTGACCGATAATGGCATTCAATTCACCAACCGAGCTTGTGATCGAAATGCCTTCCAGCACATCTTCGACTGGGTCTGCGACGATCACAGCATCGAGCATCGCCTGACCAAGGTGAAGCACCCCTGGACCAACGGACAGGTCGAGCGGATGAACCGAACGATCAAGGAAGCGACCGTCAAGCGCTTCCACTACGACGATCATGCGCAATTGAAAAAACATCTGGCCGACTTTATCGACGCTTACAATTTCGGGCGCAGGCTCAAGACGCTAAAGGGCCTCACGCCTTACGAGTTCATCTGCAAACAATGGACTTTCGAGCCAGATCGATTCATCATCGATCCGATCCATCAAATGCCGGGACTAAACACCTAGAGAACATCGATCTCATCTGGATGGATGTGCAAGGAGCCGAGGCCGACGTTATCGCCGGGGGCAATCAGAGCCTGCGAAGAACGCGCTACATATATACTGAGTATAGTGATCAGGAGCTCTATGAAGGCCAGCTTCCCCTGCGCGCCATTCTTGAGCTCTTACCTTCCTTCCAGATAGTAGTTGAGTATCCCCGAGGAGTGGAGGGTGACGTTTTGCTCAGAAACACGAGCCTATAGCCGTTTCGATCTCCCTTTTTTGCAATTCATTTCCGCCGCCGGTTAGCAAAGTGAACCAATCCTCCCTCGACCTTTGCCGCTTGGATACATCGAAGAGTCCGATGAGGCGAAATTTAACCGAGTCCTCTGGGATGATAAGCGGGTTATCATCACAGTATCAACCGGGCATGACACCGGCAGATCTTTAGGAGGTCCATAAGGGATTCCTCGGTGTCACTCCGGTGCATGCGGCGCCCTTTGCTATCCGGGATGAAGGGGGATGGCGGCAAGGACATGCGCAAGACCACCGAGGATAGAAGTCGCGATGGGGTGAAAAAGCACCGCCGAAAACAATGGGTTTGGCGGACACTTGGTGGTTCGGGCTGGCAAGACGTCGTCTACATGCATCAAATGGATGACTCGCATTTAAACAATAGATTTCACCAATTTTCGCGGATGCTCCATAGACGGCCATCTCCACTCCCCGGGTATGATCCGTTGAAAGGCTCTCGACCAATCCAACAACACCCGTAGCCCCGAAGTACCGGCGGCGGGAATGGCATCAATCCTACTTGGTGTCGCCTGGCCTTAGCCAACGAAAGGAAACGTCCCATGAAGGTTATTGGCTACCACGTCGTCGTCGCCGCGTTGCTCGCATTGACATTGCAGGCCGGGCCGTCATTTGCAGCAGATGATCGTGACCAAGAATCCGGCCCGTCGATAAGTGACCTCCGCGCAAACCAGACCGGTGCTGACAAAACCCATTCAGCAGAGCACACTCAAGACTGCAATTGCCAAGATGCGCCTGCCGAAGAAGGTGAATGCTACGAGTGCGTCTTACCCCCCGAAGTACATATTCAAGACGCCGAAGTCATCGACGTCGCAGACCGCAACCTATATCCGCGGAAATCACTGCTACTCGCCAGAATGATCAGGCGCCACTGAATCGTGTCGGTTGAAGATAGCAGTAAGACCATTGAAGCCACGGCAACTGGAATGTCAATACTTTCCCAATTTTAGGCGACCCTTTGCTTTTTGATCTCTCTCGGCGCCGCACCGCGAGACCGAGCCTTTTCACCTTTTCTCTCCCCACCTCGCTACGGATGAAGACATGCGGTTCAAGGGCCTTGATCTGAATCTCCTCGTCGCACTCGACGCCCTGATGACCGAGCGTAATCTCACGGCGGCGGCGCGCAGCATCAACCTGAGCCAGCCGGCCATGAGCGCGGCCGTCGGCAGGTTACGCACCTATTTCAATGACGACCTTTTTACCATGGTCGGTCGCGAACTCGTTCCAACCCCGCGTGCGGAGCGGCTCGCGCCTTCGGTCCGCGAGGCTCTGCTTCACATCCAGGTCTCGATCATATCCTGGGATCCGTTTAGCCCGGCTCAATCGGATCGCTGCTTCAGAGTCATCCTTTCCGATTACACCGCACTCGTTTTTTTTGAAAAGGTCGTGAGGCGTGTCGCCCGAGAAGCGCCCGCCGTCTGCTTCGAGTTGCTGCCTATCGCCGATAACTACGATGATTACCTGCGGCGCGGCGACGCCGATTTTCTCATCTTTCCGGAATTGCTGATGTCGCGCGCACATCCTAAGGTGACGCTATTTGAAGAGACCCTCGTGTGCGTGGGCTGCCGCTCGAACAAACTACTCTCGGAGCAACTTACACTCGAGAGGTATATGTCGATGGGACACGTTGTGGTGAAGTTTGGGAACGCCCGGACGGCTTCCATCGAGGAATGTTGTTTGCTTGAGCACGGGCTTAAGAGACATGTCGAAGTAGTCGTGCAGGGCTTCAGCATGATTCCGTTCATGCTTTCAGGGACCGAGCGCATAGCGACAATGCCCTTACGCCTAGTCAAGCAGCTCGAAAAGACAATACCCCTGCGGATCGCTGACCTTCCGCTACCGTTGCCCGCGTTCACACAGGCCCTCCAATGGCCCGCCCTTCACAATAGTGATCAGGCAAGCCTCTGGATGCGGGACGTGCTATGTCAGGAAGCATCCCGCATGCCCTCGCCGAATGAGGTAATGAGACGTCTCAGGATTTCCTAGCATTCTTTCGTGGTTTTGTCGTTCGGCGTGATTCATGGCGTCGGAATGAGGAGCCTCTTTGAGACGCCGCCGCTACAGTCTCAAGGATGATCGATCGTGTCGCCGCTGGCCCAACAGCCGCGCTGACTGACGACCAAGCATGGAGGAACTGGACAGATGCTCTCCTACCCCCGCCGTTCAACCACCAATGAAACAACCTCCTCGACAGTTTTGTCGACGACGCAAGTCGAAGGTTCACGCAGCTCCAATCGACATTAGCAAGGAGCGGCAAACCAACCCCTAATATGGGACGGGTTCACCACATCCGAGCCGTGGCGCCAGATTGCCCTCCGGTGATACCTCGACGTCTTTATTTTTGCTGCAGAACATTCTCACTGCCCTTTTCCACCTGATCGATCACGAGCAGCTTTACCGGCTCGGTGCCGTTGTTCGCCCCTTTATGCCATATCCCCCAGGACTCGACGATAAAATCCCCTGCCGTGAAAATGCTTTCTTTCCCAGATTCTGTATTGGTGACCGTGATCTCCCCGGAAAGCACATAGCCATAGCGCTGATAGCGATGCTGATGAATTGGTAACGTCGCACCGGGCGCAATCTCATAAATCGAAGCGATGACCTCGACGTCCTTCCGTGGAACGATGATGGGCTGACCGGCAATCGTACGATCGGTCCTTAAGATAAGCGTAGCCGCGACCGCTTTGTTTTCGAACGCGTTCGCGGGACACGCCAGAGCAAAGAGCGCCGTGGCGATTGAGATGACCTTCATTTGCTTTTCTCCTGATGCACGCCGGATCTTCCTGAAGGGTGTTTGCTACCGAGTTCGGCCAGTTGCAGAGCGAAAACCTGCATCGTCTCACCGGCGCCGACACGGGTTCATTTGTTCCCAGACTATGATGACTATCTCCAGAGCTCTGCGGGTCTTTTCCAGACACTGCATCGCAATACCCCTCCTGGCGTGGGTGCGAGTAGCGTCAAGACATCAGGCGCCGACGCAACAGCGCTGCCGACAGGAAGAACGGCAAAATCCCGTAGATGCAAAGCGCGCCTATATGCAGGCCCATGCTGCTCGCGGGACGCCCAAGCATTGCCGGGCGTATGAGGTCGATCGCATGCGCTAGAGGCAAGAACTGCGCTACCTGCTGAAAGGTCGGGGGCAGTTGCGTGATTGGAAACACCGCGCCGCACAAGAACAGCATTGGTGTGAGGACGAGCGTCTGGTAAAAAATGAAATACTCGTAACTGGGCGCAAGCGCCGTGACTACCATCGCCAGGCTCGCGAATGCAAATCCAGTGAGCATGATAACTGGCAACACATAGAGGACTGACGGCCACGTCGCATAGCCTAGCACGGTGGCGACAATTATGATTCCCGTACCGGCAAGAAATGCCTTGCTCGCTGCCCATGCCAACTCACCCAGGATGATGTCCCCGAGTGTCATTTGTGTGTAGAGCATGGCTTCCCAGGTGCGTTGGGCGTGCATTCGCGTAAAAGCCGCGTAAATCGTCTCGAACGTCGCAGACGTCATCGCGCTTGTCGCCACCATGCCGCCCGCCAAGAACGCAACGTAGGTTGTGCCGTCAACGCGACCCACAATAATTCCGAGACCAAGGCCGAGGCCAAACAGGTAGATCATAGGATCGGCCAGACTTCCAACAATTGACGCAAGTGCTACTTTCTTCCATGCCAGATAGTTGCGTCGCCATATCGCAATCCAGTTAAAAGCGTTGGCGGGTAGAGCCGCGGCACAACCTTCACCCATCGTTCACTTCTCCATCTCGCGCCCGGTCAACCGCAAAAACACATCCTCAAGATTCGGCGGACGCTGCAGAATACGCAAGCCCGCGCGCTCCCGTAACCGCACACGCACCTGCTCCGGGTCGGACACATAGCAAAAAAGGGTCTCGCCGCTAATTTCGATGCGATCGGCATATGGCCCGACCAGCGACTCCAATTCATGCGGATCGCCGCCGTAGATCTCAATGACTTCGCACCCGATCAGTTCATCGATCAGGTCATGCGGACGCCCTTCGGCAATGCTGCGACCTCTTTCGAGTACGCAGAGTCGATCGCATAACCGTTCGGCCTCTTCCATGAAATGGGTGGTCAAGATGATCGTTTTGCCGCGCGTAAGCAGGGAACGCAGGCGCTCCCAGATCAGGTGGCGCGCGTGTGGGTCGAGACCGGTGGTCGGCTCGTCCATGACAAGTAGCTGCGGGTCATTGATCAACGCACGCGCTAGCGTCAGGCGCCGCTTCATGCCGCCTGAAAGTTCAGACACACGCGCATTCACCTTGCTCTCTAGGCGTGCAAACTCAAGGAGCGACGGCATGACCGCTTCAACTCTGCGTGTATTCATGCCGAAGTAGCGGCCGTAGACCAGCAGATTCTCGCGCACAGTGAATTCGGGCTCAAGGTTGTCGAATTGCGGCACCACGCCGATACCCTTGCGCGCCAAACGAGCCTGGGCAGGTACCGGCACGCCGAGCACAGTAATCTTCCCCGCATCAGGGGATGTCATGCCAAGGATCATACGTGCGATCGTGCTCTTGCCCGCGCCGTTCGGTCCAAGCAGCCCGAAGCATTCCCCCGGGGAAACACGGAACGATAGCGCGTTGACCACGGCCTTGTCGCCATATGTCTTGCTTACGTCGGAAAAATCTATTGCGGGCATGGACATACCCTCATCTGACCGTCGGGCGCCGTTGACTGGCATTTCTTCCGTTGGCTGGGTTCCTCCTGGTCTATCGCACCGTATGTGTTCATTGCGTCCTCATTAAAGGGCTGCAGCAGCATCCGGGAAAACGCCTCGTCCGTGGTAATTGGCAATCGTGTTGCAGAGCAGCCGAATGTCCCTGAGCTTTTTATATTCGAAGAGTACCTCGGCGACTTCGTGGAGAGAGTGCCTGGAATGGTCTGCAATCGTGCAGATTCATCGAGATTGACAACAGCCGGAATTCTCTCCTGGCGTCCCATCCGCGTCTGATGCTTAAACAACATATCGCAGTCCGGAGTTCGAGGGCTGACTATATAAGGCGCGCGGTCCTCCAGGCAGATCGGAGCCACGGGCTGCGGAGGCCGTGCGGCACGTATCACGAGGATAGGTCTTGTAAGGAAATGCCCTGTCATTGGAACGAGACCGGAGCCCTCGACGGATCCGAGAGAACTTTCAGCATTGCACCCCAGCCATCGATGATGATTTGATCAATAACGCGTGGATCCGGACCGTGTTGCGACAAAGCGGCGCCAATCGCGTCGAAATTGTCGACAGTTTCATATCGCGGGTTGTTGCCCCGCTTCTCCTGCTCGACGCAGAAGGCGAGCCACCCATCCTCGACAAGCGCGTCCGCTCCGACACGGGTCAATTTAATACCACAGACGCGCATAGTGTCTCCATGTCTGAACGTCGAGGGTTGGGGCCGTTAGGAGGCCGGATTTCGGAAACAGGCGAGTAAGCAATCTTCGTTGACCGACTCACCCCGACACTCAAGCCGCTCTACCTCGAGCAAAGTTTCGTTCAGCATGCCGAGGACCGTCTCAGCACCAGCAACGTGGCCCCAGCGACGACAATTGGCGTCGCGCGCCGATCCGAAAACCAGACATCCATCTGGCGCAAGCATCCGCACTAAATTCTGAACAGCCCCTCTCATCTCGGCCATTCCTCCAATGTAGTAGAGCACTTCCGCCACAACGATCAAATCAAACCTCTCGTCAGGTGAAAACTGTTGAACATCAGAGACTATCCAGCTGATGTGCGGAGAATCCCTCATGCGTCGACGCGATCTTTCTATAGCGTGAGGCACAACATCGATCACGGTGAGCCGTTTGCAGTGGGGGGCTAGCTGCACCGTAAATGCGCCGGCAGCGCATCCCACTTCGAGCGCATTTGAGATGGATCCCTGGGCAAGCGCCAAGCGGAGCATTTGCGTGTGACGCTCACGCTCGAATGGATTGGCGTCGAGTCCCCATGGATCGGGTGCAGCCAGTTCCCGATTCAGCAATTGATAATTGTCGCTCTGTGTCAACTCGTTCACCTCGGTAAATAAATCTTACTCGTCGCTGCACATGCAGTCAGACGTCATTCGCCTGGCAGGATCGCGGGCGGGGTTGAGCCTTCGAGGCGCTGTCGCATGTCCAGAACTTTCTGTAGTGCGTGCATCAGTCGTCGGATGTTGATTCGAGTTGCCAGCAGAGCTGCGCGACAGCCAGTCGCTATTGCTCAGCGTGCACAGCGCGTAGGCTTTCAAGGGAAGTAGCAGAAAAATATTGATGAATGCATGCAGAGAGAACCCGAGGAACCGTAGTTGGCGGGCCCGAAGCGCGACAACGCTGCAGCGAATCATCGTCATGACCACAATCATCAGGGCTGCCAACCAAGGCACGGTGCCTGTCAGTGCAAGCTGTGCGAGCCCCGTCAGCACTGATAGCGCCAGAAGCAGCGGTCCGAGGTTCTGTCCGACAACGTCGAGCGTAAGGAAGCGATTGAGGTTGGGCAGCAGGCGCAGCCCAAGCAACGTGTCCCGGAACGTGCTCCGCGCCCAGCGTAGTTGTTGGCGCAGATACGGTCCTAGCTTGTTCGGAACGACTGTCGCTGCGATGGCGCTCGGCACGTACTCCGTTCGAAAGCCTGCCTTCAGCATGAGAATGGTGAGATGCCGATCCTCACCGAAATCGCTTGGCTTTCCCCGAAAATACTGTGACTCGTACTGTTCAAGGAGCGAAGCGAGCGCAGAGCGACGGTACATAGCACATGGACCGCAGCAGCACATAACGGCTCCGAAGCGAGCTTGTGCCGCACGCTCCTCGTTGCAAGCCAGCCAGTACTCCATATCGATCAAACGGGTCAGCCAACTGTCGTTTCGGTTGCGGGCCGTCAACTGTCCCATGGCCGCGCCGACAGCCGGATCTTTCATTTTAGGCACGAGCTTCCTGATGACGTCAGATGCGAGGATCGTGTCGGAGTCGACGTTTAACACCATATCTCCAGCAGAGCGGCGTATCGCGGCGATCTGTGCCTTCCGTTTACCGACATTCTGGGGAAGCAGGAGAATATTGAATCTGGGGTCTCGTGCGAAGGCCTCGTGCACAAGTCGCAAAGCCTCGCGATTTTCGGAACCGTCATCAACTAGGTAAACCTGCAGCCTTCCCCCGTATTCCTGACCCGCGATAGAAGCCAGGCACTCCGAAAGCGTGCGGGGATCCTCGTTGAAGCTTGGCACGATGACATCTACGCTGGGCAGCTCGTCAAAGCCGCCCAAGCCCTGGGACGCCAATGAAACATCGGTCGGCAGAGAATAAACGGCCTGCATGCTTTTATAAGCAGTCGAGAGAAGTGCATAAAGCGAGACGGCTACAGTGCTGGTTGTGTCAAGCATATCCATCGGATCTTCAGAACTCCCGAGGAAGCGAGCGGAATACAAAGCCGCGATCATGCAAAGCTGGAATTATCCTAGATAACGCCATGATAGTCTGGTGGCGCAGACTGCGGTCAGTTGCTTGCTGCATTTCACTGGAGGGACAACCGTCGTGCAAGAGCACGATTGACCCCGGCCGGACAGACTGCAGCACATCCTTGACAATGGCGTCGGCCCCGGGAAGAGACCAGTCTCGCGGATCTACCGACCAGTGCACGGCAGTGAGTTCCGCATTCGCCGAAGCCTTGAGCACTTCTTCGGTCCAGATGCCGTAAGGAGCCCGGATGTGCCGCACCACCGCCTGAGGCGACGCCATTTTTATGGCTCTGTTTGTCTCGAGTATCTGACGTTGCACCTCGTCGGGTTCGCAGTCAGACAGGTCTGGATGCGTCATTGTGTGGTTGGCGACTTCATGCCCCTCTGCAATCATTCGCTGGATCAATTTCGACTGATCGGCCAGGAACTCGCCGATGACGAAGAATGTTGCCGGCACCCGATGTTCAGCCAGAATATCGAGAATCTCCGGTGTACAAAATGGATGCGGACCGTCGTCGAACGTCAAATAAACGCTGTGACGACCAGTGCCGTCATCGCGCTCACCGTGCACTTCGCACGAGCAATCGAGGTGCGTCATTGCTCTCGTCCTTTCCGGTAAATTATCCTGGTGGGCCATTCGGAGACCGACCGCCCAAATGGTAGGATGATGACGCCGCGCGTGGACGCAGGTCGAAACGCGCGCGTGGCAGCGTGTAGGGTACGCCGTTTCCCAAAATAGCGGTCACCAGACCGTCTCGGCTGAATCTGTCAATACCGCGGCTTGTTGCGGACTGTACCGAGTGCGAATGCAAATTCGAGCGATAGATGATTCCTCGACATGGTCGGTGTTGCGATTCCTTTTCCGCAACGGTTCCCAACGCACGTTAAAAGCGCATGCAAAGGCCTCATAATTTTTGCCGGTTTTGCCAAAGCGTCCGATCTTGCGATCAAAGTGACGATTGGTGGTGAACCCCCGAGCTGTCGGCGATCGCAAGGTGATGCAATGGGCTGATCGAACGCTTATGCAAGCATCACATTCCAAAGCCACACTTTTGATCCCTTCTACACCACTGGCGCGCCATCGACGACTTGATTTCCGTCAAGATGCTCGTTTAATGGATCACGCCATTCAATTCGTAAAATCGATTGTTTGGATGATACCCATCCACGCCATAGATAAAATTTTGCCTCCACGGGTTCCTGCTAACGGACCGAGCCTGGTGTCGTGGCTGGCGCGGGACTTGCGTCGCCGCTCCCTGGAAGAACTTATCATGGCTCGGCATTGGCCGCTTTCTAACCTACCCTCGGTAAAGCTCTGGAGCAGATTGAAACCTTCCGGAAGCCTGAAAGCAGCCGAATAGAATTGTTCTCTAACTGACACACGGCTATGGCTGTCAAACGACTCGAGGAACTAGAGCAGATCCTGTTCAATCCGGGTCATATTCAGCAGCCCTGAAGTAGTTTGCACATTCTGTCGGCGTGAAGCGGAGCATCAATGCGCCTACGGCGTCCCATAGAGCATCGATCTTTCGTTCCGTCCGAGCCCGTAACATGGCCTTCAGTTTTGAGAAGGCGTTCTCGATGGGATTGAAGTCGGGGCTGTAGGGCGGCAGGAATATGAGCCGAGCGCCCCTGCGTTCGATGGCATTGCGCACACCGGCTGTTTTGTGTGCGGGCAGATTGTCCATGACGACAATATCCCCGGGCTTAAGGGTCGGTAGCAACACCTGCTCGACATAGGCCAGGAAGACGTTACCGTTCATCGCTCCATCGTAGACAAACGGCGCGGTCATGCCGGTCAAGCGCAGAGCACCGGTGAATGTCGTTGTTTTCCAATGGCCATGCGGCACGCCAGCTCGACAGCGCTCGCCTCGAATTGCACGCCCACGCAGACGTGCCATCTTCGTTGAAAGACCGGTCTCGTCTATGAAGATCAGCTTTTGCGGATCGAGATCGACCTGGCTATCAAACCAGGCTCGCCGACGCGTCAGGACGTCCGGCCGGTCTTGCTCCAATGCGTGTGCGGACTTTTTTTAAACGTCCACCCGCGGCCACGCAGCCATGCGCCAAGCGCGCTCCGGCTGATGGTGACCTGCTGCTCAGTCGACAGCGCCCGACCATTTCATCGAGCGTCACGTCCTTGCGATCATCGATCATTTCGATAACAAACGCCTCATGTGCATCCAGACCCGAGGGCCGTCTCCAACCCTGGGGCCGTGACGTCGGCTCGCCATCTCCGGCTCTTGCAATCCAGCGGATCGCCGTGGAAACCCCAACCCCGAACCGACCAGCAGTCTGGCGCGCAGACATACCGGCAGCAGACGCTTTCAATACACGTGATCGAAGATCATCGCTCAGTGCCCGTGCCATCATCAACCTCCTAACCGTGGAGAAGTTGAATCAGCTTTGGTCGCCCTCGTCACATCACGTTTGATTCATCGTTCACAGGATCTGCTCTAGTCCCACTTGCCGAATTGAAGAACTGACCCCATCGGTTTGCGGTTTCGTTAGATCCGAGCGCTGGCCCCAATCTTCCGCATGGCCGGAGCGTCGCTTTGGCTAAGCGATAACTGTCGCCCGGATGGTGACCACCGTCGAAAGGTGAAAGCAGGCGGTCCAGTAATGCTGTGACGACCACGCGACTATTTGAGATGATCAGGATCGAGCCGTTGTCATAGCGCGGGACACCATTTGGAAAAACACCCGGGCGCGATTGGCCTCCTGCAGGTAATCGAGCTCGTCTGAATAACCTGGGCCGCGGCACGATCATCGACTGCTTGTCCCGCGAGCAGCAGTTGTGAGACTTCGCCAGTATCGCGGCAGCTGTGACGATGGCAATGGCGGCCATAGTTATCCATGAAACGGATGGCGATTATCCAAACAATCGATTTTACGGATTCCCCAGGATGCTCCAGAAGACGCATGAAATGACGAGATCAGGTAGCGGGAAAGGACGGGAATTGGCTAGATCGGCGCCATCCTCGATGAATCGGCGAAGCGCGCCAACATGACGTACCGCAACATACGTCATAGCCAGTTTGCGCGGAAGCTCCGGCCTCTCGCTCCGACCCAAGTGCGATGCCGATGGGTTGGGTCGAGTTCGAGATATACGACTGAACGATGACGGAGGGATATGTGGCGGCTTCAACGCCCGGACTGAAAAGGCGTATGGCGCCCAACTTCCGGTCTGGCAGAAAATCGTAAATCTGTGAGACGAAGGGTCATGCATGAAAATTGGCGAGAATCACGATCGCTGATGCAGGTCCGGGAATTGATACGCAGAATTTCAGCAGAATCTAAGCCGATGCGCTTTTCCAAGAACGAGGCAAAGAACATGCTTGCTGGCGACCTGAAGAGGGATCGGTATGTTGTATCTCGACGGCGGACTGGCTTCGGTGATTGTTTGTGGTCGCTGGCGGCAGCTTGGCGCTATGCACAGCGAACGGGACGGACGCTGGCCATCGATTGGCGTGGCTCCTGCTATCTCGATCAACCCTTCACGAACGCTTTTACGGTGTTCTTCGAGCCGATTCAAGATATTGCTGGCGTACGGGTAATTTGCGATGACCAGATCAACCAGTTCTCATTTCCGGGACCGTTCTTCCCATCATGGTGGAACAAGCCCTCAATCGAGAGCGTTTACCGCCCCGATGAACAAATTTTCCGGGAACGTGATGAACTGACCGAGCTTCTTCAAGCCCAGGACGATACTGATGCCAACACGGTAGTTTGTGATGCCTGTTTAATGTGGCGGTGCGACCAAGCTGCCGAACGCCAGATATTTCAGAGCCTCAACCTTAGACCTGAAATTCAGGCTCGTATTCACACCATCTATCAGGAGCACTTCGAGGGGCGCAGTATCATCGGTGTGCACGTACGGCACGGCAATGGCGAAGATATAATGGACCATACGCCCTACTGGGCCGATCCGGAGTTCGCCTTCCGCCAGGTGTGCACTGCCATTGAGAAGGCCAAAGCGCTACCGCATCGACGCCCTGTGATGGTTTTCTTGTGTACGGACAGCGCGCAGGTACGGGACCATTTACTGGGTGTGTTTCCCGATCTAATCACTATCCCGAAATGCTTCCAGGCGGCCCAGGCCGGGCCATTACATAGTGCATCGCTGGGAGCGGACGGCGGTATCTCTGCTCTTACAGAGATGTACCTTCTCGCCCGATGCGATACGGTAATTCGCTTTCCGCCGACCAGCGCCTTCACGCGCTATGCCCGTCTCTTCGTGCCACGTGTTATTGAGTTCGACTTGAAAGATCCGACTCGCTTGATCTTGACTGACGAGTCGTCCGAGCATGAGCTGGCTTTATGAACCGGCACTCCGCTGCACAAATTCTCGGCGCCCCCGCAGGATTGAGGAGAGGTCTTCACTGGATCGCGATGTGGGCGCAGCACGCGACGAGACAAGGCGGGGGCGCATCCTCTCCTAGCGTCTCGCGCGTCCAAAGGCCTGCCGGATCATTGTTGTGAAGGGTAGCTATTGGGCGCCTTCGGTGAATGGAAACGGCACCGCCGCGCTCGACCCGCATCATTGGCATGGCAAGCTCGCACGTCGGCGATTCCGATCGGACGAGGACATTCGCGCGCCACAGCCTCGTCGGCGCCTTTGCCGCCGCCCTGCCTGATGCGAGGGCCTTCGTCGGGCTTGGTCGACAGATCGCCATCAAGCTGATGTTCGTGCTCTATGCTGTCGTGGGCGTGGCCGGTGCCGTTCTTTATTCCCGCATCCCGACACGTCTGGCAAACCGCGCGACCACAGAAGCCGCCGCCGCGCTAGGTCCTTAGCGCGCATCGTCCTTGCACCTCGCAGCTCAACTCACGACGCATTCGCAGGCGTGATAACGCCGGCTGCGAAAACGGTTGTAGTCTCCGGTTCCCGCCGCTGCTTGCATGACGGCTTGCGCCAGTCGTTGACAAAACTCAAATGGCCAGCCAACATTCCCGTTGCCCGGCCATTTGTAATGATTAAGTCTGAGGTGGTGCCATGCCTCGCATGATCAGGTTCATGCTCACGCGTTTGGCGACGGGGTTCGCAATTGGATCCGCCGTGGGCTTCTTCGTTTGGCAAAATGGATTTGCCGCGGCAGGCACGCTTGAGAATTATCTCGCGCAGGGCCTGTTCATCTACCTCTTCGCAAGCACCATCAGCATGGGTTATCTCGCGACGTCCCTGCTCCTCGAAGAATAGCGCCGGACGCTCTCCGTCGCATGTTGCTCGTTGCGCCTGTTCGTCTGCACTTCCCTATTAAGTTTGCCAGTCTCGACAGTATCCGCATGTGTCGTCGGCGCCACCGTTGATGCGGACAAGGCCTGAAGCAAGCGATGAAGACAGTCTAGATGACAAGAACAATCCCGATGAGCATGACGTCCTGGTACATTTTGCGCCTGGCCATAACGGAGCAAGCGATCGCCACATTGACGGCGGTCGAATTCCGGTGCGGTTATCGCCCTGCTCCCGAGGTCAGCACGCCTTCCGCAGCAGATCGACGCTGTCGACCACGACGACCCTGCCTCTGACTTCGACCCCTGCAGGACCGAGGGCAGCGAAAGCCCGCGAAAGGGCTTCGGGCGCAACCCCGAGTTTGCCGGCCAGAATTCTCTTCCGGTAAGGCAGGCGAAAGGTGGCCTGCGATGCTGAGGCCGGGCAGCGGCTGACGAGGTAATTCGCAACACGCTGTGCAGCCGTGTGCAGCCGGTCTCCCGCTATGCAATCCATGGCACCGAGCAGATGCTGGGTTATGATGCGCATCACGTTGCGATGCATGATCGGATAGCGGTCGGCGAGCACCCGCAACTCCACAAGGTCGAACAACGCGACCTCTGCGCCGTCGGCGGACCATGCGCTGTAGGTGTAGGAGCCGCCTCCCGACAGGAGATATTCGCCGAACGTCTCGCCCGGTTCGCAGATGCAGATATCTGCCTGGCGCCCCGCGGATTCCGACTTCGAAAGTCGCACGAAGCCGCGCATCACGCAATAGACAAACAACGCCTGCTGGCCCTCGGCGATGATCCGCTCGTCCGGTGCGAAGATCTGGAACTGAGCCGTGTCGGCCAGTTCTTCTATCCTTGCTTTGTCCAGGCCGTGAAACAGGTCAGATCGCAAAAGTATGGGATGTCTCGATAGCATCGATCTTCCTTTCGTTTCGGCCGTGAGCGGTTCAAGGTCTTTTGCAATCAGTTTCGTCCTCGACGAGGATTCGCCAAGCGGCTCCTTCAAGGTCGTCGTACTGGCGGCTCGTCAGCGACCAGAGGAACGCCAGGAGACCCATTCCCCCCATCAGCAGTGCGATCGGCATCAGATAGATCAGCATGTTCATGTGGTTTCAACTTCCGCACTTCCGCCGGCGAGGCTCGCTCCGTAGGTCGGGGCGCCTGCCGAAGGCATTTAATCGCAGCGCATTCGTCACGACCATGATCGACGAAGTCGACATGGCCACCGCCGCTATCAGCGGCGTTGCCAGGCCGGCGATTGCAATCGGTACCGCAAGCACGTTGTAACCGATGGCGAGAGCAAAGTTCTGCCGAATGAGGCTGGCGGATCTTCGCGCAACGGCGATTGCCTCAGGAACGGCATCGAGACGATCGTTGAAGAAGATAAGGTCAGCGGCTTGCCTGCCGACGTCAGATGCGGTTGCGGGCGCCATCGAGACCTGCGCGGCGGCCAGCGCCGGTGCGTCGTTGATCCCGTCGCCGACCATGAGCACGCGATAGCCCTCGGCGCCCAGCCTCTGGAGTTCCTCGACCTTCTGTTTCGGCGCCAGGACGCCCAGAGCTTTGCCGATACCGAGAGCCCGCGCTGTGTTGTCGACGACGACCTGCCTGTCGCCGGATACTATCAACGTTTCGATACCGGCTGCAGCGAGCTGGCGGAAAGCCTCGGCGGCGCCCGGACGAAGCGTGTCGTCAAACAGGAAACGGGCGAGATCGACGCCGTTTTTCGACAGGACCACCTCCGAAAACGGACTATCGCCTGCGGGCGTGAGCCCGGTTCCGCAGGCAAAGGCCCGGTTGCCGAGCCGATAGAAGTCCGCTCCTTTCCAGGCTTCCAGCCCCCCGCCGGCGATTTCCGTGACCCTGTCGAAGGCGAAGGGGTAAGAGATCTCTATGTCCCGCACCAGACCCTGGGAAAGCGGATGCCGTGAATGCGCCGCCATTGCGCAGGCGATGGCGCTATTGCCCCCGTCGATCGCGTCGGCTCGGACGAGGCGGGGCCGGCCCATCGTCAGGGTGCCGGTCTTGTCGAAGGCCACGATGTCCGCGTCGGCTAGTCTTTCGAGCGCCGAACCGTCCTTCACCATGATGCCCCTGCGGAAAAGTTCGCCGGCGGCGACCACCTGGACCACCGGTACAGCAAGGCCCAATGCGCAGGGGCATGTGATGATCAGCACCGCGACCGCGACCAGCATGGCCTGTTTCCAATCGCCGCCAAGCAAGCCCCAGGCGAGAAAGGAGGCCAACGCCAACAGGTGCACGGCGGGAGAATAAAGTGCTGCGGCGCGATCTGCGACCCGGCGATAACGAGCCCTGCCGCCCTCGGCCGCTTCCATCAAGCCGATGATCTCGGAAAGAAGCGAATCCCTTGCCACTTTGGTCGCCCGCAGGACGAGCGAACCGGTCAGGTTCATCGCACCCGAATTCACCGCGCTGCCTGCGGCGACGGCGACCGGGCTGCTTTCGCCGGTGACGATGGAGAGGTCGACGTCGCTCTTGCCGCTGACGATCATGCCGTCGACGGGGATGCGTTCGCCGGCCGCAATCGAGATCTCGTCTCCAACTGCGATCTCTTCGACCGCAACATAGCGCTGCGACCCGTCCGCCATTATCAGCAGCGCACCGCGCGGCGTTAGTCTGACAAGCCCATTGATTGCAGCGCGCGCCTTTTCCCGCATGACATGATCGAGCGTTCTACCGATCAGCAGGAAGAACAGCAGGGACACCGATGCGTCGAACCAGACATGCTCGCCATGGTGCACGGTTTCCCACAGGGAGACTGCATAGGATAGCGTCACGGCAAGCGAGATCGGAACATCCATGTTGGTGCGCCCGCTTTTCACCGCGTTCCACGCCGATTTGAAGAAGAGGCGTCCCGCATAAACCAGCGCAGGCGCCGCGATCATCGCCGAGATCCAGTGAAACATGTCGCGCGTGGCCGCATCGGCGCCCGACCATACCGACACCGAGAGCATCATGATGTTGGCGGCCGCAAAGCCGGAAACTCCAATCGCCAGCAGTAGCTGGTTCCGGCTCCTGTCGGTTTCGAGTGCTGTCGACGTGATGAGATGGGTGCGGTATCCGGCCAAAGTGATCGCGGCGAGGATTTCGGAGGGATCGGTCGCTTTCGCCTCGATCTCCTCCTGATAGACGCAGCTGACACGTCTGGCGGTGAGATTGACCCGGGCTTTCCTGACGAACGCAAGCGCCGACAGTGCTTTTTCGATGGTCAATATGCAGCCGCCACAGTGGACGTCGGGCACGCTGAGGTCGACCTGGCGCAATCCAGCCCCGAGCGGGTGGCTGGCAAGGCGTACCTCCCCGGCGCTGGCAGATGTCGCGCTGAGGGCGAGAACGCTTTCCGCATCCATCGAGCAGCAAGTCATTGGCGGAACTCCGCGGTGTCGAAGCGTTTGGCCTCATGCATGACGACCGCCCCGTTCATTCTCGATATGGCCTCGACGATCCAGTCGCCGGCGACAACCTGGTGGTCGGCTTCGAACCGCCCTTCGCCCGTCTTCCGGAGCGTCAAGCGGAAATCCTCATGATCGCCGACGGGCCGTTTGAAGTTCAGCGTGACATCATCGATCATCGCAGGCGTGCCGGCCTTGTCGTGGATGTCGTAACGGATTTGGCTGCCCTTAACGACGAGCGCGCCCTCGACGCCGGAGGCGGCCATTGCCTTCATCGCTGCCGCCCTGGCGTTGAATTCCTGGCTGGCCACATAGGTGTTTTCCACGACGATGCCACTCCAGCTGGATGCAGCATAGAAGGCCATGGTGGCGTTGACGGCGATCACCACGGCGAAGAATGCCGAGGTGGCAAGCAGCACGTGCAAGCCGGTAAAGCCTCGAGTAGAAGTCTTCATTTCACGTCTCCCGGCGCGTTGAAGGCCGCGCGATAGGTCGCCCGGTCCGCTTGACCGGCGTCTTGGCCTATATCTTCGATGACGAAGAGGAATCCGTTGATCTCTGCCCCGTCGGGGGCGCGCGTGACGAAGACCTTGAGCGTCGTGGCCGCGTCGGGTACGACGTGAGCGGTGAAGCTGCGGACATCCTGCCTGCCGAACTCGGGAATGCGCATTGTGCCCCCCTCCAGCCCGACGAGGGTGATGGTCACGTCCCGCGGCTTCGGCACCATGTTGAGGACACGCAGCGTGTAGCCGTTTCGGATGGAGCCGTCGCTTTCCAGAACATATTGAGGGTTCCGGTCGTGGACGACGTTGAGCCCGAGCCGAGCGCGGAAGGCGAGATGGACGACCATGGCGATGCCGATCAATGCCCAGACGACACCGTAGAAGACGATTCTTCGGCGGAAGATGATGCGCCATTCGAAATTCCGGACAGCCGGAATGAAGCTTCCGTCGTCGTTTCGGACATTGGAGGGCTGGATGGCTGTCCGTCCTCCGTCAGTAGCAAGCGACATATTGCTCGAATATTCCTTGAGCGTCGCATAGGCGATCAGGCCGTGTGGCTTTCCGAGCTTGTCCATGACGCCGCCACAGGCGTCGATGCAGAGGGCGCATGTGATGCATTCCATCTGCTGGCCGTCGCGAATGTCGATCCCCATCGGGCAGACGGCGACGCAGGCATTGCAGTCCACGCAATCGCCCACGGGCAGCCCCTGAGCCTTCTTGGCATGGCGCGACCGCTGCTCGCCCCGCCAGTCGTTGTAGGTGACAACAAGCGAATTCTCATCCAGCATCGCGCCTTGAATGCGCGGCCACGGACACATATAGGTGCATGTCTGTTCGCGCGTGAGGCCGCCGAGCACATAGGTCGTCGCGGTCAGGGTGGCGATCGTGGCATACGCAGCGGCAGGAGCGCTGCCGTCAAACAGTGAAGCCGCCAGGCTCGGCGCGTCGGCAAAATAGAAGATCCACGCTCCGCCCGTGGCGACGGCGATCAGCAGCCAGATCGCGTGCTTGATCACCCGCTTCCTGAGCTTGTCGAAAGTGAAGGGGTCGGCATCGAGCTTCATCCGAGCGTTTCGGTCGCCTTCGACAGCGCGTTCGACGACGAGAAAGAGATCGACCCAGACGGTCTGCGGACAGGCATAGCCACACCAGGCGCGGCCGACAGCGGCGGTGAGGAGAAAGAGGCCGATGCCCGCCATGACGAGCAGGCCCGCCACATAGTAGAATTCCTGCGGCCAGATCTCGATGAAGAAAAAGAAGAAGCGCCGGGAGGCGAGGTCGACGAGGATTGCCTGATTGGGCGCATAGGGACCGCGATCCCAGCGAATCCACGGCGCGAGGTAATAGGTGCCAAGCGTGAGCAGCATCAAGACCCATTTGAACCGGCGAAATGGCCCTTCGGCGCGTTTCGGAAAGATCTTCTTGCGCGGCGCATAGAGAGGCTGGCGGTTGCGCCGGGCGTTGACGGGTTCGACGCAAACGCGGTCAATGTCATTTAGATTGGAGCGGGTATAGAGATTCATGGGACCTGTCCGATTTTCACCACTCTTTTCCCAGCCGTGGCGCATCCGTTCCTTGATGCAGATCAAGAACGACCGTGCAGAAGCGAAAAGGCCACGCCCCAGAGTAAGGGCGTGGCCGGAGGACAGCGGCGGAGAAACCGCTGGGACGTCCTCCACAGGAGCTGAAACTATCGGCTCGTCTGCATGTGGTCTTTGAGGCAGATCAAACTCACCATCGAATTGCCGATCTTTGCCGGGTCGTCCTGCTCCGAAGACGCAGGCATCTTTTCGGCGCGCGCTGAGACACGCGATCGGATAACAGCACGCGGCGTGCCGTAGAGACGGAGGATCGGATTGCGGTCGTGGGCTGTCATGTCTTTTCTCCTTACGTGCCGCCCCCGAGCGCATGAACGAAAATGGTAAGCTCGTTGACCGTTGTGTCCCCCAGGCGCGCTGCCCAGGCAGGCATGACGCCATGTTTGGGAGAGACAACCTGACGAAGAATGGCGTCTTCACCCCGCGACTTCAGCCAGATTGCGTCGGCGAGATCCGGCGCACCCATTTCCGCCTTTCCTTTGGCGTCCTCGCCGTGACATGGGGCGCAATTGTCGAAGAAAACCTGTTTTCCGGCCGCCGCCAGACCGACATCCGAGGGCGTATTGGTCAGCCCCCAGACATAGGCGGCGACCTGCTTCATCTGGTTGGGCTCCAGAACACCGGCAAAGGGCGGCATTTCGGAGGAATGGCTATCCGTATCGCCGTCGAAGCGGATGCCATGAGCGATCGTGGTCTGGATAGCATTCAGATCGCCGCCCCACAGCCAGTCGTCGTCGTTGAGATTCGGAAACCCCGGACCGCCGCTCGCTCCCGATCCATGGCAGGGCGCGCAGTTCACCTTGAAAGCGGATGCGCCGCCAGCGATCGCGAATTCACGAAGAGCAGGATCCGCGTCGATCTCCTCCACTGTCTTGGCAGCTATCAGATTATGGAACTTCGTCTGCGATGATTTAGCGAGATTGAGGTCCTGCTGCAGCTCGGCGCGCGTTGAATAACCGAGATAGCCGTTAGTGGCGGAAGTGATCATCGGGATGGCCGGGTAAGCGATGGCGTAGCCGATCGCCCAGAGGATCGTCACGTAGAAGGTCCAGATCCACCAGCGCGGCATGGGATTGTTGAGCTCTTGGATGCCGTCCCATTCATGACCCGTCGTTTCGACGCCGCTCAGTTCATCGATATGCTTTTCCGACATCTCAATCGTCCTTCAAGGGAATATCGGCGGCATCTTTCGCCGTCTGCTTGCTACCTGGGCGAAGGGTGAGCATGACCGCGCCGACGAAGAATGCCGCCATTGCCAGGAGGCCCCAGCTGTCGGAGAAGTGTCTCATTGCAGTGTAAGTTTCCATGGATCACCTCACCGGTAGCCGGTCGCGTCGTCATAGGTCGAGAAATCAACCAGCGTTCCGAGCATCTGCAGGTAGGACACTAGCGCGTCCATCTCGGTCAGCCGGGTTGGATCGCCGTCGAGATCGCCGACATTCGCATTTGGGTAGCGCTTGAGTAGGGCCGCCGCGTCCGCGTTCGGATCGGCCTGGGCTCTCATGTCGGCCTCGGCATTCGCCAGCATGTCGTCGCTGTAAGGCACGCCCACGTCCTCATTGGCCTTGAGGTCCTCTCCGACACTCCTGACCGTCACCTCCTTCTCTTCTAGGAAGGCGTAGCTGGGCATGATTGATTCCGGCACCACGGCCCGCGGATTTGCGAGATGCTGGACGTGCCATTCGTTCGAGTAACGCCCCCCGACGCGGGCCAGATCTGGCCCTGTCCGCTTGGATCCCCATTGAAACGGGTGGTCGTACATCGATTCCGCTGCGAGCGAATAATGGCCGTAACGCTCGACCTCATCACGGAACGGCCGGATCATCTGGCTGTGGCAGAGATAGCAGCCTTCACGGATGTAGATGTTCCGTCCGGCGAGCTCTAGCGGCGTGTAGGGCCGCATCCCTGCCACTTTTTCGATCGTGTTCTGCAGGTAGAACAGCGGGGCGATTTCAACGATGCCGCCAATGCTGACGACCAGCAGCGAGCCGACCAGAAGAAGCGTCGCGTTCTTCTCGAGGGTCTTATGTTTATCAAGTAACGATGCCATGTCTCACCTCACTCGGCAGGCTGTGCCTGGGGCACCAAACTGGTCGGCATTGGGGCTTCGTCGCGCAGGTGGCCTCGGAGCGTCATGAACACGTTCCAGGCCATAACGAGGCCACCGGCCAGGTAGAGTGCTCCGCCGACGGCACGCAGCACGTAATAGGGGATCATCGCCGCGACCGTTTCAGCGAAGGAATAGACGAGGAAGCCCTGGGAATTGTATTCTCGCCACATCAGCCCCTGCTGGATGCCCGCGACCCAGAGCACCGCGGCGTAGATCACAATCCCAAGCGTCGCAAGCCAGAAGTGCCAGTTGACCATCCGCAGGCTGTAGAGGCGCTCGCGCCCCCACAGTTTCGGCGTCAGGTAGTATATCGCCCCGAAGGTGATCATACCCACCCAGCCAAGTGCTCCGGAATGCACGTGACCGATCGTCCATTCGGTATAGTGGCTGAGCGAATTGACCGCCTTGATCGACATCATCGGGCCTTCGAAGGTCGACATCCCATAAAATGCGATGGCGACGATCATCATCCGGATGATCGGGTCGGTGCGAATTTTGTCCCAGGCGCCCGAAAGGGTCATCAAACCGTTGATCATGCCGCCCCAGGAGGGCATCCAGAGCATGACGGAGAAGACCATTCCGAGCGTCTGCGCCCAGTCAGGCAGCGCCGTGTAATGCAGATGATGCGGGCCGGCCCAGATATACATGAAGATCAGGGCCCAGAAGTGGATGATCGACAGCCGGTAGGAATAAACCGGGCGGTTGGCCTGCTTCGGCACGAAATAGTACATCATGCCCAGGAAGCCGGCGGTGAGGAAGAAGCCGACGGCGTTGTGGCCGTACCACCATTGGGTGAGTGCATCCTGGACGCCGGAGAAGAGAGAATAACTCTTGGAGCCGAGGAACGAAGCAGGAACAGCGAGGTTGTTGACCACATGCAGCATCGCAATGGTGACTATGAAGCTGAGATAGAACCAGTTTGCCACGTAAATATGCGGCTCTCTGCGCTTCAGGATCGTTCCGAGATAGACGGCCAGATAGGCGACCCAGACGATGGTAAGCCACAGGTCGACGTACCATTCAGGCTCGGCATATTCGCGCGCCTGATTGATGCCGATCACGTAGCCGGTCGCGGCCATCACGATGAACAGCTGGTAGCCCCAGAAGACGAACCAGGCGAGTGTTCCTCCGAAGAGACGCGCGCGACAGGTGCGTTGCACCACATAGAAGGATGTCATGATCAGCGCGTTGCCGCCGAAGGCGAAGATCACCGCCGATGTGTGAACCGGTCGCAATCTTCCGAAATTCAAATAGGGCGCGATGTTGAGGTCGGGAAAGGCGAGCTGCAGCGCGATGATCACGCCGACGAGGAAGCCGACGACGCCCCAGAACACCGTGGCGATCAGGCCGTAGCGGATTACCTCGTCGCAATAGCCCGTAAGGTCTGTTTTGCGCTGTTGGCCCGTCGGCGAAAACTCTGCGTTTTTAACAAGCAGCAGCGTTCCCACAACCAGGCAGAGGCAAAGTATACCCATATGGACTGCAAAGAGATGATCGTGCGCGAATGCCGCTGCGAGTAGCGCCAGAAACGCTGCGACCGCGACCACCATCGTTTCTGTCGTGTAATTCATGATGTCGTCCCCAGTGCGCAGACGACCGCCTCGCGGCCGGCTTTCTCGGATTTCGAGGCAGGTCTGTCACGAAGACGGGAACGGCTCCTTGATCTACATCAACAAGCGGACTGGAAGTGGTGGACGAACGGACGTTGTTACACTCTGTTACAAACTTCCCCCTTTTGGCACCGCCCGCTATTCCCATGTGACGCAGCTGCTTTCTACCGCACCCACTGCCACAAGGGGCTATGAAGCTGCTGTGCAGAACAACCACGCGTTCGTCGAGAAGACGTTAAAAGCTCTTCATGCCGGCCAATCCCTCTCGTCGCTTTTCGTAGGCTCGGAGGCGGAAGCCGTCGCGGCCGGTAAGCCGATTTGGTGGGAGGGTGATAAGCCAACCTCTCGTCCAGGTGGAAGAAGGTGTCGTGCGCCTGCTTCGTTTCATCGGCGAAGATCATCGCGTGATAATCGCTCTTCACTTCGCCGACGATCTCAACGGCGCGTCGCTGCAAAACGATTTCCTTTTCACGGTTGAGGCCGTCACGAGATGCAAGGTCCGCCGGATATCGCACATGAGTTTCCACGGGGAAGTCGCTCGGTCTAATGCGCTAGCTCGACCTGGCTCTCGTTGCTCTGCCAGCGAGGCGGTCGCTGCGCATGAACAAATGGTGCTGCTGCCGAAGAAGAACGCCGAGGAGCGCCCCTGCAGCTTCATCGTGAAGCTTGCACCTCGGCGCAACAAGTGCCCGCCAAGGTCCGTTGAGCGTTTCCATGAATCGTTAAGACATTGTGGATCATCTCGGCCTGACCATCGAGACCCTGGCCACCACCGCTACGAAACTTGCGTCGCGCAACATCGTTATTCCCGAGGGCAGGCACGACCTGCGGAACGTCAATCTTGCCCGCTGGTACAGTTGTCGGGCGACACTGATGATTTTTCGGAGGATTCCTGTCAAAGGGTCAACTTCCACACACGCGACACCGGGGGATCGACATTAATGCCCTCGCGAACTCTCGACGCGATATGAGCTCAGTCGCGGCAATCCCAAGCTGGTTCAGCAGCTCCGACGTTCGCCGAGCGTGCTTGTCCTCCGGTGATTCCTACATCGCTTGCAGGCTGCCATGTCCCTCGCAAGGGCGCTGGGCAAGCAGGCAAAAATTGGGATCTTCTGCCTTTTATTCCCGAATTTGACGGGCATCAAAGAACCCAAATCCGGCATCTGCTAAAAACATTCATGAGGCTGATTGGGTCTCGCAGAACAGGAGCTTGCAAATGCGGTTAAAATTCAGTCCGATCGCTGCAGCAGCAGCCTTGATTGTCTCGGCAGCGCCGTTGATGGCGGCCGACCATCAGGTTCGGATGCTCAACAAAGGCACGGAAGGCGCGATGGTGTTCGAGCCCGGCTTCCTGAAGATCGCCCCCGGCGACACCGTCACCTTCATCCCCACCGACAAGGGCCACAACGTCGAAACCTTCAAAGGCCTCATTCCGGATGGCGTTGCGGAATATAAGTCAAAGCCGAACGAGCAATATCGGGCGAAGTTCGATGTTCCAGGCGTCTATGTCCTGAAATGCACCCCACATTCCGGCATGGGCATGGTTGCGCTGATCCAGGTGGGCGACAGCCCGGCCAATCTCGAAGCGATCAAGACTGCAAAGGTGCCGAACATGGTGCGTAAGCGGCTCGATGCCGACCTCACACACATCACCCAGTGATAAACGGCAGGTGGATGGCCGCGCAGCCCATGACGATGGCGTTCGCGGGGGCGTTCTGCCTCTCAGGAGCAACTGATGCTCCCGTGAGCATCGAGCAGAGCCAGGCGCGTCAGGCAAGGCGTCCAGGCAGTGGTTAGCGTCGGACACGGTTGTCGGCAAAGCCAATGCCGAAACTTGGCTGGATCGTCGAGAACGTCAATGCGGCCTGTGAAAAGAGCTATGATCTGCACGGCAGACCTGCGAAGAAACGCGTGGGCGAGATCACTGGCCCGGCGGCAATCTCGCTGACGACGAATATAACGAGGTCGTTTTTTGCGGGCAGTCGCGAAGGAGATGCCAGCCGAAACCCGCGGCTTCGTTCCGGTCGTCTAGGAATTGCACGGAAGGCGCCGTCGAACGTTTGATCGAAATCCCGCGGCAGGCAAGTCGTGCTACAATTACGAGACCCCTGCCCTCGTCCTTCGACGTGCTCGAACAACCGCTTTCGTGAGCGGGCGAGAGCCGTCGACCATGTGGCGCTCGGTAGCTCACCTCGCGACAAGGCTCCTTCAGGCACCTGCGCGGCCGCCATAATCGCGATGGGCACTTTTCTGCGGACCGGCGCTTGCCGACGCCACCTGAAAGGTTCGACGTCAGTCGCCAACGATATCCTAGACCGCGGCCTGCCGAGATCGAGCTGTATTTCAATGAGCCGAAAAGCTCGACGGTAACGACCTCGACGTCCAGGCGGTGATACGGGCGCGCGCCCATCTGCTTGCGACAGGGCGCCCGATGACCGTATTTGTGAGTGCGCCCGCCCTGCTTCACACGAACTTGCGACGTCGATCCTCGTCGACGTGCGGTTGTCGACGGGACTCCTGGGAAGATAACCGCAGGGTCCTCGATCGAGAAACGGGAACTCGATGTCTTCTCGCGCGGCCTTTGATGCGTTTCGTGTCGCCGGAACCGATGCAAACTTCCGGCGACATGCATTAGGCTGCCTTGCTGTGCGTGTGCCCGTGCGAGCCAAAATAGGCGTCGAATGCCGCCGCGACTGCACGGACCATAAAGCGCGCCTCCTCGCATACGACAATCCGTTCACCGCTGATCGTCACGACGCCGTCGGCCATGAGCTCGCCGAGACGGTCGTTGCGCTCGACAAGGAAGCCGGTGTCGAAACCCGACCCGCTGCTCAACTGGCCGAGATCGGCTTCGAAATCGCACATCAGCCTCTCGATGACCCTCGCCCGAAGCTTGTCCTCCTCGCTGAGAAGATATCCCTTGGCGGTCGGCAGCACCCCGAAGGCAATCCGCTCGGCATAGAGGCCGAGAGGCACGTGGTTCTGCATATAGCCGGCCGGCAGCCGCCCGATCGCAGATGCGCCGAGGCCGATCAGGCTATCGCAATCATCCGTGGTATAGCCCTGGAAGTTTCTCCTCAGCGCTCTGTTGCGCGCGGCGAGTGCCAACTGATCGTCCGGCAGTGCAAAATGATCGAGCCCAATGCGCTGATATCCGGCGTTCTGCAGCTCCTCGGCGATCACTTCCGCCTGCTCGTTCCGCTGTTTTGCGTCCGGCAGCGATGCTTCGTCGATCAGGCGCTGATGTTTCTTGAAAGCGGGTATGTGAGCGTAACCGAAAACGGCGAAACGTTCGGGACGCAGTTCTGCAGCCAGCCGGACCGTTTCGATGCAAGATTGGACGGTCTGTTTCGGAAGGCCATAAATCAGGTCGAAGTTGATGCTGCTGACGCCTGCTGAGCGCAACCCGGCGACCGCCCTTTCCGTCTGCTCAAAGGATTGCAGCCGCTTGATACCGGCCTGCACGATCGGATCGAAGCTCTGGACGCCGAGGCTTGCGCGGTCGACACCGTTTTCGCCGAGCGCGTCGATCATGGGGGCGACCAATGTGCGAGGGTCGATCTCGACTGCGACGCCGGCTTTCGCTTCGAATGTGAAGGCGCTCCTGAGCTTTGCCATTAGAGCCGAAAATTCCTGCGGCTTCATGACCGACGGCGTGCCGCCGCCGAAATGCACGTACTTGACGGGCACGTCGTTTCCGGCCGCAAAGGAGACAAGCTCGATCTCCTCCTTCATCACGTCGAGATAGTCGGCGACCGGAGCGTCTTGCCGAGTGACGGTTGTGTGGCAGCCGCAGTACCAGCATATCGAACGGCAGAACGGGACGTGGAGATAAACCGAAACCGGGCCAGCCGCGGCGATATGGGCGAGGTTGCCGACATATTCATCCGGCCCCACGGCAGCTGAAAAAGCCGCCGCCGTCGGGTAGCTCGTATAACGCGGAACCCGCGCATCGCCGTATTTGGCGATCAGATCATCGGACATTTTCGCATCCCTTCTCAAAACAGGATGCTTTATGACCTCCGGCCGCGCCGGCTTCCTTGTCCCAAATCAATGATGACGTCTCAGGCCAGACTCAGCCCGATCTTTGTCCGCTGTGAAAGTCAGCACTTTCGAACCCGCCTAACATCTCGTTCTGACATTGGTCGAGCCGCGGTCCCGTCTGTTCGAAGAGACGTGGCACAAGGAAACGAGCAAGAATGACTGATACCGGGTGAAACAAGTCAAATTGATGTCCGCGTGCTGTCGCCGGTCGAGCCGCATCCCACGGTCTCGGCACGCTCCATGCGCTGGCCCCCGGCGATATTTTGCTGATCGGCAGTGGAAACTGGTGCCGGCCTAACGGCGGAAATCTCGAACGAAGCCTACCGAAATGCGGAAGTCGTGGTCGTTCCAAGTCCACAGGCCCTCGCCGCGGCCGCCGACGTGATCGTTAAGGTGCGCCCCGACTAATGAGGTCGCCCTGCTGTCGCCTGAAAAGACGCTGATCTCTTTCATCTATCCCGTAGCCAACAACGAGTTGCTAGAGCGGGCTCTGCATTCGGGCGCGAATATAAGCGCCATAGACATGGTCCCGCGCATCAGCCGTGCACAGAAGATGGATGGGAAAGATCGGGGGCTACCGAGCGGTCACCGAAGCGAGTGCGAACTTCAGCTGTTTCTTCACCGGGCAGATCACCGCGCGGTATTTCCAGGCTCTCCTCC
>NZ_AEYF01000055.1 GCF_000292525.1 Rhizobium sp. CCGE 510
GATCTCCCTGCCCTGTAGTAGCATTTAAGCCCTTGTTGCATTTACATTAGAAGTCACACGGCTATTTAGTAATGCGACAGTTGGGCCAGTTAGAGATGCGACACTCTCGCCTCTCGACGCGCTGGTCAACGTCAATGTTGGGAGCAAGCCTTTCCACTCAGGCGGTCCGTCTAACCATGCGCGCGATCGCGATAAGGATGCAGGCTCCAACGAATCCCGCGATGAGATATCCCAGCCATCCGCCGAGGACGACACCGAAGAGCGACAGAATGAAGTTGGCGACGATCGCGCCGACGATGCCAAGCAAGACGTTCATGAGGACGCCCATGTTGCTCTTCATGAACATTTCGGCGAGCCATCCTGCCAAACCGCCGATGATGATTGCTGCAATCCAGCCGATACCTGCGTTTTCCATGTGAATTCCCCCGAATGTTGGACGAAATGGCGATCGGCAGCGGACTGTCAGGTCGTCATCAATCTTCGCGGGAATGATTGCCGCGCGACCGAGAATTAAACACGCGCGGTGCCGATTGGTTCCAGCGGCCAGACGGCCTCCATTTCTGCAAACACTGGGCCGCCTTATCCAGCCACCGACTGATCGGATCGCATGGTTGGCCGCGAACCTGCACAAGGCGCATACGTCAAAATCGAAAAACTGTTCAACTCCAGATGCATGTGCCGCATCAAGCAGCTGAGCTTCTGCTGGTTGCGAATGCCGCATTCGAACCAGGAGACAAGCTCCCTTGCCACGTGCTGCGCTGCCGGACTGCCAATGTCATATGATTTTTCCTGACACCATTGCCTGAGCACCGCTTTCAGCATGGCCACGTCATCAGGCTGCAGCGCCGGCTTCGTAATTCCCGAATGCTGGGTCATCCGCATTCCCTCCCCATTACGTAAGTCGATCCTAATCTTCGGATTTCCGTTTTCAACCTCGCGTACGAAAACGTACGTATCCTGGCGGCGCCGGAATCCGGACAGCCGGCTGCATGTCAGGTCCATCTGCCTGCCGTGCCGGGCGACCACGATCATCCAAGTCACATCACGATCTGCGCCGACTCCTCCCCTCCGCAGGCACGCCGGGCGATCGCCCGAAGCTGGCGGCCTTGGCCGAGCCAGCATGGCGCCAACTGTGCAGACCCTTATCGCCCCCAGTCTAAGTTCCCGATTTCGAGTAGAGCCCAAGATCGCTGCCAATGGCGAACCCGCAGCGCTGATAAAATTTTGACAACGCGCCTTCTCGCTGCGAGACCAGCCAGACGCTGTTACAACCTTCGGCCATCGCTGTTTCGTAAATTGCCGAAAGCAGCGCTGTCCCTATCCCCGCGCCCTGCGCTTCAGGCAGCACCGAAAGCTCGTCCAGGTACATCACCGGACCGGAGTGACGCCGCTGTCGTATGCCCAACGCCACCCCTAGCACCTTGTCTCCCTCGATCGCCGCAAGGGCAATCGATTTGGGCGTTTCAAGTACAGTCCTCACATTCTCAACCGCCGCTTCGAGCGACCAATCCTCGTTCCACGGAGGTCGAGCGTAGGCACTTACCAGTACAGAGGCGGCGTTGCTGAGATGTTCTGGAATAAGACGTTTAATCTGAAACGGCATGAATCCACCCTACGTTGAGTAAGATGACATTTGCAGCAGTTTGACCGTCAACGCAACAGGGGCCACAGATGCGACGCACCCGCTGCTCATCACACCGTGAGCGATGGTATTGCGGAAGGGCCTTAGAAGCAGTCGCGGCAGGCCCAGCCAGGCCAGCCTCTGCTCTCGCTACTGGCCGATCCCACCCACAATTGACCCGCGCCAGGCCCGTGATTCAGCGGCAAATGGCAAAGCCGCGCATTCGAATTTAAGTTCTGGAACGTGGAACGAATAGGGTCGCATGAGGTTCTCTGCTCACGGATCTGAGAGGTCCGGCACGAGAGGAAATTCCCATGAACAAGTTTATTTTTGCTGCTGCGCTTCTCGGCGCTTCGGCATTGTCAGCCCTGGCCCAGACGGCGCCCGCAACGACAAGCGATGGCAAGACGCCCGCCGTTGCAACCCCTGGATCAAACAATGCGACCGCCCCGGTGGAAGGCGCCAATAGCTTCACCGAAGGTCAGGCAAAGGATCGCATTGAAGAGGCTGGATATACCGAGGTCAAGGACCTCAAGAAGGACGACAAGGGCATCTGGATGGCATCGGGCATGAAGGACGGCAAGGCCGTCGCGATCGCTCTCGACTACCAGGGCAACGTCGTCGCGAAGTGACGCAACAAGGTCTTCAGGAGAAATGAACATGAGAACCGTAACTGGACTTTTCGATGATTATACCGATGCGAGCTCTGCAGTCAGCGCGCTTGAATCCGCTGGTGTTCCCTCCAATGACATCAGCATCGTTTCCAATAATGCCGACAATCGCCACGGCGAGCATTCGAATGCAGGCGAAGGCGCCGGCACAGGTGCCGGCATTGGCGCGGTCGTCGGCGGTGCCGGCGGCCTTCTGACAGGCCTCGGCCTGATGGCTATCCCGGGTGTTGGCCCAGTCGTCGCAGCCGGCTGGCTGGCCGCAACCGCCGCCGGCGCTGCCGCCGGTGCTGTCGCCGGCGGTGCGACAGGGGGCATCATCGGCGCGATGACGAGTTCGGGCGTCTCTGACGAGGATGCGAACGTCTATGCCGAAGGCGTTCGTCGGGGCGGCTCGTTGGTCACCGCCAAGGTTCAGGATGCGCTTGTCCCGGAAGCGGAAGCGATCCTCAAGCGATCCAACTGGGTCGATCCAGCCGCGCGCCGCGCCGCCTACACCAAGGAAGGGTGGACCAGGTTCGATGACGCGCTCGACCCCTATGGTCCAGAACAAATCGAAAAAGAACGCAGCCGCTACCGCCTCTGAGACGTGATCCAGCGCGCGTCCTGAAAAGGGCGCGCGTTTAACACTATCACGGAATGCTGGTCAAAAGCGGGAGATGATCACGGGCCAGCAGCCATTACAGATGAATTCGGTTTAGCGTTGCCTTAAACAAACTGTGCAAGGGTACAGGCCTGTCACCCACACCGGCAACCTGATGAAGTTTCGAAGAAATCCAAAGATGGTGCGCAGCCTCACGGGCGCTGTAGATCGAACCGGCGCATTTGCTCCCGCGATATTTGCTGCAATTATTGCAATCATCGTCGTCTCTGTTGCAACGAACTGGCGGCTCGAGCGCTCGCTCGCCGATGAACGTTCGATTGTTGCCGGTGAGCTCGCCACCATATCATCTCGGCTCCAGACGAACCTCAATAGCAATGTGAAGCTGTTGCAAGGGTTGGCGGCTGGAATTGCGGTCGACCCGGCGATGGACCAGAACCGATTTTCCAAGCTTGCCGCGCAGATCCTGCAGCCTGATTCACAATTGCGCAGCTTCGCGGCGGCACCCGGCATGGTGGTCAAATGGGTCTACCCAGAAAAAGGCAACGAAAAGGCCATCGGGCTCGATTACCGAACGAATGAGAAGCAACGCGATAGCGCAATGCTGGCGCGCAACACCCATAATATCGTTCTGACCGGCCCTGTGGACCTTGTCCAAGGTGGAACCGCTTTCGTGGTCAGATGGCCAATTTATGTCACCGACGGAACGAGCCAGGTCTTTTGGGGGCTGTTGTCCGGGCTGATAGATATACCAAGGCTCTACCGAGAAAGCGGCCTTGAATCGACCGACCTTGAGATTGCCATCAGTACAGTGCCGGAGCCGGATCTGCCTAAAAAAGTTTTCCTCGGCAGCCTGCAAACTTTTTCGAAAAAACCGGTCAAGGCCTCCGTCGATATGACTTATGGACGATGGACCCTCGCCGCGGCGCCTAAGGGTGGATGGGGCCAAAAGAGCGAGATCGGCATTTTTGAGCTTTATGCGAGCCTACTGTCGTTATGTGTCGTTGCGCCGATTATCTGGGTCGGTTTTCTGACGAAATCACGCCAGAGAACCATTGAAAAGCTTCGCCTTCACAAGAAAAAGCTCGTTCGAGCACGGCAACGGCTGGAGTACCTGTCGTTGCATGACGCACTCACGGGACTTCCCAATCGACGTTTTGTCGACCGGATGATCTCGCAGCCACCGAGACCTGATCCAGAAGATTGTCTGATACTTATCCATATCGACCTGGATCGGTTTAAGGAGATCAACGATACGAAAGGGCATGCCGGCGGTGACGCGGTCCTGCAAGCGACAGCGTCGCGGCTTGCCGGGTTGGCCGGCCCAAACGAGGTCGCCGCTCGGATCGGAGGAGATGAGTTCATCTTTGCCAGCTGGAGTGCCAATCCCGAGCCTAAAGCAAAGGCATTGGCCGGCCTGATCGTCGATACCCTCGAGAAGACCATCCTTGTTGATGACGTGGAGTGTGTCGTCGGTGCCAGCGTCGGGGTCGCCTGGGAGACCCCGCGGGCTTTCGGGCGGGACCTCAGCCAATTGCTTCTGAATGCCGATCTGGCTCTGTACGAGGCAAAGAAGACCGGCCGCGGTCGCGCCGCCGTTTTCACCGAAGAGCTCCGCAGCGCCGCAATCCTTTCGAAAGAACTGGCGGATGAATTTCATCATGCGCTCGATTGCGACGAACTCGTTGCATTCTTCCAACCACAGTTCGATGCGAACACGTTGGCTATCGCCGGCGTTGAGGCACTTGCCAGGTGGGATCACCCGAAAAAAGGTCTGCTCGGCCCAAACAAATTTCTTGATGTCGCCGAAAGGCTGGGGCGTAGCGGGGACATGGACCGGCTGATCCTGCAAAAGGCTCTCTTCGAGCTTACACGATGGGACAGCTTGGGAATGCAGATCCCGCGGGTCTCCGTGAATATTTCAGCGCGTCGACTGGCGCAGGCAAATCTGCTTGCGGAACTGTCCGAGCTTCCCCTGGCGAGGGGCCGCCTGTGTTTCGAGTTGCTGGAGACGATCTCCTTCGAGCATCTCCAGCCTGTTCTCAACGAGATAATTCCAGCTGTCAAAGAGCTCGGCATTGAAATCGAGATTGACGATTTCGGCACCGAACATGCCAGTATCGTCAGTCTACTGAGATTTGAGCCGCGAAGATTGAAGATCGATCGGGAAATTATCAAGCCGATTATCGCCTCTCCATCTCAACGCCGTCTGGTTTCCTCGATCATCGAAATTGGCCGGTCACAGAACATCGACATCGTTGCCGAGGGCGTGGAGACAATGGAGCATGCAAAGATCCTGAAAGATCTTGGTTGCCATTTGCTGCAGGGTTACGCGCTGGCGCGACCGATGACCTCGGAGCAGTTGATCGAATTTTGCCGTGCGAAGAACGAGCGACTGACAGAGGCAAGCTGATCGCTATGCCCTGCCTCCCCAAGCACTCCAGGCCGGCGCGCTCCACAATCGGCTCAACGGGGGTTTGGCATCGCCGTGATAGGCATCGAAATAAGCAAGGGCTCGACGCGCTCCAACCGATTGATTTCGCTCGACCCGGCTGGGCAGATGCGCCCAGCCGGGTCGAGTCTGCACCTTTACTTGCCCATCATTTGCTTCGCGTTTTCGGGCGTGATGGCTATTGTATCGACCGTTACCGTTGGCTCAACAGACGACGCGCAGTCCAGCAATATCGACTTTGCCATGTCGATCGCCTCCTTCCCTCCCGTAGGATAGGTAAAGGTCGCAGACCAATCGCCCTTTGCGACCGCTTCAATTCCTCCGGCAGGGCCAGGCAAGCCGTCGGTGCCGATGATCTTCACGCTCTTACCGGCGCCTTTTGCGGCAAGCAGCGCCCCGGCCGCCATCATATCATTGCTGGCATAGACCATCTTGATATCGGGATGGGCCTGCAGCATGGCGGCAAACGCCGTTTGCGCTTTATCCGGCAGCCAGTCGGCCGCCTGTTCTGCCACGATCTGGATCTTGGAATTGGCTTTCACGCCATCCTTGAAGCCATTGAGCCGTTCGACGGCCGGTGTCGAACTCGGCAGCCCCTGCAGCACGGCGGCCTCGCCGCCATCTGGGAGAAGCGTCTTGCTGGTATATTCGCCGGCCGCCAGCGCAATCTTGTAGTTATCGCCTCCGATGAAAGCTGTGTAGTCCTTGCCGGCTTCGCCGTTCGTCTTGCGATCGAGTTCGATAACCGGGATACCCGCGTCCATTGCCCGCTTGACGGCGGGTGTCAGCGGAGCCGCCTCGAAAGGCGAGATCAACAGAAGGTCGACCTTTTGGGTGATGAAATTGTCGACCTGCGACGTCTGCGTGTTGACGTTGCCGGCCCCGTCGGCAATCTGCAGTGTGAACTGCGGGACTGCCTTAGCGGCTGACTCAAGTTCATCGTTGACGTGCTGCCGGTAGGGCTCCGCGTTGTTTGCCTGCGAGAAGCCGATGACGAATTCGCCATCCTTGGCGCAAGCCTTTACAAGCGGATCGGCAGCTTGGGCCACGCCGGCAATACAAAGACATGAGCCGGCCAGGAGCGCCATACGCCCGACATTCGAATATCGAAGTGCATTCTGTGTCATTACTTTCTCCTCCACATTGGTCCCGGATCCACCCTCCGGAAGATGCCGCCACACTACCTGCCCAATCCTTCGCGGCGACGAACGAGGGATTGAAGGACTGCCGCCAGAACGATAATTGCCGCTGTAGAAAGCAGCTGCATGGCTGGCGTGATGTTGTTGAGCTGAAGAATATTGGCCAAGGCGCCAAGCATGATCGTACCGGCGATCGTTCCGACCATGGACCCCGAGCCGCCAAACAGGCTGGTCCCGCCAATGACGACAGCCGCGATGGCCGTCAGTTCATATCCGGTGCCATCATTGGCACTTCCGAAATTAAATTGCCCGGCATGGACGATGCCGGCTAGCGCCGATGCAAAGCCGGTAATGGCGTAAACGGCGATCTTGATTGCCGAGACCGGAACACCTGAGATGCGAGCGGCGCGCTCGTTGCCGCCGACGGCATAGACGTAACGGCCGAACCTGGTCGTGTTCAGCACCAGCGTCGCGATGCAGGCAAAGATCAAGAAGACGATCGTGGCCACGGGAACGACGTTGCCGAACAATCGCCCGCCGAGAACGGCAAAGATGGGTGGAGCGAGCCCAGGGCCATCGCCATAAGAGATATTGATGTACTGATTGCCCGATACAACGAGTGCAAGCCCGCGAGCTGCCTGCAAACCGGCAAGCGTGACGATAAATGCTTCAAGCCGAAACTTGCTTGAGATCGCTCCCTGGACCAAGCCGAAACAAGTGCCCATCAGCAGCACGGCCAGCACTGTGGTAATCAGCCCAAAACCGCCGGAGACCATCAATGTTGCCGTGACGACGCTCGCAAGACCAAGGGTCGCCCCAACCGAGAGATCGATCCCGGCCGTTATGATCACGAAGGTCATCCCGATGGCGATGATGCCGGTTTCGGATACCGCGCGGACGATGTTGGCGATGTTGTCGGGTTGAATGAACAGGATGACTCCATGCCGACGCGGCGAGAATATGATGCCGCCGGCAAAGACCAGCACAAGCCCGATCAGGCTTTGGAAGCGGACGATCACCGCCAACGGATCAATGCGTTTTGCCGGTTGAATCGGAGAACTCGACGTAATTTGCTGTTCGGACATCATCCCTCCCTCCCGTTGGCGGCGGCCAGAACTTCGTGTTCGCTCACACCGCCAGAAAATTCGGCAACGCTGCAGCCGTTGCGTAGAACCACTATTCGATCGCATAGGCCAATCAGCTCAGGCATTTCGCTTGACGCGACAAGGATGCCCAATCCGTCCGAGGCAAATTCGCGCAAGCGGGCGTAAATCTCACCCTTTGCTCCGACGTCAACACCGCGGGTCGGCTCGTCGAGAAGCAACAAGCTGGGATTGCCCAACACTTCCTTGGCAAGAACGACCTTCTGCTGGTTGCCGCCGGACAGAGCGCCCACCGCGATCCCGGGATTCTTCGGACGGATGTCGAAATTCCCGAACGATCTCTTGATCGCATCGTCCTGTCGGCGTGCAGACAATAAGCCGTTTGGGGATATTCGGCGGATGATCGACATGACCAGATTGAGGCCGACAGACATGCGCAGCATCAGCCCGGCGCCGCGCCGATCATCGGTTACGAATGCGAGCCCGGCCCGGCGCGCGGCGGCGATGGATCTCAGCCTCGCAGGCCTGCCGCCAATGCTAACCTCACCCTGCCATCGGCCCGGCACGCCTGTCCCGTAAAGAGCGCTGAGAAGCTCCGTTCGCCCTGCACCCATCACGCCAGCCAAACCGACAATTTCACCGCGGTGAACATCCAGATCGATCTTCGATGGAGCTTGCCACCCGGGTGACGCCCGGTGCGGACGGAAGGAGGCCTGCCGCATCCTCAGTAGCACGTCTCCGACGCGGTCCGACCGAGGCGGGTAAAGCTCGTTCAACGGACGGCCGACGAGAAGCTGCACCAACTGGGCCTGTGGCGCGCTCGGTTCGGTAATGCCGGCGACCTTGCCGTCGCGCATGACCGTCACTCGATGGGCAATCTGCGGCACTTCCTCAAGGCGATGCGAAATATAGACGATACCGACGCCCGACGAGGCGAGCCCGCGCATGATATCGAACAATCGATCGACTTCGCCGACAGTCAACGCCGCTGTCGGCTCATCCATGATCAGCGCGCGCGATGCATAGGACAGCGCCTTGACGATGGCGACGACCTGGCGCTGGCCGATAGACAGCTCACCGACAAGCTGAGCGGGATCGATCGATCGGTCGATTGCCTCCAGTCTTTTGCGCGCTTCGTGCAGCATCGCCTTTCCGTCGAGCATGCCATGGCGATGGACGAGTTCACGCCCAAGAAAGAGATTGGCCGCGACGCTCAAACTCGAAACGAGATCCAATTCCTGGAAAATCGTCGCGATTCCTGCGGCTTGCGCATCCCGGGGGCTGTGAAATCGAGCGGGTTTGCCATCGATGAAAATCTCTCCCTGGTCCGGCGTGTGCACGCCGGACATCAGGTTCATCAACGTTGATTTGCCCGCGCCGTTCTCTCCAAGCAGGGCATGGATTTCCCCCACGTTAAGATCGAAGTCCACGCCACGCAGCGCTTGAACCCCGCCGAAATGCTTGGTGACCCCTCTCGCTGAAAGAACAACCTGGTTCATGCTGCTTCTCCACACGATTCACGCACCCGCAAAACCGGCGACAGTCGAACGGTCTCGCGCGGGCGGTGCTTGTTGCCGATCCGCGCAATCAGCAAGTCCGCCGCCTTCCTGCCGATCTCATCGCAAGGCTGGGCCATCAGCGTCAGGCGCGGCTCGAAGTAATCTGCCCATTCGAAATCATCGATCCCGAGCACCGAAATGTCCTCGGGAACGCGCAGCCCCCGTTCCCGAATGGCTCTCATCGCGCCGATCATCGCGAGATTGTTTGAGGCAAGGATTGCTGTTGGTGGCTCCTTCAGCTCCAGCAAGCGGTGCGTCGAAGCGGCGGCGTCAGCAGTGCTGTGGTTGCCGTTGCTGATGAAAGCATGCGGGACCTCTATTCCCCTCTCCGTCATCGCTGCCCGGAAAGCCTTGGTGCGCTCCACGGTCGTCGCAAATCCGGGCTGGCCGAGGATGATCCCAACCCGGTGGTGATGGAGCGTGACGAGATGATCGACCAGCATGCGAATTGCCGCCGTATTGTCGGTCCCGACCTGATCGAAACGATCGTCGGAGAGCCTGTCGACGAGCACACAGGGAACATCGCATTCGATGAGGTAGTCCAGCGACTTTTTAGGATCGCCTGAAGCGGCAAGGATAATCCCGTCGACACGGCGCTGGTGCAGATGCCGGACGAGCTCCAGTTCCCGATCAGGATCGTCCTGTGTATCGCACAGAAATACGATCAAGCCGCGCTTTGAACACTCGGCTTCGATCGCGCAGATGATGTCGCTGAAGTAAGGGTTCGAAATCGCCGAAATCGCCAGGCCGACCGTGCCCGTCGACGATAATTTGAGAGAGCGCGCAACCGCGTTCGGGATATACCCGATCTCATCCACCGCCTCCAAGACGAGCTTCGCCTTCTCGGGCGACACGTAGCGCGTCTTGTTGAGAACATGGGAAACCGTGGAGACCGAAACCCCCGCCGCCTTTGCAACCTCGGAAATAGTGGTCATGAGCGCGCTCCGGCGTTCGCCGGCAGCACAACAAGAAAGCGTCTCAAATTATCCTCCCAGGCGGAATTCCAACCTTAAAAAGGCTCTCCAAGGATCCGCGAATATGATCACGCTACCGCCATCGAAACGTTTGCGCAATCGTTTTTTTCCGGATAGTTTCCACTCGTGATCATTTCTTGGGAGGGAAGCGAGATGCTGAAAGGCGTTCCGTCGTTCGTTACGGCCGACTTGTTGTGGGTTATGGCCTCTATGGGCCATGGTGACGAACTGGCCATCGTCGATCGAAACTTCTCGGGCTTTCGGGTGGCGAGCCAAACCACCAGCAGAAAGCTTCTCATCCTGGAGGGGGTCGATGCACCGACTGCCGTCAGTGGCATCGTTAAGATGATGCCCCTGGACACATTCGGTGACACGCCGCTGATGCACATGGAGGCCGTCGACGCGCCGGGTGAGTTGCTGGAAGTGCACCGGGACGTCATCGCCGTGTGCAGTGAGGCAGAAGGGCGTCCGATCGCGAGCCAACTTGTCGAGAGGTTTGCATATTATCCCATTGCGATGCGATCGTTTGCGATCATCCAGACTGCTGAATCGCGCCCCTATGGAAACTTCATCCTGAGGAAGGGCGTGCTCTGAGGGTCATCCCTCAAGCAGCGCCGGCGATTGGGCTGCGTGGCCCTGACCTGGGCTCGACCGATATGGCCCATCCGAACGATGCAGGACATCGCGCGATCTTTGATGCTTTTACAAATGTGGGTCGGTCATAGCGAAGCGAGGGTAGCACGGTCTCCATCTGGAGCGCGACCAAGTGCGGCATATACCGTTGATCGGGGTCGAGACGACGGAACCGAATTTCGATTGCTTGAGTTATCGCAGAAGCCAAAAGCCCTTTATTTATGCGTATTTCGAGAGCCATGTATAATTTAGAAGAACTGAATGCTCGAAATAGCAAAATCGCCGGAAGTACTTATCCGATTTCCGCATTGAACGTCTTTAAACCTATAGGCGCAATCCTTACGTCGTCCATCGTCATGTCTATCAAGGCGACACCGATGTGAAAGCATTCACGACCACGCCGCCCCTCATCGGGGACTCGGGACGCGCGGTCATTTTTCCCAGACAATGAGCAGCCCAAGCGTTCGATGCACCTTTAGTGCCTCGAGCAAATAGGCGCGCCATTTCCCCGTCTTATCAACCAACACCAACCGGGCGGCCAGCGGGTGGACGAACCCGTGCGCCCATACGAGAGAAAAGATGGAAAACCTGCAATATTTTGGTCCGATGGGGTGGAAGGCGATCGAAATCGCCGTCCCGGTCATCGTGGTGGCAATCCTGTTTCGGTGGAGCGGGGTGATCCGCTATATCCCCAACGACAGGCTCGGCATTCTCGAAAAGCTGTGGAGTTTTCGCGGCTCCGTCGAGAATGGCTTCATTGCGCTCTACGGTGAGGCCGGCTTCCAGCCGGAAGTCGTGCGCGGCGGCCTGCATTTCTTCATGCCGTTCCAGTATTCGATGCATCGCGCCAATCTCGTAACCATTCCGCAGGGCCAGATCGGCTATGTCTTCGCCCGTGACGGCGAGCCGTTGCCGCCGACCCAGACGCTTGCCTCGAATATCGAAGCCGATGATTTTCAGGATGTGCGCGGCTTTCTCACAAAAGGCGGACAGAAGGGGCCGCAACGCAAGATCCTGCGCGAAGGCACCTATGCCATCAATCTCGCGCAGTTCATCGTGCTGACCGCACAGTCGAACTATGCGGTCAGCCTGAACGCGTCGGAACAAAGACTGTTCGCCGACATGTCGACGCTGATTACCGAGCGGAATGGCTTCGAGCCCGTCGTCATCCACGACGCCGAGGACCTGATCGGCATCGTCACCATCCATGACGGTCCGGCGCTGCCGGATGGCGAGATCATTGCGCCGACCGTTGCCAACAACCCTGGGGATGCAAACTTCCACAATAATTTTCAGGACCCGGAGAAGTTTCTCAATGCCGGCGGTTATCGCGGCCGGCAATTGCAGGTGCTTGCCGATGGCAGCTATTTCCTCAACCGCATCTTCGCGACCATCGAACTTGTGGAGAAGACGATCATCGACGTTGGCACGGTGGGTGTCGTCGTCTCCTATACCGGCCGTCGAAGCGCCGATATTTCCGGCTCATCCTATCGCCATGGCGAACTGGTCGAGACGGGCGCGCGCGGTGTGTGGTCGACGCCGCTGCTGCCGGGCAAATATGCGTTCAACACCTATGCCGGCAACATCATCATCGTGCCGACCACCAACTTCGTGCTCAAATGGACGAAGGAACAGTTCGGCGAGCACAGGCTGGACGAGAATCTTTCCGAAGTATCGCTGATCACCAAGGATGCGTTCGAGCCCGTGCTGCCGCTCTCGGTCGTCGTGCATATCGACTATATGAAGGCGCCCCTCGTCGTGCAGCGTTTCGGCGATATCAAACGGCTGGTCGAACAGACGCTCGATCCGATGGTCTCGGCCTATTTCAAGAATATCGCCCAGACCAAGACCTTGATCGAACTGCTGCAGGAACGCAGCGAAATCCAGCGTAAATCCGGCGACGAAATGCGCGAGAAATTTAACTCCTACAGCCTCGAACTGCAGGAAGTGCTGATCGGTACGCCGCGGGCCAACAATGGCCAGAACAGCATCGAGCAGATCCTGATCCAGCTGCGTGAGCGTCAGATCGCCGTTGAAAAGGTAGAGACCTATAAATTGCAGGAGGCGGCGGCGGTCCAGGAGCGCACATTGCGCGAGAAGCAAGCGCTCGCAGAACAGCAGGCGAAGATCACGACATCGGCACTCACCATCGAGATCAGCGAGAACGAAGGTAA
Organism: Rhizobium sp. CCGE 510; assembly: GCF_000292525.1. Classification (GTDB taxonomy): domain Bacteria; phylum Pseudomonadota; class Alphaproteobacteria; order Rhizobiales; family Rhizobiaceae; genus Rhizobium. The sequence continues at coordinate 12,925 of NZ_AEYF01000055.1, forward strand.
GGCGCAACTCGCCCGCACCCGTCAGCAGGCAGAGACCATTCAGGTTACCGCCAAGGCCGAAGCCGAGAAGGTGCGCCTCGCCGGCCTCGGCGAAGCCGATCGGATCAAGGCCGTCGCGCTCGCCGATGCCGAACGCATCAAGGCGACCGGTTTTGCCGATGCCCAAAAGGTGCGCGCAATCGGCTTGGCGGAAGCGGAAGCCACGGAGAAGAAGGTCGCGGCCTTCGGTGGACCGGACTATCAGCTTCACTCGCAGGTCCTGATGCGTTTCGCCGAAGCGATCGAAAACGGCAGGCTGCCGCTCGTACCGCAGATCCAGGTCGGCGGTGGCGGTGGCGAAAAGGGCGCCACCAATGGTCTTGTGGAAATGATGCTGTCGATGCTGGTCGCCGATCGGCTTGGACAGCCGGTTTCACCGGCTGCAGTGCCGGCGCCGATCGAGCAGCAATGATTGTGGATGGGCCGGCTATGCCGGCCCATTATGCCGACGCCCTACCAAGGCCGCGATCGCGAGGAGACCCCTGCCGTCATGGCTCACGACGCTTGCTGTGCATTCTCACCTTTTACTGCCGAGCAACAACAATCGCGCGTTTATCTGTCAGGCTGCACCTGCTACACCGTCCTATCGCAACATCATTCTGTATTCATGGCCTATCGTTTCGTCCACACTGCCGATCTCCATCTCGACTCTCCCCTGCGTTCCCTGGCTCTTCGCAACGCGGAGCTGGCCGATCTCGTGAGCGATGCCAGCCGGCAGGCGCTGGTGGCGATCGTCGATCTGTGCCTTGAGGAGCAGGTCGACGCGCTCGTCATCGCCGGCGATCTCTATGATGGCGATCAGACCTCGATGAAGACGGCGCGCTTCCTGGCAAGCCAGCTGGAACGGCTGCACCGAGCGGCGATTAGCATCTTCAAGATCCGCGGCAATCACGATGCGATGTCGAAGATCGCCAAGGAACTGGTGATGCCCGATACGCTGAAGATCTTCGGCAGCCACGCCGAGATCGTGGAGGCCACGAAGGGTAACCTGTCGGTCGCGATCCACGGCCTGAGCTTCGCCAAGCCGCAAGCGCCAGACTCGCTTCTGCCGAAGTTCAAGCCGCCGGTGACGGGCGCGATCAATATCGGCATCATGCATACGAGTCTTGCCGGATCCGCGGGACATGACGTCTATGCGCCCTGCAACGTGCTCGACCTTCACGCCTCGGGATTCGACTACTGGGCGCTCGGCCATCTCCACCAGCGCAGCCAGCATTCCGGCACGGCGACGGTCATCATGCCTGGCATGCCGCAGGGCCGCGACATCAACGAGTCGGGCGTCAAGACCGTATCGCTGGTGACCGTGGCGGACGACCGGACGGTGACGGTCGAGGAGCGGCTCACCAGCGTCGCGCAGTTCGAACGCGTCGATGTCGATCTGACGGGTGTCGATGATTGGCGTGATGCGGCCATGGCGGTCGAAGCGGCCCTGACAGCGCAACGCGACCGCACGGCCTCGCCGCATCTCGTCGCGCGCCTGAGGCTTTCCGGCCGCACGCAGCTTGCCTGGCAGCTTCGGCGCGATATCGACGTCATGCAAGCGGAAGCCGAGCAGCGCGGCGACCGGATCGGCCGGACCTGGATCGAGAAGCTGGAACTCGCCTTCGAAGCACCCTTGCCCCCCTCAGACGCATCTGCCGCCGATCCCGTCGTCGAACTCGGCGCGCTGATGCGGGACGAGGTCATCACCCGCAGCGGGTTTCGCGACGATATCAGGGAGGTGGTTCGCGACCTGCTCGCCGACCTGCCGCCCGAGAGCCGAGCATTCGCCGGGCATGACGAGGCGGGCTTCGAACGCTTCATCGACAGCCTTCTCACCGATGGCGCCGAGGACATCGCCGCCCGGATGAAGGCAGCGGACCGGGCAGAAAGCTGATGCGCCTCCGACGCCTCGATCTCACCCGCTATGGCAAGTTCACCGATCACTCGATCGATTTCGGCGCAGTCCGTCCGGGTTCGCCCGACTTGCACATCGTCTATGGCCTGAACGAAGCGGGCAAGTCGACCACCTTCGCCGCCTATCTCGATCTGCTCTTCGGCATCGGCGAGCGCAGCACCTACAATTTCCTGCATCCTTACAACACGATGAAGGTTGGCGCCCGGCTGGAATTCGATGGCGCGCAACACGAGCTGGCGCGGCTCAAGCTCCGGACCGGCAGCCTCGTCGACGATCGGGGGCAAGCTGTGAACGAGGCGCTGCTCGCCGGCGCACTCGGCGGCATCGGCCGCGAGGCCTATCGCACGATGTTCTCACTCGACGACCAGTCGCTTAAAGAGGGCGGTAACGCCATCATCCAGAGCAAGGGCGAGCTTGGCGAGTTGTTATTCTCGGCAAGTTCAGGCCTCGCAGGCCTAAGCCGTTCGCTCGTTTCCGCCGCCGACGAAGCCAATGTGATCTACAAAAAGCGGTCGTCGAGCACGAAGCTTGCGGAGCTCAAGCGCTCGCTCGAAGCGTTGAAGGCCGAGCGCAATGCCATCGACACACTGGCCTCCGCCTATTCTGCGCTGAAATCGACCCATGAGCAGGCCGATGCCGCCTATATCGCGACCACGCGGGAACTGGCTGAGGCCAAGGCTCGGCATCAGGAACTGACGCGCCTTCTCGGCGCCCTCCCGGCGGCACGGGAACTCCGGCGGCTGGACGCAGATGCGGCCGTCATGGGCGACCTGCCGCGGCCGCCATCCGAATGGTTCGCGCTTCTGCCGCAACTTTTCCACGATGATACCCGGCTGCAGGTGCTTGTCGAAACCACCGACCGCACGCTGCGCCAGCTTACAGACGAGATCGAGGCGATCGCGATCGACGACAAGGCGCTGGCGCTAACTGCGAATGTGGACCTGCTGGATCAGGGCCGGGTTCGCTATCTCGCGGCCGAGAGCGACCTGCCGAAGCGCCGGCTGGCGCTGGCCGAACAGGACGGTGTGCTTGTCCGGCTTCTGGCCGATCTCGAACAGCCGGGCCATGCGACGCCCGAGGCGCTGCTGCTGCCAGCCTCGCTGATCGGTATCATCCGCGATCTCATCGAACGTCGTTCCGGCGTCGAGGCGAAACTGGCTGCCGCGGGTCGCGAACTGGTGCGAGCGCGCGAGAATCTCGAAAGGCTGGGCGAGGAAGGCAGCTCGCAAAATGGAGCTGCGGTGCTTGATCCTGCGCGTCTTGGCCGCATCGAGGCCGCCCTGGGCCGGCTGGCGGGGTCCGATCTGGCAGTGCGGCTCACCATGGAAGAACGTGCGCTTGTCCAGGCAAAGCGAATACAGGCGAACCAGTTCGCACAGCTTGCACCCTGGACCGGCGATGCCGCGGCACTGCAACGGACGCCCGCGGCAGAGCCTCGACAGATCGAGGCCTGGCGTGGCCAGGCGACTTCGATCGACAAGCGGATCGCGGATCACCAGGCCCGGCTACGCGATCTCGGCACCGAACAGGCGCTGACCAAAGCCCGGATCGCGGCCTTCGTCGCCGGCGGTTCGATCGACGATACCGAGGCCGCTAGGCTGCGCGACGAACGCGATGCCGCCTGGCAGGCGCATCTGGCCAACCTGAATGCCGCCACGGCCCGGACATTCGAGGATCGGATGCGCCAGGACGACATGTTGTCCGCCGGCCGGCTGTCGCGTGCGCAGGAACTGGCCGAGCTTCGCCAACTCCGCCAGACGGAGGCGGCAACGGCTGCAGCGATCGAACGGCAAAGGGAACTGCTCGCCGAGGCGCGCGCCGAACATGATGCGCTTGCCGAGCGCATCCGTCACCTGCTGCCCGGCGCGATCGAATCTGACGCCGAAGCCGCGGCGCGCATTGCAGCCCTCGAGGCATGGAGCACCAAACGGGCCGCGGCGCTGGCCGCCTGGGACGATCTGCAGCGAGCCGACGACGCCGTGGCCGCGCTTCGCGTCGAACTGGACCGGCATGCCGCAACCCTTGCGGCCAGCCTTGCGGATGCCGGTCGTGGTGACGCCGACCATCTGCCGGTCGCCGACCTGATTCAGGCCGCGAATGAAATGCTGGCTGCCGGCAAAGCCGAGCTGACGGCGCGCCAAGCGCATGAGAAGGCAGTCAGCGACCTCAGCCGCGATGTCAGGGAACGCGAGCGCGACCAGCAGGAGGCGGAAGCCACTATCGCGGCCTGGGACCGGGAATGGGCGGAGGCGCTGGCGCGAACCTGGTTTGCCGACAAGGCCGGCTCGATGGCCGCCGTCCGCGCCATGCTGGACGTGCTCGGCACGCTGCCCGCCATTCTGAAGGAGCGGCATGACCTCGCAAACCGCGTAACCGCGATGGAGCGCGATCAGGAACAATTCCGCGCAGATATTGCCGATCTTCTTGCAGAATGCGGCCTCAGCCAGTTGGCAGCGGATGCGCTCGCCGCTGCCAATGCGCTCGTCGAACGCCATGAGGCAGCACGGCGCGCGGCGCAGCTTCGGGCAGACCGGCAGGCGGGTCTCGAACAACAATCGGAGAAACGACGGGCGCTGGAGGAGGAACTGGCCGTTCACAATGCCCGCAAGAACGAATTGACCAGCTATTTCGGCACGGACTCGCTTGCTTCAGTCGAAACATTTTTGAACCAGGCCCGGGAGCGGGACCGGCTGGAGGAGCGAGCCACCACCTTGCGCAGCCAGATCACCGAGGCCTTGCGGGCTGCGAGTTTCGCCGGGGCCGAACGGCGCCTTGCCGATATCGACGCCGATGCCGTCGAGCGCGATGCAATGGAGCTGGACGCTCGCATCGAGGATCTCACCGAGCGGGCGAAGCTTCTCTATTCCGACATGTCGCTGGCGCGGCAGAAACTCGAGGCCGTCGGCGGAGACGATGCGGTAGCGCGGATCGAGGCCAAGCGGCGAACCATCTTCCTTGAGATCGAGGAACTGGCCGTGCGGCATCTGACGCTGCGTGCCGGGGCGCTCGCGGCCGAGCAGGCGCTGCATATCTATCGCGAGAAACATCGCAGCTCGATGATGAAACGCGCATCGGAAGCCTTCCGCCTGATCACCGGCGGCAACTATTCCGGCCTGACGACCCAGCCCGACCGCGACAAGGAAATACTGATCGGCGTGTCACGCGATGCCGGCTCGAAGCTTGCGGACGCGATGTCGACGGGCACGCAGTTCCAGCTCTATCTCGCGCTTCGGCTTGCGGGCTATGAGGAATTTGCAGCACTTCGGCCGCCCGTGCCCTTCGTCGCCGACGACATTATGGAGAGCTTCGACAATCCTCGATCCGAAGAGGTTTTCCGCCTGCTCGGCGAAATGGCAAAGGTCGGACAGGTCATCTACCTTACGCATCACTGGCATCTCTGCGAGATCGCGCGGAACGTCGTTTCGAACGTGACGATACACCAGCTGCCGTAACAGGCATAAGAAATGCCTTTCCAGGAAGCCGGAAAAGGTTCCGCAGTTCCGCCGTCAAACATTTAGCGCGTTGCGGTTCTCGGCTTGCTGCAACCGGCTCTTGTCTTGATCGAGGATAGTTCATATTGACTAAAGCATGTCGCGCAAAAGTGTGCAGCGGTTTTGCGCGACATGTGTAAAAACAAAGACCTAGAGCGCGAGGAGCGAATCTGAAAGATCGCGACGCGTTTTAGGGCGCCGGTCCCTTAAAAAACGAGTTATCCATGGCTTTCGTCTCTCGCCTGTGTTTGCTTGTTGCCCTCAGTGGTTGTCTTTTCTCAGCGGTTTCCCATGCGCAATCCTTTGATTGCGGCAAGGCGCAGTCCGCCATTGAAAAGGCGATTTGTGCTTCCCCTGCCTTGATTGCTCAGGACACCGCCTTGGCGGCCTCCTATCGGCAGGCATTGACGGATCGCAACGGCGACCCGACACGGCTGAACGATCTACGCCAGCAACAGCGACGCTGGTTGGCCGGCCGCAATAAATCCTGTGTAGACACCGATCCGGTTCGGCTGTCTGCATGCCTGACAACAAGCTATCAGACGCGTCTTGCGGCATTTGAGGCAGCGGGCGCTTCTCCGAGCCAGAAGCCTCCCGAATCTGGAGAGGCCGTCGAGGCTGCGCCATCAACCGCGCCGGAGACACCGTCGGGGGCCACACAAGATGCACCAGCACCGTCGGCTGCAGCTGTGTCGCAACCCGCGCCCATAAAAGCCCTGCCGCGGCTGGTGTCGCAGCCGCATCTGGCATTGGATCAACTGCCTGCCGATCGAGATGGCAGCACCTTGCTGACCGTCGAAACGCCCGGCCATATCACCATCCGCACGCAGAGCAACGCGGGTGTAGCATTGCAGCTCGTCGATATGATCGCAGGCCCGGGTGACCGCATGGGCGCAGCCGGCGTCAGCGACGGCCGGATCGATGCGCTGCTCGACAAAGGCACCTACAAGATCCGTGTATTCGGAGCCAAGGGCGCCGCCGGAGACGTCAAGCTTACCGCACAAGCCTATCAGGAGCTTGAACAGCCCGACGCCGCTTTGACCTCCGCCACCCCCATCCATGCCGATCTCAGCGATCTGCAGCAGAGATCCTATTGGATCGACATTCCCGCTTCCGGGCGCGTCGATATCGAGGCGGTTGGACGCTCGCTTCAGGATTTGCGCGTGTGGCGAAACGGCAGCGATATTGCCGCTCTCTCGCCGAAAATGGCGATCTTCGAACTGAAGCCGGGCCTCCCCATGACCCGAGCCACGCTGACGGGAACGGTCGAGCCCGGCCGCTACCTCGTGACGGCCTATGGCGGCCAGAAGCTTGTCTGGACCAACTCGGAGGCCGCAGAGCCATTCCATATTCGCACCGGCACGCAGATCTCGCTGGCCGGCGGAATTGCCGAAAATGTCATCGGACCTTTCGGCTCGATACGTTTTGAGGCGCCGGCAGATCTCGATACCTTCCGTCTGGAGCTGCCGCAATCGGCGCCGGCGGTGCTCCGGGCCGGGCGAATTTCCGATGTGGCGACGGCTTTTCAGAGCGCAGCGATCGACAAGGCTAGCCGTGAACCGACAGCCACGCTTTCGCTTTCGACAGACAGCCAGCCGAGCATTGTCGAAGTCTCGGGTTATGAAGGCCAGCCTTTCCAGCTCCGGGGGCTTCGGTTCGGCACCGAGACCCAATTCAAAGGCTCGGTGGCCAATCTCATCAGTCTCGACGTTGCCGGCGAAGGCGGCGATGAAATTCCGGCCACGGCCTTGCTGGTGCGCCAGGATCGCACTGGCAAAGCAACTATCGTCGCTTCCGACTTGCCTCATCTGGGCCCTGGCCAGGCGTGGCGGCGGCGCTTCAACTTGCGCGGGCCGACATCGCTGCTGTTCGAGATGACGCAAGCAGGCCAGATCGCGATCCGCACCTCAGGCGTTGCCCTGCATGCCGACATCAGCCCGGTTCAGATTGGCAATGCCCCGCGCGCCGATGGCCGCAATGCCGATCGTTTCGATCTGGACGCCGGCTATTATCTGCTGCGCCTGCTGCCCGACAATAATGCCGTCGGCATCGTCGACCTCTCCTTCGGTACGCCGGGCCTTGTCCCGCCGGTCCAACCCGCCGCTCCGGCACGCACCACTATTTCCTTTGGCATCCGCGAAGCCGAAAAGGCCACGCGCTACCAGATCATCACCAATGCCGCGCCCGGCTTGCTGACGGGACCTCGTGCGGTGGCGTTGCCTGCCGATCTGCAGGTGCGGCCACTGGCGCTTTGGCAGCCCGCCGATGCCTCGGCGCAGCCGCAACCCCTGCCGGATCAGCCGATGTCCAATATGCCGGCGCCCGTGCCGCGGGCCAAAGGCGCCGCGAATGACGACGCGAACGCCCTGTCGCGGCCGGCGTCAGCGGCGGATCTGCAGATCGACGTCCATGTGCCTCCAGGCGGGACCATCGCCGGAGTCGACATGCACAACACATCAGTCGCCTTTGCGACCAGCAACCAGCGCGCCGACGCAAAAGGCCGGACATTGACCCTGCGCTTCCCCGCTCCTGCCGCTGCCCGGTCGATTGTCGTCAGCTGGCAGCCCGATGCTGCTGCAACGCAGGAAATCGCACCACCTACCCCCGCATCGCCGTTGATTGCCGGCCAACGCCAGTTTCTCGAACTTGGCGAAAACGCGCAGAAATCCTACCGGCTCGAGGTTGCGGAAGGCGGGCTTTACCGCATCGAGACCCTTGGCCGGTTGCAGACGTCGCTGAGTCTCGGCACGTCCTTCCTGCCGGGACTCGGGGAAGCGTCGGACAATGGCGATGGCCATAATGCGCTGCTGCAAACCTATTTGCGCGCGGGGACCTATCAGATCGACGTCTCCGCCCAGAATTCCTCCGGCCATCTTGGCGTCGCCGTTACGCCGGCCTCGCTGTTGACCGCAGCAAGCCTAGTCGCCGATGGCACCAGCCGAGGGGCCCTCTCAGGCGGGCGCGGCGCCATCGTGCCGATCGAAATAACAACTGTAGGAACGTATCAGCTCGATCTCTATTCTCTTGGCGAAGACCTTACCGCGCGCCTCGAGGATGCGGAGGGATGGCCGCTCACCGCGCCAGGGCCGCTTTCCACGCTCAGTCAGGATTTTACGCCGGGGCACTACCGCCTGGTGATCCTGCCGCGCGACGTCGATACGCGGTTTGTCGCACGGTTAAGACCAGTGATCGATCCACCGCAGTGGCAGGGCCACGGACCACACCCATTGGCCGTCAATCAGGCCCAGGCATTTCAGTGGCGCGAGCCTCAGAGCAAAAATGACGCGCGCGTTGCCGATAGCTGGACTTTCGATCTCTTGGCCGATGCGGATGTCAGCATCGATCTCACCGAAGGCATGGTCGGTAGCCTGTTTCGCGACGACAACGACCAGATCGCCCGATTTGTCGCCGCGCCCCAATTTACCGGCACATTGAAAGCCGGGCACTATCGGATCGATCTCATGAGCCTCGCCCATGATGACCGGCTGGATTATCAGATTACCCTGAACATTCAGGACCTGCAGCCCGGCGAGGCACGCTTCGTCAACCTTCCGGCCAAGCTTTCCTTCAATGTCGAGACGGACCGGGTCGTCAGCCTCGGCACGTTCGGCCGCAGCGAAATCAAGGGCGTGTTGAAGGACGAGCATGGTACCGTCGTCGAACGCCTGACGGGGCGCAGCGATGATTGGAACATCGCCCTCTCCACCCGTCTGCCGGCTGGATCCTACACGGTGGTGCTTGATCCGGCGGCAGCGTCAGGTACGGCCAGCAGCCAATCGGATGATGGTTCCGACGATCAAGACGCCGACTCCGGTGACGGTGAGCAGGAGACAGGCGACGACCAGGCCGATGTCGGGGATATCGAGGTTCAGTTTGCCCTGCCGCAAGAGCAGCCGCAGCCAGCCCTCACCGCGAGCGGCACCGCCGAGGTCGACGGTGCTTCCGTCTCTATTTTCCCCCTACCGGCCAACACGAGGGATCAACTTGCGCTGGTGGCGGCGCGGTCCACCAGTGACCTCGTTCTCTCGGTCGAAAAACGGGACGCCGACGGCAGCTGGAAGGCGCAAGCCTTTGCCCGTGGCCGCACGCCGCTGATCGCCTGGCCTGTGTCCGAGGGGGATGCACAATGGCGCGCATCTGTCTGGACCCTTGATGGCGGAACAGCACCCATCAAAATCGCCGCGCGTGGCATCGCCCGCGATATGCGCGAGCCCGGCGACATCGCGTTGGAGCCAATGGCCATCGATGGCCTTGATCTCTCCTTAAACGTTGCTCTCGCGCACGCACCATCGGCCGGCCTCGTCGACGTCGGCGCTGCTGCGGACCTGCTTGTCGGCGCAAGTGCGGACCGTCCGCTCACGGCCGCCGGGCCGGGACTTTTTGCTCCGCAAACGGATCGTTTATGGCTGGTCTCCCGCACGACCGACCATGTGCAGGTGAGCCCGGCGCAGCCCGAGGAAGAGATCGCACTGACGCTTGCGCCAAGAGATCGGGCGGTTATTCCAGTCGCACCTCCTTTGCCGGGCAAAGTAAGATTGTGGCGCGCGGATTCGGCTTTTGGACAACCGGGCCTGACGGCCGGACGCGGCATGGGCATCAGCCTCAACAGTGCGGTCGCCGTGGCCGATAATCAGGATCTGCATATCTGGAACGCCGCAAGCGACGACAGTCTGCAGCTGCGTCTCAAGCCGATCGATGCGGCCGAACTCGAGGCGGTGCAGCTGAATGGCTCGTTGACGGCGACCATTCCAGCCTTGAGCGCGCGGCCGGTGAAGCTCGCACCGGGCGTGAAACGGCTCACTCTCGATCTGGCGCCGGGGATAGCCGTCGTCTCCGCTCCTTCAGCCTCGCAGTTGTTGAACGTCTGGTCCGGCGCGGCTCCGCTGTCGCGTAGCATCGCGACGTCGGCCGAAGAGCTCTGGCTCGTCAACCTGACGGGTGATGCCGGCTCGGCGCGCGTCAGCCTGTCGCCGGGACAAACGGTTACGCTTAGCAATGATCAGATCAAGCGCCGGTTCTTCGGCACGGTCGGATCGGAAGAAATCGCGGTTGATGCCATGAAAGGAGATGTCCTGAACGTCTCCGGCGGCGCGGCGACCTTTATCGGCCCCGACGGTCGGGTCTTGCGTGGTGACAGACTTCCCGTGTCAGGACCTGGGCAACTGATTGTCGATCACGGTGCCGGGCTGGTGGCGCTGTGGCTGGAACGTGACGGCAAGTCGCCATGGCCGAAGCCCGAACCAAAATCGATGACCCTGCCGCAGAGCGTGACGCTCGAGGGTGAAGCAATGGCGTTCCGCCTCGACCCGGCCGAACCGATGGTGCTTAACGTCAGCACCGACGCCCCCGTCATCGTCGGCCTGGAGCAAGAGGGGCACCGCGACCTGCAGCTGTTTCCGACGGGCGCGGAATTTCACGGCTATCTGGCCGCGGGCGAGGCTGTCCTGACGCTCTATTCCACGCATGAGGGCCCCTTGTCGGGCCGTGTGGATATGACGGCAACACCGGTCGTCCCGGTGAATGACGGCATCGGCGCCCCGGTCGTGCTCGCACCGGGCGCGACCGCCTTGTTCGGCTTCGAGGTTAGGAACAGCAACAATATCGGTGTCGGCCTGCGTTCCGATCCGGACCTTGTCATCGGCCGGCTGCTGGATGCCAAAGGCCAAGTGCTCGGCGACGGCGTCAATCAGCTGAAGCAGCTTGCCGCAGGCTCTTACCTCCTGGAAGCGCGCGCACCGGCGGACGCACCGACGCTCATTGTCAGGCCATCGGTAGTTGGATTGTCACCACCGCCCGCAGGTCCGCCACCCGAAATTGTCAGCGATTATTTGCAGCGTGCCGGTTTGAAGCCCACGGGATCGAAGTGAAACCAATGAAAAAGATCGTATTTCTCATTGCCCTCGCTCTTGCCTCTTCAACGCTGCTTTCAAGCGGTCACGCGCAGCAAGGTGCTGCCTCGCCGACACTGGATGTTCTGCAACGCGCAGACGGTGTCAAAATCGTGCCGGAGAGGTTCTTGCGCGCCTATGATCCGGTCACGATCTTCTTCCCCACCGATACCGGCCCCGCAGCCGGCGGCCCGGAGGATTCGCCCGAGCGTTTTGTGACCATGGAACCGGCGGCTGCCGGCGCCTGGCAGTGGCTCGGTCCGCGCGCCCTGCAATTCCGCCCGGCCGACAAGTGGCAGCCGCTGTCGCGCGTCAAGGTAACGATGCTAGCTCATGACACGGAGGCTGGTGGCGAGACGGAACTGATACCGCTGCTGCCAGTACCGGTATCCACGGCTCCGGCCGCAACCGATGATCCCGTCAGCGAGCTTGACCAGATCACATTGACCTTTGCCGAGCCCGTCGATGTCGCGGCGCTCAGCCGACTTCTGTCGATCGAACTGCGTCCGGCGCCCGGCATTGGCGACGAAGGCGGTTTGATGCTGGGGGCGCAGGATTTCGATATCCAGCCGCTTGAACGCAACAGCCGCAGCGACCAGCAATCCTATGTGGTGAAGCTGCATGCCAGCGTGCCCGATGGCCGCGTCGCCATTCTGCGGTTGAAGCTTGCCGACACGCCAGACTTCAGCGACCAGACCTTCGAGTTGCGTGTGCGCACCGCAGTGCCCTTCACCATGACCAGTTCCGATTGCGGACGAGGCTTCGACGCCGCCACAAGCGATGACATCATGCGCTGCACGTCCAATGCCACCGTCAGCGATGACAGCGCCGCAGCCGATGATGACGGCAACTCGCTCGACAATGCCGAGGCAGCGCCGACCGCTCGATCGGGTCGTGGCCTGATCTTCCGGTTTTCGAGCAATCCGGTGGCCGGGAAACAGTTTTCGGTCCGGGACGCCTTGCGCATTTCTCCACCGGTCGACGATCTGACGGCGGAAGCCAGCGACGGCCGCCTTTATATCAATGGCCGCTTCCTCACCGACAAGGTCTATACACTGGATGTCGCCGCCGGCGCCTTGACGGATGACCGCGGCAGACCGCTGGCGGCCGGTTTCGGCCAAAAATTTGCCTTTGCGCCGGAACAGTCCTCGCTGGTCTGGGATGCGTCGCAGGGCGTGGTCGAGCGCTTTGGTCCGCAACTCGTGCCGCTGCGCGGACGCGGCTATGACAGGGCCGATGTGCGCATCCACGCGATCGATCCGCTGTCCCGCGATTTTTGGCCTTTCCCGCAATCCGGCCTCGATACGGATGACGACGAAGCACCACCCTTGCCCGGCAAGGAGCCGCAGAAATGGGCCGACAGCGATGAGATTTCAGCCGACGCGATCCAGGCGCGCGTCAAGGCGCTCGGATCGCCGGCTATATCCGAGTTCGTGGACCTGCCGATTCGCAAGGGCGGCGTCGACAGCAAATTCGGCCTGGATCTGAAATCCTTTTTTGCCCGGATCGCCGGGCCTGACCAGCCCGGCACCTATCTCGTCGGCCTGCGCGCGGTGGACAATCAAACCCGACATTGGCTTCGTGTGCAGGTCACCGACCTGACCTTGAGCGCGGTGGAGGAGCAGGACCGGGTGCGCTTTGCCGTCACCTCGCTTGCCAACGGCAATCCGATCAGCGGGGCGCAAATCCGCCTCGATGGTTTGCGCGACGGCAAATTCGTCACGCTGGCGACAGGGACGACAGACGAACAGGGTTTCTTTTCCTGGGAGCTGCAGCAGCGCGCCGAGGCGAAGATCCGGCGCGTCATCGTGACGAAGGGGCTGGATACACTGGTCGTCGACCCCGATCATGCGCCTTCCCAATATGCTGCGGACAACTGGACCAAGCCGTCGGCCGCCTGGCTGGACTGGACGACCAATCCCGCGGAAAGCCGCACCGAACAGAGCCGCACCCTTTGCCACGTTTTCACCGAGCGGCCGATCTACCGTCCGGAGGAGCCCGTCCATATCAAAGGCTACGTCCGCAGCTATCTCGGCGGCCACTTGACGCTGCCGACGCAGGGCGGCCAGATCGTGATTATTGGCCCCGACAAACAGGAGTGGCGCGTACCGGTACAGCTGGACGCGTTCGGTGGCTTTTACCACAAATTCGACGCCGAGACGCCGGCAACCGGTGATTACGAAGTTCATTTCGAGCCCGGCGACACGGCGAAGGCTACGGACCAGACTCAACCGGCGCAGACATCCGGTGACGACGGAAATGCCGACGGCCAGGCGAGTGATAACGCGACCGATGATGCCCAGGCAGACGATAGCCAGGCCGACACTGCTGAGAGCGCCGATAGCGACAGCAGCGCCGCGAGCCCGGCCGACAACACGGTTCAATGCGGCAGCATCTCCTTCAAGAAAGAGGCCTATCGCCTGCCGACTTTCGAAGTCGTGCTCAACAATCCGCAAACCGTACCGCTCGATTCCTCCTTCAACGTTGATCTGATCGCCCGCTATTTCGCCGGTGGCCTGCTGGCGGATCGCCCGATCCGCTGGCGCGCCGTACAGTATCCCTACAATTGGACGCCACCTGGCCACGAGGGCTTCCTTTTTTCGACGGATTCCCGTTACTCCGGCGGCGATGAATTCAAATCCTCGCCGGCGCTCGAACGAGACGGCAGCACAGACGCCGGCGGTGCCTCGCGCATCAGCTTCGACACGACGATCGAGCCGACGGCACAACCCCGCCGCTATATGATCGAGGCGACCGTTACCGGCGACGATGATCTGCAGGTGCGCAGCATCACCAACGTCTTTGCCGTCCCGCCTTTCGTGCTTGGCCTGAAGGTGCCGCGTTATGTGCCAAATCCCGGCGCCATCGAGCCTGAGATCCTGGCGGTCGACGGCAATGGCGACCCGGTGGCCGGGCTGGAGATGACCGCACGCCTGATCCATCGCAACTGGACGTCGAGCCTGCAGGCGAGCGATTTCAGCCAGGGTTCGGCAAAATACGTCACGCAGGTCATGGACGACACCGTGCTGGAGCGCAAGATTACCAGCACCGGGGATATCCAGACCCTGGCGCTCGAGGCAAAGGACGCAGGCGTCTATGTCATTCAACTCGAGGCCAGCGACCGCATCGGCCGCCGGCAGCAGGTGAGCGTCGACTTCTTCGTCGGCGGCACCACGCCGGTTACCTGGGCACAGGCGCCCGCGCGCACCGCGGTGGTGACCACAGACAAGGACAGTTACATTCCCGGCGAAACCGCCAACCTGCTGATCCAGTCGCCCTTCCAGACGGCCCGCGCGCTCGCCGTCGTCGAAGAGCCGGAGGGGAAGTTCCGCTATGATTGGGTCGATATCGCCGATGGATACGGCCACTATGCCGTGCCCGTCCGCAAGGAATATACGCCGCAAATTCCCGTGCACTTCCTCATCCTGCGCGGCCGGCTGGAGACCAGTATCCCGTCGCCGAACGCACCCTTCGACCAGGGCAAGCCTGTAACGATCGCCGCGACGAAGACGGTGACGGTAAAGCCGGTGAAGAACACCGCAAATGTTACCTTGGATTATCCGAAGAAGGCCCGTCCCGGTGACGAAGTGGAGGTCACGCTGCATCTGGCCGACGATACCGGCCAGCCGATCGCGGGCGACGCGACTTTCTGGATGATCGACCAGGCCGTGCTGTCGCTCGCACCGGAACAGCCGCTGGATCCGCTGCCGAATTTTATCGTCAAGCGCCAGTCCACCATGGCGCTGCGCGATACCCGCAACATGGCCTTCGGCATCATTCCTCTGGACGAAGTGCCGGGTGGCGACGAGCGGGAGGAATGGGGCACCGACAACAATATTTCCGTCCGCAAGAATTTCACGCCGGTCCCGATCTATCTTCCCGACGTGAAGATCGGCCCGGATGGTCTCGCCAAGATCAAAGTGAAACTGCCGGACTCGCTGACCGTCTTCAAGCTGCGGGCCAAGGCCGTCAGCGGTCCCGACCGCTTCGGCTACGGCACCGGCGAAATGCTGATCCGGCAGGAAATTGTCGCTCAACCCGCCCTGCCCCGCTTCCTGCGCTATGGCGACCAATTCGAGGCAGGCATCATTGCCCGCGTCGTCGAGGGCGGTGGCGGCGCCGGCGCTGCTTCCATTGCTTCCGACGGACTGACGCTTGAGGGCAGCAAGGATCTCTCCTTCACCTGGGAACAGAACAAGCCGGCTCACATCGGCGTTCTGGCTGAGGTGCCCGAGCCAACACCTGGCAAGGAGGACGTGCAACTGCGTTTCGGGGTCGAGCGTGTCGCCGACCATGCCAGCGACGCCGTGGAAATCACGCTGCCTTTGAAGTCCGACCGCATCCCGAGCAAGCATTATGAGATCGTCGAAATCCCGGCGGGCGGCTCGAAAACGCTGCCGGCACCCCAGCAAGATGTGCGCACCGGATCGTTTCAGCGTGCGATGACGCTAACCGCCGATCCAGCACTGGTGAAGCTGGTCGCCGGGCTCAACACTTTGGTGGAATCTCCCTATGGCTCCACCGAACAACGCATATCGCTCGCCTCCTCCGGCCTCGCATTCAAAAGTTTCGCACCGATCCTGGCAGCGGCAAACCTTGAAAAACGCATCGATGGCGATGTGCACAACACGGTGCTGGCAATCGGCCAGGCGGTCGACGCCGATGGCCTTGTCGGCTTCTGGCCGTACAGCAAGGGCAATGTCTCGCTGACAGCCTGGGCCTATTCTTTCCTGGTCGCGGCCGACAAGGTGGGCGTGCCCACCGACAAGGCTTTGTCGGATCGCCTCGCGAGTGTGCTGAAACTTTCGCTGCGTTCGGATTATCCGCATCTGCTCAGCGGCGACGAAATTCGCGAGCGGGTCGAGGCTCTGACGGCTCTGGCCGAAGGCGGCAAACTCGACCCGGCCTATACAGCCGAACTTGCCCGCTCGGCCGCCTTGATGCCGAATGTCAGCGTTGCCAGAATGACGGCGGCAGCAGCTGGTGCGGCCGATGCCGACCCACGCCTCGTCGGCGGTCTCGCCGACACGATGTGGTCACGCGTCCGCGTCCTCTCCCGCAATGGCCAGCTGGTTTATGACGGCCAGGCAGAGGATGGGGGCAGTCCGATCATCCTGCCTTCGGAAACCCGTAGCCTCGCCGAAATGGTGCGCGCCGCGGCTTTGACCTCGGAAACGGATCCGCGCTATCCGGCTTTGAAAAATGCCTTGCTGCAACTCGGCGAAGGCGACGGCTGGGGCTCGACCAATGCCACTTCGGCTGCGATCCGCGCACTTGCCGCCGCCTGGCAAAGGCCGACGACGCCTTTGCCGCTGACGCTGGCGCAGAACGGCAATGTTCAAAACCTGACGCTCGACGCAAATGCTCCCGTGCTGCGACAGGTCACCCTGGATCCGGGCGCCGTCACCATCCAGAATGCCGGCACGACGACCGCCCTGGCGCTGGTGGAAACCTCCTACCTGTCTGCCGCAGCCGGCTATACTGCACAGGCCGAGAGCCGGGGATTTGCCCTTACCCGCACGCTTTACCGCGTCCCCACGGGCAACGCACCGCTGGAGAAGCTGGTCCCCGATGCTACGGGCGCGATCCAGCTCAAGGTCGGCGACGTGCTGGAGGAAAGGATCGAGCTGGTCGTCTCGGAAGATCGCACCCATGTCGCTCTTACCCTGCCGCTAGCAGCAGGGCTTGATCCGCTCAACCCCAACATCGCCACCGCCCCGCCTGAGGCGACACCGGCAGTCGCGCCGACCCTGCCGACCGATTGGGTCTCCTATGGCGACGATCAGGTATTTTGTGCTTCCGACCGGCTGCCGAAGGGCAACTATACCTTTGCCTACCGGACGCGCGCCTTGATCCCCGGTTCCTACACGCAGCCCCAGGCCTTTGCCGAAACCATGTACCAAAAGGGCGTGCAGGGAATGAGTGCCGCCGTGCAAATCGTGGTGGCGAAGTGAGCCTTCACAATCGGAACAGATATCAGACGAGGAGCCAGCCAGCCGGGCGATGACACTCTTGAGAAGCCGCCGATCAACGCTGGTCCGTCTCTCCTCGCTGGTTCTCGCAGCCGGCGTCCTGGTCTATGGCTATCTCATCAATCAGCGCGCGCAGCTGATCGCGCCTGCGCCGACGCCGATACTTTATGATCGCGGCGGCACGTTCCTCGCTCAGATCGGCCATGCCGACGGCGCAAGTGGGCGCATCGATTATGGCTATTGGCCGCTGGAGCAATTGCCCGACCGCGTCGTCAAGGCAACGCTTGCCCTCGAAGACGGGCGGTTCTACGACCATATCGGCATCGATCCCTATGCCGTCGGCCGCGCAGCCTGGCAAAATCTCGATGCCGTCGGCCGCCGCTCGGGCGCCTCGACCATTGCAATGCAAGTGGCGCGGATGCAGCAGCCGGAATCACGCACGCTCATCCACAAGGCTCTTGAGGCTGGCACCGGCGTCCTGCTGACCCTGCGCTACGGCCGCGACGCGATGCTGGGGCAATATTTGCGGCTGGCGCCGTACGGCAACGGCAGCCACGGCATCGCCCATGCGGCGCGGCTCTATTTCGACAAGCCGGTCGAAGACTTGTCCTGGGCCGAAATCGCGCTGCTGTCAGCCATCCCGCAGTCGCCGACGCGGCTGAACCCGCTGCGGCCGCAGGGCTTGCGCCGGGCCATTCACCGCGGCCATCAAATGCTGGGCGCGCTGGCGAAACAGAAGATCATCAGGGCTGACGAGGCAGAGATCGCCCATCGCCAGCTCGATCGGATGCGGATGCCCGACATGCCCCGCCGCCCGGATGCCCTGCACCTGATATTGCGCTATCACGACCTCATCGAGAACGGCCAGATTACGCCTGCCTCCGCCGGCACGCCGCTTATCCATACGACGATCGACCTCACCCTGCAGGCCGACACTACCGCTCTTGCGCGACAATATCTCGATCACTGGCGTTCTGCGGGCGCGCAGCAAGTCGGCGCCATGGTGGTGTCGCGCCAAACAGGCGAGGTTCTCGCCCAGGTGGGTTCGAGCAACTATTACGACAAACATGCCGGCGCCTTCGACTACACCCGGACACAGCGCTCTCCGGGTTCGACCCTCAAACCTTTCGTCTATGCGCTGGCCTTCGAGCGCGGCTTGCTGAAGCCAACCGACATGTTGCTCGATCTGCCGGAAGGCGCATCGGGCATCGGCGATGCGGACCGCGAGTTCCTCGGTCCCATGCTGCCGCGCCAGGCACTGGCCAATTCGCGCAATGTGCCCGCCACCAATCTGCTGCGCAGCATCGGTCTTGAGACGACGTTTCGGTTTTTGCGCGATCTCGGTCTGCACGACCTGGAAACCCCAGCCGATTATTTCGGCCTGTCGATGGCAATCGGCTCGCTGCCGACCCGCCTGGACAGGCTGATGCGGGCCTATGGGGCACTCGCCAACGATGGCCAGATGCAGGATTTGCGCTGGGCGCGCGAGCAGCCACAGCCGCAATCCGTCAGGGTCATTTCGCTCGATACCGCCCGGTTGATTACCTCCTTCCTGTCCGATCCGCAGGCCCGGCTGCCGAGCTTCCACCGTTATGGCACGCTGGAATATCCATTCCCCGTCGCCATCAAGACCGGCACCTCCCAAGGCTATCGGGATGCCTGGGCGATCGCCTATTCGGAGAAGGTCATCGTCGGCGTTTGGATCGGGCGGGGCGATGACGGCACGATGAGCCGGATGACCGGCGCCGGCAGTGCCGCTCGCCTCGTCCACGCGATCCTCGACAGAGTGCACGGCAATAAGCCGGGAGACATCGCCGATGTGCGCTTTCCGACGCCGCCGGACCGCAAGCCGATGCAGGTCTGCGTCGTCAATGGAAAGACGAATGACAACAGCTGCAGCCAGACGCTGGTGGAATGGCTAAAGCCCGACGAGATGCCGAAGGTCGCTGCACGATCGCCTGGCGCAGACGCCAACCTCAAACCTCCGCCGATCAGTGCAACAGCCGAGAGGAGCCAAAATTATTCACTCGCCAACGCCGATGGCTCCAGCCCGCAGATCCGCCTCGCTATCTCGACACCGGCCCGCAACAGTCAGATCTGGCGCAATCCGGAACAGCCGGCGGCATTCGACCGGCTGCCTTTGAAGGCCGATGTCCAACCGCATGTGCCGCAGATCGTCTGGTATGTCGACGGCCAGCCCTTCGCCGTCACCGACCCCGACAAGCCTGTCTTCTGGCCCATCCAGAGCGGGGAACACCGCTTCCAAATCCGCCTGCCCTACCGCGACGAAACCTCGGCAGTCGTCCCGGTGTATGTGCAATGAGGACGTCGCAGTGCCGCAATCGTACCGCGGCCGGCATATGGAACTGGAAATCCTTTGAACGAAGGGGGTCAGCAACGGCCGCAGAACCGCATAGAACAGGATGATTTTAGGCCCGGTCGGCCTACAATCTGAACCCTGTCCTACATTATAGGGTTAGAGCATGATGTCATGAGAAAACCGCTCACACTTTTCGGCATCATGCTCTAGCCATCGTTCCTCATCGCGGCGCGGAGCACATCGTTGATGCGGTCCTGCCAGCCCGGGCCATCCTCCTGAAAATAAACGAGCACGTCGCTGTCGAGTTTCAGAGTGACCTGTTCCTTGACGTTCGGCAGCGCCGGCCGCTCGACGGGCGGTGCGGCGGCCACCTTTTTGGCGGGCTTGAACAAGGCTTCCGCGGCATCAAGCGCATTGACGGGGCGGCGTGGAGTTTTGGTCACGGTTCTCTCCAATGGTTCGCGCATTTCCGCGGTCACGGTCTTATCATGGGATTGATCGTCCGCCTGGACGCTTCTGGGGTCGTTTGACCTGCTCCCGTCACGGCAACGAGACCCCCGTTTTGCAAATCGACCGCTCCTTCAGCAGTGCGTCGTATCGATCACGAATCTCATTTAACGAATAGAGGAAACGAAATCCAGACGACTTGGTTAGACCTTGGAAAGCGGCGCCTGGTTCCAGAGCCGCACCATGTGTAGCCGAGGAGCATGTTATGAAGCCGCGCTTTCTCTCACCGTAGACCCGCGCAAGGTGGATGGCACTCTTGCCCTTCATGTATCCCACAACCTGACTGATATTACTGGGTCAACCATCGCGATGGATCGTCATTCGATAGAGGATGGTTTCTGGCAAAGTTTGAGTTGACCGTTTTCGATGGCGAGGCGACACTTGCAATCGACAGCAAGGCAGGAGGAAAAATGATGGACGAGCCAGAGCGCTGGCGCGACATGGCAAGCGCACCGAAGGACGGCAGCCGGATTCTCGTCACCATCCGTCAGTCCGAACAGGGGCCGGCAGAAGTTGACCTCGCATATTGGTCGAATGGCGATCATTTCGGTTCAGAAGGCTGGCGCGCCTCCGATTCCTCGCCTGGCCGCATCATCGAATATGCCGCGCCGGAACTGAAGTGCTGGATGCCGATGCCCTCTGCCAATCTCAATCGCACCTCGATGCCCGCACCCTGGGAAGGCGAGGACGCTCAGCAGCTCGACGGGTCAGGAATTTAAGAACTCGCGCCAAGAGCGTTGTTCACAAGGCCATAGTTCGGCGTCGACCGTCGCAACAAATATCAGCGGCCCTTCGGCGGTTGGGAGACAACCTGCATCTGGAGTTCGCCTGTTTAAAAAAATCTTGAAGTGCTGCTGCGCGCAACCCCTACAGGTTCTTCCTCCGGATTGTCTTGTTGCCGCGCGGTCCAGTTTCCTGCGGCGTGTTCTTTACATTCTCGTCGAATAGGGCCCGCCATCGGGACAATCGATCACGAGACAAAGTTCCGGCCTCCACTGCCGACAGCACTGCGCAACCAGGTTCGTGCTGGTGGCTACAGTCCCGGAACCGACAATTTGGCGCCAGCTCGGTTATCTCTGAATATAATGCGTCGATTCCATCGGCAGCGTCGCTCACCTGGAGGGTACGCATTCCAGGCGTATCGATGACCCATCCGCCCCCTGGAATTGCGTGGATTGAGCGTGCTGTTGTCGTATGGTTGCCCTTGGCATCATGCTCTCGAATGCCGCCGGTCTTTTGAGACTGGTCACCGCGTAGTCCTGCCAAAGCATTGACTAACGTCGATTTACCGACCCCGGAAGAGCCGACGAGCGCGATCGTCTGCCCGGGCTGACACCACGGTGCGAGAGCGGCCGCGGCATCTACGGAGCGCGCGTCCAGTACCACCACCGGCAGATCGCGCTGCAGCGCCGCTGCGTCGCGCCGATAGATGTGTACGTCGTCGGTCGTATCCGCTTTTGTAAGGACGATTACGGGCGTGGTTCCTGCCTGATTGGCGAGTGCGATGTAGCGTTCCAATCTTGCCACGTTGAAGTCCAAATTGCAGGACGTGACGATCAACAATGTATCGACATTGCAAGCAGCGAGCTGGTAGGTCGCTCGGCCTTCGATCCGGCGCTGCAGCAACGTTCTGCGCTCCAGACGCCGAACCAACGCATGATCGCGCGGCTCGACCAGCACCCAGTCGCCCACGGCGAACTCGCCGGTGTTGATTTGATGCGATATCTTCAGCTTCGCTAGACCCTTTAGCGAGACAATGCTCAGACGGCTACGGTGAACCTCGGCAATGCGCCGTGGGACGAGATCGCTCTCTGCCAATATTACCTGATCCGAAAAGAATTCAGACCATCCCTGCGATTTCAGGAATGCCAATTCGCTTTCAAGGTTCGAAGACCAAGCCGTGGGTGTTGTGTCGCGTTCGATGTGCTAACTCCGTTCTGTGGAAACCGACGGTTTCGGTTAGTAGGGCAAGTACCACATTTTTCCGGCATTGTGCTGATCATGCGTGCACGAACGATGCGGGCGGCAGCCTGTCCGCTCCCCTATCAGGACTTTCGAAACGCGCTGAGGTGTCAGGTTGGGTGATCAGGCGAGGCAAGCTGGAGCTTGTTACGCGAAGCGGATCGCTGTTTTCGCGCGCGCCTTTGCGGCAACTTCCTCTCGATCGCGAGGGGGTTGAGATGTCTCAAGCGAACTCAACAGCTCGTGGGCGCACTTCGCGATTGCAATGACCGCCTGCTCGAACGCCGCCTCATTGCGTTTCGACGGCTTCGTGGCTCCGCTCAACTTGCGCACGAACTGAAGCGCGGCGTCATGAACTTCTTCGTCCGTAGCCGGCGGATCGAAATTGAATAGGGGTTTGATATTTCGGCACATCGCTTGCTCCCGATCGTCTCCGCTCTTCCACCGAGAAGAGGTTTGCCTCATATAAGTAGTCGCGTAGGCATGATTTACAAACGGACCGCCAGTTGAACGTTCCGAAAAGACGTTGATGCTGAACCAGTGCTCCCGATCAATCAGGCCGGCATCAATCGCTTTTCAGTCTTGGCGTCGAACAGATGCAGCTTGCTGAGATCGGGGGCAAGACCGAGCTTGTCACCCGCACAGAGTGCAAGGCGCTCCCTCACCGTCACAACGAGGTTCTCGGCACCGTGTTTGGCGGTGATCTCGGCTCCGGTCGGCTCGATGAGGGCGACTTCGGCCGTCACAAGACCTTGTCCGATCGTCGGGTGCTCAGGCCGGATACCATAGATGATTGCGGCGCCGCGCTCCACCTGAAGCCAAAGAATGGGCCCTACGGAGCAAGCCCTTTGCCCCGCCGGGCACTGCGCGAGACATCAGCCAGCTCGAATTCCAGACGAGTTAGTCGGCCGCCAGTGAGACCGGTCTCGCATCGTGTGCATCCCTAGTCGGGGTTTGTTTTCGGGGACGGTTTCAACGGGCGCTGTATTTCGCGTCGAGATCATCCATGGCCTTGACGTTACCGGCGGAGCGGCCGTTCTCGTCGAAGGTCTGGGCAAGAAACGCGTCAGCGATCGACTTTGCAAGCTCCGTTCCGATGACGCGGGCTCCCATGGTGATGATCTGCGCATTGTTGGAAAGCGCGGCACGCTCGGCTGAATAGGTGTCGTGCGTCAGGGCGGCGCGGATGCCCGGAACCTTGTTGGCCGAGATGCACACACCGATGCCGGTGCCGCAAACGAGGATCGCCTTGTCGTAGGTGCCGTCGATGACGCCTGAGGCAACGCGATCCGAGAGGTTGGCGTAGAAAGGATCGGCACCGGCGCTGGTGCGCGAGACTTCGTACACGTCGAAACGGTCCTTCAGATGGTCGGCCAGAACCTTGGCGAGGCCTTCGCCGGCGCTGTCTCCTGCAATGGCAAGCTTCATTGTCTTTCTCCTCAGAGTTTGGCGGCGCATCTGGCCAGGATGTCGAGGTAGCCTTCGACATTCCAAGCCGAACGGCCGATGAAGAGCCCGTCGATATGCGGGCTCGAAATCAGTTCTTCGCAGTTCTGCGGGTTGACCGATCCGCCGTAGAGGCAGGGGATCTTCCGGCCCAGCACAGTTTCGGCAACGGCGATGATTTCAGACTGGCGGGCATCCGCATAATCCGCAGTCGCCGGGATGCCTTTCTCGCCGATCGCCCAGACGGGCTCGTAGGCGAGCAGGATTTCGGCGCTTTTCTGGGCGCCCGAAAGTTTCGATAGCGCGCCGCGCACCTGGGTTGCGAGGATGTCGGCAGCCTTTCCGCTTTCGCGGTCGGAAAGCGTCTCGCCAATGCAGATCAATGGAATGAGACCGTGGCGAACCGCCGCTTCGGTCTTCAGACCCACAGTCTCGTCGGTCTCTCCAAAATGTTCGCGACGTTCGGAATGACCGAGCTCGACGAGATCGAGATTGCAGTCCTTCAGCATCACCGGCGAGACTTCGCCGGTCCAGGCACCCTGGTCGGCCCAATGCATGTTCTGGGCGCCGACCTTCACCGAGGTCTTGGCAAGCATCGCCTTGACCTCGCGCACGGCTGTGAAGGGTGGAATCACGAAGCGCTGGATACGCGGGTCGCGCGCGGCATCGGCAGCTTCGAGACCGCGGGCGAAATGCTCGGCTTCAGCAAGCGTCTTGTTCATCTTCCAGCTGGTGCCAATCCAGAAGCGCGGCTTTTCGGTCATGTCGGATCCTGCGTTGATGCAATGGTGAGCGTAATGCCCGCCTGCTCGAATTCCTCCAGGACAGCGGCATCCGGTGCGCTGTCGGTGATAATCGCGTCGAAGTCGGCCAGATCCGCCATGACATGCAGCGCGGTGTGGCCGATGCGCTGATGGTTGACCAGAAGGCAGGTCCTGGTCGACGACGCGATCATCGCCCGTTTGGCGCGCACGACGTTATCGTCCATGTGATAGGCGCGCCCGCCGCTGACGGCGGGCGTCGAAATGAAGGCGATGTCGGCCCTCAGCCGCGACAGTGCCTCCTCGGTGACAACGCCGAGATAGGCGTTGAACTTGGCCGAGTAGATGCCGCCGAGCGCGATCAGCGCGATGCCGGTTTCGCCTTTCAGCCGCTCCATGATCGCCGCGTTGTTGGTGATCAAGGTCAGCGGCCGCTTCTGCAGCAGCATTTCCCCGAGCACGGCCGCCATCGAGCCGTCATTTACCATCACCGTCATCCCCGGCTCGACCAGTTCCAGCGCGGTCTCAGCCATAGCCAGCTTGGCCTCGCTGCCTTGGCGCTCGCGAATGCGGAAGTCGCTTTCGAACTGAGTTCCGGCGTCAATGGTCGCGCCGCCGCGAACCTTGCGCAGGACGCCGGCCTGCTCGAGATCGTCGAGATCGCGATGGATCGTCATCTTTGACACGGTGAAGCGATCGGCAAGGTCGTCGAGATCGACGGTCTTGTTTTCGACGAGCAGGTTGACGATCAACTGCTGCCGCTCTTCCCGCCTCATCCCGATCTCCACCCTCGTTTGATGTTAAGATAACGGAGTATGCGTGATAATCAACATTTATTATGTTATTTTGCGATCAAATATTGTTGTGTTTCCATGGCTACTTCAGCAGCGCCTGCGCGGTTCGTTCGTCGGTGATCAGCCCGAAAAGGCGGCGGCTATTCAGAATTGCCCGGATGGCAGCCACTTTCGATTGTCCGCCCGCCAGCGCCACAAGCCGCTCTTTCTTGGTTTTGGGAAAAGACGCAGACAGCGTGCGCGCCGTCAGCGCGGTGTCGAGGATATGACCGTCGGCGTCGAAAAAATGTCCGAGGATTTCGCCGACGCCGCCCGCGGCAGCGATGTCGTCGATTTCACCGGGTTCGACCATGCCAGACAAAACCAGCTGCGCCTCGGCATCGACAGTGCCCAGGCCGACCAGCTTCAGATCGGCATTGTTGGCAAGATCGAAGACCTCCTTGACGGCACGCTGCGCCTTCAGCACTTCGCGGTCCTCGCCGGTATTGGCGAAAAAGGGAACCGGCATGACATAGGCATGGGTGCCGGTCTTTTCGGCGATGCGATGCATCACGTCATAGGGGTTGGCGCCGTAGTTTCGTGTCAGTCCGCCAAGCAATGAGACGAAGCGCAGGTTCTTCGCGCTTACCCTCGGCATATATTGGACGGCGGCGGAAAGCGTGCGGCCATGACCGAGGCCGATGACCGTATTGTCGCCGCGCTCGATCTCGCGCTTGAGATAGCCGGCGCCGGCATGGCCAAGTGCGCGCAGCGGCAAGCCTTCCTCGCCGAGATCGGGTGCGACCTCGCAATATTGAAGTCCGAACCGCTCCGAAAGCCGCATCTCCAGCTCGACGCATTCGACGATATCCCCGTCGATGGTGACTTTGACGACACCATCGGCAACCGCTCTGGCGATCAGGCGATGGGCCTTTACCGATGGCACGCCGAGGCGGCGAGCAACGTCGGACTGCGTCAGGCCACCGGCATAGTGAAGCCAGGCAGCACGCACGGCAAGCGTATCATCGGCGTCTGTCATCACGGCTCCTTTTCGAAGGTCATGCGGCGATTCCGCCGTATCGCAGTGCTGCCTTTTAAAGACCTCCGCCTCAGATGTTCAAGTCGGCGACGCCGGTGTCGATATGCGGCGCCCAGAAGGCGACGCTTTCGGCAATCTGCGGGATGACCTGGCGATCGTTCGGCTCGCGTTCCTTGAAGGAGAGTTCCAGGCAGATTTCATTGTCTTTTGCCCCACCTTCGGCCAGCGCCTGAAGCAGAGGTGCCGGCTGGATGCGGCCCTTGGCGTTGAATTCGGCGGTAAAGGGCCGGTGCCCGCCCTTGTCCATCAGGCTCTGTTTGATGTGGATGATCGGCGATACCGGCGGGACGGCGCGTGCCCAGGCATAGGGGTCGTAGTCGTCGGGATCGGTGGAGGTGATGTCGCCATGATCGATATCCGCCATCATCCACATCGGGATGGCCATTCCGGCGGCTGTCAGCCGCTCCTGCAGCGACAGACAGGCGGCGATCGTCTCGCCGAACTCGCGGCCGATGCTCATCGGCTCCCAGAACATGTAGGAGAGGCCTGCGGCGCGCGCATGCTCGGCGACATCGGCCCAACAATCGATGGCGATCTTGATCAGTTCCTCGCGCCTGGCCGGATCGTCGAAGTCCTTATAGGTGAAGATCGCAAATTGCGTGCCGACCGAGTGGCCGCCGAGATCGGCGGTGATGTCGGCAAAGGTCTTGAACCACTCGACGTAGTAGCGGCGCACATCGGCATCCGGATGTCCGAAATGGTTGAGGCGCCCATAGGGGCCCGTCATGCCCGAGGTGACCCGTACGCCGGTGCGCTGCAGGGCAGCGCTCATCGTGCGCGTCAGGCGGCGGATGACGGGCGCCTGCCAGCTCGGATTGATGAATTCGTGGGTCAGTTGGAGGTCGCGGATGCGCAAATCATGCGCCACCGTGTCGATGAGGTCGTCTGGGTCGGCGAAGCGGTTGACCAGCGGATTGGTATTGAGCGAAAGGGTCAGCGGCATGGCGGCATCCTTCAGGCGGCGGCAAGGCGGGTTGAAGCAAACCACTCGCCAAAGGCCGCGCGCTCCGCTTCGTTCAGATGGAGGTAGTGTTTGGTGCGGCGATAGAGAATGTCCTCGGCCGTTTCGGCCCATTCCGTGGCGACGAGATAGCGGGCCTCGGCCTCGTAGAGCTGTCCGCCGAAATGCCGCCCGAGCCCTTCCATGCCTGGCGCGCCGGCAACCACGTTCCTGGCGCGGGCGCCATAGAGACGGCCGTAGTGATGCACGAGCTTGCGGGGCATCCAGGGATAGATATCGCGCAGGCTGTTGGCGAAGCTCTCGTAGTCGGCATTCGGAATTTCGCCGCCCGGCAGCGGCGCTTTCTCAGTCCAGTCGCCTCCCATGTTCGGGAAGATGTGCTTCAGACGCTGCATGCCGCGTTCGGCGAGCTCGCGGAATGTGGTGATCTTGCCGCCGAAGACGTTGAGCAGCGGAGCGCCGCCTGTCTCGTCGAGATCGAAGACGTAGTCGCGGGTAACGGCCGACGGGTTGCCCTTGCCATCGTCAAACAGCGGGCGCACGCCGGAGAAGCTGTGCAGCACATCCTGCCGACGCAGCTTTTCCTTGAAATAGCGATTGACCGCCTTGAGCAGATACTCGATCTCCGTCTCCTCGGCGGCGACATCCTCGGCCCGGCCTTCGTAAGCGATATCGGTCGTCCCGATCAGCGCCTTGTCGCCCTCGTAGGGATTGATGAAAATGACGCGTTTGTCGTGGTTCTGCACCAGATAGGCATTGGCGCCCGCCCAGAACTTGGGCACGATGATGTGGCTGCCCTTGACGAGGCGGACATTGCGGCCGGAGTTCGAACCGGCGACGCGATTGATGATGTCCATCACCCAGGGGCCGGCGCAGTTCACCAGACATTTGGCACGAAAGGTTCGCGTCTCCCCCGTGGCGTTGCTTTTCGTGACCACGGTCCAACCGCCATTCTCGCGACGGGCCGACACGGCCGGCGAGCGGGTCAGCACCAGAGCGCCGTTTTCCGCTGCGCTCACCGCATTCAAGGTCACGAGGCGGGCGTCGTCGACCCAGCAATCGGAATATTCAAAGCCGCGTGTGTATTGATCGAGGATCGGCGTGCCTTCCGGGTCGCGGAGCAGATTGAGCGTGCGGGTCCCGGGCAGCTTCTTGCGGCCGCCAAGATGATCGTAGAGGAAGAGCCCGAGCCGCACGAGCCATGCGGGGCGATCCTCAGGGCTGTGCGGCAGGACGAAGCGCATCGGCCAGATGATATGCGGCGCGGCGTTGAGCAGCACTTCACGCTCGATCAGCGCCTCACGCACTAGGCGGAATTCGTAATATTCGAGGTAACGCAGACCTCCATGCACCAGCTTGCCCGAGCGCGACGACGTTCCCTGTGCCAGATCGTCCTTTTCGCACAGCACGACCTTCAGGCCGCGGCCGGCAGCATCGCGTGCTATCCCCGCACCGTTGATGCCTCCGCCGATGACGAAGAGATCCAGGAGTTCGGGTTCGGTCATGTCATGCTCCTTCGATGCCTGCTGCATCAGAATTACGCGCCCAGCGGCGACGTCGTTGCGGCTTCGGCAAGCTTGTCCCAGGCGGGCGTCATTGCCTGGCGCACATCGGTATAGGCAGAAAAGAGCCTGTCGAATCGGGCAGCCTCGCTGGCATCCGGCGTTTCCGGATCGCCGAGCAGCGGCGTCACCCAGTCGGCAATGCAATCGTCCATGCTGGAATAGACGCCGACGGCCACCGCAGCCATCATCGCCACGCCGGCCGCCCCCGTCTCCTCGCGGCGCGACTGGCGGATCGGTGCGTTGACGGCGGCCGAAAGCGAACGGCGAAGGGCGACGGAGCGTGTTGCCCCGCCCGTGACCCGCAGCTCTCCGGGCATCGGGCCCATCGCCGCGTAGCAGTCGCGGGTAGCAAGCCCCAACCCCTCCACCACGCTGCGCAGCAGGTCGGGGAAGCCGTGACGCATCGAAAGCCCGGTGAAGCCCGCGCGCGCATTGGCGTTGACGAAAGGCCCACGTTCGCCCGCTTCGGAAATGTAGGGATGATAAAGCACCGACCCCGGTCGGCTTTCTGCAAACCAGCCGTCGATGCGCGCAATGAGTTCTGCATGCGAAGCAGGCTTGCCTGCCTCGGCCATGAGATAGGCGGCGACATCGAGGATCCAGTCGATGTTGATCGTGGCGCCCATATTGGTCTGGACCTGGGTGACGATGCCGGGAATGGGCAGGGCGATCACATAGCCGGTACCCTCACGATTGAGCTGAACGTCGGCAACGGACTTGGCGCGCAAGTGCACGCCGGTCGAGCCGATCGTCGAACAGGCGGCGTTGCGAGCGCCGCTGCGCACGCCTGCACCAAGCGCCGTCATCACCATGTCGACATAGCCGAGGCAAACCGGCGTTCCGGCAAGCAGCCCGCAGGCCTTCGCCGCCTCTGATGTCAGCGCGTGGCTGATCTCGCTGCCGTCGATGATTTCGGGCAAAAGCCCGCGTCTGTGCTCAAGGCCGAGCGCGTCGATCACGACGGCATCATACTGGCGCGTTCTGAAATTGCCGAAGGTGAAACCTGCCTCCGATGGATCGGTTGCCCGCACGCCTGTGAGGTTGAGATAGAGCCAGTCCTTGCAGTGCAGCGCCGCCTCCGCCCGATCGAGAAGGTCCGGCGTGAAGCGGTCCATATGGGCGAGTTGCGCACCCTGCTGGCACGTGTTGAGGCCGGTGCCCGTTGCCTCGAAGCGGGCACGGTTCTGCGTTCCGCCGGCGAGCGATGTGACTGTCGGCGCGGCGCGCGCGTCGAGCCACAGCCAGGCATCGGCAACCGGCCTATTGCCGCGGCCGACGAGCCAGGTGCCGTCGCCCTGTCCGGTGACGGCGATGGCTGCGGTGCGGGATGCAAGATCAGTGACCTTTTCTCCGAGGCCACGCAACGCGCTGGCGCAATCGAGCCAGGTCTGGTCCAGCGACTGCGTTGCCGAGCCATCGTCTCCGGTGGCATATCGGTTGCGAACGGAGGCCGTGGCGATCTGGCGGCCGGACAGATCGAAGGCGACAGCCTTGATGACCGAGGTGCCGGCATCTATCCCAATGATGATCTTCCCGGTCGATGTCATTGCAGGCCTATCTCGCCATCCTAGCAAGTGTCACGGCGAGTAATACGCGCATCAAATTCATCTGAAGCCTCCCGATCCCTCAACTCTCTGGGATGATGCATCGGCTGCCAACTTCGGTTTTTAAGCCCAGATCGAGCACGCAGCCGAAACCTCTCTAGGTTCGCTTAAAAACATAACATAAAGATACCATAAAGCTAGTAAGATTTTTCTAGCGATGTAATTTTTTTCATCTAAAATAGAAGGGTACGGACGTTACGTCTGTGCCGCCCAACGATTGCGGTGCGGCATTGAAAACGGCCGCATCCGCAATGCTTAGTGAGAAAAATTATCATTTAAAAACAGCCATACACCGCCACAACGCAATCGAATGACAGACGTGACGATTTTAGCTTTGCCTGCCCCTTTTTGCTGCAATGCAGCGTGATAAACAAGATGTAAGGTCGGGTATTTTTATCGAAATACGGCGGAGGCGCCGTTGACAGCTCATAAAATTTATAACATCATTTACGGCATAAATAACATACTTCTATCACGGAAGCGCTCTTCCTGATGGAGAATTTGCAGGCCCAAGCGGTGGGAGGAGACAGCCGCCGGTCGTGTTGAGGAGGCTTCCAATGCGAATATTCGTCCAGAGTTGCGCTCTTGCGGGTGGCCCGCCGGTTTCTGTTCCGGTGCGGCGCAATGCTTCAGCCCGCGTGCGATCATCATCGCGCTAGCCCTCTCCATCTTGCCATTCCAAGCCAAAGGCCGTCCGGACATGAGTACCTCGCCCGATCATGCAGCATCAAAACCGAGTAGCGGCAATCGCGGGCTCCTTGTCAGCGCGGCGTTGGCAGTCATCGTCGTTGCAGCGATCGCGTTCGACACGACGGTCGTCAAGATCGGCTCCGAAAACGACGTCCGCCAGCAGGCATTCTCTCCGGAAACCTTCGGCGCCGAGCAGTTTCCGAAGATCAAGGCGAATGTCGAGGAGAGGGCGATTGCAGCCGCCGATCTCGCAGCCGCCATTGCCGCCGACAAGAAGGCGGCGGCCGAGAAATACGGTACCGCGACGAGCACCGGGCCGGTCATCCCCGTCACGCTGACCGGCGTTTTCGGCGCCCGCAAGTCGAACACCAACGAAATGAAGATCGATGGGTTGCCTCCCGAGACGGTGGTCCGTGTCCAGACCGGCCCTGCGGTCAACGGCACGGACCTCCGCGACGCAACCGGCACCATCGAATTCGGCCAGTTTACCAACCAGATCCAGTATCAGGATGCCGGCTCGGCCATCAATAACGAGATGAAGAAGGCGGTTTTCGCCGGCCTGGATGCTGACACCCTGGACGGAAAGCAGGCGACCGTCGTCGGCGTCTTCAAGCTCATCAACCCGAAGAACTGGCTCGTCACGCCGGTGAAGGTCGAGCTCAAATGAACCAGCCGCAACGCAGCAACGGGGCGAAAGGCGAGGTCGTCCTCGCTGCCCGCAACATCGCAAAATCCTACGGCAGCGTTCACGCCTTGAAGGGGGTGAACTTCGACATTCACCGCGGCCAGGTCACAACGCTGTTCGGGGAGAACGGCGCGGGCAAGTCGACCTTGATGAAGATCCTCTCGGGTGTCGCGCAGGCAAGCTCCGGCGAGATCATTCTCGACGGCTCGCCGATCAGCTTCAGCTCGTCGACCCATGCGCGCGAGTGCGGGATCTCCATCATCCATCAGGAGCTCAGCCTGGCCCCCAATCTCAGTGTCCGCGACAATATTTTCATGGGCCGGGAGATCGTCAAGGGCGGTCTCGTCGACTTCGCCGAAGAGGAGCGTCAGACCCGGGCGCTGATGGAAGAGCTCGAGGAAGACATAGATCCGCTGACGCGCGTCGAGGATCTTCGCCTCGGCCAGCAGCAGATTGTCGAAATTGCACGAGCCCTCTCCGTCAATTCGCGCATCCTGATCATGGACGAGCCGACCTCGGCGCTGAGCGCGACGGAGGTGGAAGTGCTCTTCAAGGTCATCCACGACCTGACGAGCCGCGGCGTGTCGATCGTCTACATCTCGCATCATCTGGAAGAGGCGCTGCAGATCACCAATCACGCCGTCGTTCTGCGCGACGGAAACATAACGGCCTATGCCGAGCGCAAGGATATCGATCTCGAATGGATCGTCCGCAACATGGTCGGCGAGAATTTCGACCTCGGTAGCCCACCGCAAGGTCACCAGTTCGGAAACGTCTCGCTTTCCATCGAAAACCTCAGTGTCCCCGGTCCCTCCGGCGCTGCTTATAATGCAGTCGATCGTCTGTCTCTCAAGGTGCGTGCCGGCGAAATCGTCTGCATCTACGGGCTGATGGGCGCCGGGCGTACGGAACTGCTCGAGTGCATTGCAGGACGTCTGCGCGCAAGCGGCGGACAGGTTCTGCTCGAAGGACAGGACGTCAGTGGGCTTAGCATCGCCGGGCGCATTGCCACCGGTCTCGTGCTCGTGCCCGAAGATCGCCAGCGCGACGGTCTCGTCCAGACGATGACGGTCGGCTCCAATCTGTCGCTTGCGAGTATCCGCGCCTTCACCAAAGGGCTTTTCACCTCCGGCCATCGGGAGCGCGATCTCGTCAATGACGCGATCCGGCGGGTGCATGTGAAAACCGATGGCGGTGCGGCTTCGATCGGCTCGCTCTCCGGCGGCAACCAGCAGAAGGTCGTTATCGGCAAGATGCTGGCAACCCAGCCGAAGGTCATCCTGCTTGATGAGCCAAGCCGCGGCATCGACATCGGCGCCAAGGCGGAAGTTTTCAAATTGCTCGCGGAGCGCGCCAAGCAGGGATTGGCGGTCGTCTATTCAACGTCCGAGGTCAATGAATGCCTGAGCATCGCGCACCGCATCATCGTCATGCACCGCGGCAGGATATCGGCCGAGTTCGGCTCGGATGTCACCAAGGAAAAGATCATGGCCGCCTCCGGCGAAGCCGTGGTCGCGCACTAGATCAGGATGATTTTAGGCCCGATCGGCCTAAAATCTGAATCCTGATCTAAATCAAAGAAGTAGAGCATGATGTCGTCCGAAAACCGCGCACACTTTTCGGCATCATGCTCTAGCCTGGATTATGGAGCACTGATTATGTCAGTCACGAACATCACCGAAAAGAAATCAGTTTCCAGCGGGCAGAAGCGCAACACCAATATCGTGCGTCTCATCTTGGAAGGCCGTGCCTTCTTCGCGTTGATCGTCATCATCGCGGTCTTCTCGTTCCTGTCACCCTATTACTTCACGCTGAACAATTTCCTGATCATGGCGTCGCACGTCGCGATCTTCGGCATTCTGGCGATCGGCATGCTGCTCGTTATCCTGAATGGCGGTATCGATCTGTCGGTCGGCTCGACACTGGGGCTTGCAGGCTGCATCGCCGGTTTCCTGATGCACGGCGTCACCCTCACCTATTTCGGCGTCATCCTCTATCCGCCGGTCTGGGCCGTCGTCGTCATCACATGTGCGCTCGGTGCGCTGGTCGGTGCGGTCAACGGCGTGCTGATCGCCTATCTCAAGGTGCCGGCCTTCGTCGCCTCACTCGGCGTGCTCTACGTCGCCCGCGGCATCGCTCTTTTGATGACCAACGGCCTGACCTACAACAATCTCGGTGGCCGTCCGGAACTCGGCAATACCGGATTCGACTGGCTCGGCTTCAACCGCCTCGCAGGCATTCCGATCGGGGTCATCGTGCTTGCGGTTCTCGCCATCATTTGCGGCATCGTGCTGAGCCGCACTGCCTTCGGCCGCTGGCTCTACGCCTCAGGTGGGAACGAGCGTGCTGCCGATCTCTCCGGCGTTCCGGTCAAGCGCGTGAAGATCATCGTCTATGTGCTTTCCGGCGTCTGTGCCGCAATCGCCGGCCTGGTCCTCTCCTCGCAGCTGACCTCCGCCGGCCCGACGGCAGGCACAACCTACGAGCTGACGGCGATCGCAGCCGTGGTCATCGGCGGCGCGGCGCTGACCGGCGGCCGCGGTACGGTTCGCGGCACCATGCTCGGCGCCTTCGTCATCGGTTTCCTTTCGGACGGCCTCGTGATCATCGGCGTCTCGGCCTACTGGCAGACAGTCTTTACCGGCGCAGTGATCGTTCTCGCCGTCCTCATGAACAGCATCCAATACGGCCGCCGGGTCAAATCGTCCTGACGGCTGAGACCGAAACTTATCCACGACGGCAGGCTGGAGTCCAGGAAAGCCGATTGGGGAAAGCAACGCCGGATCACCGGCAATAACTGAGCTCACGAATGGGAGAGAGACTATGTTTAAGAAAGGCATGCGCATACTTCTGGCCGCCGCGGCCGTAGCACCGCTTCTGGCAAGCTCGGCTTGGGCAGCGGGCATGATGACGATCATCGTCAACGATCCGTCGAATCCCTATTGGCTGACGGAAGGCAATGTCGCCAAGGCAACTGCCGAAAAGCTGGGCTACACAGCCTCGGTCAACGCCCACAAGGGCGACACCAATACCGAAAGCAACCTGATCGATACCGCGATCACCAACAAGTCGGTGGCGATCATCCTCGACCCGGCAAACGCCGACGGTTCCGTCGGTGCGGTCAAGAAAGCCGTTGCTGCCGGTATCCCGGTCATCCTCGTCAACGCCGAAATCAACCAGGAAGGCCTGGCGAAGGCGCAGCTTGTTTCCAACAACGCACAGGGTGCCGCCCTCGGCGCGCAGCAATGGGTCGAAGCGATCGGCGACAAGGGCAACTATGCCGAACTCTTCGGCGCGCCGTCCGACAACAACGCTGCAACGCGGTCGAATGGCTACGAGACTGTTCTTTCGCAGTATCCGGATCTGAAGAAGGTCGCCAAGGAAGTTGCCAACTGGGACCGCACCCAGGGCCACAACAAGATGCAGTCCATGCTGCAGGCCAACCCGGATATCGTCGGCGTCATCTCGGGCAATGACGAAATGGCACTCGGTGCGATCGCCGCGCTGAAGGAAGCCGGCAAGCTCGCCAATGTTAAGGTCGGCGGCTTCGACGGTTCACCGGACGCCGTTGCTGCCATCAAGGCGGGCGAACTCCAATACACCGTCCTCCAACCGGTTGCCGTCTTCTCTGAAGAAGCCGTCAAGCAGGCAGACAATCTGATCAAGACGGGTAACACGGGTGCGAAGAGCGAGAAGCAGCTCTTCGATTGCCTGTTGATCACCAAGGACAACATCGACAAGTACACCGGCCCGTTCGTTCTGGCGCAGTAAACGGTAAAGGGCGCTCGCAAGAGCGCCCTCATTTTCATGCTGGAAGCGATGGTCGGCGGTCCAACCGCGGGTTGCGTTTCGCCTTTTTGCCTTGGCGCGGCAATCACTGTACGAAGCTGGGATCCATAATTCAGCGACAGGGGTAACCCGTGACACAGAAGACCAGCCGGGACGACGATCTGTTGGACCAGCTCACCAGCGACAGCCGGCAGACGCGCCAGATCGCGCGCCGCCGCATGATTGCAGAGGCCGTAATGGGTGAAGGCTCGATGCGGATTGAAGACCTGACCGACCGCTTTGGGATCAGCCTGATGACGGCTCACCGTGATGTCGATGAACTCGTCAGCCGCGGCCTCTTCAGGAAAACGCGCGGCATCGTCACTGCGGCAGCGACCAATCTCATCGAATCCAGCGACGTCTACCGCGCGAACCGTCAGTCGGTGGAAAAGAAGTTGATCGCCGAGGCGGCAATGCAATTCGTCGAACCGGGACAGGCGATCTTTTTCGATGACTCGACGACGGTACTTCAGATGGCGGCGCATCTGTCTTCGAAGGTGCCGGTCACGGCAATTACCAATTCCCTGACGCTGATGAATGCGCTGACGGGCCTGCATGACGTGACGCTACTCGCCCTCGGCGGCCAATATTACAATTGGTGCAATGCCTTCATGGGTCGCATGACCATCAACGAGATCAAGGCTCTCAGGGCCGATGTCGCGTTCATCTCGATGTCGGCGATCAGCGATGGCACGGTGCTGCACCAGTCTCCTGAAACAGTCGATACCAAGCGCGCCATGTTCGACTGTTCCGTAAAACGCATCCTGCTTGCCGATCATACCAAGTTTGAACGGCGTGCACTTCATAGTTTCGCAGCACTGGATGAGTTCGACGTCGTTATCGTCGATGACAAGACCCAGCCGGTGCACATCGACCGCATGCGGTCCAGAGATATCAACGTGGTCATCGCCAAGGGCGCCGGAGGGCGCTCCTGACGGCGCGGGCCGGTTGTCCCTCATGAGGTGAACGTGAATGCCGACACTGCTCGGGATCGATAGTGGTTTGACAGTCACCAAGGCGGTCATCTTCAATATCGATGGCACGCCGCTTGCTGTCGCCCGGCGCCGCGTCACGCAGTTCATTCCGAAGGCCCGCCATATCGAGCGCGACATGGATGAATTGTGGAACGCGACGGCCGACGCCATCCGCGAAGCGATTTCACTCAGCGGGCGGCCGGCAAGCGACATTGAGGGCATTGCCACTACCGCGCATGGAGACGGCATCTACCTGCTCGATCACGCCCGGAAGCCGCTCGGCCGGGCCATTCTCTCGCTGGACAGCCGAGCAGGGTCGGTCGTCGACCGGTGGACGAAAAGCGACGTCGCCGAGCTGGCGATCGAACTGACGGGACAGATCCCGCACGTCTCCGCGCCATCGGCATTGCTTGCCTGGATCCGCGAAATGGAGCCTGAGCGCTACAAGCGCATCGGCCATTTCTTCAGCTGCAAGGACTGGCTGCGGTTCTGCTTGACCGGGATCATCGGTACGGACCGCACCGAAGCCAGCACCTCCTTCACCAATGTCAAAACGCAGACCTACAGTGAAGATGCCATGCGGCTGTTTGGACTGCAGGATCTCGTCCACGCCCTGCCACCAGCCTCACGCTCCGACCAGATTGTTGGACGCGTTACCCCTGGGGCCGCGCAACT
Source organism: Rhizobium sp. CCGE 510 (assembly GCF_000292525.1). Lineage (GTDB taxonomy): Bacteria > Pseudomonadota > Alphaproteobacteria > Rhizobiales > Rhizobiaceae > Rhizobium. Next base: position 50,062 of record NZ_AEYF01000055.1, read on the forward strand.
GACTGGCCTTGTCGAGGGAACACCTGTCGTTGCCGGTCTGCATGACGTCACGGCCTCGGCGCTCGGGGCGGGGGGCTATGCCAATGGCGTTGTCGCCGTCATTGCCGGGACCTATTCGATCAACGAGACGCTTTCGTCGGAACCGCGTGTCGACCGGCGCTGGTTCTGCCGCAACGGGATTGCACCCGGCGTCTGGAACAGCATGTCGATCTCTCCGGCATCGACGGCCAATTACGACTGGTTTCTGGACACGCTCTGCGCTGCCGAACGGAAAAATGGCGAGATGCAAGGCAACTCGATCCACGGCTTGCTGGCGCCCGAGATCGAGGCCGCTTTCGAACGCCCCTCGACCGCGCTCTTCCATCCCTATCTGTTCGGCTCGCCGTATGGCGCGGCGGCCAGCGCCGGCTTCTTCGGGCTCGGTGGATGGCACGACCGCGGCGACATGCTGCGCGCCGTGCTTGAGGGCATCGCTTTCAATCATCGCATTCATGTCGACGCGCTTCGCAACGGCTTTGCCTTCGATCGGGCGCGGCTCGCCGGTGGCGTCTCGCGCAATCCTGCCGTCGTGCAAATGTTTGCCGATGTGCTTGGCATGCCGGTCACGGTAACCGAGACGGATGAGGCGGCCGCCTGGGGTGCTGCGCTTTGTGCCGGTTCCGGCGCCGGTATCTTTGCCGATCCGCAGAGCGATCCGCGCGACACGGCTTCCATCGCGAAAACTTGCCGGCCGGATGCGGCGCGCAGCGCGGATTATGAAAAGCGTTACCAGGTGTTCCGCGACATTGCCGACGCAATGGTCCCCCTTTGGTCGAAGATTGCCGCGCTTGCACCGGAGCAATCGGCAAACTGAAAAGACAGATGCCTGCTGCGGCGGGCAATTTAGGACGATGAGCATGACCCCCGATTTGCAGCAACGCTTCTCGAACCTCGGCGAGAACGATATCGACGTTTTGATCATCGGGGCGGGCATCAACGGTGCCGGCCTGTTCCGCGACCTCTCGCTACAGGGTGTCAATTGCCTGATCGTCGACAAGGCCGACTTTGGCTCCGGCACGAGCGCCGCACCATCGCGGCTCATTCACGGCGGCCTGAAATATCTGGAAACGGGTGAGTTCGGGCTGGTGGCGCAGTCGACGCTTGAGCGCAACCTCCTGCTCAAGAACGCGCCGCATTGCGTCGAACCGCTGCCGACCTTCATTCCGGTCTTTTCCTGGACCCGCGGCATCTGGGCAGCGACAAGGACGCTCCTTGGGTCGAAGACGGCGCCACGCAGCCGTGGTGCGGTTCTCATCAAGATCGGGCTTCGGCTCTACGACTTCTTCGGTTCGCGCGACCAGGTCATGCCGCGCCACCGGCTGATCCTGAAGAAACAGGCGCGCAGGGAAATGCCGCATATTACCCCCGCCATCGTCGCCGGCGGCATCTATTACGATGCCAAGATCAGCAGGCCGGAGCGGCTCGTCTATGAACTCGTGAGCGATGGTCTCGACGCGAATGCGAGGAGCCTCGCGGCAAATTTCGCGACACTGGCTGCCGTTTCAGAAGGGCGTTTGACCTTCCGGCAGCCCGATGGTCGCGATGTCACCGTTGCTCCCAAGCTGGTCGTCAATGCGGCAGGTCCTTGGATCGATCACGTCAACACTTTGCTCGGCGCTCCATCGCGGCTGATCGGCGGCACGAAGGGTTCCCATATCCTGCTTGACCATCCCGAATTGGTGCGAAGCCTCAACGGCCATATGATCTATTTCGAGGCCGACGACGGCCGCATCTGCCTGGTCTACGACTATCTCGGGCTGGCACTGGTCGGGTCGACCGACATTCCGGCGGATGATCCGGACAATGTCCGCTGCGAAGAGCCGGAAACCGAGTATTTCCTCGAAAGCGTCCGCTCGCTGTTGCCGACGCTCCGCTTCGATCGCAATCAGATCGTTTACAGCTATAGCGGCATCCGCCCGCTGCCGGCATCGGATGCGACCGCACCGGGGCTGATCAGCCGCGACCACTCCGCGCCGGTGAAGGAACCCGAGGACGGCAGACCTTTTCCGGTCATTTCGCTGGTCGGAGGCAAGTGGACGACGTTCCGCGGTTTTGCCGAAGAGGTCGCCGACACCGTTCTCTCCCGGCTGCAACGCCGCCGCAGCCAGTCGACACGCTATCTGGCGGTCGGCGGCGGCAAGGCCTTTCCGGCTGATGCTGAGCAGCGTAACGCCTGGATCAGCGATGCCGCGGCGCGCAGCGGCGTTGCTGCCGCGCGTGCCGACGAACTACTCGGCCGCTACGGCACGACGGCTGTGGCCCTGCTTTCTTCCCCTTCAAGCTATTCCGACCAACAGCGGCTGACGGGTGCTGCACGTTACAGTCTCCGGGAGATCGACTGGATCGCCCGGAATGAACTCGTTATCCACCTGTCGGACATCGTGATGCGCCGCACGACGCTTGCGATCGAGGGCCGGTTGACGCCGGAAGGCCTGCGGGAAATCGCCAACGTTGCCGGGGCAGCGCTCGACTGGGACGACGAACGAACGGCAAGCGAAATCCAGGAGGTTGTCAGCCAGCTGAGCCGTTTCCACGGCCAAGCACTGACAGGCAAGGTTGCGGCCGAGCCGGAAAAGGCCGCACGCCCGGCCGCAGGCTAACCCAGTTTCACAGGCTAACCCGGTTTCAAGAGAACGCGGGATCGAGGGAACCGGATTTATAACGCTTCGCCATTTCCGAAACGGCAAGGGGCGTGATGCGGCCAGCCATGCCAGCAGTGCCGAACTGTTCGAACCGCTCCTTGCAGAGCTTGGTCAGCGCCGTCATTGCCGGCTTCAGATATTTGCGCGGATCGAACTCGCTTGGGTCCTCCTGCAGCACGCGGCGGATCTGACCGGTCATCGCCATTCTGCCATCGGTGTCGATATTGACCTTACGCACGCCGTTCTTGATGCCGCGCTGGATTTCCTCGACCGGCACTCCCCATGTCGGTTTCATCTGGCCGCCATACTTGTTGATGATCTCCTGCAGCTCAATCGGGACCGAGGACGAGCCATGCATGACGAGATGCGTGTTCGGGAGCTTACGGTGAATTTCTTCGATGACGTTCATCGCCAGCACCGAACCGTCCGGCTTGCGGGTGAACTTGTAGGCGCCATGCGATGTGCCCATCGCGATGGCAAGCGCATCGACCTTGGTTTCGCGCACGAACTTCACGGCTTCGTCCGGATCGGTCAGCAGTTGGTCATGCGAAAGCTTGCCCTCGGCGCCGTGGCCGTCCTCGGCCTCGCCCATGCCGGTCTCCAGGGAACCGAGAACGCCGAGTTCGCCTTCCACCGAGATGCCGCCGAAATGCGCCATATCGGTCACCATCTTGGTGACGCCGACATTATAGGCCCAGTCGGCGGGCGTCTTGGCGTCCGCCTTCAGCGAACCATCCATCATCACCGAAGTGAAACCCGCCTGGATCGCCGTCATGCAGTTGGAGGGATCGTTGCCGTGATCGAGATGCACGCAGACCGGAATATGCGGATAGATTTCGACGACGGCATCCATCATGTGCTTCAGCATGATGTCATTGGCATAGGCGCGGGCTCCGCGCGACGCCTGCATGATAACCGGCGCCTGACAGGCGTCCGCGGCCTCCATGATGGCGAGCGCCTGCTCCATGTTGTTGATGTTGAAAGCGGGAACGCCGTAGCCTTCCTCCGCAGCATGGTCGAGCAGTTGCCTCAGCGTAATGCGTGCCATCCAAGATTCCCCCATATCGATGGTCGCACGAAACGCCGCCATCTCTTCGAGACTAGAGCCCGTGCGTGAGCCGTTCAAGCCTCTTATTTTAACAGCAAAATGGCATAGGAGGAGAACCGCAACAAGCAACAATAACAATAATGTGCATGCCCCGAAGCAAGGCTGTCCGTGGGAAGGATGTGGTTGCTGAGGGCTCGGTCACGCTCGATCTACCGGGCGTCGAGCTGCGTCTTGTCGTGGAAAGGGTGACACCGCTTCGGTTCTTTTCGCTATTGCGTCACACGAAGGACCGCTGAACCCGTTGTCGATCGACCTTCAAGATCCCGATGAGCCTCGACGAGGTCGTCGAATGAATAGATGCGGGTAGGATCGACCCTCAGGACGCCCGATTTTATTGCCGCAAACAGATCGGCGGCCGCCGCAGCGGTCTGGGCAGGCGTTGAAACGTAATGCTGCAGCATTGGCCATGTGAGATGCAGCCCTCGCGGGCCAAGTTCATAGGGATCAATAGGGGTGATTTCGCCGGACACTTTACCGAACTGGACCAAGGTGCCACGAACTTTGAGGACGGCGAGCGAACCACGGAAGGTGTCTTCTCCGACGGAATCAAACACCGCGTCTACGCCAACTCCATCAGTCAGTTCGAAGGTGCGCGCCACGAAATCTTCCGTGCTGTAGTTGATGACGTGATCGCATCCCGCCCGGCGTGCAACGTCTGCCTTGCTTTGGCTGGATACTGTTCCAATGACACGATACCCCAGTGACTTTGCCCACTGCACGAAGATCTGGCCCACGCCACCCGCGGCGGCGTGATAGAGGATCGTGTCGCCGGGCCTTAACGGCACAACGTCCTTGACCAGATATCTTGCCGTCAAACCCTTCAGAAAACTGCCCGCAGCCTGCTCGTCGGAGACGCCGTCCGGTATGATCACCAATCGGTCGGCGGGGTGGAGGCCAGCGCTGGCGTAAGCGCCTGTGCTGTGACCGAAGACGACGCGGTCGCCGACTTTCACAGAGGCAACGTCTCTTCCGACGGCCTCGACGACACCCGCTGCCTCGTTGCCGATAGTTGCGGGAAAGGACGGAACCTCCATCGTGCCGCGTCTGAAATAGACATCCACAAAATTGAGGCCAATGACTGTGCTGCGGACGAGGACCTCTGCGTCACCAGGATCTGGGACCAGGATGTCTTCGAACTTCAGGACCTCAGGCGGACCGTACTCGTGAATGCGTGCTGCTCGTGCTTTGAGCGACATTATGATTTCCTTTCAACGAAATAACGGCACTGTTTTGCGTGGCCGTCACCAAGACTGGCATTCCGCATATTGAACGTTTCCGCTAGGTCGATAGTCCTGTCGTTTTCTCCGCCCCAGGGTTGCCTGCGACCCACGCGTTTCCGGGCGCGCTTCTTGAGCACCTCCCTTAGGATCTGCCGGTCGGTGAACCTACGCACCGCCCGTCGGCTCTTGACCGCGTCACGTCCGTGATCGTTCGCCTCTTGGTCGGGCAATCAGGAGGTATCAATTCGAGACAAGCCGGCCAATTCTGCTCGGTATTAGTCCGCGCACTCCATTTGGTGGCCGAAATCCTCCCGGGGGTTAGACGAAGTCCTACCGACGTCGAGGATATTTGCGGGAGTTGAACAGGCAAATCCGCCGGATGTTTACGCCGAGGCAGCTTATCGTCGGTGGAGGGTTCCGCCCCATCACTATGGTCGCTTCAAGAATGCCGCGGGCTCGTCGGAGCAAATACTCTAACGGATCTGCTCATCACTCGGACCGACTTCGCGATGGAAATGCGGCAGCGTCGGGTATAGGATTGAGGTAAGGTCATCCGCTTGTGACCTGAAGCATCAGGCGCGGAACAACATCATGAACCCCTTATCCCGTTCCAGTCGCGCTCGTGAGCGTTTTCTCGAAGCCATACTCCAGAGTGCCATTGAATATGCAATCATCGCCGTGGATCTCGATTGCCTCGTGACCACCTGGAATGAGGGTGCGCGCCGGATCCTCGGGTGGGAGGAGAATGAAATTGTCGGCCAGCCCATGGCGGTAATTTTCACGCCGGAAGACCGTGAGGCAGGGGTTCCTCAACGGGAAATGGCCGCCGCGTTGACAGAGGGCCACGGAGATGATGAGCGCTGGCACATTCGGAAGGACGGCTCGTTATTCTGGGCGTCCGGCCAGATGATGGCGTTGAGATCGGATGACGGCGAGCTCGAAGGCTTCCTGAAGATTCTCAGAGATCGAACCGAGCAGCGAGACAATGAGGAGCGTCAGCGCATTCTGATGCACGAACTCTCTCATCGCATCAAGAATACGCTGGCCGTCGTCCAGGCTATCACCAACCAAACATTCCGAAGTGCCGTCAGCATGGAGGAGGCGGAGCAGTCGATCTCGGCGCGGATCAATGCTTATGCAAATGCGCATGACATTTTGCTGCAGAAGAACTGGCTGTCCGCGACCATGAATGCGATCGTCGAGGCGACCGCGCTCAATCTCGGACTTGGGTCGAACCGTATCAAGGCAACCGGCCCCGCAGTCAACCTCGCCCCCCAGGCGGCCCTTTCGTTCTCCCTCGTGCTGCACGAACTTGTCACGAACGCGACGAAGTACGGGGCTCTATCGGTGGATACCGGCTCTATCGAAATCGAGTGGTCGGTACGTCAAAACGCCGGCGATGATCGCTTCGACCTCTCTTGGCATGAGCGCGGCGGCCCGGTTGTGGAGGCTCCGAAAAGGAAGGGCTTTGGCTCCAGGCTCATCAATTCCAGCCTCTCCGCATTCGGAGATGTCTCTATCGACTACGCCGAAACAGGCCTCACACTCAGGCTCGACGCGTCGCTCCAGAAGCTGCAGGCTCAAAATTATTCCGACTCTCAGTTATAGATGTGCGGTGCGGCGGTCCGGACCGGAGAGCTACCCTGTATCCAGCTATACCGCTGCCCAAAGGCGTTGGCGCCAATATGAGAGCGTCATTCTCGTCCCGGTCCCAGCCGTTGCTTTCAGCGGTCGCCACAAGAGCTGCATAGTCCGCGCTTGTCCCTTCCAGCTTTTCACCAATCCCGAATCAGCTCCGCCAACGCCTTGTTTGGACGTCTCCCAATGTCCCCGGTGTCGGTCATGCACCGACTTAGAATGGACAGCTCATGCCTATATCCTTTCCGTCTCCCGCGTCGGGGGCCAGAGGATCGCGGCAAACAGCAGCGCGTAGACCAGGGCTCCGGCGACATAGGCGATGCGGGTGGCGAAAGATTCTGCAGCACTCCCCGGCAGAGGCGAGACCCCGAGGCCGAAGAGGATCAGGAATGTCGTCAGGGCGCCGGCGAAAACCGGAGCACCCTTCGAGCGGGCAGCTGCACGTCCTCCGATGAGGAGGACGACGACGAGAGTGATGAGGAAGGTCGACAGAAGGCTCGGGCGCAGCGACAGCGCGGCATAAGCGACGGAGGCGAGCACGCCGCCGAAGAGGTTGACGAGCACGAGCCCGACCGCCGCCCGGGCGCTCGCAGCAACGTCGAGTTGCCCCAGCAGCGACGCCACGGTTATCGGAACGACCGCCGCAGCGGTCAGGTTGTCGCTCGTCAGGCAGATCACAACGGCACCCAGCAGGATGACCGTGTTTGCCATTGCGCGAAACAAGGCCGGCGGCCGCCCGTTGGCCGGCGCCGTCTCGACATTCCGGGAGAACGGCTCGGGAAAGACCGCGTGGGCGAGCCACATCAAAATCGTGCCTGATAACACCCCGGCGACCAGGATCGACAGGATCGAATTAGCGAGCTCCTTGTTCAGAATGCCGAGCAGAGGCACGATAATCGAAACGACAAGCACGAGAAAAACCGCCGCCCCCCCCTTTCCTGTCGACTGTACGAAGAAGCACACAAAATAGGTCAGACCCAGGATCAGAAGAAAGGGCGCCGGACGGTCACCGAGGACATTGGTCAGAACCATCATCGCCGTCCCGGCGATCAGGATGACCATCGCCGCGCCGATGGTCTTGCTAAGTGGCATGGGGTGCGAACTGGCAAGCAGAAACTGGGCGGCAAAGAGCGGACCGAGGAACGGCACGATCGCTCCGGCATAGACTGCAAGCGTGAAGCCGATGGAGACCGCTAAAGCAACCCGCAGCCCCTTGCGTTTCTGCTCCTCGACCGCATGGCTCCTCTCAGTTGACATAGGTCAGTACCGACATGATGCGGATCCAGAGCGATCCCCACGCATTGGTCACCGGGTTATCGCCCGTATAGATGACCACCGTCGCCTGCGAACCGTAGCGCACGCCGCCCTTGGGCCGCTCCGTCTCCTCGATGACGAGCCGGACCGGAAACCGCTGCGCCTCCTGGACCCAGCCACTGTCGTTCCGGATCGTCGGCAATCCGGTATTCGGATCCGTGCTGCCTTGCGATACACCAAAACCAACGCTCTCGACGGTCGCTGGAAACAGTCGGCCCGGAAGGGCGTCGAAAAGGATGTCCGCTTTGTTACCGACGGCGACCTTCTCCAAGCTGTTCTCCTTGAAGGCCGCATTGATCCAGATCGTGCCGGCGTCGATGAAGGTCATGGCTGGCTGGCCGGCCGAGACCACCTTGCCGATGGTGAGCTGAAGGTTGGTGACGACACCGGCGGAGGGCGCGTGGACAGTCGTTCGTACCAGATCGAGCTGTGCCTTCTCCAGTCCCGCAAGGGCAGCACGCAGCTGAGGATTGTCGTTTCCGGACGGGCCGAGCTGCTCTTTCGCCTTGGCAAGGTCGGCCTGTGCCCCCGAAACAGAGGCCTCCGCCTGATCATAGGCGGATTTGGCCGCATCGAACCGTGCCTTGGAGAAGACCCCACGCTTCACGAGCTCGGTCGCTCGGGCATACTGGTCGCGCAAATTGTCTCTGTCGGCCTGTATCTGGACGAGCTTGGCCTGCGCCGCATCGACTGATGCAGTCGATGCCCCAATCGATTGGCCGACACTTGCAAGCGCTGCTTCGGCCTCGCTGACGGCGAGTTCATAGCGCTCGGGATCGATCCGAAAAAGAACCTGATCGGCCTCGACGCGAGAGTTGTCGGCAACCCCGACTTCCACGACCCGCCCGGTGACTTCAGGCGCGATGCCGACGATATAGGCCTGGACCTGAGCCTGGGAGGTCGATGGCGTCCGCCGCTCCATGAAGACGGAGAGGACGAACAGGACGAGCGCCAGCAGGACGACGGCGAGGGCTACCGTGCGGAGTGGATTCCGAGGCGTTGGGGAAATGGCAGGCTCGTCCAAGTTTTCTGGAACCACAGCAATATCCTTCGGATGCGTTTCGTTTCGTGGAAGCGCGGAATTTCAGCGCTGGACGTTTGTCGCGATGGTCGCTACGGGCCGATGGAACGCAAGTAGGTAACCGTAACATACGCCCGGCGATGCCTTACCACCGGCCTGGTTGCTCGTATCAGCGAGTACGTGGCGGCGGCGATGCCGAGATCTTGTCGAGCGCGCCCTCGATCTCCTTGGAAAGCTCTGTGATCAGCTCCCGGTATTCGGCCACGCGCTCGTCGCGCTTTGGTTCGGTTGAGGTGTTCCATTTCTCCAGCGCCGATTGCGCGTCGGCAAAGTCCCTGCAGATTTCCCGAAAATCCTCACTGCTGGCAGAGAGATCGTCGATCGCCTTGATCCTGGCTGGAAATTGCCGACGGACTGCGGTCACGCCTTCGTCCATGGTTCACTCCTTAACGGCATTTGGAACGCTGCCTCTGCAACGTGTGCCGGGTCCAATCTTCGTGGACGACGGAGGGTTCGTGGAGTATGTTACCGTAACATACGGTCTGGCAGTGATGTGACTCAACGGGGGATTGGGGCAGACATGCAGACGTGGATACCAGCAGAGGGGTCTGCAGCGCCCATTTTTTCAGAGCCTGCGCCCCAAGCCGACGACATCAGCGACCAACTCGAGCGTGTCATCGCCAGCCCGGAATTTCCGGGCGTCGGTCGCGCCGCTGCGTTTCTGCGCTATGTCGTCTCGGAAACCCTCGAGGGTCGAGGCAACCGGATCAAAGCCTATTCGATCGCGATCGAGGTGTTCGGCCGGGATGCCGGCTTCACCCAGGACGATCCTGTGGTCAGGATCGAGGCGGGACGGCTGCGGCGATCGCTTGAGCGCTATTATCTCGTCGCCGGGCAGCATGATCCGGTCAGGATCGACATTCCCAAAGGCGGATATATTCCAACCTTCACCTGGTCCTGTCCGGCGTCAATCGACACCGGAGACGAAGAAGCCGAAGACACATCGCCCTCTGAGGTCCGCTCGGGGCGCTGGTGGGCCGCAAGGCGGGTCTTGTTACCGGGTGCCGCCGCCCTCGCTGCGGCCGCTCTTTCGCTATACTGGATTGGGACCCGGTCTCCGGCTCCCTCGCTCGAACGCGGTGCGAGCCTGTCGCCTGATCGTCCGGCCCTTGTGGTGGCCCCTTTTGCAAATCTCGGAGAAGGGCCGGAGGCGCAGCTCTACACTGCCGGCCTGACCGAGGAACTGATGACCATTCTGCCCCGGTTCAAGGAGATCAAGGTCTTCGGCCGTGAAACGTCCAAGTCCCTCTCTGCGGATGTGGGCACATCGGAGATCCGGACCGAATTCGGCGCACGTTATCTCCTTGCCGGCGGGGTACGCACGTCGGGCAATCGTCTTCGCGTGACGGCCAGGTTGCTCGACACGTCGGACGGCGAAATCCTCTGGTCGGAGAACTATGACAATGACCTCGCATCGGGAGATCTGTTTGCGATCCAAACGGACGTCGCCAGAAAGGTCGCGACCGCCATTGCCCAGCCCTACGGAGTCATGGCGCAGGTCGACTCCGCCAGTCCGCCGCCGGACGACCTGGGCGCCTATCAGTGCACTTTACGATTCTATGCCTATCGTTCGGAACTGAGCGTCGAAGCGCATGCGCGCGTCCGGGATTGCCTCGAAGCCGCGCTCGCGCGGTTTCCGAGCTACGCCACCGCATGGGCGATGCTGTCGATCGTCTACCTCGATGAAGACAGATACAAGTTCAATCCGACAACAGGCCAGGATGCAGCCATACAGCGTGCACTGGATGCCGCCAGGAGGGCAACACAGATCGATCCGAACAATACGCGCGGCCTTCAAGCGCTGATGACCGCGCTGTTCTTCGACAGGCAGCTCGCTGAATCACTTCGTGTGGGAGAGCAGGCGCTCGCCACCAACCCCAACGACACTGAGCTGATGGGCGAGTTCGGAACGCGGCTTGCGATCGCTGGCCAGTGGCAGCGCGGAGCAGCCCTCCTTGATCAGGCCATCGCCCTCAATCCGGGCAGCGGCGGCTTCTACCACGGAACGCGAGCCCTGGCTGCCTACATGCTCTACGACAATGAGACCGCTGTGCTGGAGATCAGGCAGGCGAACATGCAAAAGTTCCCTCTCTTCCATGTTGTCGCCGCCATCATCTATGCCGAGGCCGGGATGATGGACGACGCCCACCGGGAAGGACAGGTGTTCGTCAGCATACGACCGGACTTCCTGCCGAACGTCGTCACCGAACTCGCGATGCGCAACATGCGGCCTGAAGATCGTGACCGCCTGATCGAGGGACTTCGCAAGGCAGGGATGACGGTGCCCGGCCCCGCTACGATCGCGTCGACGGCTACCACCTCGGACCTGCAACCCCGCTGATACTGTCTCCTCGACCGTAACATACCCGATCATACGGGCAAGCCATCTCATCTTCGCATAGTCTGCCTCAGTGCCGACTTCGAGCGCCGCGGCGCGTGGCGTCGAGGCCTGCGCGACCTTGACGGGGCGATGAGGAACAGCTGTGAGCACGAAATCCCGCGATGGCCAAATTCAACCAAACCTTTCCCCAGGTCTAAAATGGATCTCGGCTCTCCTGCTGCTCGGTGTGTTGGCCGGATGTGGCGGCCACCCGAAGAACGTGCTCATCCCGGTTGCCGATAGCGCGCCGAATTCCACCAAGGTCGACATGCTGGTGACCACGACGCGCAGTCGCTCCGCGATACAGGGCGAGATGTTTACGGGCGAGCGCGCACTCGCCCCGGCCTTTGCCGACATCACTGTGTCTATTCCCCCAGCCAACGTCCGCAAGATCGGCGAAGTCGCCTGGCCGAGGCGGCTTCCATCCAACCCGGCAACCGACTTCGCAACCTTGAAAGCCGATGAGATCACCCGCGACGACGCCAAGAAATGGCTGAGCGCCTCGGTCAGGAAGAGCCAAGACCGCAGCGTGCTGGTGTTCATCCATGGCTTCAACAACCGTTTCGAAGACTCCGTCTATCGCTTCGCTCAGATCGTCAAGGATTCCGGCGTCCACAGCACCCCCGTGCTGGTGACATGGCCGTCGCGCGGCAGTCTGCTGGCATACGGATATGACCGGGAGAGCACGAACTACACGCGCAACGCCTTGGAGACGCTCTTCCAGTATCTCGCCAGAGATCCCGAGGTGAAGGAAGTCTCGATCCTTGCGCATTCCATGGGGAACTGGCTGGCGCTGGAAGCGCTTCGCCAGATGGCAATCCGAAATGGTCGACTTCCCGCCAAGTTCGAGAATGTGATGCTGGCCTCGCCCGATGTGGATGTCGACGTCTTCCGCCAGCAGATCGTCGACATGGGCAAGCAGCATCCGAAGTTCACCTTGTTCGTGTCGCGAGACGACCGTGCGCTCGCAGTCTCCCGCAGGGTATGGGGCGACGTCGCCAGACTGGGCGCCATCGATCCCGAACAGGCCCCCTTCAAGAAGGAACTGGCCGACAGCCAGATCACCGTGATCGACCTCACCAAGGTCAAGGCCGGCGACAGCCTGAATCACGGAAAATTCGCGGAATCGCCCGAGGTCGTCCAACTGATCGGTGCGCGAATTTCCAACGGCCAGACGTTGACCGACAGCAAGGTCGGGCTCGGCGACAAAATCCTTGCCGCGACAACAAGCACGGCCGCGGCGGCAGGTAGTGCAGCCGGCCTGATCCTTGCCGCCCCGGTCGCCGTCGTCGATGCCGACACCAGAGATAATTATGCCGGCCAGGTCAGCGGGCTCACCGGTCCTGTCGGCACGAAGCCGCGAGCGCCCGACTGCACTGCCGCAGGCCGATCGAAGGAGTCGTGCAGGCAATAGCGATTCAGGAGCCGGCAAACTTACAGGTTCACAGATCAGGATAGATAATGCCCCTAGTTTCCAAGATCCGCATGATTAGACCGCTGCTCATGGCCGCCGCTCTGGCGTTCATTCTCCTTTGTGCCTCCATCGCTGTGGCGCAGAGCGTGACGCCTGCGAGCCCGCAGCCTGAAAGTGTCCAGCGCTTTATCGGTATGTTTTCGGATCCTGATGTCCAGCGCTTCCTGCAGCAGCAGTCGCAAGCAGCCAAGGTACAGGCGGAACCGTCCTTGGAAACGCCGAACGCCGACCCTTCGTTCTCGGAATTCGCGATGCGATTCCGTGCCCACGCCTCCGGCCTTTTCGGCGCCATCCAGACCTTTCCCCTGGAGACGATGCGCGGCGGAACCGTGCTCGAACGGGATATTCAGGCAAACGGTGGGACGCGGCCGATCTTCCTGATCGCCGCCTTCGTCGCCGCCGGGCTGGCCGCACAATGGCTGTTCTGGTGGATCAGCGCCGGCTGGCGCTCATGGATGGCGCGCGCGCCTTTTGCCACGGTTCTGGAAAGAGTGACCGCACTGACCGCGCGGCTTCTATGGGCGGCATGTTACGTCTTTTCCTTCGGCCTCGGCAGCATCGGCTTCTTCCTGCTGTTCCAATGGCCGCCAGTTATCCGGGAGGTCGTTGTCGGCTATCTTTTCGCGATCGTCCTCTTCCGCCTGGCGAGCGCGCTTTTCGACGTGCTTCTGGCGCCACGGGCGGAGGAAGAGGGTCGGTTCCGCGTCGTACCGATCACCAAGGATGCCGCCGGCCACTGGACGAAACGCCTGGGCTATCTCGTCGGCTGGTATGCCTTTGGCTGGGTGACCATCCGGCTGCTCGGCAACCTCGGCTTTTCCGTCCCGGCCCGGCAACTCGTAGCCTATTCGCTTGGCCTCGTGCTGCTGGTCATCGGCATCGAAGCTGTCTGGAGGCGTCCGTCCCGATTGCCTGCCGGCCAAGCCAGCCGGATCGGCCTGCGGGCGCGAAACTGGCTCTGGACGGTCTATTTCGTTGCCGTCTGGCTGCTGTGGGTGGTCGGCGCCATGAAGCTGTTCTGGATTGCGGTGGTCTGTGCCGCCCTGCCCGGCGCCATCGCCCTCACAAAAGCGTCGGTCAACAATATCCTGCGCTCTTCCGCGACCGACGAGGACGGCCACCAAAGAAGCACTGTCGTCTCGGTGATCGTCGAGCGCGGCATAAGAGCGGCGCTGATCGTCGGCGCCATCGTTCTGCTTGCGGACGCCCTCGATGTCAGGCTGACTGAGATGACGATGCAGGACTCGCCGCTTCTGCGCCTTGTGCGCGGCCTTCTCAGCGCCGGGATCATTCTGCTGGTCGTCGATCTCGCCTGGAATATCGTGAAAGTGCTGATCGATCGCAAGCTCGGCGATACCGAGGCCGTCCTTGAAATCGGCAGCGAACGGGAGCGGCGGCGCACGCGTATCAGAACCCTGCTGCCGATCCTTCGCAATTTCCTGATGATCCTCTTCGCCGTCATCGCGATCATGATGGCACTGTCCTCGCTCGGCGTGGAGATCGGTCCGTTGATCGCAGGGGCCGGCGTGGTCGGTGTCGCTATCGGTTTCGGTGCGCAGACAGTGGTCAAGGACGTCATTAGCGGGATGTTTTATTTGCTGGATGATGCCTTCAGGGTGGGCGAATATATCCAGAGCGGCAGCTACAAGGGCACCGTCGAGTCCTTCAGCCTGAGGTCGGTCAAGCTCAGGCACCAACGCGGCGCGGTCTACATTGTCCCGTTCAGCGAACTCGGCGCCGTACAAAACATGAGCCGCGACTGGGCGATCGAGAAGATGACGATCACCATCACCTACGATTCCGACGTCGAGAAGGCCCGCAAGATCATCAAGAAGATCGGTCTGGAGCTGTTCGAGGATCCGGAATTCAAACCGACGACGATCGAGCCGCTGAAGATGCAGGGGATCGATAGCCTGGGCGACTCCGGACTGCTCCTGCGCATGAAGGTCATGACCCTACCGGGCCAGCAGTTCACGCTGAAGCGGCGGGCCCTGCGAATGATCCATCAGGCTTTCAACGAAAACGGTATCAAGCTCGCCGTACCCACAGTCCAGGTCTCGGGCGGAAAGGACGATGCCGTTGCAGCCGCCGCCCAGCAGACGCTAGCAGCGCACAGCGCGGCGACCGCCGCGAACCCGGCTTAAAGAGCGATACTCTTCGGGCCATGAAGCGAAACACGACAGCAAGGAGGAAGTAAAATGAAGTTCATGAACATCCTATCGCACATGCTTGCGACGCTTGCCGTGCTGATGACGGTTTGCGCGCCCGTCCTCGTTCCGGCGACCGCCGAAGCCCGTCGTGGCGTGGCGGCATGCGGCCCGAGAGGCTGCGGGGCTGCGGCCTGCGGGCCGCGCGGATGCGCCGCGGTCGGACGCGCCCGTCCTGCCTACCGTCCTGCCGTTCGGCCACCCGTCCGGCGCGGTGTCGTGGTCGTCACCCCCCGCCGCTACTGGCGTCCGGGTACCGCCATCGCCGCAGGTGCCGCCATCGGCTTTGTTGCCGGAGCTGCCGCCGTTTCCCTGGCAGGTACGCCACCTCAGTCCGGTCAGTGCTGGTACTACACCTCGCCCGCCAAAACGACGGGCTTCTGGGACGTATGCCCGCGCTAAGCGGCTCGCAGAAAGACTGACGAGTCCGTCTGGTTTTCTTCGTCACCACCCTCCCCACCGTGGGGAGGGCCACGATTTTCGCACCACAAATTTTAGAGGGTATGTTCCATGGATTTCACAGTCATCGACACCGCACTCGTCGGAAAACTTCTGCTGCTGCTGCTGATCGGCATGGGGCCGAAGATCGCCTTGGTGCCGTTTCTGGAAAAGACCCACGCCTTCGATACCGAAACCAAGGTGCGCATCGGCCGCCAGATGGTTCTGATCGCTGTCGTCACCGCCCTCATCCTGTTCGCCACCGGAGCTCTGCTGATGCGGCTGCTCCACATTACCGGCGGCTCAGTCGCCGTTGCCGGCGGCATCATCCTCGCCCTTATCGCCATCAAGATGGCATCAGGACCGACAGAGAAGCCGCACGACGACTTTGCGGCTCCGGTCGACCCGGACAAGCTGGCCATATTTCCGCTCGCCGTCCCATACCTGCTCAATCCTGTCGGCATCACCGTCATCATCATCGCGTCCGGCGAAGTCGTCTCGATCGCAAGCGCGGTACTCGTCATCGCTCTAATCCTGATCGTCGGCGCGTTCGACTATCTGGTGTTCACCAACATCGACAAGCTCGCCAAGCGCATGAAGCCAGTCAGCATGATCGTTTCGGAGGTCGTCTTCGGCATTCTGCTGACCGCAGTGGCAGTCCAGCTGATCGTCGTTGGTCTTGGCAACCTCGGAATTATTACCCCGACCGGTGCGCATTAGAGGCGATAATGCAGGGTTTTTGGCCCGCCGATCCATCAGTATGAGGTCGGCAGCGGAAAAGTGGATCGGTTTTGTTTCAATCCCGATCCGGTCGGAAGTTGACGCCTTGCGAAGCGGACGAGCCAGCCGCGAGGACACGACAACAACCAGCCGACGATACCCCGTCCCCCGCCCAAACGGTCCCTTAGCGAGACAATAGTCGGTTGAAACGCGTCAGCCGACGATCTGGCATCAAGGGGCGGCCGGAAGCGGTTACTCGCCCTCGAAGAGTCCGAGCTGCAGACGGCGGGCTGAGTGGAAATCGTGGCTGTCGATCATCTTGGTCGTCATGTTGCCTGGCCATGTGTGCGGAGGCAAGAAGATCCGGCGTGGCACCTCGACAGATTCACAGTCGCTCATGAACTCGTATGGCCTTTGGGCGCTCGGCTCAGCGAATAAAGGGAACGAAATCCAGATGCCATGGTTAAGCCCTGGAAGCGGCGCCCGGGTCTGCGAGCCGCACGTTGAGATCCAGCCGAGGAGCTTAGTTGTGAATGTCCTGATGTTTAGCAGAGTAAGAAACAGTCGCGACGCTCCGGATGCCGCTTTTGTCACCACCGACGGTGATGAGCGGAAGCTCTACAGGTTCGCTCTGCAGTACGATATGGACGGCAAGAGCTGGGCGACCGAAATATGGGCCTATTCCTCCAAAGATGCGGAAGAGCGCGTGGCGGCGATGCGCGGATCGCTGACGATGTGCGGCCAGCTCTATGGCGAGGTGGAAGCTTAAAGCGGAATGGTGAAGCTCGAGCGGAGCCGCCCCGAGGTTCTTCGCATCTCCGATCATCGGCAACGAAGGTGCTCGTCCTTGTCTCCCGCCCTCGTCCGGAGCTGAAAGCGTCGAAATCGCGAAAATTCTCCACCGATCCAAACGATCCGATTGTCCGGTATCGTACAGCAACGAAGAGCGCGTGTGCGGCTTTCCTTCTTATAACAGGAGGAAAAAATGAAGTCCTCATTGCCAATAAGCTCTGCGTCGGACTGCAAAACAACGTCCGCCATCGAGTCGGAGATCGTCCAGTTGACGCCGGCTTTGCGCGCCTTTGCCCGAAGGTTTCTGCGCAGCGAGGACGACATCGATGATCTCGTGCAGGAAACCCTGCTGAAGGCATTAAACTCGCGACACCTCTACAAGCCGGACACCTCTCTCAAATCCTGGCTGTTCACCATCCTCAGAAATACGTTCTGCACCAACTACCGCCGACAGAAACGCGAGCCGACCGCGATGGACGCGGCCATGGAGCAAGTTGCGATTGCGCCAAGCCAGGAATGGGCGCTGCGGGAGCGCGAGCTGCAACAAGCACTCACCCGACTTCCGGACGACAGGCGCCGCGCGCTGATACTGGTGGCAGCCGGGACGAGCTACGAAGACGCCGCAAAGCTGTGCGGATGTAGGATCGGCACCTTGAAAAGCCGCGTCAGCCGGGCGCGCGGGTCTCTGTTGTCAATGCTCGGAAACGCCCTCGTCGACTGACCCTCATTGCGCAGGCGGCCAGCCAACTATTTGTCCGCGCTTCACTCCCGCAAATGAACGCTAACAGCCGGGCTTTCACGCCTCCGCATGGAACAGTTTGTCTCCGGCGGAGTTCGGCGTGAGCGAAGCGTCCGCCGGGAATTCTTGCTCGGAAAATGTCGAGGCGAAAATGTCAGCGAGATCCAAAAATCACCCCAAAATCGGTAAAGGAAGCCATGCAGCGGGGGGGTGGGGAGCAGCCAGATCGACCGGAGAGATTCTTCTGCGCGAGCACGTGCCGCGATCCGGATCGTCGCTGCTTGCCCATCAAAACAAGGCCGACGGCTATATGTGTGTCAGCTGCGCATGGGCGAAGCCTGCCAAACCTCACCCGATGGAATTCTGTGAAAACGGCGCAAAGGCAACCGCCTGGGAAATCACCTCCCGCCGGGCAGACCGCACCTTTTTCGCCGCCCATACCTTGCAGGAACTCGAAGAGTGGAGCGATCACGACCTTGAGGAGCAAGGCCGCCTGACCCACCCGATGCGCTGGAACAGCGAAACCGATAAATACGAACCGGTGAGCTGGGAGGAAGCCTTTACGGAAATCGGCCGGGAGCTAAGGGGCATCGCTCCCCAGAAAGTCAACTTTTACACCTCCGGGCGGGCCTCGTTGGAAACGGCCTATATGTACCAGCTTTTCGCCCGCATCTTCGGCAGCAACAATCTGCCCGACTCCTCGAATATGTGTCACGAAAGTTCCTCAGTCGCTCTCCCGGAAAGTATCGGCTCCTCCGTCGGTACGGCGATCCTTTCCGATTTCGAGAATTGCGATTGCATTTTCTACATGGCCCAGAACGTCAACACCTCTTCGCCGAGAATGCTTCACGACCTGCAGGATGCCGTCGACAGAGGCGTGAAAATCGTCACCTTCAACCCGTTGCGCGAACCCGGTCTCGAACATTTCATCAATCCGCAAATGCCGAGCCAGATGCTGACTGGCCGTTCGACGCCGATCTCCTCCGAATATTACCAGGTGAGAAACGGCGGCGACATTGCAGCTCTCTTCGGCGTCAGCAAGGCGCTGATCGAAGCCGACGATGCGCTGAAGGCATATGGGATGAGCAAGGTTGCCGGTACCGATGCCGTGCCGAAAGATCCGTCGAATGCTGCAACGGTCGCCTTTGCCGCCTCCATGGCGGCAGCTGACAGGAGGCATGTTCTCGACCATGATTTCATCCAGACACACACTGCAGGCTTCGAGGAATTTGCCGATGCGGCGCGCGGACACGATTGGGCCGAGTTGGAGCGGGTGTCGGGTCTGACCCGCGAACAGATGACCCAGGCAGCACACACCTATGCCAAGGCCGAAGCCGTGCTGATGATCTACGGCATGGGGCTGACCCAGCACGTGTTGGGCGTTCAGAATGTTCATATGGTCGTCAATCTTGCTCTTCTGCGCGGGAATATCGGCAAACCTGGCGCCAATATTTGTGCTGTGCGCGGTCACTCGAACGTTCAGGGGCAGCGCACGGTCGGAATAACCGAAAAGCCGGGCCTGGCGCCCCTCGACAAGCTGTCGGAACTCTACCGCTTCGATCCGCCGACCTGGGAGGGTCGCTCGACTGTCGATACCTGCAAGGCGATCATGCAAGGCGAGGCCAAGGCCTTTGTCAGCCTCGGCGGTAATTTCCTGCGCGCCGTACCGGAAACGGAAGCGATGGAAGCAGGCTGGCGAAAGCTTCGCCTGAGCGTCCAGATCGCCACGAAGCTCAACCGCAGCCATGTCATCCACGGCGAGATCGCCTATCTCTTGCCCTGTCTCGGCCGCCTGGAGATCGACGAACAAGCAAGCGGTCCCCAAGCCGTCTCCATCGAAAGCTCGTGGCGCATTTCCACGGATCGCGCGGCAGGGCAAAGCCCGCGAGCCAGGAACTCCTGTCGGAGCCTGCGATCATCGCCGGCATTGCCAAGGCAACGCTGACGAAAGGCCGTGTACCCTGGGACGAATGGGTTGGCGATTACTCGAAAATTCGCGATGCGATCGAAGGGACCTATCCCGAAACCTTCAGAGACTTCAACAAACGCATGTTCCAGCCGGGCGGCATTCCGCGGCCGGTACCGGCGCGGCAGCGCAAATTCGCCACGTCGAACAAGAAAGCCAATTTCATAACGCCGTCGCGGCTCTTTCCGGAATTCGACATCGACCCCGCCGCAGGCGAGGTTCTGAACCTCGCCACCCTGCGCTCGAACGACCAGTTCAACACGACGATCTACGGCTATGGCGACCGCTACCGCGGTGTCGATGGCACCAGAAAGGTCGTCTTCATGAACGAGGAGGACATAAAGCGACTGGGCTTTAAGGATGGCGATTTCGTCGATCTGACGACCGCTATCGATTTCGCGGCGACGCGCCGTGTCACCGGCTTCAGGGTCGCCCGGCATGACATGCCAAAGGGATGCTGCGCGGCCTATTACCCGGAGGCGAACCCGCTCTTTCCGCTGGCCCACCACGACGCGAAAGCCAAGACCCCATCTTACAAGCTGTTGCCGGTGAGCCTCAGCCTCTCCGGCACCTCATCGCCATCCTGATTCAGGAGCGCGGCGATGGGCGCGACAAGACATTTCAATTGGTTTGCGACAGGATCGCTCCTCTGCATGCTGCTCATCGGCGTATCCATCGGATGGGCACGACATCCGCGCCAATATCGGGCCGACCCGCCTGTCACTTCAGCCCTTGACCAGTTCCGGCTGACGCCCGGCCGCATCGGCGGCACACCGCCGGACGTCTATTTTGCCCTCGGCAAACCCTATGAGGCGACGGCCTATGATTTGAGCCAGGGCAAGCGCCTTTATTCCTGGTTCGGCTGCTCTACTTGCCATGGAGATGGACGCGGCGGAACAGGTCCCTCCTTCCTCGACGGGTGGTGGTTCTATGGTCCTGAAATGGTATCGGTCGTGGCGTCCATTCGCGACGGCCGGCCTCACGGCATGCCGTCCTACGCGAACAAGATGACAAGCGACCAAATCTGGCAACTCGCTGGTTATGTCAGGACGATCGGCGCCTATTCCACGCCCTATACCGCGCCGAGCCGCAATGACGATAAGCATACGAGACCGTCCGAGAACCGCGCACCGGCCGCGGGTCTTTTCGAGGAAGGACCGGCCGGCGTCCGTTCCGATCGAGGTGTCCAGCCTTGAAAATCGCCCCGGCATGCGTGCTTTTTCTCTCCGGTTGTGCCGGTCGACAATCGGCACTGGATGCGGGCGGGCCGTCCGCATCGGCGCTCGAAAACCTCATATTTCTATTCGTCGCCGTCTGCAGCATCGTCTTCGTGCTGGTCATGGGCGTCATGGCCTGGGCTTTGCTTCGTGCAAGGAACCAGACGCCTGGCAGGCCGCAGACCGAGCGGTCCATGGGCAGGGTGGTGGCCGGCGCAATCGTCGCAACATTCGTCGTGATCACTTTCCTGACCGCGGCCAGCTTTTACGCTACCCCCAGCCTCGATCGTGGGCAGGCTAACACCCCGACGATCGTCGTTCGCGGGCAACAATGGTGGTGGCAGTTCATCTACCTCGATCCCGACCCTGCAAAGTCTTTCCAGACCGCCAATGAGCTGCATATCCCCGTCGGAACGGATATCCGCCTTCGCCTGGAGGCAAGCGACGTCATCCATTCCTTTTGGGTCCCGAACCTCACAGGAAAGCAGGATCTGGTTCCCGGACGTGAAAATGCGTTGACGCTTCACGCCAGCAAACCCGGCGTCTACCGCGGTCAGTGCGCCGAGTTTTGCGGCCTGCAGCACAGCCATATGGCATTGCTGGTCGTCGCCGAGGAGCCCGAGGACTATGCCCGCTGGCTGGCAGCGCAAAGGGCCGCAGCAGCCCCGGTGGATGGTGAGGCGGCTGCGGGAAAGCTGGTGTTCATGAGCAAGCCCTGCGCCGCCTGCCATACGATCCGCGGCACCGAGGCATCCGGCACCACAGGTCCTGACCTCACCCATATCGGCAGCCGGAGCACGATCGGCGCCGGACTACTGGAGAATACGCGGGGCTCGATTGCTGCATGGATTGCCGATCCGCAAACGCTGAAGCCCGGAAACAACATGCCGTTGGTTCCCGTCACCAGTGAAGAGTTGCGCCAATTGAGCGCCTATATGAGGGAGCTCCAATGATATGGCGCGGTAAAATTCCCTCCCCCGCTGATCTGGCGGCCGGCGACGAAAAGGCCGAGGCCCTTCTCCGGCGCACCTGGTCGACGCCGTCAGGGCTGCTGGCGGCGCTCTCCACGGTCGATCACAAGGTCATCGGCCGTCGCTATATCGCCACTGCCTTCGTCTTTCTGATGCTTGGCGGCATTCTGGCGCTGGCGATGCGCCTGCAGCTCGCTTTCCCGGAGGCCCGTTTCATCAGCGCGGACCGTTATAACCAGATCTTCACCGTGCATGGGAGCAACATGATGTTCCTGTTCGCAGTGCCGGTGATGGAGGCGATGGCGGTCTATCTCGTTCCGCTGATGGTCGGTACCCGCAACATTGCCTTTCCCAGGCTGAATGCCTTTTCTTACTGGATGTTTGTCGCCGGAGGGCTGGTTCTGTGGATCTCTCTTGCCCTCGATACCGCTCCCGATGTCGGATGGTTCGCCTATGTGCCTCTTTCGGGCCCGCAATACGGCGCGGGCAAGCGGGTAGATATCTGGGCCCAGATGATCACCTTCACGGAAGTCTCGGCCCTTGCCGTTGCCGTCGAAATCGTCGTGACCGTCTTCAAGCTGCGGGCCCCCGGCATGTCGCTCGACCGCATCCCAATCTTCGTCTGGTCGATGCTTGTCACCGCCTTTCTGGTCATCATGGCAATGCCGGCGATCATGCTCGCCAGTTCGTCGCTCATTCTCGATCGCTTGGTCGGCACCCAGTTCTTCAATCCGGCGGAGGGCGGCGATGCCCTTCTCTGGCAGCATCTGTTCTGGTTCTTCGGGCATCCGGAAGTTTATATCATTTTCCTGCCCGCCGTCGGCATGGTGTCGGCGATGATCTCCACCTTCACGCAGCGCCCCACCTTCGGCTATTTGCCGTTGGTGCTGGCGATGATTGCCACAGGCGTTCTCGCCTTCGGTCTCTGGGTGCACCACATGTTCGTGGCCGGCCTGCCGCGCTTGGGCAGCAGCTTCTTCACCGCATCAAGCATGGCGATTGCCATTCCGGCCGGGACCCAGATCTTCTGCTGGCTGGCGACACTGTGGGATGGCCGCCCCATCTTCAAGACACCGATGCTTTTCATCATCGGTTTCCTCATTACCTTCGTTATCGGCGGGCTGACCGGGATTATGGTGGCGTCGGTGCCGTTCGATAGCCAGGTTCACGACACTTATTTCGTCGTGGCGCATTTCCATTATGTGCTGATCGGCGGGTCGGTCTTCCCGCTGATCGGCGCGATCTATTACTGGTTCCCAAAGATGACCGGCCGGATGATGAGCGAGAGGCTCGGCCGCTGGGCCTTCGGGCTGATCTTCACCGGCTTCCACCTCACCTTTTTCCCGATGCACATCCTGGGCCTGCAAGGCATGCCGCGGCGGATCTACACCTATCCGCCAGATCTGCCCTGGGCGGGTCTGAACCTCTTCGTCAGCCTCAGTGCTGTCATCCTCGCCGCCGGCTTCCTGGTCTTCGTCGTCGACGTCCTGCGCAGCTATCGGCATGGCCCGCCGGCCGGCGCCAATCCCTGGAACGCCTCGACACTGGAATGGGCGATGCCCTCGCCACCGCCTCCCTATAACTTCCGGCATATTCCCGTCGTCGAATCCCGAGAGCCGCTCTGGTGGTCGCGCGAGACGCTGCCAGTGGCAACTGGATTGCGGCTCGACCGGCGCGAACTGATCGTCAGCAGCGTCACATCAGCCGATCCGGAAGCCCGGGAATCCTCGCCAGCCGATTCCATCTGGCCATTCCTGGCAGCCATTGCGACGACCGTCATGCTGATTGCCTCGATCTTCAGCCCCTGGGCGGTGATCTGGGGGGCAATTCCGGTGGCGGTCACGCTGACCGGATGGTTCTGGCCGAAGCAAACGCCGGAGGACGAGTCGTGAAAGAACGCATAGCCCTCGATCTGTCGAAACTTCCCCCACACGGCATGGGCAGTGCAAGTCTGACCTTCTGGGGCACCAGCGCCTTCATGCTGATCGAAGGGACGGGCTTTGCTCTGGCGATCGCCGTCTATTTCTACCTGATGAGCCTGGCGCCGCAGTGGCCGATCAAAGCTCCTCCTCCGGATCTTCCTGCCGGAACCATCCTGACCCTGCTCCTTCTTGTCAGCGTGGTGCCGAACATTTTGGTATCGCGATGGGCAAAGCAGAGGGACCTTCGCAAGGTGCGGGCGGGACTGGTGGTCATGGCGTTACTCGGCATTCTTCCCCTGATACCCCGCGCCTTCGAATTTCCTGCCCTCCATATCGGTTGGGACAACAACGCCTATGGATCGATCGTCTGGACCATGCTCGGCCTGCATACGACCCACATCGTCACCGACCTCATCGATACCATCGTTCTTGCCTGCCTGATGTTTTCAAAGCACGGAGACAATGCGCGGCGCTACGGCGACGTCGAGGACAACGCGCTTTACTGGAACTTTGTCGTCCTGACATGGCTTCCCCTTTACGGATGCCTCTATTGGGTGCCGCGGTTATGAGATCAGGACGCGCATTGATGTTTCTTGCTGCCATTGCGGCAAGCCACCCGGCAGTCGCGCATGAAGACCATGTGCATTCGAGTTCGCTCCCATGGACTGCCGATCCCTGGATACTCGTGCCGCTTGGTCTCAGCGCAATCCTCTATGGCTGCGGCAGCCTTCGCTTACCCGTGCGATCACTTGCAAGCCGTCGTGCCGTCGTACGTCGGACCTTGATCTTCTGGAGCGGCTGGCTCGTGCTTGCCGGCGCGCTTGTCTCTCCGCTGCATTGGCTGGGAGAACAGCTGTTTACCGTTCACATGATCGAGCACGAACTGGTTATGGCGGTTTCCGCGCCGCTCATCGTGCTTGCGCGCCCTCCGGCGGTGCTGCTCTGGGGCTTTCCGAGGACCATCAGGCGCCGGACGGGACAGGCCCTTGCCAACAAGACGGTGCGCAGAACATGGACCTTCCTCAGCAGCGGCACGGTTGCAACGCTGGTGCATGGCATGGCGATCTGGGCGTGGCACGCGCCTGTGCTGTTCGACGCGGCTGTCGAAAGCGTTCCCCTCCACCGCCTGCAGCACCTTTGCTTTTTTGCGAGCGCCATCCTGTTCTGGTGGTCCGTCATCTGGAAGACCAACAGGGGGCTTGCCGCCTGGCATCTTTTCCTGACCATGCTGCATATGAGCATCCTCGGCGCCCTGATCGCGCTTTCACCAAACGTACTCTATGGCCTGCAGACACGAGCCTCGGAGGATTGGGGGCTCTTGCCGCTCGAAGATCAGCAAATGGCAGGCCTGGTGATGTGGGTGCCCGCAGGGGTGATCTACGCAGTTGTTGCCCTGGTGTTGGCAGCCCTTTGGATCAGGGACTCGGGGAAAGGAGGCGCAGGTGGAACACGCATCATCGCCCGGTAGGTCCCTGCGCCCGATCTTCGTCATAGGCGCGTGTGCGCTGAGCCTGACCGCGGCATTGGCTTTGACCGACATCTATCGTGGGCGATCCGAAAGACAAGCAACGGCTATCGCCATGACAAAAGGCGACCCCGCCCGCGCGCCGGTGATCTTTCGCCGATACGGATGCAGCGGATGTCATACGATCCCGGGCATCCACGGTGCCGACGGCAAGGTGGGCGGCGATCTCTCTGGTCTGCGCGAGCAGGTCTATATCGCCGGCGTGCTCAACAATTCCGCCGACAACCTCGTTGGCTGGATCGTCGCGCCTCAGGCCTATTCTTCCAAGACGGCGATGCCCGCTACTGGAATATCGGAGAACGAGGCGCGCGATTTGGCCGCCTATCTTTATGCTCGCTGATGCGCCCGCCTTTTCCCGTCAACGGCGGCGGCTGCCGTCAGTGAGCAAGGGATCCTTTGCCCGTGTCCCAGGACAAGGGATTATCGTTTTCTAATACAGACAATAAGCGCATGATCTATTGCCGGCAAAGGAGATTGAACATGGACCGGGTAATGGTGGAGAAACATTTGCAGCAGGCGCGAGAGCATGTCGTGTTGGGAGAACAGCACATCGCTCGGCAGCGCGAGATTGTGGTCGAACTGACCGCCCTTGGCGCCGACTTGAGGGAAGCGGAGCGCCTTCTACTGAATTTCGAAGAGTCGCAGGTCATGCACGTTGCTCACCTCGATCGGCTTAAGGCGGAGTTGCTTGCGCTGTGATCGGAAGCATGACGCCGGCTGCTAGGCCAAGGCGAACATTGCGAACTATCGATCGACAGGGCGATCGATTGACTAGGCGACTATGCCCCGCGAGACGTGCCGATAGCATTTTGCAAAGCTTCCACCAGCCGCGGCATATCGATAGGTTTGGCACAGCAACCCATCAACCGGAACCTTGCCGGCAGAACGGAGGCATCATAGCCGGTTGTGAACACAAAGGGGATATTGCGCTCCATCAGCAAATCAGCAAGCGGGTATACCTGCTTGCCCTGCAGGTTGACGTCCAGAATCGCTGCGTCAAGGACATCAGGCGTCGCCAGCAGCTCGATCGCACGCTCCAGCGATTGCGCTGGGCCGACCACCACGGCGCCGGCATCAGCCAACTCCTGGGACAGGTCCTCCGCCAGCATGAATTCGTCCTCGACGACCAACACATGACAACCGTGCAGGGACCCTTCAGCCATGTCCTTCATCCTCGATCAGATTGCTGAGGGAAACCGGGATCCCGATCATACAATGGATCCCGTCATCGCCAATTGAATAGGAGGTCTTCGCATCGAGCTGGTAGGGCAGCGCTCGCTCGATCAGTTCTCGACCTTGGCCACCCCCTTGCGGTCCAGAATTGGCGGGCGGCATCTCCACCTGGCTCTCCCGCCAGTCGACATGAAGCCATGGCTTGCCGCCTTCGCCTTGTTGCTCGATACGCCAGATGATAGCCAGATGCGCCTGAGGTTGACTAAGCGCTCCATATTTGGCGGCGTTGGTGCCAAGCTCATGCATCGCCAATGCCATCGTCTGCACAGTCGTCGAGCGAAGCCTCACGCCGTCCGGACCTTCCAGAGTGATCCGGTCCGTCTCGCTTTCCGATACGCCGTGGGCTGCAAGTTCAGAGCGGATGAGTTGATCGAAAGTGATCCGATCCCCCTCCTGCAACCGCGATAACAGGCCCTGCACTCGCGCCAGCACATCCAGGCGATCACGGAACCTCTCCTGGAAATCCGCCAGATCGGTGCTGGTGCGCATGGTCTTGTCGGCAATCGACCGAACGACGGCCATCAGGTTGCGCGTCCGGTGCTGAAGCTCGGCGACGAGAACTTTCATACGGTCGGCAGAGGTTTTTTCATCCGTGATATCGCGGCCGATCCCACCGATCTGCTTGACATTCCCGTCCTCGCCGACAAGCGGGAAGTCCGCACTCCGCAACCAGCGGATCTCGTGGTCCGAGGCGCGCCTGATACGGTACTCGAATTCCACGCGCTCGCCATCTCGCACCCGGCCGATTTCGGAAAGCGCCTGTTCCCGGTCTTCGGGAACGATGAGTTCGGCCCAACTGCGGAAATTGTTGCCGGTCATCGCCTGCTCTCGCTCGACACCATAAATGGTTTCGAAAGCCGGCGTCAGATAGACCCATTGCAGCGTCTCGGCGTCGCGGATCCACAGCACGTCGGAGGAGGCTTCGCCAAACAGGCGGAACTGCTCCTCCCCTTGTCGCAAAGCTGCTTGTGCCTGTTTTCGTGCCGAGATGTCGATGCAGAACTCAACGGTCGTGCCGTCGCCAAGATCGCGCCCGGCAAACAACAACCAGCGACGCGTCCCGTCGGCGAGGAAGTATTCTTTCTCGTATGGCCCGATCTTGCCCGTTTCTTTCAGAGCGTCCATCTGGGCCTCGCTCTCGGCAAGGTGCTCATCCGGGGTTAGCCGGCGCCAGTGCAGTTCGGCGCGCTCCATTTGCGAGCGACTGTAGCCGGACATCTTCAAGAAGACGTCGTTGGCGTCGAATATGACGCCTTCCTGATCGAAAAAGATCACTCCGACCGCATCGGTCTCCAGGACGCGCTGCAAGCGCTCCTCGCTGCGCCGAAGCGCCACCTCCGCCTCGTAAGTGGCGGTCAGGTCGGTAAAGGTAACGACAGCACCGCTGATATAGTTGTCGACACTGCGATACGGCAGGGCGCGTGCAGCGTAATGCCGGTCATTGGCGGGGTCGCTGACCTTTCTGTCGACGGGCATCAGTGTTCTGAGAACGAGACGAACATCGTCCAGCAGTTCGGGATAGGCGACGCGTGATACGACATGGTCGAGCGGCCGCCCGACGTCCGTGTCAAGCAGATGGAAGATTTCGGTGGCCGCCGGCGTGAAACTCCTGACGCGCAGATCATTATCGAGGAAAACCGTGGCTATCTGCGTCGCCTCGAGGAGGTTCTTCAAGTCCGAATTCGTCCGGTCAAGTTCGGTAACCCGATGGGCAAGCTCACCGTTGACGGTCTGCAGCTCCTCGTTGACCGACTGCAGTTCTTCCTTTGAAGTCTCCATCTCCTCGTTGGCCGACTGCAGCTCTTCGTTGATCGACTGATATTCTTCGTTGGACGATTTGAGTTCCTCGTTTGTCGATTCCAGCTCCTCGATTGTCGCCTGCAGCCGGTCACGCGTAACGCGCAGGTCGGTCTCCAGCCGCTGGACATGCTCTTCGCTTGTCAACCGTCCTCCGTCAGGCGCCGTCCCCTCGGCCACCTGCCCGGCGTCTTGAAACAGCACGATCAGCGAAGTGACGTCGCCGCTGCCAAGCGGTTCGACGATGATATTGACGGCGTAGGTGCGATCGTCCTGGCGCAGCAGCACCCTTGGAACCTCGACCTTGACGGCTTCAGTCGTTGCACGCTGCAGGGCTGAGCGCATGTCGAGCCGAAGATCGCGATGGGCAAGGCTCAGGAGATTGAGCGTCGCCGTTCCCGATGCCGGTTCGAGGTAGCGGCCCGTGCGTCCTGAGAAATGCAGCACGTCATAGTGCGAATCAACGACCACATAGGCTGGGGCAAAGCGCTCCGCGACGACCTCCGCTTGGCGACTGATCGTCGCTGACAGCCGCCCGGTCTGCAGCATGGGAGCAGGTATCGAGAGTGCATGGTCGGGGCTACGCGGGCGCGGACTGAGCGGAAAGTCCGGAATAATGCGGATTGCCGTCTCCAGCCTTCGAAACAGCCGATTTTTGCGGTCGACGGGCGCAAAAAGCTTGGCGTGCCGGGTGACGTTCTCCGAAGACCCCAAAAACAGAATGCCGCTTGATCTGAGGGCAAAGTGAAAGATCGGAATGACCCTGTTTTGCAGATCGCTGTCGAGATAGATCAGCAGGTTTCTGCAAGACAAGATGTCGATGCGGGAAAATGGCGCGTCCTTGACGATGTTGTGCGGCGAGAAGATGCACATCTCCCGCAATTCCTTGACGACGCAATAGGTGTCGCCTTCACGCACGAACCAGCGGGCAAGGCGTTCGGGCTGGACTTGCGACGTTATCGCGGCAGGATAGCGACCGGCGCGCGCAATCCCCAGCGCGCGGGCGTCGAGATCCGTCGCAAATATCTGCACGTCTGGCGGGTAGTCCATGGTCGCCATATGCTCTCGCAGCAGCATGGCGATCGAGTAAGCTTCCTCGCCGGTGGCGCAGCCCAGCACCCAGACGCGCAATTGGTCCGTTGGTTCCTTGCCCTCGAACAGCCTTGGAATCTCCCGTTCAAGCGCTTCGAACTCGCCGGGATCCCTGAAAAACTGCGTGACGCCGATCAGCAGGTCCTGAAAGAGGTTCTGAACTTCGTCACGGCTAGTGCGTAGCCGCTCGATATAGGCGTCAATGCTGCCGATCTGCAGCACCTGCATGCGTCGCTGAACCCGCCGCGTGAAGGTCCCGCGCTTGTATCCATGGAAATCGTGGCTGGTGACATTGCGAAGAACGGTGGCAATTTGGATAAGGTGCGCCTCCATGCCGCCGCTCGGCGGCTCGTCGTCCAGGCCAGCATCTTCTTCCTCGATAACGTTGCTCGCATAAAGCGCGATCTGCGTTGCGATGCTCTGGGCCGGCAGACGCAAGTCGGCAATCGCCACTGCCCCTCTCCCTTCTTCGGGAGATCCATTTTCGCTTTCGTTTATCTCCACGATCGAGAGGCCGCCGAACTTCTTGGTTGCCGCGACCCCGGCGGTGCCGTCGTTATCCAGCCCCGCCAGGACCACAGCAATCGCCCGCTCATGGGCGTGTTCTGCCAGCGAGATCAACATCGTGTCGACCGTGCCACGATGGCCGACGGGTTCGGAGGCCGGCCGGACGCGGATATGACCGTCTTCGAGTGTCATCATATCGTCGGAGCCACCGATGTAGATGTGATCCTGAAGGATCCGCTCGCCATCGACTGCGACGGTCACCGCCAGTCTGTCCTGCCGGCCCAGCATTTCAAGGACGGTCGCAGCACTGAGGCCCTCCTGCTGGTGCACTGTCACAAGGTAGGACGCGCCCAGGCTCACGCCGGTCTCGGAAAATATCTGTTCGAGCGAGCGAAGCGACTGCGCTGAAACCGCAATACCGACCAGCACGAGCGGCTGTTCGAGCTGATCCCGTTCAGGCGCGGCTGCCGGTTGCTCCATATTGTCCTGTTCGTCGTACGCCATCGTCGATCCATGTCTCTGTTGCACCGACTTTAGACGTTCGGCACGGCACAAAGATACACCTTTATCAAACGTCTTGGAAACGTGACGCTCGGCCGAGGCGCAGGGATGTCAGGGCGGCGTCGCGCAGGGTCGCGGAATACTGCCGATATTCTATAGCCCTCGCCTCGTAGAGTTCGGCGACGGCGTTGCGGCCGGTGTCGCGGGCGTCCCGCGCCATCCGCTCCACGAGCGTCACCCGCTCCTCCATGACCCGCATGGCAATCCTGATCGCACCATCAAGCTCATCGATATGCGCAGCAAGCGCGTCAGCGGTATAGGCGTGGCCGATCTGACACCGAAATCGCAACGGCCGGGAACCCCGAACCTCTGAAAGCACGCCATGGCAGTCCGGACAGGTGATAGCGATTGGCGACGCGATCTTACGAAGCTCGGCGCTGCCGGTTCGCCCACCAGTCGCGATTTCGACCTCGAGCCGCAACTCGTCCGATGGCAGATCAAGTTCCGGCCCCGCTTTGCTTCCTGCGATATCGGTCAGAAGTCTGCCGAGATCAGCGGCCGGGGCCACATGATCGACCTCCACTGCCTCAAGCGCGGCCAGCGGCATTTGATCCGCCTCCGCATCGAGAGGGTGTTGCACCACGGCCGTGCCACCATTAGATTTGATCGCATGCAGGCCTGCAGCTCCGTCATTGAGCATCCCGGTCAGGACGAGCCCCACCACACGTGGACCGAAGGACAGGGCAGCAGAGCGAAACATCGGGTCGATCGAGGGCCTGACCATGTTTTCCCGCGGGCCGGCTCCGAACTTGATCGTTTCCCCCATGAGCAGCAGGTGGCGATCGGGAGCTGCGAGATAGACATGGCCGCGCTCGATCGGCTGTCCGTCAACCGCCTGCGTCACCGGAAGCTTGCATCTTGCCGCCAGCATCTCCGGCAGAAAACCGGGAGAGTTTGCAGGAATGTGAGTGCTGACGAAGATACTCGCTGGAAGGTCGGCGGGTAAATCGGCGACGAGTGTCCTAAGGACGGCACCACTTCCTGCCGATCCGCCGATTGCAATAATATCCTTGGTCGCGCTTGAGGACATGACCTTTGACCTTTCATGATCATGCTCAACAATCGGCAAGGCCTCATGGTTCCGCATGGTGCGCGGACTTGCCTCATTCTTCCCCCGCATACCGCAGCTCACCCCGGCCATCGGCAGGATCAACGGCACGTCAGCAACTTTAAGACAGCTTCTGCGAGACGGTCAGTTAAGCCGTTCGATCCCGCCAGCTGGACCAAAGAGTGCGACGGCGATGTGTTCGAGTTCGGTCGGTTTTTCGCAGAGGGCAAATCCCTTGTATTTCACAGGAATGTGGGATGGGTCGTAGCCGGTAGCAAAGACGAAGTTGATGTCTCGCGCCTCCAGTTCATCGGCGACGGCAAATACCAGCTCGTCACCCAGGTAGACGTCGAGGATCGCCGCGTCGATATGTTCCTTGTTGATTAGGTCGAGGGCGCGGCTGACGTTTGACGTCGGTCCGACGACGATTGCGCCGAGGTCTTCGAGCTTGCGGCGGGTCTCGTCGGCAAGAAAATATTCGTCTTCAACGATCAGGATGCGCTTTCCCGAGAACAGTTTCGTTTGATTGTTTTTTTCCACCGTGCACCTTTCCAGCGAGGCGGGAGTGATAGGTGTCAAGACACCGGATGCACTCCAGGCCTCTGCTGCCGTGCCGGCAAGCCGGCGAGCACTGTCAATAATTCTTGTTCGTTACATGGTTTGTTGAGGTAAGGCATGGCCTTGAAAGGTTCTGGCACGGAAGAACACTCGTAGCCGGTGACAAAAACGAATGGGATTTGGTATTCGGTGAGCTTCTCGGCAACCGGGTAAGCCATCGTTCCGCGCAAATTGATGTCGAGAATTGCCCCGTCGAGTTCCAACGCCCGCTCGCGGACGAGTTCCACGGCACCCGCAACATTCGATACGGGTCCCGCGACTTCAGCGCCTTCGTCCTCAAGGGCGGTCATCATGCTGGTCGCTGCCAGATACGCGTCCTCGACGACCAGGTAGTAGCGCCCCGCGAGCGCGAGCGATTGCTGCATGATCGGACTCCTTCGCCTCTCAAACGATTGCTGAAGGGAAAAGTTGCGTCCGTTAACAGGATTAAGTGCTGCCACGAGGTGCTGACCGTTCGTGGATATAGACTTCATTTTCGCCCCTGGAATTGTGAGGCTGTAAAAGTGGAGAGACGATTGGCCGTGTTTAGTGCAATGTTCTCCGGGCTCCTCAAAGAAAAACCCATCAAGCGTTCGTATTCCGCCTCGGGGATGCCGTAGGAACCATGGGCTTTCAGGATGAGGCCATCCCGATCGACGACAATCACCTTTCCTCGTATGGATCTGATGAGCTTCTCGCCCTCCAGAACGTGGAGAGCGCTTGTCACGCCGGAACGCCGGACGCCCAGCATGAAAGACATATATTGGTGGGTAAGATTCAGCACTTGGCTGTCTACGCGATCATTGAGCATGAGCAGCCAGCGCGCCAGTCTCTGCTCTATGGAATATCGGCCGTTGGCCAGGGCCGTGTAGCCTATCTGAGTCCCGAGCGACCTCGCAAACGACGAGGAAAGCGCGCGCAACTGTGGCGCCTTATGCGTGACCCGAAGAAAGCTGTCGACGTCGATGCGCTGAGCTGTCCCTTCGATCTGTACCATCAGATTGTAAGGCGTGCGCCAGTCGCCTTGGAGCAGGCCGGTGCCCGTCACGCCTTCACGCCCGATCAGGCCAGCCTCCACCTGCGAGCCTTCGAGGGACATGGCGACGAGTGAGATAATTCCGGTTTCGATGAACGAGACAGCCGATATCTCTTTAAACTGCTGTTCGAGGATTTCGCCTTGGACCAATCGGACCCGTTCTAGGTGCGGCCGAATGACATCATTTTCACGGGGAGAAAGCGCGGAAAGAATCATATTTTCTTGATCGCCCGGTGCCTTCTGCGTGGAGTCCCGGCAGTCGGAAATGGCCCCGTAAATCGCGTTCTTATCTAGCGGCTTTTCGACGAATATCCGATCTGCGAATCGGGGAGGAACAACGTCCCGGCTGTAGCCGGTTGCAAAGAAGAAGGGGATATTTCGCTTCGATAGTTCATCAGCGACCGGGAACACCATCGTTCCTCGGAGATTGATGTCCAGAATTGCAACATCGATTTGAGAAAAATCCTCGATAAATTTAAGCGCTTGCTGGACATTGGGGGCCGGCCCAATAATCTTCATCCCGACTTCTGACAGCTTCGACGCGAGGTCACTCGCAAGGACGTAATCGTCCTCAACGACCAAGGCGACCCGCGCGGGCTTGTCAAAAGCCGTATTCATGCCGATGGCCTCCTGACGTCATGGTCTGTTTCAGACGAAAACGTTTGGGTTACCGACCTGTTCCGAGGAACCCGCAAAGCATCATTATCAGATATCGTGATCGGCTGTGGTATCAGAGACGTGCGAGAGATCGTATAGGGAGCCGCTTCGCGGTAGCCCTATGGCTAGGGATGGGGCGTCGGGCGCGGGGGAAGCGACTTCAGGTATCGAGCGATAGCAGTACGGTCGGCCTCAGTCAGTTCCGAGGTATTCTTAACGACATCTGCCATCGACCAGCCGACATAACCGTGATCAGGCGTCTTGCCGCTTTTGAGCATCTCCACGATATCATCCTCCGACCATGAGCCGATGCCCTCCGGCGTGATGTTCGGATTGAAACCGACACCCTCCGAGCTCACTCCGCCGGCAAAGCGGGTTTTCGGTTTTATCGCGCCGAAGACGTTGCGGGAGGCATGGCATTCGGCGCAATGGCCGAGGACCTCCACGAGATAAGCGCCGCGATCATGCACGGGATCACCGTTCAGCATCCCCTCGGATCGGCCCTCGTGAAAGAACAAGAACTTCCAGACGCCGACGAACCGCCGGATGCGAAACAGCAAGGCGATATCATGCGGTTGTGGCCGATCGGCAACCGGCACAAGCGTATGCAGAAAGGCATAGAGGTCCCTGACATCATCGAGTGTCATTCCAGTATAGCTGGCATAGGGAAAGACCGGGTAATAATGCTGCCTTGTCGGCGATACACCCGCAATCAGGGCGTTAGCCAAATCAGCCACCGACCAGGATCCTATGCCGGCTTGAAGGTCTGGCGAGATATTGGGTGTCCTGAAGGTTCCAAAGGGCGAGGCAAGCGCAAGATCGCCCCCGAGTTTCAGGCGATCCGGCTGACCGGGAGAGGCATGGCAGGAGGCGCAATCGCCAGCGGCAAATACCAGCCGGCCGCGCTCAGCATTTCCTGGTGTCAGCCTCGGATCGTCGGCAGCGAAAGGAGCGTGCGACCTAGTCAGCAGCCAGACCGTGGAGAAGCCAACGAGGATCGCCGCGATGGCGATGGAAAATAGCCGGGCACCTTTCAGCATGTTGAACCCGCAAAGTGTTGAACCATCGTCTCAAGCCGGCGACGGCTAGACCATGTACTCCCGCCGGCCGTGGCGAGAAACCGCAACTGCACACCATCGCCTCGTCCTCCGCCGGCGTGCAATCCAAACCACAGACAACAGCGAATGTTCCGACCTCGCCTGTTGGCGTGGACCTGCCGCAGGGAAAAGGGTGAAGAGTGATGGCGATTGTGCAGCTCGACTTTCAAAACCGCGTTCGTCGCCGGACTGAATCCCCGCATAGGGATCGATGGGAACATTTCTCCGACATCGAGGTTGGGCGCCATCAACGACTGCTGAGGAGAAACCGTTGTGAGAGCCCTTACCTGGCACGACAAGCATGATATTCGTTGCGACAGTGTCCCTGATCCTCAGATTGAAGATGGTCGGGACGCCATCATCAAGGTAACGGCCTGCGCGATCTGCGGATCCGATCTGCATCTTTACGACGGCGTCATGCCGGAGATGCACAGCGGCGATATCATGGGCCACGAGACCATGGGCGAGGTCGTGGAGGTCGGCAAGGAGAACACGAAGCTCAAGGTCGGCGATCGCGTCGTCGTCCCCTTCACCATTTCCTGCGGTGAATGCTTCTTCTGCAAGCGCGGTTTTTATTCCGGTTGCGAGCGCTCCAACCCCGATCGCTCGAAGGTGACGAAACTGTGGGGCAATTCACCGGCGGGACTTTTCGGCTACTCGCATCTGCTTGGCGGCTATGCCGGCGGACAGGCGGAATATCTGCGCGTGCCATATGCCGATGTCGGACCTATCAAGGTGCCGGACGGACTTTCTGACGAGCAGGTGCTCTTCCTTTCGGATATTTTCCCGACCGGCTACATGGCGGCGGAGTTTTGCAATATTCAGCCCGGCGATACGATCGCGATCTGGGGCTGCGGACCCGTCGGCCAAATGGCAATTCGCTCAGCTTTCCTGCTCGGCGCGGCGCGGGTGATTGCCATCGATGCCGTGCCTGAGCGCATGGCCCTTGCGAAAACGGCCGGAGCCATCCCGCTCGATTTCATGGATAAGGACATCTACGACCAGATCATGGAGTTGACGGATGGCCGCGGTGCCGACGCCTGCATCGACGCCGTTGGAACCGAAGCAGAAGCAGCTGCCAGCTGGGATTCGCGCCTCGACCGCATCAAGGTGGCGATGTTCATGGGAACCGACCGTCCGCACGTGCTTCGCCAGGCCATCCACTGCTGCCGCAACTTCGGCACTGTCTCGATCGTCGGCGTCTATGGTGGTTTCCTCGACAATATCCCGATGGGTTCGGCCATCAATCGCGGTCTGACCTTCAAGATGGCCCAGACGCCGGTCCAGCATTATCTGCCGATCCTGATGGAGCGTATTCAGAATGGGGAAATCGACCCGGCCTTCGTCATCACTCATCGCGGCACGCTGGAAGACGGTCCGGCTCTCTACAAGACGTTTCGCGACAAGCAGGACGGATGCATCAAGGTCGTTCTGAAACCTTAGAGGAGAAGCATCATGAGCCAAGGTCAAACAGGCAAGGGCCTCGCCGTTGTCACCGGCGCATCGACCGGCATCGGCTACGAGCTTGCGAAGTGCGCGGCACAGGACGGCTATGATCTCCTCATCGCCGCCGATGAGGAGCGCATCAACTTGGCGGCAGAAAATCTCAAGCAGTTCGGTACGGCAGTGGATGCCGTCGAAGCCGACCTTTCGACGCTTGAAGGCGTGGATCGCCTTGTCGAGCGCATCACTGCCGGCGGCCGCTCCGTCGATCTGCTGATGGCCAATGCCGGACGCGGCCTCGGCAAGGGCTTCCTCGACCAGAATTTCAGCGAAGCGCGCCGGGTGCTCGATACCAACCTCACCGGCACGATCTATCTGATCCATGCGATCGGCAACCAAATGCGCAGCCGCGGCGAAGGCCGCATTCTGCTGACGGGCTCGATCGCCGGTTTCATGCCCGGCTCTTATCAGGCCGTCTATAACGCCACCAAGGCCTTCATCAACAGTTTCTCCTTTGCCTTGCGCGAAGAATTGAAAGAATCCGGCGTGACCGTCAGCTGCCTCATGCCGGGCGCGACGGAGACCGAGTTCTTCAAGCGGGCCGATCTCATCGATACTGCAATCGGCCAAGCGAAGAAGGATGACGCCGGTGACGTTGCGAGGATCGGCTATGACGCGATGATGGATGGCGAAGGCGATGTGGTCAGCGGCTGGAAGAACAAACTACAGGCAGCCGTTGCCAACGTCACGCCGGCAAGCATTCTAGCCCATCAACATTCTAAAATGGCAGAGCCCGGTTCCGGCACAAAATAAGAGCAGGTCCTTGAGGCGGCGTGGGATCGGGTCCTCACGTCGCCGTCCCGGGATTTAATCGCGCTCGACGAATTTGTTGAAGCGGCTGGTCTTCCCGTCCTTGGTCTTGTCCTGGTAGAGAAAAGCCAGCTTGTTCTGGTCGAAGATCTTGAAGAATTCGTCCCAACCGATCTCGTCGAATTCCTCTTCCTTTTCTCCGAAGTCGATGCGCAGCACGCCGCCTTTGCCGCCGGCGCGGATAACCGCCGGCTTACCATCGCGTTTCTCAGCCCATTTCTGTATTGCCTCGTGGTCCGTCGTCGTCTCTGAACTGCTCATTGCTGCCTCCATCTGTTTTCGAATTCGGCGTAGATCGTCGGGCCGTCACAGCAGCGGTTGCCTTTGCTTCCAGTTGCGATAGGGCGCGAGCAGCTCGCCGGGATAGCGCCGCTCGATCTCGCTTTCGGTCAAAGCAATCCGGGGAAGGATCTCTTCCGCTGCGTCCTCCCTGGAAATGTCGCTGGCCTTTTCCAGCGCGCTCATAATCATGAACACCTCGTCGTCGGTCATCGCCTCTAGGCGGGAGGCAAGGTCTTCGACCGGTTCGTTGATAAGTGGGTTCGTGGACACTGACACCTCAGGGAAACGGAATTTCCTAGTTTGCATATGCCTGTCGAACTTCGCCCTTCACACTAAGTTCCCCACATGGACCGGGCAGCGCATCGCAATGACGGGGCCGTCCCTTGTTCCCATTCTTCTGCCGGGCCGGGAGCTTGCCCCTAGCCACAAAGCCGACAGTGGAGTTGCTCCATGGATATGACGCAAAGCCGAGATCGCATGGTGGAGCACCAATTGACGCGTCGTGGCATTCGCGATCGTAGCGTCACCGAGACGATGCGCACGGTGCCGCGCGAAAAATTCGTCTCTTCAGGCTGTGAGGAATTCGCCTACGAGGATGCGCCGCTGTCGATCGGCGAGGGCCAGACGATTTCTCAGCCGTTCATTGTGGCCCTGATGCTCGAAAAGGCCGAGTTGAAAGCCGGCGACAAAGTACTCGAGGTCGGAACGGGCTCCGGCTACGCTTCAGCCCTGATGAGCCGAATAGTAGGGCAAGTCTATTCCGTCGAGCGCCATGAAAGTCTGGCGCTTCAGGCCCGGGAACGGTTCGAGACGCTCGGATACCACAACATTGACCTTCGCGTAGGTGATGGCAGCAAGGGCTGGCCGGAAGCCGCCCCTTTCGATGCCATTATCGTTTCTGCGGCAGCACCCCAGGTGCCGCCCGCCTTGAAGGAGCAGTTGGGTGTTGGAGGGCGACTCATCATCCCGGTCGGCCGCAGCGAAGAGCAGCGCTTGAGACGCATTACCCGCAGCGGCGGGGCCGTGTTCGAAGATGAAGATCTCGGTGGGGTGGTCTTCGTTCCTCTGATCGGCGAAGACGCCTGGACTGCCGCACATCCGAGGTACACGGCGACGGTCGAGGTGACGCAGTTTACGACCGACATCGGCCTCTCCTACGTGAAGAGGTGGTGGCCGCGCGCAGCGCATATCATCGATGGCGTTCCAACCGTCCTGGTGACGGATGGCGTCTACGACGAACGCGCGCTCAAAGGAGCCCGCCTGCAGAAGGACGATGTCATGCAAGCGGCTCGACGTCAGGAAGGCATCGAGAGCGTGACGGAAATAGAATTTGCCATCCTCGAAGTGAGCGGCAACATCAGCATCATCAAGAAGCAGAAATCCGGCTGACAATCGGGGAACTCTCGGCTCGTCCGATAGTTGAGCGGATGATCAACCCAGGAGATCCCGATGAAACGCTTTATTATCGCCTCGCTCGCCCTCTCGCTTGCCGTCCCGGCCTTCGCACAATCCGCGGCCGAACAGACCGGCGTCAATTCTCTGATCGGCGTCCCGCCGAAAACAGAGGATTTCGTCAAGGAAGCAGCGACCAGCGACATGTTCGAAATCGCCTCCAGCAAGCTGGCTGTCGAACGCGGTGACGATGCGACGAAAGCTTTTGCGCAGCAGATGGTCGCCGACCATCAAAAGACCAGCGACGAACTGAAGGCATTGGTCTCCGGCGGCAAGGTCAAAGCTGCCCTTCCCAGCGCCATGACGTCGGCTCAGCAAAGCATGCTCGACAAGCTGAACGGTCTGCAGGGCGACGATTTCAACAAGCAATATCACTCGGACCAGGAGTCCGCCCACGAAGACGCCGTCGATCTCTTCAAGCGCTATGGCGACGAAGGAGATAATCCCGAACTGAAGGCATGGGCCGCAAGCACCCGGCCTGCTCTGGAACATCACCTTGAGATGGCCAGAGAGCTCAATAAGTAGGCAGGGAAAGCAAGAGTCGTCCGAAAGGCTGAGAGGTCGAGGTGATCTCGTCATTCGGCCTGTCAGTATGCAACGCCGATGATGCCTGGCACGCCGAACGGGAAGTGGACGTCTCAGGCATTCCGACGATCCGGGCGGCCTGAGAAAAAGCGCCGATCTGCCTCAGAAGGACAGGTCGAGCGCCCGGCCCTCGAACAACCGGTCGCGGGAGCCCTCGAGATGCGCTTTCATCAGCCTTTGCGCATCGTCAGGCAGGCCATCGGCGATCGCTTTGTAGATGGCGTTATGCTCTTCGTAGACCTGTTCCAGCCCTTGGCGGGGCCCAAGCAGCGAAAGGCCGTGGAGATGCATGCCGACGGCGATATGTGCCTTCAGCGCATCGATCGACGCCGTATAATAGTGATTGTTGGCTGCCTCCGTCACCGCGCGATGGAAGATGAAATCGGCATCGGTGCGGTGAAGCTGATGGCTGGTCGCCTCGCGCAGATCCGCAAGGGCGCCGGCGATTTTTTGGATCGCCTGCTCATTGCGGCGCTTGGCGGCGAAATAGGCGGCGGCCGGCTCGATGGTCAGGCGGAATTCGTAGCAGCGCTGAATGTCGGCGATCGTCTTGACCGGCGAATAGGCGAGCTGCGTCGTCGGCGATCCATGGGCGCTGACGAAGGTGCCGGCGCCCTGCCGGGCATAGACCATGCCCTGGTCGCGCAGGCGGGCCAGCGCATCGCGGACGATCGGCCTGGAAACACCCAGCATCGAGGCAAGTTCATGTTCGCCGGGAAGACGTGAATCCGGCGGATAGTTTCCGCCGCGGATACGCTCGAGCAGTTGGTCGAAGACGCGATCGACCAGCTTGACGGCCTTGCCGCGTTCGGGCTTGCCCGGCGGGCCGGCTTCCGCGTTCAAAGATTCGCCATTCACTTCAACCACGTCATTCTCCCCGGCGGTATCTTATGCCGCCTGATTCCAAAGAACCAGTTTTAACAAACTATCCGGATTGCCGAAGCCCCCCGACTTCACGGCGCATCGAAATTGCCGCCCGTCAGCGACCGTGACATCGAACCACGGCACGCCCGGTTCGATTTCGCCCTTCGGCGCCAGCACCCTGACCCCAAGGGCCTGGAAAACGGCAAGCGCCGTATCGCCGCCGCCGACCATCAGCATCTCAGGCTTGGTATCGTCGATGGCCAACCTGACGCTTGCTGCAAAGCGGCGGGCGACCAGTGCTGTATCGGCCTCCATCTCGCCGGTGCAGCGCAGCAGTGCCGGCAGCGCCAGGCCCTCGCCGCATTCGATCTCGCCCATCGGCGCGTCCGCCAGCACGCGCAAGGCGCCCGAGGCTTCGAGCCGGTTCATCTGGACTGAGGTGATCGGATCGCGTGAGCCAAAGGCAAACAGCGTTCGCGGGGTCGCCGTAAATTCCGTCATCGGCCCCCGCCCCGTCTCGCCGAGCCGGCGGGCGAATGCGCCACCGAGACCACGCGCACCGACGCCGAGCGTCGTCAGCCAGTCATGGCCCTCGGCGATCTGATCGAGATCGCCATCATCCTCGGCATCGGCAACGACCACATTGTCCGCGTTGCCCTCGAACAGCGTGGCGATCGGCAGCGGCTTATTGACGCCGCGGCCGACGACACAGCCGCGGTAGGTCACGCGTTCCTGATCGGGAATGGCGGGCGCCACGAGGATATTCTTCAGGCCAAGCGCCAGCGCCAGCGCCAGGCTTTCCGCAGCGACATTGCCCTTCAGCCTGGAGTCGATCTTCTTCATCACGATTGAAGGTCTCGCGTCACGAATGACTTCGGCAGCCGATCGAACCCTCTCGGCAGCTTCACGCTCACTGAGCGCCCGAGAGGCGGTATTGATGACCAGGACATCGCAGCCGGTGGCGATCGCATCCTGTGCCGCCTCGACATCGATGGCGACCGCAACCGAAAGGCCGGCCGCGACAAAGGGCGTGCCGGTATCGAGCGCACCCGTCAGATCATCGGCAATGATCGCAGCCTTCAGCGTCATGTAATCTCTGCCATATTGACGGCGTGGCAGGCGACGAGATGGCCGGGCTTGGCCTCCATCCAGGCGGGAATAACCTTGCTGCAGACATCCATGGCGATCGGGCAGCGGGTGTGGAAACGGCAGCCGGAAGGCGGGTTCAGCGGGCTCGGCACATCGCCCTGCAGGATCTGGCGCTGGCGGGTGCGCTCATGCTCTGGATCGGTCTCCGGGACAGCCGACAGCAGCGCCCTGGTATAGGGATGCAGCGGATTGTCGAACAGTTCCTCGCGGCTGGCAAGCTCGGCAAGCCGCCCCAGATACATGACGCCGACGCGGGTGCTGATGTGGCGCACCACCGCCAGATCGTGGGCGATGAACAGATAGGTCAGCCCATATTTCTCCTGCAGATCGAGCAGCAGGTTGATGATCTGTGCCTGGATCGACACGTCGAGCGCCGAGATCGCCTCGTCGCAGACGATGAATTTCGGCTGGCAGGCAAGCGCCCGGGCGATGACGACACGCTGGCGCTGGCCGCCGGAAAGCTCATGCGGGTAACGCTGGGCAAATCGCGTGGGCAGGCCGACATCGGTGAGCAGCGTCGCCACCTTCCCCTTCAGCTCGGCCTTGGTGCAGAGCTTGTGAAAGAGGATCGGCTCGCCGATCGCCTCGCCCACCGTCATACGCGGATTGAGCGTCGAATAGGGATCCTGGAAGACGATCTGCAGGTCGCGGCGGAAGGGCCGCATCTGCTTTTCGCCGAGTGTCGCAAGGTCCTGGCCCTGATAAATGACCTTGCCGCTGGTCGCCTTGTAGAGGTTGAGGATGGTGAAGCCGGTCGTCGATTTGCCGCAACCGGATTCGCCGACGAGGCTCAGCGTCTCGCCTTCCATGATGTCGAGGTTGACGTTGTCGAGCGCATAGACCGTTGCCGAGCGTTCGCCAAAGGCGCCGAGCTTGACGTGGAAATGCTTGACCAGATTTTCGACCTTAAGCAGCGGTTGAGCAGCCATCACGCGGCCTCCTGCATTCTCTGGACGACGAAACAGGCGGCCCGG
Organism: Rhizobium sp. CCGE 510; assembly: GCF_000292525.1. Classification (GTDB taxonomy): domain Bacteria; phylum Pseudomonadota; class Alphaproteobacteria; order Rhizobiales; family Rhizobiaceae; genus Rhizobium. The sequence goes on from NZ_AEYF01000055.1 coordinate 92,699, forward strand.
TGATTGCTGCTGCCGTTTAAGCGTTCAAGCTGCGGCACCTTTTCGTGGCAGATCGCCTCGGCGAGCGGGCAGCGCGGCGCAAACGGGCAGCCCTTCGGCCTCCGGCCGGGTTCCGGCGGCGTGCCGCCAATCGAACTCAGCCGGCTTGCCGGCGAGTCGGATAGCTTCGGGATCGAGGAAAGCAGGCCGCGGGTATAGGGATGGCTGGGGCGGGCATAGAGCTCGTCGACCGGCGCATCCTCGACGACCGTGCCGGCATAGAGCACGGCGACGCGGTCGACCAGGCCGGCGATCAGCGCCAGATCATGGGTAATCCAGACGACCGACATGCCGAGCTTGGCGCGCAGGTCCTTCACCAGATCGACGATCTGAGCCTGGATGGTAACATCGAGCGCCGTCGTCGGCTCATCGGCGATCAGAAGCTTCGGATTGCAGGCAAGGCCGATCGCGATCATCACGCGCTGGCGCATGCCACCGGAAAGCTCATGCGGAAAGGCCTGCAGGCGCTCTTCCGGGCCGGGAATGCCAACGAGGCGCAGAAGCTCGACGGCGCGGGCGCGGGCCGCTGCCTTTTTCATGCCGCGGTGATAGATCAGCGGCTCGCAGATCTGGTCGCCGACGCGCATGACGGGGTTGAGAGACGTCATCGGATCCTGGAAGACGAAGCCGATATCGCCGCCGCGCACCTTGCGCAGCTCGCGATTCGACATCGTCTGCAGATCGCGCCCGTCGAAGGTGGCCGTTCCCTTGGTGACCTTGATCTTGTTCGGCAGCAGCCGCATCAGGCTCAGCATGGTCAGGCTCTTGCCGCAACCGGATTCGCCAACGACGCCGAGGGTCTCGCCCTTGTCGACGTGAAGATCGATGCCATCGACGACGACGGCCGGGCCATTGCGGCCGTCGATCTCGACGGTGAGACCCCTGACATCGAGCAGGCGTTCGGTGTTTTGGGTGTCGATCATTTGCTGCCCCGCGGATTGAGCGCGTCGTTGAGACCGTCGCCGAGGAAGCTGAAGGCAACCGAGGCAAGGCCGAGCACGGCCGCCGGAGCGGCGAGGAGATGCGGATAATGCTGCCAGACGCGAAGACCGTCCGAGATCATGTTGCCCCAGCTCGGCGTTGGCGGATTGACGCCGACGCCCAAAAAGCTGAAGGCGCTTTCCAGCACCATTGCCGTGCCGAGACCGGCGCTGACCGAGACAATCAGGGGGCCAAGCGCATTCGGCACGACGTAACGCTTGATGATGACCCAGTTCGAAAGACCGAGCGCCTGGGCCGCGGTGATATAGGGTCGGCTGCGGATCGACAGAACCTGGGCGCGCACGAGACGGGCATAGGGCGGCCAGGAGATCAGCGCCATCGACCCGAAGACGAGGATGAAATCCACCCATATCGTTTGGCGGTAGAAAGGATTGAGGGTCTCGAGGTAACGCGCCTCCATCCATCGGGTGATCGGCGATTTCAGCGAAGCGTTGATGACGACGACGAGCAGCAGATTGGGCACCGACATCGTCACGTCGGTCAGCCACATGATGGCGCGGTCGAAGGGGTTGCCGAAGAAACCGGCCACCGCGCCGAGCGTAAGACCGATCAACACCGCGAAGAAGGTGACGATGATGGCAACGAGGAAAGCGGTCCGCGTGCCGAAGACCACCCGGCTGAAGACGTCGCGGCCGAGGTCGTCGGTTCCAAAAAGATGGCTCATCGACGGCAGCGCGTTGCGGGCGTCGAGATCCTGGCTCAGATAGTCATAGGGCGTCAGGTAAGGCCCGAAGATCGCTGTGAAGGCGAGGATCACGACGATAACCAGGCCGAAGACGGCGAGCTTGTTGCGCTTCAACCGATACCAGGCGTCGCGCCACAGGCTGACCGGTGGTTCCTCGACGGTTTCGGTGGTGGAGAGAGGGATTGCGGACATGGTCAGCGGCTCCTTCTTGCATCATTGGCGCGCGGGTCGAGCAGCGGATAGAGCACATCCACCAAAAGGTTCGACACCATCACCAGGAACGATCCGATTAGCGTGATCGCCAGGATGACCGGATAGTCGGAATTGATCAGCGCCTGCACCGTCAGGCGTCCGAGCCCCGGCAGGCCAAAGACCAGTTCGACGAAGATCGCGCCGTTGACGATGGTGATCATGATCAGGCCGAGTTGCGTCACCACAGGCGTCAGCACCGGCCGCAGGATATGGCGCAACGCCACGATGATCTCCGGCACGCCCTTGGCACGGGCGGTGCGGACGAAATCCTCCGACAGCACCTCAATGACGGCAGCCCGGGTCTGCCGCACGATCAGCGCGATCGGCTGAAAGGAAAGCACGAGCAGCGGCAACAGGATGCGGACATCGAAGATGCCGCCCCAGCCATAGGGCACGCTGGCGCCCGGCAGCAGCACGATGAGGCCGACCATCAGCAGCGGCCCGGCGACATAGGCCGGGATCGCCCAGAGGAACAGAGCCGAGCCCAGAATGGCGTAGTCGAGGCGCGAGTTCTGGTTCAGCGCCGCGATCATGCCGAGCGGGATCGCAACGACGGTCGTCAGGACGACGGAACAGAGGGCGAGCTGGAAGGAGACGGGGGCGGCGGCTGAGACCATTGCCCAGACGGCGCGGCCCGACGTCAGCGAGTTGCCGAATTGGCCGTGCAGCAGGTTCCAGATGTAAAGGCCGAACTGCTCGATGAAGGGCCTGTTGAGGCCAGCACTTTCGCGGATGGCTTCGATGCGCTGCGGATTATAGGCGACGTCGCCCGGTGCGCGCAGGAAGATCAGCTTGATCGGGTCGCCGGCGCCATAGAAGGCCAGCGCGTAAACGGCCAGCATCACCACCAGAACGGAGGGAATCCAGATGGCAAACCGGGTTAGCACGTAGCGCAGCATGGCCACCTCCCACCAGTTGTTCGATGCGTTCTGTCCTTCGCAAAAGTCCGACAGATCGCATCTCTACTTGAAATTTGCGCGAAGACCTTGCGGCCTTCGCGCGCTTATCGCCAGGAATGATCGTTCAGGATCAGCCGATGGAAATGTTCCAGGGTTCAACGATCTGCCAGTCGAGGTTCTTGTCCAGACCCTTGACGTCCTTTGTTGCCCAGCGCGACATCGCCTGAGAATACCACGGAATGAAGGCCCAATCGTCGCGGAACGCCTTCTGAGCTTGCTGGGCGAGAGCGATGCGCTGCGGATCATCCGCCGCCTTGGTCGTCGCCTCGGCAAGGGCGCTGTCGACCTTGTCGTTCTTGTAGCCGCCGAGCTTGTTCTGCGCATTCGACGAGGTCGAGGCAATGCAGCCTGCCAGATAGGAGACGGCATCGGGAACGCGGGTGCCGACATCGTCGCGGAAGATCTGGACCGAGTTCTGGTCCGGGCCGGCATACGCATCCTGCTGCGGCTTCATGTCGACAGCAGTGATGCCGAGGTTCTGGCGCCATTGCTCGGCGATGAACTGGGCGGCGGCCTGAATGGCCGGCGCCGAGATGCCGACGAACATGATCTTCGGCAAGCGCTCAGGCCCGCCATAGCTCGATTCGGCGAGCAGCTTCTTTGCGGCTGCCGGATCATAAGGAAAGGGTTCGAAGCCGGAATTTTCGGCGCCCGGAACCGAGTTGAGGATCTGGTCGGCCTTCTTGTGCGGCCCGTCCGGATAGGATGCCTTGAACAGGCCGTCTCGGTCGATCGCCATGATCAGTGCCTGGCGAACCTTCGGATCGTCCATCGGCGCCCGGGAAATATTGAACCAGAAGTGCTGGCTGGTCGGGATCAGCGGGCCGGCCGAAAATTCGGGGCCGAGATCCTGGATGATCGTCGAGGTGACGAGTTCCGTATGCGCGTTGAACTCGCCGGATTTGATCAGCGATGTCGCCGTCACATTGTCCTCGATCGAGGTAACCTCGATGCGCGCGAGCTTCGGCTTCGGGCCGAAGAAGTTCTCGTTCGGCTCGAAGGTGAGCTTGCCGGCATCTATATCGATGCTCGTCAGCTTGAAGGGACCGGAGAAGGCCGGCTTGCTGTCAGGCTTGTACCAGTCGGCGATCTCCTCGCCGTCGCTGCCGCGCGACTGCGACGCCTTGGTGATCGGCGCGATGTGGTTTGCCAGGCGCATGAAGAAGATCGGATCGGCTGCCGTCAGCGTCACGACGACCGTCCCCTCGTCGGGTGTCGCGACACCGGTCAACTCCTTGCCGGAGCCGGCAGCGATCTCAGCGTAACCCTTGACCTTGCTCAGCACCTGGTCGGCGCGCTGGCTCTTGGTGTTCGGCATCGAGGCGACTTCCCACGATCCCTTGACATCGGCCGCGGTGATCTTGCTGCCGTCGGAGAAGACGGCCTTGGGGTCGATCTTGAACGTCCAGACGGCGTTGTCGGCAGATTCCCAGCTGGTGAAGACGTAAGGCTTGATTTTGCCTTGACTGTCGAAATACATCGGCGCGGCCCACCAGATCGAATTCCAGCGGAACGTCCTGCCGCCACCGCGCAGCGGCGACCAATCCTGGTCGAAGGCCGGATGTGCGACCTTGAGGACCTGGCCCTCGTCAGCCATGACGATGCGGGCATTCATCCCGAACACGGTGAGGCCGACGCCGGCCGCAAGGCCGAGCTTCAGCGCGTTGCGACGCGATATATTGGTTTTATCCGATTGATCTAAAGACATGGCATTCCTCCCAGGTGAATTCGGCAGCGCTCTCCCTGCCCCTTGCCAGGCGCAGCACAATCCGTCCCGTATCGTTCTCTCGTTATTGTAAATATGTCAACAAAAAATCGCATTTCTTTCTACAGCAAAATTTATGGCGAAAAATATGATAGCAATAACAATTAGATAATTTTTCCATCGAGAAAGAACGCATTTTGTCTTCTTGACAAAAGCACCGCAATGGAAAAGTTTTTCGCAATCCATCGCGACAAACGAATGACAATTGCCCGTGCAGCCGGAAAAACGGGACGCACCGAGGAGGGCGAAATGAGCCACAGGATTACAGGCGTTTTCAGCGCCGCCGCAACGCCGCTGACTGCGGACAATACGCCGGATCTCGCGCTTTTCACCGGCCATTGCCGGCAGTTGCTGGCCGAGGGATGTCATGGCGTCGCCCTGCTCGGCACGACGGGCGAGGCCAATTCCTTTTCCGCATCCGAGCGCCGCGCCATTCTGGAAGCGGCTGTGAAGGCCGGCATTCCGGCCGACAGGCTTTTGCCGGGCACCGGCGTCGTCGCCATTCCGGAGACCGTGGAACTGACCCGGCACGCGCTGTCGCTCGGCGTCACCAAGGTGGTGATGCTGCCACCCTTCTATTACAAGGGTGTCTCCGACGACGGCCTCTTCGCCGCCTATTCGCAAGTGCTGGAAAAGGTCGCCGACACGCGTCTGCGGGTGATCCTCTACCACATCCCGCAGGTTTCGGGCGTTCCGCTTTCCATTCCGCTGATCGGCCGGCTGATTGCGGCCTTCCCGGAAACGATTGTCGGCATCAAGGAATCTGCGGGCGATTTCAACAACATGCAGGCGATCATCGCCGCCTATCCCGGCTTTTCGGTGCTGGCCGGTGCCGACCCGCTGCTGCTGCCGCTGATGAAGGCCGGCGGCGCCGGCTGCATCACCGCAACCTCCAATCTAGTGGCGGATTCGCTGCGCACCGTCTACGACCATGTCCATGACCCCGCACGCGCCGCCGATGTCGAGGCGGCGCAGGCGCGCATCAACGCCTATCGCACCCTTTCCAACTCCTACGTCCAGATCCCGACCATCAAGGCAATGGTGGGGTTAAAGACCGGCAATCCCGCCTGGAAGCGCACACGCGCGCCGCTGATGCCGCTTGATGATGCGGACTATGCCGCGCTCGCCGAAAGCTACGCCAAGCTGCCTTGAGGAATTCTGCCATGACCTTTACCGGCCTGCCTTCGGAAGCCGTGCCCGCCCTGATGACGGGGCTTATCACCCCGCACTCCTCCATTCACGGCCGAGCGGATGCCTATCTGCCCTCCCCTTGCATCCAGAACCATGCGGCCAATCTCGCCTTTCTGCCCGACGGCACACTGACCTGCGTCTGGTTCGGCGGGACGATGGAGGGCATGGGTGATATTTCGATTTACATGTCGCGGCTGGCGCCGGGCTCCGAGCGCTGGTCCGAGCCGGAGAAAATGAGCGACGACCCGGAGAAATCCGAGCAAAACCCGTTGCTTTTCAACGCCCCGGACGGGAAAACGTGGCTGCTCTACACCTCGCAGACTTCGGGCAATCAGGACGGCTCTGTTGTCAAATGCCGGATATCGGGGGATGGCGGTAAAAGTTTCGGCCCGGTTCGCATCCTCTGCGACAGTCCCGGCACCTTCGTTCGTCAGCAGATCGTCGTCAACGACCGGGGCGACTGGCTGCTTCCGGTTTTCCGTTGCGTCGGCCTCAACGGAGAGCGCTGGAGTGGCGACGCCGATACGGCGGCAGTGTTGATCTCGCGAGACGGCGGTGCCAGTTGGCAAATGCGCGATATTCCAGACAGTATCGGCGCCGTGCACATGAACATCTTGCCGCTCGGCGGCGACGAGATGGTCGCGTTCTACCGCAACCGTTTCGCCGAGAGCATACTTTCCAGCGGATCGACCGATGGCGGCGAGACCTGGAGTGTGCCTGAGCCTACCGAACTGCGAACAACAACTCCTCGATCCAGGCTACCGTGCTGAATGATGGAGCGATCGCAATGGTTTACAACCATTCGAATGCCGGCATGTCGGATGCGCGGCGCCAGTCACTCTATGACGAAATCGAAGGCGGCGAGGCCAACGAAGCCACTGTTGGGACCGCCGATATCGGCCGCAAGGCGGTCTGGGGTGTTCCGCGTGCGCCGCTCAGCTTGGCGATATCGAGGGATGGCGGCAGGAGCTTTCCGCATCGCATGGATCTCGATACCGGCGACGGCTTCTGCCTCAGCAACAATTCCAAGGACGCGCTGAACCGCGAATTCTCCTACCCCTCGATCATCCAGGGCAGCGACGGCACGCTCCATGTCGCCTACACCTACTACCGGCGCGCCATCAAATATGTGCGGCTTGCACCGCAATCCCTGCCGTAAGCGAGCCGGCGGCCAAAAATTGTAAACCTGTGTCCGGTTGAGCGCGAAAGCATACAGGCTGGAACTGGCATTGATCGGCATCGCGATAGAATGTGATAACATCTCCGCGCTGTTCGTCGCCACGCAAATGGCGGCCCATCCTTCATTGTCGAATGCCACTTCATCGAACTGAAGTTTCATTAACATACTGATATAAAACAATATATTGGCGCGATGAAGGCAGTTTGAACCGCATTCGACGCCATGTTCGGCGATAAAAATTCCCGCGCTTGGGAATGCTGGCTTGACATTAATCTTACAACTTTACATTAAAGAGAGACGACATTGCCGCAAGGTCTTGCAGGGAGGACTGGTTCATGGCCAGCTTGGATTCGCCAATCACGATCGTTCGGCCGCACCTGATCGAATTCGGCATCGGCACGGCGGGAAAGCTCGGCAAATGGGCTGCCGAAAAGGGCTATCGGCGCACGCTAGTCATCTCCGATGCCTTCAATGCCTCGCGCATCGACGTGCTGGAACTGAAGGGCGAGGTGACGGTGTTTGCCGAGGTGACGCCCGAGCCGGATACGGCCAATCTCGAAAAAGTCCTGGCCGCGGCCAACGGCGCCAACGCCGAACTGATCGTCGGCTTCGGTGGCGGCAGCGCCATGGACCTGGCAAAACTTGCCGCCGTCCTTGCCGGCTCCACGCAAACGCTGCATGACGTCGTCGGCCCCAACAAGGTGCAGGGGCCGCGCAAGGCAGCACTCGCCCAGGTACCGACGACCTCGGGCACCGGCAGCGAGGCCGGCATCCGCGCGCTGGTCACCGATCCCAAGACGATGGCCAAGCTTGCGGTGGAAAGCCTGCATATGCTGGCCGACATCGCCGTCATCGACCCGGCCCTGACCTTCAGCGTTCCCACGCGCACGACAGCTGCGACCGGCGTCGACGCGATGGCCCATTGCGTCGAGGCCTTCACCAATCGCAAGGCCCACCCGATGGTCGATATCTATGCGATCGAGGGAACGCGGCTGGTCGGCAAATATCTCGCCCGCGCCGTCAGGGATGGCAACGATGCCGAGGCGCGCGCAGGCCTGTCGCTCGCCTCGCTTTACGGCGGTTTCTGCCTCGGTCCGGTCAATACCGCCGGCGGGCATGCGCTCGCCTATCCCCTCGGCACGCGATGGCATGTCGCCCATGGTGCCGCGAACGCGCTGATCTTTCCGCATGTGCTTGCCTTCAACACGCCGGCCGCCCCGGAAAAGACCAAGACGGTGATGGCGGCGCTCGGACGTCAAACCTCGGAAACCATCGCATCCGTCTTCGATGCGGCTTACGCTTTCTGCGCCGAACTCGGTATCGAGATGAAGCTCTCCGGCCTCGGCGTGCCGGAAAGCGATCTCGACGCCATGGCCGACGACGCCTTTGCCATTCGCCGCCTGCTCGACAATAATCCGCGCGATCTCACGCGTGCCGACATCCGCTCGATTTACGCAGCCGCGTTCTAGAAGGAAGTTTGACGATGGACAGGAATGCGAAAGTCGCCGTGACGCTCGGCGATCCGGCCGGTGTCGGCCCCGAGGTGATCGTCAAGGCCCTGGCGGCCCTTCCGAGCGAAGAGCGCCGCGATTTCGTCATTGTCGGCAATGTCGAAGCGCTGGAGCGCGCCGACCGCGTCACCGGCACCGGTCTGCGGTTCGGGCCCGCCGATGCCGCGGGTGACGACAGGATCGCCGTCGATGAGGTCGCGCTCGGCGCGGCCCTACCCGAGATCGGCAAGGTCAGCCCGGTCGCCGGCGATGCCTCCGTGCGTTATATCACCCGCGCCGTCGATCTCGCCATGTCTGGTCAAGCCGACGTCATCGTCACCGCCCCGATCAACAAGGAGGCGATGAACCTCGCCGGCCATCACCATGACGGCCATACCGGGCTTCTCGCCCATCTCACCGGCTCGAAGAGCTCCTTCATGCTGCTTGCCTCCGAGCGGCTGAACACCATCCACGTCTCCACGCATATTTCGCTGAAGGGCGCGATCGAACGCGCAAAGACCGAACGGGTGCTCGCCACTATCGAAGCCGGCCACAGGCATTTCCTGCGGCTCGGCAAAAAGGCGCGCATCGCCGTTGCCGGCCTCAATCCGCATTGCGGCGAAAACGGCCTGTTTGGCACCGAGGATACGGAATTCCTGGCCCCCGCCGTCGAGCAGGCGCAGGCGAAGGGCATCGACGTCGTCGGCCCGATCTCCGCCGACACGGTCTTCGCCCGCGCCTATAACGGCGCTTTCGATCTGGTCATCGCCCAATATCACGACCAGGGCCACATCCCGATCAAGCTCGTCGCCTTCGAGACGGCGGTCAACATCTCGCTCGGCCTGCCGATCGACCGCGTCTCGGTCGACCACGGCACCGCCTTCGACATTGCCGGCACGGGGAAGGCCAATCACGTCAACATGCTTTCGGCCATCGCCTATGCCAGACTGATGGCGCGTTCGCCGCGGCAGAAGGGGTGATCGCAGCAATTCGAGAGCAGCGATGGGCTCGGAAGGCGTCCGGTTTTTACCACAAACGTGGCTGCAACCAGCTGCCTTATCACACACCGAACAAACGGCGATCCCAGAAGACGGGTTGATGGAGACTGACGGTGATCGATAGGAATTCCGGGTGTGCCGGGTTGATCAATATGTTGCGGTCGACGCGGGCGACAACGCTTGGGACCAGCAGGATGGCGCTGCGTCTCTCCTGGCACCAGCGTTCGCCGAAAGCCTTGCTGACTCCAGCAGGCATGCTGTCCCAGCCCGGTAAAGCGGGTTCGGAGAACACCTCGTAGCTTAGCCCGCGCGGGATGGTGATGGTGACATAGTGCTGGTTGGGCGGCAGCCTGCCGCTGCCATGGACGAGCTTTTCGAGCAGCGCCGTCGAATAGTGCTCGCTCGTATAGATGATCGGGCTGGCCGATGTATTCCACCGCCCCGGCGCGATGGTCGAGCCGGTGGCATCGAAGATCGGATAGGTTCCACTGGGATCTCCGATGCGAACGGATGTCAGCGTGCGATCGAGAAGCTGTGCGCTCACGCAGCGCTGCCGTATTTCAGGCTTCCAAGGATATCGAGCACGAGCTCGCCGCCGATCTCGCTCTGGATGACGGCGTCGATCGGCCGCCTGTCTTCCAGCATCGCATGCGGCCGAAACAGGAAATCGCGCGCCTCGGTCTCGGTCTGCCAGACATCGAGCGCCAGGCCCCAGACACGCGCGAGACGGGCGAGCTTTATGCCCTCGTCGGTGGAGAGCCGATGCTTGGATTTGCGCCGCTCATAGGTGGCCTTGGGAACGAGCCGGTATTTGAACTGGGTATCATCAGGCGCCAGAAGCAACGCCATGCGGTCAAGCGCCTTGACCGGCAATCCCGCCTCGATGCTGGAGAGCAGGCCGAAGGCCGAGCGCGACGCCGGCTCCCTGGCAGGCAATCCAAGAACGTCGGCGACGATAGAAAATCCCATCATGACAATGGCTCCTTTTCACTTGATGTTATATTTAGTCTCAAGTGGAACGATGATCAAGCGCGTCATTTGCTTGCTTGGGTCCGACTGGTGGTTCGACACCCATGGCATCAGTCTCTCCGAACTCAGCGAGACGATCGACGAATAGCAAAACAAGGCCTCCTGGAGATAAAAACGGGAGGCCTTGCCGTATGTGGATAGTGTCAGCTTTTGGCCACATCCATTGCCGGCATCACTCAAGGCTACGCTGCATCGATCGTTCGCCAGAAATCTTAGGTCAGGAATGAGCCTGCGGTCCGCCTACTCTTTTTCTCGGAGAGCTTCTTTTTGGAAATTCCTTTCTCCTCATTCTCATTAGTCTACTTAATTTATAGACATAACTTAATTGGAGAGAGTGGTAATGAGCATCGAAAAGTCCGGAAGCGGTCTCGGAAGACGAGACCTGTTGAAACTGTCTGCCGCGGCGGGGGTCGCCGTCGCCGGCGCTTCGCTCGTCGGGCAGAAGCCGGTTTTCGCAGCCGGTGAAGAACTGTCGCTGAAAGGCAAGCGCATCGCCATCAGCGCAACCGGCACCGACCATTTCTTCGACCTGCAGGCCTATAATGCCCAGATCGAAGAGGTAAAGCGCCTCGGCGGCGAGCCGATCGCCGTCGACGCCGGACGCAATGACGGCAAGCTGGTCTCGCAACTGCAGACCCTGATCGCCCAGAAGCCGGACGCGATCGTTCAAATCCTCGGCACGCTGAGCGTTATCGACCCCTGGCTGAAGAAGGCGCGTGACGCCGGGATCCCGGTTCTGACCGTCGACGTCGGCTCGACCAACTCGATCAACAACACCACCTCCGACAACTGGGGCATCGGCAAGGACCTGGCACTGCAGCTGGTCTCCGATATCGGCGGCGAAGGCAATATCGTCGTCTTCAACGGCTTTTATGGCGTCACCCCCTGTGCGATCCGCTACGACCAGTTGGTCAATGTCGTCAAATATTTCCCGAAGGTGAAAATCCTCCAGCCGGAACTGCGCGACGTGATCCCGAATACCGTGCAGGACGCCTTCACGCAGATCACGGCAATCCTCAACAAATATCCGGAAAAGGGGTCGATCAAGGCGATCTGGTCGGCCTGGGATATTCCGCAGCTTGGCGCGACCCAGGCTTTGGCGGCTGCCGGTCGTACCGAGATCCGTACCTACGGCGTCGACGGCAGCCCGGAAGTGCTGCAACTCGTCGCCGATCCGAATTCGCCGGCCGGGGCTGACGTCGCGCAGCAGCCGGCGGAAATCGGCCGCACCGCCATTCGCAACGTCGCCAAGCTGCTCGCCGGCCAGACCCTGCCGCGCGAAACCTATGTTCCGGCGCTGCTCGCCAACAAGACCAATGTCGGCGAAGTCACCAAGAAGCTCGGCATCGGCTGACAAGACCCACGAGCGATCCGGCCATGCCGGATCGCTCAGCATCTGCTCGCCCGGAGAGATCGATATGACGGCCATTTCATTGAGCCAGCCAGTGACGGCACCAGACGACATCATCCGCCTCGAAGGCATCGTCAAGCGCTTCGGCGGCGCACAGGCGCTTGCCGGTGCGTCGCTGATCGTCGGGCGCGGCACCATCCACGGCCTGGTCGGCCAGAACGGTGCCGGCAAATCGACGCTGATCAAGCTGCTGGCCGGCCTTCACCAGCCGGATGGCGGCCGGATCGAGATCGAAGGACAAACATTCGATAGGCTGACGCCGCATCTTGCCGAAGAGCTCGGCATCCACTTCATTCACCAGGACCGGCTGCTGGTCCCGACCTTCACGGTCGGCGAAACCCTGTTCCTCGGCCGGGAACCGCGGATATCAGGTACGCCATTTCTCGACCGGCGACTGATGCAGCGCCACGCATCTGAAATTCTCAACGACTATTTCGGTCTCCGTCTGCCGAACGCCGCCCTGATCGGCGAATTGTCGACCGCCGAAAAGCAAATCGTGCAAATCACCCGCGCGCTCCTTAATAAGCCGAAGGTGCTCGTCTTCGACGAGCCGACGGCCGCATTGGTGGCTCGCGAGGCCGATATCCTCTTCCGGTTGATCCGCCGTCTGCGCGACGAAGGCGTCACCATCATCTATATCTCGCACTATCTGAACGAAATCGAGGAGCTCTGCGACCACGTTACCGTGCTGCGCAATGGGCTTGACGTCGCCTCCTTGCCGATCGGGGAAACTTCGGCCGCAGCGATCGCCCGGCTGATGGTCGAGCGCGATATCAAGGAGATGTTTCCGAAGCCGCAGGTCACATCAGGCGAGGAAATCCTCAAGGTCGAGCAGCTGTCGGCGCCGGGGAAATATAGCGACGTGAGTTTCACGCTTCGCCGCGGTGAGGTGCTTGGCCTCACCGGCCTGCTCGGCTCCGGCGCAAAAGAACTGGTCCGCACTCTCTTCGGGCTCGACGCGCCGGCTTCCGGCCGTATCGAGGTCAGCGGCAAGGCTGCCCGTTTCACCAATCCGACCCAGGCGGCCGGCCACGAGATCGCGCTGGTGCCGGAAGACCGGCGTCGCCACGGTGTCGCGCTCGACCTCAGCGTCGCGGAAAATATTAGCCTTTCGAGCCTTGGGCGTTTCACGCGTTTCGGTTTTCTCGATCGCAAACGCGAACAGAGCGAGGTCGATGCGCTGATCACGCGACTGCAGGTGAAAACCAATGGGCGGAATGCCCTGCTGCGTACACTTTCGGGCGGCAACCAGCAGAAGGTCGCCATCGCCAAATGGCTGAGCCGCCGCTCCGAGGTCTATCTCCTCGACGAGCCGACGGTCGGGGTCGATATCGGCTCCAAGGTCGAGATCTACACGCTGATTGGCGAACTCGCGGCGCGCGGCGCCGGCGTTATCGTGCTGTCTTCAGATCTGCCCGAACTCGTCGGCATCACCGATCGCATCCTTGTGCTCTTCCGCGGCCGCGTGGTGCGCGAATTCATCTCATCGGAGACCAGCGCGGACGCCGTGCTGGCGCAATCGACCGGATCATCCAGGGGGCAGCGCCATGTCGGCTGAAGTGGAATTTGCACCTTCCGGCCTTTCCGCTGCGGAGCCGCCTCCGCGGCCGGCCGGCAATATTGCGGCTGCCGCTTTGCGTTTCGGATCGCTGATCGCTTTTGCCGCCATCCTGCTCATCTTCTCGCTGAGCGCTCCCTATTTTCTCAGCATCGGCAATATCGGCAACGTGCTTGGCCAATCAGCCATCTCGGGCGTGCTCGCCATCGGACTGACGGTCGTGCTGATTGCCGGCGGCTCCAATGTCGTCACCGGTGGTATCGACCTGTCGCTGGCTGCCAATATGGGCCTTAGCGCCGCCGTTTATGCCAGCCTGACGCAACTCGGCTACGGCGACGCGACCGCGATTGCAGCGGCGATCTTGACCGGCGCGTTGATCGGCACGGTGAATGCCATTGCCGTCGTCTATGCCGGCATCGTGCCGCTGCTCGCGACGCTCGCCGTCATGAATGTCGTTGCCGGCCTGGAACTGGTGCTGACCGGGAATACCGTCCTCCCGGCCTCGAGCTCCTTCCTATCGGCGCTTTCGGCTTCGGATCTCTTCGGCATACCGGTCCTCGCCTATGTGCTCCTCGGTTTCACGGCGATCACCACAGCGATCGTGCAATACACCCCACTCGGCTTGCGCCTTTATGCCGTCGGCGAGTTTCCGGACGCGGCGCGTGCGGCTGGCCTGCCGCTTCGCCGCCTGCTCGCCGGCGCCTTCGTCGCCAGCGGCATATCCGGAGGCATCGCCGGCATCCTGTCCGTTTCCTATCTGAGCGGCAGCACAACTGGCTCCGGGGAGATGCTGTTGCCCGTCGTCGTAACCGCCCTGCTCGGCTCGGTCTTCTCGCGCCGGCTGGTTCCAACAATCACCGGGACACTGCTTTCAGCCCTGCTGGTCGGCTTCCTCATCAACGGTTTCCAGCTGCTGAACATTTCGAGCACATTGGTCAGCGGCGTCCAGGGCGTGCTCATTCTCATCGTCGTTTCCGCAACCACACTGCTGCGCCGGCAGGAGGCCTGATCATGTCGCTCCAGACCCCTATCCCCGCCACGACAGGCTTGCCGCGTCTTATCGCCGGCGGCCTGGTGCGCTATGGGTTGATCCTCGCCCTGATTGCAGTCTTTGCCGCCTTCTCCGCGGCAACGCCGACATTCCTGACGGTTGCAAACCTACAGAGCATCCTGGTCAATAACTTCACGCTGCTTGCCATCGTCTCGATTGCCATGACCTTCGCCGTCGCGTCAGGCGGCATCGATCTTTCTGTGGGAACGGCGATGGATTTTGCCAGCTTCGCCTTCGTTTCGCTCGTGCTTACCGGGCAGCCGGTGGCACTCGCCGCACTCGCGGGACTGGCGGCCGGGGCGTTCGTCGGCGCCTTCAACGCGTTTCTGATCTCCGGCATCGGCGTGTCGCCGTTCCTTGCTACGCTCGGCACACTGTTCATCGGCCGCAGCGTCCAGCAACTGCTGACCAACGGCGGCAATCCGGTCTATCTGCCGCCGAACGGCGTGCCGGAAGCCTTCCGTTTCCTCGGCCACGGCGCGATCGCCGGCTTTCCGGTGCCGCTTGCCGTTGCCATTGTCGTCATCGCGGCCGCTGCGGTCGTTTTTGCCCGTACGCGTTTTGGCCGCGTCATTCTATCGATCGGCATCCAGCCAGGCGTCGTGCGCTATTCCGGTATTGCAGCACCGGCCCACGTCGCGGTGACTTTCATCCTGGTCGGCTTGATCGCGGCAATCGCCGGTCTGATCCTGACCGCAACCGTCACCACCTACATCCCCTCCTCGGGCAACGCCTTCCTGCTGAATGCCATCGGCGCGACCTTCATCGGCACGACGCTCAGCCCGCTCGGCCGGCCGAATGTCGGCGGGACCGTTCTCGGCGCGCTACTGCTCAGCATCGTCGCCAACGGCTTGCTGCTGACCGATCTGAACTTCTATTGGCAGCAGGTCGGCACGGGAACGCTGATCTTCGCCGTACTCGCCCTGAGCTTCATCAGCAGGAAGGCGGCAAGCGGCACGTGATAAAAGCCGCCAGTGCCGGATGTTCGGAGAGGCCGATTACCCAGCCGAGGCGTCCGAAATCATCCGCGAGACGGAATTCTTCCAGCCGATGATCTTGGCCTGCCGCTCGCTCTCCTCCATCGAGGGGTTGAAGCGGCGGTCGCAGGCCCAGGCCTGCGCGAAATCCCGCTTGCCGGGCCAGATGCCGGCTTTCGAGCCGGCAAGCCAGGCAGCGCCGAGCGCCGTGGTCTCGCGGATCGCCGAGCGGTCGACCGGATTGCCCGTCATGTCGGCCAGGCACTGCATCGTCCAATCCGATGCCGCCATGCCGCCATCGACGCGCAGCACGGTTTCCAGCTGGTTGACGCCCCAGTCCTTTTTCATCGCCACCAGCAGGTCGAGCGTCTGATAGGCGACGGATTCGAGCACGGCGCGGGCAAATTCCGCCGGCCCGCTGTTTCGCGTCAGGCCAAAGATCGCGCCGCGCGCTGCCGGATCCCAATAGGGCGCGCCGAGGCCGGTGAAGGCCGGAACGATATAGACCTGCTGCCCAGGATCGGCCTTGGCCGCCAGCACGCCCGCCTCCGACGCCTCATCGATGATACCGAGGCCGTCGCGCAGCCATTGCACGGCGGCACCGGCGATGAAGATCGAACCCTCGAGCGCATAGGTCGTCTCGCCGTCGAGCCGGCAGGCGATGGTCGTCAGCATCCGGTTGGAAGAGGAAACACGATCCCTGCCGGTGTTCAGCAGCGCAAAGCAGCCGGTTCCGTAAGTGGATTTCATCATGCCAGGCTCGAAGCAGGCATTGCCCACGGCCGCCGCCTGCTGGTCGCCGGCAACGCCAAGGATTGGAAGCTCCGCACCGAACAGCGCCTTGTCGACGCGGCCGAAATCATCGGCGCATTCCTTGACCTCGGGAAGCATGGCGACCGGAATGCCGAGAATGCCGAGGAGTTCCTCGTCCCAAACGCCGTCATCGATGTTGTAGAGCAGCGTTCGCGACGCATTGGTCGCATCGGTGGCATGAACACGGCCGCCCGTCAGATTGTAGATCAGCCAGCTGTCGATCGTGCCGAAGCAGACGTCGCCCACTTCCGCCTTCTCACGCAGGCCGTCGACATTGTCGAGCAGCCAGCGCAGCTTGGTTCCGGAGAAATAGGGGTCGAGCAGCAGGCCGGTCTTGGCGCTGAAGAGTTTCTCATATCCATCAGCCTTCAGGCTCTCGCACATTTCGGCCGTGCGCCTGTCCTGCCAGACGATCGCGCGGTGAAGCGGTTTGCCGGACTTGCGGTCCCAGACGACGACGGTCTCGCGCTGATTGGTGATGCCGATCGCGGCAATGTCGGCAGCTTCGAGACCGGCATCGGCGATCGCCTTGCTCACGGTATCGACGACGGACTGCCAGATTTCGGCGGCGTCATGCTCCACCCAGCCGGGCTGCGGATAATATTGGGTGATCTCCGCCTGCGCCGAGCCGGCCATTTTCATGTCGCCGTCAAAGACGATCGCACGCGACGACGTCGTGCCCTGGTCGATCGAAAGAATATAACCGCTCATATCCGTCTCCGGCTCGCACGAAACCGCGCAGCCTGCTGGTGGTCGGCAGGACGCTGACATTTCATGAGAGAAAGATTGTGGGTGCCACCGGCCGGAGCCGGTGGCAGGAAGGAGTGGCCGGAAGCCTCGTCGCCTCCGGCCGGGTCCGCCTTACTTCGACTGCCAGCTCTTGACGAGTTCGTCGTAGTTGACAGTGACTGGCTTTTCCTTCTCGTTCTCGATCTTCAGCTGCGGCGCAAGGTTGCCCTTCTTCACCGCATCCGCGTTCCAATAAGCGAGATCATGCTCTTCGGCCAGTTTCGGGCCGATATCGCCCTGGACGCCCGATTTCTCGATACGGCCCATGACCTTCTCCTGCTCGCCGCAAAGAGAATCCATGGCTTCCTGCGGCGTCTTGGCACCGGCCGCGGCGTCACCGATAGCCTGCCACCAAAGCTGAGCCAGCTTCGGATAGTCGGGAACGTTGGTGCCGGTTGGCGACCACTGAACACGCGCAGGCGAACGATAGAACTCGATCAGACCGCCGAGCTTGGGAGCACGCTCCGTAAAGCTCTTGTCGCGAATGGTCGATTCGCGGATGAAGGTGAGACCGAGCTGGCTCTTCTTCACGTCAACCGTCTTCGAGGTCACGAACTGTGCATAGAGCCAGGCAGCTTTCGCACGGTCCGTCGGGGTCGATTTCATCAGCGTCCAGGAACCGACGTCCTGATAACCAAGCTTCATGCCGTCTTTCCAGTAAACGCCATGCGGGCTCGGTGCCATGCGCCACTTCGGCGTACCGTCCTCATTCATAACAGGCAGGCCAGGCTTGACCATGTCTGCGGTAAAGGCCGTGTACCAGAAGATCTGCTGCGCGACGTTACCCTGTGCCGGAACCGGACCGGATTCCGAGAAGGTCATGCCCTGAGCTTCCGGCGGTGCGTAGGCCTTCAACCAATCGAGATACTTCTGGATCGAGTAGACGGAAGCAGGGCCGTTGGTGTCACCGCCACGCGCGACGCACGAGCCGACGGGACGTGACTTCTCGTCGACCTTGATACCCCATTCGTCGACCGGAAGACCGTTCGGCAGACCCTTGTCGCCGTTGCCGGCCATCGACAGCCAGGCGTCGGTGAAGCGCCAGCCGAGCGACGGGTCCTTCTTGCCGTAGTCCATATGGCCGAAGACCTTCTTGCCGTTCACGTCGCGGCCGGTGAAGAATTCGGCGATGTCCTCATAAGCGGACCAGTTGACCGGAACGCCGAGATCATAGCCGTATTTCGCCTTGAAATCGGCCTTGTTCTTCTCGTCGTTGAACCAGTCGTAGCGGAACCAATAGAGGTTTGCGAACTGCTGGTCGGGAAGCTGGTAGAGCTTCTTGTCCGGTGCCGTCGTAAACTTGGTGCCGATGAAGTCGTCGATATCAAGGCCGGGGTTGGTAACGTCCTTGCCTTCGCCGGCCATCCAGTCGGTCAGGTTGCGCACCTGCTGATAGCGCCAATGCGTACCGATCAGGTCGGAGTCGTTGACCCAGCCGTCATAAAGGTTCTGGCCGGTCTGCATCTGCGTCTGGATCTTCTCGACAACGTCGCCTTCTTGAATGACGTCGTGGGTGACCTTGATCCCGGTAATCGCAGTAAAGGCCGGAGCCAGAACCTGGGACTCATACTGGTGAGTGGTCAAGGTTTCCGAGACAACCTTGATGTCCATACCCTGCAAAGGCTTCGCAGCATCGATGAACCACTGCATTTCCTTTTCCTGGTCGGCGCGAGAGAGCGTCGACACGTCGCCGATCTCTTTGTCC
The DNA here is from genome assembly GCF_000292525.1 of Rhizobium sp. CCGE 510. Lineage (GTDB taxonomy): Bacteria > Pseudomonadota > Alphaproteobacteria > Rhizobiales > Rhizobiaceae > Rhizobium. The sequence continues at coordinate 111,593 of NZ_AEYF01000055.1, forward strand.
AGAAAAGTCTTAGCCTCGTCCATGCCGGCATAGGCCGACGCGGTCATCGCCAGCAGCAAGCCTGCTGTCGTCGTCAATAAGTGCCGTCGCATATAATATCCTCCCAGGGTTTGCGATTGCAGTCACGTCTCAGGCGGCCAAGGACCCCGGCCATCTGTCTTCACTTTGCCGTCACACGTAGCGGAACACGCCGATGGCGTAGACTACGGAGATGGCAAGAGCCCACCACAGGTTGGGCCCACCGAACCCAAGCCATGCAAGATGAATGAACGCTGCGCCGAGCAGCGAAAGGAAAAGCCGGTCACCGCGCGTCGTCTCGAAGCGCAGGATTCCGATCCGCGGATTGCCGCCCGGCACCGCATATTCCCATACCCCCATGCCGATCAGCAGCAATGCGATGACGATGAAGAAAGCGGCCGTCGGCCAAGTCCACGCCATCCATGAAAAATCGGGCAGCGAAAAGCTCATCAAACTCTCCCCAGGGCGAAGCCCTTTGCGATGTAATTGCGCACAAACCAGATCACCAGCGCCCCCGGGATCAGGGTCAGAACACCCGCGGCGGCCAGCAGGCCCCAATCCATGCCGGATGCAGAGACGGTGCGGGTCATGGTGGCGGCAATCGGCTTCGCGTCGGTCGTCGTCAGCGTTCGCGCGATCAGCAACTCGACCCAAGAGAACATGAAGCAGAAGAAGCAGGCGACACCTATGCCGCTCGCAATCAGCGGCGTGAAGATCTTCAGGAAGAACCGCGGGAACGAGTAGCCATCGATATAGGCCGTCTCGTCGATTTCCTTCGGCACGCCGGACATAAAGCCTTCAAGGATCCAGACCGCCAGCGGTACGTTGAAGAGGCAATGCGCCAATGCCACGGCGATGTGTGTATCGATCAATCCAAAGGCTGAGTAGAGCTGGAAGAACGGCAGGGCAAAGACTGCCGGCGGCGCCATCCGGTTCGTCAACAACCAAAAGAACAGATGCTTGTCGCCAAGGAACCGATATCGGGAGAAAGCATAGGCCGCCGGCAGCGCGGCTGCCACCGATATCACCATGTTCATGACGACATAGCTGATTGAATTGATATAGCCGGAATACCACGCCTTCTCCGTGAAGATCGTCACGTAATTGGCGATCGTCGGATTATGAGGATAAAGCGTCAGAGAGTTGACGATTTCCGCATTGGTCTTGAAGCTCATGTTGACGAGCCAATAGATCGGCAGCAGGAGCACGATGATATAGATCGTCGGAACCAGCCACCACCAGCGCGATTCCTCGCCCCGCCGGCGCATCAGACGGCTGACTTCATCGGCGGAGAGCCCGCTTGCGACACTGGTAACGCCTGGGATGTTTCGGCTCGATGTCGTTTCGTTGGAGACGCTCATTTCAATTCTCCGCGTCGTGGCTGGTCATGACGGTGTAGAACACCCACGAAAGCAGCAGGATGATCAGGAAATAAACCAGCGACATGGCAGCTGCCGGACCGAGATCAAACTGTCCGAGGGCGGTCTTGACCAGATCGATCGACAGGAAAGTGGTCGAGTTGCCCGGACCGCCACCCGTGACGACAAAAGGCTCGGTGTAGATCATGAAACTATCCATGAAACGCAGCAGCACGGCGATCAGAAGAACGCGCTTCATCTTCGGTAGCTGGATATAGCGGAACACTGCCCAACGGGACGCACCGTCGATCTTGGCTGCCTGATAGAAAGCGTCTGGAATGGAAACGAGGCCGGCATAGCAGAGCAAGACGACCAGGCTCGTCCAGTGCCAGACATCCATGATGATGATCGTCACCCAGGCGTCGAGCGGATCCTGCACATAGTTGTAATCAATGCCGATGGCGTTGACGTAATAGCCGAACAAACCAATGTCGTTGCGGCCGAACACCTGCCAGATCGTGCCGACCACGTTCCATGGGATCAACAGCGGCAGTGCCATCAGAACCAGGCATACCGGCACGCCGATACCTGATTTCGGCATGTTGAGCGCAATGAAGATACCGAGCGGAATCTCAAGAGCGAGAATGATCAGCGAAAAAATCAGGTTTCGCTGCAGCGCGGCCCAGAATCGGTCGGAATGCAGGATTTCGGTAAACCAGTCCGTTCCGTTCCAGAAGAACTGGTTGTTTCCGAAAGTGTCCTGAACGGAATAGTTCACAACCGTCATCAACGGAATGACCGCCGAGAAAGCCACCAGCACGAGGACCGGCAGAACCAGAAACCAGGCTTTGTTGTTCCAGGTTTTTTCCATGATCAAGCCTCCGGTCCGGCGCGCCAAGAGTCGGCATAGATACTGATGCCCGATGGCTCGAAGGTCACCCGGGGATCAGCCGGAATGTCCTCGTCCTCAGGAACGACGATCGCGATCGGCTGGCCGGCAAATTGCGCGCGGACAATCTTCTGGCGGCCGATATCTTCCACCTTGCTGACCGTCACAGGCATGCCCTCGCGGCCGAACCGGATAAATTCGGGCCGGATTCCAAGCTCTACCTTGGCCGCTGCCGAAGTCTTTGGCGCATAGTCGAGCGTCAGCGCGTGCTCACCGACTCGAACCGTACTGCCCTCAACCTTGGCCGGCATGAAGTTCATGCCCGGCGAACCGATGAAATAGCCGACGAAGGTATGGCTCGGACGCTCGAAGAGTTCGGCCGGTGTGCCGATCTGCACGATCTCGCCATCATACATCACCACGACTTTGTCGGCGAAGGTCAGCGCTTCCGTCTGGTCATGCGTGACATAGACCATGGTGAAACCGAACTGCTTATGCAGCCGCTTCAGCTGCGATCGCAGCACCCATTTCATGTGCGGATCGATAACGGTGAGCGGCTCGTCAAAGAGAATCGCGTTCACATCCGAGCGCACGAGACCACGGCCGAGCGAGATCTTCTGCTTTTGGTCCGCCGTCAAACCGCGCGCACGTCGCTTGGCCCAGTCGGCAAGATCGATCATCTCGAGGATTTCACGGACGCGCCGGTCGACATCCGCCTCGGCCACGCCGCGGTTGCGCAGGGGGAAGGCGAGGTTGTCGTAGACCGTCATCGTGTCGTAGATGACCGGAAACTGGAATACCTGCGCAATATTTCGCTGCTGCGTCGGCAGGTTCGTAACATCCTGTCCGTCGAAAAGAATTCGCCCTTCGGACGGCTGAATGAGGCCGGAAATGATATTGAGCAGCGAGGTCTTTCCGCAGCCCGAAGGTCCGAGCAGCGCATAGGCGCCGCCATCGTTCCACTCGTGGTGCACTTCCTTGAGAGCGTAGTCCTTCTCGCTCTTCGGATTCGGCCCATAGGCATGGCGAATATGATCGAGGGTGATACGTGCCATGATCTTCTCCTAGCCCCCTTGCCTGGCGGTGGTGATCGCCCGGCCGTCCGCGCCGAACGCCATCAGGTGGCGCGTATCGATGAAAACGGAGATGTCCGTGTCCGGGTCGATATTGTGGATGCCGTGCGCAAGCATCACCCAGCGGGTGCCGGCAAATTGCAGATGAACAAAACTTTCCGACCCGGTGATCTCCGAAACCTGTGTTCGTGCCGTCATCCGCGCCGCACCAGCCGTCTGGGCGGTTGGTGCAAGATGATGCGGGTGAAATGCTATGGTTGCCGGCCCGTCCGGCACGTTCTCAAGATGCGGCGGCACGGTAAAAATCACAGCGCCATCGCGCAGGAAATTGCCGTCCGATTTGACCAGATCAATAAAATTCAGCGGCGGATCGGCAAAGGTTTTTGCCGTCGTCAGATCGAGCGGATTGCGATAGACCTCGATCGTCGGGCCGAACTGCGTGATCCGACCCTCGCTGAGCGCTGCCGTATTGCCACCCAGCAACAAGGCTTCGGAGGGTTCCGTCGTGGCATAGACGAAGATCGCGCCGGACTGCGCGAAGATGCGCGGCAATTCCTGCCGCAGCTCCTCACGCAGCTTGTAGTCGAGGTTGGCAAGCGGCTCGTCCATCAAAACAAGGCTCGCATTCTTCACGAGTGCACGGGCAAGTGCGGTGCGCTGCTGCTGGCCGCCGGAGAGGTTGAGCGGCGTACGATCGAGATAAGGCCCGAGTTTCAGAAGTTCGGCAGCCTTGCGCACCTCCAGATCGATGGTCTTGGCATCCTTGCCGGCAATCCGCAGCGGCGAGGCAATATTCTCGTAGACCGTCAATGCGGGATAATTGATGAACTGCTGGTAGACCATGGCGATGTTGCGCTTCTGGACAGGCATACCTGTCACGTCAGCACCATCAAAATGGATTGTACCGGTTGTCGGCCGATCAAGGCCGGCCATCAGACGCATCAACGAGGTCTTGCCCGACAATGTCGGCCCAAGCAGAACGTTTAGCGTTCCTCTTTCAAAAACAAGATCGGTCGGGTGGATATGATAGTCTCCTCCCACCATCTTTGCGGCCTTCCGCAGTTCCAGCATTCCTGTTCCCGTGCCTCCACGCATCGGGGACCACATGCTGCCCTTATCCGGCCATCGCCGGTATGGCAGCCATGTACTCCTCCAGTGACTGAGCCTGCTCCTTCGAAAGGCGCAGACCATCCTTTGTTCTCCTCCACAGCACGTCTTCAGCGTGCCGGGCCCATTCATGTTCGACGAGATAGGTGACCTCGGCCTCGTAGAGATCGCCACCGAACAGCCGTCCGAGATCGTCGACGCCGCGGGCTTCACCGAGCAGCGCCTTGGTTCTGGTTCCGTAGCGGCGCACCAGCCGACGGGCATGCGGGTCGGCGAGGAACGGATAACGCCGCTTCAGATCGGCAACCTCGGCATCGTAACCACGGACCGGGAAGTCGCCGCCCGGCAGATGGCTCTTGGCCGTCCACGGGGCACCCTTGACGCCGATCGCAGCACCGATCTTCTCCAGCGCATGTTCGGAAAGCCGGCGATAGGTGGTGAGCTTGCCGCCGAAGACGTTAAGTAGCGGTGCACTACTCCCCTCGCCGTCCAGCTTCAGCACATAGTCACGCGTCGCCTCCTGCGCCTTCGAGGCGCCGTCGTCATAAAGCGGCCTGACCGCGGAATAGGTCCAGACGATATCCTCCGGCCTGACCGGCTCCTTGAAATATTCCGACGCCGCATTGCACAGATAGATGGTCTCCTCATCGGAGATCCGAACATCCTTGGGATCGGCGGTGTAATCGCGGTCGGTGGTGCCGATCAGCGTAAAGTCGCCCTCATAAGGAATGGCAAAGATGATGCGGTTGTCGGGATTCTGAAAGAAATAGGCGCGCGGACCATCGAACTTTTTCTTCACGACGATATGGCTGCCCTGGACGAGGCGGACGTGGTGAGCCTCGTTCTGGCCGAAGGCGGAGCGGATGACATGGTCGACCCAAGGACCAGCAGCATTGACCAGCACGCGGGCCTGGTGGTTGTCATTGCGGCCGGTCAGCGTATCGGTGGTCTCGATAAGCCAGAGGCCATTCTCGCGCCTTGCCGACACCACCTTGGTGCGCGGCATGATGGTCGCCCCCTTGTCGGCGGCATCACGCGCATTCAGCACCACCATGCGGGCATCGTCGACCCAGCCGTCGGAATATTCGAAAGCCTTGGCAAATAGCGCTTTCAGCGGCTTGCCGGCCGGATCGCGGCGCATGTCGAGGACTGCCGTCGGTGGCAGCAGCTTACGGCCGCCGAGATGGTCGTAAAGGAAGAGGCCGAGCCGGATCAGCCAGGCCGGCCGGATGCCGCCCTTATGGTAGGGCAGCACGAAACGCAGCGGCCAGATGATGTGCGGCGCCATCGCCCAGAGGATCTCGCGCTCCATCAGCGATTCTCGAACCAGGCGGAACTCGTAATGCTCGAGATAACGCAGGCCGCCATGAATGAGCTTGGTGGCGCCCGACGAGGTGCCCGAAGCAAAGTCGTTCATCTCCGCCAGCGCCACGGAGTAGCCGCGACCGACGGCATCGCGCGCAATGCCGCAGCCGTTGATGCCGCCACCGATGACGAATATGTCGTGTGTCTCCCGGCCCAATATCCCCTCCGAGCCTGATGCGGATTTCGCATCGCACAAAACTTGCGCAATTGCGAAAGTAAAGACAGTTAAAACGAAAGGGATACGAATGTCAAACGAATGTTTCGCGGCTGAAAATTCAGAGCAGCGCCGACATCATGTTCTAGCGAAACCTGCCATTCGTTTCGATCAACTTCACATTGTTTTCGAGGCAGAGATTGCGGATCGACGGCACCGGACAGTGGTCGGTGATGAAGGTATGAACCTGGGAAAGTTGGCCGATCCTGACTGGCGCGGTGCGTTCGAACTTCGTCGAATCCGCAACCAGAATGACATGTCGGGCGTTGGCGATGATCGCCTGGGCGACCTTGACCTCGCGAAAATCATAGTCGAGAAGCGCTCCATCCACGTCAATCGCCGACGCGCCGATCACGGCGTAGTCGACCTTGAACTGGCGGATGAAATCGACGGCCGCCTCACCGACGATCCCACCGTCCGAACCGCGCACCACACCGCCGGCGATGACCACTTCGATCGCCGGAAAAAGGCGCAACCTGTTGGCAACATTGATGTTATTGGTAATCACCATCAGCTCGTGATGATCGGCGAGTGCCTCGCCCACCGCCTCGGTCGTCGTTCCGATATTGATGAACAGCGAGGCCCCGCTCGGAATCAGCTCGACCGCGGCCATGCCGATCGCCTGTTTCTCGGACGCAGCGATCTGGCGGCGCGCCTCGTACTTGACGTTCTCGGTCCCGCTCGGGAATGTCGCGCCGCCGTGGATGCGCGTCAGCACCTGCGCATCGCAGAGATCGTTCAGGTCCTTGCGGATCGTCTGAGGTGTCACTGAAAAGCGGGACGCGAGCTCCTCGACCAGGACCCTGCCGCTCGATTTCGCTATCGCCACGATTTCAGTTTGCCGGTCGGTCAAGAACATGCGCGCGCACCTTTCGATCTGCTTTCGTTTTAAAGAAAGCGAACGCCTGCGCAATGCCTATCTGTTACCGGATCCCCTTCCGAGGCGAATTTGCGGCTATCGCTTCCGCATCACATTGACGACCAGCACACCGAGGATCGCCATCACGCCACCGACCGCGCCAAGCGCCGTCGGCGTCTCACCCAGCCAGAGGAAACCGATCAGCGTGGCGACCGGCGGAACGCCATAAAGGAAATTCGAAGCGCGGGCGGCCGTCAGCCGCTTCAGCGCGATCGCCCAAGTGAGGTAGCCGATCGCGGTCGGGAAGATGACGAGATAGGCAACACCCCAGTTCACCTCTGCCGGGGCGGCGGCCAGCGCCTGGACCGTAGCCGGCACAGCCGGAAACAGCGGCACGGAACCGATGAGCAGAATCCAGGCAGTGACGGCAAGCGCCGGCATCCGGCCGAGCAATGGCTTCTGCAGCACGCTGGCGATCGCCGAGCAAAGTGCCGCGCCGAGGATGAGGACGGCATTCGGATCGAGCTTGAAACCGCCGTCCGAAGCAACCGCAATCAGCGCTACGCCGCCGAAGGAAACCGCAGTGCCAGCCCAACCCCAGCGGCCGAAGCGCTCGCCGAGCGCGAACGTGGCGATGAGGGCGGTGAACACGGGCATGGTGTTGATGATGAAGCTCGCCGGTCCTGCCGCAACTGTCTGCTCGCCGGTGTTCAACAGAACCGCGTAGGCGGCGATGAAGAGCACCGCCGCGATGGAAAGGCGGACGAAATCGCGTTTTTCCGGCAACGGCCGGTATATGACGAGGTAGACCAGCGCGATGGCGCCGGCTGCCACATAACGCGCGGTCGCCAGTTCGATCGGCGTCAGCGGTCCGAGACAGATGCGGATCACCACGAAGGAGGACGCCCAGAAGAGGATGGTGACGAGGATGGCGCCAAACGCCACCAGATCGAACCCGCCCTGCTGTTTCGTCAAAATCGGTGTGCTTGCCGCCATGCTCATTTTCGCCTCCATTATTCTTCGACAATGGATTAGGCCTTCCATGCGTGCTTGAAAAGCATCGCAATCGATGATCAAATGTGTCTATGGTTCACAGCTCGCCCGTGCTTCCGCCGCTCGATACGCTCGAGACCTTTGCCCGCGCCGCCCGGCTTGGATCGTTTTCAGCCGCGGCCGAGGAAAGCGGTATCACCCATGGCGCAGTGTCGCGGCAGGTCTCGCGCCTCGAGCGCTGGATGGGGGTGCGGCTGTTTGCACGCGAAGCCAGAGGTGTGCGGCTGACGCCGGAGGGCATGCGGTTTTTCGCGCGGGCGGAGGAAGCGCTTGCGCTGCTCGGCAATAGCGGCGAACGCTGGCTGCCTCGCCGCAATAAGGCGGTGGTGCGCCTTTCGGTGACACCCTCCGTCGCCTCTCTATGGCTGTTTCAGCGCCTGGCGAAGCTCGAAGGAAATGAGCTGCATGTCGAGCTGACGCTCGAACACCGGCTGGCGGATTTCGGTGAAGGCACCGACCTTGCCATCCGCTGCGGCAAAGGGCCGTGGGCCGGCGTGCGCGCCCTGTCGCTCTGGCAGGAGAAATCCTATCCCATCGCCGCCCCGGCCCTGGCAGATCGGCTGGGGCAGCGCTCCGATGCTGTTTCGCTGCTCGACCTGCCGATCCTGCACGACTCCAATATCGAAGGCTGGCGCCGCTGGCTCGCGCGCGAAGGCGTCGACTATACGCCGCGTGGCCACGACCGTCGCTTCGAGGATTACAATCTGGTCGTTGATGCCTGTGTACAAGGGCTCGGCATCGCTCTCGCCCGGCCACCGCTGTCGGATGCCGTGCTTGCGGCCGGGCGCGTCGTCGCCGTGTCGGATCGGACGCTCGACAATCATGTGGCCTTCCACCTGATTCGGCCGGACGATGCGCTCAGAAGCCCCGCCATCGAATTTGCCAGTCGCTTCCTGCGCGAAGCCAGCCACGACGAGGCGACGATCGCTGCTTTTATCGCACCCGGCCGGGCAAAGGCGTAGGCGGAAGACGCGCCGTCAGCGCTTCGGTCATCGCCGTTCGTTACTCTGCCGGAAACTGCAGACGCATTTCCTTCGCCAGTTCAAACCCAGCGGCCCGATAGACGGGCTCACCGGCATCCGAGGCATGGATGACGGCCGTCGTGCAGCCGAGAGACTTCAAATAGTCGAGGGCCTTGTTGGTCAGCGTCAATGCGATGCCGCGCCGGCGGAAGGCGTCGGCGACATAAACGGACCAGATATAGCCATGCAGCCGCTGTTCCGGCTGGATGATTTCCGGAAACGGTGATTGGTGCATCTGGCAGGATGCGGAACCGGCTATTTCACCGTCGACGATGGCAAGGAACGAAGTCAGACGTCGCTCCTCGCGACCAGTTCTGATGAAAGACAGGATCCGCGCCGCCGCATCGGGCCTGTAGTGTTCAGGTGGCGTACCGTAGCTGTCCCAGATCTTCAGGTGGTGTCCGACCAGGATCTCATCCTCGTCGGGCGTTGCCGTTCGAATATTCATCATGTCGTGATCCGGCCGGGGCATATCGGGGCGTACAATCGCGTTCGGAAGGGTGGCGCCCCTGCCGCGTCGCGGCGGGGGCGCCAAAGGCATATCAATTGTCGGCTGTCAGCGTCATCGAGGCACTGCCGGCCGCAACGTTGAGGCCAAGCTGGCCGGTCAGGCTCACCGTCTGCAGATGGATCGAGCCGGAAGTGCCGCCAATCAGGAGATTGGCGCCGACACCGGCCCCGAGCGTGGCTTCGGCAGTGGCGCCGACATAGAGGCCGGCGAGCGATCCGCGGTGATAACCGGCTGTCGGCGCGAACACGGCCCAGATCAGGCGGCTGCGTGTGGTAAAGCCAAGGTCGATGCCGAGCTTCCTCATCTCCCCTGTATAACGATCCGACAGCTCGTTGCCGACAGTCGACTGGAAGATGCAATCGGCTTCCTTGGATGAACCGAGCACATAACCCGTACCGCCGCCGATATCGCAGGTGAGGTAACCGATCTTGACACCATTGCGCAGGTCCGGCTCTTCATATGTCCTGGTTGCGAGGTCGGCGGCACTGACCGCCCCAGCGCCGGCCAGCGTCAACGAAACCGCGGCAAATGCCTTTGCAAGAATTTTGTTCATAAGTCTCTCCTTCTCAAATCGTGACGGGAGCATACCCGGCTACTCGCCACCAGATTCGGCAATAGATAACGGACGGAACTGCAAAACGATCCCGATCCGGTACCATCTTCACGTCGCCTGTCAGAGCGCAGAAGATGCGCAAGCGACAAACACGCTTACGGTTCACGCCCCATTGGGACATTTCGAAGGCACTAATTCGCGCCATCCGGTTATTTCGAGATGTTGTCAGGAATGGTTGCCGGAAAGGCACGATCCTGAGCGCCGTCAAATTTCTGCGGGGGCACGGCTTTATTTTGGCCGGCCCGAACCACGACGACCGCATCGGCCGAAGCGAACTCTGTGTCAACGCACATTTCGCGACCGCTACCATGGGTCAATACAGAAAAACCCGGCGATGTGTTCGCCGGGTTTTTATACTGTTCTACTCGCGCTATACTCTTCGCATGAAGCGCATGACGAGCGATACGACGAACAGCACCAGGAAAATGAAGAACAGAACCTGGGCAATAGAGGCTGAAGCTCCTGCTATACCGCCAAATCCGAGGACGCCGGCAATCAAGGCCACAACGAGAAACACCAGAGCGTAATAAAGCATCGCAATCTCCTTTTACGTTGCTGCGGAGATAACGGAAGCCGCCCCATTTGGTTCCCTGCCCGTCTCACGGCCGGCAGATGCGACGTCGCATAGGTCAGCCGAAATGAACGGCGCCGCTGACCATCCGGTCGCCTTCATTCGGCTCGGGAGGCTCGGCCGCATCGAGATAGGCCTTGAGCGGCCCGGTCAGCACGAACCAGATGCTTGCTCCCAGCATGAAACAGGCCCCTGCCGGATCGTCGATGCGGGCAATGAAAGGAAGGCCGGCGGCGGCGAACAGGACGATGATGCGCACCGACCACTCGGCTTCACGTTTGGCGATGGCGCGCGCTCGCAGCGATTTGTATTGCCGGGCGCCATAACCGCCTCCCCGCGCCTTCATCGACGAAAGCAGTTTTCGTGCTGACGGCAACGCCAGCATGATCAGCGCGGCAACACCGAGCGCGAAAGGTTTGCCGGCCAGGACCTGCCAGCTGGCGATCAGGAGAAAGGAGAGCACGACGAGATTCCATGTCGGCTCCAACAACTCCGGCGGTTGCCGCGTGCGGAGATGCCAGCTCCGTAGCAAGCCTGCCGCGCCATGCAGTAGCGGCTGATCGATAAAGCGATTGATCCAGTCCATGCGGTTGCGCCCGTCCCCGATTGCATGAAGAGGGCTCCGAACACCATGGAATTTGGTCATCATCGTGGCAATAACAGCCGAATCCGTTCTTTGCGTAAAGGAAGCGGCTTGCCAAGGCCCTCGACGGCGGCGTTAGCGCAGCTCCTGCGCGACCTCCCAGACATGGCCGGACGGATCGGCAAAGGCCGCCGTACGGCGGCCCCATGGACGATCGATCGGACCATTGAGCAGCTTGACACCGAGTTTGCGCAGGTCCGCGCAGACCCCGTCGACATCATCGACCTTGATCGTGAGCAAGACGCGACTGCCCGAAGCGGATGCCGCTACCGGTGAGGGATCGACCAGCTGCGGCGCTTCCGCAACCTTGAGCAGATTGACCATCGTTCCCGAAAATTTCAGGACCGAGCATACCGTATCCTGATAGACGACATCGGCGGCAAAGACCTTTTGATAGAATGCCCTCGCCGCGTCGATATCGTCGACGAACAGGGTAATAACCTCGATCCTATCCAGCAGCATGGGCATTTCTCCTTTGTTGCTCCGATCGTCCACCGATGTCGATGGCCGGGCTCTCTGCTGGTCGCTTCGAGCCTGGCGGTTTCGACATGTTGGGAAAACAATCGTCAGCTCCGCAGACCAGGCGCCTCGTGGCCGGTGCGCGCCACATATTCCGTGTAGCCGCCGCCATATTGGTGGACGCCCTCGGGCGTCAGCTCCAGCACCCGGTTGGAGAGTGCGGCGAGGAAATGCCGGTCGTGCGAAACGAACAGCATGGTGCCCTCATATTGCGACAGCGCCTTGATCAGCATCTCCTTGGTGTCGAGGTCGAGATGGTTCGTCGGCTCGTCGAGGACCAGCAGGTTCGGCGGGTCGAACAGCATGATGGCCATGACCAGACGCGCCTTCTCGCCGCCGGACAATACGCGGCACCGCTTCTCGACATCGTCGCCGGAAAAGCCGAAACACCCCGCGAGCGCCCGCAAAGGCCCCTGCCCCGCCTGTGGGAACCGGTCTTCCAGCGATTGGAAGACGGTGTGCTCGCCGTCGAGAATATCCATGGCGTGCTGGGCGAAATATCCCATCTTGACGCTGGCGCCGAGAGCGACGCTGCCTTCATCGGGCTCGGCGGTCCCCGTCACCAGCTTCAGCAGTGTCGACTTGCCGGCGCCGTTTATGCCCATGATGCACCAGCGTTCCCGGCGCCGCACCATGAAATCCAGTCCTTCATAGATGCTTCGACTGCCGTATTTCTTGTGCACGTTCTTGAGGTTGATCACATCTTCGCCGGATCGTGGCGCCGGCTGAAACTCGAAGGAGACCACCTGACGGCGCTTGGGCGGCTCCACCCGGTCGATCTTCTCTAGCTTCTTGACGCGGCTCTGCACCTGCGAGGCATGCGAGGCGCGCGCCTTGAACCGCTCGATGAACTTGATTTCCTTTGCGAGCATCGCCTGCTGGCGTTCGAACTGGGCCTGCTGCTGCTTTTCGTTCTGCGCCCGCTGCTGTTCGTAGAATTCGTAGTCGCCCGAATAGGTCGTCAGCGTGCCGCCATCGATCTCGATGATCTTGGTGATGATGCGGTTCATGAACTCGCGGTCATGCGAGGTCATCAGCAGCGCGCCCTCGTAGCCTTTCAGGAACTCCTCCAGCCAGATCAGGCTTTCGAGATCCAGATGGTTGCTCGGCTCGTCGAGCAGCATGACATCGGGACGCATGAGCAGGATGCGGGCGAGCGCCACGCGCATCTTCCAACCGCCCGAGAGGGCGCCGACATCGCCGTCCATCATCTCCTGGCTGAAGCTTAAGCCCGCGAGCACTTCGCGGGCGCGTCCTTCCAGCGAATAGCCGTCCAGTTCCTCGTAGCGCGCCTGCACCTCGCCGTAGCGCTCGATGATGTTATCCATGTCGTCGGCCTGCTCGGGGTCGGCCATGGCCGCCTCGAGCTCACGCAGTTCGCCGGCAACGATGCTAACCGGGCCGGCGCCGTTCATCACCTCGGCGACGGCACTGTGGCCCGCCATCTCGCCGACGTCCTGGTTGAAATAGCCAATGGTGACGCCCTTTTCGCAGGAGACCTGCCCTTCATCCGGCTGCTCCTCGCCGTTGATCATCCGGAAAATCGTCGTCTTGCCGGCGCCGTTCGGACCGACGAGGCCGATCTTCTCTCCCTTGTTGAGTGCTGCGGACGCCTCGATGAAGAGGATGCGGTGGCTGAGCTGCTTGCTGATGTTCTCAATACGGATCATGATTTACGCGGGGCCTGGAGAAGGAGGTTTTGGCGCGCTTATGCCATGCGGGGAAACCGCAGGATAGCCCTGTTCCCACCCTCTCGATCAAGAGTATGACGCCGAAAGGTGTGAGTGGTTTTCGGGCGACGTCATGCTCGCCTTCTTTAATTTGGAACCGGATTGGATATCATCGCGGCTCATGCCAATGGAGACCTGTGCCAATGAGCGTTCGTCCGCCGCAGTCCTTCAGACCATCCGAGCGGAATAAAAACGGCTTCAACGTCCTCGAATACGAGCTGATGTCGGAACGCGCGGACTCGCTTGGACGTCACGGGCTGAAGGTGGAGGCGGCACTCGCCGCGCTGAAGGCCTGGGCGCCCGATCGCCGGAGCGCTGAGGAACGCGAGAGGCTTCTCAACGAAGCCTCCGACGCCGTCTGGGCATTCTTCGTCCAGCGTGAGATCTGCGGCTTGCGGAACAACCGCGACGCCATCCAGCGCTACGGCATCCCGAACGAAGTGATCGCCAGATTGGGCGCGGTGCGGAAATAACGCTGAGCGACGTGGGGCCGCTCCCTTACCTATTGAGTGGAAATCAACGGCGCAGAAAGGTATGGCTTGGTGCCGAACCATGGCGAAAGGGAATTGCGATGCCAAGCTCGATCCGGATTGGAAACCAGCACCTCACCGTCGACGTCTCCGCCCTCGGCGCTGAGATGCAGGCGCTCACGTCAAGCGACGGACGCTCATGGCTGTGGACGGGCGACCCAGCCTTCTGGACCGGACGGTCGCCGATCCTTTTTCCGATCGTCGGCAAGGCGCCGGATGACAAAATAGCGATCGACGGCACGATCTATCCGATGGCTCAGCATGGTTTTGCCCGCCGCAGCGAATTCGCGCTTGCGGCATCCACCGCGACGATGTGCCGATACGAACTGGTCGCCTCGGCGGCCACCCGGGCGGCCTATCCATTCGATTTCCAGCTGGCGGTGGAGCATGCGGTTGAGGGCCGCACGTTGACGGTGGCGGCAGAAGTCACCAATCGCGATCAGAAGGAGATGCCGTTCGGGCTTGGATTTCACTCGGCCTTCAGCTGGCCGCTACCGGGTGCTGCCGGGCACGACCATGTCGTTACGCTCGACAATAAGGGCGAGCCGCCGCTCGTGCGGCTGCAGGATGGCCTCATCAATCCTGCGCAACTGCCCTCGCCGTTCGCGGCCGGCCGGCTGGTGCTCGATCACGCCATGTTCGAGCAGGATGCGATGATCTTTCCGACAGCGGCAGGCGAAGGCTTAAGTTACGGCGCCGAAGGCGGGCCGGCCATGCGGTTCCGGTTCGAAAATCTGCGCAATCTTGCCCTGTGGACCAAACCGGGCGCCCCCTTCCTCTGCATCGAGCCCTGGCATGGAACGGCGGCGGAGGCCGGAAGGTCGAGCGAGCTGTCGAAGCGGCCCTCCACGACTATCCTGGCACCGGGTGCGGTCGCTCGCTTCGCCTTTACCGTCGAGATTTTACAATAGAAAGCCGCGCGCCCGACGAGGCGCGCGACGGAGAACTTTGCAGCTGTCGCAGGGCCGTTGTCAGTGAGCGCCGGCGCCAGCGCCAGACCGCGGCTTTTGGGTAAGCAGCAGAGCGACGGCAGCTATTGCAAGAACCACGCCGATGACGGCGAAGGTATCGGCGAATCCCAGGATCAGGGCCTGGCGCCTGACGATCTGACCGAGAACGACAACGGCCTTCTGCCCTGCAACCGCTGGATCGGAAATGCCGTGCTGCATGAAATAGCCGGTCGTTTGCGCAAGCCGATCGCGGACTTCATCCCGGGAGAGCGTGACCGACTGGCCGATGATGTTCGAGTGGAACTGCTCGCGTTTGGTCAGCACCGTGCCGAGCGTTGCCGTGCCGACGGCGCCGCCGAGATTGCGCAGCATGTTGGTCAGGCCCGAGGCGGCGGCGGCATCCGTGGCTGCGATGCCGGCGGTTGTGATGGCGGTGATCGGCGTCAGCACCAGCGCCTGGCCGATGGCGCGAACGATGTTCGGTATCCAGAACTGGTCGCCCGCGGTATCGGCCGAAAGCGTGACGTTCATAAAGCAGCTGATCGCGAAGATCGAGATGCCGAGGAAGCCGATGTAACGCGCGTCGAAGCGCTTCATCATCATCGGCACAAGCGGGATCAGCAGCAGTTGCGGCAAGCCGGTCCAAGCCAGCACCATGCCGATCTGCTCGGCATTGTAGCGCTGAACCTGGCCGAGATATTGCGGCAGGATATAGACAGTGCCGAAGAGGGCGACGCCAACCAGCACGTTGACGGCAACACCGATGCCGAAATTTCGCTGCGTCAGCAGGCTAAGCTTGACCAGCGGCTTCTTCACGGTGAGCTCGATCCAGATGAAGGCGGCGAGAAAGACGAAGGCGAGGATGCTGAGTTTGACGATGAAGGACGAGGAAAACCAATCCTCCTTGTTGCCTTCCTCGAGCACCGTCTGCAGCGCCGAGAGACCGATCGCCATTGTGAAGATACCCGCCCAGTCGCCTTCCCTGAGCAGGCGAAGCTGCATAGGCTGCTTGTCGAGCGTCATGGCGAGCGCTACGGCCATGACGGCGCTCGGGATGGCGTTGATGAAGAAGATGGTCTGCCAGCCATAGTTTTCGGTGAGGTAACCGCCGATGGTCGGACCGATCGCCGGTGCGAAGGTGACCGACAGCGCGAAAATCGCAAGGCCGAGCGGCTGCTGCGGTTTCGGCAGCTTGGTCAGCACCATGGTGAAGGCCATCGGGATCAGCACGCCACCGGCAAAACCCTGCAGGCCACGCAGTAGGATCATCGTACCGAGATCATGGGCGAAGGCGCAGGCGATCGAAAACAGCGGAAACAGGATTGAGTTGACGAGGATATAGCGGCGGAATGAAAAGACGCTGCTGAAATAGGCCGTCAGCGGAATGACGACGATTTCGCCGATTAGATATGAGGTCGAGATCCAGGCACCGTTGTCGACGCCCGTTCCGATGCCGCCCTCTATATCGAGGAGGGAGGCGTTGGTGATCTGGATATTGAGGATGGCCATGAAGGCGCCGATCATGCCGGCAAGAACGGCGATCCATTCCCTGGTGCTCGCCCGGGGCTGCGATGTGGCAACGGCTGTTGCTGCGATGGTGGACATGACACGCTCTCCTGATCCCGGCGCCTATTTGCGATCGGCATCGGCCATGGTGTCGATGCTCGGTTGGACCGACATGCCCGGACGCAGGTCGCCATCGGCGGCCTCGCCATCAAGCACGATCTTGACCGGAATGCGCTGAACGACCTTGGTGAAATTCCCGGTCGCATTGTCAGGAGGCAGCAGCGCAAACTCCTGGCCGCTAGCCGGAGCAAGGCTGTCGACATGGCCGTGATAGAGGCGGCCCGGGAAGGTATCGACCTCGATATTGACCGGCTGGCCAGCTCGAACATCGGTGAGCTGCGTCTCCTTATAGTTGGCAATGACGTAGACCTCGCTCGTCGGCACGACCGACATCAGCTGGGTGCCGGCCTGAACATACTGGCCGACACGCAGTGTGCGGTTGCCGACGGTGCCGTCGACAGGTGCGGCAATGGTTGTATAGGAGAGGTTCAGCTCAGCCTGATGCTGGACGGCCTGATCATGGGCAAGCGTCGCCCTCGCCTGGGCAAGCTCGGCATTCAGGAGATCGACCTGCTTGACGGCGGCATCGAGAGCGGCGTCGTCGCGAACGATGGTCGCCTGGGCGGCAGCGATGGCAGAGGCCGCCTGCTGCGCCGTCTGCACCGGAGCATAACCGTTGGTCGCAAGATTGGCATAGCGCTTGTTGTTCTGTTCGGCAAAGGTCTCATTGGCCTTGTCGACTTCGACCGTGGCGCGGGCGGCAGCAATCGTCGAGCGCTGAATATCGAGCGACGCCTGCTTCGCGTCGAGCACCGCCTCGGCCGCCGCGACATCGGCCTCCGCCTGATCAAGCGCGGCGCGGAAATCGCGATCGTCGACGCGGGCGAGCGGCTGGCCGGCCTTGACCATCTGATTATCGCTGGCCAGCACTTCCGCGATATAGCCAGGCACTTTCGGAGCGACGGTCGTATTGTCAGCCTTAACATAGGCGTCGTCCGTCGAGATTTCGAAACGGCCGACGGTCCAGTAGTTGTGGCCGTAATAGCCGGCGGCGGCGATCAGCACGAGCGCCGTTGCACCGAGCAACAATCCGCGCCCGCCGCGTTTGCGAACGGGAGGCTCCGAAACGACGGCAGGTTCGACGATGCGCGGCGAATTGCCGGCATCAAGGGTCGTGGGTGCTGCTTCCGCCGTGGTTTCCGGCACAGGTGCATTGTTATTAAGGGCCTGCAGCGTTTTGATCGACATGTCTCTCTCCTGGGAGTGGTCGCTGTCGCTACCGGCCGCGGCCTGTGAGTTCAGGTGGAATACTTTTGGAAACTTGATGTTTTCCAAAATATGTATTAGAAAACGGATGTCAACGATAATTTGGAAAATTGCTATGGTCCAAAATCACGAAATCGAGAAGAGGCCGCGAGGCCGACCGCAAGTCCGTTGCGACGACGATACGAGAAGCGTGATCATCGAGGCGGCCAACAGCCAGTTCCACGAGAGCGGCTATGCGGCCGCAAGCATCGCTGCGATCGCACAAGAGGCAGGGATTTCGACCAAGACGCTCTACCGCCTGTTTCCGACGAAGGCGGACCTCTTTTCCGAGATGGTTACGGAGCGGACGGGCCGCTTCCTCATAGCGCTTGACCCAGGCACCCTCGCCGTGGCCGATCTCAGGCAAGGATTGGAGCGCATGCTGATGGCCTATGGCATGCTGACACTTTCGCTGGATACGATCACTGTCACCCGTCTCGTCATCAGCGAGTCCGACCGTTTTCCCGAGATCGCCAATACCTTCTATGAGAAGGCCATCGTCAGAACCAACACGCTGATGGAGGACTGGCTGCGCAAGCAGATCGACCGGGGACTGGTTGCGCTTGACGATCCGCATGCCGCCTGCGGCATGCTGCGCGGCATGATGATCATGGAGCCGCAGCGCGCTGCGATGCTGCGCCAGCAACAGCCGCCTCAGATCGAGGAGATCGCTGTCAGGGCGAAAATGTGCGCCGATCTTTTTTTGAAGGGTTGCGCGCTCTGAAGCGTTGCTCAAGCTTCAGAGCGCGATGATTTCTGCTGAAAGGCGCAGCACTGCAAACTCGCCCTCAGTTCGGCGGCGCGCCCAACGCATGCAGGATGCCGCGCAGTTCTGCAAGGCCGCGCATGCGGCCGATGGCGGGGTAACCGGGGGTGACGATCTTGTCGAGATCGTCGAGCATGCGGTGACCATGGTCCGAGCGAAAGACGATCGTCTCGTGCGCGCTGCGGCGCCGATCTTCCGCAACCAGTTCCCGGAGCACCGCGACCATGTCGACGTCGCCTTCCAGATGGGCGCTTTCATGGAAGGTCCGGCCGTCGCCTTCGCGGCTCGTGGCCCGCAGATGGGCAAAGTGGATGCGCGACGCGAAACGCCGGGCGATCGCCGGCAGATCGTTTTCGGCGCGCACGCCGAGGCTGCCGGTGCAATAACACATGCCATTGGCTGCCGATGGCACCGCATCGAAGAGAGCGGCATAATCATCGGCCGTCGAGGCGATACGTGGCAGGCCGAACAGCGAACGCGGCGGATCATCGGGGTGCAGCGTCAGCTTGACGCCACGCGCCTCGGCAGCCGGCGTTACTGCCTCCAGGAATTCGATCAGATGCCGGCGCAGCCGTGCGGCATCGATACCGCTATAGGCGACCAGTTTTTCCCGGAAAGCCGGAATGGTCAGAGGCTCAGTGGTCGAACCCGGCAAAGCCGAGGTGATGATGCGGGTGATATCGGCGATCTCGTCGTCCGACATGGCTTCAAAGACGATACGCGCCAGTTCGCGGTCTTCCGCGGAATAGTGCTGCGCTGCATCCGGCCGCTCGAGAATGAAGAGGTCGAAGGCTGCGAAACGTTCGTGATCGAACCGCATGGCAGTGGCCCCCGTCGGCGTGACGAAATCGAGTTCTGTGCGGGTCCAGTCGACCACCGGCATGAAATTGTAGCAGACGATCGGAATGCCACAGGCGGCGACTGCTTCGAGGCTGGCGATCCACGCCTCGATTTCGGTCCTCGCCTCCCCTCCCTTGCGCTTGACGGCATCGGGGATCGGAATGCTTTCAACCACCGACCAGACGAGCGATGAACGGCCGCCAGGCGTCGTCTCGATCAGAGACTGGCGCTCGCGCACTTCCTTTTCCGTCCAGGCCCTGCCGATCGGCACCTGATGGAGCGACGAGACGATGTTTGTCGCGCCCGTCTGGCGGACATTATCCAGCGTCACCGGCGCCTCCGGCCCGAACCATCTCCAACCCTGCCGCATCCTTGTTCCTTCCCTCTGCCTTTTCGTTTCGTGTCTGGGTCTGCCATCAGCAGAAATAATCGGGGTAACGCGCGCGCAGCTCGTCGACATCGGGAATGACGGCGCTCAGGTGATGGATCATGGCGTTACGTGCAGCCGTCGCATCGTGGGCGGCGAGCGCATCGCGGATGATCATATGTTCGTGCACCACAGTGTCCATCCGCCCGAGCACCGGCAGCGTCAGCCGCCGCGCCCGGTCGATCTGCACCTTGACCGTTTTCAGGATCGCCCAGATTCCGGGATAACCCGCTATCTGCGCGATCGTCTCGTGAAAGGACTCGTCTTCATCATGGAAGCTCGAACTATTTCCCGTCGCGGCATGCGCCCGCTGGCGAGCGATGGCGGCATCGAGACGGGCAATGTCGGCAGCGGTGGCGGTCAAAGCCGCGGCCTCGACGGTCGTGCCTTCGAGCGCCTTGCGCACGACGACTGCCTCCGGGATCGCGGAAACCGGCACGCGCGACACGACGGTGCCCGACTGCGGGTAAATGTCGACCAGCCCGCCTTCGGAAAGCCTAAGCAGCGCCTCACGCACCGGCGTGCGGCTCACGCCGAAGTCGTCGGCGATGCGCTTTTCCTGCAGCGACATGCCAGGCGGCATCCGTAGCGACACGATATTGGCATGCAGGCGCTCATAAATGGCGCCGGCGGTGGTGAGGCGACGCAGCCTGCCGACAACCTCCGGCGGGACGACTAAAACTTCGGTTGCTGATGCCTGCCGCATAACGATACCGGACGGAGAAATTTGGCATACTAGTATATCAATTATTTTACCTTGCCAACACATGTCGTCGGGCGTGACGGCATGGCGCCATCCGCGGGTTGGCCTGCAGGCGCCGCGAACGAAAGCGGGCACATGCGGGAAACCTCCGCACCAAGGCAATCATTGTTTGGAACTTAGATCGGCCGAGCCGGTTGAAAGAGCCAAGGAGACGCTCATGAAAAACCCAGCACGACGCAAGAAAAACCAAGCCCTGGCCGACGGCCGGCCGGAATTTCCATCCGCCGCGGATGGTCGCGGAAAGAAGACGGCCCGGCGAGGCGAAAACGAAATTGACCAGCAGAGCGGCGGTTCGCCGGCAGCCAGCCGCGAGGAGGAGATCCGCAGCAGGGCATATTCGCTCTGGGAGAAGGAAGGTAGACCAGAAGGCCAGGACCGGCATCACTGGACCCTGGCTGAGGATGAGCTTGATGCACACGAACTCGATGAACAGGTCGAAATCGACAATCCTCCAAATCTTGCGGCACTTCGAGAAGCCTCGCGGCAACATACCGATACCTTCCTCGTCAAAACCGATCTCGAGGATGCCGATCAACGCGAAGCCTCCCCCGGTACGCGCGAGCAAAGTTGAATTTTCAGCCGATAGCTAATCTCAGGAAAGGTCTCGATATGGCCGACAAACAAAACTTGAACGCCGGATTTACTGGAACGCCCGCCGAGCCGCCGGAGGGATTGACCAAAGCTGCGCGGTCGGCGGCCAATGGGGTGACGCGTGAGGTCTACGCCGTCGCCTCCGGCGTTAGGGATCACCCGCATACCGCAAGCGCATTGTTGCTCGGCACCGGCATTCTGGCCTTCGGCCTCGGCTACCTCCTCGGTCGATCATCGAACGAGAGTATGACAAGCCGCTATTGGCGATAGTGCTGGCATTCAATGAAGCGGCTCACCGGATCGAAGATCTGTAGCGAGCCCCATCGACCTCCCCGCACCTTTTGTCCGTCGGCCGTGGTGCTAGAATAGGATGTCGCGCGAAAACCGCCGAGATCTTTCGACACCAAGCACGATCGGCGGCGAAGTCCTATCAGCCGGGGCGTTTCAAAGCGGCGTATCGCGTCATCTGCGTTAATGCTTCGCAGCCCGCCCTCCGTGGGCATGACGTCGTGCTCGGCGATCCCATATGCGAAAAAAATGCCTTTCGACGATCAAACCGTCGAACCAGACTTGCAGCTCAGACCTGCCAACTGTGAAGCTGGCCTTATGTCGCGCCTGCCATTTGATAGAACCACGTCCATCCATAGATCCTGTTGCTGGAATACCACTAGGAATAAAGCCATAGATTGCACGCAATCCCCGGCTTGACAGCCGTGAGCGCGATCCTTAGCGAGACGGCATCAGCGTGGTCAGGATCGGCAAGTGAAATACCTCAGACAACTGAAGATAGCGGTGCTTTATCCTGAAAACGGAACGGGAAGCGCACTCGATCGCAACAACCGCATAGCGGTCTTTCTCTTTGCGATCCTTCCAGGACTTTCGCCGAACTTTAACTCATTCATCCTTCTCGCGTCGATGGTGTGGGGTATTTACTGTCTGGCGACGGGCCGGCTTGCCTTGAACCTGTCGAAATCCGACCGGCTGGTTACAATTGGAATGTCGATCTACCCGCTGGTGATGATTGCGAGCATATTCATCAATCCACCCTACTCCGAAGAACTGGACTGGATATTCCGGCTGCTGCCGTTCTTTTCGGTCTGGCTGATATTGCCGCGAATGCGCCAGTCTCCCGATGGCCGCCTCGTGCCGCTGTTTATCCTCAGCGCAGGTATCGGCATGATCATTACCTTTCTCTTCAGTCTGCTGCAGATCATGTTTCTGATGGAGAGGGCAGAGGCTGGGACTTCGAATGCAGCACTGCTGGGAGTGATAGGGGTTCTTTTCGGCGGCATAGCGCTTCTTAACGTTCAATCTCCGAAAAGCGTGGAGCAAAGAATTGCGATCTTGGGGTATGCGGCCGGCCTAGGCTGCGTACTGCTTTCCGGAACGCGCTCGGCCTGGCTGGTGATACCCATTCATATCGTCATCTTTCTCTGGTATTTTCGCAAACACAGCTTCCATCTGAGTTTGCGCAGCCTTGCCATCACCGGCTCTTTGCTGTTTGCGGGACTTATCGCCCTCGGCAGCGGCCAAATCCTTCATCGCATCGAGGCGCTGCAGGAAAATATGGCATCGCTCGACCGCAGCGACGGCGGGGTCACGTCGCTCAGTGCACGGTTCGCTTTGTACAAAGGTGCCGTATCAGCAATCAGTAAAGACCCGCTGACTGGTTATGGCCCGCAAAACCGGATGGCTTCGGTGTTGGCAGAGCTGCCCGACAGCATAAGGCCGTATCTGACCTATTCGCATGTTCACAACGGTTTTCTCACCGCAGGAATCGACGCCGGTATTTTCGGCATTGCAGCACTTTCGCTGATGCTCGCGACGCCTGTGATAGGCGCGTGGAGAAAGGAGGCCGGGCCGGGCCGGGATCTCGCCATTGCGCTCGCTCTCCTGCTCCTCAGCAGCTACGTCATAACCGGCAGCTTCGGCATCATGTTCAATCAGAAGGCTTTGGATCCGATCTTCGCCTATCTGGTCGCCCTTATTTGTGCGGATCGCGGCAGCACAGGCTTTACGCCCGTCGTTCGCAACTGACGTCTTGCATCTAGCCAGGAGAGCGAAAAGTGAGAGCGGTTTTCGGACGGCATCCTGCTCCACTATTAATTTAGAGCAGGATGAATGACGTCTCAGGCGGCCGTATTGGTTTCGGCGCCGGTAAAAGCGAGATCCGAGACCTCGCCCGTTGACGAATAGCCGGAAACAAGCTCAGCCAATGTCGCACGCGCAGCGATCATATCGTTCCGATCCAATGCCGCATTGAGCGAGCTGAGCCTTCTCAAAAGCTCCGGCCAGAACAGGAAATCCTCACGCGCCTTCATAATCCGGGGATGCTGAGTTGTTTCCGGATTATCCCCGATCAGCAGTTCTTCATAAAGCTTCTCACCAGGCCTGAGACCAGTAACGGAAAGCTCGATATCCCCTTCGGGATTGGTCTCGTCGCGGACGGTCAAACCGGACAACTCCACCATCTTGCGAGCGAGATCTGCTATGCGAACGGGCTCGCCCATATCGAGGAGGAAAACATCGCCACCCTCGCCCATGGCGCCTGCCTGGATGACGAGCTGCGAGGCTTCCGAAATGGTCATGAAATAGCGGGTTATATCAGGATGTGTCAGCGTAACGGGGCCGCCTTCCTTGATCTGCTGCCTGAAAAGCGGCACGACGGATCCAGAGGAGCCGAGGACGTTGCCAAAGCGGACCATGGAAAAATTCGTTCGCATTCTGTCGGCCGATAGTTCTGCTGAGAGCGCCTGCAGAACCATCTCCGCCAGCCGCTTGCTGGCGCCCATCACATTTGTCGGGCGCACGGCCTTGTCCGTACTGATCAGCACGAAATTCGCCACGCCGCATTTACTCGCTGCGCGTGCCGTGACCAGCGTACCCATGACGTTGTTCTTAATGCCTTCCACGGCATTATGTTCGACAAGGGGCACATGCTTGTAAGCGGCGGCGTGGTAGAGCGTCTGAGGTCGCCAGCTCTGCATGACATGCTCCATGCGATCCTGATCGCGGACGGAACAGAGGATTGGAACGATCTGCAGATTTTTATGTTCGTAGAGTTCGGCTAGCTTCTGCAATTCGGCATGAATATTATATAGCGCGAATTCGTTCTGATCGATGAGGATCAGGCTGGAAGGTCCATTGCGCAGGATCTGACGGCATAACTCGCCGCCGATCGACCCACCGGCGCCGGTGACCATCACCACCTTGTTGCGCATTGCCTTGTCCAGCAACTCTTGGCGCGGTGCGACCGCTTCCCTCCCCAGAAGATCTTCGATCTCCAGCTCACGGATATCGGAGACGGCGACACGTCCCTGGGCCAGCGCCGTGAGATCCGGCAACGTGCGGACATTCACCCTGGCTTTGCGGATATGCTCCAGGATCTCGTTGCGCCGCTGCCGCGACGCGGAGGGAAGAGCGAGAAGCACATTGTGCACGCTAAGGGCTTCGGCGAGCATCGGCAGATCCGACGGATCGTAGATCGGCAATCCGCCCATAATGCCGCCCTTGAGACGCGGATCGTCATCGAGATAGCCGACGACATTGAGTTCGGCATTGTTGCTCAAGGCGGCGGCCAATTGCCGCCCGGCGTTCCCTGCCCCGTAGATCAGCACCTTCGCGACCGTATTCTTGTTGAGGATACGCTGGTAGGCGTCCCCAAGCCAATAACGGATACCCAGCCTCGACAGGCCGATGGCAATCAGCAGCAGGAAAGGCTGAAGAATACCGACGGTTCTCGGAACACCAGGCACGCTGAGCGCCGTAAATATCGTCATGAAGGCCAGGCCGTAGATCGCAATCGCCTTCAGGACGGCGATAAACGCGGCCAAATTCGCATAGCGGAAGATCGCCCGATACATGCCCATGACGATGAAGATCGGCAGTGCCATGCACAAGGAAACCACGACCGGCAACCACTGTACGCCGGTCAAAACCGTCCACTCGTTCAGGCGGAAGCAGTAGGCCAGCCAGATCGTCAGAACGCAAAAGCTGGAATCCACCAGCAAAGCCAGAGCGCGTTTGGCAACCCGCGGCATCGCCAGCAGAGGAGTGACGAGCGCTTGCATCGGCATCAAGAACCATGCTGAGCGCGACGTCTCAATGGGCGTATTGTCAGGCATTGCTAACCAGCGTCTCGTCGATCAATCGGACAAGCACCTTCTTGTCATTTTCTGCAACGAGCGCAACTGAAATAATCGGAAAGCAAAGTCTTCCGCACCGCATATCTATCAGAAGTAGGTAACTTAATGCCGTATTCCCTTTCGGCGGATAACCTTTCCTGCGGTCAGAAACAGGACGCGCATGTCGAAGCCGAATGAACGCCGCTCGATATATTCGACGTCGAATTTCACCTTCTCCGGAATCGGCAACTCGTCGCGGCCGTTGATCTGCGCCCACCCCGTCAATCCAGGCAGCAACTTGTCGACGCCGTGGGCCGTCCGCAATTCGATCAGATCATCCTGATTGTAGAGCGCTGGTCGGGGTCCGACGAAACTCATTTTCCCCTTGAGGATGCACCAGAGTTGCGGGAGTTCGTCGAGGCTGGATTTGCGCAAGAACGAGCCGATGGGTGTCAAAAACCGATCCGGGTTTTCGAGCAGATGCGTGGCAACCGTTGGTGTGTCGACGCGCATGCTGCGGAATTTCGGCATTAGGAAGATCTGATTGAAACGGCCGACACGTTTTGACCAATAGAGGATTGGTCCGGGCGAAGTAAGGCGAACACAAAGAGCGACGATAAGGATCGGAACGAGCAGGATGATCGAAGCAATCAAAGCCAGGAAAAAATCCACCGCCCTTTTCAAACCCATGCTCCGCAGCTCTCTTCAGTACCACCGGCGGTTCCCGCCACTTGCGCTATCGATTGCCGTATCGTCAAAAAGCATTTCGCGTCAACTGAAGGATATCGTATTCTCGCCGGCCCGGCTTGGTTTATCATTGGACCCGTTCCTTCCCTCACTCCGTAGAGCTGAGCATCCTTTAACTCTTTGATCCCAAAACGAGAAGCGTCCAATAAGAAGTAATCTCGGCCTTCATTTCCGTCACATTTCATTAACCATAGTCACACCGCACAGAGGATGAGCGAATCTTCATCCTGTCTTCCCTCTGATCGGCGAATTAGTACGGGCAAGCGCCATCAGCATCGGTCCGATGGCAAATTCCCCTTTTTCGGCGCGACGTGTCAGATCGCGCAGATAACCGCCGGCGGAGTTGATATGCCCCGCCCTTTCCAGGACGCAGGCCATGACGGTGGCGGCATTTTCAGCTCCCATGATCTCGCAAGCCTGCTCATAAGCCGACGGACTGACGCCAAGCATCGACCGAACGACCACAGCCGCGGCCATCAGATCGCGCCACGTGCCGATCGCGCCCTGGGGGCCATAGGCCGCGATCTCCGGGCACGCCTGCAGCACCAGTCCCAGCGGGAAGGATTTGAGCGCAGCGTTGGCCGCGGAGGCCGCGTGTCCGCCCGAGACAGGCTCGTTCGTCCCCTCATCCTTCTGTAGGCGGGCTATCGGATCGGCCCGACCTGCCGATCGATCATCTGCCGTCGCGTCCTGCTTCGTTTCGAAGCTTGGTTCAAGTTCAGTAATGGATTGTGGATTTGAATTCTGTATGTGCCGCTCAGACTGTTGGGCATTGCCGCCAGAATTATGGGTTTTAACCTGCATTTCCAACTGATTGACGATCTCTTCGCGCAGCATCTCCAATTCGTCCAGCGTAGCAGTGATTTGTCGGGCGGACGGCGACCGTGGCAGTTGCTCGACCACATTGCGAAAATGTAGATGCACGGCGCTCCAATCGCCGGCAGCCCCCTCCTCCAACGCCATCTCGATCAGTTTGGCGACGTCGCGTCGGCAAAGCGTCAGACGTTCTCTCAGCCGCTGCAGGTGCAATCGATCCGCAACCACCTCCGCCGCCAGCCGTTCGATCTCCTCAGCACGCACGAGCAGCGGCGCCAGCGAAAAGCCGAATGCTTCCCGCAGCTCCCCACCCTGCTCCTTGCGGGCGTAACGCTTGCCGTTTGGACTATCCTTGCGGATCAGCAGCCCCGCCTCGATCAAGCTCGCCAGGTGCCGACGGATCGTCTGCTCCGCCATTCCGTGCGCGCGCAGGGAGAGCTGTGCATTGGAGGGAAACACGATGAGCCCGTTGTCTTCGGAGAGCTCCCCCTTGGGATAAAAGCTCAGCAAGGCGTTCAGGATGGCCAGCGCCCGGTCTGTAATGCCGAGCAACGGCCTGGCCTCGCATAGCGCGCGATAGAGTTTCCATTTATCAATTGATTGGCCGGGCTCGATTTTTCGAGCAGCTGCCTGGCTTGCTAACATGCCAAGCGTCATCGACCGCCGCCGAAGGCGTCGTCACATTTCCGCTTTCCATTTTCTTCGCCTTCTTCAAGGCAAAAGATCACAGCTCACCAAATTCGGTGCCAAAGACTCTTGACTATGATTCGCGGAAATGTGATTCTCTGGTTGTCTAGATCAGAGAGGGCTTCCGCGACGGCAACGTTCGGGGGCCTTTTCTTTTGCTTATCGATCTCCGTCCTTCGTCAAATCCTGTGTCTTCTCGAACGCCTCGTAAAGACGATCCAGATTGCTGGCGATATAGGCTCCAAAGGCTGACGCCTTTTCCGCCTTCAGCGCGATGGTGAACTGTTTCCCGTCATCCTTGATCTTCGCCTTGACCACGCCGTCCTTGCGCTGCCAGGCGCGGGCTGCGGGCTGAAGCACCGCTAAGGACGGTGTCGATTGTTGCTTCCTGCTGATGAAGGCAACGAGCATATCGAAGCGGGCATCCGGCTCCGCCGTCTCGAATTCTGCCGACTTGCTGAACTCTATCGCCCGAGTAGAGAGGTTTTCGGTCTCGAATTTTACCGACAGATCGTGCCAGCGGTCACGGCCGGTAGTCTTTGCCGCACCGATCGCGGTCAGGACTTCGGCTGGGATTCGCTTGGTGACGGACAGCATCTTGGAAACCGTCGTCTTGTCGACGCTGAGCGCCGACATGATTGTTTCCCTGTCGAAACCCAACGTGTCGAGCTTGTCGGCGAACATCGTCCTCTCGATGAAGGAGAGATCGGCGCGCGCCGAATTCTCCTGGCCCTGCGCGATGACATGGTCGCGGTCGTCAAGTTTCTTGACAACGGCACGGACAGGTCTACCGAGTTCTTTGGCGGCCCGGGCGCGACGGTGGCCGAAGGCGATCTGATATCGGCCATCTTTCTGCGGATGCGGGCGAACGAGAATCGGTGAATCCTGCCCTCGCAGGCGGATCGCCTCGACCAATTCACGAAACTGTTGGTCGGTATGCGCCAGCCGGTCCGTCACGAACGAATCTTCGATCAGGGCAGGGTCGAGATCAATCACCGTCTCACCGGTCGCCAGCTTCTCCTCGATGGCTTTGGCCGCGTCCGCCTTGGCCGCCAGTGCATCGATACTGCGCGTAACGGCACCGAGGGCGCCGATCCCCTTATAGGCGATCTGCTGTTTCTCGTTGCTGTGGAGCGGCTCATCTTCATTGTTTACCGCAGTAAACTTCTTGGAATCGTCCATCAGGCCGGAGAGTAGATTTTTACGCGCCATCAGTCAGCTCCCCGCCGCGGTTTACCGCAGTAAACTCCGCGTTCATCTCCGCGCCCAGGCTTTGTGAACGAGATCGACGATCTCATTATTGACGGCATCCATCGCCTCCATGGCGCGGTCGTAGGTGGCGCGGGTAAACTGGCTCCGCTCCACCTCGTAAAGCGTCTGGTTGGTCATTGCCGCATCGGAGATTGCGACGCTGCGCAACATCGGATTGGTCAACACGTGGTTCTTGAACATCGAACGCATGAAGGCAACCATCTGCGTCTGCGGCCCGTCCTGCGGGTCGTAGCGGGTAACGAGATAACGAAGCCAATCGAGATTCATGTTGCCGCCGGCGCCCTTCAGCGTATTCAGAACCTCACCGAGCATCTGCAAAAATTAGGCGACATCGACATGACATCGAGCATCTGAGGATGGACGGTGATCAGAACCGCCGTTGCGCCGCAAATGGCGCTCATCGTCAAAAAGCCGAGCTGGGGAGGGCAGTCGATGATGACGACATCGTAATCGTCGGCGACCGAGGACAGCGCCTCGTCGAGCCGCGCGAAGAAGACGCGTCCATAGTCGCCGGCCTTGCCCTGAGCAAGCACTCGCGGCGTATCATGCTCGAATTCCATCAACTCGAGATTGCCCGGCACCAGATGAAGGTTCGGGAAATTCGTCGGCCGGATGATCTCTTTCAGCGGTCGCCGCTGGTCGTCATAGCGAATGGCGGCGTAGAGCGTCTCGTTCTCGTTGACGTCGAACTCAGGCTGAAACCCATGAATGGCGGAGAGAGACGCCTGCGGGTCCAGGTCGACGGCAAGGACGCGATGACCGGTCAGGGCAAGGTGCTGGGCAAGATGCGCGGCACTCGTCGTCTTTCCACTGCCACCCTTGAAGTTGACGACCGCAACGACCTGCAAATGTTCGTTGCCTCGACGATGACTTAGGTAATGGGTTCCGGCGCGAGCATTCTGTTCGAGGAAGCTGCGCATCTCTTCCATCTGCGCCGCCGTATACGATCGACGGCCGGACGGCGTGACCTGCGGAAGAGGACCTTTGCCCTCCAGCGACAGATTACGAAGATAGCCGCTGGTGACGCCGAGGAAGCGCGCCACTTCAGCAAGCTGAAACTCGCGCAGCCCCTTCAGCGCCCGCGGCGGAAACATTTCGAGCCGATGCTGCTTTAGCTTGTCGGATAGCTCCTGCGCCTGACCAATAATCAGCTGGTCGACATCGGAAATTGCTTTTTCTATCTGCGGTGCCATATTCATGGAAATCTCGAAAATGCGATTTGAAAGCCCGGCGAGCCTAGAAAACGCATTTAGTCCCGATTCTGGGAAAGTGGCAAGGCAAATAGGGTTAACAAGACCCTACCGCGAGGTTGTCCAATCTTTTTCAGAGGCTTGGACATGCCGCCGGTAGCACTGCCGGCGAAGCAATCCCGTCCTTACAGGCAGAATCGCAAGAACAATGATCACATCGGCATCATAGCCGATCAGAAAAGTTGGGAATCGAAATATCGATGTGTGCGGCGCGGCGAAGCAAGCCGGCAACGGCGAGGCATGTGGACAGGGGACGGCCGTTTAGTGGCGCGTGCCGAGCAGGTCGCCGCCATCCTGGCCGCTTTCGTGGGAAAGGGACACGCCGCTTCGGTCGAGGTCGTGCATCAGGGCGCCGAGTGCAAGGTCCAGGCAATAGGCGGAGAATTCGGCGTTCAGGTCTTTGGCGTTCTCTCGGGCATAGGCAACGAGCCTCGCGAGCGATACCAGCTCCTTGAGCTCTTCGTCACTTTTCGGCGTCATCGTCGCTTCGGTTGCATCGCGCATTTGAGAATTCTCCCGCTTGCCTTGCCGGCGCATGCCGACAGAGCAAAGGCAGCTTAATCCTCTTGAACGAAAGACGCGCGTGACACGGGCGTGACAGGATTTTTTTCGGCACCACTTTCCGGCGTCAGCCTCAGAAACCGGCCCTGCGTAGGGCCTCGCGATACTGTTCCTTCTGCCATTGCTCCTTGAAAGGAACGACGGAAAGCCATTTGTCGACATCGAAATCCGGATAGATCTCGCGCACCTTGCGCATATAGAGATGCGCGTTTTTCATATCGCCGAGCATCGCCCAGCAGGCAGCCGAAAGCCGGTCGGCCGGTGTGCGGTCGTCCATTGCCGAGATTTGCTCGAGCGCCTCGGCATAACGGCCGAGGGCGAAATTCGCGCCGGCCGCAGTCCATAGATAGTCGGTCGGGCACAGCGGATTGAGGGAGATGGCCCGCTTGATCTTGGCCAGCGCATCGGCAGGCCGCGACGCGTGGACGAGCGTATCGGCATAACTTGCGATGCCGTCGGCGTAATGCGGGCTCAGCTCTTCCGCGAGCTTTAACGCCAGCACGCTTTCGTCAAGATCTCCGAGATAAAGTTTGGCAACGCCGAGTTCACGAAAGCCGGCCGCAAGCGAAGGATCGGCGACGATCGCCCGGTTCGCATAATCCTCCGCAAGTCCGAGCAACTCCCTGTCGCCGCGTGCCGTCAGCAGCCATTCGACAAGAAACGTGCGCGACAATCCGCTGAGCGCAGGGGCGAAATGTGCGCTGTGCTGAAGCGCCTCGCGGAAAGCCTTTCGGGAGCGGCGCACGTCGGGGAGGGCAAGCCGCTTGATATCCCGCAGACCGAGAAGGTAGCTGTGATAGGCAGCCGAGTTGCCCTCGAAGGAATCGCGCATGGTTTCATGTCGGCGGACCTGGCCGGCAAGCTCTCTAGCGATCCGCCGGGCGATGTCGCGCCGGTGACTTATCAATTCGTACTTCTCAAGGCTGAAACGCTCGGCCCAGATGACTTCATCGCTGCCGGGATGGATCAGCTGGACAAAGAGCGCAGGGTTGCCCGAACGATCGGTCAGCCTCGTGTCGAGTACATAAGAAATCGAATGACGCAGGATCAGCTCAGTTCTGTCGGCATTGCGTGCAATCCGAGCGGCCGTGTGGGGCGCCACCACCGAAACCGTGTTCAGCGCGCAGAGGCCGATGGTGACGTCCTCGATCAGCGCTTCCGAGAGCATCGGCAAGGCACCGCCCGCATCGGTCCCGCCCGGCGGCAGCAGCACCAGACGGGGCAGGGGGCCAAGGGGCAAGGGACCAGGAACTCGAACGCTGCCGTCGAGCGGCACCGCAACGCTCTGCGCGAATTGACCGCCGGCAAAGATCTTACGGACCTCTGCCAGCGCCTGAACGTCAAGGCCGATATCGAATTTGCTTTCCAGCTGATGTTTGCTGGTCTCGAAAAGCCGGCGCGCTTTCTCCAATTGTCCTTCCGACTCGTAGGCCTCGAGAAGGATACGACGAATGTTCTCGTCATCCGGCGCCTCGCGGAAAATCCTGAGCGCCGCTTCCTTGATCAGGCTCACATCCTCCCTCGACCGGGCCGCGGGCAGCGCCGTCTTCAGCGCATCCACCAGGACTGCCATGTGCCTGTCGCGCTGGGCTGCGATCCATTGCCGCGTACCGATGCTTTGGTCGGTGAGACCCGCCAGGAAATCCTGGCGAAGGATGGTAACCAGTCGCCGCAGCTTGCCAAGGGCGTCGTTGCCATCGGGCTGGACGAGTTCGGAGAAATCACCAGCAAATGCGTCCGGCCTGACCTGCACACCGGTCGCCGTGAAGATCAGAAGTTCGGTGCCGAGCTGGGTCTGACGCGCCTGGACACGCGATATGGTCTTGCGCAGATTGGCCATGATGTCAGAATTGTCATGGCTGTCCCACAAGAACCGTGCCAACGCCGAGCGCGGATATTCGCTCTCAGCCCCTTCGCGCAGATCACGGTCCAGCAAATAACAAATCGCCAACAGGCCCTTTTCCGGAAAAGCCGCTGGTTTCCCGGCCGGATCGATTAACCGCAACTCACCAAACGACTCGAGCCTGAGCTTCATGCGAATATGCCTGACTATTCTCCAAGCGGAAGGGTGATATCCGCTGCGGAGACGCCCAATGTTACACCGCGGCTTTCCGTCTGCGCCATTGCCTTCACCAGTGCAATGATCGAATCACGGATATTCCGATCGGCAATTTTCAGAAAAGCGCGATTGAGCACCAATCCCTCTTTCGTTCTGAGGAATTCGACGACCGGATCGGTGTTTGTGGGCAGATCCAGCCCTTGCAACGTCAACGGTTCGGAATTTTCCTGTTCAAAGAAGAAGCTCGGCGACGTGTGGAGCACCTCGGCGATTCGCTGCAGACGGCTCGCGCCGATACGGTTGATGCCCTTCTCGTATTTCTGAACCTGCTGGAAAGTCACGCCGATTTGCTCGGCAAGCCGTTCCTGGCTCATTCCGAGCAACTGCCGGCGCATTCTTATGCGCGCTCCGACATAGCCGTCTATTGCATTCGGTGTTTTGACATTCATCGTGTGTTTTCAGCCTCGATCGCATTTTTCATCAGCGCAGCTGTAGTATCCCCCGCACCAGTTTTCCATGGTTGTTTTTATATCGCATACTATATATGCGGTGGTCGCGACCGATTATGGTATGAAGCCCCCTCCAGTCAGAGGTAAGGGCGACGTAGACTTAGGCGACAAAAGGACAAATCGAACAAAAGCCGTACCGATCCTGATGAAACTGGGCTGTGATCGCCGCCGGGCTTGCGCTAAATGCACTTCAGCGACCGTCGCTTGATCATCTCTCCCGGCCCCGATCGCCCGAAATCCATCGAACAACAGCGACGCGGCACGGCAACCACCGGGCCGTTCAGGAGAAACGTCCATGGCAACCGTTGCCGAGACCGCACCCCGTTTCGAAAAAACAACGATGTCCATCCTGGTGGCGGTCAGCTTCTGCCACATGCTGAATGACATCATGCAGTCGCTG
This sequence comes from Rhizobium sp. CCGE 510, assembly GCF_000292525.1. Taxonomy (GTDB): domain Bacteria; phylum Pseudomonadota; class Alphaproteobacteria; order Rhizobiales; family Rhizobiaceae; genus Rhizobium. Next base: position 145,301 of record NZ_AEYF01000055.1, read on the forward strand.
CTGGCCTCGCTCTACCCGCTGTTCAAGGCGAACTACAATCTCGATTTTGTTCAGATCGGCCTCCTCACCATGACTTTCCAGGTCACCGCTTCACTGCTGCAGCCACTCGTCGGCATCGTCACCGACCGCTGGCCGATGCCCTATTCCCTGCCGGTCGGCATGGCGAGCACCTTCTGCGGCCTCATCCTGCTTGGCAATGCCGGCAGCTTCGCATTGCTGCTCGTCGCTGCCAGCCTGATCGGCTTCGGCTCGGCCGTCTTCCATCCCGAATCCTCGCGTGTCGCCCGTCTTGCCTCCGGCGGTCGCCACGGTTTTGCGCAGTCGTTCTTCCAGGTCGGTGGTAATGCCGGCCAGGCGATCGGTCCGCTGCTCGCCGCATTCATCGTGCTGCCACTTGGCCAGCACAGCGTCTCCTGGTTCGCCGCCATCGCCATGGTCGGCATGGTCGTGCTGAGCTGGGTCGGCAACTGGTACATGAGCCACAGGCGCCAGAACGCCAGCAAGCCGGCGGCAAGTAGGACCCTGCCGCTGCCGCAGAACAGGGTCGTCTGGGCGTTACTGATTCTCGTCCTGCTGACGGCGACGAAGAATGTCTACATGGCGAGCGTGTCGAGCTATTTCACCTTCTATGTCATCGACAAGTTTGCGCTGAGCATACAGCAGGCGCAGCTGATGCTCTTTCTGTTCCTCGGCTCTGTCGCCGTCGGTACGTTCCTCGGCGGGCCGATCGGCGATCGCTTCGGCGCCCGTTTCGTCATCTGGTTTTCGATCCTCGGCGTCATTCCTTTTGCGCTTCTCCTGCCCTATGCGAACCTTTTCTGGACGGGCGTCCTCAGCGTCGTCATCGGCCTGATCTTCGCTTCGGCATTCTCGGCGATCGTGGTCTTCGCCCAGGAACTGGTGCCCGGACGCGTCGGCCTGATTGCCGGCGTCTTCTTCGGCTTTGCATTCGGGGCAGGGGGGCTTGGTGCAGCGCTGCTCGGCAGTTTCGCCGATACTCACGGCATCGATTTCGTCTACCGCATCTGCTCCTACCTGCCGCTGCTCGGCCTGCTGACGGTCTTCCTGCCGCGCATTCCCAAACAGAAACCAGCCTGAGGCGATATCGCCTCGGATAGTATCAAGCCCGGAAGATCACGATGTTTGGGCTCTAAGCATCAGGGGATTTCATACGCGACGATCAATCACGGGATGAACGTATTTTTCTCTTCCCACCGGCAGGAGGGATCACCATTCCTTTAATCCACTATTTTTATAGATAATATTCATCCAATGATGACGCTGGTCTCGGCATGATATGGAAGGAAACGGCATGTCTGCTTACAAATTGGTCGGCCTTGCGGGTAGCTTCAATCGCCCCTCGAAGACCTTCGCGCTTGTCGAAAACGTCGCTGGCCTCGCCAGTGAGAAATACGGCTTCGACAACACTCTCTATGACCTCACCGATGTCGGCCCTTCGCTTGGCCAGGCGCTGCGCCGTGACGATCTCGACAATCGCGCAAAGGAAGTCATCGACGACATCGTCAATGCCGACGTGCTGGTGATCGGAGCGCCGACCTACAAGGGCAGCTATCCCGGCCTCTTCAAGCATCTGATCGACCTGATCGACCCGCATGAGCTGCGCGCCAAACCAATCATCATCACCGCGACCGGCGGCGGCGACCGCCATGCGCTGATGGTCGAGCATCAACTGCGCCCGCTGTTCGGCTTCTTCATGTCGCACACGCTGCCGACGGCCGTCTACGCGTCGGACCGCGACTTCACCGATTACCGTGTCTCATCCGAACAACTTTCCAACCGCATCACCGAGGTTATCGGTGAGCTTACGGCTTTCTTTCCCAACCGGCGTCACGCTCTTATCGCTGCCGAATGAAGAGTGTCGGAACAGGCTGAAACGGCGCCCCCTGAGGCGCCGTTTTCGTTTCGGGCACCATGCTCATCTCGTCATAGTCCACAAATTTGATGGAAATTTATCCTGCCGATATCGATGGCAGGGCAAGAGTTTTTCCGACCCTTCCTCCACATCAGACATTCGTGCTTCGCGCCCGATACGCGCATTTGCCATGATCGGCCAGCTTGGGGCGCTTGGCCTCATCCAGTCAGACGGGATATAAAATGACCAAGAACAAAAATCTTCACGGCCTCCACCTTTCGCGCCGGGCGGCTCTTGCCGCCGTCGCCGTTTCGGCTGCCGCACTCTTTGCCTTTGCAGCACCCGCTCCTTCTTTTGCTGAGGACAAGTCGATCAAGGTCGGCATCATGGCCGGCGAAGATGAAGACGTCTGGCGCGTCGTCACCAGCGAGGCGGCCAAGAATGGCCTCAAGATCGAGACCATCACCTTCAACGACTATACGCAGCCGAATGAAGCGCTGGAGCGCGGCGAACTCGACGCCAATGCCTTCCAGCACCAGCCCTATCTTGACAACCAGATCAAGCAGCACGGCTACCATATCGCTCGCGTCGGCTATACCGGGGTCTGGCCGATCGGCCTGTACACCAAGAAGTACAAGTCCGTCGCCGACATTCCCGAAGGCGCCGTCATCGGCGTGCCAAACGATCCCTCGAACGAAGGCCGCGCGCTACGTGTTCTCCAGGCCCAAGGCCTGATCAAACTGAAAGACGGCACCGGCATTCTTGCAACGGTTGCCGACGTCACAGACAATCCGAAGAAGATCGAGATCAAGGAACTCGACGCCGGCATCGTCGGCCGTTCGATCGACGATCTGGATGCCGGTATCGTCAACACCGACTGGGCGCTGAAGAGCGGTCTTTCGCCGGCCGAGCGCATTGCCCAGGAACCGATCGCCGACAATCCCTACCGCAACTTCATTGCCGTCAAAGACGACAATAAGGACGCCGAGTGGGTCAAGACGCTTGTCTCTTCCTATCAGAACGAGACCGTCAAGGCCGAGTTCGACAAGGTCTACAAGGGCACGGGTCTCAGCGCCTATTGATCCGAAATCAGGCCGGGTTAAGGCCTACTGAGAGGCGGCCCGGGGTTTCTTGCCCGGGCCGCCTTCCGTGTTTGCAAGGAAAAGCATATGAATTCCTTCGTCTCCACCACAGTGATCGAAGCACAGCCGCAAGCGGCGGCCGAAGAAGTGGTGCGGCTGACCGACGTCAAGCGGCGGTTCGGAGCCACCGCCGCACTCGACGGTATTTCACTGACGGTCAGAAAAGGCGAGATCCTCGGTATCATCGGCCGTAGCGGTGCCGGCAAATCGACCCTGATCCGCTGCCTGAACGGCCTGGAGCGCGCCGATAGCGGCGAGATCCTGATCGAAGGCCGTGACATCACCGGACTTGCAGAACAGGAACTGCAGCCGCTGCGCCGCCGCATCGGCATGATCTTCCAGCATTTCAACCTGCTTTCGGCCAAAACAGTCGAAGAAAACGTTGCCCTGCCACTGAAGATCGAAGGGGTTGCAAAAGCTGAACGCTTGAAGCGGGCGCATGAGTTGCTTGACCTCGTCGGCCTTGCCGACAAGGCGAAATCCTACCCCTCATCGCTGTCGGGCGGTCAGAAACAACGCGTCGGCATTGCCCGGGCGCTTGCGGCACGACCAGCGCTGCTCTTGTCCGACGAGGCGACATCGGCGCTCGACCCGGAAACGACCCGGTCGATCCTGACGCTCCTCAAAAGCATCAACCGTAAGCTCGGACTGACCATTCTGCTGATCACCCATGAGATGGAAGTGGTGCGCGGCATCGCCGATCGCGTCGCCGTCATCGATGCTGGGCGGATCGTCGAGGAAGGGCAGGTCTGGTCGGTCTTTGCCAACCCCAACGCTGATATCACCGCAAGCCTGCTCGGCGGCATCCGCCCGCAGCTTCCTGATCACATCGCCGGCCGGTTGTCGGCAACGACGGGCAGCGAGGCGATCCTCAGCGTCGATCTTGCCGGACCTGAAGCGCAGGGTGCGCTGTTTGCCGACCTCTCGGCGGCGCTGCCGCATTCCTTCCGCCTCGTCCATGGCGGCATCGATCATATTCAGAACCAGCCGGTGGCGCGGTTCTTCATCGCCATTCCGACGCGCGATCCCGCGCTTGCCGGAAAAGTCGAACAATTCCTGACGGCGCGTTCCGCCCGGGTGGAGGTGCTTGGTTATGACACCGATCATGCTTGAACTGCTTGTTCGCTCCCTCTGGGAGACGATCCTGATGACTGTCGCCTCAGGCGTGATATCCCTCGTCGCCGGCCTGCCGCTCGGCCTTGCGCTGGTCGCAACGGCACGCGGCGGCATCGCCGAAAACCTCTGGATCAATCGCGTGCTCGGCGGCATCATCAACGGCTTCCGCTCGGTGCCCTTCATCATCCTGCTGGTGGCGCTGATCCCGCTGACGCGGTTGATCGTCGGCACCGCACTCGGCACATGGGCAGCCATCGTCCCGCTCGCCATCGCCGCGACGCCCTATTACGCCCGCATCGCCGAAGTGTCGCTGCGCGAGGTCGACCGTGGACTGATCGATGCCGTGCGCGCCATGGGCGGCGATCGCTGGACGATCATTCGAGAGGTGCTGGTGCCCGAAGCGCTGCCTGGCATCGTTGCCGGTTTCACCGTCACCCTGGTGACGCTGATCGGCGCTTCGGCGATGGCCGGCGCGATCGGGGCCGGCGGCCTTGGCGATCTCGCCATCCGCTATGGCTATCAGCGCTTCGAAACCAATGTGATGATCGCGGTGGTGGTGGTCCTCATCGTCCTCGTCTGCGGCATCCAGTGGCTTGGTGACCGGCTGGTCGCCAAGCTGGATCATAGATAGATCAGCGCCTGTACCCAGCGGCGGGATGAGCGGCGGGCAACCTGCCATTTCCGCCGCCGAAGAGCTTCTGCCGCAGCGGCCCTTCAGCATAGTCCGCCTTGAAGACGCCGCGCTCCTGCAGCACCGGCACCACCAGGTCTACTAAATCGCGCAGGCTTTCCGGCGCCACGGTCCGCGCCAGATTGAAGCCGTCGATGCCGCCTTCCGCGATCCATGTCTGCAGATGATCGGCGATCTGTTCCGGCGAGCCCACCATCGGCTTCATCCCGCTGCCGGGAACCATCTGGTCGATGATGTCACGCGGTGTCACCGGCTTCGCCGCCTGTTTGGTGATTGAAGCAAGTGCCGATTGATTGGCGTTCGTCGAACTCTGACTGATGACCTCATCCAATCCATATTTCGACAAGTCGATGCCGATGGAGGCGGAGTAATGCGCAAGCGAAGCCTCGACGCTCGCATGACGGCGATAATCCTCAAGCTTGTCGCGTGCTTCCTTCTCCGTTCGCCCGACGACGACGCTGACCAGGTTCAGGATTTTCAGTGCATCGGCGCCGCGGCCGATTGCCTCTGCTTTTGCCCGCAACGCATCAGCGGTCGACCTGGCCGCTCTCGGATTCGAACTGGCGATGAAGACACATTCGGCGTGCCGTGCGGCGAAATCCTGCCCGCGAGCCGAAGCCCCGGCCTGGAAAAGCAGTGGCGTGCGCTGCGGAGACGGCTCGCAGAGATGGATGCCCTGCATCCGGTAATATTTGCCGTCGTGACTGACAGTGCGCACCTTCGACGGATCGGCATAGATGCCGCTCGCCTTGTGGCGCAGAACCGCATCGTCATCCCAACTGCCCTCCCAGAGCTTGTAGACGATCTCGAGATATTCCTCGGCGGCGTCGTAACGTGCGTCATGTTCCGGCAGCTTGTCGAAACCCATGCTGCGAGCGGCGCTGTCGAGATAACCGGTGACGATGTTCCAGCCGATCCGCCCCTTGGTCAGGTGGTCGAGCGTCGACATGCGCCGCGCCAGAAGGAAGGGCGGCTCAAAGGTGGTGTTGACGGTGACGCCGAAACCCAGATGTTTGGTGACATAGGCCATCGCCGAAATCGGCATCAACGGGTCGTTGACCGGGACCTGCGCCGCCGTCTCGATCACCGGCGCCGGGCTGCCCTTGTAGACGTCATAGACGCCGACGATATCGGCAAGGAAGATACCATCAAGCTTGCCGCGTTCGGCGGTCTTGGCGAACTCCGTCCAGTAATCGAGATCGGTATAGCCCACCGACCTGTCGCGCGGATGCGCCCACAGGCCGTGATTGATATGCCCGACGCAATTCATATCGAAAGCATAGATCTGCATTGTCTTCATGAGACGAGTCCTCAGCCGGAAATAAAAATCAAGGATTTGTATCGCACGGCGATCCTGTGGAATGGTAGGGTCCCGATGAGAAAGCGGAGGAAACGGATGACGAAGAAGACGCTGTCGGATTGGACGGAGCTTGCGCAAAAGGATCTGCGCGCCTCGCCAGAAACCCTGACCTGGCAGACGCCGGAGGGTATCGCCGTCAAACCGCTCTATACAGCCGAGGATCTAGAGGGCGCCGAGCACCTCGGCTCGCTTCCCGGTTTTTCGCCGTTCACCCGCGGCCCGCGCGCGACGATGTATGCGGGCCGGCCGTGGACGATCCGCCAATATGCCGGCTTCTCGACGGCGGAAGCGTCGAACGCCTTCTACCGCCGCAACCTGGCCGCCGGCCAGAAGGGCCTGTCGGTCGCCTTCGATCTCGCCACCCACCGCGGTTATGACAGCGACCATCCGCGCGTAGAAGGCGATGTCGGCAAGGCGGGTGTGGCGATCGACAGCGTCGAGGACATGAAGATCCTGTTCGATGGTATCCCGCTTGCCGATATGTCGGTGTCGATGACGATGAATGGCGCCGTCATCCCGATCCTCGCCGCCTTCATCGTCGCCGGTGAGGAGCAGGGCGTTTCGAAGGCCGATCTGTCGGGCACCATCCAGAACGACATCCTCAAGGAGTTCATGGTCCGCAACACCTATATCTACCCGCCCGAACCTTCGATGCGGATCGTTGCCGACATCATCGAATATACGGCAAGGGAGATGCCGAAATTCAATTCGATCTCGATCTCCGGCTATCACATGCAGGAGGCCGGAGCGACGCTCGTCCAGGAACTCGCCTTCACGCTGGCCGACGGCCGCGAATATGTCAGGGCGGCAATCGCCAAGGGTCTGAATGTCGACGATTTCGCCGGCAGGCTGTCCTTCTTCTTTGCGATCGGCATGAACTTCTTCATGGAGGCGGCCAAGCTTCGTGCCGCCCGGCTGCTCTGGACCCGGATCATGGAGGAGTTCCAGCCGAAGAAGGCGTCCTCGCTGATGCTGCGCACCCATTGCCAGACCTCCGGCGTCTCGCTGCAGGAACAGGACCCCTATAACAACATCATTCGCACCGCCTTCGAGGCGATGTCGGCCGTGCTCGGCGGTACGCAGTCGCTGCACACCAACTCGTTCGACGAAGCGATCGCGCTGCCGACGGAGTTTTCCGCCCGCATTGCCCGCAACACGCAACTGATCCTGCAGCATGAAACCGGCGTCACCAAGGTGGTCGATCCCTTAGCTGGCTCCTATTACGTCGAGAGCCTGACAAAGGAGCTTGCCGACAAGGCTTGGGCGCTGATCGAGGAAGTGGAAGCGTTGGGCGGCATGACCAAGGCCGTCAACGACGGCGTGCCGAAACGGCTGATCGAAGAAGCCGCGGCGCGGCGCCAGGCGGCCGTCGACAAGGGCGAGGAGGTCATCGTCGGCGTCAACCGTTACAGGCTCGACAACGAACAGCCGATCGACATTCTGGAGATCGACAACAGCGCGGTACGCACCGCGCAGATCAAACGCCTCGAGGAAACGAAGCGTCGCCGCGACAGCAACGCCGTGCACGAGACGCTGGCGGTGCTGGCGAACACCGCACGCAGCGGCCGCGGCAACCTGCTCGAAGCCGCGATCGAAGCGGCGCGAGCCCGCGCTACGGTCGGTGAGATATCCGACGCCATGCGCGAGGCCTTCGGCGATCACGCCGCCACGCCGGAGGTCATCAGCGGCGTCTATGGCGAAGCCTATAGCGACGAGCCAGAACTCGCCGTGCTGAAGACCCGCATGGCGGAGGTGACGGAGACGATGGGGCACCGGCCGAAGATCATGGTCGCCAAACTCGGCCAGGACGGGCACGACCGGGGCGCCAAGGTGATCGCCTCAGCTTTCGGCGACATCGGTTTCGACGTGCTCGCCGGTCCGCTGTTCCAGACGCCTGACGAAGCCGCAGGCGTCGCACTCAGGGAAAAGGTCAACGTCGTCGGCGTCTCGTCGTTGGCGGCTGGTCACAGGACATTGCTGCCGCAGTTGATCGACAGACTGAAGGAAAAGGGCGGTGGCGAGATCATCGTCGTCTGCGGCGGCGTCATCCCCCGGCAGGACTATGCATTCCTGCACGAACACGGTGTTGCGGCCGTCTTCGGTCCGGGTACCAACGTTCTCGAGGCGGCAAACTCCGTTCTCGACCTGCTGCAGGGCAGGCGGCGGAATCAGTAGGTTACAGCAATCCGCGCTTTGCGAGATTGCCCATCAGCGCCGAAATGCCGAAGGTCCAGGGTGGGCATTCGGTGGAGAGCCGCACGGTGTTGACGAGGGCACCGAGCCCTGCCGAGGAAATTTCGACGACATCGCCGATCTTGTGGGTGAAACCCTGCTTCGGCGCGTCGCGATCCTGGGTCGGCGCAAACAGCGTGCCGAGAAAGAGCATGAACCCGTCGGGATATTGATGATGGGCGCCAACCGTCTGTCTGACGAGATCGGTCGGGTCGCGACTGATCTTCGACATCGAACTCTTGCCGTGCAGCACAAAACCGTCCTTGCCTGACACCTTCAGGTCGAGTTCGGCCTTGCGCACATCATCGAGGCTATAACCGGCATCGAACAGGCGGATGAAAGGACCGATCGAGCAGGAGGCGTTGTTGTCTTTGGCCTTGCCGAGCAGCAGTGCCGAGCGCCCCTCGACATCGCGCAGGTTGACGTCATTGCCGAGCGTCGCCCCCTTGATTTCGCCGCGGCTGTTGACCGCGAGCACGATCTCCGGCTCCGGATTGTTCCAGGTCGAGATCGGATGCAGGCCGACATCCGCCCCCCAGCCGACGGAGGAGAGCACCGGCGCCTTGGTAAAGACTTCGGCATCGGGGCCGATGCCGACCTCGAGATATTGCGACCACATGCCCTCGTCGATCAGGGCCTGCTTGACCTTGGCGGCTTCCTGCGAACCGGCCTTCAGGTTGGTGAGGCTGCCGCCGATCAGCGTGCTGACGCGCTCACGAATCGAGGCGGCGCGTTCCGGATTGCCGGCAGCCTTTTCTTCGATGACGCGCTCGATCATCGACTGGGCGAAGGTGACGCCGCAGGCCTTGACTGCCTGCAGGTCAACAGGCGCAAGCAGATAGGGATGCGCTTCATCCGGTGCTCCGGAGCTGTTGGCGGCGATCTCCTCCAGGGAGCCGATCGCCTTGCCGCTTGCAGCGCGAACAAAGCCGGCGGCATCCTGTCTCTCGAGCAGGGCGCTAAGTGTCGGCGCTTCGCGCGACGTGATGTCGACCAGCGCGCCCTCCCGAAGCACCACGACACTCGGCCCGCCAACCTCGGGATTCCAGATGCGGCCGACAAAAAGACCGGCCGAAGCGGCAGCATCGAAAAGGGGATGAGACATGGTGATCTTCCGTCACAGCGAGCGGGGAGCGCTCTTTTGGATTTTGCGGGGTGGTGCCGCCCTCCGACCCGGCGGCGGCCAAAATCGATCACATTCACGCCGACGGGGCAAGATGCGCCGGGGAAAAAGAGTTTTGCCCGATCTGCGCAAGCGGCTTGTTTGGCGCGGAATTCCCACCGCAAAAGCCCGAAAATAACTATTTAGATACAAATTCGTCGTTTTGTTTCATACACTTAATATTCGATCCGAACGTTTCCACCCCTTATCTCGCCTTGACAGGCGCCGCCTTTCGTTATCTGTTTTGCTTAGACATGGAGGAGGCTGGCCCTTGCGGGCCGGATGAACATCCGAGGAGGATATTGCAGCGATGTTGAGATTTGCCGTCGTCGGAATCGACCATGGGCATACGTTCGATCACGTGAAGGGATTGCTTGCCGCAGGTGGCGAGTTCGTCGGCTATTGCCCGCAGACTTCGGTGCCGGCATTGCGCGAGGCCTTCGAGAAAACCTATCCCGATGCGCCGCAGATCGGCCGGGAAAAGCTGTTCGACGATCCGTCGATCGACGTCATCTGCATTGCCGCGATCCCGCGGGACCGAGCCGGGCTTGCCATCCGGGCGATGAGGTCGGGCAAGGATGTGATGACCGACAAGCCCGGCGTGACGACCTTCGCCCAATTGGAAGAGGTCAGGCGGACCGTCGCCGAGACCGGTAAGATCTTCTCGATCTGCTTTTCCGAGCGTCATTGCGTGCGCTCCGCCGTCAAGGCCGGCAAGCTTGTCGCCGAAGGCGCGATCGGCAAGGTGATCCAGACGCTCGGCGTCGGCCCGCACCGGCTGCAGCTGCCGACCCGGCCGACCTGGTTCTTCGATCCCGAAGCCTTCGGCGGCATCATCGTCGATATCGCCTCGCATCAGGTCGATCAGTTCCTGTTCTATACCGGCTCGAGCACCGGCGAGGTCATCGCCAGCTCGATCGGCAATTTCGGCATGCCCGACAAACCGGCCTTCGAGGATTTCGGTCGAGGTGCTGCTGCGCTCCGACAGGGCGGCGGGTTATGTTCGCGTCGACTGGTTCACGCCGGAGGCTTTGCCGACCTGGGGTGACGGCCGCCTCACCATCCTCGGCACCGAAGGTTATATCGAACTGCGCAAATATATCGATATTGCCGGCCGGCCGGGCAAGGATCACCTTTTCCTGGTCAACGGCAAGGAAATGACCCACATCGATTGCAGCGATGAAAAGCTCGATTACTTCGATGCTTTCACCGCCGATGTCGGCAACCGAACGCAGACGGCGATGACCCAGGATCACGTTTTCGAAGTCTGCCGCCTTTCGCTTGAAGCCCAGACGAAAGCCGCGCGGATCGGCGCTCGCTGAGGAGGATATCATGACCAGGAAATTGCGCGTCGGTGTCATCGGCGCAGGCATCGCTGCGCGGCATCTGGCCGGCTTCGGCTGGAACAAGGAGCTTTTCGAGGTTCCCGTGCTCTGCTCGCTCGACGAGGAGCGCGGCAGGGCGCTGTGCGAGGAGTACGGCATCGGCGAGTATACGCAGGACGCGGATTCGCTGTTTGCCCGTGACGATCTCGACATCATCGACATTTCGACTCCGCCGAGCTCGCATTTCGAACTCTGCCGCAAGGGCATCGAATCCGGCAAGCACGTGATCTGCGAGAAGCCGCTCTTCGGCTCGATCGCCGAGGTCGACGAGATGGGGCGCATCCTCGATCGTTACCCCGGCAGGAAGCTGATGCCGATCTTCCAGTATCGCTACGGCTCCGGCCTGCAGAAGCTGAAGCTGCTGATCGAAAGTGGCCTCGCCGGCAAGCCGTTCCTGACAACGATCGAAACGCATTGGTGGCGTGGACCGGATTATTACGCGGTGCCGTGGCGCGGCAAATGGGCGAGCGAACTCGGCGGCGGCCTTCTCGGCCATGCAATCCACGCCCATGACATGCTGAATTATGTGCATGGCCCCTGCGCCGAAGTGTTTTCCTATGGCGCAACGCTGGTCAATCCGATCGAGGTCGAGGATACAGCAGCCCTTTCGGTGAAGATGCAGAACGGCTCGCTGGCGACGCTGTCGATGACACTCGGCTCGCGCAAGGAGATCTCGCGGCTGCGCTTCTGCTTCAACGACCTCGTCGCCGAAAGCATCATCGAGCCCTATACGATGGGCCGTGATCCGTGGACGTTCGTCGCCGGGACAGAGGAACATCAGGCGCGGATCGACGAAGTGCTCGCCGCCTATGTGCCTGGCGAGGATGGCTATACCCGTCAGTTCGAGCTCTTCCACAAGGCGATCGTCGAGGATACTGACCCACCGGTGACATTACAGGATGCCCGCAATTCGCTGGAACTGGTAACGGCTGCCTACTTCTCGCAGCGAACCGGACAACCGACGCCGATGCCGATCGCCGCCGATCATCCGCTCTATCGCTCCTGGCTTCCGGCAGGGGAATGGCGTGCTGCGGCCACCGTCTGAACAGGGCTCTCCGATGCTGAAATCCTTCGAGCATGTCGGCATGACGGTCAGCGATATGGACCGCGCTATCGATTTCTACTGCGGCCTGCTCGGCCTCAGCCTCGTACTGCGCAAGACGATGGCGAACGGTATGCAGGTGGCATTCCTCGACGCAGGCGGCGGCATGCTGGAGGTCTTTGCGCCACCCGGCGGCGCGTCGAGGGCGATCGACGTGCCTGAAGATACGGCCGGCGTCCGGCACCTCACTTTCCATTTCGACAATGTCGACGAGACTTTCGCCCGCCTTGAACAGGCGGGTGTCGAGATCAAGGAGCGGCCGCGCTTCGCCGTCCACTCCGAGATGCTGAACAAGATCGCCTTCGTTCGCGATCCCGACGGCATCATCGTCGAGCTTGCCGAACGCTCTCAGAGACGCCAGGGCTGACACAGGCGGCGCCGATCGCTTCGCTGCGGGCGGTCAGACCGTCCCGCAGCAGATCGATCAGGCGCCGGATGAGCTTTGCTGCCATGCAAGGTTCTCCTCAGCTCGCCAGCTTGGCGCTGATATAGTTGCGCCAGCCGCCAAGCGCGGTGATTTCCTCGGCACCTTTCACCGCATGCGCCTCGCAGACGAAGCCGGAGACGCTGGAGCCGTCTTCGAGCAGCAGCTTACCGATGCCGAGGGGTGCCGGAATTTTCTGGACGAACCTGCCGAAAGCATCGGCCGGCAGTGCCCAGACCTCGACCTCCAGCCCCTGCCCCTTATGGCCGGGGTCGCGCAGCAGCCCCGGTTTCGGCGGCGTGGTATTGGGCAGAACGAAGAGGCGATAATCGCCTGATGTGCGGCAGGTCTTGACCAGACGCCCGCCCGCCAGTTCGTGATTGAGCGGCATACCGGTCAGATGTGCGCCAACGACCGCGATTTCGATGAAACCTTCATCGCCGAGAGAGACGTGGCTTGCTTCGGGGATCCCGGCCTGCCGGTCGATGCCCATGCCGGAACCTGCTGCACGGTGCAGCGCATCGGCAAGCGGCGCCAGCGCGTCATCGGTAAATGCAGGTGCAATCACCGTCACACCGCCTGGTAAGCCGCCTTTTCCGAAACCGGCCGGAACGGCGATCGCCGCGCAATCGAGCAGGTTGACGAAATTGGTATAGCGGCCGAGGCGGCCGTTGAGCACGACGGGATTGGCCAGCATGTCGGCGACCGTATAGGTGGTCGGTGCAGTCGGCAGCAGAAGCACGTCGGCCTTTTCCCATTCGGTTTCGGTCTTGCGGCGCAACTCCTCCAGCCGATAGCGGCCGTTGAAAGCCTCCACCGCGGTCTTGCCCTTGGCGCCCTCGATAATCCCCCGCACCGTCGGATCAAAATCGTCCGCATTCGTGGCAAGGAAATCCTCGACCGCCGCCAGACGCTCGGCAACCCATGGCCCGTCATAGAGGAGGGCTGCCGCCTCGCGGAATGGTGTGTAGTCGAACGGCACGATGGTCGCGCCGAGTGCCTTTGCCCGCTCGATTGCCTGGTCGTAGAGCGCCTCTACTTCCTTGTCACCGAAGAATTCCCGCTCGGCGCCCGCCAGAACGCCGATGCGCAGCCCCGATACCGGCAGGGTCATCGACTTGGCGTGGCGCGAGAAGGGATCGGCAGCATCGAAGCCTTCGGCGACTTTGCGGATGGCCACGCCATCGCCGACGGTTGCGGCAAAGATCGTGATGCAGTCGACGCTTTTGCACGCCGGTATGACGCCGGTGTTCGGCAGGAGACCGGGTGTCGGCTTGATGCCGACTAGGTTGTTGAAGGCGGCCGGCACGCGGCCGGAGCCCGCCGTATCCGTACCGAGCGCGAAGGCGGCGAGCCCGGATGCTACCGTGACTGATGATCCGGAACTCGAGCCGCCGGAGATATAAGCCGCATCGAAAACCGAACGCGGCGCGCCATAAGGAGAGCGCGTGCCGTTGAGGCCGGTCGCGAACTGGTCGAGATTGGTCTTGCCGATAATGATGGCACCGGCTGCTTTCAGCCGTGCAACGACGGTGGAGTCCACCTCCGGCCGATACGCATAGGCCGGGCAAGCGGCGGTCGTCGGCAGGCCGGCAGCATCGATATTGTCTTTCACGGCGAAGGGCACGCCCCAGAGCGGCAGGCTGTTTGCCTCCGGCGCGCGTGCCATTAAGGCCTTGGCGGCGGCGCGCAGCTCTTCATCCGGCACCGGCGTGATGAAGATCGCCGCATCTCTAGAGGCGGCACGCCGCGCAATCACCTCTTGGATAGCGTCGAGCGGCGTCAGGCCGGATTGATAGGCGGCGCGGAGGCTTGAGAGATCGAGGATGGTCGGCAGCATGTCAGCATTCCTCCAGAACGACGATGATATCGCCGGCTTTGACGTTTCTTCCCGGTCCGGCGCGCAGGTCGCGGACGCGGCCTGCCGCATGGGCGGTGACGTTGATTTCCATTTTCATCGATTCGATGATGGCAAGTGTATCGCCGGCCGCAACCGAGGCACCCGGCTCGACCAGCAATTTCCAGATATTGCCGGGCACGGCGCTGGCAACACCGAAGCAGCCGTCGGGAATATCCCCGTCCGGACTTTCGCCCGTGCCTTCGTCGGTGACGAAGCTGTCAAGCCCGGCATCCTTCCAGCGCTGGCGTTCGGCCTCGAAGGCGGCTTGCTGCGTTGCCTTGAAGCGGCCGATCGACGCCGCGTTGGCCTGCAATTCCTTCTCGTAGGCGGCATAGGAGAATTCCGTCTCCTCGATCTGGATGGGATAGCCCCCGTGCGGGAAGGCGGCGCGCGCTTCCGTCAATTCCCCGTTGCTCACCGGGAAGAAACGGATCTGGTCGAAGAAGTTGAGCAGCCAGGGTTTGCCCTTGGCAAAGACCGGGGTCTCTCGCCATGTGTTCCACACCTGGATGGTCCGGCCGAAGAGCTGGTAGCCGCCCGGCCCTTCCATGCCGTAGATGCACATATAGGCGCCGCCGATGCCGACGGCGTTCTCCGGCGTCCAAGTCCGGGCAGGATTGTATTTCGTCGTCACCAGGCGATGGCGCGGATCGGTCGGTGTTGCAACCGGCGCCCCGAGGTAGACATCACCGAGACCGAGCACGAGGTAACTTGCGTCGAAGACGATGTCGCGCACCGCCTGCTCATCGGGAAGACCGTTGATGCGGCGGATGAACTCGATATTCGACGGGCACCACGGCGCGTTCGGGCGCACGAGCTCCTGATACTTCCGCATCGCAAGCTCCGCATCCGGATCGTTCCAGGAGAGCGGCAGATGCACGATGCGGCTCGGCACCTTGACATCCTGTGCCGCAGGCAGCGTCGCTTCGATCTCGAAAAGCAACCCGAGTAGCCGTTTTCGTGTGAGCTGCGTGCCGTCGTAATGGATCTGCAGCGAACGGATGCCGGGGGTCAGATCAACGACGCCGGGAAGACGCGCCTCGACGACCGCCTGCATCAGCAGATGCACCCGCAGCCGAAGCGCGATATCAAGCGTCATCGGCCCATATTCGACAAGCAGATTGTCGTCTCCCTGACGGCGGTAGACAACGGAAACCGGGCCATTCTCGCTGGTACCGACGATCGGCGAACCCGTCTCTTCAAAAGCCCGCCGCACTGCCGGGCCGGCGATCGGGTCTTGCGGGCGCGCCACCGCGTGAAAACGGACGCGGTCGCCGGGCTTGAACTGACCCATCTTCCATTGCTCGTTGCGGGCGATCACCGCCGGGCAGACGAAGCCGCCAAGGCTCGGACCGTCAGGGCCGAGAATGATCGGCATATCGCCGGTGAAATCGATGGCCCCGATCGCATAGGCATTGTCATGCAGGTTGGAGGGGTGCAGCCCCGCCTCGCCGCCATCGCGGCGCGCCCAAACCGGCGCCGGGCCGATAAGGCGCACACCGGTGCGGGCGCTGTTGAAATGCACCTCGTAAGCCGTTGAGAATAGTGTCTCGATATCGCTATCCTCGAAGAAGTCGGGCGCACCGTGCGGGCCATAGACGACGCCGACATCCCATTCGCGGGTCAAGGCGGCAGGCTCCGTCGCAGGCGTTGCCGGTTCGGCCGGTGCCTGTCGGGCAAAATGCAGCACATGACCCGTCCTCAGCGTGCCGGTGGCGTTGCCGCCGAACTGGCCGAGGCCGAACGTCGCCCGCGAGCCGAGCACGATCGGTGCTTCAAAACCGCCGGCGACGGCGAGATAGGCGCGTTGCCCCGGTCCTTCGATCGTGCCGATCGACAGAACCTGTCCGGCCCGGATCGTTACCGGCTCGTCATGCGGCAGCCTTATCCCATCGCATGTCATCGGCATGCGGGCACCGGCCAGTGCGATCGTCTGGCCGGTATAAAATCGCAGCGTCGGGCCGGAAACCGTCAGTTCGAGCGCAGCCGTCACATCGGCATTGCCGACCAGCCGATTGGCATGGCGGAAGGAACGCTCATCCATCGGACCGCTCGGCGGTACGCCGACATGCCACAGGCCAAGCCGGCCCGGCAGCTCCTGAATGCTCGATTGCGCGCCCGGCGCCAGTACTTCGACGACATCAGGAACGAAGGCAAAATCGCGCAGCGCCGTCGTCGCAACTTTGGCACCGGCAAGCAGTTCGGAAGCAGCAATGGCCCTGAGATAATCGAGATTGGTCTCGATGCCTGATATCGATGTCGCAGCAAGTGCTGCCTTCAGTTTCTCGATCGCCGCCGGCCGGTTTTCCGCTGCCACGATCAGCTTGGCAAGCATCGGGTCATAGAAGGGCGTCACCTCGGTTCCCGTCTCGATCCAGCCGTCGACGCGGGCATTGTCGGGGAAAATGACTTCGGTCAGCAGGCCTGCGCTCGGGCGGAAATCGGCATGCGGCATTTCGGCATAGATCCGCATCTCGATTGCCGCGCCGCTCGGCTTCAGTTTCCCGGCGCCCGAGAGCACGTCCTCGCCTGCCGCCTGCCGGATCATCCATTCGACGAGATCAATGCCGAAGACGGCTTCCGTAACAGGATGCTCGACCTGCAGACGGGTATTCACCTCGAGGAAATAGAATTCCTCGCGCTGGGGATCATAGATGAATTCGACGGTGCCGGCCGATTCATAGGAGACCGAGCTTCCCAAATCGACCGCCGCCTTGTGCAGCCGCGCTCTTGTTTCGGCCGAAAGCCCAGGGGCGGGCGTTTCCTCGACCACTTTCTGGTTTCGCCGCTGCAGCGAGCAGTCGCGTTCGCCGAGTGCGATCACTCTGCCCTTGCCGTCGCCGAAGATCTGCACCTCGACATGGCGCGCTCGCGCAACGAAGCGCTCGATATAGACGCGCGCATCGCCGAAGCTAGCGCGTGCGGTCCGCTGCACGCTTTCGAAGGAGGCCGCGAGGCCTGCCGCATCAGCGCAGAGCTGCATGCCGATGCCGCCACCGCCGGCCGTGCTTTTCAGCATGACGGGGTAACCGACGGTCTCGGCGGCCGAAAGCGCCTCCTCGACGCTCTGTAGGAGATCGCTGCCGGGCAGCAGCGGCACGCCGCTCGCTTTCGCCAGTTGGCGCGCCGTGTGCTTCAGGCCGAAGGCCGACAGATGTTGCGGCCGTGGGCCGATGAAGGCGATGCCTTCGGCGGCGAGCCGTTCGGCAAAGCCGATATTCTCCGAGAGGAAGCCGTAGCCCGGGTGAACGGCTTCAGCACCGGTCGCCTTGCAGGCGGCGATGACGGCGTCGACGTTCAGATAGCTTTCTGCAGCAGGCGCCGGGCCGAGGTGTACCGCCTCGTCGGCAGTCAGCGCCGGCTTCGAGAACCGATCGGCATCGGAATAGACGGCAACCGAAGCGATGCCCATCTTCTTCAATGTCCGGATGACCCGGACGGCGATTTCGCCACGATTGGCGATAAGGACCTTGGTGAACATCGATCAGTCCTCGCCATCCCAGATCAGCACCCGGATCGGCGTCGGATCGAAGCCGTTGCAGGGATTGTTGATTTGCGGGCAGTTTGAGATGACGCAGAGCACGTCCATGTCAGCCACCAGCTCGACGTAGTCGCCCGGTGAGGAAATGCCATCGACGATGGTCATCTCTCCGTTTGGCTTGATCGGCACGTTCATGAAGAAGTTGATATTCGGCACGATGTCGCGCTTGCTCATGCCGTGCTTGGTCACCTCGAGCACGAAATTGTCGCGGCATGCATGCAGGTATTTCGTGCCATGGCCGAAGCGCACGGTGTTGCTCTCGCAGGAGCAGGCGCCGGCTGATGTGTCGTGTCGACCGCAGCTGTCGGCCGTCATGACCAGCATGACATTGCCTTCGCTGGAGATGATTTTCGTGCCGGTGCCGATATAGGCGCCACCCTGCGCCCGCATCGTATCCTGGTTGGAGTAACGCTCGGTAAAGTCATCGGCACGGTAAAACAGCGTGTCGATCGCCTGCTGTCCGTAGCTGTCTTCGATGCGGATGGTCTGGCCCTTGCGCACAATGCCGGACCACGGCGCTTCGGCCGGGATGAAATGGTCCTGCACGGCGTTTTCGAGGCTGCGCGAAGCTGAAGTCTTGATGAAATCGGTCATAACAATCCCCCTCAGGCCAGCATCGAGGCATTGTTCTCGAAGCCACGAAGGGCTTCGGCGGTCGCCGTGCGCGAGAGATCGTCGGCTGCGTGCGCGGCTGCGCGAAAGCGCGTGACGATGACAGACTTCGGCGCAAAGACCGGGTCGGGATCGAGCGGATGCGGGCAATTCGAAAAGCCGACGATCATGTCCATCTCAGCGCGCAGCTCGGCATAATCGCCGCTGTTGGAGCGCTTGCCGCGCCAGTGGAAGCCGCCGTCATCATCGACGCGGACGGGGGCGAAGAGATTGAGGATCGCCGGGATGTCGCGCCTGGTGAGACCGAGCTTGCCGGCGACGAGCACGAGATTGTCGCGGGTGTTGCGCGTCTTGGCGCCAGGATATTTCGCAGCGTTCGAAGCTGCCGTCGAGCCGCCCATCAGGCAGTCATGGGCGCCCGAACTGTCCTCGATCAGTGAAAACATTACCCGGCCCATATCCGAGAAGATGACGCGGCCCTTTCCGAGGGAGGTGGTCCACTGCACCTTGACCGTATCGACGAGATTGAGCCGCTCGCTGGTGTCGATGGCATTCCAGGCGACGAGCGCCACGGTCGATGCGCCTTCGCCCTGATCGATGCGGAGTGCCTCGCCGCGCTTCAGCGCGGTCGACCAGTACCAGCCGCCGGGGATGGTCTCCTGATGGATGATCGCAGCCGCATCGATTGCGGCGGCGGGCAGGGGGCTCGGCGCCGGCAGGGCCTTCGGCGCGAATTCCAACCCCTTCTTCTGATGTTCCTCGTAACGCTGCCGGTTGGCGGATATCTCTTCGGGCGAACGCCTGACATGCATCATGGTTTTTCTCCTGACGGACTGGAAGCCGGGTCGTCCCGGCGAAGGCCCAGAGAAATGACCGGGCCGTCCCGGTCGGGGCTGAAGACGGAGGGCGCGCCGGCAAGTCTCGGCGGCCAGATCGAAATATCCTTGGTAATCGTCGCGCCGTAGCGCTGCTTTTCCTCAGGGCGGTCACGCCGGCGCTCGAAGGCGACGACGCGTGTTGCCAGCGTGAAAGCCTCGCGCATGTCGTGCGTCACCATGACGACGGTCATCTGCGTTTCGTGCCAGAGCCGCTTCATCAATGTGTGAATCTCGGCGCGGATGCCGGGATCGAGTGCGCCGAAGGGCTCGTCGAGCAGCAGCACCTTCGGCTTCATGATCAGCGCCTGCGCCAGCGCCAGGCGCTGCTGCATGCCGCCTGATAGTTGCGCCGGATATTTGTCCTCTGCGCCGGAAAGGCCGACTTCGGCAATCAGCGTTCGTGCTTCGTCCATAGCACTGCGCCGGGCGCCGCCGAGAAGCTTGGCCTTATAGCGGGAGGCGGAGAATTCCCGTCCGAGCAGCACGTTGCCGAGCACGGTCAGATGCGGGAAAACGGAATAGCGCTGGAAGACGACGCCGCGGTCCGGCCCAGGCTCCTGCGGCAGCGCTTCGCCGTCGAGCAGGATTGCGCCCCGTGTCGGCCGCTCCTGGCCGAGCAGCATGCGCAGAAACGTCGTCTTGCCGCAGCCGGACGGGCCGACAAGCGCGACGAAGGCACGCGAGGCGACGGTCAGCGACACGTCTTCGAGTACGATCTGGTCGCCATACTCCTTCCAGACCCTCTCGATCACCAATTCGCTCATGCCTGCTTCTCCAGTTCCGACCAGGGGAAGACGGCAATGCGGATACGATCGAGGATGTAGTTCATGAGCACAGCGAGCAGCGTGATCCAGACGACATAGGGAAAGATGATGTCCATCGAGAGATAGCGGCGTACGAGGAAGATGCGGTAACCGAGACCGGAATCCGACGAGATCGCCTCGGCCGCGATCAGGAACAGCCAGGCGGGACCGAGCTGAAGTCTGAGGCAGGTGATCAGCCGGGGCAGGATCTGCGGCAGTACGACGCGAAGGCCGATCTGCCAGGAGGAGCCGCCGAGCGTTTCAGCCTTAACGATCTGTTCGCGCGGCAGCTCCAGCGCCTTCAGCGCAAGATCGCGGATCATCGTCGGCGCGACGCCGATGACGATCAGCGCGATCTTGGAGGCTTCCCCAAGCCCCATGGCGATGAAGAGGATCGGCAGCAGAGCCAGCGGCGGCACCATCGAGATGACGGCGACGAAGGGGGAGAGCAGCGCCCTGAGATAGGGCAGCATGCCGATCAGCATGCCGATGATAAGCGCAGTGATCGTCGAGATGCCGAGGCCGGCGAACAGCCGGATCAGGCTGGCGCCGGTATCGGACCACAGCAGATATTGGCCGGTGCGCGGATCGGCGATGAAGGCCAGGCGGTCGATCGCGTCGGCAAAACCGGCAAGGCCGGGCAGCAGCTTGTCATTGGCGTTGTCCGCCAGCCGCGCCGCCGAGCCGAAAGTGTAGGCAACGATCAGCAGCACGAAGGGCAGCAGCGTCAAGGCAAGCTGCGCGCCGCGGCTCGGCCTCGTGTTGATCCAGCGCATGGGGAAAGCTCCGCTGATGAAAGGTTTGGCGGCGCGGTCAGGACCGCACCGCTGCTTGGACATCGCTCAGAACGAACTGTCGGCAGCCGCCTTCATGTAGGTCTCGGTGAAACGCAGCTTGACGTTGCCGCTGTCGCCGAGAACCTTGCCGTCGGGCATTTCGATGCCGATGACGTCGGCCGAAGGCGCGCCGCTGCCGAGCAGGCCCTTTTCGAACAGGAAGTTGCGGACGAGATCCATGGTCTTCGGCAGGCTGCCCGAGGCTGTGAAGGCGACGGCATCGGCCGGCTTGGCAAACAGCTTGGTGGCTGCAAGCTGGGATTCGAAACCCTTGAGATCGGTACCCGATGCCTGGCCCATCGCCTCGCGCGCAGCCTTGCCGTCGGCGCTGTCTGATGTCAGCAGCGCTGCGGTCTCATACCAGATGCCGGCGAGCGCCTTGCCGAAATTCGGATTGTCCTTCAGCACGCCGGTGTTGGCGACCATCAGGTCGATGATTTCGCCCGGCACCTGCGAGCTGTCGAAGACTTTCTTGGCCGTGGGGTCCTCGAGTATGGTCGAGACCAGCGGGTTCCAGGTGACGACCGCGCTCACGTCAGCCGTCTTGTAGGCAGCGACCATGTCGGCATCGGAGGTGTTGACCACTTTCACATCGCGCTCGGTCATCTTGATGCTTTCCAGCGCGCGGGCCAGCAGATAGTGCGAGACGGAGAATTCGACGAGATTGACGTTCTGGCCCTTGATGTCGGCAAGGCTCGTCTTATCCTTGAGGATGACGGCATCATTGCCGTTCGAAAAGTCGCCGACGATCACGGCTGTCGTATCGACGCCGCCGGCGGCCGGGATCGACAGGCCGTCCATATTGGTGAGTGTTACGGCATCGAAGGCGCCGGCGGTATACTGGTTCATCGATTCGACGTAGTCGTTGAACTGGGTGACCTCGATTTTGATGCCGTATTTGTCGGCCCATTTCTTGACGATGCCGTGATCGGCCGCGTAACCCCACGGCATCCAGCCGACATAAATCGACCAGGCGACCTTGAAATCGGTCTTCTGTTCCGCCTTCGCGACGGCGCTGAGCCCGAGCGTCAGGGATGCCGTCAGCGCGGCCATCGATAGGATCTTCGAAAAAGTCTGCATTGAAATTCCCCTTTGCTTTTCTTCAAAAGGGATCGGCAATGACCATCGTGCCGCCAATCCCTTGGCTTACGAGGTCTCCCGGGCTTTTATCCCGCCGTGCACCCGACGGGATGTCTCCCCCGCCGGTGGTAGCTCTCGGACCAGCCGCGCCTTGCGACGCCGGAACCCTAGCCACCAACTCTGCAACTATCGAAGCAAAGGGTGTGCCAACTTATAAATTGTTGAATTCGTTGAGAGTGAACAGGCTCTCTTTCCCGGCAGCTCACATAGTGCATGCACTTGCACAGAAAATGTGCGCATTCTGCCGCCGTATTAGGCGATGGCCTATTCTGCTCAGAGGAGAGGCAAGCAGCAAACGCTAGAATGCCGAATTGCGACACGGATCTAATTTCGGAAGGCGCCGGCTGGAACCGTGGTCACCAGTCGGATATCGCGGCGGAAATCCGATGGCGACATGCCGGCGATGTGGCGGAAGGACTTGTTGAATGCGCTGATCGAGCCGAAGCCGCTGTCCATGGCCACCTGCAGCACGTTGGCGCCTTCGCTCATCAGCATCGCCTGGGCGCGCGACAGCCGCAGAAGCGTCACATATTTGCTGAGCGTCATACCGGTCGATCGCTTGAACAGGTTCATCGCATATTTCGGATGCAGATCGGCAGCGCGGGCAATATCGACCGAATCGATGTCGTGCAGGAAATTGGCGGCGATGAAATCGCACATGCGGGCGACGCTGCGCGAGGAATGCGAATGTGGATGATCACCGTCGAGATTGATGGCCGCCAGCGACGTCATCGAATAAGGTTCGAGCGCGATGCGCTCGATGCGCAGCAGCAGTTCGTCGACGGCGTGCTGGGACTTGGCGGGATTGCCTGAGTTGGCATAACGGAACCAGCGGGCGAAGTTGTCGATATCTGCGGCATCCGTTGCCGAAGTCAGCAGTGTCTCGCCCTTCATCAGCCGACTGGAAATGCTGATCGGCAGGCGCAGCCGGAAAAAATAGACGAGCGGCAGATGCGCACCAGCATAGAGCGAATCATCGGAGGATTCGTCCATCTGATGCGGCTGCCCACCCCAGAAGAGACACATTTCACCGGCGTTCAGCCGGAATTCGTGGTCGCTCATGCGATAGTGCACGCTTCCGCGAATCACGTAGTTGACCTCCACCTGCGCGTGCCAGTGCGGCATGGCCATCACAGGCGGGTGGGCATGAAACATTTGCAGCGCCGTCGGCGAACCCTCGATGCTGCTCGCTCCGGGCTGATAGATTGCACGCACACCAACCTTACTTTCCGCCAAATTCATATTCCCTTTGTAGGAGACAGCCGCTCCCTGACAGTTAGTTTAACCGGGTTCGTGAAAGGACGGCAATTGAAAAGGGAGGATTTTCAATGCGCTTCAAACTTCTGGCTGCCACCGCAGCTGTAGCATTGCTTGCTTCCGGCTCCGCATTCGCGCAGTCGGCCAATCTCACCATCTGGAGCTGGAATGTCGCCGCGTCGGCATTGAAGTCCACGCTTCCGGGCTTCAACAAACAGTTCCCCGATATCAAGGTCACCGTCGAGGACCTTGGAAACAGCCAGGTTTTCGACAAGACGCTCGCTGCCTGTGCAGCCGGCGGCGACGGCCTGCCTGACATTGTCAGCATCGAAAATTTCGAGGCTGAAATCTTCTGGAGCCGTTTCCCCGATTGCTTCGCCAATCTGAAGGAACTCGGCTACACGTCCGAGATCCAGGCGAAATTCCCTGATTTCAAGCGCACCGAACTTGAAGTCGGCGATGTCGCCTATGCCATGCCCTGGGATTCCGGCCCTGTCGCCGTTTTCTACCGCCGCGACCTCTACGAAAAGGCGGGCGTCGATCCGAGCACGATCAGCACCTGGGACGATTTCATCGCCGCCGGCAAGAAGATTTCCGCCGCCAATCCCGGCGTCGTCATGGCGCAGGCGGATTTCAACGGCGACAGCGAATGGTTTCGCATGATCGCCAACGAACAGGGCTGCGGCTATTACTCGACCGACGGCCAGAATATCACCATCAACCAGCCGGCCTGCGTCGCCTCGCTTCAGAAGGTGAAGGAAATGAAGGACGCCGGCACGTTGACGGCGGCCAACTGGGACGAAAAGATCCAGGCCAATACCGCCGGCAAGTCCGCAAGCCAGTTGTATGGCGGCTGGTATGAGGGCACCGTGCGCTCGACCTCTCCCGATCTGAAGGGCAAGTGGGGCGTCTACAAGATGCCGAGCCTGACGGCCGACGGCCCGCACGCCGCCAATCTCGGCGGTTCGTCGCTCGCCATTTCGGCGACCTCGGCAAACAAGGAAGCAGCCTGGAAATTCGTCAACTACGCCCTTGGCACGAATGAAGGCCAGATCACCATGCTGAAGGAATTCGGCCTGGTGCCATCGCTGCTTTCGGCTGAAAAAGACCCCTTCATCAGCGAACCGCAGCCCTATTGGGGCGGCCAGAAGGTCTGGGCCGATATCCTGGCGACGCTGCCGAAGATCGTGCCGAGCCGCGGCACCGCTTTCCAGAGCGATGCCGAAGCCATCTTCAAGGCAACGCAGACGAAATTCTTCGCCGGCGGTTATCCCGATGCGAAGGCAGCTCTCGACGACGCCGCCAAGCAGATCGCTTCGGCGACGGGGCTTCCAGTGGCGCAATGAATGACGATGCCGGGCGCTTCGGCGCCCGGCTTTCTCCCGGCTCGCAAAGCGGCCGGTCATTCGTTCGTGAGGAGGAGGCTTGATGCCGTTCAGAACCCGGAGCGCCTACGCGTTCCTTGCACCCTATCTGCTGGTCTTTGCCACCTTCTGGGTCTGGCCGATCATCAATTCGTTTCTGATTTCCTTTCAGAATACCCGCATCAACCCGTGGAAGTACAGTTTCCAGGCCAATTGGGGACGGCTGTTCTACGACCCGGCCTTCTATAATGCTCTTTATAACACGCTGATTATCCTGGTAATCCAGGTGCCAGTCATGATCGGCCTTGCGACCGTCATGGCCGTGATGCTCAATTCGCCGCTGTTGAAAGCGCGGCCGCTCTTCCGCTTTGCTTTCTTCGCGCCCGTCGTCGTCGGCGAGGTTGCCTATGCAGCGGTATTCCGGCTGATGTTCAGCCTCGATTTTGGCATCATCAACAAGCTGATCTCCGCCGTCGGCCTCAGCCCGGTGTCCTGGTTCGACAATGCCAACGCCGCCATGGCGCTGATCATCCTCGCCGTCACATGGCGCTGGGCCGGCTATAACGCCATCATCATCCTTGCCGGCCTGCAGTCGATTCCGGACGATGTCTACGAGGCAGCAACGCTCGACCGGGTGAGCAAGGTACAGCAGTTCTTTCATATCACCCTGCCGCTTCTGAAACCGATCATCCTCTTCTGTGTGGTGCTCTCGGTGATCGGCACCATGCAGCTCTTCACCGAGCCCTTCCTGATTACCAATCGCGGTGGTCCGGGCGGTGGCACGGAGACCCTTGGCTTGTTGCTCTACCGCCAGGGCTTCACCTCGCTGAACTTCGGCTATGCCTCGGCGATCGCCTATACGATGGCGGCGCTTGCCGTGGTCATCTCGCTTCTCAATCTCTGGGTCGGGAGGGATCCGAAATGAAATCCAGGTCGCAATCCCTTCTCCTGCGCCGGATCGCGCTGCACGCCGCACTGGCGCCGCTTGCGGTGATCTGGCTGTTTCCGCTCTGGATGATGTTCGTCTTCTCCACCATGCCCGACAACGGCATCTTCAGCCCAGACATCGTGCTCTGGCCATCGACCAACTTCATCGAGAACTTCAAGAACCTGCAGGCCGACACTGATTTCGTCGGCGCGATGGTGATCTCCGTCGGCGTTGCGCTCATCTATACTTTCCTGTCGGTGATGCTGACCTCGATGGCCGGTTGGGCGCTGGCGCGTTACCGTTTCGTCGGCCGCTCCATCGTCATCGCCATCATCATCGGCACGATCACGCTGCCTTTCTCCGTGGTGGTCATCCCGCAATTCATCATGGTTGCGCGTGAGTTCCGGCTCGCCAACACCTGGGTAGCACTGATCGTGCCGCCACTGTTCAACTCGCTCGGCGTGCTGTTCATGCGGCAATCCTTCTCAATGATGCCGGGCGAGCTTTTCGATGCGGCCCGCGTCGAGGGCGTCAAGGAATGGCAGATCTTCCTGCGCATCGCCCTGCCGCTGGCGCGCCCGACCATGGCGGCACTGGCGATCATCCTCTTTCTCGCCTCGTGGAACAACTACCTCTGGCCGCTCCTCATCAATTCCAGACCGGGAATGATGACGGCGCCGGTGGCATTGGGAACGCTGATCGGCCTCACCAAGGTCTCCTGGGGCGGCATCATGGCTGGAGCGGTGCTGCTGACGGCGCCGATCCTCGTCATCTTCGTGGCCCTTCAGCGCCATTTCATCGCCGGCATCGCGGCCGGCGCAATTAAATAATCGGGAGGCTGCATGGCAGAGCTTTCACTCAGCAATATCGTCAAGCGCTTCGGCGGCTTCGAGATCATCCATGGCGCCAATCTGGAGGTCAAGGACGGTGAATTCGTCGTCTTCGTCGGCCCCTCCGGCTGCGGCAAGTCCACGCTGCTGCGGATGATCGCCGGTCTCGAGGACATTACTTCAGGCGAGCTTCAGATCGGTGGCAGGGTCGTCAATGACGTCGAGCCCGCCGATCGCGGCATCGCCATGGTTTTTCAGTCCTATGCGCTCTATCCGCACCTGACCGTCGAGGAAAACCTGAGCTTCGGCCTGCGAATGAACGGCAATCCGAAGGCCGATACCGAGCGGCGCGTGAGCCACGTCGCCGAGATCCTGCAGATCACCGAGCTGATGAAGCGGCGGCCGAAGCAGCTTTCCGGCGGTCAGCGCCAGCGTGTTGCGATCGGCCGCGCCATCGTCCGCGAACCGGAGGTGTTCCTGTTCGACGAGCCCTTGTCGAACCTCGATGCCGAACTGCGCGTGCAGATGCGTGTCGAGATTTCCAGGCTGCACAAGAAACTCGGCACGACGATGATCTACGTCACCCACGACCAGACCGAGGCGATGACGCTCGCCGACAGGATCGTCGTGCT
Source organism: Rhizobium sp. CCGE 510 (assembly GCF_000292525.1). GTDB lineage: Bacteria > Pseudomonadota > Alphaproteobacteria > Rhizobiales > Rhizobiaceae > Rhizobium. The sequence goes on from NZ_AEYF01000055.1 coordinate 172,509, forward strand.
GCGCGCCGGCAATATCGAGCAGATCGGCGCACCGCTCGATCTCTACGACGATCCCGCCAACCAGTTCGTCGCCGGCTTCGTCGGCTCGCCGAAGATGAATTTCCTGAAGGCCGTGGTGGTCGAGACGCAGCCGGGCAGAGTGGTGATCGCGCTCGAAAGCGACCCCAACATGCGCCTGCCGCTGCCCGTCGCCGATCCCATCGACGCCGGTGCGAAGGTGACGCTTGGCATCCGTCCCGAACATTTCGTCGATGCGGGCATGGGCGATGCCGATCTCACCGTCGCCATCGACGTTGCCGAACATCTCGGCAACACCAGCTACATCTATGCCGCCATAGGCAGCGAGCAGATGATCATCGAGCGGCCGGAATCGCGCGTCGCCGGCAATCGCGAGACGCTGACCGTCGGCCTTCCCGCACGCCACACATTCCTTTTCGACGGCGCCGGCAAACGGCTTCGCTAAATCCCTCCCAAGGCAGAAAGACGAAAGAGGTTTCCATGACTTCCGATCAACCGATCCGCTGGGGCATCATCGGCCCCGGCACCATCGCCCGCACCTTTGCCGACGGCGTCGCCCATTCGCGCACCGGCAAATTGGTGGCGATCGCCACCCGCAATCCAGCGAAGCCCGGACTGGCAGAAAACTTCCCCGGCGCCCGCATCGTCAATGGTTACGAGGCCCTGCTTTCCGACCCCGAGGTTGATGCCGTCTATATCTCCGTGCCCCATACCGGCCATGCCGAATGGGCGATCAAGGCCGCGCGCGCCGGCAAACATATCCTCGTCGAGAAGCCGATCGCACTGTCGGCCTATGATGCTGAAGCCGTTTATTACGAAGCCAAGAAAGCCGGCGTCTTTGCCGGCGAGGCCTTCATGTACCGCGTGCATCCGCAGACGGAAAAGCTGATCGAACTCCTCAAGAGCGGCGTCATCGGCACCGTCCGCATCATTCGCTCGAGCTTCGGCTTCAACATGGGCAGCTATAAGCCGGAACACCGGCTTTTCGCCAACGATACTGCCGGCGGCGGCATTCTCGATGTCGGCGGCTACCCGGTCTCGATGGCGAGACTGATTGCCGGCGCTGCAGAGGACAAGGCCTTCCTTGAACCGGAGAAGGTTTCAGGTGTCGCTCATCTTGGACAGAGCGGCGTCGATGAATGGGCGTCCGCCGTGCTTAAATTCCCGAACGAGATCATCGCCGAAGTCTCCTGCTCGATCATGGCGCAGCAGGACAATGTGTTGCGCATCATCGGCTCCGAGGGCCGGATCGAAGTGGCCGACTTCTGGTTCGCCTCCGGCCACAAGGGTGGCGTCGGCAAGATCGAGATCTTCAAGGGCGGCAAACAGGAAACCGTCGAAATCAAAGAAGACCGTTGGCTCTATTCCTTCGAGGCGGATGCAGCGGGTGACGCCATCCGCGCCGGCAGAACCGAATTCAGTTCACCCGGCATGAGCTGGGCGGATTCGATCGGAAACCTGCGCGTGCTCGACCAGTGGCGCGCCTCTGTCGGCCTCGAATATGGGATCGAGAAAGCGGAGAAACGCACGACCAACATTGCCGGCGGCGCGGTAACGCGCGGCAGCAGCATTCCGCGGCGCCAGATACCCGGCATTTCCAAGCCGGCCTCGGTCGTGACCCTCGGCTTCGAGTTCTTCCCGAACTTTGCCGCTGCCTCGCTGACGCTCGACGCCTTCTATGAGGCCGGCGGCAATGTCTTCGATACCGCCTATGTCTACGGGGCCGGCAAGACGGAAGCGATCTTCGGCGACTGGCACACCAGCCGCAAGGTGCCGCGCGAGGAGATCGTGCTGATCGGCAAGGGCGCGCATTCGCCGCTCTGCTATCCCGATATGATCGCAAAACAGCTCGACCAGTCGCTCGCCCGGCTGAAGACTGACTATGTCGACATCTACTTCATGCATCGCGACAATACCGACGTGCCGGTCGGCGAATTCGTCGATGCGATGGATGCCGAGGTCAAGCGCGGCCGCATTCGTGGCATCTTCGGCGGCTCGAACTGGACGCGGGCACGTTTCGACGAGGCGATCGCCTATGCCGAAAAAACCGGCAAGGCAGCGCCGGCAGCACTTTCCAACAACTTTTCGCTCGCCGAGATGCTCGACCCGATCTGGGCCGGCTGCGTCGCCGCCTCCGATGACGATTGGAAGAAATGGCTGAACGACAAGCAGATCCCGAACTTTGCCTGGTCGAGCCAGGGCCGCGGCTTCTTTACCGATCGTGCGGGCCGCGACAAGCGAGACGATGAAGAGGTCGTGCGGGTCTGGTATTCCGAGCGGAATTTCGGTCGCCGCGACCGCGCCATCGAACTGGCCAACAAGCTCGGCCGCAATCCGATCCACATTGCACTTGCCTATGTGATCGCCCAGCCCTTCCCGGTCATTCCGCTGATCGGGCCGCGCACCGTCGCCGAATTGGAAGACAGTCTTTCGGCGCTCGACATCAAGCTGACGCCAGATCAGGTGAAGTGGCTGGAAGGCTGAACCAACAAGGGCGCGGTGCAAGCCGCCAGCCACCTACCTGGCTAGTTGTCAAATCTGACCCATCAACACCCCCGGCAGCTTCGGTTACCGGGGGTGTTGCGCATGGTGGAGTTCGTCATCGTCGTCCACGGGCAACCTCTCGACTGGAGCGTATGCATCATTCTGCCGTGCATCTCTGATTGCCGCAATCTCGACAATGCCGTCTCGTGAGCGAATGGTGAGCACGAGCGGAGGCATACTCACCTTGCGAGTTCCTTCCAGGATTCCCCTTTCCGTCATTTGGGGAGACGAGGAAAGAAGGTCTTTGCCTTTCCAGGCGTTCGACGAGTTTCCTTGCGGCGGCTGGATTAATCTCTGCGAGTTCGGCAACCTTGCTCAAAAACCAGCGTTCTGCACTTTTGGAAAGGCGAACGGGAGGCATCAACCCACCCGCATACGGCGTCGGTATTCGGCGGCATCGACGATTGCCCGGGTCTTCTCGAGCACGTCCTCCAGATCGACAGTGTCGCCGCGATCCAGTTCATCGAGGCCTTGAGCATCCGCAAGGATTTCGGCCCCTTCCGTTGCAAGATATTGACTGAGCGCCTTCTGCATGACCCAAGTACGGTCACGTTCAAGGATTGCGGCGATACGATCAAACTCCGAAACCAGCGACGTCGGCAGTCTTAGAGAAACTTGAGATTTTTCACTGTTCAGCATGGTTATCGCTCCGTAATACGGTGAATTACACGGCAACCCAAAACCGAGCGAAGTCAATGCGCCCTGGCCCTCGCGACGGCGTGATCCGCTTTAGGCGGCGCCGTGCGAGCCGCGCGGCCTGCATTTTACTTACGCGGCTCGGAAGCCTTCTTCCTGGCCTCGTCGTCCATCAGCTCATACCACATGGCGTTGAGGACGGCGAAGGCGGCTGCCAGCGGCAGGCCGAGGATCCATGCGAAATACCACATTGTTTCGTCTCCATCGAGCAACTCCAGGAAAAGTGCGAAGCGGTCCGGAATTGCGAAAAAAACAAAAAGTTAGAGCGGTTCTGCTGAACCGCTCTAATAGGCGTGACTGTTTTTATCGGTGACGGATTTCTCGTCAACCTTGCCCCACAGGACCTTGTAGACCCAGGCGGTGTAAGCAAAGATGATCGGCAGGAAGATCACCGTCACCACCAGCATGATGAACAGCGTCATGTGGCTGGAGGATGCATCCCAGACCGTCAGGCTTGATCGCGGATCGAGCGAGGAGGGTAGGATGAAGGGAAACATCGAGACGCCGACCGTCGAGATGATGCCAAAGATTGCCACCTTGCTGAAGAGCAACGTCATCACCTCGCGCCTTGCCCGCATGGCAATGAAGGCCAGAGCCGCGCCCGCGAAGCCGAGGACGGGTGCCACGATCATCCACGAATGGGTGGTGTAATTGGCAAGCCACGCGCCTTGCTCCAGCGCCACCGTTTTCAACAGCGGATTGGAGGGGCCGATCGGGCTGATATCGCTGGTGATGCGATAACCGCCGACACCGATCCATAGGAAGAGACCGCCAAGCGCGAAAAGCACGATGGCGGCAAGGGCGGCGATGCTGCCATAGCTTCTGGCACGCTCGGCAACCGGGCCACTTGCCTTCAACACCAGCCAAGCCGCGCCATGCATTGTCAACATGGCTAGGGAAAGCAGGCCGCAGAGCAGCGCATAGGGGTTGAGCAGGGCAAAGAACGAGCCTTCGTAGAAGATCCGCATGTCGTCGGCAAAGCGGAAGGGCACACCCTGCAGCACATTGCCGACAGCAACGCCGAAGATCAGCGACGGGACGAAGCCGCCGATGAAGAGCGCCCAGTCCCAGCCGGTGCGCCAGCGGGCGCTTTCGCGCTTCGACCGGTATTTGAATCCAACCGGACGCAGGATGAGCGCGAAGAGCATCGCGAACATCGCCAGATAGAAGCCCGAGAAGGAAACCGCATAAAGCGGCGGCCAGGCGGCGAAGATGGCGCCGCCGGCGAGGATCAGCCAGACTTGGTTGCCTTCCCAGGTGGCGCCGATGGTATTGATCGCCACGCGCCGTTCCGTATCGGTCCGGGCGACAAAAGGCAGAAGCGTGCCGACGCCGAGATCGAAGCCGCCTGTCGTCGCAAAGGCGATCAGCAGCACGCCGAGCAGCAGCCACCAGATGAGACGCAGGGTTTCATAATCGATGAGTTCGTGAAGGATCATGGCAGGTCACTCCGCGGCCGGGACGAGGGCTTCGGAAATCAGCACGGCTTCCGGCTCGTCGTCCGGCTCCGGCCCTTGTTTGATCGCCTTGATCATCAGGCTCATCTCGATGACGATCAGCACCGTGTAGAGCGTAGCAAAACCGATGATGGTCAAAAGCACGGTACCGGCGCCGAGGCTGGAGACGGCAGCAGCCGTTGGCAGCACGCCTTCGATCACCCAGGGCTGACGGCCGAATTCGGCGACGACCCAGCCGAGTTCTATGGCGACGAAGGGCAGGGGGATTGCCAGCACGGCAATCCGCAGAAGCAGTGGATATTTGTCGAGGTGGCGGCGCGCCGACAGCCAGAAGAAGGTGGCAGTCAGCAAGATGAAGAAGATGCCGAGGCCGACCATGATACGGAATGACCAGAAGAGCGTCGGCACGTGCGGGATCGTATCACGCGCGGCCTGAGCGATCTGCGCGTCGGTCGCCTGGCGCGGATCGTCGACATAGCGCTTCAGGAGCAGGGCATAACCGAGATCATGGCCGAGCTCCTCGAAGGAGCTGCGGACTTCCTGGGCGACCTGATCCTGGGCTGGCGCCGCGCGGATCTGCGCCAGCGCATCATAGGCCTTGATCCCGTCGCGGATGCGGACCTCGGCCTGCTGTTCGAGCTTGTCGATGCCGGGGATTTCGGTCGTCAGCGACCGTGTGCCGATCAACCCCATGACCCACGGGATATGGACGGCGAAATGCGTCTCGCGCGCTTCCTGATCGGGGAAGCCGAAGGCGGTAAAGGCGGCCGGCGCCGGCTCGGTCTTCCACATGCCCTCGATCGCGGCGAGCTTCATCTTCTGGTTCTCGGTGGCGAGATAACCGCTCTCGTCGCCAAGCACGACCACGGAAAGGGCCGAGGCGAGGCCGAAGGAGGCCGCCACCGTCATCGAACGCTTGGCAAGCTCGATATGCCGGCCCTTCAGCACATACCAGGCCGAGACGCCGAGCACGAAGATCGAGGCGCAGACATACCCTGCCGATACGGTGTGGACGAATTTCGCCTGGGCGACCGGATTGAAGACCACGTCGAAGAAGCTAGTGATCTCCATGCGCATCGTCTGCGGATTGAGCGCCGATCCCACTGGATTCTGCATCCAGCCATTGGCAATCAGGATCCAGAGGGCCGAAAAGTTCGAGCCGAGAGCGACCGCCCAGGTGGCGACGAGATGGCCGACCTTCGACAGCTTGTCCCAGCCGAAGAAGAACAGACCGACGAAGGTTGCCTCAAGGAAGAAGGCCATCAGGCCTTCGATCGCCAGCGGCGCGCCGAAGATGTCGCCGACATAATAGCTGTAGTAGCTCCAGTTCATGCCGAACTGGAATTCCATGACGATACCGGTGGCGACACCGATCACGAAATTGATGCCGAACAGCGTGCCCCAGAATTTCGTCATCTGCCGCCAGATCTGGCGGCCGGTCATGACATAGACGGTTTCCATGATCGCCAAGAGCACGGACAGGCCGAGCGTCAGCGGCACGAATAGGAAGTGGTAAAGCGCCGTCAGCGCGAATTGAAAGCGCGAAAGTGCTACGATATCTAGTTCCATTTGTCTTTCTCCCACGGTCCCACGGGGTACGGAGCGTTCCTCAGCGCCGACCGGCGCCTGAGGGCATGCGATCTTGCTCAATCCGGCCGAAGCCGATCGAGCGCCTTTCCGAACGCCGCCTCTCCGCGGCGCGAAACCTCTAGAATGCGGCCGCCTTCGATGACGGCGATGCGGTCCGCGATGGCTGCCTCGCGGCGAATATGCGTGGCGATGACCAGCGAGCGCCCTGCCGCCACTGCCGAGAGACGTTGGAGCACATCCCGGGCGGTGTCGCCGTCGAGACCTTCAGTCGGCTCGTCGAGCAGCCAGAGCGGCGTGTCGCGCAGGAAGAGCCGCGCAAGCGCCAGCCGGCGCGACTGGCCGCCCGAAAGGCCGAGCCCGCCTTCGCCGAGCGGCGTATCGATCCCCCGCGGCATGGCCTCGACATCAGCAAGCAGACCGGCCGCAGCGAGCACTTCCCGAAGGCGCGCCTCGCTTGCTTCCGGGTTCGCAAGGCTGAGATTGCCGCGCAGGCTGTCCTCGAAGAGTTCCGTCCGTTGCGTCAGCAAGGTCGCCGTTTGCGCGGCGACGCTTCCCGTCTTTGCCGACAATTCACCTGAGAGCACGGCAAGCAGGCTCGACTTGCCGGCGCCGCTGCTGCCGATGACGGCAAGGCACTCGCCCTGGTGGAGCTCGATGCCTTGAAGTGTTGGCATGGCGGAGTTTTCATGGAAGGCCGACACATCCATCAGCGAAAAGGCGTATCCCGGTAGTGGCGGCGCCAATGGTTCGGGAGCCGCCGTGACGGTAAGCCGTGGCGCGACACGCCTTGCCGCAAGCAGCGTCCGCCCAAGTTCCAGAGCACCGCGGCGCAACGCCGCAAAGGGTTCGACGGCCGCGAAGGCGACGAGCAAGCCGAGGGCCGCAACAGGGGCGGTGATCACTTTCGCTTCCACAAGGGTGCCGACGGCAAGCAGCGATGCCGTGAGCAAGAGGGTGGAGACAAGGCCGAAGCCAAATGTCAGGCCGGTCTCGATGCGGTTCAATCGGTCGTCGGCGCAGGCGGCGTAGTGGTCGGCGACAGCGATTGCCTCTCTCTGCGCGCCAAGCCGGCCGGCCATCAGGATATCGGTCTGACCGGCGACGAGATCGATCGTCCGCGACCGCAACGCCTCGATGCCATGGGCGCGCCTGCGGGCGTGTTTACGCGCCGCTCGAGCGGCGATCAGAGGCAAACCAAATCCCGCGCCGGCGAGAAAGAGCCCAAAGAAGAGGCCGAACAACGGATGCAGCAGCCCCAGCACGACGCTTACCGCAAGGGTAGCGCCGATCGCCACCGCAGTCGGGACGAGGATGCGGAGATACAGCGAATCGAGCGCGTCGATATCAGCCGTCAGCCGGAAAAGCAGCCTTGCAGGACGATGCAAAAGCGAACGCGCCGCACCCGGTTCAGCGAAGCCGCGAAACAGCCTTTCGCGAAGAGCCGCGAGCACACCGAGCGTCGCGTCATGAGTCGCAAGCCTTTCACCGTAACGTGCTGCCGTGCGGACAATGGCGAGCAGGCGGATGCCTGCCGAGGGCACAAAGACGTCGAAGGTGATGGCGGCAACGGAAAGGCCGGCAAGCGACGTGGCGGTGATGAACCAGCCGGATAGGCCGAGCAAGGCGATGCCGGCTGTGACCGTCGCTGCCGAAAGTGCGGCGCCGAGCAGCAGCGCGCGCCGGCGCTCGGCAAAAAACAGACGCAGGACCGGTTTGAGGTCTGCTGCAAATGTGCTCATTCGGCGGCCTCCCTGATCATGATATCGGCGTCGATGCGCATGGTGCGATGCATGCGCGCGGCAAGCCGCGGATCATGGGTCGCAACGATCAAAGTGCGGCCGATAGCGAGCGAAAGCAGGCTCTCGGTGACCTCGGCAGCGGTGGCGGCATCGAGATGCGCGGTCGGCTCGTCGGCAAGGATGATCCTCAGATGCGGATTGCAGGCGGCACGGGCGATCGCAAGCCGCAGCGCCTCGCCGCCGGAAAGACCGATGCCGCCCTCGCCGAGCGGCCGACTGCCATAGGCTTCGGCCACTTTTCCCAGTCTCGCGGCATCCAGTGCATCGGCAACATCGCCGCGCAGCACGCCGGGCCTTCCGAGCGCGATATTCCCCGCAATGGTGCCGGCAAAGATATGCGGCTTCTGGCCGATCCACGCCATGCCGCCGCGCAAGAGTGCTGCGGTATCATCCGCAAGCTCGAGGCCGCCGATGACGATGCGGCCGCCGGTGCAGGGCGCCAGTCCCGCCATCAGCGAAAGCAGCGTCGATTTTCCGGAACCGCTGGCCCCGAGCAGCGCCAGATGTTCGCCGGCAGCGATATCGAGGTTGAAATCACCGAGGATCAACGGTTCGTCGGCGCCATAGCGAAAGGCGAGATTTTCAAGGCGAATGGCCGGTGTTTCGGCGACGACAGGTACCGCTGGCGCGATTTCGGCTGCTCCTCGAATAGACAGACCGCCTTCAGCCAGAGCGTCAAGCGCCTTCAGCGCCGCTTCGCCGGCCGCCCGATCGTGCCAGACGGCCGAGAGTTCGCGCAGCGGCTCGAAAAAGGCCGGCGCCAGCAGCAGGATGAACAGTCCCTCGGTCAGGTCGAGCTGGCCGACCCAAGTGCCGAAGCGGATTTCTCCGAGCAGGCTGAAGCCGACATAGACGGCAATCATCGCCACGCCGAGTGCGGCGAAAAGTTCGAGCACGGCCGAGGAGAGAAAGGCGATCTTCAGCACCGCCATGGTGCGCAGACGCAGCGATTGCGCCTCCCGGCGCAGCTGCAGCGCCGTTGCATCCACCGCATCGAGCGCACGGATCGTCGCCAGTCCACGCAGCCGATCGAGCAGGAAACCGTTGAGGCCACCGGTCGCAACGAGTTGTCTTTCGCTGGCCGCCTGGGCGCGCCAGCCGATCAGCGCCATAAAGATCGGGATCAGCGGCGCGGCAAACAGCAACACCAGCGCGCCGACCCAGGAGACCGGAAAGATGACAGCAAGAATGATGAGCGGCACAAGGCTCGCCTTCATGCGCGCTGGCTGGAAACGGGCGAGATAGGGCACGATGAGTTCGGCTTGCTCACCAAGCACGCTTGCGGCTTTGCCGGAGGCCTGCCGGCCACGATCGATCGGCGATGATATCGAAAGTGCCGCAGCGGCGGCCCGTCGCCTGCGGCTGAGTTCAGCGCGCGCGACATGAAAGGCCAGCCGGCCACCAGCCGCGTCGAGACAACTCTTTGCAAATCCGAGCAGGAGGATACCCAGGGCCGGCCAGAGAACATCCTGCAATCCGCCGCCATCAGCGATGCGCCCGACCGAGGCGGCCAGCAGCCCAGCCTGCGGAATCCAGACCGCGGCTGCCAATGCCTGCAGCATCGCCGCTCTGCGCAGCCCGCCCTTCGCATCATCCGGGCCGGTGATGGACGACACGGTATCGCCGTCCGCCACCGGTGCGGTCTTCCTCCTGTCCTTTGCGTCGAAGAAAGCGGTGCCCATGGCGCTAACTCTTGTTCGCAGGATTCGGCCGGCGGCCGCGGCCGAGCGAAACGACCCGGTCCTTGGCCTCCAGAAGCTTGGTTACCTTCGCACCCAGCGAGAGTAACGTTGCGAGCCTTTCCGTTTCAAGTTGTTTTACGTCTTCATACCAATGGGTCAGCTGCTCGATCAGCGTGTGCATCTCGTTCATGCGTATCTGCGCATGGCGTTCGGCCTCGCTGGCCGGCCGTTGCATCAGGATTTCGCGCAGAACCGACAGCGTCGGATCGACTTCGCGCTTCTTTCGTTCCTCGGCAAGCGTCCTCAATATCAACCAGACATCATCAGGCGTGGTGAAGAAATCGCGGCGATCGTCCGGCCTGTGTTTGAGAAGGACGAGATTCCAGGCCTGCAGTTCCCGCAGGCTCATCGACACGTTGGAGCGCGAAATGCCGAGCGACTCGGCGATCTCTTCGGCGCAGAGCGGTGCGGGGGAAACGAAGAGCAGGGCGTAGATCTGGCCGACCGTGCGGTTTATTCCCCAGCGCGATCCCATTTCGCCGAAGTGAAGAACGAAGGACTGGACGAGAGGCGGAAGGTTCATCGTTGTTTCCGTTGCGTCTGTGATTTCAGAAATTTCTGAAATTACTGTATTCACTGTCACACCTCGTCGACAACCGGCAAGGCGGGCCTGCGTCAATTTGGATGGCCATTCGTTGATCGTGCGTCAGATATAACCCGACGCGACAGGGCTGGATTTGATTTGGATCAAGTCCGCCGCACTCTGCGGCTTGACGCAAAAACGCCCGGCAAGGCGTTACCGGGCGTTCTGGTGGGACTGCAATGTATAATGCGCGCCGCCACGGGTCGTGGCGGGCAGAATGCCGTCAGCTCAGATCACGCCGACAAGAATGCCGACACCGGCAACAGCGGCAAGACCGCCGGCGGTGCGTACGACGAAGGACCCTTGCCGCTCGCCAACGCGAGCGATCAGAAAGCCGAGACCGAGGCCAGTGGCATGAAGCAGCGCAGTCGCGATCATGAAACCGGTAGCGTAAGCAGCACCGCCGGCATCCTCTGGCATCTCCGCCCCGTGGGCGTGCCCGTGGAAGATCGCGAAAAGGCCGACGACACCCATCGCAACAGCGGTCGGCGCCTTGACGTTGAGGGCAACGATCGCACCAAGGACGATGACGGAAAGCGCGATGCCGGTTTCAACGAAGGGAACATTGACACCGGCGACACCGAGGGCACCGCCGAGCGCCATCACCAGAACGAAGGTCGTCGGCACCAACCAGATGGCGCGGCCACCGAGCTGAAAAGCGAAGACGCCGACCATTACCATCGCGAGGATATGATCGAGACCGGAAACGGGATGACTGAAGCCATGCACAAAGCCGGAGGTCTGACCAACGCCGGTATGCGCATAGGCGACGGCTGGAAGCGCGGCGGCAGCCAAGGCAAGCAAGCCGCTCTTGAGTGCTGATTTCATGGGTTCATTCCTCGTGAGTTTCGAAATCCTGCGACCGCCGAACACGGGCCTGGTTCCAAGTGGCGCGCCTCACGCTAATTTAAAGAATTCGTGTCGTCAACGAAAATGCCCGTGAAATACCAAGCCGATTCAACTGCTTATCTGATAGGCAGATGCCGCTTTCGATAGCGTCGCCCAGCACATCGGCCGGCGCGCCGCGCACCTCCGGGTTTTGTTTCTTCCATGACCTGGAAACGGCCCGGCGCAGCGGCTATCAATCGCCAACCGAGGCGGCGTATCGCCGCGATGGAGGAGACGCCCATGACGAATATCGAACGACCGCTGGCGATCAGCGCGCCCGAGCCGCGCACGCTCGATCTGATCTTCAGCGACAAGGCGCGCGCCGAACTGCATGCGAAATACGAGATCGTCGAGGCCGATCCAGAGAATATCGCCGGGCTCGACGACGAGATCCTCGCCAGGACACGTTACATCATTGGCCAACCGCCGCTTTCGGCGGAAACATTGGCAAGAATGCCTGCCTTGCGCTCGATCCTCAACGTCGAAAGCAATCTCTTGAACAACATGCCCTATGAGGTGCTTTTTGAGCGCGGCATCCATGTTGTCACGACCGGGCAGGTTTTTGCCGAGCCGGTTGCCGAAATCGGTCTCGGCTTCGCGCTGGCCCTGGCGCGCGGTATCGTCGATGCGGATGTCGCTTTCCGCCAGGGCACCGAACTCTGGGGCGGGAGGGCAATGCGAGCGCGCGGCTGATCGCCGGTTCAGAGATCGGCATCGTTGGCTTCGGCGATCTCGGCAAGGCACTGCGCCGGCTGCTGTCCGGCTTCAGGGCGCGCATCAGGGTGTTCGATCCCTGGCTGCCCCACTCGATCCTCGAGGAAAACGGCGTCGAGCCGGCAAGCCTGGAGGATGTCCTGACGAAGAGCGATTTCCTCTTCGTCGTTGCCGCCGTCACCAGCGAAAACAAGGGATTTCTCGGCACCGAGGCCTTCGCCAGCATGCGCAGGGGTGCGGCCTTCATCCTGCTCAGCCGTGCCGACGTCGTCGATTTCGATGCGCTGATGGCCGCGGTGTCGTCAGGCCAAATCGTCGCGGCAAGCGACGTTTATCCGCAGGAGCCGCTGCCGCCCGACCACCCGGTGCGGAGCTTGAAAGGCTTCATCCGCTCGTCCCACCGGGCCGGAGCCCTCGACAGCGCCTTCAAGAAGATGGGCGACATGGTACTCGAAGACATGGACCTGATGGATCGCGGCCTGCCGCCGATGCGCTGCAAGCGGGCGGAACGCGAAACGGTTTCGCGCATGCGTTCCAAACCGGTCGCGGTCAATTAAGCCAGGAGAGGCGCCGCTTCAGGCGGCGCGCTGCTCGCTTCCCTGGATCGCGGCGAGTTTCCAGTCGGCGCCGGGCTTGCGCACGAAGGTCCAGACCTCGATGCTTTCGCTCGGGCGGCGATCGTCGCCCGAAACGACGCGGCCACTGTCGCGTTCGACCATGGCATCGATCGAGGAGTAACGCATGGCGAGCGTTGCATACTCCCCGCCATCTTCGCGCCAGGCCTCGGCGATATCACCCTGCAGCAGCTTGACGTCAGAGACGCGGTTGCGCACGCCGTTGGTGGCGTTTTCGCCGAGTTCCTCGGCAAGATAAGACATCGCTTCGGGTGTCGTCAGCCGGCGCAAAGTGCCGTAATCCTCGGCACCGTAAGCGGTCTGAACATCGGTCAGCAGTTCCTCGAACTGGTCGAGGTCGGCCTGCGCCAGCCCGATCTCGTCGCTCGGGCGGTTGCCGCGCGAGGACGAACCTGAACCGGCAGCCGAACCAATTGTCGGGATCTGGAAGGACGAGTTGCTTGCTGGCGACATCCCATAGGACTGCTGGCCATAGGACTGACCAAAGGAGCCGCTTTGGCCACCGGCACCGTAGGAAGGTTGGCGCCGGTTAGCGAAATAACGCATGGCGAGCATGACGGCACCGCCGATCAGCGCAATCTGCAGCAGCAGTCCGAGGAAGCCGAATCCGCCGCCGAAACCGTGGCCAAGCAGCATGCCGAGCAAGCCGCCGGCAATCAGGCCGCCGATCATCGAGCGGCCAAAGCCGCCAAAGAGACCGGGGCGCTGGGCGCCGAAGGGCTGCTGAGCAGTAGCAGGTGCCGTGGTCTGCGTGCGCGGCGTCATCGATCGTTCGATCGGTGCGGCAGGGGCGGGCGCAGTTTGGGTGACAGGCGGAGCCTGGAAGGTCCGCGTACCGCGACTCCCGAAACCGCCGCCGGCGCGGCGCGCTTCGGCAGAGTCGAGGGAAGCAAAAATGGTAGCGCTCGTCAGGACGGCAATGGCCGCAATCTTGGCAAAACGCGAAACGGCACTCGGCATTCCTGATCTCCTGTCATACACAGTCACGGCATGTCGGGATAGAATATAGGTACTCTTTCGCAGGTTTGAAGTTTTTTCACGCCTTACTGGCAGACATCGACCCAACTGGCGCCGGTCAGCTCGGCCAGCCGCCCGGTTTCGATGCGCACGGCCGAATTCGTCGAGCCAGCCGCCGGCACGACCTCGTCAAAGCGTTTCAGCGAGATATCGCAATAGATCGGCAGCGGCGAGGGCAGGCCGAACGGGCAGACGCCGCCGACCGGATGGCTGGTGACCGCCGCCACCTCTTCGGCGTCGAGCATCCGTCCCTTGGTTCCGAACGTATCCTTGAACTTGCGATTGTCGAGCCTGGCCGTGCCGCCGGCAACGACCAGCATTACCTGCTGGCCGACACGCAGGCAGATTGTCTTGGCGATCTGCGCGGGCTCGACGCCATGAGCTTCGGCGGCAAGCGCCACCGTCGAGGAGCTCTCGCCGGTTTCGATGATTTCGATGTCGGGTGCATACGCACGGAGGAAAGCGCGGACGGATTCGAGGCTCATCGGGGCATGCTAGCGCATCGGCCCGACAATCGGAACCGATTTACCGAAAGCGCGATGCGCGGATTGAAAGTGTTGCAGCCTCCTTTTCCCGTCTGCAAAGACGCGCGGCGCTGCAAGGGGAAAAGACGCCCGTTGAAAACCGCCGCTTGCAAGTCTGAGAGACATCGTCATAATAATTTTGCACACGTGCTCAATTTTGTCATTCGGCCGTTACATCGAACCCATAGAGCGGGACTTGTCACGTTTTCGTGGGGTTTCGGAGCGGCCATCATCAGCAGTGCTGACCCGCCAAGAGGCTTCACACTGCTCTTCTAGGGAGACGAAGAAGATGACCATCTTGCCGACACTGAAATCCCTCGCCGTCGCTGCCGCGATCCTGGCGTCGAGTTCTGCCATTGCGCTTGCCAAGGACGTTCACATTAGCGTCTGGGCCGGCGGCACCGGCCCGAACGACGTCTATCGCCTGGACGCCATCGAAATCGCAGCCCAGCAGCTGCAGCGCGAAGCCGCCCTCAAGGGCGAAGACCTGAAGATCACCGTCGAGAAGAAGCCCTATTCTGCCTGGGAGGACTTCAAGCAGGCGCTGACCCTTGCGGCGGAAGCCAAGACCGCGCCGAACATCGTCGTCAGCGGCCACGAAGACATCGCGCCATGGTCGCAGGCAGGCCTCATCGTTCCGATCGAGGATTACGTCGATCTCGACTCCTGGCCGCTCAGCGACATCTATGAAAACCTGTTGAAGATCGCCTCTTATAACGGCGCCGTCTACGGTATTCCGCAGGATGCCGAGTCCCGTCCGATGTTCTTCTGGAAGCCTTACATGAAGGCGATCGGCTACAGCGACGCCGATCTGGATGCGTTGCCGCAAAGTGTCCAGGACGGCAAGTATACCATGAAGAACCTGCTCGAAGACGCCAAGAAGATGCAGGACAAAGGCCTCGTCCAGCCCGGCTACGGTTTCTATCCGCGCACCAGCAACGGCCCCGACTACTGGCAGTTCTACACCAGCTTCGGCGGCACGATGGAAG
This sequence comes from Rhizobium sp. CCGE 510, assembly GCF_000292525.1. GTDB lineage: Bacteria > Pseudomonadota > Alphaproteobacteria > Rhizobiales > Rhizobiaceae > Rhizobium. The sequence goes on from NZ_AEYF01000055.1 coordinate 187,705, forward strand.
AAGGCGGCAAGCTCGTTTTCGACAAGGCCGCGATGACCCGCACCTATCAGTTCTTCGCCGATGCCGTGAAATCGGGTGTCACCAAGAAGAACCATATCGGCATGCCTGGTGATCAGTGGTGGAAAGAAGTCGCCACCGGCAAGGCCGGCATCTGGGACGGCGGCACCTGGCATTATGCCCGCCTCGTCAACCAGGAAGGCCTGAAGGACTTCTTCGGCAATGTGATCTTCACGCTGATCCCCGCCGGCGAAGGCGGCAAGGCCAACACGCTGACCCATCCGCTGGTCTACCTGCTGACCGCAGGTCACGACCAGGAAGACACCGAGATCGCCGCCCAGCTGGTCAAGATCGCCTCCGAGCCGCGCACCAACGCACTGCATGCGGTCAAATCGGCCCATCTCGGCATCTCCAAGTCGGAGTCCACCGTCGACTTCTACTCGGCCGACCGCTGGACCCGCGAAGCCACCGAGCGCCTGCTGCCGTATGCCAATGCGATGCCGAACAATTCCGATTTCGGCAAATATTGGAACATCATGTGGAAGAACCTCGAAGCGTCCTGGACCGGAGCCAAGACCGTCGACGCCGCCGTCGGCGACGCCGAGAGCGAGCTGAAAAGCACGCTCGGCGACAAGATCGTCATTCGCTGAAACACGCCTCCGGGTGGCGGCAACCCCGCCGCCCGGTCGGTTCCGCGAGGAGGCCTTCGATGAAATCGTCCAGAACGCTCGGACTGGTGATGATCGCGCCTGCGGCGGTCATGATCATACTGTTCTTCCTGATGCCGGTGGTTCTGACTGCGGTCTTCTCGATGACCAACATGACGACGGCGACGGGCATTTCTGGTGGCGTCTACCAGATCGCGCCCAACTCCCTGATCGCGTTGAAATCGGCAATGCCCGAGATCGCTGCCGAGATGGCCGAACCGCGCTACACGATCGACGAGGCGGGTCTTGCGGCCGTCGAGGGCCTCGGGATGGCGCCGGGGATTGCCGCCGAACTACGTGCCAAACATACAGGCGAGGTCTTCCCGGCACGCCGCGATGTCGAGCGCATGATCAAGGATCTTGCCGAGCGACCTTCGGTCCGCGAGGTCAAGCAGATCTCCGAACAGTTCAACCGCTCCGTCCTCAACACCCGCTTCGACAGCAAGGAGCAGCTCTTTTCAGCGCTGGACAGTCTGGGTTTCAAGCTGACGCCGGAAGAGAAGGAAACCGTTGCCAAGACCACCTATACCGGCTGGTCCTGGACGACCGAGAATTTCTCACGCATGGCCAGTTCGCCCGACATGGCGCGTGTGCTTTTCAATACCGTGCTGTATGTCGCGCTGGTGCTGACGCTCTTCAATGTCGGTTATGCCCTGCTGCTTGCCATCTGGACACATTATATGCCGCCGACGCCTGCCTCGATCTTTCGCGGCATCTGGCTCCTGCCGCGCATCACGCCGGTCGTCATCTACGTCCTGCTGTGGAAGTGGCTCGCCTGGGACAGCGGCTTCATCTCTATCCTGATGGGCAAATTCGGCTACCTCCCGAAGAACTACCTGCTCGATACCGCCTATAATGCCTGGTTCTTCGTCGTGCTGATCAACGGCTTCATCGGCGCTTCGATGGGCATGCTGGTGTTTTCCTCGGCGATGAAGGCCATTCCGAAGAGCCAGTTCTATGCGAGCGAAGTCGACGGCGCCTCGCGCTGGCAGCAGATCCGCTACATCATCCTGCCGCAGATGCGGTGGCCGATCCTCTTCGTCACCTGCTATCAGACGCTGTCGCTGCTCGCCTCATTCAATGAAATTCTGCTCGCCACCAATGGCGGGCCGGGCAATGCGACCGAGGTCTGGGCGCTTTCCGCCTATCACACCGCGCTGAGGAACTATGCCGGCAATCTCGAATACGGGCTGGGCGCGGCCATGGCGCTGGTGCTCGTCGTCATCGGCGTGACGCTGTCGCTCCTCTATCTGCGCGTCTTCAACTACGGCACGCTTGTCGCCAAGCCCCTGATCGAGGATTGACCATGGCCGAACGCTCGCAGCCCTCGGCAAACTATCGCAGCTGGCCTGTCATAACGGCGCTGACCATTGTCAGCCTACCGCTGCTCCTGATGTACCTCTATCTCTTCCTCGACACTGTGACGGTGAAGCAGCCGGATGCCTTGCTGCCCTCCGGCTTGACGCTTAATCACTGGCGCTTCCTGTGGCAGACGACGGCTGGTAAGGCGAATATCTGGCATGTGACGCTGAATACGCTGCTGTTTTCGGCCTGCACCACCAGCCTCGTGCTTATCGTCTCGTCGATGGCCGGCTACGTGCTGTCACGGCTGAACGTGCCGGCGCGCGGCTTCTTCCTTGCCGGCGTCATGGTGCTGCATGCCTTCCCGTCGGTGACGCTGATCATCGCCATCTTCATCGTGCTGCAGATGATCGGCCTCTATAATTCGCTGATCGGCGTCATCCTGGTGAAGGCGGCGATCGACCTGCCGCTCGGCATCTGGCTGATGAAGGGCTTTTACGACACCGTGCCCTGGGAAATCGAAATGGCCGGCGTCGTCGACGGCGCCTCGCGTTTCCGCGTCTGGCGCAGCCTCGTGCTGCCGCAGGTCAAGCCCGGCATCATGGCGCTCGGGCTGTTCTCTTTCCTCTCCGGTTGGGGCGAGTTCATCCTGCCGCAGGTGCTGGCGCCGGGCAATCAGGTGCAGGTGCTGTCGGTCTATCTTGCCGGCTTCCTCGCCGACGACAACAATTACGATTTCAATATGTTCAAGGCGGTCGGCCTCTTCTATCTCATTCCGGTGCTGGTCGCTTACGCACTCTTCAACAAATATCTTATGAACATCTATGGCGGCGGGAGCAAAGGCTGATGCGCATCCTCCTCGACAATTTCTCGAAGAGCTTCGGCTCCACCAAGGTCATCGAGAACATGCAGCTCGAAGTCGGTGACGGCGAGATGCTGGCGCTGCTCGGCCCTTCCGGCTGCGGCAAATCGACGACGCTTTTTTCGGTCTGTGGCATTCACCGGCCGACCGGCGGACGCATCCTCTTCGGCGACCGCGACGTCACCGATCTGCCGAGCCAGGCTCGCAATGTCGGCGTCGTCTTCCAGTCCTATGCGCTCTATCCGCACATGACGGTCGCCGAGAACATCGGTTTTCCCCTCAAGGTGAAGGGTGTCAACGCCGCCGACATTCGCAAGGAAGTCGAGCGCATTTGCGGGCTTGTTCATATCAGCAATCTCATGGAACGCCGTCCGGCGCAACTTTCCGGCGGCCAGCAGCAACGCGTGGCGCTGGCGCGCGCGCTGATCCGCAAGCCCGACGTGCTGCTGCTCGACGAGCCGCTCGCCAATCTCGACGCCAAGCTCCGTCTCGAAATGCGCTCGGAGATCCGCCGCCTGCAGCGCGAAACCGGCATTACCGCCATCCTCGTTACCCACGATCAGGTGGAAGCGATGAGCATGTGCGACCGCATCGCCATCATGAAGGAAGGCGAGATCGTCCAGATCGCCACGCCGGCCGAAATGTACAATAATCCGAAAACCGCCTTCGTCGCCGGCTTCCTCGGCAATCCGCCGATCACCTTCTTGCGCGGCGTCGTCGACAAGGGCGCCTTCACAATCCCGGAAAGTGAGATCCGCGTACCGCTGCCTGATACCGTTAGCGCCGCCGAAGGCACGAGGCTGATGCTCGGCGTCCGGCCGGAGCACTTCACCCCGGCGGGCGACACCCCCGTTTTCGGCAAGGTCACCTTCGCCGAAACGCAAGGGCGCGAGAACCTCTACGACGTGGCGCTTGCCGGCGGGCCGCTGCTGCGTTCGATCCAGCCGGTGCGCAGCGACATCCATGTCGGCGACGATGTCCGCTGGGCGATCGACAGCCGTGGCGTCTTCGTCTTCGACGAACATGGCGGGAGGCTTTGATGGCCCGCGATTTCCAGGCATTCTTTGGGCAATACGGCTGGCCGTCTGGAAAGGGCAGGCTTCCCTTCTGCATCGGCCACCGCGGCGCCAGCGGCCATGAGCGCGAGAACACGATCGCCGCTTTCCGGCGTGCCGCTGAACTCGGCGCTGAGATGTGGGAACTGGACACCCAACTGACCCGGGACGGCGTTGTCGTCGTCTCGCATGACGACCATCTTGAGCGTGTCTTCGGCATCGACCGCCGCATTTCCGAAATGACGGCGGCCGACCTCGCAGCCCTCGACGGCGTCGACGTGCCGAGTTTTTCGGAAGTGGCTGCACTCGGCCGCGAGACCGGAACCGGTCTCTATATCGAGCTCAAGGCGGCCGGGACCGGGATGCGCTGCTGGCGGCATCTTGCCGAGATGAACCAGCGTTTTGCCTGCCTCGGGTCGTTCGACACGGCGCAGGTGCGCGAACTCCGCGACGCGGCCTGCGATTTTCCCCTTTCGGTGCTGATCCGGGTCGGCCACGATCCACATATGCTTGGAGACGAGGCCGGCGCCGACATCCTGCATCTCTGCTGGGAGAGGGCAGGCGAGCGGCCGCAGGATCTGGTGACCGACGCGCTGATGCACCGTGCTTTCGAGGAGGGCCGCGAGATCGTGCTCTGGCATGAGGAGCGGCGGACCATTCTGAATGACATCATGGAACTTCCGGTTCTCGGCATCTGCACGGATCTGCCCGATCTGATGCGGCGGTCGGCAGTTGAGGAAAAAGCAGTTGGCAGACAGGGATAAGGGACCGCGCAAGGTAACCTCCTTCGACGTGGCGCGTGTCGCCGGTGTCTCGCGCGCCGCGGTGTCGCGCGCCTTCACGCCCGATGCCAGCGTCTCGCCGAAGACGCGCGAGAAGGTCTTCCAGGCCGCCAAAGATCTCGGCTACCGGGTGAACTATCTTGCCAGAAGCCTCACCAACAAACGCTCCGATCTCGTCGGCCTTGTCGCCGCCGGCCTCGACAATCCGTTCCGGACGCTGCAGATCGAAAACCTGGCAAGGGTGCTGATCGCCCGCAATTTTTCGCCCCATCCTGCTGCCGACCTCGCAGGAGGCGGATACGTCGACGGTCATCGGCCAGTTGCTGCACTACGCCGTCTCTGGCGTCATCGTCACCTCGGACGCGCCGCCGACCGAGATCTGCGAGCAATGCGCGGCCGAGGGCGTGCCGATCGTATTGATCAATAAGGGCAACGATATCCCGTTTGTCGACCGCATCATCTCCGACGATCGCATGGCCGGCCATCTCGCCGCCAACCATTTGATCGGCAGCGGCGTGCAAAGGCCCGCCGTCATGGCGGCTCCTGCCGTATCCTATACGGCGCGGCGGCGCAGCGAGGCGTTCCTTGCGCGCTGCAATCAGCTCGGCGGCGAGGCGCAGTTCCTGCAGCTCAGGGTCAACGACTACAAGAGCGGCTATGATGCCGCAGCCGAACTCAGCGCATCCGGCATCGACGGTTTGTTCTGCGCCAATGACTACATGGCCTGCGGCGTGGTCGACCGTGTCATGCAGGGCCTCGGCCGCGATGATCCACCGCCGCTCTCCATCATCGGTCATGACGACATTCCACAGGCAAGCTGGGCCGCTTACGACCTCACGACCATCCGCCAACCCTGCGACATTCAGGCCGAACAGACGGTCGACCTGCTGATCAGCCGGATGGCCGAGCCGGATTTGACGGCGCGTGTCGAATTCACGCCGGTGACGCTGGTAAAAAGAAGGACCGCCTGATGAATTCCGCATTCGACGCCGTTGCCATCCACGCCCGTGCGGAGGTCGCAATCACAGTCGCCCTCGAGGTCGGACGGGAAGCGGCCCGGTTTCGGCGCGACTTGAAGCCCGGCACGCTGGCCGTCGAGAACAAGGGATTGCAGGATTTCGTCACTATCGCCGACAGGAAGGCCGAACAGGCGATCCGTGACAGGCTGCTCTCGCGCTTCCCGGATGATACCTTCATGGGCGAGGAGAGCGGCGGGCGATCCGGCGAAGCCGGCACCTGGATCGTCGATCCGATCGACGGCACGACCAACTATATCAGGGGCTTCCGCCATTGGGGCGTCTCGATCGCCTTCGTCGCAGCCGGCAAGGTCGAGATCGGCGTGGTCTACGATGCCACCGAGGACAAGGTCTTTCACGCCGTCCGCGGCGGCGGCGCCTTCAAGGACGGAATTCCTGTCCATGCAGCGGCGACCACCGATCCGGCCAATGCGCTCGTCATTCTCGGCCATTCCCGCAAGACAAGTTTCGACGACCATCTGGCGCTCTCCAAGCGGCTCCATGAATGCGGCATGGACTATCGCCGCACAGGCGCGGCCGCCATCGATCTCGTTCGCGTCGCCGAGGGTGCTGCCGATCTCTATTACGAACGCCATCTCAACGCCTGGGACATGCTCGCCGGCGCGCTGATTGCCGAAGAGGCCGGCGCCATGGTGGCAATGCCGGATGTCCACAGGTTGCTAGCCGAAGGCGGGCCGGTCATCGCCCATTCGCCAGGGCTTGCCGGCGAATTCGCCTTCATCCGCGACATCGAGGGGCTATAGGGACACCATCCCCGGAGACTCGATCCGCCCGATTTGCGGAACGCCGTTACGCAGCAACGCGATTGCGACCGGTCTTTTTCGCCGTATAGAGATTCTGATCGGCGATTGCCAAAATCTCGTTCGGAGAATTGGCGGACAGGGTGCTGGCGACACCGATGCTGATCGTGACATGCAGCCCGTTGCAGATCTCCGACCAGTCCCACTTTTCAATGGCCGAACGCAGCCTCTCGCAGACATCGGCCGCACCTCGGGGGGCGCCCGCCAGCAGGACGACGAATTCCTCGCCGCCAAAGCGAATTGCCTGATCGGCAATTCGCAATTGGCTGCGCAATATGGCTCCAATCGTACTGAGGACCCGGTCGCCGATCATGTGAGAGAAATTGTCGTTGATCGACTTGAAGTGATCGACATCCAGCATCGCGATGGAATAGGGACGCTTCTCAGATGTCAGCTCCTTGAAGCGGCTGTCGAGATATTTGCGATTGTAGAGCCCGGTCAGCGCGTCCAGATAGACGGCATTGGCAAGGATATCGGTTTCTTCCTGCAGTTTCTGATAGGAGGCTTCCAGCGTATCGGCGCGCTTCGTCTCCGTTTCGGCAACTTCCTTAAACCGCCTGGTTTCGTAGTAGATTTCGGCGAGACGGGCGCGCTGCTGGGTCCTCTCGGCACTGTTGCGCAAATAGGCTTGGTGGTATTTTTTATGTGCCGCCAGCGCCGGATCGAACTGGCCCAGCCCCTCATAGGCCTGCGACAGGTGAAGATAGATCTGGATGTAGGAATCGAAACTGCCACCGTCGTCGATCAGTTCAACCGCCTCGAGCAGCGGCGACAGGGCTTCCGCGTATTTTCCGGAATTGTTGTAGATCTGGCCCAAGGTGTAGAGATATTGCTGCCTGTCCCTGACATAGCTGTTCTCTTGAAACAGCCGGTAGCGGACGATGCACTGCAGCGCCTTGTCGTGCTCGCCCAGATGGCTGTAGAACTCGGCTTTGTTGCCGAGGCAGATGCGGGCAGCCCAGCTGTCGCCGGTCTCGATTGCGATGTCGAGCGCCTGTTCGGTCAGTTCCAGCGCTCTCACTAGCATCCGGTGCCCTTCCTCCGGCTGGCCGAGCGCCTCGGCGATATATCCGCCCTCCGAATGTGCGCCGCCGAGATTGATGAGCCACCAGCATTCATAGGTCTTGTTGCCAATCGATCTGGCGAGTTCGACGGACCTCTCGCTCATCAGGATGGCCCGGTCGGGCTGCTTGTTGTACCAGAAGATAATCCCAATGACGTTGGTGGCCAGGCTTTGCGCCTTCGGGTCTGCTATCCTGTCGGCGAGATCCAGCGCGCGGGTGGCCTCTTCGATCGCTTCCTCAGGCAAGCCCAATTCCAGCAGCAACCATCCGAAATAGGCCCGGGCATAGGCTTCCTCGTTGGGCTCCCCGGTCGATTTCCAGAAGTCCACCGCGCGCCGGACATGCGTCAATCCAAGTTCGGCCTTGCCGACCTGAAAACAGTACCAGGCCATGTCGGTATCGCATTGAGCGGCGAGCCGATCATCGCCCCACGCCCTGGCATCGGCAAGAGTTTCGCCGGCCAGTGCGAGTGCCTCGACCGAACGGCCCGTACACCCAAAATGCCACGCTTTCTGTAAGCTGGAATTTGCTTGTTGAGTAATTGCTACAGTATCAACAACTTGCATATCACACACCAACATTTGTCTGTCGGGTAGGGATAACATCAGAAGTTTAAAATGATGCAAATTGTACAAAACATGCGACAAGGCCAGAAATAATGCATGTCGCCAGGAGGTTTGCAGCGGTTCCAGGATAACGGCATGCACAAAAACAAAGAGCTTAAAGCCACCTTTCGGCACCAAGCGCGGACACCAGATCAATCCGCCATGCGTCGGCGCCAGGCGCGTTCGGTTGCCGGTGCCTCGTCGGTGGTGATCTGATCCGGCTTCAGGGCTACCAGCGCCTGGAAGTTCCGCCATTCCTCTTGGCTGAAACCGGCCTCCGGATCCTTCAAGGTAAAGGTCCAGGCGTCGACCCGTTTGCCTTCGTCCCGGCAGAGCGCGATCATATCGAGACCTTCCCTGGCGGCGTCAAGGATCAGCGGCCAGTGGAGATAGATCGTGTCCGGTTCGGTCGGGCCGCGCAGGTCGGCACGCAATTCAATCTCGACCGCCTTCCAGCCGCTGGCCTGCCTGATACCGTAGAGCTTGTCGGTTGGATCGATGCCGCGCAGGAGATGCGGAAGCTTCTCCTTGACCGCGACGATCAGGTCGAGACTGCCGCCGCTGACGATCACCGAGGCGGTGATATCGCGGAAATGCGCGGCAAGGTGCTCGATGCCCCTCGCGCCGATCGCCTCATAATCGTCCTTCATGTCGAACTGCAGCAATGCGGCTGGATGCGTCGATTGCATCATGGCGGCAAGATCCTCGCTGAAGATCAGCGGCCGGTCGCCCTCTATCATCCTGATATCGCCGAGATCGCCGATGCTCTTTTCAGCAATCGGCCCAAATCCTGTCGTTTCGCCTTCGAGATCCTCGTCGTGCAGCACGACGAAACCGCCATCGGCGCGCACCCGCAGATCGAGTTCCATCGAAGCGCCGGCTGCAAAACCCTCCGCCATCACCTCGGCCGAGAACAGCGGATCGGCAAAGCGTTTGCGCAGCCGGTGCCATTTCAGGCGGGTGCGATGTCCCTCATGCGAAATCTCCAGGCCCTGCGCATCCACCAATTTCGTCATCCGCACAAATCTCCGTGATGCTACTCTCCTGCCTCGAAGAGCCGTGATTATCAAGGGCTGGATACGGCTTTCAGCGGCTGTAGGCCGTAGATATCGCCTCCGCAGCAGCGGCGATATCACAGGGATAACCAGCCTGCCGGAGGGCCGCGCCATAGGCCATGACATTCGAAAGCACCGTCTGGAATACGGCGCGCTGACCCGTGTGGTTCAGCCGCAGGAGACGGGCCGGTGCGGTTCCCACACCTTCGGTCAGCTCCACTCCCAACCGCCCCGCGGCGGCGATCAGCGCATCAGGCGCCAGTGCCTTCGGCACCGACACCGCCGTCACCAGGTTCGAAGCTTTGGCTGCCGGCACCCAGACCCCCATGCCGAGCGCTGCAAGCCCCGCCCGTGTCGCCGATGCTGCCAGTGCATGGCGGGCGACGACATTCTCCAGGCCTTCGGCCTCGATGCGGTCGAGTGCAGTCTCGAGCGCGAAGAATTCCAACGGCGCCGGCGTTCCCGGCAGAGCCTGTCGGCCACCATCGACCCAAGTCTTCAGATCGGCCAGCGACAGAATCGAATCGCGCGGCGCGCCATCGCTCAGAATGAGGTCCCAGGCGCGCCGGCTGACCGAGAGCGCGGAGACGCCCGCTGGACCGCCAAGCGCCTTCTGCGGGCCGATCACGGCGATGTCGATGCCGAAATCGTCGACGTCCAACCAATGGCCGCCGATCGAGGCGACCGCATCGACGACGGTAACAATGTCGCGGGCACGCGCCAGCGCCAGTATCTCGGGGAGAGGGTTGAGAATGCCGCTTGCCGATTCCGCATGAACCAGGGCGAGCACATCGATACGAGGACCGGCGTCCAACACCTTGGCGATCGCCTCGATCTCCACCGGCTGCCCCGGTTCGGCGGTGATATCCCTAACCGCAGCACCACCTCGCCGCAGCCATTGCCCGAACCAGCCGCCATAGGGGCTGGTGACGATGTTGAGAGCCGAGAGACCGGGACGGGCAAGGCTGGTTGCCGCCGCCTCCAGCGCCACCACCGCCTCTGCCTGCACCAGCAATATGTCGTTGCGGCTGCGCAGGACGCTGCCAACGCGGTCGGCAAGACAGGCATAGCGCTCCAGTGGATAAGAGGGCGCGCCATGCAAGGGATTCCAACCAAGACCGGACATGGATACTTCCTTCAAGATGGATCGGTGACGAGACGGGGGACTGCGGCAACGAGCGCGCGGGCCGCATCGGATTGCGGCGCGCCAACAAGCGCCACTGCCGGGCCGATCTCGACGATCCGCCCGCCTTCCATGACGGCGATGCGATGGGAGACCGCACGGACGACGGCAAGATCGTGTGAAATGAACAGACAGGCAATGCCCTGTTCTCTCTGCAGATCGACCAGAAGCTCGAGGATCCTACCGCGCACGGTGACGTCGAGCGCCGAGACCGCCTCGTCGAGCACGAGCAACGAGGGTCGTGTCGCAATCGCCCTGGCGATTGCCACGCGCTGGCGCTGGCCGCCGGAGAGCGCACGGACCGGCCGGGCGGAATGATCGGCGGTGAGGCCGACACGTTCGAGAAGCATGGCGATCTCGCCGGGGCGCTGCTCTTTCGGGACGACGCCATGGATGCGTAGCGGATCATCGAGAACAGTGCCGACGCTCGCCAGCGGATTGAAGGCCGCCAGCGGATCCTGGAACACCATCTGCATGCGTGGCCGTCGGCGCCGCAATGACGCGCCGTCCAGCGCGAGCCAATTCTCCCCCTCGAAGCGGATCGAGCCGGCATCGGCGGGGAGAAGCCGCAGCAGGATGCGCGACAGCGTCGATTTCCCGCTTCCCGAGGCGCCGACGAGCCCGAGTGTTTCGCCGGCCGCAATCGTCAGCGACACGTTGTCGAGGGCGGCAACCTGACGCTCCGCGGAAGAAAAACCTTTTGACAGGTTTTCGACAGACAGCAGCATATCATTCAAGACGGCACCTCCGCGATCAGCGGTGGTGTCGCGAGATCTCGGTGGCTGGCGATGAGGGCAGCGGTATAGCCGCTTTTCGGCGTCGAAAGTACTGAACGGACCGGTCCCACCTCGACCAGCCGCGCCTCGCGGAAAACGGCGATGCGATCGACAAAGCCGGAGGCAAGGGCGATGTCGTGGGTGATAAAGAGCAGCGTCATACCATCCTCGCGAACCAGCCCGTCGAGCAGGCTGACGATCTCGGCCTGGACGACGACATCGAGCGCGCTGGTCGCTTCGTCTGCGATCAGCATCGCTGGTTTCGCGGCAATAGCTGCAGCGATCGCCACGCGCTGGCGCTGGCCGCCGGAAAGCTGGTGCGGAAAGGCCCGCATCGCCTTGTCGGGCTGCGCTATCCGCACCCGCCCAAGCAGTTCCTCGGCTCTGATATAGGCTTGCTTCCAGCTGAGGCCGAGATGACACCTGGCGCCTTCGGCGATCTGCTCGCCGACCGTCAGGACGGGATTGAGGCTCGCGCCCGGATCCTGGAAGACGAAGCCGAAATCGCGACCAGGGCGGGGCGGATGGCCAAGGCCGGGCCAAAAAATCTCGCCGCCGACTGTCGCTCCCTCCGGCAGCAGGCCGGCCAGCGCGCGGGCAAGCGTGCTCTTGCCGGAACCGCTTTCGCCGATAATCGCCAGCCTTTCGCCCGCAGCAATATCGAGATCGACACCGGCGAGCGCAGTCGCGCCGTTCCTGCCATAGGTGACCGAAAGTTGCCGCAGGCTGCAGAAAACGCCGCTCATGCCGCTCTCCTGCCGTCATCGCCAAGCGCCTTGCCGAGACCCTCGCTGAAGAGATGGACGCCGAGCACGGTGACGGCCAGTGCCGCGCCCGGTATGACGGAGAGATAGGAGGCCGAGCGCAGCACACTGCGGCCCTCGGCGATCATCGAGCCCCAGGTGGCGATATTCGGATTGCCAAGACCAAGAAAGGACAGTGCTGCCTCGGTGAGAATTGCGCCAGCGACGATAGTGGCGGAAAGCGCCAGCACCGGCGGCAACGCGTTCGGCAGAATTTCCCGAAAGGCGATCTCGGCCGGATGCATGCCGATTACCCTTGCAGAGGCGACGTAATCCTGCTCGCGGATCGCCAGCACCTGCGCTCTCGTCAACCGCGCTGGATCGGCCCATGTACCGAGCGCGATGGCAAGGACGACCACAGGCGTCGAGACCCCGATGGTGCTGACGAAGGCAAGCGCGAGCAGAAAGCCCGGCACGATCTGGAAAGCGTCGACCACGCGCATCAGCGCCTCGTCGACCAGCCCGCCGGCAAAACCGGCCGCCATGCCGACGCAGAGCCCGAGCAGCATCGCCGAAAACGCCGCAGCAAGGCCGACGGCCAGCGAGGTTCGCGCGCCATAGAGCAGGCCGGCCAGCACGTCGCGGCCGAGCCGGTCGGTACCGAGCGGAAAAGCCGGATCGGTAAAGGGCGGGAGCAGCGCCCGGCCGGCGATGCGCAGCGGATCGCCCGGCGAAATGATGGGTGCGAAGAGCCCGGCTAAAAGCAGAACGAGAAGGATCGCAAGCCCGATCACGCCTTCCGGCGAGCTGACGAGGCGGCGGAGACGGCTCATGCGCCGCCCTCCGAAGCGCCGATGCGCGGATCGAGCGTGGCGTAGACGAGATCGACGAGGAAATTGACTGAAATGACGAGGACGGCACTGGTAACGATGATGCCCATCAACAGGGGCGCATCGCGGCCGTTGACCGCTTCCTGCGCCAGCCGCCCGAAACCGGGAATAGCAAAGACGCTCTCGATCACCACGCTCCCGCCCAGCATGGCCGCCGATTGCAGCCCGAGCATGGTGACGAGCGGCAGCAGCGCATTGCGCGCCACGTGGCGCAGGACGATGCGGCTGCGCGACAGACCTTTGGCGCGGGCAAAGAGGACGAAATCCAGCTTCCAAGCCTCCACCATGCCGGCGCGCATCACCCGCAGAAACAAGGCGAGATAGATCAAGGCAAGTGCGCCGACCGGCAGGACTAGATGATCGGCAATATCGAGCGCGCGTGCAAATCCCGTCTTGCCGGAAGCGATCGTCTCTATACCGGCGATCGGAAACCAGCGCAGCTTCACCGAAAAGGCGATGCTCAGAACCAGGCCGAGCCAGAAGCTCGGAATGGCATAGACGATCAGCGAGCCGATCGACAGCAGCCGGTCCCGAAAGCTTCCCGGCCGGGCGCCGGCAAGGATGCCGAGCGCCGAGCCGAGGCCAAAGGAGAGCGCCGTCGCACTGCCCATCAACAGCAGCGTGTTGGGCAGGCGTTCGGCAATCAGTGCGCCGACCGGCCGGCCGAAGGCAATCGACCAGCCAAGATCGAAGCGTGCGAGCGAGGAAAGATAGAGCCAGAGCCGTGCGAGCACGGAGCGGTCGAGGCCGTAGCTCTCGCGCAGCGCCTGCCTGAGTACCGCATCGCCGCCGCCGATCGAGCCGAGATAGGCATCGACGGCATCGCCCGAGGCGGATTCGAGCAGAAAGAAGGTGAAGATCACCACGATCAGCAGCACCGGAATGCTGCTGATCGCCCTGCGCCTCAGGAGGATGATTGCACGTTTCACGCCGGACAGGGCCTCTGGAACAGAATTGCCGCCGATCCTATCATGACTGCAGCGCGGTATCGCCCCAGTTCGAAACGGCCCAGCGCGGATTGTCCGAGACGTTGAGCACGGTGTCGCGCGCAACGGTGATGAAGCCCCATTCCGCGACGTTGATCAGCGGCAGGTCGGCGACGACGAGTTGCTGGAACTTGCGGTAGAGATCGGTGCGCGCCGCCGTGTCGACGGTTTCGGAGGCCTGATGGATGATCTTATCGAGCTCCGGATTGACGTAACCGCCCTGGTTGGAAAAGGGCACACCATCCGGTGTGCCTGATTGAACGAGAATGGTGGTGGAGATCGCCGGATCGCCGCGGAAGACCGGCGGACCGACGGCAAGATCGAAATCGTGGTCGGTATAAACCGCCTTCTGGTGGGCGGCCGCATCGGCATTGACGATCTCGGCATCGATGCCGATCGCGGCGAGCGCCTGACGAAGATAATCGCCGAACTGGCGGGTCTCGTTGAAGTAGGGCGCCGGGCGAAGCTTCAGCTTGAAGCGGTTACCGTCCGCCCCTTTGGCGTAACCGGCTTTGTCGAGAATATCGTTGGCGGCGGCGGGGTTGAAATCATAGGTCGCGACATCGGATGTATAGAACTGCAGCGCATTCTTCGGCACCGGGCCTGTGGAGGCGGCGGCATAACCGAGGAAGATCGTGTCGACCACGAATTTCTTGTCGATCGCCTGGGCGATCGCCTGGCGGACCCGGAGATCGGCCAGCTCCTTGCGGCGGTGATTGATCTCGACGACGAGCTGGTAGGTCAGGGCCTCGTAGCCCTTCGAAATCACCTTGATACCGTCGACCTTGGAGATGCGGCCGAGATCGGCAAGCGGCACTGCCGAAAAGGCCGCAAGCTGGATTTCGTCGGCTTCGAGCGCCGCCCCCGCCGACGCGCGATCCGGCAGCACGCGGAAGACGATCTCGTCGAGTTTCGGCTGGTCCTGGTCCCAGTAATTCTCATTGCGCGTCAGCCGGTAATATTCACCGGGCTTGTATTCGGCAAACTTGAACGGACCGGTGCCGACGAGCGCGTTGTTGGCCGGATTGGTGGCGATATCGCTGCCGTCGAAGATGTGTTTGGCGACGACGCTGGTGACGACGGGCAGGGCATTGCGGATCAGCTGAAACGGCGTCGGTTTGGAGAAGCGGAAAATGGCAGTGTAATCATCGGGAGTATCGACGGCTTCGAGATTGGCGAAGACCAGGCGGCCGAGATTCTGCAGTGGCTTCCAGATATTGAGCGCGGAAAAGGCGACATCGACCGAGGTGAACGGCTTGCCGTCGTGCCAGGTGACGCCGTCGCGCAGCTTGAAGGTGACGGAAAGGCCGTCGGCCGAGCCCTCCCAGGAAGTGGCGAGGCGCGGCGAAAGCCCGTCCTTGGCGTCGAACGAGGCTTCGGCCAGCGGCTCGATCACCTTGCTGGCGACGAAAAAGACGCCGTTCGAGGCGACAATGGCAGGATTGAGATTCTTCGGCTCGGAATCTGCCGCAACGATCAGCCGGCCACCGGCGGGCGCCGTGTGCGCCAGCGCGTGGCGGGTAAGCGCCGTCGAAGCGAGGAGCAGGGCGGCGCCCTTCATCAGCGTGCGCCGCGAGACAGATGGTACGGTCATGACCCCTCCTGATCGATCAAATTTCGAGCGCCCATATTCAGGGCGAAATGCCAATTGGCATAGAGGTTAAATTCGAAATGGCCGGGCGTCGCGAGACATTTTTGTCACCCAGCCATTATTTGCTCAGCCGCTGGCGGCGAGACGCGTTGGCTCGCTAAAGAGAGTGCGATAGGTGGCACCCGGATGCGGCGCGACCAACCGCGGTCCCTCTCCCCCAAGTTTTTCGCGCAGCGTTCCTTCGGCATATTCTTTCTTGTAGACGCCGCGCTTCTGCAGTTCCGGCACCAGCAGGTCGACCGCGTCCTCGAAACTCTCGGGCGTCACCGCATAGGCAAGGTTGAAGCCGTCGACATCGGTGTCCTCGATCCATTCCTGCATAAGGTCGGCGACGGTCTGCGGCGAGCCGACGAAAACAGGGCCGAAACCGCCGACGCCGACCCAGTCGGCCATCTCGCGCACCGTCCATTCCTTGGTCGGATCGATGGTGGTGAAGGTCTCGACGGCCGACTGCACCGCATTGGTATGGCGGTGCCGCAGCACTTCGTCCGGCCCGAACTGGCTGAAATCAATGCCAGTCCAGCCGGAGATCAGTGTCAGTGCGCCCTCGAAGGAGGCGTATTTGCGGTATTCGTTGAACTTACGCTGCGCTTCCGCATCCGTTTCGCCGAGGATCACGGTCTGGAGATTGAAGGCGAGGATGTCGCGCGGGTTCCGGCCGGCGCGTTCGGCTGCCTCGCGGACATTGGCGACATAACGCTTCAGCACGGGCTTCGACGGAGAGGCGACAAAGATGCATTCGGCATGGGCGCCGGCGAAATCCTTGCCGCGGCTGGAGGCGCCGGCCTGGTAGAGCACCGGGGTGCGCTGCGGCGAGGGTTCGCTCAGGTGAATGCCGGGCACATTAAAATGTTTGCCGGAGTGGCGGATCGGGTGGACTTTGTCGGGATGGGTAAAGATGCCGCTTTCGCGGTCGCGGACCACGGCGCCGTCCTCCCAGCTGCCCTCCCAGAGTTTGTAGCAGACCTCAAGATATTCCTCGGCGAGGGCGTAGCGATCGTCATGTCCCGTCTGCGCCGCCTGACCTATATTGAGCGCGCCGCTGTTGAGATAGGAGGTGACGATATTCCAACCGACACGGCCCTTGGTCAGGTGGTCGAGCGTCGAGATGCGGCGGGCGAAAGTGTAGGGATGCTCGAAGGAGAGCGACGCGGTTAGGCCGAAGCCGAGGTGCTCGGTCTCGTAAGCCATCGTCGGAATAAGCTGTAGCGGATCGTTGACTGGCACCTGCGCCGAATGGCGAAGGGCGGCATCGACATTGCCGTGCAGCACGTCGTAGACGCCAAGCACGTCGGCGATGAACAGCCCGTCGAACTTGCCGCGCTCTAGCGTCTTTGCCAGATGCACCCAATAATCGAGATCCTTGTATGTCCAGGATTTGTCGCGTGGATGACGCCAGAGCCCCGGCGACTGGTGTCCGACGCAATTCATATCGAAGGCGTTCAGCCTGATTTCGCGAGTCATGTCATTCTTCCTTGGAATTAAGGATTGCTGCGGCCGAGGCCGTAGGTCAGAGCTAAGGCTCCGACGAGCACGGCGCCCTTGACGAAATCCTGAGTGTAATAGGGGGCATTCAACATGGTGAGGCCGTTCAGCAGCACGCCGACAAAGACGGCCCCGGCAATGGTGCCGAGCACGTTCGGGCGGCGAAGATTGAGGACAGCAAAGCCGATCAACGCCGCTGCGACCGAATCCATCAGCAGCGAGCCACCGGAGGAGACATCGCCACGCCCGACGCGGGCGGCAATCACGATGCCGCCGAGCGATGCCAGCGTGCCGGACAGGACATAGGCGAGCGTCTTCAGTCTAACTGTCGAAGCTCCGGCAAGCCGGGTCGCGACCTCGTTGCCGCCTGTTGCAAACAGCAGCCGGCCGATGCGGGTGCGCTCAGTGAGGATGAAGAGCACGACCGCGACCGCCGCCATCAGCACCACGGCAACAGGCAGGGTGCCGAGGATGCTGTAGCGGCCGATCAGTAGAAAGGTCGGGTCGTAAGCGCCGGTCGCCTTCGAGCCGTCAGGCAAAGTGAGGCCGGCCGAGATCGAGCGCCCGGCTGTGGGTATCAGCTGCAGGCCGGAGAGCAGGAACATCATCGCCAGCGTCGCCAGCAGATCCGGCACTTTCAGACGAACGATGAGGACGGCGTTGACGAGGCCGACCAGCGCGCCGAAGGCAAGCACCAGCGGCACCGTTGCATAGGCGTCGAGGCCCCAGACGATCATCGCGTAGCTCGCAGCCATCACGCTCGATGCGGCGACCGCGCCGATCGACAGGTCGAAGCCGCCGACGGCAAGCGTCACGGTGACGCCGGCGCCGAGGATGGCGACGACCGACACCGCCTGCAGGATGCTCATTAGATTGGCGATATTGATGAAGGCGGGCTCGGCGATGGTGAAGCCGATGACGAGAGCCGCAAGCAGGATGAACACCGCGCCGGCGCGGAGAAACGCCCCAAAGGCTGCAAGGCGGCCGCTATCGCGTTGCGATGCCTCTGGTCGAGTGCCTGCCCGTGAAAGAGCGTCGTCGTCAATCGTCGTCATGCGGATATTCCCTGAATGGCGGAAGGAGCGGCAATTCCGCCTGCGGCGGGTGCCAGCACGTGGCGGTCGATGACCAGGATGCGGTCGGCCACCTCATAGGCTTCCTCCGGGTCGGAGGTCGCAATCAGCGTCGCCCGGTCGGTACGGGCGCGGATTGTCCGGATGATGTCGTGCCGGGCGCCGACGTCGACGCCCTGGAAGGGTTCGTCGAGCAGCAGAAGCCGGCTCGGTTCCGCCTCCCAACGTGCAATCACCGCCTTCTGCTGGTTGCCGCCGGAGAGCGACCAGATCGAAGCGAGCGGCCCCGGGGCCTTGATGCCGAGACGGGTGATGGCCTGCTCGGCCTCGCGGCGCTCGCGCCCGCCGACGAGGAAGCCATGCGGATACCATTTGGCAAGATGCGGCAGGCTGATCGTCGCCGACAGCGAATGGCCGGGCCATGCCGGCGGCATCAGCGAGGAACGATGGCGGTCTTCGGCGGCCATGGCGACACCTGCCGCAATTGCATCAGCCGGGCTTTTCGGCCCGTACGGCCGGCCATCGAGAAACATTGTACCGCCGGCAAGCGCCCTCACACCGAAGATCGCCTGGAGCAGCCGGCTCTTGCCGGCGCCGAGCACGCCGGTCACCGCGACCACCTCGCCTTCATGCAAAGACAGATCGAAGGGTGCGCCTGTCGGCAGCAGGCTGACATCGCGCATTTCGAAAATCTTCGGGCCGCTTGCGGGCCGTGCATCCGGCCGGGCCGCATCCAGCCTGCGGCCGATCATCGTCTCGATGGCGCTCGGAAAATCGATCGGCCGCGAGAAGGTGCCGACGACGCGGCCGCCGCGCATGACGAGCGCGCGGTCGGCAATCGCTTCGAGATCGGCGGTGCGATGCGATATGTAAAGGATTGCCAGTCCCCTCTGGCGAAGGCTCAGCAGAATGTCAAAGAGACGGCGGCTTTCCTCTCCGGAAAGGCTTGCCGTTGGCTCGTCGAGAATGAGGAGATCGGCGCGGTTGGCTAGCGCCCGTGCAATCGCCACCAATTGCCGGTCGGCGCTGGTGAGGTCGCCGAAATCACGGTCGAGCGGCAGGGTGAAGCCAGCAGCATCGAGTATCGCCTGCGCCGCACGACGGATGCCCGCGCGTGAGACGAAGAAAGGCGTGCTGCGATCGGCGAAACGGTTGAGAAGCAGGACGTCGGCAACGGTCAAGCCGGTCGCGCCGACCAGATCCGTCGACTGATGCACGGTGACGATACCGGCCCGTGCCGCTTCCGCAGGGCTGCGCGGCGCGAAAAGACGGCCATCGAGACGGACCGTGCCATCATCGGCCGGGAGTACGCCGGAAAGGATCTTGACCAGCGTCGACTTGCCCGCACCGTTTGCGCCCATCAGCGCCACGATCTCGCCGCGATCGATCACAAGATCGGCGCCGACAAGCGCCCGCGTCGAGCCGAAGCTGCGGCTGATATTTTCAATGTGAAGAAGCGGCATCGACAAGATCCGGGACTGCGTTTGTATCGGGAGTGTGCCTCGTTCGGGCGGTCGAATTCCAGGCACGCATTTCCCCGCCGGACGCTGCCGGGGAAACAAAGAATCTCCCGCAGCCCGCAAAATCGGATCATTTAATCTACTAAAAAGATAGAGATTATATCTAATAACTTGACGCGTCGCGGGGTTCTGCCTGTCAGACGACGCCTCTTATTGTTAAAAGGAACGCGACGATGAAATCCCTCGCACGGCTCGCACTGTCTGCCGCCGTCATTCCGTTCATTTTCATTCAAGGCGCAAAGGCCGACGGCCTGTCCGGTGCGCCGGCTCCCTTCGACAAGGGCGGCGTCAAGGTGGCGTTGATCAGCTACATCTCGGCCGGCGATTTCTTCCAGGCCTATCAGGCGGGCGCCGAGGCCCAAGCCAAGGCACTCGATATCGACCTGCGCATCTTCCCCGGACGGCAGGATGCCGCCGAGCAGCGCGAGCAGATCCTGCAGGCGATCAACCTCGGCGTCTCCGGCATCGTCATCGACCACGGCTTGCCGGAATCGCTTAGCGACGTCGTGCAACAGGCGCTCGACAAGGGCATCAAGGTCGTGGCTTTCGACGTCAACCTCAACAACCCCAAAATCCCGCAGGTGGAGCAGAGCGACCACGAGCTTGCCTCGCTGGCGCTCGAGCAGGTGGTGAAGGACAACGGCAACAGCTTCAACGCCGGTTACGTCTATGTCGCGGGCTTTGCGCCCCTCGACCGCCGCAACGAGGTCTGGGACAAGTTCAAGTCGGACAACAAAGGCGTGGTCGAAAAAGCCCGCTTCGGCAATGTCAGCGACACGACGGCAACCTCGACCGCCGACCAGGCGAAGGCCGCGCTTACTGCCAATCCCGATATATCGGTCGTCTTTGCCCCCTATGACGAATTCGCCCGCGGCGTAAAACTCGCCGCCAACGACCTCGGCATCGCAAGCAAGCTCAAGATCTATTCGGCCGATGTCTCGACGGCCGATATCCAGGAAATCACCGAGGAAGGCAGCCCGTGGGTTGCGACGGTCGCCACCAATCCGGCCGTGGTCGGCGCCGTATCGATCCGCGCCGCCGCTCTCGAAATCGCCGGCCAGACGGTTCCCCATCAGATTACCGTGAAGCCAACGCTTCTGACGCAGGAGAGCCTTCGCGCCGCCGGCGTCAAGACGATCGAGGAGCTGGCAGAAAAGGTTCCCGCCTTCAGCACGAGCGATGCGGTGACCGCCAGCTGGATCCCGGACAAGCTGTTCTAAGGCTTTTCACTTGATCCTTCCGGCGGTGAGCCTACGGCTTCCGCCGGAACATTCCTTTGGAGATTTGGAGTTCCGCCCATGAGCCAGTCCAATGTCGTCTTCGCGGCCCCCCGCAACCCGACGCGAGAAGACCTCTTTGCCCGTGCCGAGACGATCTCGGCCGACCTTTCCCGGCGCGCCGCCGAACTCGACCGCGACGGCCGTCCGCCGCTTGCCGAGATCGTCAAGTTGAAGAATGCCGGCCTGCTCAATGCGCTGCATCCGATAGAGATCGGCGGCGGCGGCCTCGATTGGGTCGACGGACTGCGGCTGGTGCGTATTCTCGCCCGCGGCGAAAGCTCGATCGGCCAGCTGCTCGGCTACCACTATGTCAATAGCCAGTATATCTACTGGGCACTCGATGCGGCGCGCGCCCAGGCGCTCGGCAACGAGACGGTGGCGAAGAACCTCTATTGGGGCGCGGCCGTCAACCCGCGCGACCCCGGGCTGGTGCTGACCCGCCGCGGCAACGGCTATGTGCTGAACGGCCGCAAATCCTTCTCCACGGCGGCGCGGGTCTCGGACTATATCAACGCCAACGCCACGCTCGATGACAAGATTGCCGGTTTCGTCGTGCCGACCAACCGTCCGGGCTACGTCGCCAACGACGATTGGGACAATATCGGCCAGCGCCTGTCCGACAGCGGCAGCGTCGAATTCCACGACTTCCCCGTCTACGAGGAGGATTTGGTCGGTGCGCCCGCTGCAGCCGATGTGGCGCCGCCGGTGCTGTCGACATTCAATACGCCGCTCATTCAGTTGGTCTTCGTCAACTTCTATCTCGGCACCGCCGAAGGCGCGCTGCAGGCAGCCGTCGATTACGTCAGAACTACGACTCGGCCGTGGATCACCTCTGGCGTCGAGCGGGCGGCCGACGATCCCTATATCCTCGAACGCGTCGGCGAATTCACGGCGGCGCTGAAGGCCTCGGCGGCCCTTGCCGACAACGCTGCATCAGCCGTGCAGGCGGGCCTTGGCCGCGGCCGCGATGTGACGGCGCGCGAGCGCGGCGAGGCGGCGGCGGAAGCCTATGCCGCCAAGGTCCACGCCACTCATGTGTCGCTCGACATCACGTCGCGCGTCTTCGAACTGACGGGCGCGCGCTCGACAGCCGACAAATTCCGCTTCGACCGGTTCTGGCGCAATGTCCGCACCCACACGCTGCATGACCCGGTCTTCTACAAGGCCAAGGAAGTCGGTGAATTCGTGCTGAACGACAAGATACCGGAGGTCAGCCTCTATAGCTGAGACGGTCGTCTTCCATCGACGCAAAAGCCCCACCGCCAACTCTGGCGGTGGGGCTTTCGTTTGCAAGCAACGGAGATTTCAGAGCGCGCCGTTTTTCGGCGGCGTCACGCCGTTCAGATGGTAGTTGCCGACGACATGGTATTTCCAGCGCACCGGATCGTGCAGCGTATGGGTGCGGGCATTGCGCCAGTGGCGGTCGAGATTGAGTCCGGCTTGTACCGACGAGGTTCCGGCAAGCTCGAAGAGCGTATTTGCCGCCTCGATCGCCACCTCCGTGGTCAGCACCTTCGCTGCAGCGACCGCAAGCGTCGCTGCAATCACCTTTTCCTCCGTCGTCTCGACCTGCGCGGCATCGACCTTGTGGCCGGCGCGCTCGACAAGGGCCGTTGCAGCTTCGAGCCGTATGGCGATCTGACCGACCTTGGCAATCGTCAGCGGATCGTCGGAAGCGCGCTCAAGGCCGCTATCCATCCAGGGTCGCGATTTCGTCCTGACGAACTCCAGCGTCTCGGCAAAGGCCGCCCTTGCAATACCGAGATCGACGCCGGCATGAATGATCTGACCGACAGAGCCGATCGTCGTCGGCCGCTCGAACCCCTTGTGATGGAAGACGACGGAATCGGCGCTGACATAGACATTGTCGAGGATCGTCGTGCCGCTGCCGGTGGTGCGCTGACCGAAACCGTCCCAGTCGTCGACGATCTCGACGCCTTCGGTGCCCTTCGGCACGAAGGCCATGGTCAGGCGGTCGTCGCCATCGAGCGCAAAGACCGTGATCCAGTCGGCGAAGAGGACGCCGGTCGAATAGAATTTGCGGCCGTTGATCCGGTAGCCCGGGCCGTCGCGGATGATGCGCGTGTTGTAATGTCCGACCGTCTTGGTGCCGCGTTCGGAAAGCGCATTGCCGAAACGGTCGCCGGCCAGCACCCGGCCGAAGAAATAACGCTGCTGCTCCTCGCCGCCATCGGTTCTCAGCGCCTCGAGAATATAGAAATGGTTTTGCGGGATCTGACCGATCGAACCGTCCGCCTCCGACAGGATCGCGGTGATCTCGGCAAGCACGGCGTTGGAGACGTCGAGCCCGCCATATTGCGCGGGCACGGTGATCGCCAGGAGGCCGGACTGGGCGAGCAGATCGAGTTCGGCGAAAGGCAGAATCCGGTCGGCGTCGCGCGCGGCGGCCCGTGCGGCAAATTGTGCCGCCAGCTTGCGGGCAACTGCGATCGCCTCGTCGTCACTGTCGATACGGTCGGCCACCGGCCGGATCTGGTCTGCTTGCCTCAAAACGGTATTCATCGATGTCTCCAATTCTGACGAGCCTATCGGTGAAAGAAATCGAGCGCGGAGATAAGAGTACAAATTCTATAGATGTGATAGAAAATAAAAAGTGTTTGCTTATTGGCACTCGGTCGCCGCCCTGATTAATGTTCCAGTCGGGTTCGCGCGAAAACGCGGCCGGAGTAGCAATAAAATTACCCCCGGAAATTACCGCGGCCGGCCTCGATTTGAATTCGGCTACCTCCTACTTAAACCGATATCCGATGCTTCACCGCAATCACCGAAGCAAACCGCCCAATGCGGGGCAGGCGGCCGCCTTGCCCGATCCATGAGGAAAATCATGACTCGTCCACGGCAGTTGCGCCTCGGCGCCTTCATGCGTCCCGTCAGTCTGCATACCGGCGCATGGCGTTATCCCGGTTCCTATCCCGACGCCAATTTCAGTTTCGCCCATCTGAAGTCCTTCGCTCACGCGCTGGAACGGGCAAAATTCGACGCCTTCTTCATGGCTGATCATCTTGCCGTGCTCAACATGCCGGTCGAGGCGCTCAGGCGCAGCCACACCGTCACCTCCTTCGAGCCCTTCACGCTGCTCTCGGCGCTGGCGGCGGTGACGGAGCGCATCGGTCTCGTCGCCACTGCTTCCACCACATTCGACGAGCCCTATCACATCGCCCGCCGTTTCGCCTCGCTCGACCACATCAGCGGCGGTCGCGCCGGCTGGAATATCGTCACCACGTCGAACCCCGACGCGGCGCTCAATTTCGGCCTCGACGAACATGTGGAACATGGCGAGCGGTATCATCGCGCTCGGGAATTCTACGATGTCGTGACCGGGCTCTGGGACAGTTTCGCCGACGATGCCTTCATCCGCGACCGGGAAAGCGGCCTGTTCTTCGATCCTGATAAGATGCATGTGCTCGGCCACAGGGGCGAGGAACTCAGCGTGCGTGGGCCGCTCAATATTGCCCGCCCGCCGCAGGGCTGGCCTGTCATCGTCCAGGCCGGCCAGTCGGATCCCGGCCGCCAGCTTGCCGCCGAGACCGCCGAGATGGTCTTCTGTTCACCGCGTGATCTTGCCGCCGGCAAGGCGCTCTATGACGATATCAAGGGCCGCATGGCAGCTATCGGCCGCAACCGCGACCACCTGAAGATCCTACCCGCCGCCTTCGTGATCGTCGGCGACAGCATCGACGAGGCACGCGCCAAACGCGCCACCCTCGACAGCCTGGTGCATTACGACAGCGCCATTGCCTCGCTTTCGATCGCGCTCGGCCATGACGCTTCCGGCTTCGATCCCGATGCACCGCTGCCCACCGATATTCCAGACACCAATGCCAGCAAGACCGGCCGCGCACAGGTGCTGAGACTTGCGGCGGAAGAAAATCTGACCGTGCGGCAGCTGGCGCAACGCTATGGCGGTTACGCCGGCCTTGCCTTCGTCGGTACGCCGTCCAGCATCGCCGGCGAGATGGAGCGCTGGCTGGAAGAGGAAGGTTCGGACGGCTTCAATATCGTCTTCCCCTATTTGCCGCAGGGACTCCTCGACGTCACCGACCGGTTGGTTCCCGAGTTGCAGCGCCGCGGCCTATTCCGCAGCGAATACGAAGGCACAACGCTGCGCGAGCATCTCGGCTTGCCCCGGCCGGAGAACCGGTTCTTCACGGCCAGCGCATGAGGCGTCGCTGGAGGCCACTCGACCCTTCGCGCGGCGGAAACGATTCGGTGTCGACCAGCAGTACCATCAGAACTCGACGGTCCTGTTGTCGAAGCTCAAGCGCTGGGGCTCGAATTGCTTTTCGCCTATCCTGGGATCGAACAGGTCACTTTCGCCCACGATCAGTTCGAGGGGCCAGATGATGTTGCGGCCGTCACCTGGATAGAAATCTTGATAGGCCGGCATGTTGGCGAGAAGCGTCCGGCCGAGTTCGACGCCGAGATCGTAAAGCGACATGCGGAAACAGCTGAGCGACGGCTGCAGGAACCTTGCGCGCGGGGCGTCACGGAAGCCGATCACCGCAAGGTCGCGGCCCGGCATGACGCCCGATTCCATCAGGCGGCGGTAAAGACCGATCGCCATCAGCTCATAAATGAGGATGACAGCCGTCGGCCGCTCTTCGAGCAGAAGCAGTTCATGGGCTGCCTGATAGCCGCCCTGTTCGCTCGATTTAACGCGGATGACGAGCGCCGGATCAAAAGGAATATCGTGCCGCTCGAGCGCGCGGCGATAACCATCGAGAAAGACATATCCGAGATTGACCTCACTCGACGGCGCAGTGATCGCAATCCGGCGATGGCCGCGCGCGATCAGCCGTTCGATGGCACGGTTGGCGACACCTTCGAAATCGAGATCGATCCATGCGGAGTGGCTTGCCGAAAGGCTGCGGCCGAGCGCGACAAAGGGGATCTTTGCGCGCGCGAGAAGGTCGATGCGCCGGTCGATGCGCTGGGTTTCCGAGATGATCATCGCGTCGACGATGCGCCGCGCCACCATGCGCTTGAGATATTCATGCGGATCCTCATCACTGGGGCAGGGCAGCATGATAAGGTCGAGCTTGTGGCGGGCAAAGACGCTCTGTAAGCCGCTGGTGACGCCGAGGAAGAAGTTGTCGGCATTTTCGACCGCCTCGGTGCTGGATTCGATCATCAACCCGATAACCTTCGTCTCCCCTTGCCTGAGGCTCCGTCCCGACTGGTTGGCGACGTAGCCGAGTTCCTCGGCTGCTGCCAGCACGCGCCGCCGCGTTTCCTCGTTGACATCGGACTTTCCATTCAGCGCCCGGGAGACCGTGCCGATCGAAATATCCAACTGTTCGGCAAGCTCGCGAATGCCCGTCATCGCTGTTGATTGTCCCTAGAGCATGACGCCGAAAACTCTGCGCGGTTTTCGGACGACATCCTGCTCTCCTTCTCTGATTTAGATCCATTCGGATCTAGGTCCGAAATTTCGCATTTGGCGTCTATTGACATCGCAAAGTGTTTCCGCCACCATTCGTAAACGTTTACGGAGTGCGTGTCACGAGGAGAGTTGGCGCCATTCCCTGGAGGAAATCGTGAAATTTAGTGCCATTCTGTGCGGGTGCGGAGCTATGTCAAAAGGTTGGTTGCGCGCCATCGCTTCCAACCCTCAACTGGCCGAATCCATAGCCATCGTCGGCCTCGTCGATCTCAACCGGGAGACGGCGGAAAAGCTCGCCGCCGAGTTCGGACTTAAGGGCGCTGTGATCGGTTCGGACCTGTCTGAGGTCATCGCTGCGACCAAGGCCGATCTGGTCTTCGACATCGTCATTCCATCCGCCCGTTACGATGTCGTTTCGACGGCGCTCAAGGCCGGCTGCCATGTGCTGAGCGAAAAGCCGATGGCCGCGTCACTCGCCGAAGGGGCTGCGCTGATCGATCTCGCCGCAGAAACGGGCCGCATCCATGCGGTCATCCAAAACCGCCGTTTTATCTCGGGCATCAGGCGCCTGCGCCGCTTCGTCGACAGCGGCGCGATCGGCGAGCTCACCGGAATCCATTGCGACTTCTTCCTGGCGCCGCATTTCGGTGGCTTCCGCGAGGAAATGGGCAATGTCCTGCTTCTCGACATGGCGATCCACACGTTCGATGCCGCCCGTTACGTTGCCGACAGGAAGCCGCTCGCTGTCTATTGCGTCGAGCGCAATCCGAAGGGGTCGTGGTACCGGCACGGCGCTTCGGCCAATGCTATCTTCGAATTTTCCGACGATATCGTCTTTACCTATCGCGGCTCCTGGTGCGCCGAAGGCGAGCGCACCAGCTGGGAAAGCCAGTGGCGCCTCGTCGGCTCGAAGGGAATGCTCGCCTGGGATGGCGAAGAGAGTTTCAAGGCGACCATCGCCGGCGAAGAGCCAGGCCTTTTACGTGGGCACGCTGCCGTAAACGTTCCCGGTCCGGAGCATGACGAGGAAACCCACGGCCACGCCAGCGTCATCGCCGATTTCATGGGGGCGATCCGCACCGGCAAACGGCCCGAAACGGTCAACTCCGACAATATCAGAAGCCTCGCCATGGTCTTCGGTGCGATCGAAAGCGCCAAGACCGGCAAGCGCATCGAAATTTCAGCATAGGATCAAGTGACGTGAGCAACCCTGCAAAATCCATTCGCATCGGCACCATGGTCAGCGGCAATAAGGGCGATACCGCCCAGCGCATCGGCGAGATCGCCGACATGGGCTTCGAAAGCTTCGAACCCTTCTTCTGGCAGACGACCAAAGGCCAGGACCTTTCCGAGCTCGGCAAGCGCTGCCTCGATACGATCGGTGACCGCGACATCACCATCTCGACGCTCGGCATGTTCGGCAATCCGCTGGAAGAGACAGCAATCGACTTGGAGACGCTGCAGGGCTGGAAAGACTGCATCGACAATGCCCATCATTTCGGCGCATCTTGCGTTGCCGGCTTCACCGGCCGCATCCGCGGCAAACCGCTGACCGACAGCCTGGCTCGCTACAAGCAGATCTGGAGCGAGCTCGCCAAACGGGCGGCCGACAAAGGCATCAAGATCGCCTTCGAGAATTGCGCCATGGACGGCAACTGGGCAAGCGGCGACTGGAACATCGCCCACAATCCCGATGCCTGGGAACTGATGTTCAACGAGACGCCGGACGACAATATCGGGCTGGAATGGGAACCGTGCCATCAGATGGTCTATCTGATCGACCCGTTGCCGCAGATCCGCAAATGGGCGCACAAGTTCTTCCACGTCCACGGCAAGGACGCGACCATCCGCTGGGAGGTCATCAAGGAACACGGAATCTTCGGCAAGGAGAAATTCGTCTTCATGCGCACGCCGGGCTTCGGCGACAGCAACTGGACCGACATCATTTCCGAGCTGCGCCTGGCCGGCTGGTCCGGTTCGATCGATATCGAAGGCTGGCACGACCCGGTCTATCGCGACGCGCTTGAAATGACCGGTCAGGTCTATGCGCTGAACCACCTCAAGCATGCCCGGGGCGGCGAATTCGTCGTCGACCCGGTCTGATGATATCGTTGCCGGCAAGGAGGAATTGCCGGAAACGGGGATAACCACAAAGGAGGAGAACCATGGCTATCCGTAAATATGCAATTCTCGGCGCTCTGGCGCTTGCAGGCGTCTCGCTGTTTGGCCTTTCGGCCAAGGCAGAGGACGTCACCCTGACGCTCTGGTCGCTGGATAAGGACACCCAGCCGGCGCCGAACCTCGTCAAGGAGTTCAACGCCCAGAACAACGGCATCAAGATCGAGTATCGGCTGATCCAGTTCGACGACGTCGTCACCGAGGCGATGCGCGCCTACGCCACCGGCCAGGCACCCGATATCATCGCCGTCGATAATCCGGAGCATGCGCTGTTCTCGTCGCGCGGCGCCTTCCTCGACCTTACCGACATGATCGCCAAGTCGACCGTCATCAAGCCGGATAATTATTTCCCCGGACCGCTGAAATCGGTGGAATGGGACGGCAAGTATTTCGGCGTGCCGAAGGCGACCAACACGATCGCGCTCTACTACAACAAGGACATGTTCAAGGCCAAGGGCCTCGACCCGAACAAGCCGCCGCAGACCTGGGATGAACTGGTCGAGGATGCGCGCAAGCTGACGGACCCCGCCAAGAACGTCTATGGTCTGGCCTTCTCGGCCAAGGCCAATGAGGAGGGCACCTTCCAGTTCCTTCCCTGGGCTCAGATGGGCGGCGGCAGCTATGAGCACATCAATGCCGACGGCGCGGTGAAGGCGCTCGGGATCTGGAAGACGATCATGGACGAGAAGCTCGCTTCTCCCGATACGTTGACACGCGGCCAGTGGGATTCGACCGGTACTTTCAACTCAGGCAATGCGGCAATGGTGATCTCGGGTCCCTGGGAACTCGACCGCATGACGCAGGAAGCGAAATTCGACTGGGGCGTCACCTTGCTTCCGGTTCCAAAGGAAGGGGCTGAACGTTCATCGGCCATGGGCGATTTCAACTGGGCGATCTTTGCCACCAGCAAGCATCCGGCCGAAGCCTTCAAGGCGCTCGAATATTTCGCCTCGCAGGACGACAAGATGTTCAAGAATTTCGGCCAGCTTCCGGCCCGTTCCGACATCTCGATCCCCGAGACCGGCCAGCCGCTGAAGGATGCCGCCCTCAAGGTGTTCCTCGAACAGCTGAAATACGCCAAGCCGCGCGGCCCGCATCCGCAATGGCCGAAGATCTCCAAGGCGATCCAGGACGCCATCCAGGCGGCGCTGACCGGCCAGATGAGCCCGAAGGACGCACTCGACCAGGCAGCCGACAAGATCAAGGCGGTACTTGGGTGAGGAACGGTTCGGCGCAGCCGAAGCAATCGATCCAGTAAATCGATTGCAGTGACGAACGCCCGGAGCGAAAGCGCAGGGCCGGGGGCGCCGCTGGCTCCCCCTTCTCCCCAGCGGGGAGAAGAGAATTCACCGATGGCACATGCCATCCAACTCTTTCCTCCCGGCAGGGGCCGTCTTCCGCATCATGCGCCAGGCGGCCCCGTTCGGAACATCGGAGGACGCATGAAGAGTATCCTGATGAGCGTCAGGGACGGCCGCGGTTTCGATATCGTGCTCGTCGCTTTCCCGCTCGGCTTTCTGTTCCTGATGGCGGGACTGCCGCTCATCTACAATGTGGTGATGAGTTTCCAGGAGGTCGACATGTTCAGCCTCGGGACCTTCTCGCGTCCTTTCGTCGGCTTCAAGAATTATACCGAACTCTTCGCGCAGCCGGAAACGCTGCCGATCCTCTATAACACCGTCATCTTCGTCACCGGCTCCATTGCCGGGCAATTCCTGATCGGCTTCGGCCTGGCGCTGTTCTTCTGGGTCAATTTTCCCGGCGCCTCGTGGATGCGCGGCCTGTTCCTCGTCTCCTGGGTGATGCCCGGTCTCGTCGTCGGCGCCATCTGGAATTGGATTCTCTCTGGTGATTTCGGCGTGCTGAATTTCATTCTCAAGGAAAGCGGCATTATCTCCAGCAATATTTTCTGGCGCTCGGACCCGCATTATTCGCTTTATGCAGTGATCATCGCCAATGTCTGGCTCGGCACCTCGTTCAACATGATCCTGCTTTCTGTCGGCCTTGCCGGCATTCCCGCCGATCTTTACGAAGCGGCCGAACTCGACGGCGCCAATGTCTGGCAGCGCTTCTGGACGATCACGCTGCCGATGATGCGCTCAACCATCGGCGCCATCATCTCGCTCGGCCTGATCTTCACCCTGCAGCAGTTCGATCTCTTTGCCGCGATCACCTCGGGCGGGCCGAACAATTCGTCGAACGTGACGCAATACTGGGCCTGGGATCTCTCCTTCCGGCAATACGACTTCGCCAAGGGCGCGACGATCTCCGTCATCATGATCGTCTTCGTCATGTTCGCGTCCGTCGTCTACGTCCGGTCCACACGCCACGAGGTGCGCGGATGATTACGACGAACCGCGACCGCCTGATGCTGGCGATATCGATCGTCATGGCGGCGATCTATCTCTTTCCCCTCTACTGGATGTACATCACCGCGCTGAAAAGCGGCTCGGAGATGTTTGCGACGCCGCCGAGCTTCTGGCCGGCAGTACCCCAATGGGGCACCTACGCCACTGTCTGGGAAAGCCGCGACATGGGCCGCTATCTCTGGAACTCGTTGGTCATCGCTCTCGGCTCCATGGCGCTCATCGCGCTGCTGGGGGTCGGTTGCGCCTATGTGCTCGCCAGATACCGCAATGTCTGGGTGGACATCGGTCTGTTCCTGATCCTGATGCTGCAGGTCCTGCCTGCCTCGCTGATGATCACGCCGATCTTCGTCGGCTTCTCGCAGATCGGCATGCTGTCCTATCCGCGGCTCGCCGTCATCATCGCGGTCGCGGCCAAGAGCATGCCCTTCTTCGTCATCCTGGTTCGCGCCACCTTCATGAGCGTTCCCCAGGAACTGGAGGAGGCGGCCCTCGTCGATGGCAATTCGCGCGTCGGCGCCTTTTTCAACATCGTGCTGCCGCTCGCCCGCAACGGCATTCTGGTCAGCGCCATCCTGATCTTCATGCAGGCCTTTGGCGAATTCGTCTATTCGAAATCGATGATCCAGGCGGTCGACCTTCAACCGGCAAGCGTCGGCCTCAATTCCTTCATGGGGCCGAACACCAACGAGTGGAACAACATCATGGCCTACGCCACGATGTATGTGACGCCGATCCTTGCCATCTTCGTTCTCTTGCAGCGCCGCATCGTATCCGGCCTCACCTCTGGAGCCCTCAAATGACCACGCAGATCGAGCTCAGAGGCGTCAATAAATATTACGGCGCCTTCCACGCCCTGAAGAACATCGACCTGTCGATTGCCAAGGGAACTTTCGTCGCGCTCGTCGGCCCTTCGGGCTGCGGCAAGTCCACGCTGCTGCGCTCGCTCGCCGGCCTCGAAAGCATCTCGACCGGCGACTTGAGGATCGCCGGCGAGTTGATGAACGGCGTGCCCCCACGCAAGCGCGATGTCGCCATGGTGTTTCAGTCTTATGCGCTTTATCCGCATATGACGGTGGAAGAGAACCTGACCTATAGCCTGCGCATCCGCGGCATTGCCAAGGCCGAGGCCAAGAAAGCGGCCGAGGACGTGGCGGCAACAACCGGTCTGTCGCATCTGCTGAAGCGCTATCCCCGCGAACTTTCCGGCGGCCAGCGCCAGCGCGTCGCCATGAGCCGCGCCATCATCCGCCATCCGAAGGCCTTCCTGTTCGACGAGCCGTTGTCCAATCTCGATGCGGCGCTGCGCGTCCACATGCGCAAGGAAATCCGATCGCTGCACGACCGGCTGAACGCAACCTTCGTCTACGTCACGCACGATCAGGTCGAAGCGATGACGATGGCCGACCATGTGGTGGTGATGCGTGACGGCATCATCGAACAGCAAGGCGCGCCGCTGGACCTCTACGACCGGCCGCTGAACCGGTTCGTCGCCGGCTTCATCGGCTCACCGGCCATGAATTTCATTCCGGCGATCGGCGCCGAAGACGGCAACAGCTTGATCCTGGATTTCGGCGCTGTGAAGCAGACGCTTGCGATCACCCGCGCCATCGAGCCGGGGCGCAAACTCGTCGCCGGCATCCGGCCGGAACATATCGGCGTCGTCGAGCCCGGGCATGGCAGTTTCGATGTGCCGATCGCCTTCGTCGAATCGACCGGATCGTCGACCTTCATCGTCGCGGAGACCCAGCCGGAACTGACGATCGTCGAGACGCGCCGCGACAGGGTGAAAACAGGAGATAGGATCGGGCTTTCGATCGATCCGGCCCAGATCCATCTCTTCGATGCATCGACGGACCACGTCATATAAAGGCAGCCACGCAGCCTGCTGGTTCGGATTTGTCATAAATCGAACGTGGGCGACAGCCTCGGGCAGGGTCTCGGACAGACCGCCCGAGGCTGGCTGCGCCACAAGCGCGTCCCGACGAACGTCTGAGCCGTCCGATCGAGCTCCGATCGGTTTATAGAAAAACACATCCCGCAGATTCATCGCTGTTGACAAAGACAAGCAATCGATATTGTCTTGTAAAGCGCTTTACTAAACCGCTTTACAATAGGTCCAGCCAATGGCCAAGGGAACGACACCAAGCTTGAAGGACGTTGCGGCCGCCGCCGGCGTGTCGGTCACGACCGTGTCGCGTTTCGTCAACGGCAGCCTCGATCTTCCCTTCCAGACCAAGAAGCGCATCGAAGATGCGATCAAGACGCTGAACTACCGGCCGAACCCGCATGCGCGCCGGCTGAGCCGGGGGCGCTCGGACACGATCGGTCTGGTCGTGCCCGATATCGCCAACCCTTTCTTCGCGACCCTCGTCGCCGCCGTCGAACAGGCGGCCGATGAAAAGAAGCTCGCCGTCTCGCTGCATGCCACGCTCAACCGGCCAGGGCGCGAGATCGAATATCTGCAGCTGATCGAGCGCAATCACGTCGACGGCCTGATCTTCGTCACCAATCACCCCGACGACGGCGCGCTTGCCACGCTGATCAACGGCACCGGCAAGGTCATCATCGTCGATGAGGACATTCCCGATTCGAAGGCGCCGAAGCTGTTCTGCGACAACGAGCAGGGCGGTTATCTCGCCGGCCGGCACCTGGCCGAGCAGGGCCATCGGCATGTGCTGTTCATCGGCGGCGACGAGCGTATGATCAGCGCCCGCAGACGTTATGACGGCCTGCTGAAGGCACTTAAGGAACGGCATGGCGAAATGGCCAGGGCCGATCGCTACGCCGGCGAATATACCATCGAATACGGCCGTGCAGCCGCGCTGGAATATCTCTCGGGAGACCGAAACGCGACGGCGATCTTCGCCAGCTCCGACGAGATCGCCATCGGCCTGGTCGAGGTCTTCAGAAGCCGGGGCGTCTCGATCCCTGCTGACATCTCGGTCATCGGCTTCGACGATGTCGGTCCGCTTCATCTTTTTGCACCGCCGCTGACCGCCATCCGTCAGCCGGTGCGTCAGATCGGAAGGCGGTCGCTGGAGCTGCTTCTGGAAACCAATTGGCACGAGTGGAAACCATCCGCTTCGGAGGAGCTGGTGCCTGTCGAAATCGTGGTACGGAACTCCGTTGCGCCGCCCGCGAAATAAGAAAAGCAACGTCAAAACCAAAAGAGGATGAGAACATGACACTGAATTTGACAAGACGAACGATGATCGCAGCCGCCGGCTTCACCGCGTTGACCTTCATTGGCCTGTCCGGCGCCCAGGCACAGGAAAAGAAGACCGTCGCACTGGTGCAGATCAATCAGCAGGCGCTTTTCTTCAACCAGATGAATGCGGGCGCCCAGAAGGCGGCCGACGCCGCCGGCGTCAAACTGGTGATCTTCAACGCCAACAACGAGACGACCGCGCAGAACAGCGCGATCGAAACCTACGTCCAGGAAAAGGTCTCCGGTCTTGCCGTCGTGGCGATCGACGTCAACGGCATCATGCCGGCCGTCAAGCAGGCGGCCGACGCCGGCATTCCTGTCGTTGCCATCGACGCCATTCTGCCGGAAGGGCCGCAGAAGGCGCAGATCGGCGTCGACAATGCGGCGGCTGGTGCCGACATGGGCAAATACTTTCTCGACTACGTCAAGGCGAACATGGGCGGCAAAGCCAAGCTCGGCGTCGTCGGCGCACTGAACTCGTTCATCCAGAACATCCGCCAAGACGGCTTTGAGAAGACCCTGAAAGGCGTCGACGGCATCGAGATGGCTGGCGTCGTCGATGGGCAGAACATCCAGGACAACGCCCTTGCGGCGGCTGAGAACCTGATTACCGCCAATCCTGACCTGACGGCGATCTACGCCACTGGCGAGCCGGCGCTGATGGGGGCGATCGCCGCTGTCCAGAGCCAAGGAAAGCAGGACAAGATCAAGGTATTCGGCTGGGATCTGACTGCCGAAGCCATTGCCGGCATCGATGCCGGCTTCGTCGTCGCCGTCGTCCAGCAGGATCCGGCCGCGATGGGCGGTGCCGCCGTCGACGCGCTGGTGAAGGCCTCGGCCGGCGAGGCCGTCACGAAGACGATCTCGGTGCCGATTACCATCGTGACCAAGGAGAATGTCGAACCGTACCGGGCCGTCTTCAAATGATCGAAAGCGGACAGCATCATCTCGCTGCCGCCGGTTCCGGAGGGGTCGCGCCCTCCGGAATCGGAACATCCGGCGGCACCCGATCCGACCCGCGCATCTCGCTGCGCGGTATCCGCAAGTCCTTCGGCTCACATCAGGCGCTGCGCGGCGTCGACCTCGATATCTTCCCCGGTGAATGCCTGGGCCTCGTCGGCGATAACGCCGCCGGAAAGTCGACACTGACGAAAATCATCTCAGGAACCTATATTCCCGATGCCGGCACGATCACCATGGAAGGCGAGGAGGTTCGCTTCTCCGGCCCCGCGGATGCGCGCGGTCGGAACATCGAAATGGTGTTCCAGGATCTCAGCCTTTGCGATCACATCGATGTCGTCGGCAATCTCTTCCTCGGCCGCGAACTCAGCCGCGGGCCGTTTCTCGATACCCGGACGATGCTGTCCGAAGCCCGCAAGATGCTGGATTCGCTGGAGATCCGCATACCCAGGCTGACGGGCAAGGTCGCTCAGCTCTCCGGCGGGCAGCGTCAGGCGATCGCCATTGCGCGCGCGGCCTCCTTTAAGCCGAAGGTGCTGATCATGGATGAGCCGACATCGGCGCTTGCCGTCGCGGAGGTCGAGGCGGTGCTATCGCTGATCAACCGCGTCAAGGCAAACGGGGTCTCGGTGATCCTCATCACCCACCGGCTCCAGGATCTCTTCCGGGTCTGCGACCGCATCGCGGTGATGTATGAGGGCACGAAGGTGGCCGAGCGGCAGATCGGCAGCACCAACCTCGAGGATCTCGTCCATTTGATCGTCGGTGAAGGAGCCAGGCAATGACG
Organism: Rhizobium sp. CCGE 510; assembly: GCF_000292525.1. Taxonomy (GTDB): domain Bacteria; phylum Pseudomonadota; class Alphaproteobacteria; order Rhizobiales; family Rhizobiaceae; genus Rhizobium. Next base: position 223,464 of record NZ_AEYF01000055.1, read on the forward strand.
GCTTACACGGAACGCGGCCGCGGCTCGCGTGCGGCCGATTTCTTCGGCGAACATGCGCAGGTGCTGTCGATCGCCATCTTCTTCCTGGCCTGCATGATCTTCTTCTCGATCGGCAGCGAGACCTTCTTCACACTCGGCAACATCCTGAATGTCGTCCGACAGGCCGCCCCCATCCTGATCGTCGCCATCGCCATGACCTTTGTCATCATCACCGGCGGTATCGATCTCTCCGTCGGCTCGCAGGTCGCGCTCGTCAATGCGGTTGCGGCAATCGTCATGGCGATGGGAATTCCCTGGCCGACCGTGGTCATCGGCATGCTGGTGCTCGGCGCCTTCATGGGACTGGTCCAGGGCTGGTTCGTCGCCTATCAGGGCATTCCGGCCTTCATCGTCACGCTTGCCGGCCTCTCGATCCTGCGCGGCCTGGCGCTCTATCTGACCCAGGGTTATTCCATCCCGATCAAGGATGCGCCTGGTTTCTTCGCGCTCGGCCGCAGTGAAATTTTCGGATTCCCGATCCCGGCGGTCATCGCCATCGTCATTGCCGCGCTCGGCTATGTGATTATCACAGCGACGAAATATGGCCGGCAAGTCGTGGCGGTTGGTTCCAACATGGAAGCGGCACGGCGTGTCGGCATGCCCGCCAAATGGATCATCGCCTCGGTCTACATCATCTCCGGTATCGCCTGCGCGGTCGCCGGCCTGCTGATTGCCGCTCGGCTCGGCTCCGGTTCGTCCAATGCCGCCGTCGGTTTCGAGCTGCAGGTGATTGCAGCCGTCGTTCTCGGCGGAACGTCGTTGATGGGCGGGCGCGGCACCATCCTCGGCACGGTGCTCGGCACGCTGACCATCGCCGTCATCGGCAACGGCCTGATCCTGATGCACATATCGCCGTTCTTCACCCAGATCGTCACCGGCGCCATCATTCTCGTCGCCATCTGGCTGAACACCCGCATCTTCACCGTCAATTTCCGTTTCGGAATGGGCAGGAAAGGATGAGGCGATGAGTGAACAAGCAGCAGAGAGCTTGTCGGAAGCGCATGTCCGCTCCGGCAAGGTGATGACCGTTACCGGCCCCGTTTCGGCGGATGCGCTCGGCGTGACACTGATGCACGAGCATATCCTCAACGACTGCCGCTGCTGGTGGCATGCGCCGAAGACGCCGGAGCGGCAATATCTAGCCGAAAGCTTCGTCTGCATGGAGATCCTTGGCGAACTCCGGCAGGACCCCTTCGTCAACAAGCACAATATCACGCTGGACGACGAACATCTGGCGGTGGCCGAACTCAAGGATTTCGCCACGGCGGGCGGTCGCACCGTAGTCGAGCCGACGTGCAAGGGCATCGGCCGCGATCCGCTGGCGCTCCGGCGTATCTCCGAGGCGTCAGGCCTCAACATCGTGATGGGGGCGGGTTACTATCTCGGCTCCTCGCATCCTGAAGGCGTCGCCGCGATGAGCGTCGATGACATCGCGCTAGAGATCGTCCGTGAGGCGAGGGAGGGCGTCGACGGCACCGGCGTCAGGATCGGCTTGATCGGCGAGATCGGCGTCTCCTCGGATTTCACCGCCGAGGAAGAGAAATCGCTGCGCGGTGCGGCACGCGCGCAGGTGCTGACCGGGCTTCCGCTGATGGTGCATCTGCCGGGCTGGTTCCGTCTCGGCCACCGCGTGCTCGACGTGGTGGCGGAAGAGGGGGCGAATCTCCGCCACACCGTGCTTTGCCACATGAACCCATCACATGACGACCTTGCCTATCAGAGCGAGCTGGCGGAGCGCGGCGCCTTTATTGAATACGACATGATCGGCATGGATTTCTTCTATGCCGATCAGCAGGTGCAGTGCCCGAGCGACGAAGAAGCTGCGCGCGCGATCGTGCGTCTCGTCGAGGCCGGTTATCTCGACCGGATTCTTCTGTCGCACGACGTCTTTCTGAAGATGATGCTGACGCATTATGGCGGCAATGGCTACGCCTATATCCTTCACCACTTCCTTCCCCGTCTTCAGCGGCACGGCCTCGACGGGGCTACTCTCGACGAGATGATGCGCAGCAATCCGCGACGCGTCTTTCAAACCGGAGCCTAGCTCCATCAATTCAATCGATCACAGGTATGGTCATGACAAAGAAAATCCTCCTTGTCGGCGAGAGCTGGGTCAGCTCCGCCACGCACTACAAAGGCTTCGACCAGTTCGGCAGCGTCACCTTCCATCTCGGCGCCGAACCGCTGGTCAAGGCGCTGGCCGGCAGCGCCTTCGAACTCACCTATATGCCGGCGCATGAGGCGGTGGAGAAATTCCCCTTCGATATATCCGGGCTCGATGCTTACGATGCCATCATCCTCTCCGATATCGGCGCCAATTCGCTGCTGCTGCCGCCGGATGTGTGGCTGCATTCGCGCACGGTGCCGAACCGGCTGAAGCTGCTGAAGGCATGGGTGGAAAAGGGCGGCGGCCTGCTGATGGTCGGCGGCTATTTTTCCTTCCAGGGCATCGACGGCAAGGCGCGCTGGCGGCGCACCCCCGTCGAAGACACCTTGCCCGTCACCTGCCTGCCCTATGACGACCGCGTCGAGATCCCGGAGGGAACCGTTGCCGAGGTGGTGAAGCCTGAGCACCCGACGATGCAGGGCCTCGAAGGCGCCTGGCCGGTGCTGCTCGGCGTCAACGAGGTCGAAGTGCGCGACCGTGCGGATGTCGAAGTCGTCGCGCGCCTGCCCGAGGATCAAGGCGGTCATCCGCTGCTCGTCCTCGGCACGCACGGCACTGGGCGAACGGCGGCCTGGACATCGGATATCGGTCCGCACTGGCTCTCGCCGGCCTTCTGCGAATGGGAAGGCTACGGCCGGCTGTGGAAAAACATCCTCGGCTGGCTCACCGAGAACCAGGCGTGATTGCAGCACGCGGCAGGAATTGGAAAGGAAATGGACATGCAGGAAATTTCGGACAGATCATCCAACGCCGTCAGGGACATTTTCGGCAGAGACAAGGTTCTGATCGGCATGATCCACTGCCCGGCCTTCCCGGGCGCACCGCGTTACCGGGGGGCTGCGATGGATGCGATCTACGACGCGTGCATGCGCGACGCCGAAGCTTGCATGGAAGGCGGCCTGCATGGGCTGATTGTCGAAAATCACGGCGACGTACCATTCTCGAAGCCTGAGGATATCGGCCCCGAGACGACGGGTTTCATGTCTGTCGTGACGGACCGGATCGCGCGCGCGGCCGGTATTCCGCTGGGCATCAACGTCCTTGCCAATGCGCCGATTCCAGCCTTCGCCATCGCCATGGCCGGCGGCGCCAAATTCATCCGCGTCAATCAATGGGCCAATGCCTATGTTGCCAATGAAGGTTTCATGGAGGGCAGGGCGGCCGAAGCCATGCGCTATCGCTCGCTGCTCAGGGCCGAGCACATCAAGGTTTTTGCCGACAGTCACGTCAAGCACGGCAGCCACGCCATCGTCGCCGACCGCTCGATCCAGGAACTGACGCGCGACCTCGCCTTCTTCGATGCGGACGGCGTCATCGCCACCGGCCAGCGAACCGGCAATTCGGCGACGATGGAGGAAATCGAGGAGATCGGCGCAGCGACGCATCTGCCACTGCTCGTCGGCTCCGGCGTCAACAAGGACAATATCGTCGATATTCTAAGCCGCACCAACGGCGTCATCGTCGCTTCCTCGCTGAAGCATGGCGGCGTCTGGTGGAACCCCGTCGACATCGAGCGCGTCCGCGCCTTCCGCGCGGCAGCCGAGCCTGGACTGGAGGGTTGAGCATGGCGGCGGAAAGCCTCTCGGACCGCATCCTGCACGAGAACGACGCCGTCTTCCGCGCGATGCTTTCCCATCGTTTCGTCGAGGACGTCAAGAACGACGGGCTGAGCAAGGAGGCTTTCGATCGTTATCTCGTCTACGAAGGCGCTTTCGTCGACAGCGCCATCTCGATCTTCGCCTATGCGGCGGGGACCGCGAAAACGATGGCGCAGAAACGCTGGCTGATCGCCGTGCTCGACGCGCTCGCCAACGAGCAGATCGCCTATTTCGAGCGCACCTTCGCCAGCCGCGGCATCGACCCCTCGTCGTTCGACACCAGCATTGCCGGGGTCGAGGCCTTTCGCGTGGGCATGCTTGACATCGCCCGGCAGGGCGGCTTCCTCGACACGGCCGCGGCGATGTTTGCCGCTGAATGGATGTACTGGACCTGGTCGAAGGAAGCAGCCAGCCGCCCGATCAGCGATCCGCTGCTGAAGGAATGGGTCGACATGCACGTCGATCCGAACTTCGCCGCCCAGGCGCAATGGCTGAAGAATGAACTCGACATCGCCGGAGAAACGCTGGAAGAGGATGAAAAAGCGCGGCTCAGCGCGATCTTCGGCCGGGCGATGCAACTTGAGATCGATTTTCACGATGCGCCTTATCTTTAGCTTCAGCCTTGCGAAAGCGGATGCATGCGCGCCTACATAGTCGGCAATGTCGCCATCGACGAAACCATCGCCGTTTCCGAACTTCCGCTCGTTGGCGCCTCCATCCTCGGCACTGCCGGTGGCAGCGATCTCGGCGGCAAGGGTACGAACCAGGCGGTCGTCATGGCCCGCTGCGGCGTTCCGACAACGCTAGTGGCGCCCGTCGGCAGGGATGCGAGGGCCGACACCATCCGCCATTACCTGACGGAAGAACCGCTTCAGAGCGAACTGATCGAAATGGAAGGTACATCGAGCGACGTCTCGATCATCTTCCGGCTGCCGGGCGGTGAAAATGCCATCGTCACCACGACGGAATCGGCGCAGAGTCTCAACCTGTCCCATGTCACGCAAATCCTGTCGACGGCCGGTCCCGGCGATCTGATGATGCTGCAGGGCAACCTCTCCGACCGGACGACGCGCGACATTCTCGAGCATGCCCGGACGATCGGCATGATCACTGCCTTCAATCCCTCGCCGGTGCGCTCCTATTTCTCCGATCTCTGGGAATTGATCGACATCGCCTTCCTCAACAAGGGCGAGGCTCAGACCCTGACGGGAACGACAGGCAGGGACGCCGCCGAGCATCTCCTCGACCGGGGCCTGCGCGAGGTCGTCCTGACCCTCGGCGGCGAGGGCGCGATGCTGGTGAACCGAAACGCGTGCCTCGAAGTGCCCGCTCAAGCCTGCGATGTTGTGGATACAACGGGCGCAGGCGATACGTTCATGGCCGTGGCGCTCGCATCCTGCGCGTTGCGCGGGCAACGGCTGGACAGGCAAGCCATCGAACATGCGGCCGCCGCCGCGGCCATCACTGTCTCAAGGCACGGGACGAGAAAAGCGTTTCCGACCGTTTCCGAGCTTGAAGCGATCCTGAAATAGTCGATCCGGTGTTGACTATGTCAGTACTCACAAACAAGATTGGCAATCTCATCGACCGATAGTCGGTCTTTCGCTGGAGTGGTGGCAAGTAGGTTCATAAACCATCATCTGCCTCTGCGAAGGGATTGGCTGCGCACGATTCACTCCGTCACATCAGCAGTATCCGGACTTTCCTCATGACATCCTCCCCGATTTCCGCGCGCCTTTCCCCGACCGCGTCGTCCCGCCTCGTCGTGCTTGCCGAAACGGTGGTAAAGGCGGGCGAGACCGCCCGCGGTTCGCTCCGCCGAAGGACTTCGACGGAAATGCTGGCCAAGGCGCCGCGCGACTACCAGACCGAGATCGACGTCGCCGTCGAGCGGATTATCGTCGACGAGATGGTGAAGGCCTTCCCTGATTATGCGATCCAGGGCGAGGAAGCCGTCGGCAACCGCACGGCCGGGCCGGAAACGCCGATCATCTATATCGACCCGATCGACGGCACCACCAATTATGCCTGGGGCCTCCCGCATTTCGGCATGACGATAGCAATCGCCGAAAGCGGCAGGCTCGTCGCCGGCGTTGTCTATGACGCCATGCAGGACGAGCTGTTCAGCGCGGAGATCGGCGGCGGCGCCTATCTCAACGGCGAGCGCATCCGCTGCGCCGATGTCGGCGACATCGAAAACGTCCTCGTCGGCGCCGGCCTGCCGATTCCCGGCCAGGTCAAGGCGGTTGCGGAAGAGACCTATTTCGAAGCCGTCAAGCGCCTGATGGCCAATACGGCGGGCGTGCGCCGCCTCGGCTCGGCGGCGCTGTCGATCGCCTACGTCGCCTGCGGCCGGCTGGACGGATTCTTCGAAGATGGGCTCTCAATCCATGATTTCGGCGCCTCAGTGCTGATGGTCGAGGAGGCAGGCGGCATCGTCACCCGGTTTTCCGGCGCAGACGTCGACGGGAAGGGCGATATCCTCGCCGCCAGCAAGGCATTGCATCCCTGGCTCAAGGAAGGCTTTGCGAGCAAAGCGTAACTTAGACCGGCAACACCTGCGCCTTAGATTGCACAGCCGTGCGTGGTTCCACCTTATGGAAATCTGCGGCGCGAGACACTATCTCTTGGCAAACAAGGAGACATCCAATGACCGAAGAACGTGCAGTGCTCGCCGGTGGCTGCTTCTGGGGCATGCAGGACCTCATCCGCCGCTACAAGGGCGTGATTTCAACCCGGGTCGGCTATACCGGCGGCGACGTGCCGAATGCGACCTATCGCAACCACGGAAACCACGCCGAGGCGATCGAGATCATCTTCGACCCTGCAAGGATCGGCTATCGCGAGATCCTCGAATTCTTCTTTCAGATCCACGATCCGAGCACACGCCACCGCCAGGGCAATGACGTCGGCGCGAGCTACCGTTCGGCGATCTTCTACACCAGCCCTGAGCAGGAGCGTGTCGCCAAGGATACGATCGCCGATGTCGACGCATCGGGCCTGTGGCCCGGCAAGGTGGTCACCGAGGTCGTGCCGGTTAGCGATTTCTGGGAGGCCGAGCTCGAGCACCAGGACTATCTGGAGCGGATCCCGAACGGCTATACCTGCCACTTTGTCCGGCCCGGCTGGAAACTGCCGGTCCGCCAGAAGATCGCTTGATCCGATCAGGCTCCCATCGCCGCGCGGCTGGTTTCCAGAAGCGCGGCGACGAGATTTGTCCTCGGCGAGGATCGCGTCGCGACGATGCCGACCGTGCGAACGGCGGACGAACGGGGCAAGGGCAGCTTGAGGATATCAAGCCCGGCCGGCCACGGCGGCGCCCAATCCGGTACGATCGAGATCCCGAGACCACGGTTGACCATCACCGCGATCGCCTCCAGCGCGTCGAGCTCATAACGCTCGATAGGTCGGATGCCGATCTCGCGCAAATATTCGTCGGCGATATGGCCGCCCCACTGGTTGCGGTCGTAGCGGATGAAGGGCAGGGTCTGCAGCAATTCGAGCGGATCCGTCCCCTCACAGTCCTGCGGCGCGATCAGCACGAGGGGCTCCTGGCGCAGCCTTTCGAAGCTCAGCGTCTTTTGCATCGGAAATCGCGGTTCGATGATGAAGGCCGCATCCAGCGCGCCATTCAAAACCTCTTCATAGAGATCCATCGAAGCGCCCGGCTTTAGAAAAATTTCGATCAGCGGGTAATCCTGCGCCAGACGGTGGAGAATATCGGGAACGAGGCCGGTCAGCGCCGTATTGATCGCGCCGATCCGCATCTCACCCGAAATCGTCGCGGTACCGGCCATCGCCTTCAGGTCGCGTGTATCGCGCACCAGATCCTTGCAGCGTTCGAGAATGGCAAAACCGGCCTCGGTCGGCCGCATGACGCGGCCAGAACGCACCAGCAGCCGCACACCAAGCTCGGCCTCCAATGCGCGGATGCGCTGGGCAACGGCGGCCGGCGTCAGGTTCAGCCGTTGAGCCGCCTCGGCCAGCGAGTGGCGCTCGGCAATGACAATGAAGGTCTCGAGAAAACGTGTGTCCATCGATAGTTTTTCTATCTCCTGAACAAAGCAGAAGCCATATTTTATTTACGATCCATTGCTCCGAAAGATGGCCCGACCATGTGAGGAGATGAAATGGATTTCGGCCTGAAGGACAAAACGGCCCTGGTGCTTGGCGCCGGCGGCGGGTTGGGTAGCGCGATTGCGGTCAGGCTTGCGCGCGAAGGCGCCAAAATTGCCGCGGCGGATATCGACCTTGCCGCCGCGCAAAAGACCACGGCTGCGATCGAATCCGAAGATGGCAAGGCGCTGGCGCTGCAATGGGACCTTGCCGATCTCGGTTCGATCGATGCGCATGTCGCTGTAATCGAACGGCAGTTCGGACCAATCGATATCCTCGTCAACAATACCGGCGGCCCACCGCCGACCACCGTCTCCGGCCAGAACCTGGCAGTCTGGAACCAGTATTTCCAGAGCATGGTCCTTTCCGTCATAGCAATCACTGATCGTGTGCTGCCGCAGATGCGGGCGCGCAAATGGGGACGGATCGTCACTTCGACCTCGTCGGGCGTGGTGGCGCCGATCGCCAATCTCGGCATCTCGAATGCGCTACGCCTGTCATTGGTCGGCTGGTCGAAAACGCTGGCGCGCGAGGTCGGGCGCGACGGCATCACCGTCAACATCGTTCTGCCCGGCCGGATCGCCACCGGCCGCATCAGCTTCCTCGACGAACAGAAGGCCAAACGCGAAAACCGTGCCATCGATGACGTCGTCGCTGAGAGTACCGGCAGCATTCCGCTCGGCCGCTACGGCCGGCCGGAAGAATATGGCAATGTCGTCGCCTTCCTGGCGAGCGAGCCTGCCTCCTATCTGACCGGGTCGGTGATCCGCGTCGATGGCGGTATGATCCAGAGCATCTGACAGAAACCGAATTGGAACCGATAACCGATGGCCCTCAACGCTGAAGCGATAGCAATCCTCAAGACCGTCTCGACGGCGACACTGACGACCGTTCTTCTGAAGAAGGGCCTGCGGAACGTCTGGATCCGCGGCGCCGTTCCGCTGAAGCCCGGCCAGCCGCGCATCGTCGGCCCGGCCTTTACGCTGCGCTTCGTGCCTGCCCGCGAAGATCTGGCGACGCCGGCCTCCTGGGCCTCGCCGATCTCGACGCGCGCCGCGATCGAGGTGATGCCGGAAGGCTGCGTCGCCGTCGTCGATGCAATGGGCGTTGCCGATGCCGGCATCTTCGGCGATATCCTCTGCGCCCGCATGCAGAAGAGAGGCGTTGCCGCACTCGTCACCGATGGCGTCGTGCGCGACCTTGCCGGCGTGCTCGACAGCGGCCTGCCGGTCTGGTGCCGCGGCGTCGCAGCACCCCCCTCGGTCGCCGGCCTCACCTTCGTCGCCTGGCAGCAGCCGATCGGCTGCGGCGGCGTGGCGGTCTTTCCGGATGACATTATCGTCGTCGACCAGGACGGCGCCGTGCTGATCCCAGCCGATCTGCTCGACGCCTTGCTTGATGAAGCGCCGGAACAGGAGCGCATGGAAGCCTGGATCATGACGAAGATCGATGAAGGCGTTCCGCTACCCGGCCTCTATCCGATGAACGCCGAAACCAAGGCGCTTTACGAGGCCTCGAAGAAATAGGCTCCAGGCCAGGGCGAATTGAAGAGGGTCGCGATTTCGCCCGGCGCCTCAGTTTGTTGAAAGCCTCGTTCTTCACTCGGCGTCATCCTCGGCCTTGTGCCGAGGATCTGCTGAGCCGGCTGTAGATACTCGGGTAAGCCCGAGCATGACGAAAGAGGAGTTGGCCGGCCTTTGTCAGCAGTCTGGCGGGTCGCAGCTTTGCAGCCCCATATTGCTGACTCCAATCTAAAGCCACTCCCGTAGGCCGGCAAGCCTCCGCCGCCTCTCAATAATGAGGCACGTAATCCAGACCCCCATCGATCCGTGCCGGGCGACCATCCAGGAAGAGTTCGCCGATGCGCGGCGCCGAGCGGGCGATAACCTTTCCGCGACGGATCACCGCCAGCCGGTTCGGCTTCAGCCGCAGCGCTTCCAGCGTGTCGCTGGCCTGGAGGATGACGAGGTCGGCGTTGCACCCCTTTTCGAGACCATAGCCCGCAAGCCCCATCGTCTTCGCCGAATTGACGGTCAGCGCGTCGAAGATTTTCTTCTTGTCGTCAATGCCGGCCATCTGCGCCACATGGATCGCCATATGGCCGACCTCCAGCATGTCGCCCGATCCCATCGAGTACCAGGGGTCCATGACGCAGTCGTGCCCGAAGGAAACGTTGAGCCCGGCATCCATCAACTCCCTGACGCGGGTCATGCCGCGGCGTTTCGGATAGGTGTCGTGCCGGCCCTGCAGCATGATGTTGATCAGCGGATTGGGGATGACGTTGATCTCGGCCTCCGCCATCAGCGGGATGAGCTTGGAGACATAATAATTGTCCATCGAATGCATCGAGGTCAGATGCGAGCCGGCAACACGCCGCTGCAAGCCGAAGCGGATGGTTTCGGCAGCCAGCGTCTCGATATGGCGCGAGAGCGGATCGTCGGTTTCATCGCAATGCATATCGACCGGCAGGCCCCGATCGGCGGCGATGCGGCAGAGCGCCTCGACCGACGCCGTACCTTCACCCATCGTCCGTTCGAAGTGGGGAATGCCGCCGACGATATCGACACCCATGTCGAGGGCGCGGTTGAGCGCGTCTATTGCGCCCCGCGAGCGGTAATAACCATCCTGGGGAAAGGCGACCAGCTGCAGATCGATATAGGGCGCGACCTTTTCGCGAACCTCGATCATCGCCTCGACGGTCACCAGTCTGGAATCGCTGATGTCGACATGGCTGCGAATGAAGAGCAACCCCTGCGTCACCGCCAGATCGCAATAGCGCAGCGCGCGATCGACCAGTTCCTCCTTCGTCACGATCGGGCGCAGTTCTCCCCAGAGCGCGATGCCTTCGAGCAGCGTGCCGGAGACGTTCATGCGCGGCAGGCCGAGCGACAGGGTGGCGTCCATATGGAAATGCGGATCGACGAAGGGCGGGCTGACCAGCCGGCCTGTCGCGTCGATTTCCTCCCCCGCCTGCGCCTGGAGATTGCGCTCGACAGCGACGATCCTGCCGTTCTGGATGCCGATATCGATACCCTTTCGGCCATCGGCGAGATTTGCATTTCTGACAATCAGATCGAACATCGGAGCCTCATTGGACAGAAGTGGTTTAGCGTTCGCCGCGGCGATAGGGCTGCATCAGCGCCTGCGGAACGCGGGCGCGGCGGGCCATGACGGCAAGGGCGGCAATGGAGAGGATATAGGGCGTCATCAGGAAGAGCTGATAGGGGACGAGCCCGCTCAGCGCGGTTTGCAGCCGAAGCTGGAAGGCGTCGAAGAAGGCGAAGAGCAGGGCGCCGAACAGCGCGCGGCCGGGCCGCCAGGAGGCGAACACGACGAGCGCGATGCAGATCCAGCCGCGCCCCTGCACCATGGTCGGGAAGAAACTGTTGAATGCCGAGAGTGTCAAAAAGGCGCCGCCCATTCCCATCAGCGCGCTTCCGGCGATCACCGCGCCATAGCGCACCTTCATTGGATTGACGCCCTGGGCTTCCGCCGCATGCGGATTTTCACCGGTCATACGGATCGCAAGCCCCACCGGTGTGCGAAAGATGATGTAGGCCATCAGCAGGGCGATAATGATCGCGAGATAGGTCGGCGCCGTCTGCGTGAAGAAAGCCGGCCCGATGAAAGGCAGGGTCGACAAGCCCGGGATGGCGATCGGCTGGAACGGCACGATGGTGGGTGGCGTATTGGCAAGCGGCACGATCAGCCGGAAGACATAGTAGCTGAAGCTGGAGGCAAACAGCGTGACGCCAAGGCCGGAGACATGCTGGGAGAGGCCCAGCGTCACCGTGAGGCCCGCATGCAGCAGGCCGAAGACGCCGCCAGCTATGCCAGCAATCAGCAGGCCGGTCCAGAGATCGGCGCCGTGATAAACGGAAAGCCAGCCGATCATCGCGCCGAAGGTCATTATGCCTTCGATGCCGAGGTTGAGCACGCCGGCCCGCTCACAGAGCAAGGCGCCGAGCGTGCCGAAAATCAGCGGCGTGGCGATCCGCAGGATTGCCGCCCACAGCCCTGCGGAAGCAATGATGTCGAACAGCTGCATCATCGCCGGATCCTGTACTGGGTGAAGAACAACGCGATCAGCATCGTCAACAGTGACAAGGCCACCGTGACATCGGCGATATAGGTGGGGATGCCGAGGCCCCGGCTCATGCCGTCCGCGCCCACAAACATCGTGGCCGTGAAAATGGCGGCGACGACGACACCCAGGGGATTGAGGTTGGCGAGCATGGCGACAACAATACCTGCATAGCCGAAACCCGGCGACAGGTCGGTCGTCACGTAACCCTTGACCCCCATCACCTCGATCGCTCCCGCCAGCCCCGCGAGCCCGCCGGACAGGCAGGCGACTTTCACCAAGGTTTTGCCGAGCGGCACACCGGCGAAGATCGCACCGGTGGGATTGAGGCCGGCGGCGCGCGACTGCATCCCGAACACCGTACGGGACTGGACAAAATGGACGACGACAGCCAGCACGATCGCGATCGTAAAGCCAATATGCAGGCGTGAGCGGGCGATTAGCTTCGGCAACATGGCATGATCGCTGACCGATTGCGACTGCGGCCAGCCGAAGGCAAGCGGGTCCTTGAGAACGCCGTCGATCAGCATCGAGACGAAGAGTACGGCTATGAAGTTCAGCAACAGGCTGGTGACGACCTCATCGACCGAGAAGCGCAGCCTGAGCCAGAGGGGAATGAGAATGAGCACCATGCCGGCAATGGCGCCGATCAGCAGCAGGAGCGGAATGAGAATGGGTGCCGACAGATCGCCGAGCAGTTTCGAACTCGCCGCGGCAACGGCGATGGCGCCAAGATAAAATTGGCCCTCGGCGCCTATATTCCAGAGCCGCGCCCGGAAAGCGACGGCGGCGGCAAGCCCCGTCAGCATCAGCGGCGTTGCCCGCGTCAGCGTTTCGGTCGCCGACAGCCGCGAGCCGAAAGCACCGATCACGATACGCCAATAGGCATCGAGCACCGGCGCGCCGGCAATGGCGATCAAGATGCCCGCCAGCGCCAGCGCGGCGATGACCGCGATGACGGGCGTGACGATCAACAGATAAAGCGGACGGTGTTCGCGGCGCTCAAATCGCATGGCCGGCCTCGTGGGTCTCTTGCCATTCGCCAGCCATCATCAGCCCTAGCCTGCGAGCATCGGCATCTTCGGCCTCGACGGGCGGGGACAGGCGGCCACCGACGATTGCCTGGATGCGATCGGCGAGCGCGATCACCTCGTCGAGATCTTCGGAGATCAGCAGCACGGCGGCACCCTGCCGGCGGGCTTCGAGCAGGCGCGCGTGTACGGCCGCCACTGCCCCTTCGTCGAGTCCCCGTGCAGGCTGCGCGGCGATCAGGATGCGCGGCCGCCGATGCAGGTTGCGGCCGAGAATGAGCTTCTGCATATTGCCGCCGGAGAGCAGCCGAGTGCGAATGGCGGGGCCGCCGCCGCGAACATCGAACCCGTCGATGATCTCTTTCGCGAAGGCCATGCCGGCCTTGCGGTTGACAAGACCGAGGCGCGAGAAGGCCGGTGAGGCGAGGCGCTCCAACACGGCATTTTCCCAGATCGCCATCTCGCCGATCACGCCCTCCTCGTTGCGGTCTTCAGGAATGCGGCCGATACCGGCGTCGACGACATCGGCGACGCCGAGATCACCGACGACTTCCCCGAACAGCAGAAGATCGCCACCGCTGCGGGCCAGTGTGCCGGAGAGAAGGTGCGCCAACGCCGCCTGGCCATTGCCCGAAACGCCGATGATGCCGAGGATCTCGCCCTGGTGCAGCCGAAACCTGATCGACTTAAGCCTTTCGATGCCGGCGATGCGCACCGTGACATCGGCGGCTTCGAGCGCAATCGCGCCGGGCGTCGATGGCTCGCGCACGGGCCGCATCACGCGGCGGCCGACCATCAGTTCGGCGAGTTCCGCCTTGCTGGTTTCAGACGCCTTGCGTTCGGCGACCATCTTGCCGCCGCGCAGCACGACGATGCGGTCGGCTGCAGCCATCACCTCGTCGAGCTTGTGGGAGATGAAGATCAGCGACAGGCCCTGGCGGGCCATCTCCTTCAAGGTCGCGAACAGCCGGTCGGCCTCGATATTGGTCAATACCGCCGTTGGCTCGTCGAGGATCAGAATGCTGGCATCGTTATAGAGCGCCTTCAGGATTTCCACTCGTTGCTGCTCGCCGACCGACAAGTCGCCAATACGGGCATCAGGATCAACCTTGAGGCCGAAGCGCTCGGAAATTGCCAGGAGCTTCTTTCGCGCCGTTGATGTTTCAGAGCGCCAGGCCCACAGGCTTTCGGCACCGGTCATGACATTATCGAGAACGGTGAGATTGGGTGCGAGCGAGAAGTGCTGATGCACCATGCCGACGCCGGCGCGGATCGCCGCCCGCGGCTTGCCCTGCGGCACCTCCATTCCCTCGATCAGAATCCGGCCGGCATCGGGCATGTAGTGGCCGAAAAGGATGCTCATCAGCGTGGTCTTGCCGGCGCCGTTTTCGCCGAGCAGAGCGACGACCTCACCCCTGGCAAGCGTCATGGAGATATCGTCATTGGCAAGATTGCCGCCGAAGCGCTTGCTGACGCCGATAATCTCCATCACAGGTCCGGTCATGACAGCGATCCTGCGACCGGAAAACGGTGCTGCCATCGCGCCTCGGCTTCCAGGCGTGCGGCAAACGACAGCAGGCGCAGCTCGTGACCCATCGGCGCCATCATCTGCACCGGCAGTGGCATGCCATGCTCATCCTGTCCAAAAGGCAGCGTCAAAGCAGGAAAACCCGAAATATTGGCGAGGCAGGCAAGCGGCGCGAATGCCGTCATCCGCTCGAGATGCAGATCCGTGTCGCCATGATCGGACGGAAAGGAGCCGATCGCAAGAGGTGCAGACGAGAGCATCGGCATCAGGATGCAATCGACCCTGTCGAACAGCGCCCAGAGGTTATGGCTCACCAGGATGGCGTCGTTCAGCGTATTCCAGAGCATGGTGGCAGGAAGCGCCCGCCCGCGCGCCGCGAAAGCCTGGGTCAGAGGCTCGGCCATGCTTTCATCAAGAGCCGCCGCCACGATCAGCGCCGCAAGGTTGACGGAGACGATATCGGCGAAGGCGCGGCCGCTGGCAGCGACGCTCCATTCGAACTCGGCCCAGCTCAGCGGAACGATCTCGTGTCCGTCGCTCTCGAGGGCACGAGCCGCGTCCTCAACGGCTACGAGCCGATCGCCCTCGGTCGGGTGAACTGATCCGGTATCGGCCAGCAGGCCGATCCGCAAACGGCCGTTGCCGATATCGACAGGAGAAGGATCCGCAAAGGGCCCTCGTGAATTACGGCTCAGCCTATCGAATATCCGCGCGGTATCCCGCACCGAGCGGCAAACCGCCAGTTCGCTGGCGATCCCGCCGAGGTGGTTGCCGAAGGATGGTCCGCCCGGCATGGCGCCGCGTGTCGGCTTCATTCCGACAAGGCCGCAGCAGGCTGCGGGAACGCGGATCGAGCCGCCGGCATCGGTGGCATGCGCAATGGCAACGATCCCGGCGGCCACCGCCGCTGCCGCTCCACCGGAAGAGCCGCCTGCGGTCCGGGCCGGATCGAGCGGATTGCGGCAGATTGGTCCGATGACCGGTTCGCTGGCAAGCGACAGGCCGAATTCAGGGCTCGTCGTCAGACCGAACAGACAAAAGCCGGCGTCGCGGAAACGGGAAGCGAGATCGGAATCCGCTTCGCCGCCTTTTCGTTCGAAGAGGCGGGACCCGGCCGCTACCGGCAGACCGGCGAAAGGCCCACCCAGATCCTTCGCCAAGGCCGGCACGCCGGCAAAAGGCCGCGTAGCGAAGCGTTTGGGTTCGCTCCGCCGTTCCCTGTCGCTGTTGTTCGCCGAGGCGAGACCCATGGCGGCATCGAGATAGGCAATGGCGCCGAGCGGCTCGTGCCGCGCAGCCGCGTCAAGAGAGGTCCGCATCACTTCTACAGCGCTCAGGCTGCCATGCCTGATCGCTGCCGCCAGGCCCGTTGCATCGCCCTGCATGAGACGAATTACTTCGGCTCGTCCATCATCTTCGGAACTTCGAAGGTGCCGGCCTTGATCTCCGCCCGCTTGGCTTCCATCGCAGCCTCGGCATCAGCGGGCGCCACACCCTTGACGAAGACGATATCGCTGCCGCCTTCCTTCATCAGGCCGTAAGACGTGTAGTTCCTGCCGACCGGCTTTCCGGCAGCGACATCGGCGATCGCAGCGTTGAGGATCGGGCGGAAATACCACATGGCGTTGGCAAACACCGTATCCGGATAGCGCGGCGTATAATCGATCAGCGAACCGACAGATTTGATGCCGCGCTCCTTGGCGGCATCGGCCGTGCCGATGCGCTCGCCGAACAGGATGTCGGCGCCGGCATCGATCTGGGCAAGACCGGCTTCTCGCGCCTTCGGCGGATCGAAGAAGGTGCCGATGAACGAGACGAGGTGCTTGGCGTCGGGATTGACGGCCTTGACGCCGGCCGCAAACGCATTGATCAGCATGTTGACCTCAGGGATCGGAATGGCGCCGACCGAACCGACAACATTCGACTTGGTCATTTTGCCGGCCAGCATGCCGGCAAGATAGGCGCCGTCATAGTTCCAAGTACCGAAGACGCCGAAGTTGTCGCCGGCCTGCTCACCGCTCGAGCCCAGCACGAAAGCCGTATCGGGATAATCGGCTGCGACCTGCCTGGCCTCTTTTTCCACCGCGTAGGCTTCGCCGATGATCAGCTTGTTGCCCTGCTCGGCATATTCGCGCATGGCGCGCGGATAATCGGTGCCGGAGACACCTTCGGAGAAGACGTATTCGATGGCACCGTCCTTGGCTGCGTCCTGCAGGGCCTTATGCAGACAGGAGTTCCAGGCATTTTCGACCGGCGACGCATGAATGCCGGCAACCTTCAGCGGCGCGGCAGCTCTCGCCAGCGGCGCAAAGCCGCTCACCCCGAGCGCAATGCCCGACGCGATCACTGCGCGGCGTGAAATCAGGATGTCTTTGGTCATTGACTGCTCCCCTTTTTTTTACCGTTTGGTTCAAAAATCATAGGTAGCGCCCAAAAATGTGTCAAGCATCGAATGGGCTTAAAAATCAGGCTGTTCCGATCCATTGCCCCGATCCTTCGGCCGATTTTCCGAACTGGTATGGTGTCGCGGCTTGGCCGAAGAACGGCGGCATGGCGCACACAGCCGCCGGCTTCTTAAGCGGCCGACGCACGACGTTGAAAAACGCGCTCTTTCCGGGTCAACGAGAGTGACCCTGGGGCGAATATACAGAGCGCGACGGCTTGGCGCGACGACATTGGCAGGATATGCAAGGAGATCGGGTTGGGGAAATGAAAATGGGGCAAGAAGGGGACGCCTCGCGGCGGCCGATCGCGAGCCGGTCGTCGTCCTGGGCGATCGGTATGAGCGCATGGCTGGCGCGCACCGGCGTTACGCCGAACGGCATTTCGTTGCTGTCGATCCTGTTTGCCGGCATCGGCGCGACACTGATCCTGCTCACGGCACATCCGATTGCGCTGATCAGCGCGGCGATCACGGTGCAACTGCGGCTCGTCTGCAACCTGCTTGACGGGATGGTCGCGATCGAAGGCGGCAAGAAGACCAAGAGCGGGCCGATCTACAACGAATTCCCCGACCGGATCGCCGACAGCCTGCTGCTTATCGCCGCCGGCTATGCCTGCGGCTTTGCCTGGCTTGGTGCGCTGCTCGCAGCACTCACCGCCTATATCAGGGTCTTCGGCGGAGCGGTCGGCCTTCCCCAGGACTTCAGCGGCATCATGGCCAAGCAGCGCCGCATGGCGGTGCTGACGATGGGTCTCGTTGCCCAAAGCATCGAGACGCTGATATCCGTCAGCCATTGGTCGCTGATCCTGGCCTCGGCCATCATCGCAGCCGGCAGCCTGGTCACCTGTATCACGCGCACGAAAACGCTTGCCCGCTCGCTGGAGAGATTATGATCGCGCTCATTCGTCGCCTTCTCGTGCTGTTCGTCCGTATCATGGTCGGCGCCCGAAGCGAATGGCGGGGCTGTGCGCCCGACACTCGCCGCCGCATTTACTTCGCCAATCACAACAGCCATGTCGACACGGTCGCCGTCATGGCAGCCCTGCCGTATCAGGTGCGGCGGCTGACCCATCCGGTTGCGGCGCGCGATTATTGGGGGAAGAACGCCTTTCGGCGCTTTATTGCGGAGAAGGGCCTGCGCGCCGTCCTGATAGACCGCAAGCCGCTGCCCGACAGCAATCCGCTGGCGCCGATCGAGCGCCTGCTGGAGGAGGGGCGCTCGGTGCTGATCTTTCCGGAGGGGACAAGAAGCGCCACCGAGGAAATCGCCCCATTCCGCAGCGGCATCTATCGCCTGGCCTGCCGTTTCCCCGATGTCGATCTGGTGCCGATTCATCTCGACAATCTTCAGCGCATCCTGCCCAAAGGAAGCATGCTGATCGTCCCGATCACCTGCACGGCGCGCTTCGGCAAGCCGCTGCGCGTCGAACCGGGCGAAGGTAAGGACGCCTTCCTGGCCCGCGCCCGTGCCGCGGTCATCGAGCTCGCGGACGGGGGACACATCGCATGACCAGCCTCTTCTCCATCGCGCTTGCCGCGATCCTCGGCTTGCTTGCCGTCGCCTCCGCGATCGGCTTTGTTCTCAAGCGACGCGCGACCGAGCCCGGTTCCATCGCCACCGTCCAGAACCTCAATGCCCGCATCCGCTCCTGGTGGATCATGGTCGCTGTGTTCGGCGGCGCGATCCTGCTTGGCGAGACGGCGACGGTCATCCTGTTCGCATTTCTATCCTTCATGGCGCTCCGCGAATTCTGGACGCTGACACCGTCGCGGCGCGGCGATCACTTGGCGCTGTTCCTATCCTTTTTCGTGGTCCTGCCGGTGCATTACGTGCTGCTCGGGACCGAGTGGTACGGTCTCTTTGCGATCTTCATCCCGGTCTATGCCTTCCTGATCCTGCCGGCAGTGGCGACCTTGACCGGTGACGTCAACGAATTCCTGGCGCGCAGCGCCAGGGTGCAATGGGGATTGATGCTGACGGTCTATTCGATCAGCCATGCCCCGGCCCTCCTGATGCTGCAGACCGGCACACCGTCGGCACTTTTGCTGGTCTATCTGGTCATCGTCGTGCAGCTCAGCGACGTCTTCCAGTATGTCTGGGGCAAGCTCTTGGGAAAGCATCGCTTCTCGCCGAACATCAGTCCATCGAAGACGCTCGAAGGCCTGATTGGAGGCGGCGCCTCGGCCATCCTTGTGGGAACGCTGCTCTATCGCCTGACGCCGTTTTCGCCTCTGCAGGCGGCAGCCGTCAGCACGGTCATCGTCATCGCCGGCTTCTTCGGCGGCTTCGTGCTCTCGGCGATCAAGCGCGACCTCAACGCCAAGGACTGGGGCTATGTGATCGAGGGACATGGCGGCGTGCTCGACCGCCTGGACTCCATAACTTTCGCCGCACCGCTGTTCTTCCACATCGTCCGCTATTGGTTCACCACCTGAGGCGGATATCCGAAAGCATGCGGCCGATCATTCAACCCGGTCGATGTCTTCGAGGCTCTCGAACAGCCGGCGCTGAACCTCGCGCTCCTGCCTGCCGATAGCCGTCATCAGCTTGCCCATCGTTCCCCTCAGGTCATACAACTGGTCGATCAGGTCAATGACGACATCGACGCCGGCTTCGTTGACCCCCATGTCGCCCATCAGATCCTGAATGAGCCTGGCGCGGGCAACGTCGGCGTCGCGAAACCATCGTCTTTCGCCTGATGTCTCGGGGATCAACCAGCCCTGTTCGATCCAGAAATCGAGCTGGACGACGTCGATTTTCAAGTAAAGACGGAATTCGAGATCATCCATGATCAAGCCTCCATGTTCTTTCTCGGATCGTATGGATGCGCCGCCTCCCATTCCTTCATCAGGGACGTCAGCCGTTCGTCGGGATTGTCGGGCAGCACGATCTTCAGGGACACATAGACGTCGCCATGCCCGCCGCCGCGGTTGGCAACGCCTTTGCCCTTGAGACGCAGGACCTTGCCGGTGTTCGAATGAGGCGGCAGCGTCAGGTTGACAGGTCCCGACGGTGTCGGCACGCGGACCTTACCGCCGAGCACCGCCTCGCCAAGCGAGATCGGCAGTTCCAGGCGGATGTCGTCGCCGTCCCGCGTGAAGAAGCGGTGAGGGCTCACGCGGATCTCGATGAGGGCATCGCCCGGCGGCCCGCCTCCAATGCCCGGCTCGCCCTTGCCGCGCAGCCGCAAGGTCTGGCCGTCGCGGGTTCCGGGCGGGATCTGCACATCGAGCTGCGGCCCGTCCGGCAGCTTGACCTCGGTCCTGGTGCCGCTGATGGCCTCAAGAAAGTCGACCTGCATGGAGAACCGCCGATCCTGGCCTTGACTGCGCATCCTGCTGCCGCCGGCGCGGCGCGAAAAGAAATTGGCGAAGGAATTGTCGGCATCGCCGAAATCGGCAAAACCGGCACTGTTGCGATAGGGATCGCCAGGGCCGCTCTTCGAGGCATAGTCACGGTAATAATTGCGCTGCGCTCGCTCGGCGCCTGTTATATCGATCTCGCCGCGGTCGAAACGCCCGCGTTTTTCCTCGTCGCTCAAGATCTCGTAGGCGGTCGAAATTTCCTTGAACCTTTCCTCGGCCTTTTTGTCGCCAGGGTTAAGGTCGGGGTGAAGTTTCTTGGCGAGCTTGCGAAAGGCGCTTTGGATGTCCTTTTGCGACGCATCCCGCTTCACACCCAGAAGCTCGTATGGATCCTGGCTCATGCATATCTCCGGTCAGGGCAGGCGATACTGCCGATTGGCTTGCGGGAAATATAGGTTCTCAGACCGTCGCCGGGGAGGGGCGGCCGCGAAGGTTAGAGCGCCAGCGCGTCTTCTTCCTGAGGAGCCGAGCCTTCATGCGCTTGATCGGGCCGCCGGTCGATGAGAACCGAGCATCCGGCGTGACGCACGACCTTGTCGACGATCGAGGAGAAGACGTAATCGGTGATATCCGCCACATGGGATGAAAGCAGGATGAGATCGGCTGATCTCTCCCTGGCGGCCGACACGAGCACGGAGGCGGCAAGGCCGATGCGAACCTCGACTGTCGCCGGAATGGCGAGCTCCTTGCAGAGCGAAACAAGTTTCCTCTCGGCATCGACGATAGCGGTCGTCTCGAATTCCTCGGGAAGGCCAGCCAGGTGACGGTGAGGGATGGTCTCGATGGCATGCATGACGACGATGCTTCCGCCTTCGTCCACGAGCCCGGCCGCCCGGCGCAGGAGACGGATTGCCGTCTGCCGGGAGCCCATCCCGATGCCGCAGATGATCGTTCGATACATTCAATCCTCACACGCAAATGGTCGCACCGATCATACCGGCATCGACCGTTTCTGTTTTGACCGATATCAAACAGAAACGCTGAAGTATCGCAATGATCGCGTCCAGGAAGGGGCCGTTCGCTTCAAAATAGAATTTTGGGTTCGTCACGATTGACGGCATGGCCATCAGCAATAGCTCTATCGTGACGTCGTCACCCCATCGAGGTTTACATGCAGACTTTTGCAATCATCGGAGCGGGCGCAATGGGAAGCGCGGTCGCCAAACGGCTGGTCGACCACGGCGCAACCGTGCTGACCTATCTCGAAGGCCGCAGCGAACAGACGATCGCGCGGGCTAAGGCGGTCGGTATGGTGCCGGTCGGCCGCCAGGAACTAGCGAAGGCCGCGCTGATCCTGTCGATCGTCCCGCCGGCGGAAGCGATCGGGGTTGCCGGGCTCGTCGCGGAGATATCGTCGGAGGTGCTGGCGCCGCCGCCGTTCATCGACCTCAACGCGATCGCGCCGAAAACCATGCAGGCAGTGGCGGCACGGTTCGGCGGCAGCGGTGTGGAGGTGCTGGATGGTGCGATCATCGGCGGGCCGCCGGTTTCCGGCAAATCAGGTCCGACCCTCTATATCAGCGGCGATACAGCGGCGCGAACCAGGCTGCTCGAAGATTGCGGCCTTAGGATCCGCAGGCTCGATGGGCCGCTCGGCGCGGCGTCGGCCCTGAAGATGTGTTATGCCGGCATCAACAAGGGCTTTGTCGGCCTTGGCACCGCAATGCTGCTCGCTGCATCCCGTTCCGGCGCTGCCGAAAGCCTGAAGGCCGAACTCGCCGAAAGTCTTCCGGACGTCGACCGCAAACTGTCGAGATCCATTCCGGACATGTATCCGAAAGCCTATCGATGGGTTGCCGAAATGCAGGAGATCGCCGATTTCCTCGGAGAGGATGATCCAGCGGCGGGAATGTTTCGGGGCATGGCTGATGTTTTCTCCAGGCTGGCTGACGACGTCGAGGGCAGCCGCGTGCTCGTCGCGCAACTGGACGCAATTATTGCGCGGCCGGAAAGCTGCGACTGACCGCAATAGTCAAGCGATCCACGCAGCAGCCTTACAGGTGTTCGGCTACGTCCATTCTTTGATGAAGGATGCGTACGACGGTGATCTGGCCCGCATCATTACTTTTGAAATACAGAAGATGAGAGCCAACGAAGGCCTTTCTGTACCCTTTCCGATATCTGAGGGACGGCTCATCCGTGTCCCCTCCGCCAGTTCGTGACAGGCGTCTCTTATGTCCTGAATGTAACGCTCTGCTTGATCGACATTCCAACTGGTCGCCGTGTGATCCCAAATCTTGTCAATATCGGTTTGCGCGACGGGGGAAAATATGATGCCTGTCATTTCGCCTTGAACGTCGCCCGTTTGCGAGCGTTAAACGCATCGAAGTCGAAGGGCGTGGCAGGGCCGGATTCCTCGCCTTTTATCAAGGCGTCCTGTAATGTCCTCACTTTGGCTTCGTGTTCTTCAAGTAGGCGAAGGCCAGCCCGAACAAGGTCAGTGGCTGAACCATAGCGGCCAGCTCGAACTTGCGTATCGATGAAGCTGGCGAAATGGTCGCCGAGCGATATGGACGTATTTCTGGCCACGCTGAATCTCCTTTGAGCCAAATGTACCAATTTTTGGTACACAACAAAGCCGGGTCTTCACAGCGTGAATCTGATCCCTGGCCAACTCTGACGATTGTGTGAAGCCATCCCGACCCCTCTGACAAACCGCGCCGCCTCTGCTATGTCAGGAAAAATGCGGCGGCCAAATTGGCGCCGCGATCGATACGATCAATGCCAGGAGTTTGAAAGATGAGCGGTTCTTCCGAGTATACCCCCAGGTCTGGACCTGGAACAAGGCGAATGGCGGCCAATTCGCCAGCATCAACCGCCCGATAGCAGGACCGACGCATGAGAAGAAACTCCCGATCGGTCGCCATCCGCTGCAGCTCTATTCACTCGGAACGCCGAACGGTCAGAAGGTCACAATCATGCTCGAGGAGCTGCTGGCGCTTGGCCATGGCGGCGCCGAGTACGATGCCTGGCTGATCAGGATCGGCGATGGCGACCAGTTCGGCAGCGATTTCGTCAAGATCAATCCCAATTCGAAGATCCCGGCGCTGATGGACCGCAGCGGCGAAAAGCCGATCCGCGTCTTCGAATCCGGTGCCATCCTGACTTATCTCGCCGAAAAGTTCGGCGCCTTCCTGCCGACCGAGCCGGCTGCCCGCGCCGAATGCCTGTCATGGCTGTTCTGGCAGATGGGAAGCGCACCCTATCTCGGCGGCGGTTTCGGCCATTTCTACGCCTATGCGCCGACGAAGATCGAATACGCCATCGACCGTTTCGCCATGGAAGTGAAGCGTCAGCTCGACGTGCTTGATCGTCGCCTCGCCGAAAGCGAGTATCTGGCGGGCAGCCAATATACGATCGCCGATATTGCCGTCTGGCCTTGGTATGGCGGCCTGGTGAAGGGCTTGACCTATGGAGCCGCTGAATTCCTGCAGGTCGAGGACTATAAGAACGTCCAGCGCTGGGCCGACGCGATCGGCGACCGCCCGGCCGTAAAACGCGGGCGAATGGTCAACCGTACCTCCGGCGAGCCCTCGAGCCAGTTGCACGAGCGTCACGACGCCAGCGATTTCGACACCAGGACGCAGGACAAGCTTGCGGCCGCCGAGTAAGCAAGCGGCATCAGCCACTTGATGCAACAATAAACGAGGCTCCGCCGCCCTTACGGCGGCGGAGCATCTGCATGCTGCCGGAACTCAGTTCTTGACCGTATCCTCCAGGAAGAACCGGCCGAGCGGGTTCTGGTAGAAGTTCTCGATATTCTTCCGCGTGACGTTGATATAGGGGCTGTAATAAAGGTCGATCCAGTTGACGTCGTCCTTGGCCATCTTCTGCAGATCGACATACATCTCCTGGCGCTTCTTCGGGTCAAGCTCCAGACGCGCCTTGGCGACCAGTTCCTTCACCGCCTCGTTCTTGTAATGGGTCGAATAGTTGTTGTTGGAATCGTGGCCCAGCACGAAGGTGGTCTTCTGGTCCGGATCGAGAATGTCGTTGGTCCAGTAGTTGACCGAGACGTCGTAGTCGCCGGCAACGATCATATCCCATTCCTGGCTCGGATCGACCTTCTGCAGATTGGCGGTGATGCCGGCTTTCTGCAACTGCTGCTGGACCAGCACGGCCGTCTGTTCATCGACTTCGTCGCCGGCTCGGACCAGATAATTCAGCGTCAGATCGGAGGCGCCGGCCGCGGCCAACATCTCCTTGGCCTTCGCAGGATCGTAGGGCCGCTGCAGATTGTCGGCGTAATAATAGAGCGCGCCCTTGGGAATGTAGGAATTGGCGACCGTGCCCTGGCCGAAGGTGACGGTATCGACGATCGCCTTCTTGTCGATCGCAAGATCCAGTGCCTGGCGGACTTCCTTCTTGCCGAGCGCGCCATGTGCATGGTTGATCAGCAGATGATCCTCGCGGGTCGAGGCATCGGTATCGACATTGAGGTTCGGGTCCTTCTTCAGCTCCTCGACACGGGAGAAGGGAACGAAAATCGCAGCATCCAGCTCACCGGCCTGAACGTTCAGCATGCGGGTATTGTCGTCGGGCACGGAGATCCATTCGACGCCGTCGAGCTTGACGCGGTCGGCCTGCCAGAAGTTCGGGTTCTTTTTCAAGATGATACGGTCGCCGCGGCGCCATTCCTCGACGGTGAAGGCGCCGGATGCGATCGGCTTTTCGGCATAGGCGTCGGCACCAAGCGATTCCATGCCCTTCTTGGAGATGACCGAAGCATTTGGCAGCGCTAGCGTCGAAAGGAACGGCGCGGACGGGTTCTTGAGCTTGATCGTCAGCGTATGCGCATCGGTGGCAACCGCCGTGTCGATCACCTTGTAGGAATCGCTCCAGAGCGAGGCAGCATCGTCGCGGATGCGCAACAGACTGAAGGCGGCGTCTTCTGCCGTCAGCGGCGAACCGTCGGAGAATTTCGCGTCGCGGATCTTGAACGTGTAGGTCAGTCCGTCGTCCGAGGCAGTCCAGCTTTCGGCAAGACCCGGCTCCAGTTTCGTGCCTGTCTTGTCGACACGGATCAGCACGTCGTAGACGTTGGAAAACACCCAGTTGTCGATGTTCTGCGCGGTCTTGATCGGATCGAATGTCGTCGAATCTTCACGGCGGCCGATGGTCAGCACACCAGCGGCCTCGGCGTAGCTTGCGCTGAGCGTCAGGCCGGCGAGCAAGGCTGCAAGCCCGATTGATTTCCATCTGTTTGTCATGAATTCGTTCCCTTCGTTGTTATGGCATGCGTTTGATGGGCTGGATCGGTATCGATTGCCGATCGTCCCGGCCGCCTGTGCCTTGCAGCAGCGGCTTATCAGGATCGATGTCGGGAATGGCGGCGATCAGCGCCGCCGTATAAGCATGCCTCGGCCGCGCGAAGACCTCTTCGGAGCGGCCTTCTTCGACAATCTCGCCGCGATACATCACGACGACGCGTTCGCAGAGATTGCGGACGATCGCCAGATCATGGGCGATGAAGATCAGTGTGAGATTCATCTTCGCCGTGAGTTCGCGGAAGAGTTCGATGATCTGCGCCTGGATGGTGACGTCGAGGGCGGCGACGCATTCGTCGGCGATGATCAGCTTCGGATCGACGGCGAGCGCGCGGGCGATACCGGCACGCTGGCACTGACCGCCGCTCATGCTGCGCGGTTTGCGGCCAGCGAATTCACGTTCGAGGCCGACGAGATCGAGCAGCGCGTCGATCCGCGCCGGGATATCGGCCTTGGCGACCTTTCCGTGCACCTTCAGCACCTCGGCCAGCATCTGCCCGATCGTCAGCCGTGGATTGAGCGCATTGTAGGGGTCCTGGAAGACCATCGCCGTTTCACGCCGGAGTTTTGCCAGGCCGGCGCGCTTCTGTAGCGCCAGATCGACGCCGTCGAAGGTGACATGCCCTGAGGAAAGCGGCGTGAGACCGAGCACGGCGCGGGCCAGCGTGCTCTTGCCGCTGCCGGACTCGCCGACGATGCCGACCGTCTCGCCCGGCATGATCTGCAGGCTGACGCCGGCAACGGCGCTGACTGTCTTGGCACCGCCCTTGAACAGGCTGCCGCCGGCTCTGAAACGCACGTGCAGATCGTCGATTTCGAGCAGTGGTCTCGCGGGCGGGCGGGTCTCGGCAATTTCCAACAGCGGCAGCGGCGTCGCGCCGGGCAGGGAAGGGTGGCTGCTGATCAGGTTGATTGTATAGGGATGCTGCGGCCGCACCAAGATCGTCCGCTTCGGCCCCTCTTCGATCAGCTTGCCGCCGCGCAGCACGGCGATGCGGTCGCAAGTCTGGGCGACGATACCGAGATCGTGGGTAATCAGAATGATTGACAGCCCGCGCCGGTCGCGAATCTCCATCAACAGCCGCAGGATCTGCGCCTGGATGGTCACGTCGAGCGCCGTCGTTGGCTCGTCGGCGATCAGGATCTTCGGGTTGCAGGACAGCGCCACGCCGATCATCGCCCGCTGCCGCATACCGCCGGAAAACTCGTGCGGATAGCTGTCATACTGGCGCCTCGGATCGGGGAAGCCGACCTGCGCCAGGATTTCCGTTGCTGCCGCGCGTGCCTCGCGGGCGCCGAGGCCCTGATGGTAGCGAATGCCCTCGGCGATCTGATCGCCGATCCGCATCACCGGGTCGAGATGGCTGGTCGGGTTCTGGAAGATCATGCCGATCTCGCCGCCGCGCACCTTCAGCATCTCGCCATCGTCGACCCGCATGAGGTCGCGTCCTTCAAGCAGCACAGAGCCGCTGTCGATCTTCAGCAGCGACGAGGGCAGCAAGCGCACCAGCGAACGGCAAAACAGGCTCTTGCCCGAGCCGCTCTCGCCGACAAGACCGAGGATCTCGCCCTTGCCGAGATCGAGCGAGACCGCATCGAGCAGCGTGCGCGGGCCGGAATCGAGAAGCGCCCTGACGGTGAGATCACGCACGGACAGCACGGAGCCGCTCATTCATGCACCCCCAGCAGTTCGCCAAGCGCATCGCCCAGCATGCTGAAGCCGAAAGCGAGGCAGACGATGGAGAGGCCGGGAAACAGCGTGATCCACCAGGCAGTGGTGATGAAGCTCTGTCCTTCCGCGACCATGACACCCCATTCGGCCACTGGCGGCTGAACGCCGAGGCCGAGATAGCTGACGGCGGCGCCGCTGAGCAGAACCAGCGTCGCATCGGACATCGAAAAGACGATCGAACCGGCGACCGCATTCGGCAGCAGGTGGCGGAACATGATGCGCGAGCGGCTAAAGCCGAGGCTGACGGCGGCAACGGCATAGTCGCTGCCTTTCAGCACCAGCATCTGCGCCCGGATCAGCCGCGCATAGGAAACCCAGCCGACCAGCGCCATGGCGATATAGAAACTGCCGAGGCCCGGGCCGAGGATTGCGATGATCGACAGCATCAGCACGAGGAAGGGGAAGGCGAGAATGATATCGACGAGGCGCATGAACAGCGCATCGACGATGCCGCCGAAGAAGCCGGCAATCGTGCCAACGGTCGTGCCGATCAGGAAGGGGAAGATGACGCCGATCAGCGCCATCTGCAAGTCGAGGCGCGCCCCCCAGATGACGCGGGAGAGAATATCACGGCCGAAATTGTCGGTGCCGAACGGATGCAACAAGGAAGGTGCCTGCAAGCGCACCTCGGCATTCTGCAGGATCGGGTCGTAGGGCGCGACAATAGGTGCGGCGATCGCCAGCAGCACGAAAAACAGCAGCAAGCCGGCACCGACGGCAAGCATCGGCCGCCGGCCGAAGAACCGGCGCCAGCCGGGGGATGCGGGGGCGATCGTCTCGACGCTCATAGCCTCACCCTCGGATCAACGGTGACGGTGACGATGTCGGCGATGAAGTTTATGAGCACGGTGGCGCAGGCAAAGACCATGGCAACGCCCTGGACCACCATGTAGTCGCGCGAAAAGATCGCCCTGACGAGCAGCTGGCCCATGCCGGGCAGCGCAAAGACGCTCTCGACCACCACCGTGCCGCCGATCAGCCAGCCGATGTTGACGGCGAGCAGGTTGATCGTCGGCACCAGCGAATTCGGCAGCACATGCCGCCAGAAGACGATCCCCTCCGGCATGCCGCGGGCGCGCGCCGCCGTCGCGACATCCGATTTCAACTGCTCGATCATCGCCGCCCTCAGGCTGCGCGTCAGCACGGTCGAGAGCGACAGCGCGACCGTCAGGCTCGGCAGTACGAGATGCGACAGCTTTTCGCCGATCGTCGCACCATAACCCGAGACCGGCAGCACGCCGAGTTCGACGCTGAAGAGGATGATCAGCATCAGTCCCAGCCAGAAGGGCGGAAAACCGATGCCGAAGGTCGAGACGATGCGCACCGCATGATCCGGCGCCCGGCCGGCATTGCGCGCGGCGATCGCCGACATCGGCACCGCAATCAGCACCGAAAGCACGACGCTGGAGACGACGAGCGCGAGTGTCGGTTCGATGCGGGTGACGATCAGCTTCAACACGTCGATCTTGTAAAGGATCGATTTGCCCATCTCGCCATTGGCGAGGTTCTTGAGGAAATAGACATATTGCAGCCACATTGGCTGATCGAGGCCGTATTGTGCACGGATGCTGGCAAGCGCTGCCGGCGTGGCGCGCGTGCCGAGGATGTTGCGTGCCGGATCGCCGGGGATCAGCCGGACCAGAATGAAAGTGATGACGCTGATGCCGAAGATGACCGGCAGGAACTGCAGCGGCCGGGTCAGAACGAATTTATAGCGATGCATGACGGCGATCGCCCCTCTTTCTTCGTCGGGTTTGAGCCGCTTTCATTTGCATCAGACTGCCTTGTGCCGGGCGAGAAAATCGAGAAGCGCCGGATAATAATCCTGCGGGTTTTCATAGAACGGCATATGGCTGGCATTGGCAAATACCTTGAGTTCGGCATTCGGCAGCGCAAGCTTCATCCTGAGCGCACAGGCCGGTGTCAGCTCGTCATGTTCTCCCGTCGTGATCAGCACCGGCAGCGTCAGCCGCGGCAGATCGGGGATGCGGTTCCAGTCCTTGAGGTTGCCGATATAGAGAAACTCGTTCGGTCCCTGCATCGTCTCGTAGGGCGCCATGTTCCAATCGTCGAGCGAGCGGCGCACCGGCGCCGGCCATTCCGGTAGACGGCAGACATGCCGGTAGTTGAGAATGGTGACGGCAGCGAGATATTCCGGATGATTGTAAGTGCCTTGCGCCTCGTGCTTCTGCATCATCGACACGGTTTCGGGACCGAGCGCAGCGCGTAGCCGTTCCAGTTCCGAGATCAGATGCGGCATGTCGGCGACGGTATCTTCGAGGATCAGCGTCTTGAGGTTTTCGGGATAGGTCAGCGCATATTCGATCGCCAGCCACCCGCCCCAGGAATGGCCGAGCATGTGGACCTTGCCGAGCCCCAGCGCCTTGCGCACCGTCTCCGTCTCCTCGACATAGCGGCCGATCGTCCAGAGCGAGAGATCGTCTGGCCGGTCGGAGGCGCCGGTGCCGAGCTGGTCGAAGGCGACGATGCGATAGCCCTTGTCGACGAGAGAGGAATGCGCCTCGCGCAGGTAGTCGCACGGCAGGCCCGGCCCGCCGTTCAGGCAGAAAACCGTCTCGCTGCCCATCCCGAAACTATAAGCAACGACGCGATAGCCATCGACATCGATCTCGAATCGCGCGTCCGGCCGTATTTCACGCCACATTGATCGCTCCGGCAGAAGATTTCGCTTGCTCAATAATTGGGCACGGCTAAATTTTTACCTTAAACCGCATTCTGTGCCAGCTATAAGAAGTGATAGGGTGGGCAGCACGCCGAACCCGGGAGCAAATCATGCTTGACGATATCGGAACGATCAGACGGCAGTTTACAGCGCACGAAACGCTGGACGGCCGGATCGACCAGGCCTTCGAGGCGATGCAGCAGATCGGCTTCGAGGCGCTGATCTACGATTACACGCCGGTGCCCTACGATCTCGACGGCGCAATCATGATACCATCGCTGCTGAAGCTCAGGAACATCTCGGACGACATGCACGATTACTGGTTCGATCGCGGCTATTTCCGTATCGATCCGGTGCAGCAGGTGGCGCTGCGCACCTCCGCACCCTTCTTCTGGAACTACGACCCGGACGCCGATACGTTGATCAGGCGCTTCATGAGTGAAGCCACGGCGCCGGTGATGCGCTATCTGAGTGAACGCGACATGTCGACCGGCGTCACCGTGCCCGTCCATATGCCACGCGGCGACTATGCGACGGTCACCGGTATCCGCTTCGGCCGCAATAGCGATTTCGAACGGCACGCGCTGCGCTATATCGCCGACTTCAACCTGCTGGCCCATGTCTTCCATGAGACCGCCTATTCGCTATTCGACACGCGGGCGAAAAGCGTCGGCACGATCCGCCTGACCGAACGGGAACGTGAATGCCTGCGCCATTCGGCGGAAGGTTATTCAGCCAAGGAAATTTCCCGCATCATCGACCGTTCGGTGCCGACCGTCGTCATGCATCTGAACGCCGCAACAAAGAAACTCGGCGCCCGCAACCGCACCCAGGCCGTGGTGCGCGCCACCCATTACCGTCTGCTCGAAGACCGGCCGACCCAGACTTGGCCACCCTATAACTTGTGATAGCTGCCGTCACCGCTACCGCCGCGTTATGGTCTTCAACAGACGAAAGATGGAGACACCAGTGACCGAAGTCGCGACGACCGAAGCCTATCTGCCTTTTCGCGATTATCGCACCTGGTATCGCATAACCGGCTCGCTAGAGAGCGGCAAGCTGCCCCTCGTCGTCGCCCATGGCGGACCCGGCTGCACACATGATTATGTCGATTCGTTCAAGGATATTGCCGCCCTCGACGGCCGCCCGGTCATCCATTACGATCAGCTCGGCAACGGCAATTCCACCCGGCTTCCGGACAACGGCCCGGATTTCTGGACGGTCGGCCTGTTTCTCGAAGAGCTGGACGCGCTGCTGTCCCATCTCGGCATCCAACATCGTTATGCCTTCCTCGGCCAGTCCTGGGGCGGCATGCTCGGCGCCGAACATGCGGTGCGCCGGCCGCAAGGCCTGAAAGCACTTGTCATCGCCAACTCGCCCGCCAACATGCACACCTGGGTTTCGGAAGCGAACCGGCTGCGGCAGGAACTGCCGAGAGAGGTGCAGGACACGCTGCTGAAGCATGAGCTGGCGGGAAGCCTCACCGATCCGGACTATATTGCCGCCTCGCGCGTCTTTTATGACCGCCATGTCTGCCGCGTGGCACCGTGGCCGCCTGAAGTCGCCCGGACCTTCGCGATCATGGACGAGGACAACACCGTTTACCGCAACATGAATGGTCCGACCGAATTTCACGTCATCGGCACGATGAAGGATTGGACGATCGAGAACAGGCTCGACCGCATCGAAGCCCCGACGCTGCTGATCTCGGGAAAATACGACGAGGCGACACCCATGGTGGTCAGGCCCTATCTCGAACGTGTCCCGGGCTGCGAATGGGTGCTCTTCGAAAATTCCAGCCATATGCCGCATGTCGAGGAAAAGCAGCTTTGCCTGGCGACCGTTTCCAGTTTCCTGTCGCGGCACGATTGAGACACACGCTGCCGGCCCATGACGATCAACGGATCGTCTACCGACGCACCAGCCATTTCTTGGCGACGCGGCAAGCCATCGTATAGGCCGGATCGAAGACGTTGCCGACGTCGTAACGCACCACCTGGCCGAGCAGATGGCTGGCCGCCGTCCTGTCCAGGCCATAATCCAACGCCAGCCAGGTCAACATTTCGCTGGTTGCATGCTGGAGCGCCTGATCGAGGGGCCGGGCATTGCCGATGGTGAAGATGTCCTCGGCGGTTTCGCCGCGCGGCCAGACCAGTCCGGCCTTCTTCTCCACCGTCAGCCGCACCGTGACGTCGAACGTCGTCTCGATGCCGGTTCCGACGATCTCGCCGTCCCCCTGCACGGCATGGCAGTCGCCGAGAAAGAACAGCGCGCCGGGAGCCGACACCGGCAAACGCACAGTAGTGCCGGGACCGAACAGCCGATAGTCCATATTGCCGCCATATTCGCCGCTGGTCGCCGTCGATATCGCCTGGCCAAGGCTGGGCGCCACACCGAAACAGCCGATCATCGGCGCGAGCGGCAGGACGAAATTCTCAAGGCCGGCGACCGGCTCGGACAGCCGGACGGTCAAGGCCTCACGGTCGATGGCCCAGATGGCGATATTGCGCGGCGGCAAGTCACGAACCGTCTCGGGATCGACCACATTGGCGGCGACGATGCTGCGGGTAAACCCGGTGTCTCTAGTCGGGATCATGTTGATGATCTCGACCTTCAGCGCATCTCCGGGCTCGGCACCTTCCACGAAGATCGGTCCGTTCATCGGATTGCCGCCGGGCGCCTGCCTGACACCATCCCTGTCATGTCCGGCCGCATCAAGCGTCTCAGTGATCACTGTGTCGCCACTGGCGACATGAAGCGCCGGCGGAAATGAGCCGATGACATTATGGAAGATCGTCGGAATGAAGCGGTGAGTGGTCATCACAATACAGCTCTCGCTCGTTTGGAATGTCATGAGGCCTGCAGCTGAACTGCCGGGCGTAGAGAGTTGCGGACTAGATCAGAGATCGCCAGCGATGCCAATATCCACCGCGACGTTCTGACGGAGGAAGACGGTCGGCCCTGCGTCGCCTCTTCGGTCGAATTGTCTTCTGCCCAGCCGATGCCTACCGATCCGAATGACACCGTCATCAAAGCGCTGCTCGCAATCAAGCGGCAACAGACCCGCACAAGCTTCAATTGGAAGGATCGGCAACGGGATGGTTTGAGATGGACCATTCCGATCTAAAACCGCTTCCGAAAGATGCAAGCTAGCCCGATGATCAATACAAGCTTCGAGGAGTCCTGCGCGCGGATTCGTCGTATAATCGTCGACACCGCGTTTCGGTGCGGACAGTCGGCGCACATCGGCGGTAGCCTGAGCATGGTGGAACTGCTGAATACGCTCTTCAGCGACGTGCTTTCGCATCGTCCTCATGAACCTCATTGGGACGGTCGCGACATCTTCATTCTTAGCAAGGGCCACGCAGTGCTTGGCTATCTAGCGGTGCTGCATCACTTCGGCTATTTCGACGCCGAAAAGCTTGCGACCTTTCAGACGAACGGCAGCGATCTGATCGCTCACCCGGTAAAGAAGGTCGCGCTCGGCATCGAAAGTTCCAACGGCAGCTTAGGCCAGGGCCTTGCCTATGGCATGGGTATCGCACTTGGTATGCGCAAGCGCAAACAAGACCGTCGTGTTTATGTGCTTCTCGGCGACGGCGAGTGCAATGAAGGATCCGTTTGGGAGAGCGCCGCTTCCGCTTCGGAAATGGGTGTCGGCAACCTTACCGCGATCATTGACGAGAATGGGTTCCGCAACGACGGGCCGAATGCCACCTACACCAATAGAATTGCATTGACGAACATCTGGACAGCTTTCGGCTGGAACGTCATCAATGTCGATGGCCACGATCACCATCAGATCCTGTCGGCTCTCCAGCAGGCAAAGCAGGTCGCGGATATGCCGACCGCCATCGTCGCCCGCACCGTGAAGGGCAGAGGATTGCCGTTCATGGAGAATAACAACGATTGGCATCACAATCGCATCACGGGAACTATCTATGAAGAGTGCCTGAAGGCGCTCGGCGAGAGCACTGGGTCGAAGCTGGAAACGGAAGGAGAATTCCGTGGTTGAGTTGTCGAGCCGCAATGCACGCACATGGTCGCGCATCGGGCCGCGGGCTGTTTATGGCCAAGCGCTGACAGCGCTTGCAACCGAAAACGAGAACATTATCGCTATGAGCGCCGATCTCGGCCGATCTTCCGGTCTTGACCGCTTCTCCAAGGAATATCCGGACCAATTCCTTAATACCGGTATTGCCGAGCAGAACATGGTGGGTTGTGCTGCCGGTCTCGCTCGCATGGGGTTCGACGTGTTCGCGTCGACTTTTGCGCCCTTTGCTTCAATGCGGGCAAGCGAACAGGTCCGCATGAACATGGGTTATATGGGCGAACCGGTGAAGCTCGTTGCACTTGGCAGCGGTCTGGCGATGGCTTATCTCGGCAACTCCCATTTCGGCCTGGAGGATGTCGCGGTCATGCGCACCGTGCCGGGCCTGACGATCATATCGCCAGCCGACTGCTCGGAAATTTACAAGACGTTGGAGGCCTGTGTCGGGTTCGACCAACCGGTCTATATCCGCCTGACCGGCACGCCCAATGCACCGGTCGTCTATACGGAAGACTACACGTTCGAAATCGGCAAGGCCGTTTGGCTGACGCCGCCACGCGAAGT
Source organism: Rhizobium sp. CCGE 510 (assembly GCF_000292525.1). GTDB lineage: Bacteria > Pseudomonadota > Alphaproteobacteria > Rhizobiales > Rhizobiaceae > Rhizobium. The sequence goes on from NZ_AEYF01000055.1 coordinate 258,133, forward strand.
GATGCTGATCTCAAGCGGCACGACGGTCGGGCATTGCCTTCTGGCCGCTGAAAAGCTGAAGGAGGCCAATCTGGATGTCGGCGTTCTTAACATGCATACGATCAAGCCGCTGGATGCGGTCGCACTGGCTGATGTGGCCCGCCATGCCAGCACGGTTTTCGTCATCGAGGAGCACACGACGGTCGGCGGTCTCGGCAGCGCAATCCTTGATCACTACAATGCTTTAGGAATGCCGTTTCCGCGCATCGTTACGCACGGCATTCCGGATCGCTTCGTCGAGGCTGGTGACTATGCCTTCATGCTGAAGGCTGCGCGCTTGGATGGCGAGGGTATCGCCGATTTCCTGCGGGAAAAGTTATTGCAGCAGGAAATCGAAGCATGAGTCTGGATCATTGGTACATTTACGGGGCAGGAGGCCTCGGTATTGAAACCATGGATATACTGCAATCGGCAATCCGCCGAGGCCAGCAGAAACCTCACCATTGTGCATTCATCGTCGACCATCCGACGGCGACTGAAGTGCTTGGGCTTCCGGTCTTCGCCGTGGGGGATCACGTTTCCGGCGCCAAAGTAACGATCGCAGTCGGTGAACCTTTTTCCCGGAAAGCTCTTCTCGAGAAGGTGGAAGGGTTGGGCCTCGTGCTTCAATCGATCTTCTCCCCCGATGCCTTCATTTCTGAGTATGCGGAGATTGCCGATGGCGTGATCGTTGCGCCGCATGTCTCCATTCAGGCGACGGCAAAGATCGGTCGAAACGTTGCCGTCAATACAGCTTCGATCCTTGGCCACGACATTGTGGTAGAAGAAAACTGCGTCGTCTCATCCATGGTCAATCTGGGCGGTGGCGCGCAAGTCGGGATGCTGAGCTATCTGGGCATGGGCGCACTCGTCAAGGAACGCGTGCAAATCGGGCACTCTTCGATTGTCGGCATGGGCTCGGTTGTGCATATCGACATTCCGGATGAAGTCATTGCGCTGGGCAATCCCGCGCGCGTCGTTCGCAGGAACGAAGACAAAAAAGTGTTCAAGTAGGAGCAAGAGATGAGCAACAAAGAAAAATACGATGCCGCTTTCATCGAAACTTTTGGCATTGGCGCCGAGGATTTGAGCGACGGCCTCCAGTATCAGAGCATCCGCGCTTGGGACTCGGTCGGTCACATGGCGCTTATCGCATCTCTTGAGGATACGTTCGACATCATGCTGGACATGGACGATGTGGTCGATTTCGGCTCCTACAAGACCGGCCTGAAGACGCTCGAGAAATACGGCGTGTCGTTCTGAATGTTCTGGCAAAGTCTCTCGGATGGCGCCGATGACAGGACGTTCCTGATCGCCGATGGACGCCGCTATAGCTACAACGACGTTTTCGGACTTGGAGATGCGCTATTCTCCAAGGCCGACAGGGCGATCGCACTGATTCTGTGCGATCGGTCGCCCGAAACCGTTGCGGCCTATCTGGGAGCCTTGCGGAAAGGCCTCGTGCCCATGTTGGTCGACGGTGAATTGACCCGTCACTCGCTGGAACGCACCATTGGAGCCTATACCCCCCGTTACATCGTCGCCCCCGCAGAGATGACGCTGGAAGACTACGCGCCAAGCGGGCGATTGGGCACAAAGGCTCTGTTCGAGCGATCGTCGGTCGTAAACACATCGCTGCATCAAGATCTTGCCTTGCTCATTCCCACCTCGGGTTCGACGGGCGACCCCAAATGCGTGCGACTAACTGCCAACAATATCGATGCCTGCACGCGTTCGATCGTCGAATATCTCGGCATGACCGGAGAACGCATTACGGTCAGCCTCCTGCCATTTCACTACTCCTACGGGCTTTCCGTTCTCCACAATACGATATTCGCGCGCGCCTGCATGGTGTTGACCAATAAGTCCATCCTCGACAGGAGCATTTGGCAAATGATCGAAGAGGAGAGGGTTACCGACCTTGCCGGAGTGCCCTTTACGTTCGAAACATTGCGGCGCATTCGCCTGAGCGAGGTCTGCCTTGGCAATCTCGTCTGCGTGACGCAGGCCGGCGGGCGCCTGGCGCCGGAGCTGACTCGCCATTTCTGGCAGTATTTTGCCGATCATGGCGTGCGCTATTTCACCATGTATGGCCAGACCGAGGCGGCCCCGCGTATTTCCTACGTTCCCCCCGCCCAGGCGATAGAGAAGCTTGGGAGCGTCGGCATTCCGCTGCCTGCCGGTCGGGCTTTGATTGCGGAAACGGGCGAGCCGATCGGCGAAGGTGAGCTGTTGTATGTCGGCCCGAACGTGTCGATGGGATATGCGAGCTCCGCTCAAGACCTTGAAAAGGGAGACGAATTCAAGGGGAAACTTTATACTGGCGACTATGCTAAAATCGATAAGGACGGGTTCATCACAATCGTGGGCCGTAAGAAACGCTTTATCAAACTGCACGGGATTTCAGTCAATCTCGATCATGCTGAGTCAGTGCTGAAGTCCGGCGGGCTTGATTGCATCGTCATCGGTGCCGAAAACCGCCTGATTGTCTGTATCAGGGAGCCGGACGCGGAGCGAGCGCAGACGGCGTTGAAGGATAACTTCAATTTCCACCCGTCTGTTGCAAGGGTTGTAGTCTCCGAAACCCTGCCGCTCACCTCCGCCGGAAAGCCGGACTATGTTACGCTGTCCGAGCGTTTCCTGTAGAATCCTGCTGTTATCCCGGAACCGCTGCACACTTCCAGGCGACATGCATCAGCCTATCGGCAATGATCAGAGCTTCGCCAGCATGGCCTGCAATTCGATGATCCGAGCCCTCAACTGCGGATAAGCGTTCTGCCAGTAGCCGTAATGGTCGAGCAGACGGCGCATCGAGACCGGCAGGTCCTCTCTTGACATATAGCCCTTTTCGAAGGCCATCTTCATCACTTCCTCATAGTAAAGAATGCCGTTGATGAAGAGCGGATTGATCTCGTGATTTGAGGTCGAATTGGCATGCTGCCGGAAATAGGAAAGCGGATGCGGATGTCCGATGATCGGGCCACGTTTGGCGAGATCGATCCATGCCGATAGATCAAGGATGCCGCGGAAGATCCCGTCCTCATCGACCCGAAACAAGCGGAATGCGCCGTTCTCGTCGAAGCAATCTGCCTTTCGGAACATCACGCTTGAGAACTCGCCGATCAGGTTCATATGGTTGACAGCCGTCACACGGATGAAGGCGCCGCCGTCGATGACCTTTGTTTCGTCCGCAATGCCGAAGTGATTGACCAGCGAGGTGATTCGGTTTGTCTCATTGATCAGATAACGCGGCGAGAACGCGAGCCTCGTGCCGAGATGACGGCTCCCCTCCAGTGTCTCTAACAGGAACTGAACGCAGAATGGGTTGAGAATGTCATCATCGAACAGAAACTTGATGTATTCGCCGTTCGCAAGATTGGCCAGCCGGATGACATTGGAAAACTCGCTCGGCTTGGGATTACGACTATAGGAGAGATGTTGCTGATATCGCTCGCAGATATTTGCGATTGCATCCGTTGGACAATCGTCTGAAACGATAATCTCCGTATCGCCATAGCTTTGCCCGATGGCACTCTTTAAGGCTTGCTCAAAGAAGTCCGGCTTGTAGGCGGGGATGCAGATTGATACCCGGGGCATTGCTACGTCCTTTTTGCGGTTGTCTCGCCCGTGAACGTGGAAGTGGCATGATGCCGGCGCAGCTGCAGGTTTCGGCGTTCGCAGTTCCACAGCAAGAGATTCAATGTCGAATGAAATCGGTGCTTCGCGACTGTCGATGGGGCGGTAGGGCCAGCACGTTCAAATGCCCTGATCTCCTGCAGTCGTTGTCCGTTCAACGCGCTTGTGGTCGAAGAGCAGCCAGCTGCGGCATTTTCCACAGGCGCCTCATTCACGACGATACGGCAATCACTCGAAGCCTGTGAGATCATCTGGCGGACTGCATCTTTCAGAAGCGGTTTCTGTGCGGAAACGGCCCATCTCAAACCATCTCGCCGCCGATTTTTTCAATTCAACCTTGTGCGAGTCTTTTGCCCTCTTCCTCGCCGTCGCGCACCCGCGCGCAAGCCACGAGAAAGCTAAACCATCTAGTTTGCGGAGACAATCAAGGCCCGGTTTCCACCTTGTGGCATGGCCACGGCAGCATGGGACGAAGAGGCTGAAACGCGATGACCATGGACGACCAACGCGCCAATAATCCTGTTGTGTTCCTGAACGAAATCAATTCGTTGACCGAGCATCACAAGGCGTATTGCGATCTTTACAGCCATTATGTGCGAACAATGTTCGGCGACCGCACGGCGACTTCGCTCGCCGAAACGCCCTATCTGCCAGTCCGTGCCTTCAAGAATTTCATCCTGAAAAGCGTCCCCGATAGTGAGGTCGTCAAAATCATGACCTCCTCCGGCACGACCGGACAGGTTTCCAGGATCTATCTCGACAAGGAAACGTCACACGCGCAATCGCGCAAGCTCGTCGAGGTTTTCTCGATCGCCTTCTCGAAAAGCCGCTTCCCGATGCTTGTCATCGATGCGGAGAACACTGTTGCCGATCGTCGGAAGTTTTCCGCGCGCACGGCAGCGATCAACGGTTTCAGCATGTTCTCAAGAGGACGCGATTTCGCGCTCGACGACGAACTTTCCGTCGACATCGATCGCGTGCAGGCCTTCGTCGAAAGCAATCGCGACAACCGCATCTTCATCTTCGGTTTCACCTCTATCGTCTGGCTCAACTTTGTTCAGATGCTGCGCCGCCAGAATGTGCGGCTCGATCTGTCAAACAGTTTCCTGCTGCATGGCGGCGGATGGAAGAAACTCGCCGACCAGAAGATCTCGGATGCGATGTTCAAGGACGAGCTCCGCGAATGGACCGGCTGTACCGACATACGGAATTATTACGGCATGGTCGAGCAAACGGGTACGATCTTCATGGAGTGCGAACACGGCAATATGCATGCCGCACCCGGCTCGGACGCTCTCATTCGCGATACTTCGTCGCTCGATGCGCTCCCGCACGGCCGGGAAGGCCTGATCCAGGTCTTCTCCTCCATCCAGAAAAGCTATCCGGGTCACTCGTTGCTGACCGAGGATGTCGGCTTCACGCTCGACGGCGCATCCTGTTCCTGTGGCAATCGAAACACGATTGTAAAAATCAACGGCCGGCTGCAGAAGGCGGAAATTCGAGGATGCAGCGATGCCTATAATTCGTGACGACAGGTTCGAAGCCGGCGACTGGCTGAAGCAATTCGATCTTTCGTCACGCCACGCTTTCTTCGATGAGTTGGTTGTCGATTTTTTGCATGAGCTTTCCCGCCGTCTGATGACGGACAACGATGCCCGACATTATCCGGACCTCGTTACCTTCGCCTATTTCTGCCGCAAGGCGAATCTGCGGACACTCTCGCAGCGATATCGAGATGCAGAATATCGAAGTGGATGGGGTACTCTGGCCCATATCGCGCCATCCAATATTCCCGTCAATTTCGCTTTCTCGTGGGTCTTCGGCATGCTGTCCGGCAATTCGAACATCGTGCGCATGCCGAGCAAAGCATTTCCACAGAACGATATCTTCTTGCGGGCATTCGACGGCACTGCAGCATCGGAAACATTCCGATCGATCGCGGTTGGCAATGTATTTATCCAGACGGTGCGCGGAAGTGCCAAGCTCAAGGAGATCGTTGCCGCGGTTGATGGCCTGGCAGTTTGGGGAGGCGACGCGACCGTCGCCGAATTCCGCGCGCTGCCGAAGAAGCCTAGATCCGTCGAGCTTTATTTTCCGGACCGAACATCATCGGCCGCGATCGACGTCGGCGCCTATTCAGCGCTTGAGGCAGAACAGAAGACAAAACTGGCGCGAGATTTCTTCAACGACACCTATCTGGTCGACCAGAATGCCTGCTCCTCGCCAAGTCTGGTCTTCTGGCTCGGCGAGCCGGCCGCGATCGCGAAAGCCAAGGTCGATTTCTGGCATCATCTCGACGAAGAGCTCCATCGCCAGGACTTCCGCCTGGATACCGTCGCACGACTGGACAAGTTTCTCGACCTGATGGATGCAATACGCACGACCGGGGCAAGCCTGGCTCTCAACCGCTATTCGCCCGATATCTGGTGTATCGGCCAACCCCTGCCGAAGGAGACACGGCTGCGTTTCGGCCAGTTTGCAGAAATTGAGGTACGGGCGCCTTCCGATATCGCAGCGTTTCTTCGCCCGCAGGAACAGACCCTGACCTATTTCGGGCTGCAACCGCAGGCGCTCTTCCTCGCTCTCCGGTCGGGTTCTTCCAATCATGCAATCGACCGCATCGTCCCGATCGGCAAGGCGCTCGATATCAACCCCTTCTGGGATGGCAAGGACGTTCTGTCGCTTCTATCCCGGCGTATCGAAATAGTTGAAGGGCGCGAGAACGCAGCAATATCCGCAACAGCCTAGCCCGAGAACTGAGCGGTTCAGTTCGCAACTCTCCTGCCCATCGGTGTAGATCAATGCAGCCCTCTGTCCAGCCGCAGGATCTGTCCGGTCATCTTCGATGATGCGTCGGCCACCAGATAGGCGACAAGTTCGGCCACGTCGGCCGCTTCGACCACTCCCTGCAATGGCGAACGCTCATCCAACGCTGTTCTTGCCTTTTCGTCCATCTGGGCAGCCATATCGGTCTCGACCACCGCGGGCGCAATGGCATTGACGCGAATTCCGAATGGCCCCAGCTCGGTCGCCATCACCTTGGTGGCGTGGATCAGCGCAGCTTTGCTGCCACCATAAGCGAGCGTTCCCGCGTCTGAGAGCAGTCCGGCAGTCGATGCGATATTGACGATGGAGCCCGCCTTCGCCCGCACCATTTTCTTCGCCACATATTGAGAAAACAAAATCTGGTTGAAGTAATTGACGTCGAATACCCGTTTCAAATCCGGGATGCGAGCCATCGAAAAAAGTCCGCCGGCAGCGACACCGGCGCAATTCACCAGCGCATCGATGCGCTGGTATTGCCGGTGAAGTGCCTGTGCACATTCCTTCACCGAATCCGGGTCGGCAAGATCGAGCTGGAAGAAGCGGACATCGCCTTCATCCCCGGTTGGAAGTGCGGGAGGCGGATGGCGACTGCAGGCGGCGACTGAAAACCCGTCCCCGACCAGCTTCCGAACAATGGCGAGACCTATACCTCTGCTGCCGCCTGTCACGACCGCAACGCGTTCAGGATCGTTCGGCATCTGCAAGCCCTCCACAATTGGCGATCACCGGTTCCAGGAGATCATAGTCGATATCGTCCATTACGGTCCGGTGCGGGAAAAGCGGAACCGGTTTGCCGGTAAGTGCCCTCGCAACGGCCGGCGTCGAAAAATAGAGGGCCACCGCTTGCTCTGTGAAATGGTCGACCAGGTCCGGTGCGCCACTTCGCAGCGCCTTGAGCAAGACATTGACGTCCTCAGGCCATGCGGCCTCCGTCTCCTTCAGAATTAGGGCATCAATCTCGTCCAGACCGGCAAACCGCTCTCCCAGACGCGCGGCCGCAATTGCATCGAATGCCGGGACCGATCTTTCGGGCTCACCGGGAAACATCCTTGCCAGCAGTTTATAGGATGGTCTGTCTGACACGTTCATCGATGCGATCCGAAAGGAGAAGGGCAACTGCCTGAATGGTATTGGCAGGATTAACGCAGGAACCGGTAACGAAGACGCTGGAGTCGATGACGTAGAGATTGTCGGTATCGTGAACTTTTCCCGATGGATCGACGACGGAGTGCCGCGGGTCGTCGCCCATCCGCGCAGTTCCGAGCAAATGCCAGCCGGTGTTGCGGACCGGGCCATAGGCCGAGCTTCTCACGGCTCCCGCCGCCGCCATCAGTTCGCGCCCGCGGGTCATGCCGCGCACCATCATCTTTTTCGTATTTTCGTGCAGCTTGTAGTGAACCTTGATGCCCGGATCTCCGAAACGATCCTGTCGTGTTTCGTCCAGCTCGATCCTGTTCTCTACCTCCGGCAGATCTTCGCAGATGATCGCCACAACGAGCTGCTTGCCATAGAGCGCATCGAAATCGCCATAGATATCGCTCCCGAAACGCAGCTTGCGTTTGCCGAGCGCAGACATCGCCGTCTCGACAGGCCCGGTGCCCCGCAATGCGTGCATCATATATCCAAGCTTGTATCCCCCTTCCTGCGAACGGTAAAACTGCAGGCTGTAAAGCATGCACCCCTGCGGGCCGGCGTCCGTGTCCATCCGCTCGGCAAAGATGCCTTCGACGTAACCAAGCGGATGGATCATCAGATTGCGGCCAACGAGACCCATCATATTGCCGATCCCTGTCGGGCGCTCGGCACTCCTCGAATTGAGGAGAATGCGCGGCGTACCGACAGCACTCGAAGCAAGGATGACGTTCTCAGCGTAAAACGCATGACGCTCGCCGCTCGCATCAAAACCCTCGACGCCGTAAGCCATACCGTCCTTGACCAGGACCCGCGACACAGCGAATTCGGGAACAACCGTTAGTCCTTGCCTCAAGGCATCCGTCAGATAGGTATTGTCGGCACTCGCCTTGGCCCCTTGCGGGCAGCCCGTGTTGCAAGGGCCAAGATTGAGACAGGCACTGCGCCCGCCTTTGTCCCGCGTGGCGATTGCGGCGAAGCTTGGCCACCAGTGCCAGCCTTTTTCATTGAACGCCCGACCGAGCCGGGCACCCGCCACGCCAAGCGGCACAGGAGGAAGCGCCTCCTCGATGTGCGGATAATAGGGATCGCCGACGAGACCGGACATGCCCATCTGCCGTTCGTTCAATGCGAAATAGGGCATCAGTTCGGTATAGCTCAGGGGCCAGTCCTCCCCGAGGCCTTCATTGGTCTTCAATGCGAAATCGGGCTCAAGAAACCGTGGAAAATGACCGGAATACAACACCGTTGAACCACCAACGGCGTTGAAGTTGCATACCGCAATCGGGGAATCCCCATCATCGACCGGGTAATCGAAACGGTTTTGCCGCTCTGCAATTGCTGGATTAAACTCGGTCTTCTTTCGGACCTCCCAGTCCGGACCCGTGGACGGGTAACTGGAAGGCTCCATTCGCGGGCCGCGATCAAGGCACAACACCCGATATCCCTTCGACGTCAGCCGCCAGGCCGCTGCCGCTCCCGCTGCCCCGGCTCCGACAATGATGAAGTGGAAACGGTCCATTACTTCGGAAGAAACTGTTCTAGGATTTCCGGTATCGTAATCAACATATCGGCCTCGCAAGCGATGGTGCCGTTGGTATAACCCGTCGCGTGACCCTTACATATGCCGCGTCGCCAGCTGTCCACATAAGCCTCGATCTGCAGGCACTCTCCCGGCAGAACTTCCTTGCGAAACCTCACCGTATGCTGAAGCGCATGCGTGATCATTCCCTTCAACCCTTCCTGCGTGGTGATCGCGACCGTGAGCATCTGCGCCATCGCCTCGAGCTGCAGCGCGCCGGGCATGTTCGGACGACCGGGAAAGTGAATGGGAAAATACCACTCGTTGTTGGAGAGGTTCTTGTAGCCCTTTGCATGTTTACCTGGCTCGACGTCGGTGACGCAGTCGATCATCAGGAAAGGATATCGATTTGGCTGATAATCCTTCAGCGCCTCCCCGTTCAACATGAATCCCAATGTTCTTACTCCTGCTCTTTGTCGGACAGCTAAAGCATATTCGGCGGCACGATCCTGGAAACACAATGTCCATGGATCTGACTCGCGAAATTAAGGCGTACTGCGGCTTAACAAGCCAACCCTGCCGCAGGCTTACGCAGAACCCCGCCCAACTTGCGCGGCAAAAGCGCCTCGCGAGCGACCCACATTGGACCTCCGCCGCTATCAGCTCGATAGCTTTCATGACCGGACGGCAGCCGGCAAATGATCACTGTGGAATGGCCGCACCTACTAACAGATCCGCCCGAAAATCGGAATCGATTTTCGGGCGGATGTGTAGATTCAAAGTGTTAGGAGCATCCTTCGTGCGTCCGAAAGGCTAAGCGTCCTTGCTAGGGCAACTCACGAAAGCTGGCTGAGGGTAAAGACAGAGTGCTTGCCAGCGTTCGAGAAGCGGGGAATTTCACCCGCCCTTTCGCTTCCGCAGGACATAGCTGCTCTCGTACTCCGGCAATTGACCCAAAACATCATAACCTTCGAACAAGCCCGCTGCATTTATCCTATCTACGGCGGGTCCTACTTCCGGTGAATGGGCAAAATCGCCGTAGTCGTCGAAGACGACATACCCACCAGGTACAACAAATCGCTCATAAAGAAAGAAATCTGCCCATACGTTCTCGCTCGCATGACCGCCATCGATATGCAAAATCTTGAACCGTTTGGAAGCCTGAAGCGTGCGCTCGATGGCATTCTGCGAGTAACCTCTTACCAAAATGCAGGTTCTATAGAGAGCGTTGCGAAAATAATCGACTTCTTGAAGCTGCCCTGGCAATTCGAATGGATCGATTCCAACGAGTTTTGTTGACGGTGACGAAAGCCTTTGCATAAAGGCGAGAGACTTGCCTTTCCAGACGCCGATCTCGACGATATCTCCCTCGATTGAGGCCACGTCGATACTGAGAAATCCCAAAAGCTTGACGTAAGAATGAAAGGACAATTCTGTGCGCGACATGTACTTGACTGGCATCGCGGCATAGGCTGCGGCAAAATCTGTCCCCAGCTGATCCCATTCATTGTCGATACGTGCCCGTATTGCAGGATCCGTCATCAGCGTTTTTAGACTATCCATTGCCCCGTCCATGATTGGCCTGCCAGATTTTGTTGTCTTTCCCTATCAACCGAGGGACCCAACCCACCATTCCTTCGATGTGTTATTGCTCTGATTCTGTCAATATGGATTGCCCCCATTTCGCCGGACAGGTCGGCTATTGATAGCCGGCATTGTAATCACAGCGTGCGCCGAAATTACGGGCCGCCTTGACAAGCAGCCGTCTAAACATGGCTTGGCCTCCACGCGAAAATCGCAAGCGGCAGCAGCGCCGGGACCACGATCAGTGCAAGATCGTGCGCGATATCACCGAGTTCGGGACCGTGCATGCCGATCTCGGTGAGATGCAACAGGGCGCGGCCGAGCAGGTGGCTGGCCGCCGTCGGGAGGACTCACTGGAATCCTGAAAGCAGGTGATCGCGCCTCGACCGACGTCGAAGCGCGATCACTTTACGTTCAGAATTTGACGCTGGTGCCGAGCGTTACTTTTTGCTGATTGACCTCGAAATCGCCGAGCGCCGAACCTAAATCCTTGCCTCCGAAGTCGTCATAGCGATATTCAGCGCGCATCACTATATTGTCTGTTAAGGCGCGCTCTACACCTGCGCCGGCGGTCCAGCCAATCAGAATGTCGTCCTTCTTGCCAACGCCCGGCACGTCGACTTCTCCACCGGCTGCGGCTACACCCCCGGTTCCGTAGATCAGCGTACGGTCCAAGGCATATCCCAAGCGGCCGCGCGCCGAGCCGTCCCATTTAAGGGAAACGTCACTCCCATCCTTCCAGTTGTAGTTGAAGTCATTCTCGATACCGAAGATGAAAGGACCATGCTGGAAATTATATCCGCCATAGATACCCGTGGACCCGCCATCGAGATCCTGCTCGGAACCGCTGAGGTAGCTTGCATGTGTCGCGGTATATCCGCCTTGAAGTCCAAGATAGAATCCAGACCAGTCGAAGGCCGACTGAGTCTGTTCCTGGTGAACATACGCGGGATCTTGAACCACGAGATCGGCGGCAAAAGCCGGCACTGCCGATAAAGCCATGGCGGCAAACGCGATTATCTTTTTATACATTAAAGTGCCTCGTCATTCGATTATTGGAGGAAGCTCAGCAAACCGGCAAGTCGGCTGGGGCCGATGCATTATGGTGCGGTTCGGAGTTGCGGTTTGCACTTTATTGTTGAGAAATGTTGTGAACTCGGACACGGCGCAGGCGCCAAAGTCGCGCGTCAAAGACGTCTCCAGAAGAATCGATAACAAACGGGCGCCAGCGCATGTTCAGTCTGCCGCCCGATCTTACTGCTCGATCGCCGGCCGCGGAATCCAACGCAGGGGGTGTGGCATCCAACTGGCAGAAACACGACACTTCGACTTTTCGCCTGCAAACGTGCGGCCGCAAAACACAACAGCCTATCTCATTGTAATAAAATATTATTTATGTTCCATAACATGCATTACGCCGT
>NZ_AEYF01000056.1 GCF_000292525.1 Rhizobium sp. CCGE 510
ACGTACATAAACTGACTCGACAGGGCCTAGATCTTCATGGGGTATAGCTTCCGCTTTAAGCTCCAAGCGAAAAGCTGAATGTTCTTGTTCTCGTGCGCGGCGAGCTTGTCTTAGCGAGGGCGTGGATGTTCCGATGGACGTATCGGCCCCATCCAGTTTGCGGCGAGAGTCGGTCATGAAATTTGGTCCTTATCACGTGGATTTGTGAAACATATGGATCATGAAATGAGAACCTGCAACACTTAACTTACTTTCGGCGCGATTGGCATGAGACTATCAGCGCCCAAGGTTTTCGGTAGCATTGCACCCGTGTGAATTTGGACACTACCCAACATTCAAAGTGGATTTGAAACACTTGACGCATAAATTAGTGATATGTATCAAATGACGCAAATGGTGCGTTTGGGCACAAGATTGCAGAAATTTCATGGGCAAGTTGATGGGTGCCTAGAGTTAGTCGCAAAGCCGTGCCGCTGGAAATCGCGCCCCCAACACTGACATTGAGTGAAACAGAGGATATTATGGCAAAGAACCCCATCACCCGCGTTCGCGCAAAGGGCAATGCCTTCGAGATTGGCTGTGCGCTCGGAAAGGCCAATGCGACAAGCTTCCTCGAGTATCGCCTCGGCAGCGAGCAATTTCGCGCCCTGGATGCTCGCTGGCGTGGATCGGAATATCTGAAGAATTTGGAAGCTGCAGCCCGCGGGACCTATCCCCGCTACGTGCGCGAAATGGAGGGGATCGCAGCAGGCGCCGGCAAAGATTTCGAGACGATCTTCCTATTGAATTGCCAGGCCGACCTGCAAATTCCGGAAACCGTCTCCGCGACAAAACCTGTTGCCGGGATGGGCTGCACAACTGTTCTAATGCCGGCGGAAGGCAACGGGCCGGCGGTTATCGCCCACAATGAGGACGGAGAGCCCGAATCCCTTGGTGCCAATTTCTGGGTAGAGATTGAGCCCGATGAGGGGCCGGCGTGGAGCAGCTTTATGACCGCGGGCATGCTCCCGGGCGGTACCTTCGGCTTGAACGAGACCGGCATCGTTCAGACGATCAACGAGATCACCCCCAACGATCAAAAGCCTGGCGTGCCCCGGCAGGTTCTCTGCCGCGCTATCCTCAATGCAAAAAGCCTGGAAGAAGCCGTAGGCATTTTAAAGCGCAACGACCGCTCCTGCGGATTCCATCACACTCTTGGCAATGCCAAGACCCGCAAAGTACTCTCTGTTGAAGCGCCCGCCTCGGGGTGCGTCGTTGTAGAAGTTGCTGAGCCACGAGCACATGCCAACCATCTGCTTTCGAGCGAATTCAGTGCGCTGAGGCAGACCATCGGTGCGTCGTCCCACGATCGGCAAGCGGCGGCGGATCGGATGATTGCCGATGGAG
>NZ_AEYF01000057.1 GCF_000292525.1 Rhizobium sp. CCGE 510
CCAGCCACCCGCTATCGGCGGGCGTCAGAAGCACGACGTCAGATATTTGGTACAAGGTCGAAGAGGCGCACAATCTGCCGGGTCTGGTAGACACAACATGATAATACGCTTGACGCATATATGCCAACTGTAAAACATTTGTTGCACTTGCCCCTTTATTGCGGTAGGCATTGCATTCAGCGGGTAGCGTCCTAAGGGCCTGCCGCTGCCTGAGGCCAGTCAGTTGGTCAGCGCCGCCTGGTTGGTTCAAGGGAGGATGATGTGCGTGACAACGAACAAGACCGCCGAGGGTCAAACACAGGCTTCCGGCAATGGGTTTGATCCAGGCGAATGCATCACCATGACCCGAGCAAGTGAATCCCCTTGAAGCAAGGGATAATAGAGGGAACGAAAATGAGCATTTTGATAAATCGTAGGCACTTCATGCAGGCCACATCCTCCGTGATTGCCGTGGGTGCGATGTCTTCTATTTCTGGACGCGCACGGGCGGCTTCCGCTGGGGAATTGAGGGTCAACGTGAGCGGCGGGAACTTCGGGGAGGCGGTTACGAAGGCATATGTCGAGCCGTTCATGGCGGAGACCGGAGTAAAAGTTATCGCGGTTCCGGCGGACTTCTCATCTACGCAGATCGCGATGATGGTCGATACCAAGAACGTTTCGGCTGACGTCGTTAACCTCGGTCAGACCAACGTCGATCCGTTGACCGCCAAGGGCTACCTCGAGCAGGTAGATTATTCTCTGTGGAAGAAGGAAGAACTTGAAGCAATATCTGACTTCGCGAAACACGCTAACGGGTTCGCTTCCTATGTGTACTCCACAAACATGGTGTACAACACCAAGAAATTTCCGGCTGACAAGCCGCGACCAACCACGTGGGCAGAGTTTTGGGACGTCGAAAAGTTCCCGGGCGTGCGCTCCCTCTTCACCGGCGAATATGGAAATGGCCCGTGGGAAGAGGCGTTGCTTGCGGATGGCGTGCCCATGGACAAGCTATACCCGCTTGATGTGGACCGCGTCTTTGCCAGCCTCGACAAAATCAAGCCGCATATTCGCAAATGGTGGACCAGCGGCTCGGAAATTCTGCAAATCATGCGCGATAACGTCGCCGACGTTGTGCAGTCCTATGATGGTCGCGCACTTTCACTGATCGACGAAGGGGCGCCAATCGAAATCAACCGCAATCAGGCAAAACTGACGACGGAT
>NZ_AEYF01000058.1 GCF_000292525.1 Rhizobium sp. CCGE 510
ATCACACCGCAAGCCTTGGGTGGGCTAGGCGACACGATGCTCTCAACCCTCATCAACTCGCAGCTTGCTACCTCCTTGAACATAGGACAGACAGCCGCCGCAGCTTTCGTTCTGCTTGCAATGGCTCTTGTGGTTCTCTCTACGGCCGGCGTCAACCTCGCCGGCGCGCAAGATCATTCAGGACAAGCAGAGAAAAAGCACGGTTCAAGCAGGCTGGCCTTCGCCGGCACCGCTATCCGCCGCCTCAATGAATTTGCGATACCATATCGCGCGCGTCACTGGGCCGCCACGCTCTACCATGCGCAACGGGACACCAACTGGTCGACGATCCTCGGTGCTGTCTTCCTTACCCTCGTCATGATCTATTTGTTGGCACCCGGCCTGATCGTCATCGTTATTTCGTTTAGTGCGGGAGAGTTTATCGAGTTTCCGCCAAGAGATATTTCCCTGCGGTGGTACTACTCGTTCTTCGCAGATCCGTCATGGATCGGAGCTCTGTGGAACAGTTTCCAATTCGGCTTGATCGTCGCCGCCGTGTCGACAGTCGTTGGAACATTGGCCGCCTTCGGGCTGAGCCGATGCGCGCCACGCCTGCGGTCGGGTCTCACAATGGCAATTCTTACACCAATCACCTTTCCAATCATCGTAGTTGGGGTAGCCGTTTATCTCGGGTTGGCGAGATTTGGCCTGGTGGGGACCAATACCGGAATTATTCTCGGCCAGACGATTGGCGCGATCGGGTATGTCGTTGTGGTTGTCTTGGCAACTCTCTCGGGCTTCGACCGAAGACTGGAGCAGGCAGCGATGAGCATGCGTGCAGGGCCTGTGCAGACTTTCATGCGGGTGACCCTACCGCTTATCCGTTCCGGTATTATCGGCGGCGCATTGTTCGCGTTCCTTGCGTCCTTCGACGAGGTCATCATAACATCGTTTGTCAGCGGATATTCGATCCCGACATTACCTTTGAAGATGTTGGAGAACCTGAAACAACAAATCGACCCAACGATTGCTGCAGTAGGGTCGTTGTTGACACTACTCCCGGTCGTCTGGCTCATCGCTCTTTACTTCACCCTTTGGAGGGGGAGGAGCAAATTGCAAGCCGCTACGGCCATCGCGACCTGAGCGTTAGATCGGCCCCGATCGCGACTAACATGACGCTCAAATCGAATACCAGTCCCA
>NZ_AEYF01000059.1 GCF_000292525.1 Rhizobium sp. CCGE 510
AGCGCCGGCGTCAGGTGTGAAGAATGTCTGGCTCTCTGTCGGGAATAGCACGACGTGCTCGGCGATCGTCACCAGCGGAGACACTTCACTATCGGTGATCGCCAAAATGGGCATTCCCTTCTCACGTGCAGCCTCGGCTAATTCGAGGGTCTGAAGGGAAGTAGGGAGTTTATTTGAAATGGCTAGAAGAACATCGTCGCTGGTGGCGCGAATGAGCGGATCGCCACTTGTGCCGGCAGGACCATCCAAATGAACGGTCTTCTCGCCAAGCAACGTCATGACGTAATGGAAATGCCAGGCGACGGAATGGCAAGAGCGCAACCCTAGCACATAAATCCTTCGAGCATTCGATAGTTGCTCCGCCATCTTATTCAGGTGCTCGATTGTGTCGGGGGCACACAGTCGATCAATCTGCGCGGAAAGGCCCTGGAGCATTCTAAACGCAAGACCCTCCCCGTTCGTCGCTGCCTCGGTCCTCTGCAGGGCTCGAGCGGCAAACCCGTCCGCGCTTACACGAATGACGTCGGCATGTTGTGCCCGGAAATCTTCATACCCTGAGAAGTCGAGAAACTTCGCCAGTCGCGTCATCGTGGATGGCTGCACGCCGGCGTTTCGCGCGAGCTCGCGCATTGAAACGAGCGCGACCTCTTGAGGATGCTCCAAAATGTGCCGAGCAGCCTGCTGCAACTGCTCAGACATCTCGTCGAATCGCTCGATAATCCGAGCGTGTAATGGACCCTTTTGCAACATTTGCCTCACATTCGACATCATAATTCACCTGGACCATCCCTCTCTGGAACAAAAAAGTCAAACAATTGAAAGCAGGCCATCATCAGGAACGTTCCAAAACTGGCACGCCTGAAAGGAAAACAAATGCATCAAAATGCGAATTATAAAACAGTTGTTGCATATTTTGCGGAAACCTGCAAATCAATGGGTGGAAACGTTCAATGCCGGACGGATAGGCACCCGAGATCACCATGACCAAAATTCTCCATCGAACGATCGGAACAACTCTGCCAACCGCGGTCGCGGGGGAGGGCATCTACGTCGTGGATAGCGAGGGCAGGAGCTACCTGGATGGGTCAGGGGGCGCCGCAGTCAGTTGCCTCGGGCACAATCATCCAGAAGTTCTGGACGCAATGAAAGTACAGATGGGTAGGATCAGCTACGCCCACACGTCGTTTTTTACCACTGATGTCGCCGAGCGGCTTGCCGAGCAATTGATCGAACTTGCGCCGGAAGGTCTCGATTATGTTTATCTGGTGTCTGGCGGTTCAGAAGCTGTGGAGGCCGCTCTCAAAATCGGCCCGCCAGTATTTTGTCGAAGTGGGGCAGCCGCAGCGGCGCCACATCATTGCACGTCGGCAGAGCTATCATGGTAATACGATCGGTGCTTTGGCAACAGGCGGCAATGCTTGGCGTCGTGCTCAGTTCAAACCGATCTTGCCCGAAACGCACCACGTTTCTCCGTGCTACGCCTACCGCGACCTGCAGGTGGGCGAAACGCCGGAGGCTTATGCCGAGCGTCTTGCATCGGAGTTGGAAGACAAGGTTCTTGAACTTGGCGCGGACAAGGTCATGGCTTTCGTCGCCGAGCCGGTGGTCGGTGCGACGCTGGGCGCCGTTGGCCCGGTTGCGGACTATTTCAAGCGGGTTCGACAGGTGTGCGACAAGTATGGCATCTTGCTTATCCTTGACGAGGTCATGTGCGGAATGGGGCGTACCGGCACAATCTTCGCTATGGAGCAGGAAGGCATTGTCGCGGATGTGGTCACGATCGCGAAGGGACTGGGCGGGGGCGTTTCAGCCGATCGGAGCGGTATTGCTCTCCGAAAAGATCTACCGTGCGTTCGCCGACGGGTCGGGTCTGTTCCAGCATGGACATACCTATATCGGACATCCGATCGCAGCAGCGGCAGCCAGTAAGGTGGTTGAAATAATCACGCGCCCGGAAATGATGGCGAACGTCATCCGGATGGGCGATCACCTCCAGGCCGGCCTCGATGAAGCGCTTGGACAATCACCCTATGTCGGCGACATCCGTGGCCGCGGCCTTTTCCGCGGCGTCGAGATCGTGGCAGACAAAGACACGAAACAACCTTTTGACCCGGCTCGCAAGATGCATTCTCGGATCAAGAAAGAGGCAATGCGCAGAGGCCTGATGTGCTACCCAATGGGGGGCACAATTGACGGGGCGCTGGGCGACCACGTGCTGCTGGCGCCACCATACATCATTCAGCCCGATGAAATCGATTTGATTGTCGAACGGCTTGGCGATGCAATCCGCGCCGCAGTGGCAGGTTGAGGCTCTCGCGAAATGACAAAACCATCCTGTTCTCCTATCTCTGATGAAAACTGGCCCGCCGATATCGCGGATATGAAAACTGGTTTCGCCGGCGCGCTCAATGTCTATCGCACCATGGCTCATCATCCAGCGCTCCTGAGGGCATGGGCCCCTCTAAGGCAGCACATCGTCAAAGACAGCGCTTTGGGAGCGGTTCGCTCTGAGCTCGTAATTCTGCGCGCCGCGCATCGGATGGGTTCCGCCTATGAGTGGGCCCATCATGTAAGCCGCGCTCGCGCTCTTGGCATTTCCGATACACGAATCCGAAGTATGGCTGGAACGCCGGATGGCGAAGATGGATTGATTGCCGAAGCTGTCGACGCGCTTTTTAGCGGAGCATGTCTGCCTTCGCATCTCGAGCAAGCCCTTGCTGCAACCATGGGGCGGCAAGCCGTCTTCGACCTCATGGCGACTGTCGGCTTCTACTCGGTGCTTGGTTTCATATTAATGACTTTCGACACACCGGTTGACCAAGGCGTTGCAGACGAGATGGCGGAACACCCAATCTGACGGGGCCGTCCCCTTAAGCCCACCGAGAGACGGGCGAAATGATGGCCAGTATTCGCCGCCAAATGGGAGATCACCATGAAAAAAGAATTGCACTTCGAACAAGAAGAATTCCAGACTCGTCTAGCTGCAGTCAAAAAGGAGATGGCTAAGAGAGGGATCGACATCCTCCTCCTTTCTGAACCGCCGAACCAGAACTACCTTACCGGCTACAATGCGTATTCCTTCTACACACCCCAAATGGTGATTGTGGCCCAGGACCATGCAGAACCGATTTGGATTGGCCGTTTCATGGACCGTGTTTCGGCCTCCATGACTACCTATCTGGCCGAGGACAACATCCGAGCCTATCTGGACACGTATGTTCAATCGGCGACGCTCTCTGCATATTCTTTCATGGCCGATATTGTGAAGGAACTCGGAGGCGATAAGGCGCGCATTGGCGTAGAGATGGGGGGCTACTATTATCCTGCTCGCGGCCACGCCGACCTGACACAAGCACTGCCCACTGCCGAGTTCGTGGACGCCGACCTCCTCGTTGGATGGATTCGCCTCGTCAAAAGCCCCGCCGAAGTGGCTATCATGCGTCAGGCCGGTCAGCTTGCAGATGCCGCCATGCAGCGGGTCATCGATATGGTGCAAGCCGGCGTTCGCGAGTGCGATATCGCGGCGGCAATCTACCATCAGCAGATTTCCGGCACGCTTGAGTTCGGCGGCGATTACCCTTGCTGCCCTCCCGATCTCTGCATCGGCGAGCGCTCAATCGCGCCACATGCCGCGTGGACGGATGACCCCCTGCCGGAGTCAACCGTTGTCAACCTGGAACTGAACGGATGCCGACATCGCTACCAGGTCAATCTGGCGCGTACGATCGTGGTCGGTCAACCATCAAATGCTTTCCTGAATCTGTCGGAAATCGCTGTTGAGGCCTTGAACGTCGGCCTGGATGCGGTTCGACCCGGTCGCACTTGCTCGGAGGTTGACGGCGATTTCCGCAAGGCTCTTGCCCGCCATGGGATCGAAAAAGAGTCCCGCATCGGTTATCCGACCGGCATTGGGTTCCCTCCGGCCTCTGGCGAACGCACGGCTAGCATTCGCAAGGGCGACGAAACCGTACTCAAGCCGGGTATGGTGTTCCACATGATGCCTGGCCTGTGGCTCGACAATGTCGGGATCACGATCACACAGAGCTTTGCTGTCTCCGACACGGGTTACGAACCTCTGACGAAGACACCGCGCAAGCTCTTCGTTAAATAGAGAGTGAATTCGGTGCGTACCCGTCTGGCTCCAGCATACCTTGTTCGTTTCCGAAATGGTGTGACCAGTTCGGACACGCAATTGTGCGGGAGAGAAACAACCGACGTGTGCGAGGCAGTATCGACATTGGAGGCCTCCGCACGGGTTCCCCCGATTCTTGTTCGGGGTGGTAGGTGATGGTTGAACTCGATCGCGCGGACATTGCGCTTCTCCAAGCCGTTCAAAAAAACAACCGACTAACCTCTGAAGAACTCGCGGGAATGGTCCACCTCTCGCCGACGGCATGCCAACGGCGATTGAGAAGGTTGCGCAACGAAGGCGTAATCGAAGGAGACGTTTCCATCGTCTCGCCCAAGTCAGTCGGACGACATATCACCATGATCGTCCTGGTGTCCCTTGAACGAGAAAGGGCGGACATCGTCGATCGATTCAAGGCGGCGATACGAAATACGCGTGAGGTGATGATGGGCTTCTACGTAACGGGAGATGCTGACTTCATGCTGGTGATTACTGCGAAGGACATGCAGGACTACGAGCACTTCACGCGTCGGTTCTTCTATGAAAACGCGGATATCAAAGGCTTCAAGACTATGGTTGTGATGGACCGTCTAAAGGCCAGCTTCGCTATCCCTCTCGAGGCATAGTGATGGCGTCGCGGGGCCCGGGTTCAGCGTCACCTTCTTTATTCTGGATGCACGAAGTGCATTGAAATCGACGGGCCGTGCAACTCCGCTGCTACTCGCTTAACAGACACCATGACGAAGGGACCAGGAGATCACTATGAACAC
>NZ_AEYF01000060.1 GCF_000292525.1 Rhizobium sp. CCGE 510
TATCCAACAACGAATGGAAAACCCAGAAGCGCATTTTAGAAACATTGGCCCGTTTCGGCCTGACCGAAGTCACGACCTTTCACAAGACCGGTGTCTATGTCGATATCCAGGGTCTTGCACCAGGCGCAAATCGTTCGATCGCGCTGCGCGGCGACATCGATGCCCTTCCCATCCAGGAAGCCCGTGATGATCTGGCTTACCAGTCGCAGGTGCCAGGCGTGATGCATGCCTGCGGCCATGATATGCACGGCTCCATCGCCTTGGGAACGGCACTTGCGTTCCATCGCATGCGCGAAAATTTCTCAGGAAGGCTGCGGGTCTTCTTTCAGCCGGCCGAAGAGGCGGAGCCCCTCGGCGGCAGGACAGTTGTCGATGAAAAGTTGCTCGATGGATTTGACGCGGCCATCGGGTTTCATGTCCGTACGGACATCGCTGTGGGCTCATACGGCGCTCGTGCGGGCGCTGTAACGAAATCTGCAGACCAATTCTCGCTCGAGTTCACCGGGACCATGGCACACGGCGCCAAACCGCATCTCGGGGTGGACGCAATTGCGATCGCGGGCGCCTTCATCAATGAAGTGCAGAAAGTCGTGTCACGGGAAATGCCGGTCGACGATGGCGCTATCGTCACGATCGGGACGATTCGCGGTGGTGAAGCGACGAACATCATCTGCCCCTCGGTGACGATGACTGGAACGATCCGGACAAGCAGTCCCGAGCGGAGAAAGCTATTAGTCCAGCGCGTCGGCGAGATCGCCGAAGGGGTTGCTGCAATGCATCGCGGGCACGCGGCGTTCAACTCGCATGCCGGCGAACCTCCTGTGGTTAACGACAGTGCAATGGTCGCGCTGTTCAAACACTTCGTGGTGCAGACTGACGGCGAGGACAGGATGTCGAAGGGCCAGCGAGTTCCGGAAGCGATGACTTCGGCTTCTATTCTAGCTGTTTGCCATCGATCTATTTCTGGTTCGGCAGCAAGGAGCCAGGAAACGAGTCCGGCGTGCACACGCCGACCTTTGGCGTCTCGGATAAAACTCTGGTTCCGACAACTGAACTGGCTGTGCGCTACTGCTGGGAGCTCTTCCAAAATGCGCGATGAGCGGCATCACGCCGATTTGTTATCGGTGCGATTGCTGCCAACGATAACCAGATCACCATGCGCCTTTGAGGGGGATTGGGATTCAAGACACCGCCATTGCCAATCTCGCCTTTGCCAGGTGCGCGACGACAGAAGCGTGAAGCAGCATCGTTGACCGATCGCAGGTTTTGGATATGGCGCAAGAACGCAAAGGGGACACCGCATAGTTTGCAAGGCGCTTCCAGGAAGCGCAATGCGAGGGCTCATCGTCCTCTTTTCTTACGCAGGTGGCACAGGAATTCTTTTTAGAGCGGCAAAAGCTGTTTGAACCAATGGAGCTTCATTTATGTCTTCGCAAACCAATCTCACTCTCGGAATTCTTGAGCTCGATGAAGGCCTGACGGCAGACAGCCCAACTTTTGCTCCGCGCGAAGGATCGCTGTTCCACCCGGCGACTTTCAACCGACCCGTGGTAGCAGAAATGGTTGAGGGCGCTCTGGCAGAAGTGATCATTCCTGGCGATGCCTCCCTCGAAACCGCCTGTGTAGCTGCCGCCAAACGACTGGTCGCCCGCGGTGCCGGCGTGATTACTGCGGATTGCGGTTTTTTTATCCGTCACCAGCAATCAATCTCAGCGGCAGTCAATGTGCCGGTGGTGACTTCCAGCCTGCTCCTTATTCCGGCTCTACTGCGGCAGCTTGCACCGCGGAGAAAACTTGCGGTTTTGACCGCCGACTCGCGACATTGCAGTGAAGACCTATTGGGCATCGAAAATCCTGCGGATCGGAGGCGCGTCGTCGTCGGAGGGATCGAAGGTGGCGTTTATATACGCAATGCTTTGGCCCGCCCGTTCATCCGAACCGACGTTGATCAGATTGAGCGGGAGGTCGACGAGCGCATCGCGCAACTTCGTGCTGAGCATCCCGATATCGCGATGATACTCTTCGAATGCACAGGCTTTCCAATCGTTGCTGACGCTCTTCGTTCGAAAACGGGACTACCCATTTACGACATCACAGACCTCTGCAAGCTGACCCTCGCCTCGGTTTCCAGTCGCGTTTGAAGATATCTTTTCGGAAGTTATGGGGAGCATCTGACGTGAACGACCAAATGTTACGGTTCGAGCTGTCCGAATACAAAACACGTCTCGAAAAGGCGCGCGGGGCAATGGAGCACGCCGGCATCGACCTATTGGTCGTAACCGATCCTGCCAACATGGGCTGGCTGACTGGCTACGATGGTTGCTCCTATTACGTCGCCCCAATGTGTTGTGGTCTCGAAGGACAAAGATCCACTCTGGTTCGGTCGGCGCATGGACGCCAATGGTTGCCGCAGGACAGCCTATATCGGCGAAGACCGCATCAAGTGGTATGGAGACGAATATGTCCAGTCAGACACGCTGCACGCAATGTCGGCGCTAGCCCAGATCATTGTGGATGAGGGCGATGGCTCGGCAACGATCGGCGTCGAAAAGGATAGTGCATGCCTTTCAGCCCGATCATTCGAAGTGCTGTCAGCGTCGCTTCCTAATGCGAAGTTCAAAAATGCCGACAGGCTGATCAACTGGCAGCGGCTGGTAAAGTCCCCACGAGAAATCGACTACATGCGGGGGGCCGGCAAAATCGTTGAGGCCATGTATCAGCGTGTCGGCGAAGTGCTGCGTCCGGGAGTCAAGCAGTCCGATGTCATCGCAGAACTCTCTTTTATCGGCACGCGCGGCGTGGACGATTACTGGGGAGACTATCCAGCCTGCGTGCCGAACCTTGGCGCTGGCGCAGATGCTTCAGCCCCACACCTTACCTGGACGGATCAGCCAATTAGGGCCGACGAGAGTATCTTCTTCGAACTCGCCGGCGTTCATAAGCGCTACCACTGCCCCTTGTCACGGACTTATTACCTCGGCAAACCGAGCCAGCAGATACTCGACGCGGAAAAAGCCGTTCTTGATGGCATGCAGGCGGGGCTCGAAAAGGCGGTGGCTGGTAACCTCTGCGAGGATATCGCCAAAGCGTATTCCGGAACGTTGGCGCGATACGGCTTTGAGAAGACGAGCCGCTCAGGCTACCCGATCGGAATGGGCTATCCTCCTGCGTGGGGCGGAGAACT
>NZ_AEYF01000061.1 GCF_000292525.1 Rhizobium sp. CCGE 510
TGGGCGGAGATCGAAATCCGATTTCTTCTAGTACAGGCGGGGTTCAGACAGTCCGATACCATCGTGTCTTTTTCACCGATGCCGCGCGACCGTCGCTGCTGCTGGTGCGGATGAACCAGCAAAAGCTCGTCGAGTGATCAATCCCTGCATTAAGGGGAAGATTTTGCAGGAACCCTGCATCAGCGCGAAGCGAAATGATGCGATCAAGCTAGCACTTGCAGGCAATATCGTCTGGAGCGTATCGGGCAAGCGGAAGCTGTCCTCAAGTCGAGGTTTTGCTGCTCGCACTTGATCAGAGCCAGTTCACAGGAAGAAAAACTCGCAGCCGAAAAGCGGCGGCCGAAGGGGTTAAAATGACCATCAACATCAAAGATATCGCCGAGAAGGACCGCAACTCGGTCCTGCACCCGTTCACGCAGTTGAGGGACTTTGCCAGCGGCAAACTTGGCGAGCCGACGATCGTCGAGACGGGCAAGGGGATCCGCATCCAGGATGCCCATGGCAATCAGTTGATCGACGGGTTTGCCGGCCTCTACTGCGTCAACGTCGGCTACGGCCGCACCGAGGTTGCCGAGGCGATCTCGCGCCAGGCCTATCGCTTGGCCTATTACCATTCGTACGCAGCTCACACGACCGACGAGCTTGCGATCCTCTCCGACCGCCTCGTGAAGATGGCGCCCGGCAAGATGAGTAAGGTGTTTTATGGCATGTCCGGTTCGGACGCCAACGAGACCCAGGCCAAGCTCGTCTGGTACTACAATAATCTGCGCGGCAAGCCGACCAAGAAGAAGATCATCTCGCGTGAGCGCGGATATCACGGCTGCAGCGTGGTGTCCGGGTCGATGACC
>NZ_AEYF01000062.1 GCF_000292525.1 Rhizobium sp. CCGE 510
TGTCACCACCAGCTTGGCTCCGATCACTGTTCACAGCCCCTATGACGGGTCTGTCTTGGGAACGGTTGACGCGACCGATGCAGGCGAAATCGGCGAACTCCTCGCCCGCGCCCATCGGGGAGCCGCGTTGTCCAGCAAGTTGCCGAGACACGAGCGCGCCAGCATCCTCGAAGGGGCTGCGCAGATCATCGAGAGCCGCCGCGAAGCCTTTGCCGAAACCATTGTGCGCGAGGCAGGCAAGACGATCATTCAGGCGCGCAAGGAAGTACTTCGCTGCATCAATACGCTAAAACTGTCGGCCGAAGAGGCAAAGCGCAACGCCGGCGAGATCGTCCCGTTTGACGGCTACGTCGGATCCGAACAGCGCCAGGGTTGGTTCACGCGAGAGCCGCTCGGCATCATTACCGCCATCACGCCCTACAACGACCCACTAAACCTGGTCGCTCATAAACTCGGCCCAGCGATCGCCGGCGGCAATGCCGTTCTGCTGAAACCGTCGAATTTGACGCCGTTTTCCTCGATCAACCTTGTCGAAGCGCTGTTGGAAGCGGGCTTGCCACGCGAGATCATCACCGTCGTTCACGGCGATAGAGAGATCGTCACAGCTCTGATCTCTGCGCGGGACGTGCGCATGGTGTCGTTTACCGGCGGTTTCGCTACCGGGGAAGCGATCAGCCGAAAAGCCGGCCTGAAAAGCTGGCGATGGAGCTCGGCGGCAAT
>NZ_AEYF01000063.1 GCF_000292525.1 Rhizobium sp. CCGE 510
CGGACACCCGATCGGCGCGTCCGGCGCCCGCGTGCTCAACACGCTGCTCTTCGAAATGAAGCGGCGCGGCGTGTCCAAGGGCCTGGCGACGCTCTGCATCGGCGGCGGCATGGGCGTCGCCATGTGCGTGGAAACGTTCTGAGGAGGGCAGGGCCATGGCCTCCGCCGAGTACCGTCTCTGTGATGTATCGGTCGACCGGTCCTTCGGTGGCCGGGACGCGAGAATTGAGCGGGAGCAAGCGCTCGCGGTCATCGACCTCTTGGAATCCAACACATTCATTCCGGTCGGCCACGATGGCGGACCTTATCGCCTCACGATTGCGGCGGCTGATGGGCGCTTGGCACTGCATGTCGCGGATGATCTGGGCGACCATGTTGTCAGTCATTACCTGTCGCTCACCCCCTTCCGCCGACTGCTCAAGGATTACACCCGCATTTGCGAGAGCTACTACGACGCCGTGCGGCACCCCGGGCCCGAGCGCCTTGAGGCAATCGATATGGGCCGGCGCGGCGTGCACAACGAGGCCGCCGAACTGCTGAAAAGCCGGTTGTCAGCAAAAGTGAACATCGACAACGACACCGCCCGCCGGCTGTTCACGCTGATCTACGCCTTGCTCGTGCGCAATGCGGACCAAAGAATTTTGCTGAGCTGAGACAGCACAGCCCTCGAACGACCGAACAAGGAGAACCTCCAGTGAATGCAGTCCCACAACGCGAAGTCCACGTCGGGCAGACGAGCTCCGCGGGCTTTCTCGAAAGCGTCGACCAGAACTTCCGCCATGCAATGACGTTCCTTGATCTACCGGAAGGCCTGTCGGAGCGGATCATGCAGTGCAACTCGACATATACGGTTCGGTTCGGCGTTCGCCTGCGCGGCCGCATGTACAGCTTCATCGGCTGGCGATCGGTCCATAGTGAACACTGCGAGCCGGTTAAGGGCGGCATCCGCTACGCATCGAATGCCGATGCGGAGGAGGTCGAGGCGCTGGCAGCGCTCATGACGCTCAAGTGCTCGTTGGTCGATGTGCCGTTCGGCGGCTCGAAGGGCGCGCTGAAGATCGATCCGCGCGAATGGACGCCGCAGGAGCTCGAGCGCATCACCCGCCGCTTCACTCAGGAACTGAATAAACGCGGACTGATCGGCCCCGGTGTCAACGTTCCGGCACCCGACATCGGCACCGGCGAGCGGGAAATGGCCTGGATGATGGATGAATTCCGCCGCGCCAATCCGACCGATGTCATCAATGCCCGGGCCTGCGTCACCGGCAAGCCACTGTCGAAGGGCGGCATTGCCGGACGCACCGAAGCCACCGGCCGAGGCGTCCAGTTCGCCATCCAGAGCTATCTTCGAGATCCCCGCACTGCCGGCCTGAATGGCAAGCGTGATCTGAAGGGGGCCGCGGTCATCGTTCAGGGCTTCGGCAATGTCGGCTACCATGCGGCAAAGTTCGTCTCCGAAGAAGACGGTGCCCGGGTGACGATCGTTGCCGAACGCGACGGCTATGTCGCGAACGCCGACGGGATTGCGATCGAGGCCTTGAAGCAGCATCAGATCAAGACCGGCAGCATTCTCGGCTTCGAAGGCGCGACGTCTTTTCCTGGAGACATGACCGGCATCGAGCAGCCGTGCGACGTACTCATTCCGGCGGCCATGGAAAATGCCATCCATGCCGGAAATGCGGAGCGCATCAAGGCGAACCTGGTCGTCGAAGCGGCCAACGGCCCGGTCACCTTCGAGGCCGACAAGGTGCTGCGCACCCGTGGCGTCACCATTCTTCCGGATTTATACGTCAACGCCGGCGGCGTGGTGGTCAGCTACTTCGAGTGGGTGAAGAACCTGACGCATATTCCCTTCGGCCTGATGGAACGGCGCCGGCGCGAGCGGCGCAACCAGACCATCGCCACGGCCCTCGAGCGCATGACCGGCAAGGAATTCCCGGCCGACATCCGCGACGAGTTCCTCGAAGGCGGTGCGGAAATCGATCTCGTTCGTTCCGGCCTCGAAGACGTCATGCGCAGCACCTGGACACGCATCGCCGACCTCATCGAGCAGCAACCGGAACTTGGCGACTACCGCACCGCTGCCTATGTTGCGTCTATTCGACAAGTGGCTGATGCCTATGAGGCCATCGGCATTTGACTGGCAATTCCAACATAGCCTCCCAAGGCACCGTAGTTGTCGCCGTAACTTGGTTCGGCGGCAGTCTTTTTGTGTTAATCCGTTCCCCGAGAATCGATCGGCGCGAGAACAGAAGAGCAAGACGGTGTCCGAACATGGTCTTGACGACTCCGGCGTGAGGCATTCGACATTGCGTAATAAGACCTGTCCAAGCTTCCTTTGCTGAAAATCGGATCACGCAGAGGAAGGCTAACTTAGATGGAGATTGAACATGCAGCATTGGCTGGACAAACTTACCGATTTAGCTGCTCTCCCTGGCGATGAGCATCTCGTTAAGCAAGGGTTAGAAGCCGTCATCGCGGCGAGCGGTTTTAGCGCTTACGCCTATCTTGACCTCCAGCCGAGCCATTCCAGCGCCTTGTCCAACTACCATCCCGAATGGCAAAGAGAATATTTCAGGCGCCGGTTCAACAAGCTCGATCCGGTGATCAAGCGCGCTCAGACGCTGAGGCAGGCGTTTTCGTGGAGCGCCGAATGGGATCGGCCACGGCTGTCCGACGACGAGCGATCCTTCTTTGCGCTCGCGGCAGATTTTGAGATCCGATCGGGGATCACGATCCCGGTCAGGATTGCACATGGTGCCCTCGCGCTCTTCACGTTGGCTTCTTCGAAGCTGACCGTCGACCTCGAGCGGGACATCGATCCCGTCGCGGCGGCCACAGCTGTCGCGCAACTTCACTCGCGTATCCAGTTCGCCGATCCGACACCGAGCGCCGAAGAGCAACTCCGGCTTGATCCAAAAAGCGCGACCTATCTGAGCTGGATCGCGGACGGCAAGACGATGGAGGAGGTAGCAGATCTGGAAGGCGTCAAGTACAACAGCGTGCGGGTCAAAATCGAGCATGCACGGAAGCAGTTCAACGTCCACACCATCGCGCACCTGACGGCAACCGCGATCCGCAAGAAGCTGATCTGACGATCAGTTCACGGTCACTTTCGGGATGTAGCCTAAAATGGTGAGAAGCGTGTTCAACGACGCCATTTGCGCATGCATCTCGATGGTCGCCTCGATGTACTTGAGGTGCTGGGCGCCGCCGGTCGCTCTGCCGTCCTGGTAGTCTTGCGGCAGTGCCTGGTAGAGTTCATCAGCCTTGTCAACCAATAGCCTGTGCTGCCGGATGGCGTCGACGGTTAGGGTTTCCAGATCAGCCGTGGGCAACCCTTGCGTCAACCCGAAGACCGGTCGAAGCTCGAGCTTTTCTATCAACGCCGCATCTTTCGAATCCATCTCAGTTCCAACCTTGGACATGTCCGCGGTCCGCCCCCGCAAACGCTAATCCCTGATCCCAAGCCGGGGTTGGAAACTGTCCTAGACAGTCCTGCGACCTTTAACACCGAAGCGCCTGGACATACGTCACAGGCCCCCGGCCAAATGGTCAGAGGATCTGGCGCCGTATCAGCCGGCGCCAACTGCTAGGAGAGGTTTCCAAACCCCGGACAGCGCGTACTGCCTTACTCGCCCTTATAGAGGGCGGGATGGATTTTCGCCAGTGCAAACAGGCGGATAATTGCCGTGGATACAATGCAGATCTGCACCTCCTCCACGCTCATTTCGCACCAATACCGGAAAGATCGACACGGATGCTGGCCTTGTTCGGATCTGCGTCGGGTAGACGATCTTGGGCCGGCTCGCTTCGATCGTGCGCGTCAGGCACCGCCGCATCCTTGGCAATGGTCGTCTTTAGCTCAGCGTCCCCAGATCTGTCCGCCCCGGCGTCGACCTCACCAGAAGCAGGCGTTCGGAACACCGCTTCCCCCTCGAAATACCCCGACTGCCAGGCGATGATCGCATCCTCGAACACCTGGCGCGCGGCCTCTTCCCCCGTCGGGTTGCCATACCATTTCAGGACGATGCGATAGACCTTGGAAAACAGCGCCGTCCCCATACGCAGGTTCGCGCAGCTGTCGACGAGGTCCGGTTTGAGCTCACCGGCTTCGAGCACGCCGAGGCCAGCCGGGTATTGCGTAATGCCGACACGCACGACGTTGCGGCCGATATTCTGACGGATCAGATCCATGGCCGCTTCGGGCGTGGCAGGCTTTGGGACGAGAACGACGCGCTTTCCCGCGTGCACGGTCACCGTCAACGGATCGTCGGATCCCGCCGCACCGATGAACTTCTCGACGATCGCCGGCTTCAGATCGGGATCTGCGCATTCCTTGATGAGAGCAGCATCGACCATGTTTTCCTCCATGGCTTCTAGCGGTTGAACGCGCTGACGAGCGGCAAGCCGAACAGCTTTGCCCAGGCGACGGTGCTCGCCTGCTGAATGGCGAGATCGAGCTGCCCG
>NZ_AEYF01000064.1 GCF_000292525.1 Rhizobium sp. CCGE 510
CGGCGTCACCGGAGGGCAGATGAAGACCAGATCGCCGACAGCGATTTTCTGGCCCGCCATCTCGATCCGCCAGAGCCCGAGCGGCTCGCTCGGCGTCAGGTTCAGCCGGAAGCCGCCGATGACGGCAGCGGCTGCGAAGAGCCCGACGCCCATCGCTGATGCGCCAAGAACCATGATTGCCCGCAGCAGGTTCATTGTTTTAGCGCCGGCGTCTGGCGTTGGCTGAGGCGCAGGTCTTCGACCTGTTTCAGCGTCGCCGTGGTCCGCTCGTGCGCGGCCAGTTGCTGCGCCGTGCGCATCACCGGCCAAGCCTCCTTCAGGCTCTCCTTTTCGGCGGGCTGAAGGCCGGAGGCCATCTTGTCGAACAGCGGCCCCTCGAGGTCGCGCGCGGCATTGGTCAGCAGTGTCCGCTCGCCGAAGCGCTCGGAGACAGCCTTGTTGAAACCATCGATTTCAAGCTTGGCCTCCCGGTTGCTGATCGCAAACCCAAGCGCTGCCGGAAGATCGTTGCGATCGATGGCGTCGCGGACCCGCTCCAAGACGGTGCGGGCTTCGGGCGACAATGCCGGGATGTCGATCGACACACGCTGGCGCAGGTTCTTTTCCTCGCCCTCGATCCGCTCCCGGACCGTCTCGCGCATCGTCAGATATTGCTCGAGGTCGCGCTTGAGCGCCGGCAGATTGACCTCGGCAACACGTCGTGCCTCGCGATCCGCCTTGCTGGCGAGAAGGCTAGTCTTGCCGTTCAACGCTCCGATCGAAGCCGGGTCATCAACGAGTTTCTGCAGCGTCTGTTTCGCCGCTTCGCGCTCGGTAAGTACGGCTTCAAAGTTCATCGCCCGGAATGCCGTCTCAGGATCGGCAAACACGTAGCGGAAACGGGTCGAGACGTCCTCCCATTGGCGTTTCAGCGCCGGATCGTCGCCGAGCTTCTGATCGATCGTATCGCCTAGCGAAAAGGCGAACTGTTTGACGCCGGCCACCATCGGCGGAAGCTCCTTCTTCTGTTTCGGAAGTGGGGATTGAAGAAGACCAAGCCGCTCGCCAACCGCACGTAGTTGCCTGGCCAGAGCGGCGACCTTCTCTTTCTGCCGCAGGGTCCAGTCGAGGCGGTCATGCACGAGCGTTCGCGCAACATTGACGAGGTGCAGCCCGCGGTTTTCCGCGAAAGACAGCGCTTGGCGGTAAAGAGCGCCATGCCGGTAATCCAGCGTCGTCTCCTTGGCATTGCGGCGCGACAGGACCTTCTCCAGCCCGCCGCTGAAGGCGAAGGAACGCGCACCGTAATAAACCTGCAAATCTTCGCGATGACGGGTCATGGCCACATAAGTCAGGTGACGATCA
>NZ_AEYF01000065.1 GCF_000292525.1 Rhizobium sp. CCGE 510
CTTGGCGGGTGTAGTCGATCGTGCGGGCCTCGCGTTCGTAGTCCATCCTGGCGCAATGCCGATAGGCCGCCGACATGACGGCGCTGCGGCCTTCGCCGCGGCCGACGATGCTGACGGAGAAATGGGCAATGGCCACGGTGCGAGAAACTCCCGGTTCAAACCTCGTTCTCTCATAAGAAGCGGCCCCGCCGGGGTGGCAAACAGCCCGTCGCGACAGCGACGTATAATTGCGCCCTTGGATCCGCTCTCATCGAGCGGCGGGATCATGCCCGAAGGCGTCGGCTTTGCCGACATGCAGATCTGCACCTTGGCCTGACGGCCCGTTAGGGGGAGTCTGGTGCTCAAGACGCACCACCAGAACGGCCAAGGAGCGACATCCGGAATGAAGAAGCCATCATCGAAGATCAGGGAAGAAATCGCCCGACTGCAGGAACAGTTGAAAGCCGCCGAGACGCGAGAGGCCGAACGGATCGGTCGTGTCGCACTAAGGGCGGGCCTGGGCGAGATCGAGATCGACGAGGCCGAGCTACAGGCGGCGTTCGAGCAGGTTGCTCAGCGGTTTCGCGGAGGCAAAGGGGTTGCGACCGGAAAGAGAAGTGTCGGGGACGGCAGTTCCGGTGGCGCGTCGGCCACGAAGGACGAGACTGGCGCGGCTCAGAGCAGCGCTGGCGAGGCTTGAGCGGATGGCGAAGGTGAGGACGTCAGATGCGCGAAAGAAAGACGCGCGGGAAAAAATCGAGCTCGGCGGCCTGATCGTCAAAGCAGGCTTGCGTTACGAGAAACGGGCCCTGCTGCTCGGTCTGCTGATCGATGCGACGGCGCGCATTCGCGGCGACGAGAAAGAGCGCGAGCGCCTGCTTGCGATTGGCGCGGAGGCGTTCGGCCATGACCCTGAATAAGCTGTTGCTCACCATCCTGCCCGCGGCGATCATGATTGCAGTAACCATCCTTGTTCCCGGTATCGAGCAGTGGCTCGCAGGTTTCGGCAAGACGGCGCAGGCGAAGCTGATGCTCGGTCGCATCGGTCTGGCGCTTCCCTATGCGATCGCCGCCGGCGCGGGCGTGATGTTCCTGTTTGCGGCGAACGGTGCGGTGAACATCAAGGCTGTGGGTTGGAGCGTCGTAACTGGCAGCGTCGCGGTCGCGCTGATCGCCGCGCTCCGCGAAACGACGCGGCTTCTCGGCATCGCCGCAAATGTGCCGGCTGGCCAGTCCGCGCTCTCCTATGTCGATCCGACGACGGCGGCCGGCACAGCAGCTGCGGTCCT
Organism: Rhizobium sp. CCGE 510; assembly: GCF_000292525.1. Taxonomy (GTDB): domain Bacteria; phylum Pseudomonadota; class Alphaproteobacteria; order Rhizobiales; family Rhizobiaceae; genus Rhizobium. The sequence continues at coordinate 1,269 of NZ_AEYF01000065.1, forward strand.
CTCTG
>NZ_AEYF01000066.1 GCF_000292525.1 Rhizobium sp. CCGE 510
CCACCTGGATCATGACCGACAATGCACGGGCGGCGTCGGCACGCGACGACTTCTTCCGCGCCTCGGCCATGCAGCTTTTGACCGCGCTGATCGCCGACGTTTGCCTGTCCGGCAATACCGACGTGAAGGACCAGACGTTGCGCCGCGTTCGGGCCAACCTATCCGAGCCCGAGCCGAAGCTGCGCGAGCGGCTGACGCGCATCTACGAAGGCTCAGAGTCGGATTTCGTGAAGGAAAATGTGGCGGTGTTTGTCAACATGACGCCGGAGACGTTTTCAGGCGTTTACGCCAACGCAGTCAAGGAAACGCATTGGCTCTCCTATCCGAACTATGCGGCGTTGGTCTCGGGCAACAGCTTCTCGACCGACGAGCTCGCCAACGGCGAGACCGACATCTTCATCGCGCTTGACCTGAAGGTGCTGGAAGCGCATCCAGGCCTCGCTCGCGTTGTTATCGGGTCGTTCCTCAATGCGCTTTACAATCGCAATGGCGATGTGTCAGGACGAACGCTCTTCCTGCTCGACGAAGTGGCGCGGCTTGGCTATCTCCGTATTCTCGAAACCGCCCGCGACGCCGGCCGCAAATACGGCATCAGCCTGACACTGATCTTCCAGTCGATCGGCCAGATGCGCGAAGCCTATGGCGGCCGCGACGCCAGCTCGAAATGGTTCGAGTCCGCGTCGTGGATTTCGTTTGCGGCGATCAACGATCCTGAAACGGCTGACTACCTGTCGAGACGTTGCGGCGAGACCACAATCGAGGTGGATCAGACGAGCCGCACCAGCCAATCGTCCGGTTCGTCGCGCTCGCGATCGAAGCAACTGAGCCGCCGCCCCCTGATCCTGCCTTATGAGGTCATGCGCATGCGCGGCGATGAGCAGATCGTGTTCACCGCGGGCAATCCGCCGCTCCGTTGTGGACGCGCGATCTGGTTTCGGCGTGACGACATGAAGGCATGTGTGAAGCCGAACGCGTTCTTCCGCGATACCGAGCGGAAGCGGTGAGGTTCGTCAAGTCGCGTCAGTGGGCGCCTCGTCCAGCAGCCCATCGAAGACTTCGAGCAGCGCGTTGGTAATCGCCTGCCCCAGAGCATTGCCGGCAGCACGGAGATCATCCTCCGAGCCGTCACGCGCGGCCTGGGCAAGCTCGAAGCCCTGCTCGCCGACG
>NZ_AEYF01000067.1 GCF_000292525.1 Rhizobium sp. CCGE 510
TGATCGCGGCCAGCGACAGGGTCGACATAAGCGATATGGCCTTTTGCATCGCAAAGACCGGAAACGCCATGATCGCCAATCCGATCACGATAACAACGAGCAGCCCGCTGGGATCGACCGGACCTTTCCCATCAAGACCGAGCCACGCGGCCGGGAGCGCCAAAATTGCGTAAAGGGGAAACCGCAGCCCGTATTGCGCGGCCGGCTCGATGCCGAGGCCGTCGAGCCTCTGGCTGTAAATCATCATCGCCGTGAGACTGACGGCAGACACACAGGTCAGCAGCAGTCCGGTCATGGCGGCAGTCCAGCCGCCTCGCACGAAGCCTGATTGTCCAAGCAGCGTGATCGCCGCCAGGTAACCGACGCCGATCACAATAGCTATCACGCCGACGCCTTCGAGCCGGTTCCGCAGCGGTGACGCTTCCGGTACTCGGCCGGCCGACGCAACAAGGACACTAATAGGTATCAGCCCTGAAAACACCGTGAAGACCACAGCCGGTTCGATCATTTGAAGCGCGAAGAAATATGCGATCCAGACAAGGGCCGTCGAGAGGTTCAAACCGAACACACTGGCTCTGTTGGCCCATGCAGTTTTCAGTTGATCCGGGGTCCGCATCTTTGCCCAGATCAGCGCTCCGGCTGCCGTGAATCCAAAGACTGCCCCGCCGATCAGGAACGAGTCATAGTCCTGAAATACGCCACCAAAAAAGACCGCTTGGACTGCCTCCAAGATCACAAAGGAAAAAGCCCAGACCAGGCCGCGCGTTGCATTGTTCATCATCACCACACCGATTTTCTACTTTGATACGGCGAAAATCGCGGATAAGGTGGCCAAAATTTCCGAATTATTGGTGTTTTAGACCACCGGAGGCGCGGCATTTGGATGAACTGGACCTCCGCATCGTGGCCGCGCTTCAGGCAGACGGTGCACTCACCAAGGCGGAGCTGGCAGAGGCGGTTGGCTCAACGCCTTCAACT
>NZ_AEYF01000068.1 GCF_000292525.1 Rhizobium sp. CCGE 510
GGCTGTCGCAAGGATCGGGGACGATCGGACCGCACCCGGAGGGCCGAAATGAAATGAAGGGCGGCCAGGAGAAACTTTGTTGTTCCGCGAGGAATGGCGGCATTGCCGTCAGGGGAAGAAAGTTTTGCAAGGCCGTTGCGGAAGACGATCGAGGCGAAGCCGGTCTTCGATCAGACATGCCTCATCGAGCCCGCGAAGGACGTGGCTTGCTGCAGTGCTTGAAGGGATATGGCAATGGCGGCCCGTCACCCGACGCTTATCCCGGACGCCGCATAGATCGGTCCGCTGTGTTGTCCATATGCCAACCCCACGCCTGCCAGAACCACCGAGCGCGGGGCGTTGCATTGCCCATCCTCCGCGCTATCGTCGCGCCCTGCGATTCGTCGCCAGGAGGATCTATGCGTCAGCAGCCAAAGCCGTTTATCGTCGAAATCAAGCCGTCCCGGAAGCTCAAGCCGATCGACCGCAAAACCTCGATCTGGGGCAAACTGGACCTCATGGCTGATCGTGACGCGCCCACCGCGACCGACGGCCAAGTCTTGCCGGCCGCTGGCGAAGCCAACGACCGGCGATGACCAAGTCTTCACGCAGCGAGCCGCTCGCCGGCGGCGTCGGGCTGCAGGCCATGCAGAAAGGTCACAGCCCGTTGCGCATGCGCCGCCGCTGCAAAGATCGCCTTTCGGTCGTCCTGAAGCACAGTCATCCAGGACTTGATGTAACTGGCGTGATCGGGCCGCGGCTCCAGTTCTGGAACAATGCCGAGGTCGGCGCAGAGGAAAGAACTCCCAAGCTCGACCAGCATTTCTTCGAAGGCCCTGTCGCCGCGATCTTTGTGGTAGCGGCTCAGATCACGGTTCAGCCGATCGGGAGCCGCAGTCCAATGCAATGTTTCATGCGCCCGAGTGGCAACGAATGAAGCCATATCCTTGAAAGATTCCGGCCGCGGCAGCTGAATGTGGTCCGTAACCGGAGCGTAGTAGGCCTTGTCGCCACCATAGCGCACGACCGCGCCGGTGTTGTCGAAGAAGCGGTCGGCGTGCTCGATGCGTTCGAGTGGCTCGGCGACCGGATCCGGAAGCTGGTAAAACTGATCCGGCAAACCCTCCACCTGGTCGCAGTTGAACACCGAGTAGGTTTTGAGGAAGGGTATGTCGCGCTCGACGTCGTCGCCTCTGGCGTCCTTTTCGGTCTTCGTGAAGCGGCTGGCGTAGACGACGGTGGCGCCAGTTTCACCCTTGCGGATTTGCGCGCCAAGTTCGTTGGCCTGTCTCAAGGTCATCCAGGTAGGCGACGAAAATCCCCGGGCGATGCTCTCAGACCAGAGGAGCAGCACATTGATGCCCGAATAGGGCGCACCGTTGTGGCGCAGGGGCCGGGTGATCCGCCCGGAGGCGTTGCCGGCGCTCCAGGGCTGCACCCAGGGGCGAACGCCCTTCTCGAGGTCGGCGACGATCCGGTCAGTAATCCGCGTATAGATGTCGGTGCGAGGTTCGTTTTTCCTATTCGTCATGTTCTTGGACTCCATCATCGGGCAGCGACCATCGCGGCCCGTCACGGAGGTTCAGGAGCTGGGGTATTCGGGCAGCGAATGCACCGAAGGCCGAAACGTCAGTGGAGGACGGCAAAGCCGTTGCGATTTGCTGCCGGCCCCGGCAGAACCGACAACGGGACGGGTCGCGCATGTCGTCGCATCGTCCTTTTTCAGCTCATGCTTCCGAGCCGCAGGAAACTTGCCCGTGGACATGACGATGGCTGGCTCGCGAGGAGCCAGCCATCGGTCCGAGCGGGAAAATGGCGGGGCCGAAGCCCCGCCTGGTGAGATCAGCCAAGTGCGGCCATCTGGGCTTCGGCTGCCTTGCGGTCGAGCGAGGCGCCGGGGTTTTCAACCGGGCGGTCAAAGGGCTTCCAGACCTCGCCGACGATCTGCTCGTAGGCTAGGACGGCGCCCTCGG
>NZ_AEYF01000069.1 GCF_000292525.1 Rhizobium sp. CCGE 510
CGTCCTGCCGGGCGAGCTTTCGCGTGAGCGCATCAACTTCAGGCTGACGTTCGGCCGTCAGAGCTGCCAGATTTGCGCGGTAGCGTTCGAGGAAGGCGCCCGGTTCCGGCGGCTTGCCGCGGCGATAGCAAGGCGGGCGCCGGCCAGGCAGCGGAATGAACGCTGTCATGCGCCGCGTGATCTGCGGGTCGATGAGATCGAGATGGTGCTGCGTCTGCCGCCGTGCTGCTTGCATGCGGGTGAGTTGCGCCGCCTGTTGCTGGACATTGGCCATCACGCCACCCTCCCGCGCCACCCGGCAAAACTTGAAGGGCCACCATAGGCGACGTGCTTCCCCTCATCGATGACGAAACCGAAGCGGCCGACGGCATATTCCTGGCTCGGCACCAGGAAGCGGCGCTCATCCACGTGCTCGCCGCGCGTGCCGCCGATCGTGGCGATCACCTCGGTCATGCCGGGGTGATGCTCCGACCGCAGCGCCGAGATGACGATCCAGTCCTCGGCATGCTCGCGTGCGAACGCCTGGGCGTCCTTCGCGCAAGATTCGCCCGGTGCGAGCGATCGACCGTGGATCTCTTCCCAGGCATCGGGCCAACTGTCGCGGGTCGTCTTGTCGGCGCACTTGCGTTCATACGCCGTGAACAGGTCCGGAAAGGTACAGGCAACGATTGCCCAGGCGGCATCCTCCTCGTACCAGCCGCCGTCTGCCCTCAGCGTCTGATGGACCTTGGCGTTGCGAGCGGAGGAGAGGTGGAAGCCGCCATGGCCAGCCGTCGTGTGGCAGACGATACCGTCGGCGTAGGCGGTAGCGCCTTGGGACGGACCCCAGGGCGTGCTGCAGGTCATTCGCACGGTCTGTCGGGAAAGGAGCCGCAACTCGCGGCAATGTTCCGCCTGTTCGACCATGCGGTCGCGAAAGGCTGCTTCGTCGGCGACCGCGCCATGATGGGAATAGAAATCCTCGCGTTTCAGCTCGGTGAGCGGCCGTGACACGCGCCAAGCACTGGCGAGGAAATAATGGCCGTCGCCGGCCGGTACCATGGCAAAGACGAGATCACTGAGGCGCGCGACAGCGATGCCGTCGGCGGCTCTGGCGAATTCCACCCTTAAATCTTTAGGGGTAGAGACCTCTGTTTGGAGCGCGCGCGCCGGGTTCATGCTGCGGCCCACCCTTCGATGTAATCGGCGGCAATCTCGTCGGCGGTCACCTCATCGAGAACGGCGTGGGGATATCCATGGCGTTTAAGCCATTTCTCGG
>NZ_AEYF01000070.1 GCF_000292525.1 Rhizobium sp. CCGE 510
AGCATTCCTGCCGCGAAGGATAAGCGGGGCTCACAGCCCTGCGAGGACAAGTGGCCGGGATTGCGAGCGGCGCGGTTGAGCGTGAGCGGCGATGGGCGGACCGATCTGCGAACGGGATTCTCTCCCTCCCCTTTCCTGCTTTTCCCCCCTTCCTGCGCGCGGAACGCGACTGACTATTCATCAGAGGCGGTTGCACCCATCGTCGTTCCAATGGCAAAAGGAGGCGGGGCGATTGCATTCACGACCGACCCCGCCGGTCGAGACGATGGGAAAAATCGCAAAGGGGACGGCCGAAAATTCGGCCTCACGAACACCCTGAAGCTATTCCTGGAGAAATCCAATTCGACATGGACGATGAAACCGAGAAGCTTATCGACACGCTTGACTGGACGTGCGGCATGATCGCCCAGAGCGGTTCCGACGATCGCCAGCGGATCGCACTGGCCTACAGCCAGGCGCAAGACCTGATCACCGGCATCCCGCTTGACGGCGGCGACGCCCGACCGCGCATCGTTGCCTGCCTGCAGCGCTCCAATGACTATCGAGCGGTGGAAGACATCGCCTGCGTCGGCTGGATACTGACAGCTGTCCAGGAGCGGGTGAACGAACGGACACTTCCCGACTGGCGCCAGTTCCGCAAGGTCATCAAGCAGACTTTGAAACTGTTGCCGCTGTCCGGGCCCACGATGCATTGAAGAAAGCCGCTGCCACTGCGACAGCAATGGCTGCTGAGAACGAGCCCTATATGACGGCTGGAGAACCCGACGCGCCGGCATTTTATCTCGGCCGGGATTTTGCGCAGCGCAAAAAAAGAGGGCCAGCGGAGACCGCGGCCCTTTAAGTGTGAAGGTCAATAAACCTCCAGAGGGGAACAGCCGATGCGGCGGCGCTGGGAGGAGACACCGCGAAATGCATCAGCTGTGTGCAGAATGCCCGTTTTTTGACCAAACGCAAATCATTTATTGTGCATTGCAGCCATGAGTATGCTGCACTGCACTCGATCTGCTTCTCAAGCAGCCCGCCCGATCGCGGCGACATCCGCCTGCACATCCGATGCAAGCGCCTTCTCGACCTCGGCCAACTGCCGGCGCTTGTCTGCCAGCTCGCACGAAAAAGCAAATACTCCGCCCAGACGTGATTGATAAGAGGCAAGCCGCCGGCGTGATTCCTCGAGCCGATGCCGATACCCCTCGCACTCCTCATCGAAGCCGCCAAGCGCATGTTCGAGCCGAGAGATTGCCCCGAGCGGCGTGACCGTGACCGCAAGATCGACCTCGTGATCGGCGCCGGTGCGCTTCAACAGCGTCTGATATCGATAGCCCTCCCCTCTGCCGAAACGCTCGCCCTCGTAGACGAGATCGAAGCCGCCGATCGAGGCGATCGGAACCCTGCCCTCCTGCTGGAGCTGCACCAGCGTGAGGATTTCCTTCATCAGGGCGCGGCCAGCGGATTTTCGGTCATCATGGTGATTGCCGTCGACTGTCATGGCGAATGAATCGCCCGCCGTCGGCACCAGTGTCGAAATGTCCTGGCCGATCTCCTCGACGCGCCGCGTCGAGGTTTCGATGTCACGCTCGGCGTCCCGGATCCTGTCGGCGGATGGCGAACTGATCGTCCTCATGGGCGGCGCGCAGGCGTTCGAGCCGGGCAATGTCAGCCTCCAGCCCGGCCTTCTGCATCAGGCGCTGATCGCCGGAGGCAATGGCCTTGGCCATGGCGAACTGGTTCGCCTGCCCCTCGCCGAGATCATCAAGCCGCCGGATCGAGGTGTCGCCCGACAGCGCCGCAGCGATGAAACGCGCCTTGCGCTCGTTGTTTTGCCACATGGTGGCGTCGAGCGAACCCTCGGTGGCATAGGCGAAGATGTCGACCTCGTCATGCTGGTTGCCCTGCCTGACGATGCGGCCCTCGCGCTGCTCGATCTGCGAGGGTAGCCAGGGCACATCGAGATGATGCAGGGCCTTCAGCCGCAGCTGGGCGTTGACGCCGGTACCCATGGTCT
>NZ_AEYF01000071.1 GCF_000292525.1 Rhizobium sp. CCGE 510
GAACATGGCGATCAGCTCGGGGACGTTGACGAAGCTCGCGAAACGCGAGATGGGCTTATACTTTCCTGATGGCTGCAGTTCGAGCTCGGTGGTCGTGTCGCCGAAGGTCGACGCCCATGCGTCGAATTCATGCAGTCCGCGCTCCATCAGTGCTGCATGATCCATCAGCCGCTGCACGGTGAACATTTCGCCGAGGGTATTGGTGATCGGCGTGCCGGAGGCGAGCACCAGCGCCCGGCCCGGGTTCTTGGTCTCGATGAAGCGGGATTTGACATAAAGATCCCAGGCGCGCTGCGAACCGTTCGGATCGACGCCTTTCAAGGTCGACATGTTGGTGGCGAAGGAGAGCTTTCTGAACTCCTGCGCCTCATCGACGACGATCTGATCGACACCGATCTCGGCGATGGTCAAGAGATCGTCTTGCGGGTCGAGAGCGCTGCCAGCCGCTCCTGCAGACCCTCTTTCAGCCGCTCGAGCCGCTTGCGCGAAACACGGTCCTCGCTTTCGACTTTGGTGAGGAGCGTCTCGTAGAGTTCGAGTTCGTCATGGATCATCTGCTGCTCGAAGGCCGAGGGAATGCCGATAAACCGGAAGGCGGAATGGGTGATGATGATCGCATCCCAGGTGGCGGTTGCGGCGCGCGACAGGAAGCGCGCGCGCTTGTCCTTCAAAAAATTGGTTTCGTCGGCGACGAGAATGCGGGCGTTCGGATAGATCGCCAGGAACTCGCGGGCGGCCTGCGCCAGGCAATGTCCGGGCACGACCAGCATCGCCTTGGCAACCAGACCGAGACGCCGCTGTTCCATGATCGCTGCGGCAAAGGTCATCGTCTTGCCGGCGCCGACGGCATGGGCCAGATAGGTCGATCCAGCCGCTATGATCCGCCAGATGCCGCGCTTCTGGTGCGGGTAGAGGTCGAAGGCTGCCGAGGCCCCCGGCAGTTTCAGGTGAGACCCGTCGAATTGGTGTGGAGCGATATTGTTAAAGCGGTCGTTATAGACCCGTGCCAGCCGATCGGTGCGATCAGGGTCGGACCAGACCCAGCTCTGAAACCTGGTCTTGATCTTCGTAAGCTTCTCCTTGGCGGCTTCTGTGTCGATGACGTTCAGCACCCGACGCTCGCTATCGCCCTCCCGGATTGTATCGAAAATCTGCGGTACGCGGCTGTTCAGAGCATCGGCCAGCAGCTCGCCGGCATGCCGGCGATCGGTACCCCATTCCGAGGTTCCAGCTGCGATGTAGCCGAGTTGGCGCGCCTCGACGGTCCACGAGG
>NZ_AEYF01000072.1 GCF_000292525.1 Rhizobium sp. CCGE 510
CACGGAACGAGCCCTCCGGCAGCCGGATCGCCGCGACTAGGTCGGCCGACTTCGCGATATGCTCACGAGCGGCGCTATCCGCCTTGTCCATGGTCCCGTGCGAGGTGACGAAGGCGGCGAGTGCGCCAGGCTTGAGGAGGTCGATCGACCGGGCGATGAAATAGTCATGCAGCCGCAGGGAAAGTGTACGATAAGCCCGGTCCGAGCGCACCGTGCGATCGGAAAAGGGCGGATTGCCGATGGCGAGATCGAAGCTCGCCCGCAGCTCCGTGCGCGCGAAATTGCCGGTGACGATCCGCGCCCGTGGCTGCAGCAGACGGGCGATGCGCGCGGTGACCGGATCGAGCTCGACGCCGGTGATATGGGAAACGTGGTGCAGGTTCTCCGGCATCAGCGCTGCAAACAGGCCCGTGCCGATGCCCGGCTCCAGCACCCGGCCGCCGCGCCAGCCGAGCCGCAGCAGTCCGGTCCAGATTGCCCGGACGATAAACTCCGGCGTGAAATGCGCATATTGCGTTGAGCGCGCAAGCAGCGCCCGGTCGGCCTCACCGACGGCGTCCTCGAGATCTGCGCCGATCGCCTCCCAACCTGCCCGAAAATCCGCCTCGCCCGGCCGACGGAAAACACCGTTGGCAAGATCGGAGGCGCCGAAGCCGGTGAAGCGGATCAGCCGTTCCTGCTCCTCGCGCGTCGCGGGGCGATCGCTAGTCTCGATTTCGGCGGCAAGCCGGATCGCCGCGATGTTGTCGCGCGCGCGTTGCTTCCAGCCGCTGGCGAGGCCACGGTCGGTCGCGAGATGGAAGTTGGTTCCGCGCGCCCCGGCCGTAGTCGACGCCGGTCGTGGGGTTGCTGCGACCGGTAGTGCCGGCGCGGGGGATGACGGATCGGGATCGTCGTCACCGGGTTCGAAATCGCCGGCGAAGGCAGTCACGCCGAGACCAAGTCCCGACGAGAGCGTGGTAGTGCCGAACAGGTTGATGGTGAAGGGATCGTCATGCGACATGCGAAAATCTCCTGATTGGAGGCGCACGAACCCGTGCCTCTGGAAGCTTCCAGCCGGTGGGTCATGCGCGGTGGAAATAGGTGATGGACCGCCCTCGGCGGCGGTCGGTCAGGTTCGCTCGATCACGAACAGCTGCATGGCGTCCGGCAGAAAGGCGATCTGCAGATGGGTACAGCCGGGACTGGCCGTGATCAGCGGCTCAAGGCCCTCGGCATCGACAAAATCCACACCGTCGTCGCC
>NZ_AEYF01000073.1 GCF_000292525.1 Rhizobium sp. CCGE 510
AGGAGCCCGGCGGCGCCATCTCTGCGTGGGGCGGGTGACCGACGTGATAGCTGTGTCCGGCGGGATCGCGCAGTGGGTGCGGCTGCCGACCCGGCAGATAAGCCTAATCCGGGAAATCTCTATGCGGTAACAGACGAGGACGTTTCACAACTGGAGCCATAGCACAGCAGCACCGCATGATCATCGCCTCATAAGAGGCTGCTGCCAAGCGGTTTGAAATCCATCACAAATTCTTCGCCGAAGCCTTTGGAGAAATTCTGAATTCGCAGCAGCAGTGACGAAACATGATTAGAGCAAACAGATTGCGGAGAAAACTCCGTCGCCTTAAAGCTTTCGGAAGCGGCAATCAGCCGTGAAAGCGTCGAGGATTTGTTCATGGCCACTGGTACGGTTAAGTTTTTCAATGGAGACAAAGGATTTGGCTTCATTACCCCGGATAATGGCGGGGCTGATGTGTTTGTGCACGTGTCCTCCTTGCAGGGTGGGAGCTTTCTCAGTGAAGGACAGAAGGTGAGCTACGAGGTCGGTCAGGATCGCAAGACCGGCAAGTCGAAGGCCGAAAACGTGCGGCTTCTTTAATTGAGATCCACAATCATGGATCGGCTGCGTCGGCGGGCTGATCCATGTTTGGGCGCGTGCCAACATGGTTGAACCTGCGCGCACGTGCCGCCTACCTCCCTATACCACGCTTTAATCGAAGCCCGGCTTCCAGCTGCCATTTTGCCGGGCGACGACCAGGCCTAAATTCCTGCCGCAACCGCTAATTTCCGATTACAGCCGTCATCTGAATTTCGACGACAGCCCCTCCAGGCGAAAGAAGGGTCGACCCCCACCCTCGTCCGCCCCGTCCCGTTCGGTCCGAACCTAACGTCCGGCCCCGTCCCGTTCCGGTACCGTACTTCCCCCCTACCCCCGGAAGGGGTAGGGGTTTGGGGTTAAGGGAACGGAAACGTAAACGGTCCGGAACTAACTTCGTCGGAACGTAAGTTTTTGGTTTTTGGTTAAACCCGGGGTAAAACCCGGGTTAGTC
>NZ_AEYF01000074.1 GCF_000292525.1 Rhizobium sp. CCGE 510
TCCTTTTCCGGCTGGATCGACTGGATGACCGCTTCGCTATCGAGATGCTTGGGCAGCGGCAATTGCACCAGGATGCCATGAATGGTTTTGTCGGCATTTAATGTCTGCACCAGGCCGGCGAGATTGCCCTGGCTCGTGTCGACCGGCAGCGTGTGCTGCACTGAATGAAAGCCGCACTCTTTTGCCAGTCGGCTCTTGGAGGTCACATAGGTGTGGCTTGCCGGATCGTCGCCGACAATAATGACGGCCAGGCCGATCGTGACGCCGTCCTGCTGCTCCAATGCCGCAGCCCCGGTCTTCACCGAGTCGATCACCGAAGCCGCGACCGCTTTCCCGTCAATGATCGTTGCACTCGTCATCCCATACGCTCCGACGCGTAGCTGCCGGGGCTGGCCGGAAAAACGACTGTGCGATTGCCATTCAAGAACACTCTGTGGTGGATGTGCGCGTGGATGGCGCGCGCAAGCACTTGGCTTTCCACGTCGCGACCGATCGAGACATAGTCGTCGGCGCTTTGGGCATGGTTGATGCGGACAGTGTCCTGCTCGATAATGGGCCCTTCGTCGAGATCGGCAGTGACATAATGTGCCGTCGCGCCGATCAGCTTCACTCCACGCTCATAGGCCTGCTTGTAGGGATTTGCACCCTTAAAGCTCGGCAGGAAGGAGTGATGAATATTGATGATCTTGCCGGACATTTTTCGGCACATCGCATCCGACAAAACCTGCATATAGCGTGCAAGCACGACGAGTTCGGTTCCCGTTTGCTCCACAAGGTCCAAAAGCTGGGCCTCGGCTTGCGGCTTGTTCTCCTTCGTCACCTTGATATGGTGAAAGGGAATATCGTGGTTCACCACGACCTTCTGGTATTCAAAATGGTTCGAGACGACCCCGACAATGTCGATCGGCAGTGCGCCGATACGCCAGCGGTAAAGAAGGTCGTTAAGGCAGTGCCCAAACCGGGATACCATCAGGAGGACTTTCATTCGTTGCGTTTGGAGATGTAGCTCCGCCTCCATGCGGAACTTCTCGGCGATTGGCTTGAGACCCTCGGTGAGTACTTCGGCGCCGATCCCTTCTTCCGAGACGAAAGAGACACGCATAAAGAAGCGGCCGGTACTAAGGTCGTCAAACTGAGAGCTATCGACGATATTGCAGCCCATCTCACAGAGAAAACCGGAGATGGCTGCTACGATTCCTCTTGTAGACTGGCACGTTGCGGTTAGAACGTAGGTGGTCATAGGTAGCCTTTACAAGGTTGCAGGAATTCGTCCGCTTTTTGCAAAAGCGGGCAATTAAAGCGAAAGTTGGCATACGAGTTGGCGCGAGCGACTGTAGAAGACGGAGAGCCACACTCGGGTGGCGTCAGCCGTTCACGTCAGATATCCGCGCCAAGTATCAAGATCGACATTTCCTCCGGAGACGATCGCGACAACCTTTTGCCTTTCCATCTCTCTCGGTCCCGCAGAACGGCGCCAACAGCAGCGGCGCCGCCTGGTTCGGCAACAATTTTCAGATAGTCCGCGAGAGTCTGCATCGCGGCAATGACTTCGGCCTCCGAAACCGCATACCCCTCGGCAACCACGTTTTTTGGTTGATCGGGAAGGTCTTTTCGCCAGGAATTTGCGTGACGATGGAATCGCAGATCGAATTGTGACCCGGCTCATTTCCAACCCGTTCACCCGCGACAAGTGAGCGCTTGGTATCGTCGAAGTGTTCTGGTTCCGCAGTGCAGATCATGGTGCCGGGAGAGAGCTCTGCTATCGCAGTCGCTATTCCCGCGATCAGCCCGCCGCCACCGACCGGGCATACGAGAACGTCCGCGGACGTATTCAATTTCGTCAGTTGATCGGCGATCTCCAGGCCAATCGTGCCTTGCCCTGACATCAGGACGTGATCGTCGTATGGAGGGATCAGGGTTGCCCCCGTTTCAGCCGCGATATCTCGTGCAATCTTTGCACGGTCTCCCGTGACGCGGTCGTAGGTGATGACTTTTGCGCCATACTCCGCAGTATTGCGCAACTTCACCGCGGGTGCGTCCTCCGGCATGACGATTGTCGCGGGAACCCCCATCTCAGTTGCCGCGGCCGCAACGCCTTGTGCGTGGTTTCCCGAAGAGAACGCCACCACGCCCGCGGCGCGTTCTGCATCACTCAATGAAGCGATTTTGACGTAGGCGCCACGGATCTTGAAGGACCCCGTGCGCTGCAAGCATTCTGCTTTGACAAGAAGACGGAAGCCGATTTTTCGGTTGAGGAGTTCAGATTCGAGCAAGGGCGTGACCCTGGTGACGCCAGCAAGGACCTGGGAAGCCTTCACGATCATGGAATATTCAAGCATGGCACTGCTTTCGTTAGAACTGCGTTGTAATTCGTCTGGCGCTCGCTGATCAGTTCGATCCACCGCCGATGTGGTCAGAATCGAGAGCCCATCGAGAAGTGACCACTGAGCCGCAGGCTTCCTCGAACAGCCGGATGTCGTCAGCGCTGTCGCAATAGGACATCACTAATCGATATCCCTGGCCGACGCCTTTCAGGTTCCACGGCCGCAATTGAATACCGCTGGCGCGGAGCGTCTCTATGAGGACCCAAGGCAGAGCGGCAAATACCTCATTGATCTGTACGGGATGCGCCACCTCGACATCGGCGCGCTGTTTCAAAGCATTCACGATCCGGGCGGCATTCTGGTTCGCCTGCGAAGCATTTCGATGCCATAACTCCCCTTCCAGGTAGCTCAGGAGCTGAGCCGACATGTAG
>NZ_AEYF01000075.1 GCF_000292525.1 Rhizobium sp. CCGE 510
GTCAGCCACTCCGTGGTGCCCGCACCCTTGAAGCCTGTTCGCCCGAACCGGGAAAAATCACGGATGATAATGCCTGCGTCATTTCGGACCGGGGCCGCTTTGTCGAACCGGTGGCCGAACGGGCTTTTTGCAATAGCGCCCATGTTCACATCTCCTGCCGCAGGTTTTCGGGATCGTAGAAATGAGAAGAGACGACTTCGGCCTGGTGCTCGACACCGTCACTCGAGCGCAGGGAAATTCGGCTTCCAAGGCTCGCATCAAGCCGGTCAGCGTAGGCCAATCCGATGACCTTTCCCAAAGTTGGAGAGTACACGATCGACGTTATGAACCCAACGATCGATCCGCTTTTCACGACGAGGTTGGATTCCTGGAGCCCGGAGGCAGGCATCCGATCAATCGCGAATCCGACGAGCTTTCGGCTCGACAGCGTCTTGCTGCGAAGCTCCAGGCTGCGCTTTCCGATGAAGAAGGGCTTGGAATTGGCGACCGCCCAGTTCATGTCCAGTTCCTCCGGCGTTGTCATGCCGTCGGTGTCCTGGCCGATGATCACGTGCCCCTTTTCGAGCCGCATCAGTCTCTGCGCTTCGAGACCGAAGGGCTGAATTCCGAGGGCTTGTCCCGCTTCCCCTATGGCTCGCCAAAGCTCTGCGCCGAAGCGGGAAGGGACATGGATCTCGTAGCCAAGTTCTCCGATGAAGCCGACCCGGAACACACGTGACGGAATGCCCGCCACCTTTCCTTCCCGGTAGGCGAGATAGGGGAAATCCTGTGACGACAGAGCGATGTCATCGGTCAGCTTTTCCAGGACTTTGCGGGCATTGGGTCCCGCGAGGTTAACCCCCGAATATGCGGCCGTGACGTTGGCAATATCCACGTCGAGGCGCCATTGGGCGTTCCACCACAACATGTTGCGGTAGATGCGATCGACACCCGTCGTGGTCGCCGTGACGTAGAAGTACTGTTCTCCGCGACGGCACGCGACGCCGTCATCGATCACGGTGCCCGCCTCATTCGTCATCAGGAGATATCGTGTCTTGCCGATGGGTAGCTTGACGTAGGCAAACGTATACATCCGGTTCAGAAACTCTGCCGCATCGGGACCGCGGATATCCAGGCCGCCCAACGTCGACACGTCGATCATGCCGACATTGTTTCTGACATTCAGCGCCTCTTCCGCGATGAGCTTCTTGTCGTCTTGTCCGCGACCGTAAAATGCCGGCCGCATCCAATTGCCGGCCAGGAGCCACGATGCCCCTTGAGCCGCATGCTGTTCATGCATCGGTGTTCGACGCATCGGCGTGAACTTACGTCCCGCCAGCGTTGCAATTTTCTCGGTGGTAACGGGAGGGCGCGCGGTCGTGACGCCGACGTCGCTGATGGAGCGCTTGGTCTCTTTCGCGACGATCATTGCTGTCGCCAAGGCGGCGTGGCGGCCTTGGCTAGGCCCCATACCAACCGTCGAGAAACGCTTTACCAGTTCAAGTTCACGGTAGCCGTCCGCGATCGCATTTTTGATGTC
>NZ_AEYF01000076.1 GCF_000292525.1 Rhizobium sp. CCGE 510
GGACGAGGGTGTTGGCATCCTGCGCCGCCATTGTGAGAACGCCACGGGGCCGGTGATACTTAAAGGATCGTGACAGGATCCATTCGCCGTTAGCCGCGAGCGCCGAGGCGATCGTGTCTCCGGCGACCCCTTCATACTCGCGCCCGTCGAAGGTGAATTTGATTGTCTTTGATGGGTCGATAAGCAGCCCCTGCCGCTGTGTCGCTTTATTCATAACACCTCTCCCAGAGTTCCATCTGCCGGTACAGCGAACGTAGCCAGAATCTCATCGGTGACTGTGTTGCGTTCGGCTAGGAACCAGAAGTTTGTCGGGGTGTGACACCACCACTCGCGTACGACGCCCGCGGTATTGTTGGACATCCAGATATAGTCGGCCCATTCTTTGTCGCCTGTGGTCGCATGATCCGGTTGCCGATGGACTTCGCCGTGGCACTCAAATTCTGTGATGTTGCGTGGCCCGTTCAGAGGGCATGTCATGATTTTCATGTATCAGCCCCTCAATGGCTCGCGGCCGTAGCGCCCATCTCATTGACCAGATGGAACCGATCGAACCGATCCAGTTGGAACGGCTGGATCTCTTCAGGAATACGATTGTCCGAAATGGCTTTAGCGAGGAAGAACCCGCTTGCGGGAGTTGCCTTGAAGCCCCAGGTGCCCCAGCCGGCGTCAAGCCAGTAGTTCGAAAGTGGGCTTCGACCCATGATCGGGCTATAGTCCGGTGTCATGTCGGTGATACCGGCCCACTGACGCAACACCTTCAGTTCACCAATAAACGGGAACATTTCGAGTGCCGAGGCTGCGAGGCTCTCTTTGATTTCGAGCGTCGAGCGTGTGTTGTAGAGCTCGTAAGGATCAGAGCCGCCCCCGATGACGAGCTCGCCTCGCGCGGATTGAGAAATA
>NZ_AEYF01000077.1 GCF_000292525.1 Rhizobium sp. CCGE 510
ACCTTCGACCCCGCGGTCGTCAACACACCCTGGACATCAAACAAATCCTTGGAGGCGTAGGGTATCCCAGCAAAGGCCGAACGGTCGAAGTCACCCCGCGACACGTTGGCTGCCTGTGCTCGCGCAGCATCGATCGTCGTCGTGATGAACGCTTTCGAGAGGCCGTTGTGCTGACCGATGCGCTCTGCGAACGTGTCCACCAGTTCCGATGGCGTTATCTGCCCGCCCCGAAGCATCGACTTCAGGCTTCGTACATCTTGGAATGCGATATTGTCAGTCATGCCTGTCTGCACCTTGGACGCTCATTGCAGGGGGCGTGGTTCCGAGATCGATTTTTCGAAGCTGTTCGAGCTCGTTCAGCAAATCTTGGAAGCCTGTGATAATTCCCAATTGTGGATCAACCAGTTCGTTGATTTCGGCTTCAGACCAGCTGTGAGATGCCATCTGTGCGCAGATACCGGTCAGCGTATCCTTGGTCAGTTTCTGCAATCTACCCTCCCTCATCGTTGTGAAGAGCGTGCGCTGAGGCGTTTCCCCGAAGCGCACACCCCGATTTTCAGCGTACGATCAAAGTCTCGGGA
>NZ_AEYF01000078.1 GCF_000292525.1 Rhizobium sp. CCGE 510
AGTTCTTCATGGTCCTTATGCCCATAGAACTTCGCGTTCGTTACCTGGTTTTCGACGGTGATCCTTTCCATGGCGCGGCAGCTAAGTGCCATTTCGCCGTTCTGGTTCAGCACGAGGACGTGCGCTGCGAAGAAGCCCCAGTGATCCAATCCGGTCAAATAGTAGATGTTTTCCGGGACGGAAATCACGATGCCATCAAGGTTGTTTTCCACCAAAGCCCTTTTCGCTTTGGCGAGGCGACGATCAAGTTCGTCCTGGGGAAACGGTGATTGGTACGTCATGGTGTTCCTCGGTTGAAATGGTTTCGATGCGAGCAAGAGGTACACCTTTCGTAATCCTACGCCGGAGAAACTGCAAGCGCAATTTTCGCAAGGCCGAGCGTTTGGCCTGATTTGCGGGAATTCCTGACCGATCTCAAAGATTCTCTTGCATCACTTGCCCTCTCAGTGGTACACCAATGGAGCAATTCTGCAACAAACCCGATAAAAGGGGGAACAAATGAGAATGAGAAACATCTTCACCGCAATCGCAGCCGCGAGCGCTCTCTTTGTCGGCGTCTCTCACGCCAATGCCGATGATCTTACTGACCGCGCCAAAGCCGGAAAATCGATCCGGATTGGCTTTGCTCACGAAATTCCCTGGGCCTACCCAGGCGACAAAAATGAGCCGCTGGGTTTTGCGAACGCTCTCGCCCTCGGAGTCCTGAAATCCATGGGCTACACCAACATCGAGCCGGTCGTGACCGATTGGGGCGGCTTGATCCCCGGCCTGCAGGCGGGTCGTTTCGATATTATTACCGGCGGCATGTACATCACCGGCAAACGCTGCGCGAACGTGAACTTTGCAGAGCCCATGGGAAAGTTCGGCGACTCCTTCATCGTCAAGAAGGGTAACCCCAAGGGCATTCAGACGTATCAGGACATCAAGAAGAACGACTCCGCGATGGCTACCGTTGCGGGCTTCGTAAACGTGGATGCGGCGATCAAGGAAGGGATAGCCGAAGACAAGATCATGCAGCTTCCGAGCCTCACAGAAGTTCTTGCCGCGGTCAAAGCTGGTCGCGCCGACGCCGGCGCCGGCAACGACTTCGCGATGAAGGACCTCGTCAAGAGCGCCCCCGATGCAATCGAAGTGACCGACTCGACCGCCCTTCCCGAATGGACTTTCAACTGGGTCGCGATCGCATTCAAGAAGGAAGACAAGGACTTCCTCAAAGCCTACAATGAAGCCCAGGCCAAATATCTCGGCACGCCCGAGATGCTCGAGGCTGTGGGCAAGTTTCAGTACACGAAGGCTGAGCTTCCGGGCGACGCTAAGACCGATTGGGTTTGCTCAAACCGATAAACCTCCAAGGTTAGGCGGGCTGCTTTACGCGCAGCTCGCCTATATTGTTGAAGTGAGCTTCAATGGCATATATCTCGTTCCTCTCCGAGTACAGCGGCCGGTTCATTGACGGCGCGCTCGTCACCGGACTTCTGTTTCTATGTTCTTTGGCACTGGCGACTGTGCTCGCGCACGTTTTCGGTCCTTATGCTG
>NZ_AEYF01000079.1 GCF_000292525.1 Rhizobium sp. CCGE 510
GCTTCATGAACGTAAGAAAAACTTACGGTGACTTCGTCGTGCTCGATAATCTCAACCTCGATGTGGCGCCGAGCGAGCTGGTCACGGTGATCGGGCCTTCGGGTCGGGCAAAACCACTGTTCTGCGCATGCTGATGACGCTCGAGAAGATCAATGGCGGCGTGATCTACGTTGACGGGAAGCCGCTAACCCATATGCCGAAAAATGGCGTCCTGGTCCCCGCCGACGCCAAATATCTCCGCAAGGCCCGGTCATCGATCGGGATGTGTTTTCAACACTTCAATTTGTTCCCGCACATGACGGCGCTCCAGAATTGTATGGAGGGACCGGTGCAGGTGCTGGGCCTATCACGCCAGGAAGCACGAGAACGGGCTGAAGAGCTTCTCTCCTTGGTGGGCATGATCGACAAGAATGACCAGCACCCCGCTCGTCTTTCCGGCGGTCAGCAACAACGCGTGGCGATAGCCCGAGCGTTGGCGATGAGGCCAAAGGTCATGTTGTTCGATGAGGTGACGTCAGCGCTCGATCCGGAAGTCATCGGCGAGGTTACGAATGTCATCAAGGACCTCGTACCGAAGCATAAATTGACGATGCTGATGGTGACCCACCAGATGGGATTTGCACGAGACATATCGGACCGGATTTGCTTTTTCTATGCCGGCAAGATCGAGGAGCAAAATTCGCCCGATGAGTTGTTCACCCATCCTCAAAGTAAACGAACGCAGCAATTTCTAAGTGCGGTCAAGGCGGCGGATTGACGTTGGAGCAGTGATGAAAGTTGGAATAGCGGGCATCGGGACCATCGGGTTATAGCATACTTGAGTCAGGTAAGTGCAGTACTAAGCATCGGAACTTGATGAGGCGCAGCGGACCAAGGGGGTCGCAAGGAAGATCATTATGACGAGCAGCGGACTACCATTCTCCAACGGCGACGGCGCAGTCTCCTTGAACGAAGATCATGACGGGTCCTCGGACGAAGAAAAGTCCGCCGGTAAGTTGAGCAAGCAAGAAATATATCTGGAACTGCGACGGCGGATTTGCCTCCTCGACTATCAACCAGGTAGCCGTCTGAATGAGAGGGAACTCGCCTCGGAGTTCGGTGTCAGTCGAACGCCTCTGCGCACCGTTTTGCAACGTCTGGAGTATGACGGACTGATCGTAAGTCAGCACGGCAACGGGACTGAGGTGACATCGATCGACCTCAGCTCGATGCGAGACATCTATATCGTGCGGATGCGGTTGATGGACGCGATGGCGGAATCGTCACCCCTTCCTGTAACTGAC
>NZ_AEYF01000080.1 GCF_000292525.1 Rhizobium sp. CCGE 510
CCGGACTAACGTTTATATGCCAGATGGGCTCCTGATTGCATCGGACACACAAAGCAAGACGCAACTCTTCCACTTCACGCCACCCGAGATAGCGTCGATTTTCGATGCATTTCTCGACGACCGGGTTCGATCTTCGACGGACGGGTACTTAGATAAGGACGGCAATATTCAGGGAACGCGCAAGGTATTCGCGACCAGGGATTAGTCGACCGCTATGTTGGCTGGAGGGCCGAGAGCCCTCGAACAAAAGGATCAACCGTGCCAGACCGTAAGCTTTCGCCATGCGCCCGTCAGACCGAGGCTGAGATCGAAAACTACTACCGCAATCAGCCCGAGGGTTCCCCGGCGGTCGTTCGCCGGACTCACGGCGGCATCCTGACCTACGAGATCACGACCTTCGGTTTGCGGCGGACGCGCTCCGGGCGGATCAACGCGGAAGGTGTCGGCGACTTCTACATGAAGTCCGGCAAAAACTGCTGGGAGCCCACGGGCCAGACCAGGCTGGTTGTCCCGACCGACGAGGTCCTGGCTTGGACCGCCCAAATCCCGCGTGGGCAGATGGGCGTCAGCATCTATGCGGACGAGCCATTCTGGAGGAAGGCTCCGAGCGCCTAGATAGGTCTGGGCAATGCGAGCCGCCGTCAGGCGGCCAACTGCCCATGCCGATCGAGCAGCCGCATCAAGATGGCGTTGGCGTGGGTGAAGTTTGTGAGCTGGCCCTGCAGCTGATAAGCCCACTTTTCGCCGTGGAACAGATTATTGCGAAAGCGCCAAACGATCATCAGCACAGTCAGCAGCCGATCCCGCGGGGCGTTGTTGCTGCCGTCGAGAACCGATCGGACGAGATCGGGCTGATCGGCGGGGCGCAGATGCAGATGTGCGAAGTGGTGCGTGAACGAGCCATTGGCAAAGTAGCGCTCCCGAAAATAGGCCAGTTCCGCGTCATATTGGTCTGCGTCGAGCGTGCCCGCGTTGCGCCACGCGTCTGCCTTGGCGCAGATCAGGTCGGCACGGGCAAAATTGCCCATGACCTGAGCTTCGAACAGGCTCCAGAGGAAAGTGAAGTTGAAGATCGCGGCGCGGTCCTCTTCAGGCAGCGCCTGGAACCCCGGTGCTCGTGCCAACAGCCATTGCATGCTCATGTTATCCCCCTTCGTTGTTGGTCTTGAGGCTAATCACCCCTC
>NZ_AEYF01000081.1 GCF_000292525.1 Rhizobium sp. CCGE 510
GGCGTGACAAAGACTGGCTCGGCATCTTCGATCGCCGCTATAGCCGCGCGCCGCGAGGGCAGACCCGCACGGATTAGCATTGCCATCATGAATTGCGGAACGCCCGTCTCGATCACTGCCGCCGCGCCACCAACCACCGTCTCCGGCGACCAGCCCATCGACATGCGACGAGTACGGATTGCTTCCAGAGCCCAGACCAGACGATAGGTAAACGCCTCCTCGACCACACGCATGTTCTGCGGCCCAATCGTCGTAACCTCTTCGCCGCCGATCCACGCACGCAGGATCGCTTTCCAATTGGCAGGCAGCGCATTGCGCTTTTCGGGGATGAACGGCCGCATGAACAACAGCCGGTCCCCAAGGCCGCCAATCGCATCTGAAAGCACCTCCACGTCACCGCGCAGCGCCGCACTGTCGGCGAGGTCAATCAGTTCGGCCAACTCATCGGCCATCGCGTCGATCGCCAGACCCGCCTCGAGCCCGACACCCATCGCAAAATGCCCACGTCGTGACTGCTCCGTCGTCGTCTTCCAGATGAGGTCCGCGCGTGCTTGGAACACCTTCTTGTGGAGCGGTGCGATTTCCTCGTCCTGTCGCGCGATCTGGCGCGCCCATAGCGATCCCTTCAGCGCCTCGTCCAGCAATTGGGGGAGGTCCGCGCGATCCGCGTCCAGCGCCTCGATCAGACCGAAAACAGTTGCGTCAAGACGCTCGACAAGCTGGGAAAGAGGCTCTTCGTCGATCGTTTCCTCTTCCTCGTCCTCCGCGTCGTCATCGTCATCGCCGTCATCGGCACCATAGTCCACAGCGGCCGCAAGCCGTTCGGCGACTTCCGCCTCCTCACCAGCGGACCGCCAGGCCTCGCGCGTGTTGGCGAGATATTCCCATGCATCATCCCGATCAAGGACGCCCTCGCGCGAAAGTCGCTCAAGGATCTCTGCGACAATCTGAATGAGCCCGCTCTGAAGGGTTCTGGCCTTAGCGGAGGCGACAAGCTTCCGCC
>NZ_AEYF01000082.1 GCF_000292525.1 Rhizobium sp. CCGE 510
CGCCACGATGTTGTTGACCTCGATGGCGACCGTGGAATTCTTCGCCTTCTCGAACGGCGAGCTGGAGCGATACCAGGCATTGACCTTCTCGGTTGCCGGATCGGATGTCCTGAGCAGGGCATAGGTGCGATCGATATATTGCTTCTGCACCACCGCATCCGGCGTGACCGAGCGGAAGTTCGAAACGAAGCCACCAAGGGTCGCACGCACGACGCGGGGATCGGCATACTCGATCTGTTGCGGGAAGCCGGCTGTCGCCGCGGTCCCGAGCTTGTCGACTTCGACGATGTAGGGAACGAGCTTGACCTGAGTCGACTGATAGAGTGCGTAGGAAAAGCCGACGACCGCCATCAGCATGCCGGTGATACCGACAATGCGCCAGGCAGATGCCGCCTTCACATAAGAGCCATAGCGTTCGCTCCATTCCTGACGGGCGGCAAGATAGGGGTTATCGGGCGCGCGATTGGCAGTCATTGTCCCGTCCTTCTTCAAGATTTGTCATTGCGTTCGGGAGGCGGCGTGCGCCGGCCAGACCCACTGCGGTTGCCATCGAGCTTGGCATTGGCAAGCCCGAGCAGCGATCCGGCATAGGCGCCGGGCGAGCCGATCGCCTTTTCCTGGCGGCCGATCCGG
>NZ_AEYF01000083.1 GCF_000292525.1 Rhizobium sp. CCGE 510
CGTGGTCAGCACCTGCCCCTGCTGCGCCAGCGCCGGTGCGCTCGCCAGGAGGACAATGCCGATGGCGATGAAGGCAAGCTCCAGCTTGCGGGACGGACGGATAATCACCATCGTGGTTTCATCTCCTGACCACCTCGCACATTGCGCTCCGGGTCACCGCTGAAGAATTTCTCCCGGTGTTCGCGCTGCGCCTCGTCGGATGACGGCTGGGTGGCATTGCCGCCGGTCGTCTGAACCGATGACGCCTGCCACTTCATCCAGCTTGCACCGGCGCCAAAGCCGATGAGCGCCGCAAGTGCAAGGGCCATGATCAGCCGCGCGCTCACCAGCGTGGCTCCATGGTCTGGCCACCGCGAATATCGTGCTCCGGCGCATTGAAAAACTTCTCCCGTCTTGCCTGCGCCAGATCCTTCTGCGCTTGCTCCGACTGATACCAGGTGCCCATCATCGTCATCTGCTGCGAGACCAGTCCCCGCAGCTTCTGCATCTGAGCGACTTCCTGGGCTGCGATCTGATGGCCGACCTGCAGCGCCTTCATCTGGCCGTCGGCACTCTCCGACATGCCCCGCAGTGAAGACATGGCCGACTCCTCGCTGGAAAACTGGTCGGCCGTCAGGTTCGCTGCCTTCAGTGTGCCGGCGATCGTGTCCCTGTTGGTGTCCGACCACGACTGATAGGTGGTGGAGAAATTCGACTGCGTCGGCAGGTTCGCCTGCATATCGGCATAGCTTTTGAACCGCTGCTTCAACTGATCGTCGATATTGCCCATCGAAAACGCGATGCCCTGCCCCTGTCCGACGATGCTCTGCAGCTTCTTGAGATCGCCTTCCACCTGGCCCCAGATGTGATCCGGCAGCTGTGCGGTGTTCTGCAACATATTGTCGTAGATCTTCAGCTGGTTCTGGATCTGCTCGGCCAGCTGATTGATCTGCTTGATCTGGTTGTTCACCTGCTCGGCCGACTTGCCGACCAGCGAGATCAGCTCGGCATTATTGGCGATCTGTGTGAACTCGGTCGCCTCACCGGTAACGCCGCCAGCCCATCCTGTGGAAGGCATCATCATCGCGACTATGACCGCAATTCCTGCGACGGCTTTGCGCCGATCAAGGATCTTTAAGATAGGTGTCGGCATTGGCAATCCCTCTCTGTTGCAGCCAGTGAAGCGGCCAGTGTTCGCCTTGTTCTGAGACCAGCGCCCGGATGCGCTTCAGGTCCTCCTTGCCGGAGGCGCCGACAATGGAGAGCGCGACCGGGCCGAGCGCCATGTCGAACAGGCGCCGGCCGTCCGGCGAGGCGACGTAATATTCGCGCTTCGGCAATGCGGTCGCGACGATCTCGATCTGCCGCTCGTTGAAGCCGATACGCTCGTAGAATTCGCGAGTACCTGGCTCGCGGGCCGCCC
>NZ_AEYF01000084.1 GCF_000292525.1 Rhizobium sp. CCGE 510
GCTGGCGACCTGCATCAGCGGTGGCGAGCCGGTCGGATAGAACGGGCATGGCGCGACCGGACTTCCGGACCAGACCGAGTTGAGCGGCACGAGGTCGGCAAGATTGCGGGTGTTGATCAGCGGCTCGCGAATATTGGCATAGGAGACGCCGGGCAGGCTGCCGAGAAACGCGTCTGTCGCATTCAGCGTCTCGATCCGGGCGCCAAATCCTTCGGCCTGAATCAGCCGGCGGATCGCCTCGCACTTTTCCTGGAGGCGCAGTTGGTCGTCGTCGAAGAGGACAATGACTGGCGTGTAATAGCCGTAGGAGACGAGCTGCGAGGCGGCTTCCGCGATAGCGTCTTCGGATTCGGCCACCATCAGTATGGCGTCCTGATCGAGCGAGCGGCTCTGCGTCTGAAACAACTGGTCGAAGAAGGGCCGGACCTTCTGCTGCCATTTCTTGCGGGTGCGCTCGAGTCGAACGCGGGCTTCCTGTTCATCGAGAAACACGAAGCGGCTCGACCAGCGATAGGTCAGCGGCATGAGATCGAGAGAGTTGAGAATGCCCGGCCAGCTTTCGGCCGGCAGCCCATCGATTGCCACAACGCCGAGAAAGCGGTTCTCGATGGTCGGCGTCAGGCCATGCTGCAGCTCGGCCGTGACCAGCCAGTCGAGGTACATGGGAATGTCCGGCAAACGCACCGGATGGTTCTCGCCGGTAACGCAGAAGCGGATGAACTGGAAGAGCTCGTCATAGCGCGCAACGCGAAACCCGCCGCGCTCTTCCGTCTCCTCGGTGACCATGCGCCGGATCGTTACGACGTTCGCGAAATACTGTTCGACCTCGCGGATTGAGGTCCGGAAACTATCCAGCGCGCTATCGGCATAGGTCGCAGACCGGCTGCCCGCATCGGCATAGACGTAACGGGTCAGGCTCGAGCGCCGCGGCTCCGGCGGCCGCCAGGTCAGGATCAGCGCATGCCGGCTCTCGAAATGTCCCCGCTCCCTTTCGAAATGCGCCCGGCGCTCCGCGTCGATGGCGCGCGTGACAGGATCGGGAAAATGGCAGTCGGCTTCTGTGGCATAGTCGATGGTGGGCACGCGGGCCGCCTCCACCTGGATCATCCAGCCGGAACCGAGGCGCGACAGGATGGCATTGATCTGCCGGCTGACCTCATTGCGCTCGGCATCTGTCGAGCTCTCGCTGTCGGGACCGGCGAAATACCAGCCGGCCATCAGGCTTCCATCCTTAAGGAGCATGATGCCGTTGTCGACCAGGCCGGCATAGGGAACGAGGTCGGC
>NZ_AEYF01000085.1 GCF_000292525.1 Rhizobium sp. CCGE 510
ACAGCCGCCCGTCCGGGTTCGAGCATGATCTCGACAACGCTCGCATCGTCGAGCGCGACGCAAAGCTGATCGCCAAGTGCGTCCTGGAGCTTGCGCACCAGACGCGAATGAGAAAGCAATTTGGTCACGCTACTTTCCTCGCGGCAGTGCGCTCTATGTCCGAGCGGTATCCGATGGGCCGCAAACGGACGAAGCTTGGCTGATCCGCCGGAAGACTGCCGGCGACCCCCTGCGTATCCCCGATAGATGTCGGTTCACCCAGGCGCCTCATGGGCCACCCGGCGCGTTTCAGAATGCGCTCAAAGCGAAGGTCTGTTGCCGTGACAATCTCGTTATAGCCGTTGGCGATCGACCACTCGACAATGCCGGCGAACATAGTGAGCGTGGCAAGGTGTAGATGGCCGCCTCCCCTCCTCGCTTCAAACGTGGTGTCCGCACAAAAGCGCGAGCTTTCGACCATTGCGGGATGAGCGGCGAGTGAGCCGTTCGCCAGCAATGCAGGAAACATGGCGGCAAGCATCGTCGGCCCCGAGGCAGGCAGAAGACGAGCGCAGCCCGCGACCCTGTGGTCATCATCGACGGCCAGGATGTAGGTCGGTGCAAGATCGTCGAAATCATCTCGCTCTTCGCCGTCCCTGACGGTCACGTCCCAGCCCATGCGCGATCCGAAGACCTCGGCACGAAGGCGGTGCATTTGAATCAGCAACCCGAGGTGCCGCGCATAATGATCCGGCGAAATGACTGTGATTTGCATGCTTCCACTCCGAGAATCGAACCCGGGCATACAGAAATCACCACGACTCGCTTATGGCCATATGCAGATCTGCACCTACGGGATCCCGCCGAATCGCGCTTTAGTGCGGGCCGGCAGACGAGGAATGTGTGGATGAGAGGATCAGAGCTGCTTTTCTAAGGTGGAGGTTGCGCTAAAGCGCACTGCGCTAAATATCAGATAAACAACGAAAAAGTGGCGTTCTTAAAGCGTCTTCGAGGTTAGCGTTAACCATTCATTAACCAAAAACGCCTTGCGAGGGCTGTCGAATCGAACATAGTAATCACGCTTTCCAGCAAAACTGTTTCGGAAAAGCGTTATTCTGACTTAGGTGATGAGATTGATCGTGGCGCAGGCTTCTAGTGTAGACATCGACTTTGACGAGGAAATCCTCGAGCAGGGTGAGCTTATTTCGGATAAGCTCAACATGTTGCGCCTTGAACAATACCCGCCGAATGCGGAAAAAGGCCTCCGATTGTTTTCATCCGCAGAGGCAGCTGATTTCCTCGGCGTGACCCAAAATCATATCAAGAAACTTCATCTCGAGGGCAAGGGTCCAGAACCACTCGTCACACCCTCCGGCCGACGTTCGTACACGGCGGAGCAGATGATGGAATTGCGCGCTTTTCTTGACAAGAACGGTCGAACCGACTTCAAGCGCTATGTCCCTCACCGGCGCGGAAGCGAAGCACTACAAGTGATCTCTGTGGTGAACTTCAAGGGTGGTAGTGGGAAGACAACAACCACTGCGCACCTTGCGCAGTACCTTGCTCTCACGGGCCACCGCGTACTTGCGATCGATCTTGACCCACAAGCTTCGCTGACCGCTCTTCACGGAATGCAGCCGGAACTTGACAAGAACCCTTCCCTATTCGAGGCGCTTCGTTACGACGACCAACGCAGCTCGATCAAGGATGTCATCCAGCCTACGAACTTTCCCGGCCTCGATATCATCCCCGCAAATCTTGAGCTCCAGGAATACGAGTACGAAACCCCGTTGGCGGCGTCTAACAAGACTTCTCCTGAAGGGCGAATGTTCTTTACCCGGATTTCTCAGGCCCTCAAGGAGGTGGATGACAGATACGACGTCGTTGTAATCGACTGCCCGCCGCAACTGGGCTACCTCACGCTCACCGCCCTGACCGCCTCTACCTCAGTTCTTATAACCGTGCATCCCCAGATGCTGGACATCATGTCGATGAGCCAGTTCTTGCTGATGCTCGGTGGGATCCTGCAGTCAATCAAAGGTGCTGGTGCGAAGGTTCGCCTGAACTGGTTCCGCTACTTGGTCACAAGGTATGAACCTACAGATGGGCCCCAAGCTCAGATGGTTGGCTTCATGCAGGCGATGTTCAACAAACGGATGCTCAATAATCAGATGGTCAAATCCACTGCGATCTCTGACGCTGGGATCACCAAGCAAACGCTATACGAAGTTGAACGAAGCCAATTCACCCGCTCGACATATGACCGTGCGATTGAAGCGCTTAATGCGGTCAATAGTGAAATTGTTTCCTTGGTACATAAAGCATGGGGGCGCAAATGACCCAACTATTGACAGCCGTGCAGAATGGCAAAAAGTTCCATGAAAACACTGTATTAGAGCGCGAAACGGGAGGCAAAGATGGCTAGAAAGCACCTCCTGACCAGCATTGGTACGAATACAGTGGACCGCCGGCTGACGGCCGACCCCTCTGAGAGCAGGGCTGAGTATGCGAGGCGCGGCGCGTCCCGTTCGATGATGCAGTCGCTGGACGAAATGGCAGAGAATTCAATGAGAGTATTCGAAGGAGAAACTATCGTTTCTCTTGATCCGGAGCTCCTCGAGCCCTCTCCCTTCGCAGATCGTATTGACAGCGACGATGACGAATTTGCTGCCCTCGTCAGTGCGATTGAACGGGCAGGGCAATCCTCTCCAGTATTGGTCAGGCCTCATCCAGATTCAGCCGGACGTTTTATCATCGTCTATGGCCATCGTCGTGCGCGTGCGGCACGCCAACTAGGGATTAACGTTCGCGCTGTCGTAAAGCCGATCGAGGACATCGCACATGTCATTGCCCAAGGGCAGGAAAACACGGCAAGATCGGACCTTACCTTCATCGAGAAGGCGTTGTTCGCGCGAAAACTGATTGGATCCGGGATCGATAAGGAATCGGTCAAGAGCGCTCTTACCATCGACGACACGCTCCTCTCACGTATGCTGGCAGTTGCTGAGCATGTTCCGGAAGACGTTCTGAATTATTTGGGCTCAGCGCGCGGGGTAGGAAGAGACCGGTGGGAGGAGCTCAAGAAACTCCTTTTAACTCCCGGTAAAGCGGAGCTCGCATGTTCTCTCGTTCAGAGCGAAGGGATCGTGAAGCTGCCGGTAGCTGATCGCTTTTCAGCTCTCCTCAGCGAGTTGAAGACCAAGAACAGAAAAAGGAAACCCGTGAACTCTAAGCCAGAGGAAAAAGCTTGGGCAATCGCGGAGAATTCGGTGAAGGTCGCGACAAAGGACACGGGCAACGGCTTTACTCTGGCCCTTAAGGCCAAGGACGCAGCCCGCTTTGGCGCGTACATTTCGCAGAACCTAGAGCACCTTTACGAGGAGTTCCAGCGGACGGAGCAAAACTGAAAAGCAAATAGCAGCAAAAGAAAAGGCCCCCGAAAAGAATTTCCGAAAGACCCTTCTCAAGTCTCGCAGCAAGAGAATCGCATTTCCCGGAATCACCGTCAAGAGTCTTTAAGGCTCAGCGCCGTTTCGGCGAGCAAATTTCTTTTGCCTAACGAAAGGTAAAAGGAAATGCGGATGCATATAGCAACGACGCCCTATGGGCGGCGGTCGATGACGCTCGGCCAAATTTCTAGACAAATGACGGTCAAGGCAGTGCAGCCCGACTCGGTCGCGCATAAATGGCACGTGTTCCAGGATGTGCGGGAGGCTCGAGAGCTTTTGGGCGCCACGGACCGCTCGCTCGCGATTCTGAATGCGCTGATGTCATTCCATCCAGAAACGACGCTGAGCAGTGGCGGCGAGCTTATCGTTTAGGCCATCGAATGAGTCAGCTTGCGGCACGGGCTAACGGTATGCCGGCGACCACGCTACGGCGGCACATCGCTGTGCTCGTCGATTGCGGGCTGGTCATTCGCCGCGACAGCCCGAACGGCAAACGCTTCGCGCGAAAGGGCAGGGGCGGAGAGGTTGAGCAGGCCTATGGCTTCGACCTTTCTCCGATCGTCGCGCGCGCGGAAGAATTCAAGAACCTGGCGGAGGCTATTCGAGATGAGAAGAAAGCTCACCGCGTTGCCAAGGAGCAGCTTACGCTTCTTCGTCGGGATATCGTCAAACTCATTGAGGTTGGCATTGAGGAGCGCGTTCCGGGCAACTGGGGACGGGTGTATCAGAGCTACCAGG
>NZ_AEYF01000086.1 GCF_000292525.1 Rhizobium sp. CCGE 510
TGGCGGGAAGCATGTGAGGCAATGGGCGAACAGCACGCCGCGATCACGCTTGCCGCGATCTACCAGCGGGCTGGCCAGATCAACAATGCGGGTGGCTATTTGCGGAGCTTGAGCGATCGAGCCAAAGACGGGAAGTTTTCGACCTGGCCGATGATCATGGCCTTGCTCCGGGCAAAGCTCGACGCGCAGAAACCTACTGCCGGTGAGCGCGAAGCGAGGGGTGGGACTGAAGACGGAGAACGCTTACAGGTCTCAAGCAAGCTGTTGGCAACCCTGCAGAGGCCGCAGCCGCGATGACGGCCGTGCCTTTATTCGACGAGCGGAACCTCTGTATCGCTGGCACCAGCAAGCAATCCCATTCGCAAGGCGCGATCGATGAGGTTCTTCACGGAGGATGGCGACCATTTCGAGCCGCCGCGGGGAGTGCGCTCGTGAAGCCGTTCGAGTTGGGCAGCGATTTCGCGCAGCGTCAGATCCGGGTTCGAAGAGTGGATGCCTGCGACAAGCGTCATCAATCGGTCCTCGGGAAGCCGGGGCGGGGACTTCCGAAGCAAGGCCGCGTCGGCCATTCGCTCGGCGACCATCCACTTGACGGCGCGGCGAAGGCGCTCCGGGGTCCAGTCGAACCCGCGCTGCTTCAGTACGCGAGCGACGTCATCCCAGGTATGCTCGGGCCTCATGCGCCGGACGGTCGGAAGCCATTGGTTAGCAGATGCCTGGATACGGTCGCCGTAGGCCGCTTTCTGCGCCGCGGTCATTTTGGCCAGTGCGTCGGGGCGTTTTTCCCTGATCCCTGGGTTGCCGGGCAGCCTGCCCTTTGCTTTGGCCGCCGTGATGCCCGCCTTGGTTCGTTCAGAAATCAAAGCGCGTTCGAGCTGCGCAACGGCGCCGAGGACTTGAAGCGAAAACATTCCCTGCGGCGTCGTCGTGTCGATCGGGTCGCGCAGCGAGCGGAAATGCGCATTCTTGAGTGTCAGATCCTCGATTACCTCGAGCAAATGGCTGACGGATCGGGCAAGACGATCAAGCCTCACCACCACAAGGGTGTCGCCGGCGTCGATCTCCCGAAGCAGCTTGGCAAGCGCAGGACGTGTACGTGATGCGCCTGAACCGTGCTCCTGGATAATGAGGTCACAGCCGGCCGAGCGGAGTTCGATTTCCTGGGCCTCCGTCGCCTGTTCGTCCGTCGAGACGCGCGCGTAGCCGATCTGTCGGCTCTGAGGGCGACGAGAAGAACGATTTAGAGCGTCACGAGTCATTTTGGAGCGCTTTTCAGATCTAGCGGGCCGGGTTTTTCCAAATGCAGAAGATACGGATAACCGATCGTTTGTAAACGTCTCTTGAAGTATGTTCTGGGTCGCTCTGGCATGAAAATTCGCTGAAAACAGCAGTTTTCGGCGCTGCGACGCCCGCCGGCGGTTTCGCTGTACCAGTCCGGAGAGCTGCTCCTTTCTTTATAAAAGTGGTCCAGAAAAATTATCATCTACGATTGAAGCTAATGCTATGATAGCTTCAAGATCTAACAATTTACGACGAAATAACAATGGCATATGAAATAGGTGATTTGCCTCTAGCGACCCTTTTTCCGGCGGTCGCTCACGCCGAGGATCAACTGGCGCGCCTCGATGAGATTGTGCGGCGAAGTCCAGTCGGGCCGGGATTCATCGAGCGGGCGCACTTCCATGAAGCAGCTGCAAGCATGTGGATAGCCGGCGAGCTCGTGCACATCGAAGATCTGGTTCTTCACGACGCTGAGCGGGATGTTCGGGCTCCCACACACGACATCACCATCGCGCATGCTATCCTTCGGACACGGCGGCGTATAGCCGGCGCGGAGGCGGATTGGGCGACGAGCCAATCAGGGATCGAGAACCTGATTGGTCGGTCATCTGCGGCGGCCGATGGGAAGGTGACGGGGGAGGGGACGCGGGCGCCGTTCGCAGAGGTCGCGTTGAATGAGGACCATGATGGCTTCGCCGTGGAACTGGCGGAAATCGATGCGCTTCTTGTCCGTTCGGCCCGCACGCTCGAAGCCGCGGGGAAGGACCAGGAAAAGGCAGGTTCTTTGACCGTCGGCGAACTGATCATTCGGGATCCGGATTGGGACGAAGGCGGCCGGCTTTCGGAGTGGAAAACCGTGATGCAGCAGGTGGCGGCGATGCCGCCGACGCTCGGCGCGGCGATCCTGTGGGAGGCTTGGGAGACGCTGGAACCGCTGCAACGGCAACATTGGCTCGGCGCGCAGCTGGTGAGTTCCTATCTCCGCGCGCGCGGCAAGGTCGTGTCGCACCTGTTTGGCCTCAATTTCGGCCTGAAGGCTGTTCCGCGCGAGCGTCGCCGATCTCGGGACCGGACGTGGCGACTGGTCGCCACGCTGGAGGCCATGACGGAAGGAGCGGCATTGGGGATGAAAGAAATCATTCGTCTAGGCCAAGCCCGGGACCGGCTGGAGCGCAAGCTCCAAGGAAAGCGGTCGTCAAGCAGCCTTCCCGGTGTCGTGGATTTGCTTTTGACCCGGCCGATCGTCTCCTCATCGATGATCACCAAGGAGTTGAGGGTGAGCCATCGCGCGGCGCTCGATCTGATCGCCGAA
>NZ_AEYF01000087.1 GCF_000292525.1 Rhizobium sp. CCGE 510
GATCTCATCTTCTAACGCAAGCCGCTTCTGCCCCAATTGCTGAATCTGGGCATCAACTCGTTTGTACTCCTCCTCGGCACTGTTCGCTTCAGCGTCCAGTTCAGCCGCCTTCTTCTGCTTATCTGCGATTGTCGTCTTCAATGTAGCTAGATCGCATGGTTCGAGCGAGATTCCGCAACCGTTTGCTTTAATCTCATCTACGTTGACCCGGCACACTGGGCATACTCTGACCCGGCCTTGCGAAATATCAATCTCACCCAAGTTTGCTTCCGAACGATAGCGTTCAGCTTCGCCCCGCTTGAAACGCGCATCGTTCTCCAGCTGCTGACGCTTCGCCGTCAGCGACTCATGATCACCGCTAAGGGCCTTTTGACGTGCGAAGATCGCCCCAACATCGGGCGGTTTCGGCAAGGCAGTGCGCATAGCGTCAGCCAGCGCGGCCTCTGCCATAGCAACCAGCCCCTGCTGGTCAATCGTGTCGTCGAAACCAACCTCTTCATTGGCACCCAATGCCGATCTCACGGCGTTGAGGCCATCAGCATATCGCTGTTGTTGATAAACGTGCCGGCGACGTTCCTCTTCGACGGTTGCCCCGAGCTCTCGTTCGCGAATTGACGCGGCTCGCTCCTCGGCGTCAAGAGCGCGCAACGCGAGGCGCACCATGGTCAGCTTGGCGGTTTCGCTCAACACCTGCGCGCGCGACCGGCTTTGCGTCTGCGACGAGCGCCACGTGAGAATGTCGGCCAGACGACATTCCTGATCGCGCGTTAACCAGGCCCGAAGCACGTCCCAAACCTGCTCGCCACCAACCTCGGGCGGCGTTGCTCCTACAATTGCCGAAAAGAAGGTGGACGCGATGATGGGATCGATCGACGTATAATCCCCATTGCGACGCTCGTGAGCGATCGCAGCTTCGATGGTATCTTTTTGAACGACGAATTCACCGCTTGGGAACCCCAAAGGTCGCACAGCAACCCAGCACACACCATCGACCACAATTTCCGCCGCGACGAGACCACTGGGAAGTCGCG
>NZ_AEYF01000088.1 GCF_000292525.1 Rhizobium sp. CCGE 510
AGGTCTGCGGGGGACGGCAGCGTAACGGAAGCTGGAAGCGAGGCCGGTGTTGCATCGGCTTCTGTCCGTTTCCAGGCATCGAGCACCAAACGTTCGGTGCGGTATTCGCCGTAGAGGCGGGTTTCTTTATCCTTCAAAACGCGGAAGGTTTCGGACGGATAGTCCGCGCCCCTTACTTTGGCAGGATCGAGGACGTATCGCAGCTCTTCTTGGGTCAAGCCATATTTTCGAGCGAAGAAGACATCCAACTCGGCACGCAGCCGCGCGCGGCGATCTTCATCCCAGGCGAAAGGCCGGCCCAAATACCCCAGGTCCTCAGCCCAAGGTTTCATGGCTTGGCTCGTGTACGTTAGCTCCAGAACGCGCGGGCGTACGAAGCTGAGGTCGGCATCTGAGAATATCGAAGGTGGAAGAATAGGAAACTGCTTCAATGTCTCGACTGTTAGATGAGTTCCGCTAACTGTTTGTCTGCCAACATAGTCGAGAGCTAAGGACGATAAATTCCCAACGAACGCTGCAGCGAGGCTTGCGGAAACGTCCAAATACATAACGCGGATCGTGTGACCCACAGCTACTTTCGGAAACACGCTGGCGATCACCGTCCGCTCGTCTGTCGCTCGGCAGATGTCCCGCCATCCCATGAGCCAACGGGGTTGCTTTGCTGCAATCAGTAATTCGGCAAGGGACAGCACGTCTTTCGGCCCTTCGCCGATGAGAACGAGATCTGCTTTCGTCAGCGGCGTCTCGCGTTGCACCTCCGCACCGGCGGCGACCGTCTTGGGATCGAGCAGGAAGCGTTCGGGTGACGCTTTGAGCGCGGCGCGCCAGTCCTGTGCCCGATCGAGAAGTCGAAAAATGTCGGCCTCACGTGTTGGTCTCCCATCAAGGGCGGGAACAGCTCCTGCTATCCAGGTGACGATCGCCTTGAGTGCAGTATTAGCGTCACCCTTTCGCACGGCACTTTTCAATGCGGTTGGCACACGGGCGGCCCGCAAGATGAGTTCTTCTTCGGCTACCCAATAACGCGGTGACGGCTCGAAATCTGG
>NZ_AEYF01000089.1 GCF_000292525.1 Rhizobium sp. CCGE 510
CAAGAAGAGTTTCGGCGGGATCGGCAGCCTGGGCCTCCCGTTCGTCGAGCACTGGATCGAGCGTGGTATCGAGCAGAAGCTGCACCAAACTGTCGGGCGTGTAATAGGAGCCGGTGATCTTACGCTGGTTACCCTTTTGCTCCGCCGCTTCCGAGGCGAAGATCAGGGTCTTGCCGTCGCCGCCAAGCTGCGGCTGGAGTTCGAGGAGGGATTCATAGACAGAGCCTAGCTCCTCGGTCTCCATCGCGCGCCAGTTCACCGGCGTCATACCGGTTTTGTCGAAAAGCCAGGAAAGGCGGTAAAGCGCCTCCATGAAGGCGCGATTGCGCAGACGTGCCGTTTCGAGATGCGGCAGCTTGTCGTCGCTGAAAAGACCACCGAGCGCCGGCAGGCCGAGCGCGTCCTGTCCGTGCGCCAGCGCGCGGAAAACGATCTTGACGCCCTCGTAGCGGTCGTGATGCTTATCCCAAGTGGCCGCGCGGACACACGAGGCGCGCAGGGCCGCAAGACTATAGCCTTCGCGGTAGAGCTTGCGGGCGTCCTGTGTCGCGACTTCCGGATGGAGCAGGCTCCGATCCTCGGCCACCATCAGGAAGATCAGGCGATAGACGAGGCGTAACAGCTCGTTGAACCACTCCGTCAGATCAATCTCACCGGATTTCAGGCGGGCAGCGAGATCGGGATTGGCTTCGAGAAAACCCGAGCCGAGCACTTGGAGCGCAGTTTCAACCTGCAAAGCCAGCCGATCACGCGCAGCTTCGCCTTCGCGGGAGCCTGCGTCACGCCAGCGCTCCAGCGGGCAGTCCGTCGCCGGCGCGCCAGCGGCACCAAACCGTGTCCGGTGGATCAGTGACCACAGGACGGCAAAGGAGGCGGCATCCTCATTCAGAAATATCTGGGCGAGATCAGCTTCGACATAGGCTGGCCGCGTCAGCGAGGCGTTGTCGCGCATGAGCCGAAGGACGGTCCCGTTCGTGACAAGTCCCCAAAGGGCGTCGTTATGGTCGTTGAGATAGTCTTGGAGCGCGAAGGCGGGAGACCGTGAACGGTCGGTCGAAAGTGTCTGGCTTCGTCGATCGAGCTTCTCCTCGGATGGCGGCACCACGACAATCGGGATACGTTCGCCGGCGAGAAAAGAGAGCGTGCCTTCAGCCAGGACGAGATCATCGAAGCCGAAGGTTTCCGTGAGGAAGGCCCGCACGAAGCGGCGAGTTGTCTCGACTGGGGGATTTTGAAGCTTCGCAAAGGCGTCGAAATGGGATTGGCCGACGCGGAAGGATGTTGAAATCTCCTCGCGGATCGTTAGCCCCTTGCGGATACGATAATCCTCTTCCGCCTGATCGGAGGCTTGCCGGCGGTCAATGCTGGCGACCATGGCCGGGGCGATGAGATTGCCTTCCAACGTGAGCGAGGGCCATGCCGACATATCAGTGATGGGTTTGCGCGCCATGGCTCAGGCCTCCCCCGGCATCAGTGTGAACAGGCCGATGATATCCGGCGGCAGCACGGGCTCTACCGTGACGCGGGAAGCGGACCCAGATGCGGCGCGAAGGCGGGCGTGGTCCGCCATAAGCTCTTTCGCGCGCGATTGGACAAATTCGGCGATCGGTTCTTCGAGCAGGCTCGATAGTTCCTCCTTGGCCTTGGCAATGAACCTGTCCCGCGCGATAGGCGCGAGGTCAGCGGACGCAGGAGCATTCAGCATCTTGCGTGCCTCTTCGCCGACCGCCACGATCCGCGCCCCCTGGATCGCGACCAGCGCCGCTTCCTCCGCCAGCAGCAGCCGCTCTTTGCGGGCATGGATGGTCAGTTTGAAGCGGATACGCAGGAGCGCGAGGCGGGTCACTTGCTGGACAGTGGTGGTTGGCCAC
>NZ_AEYF01000090.1 GCF_000292525.1 Rhizobium sp. CCGE 510
GGGGGACAAGCTGGTAAGTTCGCGGCTCAAAAGCGAGTTGCGCAGCGGATCTGAAAGGGCCTGCGCCACGGCGAAGCGTCAGGCGCATCGCGTCCGCCAGCAATGCCGCTTTGGCCTGAACCGTCGTCCTCACGTCTTCAGGAAGATCGAAACGCGCAGACTCGACCGGCAGGAGTTCTAGCGCGGGATCGAGTAAAACGGTATCGCTGCCGCCACCCGAAAGGGGACGAAGCGCCAGGATGCCATCTTGCGGCGACGGTAGGGCAACCCATTCACGACCACGCGCTCGAACCAAATCTCCTGGAGCAAAATTTACTGTCATCAATTTATTCCCCGAACATCGAACGCATCGCGTCGGGCACGCCCGCAGTGACAGCTTCCGGTAACTCAAACATCGTCCAGCCCTTATCGTCTCCCTCTTGGCGCGTTGCATCCATCAAGGGAGAAAGGCAAGCGGCGACGAAATGACTACGCCACACGAAACTCATTTCTTGGCCAGAGAATTTTATAGTGGAGCTGTCCGGCGCAGGAAGGCCGGCCTCCTTAAATGCGTCAACCCAATCGCCACTTCCTGTGCGCTGATCCGCCGTCGCTAGCTCGACCCGGCCCCGCGCGAGATCGACCAGCATCTGCTTGGCTTCATCGCGCGTGCGGTCGATCAGCTCGTGATCGGGCTGATTGAAATAGGAAAGCAGGCAACGATAACAGCCACGGACGCACGTTTCCCCATCGTGGTTGGCGAGAATCTTGGCGTCGCCAGCAGCAATAGCTTCATCGACTCCTTCAAAGTGCATCAGGATCAGCGCTTCGCGAGCGACTTTCCCGAGTGCCTGGGGATCCTCGATCAGACGGCTCAGGACCCCTGCACCGCCTTCTGTTGCTTCGTAAGCCAGGACAGCTCGACGATTGTCGCGGGCGGGGAGCGGCTCGCCGAGAATCTCACCCTCTTCCAATTGGAAGACGACCTCGATACCCCTCATGAGGGCATGTTGAACCGTTGCAATGGTCTCGGGCGCATAGGCGTCGGGGTCGTTGAAACGGAAGAGAAGCGCATTCTTGTGGT
>NZ_AEYF01000091.1 GCF_000292525.1 Rhizobium sp. CCGE 510
CGTACCGACCCGAATAGCTTCGCCGGGAATGATCCGAACGGCTGACGGTGACAGACGCCAGCCCTGCAACTCTGCGTCTACGTCAACGCGCGACACCAAGCCCTCGCGCGCGAGCAGTTCCATCAGGCTCGTCAAGACCGTCAAGTAGTCGTCTTTGCCAAGCTTGGTTCCGATAACACTCCGGCGATTGATGAGGCGACCGATACGGGAATTATGTCCGGCGCGAACCATCGTCTGCTCTTCTCGAAGACCCACCCGGTCTTTGCCCGGAGCCTGAAGGAACAAGGTCGTGCGGCTCCTGGGGGTTTCCTTCGCGTCGATGGACCAAGGTGTGCGCAGGAGATTGCGGGATTTCTGGGCAACGCTGTCGAGGACTGTCAGATCAAGCGCTTCGGTTCCGACTGCCAGGCCGTCAAGCATGGCGCCGAGGATCGTTTTCAGCATCTCCTTACGCTGCGAAATGCCCAGCGTCGCAATATCAGGCAAGATGGCCGCAAGGCGCTCCGAGTCCTCTGCGACCTCGTCGAGACCGATAAACGCGACATCGATGAGCTTGAGGACGGAGAGACTCGGGTTCGTGTAACGCCATCCCCGTCGCAGGTCCGTCCAAAGTCTGTGACCAAGGACTTTTGCGAGGGATCGCTGAGCATCTTCCCGAACCACGGCTCCCGCTTCGGGATCTAACAACCAATGGATGCGGGCCTCCTTATTGCCTGCGGTGAAGCCGAGCGCCTTAACGATTCTCAGACCGAATTCGTCTTCGGTCATCCCATCGTCACCAGCGTCCAAAACCGCGCGCAAGATC
>NZ_AEYF01000092.1 GCF_000292525.1 Rhizobium sp. CCGE 510
CTTGCGCTTGAGCTCCTGCTTGTCTTCAAGGCCAATCGCCAATTCTGTCCAAACCGCGAGAGGATGTTCTCTAAGCACCTCGTCGGTCAATACGCCGGGCAGGGGACATGCGAGTACAGACGAAAGTTCCGAACGCACATCCTCCAATTTCAGTCGGTCATCTGTTGCGCGTTCCAAGGATTCGTCGATGACCGATTCCGGACCGATAGCGGTCCCGAAAAGGCGGGACGCAACATCTGCTACGGCTTGTGCCCGGTTAGTGTCAGAGCCCTCGCTCGCCATGGTAGCTGAGGTGCCGATGCAGATCGGTGCCTTATCCGGAGTGCAGCGATTGCGAAGCCGGCGGACGAGGATGGCCACGTCAGCGCCTTGGCGGCCGCGATATGTATGCAACTCATCGAGAACGATGAAATCCAGGCCGCTCGCGTTCTCAATAACCTTGGTATCGAGGCTGTCTTGTCTCGTCAGAAGCAATTCAGCCATCATGAAGTTGGTCAGCAGAACATCCGGTGGATTATCGGCGATCTGTTGCCGTTCTTCATGGTTTTCCTGCCCGGTGTAACGTCGCACTACCGGCCTGAATTCACTTGGCAACCCCGACTGAGAGATGAATCTTTCGATCTCGTTCATCTGGCTATTGGCTAGCGCGTTCATCGGATAAACGATGATTGCACTGGTTTTGCGCGGCTTTCCCGCTTTCCGAGCGCGAACAATCCAGTCGACCACCGGCACGAAAAAGCAAAGCGATTTCCCGGACCCGGTTCCGGTTGTGACCACGTAGCTTTGCCCGGCACGAGCTTTGGCGATCGCTTGGGCCTGGTGCCGGTGAAATCGTAACGGCGTTGGTCCAAACCGGAATATTTTGCCAGTTGCTTCGTCGAGATCACCTGAGGCGACAAGCTCATCGGCAGTTGGCCCCTGAAGAAAACGAGGGTTGATGGACAGCAGCGCCTCCGGCCAAAAGCGACCTTCATCATATTGCCGATCGATTTCGGCCTTCAGATCATCGGATCGAACGGCGCTAAATGACCTCGAAAAACGGGCATAAGATTCGATAAGCCGATGGTCGAATTCGAATGCCTTCATTGCTCGCCGTGCCCCCGATACTTAGTGCTCTCTATGCCCGATGATTGAGCTTGTTCCCAAAGACAAGATAAAGGGGCAGCTGCCAGCCTGCCACCGAATGGCACGAAATCGGTGCTGTCATAGAGGACGACGCCGAAGGCGAACCGCTCTTTGCATGCGTCAGCTAGGGTCCGTAGCCCAGCGAAGTCGCTGGACTTCACTGTCGCCGAAGCCTTCACCTCGATACCGACGATCATGCCGTCATCCCGCTCTAGCACGATGTCCACCTCGTGCATGTCCCGATCCCGGAAATGATGAGGCACCAGCCGCAGTTCGGAAGCTGTCATCAGCTTCATCACTTCGGAGAGGACGAAGGTCTCGAGCAGCGCCCC
>NZ_AEYF01000093.1 GCF_000292525.1 Rhizobium sp. CCGE 510
GGTTTTCGTAGCAGTGTCCCAACGCTGAAGCAGACCGGTGACGACCGCATGCTGGGGCGTCCATTGGCCGCCCTGCCGGGTCACCTCGAGATACCGGGTGTTCCAGACGAGCGACCCGCTGAATCCGCCGGCGTCCTCGAACTTCATCTCCGCTGTCGACTCAGGAGTTGTTTGACTGGTGAACCGCGTCTTTTTTGGCTCCCAGAAAAGCTCGAAGATCTGGGCGTCCCCGCTGTTGTCCTTTTCTTGTGTGGCATAGCCACTTCCGTTGGCCTGGTGCACACCGAAAGCATAGTGGGCATTTTCTCCCGAGAAGCCACGAAAGAACAGTAGCTCTCCCCGTTCAACCGGTACATGACGCTGCGCGAAACGTTCATAGGGGACGGATTGCGCCTGATGGGAGCACGCCGCCCATGCGAGGTCGCTGATGTGCGCGAAGGCTGCATCGACGGGATGTTTTTCCATCATCCATAGCCCTTGGTGTTCGAAGACGTCGTCATTGCCATAAAAGCGATAGTGCATCGGCCGGACGCGTGCGACATGCTCGCAGGTCAGCAGGAAGCGGCGGTTTTCGCGTGCGACATAGGAGCCGGTTCCGACGAGGCGCACTTTCCGGTCATCCTCCGTACCCAAGGGTGTCACGAAGGGGCGGGTATGGGCGAGCATGTCATCCGTAACTTTGTCGCAGATCGTCTTCCACTCTTCAGGCTTCATTCTTGGCTACTTCCTTTCCGGCTTGAAAACAGGTGCGACGCTTGGCGTCTCTTTACCGCACCCTATATTGAAAATGTCAGAAAACCGCGTATATTTCTGACAGGAGTTTTCTTATGCAGCGGTTGAGCGAACAGATATTGGCCCACGCGGCGGCGCTTCCCGAAGGGGCGCCACTGGCGGCGAAGAGCCTGCTGTATCTCGGCAATCGCGCCGGGGTGGATCAGGCTCTGTCGCGCCTTGCCGAACGCGGCCAGCTAATCCGGGCCGGACGGGGCGTCTATCTGCGCCCGGTGGTCAGCCGCTTCGGCACCCGCTCGCCTTCGGTGGAACAGGCAGTCGAAGCGCTGGCGAGCCAACGCGGAGAAGTCATCGTCTCGAATGGGGCGGCCGCGGCGAATGCGTTGGGATTGACGACGCAGGTGCCGGTTCGCTCGATCTATCTGACCTCCGGCCGTACCCGCACTATGACGCTCGGCAAGCAGCGTGTTGAACTCCGTCATGCCCCGCGCTGGCAGCTTGCGCTTGCCGACCGTCCTGCGGGCCAGGCGGTGCGTGCGCTTGCCTGGCTTGGGCCGGAGCAAGCGGAAACGGCGCTCGAGACCCTGAAACGAAAGCTGCCGCCGACGGCGTTCGGAGAGCTGGTCGCAGCCGCTCCGCAATTTCCGACATGGCTTGCGCAAAGCGTTGGCAAGGCGGCGCATGGCTGAACAGTTTCTATTACTTTCAGCACAGGATCGTCGTGATGCGCTGGGCGTGGCTGCCGATCGTTCGGGGCGGCCTGCCCACCTGCTCGAGAAGGATATCTGGGTTGTCTGGGTGCTCCAAACCGTGTTCGGCTCAGCGCTCGGCGATCATTTGGTCTTCAAGGGCGGCACGTCGCTATCTAAAGCTTATGGGGTTATCCAGCGCTTCTCGGAAGACGTGGACCTGACCTACGACATTCGCATCATTGCCAATGACCTCGTCGGTGACGAGGGCGAGGCTCTGCCGACAACGCGTAGCCAAGAGCGGCGCTGGTCGAAAGTGGTGCGCGAGCGGTTGCCCGTATGGGTCAAGGGAGCGGTGCAGCCGCTCGTCGAGGTCGCTATCGGCTCCCAGGGCGTTCCGGCGACGACTAGGGCCGAGGGTGAGAAGCTCTTTATCGATTATGAAGCAACGTCTGCCGGATCCGGTTATGTCGCGCCCAGCGTCATGCTGGAGTTCGGCGCCCGCTCGACGGGTGAGCCGGCCAGTCCGCGCGATGTGCGCTGCGATGCCGCGCACCTGATTGAGGGCGTAATCTTCCCCACGGCAAGGCCAAGGGTGATGCATGCCGAGCGGACCTTCTGGGAGAAGGTAACCGCAATCCATGTCTTCTGCCTGCAGGAGCGGCTTCGCGGGGAGCGTTTTTCGCGCCACTGGCACGATGTGGTGCGCTTGGACGATGCCGGAATCGCCGCTTCCGCGATGGCGGATC
>NZ_AEYF01000094.1 GCF_000292525.1 Rhizobium sp. CCGE 510
AAGTTGCGCTTTGCAGACCTGGCAGCGACCTACTCTCCCGCGTCTTAAGACGAAGTACCATGGGCGCAGGGGCGTTTCACGGCCGTGTTCGGAAAGGGAACGGGTGCAGCCACCCCGCCATAACCACCAGGTCGGCAAAGCGCAACTTTATGTTTTGAGAAGCTGGCAGGCGTTAGCCTGTTTTCTTTTTTTGAACACGTCTTCGATCTTTTCCGCCCGAGGGCGCTTGTGGCACCCATACAGGCCAGAGGCCGTCGCGCTTTGTAGCGCGGGCCGCCCGCAGCGCTTTCAGCGCGTCAGGACAAAGGTCAAGCATCATCAGCCTTTGGCTGATGAGCATAGTCAATGAGAACGATCAAGCCAATCGAGCTATTAGTACCGGTAAGCTTCATGCGTTGCCGCACTTCCACACCCGGCCTATCAACGTGGTCGTCTTCCACGGCTCTGATAGGGAATACTCGTTTTCAGGTGGGTTTCCCGCTTAGATGCCTTCAGCGGTTATCCCGTCCATATGTAGCTACCCTGCTATGCCCTTGGCAGGACAACAGGTCCACCAGAGATATGTCCATCCCGGTCCTCTCGTACTAGGGACAGATCCTGTCAATATTCCTACACCCACGGCAGATAGGGACCGAACTGTCTCACGACGTTCTGAACCCAGCTCACGTACCGCTTTAATTGGCGAACAGCCAAACCCTTGGGACCTGCTCCAGCCCCAGGATGCGATGAGCCGACATCGAGGTGCCAAACAACCCCGTCGATATGGACTCTTGGGGGTCATCAGCCTGTTATCCCCGGCGTACCTTTTATCCGTTGAGCGATGGCCCTTCCACGCGGGACCACCGGATCACTATGACCGACTTTCGTCTCTGCTCGACTTGTCAGTCTCGCAGTCAGGCGGGCTTATGCCATTGCACTCGACGACCGATTTCCGACCGGTCTGAGCCCACCATCGCGCGCCTCCGTTACTCTTTCGGAGGCGACCGCCCCAGTCAAACTACCCACCATACACTGTCCCGGACCCGGATAACGGGCCGCGGTTAGACATCCATGACGATAAGGGTGGTATTTCAAGGATGGCTCCACGGAAACTGGCGTCCCCGCTTCAAAGCCTACCACCTATCCTACACAT
The DNA here is from genome assembly GCF_000292525.1 of Rhizobium sp. CCGE 510. Taxonomy (GTDB): domain Bacteria; phylum Pseudomonadota; class Alphaproteobacteria; order Rhizobiales; family Rhizobiaceae; genus Rhizobium. Next base: position 1,133 of record NZ_AEYF01000094.1, read on the forward strand.
GCCGACACGAATGCCAGTGTAAAGCTATAGTAAAGGTGCACGGGGTCTTTCCGTCTGACCGCAGGAACCCCGCATCTTCACGGGGAATTCAATTTCACTGAGTCTATGTTGGAGACAGCGGGGAAGTCGTTACGCCATTCGTGCAGGTCGGAACTTACCCGACAAGGAATTTCGCTACCTTAGGACCGTTATAGTTACGGCCGCCGTTTACTGGGGCTTCGATTCAAAGCTTGCACCTCTCCTCTTAACCTTCCAGCACCGGGCAGGCGTCAGACCCTATACGTCGTCTTGCGACTTCGCAGAGCCCTGTGTTTTTGATAAACAGTCGCTACCCCCTGGTCTGTGCCACCCCAAAATACTTGCGTACCTTGGGGTCACGCTTCTTCCGAAGTTACGCGTGCAATTTGCCGAGTTCCTTCAACATAGTTCTCTCAAGCGCCTTGGTATACTCTACCTGACCACCTGTGTCGGTTTCGGGTACGGTCTATACGGTGGAGCTATTTCCTGGAACCGCTCCGCTGCCCATCCAATCCAATTAGAATGAACAACTTGTGCAATCCGTCACTACCACCAGGCCCACGAATATTAACGTGGTTCCCATCGACTACGCATTTCTGCCTCGCCTTAGGGGCCGGCTAACCCTGCTCAGATTAACTTTAAGCAGGAACCCTTGGTCTTTCGGCGAGAGGGTCTCTCACCCTCTTTATCGTTACTCATGTCAACATTCGCACTTCCGATACCTCCAGGAGCCCTCACGGGTCTCCCTTCATCAGCTTACGGAACGCTCCGCTACCACGTGTATTGCTACACATCCTCAGCTTCGGTGCATGGCTTCAGCCCCGTTACATTTTCGGCGCAAAGACCCTTATTTAGACCAGTGAGCTGTTACGCTTTCTTTAAATGATGGCTGCTTCTAAGCCAACATCCTGGTTGTTTTGGGATCCTCACATCCTTTCCCACTTAGCCATGACTTGGGGACCTTAGCTGGAGGTTAGGGTTGTTGCCCTTTTCACGACGGACGTTAGCACCCGCCGTGTGTCTGCCGAGTAGTACTCCCCGGTATTCGGAGTTTGGTTAGGATCAGTAAGACGGTGAGTCCCCATAGCCCATCCAGTGCTCTACCCCCGGGGGTATTCGCTCGACGCTCTACCTAAATAGATTTCGCGGAGAACCAGCTATTTCCGAGTTTGATTGGCCTTTCACCCCTAGCCACAAGTCATCCCAATCTATTGCAACAGATGCGGGTTCGGTCCTCCAGTTGGTGTTACCCAACCTTCAACCTGCTCATGGCTAGATCACTCGGTTTCGGGTCTAATGCAACAAACTAAATCGCCCTATTCAGACTCGCTTTCGCTTCGCCTACACCTACCGGCTTAAGCTTGCTTGTTACACTAAGTCGTTGACCCATTATACAAAAGGTACGCCGTCACCCTTGCGGGCTCCGACTGTTTGTAGGCATCCGGTTTCAGGTTCTATTTCACTCCCCTTGTCGGGGTGCTTTTCACCTTTCCCTCACGGTACTTGTTCGCTATCGGTCATGCACGAGTACTTAGGCTTGGAGAGTGGTCTCCCCATGTTCAGACAGGATTTCTCGTGTCCCGCCCTACTCTAGGACAATCATGATATCTACGCGTACGGGGCTGTCACCCACTACGGCCGCACTTTCCAGAGCGTTCCACTTTAATCACAATTGCCACTGGCCTGGTCCGCGTTCGCTCGCCACTACTTGCGGAGTCTCGGTTGATGTCCTTTCCTGCAGGTACTTAGATGTTTCAGTTCCCTGCGTTCGCTTCTTACACCCTATTTTATTCAGGTGTAGATACCTTATCACAATGCTTGGAAACCATTCAGGTTTCACTCACGCTCGTTCTGCACTTCGTGCAGCGCTGCGTGGGCGCGCCGGACGACCGGCGACGCGCTCTGCGCTGTATTGGGAATTCCCATACAGGCCAGAGGCCGTCGGCGATCGTTCGCCGTAACGTCGGGTCAAAGACCCGACAACCAGAATGATTTCCCAAGCATTTAAGGTGGGTTGCCCCATTCGGAGATCCATGGATCAAAGCTCATTCGCAGCTCCCCACGGCTTTTCGCAGCGTATCACGTCCTTCATCGCCTGTGCATGCCAAGGCATCCACCAAATGCCCTTACGACACTTAATCGTTCTCATTGCCAATGCTCATCATCTCGTTGCTCGTTTCCGAAGGAAACGGCAACAGACCGGGTTACCTTTTACAACCCAGTCAATCCAACAATGCCATTAACGTGTTCGACAGGTCTGCTTTATTGGAGCTACGCCGAGCAGCTCGCTTGCAGCCTGTCTTAAGACCAGCTTCTCGAGATTGGATCCGATACCGCGCGGTCAGGCAACGGTAATCAAGTCGTCCGTCAGATGCTTCATCCCTAGAGATCAAGCAAACAACAACGACCCAGAGCGACAAGCTTCCTTCCTACCTCCAGTCCTTCCCCTATATCCGGCCGGCTAGGCCATCCATAGGATCAACAGAACTGGGCTCGGACGCCGAGTTAAACCCAAAAGGGCAAAACCCAACACCTGGAAGCCTCCAGATCAATCTTCTCTTCACAATGTATGCAGAACAGGCATCGATCAGCGATCGATGCAAAACTTTTATTTCTTCAAAGGATATCCGTTCAGTCTCAACACCAAGCGAATTGGTGGAGCTGAGCGGGATCGAACCGCTGACCCCCTGCTTGCAAAGCAGGTGCTCTCCCAGCTGAGCTACAGCCCCAACCATCGCAAACACCTGACAGCAAACCGTCAGGATCAGGTAAACCCAAACTAACCACCATGCACTACAGCAAATCTTTTTGCCGGTGCAAATGGTGGGCCCGGGAAGACTTGAACTTCCGACCCCACGCTTATCAAGCGTGTGCTCTAACCAACTGAGCTACGGGCCCATCTCGCCGAACTTCAAGCTTGTGAGCGCTCGCCCATACAGGCCAGAGGCCGTCGCCGGTCGTCCGGCGCCCTCGCGGAGCGCAGCACCGAAGGTGCGAACAGCGCGTGAGCGCAAACCCATGGTTCGATATCCTTTTGAAGAAAGAGAAACGTGGACGGCGAAAGCTCGCCATACCGTCGTGACCGAAGTCATCGCGGCGTATTACGTTTCGATAGTCACCTGACTGGTGCCATCTATGTTCTAAAAAGCACGGGAAGGTTCATATCTCGAGACAAGTCGAAGACTTGTCGGAAGATCGTCTTACCAGTTCCACAGCTTCCTTAGAAAGGAGGTGATCCAGCCGCAGGTTCCCCTACGGCTACCTTGTTACGACTTCACCCCAGTCGCTGACCCTACCGTGGTTAGCTGCCTCCTTGCGGTTAGCGCACTACCTTCGGGTAAAACCAACTCCCATGGTGTGACGGGCGGTGTGTACAAGGCCCGGGAACGTATTCACCGCGGCATGCTGATCCGCGATTACTAGCGATTCCAACTTCATGCACTCGAGTTGCAGAGTGCAATCCGAACTGAGATGGCTTTTGGAGATTAGCTCACACTCGCGTGCTCGCTGCCCACTGTCACCACCATTGTAGCACGTGTGTAGCCCAGCCCGTAAGGGCCATGAGGACTTGACGTCATCCCCACCTTCCTCTCGGCTTATCACCGGCAGTCCCCTTAGAGTGCCCAACTGAATGCTGGCAACTAAGGGCGAGGGTTGCGCTCGTTGCGGGACTTAACCCAACATCTCACGACACGAGCTGACGACAGCCATGCAGCACCTGTGTCCCGGTCCCCGAAGGGAACCTTGCATCTCTGCAAGTAGCCGGGCATGTCAAGGGCTGGTAAGGTTCTGCGCGTTGCTTCGAATTAAACCACATGCTCCACCGCTTGTGCGGGCCCCCGTCAATTCCTTTGAGTTTTAATCTTGCGACCGTACTCCCCAGGCGGAATGTTTAATGCGTTAGCTGCGCCACCGAACAGTATACTGCCCGACGGCTAACATTCATCGTTTACGGCGTGGACTACCAGGGTATCTAATCCTGTTTGCTCCCCACGCTTTCGCACCTCAGCGTCAGTAATGGACCAGTGAGCCGCCTTCGCCACTGGTGTTCCTCCGAATATCTACGAATTTCACCTCTACACTCGGAATTCCACTCACCTCTTCCATACTCCAGATCGACAGTATCAAAGGCAGTTCCAGGGTTGAGCCCTGGGATTTCACCCCTGACTGATCGATCCGCCTACGTGCGCTTTACGCCCAGTAATTCCGAACAACGCTAGCCCCCTTCGTATTACCGCGGCTGCTGGCACGAAGTTAGCCGGGGCTTCTTCTCCGGATACCGTCATTATCTTCTCCGGTGAAAGAGCTTTACAACCCTAGGGCCTTCATCACTCACGCGGCATGGCTGGATCAGGCTTGCGCCCATTGTCCAATATTCCCCACTGCTGCCTCCCGTAGGAGTTTGGGCCGTGTCTCAGTCCCAATGTGGCTGATCATCCTCTCAGACCAGCTATGGATCGTCGCCTTGGTAGGCCTTTACCCCACCAACTAGCTAATCCAACGCGGGCTCATCCTTGACCGATAAATCTTTCTCCCGAAGGACACATACGGTATTAGCACAAGTTTCCCTGCGTTATTCCGTAGTCAAGGGTAGATTCCCACGCGTTACTCACCCGTCTGCCGCTCCCCTTGCGGGGCGCTCGACTTGCATGTGTTAAGCCTGCCGCCAGCGTTCGTTCTGAGCCAGGATCAAACTCTCATGTTGAGAATTCAATCTCGACTAAATCACGTTCTTTGAATCGACGAGAACTTCACACCTGTTTTCCAGAAGA
>NZ_AEYF01000095.1 GCF_000292525.1 Rhizobium sp. CCGE 510
GCAGCCGACGTAAAAGAAGTTCAGATGCTGCACTGGTGGACATCAGGCGGCGAGGCGGCGGCACTGAACGTGCTGAAGCAGGATCTGTCGAAGGAAGGTTTTGCCTGGAAGGACGTGCCGGTGGCCGGCGGCGGCGGCGATGCGGCGATGACGGCGCTGAAGGCGATGGTTGCGGCCGGCACCTATCCGACGGCCTCGCAGATGCTGGGTTATACCGTGCTCGATTATGCCCAGGCCGGCGTCATGGGCGACCTGACCGAGACGGCCAAGAAGGAAGGCTGGGACAAGTCGGTGCCGGCAGCGCTGCAGAAGTTCTCGGTCTATGACGGCAAGTGGGTCGCAGCCCCGGTCAACGTGCATTCGGTCAACTGGCTGTGGATCAACAAGGCGGTGATGGACAAGATCGGCGGTACCCAGCCGAAGACTTTCGACGATCTGATCGCGTTGCTCGACAAGGCCAAGGCTGCGGGTGTGATCCCGTTGGCGCTCGGCGGCCAGAACTGGCAGGAAGCGACGATGTTCGATTCCATCGTGCTGTCGACCGGCGGTCCAGAATTCTACAAGAAGGCCTTCAACGACCTCGATGAGGCATCGCTGAAGTCGGACACGATGAAGAAGTCCTTCGACAATCTGGCGACGATCATCAAATATGTCGATCCGAACTTCTCCGGCCGCGACTGGAACCTGGCAACCGCCATGGTCATCAAGGGTGATGCGCTGGTGCAGGTGATGGGCGACTGGGCCAAGGGCGAGTTCGTCGCCGCCAAGAAGACGCCGGATACCGATTTCCTCTGCTACCGCTTCCCCGGCACCGAAGGCAGCGTGGTCTATAACTCCGACATGTTCGGCATGTTCAACGTTCCCGACGACCGCAAGGCCGCCCAGGCAGCACTTGCAACCGCAACGCTGTCGAAGAGCTTCCAGTCGGCCTTCAACGTCGTCAAGGGTTCGGTGCCGGCCCGCACCGACGTTCCCGACACCGACTTCGACGCCTGCGGCAAGAAGGGCATTGCCGACCTGAAGGCCGCCAATGAGGGCGGCACGCTGTTCGGCTCGCTGGCTCAGGGTTATGGCGCACCGCCGGCCATCGCCAATGCCTATAAGGATGTCGTCTCGAAGTTCGTCCACGGCCAGATCAAGACCTCCGACGAAGCCGTCAAGCAGCTGGTCCAGGCAATCGACGACGCCCGCTGAGACCACGCTCGATGACAAACGCTTCCCCGCGCATTGTTGCGGGGAAGCCTCAGGCTCCGCGACGATTGTGCGGAGAGGCTATGCAGGGCCGATCATGCAGGGCCATCATTATGCAGGAGGGAGACGACATTCCATGAGCACCGTTGCGACCACCGATCCGGTTCTGACGCCGGCGCAATCGACGGCGATCTCGCTCAGAGGCCGGCTGCAGGATGCGCTGCCGAAGATCGTCTTGGCGCCGAGCTTCGTCATCACCCTGGTCTTCGTCTACGGCTTCATCGTCTGGACGGCCTATCTGTCGTTTACCAATTCCAAGACCTTTCCGTCCTATGCGCTGACCGGGGCGCGTGCCTATCAGCGGCTGTGGCGCTGGACCTTCGAGAGCGATCCGCCGTCCTCCTGGTATACGTCGATCACCAACATGGCGATCTTCGGCTTCCTCTATGTCGGCATCTGCCTGGCGCTCGGTCTTTTCCTGGCCATCCTGCTCGACCAGAAGATCCGCGGCGAGGGCATATTGCGGCCGATCTTCCTCTATCCGATGGCACTGTCCTTCATCGTCACCGGGGTTGCCTGGAAATGGTTCCTCGACCCCGGCCTCGGGCTGGAGCAGACGCTTCATCACTTCGGCTGGACGAGCTTCCACTTCGACTGGATCAAGAACAAGGACTTCGTCATCTACACCGTCGTCATCGCCGGTGTCTGGCAGGCGTCCGGCTTCGTCATGGCGATGTTTCTGGCCGGTCTTCGCGGCATCGACGGCGAGATCATGAAGGCAGCACAGATTGACGGCGCTTCGCCCTTCCAGCTCTATCGCCGCATCGTCATTCCGCTGCTGCGGCCGATCTTTCTGTCGGCCTTCATCGTGCTCGCCCATATGGCGATCAAGTCCTACGACCTGGTGGTGGCGCTGACCTCGGGCGGGCCGGGCGGCTCGGCCTGGCTGCCATCCAACTTCATGTATGAATACACCTTCAAGCGCAACGAGATGGCTGTCGGCTCGGCCAGCGCCATCATCATGCTGATGACGATCTCGGCAATCATCGTTCCCTATCTCTATTCCGAACTGAAGGAGAAGGCGCGATGAGTGCGATCATCTCACCGGCAGCCGATAGGGCGCAGAACAGCACCAACACCCGCTGGATCGGCCGCACCGTCATCTACGGCCTGCTGCTGGTCTTCGCCGTCCTCTATCTGATGCCGCTCTTCGTCATGCTCACCACCTCGTTCAAGACGATGGACGAGATCCAGAACGGCAACATGCTGGCGCTGCCGCAGGCGCCGACCTTCGATCCCTGGATCAAGGCCTGGGGCGAGACCTGCGTCGGGCTGACCTGCGCCGGCATCAAGGGCTACTTCTTGAACTCGATCAAGATGGTGGTGCCGGCCGTGGCAATCTCCACCATCATGGGAGCTCTGAACGGTTATGTGCTGACCAAGTGGCGCTTTCCCGGCCATACGCTGGTGTTCGGGCTGATGCTGTTTGCCTGCTTCATTCCGTTCCAGTCGGTGCTGTTGCCGATGGCGACGATCCTCGGTTCGCTCGGCCGCTTCGGCATGACGCTGCAGAATGTCACCGGCTTTACCTTCGGCTTCGGCAATCCCACGGTCAATCTGGTCTTCGTCCATGTCGTCTACGGCCTCGGCTTCACCACGCTGTTCTTCCGCAATTTCTACGAGGCTTCCCGACCGAACTGGTCCGGGCCGCCCAGGTCGACGGCGCCAGCTTCTTCCAGATCTTCCGCCGCATCATGCTGCCGAACTCGCTGCCGATCATCGTCGTCACGGTGATCTACCAGTTCACCAATATCTGGAACGACTTCCTGTTTGCCTCGGCTTACGCCGGCACCGGTGACTCCATGCCGATGACGGTGGCGCTGAACAATGTCGTCAACACCTCGACCGGTGTGGTCGAATACAATGTCAACATGGCGGCGGCGATGATCGCCGCCGTTCCGACGCTGATCGTCTATATCCTCGCCGGCCGCTACTTCGTGCGCGGTCTGATGGCGGGCGCTGTCAAAGGGTAATCCATGGCCTTCCTCGAAATCTCCGGTCTCAGAAAACGCTTCGGCGCCGTCGACATTCTCAAGGGGATCGACCTCGAACTCGAAAAGGGCGGCTTCCTCGTGCTGGTCGGCCCGTCCGGCTGCGGCAAGTCGACCCTGCTCAACACCATTGCCGGGCTGGAGACGATCACGTCGGGCGATATCAAGATCGACGGGCGTGACATCAGCGGCCTGCATCCCTCCAAGCGCGACATCGCCATGGTGTTCCAGTCCTATGCGCTCTATCCGAACATGACTGTGGCGGGCAATATCGCCTTCGGCATGGAGATCCGCGGCGTGCCCAAGGAAGAACGGGCCAAGGCGATCAAGCAGGTCTCCGACATGCTGCAGATCGGCCATCTGCTCGACCGCAAGCCGAGCCAGCTGTCCGGCGGCCAGCGCCAGCGCGTCGCCATGGGTAGGGCGCTGGTGCGCAATCCGCAGGTCTTCCTGTTCGACGAGCCGCTCTCCAATCTCGATGCCAAGCTGCGGGTCGACATGCGCACCGAGATCAAGCGGCTGCATCAGCGCATGGGCACCACCTTCGTCTATGTCACCCACGACCAGATCGAGGCGATGACGCTGGCGACCAAGATCGCCGTGCTGAAGGACGGCGTGCTGCAGCAGTTCGGCACGCCGGCCGAGATCTATAACAGCCCGGCCAATCTCTTCGTCGCCGACTTCATGGGATCGCCGGCGATGAACCTGCTGAATGCCACCGTCGAGGCCGGCAGCAGTGGGCTTGCCGTCGCGCTGGAGCGGCCGAATGCCGCGCCGCTGAAATTACCGGTGGTCTCAGGCAATCACGGCCTGTCTGCCTATGCCGGCAAACAAGTGATCTTCGGCATTCGCCCGGAAGCCTTGACTGATCCCGACGGCGCCGACCGCAAGGCGCGCTCGCTGACCGAGGACGATTGCCTGATCGAGGTGGTCGAACCAGCCGGCTCCGACACCTTCGCCGTCACCAAGCTCGGCGGC
>NZ_AEYF01000096.1 GCF_000292525.1 Rhizobium sp. CCGE 510
ATCGAGGCCGCGGTGGGCGCGGCCCGGGCAACGAAAGGTAGAGTAGGAGCACAGCGCCTGCCTGCCTCGCGGCAGGTGGTTTCTGCGCCCCTCTCGCCGAACCGGACGTGCAAGTTTCCAAGCTACCGGCTCTCCGTGCGTGGCGATCGCCACGGGTGGCCCTCACACGGACATGAGGGTGTTGAACGATGCCCAGAAGCGATCAGCTCCTTTTCGGAACTTCTCGTCGGGATCGTTCCATCCGTTCGGTATGCGTGTGCCCCGGAACGGGAAGCGGGTTGACCCGCCCTCCCGGAAGAACCGCAGCGATTTCGGTCCGTCGACCCATCGCCAGCGGCTGTCGGGCGCTGTTGGACGGAAGCGGCGACATAGCTCACGCCATGTTGCCTTCCGATGCTTCTTGCGCAACCAGCGCCCGATGAGCTCCCACAACCACCAATCCAGACCGGAGAACTCCCGCGTAGCCCATGTGGCGTAGCGGTAATAATTTCGCCAGCCGGTGATGACCGGGTTGAGGCTCTCGATGAGATAGGCAAGGGATTGACCTGTCGGTGTCTCCTTCACCCTGACCTTGATCTTGTGGCGCAGATCCTTCAGCTTGCTCTTCGGTATGAAGAGATTGCCGACCATACGACCGGTGCGGCGCGCTTTGGTCTGCACCACCCGGTAGCCGAGGAAGTCGAAGCCTTCCCCGACCTGCGTGATCCTGGTCTTTTCCATCGATAGCTCCATTCGCAATTCCTGCTTGAGGAACTGCGCCAGCGCCAGCTTTTCGGCTTCGGCGTCCTTGAGTGTCCCATCCGTCAGCACGACGAAGTCGTCGGCATAACGCACGGCGAAGAATGTCGGCCTGTTTCTCCGGCGGTCATAGAGCCGCCGGTCGGCTGCATTCTGCGGACGCTCGCGAGGACGCATCGACCACCGTCCATATCTCTCGTCGATGGCAGCCAGATAGACGTTGGCCAGCAACGGCGAGATGATGCCGCCCTGCGGGGTACCCGTGACAGGGTGATGGACGGAACCCTCGATCATGACACCAGCTTTCAGGAAGGCGAGTACGAGCCTGAGGACATTACGATCCCCAATACGGCGGCGTACGCGCTCCATCAGCACGTGATGATTGACGGCATCGAAGCAGCCCTTGATGTCCCCTTCAATCACGAAGCGGTACTCGGAGGTGCCGCTGGGTGTGGGGTGCAAATGACGCTGGATGTTCGCCAGCGCATCATGGGTGCTCCTGCCGGGCCGGAAACCGTATGAGGACGGATAGAAGTCCGCCTCGAAGATCGGTTCCAGCACGAGCTTCAAAGCCATTTGTACCAGTCGGTCTCTGAGCGTCGGAATGCCGAGTGGACGCACCTTGCCGGGTTTGCCCGGTTTGGGGATCAGCCTTTGCCGGACAGGCTCGGGCCGATAGGTGCCGCCGCGCAGCTCGTTTCGAATATCTTCGATGAACTGCGTAGCGCCGCCCGGCCACTCTTCGACCGTTTTCCGCGTGACGCCATCGGTTCCTGGTGTTCGACTGCCCTTGTTACGGGACAATCGTCGCCAACTTTCCGAGAGCGTCCTGCGGTCGCATACGATGTTGAACAGATCCGCGAACACCTTGTTGGCGTCCGCGACACTCCACCTGTGAAGTTTGCGCTGCATGTCGAGGACGAACACGGTGTTCACCGCATCGGGCTTCATCGGCCCACCTCCTGCCGGCTTGCTTCACTCACTGTCTCCCTTCGCCATGTGGACGGCTTTCCCGTCCTCGGACTACTACGAAGACTCCGCCCCCTGCCGTACCGATCATCGGTCGCCTCGATCATCTCGCGCCGTCCGGCGGGAGAGAACACGGCAAGGTTCCCAAGTTCACCTGATGTCCCTTCGCCTGCCTTAGGGACCGACTCTACCCCGTGAGAACTCCGACCATCGGCCACCGCAAGCTGGGCCGCTGGCTGACGTGCGCGATAGCGCACGCCCCTGATCTCCGGTGATTCAACGGAGATCGGCGCTACTCCGGTCTTTCGACCGACCTGCCCACTTCCGGTTTGGCAGGTTCCATGTTGCAACGAGGCGTCAGACATCGGTTCGATCACTCTTCCCATAGCAGGCATGCTTGCCGGACCGGCCACGGGCGGAAGTCCCTGGTCGTCCGACTTTGACGGGTTCTGCTGATTTATGGCTCGCCGAAGGCACCCGGCTTACCTCACCCGTCTGCTTCACCCCCCGTGCTTGCGGCACGTTGGCGTCGGGGTCTCCCACCCCGCAGGGGCAACAAGTGCGCGTGACGGTTTCCAGCCGTCACTCTTGGCGCACGAACCAAGTCATGGCAGTCATCGGC
>NZ_AEYF01000097.1 GCF_000292525.1 Rhizobium sp. CCGE 510
GAATCACAATCCAATCGCCGCCGCCACCAAACATTCACAGGCTCTGAGGTGCGTAGGCCAAGGCCGGAGCCTCGAAGGACGGGGGCGGGTAATGGGCACCCACGGCCGACGCACCCGCACCCAACTCCTCACCCACCACCAGCCGGATGCGCGCAGCCATGGCAGGCCGCATCCCTGCAGGCGGAGACGCGAGCGACAGGCGCAGCGTCACCGTCCCCTTCTCCCGCGAAATGACAGGCGCGATCTTCGACACCTCGACCGCAAAGGGCTGGCCGGGAAAGCCGTCAAGCACCGCCTCGCCTGATAAGCCCGGCCGCATCAGCGCGAAATTGGCTTCGGCCACATCGGCATCGATGACCAGGCGCGCCGTATCGATAATGACGAGCAGGCTTTCATTTTCCCGCACGCTGTCGTCGCGCGAAAGCACCGTATCGCCGACATGCGCATCAAGCCGCATGACAGTGCCGGAGATCGGCGCCCGAACGGTCAGCGCGTCCATCTGCTCGCGCGCCTTGTCGATCTCGAGTTCCGCCTTTTCGACCTCCTGCCTTGCCCGCAGGGCGGCATTCTCGGCCCCGTCGACAGCCGTCCCCGCCTCCTCCAGCGTCTGCGCCGACATGGCATTGCGCCCTGCAAGCCGCTCGGCGCGCGCAAATGACGACCGCGCCTGCACAAGTTCGATAGTCCTGGCATCAAGCGCCAACGCCGCCGCCCGCCCGGCGATCTCCGCACCCCGAAGTGCAAATTGGGCGCCGGCATCGTCAAGCCGCACCAGCACCTGCCCCGCGACGACGCGATCGCCCGCCTCCACCCCGACCGCGACGATCCGGCCCTCATATTTGGAAAAGACAGTGGCGATATCGGGCGCGACGACATAACCGGAGCCGGTGATTTCCCGGGTCGAGGCGGTCGTGCTCTTTTCTCCATCCCCGGTCGGTGTCCGCACTCCCTCAACAGCGCTGCCGTCGCTGGCTGGCGCCTTCCTCCCATCAGCGGATATCCCAAGGCCGCTGCCCGAAACCCCCGCAAACGCGGTCTCCAGGCGCTGCAGCGCCTCAGGTCCATTGAAAAGAACCGCCGCCAACGATGCCGTCGCCGCAACGACGAGCATTGCGCCAGGGGTTACACGCCGCCGGGCATGAGGCTTCGGCGGCTCGGTCTTGAAGGCCGCGGGCTCGATCGAAAGCGATCTGAGCTTGGCGGCAAGGTCTCGGTGATGTTCTGATGTCGTGTTCATGCCTGCAAACATCGCCAACCCGGCGGAAATCGCGACCTCGAACACGATCCAGGCAGTCCTCGATCGCGATTGTGTACGTGTCAGCGGCAGCCCTGGTCCTTCAAGGCCCCTGCGGGTCACCTTGGGATGAGGTCGGAGAAAGGGCGCGGCCTGTATCGCTGGAGAACGCAGCACCCTGCCGCCGACAGGCTAGCCGCAGGTCACAACAATTAGCCCTCATGGTGAGGAGGCCCACAGGGCCGTCTCGAACCACGAGGGCGGATGGCATGATACGTTTGGGCGCCGGTGGCCGCCCCCGTCCT
>NZ_AEYF01000098.1 GCF_000292525.1 Rhizobium sp. CCGE 510
CAAAAGGCGCGTAAAGACTGTCCGCATCCGAGCCAGGAGAAGGCAGCCCGGATGAACCTTGGCGAAATCCAACGGGCCACAAGAAAGTCGCCTCTTTCCAACCAAAAGACAGCACGCAGCCTTGCCCGTCGGCGGAGCGCGCCATGCCTGATCAGAGACTGTCAGCGCATGGTCTTGTCTGTCGCTTAACGGGAGCCTGTGGTTTGCAAGCGTGCAGGAGCTCATTCACGATCAAGTCGGAACTCTCGCTCTCCGACACTTCCAGATCGCGGTCCACAGTATTCCAATCAGCGGATCATTGACTCCCAATCAGCGAAACCCGATAGTTCTCGCGGAAGGGGAGCGGAATTGGGATGTTCGAGCGGTTCGTAGAGCGACGGGCGGAGGAAGCCCTTTCGGATACCCCGGTGGTTCTGATCGTAGGACCGCGCCGGGCTGGCAAGACCACGCTCGTCCGCAAGATGGGGGAAGTCGGCCGAACCTATATCACGCTTGACGACCAGACCGTCTTGGAGGCCGCCCAATCGGATCCCGCTGGCTTTATTCGAGGGGTGGATCGAGCCATAATTGACGAGATCCAGCGTGCGCCTGACCTACTGCTAGCGATCAAGAAGACGGTCGACGAAGACTATCGGCCGGGTCGCTTTCTACTCACGGGGTCGGCGAACGTGCTAACCTTGCCGCGGGTCTCTGAAAGCTTGGCTGGCCGGATGGAGACCATCCAGATGCTGCCGCTAGCGAGGGGCGAGATTGAAGGGCGGACACCAGCCTTTTTGGAATCCCTCTTCGAAGGGAAGCTCGAGAGTCAGCGGGACGCAATCGTCGGCGATGATCTTATCGAGCTAGTTCTGCTTGGCGGCTTCCCTGAGGCGATCGGCCGTGACAGCGAGCGGCGGCGTCAAGATTGGTTGCGATCCTACCTTACTTCTATCCTCACGCGTGACCTGCGGGACATCGCCGATGTGGAGAAGTTGACCGAGCTTCCGAAATTCGTGCGGTTACTGGCAGAACACTCGGGCCAATTGGTCAACTATTCGCAGTTCGGCGGAGCCATTAACGTCAGCCACAAGACGGGCCAACGCTATGTCGGGTTGCTCGAACAGGTATTCCTAGTGGCGACGGTGCAGCCTTGGTTCAGCAACGCGCTGAAGCGCATCGTCAAGACACCGAAACTGCATTTCCTGGATTCCGGTCTGCTGGCGACGGTGCGGGGGTTAACCTTCGATCGAGTGAAGGCGGAC
>NZ_AEYF01000099.1 GCF_000292525.1 Rhizobium sp. CCGE 510
TCAGCTGCGCCCCAACATAGCGCTGCTCGCGTTTGCACAGGATCTCCTTTAACCGATCCAGGGCCAGATTCATCGGCCGGTGCAGATCACCGGGTCGGGCAGGGACAAGCGCAAACCGCGCATTGTAGTCCTTCATGAAGCCAGGCAGGAACGCATTGCCTGTCTCCATGTCGCAGATATCCGCCAGCCGCAATTCCTTGACCAGCCGATCCTGCAGCGTTCGGTTCATCCGCTCGACACGACCTTTGGCTTGGCTGGAGTTTGCACAAAGAATCTCGATGTTTAGCTCGCAGAGCGCCCGCCCGAACTGGGTCATGCCCTGGCCACCCTTGGCGTCCTTCTTCGTCACCCGGAACACCGAATGCTTGTCGGAATAAAAGGCGATCGGCGCCCCGTGATGCTTCAGATAAAGCTCAAGTGCCTCGAAATAGCTGAAGGCGCTTTCGGAGCGCACGAAGCGCAGTTGCATCAACCTGCCCGTCGCATCATCGACGAACACCAGCAGCGAGCACACATCACCACGGTCTTCGAACCAGCGATGCTCCGATCCGTCGATCTGAACCAACTCGCCATAGGCTTGGCGCCGCAATCGTGGCTGATGAAACGTCCGGCGCTGCTTGCGCGACAGCCAAAGTCCAGCGTCCGACATCCAGATGCGTAACGTCTCACGCGACACACGCAATCCATCGCGTTCGGCAAGCTTCTCGCCCGCCAGCGTCGGCCCAAAGTCCGCATAACGTTCGCCAACCAGCGTCAGCGCATAATCCCGAACACTGTCGCTGATCCGGTTGTTCGACGGCCGACCAATCGCCTTATGGCGGATCGACGCCGCGCCGTCGGTGCTGATACGATCCAACAGCCGCCGCACTTGGCGCTCGCTCAGCTCAAGCACATGCGCCGCCGTGACCAGCGTTATCCGGCCGGCGATTACCTTCGACAAAATCTCGATCCGCTGCAGATCGCGCTCGCTCATCGCAATCAGTCCCATCTGCTTATCTCCCTGGCGTCATTCAGACGCGGGGAGTGTGACATTCCAACTTTGCAGAAACAGGACACTTTAACTTTGCGGTGTGACTTCTAATGTAAATGCAACAAGGGCTTAAAGGCTACTACAGGGCA
>NZ_AEYF01000100.1 GCF_000292525.1 Rhizobium sp. CCGE 510
GCCCTTACTTTGTTGAAGGCCTGGAACACCGGTCATCCAGGAGGCGTGACGACGGTGCATTCGAACACCGCCATGTCCGCCCTTCGCCGTCTCGAACAACTGACGTCGGAAGCAAGCCAGCAGCCGATGCACGAGGTAATCGGCGAGGCCGTTGATCTCGTCGTCTCGATCGAGCGCACCGGACGCGGACGGCGTGTGCGCGATGTCATCAACGTCGAAGGCTTCAAAGGCGGAGCCTACCAGACCGAACACTATGCCCAGATCGATGAGGATAGCCATGCAGCCTAAGCATCATCATGTACTAACCGGCGCAGTCGCCTTGATCGGAGTGATTGTTTTGGCCTCGCCGGTCCTGGCGTCGTCCGGCGGTGGCGGACTGCCGTGGGAGTCGCCGCTGCAGCAGATCCAGCAGTCGATCACGGGTCCAGTGGCCGGGTTCATTGCACTCGCGGCCGTGGCCATCGCCGGCGGCATGCTGATCTTCGGCGGCGAGCTCAACGATTTCGCGCGACGGCTTTGCTACATTGCGCTTGTCGGCGGTGTTCTGCTCGGCGCGACCCAGATCGTAGGCCTGTTTGGCGCAACGGGTGCCACGATCGGCAGCGTCGAGCCGGTGACCCAGACCCGGACCATTGCACAGTCTGCGATCTCTCCGCGGGCAGGGGAGGGGGCCCGTGGCTGACACCGGCTCCAATCTGTCCCGCTCGCGGATCCATCGCGCTCTCTCGCGACCCAACCTGCTGATGGGCGCCGATCGGGAGCTGGTGCTGCTCAGCGGCCTTGCCGCCGTCATCCTGATCTTCGTCGTGCTAACCTGGTATGCCGCGATCTTCGGGCTGGCGCTCTGGCTCGTTGCCATCGCCGCACTTCGCATGATGGCCAAATCCGATCCGCTGATGCGTCGCGTCTATCTGCGGCATGTCTCCTACAAATCCGCCTACCGGGCGACCTCGACGCCCTGGCGGCGATATTGAGGTTTT
>NZ_AEYF01000101.1 GCF_000292525.1 Rhizobium sp. CCGE 510
AGCCACTCCAAAAGCCGGTCACCGTCCAGCAACAATAGCCTGTAATTCATTCGTCAAGGAAGGCTGGTGCCAGACACTGGCTGTATAGACCAGCGAGGTCACACATTTCGACTGTATAATGTTCAGCGGCATCCAACAGGTTGATCCAGCCTATAATCTCGTTGCGCCAGATGACGGCCGTGTTCAACACACTTTCGAGGCCCATGTTAATCAGAGTCTTGTGATCGACGAAGTAGCGCTCCATGTCCGCGCCGTCTCTGCCCAGAAAGTGACGACCAGTGCCGACACGCTTACTCCACTCATCATCGGCAAGGGGTTTTGTTCCTCCGAGCGGACTGTAATTGAGATCGGTCGAGTATATACGTCGCATAACGCCAACGGCTCGATCAACCTTAAGGAGGGTAAAGAGCTTATGGCCAAATTCGTCCTGAAAGGCGTTCTCCGCTAATACCATCAAGGCTTCGGTATCCGCCAAACGGCTGGCCTGCTCCTGGAAGGCCACGAGCCGTTGATATTGATCGTCTCTAAGATGGTGGCTCATATTGTTCCTTGCAATTTTTATATGATCGGCCTTTTGGGCCGAGTTGATTTGTGAAGACTTTCGCTGGCCGGCCTCGCAAAAATGTCAGATGAAGAACCGGCGTTTCGAACCGGCTGATCGTCCCACCTTCCATCGGCGATAGTGTCAGCGAAAAGGCGAGCCAAACATACAATGACAAGGTGCCTGTTCGCCCCTCGTCCAGCTTAACCATGGGCCGCCGAGTGCCGAGCGAAGACAGAGTTAGGTTCGGTGATCCTTGGGGGCGCTTTAGACGACGCGCATCGTTCCACTTAGTGCGTCTCGCTCGTCACGAGCAGCATGTATGCGCCACTCGATGCGGTCTGGGAAAAGCTCAAAAATGCACGTCGCGAGAGTCCGCGAATCTTTCCAATCTTTGAAATCGGCGTGCTCTCATCGAAGAGCACGGCTTCCG
>NZ_AEYF01000102.1 GCF_000292525.1 Rhizobium sp. CCGE 510
ATCGACGGTGGCGCCCTGGCTCTTGTGGATGGTCGTTGCATAGCCGTGATCGAGATTGCTATAGGCGCGTTGCTCGACGGCGACATGGCGCTTTTGCTGTCCTTCCCCGACCGAAACGACGACGCGGTTTGGCGCTGCCTCGACGACCTTGCCGAGCATGCCGTTCTTGACGCCGAGGGCAGTGTCGTTCTTGAGGAAAACGATCTGATCACCGGCAGCGAACGGACGCATGCCGTCGGCCGTTCGGAAGGTTCGCCCCTCGCTGACAAGACCGCGCTCCACCAGTTTGGCGCGCGCCATGTCGTTGAGCAAGCGCACGTCACGGCGCAGATGCGCGAGCATCAGCGTGGTCTTCGCAGGATCGTATTCGCGGTTCCAGTCGCCGATCAGCTGTTCGACCGCTTCAGCCTTCAGCGTCGAGCTATGCAGCCGGTCATGCGATTGATAGCGGGCAAGCGCCGCGCCGACATTGCCGCGCGCCAGATCGAGAGAGGCAGCCCGCATCCAATCTTCACGCTGGCGATAGATCGTCTCGAGTTCGGCATAACCGATACGATCGGCAATCGCCCGGAAGGCCGCACCGGCCTCAATCGGCTGCAACTGATCGGGGTCACCGACGAGAACCAATTTGGCACCCGCCCTGACCGCGGCCTCGACGAAGCCGGCCATCTGCTTTGAGGCGACCATGCCGGCCTCGTCGATGACGAAAACGGTCTTCGCATCGATCCCATCCCGGCCGCGTTGCCAGCGCAGTTCCCAGGAGGAGAGCGTTCGGCTTTGAATGCCGGCTTCCTTCTCCAGTCCCTCGGCCGCCTTGCCCGCGAGCGCGCCACCGACGACGCGATAGCCAGCTGCTTCCCAGGCTTCGCGTGCCGCCTTCATCATCGTTGTCTTGCCGGCGCCGGCGCGGCCAACGATCGCTGCGATCCGCGCCGGACCCGCGACATGGCCGATTGCGGTTTT
>NZ_AEYF01000103.1 GCF_000292525.1 Rhizobium sp. CCGE 510
CGGCACGGACGTCGTCGTCGACATCCTTGTTTTTACGCAAGCGAAAGCTCGGCGAGCCGGAAGGTGATAGTGGGCTGGCTCGATCTCGATGAGGTTCGTGGGGCCACAGTCGATGAGGGTGCCATCCGGGTGAACCGGTGGGTCGTGCGGCATCCCGGGTTCGTGCTCGGCACACACGTGCTCACCTCCGGCCCGTTCGGCGAGACCTATACGTGCCTGCCACGAGACGGGCAGAACCTCGGCACGGCCCTGGATGCCGCGATCCGCCTTCTTCCGGAAGCCCTCTATGACGGCAAGCCGACCGAAATCGATCTCGATCTGGACGACGACGGTGATCGTGTCGTCGGTCTGCCTGTTGACCGCCATGCGCGCGAGGGTAGTTTCCTCTTCGACCAAAGCCGTGGCCTCATGCAAATCATCGAGGGCGAGCCGGTCACTATTACCATGCGGAAAGGGCGGACAGGCGAAGGCCTGTCGGAAAAACATATCCGCATCATCGCCAAGCTGATCCCGATCCGTGACGCCGTGCGCGAGGTGCTGAAAGCGCAGGAGCTCGATCGACCCTGGAAAGACGCGCAGGTGCGGCTGCGCATCGCCTGGTCAAGCTTCGTGCGCGACTTCGGCCCGATCAATCACACCACCGTCGCGATAACGGAGGATCCGGAAAGCGGCGAAGTGCGCGAGACGCATCGTCGCCCGAACCTTCAGCCCTTCCTCGACGATCCCGATTGCTGGCTGGTCGCCTCGATCGAGGATTACGATCTGGAGACAGATACGGCGAGGCCAGGGCCGATCTTTTCCGAGCGCGTCATCGCGCCGCCGGCGCCGCCAGTCATCACCTCCGCGGCCGATGCGCTGGCCGTCGTGCTCAACGAGCGCGGCCATGTCGACCTCGACCATATTGCTGAGCTCGTCCACCAGTCCCCCGACGCAGTGATTGTCGGA
>NZ_AEYF01000104.1 GCF_000292525.1 Rhizobium sp. CCGE 510
CGATGATTTTGTTTCCGCGGTGGCGCAACGTGCACCCTAGGATTTCGACGACGCCTTCGATCGCTGGCGGGAACTCTACAATTCGGCCCGGACACAGCTGATGGAAGCCAATGAGCGCTCGGAGATTACGGGCCTTTCCGGCGCGGATCGCCGTCGTATCAAAGCGGCGCAAATGCAAGCCAGCGACCAGATCACCATTCTTGAGCAGGGCAAAGCCTCGAACGGCTCAGACTTTTATTCCTATCGCTATCTCGCAACCGAAGGCTTCCTGCCGGGCTACAATTTCCCGCGCCTGCCGCTCTACGCCTTTATCCCTGGCGAAGGCAAAGCTGGTTCATTCCTCCAGCGCGCTCGCTTCCTTGCCATTTCGGAATTTGGGCCACGCAGCCTGATTTATCACGAAGGACGCGCCTACCGGGTCATGAAGGCGAAGCTACCGCCAGAAGTCCGGACGGGAGATGGGGCGGAACTCGCTACACGAGATGTTTCCATCTGCTCGAATTGTGGCGCCTGTCATGACGGCGAGGTCGAGCGCTGCCATGCCTGTAATACTCCGATCGTGGAAAAGGATGCGGTGAAGAGAACGCTACGCATCGATAATGTCGAAGCCGCACCGGCCGAGCGAATCACGGCAAATGATGAAGAGCGCGTCAGGCAGGGATTTGAGATTCAGACTGTGTTCGCTTGGCCGAGACGGGACGGTCGCCTCCAGATAACCAAGGCCGACTTCCGTTGTGACGACACCTCCATTCTCAGCCTGCAATACGCCAACAGTGCAGAGATCAGTCGGATCAATAAAGGGCTGAAACGGCGAGCAAAACAGACGGAGTTCGGCTTTTATATTGATCCTCGCAACGGCTATTGGGTGAAGTCAGACGACGAAGATCCAGAGGTCGATATACCCCCTGATATGATGAGGCCGGTTCGGAT
>NZ_AEYF01000105.1 GCF_000292525.1 Rhizobium sp. CCGE 510
TCCAGACCGGCCGGTTCCCGGCCACTTGCCTGCTCAGGGGACAACCCCGACGCTGCGTTCGCCTCAACGACTTGCTGGTACTGCCGAAGCCGCTTGAAAGACATAGTGAGTTTTTTTCCCATGGCTTCGCTGAAGTCTTGGTAATCTATTTTCAACGACCATTGCTGCTGATCACTGCCGTTGAGCCGGCTCGCTATGCTCTCCCGACCCCTGGTTTGCAGCCAAGCACTAAACTTTCGTTGATTGCTGGCCACATTCCGGGCAACTTGCCTCTTGGAAGTCGAGTCCGATCCGAGCTTGCTCAGCTCTTCCTTGGCTAGGCCATCAATGATGCGGGCGTCGTCGGGATAAGGATCATGCTGTTTCAACTGCGACTCGGCGCCTAGATACTGCCGCAGCCGATCGAGACCCACGCCGCCAATATTTTTTCCTTCATCCTTGGTAAAGGCCCTAAAATCGTCCTTCAACGACTGTTGCTGCTGATCAGTACCCGTGAGTCGGCTGGCTATGCTCCCCCTGCCCGTCCTTTGGAGCCAAGCACTAAACCTTCGTTGGTTACTGGTATTTTTCTGAGAATTCGGGACCGGTCCGAACTTACTCAGCTCTTCCTTGGCCAAGCCATCAATGATGAGGGCGTCGTCGGGATAAGGATCATGTATCTGGCGCCCCATCAGGCGCGGCCCAGGTCCAACGGCTTGGAGTTCTTGCCCCTCAGGCCCGAGCCTCCTGAAATGAGACAGTGCTGACTTAAGACGGTCCTGACCATCCCCACCGCTTGCCCAATAATCCGCGATATCAACGGCTAGTGAATCTGGATCGTTTAAAAGCCGAGAAGCCATCGAATCTCTGTTCTCTGCTTTGAGCCAACGAGCGAACCTCCTAAGAATCTTTAAATTGTTCGTGAGGGTACCCTCGGGAA
>NZ_AEYF01000106.1 GCF_000292525.1 Rhizobium sp. CCGE 510
CTTCCGCATTCATTGTTCCGTTTTTTGTGGTCCCGAAGGTCAGAATGTCGACGCCGGATTTCCAGGTTATCTCCGCAGGGGAGGCGCCCAAATGGACTATGGCATTTGCCAATCGTGCTCCGTCCAGATGAACCTTCATCCCGGCGTTATGGGCGACCGCGCTCAATTCCTGCATTTCCGCCGGCTCGTAGACGACACCTGCCTCCGTCGCCTGAGTAAGGCTGATCGCACTGGCGGCCATGTGGTGCACATTGCCGATCCCGTGCTTTTGCAGTGCCTTCTCAAACGTTTCGACCGATATCTTGTGATGCTCGCCGGAGAGCAAAGTCATCCGGCCGCCACCACTGTAGAACTCGGGCGCGCCCGCCTCTGTCGTCACGATGTGTGCAGCCTCGTGGCAAAAGATGGTGCCGTAGGTCGGGGTGATGGCGCCGAGAGCAAGCCCATTGCCGGCAGTGCCTGTAGGCACTGGAAAAACAAACGCTTCCCGCTCAAAGAAGTCGGAATAGGCAGGTCCTAGTCGCGCGGTATATTGGTCTGCACCGTAGGCAGTCTCAATGCCGTGGTTGCAGCCGATCAGCGCCTCCATCACCTGTTCGCAGACCGGAACGCCGTTGTCCGAATTGAAGTGATACGTTGCTATTTTACGTCCTCCCGGCTCCGGTGAAGCCACCGCCGAATTCGGCAGACGCATCTTCCAGTACGTCCCAGAGGTAATCGGCCGAGGCGAAATCCGTCAGCATGTGGATCCCGTAGGAACCCTCGTCCATTTGACGGATCAAGACCGCGCCGATCCGTGCCACAACCGTTTGCGCCACCTCTCCTGGTTCGAATTTGCCATCACGCAGATCGACCCCGCAGATCTTTGACATCATCTGTGAGACAGAACGTCCTTCCAGATAAAGCCAGCT
>NZ_AEYF01000107.1 GCF_000292525.1 Rhizobium sp. CCGE 510
ACCCTTGTCGGCGAGGTCGCAATAGCCGTGGAAATACCGAATCCGACCATCGATCCTGAGGGTGAGGAAGATGCTGGTGATCGAGCCTGTCAGGAACTCGCGCATGGCAAACATCTCGCCGCGCATCCAGAGCGGCGGCAGGATCTCGAACATGTAATCGTGGCCGGCCTGGTCCAGTTCGAACCATTCCCCGCGATAGAGCGCGCTGTCATCATTTGCCCAACGGTCCGGACGCCGGGCGTGCCGATCGAACATCCGGAACATCTGCCGGCGATCGGCGATGCCCTGGTAGACTTTGCGGATTGATGAGAGGGTCATGGCTGGGCTCCTTCAAGGCCTCGTCTAGGCTGAAGCGCGGTACACCTTCGTGATGTCACCATTTCTCTTCAGTCCTTCCTGACACCTCCCCCGCAGCCGCCTCTCCGTCCGGCCGGGTCAAGGGCCGGCGCAGCCGGGCGAAGCTTCACCCTTGACGCGGCCGGCGGGCATGCGGCATTTCCACATTCTCCTTCTTCCCTCTTCCCTCTTTTCCTGCCCAACTCGCAAATCAGTCTGTCCCTGAGTTGGTTCTTCAGGCCATCGGCTGATTGCATTTCGGTCGAGACGCGGCCCATTCGGCGCCGACGATCATGCACTCGGTCAGCCTCTCGAATTCTCGCGGCGCCGGGCACGAAGCTCCTCGTTCCAATCTTCCCTATGAGGACGAAGCCGCTGGAAATCGCACCCCATCTCAGCGGCGATCCCGCGAAGGCGGTCGGCATAGACATCGCCCTGCGCGTTGTTGTCGGTGGCGGCCACCACAAGCCCGTCCTGGCGCGCCGCTATAAT
>NZ_AEYF01000108.1 GCF_000292525.1 Rhizobium sp. CCGE 510
ATCGCGCTGGTGCGCGACTTCGTCGACAAACATGTGCTGGCATACGGCATGGTTGCCGATTGGGTCATCCACGACAATCCCGGCAATCCGCACATCCACCTGATGACGACGCTGCGTCCGCTGACCGAGGACGGTTTTGGCGCCAAGAAGGTCGCAGTCATTGGTGAGGACGGCCAGCCACTGAAGACCAAGACTGGAAAAATCGTCTACGAACTCTGGGCCGGCGGTGCGGCCGAGTTCAATGCGCTGCGCGATGGTTGGTTCGAGCGCCAGAACCATCACCTAGCGCTGAACGGAATTTCGCTGCGGGTCGATGGCCGCTCCTACGAGAAGCAGGGTATCGAGCTTGAACCAACCATCCACCTCGGCGTTGGCGCCAAGGCGATCGAGCGCAAGGCGGAGAGCCAAGGCGTCCGGCCAGAGCTCGAGCGGCTCGAACTGAACGAGGCGCGCCGCACCGAAAACACCCGACGCATCCTTCGAAACCCGGCGATCGTGCTCGACCTGATCACCCGGGAAAAAAGCGTCTTCGACAACCAGGACATCGCCAAGGTGCTGCACCGCTATGTCGACGATCCCGGTCTCTTCCAACAGCTGATGGCGCGCATCCTCCACCATCCCGAGGTTCTCCGCCTGCAGCGCGACACGATCGATTTTGCCACCGGCGAGCGGGTGCCGGCGCGCTACACGACGCGGGCGATGATCGAGCTGGAAGCGCAGATGGCCAATCGCGCCACCTCGCTGTCGCAGCAAACCTCGCACGGCGTTCGCACGCAAGTGCTGGAGGCGACATTCGCCCGCCATGTGCGTCTCTCGGATGAGCAGAAAAC
>NZ_AEYF01000109.1 GCF_000292525.1 Rhizobium sp. CCGE 510
GAACCCCGCGACGACGTCTTGCTGCTCCATCCGAACGCCTTCTTGAACCCTGACGCCATGCGCGACTTAAATCCGCGGCTTTTGCCCTGCGGCGCCGCGGCGACTTCGCCCGCCTCCGCCATATTGCTCGATGTCTTGCCCCCCGAGCCGCCGAATCGCAAGCTGCTGGAGCCCGCCCGAGAGACGTCTATGCTGTGGCGGGCGCCGCTCAACGAGTTCTCCGGCGCCCGCGACTGCGGCGTCACTCGCATCGAACCGCCCACGGATCTGCGACGCGGCACACGATCGCCGGCGTCACTGTCGTGCGACCCGAGGCGCAAGTCGCTCAGATCCTGTTCCATGTCTCGTCTCAGTGAATAGTAGTCCCGGATCCAGGCGTCCGTCGCGACAGCTCCGGTCACGCCTTCGATCCACCCACTTACTTCGCGAGAATCGTCATCGCGCGGCTGGTTCCGTCTTGGGTACATCGATGCCGTCCTCCGGAAATCAAATTTGGAACCTCGATCCTAATGCCTGCCGACCGCCGCCCAGCATGCAAAAGCCAGATCCAATCATGCCCTCAAGGCATGGCCGAACACCATATGGCGACGGCTTGCCGACAATCGTCTGCACTCGACCATCAGGCCGTCACAGAGGCTCGCCAGCTTGCTGCTTGCCATGCGGAGCCCGCCATTCGATGCCGCCCCCGGCACTGGGGATCGTCTCATCTGGGTTGGCGCGCTGCACGTGGCCGCGTAAAAACGGATTCTCCCTCAACGATTTGGTGTTTTTTCAAGAACGACTGGCATCTATTGCTCGAT
>NZ_AEYF01000110.1 GCF_000292525.1 Rhizobium sp. CCGE 510
ATCCGCGGAACCGGCATGGGACACGAATGTCACGATGTGTGGCGATCCGATCACGGGGCATCTGCCTTGGAAACCGGATAATCGGTTCATCGTCGAGGGCCACGAGACAGCGATCGCCGAGATCACGCAGTAACCTTGTCTGCCGCGACATGGGTCTGACAGTTCTTCGGGCAGACGCGCGCGCAGGCGCCGCAACCAATGCAGCGGCCGGCCTGGTCGACAACCATGATCATACGATTGAGCTCGCCATCGAAGTCTTCATCCTCGTCGTCGCAGATGCCGAGGATTCCACCCGCTTCATCGACGCCATAGAGGTGCATGACTTCGCGAGAGCAGACTTTGAAGCATCGGCCACAGCCGATGCAGGTTGCAGCATCGATGCAGGTCAGGTACTCCGGCACCCAGCTGGAGCCGTCGCGCGTGACGAAAGAGCCGGTCATCGTGAATTCTCCAATGCGGCGAGCTCTTCCTTCGCAGCGTTCAACTCGGCGAAGGCGTCGAACGTCTCTCCAGCAATGGTCTTGATCTTAGCCCAATTAATCGGAAGGTCCTCGGCAAGATCGTGCAACTCCATTTTCGCAGTGGCGGCACGTGACTGCAGCTTACGGACCTTCTTCAGCTGCTCCACAATGTTTGGCATGATCTCTTTCCTCGAAAACTGATTTCATGATGCCCGCGCCACGTCGGGATAGGTTTCGATAACTGCAATTGCGTCATCGACCATTTTCGTGCCGGCCTCGGCGAGCTTGCC
>NZ_AEYF01000111.1 GCF_000292525.1 Rhizobium sp. CCGE 510
CCGAGCGCCGGTCGCTCAATGACTTTGAACGTGAGCGTGCTATCGAGCGAGAAGGTCCGGTGGATTCGGATGGCGATGACACCATTTGCGCCAAAATCGCCCTCGTGGAGGGTGAAATACGGTGAGAGGATGCTGGCACCGAGGCTGCGCTCGCCCTCCTTGCGGATCAGCTGGCCCCGGCTGTTGCGGGTCTTCCAGGCGGCGAGCTTTTTCTTAAACCGCTTGGGCGGTCGGGCGGTGCCATCCGACCAGGCGACGACGGACCCGATCGGGGCGAGATCATAAATCAGAGACGCGGACATTGCGCATTCTCCTTCAATTTTTGGGGAGCGTGAAAACGAAACCGCCGCCGGGACGACCGGCGGCGGAATAGCAAACGGATAAGAACGGTGCGGCTATTCCGCCGCGATCCCGTAAGCGGATTCCACCTGGTCGGAGGCTTCATCTGGACCGTCGGCGTCGCCGTTAGCGTCTGGCTGCACATCGCCGCCAGCATCGCCGGTCGCCACTTCGACCTCCTCATCGAGGGGATCGCCATGCTTCAGAAGATCGGCGATGTCCTTCGGGTTGGGCGCAAACACCGCGGCCGGAAGGACGAAGGCTGCCTCAGTCGATGCGAAGTGGTCGACGAGGGCTGCGCGGGTTTCGCGGACCCTCGCCCGAGGCTGGACGTTGGCCTCCCTGGCCGCGGCCTCCAGCGAAGGGCGCGACAGGCACAGAAGGAAATCCTCCGTTCCC
>NZ_AEYF01000112.1 GCF_000292525.1 Rhizobium sp. CCGE 510
GGTTCCAACCAATCCATCCGCCGGCCTTTCTGATTTCGCCGCCTCAGGCAACGGAACCATATGCGGTGTAGCTGCTGACAGAACCCGTTGCGCGCTTGATAGTTATGCGACCTATGGCGCGGCGATCAGGATGAGACGCGCGCGACAATCTGGATGAGATTCTTATGTCGCGGTCGGGATGAAGTTATCATGTTGATTGTCGCTGGCAAGAGCTTCATCGTGGTCTGATTGCCGCTCCGCGACAAACTGTGCGGTGCCTTTGATTGTCGCGAATGAGGCTGGCCTGCCGCGCTGGCGTTTGGCCTCCATGGCGGAACGTCGTCGATAGCTTTCGACGTTCATTTCGAAGATCGTTGCGTGATGAACAAGTCGGTCCACCGCGGCACCCGCCCGCAGGCATAGTTTGATAGTTGCAGGATACGGGGCCGGCATCGAGTACCCAACTCACACGTTGGCTCATGATCGCTGTATGAAATGCATCCGGCGCCATGGGCGGGTTTCGTCCTGGCCTGAAGCCATAGTAGAATCCGCAAAGGGTAGGCCGTCATAGACGGCACTAAGCACTTCAGCGACCGCCCCAGCCTCCTTCGCCCCCGAGGCTCTTCCCGCATCCGTATCTGTCTACACTTCAGATGCGACAGCCGTCGCCTCTTGGGATGCTGGCCAAACGTCAACGTTTTGAAGGAAGACTGGCGACGTGCACATTCGATGTCGCCCCCGGCACTGGGGATCGTCT
>NZ_AEYF01000113.1 GCF_000292525.1 Rhizobium sp. CCGE 510
AGTCGGTCTTGTCGAACGTGACGTGGACGATCAGCCCTTCTACGTCAACAAAGGCACGCCCGGCTCTGCCGGCGACATTCGCGAATTCCTCGCCCTTGATCTTTTCGCCAGCCCGGTAAAGCGTCGGTACGAGCAAGACCGCGGCATTGAGGTTGAGCCCTTGGGAGAGCGTCGGCGAAGCCACGATGACTTTCAGAACGCCCTCCGACAGAAGGACTTCCAGCTCGCGCAGAAAGGGGCTCGGCAACCGGCCGTGATGGATGGCGACGCCGGCTTTCAGGCTGGCGACCGCGGGATGATCCTCGCCCAGCCATTCCTTGCCAACCTCGAGGGCGCGCGCGATCGGAGCCTCGTCCTCTAGGAGCGGAGCGAGATAGCCGCGCCTGCAAAGATCGACGACCTGTTTGCCGTAGCCTTCCACCCAGTTGGCCTGGGTGGAGAAAATCAACGTGCGCTTGCCCTGGGAAGCAAATTCCCACGCGGCGAACAGTGCCAGATGCGAGTTCTAGCGTGGGTAGGGGTTTTTCTCCTTGCCCCTGGCCGGCTTCTCGACGACGAACTTGTCGAGGAACGGACCATTCTCATCGAAGTCAAGCCGAAGCAGCGCATCCTTGCCGCGCCAGGTCAGGGCGCCAAATCGCTGTCGTGTTGGGCGCCAGTCGGAGCGCACCGGTTCCCCAGGTTCGTCCGAGCGGATCCACGCGGTCAGATCGT
>NZ_AEYF01000114.1 GCF_000292525.1 Rhizobium sp. CCGE 510
GCCGAGTCGGATTCCATGACAGATCGTAGTGGACGACCGTGTCGAAGAGTTGTTGCAGGTTGATCCCTTCCGACAGGCAGTCGGTGGCGACAAGAAGACGCTGGGCCGGCTTTTCCTCGTCCGCTGGCGCCATGTCGGCGACGCGATCGCGGCGCTCATCCGGCGTAAGAATGCCGGTTACAGATTCGATTGTCAGTTTCGGAAAGGCCTTGCGCAAACAATTGCGAACATATTCCGCCGTCGCCACATAACGGCAGAATACGACGGGATTTACACCTTTCTTGATGATTGGCGTCAGCGTCTCGATCAAAGCGGCCAGCTTCGGATCGGGCGTGTCGACCAACACCTCGGCGTGCTGGACCAGCGCGAGCAGCCCCGGATCGACATCAAATGGTGTACCCGGCTCGATATCTACTGCGTCCTCATCGTCTCCGTCGTCATCATAGATTTTAGGTTCGAGGCGATCGCTCTCGGTCGACATGCGGTTCCGCAAGGCGCTCAGGGCGGCGGCTGGCGAAGAGCCGACGCAGCGCATCAAGGCCAGCGTGCCCCAAAAGGCAAGGCGTTGTTCTCGCTGCCCCGATCCCGCCTGGCAGACGATGCCGAAGCAATAGTCGAGAACAGCCTCCTGAAAGTCACGATGGGCATCAGACAGATGATAGGCGAACTCGGTGGTTTCATGTTTCGGGAAGGCGCGATCCTCATGC
>NZ_AEYF01000115.1 GCF_000292525.1 Rhizobium sp. CCGE 510
CATCCGCCCCCGCCACCGATAATCACGACATCGTAATGCGATTTTAGATCCGGCGTTCGTGGAATCTCCTCACGTGCCGGATAGGCTTTGGAAAGACCATATTTTAGCAGCGCGAATACCATTTTGATCCCTCCCTACGGGCGGTCGGAGAAGGGTTGGCTCTGCTCCATTGCTCGCGCAATGTTCAAAACCAACGCTTCGTTGAAGCGAGGACCCACCAGGCGTATGGCGACAGGAAGGCCTTCGCCCACAGCCAACAACGGAGGAGCCGTCGTGCTGCGATCGCTCCTCAACGCGCTCGCCGAAAGGAGCCGCGAAAAACCTCGTCTTAGAAAGGCGCCTGGCATATCACTTGTCCACGTTCGGTCGCGGGATTGAAAACTTCTCGCTGCGCTCGATGGCGTGCGCGGTCCGCAAGACCGTCTTTTCGTCGAAGTAGCGGCCCACGAGCTGCAATGCGATCGGGAGGCCTTCCCTGTGCATCCCGCATGGCATCGTCAGAGCTGGGTGCCCGGTCATGTTGAAGAACGTCGTGTAGCGGGTTATGGCGTTGCCGACCGCCTCGTCGATACCATTCCTTCTTACCCTGACGGTGCCAAGCTTCTGCGCAATCTCCGGCGTTGCCGGAGTAAGGATCAGGTCGACCTCGTCGAAGAGTTTGTTCGTCTCCTGGCGGTAAACTTCGACAAATCGTTTTGTCCTT
>NZ_AEYF01000116.1 GCF_000292525.1 Rhizobium sp. CCGE 510
CCTGATTTGTTGGTGTGGTCCATGACGACGACCACCCGCTTGACGCCGGCAACCAGATCCATCGCACCACCCATCTGCCCTTCGACGAGCCTCGCCCGGGACGTCATCCAGTTGGCGAGGTCGCCGTTCTCCGCCACTTCCATGGCGCCGAGGATCGCCATGGCGATCTTGCCGCCGCGGATCATCGCAAAGCTCTGCGCCGAGTCGAAGAAGGCCGAATGCGGCAATGCCGTCACCGTCTGCTTGCCGGCATTGATCAGATCGGCATCGATCTCATCCTCGGTGGGAAAGGGACCGATCCCGAGCAGGCCGTTCTCCGACTGCAGGGTCACATGGACGCCTTCGGGGATATAGTTGGCGACCAGCGTCGGAATGCCGATGCCGAGATTGACATAGGTGCCGTCTTGAAGTTCGCCGGCAGCACGCGCCGCCATCTGGTTTCTGTCCCAGGCCATGTCTCGTCCCCTTCCCTCAAGCCGCCGCGCGCGTGGTGCGCTGTTCGATGCGTTTCTCGTGCTGACCCTGGATCAGGCGATGCACGTAAATCCCCGGGACATGGATGTGATCGGGATCGAGGCTGCCGGCTGGCACGATTTCCTCGACTTCAGCGACGCAGATCTTGCCGCAGGTTGCGGCCGGCGGGTTGAAGTTGCGGGCCGTCTTGCGAAACAC
>NZ_AEYF01000117.1 GCF_000292525.1 Rhizobium sp. CCGE 510
TTCGATCCCTTATTGGTTGACCGAGAATTAGGTGACGTGCTCTCAAATAGATGGGATACCAACGGCGGCATCGGCACTTGGGTAGTGGAATATGGAGATCGACAGCAATTTGATGCGCAGCGCGTCGCGTATACCAGCGAACCGCTTCTGCACGATGTCGAGATCACCGGACATCCAGTCGTACAGCTTAATATTACCTCGACACGCGAGGACGGACTCTTCTTTGTCTATCTCGAAGCAGTGAGGCCGGACCGAGTTTCATACTATCTTACAGAAGGTCAATTGCGCGCGCGACATCGCAAGGTGTGGGCGGCCTCGCCACTGAGCGTTCTAGGACCACAGCAAAGTTATCTCGAACGCGATGCCGAGCCTCTCACACCAGGTGAACCAACCATCATGACATTCACCTTGCTGCCGATTTCAGCGCTTATTCCAGCGGGTTTCAGTTTGAGGGTATCTCTCGCGGGTAGCGAGAGCACCAGTTTTGCCAATATACCCGCCGACGGTGAGCCGCCAGAACTCAGTTTTCATCGCGGCGTAGATGGGTGCTACATCGACATCCCAGTTGTTGAACCGTGATCAATGATGGAAGCGGTGCAACCCCGCCGAACGCGCCGAACCCGACAATCGAGAACTGCTAGCACTTCAGGTCTGCGTGTGAAGGCGAATT
>NZ_AEYF01000118.1 GCF_000292525.1 Rhizobium sp. CCGE 510
CACATTGACCCCGCCCCAGGACGAGGGCGTCATCCGGCTTAACCCGATCGGTCTTTATCTCAAGGACTTCGACTGGACCGCACAGCTTTGAAAGGCATGGCCACCCCATGATCAAGAATTTTTGGACTGGCCAGGCGCGCTTCGCCTTCTGCCTGGCTTTGCCCCTGTCGTCGTGTTTGATCGCTGCGATGGGTTTCGTTTCGACGGCGCATGCCCAACAGGTTTCCGCCAATGAGCGGAAGGGCATCAACATTTCTGGCAAATGGCGTGGAACCAGCGGCCTGGTGACCAAGGGTGACGATGGCAAGATCATCTTCCTCTATGGCGAGGTGCAGCCGTCGGTGGTCTGCTCGCCGCTGCAGGTCTGCGATATCGAGCTGCAGCCGGGCGAGGTCGTACGCGACGTTTTGGTCGGAGACACCGTACGCTGGAAGGTCGAGCCGGCAACCTCGGGGGCAGCGGGCGGGCAGACGATCCATCTGATCGTCAAGCCGTCGGAGCCGGGTTTGGTCACGTCGATGGTCGTCACTACATCGCGGCGCACCTATCATATCCAGCTCAAGTCCCATCCGACCCAGTATATGGCGCGGGTCGGATTCGAATATCCCGAAGACGTCTCAACCAAGCTCGCCGATATCAACGCGCGCCTGGAGGCCAGCACCA
>NZ_AEYF01000119.1 GCF_000292525.1 Rhizobium sp. CCGE 510
CGGCCGCTACTCGACATATCTGGTGTCCAGATAATGTTGAGGCCGGGCTTCAGCAGCACATCGCGAATAATCGTCTGGCGATCCTCGAAAATCGCCAGACGACGAATCCAAAGCCGGGGTCCGACCCGACCCCCTGGCGCCTTCGGTGGCTTCATCACTGGAGCGAAAAGGTCTGCCTGACTAGCCATTGCCAAACCTCGCCCAGATCACATTATCTTCTGGTGCGACTGCGGCAGTGAGCTTGCGGATTTCTAGGCTGCGTATCACGCGCATTGCGAAGCCGGCTCGCTGGGCGTCGTTAGAATTGGCTTGCAATCCTGCGGCGCTAAAATGCTGTCCCCGAACCCAGGCTCCCTCGGCGTTCTCCTCCAACTGTCCCGATGTAAGCAATGTCTCGAACATTGATCGCCACGCAGCGTTTACCGCCGGATTCAGCCTGATTGCTCCCTGCGCTGGCTGCGCAGTGGAACCAAGAAGCCTGACCCACTGCTTCTGATCGTCGGCCGTGAGTAAGGGCGTGAGCAGTGCCGGTTCCGCGAGGCTGGCGATGACGAAACGGATGTGCGAGCCATCGGTCGCCGGGTCCATCTGCCAAAGTACAATATTGCGCCGCGTAGCGAAGTCGGTCGCGCGGTTGAATGCTGGAAGGCCAAAGCCC
>NZ_AEYF01000120.1 GCF_000292525.1 Rhizobium sp. CCGE 510
GACCATCGGATCAAGAAATGGCTTGATAGGATGGGTGACCATTGCCTGAAGCGGATAGCTGCGGATCGGCAGCTTCAATCCGACCATCTTCGCGACGACCGACGAATATCCGGCGACACACTGGACCACGATCCCCGCTGAGACGTTGCCACGATTGGTGCGAACGCGCGTCACCTTGTCGCCGACGACGTCCATCCCCACCACTTCGGTCCGTTGGTGAAGTTCAACGCCACGCTCACACGCGCGGATAGCATATCCCCAGACCACGGCGTCATGGCGCGCTATGGCTGCATTCGGATGCCAAAGACCGCCAAGGATCGGCATGCCTTTGATGTCGAGGTTCAGGGATGGCACCAGGTCCTTGATCTGCTTGCGATCGACGATCTCGTTTGCCTCGCCGCAGAAATTGCCGGCGTCGGCGCGAAGTCGGAGCGAGCGTGACACTCCGTCTGAGTGAGACAGCGTGAGCTGGCCCCGACGGGAATACATCATGTTGTAGTCGAGTTCGTTGGACAGCGCTTCGTAAAGTCTCAGCGACCTCGCGTAGAACCTGATCGAGCGCTGATCGGTGTAATTCGACCGAATGACGGTGGTGTTTCGCGCAGTATTGCCGCCACCGAGGTAGCCTTTCTCGAGAATCGCGATGTTCTTGATGCCA
>NZ_AEYF01000121.1 GCF_000292525.1 Rhizobium sp. CCGE 510
CGGCGCAAGGAAACCGCTACTTCCACGATCTCTATCATCACATTGCCGCTGATCTGAAAAGGCGGTGGGAGCAGTTTTTGGGGACTTGAGGGTCGTGAACATACGGCTCAGGTGTCACAGAAACAGCGCGAGTGGCGCGAGTGGCGCTTCAGGTACGAGAAAGAAGATCGGCAAAACCTCGCCCAGAATGCAGCCGAACTCAATGCAATGGGAGAGTCGGAACAGTTTTTACCCGCTCTCTTCTGTTCTCCGACTATGGAACTTGGTGTCGACATCTCGGCGCTCAACGCTGTCTATCTGCGTAACGTGCCGCCGACGCCGGCGAACTATGCGCAGCGCGCTGGCCGTGCTGGCCGCTCCGGACAGGCTGCCGTCATCGTTACCTACTGCGCCGCTCAATCGCCGCACGATCAATATTTTTTCGAGCGCCGCAATGAAATGGTGGCCGGCGTTGTCCGTCCGCCCGCACTCGACATCACCAACGAAGAGCTTGTGCGTTCGCACCTGCATGCCATTTGGCTCGCCGAAGCGAAGCTCGCCTTGTCGCCGGACATCCCCGAAATCCTTGATCTGGCGGGAGCCGGCTACCCGCTGAAACAGGAAATTCACGCCATTATCGATCAGCCAGCGCTAGCCGCAGCGGCCCACGCACCGATG
>NZ_AEYF01000122.1 GCF_000292525.1 Rhizobium sp. CCGE 510
CGTTCACCGGCAGAGGCGATGTCAACACCTATGCCTTGTTCGCCGAGCTGTTTTCGCGCCTCTACGAAGCGATCCGGCCGAGCAGGTGTAATCGTGCCAACAGGCTTTGCAACGGATTCGTCCACCTCATTGTTCTTCGGTAGTCTCGTCGAGACGTCACGGCTCGCGCAGCTCATTGATTTTGAGAATCGTGAGCGGCTGTTCCCGGCTGTCGATAGCCGCATGAAATTCAGCATTCTCAGCATAGGCCCGGCGAATCGGGCTTCCTTCGCCTTCTTCCTGACCAATACGGCGCAACTCGCGCACGAGGAGCGCCGCTTTACGCTGACGCCGAACGAGATTGCTCGGGTAAATCCGAACACCATGACCGCGCCCGTTTTCCGCTCTCGTGCTGATGCGAAGCTGACAGCAAGTCTTTATGCGCGCTCACCAATTTTGATAGAAGATGTTTCCCGAGAAATAGGACGGGAGAAGAACCCATGGGGTTTCACCTATCAAACAAAAATGTTTGATATGGCGGATTCTAGTCACTTATTTCTGAAGACACCAAACAGCGGCCTTGAAGGCGGAGCCGATGTCAGTTCGGGATTATCTCCGCTCTATGAAGCTAAGATGATCCACCAATTTGATCATCGCTGGGCTTCTTTCGACT
>NZ_AEYF01000123.1 GCF_000292525.1 Rhizobium sp. CCGE 510
AGAACACGCGCAGGAAGGCCGTCAACGGCTTCGCACCCATGCTGCGTGCAGCCGACATCAAGGATTTATCTATCCCCATCATCACGCTGATGAGCGGCAGGATCATCATCGGCAGCATGATGTGCACCATGCCCACGTAGACAGCGAAACGATTGTAAATGAGCGAAAGTGGTCTCTCGATAATGCCTGCATTCATCAAGAGGTTATTAATCAGTCCGCTGTCGCCCAGAACGACCGTCCAGGCGTAAGTGCGCACCAAGGCGCTCGTGAGCCACGGCAGGAAGACCAGAACCATCAGAAGGGGTCGCGCTCGTCCCGCGTTTGCAATGAGATAGGCCGTCGGGTAGCCAATTACCAAGCATATCGCCGTCGCAACAAAGCTAATTTTAAACGTTTGGAAAAGAATCAGGACGAAGGATCGCTGGGCGAAAAATCCTTCGTAATTCACAAGAGAAAACGCAGGCGCGTTCAAGCTCGTCAGGAACAGGAGGATCATCGGTATGCCGAATACCGCAAATAGCAGACCGAAGGCCGGCAACGTAAGCAGAATAGGCTTTGACCGCAGTTTTGAATCATCGTCATTTGCTGGCCCACCCCATTACGCCGCGACAAAGCGGATATCGGAGCGAAGCCAGTCGAGACCAACTTCAT
>NZ_AEYF01000124.1 GCF_000292525.1 Rhizobium sp. CCGE 510
CTGAGGCGCGGCAGCAGTTGGAGCGTTATCCCACGGTCAAGCTGGTCAATGCCCAAGCCAATAGCATCTCCGGCACCATCGACAATTTCTCCGTCCTCACTGGCGACGGCGAAAGCCTTGGGGCGCGCCGCCTGATCCTGAGCTACGGCGTTGCCGACCAGATGCCTGATGTTCCGGGCTTTGCCGAAAGCTGGGGCACATCTATCGTGCCCTGCCCCTATTGCGATGGCTTTGAAGTCGCCGACCAGCATTGGGGCCTCGTCTGGTCCGGCCCGCAGTCGCACACTTATGTCAGGCTGTACCACGATTGGACCGACACGTTGACGGTCTTCGCCGATGGTCATGACATTGCACCCGATATCCGGGCCGATCTGGCGCGCCGCAACATACCTGTCGTCGACGGCCGGATCACCGAAATCGCCCGTCACGGGGGCCATAATGCCACCGTCAAGCTCGATACTGCCCCGAATGTCGCAGTCGACATCCTGTTCGCACATCCGCGCAACAAGCCGTCCGCAAGCCTGCATGACTCACTGGGCCTCGACACGGTCAATACGCCCTTCGGCATCGCCCTCAAGGTCGACGAGCGCCGCGAAACCAGCATGCCCGGCATCTACGCCGCCGGCGATCTTGCAAACCCAGCG
>NZ_AEYF01000125.1 GCF_000292525.1 Rhizobium sp. CCGE 510
CGACGAGGACGATAGCGCAGAAACTAAGCGGAACACCATTTTGGTGATGACCTGCTATGGACGCGGAAAGAAGGGCGAGCCATCCAATCAGTATGCCGATTTGTTCGTGCCTCACGGATATGCTGTGGTTGTCGGAGACGTTCGGGGTACTGGCGCATCGTTTGGCGTTTGGCCCGGCCATCGGTCTCGTGAAGAGACACTCGACCTCGACTACATTCTCGACTGGATCGCTGAGCAACCCTGGTCGACAGGCAAAGTGCTTGCGTACGGAGTGTCGTACACCGCCAACTCGGCAGATCTGATCGCCTCGCGAAACCATCCTGCTGTGAAAGGTATCGTCCCGCGTTATGTAGATTATGATATCTTCTTTGAGACCTATCCTGGCGGCGCGCCAAATCTGACCATCGACCGGTGGAGCCAACTGGTCGAATCCTTGAACAAAGATGAAGACACCGAAATTAATGCTGATCGGGCTTCCAGTCTTCGGGCGGGCATTCGTCCTGTCGGTAGTCAGGCTGAGCTGGATGCGGCGTTGGCCGACCACGGACGGGCTCCTTCGTTCGTGCCAGTGGACCAAACAATCTCGAGAGACCAATGGATAAGCCAGGTCGGCGGCGTCGACTGCTCCC
>NZ_AEYF01000126.1 GCF_000292525.1 Rhizobium sp. CCGE 510
GAAGGCGTTGGCGGCGCGCTCGAATGCCTTGCTCGTCAATTCGTTGGCGCCGGTCTGCGTGCGCAATGCCATGGCGCCGCGCAACAGGGCGAACCCGTGTTCGGCAAGATCGGTCTCGATTGTTGCGCCCAGAGGCGGCGCATTGTCCGGCAAAATACCAGCCTGCCGCATCAGGGACCATGCGGCTCCGCGATAGAGCAACCGGCCGAGAATGCCGTCTTCGGTCGCAACGGTGAGAAAGGCGGTCAGTTCTTCAGGCGTCGCCAACGTCTTCCGCCTCCTCGTATATGGCGGCGATGAATTCCTGGTGGTCCTCGATGTGGATGTTCACGACATAGTGGTCGCGATTGGTGCCAGCGGCCTCAAAGTCTTCCTTCAGGGAAGCATGGGGGCCGTTACCGGATACCGTTAACAACATGTGGTCGATGCGATCGGCGCGGAGCGACTTGAGCCCCACCTCATCGCGAAGGTCGCGGCCCAGAGCGTTATCGGCGGGATCAGCGCTTTCCAGCAGGCGGTTGGCGACGAACAACAGCGAGTTCGGCGTGCAGCGGCCATTGTCGCGATCGAGCACCTTGCGGGCGCTCGTCACCGTCGACTTTCCGAGCTTCTTGTTGCTCTTGG
>NZ_AEYF01000127.1 GCF_000292525.1 Rhizobium sp. CCGE 510
GTCGGGCGAATGCAGCATCGACTGCAGCGCCGGCCAGACGATGAGTTGCTCGTAGCAGATCAGCGGTGCGATCCGCTTGCCGTCCGCCCCGGAGACAGGGTTGGAAAACAGGTGCGCCTTGGCGCCGCCGGCGTCTCCCGTCCAGGACCGCCATGGTTGCCACATGGAACCTGGAACCGGCATCCGCTCTCGATAAAGAATCTCGGATTGATCGGCCGAGATCGCCACCAGCATGTTGTCGTATCCGTCGCCGTCGAGCACCGCCGCACCCGCAATGACGGTGAGGTGGCGATCACGTAAAGCCTTCCGCCAGAGACGCTCGACGGTCGGCGTCCAGAAGCCGAGCGCGCTTTCAGGAAGGACGATAAAGCGGGTGGACGAGTCCGCCGCCGACAGAACCGTTGCGATCAGGTCACGGTGATGCTGGAGCGAGGCATCGCGCCCAAGGTTTTGACCCTGTTCGAGGTCGACGCCTTTCCATCCCTCCGGTAGCGTCGGCGCTGTCCACGATGCGGCGGACCAGAACCAAAAGCCTGCGAAGATCACGAAAGCTGCCGGCCAAAAGCGCGATGTGAGCATCGCGAGGCCGGAAGCGGTCGCAA
>NZ_AEYF01000128.1 GCF_000292525.1 Rhizobium sp. CCGE 510
ACAGATCATGCCGGCGTTGTCGCCGAATTTGATTGGTCGACCACCGCGATGCCCGGTCCCGGAAAAAGCCGCTACGCTTTTGGCACGCTCAGCGAACTCTACATGGCACTAAACCGCGTCTATGCCTTGGCAATCAGTCTTCCAAATGCGCCTTTGATGGAATTTGAACGGCGCGTCACGGACCTTCCTCGAACCACCGAAGTCGAACGTTTGGTTGTGCAACGGATCGGCCAGGATATCTTCCGAACCCGCTTGATGGACTACTGGCAAGGGCGTTGCCCTGTGACAGGGATCACTGACCCTGCCTTGCTGCGCGCGTCGCACATCATTCCTTGGTCCGATTGCGAAAGCGATGCTGAGCGGCTCGATGTGCATAACGGATTTCTTCTATCGGCGCTCTGGGACGCCGCGTTCGACCGCGCGCTTGTGACCTTCGACGACCAGGGAAGCCCTGAATTCTCGCGTGGTCTCAGTGGGCAAGCACTTGTAGAACTTCGCTGGACCGCCCCGATTCCGCTGACGGATGAGCACCGCCGACGGCTCGTTCGCCATCGAGAGCGGGCACGGTCATTGGGATAGCCGCTCTTGCGCACGCAAC
>NZ_AEYF01000129.1 GCF_000292525.1 Rhizobium sp. CCGE 510
GACTGGTCTCGTTTCCTGCACACCGGCCGGTGCGATGGTCTTTGTACGGCGTATCCATGGCGACGATCTCTCCGGCCTTACCGCGGTCGTTATCGGTCGCTCGAACCTTTTCGGCAAGCCGATGGCCCAACTGCTGCTGAATGCCAACGCTACCGTTACTGTCGCCCATTCTCGTACGAAAAACCTTCCCGAGATCTGCCGCCAAGCCGATATCCTTGTGGCGGCCGTCGGCCGTGCCGAAATGGTCAAGGCCAGCTGGGTGAAGGAGGGTGCCACTGTGATCGACGTCGGAATCAACCGCATTGCCCCGCCTGAAAACGGCCTGAGGAAGCCGCGTCTGGTCGGAGACGTTGCCTTCAGCGAAGTGGCCGAGGTCGCCGGAGCGATCACACCGGTACCTGGCGGCGTGGGTCCCATGACGATCGCAATGCTGATGGCAAACACGGTTATCGCGGCTTACCGTTCGGTTGGCAGAAGCCTCAACCAGAAGCTGGAGTGATCGCTCAGCCGAGATCGCCTGATCTGGGCTATTGCATTGGATTGATCGCATCGATCCAGCAGCGTCATCGGCGAGTTCCACGGGTTA
>NZ_AEYF01000130.1 GCF_000292525.1 Rhizobium sp. CCGE 510
CCACCTCGTCGGGGTATTCTGCGGTCGCCTATTCCTTATTCAACGAAACGGCGGGCGATCTGAATGCATCGCCCGGCGAGATAGCGATCCGCGATCTTATCCTGCGCGATCTTGACCAGTTGCGCGGTTTCGTGCGCGACTGGCTTGGGGATGAGGCGCATGGTGACGAAGGCGTCGCCGCGGCACTGGGCGGTGAGGAGCCCGATGTCGATGACGTATTGTCGACGGTCCTCAACACGACCATCTGCCGGGCTCTTGCTTTTTTCGATTTCGGGCTGGAGACGGGCGAGGATGAGCCGATCGAGGCCGCGCGGGACTTGCTGGCCACGGCCGTCCGGCTAGCCGACAACGCCGGAAACGTCCCCTTGTGGTGGATCGCCAATCTTTGTCGCCATCTAATCGACGATCTATGGCGGCATTCGCTTCATCAGAATCTGCCGACCGACCCGCCAGCGGGAGCAGAGGAAAAATACCCGGACTTGCGCCGGCTCTTCATCAGCTCGCTCTACGCGCGTAAGACCTCCGAGGTGGAGCTGTGGCCATCGCAGCGCGAGGCTGCCCGCCGCTCGACCGACGTGACG
>NZ_AEYF01000131.1 GCF_000292525.1 Rhizobium sp. CCGE 510
AAATATGCGAGGGTAAGCACCAGGCAGCCCTGCGTCACGGCGGGCGCGCCGCCGCGATCTTTCGCCGGTTAATGATGGTGCAGGATTGCGACCTCAAGCCTGCACTTGGCATCTCTCTGGCAGCGCTTGCTGACCAGGTGAAGCAGCCGCGGGGACGCCGAACCGGTACCCAGAACGCCAAAAATATTGTCAGTCGAATGAAGAATTTCAGTGTCTTCGTGCATCGAATTATTCCTTCTGCTCGGGATGGAGCAGAGTGAATTCGATACGCCAGCGTACTCATAGCAGGGGCAAGGCAGACAAGTTTATGCCGACATGTCGCGCTGGAAAGCCAATAACCCCAAGGCACAGGCCACCGGCGCGGCATAATCCGGATGGCGGCATTAAGGACATTATGCCGATATCGGCATAATGCTCTTGCCCAAAGCCACGCCTTCCAGCTCGCCCACACGCTCATGGTTCCCGTCACACTCTTCCGCTCCGGCAACGAGTTCGGCGTCCTTCCTCCGATGAACTCGAAGACGGCGAGGTCGACGCGATCGCCGAGTTCGATCCCTTCGACCATAGACCGG
>NZ_AEYF01000132.1 GCF_000292525.1 Rhizobium sp. CCGE 510
AGGGAATGATCTCGTCGGCAAAACGTCCTGCCTTCTGTGCGGCCTCGGCCTTGTTCTGCGAGGCGAGGGCAAACGCGTCCTGCTCCTCGCGGCTGAGCTGCCACTGGCGGGCGACGTTCTCGGCGGTAATGCCCATATGATAACCGTAGAAGGCGTCGGTCAGGCCGTCCTTGATCATCGTGTCGATCATCTTGAAGTCGCCCATCTTCACGCCGCCGCGAAGATGGCCGCAATGCGGCGCCATCGACATGGATTCCATGCCGCCGGCAACGATAATGTCGGCATCTCCAGATGCGATCTGCTGCATGCCAAGTGCGACGGCACGAAGGCCCGAGCCACAGAGCTGGTTCATGCCCCAGGCGGTCTTTTCCTGTGGGACACCTGCCTTCATCGCCGCCTGACGCGCCGGGTTCTGGCCCTCGCCGGCTTGCAGAACCTGGCCGAGGATCACCTCGTCGACCTCAGCGGCTTCGACGCCTGCGCGCTCGAGCACGCCCTTGATGACGGCGGCGCCAAGTTCATGCGCCGGCGTATTGCCGAACGCTCCGTTGAAGGATCCAACCG
>NZ_AEYF01000133.1 GCF_000292525.1 Rhizobium sp. CCGE 510
TTCCACCTTGAATTCGGTGTTTTCGAGGATATTGGCCTCGCCCAGGAAGTTGGCCACGAATCGCGTTTTCGGCCGATCGTAGAGAGCCTCAGGTGTATCGATCTGCTCGATTTGACCAGCTCGCATGACGACAATGCGGTCCGACAAGGTGAGGGCTTCCTCCTGATCATGGGTCACGCAAATTGTCGTCTTTCCAAATTCCCGGTGCAGTTCCTTGATTTCGATCTGCATCTGCTCGCGCAGATTTCGATCCAATGCGCCAAGCGGCTCGTCGAGTAGCAGGATCGGCGGGTCGGCAATCAGTGCGCGAGCAACGGCCACCCGCTGCTGCTGCCCACCGCTCAACTGAGACGGCATGCGCCCGCCAAATTCCCCCAGTCGCACCCGTTCAAGCATCCGGCTGACCCTCTTCGCCCTATCTGCGGCCTTGACCCCGCGCATCTCGAGCGGAAACTCCAAATTCCGGCGAACGGTTAGGTGCGGGAACAGCGCATAACTTTGGAAGACGATGCCTTGGTCACGTCTGTAAGACGGGACTTCGGAAACCGATTTCCCCGCAATG
>NZ_AEYF01000134.1 GCF_000292525.1 Rhizobium sp. CCGE 510
AGTTGCCGTCGCGCTCATCGCGCAGTCTCGAAAAGGGATCAAGCATGAAGGTCAAGGTGCCTGCGAGATAGCGCGTCCTCAGCGGCGCCAGCC
This sequence comes from Rhizobium sp. CCGE 510, assembly GCF_000292525.1. GTDB lineage: Bacteria > Pseudomonadota > Alphaproteobacteria > Rhizobiales > Rhizobiaceae > Rhizobium. Next base: position 94 of record NZ_AEYF01000134.1, read on the forward strand.
GGTGTAAGAAATTGAGATATGTTATGCAGGGGTAACCCTCAGAAGGGCGTCTCTGCGTCGAGTTCTCCGTCCTGTTCGGCGACGATGATTGCCAGCTCTGCCTGAGCGCATTCAAGCTCGGCCTCGATCTGGCGGCGCTCGGAGGCATCAACTGCCTCACTCATTTCCCGGCGCAGCTCTTCGATGTGCTGTTCGATCGTCATCGTCTCATCTCCTTGAGTTTGTGAAAAACGACGACAGCAGCCGAGAGGGGATGGCGGGGTCAGGGATCGCGCAAGCGACCGGCAGAGCCGGGGAGTGGGGGAGCCGATTTTCGGAAGGTGCTGGCAGGCGCCTGGAGAAAATTGGGGGTTACCGCCCATCCTTGAGGCCGGTATCGCCGAGCGGCACAATGCCGGGTTCTGAGCAGCTATCCCTCTCTCCCGTGTGGCACCAAAAAAGCCGGAGGCGGGCTCGACGCC
>NZ_AEYF01000135.1 GCF_000292525.1 Rhizobium sp. CCGE 510
CTCAGTGGAGGCATCCAGAAATGGTCGATCGAACGATATACCCGCTTGCTCGACGTTGAAGATACGCCGCCTGTGGGGCTTTACCGGATAGTCACCGATGAGGGTGACGGCCGGACCTGGCTTGCGACACCGGACTATCGGCGGGTCGCTGCCTTCAAGAAGCCCGCGACGGACCCGAAGCCCAGCCTCTTTTCGGGGCGACTGCTGGGAGCCAAGCCGTTGGTGAAGACCTTGCGGGTCGGACGCGGGAAGCTGCGCTGGCCGCGCGCCGATGCCTAGATGGAAGGGAGATGGGAAGCGACGAAATCGACGCGTCGGGACTGAACTACATTTCACGTAGATCAACAAGAGCGCGAAATAGATGAGCCCGACTACGGCAATGACTAACCGGAGGAGAAGCTTAACGGAGCAACGCACATGCCGGTCTATTTCATAGGCGAGGATGAGAACGGGTGCTCGCCGATAAAGGTCGGCGTCGCCAGGGACATCGGCCGCCGAAGAAGCGCCTTGCAGACCGGCAATCCGCTCAAACTTCGGCTCCTCGGCTGG
>NZ_AEYF01000136.1 GCF_000292525.1 Rhizobium sp. CCGE 510
CAGATCTCGCTACGAAACGGTCGGTGCTTGAGGGTTCCGGCTGACGTGGAGCTAAGGGTGCTCGGGTCGTTGATCGCTTGCGTGGAGGCGGCATGATCGGGCCTTCCGGGAATGTCCGGGTCTATCTTGCCTGCGGAGTGACCGACATGCGGCGTGAATTGATGGACTGTCGGCGTTGGTCGAGGCGGCTATCAAGGAGGCGCCAGGTTCCGGCGCGATCTTCGGCTTCCGCGGAAAACGGGCCGATCGGATCAAACTTTTATGGTGGGATGGCCAAGGGTTCTGCCTGTTTTACAAGCTTTTTGGAACGCGGATACTTTCCGTGGCCAACAGCGAAAGAAGGCGTTGCGCACCTGACGCAGGCGCAGCTTTCGATGCTTGTCGAAGGGATCGACTGGCGCCGCCCGGCGCGGACTTCCGCTCCCGGTCGAACGGGTTAAAAGCTATATTTTGCGAGGACATCCGGGGCATAAAGCTGGCTCTTCCGGCGCAAATCGGCTATGTATGCGGGTATGGAAACAACGCCGCTGGACAGT
>NZ_AEYF01000137.1 GCF_000292525.1 Rhizobium sp. CCGE 510
GGCTCTCCACCCAGCCTCTTCACCCAAAACACGACGAAAGCCATTTTGCGAGGCGGCCTTCTCGCATTCTTCGCGAACCACGAATGATTGGGGAGCCTCGATAGCCATGCCTATAATCAAATATCCCTTGCAAACAGCCGCATTTCCGCGGGAGTCGAACTCATCTGAAGCCGAACGTAATGCTCGTGTTGCAGCTCAGGCGGGGGAGCTGTCGTGGTCGTTACAATGTATTGAAAACACGGCGCTCCTGCTTCCTCCCACTGATGCACAAGCTTGAACAGGCCGGCATAAAGCTGTCCATCCAGATCAGCTTCGCGCGGGCTGTCGTGGACAAGGAAAGCTGGCAGGTCTGCCTGCTCCTCGATGGCCATATGCAAAGCTGCAAGGTCAAAGGCGACGATCTTTAGCGAGTCCAGGGCTGCTGTGGACACTTCACCCCGCCCCGACAATTCGGCATCAACTTTCAAGCCATGGCCATCCAATTTGATTGTCCCGGCAATTCCTTCGGGCAACCA
>NZ_AEYF01000138.1 GCF_000292525.1 Rhizobium sp. CCGE 510
TGTCGGAAATGACCTTTGGAATCCGCTTCTCCTGATACCGGGCCGTCAGGTCATAGTTGTTGAAGATTTCGCTGGCGGTGCGACTTATGAACGGCTCACGCCAGTCCGTGTCCGCCTTTGCATGCACCTCGTGAACCTCAAGCGCCGTATCGCGAAATCGATCTGTCACCAGTCGACATTCGATCAGCCGCCGCATGCAGACTGCCGCAATCCCGATGGCTCGTTCGAGCATATGATAAGGATTGTGCTCGGTTTCTGCATCCTTCAGCGCCTCGTCAAGGTGCATACCGATCCGCCGCTTTTGCTCGGCGAGCTCATTCTTCCAGGTATAGGACTGCCATTCGGAAGAGCGGACGCTACCCAGTTTGCGCATTTGCTCAAGCTGTTTCTCTATGTCTTCTTGATTCATAAGTATTTTAGCCTCGTCTCCGAGAGAGATTTTCTCAATCTGGCCAGCCTGCAAGGCTCCGACGATCGGATTGGTGACCGAGACGGTACCGCTAAGGCAGAATTTCGC
>NZ_AEYF01000139.1 GCF_000292525.1 Rhizobium sp. CCGE 510
TCGCGCCGCGGGGCGGCCGGATCCCGCCGTCCTCGGCAAAGCAAGACCGCGCGCCGCGCAAGGGTTTTACCCTGCTTGCACGCAGCCCGGCTTCGCTCGTCCAGGCAGGCCCGGACCCTGATACGCCCGTCTTCCGCCGGGTCCTTTTGACCGCACCGAAAGGCAGACCGGCAGGGGCCGGGGCCGTTTCGGAGGAAACTGAGAAAGGACGAACCCATGGCCAAGCCCGCAACCCAAACCCGCCAGTCAGCGCGCGTCGTGCAACTTCGAAAGGGCGCCACCCTCGAAATGGTCCGGCTCACCTGCCCGGACGCCGCCCAGGCGATGGCGATCGCCGAAAGTTTCGGAACCGCCGTGATCGACGGCGATGGCGTCCGCGACCTGCATCAGCGCCTGATCATCGAAACCGCCGACAGTCTTTCCGACGGGCTCGGCGAACGCGCCATGCAGATCCATCTGCAGCGCATCGTCGGCGCCTATGTCGGCTCCGCACACGGCGCAGGCCAGTTCTACT
>NZ_AEYF01000140.1 GCF_000292525.1 Rhizobium sp. CCGE 510
CGAAGGACGGGCAGGGAGAGCATAGTCAGCCGACTCACGGGTACTGATCAGCAGCAACAGTCGTTGAAGGACGATTACAAGCACTTTACCAAGGATGAAGGAAAAAAATGGGCGGCGTGAGTTTCGATCGGCTGCGGCAGTATCTAGGCGCCGAGTCGCAGTTGAAACAGCATCATCCTTATCCCGACGACGCCCGCATGATTAATGACTTCGCCAAGGAAGAGCGGAGTAAGCGCGGATCGGACTCGACTTCTCGGAAAAATGCCAGTAACCTACGAAAGTTTAGCGATTGGCTCCAAAGGGAGGGCAGGGAGAGCATAGTCAGCCGACTCACCGGTAGTGATGAGCAGCGACAGTCGTTGAAAATAGATTACCAAGACTTCACCGAAGCCATGGGAAGACACACTACGTCTTTCAAGCGGCTTCGGCAGTACCAGCAAGTCGTTGAGGCGAACGCAGCGTCGGGGTTGTTCCCTGAGCAGGCAGGTATCCGGGAACCGGCCGGTCCGAACGT
>NZ_AEYF01000141.1 GCF_000292525.1 Rhizobium sp. CCGE 510
ATCGCGGACTTCGCCGACAATGATGCGGTCTGGCCGCAGGCGCATTGTGCTCTTCAAAAGCCTTGCCATGTCGACGCTATCGCTGGTGTGCAGCGAGACGGCGTTTTCGGCGGCGCACTGGATTTCGGCTGTGTCCTCGAGGATCACCATGCGATCCTCTGGCGCTGTCGCGACGATCTCGGCAATGACGGCATTGGCGAGCGTCGTCTTGCCCGACCCTGTGCCGCCAGAGATGACGATGTTCAGACGATTGGCGATGGCGCTCCGGAGAACAGAGGCCTGTGCTTCGGTCATCACCTTCGCCTTGACGTAATCGTCAAGCGGGATCAGACGCGAGGCGCGACAGCGGATCGTGAAGCTGGGCGCGGATACAACAGGCGGCAACAGGCCTTCGAAACGGTGACCGCCGATCGGCAATTCGCCGGATATGATCGGCTGATCGTGGTCCGCTTCGGATTGCAGCGCATGGGCCACGCTGCCGATGACGACCTCTGCGGCAGCCGACGTCATCT
>NZ_AEYF01000142.1 GCF_000292525.1 Rhizobium sp. CCGE 510
GGGGCTCGCCGGCGCTTTCCTTCTGCCCGCTTTCGGAACTTTCGACCGATGGCGATCGCGCCTGGGCGTCGGAGTGGCTGGAAACACTGGTCGGGCTGCAGGGCGTCACCGTCACGCCGGATCATCGCAATGCGATCTCCAAGCAAATCGCGTTGATGGCGCAGTCGCGCGGCCGGTCGCTCTCGGATTTCGTCAGCGGCGTGCAGATGCGCGAGATCAAGGACGCGCTGCATCATTACACCGTCGATGGGCCGATGGGTCAGCTTCTCGATGCCGAAGAGGACGGCCTGACGCTTGGCGCCTTCCAGTGCTTCGAGGTCGAGGAACTGATGAACATGGGCGAGCGCAACCTCGTGCCGGTTCTCACCTATCTCTTTCGTCGGGTCGAGAAGCGGCTGACCGGCGCGCCCAGCCTCATCATCCTCGACGAAGCCTGGCTCATGCTCGGCCACCCTCTGTTTCGCGACAAGATCCGCGAATGGCTGAAGGTTCTGCGCAAAGCCAATT